>CAVXZC010000016.1:0-106768 GCA_963766165.1 uncultured Solirubrobacteraceae bacterium | reverse complement strand
TCTGCCGACACGATCAAATCGCGGATCTGTCCTTTCTGGTCGCGCAACTGAACGTCAATGCCGCGACAACGTCCCCCGGACTTCAGGATCCGACCCTTGGTCAATTGCAGCAGTGTCACCCCAGATACCCAGCTCTCGCCACTGGCGCCCTATCACTTCCTCACGCCGCAACCCCGTGATCCGCAGGAAACTCTGGTTCACCTCCACATACCGGCCCTCATCCAGAGTCGCAATGCTAAGAGGTATGGGGCTCGCATTGAATGCTGTAGCAAACCGTTCCTCGGAGACCTTTAGGATGGCCCGGAGCCGCTCCACGTCGCGACGCAATCCTCGCTCTCTGCGCAGTTGCATTGTGCGTAGAAGCTTCCGCCTCTGATTGCGGTAAACCGCCAAAGTGCTGGCGGAGACCAGGAATACGATGGCAAGTAACTGAACCCAGCGGACCTCCCAGAAAAACGGCGCGACCTCAATGCGCACCACAGCCGGATCGGTGTTCCACAAGCCGTCGTTATTGGCGGCTTTGACACGAAACGAGTAACTTCCGGGCCGCAGATACCCGAAATTGGCCACGTGTTGACTGGTCTCCACCCAGTCGGCGTCAGACCCTTCAAGCCTATATTGAAACCGGACGTGTTTCGGCGCCGTGAAGCTGAGCGCCGTGTACGAAACCTGGATGTCCCGGCTTCCCGCGGGAAGGCGCACCGGAGCGGAACTGTTCCGGTCGATCGCAATGCTTCCACCGTTCACACCCACGGCTTCGATCAGCACCGGGGGAACTACCGAATTCCTGCCAATCCGTTTGGGATCGACCATTACCAGGCCCTTTAGGGTTGCGAACCAGAGCCGGCCACCTTGCCCTTTGCGGCGGCCGGTTGATAGCCGTAGCGAAACGCGTTGGTTTCCAGTCCGTCTTCTTTTTTTAGCCAGACCACGGCGACCTTCTGCCTCTGCTGTGCCGCAACGGCGTCAAGCGATTCGATGGGGACACACAACAGTCCGTCGTGAAAAGTCGCGAGCCATAGGCGGCGCTCGTCGTCTTCTATGACACTCGTAATCTTCACCGGTGGCAGCCCTTGGCTGGCCCCATAATGGTGAAGCGTTCCGTTCCAGAGGCGATCCAAGCCGCCGTTTTCGAGGCCGATCCAGACGCGCCGTCCCTGGAGCGGAACAACGAGGTGACTGGGCCGTACTCGTGCGCTCCAGATGGTAAGAACTTTTCAAACCTTCCATCCTTCCAGTGAAAAAGCCGGCTGCGCCACCAACCCAGATTCCGCCATCCTGGTCTTCGCCGATCGCCGAAATCAATCCCTGGGGTAGTCCGGATTCCGACCGGTAGAACTCGAACTCGCCGGATTCTTGCCTTGCGATTCCGAAATAGGTTCCGACCCAGAGCGTCCCACGAGAATCCTCGAAAATAGTCTTGCCTTCCAATTCGCGGGACGACTGCTCTTCCACCGATGATTCGTGAGTTTTCGGGGAGTGTGCTCGGATCCGAAACAATCCCATTCCCGAAAGGTTGGTCCAGATGGTTCCGGCATGGTCTTCCAATGCCGTCAACACTCGGGAGTGCGCCGCCAATCGCGAATTCCCGCGATACTGGGGGAACGCTCCAAAGCGCATGCTCGCTGCATCGAACTGGATCAGGCCACCCTCATAAGTTGCCAGCAGCAGTCGGCCTGCCGCTGTCGCTGCCACGGTGTCTATCTGCGTCTCGTCCGAATTGGAAGCCTCGTGGAATAAGTAAGCCGCGCGATGCCTGAAGCGCGTCATACCGCCGCCGTGGGTCCCCACCCAGACGTTGTTCTCCCGGTCTTCAAACAAGGCCCGAATCGCGAGGCTCGGCAGGCCGTCCTCGTGCGTGAATCGAAGTGTGCGGCCGTCCGGGCGGAATTCCACAAGGCCCCTGGACTGATCGCCGCACCAAAGATTGCGCTCCGAGTCCTCCAGCATTCTCACCGTCCCAGTGAAGCTGAAGTCCTCCGGAGCGCGAAATAACTTCGTCCAAGTCCCATTCCGGAACTTCAGGATCTGGGAAGCGCCGGACACCCAGATGCCGCCGTCATGCGCAGCCGTTACGCCCTGCAGACCGCTGGCAGCGATTTCGGGGGGAAGGGCAATCGATTGCCATGTTCCGCCGTGAAATGTGGCAAGTTGCTTCTCCGTATGAATCGAAGATCGCCGGTGTGCGACAAGGTGCCTTTAGAGATCCCCATTCCGGGCGGCAAACCGAATTCGACGAAGTGGCCCTCGGTCAGACGAAACAATCGGTGACCGGCTGTCACAAGTATTTCGCCGCCCTGTCCCTCAAACAGGTTGTCGCCGGACAATACCGGCGCACCGTTGGCTTGTCGGTATACGTGCCAGTGGCCATGTTCCAGACACGCGACGCCTCTGTCGGTGGCGGCCCAGAGGCGGCCAGCACGGTCCTTGAGGATCGCGATGACACCCTTTCCCGGGAACTCGGGTGTAGTGGCATGGTTGACCAGTTCAAACCTGACGCCATCGAAGCGCGCCACACCCTCGTACGTTGCGGCCCAGAGATAGCCGTCCGGGGTTTGCGCAAATGCATTCACCCCATAATCGGGCAGGCTGCGATCCGCATCTGAGGCCTCCGCAATGTACTCCATACGCGCTGGCAATGCAGATTGAAGACCGGAGGCGCACAAAAGCGTCCCGTTGATGACACCAAGAAGCATGAAAGCCCCAGCCCGGTTTGCCGCGCTACGGGTCCATCCGGCGTGATCCATGCTGAGTTTCATCTCAATTGTTGAGGATTATATCCCAGTTGGGCCGGTGCGAAAAAGTGTGTGAAAAACTTCCAGTAGGGGCAGACTTAGGCCAAAGAGCCAACCGTCAACATCCTTTCGCGGAAAACTCCACAGCCGCGCCACGCCAGCCAGCAGTGCCGCGGACGGCAGTGAAGCAAAACAAAAGAGCCATCCGCTTCTCCGCTTCCTCCCCTTGCGCAATTCGCCCAGCTCTGCGGCTACCGTCTCCGCGATCGCCGCACGGGCATACCCGCCAGCACCATCTGAGGGAGCACGCCACGCATCATCCGCCGCAGGTCAACAGCTCTGGCCGACTGCGTTCGGCGGGATGCAACGCTCACTCCAAAGCCGTGCCGAATCGAGATCAGCCTCTCGTCCTGCAATCCGCGATAGACGGTAGCAACGCCGCCTCGGTAGTCACGCGGTCTATTACTTAAGCGAATTCGGGTCGGAGAGGTTTCTCGGCGATTTCTGGTTGAGTAGCGAGACCAGGCGTCGCCCTGAAAGAAGGCACGGCCGCCTTACCGTCACGGATGATCTCCCCGGACCCTGACGTCCCGGTTGTACAGATGTTTGTTGGCCGAAGGGTCAGGTCGCAGCGTTGAGCCTTCCAGCGACACGCCTGCAAACAAGCCTCGCGCGCGAGAGTAGCTCAGAATCTCCGCGCGCATCGTAACGTCCGTATCGGCCTGGGCCGTTCGCCCTTTGGGGCCGGCTGCCGCCGCGGCGTCCCCGCCCAATTTGACCTTGCTCGAAAGGATAGCGTCGGCGCCGCGGGGGTTCATCACCAGCAGCACAAAATCGGTCGCCGTCCCGCCCAATTGCAAGCCGATGTTAGCGCCTTCGAGCGCCATCATCGAGGGCGCGCTCCAGCCGCCGGTGTAGTGCTCGCCCTTGCGGCAAGTCATCACCCCGCGGCCGTAGCTTCCGCCGATGCCGATGGCGAACTTCAGCACAGAGGGAAAGATCGCCACGCATTCTGCCTTATTGAGCAGGTCGCCGGGAATATTGTCCGGGATGTCGAGGACTTCCTTCAGCACTCGCCCGCTGTTTTTCACGCGGTTCTCTTCCTTGTCGTTGTCACGACCGGAGGTGGGCACTGCGAAGAGTGCCATCGCGCAAGTCAGGGCCATCAGTCTTGCCATCGTTTCTCCTCTAGTTTTTTTCCTGCTCCCAATATCCCGCTTTGGCGCGCACGCGCAACTCCTTACCTCGCTTCACGTCCACCGAGATCGTTCGAAAAGCGCCGGTCTGAGCAGTGTTGGAAGGCACATAGGAAAGCAGGTAATACTCCCGGCCATCCGCCAGGACGGTTTGGAAGTGCTTCAGCAGATCGTTGTTGTTGTGCAGATACAATCCCCCGGTTGTCTGCGCCAATTGCTCCATCCCCGCGGAGTTCTGGAACGAAAGCGAGCTCGCTTGACGGTCCATATCGGAATACAGTCCTCCGCCCCGGTTAGCCGGAGGAACATGACGAATCACACTGGGAGCGGACCGGTCGCTGGGAGCGCTGGCATCCATCGATCCCTGGGCCGATAGCGAACTTTGGAAGACGCCTCGCGAATCCACCGAATCGATCTTCACGTTCCCCGCAGCACCGGCCTTAATGACAGCTTCGAGTGCCGGCGCGAGGTCGATCGGTCCGGCAGTCTTGAATTGCGGGGCCGCGGGGACAAATGCCGCCGCTACCGAATAGAAATCGCGCGCGGCTTGGAGCGAGAACCCATCGGAGACGAAAACCAACGTCCGTGCCGAAGGCAGCTTCGCCAATTCCTCGACGACTGCTTTCAATTGCGCCAGCATTTCTTTCGTCAGCGAACTCCAACGTTCCGCTTCGCCGTCCAATCTTACTTTCAACGACTGTATCTCCGGCGCGCAGCTAGCGTTACCGTTGGTGGAGCCGCACGCTGGACAGCGCCGGCAAAAATCGAACATGGAGTTTTTCAGATCCCCGATTTCCGAGGTGAAGCTCGGCAACATCGCGAGCCAGACCTCGTTCAACGGCAACAAGCTGCTGAACGGCGCGACCTTCTCGTTCCAGGTGGGCGCCAACGACAACGAGACCATCAGCACGACCGCGGTCACGCTGAGCGCCAACATCGGGACCGCCGGCACCGGCGGCCTGGCCGAGCTCTCGGCCCTGTCGTCCACCGCCGCCGCCAAGACGGCGCTGTCGACCGGCTCGCTCTCGAGCATCGACACGATCGACAACGCGATCAAGAACATCTCGACCGCTCGCGCCTCCTACGGCGCGGTCGAGAACCGCCTGAACCACCGTCTGAACAACCTGGCGACCTACCAGGAGAACCTGACGGCGTCCGAGTCGCGGATCCGCGACGTGGACATGGCGGCTGAGATGACGAACTACACGAAGGAGAACATCCTTCAGCAGGCCGGCACGAGCATGCTCGCGCAGGCCAACCAGGCACCGCAGTCGGTGCTGTCGCTCCTGCGCGGCTAGTAGTACCCAGAGTTCGGATACCGGCGAGAGGGCGGTCCCGCAAGGGGCCGCCCTCCGTCGTTAAGCGAGCGTCGCTCACGTCGGGCAGGGGTATAACCCGATGCTGTCGTCGTGGATCCGCCCTCTGTCCTCATCGTGGTCTCCCCGCGCGCCGAGAGCGAGGCGGAGATCGACCCGGTCCTCCAGACGCTCGTCGCCGCGCGCAGCACGGCGCCCGCCGCGATGGTCCTGGTCGTGGACCGCTCTCCCGCGGGCCACGCAGCGATGCTCAAGATCGCGGCCGCCGAGCTGCAGTGCGCGTATGCCCCGGCCGGTACGGACAGCGAGACCGCCGCATTCAACGTCGGCCTGCGGGCCGCCACCGGCCATGGCATGGACCTGGCGCTGCTCGCTCCCGGCCTGATCCCCGAGGCGGGCTGGCTGAGCCGGCTGAGCGCGCGCACGGGCACCGACGGCGCGCCCGCGGCGATGGCCGGCGGCGCCGTGGTCGAGCCGAACGGCCTGATCCGCCAGGCGGGATACTTCTTCTCGTTGTTCCGCCGCAACTGGAGCGCGCGCCTGTATCGCATCCCGGCCGTCCTGCTCGATGTCTCGGTGCCCCTGCTGTGTCCCACCAGCCCGGAGCTGCAGCTCATCCGCCGCGAGTGGCTGGAGCGCGTCGGCGAGTTCGACGAGGGCCTCGAGGGCGCCGAGGTGGGCCTCGACTACTGTCTGCGCGTGACCGAGGCCGGCGGCCAGAGCGTGCTCGAGCCCACGGCGCGCGCCCGCGCGCTCGCACTGCTGGACTCCGACCTCGACGACACCACCCTGAGCGCGTTCCGCCTGCGCAACAAGCACGCCGGCCGCAACTTCCAGGCGTGGGCCCCGGAGGTGATCTGAATGGCCGGCATCCCGAAGACGCTGTTCGTCGGCTGGGGGGCCAGCGTGGTGGGCTACTACCGCTGCTTCCTGCCCGCGCTGGCGCTGGGCGCAGACTACGTGGCCGCCGGCGGCGAGCCGCCGAACCTGGTCCTCGACACCGGGCTGGGCGAGCACGTGCCGCGCGTCGAGGACTTCTACGACTATGAGATCGTCGTGCTCCAGCAGCCGCGCGGCCCGGCCTGGGTCCAGCTCATCCGCGACCTGCAGGCGGCGGGCGTGCGGGTCCTCTACGAGATCGACGACTACATCCAGTCCGCGCGCAAGATCAAGTCCCACGAGCTGGCCGGCAAGTACGACGAGAAGTTCGTCCAGCGTATGGAGCTGGCCATGGGCGTGTGCGACGGCGTGATCTGCTCGACGCCGTACCTGGCCCGCCGCTATCGCTCGTTCAACGACCGCACCTGGGTCTGCCGCAACGGCATCGACCTCAAGCGCTACGCCTGGCCGAGGCCGCCCCGGGAGGGCGTGACCATCGGCTGGTCGGGCGGGATCGGCCACGTCGCCTCCCTGGCCCGCTGGGAGCCGGCCGTCCGCGCGGTCATGCGCGCCCGGCCGGAGACCCGCTTCGTGTCCGTCGGCCACCCGTTCGCCGACGAGCTCGTGCCGGAGTTCGGCCTCGAGCGCGCCTGGGGCCTGCCGCCGGCCAAGATGGAGGTCTACCCGGCGTCGATGACGCTGTTCGACGTGGCGATCGCGCCGTCGGCCGAGAACAACCTGTTCCGCGGCAAGAGCGACCTGCGCTGGCTGGAGGCGAGCGCGATGAAGCTGCCGCTGATCGCGCACCCGGACGTCTACCGCGAGATCGAGGACGGCGTCACCGGCGTCCACGCCCGCACCCCCGCCGACGTCGAGGCCGCTCTACTGCGACTCATCGACGACCCGGAGGAGCGCCGGCGGATCGGCGAGGGCGCCTACGCCTACGTGGCCGAGCACCGCTCGGCCGCCGTCACGGCCGAGGACTGGCGCGCGGTGCTGACCGACGTGGCCGCCGGCACGCCGGCCTGAGAAATTCCTCCTACAGGTCCGCGCGACCCTGCCGATCAATACGGGAGAGGCGACAAGGAGTCGCTTCGAGACCTTGAGACATCGACCGACAGGGAGTGTCGGTCGCAGGGAATCCCGCTCGCCCGCCGCGCCAGGCCGGGCAGTGCCTCTGCGGCGCTCTTCTTCTCGTCGGTCCACACAGCTTCGGACCACCGGCACGAGTCATCTCGGGCGAACGCCCGCTCATACCGCTGGGCCGAGGGACAACAGGGCCTGCTGGAGGGCTGGCCCACACATACCCCACCGAGGGACGGATCGCGGCGGGCGGCCTTTCGAGGCCGCCCGTCTGCGTTAAGGGAGAAGGTCTTCAGGATCCTGGACAACTGTCCGATAGGACCCATGTGACCTCCATCGCACACCGCGGCCTCTGGGCCGAGGCGGTTCAGCGCAACACGCTCGCGGCCTTCCGCGACGCCTTCGCGCACGGCTGGGGCGTGGAGCTGGACGTGCGCGATCTCGACGGGGCGCTCGTGATCAGCCATGACCCGCCCGCGACCGGCGCGCTGCCGTTCGCCGCCGTCGTGGACGCCTTCCTGGCCGCCGGCGCCCCCGGACAGCTCGCCGTCAACGTCAAGGCCGACGGTCTCGAGCAGCTGATCGCGGACGCGCTCGGCGACGTCGAGCCCGGCCGCTGGTTCGCCTTCGACATGTCGGTCCCGGACGCGCTGCGCTACGCGCGCGCCGGCCTGCCGTACTTCACCCGCCACAGCGAGGTCGAGCCGGCCCCCGCGCTCTACGACGACGCCCGCGGCGTCTGGCTGGACGACTTCTTCGGTGGCTTCGTGACCGCGGACCGCATCGCCGCCCACCTGGCGGCCGGCAAGCAGGTCGCCGTGGTCTCGCCCGAGCTCCACGGCCGCGACCATACGGCCGCGTGGGAGGACTGGAGCGGGTGGTCGGTGTGGGCCTCGCCGGACGTCCACCTGTGCACCGACCTGCCGCACCAGGCCCAGGAGGTCTTCGCGTGAGCGGGCAGATCAAGGCCGTCGTGTTCGACATGGACGGCGTGCTCATCGACGCCCGGGAGTGGCACTACGAGGCGCTCAACCGCGCGCTCGGGCTGCTCGGCTACGAGATCAGCCGCTACGAGCACCTCGTCGACGTTACGACGGGCTGCCGACCAAGCGCAAGCTGCAGATGCTCACGGTCGAGCACGGCCTGCCCGAGGAGCTGCACGCGTTCCTGAACTCGCTCAAGCAGCAGTACACGCTCGAGCTGGTGGCCACGTCGCTGCAAGCCGGTCTTCCAGCACCAGTTCGCGCTCGCGCGCCTGCAGGCCGCCGGCTACCGCCTGGGCGTCGCCTCCAACTCCGTCCGGCGCACGATCGAGGAGATGATGGAGCGCTCCGACCTGCGCGCAGTACCTCGACGTGATCGTGTCCAACCAGGACGTCGCCCGCGGCAAGCCCGACCCGGAGATGTACGTGAAGGCCATGCACACGCTCGGCGCCGAGCCGCACGAGACGGTCGTCGTCGAGGACAACGAGAACGGCATCCGGGCGGCCACAGGCGGCCGGTGCGCACGTGCTGGTGGTCGGCGGCCCCGAGGACGTCACGCTCGACGCCGATCCAGCGCCGGATCGCGGCCGCGGAGCAGTCCGGGAGGGTGGCGGCATGAGGCTCGTCGTGCTGATGGCCGGCGACAGCGGCCTGTTCGAGGTCGCGGGCCACAAGTACCCGAAGAACCTGGTCGAGATCGACGGCGAGCCGCTGGTCCAGCGCGTCGATCGAGGGCCTGCAGCCGGTGCATCGACCGCGCCTCGCACGCCCTCTTCCTCGTGCGCGAGGAGGAGTGCCGCCGCTACCACACCGACGACGTCATCCGCCTGCTCGCCCCCACCGCCCAGGTCATCGGCGTCCCGGCGCTGGACAGCGGCGCGGCCTGCACGGCCCTGCACGCGATCGGTGCACATCGCGCCGCGACGAGCCGCTGCTGATCTTCAACGGCGACCAGGTGCTCGAGGCCGACCTGCCGGCGATCGCCGACGGCTTCGCGGCCGCCGGGCTCGACGGCGGCATGGTCACCTTCGACGCGGTCCATCCGCGCTGGTCCTACGTGCGCACCGGCCCCGACGGGCTGGTCGTCGAGGCGGCCGAGAAGCGGCCGATCAGCCGGATCGCCACCGCGGGCATCTACTGGTACCGGCGTGGCGGCGACTTCGTCGACGGCGCGATGGCGATGATCCGCAAGGACGCCTCCGTCGACGGCGCGTTCTACGTCTGCCCGGTGTTCAACGAGATGATCCTGCGCGGGCGCCGCGTGGGCACGCACCACGTCGAGCGCGAGCGCTACTTCTCGCTGGCCTCGCTGCACGGCGTCGACGCCTACGGCGAGCACCTGGCCGACCGGCGGCGCGCCACGGTGGCGTCGTGAACGTCCACAAGCTCGACGAGATGGTGCGCGGCTGGTTCGTCGGCGACTTCGAGCCGTCCGTGCTACCGCACGTCCGACGTGGAGATCGCGATCAAGCCCTACGCCGCCGGCGAGACCGAGGAGCGCCACGTGCACAAGGTCGCCACCGAGCTCACCGCGGTCGTCTCCGGCCGCGTCCGCATGGACGGCATGGAGCTGGGCGCCGGCGACATCGTCGAGCTCGCGCCCCGGCGTGCCGAGCGACTTCCTCGCCCTGACCGACGCGGTCGTCGTGGCCGTGAAGCTGCCCGCCGTGGCGGGCGACAAATACCCTGCGCTGAGGACCGCCATGCTCGACGATCGTCGTTCCCATGGCCGGGCGCGGCAGCCGCTTCGCGGACGCCGGCTACGAGCTGCCCAAGCCGCTGCTGCCGATCCACGGCCTGCCGATGATCGAGGTCGTCGTGCGCAACCTGACGCCGAGCGAGCCCGCCCGGTTCGTGTTCATCTGCCAGCGCGAGCACCTGGCCGCCTTCGGCCTCGAGGCGCGGCTGCGGGCCGCCGCGCCGGGCTGCGAGATCGTGGCCGATCGACGGCGTGACCGAGGGCGCCGCCTGCACGGTGCTGCTCGCCGAGGCGGCGATCGACCCCGACGACGTGCTGGTGATCGCCAACAGCGACCAGTGGGTCGACCACGACGATGGACGCGCACCTCGCCGTCATGCGGCGCGGCGGCCTCGACGGGCTGATCATGACCATGACCGCCGACGACCCGAAGTGGTCGTTCGTGCGAGCTCGACGAGCGCCGGCGGGTCACCAACGTGGTCGAGAAGGTCGTCGTCTCCGACGAGGCGACCGTCGGCATCTACACGTTCGCCCGCGGCGGCGACTTCATCCGCGCGGCGAAGGCGATGATCGCCGCCGACGAGCGCGTCAACGGCGAGTTCTACGTGGCGCCGGCCTACAACGGGCTGATCGGCGCCGGGGCGGCCATCGGCATCGACAACGTCGGCGCCGAGGCGGCCGGCATGTACGGCCTGGGCATCCCGGCCGACTACGAGGCCTTTCTCCGTCTTGAGCTGTCGCTGCGCGCGGCCGGGCTGGACCTGGAGCTCGCGGCATGACCCAGATGTGGCTGAGCATCGACTGGGACGCCCCGGCACCCGCACTGCGCGTGCTGGAGGCGTACTGCCGGAGCGTCCGCCCGGGCGACCCCTGCGAGCTCGCCATCGCCGGCGGGCCGCTGGACCAGCAGGCCGCCGGCGCGCGGCTGCGTGAGCTGATCGGCGGCGACGCCGAGCTGTCGCGGCGCGCGGCGGTGCTGCCCGACATCGTGATCTATGCAGGCGGCGTGCCCGCCGACGTGGCCGGCCACCTGCGGCTGCCCGGCGCCGGCGAGGCCGCGCTGGAGGGCCTGCGCGAGGAGCTCGCGACGCAGGTCACCGTGACCCCCGTGCTCGACAACGAGGCCTGGGCGCGCACCTGGCGTCCTGAGGCGGGCTTCCGCCACCTCGTGGCCGACAACGTGTCCTCCGACGCCACCGCGCAGCTGCTGTCCGACCGCGGCGCCGACGTCGTGGTCAACGCGCAGCGCCACTCGCGCGTGGGCAACTGGCGCCGCGCGCTCGAGCTGTTCCGCGAAGAGGGCGCGACGGAGTGGATGAAGTGGTGGTTCGCCGGCGACGAACTGCTCCCCGGCGCCGCCGCGGTGCTCGACGCCGCCGCCCGGGAGTACCCCGACGCGCGGCTGATCGTGGCCGAGTACCTGATCCGTCACCCCGACGGCGGGCTCGAGCACTGGCGCATGCTGCCCGAGACGCGCCTGGTCGCCCCCGCCGAAGCGCTCGCGCTGTCGGCCGAGCGCGGCAACTGGTTCGGCAGCCCGATCGGCCACTCGATGCACCGCGACGTGCTCGGCGACGTCGAGTTCGGCTGCCAGCCGTGGGTCGCCGACTGGCAGGCCTGCCTGTCGATCGCCCGCCGCCACCCGGTGCTCTACCTCGCGCAGCCGATCGGCGTCTTCGACATGGCGAGCCGCCGCTACCACGCCGTCAAGGCGGGGCGGGTCGACAGCCTCGTGCAAGAGCTGTCGCTGCGCATGCAGTCGCTGGAGGCCCTGCGCGAGGTCGCGCCGTCGCCGCAGCTCGACGAGCTGGAGCACCGGCTCAACCAGCACGCCGCGCAGGCGCTCGGCCAGCGGGTCGCGCAGCTGCCCGCGCCGGCCCCCACCGCCGCGCCGGCTCCGTCGCCCGCGCCCGCGGCGCCGCGCAGCGAGCCGGTCATCGCCGTCCACGCCCCGCGGGTCGCCGACCCGGCCGGGCGCGACTTCAACGGCTACGCGCCGCTGTTCGCCGAGCGCCACGCCACGTACGCCTACCTGCCCCAGCTCGCCGGCGACCCGAGCGTCCTCGCGGCCACGGCGCGCGGCGAGCGGCTGCGCCTCGGCGGCACGGAGCTCGAGATCGTCACCGATGCGCGCGAGCTCAACCAGCTCGCCGACATCCTCGTCGGCTTCGAGGGCCGGCCGTACCTGCCCGAGCTCGCGCCGCCGGCCGAGTTCACCGGGCTGAAGGCCTACCACGTGATGGACTTCGTCTTCCACGCCCGCGACGCGCACGAGGCGCTGGTGCGCGGCGGCGTCGACGTCGCGCTCGGCTACAACCGCCACGACGAGCACTCGCCGTTCTTCCGCGCGCTGTATCCGTCGCTGGCCGGCCGCACGCTGGCCGTCCCGTTCGGGTTCGCTCCGCGCTTCCGCCCGCTGACCCCGTTCGCCGAGCGCGAGCGGTCGGTGATCGGGCTCGGCTCGGTCAACCCGGTCGACGACCCGCTGTGCCCGCCCGGCGAGCTGGACGACTACGTCGCCTTCCACGCGGGCGTGCGCTGGACGCACGCCTGGCGGCGCGCGCTGCTCGAGAACGCCGGCTCGCTCGCCGACATCCTCGTCTCGCGCTTCCCGGTCTTCCCGGAGACCAAGGACCCGAGCTACGACGCCGTGGGGCTGCTGAACGCGCACGCGCTGTTCGCCAACGACACCGGCCTGATGAACTTCCCGCCCGCCCGCACGTATGAGGGTCCGGCTGCCGGCGCGCTGCTCGTCGGCGACGACACCGCGGTGCACCACGAGATCGGCTTCCGCCACGGCGTGAACGCCCTCCTGCACCGCCCCGGCGACGTCCAGGACTTCGCCCGCGTCGTGCGGGAGGCGCTCGCGGAGCCCGAGCACCTGGCCGCCCTGGCCGCGGCCGGCGAGCGGATGGTGCGCGAGCGCTACGCGCACGCCGCGGTGGCCGACACGCTCGCCGCCGAGCTGCGCGCGCTGTGGGCCGGCCGCTCGCTCCCCGAGTCCACGCCGGCTCCTGCCACGCTCCGGTCGCGTCCCGTCGTCATCGAGACCGAGGGGCCGCTGGTCACCGCCCTGATCTGCGCCTACAACTACGCCGGCTACCTGCCGGAGGCGATCGACAGCGCGCTCGCGCAGGACTACGCCAACCTCGAGGTCCTGGTCGTTGACGACGGCTCGACCGACGAGACGCCCGCGGTGCTGGCCGCCTACGGCGACCGCATCCGCGTCGTCCGCCAGGACAACGCCGGCCTGAACGCGGCCACCGCCCGCGGCATCGCCGAGGCCCGCGGCGAGCTGGTCGCGCTCCTGGACGCCGACGACGCCTGGCACCCGGAGAAGGTTCGCCGCCAGGTCGAGCTGTTCCAGCGCCGGCCCGAGGTCGGCCTCGTGTTCACGGACATGGAGACCGTGGACGGCGACGGCCGCCCGCGCACGCCGTCCCACTTCCGCGAGCACGGCATGCAGCCGCCGCGCGGGCGCGCGCTCGGCGTGTTCCTGCAGGAGAACTTCGCGCCCGCCCCGAGCCTGATGGTCCGCCGCGAGCTCGCCGAGCGCGCGCTGCCGGTCGCCGCCGAGGCGTCCTGCCAGGACTGGTGGCTCGCGCTGCGCGTCGGCGAGGTGGCCGAGATCGACTGGATCGACGCCCCGCTCGTCCGCTACCGGATCGATGGCGACAACATGTCCGGCGGCACGACGCACGGGGAGAGGTGGATCCGCAACGTGCGGCTCGACAACGACTTCCGGCGCTGGATGCTGCGCGAGCTCGACCTGCGCGAGGTCGACCCCGAGCACCTGCGCTCCGCCGTCGCCCGGCTCGAGCTGCACGCCGGCCTGGTGGCCCGCGCGGCCGGCACGACGCTGGCCGACGAGCTCGCCCCCAGCGCCGAGCAGCGCGCCGCGTCGGCGGCCTCGCTCGCCGCCGCGGCGTCCGCCGCCGATCCCCGCGAGGCGCTGCTGCACACGCTCGCCGCCGTCGCCTCCGACCCGCTCGAGCCGGCCGCCCGGCAGGCGTTCGCGCGGGCTCTGGAGACCGCCGCCGCGCCGGTCGGGACCGCGACCCTCGCGCCGGCCACCGCCGCCGAGGCCGAGCGCGAGCTCGACGCCGTGGAGGCCGCGTTCGCCGCCGGCGACATCGCCACCGCCGGCCGGGCGCTGCTCGCGCTCACGCGCCGGGGCATCGACTCGCCCGCGCTCGCCGCCCGCGCCCACAGCGACCTCGCGGTCGTGGCCGTGGCGCTCGAGGACCTCGAGGCGGCCCGCCTCGCAGCGCTCGAGGCGCTGGGCCACGAGCCCGGGCACGTCGCCGCGCTGGAGACGCTCGGGCGCGTCTGCGAGGCCGAGGGCGACCGCGTCCAGGCCGCCCACTGGTTCGCCCGCGCCGCCGAGCTGGATCCGGAGGATCCGTCGCTGCCCCTGGCGCTGGCGGACACGCAGTTCGCCCGCGCCCGCTGGGCCGACGCGCACGCCGCCTACGAGCGCGCCGCGGCGCTGGCGCCGCTGTCACGCGAGGCCGAGGAGCGCCGCCGCCGTGCGGCGGCCCGCGCCATCGCCGCGACGGCGCCCGCGGCACCGGCCGGCAAGCGCGGCACCGTGCTGCTCGTCGGCGACTACTTCCACCCGTCGATCGGCGGCGCGGAGCGCCTCGTCGAGGGCGTGGGCATCGGGCTCAAGCGGCTCGGCTGGAAGGTCGAGGTCGCCACCCGCGCGCTCCCCGAGCGGACTCAGCTCACCCATCTCGGCATGCGCATCCACGAGATCTCGGGCGACGCGGCCGCCGGCCTGCACGCAGTGGTGGAGCGGCGCAGGCCCGACGCCGTGCTCGTGTTCTCGGCGCCCAACGCCTGGCCGGTCCCGGCGACGCTGAGCCTGCCCCCGGGCCCGCGCGTCGTCGCCGTCCCCTGCATCAACCCCGAGAACAACGGGTGGCTGCACGAGGACCCCGCGCGCCTGCAGCAGTACGTCGCGGGGCTCGACCGCGCCGACGTTCTGGTGCGCAGCTCACACGCCGGCGTGGACGCGCAGCTCGCCGATGAGCTGGGCATCCCCTCCGTCTACGTGCCCAACGCGGCGGCCACCTCGCCGTTGCCGGGCAACTTCCGCGACGCGGCGAAGCTGCGGCGCGACGTCCCCCTGCTGCTGGCCGTGGGCAACATGTGGCCGGAGAAGAACCACGCGGGGCTGCTCGCGACGCTGGCGAACCAGCCCGGCGACTGGCAGCTGGCGATCATCGGGCGCCCGGCCCCGGGCCTGCCCCAGCTCGCAGCGCACCTCTCGCAGCTCGCCGGCGCCGACCGGCGCGTGAAGCTGATCGGCGGGGCGTCGCCGCACACCGTCGCGGCGGCCATGCGCGACAGCGACCTGCTGCTGCTGCCCTCGTCCGCCGAGGCCACGCCGCTCGTGCTGGTCGAGGCGATGAGCCGCTCGCTCCCGTGGATCGCGACGCCGGCCTGCGGCGCGGCCCACGATCACGCCGGCGGGCTGATCGTCCCGCTTGCCGACTTCGGCAGCGGCATCGACCACCTGCTGGCGGAGCCCGCGGCCCGGGAGGAGCTGGGCCGCGCCGGCCACGCGCACTGGAAGGCCTGCTACCGCTGGGAAGAGGTGTGCGGCCGCTACGACGCGCTGCTGCGCGGCGCCGCCGCGCTCGGCGAGCTCGCGGGCCCCGCCGAGGCGCTCGAGGCCACCGACGACGTGCGGGCCGCGCATTACGACAGCCTGGTCGGTGGCGCCCGCGCCGCTCTCGCGGCGACCACTCCCGCGCGCGTGTGAGCGCGCCGCTCAAGGCTCCGGCGATGGAGGCCGATGGGAAGAGCATGACGCCCTCGGTCTCCGTCGTCATCTGCACGTACAACCACGCCCGGTTCCTGCACAAGTCGCTGCAGAGCGTGTTCGCGCAGGGCTGGCCGGACGACGCCTACGAGGTGATCGTGATCGATGACGGCTCGACCGACGCGACGCCGAAGATCATGCGCCGGTGGGTGCGCGACCGCGGGGTCAAGTACATCCGCAAGGAGAACGGCGGCCACCTCTCGTCGTTCAACCGGGGCATCGCCGAGGCGACGGGCGAGTACATAGTGCTGCACGACGGCGACGACATGCTGCGCCCCCGCATGATCGGCCCGCGCATCGAGCTCATGGAGCGCGATCCGGAGATCGGCCTCGTACACGGCGACCTGCGCGTCGTCGACGTACGCGGGAATGTGCTGGTGCCGTCGCTGTTCGAGGCGTACCGCTTCGAGCAGCTCGACGGGGACCTGCTGCCCCAACTGGTCTGGCGCAACGTCGTCTCGTCCGGCGGGACGGTCTTCCGCGCGAGCCTGCGCGAGCAGTGCCATCCGATCCCCCTGTGGGCGGGGCACGCGCAGGACTGGTGGATCGCCGCGGCGATCGCCCAGGTCGCCCGGATCGGCTGCGTGCGCGAGGCCGTGACCGACTATCGCAAGCACGACGCCAACCTCAACCTCGGCTCCTCCGGCGAGAAGCTGGCGAAGCTCGTCCGCTCGGAGCTCCCCTTCCGCCGGCACCTGCTGAGCGGGAGCCACACGGCCCGCGTGCCGGCACAGGCCCTGCTGCGCGGCCTCGACCTGCTCGACGACATCGTGCTCCGGCTGATGGCGCAGGGCGACGAGCGCGCCGACCTGACCCCCGTCGACGACGGGCAGCGCGCGGCCGCCGCCGAACGCCGCGCGCTCGGGCTGGCCGCGCTCGCCGCCGGCGACGACGAGGCCGCCGCGCGCCGGTTCGCCGGCGCGCTCGCCCTCGATCCCTGGGACACCACGTCCCGCCGCGAGCTGTCGGCGCTGCGCCGGCGGCGCGGCTGGCTGGAGAACGCGCCGGCCCGCCCGCATGCCCTCGGACCGAGCCCGGCGGAGCGGCCTCACGAAGCCCGGGGCTTCGTCGTCGCCGCCGACGGTGCGGAGCTCGCGCACGAGCCGCGGCTGCTGGCGGGCTACGCGCGACAGTTCTCCGCGCAGGACGACGCGACGCTGGCGATCAGGGTCACTGAGGACGGGCTCGGCGACCTGGCGGCCGCCGTCTCCCTCGCCGGTCTCGACACCCCCGCCGCTCCCGACCTCCTCGCGATCACGAGCGGGGCGCCGGCCGCGGCCGACGCCGTGCTCGCCGCGCAGCCGCCGCGCCACGGCGCGCCGGTGTGGGCGGACGGTCAGGGAATCGCCGGCCTCCGTGCCTGGCAGGCCCGCAAGGCCGGCCGGCCGGGTCCCGTCAGCTTCGCCCTCGCGCTCGACGTGCCGGACTGGGCGCAGGCCGCCCACTTCGGCGAGACGCGGCTCGCGCGCGAGCTCCAGCGCCACCTGCACCGCCTCGGCCACCCGTGCGCCGTCCTGACCCAGGCGCACTGGGCCGGCGCCCACGACGCCGTCTGCGACGTCGTGGTGCACCTCCGCCGCGGGGTGGCGTTCCCGGTGCACCCGGGGCAGGCGAACATCCTCTGGGCGCTCGCCGGCGAGCCGCCGGCGGACGAGTGCGACCGCGCCGATCTCGTCCTGGTCGAGTCCGAGGCGCTCGCCGCCGCGCTGCGCGCCCGCACGACGACGGCGGTGGTGGCGCCGCTCGGCGACGACCTGGTGGCCGAGCTCCTCCAGCACGCCCAGGGCCTGCAGGGGGCCGCCGCTGCCGCCGCTCCCCCGGCTGCCGTGGCGGCCTAAAGCCCGAGCGGATCGCCGCCGAAACAATTCGAGATGTCCTTCGATCTCGTCCTCGCTCGCGTGGCCGAGCTGCAGCAGATGCTGACGCCGGCCGCGACCTCCGCCCCGGCTTCCGTCTCCACCGCGACCAGCGGCACCTCCACAGCTTCGCCGACCAGCTCCTGAGCGCCAGCACCGGCGCCACGCTCGGCACGACCGCCACCACCGCGGTGGCGACCCGGCCCGCGAGCTCGGTCGGGCAGGCCATCGTCAACGCCGCGCTGCCCGAGGTGGGCGTGTCCGAGCAGCCGCCCGGCTCCAACGACTCGCCGCGCATCGCCCAGTACCGTCAGGCCACGGCCGGCTCGGGCGTCGGGCCGTGGTGCGCCTACTTCGCCTCCTGGGCCGCGCGCCAGGCCGGCGTGCCGCTGGGCGACAACGGCCAGGGCCTCGGCTCGGTCAGCGACGTCTACGCCTGGGCGCAGAAGACCGGCAAGGCGATCCCCAACGGCACGGGCGTCGAGCCCCAGCCCGGCGACCTGATCGTGTGGGGGGGCGAACACATCGGCATCGTCCAGTCGGTCGATCCGAACGGCACGATCCACACGATCGAGGGCAACTCGTCCGACAAGGTCTCCCAGCGCACCTACGGGCCCGGCGGCGGCGGCGCCACCGGCTACGTCCGCCTGGGGTAGCCTCCCCGGCGCCATGCCGGACCCCAAGACCGAGGAGCTCCAGGTCGCCGAGATCGCGCGCGAGCGTGAGGAGCGCGACCAGGCGCGCGAGGCGGAACTCGACAACGAGGAGCGCGCGCACGAGCGGCGGGCGGACAAGCACGCCTACCTGCAGGAGAAGCTGGCCGAGCGCGCGCGTGCGGAGGACGAGGCGGACGGGTAGACCGCCTCAGGATGAGCGAAGCCCACGAGGAGCAGCACGAGCGCCTGGAGCGCGAGGCCGCCGACATGCAGCGTCACTCCGACCAGCTCAAGGAGGACATCGCCGACGTCCGCGAGGACTGGCGGCGCAAGGCCTCCGACGACGCGGTACCCGGCGCCCGGGGCGACGACTCGCCGGCCGGCGCCGATCAGGACGCGCGGGAGCCGTGGCCGGATGAGTAGCCCGGGGCGCTGAGCTCCCCCGCCGCGCCGGTCACCATGCCGATCTGCCGCGCGCCCGGGTGGTGGGCGGCGAGGAGCGCGACGGCCGCGTCCGCTTCGGCCGCGGGGACGACGGCGACGAAGCCGCAGCCCATGTTGAACACCTCCCAGGCCTCCGCGGTCGAGACCTGCGCGTGCTCGATCACCAGTTCGATGACGGCCGGGACGGGCAGCGGCTCCTCGATCGCGAAGCCGACCGCGTCATTGAGCCGCTGCAGGTTCAGCAGCCCGCCGCCGGTGATGTGGGCGAGTCCCTGCACCGGGATGCCGCTGCGGAGCAGCTCCAGCACGGCGCGCACGTAGATCACCGTGGGCGCGAGCAGCGCGTCGGCGACCGTGCCCTCGCCGCAGGGCTCGGCGAGGTCGGGCAGGGCCCGGCGGGCCAGCGAGTAGGAGTTGGAGTGCAGGCCGCTGCTGGGCAGCCCGATCAGCGCGTCGCCGGGGGCGATGGCGTCGCCGGTCACGAGCGCGTCGAGCGCCACGGTGCCGAAGCAGGTCGCGGTCAGGTCGAAGCCGTGCGGCGACGGATGGCCGCGGATGAGCTCGGGCAGGACCGCCACCTCGCCGCCCGGGATCTCCACGCCGGCCAGCTCGGCGCCCGCCTTGAGGCCGAGGCCGATCTGCGCGAGCACGTCCGGATCGGCCCGCTCGACCGCGATGTAGTCGAGCAGCGCGAGCGGCTCCGCGCCGACGCACACGACATCGTTGACGTTCATCGCCACGCAGTCGATGCCGACGGTGTCGTAGCGCCCGGTCTGCTCGGCGACGATGAGCTTCGAGCCGACGCCGTCCGTCCCGACGGCGATGCCGAGGTTCGGCGCGACCTCCAGGACCGCCGCGTAGTGACCGGAGGCGAGCACGGAGCGCGACGGCCGCCCCGGGTCGATCGTCCGCAGGACGCTGACGAGCGCGGCGACCGCACGGTCGGCGGCGTGCTGGTCCACGCCGGACCGGGCGTAGGCGTCCGTGGTCACCGCCGGCGACGGTAGCGCACGGCCAGGATGGCGGCGGCCAGCGCCGCGCGCTCGGCCGCCCACGGCCAGAGCGGCCGCCGCCGCTCCGTGCCGATCAGCGCGACGCCGGCGCGCGTGGCCGCGAACGCGGAGGCGGCCGCGACCAGCGCGACCCGCCGCTCGGGCCATGGCGCCCGCCGGCCGGCGATCCGCGCGGCCTTCAGGGCGGTGGCGCCGGCCAGCACGGGCCCGGAGACGCCGAGCGAGAGTCGCGACGCCGCCGGCCGGTCGTATCCCCGCGCGCGGGCGGCGGCGAGCGTCGCGCCCGCCCGCGAGATGCCCGGGGCGAGCGCGGCGGCCTGCGCGAGCCCGAGCGCGAGCGCGTCGCCGGCCGTCGTCTCCGCGCGGGGCGATCCCGGCCGCGCGTCGGCCGCGGCCAGCATCGCGGCGCCGGCCAGCAGCCCGGCGGCCAGCGGGACCGGGCCGGTCAGCCGCTCCTCGATCCGCCGCTCGAAGACGTAGCCGACGACCGCCGGCGGCCCGAACGAGAGCGCGAGCGTGCGCAGGCCGGGGCGCGCGCGCCACAGCTCCGGAGCCAGCGCCACCGCCGCGCCGGCGTGCAGCGCCACCTCGAGCTCCTTGCGCCGGGCGGGCGGCCAGCCTGCGCACTCCCAGCCGAGCAGCCAGGGCAGCGCGGCGACGTGCGCAGACGAGGAGACGGGCAGCAGCTCGGCCGCGCCCTGGACCAGCCCGAGCGCGAGCGCCTCGCGCTCAGGCCGCATCGACGGCGGCGGCCGAGGCCCGCCGCCGGCGGATGTAGCGCAGCGCGAGCCAGGCGGCGGCGAGCACGATCGCCGCGACCACCACGTAGTCGACGTAGTGCAGGTGCTCCTTCCAGCGCCCCCAGCGCGAGCCGGCCTCGCGGCCGACGAGCCCGAGCGCGAACACCCAGGGGATCGAGCCCGCGACGGTGAACACCGTGAAGCGCCAGAACGGCATCTTCGCCACGCCGGCGGGCAGCGAGATGAACGTGCGGATGATCGGCAGCAGCCGCGAGAAGAACACGGTCGCGTCGCCGTGGCGGGCGAACCAGTCGTCGGCCCACTTCAGGTGATGCGGCTTGATCAGCAGCTTGCGCCCGTGCTTCTCGATCAGGTCGATGCGGCCGAAGTAGCCGATGCCGTAGGCGATCCACGAGCCGAGCAGGTTGCCCAGCACGCCGACGGCGGTGATCGCCCACAGCGACCAGTCGCCGCTCGCCACGTTGAAGCCGGCGAACAGCATCGTGCCCTCCGACGGAATCGGCAGCAACGCGCTCTCCGCGACCATCAACAGGAAGACCCCGGGCAGCCCGAGATCGTTGACGACGTTGACGGCGAAGCGGACGAGCGGGTCCGTGAGCGAGGCCAGGACGAGCACTTGGCCGCCCAGG
The DNA here is from genome assembly GCA_963766165.1 of uncultured Solirubrobacteraceae bacterium. GTDB lineage: Bacteria > Actinomycetota > Thermoleophilia > Solirubrobacterales > Solirubrobacteraceae > Solirubrobacter. Next base: position 85,687 of record CAVXZC010000016.1, on the reverse strand, counting down.
GTAGAGGCCTCAGGTCGGTTCGATCCGGGGCAACGTGAGCGAGCTGATGCGCGTCGCCCGCTGCGGCGGCCGCCGGATGTCGGTCTTCGGCCGCAGCATCTTGAGGATCATCACCGCCTGGTCGACGCTGGCCGCCACCGCGGGCCGGTGGGCGACGTCGTAGTGCGCGAGCCGGTCGGACACCGAACGCGACGCGCCCGCCACGATCAGCTCGCCGCGCCGGCTGCGCAGCAGCCCCGCGGTCTCGACGAGCCCGGCCAGCACGGCGTCCGGGACGTCGATCGCCTCCGCGATGTCCAGGATGAGCCAGCGCACGCCGCCCGACAGCGCCGCCTCGACGCGCCGGGTCAGCTCGCGCCCCGCCGCCTCGTCCAGCGTGCCGCGGACGTCGATCTGATGCACCACGTCGTCCAGCCGGTGTTCGCCGAAGGCGACCGACCCCGGCTTCACGACGGCACGCAGGGACTGTGAGGTGAACATGGAATGACCGGCCGGCCGTGGCGCGGAGCGGTATGGAGGGTATTTCCCCCGGCCGACGGCCGTCAACCCCCTGGATAACCTGCAAGCCGATGCCCGTCCCGCTGTTCGACAACCGCCCGCTCGCCGCCGCCGCGGACGACGTCCGCGCGAAGGTCGCCGCCGTGCTCGACAAAGGGCGTGTTCGTGCTCGGCGAGGAGGTCCGCGCCTTCGAGGCCGAGTTCGCCGCCTATCTCGGCGTCCCGCCACGCGGTCGGCGTGGCCAACGGCACGGACGCGCTCGTGCTCGCGCTGCGCGCGCTCGGCGTCGGGCCGGGCGACGACGTGGTCGTGCCGTCGTTCACGTTCTACGCCTCGCGCCGAGGCGATCGCGCTGACCGGCGCGCGGCCCGTGTTCTGCGACGTCGACCCGCGACACGTTCTGCGTCACGCCGGAGACGGTGCGCGCGGCGCTGACGCCGGGCACCAAGGCGGTGATCGCCGTCCACCTGTTCGGCAACGTCGCGCCCGTCGCGGAGATCGAGGCGCTCGGCGTGCCCGTCGTCGAGGACGCCGCCCAGGCCGCCGGCTCGCTCAGCCGCGGCCGGCCGGCCCGGGGCGCTGGGCACGATCGCGACGTTCTCCTTCTACCCGTCCAAGAACCTCGGCGCGTTCGGCGACGGCGGCGCGGTCACGACCGGCGACGACGCGCTCGCCGAGCGGCGTGCGCATGCTGCGCTTCCACGGCTCGCGCGACAAGCAGACGTTCGAGCTCGTCGGCCACAACTCGCGCCTCGACGAGCTGCAGGCCGGCATCCTGCGCGTGCTGCTGCCCGCACCTCGACGGCTGGTGCGACGGCCGCCGCGCCGCCGCGCGCGCACTACGCCGAGGCGGGCCTGGGCGAGCTCGTCGCGCTGCCGCGAGCCGACGCCCGGCAGCGCAGCCCGCGTGGCACCTCTACGTCGTCCGCCACGACGCGCCGACGCGCTGCTCGACGGCGCTGAACGCCGCCGGGATCGGCGCGCGCGCCTACTACCGCATGCCGGTCCACCGCCAGCCGGCGATGGCGCGAGTGCGCCGCGGCGGCTCGAGCTGCCCGGGACCGACGAGGCGGCGCGCACGAACCTCGCGATCCCGATGAGCCCGGTGCTCTGCGCCCGCGCCGAGGCGGACGAGGTCGTCGCGGCCGTGCGCGTGCCGGCGCTCGCTTGCGCGTCTGGGTCGACCTCACCAACTCGCCGCACGTGCTCGTCATGCGGCCGGTGATCGACGTCCTGCGCGCGCGCGGGCGCCGAGGTCCAGGTCACCGCGCGCGACTTCGCGCAGACGCTCGGGCTGCTCGAGCGCTTCGGGATCGACCACACGGCGATCGGCCGCCACCGCGGCGGCGCGCGTCGCCGCCAAGGCGCGTCGGCCTGGTCGTCGCGCTCGGCGGCGCTGGCGCGCTGGGCGCGCGGCCGCAGGTTCGACCTCGCGCTCGGCCACGGCTCCAACGACGTCACGGTCGCCGCCGCGCTGCTGCGGATCCCGTCGCGCGACGATGTTCGACTACGAGTGGGCGACGCGTCCAGCACACGTCAACTGCCGGCTGGCGCGGCGCGTCGTCGTGCCGGAGGCGATCCCGCCCGAGCGGCTGGCGCCGCTACGGCGCGACGCCGGACAAGCTGCGCCGCTACGCCGGGCCTGAAGGAGGAGTACTACCTGGCCGACTTCGAGCCCGACCGCGGCGGTGCTCGACGAGCTCGGCCTCGACCCGCGCGCAGCCGCTCGCCGTCGTGCGCACGCCGCCGGCGGTCGTCGCTCTACCACCGCTTCGAGAACGCCGGTCTTCGCCGAGGTGCTCGAGCGCCTGCGCGGGCGAGCAGGTCGTCGTGCTGCCGCGCACGCGCCGAGCAGCGGGCCGAGCTGGCCCGCGCGCGGCGGCTTCATCGTGCCCGAGCGCGCGATCGACGCCCAGTCGCTGATCGCCTACGCCGACCTCGTGATCTGCGCCGGCGGGACGATGAACCGCGAGGCGGTCGCGCTCGGCACGCCGGTGTGGACGACGTTCGAGGGCCGGCTCGGGCGCCGTCGACGAGCGCCTGATCGCCGAGGGCCGGCTGCGCCGGCTCGAGCGCGCCGACGACGTCGTGCTCGAGCGCCGCGCCGGCGCCGACCGCGCGCCGCGCATCCGCCGCGACCCGGCGGACGCTCGCCGATCTGCTCGTGAAGGAGGGTTAGGCGTGCGGCCTTCGGCCGGGGCGCCCAATACACTGCCCCGGATGCGCCGCCGGATTCGCTCCGCGGCCTTCCCGTCCATCGCCACGCGCTGCCCCAGCTGGCGTTGGACGCGGGGCTGGTCGCGCTGGCTTACTACCTGGCCTTCCGGCTCCGCTTCGACGGCGGCGATCCCGCGCCCGTACCACGACCTCTTCATCGCGACGATCGCGTTCGCCGTGCTCGGCGTCGCTCGTGCTGCTTCGCGCTGGCCGGCGTCTACCGCGCACTGGATGCGCTACTCCTCGCAGCGCGACTACCTGAAGATCGCCGAGGGCGTCGCTGCTCGCCGTGCTCGCGCTGGTCGGCTACGTCGCGGTCGTGCAGCCGAAGCTGCGTGCTCGCGCCGACGGGCGTTCGTCAAGCTCGGCGTGCCCGACCGGCGTGCTCGCGCTGTTCGGCCTGCTGCTCGGCGTTCTTCCTGGCCGGCACGCGCTTCCTCGTCGCACCTGGTCTACGAGCGCCGCTGCGCGGCTTCCGCACGCGCGCGCGACGCCCGCACGGTGCTGATCGTCGGCGCCGGCGACGGCGGCCGCGCTGGTGCTGCGCGAGATGCTGCGCAACCCGGAGCTCGGCTACCGCCCGGTCGGCTTCGTCGACGACGACCCGCGCAAGCAGGGCATGCGCGATCGACCGGGGCCTGGCCGTGCTCGGCACGACCGCGGAGCTCGGCGCGGTGCTCGACGACGTCGAGCCCGACGAGGTGATGATCGCGATCCCGTCGGCGCCGGGCACGCTGCGCGCCCGCGTGGTCCGCGCCTGCCGCGCGCGCGGCATGCCGGTGCGCACGCTGCCGACGGTGTTCGAGCTGCTGCAGAACGGCGGGCGCCTGACGCGGCAGGTGCGCGAGGTCCGGGTCGAGGACGTCCTCGGCCGCGAGCCGGTGCGGATGGAGGTCGAGCGGGTGGGCGGCTACCTGACCGGGCGCTGCGTGCTGGTCACCGGCGCCGGCGGCTCGATCGGCTCCGAGCTGTGCCGCCAGATCGCGCGCGTCGGGCCGCAGCACGCTCGTGCTGGTCGACCACGCCGAGGACAACCTGTTCGAGATCCACCGCGAGCTCGTCGAGGACCGCCACGTCGCTCGCCGCCGTCGCCGGTGCTGGCCGACTGCAAGGAGGAGGAGCGCATGCGCGAGGTGTTCGCCGAGCACCGGCCGACCGTCGTCTTCCACGCCGCCGCCTACAAGCACGTCGCGATGATGGAGCGCAACCCCGTCGAGGCGGTGCGCAACAACGCGCTCGCGACGCGCGTGATGGCCCGCGCGGCGGGCGACGCCGGCGCCCGGACGTTCGTGCTCGTCTCCACCGACAAGGCGGTCGCGCCGACGACGGTCATGGGCGCGTCCAAGGCGCTGGCCGAGTGGGCCGTCGAGGCGGCCGACGCCCGCTACGAGGACACCGCGTTCTGCGCGGTGCGCTTCGGCAACGTGCTCGGCTCCTCGGGCTCGGTGGTGCCGATCTTCCGCCGCCAGATCGCCACCGGCGGGCCGGTGACGGTCACCGACCGCGAGATGACGCGCTACTTCATGACGATCCCGGAGGCCGTCCAGCTGGTCATCCGCGCCGGGTCGCTGGCCGAGGGCGGCGAGGTGTTCGTGCTCGAGATGGGCGAGCCGGTGTCGATCCTGGAGCTCGCCCAGGACATGATCCGCTTCTCCGGTCTGGAGCCGGGGCGCGACATCGCGATCGAGATCGTCGGCCGGCGCCCGGGCGAGAAGCTGCACGAGCAGCTGTTCAACCGCTACGAGCGGCCGCAGCCGACGCCGGCGCAGAAGATCATGCGCGCCGTCCGCCCGACGGTCGATCCTGCCTGGGTGGAGTACGTGTTCGACAAGGTCTCCCTCCTCGTGGCCGAGGGGGACGCGGCGGGCCTCGCGGCCGCTGTGGCGGAGCTCTCAGGGGCCCGCACGGCGATCGTCGAGGCGTCCTCGGAGTCGCCGGGCGGAACGGCCGCCCTAGACTTCGGCGCCGAGCTCATGGATCTTGCTCGCCTTCTCGCTTCAGAGCGAGATCGAGAAGTACGGCGCCTACGTCAGCATCGCCTGCTTCTTCGGTCTCGCCATTTTGTCGCTCCTCTACTTCGCCCAGGCGCGCGAGGTCAAGCGCCTGCGCGAATGGGCCGGCCGCGCCCCGGAGCGCGCGGCCGAGCTGGAGGCGATGGCCGTCGCCCACGCCGAGGAGGCGCGGCGCACGCCGGCGCCGGCCCCCGCGCCGCCGCAGCCCGCCACGGTGCCGCCCGTGCAGCGCATCACGGCGCCGGCGGCCCCCGCGAACGGCGCGGTCAAGCTCGAGCCGGCGCAGGTGGCCGCGCTCGCCTTCGCCCGCGCGGCGGGCGTGCGGACGCCGCATGCGCCGCACCCGTCCCGCCCGCACCCGGCGCCGGCCGCCCCCGCGGAGGCGCCGCCCGCGGAGACGCCGCCCGCCGAGGTCGCCGCCGCCGGCGCGGCCACGGCCGCGGGCGACGCCACCGCCGTCGCCGACGTGGCGGCGGGCAACGGCCATGGCTCGGGCAGCGTGCCCGCGCCGGCCACCCCCGCCGCGCGGCGCGCCGAGGCGCCGCCCGCCGAGGCCGTGCCGGCGCCGCCCGCCGAACCGGCCGAACCCGCCGAGCCCGCGGACGCCGCGCCGGCCCCTCGCGCCCCCGCGGCGGCGCTGCGCCAGGCGCCTCCGCCCCGGCGCCCCGCCCCGCCGCGCCGCGCCGCGCTCGCCGGACCGCCCGCGCGCCGCGAGAGCTCGACCCGCGCGATCGTGGTGACCGTGCTGGTCGGCGTGGCCGTGCTCGCGGTGACCGCGTTCGCGGTGGTCAAGCTCACCGGCGGAGGCGGCAGCCACGCGCCGGCGCCGCAGCCGAAGGTCGCCCAGTCGACCCCGACGACGGCGCAGGGCACCGCGACGGCGCAGGCCACGCCCGGCCTGACCAAGGCCACGACGCACGTGGAGGTCTACAACGGGACCACCGTGTCCGGCCTGGCCGGCTCTATCCGCGACCGGCTGGCCAACCTCGGCTATGACCAGGCCAACCTCGACGCCGCCACCTACACGCCCAACCAGCAGCGCCAGTCCTCCACGGTCATGTATGCGCGCGGCGACCGGCCGGCCGCGGCCGCCGTGGCCCGCAGCCTCGGCATCTCCGACGTGCGGCTCATCGACACCGCGACCCAGCAACTGCTCCAGCAGTCCGGCTCCAAGGCGGACGTGGTCGTGATCGTCGGCGCGGACAAGAGCCAGTAGTTGACGCGGGTCGCCCGCGTCACCTTCCTGGTGCTGCTGGGCGCGACGTTCGCGGCGTTCTTCGTGGCGCAGCGGCTCAAGAGCGCGCCGCCGCAGATCCGCGTGGCCGGCCTCGCGCCGCTGTTCAGCCCCAACGGCGACCACCGCCAGGACGTCAACCGCTTCTCCATCACGCTCGAGAAGGCGGCGGGCGACGTCGACGTGGACGTGGTGAACGCCGCGCAACTGCGCGTGCGCCGGCTCGTCCAGGGCGTGGACGTGCGGCCCGGCGTCCCGCTGCGGCTGCACTGGAACGGCCGCACCGATGCCGGCCGGCGCGCGTCCGACGGGCGCTACCGGCTGCGGGTCACGCTGGTCCGCCAGGGCCAGGCGGTGATGGTGCCGGGCGCCACGGTCGTCGACACCAAGCCGCCGCACTCCATCGTCTGCGTCGGCGTGCGCTGCACGTCGTCGCGGACGGCCAACATCGTCGCTCCCGGGACGAGCCCCATCCGCATCTACGTCAAAGGCGTGTCGCGCCGCTTCCCGACTCAGGTGGCCGTCCTGCGCACGGACGACGGCCCGCCGCACGTCGTCGCCCGCTTCACCGGCCCGGCCCGCACGCACCGGCTCGAGTGGGACGGGCTCGTCGGCGCCGCACCGGCGCCGCCGGGCGTCTACCTGTTCCGCGTCCGGGTGCGCGACCGCGCCGGCAACATCGCCGTGACCCCGCGCCACCTGCAGGCGGGCGAGATCCCCGGCCGGCCCGGCCTGACCATCCGCGGGATCGCCGCCCAGCCGCCGCTGCGGGCGGTGACGACCGGCCGGCCCGTGCACGTGTTCGTCGACGCCCGCGGCAAGCCGTACCGCTGGAGCGTGCGCCGGGTCGGCTACCCGCAGGTCCGCCGGCGCGGCCGCGCCACGACGCCGAACCTGACCTTCCCGGCGCCGCGCGGCACCTCGGGCGCCTTCCTGCTCACGCTGCGGGCCGGCCGGCGGAGGACCACCGTGCCGTTCCTCGTGCAGTCGCAGGAGCGGTCGAAGATCCTCGTCGTCGTCCCGGCGATCACCTGGCTGGGCACCGACCTCGTGGACGACCCGCCGTTCGACGGACTGCCGAACACGCTGACCGACGGCGGCGTCGTGCACTGGCCGCGGGTGTTCGCCGGCCACGGCGGCCTGCCGGCGGGCTTCGCCGACGGCGTGGCGCCGCTGCTCGTGTTCCTCGACCGCCACGGCATCCGCTACGACCTCACGAGCGACCTCGACCTCGACGACTCGACCAACCCGCGGGCCACCGATCGTAAGGGCGTCCTGCTGGCCGGGCCGCTGCGCTGGGTCACGCGGGCGCTGGCCGGAAGGATGCGTCACTACGTCGAGGACGGCGGCCGGCTCGCCTACTTCGGCCCGGACACGCTGCGCCGCGGCGTCACCCTCGGCGAGCGCGACGCGGGGGACGCCGGCACGCTCAGCCGGCCGACGCAGCCCACCGACACCGACGCGCTCGGCGCGCGGATCTTCAAGCCGCGCACGGTCAGCCCACCGGCCACGCTCATCCAACTCGACGGCGACCCGGCCTACGGGCTGATGACCGGCGTCGACCAGAACGGGCTGCCCGGGTTCACGCAACTCGAGGAGTCCGCCCGGGCCCTGCCGGCGCACGCGAAGCTGCTGGCCGGAGTCGGCCAGGCCCTGACCGACGCCGAGATCGCCGAGGCCGAGCAGACGGGCAAGCCGGCGCGCGAGCAGCGGCCGGCGCTGACCGCCGAGCAGCTCGGCAAGGGCACGGTCATCCGCGTGGGCCTCCCCGAATGGACGCAGCGGCTGCGCGACCCGGTCGTGGCCCAGGTGATGAGCAACATCGTCGACATCCTGCGCGGCGTGACGCCGCGCATCCGCACCGAGCGCTAGATGGCTAGAGCAGCCGCTCCGAGCCCAGCCGGCCGCTCTCGACGCCGCGCGCCTCGAGGCGCTCCCACAGCGGCCGGTTGTCGGCCCGCGGGTCGTCCGTCGGCTCCAGCAGCAGCGGCTCGTGCCCCTCCTCCTGCGCCACGGCGCGCAGGTCCTCCGAGCCGACGACGATCAGCGCCGCCCGGAACGACGCCGCGAGGTGCCACTCGTCGACGCGCTCGCGCCGCCGGCGCGAGCCGCGCAGCGTGAGCGGCGCGTGGCGCCAGTACCACAGCTCGGTCTCCGGGTAGGCCATGATCAGGCCGCGGGCGTGGGGGTACTGGACCGGGTGGAAGATCACCACGACGCGCGGGAACCCGGGGAGCTTCATCCGCCGCGCCGCGCCGGTCGCGAGCCCGTCGGCCAGCGACGCCGGCATGCGGCCGGAGCGCCCGAGCCGCGGCGGGTCGACCGCCAGCACGCCAGGCCCGGCCAGCAGGTCCTCGGCGTGCGCGCGCAGGACGAAGGACTCGAGGTCGCACGGCAGCAGCAGCAGGCACAGCGGGCGGCGCTCGATCGGTGCGGCCTTCTCGGCCACCCGGCTCAGCGACCACGGGTTCGCCACGCGCCCGCTGCGGAAGCCGTAACCGCCCTGATCGGTCATCGCCCGAAAACGCTAGCGCTTGGCGGGCTCAGCGTCGCGGGGTGGGTTCCCCCGAGGTGAGTTGCCGGTTGAGCCGCTCCGCCGCCTCGGCCAGGCCCTCCCCGCGCCCCGGCCGCAGCGCGGCCGCGGCCTGGCGGGCGTGGCGGCGGCGGTCGGGCGGGCGCAGCAGCGCGCCCACGGCCAGCCAGGCGAAGGTCCAGGCGGACAGCCCGCGGACGACGTACGCCGCGAGCGCCGAGTGGTGCTTGCGCATGTAGCGGTCGCGGTTGCGCGACGCCTCGACGATCCGCCGCACCGGGATCTCGGCGCCGGCCGGCGGGGCGTGATGGACCGCGCGGGCGTCGGGCACGTGCAGCGTCACCCAGCCGGCGTCACGCAGGCGCCGGCAGAAGTCGACCTCGTCGGAGTAGACGAAGAACTCCGGGTCGAACCAGCCGATCGTCTCGGCCGCCGAGCGGCGCACCAGCAGCGCGGCCGACTGCGACCAGTCGACGCGCCGGACGGCGTCTCCCCGGCTCTGCACGACCAGGCGGCGGTGCAGCCCGGCGGCGCTGAGCAGCGACGAGGCGACCGACGGGAAGCGCCAGGCGGACGGCAGCCGCCGGCCGTCGGCGCTGACCAGCTGCGCGCCGGCCGCGCCGGCCGTGTCGTCGGCGGCCAGCGCGCCGTGCAGGGCCACCGTGGCGCCCGGCTCCAGCTCGGAGTCCTCGTTGAGCAGCAGGCAGAAGCGGCCGCGGGCCCGCTGCAGCAGCTCGGTGTCGTTCTCGGCCTTGCCGCGGCGCCGGATCTGGGCGATCACCTCGGTGGTCGCCGGATGGTCGCGGGCCGCGCTCACCGAGCCGTCGGCCGACGCGTTGTCCAGCACGAGCACCTCGGTCTCGAAGTCGACCGTGGCCCGCTCGCGGGCGATCGCGTCCAGGCAATACCGCAGGAGCGGCCGCTGCTCGGTGTTCACGACGCAGAATGAGAGCTCGACGGGCACGGTGTGGGGACTGGATACTGAAGGCCGCGCGGCGGACCTGCCAGCATCTCGCGGCCGATGCGCGTGCTGTTCTGGACCGCGACCGCCCTGCTCGCCTGGACGCAGGCCCTCTACGCCCCCGCACTGGCGCTGCTGCGGCGGCTCCGCGGCGCACCGCCGCCGGCCCCCGCCGGCGACCCGGCCGACCCGGCGCAGACAGTCTCGCTGATCGTCGCCGCCTACCGCGAAGAGGCCGTGATCGCGGCCAAGGTGGCCAACGCGCTGGCGCTCGACTGGCCTCGCGACCGGCTCGAGCTGATCGTGGCGGTCGACGGCGGCGGCGACGCCACGGCGGAGCGCGCGCGGGCGGCGGGGGCCGACCGGGTGCTGGAGCTGCCGCGCGGCGGCAAGATCCGCGCCCAGGACGCGGCCGTGCGCGCCGCGTCGGGCGACCTGCTGGCGTTCTCGGACGCCAACGCGCTGCTCGCCCCGGACGCGCTGCGCCACCTCGTGGCGCCGTTTGCCGACCCGGGCGTCGGCTACGTCTGCGGGCGGGTCGAGTTCACCAACGAGGCCGGGACCAACCAGGAGGGCCTCTACTGGCGCTACGAGTTGTGGCTGCGCGCGCAGGAGTCGGCGCTGGCCTCGGTGACCGGCGGCAACGGGGCGATCTACGCCGTGCGCCGCGACAGCTACATCGAGGTCGACCCGATCATGGGCCACGACCTGTCCCTGCCGTTCCAGGTCGTCAAGGCGGGCCGGCGGGCCGTGTTCGCGCCGGACGCCCGGGCCACGGAGAAGATGGTCCCGTCGATCGAGGGCGAGTGGGCGCGCAAGCGCCGGATGATGTCCCACGGCTGGCCGATCGTCGTGCGCGGCGGCCTGCTCGACCCGCGCGGCTACCCGCCGCTGTACGCCGCGATGATCGTCTCGCACCGGCTGCTGCGCTACGCCACGCCGCTGCTGCACGTCCTGGCGGCGCTCGCCACGCTGGCGCTGCTGGGCCGCGGGAGCGTCTACCGGCTCGCCGCTGCCGCCCAGGCGGCCCTGCTGGCCGGCGCCCTCGCGGGCGGCCGCGTGCGCGCGCGGCCGCTGCTGGTCGCCCGCTACTACGTGCTGACGACGGCGGCGCTGGCCGCCGGCCTGTACGACTGGCTGCGCCACGGCACGGAGGCCGGCTGGGAGGCGCCGGAGGGCACGCGATGAGCCCGTACCTGCGCTCGCGGCGCAAGCGCGCCCTCGACCTGCTCGCCTGCCTGGTCCTCGGCACCCTGTCCGCGCCGGTGGTCGGCCTGGCCGTCCTGCTCGTCCGCCTGGAGTCGCGGGGCCACCCGATCTACCGCCAGCGCCGCGTGGGCCGCGACGGCGAGCCGTTCGAGCTCTACAAGCTGCGCACGATGGTCGCGGGGGCGGAGAAGCTGGGCGCCGGCCTGGCCATCGACGAGGGCGACGACCGCATCACCCGGGTCGGCGCCCGGCTGCGGCGCATGTCGATCGACGAGCTGCCGAACCTGCTGAACATCTGGCGGGGCGAGATGTCGCTCGTCGGCCCCCGGCCCACGCTGCAGGCCCAGGTCGACCGCTACTCGGACCGCCAGCGCCGGCGGCTGGACGCCCGCCCGGGGCTCACCGGCTGGGCGCAGGTCAACGGGCGCGCGTCGCTGCCCTGGGCCCAGCGCATCGAGCTCGACGTCTGGTACATCGAGCACGCCACGCTACGGCTGGACCTGCGGATCATCGCTCTCAGCGCGCGCATGGCCATCACCGGCCACGGGCTGTATCGGGGAGAGACCGGTGGGTGGCGCGAACCGCCCACCGCGACTTAGGGCTCGGCCGGCGGGCGCTGGCGCGAACCGCCCACCGCGACTTAGGGCTCGGCCGGCGGGCGCTGGCGCGAACCGCCCACCGCGACTTAGGGCTCGGCCGGCGGGCGCGGGCGCGAGACGCCCTAGGGGACGATCTCGGGGCCCTTGTCGATGTACGCGTCGTGGAAGGTCCGCAGCGCGTCGAAGACCTTGTCGTTCATCGTCGGGCAGCCCACGTAGTGGCCCCAGGCCGCCGCGGCGACCTGGTAGGGCATGTTCGTGGTGTTCTGGAACATCAGCATGTGGTAGCCGCTGTTCTCCTCGTTCACGAGCGCCTCGAGCTGGTTGACCGTGCGCTGCGGCGTGCCCGGCTTGTACTGCACCTCGATCCGGCCGTGCTCGAGCGGGTGGACGATCATGCCCAGCCGCGGCGTGTCGCCCGGCAGGTAGACGCCGTCCGGGTACCAGACGGGGTTGTGATTGCCCGACGTGGGCGGGTTCGTCTTGTAGTCCTTCTCGGTGAAGTTCTTGGTGAGGTGCGTGTTGCCCTCGATCGGGGCGTTCACGAGCTTGCACCCCGCGGCCGCGGCGGCTTTCTTGAGGTCGGCGGTCTGCTGGGCGGGGATCTTGGCGCCGCTCTTCGCCGCGGTCGGCTGGCCGACCTTGCCGCCGCTGCCGCCGCCGAGCACTCCGGCCACGAGCACGACCACGCCGACCACGACCAGCACCGCGAGCAGGCCGCCGAACGCGAACTGCAGGCGCTTGCGCCGCGCCACGGCGGCCTTCTCGGCCTGCTCGCGCTCCAGACGCTCGCGCCGTCGCCGCTCTTTTTCCTCCTGCCGGCTCGCCATGCCGGCGTGAGGGTAGCGAGCGATCCTGTGATTCGACTCAGGCGCGCCTCTATCGTGGCGCGCCGATGCCGGCGCTGCGCGCGATGCGGGAGGACGACGTCGCGGCCGTCCACGCGATCGCGGTCCGCTGCTTCGACGATTTGGCGGACCGGTTCGCGCTGCCGCGCGACCCGCCGCCCGACCCGGCCGTCGCCCACATCCGCCACCGCCACCTGCTCGGCACGGACCCGGACGGCTGCTGGGTGGCCGAGCAGGACGGCGCGGTGGCGGGCGCGGCCGTCGCGATCCGGCGCGAGGGCCTGTGGGGCCTCTCGCTGCTCGTCGTCGACCCGGCGGCGCAGTCCGGCGGCCTCGGCTCCGTGCTGCTGCGGCGGGCGAGCGCGTACGGCGAAGGCGCGCGCTGCCGGATGATCCTGTCCTCGCAGGACCCGCGCGCGCTGCGCGCATACGCGCGGCTCGGGCTGGCGCTGCAGCCCTGCCTGCGGGCTGCGGGCACGCCCCGCGGCGTCGCGCCGCCGCCAGAGGTGCGCGACGGGGGCCATGCGGACATCCCGCTCACCGAGCAGGTGGACCGTCAGGTGCGCGGGGCGGCCCATGGCGCGGACATCGGCTGCCTCCTCGACATGGGCCTGCGGCTGCTCGTGGTGCCCGGGCGGGGGTACGTCGTCCTGCGCGAGAACGGGAACCTGCGGCTCCTCGCAGCCACGGACGACGACGCGGCCCGCGACCTGTTGCGCGCCGTGCTGGCCCGCGCGCCGGGTGAGGTCGACGTGGAGTGGCTGAGCGAGCGCCAGGCCTGGGCGTTCGACGTGTGCCTCGACGCCGGCCTGGAGCTGCGGGCGAGCTCCGGCGCGGTCTTCGCGGACGGTGAGATCGGTCCACTTGCGCCGTATCTGCCGTCGGGCGCGTTTCTCTGAGCCATACTGACTTTGCGTCGAATCCCCGGACCTAGAGGAGAACCGCTGACATGGCCAAGACCCCCCGCTCGCTGACCGGCAAGGTGGCCGTGGTGACGGGCGGCGCCCGCGGCATCGGCCAGGCGCTCGCGCGCGCCCTGGCCCGGGAGGGCGCGATCGTGGCGATCGGCGACCTCGATGCGGCCGGCGCCGAGGCCGCGGCGGCCGAGCTCGGCGGCCGTGCGCTGGGGCTGCACCTGGACGTCACGGACCGCCCCGCGTTCGCCGCGTTCCTGGACGAGGTCGAGCGCCGGCTCGGGCCGCTCGACATCCTCGTCAACAACGCCGGGATCATGCCGGTCACGCCGCTGGACGAGGAGGACGACGCCAGCGTCACCCGCCAGCTCGAGATCAACCTCCACGGGGTGATCTTCGGCACCCAGCAGGCGATGCGCCGCATGCGCCCGCGCAACACCGGCCACATCGTCAACGTCGCCTCGCTGGCCGGCCGCGCCGCCGGCGCGGGCATCGCCACCTACTGCGCGACCAAGCACGGCGTGATCGGCCTGTCAGAAGGGGCGCGGGCCGAGTTGCGCGGCACCGGCGTCGAGGTGACGTGCGTGATGCCCGGTTTCGCCGCCACGGAGCTGGCCGCGGGCGTGCCGGATCTGCGCTTCGTCCCGCGCGTGACGCCGGACCAGATCGCCGCGGCCACGGTGGACGCGCTGAAGTCGCCGCGCTTCGACGTCTGGGTGCCGAAGCGCCTGTCCGCGATCATCTGGGCCGCTGCGGTCATGCCGCGGCCGGTGCGCGAGTGGGTCGCGCGGATGATGAACGCCGAGAAGGTCGTGAACGCCGACCAGGGCGAGCGCGCGGCCTACGAGGCCCGCGCTGCCGCCTCGGCGCCCGCGGCCGAGGAGGAGATCGCCGCCTAGTGCCGGTACTGGCCGAGCCAGTCGGCGATCGTCTCGCCGATCAGCGCGCCCTGGTCCTCCTGCAGGTAGTGGCCGGCGTCCGGGACCGGCCGGGGCGCCGGCCGGCCGAGGGCTGACGCGAAGGCCTCGCCGGCGGCGGGCGGCAGCGGCCGGTCCTCCGCGCCCCAGAGCAGCAGCAGCGGCCGCGTGTCCTCCCGCATCGCGGCCAGGACGCGGGCACCGGCCACGGCGCCCGGATCATCCGGCCGCAGCGGCAGGATCGCCGGGAACGCCCGCGCGCCCGCCTTGCTCGCCTCGTTCGGGAACGGCGTGTCGTAGGCGGCGGCCACCTCGTCGCCGGGGTCGGTCGCGCAGCCGCGCCGCACCAGCAGGCCGACCGGCAGCTCCTCCACGCGCTCCACGAACGCGGCGAAGCGGTGCCAGGCCTCGCTCATCGGCTGGCGGCCGGTGAACAGGCCGGTGTCCATGGCCACGATGCGGTCGACGCGGTCGGGGTGCTCGACGGCCAGCCGCAGGCCGATCGGACCGCCCCAGTCGTGGCAGACGAACGTCGCGCCGCGCACGTCGAGGCGCTCCAGCAGGTCCGCCAGCGCCGCGGTGAAGCGGTCGTAGGAGTACCAGGCGGGGTCGATCGGCTTGTCCGAGCGGCCGAACCCCGGCAGGTCGGGCAGGATCACGCGGTGGCCGGCCGCCAGCAGCGGCGGGGCCACCTTGCGCCACAGGTAGCCCCAGGTGGGCTCGCCGTGGAAGCAGACGATCGGGCGCCCGTCGCCCTCGTCGACGTGGGCGAGCCGCAGCCCGTCGTAGGTCCGATACTGCGGCGCCCAGGGGAACCCGGGCAGGCCCTCGAGCAGGACGTCGGGCGTGCGGATCGCGTCCGTCATCGCTCGCCGATCCGGTCGAGCAGCGGCTCGAGCACCGCGGCGCTCGCACCGGCGGTGACATGGATGGCGCGCGGGTCGCGCGACCAGGCGATGACGTTCAGGACCTGCAGGCGATCGAGAACGTACTGGAACGCGAGCGCCTGGCGGCGCGAGGCGTACGAGCGGGCGATGGCGAACGACCAGCCGCGCGGCGCCTCGCTCGTCGTGGCGGTGACGCGCAGCGGCCGCGCGCGGGCGATGGTGCGGACCTCGGCGCCGATGTACAGCGCCGCGGCCAGCGCCTCCGGCCGCAGCTGCGCGCCGCGCGGGGCGCGCAGGCCGGTGTCGCGCGGCGCGTCCGGCAGGGGCTTCAGGCCCGAGGCGCTCGCCGTGCCGGGCGGGTGCAGGACCAGCTCGGCGGACGGCGCGCCGGTCTGGCGCGCGTTCTCACGGATCAGCGCGCCCGGGTTGCTGCGGGCCAGCTGCAGGATCCGCTCGGCCGCCCCGAGCTTCCAGAAGTAGTTCGACGAGTCGTCGCCGAAGCCGGCCAGCTTCGCGTAGGCGGCGGCGTGGCGCAGCGGCGTCGAGTCGAAGTAGAGCTGCGCGTAGGGGACGTTGCCGTGCCCGTAGGCCTTCAGCACGCTCTCCAGGTTCCCGATCCCCATGTGGTAGGAGACGAACGCGAGGTCCTCGCGGCCGAAGCGCCGCTTGGCCAGCGCCAGGTAGCGGCCGGTCGCCCGCAGCGCCTTGACGGGGTCGAAGCGCTCGTCCACGCGCTTACGGGCCCGGCTGAGCCGCGCCGCCTTCTTGAACTGCAGGCGGGCCACCGCGCGGTCGATCCGGCGCGTGTAGCGGGCGCTCGCCGCGGTGTCGACCTTCAGGCCGAGCAGGTCGCGCGCCGTCTCGGCCAGGATCTGCGTCAGCCCGACCGCGCCGTCCAGGCTGCCGGGCGCGACCGCGTCCGGGCGCCCCGCGCTCTCCAGGAAGACCAGCGCGGCGAGCCGGTCGGCGCTCACGCCCGCCTGCCGGGCCACACGGTCGATCTGCGGACGGAAGCGCAGCGTGCGCTCGGCGCTCAGCGCCACGCCGCCCGGCGAGCGGACGTACAGCAGGTGGCTCGTGCCGGCGGCGGCGCGGCGGGCGAAGCCGGCCGAGCGCGCGGGCGTCCAGGCCAGCGGGTCGGCCACCGCCTTGCCGTGCCGGGCGCCGGGCGGCGTCGGCACCACCACCGGCACCTGCGGCGGCCGGGATGATCCGCGCGTCGCGAGCACCGCGACGACCGCCGCGAGGGCCACGAGGCCGGCCAGCGGCAGCAGCAGACGCACACGGCGGGCGGCGACCATGGGATTGAGGGTGGCAGGCGCGGGTACCCTGCGCCCCACGCCGCCCCTCGTCACCCTCTCCGCCTCCTACGGCGCCGGCGGGAGCCAGGTCGGCCCCGCGCTGGCCGAGCGCCTCGGCGTCGACTTCCTCGACCGGGCGATCCCGGCTCGCGTGGCCGAGCGCCTCGCCGTCTCGGTCGACGCCGCGCTGGCCCACGACGAGTCGCTCGGCGACGCGATCGGCCGCTTCGCCTCGTCGTTCGCCATGCTGCCCGAGCTCGCCGGCGCGCTGGCCCAGGCCGGCGTTCCGGACGGCGAGGACTACCGCCATCACACCGAGGAGATCATCCGCGAGCACGCCGTGCACGGCGCGGTGGTGCTCGGACGGGCCGGCGCACTCGTGCTGCGCGAGCACCCCGGCGCGCTGCACGTGCGCCTCGACGGCCCCCTCCGGCGGCGCGTCGAGCTGGCGATGCGCCGCCAGGGGATCGAGCGCGCCGAGGCCGAGCGGCTGCGCCGCGACGCGGACCGGGCGCGGGAGGCGTACGTGCGGCACTTCTACGGCGCCGACGCGCGCGATCCCGCGCTCTATCACGTCGTGATCGACTCGACCCGGCTGCCGGTCGAGTGCGTGGTCGACCTGGTCGCCGCCGCCGTCAGGCGCTGAACAGCGGCCGGATCACCCCGCGCGCGAGCGTGTGGAACGCCAGGTTGAAGCCGACGAAGGCCGGCGAGACGTCCTCGGTCACGTCGAGCTTCTCCGTGTCGAGCGCGTGCACGGCGAACACGTAGCGGTGCGGGGGGTCGCCCTCCGGCGGCGCGGCGCCGCCCCAGGCCTTCTCGCCGTAGTCGTTGCGCACGTGGAACGCGCCCTCCGGCAGCTCCCCGCCGCTGCCCGCGCCGGCCGGCAGCTCGGTCGTGGACGCCGGCAGGTTCACCAGCACCCAATGCCAGAACCCGCTGTGGGTGGGCGCGTCGGGGTCGAAGCAGGTCACCGCGAAGCCCTTGGTCTCGTCGGGGAAGCCGCTCCAGCGCAGGTGTGGCGAGCGGTCCTCCGTGCCTCCGGCCATCGGGTGGACGAAGCGCTGGTCCATCTTCTCGCCGTCCGTGACGTCGTCGCTTTCGACGGTGAACGACGGCTTGGCCGGCAGCAGGTCGTACGGATCGGGGGCCTGTGGGCGTTCCAGTGACATGAGGCGTCAAGGTACGCCGATGGACCCGGTGCTGTCGCGGCGCGCGCTCAACCGGGCGCTGCTGGCGCGCCAACTGCTGCTCGAGCGCTCGCCGGCGCCGCTGCCGCGGGCGCTGGAGCGCGTGGGCGGGATCCAGGCCCAGTACGCGCCGTCGATGTACTTCGGGCTGTGGTCGCGCCTGCGCGACCTCGACCCGGCGGCGGTCACGCGCGGGCTCGAGCGCCGCTCGCTCGTCCAGGCGACGCTCATGCGCTCGACCATCCACCTCGTCCCCCGGGCCGACTACTGGCCGCTCGCGCTCGCCGTGGGCGAGGTGCGCCGGCGCTCCTGGGCGCGCTCGGTGAAGGGCGACGAGGCGGCGATGCGGCGCGCCGCCGCGCGCCTGCGGGAGGCGCTGCGCGCCGGGCCGCTGCGCCGGGCGGAGATCGAGGCGCTGATCGGCAAGGAGGAGGCCCGCTGGGCCGGATACTTTCTCGACCTCGTGCGCGTGCCGCCGTCCGGCACCTGGGAGCGCCGCCGGGCCGACCTCTACGCCGCCGCGGAGGACTGGCTCGGCCCGCCGGACACGACGGCGCAGGCCGGCCGGGAGCTCCTCGCGACGCGGTACCTGCGGGCGTTCGGGCCGGCCACCCGCGCCGACGTGGCGAGCTTCACCGGCTTCAGCCTGGCCGAGGTCGGCGCCGCGCTGGCGGGCGTTCCGGTGCGGCGCTTCCGGGCCGAGGACGGCAGTGAGCTGCTGGACGTCCCGCGGGCGCCGCGGCCGGATCCGGACGTGCCGGCCCCGCCCCGGCTCATCCCGACCTGGGACGCGATCCTGCTCGTCCACGCGCGCCGCACCGGCGTCCTGCCCGAGGAGCACCGGCCGCGGATCTTCTCCACGAAGACGCCGCACTCGTTCCCGACGTTCCTGGTCGACGGCGCGGTCGCCGGCACGTGGCGGGTGGAGCAGGACCGGGTGCGCCTCGAGCCGTTCGGCCGCCTCGCCGCGGCCGGCCGCCGCGCACTGGAAGCGGAGGCGGAGCGCATGGCGGCGGTATTTTGGGGGAGGTGAGTACGCACATCGGCCCCTTCGTCGTCTTCGCGGAGGAGGCCCACGAGGACTCGGCGGACCTGTTGTTCATGCCCGATGCCACCGCCGCCGACTGGGCGACGGTGTTCACCCTCGCCGAGGTGCGCCGGGTCGCGGCCGGCCTCGCGCTGGTCCAGGCGGGCGAGCGCGACCGGGCGCTGTACCTGCTCACGGAGGGCACGGTGGGTGTGCGGCTGCCCCGCGACGAGGGCGCGTTCAAGACCATCGACGCGCCGTCGGTGCTGGGCGAGCTGTCGTTCTTCGACGGCCGCCCGCGCTCGGCCACGCTGGACGCGGTCACCGACGTCGAGGTGGTGCGGCTCGACGCTGCTGGCTTCGCCCGGCTCAGCGCCGAGGCGCCCGAACTGGCCCACGCGATGCTGGTCGACCTCGGGAGGATCCTGGCCCTGCGGCTCCGCATGGCGTCCGAGGTGATCGCGCACCTGCGCAGTCTCTAGTGGCCCCTCGCACGTACCCACGCGAGGAACCACTAAGCCTTCGTCCAGTTGCGGCCGGCCCGCGCGGCTGATTGGCTGCGCCGGCCAGGGTCTCAGGAGGAGGAGGAGTTCGCATGCGCAGGATGCTCATGGCGGCCGTGCTCGCGGCCGCGCTCGGCTGGCCGGCCACCGCCGGCGCCGCAGTCCCCAGCGTGTTCGGCGGCGCGCTGACGTGCGCCGTGCAGGCGAGCGGGCAGCGCTTCTGCGACGGCACGGCGACGACGATCCCGAGCTGGGACGGCACGCCGATCGACGTCAACGTCGCGTTCCCGCCCGCGCCTGCCGCCGGACCCGACGGCCCCTGGCCGCTGATCGGCCTCTACCACGGCTGGGGCGGCACCAAGCTGCCGCTCAACGGGTCCGACGCCCAGCGCGCGCTGACCCGCGGCTACGCCGTGTTCACCATGACCGACCGCGGCTGGGGCGCCTCGTGCGCGACGACGAAGACCGCGCCGGCCTGTGCGCGCGGCTACATCCACCTCATGCACGACGCCTATGAGGTGCGCGACGCGCAGTACCTCTTGGGCCGCCTGGCCGACGACGGCGTCATCGACCCGCAGAAGATCGGCGCGGCCGGCGGCTCCTACGGCGGGGCCATGTCGATCGCCCTCGGCGCCCTGCGCAACCGCATGATGCTCCCGGACGGCTCGCTCGTGCCCTGGACGAGCCCGCAGGGCAAGCCGATGCAGATCGCGGCCACGACGCCCGAGTTCACCTGGTCGGACCTCGACTACGCGCTGATGCCCAACGGCGCGACGCTCGACTACGTGGCCGCCGCGCCCTACCGCGGCCCGCTGGGCGACCGCCGCGTGGGCGTGCAGAAGCAGTCCTGGAACGCCGGCCTGTACGCGCTCGGCGCGGCGTTCGGCTTCTACGCGCCCGCAGGCGCCGACCCGCAGGCCGACATCACGGGGTGGAAGGCGATCACCGACTCCGGCGGCCCGTTCGACGCCAACACGGCCGCCCAGGCGATGACCGACGAGCTGGCCGCCCACCACTCGGCCTACTACATCGACGACTCCGTCGCGCCCGCGCCGGCGCTGCTGTCCAACGGCTGGAACGACGACCTGTTCCCGGTCGACGAGGCCGTCCGCTACTACGACAAGGTCCGCGCCGACCATCCGGACACGCCGATCTCGCTGTTCGACCTCGACTTCGGCCACAACCCGCGCGCGGGCGCGATCTCGGCGCCCGACGCCGCCGCGCTCGCCGCCGCGGAGAACGCCTGGATGGACTACTACGTCAAGGGCGTCGGGACCAAGCCGGTCCGGCGGCGTGGACATCCTCACGTCGAAGTGCCCGGTCAACACCGCCGGGACGCACTACCACGCGTCGAGCTGGGGCTCGCTGGCGCCCGGCGAGTTGCGGCTCGACAGCACCGGGTCGCAGACGATCGTCGCCCCGGGCACGGCGCCGAGCGATCAGTTCGTCACGGGCGACGTCTGCCGGACCACGGCGAGCGCCGACAACGCGTCGGCGGCGACCTACAAGGTCGCGGCGGCCACCACGGCCTACACGCTCGCCGGCTCGCCGACGGTCGTGGCCACGCTGAACGTCACCGGAGCCAATGACGCCGTGTACGAGCGCCTGTACGACGTCAACGGCGCCACCGAGCAGCTGATCGCCCGCGGCGTCTACCGCCCGACCGGCGTGGGCGCGGGGCCCTCCCGTCAGGTGTTCCAGCTGCACCCGCAGGCCTGGACGGTGCAGCCGGGCCACTCGCTCAAGCTCGAGCTGCTCGCGCAGGACTCGGCGTACCTGCGCACCGCCTCGGCGGCCGCGCCGCAGCAGTCGATCCAGGTGACCGACCTGCAGCTGCGCCTACCGGTGGTCGACGCGCCCGGCACGGACCTCGGCAACGGCGTGAAGGTGCAGGCGCCGGCGGCCAAGTTCGTGCCGGCCGGCTACGCGCTCTCGCGCGACTACGCCGTTTCGGCCACCGGAGGCGTGGGCGGGAACGTGTCGCCCACGCTGGCGCTCACCATCAA
Source organism: uncultured Solirubrobacteraceae bacterium (assembly GCA_963766165.1). GTDB lineage: Bacteria > Actinomycetota > Thermoleophilia > Solirubrobacterales > Solirubrobacteraceae > Solirubrobacter. The sequence continues at coordinate 64,830 of CAVXZC010000016.1, read as the reverse complement.
CGGCCCGGCGAGCTTCGGCACCTTCGTGCCCGGCGTGGCCGGGATCTACACGGCGAGCACGACGGCGGACGTGCTCAGCACGGCGGGCGACGGCGCGCTGGCCGTCAGCGACCCGGGCGCGAGCGCGGGCCATCTGGTCAACGACGGGTTCTCGCTCCCGCAGGCGCTGCAGGTCCGGGCGAACGCCGGCCCGTTCGCGCCGGTCGGCGCGGCGCCGTCGACGCTCCTCACGTACACCGGGCCGGTGAGCCACGCCCCGGTCGCGCTGGACTTCCAGCAGGCGATCGCCTCCACCGACCCGCTGCGCACGGGCACCTACGCGAAGACCCTGACGTTCACGTTGTCGACGACGAATCCCTAAGGTTCGCCGCCGCATGGCGGCGGAGGTGCGCGAACTGGAACCCGGCCTGTGGCTGTGGCGCCTGGACCATCCGGACTGGGCGCCCGGCCACGGCTGGGAGGCGGCGGTGACGTCGGTGTGCGTGGAGTCGGGCGGCGAGGTGGCGCTGCTCGACCCGCTGGCCCCGCCGGACGGCGATCCGGTGTGGCAGCGCCTCGACGCGCGGCCGCCGACGCTGGTGGCGGTGTTGAAGCCCGACCACATCCGCGACGTCGACCTGTTCGCCCGCCGCTACGGCGCCCGGGCCTTCGGGCCGCGGCTCTTCTTCCGGGACGACGTGCCCGAGCTCGAGCTCGAGCCGCTCTTTCGGAGCGAGGAGCTGCCGGGCGGGCTCGTCGCGCTCGACGACGGCCGCGGGCAGGCGGAGACGCCGCTGTGGCTGCCCGAGCAGCGCACGCTCGTGTTCGCGGACGGGCTGACCGCGCCGGAGGGCGAGCTGCGGGTGTGGACGTCCCACTGGCACGAGCGGCGCACGCTGCCCGTGCTGCGCGAGCTCCTCGACCTGCCGTTCGAGCGCGTGATCGTCTCCCACGGCGAGCCGGTCCACGACCGCGCGGCGTTCGAGCGGGCGCTGGAGCTCGAGCCCTGGTACGAGCCCGAGACGTAAACCGATGAGTTCTGCGCGCCGTCGCCGTCCTATTGACCATGACGACGCGACGCGAACAAGACACCCGCTGGCGCGCGCTCGTGGTGCTGTGCGCCGGCATGCTGATGATCGTCCTCGATGCCACCGTGGTCAACGTGGCGCTCCCGTCGATCCAGCGTGACCTCGGCTTCTCCCCCTCGGGCCTGGCCTGGGTGGTCAACGCCTACCTGATCGCGTTCGGCGGCCTGCTGCTGCTCGCCGGCCGGCTCGGCGACCTGCTCTCCCGCCGCGGCGTCTTCCTGGCCGGCCTGGTCGTGTTCACCGCCGCCTCGGCCGTGTGTGGCGCGTCGCAGTCGCCCGCCATGCTGGTGGCCGCGCGCTTCGTGCAGGGCGTCGGCGGCGCGCTGACCTCCGCCGTCATCCTCGGGATGATCGTGACGATGTTCCCCGAGCCGCGCGAGCAGGCGAAGGCGATCGGGGTCTATGGGTTCGTGGCCTCGGCCGGCGGCTCGATCGGGCTGCTGCTGGGCGGCGTGATCACGCAGATCATCGACTGGCACTGGATCTTCTTCGTCAACCTGCCGATCGGCGTGGCCACCGGCGCATGCGCGCTGCGACTGCTGGCCCACGACCGCGGCGCCGGGCTGCGGGCCGGTGCGGACGTCCCGGGCGCCGTCCTGGTGACCGGCGCGCTGATGCTCGGCCGTCTACACGATCGTCAAGCCAGGACGGCGCACGCCGACGTTCGCCGGCGCTCACGGTCGCCCTGTTCGTCGCCTTCGTGGCCCGCGAGGCCACCGCCGCGCATCCGCTGATGCCGCTGCGCATCCTCGCGCTCCCGCACCGTGGCCGGCGCGAACGCCGTCCAGGCGCTGTCGGTGGCCGGCATGTTCGGCACGTTCTTCCTGGGCGCGCTCTACCTGCAGCGCGTACTGGGCTACGACGCGCTGCAGACCGGGCTGGCGTTCCTGCCCACCACGCTCGTCATGGGCACGCTGTCGCTGCGCTACGCAGAGGCGCTGATGATGCGCTACGGCGCGCCGCGGCTGGTGCTCCCGGGCTCGGGCTGATCGCCGCCGGGCTCGGCTGGTTCGCCCAGGTGCCGATGCACGGGCACTACGCGCTCGACGTGCTGCCAGCGCTGCTGCTGATCGGCACGGGCGCCGCCGTCTGCTTCCCGGCGCTGATGACGCTGGCCATGTCGGGCGCGACGCCGCAGGACGCCGGCCTGGCGTCGGGCCTGGTCAACACCACCGTGCAGGTCGGCGGCGCGCTCGGCCTCGCCGTCCTCGCCACGGCCTCCGCCTCCCGCACGCACGCGCTGGGCGGCCAGGGCGCCGCCGCGCTGGTCGGCGGCTACCACGTGGGCTTCGCGCTCGGCGGCCGGCCTGGCCGTCGCCGGCCTCGTCGTGGCGCTCGCCGTGTTGCGCCCGACCCGCCGGGCGGCGGGTGCCGGCGCCGCGAAGTGCGCAGAATCCCTGGCATGACCGACTTCCCCGAGTCCCATCGGGACCTGCTCGACGGCCAGTTCGCCACGCTCGCCACGCTCGGCCGCGACGGCGCCCCGCAGCTCACCGAGGTGTGGTTCCTCCACGAGGAGGGCGAGCTCAAGCTCTCGCTCAACACGTCGCGCCTGAAGACCAAGAACCTGCGCCGCCGGCCGGAGTGCAGCCTGTTCCTGCTCGACCTCTCCAATCCCTATCGCTACATGGACGTGCGCGGCCGCGCGCGCATCGAGGCCGACGAGGGCTACGCGTTCGCCGACCGGGTCGGCGCCAAGTACGGCGGCGACGTGCGCGACCACGACGCGCCGGGCGACACGCGGGTGATCGTCACGATCGAGCCCACGAACGTCTTCCCGGTCGACATGGGCGGCTGAACCGCCGGCGCGCGTGGAGGACGCGCCGAAGGGGCAGCGACGACCAGGCGTGGAGCTGATGCTGCGCGATCACGACGGTGGCCGCCTGCAGCTTGTAGCGCTGCACGCCCGATCCCCAGTCCAGCACCTCGATGGCGGGGTCCGCCGCCGCCGCGCGCAGCGCGGTGTTGGTCGCGATGATCCCCGCGCTGTAGTCGGTCCAGCGCGGCGCGACGCGGTTGTCGAGTACGAGCCGCGCCTCCCGGTTGCGGATCGCAGACCAGATACGCGGCGAGCTGGCCGTCGAGCCTGACCTCGAGCAGCTCCAGCGCATCAAGGTGGCGGCCGAACAACGCGTCATAGAACGCGCCCTCTACCGGGTCGTCCAACGTGCTGTAGCCACGCAGCTGCACGTCACGTGCCCGGTGGACCGAGCGGATCTCGGGCATCCGGAGCGCGATCTGGCGGCCGTCACACACCCAGCCGATATCGCACGCCAGGCCCGCCCGGGCAATCCGGTTGCGGGCCCGGGCCTCGGTCTTGCGCAGATTGCGGGAGACGATCGGCGTACGCGCGGCGTCGCCGGTCACGAGCGTGAGTGGCCGCTGGCCGTCCGGCAGTGAGTCGACGGCGACCAGGCGGCGTGCCAGCGCGCCGGCGAACGCGTCGCCGACGGGCAGCTGACGCAGGTGCAGGGTCCAAGGGCGCCGCAGCGCGCGCAACTCGGCTGCCAGCGCCTCGGCGAGGTCGTGGGCGTCCGCGGCGCCGCGGCTGACGATCGGCGCCCGGTCGAGCACAGCGTGGCCGAGGCAGCGGATCTGCGCGACGCCCGCCCGCCGGCTCATCGACAGCATGGCCAGCGCACGCAGATCGCCGCCAGGCCCGCGCAGGCCGAGCACCCACGGTCGGGCGCGTGGATCTGCGTCCCGCCACGCTTGCGCCCAGCTGAGCCGCGCGCTCACGTGGACCCCCGCAGCGCAATGGAGCCGGTCGATGGCCGCACGCGCCGTGGCATCGTCGAGGTCGAGCATGACGGGGCGGACCACGTCGCTCTGCGGCTCGCGGATATGTCCGGCACGCGAGCGTGGCCAGAACGGCTCGGAAAACTCGAGGGGCACGATGGGGGAGGGAGCGCCCTGCGTGTTGGGGGCGAGACCGGCTCCGCGACACTAATGGCTTCGTCTTCGGGATGACAAGGCGAGCCTCCCCAATCGGACAGGGCGTCTCATGCCACCTTCATGCCACCCGGATCGGGTCCATTGCTTCTGCAGCAACCGCCGAAGGGGTCTCAGCCCGCGAGCCGGGCGATCGCATCCGCGTGAGCGGCTAGCCGGCCTCGTCGCCGATCGGGATCTCGGAGTCGAGGTCGAAGCCGGCGAGGTGAACAGTTGGGCGGTGCGGCGGAGACGCCCAGCCGCGGGTCGGGGACGTTCACGTGGTCGAGCGCCGCGACGTAGTCGTGGAACGCAGGCAGGACCGGGCCGATGTGCGCCTCGAGCGAGTACGGGAGCACAAGCGCCACCGCGGCCCGGAGCTGCTGGGCGGCCCGCCCGAACGCCGACGCCGGCGACACGGATCATGGCCGCGTGGGTACGGCCATCTCGCCCGCCGCAGCGACCGCGTCATGGCAGGGCCCAGTTTGTCCGTCGGCTCGTTCGTGCTCTCCTGCAGGACCACATGACCCACAACGACACACGCCAGCGGCTGCGCGTCGGCGTGCTCGGCGCCGGCTCGATCGCCCAGTTCGCGCACCTCGAGGCGTGCCGCAAGGCCGGCAACGCCGAGCTCTACGCGATCTGCGACCGGGCCGAGGACCTGCTCGAGCGGGTCGCCGCGGCCCACCCGCCGCGCACGACCTACACCGACTACGACGCGATGCTCGCCGACCCCGGCGTCGACGCCGTGATCGTGGCCGTGGCCGACCAGTTCCACGTCGGCGCCGCCCGCCGGGCCGTCGCGGCCGGCAAGCACGTGCTGGTCGAGAAGCCGATGGGCGTGACGGTCGCGGAGTGCGAGGAGCTCGCGCAGGCCGTCCGCGAGGCCGGCGTCGTGCTCCAGGTCGGAACCCAGCGCCGCTATGACCCGAACATCGCCTACGCCGCGGACTTCATCCGCCGGGAGATGGGCGAGGTGCTCGCCATGCGCGCGTGGTACTGCGACTCGTCCTACCGCTACACCGTCACCGACGCGATCCAGCCGCTGCCGTTCCGCGGCGACGTTGCGCTCCGCCCCCCGGGCGACCCCAAGGCCGACCGCATCCGCTACCACCTGCTCGGCCACGGCAGCCACCTGGTCGACACCGCCCAGTTCCTGTGCGGCCCGATCGCGACCGTCCGCGCGCAGCGGGTCGAGAAGTACGGCGCCCACAGCTGGTTCATCAGCGTCGACTTCGCCGACGGCAGCCAGGGTCATCTCGACCTCACGCTCACCGTGCGGATGGACTGGCACGAGGGCTTCCACGTCTACGGCGAGCACGGATCGGTCGTGTCCACCTCCGTGCACCCCTGGTACTTCCGGTCCGCGGACGTCCAGTGCTTCTCCACCAAGGACAACGCCTACCACCGCCCGCTCGGCGCCGACAGCCAGTTCTTCCGCCGCCAGATCGAAGGGCTCGCCGCCACCGTGCTGACCGGCGCCCCCCTTCGGGGCGCCGGCGTCGAGGACGGCCTCTCGGCGATCCGCGTGCTCGCCGCGATCTCGCGCTCCACCAAGACCGGCGAGACCGTGGCGGTCCAGGACTTCGCCGGCGCGATCTGATGCGACTGGGCATCTTCGCCCGGACCTACGCGCGCCCGTCGGTGGAGGAGACGTTCGACGCCGTGTGCGCCGACGGCCTCGACGCGACGCAGTTCAACTTCTCGGTCGCCGGGCTGGCGTCGCTGCCGGATCGCATCACCGACGCGCTGGCGTCCCGGATCGCCGCCGCGGCCCGGACGCGGGAGCTGGAGATCGCGGCCGTCTCCGGGACGTTCAACATGGCCCATCCCGACGAGCGCGTCCGGGCCGGCGGCTTGGGCCGGCTCGACGTCATCGCCGCGGCCTGCCGCATGCTCGACTGCGGCATCGTCACGCTCTGCACCGGGTCCCGCGACCCCGACGACATGTGGCGCCGGCACCCGGACAACGCCAGCCCGGCGGCATGGCGCGACATGCGTGCGACGATCGCCGAGGCGATCGCGATCGCCGACCGCCAGGGCATCGTGCTGGCGATCGAGCCCGAGGTCGGCAAGGTCGTCGACAGCCCCCGCGCGGCCCGGCGGCTGCTCGACGAACTGGGCTCAGCGCGCCTGCGCGTGGTGATCGACGCGGCCAACCTGCCCCGGGCACCACTCGAGGAGGCCTTTGCGCTGCTGGGCGACGACATCGTCCTCGCGCACGCCAAGGACGTCACGGCCTCCGGCGCGTTCGTCGCGGCCGGCCAGGGCGACGTCGACTGGGAGCGCTACCTCGGGCTCCTCGCCACCGCCGGCTACGACGGACCGCTGATCATGCACGGGCTCGAGGAAGCCGACGTCCCGGGCAGCGCGGCGTTCCTCCGCGGGCTCCTGGACCCGCCGGCTCCTCCCGAGCGGAGCCGGGGCTGATCGAGCTGGAGACCTCTGTAATCGACAGCACTGCAGACGAGCGGGGCACGCGGAAGTCACCGCTTCGCCGTCCCGATGACAAGATCGGAGCCGGCTCTCATCTGACGGCTTGACGGCTTGAGCCGCGCTCTGACACGCTGCCGCGACGATGGACCTCTTCTCTGGGCACGGATGCTCGTCGCGAGCGCTTGCGGTCGCAGCGCTGGCCACGCTCGTCGCCGCGGCGCCGGCTTCCGCCGCGTCGCTCCCGGGCGTCTCGTTCAAGAGCTCGCCCGCGACCCTGACCCGGGGGCAGGCGGCGGCCGTCGGCGTGCGCATCGCCGCCGGGCGGCACGCCAGCGGCCGCGCCGTGCTGACCGTGGCGCTGTCGGCCAACACGCGGCTCGATCGCAGCGACCTGGTCCTGGCGACCAAGCCGCTGAAGGCGCTGCGCGCCCGCCGCTCGCGATCCGTGACCGCGCGCGTGAGTGCGACCGCGAAGACGCCGCTCGGCGCGCGACGGCTGCTCGCCTGCGTCGCGGCGAGCAAGAACGCGCGCGCCCGCTGTGTCAGCCGGGCGGTGCGGATCCTCGCCCCGAACAGCGCCCCGGCGCCCCAGCCGTCGCCCGCCCCGGCGCCCACGCCCACGCCGACGCCGACACCGACGCCGCAGGGCCTGAACGCCCCGCCCGCGGGCGACGGCCACTTCCCGGCCAGCGTGCCCACGTCGCTGCCCGGCATCACACCCAACCCCGAGAGCGTGCAGGCGCAGCCGGACACGCCGCGCGCGGCGACCGGCGCGATCTCCTCCGACAGTGGGGGGACGCTGACCGCCACGGGCGCCGATGGCACGACCTACAAGCTCGAGGTGCCGCCTAAGGCCGTGCTCTCGGATCTCACGGTCACGATGACGCCGCTGAGCTCGATCGGCGGCCTCCCGTTCGCGGACGGCCTGTCGGGTGGCGTCCAGTTCGCGCCCGAGGGGCTGCAGTTGCTGCAGCCGGCCAAGCTCACGATCACGCCGGCGAGCCCGCCGGCCGGCACGCCCGTCGCGTTCGGCTACCACGGCAACGGCAGCGATCTCGGCCTCGTCCCCGTCACCGCGGGAACGGGTGGCGCCTACGTGATCGACGTGATGCACTTCAGCGGCGACGGTCTGGCCGGCGCGAGCAGCGGCGAGATCGCGGGCGCGCTGCAGCACGCGCCATCGTTGACTCCGGACCAGTTTCGCGCGCAGCTCGCCTCGGACCTCCTCAACGGCGCCGACGGCGCGACGATCCTGGCCCATGCGAACGCGTACTTTGACGCCGTCGTCAAGCCCGAGCTCGACGCGGCGCTCACCGACGACAGCCTGATCGCCGGCGCGATCGCCGACGGGCTGCAGCTCGAGCGCCAGCTCGCGCTGCTCGGGATCGACTTCGGCGCGCGCGGCACGGAGATCGAGGACGACCTCGTGCAGTTCCTGGTGAACGAGTACGACCACGCGTACGAGCGCTGCGTGTCCAACCACGATCCGGTCGAGACGCGCAACATGATGGCCGCGCTGCGGGCGCTCAGCCTGATCGGCGCGAGCTCGCAGGTCGACGAGACCAAGATGCTCGGCTGCCTGTCGTTCAAGCTCGACGTCGACCTTCAGGGGACCGGCATCGACGGCACCGGGCCGACCCCGCCGCTCGCCGGCAGTCTCCACGTGCATGCCACGCAGCTCCCGCTCGAGTTCGACGTCGCCCAGGGCCGGGCCGTCGGGTCGTTCCCGGTCACGGTCGACAGCTACAGCTGGTTCGACTACCTGTGCAACCAGACCGGGGGGACAGCCACTCCGGGCGGGCCCGGCACACTGGCGCTCTCCGTCTCACCGAACATCGTCGAGACCGTCGACGCCACCGGGCGCGTCGCCGGCTTCGGCCCGCCGACGCTCGAGCTGCAGATCACGCCCGGCGCGATGACGACCACCAATGCGTGCGGGCTGACGGGCTTCTCGGGCGGGTTCTATACGAACCTCTGGGACTACGCCTTCTCCGATCGGCGCCTTGCGCCCACCACCACGGTCGCGATCGGCGCGAGCGACTGGCGCTTCGCCGGCACCGACCCGTGGGCCACGGTCGACCTGACCGACACGCACCCGGGTGGCATCGAGACGTGGACAGGGACGCTGCAGCTCGTGCTGCACCACACTCCGCACACGGGCTGAGCGCCGGTGCGATGCATCTGCGGGAGGTTGCGCGCCAGGTAGCGGATCGCGCGGTTGTCGATCCGTATGCATCCGTGGGAGCGGGCGCTGCCCAGCGGATCCTGGAGGCTGGAGCCCTCGACCGTGGATCGCCACCGTGCCTGGGCCTCCGCCGTAATCGTCGAGCACGTCGGAATGCGCGGTGAGGTGGAGGGCCCAGGGGCCGAGGAATCCCCCTGGGTCCGGTGGCCGGACGATCTCCGCACCTCACCCGGTGACCCCGCCGGGCCGTTGCCGTGTCCGGCCCGGGAGGACGTGCACGCAGGCGTGGACTCGCCGGGCGGTGAGCCCGCTTGCGGTGCGGACGGCGATGTTGCATATGCGGCGTGGGTGCGAGGTGGCTTCGGCGCTGGCGGAGACGGCGAACGTGCGCGTCTGGTGCGGTTTCATCGTGCCCGCCGTGAAGCAGGCATTGCGACCGGTGATCCGCGCGCCTCGGGCCGATGCGTAGGCGAGTCCGGACGGGAGCTGGTCGCACACCCGCACGCGGTGAGCCGTCCCGGTTCCGGTGTTGTGCACCCGCAGGGTGAACCGCACCGTGGTTCCCGCCCGCACCTGCGTGCGCACGGCGCGCTTGGTCACTGCGATGGCGGGCCGGCCGCCCCCACCCGGGGACGGCTGCGACGGCTCGGGCGGCTTGGGCGCCGGGAGTACCGGCGGCAGGCCGAAGTAGTGCGACGGGTCGCTGCCGCTGACCGGGTCCTCGAGCGTGTCGAGCCCGGAGACCGTCGCGGTGTTCTGGTACTGGCCGGGCGTGGCGGTGCCCGTCGCGGAGTACGTCCATGTCTCGGTGGGGTCGAGTTGCCCGTCGCCGTTGGTGTCGCCGCTCTCCAGTCTCGGCACGACGCCGGCGTCGTCCACCACCGCGACCTGCGTGATCGGGATGTTGCCCGTGTTGCTGACCACGTACGTCCAGGTGACGGGCGCGCCCGGGGCGAGCTCGGGCCCCGGCGGGGTGTCGGCGTCCTCTCCGTTCGTGTACTTCTTCACGTCGATCCCGGACACGACGCCGAAGTAGTGCGAGGGATCGCTGTCGCTCAGCTGGGTGCCGGCCGAGTCGGTCCCGACCACTGTTCCCGTGTTGTCGTACTGGCCGAGCGTCGCGGTGCCGCTCGCGGTGCAATCCATCTGGGCGTCGACGGCCAGCGTCGTCGCGGGGCACGAGACCGCCACGCCGCGATCGTCGGTGACGGCGATCCCGGTGAGCGGCGTGTTGCCCGTGTTGTAGACCGTGTAGGTCCATGTCACCGGGTCACCGACGCGGATGGCGGGGCCGGGCGCAGCGTCGGCGTCGTCGCCGTTGGTGCTCTTCTCGAGATGGATTCCCGATGTGACGCCGTAGTAGTTCGAGGGGTCCGAGTCGCTCACGGGCTCGCCCACCGCGGTCGATCCCGTCACCGTGGCGACGTTGGTGTACTGGCCGGCCTGTGCCGTGCCGGTCCCGGTGCAGGTCATCGAGGCGCCGACGGCGAGCGTGGCGCCCGCGCAGCTCACCGCAACGCCGCGATCGTCGCTCACCACGATGTCCGCCAGCGCGCCGTTGCCGGTGTTGGTCACCCGATAGGTCCAGATGACCGGCGCGCCGACGGCGATGAACGGCCCCGGCGCCGTGTCGGCGTCCTCGCCGTTGGTGAACTTCTTCAGCTCGATCCCGCCCTGGACGCCGAAGTAATTCGCGGGGTCGCTGTCGGTCACGACCCGTCCCGAGGGACTGGTGCCCTGCACCGTGCCGATGTTCGTGTACTGGCCCGGCGTCGCCGTTGCGCCGGCCTGGCAGATCAGCGACCCGCCCGGCCGGATGAGGCCCAACCGTGGGCACGCCAGGTCCGTGACGAGGTTGTCGGTCACGCTCCAGGAGAGGTTGACGTTGCCGGTGTTGGTCACCTCGTAGGTCCAGCCGACCGGGTCGCCGACGCGCAGCAGCGGCCCGGTCGGCACGTTGGCGTCGAGTCCGTTGACGAGCTTCTTGATGGAGACCGACGGAGCCTCGCCGAAGTAGTGGGACGCGTCGGAGTCCTGGACCGTGACGCCGTTGGCGAGTCCGGTCGCGGTCGCGGTGTTCTCGTACTGCCCGCCGACCGCGACCCCCGCGCCGGTGCACGTCATCGACGCGCCGATCGCCAGGGTGGTCGCCGGGCAGCCGACCGCGCCCCGCTGGTCGTCGGTCACGGTGACGTTGGTCAGCGGGAAGTTGCCGTCATTGCGCACGACGTAGGTCCATACGACGGGGTTGCCGACCGGGATGAACGGACCCGGCGGCTCGTCGGCGTCGTCGCCGTTGGTGGACTTCTCGATGTCGATCCCCGGCGCCGAGCCGAAGTAGTGCGAGGGATCGCTGGCGTTGACGCGCGTGGCGAACGGGTCGACCGCGGTGACCGAGCCGACGTTCGCGTACTGGCCCGCGGCCGCCACGCCGCTCGCCGTGCAGAGCATCCGCGCACCGGGGGCGAGCGAGGCCTGCGGGCACGTCACCGCGACGCCGCGGTCGTCGGTCACCACGATGCCCGACAGCGTGTCGTTGCCCGCGTTGGTCACCAGATACGTCCACGCCACCGGATCGCCGATCGGAACAGCCGGTCCGGGAGGAGCGTCGGCGTCGCTGCCGTTGGTCGCCTTCTGGATGTCGATCGCCGGCGCCGGCGGCACGCGATTGACCATCGTGCACGTGGCGATCGACTCGTGCGTGACCGTCGTGCTGAACCCGTTCGGCGTCTTCGTGACCGGCAGCGGCCGGTCGCCGGGGGCGTCCGGGGTGCGGACCACGCACGACGTCGCCGAGGGATCATTGACGAACCCCGGCGGGACGAGGGCGGGGTTCTCCTCGGTGATCGACACATTCGAGTCGGTCGGCGCGGCGGTCGTCCACTGGAACGTGGCGAAGCCGTTCGCGTCCGTCGTCTGGGTCGCGGTCGCGCCCACGCCCGTCGTCGGCTTCACCCACTTCGCCGGGACGGGACTCGCGGTCGCCGTCATGTCCCACCCGCTCGCGGGAACCAGGTCGTCCGTGCCCGGGTCGGGTGTCAGGTCGATGAGCTTGCGCACCGTGACCGACGGCGCGCACAGTTGGAACGCGGCGTCGCGCAGCGCGTCCTCGAGTTCCGAGAAGTCCGCCACGCGATACACGTCGTCCGTCGAGATGTTGAACGTGCCGTTGCCGGAGAACACGTTGGGGCCGGACACGGCGATCAGCCGGTTCAGCGACGCCTGGCTGTTGAGCGCGGCGCCGACCGCGACCGCAAGGATGTGCGACCCCTGCCCCTTGATGGCGTTCGCGTTCGGGACCGCCGCGTCCTTCGCCCGGTCGTTGTTGCTCTCCGACTGGACCTGGTTCGCGCTCAGCGGAACCTTGTTCTGATAGTCGTTCGCGCTGACGCTGTTCTTGATGATCTCGTTCGGGTCGCCGTCCGTGATGAACACGGTCAGATGCGGCACGTCTGCGCTCGGGCGCGGCAGGAAGTAGCGTCCCATCCGCAGGCCGTCCTCCCAGTTGGTCGACCCGTCCGGCCGATAGCCATTGGCGATGTAGGGGTCGAAGATGCTCGCCCGCGTCGCGTCGGTCACCACGGTGTAGGTGTTGCGCGCCGCTCCAATCAACGGAAGATCGGCGACCGTCGAGAACTCCGACACCGCGATCCGCGACCCGGTGTTGTTCAGCGCCGACGTGAACGCGTTGAACGCCTGCCGGACGTTGCTCGCGTAGTTCTTCACCGACCCCGACTCGTCGAGGATGATGTGGATGTCGAGCCCGCACGCCGCGACCAGATCCGGATTGGCGGCCGGCCTCGTGTCCCCCGGCGGGGTAGCCACCGCGCGGCCCGCCGAGAGGGCCATCACGACCAGCACGACCGCGATCAAGACGCGCTTCATGCGCCCATCGTCCCGGGATCGAAACCAGCTCGCATCACCCGCAGGGGGTGAACCGGCCAGAAACCGGTCGCTCCTCGACACGCGAACCACGATCGGGTCCGTTTCGATCTCGTGTACGCGTGGTGTGCGCGCGGCGCGGGCGGCTCAGCGGTGCCGCCTGCGACCGCCGGCAGTCGCGCGAGCGAAGCAAACCGCCTTTGATGATGGTGGAGAATGTGGTGACGACGTTCTTGGGACCCCGAAACGCACGAACAGGACAGCGCCGAGCGATGATTCGGTGGAGGTCGCAGGGCGCCCGCGCCGTGCTGCTCGCGGCGGTGGCGATCGCGTTCAGCGGCGCGCCTGCTCAGGCAGCGGACTGCGGGGGGACAGCCGCGCCGGGGCGGGTCGGCCGGCCGGCGCCGTGGCGTGCATGGCGGGCGGAATTGGCGGCGCCGGCACCGGTGTACGCGCGGCCCGGAGCACGGAGCGTCGGATGGGTGAGCCCGGCGGACACCGACGCGTTGCTGGTGTTGGGCGCCCGCGAACTGGGCGGGCGCTGCTGGGTCCGAGTGCGCCTGCCGTCCAGGCCCGACACCGCGGCCGGCTGGCTGAACGCCGACCGTGTCGAGCTCCTCAGCTCGGCGTGGCGGATCGTGGTTTCCACTCGTTGGCGCAGCCTCGACGTGCTCAGAGAGGGCCGGCTCGTCCGGCGCTTCCCCGTCGTGGTCGGCGCGCCGGCGACGCCCACGCCGCGCGGCCTCTTCGCCGTGGCCAACGTGTGGAAGTGGCACCCGACCGACTTCCTGGGCGCCTGGGTGCTCACCATCACGGCGCACAGCGAGGTCCTTCGGCACTTCGATGGCGGCGATGGGCGCGTTGCGCTGCATGGCCGGGGCGGTGCGAGCCTGCTCGATCCACTCGGCACGGCCGCCAGCCATGGCTGCGTGCGGCTGGCCAACACGGCGATCTCCTGGCTTGTCCGCGAGATCGGCTGGACCCGTCTGCCAGGCACACCGGTAGCGATCAACTGATCGCCTCCTGAAGGCCAAGGCCGGGCCGGCGCCCCGCACACATCCTGGCGGTCACTCGGTGCGTCGCCGAGCCGGGCTGGAACATCACCCGGCTCGGACGGTGATGCTCGCTACCCGGTGACGCGCGGCCGGCCGTGACGCGCCGCCGCTGCCAAGACTCTCACGAGGACCCTTGCCTTCGCGATCGGCCTGATCGGAGCAGCCACAGCGCGCGGCGGCAGGTCGACGAGCGCCGGTGGCACCACGGACACGCCTGGCGGTGGTACGGGCCTGATGTCGGCGATGTTGGCCAGCCCGCCCGGCGGTGTGTTCGCAGCCACCCGGAAATCGATGTGGACGCTGGTGCGCTGCCCCGGCGCGAGACGCGGGATGGTCAGGCACCGCCGGTTGCCGATGCGACGCAGCTTCCGGCTGGCGCTCACGAACGTCGTGTGGTTCGGGACGTGATCGCACAGCAGGAGGTTGCGCTCGCTGACAGTGCCACGGTTGCGGACGCTGATCCGGTAGCCCGCGAGGCCGCCGGCGGTCACCGTGGGCGCGTCGGCCTGCTTTTCGATCTGCTCGTCGCAGCCTGGTGGACCGGCGCCCGTGGAAGTCGTGACATTCACGTTGTCGAACAGGTAGCCGGCGTTCGTCCCGCTGAACCCGCCCGTGTTGGCGCGGAACTGTATGTCACTGGTGTTCTGGAAATTGCCGGGCTGCCACGTGCGGTAGTAGTTCTCCCACGACGCGAAGCACTGACCAGTGTCTGTACCGTCGATCAAGACTCGCACGATGTCGTTGTCCTCGCCGGGGTTGAACTTCATCCACACCTTGATCGCGTGTGGCTTTGCCGGGTCAAGCAGCGCAACGGCATGCGAGACGATGTAGCCGTCCACGCCCGTGGGGGAATCGGCCACGGAGACAAGGACACACGAGGGCGAGTCCCCGCATGAGACCGCAACATCTGTCAGATCCACCCGGAACTGGCGGAAGCCGGTGCCATTGTCCGGCGAGACGCTCGTGTAGAGCCCGGACTGATAGGTGGTCTTCGTCGGTCTGATCGAGAACTCGAAGGTGAACACCTTGTTGGACTCGTTCTCGCCGGCTGGATCTGCGAACTGGGGCGAATATATCTGGGTGCCGGAGAACGCGCCGTTCGCACACAGGTTCGAGAAGCGCAACGACTGCGATCCGAACCCAGGGACTCCGCCTGAGGCGTAGTTCGCGTTCGGCACGATCCCTTGGTCGATCTGGTACGGCTGCGTGGAGTTGCACACAGAACTCGTCGGCGGGGGCGGGCTCTGCCAGCCATCCTGTCCGTCGACGGACCCCGACGGAGAAGGTGCTTGGCTCAAAGCCCGTTGTGTACGTGTCCGCCAGTGCGACTCCGCTCGGAAGCAGGACAATGCCGGCGAGGGTGGCGAGCAACCCCGCGATCGCCTTGCGCGCCATGACAGAACCGATATCGCTGCTGCGACGGAGCACAGCAACCACCTCCCCGCGAGACTGGACCCGACGGGGCGCGTAGCCCCGCCGTCTGACGCGAAGCTACCCCCCCGCGGATGGCGGTCGCAATCGTGCACGCGCCACAAGCCAGGGGGGTACGCACACCTCGTCGCGCCGTTGGGAGTCCAGGCACCCGGATCGTGCGGCGTCCCGAGAGCGTCGCGCGGGCACGCGTGGGCCGGCGCGCGCGGGAGTCCTCAGTTCAGCGTCACGGTCGAGTTCAGCGTCCGCGCCGGGCGACAGCGCGTCGCGGCGCCGAACTGTGCGTCCCCGTAGCGCACGTCGCCCGGGTGCGTCTGGCCGCGTCGGTCTGGCAGCCGGCTTTCACCACCGCGCCGCCGCTCTCGGAGATCCCCACGCACGGGTTGCCCAGCGTGCTCGTGAGCGCCACGCCGTCGCGCCACTCGGCCGCCGCGCGGACGGCGCTACGGCGCACCCTGTGCGGCTGCGGGCGCCGCTGCGGGAGGGCCCGGTCGCGTGGAAGCTGCGGTCAGTGCGGCCGCGGGATCGCGGGCTCGTCTTCCCGGGGCCGACAGGCGGGCTGTGGTCGAAGACGAACGACGACAACTGGCGCAAGCGGGCGTTCGATCGGGCGCGCCAGGCGGCTGGCACCGATGCGGCCACGCCGTACGCGCTGCGCCACAGCTTCGCCTCGTTGCTGCTGCACGAGAGGCGCTCGGTGATCTACCTCGCGCGCCGGCTCGGGGACGACGCGCGGCTCACGTTGACGACGCGATTCGGGCGGGTCGCGGAATCGCGCGCGCACGTGGTGCATGCTGGCCCGGCGGATGAGCAGGCCGGCTGAAAGCAAAAGGCCCGCGTTCGGCTCTCAGAGCCAGGCACGGGCCGATGGAGCTAGGGGGACTCGAACCCCCGACCTCCTGGGTGCGATCCAGGCGCTCTCCCAAC
Organism: uncultured Solirubrobacteraceae bacterium; assembly: GCA_963766165.1. Classification (GTDB taxonomy): domain Bacteria; phylum Actinomycetota; class Thermoleophilia; order Solirubrobacterales; family Solirubrobacteraceae; genus Solirubrobacter. Next base: position 48,916 of record CAVXZC010000016.1, on the reverse strand, counting down.
TGAGCTATAGCCCCGTGGGCGCGGCAGGAATCGGGGTCCCGCCGTCCAACGCCGCATTGTAGCCGTCATCCGATGGCTAGATTCAGCGGCGCGCAACGCCATGCCCCGATTCCAGCCAACCTTCCGCGGCCGGCTGCGGCTGTTCTTCGCCGTGATCGTGATCGTCCCGATGATCGCGGTGGCCGGTGTGCTCTGGCACCTGCTGGGCGAGTCCGACTCGTCGCGGCAGGACAGCCGCCTGGGTGAGGCCCAGACCGGCGCCGGGGGGCTGTATGTGGAGGCGCGGCGCCAGGCGGCGGCGGCGGCGCAGGCCGCCGAGCGCGATGTCCCGCTGGCCTCGGCGCTGCGGGCGCGCAGCGCGGCGAGGGTGCGCGACAGCCTGGACCGGCTGGCCAAGCGGATCGGGGCCGACCGGATCCGCCTCGACGTGACCGGGCTGGGGACCTTCGAGACGGGCAGCCCGACCGCGGTGGCGCCGGCGGTCGCGCAGGTGCAGGACGCCACGGGGCGCACGATCGGCCGGATGACGGTCTCGACGACGAGCGCGCCAGGAGTACGCCGACCGCATCAAGCAGATCCTCAAGACGGACGCGCGCATCGACCAGGGCGGCGGCGTCACGGCGACCACGCTGCCGGCGGCGGCGGACGTGCAACTGCCGACGCGGCCGGGTGGGCGGGTCACCGTGGGCGACGACAACTATCGGACCACGTTGTTCTCCGGCACCTCGGTCGATGGCCAGGCGGTGAAGATCCACCTGCTCTCCCTGATCCCGCGCAAGGGCCTGACCGGGGGGACGGCGGCGCTGATCGGGCTCACGGTCGCGTTCCTGCTGCTCGCCTTCGTGTTCGCCGTCATCGTCAGCCGCACGCTCGCGGCGGAGGTGCAGCGGCTGCTGCAGGCGGCCCAGCGGCTCGGACGGGGCGACTTCAGCGTGACCGTGCCGGCCGAGGGCAACGACGAGTTCGCCGCGCTGGGCAAGGAGTTCAACTCGATGGCCCGCCAGCTGGAGGCGCGCCTGGAGGACCTGCGGCGCGAGCGCGGGCGCCTGCAGGAGGCGATCCGGCGCGTGGGCGAGTCGTTCGCCCGCGGCCTGGACCGCGACGGCGTGCTGGACATCGTGGTGCAGACCGCGGTCGACGGCGTTGGCGCCGCCGCCGGCCGGGCGACGCTGCGCTCCGCGGAGGGCACGATCGAGGAGATCACCCGCACGGGCGAGCCGGACGCCTACGAGCGCTCGCTCCACGCGGCCGAGGTGGCCGCGATGGACGCCGGGAGGTGGCGGAGATCCAGATCGGCGACGGCCAGCGCGCTCGCCGCGCCGCTGGCGCCGAGCGAGGACGGCAGCCGCGTGCTGGCCATCGTCAGCGTGGCCCGCGGCGACCGCAGCTTCACGCCCCAGGAGCGCGAGCTGTTCTCCTACCTGACCAGCCAGGCCGCCGTCTCGGTCGAGAACGTCGACCTGCACGAGACCGTGCAGCGCCAGGCGGTCACCGACGAGCTGACCGGGCTGTTCAACCACCGCCGCTTCCAGGAGGTCATGTCGGCCGAGGTCGAGCGCGCCCGGCGCTACGACCAGGAGATGGGCCTCATCATGCTCGACATCGACAACTTCAAGCAGGTCAACGACACCTACGGGCACGTGCAGGGCGACATGGTCCTGCGCGAGGTGGCCCGCGTCCTGCGCCAGTCCGCCGCGCGAGATCGACGAGCCCGCGCGCTACGGCGGCGAGGAGATGGCCGTCGCGCTGCCGCAGACCGACCTCGACGGCGCCTACCGCTTCGCCGAGCGCGTGCGCAAGCGCATCGAGGCGCTCGAACTGCCGCTGCTCGACGGCAACGGCAGCCGCTCAAGGTGACCGCATCGTTCGGGGCGGCCTCGCTGGCCACGGCCGGCCGGCCGGACAAGGAGGGCCTGGTGGCCGCGGCCGACGCCGCGCTCTACCGGGCGAAGCGCTCGGGTAAGAATCGCACCGTGAAGGCCGAGTAGGCTGAAGGGCAAGGAGGTGGCCATGGGACTGCTCGACGACGCCATCCGAGAGCATCTGGAGCTCAAGCGCAAGCACGGCGCCGACCCAGAGGACGTGGCGCGCCAGGAGCGCGAGGCGTTGGGGCCGGGTCAGCGCAACGAGTTCGCGCAGCCGGACGCCGCGCCGGCCGACGTCGCGGCGCCGGCCGAGGAGCCCGCGACCACGGTGATGCAGCCAGAGCCGGAGACGGAGACGGAGTCGGAGCCTGAGCCGGAAGCGGCCCCGCCGCCGGTGGAGGACGCGCTGCCCGCCGACGAGCCGGGCATCGCCGAGGAGCCGGCGGCCGAGCAGCCGGCCGCCGCGCCCGGCTACGACGAGGAACCGTGGCTGGACGACGAGCCGGACGAGGTGCCGGCCGACGAGTCGCTGGAGTCGCGCTCCGCCCGGCCCACCGGCGAGGAGGACGTGCTCGAGGAGACCCCGGAGTTCCTCCAGGAGACGCCCGAGCACGACCGCCTCTGGTTCGAGCAGAAGCCGCCGCGGGACTTCGACTGGGACAAGTAGGCAGTGGAGGCGAGGGGAATCGAACCCCTACCTCGGCCGTGCAAAGGCCGCGTGCTCCCGTTATCACCACGCCCCCGGAGCTTCCTTCAGCTTAGGGCCACCGCCCGCGCGGCGACCGCCCCGACCGTGGCCAGGTTGATGTCGACGGTGTCGGCGACGTCCGGGGCGTAGCCGCCGGCCAGCACGACGACCACGGCCGCGCCGGTGGCCAGCAGGCGGTCGAGGACGAGTTCGTCGCGGGCCTGCAGGCCGGCCTTGGTCAGGGACAACCGGCCGAGGCGGTCGCCCTCCCACGGGTCGGCGCCGGCCAGATAGAAGGCGACGTCGGCGGCGGGCGTCGCGTCCAGGGCGTCCGAGAGCGCGGCCAGGTAGGCGGCGTCGCCCGTGCCGGACGGCAGGTCGACGTCGAGGTCGGACGGGATGCGCTCGAACGGGTAGTTGCGCGCGCCGTGCAACGACAGCGTGAACGCCTCCGGGTCGGGCCCGAGCAGTTGGGCCGTGCCGTCGCCCTGGTGGACGTCGCAGTCCACCACCAGCGCCCGCCGGGCCAGGCCCTCGGCCCGCAGCCGCGCCAAGGTCACGACGACATCGTTGAACAGGCAGTAGCCGCGGGCGAAGTCGCGCCCCGCGTGGTGCGTCCCGCCGCCCAGGTTCATGCCGATCCCCCGCGCCAGCGCCCGCCGCGCCGCGCACAGCGTCCCGCCCACCGAGCGGCGCCCGCGCTCCACCAGCACCTCCGACCAGGGCAGCCCCAGCCCGCGCTGCTCGCGCAATGTCAGCGTGCCCGACGCGGATCCGCTCCAGCAGCGCCGCGTCGTGGACCTCCGCCAGCCAGTCCCACGGCACGGGCTCGGCCTCGCGCACCGACGCCAGCCCGGCTGCCTCCACGCGCTCGCGCAGCAGCCCGTACTTGGAGATCGGGAACCGGTGCCCGGCGGGCAACGGGATCCCCCAGCGGTCATGGGACCAGACGTCCATGTGGACCAGGATGACGCCGCATGGGGAAGACTGCAGTCCATGGCCATCTATGGGGGCATCGATCTCGGCGGGACGAAGATCCAGGCCGCAATCGTGGACGGGGACGCGGACCACCAAGTGCTGGGCGCCAAGCGCGACCAGACGCCGCTCAAGGGCGGCCCGAAGGCGATCGTCGCGCGCATGGCCGGCGTGCTCAAGGAGGCCGCCGAGGAGGCCGGCGTGGACATCGGCGCGCTCGAGGGCGTGGGCGTCGGCTCGCCCGGCAGCGTGAACGACTCCAAGGGCACCGTGTCGGCCGCGATGAACCTGTCCGACTGGGCCGGCTCCCACAACGTCCGCAAGGCGCTGGAGAAGGACCTCGGCACGCCCATCTCACTGGGCAACGACGTCGACCTGGCCACGGACGCGGAGTTCGAGATCGGCGCGGCCCGCGAGTTCCACTCGCTGCTCGGCGTCTTCTGGGGGACGGGCGTGGGCGCCGGCGTGATCCTCAACGGCGAGCCGTGGAACGGCCGCGGGACCGCCGGCGAGATCGGCCACATGGTCGTCCGCATCAACGGGGCCAAGTGCGGCTGCGGGCGCCGCGGCTGCATGGAGGCTTACGCCGGCCGCGGCGCGATGGAGGCCCGCGCGCGCCGCCGCTTGGACGCCGGCGACAAGACCGTGCTGTTCCAGATCATGGAGGAGCGCAAGCGCGACCGGCTGTCCAGCGGCATCTGGGAGCGCGCGCTGCAGCGCGACGACCAGATGGCCATCGAGCTGCTCGAGGAGGCGGTCGACGCGCTGGGCGCCGGCGTGGCCTCGGCGGTCAACCTGCTCGACCCCGAGGCGGTGGTGATCGGCGGCGGGCTGGGCATCCGGCTCGGCGATCCGTGGGTGAAGCAGATCCGCGAGGCGATGCTGCCGCACCTGTTCGTCGACGACGACCCGCCGCGCGTCCTGCTGGCCGAGCTGGGCGACCTCGGCGGCGCGCACGGCGGGGCGTTGCTGGCGGCCCGCCGCGCGCGCGACCGCAGCTAGGACGAGACGCCGGCCGGCTGCTCCGCCTCGCGGCGGAAGCGGCCGGTCCGGGCGGGCCCGCCCTCGGCGCCCGACGCCGGTCTCCGAGCGCACCAGCAGCTCGTCGTAACGCGTGCTCGCGTGGTCTCCTCGCGGCGGCTGAGCATCGTCCCCAGCCAGCAGCCGAGGAAGCCGATCGGGATCGTCACGAGGCCCGGGAAGCGTCAGCGACGACGGCGAGCCCTGCGAGTCCGGGCCCGGGCCACACCGGCGGGCTGAGCACGATCATGACCACCGAGGCGACGATGCCGAAGGTGACGCCGGTCAGCGCGCCGGTGGTGTTGAAGCGCCGCCACGATCAGCGCGAGTATCAGCGGCGGGAAGTTCGCGCTCGCCGCGAACACGAAGGCCATGCTCGACCATGCACGGTGACGTTGAAGCCGGAGCCGACGAGCATCGCCGCGAGCGATCGCCACGACGCCGACGCCGACCGCGGCGATCCGCGCCACCTCGCCGCTCGGACTCCTCGTCCGCGCGGCGCATCACGTTGGCCCACAGGTCGTGCGCGATCGCGCCCGACGCCGCGATGCACGAGCCCGGCCACCACCGCGAGGATCGTGGCGAACGCGGCGGCGCGAGAACAGCGCGAGCGCGATGTCGCCGCCCGTCGTCCCCTCGCCGCCGCCGAGGCCTGCGCCAGCATCGGGGCGGCCAGGTTGCCGCCCTTGCCGACGGCCTCCTCGGCGCCCTCGCCCAGGATCGCGCGGGCGCCGAAGCCGATCACGGTCACGAGCACGGTGAAGAGCGCGATGATGCTCGTCGTCCACAGCACCGAGCGGCGCGCGGCCTTCGCGTCGGGCACGGTGAAGAAGCGCATGAGGATGTGCGGCAGGCCGGCGGTGCCGATGAAGATCGTCGAGCCCGGTGCGAGATGACGAGCGATCGGCGTCGTCAGGTACGTGCCGGGGCCGAGGATCGCCCGTGCCCTCGGGGTGCTCGGCCGCCGCGCGTGTCGAGCAGCTGCGACGGGCTGAAGTGGAACTTCGCCAGCACCGCGACGCCGACGATCGCGCCGGCGATCATCAGCATGCCGGCCTTGATGATCTGCACCCAGGTCGTGGCCAGCATCCCGCCGAAGACGACGTAGACGACCATGAACACGCCGCAGATGAGCACGGCGAGCGGGAACGTCGACGCCGGCCAGCGCCTCGATCAGCGCGCCGGCGCCGACCAGCTGCGCGATGAGGTAGATGCCGCGAGATCGAGCAGCGTGTTGATCGCCGCGGCGATCCGGACGGGCCGCTCGCGCAGGCGGAAGGCCAGCACGTCGGCCACCGTGAACTTGCCGGCGTTGCGCATGCGCTCGGCCAGCAGGTAGAGCACCGGCAGGAACGAGAGCAGCGCGCCGAGGCCGATGATCCAGCCGTCGAAGCCGTACAGGTACATCAGGCCGGCGTAGCCCAGGAACGTCGACGCGGACAGGTAGTCGCCGGCGATGGCGATGCCGTTGGCGGCGCCGGCGATGCCGCGCCCGGCGGTGTAGAACTCGGTCGCGCTGTGCGTGCGCTTGGCCGCCCAGCGGGTGATCAGCAGGGTGACGGCCAGGACGACGGCGAAGATCGCCACGGCCAGCCCGTTGAAGCCGCCGTTCATCGCCGCACCTCCTCGGCCATCCGGTCCCAGGTGTCCGAGCGGCGCACGTACGCCGCCGCCATGATCACCGCGAGCAGGCAGATGCTCAGCCCGCCCAGCAGGGCGAGCGACACCGCGCCCAGCACCTCCTTGGCCATCAAGTCGGGTGCGAAGCCCACCAGGACCAGGTAGGCCAGCAGGTATGCGGTGTAGAACGCGGACGCCCGCGCCACGAAGCGCCGCCGGTCCGCCACCAACGCGCGGAAGCGCGGGTCGCGGGCGACGGCCTCCCAGCCGGGCTCGGCCAGACTGCTCATCGACGCCTCTCCCTTCTCGTCTGTGGCCTGGGGTACCCGAGCCGGGAAACGGTCAATCGCCTGACAACGCGTCAGCAGCGCGGCGGCGCAGCTCGGACCGGCGTACCCGCTCGCCGTTGGCGCTCGGCGTGGTGGGGAAGGCGTCGATCGGGATGACCGTGCGCGGCGCCTTGAAGTCGGCCAGCTCGGCGCGGCAGCGCTCGGCGACGAAGCCCGGCTCGGCGGGGCCGATGACGAACGCCACCGGGCGGCCCTCCACCTCGACCACCTGGGCGGCCTCGACGCCGGCGAGCGACTCGATGAACGACTCGATCTCCCGCGGCTCGACGAGGAAGCCGGCCAGCCGCAGCGCGTCGCCCTGCCGGGCCACGAACGCGAAGCCGTGCTCGGTCTCCCGGCCAAGGTCGCCCGAGCGGTAGAAGCCGTCCTGCGTGAACGCGGCCCGGGTGGCCGCCTCGTCGCCGAGGTAGCCGGCCATGAGGTTGGGCCCGCGAAGCTGGATCTCCTCGTCGCGCACCCGCACCTCGATCGCGCCGGAGACCGGCCGGCCGCCGGCGAGCGCGCGCTGCTCGGGCGGGGCGTCGCGCGGCGCGTGGGCCACCAGCGCCTGCATCTCCGACGCCCCGTAGCACTGATAGAGGGCGATGCCGCGTGCCTCGGCGGCGTCGACGAGCGGCCGCGCCTCGAGGTTGAACGCGGCGAAGCCCGCCTCGCGCAGCGTGCCCGTGTCGTGCTCCAGCAGCCGCCGGACCATCTCGTCCGAGCCGGTCGTGTGGGTCACGCGGCGCTCGCGGATGAGCGCGGCCGCCCGCTCGGCGTCGAACTCCTCCAGCAGCACGTACGGGCAGCCGGCGGCCAGCGCGCCGGTCAACGTGCAGAACCCGAACACGCCGCACAGCGGCAGCATCACGAGCACCACGGCGTCGTCCGCCCGGAACCCGAACGAGTCGGCCACGGCCGCGGCGTGGGCGTCGATGCCCCGGGCCGTGTGGACGACGAGCTTCGGCGCGCCGGTGGTGCCCGACGAGGTGAACACCATCCACGGCGCGTCGAGGTCGCTGCGGTCGGGCGGCTCAGGCGCATCGGCATCGAGCTCCTGTAGGTCGGAGATCAGGAACTTCGCCCCCGAGCGCTCGACGATGTCGCGTACCTCGCGCGGGCCGAAGCGCGTGTTGACGGCCACGCAGATCGCCCCCAGCCGGCGCGCGCCGTAGGCGATCTCCACCCACGCCGGCACATTCGGCAGCTGTACGGCGACCGCGTCGCCCGGCCCGATCCCCGCCGCGGCCAGCGCGCCGGCGAGCGTCACAGCGGCAGCTCCGCGGTCACCTCGAAGCCGCCGCCGGGGACCCGGCCGGCGGCGAACTCGCCGCCGTGCGCCCGCACGCGCTCGCGCATGCCGATCAGCCCGTGCCCGTCGGCGTCCTCGCCACGGCCCGGCGTGCGCATGCCGGTGTCGCGGACGCGCAGCGCCAGCGCGTTCCCGGTCCAGGCGACGCGCACCGACGCGGGCGCGCCGCCGGCGTGCTTGTGCACGTTGGCCAGCGCCTCCTGGACGATCCGGTACGCCGACAGCTCGAGCCCCGGGTCGACGGGGCGCGGGTGGCCGTCGACGTGCAGCGTGACCGGCATCCCGGCCGCCCGGGCGCGCTCGACCAGCGCCGGCAGCTGCGCCAGGCCGGGCTGCGGCGCCAGATCGGGCGCCGCGTCGCCGGGCTGCAGCAGCGCGAGCGCGCGGCGCATCTCGGCCAGCGCCTCCTCGGCCTCACGCCGGATCGCCCGCAGCGGCGTGCGGGCGCGCTCGGGATCGTCCGGCAGCGCGGTCTCCGCGCCCCCGGCCTGCAGCGCGATCACGCTCAGGCCGTGGGCGACGACGTCGTGCAGCTCGCGGGCGATCTTGGCGCGCTCCTCCAGCACCGCGAGCTCCGCCGACCGCTCGCGCTCGCGCTCCAGCTCGCCGGCCAGCGCGTGCCGCTCGCGCGCGTGGTCGCGCATCCGGCGGTAGAGCTGCACGACCACGAGGGCGAGCACGACGGCCAGGGCCCAGCCGAGCACGAGCATGGCTCACTCGTACACGATCACGTCCGGCCGCGGGCGCAGGTGCATGACCTCGCGCGGGGTCATCGTGTCGGTGTCCTCGTGGTAGAAGAGCTTGAAGCCGCGGCGGAAGCCCTGGGCCTGGGCCATGAATCCCTTGTACTTGGCCACCTTCAGGGACTGCGTGCCGAAGCCGTCGACGTTGAGCACGTAGGCGAGCCCGGGCGGGCGCTTGAGCTGGGCCTCGGGGACCATGGCGTCGGTGAACTCGTGCACGAGGAACAGCTTCTGCGGCAGGTCGTACTTCGCCACGAGCTGCGCCAGCCAGGCCGCCGTGGCGTTGACCTCGCGCGCGCCGACGTGGCCGATCACCCGCCCCGGCACCTCCCCCGGGTCCATCCGCCACTCGGGGTCGAGCGCCAGACCGACGTCCGGCAGCTTCAGGTAGCGGCGCAGCCGGGTCGCCTCGGTGAAGAAGTCCGAGCGCCCGGGCTGGATGTCCAGCAGCAGCAGCGCCCTGGCCCTGCGGGCCTCGCGCAGGTAGCGGCGGATCACCGCGTCCGGCTGGCGCAGGTTGTAGCGGCCGCCCTCGCCCGGCGAGCTCGCGGCCACCACGGCGAGCAGCTCGAGCGCGGGCATGACCGGCCGCGAGCTGCGGCCGTAGGGCCGCGCCTGGCGCGTCAAGCGGGCCACGGCGTGCGCCGGCGTGCCGATCCCGAGCACCCCGAGCTGCGGGTCCTCCGGCGCGCCGTAGTAGGCCACCACGCGGTAGCGCGGGAGGATGGTCCGGCCGCCGCGCGGCTCCTGGGGCGGCGGCGTGGGCGTGGCGGTGGGCTCGGCCTCGGCCCGCGGCGCGGCGCTCGGTGCGCCGCCGGCCAGCGCGTGCACGAGCACGGCCCCGGCGGCGATCACCGCCGTGAGGGCGCCGAGCGCGACCAGCCGCCGGCGGCGGTAGACGTGGGCCGGGGCGGCCGGCATCAGACGCCCTCGGCGCGGAAGCCGCGGTCGAGCAGCCGGCGCGCCTGCGTGCCCGGGTCGGGCGAGTGCAGCAGCACCACGCCGAGGTCGACGTCGCCGCGGCGGGCGGTGGCGACCAGGCAGTGGCCGGCCGCGTCGGTGTATCCGGTCTTCATCCCCGTCGTGCCGGGGTAGCCCGATGCGCAGCAGCGGGTTGTTGTTGTAGAGGTAGAGCTTGCCGCCCTTGATCGGGAACGGCACGATGATCTGCCGCGTCGCCACGATCTTCGCCAGCCGCGGGTCGCGCAGGATCGCCCGCGCCTCCGCGGCCAGGTCGCCGGCGCACGAGTGGTTGCCGGCGTCGTAGAAGCCGCTGGGCGACGTGTAGTGCGTGCACGCCAGGCCCATGGCCTGGGCGCGCGCGTTCATCGCCGCGACGAACTTCTTGACGGTGCCGGACGCGCGCTGGGCCAACGCGATCGCCGCGTCGTTGCCCGACGGCAGCAGCAGGCCGTAGAGCATCGGGCCGACCTTCACCCGCTTGCCCTTCGGCAGCACCCCGACGCCCGAGCCCTGGTAGGCCAGCGCCTGCTTGGTGATCTTCACCCGGGCGTGGCGCGGCACCCGGTCGTCGACCACGAGCGCGGTCATCATCTTGGTCAGCGAGGCGATCGGCAGCACCCGGGTCGGGTCGTGCCGCCACAGGACGCGGCCGGTGTCGAGCGTCGAACAGCAACCCGGAGCGCGGCGGGTCCTTGAAGCGCAGCTTGACCGGGTCGTGGCCCTCGGCCAGCCGTACGGCCAGCGGAAACGGCGCGGTCCCGCTGCCGGCCAGCGGCGCGACGGCCGAGGGCAGCGCCGCCGCGGGCGCGGACCGTGGCGGGCGCGTGGGCGCGGGCGTGTCGCGCCGGCGGACGATCTCCACCAGCGCACCGGCCACGACGAGCAGCGCGAGGACGGCGGCCGCCGCGCCGGCGCCGCCGTCTCCTCCGTCGGGCGTACGCCATCAGCTCACCGGCGCCAGAGCGCGCCGCTCGCCTGCTGAGCGACCCGGCTTCGGTTGGCGAACGCCCTGATGGCGAGCAGCCCGAACAGGAAGCCGCCGACGTGCGCGAAGTACGCCACGCCGCCGCCGCCGCTCGGATAGGAGATCGACCGCCGAATAGGCCTGCAGGAGGAACCAGACCCGAGCACGATCAGCGCCGGCAGCTCGAGGATCGTGAAGAAGAAGATGATGAAGATCACCGTCACCACCCGGGCGCGCGGGAACAGCAGCATGTAGCCGCCCAGCACGGCGGCGATCGCGCCGGACGCGCCCAGCGTCGGCGCCGTCGAGTTCGGCCCGGCGATGACCTGCAGCGCCAGCGCGCACAGGCCTCCGAGCACGTAGAAGATCACGAACTTGACCCGGCCCATGCTGTCCTCGACGTTGTTGCCGAAGATCCACAGGAACAGCATGTTCCCGCCGAGGTGGAACAGCCCGCCGTGCATGAACATGGCGCTGAACGGCGTGATCCAGGTCGCGGCGGTGGGCTGTGGGCAGGCGGGGCCGGCGAATTCGACCTGCGTGCCGGGGTGCGTGATCTCCTTCGGGATCGCGCCATAGTCCTGCAACTGGCAGTAGTAGTGCAGATGGGTCTGGGGGTTCGGGTCGCCCCACGAGATCCCGCCGCGCTGCCACAGGAAGTACACGAGAACGTTGGCGACGATGATCGCGGTCGTCACCACCGGCTTGCTCGCGGTCGGGATGTTGTCCCGCAGCGGGATCACGGAGGCATTACGGTACCCGGCGCGATGGCGGGAGCGACGATGCGCACGGAGATGGCCGAGCAGCCCGCGGTGCTGCGCGAGTTGATCGCGCGCGGCGCGCCGCGGCTCGGACCGCATTCCGGCGTGGTGATCGTCGCCCGGGGCTCCTCCGACCACGCGGCGATCTACGGCCGCTACCTGCTCGAGCTGGCCACGGGCCGCCCCGTGGCGCTGGCCGCGCCGAGCCTGTTCACCCGCTACGGCGCGCGCACGGATGCCTCGGGCTGGCTCGTCGTCGGCGTCAGCCAGTCCGGGGCGACCCCGGAGATCGTCGAGGTGGTCGAGCGCCTGCGGGCCACCGGCGGGCGGGCCGTGGCGATCACGAACGATCCCGGGTCGCCGCTGGCCGCGGCCAGCGAGGTGGTGCTCGCGCTCGGCGCCGGCGAGGAGCGGGCCGTCCCGGCCACCAAGACGCTCACCGCCCAGTTCGCGGCGTTCGCCGTGCTGGCGCCACGCTCGGGCCGGTGCCATTCGCGGAGGCCGACCTCGCCCGCGTCCCCGACGCGGTGGCCGAGGCGCTGGAGCAGCCGGTCGACGCCTGGCCGGAGGGCGACGAGCTCCTGGTGGCGGCGCGCGGGTTCCTCTACGCCGCCGCGCTGGAGAGCGCGCTGAAGGTGCGCGAGGCGGCGCTGCTGAACGCCGACGGCTACTCCACGGCGGACCTGCTGCACGGCCCGATCGCGGCCATCCACGCCGGCGCGCCGGCGCTGCTGCTCGACTGGCCGGGACCGACCGCGCGCGACGTCGCCCAGGTGGCCGAGGCGCTGCGGGGCCGCGGCGCCGACGTGCGCGTCCACAGGGCGGCGCCGGACCTCCCGGAAGCGCTCGCGCCGATCCCCGCCGTCGTCTACGGCCAGCAGCTGGCGTTCGCGCTCGCGCTGGCGCGCGGGCTGGACCCGGACGCGCCGCGCGGGCTGTCGAAGGTCACGCGGACGTAGCCAGCGGGCCGACGCCCGGCCGCTCCTGCGGGACGTGCTCGTCGGCGTGGTAGGACGAGCGCACGAGCGGGCCGGCGGCGATGTGCTCGAACCCGAGCGCGTAGGCCGCCCGCTCCAGCGCGGTGAACTCCTCCGGCTCCCAGTAGCGGACCACGGGCAGGTGGCGCTCAGTCGGCCGCAGGTACTGCCCGACGGTGAGGATGGACACGCCGGCCGCGCGCAGGTCGGCGAACGCCTCGACCATCTCGTCGTGGGTCTCACTCAGCCCGACCATCAGGCCGGACTTGGTCACGACCTCGCCCGCGCCCAGCTCGCGCGCGTTCTCCAGCACTCGCAGCGACCGCCGCCAGCGCGAGCCGCGGCGGGCCACGGGGTACAGCCGCGGCACCACCTCGACGTTGTGGTTGAACACGTCCGGGCGCTCGGCGACCACCTTGGCCAGCGGCATCTCCTCGCCGCGGAAGTCCGGCGTCAGCACCTCGATCTTGCACAGCGGCGCCTGGCGGCGGATCGAGCGGATCACGCCGCACCACACACCGGCGCCGTAATCGGGCAGGTCGTCGCGGTCGACGGACGTGATCACCGCGTGGCGCAGGCCCATGCGGGCGACGCTGCGGGCCACGCGCAGCGGCTCCAGCGGATCGTTCCACGTCGGCTTGCCGGTCTTGACGTTGCAGAAGCCGCAGCGGCGCGTGCAGGTGTCGCCGAGGATCATGAACGTGGCCGTGCCGCGGTCCCAGCAGTCGCCGATGTTCGGGCAGGCGGCCTCCTGGCAGACCGTGTGCAGGCCTTCGTCGCTGATCGTCCGCGCCAGCTCACGGTACTTCGGGCTGCCGGGCCGGGGGACCTTGAACCAGGGGGGCTTGCGCGTGCGGAACGGCAGGACGTCCTCGCCCAGCACCTGCGTGACGTCCATCCCGCCCGGGTTGGCGCGGGAGCGCGTCTGGTGCACGCGGATGGCGCTCACCCGAGTGAGGGTATCGAGGCCAGCACCTCGGCCCGGGAGCCCGACTCGAGCACGATCAGCGCACGGTCGGCGCCCGCCGCCTCGATCTCCGCGAGCCGATCCGGCTGCGCGCCGTAGAACGTCACCGGGACGTGCCGGCCGGCCCGCTCGCGCAGCTCGGCGATCCGCCCCGCCAGCTCGGACAGGTCCTTCATGTTCGGCATCCAGCCGTCGCCGTAGGCGAGCACGCGGTCGAGCACCTTCGGCCCGTTGCCGCCGATCAACACGGGCGGGTGCGGCCGCTGGAGCGGCTTGGGCCACTGCCACAGGGGCTCGAGGTCGACGAGGCGCCCGTGGTACTCGGCGACGTCCTGAGTCCAGATCGCCTTCATCGCCTCGACCCGCTCGCGCATCAGCCGGTGCCGCGTGGCCGGGTCCGTGCCGTGATGGCGCATCTCCTCCTTGTTCCAGCCGGCGCCCACGCCGAACACCACGCGCCCGCCCGACAGCACGTCGAGCGAGGCCACCGACTTGGCCAGGACGATCGGGTCGTGCTCGACCACCAGGCAGACCGCCGTGCCGATCTTCAGCTTGGTGGTGGCCGCGGCGGCGAACGCCAGCCCCACGAACGGGTCGTGCGTCGAGCGGTACTTGTCCGGCAACTCGCCGCCGCCGGGGTAGGGCGACTCGCGCGACGTGGGGATGTGCGTGTGCTCGGTGAAGAACAGCGACTCGTAGCCGGCGTGCTCGGCGGCCAGCGCAAGCTCGTCCGGGCGGATCCCGTCGCCCGTGGGGAAGATGACCAGGCCGACGTCCATCACGCCGGCACCAGCGAGCCGATACCCAGCCGGGCTGCCGTGACGAGCCGCTGCCGGCGCCCGAACGCCTCGCAGAACCGGAACCCGATCCGCTTGCGGAAGCAGGCCAGGCCCTCGGCGGCGCCCTCGGCCCGGAGCGAGGTCATCTGCACCTCGGGCAGCCCGCAGGCCACGACCGCGCTGAACGGCGCGAGGTCGTTCTCGACGTTGACGGCGAACCCGTGGGCGGAGATGCCGTGGGAGATGTGCACGCCCACCGAGGCGATCTTGCGCTCGCCCACCCACACGCCGACGTGCCGGTGGCCGAGCCGTGTGCCCGCCTCCAGGCCGGCGTCGGCCAGCGCCCTGACGATCGCCCGCTCCATCGTGAGGATGAAGTCCGGCACGTTCGCGACGGGCATGATCGGATAGCCGACGAGCTGCCCGGGCCCGTGGTAGGTCAACTGGCCGCCGCGCGGCGTGGAGACCACCTCGATGCCCACCGAGGGCAACGGCAGGTCGGCCTCCGCCGTGCGGCGCCCGACCGTGTAGACCGGCGGGTGCTCGAGCAGCAGCATCGTCTCCGGCAGCTCGCCGGCCCGCACGCGGTCGCGCAGGCGCTCCTGCAGCGCCGCGGCCTCGGCGTAGTCGACGCGGCCGAGATGGCACACCCACAGCTCGGGCATGCCTGTGAGCTTAGTCGGCAGGCGTCGGGGCGGCCACGAAGGCCAGCGACGCCGCGGCGTCCATCGGCCTGGCGAACAGGAAGCCCTGGCCGAGATCGCAGCCCAGGTCGCGCAGCGTGTGCCACTGCTCGGACATCTCGATGCCCTCGGCCACCACCTCGAGCGCCATCGTCGCGCCCAGGCCGACCACCGCGGTGGCGAGGTTGCGCGCCTGGGCGGTCTCGCCGTCGCGCAGGAACGAGCGATCCATCTTGAGGATGTCGACCGGGAAGCGGCTGAGGTAGCTGAGCGACGAGTACCCGGTGCCGAAGTCGTCCAGCGCCAGGCCCACGCCGAGGCCCTTGAGCGCGTGGAGGCGCTCGATCGCCAGGTCGGTGTCGTCGATCAGCACGGACTCGGTGATCTCCAGCACGAGCCGCTCGGGCGGCAGGCCGGAGTTCTCCAGCGCGGCGCGGACGTCGGCCACGATGTCGGACTGCTGCAGCTGCTTGAGCGACAGGTTGACGCTCATGCGCGGCGGGCACTCGGCGACCGCCTCCAGCCGGCGGGCGTGGCGGCAGCCCTCCTGCAGCACCCAGCGGCCGATCGGGACGATGAGGCCGGTCTCCTCGGCGATCGGGATGAACTCGACGGGCGAGACCATGCCGCGCTCGGGATGGTGCCAGCGCAGCAGCGCCTCCACGCCGGAGATCGAGCCGTCCTCGAGCCGGACGACCGGCTGGTAGTAGAGCTCGAGCTGGTCGGTGCCGATCGCCCGCTGCAGGTCGGTGCGCAGCTCCAGGCGGGCGAGCACGCCCTCGTGCATGGCCGGCTCGAACAGCCGGTAGGCGCCCTTGCCGTCGCGCTTGGCGATGTACATCGCGGCGTCGGCGTCGCGGACGAGGTCCTCGGCGCCGCGCACGTCGCCGGCCAGCGCGACCGAGACGCCGATGCTCGCGCCCACGGAGACGTCGCGGTGGCCCGCCTCCACCGGCGTCGACAGCATCTCGAGGATCCGCTGGGCCACGTCGGCCGCGTCCTGGCTGTCGGCCACGTCCTCCAGGAGGACGGCGAACTCGTCGCCGCCGAAGCGGGCGGCCATGTCGGCGCCGCGGACGTTCAGGTCCAGCCGGCGGGCGACCTCGCGCAGCACCTCGTCGCCGGCGGCGTGGCCGAGCGAGTCGTTGACGGTCTTGAAGTCGTCGAGGTCGAAGAACAGCACGGCGAGGTTGCCCTCCTCGCGGCGGCCGCGGGCGATCGCCTGACGCACGCGCTCGGTGAACATCGCCCGGTTGGCGAGGCCGGTGACGGTGTCGTGGAACGCCTGGTGGGTCAGCTCGGCCTCGAACGCCTTGCGCTCGCTGACGTCGCGGGCGTTCAGCAGGATGCCGCCGACGTGCTCCTCCTCGATCAGGTTCGTGAGCAGGATCTCGAAGTGGCGCACGGTGCCGTCGCTGTGCTCCAGCGAGCACTCGAACGTCTGGGCGTCGTCGCCGACGGTGGCGACCGCCTGGGCGAACCGGGGCCGGTCGCTCTCGGACACCAGCTCGGTGAAGCGCCGGCCCAGCAGGGCGTCGGCGTCGTAGCCGAGGATGCCCTCGATCGACGGGCTCTGATAGGCGATGGTGGCGTCGCGGTCGAGGATGGTGATGACGTCGCTGGCGTGGCGCACGAGTGCGCCCAGGCGCGCCTCGCCGCGGCGCTGGTGGACCTCGGCGGACAGCTTGGCCGTCTGGCGCACGAGGCCGGCCATGCGGATGATCACGAGGCCGAACAGGACGACGGAGGCCATCTGGACGACGATGTAGTCGTAGGCGCGCGAGTGCAGGTCGTGGATGAGCCCGACCAGCGGCGCGATCACGGAGGCGACGGTCAGCAGCGCGAGGCGGAAGCGGGTGAGCACGATCTCGCGGCCGGGGACGGGCTCGGCGAGCCGCGCCATCGACGGGTGCAGGCCGGCGGCGCCCCACAGCAGGTAGGAGCCGATCCAGCCGACGTCCAGCCACAGCTGGTGCGTGTAGGTGGCGTGGAGCGTCATGATCCCGTACACGAAGTCGGTGACCAGGAGCAGCGCGATGCTGCCGCTGAGCAGGTAGAACGCGGGCTCGCGGCGGCCGGAGTCGAGCGCCAGGCGGACCGCGCCGCCGAGCAGGACCACGTCGCCCACCGGATAGGCGACCGAGACGATCTTCCCGAGCGTGCTGAGGTCGTCCGCGTGCAGGTACGGCGCGATCAGGGCCACCCAGGAGGGCAGCGCCAGGCCGACGGTGAGGATGAGGCCGTCGATCAGGCTGCTGCGGTCGCGGCCGTTGCTCCGGCGGCGCACGAGCATCAGCAGGCCCGTGAGCATCACCGGGTACATCGCGATGTACGACGCGTCGGCGATCGAGGGGAACGGCACGTCGACGTGGAACAGCTTCGGGTAGCTGTACGTGTAGAGGTCGCCGAACCAGAAGAAGGCGGAGCCGGCGGCCAGCAGCGCCCAGGCCTTGGCGGCGGCGGGCCGGTGGCGGCGGATGCCGTAGGCGATCGCGAGGACCGGGGTGAGCCCGATCAGGTTCATCAACGGGCCGCTCCCCTTGAAGGGCGGGAGCCACAGGTAGGCGGCGGTGGCAAAGGCGCCGACCAGGAGGTAGGCGGTCCAGAGCGGAGTCCGGCGAACGGTCACGCCCGGGTGATCGGTCGGGCGGGTCACTTCCTTGAGCCTGTCCCGCCCCGGAGCCGGCGCAGTCGGCTCCGGGGCGGGTGTCCGTCAGACTGTTCCCTGGGTCATCGGCCACGTCTCCAACTTCTTGCGAAGTGCGGCCAGGAACTGCGCGGCCAGCGCGCCGTCGAGCGCGCGGTGGTCCCAGGAGAGGCACAGGTAGGTCATCGAGCGGATGGCGATCGAGTCGTTGCCGAGCTCGTCCGTGACCACCACGGCCCGCTTGACCACCGCCTCCGTGTCGAGGATGCCGACCTGCGGCAGGTTGATCACCGGCGTCGCCATGATCGAGCCGTAGGGCCCGGGGTTGGTGATGGTGAACGTGCCGCCGCGGACCTCGTCGGGCTGGAGCTGATTGGCGCGCGCGCGCGTCGCGAGGTCCTTGATCCGCTTGGCCAGGCCCTCCACGGAGAGGTCCTGCGCGTCGTGGATGACCGGCACGATCAGCCCGCCCTCGCCGAGGCTGACGGCGATGCCGAGGTTGATCGCCTCGTGCTGGGCGTAGGTGTCGCCGTCGAGCGTGGCGTTGAGCGACGGGAACTCCTTCAGCGTCTCGATCGTGGCCCGCGCCTGGTAGGGCAGGTAGCTGAGCCGGGCGGCCTTGCGCAGCCCCTCGATCCGGCTCATGTCGGCCTCGGCGATGGTCGTGCACGTCGCCGCGGTCTGCAGCGACTCGACCATGCGCCGCCCGATCGCCTGGCGCATGCGGCTGAGGCCGCCACCGCCGGTGGCGGGCGCCGGCGCCTCGCGCGGGACCTCCTCGATACGGGACAGGCGCGGCCGCCGTGCCTTGGGCGGCGCCGGCTCGTCGGGCCGGTACGGGCTCTCGATGTGCATCGGCGGCTCCTCGGCGCCGCCCTGCTCGAGGAACGCCAGCACGTCCTGCTTGCGCACCCGGCCGCCGCGGCCGGTGCCCTCGACCTGCTCGAGGTCGATGCCGTGCTCCTGCGCCATCCGCATGACCACGGGCGAGTAGCGGCGCGCGCCGTCGCGACGCGGCCGCGGCTGCTCGGTGCCCTCGTGTTCCGCCTCGGTGTCACCGGACAGCTCGCCGGCCTCGCCGGGCGCCTCGAGCGCCGCGGTGGCCTCGCCGGTGCCGGTCTCGGCCACATGCGCCTCGCCCGGGCGGGCGTCGGTGGCGATCCGGGCCATCACGGTGCCCACGTCGACCGTCTCGCCCACCGGCACGATGACCTCCGCGACGCGGCCGCTGGCCGGCGACTCCACGTCGGTGTCGATCTTGTCCGTGGAGATCGAGGCGATGATCTCGTCGGCCTGCACCCAGTCGCCGACCTGCTTCTTCCACTCGACGACCGTGCCCTCGGCGACGGACACCCCCATCTGGGGCATCGTCACGTCGATCAAGGTCTCAGTACTCGATGAGCTCACGGCATGCCTCCCGCACGTCGTCGACCTGGGGCAGCACCGCCTGCTCGAGCGGCGGGGAGAACGGGATCGGCACGTCCGGCGTGGCCACGCGGACGACCGGCCCGTCGAGGTCCTCCCAGGCCCGCTCGGCGATCAGCGCCGCCACCTGCGCGCCCGCCGCGCACGTCTGGTTCGCCTCGTCGACGATCACGACCTTCGACGTCTTGCGCACGCTCGCCAGGATCGCCTCCTCGTCGAGCGGCACGAGCGAGCGCAGGTCGAGCACCTCCACGCTGGCGCCGTCGATGTCCGCCGTGGCCTCGAGCGCCGTGTGCACCATCGCGCCGTAGGCGATGACCGTGAGGTCCGTGCCCTCGCGGGCGATCCGGGCCTTGAACGGCGTCTCGTAGGTCCCGCCCGGCACCTCGCCCTTGACCCGGCGGTACAGGTGCTTGTGCTCCATGAACAGCACCGGGTTGGGGTCGCGCACGGCGGAGATGAGCAGGCCCTTGGCGTCCTCGGCCGTGCTCGGCGCGACGATCTTCAGCCCGGGCGCGTGCATGAACCACGCCTCGGGGTTCTGGCTGTGGAACGGGCCGCCCGAGAAGCCGCCTCCCGAGGGCAGCCGGACGGTGATGTTCACCGACAGGCCCATCCGGTAGTACGTCTTGCCGGCCACGTTGACCAGCTGGTCGAAGCCGCACGACACGAAGTCGGAGAACTGCATCTCGGCGATCGGGCGCATGCCCTCGACGGCGGCGCCGATCGCGCAGCCGACGATCGCCGACTCGGCCAGCGGCGTGTCCATCACCCGGTCGGCGCCGAACTCGTCGATGAAGCCGTCGGTGACCTTGAACGCGCCGCCGAACACGCCGATGTCCTCGCCCATCACGAACACGCGCTCGTCGGCGCGCATCTCCTCGCGCATGGCGTCGGAGATCGCCTGCAGGTACGTCATCGTCGGCATGCGCTACGCCCTCCAGCCCGACCAGGGGGCGTTGCCGTCCTCGAGCAGCGCCGGCTCGTCGGCGAAGATGCGCGCCGTCGCGTCGGCCGGGTCGGGCATCGGCGATTGCAGCGCCTGCTCGACGGCCGCGTCGATCGCCTGCTTGACCTCGTCGCGAATGGCCTGCGGGTCGACGCCCAGCGCCTCGACGCGCCGGGTCTGGCGGTCGATCGGGTCCTTCTCGCGCCACTCCTGGACCTTCTCGGTGGGCACGTACTTCATGTCGTCGTGCGCGGCGTGGCCGTGCATGCGCATCGTCACGGCCTCGATCAGCGTCGGGCCCTCGCCATCGACCGCCCGTTGACGGGCTTGGCGGGTGGCCTCGAACATCGCCTCCGGGTCGTTGCCGTCCACGGTCACGCCGGGGAAGCCGTAGGCGGCGGCGCGCTCGACGGGGTCGACGGCGAACTGCTGGTCGAGCGGCGTCGAGTAGGCGTACTGGTTGTTCTCCAGCACGAAGATCACCGGCAGCCGCTGGACGCCGGCCCAGTTCATCGCCTCGTGGAAGTCGCCGCGCGAGGTGGAGCCGTCGCCGAACCAGGTGAGCGCGGCGCGCTTCTCGCCGCGCAGCTTGAACGCCATCGCCATGCCGGTGGCGATCAGCATCATGTCGGGGAGCATCGAGACCATGCCGACGCAGCCCTTGGTCCGGTCGCCGAAGTGGACGTTGCCGTCGCGGCCGTGCGTGATGCCGGCCTCGCGGCCCATGTACTGGGCGAAGATGCGGTGGGGCTCGACGCCGCGGATGATGTGGGCGGCCAGGTCGCGGTGCAGGATGCACAGGCGGTCCTCGGCGGCCATCGCCCAGGCGGCGCCGGCCGACACGGCCTCCTGTCCGAACCCGTCGTAGAAGCTGCCCGGCACCTTGCCCTGCCGGTACAGCGTCATCGCGCGCTCCTCGATGCCGCGCATCATCAGCATCGCCCTGAGCAGCCCGACTCGATCCTCGGTGGTCAGGTGCTCGGATACGTCAGCCGGTAAGGCTGACCTCGCGGTCTCGGTCGCCATCTGGCGTGCTCACCTTTCGGTCGCTGTCGGTGCGCTCCCCCGGGTCGCCGGGAGTGCGCTCGTCCCGGGCGCGGGATCTCCGCGGCTCCGGGGGTCTGACGGTCGGGATGAGCGTACGACATGGCGGGTTAGCCTTGACGGGGCGATGGTCGAGTCCGTCTGGTGGCCGCGCCTGCGGTGGCGCATGCGGGGCGCGTGGCAGTGGCCGGCGTTCGCGGTGCTGACCGCGGTCGACGCGCTGCTGATCGCGCGGCTGCCGTTCCGGGGGGACGGGGCGGACGCGTGGGGCGCGCTGCTGCTGGCCGGGTTCTTCAACCTCATCGTCGTGGCGGTGGCCGCGCCGCTGCTGGGCGTCCTGGTCCGGCGGCGCCGGCGCGACCTGCCCGGCGTCGTCGCCCGGGACTACGCGGGCACCGCGCTGCTGGTCGCCGTGACGTGCGCGCTGCTGGCCGGCGGGCTGGCGCACCGGTCGGCCGTCACGGAGGAGCGCTCAGACCGGGCCGCGCTCATGGCCGGCGTGCACGACTACGTGATCCTGCAGGCCCCGCGCTTCGAGGCCGGGCTCGGCCGGCCCGACATCGTCGAGCTCGAGGCCGACCACTATCGCGTCTGCGTGTACGGGTCCGAGCGGCTGCCGCTGTGTCTGTTCGTCAACACCGACCAGCGCCCGGCCGGCATCCGCCGCGACCCGTCGCGCGAGCCGAACACCGGCCTGCAGCAGTGATCTGGACGGATGTCGGATTTCCGGTGGGCGCGCGCGTGCCGACAGTACGCGCGTGATTTCGCTGACCGGGCAGGGTCGGAGCACGCGCTTCGGCGGGATCGCGCCGAGCGCCGCCGCCTCCGCGTCGCTGGTGGGCGCCGCGGTGGCGCTGTCGCTGCTCGCCTCCGCGCTGCTCGGCGTCCGGCTGTGGCCGGGCGGTCCGGACGGCGGCTCCGGACGGCTCACGCTGCCGGCCGCGCCGGTGCCCGCCCGCCCGGCCGCCGCGCCGCACCGCCGGGCCCACCGCATCGTCGCCGCACCGGCGGCCCGGCCGGACCGCACGGTCGTCGCGCAGCGCCGGCCCGCGCAGCGTGCCACGCGGCGCGACCCGCACCGCCGCGCCTCGGCGCCGGCGCCGGCCGCCACACTCGCGCCGCGCGCGACCACGCCCGCGCCCGCCGCCGCGACCCCGGCCACGCCCGCCGCGACCCCCTCGGGCGCGACGCAGCCGCCGGCGGTGGCCACCGCCGTCGCCACGCCGCGCGCGGTCGAGCGGACCGTGATCGCCGTCCGCCAGACCACGCAGCCCGTCGTCCAGGTCCTGCCGCCGGTGGTGCAGACGCCGGTCGCGGTCGTCGAGGACACCGTCCAGCAGGTCGCCGCCACGGTCGACCACGCGCTCGCCCCGGTGACGGGCGGGCTGCCGCTCGGGCACTAGCTCACAGCGCGGGTCGGGCAACGGCGGGCTTGTAGGAGTGAGGGGAGCCTTCCGTCGCGCATGATCGATCGCCACCGCGCGCCAACCGATCGCGATCGACCGGGAATGTGTCGCACCGGAAACACGTGGAGCGCCTTACCGTCGGCATACGACGGTAACGAACCCCACCCGAGAAGTCGGCCTCGAAAAACGATCATTCCGCGCCGGCGCGGAATCGACGAGCGTCTACAACGCGAGCCTCAGCGGCGTCTGCAGGTACTCGCGGATGCGGGCCAGGAACTCCGCGGCGTCGGCGCCGTAGAGGATCCGGTGGTCGCAGCTGAGCGTCAGCTCCATCACGGCGCGGACGGCGATCTCGCCGTCGTGCACGACCGGCCGCGGCGTGAGCTCGCCGACGGCGAGGATCGCGGCCTGCGGCGGGTTGATCACCGCGACGAAGCGGCGGATGCCGTACATGCCGAGGTTCGACACGGTGAACGTGCCGGCTGACAGCTCCGGCGGCGTGATCTTGCCGTCGCGGACCTTCTCGGCCAGCGCGCGGGCCTCGGCGGCGATCGTGCCGAGGCTCTTCTTGTCGGCGTCGAACACGGTGGGGACGACGAGCGCGTCCTGGCCGGCCACGGCCACGCCGACGTTGACGCGCGAGTAGAGCTCGAACGCGCCGTCGCGGTAGGCCCCGTTGGCCCGCGGGAACTCGCGCAGCGCCAGCGCCGAGGCCTTGATGACCATGTCGTTGAACGACGGCGCGGGCGCGTCGCCGGCGGCGGCCTTGAGCTGCTTGCGCAGCGCGACCGCCTCCTCCATGTCGACCTCCAGCGAGATGACGAAGTCCGGGGCGGTCGCCTTGGACTCGGCCATGCGCCGGGCGACCGTCCGCTGCAGCCGCGTCAGGTCCTGGTGGCGGACCTCGCCGCGCCCGCTGTCGCCGGCGGCGGGCGCCGGCTCGCGCGGCTTCTCCTCGTCCTTCGCCTCCTCCTGGTCGTCCTTCGGCTTGTCCTTCGCGGCGGCCTCGATGTCCGCCTTGACGATCCGCCCGCCGGGGCCGGTGCCCTTGACCGCCGCGAGCTCGAGCCCCAGCTCGCGCGCCATCCGGCGGGCGATCGGCGACGCCTTCACGCGCCCGTTGCCGGAGCCGCCGTCGTCGTCGGCGGGCTTCTCCTGGTCCTCGTCCTCGGCTTCGGCTCGGCTTCGGCTTCGGCTTCGGGCTCCTCGTCGCTCTCGTCTTCCTGGACGTCGTCCGCTTCGGCCTCGCCCGCAGGCTCCTCGTCCTCTTCGTCGGACGACTCGCCGCCGCCCTCGCCGATCCGGGCGATCGTCTCGCCGACCGGCAGCGTGTCGCCCTCCTGGGCGACGATCGAGAGCGTCCCGTCCTCGTCGGCCTCGTAGGTCATGTTGGCCTTGTCGGTCTCGATCTCGACGAGCTCGTCGCCCTTGGCCACCGAGTCCCCGTCGGACTTCAGCCACTTGAGGATCGTGCCCTCCTCCATCGAGTCGGACAGGCGGGGCATCGCGACATCGGCCATGGGCCGAAGGATTGCACGCGTCAGGCCGGCGCCACGGCGACAACCGGAGCGACCGGGCGCCCGGCCGGCGGCGCGGCCGGCAGCGTGAAGCGGAACACCGTGCCGCCGCCGTCGCGGCCGTCGACCCAGATCCGCCCGCCGTGGCGCTCGACGATCTTGCGGCAGATGGCCAGCCCGATGCCGGTCCCCTCGTAGCTCTCGCGGTCGTGCAGGCGCTGGAACATCTGGAACACGCGGTCGCGGTGCCGGGGCTCGATCCCGATCCCCGCGTCCTCCACCGCGATCTCCACGAGCCCGGCGCCGGGGGGCGGCTCGCAGGTCACGCGCACGTACGCCGGCGCGTCGCCGCGGAACTTCAGCGCGTTCGCGACGAGGTTCTGCAGCAGCTGCTCGAGCTGCAGCCGGTTGCCCTGGACCAACGGCAGCCGGCCGATCTCCACGTCGGCGCCCGCCTCGACCAGCGCGGCCGCCAGCGAGCGCAGGACGTCGCCGGCCACGACGCCGAGGTCGACCGGCTCCGACTCCTCGCCCCGGCCGGCGCGCGAGTAGGCGAGCAGCCCCTCGATCAGCGAGCGCATGCGGGTCGCGCCCTCGACCGCGTAGTCGATGAACTCGTCCGCGTCGCCGTCGAGGCGCCCGTGGTAGCGCCGGCGCAGCAGCTGCAGGTAGCTCGAGACCATCCGCAGCGGCTCGGACAGGTCGTGGGAGGCGATGTAGGCGAACTGCTGCAGCTCGGCGTTGGAGCGCTCGAGCGCCTCGACCGCCTCGCGCTCCTCGGTCACGTCGGTGAACGACACGACGACCGCGTACGGGGGCGGGCCCTCATCCGCGTCGACCCCGCGCGTCGTCACGGACAGCCAGCGGGTCGTGCCGTCCGGCCGCCGCAGCCCCAGCGGCACCGCGAGACGCGGCTCCCCGGTGCGCGCCGTCGTGCGCACCGGCCGCTCGGCGTCAGCGACCGGCCGCCCCTCGGCGTCGACGAAGCGCTCGCCCTCGGCCAGCACCAGTGCCGGGTCCATGCCCAGGATCCGGGTCGCGCTGGGGTTCGCCGCCACCAGCGTGCCCGCGCGGCTGACCATCAGCACGCCCTCCTCGAGCGTCTCGACCAGCGACCGGAACGCCAGGCGCCCGCTCTCCGACGCCCGCCAGTTGGCGATGCAGGCCACGCACAGGGCGGCGATGAAGCCGGAGTGGACCAGTGCCCACTTCCACGCCGACCCCGGGTGGTCGAACACGTCGTGCTGGTCCATCACCGTGGCCATCAGGCCGTGCTCGAGGAACACGTAGGCCACGGAGACCAGGAACGGCACCCAGTCCTCGTAGAGCGACAGCGCCGCGACCATCACGAAGAAGTGGAAGTGCGCCTCGATGAGCCCGTGGGTGATGTCCACGAGCACGGCCGAGGACGTGAGCAGCCCGAGCGCGACCACCGTCGAGCGCGCCCGGCGGCCGCCCAGCCGCAGCGAGGCGAGCACCGCGAACACCGCCACCACCGCGCCGTCGGCCAGCGCCGAGCCGAGCCCGCGCGCGTACAGCAGCGCCACGATCGGCAGGCCGGCCACGTGTGCCCACAGCAGCCAGACCAGCGCGCGGTGACGCGCCCGCCACTGGGCGGCGGGCAGCGTCCGGCCTTGCGGCAACGCCGCTCCCAAGCGCCGCAGCGCAGTCATCCCCCTCCACAGGTTAGGGAGCCCAGCGCTGCTCGATGCGGCCGAGCCGCCAGACCGCCACGGCCACCAGCCAGGTCAGCGTGAACAGCCCCACGACCAGGTAGCCCACGTCGCCGAGGCCGATCGTCGTCACGCCCAGGGCCGACAGCAGCTCGAGCGAGCCGATCCCCAGCGCGACCGCCACGGACAGCCCGGTCACGGTCAGGTTGTAGTAGAGCTTGCGAGCCGGCTTGGCGAACGCCCAGCCGTAGGCGAGCGCCATGAACGCGCCGTCGAGCGTGTCGAGCAGGGACATCCCCGCGGCGAACAGGATCGGCAGGCAGAGGATCGCGTACGCGGGCAGCCCGCCGAACGCCGCGCCGGCCGCCAGGAACAGCAGCGCGACCTCGGTGGCGGTGTCGAAGCCCAGCCCGAACAGCAGCCCGAGCGGGTACATCTGCCACGGCGCGCGATCCGGTCGCCGAAGCGCCGCGTCAGCGGCTGATCGGCCCGCGCGGCGCCAGCAGGCGCTCCACCTCGGCCTCCGGGCGCCCGAGCGCATGCACGCGACGGCGCGGGTGACGCCGGACAGCATCGTCAGGTTGACGAGGCCGATGGCCAGCAGGAACGTCCCCGACACAGTCGTGCCGATCACGCCCGGTGACCACGTGCAGCGCGGATCCGTCGTCGCTCACATCGCCCGCCAGCGCCCGCACGCCGCAGGCGAGCAGCAGCGACAGCGCGAAGACGACGCTCGAGTGACCGAGCGAGAACCAGAAGCCCACCGCCAGCGGCCGCCGCCCCGTCCCCATGAGCTTGCGCGTCGTGTTGTCGATCGCCGCGATGTGGTCGGCGTCGAACGCGTGGCGCAGGCCGAGCGTGTAGGCGGTGATCCCGATGCCCACCGGGAACCCCGGCAGGTGGCGCCGGGCGACGAGCCCGAGCAGGATGCCGAAGCCGGCGACGTGCAGCGCGCCGATCGCGGCGGCGAGCAGCCACGCCCGGCGGCGCTCGGCGGCGGTCATGGCCGGCAGTCGGGGCAGCGCCCGACGATCGGGAAGTGGGCGAACGACGCGTCGAAGCCGCAGGCCGCGCCGACGACGGCGCGGATCGGCGTCAGCGCGTCCGCGTCGAGCGGGGTCGAGCGCCCGCACGCCTCGCAGGTCGCCCAGCCCGCGGTGCGGCCGCGCAGCTCGTAGCGGCCGGCCCGTGCCCGAGGTGGACGTGGTGGACGACGCCGATCGCCTCGAGCGCCTCGAGGTTGCGGTAGACCGAGGCGAGGTCGAGGCGGCCCCCGGCGATCTCCTCGGCGGTCAGCGGGCGCTCGGCGGCGAGGAGCGCCGCCAGCACGGCGCGGCGGGCGGCCGACACGCGCAGGCCGTGCGCCGCGGACGGTGTCGACGCGCAGAGCGTGCATGCCGGCCCCTAGCGCAGCGGAGTCTCATCTGGATCACAGATTCGGGACGGCTTGGGCGGTGAGGACGGCGCCGACGAGCACGATCAGCCCGGCGGACGCGGCGGAGACCGAGCCGGCGAACCGGCCGGGGACGCGCAGCCGGGCCAGCGCGCGGGAGGCGTGGACGACGGCGATGCCGAGGCCCGTGAGCGTCGTGGCGAGCCCGGCGGAGAACGCCACGATGAGGACCAGCCCGAGGCCGACCCGGTGCTGGGAGATCGCGCCGAGCAGCACCACGAGCGCGGTCGGGCAGGGGATCAGCCCGGCGGACGCGCCCAGCGCGAGGATCGAGCGCCGCCCCGCGGTCGTGATCGTGATCGTGGCCGTGGTGGTGGTGATGCTGCCCGTGGCGGTGCGCGTGCGCGTGCTTGAGCCGGCCGCGCAGGACCTGCAGCCCCACGCTCACCACCATCAGCCCGGCGACCAGGTTGAGCCACGGGTACAGGTGCTCGGGCAGGATCCAGGCCGACAGGCCGAGCGCGACGAACCCGAGCGCGATCACCCCCGCCGTGTGGGTGACGGTCACGGTCGTGCCGAGCAGCGACGGCGTCGCGCACGCTCCCGCGCGTCCCCACCAGGTAGGCCGCGACCATCGACTTGCCGTGCCCGGGCGAGAGCGCGTGCAGCGCGCCCCAGCCGAACGCCGCGGCCAGCAGCAGCACGAGCACGCCGCCGCCGCGGTCGCGGAGCCGGCGAAGCCGCCCGAGCCGCTGTCCGACGTGAACGCCCGTGCGCCCGCCCGGCGCGGCCGCACGGTGCCGGCCGCCGCGCGCGACCAGCAGGCGGGCGTCGCGGACGTCCTCCGGGCTCTTGAGCAGGTCGCGGCGGGTAGTGGCGCAGCCCGCGCGTCGGGTCGGACGCGCGGGACGTCGGCCCGCACCGCGGTCCCGCGGCCGGGCAGCGGCATCGACCGCCTTCCAGCCGATCCGGCCGGCGAACGTCCCGTCGTGCACGCGGACGACGCCCAGCGCGGAGACGTTCGCCGCGAGCGGCAGCATCGACGCGCGTGGTCGGCAGGCCGCCCTGGCCCGGCGGGTGCGACAGCCGCGCCGGGCCGGACTGGCGCAGCGCCACGCGGCGTCCGCCGACGGTGATCACCAGCCGCCCGCAGCACCTCCGCCCGCTTGCGGGCCAGCACGGCGCGCGTGGACAGCCCGCGCTCCTGGAACGTCGGGATCTCCGCCTGGTCGAGCACGTAGCGCACGTCGATGCGCTCGCGGCGACACGCGCACCTCGGTGAGGTGGTTGACGGAGAAGTTCCCCAGCGGGTGCGCGCCAGCCGCGGCCGGCGCCGCCAGCGCGGCGCCGGCCGCGACCAGAGCGGCGAGGGTAGGCCTCATATCGCCCTCCTGGCGCGCTGCGCCTGCCAGGGCCAGCCGTCGAGGCCGTGCGCGAGCGAGAGCCGCAGCAGGCGCACGCCCGCGGGCCGCCGGCCGGCGGCCAGCGCGGTCAGCCCCGCGTGGTTGAGGAACAGCGGGTCGCGCGAGCCGAGCTTCAGCGCGCGTCGCGCCCAGACGAGGCCCGCGCGCGGGTCGCCCGAGCGCGTCAGCGCCCACCCCAGCGCGTCGGCCGAGCGCACGCTCGGCGCCTGCGCCCAGGCGCGCCGGGCCAGCAGCACGGCGCGGCGCCGGGCTGCCGTGGTCGGCCTCGAAGACGGCCAGCTCGATGTCCGTGTTGACGCCGGCCGCGCTGCAGGAGCCGCTCCTCGGCGCGCAGGAGCTGCAGGTCGCGCCGGCCGCTGGCGCCGTCCGGCCGGCGGCCAGCTCGGCCTCGCCGAGGCCGATCACGTACTCGGGCAGCGGCAGCCGCTGCACGATCGCCCGCCGGCGGGCGATCGAGGCGGGCGTGTTGCCGTCGAGCCGGGCGACGCCCTGCTCGGCCGCCGGGTTGCCCGGCACGGCGGCGAGGGCCCGGTCATAGGCCCGGCGGGCGAAGGCGCGGTGGCCGGTCTGGCGCTCGAGCTCGCCGAGCAGCCCGCTCACGTAGGCCACGTTCTCCTGCGCGCGGCGCCGCCGGCGTCGACGGCCAGCCGCATCGCGGCCACCGCACCGGCAGGTCGCCGTGCAGCTCGCGGAAGTAGGAGACGCGGGCGTAGGCGGCGAGGTTGGGCTTGCGGTCGACCATCGACTGCAGCTCCTGCTCCGCCGCGCCGTAGCGGCCGAGCTCGACGTCGGCGTCGACCAGCACGGTGCCGACGTCGACCGTGTCGGGCTGGGCGGCCCGCGCGCGCTCGCCCAGCGCCAGCGCGCCGCGGAAGTCGTGGCGGGCCAGCGCGAGCGTGCCGGCCACGATCAGCGCGTCGGCGTCCTGCGGGTGGTCGCGCAGCACCGGGGCGAGCACGCCGCCCGCCCGCGTGTAGTACGAGGCATCGCCGTTCTCGCGCACCTTCTGCAGGTACGCGGAGGCGAGCTCGACGCGCAGGTCGGCGCGCGCCGGGTCCAGCGTCAGCGCGTGCTGGAGCTTGGGGATGTCGGCGTCGGTCCCCGTCAGCTGCGGGGTGACCTCGACCGGCGCAGTGGGCGCCGGGAGCGGCGCCGGGCCGCGCTCGAGCAGGAAGACGAGCAGGCCGGCGGCGAAGGCGAGCAGCGGCGCGAGCAGCAGGCGCCGGGGAAGCGTGAGGTGAGGGCTCATGGGATGGAGTGGCCGCCCACCCGGGGGGCGGGCGGCCATCGTGGGTCTAGGCGGGCGGCTGCGGGACCGGCGCGTGCGCCGGCTCGTCGCGGCCGATGTGCGAGGCGAAGCCGCTGTCGGGCTGCGCGACGTACGGGAACGCGGTCCGGAACGGCTTGTCGTTCTGATCCACGCCGTCGCCGAGCGGCACGTTCGTCGCGGGCGTCAGCAGCGCGCCGGCGATGACGCGCAGCTCGATGTCGGTGACGTCGTCACCCAGCCGGCGGCCGTCCGGGAAGCCCTGGGTGTCGCCGGCCAGCGCGCCGAAGCGGCTCGGGTTCGCCGCTCGCCGGCACGCCGAGGTTGACCTTCAGCGTGTCCGCCGGCACCGCGTTCGTGGCGATCTGCGTCAGGCCGGGAATGCCGGTGAGCAGCGCCTGCACGATGTCCGTGCGGTCGTGCTCCTTGATGCCCAGATGGAACAGGGCGTTGAGGATCGCCGCCGGCTCCGGGCTCAGCGCGAAGGCGCCGAAGTTCTTCGCGTCGTCGGACGGCGGCGTCGCGTTGAACCGGTCCTTGGCGCCGATCGGGATGATCACCTCGTTGATCAGCGGGTTGCCGAGCCGGCTGACCTGCACCCAGTGCGGCCTGCCGTGCCGGCGGTTGACCGGGATCGAGCGCCGCTCGGTCGAGGCCCACACGCCGACCACGGCGTTGGCCGCGGTGGCGCCGGACACTGGCCTGCCGTCGCGCGTGATGTGCGCGTCGGGGATCTGCAGCACGAACGCGTGGACGTTGTAGCCCGCGAGGTCGTCATGGCCGCCGCCCTGGTTGCCCAGGCCGATCGCCGGGCGGCCGGGATGGTCGATGTTGATGCCGTCGAAGATCGTGCCGAGGTCGGCGAAGAACGGATCGTCGGCGGGGCCGACGAACGTCTTCACGCCCACGCTCGTCCTGCGCATCGGCGCCGGCGGCGACGGCCGCGTAGTCCGGCATCGTCTTCGGGCCGACGTTGTCGGGCGCGACCGGCACATCGTGCGCGATCCGCTTGGACATGTACGCCCTGCCGTGCCGGTAGCGCTCGAAGTACAGGTCGTAGCTCTGGCGGAAGTTCAGGTTCGGCGAATCGATCGAATTCACCGGCGGGACCGCGTACAGGAACGAGTTGGGGTTCCGGAACGTGTTCTTGAACTGCCAGCGGTAGGCGACGTCCGCCACGCCGTCGCCGGTGTTGTCGATCTTGACGTAGTAGCGGGCCCGCGGATCGAGCTTGCCGAAGTACGGCCCGCCCGCAGGGTTCTCGAACGGCACCCAGTTGGCGACGATCGTGAGCTTGCCGGGCGCGTCCGGGGCGGTGAACGCGTACAGGTCCGTGTTGTCCGCGCTCGGGTCGAGCATGATGCGCGGGGCCTCACGGTGGGATGAGCCGAGCACGCCGGTGGTGGCCAGCGCGCCGGCAGCGAGGACGGCGACGGTCGCCGCCCCCAGCAGCGGTGTCCGCATGAAGGACTCCTGGGATAGGGGGACGCCGTCCTGTGCGCGCCAGATGAGCGCGCGGTTGTAAAAGTGCCTGAGAGGAGCTCTCAGCTACATGTCACGAAACAGCGCGAGCGCAGCCGCGACGACCTGGGGCTCGTGCGGGAAGGCGATCTGCTCGAGCGGCTTCGAGTAGGGCATCGGCAGGTCCGCGCCGGTCACGCGCGCCACCGGCGCGTCGAGCCAGTCGAACGCCTGCTCCTGGATGAGCGCCGCGAGGTTCGCGCCGACGCCGCCGTGCGGCCAGCCCTCCTCCACGATCACGCAGCGGTTCGTCTTGCGCACCGAGTCGAGGATCGAGTCCAGGTCGAGCGGGCGCAGCGTGCGCGGGTCGATCACCTCGGCGTCGACCTCGTGCTCGTCGGCCAGCACCTCCGCCGCCTTCTGCGCCGTCAGCGCCATGCGCGAGATGCCCACGATCGTCACGTCGTCGCCCTCGCGGCGGATCGCCGCCTGACCGAAGTCGACGACGTGGTCGCCCTCGTCGGGGATCTCGCCGCGCTGGCCGTACAGCGTACTCGTGCTCGATGAACACGACGGGGTTGTCGTCGCGGATCGCCGCCTTGAGCAGCCCCTTCGCGTCCGCCGGCGTCGACGGCACGGCGACGAGCATGCCCGGCACGTGCAGGTAGATCGCCTCCAGGCAGTGCGAGTGCGTCGGCCCGAGCTGGTGGCCGGCGCCTTGCGGCATCCGCACCACCATCGGCACGGTCGCCTGGCCGCCGAACATGTAGTGGATCGTCGCCATGTGATTGACGATCTGGTCCATGGCCAGCAGCGAGAAGTTGATCGTCATCAGCTCGACGATCGGCCGCAGGCCGGTCATGGCGGCGCCGACGCCCATGCCGACGATCGTGTTCTCGGAGATCGGCGTGTCGCGGACGCGCTTGTCCCCGAACTCCTCCAGCAGCCCCTGCGTGACCTTGAACGCGCCGTTGAAGACGCCGATGTCCTCGCCCATGATGAACACGCGCTCGTCGCGCTGCATCTCCTCGCGGAGCGCCTGGTTGAGCGCCTCGCGGTAGCGGACCGTGGCCATCACTCCTCCTCGGCCAGCGCCCGCTCGTCCTCGCCGCGGTGCACGCCGGCCGAGCGCTCGTCGACGGAGTACCAGCCCTTGACTTGGTCGCCGAGCACGTAGACGTGGTCGTAGATCGACTCGGGCGGCGGAAAGGCGGAGGAGTCGGCGAACGCGACCGCCTCGTCGATGCGCTCGACGGCGGCCTTGTCGAGCGCCTCCGCCGCGTCGTCGCCGAGCTCGAGGCGCGTCATGAAGGTGGTGATCGGGTCGCGCTTGCGCCACTCCGCCACCTGCTCCTTGGTGCGGTACTCCTCGGGGTCGGCGGCGCTGTGGCCGCGGAAGCGGTAGGTCACCGCCTCGACGAGCAGCGGCGCGCGGTCGGCCCGGACGCGCTCGATCGCCTCGTGCATCACCGCCTGCGTGTCCACCACGTCCATCCCGTCGCAGCGCGCCCCGGGACGCCGAAGCCCTCGCCGCGCGCGGTGCAGGTCGGTCTGCGCGCTGTGGCGCTCGAGCGACGTGCCCATGCCGAACTGGTTGTTGGTGACCATGAACACCACGGGCAGCTTCCACAGCGCAGCCAGGTTCAGCGTCTCCCCGAACGTGCCCTGGTTGGCCGCGCCGTCGCCGAACACGCACACGGTCACCTCGTCGGTGCCGCTGTAGTCGCTGGACAGCGCGATCCCGGCGGCCAGCGGCAGGTTGCCGCCGACGATCCCGTAGCCGCCCATGAACCGCCGCCGGGAGTCGAACATGTGCATCGACCCGCCGCGCCCCTTCGACACGCCGGTCTCGCGGCCGAACAGCTCGGCCATCACCGGCTTGGGGTCGGCCCCGCGGGCCAGCGCGTGGCCGTGCGAGCGGTAGGTGGAGATCAGGTAGTCGTCCTCGCGCATCGCCCGCACGGCGCCGACGATCGTCGCCTCCTCGCCGATCGCCAGGTGCAGGAAGCCGCCGACCTTGTCCTTGGCGTACATCTCCTGCGCACGCTCCTCGAAGCGGCGGATGAGCATCATCGCCTGCAGCCACTCGCGCGCCGCTTCAGAGCCCGGCAGCTCGCGCGCCGCCTCGCGTTCACTCACGTCCGCCATGGCGTCACCGTACCTCGTACCTGCGCCACTTATTCAGGAAGTCGTCGGCTGCCAACTGGGCCAGGTCGGCGCGCAGGGCGCGGGCCAGCTTCGCCGTGTCGCCGGGGATCGTGTCCCAGAACAGGACGACCTCGCCGCTGTCGATGTCCACCACCTCGACGTGCTCGCCGCGGCGGACGATGAGCTCGTAGGCGCGGTTGGCCCTCACGCCGGGACCGCGCGCTCGCCCTCGAGCAGGCGACCGTCCACCCAGATCGCCGGCACGCTGGTCACGCCGTCCTCCCGCGCCCGCTCCGCGTTCGCCTGCAGCGCCATGCGCGTCCCGCGCAGCTCGGCGCCCTTGACCAGCGCCGCCGGGTGCATCTCGCACGCCGCCGCGGCGATCAGCACGTTGTCGCGCTCGGACAGGTCGCGCCCGGCGGCGAACGCCTGGCGGAACGCGGCGAGCGAGAACGCCACGCCGCGGCCGATCTGCTTCGCGTAGGTGGCGGCGAGGATCGCCCAGTCGGTGTCGGCGCGGGAACGGTCCGGCCAGCGCACCGCCATCAGCCCGAGCGCCTGCGCCCGGCGCGCCGACGTCCTCCTGGTAGGCGTCGACCTCGGCCGCGCAGCGGAACGCCAGCCGAGTCGGCGCGCCACCGGCATCCACTCCGGCACCTCGCCGAGCGCATGCAGCGCGCCGCTCGGCCACCAGATAGGCCTCGGGGACGCCAGGTCGTAGTAGAACCGGGCTGCTCAGCGGTGGGCCGCTCAGCCGTGGATGAGCCACCCGTCGGCGGCACGCGCGGCCTCCATCACGCCCTCGGAGAGGGTCGGGTGGCCGTGGATGATGCGCGCCACCTCGGAGTAGCCGCCCTCGAGCGCCTTGGCGTTGACGAGCTCCTGGATGAGCTCGGTGGCCTTGGCGCCGACGATGTGGCCGCCGACCAGCTCGCCGTACTTCTTGTCGCCCACGATCTTGATCATGCCGCCGCGGTCGCCGTAGACGGTGCCGGCGCCGACCGCGCCGTACTGCACCTTGCCGATCACGACGTCGAGGCCCTGCTCGCGCGCCTGCTCCTCGGTCAGGCCGAACGAGGCGACGCGGCGGCGCGCAGAACGTGGCGCGCGGGATGTCGATGTACTCGATCGGGTGCGTCTCCAGGCCGGCGGCGTCCTCGACGGCGATCACGCCCTCGTCCGACGCCTTGTGCGCCAGCGCCGGGCCCTTGGTCAGGTCGCCGATGGCGTAGACGCCCTGCGCGCTCGTGCGCATCGCGCCGTCGACCTCGATCAGCCCGCGGTCGTCGAGCTTGACGCCCGCCGCGTCCAGGCCGAGCGCCCTCGACGTCCGGCCCGCGGCCGGCGGCGATCACGAGATAGTCGGCCTCGCCGGTCGCGTCGCCGTAGGAGAACGTGACCTTGTCGTCGTGCGACTCGACACTCTCCACAAGCGTGCCGGTGTGGATCTTCATGTTCTGCTTGGCCAGCCCGCGGGCGGCGATCTTCGAGACGTCGGCGTCCTCGGTGGGCAGCACGCGGTCGAGCGCCTCGAACAGCAGCACCGACGTGCCCAGCCGCCCGTAGGCCGAGGCGATCTCCGAGCCCGAGGCGCCCGCGCCCAGCACGGCGAGCGTCTGCGGCAGCTCGGACAGCGCCCACGCCTCCTCGGTGCCGATCACGCGGCCGCCGAACTGCGTGCCCGGCACCGGCTTGGGCACCGACCGCCGTGGCCAGCACGATCGCCTTCGCCGCCTCGTAGGTCTCGTCGCCCACCTTGACCTTGCCGTCGCCGGCCAGCGAGCCGACGCCCTCGATCACGTCGATCTTGTTCTTCTTGAACAGGCCGGCGACG
Organism: uncultured Solirubrobacteraceae bacterium; assembly: GCA_963766165.1. GTDB lineage: Bacteria > Actinomycetota > Thermoleophilia > Solirubrobacterales > Solirubrobacteraceae > Solirubrobacter. The sequence continues at coordinate 14,082 of CAVXZC010000016.1, read as the reverse complement.
CCGCCCGTGAGCGTCTTGATCACCTTCTCGCGGCGCTGTGAGACCTTGCCGAAGTCGACCGTGCGCCCCTCGATCTCGATCCCGAACTCGTCCGCGTCGTCGACCTCGGACAGGATGTCGGCGACGCGCAGGACGGCCTTGGCCGGGATGCAGGCGTAGTTGAGGCAGCGGCCGCCCACCTGGTCCTTCTCCACCACGGCGGTCTTCATGCCGAGCTGGGCCGCGCGGATCGCCGCGACGTACCCGCCCGGGCCGGAACCGATGACGATGCAGTCGTAGCGCTCGGGCATAGGGCGCATGACACTAGCGTCCTACGTAGCGATCAGGATCACGGCGACGATCGTGCCGCCGACCACGATGATCCAGCGCAGCACCTCGGACGGGATCCGGCGGCCGTAGCGGGCGGCGACCTGGGCGCCGACGATCGAGCCGGCCGCGATCAGCGCGGCCGGAGCCCAGCGCACCGGGGCCACGAAGATGAACAGCACCGCGGCGACGCCGTTGGCCGTGGCGGCGAGCACGTTCTTGAGCGCGTTGATCCGCTGCAGGTCGTCGGGGAAGCAGAACCGCAGCAGCGACATGAGGATGATCCCCTGGGCCGCGCCGAAGTAGCCGCCGTAGATGCCCGTGCCGAAGGACGCCCCGGTGCCCCAGCCGGTGCGCTCGTGGTCGGCGTGCACCTCGCGCGGCCGGGGGATGGCCATCAGCACGCAGGCCAGCAGGATCAGCGCGGGCACGACGGTCTTGAACACCCCCGGCGGCAGCACGAGCAGCAGCGTGCCGCCGAGCAGCGCGCCGGCGGCGGTGCCGGAGGCCAGCGTGAGCGCCCGCCGGCGCTGGCCCTTGAGCTCCGCGCGGTAGCCGAGCACGCCGCTGACGCCGCCGAACACCAGCCCGACCGTGTTCGAGCAGTTCGCGGCCACCGGGGGATAGCCGAGCGCGAGCAGCGTCGGGAACGTGACGAGCGATCCCGAGCCGACGATCGTGTTCACGCCCCCCGCGACGAACCCCGCCGCGGTGATGACGATCGCGTCGCCGAGCGTCACTCGGGCGGCACCTGGAGGCGGGCCATCACGCGGATCAGCAGCCAGAACACGGGCGCGCACACGACGATGACCAGCACGGCCAGCACGACGGCGCGCAGGTTGGAGGCGAAGGCCAGCGAGAGCGCGGCGTACATCACCGAGACGGCGAGCAGCCCCTCGAAGGCGATCACGGCGAGGTAGCGGCGCGCCCACATGCCGGCCGCGGCGACGAGCATGATCGCGCCGAACGCGATCCCCCGCGACGGCGGCTGGTCGCCCGCGCCCGCCGCCACCGCGACGAGGTTGGCGGCGGCGACGATGAGCGCCAGCGCGACGGCCAGCTTCAGGCCGAGCGGCCGCTCCCCGGCGCCGAGCGGCTCAAGGGCGGCTCGCGCCGCCGCGTTGCCGGCTCGCGCGAGCGGGCGTACGGGTCAGGCGACGCCAACGCGGCCCTCCAGGGCGGCCCGCAGCGCGCGCGCCGCCGCCTCCGGGTCGTCCGCCTCGGTGATCGCGCGCACGACAACGATCCGGGTGGCGCCGTGCGCGGCCACCTCACCCACGTTGCCCGCGTCGAGCCCGCCGATGGCGAACCACGGCTTGCCCACCGCGCTCGCGGCGTGGGCGACGTAGTCCAGGCCGGCGGCCGGACGGCCCGGCTTGGTCGGCGTCGCGTGCACCGGACCGACGGCGACGTAGTCGACATCCGGGTCGGCGTCGGCGGCCGCCGCCTGGGCCGGCGCGTGGGTGGAGCGGCCGACGATCCGGTCCGGGCCGACGGCCGCGCGGGCCGCCGCGCGGGGTGGCGTCGTCCTGGCCGACGTGCACGCCGTCGGCGCCGCACGCCTCGACCAGGTCCGGGCGGTCGTTGAGGATGAACGGCACGCCGAGCCCGGCGAACTCCCTTCGCGGCTGCGACCAGCCCGGCGTCGTCGAGCGACTTGTCGCGCAGCTGCACGATGTCGACCCCGCCGCGCACGGCCGCCTCCAGCCAGACCCGCGGCCGCGCCGGGCAGACGAGATACAGACGAGTCGTGCGGAGGCGCTCGCGGGGCGTCACCCCCCAGGAGATACCATGAACCCAGAACACGGGAGCCCGCAGATACGGGCTGAGAGGGCGCCAGCGGGGCGCCGACCGTCGAACCTGATCCGGGTCGTGCCGGCGTAGGGAGGCCGTGAACTCAGTGGCAGGGCAGTCAGAGAGCTACGACGTCGCCGTCGTCGGCGGCGGTGCGATCGGCCTCGCCTGCGCGCGCGAGGCGGCGCGCCGGGGAGCGAGGACGGTGGTCGTCGACGCCGGCGAGCCCGGCGCCTGGCACGTCGCCGCCGGCATGCTCGCGCCGGTCTCGGAGTCCGAGTTCGGCGAGGGTGCGCTGCTCCAGCTGGGCCGGGAGAGCTTCGCCCGCTACGCCGGCTTCGTGGCCGAGCTGGACGACCCCGGCTACCGCGCCGTCGGCACGCTCGTGGTGGCCCGCGACCGCGACGAGGCGGAGGCGCTGGACCGCCTGGCCGCGTTCCGCGCGAACCTCGGCCTGCCCGTCGAGCGGCTGCTGCCCAGCGAGGCGCGCCGGCGCGAGCCCGCGCTCGCGCCCACGGTGCGGCTCGCCCTGGACGTCGAGACCGACCACTCGATCGACCCGCGCAAGCTCGTCGCCGCGCTGCGCGCCGGGGTCGACATCCGGCGCACCCGGGCCACCGCCCTGACGGTGTCCGGCGAACGGGTCACCGGCGTGGTGTGCGAGGACGGCGCGCTCGCCGCGGGCGCGGTCGTCGTCGCCGCCGGCGTGGACGTGGCGAAGCTGGACATGCCGGAGGCGGCCCGCGTGCCGGTCCGGCCCGTCAAGGGCCAGGTGCTGCGCCTGCGCGACCCGAGCGGCCCGGGCCTGGTCGAGCGGACCATTCGCGGCGCCGACGCGTACTTCGTCCCCCGCGGCGACGGGCGCTACGTGCTGGGCGCGACGATGGAGGAGCGCGGCTGGGACACCACGCCGACCGCCGGCGGCGTCTACGCGCTGCTGCGCGACGTCTCCGAGGTCGTGCCCGGCGTGCTCGAGCTGGAGATCGAGGAGCTGATCGCCGGCCTGCGCCCCGCGACGCCCGACAACCTGCCGGCGATCGGCCCGGGCACCCTGGACGGCCTCGTCTGGGCGACGGGCCACTTCCGCAACGGCATCCTGCTCACGCCCGTCACCGCGCACCTGGCCGGCCTCGCGCTGGCCGGCGAGCCGCTGCCGGAGTGGGCCGCGCCGGCCGACCCGCTGCGCTTCGCAGGAGTGCTCGCATGAGGGTCCTGCTCAACGGCGCCGACACCGAGCTCGCCGACGGCGCGACCGTCACCGCGGCGCTCGAGTCGCTCGACCTGCCGGCGGCGGGCCGAGGCGTGGCGGTGGCCGTCGACGCCGAGGTCGTCCCCCGCGGCGAGTGGGCCGCCACCCAGTTGCACGACGGCGCGCGGGTCGAGATCCTGCGCGCGATCCAGGGAGGCTGAGATGGCCGTCGCCGACACCCGCACCGACACGCTGACCATCGCCGGGCACACGCTGCGCTCACGGCTGCTGCTGGGCACGGGCGGCTTTCGCTCGCTGGACGCGATGGCGGCGGCGATCGAGGCCAGCGGCACCGAGCTGGTCACGGTCGCGCTGCGCCGCATCGACCCCGCGCAGCGCGGGTCGATCACCGACGTGCTCGACCGCGCGGGCGTCAAGCTGCTGCCCAACACCGCCGGCTGCTTCACCGCGCGCGACGCCGTACTGACGGCCAGGCTGGCCCGCGAGGCGTTCGAGACCGACTGGGTCAAGCTCGAGGTGATCGGCGACGAGCGCACGCTGCTCCCGGACGCGCCGGCGCTGCTCGAGGCGGCCGAGCAGCTCGTCGACGACGGCTTCGTCGTCCTGCCCTACACGAACGACGACCCGATCCTCGCCCGCCGGCTGGAGGACGTCGGCTGCGCGGCGGTGATGCCGCTCGGGTCGCCGATCGGCTCCGGGATGGGGCTGCTGAACCCGTACAACCTGCGGCTGATCCGCGAGCGCGCCGGGGTGCCGGTCGTCCTCGACGCCGGCGTGGGCACGGCCTCGGACGCGGCGCTGGCCCTGGAGCTGGGCTGCGACGCCGTGCTGTGCGCGAGCGCGATCTCCCGCGCCGAGGACCCGGTGACGATGGCCCGGGCGATCCGGCTGGGGGTGGAGGCGGGCCGGCTCGCCCACCGCGCCGGGCGCATCCCCCGCCGCCTCTACGCCCAGGCCTCCACGCCGGAGGAGGGCGTCGCCGAGTTCTAACGGCGCTTCGGCTTGGCCAGGTAGCGCTGGCCGGCCCGCAGGACCTTCGTCTTGTGCTTGACGAAGTCGTCCACCGCGATGACGCCGCGGGCCACGCGGGTCAGCGTGCCGGCGCACGAGTCCTGGACGTTCCACTTCGTGCCGCGCACGGTGGCGGCGCTGTACTGGCCCTTGGTGCGGAACGCGCCGTGCCCGTCGCCCCACAGGTTGCGCGTCTTCGCCTTCTTCTTCTTGGCGGCGGCGGAGGCGGCCTTCCCGCGCGGGCAGGCGGCGAGCGGCTCGCTGAGCGCGAGCTGCGTGATCCCCTTGGACTGCGTCACCACGAAGAGGCCGCCATAGAACAGGGAGGTCTGCGGCTTGGCGCCGGGCTTCGGCACGGAGCTCAGCTCCACCTTGCCGTGCCGGGTGTCGACCTCGGAGCCGAGCGGGATGCCCTTCGTCGTGTCGAGCGCGACGAACGTGTTCGTGCCCTTCAAGCGGACCAGCACCGTGCCGCCGGCCGGCTGGACGACCACGGACTGGTTGGCCTGCGGCGTCGGTGACGGCGTGGGCGTGGGCGTGGGCGTGGGCGTCGGGGTGGCCTGCTGGGGCGCGGCGACCGTGAACGAGCGCGAGCTCGTCGTGCTGTTGCCGGCCGTGTCCACGGCCCTGACCACGAAGGTGTAGCTCCCGGGCGCCAGCGTGCCGAAGCTGTGCGGCGACGTGCACGGCGCCTCGGCGCCCGGTCCCGCCGGCCCGTCGAGCCGGCAGTCGAACGTCGCCCCCGAGTCCGGGGAGGCGAACGTGAACGCGGGCGCCGCGTCGCTCGTGACGCCCGAGGGCCCGCCCGTCACGTCGGCGGGCGGCGGCGTGGTGTCGACCGTCACCGTCCACGGGGCCGACGCGTCGCTCACGTTGTGCGCGATGTCCGTGGCCCGCGCCGTGTACGTGTGCGGGCCGTCGGTCACGCCCTGCAGGGTCAGCGCCCACGCGCCGCTGCCGGCGGTGGCGGTCGTCGTCCCGCGCGAGGCCGCGCCCTCGAACACCTCGACCGTGGCGCCGCTCTCCGCGGTGCCGGCCAGGGCGACCGTCGCCGTGTTCTGCAGCGCGGGACCGGCGGCGATCTCCGGCGGAGCCGGCGGCCCCGTGTCCACGTCGACCGTGCGTGTCGCCGAGACCGCCGACACGTTGCCGGCCGCGTCGGTGGCCTTCGCGGTGTAGACGTGGCGGCCGTCGGCCGCGGTCAGCGTCTTCGACCACGTCCCGCCCGTCGCGGTCGTCGTCCCGCGCGAGGTCGCCCCCTCGAACACCTCGACGGTCGCGCCGGCCTCCGCCGTGCCGGTCAAGGTCACCGTGGCGTTGTTCTGCAGCGAGTTGTCCGCAGGAGACGTGAAGACCGGCGCCGCGGGGGCGTGGGTGTCGACGGTGACCGTGCGGGAGGCCGACCCCGGCGAGGTGTTGCCGGCGGCGTCGGTGGCCTTGGCGGTGTAGGTGTGCGCGCCGTCGGCCGCGGTCAGCGTCTTCGACCACGTCCCGCCCGTCGCGGTCGTCGTCCCGCGCGAGGTCGCCCCCTCGAACACCTCGACCGTCGCGCCGGCCTCGGCGGTGCCGCTGAGCGTGACCGTCGCGCTGTTCTGCAGCGAGTTGTTGGCCGGCGACGTGATCGCGGGCGCCGCCGGGGCGGTGAGGTCGACGACGACCGTGCGGGCGTTGGAGGCGCCCGAGGCATTGCCGGCGGGGTCGGTCGCCGTGGCGGTGTAGGTGTGGCTGCCCTCGGTGACGTTGGTCAGTTGCGCGGTCCAGGTGCCGTCGCCCGCCACCGTGACGCTGCCGGCCGGCGCGCCGCCGTCGAGCACGGCGATCGTCGCCCCCGCCTCGCCGGTGCCCGCGAGGTTGACGGTGCGGCTGTTCTGCTGCTGCCCGTTCGCCGGCGCGGTGATGGCCGGCGCCGCCGGGGCGGTGGTGTCGACGCGCAGCGTCTTGGCGTCGGAGGCGACGGAGGTGTTCCCGGCGGCGTCTGTGGCCTTGGCGGTGTAGGTGTGGGTGCCGTCGGTCACGCCGGCGAGCGTCTTGCTCCAGGTCCCGCCGGTGGCCACCGTGGTGCCGCGTGAGGTCGTGCCCTCGAAGATCTCGACGGTGGCGCCGGCCTCGGCGGTGCCGGACAGCGTGGGGCTCGACGTGCCCAGCAGCGCGTTGTCGGCCGGTGCGGTGAACGCCGGCTTGGCCGGGGCCGTCGTGTCGACCTTGACCGTGCGGGAGGCCGAGGCCGGCGACACGTTGCCGGCGGCGTCGGTGGCCTTGGCGGTGTAGGTGTGGGTGCCGTCGGTCACGCCAGAAAGGGTCTTCGACCACGTCCCGCCCGTGGCCACCGTGGTGCCGCGCGACGTCGTGGCTTCGAAGATCTCGACGGTCGCGCCGGCCTCGGCGGTGCCGGACAGCGTGACCGTCGCGGTGTTCTGCAGCGAGTTGTCCGCCGGTGACGTGAAGACCGGCGCGGCGGGTGGCGTGGTGTCGACGGTGATCGTCCGCGTGCCCGAGGCGGTCGACACGTTGCCGGCGGCGTCGGTGGCGGTCGCGGTGTAGGGGTGCGCGCCGTCGGCGGCGGCGAACGAGGCCGACCACAGGCCCTGGCCGCTCGCGGTCGTGGTGGCGCGGACGGTCGACCCCTCGAGCACCTTCACGGTCGCGCCCGGCTCGGCGCCGCCGGAGAGGTTGATGGTGGCCGAGGCCTGGAGGATGTCGGCCGACGGGGTGGTGATGGTGGGCGCCGCGGGCGCGGCGGTGTCGACGGTGATCGTGCGCGTCGCCGACGCCGGGCTGACGTTGCCCGCCGCGTCGGTGGCGAACGCCGTGTAGTTGTGCGTGCCCTCCGCGACGGTCAGCGGCGCAGACCACGCGCCGGTGCCAGAGGCGGTGACCGTCGTGTCGACCACCTGGCCTTCTTGGATGCGGACGGAGGCGTTCGCCTCCGCCGTGCCCTGCAGCGTGACGCTGTGCGTGTTCAGGAACGCGTTGTTCGCCGGCGCGGTGAACGATGGCGCCGCCGGCGCAGTGGCGTCGACGGTGAACGTCGTGCTGGCCACGGGCGGGCTCGGATGGGTGCCGTCGATCGCCTCGACCGAGAACGTGTAGGGGCCATCGGTGAGCGTGTAGGCCGCCGGCGAGCTGCAGGAGGTGAACGTGTTGGCGGGGCTGCCGTCGAGCTTGCACATGAAGCTCACGCCGGGCTCGTCGGAGTGGAACGTGAACTGCGGCGTGCGGTTCTGGGTCAGCCCACTCGGGCCGCTGTCGAGGAAGATGTCCGGCGCTTGGTCGAACTCGTACGCCCCGGCGTCGCACGCCTTGCCCTGCGGACGCAGCACGTCGCGCTGGTCCGCCACCCCGCTGCAGGCCGGGCCGAGGTCGACCGCCGGGCTTGTCGAGGGGATCGGCAGCACGTCGGTCTCGCCGCCGCCGTCGACGAGGCCGGAGGCGAAGCCGGGGTTGGCGTTCTGCTTGTCCGTGGCCAGCTTGAACGCGCAGTCGCTCCCGCTCTCGAGGTTGAAGCCGTCGTCGCGCGGCTGTCCGGCGCAGTTGGACGCCGCGCCGGTGAGGTTCTTGTTGCCGGAGACGATCGTGGCGCTGGCCGCCAGCACCTCGCCGTCGCCGGCGACCAGGATGCCGCCGGTGCCGAGGTCCGGGTTCCCGCCGGTGTTGTCGGCCACGGTGACGCGCTGCAGCGTCGCGGCGTTGCTCGGGTTGCCGCGCATGTCGATGCCGCCGCCCCCGGACCGGATCTGCGCCGTGTTGAACGCGACCGTCGAGTCGCGCATCATGAGCGTCGTCGCGCCGCCACCAACCACGCCCGACAGGAAGAGCCCGCCGCCGTCGCCGGCGGCCGTGTTGCTGGCGATCAGGCTGTTCAGGATCGTCAAGGTGCCCGTGCTGGCGATACCTCCGCCATTGCCGCCGTTGGCCGCCTGGTTGCCGCTCACCTCGACGTGGTCGAGCGTCAGCGTGCCGCTGTTGAAGATCCCGCCGCCATCGGTGTCGACGATGTTCCCGCCCGTCACCTTCAGGTGCTCGAGCGTCGCGATGCCCGAGTTGCTGAGCGTGCGGACGCCGGTGTTGCCGTTGAGGATCGTCCCCCGCGCGTTCAGGCCGACGACGGTCACTCCCTGGGAGTCGGACATCGTCAGGCCCTTGCTGGCCGTGTAGGTGGCCTTCTTGAGGTCGACCACGTCGGCGCCCTTGGTGGCCTTTGCGGCGTCCAGCGCCGCCTGCAGGCCGGTGCAGGAGAAGCCGCTGCACGCGCCCGGGTCCTGCGTGTCGGTGACGGTGTAGACCGCGGCCCGCGCCGGCGCCGCCGCCGCGAGCAGGGCCGTCAGCGCAGCCAGCAGGAAGACACGGAGGCGCATCTCCGGCGAGCCTAACCGGATTTCGGAGCCTCCGGCAACGGCGGAATGGTCAGTTAATCGGGCGCGAGAGGTAGCGGCGGCCGGCCCGCAGCAGCAGCGTCCGCCGGCGCACGGAGTCGCGCACCTGCACGATCCCGTCGAGCACCCGGGTCAGCGTGCCCGCGCACGAGTCCCGCACGATCCAGCGGGCGCTCCGCACCGTGGTCGTGCTGTAGCGCCCGCGGACGGCGAACGCGCCGCGACCGTCGCCCGTCAACCGGACCGCGCGGCAGCCGCTCGGCGCGAGGGTCAGCACGGTCTGCGTCCCCGGCTGGGTCACGCGGAACACCGCACCGGTGAACGTGGCGCGCTGCATTCGCGGTGCGGCGATCAGCTGGACCGACCCGCGGCGGGCGTCGACCAGCGTCCCGACCGGCAGCGCCCGGTCGGCGGTCAGCCGGACGAACGCCGCGCTGCCGGGCAGGCGCACGCGCACGTCGGCGAGGCCCGGCCGGGCGACCACGGTGGCGTGGCGGCGGGGCAGCAGCGGCGCCGGGAGGGCAAGCGGCGTGGGCGCGGGCGTCGCGGTGGGGGCGGGGACGGGCGCCGCCACTATGAACGCCAGCGCGGCATCCGGTCCGGCGTTGCCGGCCGCGTCGACGGCGTGCACGAACAGCGTGTACGCGCCGGGCGCCAGTCCCGGGTACGGCTGTGGCGATGCGCACGCCGCGGCGGTCCCCGGCCCGGCCGGCCCGTCGAGCCGGCAGACGAAGCTCGCCCCCGGCTCGCCGGAGAACGCGAAACCGTCCGGCGTGCCGGACAGCGCGGGCGCGGCCGGGGGCGTGGTGTCCACGGTGAACGTCCGCGTCGCCGCGGTCCCGGTGTTCCCGGCCGCGTCGGTGGCCTCGGCGGCGAACGTGTAGTCGCCGTCGGCCAGCCCGGTGTAGGCGGCCGTGGCGTCGCAGGCCGCGAAGTCGTCCGCGTGACCCGGGCCGGTCAACTTGCAGGCGAACGTCGCGTCCGGCTCCGACGCGGTCAGCCCGAACGCCGGCGCCGGGTCGTTCGTCGGCCCGGACGGCCCCGAGGCGATCGTGGTGTCCGGCGCCACGGTGTCGACCGTGAAGCTCCACGTGCCCTCCCCCGTCGCGCCGCTGACGGGGTCGCTCGCGTCGACCGTGAAGACGTAGCCGCCGTCGTCCAGATGCGGCGGCGCGTAGCCGACGGCGGAGAGGCACGGCGCGGCGGCGTCGACCGGCGCGCCGGCGGCGGTGTCGAGCCGGCACGAGTACAGCGCCGCCGGATCGTCCGACGTGAACGTGAACGCGGGCGTGGCCTGATTCGTCGGGCTCGCGGGCCCGTTCACCGTGACGGCGATGCCGTCGGCGGCGGAGGCCGCGGCCGGCCAGGCCGCGGCCAGCAGCACCGCGGCGGCCGTCGCCCAGCGGGCCACGGCCCTAGTGGCGCCTGGGCCTGGCCAGATACTTCTTGCCGGCACGGAGCGTGATCGTCTTGTGCTTGACCGTGTCACGCACTGATACCACGCCGTGGGCGACTTTCGTCAGTGTCCCGGCGCACGAGTCCTCTACGAACCACTTGGTGCCGCGCACGGTGGCCGCGCTGTAGCGCCCCGTGGTCCGGAACGACCCGTGCCCGTCGCCCCACAGGCTCCGGGTCTTGGGCTTCTTCTTCGCCGCGGCGGCCGCCGCCGCATGCGCCCGCGGACAGGCGGCGAGCGGCTGGTTGAGCGTCAGCTCGGTGATCGCGCCTTGCTGCGTGATCTTGAACATGCCGCCGTAGAACAGCGCGGTCTGCGGCTTGCCGCCCGCCTTCGGCACCGACGTGAGGTTGATCTTGCCGTGCGTGACGTCGATCGTCGCGCCCAGCGGGATGCCCTGGACGCCCGAGATGTCGACGAACTTGTTGGTCCCGGGCAGCCTGACCTTCACCGTGCCGCTGACGCGCGTGACCACGACGCTCTTGTGGAAGACCGGGACCGGCGGGGGTGTCGGGGTGGGGGTGGGCGTCGGTTGCGGCTGGGGCTGCGGCGTGGGCGCCGGCGACTCGTAGGCCCCGGCGTCGCAGACGCCGCCCAGCGCCCGGGCGACGCCGCGCTGGTCGCTCGCCACGGGGCAGCTCGCCACGAGCCGCCGCGCCGGGCTCCCGGCCAGCGTGAGGAACACGTCCGTCTGGCCGCCCTGGTTGGTGGGCTGGGTGTCCAGCAGCGGGTCCGCCGTCGTGCTGAAGCCGCACGTGCTGCTGGTGGAGATGTTCTGGCCCGAGGAGATCGGCTTCAAGCCGCCGCAGTCGGCGAGGACCGGTGTGGTGCCGGCCGTGTTGTCGGCGACGATCGACGCGGTGATGCTCTGGACGCCGACGTTGCCGCCGGAATTGTCGTAGAGGCCGGCCCCGGCGCTCCCCGCCGCCGCGGTGTTGCGCGCCACGGTGACCGCGGTCAGGGACGTCTGCGTCGGGTTGCCGACGGTGGCGATCCCGCCGCCCAGAGCCGGGCCGTCCGTGTGGTTGAACCCGATCGTCGAGTTCTGCACCGTCAGCGACCCGCGGACGGGCACGCCGCTCGCCGGGCCCGGCTCGTTGAGGATGCCGCCCCCGAATCCCTGCTTCGGGTCTGTGGCGGTGTTGTCGTCGATCAGGCTGTTCGTGATCGTGGCCACGCCGCCGAGGTTGGCGATGCCGCCGCCGAGCGGCGCGGAGCCGCCCGCGACACGTACGCGGTCGAGCGTCAGCGTGCCCTGGTTCTGGATGTTCCCGCCGCTCGCCTGTGAGCTCGTGCCGCCGGTCACCGTCAGCGTGTTGAGCTGGAGCGTCGCGCCCGCCGCCACGACGAAGATCTGCGTGCTGGTGCCCTGGATCGTCGTCTGGCGAGCGTCCGCGCCGGTGATCGTCAGATTGAGGTTCTGCAGCGAGACGGAGAGCGGGCCCTGCGTCAGCGTGTACGTCCCGGCCACCGGGAGGTTGATCGCGTTGCCACCCGCGGACCCGGCGGCCTGGGTGAAGGCCGCGCGCAGGCTCGGGCAGTTGGTGCCCTGGCAGACGCCGCCCTCCCCCGCCGCGGCGGTCACGGTGTAGGTGGTGGCGAGCGCCGGGGGCGCCGCGCACAGCGCGGCCCCGAGGACGGTGGCGACGACGACGCGGCGGAGCATCCGGCGACGTTATCCGCGCCCGCGGGCGGTGCGCAATCGTCCGATCGGCTAGCGCTTCGGCCGGGCGAGGTACTGCTTGCCGGCCCGCAGGGTGATGGTCTTGTGGCGGACGTTGTCGCGGACGGAGACGACGCCGTGCGCCACGCGGGTCAGGGTGCCGGCGCAGGAGTCCTCGACGAGCCACTTGGTGCCGCGCACGGTGGCGGCGCTGTACTGGCCCCTGGTCCGGAACGAGCCGTGTCCGCTGCCCCACAGCTTGCGGGTCTTGGCCTGCTTGGCGGCCGCGGCCGCGGCATGAGCTCGCTTGCGGCACGGGGCGAGCGGCTCGTTGAGCGTGAGGTCGGTGGTCGTCTGGTCTGGGTGAGCTTGAACAGGCCGTCGAAGAAGATCGCCGTCTGCAGCTTGCCGCCCGGCTTCTGGATCGACGTCAGCTGCACGGTGCCGTGCCTCGTGTCCAGCGTCGAGCCGTCCGGGATGCCCTGGGTGACCTCGAGGTCGACGAACGTGTTCGTGCCCGGGAGCTTGATCTTGATCGTGCCCTTGACCGGCTTGGCCACGACGCTCTTGCCCGCCACCGGCGTCGGCGCCGGCGTGACGGTGGGCGTCGGCGTCGGCGTCGGGGTGCCGACCGGCGTCGGCGCCGGGAACGCGAAGCCCGAGACCGGCGGCGCCGTGGCGCCCTCTTCGAAGGCGCCGGCGTCGCAGGCCCCCTCCGCGTTGCGGGGCGCCCCGCGCTGGTCGGAGCCCGAGACGCACGGCGACCGGAGGCCTTCGCGGCGCTGGTGTGCGGGATCGCCAGGACGTCCGTCTGGCCGCCGAGGTTCTGCAGCGTGGTCGCCAGGCCGATCTGGGCCGTCGTCTTGCTGGTCACCTCGCAGGTGACCCCGTCGTCCATGTTCCCGGTGCCGCTGGGCACGGCGTCGCAGTTCTGCTTCTGCACGCCGTCGCCGGTGTTGCTCACGAACAGCGAGCCGGTCGAGGACCAGGAGAGGCCGCCGGTGTGCACGCCGGCCGAGCCCGACCCCGACGTGTTGCCGGCCACCGTCACGTGGATGAGGCTCAGCGAGGCGCCCTGGAAGGAATAGATCCCGCCGCCGCCCGTGTTCGCGAAGATCGTCGAGTCGATCGCGGTGACCGAGCCCTCGCTGTAGATGCCGCCGCCGTCGAAGCCGCCGGAGTCGTTGTCGTCGATGAGCGCACCGTTCAGGACCAGGTTCCCGTTGTTGAGGATCCCGCTGCCGTTACCGGACACCGTCGAGGACTGCGTCACGCGCGAGTAGTCGAGCTCGAGCGTGCCGTTGTTGATCACCGCGCCGCCGTCGCCGGCGGGGGCGACGCCGTTCTGGAGCGTGACGCCGTAGAGGACCGCCGAGACGTCGGGGGCGACCTCGAAAAGCCGGTCGTCGTTGCCGTTCAGGAACGTGGTCTGGGCGTTCTGGCCGGCGATCTCGATGTTGTCGGTGAGCAGGAACATGCTGCTCACCGGATAGGTGCCGGTCGCCTGCAGGACCACGACGTCCTCGCCCGGGTTCGCGTTCGCGGCGCTGATCGCGGCGCGCAGCGTCGTGCAGCTGAACCCGCCCGGGAAGTCGGGGTACGGCGCGCACGCGCCGGTTCCGTCGGCGGTCCCGGTGACCAGGAAGAACTCCTGGGCCGCATGGGCAGGGCTCACGGCGACGAACATGGCCAGCGCGCCCAGCACGGCGGCGAGTAGGGCGCGGCGCATCATCGCCGCGAAGCTAGCCCGCGCACGGTGAAGCGGCAATCGTCCAAACGGCTAGCGCTTCGGCCGCGCCAGGTACTTCTTGCCGGCCCGCAGGATGATCGTCTTGCGGCGCACGTTGTCGCGGACGGAGACGACGCCCTGGGTCACGCGGGTGAGCGTCCCGGCGCAGGAGTCCTGGACGAGCCACTTGGTGCCGCGCACGGTGGCGGCGCTGTAGGTGCCGCGCGTGCGGAAGGAGCCGTGCCCGCTCCCCCACAGCTTGCGCGTCTTGGGCTTCTTCGCCGCCGCGGCCGCGTGAGCGCCCTTGCCGCACGGCGCGAGCGGCTCGTTGAGCGTCAGGTCGGTGGTGGCCTTGGTCTGCGTCAGCTTGAACAGGCCGTCGAAGAAGATCGCGGTCTCGGGCTTGCCGCCGGGCTTCTGCAGCGCGGTCAGCTGGACGGTGCCGTGGCGGGTGTCGACGGTCGCGCCCACGGGCACACCCTGGGTGGCGTTGAGGTCCACGAACGTGTTCGTGCCGGCAGCCGCACCTTGACCGTGCCC
>CAVXZC010000015.1:0-119228 GCA_963766165.1 uncultured Solirubrobacteraceae bacterium | reverse complement strand
TTCACCGGCGCGGCGACCACGGTCTTGCCGGCCACCGGCGTCGGTGTGGGGGTCGCGGTCGGTGTGGGCGTCGGCGTCGGCGTGGCCGGCTGGGGGGCGGCGACGGTGAACGACCGGCTGGCCGGCGTTCCGCTGGGATTGCCGGCCGCGTCGACGGAGCGCACCAGGAACGTGTACTGCCCGGGCGCGAGCCCGATATAGGGCCACGGCGACACGCACGCCGCGAACGTCCCTGCTCCGGCGGGGCCGTCGAGGCGGCACTGGAACGTCGCCGACGGGTCGGTGGAGACGAAGCTGAAGGCCGGCGAGGCGTCGCTCGTGACCCCGGACGGGCCCCCGGTCACCGTGGCCGGCGGCGGCCCCTGAGTGATGGAGTACGACGACGAGGTCACGGCCGCGGGGTCCGAGGTCGTCGACGCCGTCAGCGTGTACGGGCCGGCGCCCGGCGGGTTGGTGATCCCGGCGAGCGTGACGACGATGACGTGGCCGGCGGGGATCGACTTCCCGGTGAACAGGGTGCAGGCGATCGTCCGCGCTTGCGTGTTCGCCCCGCCGCAGTTGCCGATCGCCGTGCTGCCCGCGCCGGTGTCGACGACGTTGGAGCCGTTGTAGCTCGTGAACGTGGTCCCGGCCGGGAACCCGAGCGTGATCGCGCTGTTGGCCAGGCGCGAGAGCGCGCCGGTGGCCGAGGCGGTGAAGCCGACCGTGTACCCGCTCGTCGCCCCGGGCGCGGTCGACCCGACGCCGACGCTCAGTCCGGTCAGCGGGTGCGCGGCCCCCACGCTGAACGGCGCGGAGTTGACGATCGCGGGGTCGGAGGTCGTCGCGACCTTGACGCTCGGCGTGCCGGCGCCCGGGTTGGTGATCCCGTTGAGCGTGATCGTCGCCGCCGTGCCGGCGGCGATCGCCTGGCCGGTGAACAGGGTGCAGGCGATGGTCAGCGTCTGGGTGTTCGCGCCGCCGCAGTTGCCCACCGATGTCCCGCCGACGGCGATCGACGAGCCGTTGTAGCCCCCGAACGTCGTGCCGGCCGGGAAGGTCAGCGTGATCGTGCTGTTCGCCGCGCGGGAGATCCCGCCGGTGGCCGACGTCGTGAAGCCGATGACGTAGACGGTCTGCCCGCCGGCGGCGGTCGTGGGCGTGGTGTTGTCCACGGACACCGCGGTCAGCGGATTCGCCGCCACGACGGTGAACGGGGCCGACGCGACGACCGCGGGGTCGGACGTGGTCGACACGCTCACGCTGGGGTTCCCGGCGGCCGGGTTGGCGACGCCGTTGAACGTCATCGCCACGTGGTGGCCGGCGGGGATCGTCTGCCCGGTGAACAGGGTGCAGGCGATCGTCAGCGTCTGGGTGTTCGCGCCGCCGCAGTTGCCCACGGCCGGGCCGCCGGCCGTGGTGTCGACGATCGCCGAGCCGTTGTAGCCCGTGAACGCCGTCCCGGCCGGGAAGGCGACGGCGATCACGCTGTTCGCATCCCGGGCGATCCCGCCGGTGGCGGACGTCGTGAACCCGATGAGATACACGGACTGGCCGCCCGCGGCGCGGGTGGGGGCGGTGTTGTCGACGGTGACGCCCGTCACCGGATTCGCGGCCACCACGCTGAACGGCGCCGACCGGACCGTCGACGGGTCCGACGTCGTCGACACGGTCGCCACGGGCGTGCCGGCCCCGGGGTTCGTGATCCCGTTGAGCGTGATCGCCAGCTTGTGGCCGGCGGGGACCGACTGGCCGGTGAACAGGGTGCAGACGATGGCGAGCGTCTGGGTGTTCGCTCCGCCGCAGTTGCCGACGGATGTCCCTCCCGCCGTGCTGTCGACGACGCTCGAGCCGTTGTAGCCCCCGAACGTCGTGCCGGCCGGGAACCCGAGCGTGAGCGCGCTGTTGGCGACGCGCGAGAGCCCGCCCGTGGCCGACACGGTGAAGCCGATCGTGTAGATCGTCTGCCCGCCCGCCGCGGTCGTCGGCGCGGTGTTGTCGACGCTGACGCCGCTCACCGGGTTGGCGGCGACGACGCTGAAGGGCGCCGACTGCACCGCGGAGGGATCGGAGGTCGTCGACACCGTCACGACCGGCGAGCCGGCGCCCGGGTTGGTGATCCCGTTGAGCGTGATCGTCGCCGCCGTGCCGGCGGCGATCGCCTGGCCGGTGAACAGGGTGCAGGCGATGGTCAGCGTCTGGGTGTTCGCGCCGCCGCAGTTGCCCACCGATGTCCCGCCGACGGCGATCGACGAGCCGTTGTAGCCCCCGAACGTCGTGCCGGCCGGGACGGTCAGCGTGATCGTGCTGTTCGCCGCGCGGGAGATCCCGCCGGTGGCCGACGTCGTGAATCCGATGACGTAGACGGTCTGCCCGCCGGCTGCGGTGGTCGGCGCCGTGTTGTCGACCGCGACGCCGCTGACAGGATGGGCCGCGACGACAGTGACCGGCGCCGTCGCGGCGGTCGTGTCGCCCGTGGTCGTCACCGACAGCGTCGGGGTCGCACCCGCGACGGTGGTGTTCGCCACGCCGTCCACCGTGACCGTGACCGCGTGCCCGGCCGCAATGGACAGGCCGCTGAACAGCCCGCAGCTCACGAGGCCCTGGTTCTGGCCGCCGCAGTTGCCCACCGATGCGCCCGTCGTCGCGTCCACGACAGTCGACCCGTTGTAGCCGGCGAAGCCCGTCCCGCTGGGGAACCCGAGCGTGACCGAACCGCCCACGGGCACGCCCCCGGGCGTGGTGAAGCCGATCTTGTAGACCGTCTGCGCACCCGCCGCCTGGCTGGGCGAGGAGTTGTCGACGGTCAACCCGGTCACGCTGCTCGCGCGAGCCGGAGCCGCGGCCCACAGCAACGCGGACGCTGCGAGGACGGCCGCCACCAGATGCCGGTACATCAGATCCGACCCTAACCGGCGCGTGGGGCGATGGGCAACTGCGCGCCATCATCTGAGCCATGGATGTGGACCCCGTCTTCGACCGCTGGGAGCGGGCCTGGTCGGGTCGCGACCCGGCGGCGTTCTCCGAGGTGTGTGTCGACGACGTCCACTACGAGGACCCGCTGACCCGCGAGCCGCTGAAGGGCCTCGACGCGCTGGCCGACCATGCTAAGCGGCTGTGGCAGGCCGCGCCGGACGCGCGCGTGAACTCGACCGGCAGCCGGCTCGCGAGCGGCGCGTTCGCCTGCGCACCGTGCCGGCTCCTGGGGACGCACACCGGCGCGCTCGGGAGCATCTCCCCCACCGGGCGCGCGATCGACGTCCATGCGGTGGTCTACGCGGAGCGCGACGACGCCGGCAGGCTGGTGCGCGTGCGGGCGTTCTTCGACGTCTACCGGGCCGCGACGGAGCTCGGCGTGCTCCCCCGCCACGGCACGGCCGGCGAGCGGGCGATGCTGCTGCTGCGCGGCTTCGGCCTCAGAGGGTGACGGCCACGGGGGCGTGGTCGGAGAGCCGGCCGGAGTCCAGCACCTCCGCCGGTCCCGTCCGGCCGTCGCTGAACAGGTGATCGACGCCGTGGCCGGCGACGTGGCGCAGCCCCGGCAGCGACACCGACCGCAGGTTCAGGTCGCCCCCGAACAGCGCCAGCGGGCGGGGCGCCCACTCCAGCGCGCGCAGCGTGTCCCGCAGCGCCCACGCCTCCCGGTGCGTGGAGGCGTGCAGGTTGACGACCCAGCCGTCGTCCAGCCGCACGGCCTGGGCCTGCCGGCGCTCGGGCCAGCGGGTGAGCAGGGTCGCCCGGTGCTCCAGCACGCGCCCCCGCACCAGGATCGTGTTCGCACCCCCGCCGTTCGCCTTCAGGAAGTCCGGGCGCCGGCTCGCCACGGCCCGCCGCGCGGCCAGGCCCGAGTTGCGCGACGTCAGCACGCTGCGCCACTCTGCGCCGCAGGCCGACGCCAGCGCCGGCGGCCACCACGGCGGCACCTCCTGCAGCAGCGCCACGTCCCACTCCCAGGCGGCCAGCGCGCCCGCGAACTCGGCCAGCAGCGAGCGCGCGGCGGGCTCGCGGGCGCGTCCGTGGTAGAGGTTCCAGGTCAATGCCCGCACCCCAGCACTTTCTCACCGGCGCGGAGTTGGGCGCGAACCGCCTCGCCCGGCTCCTCCACCGCGCCGCGGCGCTGAAGGAGAAGCCGCGCGCCTCGCGTGCGCTGGACGGCCGCAGCGTGGCGCTGCTGTTCCAGCAGCCGTCGACCCGCACGCGCGTGTCGTTCGAGACCGGGGTGTTCGAGCTCGGCGGCCACCCGATGGTGCTGCGCGGCCCGGAGCTCCAGCTCACCCGCGGCGAGTCGATCCGCGACACTGCGCTCGTGCTGTCCCGCCACGTGGCCGCGATCGGCCTGCGCACGGGCGACGACGCCGAGCTGGAGACGCTGGCCGAGCACGCCTCGGTGCCGGTGGTCAACATGCTCTCGCCGCTGCACCACCCCTGCCAGGCCCTGGCCGACCTGCTCACGCTGCGCGAGGCGTTCGGGTCGCTCGAGGGCCGCGTCCTGGCCTACGTGGGCGACGGCAACAACGTGGCCCGCTCGCTGGCCGTCGCCGGCGCCCAGGCGGGGGTCGAGGTGCGTGTGGCTGCGCCCGACGGCTACCAGCTGGAGCCCGGGGAGACCGAGGCGATCCTCACGGACGACCCGGCCGAGGCGGTGGCGGGTGCCGATGTGGTGTACACCGACGTCTGGGTGTCGATGAGCGACGACGAGGACAGCGCGGCGGCCCGGCGGGAGGCGCTCACGCCATACCGGCTCGACGCGGCGCTGCTCGACAGGGCCGCGCCGGGCGCGTTCGCGCTGCACTGCCTGCCGGCCCATCCCGGCGAGGAGATCACGGAGGACGTGCTCTACGGCGGCCGCCAGCGCATCTGGGACCAGGCCGAGAATCGCCGCCACGCCCAGAAGGCGCTGCTCGAGCTGCTCGTTTCCCCGTCCGCCCCGGACGGGTAGGGCACGCCGGCCATGTCGAGCGAAGACGACGAAGAGGGCATCCGCGCGGCGCTGCGGCGGCTGCTCAACCCGCTCGACGTCGTGGTGATCACGCGCGACCGGCTGCAGGACGTGCTCGACGACGCCGTCCGGCGCGGCCGGATGACCCGCGACGACGCCACGGAGCTGCTGGGCGACCTGATGCGCCGTGCCCGCCGGCAGACCGAGGAGCTCCTGTCCGACCTCAGCGACACGTTCCCGATCCCCGGCTACGACGACCTGACCGCCGCCCAGGTGATCGAGCGCCTGCGCGACCTCGAGCCGGGCGAGCTGCGGCGCCTGCGCGAGTACGAGCGCCGCAACGCGAACCGCAAGACGGTCCTGGGCGCGCTCGACGCCAAGCTCGACTAATAGCGCGAGCCGACCGGCGCCGGCAGCGCGTCGAGCTCGGCGAGGTCCTCGGCGCTCAGCCGGAGCTGGGCCGCGGCGACGTTCTCCTCCAGCCGCTCCAGCCGCTTGGTGCCGGGGATCGGCACGACGTGGTCGCCCTGGGCGAGCACCCAGGCCAGCGCGACCTGCGCCGGCGTCGCGCCGTGGCGCTCCGCCACCGCGCGCACGCGCTCGACGAGCGCCAGGTTCGCGTCCATCGCCTCGCGGGCGAAGCGCGGGTTGTTGCGGCGGAAGTCGCCCGGGGCGAAGTCCCGCGGTTGGAGCCGCCCGGTGAGGAAGCCGCGGCCGAGCGGGGCGAACGGCAGGAACGCGGCGTCGTGGGCGGCGCACCAGGGCACGACCTCGGCCAGCGGGTCGCGCGTCCACAGCGACAGCTCGGACTGCACGGAGGCGACGGGGTGGACGACCTGGGCGCGCTCGAGCTCGGCGACGCCCACCTCCGACATGCCGATCGCGCGCGCCTTGCCGGCGGCGACGGCCTCCGCCATCGCGCCCCAGGTCTCCTCGACCGGCACGTCAGGGTCCACGCGGTGCAGCTGGTAGAGGTCGACGTGGTCGGTGCCCAGCCGGCGCAGCGAGGCGTCGATCGCCGCGCGCACGTGCTCCGGCCGCCCGTCGCGGCCGAGCCGGTACTCGCTGACGTCCTCGACCGTCATGCCGCACTTGGTGGCCAGGACGGCGGCCTCGCGGCGCCCGGCCAGCGCCCGGCCGACCAGCTCCTCGTTCGTGTACGGCCCGTACACGTCGGCGGTGTCGAGCAGCGTCGCGCCCAGGTCGAGCGCGCGGTGGATGACCGCGACCGACGCGGCGTCGTCGCGCAGGTCGGCGTCGTAGGCCCAGCTCATGCCCATGCAGCCGAGCCCGATCGGCCCGGCCTCACGGCCCGCCACGCGGCGGGTCACGCGGTCACCAGCACCGGCGCGCCGTCGGTCACCACGATCGTGTGCTCGGCATGGGCCGAGGGCGAGCCGTCGTCGGTCTTCACGGTCCAGCCGTCGCCCGCGGCGTGGACGTCCCCGGCGCCGGCGGCGATGATCGGCTCGACGGTGATGACCAGCCCGCGTGTGAGGGTCGGGCCGTCCCAGGCCACGTTGGGCACGCTGGGCTCCTCGTGGATGCGCCGGCCGATGCCGTGGCCGGTCAGCTCGGCGCACACGCTGAAGCCGCGCCGCTCCACCTCGGCCTGCACGGCGGCGCCGATCGCCCCCACGTTGGCGCCCGCGGTGGCGGCCGCCACGCCGCGCCGCAGCGCCGACTGCGCCGCGGCGGCCAGCCGCTGCTCGCGCGGGCGGACGCGGCCGACCGGCACGGTGCGGCAGGCGTCGGCGTAGTAGCCGTCGAGCTCGGCGGTCACGTCCAGCTTGACCAGCTGGCCCTCGCGCAACCGGCGCGGGCCGGGGATGCCGTGCACGGCCTCGTCGTCGACGGAGATGCAGATCGTGCCGGGGAAGTCGTAGTCCAGCCGTGGGCCCGAGCGGGCGCCGTGGTGGGCGAAGACGTCCGCGGCCACGCGGTCGAGCTCGGCGGTGGTCACGCCGGGGCGGACGCGGCGGGCCAGCTCGCGCAGCGTCTCGGCGACCACACGGCCGGCGGCGCGCAGCGCGGCGAGCTCGTCGGGGTGGTCGATCGACACCCTGTCATCCTCACACATCGATGTCCCAGGCCACTTCCGCCCGGCACTGTCTCGCAGGCTCGCCACCGGCTACGCCTCGGCGCGGCGACGTGCTCGAGCTCACCATCGACTCGCTCGCCCACGGCGGCAACGGCGTCGCGCGCCACGACGGCTACGTCGTGTTCGTCGCCGGCGCCATCCCCGGCGACCGCGTGCGCGCCGTGGTGGGCAAGGCCAAGAAGGCCTACGCGGAGGCCCGCACCGTCGAGGTCGTCTCGCCGTCGCCGGACCGCGTGCCGCCGTTCGCCGACCACCCCGGCGCCCCCTGGCAGGTCCTGCCCTACGAGCGCCAGCTCGCCGTCAAGGCCGAGCAGGTCGACGACGCGCTGACGCCGGCTCGGCAGGCTCTCCGGCTACGAGCTCGAGCCGATCGTGCCGGCCGTCGAGACCGTGGCGCTACCGCAACAAGCTCGAGTACTCGTTCGGGACGGGCGAAGACGGCGAGCTCGTGTGCGGCTTCCACGCCTCCGGGCGCTGGGACGAGATCGTCCCGATGACCGACTGCAAGCTCGTGTCCGAGCGCTCCAATGCGGCGCGCGAGCAGGTGCTGGCGTTCTGCCGCGAGCACGGGTTCAGCGCCTGGGACCGGCGCGACCAGCGCGGCTTCCTGCGCAACCTCGTCGTCCGCGAGGGCGCGGCGCACCGGCCAGCTCCAGGTCCGGCTGGTCACCTCGCCCGGCAAGCTCGACGTCGACGCGCTGATCGCCGCGGTCGACTGCCGAGGGCGCTGTGGTGGACGCAGACCGACGAGCATGGGCGAGAGCACCGCAGGGCGGCGAGACCGCGCTGCTCTCCGGCGCGCCCCAGCTCGTCGAGCGCCTCGGGGGCCTGGACTTCCTGATCTCGCCTGAGGCGTTCTTCCAGACCAACACCGAGATGGCCGAGCGCCTGTACGGCGCTCGCGGTCGAGTACGCCGGGCTGCGCGGCCACGAGCGCGTCTTCGACCTCTACTGCGGCATCGGCACGATCGGCGCTCGTCGCTCGCCACGCGGGCCCGGGCGGTGATCGGCGTCGAGCTGGTCGAGGCCGCGGTCGTCCGACGCGATCGAGAACGCGCGGCTGAACGAGATCGAGAACGCGTCGCTTCTACGCCGGCGACATCCGCCTCGCCATGCGCGAGCTGGTCGAGCGCGCGGGCCGGCCCGACCTCGGCGATCGTCGACCCGCCCCGCGCGGGCCTGTCGCAGAAGGTCGTGCGCCGGATCGTCGAGGCGGCGCCTTCGCGTCGGATCGTCTACGTGTCGTGCAACCCGACGACGCTGGCGCCGAACGCGGCCCAGCTGGTCGAGGCGGGGTACTCGCTCGTCGGGTGCGGCCGGTGGACATGTTCCCGCAGACGCCGCACATCGAGTGCGTGGCGCTGCTCGAGGCCGGGCCTGACGGGGTGCGCAACCGCCGACTCCGCCGAGGAGTGACCGCCGGGCGGGCTCGGCGAACGGCCGGCTGGGTAGCACACCAACTTTCGATCCCGATCGATTGGCGCCCGGTGCCGATCGTTCATGCGCGCAGGCAGGCTCACCCACTCCCCACCCAGCCAGCCGTTTCGCCGGTAGAACGAGGCGCTACGCCGCCTCCGCCCACATGCCGGGCGACTCGAACCCCGCCAGCGCAGTGCGCCACCTCGGCATACACCTGCGCGTTCAGCCCCATCCCACATGCGACGCCCGGACCTCGACGCACTCGGCGGCGGGGTCCAGGCAGGCGCGCCAGTCGACGATGCCGTCGAGGCGCGAGTACAGCGAGACATAGCCGACCTCGACCGGGAACTCGGCCGCGATGTCGTCGCGGAAGCGCCGGCAGCACGCGCCGCGCAGGCAGCGCCAGGTGAACATCCCCGGTACGCGCCCGGACCCCAGCGCGCCGACGCAGCGCGACCTGGGCGAGCACGAACGGGCGCACGCGAGCAGTTGCGAGACCGTCGGGCGAGCCGAGCGTGACGATGCCCGACACCAGGTCGGGCCGGCGGGCCGCCAGCGCGCGGGCGAAGACGCCGCCGCGGCTCTGGCCGATGATCGCCACCCGCTGCCCGGTGGTCTCGGCGAAGCCCTCCAGCCGCGCCTCCAGCCGCGGCGCAGGCCTCCTCGGAGCAGCCCACGTTGGCGCGCATGCCGGCGCGAGCGCGTCTGGTAGCCGTTGCGCGCGCAGCCACGCGGTCATCGTGGCCAGCGAGCCGTCGCCGGCCATGAAGCCCGGCATGAGCAGCACCGGCCGGTCGCCGCCCGTGCGGCACGCCGCCGCCGCGCCAGACCGTGCTGCGCCGCAGCGCCGCGGCCTCGACGCCGGCGAAGCCCTCGTCGCCAGAACCGGGGTCATCGGGACGCGCACGTCCGGTTACTACCCGAATCGCCGGGAGGCGCACCGACCGATCGAGGAGTACGCTCGCGGCGCATGCGCGCCGCCACCATCCGCGACGGCAGGATCGTGGTCGACGAGCACCCTGACCCGGAGCCCCAGGACGGGCAGGTGCTCGTCCGTGTCCGCGCCGCCGGCCTCAACGGCGCCGACATGCTCCAGCTCGCCGGCGGCTACCCGCGCGCCGCGCGGCTCGCCCGCCGGACATCCCGGGCCTCGAGCTGGCCGGCGAGGTGGTCGGCGCGCGGCCGGCGCGTCGAGCGCTTCGAAGTGGGCGACCGCGTGATGGCGATCGTCGCCGGCGGCGGCCAGGCCGAGCTCGCCGTCGTGCACGAGCGCGACCGCGATGCCCGTCCCCGAGGCGCTGGACTGGACCGCGGCCGGCGGCGTCCCCGAGGTCGTTCACCACCGCCCACGACGCGCTGTTCACGCCAGGCCGGGCTGACGGTCGGGCGAGCGCCTGCTCGTCCACGGCGCGGCCGGCGGCGTCGGCATGGCCGCCGTCCAGCTCGGCGTCATGGCCGGCGCGCGCGTCATCGCCACCGTGCGCAACGAGCGACTGCGCGCGAGCGGGTCGCCGCGCTCGGCGTGAACGCGATCGCGCCGGAGGGCTTCGCCGACGACGGCCCGTTCGACGTGATCCTCGAGCTCGTCGGCGCGACCAACCTGGCCGAGAACCTCGAGGCGCTGGCCACCGGCGGGCGGATCGCCGTCATCGGCGTCGGGCGCGGGCGCCAAGGCCGAGATCAACCTGCACACAGCTGATGGGCAAGCGCGGGCGCATCCACGGCTCGACGCTGCGCGCGCGGCCGATCGAGGAGAAGGCGATGCGCCGCGCGGCTGGTGGAGAAGATGTGCCTGCCGCGGGTTCGCCTCGCGGCGACCTCGCGGTGCCCGTGCGCGGGACGTTCCCGCTCGACAGCGCCGCCGAGGCCTACGAGCGCTTCCAGCGACCGGCGCGAAGTTCGGCAAGATCGTCCTGCTCGTATCGTCGACCGGCGGTCTGAGCTTGCGAAGACAGCGCGGCGAAACTCGATACGGCGGGAAGTCCGACCACCACTCGCCGAGCACGCGGAACGCGCGCCAGAAGCCGCGCTTGGCGCGCCTCCTCGTCGAGCGACTCGTCGATGTCGGGCACGTAGAGCGCCTCGATCGACGGCGTGAGCCGCTGGATCACGCCCGGCTCCTCGCGCACCTCGCGGGCCAGCGGCAGCTGCAGGTCGTTGAGCACGTCGAGCGCGTCGGGGCCCATGACCACGACGATCTTCGGCTGCACGATGGCGATCTCCTCGACCAGCCGGGCGACGCACTCGGGCTCGGCCAGCGACGGTGTCGGCCACCGGGCACTTCGACGCACAGCGTGCCGTAGACCGCCAGCGGGTCGATGTCCAGCCGCTTGCAGCGACTTCATCAGCGCCGTGCCGGCGCGGCCGTAGAAGGCGACGCCCTCCTCGACCTCCGCGGGCGTCGGAGCGTGCTTGAGCAGCAGCACGTCGGCCTGTGGGTGGCCCGAGCCGAGCACCGGCATCAGGTTGCCGCGCGGGCAGCGGTCGCAGGCCTGCAGGTCGCGGGTGAAGTGGTTGAGCTCGCGGATGGCGCGCTCGAGGTACTTCTCGCGGATCTCGTCGTCGGTCGCCGGCATTCCGCCAACCGGGTTCACCCCGTGCGCCGGCTTCTCCTTGCCCCTGCAATCAGCTCCCGCCGCGGCCGGCGCACCGCGCGGGCGACCTTGCGCCGCCG
This sequence comes from uncultured Solirubrobacteraceae bacterium, assembly GCA_963766165.1. Lineage (GTDB taxonomy): Bacteria > Actinomycetota > Thermoleophilia > Solirubrobacterales > Solirubrobacteraceae > Solirubrobacter. The sequence goes on along the minus strand of CAVXZC010000015.1, from coordinate 108,116 downwards.
GTGGCCGCGCGCGGCGCGCCGGCGGGGTGGCCCTGGTCTGCAGGAACTTCAGCGCCTGGACCTGCACGTAGCGCAGCGAGGACGGCTTGCCGGATGATGTCCGCGTCGCGCAGCGACTCGAGGAACTCCTCGGGCCCGTCGAAGTCGCGCATGCGGATGCGCACGGAGCCCGAGCCCCTGGGCGACGTGGGCTGTCCGAGCCCGCGCCGCCCACGATCCGGTACTTGCCGGCGAAGCGCACGGCCTCCTCGTTGAAGGACGGGGATCGCGACCCGCGGGTTGAACACCTCGATCGCGTCGACGTCGGCTCGAGCACGTCGCAGCAGGTGCTCGTAGTCGGGCACCGCGTGCAGGCGGTCGAACGGGTGCGGGACGTAGACCAGCCCGCCCTGGCGCTGGATCTCGGCGATCGTCTCCTGCAGCGTCATCGCCGCGCGGGATCTTCTCCTCGATGAACAGGCCGATGACCTCGCCCTGGTCGGCGGTCTTGACCTCCTCGCCGACGATGACCTTGATCCCGTCTCGCGGCCTTGTCGCGCGCCTCGAGCGCGCCGGAGATCTCGTTGTGGTCGGTCACCGCGATCGCGCCCAGGCCCGGCGCTCTCGCGCCGTCGGCCAGCAGCGCCTCCACCGGCGTGGCGCAGTCGCTGGAGTGGTCGGTGTGCATGTGCAGGTCGACGTCGATCAGCGGCCGGCCCTGCCAGCCGCTGGCGCAGCGCGCCGGCTTGCCCGCGCCGGGTCGTGGCGGCAGCGCGGCGAGCTCGGCCGTAGATCGCCTCGACCTCGTCGGCCACCCGTGCCCACGAGGCGTGCCGGCGCTCGGCGCTCGCCGGCCGCGCGAGGCCGGCGCGCAGCTGCTCGTCACGCAGCGCGCGTCGAGCTGGGCGGCGAGCATCTCGACGTCGCCGGGCTCGAACAGCAGGCCGAGGTCGCCGTCGCGAGCACCTCCTCGTACACCGGCACGCGGGCGGCGACCGGAACCGCGCCGGCGGCGCAGCGCGCGCTCGCAGCAGCGCCGGGGCGCGGTGGATCTGCCGGTGGACGCGGCGACGACGACGTCGGCGCCGGTCGAGCACGCCGCGTCCTCGTCGCCGCCACGTGGAGCGCACGCGCTCGGCAGGTCGCGGCGCAGCAGCGGCGGCGATGCGCCACCCTCGCGCGAGCAGCGACGGCCTCCCACGGCGAGGTCCTCGGGCAGCCGCCGCAGCGCGCGCAGGAACAGCCGCAGCGCCGCCCGCTCCTCGCGGTCGACGAAGACGATCCGCAGCGGGCCGCGTGCGCGCGTGCGGCGCCCTCGCGGCGTCGCCCGGGCGCAGCGAGCCGTAGGGCGCGGGGAAGTAGCGCTCCATGCAGCTCGCGCGTGGTCGCGCCATAGCTCGCCGTGCGCGCGTCCAGGCGGCCGAAGAACAGCTCCACGAACCGGCGCGCGACCTGGGTCGAGATGAGCGCTCGGTCGGGGCGTGGAAGGAGCCGACGTTCAGCGCCCGCGAGTGGCGCAGCGCCACCGAGCCGGCGCTCGGCGCGAACGGCTCGTGCACGTGCACGAAGTCGAGCGGCGACGCTCCCCAGCAGCTCCTCGATCGTGCGCGCGATGTCGACCGGCACCGACGGCCGGCCGGCGCGCCGAGCGGAAGCGGCAGCACCTCGCCCACGCCGAGCACGCGCACGCCCCCGTCCGGGTCGACCATCCTCGCCGCTCCGCGCGCCGCGGATGAGCTTGCGCGAGTCGCGCACGAGCTCCGGCGAGTGCGACGGCGCGACGATCAGCGACCCCGTGCCCGCGCTGCACGAGCTCGCTCGCGAGATCTCGCGGACGAAGCGTCGACCTCGTTGCGGTCCTCCCAGGCGTACGGCGAGACCTGCGCGATGGCGAACCGGTCCGGCACCGCGCGTCAGCATAAGGCGGCGGCGGAGTGCACCGCCGCCGCCGCCGGAGCGGTCACTCGGCCGACGCGCTCGGCTTTCTTGCTGGTCCGCTCGCGGGCCTGCGGCCGCCGGCCTCGGTGCGCGCGTGCTCGGCGATGAACTCCTCGGTCGTCGCCGCGCGCCTCGTCGTCGGGGCGCTGGTGCATCGGCGACTTCATGAGGTACGAGCTCGGGCCGTCGAGCTGGCCGCCGATGCCGTGGTTGAGGGCCAGCTTGCAGCAGCGCACGGCGTCGATGACGATGCCGGCCGAGTTCGGGCGAGTCCCAGACCTCGAGCTTGAGCTCGGCGGTCAGCGGCACGCCGCCGAACGCCGCGCCCTCGAGGCGGATGTGGGCCCACTTGCGGTCCTCGAGCCACGGCACGTAGTCCGACGGGCCGACGTGGACGTCGTCGCGCCGGCATCTCGTGGTCGACGATCGAGGTGACCGCGTTGGTCTTGGAGATCTTCTTGGACTCCAGGCGCTCGCGCTCGAGCATGTTGTAGAAGTCCATGTTGCCGCCCACGTTGAGCTGCGACGTGCGCTGCAGCTCGACGCCGCGCTCGCCGAACAGGCGGGCCAGCGAGCGGTGGACGATGGTCGCGCCGACCTGGGACTTGATGTCGTCGCCGACGATCGGCAGCCCGGCCTTGCGGAAGCGGTTGTTCCAGTACTGCTCGCGGGCGATGAAGACCGGGATGCAGTTCACGAACGCGCAGCCGGCCTCGAGGATCTGCTCGACGTACCACTTGGTCGCCTGCTCGGAGCCGACCGGCAGATAGGAGACGACGACGTCGGTCTTGGTGTCCTTGAGCACCTGCGACGATGTCGACGGTCGAGCCGGGCGCCTTGGTGATCTTCTCCTGCAGGTACTTGCCCAGGCCGTCGTGGGTCATGCCGCGCTGGACGGGGATGTCCAGGTGCGGGATGTCCTGCTCGACGAACCTGATCGTGTTGTTCTGGCCGGACCAGATCGCCTCGGAGAGGTCCTTGCCGACCTTCTCGGCGTCGATGTCGAACGCGGCCGAGAACTCGATGTCGCGGACGTGGTAGCCGCCGAGGTCCACGTGCATCAGGCCGGGGACGCGCTCAGCGGCGTCGGCGTTGTTGTAGTAGTGGACGCCCTGCACGAACGCGTTCGCGCAGTTGCCCACGCCGATGATCGCCACCCGCACCTTGTCGTGCTGGTAGCGGCCGCCGCCGTTGGTCGACGTCTCCATGTGCTTCGTCAAGTGATTGCCTCCAAGAGGGGGACCGTCGCGAAAGAGAACCCTCGCGCGGGCGTCGTGTTACACGGCCGGAACTTCGCGCGTGAGCTCCTTGCGGACGTGCCAGATCCGCTGGAGCACGGTGAAGATGGCCAGCGCGGCGAGCACGTAGACCGCCGGCGCGATGAGGTTCAAGAGGTCGCCGAACACCAGACCGGCGGACAGGATGACCACGCGGACCGCCCGGTCCGCGATGCCCACCTTGCACTCGACGCCGAGCGCCTCCGCCCGGGCGCGGGTGTAGGACACCATCAGCGAGGCCAGCACGGCGAGCACGGTGGCCCCGACCGCCAGGTCGTTGCCCTGGCGCGAGAAGTAGACCGCGACGGCGGCGAGCACGATGCCCTCCTCCACGCGATCGAGCGTCGAGTCCAGGAACGCGCCGAACGGCGAGGCCTTGCCCGACATGCGCGAGTAGCGGCCGTCCATCGTGTCGCACACCGAGCCGACGATGAACGCGACCCCGCCCGGGATCCACCACTCCTTGTAGATGAGGACGGCGGCGACCACGCACAGCGCGAAGCCGGTCAGCGAGATGGCGTTGGGGGTCAGCCGGGACTCGATGAGCCGGTTGCGGAAGTGCTCCTGGTACTCGGCCGCCGTGGTGGGGCGGCCGGGCGGGCGCTCGACGGGAGGCGTGGCCATGCCGCCGCCAGACTATCCCGCCCGGGCGGGAGCGGCGAGCCCCTCCTGGGGCGCCCACGCCCAGGCCTCGGGGCGGGTGCGGGCGATCAGCACGGCGGACACCGCCGAGACCGCCGCCACGAGCGCGCCGGTGGCGGCGTCGAAGAGCCAGTGGTTGCCGGTGGAGACGACCACGAACGTCATCACGGCCGGATAGACCGCCCAGAACGCGCGCACCCAGCCCCGGCGGACGATCCGGACCATCGACCAGCCGATCATCAGCGCGAAGCAGACGTGCATCGACGGGACCGCCGCGTACGGGTTGAACAGCGCGTTGACCGACGAGGTGTCCGAGACGTGCGTGAACTGGGCGACCGAGTCCGTGAACCCGAGCTCCGGGAACACCCGCGGCGGCGCGGTCGGGTAGGCGACGTAGCCGACCAGGGCGAGCCCCATGGCCACCATGTACATGTTGCGCACGAAGTAGAAGTGCTCGTTGCGGCGCAGGTAGATGAAGGCCAGCGTCACGGTGGTGACGACGAAGTGCAGGTTGATGTACATCCAGCTGGTGACCTTCGTGAGCCAGCCCGTGGCGATCGCCCAGCGCTGAACGTCGGGCTCGACGAACACGTGCAGCGAGCGCTCGAGGTGCACGATGGAGGCCGCGTGCGCGTAGGCCAGCGCCGCCTCGCCGTACACCTGGCCGCGCACGAGCCGGTAGAGCCAGTAGGCGCCGCAGAACAGCACGAGCTGGCGCAGCAGGTCCACCGGGCCCTGGGGGAGGATGCGTTGGACGGCGGCGCGCATCCCGCCGACTGTAGTAAAGGATCGGACGCGATCCGAGTTAACGACTGCAAGCCGCGCCCGGCTGCGGCTCGACTTCGAACCGTGCGCGCACCATCACGACGCCCGGCTTGTCCGGGTGGATGCTGGTCCAGCCGTTCGGCGAGCGGCTGACGCAGGCGTCGCTGGAGCTCCAGTACTTGGTGTAGCGGTAGCGCACGACCGTGTTGCGGGGCGCGTCGACCTCGAACCAGTTCGGCCCGGCGGCCAGGACCTGGGCGCCGTTGGAGGCCGGCGGGTCCGTCCCGTGGACCTCCCAGATCCGCCAGCGCGGCGAGCGGTAGACGAGCTGGAGGTAGCTCAGCCCGTGGTCGAGCAGCTTCGCCTCGGCCTTGGCCGAGTAGTCGAGCTTGGTGTCGGGCAGCGCCACCCAGCGCACCGCGTTGTCGCTCAGCCAGGCGTGGTAGCGCGCCGGCGTGAGCGGCTTGCCCGAGTAGAAGATCGGGTTCGCCTCCTGGTCGAGCTGGCGCTCCCAGCCGCGGGCCAGCGGCACCTCCTGGGCGAGGTCCGCGGCCTCCCAGTGGTTGAGCGTCAGCGGCACCTCGACGCGCTCGCCCGGCTTGGCCACGCGCTCGAGGAAGTCGCGCGCCTCGTCCTGGAACGCGGCGTGGGTGCTCGGGTCGCCGTGCGCCTCGGCCACCGCCCGCACCGCGGGCAGCCACTGCAGGTAGACGAGCCCGACGCCGACCACCGCGAGTGCCAGCACGGGCACGCGGCGCCGGTGCGCGAGCGCCAGCACGGACGGGCCCGCGAGCACGCCCAGGCGCAGCGCGTTCTGCCCGAACGGCGAGGGGACGACGAACGCGCCGACGAGGACCGCCAGGTACAGCAGCCCCGCCACCAGCAGCGTGCGCCGGCGCGGCGCGATCAGCGCGACCCCGCCGGCCGAGATGGCCAGCATCGGCCAGAACGCGCTGGCCGCGAAGCGGTCCGTTCCGCCCTCGGGGAACAGCGCCCACATGGCGATCCCGCCGGCCAGCGCGGGCAGCGCGAGCCACAGCGCCGGCTTGAGCGCCGACCGTCCGCCGCCCACGGCCAGCGCGGCGGCGCCCATCAGCACGTAGGCGCCGGCGACAGGGCTGGCCCACATCGAGGCGAGCGCGAGCACGCCGGCCGGGATGTGCCGGCGGCCGCGGGCGCACATCCAGGCGGCGAGCCCGAGCGCGATGCCGAGCAGGAACGGCATCCGCCCGATCGCGAGGTTGGACAGCACGCCGCCGGTGAACAGCCAGGCGGCCACCGACGCGGCTTCGCGCGTGTGCGCCACCGCGCGCGCGAGCGGGATGAACAGCGCCGCCGACGCCAGCGCGGCCGCCACGCCGATGGCCATCGGCCCGGCCAGCGCGGCCAGCGGGGCGAACAGCAGCGAGTACCCGAGCACGTTGTGGCCGCCGTACCACTGCGCATTCCACGGGGTCAGCCCCTCGTGCTGGAACAGCCAGGCGCGGTACGCGTGGGCGGCCATGTCCGCCGTCGCCGGGTGCGCGATCACGTAGACCAGGCAGCCTGCCGCGCAGCCCAGCAACGGCGCGATCGGGTGCACGAGCGCGCGCCGCATGGGGGTGGACCCTAGCGCGCCCCAGGCGCGAGCTACCTCGCGAAGTCAGCCGTGACGAAGCAGACGCTGCCGGCCCGCGCGATGCCCACGCCGACCCGGCGGAAGCGATGCGACAGCATGATGTGACGGTGCGGGCTGGACCCCAGCCACATGTTCACGACCATGCGGCCGCCGCAGCTCCCGACGGTGTACGCCAGGTTCTCGCCCACGACGCGCGAGCGGACGTAGCGGCTGATGCGGGCCTGGAACGCGCCGTGCGACATCGACCCGCTGCGGGCCATCTCGGCGGACCAGGACGCGGCGGCTCGGGCCAGCCCGCGGCTGGCATGCAGGCGCGGCAGGTGATGGCGGGCGCGTGCCGAATTGACCGCGCGCAGGATCGACCCCGCCGGGCCGCGGGCCGCAGCAGTGGCGGGGAACATGACGATGCAGACCAGCCACGCGGCCAGCAAGCCGCGCAGCACCGGGGCAACGGAGCGCATGGGGCCTTCCCTTCGGAACCGGCGCGCCTGACCATGGCGGGCCGGATGGCTCGTTCTTCACGTTCCGGGCCCTGACCATGGGCCCGGCGGGATGCAATCCGTCGCGGACGCCGAGGCGATCCCTGCGAGGGCCGGGACCCTAAACCGGGTTCCGGTCAAACGTCGTGTCGATCCTGCGTAGTTGGTAATAAATCTTACGGGGCGGATGCCTATTTACCCGGATCCGGGGACCCATAACCACCTTCTGGGCCAGGTAGCGTCCCCGCGCGATGGCCCCCTCCCGCGCCCGGGTCCGCCGGATCCGCGACCGCCTCCGCGAGGTCTACGGCCGGCCGATCGCCCCGCCGCACGGCCAGGCGCTCGACGAGCTGATCCTCACGGTCCTGTCGCAGTCGACGAACGACCGCAACCGCGACGTGGCCTTCCTCCGGCTGCGCGCCAGGTTCGGCAGCTGGGCGGCCGTGCGCGACGCGCCCAACGCCGAGGTCGAGGCGGCGATCCGCCCCGGCGGCATCTCGAAGGTCAAGTCGGTCCGGATCCAGGCGATCCTGCGCGAGCTCGACGGCGACGACCTGTCCGGCCTCGCCGGCGCCACGGTCGAGGAAGGCCGCGCGCGCCTCACCGCGCTCCCCGGGGTGGGCCGCAAGACCGCGGCCTGCGTGCTGCTGTTCGGCTTCGGCAAGCGCGACGTGCCGGTCGACACGCACGTGAGCCGCGTGGGCACCCGGCTCGGCTGGCTCCGCGAGAAGGCCCCGTTCGAGGAGCTCCACGACGCGATGCTCGACCTGACCCCGCGCGGCCAGGAGCTCGAGCTGCACGTGAACCTGCTGCGCCACGGCCGCCGCACCTGCCACGCGCGGCGCCCGCTGTGTGACGAGTGCGCCCTTCTAAGGATGTGTCCGACCGGCTACAATCTGCGCCAAGCAGACTGAGATCTTTTAGAGGAGCCCACCACATGGCAAAGACCATCGGAATCGACCTCGGCACCACGAACTCGTGCATGGCCGTCCTCGAGGGCGGCGAGCCGACGGTCATCGAGAACAGCGAGGGTGGTCGCACCACCCCGTCGGTGGTCGCCTTCACGCAGAGCGGCGAGCGCCTGGTCGGCACCGTCGCCAAGCGCCAGGCGGTCACCAACCCCACGAACACCGTCTTCTCGATCAAGCGCTTCATGGGCCGCAAGGAGGCCGAGGTGCGCGAGGAGGAGTCGATCGTCCCCTACACCGTGACGGCCGGCCAGGGCGGCGACGCGCGCGTCGAGGCGGGCGGCAAGCAGTACTCGCCGCCGGAGATCTCGGCGATGATCCTGCAGAAGCTCAAGGCCGACGCCGAGGCCTATCTCGGCGAGTCCGTCGACAGCGCGGTCATCACCGTCCCGGCCTACTTCAACGACGACCAGCGCCAGGCCACCAAGGACGCCGGCCGGATCGCCGGCCTGGACGTCAAGCGCATCATCAACGAGCCGACGGCGGCCTCGCTGGCCTACGGGCTCGACAAGGAGTCCGACCAGACGATCCTCGTGTTCGACCTCGGCGGCGGCACGTTCGACGTGTCGGTGCTGGAGATCGGCGACGGCGTGTTCGAGGTCAAGTCGACCGCCGGCGACAACCACCTGGGCGGCGACAACTTCGACAAGGCGGTCGTCGACTGGCTCGCCGCGGAGTTCAAGCGCGACCAGGGGATCGACCTGACGCAGGACAAGATGGCCCTCCAGCGCCTCTACGAGGCGGCGGAGAAGGCCAAGATCGAGCTGTCCTCCGCCCAGGAGACGCAGATCAACCTGCCGTTCATCACGGCCGACGCCTCCGGCCCGAAGCACCTCGACGTGCGGCTCACCCGCGCCAAGCTCAACGAGCTGGCCGGCTCGCTCATCGAGCGCGTCGTCGGCCCGGTGCGCCAGGCGCTCGACGACGCCCGCGAGAAGGGCGTCAAGAACGTCGACCACGTCGTGCTCGTCGGCGGCATGACCCGCATGCCGGCCGTCCAGGAGAAGGTCAAGGAGCTCACCGGCAAGGAGCCGCACCGCGGCGTGAACCCGGACGAGGTCGTGGCCGTCGGCGCCGCCATCCAGGCCGGCGTGCTGGCCGGCGACGTCAAGGACGTGCTGCTGCTCGACGTCACCCCGCTCACCCTGGGCATCGAGACCAAGGGCGGCGTGATGACCAAGCTCATCGAGCGCAACACGACCATCCCGACGCGCAAGTCCGAGGTCTTCTCGACCGCCGAGGACAACCAGCCGAGCGTGGAGATCCACGTGCTCCAGGGCGAGCGCGAGATGGCCATGTACAACAAGTCGCTGGGCAAGTTCCAGCTGACCGGCATCCCGCCGGCGCCGCGCGGCATCCCGCAGATCGAGGTCGGCTTCGACATCGACGCCAACGGCATCGTCAAGGTGTCGGCGAAGGACCTCGGCACCGGCAAGGAGCAGAAGATCGAGATCCGGTCCGGCTCCGGCCTCTCCGACGACGAGATCAAGCGGATGGTGTCCGACGCCGAGTCGCACGCCGACGAGGACAAGCGCCTGCGCGAGCTGGCCGAGGCCCGCAACCAGGGCGAGTCGGCCGCCTACAACGCCGAGAAGCAGCTCAAGGACCTGGCCGAGAACATCGACGACGCGTCCAAGAGCGAGATCCAGGACGCGATCAAGGACGTCAACGACGCCGTCAAGACCGACGACGCCGAGGACATCCGCGCCAAGACCGAGCGCCTGCAGACCGCGTTCCACCGCGTGTCCGAGGCGATGTACGAGCGCGCCCAGGCGCAGCAGCAGCCGCAGGAGGAGCCCGCCGCCAACGGCGCCTCCGCCAACGGCGACAGCGCGGCGGCCGACGAGGAGGTCGTCGACGCCGAGGTCGTCGACGAGAAGTGATGTCGGAGGAGCAGACCGACCCCGGTGGCCGCGGAGGACGAGGAGTTCTCCGCGGCGGCTCCGCCGCACCCCGCCGCGGCCGGCACGGGCGAGACGTCGTTCGGCGACGCCGAGGCGCCCGCCGCGTCCGAGCTCGCCGCGGTGCGCTCGGACCTGGACGACCTCGTCAAGCAGCGCGACGACTACCTCGCGCTGGCCCAGCGCACCCAGGCGGACTTCGAGAACTACCGCAAGCGGATGGCCCGCGAGAACGCCGCCGCGGTCGACCGCGGCATGGCGAAGCTCGCCAAGGAGCTGCTGCCGGCGCTCGACCACCTCGAGCTCGCGCTCAAGGCGGCCGAGGGTCACGAGGAGGTCGTGAAGGGCTTCGAGATGGTGGCCGGCGAGCTGCAGGCCGCGCTCGCGCGCGTCGGGATCCAGGCGTTCGGCCCCAAGGGCGAGCCGTTCGATCCCACCGAGCACGAGGCGATGGCCCAGCAGCCCTCGGAGACCGCCGAGTCCGGCACCGTGATCGAGGTCTACCAGTCCGGCTACCGGATCAACGGCGCGGTGCTGCGGCCCGCGCGGGTCGTGGTGGCGGAGTAGGCGATGGCGCGCGGTCCGGACTACTACAAGGTCCTGGGCGTCGACAAGAAGGCGTCACAGGACGACATCAAGAAGGCCTATCGCAAGCTCGCGCGCAAGTACCACCCGGACACCAACAAGGACCCGGGGGCCGAGGAGCGCTTCAAGGAGATCTCCGAGGCCCACGACGTCCTGGGCGACGAGGACAAGCGCAAGAAGTACGACCGCGGCGGCGTCTTCGCCGGGGGCAACCCCTTCGGGGGCGGCAGTGGCGGCGCCACGGCGACCGACTTCGGCTCGTTCTCGGACATCCTGTCGGGCATCTTCAACACGGGCGGCGGCGCGCGCACGCGCACGAAGCCGGCCACCGAGCGCGGGCGCGACCTGGAGACCACGGTCACGCTGTCGTTCGCCCAGGCGATCGAGGGCGCGCAGGTCCCGGTGTCGGTGGCCACGCACAGCGCGTGCACGACCTGCCGCGGCACGGGCGCCCGCCCGGGGACCACGCCGAAGGTCTGCCCCGTGTGCAACGGCCGCGGCGTCGAGGCCCAGGGCCAGGGCGTGTTCTCCATCACCCGGCCGTGCTCGCGCTGCGGCGGCAGCGGCACGGTGATCGAGGATCCCTGCCCGACCTGCGCCGGCGAGGGCCGGCTGCGCGAGGTCAAGCGCTACCGGGTCAACATCCCCGCCGGCGTCAAGGAGGGCTCGCGGATCAAGCTCGCCGCCAAGGGCGAGGCCGGCCTGCGCGGCGGGCCGCCCGGCGACCTGTACGTGGTCACCCACGTCGAGGAGTCGCCGGTGTTCAAGCGCAAGGGCGACAACTTCGAGGTCGAGGTGCCGATCACGGTGGCCGAGGCGCTCGCCGGCGCCGAGGTCGAGGTTCCCACGCTGCACGGCACGAAGCGGCTGCGGGTCGCGCCGGGCACCAAGCACGGCACCGTCCAGCGCCTGCGCGGCGAGGGCCCGCCGACCCTGTCGGGCGGCTCCCGCCGGGGCGACCTGCACTATCGCTTCGTGATCGAGATGCCGCAGGACCTCAACGCGGAGCAGAAGGCCGCCGTCGAGCAGCTCTCGAAGGTCATGAACGGCAACCCGCGCGAGCGCATCCTGCGCGCGGCCGGAGGCGCCCGCTGATGGCCACGCGCCGCACGCGCATCACCGCCCGGGTGGAGCACGACCGCGGCGTGTTCATGATCTCGGTGGCCGCCGAGCTGGCCGAGATGCATCCGCAGACGCTGCGGATGTACGAGGCGCGCGGGCTCATCGAGCCCAAGCGCTCCCCGAAGGGCACGCGGCTGTACTCCCAGGCCGACGTCGAGCGGCTGCGCAAGATCCAGGAGATGACGACGGAGTGGGGGATGAACCTCGCCGGCGTCGAGCGGGTGTTCGTGCTCGAGGACCAGCTCCAGCGGATGCAGCGCAAGGTCTCGCTGATGGAGCGCCGCTCAGAGCAGCTGCGCGAGGAGATCGAGGCGCGCGAGGCGGAGATCGCCCGCCTGGAGGAGGTCCGCAACTCGGTGAAGGCCGAGCTCGTGCGCTACGAGGCGCCCGGGACCGCGCTGATCCCGATCCGCCACGTGCGCCGCAAGAAGGGCTAGCTCGCCGGCGTCGCCCAGAGCGCCAGCTGCAGCGCGGGGGCGAGCCGGTGGTGGAGCCCCTCGGCCAGGTCGGCATCGCCGAGGCGGATGACGATGACGCGGTGCGAGGCGGCGTCGAGCGTGATGTCGCGGCCCGCCATCGCGCAGGCGACGTCCCAGGCGTCGCGCCCGGTGTCGCGCAGGTCCAGGGCGAGCCGCACGTCGCGGCTGCCGGAGGCGATCTCCGGACCGATGACGCGGACGCCGTCGATCTCGGCGAGGCGGTCGCGGGCGATCGCGGCGGCGGCGCGGACGCGGGTGAGCTCTGCCTCGGCCGCCAGCTCCTGCGGGGTGGACGGCGCCGGGACGGGGAAGATCAGGGATGGGGCGGCCATAGCCGAGACCATCGCCGACTTCGATGGCCCGGGCCATACACGACAGGGGTGAACCTTCCACGCGCTGGGGTGAGGGTGTTCACCCGCCGGGGTGAGCGCGTACCAGGAGCCCGTTGGGCTTTCCCCGCCACGCGACGCGGCACGCCCGCCGGCGCCCGGCATCCACGGGCGCACCACCTCGCATCGACGGATCAAAGCCCAGCAGACTCCTAGACTCAGAGCGTTGAGCGCCTCCGCCACGTGCCCGGGCTGCGGTCGTGTCCTGCCGGCCGACGGCTCGCCGTGCCCGGCGTGCACCCTGCCGTCGCCGGGCGTGGTCGCGCCCGCGCCCGAGGCCGCACCGGGCCTGGTGGCCGGCCGCTACCTGCTGCAGCGCCGGCTCGGCCGCGGCGGGGCGAAGGACGTGTGGCTGGCCCACGACCTCACGCTCGACCGGCCGGTGGCGCTGGCCCGGATGTCCGGGCCGGGAGCGTGGGAGCGGATGCGCCGGGAGGCCCGGCTGACCGCCCGGCTCGGCGGCCATCGCCACATCGTCACCGTGCACGACGTGTTCGAGGACGCCGGCACGCCGGTGCTGGTGGCCCGCTACATGACGGGGGGCTCGCTGGCCGACCGCGGGCGCCTGGCCGTCCCCGAGGCGGTCCGCGCCGCGCGCGAGATCGCCGACGCGCTGACCCACGCGCACGCGAACGGGATCGTCCACCGCGACGTCAAGCCCGACAACGTGTGGCTGGACGCCGAGGGCGAGGCCGCGCTGGGCGACTTCGGCGTCGCCGTGGCCGACAGCGAGGGTGCGCCCGCCGCGGCCGGCACGCCGCTGTACGCCGCGCCCGAGCAGGCCCGCGGCGACTCGGTGGGCGAGCGCAGCGACCTCTACGCCCTGGGCGCGACGCTGTACGAGCTGCTGTGCGGCAGCTATGCGCTCGGCGAGCTGCGGCTGACGGGCTTCAAGGCGCCGTCCCAGCTCGCGGCCGGGGTGCCCGAGGCGCTGGACCAGCTCCTGCGGGCGCTGCTGGCCGAGGCGCCCGAGGAGCGCCCCGCCTCGGCCGCCGAGGTGAGCCGCGCGCTGGCCGCCCTGCTCGCGCCCGCGCCGGACACGGAGCCGGCGGGGCTGGTCGGCCGCGCGGCCGAGCTCGAGCGCCTGCAGGGCGAGCTGGCCCGGGCCTGGGCGGGCGCGGCCCGGACCGTCGCGGTGGTGGGCGAGCCGGGGATCGGCAAGACCACGCTGCTGGATGCGCTGGCCGCGGAGGCGCGGCGGCGCGGCGGCACCGTCCTGTGGGGCCGGGCCGACCCGGAGGGCCGCGCCTACGGGGTCTGGCGGCGGGTCGTGCGCGCGCTGGTGGCGGCCGCGCCCGGCGAGCCGGACCCGGTGCTGGGCCGGCTGACGGGCGAGGGCGGCGAGCCGGCAGGCGGCGACGAGCGGCTGCGGCTGTTCGACGCGGTGGCCGACCTGGTGGCCGCGGCGGCCGAGCGCCCGCTGCTGATCCTGCTCGACGACCTGCACCTCGCCGACGCGTCGTCGGTGCGGCTGCTCGAACACGTCGTCGACGCCGCCGCGAGCGCCCGGCTGCTGGTGGCGTTCTCGTCCTGGGCGTCGCTGGACGTGCGCGGCGAGTCGATCGAGCTGGCCGGGCTGGAGCCCGACGCCGTGCGGGCGCTGCTGCCCGCCGGCGTGCCCGAGGCCACGCTGGCCGGCGTCCACGCGCGCACCGCCGGCAACCCGTTCTTCGTGGTCGAGCTGTCGCGCCGGCTGGAGGCGGGCGCCGAGGGCGAGACCCCGCTGCGCGTGCGCGAGGTCGTGCGCGCGCGGGTCGAGGGGCTCGGCCCGGACGTGAGCACGCTGCTCCAGGCGGCGGCCGTGGCCGGCCGCTTCACCGTGGCCGACCTCGTACGCGTGGCGGGCGCCTCGCGCGACGGCGCGGCCACAGCGATCGAGCGCGGCGTGACCGCGCGGCTGCTGACGCGCGCGCCGGACGACCCGGGGCACTTCGTGTTCGCCCACGCGATCGTCCGCGACGCGCTGCGCGAGGGGCTGCCCGAGCGCCGCCAGGGGGAGCTGCACGCCGCCGTGGCGGACGCGCTGGCGCTGCGCCGCGACGCCGGCACCGACGTCTCCGCCGCCCGCATCGCCCATCACGCGCTGGCGGCGGCCCGCCTGGGCGCCGACCCGCAGCCGGCCTGGGAGGCCGGGCTCGACGCGGCGCGCGAGGCGGCGGCGGCGCTGGGTCACGCCGAGGCGGCCGTGCACTACGAGCAGGCGCTCGAAGCCGTGGCGCTCGGCGCCGAGGTCTCGGCCGACGCGCGGCGCGACGCCACGCTGGCGCTGGCCGACGCCACGTTCGCCGCCGGCGACATCGAGGCGGCCCGGCGCCGCTACGTCCAGGCGGCCGCGGCGGCCCGGCGCGCGGGCGACGCGGCGACGCTCGCCCGTGCCGCGCTCGGGTTCGCGCAGGTGTCGGCGTACGGCGCGGTGGAGACCGAGGGCGTCGCGCTGCTCAGCGAGGCGCTGGATCGGCTGCCCGCCGAGGACGGGGCGCTGCGGGCGCGGGTCACCGGCCTGCTGGCGCACCACGAGCCCGACCAGGCGCGCCGCGAGGCGCTGATCGACGCCGCGCTGGCCATGGCGCGCCGGCTGGGCGACGAGGCGACGCTCGGCTGGCTGCATCCCGCTGCCGTGGGCGTCAACTGGCGCCCGGAGCGCGCAGCCCAGCGCGCCGCGGCGGCCGAGGAGGTCGTGCGCGCCGCGGCCCGCCATGCCGATCACGGGGCGATCGTGTGGGCGTACCTGCACCTGGTCCACGACGCGCTGCAGGCGGGCGACGTGGGCCGGGCGGACGCGCTCCTCGACCGCGCCCGGCCGGTGGCCGACGCGACGCGGCGGACGTTCGCGCGCTGGATGGTCCTGGTGGCCGAGGGCGGCCGCGCGGCGTTCGCCGGGCGGCTGGAGGACGCCGAGCGGCTCGCCGAGGAGGCGCTGGCCCTCAACCGCCGTCACGGCGAGGACTGCCTGCAGGAGTACACGGTGCAGCGGCTCGTGCTCGCCCGGCTGCGCCTGCGCCCGCAGGACGTCGACCTCGCCGAGCTGCGGGGCTTCGCCGCCCGCTACCCGCACCTGCCGGTGTGGGAGGCGATGCTCGCGTCGCTCGAGTGGGAGCTCGGCGACGTCGACGCGGCGCGCCGCGGCGTCGAGGCGTGCGCGCGCGACGGCTTCGCCACGGTGGCGGCCTCAGCCGACTTCCTGCCGGCGGCACTCTGCCTGGCCGACCCGACCGCCGGCGCGGGCGACCCCGAGCACGTCGAGCGGCTCTACGCGCTGCTCGAGCCGCACGCCGGCGAGACCCCGGTGCTCAAGCTGTTGTGGGGCGCCTTCGGTCCTGTGCCCCGCGGCCTGGGGCTGCTGGCGGCGGCCGACGACCGGCCGCGGGACGCCGCGGAGCACTTCGCGGCGGCGCTGCGGCAGGCCGACGCCTGGGGCGCGCCGGCCTGGGCGCTGCGCACGATCGGCGACTGGCTCGCCACCGGGGTGCCCGTGCCCGACCGGGCCGCGCTGGTCCGCCGCGGGCTGCTGCTGGCGCGCGAGCTCGGGCTCCCGGGCGTGGCCGCCCGGATCGCCGACGAGGCTCAGACGATCACGCCGTAGCTCTCGATGACGGCCTGGGCGGCGTAGTCGAGGCTCATCCGGGCGTAGCCGGCGTCGCCCCAGCCCGCGCCCCAGCTCGAGCGGAGCAGGAAGTGGTCCGGCCCGTAGCCGAACAGCGCGGCGGCGTGGCTGCCGGTCACCGACGCCGCGTCGAACGTCTCCAACCGCCCGGCGGCGATGCTCTTGTCCAGCGCGAGCAGGATCACGACGGGGCCGCTGTGGGCCAGCCAGCGGCGCCAGCCGTCGAAGTGGGCGGTGCGATCGGGGACGCTGTCGTCGCCGAGCGTGAAGTAGGAGAGGATCTTGCGGCCGCTCGCCGAGCGGTTGAAGTCGTCCGGCGAGCCGGCGACGAGGCCGCCCTGCCACGGCAGCTCGGACTCGAGCACCGCGCCGAACTTGCGCACCACGTCGAGGCCCGCCTTGAGGCTCGTGCCGTCCTCCTCGAGGAACGTCGACGGGTAGTCGGTGCGCTGGTCGGTCTCCTTGGCGGCCATCCAGATGTGGCGGGGGGAGAGCGCCTGGTCGGGCGCCAGCCGCCCGGCCTCGACGAGGTACCAGCGCAGCGACTCGGCCACGGACCAGCCGACGCACGACGCCGTGTGCCCCTGGTCCGGGACCGCCTGCCACGCCCGCCGCAGGTCGACGCTGCCGGGCGGCGGCGCGTCGGGCAGTGGCGCGTCCGAGGCGGGGAAGTCCGACTCCGTGCCCCGCGACCGCCGGGCCGCGGGGATGGCGTTCAGCTGCCCTCCCACGACCCCGCGTCGTCGTGCAGACGGTGCGCCTTGCCGGCCACGGCCTCGGAGTGCTGCGTGTCCGGCTGCAGCTCCAGCACCAGCTCGTAGTTGGCCACCGCGGCCGTCAGGGCCAGAGCGTAGTCCTGCTCGCCGTGCTCCTTGGCCTGCTGGAACTTCTTCGCGAGGAGCTCGTCGCGCTGCTCGGCGCTCTGGCCCGCGTAGCCCGCCCAGGGCTCGCGCGGGCTGCGGGAAGGATCGTCGCTCATAATGGTGAGCGACTCTATTCCCCTGGACCCCCTCCGGGCGGGTCCGTAGAGTGACCTGCCGTGCACGACTGGCCCGCCAAGCACGCGAGCACGGCCGCGGAGCTGCAGGCGCGGCTGGCCGCCGAGCGGTCGGCGCAGCCCTTCCTGGAGATGCGCGACGGCGACGGCGTGCAGCACCTCGTGCCGCTGCCCGCGGAGGGCCTGACCATCGGCCGCACCCCGGCGTCCGGCCTGGCGCTGACCTGGGACGCGCAGGTGTCGCGCAGCCACGCCTCGATCGAGCCGATCGACGGCGTGTGGACGGTTCTGGACGACGGCCGCTCCACCAACGGCACGTACGTCAACGAGGAGCGCGTGCAGGGCCGGCGGCCGCTCCGCCACCTCGACGTGCTGCGCACCGGGTCGACGCGCGTGCGCTTCCACGACCCGGGCACTGCCGACGACAAGCTCACCGAGGTCGCGTCCGACGCCGTCGCGCCGCCTCTGACGGCGGCCCAGCGGCGCGTGCTGGTCGCTCTGTGCGCCCGGGCCGAGGGCCCGGCGTCCAACGAGGAGGTCGCAGCCGAGCTGCACCTCAGCATCGACACCGTGAAGTCGCACATGCGCGCGCTCTTCGACGCATTCCAGCTCGGTGCAGCGCCGCCCTACCGGAAGCGGTTCGAGCTCGTGCGGCTGGCGGTGGATGCGGGGATGGTGCCGCCGCCTGAGCGGCGCTAGCGGTTGGCGCCTCGTTCTATCGGCGAACGGCTGGCTTGTAGGGGTGGGTGAGCCTGCCGTCGCGCATGATCGATCGCCGCTGGGCGCGAATCGATCACATCCGACCGCGCTCGCCACGTCGTCGGAATCGAGTGGCAGGTTTGAGACCCATGACGTACCTAACTCTGCACTCGATTTTCGGCCGCCCGCGGGAACGATCATCTGGCCGCCGCGGCCGAAACCCTCACACCCCTACCCAGCCGGCTGTTCGCCGATAGAACGAGCCGTCAAGCAGCGACCGTGGCGGCCATGTCGGCCACGACCTCCGAGACGGAGCCGTCGGCCGAGGCCACCCGCACGACGGGCTGCTCCGGACACGCCGCATCCACGCGAGCGACCACCCCCACCCGCCCGTCGGGCAGCACGACCTCGCGGCCCACCGGGTACGGGAACACGATCGTGCGGAAGTGGCGGACGACGTTCGGGCAGAACTGCGTGCCCGTGCCGTCCACGATCACCCGCACGCCCACGTGGGGCGGCGCCGCGGCCTTGTAGACGCGCTCGGAGGTGACCGCGTCGTAGACGTCGGCCACGGCGGCGATCCGGGGGAACTCGTGCAGCTTCTCGCCGTCGATCCCGGCGGGGTAGCCGAGGCCGTCGAGGCGCTCGTGGTGGTCGCGCACGATCGAGATGGCCAGCGGCGAGATGTCGGCGGGGCGCAGCAGCTCGACGCCGTCCCCGGGGTGGCGGCGCATGATCGCCAGCTCCTCGTCGGTGAACCGGCCCGGCTTGTTCAGGATCTCCGGCGGCACGGCGAGCTTGCCGATGTCGTGCACGAGCAGTCCGAGGCCGAGCTTGCGCAGCCGGCCCTCGATGCGGTCGCGGCGCAGCTTCCCGCGGAAGTCGATCCACCCGTCGCGCTCCCACATGCGGCGGGCGATCAGCAGCCCGAGCACGGTCACCTGGACGCTGTGGCGGTGCGTGTAGGAGTCGAACGCGCTGAGGTCGTCCAGCGCCACCGCCGCGTCCGGGCAGGCCAGCAGGTCGGCCACCATGCCGTCGGCCACGTCGGTCAGCGAGCGGAGCACGGCGGGCGGCATCCCGGCGCCCTCGTGCAGGGCGCGGCCGGCGGCGAACAGGGCCTCGCCGGTCGCGCGGTGCACACGCGCGCGGGTCTCGGGGCGCAGCGGGTCGGTCACGACGATGCCCTCGCCCAGCGAGTCCTCGATCCACACGGACCCGACGCCCGACTTCGGCAGCAGCGTGCGGTAGCGCGTGGACAGCTTCACGCCCGCGCGCAGCAGCGGCGCGGTCCCGGGCGCGCCGACGACGACGTCGCGTGCGAGCTCGACCCCGTCGGTGATCTGGCTGCACGAGATGAGACGCATCGGTCCGATTGTCGGCTGCCCGACACCGCGGCTTGAGTTGATGCCGCCACCCGAACCGGCTAAGATCTCAGTCAACTCGACTGAGATTTAGGAAACCACCGCATGCAAGCCGACCGCTTCACGATCAAGTCCCAGGAGGCGCTGCAGGCCGCGATCGCGCTGGCGGCCGCCCGCAACCACGCGAGACGCAGCCCGAGCACCTGCTCGCTCGCGCTGCTCGAGCAGCCCGAGAGCGTCGTCGCCGCCGCGTGCTGCGCAAGCTCGGCGCCGAGCCGGCGCCGATCCGCGCGCGACGTCAACGCGGCGCTCGACGCGCTGCCGACGATCACCGCCGGCGCGCGCGAGCCCGGCACGTCGCCGCGAGCTGATCGACGTCCTGCGCGCCGCCGAGCGCGAGGCCGCGCCAGCTCAGCGACGAGTACGTCTCGACCGAGCACCTGCTGCTCGCGCTGGCCGGCGCCGCAGCGGCGAGGCCGGCGACGCTCCTGCGCGCGCCGGCGCCACGCACAAGGACGCTGCTGCAGGCCATCGAGGACGTGCGCGGCCCGCACCGCGTGACCGACCAGAACCCCGAGGACAAGTACCAGGCGCTGGAGAAGTTCGGCCGCGACCTCACCGCAGGCCGCCGAGGACGGCAAGCTCGACCCGGTGATCGGCCGCGACGACGAGATCCGCCGCGTCATCCAGGTCCTGTCGCGGCGCACCAAGAACAACCCGGTGCTGATCGGCGAGCCCGGCGTCGGCAAGACCGCGATCGTCGAGGGCCTCGCCCAGCGGATCGTCTCCGGCGACGTCCCCGAGTCGCTGCGCGACCGCCGCGTCATCGCCTCGACATCGGCGCGCTGCTCGCCGGCTCGAAGTACCGCGGCGAGTTCGAGGAGCGCCTGAAGGCCGTCCTCAAGGAGATCGCCGACGCCGAGCGGCCAGGTCATCCTGTTCATCGACGAGCTGCACACGATCGTCGGCGCCGGCGCCGCCGAGGGCGCGGTCGACGCCGCCAACCTGCTCAAGCCGATGCTCGCCCGCGGCGAGCTGCGCGCCGTCGGCGCGACCACGCTCGACGAGTACCGCAAGCACATCGAGAAGGACGCCGCGCTCGAGCGCCGCTTCCAGCCGATCTACGTCGGCGAGCCGTCCGTCGAGGACACGATCGCGATCCTGCGCGGGCTCAAGGAGCGCTACGAGGTCGCACCACGGCGTGCGCATCCAGGACGCCGCGCTGATCGCCGCCGCCACGCTCAGCCACCGCTACATCGCCGACCGCTTCCTGCCCGACAAGGCGATCGACCTGATCGACGAGGCCGCGTCCGCGCTGCGCATCGAGATCGACTCCCTGCCGACCGAGATCGACGAGGTCGACCGCCGCATCATGCAGCTCGAGATCGAGCGCAGGTCGCTCGGCCAAGGAGCGACGACGCGCGCTCGCACCGGCGCGAGGCGACTCGAGCGCGAGCTCGCCGACCTGCGCGAGCGCTCGGCGGGCATGAAGGCCCAGTGGCAGGCGAGAAGGAGCAGCGCCGAGGGCACGGCAAGCTCGCGCGAGCGCCTGGAGCAGGCGCGGCGCGAGCTCGAGCGCGCCGAGCGCGAGGCCGACCTGCAGCGCGCCGCCGAGCTGCGCCACGGCGAGATCCCCGAGCTCGAGCAGCCGCCTGCGCCGAGGCCGAGGCCCACGCCGACGAAGCGATCGAGCCGCCGGTCTTCCTGAACGAGCAGCGTCGACGCCGAGGACGATCGCCGAGGTCGTCGGCAAGTGGACCGGCATCCCCGTCTCGCGGCTGCTGGAGGGCGAGGTCGAGAAGCTCATCCACATGGAGGAGCGCCTGCACCAGCGCGTCATCGGCCAGGACGAGGCCGTCGAGGCCGTCGCCAACGCGCTGCGCCGCTCGCGCGCCGGGCTGCAGGACCCCGACCGCCCGATCGGCTCGTTCCTGTTCCTCGGCCCGACCGGCGTCGGCAAGACCGAGCTGGCGCGCGCGCTGGCCGAGTTCATGTTCGACTCCCAGGACGCGATGGTCCGCATCGACATGTCGGAGTACATGGAGAAGCACTCCGTCTCGCGGCTGGTCGGCGCGCCGCCCGGCTACGTCGGCTACGAGGAGGGCGGCCAGCTCACCGAGGCCGTGCGCCGGCGCCCGTACTCGCGTCGTCCTGCTCGACGAGATCGAGAAGGCCCACCCCGACGTGTTCAACATCCTGCTGCAGGTGATCGACGACGGCCGCCTGACCGACGGCCAGGGCCGCACGGTCGACTTCAAGAACACCGTGCTGATCATGACCTCGAACATCCCGGGCGGCCGGGCGGGCGCGGAGGCGCAGCTTCAAGCCCGAGTTCATCAACCGCCTGGACGACATCGTCGAGTTCGACGCCGCTGACGCCGCGAGCAGCTCGGCGCAGATCGTCGACCTGCAGGTGGCGCGCCTGATCGTCCGCGTGCGCCGAGCGCGGGATCGAGCGTCGAGCTGACCGACGGCGCCCGCGACGCTGCTCGGCGACCTCGGCTACGACCCGACGTACGGCGCCCGGCCGCTCAAGCGCGTGATCCAGAAGCGGCTGGTCGACCCGCTGGCGCTCGGCTGCTCGAGGGCGAGTTCGCGCGCCGGCGACACGTCCGTCGTGGACGCCGACGGCGAGCGACCTGCGGTTCGAGCCGCACGGCCGGCTCGCCGAGCCGATGGTGATCTGAGCTAGCGGCTGCCCGATCGTGCGGCTGACCTTGATCGGCAGCCGCACGAACACGGGCGCGACCGGGCTGTAGTGGCGCTGCTGGTCGAACTGGATGGTCCAGCGTCCGACCGTCGGTCGCGCCTTGAACGGGAACTGGCGCGATCGGCGCGAGAACGACCCGCAGGCGCCGTGCGTGCTCGCCGAGCCGCACCGTCTTGCGCGAGCGCCCTTGTAGACGTAGTGCGCGTAGACCGCACCGGCGTGAGGTGAAGCCGCGGCCCTCGAAGCGCACCGCGCGCGCCGCGTCGCGCGCTGCGGGGCACTGCTCGACCGCGAGCAGCGTGACGAAGCTGGAGGCCGTGACCCGCGTCGCCCGCTGCGCGCGTCGGACACCGTCATCGTGACGGGCTGCGCGCCGATCGGCAGTCGGGCGCGGGCACCGAGCCGCGTCACGTCGCCGTTGCGCGTCGGCCTGCGGCTGCGCGAGCCCAGGCGCCCGGGGCTCGAGCGCGCCGTCGACGTAGACGTCGACCAGCGCGCACGGCGTGAAGCCGTGCGCGTCGACCGTCACGGGCTGCGGTCTGGCTCGGCCTGGGCGGCGACGTAGCAGGCGCGCGAGCGGCGTCGAGGATCGGCTGCGCGACCGCTGCGGCGGCAGCGGGCCCGAGCGCCGCCATGAGCGCGGCCGCGCGTGACGATGCGGCAGGACCATCGCCGCGTGGAACACCGCACGAGCCGCAGAGGTTCGGTAGAAGGGCATGACCGATCCGGTGAGGAGGACGCCGTGCCGACCTACATCATGCTCTCGACGCTCACGCCCGAGGGCATCCAGACGGTCAAGAACAACCCGCAGCGCATCCGCGAGGTCAACCAGCGAGGTCGAGCAGCTCGGCGCCGAGGTCAAGGCCCAGTGGGCCACGCTCGGCCAGCTTCGACTTCGTCAACATCGTCGAGGCGCCGGACGAGAAGACGATGGCCCGCATCTCGCTCGAGCTCGGCTCGCGCGGCACCGGGCACTACGAGACGCTGATCGGCGATCCCGATCGACGACTTCATCGCGTCCCTTTGAGAGGTCCTCGTCATCGGCGGCGGCGGGCGCGAGCACGCGATCGTCCGCGCGCTCGCGCGCTCGCCGCAGGCGCCGGAGGTGCTCTGCGCGCCGGGCAACGCCGGGATCGCCGCCGACGCGCCGCTCGACGGCGCGGCGACGCCGGCGGCGATCGCGCGCCGAGGGCGTCGACCTCGTCGTCGTCGGGCCCGAGGCGCCGCTCGTCGACGGCCTCGCCGACGCGCTGGCCGGCCGGCGTCCCGTGCTTCGGCCCGAGCGCGGCGGCCGCCGCGGCTGGAGGGCTCGAAGGCCTTCGCCAAGGAGGTCATGGCGGCGGCCGGCGTGCCGACGGCCGCGCACCGCGTGGTCGACGAGCGTCGAGGCCGGGATGGCGGCGATCGACCGCTACCCGGTGGTGATCAAGGCCGACGGGCTGGCCGCGGGCAAGGGCGTGGTCATCGCGGCCGACGAGGCCGCGGCGCGCGCCGCGCTGGAGGAGATGCTCGTCGGCGCGGCGCTTCGGCGACGATGCCCGTGGTGGTGGAGGAGTACCTCGAGGGCGCGGAGCTGTCGCTGCTGGCGCTGTGCGACGGCGAGCGCGCGCTGCCGCTGGCCCCCGCGCGCGACTACAAGCGCATCGGCGACGGCGACCCCGGCCCGAACACCGGCGGCATGGGCGCCTACTCGCCGGTCGCCGGGGTCGACGCGCGCCGTGGAGCGAGATCCGCGCCACGGTCCACCAGCCGGTGGTCGACGAGCTGCGCCCGCCGCGGCACGCCCGTTCCACGGCGTCCTCTACGCCGGCCTGATGCTCACCGCCGCCGGGCCGCGCGTGCTCGAGTTCAACGTCCGCTTCGGCGATCCCGAGACCCAGGCGGTGCTGCCGCGGCTGCGCTCGGACCTGCTCGACCTGCTGCAGCGCGCGACGCGGCCCGGCGGGCTGGCGGGCGCGGACGCTGGAGTGGGACCCGCGCGCCGCCGTGACGGTCGTGCTGGCCTCGCGCGGCTACCCGGCCTCGTCGTCGTCGGGCGACGCGATCACCGGGCTCGACGCGCGTACCCGCGGGCGTCGAGGTCACGCACGCGGGCACGGCGCGGCGCGACGACGGCGCCGTCGTCACCGCGGGCGGCCGCGTGCTCAACGTCACCGCGCTGGGCGACGACGCCGACGCCGCCCGCGGCCGCCGCGTATGCTGCCGCGGACGTGATCGACTTCGACGGCAGGCAGCTGCGCCGCGACATCGCGAGCGAGCGGTGAGCCCCGGGCGGAGGGCGGACGAAGGCGTGGCTACCGGCGAGGCAGACTGAGCGAGCCGGCCACCGAGACCGAGCTCCAGCTCGAGGACCTGGCGGTCGACGCCCCGCGGGTCGGCATCGTCATGGGCTCCAAGTCCGACATGCCCGCGATGGAGAAGGCCGCGGCCAAGGAGCTGAGCGAGCGCGGGATCCTCGCACGAGATCGCGCGTGATGTCCGCCCACCGCGACCCGGACACCGTCGCCGACTACGCCAAGAACGCGCGCATGCGCGGGCTGAAGGTGATCATCGCCGGCGCCGGCCTGTCCGCGGCGCTGCCCGGCGTCGTCGCCGCCCACACCGACCTGCCGGTGATCGGCGTGCCGCTCACGTCGTCGAAGTCCGTCGCCGGCGGGCTCGACGCGCTGCTCTCGATCGCCCAGATGCCGCCGGGCGTCCCGGTCGCCTGCGTCGGGGTCGACAACGCCCGCAACGCCGCCGTGCTGGCCGCGCGCATCCTCTCCGCCTAGAGGGGCCCGTTGAAGAATTCCGGCACGCCTGCTGCGGCGCATCCGCGGCGCCTCGCGCCACTCGCGAGGCTCACGTGCCAGAGGCACGCATCGCGGTCGCGGGCGGCCCGAGGCATCCACGGCTGCACCACATCAGGCGCACCGCCCATTCTTCACCGAACCCCTAAGGCAGCGTGACCGTGGCGAACCAGTAGCGGGCGATCGCCTCGGCGATGGCCAGCAGCTCGTCCATGTCCTGCGGCTTGGCCACGTGGGTCGCGCCGAGCTCGTAGGTGCGCCGGACGTCGGCCGCCGCCCGGGAGGAGCTCAGGACGACGACCGGGATCCGGCGCGCCGCCGCGTCCGGCGCGGCGCGGACGGCGGCCAGCACCTCGTGCCCCGACAGCCGCGGCAGGTTGAGGTCGAGCAGCACGAGGTCGGGCGGCGTCCCGCCGTCCAGCAGCGTGCGGACCGCGGTCTCGCCGTCGCTGACCACCGACAGCCGCGCCTCCGGCGAGCGCCTCGGCGAAGGCGATCCGCATCAGCTGGGCGTCCCCGGCGTTGTCCTCGACCAGGAGGATCCGGCGCGTCATGGTCCGGAGGCTACGATCCGGCGCCGATGATCGCCCGCTACACCCGTCCCGAGATCGGCGCCGTCTGGACCGACGAGGCCCGCTTCGCCGCCATGCGCGAGGTCGAGGTCGCCGCCGCGAGCCGAGCTGGACGGGCCGACCGGCGCCGAGCTGGAGGCGATCCGCGCAGCGACGTTCACCGTCGACGCGATCAACGAGCGCGAGCAGGTCACCGACCACGACACCGCGGCGTTCGTCGACGTGCTCGCCGCCTCCGCCGGCCCGGCCGGGCGCTGGATCCACTACGGGCTGACGTCCTCGGACGTGGTCGACACCGGGCTGGCGCTCCAGCTCAAGCGCGCGGGCGCGCTGCTCGTCCCGGCCGCCCGGACGCTGGCCTGGGAGCTGGCCGAGAAGGCGCGCGAGCACGCCGGCACGCTGTGCGTCGGCCGCACCCACGGCGTCCACGCCGAGCCGACGTCGTTCGGGCTCAAGCTCGCGCGGCTACGCGATGGAGGCGCACCGCAACGCCGAGCGGCTCGAGCGGGCGTTCGCCCAGGCGGCCACCGGCGCCATCTCCGGCGCCGTGGGCACCTACGCCACGCTCGGCCCGGCGTACGAGGCGCGCGTGCTGGCCCGGCTCGGGCTCGCGCACGAGACGATCTCCACGCAGGTCGTGCCGCGCGACCGCCACGCCGAGCTGCTGCAGCGCGCTCGCGCTGGCCGGCGCCGGGCTGGAGCGCTTCGCCACCGAGATCCGGCACCTCCAGCGGACGGAGGTGCGCGAGGTCGAGGAGCCGTTCCGGGCGGGCCAGAAGGGCTCGAGCGCGATGCCGCACAAGCGCAACCCAGTGGTGTCCGAGCGCATCTGCGGCCTGGCCCGCGTGCTGCGCGGCCACGCCCAGGTCGGGCTGGAGGACGTGGCGCTGTGGCACGAGCGCGACATCTCGCACTCGTCCGCCGAGCGGATCGTCCTGCCGGACGCGACGATCCTGCTCGACCAGATGCTCGCGCTGGCGCTGCGGATCGTCCGCGGCATGGTCGTCCACGCCGACCGCATGCGGGCCAACCTCGAGCTGACGTCCGGCGCGCTGTTCTCCCAGCGCGTGCTGCTGGCGCTCGTGGCGAGCGGCGCCCAGCGCGACGACGCGTACCGGATCGTGCAGCGGCTGGCCCAGCAGGCCTGGGACACCGCCACGCCGCTGCGGGAGCTGCTCGAGCGCGAGGGCGTCGCGCTCGACCTCGACGCGGTCTTCGACTACGGCTACTACACGCGCCACGTGCCGGAGGCGCTGGCGCGCCTGGAGGTGATCGGATGCCCGCCGTCCTGATGTACGGCTCGCCGGAGCACTCCGCCGACCTGTTCCACGAGGTCCCGCTGCCGATCCTCGACCCGTTCCTCTACCTGGAGCACGAGGGCCGGCGCGCCGCGACGGTCTCGGTGCTGGAGGCGGAGAAGGTCTCGGCGCTCGGGCTGGAGGTGCTCGACCCGACGGGCCTGGGCATCGAGGAGCTGATCGAAGCCAAGCTGGACACCGTCGCCCTGGAGGCCGAGCTGTGCCTGCGAGCGTGCCGGGAGCTGGGCATCGGCGCGGCGGCCGTCCCGCCGGACTTCCCGCTGTTCGCCGCCGACCACCTGCGCGCGGCCGGCCTGCCGCTGACCGTCGAGGCCGATCTGTTCGTCAACCGCCGGCGGGTCAAGACGGCGGCGGAGCTGGCCGGCATCCGCCGCGCCCAGAAGGCGGCGGACGCGGCCATGGCCGTGGCGGCGGAGCTGATCCGCGAGCTGCGCGCCGGGCTGACGTCCGAGGAGGTCCGCGCGGCGATGCGGGAGGCGTGCGAGCAGCGCGGGTGCGAGCTGGAGGACGCGGCGATCGTCTCGCACGGCGCCCAGTCGGCGGTCGGGCACGAGTCCGGCCACGGCGCGATCGGCGCCGGCGAGCCGGTCGTGGTCGACATCTGGCCGCGCGACAAGGCATCGCACTGCTACGCCGACATGACCCGCACGTTCGTGGCGGGCGGCGGCGCCCCGCCGGCCGAGCTGGGCGAGTTCTGGCGGCTCACGCGCGAGTCGCTGGGCCGCGTCTATCCGGAGGTCCGCGCCGGCGCCCACGGCCGGGCGCTGTTCGAGCGCTCGTGCGAGCCCTACATCGAGGCGGGCCAGCCCACGCAGCTGTCCAAGCCGCCGGGGCAGATCCTGGAGGACGGCTACTTCCACGCGCTCGGCCATGGCGTGGGGCTGGAGGTGCACGAGCGGCCGAACCTCGGCCGGCTCGGGGACGAGCTCATGGCGGGCGACGTGATCACGCTCGAGCCGGGCTGCTACCGGCGCGGGTTCGGCGGCTGCCGGCTGGAGGACCTCGTCGTGGTCACCGCGGACGGCTGCGAGGTGCTGACGGACTTTCCGTACGACCTGTAGGGCTGGGGTCCGAGGCGTTATGTAGCCTGGGGCGGGTGACGCCGACGCTGCCGCTCCTGCATTCCGGCAAGGTCCGGGAGCTCTATGACCTGGGCGGCGACCTGCTGATGGTCGCCTCCGACCGCATCTCCACCTACGACGTCGTGCACCCGACGCCGATCCCCGACAAGGGCAAGGTGCTGACCGGCCTGTCCGTGCTCTGGTTCGGGCTGACGCGCGACCTGGTGCCCAACCACTTCATCTCGGCCACGGACGGCGTGCCGGACGAGCTGCGCGGCCGCGCGCTGCGGGTCAAGCGGCTGCGGATGCTGCCGGTGGAGTGCGTCGTGCGCGGCTACATCACGGGCTCGGGGTGGAAGGACTACCGGGCCACCGGCGCCGTGTCGGGCATCGCGCTGCCGGACGGGCTGCAGGAGTCGGAGCAGCTCCCGGAGCCGATCTACACGCCGTCGACGAAGGCCGAGGTCGGCCACGACGAGGCGATCGACTTCTCCCAGACCGTCGAGCTGGTCGGCTCCGAGGCGCTCGCGGCGCAGCTCCGCGACGTCTCGCTCGCCGTGTACGCCGCGGTGGCCGCGCACGCCCGGGAGCGCGGCGTCATCCTGGCCGACACGAAGTTCGAGTTCGGCCTGGACGGCGACGGCGCGCTCACGCTGGGCGACGAGGTCTGCACGCCGGACTCCTCGCGCTTCTGGCCGGCGGACGAGTACGCGCCGGGGCGCGGCCAGCCGTCGTTCGACAAGCAGTACGTGCGCGACTGGGCGTCCGGCACGGGCTGGGACAAGGCGCCGCCGGCGCCGGCCATCCCGGACGTCGTCGTCGCGGCCACCCGCGAGCGCTACGTGACCGCGTACGAGCGCCTGGCCGGCGAGCCGTTCGGCGCGTGGCTGGACCGCGTGTGCGCGTGAGGGTGCTCATCCGGCCCAAGGCCGGGATCCTCGACCCGCAGGGCCAGGCCGTGGAGCGGGCGCTGCCGGCGCTGGGGTTCGAGGGCGTGTCGCGCGTGCACGTCGGCCGGCTGGTCGAGCTCGACGTGCCCGACGCCTCGCGGGTGCCGGAGATGTGCGAGAAGCTGCTGGCGAACCCGTTGATCGAGGACTACGAGATCGTCTCGTGAAGTTCGGAGTCGTCAGATTCCCCGGGTCGTGCGACGACGTCGACGCGCTGCTCGCGGCGCGCCGGGTGGGCGAGGCCGAGCTGCTGTGGCACGGCGACCGCGACCTCCGCGGGGTCGACGCGGTGATCGTCCCGGGCGGCTTCTCCTACGGCGACTACCTGCGCGCGGGGGCGATCGCCCGCTTCGCCCCGGTGATGGAGGAGGTCGAGCGCTTCGCCCGCCACGGCGGGCTCGTGCTGGGCGTCTGCAACGGCTTCCAGGTGCTGTGCGAGGCCGGGCTGCTGTCCGGCGCGCTGCTGCCCAACACGTCGCTGCGGTTCACCTGCCGGCAGGTCGCGGTCGAGGTGGTGAACGCGTCCACGGCGTGGACGGGCGCGTGCGCCGTCGGCGACCGGCTGTCGATCCCGGCCAAGCACACCACCGGCCGCTACTGGGCGCCCGACCCCGTGCTGGACGAGCTCGAGGCCAACGGCCAGGTCGTGCTGCGCTACGCCGCGGGCGAGAACTTCAACGGCTCGGCGCGCGACATCGCCGGCGTGAGCAACGCCGCGGGCAACGTCGTCGGGTTGATGCCGCACCCCGAGCACGCGGTCGACCCGCTGACAGGCTCGGCCGACGGGCTGCAGCTGTTCCTCTCGGCCGCCCGCCTCCCCGTGTAGATAAGGCGATGCAGCCCCTCCGCCCCACCCCGATCATCCGACCTCATCAGGAGCTCGGCCTCACCGACGCCGAGTACGACCTGATCGTGGAGAAGCTCGGGCGCGAGCCCAACGAGGTCGAGCTGGCCGTGTTCTCGCTGATGTGGTCCGAGCACTGCGGCTACAAGCACTCGCGGCGGCTGCTCAAGACGCTGCCCACCGAGGGGCCGCGGCTCGTCCTCGGGCCGGGGGAGAACGCCGGCGCGGTGTCCGTGGGCGACGGGCTCGCCTGCGCGTTCAAGGTCGAGTCGCACAACCACCCGAGCGCGGTCGAGCCGTTCCAGGGTGCGGCGACCGGCGTCGGCGGGATCCTGCGCGACGTGTTCGCGATCGGCGCGCGGCCGATCGCCGTGCTCGACTCGCTGCGCTTCGGCGAGCCGTCGTCGCCCCGCTCGCGCTACCTGCTCGAGCGCGCGGTGGCCGGGATCGGCCACTACGGCAACTCGATCGGCGTGGCCACCGTGGGGGGCGAGATCTACTTCGAGGGCCCCTACGAGCACAACTGCCTCATCAACGCGATGTGCGTCGGGCTCATCGAGACGGAGCGGCTCATCCGGAGCGCCGCCGCGGGCGTCGGCAACGTCATCGTGCTGTTCGGCGCGCGCACCGGCCGCGACGGGATCGGCGGCGCGTCCGTGCTGGCCAGCGCCGAGCTCGACGACTCCGAGGACAAGCGGCCGTCCGTGCAGATCGGCGACCCGTTCGAGGAGAAGAAGCTGCTCGAGTGCTCGCTCGAGCTGCTCGACCGCGGGTTGTTGGTGGCGCTGCAGGACCTCGGCGCGGCGGGGCTGACCTCGTCCTCGGCCGAGATGGCGGCCAAGGGCGGCGTGGGCATCGACCTCGACGTGCGCCGCGTGCCGCTGCGCGAGCCGGAGATGCAGCCGTTCGAGATCATGGTCAGCGAGTCGCAGGAGCGGATGCTGTGCGTGGTCGAGCCGGAGCGGGTCGACGACGTGCTCGCCGTGTGCGCGCGCTGGGAGGTCAACGCCACCGCGATCGGCGAGGTGACCGGCACGGGCCGGCTGCGCGTGTTCGACGGCGAGCGGCTCGCCGGCGACCTCCCGGTGACCGCGCTGGTCGACGAGTGCCCGGCCTACGACCTCGAGCCGGCCGAGCCCGCGCGCCCGGTGTACCCCGTGCCGGAGCGCACGCTCGCCGCGGACGACCCGGCGGAGGTCCTGCTCGCGCTGCTCTCCTCGGCCAACCTCGCGTCGCGGCGCTGGGCGTTCGAGCAGTACGACTGCGTCGTCGGCTCGCGCACCGTGCGCCGGCCCGAGCAGGCCGACGCCGCCGTGCTGCTGCTGCCGGGCGGAAACGGCGCGCGCCCCGCGATCGCCGTGGCCATCGACGGCAACGGCCGGCGCGTCGCCGCCGACCCGTATCGCGGCGCGGTCGAGGCCGTGCTCGAGTGCTCGGCCAACCTGGCCTGCGTCGGCGCGGAGCCGCTCGGGCTGACCAACTGCCTGAACTTCGGCAACCCGGAGAAGCCGCACATCGCCTGGCAGCTCACCCGCGCCGTGGCCGGCCTGGGCGACGCCTGCCGCGCCTTCGGCATCCCCGTGGTCGGCGGCAACGTCTCGCTCTACAACGAGGGCGCCGAGGGCCCGATCTACCCCACGCCGGTGGTCGGCCTGGTGGGCGAGCTGCCCGACGCGGCGCGGGCCGGCCGGCTCGGCTTCACCACGCCGGGCGCCGCGGTCGCGCTGATCGCCGCGGGCTCCTGGGCGCCGTCCTCCGCCGCCTCGGAGCTGGCCAAGCTGCGCGGCGAGCCGGTCGCCGGCCCGCTGCCCGCCGCCGAGCTGGGCGAGCTCAAGGCCCTGCACGCCGCGGTCCGCCAGGCGGTACGCGCCGGGGCGCTGCACTCGGCCCACGACGTGGCCGAGGGCGGCGTGGCCGTCGCCCTGGCCGAGAGCGCCCTGGCCGGCGGGCTCGGCGCCACCGTCTCCGGCCTCGCCGCCGCCGAGCTCTTCGGCGAGGGCCCGGGCGCGTTCCTGGTGTCCGGCGACGCGGGCGCGCTGCGGGCGTTCGGCGCCGCCGCCCGCGTGATCGGCGAGGTCGGCGGCGACGCGCTGACGGTCGACGGCGCGCTCAGCCTCCCGCTGATCGACCTCGAGCGCGCGCACTCGGGCGGCCTGGCCGAGCTCCTGCACTGACGTGGCGCTGCCCCTCACGTTCGCCGCGCCGCTGCGCACGCCGCGGCTCGTGATCCGGGCGATCACGCCGGCCGACGTCGACGACCTGCACGCCTACCAGTCCGACCCGGAGGTCGTCCGCTACGAGCCGTTCGAGCCGCGCACCCGCGACGAGGTGGTCGAGAAGGCGGCGAAGTTCTCGCAGGCGCTCACCCTGGCCGGCGAGGGCGACTTCTGGCAGCTGGCCATCGAACGCGCCGACGCCCCCGGGGTGATCGGCGACCTGTACTTCAAGCTCAAGGGCCCGAACGGCGAGATCGGCTGGTCGCTGCACCGCGCCCACCACCGCCGCGGCTACATGACCGAGGCGGCGAGCGCTCTGCTCGACCTCGCCTTCGGCGAGCTCGAGCGCCATCGCGTCTTCGCCCAGCTGGACCCGCGCAACACCGCGTCGGCCGCGCTGTGCCGCCGTCTCGGCATGCGCCACGAGGCGCACCACGTCGAGGACCTGTGGTTCAAGGGCGAATGGGGAGATACCGCGATCTACGCCATCCTCGCCCGGGAGTGGCGCGCCCGCTGACGTATCAGGGGGCAGGTCCCGCGCCTCACACGGGACGTGGACCGCATCTTCATCTCCTACCGGCGCGACGATGGCGGCGGCTACGCGACGAACCTCTACCGCGACCTGCGCCGTGCCTTCGGCGACCAGGTGTTCAGGGACGTGGAGCGCTCGCTGCCCGGGGACGCCTACCGCCACCGGATCGACGCCGCGCTGGCGCGCTGCGCGGTCGCGGTGGTGATCATCGGTCCCGACTGGCTGCGCCGCGACGCGGACGGCAGCAACCGGCTGGAGGACCCGGACGACCTGCTGCGCTTCGAGATCGCCACCGCGCTGCGCCGTCCCGACGTGGCCGTCTTCCCCGTGCTGGTCGGCGGTGCCGCGCTGCCGCGGCACGCCGAGCTCCCCGAGGAGGTGCAGCCGCTGCTCGACCGCACCGCCTACCGGATCGACGAGGGGCCGCAGCGCGACGCGCAGGCGGAGTTCCTGATCGGCGCCGTCGGCCGGCGGCTCGACGTCCGCTTCGCCCTGCCGGCGGCGCTGGCCGCGCTGCTGCTGATCGCCGCGCTCGCCGCCCCGGTGCGGGACCTGTCGCTCGCGGTCAAGCACCACTGGCCCACCCTGCTGGACGACGCGTCGTCGCCCGGCGCGCTGGCCTGGCTGGGGGCGCTGCACGCGATCGAGTGGGCGCTGTTCGCGGCCTGCGCGGCCGGGGCGGCGAGGCTCGTGGCCCGCGGCACGCGCGCTGCGGTCCGCGCGTTCGCCCTCGGCGCACTGCTGGGCACGCTCGCCGGCCTCGCCGGCGGCGCCCTGGAGCAGTGGCTGCGCGCGCAGGACCACGTCGACACCGGGGCCCTCGCCGGCGCCACGCTCGCCGCGACCATCGCCGCGCTCGCCGGGCTGGCGGGCACGCGGTCGGCCGCCTCGGTCGCGGCCGCCGGGCTGGGCGCGCTCGCCGGGAGCCTGATCCTCTGGGGGCACCACGGCGGAGGCCCGTTCGTGATCCAGGTCGTGTGCGCGATGGCCGCCGTCGCCGCGGTCCGGCTCACGTCGATGGAGCGGCGGGCTGTCGCGCCGGCCCGCCGTCTCGTCCGTGCGTAGCGGCCGCGCCCGGTAGGGCGCGGCCGCACGGCGGCCTACGCCATCAGCTCGTCGGCCATCGCCTCGAAGACCTGCGACGTAGGTGTCGACGGCCTCGTCGTCGTGCGTGACCGACAGCGTCCACTCCTCCTCGCGGCCCGGGCGTCATGAAGATGCCGCGGTTCATGTTGTAGAGCCAGGCGAGCTCGGCAGCGTCCGCGTCCTGGTTCGCCTTGAAGGTCTCGTAGTCGACGATCTTGGCTCGGCGAGAACGTGACGCAGCCCTTCGAGCCGACGCCGACCGCGTAGCCCGGGAGGCCGTGCGTCTCGATCACGCGCCTGGCAGCCGGCGAGCGATGCGGTCGTTGAGCGCGTCGAGGTGCGCGTAGGCGTCCGGCGTCAGGACCTCGAGCAGGCTCGCGCGCGCGGCCGCCATCGCCGAGCGGGTTGCCGTTGTAGGTGCCGACCTGGTAGACGCGTGCCGTCCTCGACGACCGCCATGACCTCCTCGGTGCCGCCGATCGCGCCGGTCGGCAGCCCGCCGCCGAGCGCCTTCGCGAGCGTGACGAGGTCGGGCGTGACGCCGAAGCGCTCGATCGCGCCGCCGGCGGCGATCGCGAGGCCGGTCTTGACCTCGTCGAAGATCAGCACGATGCCGTGCCGCTGCGTGATCTCGCGCACCGCCTCGAGGTAGCCGGGCTCGGGGAGCACGACCCCGAGGTTCATCATCGCCGCCTCCATGATCACGCAGGCGGGCTTGCGGCCCTCGCTCGGCGAGCCGCTCGATCCGGCGCTCCATCGCGCTCGGCGTCGTTGAACGGCACCGGGATCGTCAGGTCGACGACCGCCTGCGGGATGCCGGCGCCGTAGGGCAGCGACGGCGAGGTCGTCGCGGTCGCCGATCTGGTCGTACTCGACGCCGATCGAGACCATCACGCGCGTCGTGGTGGCCGTGGTAGGAGCCGAAGATCTTCACGATCGTGTCGCGGCCCGGTGTAGGCCGCGGGCGATCCGGATCGCGTCCATCGTCGCCTCGGAGCCGGAGTTGACGTAGCGCCACTTGCGGCAGGCCCCAGCGGCGCGCGAGCTCCTCGGCGACGACGATCGCGTCCTCGGTCGGCGCGGCGAAGTGCGTGCCGAGCGCGAGCGCTCGCGACCGCGCGCGCGATCGCCGGGTGCGCGTGGCCCTGCACCATCGAGCCGAAGCCGTTGTGGAAGTCGCAGCACTCGTTGCCGTCGACGTCCCAGACCTGCGGGCCGTCGCCGCGCTCGAGGTAGATCGGCCACGGGTCGCGCAGCCTGGTAGGACGAGGCGACGCCGCCGGCCAGCGACTGCGCGGCGCGCTCGTACATCTCGCGCGACGCGCGCGTGCGCTCGTTGAGCTGCGCCTCCTCGCGCTCGATCAGCTCCTTGATGCGCTGACGGGGGATCTGGACAGGCGTTTCGATGGCCATGGTTATCCCGTTCCTCGGGTCGGTATTGGCTGCCGCGGCGTTGGCCAGGCCGCGGCGGCGAGGCGCCCTGAAGGCTAGTGGACGCGCACCGGCGCCGCCGGTCGGGTTGCTAGCCTGCGCCAGGCCGGTGGTCCACAGCGCAGTCGCCCCGGCCGATCCGCCTTGCTCGCCGAACCCCTCCCCGATGACCGTGACGGCCCGCGCGACGAGTGCGGGGTCTTCGGCATCTACGCGCCCGGGCACGACGTCTCGCGGCTCACCTACTTCGCGCTCTACGCGCTCCAGCACCGCGGACAGGAGTCGGCCGGCATCGCCGCCGCCGACCGGGCGGCCACATCATGACCGATGCGCGACCAGGGCCTCGTCAACCAGGTCTTCGACGAGCAGAAGCTGCGCGCGCTGCGGGGCGACATGGCGATCGGCCACGTCCGCTACTCGACCACCGGCGCGAGCTCGTGGGAGAACTCGCAGCCGGTCTGCGCGGCGCCGACCGGCGCGAGGTGGCGCTGGCCCACAACGGCAACCTCGATCAACGCCGTCGAGCTGCACGCCGAGCTGCGCGGCCGCGGCGTCGCGTTCCGCTCGACCTCCGACTCGGAGATCATCGCCGCGCTGCTGTCCACGCACCCGGCGGACACGCATCGAGGACGCGCTGGCCGACGTGATGCCGCCGGCTGGAGGGCGCCTTCTCGACGGTGGTCATGACCAAGGACCGGGTCGTCGCGTTCCGCGACCCGCTCGGGCTGCGGCCGCTGTCGCTGGGCATGCTCGACGACGACGCGCTACTGCGTCGCCTCGGAGTCCTGCGCGTTCGACATCATCGGCGCCCAGCTGCCTGCGCGACGTCCAGCCGGGCGAGGTCGTCTCGCTCGGCGCCGGGCGGCATCCGGACGCGCCAGGCCGTCCAGTCCGCGCGCGCAGGCCCTGTGCGTGTTCGAGCACATCTACTTCGCGCGGCCCGACTCGCGGCATGGACGGCCACGGCTGCAGGTCGCGCGCGGGCGGATGGGGGAGATCCTGGCCCGCGAGGCGCCGGCCGACGCCGACCTCGTGATCCCGGTGCCCGACTCGGGCAACCCCGCCGCCCGCGGCTATGCCCGCGCGAGCGGGCTGCCCCAGGACGACGGCCTCATCAAGAACCGCTACGTCGCGCGGACGTTCATCCAGCCCGGCCAGGAGCTGCGCAAGCACGGCCTGCGGCTGAAGTTCAACCCGCTGCCCGAGGTCGTGGCGGGCAAGCGCCTGGTCGTCGTCGACGACTCGATCGTGCGCGGCAACACGACGCGCCAGATCGTGCAGATGCTGCGCGACGCCGGCGCGGCCGAGGTGCACATGCGGATCTCCGCGCCGCCGATCCGCCACCCCTGCCACTACGGCATCGACATGTCGACGCGCGAGGAGATGATCGCCCACGGCCGCACCGAGGCCGAGGTCGCGGCCGAGCTGGGCGCCGACTCGCTCGCCTACCTGTCGCTCCGTGGCGTCTACGAGGCGATCGGCGCGGCGGCGCGACTCGCACTGCGACGCCTGCTTCACGGGCGAATACCCGCTGGCCGGCACGTCCAGCAAGGACGCGTTCGAGCTGCCCGTTGTGAGCTATTAGTCACTGCGTTCGACGTCTCTGCGCTGATCTGCGCCGACTTCGTCACGCCTGTGTGACGAGTCGCGCGGCGCGGCCGGGCAGCGTCCGGCCGCGCCGATATGGTCGCCGGTCCCGATGGCACTGGAGACACTGACCCTCCCCGGCCTCGCCCGGCCCGAGCCGGAGCCGGTCGCCCGCGCCACGGACGCCGACGGCGCGCTGGCGGAGCTGTTCGGCTTCCCGGCCTTCCGCCCGGGCCAGCGCGAGGCGGTGGAGGCCGCGCGCGCCGGCCGCGACGTGCTGGTGGTGATGCCCACCGGCTCCGGCAAGTCGCTGTGCTACCAGCTGCCGGCGCTCATGCGCGACGACCTCACGCTCGTCGTCTCGCCGCTCGTGTCGCTGATGCAGGACCAGGTCGCAGGCGCTGGAGCGCGTGGCGCCCGGGCGGGTCGCGCTGGTCAACGCCCAGCAGGACGCGGCGACGAACCGGCGGGCGGTCGAGCGGGCGCTGTCCGGGCGACGTGCGGCTGCTGTACGTCGCGCCGGAGCGGTTCGCCTCGCCCGGCTTCCTGGAGCGCATCCGCGCAGCGCCGCGGATCGGCCTGTTCGTGGTCGACGAGGCGCACTGCGTCTCGCAGTGGGGGCACGACTTCCGGCCCGACTACTTCCGGCTGGCCGACGCGGCGCGCTGGCTCGGGCGCGCAGGCGATCCTGGCGCTCGACGGCGACCGCCACGCCGCAGGTGGCGGCCGACATCGTGGCCCGGCTCGGGCTGCGCGACCCGGTGCGCGTGGCCACGGGGTTCGACCGGCCGAACCTCTCGTTCGCGGTGGTCCGCTGCGCGCAACGAGGCGGACAAGCACCGGCGGATCGCCGCCGCGCTGGCCGACCCGGCAGCGCGGCCCGCCATCGTCTACGCGGGCACGCGGGCGGAGTCGGAGCGGCTGGCCGGCCGCGCTGGGGCGCGAGCTCGGGGTCGAGGTCATCGCCTACCACGCCGGCCTGGCCGCGCGACGCGCGCGCCGAGGCGCAGCGCGCGGTTCATGGCGCGGCGAGGTCGAGGTCGTGGTCGCCACCAACGCGTTCGGCATGGG
This sequence comes from uncultured Solirubrobacteraceae bacterium, assembly GCA_963766165.1. Classification (GTDB taxonomy): domain Bacteria; phylum Actinomycetota; class Thermoleophilia; order Solirubrobacterales; family Solirubrobacteraceae; genus Solirubrobacter. The sequence goes on along the minus strand of CAVXZC010000015.1, from coordinate 71,142 downwards.
CGTCGACAAGGCCGACGTGCGGACCGTCTGCCACGCCAGTCGGTGCCCGCCGTCGCTCGAGGCCTACTACCAGGAGGCCGGCCGCGCGCGGGCGCGACGGGCAGCCGGCGCGCGCGCTGCTGTTCGCCAGCGGCGCGCGACAAGGGCCTGCACGTGTTCTTCATCGAGCGCGCGGCGGTCGAGGACGACGACGTTCTGCGGCGCGTCGCCCGCACGCTGGTCGGGCGCGCGGCCGGCGACCCGCGCGCGCTACGACGTGCCGCTGTCACGGCGCTGACCGCGCGACGGCACGAAGACGACGCGGTGCGCGCCGTGGTCGGCCACCTGGCCCGCGCCGGCGTCGTGCAGCCCGCGCCCTCGGCGCCCGATCGGCTGGCCGGCGCGCGTGGTCGGCGCCGTGGGACCGGCGCGCGCTCGCGATCTGCCGCTCGGCCGCCAGCGAGGCCGAGCGGGTGCGCTGGCGCCAGTACCGCGCGGTCTGGGCGTGCGTCGAGGAGCGAGCACTGCCGCCGCGCGGCCATCCTGCGCCACTTCGGCGACCGCGCGCCGCCGGCGCCGAGCGGCCCGTGCTGCGACGTCTGCGACCCGTCGCTGCGTGCCGGCGCGCGCCGGCCGCGCCGCCGCTGCGCCAGGCGGCCGCGGTCGCCGCCGGCGACCTCGACGCCGCCATCGTCGAGGTCGTCACCGCCGCGCAGCCCGGCCGGTGGGGCGCACGCGGACGGTGGAGATCCTGCGCGGCGGGCGCTCGCAGGTGTCGCGCAAGCACTCCTACGACGGCCTGCCGCAGCTACGGCACGTTCCGCGCACCTGCGCAGCGACGAGGTGCTCGGCGCGCGTCGACGCCCTGCTCGCCGACGGGCGGCTGCGCTCCACCGGCGGCCGCTTCCCGAAGCTCGAGGTCGATGGCGGACGCCTGCCGCGGTCGGGCGTGCTCGCGTCGGGCGCGGGCACGAACCTCCAGGCGCTCCTCGACAAGGTCCACGGCCGCGAGGTCGAGGTCGTGGCCGTCGGCTCGACAAGCCGCGGCGCGCCGGCGCTGGGCGGGCGCGCGCGGCCGGCGTGGCCGCGCGCGCGTGTTCCCGCGGGCCGACTACGCCGGCCGGCCGGCGCGCGACGCCGCGATGGCCGACTGGCTGGCCGAGCACGGGCGTCGAGCTCGTCGTGCTCGCCGGCTACATGCAGCTCGTCTCGCCGGCGCTTCCTGGCCGCGTTCCCCGCAGCGCGTGATCAACGTCCACCCGGCGCTGCTGCCGGCGTTCCCGGGCATCCGCGCGGTCGAGCAGGCGCTGGACTACGGGGTCAAGGTGTTCGGCGTGACCGTCCACTTCGTCGACGAGGGCGTCGACTCCGGGCCGATCGATCGCCCAGCGCGCGCTCGCGCTGCCGGAGCGCCACCGACGCCGGAGGTGCGCGAGCGCTGCGCCCGATCGAGCACGAGCTGCTGACCGAGGCGGTGCGGCCGATCGCCGCGGGCGCCGTGCGCGTCGATCCTGACGATCCGCGCCGGGTCCAGTGTATCCTCCGATGGCCGAGACGCGACCGCGACCGATGCCGACCGCGCCCGGGTGAGGTGCGCGTCCGGCGCGCGCTGCTGTCGGTCTCCGACAAGACGCGGGATCGTGGACTTCGCGCGCGGGCTCGCCGAGCTCGGCGTCGAGCTCGTCTCCACCGGCGGCACCGCCGCGCGCGCTCGCAGGAGGCCGGGCTCGACGGTCCGCACGATCGACGACTCTCACCGGCTTCCCGGAGATCATGGACGGCCGGGTCAAGACGCTGCACCCGAAGCTCTACGCGGGCCTGCTGGCCGCTGCGCGACGACGCGGAGCACTGGCCGCCGCGGCCGAGCACGAGGTCGAGTTCGTCGACCTCGTGTGCGTGAACCTCTACCCGTTCGAGGCGCACCGCCGCGCCGGCGCGGCGCGACCGAGGCCGAGGTGATCGAGAACATCGACATCGGCGGCCCGACGATGATCCGCGCGGCGGCGAAGAACTTCGCCTTCGCGCGCCGTGGTCGTCAACCCGGCGAGCTACGACGCCGTCCTGCAGAGCTGCGCGACACCGACGGCAGGCTGTCGCTGGCCACGCGCGAGAGCCTCGCCGCCGAGGCGTTCGCCTACACCGCGCGCTACGACACCGCGATCGCGCGCTGGTTCGCCGAGCGCGAGGACGACTTCCCGCCGCTGCTCGTGCGCGCGTTCGAGAAGGTCACCGACCTCTCCTACGGCGAGAACCCGCACCAGCGCGCCGCCTACTACGCGCAGGTCGGGGCGCGCATGCACGTGCTGTCGATGGTGCGCCAGCTCGGCGGCAAGGAGCTGTCGTTCAACAACCTGCTCGACCTCGACGCCGCGCCGCCTGCTGGTCGCAGCGAGTTCGAGCTCCCCGCGTGCGCGATCGTCAAGCACAACAACCCGTGCGGCGTGGCGGTCGGCGAGTCCGTGCTCGAGGCCTACCAGGCGCGCGTTCGCCTGCGACCCGATGTCGGCCTTCGGCGGCGTCATCTGCGTCAACCGCCCGGTCGACCGCGCGCTTCGCCGAGGCGCTGCCGCAGCAGTTCGCGAGGTGCTGTTCGCGCCCGGCTATCAACGACGAGGCGCTGGAGCTGCTGTCGCGGCAAGCCGAACCTGCGCATCCTCGAGGACGGCGAGCGGCGCACGCCCGACTCGCCGAGCGCGACCTCAAGCAGGTGATCGGCGGGCTGCTCGTGCAGGACCGCGACATCGGGCTCGAGGAGCGCGACGGAGATGGAGGTCGTGACCGACGCGCAAGCCGACCGAGGCCGAGTGGGGCGAGCTGCTGTTCGCCTGGCGGGTGTGCAAGCACGTGCGCTCCAACGCGATCGTGCTGGCCAGCGACCGGCGCACGGTCGGCATCGGCGCCGGCCAGATGAGCCGCGTCGACTCGGTGCGCCTGGCGGTCGAGAAGGCGCGCGCCGCCGGCTCGCTCGGCCGGCGCCGCGCTGGCCTCCGACGCCTTCTTCCCGTTCGCCGGACGGCCCCGCAGCTGGCGATCGAGGCCGGCGTGACCGCGATCATCCAGCCCGGCGGGTCGGTGCGCGACGCCGAGGTGGTCGCCGCGGCCGACGCCGCCGGCGATCTGCATGGTGTTCACGCACCGCCGCCACTTCAAGCATTGACGACCCCGTAGAGCACGCGCGTCCAGATCGTGGCCAGCGTCTCGGCCACGGTCTCCCGGGACGAGTACGGCTCGCGCCCGAGCGACAGGTTGAGGTAGCGCTCCATCATCCACACGAGCGCGCGGGCGGTCTCGTGGGCGTCCTTCGGCAGCACGCGGCCGCCCTCCATCTCCGCCTCGATGTGGCGCACCGTGACGTCGACGAACGACTGCACCAGCGCCACGTACACACGCTCGACCTCCGGGTCGTCGGCGGCCGCGTCGGCCAGCCCGCGCAGCACCGGCCCGTGCTCCCCGTAGACCTCGACGATCCCCTCAATCGCCTCCCGCGCCAGCGCCGGCCCGTCGCCCGCGCCGGTGTACCAGCGCTGCGACATCATCCGCAGCTCGGCGCCGATGTGCTCGACCACGCGCAGGATCAGGTGGTGGCGGTCGCGGAAGTAGACGTAGAACGACGGCCGCGACAGCTCCGTGCGCCGCATCACCTCGTCGACGGTGAGCTCGCGAAACGGCCGCTCGCGCAGCAGCGCCTCGGCGGCGGCGACGATCTCGCCCTCCGCCACCTCCGGCGTTCTCCGCCGCCGCCGGCGCCCCACATCAGCTCCCCCCACGGACACTTCGATCCAGCGTAACTGGAGATTTCCGCGCGCGCGTCGCGCTACAGTCGCGGGCGGGCCGCCGTAGCTCAGCGGTAGAGCACCGGACTTTTAATCCGTTGTGGTCGCAGTTCGAATCCTGACCGGCGGCATGGCCCAGCGCAGGGGCCGTCAGCGGTGCGACAGCTGGTCGATCGCGACGGTGACGGCCAGCAGCAGCGGCTCGTCCTCGCCGCGCCGGATCTCGACGCCATAGGTGTCGCGCACCCGGAACCACTTCTTCGAGATCGCCGCGATGGAATCGCCGTCGCGCTCGATCTTGTACTCGTGGTCGACGAAGTTGCCGTGCGCGCTGAGGTCCTCGCCGCCCTCGACCTCGATCTTGAAGCGATCGCGGATCCCTACGAGCGCCTTGTGCACCGTCGCCACATGGCGGTCGTCGCGCTCGATCGCCATCGTGCCGCGCACGTGGAGCTTGCGCTCCTGGATCTTCGCGACCTCCCGCCCGTCGCGATCCTCGAGGATGAAGGTGTCGCGGAGGCGCATGGCCTTGCCGTCGACCTTGTAGACGCGGTCGCCCTGATCGTCCTCGATCCAGGAGTCGTCGCCGATCGAGACGAGCTTCTCCCGCATCTGGAAGCGCCGCCCGTCGGAAATGTCGTCACGGTGCCGCAGCAGGGCCATCGTCCACCTCTTCTCCTCCGGTAGGGCAGCCGCGACGCTACGGCGCGCAGCGCCCGCGGCATCGTCCGGTTCGGGTGACGCCTCGCCGCGCCTGGCCCGGGGCGGAGGCGCGACCGTGGGCCGCGCCGGCCTTACCGCGGGTCGTCGCGCGCTGCCCGGGCGCGTCCGCCGCCCTGCCCGGCAGGGAACCTCCGTGGCCGGGCGCGCCCGCACGGCCGAGCCCGGGATTCGGCCGGCCGAGCGCCTTCCCCCGCACAGGCGCGGGGCGGCCCGCCCTCGGGGCGTGCGGGTGCCGCCGGCGCGTGGTGGTCCGCGCGCTGCGGCGTGCCGGGCGGCTGCGTGGCGCGGCAGCGCTCGTGAGGGCCGCCGTGGCCACCGGGCTCGCCGTGCGCGCGGCCACCGGGGCGGGCCTCGTGGCGGGGCGCACCGCGGGCGGCACAGGGCGCACGTGATGTCGCGCCAACTGGCCGCCGCCGGCCACCGCGGCCACGACGGCGAGCGACGCGGCGATCTTCGGCGCCACCGCGGCCGCCGTTCCGGCGGCGGACACGCCGGCCGGCAGCAATCGCTCGAGCAGCGCGCCGGCCGCCGCGGCGGGCAGCGGCGGCGCGAGCAGCGCCAGCTCGCCGGGCCGGCGGGCCAGGTCCTCCTGGAAGCGGCGGCAGCTCGGGCAGGACCGCAGGTGGGCGCGCACTCCCGTGCCGCGCAGCGTGCGGCCGTCGCCGTCGGAGAGCAGCCGGCGGACCTCTCCACATGCCATCTCGCGCCCTTCCCTCGCCTGCATCAGCGCGGTGCGCGCCTGGAAGATCTGCTGCTTGACCAGCTCGGGCGTGAGCTCCAGCGCCTGGGCGATCTCGCGGTGGCTGAGGCCGTTGAGCTCCCGGAGCACCAGGGCAGCGCGCTGGCGCTCGGGCAGCGCGGCGAGGTCGCCGCGCAGCGTCGCCAGCTCCGCGCCGGCCGCGGCCCGCTCCTCCACCGTGGCGCCGGCCACCCGAAGCTCGTCCAGCGGCTCGTCGGACCGGCGCCGGCGCAGCGCCGACACCGCCTCGTTGTGGACGATCCGGAACAACCAGGGCCGCAGCTCGAAGTCCCGCCGCTCGTCGCGCAGCGCGGCGAACGCCCGCGTCATCGCGCTCTGCAGCGCGTCCTGCGCGTCGTGGTCGTCGCGCAGGATCGAGCGGCAGTAGCGGTAGAGCTCCTGGTGATGGCGCTCGTACACCGCGGCGAACGCCTCGGCGCCCCCGCGCGCGACCGCGGACGAGCGCGCGGCCCGCCGGCCGCGTAGCGAGAAGCCGAGGCGCGCGGGGACGGCGGCTATGAGCCGTCGCCCTCCTTGGTCAGCTGCGAGACGCAGCGCCCGAACGCGTCATGCCCGTGCTTGCCGTACTTGGCCTTGAACGCGGCCCGGGTGTCGGCGGTGCTCCCGCGCTCGGCGTCGCAGGACTGCGCGGCGTGCTTGCGCGCGGTGGCGTCCTGCTTGTCCTGTGCGTCCGCCTCCTGTTCGAGCGCCTGCGCCTTGGCCGAGACGCACTTGCCGAACGCGTTCTTGCCGTTCTTGTTCGTGCCGTACTTCTGCTGGAACGCCGCCTTGCTCTCCGGCGTCGTCCCCTCCTCGGCCCGGCAGGCCTGCGGCGCGTTGGCCTCGGCCATGGTCCGCTCGGCGCTCTGCTGCTTCGCCGTAGCGGATACGCACTTGCCGAACGCGTTCTTGCCGTTCTTGTTCGTGCCGTACTTGACGCGGAACGCCTCGCGGGTTGCGTCGGTTGTGCCGCGCTCGAAGCGACACTCCTTCTGTGCCTGCTGCGTGTCGGCCGGCGTCGGCGTGTCCGCCCGGGCCGCGACCGGCGCGGCGAGCGCGCCGGTCAGCCCGAGCAGCATGATCGTCCTGCGCATCGAGCGCCTCCTGTGATTCTCGGTGAGCATCTGGGGAGACAACGCCGCCCGGCGCGCAGGGTTGGATCGAGTTCAGGAAGCGGGCAGCCCGGTGCCGCCGTCGCCGCCGTCGCCGCCGGTGTCGCCGTCGCTGCAGACGACGAGCGCCGGGGAGTGCGCGGCCGCGTTCACCAGACCGGCGCCGTGGCCGTTGCCCACGGCCATCTGCTCGCCGCGCAGGAACGCCGGCGGGTTGGGGTCGTTCGTGACGGTGATGTCGTAGCCGCCGCGGAACGAGTTCTCCGCCTCGTTGCAGACGGCGACGGAGGCCTGGTCGGGCTTGGCGGCCTGGGCGCTGGCCGGAAGGGCGCAGGCGGCGGCGAGGGCGAGAACGGCGATGCGGGCGATCATGGGGAACCTCGGGAATCGGGGCTGACGAGTCGGTGATCGGCAGCTCCGCCCCCGAGCGCGAGCGCGGATGGGGTCCCGACCGGAGGCGCGCCGGCCGCTACCCGCCGGCGTTCTTCTTCGCCTGGCCGGGCGGGATCGCCTGCCCCGGCGGCGCCGGCGGGGCCGTCGCGGCGGATCCTGCTTCGTCTGGCCCGGCGGGATGGACGGGGCGACTGCACCCGCGTCCTGCTTCGCCTGCCCGGGCGGGGTCCGCGGCGCGGCCGCGGCAGCGTCCTTCTTGGCTTGGCCGGGTGGCGGCGTGGCGGTGTCCTGCTTCGCCTGGCCCGGCGGTGTCTTCACCGTCTGCTGCTTGGCCTGGCCCGGCGGGGCGGGCGCGGCGGTGTCCCGCTTCGCCTGGCCCGGCTGCGTCTTGACCGTGTCCTGCTCGGCCTGCGCGGCGGGGGCCGCGGCGGCGTCCGTCGTCACCTTGACGGGCGCGGCGGGCTGCCGGGGGACGGCATGGGTGCCGCCGGCCGGCTCGACCTTGCGCTGGGCCACGGTGGGCGGCGGAGCGGAGGCGGTGTGCCGTGGGGTCGGCCGGCTCGCGAGGCCGCCGGCCGTGTGCTCGCCAGGGCTGGCCGTCCCGGTCGGCACCGGGGTCGCCGCCGCGCGGTGGGGCGTGACCCGCGTGGGCGCCGGCCGGTGGGCCGGCCGCGGCGGATGCGCGTGGAGGGCGACCGCGCCGCCGGCCAGCGCCAGGGCCACCGCCGCCTTGGCGGCCAGCCCTGCGGTCGCGCCGCCGCCGGCCGACGCCGCGCCGGCGGAGCCGCCGAGCAGGCCGCGCAGCAGCGTGGCCGCCGCCCCGGCCGGGAGCGGCGGTGCCAGGGCGGCCAGCCGGCGCGGGCGCCGGCGCAGGTCGTCGCGGAACTCGCGGCAGCCGGAGCACGTCTGCAGGTGGGCGCGGATCCGCCGGGCGCGCAGGACGCGGCCGTCGCCGTCGGACAGCACGAGGCGGATGTCCGCACAGGCCGTGTCCCGTCCCTCGCGGCAGCGCAGCAGCGCGCCGCGCGCCTCGAAGATGGCCTGCTTGACCACCGCGGGCGAGGTCTCGAGCACCGCGGCGATCTCGCCGTGGCTGAGGCCGTTGAGCTCGCGCAGGACGAGCGCCCAGCGCTGGCGCTCGGTCAGGCCGGCGAGGTCGGCGCGCAGCAGCCGCAGCGCCTCGCGCTCGAGCACCCGGTCCTCGAGCGCGGCGTCGTCGCGCAGGTCGTCGTCGAGCGCGCACGTCGCGGTGCGCCGCCGGAGGATGCTCACCGACTCGTTGTGGGCGATCCGGAACAGCCAGGGCCGCAGCTCCAGCTCGCGGCGCTCGGTCTGCAGCGCGGCGAACGCCCGCAGCATCGCGCTCTGCAGCGCGTCCTGGGCGTCTTCCTCGTGGCGCAGGATCGACCGGCAGTAGCGGTACAGCGCCTGGTGATGGCGCTCGTACTCGCGCGCGAACCCGCTCGCCTCCGCGCGCGAGGGCACGCGCCCGCGCACCGTGACTGCCGTGTCGCTCACTCTCTCCTTCCGATCGCACCCGACCCTGGGACGTGCCGGGCGTTGTCGACCATGCATGCTCGCACGAAGCGAAGAGCCCCACGCCGCCCGGGAGCCGGACATCGTCGACCTGGTCGAGCAGATGCTGACCGCCGCGCCGCTCGACTCGCTGCGCGCGCTCGCCGCCCTGCGCCGGCAGCTCGCCGACCTCGAGCGGGTCCGGGTGACCCGGGCGCTGGAGAACGGCGCCAGCTTCGCCGAGCTGGCCGCGGCGGTCGGGATCTCGCGCCAGGCCGCACACCGGCGCTACCGCACGCTCGCTCACCCGGCGGAGGAGCCGCCGCTGTTCTTGGAGCCCGCCCCGCGCCCCGATCCCGAGATCAGCCGCGCCGCCCGGGCGGCGCTCGCCGTGGCCCGCGACGAGGCGGCCCGCCAGGGCTCCGCCACGATCGACAGCGGCCACCTGCTGTTCGGGGCGATCGCCACCGCCGACGGGATCGTGGCCCGCCGGCTGCGCGCGCTCGGCGTGACCGGCGAGGCGCTCCGCCGCCCCGCCCGCCCGGGCACGGACGTGCGGCCCGGATTCGAGCGCAGCCTGCGCGCCGCGCTCACCGACGCCGGCGAGCTCGGCCTCGACCGCCTGCTCCGCGTGGCGCTCGACGCGCCGGACGGCCGGGCCCGCGAGGTGCTCGAGCAGATCGCGGTGTCGCGCGCCGGGCTGTTCGCCGCCTTCGGCCGCCCCGGCGAGCGCTAGGAGCGCGGCGCGGGGCAGCGCGCGGCGCGTCGTCGCCCGCCACAGCGCGGCGCGCAGCGGCGCGGCGAGCGCACGCTCGCCCGGGGAGAGCACGAGCCACAGGCGAGCGGGGATGGTGCCCGCGAGCGGCCCGGCGGAGACCGGCCGCAGGCCGTCGGCGCCCGCGGCCAGCAGCGCGTAGCCGAGCCCGTTGCGCACCGCCGCCTGCACGCCCGAGAGGTGCGGGCTCTCGCCGCACAGCGTGTACTCCAGGCCGAGCTCGGTCAGGCGGCCCATCGCCATCTCGCGCAGCATGCACGGCGGGTCGTAGGCCACGAGCGGGAACGGCTCCGGCGGCGTCCGGTCGGCCAGCGCCGGCGCAGCCCACCAGCGCAGCGCGACGGTCCCGAGCTCCAGCGCTCCGGGCGCGTCGCCCGGGTCGAGCGTGATCGCGGCGTCGACCTCGCCGCGGGCCACGCGCTCGACCAGCGCGAACGAGCGGTCGACCCGCAGCTGCAGCGGCCGCTCGCCCACCTGCTCGCGGACCACGCCGATCAGGTCGGGGAGCACGGGGTCGACCAGGTTCTCGATCGTCCCCAGCACGAACGGGCCGCCGTCGCCGCGTCCGCGCTGCAAGCGGGCCAGCGCGGCGTCGTGCGCGGCCAGCACGTCGGCCAGCTCGGCCGCGGCGCGCTCGCCGTAGGGCGTCAGCTCGACGCCGCGGCCGCGCTTGGCGAACAGCGGCGCGCCGAGCTGCTCCTCCAGCCGGCGCATGTGCCGGCTCACCGCGGGCTGCGTCAGGTGGAGCGCGTGCGCCGCCCGGTGGTAGCCGCCGTAGCGGACGATCGCCAGGAAGGAGCGCACATGGGCGGGGTCGAGGTCCACGCGGCACATCCTCGCGCGGCCGCGGGCCATCGGCAAGCGACCGATCACGGAGCGCTATCGGTTGGGCGCAGCTGCGATCGATTCAACGCTGCCCGGCAGCGACCCTGAACGGCATGCCCGACCGCCTCCTGCTGCCGCTGTTCGTCTGCCTCTGGTCCTCCGGCTACGTGGTCGGCGCGGTGGCGATCCAGGTGGCCGACCCGCTGCCGCTGCTGGCCGCCCGCTTCACGCTCGCCACCGTGCTGGCCGCGCCGCTCGCGCTGCGCCACGCCCGCCCGTCGCGGGCCGGGTTCGGGCGGCTCGCCGTGCTGGCGCTGCTGCTGCAGATCGTCCAGTTCGGCGGCGTCTACGGGGGATTCGCGCTCGGCGTCCCGGCCGCGCTGAGCGCGCTGGTGATGCTGGGGCTCTCGCCGCTGGTCACGACCGGCCTCGCCGTGGCCGCCGGGCAGGAGCGCGCGGACGCGCGGCTGTGGGCGGGACTCGCGGTCGGGGTGGCCGGTGTGGCGATCAGCCTCGCGCCCGAGCTGGGCAGCGCCCGCGCCGGGACCGGCGTCGGCCTCACGGTGATCGGCATGCTCGGCCTCTCTGCCGGCACCGTCCTGCAGAAGCGCTGGCGGACCGAGCCGGTCGTGGCCGCCGCCGTCCAGAACGGGGTGGCGGCTGCCATCCTGCTGCCGCTCGCGCTGCTCGTGGGTGGCCGGTTCGCGCTGTCGGCGAAGCTCGGGCTCAGCGTCGGCTGGATCGCCGGCGGCCTCGGCCTGGTGACGCTGTCGGCCTTCGTCACGCTCGTCCGCCGCCACGCGGCGAGCGCCGTCGCGGCGCTGCTGCTCGTCGTCCCCGCCGTGACGGCGATCGCGTCGGCCCTCGCGCTGGGCCAGCGCCTGCACCCGGCCAGCCTCGCCGGCATGGTCGTGGCCATGCTCGGCACGGCCGTGGTGCTGCGCCGGGAGGGCGGTCAGGCGAAGACGCCGGCCGCCCTGGCGTACTCGCGGTCGGGCTCGGTGGGCGGCGTGCCGTAGTAGTGGAAGCTCTCGACGGTGCGCACGCCCCAGAACTGGCCCCGCGCGCGCTCCGCCTCGGTCCACACCACCGGCTCGAAGTCCGGGTCGTAGACCATGTAGCCGCCCGTGGTCACCTCGATCCGGTTGCCGCCCGGCTCGAAGCCGTAGAGGAAGAAGCCCTGCGCGACGCCGTGCTTGGACGGCGCGGCCTCGACGAACACCCCGTTGTCCACGAACAGGTCGGCGGCGCGCAGGCACTCCTCGCGCGTGTCCACCCAGAACGCCAGATGGTGGAGCCGCCCGCCCACGTCCCGGGCGTCGCGCACGTAGATGAGCTCGTGCGCGGCGGTGCTCAGGCTCATCCAGGCGCCGCCCTCGGTGCCGTCGTCGAGCGCGATCCCCTCGTAGTGCCGGTAGCCGAGGACGTCGCCGCAGAACTCCCGGCACGCGCGCACGTCGCGGGTGAGCAGGTTCACGTGGTCGAGCCGCTTCACCGCCGCGCCGCGCCCCGTGTTGCGCTGCGGCTGGTTGCGCCACGCGGGCTTCAGGTGCTCCGGGGCGACGTAGCGCTCGCACTCGTGGTAGAGCCGCATCTCGTGCCCGTCCGGGTCGGTGAAGCGGTAGGCGTCGCCCTCCCAGCCGATCCCGCGCCCCGCCGCCTCGATCGCCGCGGCCACCCGGTGGAGCGCGTCGCCGTCCCAGGCCCGCAGGCCCATCCACGCCAGCCCGGACGTGTCCGACTCGGTGAGGATCAGCGAGTAGCGCTGGTAGTCGCCCCAGCCGCGCAGGAACACGGACTGCCCGGCCTGGCTCTCCACCTCCATGCCGAGGATGTCGCGGAAGAACGCCAGGCTCGCCTCGGGCCGCGGGCTGAGCAGCTCGACCGGGCCGAGGTGGGCGACGTCGCCCCTCATGGCCGGAGCCCGTCGAGGTCGTAGGACAGCGCGCCGGCCTGGAGCTGCTCGCGCTTGACGCGCTCCTTCTCCTCGCGCTCGCGGGCCGCGGCCAGTACTGCGCCGGCGCGCTCGGCCGTCACGACGCAGGCGCCGTCGGCGTCCATGACGACGATGTCGCCCGGCCGGATCTCCGCGCCGCCCACGGTGACCGGGACGTCGAGCCAGCCGTGGTGGCGCTTGTCGGCGCCGCGCACGCGCACCCAGCGCGCCCAGATCGGCAGGCCCATCTCGGCCAGCTCCGCGACGTCGCGCACCGCCGCGTCCACCAGTACACCGGCGGCACCGTGGACCTGCGCCTGGGTGGCCAGCAGGTCGCCCAGCAGCGCGACCGGCGCCGGCTCGGGCATCGTCAGCACCAGCACCTCGCCCGCCTGGAGCTCGGCCATCGCCGCGTGGACGGCGAGGTTGTCGCCCTGGCCGCACAGCACGGTCCGGGCCGGACCGGCGCAGCGCGCGCCCGGGACGACCTGCACGAGGTCGGCGTCGATCAGCCCCTGGCGGCCCGCGGCCTCGTAGACGGTCGCGACCCCAAGCCGGGCGAACTCGCTCACACGCATCTCCTCACAACTCGTGACAAGATTGTCAACAATACTGTAGCTTATAAGCCGCTTGGCCAAACCCCAAACATTTGACAGTTAGCGGAAGGCTTCGCTAGGTTCGGCGCCGGAGGAGGTTGACAGGTGGCACACGAAGGGCTCGGACCGGACGTCCGGGACGCGGAGCAGCAGCACCACGGCGGTTCGCGCCCGGATTGGGGCGGCGTCGGGCGGCGCCTGCTCGAGGTCGAGTCCAACAGCGTCCTGGTCGCCACCCTGGCGCTGATCCTGTTCATCGGGATCCTGCACCCGAACTTCCTGGAGTGGGGGCAGCTCAAGGAGGTCGTCCAGAACGCGGCCTACGTCGGGATCATCGCCGGGGGGATGGCGTTCCTGATCTCCATGCGGGAGATCGACCTGTCCGTCGGCTCGATGTTCGGGCTGACGCTGATCGTCTCCGCGCTGTTCTGCCAGCACGGCATGAACCCGTGGCTGGCCGCGCTGCTCGGGATCGTCCTCGGCTGCGGCCTGGGGCTGCTGAACGCGGTCCTGGTGCAGTTCATCGGCATCCCGGCGATCGTGGCCACGCTCGCCACGCTGTCGATGTACCGCGGGCTCTCGCAGGCGCTGTCGGACGGCGAGCAGGTCACGGGCCTGCCGGCGAACAACTCGTTCTTCACGTTCGTCGGCGGCGACTTCGCCGGCCTGCCGGTGAGCGTGTGGGTGCTGATCCTCACCGCGATCGCGCTGACCGCCGTGCTGCGCTTCACGCCGTATGGCTATCGGGTCCGCTCGATCGGGTCCAACCCGGACGCGGCCACGTTCTCCGGGATCTCGATCCCGCGCGTGCGCGTGCAGACGCTCGTGCTCGTCGGCGGGCTGTGCGGGCTCTCGGGGATGCTCGGGCTCGCGTTCTTCGTCTCGGGCGATCCCAACATCGGCTCGGGCTTCGAGCTGCAGGCGATCGCGGCGGCGGTCATCGGGGGGACGCCGCTGCGCGGCGGCAGCGCGACCGTCGTCGGAGCCGTGCTCGGGTCGATCCTGCTGAGCGCGGTCAACAGCGGGCTCGCCTACTTCAACGTGCCGGTCAACTGGAGCTCGTTCGCCACGGGCGCCGTGATCCTCGCCGCGGTCGCGCTGGACAGCCTGATCCGCGGCCGCCGCCGGCACCGGCGCGCAGGCCTCGAGTGAGTGACCTGGATGTCCACCCTGGAGAGAGAGGTGTCGCCGTGAGAACGTTGACCGCCGTCGCGCTGGCCGCGCTCGTGGCCGCCGGCTGCTCGTCCGCGAACAAGAGCGCGGGCAAGACGTCGGGGTCGACCACCACCGGCTCGACGAAGTCGTCATCGGCGAAGCCCGTCAAGCTGGCGTTCGTCTATCCCACGACCACGACCAACTTCGCCCAGGAGATGGCGCTCGGGGCCAAGGCGGCGGCCGCCGACACACCCGGCGTCCAGCTCACCGAGTCGGCCCCCGCCGCGGTGGACGGGCCGAAGGAGGTCCAGCTCTTCCAGGCGGCCTCGCGCGCGTCCAAGGACGGCGTGGCCATGATGACCCTCACCCCCGACCTGTTCCTGCGCCCGCTCAAGGACGCCGTGGCGGCGAACGTGCCGGTGGTCGGCGTCGACACGCCGCCCCCCGCCGGCGCGCTCGACACGGAGAAGCTGCTGATCGCGAACTCCAACGTCGAGATCGGCCAGGACCTGGCGAAGGCGCTGCTGCCCAAGATCCCGAAGGGCGCCAAGGGCGAGGTGCTGATCGGCACCGACACGCCGGGCCTGATCGTGCTCGAGCAGCGCAACCAGGGCTTCGAGCAGGTCATGAAGAAGGAGCGCCCGGGCCTGAAGTACCTGGTCTTCGACGCCAAGCAGAGCCCGACGGACAACTACAACACCTGGAGCTCGCAGGTGAAGGCGCACCCGAACGCGATCGCCTACGTCGGCCCCGGCTCGCAGGCCGCGGTCTCGCTGACCCGGATCCAGAAGCAGAACGGCCAGAAGCACCTGCTGGTCGGTGCCGACGATCTCGACCCGGTGGCGCTCCAGGGCGTCAAGGAGGGCTACGTCCAGGCGCTCGTCTCCCCGGAGCACTGGATGAAGGGCTACCTGGCGGTCAAGCTGATGGCGCAGGCCGCGCAGAGCGGCAAGCCGCTGCCCGCGGGCCTGTGGAACCCGGGCGCGCTGGTCGTCGACAAGAGCAACATCGACGAGATCCTCCAGCGCCAGCAGAGCGCGGCCACCCGCGAGGCGTTCTTCAAGCCGAAGGTCGAGGCGCAGCTCGCCGATCAGAGCAAGTACCTGGTGCCGATGCCGCCCGGGCTCTAGTGCTCGAGGCGCAGGGCATCCGGAAGGCCTACGGCGGCGTCGTCGCGCTCGCCGGCGTGGACTTCGCGGTCCGCGCCGGCGCGGTGCACGCGCTGCTGGGTGAGAACGGGGCGGGCAAGTCGACGCTGGTGAAGGTCATCGCCGGCGCGCTCGCCCCGGACGCCGGGTCCGTGCGCCTGGACGACGAGGAGGTCCGCTTCGCCACGACGGCGGAGGCGGTGCGCCACGGCGTCGCCGTGGTCTCGCAGGAGCTGAACGTGTTCCCGGACCTCGACGTGCTGTCGAACCTGTACCCGATGCGCGAGCCGCGCCGCGCGGGCGTGTTCGTCGCGCGCCGGGAGATGGCGGCCCGCGCCCGGCCCGTGCTCGCCGAGCTCGGGCTCGACGTCCCGCTGCGGCGGCTGGTGGCTGAGCTGTCGCTGGCCCAGCGCCAGCTGCTGGAGATCGCCAAGGCGCTGCTCACCGAGCCGCGGGTGCTGATCCTCGACGAGCCGACCTCGGCGCTGGGGGCGCAGTCGACCGAGCTGCTGTTCGGCGTGCTGCGCGTGCTGCGCGACCGCCAGGTGGGCGTCGTGTTCGTGTCGCACATCCTCGAGGACGTGATGGTGCTGTGCGACGAGATCACGGTGCTGCGCGACGGGAGCGTCGCGATGGCCGCGCGCCCGCGCGGAGAGCTGACGGTGCCGGCGATCGTCGAGGCGATGCTGGGTGAGCGCGAGCCGCGGGAGGCCGTGCCGGACGAGTCGCTGCGCGAGCTGGTGGCCGCGGACATCGAGGCCGCGGCCGGCGGACGGCTGGAGCTGCGCCGGGTGACGGTGGCGGGGCGGATCACGGAGGTGTCCTTGAGCGTCGACCCCGGCGAGGTGGTGGGCCTCGCCGGGGTGGCGGGCGCCGGGCACCACACGGTCCTGGAGCTGATCAGCGGGCTGACCCGGCCGGACGCCGGCTCCGTGCTGCTGCCTGGCGGGCGGTCGGTGCCGCGCGGGCTGCGCAACGCGGTGCGGGCGGGGGTCGCGCTCGTCTCCGGCGACCGGCGGCGGCTCGGGCTGATGCTCGACAAGCCGCTGTGGGAGAACATCGCGCAGATCCGCTCGGTGGGCCTCGCCGCCGACGGCTGGATCGTGCGCGCGGGCGCGCTGCGCGAGCGTGCCCGGGCGCAGGTGGCCGGGCTGCGGATCGCCTCGCGCAGCGTGGATCAGAGCGCCGGCTCGCTGTCCGGCGGCAACCAGCAGAAGGTCGTGTTCGCCAAGTGGCTGGACGCCGCGCCGTCGGTCGTGCTGCTCGACGATCCGACGCGCGGCGTCGACGTGGGCGCCAAGGCGGAGATGCACGCCCTGATCCGCTCGACGGCGGCGGCCGGCGCGCCCGTGGTCATCTGCTCGACGGACATCGACGAGCTGGCCTCCCTGTGCGACCGCGTGCTCGTGCTGCGCCAGGGCCGGGTGCGCGTCGAGCTGCGCGGCGAGAAGCTGCGTACGCACACCGTGCTCGAGGCGATGAACGCCGCTTAGGGATCGAACGTCTCGTCCTGCGCCACCGCGACCTCCAGCAGCAGCGGGGTGCGGCGCTCGGCGAGGTCGGGCAGGACGTCGTCCAGCTGCGCTTCGAGCTCGTCGTGCGTGGTGACGCGGACCGCCGCGCAGCCCTGCGCGCGGGCCATCGCGGCGATGTCGACCGTGTCCACGCGCGGCCATGGCCCGTGCGTGCCGGTGCGCTCGGCGAGGCGGTCCATGATCGCGTAGCCGCCGTTGACCAGTACGACGAACAGCGCCCCGGCCTCGTAGGTGGCTGCGCTCCACAGGGCGAGGATCTGGTACAGGCTCGAGCCGTCGCCGGTGACGGTGAGCACGGGCCGATCGGGGCGGGCGAGCTTGAGCCCCACGGCGGCCGGCAGGGCGAAGCCGAGCATCCCCATCGCGCTGACGAACCCCATCGGCGTCGTGGCCGGGATGCGGGCGTGGAGCTCCGGGCGGCTCGAGGGCGTCTCCTCGAGCAGGATCGCGTCGCGGGGGAGCCGGTCGGCCAGGGCCTGGAGGACGTGGCCGGCGCGCAGCGGCTCGCCCGGCCGCGGCGCCGGCAGCGGCTCCGGACGCCAGGGCGCCACCGGGACCGGCTCACGGGCGTCCACCGCCTCGGCCAGCGCGGCGGCTGTCGCGGCCGGGTCGCCGATCACGGCGAGGTCGGCCGGGCTGCGGTGGGCCTCGGCTGGGTCCTGCGTGAGCACGAGCAGCGTCGTGCCCGCGGGCACCAGCGGGCCGGGGTCGTAGGGGTACTGGCGGAACGCGTGGGTGCCGACGACGAGCACCACGTCGTGCGGCGCGAGGGTCTCGCGCAGGCGGGCGCGGCGGGCCGGGAGGTGCCCGGCGAACTGCGGATGGTCCTGCGGGAAGCCGGCCTGGCCGCCGAACGGCTCTTGGAAGACGGGGCAGCCGAGCCGCTCGGCCAGCGCGCTGAGCGCCGCCCAGCCCGCAGCGCCGTCGGTCCCGGCGCCGGCCACGATGGCCGGCGACTCCGCCGCGTCCAGCCGCGCGGCGAGCGCCTCGACCGCGGCGGGGTCGGCGCCCCGCGAGCGCAGTACGCGCGCCGGCCCGAGCGTCTCGTGCGGCGCGCCGGCGGGCGCGAGCCAGTCGTCCATCGGCACGATCACGATCGCGGGACCGCGGTGGGTCGCCGCCTCGTGGTGCGCGCGGACGAGCGCGCCGGGAACGTCCTGCGGCCGCGCGGGCTGCTCCTCGTGGACCGGGTACTCGCCGGCCAGGCCGGCCAGGCGGCCGGCCAGGAACGGGTCGAGCGCCAGGTGGCGGCGGTCCTGCTGGCCCACGACGACCACGAGCGGCGCGCGGTTCGCCCGCGCCGTGGCCAGCGCGGCCACGGCGTTGCCCAGGCCGGGCGTCGAGTGCAGCACGGCGAGCGCCGGCGCCCCGCGGCCGAGCGCATGGCCCGCCGCCATGGCCACCACCGCGCCCTCGTGGAGGCCCAGCACGAACGTCAGGTCGTCCGGCAGCCCGGCCAGGAACGGCACCTCGGTCGAGCCGGGGTTCGAGAAGATCGTCGTGAGGCCCAGCGCGCGCAGCACGCCGAACGCCGCGTCGCGCACGGTCCCCCCGGGAGTCGGCCCACCCACCCGGCGCAGCTCGGCCGCTTCGGGGGCATCGGCGCGCTCGATCGTCACGCCGGAAACCCTACTGTAAATCGTCTGGTCTTTTGTCGGACACGCCGCTCCGGCGCCCACCGGCCATCAGGCCGCGACGAGCCGTTGCGCCAGCACCTCGGGCGCCCGGTCCAGCGCCAGCGCCGCTGCGCCCAGGACCTCGGCGTGCTCGCCCAACTCGCCCGCGGTCACGCGGACGGTGGCGGCGGCCGGCGGCACCGCGCGGCGCTCGATCGCCGCGCGGATCGGATCGAGCAGCACCGCGCCGGCGCCGGCCAGCTCGCCCCCGAGCACCACCAGCTCCGGGTTGAGGACGTTGACCACCGCCGCGATGGCGATGCCGACGGCCGCCCCGGCGTCCGCCACCGCCCGGCGCGCTCCGCGGTCGCCGCGCTGGACGAGCTCCAGCAGCCGGGCCACGGTGACCGGCTCGTCGCGGCTGTGCGCGAGCATCCGTGCGACCGCGGCCGGGCCCGCCACGGTCTCCAGGCAGCCGCGGTTCCCGCAGCGGCAGATCGGCCCGCCCTCCACGACGGTCACGTGTCCCAGCTCGCCGGCCACGCCCGCGGC
Organism: uncultured Solirubrobacteraceae bacterium; assembly: GCA_963766165.1. Classification (GTDB taxonomy): domain Bacteria; phylum Actinomycetota; class Thermoleophilia; order Solirubrobacterales; family Solirubrobacteraceae; genus Solirubrobacter. The sequence continues at coordinate 52,770 of CAVXZC010000015.1, read as the reverse complement.
GCCGCGGTACGGGCGCCCGTCGAGGATGAGGCCGAGCCCGACGCCTCCGGACAGCCGCACGTAGACCAGGTTGCGGGCTCCGCGTCCCGCGCCGAAGCGGTGCTCGCCCAGCGCGCCGGCGTTGGCGTCGTTCTCCAGCTGGACGTCGAAGCCGAGCCGCGCGCGCAACTCGGCGACCGGGTCGATGCCGGCCCAGCTCGGCAGGATGCCGCCGGCGTGCAGCCGGCCGCTGGTCGGGTCGACCGGCGCGGCCACGCCGAGCCCGACGCCGAGCACCCGCCCCGGCTCCACGCGCCCCGCCTGCAGGACGCCGGCCACGAGACCGCACGCCAGGTCGAGGCTCGCGGCGGGCGCCCGATCGACCTCGGCGCGCGCCAGGTCGTGGGCGACGGGGCGGCCGGTGAGGTCGCACACGGCGGCGCGGATGTGCTCGTGACCGAGGTCCAGGCCGACGGCGAACGCGGCGCGCGGGGCCGGCGAGACGTGCAACGGCGGCCGCCCGGCGGCGCGGGCGGGATCGTCGCGCGCGCGGTCCGCGCTGGGTACGACCAGTCCGGCGGCCTCCAGCTCGTCCACCAGCGCCGACACGGTCGCGCGGCTGAGCCCGGTGCGCCGCGCCAGGTCGCCCCGGCTGCTCGCCGGGTGGGCGAGGACCGCCTGGAGCACGCGCAGGCGGCTGGCCTCGCGGGCGGGTGCGCCATTTCGCCGCATCTGGCGTGACCGTACTGCACTTCACGCCGCGTGTTGGAAAGTTTCGGACGCTGCGGACGCAAATCCTTTCCCCGCGGCGGCGCCTGACTCCGTATTGTGTCCGGTGATTCCCGAATGCGACTGAGCAGGAGCCCCGCGTGAGTACGCCCACCGCCACGAACCCGAGCGCCGCCGGCGACACGCCGGACCCCACCCCGGCGGACAAGTTCTCTTTCGGGCTGTGGACCGTGGGCTGGCCGGCGAGCGACCCGTTCGGCGCGCCGACGCGGCCGCCCCTCGACCCGGTGGAGGCGGTCCACCGGCTGGCCGAGCTCGGCGCCTGGGGCATCACGTTCCACGACGACGACCTGGTCCCGTTCGGCAGCTCCGACAGCGAGCGCGAGAAGATCGTCGCCCGCTTCCGGGCCGCCCTGGACGAGACCGGGCTCGTCGTCCCGATGGCCACCACCAACACGTTCACGCACCCCGTCTTCCGCGATGGCGCGTTCACCAGCAACGACCGGGCGGTGCGCCGCTACGCGCTGCGCAAGGTGGTGCGCAACATCGACCTCGCGGCGTCGCTCGGCGCGCGCACGTACGTGTTCTGGGGCGGGCGCGAGGGCGCGGAGTCGCACGCGGGCAAGGACATCCAGGCAGCGCTCGAGCGCTACCGCGAGGGCATCGACCTGCTCTGCCAGTACGTCGTCGACCAGGGCTACGAGCTGCGCTTCGCCATCGAGCCCAAGCCGAACGAGCCGCGCGGCGACATCCTGCTGCCCACCGTCGGCCACGCGCTCGCGTTCATCTCCACGCTCGAGTACGCCGAGATGGTCGGCGTCAACCCCGAGGTCGGCCACGAGCACATGGCCGGGCTGAACTTCACCCACGCGATCGCCCAGGCGCTGTGGCAGGGCAAGCTCTTCCACATCGACCTCAACGGCCAGGGCGGGGTCAAGTTCGACCAGGACCTCGTGTTCGGGCACGGCAACCTGCTCGACGCGTTCGCCCTCGTCGACCTGCTCGAGACCAACGGCTACGACGGCCCGCGCCACTTCGACTACAAGCCGCTGCGCACCGAGGACGTCGACGGCGTCTGGGTCTCCGCGGCCGCCAACATGCGCACGTACCTGCTCCTCAGGGAGCGCGCCGCGGCCTTCCGCGCCGACCCGGAGGTCCAGGAGGCGCTGCTGGCCTCGCGCGTGGCCGAGCTCGCCGTGCCGACGCTCGCGCCGGGCGAGACCTACGCCGACCTGCTCGCCGACCGCTCGGCCTTCGAGGACTTCGACCCGGACGCCTTCGCCCAGCGCGGCTACGGCTTCGTCCACCTCAACCAGCTCGCGCTCGAGCACCTGCTCCGCGGCCGCTGACCCACGCACGACGCGCCCGGCCCCCCGGCGCGTCACCATAGGAGCCGGATGCTCCAGCTGATCTACACGGCGGTCGCCGTCGCGCTCAGCCTCGCCATGTGCGTGGCGATCATGTACTTCTTCTTCACCGATCGCCGCGACCGCGACAGGGACGAGGAGGCGCGCGACTACTTCAGCGCACACGGCCACTGGCCGGACGAAGAGCCGACGTAGCGCTTCCGTCCGGTCCTCATGCGAACGTGTGTTCGTATGAGGGAGGAGGCGCGGCGCATGCGGGAGGCAGGGATGTCGCTGCGGGCCATCGCCGGCCGGCTGGGCGTCTCGCTGTCCACTGCGAGCCTGTGGACGCGTGGCGTCGTGCGGCCTGCGCCGCCGCCGGCCGACCCGGCCGCGCGCCCGGCCGGTGCCACGCGTCGGTGCTCCCGTTGCGGGCACACGCTGCCCGTGACGGACTTCAACCGTCACGGTGCGGGCCGCCAGTGGTGGTGTCGCGCCTGCTTCCGTGACTACTACGCCGAACGACGCTCGCATCATCGGACACGCGGCAACGCGCTGAAGGTGCAGCGCGTGGCAGAGGCGCAGGCCTACGTGCTGGGCGTCCTGCGCCGGCGGCCCTGCGCGGATTGCGGCGCGGCCGACCCGCTCGTGCTCGAGTTCGACCACGTCGCGGAAAAGCGCTCCGACGTCGCGACGCTGGTCCGGCGCGGCGTGCGCCTACCGGTGCTCGCGGAGGAGATCGCGCGCTGCGAGGTGGTGTGCGCGAATTGTCACCGGCGGCGCACGGCGCGGCGCGCCGGGTGGCGCCGGCTGACGGGTGACCTGTCGGACGTCTCGTGGCGCTCGCCGCGGCACGAGCGCAACGTCCGCCACGTCTTCGCCGTGCTCGCGGCGTCACGGTGCGCGGACTGCGGGGAGGGGGACGCCTGCGTGCTCGACTTCGACCATGTCGGGCGCAAGACGTCCACCGTCATGCGACTCGCGCGCAACGAGGCCAGTCTGGCCCGCCTGGGCGCGGAGATTGCGCAGTGCGTCGTCCGCTGCGCGAACTGCCACCGGCGCCGCACCGCAGTCGCGGCGGGTCACTACCGGGCGGTGATACCCCCAGCGAGAATCGAACTCGCGCTACCACCGTGAAAGGGTGGCGTGCTAACCGCTACACCATGGGGGCGGGCGCTGCGAGCAGTGTAGGTCAGGTGCTGCGGGTGAGGCCGCCGTCCACGAGCAGGGTGGTGCCCGTGATGTAGGCGGCCTGGCGCGAGCAGAGGAAGACGGCGGCTGCGCCGAGCTCCTCGACGGTGCCGAGGCGGCCGGCCGGGATGGCGTCGCGGGCGCGCTCCTGGGCGGCCTCGAGGGAGCCGGCGGTGTCGATCATCCGGTCCGTGGCGATCTGGCCGGGGTGGACGGTGTTGAACGTCACGCCGTCGCGGGCGTGGCGGCGGGCGAGGACCTTGAACGCGGCGACGAGGCCCGGGCGGTGGGCGTTGGACAGCTGCAGCACGTCGATCGGCTCGCGCACCGCCATCGAGCCGATCGCCACCACCCGGCCGAACCCCCGCTCGCTCATGCCCGGGAGGACGCGCTCCAGGATGGCCATGGGAGAGAGCAGCAGCGTGGTCTGGGCGGCGCGCCACTGGTCGCGGGTGAAGCCCAGCGCGTCGCCGGCCGGCGGGCCGCCGGTGTTGGCGATGTAGATGTCCACGCGGCCGAGGTCGGACGTGACGGCGTCGAGCAGTCCCGGCACGGCGTCGAGGTCGCCGGAGTCGAAGGCGTAGCCGTGTGCACCGCACGCCGCGGCGACCTCCTGCGCCCGGTCGCCCGAGCGCGACGTCAGCGCCACGTTCACGCCCTCCGCCGCGAGCCCTTCGGCGATCCCCCGGCCGATCCCCTTGGAGCCGCCGGTGACGAGCGCCACCTTGCCCTGGAGGCCGAGATCCATCAGGCGGCCGCCACGGTCGCCGGACGCTGCCCGGCGAGGCGCCCGCACCAGGCGGCGAACAGCGCGACGCCGAACGGCGCGCCGAGCCAGTGCACGCCGATCAGCACGGTGAGCAGGCTCGGGATCCCGGCCAGCGCCGCGCCGACCAGCACGGGGACGGGCGGCAGCCGCAGGAACGTGCCGGTGGCCAGCGCACACGCGGCCCACGCTCCGGGTCCGGCGAGCCAGCCCCAGTGCACGAAGAACTCGCGATCCAACGTGGCGGCCAGGACGAGCGCGGTGACGGACAGGAGGAGTGCCTGCAGCAGCGCGGCCCGCCACGTCGTGGACGCGTCCATGCGCCCATCATGGCATGCACCCTGGGCCCACTGCGGTCGGCGGGTCGGTCACGGCGAGCGCCGGTGCGCACTCCAGATCGGGCAGGAAGATCGCGGTGGCCGCGGGCGCGGCGGGCGTCGAGGTGGGCGTCGGCTCGGGCGTCGGAGTCGGTGTGGGCGTCGGCTCGGGCGTCGGCGTCGGTGTGGGAGTCGGTGTCGGCTCGGGCGACGCCGTCGCGGTCGGCATTGGCGTCGCCGTCGGCTCGGCCGTCGGCGTCGGCTCGGGCGACGGAGTGGCGGTCGGCGTCGATGTCGCGGTCGGCGTCGGCGTCGGCGTCGGCGTCGCACGATGCCGGGCGACGCGGTGGGCGTCGGGAGGGGTATCGGCAGGACCGGAGCGGCGGTGGGCGCGGCCGGCGGCGCCGGGTCGCCGGTGACCACCGGCGGCGCCGCGGGTGGCGGCGGTGGCGTGCGGTTGTGGGCGGCGGACGACCGGATGAGCGCGCAGGCGCGCGCGTACTGGGTCGCCGTCGGGCGGTAGCGGTACAGCGCGGTGGCGCGCTCGCCCGGGACGAGCCGGGCGTAGCGCGCGCACCAGGAGTAGCTCTCCGCGAACCATTCGGCGAGCGGCGTCCGGCCGGTCCACCACCCCCACGCCGGGCGGCGCATGATCGAGCGGAAGCGCGTGCGGTCGGCGTCGCGCAGCACGGCGATGTCGAACACGTGGCCCAGCTCGTGCAGCAACACGTGGCGCGCGTCGGCGACACCGCGCTGCAGGTACACCACGCGCGGCCGCTTCGTGTACACGCACCCCGCCGCCCGGGGCAGGCGCGGACACCCCGTCGGCCGCACGGTGACCCGCCCGCGCACCGTGGGCATGAGCGACGCATCGGTCCAGGCCTGCCAGCGGCGGGCGAGCCGGGCTCTGCCGCGCACGACGAGCCGCACGCCGCCCGGCGCGGCGAGCGGACCGCCCGCCGGCGCGGCGCGGCCAGTCGCTCCCGCGGACGGCGCGCCCGCCAGCGCACCGAGCCCGACGAGCGCGACCACCACCCCGGCGACGCGTCGAACCACGACCGGTGGAATACCACGATGCCTCGCCCGGCGGTCGCCAGGTTCAGGGATCCCGGCGCGGTTTCGATCTCCGCGCCGGTGGACCCGATTCCGGGTCGAAGGCGCGACGAGCGAACGGCGCCGGCACAAGCGGCGGATCGCACTAGCATGCGCCCCCGCACGGGCGGTTAGCTCAGCTGGTCAGAGCGCCTGCCTTACAAGCAGGAGGTCGGCGGTTCGAGCCCGCCACCGCCCATCGACGCAGGCGCCGCCCCGGGCGCCGTGCGGCGCCCGGGGGCGGATCGGTTCAGCGGCGGAGGTGGTGGCTGTGGCCCGTGGCCGACGCGTACTGGCCGTTGGTCACCGACACGACGACGCGGTAGCTGCCGGTGTGCCGGATGCGGACGTGCTTGGAGAAGCTCGACGACGTCGCGCTGTGGTGGCGCGTGGTGGTCCGGGCGGTCGTGCGCCAATGGCCCTTGCTGAACCGCTGGATCGAGACGGTCTGGCCGTCGCTCGCGGGCGTGACCGACCCGAAGAAGCGGGCGAGCGAGCCGCGGCGCGTGATGTGCGTGACCAGGTGCACCTCGGAGTACACGACGATGATCGGGCTGACGATCTCCGGCCGGCTGGTCATCAGGACGCGGAACTGCGTGTTGATGCCCAGCGAGAGCAGCGGGAAGAAGAACTCGCCCTGGGCGTTCGTCACCTGCGGGTTGCTCACGTTGACGAAGCCCTGCGTGTACGGGAACGGGTTGCCCTGCAGGACGACCGTCTGGCCGGGAGCGCCGGTGCCGGACAGCACTCCCTGCAGCGTGGTCGGCTTCCCGAACGGCACGGGGTTCGGCGTGCCGATCAGCGTCACGCCGAGGGGCTGCTTCTTGGTCGTGAACGCCCGGTCCTTGCCCTTGGTGAGCCCGTGGCTGTTCTGGGCCACCAGCCGGTAGTGGTAGGTCGTGAACGGCGCCAGGCCGCCGACCGGCACCGCGACCGTCGTCTTCGCCGACGCCGCGGCGGCGGTGGTCTGCGCGCCGTACAGGCTCGTCGTGCCGTACTGGAAGAAGTAGGTCGTCGCGGCGCCGTTCGGCGTCACGGTCCCGGTCAGGGTCGCGGTCGACTGCGCGATGCTGGCGGCCGCGCCGGTGGTCACGATCGGCTTCCCCGCCGCGACCGCGCCGGCGGGCACCGCCCCGGCCGCGAGCAGGGCGAGCGCCGCCGCCCCCGCCGCGGCCCGCCCACGAAGTCTCAGATGCACCATCGGTCCTCCCATCGAGATTGCTCGATTGTCTGTGAGAGGACAACACACGGGGCGGCCGAAGGGTTCGCCGCCGGGTGCGAGCGGCCGGCCGAGCCCGGCGCGTCAGACGGAGCCGTCGGCGTCCGGGACCGGCTTGAGCATGTCCAGCGCGGTCACCGGAGGGCGCGGGCCGTTGCCGCGCAGGGCGCTCAGCGCCGCCTGGATCCGCGCGGCCTCGTCGATCGCCGGACGTAGCTCTTCCAGGCGGGCCTGGAGCCGCGCCTCGGTCTCATGGATTACTTCGTCGGTCATCCGAGATGCATCAAATCGTGCGGGCGTCCCGAACTCGTTAGCAACTTGTGAACGCTCACTCACGGCGGCCCGCACCGCCAATAGATTCCGGGCGTGAGCACGGGGGACATCATCGTAGTGCTCGTGGTGGCGGTCGCATTGGTCTTCGACTTCACCAACGGGTTCCATGACACGGCGAACGCCATGGCGACGACGATCGCCACCGGCGCGCTGAAGCCGAAGATCGCCGTCGGCATCGCCGCGGTCCTGAACTTCGTGGGCGCCTTCATCTCCATCAGCGTCGCCGCCACGGTGGCGAAGGGCATCGTCGACTCCGGGGTGGTGACGACGACCGTCATCTACTGCGGATTGGTGGGCGCCATCACCTGGAACCTCATCACGTGGTGGTTCGGCGTCCCGTCGTCCTCGTCGCACGCGCTGATCGGCGGGATGCTCGGCGCGACGCTCGCCGCCATCGGCAGCAAGGGCGTCGAATGGAGCGGCGTGTGGTCGAAGGTCGTCGTGCCGGCGGCCATCGCGCCCGTCGTGGCCGGGCTCATCGCCCTCACCGCCACGGTCATCGTCTACCGGATGATCCGCCGCTACGTGGCCGAGCGCGCGGAGCGCGGCTTCCGCTGGGCGCAGGTCGGATCGTCGTCGATGGTCGCCCTCGCCCACGGCACCAACGACGCCCAGAAGACGATGGGCGTGATCTCGCTGGCGCTGATCGCCAACGGCAACATCTCGGGCGGCGACAACTTCAGCGTGCCCACGTGGGTGGTCATCAGCTGCGGCCTGGCGATCGCGCTCGGCACCTACATGGGCGGCTGGCGGATCATCAAGACGCTCGGCACGAAGGTCACCGAGGTGCGCCCGCCGCAGGGGTTCTCCTCCGAGGAGGTGGCCGCCACGGTCATCCTCGTGTCCTCGCACTTCGGCTACCCGCTGTCCACGACCCACGTGGTCTCGGGCGCGGTCACGGGCTCGGGCGTCGGGCGGCCGGGCGCATCGGTCGACTGGCGGGTCGCCAGGCGGATCGTCACCGGCTGGGTGCTCACGCTGCCGTCGGCCGGCGCGACCGCGGCGGTCATCTACGAGTTCACCACCCTGTTCGGCCGCGGCGCCGTCGGGCCGATCGCGGTGACGGTCGTCCTCGCCATCGCCTGCTTCTTCCTGTGGCGCGCGAACAGGGCCTCGAAGGTCGCGCCGGAAGAGACCATCGCACCCGACCCCGTCTTCGAACCGGTGCTCTCATGAACGTGCTCGCCGACTCCGTCGTCGACTGGGGCGCGCTCGCCCAGGTCGCGTACGTCTCCGCCATCGCGGGGGTGGCCATCGCAACCCTCCTCGGGCTCGCGGTCGTGACCGAGCTGCGGGCGCAGGACGCGCAGGAGGGCGGCGCGTCCGTCCTCGGCCTGCGCGCCGTGACCGTGGTGTCCGTGCTCCTGGTCGTCGCCGCGGTCGTCGTCGGGATCTACTACATCACGGACAAGTAGCCGCGTATCGTGGGGCCGTGCCCCGGCTCCCGCTCGCGCTGCTCATCTCCGCGCTCGTCGCCGCCGCGGCGCTCGCCGTCGTGGCGCTGACCCGCGACCCGCCCGCCGCCAAGCCCCAACGCGCGGCCAGCGGCCGGGTGGGGCCGGGTCCGGTCGCGCGGACCGTGGCGCACGGCGACTACCGCGTGGGTCTGCAGCTCACGCCCAACCGCCCCGCCGTCCCCAACCGCTTCGCCGTGCGGGTCACGAGGCGCGGCCGGCCCGTGACGGGAGCGAGGGTGACCGCGAGCTTCGCGATGGCCGTGATGGACATGGGCACCCGGGCCTACCGCCTGCGCGAGCGCGCGCCCGGCCTCTACGCGGGGCGGACGGCCGGGCTCATCATGGCCGGCGACTGGCGGGTCGGCGTGAAGGTCGAGCCGCCCGCGGGCGCCCCGTTCGCCGTGCGGGTCGTCGACCGGGCGGGCGTGTAGAGATCTCCGCGCGCGACATGTTGCAACACCAAGCCCCGCGTGAGCAGACTGCAGGCAAGGGCTCAGTAGAGGAGGGGGTCAGAGGATGCGCATGCACAAGCGCCTCGTCGCGGCGAGCGCGATGACGGCTACGGCCACGCTGGCAGCCGTCGTCGCGCTCGCCGGCCCCGCCCACGCACTGCCGGCGGTCGCGCCCGCCGACGTCGTGCCGACGTTCGTCAACGGGCTCGCCCAGCCGGTCTTCTCCAACAGCAGCGCGAACTGGGTGCGCGGCGAGGTGTGGGTGCAGACCGACTTCGACAGCGACGGCGACGGCAAGCCGGACCGCATGCACGCCGACTACGCGATCCCCGGCGAGGCCGTGTCCGAGGGCCTGAAGGTCCCGGTCGTCTACGAGGACAGCCCCTACTTCGCGGGCCTGGCCAACTCCCGCCAGTACAGCAACTGGTCGGTCGACCACGAGCTCGGCGCTGCGCCGCCGCCGCGCCCGTTCGCGGCGTTCTTCCCCGGCACGAACACGAGCCCGGTGATCAGCACCGAGTTCGACAATCCGTGGGTCTCCCGCGGCTTCGCCGTCGTCCACTCCGAGTCGCCCGGCACCGGCTACTCCGACGGCTGCCCGTCCTCCGGCGGGACGAATGAGACGCTCGGCGCGACGGCGATCATCGACTGGCTGAACGGCCGGCGCAAGGCCTACACGACGCGCACCGGCGACACCGAGGTCTCGGCGACGAGCTGGAGCAGCGGCCACGTGGCGATGATGGGCGTGTCGTACAACGGCACGCTGCCCATCGCCGCGGCCACGACCGGCGTCCAGGGGCTCGACGCGATCGCGCCGATCTCCGCCATCTCCGACTGGTACGACTACTACCGCGCCAACGGCATGGTCCGCGAGCCCGACTCGAACACGGGCGGAAACGGCACCAACGCGTACGACGGAGAGGACCTCGACGTGCTCGAGGACGCCGTCTACTCGCGCCGCGACGAGACCGGGACGCGGCTCATCTGCCGCCCTGAGATCGTCGACACGGCCACGAAGGAGGACCGTCTCACCGGCGACCGCAACGCGTTCTGGGACGAGCGCGACTACATGAAGAACGTCCAGAACGTCCACGCCGCGGTGCTGCTGACGCACGGCAACAACGACTACAACGTCATGACCAAGAACGCGGCGCAGTTCTATGACGCCCTCAAGCGCCAGGGCGTGCCGCACATGTTCTTCTTCCACCAGGGCGGGCACGGCGCCGCGAATCCGCCGGACGTGCTGGCGAACCTCTGGTTCTCGCACTTCCTCTACGGCGTCGACAACGGCGTCCAGAACATGCCGCACTCCTGGGTCGTGCGCGAGGCCAACGCCTGCCCGCCGCGCCAGACGACGGTGACCGGGGACCAGTCCAACACGACGACGCTGACCGTGGCCGACACCAGCCCGTTCCAGCTCGGCTTCACCTTGACCGTCCCGCGCACCAACGCGGACGGCACGGTCACCAACGTCACGCAGGTGATCGCCAACATCCCGGATTCCACCCACCTCGTGCTCGCGAACGCGGTGGCCACCGCGGCCGGCCAGAAGGTCGCCGGCGGCGCCGTGGTCAGCCTCGTGTGCGGGAACGCGAACCCGACGCCGTACAGCGAGTGGCCCGACCCGGCGTCCGCGCCGGTCACGCTGCACCTGCTCCCCGGCGGTGCGACCCGCGGCAACCTCACCATGGGCGCCGGCGGCGGCGCGCCCGAGACGCTGACCGACGACGCGAGCGTCACGGGTCTCGCGGCGATGAACGCGGCCACTTCGCCGGCCCGGCTCATCTACCAGTCGCCGGTGCTGACGCAGGACGTGCGCCTGTCCGGCACGCCGACGGTGTCGCTGAGCGCCGCGTTCAGCAAGCCGCGGGCAAACCTCTCGCTCGATCTCGTCAGCTTCCCCGCCGCCGGCGGCAGCGGGACGATCCTGTCACGCGGCTGGAAGGACCCGACCAACCGCGACTCGGACTACGTGACCGAGCTGCTCACGCCCGGGACCTTCTACCACCTCGACGTCGACCTGATGCCCAAGGACATCGTGGTCAAGGCCGGCAACCGGCTCGGGCTGATGGTCATGTCCTCCGACCACGACTACACGATCCGGCCGGCGCCGGGCACGCAGGTCACGGTCGACCCCGCGGCGACGACGATGACGCTGCCGGTGGTCGGCGGCGCGCCCACGTTCGCGCAGGACACCGGCACGGGCTACGCCGAGGGCTCCGTCGGCGGCACGGTGCCGGCGACGCTGGCGCTGACGCTGGGCCAGCCGGCGAGCTTCGGAGCGTTCGCGCCGGGCGTCGCGGGCGACTACTTCGCCACCACCACGGCCACCGTGGTGTCCACGGCGGGGGACGCCGCGCTGACGGTGTCCGACCCGGACGCGGTGCATCCCGGCCACCTGGTCAACGGCGCCTACGTCATGGCGCAGGCGCTGAAGCTGGGCGGGGCGGCGCTGCCGGCGACCGCGAAGACCTACACGGCGCCGGTGTCGAACGATCAGGTGCCGGTGACGTTCGAGCAGCCGATCGCGGCCAACGACCCGCTGCGCACCGGCACCTACGCGAAGACGCTGACCTTCACGCTGTCGACGACGAGTCCGTGAACGCGGGCAGGCCGGTGATGGCCTGCCCGAGGATGAGGGTGTGCATCTCGTGCGTACCCTCGTAGGTGAGCACGGACTCGAGGTTGTTGGCGTGGCGCAGCACCGGATACTCGAGCGTGATCCCGTTGGCGCCCAGCACGGTGCGGGCGCTGCGGGCCACCTCGAGCGCGGTCGACACGTTGTGGTACTTGCCGAACGACACCTGCTCGGGGCGCAGCGTGCCGGCGTCCTTCAGCCGCCCGAGGTGCAGCGCGAGCAGCGTGCTCTGGCCGACCTTGACCGCCATCTCGACGAGCTTGGCCTGCGTGAGCTGGAACCCGGCGATCGGCTTGCCGAACTGCTCGCGCGACTTGGCGTACTCGAGCGCCGCCTCGTAGCAGGCGCGCGCGGCGCCGGCGGCGCCCCAGACGATCCCGTAGCGCGCCTCGTTCAGGCACGACAGCGGCGCGCGCAGGCTCGTCGCCTCGGGCAGCCGGTTCTCCTCCGGGACGCGCACGCCGTCGAGCACGAGCTCCGAGGTGACGCTGGCCCGCAGCGACAGCTTGCCGTGCATCTCCGGCGCGCTGAACCCGGGCGTGCCGCGCTCGACCACGAAGCCGTTGACCGCGCCGTCCTCGGTGCGCGCCCAGACGACCGCCACGTCCGCCCGCGTGCCGTTGGTGATCCACATCTTCGAGCCGTTGAGCACCCAGGCGTCGCCGTCGCGCTTGGCCCGCGTGCGCATGCCCGAGGGGTTTGAGCCGGCGTCGGCCTCGGTCAGCCCGAAGCAGCCGGTCAGCTCGCCCGCCGCCATCCCCGGCAGCCAGCGTTCCTTCTGCTCCTCCGAGCCCCAGCGGTGGATGGCGAACATGGCCAGCGAGCCCTGCACCGAGCAGAACGACCGCAGCCCGGAGTCGCCCGCCTCGAGCTCCAGACACGTCAGCCCGTAGGCCGTGGCCGACGCCCCCGCGCAGCCGTAGCCGTGCAGGTGCATGCCGAGCAGGCCGAGCTGCCCCAGCTCCGCCGCGACGTGCTCGGGGAACGTGCCCGCCTCGAAGTGCTCGGCGACGTGCGGGAGGAACTTCTCGCGCACGTACTGGCGGACGGTGTCGCGGATCAGCCGTTCCTCGTCGTCGAGGAGAGCGTCGAGGGCCAGTGGATCGCGCGGGTCGAAGGCGGGCAGGGTGGAGGCGGCGGCGGTCATGACGATCAGCCTACGACGCGGTGATCGCGTTGATCCCGGTCAGCTCGCGCCCGACGATCAGCGACTGGACGCTGTCGGTGCCCTCGAACGTGAAGATCGCCTCCATGTCGGCGTGCTGGCGGGCCACGTGGTTCTCCAGCAGGATGCCGTTGCCGCCGAGGATGTCGCGCGCGTGGCCGACGATCTCGCGCGCCTTGGCCGCGTGGTTCATCTTGGCCAGCGAGGCCATGCCGGCGGTCAGGCGCCCGTCCTGCGCGAGCTCGCTGAGCCGCAGGCAGAGGAGCTGCATGCCGGTGATCTCCGCCACCATCCGGCTGAGCTTGTCCTGCACGAGCTGGTAGGACGCGATCGGCCTGCCGAACTGCTCGCGCCGCTGCGCGTAGTCGAGCGCGACCTCGTAGGCGGCGGTGGCCATGCCCAGCGCGCGCCAGGCCACGGTGTAGCGCGTGCGCGAGAGCACGCCGGCCACGTCGCGGAAGTTGCGGCACCCGGGCAGGCGGTTGTCCGCCGGGACGCGCGCGCCGCGCAACTCGATGTCGGCCTGCCAGACGGCGCGCAGCGCGGTCTTGCCGGTCATCACCGTGGCGTCGTAGCCCGGCGTGCCCCGCTCCACGAGGAAGCCGCCCACGTGGCCGTCCTCGTCGCGCGCCCACACGATGACGACGTCGGCGATCGTGCCGTTGCCGATCCAGCGCTTGCGCCCGTCGAGCACGTACTCGTCGCCGTCGCGCCGCGCCCGGGCCTCCAGGTGCACGGCGTCGGACCCGTGCTCGGGCTCGGTCAGCGCGAACGCGCCGATCGCCTCCAGGTCGGCCATCGCCGGCAGCCAGCGCTGCTTCTGCTCCTCGGAGCCGAGCATCGCGATCGCCTGCATGGCCAGGTTGGAGTGCACGCCGAAGAACGTGCCGATGCTGCCGTCCGCCCGCGCCCACTCCATGCTGACCAGCCCGGCCGCGGTGGCGCTCATGCCCGGGCAGCCGTAGCCCTCGACCGTCCCGCCGGCGAGCTGCAGCTGCGCGATCTTCGGCACGAGCGCGAACGGGAACTCGGCCCGCTCCCAGTAGTCGTTGATCACCGGCGTGACCTCGCGCGCGCAGAACTCGCGCAGCCGGTCGCGGACGGCCCGCTCCTCGGCCGTCAGCTTCTCGTCGAGCAGGTAGAAGTCGGTCATGGGACCACCACAGTGACGCCCTCCTGCGCGAAGCGCCCCATCGCCGCCAGCTCATCGCCGGCCGCGTCGAGCGCGATCGTCTTGGCCACGAGCCGCCCGGGCGCCAGGCTGCCGGCCGCGATCGCCCGCAGCAGGCCGTCGTAGTGGCGCACCGCCATGCCGTGCACGCCGAGCAGCCGGAGCTCGCGCGCGATCACCCGGGCCATCGGCACCGGCACGCTGCGTTCGTCGCCCAGCAGCAGGCCGACCTGCACGTGCCGCCCGCGCCGGCGCAGGCAGCGGATGGAGTTGCCGCAGGTCTGGGCGCTGCCCAGCGCGTCGAGCGAGACGTGCGCGCCGCCGCCGGTGAGCTCGCGGATCGCGCCGACCGGATCCTCGGCCACCGCGTGTGTCGCGCCCAGCGCGCGGGCGCGCGCCAACTTCGCCGGGTCGACATCGACGGCGACCACGCCTGCGCCGGCCGCCGCGGCGATCATCACGGCGGCCATGCCCACGCCGCCGCAGCCGTGGACGGCCACCCACTCGCCGGCCCGGACCTGGGCGTGCACGTGCAGCGCGGCCCAGGCGGTCATGAACCGGCAGCCGAGCGAGGCCGCCTCGACGTCCTCGAGCGCGTCGGGCAGCCGCACGAGGTTGAGGTCGGCGCCCGGCAGCGCGACGAAGTCGGCGAACGAGCCCCACAGCGTGAAGCCGGGCTGCAGATCGCGCTCGCACAGCTGGGTCTCGCCCTGGCGGCAGGGCTCGCAGCGCCCGCAGCCGCAGCAGAACGGCACCGTGACCCGGTCCCCCTCCGCGAACCCCCGCACCTCGGCGCCCACGGCGACGACCTCGGCAGCCAGCTCGTGGCCGCCGACGTGGGGCAGCGCGATCGTCGGGTCGTGCCCGATCCAGGCGTGCCAGTCGCTGCGGCAGACGCCCGTGGCGCGGACCGCGACCACGACGCCGTCGGGCTCAGGCGCCGGGTCCGGGACGGTCTCGACCGCCAGCGGGCCCGCGAACTCGTGCATCACCAGCGCGCGCATGCCGCGTATTGTCGCCCGCGTGGACGCCGACCCGCGCCTGACGCTGACCGGAGACGAGTTCCGGCGGCTCGGCCACCTGGTGGTCGACCGGCTGGCCGACCACCTCGCCGGCCTCGACGCGCTGCCGCCGATCGCCCCGCCGGACCCTGCTTGGTCGGCGGCTTCGATCGCGCCCTGCCCGGACGGCCCGTCGGACCCCGAGGCCGCGCTGGCCGACCTGTTCGACCGCATCCTCCCGCGCGGGCAGCACACCATGCATCCGCGCTTCTTCGCCCGGATCCCCGGCCCGAGCAACCCGCTGAGCGTGCTCGCCGACCTCTCCGGTGCGGGCGTGAACGTGTTCGCCGGCAGCTGGACCGGCGGGGCCGGCGCGGGTGCGGTCGAGCTCGCCGTGCTCGACTGGCTGCGCGCCTGGATGGGCCTGCCGGACGGCGCGGAGGGCGTGATGGTGAGCGGCGGCTCGGTCGGCACGCTCACGGCGCTCGCCGCGGGGGCGCTGGCCCGGGTGGAGGACCGGGCGACGGCGACGGGGTACGTGTCCGAGCACACGCACTCCGCGGTGAACCGCGCGTGGCGCGTGCTCGGCTTCGCGCCCGACAACCTGCGCGTGCTGCGCGCGGACACCGCGCACCGGTTGTCCATGGCCGCGGTCGACGCCGCCGTGGCGCTGGACCGCGAGGCCGGGCTGACTCCGTTCCTCGTGGTCGGCACCGCCGGCACGACGAGCACCGGCGCGGTCGACCCGCTGGCCGACCTGGCCGGACTGTGCACGCGCGAGGGGCTGTGGTTCCACGTCGACGGGGCCTACGGCGCGCCGGCGCGGCTGGTCGACCCGGACCGCATGACCGGCATCGAGCGCGCCGACTCGCTCGTCCTGGACCCGCACAAGTGGCTCTTCCAGCCGTACGAGATCGGCGTCGTGCTCGTGCGCGAGCCGGGCCGGCTGGCGCGCGCGTTCGCGATCGACGGCGCGTACCTGCGCGACACCGGCGGCGGCGTGGTCGAGTTCCGCGACCGGGGCCTGCAGATCACGCGCGGGAGCCGCGCGCTCAAGCTCTGGCTGTCGCTGCGCGTGTTCGGGCTCGCTGCGTTCCGGGCGGCGATCGCCCGCGGCATCGCCCTGGCCGAGCACGCCGAGGCGCTGCTGCGCGAGCGGCCCGGCTGGGAGGTCGCCTCGCCCGCCCAGCTGGGGATCGTGTGCTTCAAGCGGACCGCGCACGACGACGCCGAGACCGACCGGATGGTGGCGCGCGTCGTCGCCGGCGGCTACGCCGCGCCGAGCACGACGGTGCTCGACGGCCGCACCGTCGCGCGGCTGTGCACGATCAACCCGCGGACAACCGAGGCGGACGTCCTGGGCACGATCGAGCGCATGGAAGAACGCTGAGGAGGGCCGGCGCACCGGCCGGCCCTCCCCGCACACCCAGGTACCGCTCTTCAGCCATCATGGCTGTCTGGTCAGGACGAGCGGGGGTCGACAGGTGGTCGCTCTATCGGGGGGTCCGCGAGGTGTCGACCGTCTCTGGGTTCAGCGGATCACATCAGAGGCCGGGCCGGCGCGCAAGGTGTCCCGACCGGCTGTGTCGCAATGCGAGCAACCTGAAGCGCGCAACGTAAGAATTTCGTAAGAGAGTTGGCGCATACGCGCTCGTTTCGGGATCCTCGTGACAGTTGTCACGCCTCTGACCGGTAGGCTTGGTTCTGACCATGCCCACCACTGCAAATAACTCATCCGGTAATCACCGGACCAGACCACCGGGGGAGACCTCGGAGGCGCGGATCGCCAAGGCATTGGCGCATCCGCTGCGCGCTCGCATCCTTCAGCGGCTCGGGGAGCGGGTAGCGAGCCCGGGCGACCTGGCCGTCGAGCTCGGCGCTCCGCTGGGCGTCGTGTCCTATCACGTGCGCATGCTCCGCGACTACGACTGCGTGGAGCTGGTGCGCACCGAGCCCCGCCGTGGCGCGCTGCAGCACTTCTACCGCGCGACTGCGCGCCCCCAGCTCGACGAGGACCAGTGGCGCACGCTGCCGTCCGGGCTGCGACGCGAGCTGGCCGGCGAGACGATCCAGGACGTCGTCGACGACCTGGGCCGCGCCGCCGACGCCGGGACGCTCGACGACCCCGAGGTGATCGTCACGCGCACGCCGCTCGAGCTCGACGAGCGCGGCTGGAAGAAGCTCAACCGCCTGCTCTCGCGCACCATGGAGCAGGCGCTGCAGATCGCCTCCGAGAGCGCGGAGCGCGGCGACGCCGGCGCCGATCGCTTCCCCACGGAGCTGGCGGTCCTGCACTTCAAGCGCGCCGCCGCAACCAGCTGACGCACTGGATGGGCCCCGCCCGGCCGGGGGGTGGGCGGGGCTTATCTACAGCGCTCGCAGCTGCCGTGCAGCGTGACGTCGTGGTCGGAGACGTCGAACGACACGCGCTCGGCGAGCCGGCGGATGGCCTGCTCGAGCGCGTCGTCCTGGAATGGCTCCAGGCGGCCGCAGCCGTCGCACACGAGGTGGTGGTGGTGGCCGGCGGCGTGGCGCTGGGGCTCGTAGCGGGCGATGCCGTCGCCCACGTCGACGCGCGACACCAGCCCGAGCGACTCGAGCTCGTCCAGCACGCGGTAGACGGACGCGCGGCCGACGCGCCGGCCGGTGCGCAGCGCGTCCTCGATCTCCAGCGCGGTCAGCGCGCACGGCTGCGAGTCGAGCAGCTCGATGACCGCCTCGCGGGCGCCGCCGCGCCGGTGGCCGGCGGCCGTGAGCTGCGTCGCGGCGTGCTCGGACCAGGCGGCTTCCATCGTGGTCATGATAGGCGCGCCGCACCCGCCGCCGGGGCGGCTCCGGCCGCCCGCAGGTCCTCCTCGATCCGCCCGGCGGTGGCCAGCAGCGGCGGCAGCAGGACGCGCCGCACGGTGTCCTTGGTGGCCCGGCTGGCGTGCGCGGACACGTTGACCGCGGCCACCACGCGGCCCGCGCGGTCGCGGATCGGCGCGGCCACGGAGCGCAGGCCCTCCTCGAGCTCCTGGTCGACGAGCGCCCAGCCCTGGCTGCGGATGCGGTCCAGCTCGGCCCGGAGCTTCGCCGGATCGGTCAGCGTGTTGGCGGTGAGGGGGCGCAACTCGACGCGGTCGAGATATGCCTCGAGGTCGGCCTCTCCCAGCGCGGCGAGCTGGATCCGGCCCATCGAGGTGGCATGGGCCGGGAAGCGCGTGCCGACGTTGATGGCCACGCGCATGATCCGCGACGTCGGGACGCGGGCGACGTAGACGATGTCGTCGCCGTCGAGCACGGACACCGAGGACGACTCGCGCACCTCGGCGGCCAGGCGCTCGAGGTGCGGCTCGGCGATCTCCGGCAGGCTGAGGCTCGACAGGTAGGCGTAGCCGAGCTCGAGCACGCGCGGGCTGAGCGCGAACCGCCGCCCGTCCGCCCGCACGTAGCCGAGGTCGGTCAGCGTGAGCAGGAAGCGCCGCGCGGCGGCCCGGGTCAGCCCGGTCTCGTGCGCGACCTCGGACAGCGTGAGCTCGGGCCGCTCCTCGCCGAACGCGCGGATCACGGCGAGCCCGCGCTCGAGCGACTGGACGAAGTAGCTCTCGCGCCCGCTCACCGCTCGTCCAGCACCTTCTGGGCCAGCGCGAACGCGCTGTTGGCCGCGGGGACGCCGGCGTAGACCGCGGTGTGGATGAGCACCTCGCGGATCTCTTCGGGCGTGAGCCCGTTGCGGAGCGCCGCGCGCACGTGCATGGGGATCTCGTTCTCGGCGCGCAGCGCGGTGAGCACGGAGAGCGTGATGACGCTGCGCGTCCGGCGGTCCAGCCCGGGCCGCGTCCAGGCCTCGCCCCAGGCCGCGCGGGTGATGAACTCCTGGAACGGGCGCGAGAAGTCCGTGGCGTTCGCGGTCGCGCGGTCGACGTGATCGTCGCCCAGCACCTCGCGGCGGACCTTCATCCCGGCCTCGTAGCGCTCGTCCATGGTCAGGCCTCCAGGTGCTCGAGGATCAGCCGGGTCACCGCCTCCGGCTGCTCGACGTTGGCCAGGTGCGCGGCCGGGTCGAGCAGCTCCAGGCGGGCGTCCGGCGATGGCGGCGGCGATCCGCTCGGCGTGCTCCGGCGGCGTCGCCGGGTCCTGCGCGCCGGCGATCGACCAGCGTCGGCGCGGGGATCGACCGAGGTCCGGCGTCAGGTCCATGTGCTCGATCGCCCCGCAGCAGGCGGCGTAGCCGGCGTCGGGCGTGGCGGCGATCATGTCGCGCAGCCAGGCCGCGGTCGTCGCGGGTGCGCCGCGCGGAGCCCGCGGTGAGCCAGCGCCCGACGCCGGCCTCGGCCACCGCGCCGGTGCCCTGCGCGCGCGCACGACCGCTGCCCGGTCCGACCAGGTCTCGGGCGGGCCGAGCCGGGCCGACGTGCACAGCAGCACGAGCCGGTCCACCCGCTCGGGCGCGTGGATGCCCAGCCACATGCCGGTCATGCCGCCGAGCGAGAGCCCGGCCACGTGCGCGCGCTCGATCTCCAGGTGGTCGAGCAGCGCCGATCAGGTCGCTGGCCGAGGTCGGTCGATCGTGTACGGGCCGTGCGGGCACCGGCGAGCCGCCGTGGCCGCGCGTGTCGTAGCGGACCAGCCGGAAGCGCTCGGCGAGCGCGTCGGCCTGCGGGTCCCACATCGCAGCGTCGGCGCCGAGCGAGTTCGACAGCACGAGCGCCGGCGCGTCGGCCGGCCCGGTGACGACGTGGTGCGACGGGATCATGCGGAGGCCTCCAGCGCGCGGTCGACGAGACGACGCCGCGCGGACCGCGTACGTCGGCGTCCGTCGCCGAGGTTGGCCCGCATGCGGCCGGCGTCGACCTGGAGGCCCTCCAGCGACGTGCGCAGCCAGGCCGCGGCCGAGCCGACGGCGACGAGCAGGTCGCACGAGCGGGCGCCACTCGGCGTGCCAGGCGCCGGCCGCGCGCTCGTGCTCCTGCACCATCGCGGCGAGCAGCGTCGCCACCAGGCCGGGCGCCGGCAGCGCGCAGCCCAGCGCGGCGACGGCGGCGACGGGGTTGCTGCTTGTGCGGCATCGCGGACGAGCCGCCCGGCGCCGCCTCGCGCACCTCGCCGACCTCGGTCTGGGCGAGCAGCGTGACGTCGCGGGCCGGCTTGGCGACGGCGCCCGCGGCCACGCCGAGCGCGCCGGCCAGCTCGCCGATCCGCCCGCGCAGCGTGTGCCAGGGCAGCACGGGCGGCTCGAGCCCGAGCTCGCGCGCCAGCCGCGCCAGCACCTGCCGGTCCGGCCTCGCCCATCGACGCCAGCGTGCCGGCCGCGCCGCCGAGCTGGACGCTCAGCCGCAGCCGCGGCCAGCCCGCTGCGCGCCTCGTCGAGCCCGGTCATCCAGCCGGCCGCCTTCAGGCCGAACGTGATCGGCACCGCCTGCTGGAGCAGCGTGCGGCCGGCCATCGGCGTGTCGCGGTGCTCCCGGGCCAGCCGCGTCGGCGGCGCGGGCGGCGCCGTCGAGATCGCCGGCGATGGCGCGCAGCGCGCTCCCGCGTGACGAGCATCGCCGCCGTGTCGACCACGTCCTGGCTCGTCGCGCCGTGGTGCACCGGCGCGTCCGTGCGCGCCTTGAGCGCCTCGACCAGCGGACCGGCCGGGTTGCCGATCCCGCCGGCGCCGGCGCCGACCTCGGCGGGGTCGAGCGGCTCGGCGCGCAGGCGGCGGCGATCGCGTCGGCGTCGTCCGCGCCGATCACGCCGGCGGCGGCCTGGGCCCGCGCCAGGCCGGCCTCGAACGTCAGCATCGCCTGCAGCCAGGCGCGGTCGGAGACGGCGTCCGCCGCCCCGCCGCGCGCCAGCACGGCGCCGAACAGCTCAGATCCGGAAGAAGACGGTCTCACCGTCGCCCTGCAAGTGCACGTCGAAGCGGTAGCCGTCCGGGCCGGGCCCGGCGATCAGCGTGGCGCGCCGGTCCTCCGGCACGCTCGCCAGCACGGGGTCGCCGTCGTTGTCCTCGTCGGCGAAGTAGATGCGGGTGACGCAGCGGTTGAGCATCCCGCGCGCGAACACCGCGACGTCGATGTGCGGCGCCTGGCCGTCGCCGATGCGGCCGGGCTTGAGCGTGAAGATCTCCCACGCGCCCTCGTCGTCGGTGGGGCTGCGGCCGAAGCCGCGGAACTCCGTGCCGAACCGCCCGGCGGGGTCGGCCTGCCAGGTCTCGATCATCGCGTCGGGGACTGGCGTCGCCCGGCGCCGTCGAGCAGCCGGCCGGGGATCCGGATCGCGCCCGGGCGTCCCGGCGGGCACGACGTCCGGGCCGTCCGGCCAGGGCAGGCCGATCGCCAGGAACGGGCCGACGGTCTGCGACGGCGTGGTCATGCGTGCGGCTCCTCCGTCGGCGTCGCCGCCTCGCCGCGCAGGACGATGTCCCAGCGGAACGCCGAGCGCCCAGTGGTCCTCGGTGGCGTCGTGGTCGTACGCGCTGATCATCCGCCGCGCGCGCCCGCTCGTCGCGCACCGAGTTGAAGATCGGGTCCTGGAAGAACAGCGGGTCGTCCGGGAAGTACATCTGGGTCACGAGCCGCTGCGTGAACGCGCGCCCGAACAGCGAGAAGTGGATGTGCGCGGGCCGCCAGGCGTTCGGATGGTTGCGCCACGGGTAGGCGCCCGGCCTGATCGTCACGAAGCGGAAGTGGCCGCTCGGCGTCGGTGACGCGTGCGCCCGCAGCCCGGTGAAGTTCGGATCCAGCGGCGACGGCCACTGGTCGACGCTGGTGGCGGTAGCGGCCGCCGGCGTTGGCCTGCCAGATCTCGATCAGCGTGTCCGGCACCGGGCGGCCGTCGTCCTCGATGACGCGGCCGTGCGACGATGATCCGCTGCCCGATCGGCTCGCCGGCGTGCTGGCGCGTGAGGTCGTGGTCGAGCGCGCCGCATCCGGCCCTCGCCGAACACCGGCGCCGGTGACCTCGGTGAGCCGGTGCGGGAGCGCGATCAGCGGCTCCTTCGGATGCCGCAGCGCGGTGCTGCGATATCCGGCGTAATCCATCGGCGGATGGACGTCGGCGTCATCGCGGCGGAACGTCGTCATGCCGCCTCCACCACCATGGCGAGCCCCTGGCCGACGCCGATGCAGATCGCCGCGAGGCCCCAGCCGCCGCCCGTTCGCCTGCAGCGCCGTGGGCGAGCGTGCCGAGGATGCGCGCGCCGGACGCCGCCGAGCGGGTGGCCGAGCGCGATCGCCCCGCCGCTGACGTTGAGCTTGCCGGGGTCGAGCTCCGTCCACTCGCGCCAGGCAGGCGAGCGACTGCGCGGCGAACGCCTCGTTGAGCTCGACCAGGTCGAGGTCGCCCCAGCCGATGCCGGCGCGCTCCAGCGCCCGGTTGGCCGCCTCGACGGGGCCGATGCCGAACACGTCGGGGTCGACGGCGAGCGCGCCGCGGCCGGCGATCCGGACGAGCGGCTCGCCGCAGCCCGGCGCACTCGCTGCCGATCAGCACCGCGGCTGCGCCGTCGTTGAGCGGGGAGGCGTTGCCCGCGGTCACCGTGCCGTCCTTGCGGAACGCCGGCTTGAGCTTGGCCAGCTTCTCCAGCGAGCGTGTCCGCGCGGATGCCCTCGTCGCGGCGTCAGCTCCGTGTCGGGCACGGGCACGACCCAGCCGTCGTAGCAGCCGTCGTCCCACGCCGCGGCCGCCTGCTGGTGGCTAGCGCAGCGCGAACTCGTCCTGCGCCTCGCGCGCTGATGCTTGTAGATCCCGGCCAGCTTCTCCGTGCTCTCGCCGAGCGAGATCGTCCACTGCTCCGGCATCTCCGGGTTGACCATCCGCCAGCCGAGCGTGGTCGAGTGCAGCGTCTGCGGGCCGGACGGGAAGCCCTTCTCGGGCTTGAGCACGACCCAGGGCGCGCGGCTCATCGACTCGACGCCGCCGACCAGCGATCAGGTCGGCGTCGCCGGTCTCCACCGCGCGGCTCGCCTGGATGGCCGCGTCGAGGCTCGACCCGCACAGGCGGTTGACCGTCGTGCCCGGCACGCTGGTCGGCAGGCCCGCCAGCAGCACGGCCATGCGCGCGACGTTGCGGTTGTCCTCGCCCGCGCCGTTGGCGTTGCCGAACATGACGTCGTCGATCCGCTCGGGGTCGAGGTCCTGGCGCCGTCGAGCAGCGCGCTTGACCACGTGGGCGCCCAGGTCGTCGGGCCGGACGCCCGGCCAGCGCGCCGCCGTAGCGGCCGAACGGCGCGCGGACCGCGTCGAAGACGTACGCGTCCTTCATGCCGCCACCAGCTCCCGCAACGCCTCAACTCCTCGTCCGTCGGCGGATCGGTCGTCGTCAACGCATCCGCCACCTTCAGGTCCCAGCCCGTCGCCTCGCGCGCCTGGTCCGCGGTGACCTCCGGGTGCACGTGCGTGAGCACCAGCTCGCAGGTCTCCGGGTCCGGCTCGAGGATGCCCAGGTCGGTGATCACCTTGGTCGGCCCCTTCCCGCGCAGGCCCAGCTTCTCCCGGCTTCCCGGCCCGGTGCCGTGGCCGACGCTCGTGATGAAGTCGACCTGCTCGACGAAGGCGCGCGGCGACTGGCGCACGATCACGATCACCTCGCCGCACGACGCCGCGATCTCCGGCGCGCCGCCCGCGCCGGGCAGGCGGACCTTCGGGTGGGCGTAGTCGCCGCCGATCACGGTCGTGTTGATGTTGGCGAAGCGGTCGATCTGCGCCGCGCCGAGGAAGCCGACGTCGATCCGGCCGGGCTGCACCCAGTAGTTGAAGATCTCCGGTACGGCGGCGATGTAGTCGGCGGTCTCGCCGAGGATGCCGTCGCCGATCGAGAGCGGCAGCCGCGGCGGCTTGGCGCCGACCGCGCCCGCCTCGTAGACCAGCACGAGGTCGGGCTGGTGCGTGCGCCGGGCCAGGTTCGCCCCGGTGCTCGGCAGGCCGATGCCCACGAAGCAGGCGTTGACGCCCGTGAGCGCCCGCGCGGCGGCGATGCTCATCATCTCGTCCGGTTCCCAGCTCACAGGCGCTCCAGCCATTCGGCGAACTTCTCCTCGTCGCGCGAGATCGCGTCCCACGCCTTGTAGGCGTCGTTGTCGCGGTCGTAGTAGCCCTGGGCGTAGGACGGCTTGGCGCCGCCCGGCGCCTCGCATACGCGCGTGACCACCCAGCGCGGCAGCACGACCGCGTAGGGCTTCGGCTCGAGCTCGTCGACGATCTCCTCGACCGTGACGATCGAGCGCTCCGCGCCCAGCACGGTCTCCTTCTGCACGCCGGTCTGACCCCACAGCTGGACGTTGCCCTGGCGGTCGGCCTGCTGCGCGTGGATGATCCCCACGTCGAGGCCGAGCGCCGGCACCGCGGTCAGCTGCTCGCCGGTGAACGGGCAGGTGATCGGCCTGATGGTGTCCGTGTGGTCGGGCAGCGACGTGCCGTTGTAGCCGCGCAGCACGGCGAACGGCAGGCCGGATGCGGAGGCCACGTAGCGGTTGGCCATGCCGGCGTGGCTGTGCTCCTCGATCTCCAGCTCGCCCGCCTGGACCGCCTTGCGGAAGCGATGCAGCGAGCCGACGCCCGGGTTGCCGCCCCACGAGAAGATCAGCTTGCGCGCGCAGCCGGCGCCGATCAGCTGGTCGTAGACGATGTCCGGCGTCATGCGGACGAGCGTGAGGTCGCGCTTGCGCTGGCGGATCAGCTCCTGACCGGCCGCAACGGGTATGAGGTGCGTGAAGCCCTCGAGCGCCACTATGTCTCCGTCGTGGACGAGGTCCGCAACGGCGTCGGCGAGTGAGGTGATCTCGGCCTGTGTTCGCATGGCAAACGGTTGTGCTCGATACGAACGATAGCGTAGGGTGCGGGTGATGCGCACCCAGGTGGCGATCGTCGGCGGCGGCCCGGCGGGGCTGATGCTCGGCCGCATGCTCGAGCTGCGCGGCATCGAGTCCATCGTGCTCGAGGCGCGCGACCGCGAGTACGTCCAGCAGCGCGTGCGCGCCGGCGTGCTCGAGCAGGGCACGATGGACCTGATGGACGCGGTCGGCGTCGGGGAGCGCATGCACCGCGAGGGGCTCGTCCACCACGGCGTCGAGCTGCGCTACGAGGGCGAGGGCCACCGGATCGCCCTGTCGGACCTGACCGGCGGGCGGGCGATCACCATCTACGGCCAGCAGGAGGTGGTCAAGGACCTCATCGACGCGCGGCTGGAATCGGGCCTGCCGCTGTTCTTCGAGGTGGCCGACGTGTCGGTCGACCACGCGACCCCGCGCGTGGAGTTCACCTGGGGCGGCGAGCGCGAGACGGTCGAGTGCGACTTCATCGCCGGCTGCGACGGCTACCACGGGGTCTGCCGGCCGGCCATCGCCGGCGTGCTCACGGAGTACGTGCGCGAGTATCCGTTCGGCTGGCTCGGGATCCTGGCGCGCTGCCGGCCGGCCAGCGAGGAGCTCATCTACTGCCACCACGAGCGCGGGTTCGCGCTGGCCTCGATGCGGTCGATGGAGGTCACGCGCATGTACCTGCAGGTGCCGCCGGACGAGGACGCGGCGCGCTGGTCCGACGACGACATCTGGGACGAGCTGGACCGCCGCTTCGGCATGGCGGTCAACCGCGGCGAGGTGTTCGAGAAGGGCGTCACGCCGATGCGCTCGTTCGTGGTCGAGCCGATGCAGCACGAGAAGCTCTTCCTGGCCGGCGACGCGGCGCACATCGTCCCGCCGACGGGCGCGAAAGGGCTGAACACGGCGATGGCCGACGTGTCTCTGCTGGCCAACGCGATCGAGGCGTCGTATTCCGGGGACGACTCGAAGCTGGCCTCGTATTCGGAGCGGGCGCTGGAGCGCGTGTGGCGCGTGCAGCACTTCTCCTGGTGGATGACGTCGATGCTGCACCGCTTCGAGGGCGACGACGACTTCCAGCTCCAGCTCCAGCTCTCGCAGCTGCGCTACACGACCTCGTCGCACGCGCAGGCCACGGCGCTGGCCGAGAACTACGTCGGCCTGCCCTTCGCCGCATAGAGCGCCGCCGGCCCCTCGGCGAGCGTCATCGCCAGCAGCACGATGATCGGCCACGTCCAGCCGCCGGTGGCGTCGCGCACTGCGCCGACGATCGCCGGCCCGGCGGCGGCGATCAGGTAGCCCACGCCCATCGACATCGCGGTCAGCGAGGCCACCTCGGCCGGGCCGCGGCCGCGCAGCACCGGCAGCATCAGCCCGAGCCCGAGCGCACCGCCCTGGCCGATGCCGAGGAAGATCATCCACAGCACGGCGACCTGGGGGGCGAGAAGCACGCCGAGCAGGCCTATGAACGCCGTGCCCACGATGATCGCCAGGTTGAGGTACTGGTCGCGCGCCTTGGCGGCGAGGATCGGGATCGCGAACGCCGGCGCGAGCTGCACGAGCTGGGTCAGGCCGGAGAGCGTCCCGGCCTCGCCCTTGCTGATCCCGTCGGAGTGGAGGATCTCCGGCAGCCAGGTGATGGTGGAGAAGAACGCCATCGACTGCAGGCCCATCAACCCGGCGATCGACCAGCCGAGCTTGCTGCGCCACGGCGGCGTGCCGACGGGCGCGGGGACCGGGTCGTGGGCCTTGGCGGCCAGCGGGAGCCAGACCGCGGCGGCGGCCAGCGCGGGGATCCCCCAGAGCGCGAGCACGGGCTCCCAGCCGCCGAGCGCGTGCTCCAGCGGCACGGCGAGGAACGTGGCCACCGTGGCGCCGCCGACCAGCGCGAACGAGTACGCGCCCGTGAGCACGCCCGCGCGCTCGGGGGCGCGTGCGCGAATGGTGGCGGGCACGACGACCTGGGAGAGGGCGATCGCCGCGCCCGCGAGCAGCGTGCCGAGGTACAGCGCCGCCACGCCGCCCAGCCCGCGCGCCGCGGTGCCGATCGCCGTGGCCACCGCCGCGACGGCCAGCAGCCGCTCGACCGGGTACCGGCGGGCGATCCGCGGGCCGATCGGCGCGAGCAACCCGAGGCAGAGCAGCGGGCCGGTGGTCAGCAGCCCGGCCGCGGTGGCGGAGAGGCCGAGGTCGGCGCGCACGTCGTCCAGCAGCGGCGGCAGGCTGCCGAACAGGGGCCGCAGGTTCAGGCCCGTCAGGACGACCGCGATGCCAAGTTCGGTGGCCGAGGCCGGGCGACCCGCCGGATCCTCGGGCGCGGTCACCTAGCCGAAGAAGACTTCGGCCATCTCGTAGAGCTCAGGGTCCACCAGCTTGGGCTCGGCGAGCGCCTCGGCAAGCGGCACGCGCTCGATCCGGGTGCCGCGCAGCGCGACCATCTTGCCGAAGTCGCCCTCGGCCGCCGCGTCCATCGCCTCGACGCCGAACCGCGTGCCGAGCACGCGGTCGTAGGCCAGCGGCGTGCCGCCGCGCTGGACGTGGCCGAGGATCGTCATGCGCGACTCGTACCCGGTGCGCGCCTCGATCTCCTTCTCGAGCTCGACCGCGATCCCACCGAGCCGGACGTGGCCGAACGCGTCGGTGGCCTGGTGCTCGGTGATCAGGTCGCCGTCCTCCGGCGTCGCGCCCTCGGCCACCACGACGATCGAGAACGTCCGGCCCGACTGGTGGCGGCGGCGGATGTGCGCACAGACCTCGTCGATGTTGAACGGGCGCTCGGGGATGAGGACGACGTCGGCGCCGCCGGCCATGCCGGAGTACAGCGCGATCCAGCCGGCGTGGCGGCCCATCACCTCGACGATGATCACCCGGTTGTGCGACTCGGCCGTGGTGTGCAGGCGGTCGATCGCGTCGGTGGCGATCTGCACCGCGGTCTGGAAGCCGAACGTGAAGTCGGTGGCCGCCAGGTCGTTGTCGATCGTCTTGGGGACGCCGACGACGTTGATTCCGTCCTCGGTGAGGCGCCCGGCCACGCCGAGCGTGTCCTCGCCGCCGATCGGGATCAGCGCGTCGAGGTTGCGCGCCTCCATCGTGGCCCGCACCGCGTCGGCGCCGCCGTCGACCTTGTAGGGGTTCGTGCGGGACGACCCGAGGATCGTCCCGCCGCGGTGCAGGATCCCGCGCGTGCTGTCCAGCGTGAGGTCCATCGCCTCGTTCTTGAGGACCCCGGCCCACCCGTAGCGGAAGCCCACGAACTCGTGGCCGCCGTCGTTGTAGCCCTTGCGGACGATCGCCCGGATGACCGCGTTGAGGCCGGGGCAGTCGCCGCCCCCGGTGAGCACGCCGATTCGCATGCGCCGGATGCTAGGCGCGCATCGCCTCCGGTGCGTGCTCGGCGCCGACCCGCGGCAGCCAGTGCAGCCGGCGCGGCAGGTACCAGTTGCGCTCGCCCAGCAGCGTCATCACCGCCGGCAGCAGGACCGCGCGCACCAGCGTCGCGTCGAGCAGCACGGCCACGGCCAGGCCCACGCCCATCTGCTTGAACTCGATCATCCGCAGGGAGCCGAAGATGGCGAACACCGCCACCATCACCACGGCCGCGCTGGTCACCACGCCGGCGGTCGACTTGATGCCGTGGCGGACGGCCCGGTCGGTGCGCATCCCGCCGTCGACCGCCTCCTTGATGCGGCTGACGATGAACACGTGGTAATCCATCGAGAGGCCGAACAGGATCACGAACAGGAACAGCGGGAGCCAGGCGGTGATGCCGCCGACCGGCGTGAAGCCGAGCACGTGGCGCAGGTGGCCGTCCTGGAAGATCCAGGTGAGCACACCGTAGGCCGCGCCGACGCTCAGCAGGTTGAGCACGATCGCCTTCAGCGGCACGACGATGCTGCGGAACGTCACCAGCAGCAGCAGGAACGCCAGGCAGCCGACGAACGCGAACACGATCGGCAGGTGGGAGTTCATCGCGTCGTTGAAGTCCTTCGAGCCGGCGGTCATGCCGGTCACGTCGGCCTGGACGCCGGGGACGGTGGCGATGGTGGCCGGGATCACGTCATTGCGCAGCGTGGCGAGCGCGGCGTCCGACGCCTTGTCCGTGCCGGAGCCGTGGAGCGCGATGTGGACGATGGCCACGCGGCGGTTCGGGCTCACGTCGGTGGTCACCGGACCGGACATCTGGTGCGTGGCCAGCGCCCCGCGGGTCATCTCGGCGATGCCGCGCTGCACGGGCGCCGCGGTCACGTCGTCGGCCTGGACGACGACCGAGGCCGGCAGCGGCCCGCCGGGGAACGCCGCCTGGATGCGGTCGTAGGTCCGCATGATCGGGATGCTGCGGGGCAGCCCGGCGACGCCGGGGTTGGTGGTGTGGAGCTTCAGCGCGGGCAGGGCGAGCGCGATCAGCGCCGCCGCCGCGAGCGTCGCGGAGAGCGCCGGCCGGGCCAGCACGCGGTCGAGGATCCAGCCCCATGCGCGCGACTCGCCGTGGTTGCGGTGGCGCAGCCGGCCGATGAACGGCACGCGCGCCTTCTCCACGTTGTCGCCCAGCTTCGAGAGCACGGCCGGGAGCACGGTGATCGAGCCGAGCATGGCCACGGCCACCACGAGCATCGTGCCGACGGCGAACGAGCTGAACACGGCGTTGCCGGCGAAGAACATGCCGGCCATGGCGATCATCACGGTCACGCCGGAGACGAGCACGGCGCGTCCGGACGTGGCCGCGGCGATCTCCAGCGCGGCCTCGCTCGAGCGGCCGGCGTCGCGCTCCTCCATCTTGCGCCGCACGTAGAACATCGAATAGTCGATGCCCACCGCGAGGCCGATCAACAGCACCACCGAGTTGATCGAGCTGTCCATCGGGAACAGCTGGCTGATCGGACCGATCAGGCCGAGCGTGGCGATGACGGCGGTCAGCGCGAGCAGCAGCGGCACGCCGGCGGCGACGAGCGCGCCGAACGCCACCACGAGGATGATCAGCGTGATCGGCAGGCTGAGCGTCTCCGCCCGGCTGAAGTCGCTGCCCATCGCCGCGTCGAGCGCCTTGTTCGCGCTGGCATCGCCGAACTGCGCGATGCGCAGCTGCGGGTGGGCGGCCTGGGCGGCGGCGGTGGTGGCCAGCGAGGCGTCGACCCGGGTCTTGGTGGTGTCGTCGTCGCCCGGGATGGAGAAGGTGACCAGCGCCGAGCGGCCGTCCGGGGAGACCTGGCCCTTGGCGTGGTAGGGGTCGGTGACGTCGACGACGTGGGCGGTGCGCCGCAGCCGGCGCAGGACGTCCGCGACGGCGGGCTCGAGCTGCGGCTGTGCCGCCGCGCCGCGAACCTGGACGAGGACATTCTCGTCCGCGCGCTTCGGGAAGCCGGCCCGGTCGACCGCCTGGTCGGCCACGCGGGAGGAGCCGTTGCCGGTGTCGGCGTCCTTCAGCGTCTTGGTGCCGATGACGTTGCCGGCGATGAACGCGGCGAGCACGAACGCGAGCCAGCCGCCGATGGCGAGCTTGCGATGACGGGCGCTCCAATGGCCGGCGCGCGCGGCGAGATTGTGCTGGGACATCCGGGCCTCCTCGGGGAGCTTCTGCGGGCTCCCGGGAGACTGCCGCCGGCCGGCGCGCCTGTCGGTCGCGCCGGCCGGTGTCCTGCGCTGGGGAGCCCCACCGGCGTGACGGTGGGGCTAGCCATAGCTCAGCCCTGTTCGGGCGGGGTCGCGACCTCCTGGCGGTCCGCGCCGCGCTTGGGGCGGTGCCGGCTGACCACCTCGCAGGACCCGTTCGGGTTCTGCGGGGTCGCGTCGCCGATCACGTCCTTGAAGTCCAGCAGCGCCGTGTCGACGCCCGGACCGCAGTAGACGATGTCGCGCTCGCCGTCGCGCGTGTGGATGGTGTCGTTGCCCTCGTCGCCGTAGACCGTGTCGCCGTTCATGTCGTGCGGTCCCTGCACGTCCTTGCGCGCGAGCGCCCACAGCTGGTCGTCGCCGGCGCCGCCGTGCTCGACGTCGTTGCCGCGCGCGGCGAAGATCGTGTCGTTGCCGGCGTCGCCGTTCAGCTGGTCGTCGCCGGGGCCGCCGCCGATGAGGTCGTCGCCGGCGTTGCCATTGATCACGTCGCTGCCGGGGCCGCCCCACAGCTGGTCGTTGCCGTCGCCGCCATTGAGCGTGTCGTCGCCCGTCCCGCCCCACAGCTTGTCGGGGCTGATCAGGTCGCCGGCGTTCGGCACGTCGCCGGTGAGGTTGTCGTTGCCGGGCCCGCCGCGCAGGATGTCCGCGCCCTGGAGCCCGTTCATCGTGTCGTTGCCGAGCCCGCCGATGAGCACGTCATCGCCGAGCCCGCCGAGGATCTGGTCGTCCCCGGCCCTACCCCAGATCCGGTCGTTCCCGGCCTCCCCGTTGATCTGGTCGGCCATCCGGCTCCCCCGGATCTGGTCGTTCCCGGGCGTGCCGTCGATCACCTTCGCCTGCGCCGTCCCCGCGCACGCGAGTACGGCTGCGAACACCACCACCGGCCAGGCGGCACGCCGCCTGAGTACATTGGACATTGCCCTACCTCCGGGCTCAGATCGGTTGACGCCTCCGTGAACCCGGGCCGCGCCTTTGAAGTTGCGCGGCCCGAAGTCCCACGGCACGAGCCCGCGAGGTGGGGCGCTATTCTTCGCCCCTCGCCGCTCGGGGGCGTAGCTCAGTTGGTTAGAGCGCCGGCCTGTCACGCCGGAGGTCGCGGGTTCGAGTCCCGTCGCTCCCGTAGGCACAGAGACCCCGCACACCGCGGGGCTTTCTTGTTTCTGGGGCCGCTCGTCAGGCCGCATCTTCCTCGGCCTCCGCGTCCAAATAGCGTCCAAGCGCGCTCCGGACCGCGTGTCGAACGCGTCCAGCAGCTCGCGCTCGTACGCGTCCGCGCCGGCCACCAGATGGCCGTACGTGCGGTCGATCATCTTCACGCTCGTGCCCATCCGCCGAGCCAGCGTGAAGATGTCGATCCCCGCCGCCAGCGACCACGTCGCGTACGTGTGCCGCAGGTCGTAGATCCGACGGTGCTTGACGCCCGCCGCCTCCAGGCTCGGCGTCCAGAAGCGGTTGCGCCAGTTGTTGATGTCGATCCGACCGCCCTCGGGCGCGGGGAACAGAATCCCGCGGCGCTTGCCCGGCATCTGCCTCGAGCGCGCTCGACGACGCGCTCGCGCAGCGGCACCGCCCGCGTCGAGCCAGCCGTCTTGGCGAAGTCCTTCAGCCGGCCCTTCGCGTACGCGCGGCGCACGCGGAACATGCGGCGCTCCAGGTCGACGTCGCGCCACTCGCCGCCGAACGCCTCCTCCGGCCGGACGCCGGTCCCACACAGGAACTGGACCAGCGCGCCGCCGACCTCGTCGAGCTCCGCGTCGATCGCGTCGATCTCCGCCCAGCTGTCGAACGGATCGATCTCGCCCGGCTTCGGCTCGGGATTCTTGACCAGCGCCGCCGGGTTGTCCTCGATCCACTTCCAGCGCACGCCGGCCGCGAGCACCTGCCGCAGGCTCCGCAGCGACCGGTAGCGCTTGCCCTCCGGCAGCCGCTTCCGCCACGCCGCGATCTTGTCGACCCGCAGCTCGCCGACCCGCTCGTCGCCGAAGGTCGCCAGCGCCGGCTTCATGTTGTCCTTCAGGAACGCCACCGTCGACGGCGCGACGTCGTACTGCTCCAGATAGGCGTCGTAGAGCTGGCGCAGCGTCGCGTTCGGCCGGAACAGCGGCCCGAGCCGGACCCGTCGCAGCTCCTCGTCCAGCGCCTGGCGAGCTTCACCTCGCGTCCGGTAGCCCGTCCGCTGCGGCCGCCGGCCGAGCGCGTCGCGGAACCGGATCGCCCACAGCCCGTTCGCCGTGCGGAAGATCTGCCCCGCGCTGCGCGCTCACGCCGCCGCACCCCGCACGCGGCCCGCCCACTCCTCGCGCGCCTGCTCGGCCGCCTGGTCGGCGATCCCGTTGAACGCCGCCTCGACCTCGCTCCACAGGAAGCGGATCGGCCGGATCTGCCCCGGCATCCGCCGCCCCGGGATCTTCCCGTCGCGGTAGTAGCGCAGGATCGTGTCCGTCGACAGCCCCACCCGATCCGCGATCTCCCGCGCCGTCACGTACTGCTCGCCCGGCGGCATCCGACTCACGCCCATCACCGTCTCCCTTCTCGTCGACTCTCGCCACCGACCGGATGGCCGGCGCGAAGCTCCTCGCGCGCGATCCGCCGCTCCTCGCAGCGCCCGCTTGCGGCCCGACTCCGCCAGCCAGGCATCGCCCAGCGTCCGGTAGCCCGAGCCGCTGTACTGCCAGCGCCGCGATCTCGCAGGCCGCGGTCGCGCAGCTCGCCGTGGCGGCGCAGCTGGTGCTCGTGCCGCGCGCTGGCGCAGCGCCGTGAACGTCGTCGAGTAGCGGCGGCTCTTGGTGAAGCAGTGCCCGCGGAACCCGAGCTGATGCGCCCACCGCCGCAGCCGCAGCCCGTGCAGGTGCCGCTGGCCGCCGAGCCGCCACGCGCGTCTCGACGTAGCGCCGGACGTGCGGGCGCACCCTCAGCCGCTCGAGATCGCTCGCGTCGAGCCGATACATCAGCCCGCCGACCGCCTCGGTCGACTTCGTCGCGTACTTCGCGATGTAGCCCGCGCACGACGCCGCCTCGCGCCGAGCCGTGCGTGTCGAGCTCGCGGACCTCGATCTGCGCGCCCCAGCGGATCTCCCGCGCCTGCCCGGGCTCGAACCCGGCAGCCGGCCGTCGCGGTCCTCGGGAGCCGGCGAGCGCACCGAGACGTGCCGAGCCGCCGCGGTCGCCGCGTCGATCAGCAGCTCGCGTGCCGAACTCGCCGGCCGGCGCCTCGACGCTCGCCGGTCTCGCTCCGCGCCGTCGAGCCGCAGCACGCAGTGGAAGTGCAGCGCGCCGCGGCGCTGGAACTCCGCGACCTTGACGTAGGACACGCGCACCCGCAGCCGGTTCTGGCTGACGCCGCGTCAGCCGCGCGAGCTCGCGCGGGAGCTGGATCGCGTGTCAGCCGCCACAGCTCGCGGCGCGAGCGCGTTCCACAGCACCGCGTGCTCGTAGTCAAAGCACTCCGGGCACAGCGGCTCGCCCAGGCGCGGATCGTCCTCGTCATGCACCTCGCCGCAGGCCAGCGACACGCCGTGCGGGCAGACCTCGCCGCTTGCGCCGCGGCCGGCACCGCCGCGCCTTGCCGTCGACCGACCCGCCGCGAGTGCACCGGCCCGAAGCTCGGCGCCGTCAGCGTCAGGAACACCATCGGATGCCCGGCCACCGACTCGGGCACGCCCTTGCCGCCGCGCATCCCGCTCGCCACGAGCTGGAACGCGTCACCGCGGTACGTCCGCGCGCACGACGGGCAGACCGCCTCGCGCCGGTTGCCGCAGCACTTCAGCAGCGTCCCGTCCGGCTCGTGCTCGGTCGAGTACGAGGTCACGACCTCGCCGGTCGCGGCGTCGATCGAATCGACCCGCCCGCGCAGCCGCACCGGCCGCCGGCAGTAGCCGGCTCGAGCGCAGCTGGCGCTCGAAGCGCTCCCACTCGTCCGGATCGGCCGCCCGCTCGCAGGACCTCGGCGAGCACCGGGCTCGACGCCGGGCATCGCGATCGCGCTCATGCCGCCGCGCCTTCCGCCAGCCACGCGTCCGCCCGGCGAGCAGCGGCCCGCTCGGCGATCGCCGACACGTCGTCATCGTCGAGATAGAAGCCGCGCAGCTTGCACCGGCCGCTCGCCCTCCGCCAGCAGGTAACCGACGCCGCGCTGCGCACCCGGGATCGCTCGAGGCGTCCGCGCCGGCCGACGCCCAGCCCTGCCCGAGGATCGTGTCCGACGCCTGCGGCGTCGTGCACCGCAGCGCCAGCCGGAACCCGAACAGATCCCGCAGCGCCGACGGCACGACATCCGCGCCCGGCTTCTGCGTCGCCGCGCACACGATCACGCCGGCCGCGCGGCCGCGGGCCACCAGGTCGCGCAGCAGCTCGGCGAACTCCTGCTGCTGACCGCCTTCTCCGGCACCGTCAGATAGAACGCCAGCTCGTCGCACACCACCAGATGCAGCGGCAGCCCATCCTCGCGGCGGACCTTCCGCAGCCCGCGCGCGAGCAGCTCGCGATAGCGGTCCTCCATCTCCGCCCGCACCGCGCGCAGCAGCTCGATCGCCTCCTCGCCGCTCGGCCCGGCGACCCGCTCCGCCACCGGCGCCCACGCCGCCAGCTCCACCAGCTTGCCGTCCAGCAGCCAGATCCGCGCATCCGGATCCAGCGCGCGCCGCGGCGAGCACCGTCGAGAGCGCCACCGACTTGCCCGCGCCCGGCTCGCCGCCGATCAGCACGTTGCGCTCGACCAGCTCGACCGCCACCTGTCGCCCTGCTCATCGACGCCGACCGGGATCGGCTCCCACAGCGACAGCTCGCTCAGGTCCGCCGCCGGCCACCGAGCGGGCTCCGCGCCCTCGAACGGATCGCGCCGGACCACCAGCACGTTCGCCTGCGCCGCGTCCCGCGGATCGCGCAGCACCCGCAGTTCCCGCGCGCGCAGGCACGCCGCCAGGTGCTCGCCACGAGCATCCAGGTCAGCGACCGACTGCCCGCGACGAACCCGCACACGCAGAACATCGCCCGCCGGCACCCGGCGCGACCGACCACACGCCCGGGACACCGAAACGGCCCGGCCGCCACGCCCGAGTCGATCGTCGCCCGCGCCCACGCCCGCCGCACGCTCATCGCCCGCAGCAACCGCAACAGCGCCCGACGCGCCGGCCCGACCGCCAACACGACCGCCGCAGCACCGACGACCACCACGATGCCGCCGACGTCCCCGAGCACGCTGGCGACCAGGCGCTGGAGCGCCGACGAGGCCGACCAGGAGCGCGAGCTCCAGGCGCACGCTCCACAGCGCCCACAGCACGCCGACCACCAGCTGCTCGACGTCCGCCCGGGCGCGGTCACGCCGCTGCGCCCGAGCCAGCTCGTCGACGACGTGCACCACTGACGACCGCCGCCACATGACCTACGCCTACGCCGCGGCCTTCTCTGCCGCCCGCCCGTTCGGCGAACCGCCGGCCACGCCGACCGTCTTGATGCGGCTCGCCCGGAACGCGACGCCCGACCGCTCGTTCATCGCCCACGGCATCGCCACCAGGCCTTCGAGCTCCAGCATCGCACCCTGCCCGACCTGCGGATCACCCGGCGTCTTGACGGTGATGATCTGCGCGCCCTCGGGATCGAGCGCGACGACCTGCAGGTTGTAGAGCAGCTCGCCGTTGTCATCGACGCGATGCTGCTTGGTCTCGAAGTCCGTGACCGGGCGCGCCGGCGCCGCGGCCATGAACGTCATCCCCGACGTATCGATCGGAAGCTTCATCTTCGACCTCCACTCAACTACTCGTATAGACGAGTAGCAGAGTACGACCAGTTCGCGTCCTGTCAAGCGCCCTCTGTCCGTGCGTGGACCGATTGGTCGAGTTAGCGCGCCGGCAGCTCGTAGCTGAGCACGTACCGATCGGCCGCCATGACCGTGTCGCACGCCTCGACCGGCCGTTCGTCCCGGTCATACGCGACCCGGACCAGGCGGATCACCGGCACGCCCGGCTCAAGACGAAGCGCCCGGGTCTCGTCGATTGTCGGCATCCGCGCCGTCACCTCCTCGGAGAAGCGCTTCAGCTCGTGCCCACGCTCCTCGAGCCGCGCGTAGATGCCGCCAGGCCCAGTGTTGGGCTCCACGATCGATGTCCCTTCCGCGAGCTCCCACGGGATGTACGACGTGGCGAGCTCCATGGGCTCGCCGTCCGCGAGGTAGCGCCGCCGGCGAACCACTACCTCGGCACCGACCGACAGCTGCAGCCACACGGCGACCTCGTCCGGCGCCGTCACGCGCTCGATTCCGAGCACTTCGACGCGCGGTACTCGTCCTTCGGCTTCAAGCTCAGCGAGATAGGCGGCACGCCCTCGGTCGCGATGCCGACGAGCGAAGCGGTCGTGCGCGAGTCTCCGCACCGGAGGGCGATCGCGGACGAAGCTTCCGCGGCCGTGCTCGGTCCGGACGAGGCCCTCACCGCGAAGCAGGTTCATGGCCTGGCGAATCGTCCCGCGTGCGACGCCGTACCCGTCCATCAGCGACTGCTCGCTCGGTAGCTGCTGGCCGGCCGCCAGTTCGCCCCGCTCAATCGACGAGCGGAGGTGATCTGCGATCTGCTTGAAGACCGGACGGTCGCTGGTCGGATCGATGGCCACGGCCACGGCAAGACCTACACTCGTCTGGACGACCAGCAAGCCTATCCCGTCCGCCGCCATTCCCGAACAGACCCCCAGGCACTCCGTCAGCGTCGCCGCGGCGATCGTGGACGACCAGGGGCGCTTCCTCGTCATCCGCCGCGCCGACAACGGCCGCTGGGAGCCCCGGGCGGAGTCCTCGAACTCGGACGAGTCCATCGACAGCCGGCCTCGTCCGCGAAGTCGAGGAGGAGACCGGCCTTCACGTCGACCGCTGGGGCTGACCGGCGTCTACAAGAACATGCAGCGCGGATCGTCGCCCTTGTGTTCCGGTGCAGGATGGTCAGCGACGATCCGCACCCCACCGATGAGGCCCGGGAAGTCGCTTGGTTCAGCGAGGAGGAACTCGCCACCCACATGCCCGAGGCCTACCGCGTCCGCTTGACCGACGCTCTCGACATGGATCAGGTCAACGTACGTGCGCACGACGGTCGCTCGCTAGTCGCCGACCCAGCCGCAACGCCCTAACGCGAGACAGCCGGAGCAGCGCACCATGTGCGAATGCCTTCAGGCGACCTCTGCGAAGTCAGCATCACCGCGCCGGACAAGGAGTGGCTCGTAACCCTCTGCCGCACCCTCGTCGAGCGCCGGCTCGCGGCATCCGCGAACGTCGTGCACCCGGTGACGAGCGTCTACCGCTGGGGCGGGACCCTGGAGCAGACCACCGAAGCACGCGCGTTCCTCCGCTCGAGGCCGGAGTTCCTCGAGGCCCTCGTCACCTACGTCGTGGAGGAGCACCCGTTCGAGTTGCCGGGGATCACCGCCGTTCCGATCATCGGAGGCAACCCCGACTATCTCGCGTGGGTCGTTGCCGAGACATCAAGCGGCGGGCATGCCTAGAGAAGGCGCCACCTGACGACCTCCGACTGACGGCTATCCGATGTACGGGTCCGCTCGGTGCTCAACAACGTGTCGCACTCTCTGCCGCATCGAAGGATGCATCGACAGGTCGTCGATTGTCTGGGCGGCACCCACCGCACATCCGACGACTCGCGACTCGTCGTCGGCTCCCCGGCAATCGCTCGAGCGGCGAACACGACGGAGCATTCCTGGCGGACCTCGCCATCGCTCGTGTACAGGATCACGTGTCGCGGATCGTGTAGATCCCGATCAGCCGCACGATCTCGCACTCGATGCCTGTCTCCTCCAGCGTCTCGCGCACTCCCGCCTGGGCGATCGTCTCGCCGATCTCCATCGCTCCGCCGGGCAGCGCCCAGTTGTCGTTGTCCGTACGTCGGATGAGCAGCACGTCCCCGCTGCTCGTTGGTCACGCCGACATTGACGGATGGCACAAGACTGTTCCCCTTCGGCGCGGCTGGGTCGTTCAGGTAGTCGATCCGCTGACTCATCGCGAGAAGCAGGCGACGGCAGGATGAGCCCACGCAGCCCGCCGCCGCTATGCAAGAACGATAAGGGACTCGACCGCCAACCCGTGGGAGCTGACCGCTCGCGCGAGAGACGACCGGTCGCAGTGTCGCCGGCACCGCCGGGGGCTTTACGGCTTCGTATAGCGGTGGCTAGCCCCGGCGGTTTGCCCCGGGTCTGTCGAGGGGCTATGTGTCCCGGTCGAAGTCGTCTGGATGCCGGTGGCTCGTCCGATGAAACCTGGCACGGACTCAACCTGGCTTCGCATCCGACCGGGACTGTCTCTTATTCGTCAGTTCTGTCTCTGACCTGTCTCTTGGTGTGCAGGATCGCGCGCAGGGAGATGCACATGGCCGTTGAATGAGGGGCCGTGACGGCTCCGCGGGCCCCGACAGGCAGGTTCTCGAATCTCTCGACCAGTACGTTCCTGGCGCAACTAGCGGCCGAAGCGGCGAAGGTGCCGTTGTCAGAGGGAAACGCGAACAAATGGGACGACGTCTGCGCGTTCGTCGCAAGGGAGGCGGCGCCGACTCCCGTTCGCGTGCGCGCGATCGGCTGCAACAAGATTGGCCTCATCGGAAACCGGCTGTGCACTCCCGGCGTCATCGCTGCTCGGCCTCAGCTCTTCTTGTTCTTCGCGGAAGTGGACCCGCAGGAAGTCCAGGACCGGGCGCAGCTCCTGCTCCCCGCGACGCGCCACCTTCACAACCTGGTCATCCTCACCAAGCACCGCGGTGGGTGGGTCCCCGAGCGTGCGCTCATCGCGCATCCGTCCTCGATATGGGCCTCGGTTCAACCGCGATTCGGCCCAGTCCGTTACGTGCCGCTCGATCGGACGACCGGCCAGGTCATTCAGTCGGCGGCCGCGGCGGCGCTGCCGCCGGCATGGATGCTGGTGCATGGCGATGGGGACTACGACAACATCGTCGGGCGGCGCTACGTGTACCCGGCGAGGATTCCGAACGGCCGGCAGCTCGACGCGCCGTCGGCTGCTGTTTGCCTTCGGGCGGCTACAGGCGGAGGACAGGTCGTCTTCGGCCTGGGCCGCGTGCAACGCCGCACGGGGCACCCGGCCGGCCCGAACGGGGTTGAGCGCCGCTCGGTGTACTTCGACCGATACTTAGGGTTCGACCCCATCCCGGTTGCGGAACTTGGGGATCCTCGCAACAACACGCGTAACTCAATCAACATCGTGCCTACGCAGTGGCTTGAGGGGCTCCTCCAGCGCTTGGGACGCAGCGGCCTCGAGGATCTTCCGCCCGCATTGACGGCGGTCACACCGGAAGCACTTGCCGCGGAGGCGAACGCACGCGGCCTCGTGTTCCCGCCCGCGCTGTTCACGAAGGTCGTCGCGGCCATTCGAGCTGGCAAGCACCTGATGCTGACTGGCCCTCCCGGAACGGGCAAGACGTCGCTCGGTGAGGCGATCGCGGAGGTCGCCAAGCGAGCGGGACTCAATCACGGATGGAACCTCGGCACGGCGACCGCAGACTGGACCTCGGTCGACACGGTGGGCGCGTACCGGCTCCAGCGCAATCAGACCTTGGAGTTCGTGACCGGCCAGGTTTTGAAGGCGATCGACGAGAACGCCTGGTTGGTTGTTGACGAGCTGAACCGGGCCGACATGGACAAGGCGATCGGACAGCTCTTCACGGTCCTTTCTGGGCAGGCGGTCGTCACGCCGTTTGAAGAGACCCGCGATTCGCGGACCCTTCCGGCGTCGATCGTGCCCTCTGGCGCAAGAACGCCGCGTGAGACGCACCCGCACCCGGTGACTGACGCGTGGCGGCTTGTGGCCACGATGAATGACCGGGACAAGGACTTGCTGTTCGACCTCAGCGAAGCGTTGCTGCGTCGGTTCGCCGTCATTGAGGTCCCAACGCCGACTGCGCAGGACTGGGCAACAATCCTTGCTGAACGCGCTCGAACCGGCTCACCGGCGCTCGACGCGGTGGTGCGACGCGTGTCAGTGCTAAGTGTCAAGGACCTCGGGCCAGCGGTTGTTATCGACGCCGCAAAATACCTACGCGAACAGCTCGTTTTGAGCGAGGAGCTCGCAGCGCCGCTCGACGTCCCGGTGCTCGCCGGCGAGGTGTTCGAGCTCTTCGTGAAGCCGCACCTTGGGGACTTGCTGAGCTCTCACCTGACGACGGCTCTGAACGAACTTGTGTCGGGAACGTCGGCCGCAGCGCCTCCCGCCACGATCGCTGCGCCTGCCGGCGGCGGGGAGACGCCAGCCGATGGCTCAACAAGTGCTTCTTGATCGGGCACCTGCGCCGCGACCGTTCGATCGGTCTGACGCCGTTGCCGAGCTCCGGCCTCGGCTTTGGAATTACCTTCGCAGCTCTGCGCAGCCGCACGAGGTGGGCTCATACGTGGAGGCCCTCTGGCAGCTACCGGCCGGACAGTTCGAGCGGCTGGTCGCGGTGCACGCTGCACTTCAAGCGGAAACCGCCGACATGCTTACTGCGGTGGAGCGACTTCTCCCGCGGTTGCCGCGTTCGCTTGTACGCGTGCGGGAGGAGTACAGCGGATTTGTCCACGGTCCCGTTGACTGGACGCTGACTGCTCGCAGGCGTATCAACACAGGCGATCCGACGCTCTTCGTGTGCAGCCCGCCAGAACGCTTGTGGGACAGCGTTCCGGCGCGAATGTGCCACTTCGCGCTACGTCGGGCGGCCAGGCTCGGGACGCTTGCCGGGCTCGATGACGCGGCCGGTATCGGCCAGACGATCGCGATTAGAACCGATCGCGCGCGCCTAGTTTTGAGAAACCCGCGGCTCTCGAGTTTTCGTCGTGAGCGCTACCCGCGGCGCGAGGCGGTCGAACGGGCTGCGGCTAGATACCCGGAGCTGTTCGAGATCGACCGCTTCGTCCAGATGCTGATCGGACTAATCGACGATCCGAACGCCGATGCAGTGCGCGCCGTACTCGAAGAGCGGGTGCTGGCCCCGGCAGACGCGAGCGACATATTCGAGCTCCTCGTCGGCTATCGCATCGTGGATGCACTACGCGCGCGCGGCTTCGGTGAGCTTCGGTCCCCGACGCTTCGTACCGACGACCTGCGCCTTCCGCTTTCACGCCTCGCGTCCGCGCAGCTCGGCCGCGTTGACGTTTGGTGGGATCAGTCGGTCTGGAGAGTGCTTGGCGGAAGTGCAGTCCAAGCAAGCGTGCTCCGTCGCGTTTTGGATGCGGCCAAGATGTCTCCGGCGGCATTTCGGCCAGACCTGACGCTCCACTTCCGCGACCTGCGGCGAATCTTCGTCATTGAGGTCAAGGCGACCGGAAAGCTAGTTGCGAGGGAGCGCGATGGCATCCGTGAAGCTTTGGCCTACCTGAAGGATGGCGAGGCGCTGTTCGCAGGTCACGCCGAGCCGCACGCGATGGTTGTCGCGTGGAACGCCACAGGTGCGCCATGGGCGGAGGGAGCGACCGGCGCGCCAGTGGTCGTCGCTGACCAGGACCACATCGCCGAGGGAGTCGACCGACTGCTC
This sequence comes from uncultured Solirubrobacteraceae bacterium, assembly GCA_963766165.1. Classification (GTDB taxonomy): domain Bacteria; phylum Actinomycetota; class Thermoleophilia; order Solirubrobacterales; family Solirubrobacteraceae; genus Solirubrobacter. The sequence continues at coordinate 11,018 of CAVXZC010000015.1, read as the reverse complement.
TCCGCCGCGTCAGTGGTGACTAAGCCATAACGGCCGTGAGACGGGCGAGGTGCTCTTCCACGGCTTCGATGAACTCCGGCTCCATGCGCAGAGTGCTTTCTCTCGCGCGTTTGAGGAACCCCCGCGTGGCGCGCCAGCTAAGCGGGGTGCGGTCGAACTCCAGGAAGTCTCCCAGGCGGACCGTATCGGCGACTTGAGGCCACTTGGATATCGGGATCTCGAAGGAGCCCGCCGCCGAACCCCACCCAGCTGACGCCCATGAGCCAGATCCCCGAGGCCGGCTGATGACTTCCCAGTTGCGCATAGGGCTCGGCTGGCACCGTTCCCGGAGCAGTTCGCCCGCTAGCCATTCGGCTACCGGGACGCTGACTGCATTGCCGACCAGCTTCCACCTCGCGGAGCCCCGACGCCCCCACTCGCCCCCTGGCAGCGTCCAGTCGACCGGGAAGCCTTGCAACCGCTCCGCGTCGCGAATGTCCGGCAGGAACACCTCACCATTGCCTCTGTCCCAGATCGCCGGAGGCGAGGGGATGCCGAGCCCGGAGCCGCCCTTGAGGGTGGGGACCGCGTCGACGGCCCAGCCCAGGCCGCGAAGGCCCTCCGTCCAGTAGAACCCGCAGAGGGAGTCGTCGGCCAGCTCTCTTTTCACGGGTGAGTGGTCCGCAGCAAAGAGGACGGGTCGAGGATCGTGGATCTGCGACGCCAACAGCAAGACCCGCTGTCGTCGCTGGGGAAGGTCAAACGCGCGAGTGTCAACGACTCTGTATGCCCACGCCCAGCCGCGAGCGCTGAGCTCGCGAGCGAGGTATGCCATCGCTTCCCCGCGATCGAGCTGCAGCATGAATGGAACATTCTCCAGCAGCAGCCACGAGGGCGTTACCGGCGCCGTGTCGAGCAGCCGGAAAACGTGCTCTACGAGACTCGACTGCGTGCCGCCGATCCCTGCCGTGCGTCCCGCCTGGCTGAGATCTTGACAAGGAAAGCCGGCAGCGACTAGGTCGCATCGCGGAAGCTCGTCGAGCTCTCGGACGTCGCGTTCGACCGGCACGGTCGGGTAATGCGCGGAAAGAACCGCCACCGCAGCATCATCAATCTCCGATAGCAGCACAGTCTCGAAGCCGGCGGCGTCGAGCCCAAGCTCGATTCCACCGATTCCGGCGAACAGACCTACGGCGCGGGGTCGAGCGTCAGTCAAGACCGCAGATCATGCGGGACGTGCCGGACAGCAAGCGCCCGCATACTGCCGGACGCCTCGGCCGATTCGCCGCGGAGGAATGCGTGAACGACGTCCGCGGCCGCGTCCGGATCGGTGTGGGCCCAGAAACGCAGCACTGTCCAGCCAGCAGCGGCAAGTCGCGCGTTCGTCGCCTCGTCGCGCGCACGGTTCGCGGCGAGCTTGGGGATCCAATAATCTGCGTTGCGTTTCGGATAGGTGGCGTGGACCGGGCACCCATGCCAGAAACAGCCGTCGACAAAGACAGCCACGCGAGCTCGCGTGAACACGACGTCTGGGCGGACGGTGCGGCCTGCCGTTGGCACTGGCAAGTCGACGCGGTACCGCAGGCCCCTCGCGTGGAGAGCCCGGCGAAGGGCAAGCTCCGGCTTGGTGTCCCGTCGAACGTTGCCGAGCATGCTCCGCCGCGTCGCGGGATCGGGCGGCAGTCGCGGATAGTCGGCCACACGTCTAGCTTGCCCGACGCGACGGTTCGGTTTGTGTCCAATCGTACGCCGGGCGCTGCTCATGTGCATGTAGCCCTTGACTCCTCGGCCATCGTCGAGCAGCTCGCGACGCATCGGCAGTCGCCGAACACGTAGCGGCGCTGGTGGAGCGCATGCGCGGCCCGTCAACGCCGTGGATGTCCGCCGATGTCAACAGGAACCGAAAAGTGCAGAGCTTTCAGGAGTCGAATTGTGCAGAGGTCGGTGTGTTCCGGCGGCCGGAATTCAGGTTGTCGGCCGTAGGCCGGCGGGTTGGATCTCGGCCGCAGGCGTGCCCGCGCCGGCCCTCTGGCGCAGCCGGTAGCGCGGTCGTGGCGTTCCGTTCGTCGCTGCCGACCTGATCGGCCGCGAGGCCGACGAGTCCGCTGTTGTTGACCTTGCCATCGACCTCGATCGCCGCGACCTCGATCTCGAGCGGCAGCGGCCCAGTCAGCGATCGACGCCGTACCGCGCAACCTGCTCACCGCGTCTGAGATCGACTAGCGGCGCGTCGAGTTCGGCACCACGCTCTTTGAGGCGGCGCAATCCCGTGCCATAGGGCGCACTGGCATCGACCCTCGAACTGCAATTCGGCGAGCGAGCCAAACGTTCATGCGCTGCCGTGACGATCGCGCGCGGGAGATCGCAGCCTCGCAACCCGCCTCTCAACTGAACGCGCTCGGAAACGGCCGCGTTGTGCGTCAGGCCGCGGACGATTACGTCGCGACGACCGGCCCTCTTCGATCGCGCCCTGGTCTCGGTCCGGAAGGCGCGATAGCGTCGGGCCCGCGGGACGTTCCTCCAGCATTCCACAGCGCCGGACCCTGCCAATCCGACATGGCGTTCGAGATCAACAAGCACATAAATCGCCTGAACGGCTACCTGCCGTTCGACGCCGACTACGACCGCTTGTTCCAGGAGTACGCCGACCAGGAGCACGTCGCTCTCCTACGCGAGCGCTTGAACACCTCTGGGAGCGGACAGCGGACTCGGGCTTGCGCCTCGTCATTCTCACGGGCGACGCCGGTCATGGGAAGACCCACATCTGCGCCAAGCTGCTCGAGCGCGCCGGCATCGACCCGCTTGAGGTCGCCGAGCTGCTTCGCACCAGCTGTGATGGGCGGCACGACCTCCGATTGCTGCCCTCGGGAGTGCGCCTTCGCATCATCAAGGACCTAAGCGAGCTACAGCCTCTTCATGACGCCGCCGAGATCCTTGTCCGCGGGCTGACCGCAACCGACGAACTTCTAGTGGTGTGCGCGAACGAGGGTCGTCTACGGTCTGCGATCGGAGACGTCGAACCCGAGCTCGCGGTTGTGCGAGAGGCGCTAGATCGGGGGCTGCGGTCCGGCGAGCTTTCCATCGATCAGCGCCTCTTGCTCGTCAATCTGAACTTCCAGAGTGTTGCGTCGCCGGATAACTCACTCATCGACCAGCTTCTTCGCACCTGGGCCGTGGACCGCCGACGCTGGAATGTCTGCGCATCCTGCGACGCGCGAACCCGCTGTCCTCTCTACGAGAATCACCGACAGCTAGCCGACGAGGTGCATGGTCCACCACGTCGCACGGCGCTAGCGCAGATGCTTCGAACCGCCGAGCGCATCGGTGCAGTCATCACAGTCCGTGAGCTGTTGATCCTCGTGGCGTATGCGGTGACCGGCGGGCTGACCTGCCAGGACGTCCACCGCAGAGTGAGCCGCGACGGATGGCAATACGAGTATCTCTTCAGTGAGAATCTCTTTGGACACCTGCCTTTCGCCGTCGCACCGTCGCGCGGCACGCAGCTTGCGCGAGATCCGCTTGCTCGACCCCGGCTACGTGGCTCACCGCCAGGTAGACGACGCTTTGTACCCCGACGTGGGTGAGGACACCGGCCACTTCGTGCCGACGGGATCCTCGGAAATTGATCCTGCTCCCGTTACGCACAAACAAGCGCAGGTACAGGCGGGTCGGCTTCGTACTCTTATGCGCTTCCTGCGACGTCGGGATTTCTTTGCTCAGATCCAGGGCGATGCAGACCCGATGGAGCGGCTGGGCTTCCGTCACGCCCCGGATTTCGAGCAAATCGTCAACGGGGAACTGTCCGACGTCGACTTCCGACGGGTGCGAGACACAGTCCTGACCGGCCTCGAAGCGGTCCAAGGCATCCGGCGCGGGCGCGGTCCTGGCTACTTCGTGCTAGTGGACCCTGCGTTCGCCGGTGGCGCAGCCGCGAGCGTCGTCTCGCGGCGCGTCGCCTCGAATCGCGTGGAGATTCGCAGTCAATCCAGTCACTGGGCCTCGACGCTCGATCGCGACGCGGAAATACCGCGAGCACTCGATTGGATCGATCGAACCGTTGTCGTCGACTTTGGAGGCTTGGACGCTGCATTCATCGATCTCGACCTGCTCAGATTCGAGTTCGTTATGCGCTCCGCCGAAGGGCTCAACGCGCGGTCCTTCTTCGATGCTGATGTACGGAGAATCACCGCCGAGCTGGCCCCCCTCGCCACAATTGCAGACACGGACGAACGCATCTCGATCCTGCGCGACGGCCGTATTGAGCATCTAGTGATCGACAAGGGTCAGGTCATTCGAGGGGTAGGCGACTAGGTGGCGCCGCGGAGTACGAACGTCCAACGAAGTCTCGTAAAACGCTGCTTCGGCGGCAGCCTTTACCAGCAAGGCAGAGGCTTCTACGCGGGGCTTGAGCTTTTCGCGATTCTGCGAGGCGTCCACGACCTAGAACTCGCGCAGGGCCGATCGGCCACCGTGCTACCACCTGTAACTAGCGGCGCACTGAGCTATGTCCGTCGCAGCCACGACTTCGCACGCCGCATGCCGGCGATCCCTGAGGATCTGCTCGACGCCGAGGACCTACGATCGCTTGACGGAGAGCACACCCGAGAGGCGCTCGCAGCGCTCGTCGACGCGCTCATCGTCCCGCCTCCGGGTGGGCGTGGAAAGAAGGTCTTCAAAAATCGCCTGCTCTTCCCCTACGTGGAGAACTGATCCACTTCGATGCTGTCGACTCCCAGCGGCGGCGCGGAGGCGCGAGCACCAGGATCGAGTCCGGGCCCTGGATCACGCTTGAGCGCTACACGTTCCGCGGTGCCGGCGGACTCGCCCACAAGATGCTTCGCACAGATCCGGATCCCGAGCGCCTCGACGCAAATCGCGAAGGGCTGCTGAAGCTGGTCCGCGACTCGGGGACCGCACTCGGCCCACTGGCCAACGCCATGCTTGCGCACGATCGGATCCCCTCCAGACGTCGACCCGTTCGAGGACGAGGTGGAGAGCGAATCCAGCGTCGTCCTTGGCGGCGATCGCTGGGTGGAGAACTTGCGCGGCGGGATATGCAACATCGTCGGTCGCATATCGCTGCCGCACGCCAAACGCGCCGAGCTTCTGCTCCACTGGGTTCCATATTGCTTGGCGCGCTATCAGCTCGACGTAGCGTTCCACCGACTGGGTGAGCCGACACCGCCACTACCCGTGGATCTCCGCTTCGGAGCGAATACGGTACGCGGACACGCACAGACGCTAGTGAACCGCTGCCCCGTAGTGCTTGGCGAAGCACTAGCAGCGACCGCTTCCGACATGGCAAGCCATGAGCCGGACCCGACGCGGCGGAGTGAGCTCGAAGTAATTGCGGAGCGTGGTGGGGGTCGTGGGGCCGCGTTGAAAGATACTCGCGCGTTCTTTACGAGCACCATGTACGCGGTTGGAGCTCTGAATGCTCCCGCTGGACTGCGCCACTTTACACTGAAGCTCCCGCTCGTCGAGACACTGGTATCAGCCGGTCTCAGGCCGGGCACGGAAATGAGCTTTGACCGTTTCTGCCAAGCGGTCCTCTTCGAGCGCTTTGGACTTGTCGTGGACGGGCGGTCCGCCGCAACTCACCTCGCCGAAACCATCGACACGGCCGAGTTTGACGAGAACGCGGAAGTCTTCGCTCGACAACTTGACTCTCTGGCCTCATCACCGAATACTCAGATGACACCCGCCTCGTGCGGGCCGAGGTGCGTCGGTGAGTCGACTCGCACGCATCGTCGGTTGCGTCGCCGCCGAACTCGTGCGTCAGCAACTCGAGCCCGGGAGCGAAGGAAGCGCGCCGAAGGTCGTGGTCTCGAACATGGAGGCCGTGGAGGTTGTCGAGTTGGTGGGTCGGCTGCGTGGCCACGTCGTTCGCGGTCACGCGACCCCGATCGAGCTCGTGGTCGCAACCGACGACCCGATTGACGGCATTCCTGACGATGTCCGACTTGCACCCGATCGGGACTCTCGCCTGGCATCGGAACAACAACAGAACGGGACTCGTACTAATCCAGTCGATGGAGACGAGCGATCAGCAGAGTCTTCGGCAGATGTTCCGTCTCACCGACCGTGGGGTCCTTGAACGCCCGGCTAGCGACGATCGGGACCGTGTTGTCCGGCTCATTGCCTGGAAGCGTGGGCCGCACTCGGCGACGGCCTACTTGCCAGGCCACCCGAGGCCCTGCAGACCGAGTTGGTCCGCGTTCACGCGTCGCTGATCCGGCGCGAACCACTCGCTCTCCGACGTTGGGTGCGGTTCGTCGACCACGTCTGCGCCTCGTTGAAACCCATCGAGACGCCAATCGATGCCGGCGAGGCTCAGCGGGCAATCGGAGCGGGACTAGCGGAACTCGGACTGTTCCCTCACCGGATGCTGTTTACGGAACCCGCGCGAGTCGAGCGCCACCTTGAGCGGAACCGTTTCCTCGCCGAGGGTCGCAATCCGGCCGGCAAGGATGTCCAGGAGAGTTTCGTGCTCGACCGGATTGCACGGATCGACCACGTCGGACCGGACGGCGAAAGACTCGCGCCCTCCGTACAAGCCGGAACTGCGTGAGCTCATGCGTCGATTTGCCGAGCACGTCGATGTCAAGGCTCGCGCGCAGATCGATTACATCCAGTACGAGCGGCTGTTTGGCGCCGACGCTAGGCGCGCCGGCCTTGGTACACGAGTCCGCGAAGGAGATCGACGCGGCAGCGCCCGAACGGCTGAACGAATTCCAAGAGCTCGAGGTCGAAGGCGCGCTCGACGACAACGACCATGCGGCAGCCGCTGCGCTGCTCGATGCGACATCGGACGATGGCGCTCCGCTCGCCGACGTCCTTTCGCCTTCGCTCCGACGCAGGCTCGAGAAGCTTGCGGTTCCTCCTGCGGCGTTCGAGGACGACCCGCTGCGCGCGGTACTCCAGCACGTCGTCGGCAGCGAGGAACTTCCTGCCGACACGGTAGTCCGCCTCGACAGGACGGGGCTCAGGGTGCGAGCGGCGAAATGACCCTCGCACTCTTCGCTTTCCTATGGGGCTCCACCCTCGAGGAGGTCGCCGACCAGAGCTCCGACGGCGCCGGCGCTCGCTTCGAGTTGGACGAGACCCTAGCCCAGGTTTCATGGCCCGAGCCGAGCGAGTCTGACGAGAGCGAGGCGGCCGACGATCCCTGGGCCGCCGTCCCACTCTGCCTCCGGTTCGGCACGGGAGGAAGCGCCACGCCATCGGTTCCGTTGGGGACCGCCGCATCAGGACGGGTATGCGGCTCTCGGCGCGCTCGTGCGCGGATACAGCCCACCGAGTGCCGGCGGCTCGGATGAGGATCTGGAGACTTGGTGTCGAACGCTCGCCCAAATGATGGTGAGCGCGAGCCACACGCCCGGCCGGCGCCGCCTCCGGGACTTGTTGGTCGATGGGTTGCAGACCGCAACGACTTCTTTGACGAATTGCAGGCAGGCGTAGGCGCCGACGCGCTCGATCGGTATGTCGAGCGGTGGTCCGAGCTCTTGCGCGAAGCCCGGGCAGATCTTGTACCCGCCAACGCACCGTTGCCACAGCTCGACGCGTTCCTCAGCATGGACATCGCGGAGCTAGGCGGCGACCGAGCGGCGATGAGCGCGGCTCATCCACTCCGGCTGCGGTGGCTTGCCGAGCACCTCCGCCGTTTCCGCGGTTACTTGCAAGCGGCGCTTGAGGGTGCCTTCCGCCTGAACCCCGAAAACGAGGCGATCTACTTCGACTGGCTCCGGAAAGTGTCTCCCCACCGGCAACCGCCCGTGCTCGTAACAGACGCCGACCGGGTCATGGCCGCAGTCCGCGAGTACGGCCTTCATGAGGAGTTCAGCCAGGTCCGCACGGGAGGCGCGTCCGAAGCCTGGATAGGTGCTGTTGACGAGGGAGCGGTCGAGGAACTAACCACGACCGTCGCGAAGCCATCCTGATGCGTTCCCGCACAAAGCAGACGGGCTCGGCCTGCTCGTACTGACAGAGTCCGGGACCAGCGTCTCGCCGAGCGCCTCGTCAAGGGCATCGGGAAGCGGCGCGACCGCACAGTTCTCGACCTCCATCTTGTAGCCCCACGCCACGCTCACCGCGGCATCGTCGAGCGTCTCGGTGACACTGGCGATGAACGCGATCGCGAACAGCGTTTGCTCCCGTCGACCCGTGTGGTCGTCCACGAGTGGCCATCGGACTGGAACCACCTCCTCGATCACCTCGAGGGAGACATCGACCTGGCCATAGTCCCCAACCTTTTCGGCGTGCAGACCCGGCTCTTGCAGAAGACTCGACCAGCCGAGATCGGTGTCGCTGGTCGGTTCGAATCATGGCTCGATCCGGCGAGTCACACGACGCCCGTGCCCGGAGGGTCCGGGGAGAACGTCAGCCGTGTACTACTTCCAGCCAAGCCCGATCCGCCACTTGAGGCGTGGTCGACCCTTAGCGTTCGCCGCTTCCAGCGATCACCCGTCGCTCCCGATCTACCCGACAACACGGACTACTTCACTCTGCAGGTAACCTTCGACCGGCGCCGGATCTGTTCGATCGCCTCCACGATGTGGCCCATTGGGTTGTCACGCTCGATCCGTTCGTGGGTCGAGACCGAGATCGATGCCCTGGAGTCTCCGCCCGACATCATCCTCGTCCATCAGGACTTGGAAAAGAACAAGACCCACACACTGGTGGTCACCTCACGTTCCGGGCGCCGCTTCGTCATCGACGGTCTCCGACGCCGCCTTCACGAGAACCTCAGCCTCGCGGACCGTGACCGGGCCGAGGCTGTCGCAACGAGGCTCTACGAGGTGGGTCGCAACACGGTTCCGGGTGATGCTGCGCGCGCTTGGCCTTGGACGCACGCTCGAAGAGATCATCGGACTCGTGGTCACTCGATATGCAGTTGAGGAGCAGTTCCCAGCGCCAAGCGATCGCCCAGGGCTTGATTGGTGGATAAGTTTTGATGATCACTTGAACTGGTTCGGAGGCGCGCGCCCGCTCCGAGCAGATCTCCTTCGGGTACTCGTTTCCGTTGCTGAGCACGGCCGCGTCAGCATCCAACTACAAGTTGTCGAATCAAAGTTCCGGCGGCGGGAAGAGCTCGGAACTGCCGAAGACCAGCTCACCCGCACGGCAGCGCTCTTCCAGGCCGCCCTCGCACCCCGGAGCGACGATCATGACGAGCCGAATGACGTCGAGTTTTGGCGACGCGAACTCCTACGGTGCTCGATGAAACTTCCCGCCGGCAGCTCGATGCGCAGGATCTGCCTCCACTCCGACAACTCGGCGACGCCGACGAGCGATTGCAGGACGAGATTCGGGACGCGATCCAGAACGGTGACTACGCACTTACGATCACGTGCATCGCGTGCGCCCTCGCAACGGACGTGCTCACTTCCACTGAAGGGGACACCACGCCGTCGGGCTATGCACTGATCAAGATGCCACGGCCGGAGATCAAGCGGGTGCTCGAGCGGATCACCGAAGGCGTCGCCCCGGATGCGGTCCCTCATCCCGATGCTCCTGCAACTGTGTCAAGCGATCAGCATGATCCTGCTCTCGACTCGGCGCTGATACGACCGCCGCGCTCCAGACAAGAGCCGGATGATGCTTCACCATCGTCCAGCGACCCGCTGGCAGCAGACAGTGTTATGGCCGATAGGGAGGAGTCGCCGCAGCCCAATCGAGGCCTTTCCGGTACCGCGTTGGGGCTGCGCTACCAGAGCGTGCTCGACGCCTTCCACGAGTTTCGCGTGCCCGTGACCAAGCCGGACGACGAGTACCTGGACCAAGGGCCCGCCTTCTATCTCGTGCGCGTAGTTCCGGGTACGGGCGTGCCCGTCGACCGCGTAATGGGTCGCACGGCCGACCTGAAACTGCGACTCCAGTTGCCGGTTGAGCTCCAAATCCGCACTTACCTTGACCGCGGCGCCGTGGTCTTCGAGGTGCCTAAGCAGGACGACGAGCGCTACGACGTCGATGCGGAGACCCTCTGGGCCAGAAGTGAGCCCTTCTCCGATCGCCTGACCGTACCTGTCGGCGAGGACATCGCGGGCGACGTGGTGAGCATCGACTTCTCGTCGTCGGACACTCCGCACCTGCTCATTGCAGGAACGACAGGCAGCGGGAAATCGGTCGCGCTCGAAGAACGTCTCCTGCAAGGACTCTGCCGACAATACGGACCCGAGCAGCTTGAGCTACACCTCGTCGATCCCAAAGGAACCGAGCTCGTCAACTTCGAGGAAGACCCGCATCTCCAGGGTCAGATCGGCATGGACGCCGAAGACGCGATTGCCCTCCTGAATCGCGCGGTCGAGGAGATGCAACGTCGGTACCAGCTGTTCAAGTCCGAGCGGACCCGCTCCCTACCCGAATACAACAGCGCCGTAACTGAGACTCATCGACTGCCTTGGTGGCTCGTGGTGCTCGATGAGTACGCCGACCTCACGTCGGATCCCCAGGAAAAAAAGGACATCGAGGCATTACTCAAGCGTTTGGCGCAGAAAGCACGCGCCGCAGGCATCCACCTAATCATCGCGACACAGCGGCCATCGGCGGACGTCATCAGCTCAGTGGTTCGATCAAACCTCCCGGCGCAGATCGCACTGCGAGTGCGAGACGCGACCGACAGCCGGGTGATTCTCGGGGAAGCGGGCGCAGAGGCGTTGGCCGGACGCGGAGACGCGTTCCTACGGACCCAGAAAGGACTGGTGCGGATTCAGTGCGGGCGAGTGGCAGCCGAGTGTCGTGACGCGTTACCGATCGCACTTATCGGACGCCGAGTGGGGCTGAGGGTCAGCCAAGCGGGTTACGACGTGGCGCTCTCGAAACCACCGGTCCTCACGTCGAGGAGCATTGCGCCCGAGGGACTCCATTCGTCATAGCGCACGTACCGCGAACCCGAGCCTCGCGCCGCCCGGCGGAACGAAGCGCCACAGCCGATCACGGCCGCTGTCAAGCATGTCCTGAGACTCAGATGTCAAGCATGTCCCGAGACAGGACAGAAGGCACAGACCCCCGCCCCCGAGAAGACTTTCCTTACGAACTCA
>CAVXZC010000014.1:0-32886 GCA_963766165.1 uncultured Solirubrobacteraceae bacterium | reverse complement strand
AGGCCGCCGATGAACTCCACCGGCATGTCCAGCCGCTTCATGTAGGCGGTGATGTCCGGCCCGCCGCCATGGACCACGATCGGGTTCAGGCCGACGTACTTCAGGAGCACCACGTCGCGGGCGAAGTCCTCGCGCAGCGCCGGGTCGCTCATCGCCGCGCCGCCGTACTTGATCACCACGGTCTTGCCGTGGAACTCCCGGATGTACGGGAGCGCCTCGAGCAGTGTCCCGACGTCGTGCATCGGAGGGGCCACTAGGTCGTGTAGTCCGCGTTGATGGACACGTAATCGTGCGAGAGGTCGGAGAAGAACACCTCGGCCTCGGCGCCCTCGCCGGGCAGCCGACGGTGTACTCGACCTCGTCGCCGGAGACGGCCTCGGCCAGCGCGGGCGCGTCGTAGGGCACTGCGGTGCCGCCCGCGCACACCTGCACGTCCTCGATGAAGACGTCGATGGCCAGCGGCGCGGTGTCGACCAGCACGCCGCCCACGGCCTGGGCGATCCGGCCCCAGTTCGGGTCGCCGCCGTGCAGCGCCGCCTTGACGAGCGGCGAGTTCGCCACCGCCCGGGCGACCGCGGCGGCCATCGTCCTCGGTGCCGCCGGTCACCACCACGCGGCCGACCCGCTTGGCGCCCTCGCCGTCGCGCACGATCGCCAGCGCGAGCCGGCGCAGCGCCCAGTCCAGCGCCTCGCCGAAGCGCACCTCGTCGTCGGACTGCGGCTCGATCCGCACGCCGCTCTCCCCCGAGCCTGCAGGATCACGGTGTCGTTGGTCGACAGCTGCCCGTCGACCGACACGCGGTCGAAGGCCCGGGACACGCACACGCCGAGCAGCAGGTCCGCGGTCTCGGCCGACATCGCCGCGTCGGTCTGGATGAAGCAGAGCATCGTGGCGAAGTTGGGCGAGATCATCCCCGCGCCCTTGGCCTGCGCGGTGAGACGCACGGTGCCGGACGGCAGCGTGACGTCGACCTCGACCTCCTTGGCGAACCGATCCGTGGTCTGGATCGCCTCCGAGAAGTCCCCCATGCCGTGCTCGCGCAGCTCGCCGCGCGCGCGGGCGAGGCCCTTGATGACGACGCCGGCGTCCAGCAGCACGCCGATCACGCCGGTGGACGCGACCGCCACCTGGTCCTCCGGAGCGCCGCCGGCCATGGCCGCGGCGCCCTGCATGCGCGCCGCCTCCTCGAAGCCCCGGCGGCCGGTGGCGGCGTTCGCGTTGCCCGAGTTGACCACCACGACCCGGATGGCGTCGAGCCGCGTGCGGGTCTGGCAGAGCACGACCGGCGCGGCGAGCACGCCGGAGCGGGTGAAGCGGGCGGCGCTGACGGTGTCCGGCGGGGCGACGCAGAGCCCGAGGTCCAGCGCGCCCGAGGGCTTCAGGCCGCAGGCCACGCCGGCCATGCGGAAGCCGGCCGGCAGTCGCCCTCGCGCTCGCTCACGTGCCCGGGGCTCTCCAGCCAGCGCGACCTCACCGCAGGCCCTCGGTCTCGGCGTGGCCGAACATCAGGTTGAGGTTCTGCACGGCCTGCGACGCGGCGCCCTTCCACAGGTTGTCGAGCGCCGAGAACACGATCACGCGGCCGTTCCGCGGGTCCTGCCACACCGAGACGCGGCAGTAGTTGGAGTCGCGCACGTCGATCACGCCGACCGGACCGGTGCGCAGCTCGACGAACGGCTCGCGCGCGTACGCGCCGTCGTAGAGGTCGAGCAGCTCGCCCTCCCCCAGCTCGCGCGCCGGCGTGACGTAGCAGGACACAGCTCGCCCTGGGCGAGCGGCAGCAGGTGCGGGGTGAACGTGATCGTCACGTCCGCGCCGAGCGCCGCCAGCTCCTGCTCGATCTCCGGCGTGTGCCGGTGGCCCTCGACCTTGTACGGCGTGACGTTCTCGTTGGCCGAGATGAAGTGCGTCGCCGGCGTGGCGCCGCGGCCCGCGCCGGACACGCCGGACTTGGCGTCGATCACCACGTCGCCGATCAGCCCCGCCCGGGCCAGCGGCGCCAGCCCGAGCAGCGCGGCCGTCGGATAGCAGCCCGGGTTGGCCACGAGGTCCGCGCCGCTCACCGCGTCCCGGGTCAGCTCGGGCAGCCCGTAGACGCCGGTGCCGAAGTGCGCGGGCGCGCCGTGCTCGCCGTACCAGTCCTCGTAGATGCCGCGGTCGCGCAACCGGAAGTCGGCGCTCAGGTCGACCACGCGGACGCCGCGGTCGCGCAGCTCGCCCACCACGGGCGCGGCGGCGCCGTGCGGGTAGGCGACGACGGCCGCATCGACCTCGGCGTGCCTTTCGGGGTCGTAGGCCTCCAGCGTGAGCGGCACCCGCGTGCGCGGGTGGACGTCGTCGAGCCGCTGGCCGGACTCGGCGCGGGCGGTGACGTAGGCGAGCTCGAAGCCGGGATGGCGATAGAGGATCTGCGCGGCGATCGCGCCGGCGTAGCCGGCCGCACCGAGGACGCCGACGCTGGGGCCCCTAGCCACGGAGGCGGCCCTCCAGCTTCTCCGCCACGGCGGCCACGATCTTCTCGCGCAGCGGCGCGATCTCCTCGTCGGTCAGCGTGCGGTCGGACGCCCGGAACTCGAGCCGCAGCGCCAGCGACGTCTGGCCCTCGCGGGCATAGACGTCGAACACGCCGGCGGCGCGCAGCAGCTTGCCGCCGGCCGCCCGGGCGACGTCGACCAGCTCGGCCGCCGTGCGGTCGGCGGGCATCCAGAACGCCAGGTCCTGGCGGATCGACGGGAAGCTCGTCAGGTCCTCGTACAGCGGCGCGACGACGGCGTGCGGGAGCACGGCGCCGAGGTCGAGCTCGAAGCCCGCGACCCGCCCGAGGTCCCAGTCGGCGGCCACGCCGGGGTGCAGCTCGCCCAGCCAGCCGGCCGGCTCGCCGCCGGCCAGCACACGGGCGGCGCGGCCGGGATGCAGGAACGGCTCCTCGGCGCGGACGACGCTCCAGGGCACGCGCAGCGCGTCGAGCAGCACGGCCAGCGCGCCCTTGGCGGCGAAGAAGTCGGCCCCGGGCGGCTCACCGTCGCGCCAGGTCGCCGGCCGCACGCGGCCGGTCATCAGCGCGGCGAGGCGCAGCTGCTCGTCCGGCAGCGGCGTCGAGCGCCGCTCGGCCGCCGTCGGCTCGCGGCCGTGCGAGCGGTCGAGGATGACCGTGCCCTCCTCGAAGAGCCGGATGTCCTCGGCGCCCCGAGCGCGGTTGTGGCGCACCGAGTCCAGCAGCGAGCCGAGCAGGGTCGTGCGCATCACGCTCAGGTCCTCGGACAGCGGGTTGCGGATGCGCACCGCGGGCACGTCGGGGATGCGCAGCCGCCGGTTCATCTCCGGCGCCTGGAAGCTCCAGCCGATCGCCTCCGAGAAGCCGGCGCCGACCAGCGCGTCTCCGGCGCGGCGGCGCAGGCGCTGCTCGGGCTCCAGCCGGCCGCTCGTGTCGTGGCGCGACGGCAGCGTGGACGGGAGCTTCTCCAGCCCCCACAGCCGCGCCACCTCCTCGATCAGGTCGACCTCGCGGGTGAGGTCGTTGCGCCGCCAGTAGGGCACCTTCACGTCGAGCCCGTCCGCGGCCGCGCGGCTCTCCAGGCCGATCCGCCGCAGCAGCTCGGCCTGCTCGTCCACCGGCACGTCGGCGCCCAGCAGGCCGGCGACCCTGGCGCTGCGCAGCCGCAGCGTCGGCAGCGCGGGACCGGGCCCGCCGACGTCGACCGTGCCCTCGACCAGCCGGGCGCCGGTCAGCTCGAGCATCAGCCGCGTGGCCACGGCCTGGCCGTCGATCGCCTGCTCGGGCGCGATCCCCTTCTCGAAGCGGCCCGAGGCCTCGGTGCGCAGGTTCAGCCGCTGCGACGTGCGCTGGATGTTCGGCCCGTGCCAGTTGGCCGCCTCCATCAGCACGCGCGTGGTGGTCGGCTGGACCTCGGACCGCCGGCCGCCCATGATCCCGGCGATCGACGTCGGCCCGTCGTCGTCGCAGATGATGCAGACGTCGGGGTCGAGCGTGCGCTCGACGTCGTCGAGCGTGGCCATCCGCTCTCCGGCCCGCGCGCGCCGGACCACGAGGTGGCCGCCGGCCACGAGGTCCCAGTCGAACGCGTGCAGCGGCTGACCGGTCAGCAGCATCACGTAGTTGGTGATGTCGACGACGTTGTTGATCGGGCGCTGGCCGGAGGCCATCAGCCGGGCCTTCAGCCAGTCCGGCGACGGGCCGATCCGCACCTCCTCGAACAGCCGGGCGGTGAAGCGCGGGCACAGGTCGGGCGCCTCGACCTCGATGCGGACGCCGTCGACGTCGCCGGCGCTGCCGGGATCCTCGCTCCACGGCGGCGGCTGCAGCGGCTGCCCCGTCGCGCCGTGCACCTCGCGGGCCATGCCGTAGACCGACAGGCAGTCCGGCCGGTTGGAGGTGATCTCCAGCTCGAGCACGTCCGTGGCGATCGGCAGCACGTCGGCCAGCGGCGTGCCGGGCACGAGGTCGTCGTCCAGCACCATGATCCCGTCGTGATCGGTGCCGATCGCCACCTCGTCCTCGGCCAGGATCATCCCCTGCGACTCGACGCCGCGGAGCTTGGCCCGCTTGAGCCGCGTGCCGTCCGGCATGACCGCGCCGGGCTGGGCCACGGCCACGGTCTGGCCCTCCGCGACGTTGGGCGCGCCGCAGATGATCTGCGCCGTGTCGCCCTCGCCGATGGCCACATGGCAGACCGTCAGCCGGTCGGCGTCCGGGTGGCGCGTGGCGTGCAGCACGCGGCCGACGACGAAGTTGTCCAGCGCGGTGACGCCGTGCGCGTACATGCGCTCGACCTCGGTGCCGGTCATGTCGAGGCGCTCGGCGAGCTCGGCCACGCCGAGCCGCGGGTCGACGTAGTCCTTCAGCCAGAACAGGGGCAGCAGCATCAGCCGTCCGCTCCGCATGCGCGCGGCAGCGCCACTCGTCGTGTCGACCCAGTCGTGTGTCTCATCCGAACTGCTCGAGGAGCCGGAGGTCGTTCTCGAAGAACATCCGCAGGTCGGGCACGCGGTGCTTGAGGAACGCGATCCGCTCGATGCCCATGCCCCAGGCGAAGCCCTGGTGGAGCTCGGGGTCGTAGCCGGACTCGCGCACGTAGCCGTACAGGTTGGGGTCGACCATGCCGGCGCCGAGGATCTCGATCCAGGCCGAGCCCTTGCACAGCGGGCAGCGCGAGCCGTCGCGCAGGAAGCCCTGGCGGCAGTTGAAGCAGCTCACGTCGAGCTCGACCGACGGCTCGGTGAACGGGAAGTAGTGCGGCCGCAGCCGGACCTCGCGGTCGTCGCCGAAGATCGCCCGGGCGAACGCCAGCAGCGTGCCCTGCAGGTCGCCGAGCGTGATGTCCGTGTCCACCGCCAGCCCCTCGACCTGGTGGAACTGCGGCGAGTGGGTGGCGTCGTTGTCCGGCCGGTAGACGCGCCCCGGGACGACGATGTACAGCGGCGGCCCGTGCAGCTCCATCGCCCGCACCTGCATCGGCGAGGTCTGGGTGCGCAGGACGACGTCGTCGGCGATGTAGAAGGTGTCGGCCTCGGAGCGCGCCGGATGGTCGGCGTCGTGGTTGAGCGCGTCGAAGTTGTAGTACGTGAGGTCGATCTCCGGCCCCTCGACGACGCGGAAGCCGAGCCCGATGAACACGTCCTCGATCTCCCGCCGGGTGGCGGTGAGCACGTGGAGGTGGCCGGGCGCCGGGAGCGGCGAGCCGGGCAGCGTGACGTCCACCACGTCGGCGGCCAGGCGCTGCTCGAGCTCGACCGCCTCGAGCTCGCCGCGCCGCGCCTCCACCGCGGCCTCGAGCGCGCGGCGCGCCTCGTTGGCGCCGCGGCCCACCGCGCCGCGCTCCTCCGCCGGGAGCGAGCCGACGTCGCGCAGCAGGTTCGGCAGCTCCGCCTTGCGGCCGAGGAAGCGCACCCGGACGTCCTCCAGCTCGGCGGTGGACGGGGCGGCGGCGACGGCCGCCTCCCCCTCGGCGCGCAGCGCGGCGATCCGCTCGGCGGTGCTCATGGGCGGCTGATCCTAGTCAGCTGGTAGAGGGCGACCGTGGCCGCCATGGCGGCGTTCAGGGAGTCGGCGCGGGCGATCGGGATGTGCGCGACGTCGTCGCACGCGGCAACCACGTCGTCCGGCAGCCCCTCCCGCTCGGCGCCGACGACGAGCGTGACCTCGGGTGCCTCCAGCTCGTGCAGCGGCACTCCCGCGCGGGCGACGAGCGCCACGCGCCGGCCGGGCAGCGCGGCGACGTCCCTCACGCGCGCCACCGGGACCGAGAACAGCGCCCCCATCGAGGCGCGCACCGCCTTGTGGGAGTACGGGTCGGCGCTGCCGGGGCCGAGCGCGACGGAGTCCGCGCCGAAGGCCAGCGCCGAGCGCAGGACCGTGCCGACGTTGCCCGGGTCGGCCACGCCCCACAGCGCCGCGCACAGCGGGCCCGCCGGCGGCGCCCAGCGCTGCGGATAGACGCCGAGCGCGCGGGTGCCGGAGCCCAGCTGGGACACGGTGGCCAGCACGTGCGGCGCCACCTCGACGCCGGCCAGCCCGCTCCCCGCGGCCACGTAGAGCGCGGACGGCGCCCAGCCGGCGGCGGCCGCCGCCTCCACCAGGTCCTCCCCCTCGGCCACGAACTCGCCCAGCTTGTCGCGCCAGCGCCGGCCGGCGAGCTTGCGGACCTCCTTCAGGGCTTCGTTGTGGGGGCTGGTGATCTGGGTCATAAAAACGGGCGCCGCTCCGATCCGGAGGGGCGCCCGATGCGCTTCGGCGGTCTTGAGGGGTTGCCTAGGCCGCCGCGGCCTCTCGGGCGCGCTCGGCAAATCGGCGGAACGTCTCGGGGTCGCGCACGGCGATGTCGGCCAGGACCTTGCGGTCCAGCTCCACCCCGGCGAGCTGCAGCCCGTGGAT
Source organism: uncultured Solirubrobacteraceae bacterium (assembly GCA_963766165.1). Taxonomy (GTDB): domain Bacteria; phylum Actinomycetota; class Thermoleophilia; order Solirubrobacterales; family Solirubrobacteraceae; genus Solirubrobacter. Next base: position 25,993 of record CAVXZC010000014.1, on the reverse strand, counting down.
GAACGTGGCGTACGTCATCCCCTCGGCCCGCGCGGCCGCGTTGATGCGGGTGATCCACAGGCGGCGGAAGTCGCGCTTGCGGTTGCGGCGGTCCCGGTACGCGTAGGCATCCGCCTTCATGACGGCTTCCTTGGCGCGCTTGTACGAGGAGTGCGCCTCGCCGCGGAAGCCCTTGGCCCGCTCGAGGACCTCGCGCCGCTTCTTGCGGGCGTGGACGGAGCGCTTGACGCGGGTCATCGCCCGTTGCCCCCCAGCAGCTTGGTCACGACCTTGCGGTCGGCCTTCGAGATCTCCCGATCGAGCCCCATCTCCCGCTTGCGCTTGGGCGACTTCTTCTCGAGGATGTGGCTCGAGAACGCGTGGCGAGCCTGGAGCTTGCCGCTCCCGGTCTTCTTGAAGCGCTTCTTCGCGCCGGAATGGGACTTCATCTTCGGCATGCCGGCGGCGGAGTATAGCCAGGCCCAATCTTCGGGGGCCCGCCCCGATTGCGCCTGCGGGCGCGCCCGGGGTACCGTCGCGGCCATGCACCGCCTGCTCCTGCTCGCCCTGGTCCTCGCCGCCGTCGCGCTCGCGGCCGGCACCGCCTCCGCGAGCTCGCGCGGCCGCCACTGCGGCCTGACGCAGCGGATCCACGGGCAGCGGTTCGACATCATCGAGTCGAGCGGCCACGCGGCGTGTCGCACGGTCAAGCCGGTGATGACCCGCTACCTGCGGACCTTCGCGTTCTCGCGGCCCTGGTTCTGCGCGGAGACGCACGGCAATCAGTTCCCGTGGGCGGCGGCGTGCGCCAAGGGGCGCATCGTCGTGCGCGCGTACGCCCCGAGCTAGCGCTCCGCCAGGGTTTTCCCTGGGGTTTAGGCCCAATCGGAATAGCCGCCGGCCGGACCGGGTCTTGGGGAGTGTTCACCCGCAACGCTCTCCATGGAAGGAGACCAGATGTTCCCTTCAGTTCCCCGCCGGCGCGCTTCTGCGGCGTTGGCGATCCTCGCCGCGGCAGCGGCGATCCCCGCCAGCGCCCAGGCCATCGGCGGCCCCGTCTCGGGTACGCCGATCCCCAAGGGGCAGGTGACGCTCGAGACCGTGGGCTTCGGCTTCCTCGGCACGCCCGACGGCATCTCCGACGTCTCGTTCATGTCCGCCACTTCGCAGTTCACGTGGTCCCAGGCCACGGTGGCGGCCCACGTGACCGGGACGATGCACGTCGACGGCGGCCAGAACGCGCGCTTCCGGGTGCGCGTCGACAGCCTGGACGGCAACAACAACGTGCTCGGGATCCCGGCATACGACAAGGCCAACGGGACCGCGATCACGACGGCCAGCAAGGACATCCCGGTCGACATCGACGCGACGCCCGCGCCGAACCTCGTCAAGGCGCGGATCACGCTCGAGGAGAAGGGCGCCGGCCCCAACTGGAAGAGCCGGGGCGACTTCTACACGCAGGCCGTGCCGCGCACGGACGACGTGACGATCCTCTCCAAGCACCTCGACGTCGGCGGCCTCGGCTTCTCCGCCGGCGCCCCGACGGACCCCGCCTCCGTGAGCTGGGCGGTCGGCGATGACGGTGGGCTGACCGCGACCTATCGCGGCTACCTGCACTTCAACAACTTCGCCGGCTCCGGGCGCGTCGTGCTGCGGGCGATCAGCCCGCTCACCGGCCTCCCGGGCACCGACGTGGCCGGCGACACGGACGCGTCGACCGGCAACGGCCACGAGGTCTTCCCCTCCGGCCGCGTGCCCGAGACGATCAGCCTGACCTCCTACTCGGCGAGCAGCATCCAGGTCGTCATGCAGGACTGGGTCTCCGGGCCCGGCCCGGGCGGCGGCGCGTGGACCGACATCGCCTCCCAGACGGTCAGCGCCGGGGAGTAGACGGACGGATCGGGCCGGTGGCCGCGGGGCTGACCCGCGGCCGCCTGCCGACCGCTACGAGGCCTTGGCCTCGGGCACGCCCTTGCCGGGCGCCAGCATCATCGTCATGTTGCGGCCGTCCTGCTGGGGACGCTGCTCGACGACGGCGAGGTCCTGCAAGTCCTCGGCGAGGCGATTGAGGATCATCTCCCCGCGCTCCGGGTGCGCCATCTCGCGCCCGCGGAACATGATGGTCACCTTGACCTTGTCGCGCGCCTTGAGGAAGCGCGTGACGTGGCCCTTCTTGGTGTCGTAGTCGTGCTGAGCGATCTTCGGCCGGAACTTGATCTCCCGGACGTTGATCTGCTGCTGGTGCTTGCGCGCGGACTTCTGCTTCTGGGCCTGCTCGTACTTGTACTTCGAGTAGTCCAGGATGCGGACCACCGGCGGCTTCGCGTCGGCGGCGACCTCGACCAGGTCGAGGTCCTTCTCCTGCGCCCGGCGCAGGGCGTCTTCGGTGCGCATGATCCCCACCTGCTGCCCGGTGTCGTCGATGAGACGGACCTGGGGCACGCGAATGCGCTCGTTGATGCGGGTGGGATCTCGCTCCGGCGGTTGCCGGTCAAACCTACGCGGGACCGGCACTAGCTCTGTGGTGCGCGCGGCGTCAAGAACGCGGCGGCGTATGGAGACTCGTGATCAACACGGGCAGTATAGCGGCGAATCCGGCTCAAGTATGCCCCTGCGCGGCCGATTTCCCTGCGTGCTCCTCTTCACGGAGGAAGGGACGCCCGGGTGGGCACCCGCGGGGCACGGATGCCCACGGGTGCCTGCTACTTCAGCCGCTCGCCCAGCTCGTCGAGTCCCACCACGCCGAGGTCCCCCTCGCGGTGGCGGCGAAGCGACACCGAGCGGCTCTCCGCCTCCCGGTCGCCCACCACGAGCATGTAGGGCACCTTGCGCAGCTCGGCCTCGCGGATCTTGCGCCCGATCGACTCCGTGCGCTCGTCGACCTCCGCGCGGAATCCGACCAGCCCGGCCTGCACCTCGCGCGCGTAGTCCAGATGGCGGTCCGCCACCGGCAGCACGACGGCCTGGACGGGCGCCAGCCAGAGCGGGAACTCGCCGGCGTAGTGCTCGATGAGGATGCCGATGAAGCGCTCGAAGGAGCCCATCAGCGCGCGGTGGATCATCACCGGCCGGTGCTCGGCGTTGTCGGCGCCCGTGTAGGTGATGCCGAAGCGCTCCGGCATGACGTAGTCGAGCTGGACGGTGCCGAGCTGCCACGAGCGCCCGATCGCGTCGGTCATGTGCAGGTCGATCTTCGGGCCGTAGAACGCGCCGTCGCCCGGGTTGAGCTCGTACGCCAGCCCGCGCTTCTCCAGCGCGTTCAGCAGGGCGGCCTCCGCGCGGTCCCACATCGACTCCTCGCCGATCCGCTCGTCCGGGCGGGTGGACAGCTCGAGCCGCGGCTCGAAGCCGAAGCGGTCATAGATGGCGAAGCCGAAGTCCAGGCAGCGGATGACCTCGTCCTCGATCTGGTCCTCGGTGCAGAAGATGTGGGCGTCGTCCTGCGTGATGTGGATGACCCGCAGCAGGCCGTGCAGCGTGCCGGACGGCTCGTGCCGGTGGACGAGGCCCTGCTCGGAGAAGCGGATCGGCAGGTCGCGGTAGGAGCGGCGCGCGTTCCGGTAGAGCTGCACGTGCGCCGGGCAGTTCATCGGCTTGAGGCCCATCTGGCGGCCCTCGACCTCGGTGACGAACATCTTGTCCCGGTAGACGTGCCAGTGGCCGGACTGCTTGAACAGCTCCGAGTCATAGACGATCGGCGTCTTGACCTCGCGGTAGCCGCGTGCGGCGTTCTCGGAGCGCCAGAACTCGGTCAGCTCGTTCCACACGGCCATCCCGTTCGGCTGCCAGAACGGCGAGCCGGGGGCGAACTCGGAGAACATGAACAGCTCGAGCTCGCGGCCCAGCTTGCGATGGTCGCGGGCCCGGGCCTGCGCGAGCATCTCCAGGTGCGCGTCCAGCTCGGCCTTGGTGGGGAAGGCGGTGCCGTAGATGCGGGTGAGCATCTGGCGGTCGGCGTCGCCGCGCCAGTAGGCGCCCGCCACCGACAGCAGCTTGAACGCCTTCACCCGGCCGGTGGAGGGCGCGTGCGGGCCGCGGCAGAGGTCGAGGAAGTCGCCGTTGCGGTACAGGGTGACCGTCTTGACGCCCTGGTTGCGGACCAGGTCCTCGATCAGCTCCACCTTGTACGGCTGGTCCTCGCGCAGGTAGCGGTCGATGGCCTCGGCGGTCGACACCTCTGAGCGCTCGAACGGCTCGTCCGCCTTGATGTGCCTGCGCATCTGCTCCTCGATGCGCGGGAAGTCGTCTTCGTTGATCGTGACGCCGTGGGGGAACTCGAAGTCGTAGTAGAAGCCCTCGGCGATCGGCGGGCCGATCGACACCTTGGTCCCGGGATAGAGCTCGAGCACCGACTCGGCGAGCACGTGGGCGATGTCGTGGCGCAGCAGCTTCAGCGCGTCGCCGTCGCCGTCGCGGGCGGTGACGATCTCCACGGTGGCGCCGTCGGGCAGCGGCTCGCCGAGGTCGTGGATGCGGCCGGCGTCGTACGCGGTGCCGTCGCGCCGGTCCGTGCCGTCCGCCACCCGGATGGCCAGCGCCGCGCGGGCGAGCCCGGGGCCGATGTCGGCCGCCAGGTCGGCGCCGGTGGCGCCGTCGGGCAGCTCGCGAGATGATCCGTCGGGAAGCTGGACGCGCATCGCGCGGTAAGGCTAGACAACGGCCGGAGGAGGACGCGGTGGAGCTGTGGCGGCACGGTGCGGGTGAGCTCGCGCGCATGATCGCGGCGGGCGAGGCGTCCGCGCGGGAAGTGGTGGACTCGAACCTCGAGCGGATCGAGGCGGTGAACGGCCACCTCAACGCGATCACCGTCGTGCTCGCCGACGAGGCCCGCGCCGCCGCGGACGCCGCCGACCGGGCGGAGGGGCCGCGGGGCCCGCTGCACGGCGTGCCGTTCACGGTCAAGGAGAACATCGACGTCGCCGGGACCGCGACGACGCAGGGCCTGCGCGCGCTCGAGCAGGCCGTCTCGCCCGTCGACGCGCCGCAGGTCGAGCGCCTGCGCGCCGCGGGCGCGATCCCGATCGGCCGCACCAACCTGCCGGACCTCGGGCTGCGCATCCACACCGACTCCTCGCTGCGCGGCCTCACGCGCAACCCGTGGGACCCGAGCGTCACCGCCGGCGGCTCCAGCGGCGGCGAGGGCTCCGCGCTGGCCTCCGGGATGTCGCCGCTGGGCCTGGGCAACGACGTCGGCGGCTCGCTGCGCAACCCGGCCCACTGCTGCGGGATCGCGTCGATCAAGCCGACGCCGGGCCGGGTGCCGCACGCCACGGTGATCCCGCCCGAGGACCTCGGCCCGGCCATGCAGCTGATGGCCGTGGAGGGCGTGATGGCCCGCACCGTCGGCGACGTGCGGCTCGGCCTGCAGGTCGTGGCGGGGATGTCGCCGCGCGATCCCGAGTCGGTGCCCGTGCCGCTGGAGGTCGAGCGGCCGCAGTCGCGCCGGGTCGCCGTCCTCCCCGAGCCGCCGGGCGGCGACACCCACCCCGAGATCGCCGCCGCGGTGCGCCGCGCCGCGGGCGCGCTGGCCGACGCCGGCTACGAGGTCGTCGAGGCCGTGCCGCCGGACTACGAGGCGGCGCTCGACGTGTGGGGCCGCTGGCTGTTCACCGACATCCGGGCGCAGGAGGAGCTGCTGCGCCAGGTGATGGGGCCGGACGCGATGCGCTTCCTCGACTTCATCGACCCGCTCTATCCCCCGCTCGACGCGGCCGGCGTGGTCGGCGCGCTGGTCGAGCGCCGGCGGATCCACCGCGCCTGGTCGGAGTTCCTGCTCGCGCACCCGCTGATCCTCAGCCCGATCTGGACGCAGCCGCCGTTCCCGCACGGCTGGGACGTCGAGTCCGAGGCCAACGCCGCGGCCACGATGTCGCTGATGCGCCCGGTGATGCCGGCCAACCTGCTCGGCCTGCCGGCCGCCGCCGTGCCCGCCGGCAGCGCGGGCGGCCTGCCGGCCGGAGTGCAGGTGATGGCCGAGCGCTTCCAGGATCTGCTGGCGCTGGAGGCGGCCGAGGCGATCGAGTCGGCGCTGGGGGTTCAGACGCCGGTCGACCCGGTGGCCAGCGCCCAGCAGATCTCGGTCTGAAGCCGAGCCGGGTCGGGGTCGTGGTGGCCGTAGACCTCCCAGCGCACCCCGGACAGGGCGTGGCCGTGCTCGGCGCACCAGTCGAGCACGGCCCGGTGCCCGGCGTGGAGGCCGGCGAACGGTCCGCGGTACACCGTGCGGGCCACCCGCCCGGCCGGCAGGACTGACGCGACGACCCGGCCGGACGGGACGAAGCCCGGCGGCGCCAGCACGCCGACCTCGACGTGCGGCACGTCGTCGCGGTAGAGCATCACGTTCGTCTTGCCGTCGACCACCGCGTAGACCTCGTCGAGCAGCACCTTCCACAGCCGCGGGAACTCGTCCCACGTCGTGGTGGCGGCGACGACGGCCGTCGGGCGCTCCACGGCGTCGCTGATCTCCACGCGCATGGCGCGGACGCTAACCTGTCGCGCTCGCGACGGCGAAGTGCGTCGCGGATCCTGTGTGTTTGCAGCGGTTCTGGGTCCGCCGGCGGTGCCGTTCGAGCAACGAAAGGACGTGAGATGCGAACGACCACGACCGCTCTGGCCGTGGGCGCGACCGCCCTGGCCATCCCGACCGCGGCGCAGGCCGCCACGCAGGTGCAGACGAGCCGGCAGCAGATGCACGCCGCCCGCAGCCGCGAGCTCGTGCGCGACCGCACCGACCGCGTCGTGCTGCGGGCGCGCAAGCTCGCGCACGCGCGCCACGAGCGCTTCTCCGCGCACACGTACCGGCGGCGGCTGCGCGGCGACTCGGCCGCCGGGCTGAACCACCGCCTGCGCGCACTGCGCCGCCGGCTTGCCGCGGCCGAGGCGCCCGCCGTCTCCCCCACGCTGCAGGCGATCGCGGCCTGCGAGTCCGGCGGCAATCCCGCCACGGACACGGGCAACGGCTTCTACGGCAAGTACCAGTTCACGCTGCAGACCTGGCACAGCGTCGGCGGCGCGGGCAACCCGGCGGCGGCCGGCGAGGCCGAGCAGGACCGCCGCGCCGCCCTGCTCTACGCGCGCGAGGGCGCGTCCCCCTGGCCGGTCTGCGGACGCTAGATTCTCCGCGAAGTGGACTTACGCGCCCAGTTTCCCGTCCTCGAGCGGATCGCCTACCTGAACGCCGGGACCGACGGGCCGCTGCCCCGGGTCGCCGCCGACGCGGCCCGGGCGGAGTTGGACGCCCAGGTCGCCGACGGCCGGGTGCACACGCACTTCGAGCGCCGCCAGGCGCTGCTGGCCGAGTTGCGCGAGCGCTACGCCGCGGTGCTCGGCGCGCACGAGAGCGAGGTCGCGGTCACCAGCTCCACGACCGCCGGGCTCGGCAGCGTGCTCGGCGGCCTCGACCTCGGGCCGGGCGACGAGATCGTCACCTCCGACAACGAGCACCCGGGCCTGCTGGGGCCGCTGATCGCCGCCCGGCAGCGCGGCGTGACCGTGCGCGCCGTCCCGTTCATGGACGTGGCGGACGCCGTCGGCGCCACCACCACGCTCGTGGCCGTGTCGCACGTCAACTGGCACACCGGCGAGCTCGCGCCCGCCGCGCTGGCCGAGGTCCCGGTGCCGGTGATCCTCGACGGCGCCCAGGGCGCGGGGGCGATCCCGCTCGATGTCAAGGCGCTCAACTGCGCCGCCTACGCCGCCGCCGGGCAGAAGTGGCTGTGCGGCGCCGACGGCACCGGGATGCTCTACCTCGAGCCGGGCTTCGGCGAGCGCGTGCGCACGACGGCGCCGAGCTACATGTCCTTCGAGGACGCCACCCGCGGCCTGGACTCGGTGCTGCGCACCGAGGCGCGCCGGCTGGACGCGCCGTCGCTGCCGCGCGAGGCGGTGGCGCTCTCGCTCGCCGCGACCAACCTGCTGGTCGGCGCCGGCCTGGACGCGGTGACCGAGCGGGCGGCGGAGCTGGCCGAGCGGTTCGCGCAGGCGCTGGCCGAGCGCGGGCGTACGCTCGCGCCGCGGGGCCGGACGACGCTCCTCTCCTGGGAGGACCCCGACCCGCCGGAGGCGCGGCTGCGGCTGGCCGAGGCCGGCGTCGTCGTGCGCCACCTGCCGGGCACGTCGTACGTGCGCGCGTCCGTGGGCGCCTGGAACGACGAGTCCGACCTCGAGCGCCTGCTCGCCGCGCTGTGATCCGCTCGCTCTGCGTCTACTGCGGGTCCAACAGCGGGAGCGACCCCGCCTTCGGCGCGGCCACCCGCGAGCTGGCGGAGCGGCTGGTGGAGCGCGAGGCGCGGGTGGTCTACGGCGGCGGCGCGGTCGGGCTGATGGGCACGCTGGCCGACGCGGCGCTGGCGGCCGGCGGCACCGTGATCGGCGTCATCCCGCAGGCGCTGATGGACCGCGAGATCGGCCATCGCGGCCTGACCGAGCTGCACGTCGTCGGCTCGATGCACGAGCGCAAGGCGCTGATGGCCGAGCTGTCCGACGCATTCGTGGCGCTGCCCGGCGGGATCGGCACGCTCGAGGAGCTGATCGAGGCCTATACGTGGAGCCAGCTGGGCATCCACGCCAAGCCGCTCGGCGTGCTCAACGTCAACGGCTACTACGACGCCCTGGCGGCGTTCCTCGACGAGGCCGTGCGGGCGCGCTTCCTGCGCGCCGAGCACCGCGGCGTGCTGGCCGTCGAGTCCGCCGTGGACGCGCTGCTGGACCGGCTGGACAGCGCCGTCGCGCCCAGCCTTGGCAAGTGGCTGTGAGTCAGGCGAGCCGGTCGAGCAGCAGCGCCTCGGCCAGCGCCAGGCGCCCGAGTTCCCGCAGGTCGACCGACTCGTTGGCCGCGTGGATCCGGGCCAGGTCGGAGTCCTGCGCACCCCAGATGACGAACGCGGCCTCGGGGTAGGTCTCCCGCAGCGCGGCCACGAGCGGGATCGAGCCGCCGCTGCCCATCCGGGCCACCGGGCGCCCGAACGCCTCCTCCAGCGCGCGCTCGGCGGCGTCGGCGCCGGCCAGCCGCACCGGCGTGCTCGCCGGCTCCAGGTCGAACTCGGCCTGGGCGCCCCAGGGGATCGCCGCCTCGAGATGGCGCCGGACGGCGTCCATCGAGCGTTCGGGGTCCGCGCCCGGGGGCACGCGCACGGCCACCTTGGCCCGCGCCTCGCCGATGACGATGTTGCCCGCGCCGTCGACGGCGGGCGCGTCCAGCCCGAGCACCGAGATGGCGTGGCGGGACCACAGGCGGTCGGCCACCGTCCCGTCGCCGGTCAGGGCGACGCCGTCGAGCACGCCCGCCTGGCGGCGGAAGTCGGCCTCGGGCAGATCGGCGCCGTCCCAGTCGGAGTCCTGCAGGCCGGCGACGGCGACGGCGCCGCGGTCGTCGTGCAGCGTGGCCAGCGCCCGGGTGAGCGCCAGCAGCGCGTCGGGCGCCGGGCCGCCGAACTGGCCGCTGTGCAGCGCGCCGCGCAGCGTACGCACGGTCACGGTGAGCTTGCCGTGGCCGCGCAGGCTCTCGCACAGCGTCGGCTCCCCCAGCTTCCAGTTGCCGCCGTCGGCGATCACCATCACGTCCGCGCGGAGCAGGTCGGGCTCGCGCTCGACGACGCGCAGCAGGCTCTGGCGGCCGTTCTCCTCGGAGCCCTCGATCAGCACCTTGACATTGACCGGCGGGCGCCCGTCCCAGGCCCGCAGCGCGGCCAGGTGGGCGACCACGCCGGACTTGTCGTCGGCGGCGCCGCGGCCGTAGAGGCGGCCGTCGCGCGGCGTGGGCGCGAACGGGTCGGTGTCCCAGCCGTGCGGCGGCGCGGGCTGGACGTCGTAGTGCGCGTAGAGCAGCACGGTCGGGCCGGCGCCGGGGAACTCGGCGTACACCGACGGCGGCTCCTCGGGCACGTCGACGGCGCGCACCTCGCGGGCGCCCGCCTCGGCCAGCAACTCGCTGACCACGTCGGCGGCCTCGTCCAGCGGCTCGCGGGGGAAGCCGGCGAAGGCGATGGACGGCAGCGCGACCAGCCGCTCGAGGTCGGCGCGGATGCGGTCGGCGTCGGCGGCGATGCGCTCGCGGAGCTCCATGTCGGGCCACCTTATCCTGGGGGGTGATGACCGACGTCCTCGAAGGCGCTCATATCGCCGGGTGCCGGATCGAGGCCGTGGCCGGACGCGGCGGGATGGGCATCGTCTACCGCGCCACGCAGCTGTCGCTGGCCCGCCCGGTGGCGGTCAAGCTGATCGCGCCCGAGCACGCGGCGGACGAGGGCTTCCGCGAGCGCTTCGAGCGCGAGTCGCGGATGGCGGCGGCGATCGAGCACCCGAACGTCATCCCGGTGTACGGCGCGGGCGAGGAGGACGGCCGGCTGTACCTCGTGATGCGCTGGGTGGCCGGGACCGACCTGCACCGGCTGCTGCGCGAGGAGGGCCGGCTCGACCCGCTGCGCGCGGCGGAGATCGTCGACCAGGTCGCCGGCGCGCTGGACGCCGCGCACGCCGCGGGGCTCGTGCACCGCGACGTCAAGCCGGCCAACGTGCTGCTCAGCGGCGACCACGCCTACCTGGCCGACTTCGGGCTGACCCGGGTGGCCGGCCACGACCCGCGGATCACGGCGACGCACGAGTTCCTGGGCACGGTGGACTACATGGCGCCCGAGCAGTTCCGCCGCGAGGCCGTCGACGCGCGCGCGGACGTCTATGCGCTCGGCTGCGTGCTCTACGCGGCGCTGACCGGCGCGCCCCCGTTCCCGCGCGCCACCGTGCCGGCCACGATGCTCGCGCACACGCACGACGTCGCCGAGCCGCCGTCGTCCGTGCCGGGCGTCCCGCGCGAGTTCGACCGGGTGCTGGCCCGCGCGCTGGCCAAGGCGCCCGACGACCGCTTCCCGTCGGCCGGCGACCTCGGCCGGGCGGCGCTGGCCGCCGCCGAGGGCCGCTCGGTCACCGAGGCGGAGCGCTCCGTCGCCCGCGGCGAGGCCGCGCCGCGGACGCTGCGCAAGCCGGACATGACGCTGCCGCTGGGCGAGCGCGAACCCGAGCCCGAGGTGCGCCGCTACCGCAGCCGGCCGCGGCGGATGTGGGCGCTGCTGGCCGGCCTGGCCGCGTTCGTGGCCGCGGCGGCGGCGCTCGGCGACCTGACCCGCGGCGGGACCCCGGCGGCGCCCGGCGGGACGGTGTCCGCGAGCGACGTCGCGCACCTCGCCCGCTCGTTCGCCGCGCGCCTACGCCACCGAGGACGCGGACCGGCTGTCGCGGCTGCTCACCGCCGACGTCCAGCGCGTCACGCCGAGCGACCGCGAGCGCGGCCGCTCCGACGTCGTCGCCGCCTACCGCAGCCAGTTCGCCGCCAACGTCACCCAGGGCTTCACGCTGAGCGGCCTCGCCGCCAGCGGCGGCCCGGCCGCGCGGGCCACCGCGCGCTACCGGGCGAGCTATCGCGGCTCCCCCGACACCACGGGCACGCTGGTGCTCGACGCGATCCTCGAGCGCGGGCGCCCGAAGATCGAGCTGATCGTCGCGCGACCCGACTAGTGCCCGTCCCCGAGGGCCTAGCAGTGGCTGGAGACGAGCAGGATGACCTGCGAGTGCGGCTGCACGAGCGTGCCCGCGCGCGGCGCGGTCGAGCACACGCCGACCGAGCCGGCGATGAGGCGGTCGAGCCAGTTGTCGGTGCGCTTCTCCACCGCGCTCAGGTTGAGCTCCTTGAGCCGGCTGACCGCGTCCGCCTCGTCGTAGCCGGCGAGCTTGGGCAGCTCCACGCGCATGTCGCGGACCACGCGCAGCGCGTCGCTGACCGGCCGGTGGCCGGGCGAGCTCGCGGTGACGTCGATGACGTTGCCGCCCGGCTGCAGCGTCACCGTGGCGGTGAACGTGCCGCCGGCCACCTTGGCCGGCTCGCCGGCCACGAAGACCGCCGCGCCCGTGGGCGCGACCGTGCCCCTCACGGCGACGGTCTCGGCGCGGAGCATCCCCCCGTCGGCGGGCGCGGAGAGGTCGAGCGTCACCCGCGGCGTGGTCGCCGGCCGGGCCTGGGCGCCGCAGCCGGCGAGCGCCGCGGCGGCGAGGAGCAGGGCGGGCCGGCGCACGCCGTCAAGGCTAGCCGGGACGCACCGTCGCCTTCACCGCGCGGTGCAGCGTGTGCCCTCCGGGCGGGGTCAGCGCGACGCGCACCGTGACCGCGAGCCTGTGCCGGAGCGTCAGCATGTGCCGCGCCCTGGCGATCAGCGGGAGCGAGAACGACACGCGGCCGGCCGGCGCGGAGCGCTTCAGCCAGTGCGCGACGCGGACGGTCCTGCGGCCCGTCAGCTTCGCCCAGGCCGACACGTCGAGCCGCGTGTGGGCGCTCTGCACCTGCACGCTGCCGCGCACGTGCCTGCCCTTCTGGCGGGCGGGGAGCGTCACCTTCAGCGACGACTGCGGAGCCGGCATCGCGGTGGAGGTCGGCGTCGGCGTCGGGGAGGTGCCTGGCAACGGCGTCGGGGTGGAGCCCGGCGGCGCGTCGGCGACCACGACCGTGCCCGTCATGTCCGGGTGCAGGCCGCACACGAACGCGTAGCTGCCGGCGTGGTCGAACGTGCAGCTGCCGCTCCACGGCGGGCCTGTCGGTTGGCTCGGCAGCCCGCTGCACGAGGCGGGCTGGGGCCCCGCCGGGTCGAACTTCACGTTGTGGAAGCTCTGGCCGCCCGACGGATAGCTGAAGGTGACGGTGCCGCCGGTGGCGATCGTGAGCGTCGTGTCGCTGCCGTCGTCGGCGGTCCAATAGCCCGACGCGTAGCCGTTGAGGTCGTGCGCCGTGAACCTGCCGCTGCTCGGCGGACCCGGCTGCTGCCCGCTGGCGAGCCCGGGGATCCCGACCAGCACGCCGCAGGCGACGGCGACGAGCGCCGCGCGCATCCCTCTGTACACCATGCCCCCCTCCACATCGACGACCGTGTCCCCGGGTTTACGGATCATCGCCGGCCCCGGTTCGAACGATCGCCGCCGCGGTTGCGTATGGCGTAGCGTTCCGATCCTCCCGGCTGCCGGCGTAGAGGGCGCGCGGCCTGGCCGGGGTCTTCATCGAGTGGAGGAGGCCAGCGCAGTGCGTACGGTGCTTGCTCGAGGGTCCCGGCTCGCGGCGGTGCTCGCGATCGCCGGTCTGGGGGTGGCAGGGAAGGCGGTCGCGGCGAGCGACCAGTACATCGTCCATCCCATGGTGTCGTCGTCCGCGACCATCCCCGCGGACCGGGTCGACCCCAACCTGGTCAACGCGTGGGGGCTCGCCGGCAGCGGCGCCTCGCCGTGGTGGACGTCCAACAACGGCAAGGACAACTCGACGCTGTATCCCGCCACGGGCGCGGTGAACGCGCTCGTCGTCGGCGTCACCGGCGGCCCGACGGGCATCGTGTTCGGCGGCGCGCCGGCGGTGTTCCCGATCACCGGCGGCAACGCCAGCTTCATCTTCGACACCGAGTCCGGCACCATCCAGGCCTGGCGCGCCGGCACGCAGGCAGAGGTCAAGTACACGGCCCCTGACGGCGCGATCTACAAGGGCCTGGCGATCGCCGGCACCGGCGCCGCCTCGCAGCTGTTCGCCGCCGACTTCCACAACGGCAAGGTCGACGTGTTCAACAACGCGTTCACGCTCGCCGGCACGCCCGGGGCGTTCAGCGACCCGAGCCTGCCCGCCGGCTACGCGCCGTTCAACGTGCAGACGATCGGCAGCCGGGTGTTCGTGGCCTACGCCAAGCAGGACCCCGATCGCGAGGACGAGCTCGACGGCGCCGGCCTCGGCTACGTCGACGCGTTCACCACCAGCGGCGCCCTGCTCGGCCGCGTGGCCTCCAACGGCCTGCTCGACGCCCCCTGGGGGCTCGCCCAGGCGCCCGCCGGCTTCGGCGCGTTCGCCGGCGACCTGCTGGTCGGCAACTTCGGCGACGGGCGGATCAACGCCTACAAGGAGACCGCGCCGAACACGTGGACGCCCGACGGCACGCTGAAGGGGCTCGACGGCAACCCGCTGGTCATCCAGGGGCTGTGGGCGCTCGAGTTCGGCGGCGGCGCGACCAACAGCGGCCCGACGACCACGCTGTTCTACACCGGCGGCCCGGCCGCCGAGAGCCAGGGCGTGTTCGGCCGCATCCAGGCCAACCCGCTCGGCATCACCGGCACCGTCCCGGCCACGCTCGCGCTGACGCTGGGCGGCCAGTCGGCGTCGTTCGGCACGTTCACGCCGGGCGTCGCCATGGACTACACCGCCGCCACCACGGCTGACGTGCTGAGCACCGCGGGCAACGGGACGCTGTCCGTGTCCGACCCGGACACGGCCAACCCGGGCCACCTCGTGAACGGCAGCTTCGTGCTGGCGCAGGCGCTGCAGGCCGACGCCACGAGCCCGGCGGGCGCCGGCAGCGCATTCGCTCCGGTGGGTGGCGCCAACGCGCCGACCACGCTGTTGACGTACACCGGCCCGGTCAGCCACGACCCGGTGGCGATCAACTTCAAGCAGCCGATCGCCGCCACCGACCCGCTCCGTACCGGCACCTACGCCAAGACGCTGACGTTCACGCTGTCGACGACGCAGCCCTAGAAGAGGGGGTCCCGCCCATCCGCGCCGCGGCCGCTCAGGCGGCCGCGGCGATGCGCGCGTCGGCGACGGCGTTCGCGGCGGCGAGCGTGCTCGTCCCCTCGGCGCCGGCCCGGCGCAGGACCTCCAGCGCCGTGTCGCCGAGGGCGTCCACGCGCGCGAGCGCCGCCTCGGTGGGCAGGCCGTCGCGGCCGACGCTGACGGCGTAGAGGAGCCCGCCGGCGTTGGCCACGAAATCCGGCACCCAGGCGATGTCGCGGGCGGCGAGCGCGTCGGCGACGCCGTCGCCGGCCAGCTGGTTGTTCGCGGCGCCGACGATGAGGCGGCAGCGCACGCGCTCGGCCTCCGCCGCCGTGAGCGTCGCGCCCAGCGCGCACGGGGCGAGGACGTCGCACTCGGTGTGCTGCGCGGCCCCGGGGTCGACCCAGGCGGCCTGCAGCTCCTGCGCGACGGCCCGGCGGCCGGGGTCGATGTCGCTCACGCTCAGCCGCGCGCCCTCGGCCGCGAGCCGGCGGGCCAGCGCCTCGCCCACGTGGCCGAGGCCGACGATCGTCACGTGGACGCCGGCGAGCCGCGATCTGCCCAGCACGTGCCCCGCCGCCGCCTTCAGGCAGGCGAGCACGCCGGCCGCGGTGGCGCTCGTCGTCCCGCCGCCGGCGAACCCGGCGGCATACGGGGTCAGCCGGTGCACCCACTCCATGTCGGCGGCGCTGGTGCCGACGTCCGGGCCCGTGAGGTAGCGGCCGTCGAGGCCGTTGACCACGTCGGCCAGGTCGCGCAGCACCGCCTCGCGGCGCGCGCCCTCCAGCGGCCACGGCGCCTCGCCGCCCGGCACGGCGATCACGCACTTCGCCCCGCCGGTCCGCGTCCCGGAGATCGCCGCCTTGCGGGACATGCCCTGCGAGAGCCGCAGCGCGTCCTGGAGACCGTCCAGCGGGTGCGCGTAGCGCGCGAGCCGGCAGCCGCCGCCCGCCCGTCCCGCCGGCTCGGTGCCCCGGGTCGAGTGGATGGCCACGATGAACGGGTAGCCCGTGCGCGGCCCCGGGCGGGCGGTGATGAGCTCGTGGTCGAACGGCACCTGCAGGCCGGGCGGGAGGGTCACCCGCGACAGCCTATGAGGATCGCGCGAACAGGCGGAGGAAGAGCAGGAAGATGTTGAGGACGTCGAGGAAGATGCAGGCCGCGAGCGGGATCGCCTCCTCGGTCCCGGCGTGGCGGAGGCGGTTGAAGTCGACGACGGTGTAGAGGCCGAAGATCGCGAGCCCGCGACCGACCAGATCGTGTACGCGGCCGGGATGCGGACGAAGATCAGCACGATGCCCGCGCCCAGCAGCGCCAGCAGCAGCCAGAACAACAGCGCGGTACAGGAACGACAGGTCGCGCCGCACGGCGTAGCCCGCGGCGCCCAGCCCGCCGACGAACAGCGCCGTCGCCGCGAAGGCCTGGCGCACCGCGACCGGGTCGGTGGCGGCGTAGTAGTTGACCGTGCTCGCCACGCTCCAGCCGACCAGCAGGCCGAACGCGAGCAGCAGGACGAGCGCGAGGCCGGTCTTGCCGCGCGCGTTGGCGACGTTCAGGCCGAGCAGGCACCCGAACGACAGCAGCCAGGCGATGAACCAGCCGGCGCCGCCCAGCGCGCGCGGCCCAGTACGCCGAGCGTCGCGGCCGCCACGGTGAGGGCGACGAGCGCCATCACCCGGCCGAACAGCGTCGCGGTCGGAACGGTCCGCGTGCGTGGTGCGGCGATCGTGCTCACGGGCACCCAGCCTGGCCGCGGCCGTGTCGAGTTCATCATCCGAGCCGGGTGATGTGGCGTGGGCCGTGGTGCGCATACGGTCGCGTCGTGAACCCCGAAGAGCCGAGCGTCGGCCCGCTGCAGCTCCTGCTGGTCGGCTTCGAGACGACCGAGCGCTTCCGGGGCGAGATCGCCCGCGAGCTGATCGAGCTCCGCGGCCGGGGCATGATCCGCGTGCTGGACGCGCGCCTGCTCAGCCGCCGGCCCGACGGCGAGCCGGTCGCGATCGACCTCGGTCCGCTGCTCGGCGAGGCGCCGGCGGAGCCCGCCAACCCGCTCGAGCGCCTGTTCTTCAACGGCATCGCGGGCAACGGAGGCGCGCGGGCGGGCGAGGCGCTCGCCCGCACGGCCGGCTTCGCGCTCGCGGACCTCCGGCGCCTGACGGACGAGCTCGACCCGGGCGATCTCGCGGCCGCGGTGCTCATCGAGCACCTGTGGGCGGCGCGGCTGCGCACCGCCGTCCACAACACGGGCGGCCGGCTCGTCGCCCAGGGCTTCCTCACTCCCGAGGTCGTGATGCTCGTGGGCTCGGAGATCCAGGCGCGGGCCGACGCCCAGGCGGCGATCGAGCTGGCCGACGCCGCCCGCGGCTCGGCGCTGATGGACGCGCTCGCCATCGTCTCCGAGCGCCGCCGCGGCTCGCCGGAGGACGCCGCGCGGGCGGCCACCGAGGTCGTCCGGGTGCTGGTGGCGCGCGGCTACGTGCCGGCGGCAGAGGCGCACGGCGCCATCGACGCGCTGGTCACGGCCGGACTGATCGAGGCCGCCGTGCTCGAGGCCGCCGTCGCCGAGGCGGAGCAGTTCGTCGACCGCGAGGACGACCGGTAGGTCCTTGAACGACTCGCGGCGGGCACCCGATCCGGGTGCCCGCCGCGTTCCCGCCCGTCCTAGTGGGCGAAGATCGGGTCGTCCGGCCGCGGGTCGTGATTGAAGTACAGGAGCTGGGCCCGGACCGCGCGGACCTTGCCGCACGAGTTCGTCACCTTGAAGCGCGCCTCGATGGTGTGGCGGCCCCAAAGGTGGACGCCCCAGCGCTCACGCGCCCACAGGTAGATGCTGTACGCGCGGCCCTTGTCGTGCAGCCATTCCCAGGACTTGCGGGGGGTGCCGGCGGAGCGCGTGTCGACGAACCAGCGCACGTCGCGGGCGCCGCTCCCCTTCAGGTGGAACGTGACGAGGCCGTGCATCCGGCCCTTCGGCGTGACCGTGATCCGGTAGTGGCCGAGCGCGCGCGGCGTGCAGCGCGGCGTCTGCGCGGTGGCGCCCGCCACTGCCCCGGTGGGGGTCGCGGTCGGCGTGGGAGTCGGCGTCGGCGTGGGAGTCGGCGTCGGCGTCGGCGTGGGAGTCGGCGTCGGCGTCGGCGTGGGAGTCGGCGTCGGCGTCGGCGTGGGAGTCGGCGTCGGCGTCGGCGTGGGAGTCGGCGTCGGCGTGGGAGTCGGCGTCGGCTTCGGCGGCGTCGGGCAGTTCACGTCGGCGCTGAAGCTGCCGTTCTCGCCGTTCTGGTACGGCCACGTGAACGTGCCGCTGACGTGGTGCGCCCCCGGCGTCGTCGTCACGTTGCCGCTCTGCCACGTGCCGCTCGCGCCGGAGAAGGTGAAGCCGGAGATCGTCTTCACGGTCTTGCCGTCGACGGCCAGCGTGCCGGCGATCGGCTTGTTGTTGCTGGCAAAGCTCACGAACGACGCTTGAGCGTTGATCGTCGGGACGTTCCCGACGAGGGCGCACGTCGCGCTGCCGCCGGAGACGTGATGCGCCTCGGCGACGGCGGGCACGACCAGCAAGGCCATCGTCGTGGCGACCATGGCCGCGGGGAATCCGTTCCTCATCGGCTCGCTTCCTTGTCTAGATCCGGTTCGCCGCGCTCAAGTTTTCGAGGCGGCGCTGCTGACCACATGATGGGACGGGTTCTCCTGGTCCCGCCTCAACATTGGTCCAGGTCTGGCTGGACCCCCTCCCCGTCCGGTCAGATTTGGCTCTGTGGCCGCGTTCTCCGCCGGACACGTGGCCGAACGTTCGAGTTGGGCTCACTGCGCAGGCGCTTGCACGTCGCCGCCGCGAGATGCCGTAGCGCGGAGTGCCGAGAAACTGTAGTCTTCGTGTCCGAGATCCTGTAGGCTTCATAGCCGAGGATCAGGAGCCATCTTGACCGCTGCGCGCCCGTATCTCTCCCGTGTCGTCGACGACGAGCTGGACCAGTACCTCGGCGCCGCGCCACCGGCGGCGGTGGCCGTGGCGCTGGAAGGCGCGCGCGCGATCGGGAAGACGTCGACCGCCGGCCGGCGCGCCGCCACGCGCTATGAGCTCGACGACGCGGCACAACTGGCCGTCGTCGCGGCGGACGTCGGGCTCGCGCTCTCGCGCCCGGCGCCGGTGCTCATCGACGAGTGGCAGCACCACCCGCCGGTCTGGGACCGGGTCCGCCGCGCGGTCGACGACGGCGATCCGCCGGGGCCGTTCCTGCTCACCGGGTCCGTCGCGCCCACCGGCGCCGGCGTGCACACGGGCGCGGGCCGCATCGTCGCGCTGCGCATGCGGCCGTTGTCGCTGGCTGAGCGCTGGCCGGGCGCCGCGACGGTGAGCCTCGGTGAGCTGTTGGCCGGCCGTCGCCCGGCCGTGGGCGGTTCCAGCTCCGCGGGCCTCGCCGACTACACCGAAGAGATGCTGAGGTCGGGCTTCCCCGGTCTGCGGGAGCTGCCGGCCAGGCTCCGCAAGGCCCAGCTCGAGGGGTACGTCCAGCGCGTCATCGACCGGGACTTCCCCGAGCTCGGGCATCAGCCGCGCAATCCCGCGGCCCTGCGCCGCTGGATGCAGGCCTACGCCGCCGCGACCGCGACGACGGCGAGCTGGGAGAAGCTCCGCGACGCGGCGACGAGCGGGCAAGCGGAGAAGCCCGCCCGCACCACGGTCATGCCCTACCGCGACGTCCTCGAGCGCCTCTACGTGCTCGACCCGGTGCCGGGCTGGAAGCCGACGCGGAGCCACATCGCTCGGCTGACGGAGCCGCCCAAGCACCACCTCGCCGACCCGGCGCTCGCCACGACGCTGCTCGGCCTCACGGCAGAGCGGTTGCTCGCGGGTGACGAGCCCGCCGTTGCCGTCCCCCGCGACGGCACCTTCCTCGGCGCCCTCTTCGAGTCGCTCGTCACCCAGTCGGTCCGCGTGTACGCACAGCACGCCGAGGCGTCCATCGGCCACCTCCGGGCCTTCGCCGGCGAGCGCGAGGTCGACCTCATCGTCGAGCGCGGCGACGGCCGCATCGTCGCGATCGAGGTCAAGCTCCACCCCGTCGCGCGCGAGCGGGACGTGAAGCACCTCGCCTGGCTGCGCCGCCAGATCGGCGACGACCTGCTCGACGCCGTCGTCATCACCACCGGCGCCGAGGCCTACCGCGGCCCGGACGGGATCGCCGTCGTCCCGGCGGCCCTCCTCGGGCCGTGACCGGTACTGTCGCGGCCCCAAGACCCCGCACGCCTCCCTGTCACGGGGACGTGCGCGTCGAGCTGTCCGGGCTCGCCCTCGCCGGCAAGCGCAGCCAGCGCAGCGCCCAGTCGGGCAGCGCGGCGCTGTCGGTGAACCGGTCGCCGGGCAGCGGAGGATCGATGACCCGGCTGCGCGACCCCGGCACGGTCCGCTGTCGACCCGGGCTTGCTACTCGGGCAGGGCCCAGGCGTTCAGTTCTGTGCGGGCGGTGCCGCTGTTGCCGAGGTGGTAGACCGCGATGCTCGTGGGGCGCACGGGGAAGCTGTCGAAGGGTTCGGCCTCGATCGCCGTGAGGTCGGCGGGGGTGGCAAAGCCGACCGTGATGTGGGCGATGTAGTGGCCTTCGCCGATCTGGTCGGGGACGTAGCCGTCCACCCAGTCGCGGGTGCTCTGGCTGATCTCCTCCCCCGGGTCGCGCACGAACGCTTTGGCCGTTCCACCCGTTTCGGTGTACGGCGTGACGGCTTCCAGCAGGGCGGCTTGGAAGGCGAGCACCTCGCTGCCGGGTTGCAGGACGATGACGGCGAGGCCTTGACCGGGGACCCCCCAATCGGCGTGGCCGATCGCGACCGCCCGATAGCTGAGCGACGACACGACGGTCGAGGCGATCGTCGTGGCGACCGCGGCGTAGACGCGATCGAGGTCGGCTGTGCGGACGTAGCGCTGCAGGGTGGTGATGTGGGGCTGGTGGGTGGCATCGAGCGCGTAGCCGCCGGGGACGCTCTGGCGCATCCGGGCGTTGATCTGCTTCGCGTGCTCGATCGCGGCGCCGTCGGGATTGGCGAGGATGTCGATTGCGCTCAGCTCGCTCACGGCGCGACCTCCTTCGCGAAGACGGTCTTCCAGTCGCGCTTGATGCTCACGACCGTCCAGCCCCGCTCGCGTGCCTCTCTCAGTGATCGTTCGGCGGCCTTCGTGTAGGCGAACTCGCGATCGGCGTCGTCGTGGTTGACCAACAGCGCGAACTTCGCCGCTTCGAGCATCTCGACGTCGACATCGGCGTTGCCGCCGGCGAACACGGGCAGCCGGCCGGTTTGGGCGAAGATGTGCTCGGGCTTGCCCGGCCCGAGCGCCAGCCCGCCGAGGATCTCGGCCGTGCGCAGCAGCTTGCCGTCCGTGTACCGGTGGCCGGCAGCACTGCCGATCAAGTCTTCCTTGTAGATCCCCCACAGGTCCTCGGCGATCACGCGCATGAAGTCCCGGCCGCCGCCCGAGCACACGAAGATCCGAAACTCGTTCGCCCTCAGCAGATCGAACAGCTCAAGCATCGGCCGGTAGACGAGATCGGTGTAGCCGACGTTCAAGCTCGGCTGTCTAGCTGTGGCCGCCCACTCGCGGACCTGCGCGTCGAACTCGTCCGGAGCGACGCCCAACCACGATCGCGCGATCGCCTCTTCCAGGGGTGGCGACCACGGTCGGGTCCTGGGTGGCGATCCCCTCGAAGAACTCAGGGTCCCGTTCGATGATCGCCTTATAGGGCTGCTCGCTGGCCAGCGACGGGTCGCGTTCGACCTCCTTCGCCCAGGTCCCGAAGATGAAGTCGAACTGCGGCGGCGCCGGTTGCTCGACCCATAGCGTGCCGTCGTTGTCAAACGTGGCGATTCGGTCCGCCGGTGCCACGAACCCAGAGCCCGCGGTCGTCACGGACCCCACGAAGGCCACGATCGCCTGCTTCGCCGGACCGTCGCTCCAGCTCGCGAGCATCTCCTCAGTCATCGGCCGGCTCCTCATCGAGGCTGTGGAAATCAAAGCATCGCCCGGAACGCCTGAACCTCATCCTCCGAACCGGATGATCCGAGACCTTTGACCGCGGCCGATGCCGACCACGTCCAAGACTGCACCGATCGGACCGGGCACGTCACGCCGCCGACCCGAACGAGGGGCGGATCGAACCGGTCTCGCACCGCGAACAAAAAAGGCCCGCAGATGCAGGCCTTTCAGTGGGCGATACTGGGCTCGAACCAGTGACCTCCGCCTTGTCGAGGCGGCGCTCTCCCAGCTGAGCTAATCGCCCGGGAGGGTCCCCAAGAGTAGCAATGGGAAACCGGGTAGGCCGGGTCGCATGGACGAGAATCACGTGGTCCGGGCGCAGGGTGCCGAGGTGCCCGCGCTCGGGTTCGGGACGTGGCAGATCGAGGGTGCGGACGCGCGCGACGCCGTGCGGGACGCGCTGGAGATCGGCTACCGGCACATCGACACGGCGAAGGCGTACGGCAACGAGCGGGAGGTCGGGGAGGGCATCCGCGACTCGGGCGTGCCCCGCGAGCAGATCTGGCTGACCACGAAGGTGCCGCACGACGAGGCGGAGCCCAACGCGGTCCGCCAGGCCGCCGAGGGGTCGCTGGCGCGGCTCGGCACCGACTACGTGGACCTGCTGCTGCTGCACTGGCCCAACACGGAGGTGCCGTTGGGGCAGACGATCGTGGCGCTGGACCTGATCCGCCGCGACGGGCTGGCCCGGCACGTCGGCGTGTCGAACTTCCCGGCCGGGATGCTCGCGCGAGCGCTCGAGCACGCCCAGCTGCTGTGCGACCAGGTCGAGTACCACCCGCTGCTCGACCAGGGCAGGCTGGTCGAGCTCGCGGAGGACAAGGACCTGATCGTCACGGCGTACTCGCCGCTGGCCCACGGGCAGGTGCCGGACGACCCCACGCTGCGGGAGATCGGCGAGGTGCACGGCAAGACCGCCGGGCAGGTCGCGCTCCGCTGGCTGCTCGACCAGCCGCGCGTCTCCCCCATCCCCAAGGCGTCCAGCCACGCGCGGCGCGTGGAGAACTTCGACGTGTTCGACTTCGCGCTCACCGACGAGGACCGCGAGCGGATCGCCGGGCTGCCCAAGGACGTCCGCACCGCGAGCCCGCCGTGGGCGCCCGATTGGGACGACTAGTCACGACGCCTCGCACGGCGGACGTTCCGCGGAGCAGCGGGCGACGAAGATGCCGCGATCCGAGGCGGTGGAGGTGCGTCCGCTGTCGTTGCCCCACGAGCCCGGCGAGACGGCGATGAGCCCGACGAGCGCGGCGATCGACATGCCGGCGGCCAGTGCGAGGACCCACGCGCGCCGCCGGTACGACGGTTCCTGGACGACGTGTGTGCTGACGATCTTGTCGCGCAGCGTCTGCCGTTGACGGCCGAGCGGCAGGAGCGAGTCGATCAGCCAGGCGAGCGGGATGAGGTACATCACCCGGCAGACGCTGTCACGCACGAATCCGGTGCCGAACCGGGCCGGACGGCCGTCGTCGTGCACGATGCGCATGCCCCCGACGAGCTTGCCGACGCTCTGGCCCCGGCTGACGCCGACAAGGACGGTCGTGTTCAGCAGCCAGGCGGCGACGATGCACACGCCGGCCACCGACTCGGCGGTGTCATCCGCGACGCCCACCGCGGCGATGAGCGTGCCGATGGCGAAGCCGACGCTGAGCGCAAGGCAGGCATCGATCAGCCAGCCGCCGACCCGGTGGCCCCAGCTCGCACACGGGCGGCCGTCCACCCTCTGATCGCCGCGTGATGCGAAGAGCGGCGCGGTCGTCCCGGCGGTCACGACCTGCCCACCACGTAGAGATGGGCGTCGTCGACCGTGGCGTCGATCGTGCCGCTGTCGTCGAGCTCGAACTGGAAGAACGCGCGGTCGAGCGGGCGGCCGAACGCCGGTTGCGCGACGAACACGGTCTGGACCGCGTGGCCGCTCACTGACAGGTCGCGGCAGGACTGCTGCGGCTCCGGGTCGAGGAAGAAGTAGGCGACCGCGCAGACCTGGAGAACGCGGCCGGGCGACGCGCCGTCGATGCGGATCCTGCCCGCGACCGTGACGGAGTCGGCGATCGGGCCGCCGGCGTACGGATAGTTGTGGACGAGGCCGACGCGGCCGTACGGGCTCACGTGCACCTTCAAGCTCGCCGCGCCCGCGATCGCTTTGGTGGTGGTGCGCGCCACGGTCCCCTCGCTCCGCGAGAAGGCGGCGAACCTGGCCGTGGAGGTCTCGAAGCCCGGGTCTGAGACGAGATCGGCGAGCGCGGAGCCGTCCGGCACCGGCGGGAGCTGATCGGGCGGCGGGGTCGGGGTCGGCGTGGGCGTGACCGTCGGCACCGCCGTCGGCGTCGGGGTCGGCGTCGGCGTCGGCGTGACCGTCGGCACCGCCGTCGGGGTCGGCGTCGGCGTGACCGTCGGCACCGCCGTCGGGGTCGGCGTCGGCGTCGGCGTGACCGTCGCCGTCGCGCCGTCCCTCCCGACGACGTAGAGATGCGCGTCGTCGAGCGTCGCGTCGAGCGTCCCGCTGTCGTCGAGCTTGAGCTGGAAGTACACGCGGTCCAGCCGGGCGTCCGCCATCGGCTGCGACACGAACACGTCGGCCACGTGCGCCGGATCGACCGGGAAGCTCTGGCACAGCGTGCGCGGCTCGGGATCGGTCGTCACGTAGGCGACGGAGCAGACCGACACCGACCTTCCGGCCGGCACGCTCGAGTCCACGCGCAACTTCCCCGCGACCGTGACGGAATCCGCCAGCGGACCCGCTTGAAACGGGAACTGCGTGACCAGCGACACGCGCCCGAAGGCGTTCAGCGTCGCGTGCAGGCTCGCCGACCCGTCGATCGGGTCGCTCGTGTCCAGCGCCACCGCCCCGTCCAGGGCCGAGCCCGGCGTGAAGCCCGACTCGCCCGACTCGAACCCCGCGTCGGACACGAAGTCCGACAGCGCGAAGCCCTCGGGCACCGGCGGCGTCTGGGGCACGGCGCGGCTCGACGAGCCGGCATGCGCCGCCGGAGCGGCGCCGAGCAAGATCGCGAGCGACACGCTCGCGACGACCGACCTCCCGCGTGTCATGCGCCGCATCCTCAAACCGGCGCGCCGAGCCGGCAATGGGGACGCACCCCCGAACTTTGGCCGCCCCGGACCTGAGGGCCGTGGGCTCCCGATCGGGACGACTAAGATCACGCGACCACCCGGCGCCGTGGCGGAGTGGCTACGCAGCGGCCTGCAAAGCCGTGTACACCGGTTCGATTCCGGTCGGCGCCTCTGAGGAATCCCCTGCAATCGGCGCCTTTTGGCGCCGCTGCTGGACTTCGTTCGACGTCGATGTGTCCCCAGCGTGTCAGCGCGCTGCCTTCGCGCGCGGCGGCATTCCAAAGGGCGATCCCGAACCGCGTGCGGGCGGGTTCAAAGAACGCCCGGTCGAGCCTGGACTCAACTGGATCGGGGGGTGGTCGCAGAGGGTCGGGTGCGGCGACGCCGATCGCTGATTGCTGGAAGATCCGATTCGACGTCGTGTCGGATGCCAACGGTCACCTGTTCGCCACGACGGTCGGCTGATCGGCTCCGACTCACGCCCTGGCGAGGCGCCCGACCGCGGCGCCGGCCGCCGCGCCGAGTCGCCTGCGCTTCCCTACGAGGGCGTGCGCGCTCGTCAGGCCAGAAGGCAGTGCGCGCGTCCGAGATCTGCCGAGCAAGCGACGGATCGCGAATCCTTGCGGCTGCGGGCGGTGGCTGAGAGACTCGTCGGACCACAGGAGGCCATGTCTGGTGGCTGTTGCGGAGTCCGGCGAGTGGATTTGCGGTCGCGAGGCTGAACTCGACGCTGTCGAGCGATTGATCGCCGACGCTCGCTCGGTCCCTGCGGCGATCGTCGTGCAGGGCGAGGCGGGCATCGGTAAGACCACACTCGTCCGGCGCGGCGACGGCTCGCGCGTCGGCGGCCGGCCTGCGGGTTTTCGCCGCCAGACCGTCCGCCGGTGAGCTGGAGCTCCCGTTCGTGGGGCTCGCCGATCTCTTGGCCGGGGTGGCGCCTGACGCGTTCGTCGCGTTGCCGGGCCCGCAACGCGCCGCCCTTCAGGCCGCGGTGACTCGAGAGGGGTCGGCGGTGACGCCGGACGAACACGCGCTCGCGCGCGGGCTGGTGGAGCTGCTAGAGCGCGAAGCCGCCGCGAACCGTGTGCTCGTGGTGATAGACGACGTGCAGTGGCTGGATCGACCGACCACCGCGGCGCTGACGTTCGCGTTGCGGCGAATCGGGTCGGTGCCGCTGCGCGTCCTCGCCGCCGCTCGCGGGCCCGACGTCACGCTTCCGCTCGGCCTCGCGGAGTGGAAGAACGTGCGCGGGATCAGCCCGGGTCCACTGTCCAGCCTTCAGCTCGGAACGCTCATCCGGCGACACCAGGGGACCGCGCTTTCGAGCGCGCGACTCAAGGCGCTTCGGCGCACCT
>CAVXZC010000013.1:0-34878 GCA_963766165.1 uncultured Solirubrobacteraceae bacterium | reverse complement strand
GCCCTTGATGCCGTCGGGGTTCAGCGGCGTGGGGATCTCCATGTGCTCGACGACGATCTCGGGCGAGACGTTCTCGACGCCGGGCACCAGGTAGTCCATGAAGTTCGGGTTGCGGGGCTGGCCGTCATCGTCGTAGAGGATCTCCTCCAGCAGCGCCCCGCCCACGCCCAGCGCGACGCCGCCCTGGACCTGGCCCTCGAGGATCAGCGGGTTGATGACCCGGCCCGAGTCGTTGACCACGACGTGGCGGAGCTGCTTGACCACGCCGGTCTCGATGTCCACCTCCACCGTGGCCACGTGGACCCCATACGCGAACGTGTTGGTCTTCGGATGAAGACGTCGGTGGCCTCGAGGCCGTAGTCGTCGACGCCCTCGGGCAGCGGCGAGCCCGGCGCGACCGCGGCGGCCACGTCGGCCAGCGACACCGAGGCCGCCGGGCGAGCCGGCGACGGTGAAGGCGCCGTCGCGCAGCTCGAGGTCGACCGGGTCGACCTCGAGGAGCTGGCCGGCGATGAAAGCGGCCCGGTCCTTGGCCTTGCCGGCGGCCTGTGCGCACGGCCGTGCCGCCGACGGCGCGCGGTGCGGCTGGCGTAGGTGCCGACGCCGAAGCGCACGAGGTCGGTGTCGCCGTGCAGCACCTCGACGTCGTCCATGTCGACGCCGAGCTCGTCGGCGGCGATCTGGGCCAGCGTGGTCGCGTGGCCCTGGCCGCTGCTGCAGGCGCCGGTGAGCACGATGACCTTGCCCGGACGGCTCGACCCGGACGGTGCCGCGTCTCGTACGGCCCCAGGCCGGTCTCCTCGACGAAGCAGCCGATGCCCATGCCGATGTAGCGGCCCTCGGCCCGCGCCCGCCTCCTGCTCGGCCGCGAAGTCGGCGTGGCCGGCGAGCTCGGCCGCCGCTTCAGGCAGGTCGGGTAGTCGCCGGAGTCGTAGACGATCGTGCCCGCCAGCACGTTGCCGAACCCGCGGTTCAGCGGCAGCTGCTCGGGCTGGATCATGTTGCGCAGCCGCACCTCCACCGGGTCGATGCCGAGGTCGGCGGCGACGATGTCGATGATCCGCTCCATCGTGAACGCGGCCTGCACGTGGCCGACGCCGCGGAACGGGTTCATCGGCGTCTTGTTGGTCATGACCACCTTGGCCGTGGCCTCGAAGTTCTCGACGTGGTAGGGCCCGGTGAGCATGGCACGACGCCGATGAACGGCTCGACCAGGGTCAGGCTCTGCAGGTAGGCGCCGGTGTTGGTCACGCAGTCGTCGCGGATGGCGAGGATCCGGCCGTCGTCGTCGTAGCCCACCTCGACGTCGTGGAACTGCTCGCGCCCGTGGGTGGTGGAGACGAAGTGCTCCCAGCGGTCCTCGATCCACTTGACCGGGCGCTTGACGCGCCGGCGCGATCGCGGCACAGCAGGATCTCCTCGGGGTAGATCTGGAGCTTGACCCCGAAGCCGCCGCCGAGGTCGGGGGCGATCACGCGGACGCCGTTCTCGGGCAGGCCGAGCGCGGATCTGCAGGTTGGTCTTGACGCCGTTGGGGACCTGGGTCGAGCTGTAGAGGTGAAGCCGCCGCTGCGCTCCTCCCAGTAGGCGATGACGCCGCGGGTCTCCATCGGCATGCCGGCGTAGCGCTGGGTCGCGAAGCGCTCGCGCAGCACGTGCGGCGGCGCTGGCGAAGGCGCCGGCGGGGTCGCCGTCGCTGTAGTGCAGGGTGTCGGTGAGGTTGGTACTCGGATGGAGGATCGGGGCGTCGGGCTCCAGCGCGCGCTCGGGGTCCACCACCGCGGGCAGCGGCGTCGTAGTCGACCTCGACGAGCGTCATCAGGTCCTCGGCGTCGTAGCGGTCCGTCGGCGACGATCACGGCGACCGGCTCGCCGACGTAGCGCACCTTGTCGCCGGGCCAGGACCGGCTGCAGGAACGGCAGCGTGGTCTCCTCGGCGTCGATGCAGAGCAGCTCGGCGCAGGTCCGTCGAAGTCGGCGGCGGTGAGCACGGCCATGCAGCGCGGGTCGGCCAGCAGCGCCGCGGTGTCGATGCCGCGGATCTCGGCGTGCGGGTGCGGGCTGCGCATGACGGCCGCGTGCAGCATCCCGTGGAGCTTGATGTCGGCGATGTAGCGCCCCCGCCGCGCAGCAGCCGCGGGTCCTCCTTGCGCTTCAGCGGGGCGCCGAATGGGCGCCCGTCGCCGGCGCTCACGCCCGGCTCCCGCTGATCTCGCTGGCGGCCTGCTCGACCGCCTCGACGATCTTCACGTAGCCGGTGCAGCGGCAGAGGTGGCCGCCGAGCGCGTCGTCGATCTGCTCGTCGCGTGGGCTGCGGGTGCTCGCGCAGCAGCTCGAGCGTCGATCATGATGATCCCGGGGGTGCAGAACCCGCACTGCAGGCCGTGGCGGTCCCAGAACGCCTGCTGGACCGGGTGCAGGTCCTCGTCCTCGGCGACGACGCCCTCGAGCGTCGTGATCTCCGAGCCGTCGGCCTGGGCGGCGAGCATGATGCAGGAGCGCGCCGTCTCGCCGTCGAGCAGGACCGTGCAGGCGCCGCACACGCCGTGCTCGCAGCCGAGGTGGGTGGCGGTCAGGTCGAGGCGCTCGCGCAGGAAGTCGGCGAGGGTGAGGCGGGCCGGGACCTCGGCTTCGTGCTCGGTCGCCGTTGACGGTGACGCGGATGGTGTGCGTGCTCATGCGGCGCGGCTCCTTGCCTGCTCGAGCGCCGCGGCGCGTGACCACGCCCGCGAGGTGGATGCGATAGGCGGAGGGGACGCGTGGGTCGTCGATCGGCTCGACGCCGTCGCCCGCGTGGCGGGCGGCGTCGGCGATGCTCGCCGCCGCCGGCGAGCGCCTCCTCGACGGCGGCGGCGCGGACCGGCCGGTCGGTGGCGCCGATCAGGGCGACGCGCGCCGTGCGCGATGGTGCCGGCGTCGTCGAGCGTGACCTGGGCGACGGCGCCGCAGGCGGCGTAGTCGCCGGCGCGCTGGGCGATCTCGACGCACGCCGCGCCCGGTGCGCGGCGGCGCCACCGGCAGGGCGACGGCGACGAGGATCTCGTCGTCGTCGAGCGCCGTGGTGAGGAAGCCGAGGTAGAAGTCGGCGGCGGCGATCGAGCGCTCGCCGCCGGGGCCGCGGGCGATCACGCGGCCGTCGAGGGCGACCAGGGCGGCGGGCAGCTCGGCGGCGGGGTCGGCGTGGGCGATGCTGCCGCCGACGGTCCCGCGCGAGCGGATCTGCGGGTGGCCGACCTCGGCCAGCGCCGCGCGTGATCAGGGGTGCGGCCTCGGCCACGAGCGGGTCGCGCTCGGCCTGGCGCTGGCGCACGGTGGCGCCGATGACGAGCTCGTCGCCCTGGCGGGCGATCTCGTCCAGGCCGGGAACGCGGCGCAGGTCGACCAGCAGCTCGGGCGGGCAGGCGCAGGTTGAGCAGCGGGATCAGGCTCTGCCCCCCGGCCAGGACCTTGGCCTCGTCGCCGGACCCCAGCGCGGCAACCGCCTCCTCCACCGTTCCGGCCCGCACGTAGTCGAACTCCGGCGGCTTCATGCGAGCCATTCTCCCGCCGCGCCGCCCGCGGTATAAACGGACGGTCCGTCAGCAGTTCGGCCGTCGCAAGGGGACAGTTTGCACACGCATCTCGATACGCCGCCGGCAACGGGCTGCCGTTGCGCGAGGTGTTGGAACTCGAGGTGATGCGGCGCACTGGCGCGCGGGTGCTGCACGGCGAGCGGCAGCTCGACCGGCTCGTGCGCTGGGTGCACACGAGCGAGCTGGCGGAGGTCCCGACCCTGCTCAAAGGGGGCGAGCTGCTGCTGACCGGTGGCCTCGGGCTCGCCGACCAGGGGCCCGCCGCGCAGGCGGCCTACGTCCACCAGCTGGCGGACAAGCGGATCGCGGCCCTCGCGCTCGAGCTCGGCTGGAGCTTCGACGCGGTCCCGGACGCAGTGCTGCGAACCGCGCGCGAGCGGGACCTGCCAATGATCACGCTGCAGAACATCGTCCCGTTCGTCGAGATCACCGAGGAGATCCAGCGCCGGATCGTCGACCGCCAGGGCCGGGAGCTGCGCGCCCACCACGACGTGCAGGCCGCGCTCAACGCCGCGCTTCTGCGCGCGGAAGGGCTCTCGGGCGTCGTCAGCGCGCTCGCCCACGCGGTGGGCTGCCGGGTCGAGCTGCGGGCGACCAGCGGGCGTATAGTGGCCAGGACGCCGGTGGACGGCGCCGGCACCGCGGAGCCGACCGCGGACGCAGTCGCCACCGTGAGCGTGCTCGGCGAGGAGTGGGGCACGCTGTGCGTGTACGACACCCCGCGGAGCCCGAGCGCGATGGTCCACGCGGCGCTCGAGCACGGCCCCACGGCGATCGCGCTCACGCTGCTGCGGACGGGGCGCGCGCTGCCGCTGCGCCAACGCCTCACACGCGAACTGCTGGAGGACCTGCTCGCCGGCCGCTTCAGCTCGCGCCGCGACCTCGAGGCGCGCGCCGGGATGCTCGGGCTCAGCCCGTCCGGGCGCCAGCGCCTCGCGGGCCTGGCCGTCGGCGACTACCCGCCGGAGGAGGCCGACCTCGCCCTGCACGCCACCGAGGGCGCCGTGGCCGCGGCAGGTGGCGGGCTGGTCGCCGAAGTAGGCACGCTGGTGCTCGGCGTCGTGTTCGCCGAGGACAATCGCGACGCAGCCACGGCCCGCGCCCGCGGGCTGCTCGAGCACGCGGAGGCCCGCCGCGCGCGCGAGGGCGCGACGGGGTCGCTGCGGCTCGCGCTCGGGCCCGTGGTCGACGGCCTGGAAGCCGTCGGGCAGTCGCTGGTCGACGCCCAGGCCACCCTTAGCCTCGCCCGGGAGCTCGGTACGGCCGAGCGGGCCACGACCGCGCGCGGCATGGCCGCCGACCGACTGCTGGCGAAGCTGACCGGCGAGCGCGAGACCGCCGCGTTCGTCGAGGACGAGCTCGGCGCACTGCTGCGCCACGACGCGGCACGCAGGAACCGACCTGGCGAACACGCTGTGGATCTGCCTGGTATCCGGCATGTCCAAGGCGGAGATCGCCAGGTCGCTCCATCTGCGGCGGCAGTCGCTTTACCAGCGACTGGCGAAGATCGAGCAGCTCGTCGGCCCAATCGAGGACCCCGCGCGGCGTGCCTCGCTCATCTTCGCGCTCCAGGCGCACCGGCTGACGCGCCGGTAGAAGCCGCACCGGCTCGAGGCCCCGGGTACGCCCGTCGCGGGCGCGGCCGGCTCGTCGGTTCACGCGGCAATGCGCGAGCAAATCGAGCCATTTGTCCAGGCGGCAGCTCCGGAGATCGGCGCGGTGCCAACAGGCCCGGTTGCAGAGCCTTCGCCAGGCGTGAGCGAGGAACTCGAACCCCCGACCGACGGGACCACAACCCAGCCCGGCTCGGCTCGGCTGTTTCGGTCTCCCCAGTGGTCGGCCCACGCGGCAGGCATAGGTCGTCCACGCCGCGCATGCCGCCGTGTCGAAGACGGCGGTAGCGCCGCACCGCCGCATGACCCTTTCTCTAGTTGGGAAGTCCTCTTGGGGGCACCCAAACGCCCCCAAGAAGGGTCAAAGACCGCACCCGACGCCTGGCAGAGAGCTGGAATTTGGCTCCACACCGCCGAGAGCCCTCTGCCGGACTCGAACCGGCCACCCTTCCTTACCATTCGACGACCAGTGTCCCTCCAGGGCTAAGAATGGCTAGAGGGCGAGCTCGTCGCGCGCAGTCTCCCGCCGGACCCCCGTTTGGACACGGCCCGTGCCCCCAAGACGCCCCCACGTACGACGTGGCGGTCGAAGCCGTGGCGTGCCCCATATCGATTGCGCCGATCCGAAGCCGCGTTGGCGGCCGAGCCGCCGCCTTGGTCGCTTGGATGCGGTCGCGATAGAGCGGGCAGGCGCGAGGCGCGCAATTCGCGGATTGCAGGAGCGGCACGCGACGTAGCTCGCCGCGAACACGAGCCCCTGTTTGCCGAAAGCCTCGGGCAGAGTTGTACTCGGGTTCGATTGTGTGCGTGGGCTTTCTCCGCAGGCGCTCTGCGGCTGGTTGCGGATGCCGTGCCGCGTACCGTCGGTGACGCTCTGGCCGACATGACGGGCACGCGGCCGAGGGTGTTGTTCGTGGAGGACGAGGCGTCCATCTCGGACCCGTTCTCGAGCGCCCTCACGCGCGATGGCTTCGACCCGGTCGTGGTCCGCACGCTCGCCGCCGCGCGCGGTGAGGCGGCGCGCCGGCCACCCGATCTCGTGCTGTTGGACCTCATGCTCCCGGACGGCGACGGGCGCGATCTCGCCCGCGAGCTGCGCGCTGGGTCGGACGTCCCGATCATCATCCTCACGGCGCGCGGCACCGAGCTCGAGCGCGTGGTGGGGCTCGAGCTCGGTGCGGACGACTACGTGGTCAAGCCGTTCAGCGGCGCCGAGCTGATCGCCCGCATGCGCGCCGTGCTGCGACGCGCGCGCGTCTCCCCCGCACACGACGGCGCCGTGGAGATCGGACCGCTGAGGATCGACCTGCCCGCGCGGCGCGTGTGGCGCGGCGGCGACGAGCTGCACCTCAGCCGCAAGGAGTTCGACCTGCTGGCGGAGCTGGTCACCCACGCTGGCCATGTGGTCCGGCGCGAGGACCTGATCGCCCGGGTGTGGGACGAGAACTGGTTCGGATCGACCAAGACGCTCGACGTACACGTGGGCTGGCTGCGCGGCAAGCTGGGCGACGACGCCGCGGACCCAAAGCTCGTGCACACGGTGCGCGGCGTGGGCTTCCGCTTTACCGCGCCGTCGGAGTGGACGGCGTGAGGCTGCGATCGCGGCTGTTGCTCGTGCTGGCCTACGTGCTCGTGCTCGCGGTCGCCGCGCTGCTCGTCCCGCTCGTGCGCAGCGTGCGCGACCGCGTGTCGGCCGAGGTCCGGACCCAGGCGCTCGGGCAGGCCGAGGTGGTCGCCGCCACGGCGGCGGGCCGCACCGATCTGGCCGCGCTCGTGCGCACCTCCGCCGAGGCGGTGCGCGGCCGCGTCGTGATCGTCGATCCGCACGGCCGCGTGACGGCCGACAGCGCGCCGGGCACGCTGGGCGCCGGCTATGCCGACCGGCCGGAGATCGCGGGCGCGCTGCGCGGGCGCATCGTGCAGCAGGTGCGCCGCAGCCACACCCTCAGCGCCCGGATCCTCGCCACCGCGGTGCCGATCGTGCGCCGCGGCCGGGTCCGCGGTGCGGTCCGCGTGACGCAGAGCGTGGCCGCGGTCGATCGCGCCGTCAACGCGGCCACCGCGGGGCTGATCCTCGTCGGGCTCGTGGTGCTCGCGCTCGGGCTGGCGGCCGGGGTCGTCCTCGCGGGGACGCTGACCCGTCCGCTGCGCCGGCTCGCGTCGGCGGCGCGCCGCGCCGGCGACGGCGACCTGAGCGTCCGCGTCTCGGAGGAGGGCAGCCGGGAGCAGCGCGAGCTCGGCCGGGCGTTCAACGAGATGACGTCGCGCGTGCAGCGGATGATCGACGCGCAGCGCGATTTCGTGGCGGACGCCTCGCACCAGCTCCGCACGCCCCTCACCGGGCTGCGGCTGCGGCTCGAGGAGGCGGCGGCGACCGCGGGTGACGGACCCGCGCGCAACCAGGTCGGCGCGGCGATCGGCGAGGTCGACCGCCTGTCGGACGTGGTGACCGAGCTGCTCGTGCTCAGCGAGGCCGGCGCGGCGGGTGCGCCCGCGGCGCCGGTCGATCTCGCCGCTGCGGCCCGCCGCGCCGCGGAGCGCTGGTCGAGCCACGGCGCGGCGCTGCTCGTCACGGGCGAGAGCCCCACTGCCGTGGGCTGCGCACCCGGGGACCTGGACCGGATCCTGGACGCGCTCATCGAGAACGCGATCGCCTACGGCCCGCCTGCCCAGCGGGTCGCGCTGGCCGTGGCGGCCGGCCGGATCGCGGTGATGGACGAGGGTCCCGGGCTGGCGGCGGTCGAGCTCGATGCCGTGTTCGCGCGCTTCCACCGCGGCCGCGCCGGCCGAGCCGCCGGCTCCGGCACCGGGCTGGGGCTGGCGATCGCCCGGGAGCTGGCGGCACGCTGGGGCGGCACGGTCACGCTGGCGAACCGCCCGGGCGGCGGTGCGACGGCGACCGTGACGCTCCTGCCGGCTCCGGCCGCACGCCATCAGCCGCCGCTGCTGGCCGAGGGCGCGCGATGACCGGCTGGCGCGCCGTGTTGGCCTGGACACTGGCCGCGGTGGCCGGCCTCGTCCTCGCCGCGGGCCTGAGCACTGCCGCGAGCACCCTCTCGCGTCAGCGGATCGGGCTCTCGTCGGAGCCGCTGACGGCCGGCCGGGCGCTCGCCCCGCACGAGCGCGCGCCGGCGCCGACGCATCGCCCGCCGGCGCCGCCGCAGACCGGGACTCCCGCGCCGACCCGAACCACCGCCCCGACGCCGGTGGCGACTCCGCCGCCCGCCGGGGGCGATGACGGCGGCGGTGACGACTGACCACCGGCCAGGCTTTGCCGAAGCTTTCCCCGCCTCTGGCCGGGATTTCACCGTCGCCAGGTCAGCCTGGGGACATGACCTTTCGCACCCCGTTCGTGGCCTCCGTCGCGGCGGTCTCCGCTCTGGGCGGCGCGGCCGTCGCGGGTGTCGCGCTTCCCGCGGCGCCGGCGCCGGTGGCTGCCGCGCCGTCGGCCACGCCGGTCGTCGAGGTCCGCACGCGCACGATCCATCGCACGATCCACGTCGTCCGGCACGTGCACCACCGGCCGCCGCGCCGGCGGGTCGTAGTCGTGCCCGCCGCGACCGCGGCGCCCGTGATCGCCCCGGCGCCCCCGGTCGCGGTCACGGCCCCGGCCGGCTCACGGCCGCTGCGCTCGGGCACCTCGCCCGCCCGGACCGGCGGCTCGCGTCCGCTGCGCACGGCGACCTCGCCGGGCGGGCACGGCCACGAGCACGAGCAGGAAGGCGGCGTCGATGACTGAGCGCACCCGGATCCGCCGTCCGCGGCCGTGGCCCGTGATCGCGAGCGCGCTCGCCGTGTTCTTCGCGGTGCTCATCCTGATCGCGTTCCAGTCGCGCGTGCCCCCGGCCCCGGCCACGACCGTGGCCGCCGCGCCGCCGCGGCAGGTGATCGAGCGGCGCGTGATCGTCACCCGGGTCGTCACGGAGCTGCGTGACGACGGGCGCCCCGCCGCTCCGCGCGTGCAGGTCATCTCGGTGCCGGTCGCGCCGAGCTCGCCGGCGCCGGCACAGGTCGCGCCCGCCCCGCCGGCGTCCGCGCCCCTGACCACCCGCACCTCATGATCGACGTGACCTTCCCCTCGATGGGCAGCGAGGGGCGCCTGCTGGTCGACGCTGACGCGGACGGCTGCCGCGCGTTCCTGGAGCGCTTCGAAGCCGCGCTCTCGCGGTTCCGACCCGACAGCGAGCTGTGCGCGCTCAATGCCGACCCGGCAGTGGTCGTGCCGGCATCGCCGCTGCTGTGCTCGGCCGTCGCGGCCGGCCTGTGGGCCGCCGAGCGCAGCGGCGGGCTCGTCGACCCGACGCTCGTCGGCGAGCTCGAGGCGGCCGGTTACGCGGCCAGCCGCAGCCGCCCGGAGCTGGGGCTCGCCGAGGCCCTGACGGCTGCTCCGGCGCGCGCCCCTGCCCGGCCCGATCCCGCCGCGCGCTGGCGCCGGGTGCGCGTCGACCTGGCGCGGGGCGACGTGATCCGCCCGTGCGGCATCCGGCTCGACACGGGCGGCACGGGCAAAGGCCTCGCCGCCGACCTGCTGGCCGCGCGGCTCGAGGGCGGCGCGCGCTGGGCCGTCGACTGCGGCGGCGACCTGCGCGTCCACGCGCCCGCGGCCGAGCCGTTCGTCGTCGAGGTAGCGCACCCGCTGACCGGCGAGGTCGCGCACCGTCTCCCGCTCACGCGCGGCGCCGTGGCCACGTCCGGCCTCGACGTCCGACTCTGGCGGCGCCCCGACGGCCGGCCGGCCCACCACCTGCTCGACCCGGCCACGGGGGAGCCGGCCTGGACCGGCCTGATCGGCGCCACCGCGCTCGCCCCGACCGCTCTGGAGGCCGAGGTCCTGGCCAAAGCCGCGATGCTGAGCGGCCCGGCCGGCGCCCGTGGCTGGCTGCGCCGCCACGGCGGTCTCACCGTCCACGACGACGGCGGCATCGAGCTGCACGGGCCGCTGCGCCCGCGGCCCGTCGTCCGCCTTCGGCGCCCCGCGATCGCCGCCGCCGGGGAGGCCCGATGACTCGAGGCGGCGCACTCCTCTCCCACGCCTGGTGGCTGGCGAGCCGGTCGGCCGGTGTGGTCGCGCTGATACTCGTCGCGGTGTCGGTGATCATCGGGCTGACGCTCGCCACCGGCCTCGGCGGGCCGCCCGCGCGGCGGCGCGCGCTCGTGGCCGTCCACGAGCACACCGCGCTGACCGGGCTCGTCGCCATCGCGCTGCACGGCGCGCTGCTGTTGGGCGACCCGTGGCTGCGGCCCGGGCTCGCCGGGATCGCCGTGCCGTTCGTCATCCGCTACCGGCCGCTGTTCACCGGTCTGGGCATCCTCGGCGGCTACGCGGCCGCGCTGCTAGGCCTGACGTTCTATGCGCGCCGCCGGATCGGCGCCAAGCGCTGGCGCAACCTCCATCGCGCCACCCCAGTGGTCTACGTGCTCGGGCTGATCCACACGGCCGGCGCGGGGACCGACGCCGGCACGCCGTGGCTGCGCGCGGTCATGTTCGCCGGCCTCGTGCCGATCGCCGCGCTGCTGGGACTGCGGCTGTCGGGACGCCGCCGGGCGCCGGCGCGCAGGCCGCGGCCCAGCGGGCGCCCCGCCGCGGAGGCGGCGTCATGAGGATCGTGCTGGCCGGCGCCGGCCTGGCCGCGCAGCGCTGCGCCGAGACGCTGCGCGCGCTCGGCCACGACGGCCCCGTCACCATGATCGGCGCCGAGCGGCGCCCGCCGTACGACCGTCCGCCGCTGTCGAAGGCCGTGCTTGCCGGCGAGCGCCCGAACCTGGCGCTGCGCCCGGCCGGCTGGCACGCCCGGCACGGCATCGACCTGCGCCTGGGCACGGCGGCGGCGGGCCTCGATGGAACTCGGCGGCGCGTGCACCTGGCCGGGGGCGAGACGCTGCCGTACGACCGGCTGCTGGTCGCCACCGGCGCGCGCCCCGTCACACTGCCCGGCCTCGAGGGCCTGCAGAACGTGCAGGCGTTCCGCACGCTCGAGGACGCGCTTGCGCTCGCCGTCGCGCTGCGTCCCGGGCTGCGCCTCGCGGTCCTCGGGGCGGGCCTGATCGGCCAGGAGCTCGCGTCCGCGGCGATCGCGCGCGGCGCGCGTGTGACGCTGGTCGACGCCGCCCCCGCGCCGTTCGACGCGCTGCTCGGGCCGGGCGCCGGTCGCCTGCTGGCCGGCATCCACAGGCGTGCGGGCGTCGACCTCCGGGTCGGCCGCCGGTTCGCCGCTGTGCGCCGGAAGGGCGAGGCCGCGACCGCGCTCGTGCTGGACGACGGCGCCGCCGTCGCGTGCGACCGGGTCGTCGTCGCCGTCGGCGTCCGCCCCGAGCTCGCGTGGACCGGCCTCACGCCCGGCGCGACCCCGCCGCCCGGGCTGCTCCTGGCCGGCGACGTGGCGGGCACCGGCCACTGGGAGGCCGCGGCGCGCCAGGGCGCCGCGGCGGCGCGCACGCTGCTCGGGCTGCCGGCCCGCGCGGAGGGCCCGCCGCTGGTATGGAGCGACCAGCACGGCATCCGCCTGCAACGGCTGGGCGACCCGCGCGGCGCCGACCACCGGACGCTCGACGGCGATCCGGCCGCCGGAGACTTCGCCATCACATTCCACCGCGCAGGGCGGCCGGTGGCGGTCACGCTCGCGGGGCGCCCCGGCGCCCTGCCGGCGGCCCGCCGCCGGCTTCGTTGCGCCGTTCCCGACCAGGAGGCCGCATGACCCTCACCGTCCACATCGACCCCGACGCCTGCTTGGCGCACGGCGACTGCGCCGAGGTCGCCCCGGGCGTGTTCGCCGTCGCCGACATCGCCGGGGTCGTTGGCGCCGGCACCGACGCGCAGCTGCGCGCCGCCGCGCGCGCCTGCCCCGCGGGCGCGATCATCCTGCTCGACCCGGCGACCGGCGAAGAGGTCACGCCCTGAGCCGCCCGCGCCTGAACACGGGCTGAACGACGCGCCGCAGATAAGTGACTTCTCAGGTTGCTCTTACCGTGCTCCCAGTCCGCTGCAGCAGGGTGCCCTGATGGGTCGTGGACACCATCTGCCGCGGTATCACCGCCGCCCCTCGCCGGAACGGCTGCGGGACGCCGCGCTGCGACGGCTGCACGCGCTCAACGTGATGCTCGCGCTCTTCGCGGTGGTCCTGGTCGTCGGGTTCGCCGCCCTGTCCGCGAGTGCGACGAGCGCGAAGCAGCGCAGCAAGGCCCGCGTCGTCGCGAGCGCGAGCGCGACGGCCGAGCCGCACGCCACACGGCTTGCGCGGACGCATCACCATCACCGCCGCCGCCATCACCGGCACCACCCGCACGCGGCCGCGGCGCCCGTTCCCACCGCGACGCCCACCAGCGTGGCCACGGCAGCGCCGACAGCCGTGCCGACCGCGGTGGCCACGCCGGTGCCCACGCCCGTGCCGACCGCTCAGGCCCCCGTCGCGGTGTCGGGCGGGTCATGAGCTTCGCCGCCGACAGCTGGGAGGCCCTCGGCTCCCGTGCCGAGGTCGTCGTCACCGACGCCGGCGCGCTCGCAGCGGTGTGCGAGGCCGTCGCGGCGGAGGTCGCAGCCATCGACGACGCCTGCAGCCGCTTCCGGGCAGACGCGGAGCTCGCCCGCGTGCACGCGGCGGGCGGGCGCCAGGTGCGCATCTCGCCCGTGCTCTGTGACGCCGTGGCGGCGGCGCTCGAGGCCGCGCGGGACAGTGACGGTCTCGTCGACCCGACCGTGGGCGCCGGGATGCTGGCCGCGGGCTACGACCGCGACTTCGTGCTATTGCCCGCGGACCGGCCGCCCGTCGCCGCCGTGCCCGCTGCCGGCTGGCGCGCCGTCCGGCTGGACCGCGACGCCCGCACCCTGCGCGTGCCCCCCGGCGTCCGCCTGGATCTCGGCGCGACCGCGAAGGCGATGGCCGCCGATCGCGCCGCCGCCGCCGGCGCCGCGGCTGCGCCCTCGTGCGGTGTGCTGGTGAGCCTCGGCGGCGACATCGCGGTCGCCGGGCCGGCGCCGGCCGGCGGCTGGCCCGTCGGCCTGGCCGACGGCCACCGCGACGCGACGGCGTCCGCCACCGTGGCGCTGCGCGCGGGCGGGCTGGCCACGTCGAGCACGACGCAGCGGCGCTGGCGCGCGCGGCGGGCGGGAGCTGCACCACGTGCTCGACCCGCGCACCGGCGAGCCCGCGCGCGTGATCTGGCGGACCGTCACGGTGGCGGCCCGCAGTTGCGTGGACGCCAACACGGCCAGCACAGCCGCGCTCGTGCTGGGCGAGCGCGCGCGGGACTGGCTGGAGCGCCGCGGTCTGCCCGCGCGCCTCGTGCGGCCTGACGGTATCGCGGCCGGCACCGGCGGCTGGGCGGTCGCGGAGGCGACCGCCTGATGGCGTTCTGGTACCTCACGCGCGCGACCGGCGCGGTCGCCCTGGTCCTGCTCACGCTCTCGGTCGTGCTCGGCGTCGTCAACGTCAAGCGGTACGCCACCCCGCAGACGCCGCGCTTCATCGTCGACGGCTGCCACCGCATGGCGTCGCTGCTCGTGTGCGTGCTCCTGGCCATCCACATCGGCACCTCGGTGCTGGACGGGTACGCGCCGATCCGGCTGGCCGACGTCGTGATCCCGTTCGGCGGGACCTACCGACCGCTCTGGCTCGGTCTCGGCGCGCTGGCCTTCGACCTGCTGCTGGCCCTGGTCGTGACGAGCCTGCTCCGGGCGCGGCTCGGCGTCCGCGCCTGGCGCGCGATTCACTGGCTGGCGTACGCGTGCTGGCCCGTGGCGATGCTGCACGGCCTCGGCACGGGCAGCGACGTGCGGGCCGGCTGGCTGGTCGGGATGAGCGCCATGTGCGCGGCCGCGGTGCTCGTGGCCATCGTCGCGCGGCTCGCGGATCGCGACGTGCACGCGCAGGCCCGGATCGCCGTGGCCGGCGGCGTGGTCCTGACGGCCGCCTTCCTCAGCGCTGTGGCTGCCCGCCGGGCCGCTCGCTCCCGGCTGGGCCGCCAAGGCGGGGACACCCGCCCGGCTGATCGCGGGGCACCGATGAGCACGGACCGGCTGCTCGCCGGGATCGATCCCCACGGCCCGCTGAAGCTCGACCGCCACCTGGCCGTCCACGGCGCCCTGCCGCACCTGGGCCGCGAGCTGATCGCCGAGGTCGAGGCCGCGGGCCTGGTCGGGCGCGGCGGGGCGGGCTTTCCCGCTGCGGTCAAGCTCGCGGCCGTCGCCCAGCGGTCGCGCCCGGTCGTCGTGGTCAACGGCACGGAGGGCGAGCCGATGAGCGCCAAGGACCGCGTCCTGCTGCACCACGCGCCGCACCTGGTCCTCGACGGCGCCCACGCCGCCGCCGCCGCGGTCGGCGCCCGCGAAGTGCTGGTCAGCGCGCCCGAGCGCAAGCTCCCGGGGCTCGCCGCCGCGCTGGCCGAGCGCAGGGGCGGCCCGCGCTTCACCCTGACGCCGCGCGCCGCCGGCTATGTCGCCGGCGAGGAGACCGCCGTGCTCGCGCACCTCGAGGGCCGGCCCGCCCTCCCGCGCGTGTCGCCTCCGCGCCCGGCGGAGCGCGGCTACCGCGGCGGGCCGACGCTTGTCCAGAACGTCGAGACCCTCTGCCACCTGGCGCTGATCGCCCGCCACGGCGCCGCCTGGTTCCGCGAGCAGGGCACCGCCGAGCGTCCCGGCACGACGCTGGTCACCGTGTCGGGCGGCGGTCGACGCCCCCGGGGTCTACGAGGTCGCGTTCCGGCATGGCGCTGGACGCGCTGACGCGGTTCGCGGCGCCCACCGCGCCGGTCCGCGCGCTGCTGGTCGGCGGCTACTTCGGGGCCTGGATCGACGGGGACGGCGCCGGGCTGACGCTCGACGACGCGCGCCTGCGCCGGCGCGCCGCCGCGGTCGGCGCGGGCGTCGTCGTGGTCCTCGACGAGAGCGCCTGCCCAGTGGCGGAGACCGCCCGGCTGGCCCGCTACATGGCCGCGCGAGTCCGCCGGGCAATGCGGGCCCTGCGTCCACGGCCTCGGCGCGCTGGCCGACGTGGTCGCGCGCTTCGCCGCGGGGCGCACCTCCCCCGGCGACGGGCACGCCTCGCGCGCTGGATCGAGATGGTCCGGCGCCGGGGCGCCTGCGCGCACCCGGACGGCGTTGCCCGGATGCTCGCCAGCGCCTGCGAGGCGTTCCGCGGACGAGCTCGAGGACCATGCCCGGCGCGGGCCGTGCGCGCGCTGCACCACGCCCTCGACGCTCATGCTCTCGCCCGAGCGGCCCTGCGGAGCGCGGCATGAGCCGCGAGCCCGAACGCGAGCAACTGGCGCTGGACCCCATCGCCTGCGTCGGGCACCGGTTGTGCGCCGAGCTGTTCCCGGAGCGCATCGTGCTCGACGACTGGGGCTACCCGATAGTCGACCCGGAGGTCCCCGCCGACGCTGCGCGACCACGCCATCCGCGCGGTCAAGGCGTGCCCGGCGCTGGCGCTCAAGCTGCGTCGGCGCTGACCGTACCCTTGAGCGCGTGCGGATCCTGCTGATCGAAGACGAGCCCGGGATCGCCGAGTTCATCGAGAAGGCGCTCGTCGCGCAGGGCCATCGCGTCGATGTCTGCGGCGACGCGCCCGACCGGCGAGCAGCACGCGCTGGGCCACGACGTCGACCTCGTCATCCTCGACCGCATGCTGCCGGGCGGCGACGGCATCGAGGTGCTGCGCGCCATCCGCGCCGTCAAGCCGGAGCTGCCCGTGATCGTCCTCACGGCGCTCGGCGAGGTGCGGCACAAGGTCGACGCCCTCGACGCCGGGGCGACTGACTACGTGACCAAGCCGTTCTCGGTCGACGAGCTGCTCGCCCGCGTGCGCGCACACCTGCGCCGCCCCTCGCAACCCGAGGCGACCCAGCTGTCCGCCGCCGGCGTCACGGTCGACCTGCTGTCCCGCGACGTCGCGCGCGACGGCCGGCCCGTACGGCTCTCGGCCAAAGAGTTCGAGCTGCTCGTGTACTTCATGCGCCACGCCAACCAGGTGCTCTCGCGCGAGCAGCTCCTGAGCGGGGTCTGGGGCTACGACTACGAGCCTCAGACCAACGTGGTCGAGGTCTACGTCGGCTACCTGCGCCGGAAGCTCGCGCTGCCCGGCCGGCCGCTGTCCCTCGACACGCTGCGCGGCGCCGGCTACCGGCTGTCCGCGCGGTGATGGCGCCGATCGGGCTCCGCGGCCGGATCACCCTGCTCGTCGTCGGCGTGGTCGCGTTCTGCCTCGCCACGGTCTTCGCCGCGGTGTACCGCGGCACCGCCTCGCGGCTCAACGGCGCGACCGACACCGGCCTGCGCGAGGACCTAGCCGAGCTGCGGCACGCCGTCGCGGAGCCCACCCCGGCGCTCATCCTGAAAGCTGCCCGCTCGTTCATCGCGCGCCAGCCGTCCCGGGCCACCACACACGTCCTGTTCGTCACGCGCGGGCCACGCTCCGGTGACCAACGAGCCGGAGCTGCTCGACACGACACGCGGCGACCCCGATGACACGCCGGCCGCCCGCAGGGCCGAGACGCGCGACGCGCTCGGGGTCCTGCACGCGCCCGCGGGGTTCAGCGACCGCCGGCTGCCGGGCGTCGG
Organism: uncultured Solirubrobacteraceae bacterium; assembly: GCA_963766165.1. Lineage (GTDB taxonomy): Bacteria > Actinomycetota > Thermoleophilia > Solirubrobacterales > Solirubrobacteraceae > Solirubrobacter. The sequence goes on along the minus strand of CAVXZC010000013.1, from coordinate 18,142 downwards.
CCCGGTCCGCGTGCTCGCGGCGCGACGCGGGAGCGTGCGCTTCGGCGTCGCCGAGCCGACTCGAGCCGGTCGCGCACGCGAAGGCCACGGTGGCGCGGGCCCTGCTGCTCGCCGGCGCCCTCGGGATGGCGGGCGCGCTGCTCGGCGGCCTGCTGATCGCCGCGAGCCTGGCGGCGCCGCTGCGCCGGATGGCCCGGGTGGCGGCCCGGGTCGACGCGGGCGACCTCAGCCATCGCATGGAGCTCAGCGGACCGCACGACGAGGTCCGCGCGCTCGCGCATTCGTTCGATCAGATGCTCGACCGCCTGCAGGACGCGTTCGCGCGCCAGACCGCGTTCGTGGCCGACGCCAGCCACGAGCTGCGGACGCCCGCTGACGATCGTGCGCGGGCAGCTCGAGGTGCTCGCCATGAACCCGCACCCGGACGCGGAGGAGGTCCGCCACGTCGAGGGCGTCGTGCGCCCGGAGATCGACCGCATGAGCCGGCTGGTCGAGGACCTGCTGCTGCTCACCCACGCCGCGGACGCGGACCTGCTGCGCCGCGAGCCGGTCGACCTGTCGGAGTTCCTCGCCGGCATCATGGCCGGACTGCAGCACGACCACCGACCGCCGCCTCGTCCTGGGACCGGCACCCGCCCTGGTGATCGACGCCGACCCCGACCGGCTGGCGCCAGGCGCTCCACAACCTCCTCCGCAACGCCATCGCGCACACGGAGCCCGGCGGCCTGGTCCGCCTCAGTGCATACCGGCACGGCGCGCGCGTGCGGCTCATCGTCGACGACAACGGCCCCGGCATCCCTCAGGACCAGCGCGCGCGCATCTTCGACCGCTTCACCCGGCTCGACGCCGCCCGCGGGCGCGACAGCGGCGGCGCCGGACTCGGCCTCTCGATCGTCCGCGCGATCACCGCGGCGCACGGAGGTGACGTTGCCGTCGAGTCGTCCCCCGAGGGCGGCGCCCGGTTCATCCTGGAGCTCCCGCGCGAGGCGCCCGAGGACCCGGCCGACCGAGCTGATCAGTCGCTGGCCATCGAGCGATGACCTCGCGTGGCGCGGCCGCGCTCATCGCGCTCGCCCTCGCCGGCTCCGGATGCGGGGGGACGTCCGCGCGCCGGCTGTTCATGACGGCGGGATGCGGGCACTGCCACGCGCTGAACGACGCCCACGCCCGCGGCGGCTCGGGCCCCGACCTCGACACGAGCGAGCGGCTCGACCGCGCCCAACTGCTCCGCGCGATGGTCGAGGGCGCCAACGGCATGCCGTCCTACGCCCACCGGCTGACGGTTCGGCAACGCCGTGCGATGGCTGACTACCTGCTCCGTGTCGCCTGGGGCGGCCGCCTACGCCGTCGCCTTCTCCGTTAGGCGGTGCAGTAGATCGGCTGGCCGTTGCGGTGCAGGCACGACTGCAGCACACGCCCCGAGCCCGAGGCCGCACGACGTCGCGCTCTGACCGCAACCTGCTGGGGATCGATCCGCGCGGCGTCGTCCACATCGCGCGGCGGCTGCTGGACGAGATCGACGGCCCGATGCTTCGCAGCGGCCTGCAGGAGTTCCACGGGTCCGCGATCCGGCAGCCCGCGGCGCAGACGATGAGCGGCCCGACCCGGAGCGACTGCTCGTGCGCTTCGAGCAGTTCACCGCGGCGGCCTGATCGGGACAGAGGTGCTGCACCTCTGCGGTCGGTGCTACACTTCTATCCCGTCATGCCGACCGAACGACCGCGCCTGACGATCACCGAGACCGACGACGTCGCCGAGGCGATCGACCTCGCGGCCGAACGCTGGCCGGAGACAGCATCTCGCCGCGAGCTGTTGCTGCGCCTGGTCGAGCAGGGCCGGAGCGTCATCGAGCGCGAGCGCGACGAACAGGCCGAGCACCGGCGCGACGCGATCCGGCGCACGAGCGGCGCGCTGACCGGCGTCTACGAGCCCGAATATCTCGAACGCCTCCGCGACGACTGGCCGGCGTGATCGTCGTCGACGCCAGCGTCCTGATCGCGCATCTGGACGAGCGCGACGCACTCCATGAGCAAGCGGTCGAGCGACTGCTCTCCGCCGCCGCCGAGGCGCTCGGCGCCAGCACGCTGACCCTGACCGAGGTGTTCGTCGGGCCGGCGCGACGTGGTCGCCTCGACGACGCGCAGGCGGCGATCGCGGCGCTGGAGATCCAGGAGATCCCGCTGACCCAGGGTGCAGCCGGCGATCTGGCGACCCTACGCGCCGAGACCGGGCTCAAGTTGCCCGACTGCTGCGTCCTGCTGGCGGCTCGGAGCGCCGGCGCGAGTGCCGTGCTGACGTTCGACGACCGGCTCGCCGAGACGGCGGGTCGCGCCCTCTCCTGATGGCGGCACGGCGGGCATGACGAGGGACGGCGAGCCCTCCGTGCTGTTCAGCCCGGTCCGGCTCGGGCCGGTGGAGCTGCGCAACCGCGTGATCTCGACGTCGCATCAGACGTCGCTGGTGCACGACCACCTGCCGTTGGACGACCTCGTCGCGTACCACGCGGCGCGCGCCCGCGGCGGAGTGGGGGCGATCTTCCTCGAGGCCACGGCGGTGCACCCGACGGGGCTGCTGACGCCGCACACGCTCGGCGGTTACCTGCCCGGCATCGTCGGCGGCTATGAGCGCCTCGCGGCGGGGGTGCGACCATACGGGGCGAAGCTGTTCGTGCAGCTCTTTCATGGCGGCCGCGAGCAGTTCGGCGGGCCGCCGCGCGCGCCGGCGGTCGCGCCGTCGGCGGTGCCGAGCCCGCGCTTTCACTCCGAGCCGCGGGCGCTCTCGCGGGCCGAGATCGCCGAGCTGGTGTCCGGGTTCGCGCGGTCGGCGGCGCTCGCGCGCGACGGCGGCCTGGACGGGGTCGAGGTCTCGATGGCGCACGGGTACCTGGCGGCGCAGTTCTTCAACGCGCGCGCCAACACCCGGGGTGACGGGTACGGGCCTGGGTCGCCGTTGCGGTTCGGCCTGGAGGTGCTGGGGGCGATCCGGGCCGAGGTCGGCCGGGAGATCGCCGTCGGCGTGCGCTTGTCGGCGAGCGAGCGCGACCCCGACGGCGACGGGCCGGCACGCTGCGCCGAGATCGCCGCCGAGATCGCCCGGACCGGGCTGGTGGACTTCGTGTCGCTGGCCCTGGGCCACTCGGCGTCGTATCGCGGGTCGGTGTGGATCGCTCCGCCGCCGCCCGCGGCCGAGGACGCGATCGCCGGGGATCTGCCGGCCCCCGGCGTGCTCGCGGGCGTGCCGGTGATCGCCACGACCCGGATCGTCGACCTCGACCACGCGGAGCGGATCGTGGCGTCGGGCGCCGCGCAGGCGGTGGGGATGACGCGGGCGCTGATCACGGATCCCGAGTTGGTGGCCAAGGCCGTCGAGGGCCGCCGGGCCGAGACGATCGCCTGCATCGGCTGCAACCAGGCGTGCATCGGCCACTACCACCAGGGCGCGCCGATCGGCTGCGTGGTCAACCCGCGCACCGGCCGCGAGGCGCGCGTCGCGCGAGCGGTCGCGCGCCCGCCGCGGCGCGTGCTCGTGATCGGCGCTGGCCCGGCGGGCGCGGCCGCGGCCGTGGAGGCGACGCGCGCGGGCGATGCGGTGACGCTCGCCGAGCGCGGCCCGGACATCGGTGGCCAGCTGCGACTGGCCGGCGGCACGCCCGGCCATGCGGAGGTGTGGCGGCGCTACCGCGCTCTCGCCTGGCGCGCGCTCGAGACCGCGGGAGTCGACGTGCGGCTCGAGACCGAGGTCAACGTGGACGATCTCGGCGACCACGATGCGGTGATCCTCGCCACCGGCGCGCGGCCGTACATGCCGCCGTTCGCCGCGCCGCACGGGGTGGCGGTCGTCGACGCGTGGGCGACAATCCGCGAGCCCGGCGCGGTCGCCGGCCCGGTGCTCGTCGCGGACTGGGGCGGCGGCTGGGACGGGCTCGACGCCGCCGAGGCGCTGGCCGGCGCCGGCCGCAGCGTCACGCTGGCGTGCGGCGGCGTGATGCTCGGCGAGACGCTGCACCAGTACCAGCGCAACGGCTACCTCGACCGCCTCGACCGCGCCGGCGTGACCGTGCTCCATCACCTCGAGTGGACCGGCGACGTCCTGCGTCACGCGTTCTCGGCGCGCCAGCAGCCGCTGCCCGCGGGCACCGCCACGGTCGTCGTCGCGCACGGCCGACAGCCCGAGGATGGCCTGTGGGCCGCGCTCGAGGGCCGGCCCGGGGCCGTGCGCGCCGGCGACGTGCTCGGCCCGCGCACGCTCGAGGAGGCCATCCTCGAGGGCTTTCGCGCCGGCCGCGCCGAGCCCGCCGCTCCGGCCGCGCGCTGACCGCCGAACTCGCCGACCGCCGTCAGTCCTGGCAGTCGACAGCGATGGCCAGCGCGCTGCAGATATCGCGCATCCGCACGTCGGCGAGCCGGCCGATCCGCTGCACCAGGACACCGACCGACACGCTCTCGACCGAATCGAGGTTCACCGCCGAGCGCTGCGGCACCGGGTCGTCCCCGGGCTCAAGGACGACCTCGCTCGCGAGCGACCGGATCGTCGTCGTGCACGGCGCGACCAACGCCCGGCGCAGACGCGGGATCGCGGCGTCACGGGACAGCACGACCACCGGGCGCCGGCCGGCCCCCGGCAGCTCGCACCACCACAGCTCGCCGCGAGCCGGGATTGAGCTCAAGACGCCGCGGCGGCGGCGCGGAACGACGCAAGGTCGCCCCACGCGTCCGGTTCATCCAGCGGATGGGCGTCATAGGCGGCGTAGCTGGCGTCGACTTCCGCGGCGCGTTGCCGCGCCAGAAGCGCTCGCAGTGCTTCGTCGACCAGGGCGGCGTCCGTCAGCCCCGAGCGCGCGCGCCGCGCGCCGGCGAGGAGCTCGGCATCGACCGTCGTGCTCAGCCGTGTGCGGGCCATGCCACGATTATGCCACGTTCTTCCCGAGGCGAGGCCTTGACAGGCCGGGCGCGCTGAGCGCCGTCGCGCGCTCCTACGCGAACCGCTCGCTGTCGGCATCGTGCCGCCGGTCGTGGCTGCACAGGTCGTCGCGCTCGTGCCGGGTGACGACAGACATGGCGCACGGTAAGGCCTGGCTCAGCCCCCGAGCCGCTCCAGCGCCAAGGGCGGGCACCGGACGTGTCCGTCGGCGAAGCGCCCGACCGGCCGCTGGAGCCGGACCGTCGCCGCCGATCCGTCGACGTCGACCACGGTGGCGTACCGGCCGGCCAGGTATCGCGGGCTGATCGCACGCGTGAAGCGCACGGGATCTCCGGGGCACAGGGCGGCCAGCGCGCCGGCCGAGCGGACCGTGTAGAGCAGAGCGCGCCGCGCCTCGACGGCCTGGGCGAGCGCGACGAGGTGGTCGTCCAGCCCGCCGGCGGCGATGGTGTCCAGCAGCGAGCGCTCGCTCACGCCGCCACCGCGAACCCGTCGCGCCCGACCCGGGCCATCAGCGTTCGCACCACCGCGTGCGGGTCGTCGGCGATCCCCTGCACGTAGCACGGGCGTCCCTCGCGGCCGAAGGTGATCGGGCACGGCTCGTCGGGCTCGCCGAGATGACCGCGGGCCGCGGCGAAGTCGGGATGCGGCTCGAAGCCCAGGTCGGCGGCGAACGCCACCGCGCCGTGCACGAGCTGCTGCGCGAGGTCCAGCGGCGCGACGAGCGCCGGGGCCGGCAAGGCCGCGAAGTACCGGCGCGCGAAGCCGGGCAGATCGCGCCGGCGCATCCGCACGGGGCCGATCACGTTCTTCACGCCGAGGCAGAACATGTCGACCAGATAGCCGCAGACGCTGACGTTGTCGCGCCGACCGGCGCGGGCGACGAGCACGAGCGCCAGCCCCACGGGGCCCCCAGGGCCGAGGTCGACGTCGTCCCAGCCCTCACGCGGCGGGACGATCAGCTCCCGGCTCCAGCCCGGGCTCACCCAGCAACCGGCCGGCGGGGCGTCGGCCGGGGCGGGAGCGGTCGTACCGAGCTCCCTGACGAGCGGCGCGATGGCCGCCGGACGGACGCCTAGCGCCCGGGCGATCGCCCGGGGCGGCAGGCCCTGCGCGCGCAGCCGGCGCACGCCCTCAACGAGCTCGAGCTCGGTCATTGCGAGATTGCAGCGCGCCGACCGGACGGCTCCGGCTGGCAGACTCTGGGCGATGGGCGCGCGCCGCTTCCGTCCCGCTGCTCGGGTCGCCCTGTTCCTCGTCGCGCAGGGCCGCTGCGCCGTGTGCGGCGAGCGCCTGCGGCCGGGCTGGCATGCCGATCACGTGCGGCCCGCGCGCGAGGGCGGGGGCACGGAGCCGGCGAACGGTCAGGCGCTGTGCCCGCGCTGCAACCTGGCCAAGGGGTCACGCCCGGCGTGATCGCTCCGCGGGGCTGGCAGGCGGCGTTCCTCGCCCAGTTCGCGGAGCACCGGGCGCGCGACTTCCTGCTCGTGGCCACGCCGGGCGCGGGCAAGACGTTCGCGGCCTGCCAGGCGATGCGCGGCGCGCAGCAGATCGTCGTGGTGTGCCCGACGACGGCACTGCGCGCCCAGTGGGCGGACGCGGCCGACGCCGCCGGCCTGCACCTCGACCCACGCTGGCGCAACGCGGACGGCGCGTGGCGGGCGGACGTGGACGGAGTGGTCGTGACCTACCAGCAGGTCGCGCAGGCGCCCGACCTGTTCGCCCACCACCTCGCGCGCCCAACCTTCGTCGTGCTGGACGAGATCCACCACGCCGGGGAATCGGCCACCTGGGGGACGGCGCTGCGGGTGGCGTTCGACGGCGCCGCGCACCGCCTGGCGCTGTCGGGGACGCCGTTTCGCTCGGACGCGCGGGCGATCCCGTTCGTGCGCTACGACGCGGAGCGCCGCTGCGCGCCCGACTTCGTCTACGGCTACGCCGACGCGGTGGCCGACGATGTCTGCCGGCCGCTGGCGTTCCGGCTGCTCGACGCGACGCTGCGCTGGCGGGTGGACGCGCAGGAGACGATCGCGGCGTTCGCCGACGAGCTCGACGTGACCGATGACGCGCGCCGGTTGCGTACGGCGATCGACCCGGCGACGCCGCTGCTGCCGCAGATGCTGCGCGACGCCGACGCGCTGCTGGGCAAGGCGCGCGCCGTCATCCCCGACGCCGCGGGGCTCGTGCTGTGCGACGACCGCGCGCATGCCCGCGCGACGGCGGCGCTGCTGCGCACGATCGCCGGCGAGAAGCCGGTGGTCGTGGTGAGCGACGAGCCGCAGGCGCACGCCCGCATCGACCGCTTCGCCCGCGGCGGGGCGGACGCGCCCCGCTGGCTGGTCGCGGTCAACATGGTCTCCGAGGGCGTCGACGTCCCGCGCCTGCTCGTCGCCGCCTACGCCACGGTCAAGCGCACCGACCTGTTCTTCCGCCAGGCCGTCGGGCGCGTGGTGCGCCGCCGCCGCGAGGACCCCGGCGACCTGGTGGCCACCGTCTTCCTGCCCGCGGACCCGACGCTGACCGGCTGCGCCGAGCGCGTCGAGGTCGAGTTGCGCCAGCAGGTGTCCGACGAGATCGGCGCGGCCTATGACGTCGAGCCGCCGCCCGGGCTGGCTCGCCGCGTCGACTTCCAGCCGCTCGACGCCCAGGTCGAGCCGGGCGGGATGATCGTCGCCGGCGTCCACTACGGCCGCGCCGAGGTCGACGCCGCGCGGCGGCTGCTACGCGAGCTCGGCCAGTCCGAGCGCGCGCTGCGCTCCGTGCTGGAGTTCGTCCGCCGCGAGCGCGTCGGCGGCCCACCGCCACCACCGACGCCCGTGCCCGCGCACCGCCGCGTCGAGCACAAGCGCCGCGCGCTGGACCGCCTCGCCCGGCGCTGGGCGCAGCTGCGCCGGGAGATCGACCCGGCCTACACCTGGCCGAAGGCGCAGGCGCGGGTCAACCGCGCGATGGGCGTCCGCCGCCGCGCCGACGCCGGCGAGGCGCAACTCGACGACGGCCTGGCCTTCCTGCGCTCCGAGCTGGCCAAGCTCGCGCGCGACTATCCCGAGGCGGCGGAGCGGCTGCGCATCCGGGGCAGCGTCGAGGGAATCGACCAGCGGCTCGGTGTAGCCACGGGCGAGCCGCGGCCGTGAGCTGGGACCGCGAGTCGCTGCGGGCGCTGCGGGCCGCCGTCGCTCAGGGCGACCCCGAGGCGCTTTCCGTCGCCGTGCGGAACCGCGACCTGGACGCGGTGCTGCAGCTCGCCGGCGAGGGGCTGCTGGCGAGACCCGACTCGTCGCTCGCCCGCGAATGCGCGTCCCGGCTGCGCCGGCGTGGGCTGGCCGGCGACGCCGAACTCGCGGATGCCCTCGAGCGGCGGCCGACGGAGCTGCGCGCGCTGGCCGTCGACGTCGAGGAGCTCCCGTCCGTCACCGAGGGCGACCCCGTCCACGGCGGGGGCCGGATCGACCTGCGCACCGGCGAGATCTGGCACCACTCGCCCTACGACGATCCCGAGGATGACGACGCGCTCGACGACGAGGATCGCTGGCTCTGGGTGTCGGCCGACTCACACGATGGCTGGCGCGACATGGCCGAGTTCGTCGAGACGGTGACCGACACAGCGCTGGCCGGCCGGCTCGAACGGGCTCTGCACGGGCGCCGCGCCTTCCGGAGGTTCCGCGACGCCCTGGACGAGCATCCCGAGGAACTCACCCGCTTCCACCTGTTCGCGGAGGAGCGCCAACGCGGTCGGGCGCGTCGCTGGCTCGCCGACCACGGTCTGCGGCCTGCCGCGCCGCACATCGATGCCGCCGCCGACCTGTCTTGAGCTGTGTCGGACCGCGGCCTCTGGGCGTGAGCCCTGCGAGTCAGAGCGCCGAACTCGACCGCGTCCTCCGGCGCCTGTGCGGCCCCGGCGCGGTGAAGCGCGCCGGGGCCGGGTGCGGCGGCCCGTTAGGCGGGGATCAGCACGCGGTTGATGACGTGGATGACGCCGTTGGATGCGGCGACGTCGGGCGTGATCACGCGCGCGCCGGCAACGAACACGTTGCCGCCGCGCACGCGGACGCGGACGCGCTGGCCGTTGAGCGTCTTGATCGACGTGCGCTTGACGACCTTGGCGGCGGTGAGCTTGCCCTTGGCCACGTGGTAGAGCAGCACCGCTCGCAGCTTCGCCTTGTCGGCGGCGAGCGCGTTCAGCGTCTTCTTGGGCACCTTGGCGAACGCGGCGTCGGTCGGCGCGAACACCGTGAAGGGCCCCTTGCCCTGCAGCGTCTTCGCCAGCCCGGCGCGCTTCAGTAGCGCGATGAGCGTGTGGAACTGACCGGCCGCCTGGGCCGTCGCGACGATGTTCTGGCTGGGCGCGGCTGGGCGCAGCGGATGCGCGGTGGCCGGGCCGGCGGCGCCGAACGCGACGGCGGAGGCGGCGGACGCAACCAGGATCGTGCGAACTCGTCTCATGGAGAGAGATCCTTTCTGCTCAGTACGGTCGTGTAGAGATTCCGTACAAGTATTGTATAGGTCGCTCACCGTACGCCATCCTCGACCCCCTTGTCAAGGTGACGTCCACAGCTTGTGCAGATCCTGTACAGTCTCCGTATGGCCAACGGCCCCCACCTGCGGATCGGCGAGCTCAGCAAGCGCACGGGCGTGAGCGTCGAGCTACTGCGGGCGTGGGAGCGCCGCTACGGGCTCCTGCGTCCCGCGCGCTCGTCCGGCGGGCTGCGCCTCTACGCCTCTGCCGATGTCGAGCGCGTGCAGCGCATGCAGCAGCACCTCGCCGAAGGGCTGGCCGCCGCCGAAGCGGCCGCCGCCGCGGCGCGCGCCGAGGACACGCCGCCCTCCGCGCTTTCCTGGGAGGCGCTGCGCGAGGAGCTGGCCGACGCGCTCGACCGCTTCGACGAGCCGCAGGCCCAAGCGGTCCTCGACCGGCTGCTGGCCGTCACCACGCTGGAGACGCTGCTCGTCGAGGTCGTGCTGCCCTACCTGCGCGGACTCGGAGAGCGCTGGGCGGCCGGCGACGCCACGATCGCGCAGGAGCACTTCGCCACCGCCGTGCTGCGCGGCCGGCTGCTCGGGATCGCTCGCGGCTGGGGCGTCGGGCTCGGCCCCACCGCCGTGCTCGCCTGCCTGCCCGGCGAAAACCACGACCTTGGCCTGATCGCGTTCGGGCTCGCGCTGCGCGCTCACGGCTGGCGGATCGTCTATCTCGGCCCCGACGCCCCGATCGACACCGTCGACGACGCCAGCCGCCGCCTCGAACCCGAGCTCGTCGTCCTCAGCGCGGTGACCTCCGAGCGCGTACGGCCGGTCGTCGAAGAGCTGCGCGCACTCGCCGCCCGCCGGCGGCTCGCGCTCGGAGGCGCGGCCGCGACAGGCGGCGTCCTGGAGTCCGACGGCGTGGTGTTGCTCAGCGGCGACCCGATCGCCGAGGCGACGCGCCTCACCGCCCTGGCCGAGGGTGCGGCGACCGTCGGGGGTGCGGCGTGAGAGCCGCGGTGATCGGAGCGACCGGGTTCGTCGGCCGCGCGCTGGTGCCCGTGCTGGCGCGGCGGGGCGAGGTCGTGGCCATCTCGCGGCGCGGCGGGGCGCCGGACGTGCCCGGGGTGCGCGGGCTCGCCGCCGACGTCACCGACTCGCTGCACGGTGCGCTGGAGGGCGTCGACGTCGTCTATCACCTCGTCCACTCGCTCGGCTCGCGCGACTTCGCCGAGCTCGATCGCCGGGCGGCCGCGAACGTCGCCGCCGAGGCGGAGCGGGCGGGCGTGGCGCAGATCGTCTACCTCGGCGGGCTCGGCGAGAACCAACCCGGCCTGTCGAGCCATCTGCGCAGCCGGATGGAGACGGCCGCCGTCCTCGCGTCCGGGGCCGTTCCGGTGACCACGCTGCGGGCCGCGGTCATCGTGGGCCCAGGCAGCGCCGCGTTCGAGACGATCGTCGCGCTGGTCGACCGGCTCCCGGTGATGGTCGCGCCGCGCTGGCTCTCCACTCCGACGCAGCCGATCGCCCTGGACGACATGGTCGCCTACCTCGACGGCGTGGCGGGCCGCCCGGAGGCGCTCGGGGAAAGCTTCGACGCGGGCGGCCCCGAGGTCCTCACCTACGGCAGATGGTCAAGCGCATCGCCGGCATCCGCGGACGGCGACCGGTCATCCTCGAAGTGCCCGTGCTCAGCCCGCGACTGTCCTCGTACTGGCTGCACCTCGTCACGCCGGTCCGCGCCGCCGTCGCCCGGCCGCTGATCGAGGGCCTGCGCAACCCGACCGTCGCCCGCGACGATCGCATCCGGCGCCTGCTCCCGTTTCCCCTGACCCCGTTCGGCGATGCCGCCCGCGGCGCCCTGGTTCCAGCCCCGGAAAGGCAGCTCGCGGCGCGATGAACCTGTTCACCCTGCCGGCGGGGCGGAGGACCAAGTGGGCGGTCTTCCTCGTCACGCTCCTCGTGTTCGGCGGCTTCGCCAGCCAGGCCGGCAAGTTCGAGCAGGCGCAGAAGAACGAGACCTCCTCGTTCCTGCCCGGCAGCGCGGAGTCGGTCAAGGCGCTCGACCAGATCAAGCGCTTTCCGGGCGGCGAGCAGGCGCCGGCGGTGATCGTCTACGAACGGCGGTCGGGGCTGACCGCCGCGGACAAGCGGCGCATCCAGGAGACCGTCGGCAAGCTCAACGCCGACCGGCGCCCGCTGGTCGGCAGGGCGCAGCCGCCGGTGTTCTCGCCCAACGGCCGCGCGGCCATCGTCGTCCAGCCGGTCGAGCCCGGAAGCGGCCAGGGCGACGCGTTCCAGACCGCCGTGCAGTCGATCCGCGACCGCGCGGGCGGCTCCGGCGGCGGGCTGGCGGTCAAGCTCACCGGCGCCGCCGGGTTCTCGCCCGACGCGATCAAGGTGTTCGGCAACATCAACGGCACGCTGCTGCTGGTCGCCGCGGGCCTGTGTCCTCGTGCTGCTGATCCTATCTACCGCTGCCCGATCTTCTGGCTCATCCCGTTCTCACCGTGCTCTTCGCCGAGGCGACCGCGCGGGGGATCGGCTACCTGCTGGCCGAGGCCGGGGTGACGGATCAACGGCCAGTCGGCGGGATCTTGCCCGTGCTGGTGTTCGGCGCGGGGACCGACTACGCCCTGCTGCTCGTCGCGCGCTACCGCGAGGAGCTGCGCCGCCACGTGGAGAAGCACGAGGCCCTGCGCGTCGCGCTGCGGCGCGCCGGGCCGCGCGATCCTCGCCTCGGGCTGACGGTCATCCCCGCGCTGCTGTGCCTGAGCTTCGCCAAGGTCAACGGCACCTCGGGCCTCGGGCCGATCGGCGCGATGGGCGTCGCGGCTGGCGATGATCACCATGCTCACGCTGCTGCCCGCCGCTGCTGGCCATCTGCGGGCGCAACGCGTTCTGGCCGCGCGTCCCGCACCTCGGCGACTCCGGCGCCGACGAGACGCACGGCTTCTGGCGCCGGGTCGGCGAGTGCGTCGCGCGTCCGCCCGCGGCGGTGTGGATCGGCGGGCACGGTCGCTGCTGCTCGTCCTCGCGCCGGGCTGCTCAACGTTCAACACCAGTCTGACCAGGCCAACTGCTTCCGCGGCGAGTCGAGTCGGTGCAGGGCCAGCAGCTGCTGCAGCGCCGCGTTCCCGGCCGGCGCCATCGGCGCCGGCGGACGTCATCGTGCCCGACCGCGCGGCGCCCCGCGCGCGTCGCCGCCGCGCTGAGCGCGTGCCGGCGTGGCGTCCGCGAGCGTGGCCGCGCGCGGGCGCGCCCGGGCTGCGCCTGCAGGCCACGCTGAGCATCGACCCCTACTCGGTCAAGGCCTCGACCTCATCCCCGACTCCGCACGGCGGCCAAGGCGGGCGGCGGCGACGGCGTGCTCGTCGGCGGCGGCAGCGCCAGGAGGCGACCTGCGCACGGCCGCCGCGCGGACACGCGGCTGATCGTGCCGCTGGCCCTGGCCGTCGTCTTCGTGATCCTGTCCTGCTGCTGCGCGCGCTGGTGGCGCCGCTGCTGCTGATCCCGACCGTGGTCCTGTCCTTCGCCGCGGCGCTCGGGATCGGCTCGTTCTTCTCCACCGAGGTCTTCGGCTTCCCCGGCCTCGACCCGTCGCTATCCGTTGTTCGTGTTCGTGTTCCTGGTCGCGCTGGGGATCGACTACAACATCTTCCTGATGGCGCGCGTGCGCGAGGAGACGCATGCCGCTACGGCACGCGCGACGGGCATGCTGCGCGGCCTCGCGGTCACCGGCGCGTGATCACGTCGGCCGGCATCGTGCTGGCAGGGACGTTCTCGGCCCTCGCCGTGCTGCCGCTCGTCGTTCCTCACCGAGATCGGCTTCATCGATCGCGTTCGGCGTCCTGCTCGACACGTTCCTCGTGCGCTCGATCCTCGTGCCCGCGCTCGTGTTCGACTTCGGCGCCGCGTGTGGTGGCCGTCGCGCCTGTCCCGCACGCGGGCGGCGAGCTGACCGAACGCGCCGGGGTCAGTCGGCGTGCCCGTCGACCCGGTGAGAGCGTGGAGCTCGAGGCGCCGCGCGTGCGCCCCCGCCGACCTCGCCGATCCGTTCGCACGTGCCAAGGGCTGCTCGACCCGTCGGTGCTGATCGGTGCGGTCGGTCCGGGCGACTGCAGGGGCGATCAGCGCGGCGTCACTGGCGGAGCCGCGCTGCGGGGTCCTCGTCGCCACCGATCTCGTCGAGCGCGAAGCCATATGGCTACCATATGACTTGATGCCCAGGACTCAGACGCTCGTGCAGCTGTCCGACGACCTTCTGGAGCGGCTGGATCGTCTCCGACTCCGAGAGGGGCGGTCCCGGTCCGAGCTCATCCGCGAGGCCGTGGAGCAGTACTTAGCCGAGCACCACGAAGCCGAGATCGACCGGCGGATCGTCGAGGCCTACACCCGCCAGCCGCCCGAGGATGCGGGGGCGGACGAGGCGGCCCGGCGGATGATCGCGACGGAGCCGTGGTGAACCGCGCCGAGGTGTGGTGGGTGGAGCATCCCGACGCGGGCCGCCGGCGCGTGCGTCCTCACGCGCCAGGCCGCGATTCCGGTCCTTACGTCGGTGCTCGTCGCGCCCGCGACGCGCACCATCCGCGGCATCCCGACCGAGGTGCGACTGGACCGCGCGGACGGCATGCCCGAGGAGTGCGCGTTGAGCTTCGACAACGTCACGACAGTGCCGAAGGCGTTGCTGAGGAGCGGATCACCGAGGTTCCCGACGCGAGACGCGAGGAGTTGTGCGCCGCTCTCCGCGCAGCGACGGGCTGTTGAGTCTTCCACCGCGATGCGGCGGTCGCTCGCGAATGCGGGCGCCCTGCCGCCGCCGTGTCGACCGCGGCGGACCGCTCGCCGGCGGGCGATGGATCTGACGATCGCCGCCACCGCGAACGTCGCCGGCGTGCCGCCGATCACGCACCACGTCGCCGATTTCCAACTCGTGGCGGAGCTCGTCGACGTGGGCGCCGCGGGCTGAACCGTCCGCAACGCGCAGCCGAGCCGGCAGCGCTTCGTCGCCGGGTCCCGAGATTGCTTGACCGTTGCGCTCGTTGCGCGTGCGCATACGCGCATGAGGAACGTCAGGGGCCGCCGGGGTCGCGCTCTGCCGGTACGCGGTCCAGCTGATCGGGGCGTGGGTCGGCGTCGGGTACTGCGACGGCCCCGCGCAGTGGTCCTCGGCGCTCGTCTGCCGAATCGGTGCCCTCGATACGGGCCGGATGCTCGGCAGGAGGTGTCCGCGTCCTGACCCGCGGTCCCCCAGCCGTGAGTGTGTCGGCAGACCGGGAACTGGAAAACTATCGTTGTTCGCTGATCCGCTATCTGCGTGGCTGCGAGTTCAGCCTGGAACCGTCCGGAGCGTCGGCCGTCGGGTCGTTGCGGCCGCGGTGATGGTGGCAGCGATCACCGGCTGGCTCGCGCCGTGCGCCGGCGCTCAGGGCTCGCCAGTCGCGGCTCCAGCCGTCGCTCCAGTTGCGGCCGCGCCGTCGGCAAGCACTCCGGTCTCGACGGCAACAGTCGCTCAGGCCGCGAAGCCCGTCGCCACCGTTGTCGCGGACGTGTCGGCGCCGGTCGCCGCCGCCGCGCAGCCGGTCTCGTCGAAGCCGGTCAGCACGGCCGCCGCCGCGTCGACGCCGGTCGCCGCCACGGTGAAGCCGGTCGTCACCGCCCCGAAGCCGGCGAGTACTCCGGTCCCGGCGGGAACGGTCGCTCCCGCGAAGCCGGTCACCACCGCTGTCGCCCACTCGTCGAAGCCGGTCGCTGCCGTTGCGCACCCGGTGACCCTGCCGGTCGCTGCAGCGACGCCGGCGAGCACTCCGGTCCCGGCCGGAACGGTCGCTCCGACCGCGACGCCGGTGACGCGCGCCGTCGCCGACGCGTCGACGCCGGTCGTCCGAGCCCTTAGGCCGGTGACCAGCGCCGCCACCACCGCCAAGCCGGTCGCGGTGGCCGCGGAGCCGGAGGCGGTGCGTCAGGTCACCGCACCGGCCGCCGATACTGCCACGCCGGTGAGCAGCCGCGCGGCTGCCGCCGTCAAGCCGGTCGCGGGAGCGGTGCAGCGGGTCGCGGCCACCCCCGCCGTCGCGGTCAGGGCGGTTGTCGGCGCGGCACAGCCGATGGCGTCGGGCGGAGACGCTGTCAGAGCGGTGGCGCATGCAGCGAAGCCTGCGCTCGCCGCGAGCACGCAGACGGTCCGCGCTGGCCGCGCCGATCACGACGGGGCTCGCTCGGAGCACCCGGCCGGTGACGCCGCTAACCGCACCGATCACGGCGAGGCTCGTCGGGAGCATCCAGCCGGTGACGGCGCTGACCGCACCGATCACGACCGTGCTCGCCCGCAGCACGCAGCCGGTGACGGCGCTGACCGCGGCGATCACGACGGTGCTCGCCCGCAGCCGCAGCCGGTGACGGCGCTGACCGCACCGATCACGACGGTGCTCCTCAGAGCGTGCACCCGGTCACGGCGCAGGCCATGCCGGTCACGGCTCTGGTGATCGACGCGACTGTGGCCGGCGCGAATCCGGTTGTGGCGTTCGTTCGGCCGCTCGGGCGCAGCGGGGCCGGCGCGGCCGGGTTGGTGACCGCAGAGCGCGCGGCGCCCGCGATCGCTCGGCCGGCGCTGGCGATTCGCCGGTCTGCCTCCGGCACGGCCGTGTTGACGGATCGCCGGCCGGTGGCGGGGGTGCGCAGTCGCGGCGCCGACATGCCGGCGGGTTGGTGGGTTGCCGCCCGGACCGATGGCCCGTCGTTGGCGGATGGCGTGGTGGCCGGTCCCGCGGGATCTGCGTTCGCAGCCGCGAAGGCCACCCCGAGAGCCGCGGTTGCCAGGCCGGGGCGGCGACGACCGCGCGTCACACCTCGGGGGCGGCGGGCCGGTCGGCTCCGCGGCGACGGTGCGTGAGCCTATGGCGGGTCGGATCGCGCCGCCGCTCGTCGCTGGCGCGCGCCGTCACGCCGCCGCCAGCGGACCGGTGCGCCCCGTAATGCCGTCGTCGGCGCCGCGCAGGCTCCGGCAGGTGCCTCCAGCGGTGCGGCCGCGGCCGGCGCGGGATCTGCCGGCGGGTCGGGCGCCGCGTCGTGGCTGCTGGCTCTGACGCCGGTGGCGTTGGCCATGTTCTTCAGTCGTTTGCTCAGACGGCCGGCCGTGCCCGGGCCGGTGCCGTTCATCTCCTTGCTCGAGCGCCCGGGCTGAAACCGCAACCGCGGTTTCAGGCCCCTTGACCGGCGTCTGCGCCGGTCAGCACACGCTCGATGGCAAGGAGAACGATGTCTTGGAAATGGTCCGTGGCAGCGCTGACCGCAGCGCTGACCGTGATGACGGCGCCGGCCGCGTTCGGCGCCAGCGATGACCCGCCCGCGTCGGCGGGCTGGCACGGGCGCGCGATCCGCGATCCGCTCCCGCGACACGCCGCCCACCCGGTGGCGCGCTTCCCGCGCGACTGGTCCGCCGGCCCACTGCACCTGGGTGCCGGTTATGCGAGCCCGCATGGCTCCCGGCGCGTCCGCGAGGTCCAGCGGCGCCTCCGCCGCCGCGGCTACCGGCCCGGCCCGGTCGATGGCCGCTTCGGCCCGCGAACGCGGGCCGCGGTGACGTGGTTCGAGATCAAGCACGGGCTGCCGCGCACCGGGCGCGTCGATGCCCGCACGCTGGCCACGCTGCGCCGCCGCCCACCGGCCCGGCGCCCGGCCGCGCCCGCCCCCACGCCTGCATCGACCCCCACCCCACCCCGCGAGCGATCAGCCTCGCGACCGACCACCCCGCCGCAGGCGTCGACGGCCAGCACGACCCCAGTCGGGCTGATCGGGGTGGCCGTGGGACTGCTGCTCGGCCTCGCGCTCGCGCTCGGCTTCACACGCGCCACGCGGCGCGGGCAGCCGGTCCCGGGCTCGGAGCTCCCGGCCGCTGCGCGCGCCGGCGCGTGGGACCAGTCCCCCGGATCGCTGACGTCTGGGCCGCCCGTGCCGCCGCCCCCGGCCCTGGCCGACGTGATCGGCTACGCCGCCATCCCGCACGGCTCAGGCGCCGAACAGGCGCTCGACGCCTGCGGCGAGGCGATCGCCTCATGGTGCGAGCGGCGCGGCTGGCAGCTCACCCGGCTGGTGCGCGATCTCGTGCCCCCGAGCGCCCCGCTGAGCGACCGGCCCGGGCTCGCTCAGGCACTCGAGCAGATCGACGGCGGCCGCGCCGGCGGCCTCGTCCTCGCGCGGTTGAGCGACCTCACCCGCACCGCCGCTGAGCTCGCGCTGGTGCTGCAGCGTCTCAACCGGGCCGGCGCATTCCTCGTCGCGCTCGACTGCGAACTCGACACGACAACCCGGGCCGGCAGAGTGGCCACGCGCACGCTGATCGAGATCGCCGGCTGGGAACCCGGTCGGATCACCCAGGTCGGACCGCCCACGCCGCCCGCCGGCAACCGCTCGATGCGCGATTTCGGGGCACGGATAGCCGCGATGCGCGAGCGCGGACTCTCGCTCCAGGCCATCTGCGACATCCTCAACGCCGAAGGGGTTCCGACGCCATGGCCCGACACGCACTGGCGGCCCTCCACCGTCGACACCGCCAGCCATGCCCCGTGGCCGCCCGCCGACCCGGGCGCGCTCCATCTCGCACCACACGCCAACGGAGACCGATAACGCTCAGACAGCCAGACGACAAAGGGCCGCTTACTTCGAGTATGCGGCCCAAACGCCGCCCACGAGCGGCGACGCGCCACCACCAGGATCGTCCCCGGAACGACAAAGGCCCTGCGTGCAGGGCCTTTGCGAGGAG
>CAVXZC010000012.1:0-814474 GCA_963766165.1 uncultured Solirubrobacteraceae bacterium | reverse complement strand
CGAGATATGAGCGCACGTGCAGGAACGACCCGCCCTCCTTCCCGTTCGGGACACCGGGTGCGAAGGAGATCGTGTCGCACTGCAGCTCGGCGGCCGCGATCTTGAGCATCGCTGCGTGGCCCGCGGGAGAGCGGTCCACGACCAGGACCATCGCGGCGGGCGCCGTGCTGCGCGCGGCGACGAGCGTCTGGAGGACCGGCTCGATCTCCGCCTCGCTCTCGGCGCGCGGGGAGACCACGATGAGGACAGAGGGCGGATCCACGACGACAGCATCGGGTTATACCCCTGCCCGACGTGAGCGACGCTCGTTAACGACGGAGGGCGGCCCCTTGCGGGACCGCCCTCTCGCCGTATCCGACTCTCGGGTACTACTAGCCGCGCAGGAGCGACAGCACCCACTGGCCGCCTGGTTGGCCTGCGCGAGCATGCTCGTGCCGGCCTGCTGCAGGATGTTCAACTTCGTGAAGTTCGTCATCTCAGACGCCATGTCCACGTCGCGGATCCGCGACTCGGACGCCGTCAGGTTCTCCTGGTAGGTCGCCAGGTTGTTCAGACGGTGGCTCGAGGCGGTTCTCGACCGCGCCGTAGGAGGCGCGAGCGGTCGAGATGTTCTTGATCGCGTTGTCGATCGTGTCGATGCTCGAGAGCGAGCCGGTCGACAGCGCCGTCTTGGCGGCGGCGGTGGACGACAGGGCCGAGAGCTCGGCCAGGCCGCCGGTGCCGGCGGTCCCGATGTTGGCGCTCAGCGTGACCGCGGTCGTGCTGATGGTCTCGTTGTCGTTGGCGCCGACCTGGAACGAGAAGGTCGCGCCGTTCAGCAGCTTGTTGCCGTTGAACGAGGTCTGGCTCGCGATGTTGCCGAGCTCCTGACCGATCTGCGAGACCTCGGCGGCGATCGCGTCCTGATCATCCGAGCTGAGGGTGCCGTTGTTGTACTGCACCTTCAGGTCACGCACACGCTGCAGCATCGAGTGGACCTCGTCGAGGCTACCCTCCGCCGTCTGCACGAGCGAGACGCCGTCCTGCGCGTTGCGCTGCGCCTGATCCAGGCCCCCGATCTGGCCGCGCATCTGCTCGCTGATGGCGAGGCCGGCCGCGTCATCGGCGGCACGGTTGATGCGGTAGCCCGAGGACAGCTTCTCCATCGACTGGAGGAAGCCGCGTTGCTCGAGATCCGCAGCTGACGATGCGTGTTGAACGCATCGATGTTGTTCTGAATACGAAGGCCCATGATCTAACACTCCTTGTTTGATCGGGTTTACAGGGCACCGAAGCGACTCCCTGTCGCCTCAATCGAGGTGATCGGTCGCGCAGATGAAAACTTGAGGAAGTTCTCATCGAAGACGACGAAAGCCCGGCCGAGGCCGGGCTTTCGCGGTGCTGCGCTGTTTCCCGGCGGCGCCGGGGAAGTCAGCCCTTGAGCAGGGACAGGATGTTCTGCGGGGCCTGGTTGGCCTGCGCGAGCATGCTCGTGCCGGCCTGCTGAAGGATGTTCTCCTTCGTGTAGTTCGTCATCTCAGCCGCCATGTCCACGTCGCGGATCCGCGACTCGGACGACGTCAGGTTCTCCTGGTAGGTCGCCAGGTTGTTCAGACGGTGGTTCAGGCGGTTCTCGATCGCGCCGTAGCCGGCCCGGGCGCTGGAGATGTTGGTCAGCGCGGAATCGATCGTGGAGATGTCGGACAGCGTGCCGGTCGACAGCGCGGCCTTGGCCGACGCCGTGTCCGACAGCGCCGAGAGCTCGGCCAGACCGCCGGAGGCGATCGCGCCGCTCAGGGTCACGGCGGTGGTGCTGATCGTCTCGCCGTCGTTGGCGCCCACCTGGAAGGTGAACGTCTTGCCGGTGAGCAGCTGGTTGCCGTTGAACGAGGTGCTCGAGGCGATGTCGCTGAGCTCCTGGCCGATCTGCGACACCTCGGCGGCGATCGCGTCCTGGTCGTTGGAGTCCAGCGTGCCGTTGTTGAACTGCACCTTCAGGTCGCGGACGCGCTGGATCATCGACTGGACCTCGTCCAGCGACCCTTCCGCCGTCTGCACCAGCGAGATGCCGTCCTGCGCGTTGCGCTGGGCCTGGTCGAGGCCTCCGATCTGGCCGCGCATCTGCTCGCTGATGGCGAGGCCGGCCGCGTCATCGGCCGCGCGGTTGATGCGGTAGCCCGAGGAGAGCTTCTCCATCGAGGCCGAAGCGGCGTCGCTGGAGATCTGCAGCTGTCGATGCGTATTGAACGCCTCGATGTTGTTCTGGATGCGGAGGCTCATCTAGCCATCGACTCCTTGTGAGGGAATGAACGACTCCGTGTCGCTCAGTCGGATACAGGGGAGTGATCGGCAGAGGCGGCGGCGAGCTTTAGCCCGCCGCCGCCTCACTTGCAGGGATCCTTTAGCCGCGGAGCAGCGACAGGACCGACTGCGGGGCCTGGTTGGCCTGCGCGAGCATGCTCGTGCCGGCCTGCTGAAGGATGTTCTCCTTCGTGTAGTTCGTCATCTCCGACGCCATGTCCACGTCGCGGATCCGCGACTCGGACGCCGTCAGGTTCTCCTGGTAGGTCGCCAGGTTGTTCAGACGGTGGTTCAGGCGGTTCTCGATCGCGCCGTAGTTGGCACGGGCGGTCGAGATGTTGGTGATCGCATTGTCGATCGTGGAGATGTCGGACAGCGAGCCCGAGGACAGCGCGGCCTTGGCCGACGCCGTGTCGGACAGGGCGGTCAGCTCGGCCAGGCCGCCGGTGCCGCCGCTGCCGATGGCGCCGGACAGGGTCACGGCGGTGGTGCTGATCGTCTCGCCGTCGTTGGCGCCCACCTGGAAGGTGAACGTCGCGCCGTTCAGCAGCTTGTTGCCGTTGAACGAGGTCTGGCTGGCGATGTTGCCGAGCTCCTGACCGATCTGCGAGACCTCGGCGGCGATCGCGTCCTGATCGTCCGAGCTGAGGGTGCCGTTGTTGTACTGCACCTTCAGGTCACGCACGCGCTGGAGCATGCTGTGCACCTCGTCGAGGCTGCCTTCCGCCGTCTGCACGAGCGAGACGCCGTCCTGCGCGTTGCGCTGCGCCTGATCCAGGCCCCCGATCTGGCCGCGCATCTGCTCGGAGATGGCGAGGCCGGCCGCGTCATCGGCGGCACGGTTGATGCGGTAGCCGCTGGACAGCTTCTCCATCGACGACGAAGCCGCGTCGCTGGAGATCTGCAGCTGGCGATGCGTGTTGAACGCATCGATGTTGTTCTGGATACGAAGGCCCATGATCTAACACTCCTTGTTGATCGGGTTTTTGGGCTGTCAGAGGCGACTCCCTGTCGCCTCAAGCTGATTGATCGGCCGTACTCCGCGGGACTTGATGAGGGCCCTTTTAATCTGCGCAAATCCTCGCGCCGGCGCTTGGCGGCCTCGCGCTCGGCGGGCGTGAGCAGCCGCACGCGCGGCACGGCTTCGACCGCGCCGGGCGCGGTCACCGACGGCTCGCGCCACTCGACGGGGCGGATCGGCTGCGTCACGCGGCCCGGAAGCTGGGGTTCTCGGCCGCGGCCTTCTTGGCCTCGTCTCGGCGGCGCTCGGCCGCCTCGCGCGCCTCGCGGCGGCGCTCGGCGTAGATCTCCTCGGCCCGGCGCATCTCGGCGACGATCAGGTGGCGCCAGACGAAGATCGCGCAGCGCCAGGCGATCACGTTCGCCGCGAGTCCGGCCACGAGCGCGCGCCAGGTGGCGTCGAACCACGACAGGCCGGCCTGGTGCCCGAGCGCCAGCACGAGCACGAACACGATGAACGCGGCGCGCGAGCGGGTGCGGCGGATCGCGAGCTTGGCCCGCGGGTGGCCGGCGATCGACGCCGACGGCACAGCCGGCGTCGCCTCGACGGCGCCGTCGGCCGCTGTCTGGTTCTTCTTGGCCATCAGGCGGTCCTCGCGGCGCGCATCGCCTGGCGCTCGCGCTCGCGGATGAAGCGGATCATGCGGTCCTCGTCGGCTCGGGGCAGGCTGTCGATGCTGATGCCCTTCTCGTTCTTGGCGGCGACGCGGACGACGCGGCCGAGCGCCCTGACGGGCTCGCAGTCGGGCAGGAAGAGCTCCACGCGGACGTCCAGGCCGAGCGGCAGACTCCACGGGTCGGAGATGCGGATACCGCCGCCGCTGATGTCGAGCGTGACGGTCTCGCCGCCGAGCGGCTCGTCGACGCCGCGGACGATGACGGTCACGTGGGCGTCGACGCGCACGAACTCGCGCCGCTGGATGCGCTCCACCTCGCCGGTGAGCTCGATGCTCAGCGTCCCCTCGCGGTCGGCCTTGAGCTTGCCGCTGTGCCGGTAGATCCCGCGGCCCGAGCTCATCTCGACGGCGATGGCCTGGCCGAGCAGCCGCTTGAAGCGGTCGTCGCGGACAGTCAGCGCGACCGTGACCGCGGCGCCGTCGGCGGCCTCCACGGTGCCGGGGATGGTGCCGATGTGGATGGTGCGCACGATGACGTGCTGCCCGGCCTTGAGCGGCGGGGCGGTGGGAGCGGTGGGAGTGGGCATCAGGGGAGCAGTTGCTGGGCGAGCGTGGCGGGGTCGGCGGGCTCCGCGCCCTGGCGGGCGCAGACGTAGGACAGCGGGCGCCCGGCGGCCAGGGCCAGCTCGAGCGGCGCCCCGGGGCGTGCCGTCTCGTCGGTGTGGGTCAGCGCGACGTGCGTGGGGCCGAGCGTCGCGAGCGCGGCGGCGACCTCGCCGGCGGCGGCGGCGCTCAGCGTGGCCGGCAGCGCCAGGTGGACCTCAGAGGCGCCGAGCGCCTGCAGGTCGGCGGCGAGCGTCTTCACGTGCGCCGCGGGGTGCGACGGGCCGGCGGCCGGCGTGTCGATGAGCGTGACCAGGGGCGTGCGCAGGCCCAGCCGCTTGCGCGCGGAGGCGGCGTCGTCGGCCTGGATCACGCTGATGCCGAGCGGCTCGAGGCGGCCGGCCAGCGAGCCGTCGCCACGCAGCGCGATCACCGCGACATCCGCGCCGGCGTCGGCGTAGGCGAGCGCGAGGTGCGCGACGGCGGAGGACTTGCCCGCGCCGCCGCCGCCCACGAACGCGAGCGTGCGCGGCCCGGGGCCGAGCGCGTGCAGCACGGGGATGCGGCGCGCGAGCGCCGTGCGGACGAGCCGCTTGAGGTTGCGCGGGGCGGAGAACGGGAGCGCGTGCGCCACGGCCTCGCCGACCACGTCGGCGGCCAGCGCGGGCGTGAGCCCGGCGGCGATCAGGCGCTGCTCGGCCGTGTCGGCGGACGCGGGGCGGGAACCCGAGCGCACGCCGGGTGCGGGCGCGGCGACGTCGTCGTCGGGCTCGACGTCGCCGACGGCCAGATCGTCGGCCTCGGGCGCAAGCGCCTCGAGGGCGGGCGCGGTCTCCGGCGCGGGCGTCTCCACCGGCGGCATCTCCGGGGCCGGCGGCGTCTCGCCGGCCGGCGGGGCGGCCTGGGCGATCGCGTCGGCGTTCGGCTGCGGGCCGTACAGGCCCGGGCCGGCCGCCGGCGGCTCCGCCGCCTGCGGGCGCAATTCGGCGAGCGAGGCGGCGAACGCGTCGCTCGGCGTGAAGAAGTCGGCCTCGCGCGGATCAGCCTCGGCGGCCTGGCGGGCGGCGGCGGCGAGTGCGTCGGCGAACGGGGTGGCCTGCTCGAACAGGGCCTGCACGGCGGGGGAGGAGAGCCCTTCCGCCGTGGCGCGGTCGGAGCGGATCTCCAGCGGGCGCTCGTGCGCCTGCGCCGGGCGCGCGTCGACCTCGACATAGGGGCGCTGGAAGAAGCCGCCGACGCCGCCGCCGAGGCCTTCGCGGCGGCGCAGCACGATGGCGTCCGGACCGAGCTCCGCGCGGATCTGCGGGAGGATCTCCTCGAGCGAGCGCCCGCGGAAGGTCTTGACGTCGTCGGACCCGTTGCTGGTGGAGGATTCCATGGCTTCTTAGTCCCCTAATCGGCACTAGACCGCGGCGGCTACAGCACCGCCGATCACCCCGGTCGTCTCTACCCCGATACCCGGCGCGATCTCGTTGTACGAGCAGACCGCGAGCTGCGGCAGCCGCTGCTCGCACAGCGCGCGCAGGTGGCGGCGCACGCGCGCCGAGCACAGCAGCACGGGCCGCCGGCCGCGTGGCGATCGCCATCTCGACCTGCGCGGCGGCGGAGTCGACGATGCCGTGCGGCGCGCGCCGGGTCCATCGCCAGGAACTCGCCGTCGGCGGTCTGCACGAGCGCCTCGGCCATCTCCTGCTCGATCTGCGGGTCGAGCGGCGATCGACGCGCAGCGTGCCCTCGGCGTCGAGGTACGGCGCGACGATCGTGCGGCCGAGCGCCTGGCGGGCGTACTCGGCGAGCATCGCCGGGTCGCGCGTGAGGCGGGCCTTGTCGCCGATCGCCTCGAGCGATCGGCGCCGAGGTCGCGGATCGAGACGCCCTCGCGCAGCAGCGACTGCAGCACGCGCTGGACCTCGCCGAGCGAGAGCACGTCCGGCACGACCTCGTCGACGACGGCCGCGTTGACGTCCTTGAGCTGGTCGAGCAGCGTGGCGCGTCTCCTGGCGGGTGAGCAGCTCGGCGGCGTGGCTGCGGATCGTCTCGGTGAGGTGCGTGACGACCACCGACTCGCCGTCGACCACGGTCCAGCCGAGCGCCTCGGCCTCGGCGCGGCCCGAGTCGGGGATCCACACCGCGGGCAGGCCGAACGCGGGCTCGGTGGTCGGGATGCCCGGCAGCTGGCCCATGGCGTCGCCCGGGTCCATGGCCAGATGGTGGCCCGCCATCACGCCGCCGCGCGCAACTTCCGTGCCACGCACGCTGCATGACGTACTCGTGCGAGTCGAGGCTGACGTCGTCGCGGATGCGCACGGCCGGGATGACCATGCCGAGCTCGGAGGCGATCTGGCGGCGGATCGTGCCGACGCGGGCCAGCAGCGTGCCGCCGGCCTGCGCGTCGACGAGCGGCACCAGGCCGAAGCCGATCGCCAGCTCGAGCGGGTCGAGCGCCAGCGCCTCCAGCGCCGGCGTCGCGCGGCGCGGGCAGCTGGCGCCTGGTCGCCGGCCGGCGCGGCCGCGGCCTTCGCGCGCTCGTCCGCCTCGACCTGCTCGGAGTTCGGCTTGTCCTTGAGCGTCCAGCCGATGGCGAACAGAAGGCCGCCGATGATGAAGAACGGGATCTTCGGCAGGCCCGGCACGAGGCCGAAGACGATGACCATCGCGCCGGCGACCAGCGGCGCCTTGCGCTGGTCGAGGATCTGCGTGGCGACGTCGTGCCGAGGTCGTCGCGTGCCGGCGGAGCGGGTGACGATGATGCCGGTGGCGACCGAGATCAGCAGCGCCGGGATCTGCGCGGCAGAGGCCGTCGCCGACCGTCAGCAGCGAGAAGTGCTGGACGGCGTCGGCGAAGGCATGCCCTGCTGGACGACGCCGACGACGATGCCGCCGAGCAGGTTGATCGACGGTGATCAGCATGCCGGCCATCGCGTCGCCCTTGACGAACTTCGAGGCGCCGTCCATCGCGCCGTAGAAGTCGGCCTCCTGGGCGATCTCGCGCGCGGCGCTGCGCGCCTGCTCGTCGGTGATCTGGCCGGCGTTGAGGTCGGCGTCGATCGCCATCTGCTTGCCCGGCATGGCGTCGAGGGTGAAGCGCGCGCCGACCTCGGCCACGCGCCCGGCGCCGTTGGTGATCGACCACGAACTGGATGACGATCGAGGATCAGGAAGACGACGAGGCCGACGATCACGTTGCCGCCGACGACGAAGTTGCCGAACGCCTCGACGACGTGGCCGGCGTCGCCGTGCAGCAGGATCAGCCGCGTCACCGAGACGTTGATGGCCAGCCGGAACAGCGTCGTCAGCAGCAGCAGCGCTCGGGAACGAGGAGAAGTCCAGCGCCCGCGGGACGTAGATCGTCGCGACGACGATCGCCAGCGCCGCCGAGATGTTCAGCGTGATGAAGAGGTCCAGCAGCGAACGGCGGCAGCGGGATGATCATCATCACGACGACCAGCACCACGGCGCCGGCGGCGACGAGGTCGGAGTGCTTGCCAGGCCTTGGAGAGGAGCGTCGTTCATGCCGCGGCCCTCCGGGCGGCCGGCGACGCGGTAGACGTAGGCGAGGAGCTGGGCGACGGCGGCGAACAGCTCCTCGGGGATCTGGTGGCCGATCTCGACGTTGGCGTACAGCGTGCGCGCCAGCGGCGGGTCGGGGACGATCGTGACGCCGTGCTCGCCTGGCGATCTCGCGGATCTTGAAGCGCGAGGTTGTCGACGCCCTTGGCGACGACCTCGGGGGCGTCGCTCCCGGCCGTCGTACTTGCAGCGCGACGGCGTAGTGGGTCGGGTTGGTGACGACCACGTCGGCGGTCGGGACGGCGGCCATCATGCGCGCCCGCGAGAGCTCCATCTGCCCGGCGGCGTCTGCGCACTTCTGACCTCGGCAGGAAGCTCCTGCTGCTTGACCTCCTCCTTGATCTCCTGCTTGTCCATCCTCAGCGACTTCTCGTGCGCGGTAGCGCTGGCAGACGAAGTCGACCAGCCGCGATCACCAGGTAGGCGAGCGCGGCGCGCTGGGCGAGCGACAGCATCATGTGGGCGATCTGGCGGGATCAGAGCCTCCGGCGGCGTGCCGACCAGCGCGCCGAGCTGGTCGATCTTCGGGTACACGGCGATGGCGGCGATCGACGCCGACCGACGACGACCTTGAGCGATCGACTTGGCCGCCTCGACGAGCGTGTTCGGGCCGAACATGTTCTTGATGCCCGCTGGCCGGGTTGAGCTGCTTGAAGTTCGGGCTTCAGCGCCGTGCGAACGACGGCTTGAAGCCGACCTGCCCGACGCTGGCGGCCACGCCGGCCAGCATGCACACGAGCGCGATCGGCAGCGACGGCCAGCGCCGACGTGCGTGCCGACCATCATCGACCAGGCTCGCGATGTCCTGCGGGCGCTGACGACGTCCGGCGTCGGACATCGAGCGCGATCGCGTCGCGTCATGCCGCTCGCGCATCTGCTCGAGCATCTTCGGCCCGAAGCGCCGAGAGGCGACCAGGCCGGCCATCAGCACGACCGCGCCGTTGAGGTCGGCGGAGCGCGCGACCTGCCCCTTCTTGCGCGCCTCTTCGCGGCGCTTGGGAGTTGCCTTCTCGGTCTTGTTCGTCGGCCATCAGGCCACCCGGAGCGCGTGCAGCGCCTGGAGGACGGCCGACGTCTGCGAGCTGAGTCGCCGATGATCCAGCCGGCGACGAACGGCAGCGAGACGCCGATCAGCAGTCAGGCCGACCATCGACCTTGGCCGGGAAGCCGACTGCGAAGATGTTGAGCTGCGGCACGACGCGCGAGACGACGCCGAACGCGGCGTCGGTGAGGATCAGCGCGAGCGAGCACCGGGCGCGGCGATCTCGATGCGCCGAGACGAAGATCGCCGAGAACGCCGTCTGGGCGCCGGCGACGAGCGAGCCGAGCGTCCGGCGCCCGGTCGAGCGGCGACGACGTCGTAGGTGCGGGCGAGGCCCTGGATGACCCAGGCGTCGCCGCCGATGGCGATGAAGATCGCCGCGCCGAACAGCGCGTAGATGCTGCGAGAGGACCGTCGACTGGTTGCCGTTGACCGGGTCGACCGGCGCGCCGAACGAGAAGCCGATCAGCGTGTCGAGCAGCGCGCCCGCGGCCTGCACGGCGGCGAACAGCGCGCCGAGCGCGTAGGCGAACGCCAGGCCGACCAGCAGCTCCTTGAGCATCAGCAGGTCGAACGCGCAGCGTGTCGCAGGTCGATCGTCGCCGTGGCGCGAGACGACCGGGCGTCAGGCCGACGGCCAGCGCCACGGCGACGACGCCCTTGCACGCGCGCCGGGATCAGCTTGGAGCTGAACAGCGGCGCCGAGCACGAACAGCGGCGACACGCGGGCCAGGACGAGGAAGAAGGCAGCGACCTGCTGCTCGCAGAACCGAGCGAGCAGCTCGTTGACGTTCACGCTCAGGACCCGACGTAGTTCGGGATCGCGCGTCCAGAGCTCCGCGTGTCCAGGAGACGAGCGTGGTCGAGCATCCACGGGCCGGCGATCGCCATCACGGCGACCAGGGCGAGGATCTTCGGGATGAAGGAGAGCGTCTGCTCCTGGATCTGCGTGACGGCCTGGAAGATCGAGACGACCAGGCCGACGACGAGGCCGACGAGCAGCATCGGCGCGCCACCTTGACGGTGACCGACATCATCGCCGACGACGAGGCTGACGACGGTGTCCTGCGTCCATGTCAGTGGAAGCTCTGCACGAGGGATCGGGTGACGAGGTTCCAGCCGTCGACCAGGACGAACAGCAGGATCTTGAACGGCAGCGAGATGAAGACCGGCGGCAGCATCATCATCCCCATCGACATCAGCGTCGAGCTGACGACGAGGTCGATGACCAGGAACGGCAGGAAGATCAGGAAGCCGATCTGGAACGCCGTCTTGAGCTCGGAGATGATGAACGCGGGGATCAGGACGTAGGTCGGGACGTCCGTGCGCGTCTTGACGTTCTTGAGGTTCGCGAGCTTGACGAACAGCGCGAGGTCCTTGGTCCGCGTCTGCTGGAACATGAACTCGCGCAGCGGCTCCTGGGCGCGCTCGAGCGCCTGGGTCTGCGTGATCTGGTGCTTCTGCAGCGGGTCGTAGGCCTCGTCTTGATCGCCTTGAACGTCGGGCTCATGACGAAGAGCGTCAGGAAGAGCGCGATGCCCACCAGCACCTGGTTCGGCGGCGCGGTCGGCGTGCCCAGGCCCTGGCGGATGAAGCCGAGGACGATCAGGATGCGCGTGAAGCCCGTGACCGCGAACAGCAGCGCCGGGACCAGCGTGATGCCGCCGACGAGCAGCAGGAGCTGGACGGCGTTGGAGCCGTCGGCCGCCACGTGGGGCGTGACCACGGGATCACTTGACCACCGTCTTGGCGCGCAGCGCGTCGAGCAGGCCGCCGACCGTCTGCGGGCGGCGCACCGGCGCCGGGCCCTCGGGCAGCACGTCGAGCGTGGCGCCGGTCGTGCCGTCGAGCAGGCCGAGCTGGATCGCCTCGGCCTCGCTGTAGCGGCGGATCGGCGTGACGCCGTGCTCGGCCGACGCCGACCAGCACGAGCTCGCGTGCCGGCGCGCACCAGGTGCAGCGAGCGGTTGGTGCCGAGCGGCAGCGTGGCCAGCGACTCGAGGCTCGTGCCGGAGGCGGCTGCTCCTTGGCTGGCTTGACCTGCTTGAGCAGCCAGGTGATGCCGTAGATGACGGCGCAGACCACGACGAGGCCGACGATCGTCCGGGCGATCCCGCCGCCCGAGGAGACGTGCGCCGCCTGGGTCGTGGTGTTGTCGGAGAGGTTCAGCGGCGTGTTCTCGCCGGTGCCGGCGGCGTAGGCCGCGGGGGCGAGCAGCAGGCTGCCGATGCCGGCAGCGGCCGCGGGAATGAAGGCAGGGGAAGTCCGCATCTCAACCGAGGGAGTGAGCCCGGATCAGGCTCAAGGCTCCTATCGGCAGGGGCCCCGCGGTCCTTGAACAGGCGCCGCATGTCCGACCGCCGGTCCGAAGATCGCGGCCTCCGCGCGTGGTCGGATGGCGCCCATGGCCCACTCCCGCCCGCCCCGTCATCGCACCTACCCGCGGCAACCCGCCCGGCCGGCCGAGCACCCGGCGCCGCGCCGGCTGTGGCAGCGCGCGGTGCCGGCGCACCGCTCGTTCCCCCGGGTCAGCGTTGCGACGTCAGCCGCAGGTCGTTGACCACGGCGCCGGCGAGCAGGATCATCGCCAGCGCGTAGAACCAGACGAGCGCGATCAGCACGAAGACGGCCGACGCGCCGATCCGCAGCGTCGACGAGTTCGCGATGTAGAGGGGGAAGACGAAGTCGACGACGCCGATGGCCAGCGTGGCCCCGAGCGCGCCCGGCCAGATGGCCGTCCAGGGCATCTTCCCCTTGGGCACCAGCCAGTAGGTGAGACACAGCGCCGCGAACAGCACCGCCAGGCCGGCGGCGAACGAGATCGCGTAGACGAGGCCGCGCACCCGGTCCAGGCCGAACGGCAGGTCGCCGGCGCCGTTGACCATCACGGCCTGCAGCGTCGGCACGAGCACGCTCGCGGCGATCAGCACGAGCACCACCACGAGCATCCCCAGCCCGAACACCTTCTGCCGCACCCAGGTGCGGCAGGGCAGTTGGTAGATGCGGCAGAACGCCGTGTCCAGCGCGCCCCAGAACGACGCGCTGACCCACAGCGAGGAGACCACGGCGACGAGGCCGACGGTGGTCGAGGACTGCTCGAGCCGGCGCACGCCCGCGGTGATCGTCCCGCGCGCCGCCGTGGGGAAGATCCGCTGCACGTCGGCGATGACCGAGTCGGCGAGCTCGGGCGAGCGCAGGACCCGCCCGGCCACGAACAGCGCGATCAGCGCCAGCGGGAAGATCGACAGCAGCAGGCTGTAGGCCACCATCGACGCAAGGCCCGTGAGGTTGTCCCCATAGGCCTTGCGCCAGAAGGCGGCGAGGGCGCGTGCCGGGCGGTGCACACCGCCCGTATACCGCGCCGGGGCGGTTTAGCCTTCGTCGGCGCCGGAGCCCGACTCGGACTCCAGCACCTCGGTGACCCGCAGGCCGAACTCCTCGTCGATCACGACGACCTCGCCGCGGGCGATCGGCTTGCCGTTGACCAGCAGGTCCACGGGCTTGCCGGCCAGCCGGTTGAGCGTCACGATCGAGCCGGGCCCGAGCGCGAGCGCCTCGCGGATGGTCATCTTCGTGCGCCCGACCTCGACCGCCAGCTCCACCGGCACGTCGTGCAGGCGGGCGAGCTCCTCGGCCGTGACCGCGTGCGGCTGGGCCGCCGCGGGCCCGGCTCGGAGCGTGGTCTCGAAGGGCGCGTAGTCGACTGTTTCGGCCATAGGGTTTCGCTTACTGCACGGTGACGTCGGTGAACAGGATGTCGTCGACCTTTACATCGGTCTGCGCCTTGAGGTGCTTGAGGATCTCCTCCTTGACGCCGGCGCGGCCCTTGGCCGTGATCAGGTCGTCGGCCTTCGCGTCGGTGAGGTCATCGGTGATGATGTCGCGCACGACGGCCTCCTCGGGCATCGCGCCGAAGCCGTCCGGCGACGGTGCGCGCGCCCTCGCCGCCGGCCGCGCGGGACCGACGTGTCGCCCTTGGCGAACACGAGCGCGACGTCGAGCTTGGCGAAGCGGTCGTCGGACAGGTTGACGAGGAACTCCTTGGGCAGGATGTAGACCGTGCCGTCGACCTTCGGCTTGGGCTTGGCCGCCGCCGGCTTGGCGATGACGAACTTGTAGACCCCGCCGAGCAGCGACGATCAGGACGATGACTGGGTGACGATCTTCTTGACCATGTTGGTGCGCCTCCTTGCGCGAAGATGACTCCGTGGCAGTTGGTTCGAGTTGATGCGCGGGAGGACGACCTCCACGCGGCGGTTGTGCTGCGCCCGGCGGCCGTCGAGTTGGTGGCGATCGGCATCGTCGAGCCGTAGCCGGTGAAGCTCAGGCGGCGCGGGTCGACGCCGTCCGTGGCGAAGTCGCGCACGACGGCCGCCGCGCGGGCGCCCGACAGCTCCCAGTTGGACGGGTACTGCGAGCCGCTGATCGGCTGGGAGTCGGTGTAGCCCTCGACGACGATCGGGTGCTTGCGCTCGCCGCGCAGGATCGCCGCCGATCTTGTCGAGCAGGCCCAGCGCCCCCGGCTTGAGCTGCGCCGAGCCGGAGGCGAAGAACAGCTTGTCCGTCAGGATCCGGATGACGAGCCCGCGCCGGCGCGACGGTGGTCAGTCACCTTGCCCTGCAGCCCGGCCTTGCGCGGCCAGCGCGTCGACCCGGCGCTTGAGCGCCTGGAAGTCCTGCTGCTCGGCCGCGGCCTTCTTGGGCCGCGGCGGCGCTCTTCGGGGCCGACGCTGGTGGCGCCGCCGACGTCAGCGGCGCTCAGCGACGGGAGCGGCGGCGTCGGCGGCGGCCCGCTTGGGCGACGTCTCGCTGCCGCTCTCCATGAGCGCCTTGCCGCCCGGCAGGACGCGCCCGAGAACGCGTCCTGGAGCGACTGCTGCAGCGACGTCGAGCTTGGAGTTGTTCACCGAGGAGATCGAGAACAGCACCATGAAGAGCGCCATCAGCAGCGTGATCATGTCCGCGAAGGTGAGCAGCCAGCGCTCATCGCTCATCGTGGCCTCCTCGTGGTCGCCGTGACCGCGCCTGTGTCGACGCTG
Source organism: uncultured Solirubrobacteraceae bacterium (assembly GCA_963766165.1). Taxonomy (GTDB): domain Bacteria; phylum Actinomycetota; class Thermoleophilia; order Solirubrobacterales; family Solirubrobacteraceae; genus Solirubrobacter. Next base: position 800,303 of record CAVXZC010000012.1, on the reverse strand, counting down.
CGCCGCCATGGCATGCGCCGCTACGCGGCCGCCTTCGGCGGCCTCGGCCAGCCGGCGTTGGCCGTCGTCCGTCGGCCGGCGCGCGCTGCGCGGGCGGGACGAAGGTCATGAGCTTCTCCGGACGACGCGCGGGTTGTCGCCGGACTGGATCGAGAGGATGCCCTCGAGGACCAGCACGCGCGTCGACCTCCTGCCGCGACGAGCGACTTCAGGCGGTTGCCGATCGGCAGGAAGACGACGTTGGCCGAGCCGACGCCCATCAGCGTGGCGATGAACGCGCCGGAGATCGACGGGCCGAGCGTCGCCGGGGCGGCCAGGTGCGCCAGCACGTGGATGAGCCCCAAGACGGTGCCGATGATGCCCATCGTCGGGGCGAAGCCGCCGGCCTTGTCGAACGGCGAGGCCTTGACGGCGTGGCGCTTTTCATGGCGTCGACCTCGGACTCGAGGATCTCGGCGCACGAGGTCGGGGTCGGTGCCGTCGACGACGAGCTGCAGGCCCTTCCGGGTGAACGTCGTCCTCGATCGCCTGCGGCCCTCCTCGAGCGCCAGCAGGCCGTCGCGGCGGGCGCGCTCGGCGAAGCCGACGAGCTCGTGACCTTGCGTCGAGGTCCTGCGGCGGCCGAGTTGAGCGCCGCATGTAGAGCTTCGGGATCGCCTTCATGGCTCCATGCTCGCGCCGGCGATCGTCACGCCGAACGTCCCGCCGAGCACGATGATCATCGCCGGACGGGTTGATGATCGCGGAGACGTGACCCCTCCATCGTCGGGCCGAGGAACAGGCCGACGATCGCGACGCCGAGCCCGATCGCGGATGCGGCCTTCATCGCGTCGGCTCCTTGTGCGTCGCGGGGGTTGCCGGCTACGGCCGCGGTCGCCGCGCACGAGCGCCAGGCTGGCCTCGCTGCGGCGCCGGGGGGCGCTCGGCAGCGACGCGGCCAGGATCGAGGCGCGCCACGCGTGGATGGCCGCGACGACCTCGTCGGCCGGATCCTTGACGAGCACCTTCTGTGCGTGGTCAGGGTCATCACCGTGTCGGGCGTCGTGTCGATGGCGACGATCAGGTCGGGGTTGAGGTAGAACGCCTCAGCCCGCGCGGATAGGCGGTGAAGACGGATCACAGTCAATTGATCGGCAGATGTTCTAGCGCCTTAAGCGCAAAAGGGGCCGGCGCGTGCCGGGCCCGTCGAGCGGAACAGGTTTCGCCCTCCGGTCGTCCTCGCCCGGCCGTGACGCCTCCGAGGGGCCTGCCAAGCGAGTCCGACCTGCGTGCGACGTGACTAGTGCTTGAGGTTCACGAGGTCCTGGAGCATCTCGTCGGCCGTCGAGATGACGCGCGAGTTCGCCTGGAAGCCGCGCTGGGCGATGATCATGTTCGTGAACGTCTGGGCGAGGTCGACGTTGGACATCTCGACCGCGCCGGCGGCTCAGGGTGCCCGTGCCGCCCGACGCCGGGCAGGTTGACGACCGCGCGTGCCGGAGTTGGCCGACGTCGTCCCACATGTTGTCGCCGACGCGCTCCAGGCCGCCCTCGTTCGGGAACGTGGCGAGCGTGATCCGGTACGGCGGTGACGCGCGTGCTGGTCGCCGGGTCGACGTAGGACACGCCGCCCGTCGGTCGATGGCGATGCCGGTGGCGCCGGCCGGGATCTTGATCGGCACGGTCGGGGCGGTGGCGCGCCGGCATCGCGTAGCCGAGCACGTACTGGCCGCCCTGGGTCGTCAGGTAGCCCTGGTGTCGACGGGAAGTTGCCGGCGCGGGTGTACTGCGCTCGGCGTCGGTCGGGCGGCGGCCGGTCGGGGCGCCCTCGCCGACCGCAGGAACCCGTCGCCCTGGATCGCGACGTCCAGCGGGTGGCCGGTGGTCTGCAGCGCGCCGCCGGTCATCAGGTTGTCGATCGAGCCCAGCCCGACGCCGAGGCCGACCTGCGCCGCGTTCGAGCCGCCGGTGTTGGTGTTCGCGCCGGACGGCGCCGCGCTGCAGCTGGGTCAGCGTGTCCTGGAACGTGACCCGCGAGCTCTTGTAGCCGATGGTGTTGACGTTGGCGATGTCGTTGGCGGTCACGTCGAGCATCGTCTGGTGCTGCTTCAGGCCGCTGATCGCGGTGAACATTCCTCGCATCATGGGGAATCGGCTCCTGTGTGAGTCAGTAGGGCCGCCGGATCAGGCGACTTGGGTGATGGACGTGGGATCGACGCCGGTCTGGTCGCCGACGGTGAGCGTCGAGGCGCCCGCCGGGGTGGTGGACACGCTCTTGACGACGCCGCTCTGCAGGTTGCCGCTGGTGTCCGCATAGGAGACCGTGCGGCCGATCAGGCCGACGGCGTTGATCGTGCCCAGCTGCTGGGCCACGCCCTGCTCCTGGGTGACGAGGTTCGTGATCTGCTCGACCATGGAGAACGTCGCCATCTCCTGCGTCGACTGGTTCGGGTCCTGGGAGCTCGACGGGTCCTGGTTCTGCATCTGGGCGACGAACATCTTCAGGAACCCGTCCTTGTCGAGGGTCGCGTTCGGGTTCGTCACCGAGGTGGAGCCACTCTGGATGGCCGTGCCGGTGGTGGAGCTGGTGGGTGTGGTGTTGCCGATGGCGGACATGTCTTCCGGGTGGAGGGTCAGGCGAGGACGTCGACGAGGACGCCGGTGGGCAGGAGAAGGGTGGACTCGGTGGGTGCCGGGGCGGCGACCTCGTCGCCGCCGGCCGGGCCGGCGGGGCGCAGGCGGCCGGACGAGCGGCCGTAGCCGTCGTCGGCACCGGCGTCGGCGCCGAACTGCGCCGCGCTCTGCTGCTGCTCGCCGGACGTCGAGACGTCGAGCGAGAGCAGGTTCACGTTCTGGTCGGCCAGCTGCTTGCGCAGGTCGTCCCCGGCCTGCGAGAGCATCCTGGCCGCCTCGGGCGAGTCGGCCACGAGCTGCGCGCTGACGCCCTCGGCGGTCGACCGCAGGCGCACCTCGATGCCGCCGAGCTCGACCGGCTTGAGGTTGAGCCGCGCGTGCGTGACGCCGCGGTCGGCGGCGAGGTGCAGCAGCGCCGCGGTGTTCTCCACGACCCGCCCCATCGGGACGAGGCGGGTGGCCGCGGCCGTGGGGGTGGAGCCGGTGGCCGGCGCGGCGATGCCGGCGGCGAACGGCGGCATGGTCGGCGGCTGCCCGGCGGCGGGAGCGTCAGCCGGCTTGGTCGTGGCATCCGCGGCCGGCGCGGCGGGCGCCGAGGTGGCGTCGGCCGTCTTCGGCGCGGCGGTCACGGCCGCGACCGCGGTGGCCGGATCGGCCGGGGCGGCCGCCGGGGCGGCGACCGCAGACGCTGCGACAGCGCCCTGGGCGGGCTTGGCGGCGGCCGGCGACAGCAGCTGGCCGAAGGGCTTGCGCGGCGCCGGCGCGGCGGCGGGCGGCGCGGGCGGCAGCGAGTCGGCCGGGGCGGCGGTGTCGACCGGCGCCTGGCCGGGCAGCGGGGCGCCCGGGCCGGGCTGGCCGGCGGGCGGCTGGGTGGCGCTGCCGGCCGGGACGGTCTGGCCGGGCCCGAACGCGGGCAGCGGGGCGGTGCCCGGAGCAGCGGGCACGGCGGGCGCCGGCGGCGGCTCCGGAGCGGCGGGCAGCGGGCTGGAGAGCTGGGCGGCCAGCAGCGCGGCGGGCGTCCCGGACGCGGGCGCCTCGGTCGCGGTCGCCGTTCCGTCCTGGGCGGACGCGGCGCCGGCCGGGGCGGCCGATGCGTCGGCCGCGGCGCCGTGGTCGGCGTCGTCGGAGCGCGGTGCGCGCGGCTTGTCGGGCCGGCGGTGCTCGGCGCGGTCGTTCTGCTGCGAGCGCTCGGACGAGTCGGGCCGGCGCGCCGGCGCGGACGGCCGCGACGCCGGCTGCGAGTCCGCCTGCGCGGGCCTGGCGGCGCCGAGCAGCAGCGCGAAGGTGTCGGACGGAGCCGTGGAGGGGCGGCTCGCGGGGGAGGCGGCACGGTCGGCGAGCGCGCTGGAGCGCGGCGCCGGCGTGGCGGGGCGGTCGGTGGTCATGGACCTCATGAGGTGGAGGAACGGAAGGCGGCCGCGTTCGCCTGCACGGCGCGGACGTAGTTCTGGGTCTCGGCGTACGGCGGCACCCCGCCGAACCGCTTCACGGCCCCGGGGCCGGCGTTGTAGGCCGCGAGCGCCTTGGTGACGTCGCCGCCGAACGTGTCGAGCTGGTCTTTCAGGTACTTCGCCCCGGCCTGGATCGACTGCGCCGGGTCGAGGACGTTGGTCACGCCGAGGCCGGCCGCGGTGGACGGCATCAGCTGCGTGAGCCCGCGCGCGCCCGCGCCCGAGCCGGCGTTCGGGTTGAAGCCGGACTCCTGCTTGATCAGCCCGGCCAGCAGCGCGGGATCGATCCCGTTCGCGTTGGCCGCGGCGGTGATCTGCGCGGCGTAGGGGACGCTCGACGGCAGGTCGCCGCCGGTCGTCGCGGTCGTGCCGTAGCTCGCGGTGCCGCCGACCGGCGAGGACAGCGAGGCGAGCGTGCCCGTGGCCGCCGTCGGGTCGGTGGTCGTGGAGTCGTCGCTCAGCGCGGCGGACGTCGAGGCGTCGGCCAGCGCGCTGGAGAAGCTCGCGGCGCTCGGGCTCGCGGGCGTCGTGGTGACGCCGGCCAGCATCGCCTGGATCTGCTCGACCCGGCTCATCACGCTGTCGATGCTCATGCCGCGAGGGCCCCGCCGCGGCGATGGACCGCGAGCGCCAGCTCGTCGAGCTGGTTCTGGATCTTCAGCGCCCACTCGGCCTCGTGCTCGGCCTTGCGGCGCTCCTTGAGCTTGTCGATGGCCTGGCGGTCGCGCGCCGCCGCGGCGAGCCGCTGGCGGCTCACCGCGACCTCGGCCTCCTGGCGGTCGAGGTCGAGCGAGGCTTCGGCGCGCAGCTGCTCGCGCCGCTCGATGAAGGTCTGGCGCCCGAGCAGCTCCGTGACCGCCACGCGGCCGGAGGCGGCGGCGTGGCGGCTCGCCGCGCGCGCGGCGTCGACGGCGTCGTGCGCCGCCTGCAGGGCGGCGGACAGCTCGTCTCGGGTGCGCAGCTCGGCGGACAGCTCCTCGCGGGCACGCTCTTCAGCGCGCTCACGGAGGGAACGGACCCGCTCGAGCGGGAACGTGAAGGAGGGCGTCTCCACGCATCCTCCATCGGCAAATGGGGTCCAGGCCTGAAGTAGCCTGCGCCGAATGCTCATTTTGTCCAGGCGCGAGGTCGAGGCGTGCCTGGACCCGCGGGCGCTGCTCGACGCGGTCGGCGAGGGCCTGCAGGCGCTGTCGGCGGGCGACATGCAGGCACCGCCGCGCTCGGGCGTGACGCTCCCCGACGGCGCGCTGCTCACCATGCCGGGTCACCGCACCGGCGGCGCGGTGGTGGTCAAGCTCGTCGGCGTCTTCCCGGGAAACGCCGCGCTCGGGCTGGAGGCCCACCAAGCCGTGATCTGCCTGTTCGACGCGCGCACCGGGCGCTGCCTCGCGCTGATGGACGGCGAGCACATCACCGCGCTGCGCACGGCCGCGGCCGCGGCGCTGGCGGTCCGCGAGTGCGCCCGCGCGGACGCGCGGACGCTGGCCATCGTCGGCTCCGGCGTCCAGGCCCGCGCGCACCTGCGCATGCTGCCGCTCGTCCGCGAGTTCGCCGACATCCGGCTCGTGGCCCGCGACCCGGGCGCCGCAGAGCGCCTCGGCGTGCCGGCGGCGGACGCGCCCGGCGACGCGGACGTGATCTGCCTCACCACCTCGTCCGCCGAGCCCGTGCTGCGCGCCGCCGACGTCGCGCCCGGCACCCACGTCAGCTCCGTCGGCTACGCCCCGCCCGGCGGCGAGCTCGACCCGGCGCTGGCCGCCGTCGGCCGCCTCGTCGTCGAGTCGCGCCCCGCCGCCTTCGCCCCGCCGCCCGCCGGAGCGGCCGAGCTGGCCGGCCTCGACGCCGCCCGCGCCTTCGAGCTCGGCGAGGTCCTGGACGGCCGCGCGCCCGGCCGGGTGAGCGCGGAGGAGATCACGGTCTACAAGGCGATGGGCCACGTGGCCGAGGACGCTGCGGGGGCCGAGTTGGCGCTCTCGGCCGCGCTCGCGGCGGGGTTGGGGCGCTCGGTCGATCTGTGAGGCCGCCGGGCGGGGCCGGCGAACGGCTGGCTGGGTAGGGAGGTGAGGAGATTCCGCGCCGGGCGGGATGATCGTTTTCGAGCGGCCGCGAAATCGAGTGCTGGGTTTGCGACGTCATGGGTCTCAAACCTGCCACTCGATTCCGACGACGTGGCGAGCGCGGTCGAGTGTGGGCGGTTCGCGCGCGGAGGCGATCGATCGTGCGCGGCGGCAGGCTCACCCACTCCTACAAGCCAGCCGTTCGCCGGCGCAACGAGGCGCCTGACTACGGCTCGACCGTCACATCGGCCAGCGTCTGCTTGTGGTTCTCGAGCTCGACGATGAACTTGCCGTCGATCGTCGCCGGAAACCGGAAGTGGACCGAGCCGCCCTTGCTCACGTCCTTGTGGACGTTGTAGCCGTGGAAGTGCACCTCGTCGGCCGTGTCCGACTTCACGGTCAGGTCGATCGTGTCGCCCTTGTTGTAGGTCAGCTCCTTGACGCCGCCCACGGGCTTGGCGTTCTCGACCACGACGGTGGCCGGGCCGCTGGACTTCGTCTTGCCGCCGGGCTTGATCACGAGCACCGCGACGACGATCACGACGACGGCGAGGCCGAGGAAGACGAGGCGCTGGGACCGGCTCATGGCGCGCGAGTGTAGGCGACCTCCTACCGCGCCACCGCGAACACCCGCCACTCCCGCACGCGCCCGTCCAAGGGCACGGCCACCGCCCCGCGCTCGGCGAAGCACACGCCGGACCCGGCCACGAGGTCGTGGACGGTGGAGGAGGCCAGCACCTCGCCCGGCCGCGCGGCCGCGGCGAGGCCGGCGGCGATCTCCAGCGCGGCGCCGCGCAGGCGCCCGTCCGCCAGCTCGCACTCCCCGGTGTGCACGCCGGCGGGCCCGGCGCCGGCGTCCTGCAGCGCGACCGCGCAGCGCAGCGCGCGGGCCGGCCCGTCAAAGCTCGCGCGTACGCGCCCGGCGGGAGCGTCGAGCTCCTGGCCGCGAAAGCGGGCCAGCGCGCCGCGCAGCCCGGGACGGCCGGCCTCGGGCAGCTCGGCCTCGAGCACGGTGGTGAGGATGCGGTCGGGCTCGGGCTCGGCGCGGGCCTCGCCGAGGAAGCGCTCGATCTCGTCCAGCACGCTCTCCTGGTCGCCCTCCCAGGGCAGGTGGTCGGCGCCCGGCAGCTCGACCACGCGGGCCGCGGGGATCCGCGCGGCCATGTAGCGGTTGGCCTCGCGCAGGTACTCCTGGCCGCGGTAGAGGACCAGAGCGGGCACGCGAATGGTGGGCAGCACGTGGCGGACGTCGATGCGCTCGTTCATGTCCGTGATCTGGGCGACGGCCGCCGGGCTGGCGCCGCGGACCAGGTAGGACGTGTACCAGCGGATCGCCTCCTCGTCGCCGGCCACCGACGGCGCCCGCTCGTCGAGGAAGCGGCTGGCCGCGTACCGGCCCCACTGCTCGGGCGTCGGCCGCAGCCAGGTGTCCTGCTCGGGCCGGCGCCCGATCGGATAGTCCGGCGCCCAGTTGCGGCGGGCGTAGGCCCCCATGGTGACCAGCGCCGCCGTGCGGTCCGGGTGGGTCGCGGCGAACAGGGCGACCATCGGCCCGCCCTCGGAGACGCCGAGCAGCGCCGCGCGGTCGGAGCCGGCGGCGTCCATGACCGCGCGCACGTCGTCCATCCGCTCCTCCAGCGGCGCCACGCCCTGCACGCGGTCCGAGAGGCCGGTGCCGCGCTTGTCGAACAGGATGAGCCGGCCCATGCGCGTCAGCCGCTCGTAGAACGAGGCGAGCGCCGGCCACTCCCACGCTGCCTGGAACGCACACACCCAGCCGTGGACGAACACGATGTCGAGCGGGCCGTCGCCGACCACCTGGTAGGCGATCGAGTGCCCGCCGTCGGTCTCCACGTAGCGGATCGGCTCCATCCCGCGGCGCCCCTCGGCGGCCGGCGCGACGACCTCGAGCCCGGGGTCCTGGCGCAGGATCCGCGCCTCGAGCTCGCGGATCCGCGACGACGGCTCGAGCCCCAGCTCCTCGTCGAGCACCGCGCGGAACTCGCGGTAGGCGGCGAGCGCATCGGCCTGGCGACCCGAGCGGTAGAGCGCGAGCATGAGCTGCGCCCGCAGGCGCTCGCGCAGCGGCTGGCGGCCCACGAGGGTCTCGAGCTCGCCGGCCAGGTCGTCGTGGCGGCCGAGCGCCAGCTCGGCGTCGATGCGGTCCTCGAGGCAGACGCGCCCACGCTCCTCCAGGTGCGCCGCCTCGGCGCGGGCGAACGGCTCGGTGAACTCGGCCAGCGGCAGTCCGCGCCACAGCTCCAGCGCCTCCCGCAGCCGGGCGGCCGCCGTGGCCGCGTCGCCGGCGTCGAGCGCAGCCCGGCCGGCATCGCGCAGGCGCTCGAACCGCACCAGGTCGATCGCCTCCGGCTCGACCTCCAGCGCATAGCCCGGCGGATGCGTGTGCAGGACGCCGTCCGGCAGCGCCTTGCGCAGCTGGGACACGTGGATGTGGACCATCTTGACCGCGGAGTCCGGCACGTCCTCGCCCCACAGATCGTCGACCAGCTGCTCGACCGACACCGTCCGGTTGGGCTCCAGCAGCAGCCGGGCGAGCAGCGCTCGCGGCTTGCGCCCGCCGAGGGCGAGCGGCCGCTCGCCGTTCAGCACCTCCAGTGGCCCGAGCACCCGGAACTCCATGCGCCTCTCATGTGGACGCTACCGGCGCCGCCCCGAGGTTGCCAGGCGTTTACCCGGTCGCTACCGGCCGTTGACCCCGATCGGCTCGACTACGCCGGTGACCCTCCAGCTCCGCACCCGCCTGATGACCGCCCTCGCCGAGCTCACGGCACACGGCGTCTACACGCTGGGCGACGTCGCCGCCCGCCCGGACCGCGCCCACCTGCTGCTGCAGGACGGGCTCGCCCGCCGCCACCCCGAGGGGACGCGCTCGTACGTCTTCTGGCTGCGCGGCGCCCCCGGCGACCTGCACTGCTCGAGCCCCGAGGCCGTCGACGCCGTCGTGGCCGCGGCGCGCCGCGCCGGGCTGCCGGTGCTCACCCCGCGCACGGGGCAGATCGTCAGGATCCCTGGCTAGGCGGGGATGTGAAGAGGCGGGATGGCGCTGTGCAGCGGCGTCCCGCCGCCGGGCGGCTCCACGACGCCCTCGACCACCGGCGCCGCGAGGACCGGCTCGGCCGGGGCCAGCGTGGCCAGCTGGGCGAGGAAGTGGTCGGCCTGCTCGGCCGTCGACGGCTCGGTGACGCCCTGGCGCAGGAACGCGTCGATCGGGGCGCGGGCGTGGATCGCCGCGTCCGTCGCCGTGTCGGCGCCCGGCTGGTAGGCGCCGATCGAGATGAGGTCGGCCTTCTCCTTGTACGTGGCCATCAGCCCGCGCACCGCGTTGCCCGCGACCCGGACGTCGGGCGTGACGATCTCGCCGACGAGGCGCGACACGGAGGCCAGCACGTCGATCGCCGGGTAGTGGCCGGCGTGGGCGAGCTTGCGCGAGAGCACGATGTGGCCGTCGAGGATGCCTCGCACGGCGTCGGCGATCGGCTCGTTCATGTCGTCGCCGTCCACCAGCACGGTGTAGAGCCCGGTGATCGAGCCGCGCGGCGAGGTGCCCGAGCGCTCGAGCAGCTTCGGCAGCATGGCGAACACGCTCGGCGTGTAGCCGCGGGTGGCGGGCGGCTCGCCGATGGCCAGGCCGACCTCGCGCTGGGCCATGGCGAAGCGCGTGACCGAGTCCATCATCAGCATCACGTCGCGGCCCTGATCGCGGAAGTGCTCGGCGATCGCCGTGGCGGTGAACGCCGCCTTCAGCCGCACGAGCGCCGGCTGGTCGGAGGTGGCGCAGACCACCACGGAGCGGGCCAGGCCCTCGGGCCCGAGGTCGCGCTCCATGAACTCCACGACCTCGCGACCGCGCTCGCCGACCAGGCAGATCACGTTGATCTCGGCCGAGGTCGAGCGGGCGATCATGCCCAGCAGCGACGACTTGCCGACGCCCGAGCCGGCGAAGATGCCCAGGCGCTGACCCCGGCCGCAGGGCACGAGCGCGTCGAGCGCCCGCACGCCGAGCGACACGCGGTCGGTGATCCGCGGGCGCGGAAAGGGGGTCGGGCGGCGCGGACTCGGCGGCGCGCCAGTGCGCGTTCTCGATCGGGCCCTTGCCGTCCAGCGGCCGGCCGAGCCCGTCCAGCGCGCGGCCCAGCAGGGCGTCCGAGACGTCCACGGTCAGCGGCTGCCCGGAGGCGGTGACGCGCGCGCCCGGGCCGATGCCCGTCGCGTCGCCGAGCGCCATCAGCAGCGTGCGGCCGGCCCGGAAGCCGACGACCTCGGCGGGCACGTCGGGGCGGCCGCGGCCGGTCTCGATCGAGCACACCTCGCCCACCTCGGCCTCGAGGCCGGTGGCCTCGACGATCAGGCCGATCAGGTCGGCCACGCGGCCGTGGCGGCGGTGCAGGTCGGCCTCGCGGATGGCCAGCGAGGCCTCGTCCAGCGCGTCGGGGGCCTCGACGGCCGCGAGCGCAGTGTCCAGGAGGGCGAACACGGACTACCTATCGGCGGGCAGGCCCGGGATCATGAGCGCGCGAGCGCGGATGCCACGACCTCGCGCGCCCGCTCGAGCTTGGTCTCCACGCGGGCGTCGACGTCGCCGACCGGCGTGCGTACGACGCAGCCGCCGCGGCCGACGCGGCGCTCGGCCTGGACCTCGCAGTGCTCGATGCCGCCGAGCGACGCGCGGACCTCGTCCATCGCGCCGCGGACGATCTCCATGTCGTCGGGGTTGACGAGCACGATGATCCGCTCGCGCTCGACGATCCCGCGCAGGGCGCCGCGCACGGACTCGACCACCCGCTCGGGCTCGACCTCGAGCGTGCCGGCCAGCACCTTGGCGGCCAGCGCCAGCCCCAGCTCGACCGCCCGGTGCTCGAGCGCCGCGGCGATCTCCGCCCGCTGCGCCTCCACGCCGGCGGCCGCGGCGGCGAGCGCCGACAGCGCCGGCTCCAGCGCGGCCATCGCCTCGGCCTGCCCGGCGGCGAACCCCTCCGCCCGCGCCTGCTCGCGCAGCGCGGCGGCGTCCTGCTCGGCCCGGGCCAGCGCGGACATGACCGCGGCGGCCTCGTCGGCCGGCGCCGGCCGGGGGGCCGGCGCCTCGAGCGTCTCGAAGTCGAACTCGACGGCGGCCATCAGACCAGCGCGTCCTCGCCGCCACCGCCACCGCGGGAGATGACGATCGCGCCGGTCTCCTCGAGGCGGCGCACGATCCCGACGATGCGGCTCTGCGCCTCTTCCACCACGCGCTTGCGCTGCGGCGGCTGGAAGTCGATCTCCTCCTTGAGCATCTCGGCGCCGCGCTCGGACATGTTCTTGAAGATCCGGTCGCGGACGTCGTCGGACACGCCGCGCAGGGCGATCGCCAGGTCCTTCTGGTCGACCTCCTTGAGCACCATCTGGATCGAGCGGTCGTCGAGCTTGACGACGTCCTCGAAGGTGAACAGCAGCATGCGGATCTCCTCCGCCAGCTCGCCGTCGGCCTTGGCCAGCTCGTCGAGCACGTTGCGCTCGGTCGAGCGGTCGGAGTGGTTGAGGATGTCGGCGAGCGACTTGACGCCGCCGGCCGCCGCGTACTCCTGCGCGCCGACCGCGGACAGCCGCGAGCGCATCACGCTCTCGACCTGGGAGACGACCTCCGGGCGGGTCTCGCCCATCATCGCCACGCGCAGGGCGACGTTGGCCTGCTCCTCGGGATCGATCTGCGACAGCACCTGGGCGGCCAGCGTCGTGTGCAGGTTGGAGATGACCAGCGCCTGGGTCTGCGCCGACTCGTTGCGCAGGAAGACGACGATCTGCTCGGCCGGCGTCCGGCGCAGGAACTCGAACGGGCGGCGCTCGATCGTGGCCGCGAGGCGGCCGATGATCTCGTCCGCGCGGTCCTCGCCCAGCGAGCGCATGAGCACGCTGCGGGCGTAGTCCACGCCACCCTCGGCCAGGTAGTTCTCGGCCAGGACGGACTCGACGGCCTCCGTGATCACGTCACGGCAGACCTCGGTCGGGATCTTCTGCGCCTTGGCGAGCTCGAGCGAGAGCGCCTCCACCTCGGTGTCGCCGAGGAAGCGGAAGATCTCGCCCGCGCGCTTCTCGCCGATCGCCACGAGCAGGGCGGCGGCCTTCTGGGCGCCGCGCAGGCGGCCCGCGGTCTTGGGCGCGTCGGTGGTGGCCAGCTCGGCGCTCATCGGGCTAGTCCTCCTGCATCCAGGCCTTGACCTGGGCAGCGACGCGCTCCGGCTCGCGCTCCATCAGCTGGTCGAGCTGGTGCAGCGTCGCGTCCGGCACGCGCGGCGGCAGCATCTGCGTCACCGCGTCAGGCGCGCCGGCGCCGGTCTGCGCCTCCAGCGCGGCCAGGGAGACGGGCTCCTCGATCTCGGTGAGCCAGCTCGGCGTGCCGAGGTTCTCGCCCTCGCGCCGCTTCATGCCGCGGGTGATGAAGAAGAGGAACAGCAGGCTGCCGAGGCCGAGGCCGACCCACTTCAGCGGGCCGAGCAGGTTCGTCGGCACCGGGCCGGTCTTGGCCACGGGCTGCTTGACGAAGGCGAACTGCGAGGCCGAGATGGTGTCGCCGCGGGCCGTCGTGATGCCGGCGGCCGCCGCGATCGTCTTCTGCAGCTGGGCCACCGTGGCCGCCGGGACCGACTTGTCGACCATCAGCGCCACGTTGAGCTTGTTGACCGCGCCCGGGGCGATGTCCTTGGAGGTGATCGTCTTGTTCAGCGCCCACGACGTCGTCTTGACCGTGTGGTTGTAGTTCGAGTTGCTCCCACCCGTGCTCGCGCCGTTCGAGTAGGTCGGGATGTTCGAGCCGGTGCCGGCCGTGCCGCCGGTGGTCGAGCCGGCGCCCTTGAGCTTCTCGACGTCGCTCGAGGTCTGCTGCGGCACGCCCTTCTTGGCGTAGGTCAGCGACTTCTGCGACGTCTTGTCGACGTTGAGGTCGGCGTTGACCTGCACCTGGGCCTTGCCGGGCCCGAGCGTGGTGGCCAGCATCGAGTTCAGCTGGGTCTCCAGGTTGCGGTCGAACTGGGCCTCGGTGGCCTGCTTGGTCGCGCCGCCGACGCCGCCGGCGCTCGTGCTGTCGCCCGACGGCCACAGCAGCTGGCCGGTGCCGTCGGTGATCGTCACGTTCTCCGGCTTGAGGCCCTTCACCGACGAGGCGGTGAGCTGCGCGATGCCGCGCACGGCGCCCGAGTCGAGCGTGTCGGCCGAGTTGCCCAGCATGACCGCCGCGGTGGCCGTCGACTGCTGGTCGGCGAACAGGTCATCCGACGGCAGCACGAGCTGGACGGTGGCGTTCTGCACGCCCTGGACCTGGTCGATCGTGTTGGCCAGCTGGCCCTCCAGCGCGCGCTGGTAGGTCACCTGCTGCTGGAACTGCGACGAGCCCAGCTTGCTCTTGTCGAACAGCTCGAAGCCGGGCTGCGAGCTGCCGGACAAGCTGACGCCGCCCGAGGCCAGCGCGATCCGCGCCTGGGCCATCTGCGAGCTGTTGACCGACAGCGAGGTGCCGTTGCCGCCCAGCTGGTAGCTGACGCCGGCGGTGTCGAGTGCGGTGGTGATCTTGCCCGTCTGGGACGGGTCCAGGCCCGAGGCCAGCGTCGCATACGCCGGCGCGGTGGCCAGCTTGAGCATGAGCACGGCGATCGCCAGGATGGCTACGCCGGAGACGGCGACGAGCGCCTTGGTCTTGGCCGGGAGGGCGAGGAGGTTCTGGAGGAAGGACGGCATCTAAGGAGGGAGGGTCAGACCGTGGTGTGGAAGATGTCCTGGGCGGCCTCGACGGCCTTGGTGCGGATCTGGCTGGCGAGCTGCATCGCCAGCTGCGCCCGCTCGACGGACATGACGACCGACGTCGGATCGCTCGCCTGGCCGGTGGCCAGCGCGTTGGCCGCGCCGGCGGCCTGGTCCTGCGTGTTCTGCAGGTTCTGGATCGACTGCCCGAGCAGCGAGCTGAAGCTCGCGCCGGAGCTGCCGCCCTGACTGCCCGAGGTGCTCGACGGATCGGAGCCGATCGAGCCGATCGAGCCGACGTTCCAGTCGGCGCCGCCGGTGGCCATGGAGGGATCGATGGGAGCCATCAGCGGAGGAGGTCGAGGGTCTTGGTGAACATCTGCTTGGTGGCGTGCATCGCGGTGACGTTGGCCTCATAGGCACGCTGGGCGTCGATCAGGTCCGTCATCTCCGTGACGGTGTCCACGTTCGGCATCTGGACGTAGCCCTTGGCGTTCGCGTCCGGGTTGGACGGGTCGTAGACGAGCTTGCCCGCGGTCTGGTCCTGGGTGATGCCCGCGACCTCGACGCCGCCGGACGGCGCGTTGCCGCCGGCGCCCATGGCCGCCGACAGCTGCGAGCCGAAGCCGCCGGACGGGATCTCCTGCAGCACGACCTCCTTGCGGCGGTACGGCTGGCCGTCCGCGCCCTTGGTGGTCTGGGCGTTGGCGAGGTTCTCCGCGGTGACGTCCATGCGCAGGCGCTGCGCGGTGAGCGCCGACGCCGAGATGTCGAGGCCGCCGAAGAGGCTCACGACGAGACCCCCATGGCGGAGCGCAGGATCGCCATCCGGGTGTGGAGCACGGACACGGCGGTCTCCTGGTCGAGCGTGTTCTGGGCGAGCTTGGCCGACTCGGCGTCGATGTCGATGCCCGAGCCGTCGGCGGCCACCGGGCCGATCGACGTGTCGGCGGTCGTCTGGAAGCTCGTGCCCTGGAGGGCCTGGTCCGGGTTGGACGAGCCCATGGCCGCGGCGAGCTGGTCATGGAAGTCCACGTCCACGCGCTGGTAGCCCGGCGTGGAGGCGTTGGCGATGTTGGCCGCCAGCGCCTGCTGGCGCTGGGCGGCGCCGGAGATGCTCTGCTGAAGGGCGAGCATTGAGGTGTCGAACAGCACGGTGGACGGACTCCTGGAGGGAAGAGGGGGCGGTCCGTCCGTGGACCTCACGCGTTCCATCCCTGGACGCACTCCCTGTATCGGCACGCCGCAATGGGGACTTGACCCCATTGCGACGGAAATCCAGTCAGCCGCGGCCGTCGACGCGCGGGGCGGCGATGCGGGTGCCGGCGGTGAGGTAGCCGGTCACGGCGGCGCGGCCGCGCTGCATGCCGCCGAGCTTGCGCAGGGTGGCCGCGCGGGCGGAGGCGATGGCGGCGGTGATCTGCGCCTGCAGTTCGCTGAGGCGCTCCAGGTGTGGGCGGGCGCCGGCCGGCGGGGCGCCCAGCGCCTGCGCGGCCTGCGCGCGGCCGGACGAGGCCGCCGCGGCCTCGTCCCAGCGGCCCGCAAGGATCAGCTCGTACTCGTGCTCGGCGAGCGGGACGAGCGCGGCCCACCGGGGGGCAGTCATTCTGCCTCGCCGGTCGCCGCTGCTTGGACCCTGTCGGTCACAGGCTCGTCGCCGCTGCGCTCGCGGCAACCTCGCGCGTGGCGATCTGCGCGAACGCGTCGCGGAGCTCGCCCATCAGGCGCGAGACCTCGTCGATCTTGCCGGCGTCCTGCTCGGACCACGCCTTCATCAGGTGCGAGCGGCTGAAGCCGTAGATCGCAGCGAGGTTCGAGGCGATCTCCCCGCCCTTGTCGTGGTCGAGCGTCACGCGCAGCTCGTCGATGATCGCCTCGGCCTTGCGCATGCGCTCCAGCGAGACCTTGCGGTTGCCCTCGCGCATGGCGTAGGCGGCCTGGAACAGGAATCGGATGCAGCCGTCATAGAGCATGACGACGAGCCGGCCGGGAGGGGCGGTGAGGATGCTCTGCTGCTTGTAGGCGTCCGAAGTCGCCGCGGCGAGAGTGGCCAACGGAATGCTGCTCCTGCGTTCGAGGGACGGAAGGGATCGACCCTGAAGATCGGCCGGCGAGGGCGCGTCTTTAGGCGTACGACGGCAGCGAGGCGATCTGGCTGGTCAGCCAGGCCTGCTGGGTCTGGGACTGCGCGAGCGCGGTCTCCATGGCGGCGAACTGCGCCTTCAGGCGCGTCTGCTCGTCGTCCATGCGCGACGACATGTCGCTGATCTGGGTCGTGTAGTCCTTCAGCGACGAGTCGTCGGACGCGATCCGGCCCGTGAGGATGCCGTTCGTCCCGTCCTGGGAGTCGACGAAGTTGCCCACCAGCGTGGCGAAGCCGGTAGTCGTGCCCTGTCCGGTGAACAGGCCGCGGACCTTCGTGTAATCGGAGGTCAGCGCCGACTGGAGCACGGACGAGTCGAAGGCGAGCTTGCCGTCGGTGGCGTCCTGGGTCGGCGTCGTGCCGGTCGACTTGGGCACCGTGATGCCGATCGCCGCCAGGTTGGACAGGCCGAGCCCGGAGACGGTCTGCGTCATCACGTTCTTCAGCTGCGACAGCATGCTGTCCAGGCCCGAGTCGCTGAACAGCGTGCCGGTCGTGTAGTCCGACTGCGAGCTCTTCTGGACGACGGGCTTGTCGGTCAGGTCGGCCCGCACGGTGGTGACCACGGCGTTGTAGGCGTCGACGAACGACTGCACGGCCTTGGTGACCGCCGAGGTGTCGATCGACGCGGCGTTCGTGGTGATCGACACCGGGCTCGTGGTGACGCCCTGGAGCGTCAGCGTCTCGCCCGGGATGGCGTCGGTCAGCGTGTTGGACTCCGACGTGCGGTCGGTGGTGTCCTCGTCGAGCTTGTACTGCGCGTTCAGCGTGGCGCCGGTGCGCGCGTAAGTGGAGTCCTCGGCCATCTGGCCGGAGCCGAGCGCCGAGGTGTCGGCGGTGAAGTCGGAGCTCTGGCCGGTCTTGCGGGCGGACAGCACGAGCTTGTCCGTGCCGTTGACGTTGATCACCGCGGCGTAGACCGGGGACTGCTCGTTGGCGTTGATCGACGTGGCGACGTCGGACGCGGTGGCGTTGGCGGCGACGTCGATCGTCACCTTGCTCGCCGTCGACGCGCTCGGGTCGGAGCCGTAGTAGAGCGTGAGCTGCCCGGCCGTGGAGCTCGGCGTGTAGGTGAAGCCGTGCTGGGCCGAGGAGGCGAGCTTGTCGACCTGGATCGTGTGGCCGCCGATGCCGGCGCCGGCGGTCAGCGCCACGCCGACCTTGGACGTGTCGGAGGACGCGACGCTCTGCGAGGCCTTCCACGTGGTCGTGGTGTCGCTGAGCGCGGACGCGGCGCTCTTGAGCGCGTCCAGCTTGGTCTGGACCCCCTTGAGCAGGGCCTGGTGCTGCGTGACGCCGGCCTGCTGGTAGGAGACGTTGGTGATCTTCTGCTGATCCACCGCCATGATCTGCTGGATGATCGAGTCGGTGTCCAGGCCAGAGGCCATGCCGGTGAGGGAAACGGTCATGAGGTCTCCTTAGAGCTCCGCGCCCGACATGACGTCGAGCGCCTTGGCCGGCGGAATCGTCTTGAGCACGTTGCCGTCGAGGTCGCGGACCTCGATCACCACGCGGTTGGTGGACTTGTCCATCGAGAAGTGCAGTTCGCGGTTGGACTTGTAGAGGTCCTCCACCACCTGAGCGGCGCGATCGACCATCTCGCGCGCCGCCGGGGCCGGGGCGGGCGGGATGGCGTCGAGAACGGTGTCGGCACCGGCTGCGCCTGCGGTTCCCGGATGATCCGCGGCGGCCGCCGCCGAGGCGGCGCCCACGTCCGCGAGCGGACTCGCGGCGAGCGCCTGATACGGGGTGAAGCGGCCGATCGAAAGCGACATGGTGTCCCGTTCATCGGCCCGCCGCGCACGATCTTTAGCGGCCGGATGAGAGGACGCTCAGCTCAGCCGACGGCCGAGAAGAGCATGGAGTCGTCGGACAGCTGCTGCTTGAGCGTCCGCTTGAGCTGCGAGTGGATCTGGCAGATCCGGCTCTCGGAGACGCCCATGACCTCGCCGATCTCGCGCAGCGTCAGGTTCTTGACGTAGAGCAGGACGGCCACCTCGCGCTCGCGCTGCGGCAGCCCGTCGAACGCCCGGCGGAACTTCTCCTTGGCCTCCGTGGCCGCGGCCTGGTGCTCAGGGTCGAGGCGGTGGTCGCCGTCGGCCAGCGTGTCGATCCGCTCGACGGTCGTCTCGTCGTCGGAGATCACGAGCGTGTTCAGGGACGTGACGTCCGACACGGCGATGTCGTCCTCGCGGCGGCGCAGCTCCTGGACCGAGATCGAGAGCGCGTCTGCGAGCTCCTCGCGCACCGGGCGGCGGCCGTGCAGGGTGGTGAACTGATCGCGCGCCTTGGCGATGTCGCGCTCCCAGCGGCGCAGCGAGCGCGGCGCCCAGTCCTGGCGGCGGAGCTCGTCGAGCACGGCGCCGTGGATGCGGGTCCAGGCGAACTGCTCGAGCGTCGCGCCCTTCTCCGGGTCATAGCGATCGATCGAGGCGATGAGCGCCTCGAGGCCGCAGGAGATGAAGTCCTCCACCTCGCAGCGCGCCGGCAGCTCGCGGACCTTCTTGAAGACGATGTACTTCACGAGCGGGGCGTACGTCATGACCAGGCGGTTGCGCACCTGGAGGTTGCCGGTCGCCTTGTACTCGCGCCAGAGCGCGAGGGCATCCTCAGCGGACACGCGGCGCTTGCTGCTGGATGTTGAGGGCTTCATGCGGGACTGCGCTCCTAAGCGATACAGGCTTCAAGGGTCTGGCGGACGACTCCTGTATCGGGCCGCGACCCGATCGGCCTTGATCACCGATTTGGGGTAGGGCGTCCTGATTGCAACCCGTAGGCCCAGGCGAGAACCTCGGCGACCGCCGTCCACATCGCCGGCGGGACCTCCGAACCGAGGGCGAGCCGGGCCAGCGCGTCGGCCAGTTCGGGGTCGCGATGCACGGGCACACCCGCCTCGTACGCGCGGGCGAGAATCGTTGCGGCGACATGCCCCCGCCCCGCGGCCACGACTTCGGGGGCGCCGCTGCCGGTGTAGCGGAGGGCCGCGGTGACGTCCGGATCAGGCATAGACGTCGAACGGGCGATGGCGCGGCTGCACCTTCACCGTGGGGTCCAAACCCGCCTCCGCCAATTTGGCGCGTAAACGCTCACGCGCTCCGTTGGCGACGGCGAACGGCAGCCCCGCCTCGGTGGTCACGTCGGCCAGCAGCTTCTCCCCGCGCAACTCCAGCCGCAGGTCCAGCCGCCCGAGCGTGGGCGACGTGAACGCGAGCGCCACCACGTCCGCCGGCTCGCCGTCCGCGGCACGCCGCCGGGCCGGCGCCTCCTCCACCCGGACCTCGGCCGGCGGGAGCGGCGGGGGCGCCGCCGGCTGGCCGGCCGGCGCCGCGGCGGGGACGCCCGGCGGCGCCGGCGCGGCGGGCTGCGCGGTCTCCGGCGCGCGTGTGTGGGCCGGCGCCGTGCCCGGCGCGGCCTGGGCCGGCGGCGCGTGGGGCACGCCGGGCACCTGGTGCGACGCGGAGGGGTGGGGCGCAGCCGCCTGGCGCGTCGCGGCCTCGGCCGGCGCCCCCTGAGGCGCGGCCTGACCGGGCGCAGGGGGCACGGGCGACGAGGCGGCGCCAGGCCTCGGAGCGGGCCGGGCGGGCGGCGGCGACGCGGGCGCGGGCGGCGAGGCGACTCCGGGCGGCGGGGTGGGCTGGCCGGGCGCCGGCGGCGGGGCGGCCTCGCCGGGCAACGGCGCGGGCGGGGTGGTCTGGCGGGGCGTCTGCGCAGGCGCCTCGCCTGGAACGGGCGGCGCAGCCGGGGCGCCGCGCGGCGGGGCGTATCCGCCCGGCGGCGGCGGTGCCGGCGCGCGCGGCGCCGCCGGCCCCTGCGGCGCGGTCTCGCCGCCCTGCGGACCGGGGTCGATCTGGAGCGTGATCCGCTCGGGCGTGACCTCCTGCACCTTCAGCCGCAGCGTCGCGCCCGCCTGGACCTCCGGCGGCACCTGCGCGGTCAGCGGCACGCCGGCCAGCACGATCACCGCGCTCTGCTCGCCGCGCGAGGCCACGCGGGCCATCAGCGTCGCGCCCTCGCGCAACGGGAGGTCGGGGAGCTGGGCCCGCAGCAGCGACGCGGTGACGGCGATCGGGTCCATCGCCCCTCAAGGATGCCCGCTCGCGCGCCGATAGCGGTCCCAACATGGATCGTGGCCTCTACATCGCCGCCTCCGGCATGCTCGCCGAGCAGACGCGGCAGGACCAGATCGCCAACGACCTCGCGAACGCGTCGACGGCCGGCTACAAGGCTGACCGCACGGTCACGCGGTCGTTCGGCTCGCTGCTGCTCGACAACTCGCGCACCGGCGCCGGCATCGGCTCCCAGTGGACCGCCGTGCAGGTGACGGGCGAGTACACCGACTGGACGCCCGCGCCGCTGCAGGACACGGGCCAGCCGCTCGACTTCGGCATCAACGGCAACGGCTTCTTCGCCGTCCAGACCGCCCAGGGCGCGCGCTACACGCGCAACGGCCAGTTCCACGCCGACGCCAACGGGCAGCTCGTCACGCCAGAGCGATGACCCGGTCATCGGCCGCAACGGCCAGCCGATCAAGGTCGGCACGGACGGCAAGGTCGACCCGCGGCTGCTCAGCGTCGTCCCTGCTCACCAACCCGAAGAAGGCCGGCGACAACTACGTCACCGGCACGCCGGGCGCGGTGGCCGGGCAGGTGGCCGGCCAGGTGCGGTCCGGCGCGCTGGAGGACTCCGGCGCCGATGCCACCACCTCGATCGTGGACATGATGCAGTCGATGCGGGCCTACGAGTCCGGCCAGAAGGTCATCCAGGCGATCGACGACACCCTCGGCAAGGCGGCGTCGTCCGTCGCCTCGGTCTCCGGCTAAAGAACCGGCCGGCTTCCGCCGATCCAGACCTCAGCATGCTCGAAGGACTACGCACAGCGGCAGCAGGCATGGCCGCCCAGCAGCAGAAGCTCGACGCGGTCGCCAACGACCTGGCCAACGCCAACACCACCGGCTACAAGCAGGTGCGCGTCGGCTTCGCCGACCTGCTGTACGAGCAGGCGGGCCGCCCGGCGGCCAACGGCGTCGACATCGGCACCGGCTCCCGCGCCGTCCAGGACGGCCGCAACTTCGAGCAGGGCCCGCTGTCCCAGACCGGCGTCCCGCCGACGTGGCGATCGAGGGCGAGGGCTTCCTGAAGGTCAAGCTCAGCGACGGCCGCACCGCGCTCACGCGCGACGGCGACCTGCACGTCGACGGCCTCGGCCGGCTGACCAACGACGCCGGCCTCATCGCAGCCGAAGATCACCATCCCCAAGGGCACCACCGACAGCCAGCTCTCGATCCGCAAGGACGGCACGGTGCCGCGCCAACAACCGCAAGGTCGGCCAGATCCAGCTCGTCACGGTGCGCAACCCGCAGGGCCTGCAGTCCGTCGGCAGCAGCGCGTTCGTCGCCACCGCCGCCTCCGGCAACGCCACCGCCGCGCCGGCCGCCACCGTGCTCACCCAGGGCGCGCTCGAGGGCTCCAACACCGACACCGCCCAGGCGATGGTCGACATGATCAACGCCCAGCGCACCTACCAGCTGACCTCGAAGGCGATCGAGACGGCGGACCAGATGATGGAGATCGCGAACCAGGTGAAGCGATGACCCAGATCCCTGGCCTCCCGATCATCTCGGGCGCGCAGCTCCCCGTGGCGGTGCGGAGCGGCAGCGAGTCCGACAAGGACAAGTACAAGACCGCGATGGGCTTCGAGCAGATGCTCGTCGGCCAGCTCGTGCAGACGATGGTCGGCTCCGACGGCTCCGCCGACGCGACCAGCACCGGTGACGACGAGAGCGACGACACCGCGCTCGACATGTCCGACCCGATGACCTCCGGCCCGTTCTCCGGCCAGATGCAGGACGCGCTGTCGAGCTCGCTGATGAGCGCCGGCGGCCTCGGCCTGGCCGGCCAGATCTACAAGGGGATGCAGTCGTCGTGAGCACCATGCTCGAAGCCGAGCTGCTCGCCCACCTGGACGCGCAGATCAACTCCGCCCGCCGGCTGCTCCAGCTCGTGCTGGCGCAGGGCGCGGCGATCCGCGAGCGCGACTCCGAGGCCGTGCTGGCCCGGCTCGCCGAGATCCAGTCGGAGATGGGCCGCCGCGGCGCGCTCGAGATGGAGCGCACCGGGCTGCTGCAGCGCGCCGGCGCCGCCCTCGGCGTCCCCGCCACGACCGTCACGCTCGAGCGCCTGTGCGCGCTGGTCACCCCCGCCGCGGCCAGGATGGCGATGGAGCGCTCCGCCGAGCTGCGCGGGCTGCTCTCCGAGATCGCCCGCGAGCACGGCATCAACCGAGCGCTGATGCGCCAGGAGCTGACGTTCCTCTCGCACCTCACCCGGCTGCTGGGCGGCGAGCCCGAGGCCGGCTACCGCCCGCCCGGCGCTTCCGGATCTGCGCCGAGCGCCCCGCCGATCCACCGCGCACTCGACCTCCAGGCATAGCCGATGTCCGTCTCCTCCTTCTACGGGCTCCAGACCTCGCTCCGCGGCCTGATCGCCCAGCAGACGCTGCTCGACACCACGGGCCACAACATCTCGAACGCGTCGACCGACGGCTACTCGCGCCAGCGGGTCAACCTGGCCGCCTCGTCGGCGCTGACGATCTCGACGCAGGGCTCCGTGAGCCCGATGGGCCAGCTCGGCTCGGGCGTCGACGTCACCGGCTTCACCCGCGTCCGCAACTCGTTCCTGGACTCGCAGTACCGCGCCCAGAACACCGCGCTGCAGCAGCAGTCGGCCAAGGCCGACGGGCTCAACAGCGCCGAGCTGTCGCTGGCCGAGCCGGGCGACAACGGCGTGAGCGCCGCCCTGGACAAGTTCTGGAGCGCGTGGAGCGACCTCTCCAAGTCGCCCGACGACGCGTCCGCCAAGCAGGCGCTGATCTCCTCGGGCGAGGCGCTGACCGACTCGATCCAGTCCGTGCGCTCGCAGATGCTGGCGGCGCAGCAGGACGCCCAGGGCCAGTACGACTCGATCACCGGCCCACAGGGCGACATCGCCCAGGCGGCCACGCAGCTGGCCAGCCTGAACAAGTCGATCGCCTCCTACATGACGAACGGCGACTCGCCGAACGACCTGATGGACGCCCGCGACAAGCTCCTCGACCAGCTGTCCGGCTACGGCCAGATCTCCGTCGAGCAGCTGCCGTCCGGCTCGACGAACGTCTCGTTCGTCGACAGCACGACCGGCACGACGTACCCGATCGTCTCCGACCAGACCGCGTCCTGGAGCGCCCCGACCGGCGACTGGAACCCGAGCGGCCAGCTCGGCGGCCTGCTGAGCGTCGCCAAGACGCCCGGCGGGATGGTGGACGGCTACCTGAACTCGCTGGACAACTTCTCCTCGGCGCTGGCCAGCACGGTCAACACCGCCTACCAGGGCACGTTCTTCACGACGGGCACGCCGGCCGGCTCGACCATTCAGGTGGCCAGCGCGCTGCAGTCCAGCCCGTCGAGCCTGACCTCGGGCAGCACCGCCAGCGGGTCCAACGACATCGCGCTGGCCGTCTCGAAGCTGCGCGGCAGCGCCGGCGTGGACGGCGTCTACAAGACCTTCGTGTCCAAGGTCGGCTCCGACGTGGCCGAGGCCCAGCGCCTGCAGGGCAACGCCCAGGCGCTGACCGACTCCGCCCAGGACCGCCGCCAGAGCGTCTCGGGTGTGTCGATGGACGAGGAGATGTCGAACCTCGTGCAGTTCCAGCGTGCCTACCAGGCGTCCTCGCGCGCCATGTCGACGATGGACGAGATGCTCGACGTGCTGATCAACCGCACCGGCAAGGTGGGGCTGTAGCCATGCGCATCACCACCGGCATGATCCAGCGCAGCGTCCTCGCGGACCTCAACGACCTCTCGGACAAGCTGTCCAAGACGCAGAACCGGGCCGCAACGGGCAAGCAGATCACGCGTCCGTCCGACGATCCGTACAACGCCGCGCGCGCCATGGGCCTGCGCTCCGCGCTGTCGGCCAACTCCTCCTACAAGAGCAGCATCGAGGACGCCGAGGACTGGCAGAACACGACGGAGTCCGCGCTCTCGTCGATCACCGACTACGTCCACCGGGCCAACGACCTGCTCGTGCAGGGCGGCTCGGACACGTCCGACCAGACCGCGCGCAACGCGCTGGCCGACGAGATCGACCAGATCATCCAGGGCGTCAAGGAGACCGCGAACGCCACCTACGGCGACAAGTACGTGTTCGCCGGCACAGCGACGGCCACGGCGCCCTACGCGCAGGGCGACGACGACACCTACAAGGGCAACCAGGGCGGCC
Source organism: uncultured Solirubrobacteraceae bacterium (assembly GCA_963766165.1). Taxonomy (GTDB): domain Bacteria; phylum Actinomycetota; class Thermoleophilia; order Solirubrobacterales; family Solirubrobacteraceae; genus Solirubrobacter. Next base: position 776,055 of record CAVXZC010000012.1, on the reverse strand, counting down.
TGGACCCGTCGCAGCCGGGCGTGCTGCGCGAGATCGGCCCGGGCGTGACCCTCAGCATCAACTCGGTCGGCCAGGAGATCCTCGGCGACGGCCAGGCGTCCGGTGACGGCAAGCTGCTCGACACGCTGCGCACCGTCTCGCAGGACCTGCGCGCCGGCAACGGCGACGGGCTGCGCGGCGCCGACCTGTCGAACCTCACGAACAACCTCAACCAGGTGCTCGAGGTGCGCGCCCGCAACGGCGCGACGACGAACCGCCTGTCGGCCGCCGACTCGCGCATCCAGGACATCAGCCTCTCCGTGACCCAGCAGCTCTCGGACACCGAGGACGCCGACATGGCCCAGACGCTGATCGACTTCAACTCCCAGAGCGCCGCGTACCAGTCCGCGCTGCGCGCCGGCGCGAGCATCGTGCAGACGTCGCTAATGGATTTCCTCAAGTAGGCCGATAGGGACCCTAGATCCGTACCTCCTCCCTCCAGGAGCCCTCCACCCCATGTCCGCAATCACCATCGACTCGTCGCGCTTCGGGACCATCGAGATCCCGCAGGAGAACGTGATCGAGTTCCCGCACGGCCTGATCGGCCTCGGCGGCCACCGCTACGCCATCGTGTCCTCGGGCAACGAGGGCGCCTTCTCGTGGCTGCACTCGATCGACGACCCGTCGCTCGCGCTGCCGGTCGCCAACCCGTGGCACTTCTTCGCCGACTATGCCGTCGAGCTGTCGGACGAGTCGGGCATCACCGCCGACCCGGGCGACGTCGAGGTCTATGTGACCGTCCGCGCCGGCTCGCAGCTCTCCGACTTCTACGCGAACCTGCGCGCGCCCATCCTCGTCGCCGAGGGCCAGGGCCACCAGGTCATCAACGAGGTCGCCGACGCCCCCGTCCGCGCCCCGCTGTTCCCCGCGGTCGCGGCCGCGGCGTAGTCCACCATCCATTCCCTTCGCAGCTGATCCAAGGAGGAAGCATGCTGCTCATCACCCGCCGCGCCGGCGAGAAGATCATGGTGGGCGACGACGTGGTCGTCCACGTGATGGAGATCGTCGGCAACACCGTGCGCGTCGGCATCGAAGCCCCGCGCTCCCTGCCGGTCTACCGTGAGGAGATCTGGCACGCCGTGCGCGAGGAGAACCGGGCCGCGGCCGAGGCCGCGCCGCTCGAGCTCCCGTCGCCGAATCACGCTTAATCAGGGTTTCGCCCTCCGGTCGCGGAGCGTCACCCACCGCACCGCGCCACGGGCGACCCGCACGGGTCGCCCTTTGCGTCTCCGGGTACGGTCTTGCCTATGTCCAAGCTCGCCAAGACCGCCCGCAACGCCATGGTCGCCGACGTCGCGTTCGCGTTCGCGCGTGATCGGCTCGCCGCCAAGCTGCCCGGCGTGGAGCCGCGCAAGCGCCGCCGGCCGGGCGCGAAGGCGCTGTTGTTCGGCGGTGCCGCCGTCGTCGCCGGCGCCGCCCTGTTCCTGAAGCGCGACAAGGTCGCCGGGCTGCTGCCCGGCCACACCGACGAGCCGGCGCCGCCGCCGCCGCCCGCGCCCCAGGCCGCGCCGCCGATCTCCAACTACGACGCCCCGGGGCCCGTGGAGAACACGGCCACCCGCGTGCCCACGCCGCCGCCCCACCAGCCGCCGGCCATCGACGAGGCGGCCGAGGAGGCCGCGGCCGCCGCCGAGGCGGCGAACATCGGCGGGGCCGTGAGCGACTACGCGGGCGCCGAGCCCGGCGAGAGCGCCACGGAGAGCGAGCGGCCGCTGATGGAGGCCGGCGAGGGCGAGGCCGAGGGGCAGGAGCAGGCCGAGGCCGAGCTGGCCGAGGCGGCCGAGCCGACCGCGCCGGGCGAGAGCCCCGAGCAGCAGCAGATCGAGGACGTCCTCGACTCCCAGCCCACCGAGCAGATCGAGCCCCTGGTGTCGGAGGACCGTCCGGAGGGTTCGGAGTGGCGGACGTGGTCGGGGCGCTCGATCGAGCCGTGACGCTGCGCACGTTCACGCAGGACTCCCCGTAACGGCGCCGAACGCGCGGCGTAGGGTTCTGTGAAGACCCCGGCAGCGACGCGCAGAGATCGGCCACAATAGGGACATCCAGATGAGCACGCTCGTGGGCATGCTGCTCAGCGGCCGGTACAGGCTGGACACGCAGATCGGCTCCGGTGGGATGTCGACGGTCTACCGCGCCTTCGACGCGAACCTCGAGCGGCGCGTGGCGATCAAGCTGCTGCACCGCGAGATCGCCGCGGACTCCGACCAGCTGGAGCGCTTCCGGCGCGAGGCCCGCGCCGTCGCCCAGCTCTCGCACCCGCACATCGTCGGCGTGATCGACGCCGGCGAGGACGAGAACCGGCCGTACATCGTCTTCGAGTACGTCGAGGGCCAGACGCTCAAGGAGCGGATCCGGGCGCTCGGCCGGCTGCCCGTCGACGAGTCGATCGCCTACGCCATAGAGATCGCGCGCGCGCTCGGCTGCGCCCACGTGCACGACATCGTGCACCGCGACGTCAAGCCGCAGAACGTGCTGATCGACGCCGAGGGCTCGGCCAAGGTGACCGACTTCGGCATCGCCCGCTCGCTGCGCGACGACGGCCTGACCGCCGACGGCCGGGTGCTCGGCACCACCGACTACGTCTCCCCCGAGCAGGCCCTTGGCCACGACGTCAACGGCCAGTCCGACATCTACTCGCTGGGCGTCGTCCTCTACGAGATGCTCACCGGCGACGTCCCGTTCCACGGCGAGAACCAGATCTCCGTGGCCATGAAGCACGTGCGCGAGGACCTGCCGGACATCCAGATCGTCCGCCCGGAGGTGTCGGCCACCCTTGCCGCGGTGCTCGACCGGATGACGGACAAGGCGCTCGAGCACCGCTACGCCGACGTCCCTTCGCTGGTCGCCGACCTCGAGGAGGCGCTGGCCATCGAGGCCGCGCGGGCGGGCACCTCCACCGGCGAGGCCACGGCGGTCATCCGCACCCTGCCGGCGCACGCGCGGCGCCGGCTGCCGTTCCGGATGCGCCACCCGGTCTCGCTGCTCGCCGTGATCGCGCTGTTCGGCGTCGGCGTGGCGATCGTCGCCCTGGTCGCCAAGGAGGGCCCGAAGCACATCACCCGCGGCACGGGCGCGGGCAAGGTGAGCCAGACGCCGGTGGGCACCAAGGTGGTGTCCGTCAACCGCGCCTCCGCCCACGCCTACGACCCGCTCGGCGACCAGCAGGAGCACTCCGACGAGGCCCCGTTCGTCGTCGACCGCGACGACGGCACGGTGTGGACGACCGAGAGCTACAGCGACGGCATCCAGGGCGCGGGCAAGCCGGGCGTCGGCATCTACGTCGACGCCAAGCCCGAGGTCGTCGCGGTGCAGATGCAGATCGCGACGCCGAGCCCCGGCTGGCACGCCACGATCTACGCCGCTCCCTCCGGGCCGGTGCCCAAGAGCGTCCCGGCCGGCTGGACCAAGATCGCCGGCGGGACCGTCGACTCCAATGACAAGCGCTTCAGGCTCGACACCGGCGGCAAGGCCTACCGCTACTACCTCGTGTGGATCACGAAGCTCGCCCCCGGCGCCGAGCGGGCCGAGATCTCAGAGATCCGGCTGCTCCAGAAGGTCGCCGCCTAGGTCTGTCCGTCGGCGTCTCACCCGCGCCCACGCTCACCCTCGTACCGCTCCACGGCCAGCTCCAACAGCCGCGCGCACAGCGCCGGGAACCCCAACCCCGTCGCCTCCCACAGCTTCGGGAACACGCTCGTCTGCGTGAACCCGGGCATCGTGTTGAGCTCGTTGACCAGCACGGTCTCGCCGTCGACGAAGAAGTCGACCCGGGCCAGCCCGGTGCAGCCGACACGCAGGAACGTGTCGCAGGCCAGCCGGCGCACCTCCTCACGGACCGCCTCGGGGATCCGCGCGGGTGCGACCAGCTCCATCCCGCCCGGCTCGTACTTGGCCGCATAGTCGTACCACTCGGCTCCCTGCAGCACGATCTCACCCGGCACGGAGGCCTCGGGCTCGCCGTTGCCGATCACCGAGCACTCGACCTCGATGCCGGGCGAGAACGCCTCCACGATGACCAGGCTGTCGTGAGCGAACGCCGCCTCGAGGGCCGGCCCCATCCCGGACTCCGACCAGACCTTGGAGATGCCCACCGAGGACCCCAGCCGGGCCGGTTTGACGAACACCGGCGTGCCGAGGACGGCCAGCTCGCGCGTCACCGCCTCGGGCTCGGCCGCCCAGCGGGCCCGCCGCACGGCCGCCGACGGCACCTGCGGCACCGCGGCGGCGGCCAGCACGTCCTTGAACACGACCTTGTCCATGCACAGCGAGGACGCGAGCACGCCGGCGCCGACGTACGGGACGTCGAGCAGCTCGAGCAGCCCCTGGACCGTGCCGTCCTCGCCGAACGGCCCGTGCAGGACCGGGAAGACGACGTCGGCGCCCAGCAGGCCCTCGCCCGGGCGCAGCGCGACCGCGTCGCCGTCGCGGCGCCAGGCGCCCGAGCGCTCCACCCTCACGTCGAGCGCCTCGTGGCCGGCCGCCGCCACGCCCGAGCGCACGGCGGCCGCGGAGTCGAGCGAGACGTCGTGCTCCGAGGAGCGCCCGCCGGCCAGCACCGCGACCCTCATGGCGTCGGCGTGGCGGTCGGCGTGGCGGTGGGAGACGGCGTGGGCGACGGCGTGGGCGTCGCGCTCACCCGGCCGACCACCAGCGTGATCGTCGCGCCCGTCGAGCGCGGCGTGCCGGGCGGCGGGAACTGGCGGACGACCAGGCCGTCCTGCGCCGGGTCCGTCACCGGCTGGTCGCGCGTGCGCACCTTGTAGCCCGCCTGCGTGAGCGTCTGCGTGGCGTCGGCCAGCGTCGGGTGCTGCGTGGAGACATCCGGCACCTGCGGGCGCGCCTTGGCCACGGTCAGGTGCACCGTGTCGCCCTTGTGCAGCAGCGTGCCCGGCGCCGGGTCCTGGGCCAGCACGGTGTGGGGCGCCGACCCCGACTCCTTCTGGGTCACCTGGACCTGCAGCCCGGCGGCGGACAGCTGCTGCTTCGCGGCCGACTCCGTCAGGCCGGTGAGCTTGGGCGCCGGGATGGCCTGCTGCCCGCGCGACACGGTGAGCGTCACGGTCTTGCCGCGGTCCAGCGACGTGCCGGGCGACGGCGCGGCGGAGACGACCTTGCCGGACGGCACGGTGTCCGAGTACGCCCGCTCGACCTTCACGTTGAAGCCCGCCTTGCGCAGCGCCTGCTTGGCCGCGGCCTCGGACAGGCCCTGCACCGGCGGCACGGGCGCCGACCCGCGACCGGCGGAGACCGACAGCAGCACCGTCGAGTCGCGGTCGACCTTCGTCCCCGCGCCCGGATTCTGGCGGATGACCTGGTTGCGCGGCACGGTCTGCGAGACCACGCTGCGATAGGCCACCTCGAGCCGGTCGGCGTGCAGGACGCTCGAGGCCGCATCGGCCGTCTTGCCGACCACGTAGGGCACGGTCACCTGCTTGTGCGCGGTCAGCAGGTAGGCGCCGAGCGCCAGGGCGGCCACCACCAGCAGCGCCAGCAGCCACAGCCACCAGCGCGAGCCGCGCTCGTCCTCCGGCTCGACCCATGGCTCGCCCGCCACCGGCTCCAGCCGGACCGGGCGAGCGGGCGAGCGGCGGGCCGCCTCCAGGGCGGCGACGAACTCGTCCGCGCTGGCGAACCGGCGCGCCGGGTCCTTCTCCAGCGCCCGCATCACGACCGCCTCGAGCGCCGGCGAGATCCCCGGGCGCAGCTGCGACGGCGGCACCGGCGGCTCGGAGACCTGCTTGAGCGCGATCGACACCGGCGACTCGGCGTCGAACGGCACGCGCCCGGTCAAGAGCTCGTAGAGCACGATCCCGGCCGAGTACAGGTCCGAGCGCGGCGAGACCGGGTGGCCCTGCGCCTGCTCGGGCGAGATGTACTGCACGGTGCCGACGATCGTGCCGGTCTCGGTCATCTCGGAGCCGCCGGCGTGGGCGATCCCGAAGTCCGCCACCTTGGCCTGGCCCTCGTGGTCGAGGATGACGTTCTGCGGCTTGACGTCGCGGTGGACGATCCCCCGCCGGTGCGCGTAGCCGAGCGCCCGCAGCACCTGGATCGTCAGGTTGATCGCCACGTCGGGCGGGAGCGGCCCGCGCTCACGCACGAGGTCCTTCAACGTGCGCCCGTCCACCAGCTCCATGGCGATGTACGGCGTCCCGTCCCACTCGCCGCGGTCGAAGATCCCGACGATGTTGGGGTGCGCCAGGCCCGCGGCGGCCTGCGCCTCGCGTTTGAAGCGCTCGCGGAAGTCGTCGTCCTCGGCGAACCGCGAGCCGAGCAGCTTCAGCGCCACCCGGCGGCCGAGCACGTCGTCCTCGGCGCACCACACCTCGGCCATGCCGCCGCTGCCCAGGCGCTTCTCCGCCCGGTAGCGGCCGTCGACGATGGTGTCGCGCGCGATCCCCCGCATCAGCCGTTCAACGCCTCGAGGACCGCCTTGGCGATCGGACCGGCCACCGGCCCGCCCGTCCCGTGCTCGTGGCTGACCACGACGGCCACGGCCTCCTTCGGCGGTGAAGCCGATGAACCACAGGTCGTTGATGCCGTTGGCGACGTCGATCTCCGCGGTGCCGGTCTTGCCGGCCACGTCGACGCCCTGCAGCGCCGCCGCCGTGCCGGTCCCCTCCTTGACGACCTGCTTCATCATCGCGGTCAGGGAGGCAGCGGTCTGCTCCGACATCACCCGCTCGGCCTCCTGCGGCGCCGGCGTCTCCACGGTGCGCCCGTCGGGGTCGATCACCTTCTGCCCGAGCCGCGGCTCCATCCGCAGGCCGCCGTTGCCGATCGTCTGCACGACCGTGCACATCTGCAGCGGCGTGGCCAGCAGCAGCGCCTGGCCGATCGCCGTCCGGCCGACGTCGACGAACCGCGACCGCTCGCTGATCACGTGGCCGTGGCGGTAGGAGCCGCTCGCCACCATCTGGTCGTCGGGGTAGTCCATGGGCGGCTTGCTGCCGAAGCCGAAGCGCTGCATGTACTCGGCCAGCGTGGCCTTGCCGATCTTCTCGCCCACCTCGGCGTAGACGGTGTTGATCGAGTGCGTGAGCGCGAAGGTGAGCGTCACGTCGCCGAAGTCCTCGCCGCCGAAGTTGCTCAGCGGCGTGCCGGAGACGATCTTGTGGTTGCGGCCGCTGACCATCGAGTTCGGCGTGTACTTGCCGGTGTCGATCGCCGCGGTTGCGGTCACCGTCTTCATCGTCGAGCCGGGCGGGATAGAGGCCCTGGGTGGCCAGGTTGAAGCGGTTGCCGTGGCCGGGGTCGCTCGGGTCGTAGGAGGGGGTGCCGGCCAGCACGCGCACCGCGCCCGTGTGGACGTCCATGGCCACGACGGCGCCGCTGTGCCCGGCCAGCTGCTGGTAGGCGACGCGCTGGGCCTTGACGTCGAGCGACGTCTCGAGGTCGTCGCCGACCGTGTGCTTCTTCAGCAGCGAGTCCAGCACGTCCGCGAGCTCGGTCTTGCGGCCGCTGAGCTGGTCGTCGTACTGCTTCTCCAGCCCGGCCCGGCCGAACCGCACCGAGTTGAAGCCCACGGGCAGCGCGAACAGCTTGCCGAACGGATAGGAGCGCGCGTAGCGCTTCCCGGGCAGCACGTGGTTGCGGGCCAGCGCGGCGCCGTCGTCGGCCCGGATGATGCCGCGCTTGACCCGCTCCTCCTCCAGCACCACACGGCTGTTGTGGGGGTTGGCGCGCAGCGCGGTGGCCCCGAACACGGCCCAGCGCGAGCTGAACGCCACGAGGATGAAGAACAGCACGACGAAGAGGCCGAAGAGCCTCACGATCGGCCCGTTCATCGCAGGCCTCGCGTGGCGGCGCCGGCCGGCCGGCGCGCGCGGTCGGAGATCAGCAGCAGCAGCGCCAGCAGCACGAAGTTCGCCACGATCGACGAGCCGCCGTAGGACACGAACGGCAGCGTCACGCCGGTCAGCGGGATCACCCGGGTCACGCCGCCGACGATCACGAACACCTGCAGCGCCACCACGGCGGTCAGGCCGGTGGCCAGCAGCTTCGAGAACGAGTCGGCGGCCAGCGTGGCGATCTTGAAGCCGCGCTCGACGATCAGCAGGTAGGTGGCGAGCAGCCCGCACGCCGCCGACGAGCCCGAGCTCGTTGACGATCGACGGCGTAGATCATGTCGGTCTGCGGCGCCGGGATGAGCGGCGCGCCGCCGGGCAGCCGCAGCACGGACGCGCCCAGGCCGGTGCCGAACAGCCCGCCGTCGGCCTGGGCGAACATCCCGTTGGCGATCTGGTAGCCGGTGCTGCTGTAGGTCCTTGAACGGGTCGAGCCAGATGTCGACGCGGTCCTCGATGTGCGGCACGTGGCTGCCCAGGAACCAGGCGCCGAGGGCGAACAGCACCAGGCCCACGACGACGAACGAGAACCGGTTCGTGGCCACGTAGACCAGCGCCAGGAACGCCCCGAAGTACATGAGCGACGAGCCGAGGTCGCGGATGAAGATCAGCATCAGCATCGCCGCGCCCCACACCACCAGCAGCGGCCCGAAGTGCTTGAGCGGCGGGATGGTCACGCCGAGGAACCGGCGCGAGCCCTGGACCATCACCTGCCGCGTGTCCCGCAGGTAGGCGGCCAGGAAGATGACGATGGCGATCTTGCCGAACTCGGCCGGCTGGAAGGAGACCGGGCCGATCCTGACGCCCAGGTAGGCGCCGTTGACCTGCTGGCCGATCCCCGGCACGCGCGGCAGCAGCAGCAGCGCCAACCCGGCCAGCGCGATCGTGTAGCGATAGCGCTCGAGCACGCGGAAGTCGCGCAGCGCGAGGATCGTGACCACGAACAGGATCAGGCCGATGACGAACCACTGGGCCTGGTCGCGGGCCAGGGTGTCGTCGATCCGGTAGACGACGACGAGGCCGAAGCAGGCCAGCACGGCGACCAGCGGGAACAGGTACGGATCCGCGTAGGGCAGCGTGAAGCGGATCACGAGGTGGCCCGCGAAGCACAGCGCGAGGAAGATCGCGCCGTAGGTCAGCGAGACGTTGGACAGGATGTCCGAGCGCTGGATGAACAGCGCGGCGAAGCCGGCCGTCAGCAACAGCGACGCGGGGACCAGCGCCAGCAGCTCGCGGTTGCGCGCGCTCACCAGCCGGCTCCGCAGGCGCGGGCCACTGCCACCGGCAGTGTCGACCCGGGTCGCCGGATCATCGTGAGATCTGCCCCTGCTCGAGCTGCAGGAGGAGGTTCTCTGCGTCCTTCTGCGAGCGCAGCTGGTGGTCGGTGAACGTGGTGCGGCGCGCAGCCGGGACGCTCTGCAGCGTCACCCCGGAGCGCTCGTCGATCGAGTAGAGCTTCACACCGAGCGGCAGGTCGTAGGGAGCCCCTGGTAGACGGCGACGACGTTCCCGTGGGACTCGTCGACGCCGAGGAAGTAGATCTGGCGGGTGGCTACCCAGAGTGCGATCAGGACGCCCATGATGGCGCCCACGACGAGGATCCTGCGCCGGCGTGACGATGCGGCGGCGGCGGCGGGCTGGCGGGCGCCCGGGCGGCGCATGCGCGTGCGGCTCCTCGATCGGCCGCGCGCGCGGGCGCACCGCGGACAGCGCGACCGTGCCCGAGGCGCGGTACTCGGCCTCGGCCGCGTCGCTGGCCCGCGAGTGGAGGCCCTCGTCGCGCCCCCGCGTCCGCGCCTCGGGCGGGCGCGAGACGCCCTGGCGCGGGGTGGTCACCGCCTCGCCGGAGAACGTGTCGTACTGCGCGGTGTCCTCGTCCTCGAGCGCTGCCCCGTCGCTCCCCGCCGCGGGCGCGCCGGCCTGCGCCTCCACCTCCTCGAGCCGGAACAGCACGACCGTGATGTTGTCGCGCCCGCCGGCGGCGTTGGCGGCGGCGATCAGGTCGCGGCCCAGCTCGTCCAGCGGCTTGTCGTGAAGCATCAGCGGCTTGAGCTTGGGCTCGTGGACCATGGCGGTGAGCCCGTCCGAGCAGAGCAGGAAGAGGTCGCCGGTCTTCGCGCCGGGTACGGGCTGACGTCGACCTGGACGGTCGGCTCCGGGCCGAGCGCGCGGGTGATCACCGAGCGCTGCGGATGGGACTCGGCCTGCTCCTCGGTCAGCTTGCCGCGCTTGACGAGCTCGCCGACCAGCGAGTGGTCGTGGGTGAGGCGGATGAGGTCGCCGTCGCGCAGCACGTAGCAACGCGAGTCGCCGACGTGGGCGATGAAGACGGTGTCCTCGGCCACGTAGGCCGCCGTGACCGTCGTCCCCATGCCGGCCCGCTGCTGCTCGGCCCGCGAACGCTCATGGATGCGCTGGTTGGCCCGCTCGATCACGGTGACGAGGCCCGCGTCGGGCGGCCCGGGCGGCAGGCCGTCGGCGAACGACTCGACCGCCATCTCGGAGGCCACCTCGCCGGCCTGCGCGCCGCCCATGCCGTCGGCCACCACGAACAGCGGTGCGCGGACGAAGTAGTTGTCCTCGTTGCCCTGGCGCTGGCGGCCGAGGTCCGACGCGACCCATTGCTCGGCGATCCGCAGCATCGTCACCGCTCGAAGGAGAACTCGGAGTCGCCTATGCGGATGCGGTCGCCGGCATGCAGCGGCTGCGGCCCGCGCAGCGGCTCGCCATTGAGGTAGGTCCCGTTCGTGGAGCCAAGATCCTCCAACACCATCACATCCCCCTGCGGGACGAGCCGTGCGTGCCGTGAGGACGCGAAGCCGTCCTCGAGCCGGATGTCGGCCTGGTCGCCGCGGCCCAGCAATGCCCCGTCCGAGAGATCATAGGCGGAGCCGGGCGCCAGGCCGGCGCCCTGGTCGACGCGCAGCTTCGGCGTCCCGCCGGCCTCGCCGGCCAGCGGGGCGCCCGCGCTGTACATCCCGGTCGCGTCCTCGTAGTCCGCGCCCGGACCCGCGTAGCGCTCCTCCGCGCCGCGGCGCAGGTCGCGCATCGCGCTGTACGCGACCCAGAGCAGGAACACGTAGAGCACGGCGAGGAAGCCGAACTTCAGGCCGACGGCCACGGGATCGAGCTGCACGGCGCTCACTCCAGGTCGAACGTCACCCTCGAGGTGCCGAGCTCGATCACGTCCCCGCGCTTGAGCGACTGGGGGCCGTTCACGCGGCGCCCGTTGACCTTGATGCCGTTGGTGGAGCCGAGGTCGTTGACGATCCACGAGCCGCCCGACGGCCTGACCTCGGCGTGGTGGCGCGACACGTTCGGGTCCTCCAGCACGACGTCCGCGTCCCGCGAGCGGCCGAGCACCGCGCCCGCCGGCGCCCACGGGCTGGGTGCGGCCGCCCTGGACGCGCAGCATCGCACCGGCGCGCCGCGGGTCGGGCTCGCGCAACGGCTCGGACACCCGGTCGGCCATCGAGTACACCATCGTGTGCCCCTCGTCGCCCTGGCTGGGCTCGTCGTGCCCGCCTGCGGCGGACGGACCAACCGGGCCTGGATGCCGAACTCGCCGAGCCGCAGCCGGTCGTCCGTGCGGAACTCGATGCGCGGCCGGGTCACGAGCGCGATCCGCTCCCGCCGGGCGTGCTCGAGCAGGTAGCCGGAGAGCTCGCTCGCCAGGTCGGACTCGTAGCCCTCGAACTGCGCCGCGGTCCTTGGGCGACAGCCAGACCGCGTACTCGTTGGGCGCATACACGCGCGACAACGACTGCACCTTGTGCTCGTCCATCTCCCGCGTCAGCTTGCGGGCGATCTCCACCGGGCGCACCTCGGACTTGAACGCGCGCGAGAACGTGCCCTCGACGAGGCCGGCAAGCTTGGACTCCAGGTTGCGCAGCACGCTCAAGCGCGGCTAGGAGTGGACGAGGGCATGATGCGGGTGCACAGTATCCGGCACGGCGTCAGGGCTCCACTGCCCGCCTGTCACGTACCCGCATCACCGCCGGGGCGAGCACGCCCGCGACGACTGCTCCGGCGACCACCCCGCGCGGCGCCGGAGCGCCCAGCCATTGCGCCGCCGCGGCCGTCGTCGCGCCCAGCGCGGCGGCCCACACGGCGGCGCCCACCACGTCGAGGACGAGCCACCGCCCGCGCACCAGCCAGGGCAGCGCCGCGGCCGCCAGCGCCCACGCGACCGCGTAGAGCAGCGCCCCGCCGGCCAGGAGCGGGCCGAGGGCGTGGTGCACGGCGTCCCCGGCCGAGCCGTGCGCGACCGCCCCGCCGTTCGCCGTGACCAGCCAGCGGCGCGCCTCGCCGCGCGCGGCGCCCGCGCCCGTGCCGTCCAGGAGCGGCCGCCCCAGCAGCGGCTCCGCGAGCAGCGCCCACCAGGCCCCGAGCGCGCCCAGCGCGGCGCGGCGGAGCCACCCGTGGGCGGCGCCGGCCAGCGCGGGATAGGCGCCGGCGAGGCCGGCCAGCCCGAGCAGCGGCGCCAGCGCCGGCACGGTCCAGGCCGTGCCCGCCCGGCGGAGCAGCAGCGGCACGGCGGGCCAGCGCCGCGGCCGCCAGCACGGCCGCGCCGGGCGCGCGGGCGCCGAGCAGGCCGATCGCGCACACCGCAGCGGCCAGCCAGCCTGCCCGGGGGAACGCCGCGACCGCCGCGCCCACCGCGATCCCGGCCGCCGGCGGCTCGCCGACTGCGGCCAGACCGGCGGCCGCGAGCGCGCCGGCGAGCAGGCCCGCGCCCGCTCGGGCGCTCCAGCGGGGGAGCCCGCGGGCCTCGAGCGGGTGTGGCGCGACCGTCCCGCCCTCGTCGGACACCTCGGGCAGCGCCGCGGCGAGCGCGTCCGCCAGGTCGCCGAGCGTGCCGCGCTCCTCCGGCCGCGGCCGGAGCGCGGCGTCGATCGCCGCGCACAGCTCCTCCGGCAGGTCGCGCCGCGCGCGCTGGAGCGGCGCCAGCACGGTGCCCAGCCGCCGGGCGGTGGCGGCCGGCGATCCGGCCCGCACCGGGTGGGCCCCGGCCAGGGCCTCGTAGAGCACGAGCGCGAGGCTGTACAGATCGGCGCGCTCGTCCACGCGCTGCCCGGCGGCCTGCTCGGGCGCCATGTAGGCCAGGGTGCCGACCACGTCGCCGGTGCGCGTGAGCGCATCGTCGCCGGCCAGGTGCGCGACGCCGAAGTCGGCCAGCTTGGCCACGCCGTCGGCCGACCGCGGCGCGTCGGGCACGATCACGTTCTGCGGCTTGACGTCGCGATGCACCACGCCGCGGCCGTGCGCGTGCTCCAGCGCCCCGGCCAGCGCGAGCCCGATGCGCAGCACGTCCCGGTCCGACAGGACGCCCTCGGCGCTCAACACGTCGACCGTGCGGCCGTGGACCAGCTCGGAGACCAGGTAGCGCGCCCGGCCGTCCTCGCCGGCGTCGAACACCGCGACGATCGCGGGGTGGTCCAGCCGCCCGGCCGCCAGCGCCTCGCGCTGCGCCCGCGTCCGGTCGCCGCCCGCCGGCCGGGATGACCTTGACCGCGACCTCCCGCCGCAGCCGCTCGTCCGTCGCCGCGTACACCGTCCCGAAGCCCCCGGCGCCGAGCCGCGCGCCGAGCCGGTAGCGACCCAGCACGAGCGGCCCCACAGCCGCGGCGACGGGCAGCTCGTCGGTCGTCTCCATCGCAGCCCGGTTCGGCGCCCGCCCGCGGTTCCCTCCGCCCCGCCACGGCGCATCCTGGCCGCGTTCTCCCAGTTCCCTCCGGTCCGGCTGCCATGCTTGTAGCCCCTGGAGCGACAGGACCGTTGCGCGTACCGCGGAGCGGTCCCAGGAGACCAAGTGTCCTTCTTCGACGAGGACGACGAGCCCGTAGGCACCACTGCGCGCACCCGTCAGCAGCGGGCGGCCCGCTCACGCCCGCGGCCGCGGCGCACGAGCCCGGCGGGCGGTCGCAGCGGCCCGGACCACCAGGCGCTGCTCGTGCGCCGGATGGCCGCGATCATCGGCATCGTCGTCATCGTGCTGCTGCTGGGCGTGCTCGTGCACTCGTGCAGCACGAGCCGGCACAAGTCCGCGCTGGAGGACTACAACCGCCAGGTCAACGAGCTCGCCACCTCCTCGGCAGGCACCGGCGCCGAGTTCTTCCGCCAGCTCGAGCAGGCGCCCAACCAGGCGCCGAACGACGTGGAGCAGGCCGTGTCGAGCTTCAAGGTCCAGGCCGAGCAACAGCTCAAGCAGGCGCAGAACCTGAGCACGCCGGACGACATGAAGGCGGCGCAGCAGTCGCTGCTGATCGCGCTCGAGTTCCGCCGCGACGCACTGGGCGCGATCGCCGCGGACATCCGGACGGCGCTGGGCGACCAGAGCAGCGCCGCCGACGCCGCGATCAAGCGGATCGCCGGCCAGATGCGGGCGTTCGACGCCTCCGACGTCCTCTACAAGCAGCGCGTCGTGCCGTTCATCAAGAACACGCTGACCGACGCGCAGCTCGGCCCGACCATCGTCGAGTCGCAGTTCCTGCCGGACATCGCCTGGATGAGCCCCCAGTACGTGGCCTCCAAGCTCGGCCAGCAGCTCAGCACCGGGAGTGGCGAGCAGAGCAACCAGCCCACGGGCCCGGGCCTGCACGGGACCGGCCTCGACGGCACCTCGTACGGCAACACCACCCTCGCTCCGGGCGTGACCAACCGGCTCACCTACGTCGCCGGCCAGGCGTTCACGGTCTCGTTCACCAACCAGGGCGACAACGACGAGTTCAACGTCAAGGTGACGCTGCAGATCGCGAAGACCAGCGGCACGCCGATCACCATCAACAAGACCGTGCAGAAGATCGCCAAGGGCGAGAAGGCGACGGTCACGCTGCCGCTCAATCACACGCCGCCGCTGGATACCGCCGTGACCATCAACGTCAACGTCGCACCCGTCCCGGGCGAGAAGAAGACCGACAACAACAAGTCGAGCTATCCGACGATCTTCGTCCGCGGATAGCCGCCCGGCGGGCTGGTTACCCTCTCTCCGTGCACCAGTTCAGCGACGCTCCCGGGATCGTCGCCCTGGCCGGCGCGGCCGTCGCGGCGATCGCGCTGATCCTTGCGGTGGTGCTGGCGTTCCGGCTCCGGCGCGTCCGTGGCGCCCAGCGCGCCGTCCTGGGCGAGCACGGGCAGCAGGACCTCGTGGCCCACGCCGGCGCGCTCCAGGAGGCGTTCGCCGCGCTGCATGCGCGGGTCGAGGAGGTGGCCGCGCGGCTCGACGAGCGGATGGCGGCCGCCGAGGACCGGCTCGACGGCGCGATCGCCTACCGCGCCCTCGTGCGCTACGACGCGTACGGCGAGATGTCGGGCCACCAGTCGACTTCGCTCGCGCTGCTCGACGCCGACCACAACGGGGTCGTGCTGTCCTCCATCGCCCACCGCGACACGGCCCGGTTCTACTGCAAGCAGGTGCACGCCGGGCGCGGCGAGCACCAGCTCTCGCCCGAGGAGGAGGAGGCCGTCCGGCTGGCCCTCGCCGGCGCGGCGGGCTCGGTCACGCTGGGCCACCAGTAAGGGCTGCGGCCACCCCGAACATCGGCCGTTCGCGGGCCTCTCGCGGTTCGAGTCCGAGCGAAAAGCGGTCTGCCGTGGCCGCTACACTCCGCTATCGTGGCAACCGCCGTACCCCCAGGCCCACTGGGGTCCGTGCCGTCCGGCGACCACCTGCGGCACGGACCTGTTTCTGACGGCTCGTCGAGTCGTTGGAGTGGTGGTCGCGTGCTGGTGCTCAACGCCACGTTCGAGCCGATCAACGTCTGCACGGTGCGGCGCGCCACGGTGCTGCTGCTCAAGTCCAAGGCCGAGGTCGTCGAGATCGGCACGCAGGACCTGCACTGGGCCACCGGCTCGCTGCCGCGGCCCGTGGTCATCCGGCTCGTCACCTACGTCCGCATCCCGCGCGACACGCACAAGCGCAAGATCACCCGCCGGGCCGTGTTCGCCCGCGACGGCTGGCAGTGCCAGTACTGCGGCGCCCGCACGTCGCTGACCGTCGACCACGTGATCCCGCGCTCCAAGGGCGGCGGCTCGGGCTGGGACAACATCGTCGCCTCGTGCGCACCGTGCAACCGCCGCAAGGCCGACCGGCTCCCGCACCAGGTGAACATGCACCCGCGCGTGAAGCCGCGCACGCCGAGCGCGCACATCTTCATCCAGCTCGCGTCGCCGACGATCCCGGCGACCTGGCGCCAGTACCTGCCCGAAGCTGCCTGAAACGCCACGCGCGAGCCCAGCAGGCGCGGGAGTTCGGCCGCCGGGCCGACACTCCCGGTAACCCGAGCCCGCAGGGCGAGCGGCTACAAAGAACCGAGGCCCCCGGTCGACTCCGGGGGCCTCGGAACAGCTTGCTGGACTTTCGTGCCGTCGCCGGACGACTAAGACGGCCGGGGGGACGAGCTCCGGCACCGACGGCGGCGGTGCACCGGTGTGGATTCCGCTAGAAACGCGGGTCCAGCGCCGGCTGGTCTAGCGGCCGGGCACCTCCAGGGTCCCACAAGAACTGTCACTCAACTTCGGACCACCCCCTTTCTCTGGTGAGTCAGAGAGTAGCGGAACGCGCGGCGGAGGACGACGGTACAGGCGTACAGGATCGGGGCGTCAGATTCCGCCGTCGGTCGATGGCGCGTCCCCGTTCGGGGAGCCCTCGGGGCCGGGCAGCTCCTCCGGCACCGAGGCCGCCGTCGGCGCCTCGCTCTCGGCCACCAGCGCGACCGCCGAGACGACGTCGCCCTCGCGCAGGTTCATCACTCGCACGCCCTGTGACGTGCGTCCGTAGCGGTTGATGCCGCGGACCGCCGTGCGCTGCACCATGCCGTTCTGCGAGATGAACACGAGCTCCTGGTGCTCGCGCACCACGAGCGCGCCGGCCAGCATGCCCTTGGCCTCGGTGAACGCGATCGTCTTGACGCCCTTCGCCCCGCGCGACGTGAGCCGGTACTCCTCGACGGGGGTCCGCTTGCCGAAGCCGTTCTCGGTGACCACCAGCAGGTCCTGCCCGGGCCGGGCCACGTCCATCGCGAGCACGTAGTTGCTCTTGCCGGAGACGTCCATGCCGCGGACGCCGCTGGTGTCGCGCCCCATCGCCCGCGCGTCCTGCTCCTTGAAGCGCACCGTGAGGCCCTCGTGGGACACCATCAGGATCTCGTCGTCCTCGTCCACGCGCCGCACGGCGACGAGCTCGTCGTCGTCGCGGATGTTGATGGCGATGATGCCGTCCGCCTTGATCGGCGTGTTGTAGGCCTGGAAGACCGTCTTCTTCACGGTCCCGTTGCGGGTGGCGAAGACCAGGTACGGCGCCTCCGTGAAGTCGCGTGTGGCCAGCACCGACTGGACCCGCTCGCCCTCGCGCAGCGGCAGCACGTTGCCCAGGTAGCGCCCGCGCGACGTGCGGCCCATCTCGGGCAGGTCGTAGACCTTGGAGCGGTAGACCTTGCCGCGGTTCGTGAAGAACAGCAGGTAGTCGTGCGTCGAGGACACGAAGAGGTGCTCGATGAAGTCCTCGTCCTTCATGTCCATGCCGATGACGCCGATCCCGCCGCGGCGCTGGGCCCGGTAGGTGGCGAGCGGCAGCGACTTGATGTAGCCCGAGTTCGTGATCGAGATGACCATCTGCTGGTCGGCGATCAGGTCCTCGATGTCGACGTCGTCCTCGGACGGGTGGATCTCCGTGCGGCGCTCGTCGCCGTAGCGGTCGGAGACCTCCTGCAGCTCGGTCTTGATCAGGTTGAGCACCATGTCCTCGTTGCCGAGCAGCTCGCGCAGCTCGCCGATGCGCTCGGTCAGGTCGGCATGCTCCTTGCGCAGGCCGTCGGCCTCCAGCGCGGTCAGCTGCTGCAGGCGCAGGTCGAGGATCGCCTGGGCCTGGACGTAGGTGAGCTCGTAGCGCTCGATCAGGCCGGTGCGGGCGGTGTCGCGGTCACGCGAGGCCCGGATCAGCGCGATGACCTCGTCCAGGTGGTCGAGGGCGATGAGCAGGCCCTCGAGCCGGTGGACGCGGCGCTCGAGATCGCGCAGCTCGTGCTTGGAGCGGCGGACGATGACCTCGCGCTGGTGCCGCACGTAGTGGACCAGGACGTCCTCGAGCGGCAGCAGCTTCGGGACGTTGTCGACCAGCGCGACCATGTTCACGCCGAACGTCGACTGCATCGGCGTGTGCTTGTAGAGCTTGTTCAGCACGACCTTGGGGTTCGCGTCGCGCTTGAGCTCGATCACGACCCGCATGCCGTTGCGGTCCGAGTGGTCCTGGATGTCCGAGATCTCGGTGATCTTCTTGTCGTTGTAGAGCTCGACGATCTTGCGGATGACGCCGCTGTCGCCCCCCTTCTTGACCATGAACGGGAGCTCGGTGATGACGATCGCCTCGCGGCCGCCGCGCAGCTGCTCGATGTGGGCCTTGGCCCGCACGCGCACGCGGCCGCGGCCCGTCTCGTAGGCGTCGCGGATGCCGCTCAGCCCCAGGATCACGCCGCCGGTCGGGAAGTCGGGCCCGTGCATGAGGCGCATCAGGGCCGGCGTGTCGATCTCCGGGTCGTCGATGACGGCGATGGTCGCCGCGATCGTCTCCTTGAGGTTGTGCGGCGGGATGTTCGTCGCCATGCCGACGGCGATGCCGGAGGAGCCGTTGACCAGCAGGTTCGGGAAGCGCGCCGGCAGGACGAGCGGCTCGTGCTCCTGCCCGTCGTAGTTGGGCCCGAAGTCGACCGTGTCGGAGTCGAGGTCGCGCAGCATCTCGCGCGCGATCGGGGCCAGCCGCGCCTCCGTGTACCGCATCGCGGCCGCGGGGTCGTCGTCGATCGAGCCGAAGTTGCCCTGGCCGTCGACGAGCGGGTAGCGCAGCGAGAACTCCTGCGCCATCCGGACGAGCGTGTCGTAGATCGCCGAGTCGCCGTGCGGGTGGTACTTGCCCATCACGTCGCCGACGATGCGGGCGGCCTTGACGAACGGGCGATTCGGCTGCAGGCCGTTCTCGTTCATCGAGAACAGCACGCGGCGGTGGACCGGCTTCAGGCCGTCGCGGACGTCGGGCAGCGCGCGCCCGACGATGACGGACATGGCGTAGTCGAGATAGGAGGAGCGCATCTCCTCCTCGAGCCCGCGGGGCTCGATGTTGCCGCCTGACATCAGGGTGGTCGACATAGCTGGCTACTTACGGTCGGATGATCGGCTTACACATCGAGGGTCGCCACGCGGGCGTTCTCCTCGATGAACTCGCGGCGGGGCTCCACCTTGTCGCCCATGAGCTTCGTGAAGAGCTCGTCGGCGCCGGCCGCATCGTCCAGGGTGACCTGGGCGAGCGTGCGGGTCTGCGGGTCCATCGTGGTCTCGCGGAGCTGCTCGGCGTTCATCTCGCCGAGGCCCTTGAACCGCTGCAGCTTGACGCCCTTGCCGGCGACGCTCAGCACCGCGCGGCGCAGGTCCTCGAACGAGGCCGCCTCCTCGGTCTGGTCGCCCAGCGTGACGACGAACGGCGGGGCGCCCGAGAGCTTGATCAGCTCGGCGTGCACGCGCGCGAGCTGGCGGTACTCGTTCGCCGCGAACATCGAGCGCTGCATCCGGTACGTGCGGGCCAGGTTGGAGCGGCGCTCCACGGCCTTCACGCGGATGATCCCGTCGTCCGACGACACGAGCTCGGTGGTGAACAGCGCGTTGTCCTCCGTCGCGCGGTCGACCAGCTCGAGCAGCTCCTCGGGCGTCCGCACCTCGTGCTCGAGGATCTCCGACTCCTCCAGGAACTGGACGAGCTCGTGCCCGTACTCGCCGCGCACCGCGCTCGACCAGCCCTCGTACTGCTTGAGCAGCCGGCAGTAGCGCTGCCAGCGCGACTCGGTGAGCTTGAAGTCCTTGCCGTCGGAGTCCACGATCGCGAAGCGCTCGAACTTGTCGCCGAGCAGGATCTGCTCGAGCTCGGAGTCCTTCTCGATGTAGCGCTCCTGGCGGCCCTGCGTGACCTTGTAGAGCGGCGGCTTGGCGATGTAGACGTAGCCCTGGTCGATGAGGTCGTGCATCTCGCGGAACAGCAGCGTGAGGATGAGCGTCCGGATGTGGGCGCCGTCCACGTCGGCGTCCGTCATCAGGATGATCTTGTGGTAGCGGAGCTTCTCGATGTCGAACTCGTCGCGGACGCCGGTGCCGAGCGCGGTGATCAGCGCCTGGATCTCCTGGTTCTGCAGGACCTTGTCGATCCGCGCCTTCTCGACATTGAGGATCTTCCCGCGCAGCGGCAGGACGGCCTGGGTGGCGCGGTCGCGACCCTGCTTGGCCGAGCCGCCGGCGGAGTCGCCCTCGACGATGAAGAGCTCGGAGATCTCAGGCTCCTTGACCATGCAGTCGGCGAGCTTGCCCGGCAGCCCGAGGCCGCCCATCGCGGACTTGCGCGCCGTGTCGCGCGCCTTGCGCGCGGCCGCGCGCGCCCGTGACGCGTCCACGGCCTTGCGGACGACGCGGTCGGCCTCCTTGGGGTTCTCCTCCAGGAACTCGGCCAGCCTGGCGTTGACCACCGACTCGACGAAGCCCTGCATGCCCGGGTTGCCGAGCTTGGTCTTCGTCTGGCCCTCGAACTGCGGGTCGGTCAGCTTGGCCGACACCACGGCGGTCAGGCCCTCGCGGATGTCCTCGCCCTCGAGGCCCTTGTCCTTCTCCTTGAGGATGCCGGACTGGCGGGCATAGCGGTTGATCGTCCGCGTCAGCGCGCTGCGGAAGCCCGACAGGTGCGAGCCGCCCTCGTGCGTGTTGATGTTGTTGGCGAACGAGAACACCGACTCCTGGTAGGTGGCGTTCCACTGCATCGCCACCTCGAGCGAGCCCTCGCCGCCCTCGCCGGTGAAGAACACGACCTTCTGGTGGATCGGGTCCTTGTTCGAGTTGAGGAAGCGGACGAAGTCCTCGATCCCGCCCTCGTAGTGGAACTCGCGCGACTTCTTCTCGTCGCTGCGCTCGTCGGTGATGCGAGATCCGCAGCCCGCGGGTGAGGAAGGCCGTCTCGCGCAGGCGCTGCTCGAGCGTCGAGTAGTCGAAGTCCAGCGTCTCGAAGACCTCGGCGTCCGGCAGGAACGTCGATCGTCGTGCCGGTCTCGTCCGTCGGCTCGCCCTGCTGCACCGGGCCCTGCGGGCGCGCCGCGCACGTAGTCCTGGCGCCAGACGAAGCCGTCGCGGCGCACTTCGACGTGCAGCTCGTCCGACAGCGCGTTGACCACGGACACGCCGACGCCGTGCAGCCCGCCGGACACCTTGTAGCCGCCGCCCTCGCCGAACTTGCCGCCGGCGTGCAGGACGGTCATGACCACCTCGAGGGCGGACTTGCCCTCCTTCTCCATCGTCGAGACGGGGATGCCGCGGCCGTCGTCGGTGACGGTCACCGAGTTGTCGGGGTGGATGACCACCGACACCGCGTCGCAATAGCCGGCCAGCGCCTCGTCCACCGAGTTGTCGACGACCTCGTAGACCAGGTGGTGCAGGCCGCGGAGGCCGGTCGAGCCGATGTACATGCCGGGGCGCTTGCGGACAGCCTCGAGCCCCTCGAGGACGGTGATGTCCGAGGCGTCGTAGTCGGCCCTGCCGTCCGTTGGTCGCGTCTCCGGTGCTCAAAGCTGCCTTTCGGTCTTACACAAGCGACGCCCCGGCAGGACGGGTGTCCGTCCGAGGCCGGGGCGTGGCCGTCAGTGCCCTTCAGTTTAGCAGGGGCGGCTTCCAGATAAGGACGCGCGCGCGTAGCGAAAGTGCTGCAAAAGTGCAACAAATCAGTGGCGCGGTGGCGCGCGCGCGCAGGCGCCGCACGGCTGGGCGCCCGAGCGCCTCGTTGAGTCGCCGCACCACGAGCTCCGACATCAGGTCCAGCTCGCTGGCCCAGACCGCCGCGGAGCAGGCGACGGTGACAACGCCATCGCGCTCGGCGACCGGCTGGGCGTGCGCCGCGAACTCTCCCGCCGCGCGCGGCCAGGCACGCTGGACGGCCGCCAGCAGGGTGGGCGGCGCCAGCGCGTCCGCGAGCGCCTCGAGGGCGTGCGCCACCGGTCGCGGGCCCGAGCGCCTCACGCCGCCTCCGCCAGCTCCTCGCCGGCCGGCGCGTCCACCGGCTCGACGCGCCCCGCGGCCACGGCCAGCCGGACGACATCGGGTGCCTCCGCCCCGGGCACGTGGGCGAGCTCGGTCGTCGTGATCACCGCCTGGCCGTCGCGGCGCAGCAGCCCGGCAAGGCGCTCGCGGCGCGGCGCGTCGAGCTCGCTCATCACGTCGTCCAGCAGCAGCAGCGGGGCGGCGCCCCGCTCGGACGCCAGCTCCTCGCGCTCGGCCAGCAGCAGGGCCAGCAGCCCGAGCCGCTGCTGGCCGCGCGAGCCGTAGGTGCGCAGCTCGCGCCCGGCGCGCTTGAACGCCAGGTCGTCGCGGTGCGGGCCGTGGCCGGTGAAGCCGCGCTCGAGGTCCCCGTCCAGCCGCTCGGCCAGCTCGGCGGCGAGCGCCTCCGCGTCCGGCGCGTTCGAGCGCGGGCGGTAGCGCAGGTCCACGTCACCCTCGAGGCCGAGTCCGGCGGCGTGGTCGGCGAAGCGGCCCCGCAGGCGCTCGACCGCCGCCGCGCGGTCGCCCATCAGGGACACGCCGTGGTGCGCGAGCTCGGCGTCCCAGGCCGGCAGTGAGGCGCGGGTGGCGCGGCCCGCCCGGATGCCCGCCAGCAGCGCGTTGCGCTGGCCCAGCGCCGCGGAATAGGCGCGCTGGTGGCCGACGCGCGCGGGCCAGAGCGCGGCGACCACCTGGTCGAGGTGCGCGCGCCGGAGCGCCGGAGCGCCGACGATGAGCTCGAGGCGATCGGGCAGGAACACCGCGACGAGCGGGCGCACATCCACGTCGGCGAGGCGCTCGACCGGCGCGCCGTCCACCCGCAGCCGCTTGGCCTCGCCGGGCTGGAAGCCGACGCCGAGCTCGTGCCGCCCGTGGGCGTCCTCGCAGCTCAGCTCGAGCCGGGTGAGCTCGGTCCCGAAGCGCACGCACTCGCGCTCGTTGGCCGTCCGGCACGAGCGGCCCGTGCAGGCGAAGTAGAGCGCCTCCAGCAGGTTCGTCTTGCCGGCGCCGTTGCGCCCGGCAGACGACGGTCAGCCCCGCCCCCAGCCGCACGTCCGCCGCCGCGTAGCGAGCGGAAGTCGCGCAGCTCCAGCCGGGTGGCGAGCATCGCCGCGGCTTACACGTTCAGCCGGATCGGCATCAACAGGTACTGGAAGCCGCTCTCGTCGGCCGCCTCGATGAGCCCGGGGCGCAGCGGCGAGATCAGCTTCAGCACGAGGTCGCCCGATTCCACGGCCTCCA
The DNA here is from genome assembly GCA_963766165.1 of uncultured Solirubrobacteraceae bacterium. Taxonomy (GTDB): domain Bacteria; phylum Actinomycetota; class Thermoleophilia; order Solirubrobacterales; family Solirubrobacteraceae; genus Solirubrobacter. The sequence goes on along the minus strand of CAVXZC010000012.1, from coordinate 752,875 downwards.
GGCCGTCGCGCAGGAACTCCGGGTTGAAGCCGATCTCCAGCGGCTCGCCCTGGAACGGCACCGGCACGGTCTCCTGCGCCTCGCCGACGTCCGGCGTGCGCGCCGACACGGTGAGCTCGCCCTCGGTGAAGGCCAGCCGCAGCGGAGCGTTCTTCTGCGCGAGCAGCGAGATGCGCCGGACGACGTCGCTGATCTCCGCCGCCGGCGAGCCGCAGCTCCTGCTCGTAGGCGTCGGGCAGCAGCTGGCGGTAGTTCGGGAACTGGCCGTCGATCAGACGCGACGACAGCACCACGCCGCCCACCTCGAACACCACCTGGTTCGCACGCACGGACACGTCGAGCTGCTCGGCCGCCTCGTGCTGGACGATCCGCGTGAGCTCCTGCAAGGCGCGCGCCGGGACGTTGGCCTCGAACGGACCACTGAGCGGCGACTCGAGCCGCGTCTCCTTCACCGACAGCCGGTAGGAGTCCGTGGCGACCATCCGCAGCTCGGACTCGGAGGCCGAGACGAGGATGCCGGTGAGCACGGGGCGGGTCTCGTCGCGGGACGCCGAGCGGGCGACCTTCAGCACGGTCTCCACGAACGCGGCACCGGGGACGGTGACGCGCTCGCCCTCCGGCTCCGGGAAACGGCGGGAAGTCCTCTGAGCGCAGCGTCCGGATGTGGAACGTGGCCGAGCCGCCGACGATCTCCACGTCCTGCTCCGACGGTCGCAGCTCGAGCGACACCTCGTCCCCGGGCAGCGCGCGGATGACGTCGACGATGAGACGGCCGGGCAGGACGACGCCGCCCTCACGGACGACCTCGCCGGCGAGGGGGACGCGGAGGCCGATCTCCATGTCGGTGGCGCGCAGCTCGATCCCGTCCCGTCCCGCGAGCAGCTGCACTCCGGACAGCGCCTGCACGGCGCTGCGGGTGGAAGCCGCCCGCGTGACCGTCTGGAGCTGGCCGAAGAGCGCGTCGCGCCGGGTCGTGATCTTCATGCGGCTGCCGCCTCTCGCGTCGAAATCGAGTGAAGGGATCCTCTAGGAGTCATAGGGGGTGTTGATCGTGTGCACAGGTGGCGCGCCGGGCGCTGCCAAGCGGGTTGGGCGGTGCACAGGGACTGTGGATGAACTCCCGGAGTCTGTCAGGCCGGCCCGACGCCATCAGCGTCCGCCCAGCGTCTCGGTCAGACGCTGCACGGCGTTGTAGACGTCCGCGTCGACGGCGATGCGCTCGGCGACCCGGCGGCAGGCGTGCAGGACCGTGGTGTGGTTGCGGTTGCCGAACGCGCGCCCGATCGCCGGCAGCGTGGCGTCGGTGAGCTCGCGCGCGAGGTACATGGCCATCTGGCGGGCGAACGCGACGCGCTGTGTACGGCTGGGCGAGAGGAGCTCTTCCAGCGTCACGCCGCAGGCCTCGCAGGTCTGCTCGCTGGATCTCCTCCACGGTCCGCCGCCGGGGCGTCAGCTCGGGATAGAGGCCATCGAGGACCTCGGCGGCGAGCTCGCCGGTGACGGGACGGGCTGTGAGGGAGCTGAACGCGGCGACGCGGATGAGCGCGCCCTCGAGCGCGCGGATGTTCGTGTCGACGCGGTCGGCGATCAGCTCCAACGCGGCCGGGTCGACGGCCACCAGGTCGTCCTGGGCGACGCGCTTGCGCAAAATCGTCAACCGCGTGGCCCGGTCGGCCGGCTGGACGTCGCAGACGAGCCCGGCCTCGAAGCGGTCGCGGAGCCGGTCTTCGAGTTCCTCCATGTCGCGAGGCAGCCGGTCGGATGTCAGCACGAGCTGGGCGCCCGCCTGTTGGAGGTCGTTGAACGTGTGGAAGAACTCCTCCTCGGTGCGCACCTTGCGCTGGAGGAACTGGACGTCGTCGACGAGCAGGACGTCGACGCCGCGATAGGCGGCCTTGAAGCCGCCCATGCCGCCGCCGTGCAGGGCGCCGAGGAACCGGTCGGTGAAGGTCTCCACCGTCGTGTAGAGCGCGGTCAGCCCGCCCCCGTACTGCGTGACGTAGTTGGCGATCGACTGCAGCAGGTGCGTCTTGCCCAGGCCGGGAGGGCCGCAGATGAACAGTGGGTTGTAGGCCATTCCCGGCATCTCGGCGACGGCCAGCGCGGCGGCGTGTGCGAGCCGGTTGCCCTCGCCGATCACGAACTGGTCGAACGTCATCCGTGCGCTGAGCGTCTGTGGCGCGGCGGGTTGCGCGGAGCTCGCCGCCGGCACGTCGGGCCCGCGGACCTCCACCCGGGCGTCCGGACCGATGACGCGCTCCGTGCACACCTGGAGCAGCCGGCCGGCCCGGCCCTGGACCCACGCGCCGGACGTCGTCGGGCGCGGTCAGGACGAGCGCGTCGCCCTCGAGGGCGACGAGGCTGAGCCGCTCCAGCCAGATGTGCCAAGTGGCCTCCGGGACCGCCCGCCGCAGCTCACCGCGAACTCGATGCCAGATAGTCGCTGCGTCGGGATCTGACACGAGGGCGTGAAGAAACCTCCTCGGGCGGGCCGAGGGCTTGGAGGGTGACCGCGGGGAGTGCGCCCGCACTGGGCGCAAATCGAACCTAGCAGAGCTCTCAGGGCCCGTCGCGAGCTACTTTCGGCCGCGTCGCAAATCGCGCAGGAAAGTTCCGTCCGGGCCGTGTGCACGGCTGTTGACGGGCTGTGCAGAAAGGTGCGTGTATCCTTGTCAGCCGCCGCGCAGCGAGGCGGCTCGGTGCTGCGCCGAGCCCACGGACCACCGGCCGCGGCCAAGGAGCCCGAGAAACGTGAAGCGCACCTATCAGCCCAAGAAGCGCAAGCGCGCCCGGACGCACGGGTTCCGCGCCCGCATGAGCACTCGCGCGGGCCGGATCGTCCTCAAGCGGCGCCGCGACAAGGGCCGCAAGCGGCTGACCGTCTAAGTGCGGGGTCGCGCCTCCCGTCGTCGCCGGCTCTCGCGGAGCGCGGAGTTCGAGCGCGTCTATCGCCAGGGCCGCTCGAAGGGGAACCGGTTCCTCGTCCTGTACGCGTTCCCGCGGGCGGACGAGGGTGCGGAGGACGAGGGGCCCCGGCTCGGGTTGTCCGTGTCGCGGCGCGTCGGTGGCGCGGTGGATCGCAACCGGGTCAAGCGCGTGCTGCGCGAGGCGTTCTGGGAGGAGGCCGAGCGGCTGCCGTCGGGCTCCGACTACGTGGTGGTCGCCCGTCCGGACTCGCGCGAGCTCGCCGAGCGCGAGGGCACCGGCGGCGTCCGCACGGCGCTGGCCGAGCTGGTCGACGGACTCGGAGGTACGGCAGCGTGAAGGCCCTGTTCCTCGCGCCGATCCGTTTGTATCAGCGGGTGATCTCGCCGGCGCTGCCGCGCCGGTGCAAGTACCACCCGACGTGCTCGGCATACGCTGTCGAGGCGATGCAGTCCTATGGCATCCTGAAGGGGACGGTGCTCGCCGCCTGGCGCCTGCTGCGATGCAACCCGTTCAGCCACGGCGGGTACGACCCCGTCTCAGCCCAGACCCTCTTCCGCGGCTCCCACCTCTCCGCCCACTAGCCCGTGCTGCACCTCCTCGCGACGAATCCACTCCAGCCGCTGATCAGCGTCTTCGAGTCGATCCTCACGTTCTTCCACGACACGGTCGGCCTGCAGTGGGGCAGCGCGATCATCGCCCTCACGATTCTCGTCCGGGCCTGCCTGCTGCCGCTGACGTTCAAGCAGTTCCACTCGATGCAGCGGCTCGCTCACCTGCAGCCGGAGATCAAGAAGCTGCAGGAGCGCCACAAGGGCGACAAGGAGCGGCTCAACCAGGAGATGATGGCCTTCTACCGGGAGAACAAGGTCAATCCCTTCGCCTCCTGCCTGCCGATGGTGGCGCAGTTCCCGGTCTTCATCTCGCTGTACTACATGCTGCGCACGGACCTGCGGCGGGACATCTGTCCCGAGATCAACGGCCCGGGCACGGCGCACTACCACAACCCGATTCCGTGCGGCTCGACCGGCGAATCGTCGTTCCTGTTCATCCATGACCTGACGAGCAAGGCGACGGGCCTGACGCTGGTCATCCTGATCATCCTGTACGTCGGGTCGCAGATGGCGTCGACCCTGCTGATGTCGACGACGACGGACCGCACGCAGCGCCTGATGTTCCTCGCGCTGCCATTCCTGTTCGTGACCTTCGTGATCCGGTTCCCCGCCGGCCTGCTCGTCTACTGGATCACCACGAACATCTGGACCATCGTGCAGCAGGCGATCATTCGCCGCAGGCTCGGGCCGCTGCGTCCCGCGACGGCACCAGGAGACTCGTCTGGCGGTTTGTTCGGCGGATTAGCGGGCTTGGGCGGGGGCGGCGGCAAGCCCGAGCCCGCGACCAACGGTCCGCGGGCGGCTGCGCCGGCGGCGAAGGAGCGTGAGTTGGCCAAGACGGGCGCGCGCGAGCAGCAGCCGAAGAGCCGGACGCCCAGCCGTCCGCCGGCGCCGCCGCGCAAGAAGAAGAAGCGTTCCGGGCGGCGGCGATGAGCGATTCCGCCGATCGCGTGCGTGAACTGCTGGAGCGCGTGTCCACGGCACTCGGGCTGGGCGCCACGGTGCGAATTGAAGAGGACGGCCGCGAGATCCGCGGGACGCTCGACGGCGACGACCTCGGGCTGTTCATCGGCCGGCATGGGCAGACCATCGACGCCGTCCAGCACCTGGCGTTCAAGGCCGCGACCCGCGATCGCCCGCCGTCGTCGGGCGTGCGCGTGGTCGTCGATGCCGCCGGCTACCGCGAGCGGCGCGAGCAGGTGCTGCAGCGCCAGGCCGAGCAGGCGGCCGAGGACGCGGTCCGCTCGGAGCGCCCGGTGGCGCTGGACGCCATGAGCGCGGTGGAGCGGAAGGTCGTGCACGAGCACCTGAAGGACCGGGAGGACGTTGAGACGTACTCCGAGGGCACCGAGCCGGATCGTCACCTGGTCGTCGCGCCGGTGCGTTTCACGTGAAACGCACCGCCTAGGCGTTTCACGTGAAACATCTCTGGGATCGGCCGCGGGGCGGCGGGTCCCACGAGCCCGCCCGCCGGTGGGTCGGTTTCGGCTCCAGCCCGTGACGTTTGCGGAGAAACTGCGAACGCTTTGCGTCCGATTCGACGTGGACTGCGGCCCACTTGTGCGGATCCTCGAGTTGCAGGCGTCCGATCGAGCGGCCTCGACCACGGTGCGCGATCCAGCGGCGGCGGTCGATCGGCACGTCGCCGACTCGCTGATGGCGCTCGACGTGCCGGGCGTTCGACTCGCAAAGTCGCTGGTCGACGTCGGCTCGGGTGCGGGATGGCCGGGCCTCGCGCTGGCGGCCGCGCTGCCCTCCGCGCATGTGTTCCTGGTGGAGAGCGCGATCCGACACTGCCGGTATCTGGAGCGGGCGGTCGCCGCGGCCGGGTTGGCCAACGTCGAGGTGGTCCACGCGCGCGTGGAGGAGTGGGCGTGCGCCTGCGACGTGGTCACGGCGCGCGCGCTCGCGCCGCTGCCCGTGGTGCTGGAGTACGCCGCCCCGCTGCTGCTGGAGGGCGGGACCGTCGTCGCGTGGAAAGGCGCGGTCCCCGAGCACGAGGCGGCGGCCGGTGCCGTGGCGGCGCGGGAGCTCGGCCTTGGGCTCGTGGAGGTCCGGCGGGTGGAGCCCTACGCGGGCGCGCGCGATCACTCCTTGCACGTCTTCCGCAAGCTCGCCGCCACGCCGCCGCGGTTCCCCCGGCGTCCCGGCATGGCGGCCAAACGCCCGCTGGGAAGCTAGCCGGTCGCCAGGGGGGCGAATCCGACCGCCTCCGCAGCTAGCTTCAGCGAGACATGGGCACCATCTACGCCATCGCCAACCAGAAGGGCGGGGTCGGCAAGACGACCACCGCGGTCAACGTGGCCGCGTGCATCGCCGCGGCCGGCTACGAGACCCTGGTGGTCGACGTGGATCCGCAGGGCAACGCCACGGTCGGCCTCGGCGTGGAGCGCGATGACGGGCCTGGCGTCTACGAGGTGCTGTCCGGCGAGGTGGCCGCGCGCACGGCGGTGCGGCCGACGCCGGTGGAACGGCTGTCGATCCTGACGTCGTCGCCCGACCTGGCCGGCGCGGCGGTCGAGCTCCCGCGCCTGCCCGGCTCGGAGACGCGCCTGCGGACGGCGCTGGCGCCGCTGCGCGAGGACTTCGCGTTCATCCTGCTGGACTGCCCGCCGTCGCTCGGTCCCCTGACCGTCAACGCGCTGGTGGCCGCTGAGCGGGTCATCGTCCCGGTGCAGACCGAGTACTTCGCGCTCGAAGGGCTCGCCGGCCTGCTCGACACGCTGTCGCTCATCCAGCGCGAGCTCAACCCCCGGCTCACCGTGGCCGGCATGCTCTTGACGATGCACGACGCGCGGACCAAGCTCGCGCAGGACGTGGAACGCGAAGTTCGAGAGCACTTCCCCGCACTGGTGTTCGACACCGTGATCCCGCGCAACGTCCGGCTCGGCGAGGCGCCGAGCTACGGCGTCCCCGTCATCCATCACGACCCGCACTGCGCCGGCTCGGAGGCCTACTTCGAGCTCGCCAAGGAGGTGGCCGCCCGTGGCTGAGCGCCCGCGCGGCATGGGCCGCGGGCTCGCGGCCATCCTGTCGCCCACGATCCCGCCCGAGGGGTCGGAGGCCTCGCCGGAGCTGCGCACGCTCCCGGTCGAGCTGATCGCCCCCAACCCGCGCCAGCCGCGGCAGTCGTTCGACGAGGAGGCGCTGCTGGGATTGGCCGACTCGCTGCGCGAGCGCGGGTTGTTGCAGCCCGTCCTGGTGCGCCCGCGCCCGGGAGGCACGTACGAGCTGATCGCCGGCGAGCGCCGCTGGCGCGCGGCCCAGCTCGCCGGGCTCGACACCGTGCCGGCCGTCGTGCGCGAGCACGCGGACCGCGACTCGCTGGAGCTGGCGCTCATCGAGAACATGGCCCGCGAGGACCTCAACCCGGTGGAGGCGGCCCGGGCCTGCGCGCTGCTCGTCGAGGAACTCGGCCTCAGCCGCGAGGAGATCGGCCGCCGCGTCGGGCGCTCGCGCGTCGCCGTCTCGAACCTCATGCGCCTGCTCGACCTGCCGGACGAGGTGCTCGCGCTCATCGCCGGGGGGCAGCTCACCGAGGGCCACGGCCGCGCCCTCCTCACGGCGCCCGACCACGGCGACCGCCGCCGCCTGGCCCGGTGGGCGGCCGACGAGGGCTGGACGGTCCGCGAGACCGAGGCCCAGGCCCGCCTGGCGGCCGCGCCGCCCTCGACGGCGCCGCGGGCCCGCCACGCTCCACATCCGGACCAGCTCGAGGCCGCGGCCCGCCTCCAGGATGCGTTCTCCGCTGCTCTCGGCGCCGACGTCCGCGTCGCCCCGCGCCGCACCGGATACACGGTCACGCTGTCCGTCGAGTCGCTCGAGGAGGCGGAGGCCCTCGCACAGCGGATCGGCGCCGTGCACCCGGCCTGAGCGGCGCTATCATTCCGCGCCGCAGCGGGCGATTAGCTCAGTCGGTTAGAGCGCTTCTCTGATAAGGAAGAGGTCCCAGGTTCGAGTCCTGGATCGCCCACCTAGGGGACGAGGCCGCCGCCGCTCGTATGCACCGAGCGAACCGCCTGCTCGTACACCGCCGGCGTCTCCTCGATCTTGTGCTGATGGCTGAGGCGCTCGGCCTTCTCCGCCATCCGCTCGCGCTTGCGTCCCTTGCGTTCGCGCCACATCGCCTTCAAGCCACGCTTCTCGCGCCCTTCCTGGGCCATCTCGTCACTCCTGTAAGCCGGGAACGGCGCGACTGTACGCCCCGCTCCGGCGCTCCGCCAGGCGTCTACGCCTGCGAGGCGGCGACGAGCCGGCCGGTGCGGCTGAACCGCCGCGTGGCCACCGGGACGGGCGAGGAGGCCCAGCCGGTCGTGCAGGTGGACGTGCCGCTCGGCGGCGCGTCCCAGCGGCCGGGCGCCGCCGGCACACCTCGCGCCGCCGCCGGTGGGACGACCCGCCCGCTCACGCGGATCGCCATGACGGGGGCGAGCGGCTGCGGCGGCGTCAGAAGGCACGCCTCGTCAGCGGAGGCGCGGCTCGCGTCATCGCCGTCCGGCGTGGCCGGGGCCGTCTGCGCCGTATGAGCAGGCGCCCCAAGGCCGTTTGCGCCGAGTGTCACCACGGAGACCTCCGTCGGCTCGCCCGCGGCCGGCGCCGGCCCTGCGGGGCCCCCGGTCCGCTCGACCAGTTGCGCGAGGCGGTCGAGCTGCGAGAGCGTCGCGTCGGCAGCGGCGCGGCTGCGTGCCTGCTCTGCGCGCAGGCACGCGAGCTCGGCGGTGACCGCGGCAAGCTGGTCGTGCAGATCCGCGCTCGCGTAGACCTCGCGGCGGCGGCCTTCGCGCTGGTGCTCGAGGAGCGGCAGGCCGAGGAAGAGCAGGCCGCCGAAGGCCAGCCAGAGCAGCCCGGGGGCGCTGTGGAAGAAGGCGAGCACGCGGCCGCCCGATGGGATGCGGGCGATCACTTTGGTATCGACCGCCGTTCGCGGGACAGTGAAGGGATCGGGCTGCGGCCGGGCGTCGCCCTTGGTGCGGATCTGGCCGTCCGGCGTGATGGTGTGGACGCGGTGGATGACCACCGGCGGGTAGCCGTAGCGCGCCCGGGCGGCGTCCGGGACGTCGACGGCCACCACCTCGCCGATGCGCGCCGGCGCGCGCAGACGCTCGAGGACGATCAGGTCGCCCGTGTTGATGGTCGGGGCCATGCTGCCCGACATCACGACCGCGAATGGCGGCCAGACGCGCAGCCCGCCCAGCCCGCCCACAGCCAGCGCGAGGACCAGCGCGACCGCCGCGGCGCGCCAGGCCGTCCCCACCGAACTCAGCCGCGGGCGGAGCGTCAGCCACCGCCGGACCGCCCGCGGCTCGCCCACGATGCGGGGCGCCGCCCGGAGGGGTCGCCGGCGAGGCGCCGCGGCAGTGCGGGGCCGGCCGGCCGGCCGGGGTAGCGGCACCAGGCCGTGGTGGGCGAGGAGCGTGGTGGGGTGCATCGGCGCGACGTGGACGCCGGGCGCGGGCTGACCGCGCCCGGCGACGAGGTCAGGAGGCGCGGTCGACCGTGGCGAGGAAGCGCGGGTAGACCGTCGGCGCGACGGTGTCGCTGTCGCGGCGGATGAACGTGCCGGTCGTGTCCTGACCGTCAGATGCGGCGACGCCGAGGCAGTAGACATCGCCGCCGACGAGGCCGTTCCAGTAGACGCCGGCGTCCTGCGCGTCGAAGGCCATCACCTCCGCGTTCTGCGTGCCGTCGAACGCCGACGCGGCGCACGGGCCGCTGGTGCCCGCGTCGACCTCCTCGACGTTCAACTGCAGCGACGACCAGCCGTGACCCGAGATGTCGGTGGTGTTCGTGAGCAGGAACGCGACGTTGAACGTCTGCGTGTTCGGCTTGCCGCTCAGATCGACGGTGAAGAAGTTGGTGTTCGCGACCGAGCCCCAGCGGCCGGCCCAGTCGACGGTGAACGGCGACCCGGCGGTGACGACGCCGCTCCCGAGAACCGGCGAGTGCGAGGCGGGGGCGGACGGCGAGATGATCGGCGACGGATCATCGTTGCCGGTCGCGCCGCCGACGGACGCGAAGCCGGTCGCCCAGACGGCGCCGGTGGCGAGGCCGACCGCGCCGAAGGCGATCCAGGCGGCGAGGCCGCGGCGGCGAGGCGTGGAAGTGTGAGTGCTGGACATGGCTCGTTCTCTCTCCCGACCGGTTCTGTCCGGCCGATGTGCTAATGCCCTCGTTTATCGGCAATTTACGGACGTTCTGGAGCCCGCCTGCAAAGCGGGGAGAGAAGACGGAAGAGGGACCCGTCAGGGCCGCCAGGCGACGGCCTCGACCTCGATCAGGAGGTCGGGGCGGACGAGGCCGGCGACGCGGACGAGCGAGCTCGTGGGCGGCCGGGTGGTGTCGACGAACTCGTCGCGCACCGCTCGCACAGTGGCCAGCTCCGCGACGTCGACGACGAACAGCGTGAGCTTGACCACGTCGGGCCAGCCGGCGCCCGCCGCGGCCAGGGCGTGACCGAGCTTCGTGAAGACGAGCCTGGTCTGCGCCTCCCAGCCGGCCGGCACGCTGCCATCCGCATCGACGGCGATCTGCCCGGATGTCCACACGAGCCGGCCGGCCGGGAGGCTCACCGCATGGCTGTAGCCGGCTGGGTCGACCGGCGCCGTGAACGTCGGCTCGCGCATCGCAGGCGATCCTAGGCCTCCGCCGGGCCCTGACGGAAGATCTGGCGCGATGTCCTACCCGCGGATCCGGCTCATGGGCTCCAAGCACCGGCTCGCGCCGCGGCTCGGGCAGCTGTTCGCCACGCTCCCTCCCGGACCGGCGATCGACGCGTTCTCCGGCAGCGCTGTGGTCGCCCACACCATGAAGGCGGCCGGCCGGCCGGTGCTGGCCAACGACCACCTCAGCTTCGCCGCGACGATCGCCGAAGCCGTCGTGGCCAATGACGGGGAGACGCTCGGCGCCGAGGACGTGGAGCGGATCTGCTCGGGCAACCGCGACGGGCGCGACTTCATCGCGAGCACGTTCGCCGGCCTGTACTTCCCGACCGCCGATCACGCCTTCCTCGATGCTGCGTGGTCGCAGATCGAGGACATGAGCGGCTCGGGCCGCGCGCTGGCGCTCAGCGCCCTCTGTCTGGCCGCAGCCTGGAAGCAGCCGCGCGGCGTGTTCACCGTCACGACCCCGCGCTACGACGACGGGCGCCGGCAGCTGAGGCTGCCGCTCGAGGCGCTGTTCCGCGAGGCCGTCGACCGGTTCAACGCGGCGGTCCTGCCGGGTCCGGCGCAGGCGCGCTGCGGGGACGTGTTCGAGCTCGACCCGGGCGGAGCGGCCCTCGCCTATCTCGATCCGCCGTACGCGCCCGCCCGCGACGACACGTGCTACGTCAAGCGCTACCACTTCCTCGAGGGCCTGGCGACGTACTGGCGCGGCCAGGAGATCATGTGGGAGACCCGCACGCGCAAGCTCGCCAAGCGCCACACGCCGTTCGCGTCCAAGCGGACGGTCCGGCCCGCGCTCGACGCGCTGTTCGCCCACTTCGCTCCGGCCGAGGTGCTCGTCGTGTCATACGGGTCCAACGCCGCGCTGGGACCGGACGAGCTGGAAACGCTGCTGCTCCGCCATCGCCGCCGCCTGGAGCGGATCGAGATCCCGCATCGCTACGCGTTCGGGACCCACGCCGCCGCCGGTCGGCGCACCGCGACCGAGTACGTCTTCGTCGCGTCCTGACCCATCCGGCCAGGGTCTTCCGGCGCCTATACTGGGCTCTCGCCCGCGAGCAGGAGCGCCCCCAGAGTGCAGGAGATGGTCATCTACGGCGTGAGCTTCGACATGGTCGGCAAGCAGCCGATCGTGCTGCTCAAGGCCGTCGACACGAACAAGTTCCTGCCGATCTGGATCGGCCATCCGGAGGCGGCGGCGATCCTGATGAAGCTCCAGGGCGCCTCGACGCCGCGGCCGATGACCCACGACCTGCTGTTCGACATGCTGGGCGAGCTCGAGGTGGCGTGCACACGCGTCTCGGTCACCGAATTGCGCGAGAACACGTTCTACGCGTCGATCACGCTGTCAGTGAACGGACGCGAGGTCGAGATCGATTCGCGGCCCTCCGATGCGCTCGCCCTCGCCGTCCGCTCAGGCGCCCCGATCTTCGCCGCCGAGGACGTGATCGCGGAGTCCGCGATCGAATTCGAGCACGAGGTCGAGGACACCGAAGAGGTCGTGGACAAGTTCAAGGAGTTCCTCGACCACGTGACGCCCGAGGACTTTGCCGGAGGCGACGCTTAGGCCGGCAGCCTTGCCGGCGGCAATGCCTAGGCGGCGGCCCGCGCCACGGCCAGGTCCAGCACCCGCGCGACGAAGTCGTCGAACGTGATCCCCGCGGCCTCGGCCGCCAACGGCAGCAGCGACGTAACGGTCAACCCCGGGATCGCGTTGGCCTCCAGCACCGTCAGCTCGTCGCCGTCCGCCATGAGGTCGATCCGGGCGAAGCCGGAGCAGCCGAGCGTGCGCCAGGTGGCCAGCGCGAGCTCCTGCGCGTGGAGCGTGACCTCGGCGGGCAGCTCGGCCGGGCAGACGAACCGCGTGCGGCCGATCTCGTAGCGCGCCTCGAAGTCGTAGAAGTCCTCCTCGCACGGGATCGCCTCGACGACGGGCAGCGCCTCGGCGCCGTCCGGGCCGTCGAGGACCGCGACGGCGAGGTCGCGGCCGGGCACGTAGCGCTCCAGGATCACCTTCGTGTCGTAGGAGAACGCCGCCACGAGCGCGCCGGGGACGTCCGCGGCCGTGCGGGCGAACTTGATGCCCAGGGCCGACCCCTGTCCCGCCGGCTTGACCACCAGCGGGAAGTCGAGCCGCTCCTCGATCGCCGGCAGCGCGCGCCCGGCGCCGAGGTCCTCGAACGCGGCCTGGCTGAAGGCGTAGAAGTCGGGCGTCGGGATGCCCGCGTCGCGGAGCGCGTGCTTGGCCACGACCTTGTCCATGCAGCGGATGCACGCGCCCGGCCGCGAGGCGGTGTAGGGGATGCCCACCAGCTCGAGCAGCTCCTGCACCGTCCCGTCCTCGCCGCCCCGGCCGTGGAGCGCGACGAAGGCCACATCGGGGCGCTCGCCGATCAGCCGGTCGACCAGGTCCGGACCGACATCGATCGCCGTCACCTCGTGGCCCAGCCGGGCCAGCGCATCCTCCACGCGCGCGCCGGAGCGCAGCGAGACTGGCCGCTCCAGCGAGCTGCCGCCCTTCAGCACCGCAACGTTCACGACGCCTCCCGCCGGCGCATCGGCAGCACGCGGCCCTCGGCCGGCGGCTCGGCGGGCTTGACGCCGGTCAGCGTGCCGTACAGCGCCACCTGCTCGGAGACGACCTTGCCGATCCGCCGCACGCCCTCGCGGATGTCCGCGTCGCTGACGCCGGAGAAGTTGAGCCGCATCTCCGAGCCGCCGCGCCCGTCGAGGTAGGCCGCGCGGCCCGGCACGAAGGCCACGTGCTCGCTCAGCGCCCGCGCGAGCAGGTCGCTCGTGTCGATGTAGTCCGGCAGCCGCGCCCAGATGAACAGGCCGCCCTGCGGCCGCGTCCAGGTCGCCTCGCGCGGCAGGAACTCCTCCAGCGCGGCCAGCATGATGTCGCGCCGGCGCCGGTAGACCGCGCGCAGCGTCGACAGGTACGCGCGCCAATCACGGTGGGCGAAGTACGCGGCGACGAAGTACTGGTTCAGCGGCGACGAGCAGAGGTCGGCCGCCTGCTTGCCCAGGTTGAGCTTCTCCAGGATCGGCCGCGGCGCCGCCGCCCAGCCGATCCGCAGCCCGGCCGACAGGATCTTCGAGAACGTCCCGGCGTAGACCACGTAGCGGCCGCCGTCCAGCGACAGCAGCGTGGGCAGCGGCTCGCCCTCGTAGCGCAGGAGCCCGTAGGGGTTGTCCTCCAGCACGACGATCTCCTGCTCGGCGGCGATCCGTACGAGCTCGCGCCGGCGCTCCAGCGACAGCGTCACCCCGCCCGGGTTCTGGAAGTTCGGGATCGTGTAGATGAACTTGGGCCGCCGGCCCTCCGCCCGCAACCGGTCGAGCGTCTCGCGCAGGACGTCGATGCGCATGCCGTCGCCGTCCATCTCCACCTGGGCCACGTCGGCCTCGTAGGAGGTGAAGCACGGCACGGCGCCCGGGTAGGTCGGTGCTTCGGCCACGACGACGTCCCCCGGGTCCAGGAAGGCCCGGCACACGAGGTCGATGACCTGCTGGCCGCCGGTGGTGACCATCAGGTCGTCGATCTCCACCGTCGTGCCCTCGGCGGCCATCACCTGCTGGATGCAGCGGCGCACGTCCTCGAGGCCGTCCGTCGGCCCGTACTGCAGGGCGGCGGCGCTCGAGTCCACGGCCACGCGCGTCATCAGCGCGGCGAAGTCCTCGGCCGGGAACGTCGTCGTGTCCGGCAGCCCGGTGGCCAGCGAGATCACCTCGGGCCGCGCGGTGACGGCCATCATGTCGCGCATCGCCGACGAAGTCATGCCGCGCGTGCGCCGCGCGAACAGCTCGCCGTAGCGCTCGATCTCGTGCGCACTGGTCCGCATGCCGGAGCCTTCGCCGCCACCGGCGGAACCCCTTGGCGTCTCGTCTATCGTCATGCGCCGCGCCCACACGCTAGCCCATGCACTACGTCCTCGACCTCCTCCAGGGGCTCGGCATCGCCGCCGGAGTCGGCATCCGCCCGTTCCTGCCCACCCTGCTCGTCGGCGCGCTCGCCGGGGCCAATCTCGGCGTCGACTTCGACGGCACGAGCTTCAGCTTCCTGGAGAAGCCGGCGTTCCTCATCGTCATCGTGGCGCTCGTAGCCGCGCTCGGCTTCGTCGAGCGCCGGCGCGGGCCGGACCTGGGCGGCCGCGCCGGCCTCTATGCCCTCGCCGCTGTGTCGGTCGTCCTCGGCGCGCTGCTGGCGAGCGCGTCGATCGCCGAGAACAGCTCGACCTGGTGGCCGGGGATCGTCGTCGGGGCGCTGGCCGCGATGCTCGGTTTCGCCGCCGCGCGCTCGCTGTTCGGCCGCGTGCGGGGACGCCTGGACGCCGAGGCCGCGGGCGCCCTGCCGCTCTATGCCGAGGGCGCGGCGCTCCTGTGCGCCGGCCTCTCCGTCCTGCTGCCGCCGCTCGCCATCCTCATCGTCGGTGGGCTGGTCTGGCTGCTGGTCGGCGGGCGCCGCCGCGCCGGCGAGAAGTACGCCGGCCTGCGGATCCTGCGGTGAGGGCGACGACTCGCCCTGCGGGCTCGTGTCGCGGGGAGCGATCGCCCAGGGGGCGATTCTCCCGGGCGGGGACAGCGACCGCTCGCCCTGCGGGCTCGTGTCGCGGGGAGCGATCGCCCAGGGGGCGATTGGAGCATCGCCGGCGACGGGGACAGCGACCGCTCGCCCTGCGGGCTCCCGGCCACGGTGACCGCATGACGAAGAAACTCGTCTTGGCGGTCGTCGACGCGATGAAGCCGGCGATGCTCGAGCGCGCGGTGCAGGCGCTGCGCACGCCGGCGCTGGCCGCGCTGATCGAGCGCGGCCAGATGGTCGACGAGTGCGTCGCCGCGTTCCCGTCGGTGACCCCCGTCTGCGCGGCCTCCATCGCCACCGGGACCGGGCCTGCGGAGCACGAGATCCCGTCGATGAACTGGTGGCACCGGGGCGAGGAGCGCTACATCGAGTACGGCACCAGCTTCGGCGCCTCGCGGGCGTTCGGGATCCGCCAGTCGCTGACGGACACGATCTACAACATGAACCTCGAACACCTGTCGCGCGACGTGCTGACGGTGTTCGAGCGGCTCGATGACGCCGAGGTGCGCACGGCGGGGACGACGTATCTGATGTATCGCGGCCGCCACCGCCACGAGCCGTCGATCGACACCGCGCTCACGCGGCTCGCCCACACGGTGTTCGGGCTCCCGACGTGGGGCCCGAAGGAGCTCTTCTACGCGGACCTGTTCGCCTCCCGCCGCACTCCGTGTCGCTCGCAGCTCGGGCTGCCGGGCGTACGTGACCAGCACTCGGGCTGTGTGGCGGAGTACCTCGTCGAGAACGACCTGTTCGATTTCCTGCTGCTCTCGCTGCCCGACAACGACACGCACTCGCACAAGTACGGGCCGTACGCCCAGGTCGACTCGCTGGCCGCGGCGGACAAGCAGATCCAGCGGATGATGGACGCGGCCGGCGGGGTCGACGCGTTCCTGGAGGACCACGCGGTGATCGTGTGCAGCGATCACTCGCAGTCCAAGGTGGAGAGCGAGATAGACCTGTTCCGCGCGTTCGACGGCTTCGGCCTGCGCGCCGCCCAGCGGCCGCGGCCCGACTCGGACGAGATCGCGATCTGCCCGTCCTCCCGCTCCGCCCAGGTGTACGTGCTCGACCGCGAGCGCCGGCGCACGCTCATCCCACGGGTCGAGCGGACGCTGCTGGCGCTGGAGGGAGTCGACCTCGTGATGCGGATGGGCGACCATCCCGACGGCGAGGTGGTCGTGCGGGGCGAGCGGGCGCGCGGCGTGAAGGAGGTGCGCTTCCAGCCGCGCGGCGAGCTCGTCGACGCGCGCGGCGCGCGCTGGAGCGTCGACGGCGACCTCGACCTGCTCGGGCTGACCGTGGAGGATGGCCGCGTGCGCTCGGCCACCTACCCCGACGCGCTCGGCCGCGTCTGGTCCGCCCTGCGCTGCCCGTCATCGGGCGAGGTCCTGGCCTCGGCCCGGCCCGGCTTCGAGTTCCTCGACTGGGGCGGCGCCCACCACGTGGGGGGCGGCTCGCACGGCTCGCTGCACGCCAACGACTCGCTGGGCACGCTGCTGTGGTGCGGGACCGGGCCGGAGCGGGACGCGCACGAGCAGTGGACGCTGCGAGACGTCGTGCCGCTCGTCCTCGACCACTTCGGCGTGTCGGACGGCAACCCGCCGTAGACGCGGTCAGCCGTCCGGGGCGAGCGGGCGGAGGATCTGCTCGATCGCCTCCGCCCGCCGCGGCGCGCCTGCGCGGATGAACACCGCGTTCAGCCACGGGTCCTCGTCGGAGCTGTCGTAGCGCATCGGCATCTGCGTGCGCATGACCGCGATCGACTGCTCCTTCCGCACGCCGATGACCCCGCCGCGCGCGCCGGTCATGCCCACGTCCGTGATGTAGGCGGTGCCGCCGGGCAGCACGCGCGCGTCTGCCGTGGGCACGTGCGTGTGCGTGCCCACGACGGCGGTCACCCGGCCGTCGAGATGCCAGCCGAGCGCAACCTTCTCGGACGTCGCCTCGGCGTGCATGTCCACGAGGATCTGGTCGGCGGCGGACACCTCGCGCAATGCCTCGTCGACGGTGACCAGCGCGGGCGAGCCGGCCTGCATGAACAGGTTGCCCGACAGGTTCACGACGCCGAGCGAGACGCCGTCGCGCTCCACCACGCACGTCCCGCGGCCCGGCTGCGTGCGCAGGTAGTTCGCCGGCCGGACGATCCGGGGCTCGGCGTCGAGGTACGGCCACACCTCGCGGTGCCGGTACGTGTGGTTGCCCAGCGTGATCGCGTCGACGCCCGCCGCGAACAGCTCGTCGGCCTCCTTCGGCGTGATCCCGACGCCGCCGGCGGCGTTCTCGCCGTTGACCACCACGAAGTCTGCGCCCAGCTCCTCGCGCAGGCCGGGCAGCAGCGTCCGCAGGGTCCGCCGCCCCGCTCGCCCCACCACGTCGCCGATGAACAAGATGCCCGTGATCGGCAAGACGCTAGGGCATACTCGCGGTGATGGCGCGCAGCACCCCGCAGCACACCGACGAGGAGGCCGCGAACCCGCTGGCCGGCGTCGGCGAGAAGGCGCCGGAGGGCACTCAGCCGCTCGAGGACACACCGCCCGCGCCGCCGGCCCGGGTGCCGCCGGTGGTCGTGCCGCGGTGGGTGCAGCTCGTGTTGCTGCCGCTGGCCATCGTCGGCGCTTACGAGCTGATCAAGGTGGCCGGGCCGGTGCTGTTCGTGTTCGTGATCGCCGGTCTGATCGCGCTGCTGCTGAACCCGCTGGTCGCGATGCTGCAGCGCGCGCACATCCCGCGCGGGGCCGCGGTGGCGATCGTGATGATCGGGGTCCTGGCCGTGCTCACCGGCATCGGCTTCCTGCTCGCGAGCCCGATCAGCGACCAGGTGGGCAACTTCCAGCGCCAGGTCCCGCACTACGTCCGCGACGCGAACAGCAGCCTCGCCGACGTCCAGCGCTGGCTGGATCGCAAGCACATCAACATCCAGATCAAGTCGGAGGGCGAGACCGCGCTCCAGACGCTGGGCGAGCGCATCGGCGGCGGCGCGAAGTCGGTGGTCACCTTCACCCGCGACGCGCTCCAGACGCTGGTCGAGGGCGGCCTGGCGCTGATCCTCGTGATCGTGCTGACGGTCTACATGCTCGTCTACGGCAATCGCATCGGCGCCGTGGTGCGCGCGGTCGTCCCGCCGGGCGACGGCACGCCGCAGGACGACTTCCCCACCCGCGTCCAGGCGGCGCTGCTCGGCTACGTCCGCGGACAGCTGCTGTTCAGCCTGATCATGGGCACGAGCGCGGGCCTGATGCTGTGGGTGCTCGGCGCGCTGGGGATCTTCCCCGACGGCCAGACCTACGCCGTCGCGTTCGGCGCCTTCTACGGCTTCGCGGAGCTCATCCCGTACGTCGGACCGGCGATCGGGGCGTTCCCGCCGGTGGTCATCGCCGCGCTGAGCAGCCACCCGCTCGACGCCGTGTGGCTGATCATCGCGTTCTCGGTGCTGCAGCAGCTCGAGGGCCACGTCGTCGCGCCGCAGGTGTTCGGGCAGGCACTGCGGATCAACCCGCTGCTGGTCATCCTCGCGCTGCTGCTGGGCGGCCGGATCGCCGGCTTCCTGGGGGCGTTCATCGCGCTGCCGATCACCGCGATCGTGCGCGAGACGATCGTCTACCTGCGCCGCCACCTCGTCTTCCAGCGTTGGGACCTGCCGACGGCGCGGCCGCCCACCGAGGCCCAGGCGCACTGTCCCGAGTGCCACGCGCCCGTGCCCCGCGACGCGGCGGAGTGCCCCGCCTGCGGGACCGAGCTGCCGGCGGGCGACGAGTCGGCGGCCGCCGCGGCATCCGCGCCCGGATGACGGCGCTGACGGTCGCGGACGTCCGCAAGCGCTACGGCGACCGTGAGGCGCTCAAGGGCGTCAGCTTCAGCGCGCGGCCGGGCGAGCGCCTGGCGGTGATCGGCCCCAACGGGGCGGGGAAGACGACGCTGCTGCAGATCGTCGCCGGCGCGCTGGCAGCCGACGGCGGCGCGGTCGACGTCGCGCGCGCCGGCTGGGTGCCGCAGCGCCCCGCGCTCTACGGCCGGCTTTCCGTCGCCGAGAACCTCCGGCTGTTCGCCCGGCTGGAGCGCGTGGCCGACGTCGACCGTACGGTGGGGGCGCTGCTCGCGCTGACCGAGCTCGAACCGGACGTCCAGGCGGCGCGGCTCTCGGGCGGCAACCGCCAGCGGCTCAACATCGCCATCGGCCTGCTGGGCGAGCCGCCGGTCCTGCTGCTCGACGAGCCGTCGGCCGCGCTCGACCCCCGCCAGCGCGAGCGCCTGTGGGCGTTCGTGTCCGGGCTCGCGGTGACGGTCGTCTACACCACGCACGACGTGGGCGAGGCCGAGCGCTACGCGGACCGCGTCCTGGTCCTGGCCGACGGCGAGCTGCTGTTCGCCGGCACACCGGATGCGCTGCGCGCCGCGCATGCCGGCCCGGACCTCGAGGCGGCGTTCGTGGCCTTCCTCCGCGAGCACGGCCACTAGTGGGCACGTCCGCACCGACATCGCATCCCGGCGGGCGCACCGACGTCCCGTGCGCTCGCCGGACGATGCCCCATACGGGCAGACGGTCCCACTGATGCGTTGGCTGCTCCTCAAGGACCTGCAGATCCTGCGGCGCTCGCCGCTGCTCGTGGCGCTGCTCGTCATCTATCCCGTCGTGGTGGCCGTGCTGATCGGCGCCGCGCTGTCGGGTGGACCACAGAAGCCGCGCGTCGCGTTCGCCAACCTCGTCCCGCCGGGCCAGACGAAGCTCTCGCTCGGCGGGCGGGTCGTCGACGCGGCGAGCTACGCATCGCAGCTGTTCAAGTCGGTAGAGCCGATCCGCGTGAGGACGCGGGCGCAGGCCATCGCCGAGGTGCGCTCGGGCCGGGCGCTCGGGGCGCTGGTCATCCCGGCCAACGCCGCCCGCCGGCTGGAGGACACGCTGGCGCTCGGTGCCGGTCCGCGGCCGACCATCGAGGTCTTCTACAACGCCGAGGATCCGATCAAGCAGCGCTATGTCGAGTCGGTCATCCGCGCCCGGCTCGCCGAGGCGAACGCCGCGCTGTCCGACCAGGTGCTGACCCAGGCCGCGCCGGGACCTCGACCTGGTGGTCAAGGGCGGCAAGGTGTCGTTCCCGTTCGTCGGCTCGGTGCAGGTGTTGGGCCTCCGTCAGGCGCAGGTGCTGCTCGACGCGTCGCTCGCGCAGCTACCTGCCGATGCGCCGCAACGTCCTGCGCTCCAGCGGGTGCGCGCGTTCGCCAAGCTCGCTGCCGACAACCTGGACCTCAGCGGGCCGATCTTGGCGGCGATCGGGTCGCCGGTGCAGGTCAAGCAAACCGTGCTGAGCGGCTCGCGCACGCCCCTCGACGCGTTCGCGGCGGCGGTCGTGGTGGCCGTCTCGCTGATGTTCATCACGCTCCTGCTGGCTTCCGGGCTGCTCGCGCTCGAGCGCGAGGAGGACGTGTTCGGCCGGCTCGTCCGCGGGCTTGTTTCACGTGAAACGTTGTTGGCCGAGAAGGTCGTGCTCGCGGCGTTCTGCTCGCTCGTCGTCAGCGCGGCGATGCTGTGCGGGCTGGCCGCGTTCATCGGGCTCGACTGGGCGCGAGCGCCACTGTGGCTGGTGGCGCTCGCGGCGGGCGCGCTGGGCTTCGCAGCGCTCGGCGTCGCGCTCGGCGCGCTTGCCCGCGAGGTGCGGGCCGCCTCTCTGCTGGCGCTGCTGCTCGCACTGCCGCTGGCCTTCCTGGCGCTCGTCCCGTCCGGCTCGGTGTCGCCCGGGCTCTACAACGCGATCAGCCTCGTCAGCGGCGCGTTCCCGTTCAAGCCCACGCTGCGAGGGCTGGAGGGCGCGATCAGCGGCGGCGCGCTCCTCGTCCCCGTGCTTCACCTGCTCGGGCTGGCGGCGGTCTACGCAGCGCTCTCACGCGTCGCTCTGCGGCGGTTCTAAGCTCTGACGGCGATGCCCTTCCCCGCGACCCGCCTGCGCCGGCTGCGTCAGACCGGCGTCCTGCGCGGCCTCGTGCGCGAGACCGATCTCGCCGTCTCGCACCTCGTCTACCCGATGTTCGTGGTCGCCTCCGGGCCGCGGCGGACACCGATCGCTGCCCTCCCCGGCATCGACCATCTCTCGATCGACGGCGCCGTGGAGGAGGCCGGCATCGCCGCGTCGCTGGGCATCCCGGCGGTGCTGTTGTTCGGCCTGCCGGCGAGCAAGGACGAGCAGGGCTCGGGCGCCTGGGACGACGAAGGCGTCATCCAGCTCGCCACGCGGGCGATCAAGGCGGCGTACCCCGACCTGCTGGTCATCACGGACCTGTGCCTGTGCGAGTACACCTCGCACGGCCACTGCGGCGTGCTGCGACCGGACGGCGTCGTGGACAACGACCAGACGCTCGAGCTGCTGGCCCGCACAGCGGTCTCCCAAGCCGAGGCCGGCGCCGATGCGGTCGCGCCCAGCGACATGATGGACGGGCGGGTGGGCGTCCTGCGCGCCACGCTCGACGACCACGGGCTGAGCGAGACGCCGCTGATCGCCTACTCGGCCAAGTTCGCCTCGGCGTTCTACGGCCCGTTCCGCGTGGCGGCGGACTCCGCTCCGCAGCAGGGCGACCGCAAGGGCTACCAGATGGATCCCGCCAACGCGCTCGAGGCCGTCCGCGAGGCGCGGCTCGACGCCGACGAGGGTGCGGACATCGTCATGGTCAAGCCCGCGCTGCCGTACCTCGACGTGATCCGGCGCGTCAAGGACGCGATCGGCCTGCCCGTGGCCGCCTACAACGTCAGCGGCGAGTACGCCATGGTCAAGGCGGCGGCCCAGCAGGGCCTGCTCGACGAGCGCGCGGCCGTGCTCGAGGCGCTGACCGGCATCCGCCGGGCGGGCGCCGACATCGTGATCACCTACCACGCCAAGGACGTCGCGCGATGGCTCAACCCATAGCCAAGGTCCGCTCGCGGCGGGACGGCGCGGCCGTTCCGCTCGACGAGACCGACAAGAAGCTGCTGAACCTGATGCAGGGCTCGTTCGCGCTGCGAGCGGACCCGTTCGCCGGCGTCGCCGAGCGGGCGGGCATTGCCGAGGCCGAGGTTCTCTCCCGCGTCCAGCGGCTGCTCGACAAGCGGATCATCCGGGAGATCACGCCGATCTTCGACACGCGCGCGCTGGGCTACTCGTCGATGCTGGTGGCCGCGAAGGTCGACCCGGCATATCCGCATCGGGCGGCGCAGTTCATCAACTCGCACCCGGGCGTGACGCACAACTACCTGCGCAACCACGACTTCAACCTGTGGTTCACGCTCGCCGTCGAGCCGGGCTCGCGGCTCGGCCTGGACGGCACGCTCGACGTGATCGCGGCCACGACCGGCGCCGAGTCGATCCGCCAGCTCCCGACGCTCAAGCTGTTCAAGATCCGCATGGACCTGGAGATGGAGGGTGGGACCGAAGCGCTCTCGTCCGCCGGCGAGGCGGTCGAGCCGATGGAGCTCGACCCGATCGAGCTGTCCGACGTGGACGTCGAGACGATCCGCGCCACCCAGGGCCCGATGGCCGTCCGCCGCGACGCCTACGCGCCGGCGGCCGAGCGGCTCGGCGTGCCGGTGGCCACCGTGCTGGAGCGCCTCGAATCGCTGCGCGAGCGCGGCGGTCTGCGCCGCGTGGCCGCGATCCTCTACCACCGCCGCGCCGGGTTCTCGGCCAACGGCATGGGCGTGTGGGCCGTCCCGCCGGACGAGATCTTCGACACGGGCCGGCGGATGGCGGCGTTCCGCGGCATCTCGCACTGCTACGAGCGCCCCACGTATGCCGACTGGCCGTACTCCGTGTTCACCATGGCGCATGGGCGGTCGAAGGAGGAGTGCGACGCGATCCTCGACTCGATCGCCGAGGCGACCGGCATCGGGCAGCGCGCGACGCTGTACTCGAGCACGGAGTTCAAGAAGGTCCGGATGCTCTACTTCACGGACGACTTCCGGCGCTGGGAGGAGGAGCACTCCTGACCGCCTCGTCGCTGTCCGACACGCGCTCGGCCGAGCTGTATCGCCGCGCGGTCAACGTGCTCCCGGGCGGTGTCAACTCGCCCGTGCGCGCGATGCGGGCGATCGGACGCGACCCGATCTTCATCGAGCGCGCGTCCGGCGCGGAGATCATCGACGTCGACGGCAACACGTACATCGACTACGTCTGCTCGTGGGGGCCACTCATCCACGGCCACGCGCATCCGGTCGTGCTCGAGGCCGTGGCGGAGGCTGCGGCGCTCGGCACGTCGTTCGGCGCGCCGACGGCCGCGGAGGTCGACCTGGCCGAGACGGTCAGCGCGCGCGTGCCGGCCGTCGACATGCTCCGCCTGACGTCGTCGGGGACCGAGGCGGCGATGAGCGCGATCCGATTGGCCCGGGCGGCCACGGGCCGCGATGCGCTGCTGAAGTTCGCCGGTGGCTACCACGGTCACGTCGACGGGCTGCTGGCGCAGTCGGGCTCCGGCCTGGCCACCCAGGGGATCCCGGCGTCGCCGGGCGTGACCGCGGCGGCGGCGGCCGACACCGTGGTCGTGCCGTGGAACGACGCCGAGGCGGTGCGGCGGGCGTTCGCCGAGTACTCGCTGGCCGCCGTGATCGCCGAGCCGTATCCGGCGAACATGGGCCTGATCCCGCCGGCGCCCGGCTTCCTCGAGCTCCTGCGCGACCTGTGCACAGGCTACGACACCCTGCTCGTGTTCGACGAGGTGATCACCGGCTTTCGGGTGTCGCGGGGCGGCGCGCAGGAGCTCACCGGCGTCCTGCCCGACCTCACCGTGATGGGCAAGGTCCTGGGCGGCGGGCTGCCCGCCGCGGCGTTCGGCGGGCCGCTCGCGCTGATGGAGCGGATCGCGCCCGCCGGCGACGTCTACCAGGCCGGCACGCTGAGCGGCAACCCGCTGGCCGTGGCCGCGGGCCGGGCCGCGCTCGCGCTGCTCGACGAGCAGGCCTACCTCACGCTCTCGGACACGACGCACGCCCTGGCGGAGGGGCTGCGCGAGGCCGCCGGGGAGCGGCCCGTGTCCGTCACGGCCACGACCGGCCTGGTCACCGTGTTCTTCGCCCCGGAGCCGCCGCGCGACTACGCCGGCGCCGCCGCGTGCGACACCGAGGCGTACGGCACGTGGTGCCGGGCGCTGCTGGCCCGCGGCGTCTACCCGCCGCCGTCGCAGTTCGAGGCCTGGTTCCCCTCCCTGGCGCACACGCCGGATCACGTCACCCGCACGGTCGAGGCCGCGGCGGCGGCGTTCTCGGAAGTCGCATGAGCGACGCGGGTTCCGCAGTCTCTCCGAGCCCGTTGCAGACGCTGGCGGCGACCCTGCGCGCCGAGGGCGGCCTGCTCGCCGCCACAGTGGCCGAGCCGCCGGACGCGCCGCCCGGCGACGCATACGCCCTGATCCTCGAGGCGATCCGCGAGGGCTACCTCGAGCACTACGGCAGTGGACGCGTCGTCCGGCCCGACGACCCGGACCTCGCGCTGCTGGCCGGCGACCGCCTGTACGCGCTCGGGCTGGAACGGCTGGCCGCACTGGGCGATCTGGCGGCGGTGGCCGAGCTCGCCGACGTCATCTCGCTGTCCGCCCAGGCGCATGCCGAGGGCGACCCGGCGCGGGCGGCCGCGGTGTGGGAAGCCGGCGCGGCGGCGCTGAGGGAGGGTCCGACGCCTGACCACGAGGCCGCGAAGCGCCGCTGGCGAGGCGCCTGAACGCCCCCCTGGCCCGGCCCGGGCGCGCCGGGCGATAAAGTTCGGCGCCCTCGTGGCTGATCCCCGCAAGAACCCGCCGCAGTCCAAGTACACGGCCGACCGGAGCATCCCTGGAGCGTTCGAGGGCGAGACCGTCACGCGCCGCCGGCTGATGACGCTGACCGTCCACGGCGCCGGCGCCGTCGCCGCCTCGGCGTTCCTCCTCCCGGCGCTCGGCTTCGCCGCCGGCTCGGCCATCTTCGAGCGCGCGCCGGTCATCTGGACACCCGTCGGCCGGCCGGGCGACTTCCCGGACAACGACTACGTGCCGCGCGTCGTCACGTATGCGCTGGGCATCGGCGAGGTCGGCAAGACCACGGCATACGTCCGAGCGCACAACCCGTCGATCGACGGCCCGCAGCTGTCGGTCGAGCCGTTCATCGCGCTCTCCAGCCGCTGCATGCACCTCGGCTGCCCCGTCCGCTGGACGTCGGCTGCGAACCGGTTCATCTGCCCGTGCCACGGCGGCGTCTACAACTTCACCGGCGCGGTGTCCGGCGGCCCGCCGGTGCGCCCGCTCGACCACTTCTACACCCGGGTGCGCAACGGCCAGGTCGAGGTCGGCCCGCGCTACTCGGTCAACTCGCAGTTCACGCGCTTCCCCAGCTATCGCGACCCGGGCGAGCCCCTGGACGGCATCGGCCAGTACATCTACCCCGGCCGCTTCTCCACCGCGAAGCAATAACCCGCCATGGCCAAGCTCCCCCTCCCGCCCGTACCCAAGCGCTTCCAGGCCGCCCCGGCGCGGCCCGGCCAGGCCGACAAGCCCAAGCCGCTCGAGCAGGTGCAGGAGGTCGGCATCAGCGCGGTCGACTGGATCGACGAGCGGACGTCGCTGTCCGGCGGCTTGCGCTGGGTGATGTTCCGCAAGGTCCCCAAGGGGACGAACTGGTTCTACACGCTGGGATCGGCGACGATGTTCGCCTTCTTGTCGCAGGCCGTCACCGGCGTGTTCCTGGCGATGTACTACACGCCGTCGGCCACGCAGGCCTACGAGTCGGCCCGGCACATCACCAACGATGTCTTCCTCGGCGAGTTCGTGCGCGGGATGCACAAGTGGGGCTCGTCGGTGATGGTGATCCTGATCTTCCTGCACATGGCCAGGACGTTCTTCTTCGGCGCGTACAAGTACCCGCGAGAGCTCAACTGGGTGATCGGCGTCGTGCTGCTCATCCTCACGATGCTGATGTCGTTCACGGGCTACCTGCTGCCGTTCGACCAGCGCTCCTACTGGGCCACGATCGTGGGCGTGAACATCAACGGCACCGGCCCGCTCGTCGGCCCGTTCCTGTCGGACTTCCTGCGCGGCGGAGCGGAGTTCGGCGCCACGACCTTGTCGAGGTTCTACTCCATCCACATGTTGCTGGTTCCAGGCCTGATCGCCGCCATGCTCGGCGCGCACCTGTACCTGGTGGCCAAGCTCGGCACGACCGCCCCGCCGTGGCTGAAGGCCGAGCCGCAGGAAGAGCTGCGCGAGGAGCGGGTCTGACATGAATCAGGCCGAGAAGGAGCAGTACCTCCGCGAGTACTCGATGATGAAGGCCAAGGGGAAGCCGTTCTTCCCCTACGCCGTCGCCAAGGACAGCCTGATGGCCGTGATCGTGATGGCGGTGATCATCACGATGTCGATCGTGCTCGGCGCCGAGCTCGGCCCGAAGGCCGACCCGACGACCACCACATACGTCCCGCGCCCGGAGTGGTACTTCTTCTTCCTCTTCGAGGTCCTGCGCGTGATCAAGCCGCCGGCGCTGGTGCCGCTCGCCACGATCGGCGTGCCGACGATCTGCATGATCCTGCTGTTCCTGCTCCCGTTCGTGGACCGCGGCCCGGAGCGCCGGCCGGAGCGCCGGCCGATCGCCACCATCACCGGCATCCTGGTGATCGCGGCGATGGGCTACCTGACCTACGAGGGCGCGGCGGCCGGCTCGCCGAACACGATCGACATGCCGGTGGCGAAGCAGTACGAGAAGGGGAAGCTCGTGGCCGCCCAGTCGGGCTGCCTGGCGTGCCACAAGATCGGCGACAACGGCAACGACGGCCCCGGTCCGCACCTCACGAACATCGGCTCGAAGCTCGAAAAGGCGGCGATCCGGCGCACGCTCGAGAACCCGACGGCCCCGATGCCGTCGTTCGCCAATCTCCCGCCGGACAAGAAGACGGCGCTGGTGAACTTCCTGGCCTCGCTGAAGGGCAAGGGCTAGACGTCCCTGGGCGCCCGGGCCGGGACCCTGCCCGCCGATTCCGTGCGGGCCATGTTCGACCGGATCGCCGGCGTCTATGACCTGATGAACACGGTCATGACGGCCGGGCTGCACCACCGCTGGCGCGCCCGTGCGGCGGACCTGGCGCGCGTCGGGCCGGGCGACCGGGCGCTCGACGTGGCCACGGGCACCGGCGACCTGGCCATCGAGTTGGCCTCCCGCGGCGCGGACGTGGTCGGCTCGGACTTCTCGGAGGGCATGCTCGCCCGCGCACAGGCGAAGGACCCCGGCATCCGCTGGGAGCAGGCCGACGCCCTGGCGCTGCCGTACGCGGACAGCGAGTTCGCGGCGGCCACCGTGGGCTTCGGGGCGCGCAACTTCGGCGAGCTCGAGCGCGGGCTGAGCGAGATGGTCCGGGTGGTGCGCCCGGGCGGGCGCGTCGTGATCCTGGAGATCACGACGCCGCACAAGCCGCCGCTGTCGGTCTTCTTCTCGGTGTGGTTCGACCGGATCGTCCCGTTACTCGGCCGCTTCGACGAGGCCTACACGTACCTGCCGAGCTCGGTCAAGCGCTTCCCCGGCCCGGAGCGGCTGGCCGCTCTGCTGGCGGACGCCGGGTGCCGGGAGGTCGGCTGGATCCTCACCGCGGGCGGGATCATCGCCCTGCATCACGGGACGGTCGCGTGATGGCGAGCGCGGAGGCTGTGGCCGCGGTCGTCGAGGCCGGCGGCGCGCACGTGCCGGCGATGATGACCGCGCTCGAGGAGCGCCTCGGTGTGCTGGCGCACTCGCACGGTGCCGTCCTCGGCGAGCACGCCGGCTCGACCATCGCCGCCGGCGGCAAGCGCCTGCGGCCGCTGCTGCTGTTCGTCGCGGCGGGCGCCCGGCCGGAATGTCCGGACCTGGCGCTGCGCGCGGCGGTGGCGATCGAGCTCATCCACTCGGCCACGCTGGTGCACGACGACGTGCTCGACGCCGCGGTGCTGCGCCGCGGCCGGCCAACGGTGGTGGCCGCGGCGGGGCGGGCGATGGCGGTCGCCACGGGCGACCTGCTGTTCTCGCGCGCCTTCGCCGAGCTGGCCGGCGGCGGGCGGCCGGAGGCGATCCGGATTCTGTCCGACGCGTCGTCGGCGCTCGTGCAGGGCGAGTTGCTGCAGCGCGAGGACGCCTGGAACGTGCACGTGACGCGCGAGCGCTACGAGCGCCGCTGCGGACTCAAGACCGCGCGCCTGTTCCGGGCCGCCTGCGAGCTCGGCGCGCTGGCCGGCGGCGGCGACTTGGCGCTGTTGGGCGACTTCGGCGACCGGATCGGGCTGGCCTTCCAGCTGCTCGACGACGTCCTCGACGTGTCAGGCCCGGCCGAGCGGACGGGCAAGCATCGCGGTACCGACCTGCTCGACGGGACCGTCACGCTGCCCCTGATCCTGGCTCGCGAGCGCGAACCGGGGCTCGCGACGCTCGACCTGCGCGGCGTGCGCACGCCCGAGCAGGCGGAGACCGTGTGCGACCGGATCACCGCCACCGGCGCGCTGGAGACTGCGCGCGAGGAAGCGCTTGCGATGGTCGCGGAGGCGAAGGCGGGTCTGCCGGCGCTGCCGGAGGCGTCGCAGCAGGCCGCACTGGAGCTCGTGGCCGACGGGGTCGTCGACCGCTACTCGTAGCGTCGCCCGGAGGGCGGGACTAGAAATCCTCCGGCAGGATCGCGTTGGCCTCGAGGGCCGCGGCGAAGCGGTCCGCCTCGTCCTCCATGTTCGCCTGCACGAGGCGGCGGAGGTCGCGGACGAGGGCCTCGGTGCCCAGGTCGAGCGCCTCGTCGAAGCGGTCGACGGTGGCCTGGTCGAACTGGCCGACGTCGGTCCACTCGCAGTTCGGGCAGCGCAGCACGACCTCCCAGTGGGTCAGCGACGCCTCCTCCCAGTCGACCGGGTACACGAGGTCGCGGTCGCACTGCGGGCACAGGTGCAGGTCGTCGAGCCGCCGCGGCGCGGTGGGCGCCTCGCTCAGCGGCTCGAAGTAGACGACCTCGATGGACCGGCCGGACGGCAGGGTCACGCGACGCACGTACTGGCCGTTGGAGTTGGTGGGCTGACTCATGGTGGTGGTCGTTCCGGTTGCGACGGAGTGGTCTCTGCCGGGTTCATCGGCCGCGCACCCGCCAACTTGACCTGTCCAGCGGTGATCCATCCCGCTACCCTCGTCCGCAGTCTCTGCTATGGCTGAGTCGACGAACACGGGGGAGTAGCCGTGCCAAACATCGGACCCATGGAGCTCATCATCGTGCTGGTGATCGTGCTCCTGATCTTCGGACCCAAGCGGCTGCCCGGCCTGGGCAAGCAGCTCGGCAGCGGCATGCGCGAGTTCAAGGACTCGATCAGCGGCAAGGACCGGGACGACGACGACGACGAAGACCGGCCGGCGCCGCGGCGCGAGGTCGAGACCGCGCTCGGGCGGCCCGAGGGCGAGCAGGCGCCGCTCGAGGGCGAGGTCGTCCGCGAGCGCTCCCCGCGCTAGCACCGCGCCCGGTAGCTGATGACCATGGCGCGCAGGCTCCGTCCCGTTGATCACGAGGACCGGCTCAGCCTCGTCGAGCACCTGACGGAGCTGCGGGTTCGCCTCATCGTCTCGATCACCGCGCTGTGCGTGGCGACCGCGGTGTGCATGTGGCAGAACCACGCGCTGCTCGACCTGCTCAACCGCCCGCTGGACGCCACGGTGGCGCACGGCTCCAAGGATCCGCTCGTCGAGGGCGCCCGCTACGACCAGGCGCTGAAGCGCTACCTGCTCGAGAACGCGGCGCTGAGCCGCCGGCTCGCCCTGCAACAGCAGGATGCGCAGACGCGGGCCGAGCTGCTCGCGCTCGCCCGCAGCGGCCAGCAGGCCGCCCGGCTCGCGCCCGAGGTCAGGGCCCGCCGCCCCGTCACGCTCGGCGTCGGCGAACCGTTCATGGAGACGCTGAAGGTCTCGGCCTATGCGGGACTGCTGCTCGCGCTGCCGCTGATCCTCTATGAGCTCTACGCGTTCATCCTGCCCGCGTTCTCCCCGCGCGAGCGGGAGATCGCGATACCGGCGATGCTCGGGATCCCGATCCTGTTCATCACCGGCGTGGTCTTCGGCTACTTCACGGTCGTCCCGAGCGCCGTCAAGTTCCTCCAGAACTTCAACACCGACTCGTTCGACGTGCTCGTCCAGGCGCAGCCGTACTACAAGTTCGTGATCCTGCTGCTGGCGGCGATGGGGCTCTTGTTCCAGATCCCGATCGGCATCGTGGCGGCGAACAAGATGGGCATCGTCACGGCACGGCAGCTCTCCAAGAACCGCCGCTACGCCGTCCTCGTGATCGCCATCGTGGCCATGGTCCTGCCCGGTCAGGACCCGGTGACCATGACCCTGCTGATGGTCCCGATGTATCTGCTGTACGAGCTGTCTATCCTTGTCGTCTGGCTCCTCGACCGGCGTGCGCGTCGCCGCGAGGCCGAGGAGGAGGCCGCGGTGGCGGAAGCCGAAGCCCCCTCGTCGCGCGAACGGGAGCTCGTCACCCTCGACCAGGACTGAGAACCACCGATGCTGTTCGATCTACGTAGCGCCGGGCGGCGCCGGACCGTCAAGGCCGTGTACCTCGGCCTCGCGCTGCTGATGTTCGTGGGCTTCGTCGGCTTCTCCATCGGCTCCAGCGGCCTGTCCGGCGGCATCGTCGACGCCATCACCGGCAACAAGGGCGGTGGAAACGGCGCCGGCGCGGCCGAGAAGCGCCTGCAGGCGAACATCAACGCGGCGGCGCGCCGCGCCCGCACCTCTCCGTCGGAGGCCGCCGCCTGGGCCAACCTCGCCCGCGCGCACCTCCAGATCGCCTCGGTCGGCGACAACTTCGACCCGGCGAAGCAGAACTACACCGCGGCGGGCAAGCGCCATCTCGCTGCCGCCGGCCAGGCGTGGGACAAGTACACGGCGCTGAACCCGAAGAAGCCGGACGAGGGCCTCGCCCGGCAGATGATCCAGGCCTACCTGGCGCTCAGCCAGGCGGCGAACGCCACCGCGGCCCAGGAGATCGTCACCGAGATCGACCCGAGCCAGCAGACGTTCACCAACCTCGCCCTGTTGGCCTACCAGGCCAACCAGACCCGCAAGGGCGACCTCGCAGCGGCCAAGGCCGTCTCCCTGGCGCCGAAGAAGCAGCGCAAGGACCTCAAGACCCAACTTGCCTCGGCCAAGTCCCAGTCCCAGATCCAACAGATCCAGCAGTCGCAGCCGACGCCGACGCCCACGATCGGCTGAGCTAAAATCGGCACCGCGCCCTTGTAGCTCAACTGGCAGAGCAGCGGACTCTTAATCCGAAGGTTCCAGGTTCGATTCCTGGCGGGGGCACTTCCGAAACCGCGCTACGGCGCGGTTTCGTTCGTTGTGGGCAGGACATTCGGGGGATCCCCGGACGCCGCCGTGACCATCCCGGTGCCACGGGCACGCCCAACCAGCGCCGTCGCGACCCGTGTGAGCACCGCCAGGTTCGGCGGCGCGCTGAGGCGCGTCACGGTCCCGGCAGAATGGGGACCGTGACCGCCACCGAGGACACCGTCCGGGTCTCGACGCTGGAGCTGTTCTTCGACCTCGTCTTCGTCTTCACCATCACGCAGCTGACCGCCGTGCTCGCCGAGGACACGAGCCTGCGCGGGCTGGCGCAGGTCGTGCTCATGCTCGGCGTGATCTGGTGGATGTACGCCGGCTACGTGTGGCTGACCAACGCGGTCGCGCCCGACCGGGTGGAGCGGCGGATGGTGCTGCTCGGCGGCATGACGGCGTTCCTCGTCCTGGCGCTCGCGGTGCCGCATGCGTTCGGCTCGGGCGGGCCGGCGTTCGGGATCGCCTACCTGGCCGTGGTCGCCGTCCACCTGGGCATGTTCGCCAAGGGGACGTCCGCGCGGACGCTGCGCGCGGTGCTCGGGATCGCGCCCTACAACCTCGCGAGTGCGCTGCTCGTGCTGGCCGGCGGGCTGGCCGGCGGGACGGCGCAGTACGCGCTGTGGGCGGCCGCGTTCGGGCTGGAGTGGGTGACGCCGCGGCTCATCCACGGGGCGGCCGGGTTCGAGATCGCCGTCGGCCACTTCGTCGAGCGCCACGGCCTCGTGATCCTGATCGCGATCGGCGAGTCGATCGTCGCCGTCGGCGCCGGGGCGTCGCATCGCCCGCTGGACCTCGAGCTGGCGCTCGTGGTGGCCGTGGGCCTCGCGCTCAGCGCGGCGCTGTGGTGGGCGTACTTCGGCGGCGACGACGCGCGGGCGGAGGTCGCGCTGGCGGCGTCTGCGCCCGACGAGCGCTCGCGTCTGGCGGTGGAGGCGTTCGGCTACTGGCACCTCGTGCTGCTACTCGGGGTGATCGCGGTCGCCGCGGCCGAGAAGACCGTGGTCGCGCAGCCGCTGGACGGCCTGGCGCTCGCCCAGGCCGTGGCGCTGGGCGGCGGCGTGGCGGTCTACCTGCTCGGAGACGTGCTGTTCCGGCGCTCGCTGGCCATCGGCGCCGGCGGCTGGCGCGCGGTCGCGGCGCTGGCCGCCCTGGCCACGATCCCGCTGGCGCTCGTGCTCGCCGTGCTGCAGCTCGCCGCACTGGTGGCCGTCCTGGCCGCGGTCTTCGCGGTGGAGGCCCGCGTGGCCCGGCCGCCGGTGCTCGCCGGATGATCGCCGTCGAGGACCTGGCGAAGCGCTACGGACGCACGGCGGCGCTCGACGGGCTGACGTTCTCCGTGCCGGCCGGCAGCGTGTGCGGCTTCCTGGGGCCCAACGGCGCGGGGAAGACGACGACGCTGCGCATCCTGCTCGGGCTGGCGCGGCCGGACCGCGGCCGGGTGGAGGCGCGCGGCCGGCTCGCCGGGGTGCTCGACCGCGACGGCTTCCACCCGGCCCGCTCCGCGCTCGGCGAGCTGGAGCTCGCCGCGGCCCGGGCCGGCCTGCCGGCGGCGCGGGCGCGGGAGGAGCTGGCCGCGGTCGGGCTGGAGGCCGTGGCGGGCCGGCGCGTCGGCGCCTGCTCGCTGGGCATGCGGGGGCGCCTCGCGCTGGGCGCCGCGCTGCTGGCCGAACCGGGCGTGCTGGTGCTGGACGAGCCCGCCAGCGGGCTGGACCCGCATGCGCTGCGGGCGCTGCGCACGCGCCTGCGCGAGCACGCCGCCGCGGGCGGCACGGTGCTGCTCTCCAGCCACGTGCTGGAGGAGGTGGCGAGCACTTGCGATCGCGTCGTGGTGGTCGACCGCGGCCGCTGCGTGGCGTCCGGGCCGTTGGCGGAGCTGCTCGCCGGCCGCATCCGGCTGCGCTCGCCCGACGCGGGATCGCTGCTCGCGGCGCTGCGCGGGCGCGGGCTGCGGGCCGTGCCGGACGGTCCCGGCGCGATCGTGGTCGAGGACGCCGATCCTGACGCGGTGGGCCGCGCCGTCCGCGACGCCGGCGCCGTCCTGCACGAGATGAGCACGCACGGCGCGCTCGAGGAGCTCTACGTGGGGCTCACGGAGGCCGGGTGAGGACCGAGCTGGCCGCGCTGCGCTCCGTGCCCTCGTTCCGCCGGGCGATGGCGGGAGCGATCGCGCTGGCCGGCGTATTGACGATCACGGTGCTGGGCGTCAAGGACCTGGCGCGCTCGACCACGAACG
This sequence comes from uncultured Solirubrobacteraceae bacterium, assembly GCA_963766165.1. GTDB lineage: Bacteria > Actinomycetota > Thermoleophilia > Solirubrobacterales > Solirubrobacteraceae > Solirubrobacter. Next base: position 719,553 of record CAVXZC010000012.1, on the reverse strand, counting down.
ACATGACCGCCGCGCTGGCCTCCGGCGCGGTGGCCGGGCTGGTGGCGCTCGCCTACGCCGGCGGTGTGGCGGGCGGCGAGGTGGCGCGGGGCGGCCTGGCGTCGGCCCTGATGGGCGGGCGCTCCCGGCGGCGCGCGGTGCGCGACCGGCTGCTGGCCCACGCGGCGGCCGGCGGGGCGTTCGGGCTGGCCGGTGCCGCCACCGCGGGCGTGCTGACGTTCGTCCTGCTCGGCTTCGGCGGCGCTCATCTCCCGACGGTCGGGATGGTGGCCGGGCGAGCGGGCACGACCGCGGTCTACGCCGTCCTGATGGGCGTGCTCGGCGCGGCGCTGGGGCTGGCCGTGCGCTCGCCCACGGCCGCGCTCGCCATCGCGGTCCTCTACCTGCTGGCCGCCGAGCCGATGATGGCCGGCATCAGCGACCCGATCGCCCACTGGGGGCTCGACGGCGCCTCGGCCGCACTGACCGGCACCGGGGCCTCGGATCTCGAGCCGGCCTGGCAGGCCGGCCTGGCCCTGGCCGTCTACGCCGCGGTGCTGGGCGTGCTGGCCGCGGCGCTGACGGAGCGGCGGGACGTGCCCTAACCTGGACGGCGATGCAGCTCTCCAGCGTCGACGGCGCGCTCGGGCCGGCGGCCGAGGCGCGCATCCCGATCACCGACGAGGGGCTCCTGCGCGGCGACGGCGCGTTCGAGGCCCTGCGGCTCTACGGCGGGCGCCCGTTCGCGCTCGAGGACCACTACGCCCGGCTGGCCCGGTCGTGCGCCGGGCTGCGGCTGGAGGCGGACTTCGATGCCCTGCGGGCGGAGGTCGACGCGCTTCTCGGCGCGGCTGGGCCGATCGATGCCGTGCTGCGCATCGTCCTGACCCGCGGCGGGCGGCGGATCGCGCTGATCGAGCCGCTGCCCCCGCGCGCGACGGTGGCTCGCGTGGGCACGGTCCGTTACGCGCCGGCGCGGGTGCTCGACGGGCTCAAGACGCTGTCATATGGCGCGAACATGCTCGCCGGACGGCTGGCGCGCGAGCAAGGTTACGACGAGGCGCTGCTGGTCACCCCGCACGGCCGCGTGCTCGAGGGCCCGACGTGGTCGTTCTTCTGGGTGCGCGACGGCGCGCTGTTGACGCCGCCCATCGAGGACCGGATCCTCGCCTCGATCACCCGCGCGCGGATCATCGAGGTGGCCGGCGCGCGCGAGGAGCCGTGCACGCTGGAGGACCTGGGTGCCGCGGAGGAGGCGTTCATGGCGTCGTCGGTGCGGGAGATCCTGCCGATCGCCGCCGTCGACGACCTGGCGTTCCCGGCCGCACCGGGGCCGGTGACGCAGCGCGCACGGGAGGCGCTCGCCGGGCGGATGGAGCAGGAGCTCGGTGCTGCGGTCTAGGGGCGGGTGCGCGCCGCCCCGCCGCACTGGTAGTCCACGTACCAGATGACGTGCCGCGAGGCGCAGAACAGGCCATGCAGGAGCCGCATGCTCAATCGAAGTACCCCGAACCCGTGAGCGATCCTAACCGTCATCGGGAACCGGCCCCAATTCGTCAAGGCTGCAGCGGTTTCGCACCGGCTGCGGGCCGTGGCCGAGGAGGTGCTGGTCCACACCGGCCAGCACTACGACGACGCGCTCTCGCGGGTGTTCTTCGACGAGCTCGGGCTGCCGCGGCCCGAACACCGGCTCGACGCCGGCGGAGGCACCAACACGGGCGCAGACGGCCGCGATGCTGGCCGGCTGGAGCCGCTGATCGCCACGGAGGCGCCCGACGTCGTGCTCGTCTACGGGGACACGAACTCGACGCTCGCCGGCGCGCTGGCCGGCGCGCAGGCGGGGATCCCCGTGGCGCACGTGGAGGCCGGGATGCGCTCCTACGACCGGGCGATGCCGGAGGAGCTCAACCGGGTGCTGACCGATCACGCGGCCGCGCTGCTGCTGTGCTCGTCGCCGGCCGCGGCCGACACGCTGCGGGGCGAGCGGGTGGCCGGCGAGGTCGTGGTCGTGGGGGACGTGATGGTCGACGTCTTCGCGCTGCTGGCGCCGCGCGCCGACGGGGCGGTGGTGGACCGGCTCGGGCTCGAGCGGGGCGCGTACCTGCTGGCCACGGCGCACCGCGCGGGCAACGTCGACGACCCTGAGCGGCTGCAGGCGCTGGTCGCGCTGCTGCGCGGCGTCGACGGGCCGGTGGTGCTGCCGCTGCACCCGCGCACGCGGGCGCGGCTGGAGGCGGCCGGGCTCCTGGGCGAGCTCGACGGCGTGGTCCTCGCGCCGCCGCTGGGCTACCTGGAGTTCACCGCGCTCCTGCTCGGCGCGCGGGCGGTGCTGACCGACTCCGGCGGCGTGCAGAAGGAGGCCTACCTGGCGGGCGTGCCCTGCCTCACGCTTCGGGACACCACCGAGTGGCGCGAGACCGTCGACGCCGGCTGGAACACGCTGGTGGGGCTGGACCTGGTCGCCGCGCGGGCCGCGCTGGACCGCCGGCCGCCGGCCGAGCGGCCGCCGCTGTACGGCGACGGGCGGGCCGGCGAGCGCGTGGTCGAGGCCGTGCTTAGGATGGCGCGGTGAGCCGCACTGTCCGCGTCGGCGTGGTGGGGCTGGGCTACTGGGGCCCCAACCTCGCGCGCAACTTCGCCGCCATCCCGGGCTGCGAGCTCGCCTGGTGCTGCGACGAGTCGCCGCAGTCGCGCGAGCGCTGGGCTCCGGCCTTCCCGTCCGCGCGCTTCACCGGCGCGGCTGGAGGACCTGCTGGACGACCCCGGGCTCGACGCCGTCGTCCTCGCCACGCCGGTGCCCACCCACGGGCCGCTGGCCGAGCGCGTGCTGGCCGCCGGCAAGCACTGCTTCGTGGAGAAGCCGCTGGCCTACTCGGTGGACGATGCCGAGCGCGCCGTGGCCGCGGCCGAGCGGGCCGGACGGCTGCTGATGGTCGGCCACCTGCTCGTCTACCACCCCGGGGTGGAGAAGCTCTCGGAGGTCGCCGCCTCCGGCGAGCTGGGCGACATCCACTACATCTACTCGCACCGGCTGAACCTCGGCGTGTTCCGGACCAACGAGAACGCGCTGTGGTCGCTCGGCGCGCACGACGTCTCGGTGCTGCTGCACCTGGCCGGCGAGGAGCCGGACCTCGTGGAGGCGCGCGGCGAGGCGTACGTCAACCGGCCGGTCGAGGACGTCGTCTTCTGCTTCATGCGCTTCCCGTCCGGGCTGTCCGCGCACATGCACCTGTCGTGGCTGGACCCGCACAAGACGCGCAGCTTCACCCTCGTCGGCTCCCGCCGATGGCCACGTTCGACGACATGGAGCTCGAGCGCAAGGTGACCATCTACGACAAGGGCTACGACGAGCCCGCCGGCTCCTACGGCGAGTACATCACGCGCGTCGGGAGACATCTGCAGCCCGCGGATCGCCAACCGCGAGCCGCTGCGGATGGAGTGCGAGCACTTCGTGGAGTGCGTCCGCGAGGGTCGCCCGCCGCGCTCGGACGGGGAGGCCGGCCTGCGCGTCGTCCGCGTGCTCGACGCGCTGCAGCGCAGCCTCGACGCGTCGCGGAGGCCGTCGGGTGCCGCTGCCTAGGTACGTCGCGCCCGACGCGACGCTGGGCGAGGGCGTGATCGTCGCGCCGACGGCGCTGATCGGCGCCGGCGCGGAGCTGGGCGATCGCGCCCACGTCGGCGCGGGATCGGTGGTCCGCGAGGGCGCCCGGCTCGGCGCGGACGTGCGGCTCGGCGTCGGCGTCGTCATCCACCCCGGCACGGTCGTCGCGGCCGGCTGCGAGGTGCAGGACCACGCCGTGCTGGGCAAGGCCGCGCGGCTGGCGCGCCATTCCACCGCAGCGCGCGGCGGCGGCGAGCCGCTCGTACTCGAGCTGGGCGCGGTGGTCTGCTGCGCGGCCGTGGTGTTCGCCGGCGCCCGCGTGGGCGCGGACGCGATCGTCGGCGACCAGGCCTACGTGCGCGAGCGCTCCGTGATCGGCGCCGCCTCGGTCATCGGCCGCGGCTCGGTGGTCGACAATGACGTGCGCGTGGGCGCGCGCGTGCGCGTGCAGACGAACGTCTACCTGACCGCCTACAGCGTGCTCGAGGACGACGTCTTCGTCGGCCCGGGCGCGATCACGTCCAACGACGACACGATGTCCCGCCACGGGGCCGAGTACGCGCTGCGCGGCGCGCTGCTGCGGCGGGCGTGCCGCGTCGGGGCGGGCGCGGTGCTCGTGCCCGGCGTCGAGGTCGGCGAGGAGGCCTACGTGGCCGCCGGCGCCGTGGTCACGCGCGACGTGCCGCCGGGCGCCGTGGTGATGGGCGTGCCGGCGCGGGTCGTGCGGACGGTGCCGGAGGCAGACCGGCTCGAGCGCTGGCGCTAGCGCGGCTACGCCACCGCGCGCGGTGCTGGCCGCGAGGCTCGCGCGGCCGGCCTCGGTCCAGATCACCTGCTCGCGGCCGGGGCCGACGCCGATCAGCGCGATCGGCACGCCGACGAAGTCGGCGATGAACTGCAGGTAGTCGCGCGCCGCCTGCGGGAGCTCGCGCTCCTCGCGGCACTCGCTGATGTCCTCGTCCCAGCCGGGCAGGCGCTCGTACTCGCCCGACGCCTGGTGCATCACGGTCTGGTGGTAGGGATAGTGGTCGAACGTCGCCTCCTCCGCGCCGCGGTAGCGGGTGCAGACGTTCAGGTCGCCGAGGCCGGTGAGCACGTCGAGCTTGGTGATCGGCCAGGTGGGTGAGCGAGTTGATCCGGGTCGCGTAGCGCAGCGCCACCAGGTCGACCCAGCCGACCCGGCGCGCGCGGCCGGTGGTGGTGCCGTACTCGCCGCCGGCCTCGCGCAGCGTGGCGCCGAGCTCGTCGTCGAGCTCGGTGGGGAACGGACCCGCGCCGACGCGGGTGGCGTACGCCTTGGCGATGCCCCAGATCTCGTCGATGTCCTTCGGGCCGACGCCGGTGCCCGTGCAGGCCGACGCGGACACCGGGTTCGACGACGTCACGAACGGATAGGTGCCGTGGTCGATGTCCAGCAGCGTGCCCTGCGCGCCCTCGAACAGGACGTTGCCGCCGCCGTCGAGCTGCTTCCAGGTCAGCTGCGCGGTGTCCGCCACGTACTGGGCGATCCGGTGGCCGTAGGTCAGGTAGTCCTCGGTCATCGACTGCAGGTCGAGGTCGGGCGACTTCGCGAAGGGGCGGAGCTGCAGGCGCTTGGGCTCGATCGCCGCGATGATCTTCTTCTTGAGGATCTTCTCGTCGAGCAGGTCCTGCACGCGGATGCCGAGCCGCGCCGCCTTGTCGGCGTAGCACGGGCCGATGCCGCGGCGGGTGGTGCCGATCTGCAGCCGCCCGAGCTTCGCCTCGCCCGCGTGGTCGAGCAGCATGTGGTACGGCATGATCAGGTGCGCGTTCGCGCTGATCCGCAGCCCAGACAGGTCGATGTGCTTGGCCCGCAGCTCGTCCAGCTCCCCGGTCAGCACCTTCGGGTCGATCACCACGCCGTTGCCGATCGCGCACAGCTTGCCCGGGTAGAGGATGCCCGAGGGGATGAGGTGGAACTTCCACGTCACCCCGTCGCGGACGATCGTGTGCCCCGCGTTGTTGCCGCCCTGGAAGCGGATCACCATGTCCGCCTTCTCGGCGAGGAGGTCGACGACCTTGCCCTTGCCCTCGTCGCCCCACTGGGCGCCCACGATCACTATGCCGGCCATTGCGTGGAGTCAGTCTAGGCGCTGCGGCCGCGCCGCCCGCGGGCGGCCGTAGCGTGGTCGCTCGTCCTCCTCCCACGTCGAGTCGTCGAACGGATCCCAGGTGGGTGCGGCGGCTGCCGGCGCGTCGTCCTCCGGCGCGGGCAGGCGCCACTCGGCCTCCATCCGGTGGTCGGTCCCGAACAGCGGCAGCGGGTCGCCGCAGATCTCATAGATGCGTGACACGGTGCGCGCGCCGATCTGCCGGCACAGCGCCTCGGCGTCGTCCGTGCCCACCAGGTTGGTGGTGAGCACGCAGCGCGCGGCCGTCCTCGTAGCGCGTGTTGACGATCGTGTAGAGCTGCTCGAGCACCCAGTCCGTCGTCTGCTCCGCCCCCAGGTCGTCGACGTGCAGCAGGTCGACCGCGCACAGGCGGTCGATGAGGTCGCTGAGCGAGTAGCGCGACCCGTCCGCGAACGTCTCGCGCAGCATCGTCAGCAGCCGGGGCAGCGAGTAGATCGCCACCGTGCGGTCGGCCTCCATCGCCGCCTTGGAGACGAGCATCGCCAGCGTCGTCTTCCCGGTCCCGACGTCCCCGGTGAACCAGATCCCCTTGCCGGCGTCGAGCCGCTCGGCGACCGACCGCGCATAGGCCCGCACCTCGCGCACCACGTGCGGGTTGGCCCGCTCGAGCGACCGCACGGGCTCCTGGTCCAGCGACACCGCCCGGAAGCGCTTCGGCAGCCGCCCCGCGACCGCCGAAGCGCGCCGCCGCGCCTGCCGGGCCGGGCGGCAGGTGCAGGGCCGCGCCCGCCGGCGCTCCTCGTCGATAGAGGAAGCCCGATCCGTCGCAGCGGCCGTCGGGGCAGGGCGAGGCGCTCAATACCGATCGTCCCCGACGTAGGACATGAAGCGCGGATAGTCCTTCTGGAACGTCAGCTCGACCGTCCCCAGCCCGCCGTTGCGGTGCTTGGAGATGATCAGGTCGGCGATCCCCTCGCGCTCGGACTCGTGGTCGTAGTAGTCCTCGCGGTAGATGAACATCACGAGGTCGGCGTCCTGCTCGATCGAGCCCGACTCGCGCAGGTCCGACAGCACCGGCCGCTTGTCCGTGCGCTGCTCGACGCCGCGGTTGAGCTGGGAGAGCGCGATGACCGGCACCTCGAGCTCGCGGGCGAGCGTCTTCAGCCCGCGGGAGATCTGGCCGATCTGCTCGACGCGGTTCTCCACCGCGCCCGCCGCGCCCGCATGAGCTGCAGGTAGTCGATGAGGATCAGGCCGAGGCCGTCCGCGTTCTGCTGGGCCAGCCGCCGGGCCTTGGCGCGCACGTCGAGCACCGACAGGTCGGAGGAGTCGTCGACGTAGAGCTTGGAGTGCGCGAGCCGGTTGGAGGCCTGCAGGATCTTGCCCCAGCGCGACTGCGGGACGCGGCCCTTGCGCAGGTCGTCGCCCTTGATCGACGCCTGGGAGGCGATGAAGCGCTGCGCGAGCTCGCCCTCCGACATCTCGAGCGAGAACAGCGCGACCGCCTTGTCCGAGGTCAGCGCGGCGTTCTCGGCGAAGTTGGCCATCAGCGCCGACTTGCCCATCGACGGGCGGGCGGCCAGGATGATCAGGTTGCCGGGCTGGAAGCCGCCGGTGATCGCGTCCAGGTCGTCGAAGCCGGAGGGCGTGCCGGTGATCGGGCTGGCCCTCGAGCGAGAGCTTCTGCAGCTTGTCCAGCTCGGCGTCCAGCAGCTGCTCGATCGACCGGAAGTCCTTGCGCGAGTCCTCGTGGGCGACCTCGAGGATGGCGCGCTCGGCCATGTCGACGAGGTCGCGCGGGAGCGCCTCGTGGCCGTGGACCTGCGCCTGGATCTCGTACGACGCGCGCAGGAGGCGGCGCAGCATCGCGTTGTCGCGCACGATCCGCGCGTACTGGCGGACGTTGCCGACGGCGGGGACGGAGCCGGCCAGCAGCTCGACCGCGGCCGCGCCGCCGACGGACTCGAGCTCGCCGGCCTGCTTGAGGTGCTCGACGAGCGTCAGCGCGTCGACGGGCTCGCCCAGCGAGTGCAGGTCGAGCATCGCCTGGTAGATGCGCGCGTGGCTCTCGCGGTAGAAGTCCTCCGGCTGGAGGCGCTCGTCGATGATGAGCGCCGGGAGCGCGGTGTCCGACAGCAGCACGGCGCCGAGGACGGACTGCTCCGCCTCCAGGTTCTGGGGCGGCGCGAGCGGTCCGGCGAAGGCCGGCGGGTGGCCGTTGGAGGGCGGAGCACTCATCGGGCGGTCGAGACTAACTCGCGCCGCCGGACCGAACGTATGTTCTTCCCGCTGCTACCGCGCTTTTCGCACTCCGTTGTCACAAAGCGGTGACGAAGTGCGCGAGGGATGTCGCGAAGCGCCGGCCTCGGGCCGGCGCTCGGGACCGGACTACTTCTGCTCGACGACCATCGTCTTGATGGTCGCGATCGACGCCGTCCTCGACCTCGACCTCGATCATGCGCGTGCCGACCGTGCGGATCGGCTCCTCGAGGTTGACCTTGCGGCGGTCGACCGTGATGCCGCGCGCCTCCTGGATCGCGTCCGCGATGTCCTGCGCGGTGACGGAGCCGAACAGGCGGCCGTCGTCGCCGGCCTGGTGCGGGATGGTGAGCACGGTGCGATTCAGGACCGTTGCGGCCTCCTGGGCCCGCTCGGTGGCCTGGGCGAGCGCGCGGTCGGACGCGTCGCGGCGCCGGCGGGCCGCCTCGACCGCGCCCTTGGTGGCCGGCGCGGCGAGCTTGCGCGGGATCAGGTAGTTGCGCAGGTAGCCCTTCGAGACGTCGACGACCGTGCCGCGCTCGCCGAGCTGCTCGTGGTCCTGCAGGAGGATCGCCTGGGGCATCGCTGCCTCAGCGGTCGCGGTCGCGGCCGCGACCGCCCCGGCCGCCGCCGCCGTCCTCGTCGCGGCCGCTGCCCTCGCCCACGTAGGGCAGCAGGGCCAGCTCACGCGCGCGCTTGACCGCGCGGGCGATCTGGTTCTGGTGCCGGCGGCAGGCGCCGGTGATGCGGCGCGAGCGGATCTTGCCGCGATCGGAGACGAACTTCTTCAGGGCGGTGATGTCCTTGTAGTCGACGAACTCCACCTTGTCGCGGCAGTACTGGCAGGACTTCCGGCGCCCGCCGCCCCCTCCGGTCTTGCGATCCCGCCGGCGCGTCGGCCGGCTGCGCTGCTTCGCCACTGTTGGAAAACCTCTCTCGTGCTTCTCGCTGGGAGGCGCGCCTCGCGCGCGTGAAAGACTGGCGCCAGGCTCGGCGCAGGCCCGAAAGGGTAGCGAACGGCGGCCGGCGGCCCGGTTCGTGCCGAGGGCCCCTCGCTCTGTGACAACTCTGCAACGTTTCTGCGGAGGAACCGGCGTTTTGCCGCGGATCCCTCCGAGGCCCGCCGTAGACTCGCTCGCAAGTCCGAAAGCCAGTGTGCAAGGAGTCAGCCGACATGGCGGCCACCAACATCAACCGCGTCGTCCTCACGGGGAACCTGACGCGCGATCCCGAGCTTCGCTCCACCCCCTCCGGAATGTCCGTGTGCTCGCTGCGGATCGCGTCCAACACGCGCCGCAAGGACAACGCGACGGGCGAGTGGACCGACAAGCCGAACTACTTCAGCGTCACCGTCTGGGGCGCGCAGGGCGAGAACTGCGCCCGGTTCCTGTCCAAGGGCCGCCCGGTGGCGATCGACGGGCGCCTCGAGTGGCGCGAGTGGACGGGGCAGGACGGCGGCAAGCGCGAGGCGATCGAGATCATCGCCGACGGCGTGCAGTTCCTGGGCGGCCGCGACGACGCCCCGATGGGCGGCAACGGCTACGCGCCGCACAGCGACGTGCCGGCCGACACGTCCGACTTCGCGCCCCAGCCCGTCGGCGCGCGCAGCAGCGCGCCGGCGGACGACGACATCCCGTTCTAGCGATGGACCGCTGAGGCCGCCGGGCGTGCGTCCGGCGGCTCGGCCGCGCCAGCGTTCGGCTCGGGCGCCCCGCGGGCGACTCATTCCGGGAGCGACTTGGTGTCCCGATCGGCTCGATGCGCCGACGAGCGGCTGGCTGTAGGGGTGGGTGAGCCTTCCGCCGCGCATGAGCGATCGCCGCCGCGCGCCATCCGACCACACTCGACCGGGCTCGCCACGTCGGCGGAATCGAGTGGCCGGTTTGCCACGCACGAGGTGGCAAACCCGGCACTCGATGAATCGGCCGCGTGGAAATCGATCATCCCACCCGGCGCGCAGTCTCCCCACCTCCCTACCCAGCCGGTCGTTCGCCGGCGCAACAGGCCGCCGGCGGACAAGCGAGGCGCCCGTCGCGGCACACCGTGACGGGCAGTAGCGCGGATCAGGCTTCGGCCGGCTGCGGCTCGGGGGCCGCGGCGATGGCCGAGGGGCGCAGGTCCGGCGGATCCGGCGTGCCGGGGCGCAGCTTGATGATCCGGAAGCGCAGCACGCCGTCCGTGATCTTCAGGTTGTGGTCGAGCTGATCGAGCAGCGCAGCCGGGCCGCGGAACTGGATGAGGTGGTAGTCGGCCTCCGGCCGCTTGCGCACCTCGTACGCGGTCGGGCGCGAGCCCCAATCGTGCCGGCCGATGAACTCGCCCTCGCGGTCGATGAGATCGGCCACGTCGGCGACGATCTGCTCGCGGCGCTCGGCCTCGACGCCCGGATCGAGCAGGAGCGTGAGGTCGTAGATGTGCAATCCACTCGCCATTGCGGCGGCGATGGTAGCAGCGAGGGGCGAACGCGCCGGCCGTGCGGACTAGTGCAGATATGGGCCGGGGCGTCGTGCGGCGGGTGCGGTGGGGCGAACGTCGGCGTGGCGTTCGCGGCGCTCGTCTGCGTGGCCGCGGTCGTCGCCTGGCCGCGGCTCGCGCCCCGCGCGCCGCGGCTCCCCGGGGACGCTCCGCGGCCGCTCCTGGCGACGAGCGGGAAGGGCGCGACGGGCGCCGGCGGAGACGGCGCGAAGGGCGGAGACGGCGCCGGCGCCGGCGCCGGCGGCGCGCCGCGCCGCGCGGCCGGGAGCGGGACGGGCCGCCGTGGGTCGCGGCCGCGGGAGGCGGGCGATCGTGGAGGCGACAAGGCCCGCCGGCGGGCGGCGGGCGCTCGCCGGGCGCGTCGCCGCCAGGGAGGCGAGACGCACCGGCGCCGTGTCGCGGCCGTGATGAGGCGGCGCCGTGCCGGCACCGTGCGGACCGCCGGCAGCGGTCGGCGGGTGGAGCGGCGCCGTGCCGGGGGCTCGCGGCCGCCGCCGCCGCCGCCGCGCCCCGGGGGCGCCGCCGGGCGGCCGCCGCGGACCGTGCCGGTGGGCACGCCCGTGCCGAGCCGGGCGACGCCGGTCGCCAAGGGGGAGTTCGGGTTCGAGCGCGGGCGGTGACCGCGCGCGCCGGGGTCAGCCCGGGCGGCTCGGCGCCTGGGCGCCCGCCTTGGCGCGGATGTCCGCGAGCTGCTCGTCGATCCAGTCGCCCGGGTCGCGTGAGGTGACGATCGCCCTGAGGCCTTGGGCGCGGCGCTCGCGGGCCTCGGGGCTCATGGTCAGGGCCGAGTGGATGGCGTCGGCGAGCTCCTGGACGTCGAACGGGTTCACGGAGAGGGCGAACTCGCCGAGCTCCTCGTGGGCGCCGGTGTTCTCGGACAGGATCGAGACGCCGTTGCGCTCGTTGACCAGAGGGCCCTCCTTGGCCACCAGGTTCATGCCGTCGAACATGGCGTTGACCATCATCACGTCGTAGTGCTTGTAGGAGGCGACCGCCTCGTCGAGGTCGTCGCGCAGCTTCAGGTCGATCGGCATCCAGTCCGGCGTGCCGTGGCGGTGGTTGACCACGGCGACCAGCGCCTCGATCTTCTCCAGGTACTCGGCGTACTCCGGCACGTCGGTCCGGGACGGCATCAGCTGGGCGGTGAAGGTGATCCGCTCGGCGAACTCTGGGTGCTGCTCGAGGAAGATGTCGAAGGCGGTGAAGCCGCGCAGGACGTTCTTGGACAGGTCGGCCCGGTCGACGCGCAGGATCGAGAACTCGCGCCGGCGGCGCAGGACCTCGGCCTCGAACTCGCGCACGCGCGGGCGCCGCGCGACGCCGCGCGTGGCCTCGTAGTCGATCGGCAGCGGGTAGGCGCGCACCCACACCTCGCGGTCGTCGCAGTGCACGATGCCGCGCTCGAAGTCGACCTCGAGGTCCATCAGGTCGCGGCAGCACTGCAGGAAGTTGCGCCGGTACGAGCGCGTGTGGAACCCGACGATGTCGTTGGCCAGGACGCCGTGGTAGATCGTCTCGCGGACGTCGGTGGGCAGCACGCGCCAGGCGTCCGGCTGCGTCCACGGGATGTGGATGAAGTGGTGGAGGAAGACGTCCGGGCGCGCCTCGCGGACCATCGCCGGCAACGTGTAGAGGTGGTAGTCGTGGACCATCACGACCGGCTCGTCCCGGCCCTCGATCTCGTCCACCACCGCCTCGGCGAGGTCGGCGTTGACGCGCTGGTAGCCCTCGTGGAAGGCCACCACCTCGTGGCGGCGGATGTCCGGCGCGTTGCTCAGGTCCCACAGGTAGTGAGAGACGAACCACAGCATCGGGTTGGCGATGATGTTGTAGAAGCGGTCGTAGGCCTCGTCGTCGGAGTCGACGAACCGGACGCGGAACGAGCCGCCCTCCGGCGCTTCGACCTCGAACGGCTTGCCGTCGTGCTCGCGGGCGACCTCCACGTCCTCCTGGGTCATCGCGGAGGCGATCCAGATCGCGTCGCGGTGCGAGGCGAGCCCGGTCAGCGCCGTGACGAGGCCGCCGGTGCCGCGCTTGACCGAGCCGTCCTCCTGGTAGGTCACCGGCCCGCGGTTGGACACGAGCACCAGTGGGGACTGCTCACTCAATTCCAAGACACCTCGCTGGGGGGTGGCGGACGAGAACCGCCACCGAGCCTACCCGCCCGAGCGCGCCGGGTTGCCGAGCGGCCGCTCGTCGAACTTCACGGTGATCTGCTTCACCTGGCCGCCCCGGTGGACCTGGACGGGCACCGACTGGCCGGGGCGGAAATGGGCGACGGCGCCGGCGAGGTCGTCGGAGGTCGCCACGGGGACGTCGCCCACCTTGGTGATGACGTCGCCCCCAGGCCGGTAGGTCGAGCCCTGGAACGGCACGTCCCCGGTGCCGCCGCGCAGGCCGGCCTGGTCCGCCGGTCCGCCGGGGTTGACCGCCTGGACCCACGCCCCCTGCCCCACGTCGAGGTGGAAGCGCTTCACGAGCTGCGGGTACAGCGCCACCGACACCACGCCCAGGTAGGCGTAGTGCACCTGGCCGGACGCCCGCAGCTGGGCCAGCGAGCGCTTGACCACGTCGATCGGCACGGCGAAGCCGACGCCCTCGCCGCCGCCCGACTTGGTCTCGATCTGCTGGTTGATGCCGATCACCCGGCCGTCCGCCCCGATCAGCGGTCCGCCCGAGTTGCCCGGGTTGATCGCGGCGTCGGTCTGGATCGCGCCCGAGATCTGGAAGTCGGTGAGCGACGAGATCGAGCGGTCGACCGCGGACACGATGCCCACCGACATCGACTGCGCCTGCCCGAACGGCGACCCGATCGCCGCCACCGGCGAGCCCACCGTGAGGTTGTCGCTCTGGCCCAGCGGCAGCGCGCGCAGCTGCAGCCCCTGCGTCGGCACGCGCAGCAGCGCCACGTCCGCGTTCGGGTCCTGGCCGACGATCCGCGCCTGCACGCGGTTGCCGTCGGCGAACTCGACGTACACCTGCTGGGCGCGGCGGATCGACGTGCCCTCGCCGGTGGTCACGACATGCGCGTTCGTGGCGATCTCGCCGTCGCCGTCGAGCACGATCCCCGAGCCCTCGGCCGCCTCGCCGCCACCGCCGCCCTGGCCGTTGAGCAGCTGGTCGAGGGTGGCCGAGCCGCCGAAGATCGAGATGACCGTCACCACGCCGGGCGACTCGGCCTTGTAGATCTTCTGGGCGTCGAAGCCGCCCTCGGTGCCGAGGCCCTCGACGACCTGCTCGCGGCTCGCGGGCGTGGAGGTCGCGGCCGCCGCGGAGGACGACGAGGACGACGACTTGCCCCCGCCGCAGCCGGCGAGCAGCGCGGCCGCGAGGACGACGCCGACCGCCCTCATGCCGGCAGCACCAGCGAGAAGGTGGTCTGCCCGGGGCCTGAGCTCACGTTGAGGCGACCGCGCATCCGCTCCGCCAGCTCGCGGGCGATGGCGAGGCCGAGGCCGGCGCCCTGGGCCTCCTCGTTGGACGTGAAGAACGGCTCGAAGATGTGGGGCATGTTCTGGCGCTTGATCCCGAGGCCGCTGATCGGACACCTCGAGGCGAACGTGCCCGTTGCTGCGTGCCGCCGAAACGCGAACCCCCGTGCCCGGCGGGGTGTGGCGCAGCGCGTTGTCCAGCAGGATGCGCAGGACCTGCGCCACCCGCTCGGGGTCGCACTCGAGCTCGATCGGGTCGGGACGCAGGTCGAGCGTCACGTCCGAGCGGTGGCGCACGGCCGCCGGCGTGAACTCCGCCGCCACCTCGCGCGCCAGCTGGCCGACGTCCGTGGGCTCCGGCCGCAGCTCCAGCGCGCCCGCCTCGAGCCGCGAGAGGTCGAGCAGCTCGACCGACAGGTTGCGCATGCGGTCGACCTGGCCGCGGATCTGGTCGAGGAACTGGCGCCGGGTCTCCTCGTCGAGGTCCTCGTCGGCCAGCAGCTCGAGGAAGCCGCCGAGCGAGAAGATCGGCGTGCGCAGCTCGTGCGAGGCGGCGGCGATGAACTGCTTGCGCGCCCGGTCCAGGCGCGCCAGCTGCGCCTGCATGTCGTCGAACGCCGCGGCGAGCCGCCCGAGCTCGTCGACCGAGTCGGCCCGGATCGGCTGGGAGAAGTCGCCCGCGGCCACCTTGCGCGCGGCGCGCTCGAGCCGCTTGACGCGAGCGGCCAGCGCGCGCGCCACGAAGTAGCCCGCGAGCACGGCGATGGCCAGCGCGATCGCGCCCGAGATCAGCACCTGCCGGCGGATCAGGGCGACGTTGTCCTGCACGTCGGCCAGCGAGTCGGCGAACACGACGATCCAGGCCACGTGGTGCTTGCCCTCGGGGATCGGCTGCGCGACGACGGCCTGGCGCCCCGCGCCCGTGGCCAACGTCGCCCGCGCCTGCCGGCGGGTCTGCAGCGCCTGGCGGACCACGCCCTGCACGTCGTTGGAGTTCACCCCGCCGTCCGGCGTCGAGTCGGTGACCACGAACGGCCCCGGCTTCTCCACGGCCACCACGAGGATCTCGGTGGCCACCTGCTCGGCGAACCGTCGCACGGCCTTGTCGCGCGCGTTCTTGACGCGCTCGGCCTCGGTGCGCCGCTTCCCGCCGCTCGCGTCGTTGGTCGCCGTCTGGAGGGCGAGCCGACGCTCGGGGCGTACTGGCGGCTGCGGGTGGCGAGCCCGTCGAGGCGCTGCTTGGTCAGGCTGGCCTGCAGGCGCGGGGTGACCGACAGGTACATCGTCCCGATCGCACCCAGGATGATCAGCGCGAAGATGACGGCCAGGCGGTTGCGCAGCGAGCGCAGCCCCGGCAACCACTCCTCCTCGTCGCGGAAGCGGTAGCCGACGCCGCGCACCGTGAACAGGTACGCGGGCTCCTTCGGGTCCGCCTCGATCTTCTCGCGCAGGTGCCGGATGTGCACGTCGATCGTGCGCGGGTCGCGGTAGGAGGAGTCGCCCCACACGCGCGCGAGCAGCATGTCGCGGGTGAACACGCGACCGGGCGAGCGGGCGAGCGCGGCGAGGATCTCGAACTCGACGTAGGTGGTGGGGATGGCGTCGCCGTTGCGCGACGACCGTGCGCTTGCCGGGGTCGATGCGCAGGCCGCGCACGTCGATCGGGCGCTCGTCGTCGGAGTCGGCCCGGGCCATGCCCGAGCGCCGCAGCGCCGCCTTCACCCGCGAGCGGAACTCGCGCATCGAGAACGGCTTGGTGATGTAGTCGTCGGCGCCGAGCTCGAGCCCGAGGACCTTGTCGATCTCCTCCGACTTGGCGGTGAGCATGATGATCGGCACCGTCTCGCCCTTGGCGCGCAGCCGCCGGCAGACCTCCAGGCCGTCCATGCGCGGCAGCATCACGTCGAGCACGACCAGGTCGAAGACCTGCTCGCTGTAGCGGGCCAGCGCCTCGCGGCCGTCGGCCGCCGCACGACGTCGTAGCCGTCGCGCTGCGAGCGGGAACGAGAGCAGCGTCAGAATCGGCGGCTCGTCGTCCACCAGGAGGATGCGCGGGGCCCGGTCTGCCATGACCTTTCCGGATGAGAGGATAGTGCCGGTTAGTCTGGTTCTACGGTGCTGGACCTTCGCGTCTACCGGACGGCCTTCCTGCCGGCGCTGGTCGCGCTGTTCGTGGCCGCGTTCGCGCTCGCCGACCGCCCGGCTCCGGCGCGCTCCTCGCTGGCCACCGACGCCTTCAGCGGCTCGCGCGCGTTCGACTCGCTGAACGGGCTCGAAGCCGCGTTCCCCCGCCGTCCCGCGGGCTCGCCGGCCGACTTCGCCGTGGCCGACGCCGTCGCCCGCTCCCTGCACGCGCCCGCCGAGGCCGACGGCCGGCCCGGGTTCGCCATCACCCGTCAGTACACCGAGGGCCGCACGGCCACCGGACGCGGGCGGCTGGAGACCGTCGTGGCCACGCGGGTCGGCCTGTCCAGCCACCGGATCGTGGTGCTCGCCCACCGCGACGGGACGGGTCCCGCGGCGCTGTCGGGCACGGCCGCGCTGCTCGAGCTCGGCCGGGTGCTCAAGTCGACCGCGCTGCAGAAGACGCTCGTGCTCGTCTCGACCTCGGGCGGCACGACCGGGTTCGCCGGCGCCCGCGCATGGGCGCGGTCGGAGGCGGGGCAGCCGGTCGACGCGGTGATCGTGCTCGGCGACCTGGCCGGCACGCACGGCCGCCGGCCGTGGGTGGTGCCGTGGCCGGGCGACGCCGGCCCGCCGGCGCTGACGCTGCTGCGCACGGTCCAGTCGGCCGTGCGCACCGAGACGGGGCGCAACCCCGGCGCCCCGCGGGCGATCGCGCAGTGGCTGCGCCGTGCGGTCCCGGTCACGGTGTCCGAGCAGGGCGCGCTGGCGGGGCTGCCGGGCGTGCTGCTCTCACAGGCGGGCGAGCGCGGCCCGGCGAGCGGCGAGCCCGTGCGCCGCACGCGGCTGCAGGCGTTCGGGCGTTCGGCCCTGCGCGCCGTCGACGCCGTCGACACCGCCGAGCCGGCGCTCGACCGCGGGCCGGCAGGGGTCGTGACGCTGCGCAACGTGCTGCCCGACTGGGCGGTCCGGCTCGTCGTCGGGTCGCTGCTGTTGCCGGCGCTGCTGGTGGCGCTCGACGGCTTCTTCCGGGCCCGCCGCCGCCGTGTGGCGGTGCTGCCCGGGCTGCGGCGGCTCTGCGTGGTGGTCCTACCGGTGCTCGTGGCCTGGCTGTGGCTGCGGCTGCTGGGGGCGACGGGGGCGCTCGCCGCGCCCGACGGGCCTGTGCTGCCGACCGCCTTTCCCGTGCAGACCAGCGGGATCGTGGCGATGGTCAGCGCCGCGTTCGTGGCCGCGTTGAGCGCGGTGCTCGTGCATCTCGCCACCCGCCGCTCGCGTCCCGACGCCGCGGGGCTCGGCATGGCCACGGGCGTGCTCGTGTGCGGACTGGCCGCGGCGGCCTGGGTGCTGAACCCGTACGCGGCGGCGTTGCTCGTGGTGGCGGCGCACCTGTGGCTGTTCGCCGCGGACGGCTGGCGCACGCGGATCGCGCTGGTCGCGCTGGTCGCCGGGCTGGCCCTGCCCGCGCTCGTGGTCGTCTATTACGCGGTGGCGCTCGGCCTGAGCCCGGCGCAGCTCGCGTGGGGCGCCGTGCTCGGCGCCGCGGGCGGCGCGGGCCTCGGCACGACGCTGCTGCTGGCCGGCCTGCTCGGCGCGCTCGCGGGCCTCGTCCGGGTGATCGTCGCCCGGCGCGGCGCGCCGCCGGCGGGCGGCGCGCCGCCCATCCGCACGCGCGGGCCGCTGACGTACGCCGGTCCCGGCTCGCTCGGCGGAACGGAGTCCGCGCTGCGGCGATGAGCACCGCCGCCCCCTCACGCCGGCGCGCCCGCCGTGCCCTGCGCGGCGTCGCCAACGCGATGATCGTGGTCGGTGCGCTGCTGCTGATCGACTGCGCGATCACGCTGCTCTGGCAGGAGCCGATCTCCTCGTTCTACGCGCACCAGCGCCAGCACACCCTGCAGCGCCGGCTCGACGCGCTGGACCGGGTGCCGCCGACGCCCGTCGAGCGGCACGTGCTGGTCACGCTGCCGAACCCCGAGCGGCGCGTGGCGTTCGCCGCGCGCGCGTTCGACCGGCGCACGCACGAGGGCGACCCGCTGGGCCGCATCCGGATCCCGCGAATCGGCGTCTCCGCCGTGTTCGTCGAGGGCACGGCCACGGCCGACCTGCGCAGCGGGCCCGGCCACTACCCCGGCACGCCGATCCCGGGCGAGCACGGCACGGTGGGCATCGCCGGCCACCGCACGACCTACGGCGCCTGGTTCCGCCGGATCAACCAGCTGAAGCCGGGCGACCGGATCGACATCGCGATGGGCTACGGCAGCTTCACCTACCGGGTGGAGCGCACGCGGATCGTCCCGCCCACCGCGCTGTGGGTGACCGACCGGGTGGGCTACGACCGGCTGATCCTGTCGGCCTGCCATCCGCTCTACTCGGCGGCGAAGCGGATCGTGGTGTTCGCCCGCCTCGTCGCGACGGTCCCGCGGGGCGCGGCGGCGTGAGATCGGGCGAGCACCCCATGGACCCTTGTCCGCGCGGGGACGATGGGACTCACATGACGGTGCGGGACGACCGATACGTCACACGAGGCCGGATGACGGGTCCGGCTCGCGACAGCGGGCGGCGCTTCGGGCGCTCGTCCGCTTCGCCCCCTCCAACGGACGGCGGCTTGACCAAAGTGCAACAACTGCGAGAGCGCATCGCGCTCGGGACCTACACGGTCGACAGCGAGGCTGTGGCCGCGGCGATCCTGAAGCGCCTGCTGGGAGGAGACGACAAGTGACCGGCTGGCGCAACTAGCGCGCGGCCGGCGTCGTCAGCTAGTGCTCATAGCCCCGCCAGGCGCTCGCGCCCGGCGGGGCGCCGAGCCACTCCACGCCGGGCTCCCCGGCGACGACCTCGCCGATCCAGGTGAGGTCGCCCACGTCCGCCGACGCCGGCAGGCACGCACACAACTCGTAGTCCTCGCCGCCCGTGGCCGCCAGCTCGACCGAGTCGACGCCCGGCGCGAGCGGCAGCGCCCGCGCGTCAAGGACGAGCCGCACGCCGCTGGCCTCGGCCAAGCGGACGGCGTCCGAGGCGAGGCCGTCCGAGAGGTCGAGCATCGCGGTCGCACCGGCGGCGGCGAGCGCGCGTCCCTCGGCGAGCCGCGGGCGCGGGCGGAGATAGCGCGCGACCAGCGCGGAATCGGACCCACCCGCCCGGCGGCCGTCGAGGATCGCCAGGCCCGTCGCGGCGGCGCCCAGCGTCCCGGTCACGCCGACGCGGTCGCCTGGCCGGGCGCCGTCCCGGCCCACGACCGCGTCCGCCGACTCCGCCCAGCCGACCACGGTCACCGCGATCGTCAGCGCCGGGCCGCGGGCGAGGTCGCCGCCGGCGATCGTCACGCCGCACTCGGCGGCCAGCGCCTCGGCGCCGCGATGCAGCGCGATCACGTCGTCGTCGCCCAGGCCGGGCGGGAGCACGACCGAGAGGTACGCCTCACCCGCGCTCGCCCCCATGGCGGCGATGTCCGAGAGCGCACCGGCGAGCGCCCGCCAGCCGGCGTCCTCGGGCGTGGCCTGGCCGAGCCGGAAGTGCGTGCCGTCGACCATCACGTCGGTGGAGACGACGGCCACGCCGTCCGCGCGCACGACGGCCGCGTCGTCGCCCAGCCAGCGGACGACGCGCGAGCCCCTCAGCGAGAGGACCGAGCGAATTGCCGCGATGAGCAACAACTCACGTTTCGCCCTCCGTCCTCCCAAGCTCGGACCTCGGGCGACGTTACCTGTGGCGGTAGACGATCCGCGCGCGGTTGAGGTCGTAGGGCGAGACCTCCACGCGTACGCGGTCGCCCGGGAGGATGCGGATGCGGAACCGCCGCATCTTGCCGGCCACGTGCCCGAGGACCTCGTGGCCGTTGTCGAGCTGCACCCGGAACATGGCGTTCGGGAGCGCCTCGACGACCTCGCCTTCGAACTCGACCTTCTCTTCCTTCGCCAAATTCAGATGACCCGTACGTTCGTGGCCTGCGGGCCCTTCGCCGACTCGCCCAGCTCGTACTCGACCTTGGCGCCCTCGACCAGCGTGCGGAACCCGTCGCCCGCGATCCCGGAGAAGTGGACGAACGCGTCCTTGCCTCCGTCATCGGGGGTGATGAAGCCGAAGCCCTTCTCGTCGCTGAACCACTTCACGACACCTGTCGCCATGACAAGCACTCCTCTTCGAATTGCATGCGTGAGGGGTGCTGCCGGCACTGCCTTCCCGCATACCACTAACGCCACCGATCCGGCGGCCCTGATGCGGCAAGTTGTACCAGTCCCGGCGCGCGCTGCCCAGGGTCAGGGCGGCGGGGGCGTGGCGGTGGGCGCGGTCACGCCGCCCGTGTTCGGCTCGGGCTGCGGCGGCGTCTCGTACGTGTTCGGGTCGAAGCCCTCCGGCGTCGCAGTCGCGCCCGGCGTGCCCGTGGTGCCCGGCGCCGGCGTCGGCGCCGGCGTCACGCCCGGCGTGGTCAGGCCCGGGCCCGGCGTCGGCGTCCCGGCCTGCTTGAGGCCCGTCGTGGCGTAGTGGCCGAAGAACGGCTGGCTGACGAACGGCTCCTTCGGCTTGGCGAACGGGCCGCAGAACTTGCCGATCGCCTTCTCCATGTAGGCCTTCCAGATGTCGGCGGGGTAGGTGCCGCCGTCCACGGGGGCGCCGTGGTAGAGCGTGTTCATCTCGATCCGGGCGTTCGGATAGCCCACCCAGACGGCCGTGGAGAGCCGCGGCGTGAAGCCGACGAGCCAGGCGTCGGTGTTGTGGTCGGTCGTGCCGGTCTTGCCGCCCTGCGGGCAGCCGAGGTTCGCGTGCGTCGCCGTGCCGGCGTTGACGTTGTCCTGCAGGATCTTCGTCGCCTCATAGGTGACCCCGTCCGAGAACACCTTCGTGCGCTTGACGCGCCAGGCGGCCGGCAGCTCGGAGTGGCCGTCGGGGAACGTGACCTTGCGGATGATCCGCGGCCGGTTGCGGTAGCCGCCGCTCGCGACCGTGGCGTAGGCGTCGGCCATCTCGAGCGGCGAGACGCCGTTGGACAGCCCGCCCAGCGTCTCGGCGCAGTAGCCGTGCAGCGGTGACGTGATGCCCATCATCCGCGCCGTCTGCTTGACCTTGTCCGGTCCGAGGTCGGAGGCGAGCTGGATGTACACCGAGTTGTCCGAGCGCAGCGTCGCCTGGTGCAGCGTCATGTTGCCGCCGCCGACGCCGCCGTAGGTCTTGATGTCGAACGGCGCGCCGCAGTCCGGGGCGTCGATGTGCGTGGGCGAGACCGACGTGTAGCGCGTGGTGTCCGGGTTGACGCCGAGCCGCAGCGCGGTCAGCAGCGCCATCACCTTGAACGACGAGCCGGGCTGCCGGTGCCCCTGGGCGGCCAGGTTGAACTTCGAGCGGCTGTAGCTCGCCGACGACGCCATCGTGAGGATGTCCCCGTTGCGCGGATCGATCGTCACGATCGCCGATGACGGGCCGACGTCCCCCATCGCGTCCCGGATCGCTGCGCGCGCGTACCGCTGGAACTCGAGGTCGATCGTCGTGTAGACGCGCAGTCCGCCCGACTTCACCGTGGCCAGGCCGTACTGCTTGATCAGCTCGGACTGGATGTAGTCGAGGACGTAGCGCTCGCGGGCCCGCTGGAAGTAGCCCTTCATGCGCAGGCCGAGGCCCTTCTCCTCGGTGGCGCGCGCGGTGGCGCGCGAGATCATCCCGAGCTGGGCCATCTTGGCCAGGACCTCGTTGCGGCGGCCGATCGTGGCCTGGGGGGCGAGGATCGGCGAGTACTGCGACGGCGCCTGCGGCATGCCCGCGAGCATCGCCGACTGCCGCAGCGTCAGGTCCGAGACCTTCTTGTTGAAGTACAGCCGCGCCGCCGCGCCGACGCCGATCGCGGTCTGGCCGCCCACCGTGCCGTAGGGCACGGTGTTGAGGTACTTGGTCAGCACCCAGTTCTTGTCGTGCGCCTTCTCGAGCTCCTCGGCCAGCTTCGCCTCGCGGATCTTGCGCTTGAGGCCCTTCAGGCCGTTGCGCGCCCGGTCGGAGGTGTAGAGGTTGCGCACGAGTTGCATGGTCAGCGTCGAGCCGCCCTGCACGGTCTTGTGCTCGGTGAAGTTCTTGTAGGCGGCGCGGACGATGCCCTCGTAGTCGACGCCGCTGTGCTTGTAGAAGCGCTGGTCCTCGATCGCCACCGTGGCCTGCTTGAGGCTCTCCGGGATCGTCTGGCTGTTCACCGGCTGCACCAGGCTGTCGGCCTGGATGAAGCCGAGCCGGGTGCCGTCGGCGGCGAACACCTCGCTCAGCGAGCCGGGGTTGCGCTGCTTGAGCGAGGTCAGCGGCGGGGCGGACGCGGCGGTCTTGTAGACCCAGGTGGCCACCACGCCGGCCACGGTCGCCCCCACCAGCACGACCACGAGCAGGCCCGCGAGGACGTACCGGCTCCAGTGCGGCCCGCGGGAGCGCCGCTGGCGCCGGGTGCGTGACGAATAGCTCATGCGAGAGGGGGCGAACGACTGATTCTAGGGTGGCTTCAGAAGCCCTTCCGCGCGCAGCCGCGCGAAGCAGCGCCGGCGCAGATCGGCCTCCCGCGCCACCCGCTCGGCCGGCGGCACGGGCTCGGCGCCGACGGCCAGCCGCACCCCCCACGGCAGCACCTCGGCCACGGAGGCGTCCCCGCCGGTCTCCTCGGCCAGCACCGCCAGCGCGCGCTCGACGTCGGCGTCCGGCGCGAGCCAGACCGAGGCCTCCGGGGCCGCGAGGTCGGCCACCAGCGTGTCGTTCTTGAGGATGCCGCCGGCGAGCCGCTCGTTGGGCACGATGATCCGCGCGTCGCCCGACTTCAGGACCGTGTAGTTGAGCCGCACGTCGACGATCTCGCCGTAGTTGCCCTCGATGGTCACCCAGTCGCCCACCCGGATGGGCTGGGTGACCGCCAGCATGATCCCGGCCACGAAGTTGGCCAGCACCTGGCGGGCGGCGAAGCCCACGACCGCCGCGGCGATCACGCCGGAGGCGAGCAGGCTGTGCGCGAGATTGCTGATGCCGGAGAACCCCGATAGCGCGATCGCCACGCCGATCAGCAGGATCGACGCGTAGACCAGCCGGCGGATGAAGCGCAGGCGGGTGCTGGTCTCGCGCGAGATTCCTGAGCGGGCGGCGGCCTCGCGCACCGCCCGGGCGCGGAACACCCGGTCGACCAGGGTGGCCACGAGCAGCGCGACGACGATCGAGGCGGCGGCGTTGACCCAGGGCCCGGTGCCAGTATCCGCGACCAGCATGGCCGCGCAGCCTAGAGCCATCCTGCTCGACGCCCTCGGGACGCTGATCAGCTTCGAGCCGCCGGCGCCCCACCTGCGCGCCGCACTGCGCGAGCGCACCGGCGCCGACGTGGGGCCGGCCGCCGCCGAGGCGGCCATGCGGGCGGAGATCCGCTACTACCGCGCCCACCTGCACGAGGGCGGCGACGCGGCGGGCCTCGCCGCGCTGCGCCGGCGCTGCGCCGAGGCCATGCGGCCCGAACTGCCGGGGATCGCGGCGGAGGACGTCCTCGCCGCGCTGCTGGACGCGCTGCGCTTCTTCGCCTACCCGGACTCCGCGCCCGCTCTGGCGGCGCTGCGCGAGGCCGGCGTGCGGACGGTCGTCGTCTCCAACTGGGACGCCTCGCTGCACGAGCGGCTCGCGGAGACCGGCCTCGCCGGCCTGGTCGACGGGGCGCTCGCCTCGGCCGAGGTGGGCGCGGCCAAGCCCGAGCGCGCCATCTTCGCCGCCGCGCTGGCGCTGGCCGGCCACGTGGCGCCGTCGGAGGCCTGGCACGTGGGCGACACGGTCGAGGCCGACGTCGCCGGCGCCCGCGCCGCCGGGCTGCGCCCGCTGCTGATCGCCCGCGCCGGCGCCCCGCCGGCGGCGCCCGACGGCGTGCCGGTGATCGTCTCGCTCGCCGAGCTCTTACCCTTGGCGCTGTCCCGATGACGAGCCCCGCGCCCTCGCCGCCGGAGCGCGCCGAGGCGCCGCTCTGGTCCCCGTTCGCCGCCCTGGCGCTCGTCGTCGTGGTGATCTCGAGCTTCGGGGGCGCGATCGCGGGCGTGTACCGGTCCGGCCACCCGGGCGCCGACCTCCCGCTGTCGATCTCCGCCGCGCTGACGGTCGTGCAGGACGGGCTGTTCGTGCTCGCCGCCTGGCTCACGCTGAAGCTCAGCCTCGGCCACTGCGGGCCGGCCGACCTCGGGCTGCGGCGGCTGCGCCGCATCGGGCCCGCGGTGGCCGCCGCCGCCGTGGTCTACGTCGGCTTCATCGCCACCAGCTGGGCGCTGTCGGCGGTGTTCGGCAACCCGCCCGACCAGCAGCTCGTCACCGACATCAAGCACGAGCAGACGACGCTGGTGCTCGTGGTGTTCGCCGTGATGACCTGCATCGTGGCGCCCGTGTCGGAGGAGATCTTCTTCCGCGGCTTCATGTTCCGCGTGTTCCGGGCCAAGCTCGGCACGGTGTGGGGCGCGCTGCTCTGCGGGGCCGTGTTCGGGCTCGTCCACGCGCCCGCGCCGGCCATCAGCCTGGTCGCCCTCGGAGTGCTCGGGATGGGGTTGTGCTTCCTCTACGCCCGCGTTCAGTCCATCATTCCGTGCATGGCCCTGCACGCATTGAACAATTCGATCACGTTCGGTCTCGCCACGAAGCTGGACGGCGCCGCCTTCGCCGGGCTCGTCGTCGGCAGCGTCGGCCTCGTGATCGCCGGCGCCACCGCCGTCTCCGCGCGTCCCCAGGTCGCGGCATGAGGCGCGCCGCGACGGCGCTCGCCGTCCTCGCCGCGCTTGCCGTCCCGGCCCACGCCTTCGCCCAGGGGCCGGTTCCGACCCCAACCCCGACGCCGCCGGCGCCCACGCCCACGCCCGCTCCGCCGGCGCCCACCCCCACGCCGGTCGCGGGCAAGCTCTCGCTCAGCTCGCAGGGCACGTTCGCCGACGACAAGGCGGTGCTGAAGGGCCACTCGTTCACCGTCCGCGGCGTCCTGCGCCCGTACGTCGCGGGCGAGAAGGTCGTGCTGCGCGTCTATCGCAACGGCAAGAAGATCAAGGCCAAGGCGCTGTCGCCCAAGCCGGTGACAGGCGACGCCGCCGGCGTCTTCACGCTGACGGTCAAGACGCCGAAGACCGGCAAGCTGAAGATCGCGGCGAGCCACAAGGCCACACCCGCGCTCGCCACGGTGCGCTCCAACGTGCTGCACGTGCAGGTCTACAGCCCGGCCGTCGCCCCGGGCGAGCGCAGCCCGGCGGTCACGCTGCTGCAGTCGCTCCTGGGCAAGCTCCACTACGCGGTCCCGCGCAGCGGCGTCTATGACGCCGGCACGGAGCGCGCGGTGCTGGCCTGGCGAAAGATGGAGGGCGCCACGCGCAACTCGGTGGCCAACTCGCTGGTGTTCGACGGCCTGCTCAAGGCCAAGGGCGCCTGGCACGTGCGCCACCCGCTCGACGGGCGCCACGTCGAGGCGCGCATCGGCAAGCAGGTGCTCGCGCTGATCAACGGCTCGAAGGTGGTGGCGATCTACCACATGTCCTCGGGCAAGCCGTCGACGCCCACCGTCCGCGGGCGGTTCCACGTCTACCGCAAGGACCTCGGCACGAACTCCGAGGGGATGGTCGACTCCAACTACTTCATCCGCGGATACGCCATCCACGGCTACGCCGACGTGCCGACGTACAACGCCAGCCACGGTTGCCTGCGCGTGCCGATCCCGGACGCGCTGACGATCTACGACTGGCTCTCGATCGGCGACGTCGTCTGGGTGGAGGAGTAGGTCTCCGCGACGAGCTGGGCGACGACCTCGTCCAGCCCGCCGGCGGCGTGGGCCGTGCGCATGCGGTCCGCGCCGCCGCCGTCGCGCAGGATCCGCTCGATCGGCTCGAGCCCATCCTCGTCGCCGTAGGCCCGCGCCAGCGCGAGCGCGTCGGCCGCCACGTCGCGCACCGGCGTCAGCACGCCGCGCCACCACACCGTGGCGTCCAGGCCGTCGCGGCCGGCGCGGAACGAGGACTCGGCCAGCGCCTCGGCCGGCAGCATCGGCTCCTCGTGGCCGTCGGCGCAGGCCAGTGCCAGCGCGTGGATGAGCGCGGCGAGGCCCGCGGCGGAGTCCAGCCGGCTCTGCGCATCCATGGCCCGCACCTCGACCGTGCCCAGCCGCGGGCTGGGGCGCACGTCCCACCACAGGTACGTGTAGTCGGGGATGTCGGCCGCCTCCTCCCAGCGCGAGACGAAGTCCGCGTAGTGGTCCCAGCCGGCGAACTCCGGCGGGACGATCGCCCGCGGGAACGCCCGGAACACCATCGAGCGGGCCGAGGCGAAGCCGGAGTCGCGCCCGTGCCAGTACGGCGAGTGCGCGGCCAGCGCCTGCAGCAGCGGCAGGTGGGCGCGCAGCCGGTTGAACACGTCGATCGCCGTGTCCGCGTCCGGCATGCCGACGTGGACGTGCAGCGCCGCCGTGGGCGTGCGCTCGAGCAGCCCGCGCATGGAGTCGCGAATGGCCTGGTAGCGCGCGGTGGCGACATGCACGACGTCCCCGAACGGCGCGCCGGGGTGCAGGCCGGTGCCGATCGGCGTGCCGCCGGCCTGGTAGAGCTCGTCGCGCAGGGCGGCGAGCGCGTCGTGGCCCTCCGCCGCCGAGCGGACGACCGGCGTGGTCAGCTCGATCAGCGCCTCGTAGACGTCATTGGTCACCGTGCCGGCGCCGGTGTCGATGCGCTCCCGCAACTCGGTCGCGCGATTCGCCAGGCGCAGCGTGACCGGGTCCACCAGCAGCAGCTCTTCCTCGATGCCCAGCCCGAATGGCGTCTCGCGCCCGAACGCGTGCTCCACTCCGGCGAAGTCTACGGCCGGTGCGCCACATACGATCCGCGGCGATGCCGGCCAGGGACACGCTGATCGAGGAGCTCCGCCGCCACGCGCTGGTGCACGGCGAGGTCACGCTGACCTCCGGGCGCACCGCGCGGTACTACGTCGACGCCAAGCGCGCCATCCTGCGCCCGGCCGGCTTCGCCGCACTGGCGGAGCTGGTGGCCCAGGCCGCCCGGGACGCCGGCGCGACCGCCGTGGGCGGGCTGACGCTGGGCGCCGACGCGCCCGCGTGCGCGGCGCTGGCGGGCGGGGCGGACGTCAAGGCGTTCTTCGTGCGCAAGGAGGCCAAGGCGCACGGGCTGCAGCGCCGCGTCGAGGGCCCGCCGCTCGAGGCGGGCGAGCGCTGCCTGGTGGTGGAGGACGTGGTCACGACCGGCGGCTCCACCGTGCAGGCGATCGAGGCCGTGCAGGCCGAGGGTCATGAGGTGGTGGGCGTGGTCTGCGTGCTCGACCGCCTCGCGGGCGGAGCGGAGGCGATCCGCCGGGCGGCGCCGGGCGCCGCTTACGTCGCGCTGACCACGATCGACGACGTCTTTCCGGGCCGCCCGGAGTGAAGGCGCACCCGGCGGTGCGACACAGCTTGGGGCGACGCGCCATTCTGTTGGTGGAACGATGGTCCCCATACCGCCCGATCTATCTCGGCTCGGCGATGAGCTCACCGCTGCCGCGGCGCGCGCGGTGGCCGAGCGCCGCAGCCGCCGCCGGCGTGTCGCCCGGTCGCTGACGAGCGCGGCCGCCGGGCTGCTCAGCCTCATCGTGCTCGCCCCCGCGGCGCTGAGTCCGGACGGGCAGCGGGCGTCGCTGCTGGCCAACGAGGTGGCGGGCACGGTGCTCGTGCGGCTGCCCGACCGGCCCCCGGTCGCCCGCGTCCGCGCCGTGCGGTACGAGGGCGTGGTCCTCGTACATCCGCCCGACCGGCCGCCGCTCCCCTCGCTGACCGTGCGCCGAGATGCCTGACCCGATGCCCCGAGCAGGAGTCGAACCTGCGGCCTACTCCTTAGGAGGGAGTCGCTCTATCCAGCTGAGCTATCGGGGCGCAATTCGCCGCACCATACCGTCGGTGTTGCGGCTTAACGCAAACTCAAGAGGTCGAAGCGACCATGCGCCGAACCCCACAGGCACTAAGCTGCGGGGCCTCCTGGAGGGATGTGTCCGTTGTCTGCGCTAGCTGACTGCTGTTCGCCGATCCGCGCCGCCCGCGCGCCCGGGTCATGAGCGTCAACACGCTCGAGGCCCAGGAGGGCCCGGTCCTCATCGCGCTCGAGCCCGGCGAGATCGCCGCGCGCTCGCCGATGCAGCTGTTCTGGCGGCGCTTCCGGGCCGACAAGGTCGCGATCGTCGCACTCGTCTTCATCGTGTGCCTGATCATCGTCGCCTTCGCCGCGCCGCTGATCATCAAGGTGCTGAACCTGCACCCGCTGAACAGTCCGGACACGAAGGAGCTCGACCAGTTCGGCCAGCCGCTCGGCCCGAACTCGGCGCACCCCTTCGGGGTCGACGACCTCGGGCGCGACGTGTTGGCCCGGACGATCTACGGCGCACGCGTGTCGCTGGAGGTGGCGTTCATCTCCACCGGGCTCGCCGTGGTCGGCGGGGTGATCGTCGGCATCATCGCCGGCTTCAGCGGCGGCTGGCTCGACACGCTGCTGTCGCGGATCATGGACGTCGTCCTGGCGTTCCCGATCCTGCTACTGGCCATCGGCCTGTCGTCGGCCTGCACGCTCGGCAACGGCTGCCTCGGCGGCCTCATCACACCGGGGCGGACGACGCTGATCGTGGTGATCGCGCTGTCGTCGTGGCCCTACATCGGCCGGATCATCCGCGGCCAGGTCCTGTCGTTGCGCGAGAAGGAGTTCGTGGAGGCGGCCCGTTCGCTCGGGGCGTCGAACCGACGCATCATGGGGCGGGAGATCCTGCCCAACCTGGTGGCGCCGATCATCGTCTACACGTCGCTGATCCTGCCCACCAACGTCCTGTATGAGGCGGCGCTGTCGTACCTGGGAGTGGGGGTGCAGCCGCCGACCGCGAGCTGGGGGCAGATGATCGCCAACGCGTCGCTTATCTCGGACACAGCGTGGTGGTACATGTTCTTCCCCGGGGTCGCACTGGTCCTCACCGTCCTCGCCTTCAACCTGGTGGGCGACGGGCTCCAGGACGCGCTCGACCCACGCAGCAAACAGTGAAATCGTCAACGTCTCAACGGGAGGAGGACAGCCCGAATATGCGACTGTCTAGGCCAAGGCCGGCCCTTGCGCTGCTCGTCGCGACCGCCGCACTGGCGGTGGCCGCGTGCGGCGGCAGCAACAGCAGCAGCAGCAGCAGCTCCGGCAAGTCATCCGGCAGCTCCGGCAAGTCGTCCGGCAGCTCGGGCGCGGCGCCGACCGGCGGCGGTGCCGCCAACGTCGGCATCAGCCAGGGCCAGAAGAAGGGCGGCACGCTCAACATCGTGTCGGCCGAAGCATGGGAGCACCTCGACCCCGGTCAGTCGTACTTCCAGATCGACTACCTGGTCGTCTACGCGACGCAGCGGCCGCTGTACTCGTTCACGCCGGGCAGCAAGCTGACGCCGGACCTCGCGGCCGGCCCGCCGCAGATCAGCTCGGACGGCAAGACCGTCACGGTGAAGATCAAGCCCGGCCTGCACTTCGGCGGGGCCACAAAGGCCGAGATCACCTCCGCCGACGTCAAGTACGCGTTCGAGCGCGACTTCAACCCGAACGTGCCGAACGGCTACGCCGGCTCCTACTACCCGATCGTCGGCGCGGACAAGTCCAAGGGCGGCCCGATCTCGGGCATCACGACGCCCGACAAGGACACGATCGTCTTCAAGCTCACGAGCAACTTCGGCGCCACGTTCGCCCAGGCGCTCACGCTGCCGGGCAGCGCGCCGGTGCCGAAGTCGGTCGCCGGGCCGATGGACAAGTCGAGCCCGTCGAAGTACGACGTGGACGTCACCAAGCAGGCGTTCAGCGGCCCGTACATGATCCAGAGCTATCAGTCGGGCCGCGAGCTCACGCTGGTGCGCAACCCGAGCTGGAAGGCCGACACGGACTACCGGCCGGCCTACGCCGACAAGATCGTGTGGAAGGCCGGCGGCGACCCGAACGTGCTCGCCCGTCAGGTGCTCAACAGCACCGACCTGCTGATGGCCGACGGGCCGCCGGCGCCGGTGCTCAAGACGGCGTACGAGACCAAGAAGGACCAGCTGTCGATCTCGACGCTCGGCGACTACTACGCGGCGCTGAACACGAAGGTCAAGCCGTTCGACAACGTCAATCTGCGGCGCGCCGCGGTCGCGGCGGCTGATCGCAACGCCTACCTGCTGGCCCGCGGCGGCAAGCTGGTCGGCCAGGTGGCGACGCACTTCCTCGGGCCGGAGGTCCCGGGCTTCCAGGAGTCCGGCGGCGCGAACGGCTTCGGGATCGACTTCGTCAGCCACCCGAGCGGTGACATGACGGTGGCCTGCAAGTACATGAAGGCGGCGGGCTACCCGAACTGCAAGTACACCGGCGGGTACAACAACGGCGCCGACCACGTGACGATCGTCGGCTCGAACTCCGACCCGGGCCCGAAGGAGATGCAGATCGTCCAGGCGGGCCTGGAGAAGCTCGGCTTCAAGGCGCAGATCAAGGCGGTGCCGCAGCAGACGATGTACTCGAAGTTCTGCGGCTACGTGAAGGCCGAGATCGAGGTCTGCCCGACGGCCGGGTGGATCGAGGACTTCCCGGACCCGTACGCCTACCTGTACGTGCCGTTCAACGGCAAGGCGATCGTGCCGGTGAACAACGTCAACTGGGCGCAGGAGGACAATCCCGCGATCAATGACGCGATGGACAAGGCCGCGCAGATCACGGACCCGACCTCGCGCCGTCAGGCGTGGGCGAACGTCAACAAGATGCTCGTCATGGACGCGCCGGCGATCCCGGAGATCTGGGCGTCGAACGCGCTGGTCAAGGGCTCGGCGGTCAAGGGCGTCCTCGACAAGTGGAACGACGACTGGAACCTGTCGTTCAGCGCGCCGCAGTAGGCGCGCCGATTCGTAAGAAGTGATATGCCATGGGGCCCCGCCATCCGGCGGGGCCCCGGGCAGAGAGACCGTTCATGGGTCGATACATCATCCGCCGCTCGCTGTGGGTCATCGTGCTGCTGCTGCTGGTCAGCGCGGTCACCTTCATCATCTTCTTCGCGCTGCCCTCGGGCGATCCGGCCGCGCTGCGCGCGGGCAAGTCGCCGACGCCGGAGCAGTTGCAGCAGGTCCGGCACACGCTCGGGCTCGACAAGCCGATCTACGTGCAGTACTACCGCTTCATGAAGGGCATCGTCCTTCACTTCGACTTCGGCTACAGCTACCAGAACTCCCAGCCGGTGCGCACCGAGATGCTCCAGCGCCTGCCGGCGACCATCTCGCTCACCGTCGGGGCCGTGGTCGTGTGGCTGCTGATCGGCCTGCCGGTCGGCGTCATCTCCGCGGTCAAGAGCCGCTCGGCCCTCGACCGCTTCTCGATGGGCGCGGCGCTGCTCGCCATCTCGGCGCCGGTCTACTGGCTGGCGCTGGTCGCCCTGCTCCTGTTCTCCAACGACATCGGCCGGGTCGCCAAGATCTTCCCGGGCGCGGGGTCCTACACGCCGCTCACCCAGGACCCGTGGAAGTGGTTCACGGCGCTGATCCTGCCCTGGCTCGTGCTCGCGGCGTCGTTCGCCGCGTTCTACGCCCGGCTGCTGCGGTCCAACCTGATCGACACGATGTCGCAGGACTACATCCGCACCGCCCGGGCCAAGGGGCTGTCGGAGCGGGACGTGATCTGGAAGCACGCCGTGCGGGCGGCGATCACGCCGATCGTCACGGTCCTCGGCCTCGACATCGGCATCCTGCTCGGCGGGGCCGTCCTGGCCGAGACCGTCTTCAACATCCCGGGCATCGGTCGCTACGCCTACGAGGGCATCATCAACAGCGACCTGCCCGTGATCCAGGGCACCGTCCTGTTCGGAGCCTTCTTCATCGTCGTGGCCAATCTCGTCGTCGACATCGTCTACGCGCTGCTCGACCCGCGGGTGCGGTACTCGTGAGCCGCCGCGCGTGAGTCCCCTCCTCGAGATCGCGGACCTCCACGTCAGTTCGCCACCGCGGACGGCGTCGTGCGCGCCGTCGACGGCGTCACGTTCTCCGTCGCGGAGGGCCGGACACTGGGCATCGTGGGCGAGTCCGGCTCCGGCAAGAGCGTCACCGGGCTCACGATCATGGGCCTCACGCGAGCGGCCAACGCCGAGCTGGACGGCCGGATCACCTTCGACGGCGACGACGTGCTCGGCATGGACGATCGCGCGCTGCGCAACCTGCGCGGCAACGACGTCGCGATGATCTTCCAGGACCCGCTGTCGTCCCTGCATCCGTTCTTCACGATCGGCAAGCAGCTCGTCGAGGCCTACCGGACCCATCACGGCGCCAGCAAGGCGGAGGGCCGCGAGCGCGCGGCGAGATGCTGAACATGGTCGGCATCCCGGATCCCCGCGGCCGGCTCGACGCGTACCCGCACGAGTTCTCGGGCGGCATGCGCCAGCGCGTGATGATCGCCATGGCGCTGATCAACGAGCCGCGGCTGCTGATCGCCGACGAGCCGACAACGGCGCTCGACGTGACCGTCCAGGCGCAGATCCTCGAGGTCCTGCAGCGCCTGCAGGCCGAGCTGGGGATGGCGGTGATCATGATCACCCACGATCTGGGCGTGGTCGCCGAGCTCGCCGACGACGTGTGCGTGATGTACGCCGGGCGTGTCGTGGAGCGTGGCACCACGGGCACGATCTTCGACGAGCCCCAGCATCCCTACACGTGGGGCCTGCTCAAGTCGATCCCGCGCATGTCCGCGTCCCGCGACGAGGAGCTCGTGCCGATCCAGGGCCGGCCTCCGAGCCTGATCAATCGCCCGAACGGCTGTGCGTTCCATCCGCGCTGCCCGTACGTCCTGCCCAGGCACAAGGAGGTCGACCCGCAGCTCGAGCCGGCCTCCGCGGGCGGCGGCGACCATGCGGTCGCCTGCCTGCTGGCCGAGCCGACGCGCCAGCGCCTGTGGGCCCAGCTGCGTCAAGGCGCGCAGCCCGAGGAGGCGCGCGCCGCCGTGCTCGAACGCGAGGTGCCCAGCTGATGGCCGAGACCCTGCTCGAGGTGCGCGACGTCGTCAAGCACTTCCCCATAACCCAGGGCATCATCTTCCAGCGCCAGATCGGCGCGGTGCGCGCCGTCGACGGGGTCTCGCTGTCCGTCGAGGCGCGGCGAGACGCTGGGGCTGGTGGGCGAGTCGGGCTGCGGCAAGAGCACGACGGCCCGGGTGATCATGCGCCTGCTCGAGCCGACCAGCGGCACGATCGAGTTCGAGGGCCAGGACATCACGCACATCCACGGCGAGAAGCTGAAGGCGCTGCGCCGCGAGATGCAGATGATCTTCCAGGACCCGTACTCGTCGCTGAATCCGCGCAAGACGGTGGGCTCGATCATCGCCGAGCCGTTCGTCATCCACAAGATGAACAGCGGCGACGGCGAGCGCAAGCGCGCGGTGCAGGAGCTGATGGACCGCGTGGGGCTGAACCCCGAGCACTACAACCGCTATCCGCACGAGTTCTCCGGCGGTCAGCGGCAGCGCATCGGCGTCGCGCGGGCGCTGGCGCTGCGGCCGAAGGTGATCGTGGCCGACGAGCCGGTGTCCGCGCTCGACGTGTCGATCCAGGCGCAGGTGCTCAACCTGCTGCGCGAGCTGCAGCGCGAGCTCGGCCTGACCCTGATCTTCATCGCCCACGACCTGTCCGTGGTGCGGCACATGTGCGACCGCGTCGCCGTGATGTACCTGGGCAAGATCGTCGAGCTGGCCTCGTCCGAGCAGCTCTACGGGCACCCGCGGATGCCCTACACCGGCGCGCTGATGTCCGCCGTGCCGGTCGCCGACCCGAAGCTCGCGGCGCAGAAGAAGCGCCAGGTGCTGGCGGGGGACGTCCCGTCGCCGAGCAACCCGCCGTCGGGCTGCCGGTTCCACACGCGCTGCTGGAAGGCGCAGGACATCTGCCGCGAGCAGGAGCCGCCGCTGGAGGTCCAGGCCGGCGGCAACATCGCCGCCTGCCACTTCCCGTTGAGCGACGCCGAGGTGCTCGAGCGCGTGCCGACCGCCCGGGCCATCAGCGGCTAGGCGCGGGCCAGGCCGCCCAGGACCGCGTCGGGGCCGACGCCGAGCGCCGCGAGCGTGCGGCAGGCGCCGCCGTTGGGGTCGCGCAGGGCGGCGCGCAGCAGGTCGGCCACGCCGATCGAGTGGTCGGGCTGGGCGGCGGCGTGGCGCAGCGCGTCGCCGAACACGACGCGGGCGTAGCGGGTCACCGCCGACGCGCGGTCGTCGGCCGCGACGCCGTTCTCCGCGTGGGCGGCGAGCGTGGGCGTGGCCGCCGCGCGGGCCCCGTCGAGCGTGACGCCGGCGGCGCGCAGCGCGCCGGCCGCCTGGCCGTCGCCGGCGCGCAGGATGCCCAGCAGCAGGTGCTCGGAGCCCATCTGCACGGCCCCCAGCGCGGTCGCCTCCTCGCCGGCGAGCTGCACGGCGGCGCGCGCCTCGGGCGTCACGCGCAGCCGGGTCGGCTCGCCGCCGGGCGGCGGCTCGGTGGCCGCGGCGAGCTCGCGGTAGCGGCGGTGCGCGGCCTGGCGGGAGATGCCGAGGGCGCGTGCCACGGCACCGTATGAGCTGCCGGCGTCCAGCGCGCGCCAGGCCTGCACGCGCTCGAACGCGTCGAGCTCGCGCCGCAGCGCGGTCAGCGCGTGCAGCGCCACCTCGGGCTCGGACGCGCGCACCGCGTGCTCGAGCAGCTGGACGAGGCGATCCGGAAGATCGGTCATGGGTGACCGGGGACGATCACCGGGCCGTCCAGCCGAGGTCCATGGTGACCGGCGCGCCGGTGAACGCCGCGCCGCGCGGGCCGGCCAGGAAGGCGATCACGTCCGCCACCTCCTCCGGCTCGATCAGCCGCTTGACCGCGTGCGGCGCGAGGATGACGTCGTTGAGCGCCTCCTCCTCGGAGATCCCGTGCGCCTTCGCCTGGTCGGGGATCTGGCGCTCGACCAACGGCGTGCGCACGTAGCCGGGGCAGACGGCCGTGGCCGCGATCCCCGCCTGCGCGCCCTCGAGGGCCAAGGTGCGCACCAGCCCGAGCACGCCGTGCTTGGCCGCCACGTAGGCCGCCTTGTAGGGCGAGGCGGCGAGCGCGTGGGCGGAGGCGACCGCGATGAAGCGTCCCTCGCCGCTGCCGGCGAGCGCGTCCCAGGCGTGCTTGGCCAGCAGGAACGGGCTGGTCAGCAGCAGGGCGACGATCGCGTCCCAGCGGTCCTCGGGGAACTCGCGGACCGGTGCGATGTGCTGGATGCCGGCGTTGGCCACGATCACGTCGAGCCGGCCGAACGCGTCGAGCGCGGCCTGCACGGCGCCGGCGTTGCCGTCGCGCGTGGTCAGGTCGGCCTCGTGCGGGCGGCCGGGGCCGTCCGCATCGGGGCGCAGGTCGACGGCCAGCACGTCGTAGCCGTCGGCGGACAGGCGGGCGGCGGCGGCGCGGCCGATCCCGCCGGCCGCGCCGGTGACCAGTGCGGCGGGCATGGCCGGGGGCCTACCCGCCGGCGCGCTCGGCCAGACGTGCCAGCCGCCGGTCCCAGGCGGCGCCCACCTCGGCCATCCAGTCCATCGCGTCGGCCAGCGGCGCCGGCGTGAGCCGGTAGCGCGTCTCGCGCCCCTCGCGGTGCGGCTCGACCAGCCCGGCGCGCTGCAGCGCGGCCAGGTGCTTGGCCACGGCCTGGCGCGTGATCGGCAGCTCGCCCGCCAGCCGCGAGGCGGTGAGCTCCGGGCGCACGGACAGCGAGCGCAGGACCTCCCGGCGCGTCGGGTCGGCCAGCGCGGTGAAGACGTCGTCTACGCCGGGCACAGCGCGCTTGCGGCGCTGAGCGCCATCAGGCGCGGGCCCCACACCAGGGAGTCGGCCGCGTGGCGGTGCTCGGTGACGACGAAGCGCGTCCCGCCGGGGTGGTCCTCGAGCGCCCACTCGACGCGCGAGTCGCCCCACGTGAACACGATCCGCTCGCCGTCGGCCACCTCCTCGACGACGCCCTCGCGCGCCTCGCCGTCGTCCCAGGCGACGCGCACCGGCGCGTCCTCCTCGGGCGAGAACTCGACCTCGTCGGCCAGCCAGCCTTCGAGCTCGGACGGCTCGGTGATCAGCTCCCACGCGCGCTCGCGGGGGACGGGGAGGACGACTTCTCGGTTCACGACGGGCACGGGCGCCTCCTGCAACTCAACGGTTGCCCATAGGCTACCATGGGCAGAAACGCAACCGTAGGGTTGCAGGAAGGCTGCGCACATGCCCCTCGTCCCCGTCGTCGTCCAGCAGGACTCGCGCGGAGAGCGCTCGTTCGACATCTACTCGCGCCTGCTGCGCGAGCGCATCGTGTTCGTCGGCACGCCGATCGACGACGAGATCGCCAATCTCGTCGTCGCCCAGCTGCTGCACCTGGAGGCCGACGACCCCGACAAGGACATCCAGATGTTCGTCAACTCGCCGGGCGGGCAGGTCTACGCCGGGCTGGCCATCTACGACACGATGCGCTTCATCAAGCCCGACGTGGCCACGATCTGCTGCGGGATCGCGATGTCGATGGGCTCGCTGATCCTGGCCGGCGGCGCGCCCGGCAAGCGGTCCGCGCTGCCCAACAGCCGGATCCTCATCCACCAGCCGTCGGGCGGCTTCCAGGGCCAGGCGACCGACATCCAGATCCACGCCCGCGAGGCGCTGGCGCTGCGCGAGCGCGTCGAGGAGATCTACGCCGCCCACACGGGCAAGTCGCAGGAGCAGGTCTCGGCCGACCTCGAGCGCGACCGCTTCTTCACGCCGGAGGCGGCGGCGGCCTACGGGCTGATCGACCGCGTCATCGTCGACCGCAACGGCAACGGCAACGGCAACGGCAACGGCAACGGGGCGCGCGCGGCGGCTCAGTCCTCTTCGTAGAGCGACTCGCGCGCGAGCTCGGACCCCGCGCGGTCCCACAGGACGACGTCGAGGTAGTCGTCCCGGTAGGCGTCCGGGGCGAGCAGCGTGAAGCGGTCCTCGCTCACCGCCGACTGGTCGACCGTGGTGTCGCCCAGCTCGGCGGTGACGAGCGCGCCGCCGCGCACCAGCGGGACGCCCCAGATCAGCGTCATCGCGGCCACCTCGTCGGCCTCGCCGCGCCAGCCCCCGACCACCTCCTGGGACACGTCCATCTTCCACTCGGCGTGCTGGTCGGCGGTGTCGGGCGTGTAGTCGGCCCAGGCGTCGAACTCGCCGGGCTCGCGCTCGGTGTCGCCCGGCGCGAACGACACGTACCCGTACAGCTCCATGCCGGTCGACGTGTGCGCGGTGGCGGGCACGTAGGTGCGGCCCGACCACGTGCGGTCGGGAAACCAGGTGATCGTCCCGGCGGTGCCGACGTCGTCGTCCTCCTCGGGCTGGACGCGCAGGCAGGCGGCGAGGAACTCGGCCTGCAGCGTGTCCGCCCAGCGGCCGTGCGGCAGCGCGGACTGCGGCGGCTCGGCGGCGAAGCGGCAGACGATCGGGCGCTCGTCGGGCGGCATGCGGCGCAAGGGTATCCGGCTACAGCTCCAGCAGGAGCGTGACCGGCCCGTCGTTGACGAGCTCGACGTCCATGTGGGCGCCGAACACGCCGCGGCGGGCCGCCAGCCGCGCGCAGAAGCGCTCGTAGAGCGGCTCGGCCAGCTCCGGCCGGGCGGCCGCGACGTAGGCCGGCCGGTTGCCCTTGCGGGTGTCGCCGTAGAGGGTGAACTGCGAGACGCACAGCACCTCGCGGTCGCCGAGCGGCTCGTTCATCCGGCCGTCCGCGTCGGGGAAGACGCGCAGGGCGCGCACCTTGTCGGCCAGCCGGTCGGCGATCTCCGGCGTGTCGGCGTGCGCCACGCCGAGCAGCACGAGCAGCCCGGGCCCGATCGCGCTCACCCGCTCGCCGTCCACGGTGACCGCGGCGCGGCTGACCCGCTGGACGAGCGCCCTCAAAGCTCCCGCAGCTCGGCCGCGGCCTGCTCGGGCGCGAGCGTGCACAGGCCGACGCCGGCGCCGAGCTCGAGCCCGGCCGGCTCGGCCAGCCGCGGCAGGATCTCGATCCACCAGCAGAAGTGCTCCGCGCCGTGGGGCGCCGTGCGGACCCACAGGTTCAGCGGCGGGCTCGCGCCCAGGCGGGCGGTCAGGCGGCGCAGCGCGTCGTGCAGGAGCCCGGCGCCGCTGGGGCCGTCGTCCTCGAAGCGGGGGCGGGCGCTGCGCGGCGCCAGCAGCAGGTGGAACGGGGCGCGCGAGGCGTACGGCGCCATCAGGACGGCCTCGGCGTCGATGGCCACGACCCGCGCGCGCTCGCGCACCTCCTGCTGCACGAGGTCGGCCAGCAGGTTGCCGCCCATGGTGCGCACGGCGTAGGCGCCGAAGCGCTCGCGCTCGCGGGCGATCGCCGCCGGCACGAAGTCGAACGCGTACAGCTGGGCGTGGGTGTGCGGGAGCGACGCGCCCGCCTCACGGCCCTCGTTGACGATCAGGTGGCGGCAGTGGGCGCCGCCATGTGCGCGCAGGCGCTCGCGCCACGCCTCCACGGCCAGCGCGAGCTGCTCCCCCGGCAGGTCGGCCAGCGCGGGGACGGGATCGGGCGCGTTGACGATCACCTCGTGGTGGCCCGTGGCCGGCTGGGCGGTGAACAGGTCGGGGTGGGCATGGCGCTCGGGCGTCCCGGCCTCCGCGTCCAGCGCGGGGTAGAGATTCGCGAACGCGCGCACGCGCCAGCCGCCGTTCCCGTCCGGCAGCGAGTAGAGTTCAGGCGGCGTGCGGTCCTCGTGCCCGGGCGCGAACGGGTCCTGCTCGCGGTCGATCGGCGGATGCGGGGCGACGGCGAAGCCGCCGCCGGGGCGGCCGGCGCGGGCGCCGGCGATGATCGTCTTGAGCCCCGTCAGCGGGTCGACCCGGACCTCCGGCGACATCAGCTCAGGTAGCGCCGGATGTCCCTGATCAGGTCGCCGTCGCTGCGGTAGGGGCCGGTGTGGATGTGGGCCATCTTGCCGCTGCGGTCCAGCAGCACGGTCATGGGGTAGTTCTTCGGGATCTCCAGCGAGCGGGCGATCGTCTCGTGCGGGTCCGTGTAGGACGGGAACGGCAGCGGCCGCTTGGCCAGGAAGCGCCGGGCCGCGGCGTCGATGTCCGTGCCGTTGTCACCGAGGAAGGCGACCTTCGTCCCCTCCTTGGCCGCGACCGACTCGAACACCGGGAACTCCGACTGGCAGGGCACACACCACGAGGCCCACTTGTTGATGATCACCGGGTGGCCGTGCAGCTCGGCGATCCGCCGGTCGAACGCGCGCTTGCCGCCGGGGAGGAGCTGGTTGGCCTCGGCGTAGACGCCGTGCAGCGCGCCGGGGGCCCGCGCCAGGCGCTGCTTGGCGGCGGCGAGGTCGAAGTGGAACGGCTTTTCCGCCGGTCCGTCCTTGTGGCTGGCCTGAGTCAGCCCTATGACCACAATCACGACGAGGGCGATCCCTCCGAGCACGACCAGCAGCCGCCGCATGTCCGACTAGGGTGGCAGATCAGCAGGTCCCTCCAGCGAGTCTGCTTCAATAAGCGGTGACTCGTAGGGAGCACGTCAGAGGGATCGCCCATGCGGCGCCTGGAGCTCTTCCCCGCGAGCCTTCTCTGGAGCGCGTGCCGTCACAACACCGGGACCGGCCCGCTCCTCCCCGATCTACGAGCCGTACATGGCTGAGACCACGCCGGTGGCCGAACGGGCCACGCTTCCTTCAACCGACGAGATCGAGCGCGCCGCGGCGTTCACCCGTGAGCCGTTCCTGACTGCGAGTGAGGACCCTGCGTCCTCGCTCGCGCCGGGTACCCCGCGCCGCCGCGCCCTGGACGCCGCCCTGGCCGAGCTCCAGGAGGGCGCCACGGTGCCCTCGATCGCCTGGCGACGGCAGTGGTCGCTGCTGCTCGGGCTGGAGCGGCTGCTCTCCGAGGACGAGCCGACGCTCGTCGACGGGACCGTGCTGAGCGCGCACCAGGTCGACGCGCTGTCCGGCACGCTGACCGCGCTGCTCGCCGAGGCGCTGCGCAACGGCAATGGCAACGGCGCGTCGGACGTCGGCGACGTGGTCCTCGCCCCGGTCGGCATCCCGGGCGAGGAGGACGACGACGAGGACGAGCCGGAGGAGCCGCACGACTGGGACGACCGCGGCACGCCCGGCGACGAGGCGCTGGCCGAGGCGGCGGAGGATCCGAACGCCGCCAAGCGCTTCTGGTTCGAGCACGCCACGGGCGCCGGCAAGACCGTGGCGGCGCTCGGCTTCGTCGAGGCGTCGCGCACCGGCGGCGTGCTCATCCTCACGCACCGCCGCAACCTGGTCGACCAGTTCCACGGCGAGCTGCGCGACCGCGGCTACGCGAAGCGGATCGCGCCGGCCGCTGCTGACCGGCCAGGACGCGCCGAACGGCCCGGTGACGGTCGAGACCTATCAGTGGTTCGTCCGCAACGCGGGCAAGGTCTCAGACGCCTACACGATCGTCATCTGCGACGAGGCGCACACCGCGCTGGGCGAGAAGACCTCGGGCGCGATCCGCGCGTGGGCGGGTCCGATCTTCATCGGCATGACCGCGACGGGCGCGCTGATCGCCCGCCACGTCACCGACCTCTTCCCGACCCAGACGTCGCGCTTCGACCTCGCGCAGGCCGCGCGGCGCGGCGTGATCGCGCCGCTGCGCTGCGTGCGCATCCCGCCCGGGCCGGGCGTGCGGACGATCGCCAAGGTGC
The DNA here is from genome assembly GCA_963766165.1 of uncultured Solirubrobacteraceae bacterium. Taxonomy (GTDB): domain Bacteria; phylum Actinomycetota; class Thermoleophilia; order Solirubrobacterales; family Solirubrobacteraceae; genus Solirubrobacter. Next base: position 678,929 of record CAVXZC010000012.1, on the reverse strand, counting down.
CGCTGCGCCGCGGCGAGGTGGACACCGAGTTCGACCAGGAGATGCTGGCCCAGCTGCTCGACCAGCTGCCGTTCAACCTGGCCGTGGCCGACCTCTACAAGACCCGCTTCAACGGCGTGCCGGGCGTGGTCTACGCCGCCGGCGTGCGCCACGCCTACAACGTCGCGCTCGGCGTTCCGCGACCTGGGGATGAAGGCGCAGGCCGTGTCGGGCGAGACGCCGAAGCGCGAGCTGGCCCAGATCCTCGCGCGCTACGAGCGCGGCGACGTCGACGTGCTGGTCAACGCGCAGCTGCTCGCCGAAGGCTGGAACTCGCCGCGGGCCACGGTCTGCATGCACCTGGCGCCCACGGCGTCGCGGCGCATCTACCAGCAGCGCGTGGGCCGTGTCACCCGCCGCCACCCGGGCAAGGAGGCGGGCATCGTCGTCGACTTCGTCCACCCGGCGACCAAGCACGACGACCCGGTGGTGACGCTGCACAGCCTCCTGGATCGCGACGTGTATCGCGGCGGCGCGATCGTCGTCGGGCCGGTGCGCCGCGGCCGCGGCCGGCGCCTGCGCGTGGAGCGGCGCGTCCTGCCGGTCACGGCCGACGAGAACCGGCGGATCGAGGTCTTCGAGCGCGAGCTGTGGCGGATCGCCGTCGAGCACCTCGACTACGGCGAGCAGGTCCAGTGGGCCGCGCTGGCCGGCGCGCGAGTGGCGCCCACGGGCTGGCGCCGCGCCCGGGCGATGCTGCACTTCGACCAGGGCGGCGAGCTCAAGCGCACGTTCCTCTTGACGGCGGTCGACCGCAACAAGAACCCGCAGCTGCGGCTGCGCGCCCTGCAGGAGATCGCGTCGGGCCGCGATCCCGAGGCGTTCGACCGCGCGCTGGACTTCGTCGAGTCCTGGCCGCGCGACGACAAGCGCGAGGGCGGTCAAGGTCGTGCTGCAGGCGCTGGCCGAGAAGAAGATCGGCCGCCGCGACCAGGCGAACAACTGGATCTGGCGCTGCGCGAACATGACGCGCGAGGTCCACGAGGAGTACGCCGTCCAGCGCTGGCCGGAGACGAAGCGGCTCCTCGGGCTGCTGGTCAACTCCTCGGGCGGCGCGCACGCGCGCAACGCGCGGCGGCTCGTCCACGCGGCGCGCCAGCAGGACCGGCGGTTGAGCGCCGCGCTGCTCGCCGCGGCGATCCCGCACACCGCCGAGGCCGGCGAGGTCATCAACGGCGCTCGCACGCGGATGTCCCGCAAGCCCGCCGCGCTGGCCCGCGAGCTGCTGCGCAACTTCCCGAAGGGCCGCGGCAAGACCAAGCGCCGCCGCCGCCGCAAGGGCGCCGGCGAGGCCGTCGCGCCGGAGGCCGTGATGGCCGCGGCCGCGACCGCTGAGGCGCTGGAGGCGACCGCGGACGACGCGCTCGACGCCGACGACGAAGCGACCCCCGCGCCCACCCGGACGCGCCGCTCGCGCCGCAAGGCCGTCGACGCCGATCCGGAGGCCGCGCCCCGCCGCCGGTCGCGCCGGAAGACCGCCGAGCCGGCTGCGGCCGAGGTCGCCGCGGAGACGCCGGCCGAAGCGGAGCAGCCTCCGGCGCGCCGGCGCACCCGCAAGAAGGCGGCGGAGCCGGTCGCCGCCGAGGCGCCGCCGCCGCGTCGCCGGGCGCGCAAGACCGTCGCGGAGCCGGCGGCCGCGGAGCCGACGCCCGCCGCGCCGGCTGCGCCGGAAGCGCCGGCCGCCGAGGTCGCGCCGCCGCGTCGTCGCGCCCGCAAGGCGCCTGACGCGCCCGCCGCCACCGCCTCCGAGGCGTCGCCGCCGCGTGCTCGCGCTCGCAAGAAGGCCGCGGCGCCGCGCCGGCCGGCCAGCACGAAGGCGGCCGAGCCCGCGGTCGTGGCCGATGGCGACGCCGCGCCGCGGCGGCGCTCGCGCCGCAAGCCGGCTGACCCGGCCGAGCCGATGGCGACCCCCGTGGCCGAGCCGGTGGCCGCCGACGCCGTCGCGCCGCCGGCGCGGTCGCGTCGCAAGCCCGCGGCCAAGAAGGCGGCGCCCGCGAAGCGCGCGCGGGCCAAGAAGGCGACCGACGACGCGCCGAAGTCTCCGCTGGAGGCCGCGAGCGAGCGCGTCCGGGCCGCGGTCGAGGACGCCGCCGCGTAGGCGGCCTACCGGTCGACGCCCAGCCCGGCTTCGCGGGCGCGCACGATCGCCTGTGCCCGGTGCGCGACGCGGAGCTTCGTGAGGACGTTCGAGACGTAGTTGCGGACCGTCTTCTCGCTCAGCACGAGCTCGCGGGCGATGTCCGCGTTCGCCGCCCCGCGGGCGATCAGCTCGAGGATCGATCGCTCGCGGTCCGTCAGCTCCGGGAACGGCGGGGGCGGCGCGGGCGCACTGAAGAACGCGCGCAACCGGCCCGCCACGCCCGGGCCGAGGATCGCCTCGCCCGCGGCGACGGCCGCGATCGCGTGGAGGATCGAGGCCTCCGTCGCCTCCTTGAGGATGTAGCCGCGGGCCCCGGCGCGCAGAGCGGCGAAGACGAGCTCGTCGTCGTCGAACATGGTCAGCACGAGCACCCCGGTCCGCGGTCGCGCGGCGACGATCCGGCTCGTGGCCGCGATCCCGTCGAGCCGCGGCATGCGGACGTCCATCAGCACGACGTCCGGCTGCGCGGTGCGGGCCAGCGCGACGGCCTGCTCGCCGTCGGCCGCGGTGCCCGCGAGCACCGTGTCGGGCGCGTCGCGGATGAGCGCGCTGAGCCCGTGCCGGAAGACCGGGTGATCGTCGGCCACGAGGACGCGGATCACGAGCTGAGCGGGAGCGTCGCCGATACGCGCGTGCCGGACGGCGCCCGCCGCTCCACGCGCACGCCGCCGCCGAGCTCGCGGGCGCGCTCGCGCATCGAGGCGATGCCCACGCCGGCCACATAGCCGTCCGGGATCCCGACGCCGTCGTCGTCGACCTCGAGCCGCAGCCCGCCGTTGAGCGAGACGCGCACCCGGCAGACCTCCGCGCGGGCGTGGCGGCCGGCGTTGGTCAGCGCCTCCGCGGCGATGCGGTAGGCGGCGACCTCGACGGCCGCCGGCAGCTCCGGCAGCTCGGCGGGCGCCTCCAGCGCGCCCCCGAGCCTCTGCGTCAGCTCGCGCAGCGCGCCGACCAGCCCGAGCTGGTCGAGCACCGGCGGCCGCAGGTCGCCGGCCAGCCGTCGCACCTCGGCGACGGACTGCCGGGTCGCCCGCCGCAGCTCGACGAGCGTCCGCTCGGCCGCGTCCCGGTCGGTCCGCAGGCAGCGGCGCGCGCTGTCGATGCCCAGGGCGATGCCGGCGAGGCTCGGCCCGACGCCGTCGTGGAGCTCGCGCCGCAGCCGCCGTCGCTCCTCCTCGCGCGTGCGGATGAGCTGCTCGCGCGAGCGCTGCAGGTCCCGTGTGAGCAGGACCTCGCGCGCCGCGACGGCCACGTGGCGGGCGAGCTCGCGCAGCAGCCGCAGGTCGGCGGGCCCGAAGCGCTCGCCCGGCGCCCGCGTCGCGCACAGCAGCCGCCCGACCCGTTCACCCTGGTGGCTGAGCGGGAACGCCTCGACGCTGCCCGCGCCGGGGCGGCCGCACGCCGCCGCGAGCTCGCCGGCGACCTCGACCGCCACGTACGGCAGCCGCAGCGACTCCGAGACGGTCCGGGCCACGGCGGGCAGGACGTCGCCCGTCGCCGCCACCGCGTCGAGGCGCTCCGACAGCCGCGAGATCGCCGCATAGGGATTGTCCCGGTCGCCGTAGAGCATCCCGTCGACCGCCCGCCGGAGCCGGTCGCGCAGCGGGAGCGCTGCCAGTGCGACGACCGCGCCGGCCAGTGCGTCCGCCGCCGCCCGGCCCTCGATGAGCAGGCCGGCGAGCGCCGACGCCGCCTCGTAAAGCGCGACGACGAGCAGCGTCAGGGCGCCGTAGACCAGCGTCCGGTCGAGCGCGACGCGCAGGTCGAACAGCCCGTAGCGGACGATCCCGACCGTGGCCACGGCGGCGAGCGCCACCACGGGAGCGGCCTGGAAGGCGGCGAGGTCGATGGTGTCGCCGCCGGCCAGCGAGAACACGAGGCAGGCGAGATACGAGACCGCGATCAGCACGCCGGTGGCCGCGGCGAGCCGCATGACCGGCCGCAGCTCGGCGTCCGCCTGCCGGGCGCGGCCCACCAGTGCCGCCGCCGTCAGCGAGGACACCGGGAACAGCAGCAGCAGACCGATGCCCTGGATGCCGGACGCGACGCTCGCCAGCGCGCCGGGAGCGGCCAGCGGGTTCGCCCGCGGCCACTCCGCGAACTGCGGGGCGAACGCGCGGCCGAGCGTCAGGCCGGCGAGCATCGCCCCGCCGAGCCAGGCCAGCGCCCGCCAGCCCCGGCCCGGGCCGGGGAGCCGCCCGTCCGGGAACAGCAGCACGCCGAACGCGGCGACGAGCGGCACGGTGTAGGCGAACGTCCAGCTCGTCAGCCAGGCGAACACGGCGCCGCCCGGGAGGTCCGCGACGTGCTCGCTGAACACGGCGTACGCGTAGGAGGCGGAGAACGCGAACACCGACACGGCGATCCCGGCCGCGAGGAAGATCCAGGCGACCGGGTTCGCCGGGCGGCGGGCCGCGACGTAGGCGCCGACGAGCGGCACGACGACGAACACCGGGCCTGCGGTCGCGGCGGCGATCCCCGCGAGGCTCGGGGCGTGGACCGCCAGCAGGACGGCGCCCAGGTCGAGCAGCGCGATCGCGGCCAGCGTCGCTCGGCCGGCCAGTCGTGCGGGGCTGGAGAAACCGGGCATCGCTCGCCTCAGGCGACCGCCAGGCCCGTGGCCTCCTCCGTCCGCGAGCCGGCGGCCGTCTCGCGCAGCACGCTAAGCGCGCAGGCGCCGAAGCCGATGAGAAGCAGCACGTCGGACGCGAGGTCCAGCGGCTTCACCCCGGTGACGAACGCCAGCAGGTGCAGGGGCATGGCCACGGCGACGCCCGCCGCCAGCCCGCGCGGGATCACCCGGGCGCGCCACAGGGCCGCGCCGAGCAGGATCGTCCCGAGGAGGTGGCCGACGACGAACATCGTCGTGTAGGTGTTGACCACGCCGCCGTTCGACCAGGCGGTGGCGAGCGTGACGGCCGGGCCGCGCGCGAACCGGGCGTGGCCCGCCTCGGCGATCAGCGCGTCCTGGGTGGCCAGCGCCACGATGCCGGTCCAGCCGACCAAGGAGAGCACGCCGGCCGCGGTGGCGAGCGCGGGGGCGCGCCGCCAGGCCAGGCCGGCCGCCACGAGCGCGGCCGGCAGCATCAGCCAGATGAACGCGTCGCCGACCAGGACGGCGTGCGTCTCGCCGGGATGGGCGGCGGCGTCCGCCACCAGGCGGGCGATCGATTCCGTCGGGCTCGTCGCCGGGTCGAACAGGCGGGCGGCGATCGCCGCCACCGGCCCCGCGACGAGGGCGACGGTGGCCAGGAGAACGACCAGCGGGTGCCGGCGCGGCTGTTGCATCGGATGCCTCCAGGAGTGGGTTGCCCGGCCAGGCTCCCGCGCCGCGCGTCCCGGGCACCAGAGGCAGGCGTCACGTCTGTGTGGGCAATCCGCGGTCCAGCACGGCGACCAGGCGGGCGAACGTCTCGTCCGGGTCCAGGGCGATGCCGAAGCCCTCGCCCGCCTCGAGCGCGGCGAACCCGTGCAGCGCCGCGCGGACGATGCGGGTGGCGTGGATCGCGTCGTCGCCCTCGAGGCCATAGCCGCGCAGGACGGCCACGACGACATCGACCACCCGCGCCGCGTCCGCGGCGTCGCGCACGTCCGGCGCGCGCTGCATCGCCGCGTAGGTGCCCGGGTGCTCGCGCGCGTAGCGGCGATACACGTCCGCCACGGCGGCCAGCGCGTCGCGGCCGGACCGGCCGGTGGCGGCCGCCTGCAGCGCAGCCGCCAGCGCGGTCGCGCCGCGCGCGGCCAGCCGCCGCCGCAGGTCGGGCAGCCCGCCGACGTGGACATACAGCGAGGGCGAGCGCACGCCGAGCCGGTCGGCCACGCGCGCGAGCGTGACGGCCTCCAGGCCCTCGGCGTCCGCGAGCTCGGCGGCCGCCGCGACCACGGCCTCGGGATCCAGGCCGGACCGGGGCATCAGCGGCCGGTGCGGGCCAGCGCGCGGTCCATGGCGGCGGCCGGGTTGCGCACCGCGGGGCCGTGGCCGGCCACCAGCACCGCCGGGTCGAGCGCGCGCAGGGCGGCGGCGGACTCGACGGTCTGCGCCTTGTCCCACGTGGCCATCGCGGCCAGCGGGAAGCGCAGGTAGAAGTGGCTCGGCACGGCGACGCTCCCGTAGGTCGTGAACGCGTCGCCGGCGATCAGCGTGTCGTCGCGCGTATCGAGGAAGGCCACGTGGCCCGGCGTGTGGCCGGGCGCGGCCACGACCTGGAGGCTGCCGACGCGCTCGCCCGCGGCCAGGCGGACGTCCGGCGTGGTCTTGAGGTCCTTGGGCCAGCCGCCGGGCAGCTTGCCGTCGACCACGTGCTCCCCGGCGAGGATGCGCGCGTCGAGCTCCGGGATCAGCACCTGCACATCGCCCAGGCGCTCCTTGAGCGCGTCCAGCGAGCCGGCGTGGTCGCCGTGCCCGTGGGTCAGGGCGATCCGCCGGATCGGCGCACCGGCGCGCTCGGCCGCGGCGATCAGGTCGCCGGCCGCGCCGCTGGTCGTCGTGTCCACGAGCGTGAACCCGTCGTCCTCGCGCACGAGGTACGCATTGACGAAGCGCAGGCGGGTCAGCTGGGTGAGGTTCGGGGTGACGGTCGCGGTCTTCACGGTGGGCTCCAGGCGTCGGGATTCCTAACTTCAATAGGAGAATACCTAACGACATTAGGAAGTCAAGCCCTGGCCCCCCACCACCTCGCCCGTCGTCACCGGAACCGTGCCGCCGGGCGACTCGACCAGCAGGGCGCCCGACGCGTCGATCCCCGCGCCCACGCCCTCGCCGCCCGCGTGGCGCAGGCGGCGACCGAGCAGGACGTCGCGCTCGCGCAGGTCGGCGAGCAGCTCCGCGGCCGGTTGGGCGAGCCGGCGCTCGAGCGCCGCGAGCAGGTCCGCGAGCGCCGGCTCGACCGCCTCGGGCGGCCGGCCCAGCGTCCCGGCGACCTCGGCCACCTCGGGCGGCAGCGTCGCCGGGTCGAGCGCGACGTTGACGCCGATGCCGAGCACGGCCCACTCGGAGCCGTTGCGCGCCTCGACCAGCACGCCCGCGACCTTGCGCCCGTCGAGCCAGACGTCGTTCGGCCACTTGACCTTGGCGCTCGCGGCCCGGCGACGTCGGCGACCGCGAGCCCGGCGCGCAGCGACAGCAGCTCGTCCCACTCGCGCAGGACGAGCGACGCGGCGATGGCCACGCCCGGCGGCGTCACCCAGGCCCGTCCGTGGCGGCCGCGGCCCGCGGTCTGCTGTCGGCCGTGACCAGCGTGCCGTGCGGCGCGCCGCCCTCGGCGAGCTCGCGGGCGCGGTCGCTGGTCGAGCCGACGCTGCGCAGGTGCGTGCGGGGCCGCCCGAGCGCTCATGCCGGCTCCAGCCGCAGCTCGTCGCCGCCGCGCACGCCGAGCGCCGCCGCGGCGCTGCCGCCGTTGACGGCCAGCGCGAGCGAGCCGCCGGAGTCCTCGTACAGCAGCAGCTCGCCCGGGTGCGACGTCCCCGAACGTGCGGCCCGCGCGCAACCGGTGCCGCCGCGCACGCGCGACCCGCTCGGGCAGTTCGTCCGCGTCGAGCATCACGTTGCCGAACCCGTCGATCTCCACGACGTGCACGATGACGGCTGCGCCGTCCCCACGCGGGGCGAGCGCTCCGAGCCGGACGAGCGTGGCCGGGTCGAGCGGCCGGCCGGCCTCGCGCAGGGGCGCGCCGGCGGCGAGCCGGGCGGCGACCGGCGCGAAGACGTCGCGGCCGTGGAACGTGGCCGACACGGGCTCGATGCGCCACGGCGACGTCGCTCGACGTCGACGGCCTCGGCCACGCCGCCGAAGCGGTCCGCCGCCTCGAGCAGCAGTCCGTTGTCCGGCCCGACCAGCAGCCGGTCCTGTGCGGCCGTGCGCAGTGCGAGCGCCCGCCGCGGCCCGCCCACGCCCGGGTCGACGACCGCGAGGTGGACGCCCGCGGGCAGTGTACGGCAGCGCGCGGGCGAGCCGGCGCGCGCCCGTGCGCACGTCCTGCGGCGGGCACGCCGTGGCCGAGGTCACGATCCGGGCGTGCGGGCAGAGCCTGCGCGATCACCCCGTCGACCACGCCGGCGTACTCCTCGCCCGGGCCGTAGTCCGAGAGGAACGAGACGATCACGCGGCGGCGGCGTCGGACACGATCGCGGCGATCAGCCCGTCGGGCGTGTGCGGGTCGGCCTCGAGGTCCGGCTCGGCGCCGTGGGCGCGCAGCTCGGCGCTCGTCGCGGGGCCGATCGAGGCGAGCCGCGGGCCGGCCAGCGCGCCGCCGGCCGCGGCGAAGAAGCGCACCGACGAGGCGGAGGTGAAGAGCAGGTAGTCCGCGCGCCGCGGCGGCCGCGCGCGTGGCGTCGTCGAGCGGCTCGGCCACGGTCTCGTAGAGCGCGACCACGTCGACCTCGGCGCCGCGCTCGCGCAGCGCGTCCGGGCAGCACGTCGCGGCCCTCCTGCGGCGCGGGCGATCAGCGCCCGGCGCACCGGCACGTCCGCCAGCGCCTCGACCAGGCCCTCGGCGACGGCGCGCTCGGGCACGACGTCGGGCTCGATGCCGTGCGCGCGCAGCGCGCGGGCCGTGCCGGGGCCGATCGCCGCCACGGTCACGCCGGCCAGGGCGCGCGCGTCGCGCAGGTGGTCGAACAGCCGCTCGGCGCCGTTGGGCGACGTGACGCACACGAGGTCGTAGCCGCCGACGTCGGGCACGTGCGCGTCGAGCGGCTGCGTGCGGATCGCCGGCGCCTCGACCACCTCGGCGCCGAGCGCCGCGCAGCCGCGCGGCCAGCGCGCTGGCCTGCGCCCGCGCGCGGGTCACCGCCACGGTGCGGCCGTGCAGCGGACGCGCCTCGAGCCAGCCGATCTGCTCGCGCAGCGCGGCGACCGGGCCGACGAGCGTGATCGCCGGCGCGCGGATGCCCGTCTCGGCGGCACGCGCTCGGCGACGTCCGCCAGCGTCGCCAGCAGCGTCCGCTGGCCCGGGCAGCGTGCCGCGCTCGACCACCGCGACCGGCTCGTCCGGCGAGCGCCCGCCGGCGACGAGCTCGCTCGGCGATCCGCGGCAGCGCGCGCACGCCCATGTAGAAGACCAGCGTGCCCGGGAAGGCGGCGAGCGCCGGCCAGTCGAGCGCGGTCTCGGGCTTGTCGGGATCCTCGTGCCCGGTGACGAACGCCACGGCGCTCGCCAGCTCGCGCTGGGTGACCGGGATGCCGGCGTAGGCCGGCGCGGCGATCCCCGCGGTGACGCCCGGGACGACCTCGAACGGGATGCCCGGCCGCGCGCAGCACGAGCGCCTCCTCGCCGCCGCGCCCGAACACGAACGGGTCGCCGCCCTTCAGCCGCACCACGACGCCGCTCGCGCCGGCCGTACTCGACCAGCAGCCGCGTCGTCTCCTCCTGCGGCACCTGCGGCCCGCCGCCCTCTTGCCCACGTAGACAGCTCGGCGGTCGACGCCCTCGAGGATCGCCCGGCGGGATCAGCCGGTCGTAGAGGATCACGTCGGCGGCGGCGATCAGCTCGCGCGCCCGCACGGTGAGCAGGCCGGGGTCGCCGGGGCCGGCGCCGACGAGGTAGACGGTCATGCGGCGGCGAGCCGTTCGGCATCGCGCAGCAGGCCGGCGGCGCCCGCGGCGAGCATGCGCCGCGCCAACTCCTCGCCGGACGCCCGCCTCGTCGACCATCCAGGCCGACCCGTCCGGCAGCCCGGCGAACCCGCAGCACGCGGCCGCCGGCGGCGAGCACGCCGACCGGCGTGTGGCAGCTCGCCTCCAGCATCCGGACCGCGCGGCGCTCCGCATCCAGCGCGGCGTGCGTCGCCGCGTCGTCGGCGGCGGCGGCGGCGCGGCGGCGGCCGAGCCCACGCGGCCCTGCACGGCGATCACGCCCTGCCCGGCGCGGGCACGAACACGCCGCCGCGCAGCGTCGCGCCGGCCTCGCCCGCGGCCCAGCCGCTCCAGCCCGGCGGCGGCCAGCACGAGCACGTCGACCTCGCCGGCGGCGCGCTTGGCCAGGCGCGTGTCGACGTTGCCCCGCAGCTCGCGCACCGCCGAGGTCGGGCCGCGCGGCCAGCAGCTGCGCCTGCCGCCGCAGCGCGCTCGTGCCGACGCGCGCGCCCTGCGGCACGGCGTCCAGCGAGTCCGCGCCCACCAGCACGTCGCACGGCGCCGCGCGCCGCGGGGTCGCCGCGATCGCCGTCCCGGCGGCCAGCTCGCCCGGGACGTCCTTGGCCGAGTGCACCGCCAGGTCGATCTCGCCCGCGAGCAGCGCGGCCTCCAGCGCCCCGACCCAGCGCGACTTGTCGCCGCGCGCCCGGTCGACGTCGCCCGCGGTGGTGATCGTCACGAGCTCGACGGGCCGGTCAGCAGCGTCGCCACTGCGCGCGCCTGGGCCAGCGCCAGCGCGCTGCCGCGGGTGCCCAGCCGCAGCGCGCTCAAGGCCGGCGCAGCGCGCGGACCTCGGCGCCCTCGGCCGGCCTCGGCCGCGGCTGCGCTCCTCGAGCCCGAACAGCTCGCGCAGCAGCTGCAGCCGGGCGTGCCGGTGGTCGCCGTCCAGCTCCTTCACGCGCTGCGTCGGCTCGTGCAGCAGCCGCTTGACGACCGCCCGGGCGAGCGCCTCGACGCGCGCCAGGTCGCGCTCGGACAGCGTCCTCCCAGCGGCCGGCGTTCTCGGCCAGCAGCCCGCTCGACCACCGCGTCGCCGCGCGCTCGCAGCGCGGTCAGCGTCGGCATCACCTCCAGCGTGCCCGAGCCAGCCGGCGAACGTCTGGATCTCCTCCTCGACGATCACCTCGGCCCGCGCGCGCCTCAGCCCGGCGCACGCGCAGGTGGCGCCGCACCGAGGCCTGCAGCGCGTCCATGTCCAGCAGCGTCACGCCGTCCAGCTCGCCGCACGCGGGGTCGATGTCGCGCGGCACCGCGAGATCGACCAGCAGCAGCGGCCGGCCGTCCCGCGCGCGCCATCACCGCGGCCAGCTCCTCGGCACCGATGATCGCGTGCGGCGACGCGGTCGAGGAGACGACGACGTCGGCCCGCTGAGCTCCTCGGGCAGCGCGTCGAACGAGCCGGAGGCGCCGCCGAAGCGCTCGGCCAGCGCGATCGCCCGGTCGCGCCGGCGGTTGGCCACGAACATCGTCGACACGCCCTGCTCGATAGAACGCCCGGGCGACCTGCTCGGACGTGTCGCCGGCGCCGACGATCACCACGTGGTGCGGCTCGCCCACCACCGCGCGGGCGGCGTCGACGGCGACGGTGGCCACGGACGCGTGGCCCGCGGAGATCGCCGTCTCCGTGCGCACGCGCTTGCCCGTGGCGAGCGCGGCGCGGAACAGCTTGTTGGTCAGCGGCCCGCTGGTCCGGGCGGCCAGCGCGCGGTCGTAGGCGCGCTTGACCTGCCCCTGGATCTCGGCCTCGCCGACGATCATCGACTCCAGCCCGCTGACCACGCGGAACAGGTGCCGTGCGGCGTCGCAGTTGCGGTCGGCGTAGATCGAGTCGATCAGCGCGGTCGGCGGCGTCCCGGCCCGCCGGGCGAGCAGCGCCAGCACGGCCGACTCGCCCTCCACGGCGTCCCCCGCGACGACGTAGAGCTCCGTGCGATTGCAGGTGGAGACCGCCACGGCCTCGGAGATCGCCGGGTGCGCGACCAGCTCGTGCAGGAACGGCTCGACCTGGCCCTCCAGCAGCGCGAGGCGCTCGCGCACCGCCAGCGGCGCCGTCTTGTGGGACGTGCCCAGGGCGAGCAGCTCGCTCATCGGGCCACCGGCTCCTCCGTCTGCTCGCGCCGGCGGCGCTCCTCCACCAGGTCGCCGAGCTCGGACAGCTCGCGTTCGACCCGCGCCAGGCGGGAGGCCATGATCGCCACGTAGATCAGGATCAGCGCCAGGAAGACGACGTAGGCGGCGGCGACGTACTTGCCCGCCTCATCCAGCGGCAGGGCGGGCATCAGAGCTGTGGCGCCGCGGAGCGGCGCGGGGCCGGTGCCCAGTCCTCGTCGTCCAGCAGCGAGCGGCGCAGCCGGCGCAGCTGCATCCGGGCGCTCTTGGCGGCCAGCTCGTACTTGCACAGCGTCACGTAGAGGCAGGCCATACCCGCCAGCGAGACCAGGAACGTGAAGAACATCGAACCGGGCATGTTGCCGCCGGTGGTGGTGAGCACGCGCGGATGGGCCACCGACTGGGCCATCCGCACCGCGAGGAAGTTCAGCGGCACGAACGCGCCGGCCACGATGGCGAACACCGCGGCATAGCGGGCCTGGGTCTCCGGGTCCTCGATCGAGAACCGCAGCGGCTGATAGCAGGCGTAGAGCAGGAAGACGATCAGGAACGACACGAGCGTCGGCTCGTCCCACACCCACCAGTGGCCCCACGACGCGCGGGCCCAGATCGAGCCCGTGACCAGCGCCCCGACGGCGAGGATCAGCGCCAGGTGGATGGCCACGTAGGAGCGCAGGTCGTGGCGCCGGTCACCGGTGCGCAGGTACTGGATGCCCCACACGCCGCCGGCGATGAAGCCGCACAGCGCCACGATGGCCAGCGGGACGTGGATGTAGAAGATCTTCTGGATGAAGCCCTGGTCCGCGTCGTTGGGCGCGTAGAAGAACACCAGCGCGAACGCCCCGGTGACGAGGGCGGCGGAGAGGAGCGAGAGGGTCCTCAGACCCCGGCCGAACACTGCGTCATTCCTCCAGCAGGAAGTCGAAGATCGCGTAGGCGAGCAGCCCGAACACGAGATCATAGAGGCCGAGGATGAGCAGCCAGCGGCCCTCCAGCGGCCCCGTGCCATCCTGCGCCAGCAGCGGCGAGGTGGCGCGCGCGCCGCCGATCACCAGCGGCAGCGACAGCGGGATGGCGAGCAGCGGCACGAGCAGGTCGCGCGCCCGGGTGCGGATCGCCAGCGCGCCGACCAGCGTCCCGACCACGGCAAGCCCGACGTCGGCCAGCGCCAGGACGACCACGAGGCCGGGCAGCGCGCCCCAGGGCGACGGGCCGAGCAGCAGGATGGCGAACGCCGCGACCACGAGCACCTCGACCACGGCCAGGAAGCCGAACAGCAGCAGCGCCTTGGCCACGAACAGCGCCGTGCGGTCGACCGGCGCGAGCAGGAACCCGTCGAACCCGCCCTCCTCGCGCTCGGCCACGAACAGCCGGCCGATGCCCAGCAGCGCTGCGAACAGCAGCGTCACCCAGAGGATCCCGGCGGCCAGCTCGCCCTCCACGTCGTCGCGCTGCAGCGCGAAGTGGAACAGGACGAACGTCCCGAGCGAGAACAGCACCATCGCCGGCACGGACTCGCGCGTGCGCAGCTCCAGGCGCAGGTCCTTGCGCAGCAGCGCCCCGATCGCCCTCATGCGTAGAGCGCCCGCACGTCGGCGGGCGCGACCTCGGCGGCGGGCGCGAGCAGAGCCGGCTTGCCGGCCCGCAGCCCGAGCACCACATCGGCCTCGGCGAGCCCGTGCTCGACGTCGTGGGAGATGAGCACGCGGGTGCCGCCGGAGATCAGCGGCGCGACCGCGGCCGCTGCGCCGGGGTCCAGGCCGGCCAGCGGCTCGTCGAGCAGCAGCAGCTCGGGGGCGTGCAGCACCGCCCGGCACACGGCCACGCGCTGCAGCATCCCGCGCGAGTACGTGTGGACGAGGTCGTCGGCCCGCCGCCGCATCCCCACCGCGTCGAGCAGCACGTCGATCCGCGCCGGCGCCACGCCGTGCAGACGGGCGTGGAAGCGCAGGTTCTCGCGCGCGGTGAGGTCGCGGTAGAGCAGCGGGTCGTGGCCGAGGAAGCCGACCTTGCCGCGCACGGCCCAGCCCTCGCCCGGCAACTCGCGGCCCAGCACGCGCGCCGTGCCGCGGTGCGGGCGCAGCAGCGTGGCCAGGATCCGCAGCAGGGTCGTCTTGCCCGCGCCGTTGGCCCCGAACACCGCGAGCGTCTGACCGGGGTCCACCGCGAGCGTCACCCCGGCCAGCGCCACGCGCTCGCCGTACGCCCGGCCGAGGTCAGCCAGCTCGATCGCTCTCATGGTGCGACGAGTCCCCGCGCAGGGTCCGCACCACGTGCTTGAGCGTCGGGGCGAGCACGGGGAACAGCTGGTCGATCGACTTCGGCGAGCCGGGGAAGTTCACGATCAGCGTGCGCCCGGAGATCCCGGACACGCCGCGGGTGAGGATGCCGTGCGGCGTGTGCTTGAGCCCCTCGGCCCGCATCGTCTCGGCGAAGCCCGGCGCCTCGCGGTCGATCACCGCGCGCGTGGCCTCCGGGGTGATGTCGGTGGGCGTCAGGCCGGTGCCGCCGGTGGTGAACACCAGGTCGCAGCCCGCCCCCACGAAGTGATGCAGCCGGTCCTCGATCAGCGCGAAGTCGTCGGGGACGACCTCCATCCCGACCACCTCGCAGCCCGCCGCCTCGGCCGCGGCGGCGAGCCGCGGCCCGGACAGGTCGTCCGCCTCGCGGCGGGCGACGCGCGTGGAGATCGTGAGGACGGCGGCGCGGATAGGACGGCAGGCTAGCGCTGCCGCGCCGCGAACAGCCGGGCCCGGACGAGGAAGGCCTGGCCGGCGCGGACGGTCCGGGTGCGGTGCGTGTGCAGGTCGAGCACCCGCACGCGGCCGCGGCCGACGGACGTCAGCGTGCCGTCGCAGCGGTCGGCCACGCTCCAGGTCGCGGTGCCGGCGACGATCGCCGTGCTCGCCGCCCCGACGGTGCGGAAGAAGCCCGCGCCGGCGCCGCTCAGCGTGCGCACCACGCCCTTGCCGGGGCCGTGCCCACAGGCGCTCGCCGCGCCGGCCGGCGTCTGCATGACGAGGTCGGCGTATGGGCGCCCGCGGGGGATGCCCTTGTGCGGCCCCTGCTTCGCCCCGGCCTGGCGCACGGCGAAGATCGCCGCGGACAGCCGCACGCTCTGCGTCGACGGGCCGCGGTAGGCCGCGGCCGTGGTCAGCGCCAGCGTGCCCTGGCGGGCGTCGACGACCGACCCCATCGGGATCGTGGCGACGCCCTTCAGCGGCACGAAGCCGGCCGGCGCGCCATCGGCCAGGGCGCTGCCGGGCAGCTTGACGAACACCTGGCCGGAGACGAGTTGGACGCGGGCCACGCTGCCGGCCACGACGGGCCGGTTCCCCGGCGGGAGCGCGGTGTCGCAGGCGTCCGGGATGCCGTCGCCGTCGCGGTCGGGCTGCCCGGGGCCGCAGGGATCGGCCACGACCGCGGTCCAGGTGCGGGTCACGGCGTTCGCGGTCAGCGGCCGCCCGGCGGAGTCGACGGCGGTCGCCGAGACCGTGTCGGTGCCGGCGGCCGCGCCGGCGAAGCTGAACGTGGCCCGCCCGTCCGGCCCGGTGACCGCGCTGCCGGTGCGGCCCGCGTCCGGGCCGGCGGTGATGGCGAACGCCACGCCGCGGCCGGCCTGCGGCACGCCGCCCTCGGTCAGCGTGGCCGTCACGGACTGTGTGGCGCCGGCCGGCGCCACGCCCGTCTCCGGGCCGAGCGAGAGCAGCGCGGCGATGTCGCTCCACGTGCGCGCCGCCGTGGCCGTGCGGGTCGTGCCGCCGGAGTCGGCGAAGCTCGCCACCACCGTGTCCGTGCCGGCGGCCGGGCTCGAGAGCGCGAACGTCGCGGTGCCCGCGGCGCCGGTGGTGGCGGTCGCGGTGCGGCCCTGGCTCGGACCGGCGGTCACCCGGAACGCCACCGCGCGGCCGGCCACCGGCGCTCCGCCCTCGGTCACGGTCGCGGTCAGCGTGGCGCTGCTCCCCATCGGGCCGGTCGAGGCGACCGGCGTGAGCGCGATCGCGGCCACGCGCCAGGTGAGCGTGACCGGGCCGGCGCCGTGCCCGCCGCCCGCGGTGTCGACGTAGCTCGCGGCGATCGAGTCGGCGCCGGCGGCCGCCCCGGAGTAGCTGAGCGTCGCCCGCCCGCTCGCGTCCGTGAGCGCGGTGGCGGTGCGTGCGTTCGGGCCGGTGACGGCGAACGTCACCGTGCGGCCGGCCACCGGCGCGCCGCCCTCGGTCACGGTGGCGGCGACCGTCGCGCTCGCGCCCACGAACGCGCCGCCCGGCGACGCGAGGGAGAACCCGACGACGGGCAGGCCCGTGCCGCCGAGCGCCACGGTCTCCGACCCGGCGGCGCTGTTGTCGGCGAACGTCAGCGTGGCGGCGCGCGGCCCGCCGGCGTGCGGGGTGAAGCGCAGCGTCAACGTGCACGCGGCGCCGGGGCCGGTGGCCGCGCACGTGTCGCCCACGAGCGCGAAGTCGGCCGCGTTCGGGCCGGCGATCGCGGCCTGGGCCGTGAGCAGCGGCGCGGGGCCGGTGTTCGTCAGCGTCAGCGTCGCCTCGGTGGCGGAGCCTACGGCCCGGCTCCCGAACGCGAGCGACCCCGGCACCGTTAGCGTGGTCGGCGCGGTCCAGCGCTCCACGGCGTCGAGCGGCTTGTCGCCCAGCGCGCCGCCGGCCACCAGCACGCCGTCGCCGTCCAGCGGGGCCGCGACGTGGTCCGCGCGCGGCACCACCAGGTCGCCCGCCGGGCTGAACCGGCCGGCGTGGAACAGCTCGCTGCCGGCCACAGGCGCCCCCCCGTCGAGGCCGCCGGCGATGAGCACGTCCCCGTCGGCCAGGGCGGTCGCCGTCTGGCCGAGCCGTCCGGCGCGCAGCGCGCCCGTGGCCGTCCACTTGCCCGCGGCGGGATCGAAGACCGCGGCGCTCGCCAGCCCGGCGCCGGTGGTCGCGGCCGTCGCCGCGCCGCCGGCCAGCAGGACCGTCCCGTCGCTCAGCGTCGTGGCCGTGGCCCGCGTGCGCGGCGCGGGCATGGCGATCCCCTGCGTCCAATCCGTGGAGAGCACCGAGTCGCGGAACGCGTCGCCGCCGGCGTCGCCGCCTGCCACGAGCACCGCGTCGCCGGCGAGCGCCGCGGCGGCGTGGTCGCGCCCGCCGGCCGTCCCGCCGGCCCCCCAGCCGTTCTTGACGGGGTCGTAGAGCTCCGTGGTGGTCGGGAAGACGGTCTTCCCCGGCGCACCCCCCTCGCCGCCCGCCACCAGGACGCGGCCGTCGAGCAGCGTGGCCGTGTGGAAGGCGCGCGGCGCACGCAGCGAGCCGGCGGGCGACCACTGCCCGCTGTCCATGTCGTAGACCTCGGCGGGCGCCACGTACGCGCCGGTGGCCGGCGAGATGCCGCCCGCGACGAGCACGCGCGCGCCATCGTCCAGCGGCGTCGCCGTGTGGCCGTAGCGGCCGGTCTGGAGGCTGCCGGTCCGGCTCCACGCGTCCTTTGCCGGGTCATAGAGGAACGCGGTGCTCCCGTCGCCCGGCCGCCCGCCCACGACGAGCACGTCGCCGTTCGCCAGCGTCGTGGCGGTGGCGTCCTGCAGGGGCGTGGGCAGCGGTGCGGCGGCGTGCCAGCCGGCCAGGCCGGCCGCGCCGGCGGTGCCGGGCAGCGCCAGCGTCAGCAGCGCGGCGGCGAGGAGCAGGCGGCGGAAGACCATGCCCCTTTGAGCGCCCGCAGGCGGGCGTGATACGTCAGGCGGTCGGCGCGGCCTCGTGGGCCCGCATGGCGGCCTCGATCAGCTCGCGCACCGCGGCCGCGTCGCCCTCGCGCAGCAGCGCGATCGGGTCGGGGTCGCCGTTGACGATCCCCTCGAAGAACGCCTTGCGGTCCTGATAGGTCGGCAGCGTGCCCTTGGCCCACCCGCGGGCGTCGTTGAGCAGCACGGCCAGCTGCGCGTACGGCTCGCCGTAGGCGTCGGCGACCTCCGCCTTGATGCGCTTGGCCAGCGCGGGCGAGGCGCCGGCGGTGGAGATGGCGATGGCCAGCGGGCCGGTACGCACGATCGCCGGCAGGATGAAGTTGCACAGCGGCGGGACGTCGACGACGTTGACCAGCATCGCCCGCCGCTCGGCGTCCTCGTAGACCCGGATGTTCACGTCGGTGGCGCCGGTGGCCGCGATGGCGATGAACGTGCCCTCGAGGTCGCCCGTCCGGTACTCGCGCCGGACCCACTCGATCGAGCCCTCGGCGGCCAGCGCCTGCAGCGCGGGCTCGGCCTCCGGCGCGATCAGCACGACGCGGCCGTCGCAGGCCAGCAGGCCCTCGACCTTCTCCAGCCCGATCGCGCCGCCGCCGACCACGACGCAGCGGCGCCCGGTCAACCGCAGGCAGGCGATGTAGAACGGCGTGTCGAGCATGTCGCTCACGCACGTCTGGTCGCAGACCCCGCGCCTGTACTGGCAGACGCATTCCTTTCCCGCATAGGCCTGAGCCGGCATCGCTGCTACCACCGTACTAACTGCAAGATGGGTGCCCAGGCGTACTTCACGGACGAATCGCTGCTGCGCGCGGTGGTCGGCCACCGGCTGACCGCGCTCTCCGGTCCGCGGGCGCTGCTCGTGATGGCGGCGCACCCCGTGGCCTTCCAGGGCTTCTTCGCCCACACCGGCGCGCTCGACGACCCGTACGCCCGGCTGCGCCGCACGGCGAAGGTGATGGACGCCGTCGCGTTCGGGCCGCGCGACCGCGCCGACCGCCTCACCGCGCGCGTCCGCGCCATGCACCGACGCGTCCGCGGCGAGCTGCCGGACGGCCGCCGGTACCGGGGGGACGACCCGGAGCTGCTGTTGTGGATCCTGGCGGCGCTGGCGGAGTCGGCCATGCTCGTCTACGGCAAGTACGTGCGCGCGCTGTCGCGGGATGAGCAGAACGCGCTGTGGGCGGACTACCGCGTCGTCGGCCGCTGCTTCGGGCTGCGGGCGCGCGAGATGCCGGCGGACATCGACGCGTTCGCGGCCTACATGGCGGGGATGTACGCCGGCGGCGAGCTGGAGGTGACGCCGCGGGCCCGCGAGCTGGCGGTCGAGATCGTCCTGCACCCGCCGGTGCCGCTGCGCCTGCGGCCGCTGCTCGAGTTGGTCAACCAGATCACGATCGAGCTGCTGCCGGGCGACCTGCGCCGCCAGTACGGGTTCCGCCGGGACCCTGTGCGCGCGGTGGCCGTGCACGGCGGGGCGGCATACGTGCGGCGAGTCCTGCTCCCCGCGTTCCGATGGGCGCCTGCGCTGTCATAGTTGGCGCACCAGGGTTCCGGAGGGGAGCGCACGTTGGACAACAGACGCCTTGCCGCCGCGGCGCTCGCCGCGGCACTGACCATCCTCGTCGCCGGCTGCGGCAGCAGCAACGACACCTCGCAGACCGCGGCGACGCCGACGAAGACGAGCACGCCGTCGCCCACGGAGACCGCGACGCCGACGGCGACCGCCACCGAGGAGGCGGACAAGGACAAGGACAAGGACGCGGGCGAGGAGGCGGGCGGCGCCAGCAAGGAGTGCGGCGACGTCGGCGACCTCAAGGCCAAGCCCAAGCACAAGCTGCCGAGCAGCGTCCCGCTCGTGGCCGGCGCGCGCGTGTACGAGTCCCAGGGCCCGTTCGGCAAGACCACGCGCTACTTCGCCGTGGGCAAGGGCGGCCCGGACGAGCTGCCAGACTGGCGCAACAAGGTCGATGCGAAGCTGAAGGCGGCCGGCTACAACGTGCTCGACACGGACCAGGAAGAGGGCGCCGAGGCCGAGGGTCACCTGAGCGGCCCGCACACCGTCGACATCCAGGTGATCAACCTCTGCAAGGGCAAGGTGCGGATCCGCTACACGGTGTCCTGAGCGTCCGCGACCTCCGGGCCGGCCCGCTGCGCGGTGTCTCGCTCGCCGTGGGCGCCGGCGAGGCGGTCGCGCTCGTGGGCCACGAGGGCGCGGGCAAGACCGCCGCGGCCGAAGCCGTGGCGGGCATCCGGCGCGTCGCGGCCGGGACCGTGACGCTGGGCGGCGAGGACGTGACCGCCGCCCCGCCCGGGCGCCGCGCCCGGCTCGGCCTCGCCTACGTGCCGGAGGGCCGGCGGGTGTTCGGAGGGCTCTCGGTCGAGGAGAACCTCACCCTCGGCGCCTACCGCGACCGGCGGCGCCGCGCGCTGGTGGCGGAGCGGCGCGCGGCCGTGCTGGCCGCATTCCCGGCGCTGGCCGGCCGCCGCGGCCAGTCCGCGGCCACGCTGTCCGGCGGCGAGCGCCAGCTGCTGGTCATCGCCCGTGCGCTGATGGGCGGCCCGCAGGTGCTCGTGCTCGACGAGCCGTCGTCCGGCCTCGGGCCGCGGGCGGTCGAGTTGGTGGCCGGCGCGCTCGAGACCGTGCGCGCGCAGGGCACGGCCATCCTGCTGGTCGAGCGCGGGCTCGTGCTGCCGCGGCGCCTGGCCGACCGCATCCTGCTGCTGGAGGACGGGCGCGTCGTCCTCGACGCGGGCCGCGCGGCGGCGCTCGCCGATCCTCGCCTTGGCCTCGAGTGGTATGCTGAGCAGACCAGTTGACGCTCATGCTGTCCGCCGACCGAACCACCTTCCGCCCCCTCCAGCGCTACGAGCAGGTCGCCGAGCGCCTGGCCGCCGACATCCGCTCGGGCCTGTACGCGCCCGCCGAGCGGCTGCCGTCGGAGCGCGAGCTGGCCCGTGCGCTGGAGGTCAGCCGCGCCTCGGTGCGCGAGGCGCTCGCCGCGCTCGGAGTCCAGGGCGTCGTGGAGACGCGCCCCGGCGCCGGCACGTTCGTGGCCGCCGACGCGCCGGCCGGCTCGGCGGTGCCGCACGACGCCAGCCCGTCGGCGGTGCTGGAGGCCCGCGCGCAGCTCGAGCCGGCCGTCGCCCGGCTCGCCGCCCGGCGCGCCCAGTCCGACCCCGCGGCCGAGAACCTGCTCGCCGCCATGGAGGCGATCGGCGACCCGGCGGAGCCGGGCGCGCGCGCCACCTGGAGCGCCTCCGACCGCCTCTTCCACCGCCAGTTGGCGGCGATGACCGCCAACCCCGTGCTGCTGGCCTTCGCCGACCACGTGGCCACCCTGATGGACCAGCCGCTCTGGCACCGCCTCCGCGACGACTCGATCGCCGTGCCCGGCCGCACCCGCATCCACGCGGCCGAGCACCGGATGATCTACGAGGCGATCGTCGACGGCGACGCCGAGGCGGCCGCCTTCTACTCCGCGCAGCACATCAACCGCGTCCGCACCTACATGGAGCTCGGCCAATGAGATTCCCCGGCATCCTTCCCGCCGCCACCACCCCGTTCGACGCCGACGACCGCGTCGACGTCGCCGCCCTGCAGGGCAACATCGAGGCGATGCTCGAGGCCGGCGTGCACGGCTTCGTGGCCTGCGGCACGATGGGCGAGGCCGGCGGCCTCACCCCGGAGGAGCGCCGCACGGTGATCGCGGCGATCGTGGAGGCCGCCGCCGGCCGCGTCCCCGTCGTCGCGGGTGTCTCGTCCGGCTCCGCCGCCGCCTCGCTGGCCTACGCCGCCGACGCGGCCGCGGCCGGGGCGGACGCGATCATGTGCCTGCCGCCGCTCGGCTACCGCGCCGACCCGGACGAGGTCGTCGCGTTCTTCTCCGCGGTCGCCTCCTGCGGGCTGCCGCTGATGGTCTACAACAACCCCGAGGCCTCCGGCGTCGACATGCGGGCCGATCTGATCGTCCGCATCTGCGAGGCGGTCGAGGGCGTGGCGGCGATCAAGGAGTGCTCGGGCGACGCCCGCCGGATCCCGGCGCTGCTGCACTCCGGCATCGAGGCCGAGGTGCTGGTGGGCGGCGACGACTGGGCGCTCGAGGGATTCTGCGCCGGCGCGACCGGCTGGGTGACCGGCGTCGGCGTGGTGGCGCCGCGCGAGGTGGTCGAGCTCTACGACCACTGCCGGGCCGGAGACCTGGACGCCGCGCGGGCCGTGTACCGTCGGATCCTGCCGGTCGCCCGCTTCGACATGACGCCCAAGCTCGTCCAGTACTTCAAGGCCGCCCAGGACGCCGTGGGCTTCGCCGGCGGCCCGACGCGGCTGCCGCGGCTGCCGCTCGACGCCGCCGAGCGCGCCGCGCTGGAGGACGCGCTCGCGGTGCTCCGCGGCGTGCACGCGTGAGGGCGGCCCGCTACTTCGCGGCGGTCGACTCCCACACGGAGGGGATGCCGACGCGCGTCGTCACCGGCGGCGTCGGCCCGGTCCCCGGCGACACGATGCTGGAGCGCAAGCTCCACTTCGAGACGCAGCTGGACGACCTGCGCCTGCTGCTGATGCGCGAGCCGCGCGGCCACGGCGCGATGTCGGGGGCGATCCTGCAGCCGCCGACGCGGGACGACGCGGACTGGGGCGTGCTGTTCATCGAGGTGTCGGGCTGCCTGCCGATGTGCGGCCACGGCACGATCGGCGTGGCCACGGTGCTGGTGGAGACCGGCATGGTCGCCGTCACCGAGCCCGAGACCGTGGTCCGGCTCGACGTGCCCGCCGGCCTGGTGGAGGCGCGCGTGCGCGTCGAGAACGGCCGCGCCCGCGCGGTCACGCTACGCAACGTGCCGTCCTTCCTGGCGGCCCGCGACCGCGTCGTCGACGTCCCGGGGCTGGGGGCGATCGCCTACGACATGGCGTACGGCGGCAACTTCTACGCGCTGACCCCGGCGGCGGACGCCGGCCTGGCGGTCGACCCGGCGCGTTCCGGCGAGCTGATCGACGCCGGGCTGCGCGTGATGGCGGCGATCAACGCCGGCGAGCGGCCCGAGCACCCCGAGGACCCGCGGATCGGCGGCTGCCGCCACGTGGTCTTCCACGCGCCGGGCCGCGACGGCGCGGACGCCCGCGCCGCCACCTCGATCCACCCCGGCTGGCTCGACCGCTCGCCCTGCGGGACGGGGACGAGCGCACGCATGGCCCAGCTGCACGCCCGCGGGGAGCTCGCCCTGGGCGAACCATTCGTCAACGAGTCGGTGATCGGCACCCGCTTCACGGGGCGCGCCGTCGCGGAGACCACGGTCGGCGGTCTCCCGGCCGATCATCCCGGAGATCACCGGCCGCGCCTGGATCACCGGGATGGGCCAGTACCTGCTCGACGCCGAGGATCCGTTCCCGGCGGGCTTCGCGCTCTAGTGGCCGGTGACGACGACTAGCCTTCGCCGGTGATGCCCGCGCGCGAAGACGAGGTACAGGCCCTCGTCGAGCAGCTGAGCGCGGAACTGAGGCGCTCAGTGCTCGTCGACGACGCCGGCCTGCGCCTGCTCGCCTACAGCCCGAGCCAGGGCTCCGATGACGAAGTCCGGCGCACGGCGATCCTGACCCGCGAGACGCCGCGGGCGGTGCGCGAGGCGCACTTCGCCCAGGGCATCGCCCGCGCCACGGCCGCGGTGCGGACCGCCGCCCGGCCCGAGCTCGGCCTCCAGACCCGGGTGTGCGTGCCGATCCGCTGCCAGGGGGCGCTGTTCGGCTACCTGTGGCTGATCGACGCCGACGAGTCGCTGCGCGGGGACGAATGCGCGCTCGCCGAGCGCTGCGCCGCGGAGATCGGCGAGGCGATGTACCGGCGCGAGGAGCTGGAGCGGCCGCGGCGCGAGCTCGAGCGGCGGGCGCTCGACGCCCTGCTGGGCGACGACGCCGCCCAGCGCGACGAGGCGGCGCACGCGCTGGTGGCCGAGGACGTGCTCGTGGCCGGCAGCGTCGGCGTGCTGGCCGCCCGCTCCGCCGGCGAGGCCGAGCTGGGGCCGGCCGAGAAGGCGCGGCTCGGGCTGGCGCTGGACCAGTTCCGGCACACGCTGCCGGCCCGCCACTCCTTGAGCGTCGTGCGCGGCGACCACGCGATCGTGCTCGTGGCGCTCGCCACGCACGCGCCGCCGCTCGCCGACATCGCCCGCCGGCTGCACGAGGCGCTCGAGCAGGTGCTGATCGGCTACAGCGAGCCGTGCGAGCAGCTCACCGACGCGCACCGGGCGCACGAGCACGCGCGGCTGGCCCTCAGGGTGGCCGCCTGCGCGCCCGAGCACCCCTCGCCGGCCGGCTGGTCGGACCTGGGCGCCTATCGGTTGCTGGCCCGGGCCGCCGAGTCGCCCGACGCCGAGGACCTCCTGCACCCCGGCGTCCCGCAGCTGTTCGCGCTGCAGGCCAAGGAGTCGCTCGTGGCCACGCTGGAGACCTACCTCGACAACGGCTGCGACACGAAGCTGACGGCCGAGGCGCTGTTCCTGCACCGGGCGAGCCTGTACTACCGGCTGCAGCGGATCGAGGCGCTGACCGGGGCGAGCCTCAAGCGCGGCGCTGACCGGCTGGCGCTCCACGCGTCGCTCAAGCTGTCCCGGCTGCTGGGCCTGCACCCGGCGCTGCGCGCCGGTCGCGCCGCCGCGCGCCGCTCTGCGACATCTGCCTGATGCCGGGCGACGGCGGTCCGCCTACGGTGCGCGGCGTGGATGACGCGCTGTCATGCGACGTGGCCGTGGTCGGCGCCGGGCCGGCCGGGCTGGCCGCGGCGGTGGCGGCGCGCCGCGCCGGGGCCGACGTCGTGCTGATCGACGCCTACGCGGCGCCGGGCGGGCAGATCTGGCGCCGTCGCTACGACGCCGGCGACGAGGCGCTTCCGCGCGCCGGCCGCCACGCCTGCCGGGCGCTTGCCGCGACCACGGTGCGGGTCCTCTCGGGCCGCTCGGTGTGGGCGGCGCCGGCGCCCGGCACGCTGCTGCTCGACGGGCCGCCGGGCCGGGTGGAGGCGCGCGCGGTCGTGCTGGCCACCGGCGCCTACGACCGGCCCGTGGCGTTCCCGGGCTGGACGCTGCCCGGCGTCACGACCGCCGGCGGGGCCCAGGCGCTGGCCAAGGGCCAGGGCGTCCTGCCGGGCCGGCGCGTCCTGCTGGCCGGCGCCGGCCCGTTCCTGCTGCCGGTGGCGCGCCAGCTGGCGTCACAGGGCGCCGAGGTCGTGGCCGTGGCCGAGGCCACCCGGCGCCGCGACTGGCTGCGCGCCGGGCCGCGGATGACCCGGCACGCGGGGCGGCTCGCCGCCTATGCGGGCTACCGGGCGCGCGTCCGGCGGATCGCCTGGGGGCAGGTGATCGTCCGGGCCGAGGGCGACGGGCGCGTCGAGTCCGCCACGCTGGCCGCCTGCGGGCCCGACTGGGCGCCGCGCGCCGGCACGGAGCGGACGCTCGCCGTCGACGCGGTCTGCACCGCCTACGGCTTTGCGCCGGACGTCGCGCTGGCCCGCGCGCTCGGCTGCGCGCTGGCGGGCGACGCGGTGGCCCACGACGCGGAGATGGCGACCAGCGTCGCCGGCGTGTTCGTGGCCGGTGAGGCCGCCGGGGTCGGCGGGGCCGAGCTGGCCGCCGTCGAGGGCGAGATCGCCGGCCGGGCCGCGGCCGGCGCGCCCGTCGCCGCCGGGCTGCGCGAGCGCCGGGCAAGGCTCGCCGGCTTCGCCGCGATCCTGGCGGACCTGTTCGATCCGCGCCCGGGGCTGGACCGGCTGGCGACGCCGGACACGGTCATCTGCCGCTGCGAGGACGTGAGTGCGGGAGCGATCGACGCCGCGCTGGCCGGCGGCGCGACCACGCCGGCCGCCCTGAAGATCGTCACCCGCTGCGGCCAGGGGTCGTGCCAGGGACGCGTGTGCGAGCCGCTCGTGGCGGCCCGGCTGCCGGTCCACGAGCGCTTCAGCGCCCGTGCCCCGCTCGCCCCGGTGGCGCTGGCCGCGCTGATGGACGAGCGTTGACTCGTCCCGCGCCGTCTGGAAGTGTCGCTGCGTGGCGGACACGCCCGAGACGGGGCTGAACGACTTCGCGCAGGCGGCGACGCACTGGGCGCCGGACGTGGGCGATCCGAAGATCTCCGCGGCCTTCCTGCTCGGGTGGCGGATCGGGCTCGCCCATGACTGGGCGACGCAGGGCGCGCACGTGCCCTGGCCGGACGACGACCCGGGGCTCGACGACGGCGGCGTCCGCTGGACGGTGCTCAAGGGACAGATCGCCGGCGCGGCGCAGGGCCTGGTGGGCAGCGACCCGCTGCCCGACCTGGGCGCGGCGGCGCCGCCCACGGCGCAGGCGGTCGACGACTGCCGGCTGGCGCTGCTCCAGCGGCTCTACACCGGCGACCAGTTCCATGGGATCGCGTTCACGCTCGGCACCCATCTCGAGGCTCTGTGCGCGGGGACGGCGGGCAGCGATCTCCCGGCCGCGATCCCCAGGGTCAAGCTGCCGCTGATCGCGCTGGCGAGCAAGCTGCCGCCGCACGCCGCGCACGCCGTCATCAACTCGCTGACGCTGTGGGAGGAGCAACTCGCCCGCCACGCGGACCGGTTCGACCCGGAGAAGCTGCGCCAGCAGGGCGGCGTGTGGCGCGCGGTCCTCTCCGGCGACGTCGGCGCGACGGACCTGCTGCGCCTCAGCGACTACATCGGGACGGCCGAGCAGGTCGTGGCCCGGCTCCACGACTTCGCGCTGCGGGCGCTCCGCAGCGAGCTCCTGCTGCCCGCGCTGTTCATCTTCGCCCTGTTCGCCGGCGGCCTGCTCGTCATGTTCCTGAGCGACAAGGTGGCCGCCGGGGCGACGACCGTCGTGGCCGCGATCGGGCTGAGCTGGAAGGGGGTCGGCCAATACTTCGGGCGCGCCGCCTCACAGGGCGAGCAGGCGCTGTGGGACGGGCAGCTCGACTGGACGATCGCCTATCGCGCGACGATCAGCCTGCGTGCGCCGGCGGAGATCGCCATGCGCGAGGTCGTCTTCACGCGCCCCCGGCGCTGGTTCGCCGACCGCTCCACGAAGCGCGGCCGCGAGCACTACGACACGTGGCAGAAGTGGCTGCGCCAGTGGCCGGACTCGGCGCTCACGGAACATTCGTCGTCACCCGCATCCCCGCGCTGACCGGGGTGACGCACGCGCGCACGACGCCACGGCCCGCGACGTGGACGCGGCACTCCTGGCAGACGCCGATCCCGCAGTAGACGCCGCGCGGCGTGCCGGAGGGGCTCGTGCGCAGAGCGGCGCGGCCGGCGGCCAGCAGCGCCGCGGCGAGGCTCTGGCCGGCGGGCGCGTGCAGCGGCGCGCCGTCGACGGTGAATTCGGTCAAGCGGCGAGCTCCACCGGGGCGAAGCGGTCCGGCGAGAACCAGGCGAGCGGCAGCGGCGGCGGCGCGCCGGTGTACCAGGCGGCCACGAGCTCGGCGCTGGCCGGCGCGAGGCCGATCCCCGCGCCCTCGTGGCCCGTGGCCACGCAGACGTTGGGCGCGGCGGCGAACGGCCCGACGATCGGCACGTGGTCGGGCGTCAGCGGGCGCAGCCCGGCGTACACGCGCAGCGCGCGGGCCTCGCGCAGGACGGGGAAGAAGCGCGCCGCCCGGCGGGCGATCGCGGCGGCCACGGGGATCTCCACCTCGCAGTCGAAGCCCACGTGCCGGCGGCTGGAGCCGAGCAGCGCGGTGCCGCTCGGCGTGGACTCGACCACCATCGCCACCTGCAACTCGGCCTCGTCCGCCTCCACGGCCGCGACGTAGCCCGCCTCGCTCAGCTTGCGGCGGAAGCGGACGGGCGAGCGCTCGAGCACGACCACCTGGCCCTTGCGGGGCGTGACGGGGACGCTCAGCCCGGCGGTCTCGAGCAGCGCCGGCGTCCACACGCCGGCGGCGACGACGACGGCGCCCGTGGCGATGCGGGAGGTCGCGGTCTCCACGGCCACGGCGCGCCCGTCGCCGGCGCGGACGATCCGCCGCACCGGCTCGCCGAGCGTGATCGCCGCGCCCCGGGCGGCCGCGGCACGGGCCAGCGCGGCGGTGGCGAGCCGGGGCTCGAGCTGGGCGTCGCCGGGGTGGAGCACGCCGCCGGGCAGATCGGGCGCGACGTGGGGCTCCTCACGGCGCAGGCCCGCGGCGTCGAGCACCTCGCCGGCCACGCCGAGCGCCGCGAGCGTGCGTGCGCGCTCGGCCACCGCCTGCAGCTCCGCCTCGGTCTCCGCCACGATGACGCTGCCCTTGCGGTCGTACTCGAAGTCGTCGGGCAGCTCCTCGGCCAGCTCGGCCCACAATTGCGCCGAGCGCAGCGCCAGCGGCAGCTCGCGCTCGAGCTCCTTGTCCCAGGCGAGCACGTTGCCCTCGCACGCCCCGGAGCTGCCGGAGGCCACGTGGGAGCGCTCGCACAGCCGCACGCGCGCGCCGGCCTGGGCCAGCCGGTAGGCGCAGGCCACGCCCACCACCCCCGCGCCCACCACGACGACGTCCGCGCTCGGACCCATCCGCCCACACTAGGGCGAGCCCGCCCGCCCGCCACCCTCCCGCCGTTGCGAGATGGCGGTCCGGGATGCGACAGCTGGCGGGGCCTCAATCCCGGGCGGTGCGCAGCAGCGTGCGCAGCGCGGCCCAGCGACGCGACTCGCGGCCGTGCCGCAGCTCGGCCAGCGCGGTGAGCGAGGCGACGGTGCGGGGGCCGGCGGCCAGGCGGGGTGCGCCCGGCGCCCAGCTGGTGCGTGACTCGAGCTGGCGCGGCACGGTGTGGCGGGCGAGCCGGACCGGGACCCCGGGCGCCGCCTCGCCGTGGCGGCCGACCCAGGTCAGCGGCGCGGCGAGCCGCCGGGCGACGCGCTCGCCCTGGTCGCGGTCGCGCGCCCACACCGACACCGAGGCGGCGCCGGCGGCGACCGCGATCGCCCGCTCGACGCTGCCGGCCTCGTGCACCGCCAGGACCGGACCGGGCGGCGGCGCGGTGAACAGCGGGTCGCCGGAGCGCACGCCGGCCACCACCGTCGGCCGCCAGTACGGGCCGTCGAGGCCGTCGGCCCGGCCGCCGCCGTGCGCGTCCGCGCCGGCCACGGCCGCCGCGACGTCGGCGAGCGCGTCCTCCGAGTCGAGCGGGCCGATCTCCGTCGCCGGGTCGCGCGGGTCGCCGATGCGCAGCCGGGCGGCGCCCGCCGCGAGGTCGGCGACGAGCCCGTCCGCCGCCGTGCCCGTGACCACGAGCCGGCCGGCGGCGGCGGAATGGCGGGCGAACGCCGCCCACAGGGCCGCCTCGACCACCCGCCGGCGGGGCGCGCCGGGCAGCACCAGCACCAGCCCGCGCCGGGTGGAGGGGGCCAGGTCGATCACGCGGTCGCACACCGCCTCCAGCCCGCCGGGCGCGACGAACGCGAGCAGCTCGCCGGGCAGCCCGGCGCGCAGGAAGATCGCGCGCAGGCGCTGCGCCGCGAGCGGCGTTGCGCCGGCCAGCAGCACCGCGTTGCCGCCGAGCAGCGCGGCCGCGGCCTCCAGCGCGGGCTCGGCCCAGGGGGAGGCGGTCGGTCCCCGCACCCCGATCACGCCGGCCGGCGCGGAGACCAGCCGCACGCTGCGTCCGGCCAGCGCGGTCCGGCGCGGCGACAGCCGCCGCTCGGCCAGCGCGCCGGGGCCGTCCTCGGCCAGCGCGCGCAGGCCGCGCACCGCCGGGAGCAGCTCCGAGACCACGAGCTGCGCCCGCGGCCAGCCCGTCTCGCCGGCCAGCCGCGGCGCGAGGTCGTCCAGCTCGTCGAGCATCGCCACGGCCGCGCGCCGCACGTACCGCGCCCGCGCCGCCGCCGGTACGAGCGACCACAGCGGCTGCGCCGCGCGCCCGGCCTCCACCGCCTCGGCGAGCGCCGGGCCGGGCGGGTGCTCATCCACGGCCGCGCGCCCGCCGGATCTCCGCCAGCCGCTCCCGCAGCGCCGGCTCGCCGTCGCCGGGGTCGTAGAAGCGCTCGTCGACCACGGCCGGCGGCAGGTGCTCCTGGTCGTTGACGTGGCCGGGATCGTCGTGCGGGTAGTCGTAGCCGCCGCCGCGGCCCAGCTAGCGCGCGCCCGGGTAGGCGGCCGAGCGCAGCGCGGCGGGCGGCAGCTGGGCGCCGTGCTCGCGGATGTGCCCGCGCGCGGCGCCGAGCGCGTGGCCGGCCGCGTTCGGACTTCGGCGCCAGCGACAGGTAGATCGCGGCCTGGGCGAGCGCGAACGTGCACTCCGGCATCCCGACGTGCTCGACCGCGTGCGCGGCGGCCACCGCGATCTGCAGCGCCCGCGGGTCGGCGTTGCCGATGTCCTCGGAGGCCAGGATCGACCATCCGCCGGGCGATGAAGCGCGGGTCCTCGCCGCCCTCGAGCATCGCCGCCAGGTAGTAGAGCGACGCGTCCGGGTCCGAGCCGCGCGTCGACTTGATCCAGGCCGAGATGTAGTCGTAGTGCTGGTCGCCGGCCTTGTCGTAGCGCAGCGCCTTGCGCTGCATGGCGTCCTCGGCGTCGGCTCAGCGTCGACCGGCCGGCCGGTCCGGGCGGCCGTCTCGACCGCGAGCTCGAGCGCGTCGCAGCGCCGTGCGCGCGTCGCCGCCGGAGCGCGCGGCCAGGAACTCGACCGCCTCGTCGGACGGCGTCGGCGCCGACGCGTCCTCCAGCGCGCGCCGCAGAACGAGCCGGCGATGTCCGCGGCCAGTCAGCGCGCTGCAGCTCGTAGATCTGCGCGCGCGAGAGCAGCGCGGAGTTGACCTCGAAGTACGGGTTCTCGGTCGTCGCGCCGATCAGCGTCGACGAGCCCCTCCTCGACCGCCGGCAGCAGCGCGTCCTGCTGGGCCTTGTTGAAGCGGTGGATCTCGTCGAGGAAGAAGATCGTCGGCTGGCGGCCGGCGCGGCGGCGCTCCCGCGCGCGCTCGATCACCTCGCGCACCTCGGCCCGGCCGGCCTCGACGCGCCGACAGCTCCTCGAACGCCGCGTCGGCGGCGCGGCCATGATCCGCGCCAGCGTCGTCTTGCCCGAGCCCGGGCGGGCCGTAGAGGATCATCGAGTGCGGCTCGCCCGGCTCGATCGCCGCTGCGCAGCGCCGAGCCCTCGGCCGAGCAGGTGCTCCTGGCCCACGAGCTCGTCGAGCGATGCGCGGCCGCATCCGCGCGGCCAGCGGCGCGTCGCTCGGCGGCGGCCGGCGCGCGGCCGCGGCTCGGCTCGCCGGTGTCGAACAGCGCGCTCATGGATCCACAGTCCTGACGCGCGTCGCCGGTGAGCGACGGCCCGACTAGCCGCGCCGTAGCCATGGGCGCGATGGCCGACGGACCTCCGAGGCGCGAGACCGCCGAGCTGCTGCAGCGGCTCGTCCGCTTCAACACCGTCAACCCGCCGGGCAACGAGCGGCCGGCCCAGGAGCAGCTCGCCGGCATGCTCGACGCGACGCCGGCTTCGACGTGCGAGCTGCTCGGCCGCACGAGCCGGAGCGCCCGAACCTCGTCGCGCGCCTGCGCGGCGAGGCGAGCCCGGGCCGACCCTGTGCCTGCTCTCGCCACGTCGACACGGTGCTCGCCGACGCCGTCGGAGTGGAGCTTCGACCCGTGGGTCGGGCGACGTCGTGGACGGCGAGCTCTGGGGCCGCGGCGCGCATGGACATGAAGTCCCAGACGGCGGCCGAGGTGGCGCGCCGCCGGCTGGCCCTGGCGCGCGCGCGGGCTGGCGCCCGGCGCACGGCGAGCTGCTCGTCGTCGCGTCGGCCGACGAGGAGACGGGCGGCGGCGAGGGCGCGCAGTGGCTCGACCGAGGAGCACCCGGACGCGTCGCGGTGCGACTACGCTGCTCAACGAGGGCGGCGGCGCGGTCTTCCCGTTCGACGGGCGGCGCCTCTACGGCGTGTGCGTCGCCGAGAAGGGCGTCTTCCGCTTCCCGCGTGCGCACCGACGGCCGGCGCCGGCCACGCCTCGATGCCGGCGCTCGGCGACAACGCGCTGCTCAAGCTGGCGCCGCTTCGTGCGGGCGCTCGGCGAGCGCCGCCGGCGCTACGACCTGACCGAGACGCCGCGCGCGCGCTGGCCGCGCTCGGCCTGGACGATCGACGCGCGACCCCGCGGCGGCGCTCGACGCGCGTGCGCGAGCGCGGAGCCCGCGCCTGGCGCGTCGCTCGTCGAGCCGATGCTCGGCGTCACGCTCGCGCCGACGCGCATCTGTCGCCTCGGAGAAGATCAACGTGATCCCGTCGCGCGCGGAGCTCGCGCGTCGACTGCCGCGTGCCGCCCGGGCATGGAGGAGGACGTCGCGCTCAGCCGCGGCGATCGCAGCGAGGTGCTCGGCGGACGCGGACGGGGCTGCGAGCGTCGAGTTCACCGGAGGCACGTCGTCGGCAACCGCTCGCCGGTCGACTCGCCGCTCATGGACGGCGATCGCGCGGCTGGATCGCCGAGCACGACCCGGGCGCGAGCCTGGTGCCGATCGTCCTGCCGGGTTCACCGACAGCCGCTGGTTCCGCGACGCGCTTCCCGGACTGCGTCGGCCTACGGCTTCTTCCCCCAGCGCCACCAGACGCTGCTACGAGACGTCGCCGCTCGATGCACAGCGCCGACGAGCGCATCGACGTGCGCGACCTCGGGTTCGCGGCGCGCTTCTATCCACGACCTCGTCCGAGGAGGCTGCTCGACTGATGCCGGTGCCCGAAGGACAAGCTGCGCCTCGGCGGGATGGCGCTGCGCAACGGCCTGCTCGTCCACGGCCCGACGCACTGGGCGGCGGCCGTGCGCGCGCCGCGACGGCACCGTGAAGTCGCCTCGGGCCCCAAGCCGCGCCTGCGAGGCCGCTCGACGCGCGTGCCGCTGGCGTGCGCGGCCTCGCTCCGGCTGGCCGAGGCGTTCGCGGTCATCCCGCTCGTCAGGCGCGCGCTGCCGGAGGCGCGCCTGCCGTTCGAGGACTCGCCGTGCGGTGCGATGGGCGTCGCGCCGCGGCCGGCGCTCGCGGGCCGGCTGCTCGGCGCACGCGCGGCGTGGCCGGCGAGGCCGGCGCTCGCAGTCGTCTCGCTGGCCCCGGCGCTGTTCGCGCTGCGCGACGGCGAGCTGGCCGCCTACCACGGCGTCGAGCACAAGGCGATCGGCGCCTACGAGCCGGCGCCGACGGACGCGGCCGACGCGCCGAAGGAGCACGACCGCTGCGGCTCGCACCTGATGGCGCCGATGCTCGTCGCCAACCTCGCCGGCGCGGTCGCTGCTGCAAGCGGGTGCTCGAGCGGCCCGGCGCCGCTGGCCACGGGCGCGGTCTCGCTGGCGTCGGTCGGCCGCGGCGCGTCGAGGTGTTCGCCTGGACCGAGCGCCACGCCGGACTCGCCCGCCGCCCGCGCCCTCAAGCGCCCGGGCTACGAGATCCAGCGGCTCTTCGGCACGCGCGAGCCCGACGAGGACCAGCTCGAGGTCGGCCGCGCCGCCCTGCCGAGATCCTGCGGGTCGAGAACGGGGTCTCCAACCCCAGGCTGACGCCGCGATACTGGGCGTCCGAATGACCGTCTGGGATCACATCACGAGCTTCCTCTCACAACTGGGGCCCGATCATCTTCATGGGCCTGATCGTCTTCTTCCTCTGGCGCACGCTGAAGCTGATGCCGCAAGACCAAGCCGCAGGAGATCACGCCGGACTCGGCGTCGTCGATCGGCTGGTCGAGGTGGCCGGCGCCGACGAGGCCAAGGCCGAGCTGCAGGAGGTCGTGGACTTCCTGCGCGACCCGAAGCACTTCACCGAGCTCGGCGCGAAGGTGCCCAAGGGCATCCTGCTGCACGGCCCGCCCGGCACCGGCAAGACGCTGCTGGCCAAGGCGGTGGCCCACGAGTCCGGCGCGCAGTTCTTCTCCCAGTCGGCCTCGTCGTTCGTGGAGATGTTCGCCGGCCTCGGGGCCGCCCGCATCCGGCGCCTGTTCAACGAGGCGCGCAAGCACCGCGCCGGCGATCATCTTCATCGACGAGATCGACGCCGTCGGCGCGCGCCGCGGCTCGGACAACAACTCCGAGCGCGAGCAGACGCTCAACCAGCTGCTGGTCGAGATGGACGGCTTCGGGTCGACCGGCGACCTCGTGTCGTGATCGCCGCCTCGAACCTGCTCGAGAAGCTCGACCCGGCGCTGCTGCGCCCCGGCCGGTTCGACCGCCAGATCTTCGTCTCGCCCCCCGACGTGACCGGCCGCGAGGCGATCCTGCGCGTGCACACGTCGAACAAGCCGCTCGGCGGCGACGTCAACCTCCGGCTCCTGGCCCGCCAGACGGCCGGGCTGACCGGCGCCGACCTGGCCAACATCGCCAACGAGGCGGCGATCCCCGCGGCGCGCGGCCGGCGCACGACCTGCCGCAGGAGGACTTCGACTACGCCCTCGAGCGCGTCGATCGCCGGCATGCAGTCGCGCCGCGCGCTGAGCGACCACGAGCGGCGCGTCGTCGCCTACCACGAGGCCGGCGCACGCGCTGTGCGGCGAGCTCCTGCCCGGCGTGGACCGGGCCCACCGGATCTCGATCATCCCCCGCGGCAACGCGCTCGGCTACACGCTGCACCTGCCCGACGAGGACCGCAACCTGAAGACGCGCGAGGAGCTGCTCGACGAGATGACCTCCTGCTCGGCGGCCGCGCCGCCGAGCAGATCGTCTTCGGCAGCATCACCACGGGCGCGGCCGGCGACCTCAAGCGGGTGGCCGACGATCTCGCGGGCGATGATCCACGAGTGGGCGATGGGCACGTCCGTGAGCGCGCTCCAGCTCGCGTCCGAGGGCGGCGCCGTCTCGGACCGGACGCGCGAGCTGCGCGACGCCGAGCAACAGCATCTCGCCGACGAGGCGATGCGGCGCGCCGCCCGGCTGCTCACCGCGCACCGCGAGCTGCTCGATGCGCTGGCCGCCGCGCTGTTGCACCAGGAGGTGCTCGAGCGCGCCGACATCGACCGGATCATGGCCGGCGTCGACCGCCCCACGGACGCGGCCGGAGCCGAGCTGCGGGTGGCCGCCGCGCAGCGGGAAGCCTGATCACTCAAGCGCCGCCGCCGCCGGCCGATCACCCGGAAGGAAATGGATCGTGCCGACGACTTCCGTGCGCTGCTGGCGCCTGGGGCGATCCGTGCGGTCTTCCAGCCGATCGTCCGCCTCGCGGACCTCGTCCCGATCGGCTATGAGGGTCTGGCACGGTTCCCCACGCCGCCAGGGCTGATCGCGCTGCCGCCCGACGTCATCCTCGCCGCGGCGGGGCGCAGCGGCCTGCGCGACGACCTCGAGGTGGCGTGCTGGTCGGCCATCGCCGCCGCCGGCGTGCCCCCCGCGGGCCGGATGCTGTGGGTCAACCTCTCGCCCGAGGCGCTCGCCCACCCGGGCCTGCTCGAGGTGGCCGGCCGGCTGCCGTCGCGGCTCGTGATCGAGCTGACCGAGCAGGACGCCGTCCTCAACCACGGGCTGCTGCGCGAGCGGCTGCGGCCGTGGATCGCCCGCGGCGCGCTCGTCGCGGTCGACGATGCGGGGGCCGGGTTCACGTCGCTCGAGTACGTGGCCGACATCCGCCCGGACTTCCTCAAGCTGTGCCGCGGAATGGTGGCCGGCGTCGACGGCGACACGAGCCGTGAGGCCGTCCTGCGCGCCACCGCCGCGTTCGCCCGCGAGGTGGGCGCCCGCGTCGTCGCCGAGGGCGTCGAGCGTCCCGAGGAGCTCGAGGTGTGTCGCGACGTGGAGATCGAGTACGGCCAGGGCTGGCTGTTCGGCCGCCCGTCCGCGCCCTGGCCGCAGGATCCCGCGCCGTCCCGCCGGTGCGCAGCCGCCGCCGCTGTGGCCGATGAAGCCGCGTCGCCGCCGGCCGCCGCCGCGGGCCGCTTCGAGCGTGCGCTGGCCCGTGCCGCCACCGCCCGCGAGGCCTGCGAGGCCGCGGCCGACCACCTCGCCCGGCGCGGGCTGCTGCCGGCGGTCTACCTCGCCCAGGGCGGCGTCCTGCGCTGCCAGGCCGCGCGCGGCTTCTGGCAGGTCCGCGACGGCGTCCCGGCCAGCGCCGGCGACGTCGGGCGGGCGTTCGGCACGGGCGAGCGCATCGTGGCCGAGGACGCCGCCTCCGTGCCCGGCGTGCGCACCCGCGCCTGCCTGCCGCTCGGCGCGGTCGGCGTGCTCGCGGCCGAGTCGCTCGTCCCGCTCGACGACGCCACGCTGGCCGAGCTCGAGCGCACCGCCGCCGCCCTGTCCGGACGGCTCGACGACGTGGGCGCGCTGGTCGCCGCCTCGCCGGCGCAGCGCCTGGCCCGTACGGCCGCGCGGCTCGCCGCCGTCGACGAGCCGGCCGAGGCCGTGCGCGAGACGCTCGCCGCGGCGCTCGACCTGTCGGGCTGCGAGTCCGGCCTGGTCGCGCTGGCCAACGGATACGGCGAGCTGTACCCCCGGCTGGCCGAGGGCACGTTCGGGATCGCGTTCAGCCAGCTGTCCGCGGAGGAGCTGTCGGCGATGGGCGCCTGGGTCCACGAGGGCACGTCTTGCTACACGCTCGGGGACGTCGCCGGTCGCGGCTACGCCGGCCACGAGGTGCTGCGCCGGGCCGGCGCCGGCTCGCTGATCGTGCTGCCGCTGCGCGCCGGCGGCGAGCGCCTCGGCCTGATCGTCCTGGCCGACCGGGCCAACCGGCGCCCGCCGGCCGAGGACGTCGAGCTGCTCGAGCTGCTCGCCCACGTGGCGGCCGGCGCGCTGCGCCCGCGCGTAGCGGACGCGCCCGCCCGGCGCCCCGCCCTGCAGCGCGTCTAGACTCGGGCGGGTGTTCGGCCGCATCGACCACATCGGGGTCGCGGTCGCCGACCTCGAGGCGGCGATCGAGCTCCACACCGGCCCGTACGGGATGCCGCTCGTGCACCGCGAGACGATCGCGGAGCAGGGCGTCGAGGCCGCGCTGCTGGACGTGGGCGAGAGCCACGTCGAGCTGCTGCGGCCGCTGTCCGAGGACACGCCCGTCGGCCGTTTCCTCGCCGCCCGCGGCCCGGGCCTGCACCACGTCGCCTACCAGGTGGCCGACGTCGAGGCCGCGCTGCACGCCGCCCGGGCGGCCGGCCTGCGGCTGATCGACGAGGCGCCGCGCACCGGCATCCGCGGCACGCAGGTCGCGTTCCTGCACCCGGAGACCGCCGGCGGTGTCTTGACCGAGCTCGTCCAGCCTGTGGAGGTCCACTGCGTGAGTCCTGCTCCTGTCCGCCGCGCCGCCCTCGGCTTCCAGGGCGGCCAGGTGCTGTCGCTGCGCATGTCCGAGGACGTCCTGAGCACGCTGCGCCAGACCATCCGCGAAGGCCGCGAGCGCTGGCAGGAGGTCGAGGTCGCGGACGGCGCCGTGCTGGTCGACCTCGGCCAGGTCGTCTACCTGCGCGTTGAATCGGACGAGCACCGCGTCGGCTTCTAGTGCCAGGGCTCCGGCCTTCGGCGCCTGGCGCCTGCGGGCCAACGCGCTCGACCTGGCGCTCTACACGCGCGTCCGCTCGCTGGCGCAGACGCCCGGCACCGTCCGCTGGGTGCGGCGCTACTCGACGCTGGGCGAGCACGGCGGGGTGTGGGTGCTCGGCGGGCTGGCCGGCGCGGCGCTCGACGGACGCCGCCGCCGCGCCTGGCTGCGGGCGACCGCGACCGTCGGCGCCGCCTACTGCACCTCGACCGCGATCAAGCTCGCCATCGGGCGCCGGCGCCCGGCCGTCGCGGACCTCCCGCACCTGATGTCCACGCCCAC
Source organism: uncultured Solirubrobacteraceae bacterium (assembly GCA_963766165.1). GTDB lineage: Bacteria > Actinomycetota > Thermoleophilia > Solirubrobacterales > Solirubrobacteraceae > Solirubrobacter. The sequence goes on along the minus strand of CAVXZC010000012.1, from coordinate 641,568 downwards.
CGGCCTGTCCTTCCCGTCCTCGCACGCGACGTCGTCGTTCGCCGCCGCGCGCGCGTTCGGCGCGCTCCTGCCCGGGCCGCCGCTGCAGCTCGCTGCGCTGGGGATGGGGCTCTCGCGGCTGTACCTCGGCGTCCACTACCCGTCCGACGTGGCCGCGGGGGCCGCGCTCGGCACGCTGATCGGGAGCGTGGGCCGATGATGAAGGTCGGCATCGTCGGGCTGCCCAATGCGGGCAAGTCGTCGCTGTTCAACGCGCTCTCGCGGGGCGGCGCCGAGGCGGCGAACTACCCCTTCACGACGATCGAGCCCAATGTGGCCGTCGTGCCCGTGCACGACGAGCGCCTCGACGCGGTCGCCGGGACCATCGGCGCCTCGAACATCGTCCCGGACACGATCGAGTTCCACGACATCGCCGGCCTGGTGGCCGGCGCGCACCAGGGCGAGGGCCTGGGCAACAAGTTCCTGGCCAACATCCGCGAGACCGACGCGCTGCTCCACGTCGTGCGCGTGCACGAGGACCCGAACGTCATCCACCCCGAGGGGCGGGTCGACCCGGCCGCGGACATCGACACGATCGAGACCGAGCTGGTCTACGCCGACCTCGAGTCGGCCGAGCGCCGCCACGCCCGCGTGGTGCGCGACGCGCGCTCCGGCGACCGCGCCGCCGTCGCCGAGGAGGCCTGGCTGCGCCAGGTCATCGAGGCGCTGCAGGCGGGGCGGCCGGTCCGCTCCGTGCCCGCGCCGGCCGACGCGCCCGGAGGCGCTGCGCAACCTCTCGCCGCTCACCGGCAAGCCCGTGCTGTTCGTGGCCAACGTCGACGAAGGCGACGACGCCGTCCCGGCCGTGGTGGCCGACCACGCGGCGGCCGAGGGCGCCGCCGCGGTGGCCGTCTCCTCGCGGCTGGAGGCCGAGCTGTCCGAGCTCGACGACGACGAGGCCGTGCAGATGCGCGAGGAGCTCGGCGTGTCCGACTCCGGCCTGAACCGGGTCGTGCGCGGGGCCTTCGGGCTGCTCGATCTGCTCGCGTTCTTCACCGCCGGCGAGGCCAAGCCCGCGCAGTCCTGGCACCTGCGCCGCGGCCTCAGCGCCTGGCACGCGGCGGGGCAGATCCACTCGGACATCCAGAAGGGCTTCGTCCGCGCCGAGGTGATCGGCTGGGACGCCCTGGTCGACGCCGGCGGCTACGCCGCCGCCCGCGACCGCGGGGTGCTGCGGCTCGAGGGCCGCGACTACGTGATGGCCGACGGCGACGTGATCACCGTCAAGTTCACCCCGTAGCCCACACGGGCGTCACCTGGATCGACGACAGCCGCCATCCATCCGGCTCGCGCACCGCCTCGAAGGCGTAGCGCTCGCCCTGGGCGCGGGTGGCGCCGTCGTCGCCGGCGAACGTGACGATCAGGTTCGCGCCCGCCGCCGCCCGGTCGCCGTCCACGGCGACGCGCACGTTGCTGATCACGTGCTGCGTGCGCTGGAGGTGGTTGCGCGCGGCCTGCGCCGCCGCGAGCTCGATGCCGGCGGCCGTGCCGCCGGGCGTCCGCACGCGCACATCCTCCGCGAGGATCGACCGCGCCTCGCTGAAGCGCTTCTCGTCGAGCCACAGCCCCAGACGGTCGATCAGGTCCGCCACCGCCTGGCGGTCGGCCAGCGCCTGCACGTCGCGCCGCAGGGTCTCGATCTCGGTCACGTCGTCCTCCTATCGTTGGTACACCAACGGTATCACGTGGGGTCACCAACGACCTAGTCTTCTTCGGCGTGGACCGCCTTGCCCGACTGCCCAGCCGCCTCCTCGGCCGGGCCGCCCTTCACGCCGAGCGCCTCGTGGCCGCTGCAATGGCCGAGGAGGGCGTGCGTCGCCATCACTATGCGGTGCTGGCCACGCTCGCCGAGCACGGCCCGGCGAGCCAGGCCGAGCTCGGCCGGCGCCTGTGGATCGACCGCAGCGACATGCACGTCGTCCTGGCCGAGCTCGAGCGCGCCGGGCTGGTGAGCCGCGAGCGCGACCCCACCGACCGGCGCCGCAACGTGGTCGCGGTCACGCCGGCGGCGATGCCGGCGCTCGACCGGCTCGACGCGCGCGTGGCCACCGCGCAGGCGGCCCTGCTCGCGCCGCTGGACGCCGGCGAGCGTGAGCACCTGCTGGACCTGCTCGAGCGTGTGGCCGGGCCGGGCTGACGTGCAGCACTGGCTCAAGGCGATCGGCGTCCCGGCCCGCTCGATGAGCCGGGAGTCGCACATCCGATCGGCGCCCGAGCACTTCTCCCGCGCGGTCGACGCGATCGCTAGTGTCGCGTTGTGAACCGGCGCTTCGTGCTCCCCGGGCCGGACGTCGGCCGGCTGCTGCTCGACCGCCTGGTCGCCGAGGGGGTGCGCTACGGCCGCGACTTCGCCCTCGTCCGGATCGTCGTCCCGCTCGGCACCGCCGAGGACCTCGCGCCCACGTTCGGCGGCGTCCTGCGCGACGCCGACGTGCTCGTGCGCTGGGAGGCCGACGAGCTGCTCGCGCTGCTGCCGGCCACCGACCGCCCGGGGGCCGACCGGGCGGCCGAGCGGCTGCGCGAGTCGGTCGACGGGACGCCGATCCAGGTCGGCGCGGCGCACTGGGTGGGGGACACGGCGTTCGATCTGCTCGCCCGGGCCGTTCCCCGATAGGGCTCGATGCTCCGGCGAACGACGGCTGGGTGGGGAGGTGAGGAGGTTCCGCGCCGGGGCGGGATGATCGTTTCCGAGCGGCCAGGAAATCGAGTGCAGAGTTAGGTACGTCATGGGTCTCAAACCTGCCACTCGATTCCGACGACGTGGCGAGCGCGGTCGGATGTGATCGGTTGGCGCACAGCGGCGATCGATCATGCGCGGCGGCAGGCTCACCCACCCCTACAAGCCGGTCGTTCGCCGGCGCAGCGAGGCGCTACGACGAAGCGCCCCGGAGCCGCCGGGCCAGGGCGCCCATGCCCATCTCCTCGGCCTTCACCGCGCCCCCCTCCCGGTCCGTCTCCGCGTCCGCCGGCCGCTCGACCGCCACGAACCGCAGCGTGGCGATGTCGCGGAACGTGCGCAGCTCGGCCGCCTGCTCGATCAGCGCGCGGCGGACCGAGGGCGACTCGCGGATCGCGCCGAGGATGACGTGCTCCAGGTCGCCCTTGCGGCGCAGCAGGTCGGCCGCGGTCTTGGCGCCGATCCCCTTCGCGCCCGGCAGGCCGTCCGAGGGGTCGCCGCGCAGGGCGATGAAGTCGGGCACCTGCCCGGGCTCGATGCCGTAGACCTCGCGCACCCCGTCGGCGTCGACCTCGGACGGGCCCTGCTGGCGGGCCTTCTGCTGCAGCACCGTGACCGACTCGGCCACGCACTGGAACATGTCGCGGTCGGCCGTGAGGATCAGCGTCCGCCCGCCCGCCTCGGTCTCGACCGCGGCGAACGAGCCCATCAGGTCGTCGGCCTCCAGCGATCTCGTGGCCGAGCACCGCCCAGCCGAGCGCGCGGTACAGCGCCGGCGCGCGCTCCCACTGCCAGGCCAGGTCGTCCGGCATCTCGGGCCGGGCCGCGTGGTAGTCCGGGAACGCCTCGACGCGGTAGTCCGCGGACTCCTGGCCGAAGCACATGACCACGGCCCGCGGCTTGTACTTGTCCACGCACCACAGCGCCTGGTTGACCGAGCCGAGCAGGGCGTTCACCGGGCGGCCGTCGGCGCCCTTCACGGCATCGGGCACGGAGAAGAAGCCGCGATAGAGCAGCCCCGGGGTGTCGCACAACAGGAGCGGGCCGGACACGACGGGAAGTATGGTGCCCGGCCATGCGGACCATCACCGGACTCGACGAGCTCAAGGACGCCGAGGGCGAGACGCTGGGGACCTCGGAGTGGCACGAGGTGACCCAGAAGGACGTCGACACGTTCGCCGACGTGACCGGCGACCACCAGTGGATCCACGTCGACGTCGAGCGGGCGAAAGAGACGCCGTTCGGCGGGACGATCGCCCACGGCTACCTCACGCTCAGCCTCGGGCCGCACCTGAACAACCAGGTGTTCGAGCTCAAGGGCTTCACCTTCGCGCTCAACTACGGGCTCAACAAGGTCCGCTTCCCCGCGCCGGTGCCGATCCCGTCGAAGGTGCGCGCGAGCCCGAAGGTCAAGGACGTCCAGGACATCCCGGGCGGCGCGCAATGCGTGTTCGAGGTGACCTTCGAGCGCGAGGGCGCCGAGAAGCCCGTGTGCGTGGCCGAGACCGTGGTGCGCGTCTACGCCGGCGGCGCCGCCAGCTGAACGCGGCGCGGCAGCAGCAGCGGCGTCAGCAGCATCAGCGCGCCCGCCGCGCCGATCGCCGCGCGCGGTCCCACGACGGCCGCGAGCAGGCCCCACAGCGCGGTCAGCGCCGCGATGCTGAGCTTGGTCGAGACCGACCAGGCCGACAGCGTGCGGGCCACCCGGTCAGGCGGCGTCAGATGCAGCCGGAGCGTGGCCAGCACCGGGTTGAACACGCCTGAGCTGGCCACCAGCCCGAACTGGACGACGATCACCAGCGCGATCCCCGCCGCGCCCCGCGGGACGAACGCCAGCGCCCACGACCAGCAGGCCCGGAGCGCGCCTGAGGCCAGCAGCACCCGGCGCTGCCCGAATCGCGCCACCAGCCGGCGCGCCAGCCTGGAGCCGACCAGGCCGCCCACGCACGGCACGCCGAAGGCCAGCGCGTACTGCCAGGGGGCGAACCCGAGCCGGCCGAGCATCAGCACGGCCAGCAGCGGCGCCGTGGCGATGATCAGCCCGTTGTTCAGCATCGAGTTGAAGAGCAGGGGACGCAGCGCCGGGTGGCCGAGGATGTGCCGCCAGCCGTCGAGGAGATCGCGCCGGCCGAGCCGCGCCGCGGCCGGCTCCGGCCGCGGCTCGCCGCCACCGATCGCCGTCAGGCCGAGCGCCGACAGCAGGTAGCTCACCGCGTCGGCGACCACGGTCACGACCGGCCCGAACAGCCCGATCGCCGCGCCCCCGAGCGGCGGCCCGACCATCGTCGCCGTCCACTGCGTCGACTCGAAGCGCGCGTTCGCGACCAGCAGGCCCTCCGGCGGCACGAGCGACTTGACGAACGCGCCGCTCGCCGCCCGGAACGCGATGTCCGCGGCGCCGACGACGACCGCCACGACCAGGAGCTGCCAGAACGTCAGCGCACCCAGCGCGAACGCCGCCGGGACGCTCGCCAGCGCGGCGAACCGCGTCAGGTCCATCGCCACCATCACCGGCCGCTTGCGCCGGAACTCCACCCACGGCCCCAGCGGGAGCGCGACCACCGCACCCACGGCCACCCCCGCCGCGGCCAGGGCCGAAACCGCCGCGGGACCGGCGTGCAGGACGAGGATGGCGATCAGCGGGAACGCGTCGAAGGCCAGCCACGTGCCGAACGTGCTGACCGCGTAGGCCGCCCACAACCACGCAAATCGCCGACCGAGCACGGCCGGCGATCATCGCGCGCCTCCCGGACGGCTACCCCAGCTTGACGGCAGGCCCGGGCGCGCTGCCCGAGACCACGCGGTAGGTGCCGGCGACCGCGGTCGCCCAGCGGAACGCCCCGCCGCCGCCCGTGCGCGTCGCGCCCGCGGCCGTCCAATGGCCGCCCTGGCGCACCTGCACGCGGACCTGCGACCCGCGCGCGGCGAACAGCACGCTGCCGCTCAGCGCATACCGGGCGCGCGCCGCCGTGGCGCCCGGCCCCGGCGCGACCGCGCCGCCGGTCGGGTCGGTCGGGGCCGGCTTCGCCGGCGCCGTGCTGATCGTCTTGAAGTACGCCCAGGTGTCGAACAGCCCGAGCCGCGCCCGCAGCGCCGAGCCGCTCACCGTGGTCGAGCCGCGCGAGCCCACGACCTGCGCGGTCATGATCCGCGGCGACACGCCCCGCTCGGTCACCCGGATGCCGCGGAACGAGCCGGAACAGAGCCCGCGCAGCCGGCGCCCCGCCGCTGCCAGCGAGAGCGTGTCCGGCTGCCAGCGGTGGCGCGGCGAGACGGTGTCGTACGGGTCGTCGACCGACTTGAGCCACGGCTCCGGCGATCCGCCGAACGACGTTCTCGACGTCCTCGGTCTTGCCGCCCGAGGTCGAGAAGAAGTACGTGGTCACCGGCTGGCCGGCGTAGGTGACGACCTGGCCGCGGGTCGCGCTCACCGCCTGGTTGGTCGCCGCCGTCTCCACCGAGACGCCGCGGTAGACCTGCGAGCGCGTGTCGGCGTACTGGTCGAACGTGCCGCCGTGGCGCGTGTGATCGCGTACGTGCGCGCGGCGATCGCCTGCGCCTTCAGCGCCTCCAGCGGCCACGAGGCCGGCGACTCGGCGGGCACGACGCCCTGCACGTAGTCGTCGACGCCGACCGCATTGACCACCGTGAGCCCGCTGAACGTCCCCGGCGCGAACTCGAGCACGCCGCGGTAACTGCCGTAGCCGGCCAGGCTCGTGATGCCGCTGGCGCCCACCACCTGCAGCGGCGACGTGAACGTCGCCACGCGCTTGGCGCCGCTGTAGAGGCCGACGGAGGACCGCCGTCGCGGCGCACCGTGTACGTCAGGCCCGGGTCGAGCGTGCGCGTGCCCGCCTGGGCCGCGCCGGTGATGCGGGCCCGCCCACCCGACGCAGAGCCGAGCAGCACCCGCACCGTCTGCGCCGGGTCCGTCGTGCCGAGCGTGGTGCCGGTGTAGTAGTGCTCGAGGATGGCCGTGGCGTTCCAGCCGTGCTCGGCGTAGCCGATCGCGCCGTACTGGCTCATGCCGACGCCGTGGCCGAAGCCCGCGCCGGTGATGGTGAAGGTCGACCTGGCGGCGGCGGACGCCGCGGGAGCGGCCGCCAGGCCGGCGATGAGGGCTGCCGCGAGGGCTTTCAGGGTCCGGGTCATAGGATCAAGCGCGGGGAACCGCCCCGTCTAAGTTAGCCCGACACATCTGCTGGGGAGGAGTTTCGACGTTGAGTGCGCGCAAGGCGTCCGACCTGTTCGTGGAATGCCTCGAGGCTGAAGGGGTCAAGTACGTCTTCGGCATACCGGGTGAGGAGACCCTCGACCTGAACGAATCCCTGCAGGATTCGTCGATCGCCTTCGTACCGGTTCGCCACGAGCAGGGCGGTGCCTACATGGCCGACATGTACGGGCGCCTGACCCAGAAGGCCGGCGTCTGCCTCGGCACGCTGGGACCGGGCGCGACCAACCTCGTCACCGCGGTGGCGGACGCGTTCCTGGACCGCAGCCCGCTCGTCGCGCTGACCGGCCAGGCCGACCTGCAGCGCATGCACAAGGAGTCCCACCAGCACATCGACGTCGTCTCGATGTTCCGCCCGATCACGAAGTGGAACACGCGGCTGAACGCCGCCGCGGTGATCCCCGAGGTGGTGCGCAAGGCGTTCAAGGTGGCGCAGGAGCCCAAGCCCGGCCCGACGCACATCGAGCTGCCCGAGGACGTGATGGGCGACCAGATCGACGCCGAGCCGCTGCCCGTCAACGGCCGCCAGCGCAGGATGGAGCCCAGCGCGGGCGAGGTGCTGGAGGCCGTCGAGATCATCCGCGGCGCGATCAACCCGATCATCCTGGCCGGCAACGGCGTGGCCCGGGCGGGCGCCGCCCCGGCGCTGCGCGAGCTGGCGCGGGCGACCGGCATCGGCGTGGCCGAGACGTTCATGGGCAAGGGCGCGCTCGACTACCAGGACCCGCAGGCGCTCGGCACGGTCGGGCTGCAGTCGCGCGACTACGGGCTCGCGGGCTTCGACGACGCCGACGTGGTCATCACCGCCGGCTACGACCTGGTGGAGCACGCGCCGTCCAACTGGAACCCGCACAAGGACAAGCGGATCGTCTGCATCGACAGCGCCCCGTCCGAGGTCGACGAGCACTTCATCACCGAGGTCGACCTCGTCGGCGACCTCTACCACATCCTCAGCCGGCTGACCGAGGAGCTGCGCCACGCTCCGCGGACGGTCCACGGCTCGCGGCTGGACGACATCGTGCTCGGCCGCTTCGAGGCGGCCAAGGACGACGACGCGTTCCCGATGCAGCCCCCGCGCGCGCTGTGGGAGATCCGCAAGGCGCTCGGCCGCCACGACATGCTGATCTCGGACGTCGGGCTGCACAAGCTGTGGATCGCCCGCATGTTCCCGGCGCACGAGCCGAACACCGTGCTGATCGCCAACGGCCTCGCCGGGATGGGGATCGCGCTGCCCACGGCGATCGCCGCCAAGCTGGTCAACCCGGGCCTGAACGTGGTGACCGTCAATGGCGACGGCGGCTTCCTCATGAACTGCCAGGAGCTGGAGACCGCCGTGCGGCTGCGCACGCCGATCGTCAACGTGATCTGGGAGAACGCCCAGTACGGCTCGATCGTGTGGAAGCAGGACAAGAAGTTCGGCCGCCACTTCGGCACCGACTTCACGAACCCAGACTTCGTCAAGCTGGCGGATGCCTTCGGCATGCCGGCCTGGCGCTGCGAGGTGGTCGAGGACCTCGGCCGGCACCTGCGGCACGCGCTGTCGCTCGAGCTCCCGAGCCTGATCGTGGTCCCGATCGACTACTCGCTCGACGTGTCCATCTCGGAGGAGCTCGGAACGGAGACGGTGGCCGCATGACCGCGACCCAGGAGCAGAGCATCGTCGACCGCGTCCCCCACGGCCTGTTCATCGGCGGCGAGTGGCGCGACTCGGGCAACGGCGCGACGCTCGACGTGGAGGACCCCTCGACGGGGGAGTCGATCGTGAGCATCGCCGACGCCACCCCCGGCGACGCGACGGCGGCGCTGGACGCCTGCTGCGCCGTCCAGGAGGAGTGGGCGGCCCACCCGCCGCGCGAGCGCGGGGAGATCCTGCGCCGGGCCTGGGCGGCGATGACCGAGCGCGCCGACGAGCTGGCCGTGCTGATGACGCTCGAGATGGGCAAGCCGGTGGCCGAGTCCAAGGCGGAGATCACCTACGCCGGCGAGTTCTTCCGCTGGTTCGCCGAGGAGGCGGTCCGCATCGAGGGCCGCTTCGGCACCGCGCCGAACGGCGTCGGCCGGCTGATCACGATGAAGCAGCCCGTCGGGCCGTGCTACGCGATCACGCCGTGGAACTTCCCGACGGCGATGGGCACGCGCAAGATCGGCCCGGCGATCGCCGCCGGCTGCACGATGGTGATCAAGCCGGCGCAGCAGACGCCGCTGTCGATGCTGGCGCTGGCCCAGATCCTCCAGGAGGCCGGGCTGCCGGATGGCGTGCTCAACGTCGTCACCTCCTCGAAGTCCTCGGACGTCTCCAAGCCGATCATCTCCGACCCGCGGCTGCGCAAGCTCACGTTCACCGGCTCGACCGAGGTGGGCAAGCTGCTGGTCGAGCAGTCGGCCGGCAATCTGCTGCGCACCTCGATGGAGCTCGGCGGCAACGCGCCGTTCCTCGTGTTCGCCGACGCCGACGTGGACGCCGCGGTGGAGGGCGCGGTGATCGCCAAGATGCGCAACATCGGCGAGGCCTGCACGGCGGCCAACCGCTTCCACGTCGCCGACGGCGTGGCCGACGAGTTCGCGGAGAAGCTGGCCGGCAAGCTGCGCGAGATGAAGGTCGGGCGCGGGACCGAGGAGGACGTCAAGGTCGGCCCGCTGATCGATGACGATCAGCGCTCCAAGGTGGCCGAGCTGGTGGACGACGCCCGGTCCAAGGGCGCCGAGGTCCTGCTCGGCGGCACCAAGCGCGACGGCGCCGGCTACTTCTACGACCCGACGGTCCTGACCGGCGTCAGCGGCGACGCGCGGCTGCTCAGAGAGGAGATCTTCGGCCCGGTCGCCCCTGTGGTGGGCTTCGACGACGAGGATGCGGCGATCGCCGCTGCCAACGACACCGAGTTCGGCCTCGTGGCCTACGTCTACACATCGGACATCAAGCGGGCGTTCCGGGTCTGCGAGCGGCTCCAGACCGGCATGGTCGGCCTCAACCAGGGCCTCGTGTCCAACGCGGCGGCGCCGTTCGGCGGCGTCAAGCAGTCCGGGTTCGGGCGTGAGGGCGGCCCCGAGGGCATCGACGAGTACCTGTCGCTCAAGTACGTCGCCATGGCGATGTGACCGACCCACTCGAGCAGCTTCGGCACTGGTACGAGCACGCCGTGGCCGCCGGGCTCCCCGAGCCGGAGGCCATGGCGCTGGCCACCGCGACGCCCGACGGCGCCCCGTCGGTGCGCTTCGTGCTGCTCAAGGGCATCGACGCCCGCGGCGTCGAGTTCTACACGAACTACGAGAGCCGCAAGGGGCGCGAGCTGGCGGCCAACCCCCGCGGCGCGCTGGCCATCCTGTGGAAGCCGCTGCAGCGCCAGGTGCGCGTGGAGGGGCCGGTGGAGCGCCTGAGCGCCGCCGAGTCCGACGCCTACTTCGCCACCCGCGCGCGCGGCAGCCGGCTGGGCGCCTGGGCGTCGCGCCAGAGCACGGAGATCCCGGACCGCGAGCACCTCGAGGCGCGCCTGGCTCAGGCGGACGCCGACCACCCCGGCGTGGACGTGCCGCGTCCGGACTACTGGGGCGGGTACGTGCTGCGGCCGGACGCGATCGAGTTCTGGGAGGGCCGGCCGAACCGCCTGCACGACCGCGAGCTGTTCACCCGCGCCGCCGGCGGCTGGACCTCGCGTCGGCTCTCCCCCTGACCCCCTGTCGGTCTGCCGCCACCCCCTGAGGCGGGTCGCCGCGCGGGTGCGTGCGGGATTCAGGGACCCGTTGGGGGGATCTCCCGGATGTTCGGGGGCTGACGTTCCCGGGAGTCTCGTGGGGTGCTCGAACTCGCCCCCGCCCACCTGGATGCCATGCGCCGCACCGCCCGCGCGCTGACCGACTCGCCCGAGGAGGCCGACGACCTCGTGCAGGACACCCTGCTGCGGGTCCTCGCCCGCCCGCGGGCGATCGAGGCGGAGGGGCCCTACCTGCTGCAGGCGCTGCGCAACACCCACGTGTCGACGCTGCGGGCGCGCGAGCGCCGGCCCCGCACCGCGCCGCTCGAGCCCGAGGACTCGCGGCTCGTGGCCTGCGCCGCGCACGAGCCGGCCGCCATGCTGGCCTCGCGCGAGATGATCGGCGCGATCGCCGCGCTGCCCGCCGACCAGCGCGACGTGATCGCCGCCGTCGACGTCCAGGGCCTGCCCTACCGCGAGGCCGCCGCCCACCTCCGGATCCCCGTCGGCACCGTCATGAGCCGCCTGCACCGCGGGCGCGCACGGCTACACGCGGTCGCAGCCTGACCGCGACCGACAGCAGCCCCCCGAGGATGCAGGCCACGCCGGCGAGCTGGAGCGCCGACGGGTCCTGGCCCAGCAGGATCGCGCCCAGCGCCACCGCGGCGACGGGCTGGATCGTCAGCGTCAGCGAGGTCAGCGCGGCCGGCAGCCGCGGCAGCGAGACCGTGATCAGCAGCCAGCCGAGCGCCTGCGACGTGAGGGCCAGCAGGATCAGCCAGCCCGCGCTCGGCCAGCTCGGCGCGAGGTCGCCCTCGCCCAGCACGATGTCGGCCAGCACCGCGGCGAGCATGGCCACGAGCGTCGTGTCGAACAGCGGCCCGCCCGGCCGGCGCAGGTCGCGGCTGCCGTGGCGCTGGATCAGCAGGAACGCGGCGTACGTGAGCCCGGTGAGCGCGCCGAACAGCACGCCGCGGGCCGGGTCCGCGCCGTAGGCGCCGGACTCCAGCGCGCCCGAGACGAGCAGCACGCCGAGGCAGACGAGCGGCAGCGCGCGCAGGATCCGGGGCGGCACGGGCTCGCGCAGCACGGCCAGGGCCAGGAACGGCACGATCACCACCTGCGTGTTGCCCAGCACCGTGGCCAGCCCGGCGCCGACGTCGGCGATCGCGTGGTGCCAGGTGATCAGGTCGGCGGCGAAGAACGCGCCCGCCCACAGCGCCGGCCGGCGCTCGCGCCAGCTGCGGCGGCCGTACCGGCGGTCCTCCCACCAGGCCAGCGCGCCCAGCACGGGCAGCGCGTAGGCGCAGCGGTAGACGGCGGCGGCGGCCGGCGACACGTTCGCCAGGTCGACGAGGATCGCCGAGAACGCGATCACGAGCGCGCCGAGCACGCCCGCGAGCACCGGCCGCTCGGCGATCGGCCGGATCATCCGGCGATGCAGGCGGTGCCGATGCGCTCGAACCCGAGCCGCGCGTAGACGCGGGCGATCTCCTCGCTGCCGGCCGACACGAAGACGAGCCCGGCGCCGTGGGCCAGCGCGTCCGCCACGAGCGCACCGGTCACCGCGCCGCCCAGCCCGCGGCGGCGGAACGCCGGCAGCGTGGCCACGCCCACCACCTCGGTGACGTCGCCGACGGGCTGGTGGGAGCCGACCGCGACCGGGCCGTCCTCCTCGGCCACCGCCATCACGGTGAGCCGCCGGCGGATGCGGTCGCGCACGAAGTCCTGCGTGGCCTCGCTCAGCGAGACGTCGCGCTCGCGCACCCCCTCCGGTCCCACCGCCGTGCCGGCCGCCTTGAACCCCACGTCGGCCACGGCGCGAGCGGGCCCGACCGCCGGGTCGTCGGCGCCGAGGATGCGCACGCCGGCGGTGTCGGCAGCGAGCGGGTCGCGCAGCAGCATCAGCGGCGCCTCCAGCACCTCGACGCCGGCGCCGCGCACGACCGCGAGCAGCTCCGGGGCCAGCTCGTGCACCCACTCGAACGCCTCCGGGTGGCCGAGCGCGCGCTGGCGCGCCCGGATCGCGTCCACGTCCGCGGGCGTGAACGGCCCGTCGCCGCCCAGCCGCGGGCGCGCGTAGTAGGGCCACGGCCCGGTGCCGACGAACAGCGTGAACGGGCCATGCTCCTCGGTCCGCGCCGCGAAGCGCGGCGCGGCGTCGTAGTAGGCCTCTATGCGATCAAGCGGAGGCAGATGAGCCCGCCGCGATCTTGCGCAGATCGAGCGCCTTGTCGAGCGTCTCCTCGTCCACGCCGTGGTCGCGGGCGACCTCGCGCAGCGTGCGGCCGCTGGCCGACGCGTCCTTGACGATCTCCGTGGCCTTGTCGTAGCCGATGAACGGGTTGAGCGCGGTGGCCACCGCCAGCGTGCCCTCGGCCGAGCGCTCGCAGCCCTCCAGATTCGCCTCGATGCCGTCGACGCACTTGGAGGCCAGCAGCGTCGAGGCGCTGGTCAGCAGCTGGATCGACTGCAGCAGGTTGCGGGCGATCAGCGGGATCCGCACGTTGAGCTCGAACTGGCCCTGCATCCCGCCGACGGTGATCGCCGTGTCGTTGCCGATCACCTGCGCGCCGACCTGCAGCACGACCTCCGGCATCACCGGGTTGACCTTGCCCGGCATGATCGAGGAGCCCTTCTGCAGCTCGGGCAGGAACAGCTCGCCGATGCCGGCGCGCGGGCCGGAGCCCATCAGCGCCAGGTCGCCGGCGATCTTGGTGAGCGAGACGGCCACGACCTTCAGCGCGCCCGACAGCTCGACCAGCGCGTCGCGGTTGGCCTGGGCCTCGAACGGGTCCTCGGGCGCGGAGATGGTCAGCCCGGTGTCGGCGGACAGCTTCTCGCGCACGCGCGCGGCGAACTCCGGGTGGGTGTTGAGGCCGGTGCCGGTGGCCGTGCCGCCGAGCGGGATCTGCGCCACCTGGGGCAGCGCGTTCTTGACGCGCCGGCCGCCGAGCCGGACCTGCGCGGCGTAGCCGGCGAACTCCTGGCCGAGCGTCACCGGGACGGCGTCCATCAGGTGCGTGCGGCCGGACTTGACGATGTCCTTGAACTCGCCGGCCTTGCGGGTGAAGGACGCCTCGAGCTGCTCGAGCGCCGGCAGCAGCGCGTTGGTCGCCTCGTCGAGCGCGGCCAGGTGGACGGCGCTGGGGAAGACGTCGTTGGACGACTGCCCCATGTTCACGTGGTCGTTGGCGTGCGTGCCGTCGCCGGCGATCGTGGCGATCACCTCGTTGGCGTTCATGTTCGACGAGGTGCCCGAGCCGGTCTGGAAGACGTCGATCGGGAACTGGTCGTCGTGGCGCCCCTCGGCGATCTCGTCGCCCGCCGCGGCGATCCGCTGGGCCTTGTCGGCGTCCAGCAGCCCGAGCTCGGCGTTCACGCGCGCGGCCGTGCCCTTGATCCGGCCCAGCCAGCGGACCACGGCCACCGGGACGCGCTCCCCGGATACGGGGAAGTTCGCCACCGCCTTGCGGGTCTCCCCGCCCCACAGCTCTTGAGGGGTCTCCTGCACGCCCATGTCTCAGCGCCTCCGGTTCAAGGTTTGCGAGACAACGCTAGCGCTCGGGGTTCGGCACCAAAGTTCCGGGGTGACGGTCGGGCGCACGGCCAGTACCGTGGCGCCGCCAATGTCCGTTGAATCCTCACCAATCGGCTGCCGTGGCCGGGTGACGTCGACCGGCGGGATCCGCCCGGGGCGCACCGGCGAGGTGATGGTGGCGATCCGCGGCGGCGTCGAGGCATTCCTCGCCCACGACGTCGACGGCGGCGAGATCCCCCCGTACACCGAGGTCGTCGTCGTCGACTACCGGCCGCCGCGCGTACGCGGGCACCCGCTTCCTCGAGGCCCAGCAGGGCCAGATGCACGACCTGGTCCGCGAGGTCTTCCACGGCCACCTGCGCTCGATCATCGGCACGCTGTCGGTCGAGGACCTGATCGCCAACCGCAACGAGCTCGCCCAGGCCACGCGCGACGCCAGCGCCGACGAGATGCAGAAGCTCGGCCTGGTGGTCGACTCGCTGCAGATCCAGGAGATCATCGACCCGACGGGCTACATCAAGGCGCTGGGCGAGCCGCGCGCCGCCGAGGTCAAGATGCGCGCGCGCGTCGCCGCGGCGGCGGCCGACCGCGAGGCGACCGAGCGCGAGCAGGAGGCCGAGGCGCTGAAGGCGGCCGCCCGCCGGGACTCGGAGATCAAGCGGGCCGCCTACCAGGCGGAGATCGATCGGCAGGCCTCGACGTCCGCCCAGGCCGGCCCGCTGGCCGACGCCGAGGCGCGCAAGCAGGTCGTGGTCCAGGAGACCGAGGTCGCGGAGCTCGAGGCCCAGCGCGAGGAGAAGCGGCTCGACACCCAGGTGCGCAAGCCGGCCGACGCCGCGGCCTACGAGAAGCAGGTCCAGGCGGAGGCCGAGCGCGTGGCCCGGATCTCGATCGCCCAGGCCCAGGCCCGCGAGGTCGAGCTGGCCGCGGCGGCGAAGGCGAAGCAGATCGAGCAGATCGGCACGTCGGAGGCGAGCATCGCGAGCCGGCGCGGCATCGCCGAGGCCGAGGCCACCAAGGCGCGCGGCGAGGCCGAGGGCGCGTCGATCCGGGCCAGGGCCTGGCCGAGGCGGAGGCGATCGCCAAGCGCGCCGAGGCGCTGGAGAAGGAGGCCGACGCGGTCATCGGCCAGCAGATCGCCGAGCAGCTGCCGGAGATCGTGCGGGCGGCCGCCGAGTCGTTCAAGCACGTCGACAACCTCACCGTGCTCAACGGCGCGCAGGGGATCTCGGAGATCATCGCCCAGGTGATCGGGCAGGCCGGGCCGGCGCTGGACATGGCGCGCGAGGCGCTCGCGCACACCCGGAACGGGGCTACGCCGCCGCCCGCGGCGTGACTGCGGCCTCGGGCGTCACATCCCGGGCCTGCAGCTCCTCGCCGCAGTGCCCGCAGACGAGCCGCGGGTCGGCGGCGTGGCCGCACCTGTTGTGGCGCAGGACGACCGGCGGGCCGAACTCGCCCTGCAGGTGCTTGTCGCCCCAGCGCATCAGCGTGACGATCGCCGGATAGAGATCGCGCCCGGCCTCGGTCAGGCGGTACTCGTAGCGCGCCGGCTCGGCCTGGTAGAGCCGGCGCTGGAGGATCCCGGCGCCGACGAGCGTCTGCAGCCGCGTGGAGAGCATGTTGCGGGCGATGCCGAGGTTGCGCTGCATGTCGGAGAAGCGGCGCACGCCGTAGAACGCCTCGCGCAGGATCAGGAAGGTCCAGCGCTCGCCGAGGACCTCCATGGCGCGTCCGATCGAGCACTCCTCCGGCCGGTCGAGCTCGTACATCCTGCGCGTACCCTAGCCGCAGAACGCCACGATTTCCCGCGCCAGACCGACAGGGTCGTCGTAGGCGATCAGGAACCCCGTGCGGGGCAGCACGCGCAGCTGGGCGTCCGGCAGCAGGTCGAGCGCCTCCTCGGCGATGGTCAGCGGGTGGGCGTCGTCCTGGTCGGCCCACAGGAGCAGCACGGGGAAGTCCATGCCGGCGTAGGCGTCGAGCAGGTCGCGGTGCGCGCCGGACGGCCAGCGCTTCGCCGCCTTGGCCCACGAGCGGACGCGGTTGCCGTTGCCGCCGAGGTCCATCAGCGCGTGGCGGACCAGGTCGCGTGCGCCGGGGGCGTGGGTGGCGGTCAGCCGGTCGCCGCGGCCGGGGCGGATGGTCAGCACCGCCGCGCGCGCGAGCAGCCGGTCGCAGCCGGGGACGGCGGCGGCGCGGATGACGACGCGGCCGGCGCGCTCGAGCGGGCCGCGGACCGGGGCGGCGTGCAGCGGGTTGGGCATCAGCACGAGCTTCTCGGGCCGGACGGCACCGGCGGCGATGGCCTCGAGCGCCAGCAGCGCGCCGGCCCCATGGCCGCCGAGCAGCGGGCGCGGCCCGCAGGCGTCCTGCAGGAACCCCGCCAGCAGCTCATAGAACCACTCCGGCGTGTAGGCGTGGCGCGGGCGATCCTCGCTGTCGCCATGCAGCGGCAGGTCCGGCAGCACGACCCGGTGGCGGTGGCTGAGCTCGTCCACGACCGGCTCCCACTCCCGGTGCGACAGCCCCTTGGAGTGCAGCAGCACGAGCGGCGGGCCGGTGCCGGCCTCCCGGTAGGCGATGCGCGCGCCGTCGGGGTGGTGGTAGAGGCGCAGCTTCACGCGCGCGACAGCTTCCCACTAACCTCGCCGCTCGTGGCGGCAGTCGATCTCGGCCGGTTCGTCGGGCGGCCGGTGCGGCGCGTCGAGGACGAGCGCATCCTCCGCGGGCGCTCGCAGTTCCTCGACGACGTGCCGGCGGAGGGCGCGGCGCACGTCGCGTTCGTGCGCAGCCCGCACGCGCGCGCCCGGATCCGCGGCGGCAGCCTGCCGCCGCGCGCGCCCGGGCTGCTGGCCATCCTCACCGCGGACGACCTGGCGGGCACGGCGCCGCCGCGCGTCGACGCGGCGCCCGGGCTCGACCTGGCGGACGCGCCGCACCCGCTGCTGGCCCGCGACGAGGTGCGCTATGTGGGCCAGCCGGTGGCCGCCGTGGTGGCGGAGACGCGGGCACTGGCCGAGGACGCGGCGGAGCTCGTCGCGGTCGACTATGAGCCGTTGGACGCGGTGGTCGACCCGCGCGCGGCGGATGCGCTGCTGCGCTGGGAGCGCCGCGGCGGCGACGTCGCGGGCGCGTTCGCGGCCGCCGCGCACGTCGTGCGGGCCGAGCACGCGATCCCGCGGCTGGCCGCGGTGCCGATGGAGACGCGCGGCGCGCTCGCGGCGGGCGACGGTGCGCGGCTGACGGTCTGGACGTCGTCGCAGGGCGCGCACCGGCCGCGGGCCCAGCTGGCGCAGACGCTGGGGATCGACGAGGCGTCGATCCGCGTGCGCGTGCCCGAGGTGGGCGGCGCGTTCGGCTCCAAGGGCACGCTGCCGATCGAGACGACGCTGGTGGCGCTCGCCGCGCTGCGGCTCGACCGGCCGGTCAAGTGGGTGGAGGACCGGCGCGAGAGCTTCTTGTCGGCGCCGCAGGGCCGGGGCGCGCGGGGCGCGGTCGAGCTCGCGCTGGACGCCGACGGGCGGATGCTCGGGCTGCGGGCGCGGCTGCTGGCCGACCTCGGTGCGTACCTGCTGCCCAGCACGGCGATCCCGGCGCACACGATGGCGATGCTGATCGCCGGCGCGTACGACATCCCGGCGGTCGAGGTCGGGCTGACGGGCGCGCGCACGGACAAGGTCCCGACCGCGCCGTACCGCGGCGCGGGCCGGCCCGAGGCGATCTTCCTGCTGGAGCGGACGGTCGACGCCGCCGCGCGGGCGCTGGGTCTCGACCCGGCCGAGCTGCGCCGGCGCAACCTCGTGCGGAGCTTCCCGTACACGACCGCGCTGGGCTGGACGTACGACTCGGGCGACTACGAGCGCTGCCTGGACCGCGCGCTGGAGCTCGTCCGGCCCGAGCACGGCGACGACGGCGACGTGCTCGTCGGCACGGGCGTCGCGCTGGCCGTCGAGCGCTCGGGCGGTCTGTGGGAGCGGGCCGAGGTGCGGCTGCGCGACGGCCGCGCGGTCGTGCGGGTCGGCTCGACGCCGTCGGGCCAGGGCCACGAGACCCTGTTCGCCCAGATCGCGGCCGAGCGCCTGGGGCTGGAGTTGGCCGACATCGAGGTGCTGACCGGCGACAGCGCCGGGCTGCCGGAGAGCATCGGCTCCTTCGCCAGCCGCTCGACCGCCATGGGCGGCTCCGCCGTCGCGCTGGCCTGCGACGAGGCGCTGGCCCGCCGCGACGCGGGCGAGGAGGCGCTCGGCTCCGCCCGCTTCGAGTCCGAGCAGGCGTTCACCTCGGGCGCGTGCGCGGCGGTCGTCGAGGTGGCCCGCGCGACCGGCCGCGTGCGCGTGCGCCGCCTCGTCGCGGTCGACGACGCCGGCCGGATCGTCAACCCGCTGCTGGCCGAGGGCCAGGTCGTCGGCGGTGCCGTCCAGGGCCTCGGCGCGGTCCTCACCGAGGAGGTCGTCCACGACGAGGCCGGCCAGCCGGTCGCCGCGTCGCTGCTCGACTACAGCCTGCTCACCGCCGCCGACGTCCCGCCGATCGCCACCGAGTTCGTCGAGTCCCCCTCGCCGCTGAACCCGCTCGGCGCCAAGGGGATCGGCGAGGCGGGCACGATCGGCGCCCCGCCCGCCGTGGCGAACGCGCTGACGGACGCGCTCGGCGGGATCCACGTCGACCCGCCCTTCACCGCCGAGAAGGTCTGGCGGGCGCTGCGATGAGGGTGGCCGCCGGGGTCGACGACGTGTGGCGCACACTGCTCGCCCACCCCTCGCTGCGCGGCGCGCTCGCCGGCTACACCGGCACCGCCGTGCTGGAGGAGGTCGACGACGACGAGCGCGTCGCCCGCTTCCGCCTGCAGGGCGTGCGCGGCGCGTCGCCGGCCACGGCCACGGTCACCGCCGCGCTGTCACCGGCCGGAGCGGGCACGGAGGTGGCGCTGGCCGCCGAGGTGTTCGGCGACGTCGCAGCGGGAGCGCTGCTCGCGGCGGTGGCCGGCGCCGCCGCGCCTGCGATGGCCGCGCCGGTCGCTCCTCCCGCGCCCGCGCCCGCGGCGCGCGGCCTCTCCGCGCCGGCCAAGCGGGCGCTCGCCGCCGCCGGCGCGGCCGCGCTCGTCGGGCTGGCCCTGCGGGGGCGGCGGTGAAGCCGGCGCCGTTCGCGTACTTCGCGCCCGCGACGCTGGGCGAGGCGCTCGAGCTGCTCGCCGTGCCGGATTCGCGCGTGCTCGCCGGAGGGCAGAGCCTCGTGCCGCTGCTCAACTTCCGGCTCGCGCGGCCGGCGCGGCTGGTCGACATCAACGGGATCGCCGAGCTCGGGCTCCTGCGGCGCGTCGGCGGCGGGCTGCAGATCGGCGCGACGGTGCGCCAGGCGGCGCTGGAGCGCTCGCCGCTCGTGGCGCGGCACTGGCCGCTGCTGGCCCAGGCCGTGCGCCACGTGGGGCACGCGGCGACCCGGTCGCGCGGGACGGTGTGCGGGTCGGTCGCGCATGCGGACCCCCGGGCCGAGCTGCCCGTCGCCCTGGCCGCCCTCGGCGCGCGCTTCCGCCTCCGGTCGCGGGCCGGCACGCGCACCCTGACCGCAGCGGAGCTGTTCGAGGGGCCGCCGATGACGGCGATCGCCGACGGCGAGCTCCTGCACTCGATCGAGGTCGCGCCGCTGCCACCGGGGGTGCGCACCGGGTTCGCCGAGCTGGCCCGCACGCACGGCGCGTTCGCCGACGCGGCGGTCGCCGTCGTCCAGGCGCCCGACCGGACGACGCTGGCCACGCTCGGGCCGCGCGTGATCAGCGCCGCGACGCTCGACGAGGCGCTCGCCCGCGCCGCGACCGGCGACCACGCGGGGGCGCTCGTCAGAGCGCTGGCGCAAGCGGCGCTCCCAGCATGAGGATCACCGTGCACCTCAACGGCGCGCCGCACGCCGGCGAGGTCGAGCCGCGCACGCTGCTGAGCGACTTCATCCGCCATGACGCCGGGCTGACCGGGACGAAGGTGGGCTGCGAGCACGGCGTCTGCGGCGCGTGCACCGTCCAGCTCGACGGCGAGCCCGTCCGCGCGTGCCTCACGCTGGCGATCCAGGCGCACGGCCGAGCGGTGCGGACCATCGAGGGCCTGGGCGACCACCCGCTGCAGGCGGCGTTCCACGAGCACCACGCGCTGCAGTGCGGGTTCTGCACCGCCGGCATCCTGATGACGCTCGACGCCTACCTGCGCGAGCACCCCGAGCCGACGGAGCGCGAGATCCGCGAGGCGCTCGCCGGGAACCTGTGCCGCTGCACGGGCTATTCGGCCATGGTCGAAGCGTCCCGGCGCCTGCGGCCCCACGGGCAGGTACGCACGCCGCCAAGCGGCCGCTGATCACCGCCTGGCTGTGTCCTCGACCACTTGAAATCCCGGAGGGATTCCTGCGGGTCTGCGTCCTTGCCAGGCGGCGCCCGCGACCCCCTGGACGACGCACGTACCTGCCCGCGGAATCGCTAGCGTCGTAGGGCGTGCGGCTGCGCTCGCCCTACGACCGCCGGATCCTCGTGCTCGCCGTGCCGGCGCTGGGTGCGCTGGCCGCCGAGCCGCTGTACGTGCTCGTCGACACGGCGATCGTCGGCCATCTCGGCACGACGCAGCTCGCCTCGCTGGCCATCGCCGCCACGGTGATGTCGACGGCGTTCACGATCTTCAACTTCCTCACCTACGGCACCACCGCCCAGGTGGCCCGCCTGCACGGGGCCGGTCACGACGAGGCGGCCGCGGCGCTCGGCTCGCAGGCGCTGTGGCTGGCGCTGGGCATCGGCGTCGTCCTGCTGGCGCTGATCGAGCTCGCTGGCCGGACCGCTGGTCACGCTGATGGGCGGGACCGGCGAGGTCTACGACGGCGCGATCGTCTACCTGCGGATCGCCGCCCTCGGCGCGCCGCTGTTCATGCTCGCCGGCGCCGGCCAGGGCTTCCTGCGCGGGATCTCCGACCTCAGGACGCCGCTGGTCATCCTCGTCTGCGCCCACACGGCCAACGTGGCGCTCGAGCTGGTGTTCGTGTACGGCTTCCACTGGGGGCTGGCCGGCTCGGCCTGGGGCACCGTGATCGCCCAGGCCGGGATGGCGCTGGGCTTCGTGGCCGTCCAGCGGCGGGCCGGCTTCGAGCGCCCGCACCCGGCGAAGATGCGCCCGCTGGCCCGGATCGGCTCGGAGATCGCCGTCCGCACGACCGCGCTGACCGGCTCGTTCCTCGTCGCCTCCGCGGTGCTCGCCCGCGTCGGGCGCGGCCAGCCTCGGCGCCCACCAGGTGGCGTTCCAGCTCTGGGTCTTCCTGGCGCTGATCCTCGATGCGATCGCCGTGGCCGGCCAGGTGATGGTCGGGCGGATGCTCGGCGCCGGCGACGCGTCCGGGGCGCGGGCCGCCGCCGTGCGGATGATCGGCTGGAGCGTCGCCATCGGCACGCTGTTCGCGCTCGTGCTGCTCGCGCTGGGCGACGCCGTCCCGCGGCTGTTCACCGGCGACGAGGCGGTCGTCGCGCCGCGCGCACGAGATCTGGCCGCTGTTCGCCGTGATGATGCCGGCCAACGGCGCGGTGTTCGCGCTCGACGGGATTCTCATCGGCGCGGGCGACACTCGCTATCTGATGTGGGGGATGCTCGCCGCCGCCGCCGTCTACGTCCCGATCGCGCTGCTCTCCCTGCACCAGGGCTGGGGGATCGTCGGCGTGTGGTGGGGGCTGCTGGCGCTGATCGCCGTGCGCCTCGTGGTCTGCGCCGCGCGGTTCGCCGGCTCACGCTGGGCGTTGACCGGGGCGCCGGCGTGACTACCCTGTGGCGGCCCATGTCGCGTCGCGTCGCCCTCATCGCCACCGTCTTCGCGCTCGCCCTGGCTCCGGCCGCGGCGGCGCAGCAGAGCCCGTTCGGCCCGCTGCCGCAGCCGGCGCCGACCGTCACCGCCGTGGCCACGCCGACGGCCACGCCGTCGAGCGACTCCTCGACCGGCCGCAACTCGCTCTTCCTGATCGGCGGCGTCCTCGTGGTCGGCTTCGCGATCATGGGCTGGTTCATCGCCCGCGACGCCCGCCGCGGGCTGCCGGAGGGCGAGCTCGACTCGGTCGGCCGCGCGCGCGACCAGGGCCCGCACAAGCACAAGCTGCAGGCGAAGGCCAAGGCGCGCGCCAAGACCCGCGCCCAGCGCCAGGCCCGTCGCCGCAACCGTTAACGGCGCGGTCGGATCACCAGGTCGCGCACCACGAACACGGCGCGCGAGCGCGGCAGCTCGGCGAACGGCCGCGGGAAGCCGGCGAAGCGCCCGTTGCCGCGGTAGTCGGCGAGGCGGACCACCTCGCCGCCGCGCAGGAAGATCAGCTCGGCGCCGCCGTCGATCGTGTCGATCCCGGTCCACGTCCGGCCGAGCCGGCGCGTGATGGCGCCGCGCGGCGTACCCGGCGCGACCAGCAGGACCCGGTCCCAGGCGAACGGGGCGACGTCGGCCAGCCGCACGACTCCGTGCAGCCCGTTCGCCGGGTCCTGCGAGATCGTCACCTGGCGCGTCAACGCCTCCGAGAGCAGGTTGTCCGACTGCACGTTGTCCTCGTCGCGCGACAGGTAGACGGCGAGGAGCAGGCCGCCGATGCACACCGCCAGGCCGGCGGCCACGAGAGCGAGGACCCGGCCCATGCGCACCGGACAAGCCTGGCAGCCAGATGTAGTTGCATGTGCAATCAGATCGCGCTACAGTGACGGCATGAACTTCACGGGCCTCCACCACATCACGATGATCACGGGCGACGCGCAGGCCAACGCTCGACTTCTACGCCGATCTCCTCGGCCTGCGGCTGGTCAAGAAGACGGTCAACTTCGACCAGCCCGACGGCCTACCACCTCTACTTCGGCGACGAGCCCGGCACGCCCGGCTCGATCCTGACCTGGTTCGAGTTCCCCGGCGCGGCCCGCGGCCGCGCCGGCGCCGGGATGATCCACACGCTCCAGCTCGGCGTGCCCTCCGAGGCGCGCGCTGGACTTCTGGGCCCAGCGCCTGGCGCGACCAGCGAGCCCGCGCGCGGCGACGGCGTCCTGCGCTTCGCCGACTACGACGGCCTGGCGCTCGAGCTCGTCGTCGCGCCGACGGCAACCCGCCGCTGCGGGCCGCAGCACCCGGAGATCCCGGCCGAGCACGCGATCGCCGGCGTCGAGGGCGCCCGCGCCTACGCCGCCTTCGCCGGCGTCCGCGACGCGCGCTGCTCACCGACCTGCTCGGCTTCACGCACCTGGGCGGCGGCGAGTACCTGCTCGACGGGCCGGACCGCAGGTTCCACTGGGGCTACGACGCGCCGCCGGCCGGCCGCGGCCGCGCAGGGCGCGGGCACGCGTGCACCACATCGCCTGGGCGTCGCCCGACGCGGACCACCTCGCCTGGCAGGCGCGCATCCGGCGAGCTCGGCGGCGCGGTCACCGACGTCCGCGACCGCGACTACTTCAAGTCGATCTACTTCCGCGAGCCGCAGCGGCGTGCTGTTCGAGATCGCCACGCTTCACGCCGGGCTTCGCCGTCGACGAGGACCCCGAGCACCTCGGCGAGTCGCTGCGCCTGCCGCGCGCAGCACGAGCACCTGCGCGCCGCAGCTCGAGGCGCCGCTGACGCCCGTCGAGAACCCGCGCGCCGCGGACGCGGATGAGCGCGCTCGACCTACCGCGAGCGTCCCGCGGCCGGCGAGGCCGAGGGCCTGCTCGTCCTCCATCACGGCCGCGGCGCCGACGAGCACGACCTGCTCGGCCTCGCCGACGTGCTCGACCCCGACGCGCCGGCTGCACGTCGTCACGCCGCGCGGCGCCGCTGATCGCTGCCCGGCTGGCCGGGCCACCACTGGTACGTGGTGCCGCGCGTCGGCTACCCCGACCCCGACACGTTCGCCGCGGCCTTCGTCCGCGCTGGCGGACTTCCACGACGAGCTGTGGGAGCGCACGGGCATCGGCCCGGAGCGGACCGTGCTCGGCGGCTTCTCGATGGGCTCGGTGATGAGCTACGCGCTCGGCCTCGGCGCCGACCGGCCGGCGCCGGCGGGGCATCCTGCCTTCTCCGGCTTCATCCCGACCGTGGCGGCTGGCGGCCGTCGCTGACCGACCGCGCAGGGCCTCCCGGCGTTCATCGCGCACGGCCGCCGCGACCCGGTGATCGACGTCGCAGTTCGCCCGCACCGCGCGCGAGCAGCTGGAGCGCGGCGGCCTCGACCGTGGAGTACCACGAGTCCGACGCCGCGCACCAGATCGACCCGGCGCACATCGCGCCGGCGCAGGCGTGGCTGGCGGCTCGCCTCTAGGCGAGCGCCGGCTCGAGCTGCTGCACGATCCGGTTCTTCGGCATCGCGCCCTGGATGCGCTTGCCTCCTGGCCGTTGCGGAACAGGATCATCGTCGGGATCGCCAGCACCTGGTACTGCGCGGCGGTCTGCTGTTGTCGTCGATGTTCAGCTTCACGACGCGCAGGTCCTCGCGCTCGCGAGTTGATCTCCTCGAGCGCGGGGGCGACCACGCGGCACGGGCCGCACCACGGGGCCCAGAAGTCCACCAGCACCGCGGTGTCCGTTCTCGAGCACCTCGGCCTGGAAGTTGCTGTCGCTGACGTCGGTGATGGTGCCTGCCATGGTGTCCTCTCGGGTCGGGTCGCTTCAGAAAGTATAGCGACCGGCTGGGCGCGGCCCAGGGCGGAGACTACCCGGCCAGACCGCGCAGCAGGCCCGGTGTCACCCAGGTCTCGATCGCCGCCGCGCCGATCAGCGAGCGGCACCGCGCACGCCGTCGTGGCGAGCGTGGCGGCCAGCAGCTCGTCCCACGCCCCGCGGCGGCCGGCCAGCAGCCACGCCGCCAGCGGCAGGAAGAGCGCGAACAGCTCGGGCAGCGCGTGCGGCGTCAGCGTCGCCAGCAGCACGAGCGGGGACACGCCGAGCTCCGCCGAGAGGTCGCGCGGCGCCGCATGCCGAGCGCGAGGCCTGCGTGGACAGCGAGAACAGCGTCGCGGCGGCCACGAAGGCGATCGCGCCGCGGCCGGCGTTGCGCGTGCATGCGCGCGCTCAGCCCGCGGCCCGGATCCAGGTAGCGCGGCGAGCCGGCGATGAAGCCGGCGACGCAGGCCATGCGCGTGCAGCGCCAGCACGAGGCCGTTGCGGTAGAGGACGAAGAGGAAGTCGCCGACGTGTGCGGGCCGGGTCAGCCCGGGGAAGGCATACGGCGTCGGGTCGGGCCGGCTGAGGACGGCCACGTACCAGGTGGCGGCGAGCAGCGCCACGGCGACCACGAGCGATCCGAGCGCCCATTCCGCGGCGCGCGACCCGGGGGCGCGGCGTCCAGCGGCGCAGCGTCGCGCGCGGTCTGCGGCCAGCCCTGTACGACAGCGAGTCCGATCAGCCTTCATTGGGTACTGCATCGGCAGCCGGGGCCTCGGGCACGAGCCCCCGCCACCGCCGCGGCCCGAACCGCAGGGCCGGAACGCGCCAGACCGCCTCGCGGCGCGATCCGCGCGGACATCTTCGAGCGCCCGAGCCGGCGCTCGCGGAACGTGATCGGCAGCTCGACCACGGTCAGTCCCGCGCGCAGCGCCGCGCCAGGTCAGCTCGATCTGGAACGACGTAGCCCTGCGCGCCCGCGCTCGGGTAGTCGATCGCCTGCAGCGCGGTCGGCGCGGAAGCACTTGAAGCCGCCGGTCAGGTCGCGCACCCGCACGCCGAGCACGCTCCGGGCGTAGCGCGCAGCCGAAGCGCGAGAGCACGCGCCGCTCGAGTCCCCAGTTCTCGACGCCGCCGCCGGGCACGTAGCGCGAGCCGAGCACGAGGTCGGCGCCGGCCTCGCGCGGCCGCCACGAGCCGCGGCAGGTCGGCCGGGTCGTGCGAGAGGTCGGCGTCCATCTCGACCACGAAGTCCGCCCCGCCGGCCAGCGCGGCGGCGAAGCCGGCCATGTAGGCCCGGCCGAGCCCGGCCTTGCCCGGCCGGTGCAGGACCGCGACGGCGGCGTCGGCGCGCGCCAGCGCGTCGGCGAGCTGCGCCGTGCCGTCGCGCGAGTCGTCGTCCACCACGAGCATCGCGCGCCGCGGGCAGCGCCGCGCGCACGCCGCCCACGACCGGCTCCAGGTTCTCGGCCTCGTCGTAGGTCGGCAGGATCACCCAGACGGAGCCGGCCATGGAGGCCGCGTAGGTTAACGGGATGCCATGAAGACGAACGCCGAGATCGCCGCCGCCTTCGACGAGCTCGGCGACCTCTACGAGCTCGACGGCGCGGTGTCCTACCGCGTGATCGCCTACCGCACCGCGGCCAAGACCGTCCGCGACGCCTCGGTGTCGGTCATGGGCCTCACCCGCGAGGGCAAGGTGACCTCGCTGCCGGGCATCGGCAAGACGCTCGAGGAGAAGCTGCGGGCGCTGGACGAGACGGGCGACATCCCCGCCGCCGCAGAAGCTGCGGGCGAAGTTCCCGGCCGGGCTGATCGCCGTCATGCACCTGCCCGGCTTCGGGCCCAAGCGGGCGCGGCTGCTCTACGACGAGCTGGGCGTCGACTCGCTGGAGTCGCTGCGCGAGAAGGCCGAGGCCGGCGAGATCCGCAAGATCCGCGGGCTCGGCGCGCGGGTGGAGGAGAACCTGCTGCGCGTGCTGGCCGAGCAGGAGGACGGCGGCGGCCCCGCGCCGCGGATCCTGCTCTCGCGCGCGCTGCCGGTGGCCGAGCAGATCGCCGGCGCGCTGCGCGACCACCCGGCGTCCGACCGGGTGGAGATCGCCGGCTCGCTGCGCCGCCTGGCCGACTCGGCGAAGGACATCGACATCATCGCCACCGCGTCCGACCCGCTGGCGCTGACCTCGACGCTGGCCGAGCTGCCGCTGGTGCGAGTCCGTGCAGTCAGCGGCGAGGCGGGCGCGCGCGTGGTCACGCACTCGGGCATGAAGGTCGACCTGCGCGTCGTCGCGCCCGACCAGTTCGGCAACGTGCTGCAGCACTTCACCGGCGCCAAGGCGCACAACGTGCAGCTGCGCGAGGCGGCGGTGCGCCGCGGGCTGCACGTCTCCGAGTACGGCATCCTCGACGACGCGACGGGCGAGACGACGCGCTGCGCCACCGAGGAGGAGGTCTACGCGCGGCTCGGGCTGCCGTGGATCCCGCCCGAGCTGCGCGAGGGCCGCGGGGAGCTGGAGGCGGCGGCCGAAGGGCACGCTGCCGCGGCTGGTCGACGCTGAGGACCTGCGCGGCGACCTGCACTGCCACACGACGCTGTCGGACGGGCGCCAGACGCTCGAGCAGATGGCCGAGGCGGCGCTCGCCCGCGGCTGGGAGTACCTGGCGATCACCGACCACTCCGCGTCGCACGGCTTCGGCAACCACGTCACGCCGGAGGCGCTGGAGGCGCGGATCGACGAGATCGCCGCGCTCAACGACCGCGCTCGACGGGCTCAGCCGTGCTGGCCGGCAGCGAGGTCAACATCCTGCCCGACGGCTCGCTCGACTACCCGGACGAGCTGCTGGCCCGCCTGGACTGGGTGATCGCCTCGGTCCACACGTCGTTCGCCATGTCCGAGGCCGCGATGACCGACCGCATGGTCGCCGCGATCGAGCACCCGCTGGTCGACGCCATCGGCCATCCGACCGGCCGCAAGATCGAGACGCGCCCGCCATACGCGCTCGACATGCACGCAGGTGATCGCCGCGGCCGCGCGCACGGGCACGATGATCGAGATCAACGCCGCGCCCGACCGCCGCGACATGAACGAGGTCCACGCCCGCGCGGCCGCCGAGGCGGGCGTGCTGGTGCTGGTCGACTCCGACGCCCACTCGCGCCCGCAACTTCGACCTGCTGCGCTACGGCATCGCCACCGCGCGGCGCGCCTGGCTGACCCCGGAGCAGGTGGCCAACACCCGCCCGTGGGCGGAGTTCGCGGCACTGCGCAAGCGCGCCCGGTGATCGTCGACGCCCACCTCGACCTCGCCTGGACCGCGCGGACAGCGGGCGCGACCTCACCGTGCCCGCCGAGCGGGAGTCGGGCGCGCTGACCTCGCTGCCGGAGCTCGGGGCGGCGGGCGTGGCGCTGGTCGGCGCGACGCTGTTCGCGGAGCCCGCCGACGCCTGGCTCGGGCCGTCCGAGGACGGCTACCGCACGCCCGAGGAGGCCGAGGCGCAGGCGCTGGAGATGCTGGGCGTCTACCGCGACTGGGAAGCGCGCGGCGCCGTGCGGATCGTCACCGGCCGGGCGACGCTGGAGGACCACCTGGCCCGCTTCGCCGGCGACCGCGTTCCGGGCCTGCTGCTGCTGATCGAGGGCGCGGACCCGATCGTCGCGGTCGGGGACCTGCCGGAGTGGTGGCGGCGCGGCGTGCGGATGATCGGGCTGGCCTGGGGGCCGACGCGCTACGCCGGCGGGACCGGGTCCGACCGCGGCCTGGCGCCGATCGGCGCCGAGCTGCTGGAGGCGATGGCCGACCTCGGCGTCATCCACGACGCCAGCCACCTGTCCGAGGAGGCGTTCGCGCAGGCGCTGCCGCTCCCCCAGCACGCGTTGTGCGTGACACACGCGACGGCCCGGGCGCTGATGACCTCCGCCCCCGGCCGGATTCCGCTCAACCGCTTCCTGTCCGACGAGCAGATCCGCGCGGTGGCCGAGCGCGACGGCGTGATCGGGCTCGCCATGCTCAACGACTTCCTGGCGCCGGGCTGGTCGGCCGGCGCGCCGCCGGTGACGCTGGCCGAGCACGCCGCCGCCCACCTGCGCCACATCGCCGGGATCGCCGGCTGGGAGCGGGTCGGCATCGGCAGCGACGTCGACGCGGGACACGGCCGTGGCGAGACGCCGCTGGAGCTGGACTCGGTGGCCGACTGGCCGCGCATCGGCGACCTCGCGCCCGCCGAGGCCCGCGCCGGCGTGCTGGGCGCCAACTGGCTGCGCTTCCTGCGCGCGGCGCTGCCCGCGGACTGACGAAGGCGCTCACCGGGTAGGCGACCCGGGGCGGGAGAGGAGAGCCGAGATGACGAAGTCCGCAGGGGTGGCGCTGCTGGCGGCGGCGCTGACGATGAGCATGACCACGGCCGCGCGCGCGGCGACGGCGCCGGGAGCGCCCGGCGCGAACGCGACGTGGACGAGCGCCGACAAGCACGGGTTCGGCACGTCCGCGACCACGGCGAGCCACGTCTGGTTCACGCTGGGTCAAGGCGGGATGACGGAGGTGTTCTATCCCGACCTCGGCACGCCGAGCGTGCGCACGCTCGACCTCGTCGTCTCCGACGGGAAGACGTTCGCCGAGCGCGACAGCGCCGCGAGCCGGCGGGCGGTCCAGCCGCTGGGCGACCTCGTCTACCGGCAGGTCGACGAGGAGCCGGGGCGCTTCCGGGTGGTCAAGACCTACTCCACGGACCCGGCGCGCGACGTCGTGCGCGTGGCCGTGCGGCTGACCTCGCTGAGCGGCCGGAAGCTCAGCGCCTACGCCGTGCTCGACCCGAGCCTCTCCAACAACGGGATGGACGACAGCGGCACGAGCACGCGGCACGCGCTCGTGGCCGGCGACGCGTCGATGGGCAGCGCGATGGTGGCCTCGCCGCAGTTCACGCGCACCTCGAGCGGCTACCTCGGCGCCAGCGACGGCTACACGGACCTGCAGGACTTCCACATGGACTGGACCTACACGTCGGCGCCGGACGGCAACGTGGTCCAGACGGGCCGCACGCAGCTGACCGGGCTGCGCGGCGGGCGGCGGACCACGCTCGCGGTCGGTTTCGGGTCCGGTCCGGCGGCCGCGCGCTCAGCGGCGCGCGCCTCGCTGGCCGACAGCACGGCTCAGCAGGCCTATGCCCGCGGCTGGGCGCGCTACCTCGCCGGCCTGAAGCGCCCACCGGCGGCGGCGAACCGCGCGCTCTACGAGACGTCGGTGATGACGCTCGCGGCCAGCGAGGACAAGACCTACCGGGGCGCCTACGTCGCCTCGCCGACGATGCCCTGGGCCTGGGGCACCGGGCTGGAGAACCCCTCGGGCGCGTACCACCTGGTGTGGGCGCGCGACCTCTACCAGATCGCCAGCGCGCTGCTGGCCGCCGGCGACACGGCGGGCGCGCGCCGCGCCGTCGACTACCTGTTCGATCGCCAGCAGAAGCCCGACGGCTCGTTCCCGCAGAACTCGACCGTCGACGGCACGCCGCACTGGACGAACCTGCAGCTGGACGAGGTGGCGCTGCCGATCGTGCTCGCCTGGCAGACCGGTCAGACCGGCGGCGCGCTCTACCGCGACCACATCAAGCGGGCGGCGGACTTCCTGGTGAGCTACCCGGGCGCGCCGGACACGCCGCAGGACCGCTGGGAGAACCAGGGCGGCTACTCGCCGGGCACGACCGCGGCGGAGATCGCCGGGCTGGTCTGCGCCGCCGACATCGCCCGCCGCGACGGCGACCCGGCCTCGGCCGCGCGCTACCTGCAGACCGCCGACGACTGGCAGCGGCGCATCCAGGGCTGGACGGCCACCACGAACGGCCCGTTCTCGCCGCGTCCCTACTACCTGCGCGTGACCAAGGACGGCAACCCGGACGCGGGCACCCCCTACGACATCGGCGACAGCGGCCCGAACGGCGTCGACCAGCGCGCGGTCGTCGATCCCAGCTTCCTCGAGCTCGTCCGCCTCGGCGTCAAGCCGGCGAGCGACCCCGTGATCCGCAACACGATCGCGGTGGTCGACCAGCAGCTCCGCGACGGGCCGTTCTGGCACCGTTACGACTTCGACGGCTACGGGGAGAAGAAGGACGGCTCGCCCTGGGACGTCGGCTTCCCGGCCAACCCGACCACCGACTGGGCGAACAACACGACGATCGGGCGCGTCTGGCCGATCTTCGGCGGCGAGCGCGGCGAGTACGACCTGCTGGCCGGCGACCCGTCCGACGCGCGCGCACAGCTCGCGCACATGGGCGCGGCGGCCAACGATGGCGGCATGCTGCCCGAGCAGGTCTGGAGCCCGGACTTCCCGGGCGGCGGCCCGGTCGGTAGCGGCACGCTCTCGGCCACGCCGCTGCTGTGGAGCCACGCGCAGTACGTCCGGCTGGCCTGGTCGATCCAGGCGGGCCGACCCGTCGAGCAGCCGCGGGTCGTGGCCGCCCGCTACGCGGGCGGCTAACCCTCGCTGCCGTCGTCGGGGAAGCGCAGGACGTGCTGGAACGCGGCGGGCCAGGACAGCTGGGCCGCCTCGCCGAGCTCGGAGTCGCGGAACTCGGCGGTGCGCCGCCACTGCGGGACGACCGCCGCGTCCGTGGCCCGGACGATGTTCTCCGCGTGCCACTCCGAGATGCCGAGCCGCTCGGCGACCTCCGAGAGCAGCATCATCTCCGGCTCGCCGAACCACGGCCCCATGTACAGGCGCCAGACGTCCAGCATCAGCCCGCCC
The DNA here is from genome assembly GCA_963766165.1 of uncultured Solirubrobacteraceae bacterium. Taxonomy (GTDB): domain Bacteria; phylum Actinomycetota; class Thermoleophilia; order Solirubrobacterales; family Solirubrobacteraceae; genus Solirubrobacter. The sequence goes on along the minus strand of CAVXZC010000012.1, from coordinate 610,042 downwards.
TGAGCCCTCACGTAGGCCACCGTCAGCTCGCGCAGCTTGGCGCGCGCCGGGTCCTGCGAGTCGGCCTCCTCCCAGCGGGCGAGGGACTCGGGCGTGTGTCTGACCACGCTCATCCCGGGTCACCGTAGAGCCCGCTCAGACCGTCGTCAAGGCGCTCGGCTCAGGCTTAGACTCGTGGTCCATGTCGGATCGACATCCTGACCCGGTCATCCTGCAGAGCGCCTTCGGGGAGCAGCTGCGGCGGCTGCGTCAGGAGCAGGGGCTGACGCTCGAGGACATCTCCCGGACGAGCGGTCTGAGCATCGGCGGGCTCAGCCAGCTCGAGCGCGGCAAGGGCAATCCGGCCTTCTTCACGCTGATCAAGATCGCCCACGCGCTCGACGTCCCGGTGGCGCGGCTGCTGCACGTGGAGCGCACGGCGTCGCCCGTGGTGCGCCGCGGCGAGCAGCGCGAGCTGAGCCCGCACGTGATCGACGACGAGGACGTCTCGGCGCTGATGATGACCCCCGACCTCGATCGCTCGCTGCAGGTGGTCCGCTACATCATCCCGCCGGGCGTCACCACCGAGGAGACGCCGTTCGCGCACGCCGGCGAGGAGTTCATGACCGTGGTCTCCGGCGCGCTGTCGGTGACGGTCAATGGGATGGTCTACCTGCTGGAGGCCGGCGACTCGATCTCGTTCGACAGCGCGCTCGTGCACTCGTTCGGCAACGCGGGCGCGGAGACGGTGGAGATGATCTTCGTCTGCACCCCGCCCACGTTCTGAGCGCGGCTTGACAGAGTGAAAATCTGCGCTTAGATTGAAACTGCGTCCCGGCGATCGCCTCCGGGCGATCTCGCCATGTCCTCTGCGCCCACCGTACCGACGGTCCTCGTCCCGTACCCGGAGCTCGAGCGCTTCTGCCGCGGCTGCGCCGCGCGCATGGGCTTCCGGGCGCCCGACGCCGAGACGTTCGCCGACGTGCTGCTGGCCGGCTCGCTGCGCTCGCTGCCCGGCCAGGGCCAGGGCGTCTCGCGGATCGGCAGCTACCACGCCCGCATCCAAGCCGGGGTGATCGACCCGGCGGCGCGGCTGGAGACGGTGAGCCGGGCGCCGGCCACGGCGCTCCTCGACGCGCACCGCGCCTCCGGCCACGTGGCCGCGACGCGGGCGATGGAGCTCGCGCTGGACCTGGCGGCCGAGTCCGGCATCGGCGCCGTCGGCGTGCGCGACAGCACGCACTTCGGCGTCGCCGCGTACTACGCCGAGCGCGCGCTCGAGCGCGGGTGCATCGGCCTGTCGTTCACCAACGCCGGCCCGGAGATCGCGCCCTGGGGCGCCGCGACGGCGGTGGTGGGGACGAACCCCTGGGCCGTCGCCGTGCCCAGCGGCCGCGAATGGCCCGTGCTGCTCGACATGGCCAACAGCACGTCGGGCAAGGGCATGATCCGCTGGCACGAGCGGCTCGGGCTGCCGATTCCCGACGACTGGGCCTATACGGAGGGCGGCGAGCGGACCACTGACCCGTCCGCGGCGATGCTCGGCGCGCTGTTCCCGCTCGGCGGGCCCAAGGGCTACGCGCTCGCGGTGGTCGTCGACGCGCTGACGGGCGTGCTGACGGGATCGGCGTTCGGGCTGGACTGCTTCGGGCCCGACCACCAGGACGTCGGCCACCTCCTGATCGCCATCGACATCGGCCGCTTCACGCCGGTCGCCGACTTCCGGGCGCGGATGGACGCGCTGATCGAGCAGATCGTCTCCGCCCCGCTCGCGCCGGGCGCGCAGGAGATCAAGCTGCCCGGCCAGATCGAGTGGGAGCGCGCGCAGCAGCGGCGACGCGAGGGCGTACCGATCGACGCCGAGCGCCTCGACGAGCTGGCAGCCGCAGCCGAGGCGCTGGACGTCGCGCCGCTGGAGGCGAATTGATCCCCACGAGCGACCTCGGCGCCGGCTACGCCGCGCTGCGCGCCGAGCTCGACCCGGCCATCGCGGCGATCCTCGCCGGTGGCGAGTACGAGCGGGGCGAGGACCTGTGGCGCCTCGAGGACGAGCTGGCCGCGGCGTGCGGGACCGCCCACGCCGTCGCGGTGGGCAGCGGGCTCGCCGCGCTGTTCCTCGCCCTGCGCGCGCTCGGCGTCGGGCCGGGCGACGAGGTGATCGCGCCGCCGAACACCGACATCTCCACCTGCGCGGCGATCAGCCACACCGGCGCGACCTTCGTGTGGGCCGACGTCGATCTCGCCACCCACAACCTCGACCCGGAGCGGGTGGCCGCGGCGATCACGCCGCGCACCAAGGCGATCGTGGCCGTCCACCTGTATGGCCTCCCCGCGCCGGTGGGCGAGCTGCGCGCGCTGGCCGAGCCACGCGGCGTCGCGCTCGTGGAGGACGCGGCGCTGGCCTTCGGCGCCACGGTGGGGGGCCGCCCGGCCGGCTCGCTCGGCCGCATCGCCTCCTTCAGCTTCGCGCCGGCCAAGGTGCTCGGCGCCTACGGCGACGGCGGCCTGATCACCACCGACGACGCGGACCTGGCCCATCGCGCCCGGCTGCTGGCCGGGTACGGCGAGCCGTTCCGCGAGGCGATGGCCGGCCCGGACGGGCGCCAGCGCCTGGAGGCGGAGGGCTACCACAGCCACCTCGACCTGCTGCAGGCCGCGATCCTGCGCGTGAAGCTCCGCCACCTGCCGGACGCGGCGCGCCGCCGCCGGGCGGTGGCCGCGCTCTACGACGAGCTGCTGGCCGGCTCGCCGGTCATCACGCCGAGCGTCCCGGCCGGCGTGACGCATGCCTACCGCAACTACGTCGTCCGCGTCCCCCGGCGCGACGCGGTGCGAGCCGACCTCGCCGGCCGCGGAGTCGAGACCTCCCTCCTCTACGTCCCGCCCCTGCACCGGCAGCCCGTCTACCGCGACCGCCCGGCCGGGTCGTTCCCGAACACCGACCGGCTCGCGGAAGAGCTGCTGTGCCTGCCCATCTACCCAGAGCTCGCCGCCGACGACGTCCGCCGGGTCGCGCTCGAGCTGCGACGCGCCGTGGAGGCGACCCGATGACCGATGTGATCGACCTGTCCGCCGACCACCTCGGCCTCCCGACGCCCGCGCACGTCCGCCAAGGGGCCAAGGACGCGCTCGACGCGGGCGAGACGCACTACACGACGCGCCCGGGGATCAATCCCCTGCGCCGCGCCGTGGCGGAGAAGCTGGCCGCCGAGAACGGGATCGCGGTGCACCCCGAGCGCGAGGTGCTCATCACCTGCGGCGAGCAGGAGGCGCTGTGGGTCGCGCTGCACGTGCTGCTCGAGCCCGGCGACGAGGCGATCCTGGCCGCGCCCGCCCGCGCCGGAGACGCCGACATCGTGAGCCTGGCCCGGGCCACGCCGCGCGCGCTGGCGTCCGACCCCGAGCGCGGGCTCGCCCTCGACGCCGACGCCGTGGCCCAGGCGGTGACCGACCGGACCAAGGTGATCGTGCTGCGAGCGCCGGGCCTGATCGCGCCCGGCGACGCGGAGCTGGCCGCACTCGCGAGCGTGGCCGGCGAGCACGACCTGACCGTGGTCGCGGTGGAGAGCCTCGAGCCGCTGCTGCACGACGGCGCCGTCCATCGCAGCATCGCCGCGCTGCCCGGGATGGCCGAGCGCACCGTCACCATCAACGGCTTCTCGGCGATCTGGGGCCTGGAGGCCTGGCGGGTGGCCTACCTGGCCGGGCCGCAGGCGCTGCTCGGCCCGATGATCGCGCTCAAGCAGGCGTTGAGCATCTGCAGCCCCGCGGTCTCCCAGTACGCCGCGCTGGCCGCCGTGCGCGGCCCGCAGGACCGCGTGGGCGAGGCGCAGGCCGAGGTGCGCGCGCGGCGCGCCGCGCTCGTGGCCGCGCTCGACGCGGGCGGCGCCCGGTGCGTCGCGCCGGCGGCGGGCTGGCACGTGCTCGTCCAGGGCGGCGACGACGCGGCCGCAGCGGCGGACGTGCGCGCGGCGCCCGGCGACACCGTCGGGCTGTCCGGCTGGCTGCGGCTGTCGCTCACCGAGTCGCCCGAGCGGCTGCGGCTCGCCGGCCGGCGGCTGGCCGCCGCGCTCACCGCCCACGATCACGAGGAGACCGCATGACCGAGCCGACCACCACGCGCCCCGGGGGCGATCGGCTCGCGGACGGCGGCACCCGTATCCGCTATGGCCTGATGGACCTGGCCGCGCGCGTCGACGACGTGATCGCGCTCGGCCGCGGGGACCCGGACCTGCCGACGCCGGCCCACATCGTGGAGGCGGCCAAGGCGGCGATCGACCGGGGCGACGCCGACCGGGTCAGCGACCCCGCCGGCACGCCGGAGCTGCGGGCCGCGGTAGCGGACAAGCTGCGGCGCGAGAACGGCGTGGACGTCGGCGGTCCGGACGGCGTGGTGGTCACCACCGGCGGCCAGGAGGGCCTCTTCCTGGCCGTGCAGGCGCTGCTGGAGCCGGGGGACGAGATCCTCGTGCCCGACCCGCGCTACACGTCCTATGACATCGCGATCAAGATGGCCGGGGCGACGATGGTCTCGGTGCCCACGCGCGAGGCCGACGGGTTCGACCTCGATCCGGACGAGGTGGAGAAGCGGATCACGCCGCGCACGAAGGCGCTGCTGCTGATCTCGCCCAACAACCCCACGGCGGGCACGGTCACGCCCGAGAACCTGCGCGCGCTGGCCGGCGTGGCGCAGCGCCACGACCTCTACGTCATCTCCGACGAGATCTACGAGAAGCTCGTCTATGACCCGCACGAGCACCTGAGCATCGGATCGCTCCCCGGCATGTCCGAGCGCACCGTCACCGTGAACGGCTTCTCGAAGACGTTCTGCATGACGGGCTGGCGGCTCGGCTACCTGGGCGGCCCGCACCCGGTGATGGCCGAGGCGCGGCGCCGGAAGGCGATCGTCAGCACCTGCGCGCCGGTGGTCTCGCAGGCGGCCGGCGTGGCCGCGCTCACCGGCCCGATGGACGTCGTCGAGGAGTACCGGCAGATCTACACGCGCCGGCGCAAGATCGTCCTCGACTCGCTCGACCGGCTCGGCATCAGCTACGGGGAGCCGCGCGGCGGCTTCTACGTGTTCCTCAACGCCGCCTCGACCGGCATCCCGGCGCCCGAGCTGTCGCTCAAGCTGCTGGAGGAGGCGCACGTGCTGATCTTCCCGGGCACCGGCTTCGGCGAGGCCTGGGCGGACTACATGCGGCTGGCCTGGCTCGTCCCCGAGCCCGAGCTGATCGTGGCCATGGAGCGCATCGAGGCGGTGCTCGCGGCATGAGCGAGTTCGTCATCGCCTGGGTGGACGAGCAGCCCGACGCCGACCTCGAGCTGGGCAACGAGCTCGTCCCCGAGGGGTTCCGGGTCGTCAACCTGGACGGCGCGGGCGCCGACGCGCTGGTGACCAAGTCGGCCGCGGTCGACGCGGCGGTGCTGGCGACCGCCCCGGGCGCGCGCTTCCTGCAGAAGTACGGCGCGCGCGAGGACGGCATCGACCTGGGCGCCGCAGGCGCGGCCGGCGTGACGGTGGCGACGATGCCGCTGCGCGGCTGCATCGCCGTGGCCGAACTGGCCACGACGCTCATCCTCGCGCTGTCCAAGCAGCTGATCGTGGCCCACGCGTCCACGGTGCAGGGCGGCTACCGCGACCTGGGCCTGACGCCCGCGCCGACCAGCCAGCGCACGTTCGCCTTCCAGTGGATGAAGCTGCCGCACCTGCTCGAGGTGCACGGCCACACGCTGGGCATCGTCGGCTACGGCGAGATCGGCACGGAGGTCTCCGTGCGGGCGCGGGCGCTCGGGATGGACGTGCTCTACACGAAGCGGACGCGGCTGCCGGAGGCGATCGAGCGCCGGCTTGGCGTCGCGTACAGGCCGCTCGACGACCTGCTCGCCGCGTCGGACTTCGTCCTGCTGTCGCTGCCGCACTCGCCGGAGAGCGACAAGATCATCGGCGCCCGCGAGCTCGCGCTGATGCGCCCCGAGGCGTACCTCGTCAACATCGCGCGCGGTCCGCTCGTCGACGAGCCGGCGCTGGTGGACGCGCTCTCGTCCGGTCGCCTGCGCGGCGCCGGGCTCGACGTGTTCGTGGAGGAGCCTGTTCCGTACGACAATCCCCTGCTCGCACTGGCCAACGTCATCGTCACGCCGCACATCGGCGGCGGGACCGGCGGCGCGCGGGTGAACCAGATGAGCGACGTGCTGGCCAACGTCGTCCGCTTCGCCCGCGGCGAGGCGCCGCTGCACGTCTTGAAGGAGGGCTGATGCTGCGCACGAACGCCGACTCGCTGGTCGAGGTGTCCGTCTCCGGGGAGGTGTGGCCGCCGGGGCTGACCCGGTTGCCGTACCAGGCCACGTCCGAGGGCAGGGCCACGGTGGGCATCGGGATGGCCGGGATCTGCTTCACCCACCGCTGCGGCGATCCCGCCTTCGGGTGGGAGGTCGACCATCTGGAGCCCGGCGTCTCGGTGCGCAACCCACTCGACGGCCCCGAGCACGCGCTCCACTACCTGGCCTGCATGGGCAACGAGGCCGTGGTCACCTCGGGCGCCTGCGCCGGCGCGCGCGGGACGCTGACCGGCGAGCACGCGCACCTGCTCGTCGACTTCCCGCCCGAGGACATCGAGCTGCTGGCCATCGGCGACACGATCCAGATCCGGGCCGTCGGCACGGGGCTCGAGCTGCTCGACCACCCGGGGGTGCTCACCCACAAGGTCAGCCCGCGGCTCTTGGAGGCGCTGCGGCTCGACACCGCGCCCGACGGCGCGCTGCTCGTGCCGGTGGTGAACGAGATCCCCGCGTATCTGATGGGCTCCGGCGCCGAGCTGATGGCCGACTATGTCGACCAGGACTTCATGACCGGCGACCGGGCGCACATCGCCGAGCTCGGCCTGGACCGGCTGCGCCTGGGCGACATCGTGGCCGTCCCGGACACGAACCACATGTGGGGCCGCGGCTACCGCCAGGGCGCGATGACCATCGGGCTCATCATCCACGGCGACTCGGCCTGGACCGGACATGGACCGGGGGTCCTGGATCTGCTCACCTGCCGCGAGGAGCATGTCATCACCACGGTGCGCGACCCGGAGGCCAACATCGCCGTCCGGCTGGGCCTGCGCACGCGGGAAGAGATCGAGGCCCGCCGGCCGGGCGACCATGTCAGCTCCTACGCCGTGACCGGCTGATTCGAGGGGGAACGTCGTGTTCGACAACCGCAGCCAGATCGTCGGCGTCGCCGTCCAGGGCCAGGTCTCCTCGCCCGAGCTGCCGACGCTGCCGGCGAGCCCGTACGTGATCGGCGCCGACGGGCGCCCGCGCCTGCTCGTCCCGCCCGGCGGGATCGTCTACAACGTCCGCGTCGGCGACAGCGCGTTCGGCTGGACGGCGGACATGGTCCAGCCGGGCGTGAGCGTGAAGAGCCCGGCCGACGGGCCCAACCACGCGCTGAATGTCATCGCCTGCGTCGGCAACGAGGCGATCGTGGCCAGTGGGAGCGCCCAGGGCGCGCGCGGGACCGTGATCGGCAAGAGCGGCCGCTTCGCCGACCACGTGATCGTCCACTTCGCCCCCGACGTGCTCGAGCGCCTGGCGATCCAGGACAAGATCCTGATCCGCGCGCTGGGCCGCAGCCTCGCGCTCAGCGACTACCCCGACGTGCAGCTCAAGAGCTGCTCGCCGGCGCTGCTGGACGCGCTCGAGGTGCGGGCCGGCGAGCCGGGCGTGCTGACGGTCCCGGTGGTCGCCGAGGTGCCGCCGCTGCTCGCGGGCGCGGGCGCGGGGCTGCAGGCCGAGAGCGGCGCGATCCAGATCCAGACCGAGGACGAGGCGGCGTTGCGCGCGGCCGGTCTCGACGCCCTGCGCCTCGGCGACATCGTCGCGCTGCGCGACTTCGACACGCGCTGGGGCCCGGGCTACCTGGCCGGCGCGCTGACGATCGGCGTGGTGGCCCACGGCGACAGCCCGCGCGGCGGCCACGGTCCCGGCGTCACGCCGCTGATGACCGCGGCGGCCGGCCGGATCGAGCCCGAGCTGCGGTCCGAGCGCAACCTCGCCGACCTGCTGGGGCTGCGCGCGGGGCAAGAGGCGGCGGCGTAACGGCGCCATGGGCGCGCTGCAGGACCGGGTGGCGCTCGTCACGGGCGCCGGGGCCGGGCTCGGCCGGGCCGTCGCGCTCGGCCTGGCCCGGGCGGGAGCGCGCGTGGTCGCGCTGTCGCTGCACGCCTCCGAGCTGGAGGAGGTCCGTGCCGTCGCGGTCGCGGAGGCCCTGTCGCTGGACGCGGTGGCCGCCGACGTGGGCGACGCGGAGCGGGCCGGTGAAGTGGCCGCGTCCGTGCTGGACCGCCACGGCCGGCTCGACATCCTGGTCAATAACGCCGGGATCATCGCGGTCAAGCCGATCGAGGACACCACGCCGGCCGAGTGGGACAAGATCGTGGCGACGAACCTCCGCGGGCCGTTCCTGTACTCGCGCGCGTTCATCCCCGCCATGAAGGCGCGCGGGAACGGGCTGATCGTCAACGTCACCTCCGAGTCGGGGATCCGCGGCTTCGTCGGCGAGTCCGCATACTGCCCGTCGAAGTTCGGGCTCGAGGGCCTGACGCGGACGCTCGCGCTGGAGCTCGAGCCGTTCGGCGTCCGCGTCGTCTCGGTCACGCCCGGCAAGGCCATGCACACGCCGATGTCCGAGACCACGTATGACGCCGCGGCGCGCGCGGAGTGGGTCGACCCGGCCGAGCTGGCGCCGGGCTTCGTGGCGCTGGCCGCGTCGCGCGACCCGGCGATCTCCGGCGGCCGCTACGACGCCTGGCGCCTGGCGCAGGAGGGCCTGGCGTAGATGGGCCGCTTCCGCTTCCTGCGCGGGCGCCTGCTCCAGGCCGTGCCCGTGGTGGTCGGCGTGACGATCATCGCGTTCTTCATCCTGCGGCTGATCCCGGGCGACCCCACCTCGGTCATGCTCGGCGCCCATTGGACGCCGGCGCGTGCCGCGGTGCTGCGCCACAACCTCGGGCTCGACAAGTCGGTCGCCGAGCAGTACCGCCTGTTCATGGAGAACCTGTTCCGGCTGAACCTCGGGCAGTCGATCTACTACCACCAGTCGGTCACCTCGCTGATCAGCGAGCGGCTGCCGGTGACGCTGTGGCTGGCCGTCTACTCGACCGTGCTGGCGATCGTCATCAGCGTCCCGCTGGCCACGCTGAGCGCGCTGCGGCGCAACGGCGTGGCCGACCAGACCACGCGCGTCTCGTTCCTGGTCATCTTCGCCATGCCGCCGTTCTGGGTGGGGCTGATCCTCATCCTGCTGTTCGGCCTCAAGTTCCCGATCTTCCCGGTCTCGGGTTACGGGACAGGCGTCACCGGCCACCTCTACCACCTGTTCCTCCCGGCGCTGACGATCGCGCTCGGCTTCGGGGCGATCCTCACCCGCACGCTGCGCAACAGCATCCTCGGGGTGCTGCAGGCGGACTACCTGGACACCGCGAAGGCCAAGGGCCTCGGGACGCTGCGCGTGCTCAACCGGCACGTGCTGCGGAACGCCCTGATCGCGGGCGTGACGGTGATCGGCGTCAACCTCGCCTACCTGATCGGCAGCACCGTGATCATCGAGAACGTGTTCGCGCTGCCGGGCCTCGGCCAGCTGCTGGCCTCCTCGATCAACACCCGCGACCTCTCGGTCGTGCAGGGGATCATCCTCGTCTTCGGCTTCTGTGTCGTGGCGATCAACCTGATGACCGACGTCGCCTACGCCGTCATGGACCCGCGCGTCTCGTTCGACTGAGATGAGCGACCTCCTCAACGAGCCCGTCGCCGCGCCCGTCACCGTCGCCACGCCGCGCACGCCGCTGTCGTGGGTGCGGCTGCGCGGGCGCGTGCCGCTGATCGTGGGGATCGTGCTCGTCGTCCTGATCGCGCTCTCCGCCGTGTTCGCGCCGCTGCTCGCGCCCTACGACCCCAACCAGCAGGACCTGCTGCACGCGCTGGAGCCGCCATTCTCGCCCGGGCACCTGCTCGGCACCGACCAGTACGGGCGCGACCTGCTCAGCCGCGTCCTCTACGCCGGCCGCGTCGACCTGCTGATCGCGTTCGCCGCGACCACGGTGACCTGCACGTTCGGCTCGCTCTACGGCCTTGTGGCGGGCTACTCGGGCCGCCGCGTCGACTCGGTGATGATGCGGCTCGTCGACATCGTCTTCGCCTTCCCGCTGATCGTGCTCGTGCTGGCGATCATCGCGATCCTCGGCGGCGGGCTGCTGAACATGCTGATCGCCATGTGGGCGGTCACCTGGGTGGCCTACGCGCGCATCGTGCGCGGCGAGGTGCTCGTGCTCAAGCAGCGCGACTACACGACCGCGGCCCGCGCGCTCGGCTACGGCAACTGGCGGATCATGTTCCGCCACGTGCTGCCCAACGCGGCCGCGCCGGCGCTCGTGTTCGCCATGGTCGACGCGGTCAACAACGTGAGCATCGGCGCGGCGCTCGGCTTCCTGGGGCTCGGCGTGGCCGACCCCACGGCGGAGTGGGGCAAGATGATCGCCGACGCCCAGGAGTACATCGCCACCAACTGGTGGCTCGCCGCCGTACCGGGCGTGATGATCGCGCTGTTCGGGGTCGGGCTGAGCCTGATCGGCGACAACCTGGCCGACATGCTGCGGGGGGAGCGGTGATGGGCGCGGCGGACGACCGGGTCCTGGCCGCCGATACGGCGGCGCGGCCGACGGAGACGGTGCTGGCGGTGCGCGACCTGGCGGTCCGCTACGACGGCACCCGCACGGTGCACGCGGTCAACGGCGTCAGCTTCGACGTCCGCTCCGGCGAGATCTTCGGCCTGGTGGGAGAGAGCGGCTGCGGCAAGAGCGCGACGCTGCGGGCCATGATCGGGCTGCTGCCCGGCTCGGCGCACGTGACGGGCGAGGCGCGCTTCCACGGCGACGACCTGGTGACGATGCGCGAGCGCGAGCTGCGGGCGGTCCGCGGCGCCGGCATCTCGATGATCTTCCAGGACCCGATGAGCTACCTGAACCCGGTCCTGAAGGTCGGCGAGCAGCTGACGGAGACGCTGCGCCGGCACACCGACCTCGACCGCGGGCAGCGCCGGGCGAAGGCGGTCGAGCTGCTGCAGCAGGTCGGCATCGGCTCGCCCGAGCGGCGGCTGCGCCAGTACCCGCACGAGTTCAGCGGCGGCATGCGTCAGCGCGTGCTGATCGCCATCGCCCTGGCCTGCGGCTCCAAGCTGCTGCTGGCCGACGAGCCGACCACCGCGCTCGACGTGACGATCCAGGACCAGATCCTGCGCCTGCTGAGGCGACTGCGGGCCGAGCTCGGGATGAGCATCGTGCTGGTCAGCCACGACCTCGGGGTGATCGTCCAGACGTGCGACCGCGTGGCCGTGATGTACGGCGGACAGCTCGTCGAGACGGCGCCGGTGCGCGAGCTGCTGCGCGCACCCAGGCACCCGTACACCGTGGGGCTGGTCGAGTCGCTGCCCCGGGCGGCGAACCCGAGCCGGTTCCTGAAGCCGATCGGCGGCTCGCCGCCCAGCCTCCGGGAGGCGCCCCGCACGTGTGTGTTCGAGCCGCGCTGCCCGCTCGCCGAGGAGGCCTGCCGGGAGTGGGAAACGGAGCTGCTCGACGTCGCGCCGGCGCATGCGACGCGCTGCCGGCGCCACGCGGCCGTGGAGGCCCCGATTGTCTGACACGCCGCTCGTCGAGGCCCGTGGCCTGAGCAAGCACTACCGGGTCGGGCGCGGGATGTTCGGCCGCGGCGCCGACGTGCTGCGCGCGGTCGACGACGTGTCGTTCGCCATGCCGAGCGGGACGACGGTCGGGCTGGTCGGCGAGAGCGGCTGCGGCAAGAGCACGCTGGGCCGGGTCCTGCTCGCGCTGGAGAAGCCGACCAGCGGTGAGGTGCGGTTCGCCGGCCAGGCCGTCGACATGGCCGACAAGCGCGCCGTGCGCCGGCTGCGGCGCGAGATCCAGATCATCTTCCAGGACCCCTACTCGTCCTTGAACCCGCGCCAGACCGTGCGCGGCGCGCTCGACGAGGTGCTGCGCGTGCACGAGCTGTGCCCGCCCGGCGAGCGCCGCGGGCGGGTGGACGAGCTGCTCGAGCGGGTCGGCCTGGAGCCGGCGATGGGCGACCGGCGCCCGCACGAGTTCAGCGGCGGGCAGCGCCAGCGCATCGTGATCGCCCGCGCGCTGGCCGTCGGCCCGCGGTTCATCGTGGCCGACGAGGCCGTGTCGGCGCTCGACGTGTCGATCCGGGCGCAGATCCTCAACCTGTTGGTCACGCTGCAGGACGACCTCGACCTGACCTACCTGTTCATCTCGCACGACCTCGGCGTCGTCCGCCACATGAGCACGCGGATCGTGGTCATGTACCTGGGGCGGGTGGTCGAGGAGGCGGCGACGGCGGAGCTGTTCGAGGAGCCGCTGCACCCCTACACGCAGGCGCTGCTCGCCGCCGTCCCTTTGATCGACGCCGAGGAGCCCCGCTCCGAGCGCGGTGTCGAGGGCGACCTGCCGAGCCCGCTGGACCCGCCGTCGGGTTGCCACTTCCATCCGCGCTGTCCGTTCGCCATGGATCGCTGCCGCCGGGAGTACCCCGCCAGGCACGTGATGGCAAGCGGGCGGGCCGTGGCCTGCCATCTCTATGACGATTGACAGAGTGAAATTCTGCATCTAGAGTGAAGATGCGGTGGCTACCCGGCTGCCGCGGGAGTCGAGGAGGGCTCAAAACGATGGTGTTCCTTCGCAGGGCGCGCGGGCCCGCGCGCGTGTACGGCTGGGCCGCGATCGCCAGCGTCACCGCGCTGGTCGCCGGCTGCGGCGGCGGATCGAGTTCCAGCGGCTCCGGCAGCTCCGGCCAGGGCAAGACCCTCGCCAAGGCCGCCGCCGCCGGCGGTGGCGACTGCGGCCACGTCAAGCGCGGCGGCACGCTCAACTTCGGCGTCGACCAGGACGTCATCAGCTTCGACGCCCACAACACGCAGGACAACGGCTCGCTGTGGGCCGACATGAACATCTACGACCAGCTGGTCGAGCTGGCGCCCGACGCGAAGAAGGTCGTCGCCGGCCTCGCGAAGTCGTGGGATGTCTCCGACGGCGGCCGCGTCTACACCTTCCACCTGCGGCCGGACGCGAAGTTCTCCGACGGCACGCCGGTCACGGCCGACGACGTCAAGTTCTCGTTCGACCGGGTCGAGGCGCCCAAGTCGGTCAACAACTGGACGCTGTCGGCGATCAAGAGCACGGAGGTCGTCGACCCGCACACGATCAAGGTCACGCTCGGCAAGCCATACGCGCCGTTCCTGAACGACCTCACGCTGTGGGGCGCGTCGATCATGTCCAAGAAGGCCATCGAGGGCGGCATGGACCCGAAGACGCACCCGATGGGCTCCGGGGCGTTCTCCGTGGCGGAGTTCAAGCCCGGCGACCACGTGCTGCTCAAGGCCAACCCCTACTACTGGGGCAAGGACGCCTGCGGCCACAAGTACCCGTATCTGTCAGAGGTCCGGCTCGACTACATCCCGAACGACAACACGCGCATGACCGAGCTGCGCGGCGGCCAGCTCGACGCCGTGATGGACGTGCCCTTCAACCAGATCGGTCCGATCGACGCCGATCCGAAGCTCGTCGCCGCGGCCACGCCGCAGCTCGGCGTGATCGCCAGCGCGCTGAACATGACCGACGTGCCGCAGTTCCGCGACCCGAACGTGGTGAAGGCGATGAACTACGCGATCGATCGCCAGGCGATCGTCAAGGGCGTGTTCTTCGGCAACGCCAAGGCGGCGACCTCGCCGATCGACCCGGGCGTCTACTTCCACACCGACCAGTACGGCTACGCGTACGACCTGGCCAAGGCGAAGTCGCTGATGGCCAAGTCGAAGTACCCGAAGGGCTTCTCGGTGTCGTTCAGCCCGCCGGCCGGCGACCAGGTGGCCGCGGCCATCGGCACGATCATGCAGAGCGAGCTCAAGCAGATCGGCATCACGCTCAAGATCGAGCCGGTCGACCAGACGACGGCGTTCGAGAAGCTCCAGAAGCAGCAGTACCAGATGTCCTACACCTACGGCACCAGCGACAACCTGGAGCCGAACTCGAACATGTTGTTCTGCTGTGTCTCCACCGGCGGGGCGAAGTCGGGCTACACCGGCTGGGTCGACAAGAGCGCGGACAAGCTCTACTACTCGACCCAGGGCATGCTGGACACCACCGAGCGCGGCGCCGCGCTCGGCAAGTGGCAGGGGATCATCATGGACAAGCTGCCGATCCTCTGGCTGATCAACCCGACCAACCGGTTCGCGTTCGCCAACGACGTCCACGACTTCTTCATCCAGAGCACGGCGCACTACCCGCTCTGGGTGGCGTGGAAGGGCTAGCGGCCATGCCCGGGCTCGCCGTCGTCTCCGGCGCGCGCGTCGTCCTCGCGGACGGCGTGCGCGACGTCGACATCGTGATCGAGGATGGGCGCATCGCCGCGCTCGTCGGAGACGCCGGCGAGGTCGCGGGCGAGCGCCTCGACGCCACGGGGAGGGTCGTCCTCCCCGGCGGCGTGGACATCCACACGCACCTGCGCGAGCCGTCGAAGGCCCAGCGCGAGGGCTTCGGGCCGGGCACCGCCTCGGCCGTGGCCGGCGGCATCACCACGGTCGGGGAGATGCCGCAGGCCGACCCGCTCGTGCGAGACCCGGAGTCGCTGGCCATCAAGCGCGGGCTGGCCGAGCGGGCGTCGATCTGCGACTTCGCGCTCTACGCGGCGGCGGCGGGCCAGACCCGCGACGAGCTGGCCGCGCTGCAGGAACAGGGCGTGCGGGCGTTCAAGGCCTACATGTGCGCGTCCAGCCCCGGCTATCCGCGGTTGGACGACGCGACGCTGCTGGAGGCGCTCGAGCACCTGGCGGAGCTCGACGCGCTGCTGATCGTGCACGCGGAGAACGACTCGCTGCTGCAGGCGGGGCTGGCCCGGATGGCCGCGGCCGGCCGGACCGATCCGCTGGCCCACGCCGAGTCGCGTCCCCCGCTGGTCGAGGCGGAGGCGATCGCGCGCGTGGTGCGCTTCGCCACCCACACCGGGACGCGGCTGCACGTGGCCCACGTCTCCACGCCCGAGGGCGCCGAGATCGTGCGGAAGGCCAAGGCGGCCGGCGCCCGGGTGACCTGCGAGACGTGCCCGCAGTACCTGCTGCTGGACCACGACGACCTGGTGCGGCTGGGGGCCTGGGCGCGCTGCGCTCCGGCCATCCGGGCGCGCGCGGACGTCGAGCGGCTGTGGGAGCACGTCCTGGCCGGGACGATCGACTCGCTCGGCTCCGACCACTCGCCCTACACCCGCGAGGAGAAGCAGGCCGCGGCCGGCGACATCTTCAAGGCGCCGCTGGGGATCAACATCATCCAGGCGATGCTGCCCGCCGTGCGCGACGAGGCGGTCAACCGGCGCGGCATGTCGCTGGAGCGCTTCGCGCAGCTCTCGGCCACGCGGCCGGCGCAGATCATCGGGCTGCACCCGGCCAAGGGCGAGATCGCGGTGGGGGCGGACGCGGACCTGGCGGTGTGGGACCTGGACGCGACCTGGGAGGTCCGGGCGGAGGACCTGTTCAGCCGGCATCGGTGGACGGCGCTGGAGGGCCGCGAGGTGCGCGGCACGGGTCACGCACACGGTCCGCCGCGGCGAGGTCGTGTTCGCGGATGGCGCGGTCCCGCGCCGAGGGCGGCGGCCGCTTCCTGGCCGCAAGCGCGCCCGTCGCGGCCTGAGGTTACCGTTCTCGAGAACGGAGCACGGTGATCAAGCGGATCAAGCACATGGCGGTGGCGGTGGCCGACGTGGACGCCGCCGTGAGCGCAGTACGAGGCGCTGCTCGGCGTGACGGACCCGCGGCGGGCCGACTGGCCGGCGGGCAAGTCGCGCGAGGCGCACTTCCACTGGGGCGAGGTGGAGATCCAGCTCTGCCAGTCGACCGACGACGAGGGGCGCTTCGCGCAGCACATCGCCCGCTCCGGGCAGGGCGTCCAGCACATCTGCCTCGAGGTGGAGGAGATCGACGACGCGATCGAGCATGCGCTCGCGGCGGGCGCGGAGCTCAAGCCGTGCAAGGCGTGCCAGAAGGTCGGCTCGCACCCGCACAGCGAGGGCTGGGTGGCCTTCTTCGCGGGGCAGGCCGTGCCGGGCTTCGAGATCGAGTTCATGCAGGTCTACAAGGACGGCGAGCGGCCGAGCGGCTACGCCACCGGCGTGTGAGCCCCGACGCGCGCCGCGCCGTCGCCGCGGCGGTGCGCGCCGCAGCGCGTGCTCGGCCGGCTGGCGGAGCTGGCGCGGATCGGCGGCGAGCCGTCCGGCGGCGTCACCCGGATCGCCTTCTCCGATGAGGAGCGCGCGGCCACCGACCTCGCCAGCCGGTGGCTGCGCGAGGCCGGGCTGACGGTGGCCTTCGACGACTTCGGGAACCTGTTCGCGTCGTCGGACGGGAACGCGCCGCGGGCCGCGCCGAGCCTGTGCGGCTCGCACCTGGACACCGTGCCCGCGGGCGGGCGCTTCGACGGCGCGCTCGGCGTCGTGGCGGCGATCGAGGCCGTGGAGGCGATGCGCGCCGCCGGTGCCCTGCCTCCCGGCCGCTCGAGGTCGTGATCTGGCGCTGCGAGGAGCCGGTCCGCTACGCCCACGGCAAGGTCGGCAGCCTGCTGTTCAGCGGGCAGATCGCCCGCGCCGACCTCCACCCGGTCCAGGAGCCGCCGTTCGACCTTGCGGCCGCGCTGCGCGCGGACGGCGAGCGGCCGCGGCGCGACCCGTCGCGAAGCGTCGCGAGCTGCCTGGAGCTGCACATCGAGCAGGGCCGCCGGCTGGAGGAGGCGGGCGTCCAGGTCGGTGTGGTCACCGCGGTCGCCGCGCCGATCCGGTTGCGCGCGACGGTGACCGGACGCGCCGACCACTCCGGGGCGACGCCGATGAACGGCCGCCGCGACGCGCTGTGCGCCGCCGCCGAGCTCGTGCTGGCCGTCGAGCGCGCCGGGCGGGCCGAGAGCGCCGCCGAGTCCGTCGCCACCACCGCCGACGTCGGCGTCTCACCCGGGGCGATGAACGTCGTCCCCGGTGCCGCGACGCTGCTGATCGACGTCCGCGGCATCGACGCACCGAGCATGGAGCGCGTGCGCGCGGCGATCTCCGCCGCCGCTGCCGCGATCGCGGGCCGCCGCGCCGTGCGGATAGCCGTCGACACGCTCTCGCGCGGCACGCCGACCCGCTTCGATCCGGCGGTGGTGGACGCGCTCGCCGGCACGGTGGAGCACGTCGGCTCTCCGCCGCTGCGGATGCCCAGCGGCGCGGGCCACGACACGCAGTGCCTGGCGGGGATGGCGCAGTGCGGGATGCTGTTCGTCCCGAGCGTGGGCGGCATCAGCCACGCACCGGACGAGCTCACCCACGACGCCGACGTGGTGGCCGGCGCGCGGGCGCTGGCCGCCGCCTGGTGGCAGGTCGCGTCGGCCTGACCATCACCGCAGGCGGGGCAGCAGCTCGCTCGGCGACGACGCGGTCGACGGCCTCGGGGCGCCACGGCGCGAGCAGCGCGAGCGGCCCGCTCGGCGTAGCCGGGCACGGGGTCGTCGAGCGCGGTGCGGATCGGCAGCTCGTCGCGCGACGAGCCGCGGGTCGAGCGCCCGGGCGAGCGGGAGCGCGGCGTAGGGCCCGGGCGACGGCGTCGTGACGAGCACGGCAGCCGTCGGCCAGCGCCTCGAGCTGCGCGATGCCGTAGTCCTCGCGCCGCGGGGCGGCGACGAACACCCGGGCGCGGCGCAGCAGCGCGCGGTACTCGCGCGCGCGGGACCAGGCCCGCGAAGCGCACGCGCGCCGGCCGCCGCCGCCCGCGTGGCGTCAGCCAGCGCGCGCGCCCGCGGCCGGCGTCGAGGCCGGCGACGACGAGCTCCTCGTCCGGGCTGGCGGCGCGGCGCCCAGGCGGCCAGCACGCGGTCCAGGCCCTTCTTCTCCGGGTTGGCGCCGTAGGTGAGCGCGGCGATGTCGCGCGCGGCCGGCGCGCCCGACGGCGCCACCGGCACGGGCACGACGACCGCGTCGGCGTGCGGCCGCGGCGCCTCGGCCAGGCCGCCCTCGCTCCATGGCACCAGCAGCGGCGCGGCGGCGAAGCGGCGCGCCTCGACCGGGCGCTGCCAGACGCCGTGGCGCCCGGGGCGGTTGCCGGCGGCCGGGGCGTCGAAGCGGATCGCGCCCGCGCGCCGGGCCCAGCAGCGCCGCCGTGGTGGTCGAGTACAGGACGCGCGCGGGGTGTGCTCGCGCGATCGCCGCGCGCGCCGCGCGGCGGGCGGACAGCGCCCAGGCGAGCTCGATCGCCGCGAACGTCCGCCACTCCGCGCGGGCGGCCGGCGGCGACGACATCCACGCGCGGCGCCCGCCCGGCGCAGCGAGGCCGCGAGCTCCGCGTCGGCCTCGCGCAGCCCCGCGGTGCCTCCCAGGGAGACGATGAGGACGTCCACGCCGGCCATGGACGTGGCATTCTCGCGGCCCATGAGACCTGACCGTCCTGCCCGAGCCGCTCGCCGTCTGCCGCCTCGCCGCCACCGCGCGCATCCCGTCCTGGGCGCTGGAGCTGCACGAGTCGTTCGTCTCGGTCACCCGCACGCCGGACGAGCTGTCGATCGTCTGCCCCGACGAGGCGGTGCCGCCGGACGTCGAGGTGGAGTCCGGCTGGCGCGCGCTGAAGCTGCCCGGGCCGATCCCGTTCGACCAGACCGGCGTGCTGGCCTCGCTCGCCGCGCCGCTGGCCGCGGCGGGCATCCCGATCTTCGCCGTCTCGACCTACGACACCGACTACGTGCTGGTCAGCGAGGCGCGACCTGGAGCGCGCGCTGGCCGCGCTCGACACGCCGCCGAGCCGGCCGGCGGCGGGTCGTCCTCCGGCTCGCCGTTCGAGCCCCGCGATCGGCTTCAGCCGCGCCGTCCGCGCCGGCGACCGCGTGCTCGTCTCCGGCACCGGCCCGGTGGTGCCCGGCGGCGGCTGCCCCGAGGGGACGCTGGCGCAGGCGCGGCGCTCCTGGGAGATCGTCGTCGCCGCGCTCGGCGAGGCCGGCGCGACCGCCGCCGACGTCGTCCGCACCCGCACCTTCCTCACGGCCGCACGCCGACGCCGACGGCGCGATGGCGGCGCACGCCGAGCTGTTCGAGGACGTCCGGCCGGCGTCCACGATGCTCCTCGTCCACTCGCTGCTCGACCCGCGCTGGACCGTCGAGGTCGAGGCGGAGGCGCGAGCTAGGTCCGTAGGAAGTCGCCGCCGAAGCCCGGCGTGCGGACCAGCTGGATCGGCTTCGAGCGGCGACGTGCGGTCGACGTAGAAGCGCACGCCGTCGCGCTCCTCGATCGCCGCCACGGCCGGCTTCCTGGCGCCGCCAGGCGAGCGACCAGATGATCGCGAAGCCGGCGGCGATGGCCGACGACCTGCGGCGCGCCCACCGACAGCGACGGCGGCGGCCGACCGTCGACCAGCAGCAGCGGCCACAGGCGGTTGGCCAGCGTGCGGCTCGGGTGCAGCTCCGGGCAGCAGCGTGCTGCGAGCGCGCGCCGACGCCAGCAGCCGCGCGATCGGCGGCGACGCTGCCGCGCCGCGGCCGATGACGATCCCGATCAGCGTCGACCAGCAGCCACCAGACGGCGCACAGGTAGGCCGTCGTGCTCGTCGAGCGTCGTTCGGCGAGCCCGATGACGGTCAGGGCCGCGAGCAGCGTCGCCGACGCGGCGCTGAGCAGCACCGTGGCCTTGAGGAAGTCGCCGAACCGCAAGCCTCAGAGCAGCAGCGCCCGCAGCAGGTCGCGCACGCCCTCCGGCCCGTCCACCATGGTGTCGGCCTCCTCCGCCAGCGCCGACGGGCTCTCGTCCGAGCGCACGCCGACGCGCAGCGCGTAGTCCAGGCGGCCCAGCTGCTGCAGCTCGGTCAGCCCGCGGAACGCGTCGAGGTCGGTGACGTCGTCGCCGACGTAGACCGCGGCGGCGAGGTCGGTGTCCTTGAGCAGGCGACGAGCCCGGCGCCCTTGTCGATCCGCACCGGCGGCCGGATCTCCAGCACCTTGCGGCCCCAGTGGCGGGACGAAGCCGGCCGCCTCGGCCCGCTCGGCGACGTCCTCGACGGCGGCGAGCGCCTCCTCCTCGTCCGGCATCCCGCGCCAGTGCAGCCCGGCGATCGCCTCCTTGTCCTCCAGGCGCACGCGCAGCCGCCGCAGCTTCTCGCCGTAGGCGTCGTGGGCGAACGCCTGCACGCGCCGCGTCCAGGCCTGCAGCTCCTGGTCGAGCTCCGGGGCGATCGGCGCCCGGCCGCAGCACCTCCGAGCCGTGGGAGCCGAGATAGACGATCGAGCCGAGCGCGACGATCCGGCGGGCGTCCGAGGCGCGCCGGCCCGACACGCAGGCCACGGTGCCGTAGCGGCGCGCGACCTCGATCAGCGGCCGCCGCGTCGTCTCCGGCATGTGCGCGTCGTCGGGCTGCTGGACGATCGGCGCGAGCACGCCGTCCACGTCGAGCAGCACGGCCGAGCGCTCCGGGGCGTCCCGCAGCGGCTGCAGCAGCTCCTCGAGCGTGGCGGCGTCCGACGGCACGACCCTAGTATGCCCCCGGTGTCATCGGGCGCTCGCGGCCAGCAGGTCGCGGATCTCGGTCAGCAGCTGCACGTCCTCGGGCGGAGCCGCGGGGCGGGCTCCTCCTTGGCCTTGCGCCGCGCCATCAGGGCGTTCACGGGCTTGACGACGAAGAAGAAGATCACAGCGGCGATCAGCACGAACGAGATCACGGCGTTGAAGAAGGCGCCGTACCGGAACACCGACCCGTTGATCGTGAACTGCAGCGCCCGCGAAGTCCGGCTTGCCGACGATCGCCGCGACGATCGGCGTGATGATGTCGGCCACGAAGGCCGTGACGACCGCGCCGAACGCCGCGCCGATCACCACCGCGACGGCCAGGTCGACGACGTTGCCGCGCAGGATGAACTCGCGGAACTCCTTGATCATGCCGCCCCGTTCGCGGTCAGTACCCGCGCTCCTGCTCCACGGGCGCGATCAGCGCCTCGCCGGCGGCGAAGCGGGCGACGTTCTCGCGCACGCGCTCGCCCAGCTTGCGCAGCTGGGCGCTGGGCGGATTGGCCACGTGCGGCGTGATCATGGCCCGCGGCGAGGCCCACAGCGGGTGGCCGTCCGGGAGCGGCTCGGGGTCGGTGACGTCGAGCGCCGGCGCCGCCGATCCGCTCCGCCTGCAACGCCTCGACCAGCGCGTCGGTGTCGATCAGCGAGCCGCGGGCGATGTTGACGATCCAGGAATGCGGCTGCATGGCGGCGAGCTGCTCGCGGCCGACGAGTTGCCTGGTCGCGTCGGTGGCCGGGGCGCAGATCACGAAGTGGTCGGCGGCCGGCCACACCTCGGCCAGCCGGTCCGCGGCCAGCGAGCGGTGCGCGCCGGGCACGTCGCGGCCGCTGCGCGTGACCGCGACGATCTCCACCGCCAGCGGCGCGGCGCGCGCGATAACGCGCGGCCGATGCCGCCGGCGCCGATGACCGCCACGGTCGAGCCCTCGAGCAGCCGGTCGTCGCTCCGGGTCCCAGCGGTCGGCCCGGGCGTAGCGGGCGAACCCGCGGACGCCGGCCAGCAGCAGCGCCAGCGCGTGCTCGGCCACGTCGGTGGCGTAGGCGCCGGCCGCCGAGGTGAACGCCACGTCCGGCGCGGCGCGCACGAGCTCCATCCACGACTCGACGCCGGCGGCCGGGAGCTGCACCCAGCGCACCGACTCCGGCAGCTCCGGGAAGTCGTCCGCGCCGCCGAACCACACGAGGGCGTCCGCGCCGTCGAGCGGGTGCGGCTCGCCGCCGCCGTCGCGCACCGCCGCGGCGAGCGTGTCGTTGTCGGACGGTCCGATGTGGATGGCCGGTCTGCTCAAGTGCGGCTGCCTCGATTGCCTCCGACGGTGCGGCCCGGCACGCTAGCGGACACGATGGCCACATCCGTCCCCCAGCTCGCGGCGCGCGGCCTGACGAAGTCCTTCGGCGGCCGCTCGATCCTGCGCGGCGCCGACCTCGACGTGGCCGCGGGCGCCCGCATCGGCGTACTCGGCCCCAATGGCGGCGGCAAGTCCACGCTGCTGCGGATCGTCGCCGGGCTGGAGACCGCCGACGCCGGCGACGGTGACCGCGCGGCGCGGGCTCGTCCTCGCCCACCTGCCGCAGATCGTCGTCGGCGACGCGCGCGACGCGGCCGCCACGGTGCGGGCCGCGCGACCGGAGCTGGGCGCGCTGGAGGCTGAGCTGCACGCCGCCGAGGCGCGGCTGGCCGAGCCCGCGCTGGCCGCCGACCTCGACGCGCTGACCCGCGCGCTGGCCCGCCACGAACGCGCGCTGGAGCGCTGGACCGCTGCCGGCGGCGACCGCGCCGAGGGCGAGGCGCTCGGCCACCTGCGCGCGCTCGGCATCGACGGCGCGCTCGACGTGCCGACGCGCGAGCTGTCCGGCGGCCAGCGCAAGCTCGTCGCGCTCGCCGCCTGCCTGGCCCGGCGCCCGGACGTGCTGCTGCTCGACGAGCCCGAGGCCCACCTCGACATGGCGCGGCGCGAGCGGCTCGGCGCGCTGCTGGCCGACTTCTCCGGGAGCGTGGTGATGGTCTCGCACGACCGCCACCTGCTCGACGCAGACCGTCTCGCGAGATCGCCGAGCTCGACCGCGGGACGCGTGCGCATGTGGCCGGGCGCCTACTCGCGCCTACGTCGTGGCCCGCCAGCTCGAGCTGGAGCGCCAGCAGCAGGTGTACGTCACCCAGCAGAAGGAGATCGCCCGGCTCGAGGAGGCCGTGCGGCGCTTCCGGCACTGGGCGCACATCCGGGTCAACGAGCGCGCGGCGAAGCAGGCGCGCGTCAAGCAGATGCAGATCGACCGCATGGAGAAGGTCGAGCGCCCGGTGCTGGAGCGCCGGCGGATGGCGCTCGCGCTGCGCAGCGGGACCCGCGGCGGCCAGCGCGTGCTGGCGCTGGAGGGCGTCGACGCTCGCCTACGGCGAGGACCCGGTGCTGCTCGACGTCGACCTGGTGGTGGCGCGCGGCGAGCGCGTCGGCGTCGTCGGCCCCAACGGCGGCGGCAAGACGACGCTGCTGCGGAGTCCTGACCGGCGACCTGGCCCCCGACGCCGGCACGCGCTGGGCGGGCGACGGGATCACCGTCGGCTACTCTCAGCCAGGCCGCTGAGGCGCTGGCGGACGAGGCCACGGTGCTCGACGCGCTGCGCGCCGGCCGGTCACTGGCCGAGGACGCGGCGGTGCGGCTGCTGATGGCGTTCCTGTTCGACTACGAGCAGTGCCGCCGCCCCGTCCGCACGCTGTCGGGCGGCGAGCGCACGCGGCTGGCCTTCCTGTGCCTGATGCAGGACGCCCCGAACTGCCTCGTGCTCGACGAGCCGACCAACCACCTCGACGTCGACTCGATCGAGGCGCTGGAGGATGCGCTCGAGCGCTACGACGGCACGGTGGTCGCCGTCTCGCACGACCGCTACTTCCTCGACCGGATCGCCGACCGCATCGTGCTCGTGGCCGACGGGGAGGTCCAGGCGTTCGAGGGCGGCTGGTCGGCGAACGCGGACTACGTGCTGGCCGGCTGACGCGGGCTGGCGTTCAGCAGCGTGCGCAGGCCGATGACCGGCCCGAGGATGGCCGCCACCCACAGCCAGGAGATGCCCCACGGGTTGAGCAGGCTGTGGCCGCTCAGGACGACGATCGCGCCGAGCGCCACGGGGTAGAGCAAGGCGACCAGCCAGCGCTTGCTGATGCCCGCGCGGCGGGCGCCGGCCACCACGCCGATCCAGCAGGCGATCGCCACCCAGGTGCCGCCGTGGCCATTGACGATCGAGCGCTCGAGGATGACCGCCACCCAGCCGACGGCCACGAGCGCCCACACCCCGAGCCGGGCCTTGTCGCCGCGCACCATGGTGTAGACCACGGCCAGCACGGTGACGATCACCAGCAGGAAGATCGCGGTGGCGGCGAGGGCGCTGGCCGCCAGCCAGCCGACCGCCGCGACCGCGCCCGCGAGGATTCCGCCGCGCAGCGCGCCGTCGACCGTCTTCGCCGCCTTCTGCCGGCGGGGCCGGGGTTTCTGTGCCGTGGCCGCGAGCGCCGTCATGCGACCGACGATACCGCGCGCCGGAGCGGCGGTGACGCCGCTCAGACGGTTTGGGGGGTTGTCCCCCGCTCGCGCAGCCACTGGCCGATGAGCCCGCGGAAGTGCGCGACGAACTGCTCGTGCTCGTGGCGCGGATACGTCGTGCGCACGGTCTCGACCAGCAGCGCGTCGAAGTCCGCCGACCCGACCCAGTCGAGGATGAGCTCGTCCAGGTGGCCGAGCCGGCTCGCGCAGAAGTCCTGGTAGCGGTCGGTCTCGAAGTACTCGTCGGCCAGCCGGCGGTAGGCCGCGAGCTTCTCCTCGTAGGAGAGGTCGGCGCGGTCGCCGACGGCGAAGTAGCGCTGCGTGTCGAGGTCGACCGCGCGCGGGCGCCGGCCGGTGACCGTGCAGAAGACCGCCCAGCGCAGCAGCGCGCCGATCGCCCACGGCCAGTAGTAGTGCAGCGAGGTCAGGGCGACGTCGGGCGAGGCGTTGGCGTAGTCGATCGGGTGCGCCTCGGTCCCGCGGACGAGCGTCTCGCAGGAGTTGAACTCCCAGCGGAAGAACGCGTTGATCAGCCGGCTGATGGTCAGCACCTCGTCGCCGGTCTCGGGCGACAGGAAGTCGTGCGCCACCGCGTAGCGCTCGTGCATCGGCTTGTCGGGCTGGAACTTCATGACCATCGTCTCGGCGCCGATCGACAGCGAGCGGGCGAACACGTCGAAGCCCTCGACCGACTCCTGCAGGTGCATCAGCCGCTCGCCCGACTCGTCGTAGGCCCGGTGCAGCTCTGCGGCGTCCTTGATCCGCGACACGCCCACCCACTGGCCGCCGTCGAACGGCTTCATGAACAGCGGGTAGCCGATCTTCGCCGCGATCGCCTCGAGGTCGAACGGCTGGTTGTACTTCTCCGCCATGTACTGGAAGCGCGAGTTGTCCGGCGGGTTCTTGTGCGGCACCAGCACGGTCTCCGGCACCTTGATCCCGAGCCGCAGCATCGCGCAGTAGGCCGCGTGCTTCTCCATCGCCTGGAACGTGAACGGGCTGTTGAGCAGGTAGACGTCGTCCATCAGCGCGACCTTCTTCAGCCACTCGCGCGGGACGAAGTACCACCAGGCGAGCCGGTCGACCACCAGGTCGTAGCGCGGCTTGTCGCGCAGGTCGAACGGCTCGATGGTGATCCGCTCGCTGGTCAGCCGGTGGGTAGTGCCGGAGGCGTCCTTGACCGGGCCGAGGCGGCCCAGCAGCGTCTCGAAGGCGCGCGGCCAGTCCTCCTCGGTGCCGAGCAGCAGGCCGATCAGGTGCGTGGTCTCGGACATCAGCAGAACCTCGGGAGATGATGGGCGATCTGGGCGCGCCAGGACGGCCAGTCGTGGGGCACGTCGTGGCCCCACAGGTCCAGCTCGTGGCGGATCCCCTTCTCGCCGAGCAGCCAGCCGAGGCGCTTGGAGGACTCGAGCGCGCCGGTCGAGTCCTCCCACATGCCCTGCCCGCACACGAGCACGACGCTCAGCTGCGAGCGCAGCCACTCGAGGTGGTCGCCGCCCAGGTGGGCGACGTAGTCGAGGGGATTGTTGAAGTACGTCGCTTCGCCGTGCTCGCCCCAGCCGTTCCAGGCCGCCGGGTCGTAGTTGCCCGAGAGGCCGATGGCCAGCGGGAACACATCGGCGCGCTTGAGCGCGAAGTTCACGGCGTGGAACGCGCCGAGGCTGATGCCGACGGTGACGACCTCGGCCGCCCCCCCGGTGTCGGCGGAGATGAACGGGACCACCTGGTCGAGGATCCACGACTCGTAGCGGCCGTGCTCCCGCGCCCGCTGCTCCAACGGCAGGGAGCTGTTGGACCAGGTGGCGGAGTCGAACGAGTCGACGCAATAGAGCTTGACCCGGCCGTCGTTCAGGAGCCCCTCGATGGCGCCGACCATGCCGTTGTCCTGCCAGTCCCAGGCGCGCCCGGCCTCGGCGGGGAAGGCCAGCACCGGCCGGCCGTAGTGCCCGTAGGCCACCACCGAGCCCGCGGCGCCGATGGCCGGCGAGTAGAGCTCGTGGTGGTCGCCGTTCATCGCGTCCAGGCCCGGCGCAGCAGCGCGGTCAGGTGCGGGTCGAACGCGTCGCGCCAGCCGACGTAGTTGTGCAGGTCGGGCACCTCCACCAGGGATGCCTCGTACCCCTGCGCGGCCAGCGCAGTCGCCATCTCGCGGTTGTTGTGGACGTTCTCCTCGGCGATCCCGCAGGTCAGCGTGACCGGCACGGGAAACGCGTAGGCGCCGTCGCGGCGCGTGTCGCGCACGAAGCGGACGATACGGGCGTAGCGCGGGAAGCGCCGCTCCTGGGCGTCGTGGCGGGGCATGAAGAAGCTCCCGGACTGCAGGAACAGCGCGCCGAGCGCGCGCGGGAAGCGGCGCTGCGCGTGCAGCATGGCCAGCCCGCCCAGGCTCGCGCCCATGCCGGCGGGCGCGCCGAGCACCCCGAACGCGTCGCGCAGCGCCGGGATGACGTCGTGGGCCAGGACCCGGCTGTAGGCGGCGGAGGCGGAGTACCACTGGTCGCGGTCGCCGGGCGCCAGCAGCGCCACGCGGAACGGCGGCAGCTCGCCGCGCGCGATGGCCACCGAGCAGAACTGCGTCAGGCGCGAGAGCGCGTCGTACTCCGGCCCGTCGTTGGCCAGCAGCATCCGGAGCGGGCCGGCGGCGGGGCTCCACACGCGGATCGCGACCTGCGCGCCGAGACCGCGGCCGCGCACGGCCAGGTCGTCGATGCGCCCGGGCACGCCCGCCTCGCCCAGCCACGCGGGCGGCGCGTAGCCGGCGAGCTCGAGCACCGACTTCTCGCCGAACGCGCCGGGCGCGCGCCGCGGGTTCGCCGGGTCGAGCACCCAGTCGGTCCCGCCGTCCGCGTGCTCGACCTCCAGCTTGTACTCGAGCCGCTCGACGTGCGCGGGCTCGATCTCCAGGACCCACTCGCCGCCGCGGCGGCGGAACGTCCGCTCGCGATCGGACAGCGACAGGTCGCTGGCGAGCCGGACGGCGGCGTAGTCGCCGTCCGGGTCGGCGAGGCGAAGGGCCACGGGCATCGGCGCGGACACGGTAGCCGCGCGCTGCCCGCGGTGCGGCTACACGGTGCGGCCGCGCCAGCCGGTGAAGAACAGCACGAGCGCGACGATCGCGAGCGCGAAGATGATCGGGTGGATGATCACGCCGCCGGCGATGGCGATGATCAGCAGAATGATCGCAAGGAGCAGCAGCATGGGGTGGTCTCTCTCCCTTTGGTGATGTCCGCGACGCCCGTCGCGGCCTGGGCCACGACCGGCATTCCCAGTTGCACGCTCATCTAAGCGCGCGTCAACCGGCGTTGACGAGAGTCAGGTGGCCAGCAGGTGGCCGAGGCCGGTGGTGTCGACGAAGTCGAGGCGGTTGAGGTCGAGCAGCACCCGCTCGGCGCCGTCCGCCGCCGCCAACCGCTTTCCGGAGTGTTCAGACTGCGTGACGTCGCGCGCCGTGAGCGTGTCGTGAAGGCATGAGATCGCCGGTCGTCCAATTCGCCCTGTCGGGGCTGCTCGCCACGCTGGTCATCGGCCTGGCGGCCGTCGCCGTCCTGCGGCGGATCGGCACGGCGGAGGCGATCCGCTCGGCCAAGCAGGTGACGCGGCTCGCCGGCGAGGGGATCGTCGCGCCCAACCTCACGCCGGGCGTGCTGGCCGGCGACCCGGCCGCGCTGCGCGCGCTCGACCGAGTGGTGCGGGCGCGGGTCCTGCGCGACGGCGTCGTCCGGGTGAAGCTGTGGACGCCGGACGGGCGGATCGTCTACTCGGACGAGCCACGCCTGATCGGCGCGCGCTATCCGGTCGACACCGAGGACCGGGAGGCGCTCGAGCAGGGGCGCGTGGAGGCCGAGGTGAGCGACCTCAGCCGGCCCGAGAACCGCTACGAGCGAAACCAGAAGAAGCTGCTCGAGGTCTACCTGCCGATCCGCGGGCCGGGCGGGCGCCCGCTGCGCTTCGAGGCCTATCAGCGGTACAGCTCCGTCGCGGCGAGCGGCCGCCGGCTGTGGCTGGCCTTCGCGCCCGCGCTGCTGGGCGGGCTGCTGCTGCTGCAACTGGCCAACCTGCCGCTGGCCCGCGGGATGGTGCGGCGGCTGCGCTCCGCCCAGGCGCAGCGGGAGACGCTGCTGCAGCGGGCGATCGAGTCGTCGGACCTGGAGCGCCGGCGGATCGCCGCCGACCTGCACGACGGGCCGGTCCAGGACCTGGTCGGCGTGGCCTACGAGCTGTCCGCCCAGGCCGGGCGGGTGCCCGACGCGGACGCCGCGGCGGCGCTGCGCAGCGGCGCGGCGCGGGCCCGCGACAGCGTGCGCGCGCTGCGGGCGCTACTGCCCGAGATCTATCCGCCGAGCCTGCGCCAGGCCGGCCTCGCGTCCGCGCTGGACGACCTGGCCACGTCGTTGAGCGCGCGCGGCGTGCCCACGCAGGTGAGCGTCGACGCCGAGTTCGACGAGGGCACCGAGCGCCTCTTGTTCCGCGCGGCCCAGGAGGCGCTGCGCAACGCCGTGCGCCACTCCGGCGCGTCGGCGGTGCGGGCGTCGGTGCGCCGCTCGGGCGACGTCGCCGTGCTCGAGGTGGCCGACGACGGCCACGGGTTCGATCCCGCCGCGGTGCCCGACGGCCACTACGGGCTGCGGCTGCTGGGCGACCTGGCCCGCGACGCCGACGGCCGGCTCGACGTGAGGTCCGCGCCGGGAGCGGGGACCGTGGTGCGCTTGGAGGTGCCGGCATGATCCGCGTGCTCGTGGCCGAGGACCATGGCCTGGTGCGGGCGGGGCTCGAGCAGCTGCTCGAGACGATGGCGGACGTGGAGCTGGCCGGCACGGCCGCCGATGGCGTCGCGGCGGTGTCGCTCGCCGCCGAGCGGCAGCCCGACGTCGTGTTGATGGACCTGTCGATGCCGGGCATGGACGGGATCGCCGCCACGCGCGAGATCGGCGCGCGCGCCCCCGGCGTGCGGGTGGTGATCCTCACGTCGTTCGTCGACCGCCCGCGCATCCTGCAGGCGCTCGACGCCGGCGCCGTCGGCTACCTGCTCAAGGACGCCGAGCCCGACGAGCTGCACCGCGGTATCCAGGCCGCCGCGCGAGGCGAGTCGCCGCTGGCCCCGCAGGCGGCGAGCGCGCTGATCGCCGCCCGCCGCGAGCCGGAGGTCCGCCTCTCCGAGCGCGAGCGCGAGGTGCTGGCCCTGCTCGCCCGGGGCGAGCCGAACAAGGTCATCGCCCGCGCGCTCGGCATCTCGGAGAAGACGGTCAAGAACCACCTCACGCGGATCTTCGAGGCGATCGGGGTGTCCGACCGCACGAAGGCCGCGCTGTGGGCCCAGCGGAATGGCCTGACCTAGGTGTGGTGCGCGCCGTCGTCGTTGTGGCGGACGTGGTGGTGGTGGTGATGGTGGTGCCGCGCGGCGTGCGCATGGCGGCCGCCGTGGTCGTCGCGGACGTCATGGTTCGGCGGATCATCGGAGCCGTGCTTGGCCTGGGCGACGCCCACGCCGCCTGCGGTGCTGACGCCGAACGCCAGGATCGCCGCGGCGACCGTCAGCTTGCGCTTCATCTCAGTGCCTCCTTCGTCGGGAGGTCAGAGTGGCGCGGAGGGGGTCCCGGTTTCCATGGGAGATTGGTCCCGGTCGGGCTACGGCGCTCAGGCGCGCGCGCTGACCGGCGTCCGCACTCCGGGGCCGTTCCACAGCCCGTGCGCCGCCCGGATCGCCCGGCACGGCCCGGGGATCGGCACCGGGCCGCCCGCCCGCATCGCCAGGCAGCTCTGCCGGAACAGCCGCAGCCGCACCGCACGGCTGAGCGGCGCGCGGCCGCTGCCGGCGAGCCTGGCCGCGCCGCGCGGTCGCGCGCCGAACCAGCGCGACGCGGCGATCAGCATCCGCGGCGTCTGCGCCCGCCACAGCGCCCAGTCGTGGCCGCCGGGGTAGAAGCCGTAGCGCACGTCGGCGCCCGCCGCGTGCAGCGCGTCGGCGAAGGCGACCAGCGCCTGCGGGCTGTGCCAGTCGACCTGGCCCTGCAGCAGCCAGACGCGCACCCCGAGCCGGTGGATCCGCGGCGCCTCCGCGGCCACGTAGTCGGCGGGGCTGTTGGTCTGCAGCGCGGCGAGCGTCGCGCCCATGAACGGCCCGGTCGGCGTCTGCAGGTAGTAGCCCGACCAGCTCTGGATCACGCTGAACAGGCCGAGGCGGTGCAGGCCGATGTTCAGCGCGCCGTAGGCGCCCTCGGAGATCCCGGCGATCCCGCGGTCGCGCCGGTGGGCCAGCGTGGCGAAGCGGGAGTCGACGTTGCGCACCACGTCGACGACGAAGTCCATCCAGCGCCCGGACGGCGTGTCCGCCCACTCCGTGTCCCCGCCCAGCCCCTGCGCCCCGGCGGGCATCACGAGGATCATCGGCCGGGCGCGGCGGGCGGCGATCAGCGTGTTCATGCGCACGTCGGCCGCCCCGATCTTCACGAACCCGGTGTCCGCCCCGGGCGAGCCGTGCAGCAGGTAGAGCACCGGGAACCGCCGCCCCGCGGCGGCCTGCGCGGCGTAGTGCGGCGGCAGATAGACCTGGTAGCGCTCGGTCGCGCCGATCGCCCGCGACCGGAAGGCCACGGTCTCCACCCTCCCGCGCGGCACGCCGG
The DNA here is from genome assembly GCA_963766165.1 of uncultured Solirubrobacteraceae bacterium. GTDB lineage: Bacteria > Actinomycetota > Thermoleophilia > Solirubrobacterales > Solirubrobacteraceae > Solirubrobacter. Next base: position 579,283 of record CAVXZC010000012.1, on the reverse strand, counting down.
CCGGCGTGGTCAGCGCCGGGAAGCCGCGGTCCTGGGTGTAGCCGTCGACGTAGGCGTACGCACCCGAGAACCCGGCGCCGAGCCACGCCGCCACCGCGAGCATCACGAGCACACGGGCCATCCCCGCCGAAGCTACGCGCCGATCATGGCGGGCGCCTGAACGGCTCCTCCCGGACTCATGAGCGGAGCGACGTTCGGGTCGGCGCGCTCGCACTCCGCATCGGCGGCCTTGCCATATCCGGCGGCTGCCTCGACTGATCGGTATCGCTGCGCCGCCGGTCACAGCTCGGCCAGCCGGCGGGCGAGGAACCGGCGCTCCGGCGTCCGTCGCGGCCAGCCGCAGGGCGTGCTCGAACGCCGCCCGCGCCTCGTCCTGGCGACCCAGGCGGCGCAGCAGCTCGGCCCGAGTCGACGTGCAGGTAGCGGTAGTCGCCGAGCTCGAGCGAGTCGACGAGCTCGAGCGCCCGCTCGGGCATGCCCGCCTCGGCGACCGCCACCGCGCGGTTCAGCGTCACCACCGGCGAGCCGGTCAGCTGCTCGAGCCGCTCGTAGAGCAGCGCGACCTCGTCCCAGTCGATCTCCTGCTCGGCCTGGAGCGAGGCGATCGCCGCCTGCAGCACGTACGGCCCGGCGGCCGGCCGCAGGGCCAGCGCCCGCTCGAGCGCGGCGCGGCCCGCTCGCACCTGCGCCCGGTCGTGGCGGGAGCGGTCCTGCTCGGCCAGCGGGACCAGCTGGCCGTCGACGACGCGCGCCTCGCCGGCGCGAGTCGTGCAGCAGCATCAGGGCGAGCAGCCCGTACACCTCGGGCTCGTCGGCCATCAGCTCGGCCAGCAGCCGCCCGAGCCGGATCGCCTCGGCGGCGAGATCGCCGCGATCGGGGTAGCCCTGGTTGAAGATCAGGTAGACGACCGCCAGCACCGCCGCCAAGCGGTCGGGCAGCAGACGGTCGGCGGGTACCGCGAACGGGATCGCGGTCGCCTTGATCTTCGCCTTGGCGCGCGAGAGCCGGCGCTTCATCGTCTCCTCGGAGACCAGGAACGCGCGCGCGATCTCCTCGGTGGTGAGTCCGCCGAGCGCGCGCAGCGTCAGCGCCACCTGCGCCTCGACGGCCAGCGCCGGATGGCAGCACGTGAAGATCAGCTCCAGGCGCTCGTCCGGGATCGTGCTGTCGTCGAGATCGAGCTCGTCCATGGTCGCAGTCGGTCGATCGGCCTCCAGCAGCCGCGTCTTGTCCTGCAGCGTCCGCTCGCGTCGGATGCGGTCGATCGCGCGGTTGCGCCCGGTGGCCACCAGCCAGGCCACCGGGTGCTCCGGCGACCCCGTCGCGGGGCCACCGCTCGGCCGCGATCGCGAACGCCTCCTGGGCGGCCTCCTCGGCGAGATCGATGTCGCCGAGGAAGCCGACCAGGGACGCCAGGACGCGGCCCCACTCGCGCCGGAAGACCTGCTCGATCAGTGCGCCGTCTCCACGGGGATCTCGACGAGCGGGCGCACCTCGACCGCGCCGCCGAGCCGCACCGCCGGAATCCGCTGCGCCAACTCGAGCGCCTCGTCGAGATCGGACGCCTCGAACACGAAGTAGCCGCCGAGCACCTCCTTGGTGTCCGCGTACGGGCCGTCGATGATCAGGTTCTCGCGCCGCCACGCGAACCGTGGTCGCCGTCTCGGCCGGCTGCAGGTGGGCGCCGCCCAGGCAGCGCGGGTCGTCACGGAACGCCAGGTATTCGGCGGTCACCGCCTTCGCCTCGTCCTCGTCGAGCCCCTCGTGGCTGCCCGGCTTGGGGTAGATCAGCATCGCGTACTTCATATCCGCCTCCTTTGGGGATGGTCGATCATCCTGGAGACGAACGGGCGGCGCCGCAGGGGACAGCCGGAGCGGAGCGGCGCAGGAATCGAACCTACCCACCGGCGGGCTACGCCGGCTGACCGGTTTTGAAGACCGGCTGGGGCACCAGCCCCGTGCCGCTCCGCCGGCCAGGGTACGGGTCAGGCGAGGGCGAGGAGCTCGGCCTCGCGCTCGCGCGTCATCTCCGGCGGGCGCAGCTCGGCGTGCCAGTCGGGCAGGGCCGCCTCGCCGCCCGCGCGCAGCCAGGCGGCGACGTCGGCCACGGTGTCGGCGATCGGACGGCAGCGCAGGCCGGCCGCCTGCGCGCGGCCGGTGCCCACGCGCCAGGTGCCGGGGTGGCCGGGGATCCACAGCGGGAGCTCGGCCCAGGGCTCGACGTTCGCGGCTTCCAGCGCGGCGTCCGGGATCCAGCGCAGGTCGGCGTCGCCCGCGGCCTCGAGGACCGAGCGGAACGTGGTCTGGCCGATCGGGGCGGTGCCGTTGAACGCGCCGGCGACGCGCTGCTCGGCCAGGTCGAGCAGGAACGCCGCGAGGTCGCGGGCGTCGATGAGCTGCAGCTCCCGGTCCGGGTCGCCGGGGGCCGGGACGGTGCCGCCGCGGGCGATCCGGCGGACCCACCAGGGCAGGCGGAAGACGTTGTCGTAGGGGCCGCAGAGCAGGCCGGCGCGGACGGTGGCGAAGCGGCCCGGCAGCGCGGCCTCGCCGGCGCGCTCGCAGGCCACCTTCAGCGCCCCGTAGTCGTCGCCCGACTCGTGCACCGGGGAGTCCTCGTCGACCGGCTCGGCCGGCCAGGCGGGGTAGGCGTTCACCGACGAGGCGAACACGTAGTGGCCGACGTCGAGCGCCGCGGACTGCGCGACCTGTGCGGGCTCGTAGCCGGACGTGTCGATCGCGGCGTCCCAGGCGCGTCCGGCCAGCGGCGCGACGTCGGCGCGGTCGCCGTGGACGTGCTCGGCCTCCGGGAACAGGTCCGTGCCGTGCAGGCCGCGGGTGTAGAGCGTCAGCTCGTGCCCGCGGGCGAGCGCCTCGGCGGCGACGTGGCGGCCGAGGAAGATCGTGCCGCCGAGCAGGAGGATGCGCATGACCTGCAACCTAACAGTTGCGCGCCGAGCCGAGGCGCCGCGGCGGCCGAAACGCCTACGGCAGGCCGTGCTCGAGCGCGCCCTTGACGCCGGCGTCGAGCGCGTTCAGGCGGTACAGCGCGAGCGCCTCGGCAGACCCGAAGCGGCGGCCCGGCGCGGCGTCCGGGCCGTGGTGGGTGAGCACGCAGTGGGCGAGCGCGAGCCGGCGGTCGTCGCTCAGGCCCTCCGCCCGCTCGTCGAGCAGCCGCTGGCCGAGCACGACGTGGCCGAGCAGGCGGCCCTCGTCGGTCAGGCCGATCTCGGCGCCGTAGGTGAACTCGCGCGTCTTGCCGAGGTCGTGGACCAGCGCGGCGCACAGCAGCAGGTCCGGATTCAGACGGGGGTGCAGCTGGGCGCATTCGAGCGCGAGCGTGGCCACCGCGACCGTGTGCTCGAGCAGCCCGCCGAGGTAGGCGTGGTGGCCCGACGCGCGTGCACGGCGCGCGGCGCCAGTCGGCCCGCAGGGCAGCGTCGCCGAGCAGCCGCTCCAGCAGCCCGCGGTAGCCCGGGTCGTGGACCTCGCGCGCCAGGTGCTCGAGGAAGCCGTCGAGCTCGTCGAGGTCGCGGTAGGCGACCGGCAGGAACGCCGCCGGGTCGGCCCCCTCGGCGCGGGCGATGGCCCGGACCTCGAGCTGGAGCTCGTCGCGGAAGCGCTCGACGCGGCCGGCCACCCGCACGAGGTCGCCGCGCTCGAAGCGCCCGGCCAGCACGTCGGCGTCGCGGAACGCCGCGCCCGGCGATCGCGCCCGTGCGGTCGCGCAGCTCGAGCGCGAGGTAGGGCGTGCCGGAGCGGGCCTGGAGGCGGTCCTTGCGCGAGCAGGCGAAGACGGCGTCGACGTCGTCGCCGGCGCGCAGCGACGCGACGGTGGTCTCGGTCGTGACGGGCATGGCGGTCCCATGCATACTGGGCGATCGGCCGGACGCGGTACGGTGGATCCGATGCAGCCGCTGCGCTGGGAACGCCGACCCGACGGCCTCCGGGCCCCGGCGCTGGTCTGCGCCTTCAAGGGCTGGAACGACGCGGGCGACTCCGCGTCGTCGGCGCTCACGTTCCTCGGCCGGCAGCCTCGGCGCCGAGCCGTTCGCGGTGATCGACCCCGAGGACTTCGTGCGACTTCCAGTCGACGCGGCCGGTCGTCCGGCTGGTCGACGGCGTCGTCGCGCAAGATCGAGTGGCCGGAGTTCGAGATCCACGCCGCGCGCGTGCCCCGCGCGCCGCGCGACCTCGTGCTGCTCTCCGGCCCCGAGCCCGCGATGCGCTGGCGCGGCTTCAGCAAGGTCGTGGTCGACCTGGCCGAGGCGCTCGGCATCCAGCTCGTCGTGTTGCTCGGCGCGCTGCTGGCCGACGTCCCGCACTCGCGCCCGGTCTCGGTGACCGCGCATGCCTCCGACCCGCGCCTCATCCAGCGCCTGGCGCTGTCGGCCGCCCACCTACGAGGGCCCGACCGGGATCGTCGGCGTGCTCCACCAGGCCTGCCAGGACGCCGGGCTCCCGTCCGCGTCGCTGTGGGCGGCGGTGCCGCACTACGTCGCCGTGGCCCCGAACCCGAAGGGCGCGCTGGCGCTGCTGCGCCGGCTGGAGAGCCTCGTCGGCGTCACCGTCGACGCGCTCGAGCTCGAGGACGCCGCGGCCGACTACGAGCGCCAGGTCTCCCGCGCCGTCGAGCTCGACCCCGACGTGCAGGCCTTCGTCGAGCGCCTCGAGCGCGCGGCGGACGAGGAGTCCGGCCGGCCGGACCCCGGCTCGCTGCCGTCCGGCGACGTGCTCGCGCGCGAGTTCCAGCGCTTCCTGCGCCAGCGCGGCGACGACTAGCTCGACAGCAGCTCCTTCAGGGCGGCGTCGATGAACGCCGTGTCGACCGGGTTCTGCCCGCCGCCGGCGAAGTGGCCCCAGACGCCGGGGATCACCCGCAGCTCGGCGTTGCTCATGTGGCTGACCGCGAACTGCTCGTCCTCCGGCGGGAAGTAGAGGTCCTTCTCCGCCGGCATCACGATCGTCCTGGCCGTGATCGAGCCCAGCGCCCTGACGTGGTCGCCCTCGAAGCCCGGCGTAGTGCCGATGTCGCCGTTCTGCCAGGTCCAGAGCATCGTCAGCAGGTTGTTCGGGTCGCGGCGGTCCAGGAAGAAGCCCTCCCAGAAGCCGACGAGGAAGTCCTCGAGCGACGAGTAGCCCATCTGCGTGTAGAGCTGGTCCCAGTAGAACGCCTGCGAGAAGCCCCAGCCGGCGTACACACGCGCGGCGGCCCGGATGCCCTTGGCGGGCTTGGCGTCGTACCAGCCCTCCTTGAACGCCGCGTCGGCGGTCAGCGCCGCCTTGACGCCCTCCAGGAAGACGATGTTGTGCTCGCTGGTCTTGGAGGAGCCGCAGAACGGGCAGGCGCGCTGGACCATCTCCGGGTGGCTCACCGCCCACTGATAGGTCTGCCCGGCGCCCATCGACCAGCCGGTGACCAGCGGCAGCGTCTCGATCCCGAACCTCTCGGTGACCAGCTTGTGCTGGACCTCGACCTGGTCGTAGAACGTGACGCGCGGGAAGCGCGCCTTGTCGTAGGGCGGCGGCGTGTTGCTCGGCGAGCTCGACAGCCCGTTGCCGAGCATGTTCGGGACGATGATGAAGTAGGTGGCCGGGTCCAGCGCCATCCCCTCGCCGATCAGCCACTCGTTGTCCCAGTGGCGGCCGGAGTACCAGGTCGGGATAGACGATCGCGTTGCTCTTGTCGGCGTTGAGCTCGCCGTAAGTCTTGTAGGCGAGCTTCGCGTCCCTGAGCGTCGCGCCGTGCTGCAGGGTCACGTCGCCGAGGTCGAACACCTCGTAGTCCATGGGGAACTCGTCCATCTGGGACCTCCTCCGCGGGACCTTTCGCGCGGACGCTAGCGCTCGGCCGCCGGGCAGGCGATCCGGTAGTCGCACATCGAGCACGCCGCGCAGCTCGGCGTCGGCTCGAAGCCCTGCGCCATGGATCCCCTCGGCGACCTCGAACACGGTCTCGGTGATCCAGTCGCGGTCGTCGTCGGCGCGCTCGACCGGCACCTTCTCGTCGTCGAGCACGTAGTAGTAGGCCTGCTGGGCGGCGTCGAGCTGCCACGCCTCGCGCGCGCCGACCGCGTACAGCGAGAGCTGGACGTCCTCGCGCAGCTGGGCGGCCGTCTTCGGGCCGGCCGGTCTTGTAGTCGATGAGCTCGTAGCCGCCGTCGGGCAGCCGGTCGACGCGGTCCACGCGCCCGCGCAGGAGGTGCGGCGCCCAGGCGGAACTGGAACGCGCGCTCGAACCACACCGGCTCGGCGTCCTCGTCGCGGAAGCGGTCGTGGTAGCGGACCAGCGCCTGCGGTCGCCTTGGCGCGCAGCTGGCGCTCCTCCTCGGAGTCGCCGAAGCCGCCGCGCCGCCAGCCCGCCTCGAGCAGCCCGAGCAGCTCCGGCAGTCCCGGCTCGGCGCCGTCCGCCGTGGTAGCGCTCGAGCACCTGGTGGACGAGGATCCCGAAGCGCTGGTTGATGCGTCGGCTCGCTGCGGGATCCGGAAGACGCGCGCGAACTTGTACTTCAGCGGGCAGGTCCGGTAGGTCTCGATGTCCGAGGCGCGACAGCAGCAGCCCGTCGCCCGCGCCGCGGCAGGAACGCCTCCAGCGACGGCTCCGCGCGCGCGGCCACGCGCCGCGGGCGCGGCAGCCGCTCGTCGCGCTCGGCGTCGAGCAGGAAGTCGTCGAGCGTCGAGGTCTCGAAGATCTCGCGCTGCTCGGACGTCGCGCGCCTGCAGCAGCCGCGCGTTGATGTCCGGCAGCGCCTCCGCGACGGACTGCGCCCGCGCGCGTGCGCTCGATCAGCGCGGCGAGCTTGACCAGCTCGAGGTAGCGCACGACGGCGTGGGAGACGTCGAGGTCGGTGTCGAAGCGCAGCTCGCCCGAGCCGCCCGCCGACCTGCGCGACCGTCGTCGAGCAGCTCGTCGCGCAGCGCCGGAACGTCGCGTGCAGCGTCTCGGCCGGGCCGAAGAGCTCCTCCTCGCGCTCCTCCCACTCGCCGCCCGACGCGCCGCGCGCGCCTCCTCGGCGAACGGCGACGGCTGCTGGGCCGCGCCCGCGGTCGGAGCGCTCCGGGTAGGCGAGCACGAGCCGCGCGCCGCGCGCGCGTCATCGCGACGTGCAGCAGCCGGCGCATCTCGGCCGACGTGCGCGGCGCGCGAGTCGGGCGGCAGCTCCTCCTGCAGCAGCGCGTCGGGGATCGGCTCGAGCGTCGCGCGGCGCGGCGCCGGGCATGCGCGCCGACTGCAGCCCGAGCACGTAGACGTGCGTCGAACTCGAGCCCCTTGGCGGCGTGCATCGCCAGCACCTGCACGCCGCGCGCGGCGCCGGCGCCGGCTCGGCCTCCTCCTCGCGCAGCCCGGCCTCGGCGACCGCGGCGATCGTAGCGGGCGAACTCGCGCGCGGTCGCCTGCGGCGCGCGGCGCACGTAGGCGGCGGCCAGCTCGCCGAAGCGGGCGAGGTTCACGCAGCCGCTCGACGACGTCGGCCTGGGCCGCGAAGAGCTGCTGGCGGCGCAGCCCGAGCCGCTCGATCAGGCGGTGCACGAAGAGGTCGGGGCGCGACGGTGTCCAGCGCCGCCGGCGGCCGCGCGGTGCAGCTTCAGGAACGCGAGGATGCGCTCGCGCGCCTCGGGCGGCAGCTGCGGCGACTCGGTCGCGGCCGCCAGCGCGGCGACCATGTCGAGCTTGCGCCGGCGCGCGATCTGGATGCACGCGCGCGAGGTCGACCGCGCGCAGCTCGACCGGCGGCCGCGCCAGCGCGCGCACGACCGCGCCGGCGTCGCCGGGGTCGACGAGCAGCCGCAGCCAGGCCAGCACGTCGCGCACCTCGGCGCGCTGGAAGAACGCCGCCGCGCCCGACGAGGCGGTAGGGCACCGCGCGCTCCTCGAGCGCCACGGCCACCGCCTGGCCCTCGTTGCGCACCGAGCGCACGAGCACGCCGACGTCCTCGGGCGCGCACGCCCTCGCGGGCGATCAGCCGCTCGACGTCGGCCGCCACGGCCTGGGCCTGGGCGCGCTCGTTGGCGCAGCGCCAGAACGCGACGCTCGCCGGCCGGCGCGCCGTCGCGCGCGCCAGCGTCTTCTCGAGCCGGTCCTCGATCGGCTCGACGACGGCCTGGGCGGCGGCCAGCACGCGCTGCGCCCGAGCGCAGCGAGCGCTCCAGGCGCACGACCGTGGCGCGCCGGCCACTCGCGCGCGGAAGTCGCGCATGTTCTTGGTCGCCGCGCCGCGGAAGCGGCGGATCGCCTGGTCGTCGTCGGCGGCGGCGATCGCCGCCGTGCTCGGCGACCAGCAGCCGCAGCAGCAGGCCCGGGCGAAGCTCGAGTCCTGCAGCTCGTCGACGAGCACGTGGCGGTAGCGCTGCGGCCAGCCGCGCGCGCACGTGCGGCTTGTCGCGCAGCAGCCGGAACGCGGCGAGCAGGAGGTCGCCGAAGTCGAGCGCGCCCGCGCTCGGCCAGCATGCGGTCGTGGGCGTCGTAGAGGCCGGCGAACTCGCGCTCGCGGGCGCCGCGCGCGTCGCTCGGGCAGCGTCGCCGCCCAGGCGGCGTACTCGTCGGCGGTGACCAGCTCCTCCTTGAGCCGGTCGATGCGCGCGACGATCGCGCCGAGCGTGCGCGCCGGGTTGCCGCGCAGGTCGTGATGGCGCAGCGTCAGCTCGTCGATGCGCTCGAGCAGCATCGCCAGCCGGTCGGCGGCCGCGACCGGCGCGGCGAACGGGTCGATGCCCGCCTCCAGCGCCTCGTCGCGCAGCAGCCGCGCGCACAGGCCGTGGACCGTCGTCACCGCGAGCTCCTCGTAGCGCCGGTCGAGCCGGTCCTCGAGCCGCGTGCGCAGCGCGTCGGCGGCCGCGCTCGGCGAAGGTCAGGGCGAGCACGCGCCTCGGGCCGCGTCGCGCCGTCGGCGAGCCAGGCGAAGCGCGCGACCAGCGCGCGTCGTCTTGCCGGTGCCCGCGCCGCCCACGACGAGCAGCGGCGCCGCCGCGTGTGCTCGACGGCCTCGCGCTGGGCGGAGGTCAGGCATCGAGCGGGCACCGCCGTAGGATAGGCCCGCATGGCCACGCCCCGATGCCCGAGCCGACGACTGGCTCGGGCGCCTGCCGCGCGCGTCGGCGGGCCGTCCGCGACGATGCTCGCGCGACCGCCCGACGACGCCGAGCGCGTGATCGAGACCGGCACGCGCGGCGAGGGCGGCGACCGCACGCTGGTCATCGACGAGGCGGCCGAGGACGTCGTCTTCGCCGAGCTCGACGCGCTGCACGCGGCGGGCGCGCGCTTCACCGCGGTCTCCGAGGAGCGCGGCGATCGTCGACTTCGGCGTCGCCGGACCGTGCGCGTGGTCATCGACCCGATCGACGGCTCGATGAACGCCAAGCGCGGGCTGCCGCACTTCGCGCTCTCGATCGCCGTCGCCGACGGGCACGACGATGGCCGACGTCGACGTTCGGCTTCGTGCACGACTTCGGCCCCGACGAGGAGTGGGTCGGCGGTGCGCGGCGCGCGGGGCGCAGCTGGACGGCGTGCCGCTCGACCGCGACGCTGCCCGAGCGCCGCAACGCGCGACGGCAAGCTCGAGGTGCTCGGCGATCGAGTCGGCCGACCCGCGCTGGGTCGTCCAGTCGGCCGACGCGCTGGCCGAGACCGCGCACCGGCTGCGGGCGATCGGGGCGATCGCGGTCTCGCTCTGCCAGGTGGCGGCGGCGCGCTTCGACGCGATGGCGTCGCTGAAGCGCTGCCGGGCGGTCGACGCCGCCGCGGCCCAGCTGATCGTGCGCGAGGGCGGCGGCCGCGTCGCCTTCATCGCCTATGACGATCCGCTGGCCGCGCCGCTCGACCTCGAGCCGCGCTCGCCGGTGATCGCCGCGCGCACCGAGGCCGGCGCTGGCCGAGCTGGCGCGCGTGCCCGCCTGGCCGTAAGCCCGGCGACGCGACGCTGCCATCCTGGGATCGTGATCGACTGGAAGCTCGCCGGGCAGGTCGCGCGCGGCGTCGAACCTGCAGCCCGCGGGCGACCCGCGGCCGTTCCGGCGCTGGACGGCGCCCGCGCGCGGAGAGCGAGCGGCTCGTGTCCGCCTACACGGGCCTGAGCCGCCGAGCGCCGCTGCCGGTCGCCCGAGGCGGTCGGCCGCGGCCGGCTGGATCGACGCCAACCTGCGCGGCGCTGGCGACCGTGCTCGAACCGGCCGCCGCAGCGCGTCAGCGCGCAACCTCGGGCCGCTGCGGTTCGGTGACCGCGGCCGCTGCTGGCGCGCTCGAGGCCGGCGCGCTCTCGGGCTTCCTCGCCGGGCGCGTGCTCGGCCAGTACGAGTTCGCGCTGCTCGAGCCGGACGCGCCCGGCGCGGCTGCTGTTCGTGGCGCCGAACCTCGCGCCAGGCCGCCGGCGCGCTGAAGGCGCCGCCCGACCAGCTCCTGCGCTGGGTCGCGCTGCACGAGATCACGCACGCGCTGCAGTTCGGCGGCGTGCCCTGGCTGCGCGGGCACCTCGCCGGGCTGGTGCGCGAGCTGCTCGGCCGTGCTGGAGGTCGACCCGCGGCGCTGCTGGGCCGCCTGCCCGACCTCACGGACCTCAAGGCGGTTCGCTGCGCGCGTGCGCGAGGACGGGCTGGCCATCGTCGTGGTCGGCGCCGAGCAGCGCGCGAGCTGCTCGACCGCGTGCAGGCGGTCATGGCGGTGCTCGAGGGCCACGCCGAGCACGTGATGGACGTCGGCCGGCGCGCGATGCCTCGACGACCTGCCCGGCGCTGCGCGTCGGCGCTGCGAGCGCCGCCGGCGCGACCGCTCGGGCGCTGCTGCGGCTGCTCGAGCGCCTGCTCGGCATGGACCTCAAGATGCGCCAGTACGAGCAGGGCAAGGCGTTCTGCGACGGCGTCGCGGCGCGCGGCGGCATCGCCGGGCTCAACCGCGTCTGGAGCGGCCCTGAGCGCTGCCCACGGTGCCGAGCTCGACGACCCCGCCGGCTGGCTCGCCCGCACCGAGCCGCGCGAGCTGCGCCGTTCGGCATAGCGAACAGTCGTTCGTGACAGCACAAAGTCCGGGCGACTTTACGGCCCGTTGACGTGCGCCGCGCGGACGTCTGCTACAAAGTCGTGCAGACCCTGTAACCCTGGTCGGTATGGGGTGTACGAACATATGTACGAGGGAACACTCCGTACGAACACCGACTTAGAACTAAGAAACCTCAGGGCAAGGGGGCACTCACATGGCTGAGACCACGAACAACACCACCACCACCAACACGACCAGCACTACTGCTCGCAAGCCGAGCACGCGCCGCACCACCGCGCGCAAGACCACGGCGGCGCGCAAGACGACCACGGCGCGCAAGACCACGCCGTCCAAGACGACCGCTCGCCGCAGCCGCACCACGGCGCGCAACCAGACCCGCCAGGCCGCCAAGGCCAACACGCGGGCCGCTCGCACCACCGCCCGCCGCGGCGGGTCGCTGGCCGAGCGCGCGGCGCTGTCGTACGTGGGCGCCACGCTGGAGGCGCGTGACCGCTTCATCGAGATCGCCGGCTCGCTGGCCGACACGTTCGGCTCGCGCAAGGCGGCCGAGCGGGAGATCAAGAAGCTCCAGAGCCGCTACGAGCGCCGCGGCACCACCGCGCGCAACCAGCTCGAGCGCGACGTGCGCAAGGCGCGCACCCGCCTGGAGCGCATGGCGCGCCGCAACCGCAACGCGGTGGAGCGCGACGCCGCGCGCCGCAGCACCGTCGTGACCGACCGCCTCTCCGGCGTCTCCGGCCGCGTGGAGAACGCCGTCCAGACCGGCGTCGCCACCGCCGAGCGCATCGGCACGCTCGCCAAGGACCGGGTCGCCTCGCTGGCGTAGCCCCACGCACTTCCCCGCGCGCCGACAGAGAGGCGGCGCCGCGGTCAGCCTGCCGGCCTCATATCCCGCCGGCGGGACTCGCCGGCCTCATACCCTGCCGGCGGGTGCAGTACCTCTCCTCCCTCAACCGTCGCCGTGCCCCTCGGGGCGCGGCGTCGGTCTTTAAGCGGTAGTGGTCCAACGGCCGGCTGGGTGGGGGAGTGAGGGTGTCACCCGCGCTTCCCGGATGATCGGCTGCCAATTCCGACCTCTGCGGGCGAGATTTTCTGGTCGCGGATAGCGAGACTTCCGCAGCACACCAACTTTCGGTGTGCGACCGATGCGGTCGATCCCGATCGGTTGGCGCCCGGTGCCGATCGTTCATGCGCGCAGGCAGGCTCACCCACTCCCTTCCCAGCCAGCCGTTTTCCCCTTCGGCCTGTCCAAGCGCAGCATATAACCCATCTGTTATATTGCCGAAGGGAAATGGAGGTCACCGCGCTTCAGGCGCTGGCGGACCCACGCCGGCTGGAGATCCTCGAGCTGCTCCGCGACGGAGAGCGTCCCGTGGGCGAGTTGGTGGACCGCCTCCCGGTCAGCCAGCCGGCCGTGTCGAAGCACCTGCGCGTCCTGCGCGATGCCGGACTGGTCGACGTGCGCGTCGACGCGCAACGCCGGATGTACCGGATCCGCCCCGCGCCGCTCGCCGAGCTCGACCGCTGGCTCGCCGCCTATCGGCAGCTGTGGACGCGGCATCTCGACCTCCTCGAAGACCACCTCGACGAACGGAGGTCCCAGTGACCGACGCCACGCTCATCACCGGCGGGCCGCGTCCCGCTGCGCTTCCCCTTTCCGCCCGAGGTGATCGACATGACGCTGACCGGCCAGGCGCTCGAGGTCGACGCCCTGCGCCGGCTCGCCTTCACCTGGGGCGAGGAGACCCTGCGGTTCGAGCTCTCCCCCGCGGGCGGCGGGACCAGGCTCGTGCTGATCGACGAGCTGCCAGCCGCCCACGCCGCGCGCAACGCCGCCGGCTGGGACACGTGCCTCGACGGCCTCGCCGGGTCGGAGCCGGGCGGAATGGGAGCCGCGGTTCGACCGCTACGCCGCCGCGTTCGCGCCCGCGCTCGGGCCGCAGGAGGGCCCGCCGGCCGGCTACAAGGGCGGCGAGCCCGAGCGGCCCGCATTGCGCCACTGAGGGACCGATCCCACCTGCGGATACGGGGTGTCCCGGATGGCGCCGCGCCCTCGTGGCGGTCAGGCTTGACCATGCGACATGGACGAAGGGCCCACCGGCACGCGGGGCCGCATAACGGCGGCGTGTCCGTGGCCAGACCTCCCCGAGCACGCTAGGCCTTGCGTGTCGGTGGCGCCCGACCCAGACTTCGCGTCAGTGTTCCGTCGCGTCCCGCGCCTGCGGCCCGCGCTGTTCTGGCGCGTCGCCGCCGGCAACGCCGCCGTCCTGGCGGCCGCCTGTGTCATCACCGCCCTGGCCTACCGCGGCCACAGCAACGTGGCCGCGCGCGAGCTGGCCATCTTCGCCGGCGGCCTCGCGCTCATGCTCGGCCTCAACCTCCTTCTCCTGCGGGCGGCGTTCGCGCCGCTGCGCCGGCTCACCACGTTCGCCCGCACGATCGACCCGCTGGCTCCCGGCCCGCGCCTGAGCATCAGCGGCGGCGCGTCCGAGGCGACGGAGCTGGCCGCCGCGTTCAACGAGATGCTCGACCGCCTCGAGGCCGAGCGGCGCGACAGCGTCGGCCGTGCGCTCGCCGCCCAGGAGGGCGAGCGGCTGCGCGTGTCCCAGGAGCTGCACGACGGCGTCGGGCAGTCGCTCACGGGCGTCGTGCTCCAGCTCGGGCGGGCGGCGCGCGACGTGCCCGATCCGGCCCGCGCCGGCGTCCTGGAGGCCCAGGAGACCGCGCGCGAGAGCCTCGAGGAGATCCGGCGCATCGCCCGCATGCTGCGACCGGAGGCGCTGGACGACCTCGGGCTGGCCAGCGCGCTGCACGTGCTGGGCGAGCGGATCGGCGAGCACTCCGGCCTGCTCGTCGACGTCCACGTGCAGGCCGGGCTGCCCGAGCTGGCGCCGGAGACCGAGCTGGTGGTCTATCGCGTCGCCCAGGAGGCGCTGACCAACGTCGCCCGCCACGCCCATGCCGGGCATGCCGCGCTGCGGCTCGAGCAGGCCGGCGGGCACCTGCGCCTCGAGGTGGCCGACGACGGCGCCGGCCCGCCGCGGGACGGCCGCGAGGGGGGCGGCATCCGCGGCATGCGCGAGCGTGCGGTCCTGATCGGCGCCACCCTGCACATCGAGCCGGTCGCCCGCGGCGGCACGCGTGTCACATTGGAGATCCCATGACCACGCGAATCATGCTGGCCGACGACCACGCCGTGGTGCGCCGCGGGCTGCGGCTCGTGCTCGAGAGCGAGCCCGACCTGCGGGTCGTGGCCGAGGCCGGCGACGGCGCGGAGGCGGTGCAGCGGGGGCTCGACCCGGCGGTCGACCTCGCCGTGCTCGACGTGTCGATGCCCCGCATGACCGGCCTGCAGGCCGCCCGCGAGCTGACGTCCCGGCGGCCCGACGTGCGCGTGCTGATCCTGTCGATGCACGACAACGAGCAGTACTTGTTCGAGGCGCTGCGGGCCGGCGCGTCGGGCTACGTGCTCAAGAGCGTGGCCGACCGCGACCTGGTCGAGGCCTGCCGGGCGACGATGCGGGGCGAGCCGTTCCTGTACCCGGGCGCGGTGCGTGCGCTGATGCGCGACTTCGTCGACCGCGCCCGCCGCGGCGAGAGCCCGCCGGACGACCCGCTCACCCCGCGCGAGACCGAGATCGTGAAGCTGATCGCCGAGGCGCGCACGTCGCGTGAGATCGCCGCCGAGCTGGTGATCAGCGAGAAGACCGTCGAGCGCCACCGCACGAACATCCTGGCCAAGCTCGGGATGCGCGACCGCGTGGAGCTCGTCCGGTACGCCATCCGCCGCGGGCTCGTCGAGCCCTGAGGGTCTTCACCGGGCGCGGATGCGGGGCGCCCCGGATGGTGGAGTGACGCCCGGGGCGGCAGGCTTCACGGCATGGAACTGGTGCTCGTCGACGACCATCCCGCCGTCCGGGCCGGCCTGCGCGGCCTGCTCGAGGACGACGACCTCCTGCACGTCGCGGCCACGGCCGCCACGGCGCGGGAGGGGTTCGAGGCGATCGCCGACCTCCGGCCCGCGCTGGTCGTGGCCGACCTCCACCTGCCCGACGACGACGGCCTCTCCCTCTGCCTGCGGACCCGCACCCTCCCTCAGGCGCCCGAGGTCGTCATCTACACCGCGTTCCCTGATCCCGGGCTCGCGGTCCGCGCCGTCATTGCCGGCGCGGCGGCTGTGGTGGCCAAGTCCATGAGCCCGCGCAGGCTGCTGGCGGTGCTCCGCGCCGCCGGCGCCGGCCACGTGCGCCCCACCCTCGACCCGGGGGCGCTCCGGGCGGCCGGCGAACGGCTCGACCCCGAGGACCTGCCGATCCTGGGCATGCTGTCTCATGGCGTGCCCGACGATGAGATCGCCGGGACCCTCGGGGTCGAGCCGGATTGGCTCGTGGCGCGCCGCTGGGCGATGCTCGGCTGCCTGGCCGGCAAGGCCCGCCGCCGGTCAGCCGTCGCAGCCTGACCTGCGAAACTAGGCGGCATGCCCACGAGAGATCAGGTCCTCGAGGCGCTGAAGGTCGTCATCGACCCCGAGCTGCATCGGAACATCGTGGAGCTCGGCATGGTCCGCTCCATCGACATCTCCGAGCAGGGAGCCGTGAACGTCACGGTCTCGTTGACGACCGCCGGCTGCCCGATCAAGAGCCACTTCCAGACCGGCGTCGCCCAAGCGGTGAAGCGGCGTCGGCGGGGTCACCGCCGTCAACGTCGGCTTCGACACGCTGACCGCCGACGAGAAGGCCGGCCTGCAGCGCACGCTCGGCCGCCCCGGCGGCCTGCCCGAGGGGGCGCTGGCCCAGGTGCAGAACGTCATCTGCATCGGCTCGGGCAAGGGCGGCGTGGGCAAGTCGTCGCTGACCGTCAACCTCGCCGCCGCGCTCCAGGCCGACGGCAAGAAGGTCGGCGTGCTGGACGCGGACGTCTGGGGCTACTCGATCCCGCGCATGCTCGGCCTCGGCGGCCGGCGCCCGCAGGTCTCGGCCGAGCGCAAGATCCTGCCGCTCGAGGCCCACGGCCTGAAGGTCATCTCGATCGGCTTCTTCATCAAGGAGGACGAGGCGGTCGTGTGGCGCGGGCCGATGCTCCACAAGGCGCTCACGCAGTTCCTGGAGGACGTCGCCTGGGGCGAGCTCGACTACCTGCTGATCGACCTGCCGCCGGGCACCGGCGACGTCTCGATGACGCTGTCCCAGCTGCTCCCGCAGGCGCTGTTCCTGATCGTCACCACGCCCCAGGACGCCGCGCAGAAGGTGGCGCGGCGCTCGGCCCAGATGGCCGACAAGGTCAACCTGCAGATCGCCGGCGTGATCGAGAACATGTCCGGCTTCACCGCGCCCGACGGCGCGCGTTACCCGATCTTCGGCGAGGGCGGCGGCCGGCGGCTGGCGGAGGAGCTCGAGGTGCCGCTGCTCGGCGAGGTGCCGCTGACGATGGCGCTGCGCGCGCAGTCGGACGCCGGCGTGCCGCTCGTGGCCGTCGACCCGGACGACCCGGCGGCGCAGGCCGTGCGCCACGCGGCGCGCGGGCTCGTCGCGCTCGCCCCGCCGGCGCCGGTGGCGCTGCCGGTGCTCGAGGTGGTCCAGGCCGGGCCGCCGCAGCCCGTCGGGATGTCGCTGCCTATGGCGTAAAGGTCAGCGGCCTGCGTAGTAGTCCGCGTTGCGCTGCGCGTAGGCCGCCCACTCGTCCGGGAGCTGGTCCTCGGCGAAGCACGCGTCCACCGGGCAGGCCTCGACGCAGGCGTCGCAGTCGATGCACTCGTCGGGGTCGATGTAGAGCATCTCGACCTTGTCGTAGTCGGGCTCGTCGGGCGTCGGGTGGATGCAGTCGACCGGGCAGACCTCCACGCAGGAGTTGTCCTTGGTTCCGATGCAAGGCTCGGCGATGACGTAGGCCATGCCGTGCATCCTGACATAGGGTGATCCGCAGAGTGCTGCTGCTGACAGGGGCGACCGGGCTGCTGGGCCACGCGGTGGTGCGGAGGCTGACGGTCCGCGGCGTGCCGACGCGCTGCCTGGTCCGCGACCCCCGCCGGCTCGGGCCCCAGCGGGTCCGGGTGCAGCTGGCGATCGGCGACCTGGCCGAACCGGCCAGCTGGCGCAACGCGCTGCGCGGGGTGGACACGGTCGTCCACCTGGCCGGCGGCGCGCGCGACCAGCCGCGAGCCACCGTGGAGGAGCTCAACGGCCTGGCCGCCTGGCGGCTGCTGCGGGCGGCCGAGCGGGCCGGCGCGCGGCACTTCGTCTGGCTCGAGCCGCTCGGCGCCACGCCGCACCACCCGATGCGCCTGCACCGGGCGAAGGCGCTGGTGGCCGCCGCCGTGGCCGCGGCGCCGCTGCCGACCACCACGCTCGCGCATTCGCTGATCTACGCGCCGGGGGACCGCCACCTGCGCTGGCTCGAGCGCCTCGGGCTGCTGCCCGCCGTCCCGCTGGTCGGCCGCGGCATCGCGCGCACGCAGCCGCTGTGGGCCGAGGACGCGGCGGACGCCCTGCTGGCGGCGCTCGAGCGCCCGCCGGCCGGGGGCGGGCATGCCCGCTACGAGCTCGCCGGGCCGCAGGTGCTGGCCCAGCGCGACGTCGTGCGGCTCGCCCTGGCGGCGAGCGGCCGCCGTCGGCGCCGCACGGTCCCGGTGCCGCTGCTCGCGCTGCGGGCGGCGCTGCAGGCCGAGGAGGCGCTCGCCGGCCCGACCGCGCTCGTGACCTGGGACGAGGCCCAGCTGCTGGCGGTGGACATGCTGAGCGAGCGCGGGACGGCCGACCTAGAGGCGCTGGGCGTCCGGGCCCACGCCATGGCCGACGTGCTCGGGGCGTAGGTGCGCCCACGGCTGCGCGGCCTCGAGCTGCGCGGCCAGCTGGAGCAGCGTGTCCTCGCACAGCGGCTTGCCGACGATCTGCACGCCGGTGGGCAGCCCGTCGGTCCCGAGGCCCATCGGCACCGAGATCGCCGGCTGGCCGGTGATGTTGAACAGCGACGTGTAGGGCGTGAAGCGGCCGGAGCGGTCGAGGTCGCGCAACGGCTCCGCGCCCAAGCCGTTGCACTCGCCGATGGCCAGCGGCCGCTCGGCCAGCGCCGGGGTGAGCAGCACGTCGTAGTCGGCGAAGAACGCCACGATGCCCCGGGCGAGGACCTGGAGCTGCGCCACCGCGCCGAGGTAGCTCACCGACGGCGTGCTCCGCGCGCGCTCGTACAACGCGCGAGACAGCGGCTCGATCTCGTCGTCGGCGGGCTCCCGCCCCGCCCGCAGCACGCCCGAGCTGATGCCGAGCGCGATCGCCGGGCCGAAGGCGGAGATGAAGATCGCCAGCACCTCCTCGCCCGGCCAGGCCGGCGCGACCTCCTCGACGTGGTGGCCCAGCCCGGCCAGCAGCTCGCCGGCCAGCCGCAGGCCGCGCACACACTCCGGGTCCGGCGCCACGCCGAGCGGGTTCTCGGCCGTCAGCGCCACGCGCAGCCGGCCCGGGTCGCGCCGCACCGCGGTGGCGTAAGGCTCCACGGGCCGCGGCGCCCAGTTGGCGTCGCCCACCTCGTAGCCGCCGAGCACGTCCAGCGCCAGCGCCGTGTCCCCCACCGTGCGCGTGAGGACGCCGTCGCAGGCCAGCCACGACTCGCCCAGATCGGGGCCGCGCGACACCCGCCCGCGGCTCGGCTTGAGGCCGACCAGCCCGCAGCACGCGGCGGGGATGCGCAGCGAGCCGCCGCCGTCGTTGCCGTGGGCGAGCGGGAGCATCCCGGCGGCCACCGCCGCGGCTGAGCCGCCCGAGGAGCCGCCCGGCGTGCGCTCCGCGTCCCACGGGTTGCGGGTGACGCCGGTGTGGCGCGGCTCGGTGGTCGGCAGGATCGCGAACTCGGGCAGGTTGGTCACGCCGACGATCACGAAGCCGGCGTCGCGCAGGCGGCGGACCAGGTAGGCCGAGTGGTCCGGCCGGTGGCCCTCCATGAACTTCGAGGCCTGGTTGAAGCACAGGCCCTCGACCGGGACGTTGCCCTTGATGGCGATCGGCACGCCGGCGAACGGGCTGCCGTCCCCGGGTGTGAGCGCGTCCGCTGCCGCGAGCGCGCGCTCGCCGTCGATCTCGATGAACGCGTTGAGCGCGCCGTCGAGCGCCTCGATGCGCCGCAGCGCGGCGTCGACGACCTCGCGCGGGCTGGCGCCGCCCGTGCGCACGAGCGCGGCGAGCTCGGCCGCCGACGTGAACCACGTCTCGTCCATGCGGCACGGCAGCCTACGCCACCAGGGTCTGCTCAAGGAAGCTTTCCGGCGACCTACCCTCATCCGGTGCGGGAGAGCCGCTACCGCTGGGCCGTGCTCGCCGCCGGCGTCTTCGCCCAGGGGGCGCTGTCGGCCGTCCAGCAGGGCCTGCCGGCGATCGCCCCCGTGCTGCGCGACGACCTGCGGCTGTCGCTGGCTCAGGTCGGCGTGGTCCTCGCCTCGGTGAGCTGGGGGATCACGGCGCTGCTGCTGGTGTGGGGCTGGCTGGCCGACCGCGCGGGCGAGCGGCTGGTGGTCTCGATCGGCCTGGCCGGCGGCGCGCTCGCGCTCGTCGCCGGAGCGTTCACGACCTCCTACGGCGGCCTGGTGGCGGCGCTCGCGCTGACCGGCGCGCTCGCCGGCTGCACGTCGGTGGCCAGCGGGCGGGCGGTGATGGCGTGGTTCGGCCGCCGCCAGCGGGGCCTGGCGCTCGGCGTGCGCCAGATGGCGGTCCCGCTGGGCGGCGTGGCCGGGGCGCTCGCGCTGCCCGCGCTCGCCGCCGCCGGCGGCATCAAGACCGCGCTGCTGGCGCTGGCCGCCGGCTGCGCCGCGGGCGCGCTGGCCTGCGGCACCGTATTCCGCGACCCGGCCGAGCCGCCTCCGGCGGCGGCTCCCGCGCCCGCCCCGCTGCGCGACGCGCGCATGTGGCGGCTGTCGGCCGGGTCGTTCCTCTATGTCACCGCGCAGATCTCGATCGTCTCGTTCGCCGTCCTGTTCCTGCACGACGCCCGCGGCGTGGCGGCGGGCGCCGCCGCGGCCGTGCTGGCGGCAATCCAGCTCGGCGGCGCCGCCTCGCGCGCGCTGGCCGGCTGGGCGTCTGACCGCCACGGCCGGCGCATGCCCCTGATGCGCGACATCGGGCTGGTCACCGCGGTCGCCCTGCTGGGCACGGCGGCGCTCGCCCGGGCGCCGCTGGCCGTGCTCGTGCCGGCGCTGCTGGCCGCGGGCGTGGTGAGCATGAGCTGGAACGGCCTGTCGGTCACGGCGGCGGCGGAGCTGTCCGGCCCCGGCCGCACGGGCGCGGCGCTGGGCCTGCAGCAGACCGCGGTCGGGCTGGCGGCGGGCACCGGCGTGGGGTTCGCCGCGCTCGTCGCGGCGACGTCATGGCCGGTGGCGTTCGCGCTGCTGGCGCTGCCGCCGCTGGCCGGCTCGCTGCTGCTGCGCCCGCTGGTCAGAACGGAGGGCTCCGCCGCTTGATCAGGTCAGGTCGGCGGGCAGCGGGACCTCCTGCGGCGGCGCGCCCTGCTCCTGGTCCCATGCGGCGAACGCCTCGCCGTCGCGGCCGACGTGCTCGTTCGCGCCACCCAGCGCCAGCAGCAGCACGTCCTCGCCGCCGCGGTTGGAGATCTGGCGGCGCACGTCCGGCGCGACGCGGGCGAGCTCGCCCTGGCCCAGCTCCCGCTCCTCGCCCTCGACCCCGAGGGTGAGCGTGCCCGCGAGCACGACGTACACCTCCTCCTGGGCGGTGTGGCGATGGATGCGCCCGCGCTGGCCGGGGCGCAGCAGGATCTGGTTGAAGCCGAAGCTCGTGACCCCGAGCATCCGCCGCAGCGGCAGGAAGCGCTCCTCGCTGTCGGGGTCGAGCCTGGCGTAGGCGACGCCGCTCTCCATGAGAGGCATCGTGACAGCCGCGGCCGATCGGGTAGGACTTCGACGATGCTCGAACAACGCAATCTCGGCGCCCTGACCGTGTCCGCCCTCGGGCTCGGCTGCATGGGCATGTCCTTCGCCTACGGCCCCGGCGACGACGACGAGTCGATCCGGGTCATCCACCGCGCCCACGAGCTGGGCGTGACGTTCCTCGACACCGCCGACGCCTACGGGGTGGGCGCGAACGAGGAGCTGGTCGGACGGGCGGTCGCCGGCCGCCGCGACGACTTCGTCATCGCCACCAAGTTCGCCAACCGCACCGACGCGGACGGCAACCGCTTCGTCGACAACCGCCCGGAGTACATCCGCGAGGCGATCGACGCGTCGCTGCGCCGCCTGGGCACGGACTTCGTCGACCTCTACTACATGCACCGCCGCAACCCGGACGTGCCGATCGAGGAGAGCGTCGGCACGATGGCCGAGCTCGTGCAGGCCGGCAAGGTGCGCCATCTCGGGCTCTCCGAGGTGAGCGCGGAGACGCTGCGCGCCGCCGCCGCGGTCCACCCGATCGCCGCGCTGCAGAGCGAGTGGTCGCTGTTCACGCGCGGGCTGGAGGACGAGATCGTGCCCACGGCGCGCGCGCTCGGCGTCGGCCTGGTCCCGTACTCGCCGCTCGGTCGCGGGCTGCTGACCGGCGCGCTGACCTCGCTCGACGAGCTCTCGGAGGACGACTGGCGGCGCAGCAACCCGCGCTGGACGGGCGAGAACCTCGAGCACAACCTCGCGCTGGTGCGGCGCGTGCGCGAGACGGCCGAGCAGGCGGACGCCACGCCGGCGCAGGTGGCGCTCGCCTGGGTGCTGGCCAAGGGCGACGACGTCGTGCCGATCCCGGGCACCAAGCGCCTGCGCTATCTCGAGCAGAACGTCGCCGCGGCCGACGTCCGCCTGAGCCCCGAGCAGCTCGCCGAGCTGGACGAGCTGGGCGAGGCCGCCGGCGCGCGCTACCCCGAGGGGATGATGGGCGCCGTAGGGAACTGACCCACTCCCAGCCAGGTCTCGGCCTCGGCGGGCGCGAGCCCGCCGTGGGCGCCGCGGAAGCGCCGCTCGCGGGTCGGGAAGGCGGCGAGCCAGGCCATCCGGCCGGGCGCCGGGAGCACGCACACGTCGGCCAGCCGGGCGCGCAGGCGCGGCCCGGCGGCCGGGAACAGCTCGGCGGCGAGCCTGACCTCCGCGCGCTCGCCGAGCCGCGCCGCCAGCTCGGCAACCACGGTTTCGGGATCATCGACGTGGAGGAAGCAGTCGCGGCCCGAGCCGGCCGGCCACAGCGGGCGGCCGGCGCGGTCGCACCGCAGGCGGTCGAGCAGCGGCGGCCACTCGGTGTCCAGCTCGTCGAACGCAGCGACGTCGACCTGGCCGTGGTCGGCGGTGACCAGCACGGGCAGGTCGTCCGGCAGGTGGCGCTCCAGCGCGTCGAGCGCCGCGAGGCAGGCGGCGTCGAACTCGCCGCCGGCGGGGCCGTGGCGGTGGCCGGTGGCGTCGATGCCGTCCCAGTAGAGGTAGCTCAGCCCCGGCTGCTCGCCCAGCCGGGCGATGCCCGCGCCCAGGTTGTCGTAGCCCACGACGCGGGCGCCGGCCAGGGATGCCGTACTCCACGGGCTGTGGGCGATCGCCGCCGGCATCAGCACGGTCGCGCCGGCGAACCAGCGCTCGGGCGGCAGCAGCTCGGCGGCCTCGAGCGGCACCTGCGCGCGCTCGTCGTGCGCGTAGCCCATCCGCAGCGGCACGATCACGGCGTCCAGCGCCGGCTCGTAGACGCGCCATTCATAGAGCCCGTGCTCGGCCACCGGCAGGCCGGTGGAGAGCGTGGTCAGGTGCGCGGTGGTAGTGGAGGGGAACTGCGAGGCGACCGGCTCGATGGCCAGCCGGCGCAGGAACGGGTGGTCGCCGTGGCGGCGCACGAACGCCATCCCGAACGCGTCCAGCAGCACCACCGCGAGCCGCTCGTGCTCGCGCAGCAGGGCGGTGATCCGTGCGGGCAGCCCGGCGAAGTCCACGTCCCCGATTAAACGCCGAGGGCCCGGCGCGCGCCGGGCCCTCGAGAGCGAAGCGCGTGAGCGCTGCCTACATCATGCCGCCCATGTCGGGCATGCCGCCGCCGCCACCGGCGCCGTCCTTCTCCGGCACCTCGGCGACGATCGCCTCGGTGGTGAGGATGTTCTTGGCGATCGACGCGGCGTTCTGGAGCGCCGAGCGCGTGACCATCGCGGGGTCGATCACGCCGGCGGCGACCAGGTCGACGTACTCGCCGGTCGCGGCGTTCAGGCCGACGCCGGCCTCGGAGCGACGGACCTCGTTGACCACGACCGAGCCCTCGAAGCCGGCGTTCTCCGCGATCTGGCGGAGCGGCTCCTCGAGCGCGCGCAGGACGATCCGCGCGCCGGTCTTCTCGTCGTCGATGTCGATGGCGTCGAGGTTGATCGCCTCCGTCGCCTCGAGCAGCGCGATGCCGCCGCCCGGGACGATGCCCTCCTCGAGGGCCGCGCGGGTCGCCTGCAGCGCGTCCTCGACGCGGTGCTTCTTCTCCTTCATCTCCGTCTCGGTGGCCGCGCCGACCTTGACGACGGCGACGCCGCCGGAGAGCTTGGCGAGGCGCTCCTGGAGCTTCTCGCGATCGAAGTCCGAGTCGGTGTTCTCGATCTCGACCTTGATCTGGTTGATGCGGCCCTTGATGGCGTCGCTCTCGCCGGCGCCGTCGACGATCGTCGTCGTGTCCTTGGCGACGACGACGCGGCGGGCGCGGCCGAGCTGCGAGATCTGCGTGTTCTCGAGCTTGAGGCCCATCTCCTCGGTGATGACCTCGCCGCCGGTGAGGATCGCGATGTCCTCGAGCATGCGCTTGCGGCGGTCGCCGAAGCCCGGGGCCTTCACGGCCACGCCGGTGAAGGTGCCGCGGAGCTTGTTGACGATGAGCGTGGCCAGGGCCTCGCCCTCGACGTCCTCGGCGATGATCAGCAGCGGGCGGCCGGACTGGATGACCTGCTCCAGGACGGGCAGAAGGTCGCGGACCGAGCCGATCTTCTGGTTGGCGATGAGGATGTAGGGATCCTCGAGCACCGCCTCCATGCGCTCCTGGTCGGTGACCATGTAGGGCGAGATGTAGCCCTTGTCGAACTGCATGCCCTCGGTGAACTCGAGGTCCATGCCGAACGTCTGGCCCTCCTCGACGTTGACGACGCCGTCCTTGCCGACCTTGTCGATCGCGTCGGCGATGACGTCGCCGATCTCCTCGTCGCCGGCCGAGATCGTCGCCACGCGGGCGATCTGGTCCTTGCCGGAGATCTCCTTGGACTGCTCGACGCGATGTGCGCGACGACCTGGTCGACGGCGATCTCGATGCCGCGCTTGAGCCCGAGCGGGTTCGCGCCGGCCGCGACGTTCTTCAGGCCCTGGCGGACGATCGCCTGGGCGAGCACGGTCGCGGTCGTCGTGCCGTCGCCGGCGACGTCGTTGGTCGCCGTGGCGACCTCGCGGACGAGCTGCGCGCCCTGGTTCTGGAAGACGTCCTCGACCTCGATCTCACGCGCGATGGTCACACCGTCGTTCGTGATCGTCGGGGCGCCGAACTTCTTGTCGAGCACCACGTAGCGGCCGCGCGGGCCGAGCGTGACCTTGACGGCGTTGGCGACGGCGTCGACGCCGAGCTCGAGCGCCTTGCGCGCCTCGACGTCGTACTTCAGTTCCTTGTGAGCCATGTGTCTCTAGTTCTCCTTAAGGGTCTCAGCCGGTGACCTTGGCGAGGACGTCGGACTCGCGCAGGACCAGCAGGTCCTCGCCTTCGACCGTGATCTCGGTGCCGCCGTACTTGGAGTACAGGACCTCGTCGCCCTCGGTGACGTCGAGCGGGACGCGCTGGCCGTTGTCGTCGAGCTTGCCGTCGCCGACTGCGAGGACCTTGCCCTTCTGCGGCTTCTCCTTGGCCGTGTCGGGAAGAACGATGCCGGATGCCGTCGTCGCTTCCTCCTCGACGGCCTTGACGATCAGGCGATCGCCCAGGGGCTTGAGATTCATTGAGTGACCTCCACTCAGGGATCGGAACCAGCGTCAAATACTTGGCACTCTCATGGCGAGAGTGCCAGCGGCCGTCATGATACGACGAAAGTCGAGTCGTCAAGGGTTCAGCTACGCAATTTGGCACTCTTGTTACACGAGTGCCAGTCGCATCGCCCAGAGGGCGATGCTTCGGCGAGCGCGGCAACTGGCGCGCGCTGCCGGCGTAGCCCCGCGCTCGCGGGCTAGTTCTGCGCGCCGCCGACGCCGCGCAGGCGGTCCTGGAAGTCGGGCGGGTTCTCGACGATCTGGGAGAAGCGCACGACGGTGACGGTGTCGTCCAGGGCCACGTCGCGGTCGTAGATCTGCTCGAGGAAGTGGACGAGCTCCTCGGTGCGGCGGAACTCGGGGTTGTCGTGCTCGATGTCGCGCGGGGACAGGTCCTTGACCCGCTTGACCTCGACGCTGTCGATCACCGCGTGGAAGATCTTCTCGCGCGGCGAGTACTGGTAGCCGACGGTGACGAGCACCGCCTGGTTCTTGCGGTACTTGTGGCGCTTGTCGCCCGAGCCGGATGGTGGCGGTCTTGCGGCCGCGCTTCATCTGGTCGGCGAACACCGTCGAGTAGAAGTTGAGGACCTGCACGGAGCGGCAGACTAGCGACCGGACGGCGTCTTGGACAGCAGCCGCTCGATCAGCGCGCGCTCGCCCGGGTAGCTGAGCTCGCGAGCGCGCGCCGGCAAGCGGGATCCAGCGGGCGTCGTCGACCTCGTGGTCGTGGTCGGCGGTCGAGCCCTCGACGTACTCGCAGAGGAAGAAGTGGACGGTCTTGCGCACGCGCCGGCCGCCGCGGCGGTACGTGTAGCGGACGTCGCCCGAGCGGGCTCGTGACGGTGGCCACCACGCCCGTCTCCTCGCGCACCTCGCGCGCCGCCGCCTGCTCCGGCGTCTCGCCCGCCTCCATGCCGCCCTTGGGCAGGCCGGTCACGTGCTTCCCCGCGGGCGTGATGACGAGCAGCTCGTCGCCGCGGACCACCACGCCGCCGTAGGACGTCTCGAGCTCAATAGACATAGTTGCGCAGGGCGTCGGGGTCGCGCACGGCCAGCCGGCCGCGGCCCTGGGAGATCACGCCCGCGCGCTCGAGCGAGGCCAGGAAGCGCGAGGCGGACTCGCGCGAGGAGCCGGCCAGCATGGCCACGTCGACCTGCGTCGCGGTGATCGGCACCTCCGCGTCCTCGACGCCCTCGGCGCGCGCCTGCTCGACGAGCTGCGAGAGGACATTGGCCACGCGGCTCTGGACGGTCTGGAACGACTGGCTGGACAGCCGCTCGTTGGTGGCGCGCAGCCGGCGGGCCAGCGCCGCGGCCAGCGCGACCGCGATCTCGGGCCGCTGCAGCATCAACCGCCGCATGTCGGGCCCGAGGATGGCCAGCGCCTCGACCGCGTCGATCGCGTCGATGGTCGCCGAGCGCTCCTCGTCGTCGAACATGGCGAGCTCGCCGAAGATGTCGCCCGGCCCGAACGTGGCCAGGGCGATCTGGCGGCCGTCGGAGTGCTCGCGGATCGCCCGCGCATGGCCCGAGCGGACGATGTAGCAGGTGTTGGAGTGGTCGCCCTCGCGGAACACGGTCTCGCCGGCGGCGAAGCGGCGCGGGTGCGACAGCGCGGCGATGAGACGCAGGTCGGCCGCCGGCAGGTCGGCGAAGATCGGTACGCGGGCGAGGAGGTCCGCGGAGTCGTGGGCGCTCGCCGTCATCCCCGTGTGAATACCACGGGGATGACCGCGACACACGTCAGGCCAGGTTCAGCGCGCGCTCGCGCCGGCGGCGGACGACGAACCGGCCGGTGACCGCGGCCGCGCCGCCGAGCAGGCCCAGCGGCACGCACACGGCCAGCGCCACGAGCAGGACGGCGAAGCTGGCCTCGAGCACCCGGAGCGCGGTGTGCAGTCCGCCGCCGGGCGACCAACCGCCGCCGCCGCCCGTTGCCGCGGGGTGGCGGCGCGTGCCCTTGACCGTCACGTCGATCGTGGCGTAGGAGACCGCGCGGTCCAGCGCCGCGACGCGCCGCTGCCGGGTGACGACGAGCTGCTCGGCCCGCTGCAGCTGGGCGCGCAGCACCGCGCGCTCCTTCTCGGTGCCGGCACGGGCGAGCCGGCGGCGCAGCCCGTTGCGCTCGGCGCGGGCGTCGGTCACGGCGGCGCGCAGCGCGGTCCGCTGGTCGGTCAGGTCCTCGGCGGCCTCGGAGCGGGCCTCGACGTGGGCCAGCCGCGACAGCCGGGCCAGGGCCTGGTCGAGCTGGGCCGACGGCACCTTGAGCTCGAGCGACGCGAACGCGCTGCCGCCGCCCTGGTTGACGCTCGAGCTCTGGACGTAGCCGTCCAGCGTGTCCGCCACCCGGAGCGCCTGGTCGGACACCGCGCCGACGTTGTCGACCGGCGTGGTGAGGGTCAGCTGGGCGTCCTGCTGGACGGCGCGGCCCGCCCCGGCGGCGTCCGGCGCCGGCGCGGCGACGGCGGGCGCGTTCGCGCCGCTCTTCGGTGCGGCGGCGCGCGAGGCGGAGGAGCCGGCGCTGTCCGAGGCGGACGACGAGGCGCTGCCGCTGAACGAGTTCAGGTGGCTGTCGCCGCCCGGCCAGGCGACGACCGCGACGACGACCACGAGCGGCCAGGGCGCTCGCCACGGCGAGCGCGGGCAGGTGGTCCACGCGCAGTACGGCCCACCAGGCCCGCCGCTCGAAGCCCGTGGCCGCGCGGCTGTCCAGCCGCGCGGCCCAGGCGGGGTCGGGGAGGGGGCGCGTAGCGCGGACGAGCGCCTCCAGGTCGGGCAGGTCAGGCATCGAGGGCCTCCCGGAGCTTGGTCATGGCGCGGTGCAGCAGGGTGCCGGCGTTGGTCTGGCTGACGCCGAGGACGGCCGCCAGCTCGGCGGTGGAGAGCTCGGCGTGGTAGCTGAGCGCGATCAGCTCGCGGTCGCGCGCGCCCAGGCGCAGGAGCGCGCGACGCACGGCCTCGCGCTGCGCCGCCTGCTCGACCAGCTCGTCCGGCCCGGGCGCCGGCGGTGGCGCGGGCAGCTCGGCCGTCGCCGCCCGCGTGCGCCGGCGCAGCTCGTCGAGCGCCGCGTTGCGGACGATCCCGAACAGCCAGGCGCGCGGGCTGCCGCGGCGGGCGTCATAGCGCCGGCGCTTGCGGTAGGCCCGCTCGAAGGCCTGCGCGGTCACGTCCTCCGCCGCGGCGGCGTCGCGCAGCAGGGTGGCCGCGTAGGCGTACACGTCGTCGCGGGCGGCGCGATACAGCGCGTCGAAGTCGAGCGCCGCCGCCGCGGGGACGTCGACGGTGGTGGCCGTCACACCCGTACTACGACGGTCACCGCGATCCATCACACGACGCTACCGTGAGCGGTGACCATGGCCCGCGCGCTGCTCGCCGCACTGCTGGCGCTCGCCGCCTTCCCGGCCGCGGCGGCCGCGGACGACGGACCGTGGGCCACGGTCAACGTCTGCGACACGGCCAAGCACCCCGACGCCATCGGCATCCGGGCGTCGATGCCCGGCACGCCGCGGCACGCTCGGCTGGCCGATGCGCTTCCGCGTCCAGTTCCGCGACTCCGACGGCGGCTGGGCCGACGTCGCCGGCGCCGACTCGGGCTGGCGCGACCTCGGCTCGGCCAGCGGCGACCCGCTGCAGTCGGGCTGGAGCTTCACGTTCGCCGCATCCGCAGACGCCGGTGCGTGCTGCGCGGCATGGTGCGCTTCCGCTGGCGCCGCGGCGACACGCCTCGCCGCGCTTCAGCCGAGCTGGCGACCGCGGCGGCCACCGCTCGAGCGCCGGCGCCGACCCGCCGGGCTACTCGGCGGCCACCTGCACGCTCGGCACCTGAGCGAACAGCCGCGGGTCGTTGGTGATGACCCCGGTCACGCCGAGCCGGTCGAGCCGGCCGATCCGCGCGCGGCTCGTCGACCGTCCACACGTAGAGCTCGCCGCCCGCGCCGCGCACCGCCCGGACCAGCCGCGGCGTGACCAGCGCCCAGTGCGCCATCAGCGCGTCGCAGCGGCCCGCGCCGCGTGGTGGCGGGCGTAGGCGCCGGGCAGCCGCGCCGCGCATGACGCGCGATCGCGGCGTAGGCCGGCAGCTTGGTCAGCGGCGAGGCGGTCCAGTCGCGCGCGCACGCGCGGCACCGACCAGCCGAGCCGCAGCCGCGGCTCGAGCGCGCGGATGACCACCAGCGAGCGCATCCAGTTCGAGGACACGAGCGTGCGCTCGACCAGCCCGTGCTCGCGCAGCGCGTCCACCACGCTGCGCCTCGTAGCCGGGGAGCTTGAGGTCGACGTCGAGCTCGACGCCCGGTCGAACGCGCTCGAGGCCAGGTGCGCGAGGCCCTCCGCCAGCGTCGGCGCGCCCGCCGCGTGGTCGTAGTCGTGGGCGAGGACGAGCGGGCTCTCCGGGTCGTCCCGCCTCGGGCAGGACGTCGAACTCGATCATGTCCACGCCGGCGGCCAGCGCGGCGTCGAACGAGGCCGGCGTGTTGCCCGGCACGATGCAGGTCCGCCCCCTTGTGGCCGATTCGCCTCAGCGCTGACATCGCGGGCACCAGTATGTCGTCCGGTTGTCCTCCCACTGCCCGCGCGCCTGGATGCGCGACGCCTCGCCACAGCGCGGGCACGGGGCGCCCGCCTGCCCGTAGACGACCTTGAAGCGCTCGTGCATGCCGCCCGCGCGCCGACTCGGCCATCCGCGGGCGGATCGCGCGCAGGATCGCCAGCACCTCGTCGTCGGCCGACGTCGCCGGCGCGCCGCCAGGGGTCGATCCCGGCGGCGAAGCAGCCCTCGGCCTTCCACAGGTTGCCGATGCCGGCGACCATGCGCTGGTCGATCAGCGCGTCGCCGATCGGCCGCGTCGGGTCGTCGGCGCGCAGCCGCCGCAGGATCACGCCCCTCGTCCAGCTCCGGCGCGAGGATGTCCGGCCCGAGCGCGGCCAGCCGCTGATCGAAGCGGGCGCGCGACGCGGTCATCAGCTCGAGCACGGGGCCGTTGACCTGCCACACCTCCTGCGCGCCCCGGCGGATGGCCAGCCAGGTGCCGCGCCGGCGCGCGGGCGTCCGGCGTCGCGGACGCGCCACTTGCCGCGCATCCGCAGGTGCGAGTGGATCACGAGGTCGCCCTCGAAGCGCAGGAACAGGTGCTTGCCGAGGGCGTCGACCGACGTGACCGCGCGCCCGTCCAGCCGCTCGGGCCAGCGGTCGCGGCCGAAGCGGGGGTGCGGCGTGGCCAGCTCGTCCGGCACCTGGCCGGCCAGCACCGGCCGGATCCGGTTCGCCGCGTAGTGGATCGTGTCGCCCTCGGGCACTACGCGGTGAGCGTCAGCCGCCGCGGCCCGGCGCGGAAGCCGAGCTCGATCAGGCGCTCCTCGTACGGCGAGCCCACCACGGGCTCGCCGTCGATGCGCTCCAGCCCGAGCCGGCGGATGCGGCCGCGCTTGACGGCGTCGGCCAGCGCGGCCAGCGACGGCTCCACGCGCGGGTCGTCCGCGTCGACGAGGATCTGCAGGCCCTTGCCGCCGCGCTCGACGAACAGCACGGGCTCGGCGCCGGCCAGCACGACGTGCGCGCCCGCCTGGCGGGCCGGGCGCCGGGGAGTCTGCGGCCATTTCAGCGCCGCGCCGTACGGCTGCGCCGGGTCGGTCGCGGCGAGCACGAGCGGCGGCGCGTCGTCGTCGTCGCGCTGCGCGCGCAGGCGCTCGACGGCCCCCGGGAGCGCGAACTGCGCGCCGCCCAGCCCTTCGACGAAGTAGCCGCGGCGGGCCACGCCGATCGTCTCCAGCGCGGCCAGCGAGTCGTAGAGCGAGGAGAAGCCGCCGGGGATGCCCTCGGCCAGCACCTGCTCGCGGGTGACGATGCCGTAGCGCTCCAGCAGGAGCTCGGCCTGGGCGCGCCGCCGCGCCGCGGGATCGTCGTCGGGCCCGAACAGGGCGGTGGTGAGCGACCAGCGGCCCTGCACGGCCGGCGTCGCGCCGCCGCGCCGGCGGGCGGAGAACGTGCGCCGGCGCTCGGCCCGCGCGCGCTGGGACCACCCGGGCGTGGCGGTCAGCTTGGGCGAGCGCAGCGGCGCGAACGCGTCGTTGGTCGCCTCGCCGGCCCACACCAGGTCCCACAGCGCGTTCTGCAGCGCCTCGGTGGAGACGCCGTCGACGTCGGTCAGGAGGTCGGTGAAGAAGCAGGCGCCGGCGCGCAGGCGCTCGCGGATGCGCTCGTGCACGGGGTCGGACGGCGGCTCCCCGGTGCGGGGCGGGGGCCCGAGCAAAGCCGCATCCTCGCGGAAGTACAGGGCGACGCGGCCGGACCGCCGCCCCAGCGCGCCCGCGCCGACCCAGACGACCTCGCCGGAGGCGCACAGCTGGTCCAGCCACGACGGCGAGTACGCGCCGACGCGGCGCGGCAGCACGTCGCGCTCCCACACCTCCAGCGGCAGCGGCAGGCCCTGCAGCGGCACGAGCAGCTCGCGCAGCCGGTCGACGCCCGCCCCGCCGCTAGGCACAACCCCGGCTGCGCCGGGGTGCGAAGTCATCGCCGATGACGAGCCCGCAGGGCGAGGCACGTGGTGGCGATCGACACCCTGCCAGCTCGCCTGGAAGCGGGCGAACGCGCGCTGGTCGGCCGGCTCGATCTCCGCGCGCAATGCGGCCAGCGAGGCGCGGCGCAGCCGGCGCAGGACCTCGGGGTCGCACCACTCGCGCTGGGTGCCGCCGGGCCGCAGCTCGCCGCGCACCAGGTCGCCGGCCTGCTCGATGCGCTCGAGCACGGGCGTGAGGTCCAGCGCGTAGCGGTCGCGCAGCGCCCGCGTCTCGAACGGCCCGTGGGTGCGCGCGTAGCGGCGCACGAGGCGCTCCATGGCGTCCGGGACGTCGGCGATGAACGCGTCCGGCAGGCCGGACGGCGGGACGGCGCCGAGCGCGTCGCGGTACAGGCCGGCGTCCTCGGCCGCCAGCCAGCGGCGC
Organism: uncultured Solirubrobacteraceae bacterium; assembly: GCA_963766165.1. Classification (GTDB taxonomy): domain Bacteria; phylum Actinomycetota; class Thermoleophilia; order Solirubrobacterales; family Solirubrobacteraceae; genus Solirubrobacter. The sequence continues at coordinate 547,419 of CAVXZC010000012.1, read as the reverse complement.
TCGCCGCCCACGCGCAGGGAGATCGCCCGCCGCTCGCCCTTGAGCTGCTCCAGCCAGGTCTTGCGGCCGCCGCGCAGGACGACCTCGTCCTCGGTCAGGTCGCCCACCCGGCGCAGCACGTCGTGCAGCGCGTCCACGGAGTCCGCGCGCGTGCGCTCGGACAGCCGCTGCAGGTCGGCCTCCACCGCGGCCAGGGCGCCCGGGTCGATCAGCTCGCGCAGCTCCTCCTGGCCGAGCAGCTCGCGCAGCAGCTCGCGGTCCAGCGCCAGCGCGGCCGCCCGGCGCTCGGCGTTGGGCTGGTCGCCCTCGTACATGTACGTGGCGACGTAGTCGAACAGCAGCGAGGAGGCGAACGGCGAGGCGGTCGGCGTCTCCACCTCGACCAGCGACAGCTCGCGCCGGTGCAGCTTCGACAGCAGGTCGTGCAGGCCCGGCAGGTCGAGCACGTCGCGCAGGCACTCGCGGTAGGTCTCGAGGACGATCGGGAACTGCGCGTAGCGGCGCGCGACCTCCAGCAGCGTCTGGGACTTCAGCCGCTGCTGCCACAACGGCGTGCGGCGCCCGGGATACGCGCGGGGGATCAGCAGCGCGCGGCCGGCGTTCTCGCGGAAGCGCGCGCCGAACAGCGCGGAGCCGCCCAGCTCGCCCACCACGAGGTCCTCGAGCGCGTCGGGCTCGATCAGCATCAGCTCGGCGCCCGGCGGCTCGTCGGCATCGGGCAGGTGGACGATGATCCCGTCGTCGGACCAGATCGCGTCCGACTCGAGGCCGTACTCCTCGCGGATCCGGGCGCTCAGCGCGAGGCCCCAGGCGGCGTGGACGCGCCCGCCGTACGGGGTCAGCACGCAGACGCGCCAGTCGCCGATCTCGTCGCGGAAGCGCTCGATCACCACGGTGCGGTCCGACGGGACGACCCGGGTGGCCTCCTCCTGCTCGCGCAGGAACTCGACGAGGTTGACCGCGGCGCGGCGGTCGAGGTCGTAGTCGCGCTCCAGCGTGGCCGGCTCCTGGCCGACGGCCCAGCGGGCGAACGCGCCGATCGCCTCGCCCAGCTCGCGCGGCCGGCCGAGCCCGTCGCCCTTCCAGAACGGCACGGCGCCGGGCACGCCGGGGGCCGGCGAGACGATCACCCGGTCGCGGGTGATCTCCTCGATCCGCCAAGAGGACGCCCCGAGCAGGAACACCTGGCCCGGGCGGGCCTCGTAGACCATCTCCTCGTCCAGCTCGCCCACCCGGCGGCCGTCGGGGAGGTTGACCGAGTACAGGCCGCGATCGGGGATCGTCCCCGCATTCGTGACGGCCAGCGCGCGGGCGCCCTTGCGGGCGCGGAGCGTCCCGTTGACCCGGTCCCAGACGATCCGCGGGCGCAGCTCGCCGAACTCCTCGCTCGGATAGCGGCCGTCGAGCATGTCGAGCACGTTCTCCAGCTGGGTGCGCGAGAGCTCGGCGTACGTGTAGGTGCGGGCGAGCAGGGCGGCCAGCGCGTCGACTGAAAGCGGCTCGTCCTCGCTGGACGCGGCCATGGCCACGATCTGCTGGGCCAGCACGTCGAGCGGGTTGCGCGGGACGACGGTGGTCTCGATCTTCCCCTCGCGCATGCGCTGGGCGACGACCGCGCACTCGAGCAGGTCGGCCCGGAACTTGGGGAAGATCCGGCCCTTGGACGTGTCGCCCACGTTGTGGCCGGCGCGGCCGATGCGCTGCAGGCCGGCGGTCACGGACTTGGGCGACTCGACCTGCAGCACGAGGTCGACCGCGCCCATGTCGATGCCCAGCTCGAGGCTGGAGGTGGCCACCAGGCACGGCAGCTCGCCGGCCTTGAGCTGCTCCTCGACCACGAGCCGCTCCTCGCGGGCGAGCGAGCCGTGGTGCGCCCGGGCGATCGATTCCTCGGCGAGCTCGTTGAGCCGCAGCGCCAGCCGCTCGGCCGCGCGGCGGTTGTTGACGAAGATCAGCGTCGAGCGGTGCTCGCGCACCAGCCCGAGCAGCTCGGGGTAGATCGCCGGCCAGATCGACTTGCGCGTGGCCTCCTGGCCGGCGAACGGGTCGAGCTCGAGGTCCATGGTCTCGGGCTCCACCATCGACTCGACCGGCACGTGGATCTTCAGGTCGAGCGGCTTGCGCACGCCGGTGTCGACCACCGTGCAGCGCCGGGACGGGCCGACCATGAACCGGCCGACCTCCTCCAGCGGGTTCTGCGTGGCCGACAGGCCGACGCGCTGGACGTCGCGGCCGGCCTGCTCGACGAGGCGCTCGAGCGTGATGGCCAGGTGCGCGCCGCGCTTGGTCTGCGCCACCGCGTGGATCTCGTCCACGATCACGGTCTCGGTCTCCGCGAAGATCTCCCGGGCCTGGCTGGTCAGCATCAGGTACAGCGACTCCGGCGTGGTGATCAGCACGTCGGGCGGGTGCTTGACCATGTCGCGGCGCTCGCGCTGCGGCGTGTCGCCGGTGCGGATGGCCACGTTGAGCTCCGCCCCGATGCCGCGCAGCGGCGCCCGCAGGTTCTTCTCGACGTCGTAGGACAGCGCCTTCAGCGGCGAGACGTAGACCAGACGGGTGCGCTCGTGGCTCGGCGCGGCCAGGAAGCGGTCCAGCCCGTAGAGGAACGCGGCCAGCGTCTTGCCCGAGCCCGTGGGCGCCGAGATGAGCACGTGCTCGCCGGTGGCGATGGCCGGCCAGGCCTGCGCCTGGGCGGCGGTCGGCGCCGCGAACGCGCGGCCGAACCACTCGCGTACCTGGGGGGTGAAGTGAGCGAGCGGATCGGACATACGTTCGTATTACGTTACGCGGTCGCCTGCGGGACGACGTTGCGTCGCCAGATCACCGCCAGGACCGCGCCGGCGGCGGCGAACGCGGCGGCCGCGAGGAACGCGGTCCGCCAGCCCGGGCCCTCGACGAGCACGCCGGCGAGCGCCGCGCCGGCGGCGATCCCGCCGACGAACGAGGTCACGGGCCACGTGTAGGCCTCGGTGCGCATCCCGGGCGGCGCGACCCCGCCCACCAGCTCGTTGCGGGTGGCCAGCAGCGGCGCGATGCAGCACCCGGCGGGCAGGACGAGCACGGCCATCGCGGGCACGGACGGCGCGGCGGCGAGCGGCAGCAGCGTGAGCGGCATCACCGCGGCCACGACCAGGTGCGTCCGGTGCAGGCCGGCGCGGCGCGGCAGCGTCCCGTAGAGCAGCCCGCCGAGCCCGCTGCCGCACGCCCAGATGGCGAGCAGCATGCCGGCGGCCGCCGCGGCGCCGTGGGCGCGGCTGAACGCGGGGATCCCCACCTCGAGCATGCCGAGCGCCACGCCGGTGGGCGCGGAGGCGAGCACGAGCGTGCGCACGCCCGGCGAGGCGAGGGCACCGAGCAGGTGGCGCTCGTGGCGCTCCTCGGAGCGGACGAACCGGGTGGCCGGCAGCGCGGTGAACACCGAGGTGCCGCTGACGACGGCCACTGCGGAGACGATCAGCGCGCCGGCCGGCGAGGCGACGGCGGCGATCGCCGCGGTCAGCAGCGGACCGCTGATGAAGATCAGCTCGATCATCGTCGAGTCGAGCGCGTAGGCCGCCTGCTGCAGGCTCGGCTCGACCAGGTCGCCCCACAGCGCGCGCAGCACGGCCGAGGTCGGCGGGACGGCGAACCCGGCGACGAAGCCGGAGACCAGCAGGACGACCGTGGGCGCGCCGAGCTCGGCGAAGCCGACGATCGCGCCGAGCGCCGAGGCGTGCACGAAGGCGAGCGGCACGAGCACGCGCCGCGCGCCGAGGCGGTCGACCAGCCGGCCCTGCGTCGGGCGCGCCGAGCGCCGAGCCGGCCGACAGCATCCCCGCCACCGCCCCGGCCACGGCGAACGAGCCCGTGCGCTGGCGCAGGAACAGCACGATCGCCAGCGCGTTGATCCCGATCGGCAGGCGGGCGATCAGCGACGACGCGACGAGCGCGGCGACACCGGGCGAGCGGCAGGATCTCGGCGTAGCGCCTCACCCCCAGGCCAGGTCCTTCGCCCGGGCGAACGCCGCGTCCATCATCGCCGGCGTCAGCTTCCCGGTGAACGTGTTCTGCTGGCTGGGGTGGAAGCAGCCGAGCAGCGGCCACGGGTCGCCCTCGGCGAGCGCGCCGTGGCCGAACCTCGGCTTCGGCCGCGGGACGGGGCCGCCGCCGAGCGCTGCGCGCAGGCGCAGCGCGCTCTCCCAGGCGAAGCCGCCCAGGCACACCACCACGTGCAGCTCTCGCAGCAGCGCGACCTCGCGCTCCAGCCACTCCGCGCAGTTGGCCCGCTCATCCGGCGTGGGTAGGTTGGCCGGCGGCGCGCAGCGCACCGCGGCCACCACGTAGGCGCCGTCGAGCCGCAGGCCGTCGTCGCGGTGCACCGACTCCGCCTGGTTGGCCAGCCCGGCGCGGTGCAGCGAGGCGAACAGGAAGTCGCCCGAGCGGTCGCCGGTGAAGATCCGGCCGGTGCGGTTGCCGCCGTGGGCGGCCGGCGCGAGCCCGAGGACGAGGACCCGCGCCGCCGGATCGCCGAAGCCGGGCATCGGCTTGCCCCAGTACTCCTCGTCGCGGAACGCGGCCCGCTTCTCGCGCGCGACGCGCTCGCGCCACTCGACGAGGCGCGGGCACCGGCGGCAGGCGACGACCGCCTCGTTGAGCGCACCGAGGGCGGCCACGGCGATCGATCCTATCCCGACATACACTTCTGGCCGCGATGCGTCGCGTGCTCCTCGTCGCCCTCCTCCTGCCCCTCGCCGGCTGCGCCGCGCAGTCGTCGAGCAGCGGCAAGTTCACGGGCCAGGCGCAGCAGGTCGCGCAGGTCGTGGCCGATCTCTCGGCGGCCGGCCGCGCGGGCGACGCCGGCAAGATCTGCACGGCCATCCTGGCCAAGGAGCTCGTGCAGCAGCTGCGCGCGGCCGGGGGCGACTGCCAGAGCGAGATGAAGGCCGCGATCCAGGACGCGACGGACTACAACCTGCAGGTCGCCGACGTGCACGTCAACGGCAACCGCGCGACCGCCAAGGTCCGCCAGGGAGACAAGGGCCAGGTCGTCACCTTCACGTTCGTGAAGGAGAACGGCGGCTGGCGCGCGTCCTCCCTCGGCGGCTGAGCCTCAGCCGCCGAGCGCGCGGCCGTACTGGCGCTCGTAGTAGGCGAGGTAGTCGCCGGAGCGGATCGGCTCCCACCACCAGCGGTTGTCGCGGTACCAGGCGACGGTCCGCTCGAGCCCCTCGGCGAAGCGCACCTGCGCCTCCCAGCCCAGCCCGCGCACCTTCTCGGAGGCCAGCGAGTAGCGGCGGTCGTGGCCCGGGCGGTCGGTGACGTACTCGATCAGCGACTCGTCCCGGCCGGTGTACTCGATGATCCGCTGGACCACCTCGAGGTTCGGCGCCTCGTCCGGGCCGCCGACGTTGTACACCTCGCCCGGCACGCCGCGCTCGAGCACGGTGCCGATGCCGCGGGCGAAGTCCTCCACGAAGATCCAGTTGCGGATCTGCATGCCGTCGCCGTAGACCGGCAGCTTGTCGCCGTGCAGGGCGTTCAGCACCATCAACGGGATCAGCTTCTCCGGGTATTGGTACGGCCCGTAGTTGTTGGAGCCGCGGCAGATCAGCGCCTCCAGCCCGAACGTATGGTGGTAGGAGCTGACCAGCAGGTCGGCGCCCGCCTTGGTCGCGCTGTACGGCGAGCTCGGGTTGAGCGGCGACTGCTCCGTGAACGAGCCGGTCTCGATCGAGCCGTAGACCTCGTCCGTGGACACCTGGACGTAGCGCAGGCCGCGCTCGCGGGCCGCCTCGAGCAGCACATAGGTGCCGAGGGCGTGCGTGGTGATGAACGCCTCGGGCTCGGAGATCGAGCGGTCGACGTGGGTCTCGGCGGCGAAGTTGACGATTGCCTCGGCGCCCTCGGCCGCCTCGGCCACGGCCTCGGGGTCCTCGATGCCGCCGACGACGAGCTTGACGTCGTCGATGTCCTGCAGGTTCTCGCGCCGGCCCGCGTAGGTGAGCTTGTCCAGCACGACGACCTCGTCGCCGTGGTCGCGAACGCGGATGCGCACGAAGTTCGAGCCGATGAACCCGGCGCCGCCGCAGACCAACAGTTTCACGTGAAGACCTCTCTCGCTGTCAGATGGGCCGCGAGGCCGTCCTGCCAGGGCGGCAGGACCGGGGCGTCGCGGCGGGTGGAACCGAGGACGGAATACGCCGGCCGCGGGGCGGGCCGGGGGAAGTCGGCGGTCGTGCACGGGTGGACCGTCACGGCCAGGTGCGCGCGCTCGAACGTCGCGCGGGCGAGGTCGAACCAGGTGCAGGACCCGGCGCCGGCGGCGTGGATGACGCCCTGCGTGCGCCGGGCGGCGATCTCGACGAGCGCCGTGGCCAGGTGGCCGGCGTACGTCGGGCAGCCGACCTGGTCGTCCACGACGCTGAGCTCGTCGCGCTCGGCGCCCAGGCGCAGCATCGTGTCGACGAAGTTCGGTCCGTGCGGGCCGAACAGCCAGGCGGTGCGGACGATGGCGTGCGCGTCCGGCGCGGCGTGCGCCACGAGGCGCTCGCCCGCCAGCTTCGAGCGCCCGTAGGCGGTGCGCGGGCAGGTCGGCGCGTCCTCGGCGTAGGGCTCGCCGGCGTCGCCGGCGAAGACGTAGTCGGTGGAGACGTGGACGACGTGCGCGCCGGCCTCCGCCGCGGCCGCGGCCACGTGGCCCGCGCCCGCGCCGTTGAGCGCCGTGGCGGCGGCCTCGTCGCTCTCGGCCGCGTCCACGTTCGTGTCCACGCCGGCGCAGTTGATCACAGCGTCCGGGCGCGTGTCGCGCACCGCGGCGCGCACGGCTTCGGCGTCCGTGATGTCCAGGTCGGCGCGGGCGAGTCCGACGACGTCGTGGCCGCCGCCGGCGGCGACGACTTCGGTGCCGAGCATGCCGGCGGCCCCGGTGACGAGCAGGCGCATGGCGCCTATGTGTAGCGAACCGCGTCGGCCGCGCGAAGGGCAAGCGCCAGCTCGAAGCGGGCCTCGGGATCGTCCAGCCGGGGCCCGAACAGCTCGCGCAGCTGCTTGAGGCGGTAGCGGACCGTCTGCGGGTGCACGCTCGAGCCCGGCCGCCACCGCCTGGACCTGCCCGGGGCGGTCCAGCCAGGCGCGCAGCGTGTCGGCGAGCCGTTCCCGCGGGCCGGCCCCGAGGGCGTCGAGCGGCGCGAGTCGGCTGCGGGCCAGCTCGGCCGCCAGCCCCGGCTCGGCGGCCAGCAGCAGCGCCGGCAGGTGCTCGTCGGCCACCACCAGGCGCGCGCCGGACTGGCCGGGCGGGGAGGGCCCGGTCTGGTCGGGATGGGAGGCGCCGGCCTGGCCGTCCAGGCGGCCCTGCGCCGCGAGCCGGAACGCCGCCGCCGCCCGGCGCAGGCTCGCGCCCGCCTCCGGCCACGGCACGGCCGGCCCGATCGCCGCCAGCGGGCCGTCGATCGCCGCGACCAGCGCCCGTCGTCGCCCCGGGCCCTCGGGATCGGGCAGCAGCACCGACCGCGAGCCCGCCGCGGCCGCGCCCAGCGCACCGGGGCCGAGGCGCCGCGCGAGCCGCGCCGCGATCGCATCGGCCACGTCCGCGTCGCCGCGCGCCGCCGCCGCCGCGACGCGCCGCGCGGCCCCGCGCATCGCCGGCCTGGCCTCTCTGGCCACCGCCGCGCGCGCCTCGTCGCCGGCCGCCGCCAGCCCCTCGGGCTGATCGGCCTCGGCGGCGACCACGGCCGCGACCAGCCGCGGCAGCGCCCAGCCGGCCGCCTGAGCGGCGCTGCGCACCGCGTCGGCCGGCGGGGGCGGGTCCTGGACGAGCAGGCGCAGCAGCTCCTGGCGGCGCCGCTGGCTCTCGCCTGCGGCCTCCGACTGCGCCTCGGCGTACCCCTCGGCCGACTCGGCGGAGATCTCGTCGATGTAGGCGAAGATCGCCTCGCCGAGGTCGTACAGGGCGTCGGGCGGGAAGCCGGCCCGGGTGCCCGTCTCGACGAAGCGCCGCCAGGCCAGCCGCGCGCCGACGCGGTAAGCCGCGAGCAGCGCGTCGAGCGAGCGGCCCGCCCGGAACTCGCCCGCGCCGAGGCGCAGGTACGCGTCATGCGCCCGGGCGTCTCCCGCCGCCTCGCCGGCCAGCATGTCGACGAAGCGGCTCAGGGCGATCTCGACGCCGCGGCGGACGCCGTGGCCGAACCGCCCCTCCATCGGGCGCGCGTAGACGGGCACCTCTGCGGCGATGGCGGCGATGATGTCGTCGGCCAGGCGGGGCAGGACCGAGCGCAGCGAGTCCGCCGCGCGCGGGGGCAGCGTGGCAGCGGCCATTTGTCACGAGGCTACAAGACGGCTATGCCCGCGCGCGCTGAGCGTGAGCGCGGCGATTGGGTAGAACACCCCCGGGTGTCCAGGCCCCATCAGCTCTTCAACCTGTCCGGCGTCCTCCTGCCGTTCGTCGGCTTCGTCGTGGCCATCCTGCTGCTGTGGGACCGCTTCGTCGACTGGTCCTCGCTCGCCGTGATGGCGATGATGTACGTGCTCACCGTGCTCGGCGTGACGCTCGGCTTCCACCGGCTGCTCACGCACCGGTCGTTCCAGACCTACAGAGCCGTGCAGTACGTCATCGCCGCGATCGGCTCGATGGCCGTGCAGGGGCCGGTGATGTCGTGGGTGGCCGACCACCGCAAGCACCACGCGCACACCGACCGCGAGGGGGACCCGCACACCCCGCACGGCCACGGCTCCGGGTTCAGGGGCGCGGTCGCCGGCCTGTGGTACGCGCACATGGGCTGGCTGTTCGCGAAGTCCGGGCAGGCGGAGCACGCCCGCTACGCACGCGACCTCTACGAGGACCGCGGCATGCGGCTCATCCACCACACGTTCGGCTTCTGGGTGGTCACCGGGATCGTCGGTCCTGCCGGGCTCGGGTTCGCGCTCACCGGGACGCTGCGCGGCGCGCTCGAGGCCGCGCTGTGGGGCGGACCCGTCCGGATCTTCCTGGCCCACCACGTCACGTGGTCGATCAACTCGGTCTGCCACTTCTTCGGCACCCGGCGCTTCGCCGTCGACGACCACTCGACCAACGTCTTCTGGCTCGCCCCGCTGTCGATGGGCGAGTCCTGGCACCACAACCACCACACGTTCCCGCGCTCGGCCTTCCACGGCCTCAAGCGCTGGGAGATCGACCCGACGGGCTGGGTGATCCGGGCGATGCGCCGGGTCAAGCTGGCCTGGAACGTGGTGGAGATCACGCCCGAGCGCCAGCGCGAGAAGCTCGCGTAGGCGTTCTATAACCAGCGGCTCGTGAAGCCGCGGGCCGCCACCTTCGCGACGTTCATGGTCAACGGGGCCATCGTCGGCACGTGGGTGGCCTACATCCCCTGGATGCAGCAGAAGCTCGGCGTGAGCAAGTCGACGCTCGGGTTCTCGCTGCTGTGCATGGCGCTCGGCTCGCTGCTCGCCATGCCGCTCGCCGGGCAGATCCTGCACCGCCGCCCGAGCGCCGGAGTCGTCCGCGTCGCCGGGCTGCTCGCCTGCCTGTGGCTGCCGCTGCCGCTGCTCGCCCGCACGCCGGTCGAGCTGGGGGCGCTGCTGCTCGTGCTCGGCGCGGTCAACGGCTCGATGGACGTCGCCATGAACGCGCACGGTGTGGCCGTGGAGCGCGAGCTGCCGAGGCCGATCATGTCCTCGCTGCACGGGGGCTGGAGCCTCGGTGGCTTCGCCGCCTCGGGCCTCGTGGTGGTGGCCACCGCGGCGGGGATCGACCCGCGGCTGTGGGGCGCGATCGTGGGGGTCGCGCTCTGCCTGGCCATGCTGGTCATCAGCACCCGGCTCGGCAGCGCCTCGATGCACGAGGGCGATGCCGGCGGCGGCTTCGCGCTGCCCTCACGCGGCGTGCTGCTGATCGGCGTCCTCTGCCTGCTCGCCATGGTCACGGAAGGCGCGGTGGCCGACTGGGGCGGCATCTACCTGCGCCAGAACCTCGGCGCGGGCGACCTTGCCGCCACGGCCTACACCGGGTTCGCCCTCGGCATGGCGATCACCCGGCTGGGCGGCGACGCCCTGAACGCCCGCTTCGGCGCGGCGCGGCTGCTGCGCGGCGGGATGATGCTCGTGGCGATCGCGCTCGCCGGCGTGCTGCTGATCGGCGAGCCGCTGGTCGCCGTGCTCGGCTTCGCGCTGGCCGGCCTGGGGCTGGCGAACGCCGTCCCGCTGCTGTTCAGCGCCGCCGGACGGGTCCCGCCGGCGGGGCCGTCGCTCGCCGCGGTGTTCACCGTCGGCTACACCGCGTTCATCGCCGGCCCTCCGGTCATCGGCGTCCTGGCCGACCAGTTCGGCCTGCCGCAGACGCTCTCGCTGCTCGTGCCCGCCGCGCTGGCCGTCGCCGCGCTCGGCGGCCGGGTCTACCGGGCTACTCCAGCGCCTGGTCGATGAGGTCGCGGATCTCCCCGGCGGCGTTGACGATCCGGGTGGCGAAGTCGCGCCGGTCCGCGTCGCTGATCGTCCGGTCGGCCGCCAGCACCTCGGCGAAGCCGGCCACGATCGTCAGCGGCGTGCGCAGGTCGTGCCGGAGCCGCCGCCGGGACTCGGCATCCAGGACGAGGTCCTCGTCGCTCACGACCGGCCGGAGGTCTGCGCCGGCGGGGAGATGAAGCCCTCGCGCAGCGCGATGGCGATCGCGTGCACGCGGGTGTTGGCCTCGAGCTTGGACATGGCGTTGCGGATGTGGGTCTTGATCGTCTCCGGCGACAGGAACAGCCGCTCGGCCACCTGCTCGCCGGTCAGGCCCTGGGCGAGCAGGTCCATGATCTCGCGCTCGCGCTTGGACAGCGACTTCTGCGTCTGGGTGGCCCGGCGGGACAGCAGCGCGGGGTGCAGCCGCGGGTCGACGTACGTCCCGCCCTCGGCCACGGTGGCCAGCGCGGTGGTCAGCTCGCTCGGCGTGCCCTCCTTGAGCGCGTAGCCGCGTGCGCCGGAGTCCAGGCCGCTGATCAGCAGGTCGAGGTCGCTCGAGCCGGTGTAGAGCACGATCGCGCCGCTCGGGGTCGGCGTCGACCAGCTCGGCGGTGAGGCTGATGCCCGAGTCCTCGCCGAGGCGGATGTCGACGAGCGCGACGTCCGGGTCGAGGCGCTCGATGAGCGTGCGGCCCTCCGCGGCCGTGCCCGCGGTGCCGACGACCGTGCAGCCCTCGCGGCCGAGCAGGAGCTCGAGCCCTTCCCGAAGGGCCTGGTGATCTTCGATCAGCACAAGGCGCAGCGGCATGCCATCAGGGCGGCGGCCTGACCATGGCCGCAATTTCCGCCCGTAACCGAAGAGTAGGGCGCCCGCGGCACTCTATGTTGTTGCGAGGTTTGGCGAAGGACACAGAAAAGCTGATCCGGCAGCTGTCGCTGATCTCCTACCTGATGGCGGAACGGCGGCCGGTGACGGCCACGGAGATCAGGCGCGACGTCGAGGGCTACTCGGACATGACCGAGGATGCCTTCGCGCGGCGGTTCTACGCCGACCGCGCCGAGCTGGACGCGCTCGGCATCCACCTGTCCGTCGACAAGCCGGCCGACGGCTTCTCCGAGCAGGAGAACTACTCGCTGGCCCCGGAGGCGTTCCACCTGCCGCCGATCGCGTTCAGCGACGGCGAGCGCGCGGCGCTGCAGACAGCGCTGTCGCTGCTCGACGGCGAGTTCGCCTATGCGGAGCCGCTGCGGCTCGCGCTGCAGCAGATCACCTGGGGACGGCCGTCGCCGCTCGGCTCGGACTCGCGGCAGACGATCGGGCTCGGGATCACCGCCTCGGCCGGCGGGGCCGAGCTCTCCGCCCGGCTGGCCAAGATCGACACGGCGATCTACCGCCGCAAGCGGATCGAGTTCGAGTACCACACGATGCAGCGCGACGAGACCGCGCTGCGCCGCGTCGACCCCTACCACCTGCTGTTCGAGGGCGGCCAGTTCTACCTGGTGGGGTACTCGCACGAGCGCGGCGCGGTACGCGTGTTCCGCCTGTCGCGGATCCAGGGGAAGGTCGCCTACGCGACCAAGGCCGAGCACGACTTCCAGCGGCCCGCGGACTTCGACCCGCGCGTGTACGCCAACCGCGTCCCCTGGCAGCTCGGCGACACGGTGGGGACGGCGGAGATCGCCATCTCGGAGGACATCGCCTGGTACGTCGAGCGGATGTACGGCGCCTACGGGACGCTCGACGCCACCGGCGTCTACCGGACGGACTACGCCGTCTCGCGGCTGGTGATCTCGTGGGCGCTCGACTTCGGCGGGCGGATCCTCGGGCCGCCGGAGCTGGCCGAGGAGTTCGCCACGCGCGCGGAGCGGCTCATCGACGGCCACCGCGGCGAGCCGCCGCTGACCGTGGGCGCGGTCGAGATGGCGCCCGTCGCGGCGGCGGACGGCAACGGCCGCGGGCGCGGCGCGGATGCGGCGATCCGGCCGGAGCGCTTCGCCCGGCTCGTCACGCTGGCCTCGGTGCTGATCGGCGCCGGCCGCGCGGGCCGCGGCCTGCGCGTGACCGAGGTGTGCGAGCAGCTGCAGATATCGCCGGCCGAGCTGCGCGAGGACGTCTCGGTGCTGAACGTCGTGAACTTCGGCGGCGGCGCGTACGTGCTCTATGCCGAGGTCCATGGGTCGGGCGACATCGAGGTCGACCTGGAGCCCTATTCCGACACGTTCGACCGCCCGGCGCGGCTGCTGCCGATCGAGGCGAAGGCGCTGGTGGCGGCGATCGACCTGCTCGGGCTCGCGCACCCCGAGCTGCGCTCGGCCCGGGCCAAGGTGGTCGACGCGCTCGGCTTCGACCCGGTCGAGGAGGGCCTGCACATCGTCGCGCCGCGGGCCGACGACTCGATCTCCCACACGGTCGAGCTGGCGGTCCACGAGTCACGGCTCCTGGAGCTCGAGTACTGGACGCAGGCCGAGGACCGCTACTCAGAGCGCGTGGTCGAGCCGTATGCGCTGATGAACGGCCAGGAGGGCTGGTACGTCGCCGCCTGGGATCTCGACCGTGGGCGCCTGCAGCACTTCCGGCTCGACCGGATCAAGCGCGCGGCCGCGCTCAATCAGCGCTTCGAGCCGCGCGAGGGCCTGAACCCGATCGCCGACGTCGCCGGCTGGCCGCGCACCGGCACCGTCGGTGGCTCGCGCTCGGCCCGGGTGCTGATCTCGCGCGACCAGGCCCGCTGGGCCCGCGAGCGCCGGCCCGTCCTGGCCGAGCTGGGCGACGGCTCCGTGGTGGTCGAGATCACGTTCAAGGGCCTGGACTTCCTCGTGCGCGAGGTGCTCAAGGAGGCGGGCGACGCGATCGTGCTCGAGCCCGCCGACGCCCGCGCCGAGGTGCTGGCCCGCGCCGAGCGCCTGCTCGCCCGCGCGTCATGAGCGGCGCCCGGTCCCGGATCGCCATGTCGGACGCCGAGCTCGCGGCGTTCCTCTCGGAGGAGAAGACGCTGACCTGCGCGACGCTGGGCCGCGAGGGCTGGCCGCATCTGATGCCGCTGTGGTACGTGGTGCGGGACGGCGAGCTGTGGGCCTGGACGTACGCGAAGTCCCAGAAGGTGCGGAACCTGGAGCGCGACGCGCGCTGCACGGTCCAGGTCGAGACGGGGCTGGAGTACGCCGAGCTGCGCGGCGTGATGATGAAGTGCGTCGCGGCCATCCATCGCGACGTCCCGGTGGTCGCCGGGGTGGGGTCCGAGCTGGCGGAGCGCTACGGCGGGCATGCCGCCGACATGCGCGCCCAGGCGGCGAAGCGGGTGGCGCTGCAGTTCATCGCCAACTCGGTCGCCTCCTGGGATCACCGGAAGCTCTGACCCCGCGCGCTAGCCTGCGCGCGTCATGCAGGAGCTCAAAGGCCTGATCCTGTCGGGCGGCAAGGGCACGCGGCTGCGCCCGATCACCTACACGTCGGCGAAGCAGCTCGTCCCCGTGGCGAACAAGCCCGTGCTGTTCTACGGCATCGAGGCGATGGCGGCCGCCGGCATCCGCGAGGTCGGGATCATCATCGCGCCGGAGACCGGCGGCGAGATCCGGGAGGCCGCCGGTGACGGCGACCGCTTCGGCGTGCAGATCACCTACATCGAGCAGGACGCGCCGCTCGGGCTGGCCCACGCCGTGCTCACCGCCGAGCCGTTCCTGGCCGACAGCCCGTTCGTCATGTACCTGGGCGACAACCTCCTGCAGGGCGGGATCGAGGACCTCGTCGTCGCCTTCCGCCGCAACCAGCCGGAGGCGCTGATCCTGCTCACCCCCGTGCCCGACCCCGAGAACTTCGGCGTGGCCGAGCTCGACGGCAACGGCGCGGTGACCCGGCTGGTCGAGAAGCCGGCGGAGCCGCCGTCCGACCTCGCGCTGGTCGGCGTCTACATGTTCACGCCGCGCATCCACGAGGCGGCGAAGGCGATCCGGCCGTCCGGCCGCGGCGAGCTGGAGATCACCGACGCCATCCAGTGGCTGGTGGACGGCAGCCACGCCGTCGAGTCGCACATCGTCCGCGGCTGGTGGAAGGACACCGGCCGCCTCGACGACATGCTCGAGGCCAACCGGCTCATCCTCGAGACGATCGAGCGCCGCGTCGACGGAGCCGAGCTCGACGACGCCACCATCGAGGGGCGAGTCGTGGTCGAGCCGGGCGCCCGCCTCGAGCGCTCGACGGTCCGCGGCCCGGCGGTGATCGGTGCCGGCGCGGTCATCCGCGACGCCTACATCGGCCCCTACACGGCGATCGGCCGGCACTGCGTGATCGAAGAGGCCGAGATCGAGCATTCGATCCTGCTCGAGGGCTCATCGGTCCGTGGCCTCAACGGCCGCATGGAGTCCTCCCTGCTCGGCCGCGACGTGACGATCTCGCGCCAGGCGCGGCAGCCGCGCGCCTACCGCTTCATGGTCGGCGACTCGTCCGAGATCGGCATCCTCTAAGCCGCCCGGGAGGCGAACCAGGCGCCGCCGCCGAGCGCGCGGTCGTAGCCCGACCAGGCGGAGCCGTCGGGCAGCGCCTTCTCCAGCCGGTCGAACGAGCCGAGCCGGCCGCCCAGGTTGTCGACCATGTGCACCAGCGTCGCCTCGCGCGTCGCCGGCAGCACGGGCGAGCCGTGCTCGAGCTGGCCGTGATGGCTGAGGATGATGTGCAGGACGGCCGTCGCGAGCTCGGCTGGGAAGCCGGGCAGGTCCTCGATGAGCCGGCGCACGCGGTAGTAGCCGAGCGCGATCTCGCCCTGCAGGCGCCCGAGGTCCGTGAGGTCGATCGCCCGCGGGTCGCGCGTGTAGGCGTCGAGCTTGCCGATGTCGTGCAGCAGCGCGCCGGTCACCGCCACGTCGCGGTCCACGCCGCCGAACGTGGCCGAGATGGCGGACACCGCCTGCGCCACGGTCAGCGAGTGCTCCAGGAGCCCGTGCCGGTAGGCCTGGTGGTAGCGCTTGGCCGCGGGCGCCTCGCGGAACGCCGCCCACGTGCCGGTGCCGGGGCCGAGCACGCAGTCCAGCAGCGCGCGCAGGTGGCGGCACTGGACGGTGGCGACGAGCTCGCGCAGGTCGCCCTCCATCCGGTCGGCGGACATCCGCGGTCCGTCCAGCAGGTCGGCCGGCGCGTACTCGTGCGTCGCGGCCGGACGCAGCGAGTGCACGGCGAGGCGCCGCTGCGGCTCGACGTATCCGCACACGCGCACGCACGAGCCGGGCGGGCAGAGCGTGGCCAGCTCGCCAGACACCGCGGCCTCCAGCGTCCCGGTCCGGTCGCCGAGCACGAGCCGCCACCCGCCCTCGCGCGCCACCCGCTCGCGCACCAGCAGCACCTGGTCGACCTCTTGGCCGTGCGTGAGGTGCCGGACGTCCACGGTCCGGAACCCTAGGCCGCGCGCCGGACGGTTCGCGCGCGCGGACGCGAGGAGGGCGGACCCCTATTCTCGGCTCATGCCCGATCGCACCGCGCTCGTAACCGGCGGGGCCGGCGGACTCGGCCGCTCCGTGCTTGAAGCGCTGCTCGCCGCCGACTGGCGCGTCGTCGTCCCGCTCGAGCGGGAGGGTGACCTGGAGGAGCGCGACGGCCTCGCCACCGTGGTCGCCGACCTCACCGACCCGGACGACGTCGCCCGCGCGCTGCGCGCCGGGATCGCCGACGCCGGGGCGCCGCTGCGCGCGCTCGTCAACCTCGTCGGCGGGTTCGCCGCCGGCCAGCCCGTGGCCGACACGCCGCTGCAGGAGTTCGAGCGGCTGTTCGCGCTCAACCTCCGGCCCACCTATCTGATGACCCAGGCGGTGCTGCCGCGGCTGGCCGCCCACGGCGGCGGCGCGATCGTCTGCGTCGGCTCCAGCGCCGCCGTGCACCCGTTCGCCGGCGGCGCCGGCTACGCCGCGTCGAAGGCGGCGGTGATGACGCTGGCCCGTGTCGTGGCCGAGGAGGGCCGGCCGGACGGGGTCCGCTGCAACGCGATCGTGCCGACGCAGATCGACACGCCGGCCAACCGCGCCGCGATGCCGGCGTCCGAGCACCACAAGCTCGTCCCGCCCGAGCGGATCGCCCGCGTCGTCGCGTTCCTGTGCGACGACGCGTCGGCGGCGGTGACGGGAGCGGCCGTGCCCGTGTAGGCAACCGCCGCGGAGTGGGTATGCCTGGAGCATGAAGGCGCTCCTCGAGCACCGCATCGAGCTGGCCGGGCATTTCACGCGCGCGCTGGAGAGCGCGGGCGACGCCGGCCCCGGGATCGTGCTGCTGCACGGCTGGGGCGACTCGGCCGACGTGTGGCGGCCGCTGCTGGACGAGCTGGCGCGGCGCGCCCGCCGGGCGATCGCCGTCGACCTGCCGGGCTTCGGCCGGGCGACGCCGGTCGGCCCGGGCGCCATGTTGCCGCAGCTCGACGAGTTCGCCGCCGAGCTCGTGCGCGAGTGGGGCGGCGGCGAGCCGGTCGTGGTGGCCGGGAGCTCGCTCGGCGGCTGCCTGGCGCTGCGGCTCGCCGAACAGCAGGCCGTGCCGCTGGCGGGAGTGGTGCCGGTCGCGCCGGACGGGCTGGAGGCGCCCGCCTGGTTCGACCCGATCGAGGAGGACCCGATCGTCCGCAAGATGCTCTCGGTGCCGCTGCCGGTGCCGAACGCGCTCATCCGCAGCGCGGCGGCCGGCGCCTACCGGCGGCTCGCGTTCCTCGAGGCGAGCGCGTCCCAGCGCGCCATGGTGGACGCGCTGGCGGGGGACGCGGAGACCCGTGGCGACGTCGCCGCGCTGATGGCCTCGGGGCGCGGGCTGCTGCCCGAGCTGTCGTCCGCCCCGTTCGACCTCATCGGCATCCGCTGCCCGGTGCTGCTCGTGTGGGGCGACCTCGACCGGATGCTCCCCCACACCGGCGCGCGCACGGTGCTCGACTCGCTGCCGACCACGCGCGTCGAGCTGATCGAGGGCTGCGGCCCGCGGCCGCAGCTCGAGGCGCTGGACCGGCTGCTCGAGCTGCTGCTCCCGTTCCCCCGGTAGAGCGGCGCGTCGTCGCCGCCGGGGCGCAACGCGGCTTGCCGGTGCGCGCGAGGTGCGCGGCTAGGCTTGCTCGCCACCATGCGCCGCACGCTGCTCGCGACCCTCGCCGCCCTGCTCGTCCTCGCCGCGCCCGCGGGCGCGCAGGCGCCACCGGAGCCTCACATCGCCGCCGGCGTGACCGCCGCGGGCACCGACGTCTCACAGCTCACGCTGCCCGACGCGGCGGCCAGGATCCAGGCGGCGTTCGCGCCCCGGCTCGCCAAGCCGGTCACGGTGAAGGTCGCCGGCAAGCGCTTCTCGCTCGACCCGGCGGCGATCAAGCTCGAGCTCGACGGGCAGCTCACCGCCAAGCGCGCGTTCCTGGCCGGCTACGCCCAGCGCCGTCCCGCCGTCGTCGACGTCCGCCTCTACGTCACCTACGACCGCCACGCGCTGCTCACGTTCGCCCAGCAGGTCGCGGCCAAGGTGGCCATCGCCCCGCGCGACGCGCGCGTGCACATCGCGCTCACGCACATCGGCCGCGTGACCGCGCACGCGGGCCGCGCGCTCGACGTGGCCAGGCTCCGCCAGCTCCTGCGCACGCCGCTGATCGACCCGGCCCGGTCGCGCACCGTCCAGGCGCAGCCGCAGACCGTGCAGCCGCAGGTGGCCACGCGGGACCTGGCGAAGCGCTACGCCACGGTGCTCACCATCGACCGCAGCACGTTCACCCTGCGGCTGTTCAAGCGCCTCCACGTGGTGAAGACCTACCGGGTCGCGGTCGGCATGCCGGCCTACCCGACGCCCACCGGCCTGTTCTCGGTCACCGACAAGGCGGTCGACCCGGTGTGGACCGCACCCGACAGCCCGTGGGCCGGCGCGTACCGCAACGAGAGCGTGGCCGGCGGCTCGGCCGAGAACCCGCTCAAGGCGCGCTGGATGGGCATCGTCAACGGCGTGGGGATCCACGGCACCGGCATCCCGGAGTCGGTCGGCACCGCGGCGTCGCACGGCTGCATCCGCATGACCGTGCCCGACGTCATCGATCTGTACCCCCGCGTGCCGGTGGGCACCCCGGTACTGATCGGCGGGTAAAAAGTCTGTCGCGCGGCCACTCCCGCCCCGGGTAGGGTCGCGCCACAGATGGAGATGACGACACAGACGCTGGTCGAGCGCCTCGCGGACGCGGCCCGGGAGGCCGGGCGACTCGGCCTGGACACGGAGTTCATGCCCGAGGGGCGCTACCGCCCCCTGCTCTGCCTCGTGCAGCTCGTGGTCGGCGAGGAGGTGGCGGTCCTCGACCCGCTGGCCGGCCCACTCGAGCCCGGCCCGCTGGCCGACGTGCTCGCCGACCCGGCCGTCGAGGTCGTCCTGCACGCCGGTCGCCAGGACGTGGCGATCCTGCGCCGCGAGTGGCAGACGACGTTCACCAACGTGTTCGACACCCAGGTCGCGGCGGGCTTCGCCGGGTTCTCCGCGCAGGCCGGCTACAACGGCCTGCTGCACGACGTGCTGCGGATCAGGCTGCCGAAGACCGCCAGCTTCACCCGCTGGGACGCCCGCCCGCTGACCGACGAGCAGGTCCGCTACGCCCGCGGCGACGTCGAGCACCTGCTGCCGCTGGCCGACGAGATCCAACGCCGGCTCGGCGACCGCGGCCGGCTCGAATGGGCCCGCGAGGAGTGCGTGGTCATCGCGGAGGCCACCGACGAGCGCGACCCCGAGGAGGTGTGGCGCCGGCTGCCCCGGGCCACCGGCCTCGATCCGCGCGAGCGCGCCGTCGCGCGCGCCCTGGCCGCCTGGCGCGAGCGCACGGCGGCACGCGAGGACCGCCCGGTGGGCTCGGTGCTGCGCGACCCCACGGTGGTCGAGCTGGCCAAGCGCCAGCCCGCCGGGCGGCGCGAGCTGGCCCAGATCCGCGGCGTCACGCCGGACGTCGTCCGCCGCCGGGGCGACGACGTGATCGCCGCGATCCAGGCCGGCAAGGGCGCTCCTCCGGTGCTGCTGGAGGAGTCCGACCGCTCGCCCAGCGAGGCGGTCGACGGCCCGACGATCGCCCTGGCCGAGTCGCTCGTCCGCACGCGCGCGCAGGAGGCCGGGCTGGCCTACGAGCTGATCGCCGCGCGGGCCGACCTCACGCCGATCGTCGTCGCGGCCCGGCGCAGCCAGCCCGAGCCGGACGTGCGCACGCTGCGCGGCTGGCGGCGCGCGCTGGTCGGCGCCGAGCTGCTCGAGCTGCTGGCCGGCCGCCGCCGGCTCGGCGTCGGACCGGGCGGCCGCGTGCAGATCAACGACGAACCCTGACGACCTCGAAGTCGCGTCCGGTGATCCGGCGCAGCGTGCTCAGCTGGTCGTTGCGCCAGTGCGGGTCGGGCGCGCCGGAGACGAACCAGGCCGAGCCGTTGTCGGCCACGATGCCGCCGTACTCGCGCAGGGCGCGCAGGATCGCCCGCGCCTGCGGCGGGAAGCCGGCGAGCTTCACCGACGCCTTCAGCCGCAGCCGCTCGCCCATCCGCGGCAGCGCGGGGTCGTTGGAGTCGCCCGCCACGTGGCGCGCCGGGAACACGTACGCGTCGCGGGTGCGCGGGACGGTGATCCGCAGCGCATGCCGGATGTGCCCGGTGCGCGCCTCGTCCCAGCGGGCGAGCAGCGGCAGCATCGGCAGCCCGGCGGCGTCCGCGGACGTCCAGCCGGCCGCGCGCAGCTTCGGCCGGCGCAGCTGCCACACCGCGCCCGAGCCGGCCGTCCAGCGCCCGCCGGCGCGCCGCAGCGCGTACAGCTCATAGAGCGTGCACGAGTCGCGGTCCAGCAGCAGCGCATGGCGGTCGCCGCCGCCCTCGATGTGGACGTGCGCCGGGATCGGGTAGCGCACCCGGTCGGACTCGTCCGCGTACTGGAAGCTCACCCGCGAGCGCGGGGTGTGCTTGGACACCACGTCGAACGGGATGCCGATCGGGGTGCCGGCGTAGGTGCCGGAGCCGAAGTCGGCGTGGGCGGGCGCGTCGAGGCCGATCGACGCGACGATGCGGTCGGAGTCCGGCGCGACGGGCAGCCGGTCGACGCGCTGGGCGAACGTGAAGCCGGCGGGCGGGAGCGGACACCGCGGCGCCCGGGGGAGAGGGGTCCCGGGCGCCGCGGCGATCACGGTGGCGGCGAGCAGGGCGGGTATCACGCCCTTGATGATCGCGCGCCGTCAGTGCGTGCTGTGGCTCGCCCACGCCATCATGGCGAAGAGCACGCCGGCCGCCGCGGCCAGGAGGGTCGGGAGGGTTTCGGTCACGGCGGCGAGCACGTAGACCACTATCGGGCCCAACCTCAAGGCCGGGCTAAGAGGTCGATCAAGCGCTCGATTAAGTCGCCGGAACGGCGCCGAGCCGACGAGCGGCTGGGTCAGCAGCCGCCCTGCGCGGCGAGCCGGCGCCGGTAGGTCTGCATGTCCGCGTGCATCCAGTCGGCGTGCGTCTGGGTGCGCAGGCGGGCCACCCGCTCGCGGTGATACGGCGAGGACAGGCTCTCGCTGTGGCCGATGACGTCCTTGACGGCGATGCCGTAGCGGCAGCGCAGCCAGCGCGTCAGCTTCAGCGAGGCGGCGATCTGCCGCTTGTCGCCGAGGATCTGCCCGTCGCTGAAACCGACGTGCTCGATCCCGATCGCCGTGTAGTTGAGCCCGACCGTGTGGCGGCACATGATGCTCAGCCGCACGAGCTGGTAGATCGTGCCGTCGCGGTCGACGACGAAGTGCGCGCAGGTGCCGGGCAGCTCGTGCAGCTCGCTGTCCGGGACGTCGGGGGCGAACGTGTTGAACGCCTGCTGGAACGTCGCGGTCACGGTGTAGTGCTCGACGATCACGTGCGGGTGGCGCAGGTGGTAGTCGTCGATCCCGTAGTGGCGCTGCGCGTACGCCGCCGTCTCCTGTTTGCGCTGGGCGCCGAACGGGATCGGGCGCCAGACGATCGCGGGCTGCGGAGCGGCGAGTGCGAGCGCGGCGAGGGCCGTGGCGAGCATGGCCGACACCTTGACAGCCGCCTTGGGCGAGAATCATCGGCTTCACGTCGATCCTCGAGAACTGCGCCACCATGAACCCGTTTCAGCCACCCGTGCGGCAGTACGGCACGGGTGCGAACAACCAGATCGAGCAGCGCATCACCGCCACCGCGCCCAAGGTGGCCGCAGTGCTGCAGGGCATCCACGCGAAGTCGCCGTCGGCCAAGGTGCTCGTGGTGGCCTACGCGGCGATCCTGCCCGCGACCGGCTCGGGCTGCTGGCCCACGGTCCCGATCTCGTTCTCCGACGTGCCCTACCTGCGCCAGATCGAGATCGACCTGAACAAGATGCTGGCCACCCAGGCCGCGGCCAACCGCGCCCGCTACGTCGACGACTACACGCCGAGCATCTCCAAGAACGCCTGCACGTCGCCCTCGGTCCGCTGGGTCGAGCCGCTCGTGCCGGCCAACGCGGCGGCGCCGTTCCATCCGAACGCGCGCGGCGAGGCCGGGGTCTCCGCGTCGGTGACCGCGGCCGCGCGCAGCTGACGCCGGGAGCCGCCCATTCTGGCGCGGTTGCACCCGGTTGCGCACACGATCGAAGGCTGAGAGACTCCCCGCGAGGGCTCAAAAGAGTGGGGTGCGGCGCGGTCCGTCCGGACCGCGCAGCCTGGATCAGGAGGATCACGCATGGGATCTCGCGTACGGCTGGCTGCACTCGTCGCCATCGCCGCGCTGTTGGCGGCCGCCGGCGTCGCCACGGCCGCCGGGAGGAGCAGGAACCACCGGGTGTTCCGCGGCCACAGACCGGCGCTCAGCACGGCTGAGATCCGGCGCCTCTCCAAGGGCGCCGCGCGGCCGTCGATCATCATCCTCAAGAACCAGCTGACCCGGACCCCGGCGCGCGCGGCCACCGCGCAGGCGCGCATCGCCGCGGCCAACCGGGCGCAGGCGCCGATCCGGGCGGAGCTGGCGCGCGTCCACGCGAAGAACGTCCGCGGCTTCCACCTCATCAACGCCATCGCGGCGTCCGTCACCTCCGCGGAGGCCAAGCGGCTCCGCGGCGACTGGCGTCCGGGCGGTCGTGTCCCGGACTCGTTCAACAGCTACGCCTCGCTGGGCAGCGGCCCCGGCCCGTCGGCCACGCCGGACCTCGCGTCCAGCGGTCCGCAGCCGATCTGCCCGAGCAATCCGGCGCAGCCGATCATCGAGCCCGAGGCGCGCGAGGTCATGAACGTCGACGCCGCCGAGCAGCTGGCCGACGGCAGCGGCATCCGCGTCGGCATCGTGGCCGACGGCATCGACCCGAACAACCCGGACCTGATCCGGCCCAACGGCCAGCACGTCATCTTCGACTACGAGGACTTCAGCGGCTTCGGCACCAACGCGCCGACCGACGGCCGCGAGTCCTTCCTCGACGCCGGCACGATCGCCTCGCAGGCCAACCAGACCTACGACCTGTCCGGCTTCGTCAACCCGGCCCACCCGCTGCCGCCGGGCTGCAACATCAAGATCAAGGGCATCGCGCCGGGCGCGAGCCTGGCCGTGATGAACCTCTCGGGCCCGAACGCCGGGTTCTTCAATTCGACGATCATCCAGGGCATCGAGTGGGCCGTCCTGCACGACCACGTCAACATCCTCAACGAGTCGATCGGCGGCAACCCGATCCCGAACACCGAGGACGACCCGGTCTCGCTGGCCGACAAGGCCGCCGTCGCCGCCGGCGTCGTCGTCGTCGCCTCGAGCGGCGACGCGGGCCCGTTCAACAACATCGGCTCGCCGGCCACCACGCCCGGCGTGATCGCGGTCGGCGGCACCACCACCTACCGCGTGTACCGCCAGACCACCCGTTACGGCACGCAGCTCTCGCCGGGCGGCTGGGAGGACAACAACATCACGGCGCTGAGCTCGGACGGCATCACCGAGTTCAACCCGGACACGGTCGACGTCGTCGCCCCGGGCGACCGCGGCTGGTCGCTGTGCAGCAGCGACACGACGAAGTTCTTCGGCTGCGCCGACCTCGATCACGGCACCAACCCGCCGCCGATCTGGGCGGCCGGCGGCACCAGCGCGTCCGCGCCGGAGACCTCCGGCACCGCGGCGCTGGTCCTGCAGGCCTATGCCAAGACGCACAACGGGCGGCTGCCGTCGCCGGCGACCGTGCAGCGGATCATCGACAGCACGGCCACCGACCTCGGCGCGCCGGCCGACCGCCAGGGCTCCGGCCTGGTGAACACGCTCAAGGCCGTCCAGCTGGCCATGTCGATCGACGGCGGCCACAACACGGGGAACGCGCTCGAGGTCGACCAGACGTCGCTCAACGCGACGGTCGACGCCGGCTCGACGCACACGTTCACCGAGCACGTGACCAACGAAGGCGCCGCGGCGCAGACCGTCACGCCCACCGTGGTCGGCCGGCCGACGACGCCTCGCCAGCGACGTCGGCGCGGTCGCCCTGTCCCCCGCCTCGCCGACCTACATCGACGGCGAGGGCAACACGGACCGCTTCGCAGAGCACCAGTTCGTGGTCCCGCCGGGCGCCGATTACCTGATCGGCGACATCACCTGGAACGCCCAGTCCGCGGGCACGGCGGTGTTCGAGACGCTGTTCGACCCGCAGGGCCAGGTGGCGGCCTACTCGCTGCTCGGCACCGACCACAGCGGGTTCGGCCACGTCGAGGTCCGCAAGCCGAACGCCGGTACGTGGACCGCGGTGATCTTCACCGTCGCCACCGCCGGCGCCGCTCCCAGCCCCGCCGCCTACACCGGCGCGGTCCAGTTCCAGTACGACTCGCAGCAGTTCCACGGCGCGGGCGCCGTGTCGCCGGCCTCGCGCACGCTGGCGCCCGGTCAGACGGGCGCGTTCAACATCACCGTCAACGCCGGCCCGGCCGGCGACGAGGGCCTGCGGCTGCACCTCGGCACGGGCGGACCGAACGACGGCAGCGTGCCGATCATCATCCGCTCGCTGGTGCCGCTCAACTCGGCCGGCGGGACGTTCGCCGGCACGCTGACCGGCGGGGGCTCGACCGGTCATCGCCGGCCAGACGTTCACCTACCAGTTCCGGGTCCCGTCGAACGCGCCGGCGCTGAACGCGGCGATGCACCTGACGGACAACGGACTACGGGCTGACTCGCCGCGCTGGTCGACCCGCACGGGCAGCCGCTCGACCTGCAGTCGAACACGGTGTTCGATGCCGCTGACAACCTGCTCGGGTTCGGCCGCGACATGCAGTTCTTCAAGGGCATCGCCCGAGGCCGGCCTGTGGACGCTGGCTGGTCAACAGCTCGGGCCGGTCAACGGCCAGCACCTGCGCGAGCCGTTCACCGGGCGCGGTCAACTTCGCGCCGGTGCCCGTGACCAGCAGCGGCGTGCCCAGCTCGCCGAGCACGAAGCTGAAGGCGGGCCAGCCCGCGACGGCGACGATCCGGATCACCAACACCGGCACCCAGTCAGCAAGGACTTCTTCGCCGACGCGCGGCTCAACGGCCGCATGCCGACCGTCCTTCTGGGCGACGACACGAGCGACGTCGGCCTGCCGCTGTCGCTGTCGGCGCAGCCGAACTGGCTCGTCCCGACGCACACGGACACGTTCGGCGTCGTGGCGAAGGGCAACGTGCCGATCGTGCTCGAGGCGCAGTTCCAGACCGGCGACCCGGACGCGATCGGCCCGTCGCTCGGCAACGCCGCGGCGGCGGTGCTGTCCGCGCCGGAGCTGGGTCCGGGGCCGTACTTCGGCCTGCCGGAGCCGGCCGGGCCGTTCGGTCCGAACGGCGTCCGCGCCGACGCCGCGTGTCGACCTGGCCGGCGTGGCGAACACGAACCCGTTCGACACCGACGTCACCGTCGTCCAGCGGCGACGTGTGGCAGCAGAGCGTCGACGGGACGGCGCCGTACTCGCCGCTGAGCCTGGCGCCGGGGCAGACGGGCACCATCAGCCTCACGTTCATGCCGAGCGGCCGCAAGGGCCAGGTGGTGCGCGGGTTCCTCGACGTCGACACGTTCAACCTGTTCACGGATGGCGGCGACGAGGTGACGTCGATCCCGTACAGCTACCAGGTGAAGTGAGCGACGCTGCGGCCGGGCGGCGCAGGTCGCCGCCCGGCCGCGGCCCTGATCCTCCCGACCGGGTGAGGCGGCCCGCCCCGCGGGCTGCTTGACTCGACGCGTGGAGGTCGACACGGAGCCGAGGAGCGAGCGCCCGCGGCGCTTCGACCGCGAGCGGATCATGCGGACGCTGACGTTCTGGCTCCGGCCCGAGTTCGTGCTGCGCGTGGTCAACCGCTTCCAGAAGGTGGTCGGGTTCGATCGCTCGGTGGCGCTCGCCTCGAGCGCGCTGACGGCGCTCATCCCGCTGACGATCGTCACCAGCGCGTTCGCCTCGGCCCTGGGGGGCAAGGGCACCGCGGACCGCATCATCGATCGCTACGCCCTGACCGGCGGGGGGGCCGAGGCGGTGCGCGAGATGTTCTCCCCCGCGTCGGCCGCGAGCACCAGCGTCGGCGTGCTCGGCTTCCTGTTCCTGCTGGTCGCGGTCCTGAGCTTCACCCGCGCGATGCAGCGGCTGTTCGAGCAGACGTGGGAGCTCAAGCCCCTGAGCGTCCGCAACACGCTCAACGGCCTGCGCTGGGCCGGCGGGCTGGTGCTCTACATCAGCTTCAGCGGGGTGCTCCACGCCGTGCTGGGGCGCAGCTCGCTCGAGCTCACCGCGTCCGTGATCAGCGTCCCGCTGTCCGTGGGCTTCCTGGTCTGGTCCGGCTGGGTGCTCAGCGCCAAGCGGATCGCGCCGCGGGCGCTGCTGCCGTTCGCGATCGCCGGCGCGGCGCTGATCGCGCTGTACTCGGTCGGCGCGCGCGTCTACGTCCCGCACCTGTTCAGCACCTACGCCACGCGCTATGGCGTGATCGGGGCCGTCTTCGCCATGATCTCCACGCTCTTCGCCTTCATGTGCATCCTCGTCGCGTCGTGCGCCGGCGGCCGGGAGATCGAGGACGAGCTCGAGCGCATCCACCGGGGCGAGAAGCCGCCCGAGCACGAGGTGCAGCGCCAATGGGCCGAGATCACCGCCGACTTCCACTCGCGCTGGGAGACGGCGCGGGAGCGGATCCACGAGCGCCGGCGCCGCCGCGCCGGCTGATCAGCCGCGCAGCGCGGCCGCGCTGACGCCGATGACCAGCGCGAGGCCCACGATCGCCGCCGCGGCGTCCGGGACCTGGATGCCCAGCGGCCCCCTCCCGTTGACGACCGCCGCGCCGATGAACGCCAGCGGGATCGCGACCGAGAGCCCGACGATCGCCGCCCGTGCCGCGTCGAGCGCGCGATGGCCGCCGGGCCGGGCGGCGACATCCTCGCCCGGCGGCTGGTAGCGCGCGATGACGCGACCCCCGAACCGGCGCGCGTCGCTCTCGCAGGCCCACGACATGACGATCATGAAGGTCAGCGGGAAGATCCAGGTCAGCGCCCAGATGAGGCCCGCGACGACCAGGCGGATGACGTCGACCACGCGCCGCCAGACGCCGCCCTTGTGCTCCGGCGTGTCGTCGTCGGGCGGTCCGAGGAAGCCCGCCAGCACGAGCACGTTCACCACGGCGCGGTACCACGATCGGATCGGCGTGCGCCGCTCCGGCCGCGGCGGCAGCGGCGTCGTCCGCACCCGCTCCAGCTCGGCCACGGCGGTCGCGGCATCGGGGCGCACGCCGCGGAGGACCAGGAAGTCGCCGGCCACCTGCGGATCGGCCGGATCGTTGCCGTACAACGCCGCGATGCGCAGGTGCAGCCGAACCTCCTGCAGCAGGAAGGCGACGTAGGCCGGGACGAGGGCGATGAAGAACGGCGTGCCGGCGATGGCGCCCTCCACCCGCGCTGCCGTGACGGTGCGTCGCAGCTGGTCGTCGGCGGTCGCGGCCCGCGATCGCTCGCGGTCGCGCTCCGCCCACTCCCGCGCCGCGGCGGCCTGGTGGTCGACGGCGTAGATCGTCAGCCGCTCGGGCACGTGGTGTGGGTCGCGGCGGATCAGCTGGATGAGGGAGATGGGTGCGCGCAGGCGGCGGCGGAGGCTCGTCATCGCGTCCCTCCCGGCCGCCACAGGCTGACCAGCCCCGCGACGAGCGTCACCAGGAAGATCTGCCCGGTCAGCATCTCGAACACCGCCAGGATCTGGCCGATCTGGCCGGCGGGGACGAGGTTCCCGTACCCCGTCGTGGTCAGGGTGGTGTAGCTGAAGAACAGGTAGTCGGACGGGCGCGCATTCGGCGCTCCGACGAACACGGCGCCGCCCTGGAGCCGCCCGAGGGCGAGGTACAGATAGCCGTACAGCAGGCCCTGCAGGGTGTACACGCTGATCGCCCCGAGGATCGTCCGGAAGTCCACGGCGATGGCCCCGACGACGCGGCGCAGGATCGTTCCGGCGGCAATGGCCAGGAGGAGGGCGTCGCCGAGGAACGCCACGCCCAGGACGGCGTGGGAGTCGAGGACGCGCCCGAGCACGGCGAGCACGACCGCGGCGCCGCCGACACCGGCGGCCACGCGCACGCGGTCGGCCCGCACGTCTGAGCTGATCAGCGCGACCACGGCGGTCGTCCCGGAGACGGCGACCGCGGCGACGCGCCCCACCCAGCCCGTCGGCGGCAGGGTCGTCGTCACCACGAACGTCGTGAGGATCAGGACGAGCACGAGGCCATAGGCGTCGCCGATCCGCTCCAGGCGCTGGATCCAGCGCTCGCCGGGCGGCGATCCGGACTCAATGTGCAACGCGGGCCTCGGCGGGCATCCTCGCCACGCTCGCCGATCGCGGCGCGTCCGTCGATGTCGCTGGCCGGTATTCGGACGTGGTGCGCACCCTACCGAGCGGGCGGTCAGGCCGGTCCGGGGACCGGCGGGTCGGCGTCGTCGTAGATCCTCGCCGCCGCGAGCCGGCCGTCCGTCCCGCGGACGTAGACGGCCAGCCCGGCCTGCGGCGCGCCCCGGGCGACGCGGTCGTACTCCAACGCGCAGGCCCGCCCGTCGTCGGTGACCGTGCAGGGCTCAAGCGCCATCCCGGCGCCCGCGAGCGCGCGCAGCTGCTCGCCGACGACGTCCGGCACGCGCACGCCCGGGTCGGCCGGCAACACGGGCGGCCGGGTCGCGTGGACGCCGGTGCGGAAGTACATGCGCTGCTCGGTGATCAGGCCGCTCTCGTCATGGTCGCTGGCGATCGCCACGGGCAGCTCCGTGCCGGCGAAGCGCAGCAGCGCCTCCTCGACGCCGCGGCCGCCCGCGATGACGAACTCGACGTCCTCGGCGGTGCCGTCGCGCGCCGTCAGCCACGCCCGCGTCTCGGCCACGTAGCGCTCGAACGCGGCGGTCCCCTTGATCCGGCCGCGGACCGGGTGGTGCAGCTCTGGCTCGCCGGCGAACGAGTCGACGATCGCCTGGACCTCGCCGGTCAGGAGGCCGGCGAAGAAGGGCACCAGCGCGAGCCGCCGGCGCCGGTCGTCCTCCCAGAGGCGCGCGAGGGCCGGCGCGGTGAAGAGCTCGGGGAGCCAGGGCATGCGTCACACGGAGCCTTTCACTGCCGGACGACGCAGCGAAAGCCGATGTGCCCGGTCGAGGTGTCGACGGCCTCGGCCTGGCGCGCCGCGGGCCGGTAGCGCAGGCAGTAGCTCGCAGCGCACAGGTGCGAGCCGCCCTTGGTCACGCGCCGCGGGATGTGGCCGCCGGGCGCACCGGCGTCGTAGCTCTCCTCGACCGGCTCCGGCGCGCGCGGGTTGCGGGGCGTGCAGCACGGCCGCGGCGGCGCGTCGTCGGAGGCCAGCGAGAAGAAGTCGTCCGTCCACTCCCACACGTTGCCGGCCATGTCGTACAGGCCGTAGCCGTTGGGCGGATACGTGCCGACCGGCGACGTCCGCAGCCACTCGTCCGGGCGGGCCTGCCGGAACGGGAACTCGCCGTGCCACGTGTTGGCCATCAGCCGGCCGCCGGGCATGAACTCGTCGCCCCAGCAGAAGACCCTGCCGTCGAGGCCGCCCCGAGCCGCGTACTCCCATTCGGCCTCGGTGGGCAGCGCCTTGCCCGCCCACGCCGCGTACGCCGCCGCGTCCGCGTGCGTCACATGGACCACGGGATGGCGCGCCCGCGTGTAGACGTCGCTCGCCGGCCCCTCAGGGCGCTCCCACGTCGCGCCGGGCACGTAGTGCCACCACGCGCGGTAGTCGTCGAGCGACACCGGGCCGGGTGTCGGGTGGAACACGAGCGAACCCGGCACCAGCAGCGACGGGTCGGCGTCCGGGTACTCGTCGCGCGCGGGCGGCCGCTCGGCGCACGTCACGTGGCCGGTGGCCTTCACGAAGCGGCGGAACTCGGCGACGGTGACCGGATGCTCGTCGATCCAGAACGCGTCGACGGCGACCTCCCGGACCGGTCGCTCCTCCGGGTAGAACTCCGCCGCCCCCATCCGGAACGACCCGCCGTCGATGAGCGCCATGCCGTCCGTCACAGCTTCTCCCTAGCACAGTCGAAGCCCCGCAGGCGCAGCGCGTTGGAGACGACCGAGATGCTCGAGCAGACCATCGCCAGGCTGGCGATGACGGGGTTGAGCAGGCCGATCGCGGCGAGCGGGATGACGGCGAGGTTGTAGCCGAACGCCCAGGCGAGGTTCTGCTTGATCGTGCGCAGGGTGGCGCGCGACAGGCGGATGGCGTCGGCGGCGGCGCGAAGGTCGCCGGAGACAAGCGTCAGGTCAGAGGCCTCGATCGCCACGTCGGTGCCGGTGCCGATGCTCAGGCCGAGGTCGGCCCGGGCCAGCGCGGGGGCGTCGTTGACGCCGTCGCCGACCATCGCGACGACGCGTCCTTCGGCCTGCAGGCGACGGATGACGTCGGCCTTGCCGGACGGGAGGACCTCCGCGACGACCTCGTCGATGCCGACCTCGGCCGCGACGGCGCGGGCGGTCGTCGCGTTGTCGCCGGTCAGCAGCAGCGGGCGCAGCCCGAGCGCCTTGAGCGCCGCGACGGCCTCGGCGGAGCTGTCCTTGATGGTGTTGGCGACGACGAACACGGCGGTGGCGCGGCCGTCCCAGGCGGCGGCGATCGCGGTCTGCCCGCGCGCCTCGGCGGCCCGGCGGGCGGCGTCGAGCTCCGGCGAGAGGTGGATCGCCGAGCCGGCGAGCAGGGCGGGGCGGCCGGCGATCAGCGCATGGCCGTCGACCACGCCCTCGACGCCGAGGCCCTCGTGGTTGGCGAAGCCGTCGACCGCCGGCAGCGGGCCCTCGCTCGCCGCGGCCGCGGCGATGGCCCGGGCGATCGGGTGCTCGGACGCGTGCTCGAGCGCGCCGACGAGCCGGAGCGCCTCGCCGGCGGCGATCCCGTCGGCGACGGCGATGTCGACGAGGGTCATGTGACCGGTGGTGACGGTGCCGGTCTTGTCGAGCACCACGGTGTCGACGCGGCGGGTGGATTCGAGGACCTCGGGCCCCTTGATGAGCAGGCCGAGCTGGGCGCCGCGGCCGGTGCCGACCATGAGCGAGCACGGCGGCGAAGCCGACGAGCTTGGGGCCACGTCCACGCGGCGGGGGGTGGTAGGTCTGGATACGGGGAGGGGGTATCAAGAGCGAACCGTAACATACCCCCGGGGGGTACTAGCACGAGTCTTCCGGGCGGTCAGCCGAAGCTGCTCGCGGGGGGCGGATCAATACCCGGCAGGGGTATACTGGCGTCCGCTATGGAAACCGCTGACACCACCCCGCCGACACCGACCCGCGGCTACACCGCGACCAAGGAGCAGCTCCTGATGCGCCTCAGGCGGGTCGAGGGGCAGGTGCGCGGCGTCCAGGGGATGGTCGAGGACGACCGCTACTGCGTCGACGTCCTCACGCAGATCAGCGCGATCCAGGCCGCTCTGGACAAGGTGGCGCTGGGGCTGCTCGACGAGCACGCCCGGCACTGCGTCATCGGCGCCGAAGGCGCTGACCAAGCCGACAAGACCGACGAGCTGATGGTCGCGGTCGCCCGGCTCATGCGCCGCGGCTGACCGCTACCTGCCGGTCGGGCGGTGCGCCGCCCCGCGGGGATGGCCGGCGCGTCCGTGTCCGCCGCTGCTCCCGCCTCGCGCCGCCCCGTGGACGGGCGGCGGCGTGCGGCGCACGAGCAGCCGCAGCGCCCGATCGTCGCGGCTGTCCTCGGTACGTGGGCTGAGCGTGCTGGGGTGCACGGTGCGGAACACGGGTCCGCGCGTAGGGTCGACGACGGCGACGATCACCTTCGAGCTGCTCGGCGTGTCGAACACGATTCCGTCCAGCTCGGGCCCGTCGCCGGTCACCTTCACGAGCTCGCCGGCGCCTATCGAGTCCATCGCCCCAGCGTACTCGGGCGGATGACCTCGGGCCACGTCACGGGATCGCCTGCTCGTGGTGGCCACCACGACCCAGCTCGGCGACGAGCGGCTCAGACCGGCGAAGCGGCAGTGGCGAGACCCGGACTCGAACCGGGGACACCACGATTTTCAGTCGTGTGCTCTACCAACTGAGCTATCTCGCCGTGGGGCGTCAGACTAGCGTGCCCGGGGCTCGGCCAGGTGGCCCGCAGACGGCGGAACGTGGCCAACGTGACGAGCGCCAGGGCCAGGCCGGAGCCGAGGAAGGTGGCGAGCACGCCGGTGACGGAGATGAACGCGCCGGCGCAGGCCATGGACATGGCGAAGGCGAACGAGATGCAGGTCCGCTGCAGGCCGAAGAGGCGGCCGTGCAGGGACTCGGGAGCGCCCTCGGAGAGCATCAGGCGGTCGTGGACGAGCGCGATGCCGTTGCCGAAGCCGCCGACGGCGAACGCGCCGATCACCAGCGTGAAGGACGGCAGGAACGCGCAGGCGATCAGCTCGGCGGCCATCGCGCACAGGCCGATCACGTAGGCCTGGCGCCAGCGCCACGGGCCCGCGGTGGTGAAGCGGGCGGCAAGCGAGCCGAGGATCGTGCCCAGGCCGGCGGCGGTGACCATGACGGCCAGCCCGGTGCCGCCGACGTCGAGCACCTGGCGGGCCAGGATGACCTCGCCGACGTTGGTCACGCCGATGCACAGCACCACGGCGGTCGAGCAGGCGAGCAGCGTGCGGACCCCGGGCACGCTCAGCAGCTCGCGCACGCCTGCGCGGGTCTCGCGCAGCAGCGCCGGCCGGGCGCGGACCTCGAAGCGCTCGTCGACGCCCTCGGCCAGCGTCCCCACGAGCAGGGCGGAGACGGCGAACGTGGCGGCGTTGATGCCCAGCAGCGTGGACGGGCCGGTGACCGCGAGCAGGACGCCGGCCAGCGCCGGGCCGAGGGTCAGCCCGAGGTCGTCGAGCGCCCCGAACAGGCCGAGCGCGGCGCCGCGGCGCTCGCCGGGGGCGAGCCGGGGCAGGCCCGTCAACGCGGCCGGGTGGAACAGGGCGGTACCGACCCCGACGAGCGCGGCGCCGGCGAGCACGCCGGCCAGCGAGCCGCTGCCGATCACCAGCAGGAAGGCCAGGCAGCGCAGGACATCCGCAGCCGCGGCGCAGACGCGCCAGCCCACGTGGTCGACGATCGTGCCGAGCACGGCGCCGAACGCGATCGCCGGCAGCAGGCCGACCAGCAGGACGAGCGAGACCGCCTCCACGCTGTGGAAGCGGTCGTAGGCGAGCAGCGGCAGTGCGAGGGCGGCGAGGCCCGTCCCCACGCACGACTGCGCGTGCGCGAGGAAGAACCGCCGCGACGGCGCGTCACTCAGCGCCGCCCGGAACATCAGGCGGCGACTCGGGCGGCGGCGAAGCGGCGCGGCACGAGGCGGCTGTCGCAGGCCACGTGGGCCAGGATGGCCACGCCGGCCAGCAGGACGATGTCGCCGATGCTGAACACGTTGTGCAGCGGCCAGGACGGCGGGGTGGCGAAGATGTCGCCCAGGAACTGCAGCTTCGGGTGCGCGAGCACCTGCGAGTTGGCGAAGTCGCCCTTGGCCGCCTGGGGCAGCGAGGCGATCGCGTCCTTGTCCGCGGGCATCACGCCGCCGTTCGCGGTGATCGCGATGAAGTTCAGCAGGCCGCCGAACGCGGCGATCGGCACGCCGGCGATCCGGCGGTTGCACCAGGCGAACGCGCCCAGCGCGACGTAGGACGCGATGTGGACGGCGCGGTGGAGCGCGTGGCTGCCCTCGGGCAGCGCGGAGATGATCGCGATCTGCATGACGATCGCGGCAAGGGCGAGGCCCGGCTTGTGCAGCCGCAGGTCCGCCAGCGAAGTGAGGCGCCCGCCCGCGAGCGGGACGGTGGCGAGCACGGCGAGATAGAAGAGACCGAGCATCATGGCCCCCTTTGAATCGGCCGCGCGAAGCGAGACTTGCGCTCCAACAAACGTCGAATCGCTCAAATCTGGGCCGTCCGGACCGAAAACCCAGCTGAGAAGGCTCTCATGGGGGGAGCCGAGACAAGGAGGTCAATCCCAATGCATGCACGTCTTTATCGCCTCGCGCTGGTCGCGGGCGTCGTGGCCGTGTTCCTCGAGGGCCTCGGCGCCACCTTCAAGTGGAGCTGAGCCGCATGAAGGTGCGCAACGGCCGCAAGTGGTAGTGCCGAGGGTGCTCTCCGGGGCACCCTCCCTCTTTCCTTCTGACACACGCATGTGATGCTCGCCCGCGTCAAGAGAATCGACTCAGTCAACCTGTACGTCAGCGCCGTGATCTTCTTCGGCGCGCTGTGCACGGCTGCGCTGTTCGTGTGCGACGCGGACGAGCTTCACCTGGTCCTGACGCCCGAGGTCGCGCTGTTCGTGCTGTGCGCCCTCATCGGCGACTTCGTCCCGCTGAAGGTGTTCACGCGCGGGGCGGAGGGCGAGGTCACCACCTCCACCTGCTTCGCGGTCGCGGCGATGCTCGCCGCCGGCCCGCTCGCCGCGCTGCTCGCGCTGGCGGGCACCAACCTGATCGCCGACGGCCTGCGGCGCAAGCCGTTGAAGAAGATCCTCTTCAACGTCGGCCAGTACGCGATCACCGTCGCGGTCAGCGGCGCCGTGCTCCAGCTCAGCACCGGGCTGCCGCGCGGCCACTCGCCGCACCTCGTCCCTGCGGACCTCGCGGGCGTGCTGCTGACGACGGTCGTCTTCTTCATCTTCAACGCGACGTTCGTGTCCACGGTGATCGCGCTCGTCACGCGCGCGAGCGTCCTCAAGTACCTCGCGCAGGACCTCTCCTCGCAGGTCCCGACCGCCGGCCTGCTGCTCGGCCTGGCGCCCGTCGTGCTGCTGGCCGCCGACTTCGCGCTGCCGGCCGTCGCGCTGCTGTTCCTGCCGCTGTTCGCCGTGCACCGCGGCGGGAGCGAGGCGATCGCCAAGGAGCACCAGGCGCTCCATGACGCGCTGACCGGGCTGCCGAACCGCGACCTCTTCCACGACCGGATCGACCAGGCCATCCGCGCCTCGCGCCGCTCCGGCGACACCGCCGTGGTCATGATCATGGATCTCGACCACTTCAAGGAGATCAACGACACGCTGGGCCACCACATGGGCGACCTGCTGCTCCAGGAGGTGGCCCGGCGGCTGAGCGCCACGCTGCGCGGGGCCGACACGGTCGCCCGCCTGGGCGGCGACGAGTTCGGCGTGCTGCTGCCGGACGTGGGCAAGGCCGGCGACGCCGCGGTGGTCGCCCAGCAGCTCCTGGTCGAGCTGCGCGAGCCGTTCATGCTCGAGGGGATGCGGCTGGAGATCGACGCGAGCGTCGGCATCGCCCTGCACCCCGCGCACGGCGACGACGTCGAGACGCTGCAGCAGCGCGCCGACATCGCCATGTACTCGGCCAAGCAGGCCGGCCGCGGCTACGCGATCTTCGAGCCCGATCTCGACCGCCACTCGCCGCGCCGGCTGGCGCTGGCCGGCGGGATGCGCCAGGCCATCAACGAGGGCCAGATCACGCTCTACTACCAGCCCAAGGCCGACCTGCGGACAGGCCACATCGTGGGCGTCGAGGCGCTCGCCCGCTGGAACCACCCGGAGTT
Source organism: uncultured Solirubrobacteraceae bacterium (assembly GCA_963766165.1). GTDB lineage: Bacteria > Actinomycetota > Thermoleophilia > Solirubrobacterales > Solirubrobacteraceae > Solirubrobacter. The sequence continues at coordinate 512,066 of CAVXZC010000012.1, read as the reverse complement.
CGGGATCGTCGGCCCGAGCGAGTTCGTGCCGATCGCCGAGCAGACCGGGCTGATCACGCCGCTCACCTCGTTCGTGCTCGACGCCGCCCTGCGCCAGATCCGCCAGTGGCAGGACACGGGGATCGAGCTGTCGATCGCGGTCAACCTGTCCGCCCGCTCGTTCCTGGACACGCACCTGGCCGTGGAGATCCCGCGCCTGCTCAACCGCTGGGGCGTCGACGCCTCCCAGCTCGAGCTGGAGATCACCGAGAGCATGCTCATGACCGACCCGGCGCGCGCCGAGGCGACGCTGGACCGGCTCAGCCAGATCGGGCTGACGCTGTCGGTCGACGACTTCGGCACCGGCTACTCGTCGCTGGCCAACCTCAAGCGGCTGCCGGTCGACGTGATCAAGATCGACAAGTCGTTCGTGATGGAGATGGCGGTCGACGCGTCGGACGCGGCGATCGTGCGCTCGACCATCGACCTCGCCCACAACCTCGGCCTGCGCGTGGTCGCCGAGGGCGTGGAGAGCGAGGATGCGTGGCGCCACCTCGAGGCGCTCGGCTGCGACTACGCCCAGGGCTATTACCTGTCGCGGCCGCTGCCGGCGGACGCGGCCACGCGGCTGATCCGCGACCGCGGGGTCTCCCGCCCCGCCCCGCCCGCCCTGCGCGTCGTGCACGGCCTCGGCATCGCGTAGGTACCGGTCCCCGTCCACGACGGGTTCTCGCGCCCCCCGCCGCCGCTGGTTGCCGGCGCGAGCGACCCGCCGTAGCCGGCGACCGGCACCTCGCGTCGACGCCGCCGCACGATCTCCTGCACGACTTCGCGGGACTGGCCTCCGGGTCGAGACCGGTGGCATGCGCCGTGCCCTCGTTCCCCTCAGCCTGTCCCTGCTCGTGCCCGCCGCGCCCGCGGCGGCCCAGTCCACCGGGGGCGCCGTGTACGCGCCGCCGGCCCGCGGCTTCGCGGTGACGCCGCGCAGCGCCGCGGCGGGCGCGCCGCTGCGGTTCAGCTTCAGCGCGCCCGCCCGGATGCGCGCCCGGGTGGACCTCGTGGCCGCCGGCCGGACGGTGGCCGGCGCGCGGCTCGGGGTGGTGCGGCGCGGCGCGGTGAGCGTGCGCTGGACGCCGCCCGCGCTGCCCGCCGGCCGCTACACGGCGCGGCTGCTGCTCGCCCCGACCGGCCGGGACTACGCCGCCGCGCCGGCGCCGGCCCGCACGGAGCTCACCGTGGTCGCCCCGGCGCCGGCGCCGGCGGGCGTGTTCCCGGTGGCCGGGCCATACACGTTCGGCGACCGGTTCGGCGTCGACCGGCCGGGCCACGTCCACCAGGGCCAGGACATCGCCGCCGCGGCGGGCACGCCGATCGTCGCCCCGCTGGCCGGCGCGGTGCTCACCACCGCCTACCAGGCGAGCGGCGCCGGCTACTACGTCGTGCTGCACGGCCCCGACGCCCGGGACTACGTCTTCATGCACCTGCTGGCCGGCTCGACCGCGGTGGCCAAGGGCCAGGCCGTGGCCATCGGCCAGCGGGTCGGGCTCGTGGGCGCGACCGGCGACGCCACCGGTCCGCACCTGCACTTCGAGATCTGGCCCGACGGCTGGTACGCGTCGCCGGCATCGCAGCCGATCGACCCGCTACCGCAGCTCGAGGTCTGGGCGGCCGGCGCCTAGCATCCGCCCCATCAGGGCCAGCGAGCCGGCCTTCGACAGCGGCTCGTTGAGGTTGCCGCACTTCGGGGACTGGATGCACGACGGGCAGCCGCTCTCGCACGGGCACTCGCCGATCAGCCGGTGGGCGTCGCCCACGAGCGCCTCGAACGCCTCGTACCCGCGGCGGGCGATGCCGATCCCGCCCGGGTGGCCGTCGTAGATGAAGATCGTCGGCAGGCCGGTCTGCTCGTGGAAGTTGGTCGACAGGCCGCCGATGTCCCAGCGGTCGCACATGGCCAGCAGCGGCAGCACGGCGATCTGCGAGTGCTCGGCGGCGTGCAGGGCGCCCAGCAGCTCGAGCAGCGGCGCGTCGTCCTCCGGCAGCTCGTACCAGAGCGCCTGGGTGGCGAACGAGCTGCTCGGGAGGTCGAGCGCCACCAGGTCGATCGGCTCGTGCGTCGCTCAACCGCCGACGCTGGTAGGCCAGCACCTGGTCGGTGACGATCACGACGCCGAACGACAGCTTCACGCCGAGCGCCGTGCGGGTGGCCAGCACGCGCTCGATCCGCGTGTCGGTCTCGCGCTTGGGCTGCGTGTACCAGTCGCCGTCGAACGGCGCGACGAGCGCCCGGCGGCTGCCGAGGTCCAGCGCGGAGACCGCGAACGAGCGCCCCGCGTGCAGGTAGACCGCGCCGTCGTGCACGGTCGACGGCGCGCGGCCGGCGTCGACGGTGCCGATCAGCTCGCCGGTGGTGGTGTCGACCACCGCCACGGCGTCGCGCGAGGCGCTGCGCAGCGACACGGCGCCCGCCGGGAACTCGTCGGGCCGGCGCAGGACGTACGTGCCGTCAGGGCGCCGGCGCAGCTGCCCCTCGCCGACCAGGACCTCGGCCATGTCGCGCCAGCCCGGCCCGAGCACCTCGGCGTCGGCCGGCTCGAGCGGCGCCTCGTGCGCGGCGCACAGCAGGTGCGCGGCGTAGAGCTGCTCGTTGAACGGGTCGAGGATCGCTGCCTCCACCGGGCGCTCGAGGAACTCGTCCGGGTGGCGGCAGAAGAACTGGTCCAGCGCGTCCTCGCCGGCCACGTAGACCGCGAGGCCGCGGCCGCGGCGGCCCGCGCGGCCCCACATCTGGCGCAGCGAGGCCACCGTGCCCGGGAACGTCACGCACACGGCGGCGTCGAGCGCGCCGATGTCGATCCCCAGCTCCAGCGCGTCCGTCGACACCACGCCGAGCAGCTCGCCGTCGACGAGCCGCTGCTCGAGCTCGCGCCGCTGCTGCGCCGTGTAGCCGGCCCGGTAGGGCGCGATCCGCTCGGCCAGCTTCTCGTGGCCCTCGTCGCGCAGCCGCAGCTGGGCGAAGCGGGCGATCAGCTCGACCGCCTTGCGCGACTTCATGAACACGATCGTCCGCGCGCCCTCCATCACCAGCTCGGCCAGCAGGTCGGCCGCCTCGGCCAGCGCGGAGCGGCGCGCCCCTGTGGCCTCGTCGGTGATCGGCGGGTTCCACATGGCCACGCTGCGCTTGAACCCGGGCGAGCCGTCGCGGTCGACCACCCGCACGTCGTCCAGCCCGGTCAGCCGCTCGGCCAGCTCGGCCGGGTTGGCGATCGTCGCGCTGGCCAGCAGGAAGCGCGGCTCACCGCCGTAGCCGAGACACACGCGGCGCAGCCGGCGCAGCACGTTGGCCACGTGCGAGCCGAACACGCCGCGGTACACGTGCGCCTCGTCGACCACGACGACGTCGAGGTTGGCGAAGAAGTCCGCCCAGGCGTGGTGGTTGGGCAGGATCCCGACGTGCAGCATGTCCGGGTTGGTGAGCACGACGTTCGCCCGCCGCCGGATGGCCGAGCGCTGCTCGCGCGGGGTGTCGCCGTCGTAGATCGCCGGCCGCGCCCGCTTGACGCCCAGCGCGTGCAGCGCCCGCGCCTGGTCCTGGGCCAGCGCCTTCGAGGGGTAGAGGTAGAGCGCGCGGGCGCGCGGGTGGCTCGAGAGCCCGTGCAGCGCCGGCAGGTTGAACGCCAGCGACTTGCCCGACGCCGTCCCGGTGGTGGTGATCGTCGTGCCGGCGAACGCCGAGTGGAACGCCTCGGCCTGGTGGCGCCAGAGGAAGTCGACGCCGCGGGCGCGCAGCCCGGCGGCGACGTCCGGGTGCAGTTCCTCCGGGAGCGGCACCAGCTCCGGCTCGCGCGCGTTGACCATCGCCTGGCGGACCAGCCGCTCGTCCGCGCGGCCGGCCTCCAGCAGCGCGTCCCAGGGTTCGATGTCGCGGACGACGACCATGGCATCCGATGCTACGAGCCGGCCACGGCGGCCGCGATCGCCTGCTCCCAATGTGCGAGGTCGGGGTCGAACGGCGCGCCGGCCAGCGCGGTGGTGACGTAGGTGACGTCGGCGAGCGTCTCGGCGCCGTCCGGGCGCAGGCGCACCTCGACGGTGCCGGCGCGCACGCCGGGCGTGACCCGCGCGTAGCGGACGCGCCGCGCCTCGCGGTCGATGACGATCCAGGTCGACGCGCCGGTGAGGAAGACGGTGCCGGGCGCCGCGCCGTCGCCCGCCTCGCCCGCCGGGAAGACCGGGTCCCAGCCGGGCGCCCACGCGCGCTCGCCGACGGGCGTGAACAGGTGCAGCGCGCGGTCGGCCGGGACGGGGACGCGCAGCGTGTGAGAATGGATCATTCCCAGATGATACGGATACGTAAAATCGGGATGCGTTAGGCTCGCCCGCGTGATCGCCGAGCTGCAGGCCGCCACCCACCGGGTCGTCGACCGCCTGGCCGGCGAGTTGCGCGGGCTCGGGTTGACGCCGGCCGAGGTCAACGCGCTGGCCCGGCTGCGGCCCGGCGAGCCGCTGGCCGTGGCCGAGCTCGTGGCCGCGACCGGGCAGCGGCCGTCCACCCTGACGGGCGTGATCGACCGCCTGGAAGGCCGCGGCCTGCTCGCCCGGGTGGTCAACGCACGCGACCGGCGCTCGTTCGTGCTCGAGCTCACGCCGGCGGGCGAGGCGGCCGCCCGGGAGGTCCGCGCCGCGATCGCCGCGCTGGAGGCGCGCGTGCGCGAGCGGGCCGGCCCTGAGGCCCTGGCCGGCTTCGCCCGGGTACTGGAGGAGCTGTGAAGCTGCGCTGCGTCTTCTACGACCCCGGCGCCGTCGACCCCGGCTCGCGCCTGACCGCGCGGGCGTTCGAGGCCTGCGACCGCGTGGGCGCGCTGGTGTACGCGCTCTCCGGCGCGGGCGAGGTGGAGGACGACGGCGAGCTGCGCTCGATCGAGTTCGTGATGCGCGCGCATGCGCTGGCGCCCGAGGAGTGCATCGGGGTCGGCGCCGCGCTGGCCGGCGCGCCGGTCGGCGCGGTCTGGGTCGGCCCGGACGAGCTCGAGGTGCGCGGGGAGAACGTGCGCGTGGCCGAGGACGACGAGATCCTCTACGGCGCCGTCATCGCCGAGCTGGCGCAGCGACGCTGAGCGCGAACAGGTCGTCGGGGTCGGTCATGAACTCGCCCAGGCGCAGCCCGGCGGCGGCCAGGTCGGCCTCCAGGCGCTCGCGGGTGAACTTCGCGCTGATCTCGGTGCGCAGCTCCTCGCGGTTGGCGAAGTGCACGGTCAGGCTGAGCTTGCGGATCTCCACCACCTGCGGGGTCAGCGCGCGCAGGCGCATCTCGATCCACTGCTGCTCGCGGTCGTAGAACGCCACGTGCTCGAACGCGCCGACGTCGAAGTCGGCGTCCAGCTCGCGGTTGATCACGGCCAGCAGGTTGCGGTTGAACGCCGCGGTGACGCCGGCCGCAGTCGTTGTACGCCGCCTCCAGCACCGCCGGGTCCTTGACCAGGTCGGTGCCGAGCAGGAGCGCGTCCTGCGGGCGCAGCGCGCGCCGCAGCGAGCGCAGGAACTTGCGCCGCGAGCCCGGCGGGAAGTTGCCGATCGTGCCGCCGAGGAAGGCGATGATCGCGCGGGCCCTCGGCGGGCGGCAGCGCGTCCAGGTGGCGCTCGAAGTCGCCCACCACGCCGTAGACGCGGATGCCCGGGTAGCGCTCCAGGAGGTTCTCGGCGCTCTCGCGCAGGACCGTCTCGGAGACGTCGAACGGCACGTAGCGGTCGAGCGTGCCGGCGTCGCGCATCGCGTCGAGCAGCAGCAGCGTCTTGGTCGGCACGCCGCTGCCCAGCTCGACCAGCTCGCCCGCGCCGGTGGCGCGCACGACGTCGGCCGAGCGCGCCTGCAGGATCGCCCGCTCCGCGCGGGTCGGGTAGTACTCCGGCAGCCGCGTGATCTCGTCGAACAGCCGCGCGCCCTCGGTGTCGTAGAAGTGCTTGGGCGGGATCTCCTTGAACGGGCGCGTGAGCCCGTCGAGCACGTCGAACGCGAGCGTGCGCTCGTCCGCCCCCAGCCGGGAGACGATCGTGATCTCACCGGTGGCCGCTCGTGTCATCGCGCGATCCTCACTCCCGAGAAGAGCTGCCGGCGCTGCGGCAGGTCCCAATTGCGGAAGTGCGGCGAGGCGACGCGCGGGTGCGTCGCACACGAGCCGCCGCGCAGGACGCGGTAGCGGTCGCCGAAGAACACCTCCGAGTACTCGCGGTAGGGGTGGGCGACGAACCCGGCGTAGCCCGTGAACGGGCTCGCGGTCCACTCCCACACCTTCCCGGCGCCCGTGATCTGGCCCCAGGTCGCCGCCTTCTCCCATTCCACCTCCGTCGGCAGGCGCGCTTCGTGCGCGCGGGCGAAGGCGTCGGCCTCGAACCAGCTCACGTGGACGACCGGGGCGTCCACGGGGCCGGCCGCGGCCCCGGCGTGGTGTGTGATGTCGTAGTCCTCCTTCCACGCCCAGCCCTCGTCCGACCACCACTCGCGGCGCTCGTAGCCGCCGCCCTCGGCGAACGTCAGCCACGTCCCGTTGGTGACCGGCGTGCGCCCGATGGCGAACCGCGCGACCTCCACCGTGTGACGGGGCCGCTCGTTGTCGTAGGCGAAGCCGTCCGGGCCGGCGCCGATCTCCGCGGGGCCGTCCGGGACCTCGGCGAGCTCGAGGCCGGTGCCGTCCCCGGGCGCCGGGCCGGCGAGCTCGGGCGGCTCCAGCCCGGCCAGGTACATGGTCTGCCGCATCGTCTCGGTGTGCTGGAGCTCGTGCCGGATCACCAGCTCGTGCAGCTCGTCGTCCGGCGGCGTGTCCAGCGCGCGCTCGCGCACCTGCGCCATGTACTCCCGCAGGTCGTCGCCGCGCAGGAACTCCAGGTCGCCGCGCACCGCGCGCGGCGTCTCGAACGCGTCATAGAGCTCGGCCAGGCCGGGGCGCAGCAGCTCGCGGCCGGCGCAGCCGGTGGTTGAGCCACAGGTCCTCGTAGGCCGCGACGTGGCCCAGGTCCCAGGCCAGCGGGCTCATCAGCGGGTCGTGGGTACGGGCGAGCTGCTCCTCGTCGAGATGCGCCACGAGCCGGAACGTCCGCCGCCGCACCTCCTCCATCACGTCGCGGAGCTCCGCGTCCACCGGGCCCAGGTTACAGGCCGGCCTCCGCGGGCCGGTGAAACTGGCACGTCAGAGCAGGCGGCCGAACCAGGCCATGGAGAGCGCGCCGGCCGCCACCAGCAGCAGCGCGCCGGCGCCCGCGAACGCCGCCGTGACCTCGTGCTTCTCCAGCCGCGACGACAGCCGCGTGCCCAGCCCGGCGTAGATCTCGCGCAGCTTGCCGGCCTCGGTGGCGGTGAACTCCTTGCCGCCGGAGGCGGCGGCGATCTGCTTGAGCTCCTCGGTGTCTGGCGGGACCGAGATGTTCTGCAGGAAGCCGAACGAGTCGCGCAGCTGGACGCGGCCGCCCGGCGTGCCGAGCGCGATCGTGAAGATCGGGATGCGGGCGGCCTTGGCCTGGCGGGCCACGTCGACCGGGTCGAGGTTGCCCGACGTGTTCTTGCCGTCGGACAGCATCACGATCACCGACGGCAGCCGCCGCGTGCCGTTGCCGCTGGCGTTCGGCACAGGCGTGCGGGCGGCCAGCAGCCCGCGCTCCAGCCCGTCGCCCATCGCCGTGCCGCCGTCGGCCTGCAGCTGGTCGAGCGCGGCCTTGACCTGCGAGTGGTCGGTGGTGGGCGAGACGTCCTGCTGGGCGAAGTCCGAGAAGGAGACGAGCCCGATCCGGAACGTCGGCGGCAGCTTGTCCGTCAGCGTCTTGGCCGCGGCCACGGCCGCGCTGAGGCGGTCCGGCTGGACGTCGGTGGCGTTCATCGAGCCCGACACGTCGGTCACCATGATCACGTTCGCCGCCTTCTGCGGCGCAGCGACCGTGCGCTGCGGCCGGGCCAGCGCGAGGATCAGCGCGGCGAGCGCGAGCAGCAGCATCAGCGGCGGCAGGTGGCGGCGCCAGCCGGGCCGCGCCGTGACCAGCCCGCCCAGCAGCGCCGGGTTCGCCCACGCGGCGGACTCCCGGCGGCGCCGGCGCTGCAGCCCGGCGTAGGCCAGCGCGGCGAGCGGCAGCAGGAGGAAGCCGGCCAGCAGCGTGGGCTCGGCGAAGCTCACGGCGCGGCCGCCTGCATTCTCGCGGCGATGGCGGCCCGGGCGGGCGCGCCGGCGCGCAGCGCGGCCTCGCCGCGGCGCAGGTGGCCGGCGAACGTGCGCAGCCAGTCGCCGTCCGTCGAGAGCACCACGTGGTCGGCGCCTGCGGCGCGCAGCAGCTGGGCGACCTCCGCGCGGTCTGCGGCGGCCGCGGCGGCGAAGCGGTCGCGCAGCTTCTTGCGCCGCGTGTCGACGTGGACCTGGCGGCCGGTCTCGGGGTCGACGAGCCACAGGTCGCCGGCGCTGACCAGCTCCTGCTCGCGCGGGTCGGCGATCTCCACCGCCATCACGCCATGGCGCACGCGCAGCGCGCGCAGCGCGCCCTCCCAGTCGCGCGGCCCGCGGAAGTCCGAGACGACGACCACGAGCCCGCGCTGGCGGCCCAGCGCGGCGACGCGCTCCAGGGCGTGGCCCAGCGACGTCGCGCCGGCGCCGTCGGCCTCGGCGCCGTGACGCAGCTCGGCCAGCAGCGCCAGCAGGCCGAGGCGGCCCTGGCGCGGGCGCATGACGCGCGGCTCGCCGGCGCCGAACGCCAGTACACCCAGCCGGTTGCCCCGCCGCGTGGCCACGTGCCCGACGGCGAGCGCGACGCCCTCGGCCACGTCGGTCTTGCGCCGGTCCGCCGTGCCGAACGTCATCGACGCGGACGTGTCGAGCACGAGCCAGGCGGTCAGCGCGCGCTCGCCGACGTGCACGCGCACGTGCGGCTCGCGCAGCCGCGCGGTGGCGTTCCAGTCGATGTGGCGGACGTCGTCGCCCGGGAAGTACGGCCGGATCATGGCCAGCTCGGTGCCGCTGCCCACCTGCGGCGTCAGGTGCTCGCCGGGGATGAGGCTCTCGATCCGCCGCATCACGGCGATGTCGAGATTGCGCAGGACCGACTGCGGGACGGGGCCGGGGCCGGGCTCGGCGGCGCTGCGCTCGGGCGCCGGCGGGACGATCCGCCGTCTCACGGCAGCCTCCCGCCGCGGGCGATGCCGAAGCCGGCGCCGGCCAGCAGCAGCACGAGCGCCCCGCCGGCGAACGCCGAGGTGACCTGCCGCTTCTCCTTGACGTGGGCCAGCCGCGTGCTCAGGTTGCGATAGACGGCGCTGAGCTTCTGCGCGTTCGGCGCCGCGAAGAACTCGCCGCCGGTCTCGCGCGACACCTCCTGGAGCGTCAGCGGGTCCGGCGGCACCCGCTCGTAGGTCACCGCGCCGGTCCGCTTGTTCACGTGCTTGAGCTGGCCGTTGCGCGTGCCCAGCGCCACCGTGTAGATCGGGATCTTGTACTTCTTGACCTGCTGGACGACGTCGATCGGGTCGGCACCGCGGGTGGAGGCGCCGTCCGACAGCATCACGATCGCCGCCGGCAGCCGGCGGGAGCCGCCGAGCCCGTCCGGCACCGGCGCGCGCGCCGAGTCGACGGCCAGCCGGATCCCGTCGCCCATCGCCGTGCCGCCGTGGACCTGCATCGACCGGATGGCGGCGATCACCTGGGCGTGGTCGGTCGTCGGCTCCGACAGCTGCTGGGCGGCGGTGCCGAACGTGATCAGCCCGAGCCGGAAGTTGGACGGCACGCGCTTGGCGAACGTGGTGCCCGCCGCCTTGGCCGCGCCCAGCCGGGTCGGCTTGACGTCGTTCGAGGTCATCGACCCCGACGTGTCGAACAGCAGCATCACGGTCGCCTCATGCCGGACGGCGGCCACCGTGTGCTGCGGCCGGGCGAGCGCGACGAGCAGCGCGGCCAGCGCCAGCAGCCCGAACAGCGCCGGCAGGTGCCGGCCCCAGGAGCGCCCCGCCGACACCAGGGCCAGCACGTCGACGTTCGTGTAGCGGACGGCGAAGCGCCGCCGCCGCCGCTGGGCGAGCACGTAGGCCGCCAAGGCCAGCGGCACGAGCCCGAGCAGGGCGAGGAGCAGCGGCGCCTGGAAACTCACGCCCCGTAGTTGCGCTCCTGCGCCAGCTCGATGCGGGGCATCGGCACGCGCTCGAGCACGTCGTCGAGCACGCGGTCGGCGTCGACCCCGGCGGCGAGCGCCTCATAGGTCAGCACGATCCGGTGGCGGAGCACGTCGCGCGCGAGGTCGCGCACGTCGATCGGCAGCATGTAGTCGCGCCCGCGCAGCAGCGCCAGCGCGCGGCCGGCGTGGATCATGTTGATCGAGCCGCGCGGCGAGGCGCCGAACTCGACCCAGTTCTGGTCGCCGCGGTCGCGGGTCGCGGTGGTCAGGTTGACCGCGTACTCCATCACGCGGCGGTCGACGTACACCGTGCCCGCCGCGCGCTGGTGCTTGGCCAGCTCGTCCGGCGACAGGACCTCGCGGGCGCGGCCGCCGCCCTCCAGCGAGCGCTCGACCACCGCCACCTCGTCGCGCTGGGACGGGTAGTCGACCACGAGCTTGAACATGAAGCGGTCGACCTGGGCCTCGGGCAGCGGGTAGGTGCCCTCGGACTCGATCGGGTTCTGCGTGGCCAGCACGAGGAACGGCGACGGCACGCGGTGCGTCTCGTGGCCGATCGTGACCTGGCGCTCCTGCATCACCTCGAGCAGCGCCGACTGCACCTTCGCGGGCGCGCGGTTGATCTCGTCGGCCAGCAGGAAGTTGCAGAACACCGGCCCCAGCTCGGTGTCGAACCCGCCGCGGTCCGCGCGATAGATGCGCGTGCCCACGAGGTCGGCCGGCACCAGGTCGGGCGTGAACTGCAGCCGCTTGAACGAGCCGCCGAGCACGTCGGCCACGGTCTTCACCGTCAGCGTCTTGGCCAGGCCGGGGACGCCCTCCAGCAGCACGTGGCCGCCGGCCAGCAGCGCGACCAGGACGCGCTCGAGCATCGCCTCCTGCCCGACGATGACCCGCTTGATCTCGAACAGCGCGGTCTCGAGGCCGTCATGGGCGGCCCGTGCCGGGTCCGGCTCCGAGGGCCGGTCGAGGGCGTGGAGCCTTCGCTCCTCTGGGGTCACGGGCAGTCTCCTGGTCTCGCTGTCCATCGCTCAGCCGCCCGCCTTCTCCGGGCGCGTGCCGAGCGTCACCGTCAGGGTACGCCGGTTGCCGCCGCGCACGACCGTCACCGTGGCCTTGTCGCCCGGCTTGTGCGCCGCCACGGCGGCCGACACGTCGTCGGAGGACGTGGTGGGACGCCCGTCGATCGCCACGATCTTGTCGCCGGGGTGCAGGCCCGCCTTGGCGGCCGGGCCGTTGCCGACCACGCCGCTGACGATCGCGCCGGACTGGTCGTTGGTCGACGCGTTGCTCACGCCGAGGAACGCGCGCTGGATCTTCCCGCCGCTCTGGATCTGCGGCACCACCTGCTTGACCGTCGACACGGGCACGGCGAAGCCGACGCCGGCGTTGGAGTCGCCGCTCTCGGTCTTGATCTGCGAGTTGACGCCGACCACCTGGCCCTTGGCGTCCAGCAGCGGCCCGCCGGAGTTGCCCGGGTTGATGGCCGCGTCGGTCTGGATGGCGTTGGAGATCGGGAAGCCGTTGGGCGACTGGATCGTCCGCCCGAGCGCGGAGACGACGCCGACCGTGACGGTCCCGGCGAGCCCGAACGGCGAGCCGATGGCGATCGCCTGGTCGCCGGGGGCGAGCGTGTTGGAGTCGCCCAGCGTGAGCGGCCGCAGGCCGCCGGAGACCTTGGCCGGGTCGATCTTCAGCACGGCGAGGTCGGACGACGGGTCGGTGCCGACGAGGTGCGCCCGGATCGGCGTCTGGTCGGAGCCGACGCGCACGCTGTAGGTGTTGAAGCCGGCCACCACGTGGTCGTTGGTGACGATGTGCCCCTGCTTGTCGATGACGAAGCCGGAGCCGGACGCGGCCTGGCCGCCGCCGCTCCCGCCGAAGAGGCCGCCGCCGCCCGACTGGGTGGACTCGACGTAGACGACGCCGGGGGACACGCGGCGGTAGATCTCGGAGACGTTCGTGGGCTGGGTGTTGACCACCTTGGCGCCGGCGGCCGGCGGCGGGGCGGTGCCCGAGCCTGGCGACGCGATGACGGTGGTGGTGGAGTGGCCGTCGCCGATCACGCCCGCGATGGCGAGCACGCCGACGACGAGGCCGACCGACACGGCGCCTCCGAGAAAGGAGACGAGGGAGCGCATGGCGCTCATAAGAGCGTGGTCTCGTCAACTCATCCTGAAGCGAGTCTCACGGGATGTTAAAGACCCCTGCGCTCTTCGGAGACGTTTATGTTGGACTCCGATGCTTGTGGCCCCGCCCCGCAACGTACGCAGGCCGTCAGGTGGCCGCTGATCACCGCCTGGCTGTGTCCTCGACCACTTGAAATCCCGGAGGGATTCCTGCGGGTCTGCGTCCTTGCCAGGCGGCGCCAGCGACCCCCGGCCAACCTGCGTACGTACGAGCGGAACCACATCTCGCCATGGCGCGCGTGCTGATCGTCGACGACGAGCCGGCGGTCCGGTCCGCGCTCGACCGGGCGCTGCGGCTCGATTGCTACGAGGTCGAGCTGGCCGCCGACGGCCGCGAGGCGCTCGACCGGCTCTCAGAGACGCAGCTGGACGCGATCGTGCTCGACGTCATGATGCCGGGCATCGACGGCCTCGAGGTGTGCCGGCGGCTGCGCGAGGCCGGCGACCGCACGCCGGTGCTCATCCTCACCGCGCGCGACTCGGTCGACGACCGCGTGGCCGGCCTGGACGCCGGCGCCGACGACTACCTGGTCAAGCCGTTCGCGCTCAAGGAGCTCAAGGCGCGCCTGCGCGCCCTGCTGCGCCGCTCCGAGACGCCGCCCGGCAGCGAACGGGTCCTGCGCTTCGCCGACCTGGCGCTGGATCGCGCCGCCTGGGAGGCGCGCCGCGGCAGCCGCCCGCTCGAGCTCTCGCGCACCGAGTTCCACCTGCTGGCCATGTTCATGGAGCACCCCCGCCAGGTGCTGACCCGCTCGCAGATCTTCGAGCGCGTGTGGGGCTACGACTTCGGCTCGAGCTCGAACTCGCTCGGCGTCTACATGGGCTACCTGCGCCGCAAGACGGAGGAGGGCGGCGAGCCGCGGCTGCTGCACACCGTGCGCGGCGTCGGCTACGTCCTGCGCGACTGACGTGCCCCTGCGCCGCCGGCTCACGCTCGCCGCGGCCGCGGCGGTCGCCGTGGCGGTGATGCTCGCCGCCGTGCGTGGCCTACGTCGCCGTGCGCAACGAGCTGCGCGGGCAGCTGGACGACCAGCTCGAGCAGCAGCTCCAGCGCCTCGGCGACTCCGGGCCGCCGCCGTTCCGCGGCTTCGGCGACCGCGGGTTCGCGCCGCTGCCGGCCCGCCGGGGCGGGCCGACGCCCTACATCCAGCTCGTCGGGCCTGACGGCCGGGTCGTGGCCGTGTTCGGCTCCGAGCAGGCGACGCTGCCGGTGAGCGCCCGCGTCCGCGCCGCGGCGACCGGGCGCTCAGGGCCGTTCTTCGCCGACGCGACCTCCGGCGGCACGCCGGTGCGCGATGCTCACCGCGCCGCTCCCCCAGGGGGGCGCCGTCCAGCTCGGCCGCTCGCTTGCCGCGGTCGACGCGGTGCTGCGGCGGCTGCGGCTGATCCTGGCCCTCGTGTGCCTCGGCGGCACCGCGCTGGCCGCCGCGCTGGGCCGGCTGGTCTCGCGCAGCTTCGTGGCGCCGATCGTCAACGTCACCGAGGCGGCCCGCCACATCGCCGAGACCGAGGACCTGGGGCGGCGGATCGCCGTGACCAGCCAGGACGAGGTGGGCGAGCTGGCCGCGCACTTCAACGCGATGCTCGACACGCTCGAGGGGTCGATCGCCGCCCAGCGCCAGCTCGTGGCCGACGCCTCGCACGAGCTGCGCACGCCGATCACGAGCCTGCGCACGAACATCGAGGTGCTGGCCGAGACCGAGGACCTGCCGCGCGACGAGCGCGCGCGGCTGCTGGCCGACATCGAGGAGCAGATCGACGGAGCTCGGCATGCTCGTGGCCGACCTGATCGAGCTGGCCCGCGGCGACCAGCCGCGCCGCGACACCGAGGATGTGCGGCTGGACGAGCTGGTGGGCGAGGCCGTCGCCCGGGCGCGCCGCCACGCGCCGGGCGTGCGCTTCGAGACGCGGCTGGAGCCGGCCGTGGTCGAGGGGTCGCGCGACCGGCTGGCCCGCGCGGTGAACAACCTGCTCGACAACGCGGCCAAGCACTCGCCGGCCGGCGCGCGCGTCGAGGTCGACGGCCGGGCCTGCCGGCGTGCGCGTCCGCGACCACGGCGACGGGCGTCGACGATCAGGACATCCCGCACCTGTTCGACCGCTTCTACCGCGGCGTCTCGGCCCGCGGCCGGCCCGGCTCGGGCCTCGGCCTGGCCATCGTGCGCCAGGTCGCCGAGCAGCACCAGGGCAGCGTCCGCGCGGCCAACGCGCCCGGCGGCGGCGCCGAGTTCGTGCTCACGCTGCCCGCAGTCGCGCCCTCCACCGGCGAGCTCTGGGCTACGCCATCGGCTTGAGCCGCTCGCCCGTGATCGCGGCGCGGCGGCGGGCGCCGGAGCGCGCGCGTGTCCAGGCGCGGCGCCAGGCCGGGATCCGCCGGGGCGGGGGCGGGACGGTGGCGCGCACGCGCGCGACCCACTCGTCCAGCGGCAGCTCGCCGGCGATGAGCCGCCACAGCGCGGTGGTCACCGGGGCCTCGATGTGCGCCCGGTGCAGCGCGGCGGCCAGCAGCGGCACGACGTCCAGCGCCTCCACGGCCTGCCCGATGCGCCCGGGGATCTCGGCGGCCGGCACGCCCTGGGCGAGCAGCTCGCCGGCCCGGCGGTTGCGGCTCTGGGGGGCCAGCGCGGTGCCTACGAGGTCGCCGGTGCCGGCCAGCCCGATCATCGACTCCGGCCGCGCGCCCTGGCGCTCGGCGTAGCGCCAGACCTCGGCGAAGATGTGGCCGGCCGCCGCGCCGGCGGCGTTCAGGCCCTGGGACACGGTCGCCCCGGCGGCCAGCGCGGCGGCGTTCTTGGCGATGCCGGACAGCTCGACGCCCACCGGGTCGCTGGACTGCTCGCACACCACGCCGGCGCGCGTGAAGACGTTGGCGATCGTCGCGGCGAGCCTGGCGTCGGTCGACGCGGCGACCAGCCCGGCGCCGTCCGTGACCATCTCGCGCGCGTGCGCGGGCCCGCCGATGCAGGCCACGCGCTGGACCCCGAAGGCCAGGTTGAGCAGCTCCGTGGGCGCGTCGCCGCCCGGCGGCACGAGCCCCTTGGCCATCGAGATCACCGGCGTGCGGCGCGGCAGGCCGTCGTCCTTGAGCTGGGCGATCACCTCGGCGATCCCGCGCGACGGCACGCCGAGGAACACGTAGTCCGCCCGGGCGAGGCCCGCGGACATCGGCTCCACCCGCAGCTCGCGCGGCAGCGCCACGCCGTCCAGGTAGTCGTGGTTCTCGCGGTCGGCGTCCAGCCGGGCCGCCTGCTCCGGCGTGCGGGTCTGGAGCGTCGTGCGGAAGCCGCCGCGGGCCAGCAGCACCGCCACGGCCGTGCCGAACGAGCCGGCGCCCAGGACGACGGCGCGGCGCGAGCCGGGCGTGGGCAACGAGAGCGGCCTCGGCGGCATAGGCAACCCTACCCCTGGACCGCCGGTCGTTACTAGGCGCGCCCGTCGCGCAACGCGGCGCCGAGACGCTCGCCGGCGGCCTCGAGCTCGTCCAGCGTCGTCGCCGCCTGGACGCACTGCAGGTCGATGATGCGCTTGCCGAACGGGTCGAGCGCGTCGGTGCCCACGATCGCGTGCAGCGGCACGCCGCCCTGGCGCGTGCGGGTGCCGATCTCGCCGACCAGCTTGCCCTCCAGCGTCTGCTGGTCGAGCTTGCCCTCGCCGGTGACCACGGCGCGGCTGGCCCGCATGCGGGCGTCGAAGTCGAGCGCGTCGAGCACGAATGGGGCGCCCGGCTCGAGCACGGCGCCCAGCCCGGCCCACAGCCCCCCGGACAGGCCGCCGGCGCAGCCGGTCAGCGGCACGCCGGTGGGGTCGCGCGGGAACGCCGCGGCCTGCTCGCGCAGCCGCTCGGTGAGCTTGCGCACCATCGCTTCGTCCGCGCCCTTCTGCGGGCCGAACACCTTCGCCGCCCCCTCGAACGGGGTGCGCACGTCGCACAGCACGACGATCCGGGCGCCGCCCGGCCCGCCGGCGTCCTCGATCGCCTGCAGCGCCCCCGCGCCACCGTCCGTGGTGGCCGAGCCGCCGACGGCCACGAGCACCACCTGCGCGCCGGCCTCCACCGCGGCGGCGATCAGCTCGCCCGTGCCGTAGGTCGACGCGGCCCACGCGTCGCGCTCCTCCTCGGCGACGAGGCCCAGCCCGCTGGCCGCGGCCATCTCCACCAGCGCCGTCCCGCCGTCCTCGAGCAGCGCGAAGGCGGCCTTCACCGGCCGGCCGAGGGGGTCCTGCACCTCGGCGGCCACGAGCTCGCCGCCGAGCCGGGTGAGCAGGACGTCCAACGTGCCCTCGCCGCCGTCGGCCACCGGGCACAGGTCCGGCGGCATCAGCCCCGCGCGCTCGAGCCCGCGGCCGATCGCGCCCGCCACCTTGGCCGCAGCGAACGTGCCCTTGAACGAGTCGGGCGCGACGAGGACGGGACGCTCCCGCATGCGGGCATCCTGTCACCGCGGCCGCGACAGCCGCTAACTCGCCAGCTGGTCGGTCCGGCAGTCCGCGGGCGCCTTGTCGTCGCGCCAGCGCAGGACCTTCGTGCCGTGGCGGATGCGGTTGTTGGAGGTGTGGTCGAAGGTCACCTCGACGACGAGCTCCGGGCGCAGGGCGATCCACTCGAGCTCGCGCTCGTTGTCCCAGCGGCTGGGGTCGCCCTGGCCGCGCTCGCCCGTCTCGTACGGCGCGAGCTTCGCCGGCAGCTCGCGCTTCTGCTTCGCGTTGAAGCCCGACGTGTGGCCGACCGGGCGCAGCCGGCCGTCCGGCTCGTGCAGGCCGAGGATGAGCGAGCCGACCGTGCCCTCCTCCTTGCCGGGCCGCCAGCCCATCACGACGGCGTCGATCGTCCGGACGCGCTTGATCTTGCTCATCCCGACGCGCTCGCCCGGGCGGTACGGCGCGTCCGTGCGCTTGGCGATCACGCCCTCGGCGTCCTGGAGCCACGCCTGGGCGCCCTCGGGCGTGTCGGCGCACGGCGTCAGCCGGACGGGGTCGGCGACCAGCCCCGCCAGGCGGGCGCGACGCTCGGCCTGCGGGAGCTCGAGCAGCACCTCGTCGCCGTCGGCCAGCAGGTCGAACGCGATGAACGTCGTCGGCGTCTGCTCGGCGAGCAGGTTGATGCGCGACTCCGCCGGATGGATGCGCTGGCCGAGCGCGTCGAAGTCCTGCCGGCCGTCGGCGTCGAACAGGACGATCTCGCCGTCCAGCACATAGCGGCCGGACGGGAAGCTCAGCTCGGGGAAGTAGCGGCGCAGCGGCTTGCCGCTGCGCGATTGCAGGTAGACGTCCCCGCCATCGACGAACGCGATGGCGCGGAAACCGTCCCACTTGGGCTCATAGGCCCAGCCTTCGCCGGCCGGCAAGATCTTCGCCGGCCGGGCGAGCTGTGGGAGGAGAGGTGGTTTGAGGGGCAGCGCCACGGCTGCCCATTAAACGCCTAGCGCAGGCGCGTGCGCTCGGAGAAGCCGGGACGGTCCTCGGCTCCGAACGCGACGCCCACACCCAGCGCGGCGAGAAATGCGAGTGCGAACATGCTCCTAGTATCGGCCTTCGTGGCAGATTGTTTTAGGCTTGATTGACTGTAGGATCGATAGGCAGAGCCTATGACTCTCCAGCAGCTGAACTACTTTCTGGCGGCGGTCGAGCACGGCTCGTTCTCCGCGGCCGCCGCGGCGCTGCAGCTCGCCCAACCGAGCCTGTCCGAGCAGATCCGGCGGCTCGAGGCGGAGCTCGGCGTGCCGCTGTTCGTGCGCGCCGGCCGCGGGCTCGAGCTCACCGAGGCCGGCCGCCGGCTGCAGCCGCACGCCGAGCGCACGCTGGCCGACGCGCAGGCCGCGGCCGAGTCGGTGCGCGAGGTGCGCGACCTGACGGGCGGGACGGTGGCGTTCGGGACGTTCGGCAGCGCCCACTACTACCTGCTCGGCGGCCTGGTGCAGGACTTCCGCGGCCGCCATCCCGAGGTCCGCGTGCGGGTGGTGGGGCAGAACTCGGCCGAGGTGGCGGACGCGGTGCGCGACGGCGGGCTCGAGGCGGGGCTGGTGGCGATCCCGGTCGACGACCGCGGCCTGGAGGTGCGCCCGGCGTTCGTGGAGGAGCTGCTGTACATGTCGGTCGCGCCGGAGCGCCTGCAGGCGCCGCTGTCGATCGAGCGGCTCGCGCGGGCCCCGCTGATCCTCTATGACGCCCGCTGGGCCGCCCAGGACCCGCTGCGCCGGCAGCTGCGCGAGCTGGCCCAGCGCGCGGGCGTGGCCATCGAGCCGCAGATCGAGGTCGAGTACATGACCGCCGCGTTCGACCTCGCCGCGCGCGGGCTGGGGGACACGATCGGCCCGCGCTCCGTGCTGGCCGCCCGCGGCTTCTCCCGACGGCTCGGGACCGTGTCGCTCGACCCGCCGCTGCACGAGACGTTCGCGTTCATCACCCGCCGCGACGCCCACCTGTCGCCGGCCACGCGCGCGTTCATGGCCCTGGCCGAGCGCCGCGTGCAGGCGCTGGCGCGCCGCTTCGAGGCCGAGGCCGCCGCGGGTTAGGATCACTGCATGCCTTCTGAGCAGCACGCCACCGTCGCCGAAGAGGAGTACCTGCAGACGATCTTCTGGCTCCATGAGGCCGGCCTGCCCATGACCGGCGCCAACGTCGCCCGGGCGATGCAGCTCTCGGCGCCGACCGTGCACGAGATGGTCGGCCGGCTGGAGCGTGACGGCTACATCACGCGCGGCGCGGACAAGATGATCTCCTTCACGTCCGAGGGGCTCGGCCAGGCCGAGGCGGTCGTCCGCCGCCACCGCCTCATCGAGCGCTTCCTCACCGACGTGCTGAAGATCCCGTGGGACGACGTGCACGAGGAGGCCGAGCGGCTGGAGCACGCGATGTCGCCGAACCTCGAGGCGCGGATGCTGGCGGCGATCGGCGACGCCAAGACCTGCCCGCACGGCCACCCGATCAACCCCGGGCAGCGGATCGCCGGCGTGCCGCTGGCCGATGTCGAGCCCGGCGCGAAGGTCACCGTGCTCCGCTTCGAGAACGAGGCCGAGGACCTGCTGCACCTGTTCAAGGCCGAGGGGCTCGAGCCCGGCCGCGAGGGCACGCTGGGCAGCTCCGACGACGAGCACGTCAGCGTCGACTTCGACGGCGCGACGGCCACGCTGACCCGCTCGGTGGCCGAGACGGTCTCCGTCCTCGCCGACCCGTCGCCGCCGCCGCGCACCGCGCTGCCCGAGCAGCTCGTGCTGGGCAAGGAGCGTTACGGCCGCTGATCGTGGCCATCACGGATTCCACTTGGACGGTCCGGCCCCCGGCGCCACGCTGGGATGCATGGATCTCCTGAACGTGACCGACGACAGCTTCGCCGCCGAGGTGCTCGAGTCCGAGCAGCCGGTACTCGTGGACTTCTGGGCGGCCTGGTGCCCGCCCTGCCGCGTGATGCACCCCATCCTGGCCGAGCTGGCGGCCGACCGCGCCGAGCTGCGGGTGGTCGAGGTCGACGCCGAGGCGAACGTGGCCACGGCGGCGCGCTACGGCGTGCTGGCCATGCCCACGTTCCTGCTCTTCCGGGGCGGTGAGGAGGTGCTCCGGCTCGTGGGCTCGCGGCCGCGCCGGCGGCTCGAGGCCGAGCTGGACGCCGCGCTGGCGCCCGCCGCCACATAAAGCGCCGCCACATAAAGGGGTCAGACCCCTTTAACCGGCGCACGAGCTAAACGTGCCTGACCCCCTTCAGGTTCAGAGGCCCGCGCGCAGGCGCTCGAGGAGCAGCCCTCCGGCCGGCGACGGGCCGGCGGCCGGCGAGAGCAGGAACAGGCGGTGGCGCGGCGCGTCGGCCAGGTCGGCGGCGCCGACCACCGGGCCGGGGCGCTCGAGCCAGGAGGCGGGGACGAGGCTGATGCCCAGCCCGGCGCGCACGAGGAAGCGGACCGTGTGCGGGTCGCCCACCTCGAACAGCGGCAGCGGGCTGAAGCCGGCGGCCTGCGTGGCGGCCATCACCGTGTCGCGCAGCGCGCTGCCCGGCTCGGCCAGGATGAACGGCCGGCCCTGCAGCGCCGCGAGCTCGACCGCGCCGGCGCCGGCCAGCGGGTCGCCGAGCGCCACGGCGACGCGCAGCGGCTCGTCCGCCAGCGGATGGGCGTCGACGCCGGCCGGGGCGTCGCCGGCCAGCGCGAGCACGGCCACGTCGACCGCCCCGAGCCGGGTCAGCTCGGCCACCTCCTGGGCGGAGCCCTGGCGCAGCGCGATCTGGATGCCCGGGTGGTCGGCGGCGAACGCGGCGAGCGCCTCGGGCAGCCGGGCGGCGTCGGCCGCCGTGGCGGCGGCGCGGGCCACGCCCCGGGCCAGCCCGGCGTGGCGGTCCATCTGGGCGCGGGCCGCGTCGACCTCGGCGATCACGGTCTCGGCGTGGGCCAGCAGGTCCGCGCCGGCCGGGGTCAGCTCCACGCCCTGCGGCGTACGCCGCAGCAGCGCCAGGCCCAGCTCCGCCTCGAGCCGGCGGATCTGCTGGGAGAGCGCCGGCTGCGTGACGAAGAGCGCCTCGGCCGCGCGGGTGAAGTTGCGGTGGCGGGCCACCGCGGCGAAGTACTGGAGCTGGCGCAGCTCCATCAGCGCAGGGCGATCTCCGCGGTCAGCGGCCGGTCGGCCACGGAGCGGCCGGCGGACAGCGGGTACGTCCCGGGCTCGGTCACCCAGCCGCCCTCCCAGCGGGCGAACGCGCGCGGGGCCAGCGCGACCTCGACGACCACCTCCTCGCCCGGCTCGGCCACCACGGCGGCGAACCCGGCGAGCCGCAGCTCCGGGCGCTCGGTGTAGACCTGCACGACCTCGCGCCCGGGGCGGGTGCCGGAGTTGATGAGCCGCACGCGGGCGGTCTCCGCGTCCGCTTCCAGGGCCAGGTACTCCCAGCTCGTGTAGCCGAGGCCGTGGCCGAACGGGAGCAGGGGCTCGCCGGGCCGGCGGTAGCCGATCGCCGTGCCCTCGCCGTACTCGAGCACGCCCTCCACCGGCCGCGTGGAGGGCAGCCGGTCCTCCGAGGCCGGCCAGGTGGTGGGCAGGCGGCCGCCCGGCTCGACCCGCCCGAGCAGGACGTCGGCGATCGCGTTCCCGCCCTCCTGGCCGGGGAACCAGGCGAGCAGCACCGCCGGCACCTCCTCGAGCCAGGGCATGAGCACGGGAGAGCCGGCGTTGACCACGACGATCGTCCGCGGGTTCGCGGCCACCACGCGCCGGACCAGCTCGTCTTGAGCCCCCGGCAGCGCGAGCGACGTGCGGTCGAAGCCCTCGCTCTCCACCTCCGGCGTCGTGCCCACCACGACGACGGCCACGTCGGCGTCGCGGGCCAGCGCCTCCGCCTCGGCCAGCATCTCGCCCGGCGTGTCGTACGGGACGTCGACGAGGAGCTTGAAGATCGTCGCCGGGTCGTCCGGCCGGTGCTCGACCGCGCGGCGCACGACCACGGCGACCGCCTGCCCCGCGGCCAGCTCGACCGGCACGCCGGCCTCCGGCGGGAACAGGTGCGCCTCCGCCACGTCAGCGTCCGCATGCACCTGCAGCAGCTCGTCCAACGCCACGCGGCCGTCCACGGTCAGCCGGAAGCGGCCGACGCCGGAGACGCCGATCTGGTGCTCGCCGCCGACATCGGCGCGCACCGATGTGTGCACCTCGATCGCGCGGATCTCCGGGTCGAGCGCGTTCCAGCGGAAGTCGCCCGTGCGCCGGTGCTCGGTCCCGAGCACTTCGTCATCCGCGCCGAGGAACCGCACCTCGGCGTCCAGGGCGACCACGGGCGAGCCGCTGGTGCGCGCGCACGCCGGGCGCGTGGGTGACCTCCGCGTCCGGGAGCGCGGCGCGTATCCCCTCCAGCGGCGAGACCGTGTAGTACGGGTACACCGTCGCGCTGCCACCGCCCAGCGTGCGCGCGACCGCGGCGTTGGGACCGAGCACGGCTACGCGCTTCAGGGTCGGGCCGAGCGGCAGGAGCGCGCCGTGGTTGCGGGCGAGCACGAAGCCCGCCGCGGCGGCGGCGCGCAACTCGGCCGCCACCGCGTCGTCCGGCCACGCGCCCGGCGCCCCGCCCCCGGCCTCCTCGCCCGCGAGCGCGCCCACCCGCGCCGCCAGTCGCAGGATCCGCAGGACCTTGTCGTCGATCGCCGCCTCGCTCACCCGGCCGTCGCGCACGGCCTCCACCAGCGGGTCGCGCCACGGGCTGTCGGGGCCGGGCATCGCGAGGTCGAGCGCCGCCGACGCCGCGTCCAGGCTCCGGGTGGCGAACCAGTCGGAGACCACGAGGCCGTCCCAGCCCCACTCGTCCTTGAGCACGTCGCGCAGCAGCGGCGACTCGGTCATCGTGTGGCCGCCGACGCGGTTGTAGGCGGCCATCACGCACCAGGGGCGCGCCTCGCGGACGATCGCGTCGAACGGCGCCAGGTACAGCTCGCGCAGCGTGCGCTCGTCCACCCGCGCGTCGAGCGTGAAGCGCTCGGTCTCGGAGTCGTTGGCCACGAAGTGCTTGACCGTGGCGCCGACGCCGGCGCGCTGCAGGCCGCGCACGTAGGCGATCCCGATCCGCGCGGTGAGCAGCGGGTCCTCGCTGAAGCACTCGAAGTGTCGGCCCCCGTAGGGCGAGCGGTGCAGGTTGACCGTCGGCGCGAGCAGGACGTCGACGCCCTTGCGCCGGCACTCGGCGGCCAGCAGGTCGCCGAGGCGCTCGATCCGGGCCTCGTCCCAGGTGGCGGCCAGCGCGGTCGGCGAGGGCACGTTGGCGGACGGCGTGCGCTCGTCCCAGCGCTCGCCGCGCACGCCCGCGGGCCCGTCGGAGGTGACCAGCCGCCGCAGCCCGGCCGCCGGCTCCGGATGCAGGGCCCAGAGATCGGCGCCGGTGAGCAGCCGGACCTTTTGCTCGAGTGTCAGCGCCGCCAGGCGCGCCCGCAGGACGTCCTCCATGGCGCGTCAGTATGTCCGGCCATGCGCGCGCTCTTCTTCGACGTGTTCGGCACCTGCGTGGACTGGCGGACCTCGATCCGCCGCGAGCTGGCGGCGCGCGGGCTGCCCGAGGACCTGGCCGACGCCTGGCGCGGCCTCTACCAGCCGCAGCTGGAGACCGTGCGCAGCGGCGCGCGCGCCTGGGTCGACCTCGACGTCCTGCACCGCGAGGCGCTCGACCGCCTGCTGGCCGAGCGCGGCCTGGCCGTGGCCGACCCGGACGAACTGACCCGCGCCTGGCACCGGCTCGACCCGTGGCCCGACACCGTGCCCGGGCTGACGCGGCTGAAGGCGCGATTCATCGTCGCGCCCTGCTCGAACGGCCACATCGCCCAGAGCGTGAACCTGGCCAAGCACGCGGCGCTGCCCTGGGACGTGATCCTCGGCGCGGAGGTCGCCCGCGCCTACAAGCCGCAACCGGAGGTCTACTTGCGCAGCGCGGCCGCGCTCAAGCTCGAGCCGGGCGAGGTGATGATGGTGGCGGCCCACAACGGCGACCTCGCGGCGGCGCGGGCGCTCGGCTTCGCCACCGCGTTCGTGCCACGTCCCACCGAGCACGGCCCGGGCCAGACGACCGACCTCGCGCCCGCGGGCGACTGGGACGTCGTGGCCCGCGACTTCCGCGAGTTGGCTGAGCTCCTCTAAGCCTGGGCGGCGTACTCCGCGGGCGAGCGCCCGACGACGCGGCGGAAGTCGTTGATGAAGTGCGCCTGGTCGAAGTAGCCGAGGTCGAGCGCCAGCGACGCCCAGTCGCCCGCGCCGCCGGCCATCCGCTCGGCCGCCTCCTGCAGGCGCAGCCGCTGCAGGACCCACTTGGGCGACACGCCGACGTACTCCCGGAACAGCCGCTGCAGCGCGCGCGGCGGGCGGCCGGTCGCGGCGGCGAGGTCGTCGACCCGGGTGAGCGACGGGTCGGCGAGGATGCGGCGGAAGATCGCGGCGATCTCCGCGACGGCGGGGTCGTCGCCCGGCGCCAGCGAGCGCAGCCAGCGCTCCACCACCGCGATCTGCGCCCGGTCCTCGCCCGCCGCCAGCACGTCGGCGTGCGGGTCGGAGCCGAACGCGTCCTCCAGGGCGAGCGCCGTGTCGGTCAGCGTGTGCGCCGGCACCGGCAGGAACGGGTGGAAGCCGCCGGGCCGGAACTTCACCCCCACGCCCTTGCCGCGCCCGGAGATCGTCTTCGCCCCCCGGCCGGTGATCACGCCGTGGACGAGCGCGACGCGCGTCTCGAACACGAGGTTGACCACGGGGTGCGTGACGAGCTCCTGGGTGAACGGCTCGCGCAGGTCCCACTCGACGATCCAGTGGCGCTCGACCAGGTGCGCGAGGTCGGCGGCCGGCGCGTAGCGCGTGAGCCGGTAGTGGCGCCGGGCCGCCTCCGGAGCGAGGATGCCGCGGCGGCTGGTGGTCTCGCCGAGCATGTCGCGTTCTTACAATACGGCCGCCCGGGACCCGCCTAGGTTGGCCGTCATGACCGCCAAGCCCATCCCCGACGGCTATCGCTCGATCACGCCCAACCTCACCGTCGACCGCGGCCTGGAGGCGCTCGACTACTACGCGCGCGCCTTCGGCGCCGAGGTCGTCCGCAAGCTCGTGCTCGGCGGCAAGCTGATGCACGGCGAGCTCCGCATCGGCGACTCGCTGATCACGGTGGCCGAGCCGTTCCCCGGCTCCGCGGCGCCCGACCCCGGGCAGCCGGTGCCGGCGGCGGTGCTGCTGTACACCGAGGACGTCGACGCCGTCTACGCCCGCGCCGTACGCGAGGGCGCGACGCCGGTCAACGAGCCCGCCGACCAGTTCCACGGCGACCGCGCCGGGTCGCTGCGCGACCCGTTCGGCCACCGCTGGATGCTCGCCACGCACATCGAGGACATGAGCGAGGCGGAGATGCAGCGGCGCCTGGAGGAGGCGATGTCGTCTACGTGACGCGCGAGCGGCCCGGCTCGACGAGCTTCTGCTCGCCCCGCCCGACCAGCCCGCGCAGGCGGTCGAGCGCGTCCCACACGTCGACGAACCGCGTGTAGAGCGGCGCCACGCCCAGGCGGATCGAGTCCGGCCCGCGGAAGTCCGGGATGACGCCGGCGCGCTCGATCAGCGCGCGGCAGATCGGCCAGGCCTCGGCGTGGCGCAGCGACACGTGCGAGCCGCGCACGGCCGGGTCGCGCGGCGAGCCGAGCTCGAAGCCCAGCGGCGCCAGCCGGTCGTCGTGCAGCGCCACGATCAGCTCGGTGAGCGCGACGGACTTCGCGCGGATCGCGTCGATCCCCGCCTCCGCCGTGAGCCGGGCGCCCTCCTCCACGGCGGCCAGGCCGAGGATCGGCGGCGTGCCGGCCAGGAAGCGGGCGATGCCCGCCGCGGGCGCGTAGGGGCGCTCCATGGCGAACTGCTCGTCCTGGCCGAACCAGCCCTGGATCGGCGAGCGCAGCCGCGCCTGCAGCGCCTCGGCCACGTACAGGTAGCCGGGCGCGCCCGGGCCGGCGTTGAGGTACTTGTACGTGCAGCCCACGGCCAGCTCGACGCCCTGAGCGTTGAGCTCGACCGGCACAGCCCCGGCGGAGTGCGACAGGTCCCAGACGATGTGGCCGGAGAACGCGGCGATGTCGGCGAGCGCGCCCGTGCGGTAGTTGACGTGCGAGAAGACGGCGAGCGCGTCCTCCGGCACGTCGGCCGGCCGCGGCTCGCCCTCGAGCAACCGCAGCTCGAGCCCGCGGGCGGCGGCGATGCCCTCCAGGACGTAGCGGTCCGTCGGGAAGTCGTCCCGGTGGCCGACCAGCGTGCCGATCCCCGGCGCCGCGTCGAGCATGGCGTGCACGAGCTTGTAGAGGTTGACCGTGGTCGAGTCGCAGGCCAGCACCTCGCCGGGCGAGGCACCGATCACCTGGGCGAGCAGGTCGCCGGAGCGCTGCGGCGCCTCGATCCACTCGTGCCAGCCGGAGACGAGCCGGTCGCCCCACTCCTCCGCCATCGCGGCCAGCCGGTCGCGCGTGGCCACGGGCAGCCGGCCGAGCGAGTTGCCGTCGAGATACACCCGCTCCGGGTCGGTGATGACGAAGCGTTCGCGGAAGCCGGCCAGCGGATCGTCCGCGTCGCGGGCGAGGGCGGCGTCGCGGGTCAGATCCACTTGACCACCGCCTGCCACAGCGGGTTGCCGGGGTCGAGGTGGCCGAAGTGGCCCTCCTCCGGCTCGACGATCAGCGTCGCCCCGGACCGCTCGGCGTAGCGCTGCGAGATCTCCAGCGGCACGGTGTCGTCGCGGCCGCCGTGGGTGAGCAGCGCGGGCACGCCGAGCGGCAGCCGCTCGATCGGTGAGGCGAGCGCGGCGTTCTCGATGTCCCCGCGCAGGAACTCGCGCGCCACGTCGTTCGACAGGTGCAGCTCCCAGGCCCGGCGCACGTCGAGCACGCCGGCCTGCGACACGACGGCGGTGAGGGGCACGCGTGGATCCTCCCGCGTCGCCGCCCACGCCGCCAGCTGGCCGCCGGCCGAGTGCCCGATCGCCACCACGCGCGACCGGTCGACCCCGTCGAGGCCGGCGAGCGCGTCGATCGCCGCCGCCACGTCGTCGAGCGTCTCGGGCACGCCGCCGCCGCTGCCCAGCCGCCGGTACTCGATGTTCCAGGCCGCCCAGCCGCGCGCCGCGAGGTCCGCGACGAGCGGCGCCATCAGCGTCAGGTCGTAGCGGTCGCGCCAGAAGCCACCGTGGATGAGCACGGCGACCGGGCCGGATCCGGTCAGCTCGCCGAACTGCGCCGGATCCTCCCCGTAGCTATGCCGCCGCGACGCCAAGGCTGCGCACGGCGTCGGCCAGCCGGGTGATGCCCTCGTCGATCTGCTCGGGCGTCACGCCCGAGTAGGCCAGCCGCAGCGTGTTCTTCCCACCCTCGAGCAGGAAGTCCGTGCCCTTGACGAACAGCACCTCGCGCTCGGCCGCCGCCTTCTCGAGCTCGGCCACGTCGACCTCCTCGGGCAGCTCCACCCACATGAAGTAGCCGCCCTGCGGGCGGGCGAAGCGCGCCTCGGGCAGCTCGCGCTCGAGCGCCGCGCAGACGGCGTCGCGGCGCTCGCGCAGCGCGGTCTTCACCGTGGCCACCGCCCCGTCCATGCGCCCCGAGCGCGCGAACTGGTTGACGATCGACTGCGCGACCATGTTGGGCGAGATGTAGGTGTTCGTGGCGAGCGTCTGGACCTGCTTGATCACCGGCTGCGGGCCGACGAGGTAGCCGACGCGGATGCCGGGGCAGACGGTCTTGGAGAACGAGGAGGCGTAGACCACATGGCCGCTCTCGTCGCGCGAGAACATCGACTCGATCG
Organism: uncultured Solirubrobacteraceae bacterium; assembly: GCA_963766165.1. Lineage (GTDB taxonomy): Bacteria > Actinomycetota > Thermoleophilia > Solirubrobacterales > Solirubrobacteraceae > Solirubrobacter. The sequence continues at coordinate 484,503 of CAVXZC010000012.1, read as the reverse complement.
GCTCGCCCTCGAAGCGGATGGCCACGTAGGGGTCGTCCTCGAAGATCGTGAAGTCGTGCTCGGCCGCCAGCTCCAGCAGCCGCGTGCGCTTGGCATCGCTCAGCGTGTAGCCGGCGGGGTTCTGGAAGTTCGGGATGACGTGCGCCAGCTTGGGGTGCACCGCCTCCGACAGCACGGTCTCCAGCTCGCCGGTGGAGATCCCGTCGGTCTCCAGCGGGACCATGCGCACGTCCGCGCCGCGGTTGCGCAGGTTCAGCAGCGTGCGGTCGTAGGTCGGCGACTCGACGATCACGGCGTCGCCGGCCTGGACGAGCAGCTCGAACAGGAAGGCGTCCGCCTGCATCGAGCCGTTGGTCACCAGCACCTGGGTGACGTCCACGCCGTGCTGCTCCGCGATCCACTCGCGCAGCGGCACGTAGCCCACCGACGTCCCGTACGCCGTCGTGCCGGCGGGGTCGTTCTCGAAGGCCATCCGGGCGGCCTCGCGCAGCCCCTCGACGTCGACGATGTCCAGCGACGGGGCGCCGCGGGCGAAGGAGATCGGTGCCATGCGGTCAGGATAGGGTGCAGCGGGTGCCCGACCCCATGATGGAGCGCGCGCTGGCGCTCGTCGACGAGTGGCGCGAGCGCGCCGGCCCCGCGCCGGGCCATCCGGCGCTGGCGCCCGACCCGGTGCGGCTGGAGGCGGCGTTCGCCGACTTCGCCTCGCGGATGGCCGGCACGTATCCGTTCTTCCACCCGCGCTACGCCGGGCAGATGCTCAAGCCGCCGCACCCCGTGGCGGCCGCTGCGTACGCCGCGGCGATGCTGCTGAACCCGAACAACCACGCGCTGGACGGGGGGCCGGCCACGAGCGCGCTGGAGCAGGAGGTGGTGGGCGACCTGGCGCGGATGTTCGGGCTGCCGGGCGACGCGCTCGGCCATCTCACCTCGTCGGGCACGATCGCCAACCTCGAGGCGCTGTGGGTGGCGCGCGAGCTGGCGCCCGGCAAGGCCGTCGTGTACGGAGAGAACGCCCACTACACACACGGCCGCATGTGCCAGGTGCTGGGCGTCGAGGGGCTCGCCGCTCCCGCTGACCGCGACGGCCGGCTGGACCTCGACGCGGTCGACGCGCTCTGCGAATCCGGTCGCACGGGCACCGTGGTGGTGACCGCGGGCACGACCGGGATGGGGATCGTCGACGCCGTCCACGAGGCGCTCTCGCTGCGCGAGCGCCACGGGGTGCGCATCCATGTGGACGCCGCGTACGGCGGGTTCTTCGCGCTGCTCGACGCCCCGCTGATCGACCCGGCGCCATTCCGTGCCATCGCCGGGGCCGACTCGGTCGTCGTCGACCCGCACAAGCACGGCCTGCAGCCCTACGGCTGCGGCGCCGTGCTGTTCGCCGACCCGGGCGTCGGCCGGCTCTACAAGCACGACTCGCCCTACACCTACTTCACCTCGGGCGACCTGCACCTGGGCGAGATCAGCCTGGAGTGCTCACGCGCCGGCGCCGCCGCCGCGGCGCTGTGGCTCACCCTGCGCGCGCTCGATCTCGGGCCGATCCTCGCCGCCGGCGTCCGCGCCGCCCGGGCCTGGGCGGCGCTGATCGCCGAGTCCGACGTGCTGCGCCTGCACTGCGCCCCGGAGCTCGACATCCTCACCTACTTCCCGGCGGCGGACAGCGCGAGCGCGATCGACGCCGCGAGCGCGCGCGTGCTCGACGCCGGGATGGCCTCGGACGACCCGGTCTACCTGTCGACCCTGCGGATCGACGGCGCGGCGTTCGCGGCCGCCCACCCGGACGTGACCATGGACGCCGACGGCGTGCGCGTGCTGCGCAGCGTGCTGATGAAGCCCGAGCACGAGCCGCACGTGCCCTGGTTGCACGCGGCCGTCAGTGCAATCGCGAGACGGTGAGCGCGAAGCGGCCGGTGTAGAGCGTCTGGGTGGGGCTGCGGATGAGCTGCCCGGGCCCGGCGGCGAGGCCGACGAGCACCGCGTGCGTCTCCACCGAGTCGACGCCGGTGAACTCCGTGTAGACCGGGTGCCCGCGGCCGAGCGCGAGGAAGCGCACGCCGTGCGAGCCGAAGTGGGTGTCGCGGCGCCCGCTCGGGCGCAGCCGGGCGACGAGCGCGTCCGGCGCGCGGGCCGTGCCGGCGATCAGGACCCGGCCCGCCGAGTCGCGGGCCAGGCTGGTCACGCGCAGGTCCTGGCCGGACCGGGCGACGCGGGCGAAGCCGTGTGTGCCGAAGCGCTTGTCCAGCGTGCCGTTGGCCCGCAGCCGGCTCACCAGCGCCTGCTGCGTGCCGCGCGCGCTCGCCGTCGTCCCGGCCACGAGGAGCGTGCCGCTCGGCCCGATGTTCAGCGCCGCCGCGCCCAGGCCGTCGCCGGTCACCGGCGTGCCGAGGCTGACCGTCGCGACGCCCGTGCCGTTGAAGCCGGGGTCGGGCGCGCCGTTGGCCAGGAGCCGCACGACCGTGAACGCGGACGAGGCGGGGTGGCCCGGCACCTCGCCGACGCTGAACACGGTCGTCCCGTCGGGCCGGGCCAGCACGCCGGTCGCCCGGCCGGTCAGCCCGAGCGCGGCGCCGTCGACGGTCCCGCCGGCGCCGAACGACGTGTCCGGCGTGCCGTCGGGCAGCAGCCGGACCACGAGCGGCGCCTCGCCCGGGCGCACGCCCACCAGCACGATGTTGCCGTTCGTGTCCATCGACATGTCGCCGAACTGCGAGCCGGGGGGCCCGGCGAGGATGTAGCCGGCGCCGCCGCCGAAGCTGGGGTCGACCTGGCCGTTGGGGAGCAGGCGCACCGCGGCCATCTGCGAGCCGCCCGCGACGTCGAGCGTGCCGGCGGCCACGATCCGGCCGTCGCGGAACGTGGCCAGCGCCTGCACGCCGTCCAATGACGAGCCGGGCAGGGCGGGGATGAACTGGCCGCGGTCGCCGAAGTTGTTGTCGAGCTTGCCCGAGCTCGAGTGCAGCCGGACGACGACGAACCGGCCGCCGGCCGCGCCGCCGGCCAGCATGCGGTTGTCGGCCAGCACGTCGATCGCGCCGCCGACCGCGTCGCCCTGCTTCGCGTTCAGCGACTGCGTGCCGTGCGTGCCGAAGCTGCGCTCGATGTCGCCCGCGCGGGCCTGCGCGGCCGCGGGCGCCGCCAACAGCAGGACCACGGCGAGCAGCGCGCGGGTCACGCGGTCTTCAACGACCCCGCGATCTCGGCGGCGATCTCCGCCACCTCCGTCGGCGTGCGGCCGACGCGCACGCCCTTCCCCTCCAGCGCCTCGGCCTTGGCCTTCGCCGTGCCCGCGGTGCCCGAGACGATCGCGCCGGCGTGGCCCATCGTCTTGCCCGGCGGCGCGGTGAAGCCGGCGATGTAGGCCACCACGGGCTTGGAGACGTGCGCGGCGATGTACTCGGCCGCCTCCTCCTCGGCCGAGCCGCCGATCTCGCCGGCCATGACGATCAGCTCCGTCTCCGGGTCGTCCTCGAACAGCGCGATGATGTCGATGAAGCTCGAGCCGGGCACCGGGTCGCCGCCGATGCCGACGATGCTCGAGTTGCCGAACCCGCGCTGGGCCAGCTCGTTGCCGATCTGGTAGGTCAGCGTGCCGGAGCGCGAGACGACGCCGACGTTGCCCTCGCTGAAGAACGCGGCGGGGATGATCCCCACGTTCGCCTTGCCCGGCGAGAGGATGCCCGGGCAGTTCGGGCCGATCAGCCGGGTCTGCCCGTTGGCCTTGAGATGGTTGTAGACGCGCAGCTCGTCGTGGGCGGGGATGCCCTCGGTGATGCAGATCACCAGCGCGATGCCCGCGTCCTCGGCCTCGAGGATCGAGTCGGCGGCGAAGCGCGGCGGGACGAAGATCATCGCCGTGTTCGCGCCGGTCTCGGCCACCGCGTCGTGGAACGTGTTGAACACCGGGACGCCCTCGACGTCCTGGCCGCCCTTGCCCGGCGTGACGCCCGAGACGACCTGCGTCCCGTACCGCCGGTTGTTCATCGCGTGGAACGTGCCCTCGCGGCCCGTGATGCCGGAGACGCAGAGCTTCGTGTCGGTGTCGACGAGGATGCTCATGCCAGCTCCACCACCTTCTTGGCCGCGCCCAGCATCGTCGACTCGGTGTAGACGTTGGGCAGGTTCGCGTCGGCGAGCAGCTTGCGGCCCTCGACGTCGTTGGTGCCGTCCAGGCGGACGACGAACGGCACGGTCGGCTTGATCTGGTCGAACGCCTCGATCAGCCCGCGCGCCACCTCGTCGCAGCGGGTGATGCCGCCGAAGATGTTGAACAGCACGGCGGTGACGTTCGGGTTGGACAGGATCACCTCGACCGCCTGGGTGATCGCCTCGGCGCGCGAGCCGCCGCCGGCGTCGAGGAAGTTCGCCGGCCGGCCGCCGGCCTGGGCGACCACATCGAGCGTGCTCATCACGAGCCCGGCGCCGTTGCCGAGGATGCCGACGTTGCCGTCGAGCTTGACGAAGGTCAGGCCGCGCTCGCGGGCCATCCGCTCCTGCTCGTCCTCGGCGGCCACGTTGCGCAGCGACGCGTTGTCGGCGTGGCGGAACAGCGAGTTGTCGTCCAGCGTGACCTTGGCGTCGAGTGCCTTGACGTCGCGGTCGGACGTCACGATCAGCGGATTGACCTCGCAGAGCATGGCCTCCTCGGCCACGAACGCGTCGTAGAGCTTGTTCAGCAGCGCGCCGATCGGCCGCACGACGTCGGCGTCGACGCCCGCCTCGAAGGCCAGCCGGCGCGCGTGGAAGTCCTGGAACCCGAGCAGCGGGTCGACGTGCAGGCGGGCGATCGCGTCCGGGTCGCGCTCGGCCACCTCCTCGATCTCCATCGCCGCCCTGGGTGGAGAGCATGACCAGCGGGCGCTTGGCCGCGCGGTCGAACACGATCGAGGCGTAGTACTCGGCGGCGATGTCCGACGCGGCCTCGATCCACACCTCGTGCACGGTGTGGCCGCGGATGTCCATCCCGAGGATCGCCTGCGCGTGCTCCTCGGCCTCCTGGCGGTTCTGGGCGACCTTGATCCCGCCGGCCTTGCCGCGGCCGCCGATCTGCACCTGCGCCTTGACCACGCAGGGGTAGCCGATCTCGTCCGCGGCGGCGACGGCCTCTTCGACGGTGGTGGCCGGGGAGCCGTTGGGCACCGGGCACCCCGTGGCGGGCGAACAGCTGCTTGCCCTGGTATTCGAGTAGATCCATGGCGCGGCGGCGAGCTTAGCGCTCGGCCGCCTCGCTCTTCTTCTCTACCAGCGCGGCCCGCGATGCCGTTGCCCTGGGGCAGCTCGGCGGGCGCCGCCTTCTCGTCGGCCGGGGTTATCGCCTTGAGCAGCGGCTGCACCAGGTCGATCGGGAAGACGATCGTGGAGTTCTGGTTGATCCCGATCTCGCTGAGCGTCTGCAGATAGCGCAGCTGGATCGTGGTCGGGTTCTGGGAGATCACGTCGGCGGCCTCGCGACAGCCGGGCGGCGGCCTGGAACTCGCCCTCGGCGTTGATCACCTTCGCGCGGCGCTCGCGCTCGGCCTCCGCCTGGCGGGCCATCGCGCGCTGCATGGCCGAGGGGACGCCGACGTCCTTGATCTCGACGGTGGTGACCTTGATGCCCCACGGCTCGGTCTGGTCGTCGATGATCTTCTGGAGCTCCTCGTTGAGCTGCTCGCGCTCGGACAGCAGCATGTCGAGGTCGGCCTTGCCGAGCACGGAGCGCAGCGTCGTCTGGGCGATCTGCGAGGTCGCCTTGTGGAAGTTCTCCACCTGCACGACGGCGCTGTTGGGGTCCACGACGCGGAAGTAGACGACGGCGTCCACGCGCACGGGGACGTTGTCGCGCGTGATCACGTCCTGGGGCGGGACGTTCAGCGTCACCGTGCGCAGCGAGACGCGGACCATCCGGTCGACGGCAGGCGTCAGCAGGATCAGGCCCGGGCCCTTCTTCTCGATCACCCGGCCGAGCCGGAAGATCACGCCCCGCTCGTACTCGCGCAGCACGCGCACGGAGGCGCCGGCCAGCGCGACGCCGATGGCCAGCAGCACGACGATGACGGTGATGATCGCGGCGATCAACTAGATCAGCTCCCATTCCTCGGCCGGGCGGACGGTCAGGGTCAGCCCCTCGACACGTTCGACCACGCAGCGGTCGCCCGGATGCAGCGGGCGCTCGTCCTCATCCAGGCCCCACACGCGGGCGCGCCAGAGCGACGCCGTCGACGAAGACCTGGCCGAGCGGGTCCGGCGCCGCCTTGACCACGCCGACCCGGCCGACGATCGCGTCGCGCGGCGGGCGCAGGCGGCGCACGCCGACGCCTTGCGCACGAGCACGGTCATCCACGCGCCGCCGGCCAGCGCCACGGCGAGCGCGGCGAGGATCGCGGCGATGGCCGCGCCGCCCGCGGCGGAGACGAGCAGCGCCACGCCCACGGCGAGCGACGCCACGGCCGCAGCCCCCAGCGCGCCGTGGGTGGGCACGTGCGCCTCGGCGGCCACCAGATCCGGCGCCGACGAGCACGAGCAGCAGGCCAAGTGAGGACATCTTCTTCTGTCTCCGATGCTACTCCCGCCTGAACGCCGGTTCGAGCGGCCGAATGTCATCATGCACGGCCGCAATGCCTCTTCCCAAGGAAGTCACCTTCGTCACCTTCGACGTCTATGGCACGCTCATCGACTGGGAGTCGGGCGCCTACGACGCATTCGCCAAGGAGGCGGACAAGGACGGCTACACGCTCTCACGCGAGGAGCTCGTGCCGCTGTTCCTGGAGATCCAGCAGGAGATCAAGGGCGGCTCCTACGAGCTCTACGCCGAGGTCCTGCGGCGTACCGCGGTGCAGATCTCGCGCCAGCTCGGGTGGCCGCTCGAGCCGTCGCGCTCCGGCTTCCTGCCCGAGTCGGTGAAGCGCTGGCCGCCGTTCAAGGAGACCAACACGCAGCTCGACCGCATGCGCAAGAAGTTCGAGCTCGGGCTGATCTCCAACATCGACGACAAGCTGCTGGGCGAGACCCGCCGCCATTTCAAGGCCGACTTCGACCTCGTGGTCACCGCCCAGCAGGTGCGCTCCTACAAGCCCGACCGGCGCACTTCAAGGAGGCCGAGCGGCGGATCGGCACCAAGAAGGGCTGGGTGCACGTCGCGTCGTCGTACTACTACGACGTCGAGCCGTGCATCAAGGCCAAGATCCCCGTGATCTGGGTCAACCGCCACAAGGAGCAGCTCGACGCCTCGCAGAAGAAGCCGACGGCCGAGGTCAAGACCCTGCTCGAGGCGGCCAAGCTGCTCGGCGTCGCTTGAGGGCCGTCGCGCTCCACGCCGACGTCGTGGCGGTCACGTCGCGCGCCTACGCGACCGGCTGCGTGCTCGTGCGCCACGGCGAGGAGGCGTTCTGCCTCGACTCGCCGGTGTTCCCCGACGAGCTCGAGATCCTGCCGGCGATCGCGCAGCAGGCGGGGTTCTCCGTGGTCGGCCTGCTGGCCACCCACGCCGATTGGGACCACGTGCTCGCGCGCTACGCGTTCCCGGAGGCGTCGCTGGGCATGGGGGAGACCTCCGCGGCCCGGCTGATCAACGAGCCCGGGAAGGCGCAGCGGGAGCTGCGGGAGTTCGACGACGAGCTCTACGTCACCCGCCCCGGCCCGCTGTCGCTCGGCCAGGCGCGCAACAGTTGCCGGTGCCGGGCCAGGTCGAGCTCGGCGCGGAGGCGCTCGAGGTGCGTCCGGCCGACGGGCACACGCCGGACGGGATGGCGATCTGGATCCCGTGGGCGCGCGTGCTCGTGTGCGGGGACTACCTCTCGCCGGTGGAGATCCCGATGGTCGAGCACTCGGTGGACGCCTACCTGGCCACGCTGGCCCGGCTCGAGCCGCTGGTCGAGCAGGCCGAGCACGTGGTCCCCGGCCACGGCGGGGCGGTCGACGGCGCGCGGGCCGCGGCGATCCTGCGCGAGGACCGCGCCTACCTGGAGGGGCTGCCGGACGCGCCGTTGCCGCTCGCCCGCCGCACCGGCGCGCAGCGCAAGATCCACGCCGACAACGTCGCCCGCTTCACGCGCTGATCAGCGGCACGCCCGCCAGGGCGAGCACGACGCCGGCGCGCTGCAGCGGCGCAAGCCGCTCGTGCAGGACGATGTAGGCGAGCGCCACCGTGACGACGGGGAACAGGCCGCTGAGCACGGCCACGAGGCTGAGCAGCCCGGCCGTGGTGGCCAGCGCGAACGCGGCGTTCGCCGCCGTGTCGAGCAGGCCGATCACCGCGATGCCGGGGAGCGCGCGGCGGGGCGCGGAGGCGCCGGCGCGCAGGGCGAAGAGGGCGAGCAGCGGGACGCCGACGACGCGGGCGCTGAAGACGCCGGTCAGTGCGTCGTGCTCGGCCGCCTTGTCGAGGCCGACCAGCGCGAAGCCGATCAGCACGGCGGCCACGACGGCCAGCCGGACGGCGTCGCGCTGCGCGCGGCCGGAGGCATGGACCTCGTCGTCCTTCGCCGCCGGCTCGAGTGAGGCGAGCACCGCGCCGGTGAGCGCGGCCGCGACGCCGATCCACTGCAGCGGGTCGGGCCGGTCGCCCTGGACGACGCCGTAGAGCATGGGCACGATGACGCCGGTGGCGCCGATCGGCGCCACGATGCTCATCGTGCCCTGCCCGAGCGCGCGGTAGAAGGCCAGCGCGGCAAAGATCCCCACGACGCCCGACAGCGCGCCGGGGAGCAGCGCGGCGGCGTCCACGCCGTGGATGGCCACGATCACGGCCATCGCGGCCAGCCCCGCGGCCTGGCCGACGAACGCGACCAGCACCGCCGAGTGGCGGCGGGTCGCCCGGCCGGCCAGGAAGTCGGCCGTGCCCCACAGCAGCGACGCCGCCAGCGCTGCGGGGGCGCCGCTCACTCCTTGCCCGCGGCCGCGGCCCGGCGGTAGGGCTCCTCCTCGCGGCGGATCAGGTCGGGGTTCGTCCCGGCTGCCAGCACGAGCTCCAGCGTGAGCAGCTGGACGGCCAGCGCGCCGGCCACGAGCGCCCCCGCGGCCGTGTCGCCGGTGGGCAGCCCGTCGATGCGGGCGACCGGCATGCCGAGCTCCGCCACCGCGGCCTCCAGGTTGCCCGCGCGCTCGTCGCGCTGCTCGGCCTGCCGCGGGTCGAGCCGCAGGAGGATGACGCCCGTGCGCCCGTCGGCCGCGGGGAGGTGGCCGTGCAGGGCCTTCTCGAGCCCGAGCGGCGTCGTCGGGACGTGCACGCCCTCCTCGATCTTGAGCGCGATCTCGCGCGCGCTCACCTCGTCGACGCCGCTGCCCACGGCGAGCAGGCGCTCGCAGCCGGCGAGCGTGTGGGCGGCGGCGCGCAGCTCGTCGCGGCGGGACACGACGGCGTCGACGATGCCGGCGACGTCCGGCACCGGCGCGCCCAGATGGCCGGCGATGGCCACGAAGCTCAGCAGCGGGGACACGTACCCCACCGTGTGGCACCACGACGTGTCGTGCAGCGGCGTGCGCACGACCACGTCGGCCGCGGCCTGCTCGTTGGCGGTGATGAGCACGGTCCGCGCGCGCGCTGCCCGCAGCGCGGCGATCGTCTGCGTCGTCTCGCCCTCGTGCGACACGGCCACGAGGACGCCGCCGTCCTGCGGGTCCAGCCAGGCCTCGAACGCGTCGCGGCTGCGCGCGCCCGGCAGCAGCGCCGCGCCGGCCATGGCGGCGTGCTCGCTGGTCCCGCAGCCCGTGGTGATCAGCGGCTGCGCGCCGCGGATCAGCTCGGCGGCCTCGGCCGCGGCGGGGTTGTCCAGGAGGGCCGGCACGAGCCCCGGCTCGGCCAGGATCATCTCCTCCATGGCCCACGGCGGTCCATCTCTCAGCTCTGGCGTCTCGCTCATGCCCGGCAAGCTACCGTCCCGGTGGCCCACTTGACAGGGCCAGTTCGATGACGGCACACCGAGCCACGGAGATATTCGCCCCGCTCGACCGGGCGCGGCCGCTGCGCGCGCAGCTGGAGGCGGCGGTGCGCGAGGCGATCGCCGCCGGCGGCCTGCGCGCCGGCGTGCGGCTGCCGGCGTCGCGCGTCCTGGCCGAGCAGTTGCGCGTGTCGCGCGGCGTGGTCAGCGAGGCGTACGCGCAGCTGGCCGCCGAGGGCTGGATCGAGGTGCGCCGGGGCAGCGCGCCCGTCGTGCGCGCCGCCGCGGCCACGCGGCCTGCCCGGGCGGCCACGGCGGCGCCGGGGGCGGCCGCGCGCGTCGACCTGCGCGCGACCGCACCGGACCTGGCGGCGTTCCCCCGCCGGGCCTGGGGCGCCGCCCTGCGCCGCGCCGTGGCCACGCTGCCCGACGCCGCGCTCGACTACGGCGACCCCTACGGCGACCCCGTGCTGCGCGAGGAGCTGGCGGCATATCTCGTGCGCGTCCGCGGCGCGGCGGCGGCGCCGGAGGCGCTCGTCGTGACGTCGGGCTACACGCAGGCGCTGTGGCTCGTCGGCCGCGTGCTGGCCGCGCGCGGCGCGCGGCGGATCGCCGTCGAGGACCCGTCGCTGGACGACAGCTGGGCGACGCTGCGCTCCGCCGGGCTCGAGCTCGTGCCGCTGGAGGTGGACGGCGACGGCGCGCGGGTCGACCGGCTCGGCGACGCCGACGCGGTCCTGCTCACGCCCGCGCACCAGTTCCCGACCGGAGCGGTGCTCGCCCCGGCGCGCCGGCGTGCGCTGCTCGCCTGGGGCGGCGTCGTCATCGAGGACGACTACGACGCCGAGTACCGCTACGACCGCGCCCCGGTGGGCACGCTGCAGCGCCTCGCGCCCGACCGCGTCGTGCACATCGGCACGGCCTCGAAGACGCTGGCGCCCGCGCTGCGGCTGGGCTGGCTGCTGGCGCCGCCCGACTTGGCCGCCGCGGTGGCCCGCGAGCGCTGGGCGGTCGACTCCGGCGGCCCGGTCATCGCCCAGCGCGCCTACAGCCGCCTGCTGGCCACCGGCGAGGTCGACCGCCACCTGCGCCGCACGCGTCGCGAGTACGGCCACCGCCGCGACCGGCTCGTGGCGGCGCTGGCCGAGCGGCTGCCGGACTGCCGCAGCGAGGGCGTGGCCGCCGGGCTGCACCTGCTGCTGCGGTTGCCGGAGGGCGCCGACGAGGCCGCCGCGGTGCGCGCCCTCGCCGAGCGCCGCATCCGGATCCGCGGGCTGGCGAGCTATCGCCTGGAGCCGCGCGAGGACGACCCGGCGCTGGTCGTCGGCTACGGCCGCCTGCCCGAGCCGGCGATCGACGCCGTCGTGGACGCGCTGGCCGAGGCGGTCGCGTCGGCCCGCTGACCCTACGATGCGCCGATGCCCCCTGCCCGCCGGGTGACGCTCGCGACGGTGGCCGAGGCGCTCGGCGTGTCGGCGATGACGGTGTCGAACGCCTACAACCGGCCGGACAAGCTCTCGCCGGAGCTGCGCGAGCGGGTGCTGGCCACGGCGGCCGCGCTGGGGTATCCCGGGCCGCACGCCACCGCGCGTTCCCTGCGGCGCGGCCGCACCGGGGCGCTCGGGGTCGTGCTGGGCGAGACGCTCCCGTACGCGTTCGAGGACCCCGGGGCGCTGGAGTTCCTGCGCGGGCTCGCCCGGGCCGGGGCCGACCGGGGCGTCGCGCTGCACCTCGTCCCGGCCAGCGGGAACGACGGCGACCCGGCACTGGTCCTGGACGCCGCGGTGGACGCGTTCGTCGTCTTCGCCCTGCCGGACGGCCACCCGCTCGCCGCGGCGCTGGTCCGCCGGGGCCTGCCGATGGTGATCGAGGGCGGCCCCGAGCTGCCCGGCTGCCCGCTCGTCGGGATCGACGAGCCCGCGGCCGCCGCCGCGGCCGCCGAGCACGTGCTGGGCCTGGGCCACCGCCGGCTCGGCGTGGTCAGCCTGCCGATCGGCGGCCGCGAGCGCGGCGACCGCCCGATCGCGCCGGACGACCGTCCGGCCCACCGGGTCACGCGCGGCCGGCTGGACGGGTTCCGCACGGTGCCCGCCGCGCTCACGGCGCGCGAGGCCGCGTTCAACGACCGCGCCCGGGGCGAGGCTGCGGCCGGCGCGCTGCTCGACGCCCCGGAGCCGCCGACCGCCCTGCTGTGCATGAGCGACGAGCTGGCCATCGGCGCGCTGCGGGCCGCCGGCGCGCGCGGGCTCGCGGTGCCGGCCGACGTCTCGGTGGTCGGCTGGGACGACACCCCCGAGGCGGCGCGCGCCGACCCGCCCCTGACCACGATCCGCCAGTCCCTGCGCGACCACGGCCGCCTCTGCGCCGCGCTGGCCGCGGGCGGCGCCGATGTCTCCGTCGCCGTCCAGCTCCAGCCGTGGGAGCTCGTGGTGCGCGGCTCGACCGGGTCGCCGCCGGCTTAGGTTTATCGATACACTGGCGGCGTGGAGCCGTTTCGGCGCGATCGGCTGACCTGGTTGGCCTACGGGATGCTCGCGTGGTTCGCCTACCTGCAGGCGGCCCCCGGGCTGATCGTGGCGCACCTGCGCGACGAGCTGCAGCTGAGCTACGCGACCGGCGGGCTGCACGTGGCGGCGTGGGCCGCCGGCAGCGTGATCGCCGGCCTGGTCACGGCGCGGGTCGAGCGGGCGCTCGGGCGGCGCGCCGTGTTCTGGCTCGCCCCCGTCGGCATGGCGGCCGGCCTGGTCGTCCTCACGCTCGGCCGCGTGGCGCCGGTGACCATCGGCGCGCTGCTGCTCATGGGCGTCTGCGGCGGGGCGCTGCTGATCACGATCCAGGCCACGCTGGCCGACCGCCACGGCGAGCGCCGGGCGATCGCGCTGACCGAGGCCAACGTGGCCGCGAGCGTGGCCTACGTGGTGCTGATCGGGGCGCTGTCGCTGGCCGCGGCCACCGGGCGGGCTGGCGCCTCGCGCTGCTGGCCGCGCTGGTCGTCCTGCCCGTCGTGTTCGCCCGCAACCGCGGCGAGGCGATCGACGCGCCCGCCGCGCCGGAGGGCGACGCCGCGCCCGCGCCGCTGCCGCCGGCGTTCTGGATCGCCGCCGCGATGATGTTCTGCACGACCTCGGCCGAGTGGTGCGTCACCGCGTGGGGCGCGAGCTTCGTCAAGACCGCGGCGCACGTGTCCACCGACGCCGGCGTCAGCCTGATGATCGGCTACTTCGGCGGGGTCGTGGCGGGCCGGGCGCTCGGCAGCCGCCTCGCCCGCCGCCACGCGCCGCACCGCCTGCTCGCGGTGGCGCTGGTGGTGACCGCCTCGGGCTTCGCCGTCCTCTGGCCGGCCGCCACGCCCGGCCAGGCCCTGCTCGGCCTGGCCGTCACCGGCGTCGGCCTCGGGAACCTGTTCCCGCTCGCTCTGTCGTTCACCGTCGGGCTCGCCCCCGACCGCGCGCAGCTGGCGAGCGGCCGGGCGGTCCTGGCCACCTCGACCGCCGTGCTGCTCGCCCCGCTGACCGTGGGCGCGCTCGCCGATGCCACGTCGCTGAGCGCCGCGCTCGCCGTCGTCCCGGCCGCGCTGGCGCTCGCCGCCCTCGGCCTCACCGCCGCGCGGCGCGCGGCGCGCGTGGCGGTCGCCGTCTAACGGCGGACCGGCCCGAGCAGCGAGGCGGCGAGCAGCGCCTCGGTCCAGGCCAGGCCGCGCACGGCCGCGACGGTCACCGCGGCCAGCGGGATGGCCAGCAGCGCCGACAGCACGGCCAGCGGGAACGAGTGCGCGGTCCAGAGCCCGAACTGGACGCCGCCATCCGGGATCGCCCAGTACCAGACCGGGAGCGTGGCCAGCCCGAGCACGGACGCGATCAGCGTCAGCGCGAGCGTGCCGAACGCGAAGCCCACGACCGAGTGCACGACCAGCCAGCCGAGGTCGCGCCAGGTCTGCGGGTCGCCGAACGTGGCGGCCAGCCGGCCGAGCCATGTCCGGGAGGCGCGCGGCCGGTAGCGGCCGCGGACGCGGCGTCCGAGGAGGGCCGAGACGTAGCGGCGGTCCAGTTCAGCCGTCCAGCGGAACGCCACCGCGCTGGCCAGCATCACGGGCAGGCCGACGATGAACACGGCGAGCGAGAGCGACAGCGTGACGGCGGTGACCCAGACCGTGAAGGCGACGATGCTGGTGAACAGGCCGGCGGTGAGATAGCCCGCCTCGCGGGCGGAGCGGACGAGCAGCGCGTTCATGCCGCCAGGATCGGGCCCGGCGGCCGCGGCGACCATCCGGCGCGTGCCAGAACGCCGGTGGGGCTAACCCGACAGCGTGGCGAGCTCGGCGTAGAGCGCGCGGGCCGCCCGCGCGCCCTGCTCGAGCGCGGCCAGCCGGTACCACTCGTCCGGCGCGTGGACGTTGTCGCCGGGCACGGCGAAGCCGGAGACGATCACCGGGATGCCGCGCTCGGCGAACGCGCCGAGCACCGGGCAGCGACCCGCCCGAGCGGACGAGCGCCGGCTCGCGCCCCTCGACCCGGGCCAGCGCCCGCTGCGCCGCCTGCAGCGCCGGCAGCGCCGGGTCGAACAGGGACGGCTCGGCCAGCACGGCCGAATACGTCAGCTCGGCGCCGGCCGGCAGCGCGTCGCGCAGCAGCCGCTCCAGCGCGGCCGAGATCTCGGGCGGGCGCTGGCCGGCGGCCAGGCGGACCGACAGCGCGGCGGACGCGCGCTCGACCACGATCGTGCGGATCTCACCGCCGCTCACCCAGTGGACGTCCAGCGACGGCGAGGCCCCCGTGCGCACGTAGAACTCGTCCGCCGCGGCCGGATCCGCCGGGTGCAGGCCGCCGGCGGCGAGGACATCGGCGCCCGGCGGCAGCGCCGCCCACGAATCCAGCTCGTCCGGCGACGGGGCCGCCACGCCGGCCCGCAGCGGCTCGGGGAGCCGGCCGTCCGCGCCGGCCAGCACGGCCGACAGCGCGCGGTGCAGCGCGTGGAAGGCGTTGAGCGCGGTGCCGCCGTAGACGCCCGAGTGCCCGGGCTGCGCCGCGGTGCGCACCTCGACCTGCGCGAACACCATCCCGCGCGTGGCCAGGGTCAGGGCCGGCGTCTCCGGGTCGACCATGTCGGTGTCGAAGACGATCGCGCAGTCTGCGCCGCGCTCGTCCGCCCGCACCCAGTCGAGCACGCCCGGGTCGCCGGTCTCCTCGGCGCCCTCGACCAGCACCCGCACGTGCACGGGCAGCTCGCCGGCCCGGGCCAGCGCGCACGCCTCGTGCAGCAGCGGCAGGAAGTTGCCCTTGTCGTCCGCCGCGCCGCGGGCGTAGATCCGGCCGTCGCGCACCGCCGGCTCGAACGGCGGCGAGGCCCACTCGCTCAGCGCCCCCGGATCCTGCACGTCGTAGTGGCCGTAGATCAGCACCGTGGGGGCGTCGGCCCGCGCGGAGCGCAGCTCGCCCACCACGAGCGGCGCGCCGCCCGGGGTGTCGACCAGCTCGGCCGTGCCGCCGGCGTCCAGCACGCGCTGCCGCGCCCACTCCGCGGCCGCCCGCAGCGCGGCCTCGTCGCGCGCGCCCGCCGAGATCGACGGGATGCGCAGCCACGCGAACAGCTCCTCGACCAGCTCAGCCACCGCTGATGACCGCCAGCGTGTCGCCGGCGGTGACCGCCGTGCCCTCCTTGATCGGCAGCTCGACCACCTTGCCCGCCTTGTGGGCGGTGATCTCGTTCTCCATCTTCATCGCCTCGATGATGCAGATGAGCGCGCCCTCCTCGACCTCGGCGCCCTGCTCCACCAGCACCTTGAACACGTTGCCCTGCAGCGGCGAGCTGAGCGTGTCGCCTCCGCCCCCACCCCCGCCGCCGCCGGACTTCGTCCGCTCCCGGCGCGGCGCCGGCCGGGCGGCGCCGTTGGTCGGCGCGGCCGCCTGGGCCGGCGCCTCGCCATGCACAGTGACGTCGAAGCGCTTGCCGGACACCTCGACCACGTAGTCGCGGGCCACGAGCTCGGGCTCCTCGTCCGCCTTCGGGACCTTCGGGAACGCGAGCTGCTTCAGCCACGCGCGGTCCTCGATCAGGTCGCGGCACGTCTCGCCCTTCGCCCACTGCTCGGAGGCCATGATCGCCTTGTGGAACGGGATCAGGGTCTTGACGCCCTCGATCTCGAACTCCTCCAACGCCCGCGCCATCCGCCGCGTCGCCTTTTCGCGGTCCGCGTCCCAGACGATCAGCTTGGCCACCATCGGGTCGTACAGCGGCGTGATCTCCGAGCCGCTGAGGACGCCGGAGTCGACCCGCACGCCCGGCCCGGACGGCTCGCGGTAGTGCGTGACCGTGCCCGGAGCGGGCGCGAAGTTCTTGGCCGCGTCCTCGGCGTTGATCCGGCACTCGATCGCGTGCCCGTGCCAGCGGATGTCGTCCTGGCCGAAGGACAGCGGCTCGCCGGCGGCGATCAGCACCTGCTCGCGCACGATGTCGACGCCGGTGACCGCCTCGGTCACGCAGTGCTCGACCTGCACGCGGGTGTTCATCTCCAGGAAGAAGTACTCGCCGTCCTCGGACAGCAGGCCCTCGATCGTCCCCGCGCCGCGGTAGTCGACCGCCTTCGCGGCATCCACGGCGATCTTGCCGATCCGCGCTCGCAGCTCGTCGTCCACCAGCGGCGCCGGCGACTCCTCGACCAGCTTCTGGTGGCGGCGCTGGAGCGAGCAGTCGCGCTCGCCCAGGTGCACGACGTTCCCGTGCGCGTCGGCCAGCACCTGGACCTCGACGTGGCGGGGGTCGGGCAGGTAGCGCTCGAGGTAGACCGTCGCGTCGGAGAAGAACTTCTCGCCCTCGCGCGCCGCGCCCTCGAAGGCGTCCTTGAGCTTGCCGGCCTCGAGCGCCACCCGGAAGCCCTTGCCGCCGCCGCCGCCCGCCGCCTTGACCGCGACCGGGTAGCCGATCTCCTCGGCGATCTCCGCCGCCTTCTCGACGGACTCCACCGGGTCGGTCGTGCCGGGGACGATCGGCACCCCGGCCTCCTGCATCAGCTCGCGCGCCCGCGTCTTCGAGCCCATCGCCTCGATCGCGCTCGCCGGCGGCCCGATGAAGGTGATTCCCGCCTCCTCCAGCCGCCGGGCGAACGCCGCGTTCTCGGCCAGGAACCCATAGCCGGGATGAACGGCCTCGGCGCCCGAGCGCTCGATGACCTCGAGCAGCTTGTCGACGTTCAGGTAGGACTCCGCGGCGGGGCCGGGCCCGAGCAGGAACGCCTCGCCGGCCCGCTTGACGTGCTGCGCGTCGCGGTCGGCCTCGGAGTACACGGCCACGGACGCGATGCCCAGCTCGTCGAGCGCGCGGATGACCCGGACGGCGATCTCACCGCGGTTGGCGACCAGGACCTTTGCGAACATCAGGCCGCGGCATGCTACCCCCCCGAATCGTCCTCGTTCGCCACGGCCAGTCCACCTGGAACGCCGCAGGCCGCCTGCAGGGCCAGGCCGACCCACCGCTGTCCAAGCGCGGCCGGAGCGAGGCCCTGGCCCTGCACGGCGCGCTCGCCGCGTTCCCGGCGGAGCGGGTGCTGACCAGCGACCTGCGCCGCGCGCGCGAGACCGCCGCGGCGCTCGGCCATCCGGACGCCGCCCCCGACCCGGCGTGGCGCGAGATCGACGTCGGCGAGTGGGCCGGGCGGCTGCTCGCCGACCTGCCGGCCGGGCCGGAGCCCGCCTGGCGGGGCGGCGACCTGCTCCCGCCGGGCGGCGAGCGCTGGGCGGAGCTGGAGGCGCGGGTGGCCGACGCGCTGGACGCGCTCGCGGTCGAGGGCGGCGAGTGGCTGGTGGTGACCCACGGCGGCGTGATCCGGGCCGCAGTGGCCCACGCGACGGGCGCCGACGCCCGGCGGATCGCCGGCCCGGGCAACGCCAGCGTGACCGTGCTCGAGCCCTCCCGGCTCGTGGCCTACGCCTGGGTGCCCGACGGCGTGGTTCCTGGTCTGTCAGGGCTCTGACTTTTGGTCAACCGGCCGCAAGTTCCGTCCCGAGAGGGCGTTCCAGCCACCGACGCCGTCCCCCATCCTGGGGCCTTTGCGGGGACGGTGACTGGGCCCAAGATTCGCCCAGTCCGATGCGGGAGCCGGTCGGCCGGCACTATGGGGCCGCCGCGCCGGCCGGCTTCTCGCACAATCGCCTGGCGGCGATTGTGCTGGGCGAATCGCCCAGGGGGCGGTTCGCCCGCGTCTACCAGGGATTGCGCGCCGGGTCTCGGTCCACGCCCTCGAGGCGGGCGGTCTCGACCCACGGGCTCGGCTTCGCCGCCACGGCCGCCGGCGGCGGCGCGGTGTCGCGCAGGAACTGCTCGATCGCCGCCAGCACGGCCGCGGCCTCCTCGGGCGAGGCGCTCGCGCCGTGCAATTCAAGGCGCGGCCGCCGGTTCACAGCGGGATGTTGCCGTGCTTGCGCCGCGGGCCGGGCTCGCGCTTGGTCAGCAGCGTCGCGAACGCCGCGATCACCTTCGGCCGCGTCTCGTGCGGGACCAGCACGTCGTCGACGTAGCCGCGCTCGGCCGCCGTGTAGGGGTTGGCGAACCGCGCGCTGGTAGTCGTCGATCAGCTTCTCGCGCCGCTCGTCCGGCGTCGGCGAGGCGGCGATGTCGCGCCGGTGGATGATGTTCACCGCGCCCTCCGGCCCCATCACCGCGATCTCCGCGCTCGGCCAGGCGAAGTTGAAGTCGGCCAGCAGGTGCTTGGAGGCCATCACGTCGTACGCGCCGCCGTAGGCCTTGCGGGTGATCACCGTGACCTTCGGGCACGGTGGCCTCGGCGTAGGCGTAGAGCAGCTTCGCGCCGTGGCGGATGATCCCGCCCCACTCCTGCGAGGTCCCGGGCAGGAAGCCCGGCACGTCGACGAAGGTGAGCAGCGGGATGTTGAACGCGTCGCAGAAGCGCACGAACCGCGCGGCCTTGGCCGAGGCGTCGATGTCGAGCACGCCGGCCATCGAGCGCGGCTGGTTGCCGACCACGCCGACCGCGTAGCCGTCCAGGCGCGAGAAGCCGCAGACGATGTTCTGCGCGTAGTGCTCGTGGACCTCGAGGAACTCGCCGTCGTCGACCACGTAGCGGACGACGTCGCGGATGTCGTAGGGCTTGTTCGGGTTGTCGGGGACGATCCGGTCGAGCTCTTCGTCCATCCGCGCCGGGTCGTCGGACGGCTCGCACCCGCGGCGCCGTCTCCAGGTTGTTCTGCGGGAGGAACGACAGCAGGTAGCGGGCGTCCTCCAGGCACGCCTCCTCGTCCTCGGCGGCGAAGTGCGCGACGCCCGACTTGGTCGAGTGGCTCATCGCCCCGCCGAGCTCCTCGAACTCGACCTCCTCGCCCGTGACCGTCTTGATCACGTCGGGGCCGGTGATGAACATGTGCGAGGTCTCCTTGACCATGAACACGAAGTCCGTGATCGCCGGCGAGTAGACCGCGCCGCCGGCGCACGGGCCCATGATCAGCGAGATCTGCGGGATCACGCCCGAGCACGCGGACGTTGCGCAGGAAGACGTCGCCGTAGGCGCCGAGCGAGACGACGCCCTCCTGGATCCGCGCGCCGCCCGAGTCGTTGATCCCGATCACGGGGCAGCCGATCTTGGCCGCCAGGTCCATGATCTTGCACATCTTCTCGGCCATGACCTCGCCCAGCGAGCCGCCGAACACCGTGAAGTCCTGGCTGAACACGCACACGCGGCGGCCGTCGATCGTCCCGTGGCCGGTCACCACCGCGTCGCCCCACGGCCGGTTCTTCTGCATGTCGAAGTCGGTCGTGCGGTGGCGGACGTAGGTGTCGAGCTCCTGGAAGGAGCCGGGGTCGAGCAGCTTCTCGATCCGCTCGCGGGCGGTGAGCTTGCCCTTCGCGTGCTGCTTCTCCACCGCCTTCTCGGAGGCGTGGTGGAGGGCGGAGTCGCGCAGGTCGCTCGAGCTGCGCGAGCCGCTCGTCGAACGTCTCGGGGGCTTTCTGGCGCATCGGGGCGCCGGACTCTACATCTCGGGCTGGTACTCCCCGAACACCTCGCGCAGCGCGCCGCACACCTCTCCCACGCTGCAGCGGTCCTTCAGCGCCGCGCGGATCGGCGGCAGCAGGTTGTCCGCCCCCTTGGCCGCCGCCTGGAGCTCCTGCAGGCGGCGCTGCGCCAGATCCTGGTCGCGGTCGGCCTTGAACGCCTGCAGGCGCTCGACCTGCGCCCGTCTCGGACTCCGGGTCGACGGACAGGATCTCCTCGACCTCGGCCTCGTCCTCGACGTACTCGTTGACGCCGACCACCACGTCCTGCTTGGTCCGGTAGCGCTCGTGGTAGCCGAAGGCGGACTCCTCGATCTCGTGCTTGATGAACGTGACGGCCTCGACCGCGCCGCCCTGCTCGTCGACCCGCTCGATCAGCGCCCAGGCGCGCTCCTCGATCTCGGCCGTGAGCGCCTCGACGTAGTAGGAGCCGGCGAACGGGTCGACGGTGTCCGTGGCGCCCGACTCGTGGGCGATCACCTGCTGGGTGCGCAGCGCGAGCTTGGCCGCGCGCTCGGACGGCAGCGCCAGCGCCTCGTCGATAGCCGTTGGTGTGCAGCGACTGGGTGCCGCCGCACACCGCGGCGAAGCCCTGCAGCGCCACCCGGACGATGTTGTTCAGCGGCTGCTGGGCGGTGAGCGTGACGCCGCCGGTCTGCGTGTGGAAGCGCAGCATCAGGCTCTTCGGGTCCTGGGCGCCGAAGCGCTCGCGCATGGCGTGCGCCCACATGTTGCGGGCGGCGCGGAACTTCGCCACCTCCTGGAAGACGTTGTTGTGGCCGTTGAAGAAGAAGGCCAGGCGGGGGGCGAAGTCGTCGACCTTCAGCCCGGCGTCGAGCGCCGCCTGCACGTAGGCCATGCCGCAGCCCAGCGTGAACGCCACCTCCTGCACGGCCGAGCAGCCCTTCTCGCGGAAGTGGTAGCCGGAGATCGAGCAGGTGTTCCACTTCGGGATGTTCTCCCGGCAGTAGGCGAACAGGTCCGTGGTCAGCCGCATCGACGGCTCGGGCGGGAAGATGAAGTTCCCGCGGGCGATGTACTCCTTGAGGATGTCGTTCTGGACGGTGCCGCGGAGCTCGGCGCTGTCGACGCCCTGCTCCTCGCCCACCAGCTCGTAGAGCAGCAGCAGCACGGCGGCGGGGGCGTTGATGGTCATCGAGGTCGAGACCTCGGCCAGCGGGATGCCGGCGAACGCCGTCCGCATGTCGTCGAGCGTGTCGATGGCCACGCCGGTGCGGCCGACCTCGCCCAGGCTGCGCGGGTCGTCGGAGTCCAGGCCGAGCTGCGTCGGCAGGTCGAAGGCCATGCTCAGCCCCGTCGAGCCGTTCTTCAGCAGGTACTTGTAGCGCTCGTTGGACTCCTTCGCCGAGGCGTAGCCGGCGTACTGGCGCATCGTCCAGCGGCGCTTGCGGTACATCTCGGGGTGGACGCCGCGCGTGTACGGGAACTCGCCGGGGCGCCCGTTGTCCAGGTGGCCGCGTACGTCGTCCGCCGTGTACAGCGTCTTGACCTCGATCCCCGAGTCGGTGAAGCGGCGCGGGTCATCCGGGCCGACGACCGGGGCCACGGAGAGATCGGTCGCGGGGTCCTTGTCCTGCTCGATGGCCATGGTGGGAGGTTACGCTGCGGCGCGTGGACGTTCTCCGCTCTCTGCCGCCGGTCGACGCGCTGGCCGCGCTCCTCGACGCGCCCCGCGGGCTCGCCGTCGCAGCCGCGCGCGCGGTGCTCGCCGAGCGGCGGGCGGAGCTGCTCGCCGGCGCGCGCGACGAGGCCGACCTCGCCGCCCGGGCGCGCGCCTGGGTGGCGCGGGTCTCGCTGCGGCGGGTGCTCAACGCCACCGGCGTGATCGTGCACACGAACCTCGGCCGGGCGCCGCTGGCCCGCCCGGCCGGAGAGGCTGTGGCCCGGGTGGCCGAGGGCTACAGCAACCTCGAGCTCGACCTCGCCGCGGGCGTCCGCGGCTCGCGCCACGACCATGTGGCGGACCTGCTGCGCGAGCTGACCGGCGCCGAGGCGGCGCTGGCCGTCAACAACGGCGCCGGCGCGGTGCTGCTGGCCGTCGCAGCGCTGGTTGATAGAACCCCGCCCACCCGCGAGGTCGTCGTCTCGCGCGGGCAGCTGGTGGAGATCGGCGGCGGCTTCCGCGTGCCCGAGGTGATCGCCCAGGCGGGCGCCCGCCTGGTCGAGGTGGGGACGACGAACCGCACCCGGCCGGCCGACTACGTCGCCGCCATCGGGCCGGACACGGGCGCGATCCTGCGCGTGCACCAGTCGAACTTCCGCCAGCTCGGCTTCGTCGCGGACGTGGCGGTCGAGTCGCTGTGCGAGCTCGGCGTGCCGGTGATCGACGACGTCGGCTCGGGCGCGCTCGTGGAGCTCGGCGACGAACCGCCGGTCCGCCGCTCGGTGGCCGCAGGCGCGGCGCTGGTGTGCTTCTCGGGCGACAAGCTGCTCGGCGGGCCGCAGGCCGGGCTGCTCGTCGGGCCGGGCGGCCGCCGTCGAGGCGGCCGCCCGCCACCCGCTGGCCCGCGCGCTGCGCATCGACAAGCTCTCGCTGGCCGCGCTGGAGGCCACATTGCGGCTGTATCGCGACCCGGAGACCGCCCGCCGGGAGATCCCGGTGCTGCGGATGCTGGGCGAGTCGCCGCGGGCGCGCGCGGACGCGCTGGCCGCGCGGATCGAGGGCGCCGAGGTGGTCGAGTCCGTGGCCCGCGTGGGCGGCGGCGCGCTGCCGCTGCTCGAGCTGCCCGGCCCGGCCGTCGCGCTGCCCGACGCGTCGCTCGCCGCCGCGCTGCGCGCCGGCGAGCCGCCGCTGGTCGGGCGCATCGAGGGCGGCCGGCTGCTGCTCGACACCCGCACGCTGGCCGACGACGAGATCGAGGCCGCGGCACGTGCGGTCGCCGCCGCCCGCCTCGCTACGCGCTGACCGCCACCTTCGGCTCCTCGGACGCGCTCCGCGTCATCAGCCCGCCCAGGGCGCCGGCGAGCTTGACCGACGCGATGCCGAAGAGGGCGCCGACCGCGAGCGAGACGAAGATGCTCACGCCGACCCACGGCCACGGCATCGAGATCAGCCCGCCGAACGCGCCGGTCCCGGCCGCCAGCGGCTTGTCGGTGATCGCGTGCGTGACGGCCGCGGCGGTCCCGGGGCCCTTGCCGCCGGGGACGTAGTTGTCCAGGCCCGTGGCGATCCACCAGAAGAACACCGACGCGTAGCAGCAGAACGCCGGCGCCGGCGCGAAGCGGTCGTCGGCGCGGGTCGTCGACAGCACGACGAGGCCGACGGCGGTGATGCCGATCGCCACCGCGAGGCCCCAGAAGTCGGGCGCGTCCGCCAGCGCCGGCCCGATGACGATCCCCAGCGTGGCCGCGATGCTCCCCGTCGCGGCCGCGGTCACGGTCTTGCCCAGCGCCGCGCCGTTCGCCCCGAGCATGAAGAACAGCCCCCAGGCGACGAAGATGGCCGGCAGCACCAGATGCAGGCCACGCGGCAGCCCGAACTTCCCGAACACCCCGTCCTGCACCGTGACCCAGTGGAACGTGAAGTTCAGCGCCAGCTCCGACGCCAGGAACGCCAGCACGCCGATCGACACGACCAGCGGCAGCGCCGCCTTAAGGCGAGTACCCATGCTCTCCTCCTCGTGACCCGCCGCGCCGGTGCGCGGCGGGTCCGAGAGTGTTCACCGGGCTCTCCTACGTCAAGAAGTTGGCCGATGCCTGCAATTCAGCCGATCATCTCGCGGGCGGCTCCGCCCGGCCGGAACATCGGCAGGCAGTTGGCCTCCGGGGCGACGCGGACGTGCAGGAGCGCGGGACCCGGCTCGGCGAGCGTGTCGGCCAGCGCGCCGTCGAGCTCGTCCGGGTCGCCGACCGAGCGCGCGGCCACGCCGAACGCCCGGGCGAGGCTCTCCCAGTGCGGTGACGCGCCCAGCGACACCGCCGTGCGCCGCCCGCCCCAGAACAGGTCCTGCTGCTGGCGGACCATGCCCAGCGAGGCGTTGTCGAGCAGCAGCACCTTGACCGGCAGCGCCTCCTCGACCGCGGTGGCCAGCTCCTGCACGTGCATGAGGAACGAGCCCTCGCCGGACACGCAGACCACCGTGGCGTCCGGCACCGCGGCCTGCGCGCCCAGCGCCGCCGGCAGGCCGAAGCCCATCGTGCCCAGGCCGCCCGAGGTCAGCCAGCGGCGCGGCGCCTCGAAGCGCAGCCGCCCGGCCGCCCACATCTGGTGCTGGCCGACGTCGGTGGTGACGATCGCGTCGCCGAGCCGCTCCGCCAGCGCGTCGAGCGCGGCCTCCGGCGCCACGCAGCCGCCGGCGCCGGCCGGGGCGGCGAGCGGGTGCGCGGCCTGCCAGCCGCGGATCCGCGCCCACCACTCCTGCAACCGCGCGGGATCGGCGTCGAGCCGCGCATATTCGGCCGTCAACGCCGCCAGCGCGAGCCGGGCGTCGCCCACGATCGGGATGTGGGCGGCGACGTTCTTGCCGATCTCGGTCGGGTCGATGTCGATGTGGACGACCTTCGCGCCCGGCGCGAACTCGGCGAGCGCGCCGGTCACGCGGTCGTCGAAGCGCGCGGCCACGGCCACGATCAGGTCCGCCTCGTCGATCGCCCAGTTCGCCGGCCGCGTGCCGTGCATCCCGAGCATCCCGAGCCACTGCGGGTCGCCGGCCGGGAACGCGCCGAGCGCCATCAGCGTGGTGGTCACCGGCGCCCCCGACAGCCGGGCGAGTGCGGCGAGCTCGGCCGCCGCGTCCGCCTGCACGACGCCGCCGCCGACGTAGAGCACCGGCCGCCGGGCCGCGGCGAGCGCCTGCGCGGCCCGGCGGACCTGGCGCCCGTTCGGGCGCGTCCGCGGCCGGTGGCCGGGCAGGTACGGCGGGTGCGTGCCGTCGCGCGCGGGCGCGGCGGCGACGTCGACCGGCAGGTCGATCAGCACCGGCCCGGGGCGGCCGGTGACCGCCAGCTCGAGCGCGTCGAGCACGGCCTGGGCGACGTCGTCGGCGCGCTCGACCGCGATCGAGTGCTTGACGATCGGCTGCGTGATGCCGATCACGTCCGCCTCCTGGAAGGCGTCCGTGCCGCGCAGCGCCGTCTTCACCTGGCCGGTGATGAACAGCGTGGGCGTCGAGTCCATGTGGGCGTCGGCGATCGCGGTGACGAGGTTCGTCGCCCCCGGGCCCGAAGTGGCCAGCGCCACGCCGACCCGTCCCGTGGCCCGGGCGTAGCCCTCGGCGGCGTGCCCGGCGGCCGCCTCGTGGCGCATCAGCACGTGGCGGATCGGGCTGTCGTGGAGGGCGTCGTAGACCGGCAGGCAGGCGCCGCCGGGGAGGCCGAAGACGACGTCGACGCCCGCGCGCTCGAGCGCGCCGATCAGGGCGTCGGCGCCGCGCATGGGTGCGGGGATGAAACGTCGAGGGTGAGCGGGGCGCACGTGAGTACGAGCATCGGGACTCCTTGGAGATGGGGCCGCGGGGCGGCGGAGGACGGCAGGGCGCGCTAGCGCGCGGGGGTGGGCACGCCGGGGGCTACTCGTACTCGTAAGGCGTGCACGGGCATCATGATGCCAGACGCCGCCGCGCCCGCCTAGCGACTTTGCGGGCGCCGCCGGCCAGCAGCGCCCCGAGCGGCCGCGAGGACTCCAACGTCATCCGGCGCGGCTCGCCCGGCGCCTTGCGCGCCCAGCCCCACCACTCGTCCTGCACCTTGAGCTCGGTGAACGCCGGGTGCTGGGCCACGATCAGCTCGAACACGGCGCGCAGGTGCGGCTGCGTGCGCTCGGGCGCGGACAGCTCGCGATGGACGATCCCGTCGGTGGCCTCGCGGTGCGGGTCCTGCGCGTAGGTCCAGTCGAGGTCGTCGAGCAGCAGCCAGCCGCCGGGCCGCAGCAGCTTCTCCACGAGGACCACCGCGAGGCCGTCGATCGTCCAGTTCTTCGCCCCGTCGAGGTAGACGAAGTCGTACAGCGGCGCCACGTTGCCGTGCGCATCCGAGCGCTCGGCCACGCGCTCCTTCAGCCACCACGTGTAGGAGGAGAACTCGCGCACCACGGTCACCCGGTCGGCCACGCCGGCCCGGGCCAGCACGTCCTCGGGCGCCGGGTCGTAGACGGAGCCGGCGAAATCGACCGTGGTCACGTCTGCGCCCGCGGCGGCCAAGTAGGCGGCGCCGACGCCGTGGGCGGTGCCGAGCTCGAGCACGTCGCGCGCCCCGGTGCGCAGCACGTGGTCGTACACGACCCGCCCCTGCTCCGGGGTCATGAACGGGACCCCGGCGACCGCGCGGACGACGGCGTCGAAGCTCACTGCTGCTTGCGCTTGTGCTTTTTCGCCTTCCGCTTGGCCTGGCGCTTCTTCTTCTTGACCTTCTGCTTCGCCTTGTGCTTCTTGTGCTGCACCTTCTGCTTCGCCTTGTGCTTCTTGTGGGCGCGCTTCGGCGCCACGGCGGTGCGGTGCATGTAGGCGCTGAGCGACCGCGCGCCGGCCACGAACAGGCGCGTGCCGTCGGAGACGACCGGGTCGAACGCGCCGTAGCCCTTGCTGAACACGACGTGGCCGTTCTTCGTGTTCAGCCCATAGGTGTGGTGCGCGCCCAGGCTGGAGAAGTAGACCGAGTTCCCGACGACCGTCGGGGAGCCGGAGATCTTGCCGCCGCTGCGGAACGTCCAGCGCACCCCGCCGCTGCGGGCGTTCAGCGCGTAGAAGTTGCCGTCGTAGGAGCCGAAGTAGACCGTCGGGCCGAGCCCCGCGGTGTTCTGGACGGCGGCCGAGGAATAGACGTAGGCGCCGGTCTGCTTGGCCCACGCCAGCTTGCCGTTGCGCGCCGAGAACGAGTACTCGCGCCCGTCCGTGGAGCCGATGTAGACGCGGCCGAAGGCCACGGCGGCGGTGCAGTAGAACGTCCCGCCGCGGAGGAAGTTGCCGGACTCGCTGGCCACCCACACGCGGTGGCCGTTGCGCGCCTGGATGGCCTGCACGCGGCCGCCGTAGTCGCCGAAGTACAGCTTGCCCTGCCACAGGGTCGGGCTGCCCTTGACCGCGCCGAACGCCCGGTAGCTCCACAGCTCGTGGCCGTTGGCGGTGTTGAAGGCGAACACCTGGCCGCCCTCGGTGCCCACGTAGACCCGGCCGCTGTCGACCAGCGGCGAGGACTCCGAGCGGCTGCCGAACGCGCGCGACCAGATGACGTTGCCCTTCTTGAGCCCCAGGGCCACGATCCGCCCGCGGTTGAGGCCCTTGCGGGTCTCGAGGACCGTCACGAACACGCGGTTGCCGGCGACCGCGGGCGTCGAGGCCGACAGGGCGCCGAGGTCCTTGCGCCAGAGCAGGCGGCCGTTGGCCTTGTTCAGCGCCACGAGCTGGCCGTCGTCGGCGAGTTGGAGGAGCTTGCCGTCGGCGATCGCCGGCGGGAACTCGAGCAGCGCGCTGGCCGGCCGGTACCAGATGCGCCTGAACGGCCCGTTCAGGCCGCCCGGCGGCTGGAACGACCGCTTGTGGTCCGTCGTGTAGCCGTACAGCGGCCAGCGGAACGTGTCCGCCACCGGCTTGGGCTGCTTCTTCTTCCCCGGCGTGGGCGTGGGCGTGGGCGTCGGCGTGGCCGTCGGGTCCGGCGTGGGGTTGTCGAACTCCACGTTCGGGTTCGACACGTCGCCCGGGCGGCGGGTGAGCTTGTAGCCGACGGCGCCCGCTGCCACGACCAGCACCAAGCCGGCCGCCAGCAGGATGCGCCACCGGCCGGCGAGGGCGCGGAGCACCGATCTCATGCTAGAGGCGCGAGCTCCGCCGGCTCATGAGCGGACCGGGCGGCGGCCGGCTCGGGCTCCGGGCGCACAAACAGGGCGGCGCCGAGCGCCAGCAGCGTCCAGGCCAGCGGATCCTCCAGGTAGGCCGCGTAGGCCAGGGTGTGCACGACGAGCGCGACGAACGTGGCGGCGACCGCGGCCCGGGCGATGGCGTAGATGTCAGGGCGGCGGGCCAGCCGGCCGCGCAGGCCGGCGAACAGCAGCCGCGCGGCGGCCCACAACAGCGCGACATAGGCCACGAGGCCGACGACGCCCTGCTCGGCGGCCACGGTCAGCGGGATCGTGTGCGACACGGTCGCCTGCTGCGGGGTGATCACCGTCTCGAAGCGCGGGAACACGGCGGCGAACGAGCCCGAGCCCTCGCCCCACAGCGGCCGGTCCCGGGCCATCTTCAGCGCGCCGGCGATCAGCGACGCCCGGCCGCTCGTCGCCCGGTTGAGCGCTTGGGTGGAGTCCGAGTGCAGCCCGACGGCGCCGGGGACGATCAGCACCACGACGAGCGCCGCGGCCGCGGCCGCGGCCATCCCGGCGACGACCCAGCGCGCCTGCCAGCGCAGCGCGGTGAGCGCGGCCAGGCCGGCCAGCAGCGCCGCGAAGCTCGACTGCGAGAGCGACAGCACCATCCCCGCCCACAGCAGCGCGAGCGCCCCGGCGATGAGCACGCCGTCGCGCGGCCGGCGGCTCCACAGCAGCACCGCAGCGAGCATCACGATGGCCAGCGCCTCGTAGCGGCCGTAGATGCTGGGGTCGAAGAACAGCGAGTTGACGCGGAAGTACGGCTCCAGCTCGTTGGCCGCCAGCACCTTGTCGTTGACCAGCAGCAGGTGGCCGGTGGCGTACTCGGCGATTCCCACGACGGCGAACAGCACGGCCAGGCCGGCCACGAGCCCGAACGCCGCCCGCAGCAGGCCGCGCGTCCAGGGCACTTCGAGCAGCAGCCGGGTCAGCACGGCGAACGGGATGTAGAAGAAGCACACGTTCTTCGCCGCCTGGTCGACGTCCTGCGAGTACAGCGACTGCAGCGCGTAGAGCACGACGACCCCGGCGAGCACGCGCAGCAGCAGCGCGACGCGGCGGTCCGCGTGCTCCGGGTCGGGCTCCTCGACCGGGCGCAGGCGGCTGACCGCGTACGACAGGGCGCCGGCGCCGATCACCGCGTAGAGCGGGAGCAGCAGGCTCGCCGTGCTGCCGCCGACCCCCACCGGGACGCGGAACGGCAGCGCCGCCAGCGCCAGGAGGCCAAGCCAGGCCGGCCGGCGGTGCACGACGAACGCCAGCACCACGACCGCGACCGCGCCGGCCGCGGCTCCGGCGGCGGCCAGCTTCTCATGGCCGCCGAACTCCGAGTGGGCGACCGGCACCAGCGCGAGCCCGGCGAGCCCGAGCGCGGCCGGCATCGCCCAGGCGCGGCGCCGCGGCTGGGCGGAACAGAGCGCCACCGCGGCCGCCAGCGCGGCGACCACGAGCCCCGCTCCCTCGGGCGCCGCGGCGACGGCGAGCAGGTCCACGGGCTGGGGCACCGCCCCGAGGCTAGCTGGGCGGGACGACGGCGCGCATGAACCGCGTCGCTATCGTGGCGGCGCGATGGCCTCCGGCACGTCCACGGCGCCGGCGCCGGCCGCGATCCCGCGCGACTCCGCCGCCTCCGCGGCGCGCCGGGCGGCGCCCGCGGCGCTCACCGCGCTCGCCGTCGCCGTCGTCCTCAAGCTCGTCTACGGGCCGTGGTTCCTCAACTACGACGCGCGCTACGCGCTGCTGTGGGCGCGCGATCTGTGGCGCGGGCACAAACCGCAGTACCTGGCCGACTTCGCGCCCACGCCGCATCCGCTGGAGACGGCCCTGAGCTCGCTGGCGCTGCCGTTCGGCGACCACGCGGACACGCTCATCTCCTGGGTCACGCTGCTGCTGTTCGGCGCCTGCGTGTGGCTCGTCTACCGGCTCGGCGAGACGCTGTTCGGCCGCTGGGTGGGCATCGTGGCCGCCGCGGCCGTGCTCACCCGGCCGGCGCTGCAGCGCGACGCGGTCCTGGCCTACCAGGACGCCGGCTTCGCCGCGCTCGTGCTGGCCGCGGTGCTGGCCGAGGCGCGCCGGCCGCGCACGGGCTACCGGGCGCCGGTGCTGCTCGCCCTGGCCGGCCTGCTGCGCCCCGAGGCCTGGCTGCTCTCGGGCGTCAACCTGGTCTGGAACTGGCGGGCAAGCGACGCCCGCCGGCGCGCGGCGCTGATCGCCATCGCCCTCGCCGCGCCGATCCTCTGGGCGGTCACCGACGCGCTCGTCACCGGCGACCCGCTGCACTCGCTGCACGGCACGGCCCAGCTGGCCGTGGCCAACGGCCGCCGCCGCCACGTCTGGCAGGTGCCCTACTGGACCGCGCAGTACTTCGGCTTCATCCTGCGCGAGCCGCTCGTCGTGGGCGTCCCGCTCGGGCTCGCGTTCGCCTACGTGTACCGCCTCAAGCGCGCCCTGCTGCCGCTCGTCGCCGCCGCGACGCTGACCCTGGTGTTCGTCGCCGGCCCGGTCTTCGGGCTGCCGCTGATCGGCCGCTACGTGCGTACGCCGGCCGAGCTGCTGTGCCTGTTCTACGGCCTCGCGGTGGCCGGCTTCACGCTGCTGCCGGACGGCGCGGCCCGCCGGCGCTGGAAGATCGCCGGGCTGGCCGCGCTGGCCTGCTCGGTCGTCTACCTCCCCTGGCACGTCGCGATGCTGCGCGACCTGCACCGCTTCACCGCCCGGGACGCCAAGCTCTACGGCGACCTGCGGCAGTTCGCCCAGGCGCCGGCGACGCGCGCCGCGTTCGCCGCCTGCGGGCCGCTGGCCACGGCCGACCACCGGCCGATCCCCTACCTGCGCTACTGGCTGGGCGGCGATCCGGGCTCCGTGGGGACGATCGAGCGCCGGCTCAGCCCGCTGGGCAAGCTGCTCGTCGTCCCGCGCCGCTCGAAGATCGCCAAGGGCTTCTACGGCCCGGCGTTCCCGCACACGCGCCCGCCCGCGGGCTGGCGCGTGGTCGCGCAGGACCGCAGCTACCGGCTGTACGCGGCGCCGGGGTGCGTCACAGCTCCTCCATCGTGAGCGCGTCGTCGCCCACCTCGAGGAACGTCGTGTAGGCCTCGACCACCTCGTCGGTCTCGCCCCACTTGCGCATCTCGCCCTTGTGCATCCACACGGCCTCGTGGCAGAGCTCCTGGATCGAGCCCATGGCGTGGCTGACCAGCACGATCGTCCGCGCCTGCTCGCACAGCTCCTTCATGCGGTCGAACGACTTGCGGCGGAACTTCGCGTCGCCCGACCGACAGCGCCTCGTCGACCAGCAGGATGTCCGGCTCCATGTTGATCGCCACCGAGAACGCCAGCCGGCCGTACATGCCCGATGAGTAGGTGCGCATCGGCATGTCCATGAACTCCTCGAGCTCGGCGAACTCGACGATCTCGTCGTACTTGGCCTGCAGCTGGTCCTTGCGCAGGCCGGCGGCCAGCCCGCCGAGCAGCACGTTCTCCGCGCCGGTCAGGTCGGCGTTGAAGCCGACGCCGAGCGCCAGCAGCGTGCTCACCTGACCGTGCACGGTCACCCGGCCGCGGGTGGGCGGCAGGATGCCGGCGATCGTGCGCAGCAGGGTCGACTTGCCGGCGCCGTTGGCGCCGACCACGCCGAGCACCTGGCCGTGCCTGACCTCGAACGAGACGTCCTTGACCGCCTCGATCTCGCGCCAGATGCGCTCGCGCCGGCCCAGCCGCAGCAGCGTCCCGCGCAGCGTCGGCTTGCGCTCCAGCGACGTCCGGTAGGTGACCGACAGATCCTCGACGCGAATGCTGGTGGCCTCAGAGACGGACGGCAAACTCACGCTCCCTCGACATGAAGAACACACAGCCGACGAACAGGAACACGACCGAGTAGCCGACGCCCAGTGCCAGCTCGTGGTACGTCGGCGGCCGGCCGAACTGCAGCACCTGGTTCCAGGCGTCCAGCAGCGGCGCCGCCGGGTTGACCACCAGCAGCCAGTGGTAGCCGTCCGGGACGTCCTTGGCGGCCCACAGCACGGGCGAGATGTACATCCACATCCGCAGCAGGTATGGCAGGAAGCTCGACAGGTCGCGGAAGTACACCTGGGCGGCGGCGACCAGGATGGACAGTCCCGCGGCGAGCAGGATGAACAGGGCGGCCAGCGGCAGCACCCACAGGGTCGTGAGGTTGACCGGCAGCCCCGAGAGCAGGTGCACGACCACGTAGATGCCCATCGTCGGCACGAAGCGGATGCAGCCGGTCAGCACCGAGGCGATCGGCAGCAGCAGCCGCGGGAACGCCGTGTTGAGGATGAGCTTGCCGCCCTCCACCACCGACTTCGCGCCCTGGCGGATCGAGTCCTGGACGAGCTGGAACGCGAACACCGCGGCCATCAGCCGGGCGAAGAAGTGCGGCGGGTGCTGGCCGTGGCGGATGATGTCCACCAGCAGGAAGTACACGCCGACCAGCAGCAGCGGGTTCAGGATCAGCCACAGCTGGCCGAACATCGTGTCGTAGTTCTGGGCGCGCAGCTTCGTGCGGGCCAGCTCCATGGCGAACTCGCGGCGCTGCCACAGGGCCTGCCAGTAGGGAACCAGCGGCGGCAGCCCGATCCGGTGCGGCTCGTGGACGTGCCGCTGCGTGGAGAGGCTGCGCTCGATCGTCGAGGTCTCTGTCGGCGTCATCGGCGGCCCCTCAGGCTACTGCGACCCACATTAGAGAATTGGAGGCCGTCCGGCCAGGGTCATCCGCCACAGCGTGCGGGCCCGCAGCCGGCGCCGCCGCGTCGGGGCCTGCAGGCCGTCGCGGTAGCCGCGCAGGACGGCACGCGCGGACGCGGCCGAGCGCAGCCGCGGAGCGATCCGCAGGCCGAAGCTGAGCGCGTAGATGACCCCCAATGGAAGCGGCAGGTGGCGGCGGGCCAGCAGGACCCGGTTGCGGGCGCCGAAGTAGAGCGAGTAGCCGTGGCGGACGGCCGTGCCCGGCGCCGGCAGCGGGTGCAGGACGGCGACGTCGCCGCAGTAGCGCACGCGGTAGCCCGCGTCGAGCACGCGCCAGGCGAGGTCGACGCCCTCGTGGACGAAGCGGAACTCGCCGGGCCAGCCGCCGACCTCGTCGAACACGGCCCGGGGCAGGGCCACGGCGCCCTCCCACAGGGCGGTGACGTCGCCGCTGCGGGCCGGGTCGCCGGCCCGCAGCCGCGGCACCCACTCCCGCAGCGGCGCCCCGCCGCCCAGCGGGTCGACGCGCAGCTGCAGCGCGCCCACGTCGGGCGTCAGGGCGCGGGCCACGCGCGCGAGCGCGTCCGGCGCGGCCAGGCTCGCGTCGTCGTCGAGGAAGAACAGCAGCTCCCCCGCCACCGCCGGGACGCCGGCGTTGCGCCCGGCGGGGATGCCCACGGGCTCCGGCAGGTGGACCGACCGCACCCCGTCCGGCAGGCCCGCCGGCGCCCAGGCGTTGCCCACCACCACGATGTCCGTCTCCACGCCCGCCTGGGCCTGCAGCGAGGCGAGCGCGCGGGCCAGGTCGTCCGCCGAGCGACCCGCGCTGAGCACGACGCAGCC
Organism: uncultured Solirubrobacteraceae bacterium; assembly: GCA_963766165.1. Classification (GTDB taxonomy): domain Bacteria; phylum Actinomycetota; class Thermoleophilia; order Solirubrobacterales; family Solirubrobacteraceae; genus Solirubrobacter. The sequence goes on along the minus strand of CAVXZC010000012.1, from coordinate 451,278 downwards.
GAAGCCCGGGGTCATCGCAGCCGGTCGGAGGCGAGGATGGCCAGCAGGTGTCCCACGGCGGTGAGCGCGGCGACCGGCAGCAGCACCCAGACCAGCGCGCGGGTGAACGTCAGCCCGCCGTGGATGGCGTCGGCCACGGCCGCGGCGAGCGCCAGCAGCGTGAACTCGATGGCCACGAACGCGCGGAAGAACGGCGCCCGCCCGGCCGCGCGGCGCAGCGTGCGCAGCAGCGAGCCGCGCGGGGCGGCCACCGCGGCGGTGTCGCGCACGAGCGGCAGCCCCGCCTCCGCGCGGGCGACGTGGACGAGCGCGGTCTCTGACTTCACCAGCAGCACGAGCACGGCCACGATCAGGCCGAGCGTCGTATACGTGCCGGTGTCCTGCCAGCCGCCGTCGGCCCGGATGCCGAGCCCGATCGGCAGCGCGGCCTCGGTCAGGTAGTGGCCGAGCCGGTCCAGGTAGACGCCGGCGGGCGACTTCTGGTCGCGCCAGCGCGCCAGCTCGCCGTCCGAGCAGTCGAACAGGATCTGCAGCTGGATGGCTACGACGGCGAGGACCGCGCCGGCCAGCCCGGGCAGCGTGAGCGCCAGCGCGGCGAGCAGCCCGGCGGCGATCATCGCCCAGGTCACGGCGTTCGGCGTCACCGGCGTGCCGGTCAGCGCGCGGGTCAGGTACGGCGAGTAGCGGCGCACGTACAGGCGGCCGGCCCAGTGCTCGCCGCTGTTGCGGTCCAGCAGCCCGGGCGGCTGCACGACCGCCCGGAACTCCGCCATGGTCACCCGAGCGCCTCCAGGTGCTCCAGCAGCGCCCGCCGCGCCCCGGCCGCGTCGAGCTGCAGGCGCTCCAGGACCGTGTACCGGTCCGGGCGGGTCTCCGGCGCGTGCACCACGGCCTCGGCGAACTGCGCTTCGGTCAGGCCGAGGTCGGCCGGCGTGCGCGGCAGGCCGTGGCGGCGCAGCACGGCGTCCAGGCGCGCCACCCGGTCGTGCTCGCCGCGCAGGAAGCAGGTGAACAGCGTGGCCATGCCGACCAGCTGGCCGTGCCCGGCCGTGCCCGGGAAGTAGTGGTCGACCGCGTGGACGATCTCGTGCTCGCCGCCGCTGCAGGGCCGGCTCGAGCCGGCCGTGGCCATGGCGAGGCCGGACAGCACGAGCGCCTCGGCCAGCGCGGCGAGGAACGGGTCGTCGTCGATCCCGTCGTCGCGGTGCAGGATGGCCAGCGCCGCCGTGCGCGCGAACGTCGCGGCGAGCCCGTCGACCGCCTCGCCGCGGTCGCGCTCGGCCAGCCGCCAGTCGGCGATCGCCGACAGGTTGCTGAGCACGTCGCCGATGCCGCCCTGCCGCAGCTCCGGGTCGGCCCGGCGCACGTAGTCGAGGTCGACCATCACGGCGATCGGCATCTGCACGCCGTAGGAGCCCTTGCGCCCGCCCTCGGTCAGCGACGCCACAGGCGAGGCCAGCCCGTCGTGGGCCAGGCTCGTCGCCACCGACACCATCGGCAGCCCGTTGAGCGAGGCCGCGTGCTTGGCCACGTCGAGCGTGCGGCCGCCGCCGATGCCCACCAGCGCGTCGTAGAAGCCGGTGCGCAGCTCGCGCCCGAGCTCCAGCGCGGCCCTCGACCGAGCCCTCGTCGACCATCTTGAACACGGCGTTGCCGAGCTGCGGGCGCAGCGCCTCGGCCAGCTCACCGCCCAGCCCCGGCCCCACCACGACGGCGACGTGGCCGCCGGACGAGATGCGCCGGTCGGCCAGCAGCGGGGCGAGCCGCGACACCGTCCCCGCGCCGATCTCCACGGCGAGCGGGGCGCCGATCATGCGGCTCAGGAGCGGCATATGGCGCGGGCCCGCGCGAGGTCCGCGTGATCGTCGACCTCGACCCAGTCGACCGGGCGGATCGGCGCCGCGCCGACGTGCTCCCCGCGGTCGGCCAGCTCCTGGAAGCCGTCCTCGTAGTACAGCCCGGGGTCGCGCCGCCAGGTGGCCTCGAGCGCGTCGGCCAGCGCCTGCCCGCCGGCCGGCTCGATCAGCGTGATCCCGATGTACTCGCCGTGCGCCGTCGCGGGGTCGAGCGCCTTGTTGATCCGCTCCAGCCGTCCGGCAGGCGAGAGGTGCACCTTCATCTCCTCGGCGGCCAGCGGCTTGTGGCGGTCGACGGCGATCGTCACCGCGGCGCCGTCGCGGGCGCCCAGCACGTCCTCCTCGACCGTCGGCGGGTGCACGGTGTCGCCGTTGGACAACAGCACGCCGGCGCCGAAGTGTGCGCGCGCGCACCACAGCGAGTACGCGTTGTTCCACTCCTCGGCCTTCGGGTTGAACACGGTCTCGACCGCCAGGCCGTGGCGGCGCTCCAGCTCGGGAACGAGCTCGTCGACGCGGTGGGCGGCGAAGCCCGTCACCACCACCGCGCGCTCCAGCCCGACGGCGGCGAAGTTGGCCAGCACGACGTCGAGGATCGTCCGCTCGCCGTCCACGGGCAGCAGCGTCTTCGGCAGCGCATCGGTCAGCGGCCGCAACCGCTCGCCCTTCCCCGCGGCCAGCACCATCCCGATCACTCCTCGTCCTCCACGTCGTCCACGCGATGGCCCGTGCGGGCGAACCCGATCCAGCCGGCCGCGGCCTCGCCCGCGAACGCGGCGGCGAGCAGCCCGGCGAGCGCGAAGAACACGCCGCGCGGCGCGCCGGCGAGCAGCAGCGCGGCGGCCACGAGCAGCCGCCCGTCCCAGCCGCCGCCCACGAGGCCGACCCAGCGGGGCGGCTCGGCGCCGCGCAGGCGCCGCCGGTAGTGCAGGTCGTAGTGCCGGAAGGCCACGGCGGCGAGGAGCGCGAAGCCGGCCGCCGCGGAGGCGGCCGCGGCCGCCAGCCCGAGCAGGCCGCCGTACTCGACCGCACGCAGCCCCGGCGGCACGAGCCAGGCGAGCCGGCCGGCCGGCTCGCCGCCGGTCGCCCCGGCCGCCAGCACGGCCCAGGCCGCGCAGGCCGCGAGCACGCCGGGCGAGGCGCCCGCGGCGAGCGCGACCGCCAGCGGCACGGCGGCGGCGACCACGCCCGCGAGCGCCGGCCGCCCGGCGCCGCTCAGCGCGCGGGCGAGCGGCCCGTCGTCGCGGTAGAGCGCGAGCGCGGTCATCGCAGCGCCCGCAGGCTCCGGCCCGCGACGGTGTAGACGGCGGCCAGCCCGCCCCAGGCGAGCACGGCGATCAGCGCGGCGCGGGCCGACCCGATCGCGGCGGCCAGCGAGATCACCGCGAACCGCTCGCCGATCGGGAACCCCATGAGCTTGCGCAGCCACACGAAGCGGGGCGTGCCCGTGGGTCGCGGCGCGCTGGTCGGCGGCGCGTCGTCGGGCTCCTCCAGCGGCGGCTGCGGGCCGCCGCCGGCCGGGGCGCTCGCGGCCGCGTAGGAGAACTCGACGAAGTGGCGGCACGTCTGCAGCGCCAGCGCGGCGCCGGCGAGCACCCAGGCGCCGCCGGCGCCGAGCGCGAGCCCGGCGTAGACGGCGTACTCCTTCACGCGGTCGAAGACGGAGTCCAGCCAGGCGCCCAGCGCCGAGAACCGGCGGGCGTAGCGGGCCAGCTGGCCGTCGACGCAGTCCGCGGCGAACGCCACCTGCAGCAGCAGCGCGCCGGCGACGAGCCACGCGCGGGTGCCGGCGGCGAACGCCGCCGCCGCCGCGAGGCCCAGCAGCAGCGAGGCGGTGGTCACCTGGTTGGGCGTGAGGCCGCGGTGTGCGGCCCAGCGGGCGAGGTACTTGGAGTACGGGCTCACCAGGAACGTGGTGAAGACGCCGTCGTTGGCCTTGACGGCGGCGTCGAGCCGCACGCGATCCTCGTCGTGGCCGGCCAGCTCGCGCGCCACGGCGGCCACGTCCCCCGGCGTCTGCGGCCGCGCGCAGGTCAGCCCGCCGAGCCGGGCGACGCCCACCCGCACGTCCGCGCGCACGAGCCCGACGACCAGCAGCGCGGCGGGGTCGTCGTCCCACTCGGTGGCGTGCGCCGCGAGCCGTTCGGCCACGTCCGCCAGCCGCGCGCGGTCGCCGCGCGCGACCTTGAGCACGCCGGCGAAGCCCGCGTCCGGCTCGCGCACGCGGTGGAAGGCCGAGCCGGCGGCGACCACGCGGCCGAGCGCGGTGCGCACCGGCGGGCCGTCCGGCCCGGCCAGGATCGCCGTATCCAGCCGCGGGTCGGCCAGGAGCGCGGCCAGCGCCTCGCGGTGGGCGAGCACGTCGCCGGGGGCGATCACGAGCGGCCCGTCGCCGGCCCGGGCGACCGCGGCGATCGCCCGCAGGTCCTCGGCGGCGTCCCCGGTGAGCACGTGCGCCGACTGCGCGCCGAGCGACCCGAGCTGGCCGCGCAGCCGGTCGAGCAGCGTGCCGCCGGCGAACGGCAGCGCCGCCGCCGGGCTTCCGGTGAGCAGCACGGCCTCGAGCGCCCCCGGCGGGACGGGCGCCGGCGGGGCGGGCGCGGCCACCGACCCGGGTGTCGATCCGTGTGCGCTCATTCGCGGCCGGATTGACCCTAGCGCTCGGTCAGGAGCGCATCGGCCAGCGCCTGCCAGCGGTCGGCGATCGCCGCCGGGTCGTAGCGGCGGGCCGTCTCGCGGCCGGCCGCGCCGAGCCGCGCCCGCCGCTCCGGATCCCCGATCACCGCCAGCAGCGCGCGGGTGAGCCCGGGGACGTCGCCGTCGGGCACGAGCACGCCGTCGCACCCGTCGGCGATGATGTCGGCGGGGCCGCGCTCGCAGTCGAAGCTGATGACGGCGAGGCCCTTGCTCATCGCCTCGACCAGCACGAGCCCGAACCCCTCGAAGCGCGAGCTGAGCACGAACACCGAGCCCTTCGCCAGTTCCTCGCCCAGCCGCTCGGTCGGGCCCATCAGGAAGACGTTCTCGTAGAGCTCCGCGGCCAGGATCTGCTCGCGCAGCGCGTCGCGCTCGACGCCGCGGCCGTAGATGCGCAGCTGCCAGTCCGGGTGCGCAGCCGCCACCGGCGCGAACGCCCGGATCAGCAGGTCGAAGCCCTTCTGGCGGTTCAGCCGCCCGGCGGCCACCACCACCTTCGCGTCCGGCGACGCCGCGCCGCCGGGCAGCTCGCGCACGGCGTTGGGGATGCGCACGACCCGCGTCGGCGCGCCGCGCAGCAGCTCGCGATAGTCGTGCTCGTCGCCCTCCGTGAGCACGGCGAGCGCGTCGAGCCCGCCGTAGTGGCGCCGCATCGCCCGCGTGATGCCGGGCAGGTGCGCCCCGACGTGCATGTGCTCCTGGCCGACGGTCACCAGCGCGCCCGGCCGCGCCCGGGCGGCCAGCAGGTTGAACCCGGGGCGCGTGGTGATCAGCACGCCGCCGCGCAACGCGCGCAGGTGGCGGGCGAGCCGCACGTCGGTCCAGGCGCTGCAGTGGGCGAACATGTGGTCGTCGGGGTGCATCAGGAGGCTCGGCAGGCGGCTGAGCAGCCGGCGCAGGAGGCCGCCGGGGCCGTGCTCCGGCCGGCGATCGTCGAGCACGGTGACCCGCACGCCGTCCGGGAACGGGAAGAACGGCGCCTCGCGCGCCCGGTGGACGCTGATGATCTCCACGGGCCGGGTCGGCGCCAGCTCGCCGGCCAGCGTGAGCGCGCTGCGGACCGTCCCGCCCATCCCGAACGCGTGGGTGATGAGGATGTGCACGCCGCCGGGCCCATGCTCGCCGCCCGCCAGCGCACGCCGCAGCAGCCGCAGCGCGACCGCCTGCACCGCGGTGGCGACGCGCAGCTCGACCGCCCGGCGCAGCGGGGCGCGCACCCGCCGGCCGCTCACGGTGACCCGCGGCGCGGGCGGCGGGGCGGGCGGGGCGGAGCGAACGGCCAGCCCGCCCTCCGGGGTGACGAACGGCTGCACCTCGCGGTCGTCGATCCGCCGCGCCGGGTAGACGACCGCGCCGGTCACGTCGTCCGGCGCGCGCTCCAACCGCTCCTCGCCGGCGAACACGTCCCACACGTCCTCGCCGGCGCCGCCGGCCAGCGGCGCCAGTGGCAGCCGGGCGGAGAACGCGCCGTCCGCCACCTGCGCCGGCACCCGCACCTCGCGGTCGTCATGCCGGCGGCGGGCCACCAGCTCCCCGGCGGCGCCGCGCCCCGCGACGGCGAGCTCGGTCTCGCCCACCCGCAGGTGGAGCAGCTCAGCCATCGAACACCCGGTCCACGACGCGGGCGGAGGCGCGGCCGTCGTCGAGCGCGCAGTGCTCGGCCGCGAACGCGCTCCGGCGCTCCGCGTACTCGGCGGCCACGGCGTCGAGGTCGCCCAGCGCCTCCGCGAGGGCCGCGCTGCTGCGCAGCACCGGGCCCGGCACGCGGGCCTCGTAGTCGAAGGTGAACCCGCCGCGCTGGACGTCGAGGTCGTAGGCGAAGAACAGCATCGGCCGTCCCGTGCCGGCATAGTCGAACAGCAGCGATGAGTAGTCGGTGACGAGCACGTCGGCCGCCGCCAGCAGGTCGGTCGCGTCCGGGTAGTCGCGGACGTCGCGCACGAAACCGTCGGCGGTGGCCGGCGCGGGGTCGTAGACGGTCGGGTGCGGGCGGAACAGCACGACCGCGTCGGGGCCGAGCGCGGCGCGCAGCGGCGCCGGGTCGAACGGCGCGTCGAGCCGGCGGCGGCCCTGGCCGTCGCGTGCGGTGTCGCGGAACGTCGGCGCGTAGAGCACCACGCGCACGCCCTCCGGCAGCCCGAGCCGCCGGCGCGTCTCCGCGCCCAGGCGCGCGAGCCCGTCGCCGGCCAGCGCATCGGTGCGCGGCGCGCCCGTCACCAGGATCTCGCCCGCGGGCGCGTAGGCGGCCTGCAGCGCCTCGGCGCCGAGCGCGTTCTGCGCCACCACGTACTGCCAGTTGGGCGCCTGGCGCTCGTGGATGCGCTCGTAACGGCGGTCCGCGCGGGCGGGCGCGGGCGCCTGGCGGCCGAGCAGCCGCACGGGCGTGCCGTGCCAGGTCTGCAGGCACACCTGGTCCGCCCGGCGCTCGAACCACTCGGGGAAGTGGCCGTCGACCACCACGTAGCGGGAGCGGGCCAGCGCCTCGTAGTGCTCGCGGCCGCTCTCGCGCACCACCGTGGCCGTGGCGGGGACGCGGCAGCGGCCGTCGCGCACCACCCAGAGCTGCTCCAGCGGGCCGCCGCGGCGCGCCAGCTCGGCGTGGATGGCCCGCGGGTCGCCGGCGAACTGGCGGCCGCTCAGGCTGACGAACAGGACGGCGTCGCGCAGCGGCTCGGTCCGGCCGCCGGCGTACAGCGTGGCGCGCAACCGGCGCTGCGGGCGGCGGCCGCGCTCGTCGTCGTCGAGGTCGCGCTCGACCAGCAGGATCGCGTCGCCCTCGGGGTCCATGCCGAGCCGGTACGGCTTGCGGTCGACGACCGCCCGCAGCGGCAACCGGTCATAGAGCTCCGGGCTCAGCGTGACCGGCGTCTCGGGCCCGTCACCCTGCAGCCGCAGCGCCCACGCGTCCGCGCGCAGCGGCCGCTCGCCGGCCAGCGACGGGATCGCGTCCGGAGCGATCCGGACGGCCAGCTCGCCGGGGCCGGCCGCGGCGAGCGGGAAGGCGTGGCGCTCCAGTGAATGCCGCCCCTCCAGCACGAGCGCGCGCGCGTTCTCGGCCCGCAGCTCGCCGGCCAGCTCGAGCGTGCCGTCGTCACCCCACTGTGCCCGGGTGATCGTGCCGCGGGGCGGGCGGACGCTGAGCGTGGCGCCGCCGTCCATGGCCCGCTCGAGCGCGACCTCGAGATCGCCGTGGCGCCAGGCGCCCGCGGGCTCGGCCGCGTCCAGCGTCAGCCGCCGCTTGCCGACCCACAGCTCCCAGGCCGCGTCGGCGCCGGCCAGGTCGCTCAGCGGGACGCGCGCGGTGAACCGGTCTCCCGCGACCTCCAGCGGCCAGGCGTGGCGCGCCTTGCCGCGGCGCCGGCGGGCCTGGAGCTTCGGCGTGCCGGAGACGCGCAGGTCGCCGGTGAGCTCCAGCACGTCGCCGTCGCGCCGGTGGGCCCGGGCGATCGCCCACTCCGCGTGCACGTGCACCGCCACCTCGCCGGTCGGCGCGGGGGCGGTGGCCACGACGGTGCCGTTGTCCAGCACCGCCTCGGCGGCGCGCAGCGGCCGGGCCGCTTGGGGGTTGAAGCGCGAGCGCGCCCGCCAGACCAGCCCGTTGCGCACCGTGATGTAGAGGTCGCGGCGCCCGGGCTTCGCGCCCAGCCGGCGCGCGTCGAGCGTGGCGGCGAAGCCCGCCCAGCCCACGTCCGCCAGCTCGGTGCCGCTGGCCGCGACGAGGTCGGGGCGCGGCATCGGCGTCGCCCGCACGCGGACGCCGCCCGCGCGCAGCTTCAGCGCCCGCAGCCGGCCGCGCGGCAGCGCGGTCAGCGTGATCCGCTGCGAGCTCCTGTCCGGGGCGCCGATGCCGTCCAGGAACGCCCAGCCCTCGATCCGCAGCTTGCCGTCCTGCCAGTCGAGCACGTCGAGCCCGGTGGAGAAGCGCAGCTCGCGGTCCACGCGGAACAGCGAGTGGCGCAGCTTCAGCCGGCGGTCGGTGCGATAGGGATGGTCGAGGTACCAGTGGCCGCGGACCTTCACCGGCGCGGTCTCGGGCAGGTCCTCGCGCTGAAAGCGCAGGATCTCCAGCAACTCGGGCAGCATCCTCCGCCGCACGAGCTGCCACTTGAGCCGCTCGGTGGCCGGCAGCCGGGCGAACGCGCGCGGGCTCACCCCGTCGAGGAACGCGTTGACGCGGTCGAAGAACAGCTGCCGGTACTCGTCGTCGGCCTCGTCGAGCACGTTGACGTAGTGCCGGAGGTCGTCGCCCACCACGACCCTGTCGTAGTAGCGCTTCTCCCGCCGCAGCCCGCGCTGACGCAGGTAGTCGCCGACCTCCTGGATGGCGGTCAGGCGGTCGCGCAGCGCGCGCGGCTCGGTGCGCCGCTGGGTGATCGACAGGTCCGCGCCCTCGCGCAGGCGCCAGTAGTAGACGACGTCGGAGATGACGTCGACCGCGCGCGCGGCGAAGTGCAGCGGCAGCGTGACCGGCGTGTCCTCGAAGATCCGCCCCTCGGGGAAGCGCCGGCCCTCGCGGTCCCAGAACGACCGCCGCCACAGCTTGTTCCAGGCCATGCGATCGTGCATGAGCTGGCGGTCGCGGCGGATGTGCGTGCCCAACCGCGTCTCGGCGAACGCATTGGCGAGGAAGCCGACCTGCCGGCTGCCCGTGCTCGACAGCCGGTGCACGTTGCCCGTGGCCAGGTCCGAGCCCGACTCGTCCAGCGCGCCCACCAGCAGCTCGTAGGCCGCCGGCGCGACGATGTCGTCGCTGTCGGCGAAGGCCAGGAACTCGCCCCCGGCCTCGTCGATGCCGGTGTTGCGCGCGGCGCTCAGCCCGCGGTTGGGCTGCTCGACCAGGCGGAAGCGGGAGTCGCGCGCGCTGAACGCCTCGGCGATCTCGGCGCTGCCGTCGGTCGAGCCGTCGTTGACCATCACGATCTCGAGATCGGCGTAGGTCTGCGTGGCGAGCGAGTCGAGGCAGCGCTCGAGATACGGCTCGACGTTGTAGATCGGGACGACGACGCTCACCCGCGGCATGCGCGGGTGATCCTAGGAAACGCGCAGCATCCGGCGGATGCCCTTGCGCACCGGCGCCGGTACGCGGCGGGCGAGCTGCACGTACAACGTGGGCGGCGGCGCGGGGCGGACGCGGCGGGCCCGGATGGAGGAGTGCACGAGTGCCTCGGCGTCGGCGTAGAGCTGCTCGTAGGCCGCGCGGGCCTCGTCCAGCGCGGCCAGCGCCGCGGCGCTGTCGCCGTCGGGCCCGGACAGCGCCTGCAGGCGCAGCCAGGCGGCGTCCACCACGTCGCGCACGCGCGGCGGCACCGGCGGCTCGAGGTCGTCCCAGCCGAGGCGGTTACGGTGCAGCGTGGGGTCGACGAACTCGTCCACGCCGGCTGCCCGGGACAGCTCGGGGGCGCTGAGCTGCGGCAGCTGCAGCCGCTCGCCCACGCGCGCGATCTCGAGCCGCCAGTCGGCCAGCAGGTCCTCGTAGCGCACGAACGCCCGGCGGGCGCCGCGGGTGGCCCGCTCGGTCTCCAGCGACACGTTGGCCCAGGCGCCGGCGCGGGCGGCCGCGGGCAGGTACTCGCCGTAGGACTTGGTCGCGCTGGTCACGGTCTCCGCAGGGTGGCGCAGCATCGTCACGAAGTCCGGCTGCACGCCGAGCTCGCGCGACGTGCGCAGCCACAGCGGCAGGAACCACGCGGTGCGCGGGTCCTTGACCACGATCGCCGCGTTGCCGTCGAGCTCGCGATACAGCCACTCGCGCAGCTCGGAGCGGACCTCCTCGCTCTCGGCGGTGCTCGCCATCGCCGTCCACGCCGACGGGCGGGCGTCGTTGACCTCCACGCGCGCGGCCCGGAGCAGGCGCCAGTGGAAGTCCACCACCCAGCGGGGCTCGCCGAAGCCGCGCGGGTTCGTCGAATTCGCCTCGACCTCCGGCTTCGGGATGTGGAGGCCGAGCTGGCCCAGGATCCCGGACAGCAGGCTCGTGCCGCTCCGCCCCGCGCCCGCGACCAGCACCAGCCGGCGTGCGTCGGCTCCGCTCATCCGCCGATCATCGCCGGGCGGGGAGCGGTCACCTCCCGCTCGCCCAGCCAGACGCGGCGCACGACGCGCTCGGCGGCGCGGCCGTCGTCGAGCGCGCAGAAGCGGGCCCGGAATGCCGCGCGGGCGCGCGTCGCCGGTTCCTGGAAGGCGCCGGTGCGCAGCGCATCGACGACCTCGTCCTCCGTGCGGGTGAACACGCCGGGGTGCTCGGTCGTCAGGTCGAAGTAGACGCCGCGCAGCGTCTTGTAGGCCTCCCAGTCGGGCGCGTGGATGACGATCGGCCGGTCGAGCACGGCGTAGTCGAACATGATGGATGAATAGTCGGTGAGCAGGACGTCCGCCGCAAGGCACAGCGCCTCGACCGACGGGTGCCCGGCGACGTCGCGGATCCGGCCGGCGCGGTGCAGCGCCTCGATCTGGCGGTCGGCCCGGTAGAAGTAGTGCGCGCGCACGAGCAGCACATGGCCGGGGCCGAGCGCGTCGGCCACCGCGGCGACGTCGAGCACGGGCGCATAGGACGAGCGGTACTCGCGGTGGGTGGGGGCGTAGAGCACCGCCACCTGGCCGGGCTCGATGCCCAGCTCCGCCCGGATCCGGCGCACGTCCTCCGGGCCGGCGTTGACGAGCGCGTCGTTGCGCGGGTAGCCGACCTCGAGCGTCTCGTAGTCGCCCGGGTACACGCGCTCCCAGATCTCGCTGGAGAAGCGGTTGGACGAGATGCTGTAGTCCCAGCGCGAGACGCGTGCGCGCAGGCCGGCGAAGTCCATCGTGCGGCTGACGATCGGCGACTTCTGCAGGTCGAGGCCCATCGCCTTGACCGGCGTGCCGTGGTGCGTCTCCACCATCACGGCCCCGGGCCGCTTGACGAAGTGGTTCGGGAAGTTGACGTTGTTGACGAACACACGCGCGCGGGCCAGCACGTCGAAGTACTCGCGGGTGTTGGCCACCACGTACTCGACGCCCTCCGGGATCGCGTCCACGGCGTCGCGGTGGACGACCCACACGCCGCGCAGGCCGGGGACGAGCTCGCGCGCCGTCTCGTAGATCGCCCGCGGGTTGCACGAATAGCCGCGGTACCAGTACGCGGCGAAGACGGCGAGCTGCGGGTCGATCGGCGCGCGCCGCCGGCGGCGGTAGAGCCGGTCGAGCCGCCGGCGCTTGACCGTCACCCCCGTGCGCCGGGCGCGCCGGCGGACGCGCCGGACCAGGCGCCGGGCGCGCAGCGCGGTCTCCAGCGCGGCGAACGGGCGGTGGGCGCCGCGGGCCACGAGCCGGGTCTCCAGCCGCGCCGCCCGGCCGCCGCGCACCGCCTCGTCGCCGCGGCGGTGCCGGCGCCAGCTGTCCGACAGCGCGGCGAACGCGGCCGCGCGCTCGCCGGCGGGCAGCCGGCGCAAGCGGGCCAGCTCGTGCTGCAGCAGCGCGGGCAGGACGAGCCGGCGGCGCCCGTCGGGCACTTCCGGGTGGGCGTCCAGGAAGGCGAACACGGCGGCGAATGCGGGCGCGATCTCCTCCGGCGGGCCGGGAGCGGGCGCGGGCAGCTTCACGCGCGCGTCCGGCACGGCGGCGATCCGCTCGGCGGCGAGCAGCGCCGGCCAGGTCAGCGCGAGTGCGCCGCGCGAGCCCGGCGCGAGGCGCAGGCCGAGCTCGCGCAGGAATGTCCGCCGGAGGATCTTGTCGCCGAGGCGCGGCGCCGCCGCGGCGAGGCCCGGGCGGCGGTCGAGTGTGACCAGGCCGTCGCCGGCCACCCGCTCGAGCAGCCGCTTGCGGCCGCCGGGGTCGACCAGCAGCACGTCGGGCGCCTCGGCGCGCAGGCGCTCGGCCACCGCGGCGATCGCCCCCGGGGCCGGCGCGGCGCCCGCCTCCAGGCACCACACGTACTCGCCGGTGGCGGCGTCCAGGCCGGCGGCGAGCGCTGCGGGCGGGCCGCCGGCCGGCGCGGGCAGCGCGCGCACCCGCGGGTCCGCGCCGGGGGCGCCGCCCACGCGGATCACCTCGACCTCCGCCAGCTCCGGGCCGGTGAGCCCGTCCGGGCCGTCGCCGTTGACCACGAAGCTGAGCAGCGGTGCCATGCGGCGAGCCAAGGTAACACCCCGGCTCTCACGTTCTCCACAGGGACGCCGGTACGCTGCGGGCGCGTGGATTGGAGGAACATCGCCAACACCGGGCTCTTCCGAGCGACGGGCTACAAGCTGATCAACCCGGCGCGCCTGCCGCAGCCGGAGCCGCCGCCGGCGGCGCCGCCGCCGCCCCGGAAGGGGCGGCTCGCCAAGCAGATGCCGGGCTACTACGAGGACGAGGTCAAGACGATCGTCCGCACCGTCCGTCCGCGGACGATGACCGCGCACGAGAAGATCAACGCCCTGGTCCTGTCCGTCCGGTACATCGTCGACCACGACATCCCGGGCGCGCTGGTGGAATGCGGCGTGTGGCGGGGCGGCAGCATGCAGGCCGTCGCCCTGGCCCTGCTCGACCACGGCATCAGCGACCGGGACCTGCACTTGTACGACACGTTCGAGGGCATGTCGGAGCCGACGGAGGAGGACCGGGCGCTCGACGGCACGCCGGCGGCGGAGCTGCTGGCCCGCCAGTCCCGCGAGGCGAAGATCTGGGCGGTCGCGAGCCTCGAGGACGTCCGGGCGGCGATGGCAGAGACCGGCTATCCCGCCGACCGCATCCACTACCACGTGGGCAAGGTGGAGGACACCATCCCGGCGCACGCCCCGGACCGGATCGCCCTGCTGCGGCTCGACACCGACTGGTACGAGTCGACCCGGCACGAGCTCGAGCACCTGTACGCGCGGGTGCCGCCGGGCGGCGTGCTGATCTTCGACGACTACTCCACCTGGCAGGGGGCGCGCAAGGCGGTCGACGAGTTCGTGGAGCGCACCGGCGAGCCGCTGCTGCTGGTCCCGATCGCGGCCGGGCGGATCGCCGTCAAACCGCACTGAGCCGTTGCTACGGTGGCCAGCGTGACCGGCGTCGAGGCGACGACAAGCCGCCTGCGGGCCCTGAGCCGGCCGGCGTGGGACCGCCGCGCGGCGGCGGCGCTGTTGTGGCGCCACCGCGCGCTGGTCGCGGTTCTGACCGCCGGTATCGCCCTCCGGGCGGTCGCGCTCGTGGCCATCTACCCGGGGATCTGGTTCACCGACAGCAACGGCTACGTCGACGTCGCGGCCACCGGCACGCTGATGTTGCAGCGGGTGAGCGGCTACGCGCTGTTCGTGGCGCCGTTCTGGCGGGCGGGCAGCGCCGGCGCGCTGATCGTGACCCAGCACCTGCTCGCGCTGGGCATGGTGGCGCTGCTCTACGCGCTGCTGGTCCACCGCGGCGTGCCGCGCTGGCTGGCCGTGCTCGGCGTCGTCCCACTCGCGTTCGACGCCTACCAGATGGCGATCGAGCACGCGATCATGTCCGACACGCTGTTCCACGCCTGCGTGGTCGGCGCGATCGTCCTGTTGCTGTGGCCCGACCGGCCCGGGCTGCCGGCGATCGCCGTCGCCGGGCTGCTGCTCGGCTACGCCGGCCTCGTGCGCAGCGTCGGCGCCCCGTTCCTCGCGGTGTTCGTGCTCTACGTGCTGGTGCGGCGGCTGGGCTGGCGGGGCCTCGTCTCGTTCGTCGTCCCGTGGGTGCTGATCACCGCCGCCTACGCGGCGATCTTCGACGCCCAGCACGGGCACTTCGCGCTGAACCAGTGGGGCTCGCGCTTCCTCTACGCGCGCGTGGAGCCGCTCGCCCAGTGCGCCGGCATGAACGTGCCCCTGGACGAGCGCTTCCTGTGCCCCAAGCCAGGGCACGTCCTGACCACGCAGAACACGCTGTGGGGCCAGGTGAGCCCGATCCACGACCTGTCGCACAGCAACGACACGCGGATCCGCGACTTCGCGCTGCGCGTCATCAAGGACCGGCCGGCCGCCTACGCGCGCCTGGTCGGCGCCGACTTCGCGCACTACTTCGAGCCGGGCCATCGCCTGGGGGCCAACGACTACAAGCCCACGCCGTGGGAGTTTCCCGACAACCCCCGGATCGCCACGTTCCCGGGCTACCGCGGCCCGATCCGGCCCCACGGCTCGACGAAGTTCGGGCCGATCGTCCCCTACCTGAAGGCGATCTACCCGAACGCGCGGGTGAGCCGGATGGTGTCGGACCCGAAGGTCGACACCGGCGCGTCAAGGCTGCTGCGCGGCTACCAGCGCTTCTTCTACACGTCGGGCCAGATACTGGCGGCGTGCCTGCTGGTGGTGATCGTCGCGCTGGTCCGGCGCCGCGGCGACTGGCGGTTGCGCCTCGACGGCGCCCTGCTGGCCGCGGCCACGGTCGTGGCCCTGTTGACCGCCGCCGCGGCGTCGGTGTTCAGCTACCGCTACGGGCTCACCGCCGTCGTGCTCCTCCCGCCGGCGGCGGCGCTGTCGGGGGCCTCGCTCCTCCGCGCCCGGCCAGGCTGACCGCCGGGACCGCGACTATGGTGCGCGGCGGTTGTTGACGAGCGCGATGCCCCGCTGCCTGGTCCTGATCGCGGTGCTGCTGGCGGCCTGCGCCGCGCCGGCGCGCGCCCAGGTGGCCACGCCCACCCCGACGCCCACTCGGACGCCCACGCCCACGCCCACGCCGACGCCGCCGCCCGACCCGGTGATCGGCGCGGCCGGCGACATCGCCTGCGACCCGGCCGACCCCGACTTCAACGGCGGCGAGGGCATCCCCGGCCACTGCCAGCAGATGGCCACGTCCGACCTGCTGGTGGCGGCGAAGCCGGCGGCGGTGCTGGCGCTGGGCGACACGCAGTACGAGCAGGGCCTGCTCGACACCTACCTGCAGTCCTATGACCCGAGCTGGGGGCGGCTGAGGTCGATCACCCACCCGGCGGTGGGCAACCACGAGTACTACGGCGGCGCGGGCGACGGCGCCGGGTACTTCGACTACTTCGACGGCGTGGGCGCCAACGACGGCCCGGCCGGCGTGAGGGGGCAGGACTACTACAGCTACGACGTCGGCACCTGGCACATGATCGTGCTCGACTCGACGTGCTCGCGCGTCGGCGGCTGCGCGCCCGGCTCGCCGCAGGAGACGTGGCTGCGCGCCGACCTCGCGGCGCACCCCAACGCCTGCACGCTGGCCTACTGGCACCACCCGCGGTTCACCTCCACCGGCGTCGGCTGGACGTCGATGCAGACGCTCTGGCAGGACCTGTACGACGCGGGCGCGGACGTCGTGCTCAACGGCCACATCCATCAGTACGAGCGGTTCACCCCGCAGACGCCGCAGGGCGCCGCCGACCCCGCGTACGGCATCCGCGAGTTCGTCGTGGGCACCGGCGGCAAGAGCCTGCAGGGGCTGGCGCCGGTGCCGGCGCCCACGAGCGAGGCGTCGAGCGCGTCGACGTTCGGGGTGCTGCTGATGACGCTGCATCCGGACAGCTACGACTGGAAGTTCGTCCCGATCAACCGCAACGGCTTCACCGACTCGGGCACGACCGCCTGCCACGGCGCGCCGCCCGGCCGGGCCGCCTCCGCGAGCACCGGCGACGCCAGCCTCGTCAACACGACGGCCGAGCGGGTCAGCGGCGCCGTCGATCCCGGCAACCAGCCGGCCAGCTTCCACTTCGAGTACGGGCGCAGCGCGGCGTACGGGTCGCGTACGCCCGAGGTCCCGGTGTCCGGGCCGGCCGACGGGGCGCGCGAGGTCAGCGCCGCGCTCAGCCGGTTGAAGAAGAAGGCGCTGTACCACTACCGGGTGGTGGCCGCGAACGCCGGCGGCGTGGCGTTCGGCGGCGACCGCACGTTCCGCGTCGGCGCGCGGACGCCGTATCCGGCCGCGATCGCCCGCACGAAGGGCCTGGTGGCCTACTGGCGGCTCGACGGCGGCAGCCTCGCCTATGACCTCAAGGGCCAGAACCTCGGCGCCGACTCGGGGCCGGTCGCCACCACGCAGGGCGCGCTGATGGGTGACACGAGCACGGCCTCCGGGTTCGCCGGCAGCCCGGCGACGCTGGACGCGTTCGGGCCGGTGCTGGCCACGTCGGCGTCGATCGAGGGCTGGTTCCGCTGGACGGCCGGCGACTACGTCCTGCGCGACGACTCGTCCGCCGGCGGCTGGCTGATCGGCCGCTCGGCGTCCAAGCTGGGCTTCCGCGTCGGCGGGCGGGGGTACCGCAGCGGCCTGTCGATCGACCGCGTGCGCGATGGCGCCTGGCACTACATCGCGGTGACGAAGTCCGGGCCCTCCGTGGCGCTCTACGTCGACGGCCGGCGGATGTACACGGCCGGCGGCGCGTCCAACACGCCGCCGACGATGCCCTGGCACGTCATGCGCAACGGGCCGTTCGACGAGTTCTCGCAGGGCCAGGCCGACGAGCTGGCCATGTACAACCGGAGCCTGTCGGCGGCCACCATCCGGGCGCACTTCACGGCGGGCGTGGCCGGCCACCCGACCGTGACCACGGTTCGCGGGCCGGACGGGCCGACCAACAAGTCCAACCCGGTCTTCCGTTTCCTCGGCGGGCCGAGCGTCCGCTGCTCGTTCTCCGGGCCGGGCGTGTCGCACGCGCTGGGCGCCTGCCCGACGCTGTCCGGGTTCGGCCACCTCGCCGACGGCAGCTACCGCGTGACGGTCTACGCCATCGACGCCGGCGGGCACCCGGACCCGACGCCGGTGACGCGGCGGTTCACGGTCGACACCGTGCCGCCGACGCTGACCGTCGTCGCTCCGCCGCGGGTCCCCAGCGGGCTGCGCAAGCGCGGTCTCGTGTTCCAGGCGACCTGCTCGGAGGCCTGCTCGGTGACGGCGCGGATGTCCGTGGCCGCGGGCGACGCGAGCCGCCTGCACCTGGCCAAGGGGCGGCGGGCGATGATCGGCAGCGCGCAGCTGTCCACCGGCCGCGCCGGCACGCGCTCGCTCCGGGTGGGCGTCACGGCGCGGGTGAGCAAGCGCCTGAAGGGCAAGCGGCCGCCGGCGGTCACGCTCAACGTCGTGGCCACCGACCGGGCCGGCAACCGCAGCGCGCAGCGGCTCGAGCTCGCGGGCCCGTAGCGTTGCGGGGCGTGGCGGCCCCGCTCACGCTCGGCACGGCCGGGCACATCGACCACGGCAAGACCGCGCTGGTGCGTGCGCTCACCGGCGTCGACACCGACCGGCTGCCGGAGGAGAAGGCGCGCGGCATCTCGATCGCGCTCGGCTACGCGCCGCTGGCGCTGCCCTCGGGCCGGCGGCTCTCGGTCGTCGACGTCCCCGGCCACGAGCGCTTCGTGCGCACGATGGTCGCGGGGGCGACCGGGATCGACCTCTACCTGATGGTCGTGGCGGCCGACGACGGCGTGATGCTGCAGACCCGCGAGCACGCGGCCGTGCTGGCCGCGCTCGGAGTGGACGTCGGCGTGGTGGCGGTGACCAAGGCCGACCTGGCCGACCCGGGGCGCGCGCGGCAGCAGGCCGCGGAGCTGCTGCCCGGCGCCGAGGCCGTGGCCGTGTCGGCGCGCACGGGCGCGGGCCTGGACGAGCTGCGGGCGGCGCTGGAGCGCGCCGCGGGCCGCGTCCCGGGGCGGGCGGCGGCCGGCGGCGGCCTGCGGCTGCACGTCGACCGGGCGTTCAGCGTGCGCGGCGCCGGGACCGTGGTCACCGGCACGCTGTGGTCGGGCGAGGCGGCGCGCGGCGCCGCCGTGACCGTGCTGCCGTCGGGCCGGCGGGCGCGCGTGCGCGCCGTCGAGGTGCACGACGCGCCGGTCGAGCGGGCGGCGGCCGGCCAGCGCGTCGCGCTCAACCTGGCCGGGCTCGCGCGCGACGAGGTGGCGCGCGGCGACGTGGTCGTGGCCGGCGACGACGCTCCCACGGCGACGTTCCGGGTCGACGCGGCGCTGGCCTGGGCGACGCCGGACGCCCGGCCGGACGGCGGCGCCCGCGTGGCCCTGCACCACGGCACGCGCACGGCCGCGGCGCGGCTCGTCGAGCTCGGCGGGCGCTTCTTCCAGCTGCGGCTCGAGGCGCCGATCGTGGCCGCCGCGGGCGACCGGCTGGTGATCCGCGCGCTCGCGCCGCCCGACACGCTGGGCGGCGGCGTGGTGCTCGACCCGGCCCCGCGCCGGCACGGCCCGTCGCGCGACCTGCTGGCCCGGTTGGCCCGGCTCGAGCGGGGCGAGCCCGAGCCCGAGGCGCCCCCACCCGCGCCGGCGCCGGCGGTCGCCGCGCCGGCGCCGCTGCCGCCGGAGGCGCTCGTCCTGGAGGCCGCGCTGCGGGAGGCCGGCTGGGAGCCGCCGCCGGATGGCGACCCGGCGCTGCTGGCCGCGCTGCGCGCCCATGGGCGTGCCGTGCGGCTCGGCCGCGACATGCACATCCACCCCGATGCGCTGGCCGCCGTCCAGGCCCGGGTCGTCGCGCTGGCCGAGCGCGACGGCCAGGTCACCCTGGCCGGCCTGCGCGACGAGCTCGGCACGTCGCGCAAGTACGCCCAGGCGCTGCTCGAGCACTTCGACGCCGCCCGCGTCACGCTGCGGGTCGGCGACGCGCGCGTGCTGCGCTCAGCCCTCCGCGCCGGCCGCCCGCGGGGCGGTGGGGTCGCCTGACCCCGCGCTGCCGTGCTCGCGGGCCATCCAGGTCTCGACCTCCATCGGGTTCTCGCGCGAGCGCTCGACCACCCGCAGCAGGTCGGACATCGTCGCGACCTCCTCGACCTGCTCCTTGATGAACCACTGCACGAACTGCTCGCTGGTGTAGTCGCCCTCGCTGCGGGCCGTGGCGGCGAGCGCGTTGATCTGGTCGCTCACCCGGCGCTCCTGCTCGAGCGCGAGCGCGACGGGCGCGACGATGTCGGCGAACTCGACCTGCGGCGCCACGACGCCGGGGATCTGCGCGGCCTCATCGGCGTCGAGCAGGTACCGGACCATCATCATCGCGTGGTCGCGCTCCTCCAGCGCCTGCCGGTAGAAGAAGCGGGCCAGCTGGGGCAGCGTCTCGGCGTCGTAGTGGACTGCGCAGGCGACGTACTGCTGGTGGGCGGCGAACTCGTGCCCGATCTGCTCGTTGAGCAGCTTCACGAAGGCGTCTGCGGCCATGCGGCCGCATGCTATCTGGCAGCCCGCGAGCGCGGCCGGGCTATCCTGCCGTAGCCATGGCCACCTGCCTTGTGACCGGTGGCAGCGGCTTCCTGGGGTCGCACCTGTGCGACGCCCTGCTCACGCGGGGCCACCGGGTCATCTGCGTCGACAACTTCGACACGGGGTCGCTGTCCAACATCGCGCACCTACGCGGACCGGAGTTCGAGTTCCTGCACCAGGACGTCACGAACCCGTTCTTCGTCGAGGAGCCGGTCGACTTCGTCTACCACTTCGCGTCGCCGGCATCGCCGATCGACTACCTGCGGCTGCCCCTGCACACGCTGAAGGTCGGCTCCTACGGCACGCACCACGCGCTCGGGCTGGCCAAGCTACACCGGGCGCGGTTCTTGACGGCGTCGACGTCGGAGGTCTACGGCGATCCGCAGGTCCATCCGCAGCCGGAGTCCTATTGGGGGCACGTGAACCCGATCGGCCCGCGCGGCGTCTACGACGAGGCGAAGCGCTATGCCGAGGCGCTGACGATGGCCTATCACCGCCAGCAGGGCGTGGATACGGCGATCGTGCGGATCTTCAACACCTACGGCCCGCGCATGCGCCCGCACGACGGGCGGGCGATCCCGACGTTCCTGCGCCAGGCGCTGCAGGACCGGCCGATCACGGTGTTCGGCGACGGGTCGCAGACGCGCTCGTTCTGCTATGTGAGCGATCTGATCGACGGGATCATCCGGCTCGCCGAGTCGGGCGTGCACCAGCCGGTCAACGTCGGCAACCCGGACGAATTCACGCTGCTCGAGCTGGCGCGGACCGTCATCGACGTCACCGGCTCGCGGTCGGAGATCGTCTTCGAGGCGCTGCCCACGGACGATCCGCACGTGCGTCAGCCAGACATCTCGCTGGCCCGCGAGCTGCTGGGCTGGGAGCCCACGGTCGCCCTGCGCGAAGGCCTGCTGCGGACGCTCGACGCGTCCGGCGTCGAGGCGCTCACCGGCAACCTGCCGGGCTGAGTGGTGCGAATCACCGCGACAAACGCATGAGATGGGACGTTGAGGCTCGATTAAGCGTGGCTGACGCGCCGACCCGCATCCCCGCGTCCGAGCAGCACTCGGCCCGCGACGAGCAGCAGCTGGTGCTGCCATCGATCGACGTGCGCCGCAAGCGCCCGCCCGCGCTGTCGTTCCTGCTGCGGCTGGAGACGCTGCGGCGGGTTTCGCGCGTGACGTCGCTGCTGGCGCTCGACTTCGTCTGCCTGCTCGCCGCGCTCGTCGTGGCGCTGATGGTCAAGGCCGTGCTGCGCGACCACGTGTGGGCGTGGCACGCCTCCCTCGAGAGCGCCCGCCACACGCTCGCCTTCGCCTACCTGGTCACCGCGCTGCTGTTCGCCCGCTCCGGCCTGTACGCCGAGCGCGCCCAGCGGCCCGGGCTCTCGCGGATCGTCTCGTCGCTGTTCGAGACGATGGTGGTGGCGCTGATCTTCGCCGTGGTCAACGGCGAGGAGTTCTCCAGCTACTACATCTTCTACGGCACGTTCGCTTCGCCGTGCTGTTCATCGGGCTCACCCGCTGGGGCTACGAGCAGCTCACGGGCGTGCTGCTGCGCGCCGCCGGCTACCGGCGCCGGGCCGTGCTGGTGGGCTCGGGCCGCCACATCGAGGACGTGGCGCACGCGCTGACCGACGAGGTCCACGCGCCGGTGGAGATGGTCGGCTTCATCTCGCTCACGCCGCGGCCGGACAACGGGCTGCGCTCGCTGGGCCGGATCGAGGACCTCGCCCAGGTACTCGACCTCTACCGCGTGCAGGAGGTGATCATCGCCGACCCGGACTTCCCGCAGGAGCGCGCGGTCGAGCTGGTCGACACCTGCCACCAGCGGGGCGTGACCGTGCGCGTCGCGCCGTCGACGATGGAGATCCTGGTCCAGCGCGCCGAGTTCGTGCCGGGCGCCTCCGTGCCGCTGTTCGAGCTGCGGCCGCCGGTGTTCGACGGCTTCGACTACGTGGTCAAGCGCTCGTTCGACTTCTTCGTCTCGTGCGCCCTGCTCGTGGTGCTCTCGCCGCTGCTGGCGCTGTGCGCGCTGCTCGTGCGGCTGTCGTCGCGCGGGCCGGTGATCTACCGCTCGTGGCGGCCGGGGATCGGCGGCACGCCGTTCGCCTGCTTCAAGTTCCGCACGATGTACACGGACGCCGACCAGCGCCAGGCCGACCTCGAGTCGCTCAACGAGGCCACCGGCCCGCTGTTCAAGATCCGCCGCGACCCGCGGCTGACGCCGGTCGGCCGGCTGCTGCGCCGCTACTCGCTGGACGAGCTGCCGCAGCTGGTCAACGTGCTGCGCGGCGCAGATGTCGCTGGTCGGCCCGCGGCCGCTGCCGGCAGCGCGACTTCGAGCGCCTCGAGGAGTGGCACAAGAAGCGCTACCTCGTGCTGCCGGGGATGACCGGGCTGTGGCAGGTGTCCGGGCCGCTCGGAGCTCGACTTCGACGACCTCGTGCGGCTCGACTTCCTCTACCTCGAGCGCTGGTCGGTGGGGCTCGACCTGGCGATCATCCTCAAGACGATCCCGGCCGTCATCAGGGGCCGGGGCGCTTTCTAGTCGAGCGGGACCTCGCTGCCGTCCTCCGGGACGACGACGCGGTGGGTCAGGCCCTCGGCGCGCAGGCGCTCGTGCAGGTCGGCGCGGGTCTGGGTGCTGTGCGAGACGGTCTCGAAGTGCACGGCGACGATCAGCGCCTCGGTCTCCCGGGCCAGCGCGACGACGTCGTCGTCGTCCATGACGATCGGGCCGCCCTCGAGGAACCGGGCGGCGCCCGCGTTGACGACGATGACGTCCGGGGCGTGCGTCGCGACCGCCTCGCGCACGGCGTCGCACAGGATCGTGTCGCCGGCGACGTAGAGCGTGGGCTCGCCCGGCGCGGACAGGACGAAGCCGCTGACCGGGGCCATCTTCGCGCCGATCTCGCCGCGGCCGTGCTCGCCGCCGGTGCGGGCGATGCGCAGCTGGTCCAGCGTCGTCTCGTCCTCGACCGGCCGCACGTCCGTGAAGCCGTCGCCGCGCAGGCGGTCGGCGTCCGGCGGCTGGCAGACGAGCGGCGCGTCCTTGCGCAGCAGGCGGCGGGCCGTGGCGTCGAAGTGGTCGCCGTGCAGGTGGGTGACCAACACGGCGTCGAGCCGCTCGACGAGCGCCTCGGCCGGCTCGGGCAGGTCGACGAGCGGTGTCGGGCGGGGGTTGGGCGTCCCGGGGACGGGGTCGCGCGCGCCCCGAGGGTCGAGCTGCGGGTCGACGAGCAGGCGCAGCCCGGCGGCGCGGACGCCGAGCGTGGCGTGGCGGACGAGCGTCAGGTGCATGGGCGCCTGCACGGTACCGACACAACATCCGCCCGTACCGCTCACACGGCGGTGGCACACTCGGCGGCGTGAGGGGAGCGCTGATCTGCGTCATCGAGGACGAAGAGGTGATCGCGGACGCGGTGGCCGCGCGGCTGCGCGCCGAGGGCTTCGCCGTCGAGGTCGCCCACGACGGCGTGGACGGCGTGGCGCTGTGCGACCGGCTGCGGCCCGACCTCGTCGTGCTCGACCTGATGCTGCCCGGCCTGGACGGGCTCGAGGTGTGCCGGCGCGTGCAGCGCGACCGGCCGGTGCCCGTCCTCATGCTGACGGCGCGCGACGAGGAGGCCGACGTGCTGATCGGGCTCGCCGTCGGCGCCGACGACTACGTCACCAAGCCGTTCTCGCCGCGCGAGCTGGTGGCCCGCGTGCGGGCGCTGCTGCGGCGCGTCGAGCGGCGGCCGCCGCCGCCCGGCGACGCCATGCGGCTGGGGCCGCTGGAGATCGACCCGGCCGCCCGGCGCGTGCGGCTGGAGGACGACGACGTGCACCTGACGCCCACCGAGTTCGACCTGTTGGCGCTGTTGGCGGCCCGGCCGGGCGCGGTGTTCACGCGCGAGCAGCTGCTCGCGGAGGTCTGGGGCTGGCGCGACGGGTCGGGGCAGCGCACGGTCGACTCGCACGTGCGCGGGCTGCGGCGCAAGCTCGGCCCGGAGCTCGTGCGCACGGTGCACGGCGTGGGCTACGCGCTGGAGGCGCCGGCATGAGGCCGCTGGACCGGCTGGGGTGGATCAAGGTCAAGCTCGGCGTGGTCATCCTGGCCACGGTCGCGGTCACCGTGCTCGCCATGTGGGCCGGCCGCCACGCGGGCGTGCCGCTGGTGGTGCGGACCGTGGCGAGCGCCGTGCTCGGCCTGGCCATGGTGCAGTTCCTGGCCCGCGGCATGACCTCGCCGCTGCGCGAGATGGCCGCGGCGGCCTCGGCGATGGCCCGCGGCGACTACGCGCGGCGGGTGCGGGCCACGTCGCGCGACGAGGTCGGCGACCTGGCCCGGGCGTTCAACGCGATGGCTGCCGAGCTGGCCGACGTGGACCGCGCGCGCCGCGAGCTGGTGGCGAACGTGTCGCACGAGCTGCGCACACCGCTGGGGGCGCTGCAGGCGCTGCTGGAGAACCTGGCCGACGGCGTCTCGCCGCCGTCGCCGGCCGCGCTGCGCACGGCGCTGCTGCAGACGGAGCGGCTCGGGCGCCTCGTGGAGCAGCTGCTCGACCTGTCGCGGCTGGAGAGCGGCGTGCTGGCGCTGCGACCCGGCCCCGTTCCCGCTGCGGCCGCTGCTCGAGCAGGCGACCCGCGAGTGCGAGCTGGGCGAGGTGTTCCTCGAGCACCCGGTGTGGCTGCGCGTGGACGTGCAGCCGGGCGACCTGCGCGCGGTCGGCGACCCGGAGCGGATGCACCAGGTGGTGGCGAACCTGCTCGACAACGCCGTCCGCCACTCCCCCCACGACGGCCGCGTCTGGCTGTCGGCTCACGCCGCCACGGACGGCGTGACCACGATCGAGGTGGCCGACGAGGGGCCCGGAATCCCCGCCGGGGAGGCCGAGCGCGTGTTCGAGCGCTTTCACCGCGTCGACGCAGCCCGCGCCGCGCGCGACGGCGGCACGGGCCTGGGCCTGGCGATCTCCCGCTGGATCGTCGACGCGCACGGCGGCACGATCCGCGTCCGCGAGCGCGAGCCCGCGCGGCTGCCGCGTCGTCGTCGAGCTCCCCCGAACCTAAAGGGGTCAGACCCCTTAACTTCGGCACGGGTTAAGGGGTCTGACCCCATTATGTTGCGGGGCGTGCGGGCGGTGTATGAGTCGTTCTGGGCGGATGCGCCGCGGGACCCCGAGCCGTGGGCCTTCGGGGAGCGCGGGCGGCTCCTCAGGGCCGATGTGAGACCGGGTGAGCGCGTGCTCGACCTGGGGTGCGGCGCGGGGCGGTTCCTGACGGTGATCCGTGAGGCGGGGGCGGAGGCGGTCGGCGTGGAGCTGGCGGAGGCCGCGGCCGAGCGCGCGCGAGCCAACGTGCCGGGGGCGGACGTGCGGCTGGTGGAGCCCGACGGCTCGCTGCCGCTCGGGCACGGCGAGGTCGATCTCGTCTGGTGCTCAGAGGTGCTCGAGCACATCCCGGACGCCGAGCAGGCGCTGCACGAGGTTCGGCGCGTGCTGCGCACGGGCGGCCGCCTGCTGCTCACGGTGCCGTTCCACGGCCGCATCCAGGCGGCGCTGATCGGCCTCACGCGCTTCGACGCCCACTTCGACCCGCAGGGCCAGCACGTCCGCTTCTTCACCGCCCGGTCGCTCGCCCGCAGCCTCGACGCCACCGGCTTCGCGCCGGTGGAGATCCAGGCCGCGCGGCGGCGCGCCGCCGCTGCGCCGGATGCTGGTGGCGCGCGCTATCCGGGCTTGATCAGCCGCGCGGTGGTGATCACGTCGCTCTGGCTGCGCAGCGACGGATCGAGGTAGTACGCGGTGCGATAGGCCTTCAGCGCGCTCTTGTAGTCGTGCAGCACGTCCCGCCGGAACTCGCCGAGCCGCCGCCATGTCTCCGCCGTGCGCGGCTCCAGCTGAACGGCCCGCTCGAGTGCGCTACGGGCGCCCGCCGTGTCGCCCCGCCCCGTGTCGATCGCCGCGATGTCGAACAGCGGGTTGAGCGCGAACGGGTCGCGCTCGTGCGCGATCTGGGCGATCGCCGCCGCCTGCGGCACCTGTCCTTCGTCCAGGCGATTGAAGGCCGCAGCCTCGGCGTTCTCGGAGCGGACCGGCTGCAGCGCCGCCCACGAAGCGGCCAGGGCCACGAGCATCACGAGCCCGCCGACCAGGACGCCCCCTGGGCGGCGCCCGCGCGAGGCGAGCAGCACGTTCTCCCCCGGCGCGGCGTACGAGGCCACGAACCCGGCGCACAGCAGCGCCGGCACCGCATTTCCCGGGATGAACCACGTCCAGTCGACCGCGGAGTGCAGCCCGAAGACGACCACCACGGTGGTGAGGGTGGCCAGGCTGACCCGCTCGGCGTCCCAGGGACGGCCACGGGACCGGCGCCGCAGCCCGAGCGCCCGCGAGGCGGCCCACAGCCATGCCCCCAGCGTCAACAGAGACAGCGCCATGCCCGCCCAGCCGAGGTCGGACAGCATCTGCGGCACGTAACCGTGGGCATGACGGATCGACGAGCGATCCGTGCGGAAGCGCAGCCGCAGCTCGGAGTAGGCGCCCGGCCCCGTGCCGATCCACGGGCTCAGCTCATAGACCTTGATCGCCTCGCGCCAGTAGCGGGCGCGCACCGATGACGTGGCGGTCAGCCGGCCCGGCGTGTTGGCGGGCGACCGGGCATTCGGGTCGGTGGCCTGGCGCCAGGCCTTGGAGGCCTGGCCGGAGATGCCGCCGGGCGCGTTCGCCAGCGCCAGGATGGCGATCGCCGGCATGCAGACCAGCGCGAGGACCAGCACGCGGCCCGCGCGCTGCCGCGCCCGCTCGCTGGGCGGCCGGTGGGCGGCGAGGAAGCCGGCCGCCAGCCCGGCGATCGTGAGGACGACGAACATCACGAGCAGCACCGCCCCGAACTGCAGCCCGGCGCTCTCGCGCAGGGACAGCGGCGGCTGGTCGAGCGTCAGGCCGTCCTGGGCGAACGCCCAGGCGATGACGGGGAGCGTCACGGCCAGCACGCCGAGCAGCACCAGCACCGCCCGCAGCCGGAGCGGCACCAGCGCGAACCAGAACGCCAGCCCGATGATCAGCATCAGCAGCGCGCCGCGGGAGTAGGAGAGCAGCAGCCCGACAATGCACAGGCCGAGCGCCGGCCAGGCCAGCGCGTTGGCCGCCGCATGCCCGGAGCGGCGCGCGCCGAGCCACAGAAGCGGCGGGATACCCATCGCCGCGGCCACGCCGACGCCGTTCCAGTAGTCGAACGGCGGCCGCAGCCGGGCATAGGGCTCGTCGGGGGCGAGGATGCCGGGGAAGACCTTCGTGAGCACCGCGTAGGCCGTGATCACCACCGATCCGAGCGCGATGCCCTCGACGACGGCGCCCGCCCGGCCCGGCGCGAGCCGCCCGAGCGCCACGCCGCCCGCGAGGACGGCGAGATAGGCCAGCATCCGCTCCGCGTCGAGCCAGGTGTCGGCGGGCGTGAACGACCAGGTGACGGACACGACGGTGAGCACCGTCAGCGCGGCGAACGCGGCCACCGTGCCCACGCCTGCGTGTCCGGCGACGCGTGGGCGTATCAACGCCGCGGCGCACAGTGCCGCGCCGGCGATCATCAGCGCGATCTCCGTCCACGTCGTCGGCTCCAGCAGCGTCCCGCCGCGCGCGACGAACGCGCACAGGGCCATGGTCAGCGCGATCCCGAGCACGATCGCCGGTCCGCCGCCGATCGGCACCGGGACCGGGACCGTGCGCAGGCGCCGCTGCAGCCCGCGGCGCGGCGCTACGTAGACCCTACGGCGACCGGCGAGCGCTGACACGGCGGCGGATGGTCGGAACCACGATGGCGAGCGCCACTCCGGCGAGCAGGACCAACACGACCACGAGCGTCGACGGGAGCGAGTTGCGGCTGGCGACGGTGGCGGCCGGCGCGAGCGGCCTGCCCTCGATCACATCTCCTTCGCCGCCTTGCGCGGCGGCGTCGGCCACTGCCTTCTGGTCGCTTGCGTCGCTCGGCGCCACTGCGCCTGACGAGTCGGCCACGGAGTCGCTGTACTGCGGCGCGGGCGTGGCTGCCGGCGCCGCGCTGGACGATCCGCCGCCGGAGCCGCCGCCCGCGGACGACACGTCAGCAGACAGGGCGCGCGACAGGACGTCGCCGCAGTCGGAGTACTCGTTCACGTCCGTGGGCAGGTTGTCGCGCGCCTTGCGCAGCGCGGCGGGCGTGTAGTGGCCCTCGAGGATGCCGTCGTCGGCGCAGTCGCGGATGATCTTGGTGGTGGTGCTGTCCGCAAAGGCCGCGGGAGCGAGCAGCAGCGCCGCGGCGAGGCCCAGCACCAGCAGAAGGGTCCGGCGCATCGGCGCAGCCACGCTAGCAGCCACCCACCCCGGCCCCGGTGAGCGCCCGGGCCATCCCGGCGGCCCACGCCTCCGGCGTGTACGCGGCCACGGCGCGCCGCGCCTCGGCCGCCAGCCGGGCCCGCAGCGCGGCATCGGCGCGCAGCCGGCGCAGCGCGGCGGTGAGCGCCCCGGCGTCCCCGGGCGGGACGACGAGGCCGGTCTGCTCGTGCCGGACGAGGCCGCCGGCGGCGGCGCCCACGGCGGCGGTCGCGATCACGGGCACTCCTTGGTGGAAGGCTTCGTTGACGACGAGGCCCCACGGCTCGAGGAAGTCGCGCGTGGGGACCGACGGTACGACGACAACGTCGCTGCCCGCGTACAAGTTGCGCAGTTCGGCCGGCCCCTGTGGGCCGAGCATGAGCGCCCCGGCGGCAGCGGACCGTCCCACGCCCCGTCGCCGGCCAGCAGCAGCGCGCCGTCGCCGTCCCACGCGTCCAGCAGCACGCCGACGCCCTTCTCGGGCGCGACCCGGCCGGCGAACAGCGCCTGGAACGGCGCGCGCCGGTCCGGCGTGCCCGGCTGCGACCAGAACGCGACGTCGGCGCTCTGCGGCGCCTCGAAGACGCGCCGGGCGCCCTTGGCGCGCACGTACGCCGAGACGTGCGGCCCGTAGGTGGCGACGGCGTCGGCGTGGCGGTAGATGTGGCGCAGCGGTGCGTACGAGAGCGCGTGGGCCGCCGTGCGCGGGTGGCGCCAGATGGTGGCCCAGAGCACGAACGGCACGCCGGCGGCGCGCGCCCCGGCGTACGCGGCGGGCAGCGCGACCCGGCCCGAGAGGCCGGCGACCACCGCGCGGAAGCGGCCGGACGCGGCCAGCCGGAACACGCGCCCGCTCGGGCGGGAACGCCGCCGGGAACGGCAGCGCGCCGCCGCCGTCCCGCCGCCGCCGTGGCGCACGTCGCCGCCGACCAGCGCGAAGGCCACGTCGCAGGACGCGTGCAGCGCGGCGAACGCCGGCACGCGGAACGGCGGCGCGTGGTTGGTCACGAACAGGACCGGCTTCACCGCAGCGCGTCCTCGTAGGCGGCCACCGTGGCCCGCCCGCAGCCCTCCCAGGTGAAGTGGGCGGCCACGTTGGCCCGAGCCGCGGCGCCGAGCTCGCGCCGCCACTCCGGCTCGTCCAGCAGCGCCCGCAGCTCGGCCGCCAGCGCCTCGGGCTCGCCCGGCGCGACGAGGCGCAGCCCGTCGCCGCAGGCGGCGATCTCCTCCGGGCCGGGCTCGCCGCGCGCGCCGATCGCCGGCACGCCGCCGGCCATCGCCTCGATGTAGGACACGCCGAACGCCTCCTCGACGCTGGGCAGGACGAACACGCCGGCGCGGCGGGCCACGGCCAGCGCCTCGGCGGGCTCCAGGCGGCCGCGGAAGTCCACCCGCGCGCGCAGCTCCAGGTCGGTGGCGAGCCGCTCCAGCGCGGGGCGCTCCGGGCCGTCGCCGGCCACGATCCAGCGCAGCCGCGGGTGGGTGTCGCGCAGCAGCCAGAGCGCGCGCAGCACGTCCGAGTGGCGCTTGCGCGCGACGAGGTTGCCCACCGTGGCGATCGTGTCGGGGTCGTGCGGCACCTCCTCGGGCAGGTCGCTGCCGAGGTGGACGACGCGGACGTCGCGCGCGCCCAGCGCCGCGCTGCGGCCGGCGATGGCCTGCGAGTTGGCCAGCGTGACCCGGGCCGCGGCGAACGCCGCGCGCACGGCCGCGCGGCCCCCCGGCCAGCGCTCGGCCACCCCCAGCACGTCGCCGCCGTGCACGCTGACGACGAGCGGCACGCCGGGCCGCGCGCGGCGGACCGCGTCGCCCGCGGGCGCGGCGTAGTGGGCGTGCACGAGGTCGAAGCGGAAGCGCCGCCGCAGCGCACGCAGGGCGAGCGCGAGCGTGGGCGCCGCCCAGGCGCCCCAGTGGCCGTAGGCGCGCGGTCGCGGCGGCGCCAGGAACGGCACGTAGGTCACGCGCAGCCCGTCCAGCTCGGCCCGCAGCGGCTGGCGCAGCGGCGCGATCAGGGCGGCGGGGCCGCGCTCGCGCAGCTCGGCTTGCGGCGGCACCGGGCGGTGCAGGACGAGCACCTCGACCTCGGCCCCGGCGGCGCGCGTGGCGAGCGCCTGCCGGTGGGCCCAGACGCCGAGCGCCGGGTCGGCGGCGCGCGGGTAGTACTCGGCGACGACGGCGACGCGCATCAGCGCGGCAGCTCGCGGTACTCGGCCACGATCTCCGCCGCCTCCGTGCGGGTGACGTAGGCGCGGCCGTCGAGGAACGCCTCGGCCTCGGCGATCGCCGCGTCGCGCGGGTAGTCGGCGGCCACCGGGCGCAGGTGGCGCACCGGGGTGGCGTCGACGACGCCGATCGGCCAGCCGCGCTCGGCCGCGACGGCGCTCCAGCGGGCGTCGAGGCCCCAGCCCATGTCGAGCTCCGGGAACGGCAGCAGGACCTCGGCGGCGCGGGCCGACACCGCGGTGACCGGGCCGATCTCCACGAACCGCGTGCGGTGGGCCAGCACGCCGGGGCGGCGGCGGGTGACCTCCCAGGCGGCGTGCGAGGCGAACGCGTGGGCGGGCTGGGCGAGCGCGAAGCCGAACGCCTCGGCGAGCGCCAGGAAGCGATCGAGGAACCCGCGCGGGAGCACGACGTCGTCGTCGACGACCAGCAGCCAGTCGGCCGCGCGGCGCGTCCGCGAGCGCCGCGTTGACGTTGCGCCACTTGCCCGCGCCCGGCGCCGGCGCGACGAACCGCACCGAGACGTCGTGGCGCGAGCGGGCCAGCTCGCGGCGGATCCGGCCGACGGTGCGGGCGTTGACCGGCCGGGCGACGCCGACGACGTGCACGCGCCGGCGCGGCGCGCCGATCCGCGGCCGGGGAGCGGGGCGGAGGTCGCGCAGGCGGCCGAGCAGCGCGCTCCGGCGGCCGAGCGTGCCCGAGCGGCCCGACAGGTAGTCCGGGTCGGCGGGGTTGGGCGGCGCCGGCGCGGGGTCGAGCGCCTCCGCGAGCCGGCCGGCGCTGAGCGCGCACAGCACGACGCCCACGCCGCAGGCGCGGCGGACGACGTGGTAGGCGCAGCCGGCCAGCGTGCGCAGCTCGGCGGCGAGCGGCGGCGCGGCGCCCTTGAACGCGTCGTAGCGCCGCGCGGCGCGGCCCCGGTGGTAGGCGGCGCGGCTCAGCGCCCCGAGGCGGGCGTCCCGCCCCGCCCGGCGGTGGTCGACGCCGGCGGCGGCCACGTAGGCGATCCGGCCGCCGGCCGCGCGGAGCCGCCGCTGCCAGTCCTCCTCGTCGCCGGCGCCGGCGAGCGCCTCGTCGAACGGGCCGACGCGCTCGAGCGCGCCGCGGCGCAGCGCCAGGTTGGCGCCCCAGACGAACTCCGCCTCGCGGTCCTCCGCGCCGAGGTCGAGCGCGGTCACGGGCAGCGGCTCGCGGCCGCAGGCCCGCAGGCGCGCGCCCTCCAGCCGCGGCCGGATCGGGCCGCCGAAGGCCTCCGCGCCGGACGTCGCGGCAGCGGCCAGCAGCGCGTCGAGCCAGCCCGGCCAGACCGCGACGTCGTCGTCCAGGAAGCAGACGAGGTCGCCGCTGGACGCCGCGACGGCGGCGTTGCGCGCGGCGTTGATCCCGCGCTCGGCGCCGAGCGCGTGGTAGCGCGCGCCGTGGGCGGCGGCGAGCGCCGCCGTGGCCGCGTCGGCCGGCCCGTCCTCCACCACGACGATCTCCGCGTCCGGCGCGCCGAGCGAGGCGCAGCGCGACCGCCAGGTACTCGCGCCGGCGCCGCGTCGGGAAGCAGATCGACGCCCGCACGGCGGGGAGCTTAGAAGTGGACACGGCGGTCGATCTCGTCCAGCACGGCCGCGTCGGCGAACTTGCGGGCGAAGTCCGCGCCGGAGGCCAGCGCCGCGTCGAGGTCGGCGAGGCCGAGCACGCGCGGCCGCGGGTCGTCCGGCCGGGCGAACGGCGCGTAGCGGCGGTTGTCCGGGTCGAGGCGCAGGTCGGGCCGCCGGGCCAGCGCGGTGTGCACGAATGCCTCGGTGGGGATGATCGTGCGCTCGAAGCGCCGCTCCCCGGGGGCCGCGGCGACGGCCTCGACCGCCCGCCGCGACAACGTGAACCAGTCCGAGCCGTGGTGGACGCCGCGCTGCGGCGCGGGCAGGCCTGCGTAGGTGCCCGACGGCAGCCGGCGCACCTGCACGAGCGGGTCGGCCCGGGCGGCGCGCGCGGCCAGGCGCTCCGGCACGCGCGCCCAGCGGTAGTGGTACCGGCGGGCGAACTCGCCCACGCCGCTGCGGCGCAGCCGCAGCGGCTCCACCGGCGCGCTCTCGATGAACGCGTCCGCGTCCGCCAGCGCCGCCTCGATCGCCGGGACCGGCCGCACGGGGTAGTCCTGGCCCGAGAGCAGCACGAGCCAGTCGAAGTCGCTGCGGGCCAGCGCCCAGCGCAGGCAGCGCAGCACCGCGGCGAGCTGCGACCCGTGCCCCCACTCCACCGGCCGGGCCGGCACGATCAGCTGCGCGCCCGGCAGCGGCGGCGCCGGGCAGCGCCGCCCGTCATGGTGGACGGCGATCGTCGCGTCGGGGCTTCCGGCGCGCAGCGTGCGCACGAGCCGCGCGAGGACGTCCGGCGCACCGTAGGAGAGGATCACGTACGCGACCACGGCACAGCTAGCCTGGCAGCCCGTGATCCTCCTCCTGCACCACCGCTACCGCGAGCCGGGCGGCGAGGAGCGGGCGGTGGAGGACATTGCGTGGCTCGTGCGCGAGCGGCTCGGCGAGGACGTGGAGGTGCTGGCGCGCGACTCGGCGGGGCTGGGCGGGCGCGAGGCCGCGCTCGGGCTGCTGGCCGGCGGGCTGGCGCCGGACGAGGTCGCGGCGGCGGTCCGGCGGACCGGCGCGCGGGTCGTGCACGCGCACAACACGGCGCCGACGTTCGGCTGGCGCGCGCTTGCCGCGGCGCGGGAGGCGGGTGCGCGCGTGGTGCTGCACCTGCACAACTACCGGCTGGTCTGCGCCGTGGGCACCTGCTTCACCCGCGGCGCCGACTGCACGCGCTGCCACGGGCGCGACACGCGGCCCGGCGTGCGGCTGAACTGCCGCGGCGGCTCGCGCGCCGAGTCGCTGGCCTACGCCGCCGGGCTCGCGCTCTGGCAGCGCCGCCTCGCCGGCGCGGCCGACGCGATCGTCGTGCCGAGCGCGTTCGCGCTCGGCCGGCTGCGGGAGCTCGGCGCGCCACTGCCCGCGGAGGCGCGCGTGCTCGGCTCGGTGCAGCGGACGCTCGCCGAGCGCTCCGGCGCGGCAGCGGGCCGCTACGCGCTCGCCGCCGGCCGACTGACGCCCGAGAAGGGCTTCGCCGACGCGGTCGACGCCTGCGCGTCCGCCGGTCTGCCGCTGGTCGTGGCGGGCGACGGCCCGGAGTTGCCGGCGCTGCGCGCCCGGGCGGGCGACGCCGACGTGCGCTTCGCCGGCCGCGTCTCACCGGAGGAGCTGGCCGCGCTGCGCGCCGGCGCGGCTGTCGCCGTCGTGCCCTCGCGCTACGCGGAGATCCTGCCGCTCGCCGCGCTGGAGGCGATGGCCGCCGGGCTGCCGGTCGTGGCCGCCCGGGCCGGCGGCCTGGCCGAGGCGGTGCCGGAGGAGGGCCTCTACGCGCCCGGCGACGTCGCCGCGCTCGCCGGCCGGCTGCAGGCGCTGTGGGGCGACGCCGCGGCGGGCGAACGCGCGCTGGCCCGGGCCCGCGAGCGCTGGGCGCCCGACGTCATCGCGGCGGGCCTCCGCGAGGTCTACGCCGCAACTTCGCCCACGAGGGCGTGATCCTGTGGGCGTGCGCCGAACGCTGATCCTCCTCACCGCCCTGCTCGCCCTCCTGCTGCCCGCCACCGCCCACGCGACGGCGCGCAAGGCGATCGCCGGGCCGGTCGAGCTCGACGGCTCGTCCGCGTTCCCGATCTACCGCGACCTCGGGGCGAAGCTCTACCAGGGCACGCTCGACTGGGGGCAGGTGGCCGCGTTCCGCCCCGACCGGGCGCGCGACCCGCAGGACCCGTCCTACGACTGGCCGCAGGACCTCGACGAGGCCGTGTCGGACGCCAAGGACCAGCACATGCAGATCGCGCTCACCATCACCGGCACGCCCAGCTGGGCGAAGGCGCGCAAGCCCGCGGACTTCGCCGACTTCGCCGTGGCCGCCGCCCGCCAGTACCCGAGCGTGCACCTGTGGATCGTGTGGGGCGACGCCACCCACACGTTCACCCCCGGCCACTACGCGAAGCTGCTCGACGCGGCCTACGGCGCGCTGAAGTCGGTCTCCAAGGCCAACGTGGTGGCGGGGGGCGGCTCGACCGCGAGCGGCAGCGCCAAGTGGATCAAGGGCCTGAAGGTGGGCAAGCGCGCGCCGCGGCTGGACCTCTACGCGCACGACCCGTCCTCGACGCACCGCCTGACCGCGGCCGGCCTGAAGTCGCTCGACGCGCACGTCGCGCAGCGGTTCGGCGCCAAGCGCCTGTTCCTGACCGGCTACACGCTGCCCACCATCGGCGCCCACCACGTCTCCCCGGCCACCCAGGCGTCATACCTCAAGACCGCGCTGAAGCTGGCGAAGCAGGATTCGTTCGTGTACGCGTTCGGCTACGACGGCCTGACCGACCAGGACCAGACCGACGGCCGCGGCCTGCTCGAGGCCGACGGCACCAAGCGCCCGGCCTACGCGGCGTTCAAGAACGGCTAGGCGCAGACCGTGTAGCGGCGAAACACGAGCTTGTGCTTGAGGGCGCCGTGCCGCGAGCGCCGGAAGTAGACGCGCGCGTAGATCCGGCCTGAGGTCCCGGCCGGACGGTTGATCCGGATCCGCACCGAGAACGGGGCATGGCGGTCCACCCGGACGGCCCGGTTCTTGCCGCGCGTGAAGAAGGTGATCCGCACGACGCGCGGCTTGGTCTTGCCCTTGAGCTTGCGCACCTTGATCGACACGTGCAGCAGGCCGCCGACGGGCGTGCAGGTGATGCCCGTGAGGAGGTTGACCTCGCCCTGGGGGGCGGGCGGCGGTGCCGGAGCGGGCGGCGGCGGGACGGCGATCGGGCCGAAGTCGGACCACGCGGTCCATCCACCGGGATTCGTCCACGTCTTGACGCCCATCTCGTCGCCGTTGCGGACGAAGAGGATCTCGCGCGCAGCGCTGTCGCTGACCGCAGCGACAGACGAGCCAACTCCCGTGCTGTCGAGCAGGACCCAGCCGGACCAGCTGTTCACCGAGTCCCAGTGGTCCTGGTAGATCGCGTTGCCGCCGCCGCGGACGTAGACGTCGAGGTCGTGCGGTTGCTTGTTGACCGCTGCCGGCGCCCCGATGATCCCGCCGGACAGGCTGCCCCAGCCGAGCCACTGCGAGCCGTTCCAGGCCTGCTGGTACAGGGCGCCGTCCGTGCCGCGGGCGAAGACGTCCAAGATGCCGTCAGAATGCGAGTCCAGCGCCGGCGCCGAGGTCAGGTTGCCGCCGAGGCCGCCCCAGCCGTGCCAGCCCGAGCCCGGCACGTACGTGTCGAGGTAGATCGTGTTGTCGCCCCCCTTGATCGCCACGTCGAGATACGACGTGCCGCGGCGGGCGATGGCGGCCGGCGCCGAGGTCAAGTACCCGCCGAGGGAGGTCCAGCCCGTCCAGGCGCCGTTGACTGGAGCGAGTCGCCCCAGATCGCGCCGTCGGAGCCGCGGGCGAACACGTCGATGTCCGGCCCGTAGGCCGCGGCCGCCGGGCCGGACGTCGATGGCCCCGCCGAGCGAGCCCAGTGCGCTCCAGGCGCCGTTGGTGAGGTGGCGCACCAGGATCGCGCCGTCGGACGTGCGCCGCGCGAAGACCCAGATGTCGCCGGCAGCCGCGGGAGGCCGCCGCGGGATTGTCGTCGTAACACGTCGGCGCGCGCGGGTGCCGCTGCGACCAGCAGTCCGCAGCGCCACGCAGTGCCGCCACGATCCGCCTCACGTCCCTCATCCCTCCGCTGTCGCCGCTCCGTGCGCCGCAAGGTAGCCGCGGAACGTCAGCGGCGCGCCGGAGATGCGCGCATGTACTGGCGCGCGAAGCCGGCCACGAAGCGCGGGTTGTAGACGAGATAGCGCCGCCACAGGCGGCGCGGCTCCTGCGCCAGCCGGAACGCCCACTCCATCCCGTGGCGCTGCAGCCAGCCGGGCGCCTGCGGGATGAGGCCCGCATGGAAGTCGAACGCCGCGCCGACGCCGAGCAGGACCGGGCGCGTCGAGCCGCTCGCGCATCCGGGCCATCCACTTCTCCTGCTTGGGCACGCCGATGC
Organism: uncultured Solirubrobacteraceae bacterium; assembly: GCA_963766165.1. Classification (GTDB taxonomy): domain Bacteria; phylum Actinomycetota; class Thermoleophilia; order Solirubrobacterales; family Solirubrobacteraceae; genus Solirubrobacter. The sequence continues at coordinate 415,005 of CAVXZC010000012.1, read as the reverse complement.
CCACCCAGACCACGTCGGCGCGCGAGCGCGTTGATCTCCTCGGCGACCGCCGCCTCCTCGTCCGCCGTGAGCGGGCGGAACGGCGGCGCATGCCCGCCGACGATCTGCAGGCCGGGGTGGCGCAGCCGGAGCTCGCGGGCCAGTTGCGCCAGCGCCCCGGGGTTGCGGCCGCCGTAGAGGTAGAACCGCTGGCCGCTCGCGGGCCGCGCGGGCGCAGGCGAGGTCCATCAGGTCGGGGCCGTAGACGCGGCTCTCGAGTCGCATGCCCGAGCAGCGCGCAGCGCCCACACGAGCGGCATCCCGTCCGGCACGGTGAGGTCGGCGCCCAGCACGGCCGCACGCAGCTCCGGGTCGTCCTGGCAGGCCACCACGGTGTGGACGGCGGCCACGCAGACGTAGCCGCGCTGCCGCCGTTCGACGGCGGCGTCGATCCAGTCGAGGGTCCGCTCGTAGTCGATCAGCGCGAGCGGCGACCCCGAGGACGGGCACGCGGCGCGGGAGCGGCGGCGCGTCGCGGAGCGGGGACGGGGGTGAGCGGACGCGGGAGGGGCATCGTCAAAGGACGTCAACGCGCGGCGGCGGTGGAAGTCGCGGCGCTGCTGGCCGGACATGAAAGCAGTCAGCGCAGCCGCGTTGGCTACCGTAGGCCCGGCATGCGGGTCCCCCTCTTCGACACTTCCACGTCCGTCGCCCCGCTGCGCGAGCGGATCGACGCCGCCATCGCCGCGCGTGCTGGACGACGAGCGCTACATCCTCGGCCCGACGTCGCCGCGTTCGAGCAGGAGTTCGCCGCCTACCTCGGCGCGCGGCCACGCGGTCGGCGTGGCCAACGGCACCGACGCGCTGACCATCGCCCTGCGCGCGATGGGCGTCGGGCCGGGCGACGAGGTCGTCGTCCCGTCGTTCACGTTCTACGCCAGCGCCGAGGCGATCCCGCCGACCGGCGCGCGGCCCGTGTTCTGCGACGTCGACCCGGACACGATGCGTGCGTCACCGCGGACACGGTGAAGGCCGCGCTGACGCCGCGCACCAAGGCGGTCATCGCCGTGCACCTGTTCGGCAACGTGGCGCCCGTGGCCGAGATCGAGGCGCTCGGCGTCCCGGTGCTCGAGGACGCCGCGCAGGCGGCCGGCTCGCACGCTCCGACGGCGCCGCGGGCGCGCTCGGCACGGCCGCGACGTTCTCGCTTCTTCCCGTCGAAGAACCTCGGCGCGTTCGGCGACGGCGGCGCGATCATGACCAGCGACGCCGAGATCGCGGACCGCGTGCGGATGCTGCGCTTCCACGGCTCGCGCGACAAGGTCACCTACGAGCACGTCGGCTACAACTCGCGCCTGGACGAGCTGCAGGCGGCGATCCTGCGCGTGCAGCTGCCCGCAGCTGGACGGCTGGGCGGACGGCCGCCGCGCCGCCGGGCGGGCCTACGAGGAGGCCGGCCTGGACGAGGTCGTGGCGCTTCCCGCGCCCACGCCGGGCGCCGCACCCGCCTGGCATCTCTACGTCGTGCGCAGCGAGGGCGTGGACGCGCTCGAGCGCGCGTTCGCGGCCGCCGGGATCGGCTTCAAGGCCTACTATCGCGTCCCGCTGCACCGCCAGCCGGCGCTGCGCGAGCTCGCGCAGGGCGTCGAGCTGCCCGTCACCGACGAGCTCGCCCGCACGCACCTGGCGATCCCGATGAGCCCGGTCCTGACGGCCGAGCAGGCCGCGGAAGTGACGGACGCGGCGCGCGCCGTCCTCGCCGCGCAAGCATGAACGCGGCGCTGCTCGACGCGCTGACCGATCCCGAGAGCGGCGACCCGCTCGCGCTCGAGGACGGCGCGCTGGTCGCGCCGAGCGGCGTGCGCTACCCCGTGCGCGACGGCATCCCGCGCCTGTCGGAGCCCGCATCCAGCGGCCAGGAGGACACGTTCGACTCGTTCTCGTGGAAGTGGTCGAACGTCACGCCCGAGGAGATCGACCAGCGCTTCGCCGCGCAGCACGCCTGGTATGACGAGCGCTTCGGCTTCGCCGGCGACGCCGGCCTGGCCGAGTTCCTGGCGGGGCGCGAGCGGGTGTTGGAGGCCGGCACCGGTCTGGGCGGCGACGCCGCGCGCTTCGCGCGCCTGGCCCCGCGCGCCGAGGTCTTCGCCATCGATCTGAGCACGGCGATCGAGACCGCGCAGCGCCGCTTCGGCGGCCCGGCCAACCTGCACTACCTCCAGGCCGACATCATGCGACTGCCGTTCCGGGCGGGGAGCTTCGACTTCGTCTCTGCCGACCAGGTGATCCACCACACTCCGGACACCGCGCGGGCGTTCGCCAACCTCGCGCAGCTCGTGGCGCCCGGCGGGGCGTTCGCCACCTACGTCTACCGGATCAAGGCGCCGCTGCGCGAGCTGGCCGACGACTGGATCCGCGAGCGGGCGACCGCGATGGCTCCCGAGGAGTGCATGGGCCTCGGCCACGATCTGGCCGAGCTGGGGCGGGAGCTCTCGCGCGCCGGCGGCACGGTCAAGCTGGAGCGCGGCGTCCCGCTGCTGGGCATCGAGCCGGGCGAGCACGACGTCCAGCGGTTGGTCTACTGGACCATGCTCAAGTGCTTCTGGAACGACGACTTCTCACCGAACCTGAACGCGCTCGTCAACTACGACTGGTACCACCCGCCGTACGCGTCGCGCCACCACCCTGACGAGGTGGAGCGCTGGTGTGCCGAGGCGGGGCTGGAGATCGAGCGGCTGCACGTGGGCGACGCCGGCATCAGCGTCGTCGCCCGGCGCGCCTGATCAGAGCTGAAGGGCCGCCGCGCCGAGGTGGCGCGTGATGCCGCGCAGGTCGAGCGTCATCTGCGCGCGCTCGGCGATCGCGCGGTGGTCGACGCTCGGGTGGGCGGTGACGATCAGCGCCAGGTCGGCGCCGTCGGCGCGCCGCCGGCAGCTCGGCCGAGCGCAGGCCGAGCTCGGGCAGCTCCGGCACGTGCGGGTCGTGGTAGGCGATGTCGGCGCCGCGCTCGCGCAGCAGCCGCATGATCTTCAGCGCCGGCGACTCGCGCATGTCGCCGACGCCCGCCTTGTAGGACACGCCGAGCGACGAGGATGCGCGAGCCGCGGACCGGCTTGCCGGCGTCGTTGAGCGCGCGCTCGGCCTTCTCGACGCAGAAGTACGGCATCTGCTGGTTGACCTTGCCGGCGAGCTCGATGAACTCGGTCGGGAAGTCGTACTCGCGCGCCTTCCAGGTCAGGTAGAACGGGTCGACCGGCAGGCAGTGGCCGCCCATGCCGGGCCCGGGCTCGAAGCGCATGAACCCGTATGGCTTGGTGGCGGCGGCGTCGACGACCTCCCAGATGTCGATGCCCATGCGGTCGGCGAGCATCGCCATCTCGTTGACCAGCGCGATGTTGACCGAGCGGAAGATGTTCTCGAGCAGCTTCGTCAGCTCGGCGACCTCGGGCGTCGAGACCGGCACGACGTGGTCGCAGACCTTGGCGTAGACGCCGCGGCGCGCGTCCGTGCACGCCGGCGGTGAGGCCGCCGACGACCTTCGGCGTCGTGCGCATCGTGTAGTCGGTGCGGCCGGGATCGACGCGCTCGGGCGAGAACGCGAGCGCGAAGTCCTCGCCGGCCCGCAGGCCGGACTCCTCGAGCAGCGGCACCATGTGCTCGCGCGTCGTGCCGGGAAGGTCGTCGACTCGAGCACGACGAGCTGCCCGCGGCCGCACGACGCCGGCGAGCGCGCGTGCCGCGCCGAGCAGCGGGCCGAGGTCGGGCTCGCGGTTGCGCGTGAGCGGCGTGGGGACGCAGACCAGGATCGCGTCCGCCTCGTGCAGCTCGACGAAGCGCGTGGTGAACGTGGCAGCGCGGCAGCGCGGCCGCGAGCCGCTCGTCGGGGATGTCCTCGATGTGCGAGCGCCCCGCCGACAGCGCGGCGACCTTGCCGCCGTCGACGTCGACGCCGACCACGTCGCAGTCCGCCTCGGCGAACGCGACCGCCAGCGGCAGCCCGACGTAGCCCAGTCCGACGATGCCGATTCTCATGTCCGTTGCCTCTCGAACTCTTCGATCTGCTGGAGGGTGACAACACGTGCGTCCTCGCCCGCCGCGACGGCCGCGTACCAGGCGCCGGCGGCGGCGAGGCCGGTGGCGAGATCCCACACGGGCCGCCATGACAGCCTAGAACGCGCCTTGGACGAGTCGACCTGCAGGGCGGCCGCCTCGCGCGGCTCCGGCGTGCCGGCGACGACGTCGGCGGGCAGCGGCCAGCGCTCGACCAACCAGCGCACCGGTCGCTGATCGGCCGCGTCCGGGCCGAAGTTCCAGGCCTCGGCCACGGGCTCGCCGGCCACCAGGCCCTCGGCCACGCGCAGGTAGCCGCTCAACGGGTTCAGCACGTGCTGCCACGGCCGGACCGCATCCGGGTGGCGGATCTCCACGGTGCCGCCGCGCGCGAGGTCGGGGACGAGCCGGTCGCGCGCCCAGTCGCCGCCGCCGATGACATTGCCGGCCCGTACCGTGGCCAGCGGTAGGCCGAGCGCCGCCCGGTAGGACGCAGCCACGAGCTCCTGAGCCGCCTTCGACGCGGAGTACGGGTCCTCGTCGCCGAGCGGGTCGTCCTCGCGGTGCGGCCGCACGCCCGGCGCGTAGACCTTGTCGCTCGTGACCACCACGATCGCCCGGGCGCCGCGGGCCGCCTCGAGCACGTTGACCAGGCCGAGCACGTTCGTGGAGAACGTCGGGCCGGGGTCGGTCAGCGCGAGCCGCACGATGGGCTGCGCCGCCAGGTGGAACACGACCTCGGGCGCCGCGCGGGCCACGGCCGCCATGACCGCGCCGGCATCGCGCACGTCGACCCGGACGTCTTCGACCAGCTCCGCCAGCCGCGCCAGCGCGAACAGGGACGGCGAGGTCGGCGGATCGAGCGCCAGGCCCGTGACGCGCGCTCCCAGCCGGTGCAGCCAGAGCGCCAGCCAGCCGCCCTTGAACCCCGTGTGGCCCGTCACCAGGACCCGCCGGCCCTGCCAGCTCACCGGGAGAGCAGCTCGAGGTCGGAGCGGACCATCAGCCGGATCAGCTCCTCGAAGGTCGTCCGCGGCTCCCAGCCCAGCTCGCGCTTGGCCTTGCGCGCGTCGCCGACCAGCAGGTCGACCTCGGCCGGGCGCATGAACGCGTCGTCGATCACGCACGTGCGGCTCCCACTCGAGGCCCGACCTCGTCGAAGGCGATCTCGACGCAGCCGGCGCACGCGTGTTCGTCTCGCCGGTGGCGATCACGTAGTCGTCGGGCTCGTCCTGCTGGAGCATCAGCCACATCGCCTCGACGTAGTCCTTGGCGTAGCCCCAGTCGCGCTCGGCGTCGAGGTTGCCGAGCGCGAGCTGGTCGCGCAGGCCGAGCTTGATCGCCGCGGCGTGCCAGGTGATCTTGCGGGTCACGAACTCCAGCCCGCGCCGCGGCGATCTCGTGGTTGAACAGGATCCCGGAGGCCGCGTAGCAGGTCGTAGGACTCGCGGTAGTTGACCGTGATGTAGTGGCCGTAGACCTTGGCCACGCCGTAGGGCGAGCGCGGGTAGAACGGCGTCGCTCGGTCTGCGGCGTCTCGCGCACCTTGCCGAACATCTCGCTCGAGGACGCCTGGTAGAAGCGCGCCTCCGGGCACGACCTCGCGCACCGCCTCGAGCATCCGCGTCACGCCGACGCCGGTGAACTCGGCGGTCAGCGTCGGCTGGATCCACGACACGGCGACGAACGACATCGCGGCGAGGTTGTAGACCTCGTCGGGCTTGGCCGCGCGCAGCGCGTCGACCAGCGAGCGCTGGTCGAGCAGGTCGCCCTGGTGCAGCGTGATCCGGTCGCGCAGGTGCTCGATGCGGTCGAACTTCTCGGTCGACGCGCGGCGGACCATGCCGTGGACCTCGTAGCCCTTGTCGAGCAGCAGCTCGGCGAGGTAGGAGCCGTCCTGGCCGGTGATGCCGGTGATCAGCGCGCGTGCGGCATCAGGCAGACGCTCCTCGTCTGCGTCGACGCAGCCACTCGCGCGGTCTGCCGCGATGCCCGTCGCCGCACGCCGATCCGGGCGCTGCCAGCCGAGCAGCCGCTCGCGCCTTCTCCACCGACGGCCAGCGGCGCGCGCACGTCGACCGCGAAGCTCGGCAGGTGCTCGAACTCCAGCTCGTCCGGGTCGTTGCCCACGGCCAGCCAGCAGCGGCGGGCGATCTCGGCCACGGTGAGCTCCTCGCCCGCCGAGATGTTGAAGTCCTCGTTGAGCCCGGCCGGCGCGGCCGTCGCGGTGACGATCCCGTCGGCGATGTCGTCGACGTGGGTGAGCGTGCGCGTGTGCTCGCCGGTGCCGAAGATCGGCAGCGGGCGCAGGCCCTGCAGCGACTTGCGCATCAGGTCGGGCACCGCGTGGGCGATGCCCGGCTCGGCGTCGGGCATCTCGCCCGGCCCGTAGGCGTTGAACGGCCGGCAGATCGTGTACGGCAGCCCGTGCTCGTCGTGCGCGGCGCGGCAGTAGACCTCGCCGGTCAGCTTGGAGAAGCCGTAGGCCGACCGCGGCACCGGGCAGTCGGGCAGGTACTCCTCGGGCGTCGGGAACAGCTGCGCGCGCTCGAACACCATGCTCGAGCTGACGTAGGTGCAGCGCTCGACCGCCTCGTCCAGCGCGGCGCGGAAGACGGCGTTGTAGAGCGCGTTGTTGACCTCGGTGAGCGTGTGCGGGAGCTTGTGGAAGTTGGCGATGCCGCCGACGATCGCCGCGAGGTGGATGACGTGCGTGCAGCCGCGCATCGCCTCGCGCGCCTCGTCGAGCGAGCGCAGGTCGCCCGTGTGGACCTCGCAGCCCTCGCGCATCCAGTCCGGCGCCGGGCGCTGGTCGGACACGCGCACCTCGAAGTCGGGGTCGCGCAGCAGGCGGCGCACGACCGCGGCGCCGATCGTCCCGGCGCCCCCGGTGACGAGCACCCGGCTCATCCGACGGCGACCGGGTGGGCGCGCCGGCGGCGCGGCAGGCGGCCGTCGGTGGACAGCCACGAGCCGGCGAGGATGAGCGCGAGCCCGACGAGCGCGCCGGCGCCGGGCCGCTCGCCCAGCACGGCGATGCCGAGCGCGAGCGCGACCACCGGGTTGACGTAGGTGATCACCGTCGCCCGGCCCGGCCCCGCCTCGGCGATCAGCACGCTGAACAGCACGAACGCCAGCGCCGTGCACACCAGGCCGAGCACGACGATCGCCACGAGCGCCTCAGTGGACGGCGCCTTTCCGGGCGAGGCGAGCGCGAACGGCGTCAGGACCACGGCGGCGACGGCCAGGCTGCCGCCCATCGACGCGCGCGGGTCGAGGCCGCCGAGCCGCGACTTGATGATCATCGGCCCGATCGCGTAGCCGATCGCGGCGATGATGAGGAAGCCGACGCCGACCAGCTCGCGGCCGTGGCCCGCCACGTCGATGCCCACCAGCGCGACCACGCCGGCCAGGCCGACCAGCAGCCCGACGAGCCGCCGGCCGCTCGCCCGCTCGGCGGGGTCGAAGCGCAGCGCGATGACGGCCACGATCAGCGGCACGCAGGCGATCACGATCGCCGCCAGCGAGGAGGAGACGCGCTGCTCGCCCGCGGCGATCAGCGGGAACGGGAAGACGATCTCCACCACCGCGAGCACGGCCATCCAGCGCCACCGCAGCCCGCGCAGCGCGCCGGCCCGCCAGGCCAGCGCCAGCAGCACCGCCGCGCCGATCACCACCCGGGCCCAGGAGACGAAGACCGGCGACACGCCGTCGTCCACGGCCAGCTTGATGAACAGGTACGGCATCCCCCAGATCACGGACATCGCGGCGAACGCCGCCCAGCCGCGCCGGGTCATGCCCGCAGCGCCGCCACCTCGGCGACGTAGGCGAACACCTGGGCGGTGCCGAGCGCGTTCCAGGGGTCGACGAGCAGGCAGTCGGGCCCGGCCAGCTCGGCCACGGCGCGCAGCGCCTCCGGCGTCGAGTACGCGCTGTGGTTGGTGGCCACGATCACCACGTCGGCCCCGGTCACGGCCTCCTCGAAGCCCGCCGTCGGGCTGGCCACCACCGGGTCGTGGACGACGACGTCGGCCAGCTCGCGCTCCAGCAGCCGCACGAGCTTGTGCGCCAGCGAGTCGCGCTCGTCGTCGGTGTCGCGCTTGAAGGCCAGCCCGAGCACGGCCACGCGCCGCTCGCGCAGCGCCGCCGCCCAGCCGGCGCTTGACGCCGTCGACCAGGAACAGCGGCACGGTCTCGTGCACGCGCGACACCGCGAGCAGCATCCCGGGCGCGTTCGAGCGCTCCTCCGAGAACGTGAAGTCCTTGCGCAGGCACGTCCCCCCGGTCAGGCCCGGCAGCGCCATCCCGCCGCGCGGGTAGTCGCGGTTGATGAGGTCGATGACCGCGAAGACGTTCGCGCCGTGGCGCTCGCAGTCCATCATCAGCAGGTTGGGCAGCGCGAACGTGGCGTAGCGGAGGATGTTGGTCCAGATCTTCGCCAGCTCGGCCTGCACGGGCGTGGTCTGCACGATCGGGCGCGCCCAGCGGCTCGAACAGGCGCGCGGCGCGCTCGCCGGACGCCTCGCCGACGCCGCCGACGATGCACGGCAGCGTGCCGATCTCCGCCATGAAGCGGTCGGCGGCGATCCGCTCCGGGACGTGGGCGACGAAGATGTCCTCGCCGACGCGGAAGCCGCGCTGCTTCTCCAGGTAGCCGGCCACGAACTCGGTCGTGCCCGGCGCCACGGTGGAGCGCAGGACGACCAGGTGGCCCTCGCGCAGCACGGGCAGCAGGTCGTCGAGCACGGCGCGGATGTCGCCCATGTCGATCTCCACGTGCGGCAGCGCCGGCGTGCCCAGCGTGAGCACGATCGCGTCGGCCTGGGCCGCGTCGGACGGCGCGGGCGGACAGCCCGAGCTCGACCCGGGCGAGCAGCTCGTCGGTGCCGGGCTCCTTGAACGGCATCCGCCGCTCGCGCAGGGCGTCCAGCCGCTCCGGGTCCTTGTCGACGGCCAGCACGGACAGCCCGGCGTCGGCGAACGTCAGCGCCAGCGGGAGGCCGATCCGGCCGGCTCCGATGACCGAGACGTCGTAGGGCATCCGGCTCCGGAGGCTAGCGGGACCCGCCACTAGACTGGTCGCGCGTATGACTGAAGACGGAATCCTCCGCATCGCTGTCGCCGGCCTGGGCTATTGGGGTCCGAACCTCGCCCGCAACTTCTCCGCGGTGCGCGGCGCGGACCTGGCCTGGTGCTGCGACGCCGCGGAGGCGAACCGCGAGCGCTTCGCGCCGCTGTTCCCCGGCGCCCGCTTCACCGGCGACCTCGACGAGGTGCTCGCCGACGACACGGTCGACGCGGTCGTGCTGGCGACGCCGGTGCCGACGCACGCGGCGCTCGCCGTCAAGTCCTGCGCGCCGGCAAGCACTGCTTCGTCGAGAAGCCGATGGCGCAGTCGGTCGCCGACGCCGAGGCCGTCGTCGAGGCGGCCCGCGAGGCCGGGCGGACGCTGATGGTCGGCCACCTGCTCGAGTACCACCCGGGCGTCGTGAAGCTCAAGGAGCTCATCGACAGCGGCGAGCTCGGCCGCGTCCGCTACATCTACGGCAACCGCCTCAACCTCGGCAAGCTGCGCTCCGACGAGAACGCGCTCTGGTCGCTCGGCGCCCACGACGTGTCGGTGCTGCTGCGGCTCACCGGCGAGGAGCCCTACGAGGTGCAGGCCCGCGGCGAGAGCTACATGCACGAGGGCGTCGAGGACGTCGTCTTCTGCTTCCTGCGCTTCCCGTCCGGCCTCGCGGCCCACCTGCACCTCTCGTGGCTCGACCCGCACAAGGAGCGCCGCTTCACCGTGGTCGGCTCGACGCGGATGGCGACCTTCGACGACATGGCGCTCGAGGGCAAGATCACCATCTACGACAAGGGCTTCGACGAGCACGCGCGAGTCCTACGGCGAGTACATCACGCGCTCGGGCGACATCTGGAGCCCGCGGCTCGCCAACGTCGAGCCGCTGCGCACCGAGGTCGAGCACTTCGTCGACGCGCGTGCGCGACGGGCACGCCGCCGCATCTCCGACGGCGAGTCCGGCCTGCGCGTCGTGCGCGTGCTCGAGGAGCTGCAGCGCTCGCTCGACGAGAGCCGCCGCTCGGCGCTGACCTCGTCGAGCAGCTCTGCGTAGTCGCCGGCAACGACCCCGCCGGCTCACGGCGCGAGGCGCTCAGCGGGGATCGGCGCGGGCGGATCGTCGAGCAGGCGCCGCACCGCCGCCGCCACCGAGGCCGGGTCGTCGTGCCGCGCGCAGCCGGCGTCGACGCCCAGCTCGCCGAGCAGGCGCTCGACCGCGCCGCCGCCGGTCAGTGCGAGCACTGGCTTGCCGAGCGCGAGCGCCTCGAAGGTCTTGACCGGCCAGGCGATCTCGTCGCCCAGCGACGTAGGCTGCGCCACGACCACGACGTCGGCGGCGCGCACCTCCTCGATCGCAGCTTCCCAGGGGATCGGCGGGCGGAGCTGGGTCACGACGCGCGGGTGCACCGCCATCGCGGCCTCCGTCTCGGGATCGCATTGCCGAGCAGCCGCAGCCGCACGCGATCACGAAGGTCCGGCGCGTCCAGCGCGCGCACGAGCGCCGCCACGCTGCGGCCGCCGTACAGCGTCCCCGGGTGGATCAGCGTCACCGGCTGCCCGCTCCAGTCGGGCGCGGCCGACGGCCGCTCCGCCAGCAGGTCGGGCGGGAACCCGTTCGGCAGCATCCGCATGTGGCCGGCGAGCGTCGGATGGCGCGCGCGCAGCTCGTCGAGCATCGGTGAGGTGACGGCGACGATCGCGTCGCGCGCTCGAGCGTGTGGCGCTCGATCGCGGTCAGCAGGCGCCCGCCCGCGTCGTAGAATGGGCTGCCCGCCCATGGATCGCGAAGGTCGGCGACGCACGGCAGGCCGGCGCGCGCAGCGGCCGCCGCGAACAGGGCCGCGGGCGGTGGTGAGGTGGCGACCACGACGTCCGGGCGGAGCTCGGCGATCGCACGGCGGATGCTCGGACGGCCGGTGAACGACCACAGCGTGCTCGGCGGGAACGCCTCCGGCTGCACGCCCAGCACCAGGTTGGCCACCGGCCGTGCCAGCGCGCCGACCCGCTCCATCACCCGGGCCCGCAACTCGGAGCGTCGGGCGACCTGCTCGTCGCTCGACGAGCGGTCGGTCGTCGCGCCGGCAGCGGGCGTGACGGCGTGCACCGACCAGCCGTGCTCGGGCAGCGCGAGGGCGAGATGTCGCCAGCGCGTGGTCCCGCCCGCCTCGAGCGGACGGTGGGAGACGAGCAGGACGCGTCGATCGGCCGCCGGCATGAAGGTGAGTAGCCTGGCACGCCGATGCGGCTCCTGCTCGCCATTCCGTACTTCGCGCCGGCGTACGCGTTCGGCGGCTCGTCACCGTCGCGGAGACCGTGGTGACCGACGCGCTGGCCGCCGGTCACCAGGTGACCGTGGCGACGACCGACGTCGGTGACGAGCACGAGCGGCTGGCACCGGACGCGCCCGCGGTGCCCGAGGGTGCCGAGGTCGTCCGCTTCCCCAACGTCTCCCACCGGCTGGCCGCGCGCGTCAACGCCTACCTACCGCGCGGGTATCGCCGTTGGGTGCGGGCAAACGCGCGGCGCTTCGACGTCGTGCTGCTCCAAGACGTCTACTCCGCGGTCAGCGTCGGCGCCGCGCGCGGGGCGGTCGCCGCCGGCGTCCCGTACGCGCTGCAGCCGCTCGGCACGCTGTCGCCGGCGGCCGAGCGCGGCCGCCCGCTGGCCAAGCGCGTCTTCCTCGCCCTGTGGGCGAACCGGACCGTCGCCGAGGCGGCCGCGCTCGTGCACTCCACCGACGCCGAGCGCCGTGACTTCTTCGACGTGGGAGCCGACCCGGCGCGGCTCGTGCGCCTGCCGCTGCCGCTGGAGCTGCCGGAGCTGCGCGGGGTGCCGCTGGAGCCCCGGCCGACCGTCGCCTACGTCGGCCGCCTTCACGAGATCAAGGGCATCGACCGGCTGATCCGCGCGGTCGCGCTCGTGCGCGAGTCCGTGCCGGACGTGCGCCTCGTTGTCGTCGGGCCGGGCGAGCGCTACCAGCGCACGCTGGAGCAGCTGGCGGCCCAGGTGGGGATGCGCCGACGCCGTGACTTCCGCGGCTTCGTCCCGGCCGAGGAGAAGTTCCGAGTACTCGAGAGCGCTCACGCGTCGGCGCTGCTGTCGCGCTCTGAGGGGCTGCCGATGGCCGCCCTCGAGGCGATGGCGACCGGCACGCCGGTCGTGCTCTCGGAGGGCTGCCATCTGCCGGAGGTCGACGGTATCGCGGGCGCGGTCGTGCCCGGGCAGCCGGCCGATACCGCGGCCGCGCTGCTGGCGCTGCTGCGCGATGACGCCCGGCGGGCCGCGCTCGGGGACGGCGCGCGGCGGTTCGCGCGCGACTTCCGGCGGGAGGTCGTCATGCCGCGGATGCTGGCGATGCTCGAGGAGCTGGCCCCGGTCAGGACGCCGGTCGGTGCGCCGGGCTCGCGCTCGTGAAGACGTCGGGCCGCGCCTCGAGGTCGCGCACCGCGCGCTGGTGCTCGGTGAACGTGCCGATGTCGTACCACTCGGCGTCGTCTTATGGCCACCCGCTCGCCCCGGCAAGCAGCCGCAGCACGAGGTCGGGGAACTGGCACGGGCCGTCTCGGGCAGGTGGCGCAGCGCCGCGGCCTCGTAGACGTAGATGCCCATGCTGACGTCGTAGTCGAGCCTCGGCTTCTCGCGTAGTCCGGTGACGATCGCCGTCGTGCTCTCGATGACGCCGAGGTCGATGTCGACCCGCTTGCGCGTGCGTCGCGACCGTCAGCGCCGCCCCCGCTCGCGGTGGAACTGGCGCAGCAGCTCGCGGTAGTCGAGCGTCGGTCAGGATGTCGCCGTTCATGGCGATGAACGTGCCGTCGAGGTCGGGGACGAGCGCAGCGCGCCGGCGGTGCCGAGCGGCTCGTCCTCCCAGTGCCAGCTGAGCTCGAGTCCGGCGGGGACGGCGTGCGACTGCGAGAAGTAGACCTGGATCAGCTCGCCGAGATGGCCCACGCACAGGTCGACCTCGCACTCCGCTGCGGCAGCCGGCGCAGGATGTGCTCGAGGATCGGCCGGTCGCCGACCGGCACCAGCGGCTTCGGCAGGATCGTCGTGTACGGGCGCAGCCGCGTGCCGAGCCCGCCGGCCAGGATCACTGCCCTCATATGACGTAGTGGTCGGTGCGGATAGCGCGCGTGGTTGGACTGCGATCCACTCGATCGTGCGCGCGAGGCCGTCCCGAGATCGAACTCGGGACGCCCAGCCGGTCAGCTCGAGCGCCAGCGCCGGGTCCGAGATCAGGCGCATCGACCTCCGCTGCCGGGCGGCCGCACGCGGGCGGGGTCGAGCTCGACGGCTCGAGCTCGCGGCCCAGGACGCTCGCCGACCACGTCGACGATGCTCGCCGACGAGACGTCGATGGCCCGTTCCGAGCTGCAGCGTCCGCCCGATCGCCGCCGGCGCTGGCGGCCGCCAGGAAGCCTGCGACGGTGTCGGCGACGAACGTGAGGTCGCGGCGCGGATCGCAGCGAGCCGAGCCGCACCGGCTCGCCGGCGAGCGCCTGGGTGACGATCGTCGGGATCATCGCGCGCGCCGACTGGTGCGGCCCGTAGGTGTTGAACGGCCGCAGGATCGCCACCGGCAGCTCGAACGAGCGGTGGTAGGCGTCCATCAGCTTGTCGGCGCGCGACCTTGCTGGCGGCGTACGGCGAGCTGCGGCTCGAGCGGGTGCTCCTCGGTGATCGGCATCGTGCGAGCGGTGCCGTACACCTCGCTCGTCGAGGTGTGCACGACGCGCCGCACGCCCGGCGCGCAGCGCGGCCTGGGCGACGTTGAGCGTGCCGAGCACGTTCGTCTCGAAGAAGTCGCGCGGGTTCACGTACGAGTACGGGATGGCGATCTGCGCGCCGAGGTGGAAGACGATCTCCGTGCCCTCGGCGGCCGCCGCGACCGACTCCACGTCGCGCAGGTCGCCGAGCACGACCTCGACGTCGCGCCGCGATCGCCGGGTCGAGCCAATCGAGCGTGCCGCGGTCGTTGCGCGAGTTGTAGCGGCACGAATGCGCGCACGCGGGCGCCCTGGCGACGAGGCGCGCGACCGAGTGGCCGCCGATGAAGCCGCCGGCGCCGGTGACCAGGGCGGTCCGTCCACGAAACGGCATGGCGCCCGATCCTAGCGGCGGCGCGTCCCGCCACGGCCACGCTGCGATCATCCCCGCCCACATGACCGCGCACGAGATCGAGCTCGAGCGGATCCGGGAGGCGTATCGCCGCCGCGACAGCGCGAGCGGCGCGGCGGCGCCGAGCTCCACCAGCGCCTGGAGCGATCCCGGCTACCGCTTCTACGTGCAGGCGCTCGAGTGGGAGATGCTCGCCGCGCTCGACCGCGCGGGCGCCGCGCTCGCAGGCGGCAGCGCACTCGAGGTCGGCTGCGGGTCGGGATACTTCCTGCACCGCTTGCGCGAGTACGGCGCGGTGCGCGCCGCCGGGATCGATCTGATGGACGACCGGATCGCGGCGGCGCGGGAGCGCTACCCGACACTCGAGCTGGTCGCCGGCGACGCGTCCAAGCTGCCGTGGGAGGACGCGAGCTTCGATGTCGTCGCCCAGCTCACCTGCCTGAGCTCGGTGCTCGACGAATCGCTGCGGGCCGCCATCGCGGCCGAGATGTGGCGCGTGCTGCGGCCGGGCGGCGTGATCGTGTCCTACGACATGCGGCCGGCTCCCTCAGCCCTGGGTTCGCTGCGGGCGTGGCGCAGCCGCCGCATCGCCGGTTCCGCGACGACGGTCACTCCGACGACGCCGATCGGGCTCGACGAGGTGCGGCGCCTGTGGCCGGCCGGTCAGCTGCAGCACCGCGCCGTCGGTGCCCTGCCCGAGCTGGCCGCCTCGCCGGCCGGGCGCGCTGGGTGACGGAGCTCGGCGCCGTCGTGTCGCCGCTCCGCACCCATCTGATCGCCACGGTGCGCAAGCCGGGCTAGCGCTGCCCGGCAGCCGCGGCCAGCACCTCGGCGAGCCGGCCGGTCAGTGCGCGGCGCGAATACCGCTCGAGCGCGCGGCTGCGGACGCTCGGGTCGACGGTCAGCCTGCCGTTGCGCCGCCGGTCGAGCAGCTCGAGGATCGCCGCCTCGATCGCCGGGCCTCGTCCGGCGCGGCCCAGACGCCGGCGTTCCACTCCCGCACCAGGCGCGACGCCAGGTTGTCGGGATGGGCGACACCGAGGATCTGCCGCCCGCTGGCGAGGTACTCGAACAGCTTGCCCGACGGCGCGAGGCTGCTCGGTGCCACGTAGAGCAGCAGCGCGTCCGCTCGTCGCATCTCCGCGACGGCCTCCCGGTGCTCGACATAGCCGGTGCGGCTGAGCGCCACCGGCACGCGCGCGTCGAGGTCCGGGAGCCGAGTCGCTGCCGACCACGCGCAGCTCGATCGCGCCCGCGTCGAGGCGGCCGGCCGCGATCAGGCGGCGCATCGCGTCGAGCACGGGGCCGCCGTCGCGGTCGCCGTACAGCGTCCCGACGTGACTCAGCCGGAGCGGTCGGCCGGCGTCGTCGCCGCGGTCCGGGAGCGCGGCCCCGAAGTCTTCCTCGTCGACGCCGTTCGGGATGACCGTGACGTCCTGCGGCCGGGCGCCGGCGATGCGGAAGTAGTCCGCGACGACCGTCACCGCCGTGGCGCGGGAGGCGAGCCGGCGCTCCACCGCGGTTGAGGCGCCGGACGAGCGGCGCCTGGTCGCCGTGCGGATTGGCCGACCACTCGTCCCGGGAATCGGCCCCCACGGGATCCCGGTCAGCCGGTGCACGATCGCGGCGACGATGTGGGCGGTGTGTTCAGGGCCACCGGTGCTGTAGATGGACTCGCGGCCGCGCGCCGGACCTGGCAGGCCGAGGCGAGCGCGAATGCTGCCCCAGGAGACCGTCATGCTGGGCGAACCCCGCCAGCCCGCGGTGGCCGTACGCAGACCGACCCGGTTGAACGCGATGGTGGCGAGCCGCTGCAGGACGCCGACGGACCGCGGCTCGAACGCCCGGATCACCCGCGTGCCGGCGGGGATCTCGGCGGCGAGCGACGGGTCGCTGACCGGATAGGCCGTCGACGTGGTCGTCAGGACCGTCGCGCGCCGAGCCGTGCGCCGGGAGGTACTTGAGCGCCTTGAGCGTGCGCTGCACGCCGGCGCCGGCGATCGGCGGGAAGAAGTAGGCGAGCACGAGCACGTGCCGCTGGCCGCCGCGATCATCGCCGCCTCCGCGCCACGCGGCGATAGAGCTCGCTGAGCCGGTCCATCTCGGCGCGCTGGTCGCGGTGCGCCTCCACGAGCGCGCGCGCCTCGCCGCCGATGCGCGAGGCGAGGCCGGGGTCGGTGAGCAACCGCCGGATCGCCGCGCCCACGGCGCCGGGCTCAGGAGGCACCACGAGCGCGTGCCGGCCGTCCTCGATCAGCTCGTGGACCCACGGCAGGTCCGAGAGCACGCAGGCGCACCCGCACGCCATCGCCTCCCAGACCGAGCGGGGCGAGCTGTCGGAGTCGGGGATCGACACGCAGACGTCGGCGGCCTGATACCAGTCGGCGAGCTGCTCGTACGGGACGTGGCCGACGACCCGCGCGCCGTCGGGCAGCGGGCGGCGGATGTTGGGCTCGCCCGTGCCGATGTGCTTGAGCACCAGCTGCGCGCTCGGCACGGCTGCGCGCTCGAACCCCTCGGCGATGACCGCGGGGTTGTACAGCGGCTGCAGCGCACGCGGGCTCAGGACAAGCGGGCCGTCGTCGAGCCCGAGCCGGCGCCGGACTGCCAGGCGCTCCGCGGGCGGGGAGAAGCGGTCGAGGTCGACGCCCCAGTTGAGCTCGTAGGTCCGGTCAGGTCGCGCGCCCAGCGCCACCAGGCGGCGGACGAGGTCGGCCGAGTCCGTCATCGCCACGTCGGCATGGCGGACCGCGAACCGCGACTTGCGCGTCTGCAGCGGCGTCGCGCGGTAGACGTCGGACCCCCAGGCCATGACGACCAGCGGGCGCAGGCGCATCACGGCGGCGAGGAACCCGTACGCCGGCAGCCAGTGGGCGTGGACGACGTCAGGCCGCACCTCGCGCAACAGCCGCCGCGCCCAGGGCATCGCCGGCAGCTCGAGCGGGCGCACGTCGACACCGCCCGCGGGCAGGACCGTCGGCGGATACGTCGCCGCGACGTCGCCGGCCACGACGACCGTGTGCCCCCGATCGCGCATCGCGAGCGCCAGGTGCTCGACATGCGGTGTGTTCAACGTGCCGAGCATGAGGATCCGCAGCCCGTTGCCCGCGGCGGGGCGGCGGACCACGACGTCGGCGAGTTCGGCCAGGCCGGTCGTCTCGACCACCGCCACGCCCGCGCCGCGATGCAGTTCGCCGGCCACGGGCGGCGGCGCTGCGACGACCTCGGCACGGCGCAGCGCGCGGGCGCGCGGGTCCAGCACCCGGCCCCAGCGGTCGCGGCGCAGCGCGATGGGCGCGCCGGCGTAGGCGACCCAGCGCGGACGCCGGCGGCCGAGCAGCCGTGCCGCGAGATGCGCGCCGTCGGGCGGCGACAGCGTGACGACGACCGCGGGCCGGTGGCGGCGGAGCGCGCGCCGCGCGCGGACCGCCGCGGCGAGCGCGCCGCCCGCGCCGGGTCGGACGGCGATCGACACCACCTGATGGCCGCGCTCGGCGAGCGCGGACGCCAGCCCGTGGCGGTGCGCCTCATCGCCGGCCGTGCCGGCGAGCATGAGCACGGTGCCCGGCAGGGCTACTCGCGCTCGCGGCTACCCGCCGGCGCGAAGCGCCTGGTGCGGGCCTCCTCCAGCAGCTCGCGGTCGCGCTCGGACGTCAGCGGGTCCTGCTCCAGGTGGCGCGTGCGCTGCTCCAGCAGCGCGACCCGCTGGGCGAGGACCTTGGTCTGGTCGGTCAGCCGCGATACGACCGCGGAGAAGTGCAGCAGCAGCAGCAGCACGAACACGAACGCGACGAAGAACAGTGCGTTCGGCGGGTAGAAGATCCCGACCGCGTCGCCGATCACGTCGAGTCCGTTGCGCCAGGCCGCCAGCCAGACAGCACCACCGCCGCGAACAGCCACAGCAACGCGTAGCGCTCCATCAGCCGCCGGCGCCGGACCATCTCGAGGACCACGACGAGCAGCGTCGCGGCGGCGAGATCGCGACGAGCTGGTGCGCGGCTCCATCAGATGCCCTGGCTCCCCGGCCACCGGCGCTCGTCCCCCGCCTCGACGACGGGCCGGGCGAGCCACCGACATCAGCGCCATCAGCACCTTGATCATGTAATAGGCCGACTTGCCGGTGCTGATCGACGAGCCGCCCCCGCCCCGCGCGTACATCCGCACCGGCACCTCCCGCATCTTGAGGCGGTGGTGATGCAGCATCAGCACCGCCTCGACCTCGGGGTAGTCGTGCGGGTAGTCCCGGGCGAACAGCTCGATTGCCCGGCGGTTGTAGAGCCGGAAGCCCGACGTCGGGTCGCTGACCGCGCTGGCCGACGCATGCGCGACAGCAGGAAGGCGAAGATGTGGATGCCGGTGCGCCGGCTGATCGGGGCGGGGTACCCGTAGTCGTCGGTCAGGAAGCGCGAGCCGCAGACCATGTCCAGGCCGGGCTCGCCCTGCATCGCGTCGACTGCTGCGCAGCTCGGAGGGTCGTGCTGCCCGTCGCCATCGACCTGGGCCACGTAGTCGTAGCCGTGCTCACGCGCGTAGATGAACCCCGCCTGCACCGCGCCGCCGATGCCGAGGTTGAAGGGCAGCCGCAGGACTCGCGCGCCGGCAGCCTCGCCGAGCTCCGCCGTCTCGTCGGTCGAGCCGTCGTCGACCACGAGCACATCGAACTCCGGAGCACTCGCGCTGCAGCGAGCCCACCACGTCAGCGACCGTGGCCGACTCGTTGTAGGCCGGGACGACGGCGAGACGGCGAAGGTGGTCCATGGTCGTGTCCAGGAAGAAACGGTCGGTCGCAGCACAAGTTGCGGCCAACGGCGCGACCAGGATAGCCACGCCGGGGGCGCGAGGCTCGCGCTGCACGGCTATTGCCGGACGATCTCTCTGATCTTGCGGGCCGGCGCCCCCGCGTACAGGCAGTGCGGCTCCACGTCGTCGAGCAGGACCGAGCCGGCGCCGATCGCCGCCCCGTCGCCGATCGTCACCCCCGGCCCGATCACGCTGTGGGCGAAGACGGTGACGAAGTCGCCGATCCGGACCGGCGCGAAGACGTGCGTGCGCGGCAGCTCGCCCCATCCGTTGCGCTCGAATTCAGACCGCGACGAGAAGATCATCGTGCCCGGCCCACAGTCGAACCCGCGGCCGATCTCGATGTGGCCGGCGCCGAAGAGCACGCAGTAGGCCGAGATCGTCGTCTCGCCGATCGCGATGCCGCCCTCGCCGGACGACCAGTCCATGCCGCCGCAGTGCAAGACGGTCCCGCGGTGGATGCCGACGTCGCGGCCGAGCGTCAGACGCTCTGGGTGGATCAGGTCCACCCCCGGCTCCATGCTGAGCGTCGGGAAGCGCCCGCGCAGTTCGCGCTCGAGCTGCCAGCGCTGGCGGGCGTACCGCCAGCTGCGCAGGGCGAACCGCCAGGCGGGCTCGGTCACGCCGGCCTCAGGCGGCGCCGCAGCGCGGCGGTGATCCGCAACGGCGGCGTGACGTACTCGAGCCGTTCCGCGGCTGCTCGGCCGCCCCGAAGCGGCGCTTGAACGCCTCCGGCCCGTCATGGCCGCCGCTGGAGCCGAAGTCGAACCGCCGGCAGCCACGCTCACACGCGGCCCTCGATCGCGTGCGCGAGCACGATGTTCGCCGGGCGTAGGTCGAACGCGCGCTCGAGCGTCGCCGCGTGCCAGTACATGACGTGCCCGTGCCAGTAGAGGACGAGCGCGCCGGAGACGATCTCGCCCTCGCGCTCGCCGAGCCACAGCCGCAGGGCGCCGGGATGCCGGTCCGCGACCTGGCGGGCGCGGTCGAACAGCGACGACGGGTAGCGCGGGCTCGCCGCCTCACCCCAGCGCCGCAGCGAGTCCTCGTAGACCGCGTAGTAGCCGCGGTAGTCGTCGGGCGACGTGGCGACCCGCGTGCTCACGCCCTTGCGCTCGGCCTGCGTGATGGCCGCGCGGTGGCCCTTGCTGAAGGCCCGGCGCAGCGCGGCGTAGCCCGCCTCCAGGCCGAGCGTCTGCGTGCTCGCCATGTGCTGCGTCCAGCCGGCCGGCGGCGGTGTGGAGGGCGCGAGCGGGTTGCCGGTGACGCTGACGGTCGCGGCGCGCGCGCCCGCATAGAGGCGATGGAGCTCGCTCGTCGTGAGCGTGCCGTCGGCGATCGGGCCGCCGTATCCGTACGGGAACGTCGACGTGAGATAGCGCCCGCGGCCGTGCCGGGGCAGCAGCTCCTGGAGCGGGAAGACGGCGCGCACGCCGGTCGGCAGCTCGACCAGGAAGCTCGCGTCCCGGCACCCGCCCGCGCCCTCGACCGCCAGCTCGCGCCACATCGGCGTGTGGAAGAACGTTGCGTACGGGCAGCGCTCGGCGACCGCCAGCCACGTCGCGTCGTCGGCCGGCCGGCGCCCGGCGACCCGGGGAGCTGCGTCCTCCGGCGCAGCGCGAGCGGGACGCGCGAGCTCAGCGGCCGCGGGCGCGGGGCGGGGCGCGGCGCGCGTGCAGCGTCATGACGTTCCCGAAGCCGAGCACGCCGGCCGCGGCCTGCGCGCGGGCGCCGGCGAGCGCCGGGCGATGCGAGACCCGGCCGTCGGCGACGATCCGCTCGACCTCGAAGCCGGAGCGGTTGAGCAGGAGCTCGAGCGTCCGCTGGGAGAAGAACGTCAGGTGGCCGGGCGGGTGCATGAGGTCCCAGTGCTCGAGATCGCGGCGCGCGAGCGGCCCGTCCACGTCACCGGTCGTGAGCACCAGCAGTCCACCGGCGCGCGTCACCCGCGCCACCTCCGCGAGCGCGGCGCGCGGGTCGCGCAGGTGCTCGATCACGTCCCACATGGTCACGACGTCGAACTCGCCGTCGCCGAGGCCGGCCTCGGCGAGCTCGCCCGTCAGCACGCGATGGCCGAACTCGTCGCGCGCGTATTGGGACGCGTACGCCGGAAACCTCGACGCCCGTGACGTCGTAGTGCTCAGAGGCCGCTTCCAGGAAGAAGCCGGCGGCGCACCCGACGTCGAGCAGTCGGCCCCCTGGGACGATGGCGGCGAGCCGGCGCGCGCGATCGCGCGCGCCCACCATCCGCTCGTTGCGCTCGCCGAGGTAGTCCACGAATGCGTCGCCCTCGAAGTAGTCGCGGCCGTAGATCTCGTCGAGCGCCGCCCGGTTGAGGCGGGCGTCGACGTAGACGAGCGAGCACGCCGAGCAGCGCGCGACGGGCCGGCCGTCCCGGGCGAACAGCGCCTCGCGGCCCGGCTCGTCGCACGCCGGGCTGACCGTGCGCGGCGCGTGCGCCAGCGCGGCCATACCTAGGCCGCCCTCCGCCCGAGGCGCCGGCGCACGCTCGCGAAGGCGTCGACGTAGTCGCGGAGGTCCGCGTGGGAGGGCACGAGCGCGACGCGCAGCGGGATGTGGGTCGTGCGCTTGAACCAGATCAGCGCGAGCCCGGTCGCCGTGGAGTAGGAGACCGTCGAGCCGATCGCGGCCCCGTAGCCGCCGAGCGGCGGGATCAGCGTCACGTAGAGCACGATCGTGAGCGGCACGGTGATCGCCGTGGTCCACAGCGCGTAGTGCGGGCGCCCGCGACCGGTCACCGCGGCGCTGATCGACTTGCCGGAGCGAGAGGACGATCACGCCGGGGATCAGGATCAGGCCGAACCACACGGTCTTGTGGAACTCGGGGCCGTAGAGAACGGGCACGGCGACGAGGACGAGCACGAGGACGATCGCCGTCGCCGGGATCAGCAGGACGACAGAGTGCCGCACCGCCCGAGCGGTCGCGCGGTCGGACTCCTCGGCGGCGATTGCTGCGCGCTTGGGCGGCGTGCAGGTCCGCCGTGCGCGGGAAGATCACGGTCTCGAGCGCCGCGGGCAGGATCAGGCCAGCGCGGTGACCGACAGCGCGACGGAGTAGCGACCCACGTCGGCGCGCGTCTCCCACGCCGCGAGCAGGAACAGGTCGAGCCGGTAGTTGATCAGCTGCAACAGCGTGGCACCCCACGCCTTGGAGCCGAACGCGGTGGCCTCGCGCAGGCGTCGCGGCCGGGCGTGGGGAGGGACGGGGACGACGCGGACATAGCGCACGGCCCACACCGACGCGGCCAGGCAGGTGGCCACGCTGGCCACAGCGATGCCCGCCAGGGCTCCGTTCAGGCCCCAGGTGAACGTGGCCGGAACGGCCACGGCCAGTAGCACGGCCGTACCGACGAGCTCGAAGGCGGCGTAGGCCTCGTAGCGCTCACGCGACAGGGCGATCGCGCCCGTGAACCCGCGCGCGAGCTTGAACGGCAGATGGCCGATCCCGAGGAAGGCGGAGAGCAGCGACAGGCCGGCGAACACCTGGTCGCGCGTGACCGCGTAGAACGCGAGGCCGACGGCGACGCCCACGGTGCCGAGCACGCCCGCGGCGAACTGGCTTTCCCTGAACGCGTCGCGCGCGCTCCAGTCGCCCCGGCTGGTCAGGTAGGTGATGCCCGCGGTCAGGCCGAACCCGAACAGGGCGAGGAGCACCTCCAATAGCGCCGTCAGCAGGCCGATGGCTCCGGTGGCGTCCGGCCCCAGGCGCCGGGCGACGAGCACGCTGACGACCGTGACACCGATGATCGGCGCGACCTGCACGAACAGCGACGCTAGGGCGCCGGCGCTGAGGTGCCGGCGGGGCGCCGGCGCCGCCGCGGCGCCCGCGACGGGCTGCGCGTCGAGGGAGTCCATGCGCCCGCTACGGTTGGCCGCCATGGCGCAATGGACCGTGCCGCTGGCCGACGTCGTCGTGCCGGAGGAGGACATCGCCGCCGTCGCCGACGTCTACCGCTCGGGCTGGCTGAGCATGGGGCCGCAGACCGAGGCGCTCGAGACGCGCTTCGCCGCCTACACCGGCGCGCGCCATGCGCTCGCGGTGGCCAACTGCACGGCCGCGCTCCACCTGATCTGCGCCGCGGCCGGCCTCGGGCCCGGGCGACGAGGTCATCGTCCCCTCGATGACCTTCGTCGCGACCGTCAACGCCGTCGCTACACCGGCGCCACGCCGGTGTTCGCCGACATCGTCGGCGCTCGACCGAGCCCTGGCTCGTCCGCCGAGGCGGCCGCCGCGGCGATCGGCGCGCGCACGCAAGGCGATCATGAACATGGCCTACGGCGGCCATCCGGGACAGACGCCGGCGCTCGCCGCGCTGGCCGCCGAGCGGGGCTGGTCCTGCTCGAGGACGCCGCCCACGCCGCCGGGTCGCGGCTCGCCGGCCGGCACCTCGGGACGCTTCGGCCTCGCCGGCGCGTTCAGCTTCTTCTCGAACAAGAACCTCGCGGTCGGCGAGGGCGGCATGGTCGTGACCGACGACGACGAGGTGGCGGCGCGGATGCGGCTGCTGCGCTCGCACGGCATGACCACGCTGACCTGGGACCGCCACCGCGGCCACGCCTCGCGGCTACGACGTGGTCGACCTCGGCTTCAACTACCGCATCGACGAGCCGCGCGCCGCGCTGGCTCGGCGACGGCTCGAGCGCCTCGACGCCGAGAACGCCCGGCGGGCGCCGCTCGACGCGCGCTATCGGAGCGCTCGCGGGCGTCGGCGGGCTGACGCCCGCGCTGGCGCCGGTGCCCGGCGCGCGGCTCGCGCACCACCTGTTCACGGTCGTGCTCGACGAGGGGATGGACCGCGACGCTTCCGGGAGGCCCTCGCAGCGGCGCGGCGTCCAGACGAGCGTGCACTACCCGCCCGTCCACCGCTTCTCGATCTACGCCGGGCGCGCCGACCTGCCGCTCACCGACGCGTACGCCGCCCGCGCCGTCACGCTGCCCCTGTTCGCCACGATGACCGACGAGCAGCAGGACGCCGGTCGTCGACGCCGATGCCGGCTGAGGTCGCCGACGACCGCGTCGCCGCGCAGGCTGCCGCCGCCGTCCGGTGGGCAGCCTCTCGTTCGTCGTCGTGACGTTCAACAGCCGCGACGCTGTCGCGGCGGCGCTGCCGGCGCTGCTGCCGAGCTGCGGCCCGGCGATGAGCTGATCGTCGTCGACAACGACTCGCCCGACGACTCGGCCGCCGTCGTCCGCGAGCTGGCGCCGCGGCGCGAAGCTGGTGCCGATGGGCCGCAACGCGCGGCTTCGCCGGCGGCGCCAACGCCGGCGCCGCGCGCAGCCACCGGCGACCTGCTGGTCATCCTCAACCCCGACGCGACGCCGCTGCCCGGGCTGGGGCGAGGCGATCCGCCGTCCCTGGCTCGAGGGCCGCGGCTGGGCGCGCCTGGCAGGGCCTGGTCGCCGCGGGCGGCGGGCGCGACGATCAACTCGGCACGGCAATCCGGTCCACTTCACCGGCATCGTCTGGGCCGGCGAGGCACGGCGAGCCGATCGCCGGCAGCGCCGCCGGCGCCGGCGAGGTGGCCGTCGCCTCGGGCGCCTGCCTGGCGGTGCCGCTCGCGACCTGGCGCCGCCTCGGCGGCTTCGCCGAGCGCTTCTTCATGTACCACGAGGACGTCGACCTCTCGCTGCGGCTGCGGCTGGCGGGGGGGACGGTGGGGATCGAGCCGGCGGCGGTGGTCGACCACGACTACGAGTTCGGCGCCAGCGGCCGGGCACAAGTGGCGCTGGCTCGAGCGCAACCGCCTGGCGACCGATCCGCGCTCTACCCGGCGCCGCTGCTCGCGCTGCTCGCGCCGGCGCTGCTGGCGACCGAGCTCGCGCTGCTCGCCGCCGCCGCGGCGGGCGGCTGGGGCTGCCCAGAAGCTGCGCGGCGACGCGGAAGCGCTGCGCCTGGCTGCCGCGCGCTGCTGCGCGAGCGCCGCGCGGATCCAGGCGACGCGCCGGGTGAGCGCCGCGCGAGTTCGCCGCCTGGCTGACGCCGGACCTCGACTCGCCGTTCCTGGGTGCGCGCGGGCCGCTCGCCGCGTGATGCGGATGTGCCTGCGCGCCTACTGGGCCGGCGTCGTGAGCGCACTTCGCCGGCTGCCGTGAACCGTCGTCTAGCCTCACAGCCCTGACCGCCCAGACCCCCACGCCCACGGCCGTGGCGGCTCGGGCGCGGCCCGTCGCGCGCACCGGGCCGCGGCGGGTCCCGGCGCCGCTGATCGCCATCATGATCATCGCCGTCATCGCGGCAGTGGCCTGGACATGCGTACTTCCGCCCATCCAAGGGCCCGACGAGGACAGCCACGTCGCGTACGTCCAGAAGATCGCGGCCGGGCACACGATCCCGTGGTATCCGGGTGGGTCGCCGCCGATCCGCGGGCGCCCTACTCGACGGAGCTGGCCACCGCGCTCACCTATGGGGACGTGACCCCGGCGTGGGCCAACCCCTATGCCCGGCCCGGACGCACGCCGGCGGACGCCGCGATCTGGCAAACGTACGCCGCAGCGCTCCCGTCCGGCTCCGCGAGCAACGGCGGGTTCACGCCGGCGATGCGCAACCCGCCGCTCTATTACCTCTACGCCGCGTTGCCGTACCAGGCGACGTCGGGCCTCGGGATCTTCGACCAGGTGTTCGCGATGCGCCTGGCCAACATCCCGGCGCTGCTCGCCGTCGTCGTCTTCACCTGGCTATTGGTCGGCGAGCTGTTCGGCCGCCGGCGCTGGCTGCAGGCGCTGGCGACGATCGCGGTCGCGCTCGAGCCGCAGCTGGTCCACATGACGGCGGTCGTCAACCCCGACGTGTTCCTCGCGGGGATCTGGGCGGCCGCGCTCTACGTGATCGTCGTGCTGGTCAAGCGCGGCCCCACGCTGGGGCGGATCGCGTGGACTGGGGCGCTCGCCATCGCGTCCTGCCTCAGCCAGCCGCGCGGAGTGGCGATCCTCATCCCGGCGGCCGCGGCGATCGGCCTAGCGTTCTGGCGCCACCGCCGTCCGGCGCGCCGGTGGGTGCGCCAGGTGTGCGTCGCCGGCGCCGCGCTCGTCTCCCTTGCCGGGCTCGCCGTGCTCCTGGACTACGCGCTGCTCGGCCAGTTCACCGGGCAGCGCGTACGGCAATTCGCCTCCTACCTCTGGCAGTTCTACCTGCCGAAGCTCGGCTTCATGAACCCGTCGCCCTCGGTGTCGTTCGGGGTGCGCCAGGTGTTCGTCGAGCGCCTGTTCGGCGGCTTCGCGAACCTGGAGGCCAACTTCTCGCCCGGGGTCTACACCGCGCTGGCGTGGATCGGGGCGATCGTCGTCGCATCCGCGCTCGTGGGCGTCGTGGCGCGCCGGGCGGACGTCCGGCGGCGCTTCGACGTGGTCGTGGTCGGGCTGCTGGCGGTTGTCGGCTACCTAGCGGTGCTCCACGTCGCTGCGTTCCGCAGTCTGCTCCAGTCGCCCGACCCGGTCATCACCGGGCGCTACCTGCTGCCGCTGCTGCCGTTGTACGGCGTGACGATCGCGCTGGCGGTCGCGTGGCTGCCACGGCGTTGGGCCCCGGTGGCCGCGGGGGTGCTCGTCGGCGGCGTCGTGGTGCTTCAGATCGGGGCGATGGGCGTGCTGTTCGCGAGGTTCTATGCGTAGGGCCGCCGTCGTGGTGGCCGTGGCGACGATCGTCGTCGGCCTGGCCGTGGCCGTACCCGGCTACCTCACGCGTCAACGCGACTACGTCGCGGTGACGCCGCAGCCGCCGACCGCCGCCATACCGACCGCGCTCGCGCTGCCGGGCCACGGGCGGGCCTGCATGAACCTCGTCGCCCTCGACCGCCACAGCGACCAGGCGCGGCTTCAGGCCAGCACGCCCGAGCGGCGCGCCATGCCGCTGCAGCTGACGGTGACGGGTCCCGGCTACCGGGCGCAGGGCAGCATCCCGGCGCGGTATGCCGCCGGGCAGACGCTCGCGGTGGCGCTCCGCCCGCCGCCGCGCTCCCTGGTCGCCACGGCGTGCGTACGCAACCTCGGCCGCGAACGGATCTACCTCGCCGCAGTGAACGACCGCTCGCGCTCGCGCTCGGGCGTCTTCGTCAACGGCACGCCCTCGGCGGAGGGCTTCGTGCTCACGTTCTACGAGCGCCGGCCGGCGAGCATCCTGATCCGGCTCCCGGTCAGCCTCCAGCGCATGGACGTCCTGCGGCCCGGCGTCGTCGTGCCGGCGACGCTCTGGCTCCTGTTCGCGCTGTTCGTCGTCGGCGTGCCGGCGGTGGCGGTCTGGGCGTTCGCCCGGGCGCTGCGCGCCGACGAGGGCGCGGAAGCGGAGCCGCCCGGGTGACTGTGCTCGAGCGCGGAGCGCACCCAGCGCGCGGCGATCGCCCCGGTCCCCGCGCGGTGCGAAGGCGCGTTCCCGGTCCGCTCCTGGTCCTCCTGCTGGTCGGGGTCGTCGAGGCGCTGACCTGGACGTGCGTGATGCCACCGCTGCAGGGTCCGGACGAAGCCGGGCATTTCGCTTACACGCAGAAGATCGTGGAGGCGCGCACGATCCCGTGGCAGGCGGTCGGGGCCGCGCCGGCCGAGGGACGCGGACCCTCTCCACGGAGCTGCTCGGCGCGCTGTCGACGGCCGGCATCCTGTCGTCGTGGGGGAACCCCACCGGCCGGCCCGCCGGCACGCACGAGGACGAGCGGATGTGGGACCGGCTCCAGCGGCGCTACGACCACGCCGACCGGGCCGACGGAGGGTTCACGTCGTCGATGGCCAACCCGCCCGCCTACTACCTGTACGAGGCGCTCCCATACCTCGCCGCGTCGTCGGCGTCGCTGTTCGACCGGGCGTTCGCGATGCGGCTGGCGAACCTGCCGCTGCTCGTGATCGTGCTCGTGTTCTGCTGGTTGATCGCGGGGGAGCTGCTGGGAGGCCGACGCTGGCTGCAGACGCTGGCGACCGCCGCGGTCGCGCTTCAGCCACAGCTCATCCACCTGACGGCGACGATCAACCCGGACATCGCGCTGGCGGCGATCTGGTGCCCTGCGCTCTGGCTGATGATCCGAATCCTGCGCGCGGGGCCTTCCCGGCCGCGGGTCGTCTGGCTCGTGCTGCTCGTGGGCCTCTCGGGCCTCACGCAGCCACGCGGCGTCGCGCTGGTGCTCCCGGCCGCCACGACGCTGGCGATCGCGTGGCGGCGGCGGCATCCGTCCACCCCGCGCTGGGCGGTGCGGGGGGGGTCTGGCGGCGCTCTACGCCGCAACGCTCGTCGCACTGGCTGACTACGCCATGGCCGGCGAGGCGTCACTGCAGCGGATGCGCCAGCTCGTGTCCTACGGGTGGCAGTTCTACCTGCCCAGGCTCGGCTTCATGACGCCGGTTGTGCCGCACTGGGGGATCAGGCAGGCGTTCATCGACCGGCTCTTCGGGGGCTACGCCCAGCTCGAGGTGTCGCCGCCCGGGTGGGTGCTCACCGCGATCGCCATCGCCGCGGCGGCGACGGTGGTCTCTGCGCTGATCGGGGCGGTTCGGTACTGGCGGTCCGGTTCTCGCCCCGCCGACGTCCTGGTGGTCTTCGCCGTGGCCGTCGTCGGCTACCTCCTGCTGCTTCATGCTGCCGCGTTCCACAGCCTGCTGGCGACGCCGGACCCGGTCATCACCGGACGCTATCTCCTGCCGCTGATCTCGCTGTACGGCGCGGGCATTGCGTTCGCGGTGGGGTGGATGCCTCGGCGCGTGGCCGTTCCCCTGGGCGCCGTCGCGCTCGTCGGCCTCACGGTGCTGCAGCTCAACGCCTTCGCCCTCGTGTTCGCGCGGTTCTATGCGTAGGCTCGCGCTCGGCACCGGCCTCGTGCTGCTGGTGGCGGCCGCCGCCTTCTGGGGGGTGTCGTACCTCACGCGCGACCGCGACTACTTCGCCACGACCCCGCAGCCGGACCCGCTGTTCACCGTCGCGACGGTCCCGCTGCGCGGCGGCCAGCAGGCGTGCCTGGATCGCGCGGTGGTGGATCACTACAGCGGGCGGGCACGCCTAATGGTCGGGACCTTCAGACACGCGGCGGTGCCGCTCGTCCTCTCCCTGAGCGGTGCCGGCTACCGCTCGACCACCCGCGTACCCGGCACCTACGCGGACTCGCGGCCGTTCGAGGTCGCCGTCCGCCCGCCGGCCCGTCCGCTCGAGGTCACGATCTGCGTGCGCAACGCCGGGACGCGGCGCATCGCCCTCTACGCATCCGACGACCGGACGAAGTCGCGCTCGCAGGACCGCGTCGACGGTCGAAAGGTGTCACCCGACTTCGACGTCACATTCACCGAGCGGCGGCCGGTCAGCATCTTGCAGCGGCTCCCGGTGAGCCTCCAGCGCGCCAGCGCGTTCCGGTTCTTCGGCGTGTCGCCGGCGCTGCTCTGGACGCTGCTGAGCCTGTTCGTGGTCGGCGTGCCGTCCGCCGTACTTCTGACGTTCGTCCGCTCCCTCGACCCCTAGAGCTCCTCGGCCATTCGCGGCGCGCGGCGGCTGAAGACCGCGTAACCGCCCACCACGACCGCGACCGTGATGGCCGCCGGTACGAGCAGCAGCGCTGGGTGGCCGATCGCCTCGGCGGCGCTCGGATGGCTCGGCGCGACCACGGCGTGGCGCGCCTGCTGGAGCAGCGCCGCGAAGGGGTTGAGCATCATCACCGTGGCGATCGTCTGGTGGTGCTGCATCACGGTGTCGATCGGATAGAAGATCGGCGAGGCGTAGAAGAACATCTGCAGCACGACGTCCCAGATCGGCTCGATGTCGCGGAAGCGCACGTACAGCGCCGCTAGCAGCATCGCCCAGCCCCGTGGCCAGCGCCGTCAGGGCCGCGAGGATGAGCGGTAGCTCGAGCCAGGTCCACCGCACCTCGCCGCCCGAGACCAGCAGGAAGACGAGGACGACGACCAGGTTCAGCGCGAGGTTGAACAGCGCGGTGAGCACGCTCGCCATTGGCACGGCCAGGCGCGGGAACTCGATCTTGCGGATCAGGTTCTCGCGGTCGACCATGCTGCGTCAGCGCGCCGCCGGTGGCCTCGCCGAAGAACGAGTAGAGGACGACGCCGAGCAGCAGCGCCACCGGGTAGAGCTCGACCTTGTTGCCGCAGCCGCACGACCTGCGTGAAGACCACGTAGAGGACGCCGAACAGCAGCAGCGGCCGCATGCAGCTGCCACACGTAGCCGAGCACGGAGCCGAAGAAGCGCAGCTTGAAGTCGGTGACCGCGAGCGTGCGGGTGAGGTGCCAGAGCCGGCGCGGGTCGTCGCCGCAGCGCGGTCGGGCCCTTGATCGGCGACCGAGGCGGTAGCCGGCACTGACCTCGGCGCTCACCCGGCGACCTCGGCGTCGCCGCGCGCCGCGGCCGGCGTGCGCTCCAGACCCGATCGCGTGGGGGAGGTCGACGAATCCCGTCCGTGTCGCGGCGCGCCCGGTGACCATGACCGACGTGAACCGCTCGCGCCGGTCGATCCAGGCCATGCCGGCGCGCCGCCGCGCGCCACCGCCGGCGTGGCGCTGTAGCGGTCCGGGCCGAGCAGGCTAGTCGAACGCGACGCGGAACGCGATCTCCTCGCCCGGCTCGAAGCGCCCGGTCTCCGGCTCGTCGGTCAGAGGTTGGCGGTCGAACACCGGTGTCGCGGCGCGAGTTCTGCAGCACGAAGCCGAAGATCGGGTCGTCCACCGCCTCGTTGAAGCGCACGCGCGCGCACGAACGCGCACGGCCGCCCGCCGTGCAGAACGCCGACCGGCGCGCCGTGCTCGTCCTCGAACCAGGCCTCGACGATCTCGGCGCGACCGTCGCCGAACCGGCTCGGCGTCGCGCTCCGCGTCGCTCGCCGTCGGCGCGCTCGCGCGTCGCCTCGGTCGAAGTTGAGCTCGAGGTAGCGGTTGCCGACCCGCTGCGGGTCGCCGATCTCGACGACGCGCCCGCGCTCGAGCAGCATCGCGCGGTCGCAGAAGCGCTGCACGGCGCCCATGTCGTGGGTGACGAGCAGCACCGTGCGTGCCGCGCGCGCGGATGCGCGCGAACTCGTCGAAGCACTTCTGCTGGAACGCGGCGTCGCCGACGGCCAGCACCTCGTCGATCAGCAGGATGTCGGCGTCGACCTGGATCATCACCGCGAACGCCAGGCGCACGAGCATGCCCGACGAGTAGTTCTTGAGCTTGAGGTCGACGAACTCCTCGCAGCTCGGCGAAGTCGATGATGCGTCGAAGCGCTCGCGCGCCTCGCGCGGCGTCAGAGCCCGAGCATCGTCGCGTTGATCATGACGTTGTCGCGCGCCGGCAGGTCCGGGTTGAAGCCGACGCCGAGCTCGATGAACGTCGACAGCGGCCGTCGACGTAGATCGCGCCGGCGTCGGTCGCGTAGATCCCGGCCAGGCACTTCAGCAGCGTCGACTTGCCCGAGCCGTTGCGCCCGACGATGCCGAAGAACTCGCCCGCGGCACCTCGAAGCGAGACGTCGCGCAGCGCGTGCAGCGTCTCGCTGCCGTGCCGCCGGAACGGGTGCAGCGCCCGCTCCTTGAGCGTGTGGACGCGCTCGTGCGGCAGCACGAACGTCTTCGAGACGCCGTCGACGACGACGGCTGGGGTCTCCACGCTCACGCCTCCAATGTATTGCGGACCCCGGCGCGGCCCGGGCCGAACACCCGGATGTCCTCCAATAGGTCGCGCACGAGCCGCGGCCACACGGCTGAGGCCCGGTGCTCCTCGGCCTTCAGCCGGCCGCGGATGCGCACGCGCTCATAGGCGTCCGGCCGCACCCCCAGCCGCGTCAGCGCCGCCGCGATGTCGTCGCGGGTGGCCACCGGCACGTAGTCGATGCCCGCCTCGAGCCCGCACGGCGGCACGAAACGCTCGGCCAGCAGCAGCTGGCCGGCCGCGAGGTGCACCAACGCCTCGCTGGCGAACGCGCGCGTGTCCTGCGCGGCGACCGCGATGCCCACGTCGGTGGCGGCCAGCGCTGCGACGAGGGCGTCGCCCGTGAGGCCGTGCGTGTAGTGCATGAGGTCGTGGCCGTGCTTGGCGCCGACCAGGACCTCCTCGCTCCGGCCCGTCGAACGGCTCAGGCTCAGCGCCCGCGGCGGGCCGTCCGCGGGCCGCACGTCCGTGTAAAGGCGGTCGTCCACGGGCAGCGGACGGGCGCGCCACGCGCCGGGCGCACCGGGCGCACCGGGCGCACCGAGCACGCGGTCGCAGCCGGCGGCGGCGGGTCCGAGGCCGAGCGTCGCCGCGGGCAGGTCGACGAGCGCCTCCGCGGGCACGTCGAGCGCGACCACTACGTGCGGCGCGCCCTGGGCGATGGCCTGGCGCACCCCGGCCGGCTCGGCACCCGCGCGCACGTCGAGGAAGCACGGCTCGAGCCCTCCGGCGGGCGCGTGCATGATGTGTGCCGCCAACCCGGGCGCCGGCCCGGCGAAGGTGACCCGCACGGGCGCCGGCGAGGAGGGCACCGCGGCTACGATAGCCGCGGTTTGCGCGTCGCCTTCCTGACCCAGGACCTGCAGCTGTCCGGGGGCGTCGGGGCGATCGTGCAGCACGCCGCGCAGCTCACGCGGCTGGGCTTTGAGGTGGACCTCGTGCTCACGCGGCCCGCGACGCAACCCGAGTGGGCCCACCACGGGCTGGCCGGCGCCCGAGTGCTCGACCTGGCCGCGGCGCGCGGGCGGCGCTACGACGTCGCGCTCGCCACCTGGTGGGAGACCGCCGGGCACCTGTTCGAGCTGCCGGCGGCGCGCCACGCCTGCCTCGTGCAGTCGCTCGAGGATCGCTTCTACGAGGCCGGCGACCCGCTGCGGTGGGCGGCGGCGCTGGCGCTCGACGTGCCCGCGCGCTTCCTCACCGAGGCGCGCTGGATCGTCCGCACGCTGGAGGCGCTGCTGCCCGGGGAGCGCGTCGGCTACGTGCGGAACGGGATCGCCAAGGACATTTTCGTCCCGGTGGCCGAGGTGCCAGTGAGGGGCGCCGGTGAGCCGCTCCGGGTCCTCGTGGAGGGCAGCAGCCGGGTGCCGTTCAAGGGCGTGGCTGACGCGCTCGCCGCCACGGGGGCGATGGCGGAGCCTCGCCACGTGACGATCGTTTCCCCGGACGGCTCGGGCCGCGAGCTCGGGGCCGACCGGGTGCTCGGCCCTGTAGGCCAGCGCCAGCTCGCGGAGCTCTATGGGGAGACCGACGTCCTGCTCAAGCTCTCGCGCGTGGAGGGCATGTTTGGGCCGCCGCTGGAAGGCTTCCACCAGGGCGTGACGTGCGTCGTCACCCCGGTTAGCGGCCACGACGAGTACGTCGAGCACGGCGAGAACGGGCTCGTGGTGGACTGGGACGACCCGGCGGGCACGGCGCGGGCGCTCGACCTGTTGGCCCGCGACCGCGCGCTCCTGCACCGCCTGCGTCATGGCGCGCTGGCCACGGCCCGCGGCTGGCCGTCGTGGGCGCAACAGGGGCAGGTGATGGCCGCCGCGCTGCGGGCGCTCCGCCGCGAGCCCCCGCCCGACCCGGGCCGCGCCGCCCTGCGATTGAGCCGCGACCTCGCCGGCGCGCGCTTCGACCACGAGCGCATGGCCGAGCACCTGCTCGCCGCGAACGCCCGCGCCGCCGGGGTGGAGGCATCCCGCGCCTATCGCACGGCGGTGCGCGTGCGCACGCGGCTCGACCGGCTGACCGGTCGCCGGCCGCCATGAGCGACGGCCGCACGGTCCGTCCCGAACACGCGCAGGTCGTGCAGGAAGTCGGCCACGAGCCGCGGGTACACGTGCGAGGCCCGGTAGGCCTCGGCCTTGCGCCGCCCGCGGACGCGGACGCGCTCGTAGGCCCGAGGGAAGTGCACGGCGGTGCGCAACGCCCCGAGCAGCTGGTAGGGGTCCGCGATCTCCAGATAGTCGATGTCCGGCTCGAGCCCGTGCGTCGGGCTCAGCGTCTCTGAGACCACGAGCTGGCCCGCGGCCAGGTGCAGGCAGACCCGGTTCTCGAACGACGGGTACGGCTCGTTGTGCAGGTTGACGCCGATGTCGTGGGCGCCCAGCAGCGCGTCGAGGTCTTCGAGGCCGATCCCGAACGCGGCGTGCACCACGTCGAGCTCCGCCTTCGGGCGCCCGAGGAAGCGCTCGCGATGGTAGGTCGAGCGTCCGACGAAAACGATCGACGACCGGCCCCGCGACGGGCGGACGGGCCGGTAGAGCCGGTCGGCGACGGGCAGCGGCAGCGAGCGCCAGACGCGCATCACGGCGTCCGCGGTGGGGACGATCAGCGGGTCGAACGCCACGAGCCGGTCGACGTTTCCGGGATCGAGCGCCGCTAGGTCGTGGCGCCGGCGCTGCAGGTCGACGTGGGCCCGGCGCGAGTCGCCGCGGGGGATCGGCTCGGTCAGGAAGCCGAGCACCGCTGCCGGCAGCTCGGCGAACACACCCGCCGGCAGCACCTCTGGCCGGAACGCCACCACGACGTGCGGCGCGAACGCCTCGAGCCGGGCGAGCATCGCACCGGCATCCCCACCGGCCCGGAACTCGACGAACGCCGTCCGGATGCGGGCCGACTGCTCCTCCAGCGCACAGGCGGCGAAGAACGTCGACTGACCGACGAATGCGAGCCGCAGCGGAGCGCCGTCGCGCGGGGTGGCGTACGGGTCAGGCCCGAGGCCGGTGAGCGACCCGAGGCCCATCGGCGTGTGCATGCTCGCCGGCGGCGACAGCCAGGGCCTGCTCGTCACGCGGGCGCATTGTACGCTGCCCCGCCATGGATTGGCAGGAGCGCATCACCCGCGAGACCCCGCCGGCGATCCGCGTGGAGCACGATCTGCGCTACCGGCTGGCCGCTCCGCTCGTGCGCGGCGCGCCGGCCTGGCTCGATCTCGGTTGCGGCGTGGGCCTGGCCGCCGCGGACGCGCTCGCGCGGCGAGGGCCCGGCCCGCGCGGTCCTGGTGGATGCCGACCCCAACGCCGCGGCCGAGGCCGCCCGCGCGGTGCCCGCCGGCGAGGCCGTGGCTGTCGTAGCCGACCTGGCGGACGACGACGGGCTGGCCGCCGTGCGCGAGGCGCTGGCCGGCGCGCGCGACGGCGTCGCCACCTGCTTCGAGGTCATCGAGCACCTCGAGCGCTTCACCGGCGTCGTCGAGTTGCTGGTCGAACTGGCCGGGGAGCGGGGGTTCACGGTCCTGCTCAGCGTGCCGAACGACGCGTTCTGGCCCGTCGAGTCGCCCTGGCACGCGACCATGTGGGGCGAGGGGTCCTTCGAGGAGCTGCGCCGCCTGCTACCCGCCGAGCACGTTGTGGCCCGCCAGGTGCCGCTTCAGGGGTCGGCGATCGTGCTCGACGGCGCGCCCGCGTCTGCGCCGGGCGAGCTGGCGGCCCGGGACGGCGCCGTGCCGTCGCACTTCATCGCCGCGTTCGGGCCGCGCGCCGGCGCGCTGACGCCGAGTGCTGCCGTCACCCAGGCCGACCTGGCGGCGCAGCGCCGCTGGGAGCGCACGCGCGAGGCGAACCTGGCGTTCTACGAGGACCGCATCCGCTGGGCCCAACGCGAGTTCAGCGAGTGGCGCGACTACATGAATGAGCTCGAGGGGCAACTCGGCCGTGAGCCGACCAAGACCCCGCTCGACTTCCCGTGAGGGTCGCGTTCGTCGTCAATGACCTCCAGCTGTCCGGCGGCGTCGGCGTCGTCGTCGAGCACGCGCGGCAGCTCACCCGCCGGCACGGGTTCGCGGTCGACCTGGTGCTGGCCCGTGAGCGGGATGAGCCCGACTGGAGCTTCCGCGGGCTCGGCGACGTCCCGGTTCACGGCATGGACGTGGCGCGCGCCTCCGCACTACGACGTCGCCATCGCCACGTGGTGGGAGACCGTGGGCGCTGCGCTGGAGCTGCCAGCGCGCCGCCACGCGTACTTCGTGCAGTCGCTCGAGGATCGTTTCTATCGCCCGCCGGAGGCGCAGCGACTGTCGGCGGCGATCACCCACGAACTGCCCTTGCCAGTCATCACCGAGGCGCGCTGGATCGCCGACACCCTCGAGGCGCTGACGCCGCAGCGGCGCTGCCTGCTGGTGCGCAACGGCGTCGCCAAGGACGTCTTCGCGTCGCCGCCGGCGCCACCGATGCGCGGCGACGAGCCGCTACGCATCCTCGTCGAGGGCAACCCGCACGTGTGGTTCAAGGGCGTGCCGGAGGCGCTCGAGGCAGCGGCCGCGATGCAGGCGCCGCGGCACGTCACCGCGGTCAGCCCGGACGGCGGCTCCGCGGCGCCGACGAGATCCTCGGGCCGCTCGGCCAGGACGAGCTGCGCGCGCCCTACGCCGAGTCCGACGTCGTGCTCAAGCTCTCGCGCGTGGAGGGCATGTTCGGGCCGCCGCTGGAGGGGTTCCACATGGGCGCGACATGCGTCGTCACCGCCGTGACGGGACACGACGAGTACGTCGAGCACGGCGAGAACGGTCTCGTGGTCGATTGGGACGACCCGCGCGGCGTGAGCCGGGCGCTCGACCTGCTGGCTGCTGACCGCGCCTTACTGCACCGGCTCCGCTGGGGCGCGCTGGCCACCGCGCGGGGCTGGCCCTCCTGGGAGCAGCAGGGCACCGTGATGGCCGCGGCGCTGCGCGAGGTGGCCCGGCGCGAGGCGCTCCCCAGGCCAGCGTTCGACCTGCGCGTGATCAGCGAGTTGCGCGGCGGTGTCGAGCGCCAAACGGCGCTGGCCGGCGACCGTGAGCGACTGCGCTGGCGGCTCGCGCCGTTGCTCGCCGTGGAGCGCCAATTCCAGCGCCGCGGGGTGCATGGGCTCGTCGGACCGCTGCGCTGGCTGTGGAGCCAGCTCGGGCGGCGGGTGCGGCCATGAGCCGGCTCGCGAGGCTGGCCGGCAGCCCCGCCGCGCAGCGGGCGCTGCGGAGCGCGCCGGCCCGTCGGCTCGCTCCCTGGCTCGCGGCCGCCCAGCGGAGCCCGGACGACCCGGTCGCGCAGTACGCCGCGTGGGCCGCACTGGAGCGGGAAGGCCCGGTGGCGCTCGGCGCCCCCCCCTCCAGCGGCGGGCAACTGGACGTCGCGTTCGTCGTGCCCGGCTTCCGCCGGGGCAGCGGCGGCCACGTGTCAATCGCCAGCCTGCTGCGAGGGCTGGAGCGCCGCGGGCACGCCTGCTCGGTGTGGATCGACGACCCGGGCGGCAGTTCCGGCGGGGCTGCGGCGTTCCGGACGTTCTTCGGGTCATTGGCCGGTGAAGTTCACGACGGCCTTGCGGGCTGGCGCGGCGCCGGCGTCGTCGTGGCCACCGGCTGGCAGACCGTCGCACCGGTGCTTCGGCTGCCCAACTGCGGCGCGCGGGTGCACCTCGTCCAGGACGACGAGGCGCAGTTCTACCCCACCTCGGCCGAGCGCCTATGGGCGGAGCGGTCGCACGAGTTCGGGCTGCCATGCGTGACTGCGGGCACCTGGCTCGCGGGCCGCATGCGCGAGCGTGGACTTCCGGCTACGAGCTTCGAATTCGGCATCGACCACGCGGTCTATCGCCCGCGGGCGGACATCGCCCGCGCGGCAGCACGGGTGCTGTTCTATGCCCGCCCGGCCACACCGCGCCGGGCCGTGCCGCTGGGCATGCTTGCCCTGGCCGACCTCCACCGCCGCCGGCCGGACGTGGAGATCGTGCTCTACGGCGACGCGGCTACCCCCGCCGCCCCGTTCCCGTCGACAGCGGTCGGCATCCTCGAGCCCGAGCAGGCGGCGCGCGCCTATGCGGAAGCCACCGTCGGGCTCGTGCTGTCTCTGACGAATTACTCGCTAGTCGCGCCGGAGATGCTCGCCTGCGGCCTGTCGGCCGTCGAGGTCCGCGCGCCGAGCACCCAGCAGGCGTTCGCCGACGCGCCGATCGAGCTGGCAGAACCCACCTCACACGCACTGGCGGGCGCGCTCGAGCGTCTGCTCGACGATCCGGGAGAGCGCGCCCGCCGAGCGGAGGCGGGTGCCCGCTGGGCGTCGTCGCGGACGTGGGACGCGGCGGCCGCCGCGCTGGAGTCGGGGCTGCGCCGGGCGGTCGAGGACGGTTGTCACAATGGCGGGGCATGAGGCGGTTCACCGTCGACCCCGCCCGGTTCCGGCGCGTCGCGTACACCGCGCTGGCGTTCTGCACGCTGATCGTGTTCACCGGTGCCGCCGTCCGGCTGACCGGCTCGGGCCTCGGCTGCCACGACTGGCCGAAGTGCACGAACACGCGGCTCGTGCCGCAGCTGCAGCTGCACGGGCTGATCGAGTTCTCCAACCGCGTGATGACCACGATCGTGGCCGTTCCCTGTTTCGCGGCGGCGATCCTGGCCTGGTTCCGGCGGCCGTTCCGGCGCGACCTCGCGCTGCTGGCGCTGCTGCTGCCGCTCGGGGTCCTCGGCCAGGCCGTGCTCGGCGGGCTGACCGTGCTCTACGGGCTCGACCCCGGCTGGGTGATCGGCCACTTCCTGCTCTCGATGGCGCTGCTCGTGGCCGCCGTGGCGCTGGCCTGGCGGGCCACCTTCGAGCCGGGGACGCGGCCGCGGACGGCCGACCGGCTCGCGGTCTGGCCGGTGCGCGGGCTGGCCGTGCTGGGCGCGGTGACGATCGCCGCCGGGCACGATCGCCACCGCGGCCGGGCCCGCACGCCGGCGGCGAGGGCACGCACGACGTCGTCCCGCGGCTGCGCTGGCGCGGGGCGGACACGCTCAACTGGGCGATCCACCAGCACGGCGCGCTGGCCACGCTGCTCGGGCTGAGCGCCGTCGGCGTGTGGTTCCTGCTGCGGGCGCGCAGGGCGACGAGCAGACGCCGCAACGCGGTGACCGCGGTGTGCGTGCTCGTCGCCTGCCAGGGCCTCGTCGGGCAGCGCGCAGTACGCCATGCACCTGCCGGCGGAGATCGTGTGGTTCCACGTCGTGCTGGCGGCGCTGACCTGGCTGTCGCTGCTGTGGGCGACGGCGGCGGCCGGCCGGCTCGCCCCGGAGCCGGCCCCGGCGGCGGCGCCGGCTCCCGAGCTGGCCCGGCTCAGCTCACCTCGTTGAGCCGCCCCGTGTGCACGTCGTAGACGAAGCCGCGCACGGCGTCCCGGTGCGGGACGAACGGGCTGGCCTTGATCCGGCCGATCGAGCTGCGGACGTCCGCGTCGAGGTCGGTGAAGGACTCCGGTGACCAGGGCGGCTTGATCCCGGTGTCGTCCTGGATCGCGCGGCGGAACTCGTCGTCGGAGAACGTGAGCATGCCGCAGTCCGTGTGGTGGATCAGGACGATCTCCTCGGTGCCGAGGAGCCGCTGGGAGATGGCCAGCGAGCGGATGGCGTCGTCGGTCACCACGCCGCCGGCGTTGCGGATGACGTGCGCGTCGCCGACCTCCAGGCCGAGGATCGCGTGCACGTCCAGCCGCGCGTCCATGCAGGCGACCACCGCGGTCTTCCTGGCCGGCGGCATCGGCAGGTCGCCCTTGTCGAAGCCGGACGTGTAGGCCTCGTTGTTGCGCAGGAGATCGTCTGTCGTGCTCATGCGCCGAAAATACATCAAAAGCGATCCGATTCAGGCCGAGAGCGGCGGCGCCTAGACTCTGCGCGCGGATGCCCGAGCTGATCGAGTCCCCCTCGCGCGTCGAGGCCGCCGGCACGAAGCCGAAGCTGATCGACGAGTACGCCGGCCGCGTGAACACCGGCGAGGAGCGGCTGAGCGTGGCGCACATGCGCTCGCCCGCCGGCTGGGTCGAGCCGGGCCAGCGCCCGGACTTCGACGAGTACACGCTGGTGCTCACCGGCGCGCTGCACGTCGAGCACGAGGGCGGCACGCTGACGGTGGCGGCCGGCCAGGCGGTCCTGGCGCGCGCCGGCGAGTGGGTGCGCTACTCGACGCCGGACGGGGCCGAGTACGTGGCGGTCTGCCTGCCCGCGTTCTCGCCCGACACCGTCCACCGCGACCCGTCGTGATCGGCAAGGCGATCGGCGTCGTCGTCCACCCGCGGCGCGACAGCCATGACCTGATCGCCTGCATCGTCCGCTGGGCGGAGCGCGCACGACTGCGAGGTGCGCGGCCTGCACGAGGCGCGCGACCTGCTGCCCGGCAGCGTGCGCACGGTGCCGGAGGACGAGCTGGCGCAGGATGGGTCGCTGGTCATCGGGCTCGGCGGCGACGGGACGATCCTGCGGGCGCTCAAGCTGGCCACGCCGCACGAGGTGCCGGTGCTGGGCGTCAACCTCGGGCGCCTCGCGTTCCTGGCCGAGGTCAACCTGGGCGAGCTGCCGGCGGCGCTCGACCAGATCGACCGTGGCGAGTACCGCCTCGAGGCCCGGGCGACGATGCGCGTCCAGGGCGACATCGACGGGCTGCCGCGCGACGCGTTCAACGACTCGGCGATGTCGCGCGTGCCCGGCCACGGCCCGGCGGCGCTGGCGGTCGAGGTGGAGGGCGAGGTGTTCGCGCGCTACACCGCCGACGCGCTGGTCATCGCCACGCCCACCGGCTCGACCGCCTACTCGTTCGCCGCCGGCGGACCGATCGTCTCGGCCCGCCATCGCGGGCTGCTCGTCACGCCGGTGGCGCCGCACGCCGCGTTCGACCGCGCGGTGTTCCTGCACCCGGAGGAGTCGCTGCGCGTCCACGTGCTCGACCGCTCGGCGCCGCTGCTGCTGGAGTGCGACGGCCAGCGCGGCCCGGAGCTCGTGCAGGGCGACTGCGTGGAGTTCTGCGTGGCCGAGCAGCCGGCGCACGTCGTGCGCCTGCACGACCATGGGTTCTACGAGCGCGCGCGGGTGAAGCTGCAGCTGGCCGACTCCTCCGAGCTGGCGCCGGAGTCGCACGCCGAAGTGACGTGAACCGGCGCGGGCGCGAGCGGCGGGCGCGGCCCGCGCCGGCGCCGGTCGAGCGGCGCACGCCGTACGCCCTGGCCGAGGTGGTGGCCGACCCGCGACGACCCTCGTCGCGGATGCTGCTGCTCGACGGCCGCGAGGCCGGCCAGGTCGACCTCGCCGACCCGCGGCGCCTGGCGTTCGCCTACATGCGCCGGATCGCCGACCTCGTCGACGCGTTCCGGCCGCCGGGCACGGCGATCGACGCGGTCCACGTGGGCGGCGGCGCGTTCGCGCTGGCCCGCTACGTCGCCGCCACCCGGCCGCGCTCGCGCCAGGAGGTGCTGGAGCTCGACCCGGGCGTGGTCGCGCTGGCCCGCGAGCACCTCGGGCTGCGCCCGTCGCCGCGCCTGAAGGTGCGCGTCGGCGACGCGGCCGAGCTGCTCGGCCGCCGCCCCGACCGCTCGGCCGACCTGGTCATCGGCGACGCGTTCGACGGGCCCGACGTGCCCGCTCAGCTCGCCGGCGCCGGAGTTCGCGGCCGAGGTCGCGCGCGTGCTGCGCCCGGCCGGCGTGTACGCGCTCAACGTCATCGACGTGCCGCCGAACGACGCCGTGCACGCCCACGACGCGGTGCTGCGGGCCGGGTTCGCCCACGTCGCCTGGATCGGCCCGCCGGGCGTCGTG
Organism: uncultured Solirubrobacteraceae bacterium; assembly: GCA_963766165.1. GTDB lineage: Bacteria > Actinomycetota > Thermoleophilia > Solirubrobacterales > Solirubrobacteraceae > Solirubrobacter. Next base: position 373,576 of record CAVXZC010000012.1, on the reverse strand, counting down.
CGCGCCCGCGCGCCGGGCAACGTGGTGCTGCTGGCCGGCGCGGCGCCGCTGCCGCTGGCCGGGCTGCGGCGGGCGGCGGCGGCGGCCGTGCCCCGCGAGCAGCTCGTCGTGCGGGCCTGATGTCGCCGCGTCGCAAGCAGCTGGCGCTCATCGCCGCGATCATGGGCTCGTTCGTCGCGGGCCTGGACGCCACGGTGGTCAACGTCGCGCTGCCGTCGATCGGGCGCGACCTGGGTGGCGGGCTGGCCGGCCAGCAGTGGGTGTCCAACGCCTACCTGCTGACGCTCGGCTCGCTGATCCTGGTGGCCGGCTCGCTGGCCGACCTCTACGGCGAGCGGCGGATCTTCTCGATCGGCGTCGGCGGCTTCGGCGCGGTGTCGATCGTCTGCGCGCTCGCCCCCAGCATCGAGGTGCTCGTGGCCGGCCGGGCGCTGCAGGGCGTGTTCGGCGCACTGCTCACGCCGAGCGCGCTCGCGGTGATCATCAGCGCGTTCCCGCCGCAGGAGCGCGGCGCGGCGATCGGCTCATGGACGGCCTGGTCGGGGATCGCCTTCGTGATCGGCCCGCTGGCCGGCGGCTGGCTCATCGACGTGGCGTCGTGGCGGCTGATCTTCGCCGTCAACATCCCGTTCGTGCTGGCCACGCTGGCGCTGGTGGCCGTCGCGGTCCCGCCCGCCCCGGGCAAGCCCGGCGTGCATCTCGACTGGCTCGGCGCGCTGCTGACCGTCCTCGGCCTCGCCGGCCCGGTGCTCGCGCTGATCCGCCAGCCGGCCGCCGGCTGGGGGAGCCCCGAGGTGTGGGCGGTCGGGCTGGGCGGGCTGGCGATGTTCGCCGCCTTCCTCGTCCACGAGGCCCGCACCCCGCATCCCATGCTGCCGCTGGAGTTGTTCAAGCGACGCAACTTCGCGGTGGGCAACGTCGAGACGTTCGTCATGTACGGCGGGATGGGCGCGCTGCTGTTCTTCCTGACGCTGTTCCTGCAGCAGGTGGCCGGCTACGAGGCGCTGCAGGCCGGCCTGGCGACGATGCCGATCACGCTCGTCATGTTCTCGCTCTCGCGCGTGGCCGGGCGGCTGTCCAGCCGCTACGGCCCGCGGGCGTTCATGGGCGGCGGCCCGCTGCTGGCGGCGGTCGGACTGGCGCTGCTGCTGCGGGTGGACGCCGACTTCGACTACTGGACCGACCTGCTGCCCGCGCTGCTCGTGTTCGCGCTCGGGCTCGCCTGCACCGTTGCGCCCTTGACCACGACCGTGCTGTCCGACGCCGACGCGCACAACGCCGGCATCGCCTCGGCGGTCAACAACGCCATCGCCCGCGTGGCCAACCTGATCTGCGTGGCCGCGCTGGGCGCGGTGGTGGCGGCGCAGTTCAACGCCGGCCTCGATGCCCGCCTGCGCGGGCCGCAGACCGCGGCCGTGCAGGAGGCGCGGGGGGCGACGCTGGCGCGCGTGCCCGGCGTCCCCGCGGTCGAGGAGGCGTCGGTGGAGGCGTTCCACCTGGGTGTCGGCGTGTCCGCCGCGATGGTGGCGCTGGGCGGCGTGCTCGGCCTGGCCGGCATCCGCAACCCGCGCCGCGCGGGGCGCGAAGAGGCCGTGGCGCGGCGCTAGGAAGGCCCCGAGGGCCGGCGGTCTCCGGCGCCGGCCCTCGGGTATGCGCTCCTCCTCCCAGCTTCGGCTACCAGCCCGATCCGGGGCCGCCGCCGAAGTCCTGGCCCTGCTGGCTCTGCGACGTGGACGTGGACGCCGTCGTCGCGGGCCGCTGGCCGAGCTTGACCTGCAGTGTCTTGTGCTGGCCGTCACGGGTGATGGTGAGGCTCACGGTGTCGCCGGGCTTGTACTGGTCGACGAGGGTCACGAGCGCGGAGGACGTGGCCACGGACTTGCCGCCGATCGACGTGACGACGTCGCCCACCTTCAGGCCGGCGGCGCTCGCCGGGCTGTTGGCGCCGACGCTCGCCACGGCGGCGCCCGAGCCGGACCCGTCCGTGGTGGAGACGCCGAGGAAGGCGTGGCTGACGTGGCCGCTGGCGATCAGCTGGTCGACCACGGACTTGACCGTGTTGGACGGGATGGCGAAGCCGATGCCGACGTTGCCGCTCTCGCCGCCGGACGAGCTGCCGCCCGTCTCGATCTGCGAGTTGACGCCGATCACCTGGCCGGCCGCGTTGAACAGCGGGCCGCCCGAGTTGCCGGGGTTGATCGCGGCGTCGGTCTGGATGACGTTGTCGATGGAGTAGCCGTTGGGCGAGGAGATCTCGCGCTGCAGCGCGCTGACCACGCCGGTGGTGAGCGTGCGGTCCAGGCCGAACGGGTTGCCGATGGCGTCGACGGGGTCGCCGACCTGGGCGGCGTCGGAGTCGCCGAGGGTGAGCACCTTCAGGCCGCCCTCGTTCACCTTCAGCACGGCGAGGTCGGTGGACGGGTCGGTGCCGACGACGGTGGCGGGAAGCGTCTTGCCGTCGCCGATCTTGACCTTGACCGACGTCCCGCCGGCGACCACGTGGTCGTTGGTCACGACGTAGCCGTCGGAGCGCACGACGAAGCCGGAGCCGGTGGCCACGCCCTGCTGGGTCTGGCCGAACGGGCTGGACGCCTGCTGGGTGATGTTCGACGTGATGTAGGCGACGGAGTCCTTGGCCTCCTGGTACACCTGGTGCGGCGTGAGGCCCTTGGTGGTCGCCGCGGCGATCGTGTAAGTGGGGGCCGCCGGGTTCGTGGTGGCGGCGATCGAGTCGGTGCGGAGCGCGTCGGTGGCGACGGCGCCGGCGCCGCCGCCGATCAGCGCGGCCGCCGCGAGGGAGATGGCTGGTTTGCGGAGGAGCATGGCCACCAGCGTGGTGCGGGTCGCTTAGGCGTTCCTGGACCGGAGCTAATCTCTCCCTCCCGGCTCGATAAGTTCCTCATCAGTTCACCCGAGCGTGCCCTCCAGGTGGCCGTGGACGGCGAAACGGCCGTCCGCCTCGCCGAACGTGACCGTCGAGGGCAGCAGGATCGGCTGCTTGAAGCGCACGTCGGCGGTGAGCGCGTCCGGCAGCCGCAGCGCGGCCAGGCAGCGGGCCTTCGTCCACATGCCGTGGGCGATCGCCCGCGGGAACCCGAACGCCTTGGCGGTCAGCGCGTGCAGGTGGATCGGGTTGCGATCGCCCGACACGGCGGCGTAGCGGCGGCCGAGGTCGCCCGGCACGCGCCAGTGGGCGGTCACCGGCGGCGCCGCGAACTCCGGGTCGCGCGGCGCGTCCTCGTGCCGAGGGCCGCGCTTGAGCATCGTGGAGAACCCCTCCCAGGCCAGCTCGTCGCCCACGCGGGCCTCGGTGAGCAGCGTGAACGTCTGCCCGCGCCGGTGCGGCTCCGGGCCGGACGCGGTGACGCGCAGGCTGAGGTGCTCCGTGAGCGACAGCGGCCGGTGCTGGACGATCCGGTTGGCGATGTGGACGATGCCGGCGGGCGCGAACGGGAAGCGCCCGTCGGCGATCAGCGCCATGTGCAGCGGGAACGCCAGCACGTGCGGGTAGGTCGGCGGGAGCGCGTCGCGCAGCGTGAACCCGCACACGTGGGCGTACTTCGCCAGGTGGTCGCGGTCGACGCTGACGTCGCGCTCCAGGTCGAGGTCGGGCAGCGTGTCGCCGCGGCCCGGCACCCACGGCAGGCGGGCTGCGCCGGGCACCATCGCGGCGGCGGACTTCACGTAGAAGTTCATGCGCCGAGCAGGCTCTGGCCGCAGACCCGCACGACGTTGCCGGTCACGCCCGCCGACGCCGGCGAGGCGAACCAGGCGATCGTCTCCGCCACGTCCACCGGCAGGCCGCCCTGGCGCAGGCTGTTCATGCGCCGGCCGGCCTCGCGCACTCCGATCGGCATCGCCGCGGTCATCTGGGTCTCGATGAACCCGGGGGCGACCGCGTTGATGGTGATGCCCCGCTCCAGCGCCGGCGCGAGCGCCTGCACCATGCCGATCACGCCCGCCTTCGACGTGGCGTAGTTCGTCTGGCCGGCGTTGCCGGCGATGCCGCTCATCGAGGACACGCAGACGATCCGCCCGTCCTCGCGGAGCAGGTCGACGGCGACCGCGTTGATCCGCTCCTGGGCGACCAGGTTGACGTCGAGCACCTGCTGCCAGCGGTCCTCCGGCATCTTGGCCAGCGTGCGGTCCTTGGTGATGCCGGCGTTGTGGACGAGGATGTCGAGGCCATCCGCGCAGCGGTCGGCGATCACGCCGGGCGCGTCGTCGGCGGTGATGTCGAGCTCGATGTCGGCGCCCGTCCCTGGCATGTCGAGGCGGACGACGGTGGCGCCGTCGCGCTCCAGCGTCTCGGCGATCGAGGCGCCGATGCCGCGCGAGGCGCCGGTGACCAGCGCCGTGCGGCCGGCCAGCGGGCGCTCCCAGTCCAGCCCGGCCGGGTGCCGGTCGCTGGCGGTCACGTGCACGACCTGGCCGGACACGTAGGCCGAGCGCGGCGAGAGCAGGAAGCGCAGCGTGGAGGCGATCTGGTCCTCGGCGCCCGGCTGGACGTAGACGAGCTGGACGGTCGAGCCCTTGCCGATCTCCTTGGCCAGCGAGCGGGTGAAGCCTTCGAGGGCGCGCTGCGCCGTCGCCGCCGCGCCGGCGTCCACCGGCGGGGTGCCGAAGACGATCACCCGGCCGGACGGGAGCACGCGCGCCACCGTGGGATAGAAGAAGCGCTGCAGCTCCACGAGCTCGGAGGCGCTCGCGATCCCGGTGGCGTCGAACACGAGCGCCTTGAAGCGCTGGTCGGCCGGCGCCTCGGGGTTGAACACGGCGGCGTCGAGCCCGGCCTCGGCGACGATGTCGCGCACCGGGTCGTCCAGCGCGGTCGCGCTGTCCACGCCGGCCTCGGCCAGCACGCGCGCCGCCGCGCCGGCCACCCGGCCGGCGCCGCCCAGCAGCACCCGGCCCTCGATGAGCGGGTCGCCCGGCTCGTGGCGGTCGAGCGGCACCGGCTTGGGGAGGCCGATCCGCCTGGCCAGGTCCCCGGCCACCGGCAGATTGACGAGTTGCGAGTAGCGATCACTCATGCGGCCCCACCTTTGTCGCGGCGCGGGAGCGAGCCGCCAGGCGAGCTCCCGCCGAAGCATGCGAGCGCGCAGCGCGAGTCATGCGGCCTCCATCGTCGCCACGACCCCCTGGCCGCCGGCGGCGCAGATGCTGATGAGCCCGCGGCCCTCGCCGCGCTCGTGCAGCGCCTTGGCCAGCCCGGCCACGATCCGCCCGCCGGTGGCGGCGAACGGGTGACCCGGCGGCCAGCGAGCCGCCGTTGACGTTCAGCTTCGCGCGGTCGAGCTCGCCGAGCGCCGCGTCCCGGCCCAGCCGCTCGCGGCAGAACACCGGGTCGCTCCAGGCCTTCAGCGTGGCCAGCACCTGCGCGGCGAACGCCTCGTGGATCTCGTACAGGTCGAACTCCTGCAGGCTCGCGCCGGCGCGGTCCAGCAGCCGCGGCATCGCGTAGGCCGGGGCCATCAGCAGGCCCTCGCCCTTGTGCACGTGGTCGACGGCCGCGGTCTGCGCGTCGGTGAAGTAGGCCAGCACCGGCAGCCCGCGCGCGCGCGCCCAGTCCTCGCCGGCCAGCAGCACCGCGGAGGCGCCGTCGCTCAGCGGCGTGGAGTTGCCGGCGGTCATCGTGCCGTCCTCGCCGCCGAACACCGGCTTGAGCTTGGCGAGCTTGTCCGGGCTCGAGTCCGGCCGCAGGTTCTGGTCGCGCTCCAGGCCGAGGTACGGGCTGACCAGATCGTCGAGGAAGCCGCGCTCGTACGCCGCCGCGAGGTGCTGGTGGCTGGCCGCGGCCAGCTCGTCCTGCTCGGCGCGGCCCACGCCCCAGTCCCGCGCCATCAGGGCCGCGTGCTCGCCCATCGACAGGCCGGTGCGCGGCTCGGCGTTGCGCGGGACCACCGGCACCACCTGGCCGGGGCGCACGCGGGTGAGCGTCCGCATGCGGTCGGGCAGCGACTTGGCGCGGTTGAGGTCGAGCAGGATCTGGCGCAGGTCCTCGTTGACCGCGATCGGCGCGTCGGAGGCCGTGTCGACGCCGCCGGCGATGCCGGCGTCGATCTGGCCGAGCGCGATCTTGTTGGCCACGGCGATCACGGCCTCCAGGCCGGTCCCGCAGGCCTGCTGCAGGTCGTAGGCGGGCGTCTCGGGCGCGAGCTTGGAGCCGAGCACGCACTCGCGCGTGAGGTCGCGGTCGCGCGCGTGCTTGAGCACGGCGCCGGCCACCACCTCGCCGAGGCGCTCGCCCTCGAGGTCGAAGCGCTCGACGAGCCCGTCGAGCGTCGCGGTGAGCATGTCCTGGTCGGAGGCGTGCGCGTAGGCCGCGTTCGCTCGCGCGAACGGGATGCGGTTGCCGCCGATGACGGCCACGCGGCGGTTATCGGTTCTCATGGTCCCTCAGTCCGGGTTCGATGGTGCGGATCAGCAGTTCGGCGGCGCGGTCGGCCGGGATCGCCCGGGCGCGCGTCCACCAGCGGCCCAGCGCCTCGGCGGCGCCGAGGATGGCGATGGCCAGCGGCTCGACCGAGGGCGCATCGGTGCGCTCGCGCAGCGCGGCGGTGACGAGTTGCTCGAGCCGCCGGCGGTAGTCGTCGACCGCGCGGGCGATCGCCCCGCCGGCCGGCAGCGACTCGTCGTAGAGCACGCGCCAGGCGTCGTGGTCGGAGTCCAGGAAGGCAAAGTAGGCGTGGATGCCCGAGCGCAGCGCGGCGGTGGGCGTGTCCGCGCTGCGCACGGCCTCCACCACCGACGACAGCAGCTTCTCCGCGGCCGGCTGCATGCCGGCCAGGAACAGCTGCTCCTTGTTGCCGAAGTACGTGTAGAGCAGCGGCTTGGTCACGCCGACGGCGCCCGCCACCTCGTCCATCGTCACCTCGGCGTAGCCGCGCTCGGCGAACAGCTCGCGCGCGGCGGCCAGCATCTGCTGCTCGCGCTCGGCGCGGGGCAGCCGGCTGCGGGTGCTCACGCGGCCACCGCCCGCTCCGGCGCCTCGGCCACGACCCTGGCGTCGCCGAGCGCGGGCTCGGGCACGGCGAGGCGCGTCGACGAGCGTGCGGGCGTCCGGGCGCAGCTGCGCGCACAGGGCGTTGACGCCCTTGATCACGGCCTTGGAGCGGCCGGCCGACAGCCGGCCGTGCTCCTGGTAGTAGCCGCGCTCGGCCTCGACGCGGTGCAGCGCGTAGAGGTCGCATAGGCGGCCGAGCAGCTCGTCGCCGTCCGCGGCGGCGGCGAACGCCTCGAGCACGACGAGGTCGACCCAGGCGCGCGCGGTCTCCACCACGTGGTCCTGGCAGTCGACGAGCACGTCGAACGGGTCGCGCCCGGCGTCGATGCCGCCCTTGAGCCGGCGCGCCGCGCCGGCCAGCAGGTGCTCGTAGCGCCAGCGGAACAGGTCGAGCTGGGCTCTGCGGTCGAGCAGGTCGGCGTCATCGTCGCGGCCGGGCAGCAGCGAGTCGGCCAGCTTGCGCAGCGCCGTGCGCTCGGTCAGGACGCCGAGCGCCTGGCCGGCCACGAACTGCGCCGTGCCGAGCGGGTCGAGCTCGCCGAACGCGTCCTTGTAGTCGGTCAGCAGGTTCTTGGCCGCGAGCTGCAGCAGGATCGTGTTGTCGCCCTCGAACGTGGTGAACACGTCCGTGTCGGCCTTCAGCGTGGCGAAGCGGTTCGCCCGCAGGTAGCCGGCGCCGCCGCACGCCTCGCGGCAGGTCTGGATCGTCTCGGTGGCGTGCCAGGTGGCCACGGCCTTCACGCCGGCGGCCAGCGTCTCGAGCTCGCGCCGGCGGCGATCGTTGTCCGTGGCGGAGGTGAACACCGCGTGCAGCTCCTGCGACCAGCCGCTGCTGCGCGAACGACAGCGCATACGTGGCAGCGAGTGCCGGGAACAGCTTCCGCTGGTGGGTCCGATAGTCGAGCAGGAGCGCCTCGGGGCGGCCCGGCGGCCCGAACTGGCGGCGCTCGAGCGCGCGGCGGACGGCGATGGTCAGCGCGACCTTCGACGCGCTGATCGACGCGCCGCAGACGCTGATCCGGCCCTGGATCAGCGTCCCGAGCATGGTGAAGAAGCGCTTGGTCGGGTTCTCGATCTCGCTCGTGTACGTGCCGTCGGGCGCGACCTGGGCGTAGCGGTCGAGCAGGTTCTCGCGCGGGACGCGCACGTGATCGAACCAGATGCGGCCGTTGTCGACGCCGTTGAGCCCGAGCTTGGCGCCGCAGTCCTCGATCCGGATGCCGGGCAGCGGGTCGCCCTGATCGTCACGCATCGGCACGAGGACGGCGTGGACGCCGCGCTCCTCCCCGCCGGCCATCAACTGCGCGAACACCGCGGCCATGCGGCCGTCGCGCGCCGCGTTGCCGATGTAGTCCTTGCGCGCGTCGTCGTCCGGCGTGTGGATGACGAACTCCTGCGTCTCGGCGTCATAGGTGGCCGTCGTGCCGAGCGCCTGGACGTTGGAGCCGTGGCCGGTCTCGGTCATGGCGAAGCAGCCCGGCAGCTCGAGCGAGGCGATGTCGCGCCAGATAACGCTCGTGGTGGCGTTCTGTACCGAGATGGAGCACGGCGCCGCCGAAGAGCCCGAACTGGACGCCGCACTTGACGAGGAGGGAGAGGTCGCCCGAGGGCGAGCGTCTCGAACGCGGCGACGCTCTCGCCCACGGCTCCCCGGCCGCCGTACTCGGGTGGGTAGGCGATGGCGGTGTCGCCCTGTGAGCTCAGCTCTCGCGCCCAGGCGAGCACCTGCTCGCGGTGCTCGTCCATCGGCAGGTCGTCGATCGGCTCGTTTCCCGGCAGCGACAGCCACTCCCGGACCTTGGCGCGGATCTCCGGGTAGTCGCCGTCCAGTCGGGCGCTCAGGGTCTTCCGGGTGCTCATGGTGGCGAGGTTACCCAGCTATAAATTCATATATCGGTAGGTGTGACGCGTCGCACGTTGCGGCGGCGTGCCTGGCGGTCCTGGCGGCGTTGCTGCTGGGCTGCCCCCGGCCGGCCGCCGCGGCGGACATCATCGTCCAGCGCGTCCCGGGCGCCTCCGCCGCCGACGTTCGCGCCGGCGCGGACGTGACGCTGGTCGACAGCCTCCCGATCGCCCGCACGCAGGTCGTGGCGCCCGACCAGCGCCAGAGCCAGGCGGACGCGGTGGCCGCGCTGAACGCCGATCCCGACGTGCTGTACGCCGAGCCCGACGCGCAGCTGCACGCGCTGAGCAACGACTTCTATTGGAGCGCCGAGTGGTCGCTGAGCAACGACGGCCGCGCGTACGGCGGCGTGCCCGGCGACGACATCCACGCGCCCCAGGCCTGGCCCTGAGCCGGGGCGCAGGCGTCAGCGTGGGAGTGGTCGACACCGGCGCCGACCTCTCGCATGAGGATCTGGCGGGCCAGTTCGCGCCCGGCGGGCACGACTGGGTGGACGGCGACGCCGACCCGAGCGACGCGAACGGCCACGGCACCCACGTGGCGGGCACGATCGCCGCCGCCGGCGACAACGGCCGGGCCGACATCATCGTCCAGCGCGCGCCGGGGAGCTCGGCCGCCGCGATCCGCTCCGGCGCCGACGGCTCGCTCGTCGACGCGCTGCCGCTCGCCCGCACCCAGGTCGTCCAGGCCGACCCCGGCCAGAGCCAGGCCGACGCGCTGGCCGCGCTGCCCTCGCACCGCACGCTCGCGCCGGGCGCCTACACGCTGCGCGGGGCCCCCGCCGCCACGGCCTCGACGGCGCGCTTCAGCGTCCGCCAGGGCCGCGGCGGCGGCCACCCAGCACGCGCCGCGGCACCGGGAACGGTGACAGGTGGTCCGCCGCGGAGACTGCGAACGCGCGCGGCTCGAGCTTCGACGCCAGCTCGCGCAACTCGGCCCGCTCCGCCGGCGTGAGCCGGTGGCCGCGGCGTGCGAGCTCGGCCAGGCGGCGGCGCTCGGACGGCGTCACGGCGCCGAGGTGGCGGCGGGCGAGGAGGGCGAGCTGGACGACCGCGATCACCTTGAAGAGCGGCAGCCGCCGCACGGTGCGAAACATGCCCATAGGTCTACCCAAGCGGCTCGAGCACGGTGCGGCGCACGTGCTCGTACACCACGGAGGTGTTCACGTCGGCCACCTCGGGGCGCCCGGTCAGGCGGTCGATGACGAAGGCGTACAGGGCGTCGGTGTCCGGCACCGCGACGTGCAGCAGGAAGTCGCTGGCGCCGGTCACCACGAAGACGCCGATCAGCTCCGGCAGCGTCGCCACCCAGTTCCGGAACGCCTCGACGTTCTCGCGCGTCGGCGGGCGGATGGTCACCGCGGTCAGCGCCTGCACGTGCCGCCCGAGGGCGCCGAGGTCGACGTCCGCATGGTGGCCGCGGATCACGCCCTCCGCCCGGAGCGCCCGCACGCGCTCGGACGACGTGGACGGCGAGACGTGGACCGCCGCCGCCAGGTCCCGGTTCGTCTGCCGTGCATCGTCCTGCAGCGCCCGCAGGATCGCGTGGTCGATCGCATCAAGTTCGGTCATTGGCTCATCCGATGCTCGTTCGTACGGAGTTCTCCTGCTGTCTCCGGACATATGCTGGCATGCCCGGCGTGAACTCGCTCATCGCTCCCGCACCGACGCGCGCGGCCGTCGCCCCGCCCGAGCGCCTCGTCATCGTCGTCGACAAAACGCTGCCGCCCGGCCTGGCCGCCAACGCGGCGGCCGTCGTGGCGTTCACGCTCGGGGCGCAGCTGCCGGGCCTGCGCGGCCCGGACGTGGCCGCCGCCGACGGCGCCGTCCTGCCCGGGCTCATCCCGATCGGCCTGCCGATCCTCCGCGCGCCGTCCGGCGCCCTGACCGCGCTGCACGCCGGGGCGGTGGAGGCCGGGCTCGGCGTCGTGGCCATGCCGGTGTTCGGCCACCAGACCAACGACTACGACGAGTACCGCGGGCTCGTCGGCCGGACGCCTGGGGCGGACCTGCGGTTCCTGGCCGTCGCCGTGCACGGGCCGCGGCGGCGGGTCGGACGGCTGACCGGGAGCTTCGGCCTGCTCCGCTGAGCGCATAAGGTTGCCGGCGTGCAGTGGCGCGCGGGCCTCGTGTCGCTCGGCCTCGCCGCCCGGTTCGTCGCCGGGACGGTGGCCGGCCGCCTGGTCGCGCTCACGGTGGCGCTGTGCGTGGCCGTCTCGTTCCTCGAGATGGGCATCGGCTACCGCGAGAAGGCGTTCCTGGGTGCCGCGATCGCCGTCGGGGCGAGCGTGGCGAGCGAGCTCGGCTTCGGCGCGTTCATGGCCGCCGACTCCGCCTGGCGCGCACACCGCTGGCGGGCGGCGATCCGCGGGCTCGGCGCGATCGGCGGCGCGCTGTTCACCAGCGGCGGGCTCGACGCGCTGCACCTCTCGCCGCCCGGCCGGACCGCGCTGCTGCTGGCCATCGTCTGGGTGGCGATCGGCCCGGTCCTCGCCGAGGTGATCGTGGCCTACGAGGCGTGGGGCGCCGCCACGGGCGCGCGGGCGCTGGCCGAGCACCGGGCGGACGGCGCGGTCGCGCTGCGGGCCCTGCTCGGCGCGACCGCGGTCGGCGGCCTCGCGGTCTACGGGCTCGCGCAGCTGCTGCCGGGCGCCTGGTGGCTGCTGGTGCCGCTCGGGGCGCTGGGGGTGCTCGTCTGCACCGCGGGGCTGACGTTCCGGGCCGGCGCGGCGCCCGAGCCGCCCCACGACGCGCTCGCCGATCTCGGCCCGCGCCTCACCGACGCCTGACGCGCCCGAGCGCGTAACGCCCCGGTCCCCGCACGGGTCTCCGGAGCAGCCCGGCGATCCGGGACGGCACAACTGAGGAGGACGGAATGCGCAGGATGCTCACGACCCTGGCGGCGGCTGCGCTCATCGCCGGCGCGGCATCGCCGGCGCTGGCGGCGGGCGGGCCGGGCGGAGGCGGGGGTGGCGGCGGCGGTGGCGGTGGCGGTGGCGGTGGCGGCGGCGGGAATGGTGGCCCGCCGGCGGCGCCGACCTGCGTCACCTTCCAGAGCGCGACCGCGCCGGTCGGCTACTCCGGTGCTGCGGCGGAGGTCTCGAACGACTACACGCTCCGCAACTGCGGCAAGCGGGTCGCGGATGTGAACGTGTTCGTGACCGACGCGAACTGCAGCACCGGCCTGATCGACTTCACCGGCGGCCGTAATCACCCGCTGGCGGCGAACCAGAGTGCCTCCGTCGAGCTCGACTTCGTCCCGGCCCCGTTCGACACGTCCTACTGCATCACCTACACGATCAGGGACGTGGTGACCGAGGCGGTGCTCGACCGGGCGACGCTGCAGGCGGTCACCCCGCCGCCGCACTGACGCGCAGGCTCGCCGCGTCCGTAACGCGGACGCGGCGGTCGGTGTCTCCCGTCGAGCCCGGAGGCCCCGGGATGGGAACAAACCAGGAGGGCGAAGTGCGCAGGATGCTGACAACCATGGCGATCGCCGCGCTGCTCGCCGGCGCGGCGGCGCCGGCGCTGGCGTCGGGCGGCAAGGGCGGCAGTGGCGGCGCGACCTCGACGGGTGGAGGCGGCGGCTCCGCGAGCAGCGGTGGCGGCGGGGGTGGCGGTGGTGGCGCCAACAGCGGCGGTGTGAAGGGCGGCGGCGTCAACGATGCGCCCACGCCGGCACCGGCGCCGATCGTCGTCCCCACGCCGTCCGGCCCGCCAGGGCCGCCGTGCGCGGCGTTCCAGAGCGCGAGCGCGCCGGTGGGCTACTACTCGATCTACGCGGCCCTGTGGAACGACTACACGATCCGCGACTGCGCCGATCACGCCGAGGACGTGGACGTCGAGGTCGTCGACGCCGACTGCGAATCGGGTCGCGTCGACTACGACGTCACGTACCTGAACCCGCTGTCGGCCAACCAGAACCTGTCGATGGTGCTGGACGACGACTTCGCGCCGTTCAGCACGTCGTACTGCATCACCTACACGGCGACGGACGTGGCCACCGGCGCGCAGCTCGACCGGACCACGCTGGCGGCCACCACGCCGCCGCCTCAGTGAGGCCCATGTAGATCTCAGATCATCGGTGCGCGGCTCTGGGACGATGTCCGTCATGTCCCGCGCCGCGCTCCCGGACCGCCGCATCCGGCGACGCGACGGCGCCGTGGCGGCGCCGGCCCTCCCGGCGGCGCCGCTGCCGGCCGAGCAGCTGCTGGCCCTGCAACGCAGCGCGGGCAACGCCGCCGTCGCCCGCGCGCTGGCGGCCCGGTCGTTCGACCGGGCCGCCTATCAGCGCGCGATGGAGGCGAAGGCGAAGTTCATGGCCATGCTGTGGGCGGGGCCGTCGTGGCACCCGAGTACGGGCCGCGGCAACTTCGACGTCCTGTACGAGCCGCTGACGGGCCTGCTCACCGTGACGGTCAAGTGCAAGTTCTGGTTCGAGGACGGCAAGCCGGACGAGTGGCCGCTCGACGACCCGGAGGATCTGGTCTGGACGCCGGAGGCGATCCTGAAGTTCAAGGCCGACTTCGTCCGCCGCGTGTCGGCGTTCTGGTCGGACCGGTTCACGTTCCACTGCACGCGCGACTGGTGGGAGGACCTGCAGGCGGCGGTCCAGGTGCGTTTCGTCGAATCGACCGAGAAGGACTCGCACTACAGCGTGAAGGTGCGCAAGATCCCCGACGCCGGGTTCAAGCGCAGCAACGTCAAGCCGATCAAGTCGACCCAGATGCACGGCCGGTCGACGCTCACGTCGGCGGACCTGGACCAGATCGACCACGGCAAGCACGGCGAGTACAGCCAGGTGCCGGCGTTTCACGAGGCCGGCCACATGCTCGGCCTCGGCGACGAGTACGAGGAGGAGCGCACGAAGAAGTCCGGCATCCCGCACGAGAAGCTCGTCAAGGCAGAGTTCGGCCACGGCGTGCCGCTGCACGACGACGGGCGCCTCATGTCCGAGGGCGACCTCATCGTGCCCGAGTACGGCGTGACGTTTCTGGAGGCACTGCGGGTCATCACCGCGATGAATGAGTGGCACTACGACGCGAAGCCGCCCGCGCCGGTGCTCTCGGAGCCGATGGATGTCCCGCTGCCCCCGAAGCAGAGCCCGCTTGCCCCCGGGCCGCCCCAGATCGCCCTCGCCTAGAGACGCGACGGGCCGGCGCGCGCGCCGGCCCGTTGAGCGGGTGAAGTCAGCCGGCGATCAGCCGCAGCCGGTGTTGTTGCCGCAGCTCGAGCACGTGTAGCACGAGCCGGTGCGCTGCATCATGCCGCCGCACTGGTTGCAGGCCGGGCCGAGGTCCAGGCCGATGAGGCGGGCCGGGACGACCGGCGGGCGTGTCGGTGAGGGCGGCCGTCGGCGGCTGGCGTCGGACTTGCCGTTCGGCCGCCGTTGCCGGTGGCCGGAGCCGCGGCCGGGCCGGCCGAGCCGCCGGAGGCGCCGGAGACGGTGTCCTCGGCGAGCTTGCGGGCGCGGACCTCGGGCGTGAGGATGCCGAGCTCCTCCTGGGTGTCGGCGTCCAGGAAGCGCGAGGCGAGCCAGCGCATGATGTAGTCGGGCATCGACTTGGCGAACGGGATCTCCGGGTTGGTGGTGATCCCCTCCGGCTCGAAGCGCATGTAGGCGAACTTGCGCACCAGGGTCTCCAGCGGCACGCCGTACTGCAGCGCGATCGAGATCGCCGTCGCGAACGAGTTCATCATGCCGCGGAGGGTCGAGCCCTCCTTGCCGATGTCGGTCAGGAAGATCTCCCCGACCGTGCCGTCGTCGTACATGCCGGCCGTGATGTAGCCCTCGTGGCCGCCGAGCGAGAACTTGTGGGTGAGCGAGTGGCGCTCGCGCGGCATGCGCTTGCGCAGCGGCTCGTCCTCGCGGGCCTTGGCCCGGACCAGCGCCTTCTCCACCGCCGCGGTGATCGAGCTCGTCGACCTCGGACTGCGTGAAGATCTCCTCGCCCGCCGACAGCGCGAGCTCGGCCTTGTGGTTGACCTCCTTGACCTCCTGGGCGTCCGTGCGCAGCGCCTGGGCGGTCTTCGAGCCGTCGCGGTAGATCGCCAGCGCCTTGACGCCGAGCTTCCACGCCTGGATGTAGGCCTCGGCGATGTCCTCGACCGTGGCCGTCTGCGGCATGTTGACCGTCTTGGAGATCGCGCCAGAGAGGAACGGCTGGACCGCGCCCATCATCTTGATGTGGCCGGCGTGCGAGATCGCCCGCTCGCCGACCGCGACGTCGAACACCGCGAGGTGCTCGGCGGCCAGGCCGGGGGCGCCGACGATCGTGCCGTGCTCGGCGACGTAGGCCTCGATCTGCGCGACCGGCCGCCTCGTCGTAGCCGAGCGTGCGCAGCGCCATCGGCACCGTGCGGTTGGCGATCACCATGTTGCCGCCGCCGACCAGCTCCTTGTACTTGACCAGCGAGAAGTCCGGCTCGATGCCCGTGGTGTCGCAGTCCATCAGGAACGAGATCGTCCCCGTGGGCGCGAGCACCGTCGCCTGCGCGTTGCGGTAGCCGTAGAGCTCGCCGAGCGCGACGGCCTCGTTCCAGGTCTCGCGCGCGGCGGCGAGCAGCGCGCGTGTCGTCGCACGCGGCTCGTCCGGGATGGCGTACGACGCGTCGCGGTGCATCCGCATGACGTTGTTGTGCGCCTCGCGGTTCTCCGCGTAGCGGTCGTACGGGCCGATCGCCGCCGGCGACGCGCGCCGACTGCGCGTAGGCGCGGCCGGTCATCAGCGCCGTGATCGCCGCCGCCGCGCCGCGGCCCTCGTCGGAGTCGTAGGCGGAGCCGTTGGCCATCAGGAACGCGCCGAGGTTGGCGTAGCCGAGCCCGAGCTGGCGGAACGCGCGCGCGTTGTCGCCGATCTCCTTGGTCGGGTAGCTCGACGGCGACGACGATGATCTCCTGCGCGAGCAGCACGATGTCCACCGCGTGCTGGAAGCGCTCGACGTCGAACGTGCCGTCCGGCCGGCGGAACTTCATGAGGTT
This sequence comes from uncultured Solirubrobacteraceae bacterium, assembly GCA_963766165.1. Taxonomy (GTDB): domain Bacteria; phylum Actinomycetota; class Thermoleophilia; order Solirubrobacterales; family Solirubrobacteraceae; genus Solirubrobacter. Next base: position 357,686 of record CAVXZC010000012.1, on the reverse strand, counting down.
CAGCGACGCCAGGTTGCACGCCGAGTCGTCGACGTGCATGTACTCCGAGCACGGGTTGGACGCGTTGATCCGCCCCGAGTTCGGCGACGTGTGCCACTGGTTGATCGTCGTGTCGTACTGGACGCCCGGGTCGGCGCAGCGCCAGGCGGCCTCCGCGATCTCGCGCATCAGCTCGCGCGCGCGGGACCGGCTCGCCGACCGGCTCGCCGGTCGTGCGGGCGATCAGGTGCCAGTCGGCGTCGTCCTCGACCGCGTGCATGAACTCGTCCGTGACCCGGACGCGAGTTGTTCGCGTTCTGGTACTGGATCGAGTGGAAGCCGTCGCCGTCGATCGACATGTCGAAGCCGGCGTCGCGCAGCGCGGCGGCCTTGTCCTCCTCCTTGGCCTTGCACCAGATGAAGTCGCGGATGTCCGGGATGGTCGACGTCCAGCACGACCATCTTGGCCGCGCGGCGCGTCTTGCCGCCCGACTTGATCGTGCCCGCCCAGGCGTCCGCGCCGCGCATGAACGAGACCGGCCCGGACGCGGTGCCGCCCTTGGACAGCGGCTCCATCGAGCCGCGGATGTTCGAGAGGTTGATGCCCGACCCTGAACCGCCGCGGAAGATCCTGCCCTCGCGCGTGTTCCAGTCGAGGATCGAGTCCATCGTGTCCTCGACCGCGAGGATGAAGCAGGCCGAGCACTGCGGGGACTCCTCGAAGCCCACGTTGAACCAGACCGGCGAGTTGAACGCCGCGACCTGGTTGCAGCAGGATGTACGTCAGCTCGGCCTCGAACGCGTCGCCGTCCTCCTCGGAGGCGAAGTAGCCGCGCTCGCGCCCCCAGTCGGCGATCGTGCCCGACGACGCGCGAGACCATCTGCTTGACCGAGCGCTCGCGCGTCGGCGAGTCCAGCTGGCCGCGGAAGTACTTCTGGGCGACGATGTTGGTGGCGTTCTGCGACCACGACTTCGGGAACTCGACGTCCTCCTGGCGGAACGAGCCGACCGCCGCCGTCCGGAGCTCCCACTCCACGCTCGTCGAACGGGTGCACGCCGGCACGCGTGAACAGGCGCCGCACGCGCAGCGCCTCACCAGCGCGGCGCTCTCGCGTGAGTGTGTTCTGCGGCGTCTGCTCCATTGTCCAGCTGCTCCCTTCGCGGTGCCGTGACCCCGGCACGAACCTTGTTCTGCAGGGCGGCGGATGATGAGGCTCCGACCGGACGGAACCGCGAAGCCGATCTCTGCAATTTCCGGGGAAATCCCGCGTATGAACGTGGGTGTGATTCTACCGACCCAGCCGCAGCCAGTCCGAGAAGTCCGCCCACGTGCCGCGCGTGCGGTGCGCGGCCTCGCGCCAGGCGTGGCGGACGCCGGGCGAGCGCCGCCCGGCCAGCGCCGAAGCGGCCAGCGCGCCGGCCCCCAGCGCGGCGAGCGCGATCAGGATCAGCGGGATCGTGAGGCTGCGGTGGCCCGCGTGGGTGACCGTCTGGGGCGTCGGCGTGGGTGCGACGGCGACGCTCGGCTCCGGCGCCGCGCCGGCCGGCGTCGGGGTGGGCAGGGCGGACGGGGTGGGTGTGATCGCAGGGGCGGGCGGGACCGCGCCGCCGCCGCCCTCGCCGCCGGTCGTGCCCGGCGGCAGCTGTCCCGACTGCGGGGTGCTCGTGGGCGTCGGCGTGGGGGTCGGGGTCGGGGTGGCCGTCGGCGTGGGGGTCGGGGAGGTCGCGGCGGTCGAGCGGTCGTTCGGGCACGCCTTGGCTTCGTGGTGGCGGATCGCCTGCCGGAGCTGGTCCCGGAACGCCGGGTAGCCGTCGGCCACCGCGGGGGTCATCGTGTCGTCGGCCTGCCGCAGATCAGCGAGCGTGTGGTCGCACTCGGTGAGCCGGGTGTCGTCGTCGAAGTCCTGGTAGACGGACCTCACGCCGGCCGGCGCGTGGGCGGGGGGCTGCGGGCCGGCGGCGCGTGCCGGCGCGACGTGCAGGAGCGCCAGCGCGGCCACGACCGCCGTGATCGAGCGGGCGCGCATCCCCGATCAGGATACGATCCCGCGCCGATGCGGCTGCTCGTCACCGGCGGCGCGGGCTACGTCGGCTCGATCGTCGCCCAGCACCTCCTCGCCCGCGGCGACGACGTCACCGTGCTCGACTCGCTGGCCCGCGGCCACCGGGCCGCCGTGCCCGAGGGCGCCGAGCTCGTCGTCGGCGACCTGCTGAACCCCGGCGACATCCGGGCCGCGCTGGGCGACGGCTGCGACGGCGTGCTCCACTTCGCCGCGCTCGCGCTCGTGGCCGAGTCCGTCGCGCACCCCGAGCGCTACTACCGCGGCAACGTCGTCGGCACGCTGAACCTGCTCGACGCGATGCGCGACGCCGGCGTGCCCCGGCTGGTGTTCTCCTCCACGGCGGCGACGTACGGCGCCGCGGAGAGCGATCCGATCACCGAGGACGAGCCGAACGACCCGGTGAACGCCTACGGCAACTCGAAGCTCGCGGTCGACCGCATGATCGGCGACGAGTGCCGCGCGCACGGCCTGGCCGCGGCGTCGCTGCGCTACTTCAACGTGGCCGGCGCGAGCGGGCCGCTGGGCGAGGACCACGACCCGGAGACGCACCTGATCCCGCTGGTCCTGCAGGCGGCGGCGGGCAAGCGCGACCACGTGTCGATCCTCGGCGCCGACTATCCGACCGAGGACGGGACGGCGGTGCGCGACTACGTCCACGTCGACGACCTCGCGCGCGCACACATGCTCGCGCTCGAGAAGTCCGTCGCCGGCCGCCACGACATCTACAACCTGGGCACGAGCACGGGCTACTCGGTGCGGCAGGTGATCGACGCCGTCCGGCGCGTCACCGGGCGCGAGTTCGAGGTGCGTGAGGAGGGCCGCCGGGCCGGCGACCCGCCGCGACTGGTGGCGGCGAACGCCAAGGCCCGCGAGGGGCTCGGCTGGGCGCCCGAGAAGTCGCTCGACGAGATCGTGGCCGACGCCTGGGCGTGGCACGCGGCGCATCCGGGTGGATACGAGGACTGACGCGCCCGGGGGGTGTGGGTCGCCGGCGCTACCCGGCGGCGCGCGGAGATCGCGGCAGGCGCGCCGAGATCGCGGCCAGGGCCGCGGCCAGCACGGCGTCCGGAGGCAACGACGCGTCCAGGACCACGAAGCGGTCCGGCTCGGCGGCCGCCAGCTCGTCGTAGGTGCGCGGCGACCGCGGCGAAGAACGCCGCGCCCGCGCGCTCCAGGCGGTCGGTCTCCCGGCCGGACAGACGCGCCAGGCCGTCGCGCGGCCCGATCCGCAGCAGGAGCGTCAGATCCGGCACGAGGCCGCCCGTCCCGAACTCGTTCAGCGACCGCACCGCCTCGACGCCCAGCCCGCGGCCGCCGCCCTGGTAGGCCAGCGAGGAGTCGACGAAGCGGTCGAGCAGCACCCACTCGCCGGCCTCCAGCAGGGGCAGCAGCTTCTCCGCCACCAGCTGGGCCCGCGCGGCGGCGAACAGCAGCGCCTCCGCGCGCGGGTCGACGGCGAGCGAGGGATCGGCGACGACCGCGCGCACCCGCTCGGCCAGCTCCACGCCGCCCGGCTCGCGCAGCACGGTCACCGGCAGCTCCCGGGCCAGGCCCGTGACGAGCGTCGTCTTGCCGGCGCCGTCGAGGCCCTCGACCGTGATCAGCACGGCCTAGGATCTTCCCAGGTGCTCGCGCTCGACGCCCATCCCCACGCCCGCGCCGTGCTCGGCGCCGCCCTGCGCGACGAGCCCGGCGCACGCCTACCTGCTGCACGGCCCCGCCGGCACGGGCAAGCGCGAAACCGCCCGGGCGTTCGCCGGCGAGCTGCTCGCCCGCGGGGCGAAAGATCCCGAGAACGCGAAGCTGCGGGTGCAGCACGGCGCGCACCCGGACCTGACCTGGGTCGCCCCCAGCGGCGCGCACGAGATGCTCCGGGGGGATGTCGACGAGGCGGTCGTGGCCGCCGCCGCGCACACGCCGTTCGAGGCCCGCTACCGCGTGTTCGTGCTCGAGCGCGCGGACACGCTGATCGAGCAGGCGGCCAACGCGCTGCTGAAGACGCTCGAGGAGCCGCCCGCCTACGTCGTCCTGCTGCTGCTCACCGACAAGCTGACGCAGGTCCTGCCGACGATCGTCAGCCGCTGCCAGCCCGTGCGCTTCGACCCGCTCCCCACCGAGCAGCTCGCGGCGAGCCTCACCGGCATCCCGGAGGCCACGGCGACGGCCTGCGCCCGGCTCGGCCTGGGCGACGGCGAGAAGGCCCGCCGGCTCGCGTTCGGCGACGGCCCCCGGCTGCGTGCCGCTGCGGAGCACGCTCGCCCGCGCGCCGCTGCACGGCGCGACCGCACAGCAGAAGCCCTGGCGCGCCGTGCTCGCGCAGGCCGGCGCCCGCGGGGAGGCGGCCAAGGAGGAGGTCGACAAGGCGCTCGCCGAGGAGCTGCGAGTACCTGCCCAAGAAGGAGCACAAGCGCCGCCAGACCGAGTACGCCGACCGGGCCCGCCGCGCCGAGCGCCGCGCCCGGACGGAGGCGCTCGACCACGCGCTGCAGCTCGCCGGCCTCTGGTACCGCGACCTCGCCGCCGTACGCCGCCGGCGCGCCCGAGCTCGCCTTCCACACCGACCGCGCGACCGAGCTGCAGGAGGATGCGGAGGGCCGCGACCCGCACGCCCTCACCACCGCGCTCAGGAGCTCGTCGACGACACCCGCGCCCGGCTGCTGCTCAACGTCAGCGACGAGCTCGCCTGCGAGGCGCTGGCCTACCGGCTGGAGGACGATCCTCGCCACATGACCGAGGCTCGAGGTCCGCGGCGCCTACGCCACCGTCCGCGCGCCCGGCCTCGAGGACGAGGTGGCGGTGGAGGAGCCGCTGGAGATCCGCGTCGACGGGCGGCCCGTCGCCGTGACCATGCGCACGCCGGGCGAGGACGAGGAGCTGGCGCTCGGCTTCCTGTACGGCGAGGGGCTGATCGATCGCGTGCACGAGGCCGGCCCGCCGGACGACCTCGCGGCCAACACGGTCGAGGTGACCGGCCCGCTGGCCCACGAGCCGTCCAGCCGCGCCTTCTACACGACCTCGTCGTGCGGCGTGTGCGGCAAGGGCGCGCTGGAGGAGGTCGCCGTCCACGCGCCGCCGGCCGCGCCCGGCCCGATCGTCCCCCGCGACCTGCTCGCCGGGCTGCCGGACCACCTCAGGCAGCCCACGTTCGCGCGCACGGGCGGCCTGCACGCCACCGGCCTGTTCTCCGGCGACCGGCGACCTGCTCGCGGTCCGGGAGGACGTCGGGCGCCACAACGCGATGGACAAGGTGATCGGCTGGGCGCTCCGGCAGGAGCTGCGTGCCGCTGCACGCGCCGGATCCTGTGCGTCTCCGGCCGCCTGTCGTTCGAGCTCGTGCAGAAGGCCGCGGTGGCCGGCGCGCCGATCCTGGTCGGCGTCGGGGCGCCATCGTCGCTCGCCGTGCGTCTGGCGGATGACCGCGGCATGACGCTTGCGGGCTTCGCCCGGGGTAGGCGGGTGAACGTGTACACGGGCACCGACCGCGTCGCGTCGTCGTGACGCACTGGCAGCAACTGCGGCGCGTGCCGGGAGTCGGCCGCGTGGCCGACTGGGGCATGGGCCCGCACTCGGTGTCGCGCAGCACCGAGCGAGGCGGGCGCGCGGATCGCGGGCCTGAAGGTCACCGAGACGGTCTGCCCGTACTGCGCCGTCGGCTGCGGCCAGGTCGTCTACACGCGCGGCGGCGAGCTGATCGACATCGAGGGCAACCCGCGCTCGCCGATCAACCAGGGCACGCTGTGCCCGAAGGGCTCGGCCTCACGCCAGCTCGTCCAGCAGCCCGGCCGGCTGACCAAGGTCCGCTACCGCCGCCCCGGCGGCACCGAGTGGGAGGACCTCGACCTCGAGCACGGCGATGGACATGATCGCCGAGCGCGTGATCGCGGCGCGCGAGGACGGCTGGCAGGACCCAGACGAGAGGGCTGGCGCGTCGACCGCACGCTCGGCTTCGCCCATCTCGGCGGCGCGACGCTCGACAACGAGGAGAACTACCTCATCCAGAAGGCCTTCACGGCGATGGGCGCCGTGCAGATCGAGAACCAGGCCCGCATATGACACTCCAGCACGGTCCCCGGTCTGGGGACCTCGTTCGGGCGCGGCGGCGCCACCACGCTTCCTGCAGGACCTGCCAGAACGCCGACTGCATCCTCGATCCAGGGCTCCAACATGGCCGAGGCGCACCCGGTCGGGTTCCGCTGGGCCATGCAGGCGCGTGAGCGCGGCGCGAAGATCATCCACGTCGATCCGCGCTTCGGCGCGCACCAGCGCGATCGGCCGACCTGCACGTGCCGATCCGCGCCGGCACCGACATCGCCTTCCTCGGCGGGCTGATCCGCCACGTGCTGGAGACCGAGTCCTACTTCAAGGAGTACGTCCTCGCACTACACCAACGCGTCGACGATCGTCAACGAGGAGTTCCAGGACACCGAGGACCTCGGCGGCCTCTTCTCGGGCTTCGACCCCGAGACCGGGCACCTACGACCCGCACGACGCTGGATGCTACGAGGGCGGCGAGGTCGCGGCCGCGGCCGGCGGGCGCGAGCACGCGACGCAGGCGTTCGACGAGCAAGACCGGCGTCGGGCATGCTCGACCGGCCGGATCGAGCGCGACGAGACGCTCCAGCACCCGCGCTGCGTCTTCCAACTCCTCAAGCGCCACTTCGCGCGCTACACGCCGGAGATGGTCGAGCGCAGATCTGCGGCATCTCGCGCGGAGCAGTTCCACGAGGTCGCCGAGACGCTGATCGCCAACTCCGGCCGCGAGCGCACGACCGCGCTCTGCTACGCGGTCGGCTGGACGCAGCACATCGCTCGGCGTGCAGATCATCCGCGCCGGCGCGATCCTGCAGCTGCTGCTGGGCAACATCGGCCGCCCCGGCGGCGGCGATCATGGCGTTGCGCGGCCACGCGACGATCCAGGGCTCGACGCGACATCCCGACGCTCTACGACCTGCTCCCCGGCTACCTGCACATGCCGCACGCCCGCGAGGAGGAGCTGACGCTGGAGGCCTACCTCGACACGGGCGGCGCCGGCACGCGGCTGGTGGTCGAACTTCGACAAGTACATCGTCTCGCTGCTGAAGGCCTGGTTCGGCGACGCGGCGACCGACGGAGAACGACTACGGGTTCGCGCACCTGCCGAAGATCACCGGCAACCACGCGCACTTCCCGACGATGCTGCGCGCGGTCGACGGCGGTCTGGACGGCATCTTCGTCGATCGGCCAGAACCCGGCGGTCGGCTCGCATGCACGGCGGGCTCATGCGGCGCGCGCTGCGCAGCATGAAGTGGCTGGTCGTGCGCGACCTGGACGAGATCGAGACCGCGACGTTCTGGCGCGACGCGCCCGAGGTGCGTCGACGGCGAGCTGCGCACCGAGGACATCCAGACCGAGGTGTTCCTGATGCCGGCGGCGACGCCACGTCGAGAAGGCGGGCTCGTTCACCCAGACGCAGCGGATGGTGCAGTGGCGCGACAAGGCGCTCGAGCCGCCGGGCGACGCGCGCAGCGAGCTGTGGTTCATGCACCACCTGACCAAGCGCGTCACGGCAGCACTACGCGGGCTCGACGAACCCGCAGCGACTGGCCCGATCGCTCAACCTCACCTGGGACTACGGCGAGCGGCGAGGGCGCGTCCCGACGACCCGCAGCCGAGGACGTGCTGCAGCGAGATCAACGGCTACGACGTCGCCACCGGCGAGCCGGTGGCCGGGTTCGCGCAGCTCGCCGACGACGGCACGCACGGCGTGCGGCTGCTGGATCTACTCCGGCGTCTTCGCCGACGGCGTCAACCAGGCGCGGCGGCGCGAGCCGGGCGACATCTCGAGCCCGAGCGGCTGGGTGTCGCCCGAGTGGGGCTGGGCGTGGCCGGCGAACCGCCGCATCCTCTACAACCGCGCGTCGCGCCGACCCCGAGGGCAAGCCGTGGTGCGAGCGCAAGAAGTACATCTGGTGGGACGAGGACAGAGCAAGTGGACGGGCTACGACGTGCCCGACTTCCCGGTCGACAAGCCGCCGGACTACCGTCCCGCCGCCGGACGCCGAGGGCATGGACGCGATCGCCGGCGACGACCCGTTCATCATGATGGCCGACGGGCGGGCCTGGCTGTACGCGCCGTCGGGGCTGCTCGACGGGCCGCTGCCCACGCACTACGAGCCGCTCGAGTCGCCGCTGCAGAACCCGCTCTACCCGGCGATCCACGCCAACCCGGCGGCGCTGCGCTGGACGCGCGCCGACAACCCCTACGCCGAGCCCGGCGACCCGCGCTACCCCTCGTGGCCACGACGTTCCGGCTCACCGAGCATCACACCGCGGGCGGGATGTCGCGCTGGCTGCCCTGGCTGGACGAGCTGCAGCCCGAGATGTTCGCCGAGATCGACCCCGTGCTGGCGGCCGCGCGCGGGATCGTCGACGGCGGCTGGATGACCGTCGACGTCGCCGCGCGCCGAGATCGTCGCCGCGCGCGGGTCACCGAGCGGATGCGGCCGCTGACGATCGACCGGGCGACCGTCCACCAGATCGCCCTGCCGTGGCACTGGGGCTTCGGCGGCCCGGACCCCGGCGCCGCGGCCAACGACCTGATCACGCTGTCCGGCGACCCGAACACGTCGATCCACGAGTCCAAGGCGTTCGTCTGCGACGTGCGCGCGGGACGCGGCGGCCACGGCACCCAGCGGCTGGCCGGCATCCACGACGCGCCGCCCGGCGTGGCGGCCGGCCGCGACCACCCGGCGGAGGTCACCGAGCACGAATGACCGAGCTCTCGATCACCCGCCCCGAGGCCCGGCGGATGGGCTTCTTCACCGACACCACGGTGTGCATCGGCTGCAAGGCGTGCGAGGTGGCGTGCAAGCAGTGGAACGACCTGCCCTCCGACGGCGGGACGTTCCGGCGCGGCGGCTCCTACGACAGCACCGGGACGCTCGGGGCGAACTCGTGGCGCCACGTGCGCTTCGTCGAGCTGGCCGACGCGGGCGGCGGCGTCGCCGAAGAGGAGATGCCGGACCTGCTGGCCATGGCCGGGGCGGTCGACCCGACGCGCGTGTTCGACCTGGCCGCGTTCGACCAGTGGGTGTTCATGTCGGACGTCTGCAACCACTGCACCCACGCCGGCTGCATGGACGCCTGCCCGACCGGCGCGCTGATCCGCACGGAGTTCGGCACGGTCGTGCTCCAGCCCGACGTCTGCAACGGCTGCGGCTACTGCGTCCCGGCGTGCCCGTTCGGCGTCGTCGACCGCGACCACGACGACGGCCGGGCCGCCAAGTGCACGCTCTGCTACGACCGCCTGCAGGACGGCCTCGAGCCGGCCTGCGCCAAGGCCTGCCCGACCGACTCGATCCAGTTCGGCGCCTACGACGACCTCGTCGACGTGGCGAAGCGGCGGGTGGCGGCGCTGCACGCCCGCGGCGTCGAGGGCGCCTACCTGTACGGCGCGGGCGACGCGCCCGAGGAGTCGCTGGCCGGCGGGCTGGGCGCGTTCTTCCTGCTCACCCAGCCGCCCGAGCGCTACGGGCTCGTCGCACAGGCCGACTCGCCGATCCAGCAGAACGTGATCCCCGCCACGCTGGCCGCGGTCGGCGCCGGGCTGCTGGCCGCCGCGGGCGTCGCCGCGGCGTTCCTGCGCGTGAAGGACCGGCGGTGAGCGACGAGCGCGACATGACGCCCGCCGTCGGCTCGCCGGCCTCGCCGGACTTCGGCGAGCGCACGGGCGCGCCGGTCGGCCGTCACCGGCGCGAGTGGCGCGACGGGGCCTGGTCGTACCTCTACAAGGACGACACGGCCTACGGCGCGGACGGCGACGGCGTGGCGGAGGCCAACCGGCGCGCGCGCACGGGGCCGCTGCCCGACGAGGTCGGCCCGGGGATGATGAAGGCGCCGGTGTGGACCTGGGAGGTCCCGCTGTACTTCTGGACCGGCGGCGCGGCCTCCGGGTCGGCGTTCGTCGCGCTGGCCTGCGACCTGGCCGGCGACCATCGCGCCGCCCGCGTGGCCCGGGGCGTCTCGCTCGGCTTCCTCGCCGCGTCGCCGCCGCTGCTCGTGCTCGACCTCGGGCGCCCGCTGCGCTTCCTGCACATGCTGCGGATCGTCAAGACGCGCTCGCCGATGTCGATGGGCGCGTGGGCGCTGACGGTGTTCGGCAACCTCGCGGCCGGCGCGGTGGGCGCGGACCTGCTGGGCCGGGAGAAGCTGGCGCGGGCGCTCGGGGCGGCGAACGTCGTCGTCGGCGGCTACCTCGGCTCCTATACCGGCGTGCTGCTCGCCTCCACCGCCGTGCCCGTGTGGTCGCGCTCGCGGCTCTTCCTCGGGCCGATCTTCATCTGCACGGCCACGGCCACGGGCGCCGCGGCCTGCCGGCTGGCGCTGAGCGCGACCGGGCACGATCGCGGGCATCCGACGATCGTCGCGCTGTCCGACGTGCAGGCCGGCGCGATGCTGGCCGAGCTCGGCCTGTCGGTGGTCAACGAGCGCCGGCTCGGGGAGCTCGGCGAGCCGCTCCGGCGCTCGCGCTGGATGAAGGCGGCCAAGTGGCTGGTGCGCGCCGGCCTGGGGCTCCAGCTCACGCGGCGGCGCGAGCTGGAGCATGCGGCGTCCGGCGTCTACCTGGCGGCGGGCCTGCTCTTCCGCTACGCCTGGGTGAAGGCCGGCCCGGTCTCGGCGCGCGACGACCGCGCGGTGGCCGCCGCGGCGCGCTCGGAGACCTCGGGCGCCAGCGTGGCCTCGAACGCCGGCGGCTGACCGCTCTCGCATCGCAGTGGACTTCAGGCGATCGGCCCGAGGATCGGCTCGAGCCCGTACAGCGAGAAGCCGCGGAAGCGGTTGAAGCGCTCGTGGCCGGGGCCGTGGAAGTCCGTCGAGCCGGTGGCCAGCAGGCCGTGCTCGCGCGCGAAGGCGTGCAGCAGCCGCGTCTGGGCCTCGGAGTGGGTGGGATAGAACGCCTCGACGCCGTCCAGCCCGTGCCCGGCGAAGTCGCGCAGGCTGCCCAGCGTCTCGTCCGGGTCGTCGAGGTCCCAGAAGGGGTGCGCCCACACGGCCACGCCGCCGGCCGCGTGGATGAGCGCGATCGCCTCCGGCACGCTGGGGCGCGAGCGCGGGACGTAGGCGACGGCGCCCGGCACGAGGTACTTCGGGAAGAGCGCGTTCTTGCCGTCGATGCCCTCGGCGCGCAGGCGCTCGGCGTTGCCGGGATGGCTCAGCAGCGCGTCGGCCAGGTGCGGCCGGCCGAGCGTCTCGCGCTGCAGGTGCGTCTCGTCGAGCGCGAAGCCGAGCTCGCGCAGCCGGTCGGCCATCGCGTGGATCCGGCGGGCGCGGTCGCCGCGGTAGTCCGCGAGGGCGGCGAGCAGGTCGGGATCGGTGTGGTCGATCCCGTAGCCCACGACGTGCAGGTCCTCATGGCCGCCGTGGACGGCCGACAACTCGGCCGCGGGCACGAGCGCGATGTCAACCTGGCGTGACGCGGCGAGCGCCTCGGCGACGCCGTCGACGGTGTCGTGGTCGGTCAGCGCCAGGAGCGTCACGCCCTGTGCGGCGGCGGTTGCCACCACCTCGGCGGGCTCCAGCGCGCCGTCGGAGCGGGTGGAATGCGACTGGAGGTCGAAGCGGGGAGCGGTTTGGTCGTCGGGCATCGCCGGGAACCCTGACAAGTAACCCCAACGGAAGGGAGACTCCCGATGAGCACCGGCGCCATCATCGCCATCGTCATCGTGGCCCTGATCATCATCGCTCTACTCGCATTCGTGATGCCGCGCATGCGAGCACGAGCCCGCGTCCGCGCCCGTGAGCGCGAGCTGCAACAGAGGCGCGAGCAGGTCGCGGGCGAGCATCGTGCCGAGGCCGACCAGCGCGAGCGCCAGGCCGCACGGGCCGAGCAGCGCGCCCGCATCGCGGCCAAGGAGGCCGACGCCGAGCGTGCGCAGGCGGAGCTCCACCAGGAGCGCGCCGGCCTGCACGAGCGCGGCATGGCCGACGACGAGCTGATCGACGACGACGAGCGCGACCGCTTCGCCGGCACGTCGGCGATGCGGCCGGCCACCGACGCCGAGGCCGACCGCGGCACGCTCGACGACGACCGCACCGCCACGTCCGGCGGCGCCGTCGCCTCCGGCGACTACGAGCGCAGCCGCCACGACGAGGCGGCGGCCGACGGCCGCACGTCGCGCTTCAACCGCGACGAGGAGACCGTCGCCGAGCGCGACGAGGAGCGTACGAACCGCTGACGCGTCCGCGTGCCCGCGCTACAGCGCGGGCACGCCCGTCTCCAGCAGCGCCCGCGCCTCCTCGGCGGCCAGCGGCGCGCAGATGTGGAAGCCCTGGGCGAACTCGCAGCCCAGCACCTTCAGGTAGTCGAGCTGCTCGCGCGTCTCGACGCCCTCGGCGATCACCTGGAGCCCGAGGTTGTGGGCCAGGCCGACGATCGCCCGGACGATCTCGAACGCGCCGGCGTCGTGACCCATGCCGATGACCAGCGCGCGCGAGACCTTGATCGCGTCACCGGGGAAGTCGTGCAGCATGCGCAGTGGGCTCGCGCCCGTCCCGAAGTCGTCGATGTGGGTGCCGACGCCCGCCGCCTCGAGCGCGTGCTCGAGCACGCGGCGGGTGGCGTCGTCGCCGCGGCCGCGCGAGAGGTCGTGCTCCTTGACCTCCAGCCGCAGCGCGCGGGCGTCGAGCCCGCTGTCGCGCAGGATCGCCTGCAGCGAGGGCACGAACCCCGGCTCGGTCAGCTGGCGGCCGGACACGTTGACGCCCATCGTCAGCCCGGCGCCGCGCGGCGTGCGCCGCCACCTGGCGAGCTGTGCGCAGGCCGCCTCGAGGACCTGGCGGCCGAGCGGCACGACCAGGCCGGTCTCCTCGGCGATGGCCACGAAGTCCGCCGGCTCGACGCAGCCGCCGGCGCGGTCCGGCCAGCGGCACAGCGCCTCGAAGCCGACGACGCGGCCCGTGGCCGTCTGCACGATCGGCTGGTAGACGACCTCGAGCCGGCGCTGCTCGATCGCCCGCCGCAGGTCGCCCTCCATGTCGAGCCGGCGCATCACCTGCTCGTGCATGGCGGCGTCGAACACGGCGTGGCGGCCCTTGCCGTCGGCCTTCGCCCGGTACATGGCGACGTCCGCGTCGCGCATGACCTCCTCGGGCTTGGAGTCGGCCGTGGCGAGCGCGATGCCGATCGACGCGCCCACGAACAGCTCGCGCCCGTCGAGCTCGAACGGCGCCTGCAGGCTCTGCTGGACGCGCTCGGCGATCATCGTGGCCTCGCGCGCCTCGGTCACGTCGTCGAGCAGCAGCGTGAACTCGTCGCCGCCGAGGCGGGCGACGGTGTCGTTGGGCCGCAGGGCGGACTCGAGCCGGCGGGCCACGGCCTGCAGCAGCTGGTCGCCGCAGGCGTGCCCGAGCGAGTCGTTGATCACCTTGAAGCGGTCGACGTCGAGGAACAGCACGGCCGCACACGACTCCGGATGGCTGCGCCGCGCGCGCCGGACCGCCTGGTCGAGACGGTCGAGGAAGAGGACGCGGTTCGGCAGCCCGGTGAGCGCGTCGTGCAGCGCGTCGTGCTGCAGGCGGCGCTCGGCCTCGCGGCGATCGGTGACGTCGGTGAGCGAGCCGACCACGCGCGTGGCCCGGCCGAGCTCGTCGCGCACCGCCGTGGCGCGGGCGAGCAGCCAGCGGTAGTCGCCGTCGCGGTGCTGGACGCGGTGCTCGAACTCGAAGTGCTCGCCGGCCGCGACCGTGAGCTGGGCGTCGAGCGCCTGGGTGAGCGCCGCGCGCTCGTCGGGGTGCACCCGGCCGAGCCACTCGCCGCGGGCCTCGCCCACCTCGTGCTCGGCGTAGCCCAGCATCTCCTTGAAGCGCGGCGAGTAGAACACGCGGTCGTGCGCCACGTCCCAGTCCCAGATGCCGTCGTGGCTGCCCTTCAGCGCGAGCGCGTGGCGCTCCTCGGACGCCGCCAGGCGCTGCAGCGCGCGCTGGTGGCTCAGCGCGAAGCGGATCGCGTGCTCGAGCCGGTCGGCGCTGAGGCCGCGGACCAGCAGGACGTCGGCGATCCCCGCCTCCGCCGCGTCGGCGTCCGCCCCGCGGTCGGGATCGTGGCAGAGCACGATCACCGGCGTACGCGGCGCGCGCGCCACCAGCTCCGCGGCCAGCGCCAGGCCGTCCGTGCCGGGCGGATCGAGGCTGCGGTCCACCAGCACGACGTGGGCCTCCGGCAGCGCGGCGACGGCCTCGTCGGCGGTGGCCGCGCGGTGCGTGCGCACGGGCGCCGGGAAGGCCTTCAGCAGCGCGCGCACGGGCGCGTGGCGCGCGTCGTCGGCGGACACGGCGAGGACCGCGAGCGGCTCGGGCAGCGGCATGTCCACCGCGGTCAGGCCGCCTCGCCCGGGGGCAGCTCGGCCGTCTCGAGCCAGTACGCGGTGAACACCTTCATCAGCCGCACGAGCGCGAGGAACGTCACCGGCTTGACGATGTAGGTGTTGACGCCGGCCTCGTAAGCGGCAGCGATCGTGTCCGGGTCGTCGTCGGTCCCCAGCGCGACCACCGGGATGCGCCGGGTGGCCGGGTCGGCCTTGACCCGCCGGGCCGCCTCCAGGCCGCCGGGCTCCCCGGGCAGGTCCGCGTCGAGCAGGATCAGCGACGGCCGCGGCGTGACGGCGCCGTCGGGCGCGTCCGCCCGGGCGAGGTACGCCAGCAGCTCGGCCGCGCCCGCCACGGTCCGCATGTCCGTGGCCGTCCGGCCCTCCAGCAGCGCGTCCCGCGCCATCGCCCGGTAGTCCGCGCTCGCGTCCGCGAACAGGACCGTGGGCAGCACGGGGACGCGCGATCGCTGAAAGCGATCGCTCACGCCCGGCCCCCGCTGGTCCGGGGGCGGAGGACCATCCGTGGCCGCCGCATACGTCAATGCACTCCTTCGAAGTCTTTCGGCTGGGGGCGTGCGTGCCCCTCGTCTGCAAGATCGAGCCTAGGAGGGCATACGGGCCGCGGCAACGGACCCCGGTGAATTCGGCGTATGTACGACGCTGCGCCCCTGGCCGGTGGTCCGGGGGAGGCCCGGCGCGACCTGGACGTTCGAGGGTTCTACCCCGGCTCCGCCGGGTCGGCCTGCACGTGCTGGAACCCGAACCGGCCCTTGATGCAGAGGTTGCCGCGGGTGATGTCGTGGTCGTCGGGCGAGCTGACCTTGACGATCTCGTTGTCCTGCACGTGCAGCGTGAGGTTGCAGCCCACGCCGCAGTACGGGCAGATCGTGTCGACCTGCTCCTGGCGCCGCCTCGTCCCAGGCGCCGGCCTCGCGCAGGTCGTGCTCGGACCCGAACATCAGCGCGCCGGTCGGGCAGACGGCGATGCAGTTGCCGCAGTACACGCACGCCGAGTCGGGCAGCGGGTTCGCGTACTCGGTGGAGATGCGCGCGTCGAAGCCCCGGCCGGCGACCGCGATGGCGAACGTGTTCTGCCACTGCTCGCCGCACGCGTCGACGCACTTGTAACAGAGGATGCACTTGGAGTAGTCGCGCACGTAGAGGTCGTTGTCGACCTTGAGCGGCGCGTGGACGGTCGCCGCGGTCTGGCCGTCGGGCTCGGCGTGGTGGCCGGTGCGCTTGCGGTCGCGCTCGGGGTCGGGCGGCGCGGGCGGGCCGTAGCGCTCGGGGCGGGCGTCGTAGCGGGCGAGGTAGCCGTGCGCCGCCGGCGTGGTGGAGAGGTCGGCCGAGGAGGCCAGGAACTCGATCACCATCCTGCCGGCTGAGGCGCACGCGCTCGGAGTCGGTGAGGACCACCATGCCCTCCTCGACCTTGCGCGAGCACGCCGGCACCAGTACGCGCGACCCCTCGAGCTCGACCACGCAGACGCGGCACACGTTCGCGGGCTCAGCGTCTCCCCGAAGCACAGCGTCGGCGTGTCGACCCCCACGCTTGCGCACGCGTCGAGCAGGGTCGCGCCCTCGGGCACGGAGACCGGGCGGCCGTCGACGGTGAGGCTGACCATCGGCGCTGCGTCATGCGCGAAGCACTCCCAGCTTGGCGATGGCGGACTCGATCGCCGACGAGGCGGTCTGCCCGAGGCCGCAGATCGACGCGTCGCGCATCGCCTGGCCGATCTCCGCCACAGCGCCAGCTCGTCCTGCCGCGGTGCCGCGGGTGCGGCCGGACCGCAGGCGGGCCAGCGCCTCCTCCTGGCGGACGGTGCCCACCCGGCAGGGCACGCACTGCCCGCAGCTCTCGTCGCGGAAGAACGCCGCGATCGCCATCAGCAGCCGCGGCAGGTCGACGGAGTCGTCGATGGCCAGCACGACGCCCGAGCCGAGCGTCGTGCCCTGCTCGCGCGCGTCCTCGAAGCGTCAGGCGCAGGTCGAGCTCGTCCGCCCCGACGAAGCTTCCCGGCCGCGCCGCCGAGCAGCACGGCGCGCAGGTCCGCGCGACGCCGCCCGCCAGCTCGAGCAGCTCGCGCAGCGTGGTCCCGAACGGCACCTCGTAGGTGCCGGGCCGCTCGACCGCCCCCGAGACGCAGAACAGCTTCGGCCCGGTCGACTTCGCCGTGCCCGATGGCGGCGAACGCCGGGCCGCCGTCGAGCACGATCGCCAGCACGTTGACCAGCGTCTCGACGTTGTTGACCACGGTCGGCCGGCCGAACAGGCCGGCGTCGACCGGGAACGGCGGCTTGTTGCGCGGCTCGCCGCGGAAGCCCTCGATCGAGCCGAAGATCGCGGTCTCCTCGCCGCAGATGTAGGCGCCCGCGCCCTTGCGCACCTCGATGTCGAACGCAAACCCGTGGCCGAGCATGTCGGCGCCGAGGAAGCCGCGCTCGCGCGCCTGCTCGATCGCGCCCTCGAGCCGCCGCTGGGCGAGCGGGTACTCGCCGCGGATGTAGATGTAGCCCGTGCTCGCAGCCGGTCGCGTAGGCCGCGATGGTCATCGCCTCGATCACCGCGAACGGGTCGCCCTCCATCAGCACGCGGTCCTTGAACGTGCCCGGCTCGGACTCGTCGGCGTTGCAGATCAGGTAGTGGGGACGGCGGGGCTGGCGGGCCACGGCCTCCCACTTGCGGCCCGTCGGGAACGCGGCGCCGCCGCGGCCCACGAGCCCGGAGTCGGTCACCTCGCGGATGACGCCCTCGGGGCCGAGCTCGAACGCCCGGCGCAGCGCCGCGTAGCCGCCGTGGGCGCGATAGTCGTCGAGGCTCTCGGGGTCGACACGGCCGACGCGGCGGAGCAGCCGCAGGTCCGCCTGACCGGCCTGCGGCGGGGTGGCCGACGGGCGGCGGGCGGCGGCGTCGCGCCGGCCAGGATCTCCTGCACGAGCCGCGGCATCGACGGAGCGTCAGCTCGCGTTCGACCGGCGTCTCACCGGCCTCGGTGAGCAGCGCCGCGGGCGCCCGGTCGCACTGGCCCAGGCACGGGCTGCGCAGCCACATGGCGCCGTCGACCGCCTCGGTCCCTGGGGCCGTCCTCGAGCGCGGCGATCAGCGCCTCCGAGCCCGCGCAGCGGCAGGCGATGTCGTCGCACACGTGGACGACGCGCGGCGGGCGCGGCTCGGGCGAGAACAGCGCGTAGAACGTCGCCACGCCATAGACGTCGGCGGGCGGGACGGTGAGCCGCCGGGCGATGTAGTTGAGCCCGCCCGGGCTGATCCAGCCCGCGCGCGCGTGCAGCGCGTGCAGCGTCGGCAGCAGCAGGTGGCGCTGCGCGCGCGCCGCGTGGCCGCCGTGGGCGGCGTGCCCGTTGCTCGGACACCGTCCGGCGCCGGCCCACTCGGCCGACGGGCCGAGGAAGCGCGTCCACGGCGTCGCGCTCCGCCGCCGTGGGCTCGGCGTCGAGCAGCAGCCGCAGGTCCACGGCTAGACCGTATCCTCCCCGCGCGCGACCCCGGCCTCCGGTGCGCTCGCGGACCTTCTCCACGCGGATCGCCGTGGCCTTGAACTCCGCCGTGCCGGACTTCGGGTCGGTCGCGTCGATGGTGAGGATGTTGACGTCGATCTCGTCGGGGAAGTGGATCGTCATGAACGCCAGGCCCGGGCGCAGGCCGGGGTCGAGCCGGACCGGGCGCCTCGACCGAGCCGCGGCGCGAGCTGATCCGCACGACCTCGCCCGGCTCGACCGCGAGCCGCTCGGCGTCGGCCGGCGACAGGTCGAGCGTCTCGCCGCGCCGCAGCGGCGAGCGGTAGAGGCCGGACTGGACGCCGGTGTTGTAGGAGTCCAGCCGCCGGCCGGTGGTCAGCCGGATCGGGAAGTCGTCGTCGAGCTCGTCGATCGGCGGCGCCCAGGGCGTGACCGAGAACGGCGCGCGCGGCCCTTCGACGGGCTCGTCCCACAGCCGCCCGTGCAGGAACGGCGAGCCCGGGTGGTCCTCGCTCGGGCACGGCCACTGGATGCCGCCGAGCTCCTCCAGGCGCGCGTAGCTCATGCCGCGGTGCATCGGGCTGAGCGAGCGCAGTTCGTCCCACACCTGCTCCGGCGTCGGCTGGCCCCAGTCGTGACCCAGCCGCCGCGCGAGCTCGCAGATGATCCACTGGTCGTCGCGGGCCTCCCCGGGCGGGTCGATCGCCTTGCGCATGCGCTGGACGCGCCGCTCGCAGTTGGTCACCGTGCCGCCGGCCGACTCGCACCACGACGCCGAGGACGGCAGCACGACGTCGGCCATCTCGCACGTCTTGGTCATCAGGATGTCCTGGGCGACGAGGAAGTCGAGGCCCTCGAGCAGCCCGAGCGCGCGCTTGGAGTCCGCCTCCGACTGCGCCGGGTTCTCGCCGAGGACGTACAGGGTGCGCAGCTCGCCGCGTTCCATGCCGTCGAACATCTGCGACAGGTGCCAGCCGCGCTCGGGGGCGAGCGGGGTGCCGTACGCCGCCGCGAAGCGGGCGCGGGCCTCGTGGTCGTCCTCGACGTCCTGGAAGCCCGGCAGCTTGTTCGGGATCGCGCCCATGTCGCCGCCGCCCTGCACGTTGTTCTGGCCGCGCAGCGGGTTCAGGCCCGAGCCGTAGCGCCCGACATGGCCGCGTGAGCAGCGAGAGGTTGATCAGCGAGAGCACGTTGTCGACCGCGGTGACGTGCTCGGTGATGCCGAGCGTCCAGCACAGGATCGCCCGATCGGCGCGCGCGTAGGCGTGGGCCAGCTCGCGGATGACGCCGCGCGGGCACGCCGGTCACGCGCTCGCCCTCCTCCAGCGTCCATGGCTCGACCGACTGCGCGGTACTCCGCGAAGCCCGTCGTCGCGCGCTCGATGAAGCGCTCGTTGGCCAGGCCGGCGTGGATGATCTCGCGCGCCGATCGTGTTGGCGAGCGCGATGTCGGTGCCCACGTCCAGCCCCAGCCAGGTGTCCGCCCACTGCGCGGAGCCCGTGCGCCGCGGATCGACGACGTACAGCCGCGCGCCGCGATGCACGGCCTTCAGTACGTGGTGGAAGAAGATCGGATGCGTCTCGCGGGCGTTCGAGCCCCAGAGGATCAGCAGATCCGTCTCCTCGACCTCCCTATAGGACGACGTGCCGCCGCCCGCGCCGAACACCGTCGCCAGACCGACGACGCTGGGGGCGTGTCAAGTGCGGTTGCACGAGTCGATGTTGTTCGACCCCATCACCGAGCGGACGAACTTCTGCGCCAGGAAGTTCACCTCGTTCGATGCCTTGGAGCAGCTGAACATGCCGAACGAGCGCGTGGCGTCCTGGGCCCGCGCCCGCGCCAAGCCGGAGGCGGCGGCGTCGAGCGCCTCGTCCCAGCCGGCGGGCCGAAGCGCCCCGTTCACACGCACGAGCGGCTGGGTCAGCCGACCGCGGTTTCTGCGAATTCCGATCACCTCCCTCCGCGTCTCGAAGGTCTGATCCACTCTACTCCGGCGTCACGATCCAGAAGAACACCGCCTCGGCCTGGCCGAGGTTGCGCCAGCCCTCCACGCGGCGGCTGTCGGCCACCAGGACCTCGCCATGCCGGATCGCCGGGGTCTGCCCGGCGACCCGGATCTGGACCAGCCCGCTGGCGGCGGCCACGATCCCCGTGCCCGCCCGCCTCCCGGCCGGGGCCCCGGCCTCGCGCGGCCCGAGATGGACGAGGTCGACGCGCAGGTCCGCCCCCGCGCCGGCGAGCAGCGTGACGGTCCGCTCGAACCCGCGCTGCGGGTCGTCCACCCGGCGCCCGATGCGGTAGCTGCCGGGGTCCTCGCCGCGCAGCAGGTCGTCGATGGTGACGCCGAGCGCGCCGCTCAGGCGCACCAGCGTCGTGAGCGACAGGCCGCGCTCGGCCCGCTCGACCTGCGAGATCGCGCTCGCCGTCACCCCGGCGAGGTCGCCGAGGTCGTGCTGGCTGAGCTTGCGGGCCTGGCGGATCGCCCGCAGCGACGCCGCCACGCGGTCGACGACCTCCGGCGGCGAGAGCGCCGGGCGGCCGCTCTCCTCGTGCCAGTGGAACACCGTCCCGCGCACGCTGTCCTCGCGGCCCTCCGCCTTGACGACGCGGAGGCTGTGGTCGTCGACCGCGAGCACGCACTGCGTCACGGCCTGGACCATGTCCTGCACGGGCGGCGGCGTGTCGCGCGCGCTCATCGTCCAGTACGCGATCGCCTCGACCTCCAGCAGGAGCGGACAGCAGCGGGCGAAGAACTCGCGCGCCGCGGCCGGGCCCCAGCCCGCCACCATCGCGTCGAGCGACTCGAACAGCAGCAGCCGGCGGCCGCGCGGGTGGCAGAGGCGCCGGATCTCGCGCAGCAGGTCGCCGGGCTGCGCGAGCTCGCTCCCGGCCCCGGCAGCGATCGGCTCGAGCCCGGGCACGCCATACGAGCCCGGGCTGCTGCCCAGCGAGACGAACGTGCGCGAGTCGAAGACGTCGCCGACCGCCGCGATCGACCGGTAGAACGGCGCGACGGCCGCGCCGTCGAGTCGCCAGACGACATTGTCGCCCCAGTAGAGCCCGCCGAGCACCGAGTCCAGCGGTTCGAGGCCCGTGCTGACCCGCTCTGTGGTGTTGCTCGCAAGCACCGCTGTCCGGCGCAGCATCGCACGCGCCGGGCGAGTGACGTAGTCTCGCGGCGACCGGGAATCAAGGTTTACAGCCGTGCTTCTGCTTGCCTGATACGTGCAATCAGGCGTATGCCTTCGGCGTGTCCGACGCCGCGGCCGGAGCCGGGGCGGTGGCGGACCAGCTCGGCCGCATCGTCACCAGGAACAGCAGGAACGTCGCCACGGAGACGACCGCGATCACGATCGCGAACGTCGACGTCGCCCACTTTGGGATGTTCAGCAGCACGAGCGCGGGAATGAGCCCGGTGTAGATGCCCTGCGCCGCGGTCCACGCCCCGGTGAAGCGCGTGAAGCCGACCTTGCCAAGCCCGAGCACGAGCCAGAACAGCGTCCAGAGCACCGCCCAGGTCAGCCACAGCACGCCCAGGAGGTCGCCCACGGCACCGCTGCCGGACAGGGAGGCGTAACCGGAGAAGTTCCAGTACGAGTACACGCACGCCGTGATCGCCACGAACAGCGAGAACCAGCCGAGGCCGGTGCCGTCGTAGCCCCACACGTTGTTCATCGCCACGTACAGATAGGTGAACCCGAACAGGAACAGGCCGGACGCGCCGACGATCGTCGCCTGGTCCCCGTGCGCGGTGAAGATGATGTACAGCGGTGTGATCACCTGCAGCAGTCCGACGAACAGGTTCATCGGGATCAGCGATGTGCCCTTGACGATGCCGAGCAGCGCCAACCCGTTGACGAACAGCACTGCACCCACGTACAGCAGGCCCACAGCAGCCACGGTCCACCTCAGATCTGAGTTAGGGGAAAGACCTACGTCCTCGTACCGCGAATCGGGCGCGAGTCCAGGTGACCGAGCATGGCGCTTGACGGTGGCGGTCGCCCACCCGGCGTGGCCATTCAAGGCGAGCGGCAGCGCGGTGTCAAGACGGCTGAAGCCACGCTGTCGGCGTGCGCCGGCGGGCCGGGTGGCCGGCTTCGCCGGCCCTCTCGCCTGGTGTCGTCAGTGCGCAGATCCGCGCCTGCCGCGGCACTGCAGTGCGATGCACCGACAAGTCGCACTGCGTTTCAGCGAGCGCGGAGCTGCCACCGCGCGCGGCATGTGACGGGTGTCTGAATGCAACCATCCTGGAAGTTTCCGGGTGCTGGGAGGCCGCTGGCATCTGTCTCTCACCCGCTGACGACAGCCCTGCTGTCGAATCCTTGACAGTGCGGGTTCCGGTCTTCTTGAATAGCGGCGCTGCCGTAGCAGCCCGGCGTCCCCTTCGCTGCGGGTCGCCGGCGTCACGGAGCGACAACCTCATCGCCCGGTTCAGCCCTCCACGGGAAGGACGACATGCGTGCGCTTGCCCGCCGGTCAGGATGCGGGACGTCGCCATCGGCCATGTGAATGACATCGGCCGCTTGGTGTGCATGGGCGCTGTGATGAGCACCAGGCCAGCGCCGCAGGGACGTACGGCGAAACGGGATCGCGCGCAGGCGATCGAGTCGTTCATCTAGTGAAGGAGCTGCCCTATGCCAAAGAATCTGTTCCCGCTGGACAACACCAAGCGCTTCACCGACCAGAAGTACGTCGGGCACAACCGCTGGCATCCGGACATCCCGCCGGCCGTGAGCGTCAAGCCCGGCGACGTCTTCCGGGCCGACTGCCGTGAGTGGTTCGACGGCGCGATCAAGAACGACGACTCCGCCGAGGACGTCCGCAACGCGCCGCTGGCCGGGGTGCACGTCCTCACCGGGCCGTTCCGCGTCGAGGGCGCGGAGCCGGGTGACCTGCTGGTCGTCGACATCCTCGAGATCGACGCCTGCGACCAGGAGGACGAGGGCCCGCTCTCCGGCATGGGCTGGGGCTACACCGGCGTGTTCGCCAAGTCGAACGGCGGCGGCTTCCTCACCGACCGGTTCCCGGACGCCTACAAGGTGATCTGGGACTTCACCGGGGACGTCGCCACCTCGCGGCACATCCCGGAGTGCTCGTACGTGGGCATCCACCATCCGGGCCTGATGGGCACGGCCCCATCGGCCGAGCTGCTGGCGAAGTGGACGAAGCGCGAGACGGACCTGATCGCGACCGATCCCGACCGCGTGCCGCCGCTCGCGCTGCCGCCGCTGCCGGACTCGGCGATCCTCGGCTCGCTCTCCGGCGCCGACTTCGACCGGGCCGCCGCCGAGGCCGCCCGCACGGCGCCGCCGCGCGAGAACGGCGGCAACCAGGACATCAAGAACTTCACCGCCGGGACCCGGGTCTTCTACCCCGTCTTCGTCCCGGGGGCGAACCTGTCCTTCGGTGACCTGCACTTCTCCCAGGGCGACGGCGAGATCACGTTCTGCGGCGCGATCGAGATGGGCGGGTTCATGGACCTGCACGTCGACGTGATCAAGGGCGGTATGGCGACCTACGGGGTCTCCGAGAACGCGATCTTCATGCCGGGCCTGCGCGACCCGCAGTACTCGGAGTGGATCGCCTTCTCCGGCGTGTCCGTGGACCTCGCGGGCAAGCAGCACTACCTCGACTCGCAGCTGTCCTACGAGCGGGCCTGCCACCACGCCATCGACTACCTGATGAAGTTCGGCTACACCGACATCCAGGCGTACATGATCCTCGGGTCGGCGCCGATCGAGGGCCGCTTCTCCGGCGTCGTCGACATCCCGAACTCCTGCGCGACCGTGTACATCCCGCGCCGGATCTTCGACTTCGACGTCGCCCCGGGCCCCGGCACGCCGCATCAGGTGTCGGGGGGCATGGCCGTCCCGAAGTCGGCGAACTAGGAGTGCGAAGGTGACGGTCTACGAGTACCGGTGCGACGCGGACGGGCCCTTCAGCGTGCGATTGCCGCTCGGGTCGGCGCCGCCGTCGCTGGCCTGCCCGCGGTGCGCCGACGAGTCGCCGCGGATGTTCTCGGCGCCGGCGCTCAAGCGCGTCCCGCGGGACCTGGTGCGCGCGCTGGACCACGAGGAGAAGACCCGCTACGAGCCGGACGTCGTCACCTCGCTGCCGCCGCGGCCCAAGCACCAGCGCACGCCCGTGCTGCCGCTGACGCCGACCCTGGCCAAGCTCCCCCGCCCCTAGCCGCCCGGGCGCCTCGGTCCCTCGCGGGGCCGGGGCGCCCGCTAGGGGTGGTCGTCCGGCGAGACGATCGGCGGGATCCAGCCGGTGGGCCGCTTGCCGGTGCTGACGTACCGGTACGCCTGGATGTGGTCGAACTCCGGGCTGTCGGGCTCGTAGGCCATCATCGCCTGGTCTATGCCGCCGTGCCGGGCCACGAGCTGGGCGCCGACCTTCGCGTTCGGCGCGTTCAGGCTGGGCGGGCGCGGCGGGTCGAGCGCCACCGGCGGGGCGGGCATGGCGGCGTCGAGCATCGTCGCCGGCAGGCGCTCGTCGGGGAACAGCTGCTGCCCCGTGCGCATCGCGTCGAAGTCCACGTGACGGCTGTGCTCGTCGAAGCGGTCGGAGGCCGCGGTGCGCAGGCGCGACAGCCGCGGCCCGATGTCGCCGGTGATGTCGTGCAGCAGCATCATCGCGTCGACCCAGTCGTCGCCGGTCATCCGTTCCACCGCGGACTGCAGGCTCATGATCGTCTCGGAGAGGTGATCACGCGCCCGCCCCAGGTTCCGGAAGTGATGCTCATGGTGCCGGCTCATCTTCTGCTGATACCCGAGTCGCGGCCTCTGCTGTCAGATACATGGCATCGTGCCCGGAAGACCTGAGACGGCGAGGCTGACCCCCGGGCAGGCGCGGGTCGCGGCCATCCTCGCGGGGGGCGTGCTCGGGACGCTGGCCCGCGCCGGGCTGGCCCGGGCGCTGCCGGTGCAGCCCGGCCACTGGCCGTGGGCGACGTTCGCGGTCAACCTGGCCGGCGCGTTCATCCTCGGCTGGCTGCTCACGCGGCTCGCCGAGCGCACCGCGCCGCACCGGCACTGGCGGCTGTTCGCCGGGACCGGATTCTGCGGCGCGCTGACCACGTTCTCGACGTTCGAGACGGAGACGTTCAAGCTGGCCCGCGGGGGTCACGTCGCCCTGGCCTTCGGCTATCCGGCGGCGAGCATCGTCGCCGGCATGGTCGTGGCGATCGCCGGCGTCCACGCCGCGCGCTGGGGGCGCCATTGGTAGAGCTCCTGCAGTGGGTGGCCGCCGCTGCCTGCGGGGCGCTCGGCGCGCTGGCGCGGTTCCGGGTCGACGGCGCCGTGTCGGCCCGGGTGGGGCGCGACTTCCCGGCGGGCACGCTGGTGGTCAACCTCAGCGGCGCGCTCGCGCTCGGCGTCCTGACCGGCGCCGCGGTCTCGTCCGAGGTCGCATTCATCTTCGGGACCGGGTTCATGGGCGGCTACACCACGTTCTCGACCTGGATGGTCGAGACGGAGCGGCTCGGCGAGGCCGGCGAGCTGCGCTCCGCCATGCTGAACCTCGCCGTCTCGATGCTGGCCGGGCTCGCCGCCGTCGCCGCGGGCTTCTATCTGGGGCAGGCGCTGGCGTGATCGGTGCGGGGCTGAAGCTCGACGTCTACTTCGGCGAGTCGCTCGGCGTCGACGAGGCGCTGATCGGCTGCTTCGCCCGCCACGGGCTGGAGGCGGCCGCGCTGTACCGGGGCATCGAGGGCTTCGGCCTCGGCCGCCGCATCCACACGGAGCGGTTCCCCGACGTCTCGGTCGACCTGCCGCTCATCGCCGAGGCGATCGATGCGCGCGAGCGCATCCTGGCGGTGCTGGCAGACGTGGACGCGATCGTCAGCCGCGGGCTTGTCACGCTCGAGCACTCGCTGCTCGCGACCGGCGACGACGTGCGCGCCGCCGAGTTCCCCGCGGGCACGGGCGCGTCCGGCCGGCTCACGGTCTACTGCGGGCGGGGCGAGCGCAGCGGCGGCCGCCCGGCGTACCGCGCCGTCGTCGACCTGTTGCGCCGCGAGGGCGCCGGCGGCGCGACCGTGCTGCTCGGCGTCGACGGGATCCACGACGGCCGGCGCCGGCGGGCCGGGCTGCTGAGCCGCAATGCCGACGTGCCGATGGTGACGATCGCCGTCGGCGCCACCGACGTCCTGCGGCGGGCGCTGCGGGCGCTGCCGGACGTGCTGGCGCGCCCGGTGGCCAACCTCGAGCGGATCGCCGTGGTCAAGCACGACGGCGAGCAGCTGGAGCCGCTGCCGCTGATCGCTGATGACCGCACCGGCGAGCCGCCGGCGTGGATCGCCCTGCGCATCTACACCCGCCAGTCGGCGCGCGCGGACGGCGGCGCCGTCTACACCACGCTCACGCGCGGCCTGCGCCGGGCCGGTGGCGCGGGCGTCACCACCCTGCGCGGCGAGTGGGGCTTCTCGAGCGACGAGCGGCCGTTCGGTGACCGCTTCGGCACGCTGACCGCCCATACGCCGACGTACACCGTGCTCGTCGACCGCCCCGCCCGCATCGCCGAGCTGTGGCCGATCGTGGATGAGGCCACGTCGCGCCACGGCGTCGTCACCGCCGCGCTCGTCCCGGCCTACCGGGAGCGCGCGGGCTCCATGACCCATGGCCGCCTGACGATGGAGTGAGTCCATCTCCGGGGAGCCCGCGCGCAAAGATGCGGGCCGGCCGGAGCCGAAGATCGGGGACGCTCCCGATCCCGCGCCGGGACCGGCGCACCTAGGGTGGCCGCATGGAGCTGACCGACGGCGGGATCGAGACGACACTGGTGTTCCGCGAGGGGTTCGCGCTGCCGTGCTTCGCCGCGTTCCCGCTCTTGGAGAGCTCCGCGCCCGGGGGGCGATCCGCCGCTACTTCGACGGCTTCCTCGAGCTGGCGGACGCACGCGGGCTCCCGTTCGTCCTCGACACCGTGACCTGGCGCGCGAACCCCGACTGGGGCGCGCGCCTGGGCTACGACGCGCGCAAGTTGGCCGCGGCGAACCGGCGCGCCGTCGAGTTCGCCCAGTCGATCGCGTCCGGAGGCGGTCGCGTGCTGGTCAACGGCGTCGTCGGCCCGCGCGGCGACGGCTACGTCGCGGGCGAGCGCATGAGCGCCGAAGAGGCGGCCGAGTACCACGCCGAGCAGGTCTCCGTGCTCGCCGATGCGGGCGCGGAGCGCATCACCGCGCTGACGCTCACCTACCCCGACGAGGCGACCGGCGTCGTGCACGCGGCGGCGGCGGCCGGCGTGCCCGCGGTCGCCGCGTTCACGGTCGAGACCGACGGCCGGCTGCCGAGACGGCACGCCGGTGGCTCAGGCCATCGAGCAGGTCGACGGCGCGACCGGCGGAGCGGCCGAGTTCTTCATGATCAACTGCGCCCACCCGTCGCACATCGCCGCCGGCCTGGACGACGCCCCGGCGCTCGCGCGCATCGGCGGCCTGCGCGTCAACGCCTCCGCGCTCAGCCACGCAGAGCTCGACGCGGCCGACGAGCTCGACGACGGCGACCCGCCCACGCTGGCCCGCGACAACGCCGCCCTGCGCTCGCGGCTGCCCTCCATCCGCCTGCTCGGCGGCTGCTGCGGCACCGACCTCCGCCACGTCACCGAGATCGCCGCCGCCTGGAACGGCCGATAGACTGCGCCGCCCGGGCCGACGTAGCTCAGCTGGTAGAGCACTTCACTCGTAATGAAGGGGTCCCCGGTTCGAGTCCGGGCGTCGGCTTCGGCAGCGTGGCGCGGAATCCCGCGTCACGCCGCTTCCTCTTTACCGCCACCTGCGTCCTCTGAGCGTCCACCTGCGTCACGGCGGGCCTTGCGGACCTCGTCCTCGGCGCTGAGCCGCACCCCGGATCGAACTCCGCGAACAGGTGCGCGTAGTAGCGCAGGCACGTCTCCGGCGAGTGCCCCGCCTGGCCGGCAACGTCGATCACCGTCCGCCCTTCGGCGATCAGCAACGACACGAACGAATGCCGCAGGTCGTACGGCCGTGTGTTCAGCCGGCCGATCTTCTCCGCGTTGGCCTGGAAGGTGCGATGCCGCCAGTTGGCCCAGTCGTCCCGGGTCCACGGTGACCCGTCCGGGCGCGGGAACACGAGCCCACCTGGCGGCGTCGTCGCCTCCCGCCAAGGAGGTCTCGTCGCGGATGCCGACCAGGGCAGGCCAAGGCCTGCCGACCGGAGGTCGACCGCGACGGCAGATCACGTTGCGGATACGGTGTGCTCGTGCACAGGCTCCTTGTCCTCTATCCGCCGCCCACCGACCCGGATCACTTCCGAAGCTACTACGAGGAGACCCACCTCAAGTTGGTGGCCGAGTTTCCCGGACTGCGCGGCTACAGCTATGCCTTCGACGTCGCCGCCGCCGAGGGCGACTCCCCGTACTTCTGCGTGTTCGAGGCCGACTTCGACGATGCGGCGGCGATGCGTGCGGCGCAGGGATCACCCCAGGGTCAGGCGATCCGCGCGGACGTCGCGAACTACGCCACTGGCGGCGTCGTCGTGGTGAACTACGAGCTCCGCGCCGGCTGATTCGCCACGCGGTAGCTGCGTCCGCCCAGCGTCCAGCCGCCGTCCAACCCGCCCCCTCCCTGGCCCAGCGGCGCAGCTCGCGGATGATCTTGGTCTTCGGCGGCCGGCGCTGGGCGACGTAAGGATGCAGTCTGCGCACGACGCCGCCGAGCGCACGATCGACGAGGACTCGGCTCGGCCAAGCAGAGGCACCGCACTCGGACGGCGTCGGCAAGCGGCTGCACGCGGGGACACCGCCGCGAGCGCCAGAGGGCCGGCGATGCGGGCGATCCGCCTATGCGGTCGTGTTACTCGGCCCGCCGGGCCAGGCCGAAAGAGCCGGTAGCGGTCCGCGGCGCCTCCCAACGGGCTTATGACGCTCGCCTCGGCCGATGGCGCGCCGGCCCGCCCCGCCGAGTCGGGCCGCCGTCGGTCGCCCGCCACAGCACCTGCGGCGCTGGCCGCGGATAGCTTAAGGTTCGGCAGAGCCGATGCGACAACTACGAAGCCTTGTAATCGCGCCCTTCGATGCGGCGGGGCAGCGGGTCCTCGACGCTGTCGCGCGCGCCCTCCGCGAACTCGGCGTCGAGGTCTTCAGCTTTGACAACGTGGCGCCAGGGGCTTCACTCGCGAATGCCATTACGGATGCCGTGCGATCCTCGGATTTCCTTGTCGCTGATGTCAGCCGTCAGAACCCAAACGTGTTCTATGAACTCGGTCTTGCCCACGCGCTGAGGAAGCCCACGATATTGATCGCAAGCGCCGAGGCACAGGGTGGACTTCCCAGCGATCTCGCGGGCTTTCAATACATCGTCTACGAGCCGAACAACCTTCGCAGCCTCGTCAACCACGTCCAGCGGGCGGCTCGGCCTTTGATCGCGCAACGCGCCGACGAATGAACACAAGATCCCCGCTCTGCTTCGTGGTGATGCCGTTCCGCCCAGAGCTGAACTATTTCTATCTGTACCTTCGCCACTATCTCGCGACTAAGCATGGACTGCGAGTCGAGCGAGGAGATCACCGCATCCTCACGAAGGCGTTGATGGATAAGGTGCGGGATCAGATCATCGAAGCTGACGTCCTGCTGGGTGATGTGACGTCAGGGAACCCAAATGTCTTCTACGAATTGGGCCTTGCCCACGCATTTGGCAAGCCCGTCATCTTCATGACTCAACAGCCGCCCGCCGAGGCGCCGGTCGATCTACGCCAGTTCGAGTTCATCCAGTATGACTTGCTGAGGCATGACGACTTCCTGCCCAAGCTGGACAACGCGATCCAGAATGTCTTTGCCGGTAAGTACCTCACGCTCTACGACTCGGCTCTCGACTTGTTGAAGCGTTTCAATGCCGCGACCGACTCTTCTTACACGCCCGCGACGCTGGAGGACTTCCAAGCTCGCATCATGCGGAGCGAGCAGGCGCAAGACACACCGTCAGAAGGCGACCAAGAACTCCTCGCCGCGTTTCTGCTGCCGAAGATACTCACTGAGACGGCGGACTTCATCACCATGCGAAAGGTCATGGAGTGGGTGAACGCACCATGACCAACTTGCGCCCGCTCTCCAGGGGCGCGCGACGGTACGTTGGCCTCTTGCTCCAAGAGGGCAACCGCGCCGCGCGTGCCAAGGCGCGTTGTGTAGCCGCGCTCGACCGCTCCTAGGGAGGCGCGCGGGCTCGGCCTTCGACGGGCCCGAAGGCCCGCAGGCTCGATTCGAGCCTTCCGTTTCACGCGCGCCTGCGATCGCGCGCCTCCTTGCTAGGTGCCTCCGGCGTTGACGCTCGGCGGTTGTAGGGCGGTGTCGCCGTCACCGGCGATGTCGGCCGCGATCGCTTTCAGGTGCAGGCGTCGCGGATGGCGTCCGCGATGCCGGGCTCGTCCTCGACGACCAGCACGCAGGCACGGGGCATATCGTCGGCGTATCGGCAATCGCATACGTGCCGGCAACACCGGGTCGCCTTCACTGGCGGCGTGACCCGAAGCAGACCGGCACGAGCAACGAACCGGCGGATTCGCAGGCGCGGTGCCACGGGCGTGCTCGTGGCCATCGCGGCGGTCGCCGTAGCCCTTGGCTTCAAGTCGCTGGTGTCGTCGGCCTTGACGGTGTCCTTGCCGGCCGCGTCTCCCCTCGACCGCTCGCGGCACGCGCAGCGTGATGTGCTCGGCGAGGCCGGCGGTGCCGTTCCCCGCCGGCACGTCGGTGTTCGACGACGCGGTGCCGGGCGTCGCCAAGCTCGATCCGGCCCTCCTGCGCGCTCTGCGCCGGGCGGCAACTGATGCTGCGGAGGACGGCGTCCAGTTCGTCGTCGACAGCGGCTGGCGGTCCGCGGCGTACGAGGATCAACTCCGGCGCGAGGCGGTCTCGAAGTATGGCTCCCAAGCGGAAGCCGCCCGGTGGGTGGCCACGAGCACCACGTCTGCGCACGTGTCGGGGGATGCGGTCGACATCGGGCCGGCTGCGAGCGCGTCGTGGCTGTCGGCACACGGCGCCGCGTACGGGCTGTGCCAGAGCTACGCCAACGAGCCGTGGCACTACGAGCTGCGCCCGGCGGCCGTCGATCACGGCTGTCCTGCCATGTACGCCGATCCGACGCACGATCCGAGGATGCACCAGTGATGAGCGCGCTTCGACAGGGGGCAACCATGATGAGGACACTGCGGCCGCTGGTCGCCCTTGTGCTGGTCGCGCTGATCTGCGCGGGCTGCGGTGCGAGCGCGCCTTCCGAGACCGGGAGCGCCTCGGCTAGCGCCACCGATACCGGCGGCGGCAACCAGAACGCCGCCGATCAGGCCAAGGCGGTGAAGTTCTCGGAGTGCATCCGGCGGCACGGCGTCCCTCACTTCCCGGACCCGGACGCGAAGGGCGACTACGTCTTCGGGATCGACGTGACCCCCGCGGTGTGGCAGAAGGCCGTCGACGCGTGCAAGGACCTGGAGCCACCGGGCGCGCTGAGTGGGAAGCGGAGCCCGAAGCAGCAGTCGGATGCCCTCAGGTTCGCCGAGTGCGTCCGCAAGAACGGCGTGAAGGACTTTCCGGACCCCGCCAACGGCGACCCGCTCATCGACACGACGAAGATCCCATCCGCCAACCAGCCGGGCGGCATGACCATCCTCAACGCCGCGACGCGCAAGTGCCGCGGGATCTTGAAACTGGCCGCGGGGGGCCAGGGGTGAGGCGCAAGGGCTGGGTGCTGACCGGCGCGGCGGTCCTGGGCGCCGTGGCCGCCGCCGGCGGCGTGGCCGCGCTGTCCGGTGGCGAGCCGGCGAGCGCGGCCGCGCAAGCGGCGCCGGTGAACACCGCGACGGTGCAGAAGGGCAAGCTGTCGGCCGCGGTCTCCCAGGACGGGACCCTGACCTACCGGGCGCGGCCGGACGGCTCGCCGTTCTCCGCGATCAACCACGCCCGCGGCACGTACACCGGGCTGCCCGAGGTGGGAGACAAGGTCGACTGCGGCGGCGTGCTCTACCGGGTGGACGACGAGCCGGTGCTGCTGCTGTGCGGCGTGGTCCCGGCCTACCGCGCCCTGCACGTGGGCGCTGCCGGCCGCGACGTCCGTCAGCTCAACCGCGACCTGCACGTGCCGGGCGACGCCTTCACCACGAAGACCGAGACGGCGCTGGAGGCGCTCCAGCGCCGCACGGGCGCTCACGTGACCGGCGCGCTGGCCCTCGGCGATGCGGTGTTCCTGCCCGAAGCGGTGCGGATCGCCAAGGTCGCCGGCCAGCTCGGCGGGCCGGCCCGGCCGGGTGCCGAGGCGCTGAACGCCACCTCCGAGACGCTGCGCGTCCAGGTGAAGCTCGATCCGTCCGACCAGGGTCGGGTCCAGCGGGGAGATCGAGCCCGGATCACCCTGCCCGGCAACACGACGATCGCGGGCAAGGTCGACGGGTTCGGGCGGGTCGCCGAGACCTCGGACGAGCAGGGCGCCACCGCCGCCGACGCGACCATCCCCACCTACATCGGCCTCGGCGACCCGGGCAAGGTACGCGGGCTCGACAAGGCTCCGGTCGGGGTGGAGATCACCACCGCCGGGGTGGACAGCGCGCTGAGCGTCCCGGTCACCGCGCTGGTCGGCAGGTCCGGCGGCGGCTTTGCGGTCGAAGTCGTGCGCGCCGGCGCGCGCCGCGACCTGGTCGCCGTGCGGGTGGGCCTGTTCGACGACGCGCACGGGCGAGTCCAGGTCGCGGGCGATCTGCGCGCGGGCGATCGCGTCGTGGTGCCGTCGCTGTGAGCCGCGAAACGGTCCTGGAGCTCGATGCGGTGACCAAGGTCTACGGCGAGCAGCCGCCCGTGCCCGCCCTGCGCGGGGTGTCCTTCTCCGTGCAGCGCGGTGAGCTGGCGGCGATCGTCGGGCCTTCAGGGTCGGGCAAGTCCACGCTGCTGCACATCATGGGGACGCTGGAGCGGCCCACCAGCGGCGTGGTCCGCATCGGCGGGGTCGACGCTGCAGGGCTGGACGACCGCCGGCTGTCGCAGCTGCGGGCCCGGCAGATCGGGTTCGTCTTCCAGCAGTTCTTCCTGGCCGAGCACGCCAGCGTGCGCGAGAACGTCGCCGACGGGCTGCTCTACGCCGGGGTCCCGGCCGCCGAGCGGTACGCGCGCGCGGACGAGGCGCTCGAGCGGGTCGGCCTCTCGCCCCGCACGACGTTCAAGCCGACCAAGCTCTCAGGCGGCGAGCGCCAGCGGGTGGCGATCGCCCGGGCCCTTGTCGGGCGGCCGGCGATCGTCCTCGCCGACGAGCCGACCGGGAACCTCGACAGCACCACCGGGGGATCGATCATGGCGCTCATCCGCGAGCTGAACGCCGACGGCGCCACGATCATCATGATCACCCACGACGGCGGCCTCGCCGATCAGCTGCCGCGCCAGATCCGGATGCTCGACGGGCAGGTGGTATGAGAACCACGCCGGGACGGCTGTCGCCCCGGGACGGCCTGCGGGTGGCGAGCGTGGGCCTGCGCGCCCGGCCGCTGCGCGCCGCGCTGTCGGCGCTGGGGATCGCGATCGGCACGGCGGCGATCGTCGCGGTCCTCGGGCTGTCGTCCTCCTCGCAGGCGGGGTTGCTGGCGGAGATCGACCGGCTGGGCACGAACCTGCTGACCGTCGAGGCCGGGCAGAGCCTGACCGGGGCACCGGCAGAGCTGCCGCTCGCAGCGCCCGGGCGGATCACCCTCCTGGACCACGTCCAGCGGCAGGCGCACACCGGCCTGCTGAAGGACGAGCGGGTCTACCGCAGCTCGCTGATCCCGGCGGCCAACAGCGGCGGCCTGCAGGTGCGGGCCACCAGCCTGAACCTGCTGTCCGTGCTCAACACCGGCATCGCCCGGGGCGCCTGGCTCAACGCCGGCACCGCCGGCGAGCCGGTCGCCGTCCTCGGCGCGGTCGCCGCCCAGCGCCTGGGCATCGATCGCGTCTACCCCGATCAGCGGATCTGGCTGGGACACCAGTGGTTCAACGTGGCCGGCATCCTGGAGCCCTCGCCGCTGGCGACCGACATCGACACCAGCGTCCTCGTCGGCTACCCGGCCGCCCGGAGGTATCTCGGCTACGTCAGCGTGGCCGGCGGCAGGACGACGGCCGGCCCGCCGAGCACGATCTACGTGCGCACGGCCACCGGCCACGAGGCCGCGGTGCAATCGCTGCTCGCGCCGACGGCCAACCCCGAGGCGCCCGACGAGGTCAACGTCAGCCAGCCATCCGACGTGCTCACCGCCCGCGCCGCGGCGGCCGGCGCCTTCGACAGCCTCTTCCTCGGGCTCGGCGTCGTGGCGCTGATCGTGGGCGCCGTCGGCGTGGCCAACATCATGATCATCTCGGTGCTCGAACGCCGCTCGGAGATCGGCCTTCGCCGCGCCCTCGGCGCGACGAAGAGCCAGATCCGGACCCAGTTCCTCACCGAGTCGATCCTGCTCGCCGTGATCGGCGGCGTCGTCGGCGTCTCGGCCGGGGCGCTGGCCACCGCGATCTATGCCGGCACGAAGCACTGGGCCGTCGTGATCCCCGCCGAAGCGTGGGCGGGCGGCATCGCCTCGGCCATCCTGATCGGCGCGTTCGCCGGGCTCATGCCGGCCGTTCGCGCGTCTCGGATGCCGCCCACCGTGGCATTGCGAACGGTGTGAGCGGCAACCGGATCTCACGGGCCTCGATCGTGCAGCAGCTGCGCCCGCACGTCCGCCTTGAGCACCTTGCCGAGGCGCGAGCGCGGGAGCTCCGGCCAGAGCTCGACCTGCTTGGGCGCCTTCACCGACCCGATCCGCGCCTTCACGAACGCGACCAGCTCGTCGGGCTGGACGTCGGCGCTCGACTCGATCACCGCGGTGACCCGCTCGCCCCACTTGTCGTCGGGCAGCCCGACGACCGCGCAGTCGCGCACCGCGGGATGCCGCATCAGCGCCTGCTCGACCTCGGCCGAATAGACGTTGAAGCCGCCCGTGATGATCATGTCCTTCAACCGGTCGACGATGAACAGGTAGCCGTCCTCGTCGAGGTAGCCGATGTCGCCCGTGTGGTGCCAGCCGAAGCGCGAGGCCTCCTCGGTCGCCGCCGGGTTCTTGTAGTAGCCCGCCATCACGAGCGAGCCGCGCACGACGATCTCGCCGCGCTCGCCGGCACCCAGCATCGCGCCCGACTCCGGGTCCATGATCCCGACGGTGACCAGCGGCGCGGGCCGGCCGGCCGAGCCGAGCCGACCGGTGGCAACCGTCCCGTCCGCGTGGTAGTGCTCCGCGGGCGGCAGCATCGAGACCATCATCGGCGCCTCGGTCTGCCCGAACAGCTGGGCCATCGGGCCGATCCGGCGCAGGGCCTCTTCGAGCCGTGCGGTGGACATCGGCGCCGCGCCGTACCAGAAGCACTGCAGCGAGGAGAGGTCGGTGGCGCCGAGCGCCTCGTGGGCGAGCAGCATGTAGATCAGCGTCGGCGGCAGGAACGTGTGCGTGATGCGCTCGCGCTCGATCAGGGCGAGGAACGCGCCGACGTCGGGCTTGGGCATCACGACGATGCGCCCGCCCAGGCTCATCACCGGGAAGCACAACACGCCCGCGGCGTGGGTCAGCGGGGCGAGCGCGAGGTACGCGGGGCGGCCGCTGAACGGATAGCCCATCAGCGTCAGGGCCGTCATCGTCTCGAGGTTGCGGCTGGTGAGCATCACGCCCTTCGGCAGCCCGGTCGTGCCGCCGGTGCCGACGAGCATCGCCAGGTCGTCGACGAGGAGGCCGCACCGCCCGGCGTCACCCAGCCAGTCGTCGAGCTCGTCCAGGCAGACCTTCACCCGCACGCTCGAACTGCTCGGCCATCGCCGCGTACGAGGGTGATAGATCAGGCACTCGCAGTCGAACAACGCGAGCAGCGCGCGGTTCTCGGCCGCCTCGTTGCGCGGGTTGATCGGGCACCACACCGCGCCGCGGCGGGCGATGCCGAACACGCACGCGAACGCGACGGCGTTGTTCGAGCTGAGGATGCCGACCTTGGCGCCGGGCGCGATGCCGTCGCGCTCGAGCGCGCCCGCGACGCGACGACTGAGGTCGCTGCACGTCGCCGTACGACAGCGAGCGGTCGCCCTCGACCAGGCAGGGCGCGTCGCGGCCGAGCGACGCACCCTTGTCGAGGTAGTCGGCGAGCGACCCCATCGGCTCACATGCCCATCCCACCGTCGACGGCCAGCCCGGCTCCGGTGATGAACCGCGCCTGCTCGGAGGCGAGGAACACGACCGCGTCGGCCATGTCCGAGACCTCGCCCAACCGGCCCGCCGGGGTCTGCTCGATCACGGCGCCGACGGCGGCGTCCGGGCTTTCGAACAGGCCGAGCTCGGCCATGTCGACGGCGAGCTTCTGGCCCATCTCCGTCGGCACGAGCCCCGGGTAGACGCAGTTCACGCGCACGCCGAACCCGAGCTTGCCGGCCTCGAACGCGGCGACGCGGGTGAGCCGGTCGACCGCCGACTTGGTGGCGGAGTAGCCCGCGATCCCGGGGAACGCGATCGTCGCCGCGACCGAGGAGATGTTGACGATCGCGCCGCCGTGGCCGGCCGCGCCGCCCGGGCGCATCGCGCGCAGCCCGTGCTTGATCCCGAGCGCCGTGCCGAGCACGTTGACCTCGAGCATCCGGCGCAGGTCGGCGGCCTCGACGTCGGCGATCAGGCCCGAGATCTCGATGCCGGCGTTGTTGACGAGGATGTCGAGCCCGCCGAGCTGCTCGACCGTGGCCGCGACCGCGGCCTCCCACGACGCCTCGTCGGTCACGTCGAGGTGCGTGGCCCGGCCGCCGAGCCCGCTCGCGGTCTCGCCCGCGAGGTCGTCCAGCACGTCGCCGATCATGACCGCCGCACCGGCCGCGGCCAGCGCCTGCGCCATCCCGGCGCCCAAGCCGCGAGCACCTCCGGTGACGAGCGCATATCGCCCCGCCAGCACGTCTTGAGCCATCCGTTTCTCCTCCTCGTCGAGATCAGCCGCCGGCGGCTGCCCAGCCGGTGACGCCGACGATACGCAGCACCAGCACCCGGGTGAAGGGCTGGTCGCGGTACTGCGGGAAGCGCTCGGCCAGCCCCGCGGCGAGCGCCCCGTCCTTGCCGGAAGCGTCTTGGAAGCGCAGCTCGGCCCGCACCCACCACAGCCGCGACCAGTCGTCGCGGTCCCAGTGCTCGACGAGCAGCGTGCCCCGCGGATCGGCCTCGAGGTTGCGCTCGCGCTGCAGCCGCGTCGACGCCTTCGGCTTCACGCGGTCGACGGGCACGCCCACGTAGCCGTCGTCGTCCACCACGTAGACGACGGGCACGGCGTCGGCGCCCCGCTCGGCGTGCAGCGTGCACAGGACCCCGTGGTCGTGCGCCGCCAGCCGGGCCCGCGCCTCGTCCTCGGCGAGCCTCATGGGTGCGATGGTACGGCTAGGCTGGCCGCATGAACCCCGCGGTCTGGGTGGCTCGCCACGGCCGGCTGCGGCCCGACGACCCGGCGCTCGCCGACGGCGAGCGCGTCCACGCGACCTGGGCGACGTTCGCCGCCCGGACCGCGGCCGCGGCCGGCGGCCTGCGTCACGACCTCGGGCTGTCGCCGGGTGACCGGGTCGCGATCGTGATGCGCAACCGGCCCGAGTACCTCGAGGCGATGTTCGCCATCTGGCACGCCGGCCTCGTGGCCGTGCCGGTGAACGCGCGCCTGCACCGCGACGAGATCGCCTACATCCTCGAGGACAGTGGGACGGCCGTCGTCCTGACCGACCCCGAGCACGCCGACGACGTCGAGCGCGGCGGTGATCGCGCCGGGTGAGCGGTGGGAGCGCATCGCCGCCTCGGCGCCGGCGCCGCTCGCCGACCGCGAGCCGGATGACCCGGCCTGGCTGTTCTACACGAGCGGCACGACCGGACGGCCCAAGGGCGCCACGCTCACGCACCGCAACCTGCTCCAGATGACCCTCAGCTACTACGCCGACATCGATGCGGTGATGCCGCGGGACAGCATCCTCCATGTCGCGCCGCTGTCGCACGGCTCCGGGCTGTACGGGCTGCCCCACGTCGCGCGCGGGGCGGTGAGCGTCATGCCGGCGGCGGCGTCACACGAGATCCCCGCGCTGGTCCAGCGCTGGCCGGGGATGTCGTTCTTCGCCGCCCCGACGATGGTGAAGCGGCTGGCGATCGCCGACGTCACGCATCTGAAGACGATCATCTACGGCGGCGCGCCGATGTACCTGGCCGACCTGGAGGACGCGCTCGCGCGCTTCGGTCCCCGGCTGGCCCAGATCTACGGGCAGGGCGAGTCGCCGATGACGATCACGGCGCTGTCGCAGGCCGACCACGCCGACGGCATCCCTGCGGAGCGCCTGCAGAGCGTCGGCGTCGCCCGCACCGACACCGAGGTCCGCGTCGTCGGCGACGACGGCCGCGAGCTCGGAGCCGGCGAGATCGGCGAGATCGTGGTCCGGGGCGACGTGGTGATGGCCGGCTATTGGAACCAGCCCGCCGCCACCGCCGAGACGCTGCGGGGCGGTTGGCTGCACACCGGCGACGTCGGCAGCTTCGACGCCGACGGATACCTCACGCTGCGCGACCGGTCCAAGGACCTGATCATCAGCGGCGGCATGAACATCTACCCCCGCGAGGTCGAGGAGGCGCTGCTCCACCACGGCGGTGTCCGGGAGGTGGCCGTGGTCGGCCGGCCCGACCCGGAGTGGGGCGAGACGGTGGTGGCCTTCGTCGTGCCCGCCGACGGCGCCGCCCCGCCGCCGGCCGGCGAGCTCGACCGGACGTGCCTCGACCGCATCGCCCGGTACAAGCGCCCGCGCGACTACCGCTTCGTCGACGCCCTGCCGACCAACAACTACGGCAAGGTGGTCAAGCGCGAGCTGCACGACCAGCTCCGCACCGAAGCGGACGAGCGCTGATAGCTTGCGCCGACGTCAGCGCGTCGAGGAGGCCGGTCCACCATGAAGCTCGCTCTCTACCTGCCGAACTTCCGTGACAGGGTGACCGTCAAGGAGCTCGAGGATCTCACCGCGCTCGCCGAGGAGCTCGACTTCGACTCCGTCTGGACGCTCGACCGGATCGTCGTCCCGGAGGCCTCCGACCGCGGCGGAGCTCCAGTACTCGTTCGGGATGATGGACGAGTTCCCGAAGCAGCTGCCGGTGTCCTCGCGCGGCGAGTGGTACCAGGGCTGGCCGCTGATCCCCTGGCTCGCGGCGAAGACGCAGAAGGTGCGGATCGGGATGAGCATCACCGACACGCCGTTCCGCGCGCCGGGTGTGCTGGCGGCGGAGCTCGCCACGGTCGACCACCTGTCGAACGGCCGGCTGAACGTGGGCGTCGGGGCCGGCTGGATGCCCGAGGAGTTCGCGGCCGCGAGCGCGGCGCACATCTTCCCGAAGCGGCACAAGCACGTGCGCGAGTCGATCGAGATCATGCAGGGCATCTGGACGAACGACCTGTTCGAGTACCACGGCGAGTTCGCCGACTTCGACCCGTGCGGGTTCGGCGCGAAGCCCCTCCAGAAGCCCCACCCGCCGATCTTCTTCAGCGGGCTCAAGGACCCGAAGCGCTCCGCCAACCGGGTCGCGAAGTACGACCTCGCGGGCTGGATCGGCATCCAGGACACGCCCGAGGAGCTGCAGCAGTGGCGGGGCGCGATCGGTCGCGAGCTCGAGGAGCTCGGGCGCTCGATCGACGACATCGAGGTCTCCAGCATGATCTGGTTCGTCATCACCGACAGGCGATGGACCAGACGCCGGCGGGCAAGGGCAGCAACCTGCTCGCGGGCACCGCGGAGCAGATCACCGAGATGCTCAAGCGCTACAAGGAGGCGGGGCTGACGATGCCGATGCTCTGGCCGCCGTTCGCGGACGTGCCGGTGGCCAAGACGCTGGACGACCTCAAGCGGCTGAAGGAGGACATCATGCCGCTGGTCGAGGCCGCGTAGGCGCGAACGCGTCGAGCACGCGCTCCGCGTCGCCGGCGCCCGGCGAGAGGTTGAGGTCGAGGATGACCTCCGTGACGCCCTGCGCCGCGAGCTCGTCGAGGTCGCGCATCCCCTCGAGGGTGCGGCGCACCACGAACTGCAGCGTGTCCGGATCGCGCCCGGCCTCACGCGCGGCCGCGCGCACCGTCTCGATCGACGCGGCGAGGGTGGATCGGTCGTGCGTGCTGCCGGCGATCCAGCCCTGGGCGAGCCGCCCGGCCCGGCGCAGGGCCGGCGCGGCGGTGCCGCCCAGCAGCACCGGGGGGTGCGGTCGCTGCACGGGCCGCGGGCCCACGTGCGAGCGCGGCACGGTGTAGAACTCGCCCGCGAACTCGACGGGGTCCTGTGTCCACAGCGCCTCCAGGCAGCGCAGGTACTCGTCCATCCGCGCGCCCCGCCGCTCGTAGGGCACGCCGGCGGCGGCGTACTCCTCCGGCAGCCAGCCCATCCCGAGCCCCGCGGTGAGCCGGCCGGCGCACAGCACGTCCAGCGACGTCAGCGTCTTCGCCAGCAGCGCGGGCGCCGTGAACGGCGCGCAGATCGTCGCCGTCCCCAGGCGGATGCGCTCGGTGTGGCCCGCGACGTACGCGAGCGGGAGGACCGGATCGAGCACCGACTCGTGCGCCGGGCCGAGCGCGGCCCCGACGGGGGAGAGCACGCGCTGGAAGGTCCACAGCGAGGCGTAGCCGAGGTCCTCGGCGCGGCGGGCGATGCGACGCATCGTGTCCGGGGTGGCCCAGCGCCCCGACACCGGCAGGCCGAACCCGAGCAGAGGAGGGTCACCCGTCACGACACAGCAGTCTGCCGTCAAGATCGCGGCCATGGAACGCGTGCTTGGAATTGGCGGGCACTTCATGCGGGCCGCCGACCCGGCGGCGCTGACCGCGTGGTACCGCGATTGCCTGGGCCTGGACACGGATGAGCACGGCGCCTGGCGTCAGGAAGCCGGGGTGACGGTGTTCGCGACGTTCGGGTCCGAGACCGACTACTTCGGGTCCCGCACCCAGCAGACCATGCTCAACTTCCGGGTCCGCGACCTGGATGCGATGCTCGCGCAACTGCGCGCCAAGGGAGCGGACGTGGCGGGCGAGACGCAGGAGATGGAGGGCGTCGGCCGCTTCGGCTGGGTCACCGATCCGGAGGGCAATCGGGTCGAGCTCTGGCAGCCTGGTTAGTGCCGTCGTCGCCGGCCGTCGCGAGCGGCCGGCCGGAGTCCGGGTCGGCACCGCCCGCGGCGTGCGGAGTGTCCAGCAGCGTGGTCTGGTAGCTCGCGGCGCCGCCGCTGAGCGCGGCGGCGATGGCCTGCGCCGCGTGCGCGAGCTCGGGCACGGTCGTGCCGATGTCGTCCCACGGGATGTCGATCTCACCCGGGCGCGGGGCGAGGCCGGCCGCCGCGCACGCGTCCTGGAGCAGCGGCCGGGTGGCGTCAGGGTCGGTGAAGAGGGGGTCCCTGCGCGCGATCAGCTCGTCGATCGTCGGGACCTCGTCCCACTCGATGCGGAAGCGCGTCGGGTCGCTCCGTGACACGGTCACCGGGATTCGCAGGCCCGGGATGAGGTACTTCTCGCGCGTCATCCTGCGGTAGGAGTTCACGAAGACGGGCTGGATGCCCGGGGAGCCGACGATGACCTGCGTCGTGCACGACCACCACCGGTAGGTGCCCGAGGTGGAGTAGCCGGCGTCGGGGCCGCTGTCGCGGCTCGTCTCCGGGCTCGCCGCCGCCGTGACCGAGATCGCCTCGCCGCGTACGCCGTCGCGGACGCGGGGCTCGGCGCCCCTGAACACGACCGTGAGGTTCAGCGCCATGGAGGCCGCTCCCCACCGGTGTCGAGGCGCACGGCGTGCAGGGTCAGCTCGAGCGCGCGCGCGAGCCCGAGCCAGCCGGTGAACGTGTGCTCGGTGCCGTCCTCGTCGCGCGCGACGCCGCGGATCGGCTCGGCGGACGGGTCGAGCTCGAGCGTGACGACGACGGAACGGGGGGTCGGCTCGGCCAAGACGCGAAGCGTGCCGGTCGGCCGGCGCCCCGTCGTGAGGGAAGCTCCCTCAACTTTCGTCATCCCAGCGCACACGCACGCTCGCCGGTTCCCCATCCCGCTCCAAGCGGGTGCTCATGAGCAGAAGAGCGGAGGGAAAGTTGAGGGATTGTCCCTCACGACAGGGCGGCGACGGCGGGCGAGGGTTGCGCGACATGTCCATTCGCCCGCCGGTCGTCGTTGCTGGGCTGCTCGCGCTCGCCGTCCCGGCCACCGCGCACGCCGGCCGCGTCTCGATGTCCACCGACCACGGGCAGCTGTACTTCCGCTCTCGCCTGGCGAAGCGCGGCAGCAACGTGACGCTCGACAACCACGCGGACGCCGGCACGCTGCTCGGCGGGCCGCGGGGCGACACGCTCGACGGCGGGCCGGGCGACGACATCCTCACCGGCGCCGATGACCACTTCGCGCGCGGCCTCGGGCACGACCGCATCGCGGACGCGCGGGCGAAGGCGGACGAGGCCGGATGCGCGCCGTAGCCCTGGCTCTGGGGCTGCTCCTCGTCGGCGGCGCCGCGGACGCGCGCGCCGACGTCTATTGCGTCAACGCGACGTGCGACCACGTCGAGAGCTCGCTCGCGGCGGCCTTCACCGCGGCGAATGCCACCGCCGCCGCGGACACGATCGAGGTCGGCCCGGGGAACTACACGGGCCCGTTCGCCGCCACGTCGGGCGGCGGCGCGCTGACGGTCACCGGCGCCGGCCCCGACACGACCACGCTGACGGTCGGCGCCGGCTTGCAGACGGTGTTGAGCTTCGCCGCGGCCGGCTCGAGCGTCAGCCACGTCCACCTGCAGCTGCCGGCTCAGGACGGTGACACCGCGCTGGCGCTCGACGGCAGTGCGAGCGACGTGCTGATCGACGACCCGGACGGCAGCACCGGCGCGATCGGCGTCGAGATGGACCACCCGGACTCGTTCAGCGGCACCATCCACCTCGGCAACGGGCAGTCGTCGGTGGGCATCGACCGCACCGCCAACGGCACCGGGGCCGAGTCGGTCGCGGACTCCTCGATCTTCGCCGCCCAGGGC
The DNA here is from genome assembly GCA_963766165.1 of uncultured Solirubrobacteraceae bacterium. Classification (GTDB taxonomy): domain Bacteria; phylum Actinomycetota; class Thermoleophilia; order Solirubrobacterales; family Solirubrobacteraceae; genus Solirubrobacter. Next base: position 314,810 of record CAVXZC010000012.1, on the reverse strand, counting down.
TTCTCGGTGGCCAGCGGCACGTGGGAGATCGCGCGCGACCGGATCGTGGCCTTCGTCCGCGGCATCCAGGCGCTCGACGCGACCAGCCAGCCGGCGGTGGTCGACGTCGGCGACACGCTCGTCGACATCACCGCCGCCGATCCCGCGAACTGCGGCGCGATCGCCTGCTTCGGCCTCGGCGTCTCGGGCTCGAGCACGCTGTCCGCCGACCGCGACACGCTCGTCGGCACCGGGCAGGCGGCGCTGGGCGGCTGGGTGCTCGGCGGCTCGGCCGGCAAGACGGCGACGCTCGACCTCGACTCGTCGGCGGTGACCGGCTTCAGCCCGTCGCTGCAGTGCGACCAGCGCGGCGGCGGCAGCGCCGTCCTGCGCGCGGTCCACAGCGCCTGGGCGAACGCGACGGTCAGCGGCGGCTGCGCCGTGCCGGCGGCGTCGTCCTACCCCGGCGACCCGGACCTGACGCCGGGCTTCGCGCCGAAGTGGGACTCGCCGCTGATCGACCACGGCGACCCCGGCACGGTGATCCTGCCGGGCGCGACCGACCTCGCCGGCAACCCGCGGATCGTCGGCCCGGCCGTCGACATCGGCGCGTTCGAATATCAGCGGCGCCCGCCGAGCGTGACCGCGGCGACCGTGCTGCAGGCGCCGGTCGGCGCGAGTGTGCCGTTCGGCGTCACCACGGCCGCCGACCCCGACCCGGGTGACACGCTGACGTTCGCCTGGGCGTTCGACGACGGCGGGACGGCGGCCGGAGCGGAGGTCACACACCCGTTCGCGGCGCCGGGGACGCACACGGGCACGGTCACCGCCACCGACCCGACCGGCCTGACGGCGACCGCCACCGTCTCGGTCACCGTGGTCGCCCGTCAGCCGGCCGCGGTCAAGGACCGGACGCCGCCGCGGATCACCCGCCTCGCGCTCCACGGGCACCGGATCAGCTTCACGCTGTCGGAGCCGGCGAAGCTCACGCTGACCTTCGCCCGCCGGGCCGGCAGGCACTACAAGCGGCTCCACGGGTCGATCTCCCACAAGGAGACGAGGGCCGGCAGGCACACGCTGCACTTCTCCGGCAGGCTCGGCCGGCACAAGCTCACGCACGGGCGCTACCGGCTCTCCGTGACGGCGACCGACGCGGCGGGCAACCGCTCCAAGGCCGCCACCGCGAAGTTCACCATCCGCGCTCGCCGAGCACGAGCTCACTCCTAGTCCAGCGGCGCGCCGCCCCGCGGCTACCGCGCGACGGCGCGCGACGGGGTGGGAGGCTCGACCGCGCCGAGCTGGACCAACACGCCGAGGTCGTCACGCACCGCCCAGTGCTCGCGGATGAGCCCATCCTGCAGGCGCAGCATGTGCACTTGGCGGACGGCGAAGCGCCGCCCGGTCGGCGCGAGGCCGAAGAAGTCGCCCTCGTGGGTGCCGCTCATGCGGGTCTCCACCCACACGTCGTCGCCCTGGGCGAGGGTGCGCAGCACGACCCAGGCGACGTCCGGGAACGCTGCCGACAGCCGCGCGAGCACGTCGCTCCAGTCCTGCGGCCCCGACGCCTTTACGAGCATGTCCGCGCGCTCGTGGTTGACGTAGTCGGGGGCGACGAGCGTTTCGAACACGGCGGGGTCGCGGCCGTTCAGCCCGTCTTCGAAGACGCTGCGCGCGATGGTGGCGTTCGTGGTGATGCTCATGTCGGCTCCATGGTTAGAATGTCATTCTAGTCAATGGAACGCTACTCTAACCCAATGCGCGAAGTCAAGGGAGGCGACCGTCGTCGCGCACGCGGCGAGCTGCTCATCCAGGCCAGCCGTCGCGAGATCCTCGAGGCGGCCCACCGCTTGTTCGTCGAGCGCGGCTATGTCGCGACCTCGATTCCCGCGATCGCCGCCGAGGCGGGGGTGGCCGTCCAGACGATCTACAACACCCTCGGCTCGAAGCGCGAGGTCCTCGGCGGCGTGATCGAGCTGGCGCTGCGCGGACCGGACTACCCGGCCGCCCCCGCCGATACCGTCGGCGAGCGCATCCGCGAGGCCGCCGACTCCGACCTGATCGTCGAGCTGCTCGTCGACTGGCTTGCCGAAGCGCACGCGCGGAGTGCGGCGATCTACCTCGCGATCCGCCAAGCCGCCGCCGTCGACGCCGAGGCCGCCGATCTCGAGCAGACCCTCGCCGATGAGCGCTTCAGCGGCTACCGCGAGGCCGCCCGCGAACTGGCGCGCCGCGACGGCCTTCGTGCCGGCCTCACGCCAGACCGGGCCGCCGCCACCATCTGGACCCTCGGCCACCCCGACACCTACCGCTACCTGAGCCACCGGCGGGGTTGGAGCGCCCGCGGCTACCGCCGCTGGCTCGCCGACGAGTTGTCGGCGGCCCTCCGGCCCTCCCAGTAGGCCGACTCGCCGTCCGGCGGCGTTCGTGAGGGTGGTTGGTTCGGCGTGTGGGGGGCGGCCTCGCAGTGGTGGGACGTCGCGACGCCAGGCTCATGCGTTCGGGTGGTTCTCACCGCGCGGGCGACATACGGTCCCGCGCGAGATGCTGGAGCGAGAGATCGACCGGCGCCGCGAGCGGGGCCGCGCGCAGGCCCCGGCGCCGCGCACCGACCACCATCCGGTCCTTGCGCTGCAGCGCGCGATCGGCAACCGCGCCGTTGCGCAGATGCTCGCCCGGGCGCCGGCCACCACCGGCAGCGTCCACACCCACGGTGTCGGCGAGATCAAGGTCCAGGGCGGCAACCTCGAAGCCTGGACCGGCAAGGAAGCGCCGGAGACGGTCGACGTCACGTCGCACAAGGGCAGGCACTCCGCCAAGCTCGAGAAGCTGGCGAGCGCGCAGGCCAAGACCGACGTGAAGGTGACGATCTCGGCGGCGAACAAGGCCGGCGAGGAGCTCAGCGTGGGTGGCGGGACGACGCTCGAGATCACGGGCGCCCGGATCGCGGACTATGCCGTCGCGGACGGCATGGAGACGTGGCGGCTGACCGACTTCACGAGCGTCCACCGCACGAAGATCAGCCACAGGGTGTCGTGATGCTCATGCCGCCCGGCGCACTGCCCGCAGGCAGCGCGTCCGGGCGTGGCGGGAGGACAACCGCCGGCAGCGGGCGTCGGCCTTGCGCAGGATGTCGCGGACGCAGGACCGCGCGCCGGCGCCCGTGAGCAGCGTGCGGCAGCTCTTGACGCCCTGGGCCGCATAGGCCGGCGGGCTCGGCCGGCGCGCGCGGGTGCTGGGCGGGCTCGGCGCGGCCGGCTCGATGTCGAGCAGCAGCGACGCGCCGGCCAGTGTGTTGGTCGCGCCGTCGTCGGTGTAGGCGCACAGCAGCACCGAGCCGGGCGCGCGCGGGGTGACGGCGACCGGAACCGTGAAGTTGCCGGCGCCGTCCGGCCGTTCCCCTTGGGCGAACGTGACGACGGCGCCGCCGTTGGCATTGGCGAACTGCGCACCCTCGAAGTGGTCGGGCGGGCAGGTCGTCGTCACGGTCGGCGGGATCGCGTCGAGGCTGAACCAGTACGGGAACTGCAGGTCCTCGAACGGGATCGTGCCGGTGGCCAGGATGACCAGCGGCCGCCCGACGACCGCGTCCGACTGCTGCGCGAGGTTGAGCGTGAAGCCCGCGGCGAGCGCCGGGGCGGGAGTGGCGCCGAGCGCAAGAGCGCCGGCCAGCGCCGCGCCGAGGCGCTTCACCGCGACCCTCCAGGACGCGGGCGGGGGGACGGCCGGGTGGTGGGGAGGCGGGCCGCGAGGGCGTTGACGAGGAGGTCGACGAACATGGCGCCACCGTCCCGGACGGCGCTTACAGAGCGCTTACGCCGCCGCTTAACGCAGCTCCACGGGCGCGCTGCGGACGCAGCCGATCCAGACGCGCTGGTCGGCCGCCTCCGGCGTCTCGGGCACGAGGTAGACCGCGACCAGCCGGTCACCGGGCCCGGGCGGCGGTCCTCCCGTCCACGTGGCGTCGGCGAGGTCGAAGGGCAGCGCGTGGGCGGCGCCGGGCGCCACGTCCACCGCCGACGGCGCGTTGCGGGTGTAGTCCGCCTCCCGGACGAAGCGGGTGCCGCCCGCCTCGAAGGTGAGCGCGTCGTCGCCCCAGGAGTTGCCCGGGCGCCACAGGCGGACGGGCTCGTCGCCGTCGTTGACGATCGCCACCGTGCCGGCGGGTCCCGCGCCCGTGGCCAGCTCGATGCGCGCGGTCAGCCGGGCGCCGCTCACCACTGCACCGTGATGATCGAGCTGGACGCCTTCACGGCGTCGCCGTTGCACGTGTCGATCACCTTGAGCTGGAACTGGAACTGGCCCTTGCGGGAGTCCGGCGCGCCCGGGGCGTCGGTGCCGACGTAGGTGTCGCCGTTCAGCTGGTCACGGGTGCCAGCGGTGAGGTACTCGTCGCCGCCGGCGATCGGGTCGCTGTGCGGGCCCGACCGGTGGCCGTAGCGCTTGTCGCTGGCGTCGCGGTCCTCGTACCAGCTGCCGAACGAGGAGGAGGACGGGAAGCCGCTGTGCGGCGGCCCGCCCTTGTCGTCCTGATAGGCCTTGTCCCACTTGATGTACTGCCGCACCGAGCAGCAGCGCGGCGCGGCGCCGCTGCCGGGGGTGGTGGCGAACGTCGCGCCGAACGAGAACGGCGCGCTCTTGCGGCCGCTCGCGCGCACGATGGGCACGGTCCCGGACGGTGTGTACGTAGGCCCCGAGGCGACGCTGCAGTTGGCGGCCGGCGCGGCGCCTGCGTCGGTCCCGGCGTCGCCGTTCGCCGTGACGTCCTCGTCCTCCGTCGGCCCGTCGCCGGCGGGGTTGCGCGTCCGCTCCTCCGCGGCGTCGGCGAGTCCCCGCGCCACGGCCGCGTCGTCGCGCTCGCCGTCCGGCCGGCGCGCGACCGGCGCCGTCGCCGCGGACGTGCGCCCGAGGAGCGTGCCGAACGCCCGGTTGCCCACGCTGGCGGCGAGGGCGAGTGGCGCCGGCGTCTCGGGCTGACGGCGCTCCTCCTCCTCGCGGGTGGCCGCGTCCTCGCGCAAGCGGGCGTGGGTCACGCGGCGATCCTACGCGTCGCCGGGCGCCGGGTCGATGATCACGAGCCGCTCGCCGGCCGCGCCGAGCCGGCGGACGAAGTCCTCGGTCCCACCCGGGCCGTCGCCGCGCTCGCCGTCCCACACGACGATCGCGTACGGGTGCGCGTCGAGTGCCCGGGCGACCGCGAGGATGCGCTCGTTTGTCAGCGTGAAGACGTCGTCGCCGTCCCCCTCCACCACCTCGACGTCGGCGCCGGACAGCAGGTCGCGGAAGCGCTCCGCCCAGTCCCCGGAAGGCAGCGCGACGGAGGCGGCGATGAACTCCTCCGGCGGCAGCGCCAGCACGAGCCGCAGCCGCGCGCCGCGCGCGAGCGCCGCCTCGGCGGCCAGGATGTCGGCGCCGCGGGCGCCCCCGGTGACGAGCGTCGTCGCCGGTCCGACGGCCCAGCGGTCCAGCGCGGCGGCCACCGCGGCGGCGACCCGGGGCACCGACGACGGAGGGAAGCGCGGGCGCGGGCGGTCCGGCGTGTCGACCATATGGCCGCTGACGACGACCACGCGCGGGGGCTCGGGCATGCGCATAGGATCGCCCGCGACGCGCCATGCCCGCACCACCGTCACCGCCGGAGGGCTTCGACGAGCTGAGCAACAGCGTCGCGGCCGCGCTCGCCGAGCATCGGCGCGACATCGCCGCCCGCCTGCTGATCGACGGCGCCCGCCGGATGCTCGGCAGCGGGTGGGAGCCCACCCGCTGGGAGGACCTGGCGAAGCTGCTCCAGGCCAACCAGCAGTTCGGGTACGCGCGCCGCCTGTATCGCGGCGCCTACGAGGCCCCCGACGCTCCGGCCGACCTGAAGGCGCGGATCCGCACCGCCTACTCGCTGACCATCTACAAGGACCTCGAGCTGCCGGTCTCGCGCCGCTACGCCCGTGCGCTCGAGGTGCTCGGGGAAGGCGGCGACATGCCGGGCTGGTCGGGCGAGGCGCTCGGCCAGGCGGGCGCGATCTACAAGCGCCAGTGGCAGGCCGACGCGAAGCTGGCCGACCTCGAGAACGCCCTCACGTGCTATCGGATGGGCTACGCGCGCGCCGGCGACGAGCGGCAGCTGTACTGCGGGATCAATGCCGCCTTCATCCTCGACCAGCTGGCCACCGTCGACCAGACGGAGCGGATCGCGGCGGCGCCGCAGGCGAAGGAGTTCAGCCGGCAGGCGCGCGAGCTGCGCACGGAGATCGCCGCCGCGCTGAAGGGCCGCACGACGCTGGACAAGTGGGACTGGGCCACGCTCGCGGAGGCGCACTTCGGCCTGGGCGACTTCGACGCCGCGAAGGCGGCGCTGCAGTCCTACGTCGACGCGGGGCCGCAGGGCTGGGAGCGCGAGTCGACCGCCTCGCAGTTCGCGGAGCTCGGCCGCCTGCTCGCGTTCGGCCTCGATCCCGACGACCCCCGCGGCCACGCCCAGCAGTTCGCGCACTCCTCCGCCGCGGACGCGCTGCGCCCGCTCGTGCCCGAGGGCGCGGAGGCGTTGCTGCGCCGGGCCTATGTCGGCAAGGTCGGGCTGGCCCTGTCGGGCGGCGGCTTCCGGGCCTCGCTGTACCACATCGGCGTGCTCGCGGCGCTCGCCGAGCGCGACGTGCTGCGCGGCGTCGAGGTCCTGTCGTGCGTCTCCGGCGGGCTCGATCCTCGGCGCCTACTACTACCTGCGCGAGCGCCACCTGCTCCAGGACAGGGCCGACGAGGCGATCGCGCCGGACGCCTACGTCGAGCTGGTGGAGGGCGTCGCCCGCGACTTCCTCGCGGCGGTGCAGCACAACCCGCGCGTGCAGATCACCGGCGACGTGGCCGACACGTGGAAGATGGTCGCGCTGTCGAGCTACTCGCGCACCGACCGGATCGCCGAGCTCTTCCAGGAGCTCATCTACCGCCACGCGATCCCGGAGCAGCCGCGGGACTGGCGGATGACCGACCTGTTCGTCACCCCCAAGGACGCCGAGGACGGCTTCTCGCCCCGCTACGACAACTGGCAGCGCGTGGCGAAGGTGCCGGTGCTGGTGCTGAACGCCACGACGCTCAACACCGGCCACAGCTGGCAGTTCACGGCGTCGTGGATGGGCGAGCCGCCGGACGTCTCGGACGAGAGCATCGACGCCAATCCGCGGCTGCGGCGCATGTACTACGCCGACGCGCCGCCGGCCTACCGCGATCCGTCGCCGCAGCTGGCGCAGGCGGTCGGCGCGTCGGCCTGCGTCCCGGGCCTCTTCCCGCCCGTGCGCCTCGAGGCGCTCTATCCCGACCAGGTCGTCGAGCTGGTCGACGGCGGCGTCCACGACAACCAGGGCATGGCCAGCCTGATCGAGCAGGAGTGCGGCGTGATGCTCGTCAGCGACGCGAGCGGGCAGATGGGCGAGCGGCCCGCGCCGGGCCGGGCGCTGCTGAGCGTGGCGAACCGGGCGTCGAGCATCCAGGGCTCCCGCGTGCGCGGCGCCCAACTCGCCGACCTGCAGGGGCGCCGGCGCGCCGGGTCGCTGCGCCGGCTGATGGTCGTCCACCTGAAGAAGGGCCTGCCCGTCAGGCCGGTGGACTGGGACGGGTGCCCGGAGCCCTACCAGCCGGACCTCGACGAGCGCCCGGCGACGCCGCCCGAGCCCTACGGGATCAGCGAGAGCGTGCAGCGGGCGCTCGCCGGACATCCGCACGGACCTCGACTCGTTCTCGGACCTCGAGGCCTACGCGCTGATGGCCGCGGGCTACAAGATGGCGTCGCGGGAGCTCGAGCAGCAGCTCGCCGACTACCCGCAGATCATCGAGCACGCGTGGCCGTTCGACGCGATGATCAAACGGCTCGGGTCGCCGCTCGCCGCGGACCACGAGCTCGACGTGGACCTCGTGGTGGCGAAGGAGCGCTTCTTCAAGCCGGTCCTGCGGGCGATGCGCCGGCGTTCCCGCGGCGGGGGCGCGTCCGGGAAGGCCCTGGGCACGGCGAAGGCCGGCGCGGGGCGCGCCGGACACCTGGTCGCGCTGCCGGTGCGCGCCGCCGTCGGCGCGCCTGTGGCCCTCCTCGCCGCCGCGGCCACCCGCGTGTACCTGGCGACGCTGGGCCGCGGACGCCGCAGCTAGCGCGTCAGCGCAGCTTCACCGTCTTCGTCAGGTTCGCCGACGCCTTGCCCTGGACGATCCGCAGGGCGAGCGTGTAGCGCCCCGTCTTCAGCGGCTTCTTCGCCTTCAGCACGAGGGTCACGCGCCCGGAGCGGACCGTGTGCCTCGGGCTGGTCGCCAGCGTCTTGCCGTTGCGCCGCAGCTTCACGGTGAGCGTGATCCGGCCGTTGGACGCCTTCAGGTTCGTGACCTTGAACTTGAGCGTGAGCTTGCGGCCGCTGTGCTTGACGCTGACCGCGACCCTCGGCTTGATCTTCTTGACCGGCGTGGGCGTCGGCGTCGGCGTGACCGTCGGGGAGACGGTGGGCGTGGCCGTCGGGGTGGACGTCACGTCGGGGCCGTTCGGCGACGAGGTGACGCCGGCCGGCGGCGTGGTGACCACCTCGCCGGTGCTCGGGTCGAGGTACAGCTTCGCCGTGCTCGCGCCGAAGTCGAACATGGTCTGCAGGTTGCCCGCACGTGCGTCGAACGAGTGGTCGCCGAGCCGGGTGCTGCCGAGCCAGTTGTCCTCGATGAAGCGGATGATCGACGCCTGCTCGAGCTGCGTGTGGTCGATCGTGTTCGCGTCCGTGTAGGGCGAGACGACCAGCAGCGGCAGCCGCGGGCCGGGGCCGCAGCGGTCCTGGTAGGCCCCGTCGTCGGGCGGCGCCGAGTTGCAGATGGCCGCGTCCGAGGCGGCCTGGGAGTGCTGGCTGATCGGCGCGTGCTCGTGGTCGTACCAGCCGTCGGAGTCGTCGTAGGTGATGACCACCGCGGTCGAGCCCCCAGTCGGGCGACTGCTCGAGCTCGTCGAGCACGCGGGCCACGAAGTGCTGCTCGTCGAGCGGGTCCGAGTTGCCCGGGTGGGCGTCCTCGAACGACGCGGCCTTCAGGAACGACACCTGCGGCAGGTTGTTCGCGCGGACCGCGTTGTCGAAGTCGGACAGGTCGTACTGATGGTGGACCGCGCCGTCGGCGTGGCCGATGGCGGCGACGGAGGACGGCGGCGTGTGGTGCTGGTTCGCCGTAGAGGCGTAGTACATGAAGGGCTCGTGGTGGGCCGAGTAGTCCGCCGGCCGCGCCCCGGAGATGTTCGCGTGCGTCATCGCGCAGGCGGCCCGGCCGCCCGGGGCCGACGTGGGCCGGAAGCCGCCCTGGAACCAGCCCCAGGTGACGCCGGCGGTGTTCATGAGGTCACCGATGTTCGTGCCGGACATCTGCGCGCTCCCGGCCCCGCGCAGTCGTCGAGCGCCGGGTCCGGGTCGCCGATCATCGTGCCGTTCTCGATCCCGCCCTGCGCGGGCGCGGCGCCGTGGGTCTGGCCGGCGATCAGGTTCAGCGCGCCCGGCGTCGACGGCCCGAAGGTCGAGCCGTAGTAGCCGTCGCTCATGGTGAAGTGCTGGGCGAGGTTCCACAGCCCGGTGACCGTGTTGCCGTCGAAGTAGCCCATGACGAACGCCGGCGCCGGAGCACGAGCCGCCGGCGGTGTTCTCGGGGAACTTGTTCATGGCGCCGCCGTTGAACGCGGCCTGCTCGTTGGCGTAGTTGTGGTTCTGGTCGCACGTCAGCGCGTTCGGGCGGTCGATGCGGAACGGCTGCGCCGAGTTCGCGTTGTTCGGGTCCAGCAGGTTCACGGGCGTCTGGAGGTTGTCGATCCGCCGACCGGGGCCGACCCGTTGAACGCCGGCTCGCCCGCCGGGTTCGTGGCGTTCGGGTAGGTCGCGAAGTAGTGGTCGAACGACTCGTTCTCCGCGAAGATGACCACGAGGTGCTGGATCGGCGTGGCGGCCGCGACCGTGGAGGACGCGGACCCATGGGCGAGCGCGAGCCAGCCCGTGGTGGCGGCGACCGTGGCGCAGGCCACGGCGACGAGCGAACGGCGACGCAAGGACACGGCGCCACGCTATCCGAGGCGGGCGAGCGGATCTATGCTCGGCGCGGTCGTGGCGAGACTTGCCTCCATCCCGATTGTGCGCGGCGGCGCATTCGTCGTCGCGGCGGTCGCGCTGACCCTCGCCGTCCAGGCGGCGCTGCACCAGGATCCGGCCGCCCCGCGCTTCGTCGGTCTGGGCGCCGCCCCGCCGGCCTCCCAGCCCGCGACCCAGGCGAAGGTCTTCGGCGCCACGCTCGGCGCCGGCGCCGTGGCCGACGCGGCCACCGGCGCGACGGGCAGCGAGCTCGTCCCATTCCCGGCGAGCGCGTTCGCCCAGCCGATCGCCCGCTACCGCGTGTACGCGCGCCACGTATCCGCGCGGCTGGCGGCCCGAGTCCGGGCGCTGACCGCGGCCCTGCGCAGCGGCGACCGCGGGCGCGCCGAGGCCGCGTGGGGGCGCGCCGACTCGGCGTTCCAGCGCGTCGGCGCGGCCTACGGCGCGCTGGGGGGACTGGGCGACCGGCTCGACGGCGGCGCGGGCGGGCTGGCGCGCGGCGTGCGCGACCCGCACTGGCACGGGCTGCAGCGGATCGAGTACGGGCTGTGGTCGGCGCACGCCGCGCCGCGCGCCCTGGTCGGCGTGTCCGGGTCGCTGCAGGCGGACGTCCGCCGCCTGCGCCGCGCGCTCGGCCGCTCGCCGATCACCCCGCTGGTCTACGCCACGCGCGCGCACGAGATCCTCGAGGACGTGCAGCGCGACCAGCTCGCCGGGACGCCCGAGCGGCGACGGCGTGCGGGCCACGGCCGACGGGCTCGCGGCCACGAACGTCGTGCTGGGCACGCTGGCGCCGCTGCTGCGCGGGCGCGGGGATGCCCAGGCGCAGTCGCAGTTCTGGCTGCGCCGGCTGGGCGCGACGCTCGCGGCCATCCGCCGACCGCCACGCCGGCTACCCGCCGGTGGGCCGGCTGTCGCGGCCCGAGCGCGAACGCCTCGACGGGCGCCTCGGCGCGGCGCTCGAGGCGCCTGCGCGGCATCCCCGGGGAGCTGGAGACGCCGTGAATCCGGCGCTCGTTCCTGCGCCGGTCCGCGCTGCTCGGCGCCGCGGGGCTCGTCGGCGGAGCCGACGCCGCCACCGGGGACCCGGAGGCGGCCGCCCCGGACGCGCTCGCCGCGCGCGTGAGCCTTCGCGGGCGCCCATCAGGCGGGCATCGACACGCCGCCGGGCGCACAGGCGACCGTGACCGCGCTCGACGCGATCGCCGGCCACCGCGGCGAGCTGATCGCCGCGGTCCAGCAGCTCAGCTCGCAGGCGCAGCTGCTCACCCGCGGCTACCGCTTCGCGGTCCGCGACCGCAGCGACCCGCCGCCCGACTCGGGCATGCTCGGCACGACCGTGGCCCCCGACGCGCTGACGGTGACGATCGCCTTCGGCGCCTCGCTCTTCGACCACCGCTACGGCCTGGCCGCGCGGCGCCCGGCGGGCCTGACCCGGATGCCGCGCTTCGCCGACGACGAGATCGACGAGTCCCGTGCCCACGGCGACGTCCTCCTGACGCTCAACGCGCACGAGCGTGACACGCTGGTGCACGCACTGCGCGAGCTGCTGCGCCCCGTGCGCGGCGCGTTCGCCATCCGCTGGACGATCGACGGCTTCCTCGGCGCCGACCGCGGGCCGACGCCGCGCAACTCGCGCCGCAACCTGTTCGGCTTCCGCGACGGCACCGGCAACCCGACCGGCGGCGAGCGCGAGCGCCTGATCTGGCAGCCCGACGGCGGCACGTTCCAGGTCGTGCGGACGATCCGCATGCACACGGAGTTCTGGGACCGGGTCGGCCTGCGCGAGCAGGAGCAGATGATCGGCCGCCGCCGCGACAGCGGCGCGCCGCTGGACGGGCGCGCCGAGTTCGACGTCCCGCACTACGACCGCGACCCGGACGGAACGGCGATCCCGCTCGACGCCCACATCCGCATGGCCAACCCGCGCACCGCGGCGACCGAGGGCGAGCGGATCCTGCGTCGCGGCTTCAACTACCACCGCGGCGTGGACGCCGACGGCCAACTCGACGAGGGTCTGGTCTTCATCGCCTACAACGCCAGCATCCAGCGCCAGTTCGAGGTCGTGCAGCGCCGGCTGGCGGGCGAGCCGATGACCGACTACGTCACCCCGGTCGGCGGCGGCTACTTCTACGTCCCGCGCGGCGCCCGCAGCGACGCCGACTGGGTCGGCTCCACACTGCTGGCCTGACGACGCCCATGCCGCGGCTGGCCGCCTGATTGCGTTCGCCCAACCTGACCCGTCCGGTGGTCCTCGACGGAGGCGTGCGATAAGGCCAAGGTCGACTTCGGCGTCGTGCCGATGCCCACGTGCGCGTCCAGCATATGGAACGCGCACGGCCGCTCAATGGGCGGCCACGCGCATGCACTCCACGACGGCGCGGCCGCCGCGGGCGTGGTTCAGGCAGCCCCGCAGCCGCTTGTCCCCGGCCGACAGGCGGAGGTGGTGGTGCGCCAGGCACAGGCTCATCTTGGCCGGGTCGCCGGCCGCCCGGGCGGCGCAGCGGTTCGCGGTGCCGGAGGCGCCGTGGGCGGGCACCAGCGCGAGGGCGAGGGCGATCTGCAGGAGCATCGGGAGTCCTTTCGTGGGGAGGCCGTGAGTGTTCCCGGCGCACCCGCGCCGATCAATCGGAGAGCTCCCTCGTCACAATCGGCGGGCCGGCGGCGAGATACGGGCGATGACCAGCGACGAAGATCTCCTGACGGACCCGGACCCGCGCGCGTTCGGCGAGTTCTACGCCCGTCACCTCGCCGGCGTGGAGCGCTACTTCACCCGCCGCGTCGGCGACCCCGAGGCCGCCGCCGACCTGGCGGCCGAGACGTTCGCCGCGGCGCTCGTGGCCCGCCGGCGCTTCCGCCCGGGTCCGGTGCCGGCGGCCGGCTGGCTGTATGCCATCGCCGCCCGGCGGCTCGCCGACCGCCGGCGCCGCGGCGGGGCCGAGGCCCGCGCCCGGGCGCGGCTGGCCCGCGAGCGCTCGCCGCTGGCGGAGCCCGACACCGGGGCAGCGGGACTGCTGCGCCACCTGTCGCTCGAGCAGCGGCAGGCGATCGCCGGCCGCGTGCTCGAAGGCTGCAGCTACGGCGAGCTCGCAGCCGCCGCGGGGCAGAGCGAGGCGTCGGTCCGCCAGCGGGTGTCGCGGGGGCTCGCCGGCCTGCGGGCGCCGCTGCGCGTCTACCGCGCGGCGCGGGACCTCGCCGGCGAGGACCGGGCCTACCGGTTCGGCGGCGGCCACGGCGTGGCGCTGGCCGCCGTCGGCCGCCGTGACGCGCTCGACTGCTCTGCCGCCCTGTCGCTCGTCCTGGCGCGCGCCGGCCTGTTCGCCCCGGCGCAGGCCTGGCCGTCCGGGCGCTTCGCCACGGACTGGGGCGAGCCCGGCGAGGGCCGCTACGTCACCCTGTGGGCGACCGAGGGACACGTCTGGCTGGAGTTCCGGCTCGACGCCGACCAGGGCGAGCGGTTCGACCCGACGCCGGTGCGGCTGGCGGCGGGGAGCGGCTGGCTGCGCACCCGCCCGGGGCCGAAGCACGACCTCGTGCCCCGCCACTGCCCGGGCCTGTGAGCGACCTCAGCGGCCTCGCCGTCGAGGCCGCGCTCGAGGCGGGCGAGCTCGCGCTCGCCGAGCGGCTCGCGGCCGGGCTCGGCCCGGGCGCGCCGGAGCACGGCCTGGTGCTGGCGGCGCGCGGTGACCTCGAGCGCGGTCGCGCCGCCGTGCACGCGGCGCTCGCGCGGCGGCCGGACGACCCGTTCGCGCTCGCCCGGGCGCTGCTGATCCTGGGGCGCATCGAGCGCCGCGCCAAGCGGCGCGGGGCGAGCCGGGCGGCGCTCGAGCATGCCGCGGCGCTGTTCGCGGGCATCCCCTCGCCGCACTGGGAGGCCACGGCGCGGGCCGAGCTGCGCCGGCTCGGGCGGCGCGTCCCGCCCGGAGCGCTGACGGAGACCGAGCGGCGGATCGCCGCGCTCGCGGCGGACGGGCTGACGAACCCGGAGATCGCGGCGCACGTGTTCGTCTCGCGCAAGACGGTGGAGGCGAACCTGTCGGCCGTCTATCGCAAGCTCGGCCTGCGGTCGCGGGTCGACCTCGCGCGTGCCGGGCTGGTCTAATCCACGCGATGACGAAGGTCGCGGTGCTCGACGACTATCAGGGCGTGGCCCTCGACCTCGCCGACTGGTCCGGGCTGGACGTCGAGGCCTTCGCCGACCACGTGGCCGGCGACGACGCCGTGGTCGAGCGGCTCGCCCCGTTCGAGGTGGTGGTGGCGATGCGCGAGCGCACGCCGTTCACCCGCGCCCGGCTGGAGCGCCTGCCCAGCCTGCGCCTGCTCGTGACCACGGGGATGCGGAACGCGTCGATCGACCTGGAGGCGGCGCGCGAGCACGGGATCACGGTGTGCGGCACCGGCTCGCTCGGACCGCCGACCGCCGAGCTGGCCTGGGCGCTCATCCTCGCCGTGACCCGCCGCGTCCCGGCCGAGGACGCGGCGATGCGCGCCGGCGGCTGGCAGCACACGATCGGCCCGGAGCTCGCCGGGCACCGGCTCGGCATCGTCGGGCTCGGCCGCCTGGGCGCCCGCATGGCGGGGATCGCCCGGGCGTTCGAGATGGAGCCGGTCGCCTGGAGCCAGAACCTCACCGCGGAGCGCGCCGCCGCGGCGGGCGCCGCGCTGGTGAGCAAGGAGGAGCTGTTCTCGACCGCGGACGTCGTGACGATCCACCTCGTGCTCAGCGACCGCACGCGCGGGCTGGTGGGGGCGAAGGAGCTCGCGCTGATGCGGCCCACGGCCTACCTGGTCAACACCTCCCGCGGGCCGATCGTCGACGAGGCGGCGCTGCTCGAGGCCCTGCAGGCGGGGCGGATCGCCGGCGCCGGCCTCGACGTCTACGACACCGAGCCGCTGCCCGCCGACCACCCGCTCCGGCGGGCCCCGCACACCGTGCTCACGCCGCACATCGGCTACGTCACGACGGGCACCTACGAGGTCTTCTATCGCGAGGCGGTGGAGGACGTCGAGCGCTGGCTGGAGGGCGACCCGGTGCGCGTGCTCACCTGAGCCGCGGCGAGACTACGCTGCCGCGTCATGGAGACCGAGCGCAAGTGGGTGCTCGACGCGCCGCCGGACGGGCTGGAGGAGCGCGAGCACGAACGCGTCGAGCAGGGCTACGTCGCGCTCGACGAGCGCGCCGAGGTGCGCGTGCGGCGCAAGGGGTCCAAGCACACGCTGACGATCAAGTCGGAGCCGGGCCTGACCCGCGTCGAGGAGGAGCTGGCGCTCGACGCGGACCGGTTCGCGTCGCTGTGGGCGCTCACCGAGGGGCGGCGCGTGGTCAAGACGCGCCACCTCGTGCCGCTCGGCGACGACCTCACGGCCGAGGTCGACGTCTATGAGGGCGACCTCGGCGGCCTGGTCACCGTCGAGGTCGAGTTCCCGTCGGAGGCGGCGTCCGCCGCGTTCGCCGCGCCGGAGTGGCTCGGGCGCGAGGTGACCGGCGACCCCCGCTACGCCAACCGCACGCTCGCCGTCAGCGGACCTGCTCCGTCGGGCGGATCAGGATCTCGTTGACCCCGACCCGGCGCGGGCGGGTGACGATGTAGAGGATCGCGTCGGCGATGTCCTCGGCCTGCAGCGGGTCCTCGCCGGCGGACAGGTTCGAGCGGACCGCCTCGCGCACGTGGCTGGCCAGCTCGGTGGCGGTGGCGCCGGGCTCGACCAGCGAGACCCGCACGCGCCGCTCGGTGACCTCCTGGCGCAGCGCCTCGCTGAACGTGCCCACGCCCCACTTGGTGGCCTGATAGACGCCGCCGCCCACGCCGACGCGCCGGCCGGCCACGGAGCTGATGTTCACGAGGTCGGCGACGCTGCGCGGCTCGCCGGCGGCGGCCTCGATCAGGTGCGGCAGGGCGGCGTGGGCGACGTACATCAGCCCCTTGAGGTTGAGGTCGATCATCCGGTCCCACTCCTCGGTGGGCGCGTCGACGATCGGCCCGAGCAGCATCACGCCCGCGTTGTTGATCACGATGTCGAGCCGGCCGAGCTCGTCGACCGTGCGCCGGACCGCGCCGATCGCCTGATCCTGCTGCGTGATGTCGGCCTCGATCGCCAGCCCACCGATCTCGCCGGCCAGCGCGTCGAGCCGGTCCTTGCGGCGGGCGGCGACGGCCACCGCCGCGCCCGCCGCCGCCACAGCGCGCGCGGTCGCCTCGCCGATGCCGCTGCTCGCCCCCGTGACGAGGGCGACCGTCCCGTCCAGTCTCTGTGTCATGGGGCAGGTGATACCGCTCAGCGGCGCGCGGTGAAGCGCGCCGTCGCGCTCGCGCCGCCGGCGCGCACCCGCAGCCGGTAGCGGCCCGGGCGCAGGTGCGGCCGGAAGCGCACGGCGTTGGCGCCCGCGCGGGCGGCGACGGTGCGCCGGACCCGGCCGGCGGCGAGCGTCGCGCGGGCCGGCGCGCTCAGCGTGAACCGGACCGTCGTGCCCCGGCGGGCGCGGAACGCGCGCGGGCGCAGGCAGACGCCGGCGAGCTTCACCGCCGCGCCGCCGCCGCCGCCGGTCGCCGGCACCCTCACGTCGGCCGGGCCGAACGCCGGCTCGGCGCCGCCCGGGACCAGCAGGTGGTCGGTGCAGTCGGGCAGGGTCATCACGTGGACGCCGTCGGGCATGCCGTAGGCGACGAGGCCGGCGTCGCGCGACCAGCTGGGGTTGTCGGTCTGCCCCACCGGCCCGCGGCAGCGGATGGCCGGCGGCTGCAGGTCGGACACCGGGTCCAAGTAGTCGACCTCGGCGTACGGCGGCTCGCCCGACCAGGCCGGGCCGTGCGTGTCGGCGACGACGAGCTGCCGCCCCTGGTCGGTCATGGCCAGCCGCGAGCCGTCCGGGCTGAGCGCCGGGTCGTCGTACCAGTGGTAGGCGGCCACGCCCCACTCGTCCGGCGGGTCCTGCAGGCCGAACCACCACTGCGCGGCGGGGTACGTGTAGCCGTGGCCGGTGCCGAGCTTCCACGTCCACATGTTCAGGTACATCCCGAGCGTGCCGAGCAGGCGGTCGTTCGTCACCCACTCCGGCTGCTCCAGCGAGCGCTCGTACTCGCTCTCGGTGGCCGGGCTCGTGAAGTGGTCGGCGTAGGTCCAGGTGCTGTAGGAGCCGGTGTCGATCCAGCGGATGGCGTGCTCGTAGTCGTCGAACGACGTCTGCACGTAGAAGTAGTAGGCGAAGCGGGTGCCGTCGGGCGAGATCCGCGGCTCGTACGGGCCGCCGATGCTCGCGTCGTTGCCCGAGCCGATGCCGTCGACCGCGCTGAGCACGTGACCGGCGCGGTCGAGCCGGACCATCTGGTCGTCTTGCAGCGCGCCGATCGTGCCGTCCGCGGCCTGCGAGGGCGACGAGTAGCCGCCGTCGGACGTCAGCTGGTAGCCCTGCGAGCCGTCCGGGCTGGTCAGGTACAGGTTGCCCTGCTTGACATAGACGATGGAGTCGGCCGCGGCTGGGGAGGCCGCGACGCCGGCCGCCACGAGGGCGGCGATGAGGATGCTGGGGAGTCGCACCGGGTCACGGTGCCAGCCGCGGCCGGCGCTGTCGTCCTCCCGGAGGCCTGGGCGGCCTCCTCCTCGAGGATGATCTGGCGGCCGTCGTCCAGCACCAGGGCGCCGCCGTGGGGGAGCCAGGCGGCCGCCGCGTCCGGGCCGGAGAGCAGTGCGGCCTTGGCCCGGATCTCCGCCTCCAGCGCCGTGGGCGCGAGCGCGGTGGCCTGCACGACGCCGGTGTAGGCGGGCCGCCCGGTGGCCGGGTCGAGGAGGTGGTGGGCGGGCCGGCCGTGCGCGTCGAGCCAGCTGCGCCGGAGGATGCCGGTGGTGGCGGCGGCGCCGGCCGACAGCGCGAACGCGTGCCGCGCCGGGCCGCCGAACGGGTCGGCCACGTGGATCCGCCGCTCGGGGCCGCGGAAGCGCAGGTCGCCGCCGCAGTCGACGGCCAGCGCGGCGTGCGGGAGCGACTCGGCGATCAGGTCGGCGAACAGGCCCTTGGCGAGGCCGCCGCTGTCGATCGCCAGGCCCGGCGGGCGGTGCACGACGCCGTCGCGCACGCGGATCTCGCGCCACCGCGACGCGGCGCTCCGTCGCGCCGGCGTCCGCGGCGGCGCGAGCCGCAGCGCGAGCGCCGGCAGCAGCGGCGCGCCGAGGTCGCCGCGATAGCCCGCGGCCTCGATCTCATGCACCAGCGTGGCGTCGACGAGCCCGTCCGTCAGCCGCGCCGCGGCCACCACCGCCTCGACCAGCCGGGCCATCACGGGGCTCACCGGCACCGCGGAGCGCGGGTCGGCGTTCAGCCGCGAGAGCTCGCTGTCCGGCCGGAAGCGGCTGAAGCGGTCGTGCCAGGCCGCCAGCCGGCGGCGGGCCAGCGCAGCGGCCGCGCGGTCGTCGACCAGCACGGCGCAGCGGGTGCCGAAGCAGCGGAACGTCATGCCGGGGCTAGTGGTCGTCCGCGTGAATACGGTGGGTCGCTGGCGGCGGCAACCGTTGCAGGCGCGGCGGGGGCCCGCCAGAACCCGGCGTATTCACGCGGGCGGCCACCAGTCGCCGGGCCAGCAGCGCCGCCGTGGGGAGCACGAGCGCGCCGGCGGTGACGAGGAACCAGACCGCGCCCGCGTCGCTGCCCTCGCCCAGCGTGTGGACGACGCCGAGCACCCAGGCGAGCGCGGTGAAGCGGTGCAGGCTGCGCCAGCGCGCGGGGCCGATCCGGCCGCGCACGTAATAGGCCAGCCCGAGCACGATCATCATCCAGCCGGCCACGATGCCCGTGGTCGTCCACACGCGCTCGTAGCCGCTGACGAACGGCAGCGTGACGTCGGCCAGGCTCGGCTTCAGGTAGCTGTCGCCGAGCAGCGCCAGGGCGTGGACGGCCAGCGCGGCCATCGTGGCGAGGCTCAGTGCCTCGTGCAGCGGCTTGAGGTCGGCGCCGCGGCGCAGCCGGGTGCTCATCGCCAGGCCGAGGGCCACCGCGGCGGTGGAGGCGAGCAGGGCGACGAGCCCGGCGGCGCGGCTGGTGATCCAGAAGACGTGCATCAGCTCTGCGAGGTCGTGAGGTCCGACGACGACGAGGACGAGGACGAGGACGTCGCGGTGGCGGTCGGCGTGGGCGCAGCAGTGGCTGTCGCCGTCGCGGTCGCCGCGGTCGTCGCCGTTGCGCTGACACGCGCCACCTGCACCGCCTGCGTGGTCTGCGCGCCCATCTCGCCCTGCCAGGCGATCACGCCCCAGGCGAGTGCGAACGTGGCGAGCGTGGCGGCGACGACGCGCCGGCGCAGCGTGGCGATCCGGCGGGCGCGGGCGGCCAGCCGGGCCCGGCCGAGCGCGGCGCGGTCAGAGGGCGGCGGGGAGGACATGCCAACATGCTCGGCCGCGCCGCCGAGAGCGGGCTGGGCGAAACCTGTGGACGTGCTGGGAACCTCCGTCATCTTCGACCTCGACGGCGTGCTGATCGACTCGCGCGCCGCCATCACCGGCTGCCTGAACCGGGCGCTGGCCGAGAACGGCCTGCCCGAGCGCCCGCCGGAGGCGCTCTACCGGTTCATCGGGCCGCCGCAGTCCGGCGCGTTCGCCGAGCTCGTGGGCGAGCCGGCCGGCTCCCCGCGCGTGCGCGCCTGCATCACGAGCTACCGCGCCTGCTACGCCGAGACCGCGCTGGCCGCCACCGAGGTCTTCCCCGGCATCCCGGAGGCGCTGGAGGCGCTGGGCCGCGAGCACCGGCTCGCCGTGGCCACGTCCAAGCCGGGCCCGTTCGCCGAGTCGCTGCTGCGTGACCTCGGGCTCCGCGACCGCTTCGCCTTCGTCGCCGGCCCGGCGTTCGACGCGCTCGACGACAAGACGGCCACGCTGGGCCACGCGCTCGCGGCGCTGGGCGACACCCGCGCGGTGATGGTGGGCGACCGCTCGTTCGACATGGTGGCCGCGGGTGCGCACGGGCTGCCGGGGATCGGCGTGGCCTGGGGGATCGGCAGCCGCGACGAGCTGGCGGAGGCCGGCGCGCGGACGATCGTGGCCGCGCCACACGAGCTGCCCGGCACGGTGGCCGACCTGCTCGGCCCGTAGGATCGCGGGCGATGCTCGCCTCGATCTCCGCTTACACGATCTCGATCTGGATCCACGTCAGCGCGGCCGTGATCGGCTTCGGCGCGACGTTCGCCGGGGCGGTGGCTTTCCCGCTCGCGCTGCGCGCGCACCCGCGCCACGTGCCGTTCGTGCACCACCTGTCGCTGGCCATCAACCGCCGGCTCGCCACGCCCGCGCTGGTGGTCGTGATCCTCACCGGCTTCTACCAGGTGTCGAAGGGCAACTGGAAGCTGAGCTCGTTCTGGATCAGCGCCACGCTGCTGATCGCGATCGTGCTCGGCGGGCTGATCGGCGCCTACTTCGTGCCCACGGACAAGAAGCTCGCCGCGATGTCCGAGCGCGAGCTGGCCACCGCGGGCGACGGGCCGTTCACGCCGTCGGCCGAGTACCTCGCGCTGTCCCAGCGCGAGGGGGCGATCGGCGGGCTGGCCGGGCTGCTGATCGTCGCCGCGCTGTTCCTGATGATCACCAAGCCGTGATCCACGAGGGCCGGCCCGTCGCCCGGCGCGGGCCCGACCCGGCGGAAGCGCGCGCGGTCGTGATCCTCCTGCACGGCCGCGGGCGCGACCCGGAGGACGTGCTCGCGCTGGCCGACCGGATCGGCGACCCCGAGGTGGCGTTCCTGGCACCGGCCGCGCGGGACAACACCTGGTACCCGCAGTCGTTCCTGGCACCGCTGCCCGAGAACGAGCCGTTCCTCAGCTCGGCCCTCGGCGTGGTCGAAGCGCTGGTCGGAGCCCACGCGCCCGAGCGGCTCGTGCTCGGCGGCTTCTCGCAGGGCGCGTGCCTGGCCGCCGAGTACGCGCTGCGCCACCCCCGCCGCCTCGGCGGGCTGCTGCTCTACACCGGCGGGGCGATCGGGCCGCCCGGCACGACGTGGCCGGTCCGCGGCTCGTTCGCCGGCACGCCGGCCTACCTGGGCACGGCGGACCCCGACGACTGGGTGCCGGTGGAGCGCGTGCGCGAGACCGCCGAGCTGCTGCGCGCCCAGGACGCCGCGGTGACGCTCGAGGTCTTCCCCGGGCTGGACCACCTCGTCAACGACCAGGAGATCGCCGCCGGGCGGGAGCTCATCCGCCGTTGTGGTTGACCACGACGGCCGAACACCCGCTCAGGCGGCGGCGGCGAGCCTGGGGCGGGGCGGCGAGAAGTCGGCCTCCAGCGCGTGCAGCAGGCCCGGCAGGCCGGCGGGCTCGGCGGCGATCGCCCGCTGCCGCGCCGCGCCCGGGTCCCCGGCCAGGCCGGCGAGCAGCGCCAGCTCGCGCTCGCAGCCCAGCGCGCGGGCGTGCGGGCGGCAGGCGTCGACCAGCGTGGCCAGCCGGCCGGCGGCGGGCACGCAGCGGTCGCGGGCCGGGTCGACGAGCTGCGCGCCGATCCCGTCGCGGGCGGCCAGGAAGCGGTTCTCGTCGAGCACCTCGGGGGCGTCGCGCAGCGCCGGCTCGGCGAAGCCCTCCAATGCCTCCAGCCGCACGAGGCACTGCACCAGCGCGGCCAGCGCGGCGGTGTCCCGGATCCGGGTCTGGGCGTCCATCACCCGCACCTCGAGCGTCCCGAGCCGCGGCTGCAGGCGCACGTCCCACCAGATGAACGTCGGCTCGGGGATGGCGCCGCAGCGCAGCAGCACGTCGACGGCCTCGACGTAGGCGGCATAGCTCCCGAACGCGCGCGGGATGCCGGTGCGCGGGAACGCCTGGAACACCGGCGTCCGCGCCGAGGCCATCCCGGTGTCGGCGCCGCGGGCGAACGGCGAGTTCGCCGCCAGCGCGAGCAGCACCGGGACGTGCGCGCGGACGCCGCCGAGCGCCCGCGCGGCCAGATCCGCGCTCGGCAGCGCCACGTGGACGTGCAGCGCGAACGTCGGCTCGCGGCGCGCCAGCTCGCGCAGCGTGGCGTGCAGGTACTGGTAGCGGGCGCCGGGCGAGACCTCGACCTCCTCGGCGCGCACGGTCGGGTGCGTGCCGGCCACCGCGGCCGACAGGCCGAGGTCGCGGACCGTGGCGGCGAGCGCGGCGCGCAGGTGGCGCAGCTGCGAGGCGGCGCCCGCCGCCGTCTCGTGCGGGTCGGTGGCGAGCTCGAGCGCCAGCCCGTGCGTCTCGCCGCGCGCGTGGCGGGCCAGTGCGGCGGGCGCGGCGCCCAGCACGTCCTCGGAGCGCCAGGCCGGCGCGCCGTCCGGCCCGAGCAGCATCACCTCCTCCTCGAGCCCGACGGTCCACGGCCGTGCGGCCGCGCGCCAGCGGGCCCATGTGGGGAGGTTCGCCATGCGATCCAGCCTGGCGGACAGGGGAGCGGTTTCCCTTCGCCCGGCGGTCCAGACCCGCTCGCCTGCCGGTCCCTACCGGGACCCGCACCGCTCGCCTAAGTTCGCCCGGTGCGACGGCAGATCGTGGCCTACGGCGGCGGCGGCTTCTCGATGGAGCCCGGCAATCCCCTGCTCGACGCGTACGTGCTCTCGCTGTGCCGGCGCAAGCGCCCGCGCGTGTGCTTCTTCGGCTCGGCCTCGGGCGACGCCGACCACTACGTGGTCCGCTTCTACCGCCACTTCCACAGCGGCATCTGCGAGCCGACGCACATCTCGCTGTTCCGGCGCGACTGCGGGCCGGGCGACGTCCGCGCGCACCTGCTGGCGCAGGACCTGGTGTACGTCGGCGGCGGGTCGATCCTCTCGCTGCTCGGCGTCTGGCGGGCGCACGGCATCGACGCGGACCTGCGCGCCGCCTGGGAGGCCGGCGTGGTGCTGTGCGGCGTCTCCGCGGGCTCGCTGTGCTGGTTCGCCGGCGGCCTGACCGCCTACCACCACGACCCGCAGCCCTATGAGGGCCTGGGGCTGCTGCCGCACTCCAACGCCGTGCACTACGAAGAGGAGCCGGGCCGGCGCCCCGCCTACCACGCGGCGCTGCTGGCCGGCGCGCTGCCGGCGGGCTACGCCGCCTCGGACGGCGCGGCGCTGCACTTCGTCGGCGCGGACCTGCACCGTGTCGTGCTCTCCCGCCCGCAGGCGCGGGCGTACCGGGTGGAGGCCGCGGGCGGCAAGGTCAGCGAACGGCGCCTCGCCGCCGACCATCTCGGCCAGCTCGCCCTTGCCGCCTGAGCGGACGATCTTCGCCATGGGGGGCGGCGGCTTCAGCATGGAGCCGGACAACCCGGCGCTGGACGACTACGTCCTCTCGCTCGCGGCCGCGGCCGAGCCCCGGATCTGCCTGCTGCCCACCGCGTCGGGCGACGGCGAGGGGCAGATCCGCCAGTTCCACGCCACGTTCGGAACGCGCGCCGAGGCGTCGCACATCGCGCTGTTCCGGCTGGGCCGGAGGCCGGTGCCGCTGCGCGAGACCCTGGTCGCCCAGGACATCGTCTACGTGGGCGGCGGCTCGATGCTCGGGCTGCTCGCGGTCTGGCGCGCGCTGGGGCTCGACGCGATCCTGCGCGAGTGCTGGGAGGCCGGCGTCGTGCTGGCCGGGCTGTCCGCCGGCGCGATGTGCTGGTTCGAGTGGGGGATCTCGACGTCGCTCGGGAGCCCGGCGCCGGCGCGCGGGCTCGGGTTCCTGGGCGGCTCGCTGAGCGTCCACGCCGACGGCGAGCCGGGCCGCCTTCCCGTCCACCGCCGCGCGGTGGCCACCGGCACCGTCCCCCCCGGCTGGGCGGCCGACGACGGCGTCGGCCTGCTGTTCCGGGGGACAGAGCTCGCGGAGGTGGTCAGCTCGCGCCCGAGCGCCGGCGCCCGCCGGGTCGGGCCGGGCGACGAGCGGCCGGTGCAGCCGCGCCGGCTGGGCCGGCGCGACCGCGTGGGACCCACGCCCGAGATCGCCGAGTTCCGGCGGGTCAGGCGGTCGACGGCTCTCCGTGGCGGCCGATGATGAGCTTGGCGGCCACCGCCGCTGCCACGACGCCGGCGGCGGCGACGATGACCGGCAGGCGCTTCACCCCGGGCGTCTTCTGCGTGGTCTTGTAGACCGCGGTGCCCTTGGCGGCCTTGGTGGCGCCCTTCGCCGCCTTGCCGGCGGCCTTGCGGTAGTCGACAGCGAGGTCGGTGACCTGCTGCTTGCGGCTCTTCTGTCGTCTGAGGGCCATGTGACGACCCTACCCGCGATCAGAACGCGGCGAGCACCTTTGGGGCGACCTGCTTCTTGCGGCTCATCACGCCCGGCAGGTCGAGCACGCCGTCCTTGACCGACTCGCCGAAGGCCTGCTCGAGCGGGCCGGTGTCGCCGCTGACGTAGAGCTCGGTGTCCTTGGCCAGGATGTCGGTGACCATCAGGGCGTAGAGCGCGTAGTCGCGCCGCTCGCGGACGGACTCGAGCGCCCGGAGCAGCTCGTCGCGGCGCTCGTCCAGCGCCTGGCCGACCGTCTCCACCTGGGCGATGCACAGCGAGCGCCCGCCGCCCGCCTCGTACACCTTGGCGTCGCGGGAGACGATCTCCTCGGCCCCGATGCGCGAGAGGTCCGACGTGCTCTCGAACATCTCGCGGCCGAAGTCGGTGGCGTCCAGCCGCAGCACGCGCTCCAGGTAGTCCACGGCCGCCCGGTCGCGGTCGGTGGCCGTGGGCGAGTTGAGGATGACCGTGTCGGACAGGATCGCGCCCAGGAGCACGGTGGCGGTGGCGCCGCTGGGCTCCATCCCGTTCTGCCGGAAGCGCTCGATGACCAGCGTGGCCGTCGAGCCGACGGGGTCGAACGTCGCGCGCACCGGGATCTTGGTCTCGATCGAGCCGATGTGGTGGTGGTCGAGGATCTCCACGATCTCGGCCTGCTCGACGCCGGGGACGCTCTGCGCCTGCTCGGCGTGGTCGACCAGGATCACCCGCCGCGGCTGCGGGTCCGACGAGGTCCGTGCGGGTGACCAGGCCGATCGGCCTGCGCGCGCCGTCCACGGCCACGGCCGCGCGGTAGTGGACCTCCTTGACCTCGTCGGCCACGTCGGACAACAGGTCATCGGGGCGGACGGTCAGCGGCTCCGGGTCCATCAGCGCGCGGCAGGGGGCCGAGAGCGTGATCATGCGGGCGGTCACGTAGGTGTCCAGCGGCGAGCAGACGACGGCCGTGCCCCGCTCGCGCGCCGCCGCCAGCACGGCGTCCGCGGGCTCGCTGCCGTTGGACAGCACCAGCAGCCCCACGCCGAGCTCGATCGAGGCGAGCTGCGCGTCCTCGCGGTTGCCGACCACCGCCACGTCGCCCTCGTGGATCTCGCTCGGCAGCTGGCCGATCTCCATCGCCATCACCCACACGCGGCCGGCGATCTGGCGGTCCTCGCCGGCCACCTGCCGGCCCTCCAGGACCTCGACGATCGCGCTCACCCGCGCCGGCGCGTCGAGCCGCGAGGCCCGGCGCGACTCGCGGATGTAGCGGCGGGCCAGCGCGCGCTCGGTCATCACGCCGGCCAGCGCGCCGCCCTGGTCGACGATCGGCACGAGGTCGAGGTCCTCGCGCGCCATCTGCAGCCCGACCCGGCGCACCGGCTCGTCGTCGGCGGCCAGCGGGAACTCGTCGCGCATCACGTCGCGCACGCGCAGGAAGACGTGGGCGAGGAAGTCCGGCTCACGCGCGCCGGCCCGCTCGAGCACCCAGCGCGTCTGGGTGTTGAGGTCCCCGAGCCGCACCGGCACGTACTCGTAGTCGGCGTCGAGGCGCCCCATCAGCTCGGCGTAGCCGATCGCGGCCGCGATCGAGTCCGTGTCCGGGTTGCGGTGCCCGGTGACGTAGATGCGGGGCAAGGGGGCGATGCCGCCGGATGATGGCAAGACTCGGTCCCACCCGCCCGGCCCGGCCTGCCATGGCCGAGCCGGGCGGTTGAGACATGGCGCCCGCCGAGAGGGGGGTCTATGAGCGGGCGCCGCTTCCGGTCCTCGTGTCCGTATACGCACACTCGTGTCCGTCGGTTCATGGCGACCGCGGCCGCCGGTAGCCTCCGCGCCGATGGCGGTGGTCGTCGTGGTGCTCGCCGTGCTCGCGCTGGCGCTGGCCGTCGCGCTCTGGCGGGTCGCGGCGCGGGCGAAGGCCGACCGCGAGCGCGCGGCGGCCGACGCGGCCGCGCAGAGCGAACGGATCGCCGCGCTGGAGCGCGCGGCCGACGAGCTGCGTGCCTCCGAGGCGTCCTACCGGGCCCTGGTCGACGCGGCGCCGGACTGGATCTGGACGTGCGACCCGGACGGCAGCCTGACCTTCTCCAACCCGGCCGGTGAGGCGCTGCTCGGCCTCGAGGACCTCGTCGGCCGCCCGCTGGCCGACCTCACGCACGCCGAGGACCGGCCGGCGCTGCGCGCCGACGGCTGGTCCGGGGTCGTGCGCCGGCTGCACGCCGACGGCACGTGGCGCACGGTGGAGACGAGCTCGATCCCCATGCACGACGGTGAGGGCCGGCTCGCCGGCTGGCGCGGCATCGACCGCGACCTCACGCCCGCCGCGCCGCCCGCCGCCGAGCTGCCCGGCCGCCTGGGCGTGGCGATCGTGCGCTGGCCCGTCGTCGACGGGCGCCGCGACGTCGTGGCTTACGAGCTGGTGGGCGACGGCAGCGTGCTCGAGGGCTACCAGCCGGCCGAGCTGCTGGAGCTGGGCGGCAGCCGGGCGATCTGGCTCGACGCCCCGCCCGCGGGCATCCCCGAGCTGCCGGGCGACCGCGCCGTGCTCCAGATCCACCCCGACACCGACGCCGAGCGGGCCGAGGCGCTGCGCCGCGCGGGCTTCACGGTGGCGATCGACGACTACGAGGGCGGCGGAGAAGCGCTGCTGCCGCACTGCGGCGTGGTCAAGGTGCGCGTGCCGGGGCGGGAGGACGAGGAGCTCCAGGCCCTGATCGCCGAGCCGGCGTCCCGCGGGCTGGAGCTGGTGGCCACCGGCGTGGGCTCGCACGAGCAGCTCCAGCGCTGCCGGGTGCTCGGCTTCAGCCTCTTCCAGGGCGAGTTCTTCACCCGCCCGCGCGGCGGCGGCGGGGCGCCGCAGGGCGCGTTCGCGTCCTTGCACGCGCTGGGCGAGCTGACCACCGCGGGCTCCTCGTTCGAGGACATCGAGCGCGTGATCGGCGCCGACGTCGGGCTGTCGCTCGGGCTGCTGCGCTACGTCAACTCGGCCTACTTCGCGCTGCCGCGGCGGATCGACACGGTGCGCGAGGCGCTGACGCTGCTGGGCACCCGCGCGGTGCGACGCTGGGCCACCGTGATGGCGCTGTCGGCCGTGCCCGACGCGCCGGACCAGCTCGTCGCGCTGGCGCTGCTGCGCGGGCGCATGTGCGAGCTGCTGGGCCGGGCCCCGACCGACGAGGAGCGCGACCGGCTGTTCACCGTCGGGCTGCTGTCGGTGGCCGACGCGCTGCTCGACGCGCCGATGGAGGAGGTGCTCGAGTCGCTGCCGCTGTCGGAGGAGATCACCGGCGCGCTGCTGCGCCACGAGGGCCGGCGCGGGCGCGTGCTCTCCACCGTGCTCGGCTACGAGCAGGGGCACTTCCCCGCCGGCGCCGACGACGATCCGGCCGAGCTGGCCGACGCCTACCTCACCGCGCTGCGCTGGGCGGACGAGGCCGGGCGGTGGATCGGGGAGTAGACGCGCTACATACAAGACATGCGCCTGAACTGGCCGCGTCCGCTCGCCCGCCTGCCCGTGCGCGTCCGGCTGACGCTCGCGTTCACCGGCGTGATGGCGATCCTGCTCGCCGCCGCGTCGATCGTGCTCAGCGTGCTCGTGGCCAACAACCTCGACTCGACGATCAACGACGGCCTGGCGGCCCGCGCCGGGGACGCCGCCGCGCTCGTGCGCACGGGCACCGGCCGCGGTCGGCTGGTGCGCACCGGCGAGGCGTTCGCCCAGGCGCTCACGCCCACCGGCCAGGTGATCGACACGACGCCGGGCGCCGGCCCCGCGCCGCTGCTCTCCCCGGCCGAGACGGCGCGCGCGCGGCGCCGCGTCGTGATCACCGACCGCCCCGGCCGCAAGGGCGAGGAGCTGCGCCTCTACGCGCGCCCGGCCCGCACGCCGCACGGCTCCGCGGTCGTCGTGGTGGGCGAGTCGCTGGTGCAGCGCGAGCGCGCGCTCGACGCGTTGCATGCGCTGCTGGCCGTCGGCGGCCCGCTGGCGCTGCTGATCGCCTCCGGCGTCGGCTACGCGATGGCCGCGGCCGCGCTGCGGCCGGTCGAGCGGATGCGGCGCCGGGCCGCCGCGATCACGGCGGCCGAGAGCGGCGGCCGCCTCCCGGTGCCGCTGGCCAACGACGAGCTGAGCCGGCTCGGGCGCACGCTGAACGAGATGCTCGGGCGGTTGGAGGTGGCGTTCGACCGCGAGCGGGCGTTCGTCTCCGACGCCTCGCACGAGCTGCGCACGCCGCTGTCGATCCTGCGCATGGAGCTCGAGCTGGCCCTGCGCGGGCGGCACACCCGCTCCGAGCAGGAGGCCGCGCTGCGCTCGGCCGCCGAGGAGACCGAGCGGCTGTCCCGGCTCGCCGAGGACCTGCTGGTGATCGCCCGCTCCGACCAGGGCCGGCTGCCCGTCCGGCCGGAGTCGCTGGACGCCGAGGACGTCATGCGCCGCGTGGTGGCCCGCTTCCAGACCCGTGCGCGCGCCGAGGGCCGGCCGCTGGAGCCGCAGCCCGCGCCCGGCGTGGTCGTCCAGGCCGACCCGGCGCGGCTGGAGCAGGCGCTGGCCAACCTGGTCGACAACGCGCTCAGCTACGGCGACGGGGCGGTGGCGCTGAGCGTCCGGCGCGAGGACGGGACGGTCGAGCTGCACGTGTGCGACGAGGGCGACGGCTTCCCGCCGGCGTTCCTGCCGCACGCCTTCGAGCGCTTCTCCCGGGCCGACCAGGCGCGCGGCGGCGGCAGCGCCGGGCTGGGGCTGGCCATCGCCTCGGCGGTCGCCCAGGCGCACGGCGGCAGCGCCCACGCCTCCAACCGCGACCGGGGCGCCGACGTCTGGATCTCACTGCCGCTCTCATCTACAACTCACCCGACACCGGAAGCATGAGTGGCATGCGAGTGCTCGTGGTCGAGGATGAGATCAAGATGGCGAGCCTTATCCGGCGTGGTCTGCGCTCGGAGGGCTTGGCCGCGGACGTCGCCATCAAGGGCGAGGACGCGCTGTGGATGGCGGGGTCGACGGGCTACGACGCGATCGTGCTCGACGTCATGCTCCCCGGCATCGACGGCTTCGAGACGTGCCGGCGGTTGCGTGAGGACGGGATCTGGTCGCCCGTGATCATGCTCACCGCGCGCGACTCGGTGGAGGACCGGGTGGCCGGCCTGGACGGCGGCGCGGACGACTATCTGGCGAAGCCGTTCTCGTTCGCCGAGCTGCTCGCCCGGCTGCGCGCGCTGGCGCGCCGCGGGCCCGTGGAGCGCCCGCCGGTGCTCGAGGTGGGCTCGCTGAAGCTCGACCCGGCGTCGCGCCGCGTCTGGCGCGGCGACAACGAGGTCAACCTGTCCGCCAAGGAGTTCCAGCTGCTGGAGACGTTCATGCGCCACCCCGGTGAGGTGCTGTCGCGCTACCAGTTGCTCGAGCACGCCTGGGACTACGACTACGAGAACCGCTCGAACATCGTCGACGTCTACGTCCGCTACCTGCGCGACAAGATCGACCGGCCGTTCGGCGTCACGCAGCTCGAGACCGTCCGTGGCGCCGGCTACCGCCTGAAGGACTAATTGACCGTCGGGTCGGGCGGCATCGTGGCCAGCAGCGCGTAGCGCTGGCCCTTGCGCCGCAGCACGGCCGCCCACAGGTCGGCCGGGTCCTCGGTGAAGATCTCGTCGCGCTGCGGCGGCTCGATGATCCATGCCTCCTCGGCCAGCTCGTCCTCGAGCTGGCCGGGGCCCCAGCCGGCGTGGCCGGCGAACACCCGGGCGCGGCGGATGGCGCCGTCGAGCCGCTCCGGGTCGTCGGCGTCGGCGCCGATGAAGCCGAGGTCGCCCTCGACCAGGGCGCCGGCCAGCTCCGGTTGCTCGAACTCGGCCAGCACGATCACCGCGGTCTCGGCCACCGGGCCGCCGACGTAGACGGGCTCCTCATCCCCCGCCAGCCAGGACAGGTCGGGCACGGCCTCGCCCACGGTCGAGGTCGCCGGGCGGTTGAGCACGAGGCCCATGGCGCCGTCGTCGGTGTGCTCGGCGATCAGGACGACGGTACGGGCGAAGTTCGGGTCCCGCAGGACGGGTGAGGCGAGGATGAGCTTGCCGCGCAGCGACTCGGCCACCCCACCATTGTGGCTCAGTTTCGATGCCGCTTCTTCTTGCGCGCCCGGTGGCGGCGGGAGCGGCGCGCCTTCGCGCGCGAAGCCTTCGCCTTCGAGGCGGACGCGCGGGCGCTGTGGTTGGAGCTGGCCGCCCGGCTGACGCCGGTGGCGCCGACCGGCAGCGTGGGGGCGGACGCGGCGCTGGCGCTGCCGTCGTCGTTGCTCGCCACCACGACGACGCGCAGGCGCAGGCCGATGTCGCCGGCCGTGGGGAGGTAGCGCTGGCCGGTGGCGCCGGCGATGCTCGCCCAGCGGCCGCCGTTGAGGTGCTGCCACGTGTAGGCGTAGCTCGCGGGAGCGTTGGACCACACACCGGGCTGGGCCACGACGGCCGTGCCGCGGTGCACCGGCCCGGTCACGCTCGGGGCGCCGGTGTCCGCCGGCGGCGTGGGCACCCACAGCTGGCCGCCGCCGCAGGCCGGGGCGATGTCGCCACATGGCGCGAGGAACACGGAGTCGTAGGTGTTCCAGTGGGTGGCCAGGTAGCTGCCCGGCGCCGGGGCGGGGTTGAAGTAGTCGTCGTGGCCGCAGTCGTAGCTCTCCGGGATCGCGCCCGGCAGCGCGGCGCAGTCCATCTGCATCGGGTGGGCGGCGCCCGAGTCCTCGACGTAGCACATGACGTCGGCGCCCTGCCAGCAGTGGCCGTACTGGGGCAGTGACTGGCCGCGCGGCTCCGTGGAGTGCGGCGCGCCCCACTGCACGGCGCCGAGGTTGTGCGTCATCTCGTGCAGCATGCCCTCGGGCCACCAGCCCCACTTGGCGGCGCCCGGGGCGGCGGCGCCGTCGCGGCTGAACAGCACGGAGGTCAGGCCGCCGCCGTTGTGCACGTTGGCCGCGCCGGGGACCTCGCCGCTCGGGCCGAGGACCGTCTCGCCGAGGCCGTACTCCTGCGTCGAGCCGGACAGGCCGTCGGCCAGGATGATGGCGTCGCGCGGGCCGGAGGCGGAGCCGAGTGCGCTGCCCACCGCACTCTCGATCGCGTTGAAGTTGTCGGCGTAGGTGGAGCGCGGACCGGGCAGCCGGACGGACTGGATGTCCACGTACTGCGGGCCGCAGCGCGTGCCCATGTCGAAGCGCAGCGCCTTCTTCCCGCCGTCCTCGGCGCTGAGGAAGCGCTCGACGATCGCCACGTTGGCCTGCAGCGCGCTCGCCCAGCCGGTGAAGCGGTCGGGGCGGTCGGCGGCGTAGGCGTAGACCAGCTTGAACTGCGGCGCGTTCGCCGGCGTGGCGGCGTGGGCGGTGTCGTTGCCCGTCAGCTCGTCGCCGCACCACGTCGTGGGCAGGCCGTCGGCGGTCGAGTCGGCCTGGGCGGTCTGCACGACGCTAGCCAGGTCGACGTCCTGCAGCTGGCCGCGGGTGTCGCGGTGGACCGAGACGTTGGGCCGGTGCGGCGTGCCGAACGTGGCCAGAGCGAGCAGGGCGAGCGGAACCAGGACGGCGCCGATGGCGGGCAGACGAAGCATCTGCCCGCTTAATCGACGGTGGGCGCGGCGGCTTAAGCGGCCTTTGTCAGGTCACGTGCCGGCTCGATCCCCCAGCGGCCGGCGAGCGCCGACAGCTCCGGGCTGAGCGGCCAGCGGTCCGGCAGCGGGTCGCCGGTGAAATCGGGCGCGGCGCCCTTGAGGACCATCGAGCCGGCGTTGTCGCCGATCCGCCGGATCGCTTCGACCTCGGCCGTGTTCAGGAGGAGGTGCTCCGGCAACGCCGCCAGTTCCGCACGCTTGGCCTCGATCGGCTTGGCCGAGCCCGCCTCCTCGATGAGCGTGGGCGCGACGACGCGCACCGTGGCGTGGGCGAGGTTCCACTGGCACGCCAGCTGCAGCGGTGTCAGGCCGTGCGCTGCGGCGATCGGGCGCATCCGGTCGAGCTTCTCGCGGCCCGCCTCGATCCAGCCCGGCGGCCGGAAGCCGCGGTGGTCGTGGCGGGGGAACGCGTGGCCCGGCATGACGTCGTCGTGGAACAGCCCGCCGTAGTCGACGACGCGCGTGATGACCTTCACGTCGTGGCGCTCGGCGGCGGGCAGGACGAGCTCGCCCGGCCAGGGCTCGAGCGGGTTGAGGATGACCATCGCCCAGTCGATCCGGTCGCCGAAGCGCTCCAAGCAGTCGATGACGTCGAGCGTGAAGCCGTTGGCCGGCCCGGGCGCGACGCCGAGCCGGTCGGTCAGCCCGTCCGCCCGCACGGCCTCCAGCGCGTCCCACACCGCCTCGCTGGTGTAGCCGGTGCGGTCCGGGTTGTGCAGCAGCAGCAGGTCGAAGCGGTCGACGCCGCAGCGCTCGAGGCTCCGCTCCGTGGCCATCCGCACATAGTCCGCGTACTGCGCCGGCCCCCGCAGCCGCGGGTCGGTGAAGCGGGGGAAGCCCTTGGCGCCGTCGCGCTCGCCGGCGTAGAAGTCGTGCCCGATCGCCCCCGCCAGCGCATAGCTCTCGCGGGGCACGCCGGCCAGCGCGCGGCCCAGCAGCCGATCGGCCTCGCCGGCGCCATAGGCATCCGCCGTCAGGACGCTGGCGATACCCTGGTCGGGGCGCAGGAGGGCGATGAGCCGATCGTCGTCGATCGGCTCCCCGAAGCGCATGAAGCGCCCGCCGCTCCACGTCCCCACCGCCGGTCCGCTCAGGTCAGGCAACGGACCTCCCCGATGTCTTTACTAAAGGCCCAGGGCATATGGCCGACTATACGAGGGTGACGCACGTGCGCACGCGCCTCGCGCTCTCCCTCCTCGTGGCCTGGACGCTTCTGGCCGCCCTCCCGGCCCTCGCGCGGGCCGATCTCGGCCACCAGGTCGTGTTCCACGCTGCGGCGACGCCGGCGGATGCGTGGTGGCGCTTCGAATGGGGCTTGGAGAGCAACGGCCAGACGATCGTCTCGCATCACGATGACGTCGACATCGACGCCCAGCAGGCCTGGGACGACGGCTACGACGGCAGCGGGGAGACGGTGGCCGTGGTCGACACCCGGATCGACACCACGAACGGCGACATCGCGCCGCAGCTCTCGAGCATCACCCCGGGCCCCGACGTGCCGAACGGCGCGGATTGTCCCGCCGGCACCCCGCCGCCGGATCACGGCACCGCCGTGGCGGGCGTCGTCGCCGCCGCGCACGACGGCGACGGCATCGCCGGCGTGGCCCCGCACGCGCAGATCCTGCCGGTGCCGGCGCTCGACGACTGCGGGGGCGGCACGGTCGATTCGGTCAAGGCCGCCTTCCAGTACGCGGTGGACAACGGTGCGCAGATCGTCGTCGCCTCCTTCGCCACCGACCCGCTGCTGCCGCGGGTCGAGCGGGACGCCATCGCCTCCGAGTTCGACGACTTCTTCAACGCCCACAGCGACACGCTCTTCGTGGTCGCCGCCGGCAACGAAGGGAACAACGACGACGCGAGCCCGGTCTATCCGTGCAGCTCTTCGGAGGACGCCCCGAACGTGGTCTGCGTCGGCGCCAGCACGCAGAACGACTCGCCCAGCTGCGAGAGCAACGTCGGCGCGAGCTCCGTGGACCTGTTCGCGCCCGGCGAGAACATCTACTCGGACTTCTGGTCCGCCGGCCAGACCCATCTCGTCGTCAAGCCGCTGAGCGGCACGTCGATGGCGGCGCCGATGGTCGCGGGCGTGGCCGCGCTGGTCGCTCCGAGCCTGGACCCCGGCGACGCGCTCGGGCTCGCGGATGCGCTGCGCGGCGGGGTCGACCCCCGGGCCGCGATGCAGGGCATCTCGGCGGCGGGCGGCCGGTTGGACGCGGTGGGCGCGCTGGCCGCCGCCCAGGAGCCCGTGACGCCGGACGGCGGAGAGCTGCGCACGACCGACGGGAGCGCGTGGGTGTCCTGCGACGACGACCACGACGGCGTGGTGAACGCGCGGGACAACTGCCGGTCCGTGGCGAACGCCGATCAGGCGAACCGCGACACCGACGCGCTCGGTGACGCCTGCGACAACTGCCCGCAGGTCGCCAATCCCGACCAAGCGGACGCCGACCACGACGGCATCGGCGACGCCTGCGACCCGACGCCGCGCGGCGACGACCCGGACGGCGACGGCGTGCCCGCGCTCGACGACCAGTGCCCGGCGCAGCCCGGGCCGGCGAGCAATCATGGTTGCCCGCAGGCGGTGGTCGCGACGCCGACGCCGACCCCGCCCCCCGTCGTCACGCCCACGCCGACGCCCACGGTCACGGTCACGCCCGTGATACCGCTGCGGATCGTGTCGGTCGCCGTGGCGGTCGCGCACAATCGCAAGACGGCGCGGGTGACCGTGCGGCTCACGCGGACGGCCGGCACGGAGGTGACCGTGGAGCAGCACGTCAGGCGCGGGCACCGGCACGTGTGGACGCGGGTGATGCGGCGGTCGTTCTCCGCCACCGCCGCCGGCCGCGCGCTGACGGTCCGGACGAGCCGGCGCGGCAGCTATCGCGTGACCGTCACGCTGGTGGGCGCGAAGGCCGTGCGCCGCGACTTCCGCGTGTGAGCGCGCGCTACGGCGTCCTCGCGTTCGGGGACTCGATCACCAACGGTGGCGGCGAGCTCCAGTGGGGCGTCGCGCTGCAGTCGTGGGCGCTGTGGGTGGCGCGCGGGCTCGGGCTGCCGTTCACGACGTACGCCGTCGACGGCGCGCGGGCGCGGGACGTGGTGGCGGAGCAGATCCCGGCGTACGTGGAGCGCAACGCCGTCGCGGATGCGCGCTACCACCTGGGCTGCCTCTACATCGGGGTCAACGACGTGCGGGCGCCGGACTGGGATCCGGAGGCGTTCGCGGCCGACCACGCGGCGGCGCTGGCGTTCCTGCGCGAGCGCTGCGACCGGGTGCTGGCGGTCGCGCTGCCCGAGCGCCTCGGGCGGCCGCGGGCCGACGTGCGCGCCGCCAACGCGGCGGTGCTGGGCTCCGGCGCGCTGGTGCTCGACCTGCGCGGCTTCGGCGCGCGCAACCTCGTGATGGCCGACCACGTGCATCCGACGGCGTTCGGCCAGGTGTGGATGGCCGAGCGCGCCCTCGACGTGCTGGCCGACGCCGGGATGGACGTGCGCGTGCGCCCGTCGGCGCTGATCCGCCCCGGCGAGCGCACGCGGCTGCGCGCGCTGCAGGGCGACTGGACCTATGTGTACCGGCACCTCAAGGAGTCGCGGCGCGCCGCGGAGGCGGTCCGTGCAGCTGCTCGATCCGGCGCGGGCCGTAGCGGTAGGAGCCGAACATGAACAGCGCGAACGCGGGCCAGCCCATGACGATCGACGCCGCGGCCAGCCAGCCGACCTTGCCGCTGAGGATCAGCACCGCGTAGACCGCGCCCCGCACGCCGAACAGCAGCGCCCAGGCGAGCGTGAGCTCGTTCATCGTCCGCCGCACGGCGGGGTGGTCGGTCCAGCCCGGGTCGGCGCGATACAGCGTCGCGACGATGAAGCTGAGGAGCGGGCGGCGGACCACCACCGAGCCGGCGAACACGACGGCCAGCGCCAGCTGGTAGAGCATCCGCGGCACGAAATAGCCCGTCGGCTTGCCGGTGCGCAGCGCGATGAACGCGCACAGGCCGGTGCCCAGCAGGCCCCCGACGGCGTTGACGACCGGCCGGCGGCGCAGCAGGCGCTCGATCATCAGCACGACGGCGACGCCGACGGCGACGGCCGCCGCGGTGTGCAGCCCGGCGACGGCGTTGGTGATGACGAAGGCGAGCGGGCCGAGCCCGGTGTCCACGGCCGCCCGGGGGTCCCGCAGGAAGTCGAGCGGGCTGGGCGGCTCGGGCCGGCTCACTTTCGCGCGGCGACCATCAGGTTGTAGAAGATCCGCGGCGGCAGCCGCGGCTCGAGCAGCACGCGGTCCATGCGCTGGAGCAGGATGTAACCGCGGTAGGCGTACTGGATCCAGCCCCACGGCACGTCGGCCGGGTCGGCGCTGGCCTCCAGCGTGCGGTTGAACCAGCCGAACCAGTTGGCCAGCAGCTCCTCGCCGCGCACGCGGACGTCCCGGAACCCCGCGGCGTTCGCCCGGTCATCGAGGTCGGCGGGCACGAACGCGTGGACGTCCACGACCGCCTCCAGCGCGTGCTCGGCGGCGGCGTCGTCGCCCTGGTGCACGGGCGCGGGGCGCGCGCGCATCGCCCTGCGCCACAGCGGCGACACCCGCACGGCGGCCTGCTTGGGCAGCCGGGCGAGCCGGTCGCCGGTGCGCGACGGCTCGCCGGCGAAGAACAGCGTCCCGCCAGGCCTCAGCACCCGGTGGAACTCGGCGAACGCGCGGTCGAGGTCCGGCAGGTGATGGAGGACGGCATGGCCGAGCACGAGGTCGAACGACTCGTCGTCGAACGGCAGCTCGGCGGCGTCGCAGGCCACGGTCTCCACGTCCAGGCCGAGCCGCTGCGCATTGCCCTCGAGCGTGGCCAGCATCCCCGGGCTGATGTCGGTGCACGTGGCCGCGCCCACCACGCCGGTCTGCAGCAGGTTGAGCGAGAAGTAGCCCGTCCCCGCGCCGATCTCCAGCGAGCGGCCGAACGGCCCGGGTCGCGGGCCGAGCAGCTTGGCGACCTTGCCCAGCACCTGGCGGTGCCCGATCTCGCCGAACGAGATCCCCCACTTCGCGTCATAGGACTCGGCCGCCACGTCGTGGTAGCGGCGGTTGACGTTCAGGATCTCGTGCTCGGTGGGCGGCGCGGCCATCGGCCGGATGAGCGTAGCCGTACGGTGTGTGACGTGGGACACGCAACCGAGCTGGACCGGGTGCGCGAGATCTGCCTCGCGCTGCCCGAGGTGGAGGAGCGGCTGAGCCACGGCACGCCGGCCTGGTTCGTGCGCGGGAAGAAGTCGTTCGCCACGTTCTGGGACGACCACCACGGCGACGGCCGCCTGTGCGTCTGGTGCGCCGCCCCGCCCGGGATGCAGGAGGCGTTCGTCGCCGGCGAGCCCGACCACTACTTCCGCCCGCCCTACGTGGGCCACCGGGGGTGGCTCGGTGTGCACCTGAACCGCGGCCTGGACTGGAACGAGATCGCGGGGGCGCTGGAGGAGGCGTACTGCGAGATCGCGCCGGCGAGCCTGGTCGACCGCGCGCGCGGCGAGTGAGGCGCCAGGGCGGCCTCGGCGAACGGCCGGCTGGGTAGGGAGTGGGTGAGCCTTCCGCCGCGCATGATCGATCGCCGCTGCGCACCAATCGACCACGGTCGACCATAGTCAGCGTGCACCGGAAGTTGGCGTGCTGGTTCATGCACCGTATGCGCGACTCAGATAGCTCGACCGCAGAGGTCGGAGTTGGAAACCGATCACCGAGCCCGCCACACCGCCCGAAGGACCCCCTGCTTACCCAGCCAGTCGTTCGCCGGCGGCAAGGCGCGGCGCAAAGATCCGCACGCGCGGCCTACGCCACCCGGCCCGCGCCCTCCGCCGCCTCCCGCAACCGCGCGGCCGCATCCCGCGACGGGATCGCATCGAGCCGCCACTGCCACGCCCGCGCGACCGACCCCGGCTGGTTCATCCGCGCCTCCGACGCCGAGCCCGAGCACGTCCTGCGCCTGGACCATGGCGATCCGGGCCGGTGACGCGTAGGCCAGCCGGATCAGCGCCCAGTGCGGCTCGGGCTCGTCGATGCCGAACCGCGACAGGGTCGCGGCGACCATTGCGCGCTGCTGTCCGGCGTGCAGCGTGTCGTACCAGCCGCGGATGGTGTCGTGGTCGTGCGTGCCGGTGTAGACGACCTGGTTCTCGACGTGGTTCTCGGGCACGTGCGGGGTGCGGCGCTCCGACGGCGTGAAGCCGAACTGCAGCACGGCCATCCCCGGGAAGCCGAGCGATTCGCGCAGCCGCGTGCACCGGCGGCGTGATCACGCCGAGGTCCTCGGCGATCACCGGCAGCGCGCCCAGCGCCTCCCGGCGCCGCGTCGAACGGCGCCCGCCCCGGGCCGCGCCGCCAGCGGCCCGCCAAGGCGTACTCGGGCGTCCGCCGGCACCGCCCAGTAGGCCACGAAGCCGCGGAAGTGGTCGATCCGGACGAGGTCGAAGAGCTCGAAGACGCGGCGGAAGCGCGCGATCCACCAGCCGTAGCGGCCCTCGCGGCGCATCGCCGGCCAGTCGTACAGCGGGTTGCCCCACAGCTGGCCCTTGTCGGTGAACGCGTCCGGCGGCACGCCGGCGACGACGCCCGTCGCTGGAACAGCTCCGGGTGCGCGCGCGTGGTCGGCCGAGCCGGCGGCGACGTAGATCGGGACGTCGCCGATCAGCCGCACGCCGCGCGTCGCGCGCGTACGTCCCGCAGCGCGCGCCCACTCGCGGTCGAAGCGCACCTGGTCCTCCAGCGCACCGCGCCGCCGAACGCGGATCCAGTCCTCGATCCAGTCCGCGTTGCGCTCGCGGAAGGCCGCCGCCTCCGCCGCCGACACCGGCGCGCGCGGCGCTGCCAGCAGCGCCGGCGAGGCGGCGAACGCCGACGCGGCCTTGTAGGGCGAGCCGTGCCGTCCGGCGGCCCGAGCGGCAGCATCTGCCACCACGACTGGCCCGCCTCGGCGAGCCAGTCGATCCAGGCGTACGCGTCCGCGCCCGAGCCGGCCGGCGGGCAGCGAAGTGGGGTGCAGTTGGACGCCGGAGCTACGAGAGAGGTTCATAGAGTCGCTTGTCGGATACTCCACGCCGAGATGCCCGCCACCGAAGCGCAGCGAACCTCCGCGCCGGATCAGGATCGCGAATCCGGCGCCGATGCTCGATGCCGGTCGGTACGCAGCCAAGCGCACCGTCGGCGACACCGTCGCCGTCTCCGCCGACATCTTCCGCGACGGCCACGAGAAGCTGCGCGCCGTCGTCAAGTACAAGGCGCCGGGCGGGCGACGCTGGCTGCGAGGCGCCGATGCACGCCGTCGACGCGCACATCAACGGCGTCCGCTGGGCAGGCGAGTTCGCGGTCGACCACCACGGGCGCCTGGCAGTTCACGGTCGAGGCCTGGACGGACCGTCTTGGCGACCTGGCACGACGAGCTGCGCCGCAAGGTCGAGGCCGACCTCGACGAGGACCTCTCCGGCGAGGTCTCCGAGGGCGTCGTGCTGCTCCAGCAAGCGCGCTCGAGCGCTGCAAGGGCCCGGCCAAGCGCTCGATCGAGGCGGCGCACGAGGTGCTCGCCGGGCAACGGCCGACATGCACCACAAGTTCGAGGCCGCGCTCGGCCCCGAGCTGTTCGAGGCGATGGAGGCCGCGCCAGGAGCGGGAGGGCGTGACCGAGCTCGAGACAGCCGCTCCCGCTCGAGGTCGACCGCGTCAAGGCCCGCTTCGGCGCCTGGTACGAGCTGTTCCCGCGCTCGTGGGGCGGCCTGAAGGCGGTCGAGGCGCTCGTCCCCGACGATCGCCGACCTCGGCTTCGACGTGCTCTACCTGCTGCCGTTCCACCCGATCGGGCGCAAGAACCGCAAGGGCCGCAACAACACGCTCACCGCCGGCCCGGACGACCCCGGCTCGCCGTACGCGATCGGCGCCGCGGAGGGCGGCCACTTCGCCGTCCACCCCGAGCTCGGCACCCAGCAGGACGTCCGCGACCTGTGCGCCGCCGCCCACCACCACGGCATGGACGTCTGCCTCGACATCGCGCTCAACGCGTCGGCCGACCACCCGTGGCTGACCGAGCACCCCGAGTGGTTCCAGCAGCGCCCCGACGGCACGCTCAAGTACGCCGAGAACCC
This sequence comes from uncultured Solirubrobacteraceae bacterium, assembly GCA_963766165.1. Lineage (GTDB taxonomy): Bacteria > Actinomycetota > Thermoleophilia > Solirubrobacterales > Solirubrobacteraceae > Solirubrobacter. The sequence continues at coordinate 274,824 of CAVXZC010000012.1, read as the reverse complement.
GCCCAAGCGCTACCAGGACATCTACAACTTCAACTGGGACACGCGACGCCTGGCGCGACGCTGTGGGAGGCCTGGCTGGACGTGTTCCTGCACTGGGTCGAGGCCGGGCATGAAGTTCTACCGGGTCGACAACCCGCACACGAAGCCGTTCCCGTTCTGGGAGTGGCTGATCAAGGAGGTCCACAAGGTCGACCGCGACGTGGTCTTCCTGGCCGAGGCGTTCACCCGCCGCAGCGGTCATGCGCGAGCTCGGCAAGCTCGGCTTCACGCAGTCCTACACGTACTTCACCTGGAAGAACTCGCGCTACGAGCTGACGGAGTACGTCAACGAGCTGGCCTGGAGCGAGGAGCGCGAGTACTTCCGGCCCAACTTCTTCCCGGTCACGCCCGGACATCCTGCACGCCTACCTGGTCCACGGCGGCCCGCCCGCGTTCGTCACGCCGGCTCATGCTCGCCGGCACGCTCGAGCCCCAGCTACGGCATCTACTCGGGCTACGAGCACTTCGAGAACGTGCCGGTCCGCGAGGGCTCGGAGGAGTACCTGAACTCCGAGAAGTACGAGGTCCAGCGAGCGCAGCGCTCGACGGCCCGCTGCTGCCGATGATCCGCCGCCTGAACGAGATCCGCCGCGAGAACCCCGCGCTGCAGCACCTCTCGAACGTCTACTGGCTCGACACCGCAGAACGACTCGCTGATGGCCTACGCCAAGCAGGAGCCGGGCAACACGGTCATCTGCGTCGCCAACCTCGATCCCCACCACGCCCAGGAGGGCCTCGTCGACGATCCCCGCGCAGCTCGGCCTGCCGCCCGTCTTCGCCGTCGAGGACCAGTTCACCGGCGACCACTTCGACTGGCGCATCGGCGGCAACTACGTCCGCCTGGACCCCCACGCGCACGCAGGCGCACGTGCTGAAGGTGCCTCTAGATGGCGGCCGGCACCCGCAACGACCCGGGCCACTGGTTCGAGGCCCAGCCGCTGTGGTTCAAGACGGCGGTCTTCTACGAGATCCACACGCGGGCGTTCTTCGACGCCAACGGCGACGGCTCGGGCGACTTCCGCGGGCTGACCGAGAAGCTCGACTACCTGCAGTGGCTCGGCGTCGACTGCATCTGGCTGCTGCCGTTCTTCAAGTCGCCGCTGCGCGACGGCGGCTACGACATCTCGGACTTCTTCGCGATCCAGCCCGACTACGGGACGGTCGACGACGTCCGCGACTTCATCGAGGCCGCCCACCAGCGCGGCATCCGCGTGATCGCCGACCTCGTGATGAACCACACGTCGTCCGACCACCCGTGGTTCCAGGAGGCGCGCTCGAGCCCCGGACAGCCCCGAAGCGCGACTGGTACGTGTGGTCGGACACCGTCCACCGCTACGAAGAGGCGCGGATCATCTTCACCGACACCGAGACCTCGAACTGGACGTGGGACGACCAGGCCGGCGCCTACTACTGGCACCGCTTCTTCTCCCACCAGCCCGACCTGAACTTCGACAACCCCGAGGTGCAGGAGGCGATGCTCGAGGTCCTGCGCTTCTGGCTCGACCTCGGGCATGGACGGCTTCCGCCTCGACGCCGTGCCCTACCTCTACGAGCGCGACGGGCACCAACGGCGAGAACCTCCCGGAGACGCACGAGTACCTCAAGCGCGTGCGCGCCGAGATCGACGCGAACTACCCCGACCGCGTGCTGCTGGCCGAGGCCAACCAGTGGCCGGCCGACGTCGTCGAGTACTTCGGCGACGGCGACGAGTGCCACATGGCCTTCCACTTCCCCGTGATGCCGCGCATGTTCATGGCGGTGCGCCGCGAGGAGGCCAACCCGATCGTACGAGATCCTCGACCAGACGCCGGACATCCCGGACAACTGCCAGTGGGGCCTGTTCCTGCGCAACCACGACGAGCTGACGCTCGAGATGGTCACCGACGAGGAGCGCGACTACATGTACGCGGAGTACGCCAAGGACCCGCGGATGAAGATCAACGTGGGCATCCGCCGGCGGCTCGCGCCGCTGCTCGACGACGGCCGCGACGAGATCGAGCTGATGCACGCGATCCTCTTCAGCCTGCCGGGCTCGCCGGTCCTCTACTACGGCGACGAGATCATGATGGGCGACAACGTCTACCTCGGCGACCGCGACGGCGTGCGCACGCCGATGCAGTGGACCGGCGACCGCAACGGCGGCTTCTGCCGCGCGGACTTCGCCCAGCTCTACGCGCCGCCGCTGATGGACCCGGTCTACGGCTTCCAGGCGGTCAACGTCGAGGCGCAGATGCGCACGCCGTACTCGCTGCTGCGCTGGCTGCGGCGCTTCATCTCGCTGCGCAAGGAGCACCCCGTCTTCGGCCTCGGCGACCTACGAGCCGCTCGAGCCGTCCAACCCGCGGATCTTCGCCCACGTCCGCACCTACGAGGACGACGTGATGCTCTGCGTGCACAACCTCGCCCGCTCGGCGCAGGCGGTGGAGCTCGACCTGTCGGCCTACGAGGGGCGCTCGCCCGGTGGAGATCTTCGGCCGCTCGCGCTTCCCGCGCATCGGCGAGCTGCCGTACCTGCTGACGCTCGCGCCGCGCGGCTTCTACTGGTTCCAGCTCGTCAAGGACGGACCGGATGACGACGTGAGCCGACCGTCGCCGCGGGCGACCTGGCCTCGCTCGACGAGCAGGCGCTCAACGACTGGATCGTCGCCCAGCGCTGGTTCGCGCTCCAAGGCGCGCGAGGTCGCGCACATCGACGTCGCTCGACGCGTCGCCGCTGCGCGACCGAGCCCGCCGCTGCTGCGTGCTCGTGCCTGGTCGAGGCGCGCTTCCCGGCGCGGCACGCACGAGACCTACCAGGTGCCGCTCGGGCTGCGGCCGGCCGACGACGGCTGGACGGAGCGCGTGATCCTCGAGGCCGACGGCTGGACGGTCTACGACGCGCTCGCCGACCCCGCGCACGGCCGCGAGCTGCTGCACCGCATGCGCGCCAACGCGCGAGGTCGCAGGTCGAGCCAGGACGAGTTCGTCTTCCGCTGGGCCGAGTCGGCCGGCGCCGGCCCGGCGGGACCGTCGACGTGCGCCCGATGGGCGTCGAGCAGTCCAACTCGTCGGTCGTCTTCGGCGACGAGCTGATCCTGAAGGCGTTCCGGCGCGTCGAGCCGGGCGTCAACCCCGAGCTCGAGCTGCTGCGCTTCCTCTCCGCGCGCGGCTTCCCGCACATCGCGCCGCTGGCCGGCTGGTACGAGGTCGAGGGCCGGCTGCATCGACGCCACGCTCGGCATCCTGCAGGAGTTCCTGGCCGGCGCGCGCGACGGCTGGGAGCTGGCGCTGGACGAGCTGGCGCGACGATCCCGAGGCGCTGCTCGAGCCGCCTGCGCGACGCTCGGCGCCGTCATCGGCGAGCTGCACACCGCGCTCGGCTCGGACCCGACCGACCCGGCCTTCGCGCCCGAGGAGCCGTCGACCGAGTCGCTGTCGCTCCTCACCGCGAACGTCGACGAGCAGATCGAGCGCGTCTTCCTCGAGCTGCCCGAGACCGAGGCGGTCGGCGCCGATCGCCGGCCGCGGCCAGGACGTGCGCGAGCAGCTGCAGCTGCTCTCGCACGTCGGCGTCGGCGGCCGCGTGATCCGCACCCACGGCGACCTGCACCTCGGCCAGACGATGCTCGTCCGACCGCGGCTGGGTGGTCCTCGACTTCGAGGGCGAGCCGGCGCGGCCGCTGCCCGAGCGCCGGCGCAAGCGCTCGCCGCTGCGCGACGTCGCGGGCATGCTGCGCTCGTTCGCCTACGCGCGCGCTCGGCGCCGCGGCTGCTGCGCGGCGCCGAGCCGCCGGAGGGCTGGGAGGACGCGCGCGCGCGAGCGCTTCCTCGACGGGCTACCACGAGCGCCGTCGACGCGTCGCTGCTGCCGCCCGGCCAGCAGGCCGACCGACCAGCTGCTGGCGGTCTTCGAGCTCGAGAAGGCGGTCTACGAGCTGCGCTACGAGCTCAACAACCGGCCGGACTGGGTCGCATCCCGGTCGCCGGGATCCTCCGGCTGCTCGAGTCGAGCCGCTGATGACGCATGATCGAGGCACCGACATCGAGCGCCATCGTCCACCGCGACCAGCGCGCGACCCGCACCGCCTGCCTCGGCGCGCACCCGCACGAACGGCGGCGTCGTCGTGCGCGCGTTCCGGCCCGGCGGCGGCGCAGGTCGCCGCGCGTCGCCGAGCGGCGGCGAGCGTCGAGCTGCGCGCAGCGTCCACCCGGCGGGCCTCTTCGAGGGCGACGCTCGAGGGCGCGAGCTGCCGCTGCGCTACCAGCTCGAGGTCGACTACGGCGACGCCGGGAGCTCACGCTCGAGGACCCGTACCGCTTCCTGCCGACGCTCGGCGAGCTCGACCTGCTACCTGCTCGGCGAGGGCCGCCACGAGGAGCTCTGGGAGCGGCTCGGCGCGCACGTGCGCGAGGTCGACGGCGTCACCGGCACGGCGTTCGCGGTCTGGGCGCCGTCGGCGCGCGCGGTCTCGGTGGTCGGCGACTTCAACTACTGGGACGGGCGGCTGCACCCGATGCGCTCGCTCGGCGCGTCCGGCATCTGGGAGCTGTTCCTGCCCGGCGTGGCCGAGGGCCGCGCTACAAGTACGAGATCCGCGCCCAGGACGGCGAGCATCCGCCTGAAGGCCGACCCGTTCGCGTTCGAGACCGAGGTGCCGCCGCAAGACGGCGTCGGTCGTCACGACCGCCGCGCTACGAGTGGACGCGACGACGGCGTGGCTGGAGCCGCGCGCGCGAGCGCGAGCCGCTGCGCGGGCCGATGTCGATCTACGAGGTCCACCTCGGCTCCTGGCGGCTGAACCCGCTGGAGGGCAACCGCTCGCTGACCTACCTCGAGCTGGCCGACGAGCTGGCCGCCTACGTCGACCGACATGGGCTTCACCCACGTCGAGCTGCTGCCGGTGATGGCGCACCCGTTCACCGGCTCCTGGGGCTACCAGGTGACCGGCTACTTCGCGCCCACGCCGCGCTTCGGCACGCCCGACGACTTCCGCGAGTTCGTCGACCGGCTGCACGCAGGCGGCATCGGCGTGATCCTCGACTGGGTGCCCGGCGCACTTCCCGCGCGACGACTGGGCGCTCGCGCGCTTCGACGGCACGCGCGCTGTACGAGCACGCCGATCCGCGCCGCGGCGCGCACCCCGACTGGGGCACGCTGGTCTTCAACTTCGGCCGCCACGAGGTGCGCAACTTCCTGCTCGCCAACGCGCTGTTCTGGCTGCGCGAGTACCACGCCGACGGCATCCGCGTCGACGCCGTCGCCTCGATGCTCTACCTCGACTACTCGCGCAAGGAGGGCGAGTGGGTGCCCAACGAGTACGGCGGCCGCGAGGACCTCGACGCGGTCGCCTTCCTCAAGGAGCTCAACGAGGTCGCTCCACGGGCGCGAGCCGGGCGATCGTCTCCGCCGCCGAGGAGTCGACGGCGTGGCCGGGCGTCTCGCGGCCCGACCTACGTCGGCGGGCTGGGCTTCGGCTTCAAGTGGAACATGGGCTGGATGCACGACACGCTGGGCTACTTCCAGCAGGACCCGATCTACCGCCGCTACCACCACCACGAGCTGACCTTCTGCGCTGGTCTACGCGTTCACGCGAGAACTTCATCCTGCCGCTGTCGCACGACGAGGTCGTGCACGGCAAGGGCTCGCTGCTGCACAAGATGCCGGGCGACCGCTGGCAGAAGCTCGCCAACCTGCGCGCGCTGTACGCCTACATGTGGGCGCACCCCGGCAAGAAGCTGCTGTTCATGGGCGGCGAGTTCGCCCAGGAGGCGCGAGTGGAGCCACGAGCGCTCGCTGGACTGGCACCTGCTCGAGAACCCCGAGCACGCCGGCATCCAGTCGCTGGTGCGCGACCTGAACCGCGTCTACAAGGACGAGCCCGCGCTGTGGGAGACGCGACTCCGACGGCGCGGCTTCTGGTGGATCGAGGCCAACGCGGCCGACGACAACGTGTTCGCCTTCGCCGCGCCGCGCCAAGGACTCCGAGCGCGACGTCGTGGTCGTCGCATGCAACCTCTCGCCGGTCGCCGCGCGACGAGCTACCGGCTCGGGCTGCCGCGGTCCGGCCGCTGGGTCGAGGCGGTCAACACCGACTCCGGCTACTACGGCGGCTCCGACTCGGGCAACCTCGGCGGCGTCGAGGCCGAGGGCGATCGGCTGGCACGGCCAGCCGTTCTCGGCCGAGCTGACGCTCCCGCCGCTGGGCGTGATCTGGCTCGTGCCGGAAAACGGCTAGTTGCATTGCCACAGGCGCACGCGTAGGCTCGCGCCCCGTGAGCGGTCGGCGCGCGCTGAGCGGCCTGACGGTGGTGATCGCGGCGCTCGTCGCATGGCCGGCGGCCGCCCGGGCGACATGCCCGGCGACCCTGGCGGGCGACGAGGTGTGCATCGACCAGCCGCCGGTCGGAGCCCCGCTGACGACGACGCAGTACCAGCTGACCGGGGGCACGCGGGTCAAGCTGCGGGCCGACGGGTGCGTGAACACAGGCGCCGGGATCTCGGGCGCAGGCGCCGGGGTCGGCGGCTGGAAGCGCTACGTCGACCCGGACCCCGATGCCCAAGGGCAGTCGCAGAATCCGCTCTTCCAGGGCAGCGCGGCGATCACTCCGCTCACCGGCGGCGGGAACACGCTGGGCCAGACCGACTTCGCGAACATCGACCCGGCCCACGTCTACCGGGTCCCGGCGGGCGCCACATCGTTGCTGAAGCTGGGCTACGACGACGATTTCCGGGGCTTCGGCGACAACGGCTACACCAACCACGACGACGGATACGACGGCCAGTGCGTGACGTCGCTCACGGGCCCGATGGGCGGCCCGCCCGGCAACCTGTTCGGGCCTGACGGCTATGGCGGGCCGGCGTACGTCGTGGTGACGATCGACCCGAACAAGCCCCCCGTCGCCACGGCGTCCTCGCCCGGCACCTGGGTCGGCGGCGTGACCACGCTCAACGGCAGCGCCACCGACCCGGAGAGCGACGGGATCACGTACGCCTACTTCGTCGACGACCACCAGGAGATCCCGAGCCTCTTCGACACCCGGGTCTTCGACGACGGCCAGCACGTCTACCGCTTCCGCGCGACCGACTCCTATGGCGCCGTGGACGAGGACACGGTCGACTTCGGGATCGACAACACGCCGCCTACGGTGAGCGTGACGAGCGGGCCCGACGGCGGGACCTACGGGCCGGGGGACACGCTGACCTGGACGCTCGCCGGCGCCGATGGGACCGGCAGCGGCGTGCGCTCGCTCCGCTGCCAACTCGACAGCAACGCGCCGGTCGCCTGCACGAGCGGGACCTACTCGGTGAGCGGCCTCGCCGGCGGCCCGCACACGCTGCTCGTCCAGGCCTTCGATGCCCTCTACGCGTCCACCGTCGTCTCGCGCAGCTTCACGATCGACGCCACGCCGCCGGACACGGCGTTCGGCGGCGGTCCCGCCGACGGCTACACCGCCGCCGCCGCGGAGTCGCTGCGATACACGTTCACATCGGAGCCCGGGGCGACATTCCAGTGCCGCGTCTACCAGGACGTCGCCGGCCTCGCGCCGCCGGGCTTCAGCGCCTGCACGGGCGCGGACTTCGACGTCGTCTCCGGCCTCGCGGCCGGCGCCTACGTGATCGAGGCGCAGGCGCGCGACACGGCCGGCAACCTCGACCCGACGCCGGCGGCGCGTCACTTCACCGTCCTGCCCGCCCCGGCGACGCCGGCCGCGATGCACAAGCTCGCCATCCCTGCGGTCGTGGTCTTCGCCTACTCCTCGGCGGTCAAGCTGACCAAGCTCCAGCTGAAGCACGTCCCGAAGGGCTCGACGGTGACCCTCAGCTGCAAGGGGAAGGGCTGCCCGAAGGCGCTCAAGAAGCCGTACACCACGCGCAAGGCATCCGGGACCGTGTCCTTCGCCCGGTTCACCAAGCGGCCGTTCAAGGCCGGGGTGACGCTGGCGTTCGCGATCACGAACCCGGCGTGGCTGACCACGACGAAGCGGCTGACGTTCCGGGCACGCAAGGCGCCCGTCCTCAGGTAGCCGCGGGGGCGTGATCAAGGCGCCATCTTCCGGGCCGACTAACCCGGGAGATGGAGGAGCGAGAGCTGATGGGCCCGGTGTCCGGGCTCCTGTGGCTGGGCGGCGTCGGGGTCGCGATCGCCGGCCGCGTGCTGCCGGCCGCGCCGCCGCAGGCGCACCCGGCGCTCTTCTGGGGCCTGGTGGCGCTCACCGCCGTCTACGCCGTCGGCTGCATCAGCCGCGCCATCCCCTGGTCCCGGGTCGGCATCACCGGCCACGCGGTGGCCGTCGCGTCGCTGCAGCCGCTGGTGTGCGCCGCGCTGTGGCTGACCGGGGGCGCCGGCTCGTACATGGCGCCGGTGCTCGTGCTGCCGATGCTCTACGTCGCCTACTTCTTCCCGCCCCGGCTGGCCTGGCCGCTGGCCGTCCTGGAGACCGGCACCTACGCCTCGCCGCTGCTGACCTCGCCGGGTCCGCACCACCTTCTGGTCCAGCGCACGCTCGGCTACGGCGTCGCCTACGTCGCGGTGGTGGCCACGATCCGGTTCCTCAAGCGCCGGCTGGTGGCCGCCGAGCGCCACGAGCACGCGATCGCCCGCCAGGACCCGCTGACCGGGCTGGCCAACCGCCGCGGCTTCGAGGAGGCCCTGACCGGCGCGCTCGCCGCCGCCTCACCGACCGGCGGGCGGCGGGCCGGCGACGGCGCGAGCTTCGCGCTGCTGCTGGCCGACGTCGACGCCTTCAAGCAGATCAACGACCGCTTCGGCCACACCACCGGCGACCGCGTCCTGCGCGAGCTCGCCGCCCGCCTGGCCGCCGAGGTGCGCCGCGGCGACTGCGTGGCCCGCATCGGCGGCGACGAGTTCGCCGTCGTCGCGCCCGGCGCCGGCGCGGCGGCCGCCGGCCGGCTGGCGGAGGCGCTGCGCGCCTCGGCGGCCGAGATCGTGCCCGGCGAGGGCGCCGGGCCGGTCTCCATCACGGTGTCCTGCGCGATCCACCCGGATGACGGCGCGGACCGCGCCGCGCTCATGCGGTCGGTCGACCGCGACCTGCACGCGGGCAAGGACGCCCGCCGGGCCGTCAGCGCCGCGCGATCCTGACCGTCCGGCTGTAGCCGCGCACGTGGAGGCCGTCGTCGTTCGGCACCGCGACGGTGCGGAACGCCTGCACGCGTCGCGTCCGGCGGACGGTGAAGCGGTATTGCGAGCGTGAACGCGCGGCGCTCCGGGGCTTCTCGTGGGCCACCGTGTGCCAGTGGCCGGACGCGGACCGGCGCTGCAGCGAGACCACGCCGGACGGCACGGCGGGCGACAGCGTGCCGGAGATCCGGACGCGGTGCCGGGACAGCCGCGACGTCCTGATGCCGTCGCGCACCGCCACCGAGATGCGCACGGGCGCGCTCGTGGCGACCACCGGCGTGAGCGTGGTCACCCGCAGCCGGGCGGTGGCCGGCAGCGACCCGATGAAGAACGTGAACGCGCCGTTGCTCGCGGCGGTCGTGGTCGCCACCTGCACGTAAGGCCCGGTGAACGGCGCGTCCTGGCGCTGCAGCGCGACGGGCACCGAGCCCTGGCCGGTGACCGCGCCCGTGATCTGCAGGCCGCTGCCGAACGCCACGCGGGTGATCGACGGCGTGATCGTCACGCCGGTCGGCGCCTGCGCGGTGGTGAGGTAGCGGTCGCCGCCGCGGCGGGTGCCGAGCGAGTTCGTGGCCACCGCCCGGAAGTGGTAGCGGGTGTTCGGCGCCAAGCCGGTCAACGTCGCGTTGACCGGCACGCCGCTGAACCCGGCGCCCACCTCCACGTCGGGCGTCTGCGCGCCGTAGGCCGTCGTCGGCCCCCACAGGAAGTGCACCGTGGTGGGCAGTCCGCGCGGCGTGATCAGCCCGTTGACGACGGCGCTCAGCGGGCCCTTCTGCGTCGCAGGGCGCGTGCTGGCGATCGGCGGCTCCGGCCGTTGGGCGGTGCGCAGCGTGCGGTCGGCGCCCCGGGTCACCCCCGCCGCATTGGTCCCGACGACGCGGTAGTGGTAGGTCGTGTTGGAGGTCAGCTTGCTCAGCGTGACCTTGACCGCCACGGGATCGGTGCCGGTGACCGCGCTCGACTCGGGCGTGCTGAGCCCGTAGCCCGACGACGTGCCGTAGTCGACGTGGTAGGTCGTGTCCGCGCCGTTCGGATCGACCGTGCCGTCGACCACCGCCGAGCTCGTGGTGATGCTCTCGGAGGCCCCGGTGGTGACCGTGGGCGGCACCGGGTTGGCCTGGGCGATGAAGGCGGTGGCGAGGACGGCGGCGAGCAGCATGCCCTCATCCGAACACGACGCCCGCCAAGATGATGCGCAATGCCGCTGATCATCGACTGCGACCCGGGCCACGACGACGCGATGGCGCTGATGCTGGCCGTCGCGAGCCCGGAGCTGGAGCTGAGCGCCGTCACCACCGTGGCGGGCAACCAGACGATCGAGAAGGTCACCGCCAACGCCATCCGTGTGCTCGACGTGGCCGGCTCCGACGTCCCGGTCGCCGCGGGCGCGCACCGCGCGCTCGTCCACCCCGCCGCCACGGCGGCCGACGTGCACGGCGAGACCGGGCTCGACGGGCCCGACCTGCCGCCGCCGTCGCGCCCTCCCGAGCCGGTGCACGCCGTCGAGTTGCTCGCCCGCAGGCTGCGCGAGCGCCCGCACACGCTCGCCGCCGTCGGGCCGCTGACCAACATCGCGCTGCTGCTGGCCGTCCATCCCGAGCTGGCGGAGCGGATCGAGCGGCTGGTGATCATGGGCGGCGCGGTCGGCGCCGGCAACGTCACGCCGGCGGCCGAGTTCAACATCTGGGCCGATCCGGAGGCCGCCAAGCGCGTGTTCGCCTCGGATCTCGACCTCACCATGGTGGGCCTGGACGTGACCCATCGCGCGCTGCTGTCCGCGGAGACGGCCGAGGGCCTGCGCTCGGCCGGCCGGGCCGGCGCCGTGGTGGCCGATCTGCACGCGTTCTACCGGCGTTTCCACCAGCAGGTCTATGGGCACGACTCGACGCCAGTGCACGATGCCCTCGCCGTCGCCTCGCTGATCCGCCCCGAGCTGCTGCGCACCGAGCACCTGCCCGTGGAGGTCGACACCGGCTACGGGCCGGCCCGCGGGCGGACGATCGTCGACCGCCTGCGCCGGACCGGCCCGAGCAACGCGCATGTGGCGCTGGACGTGGACGCCGACGGGTTCATCGCGCTCCTGTGCGAGCGGATCGCCCGCCTGCCATGAGGTCAGCGGCGGACGGTGACCACGCGGGTCCGGTGGGCGACACGGCCGTTGGTGACGGTGACGAGCACCTTCAGCCGGCCGTGCAGCAGGCGGCGCGCCTTGACGCGCAGCGCGAACCGCACGGACCCGTCGGCGCCGGCGCGCCCGCTGCCCTTGGCCACCGTGGCGCCGCGGCGCCCGGTCACGCGCACGGCCACCAAGCTGTGAGGCCGCACCGTGCCGGCGATCGCCGCGCTGGACGCGTGGGCGAGCTTCCGCAGCGCCGGGACGGCGGCGTTCAGGACCGCCTGGGTGTTGTGGTCGAGGTCCGGGTCGAACGTCGGGATCGGGTCGACGACGTAGGGCACGGACATCGTCGTGCGGTTGCCGGCGCCGTCGATCGCCAGCACGGTGAACAGCTGCGGCCCGAGCTGGGAGGTGTCGACGTTCTGGTCGCCCTGGCAGGTGTCGATGAGCGACCCGCCGGCGTCGGTGCAGTCGAAGGTCGTGTCCTGCGTCGAGTGCAGAGGGAAGTGCTGGCCGGCCGTGGGCGCGGTGATGGTGATCTGCGGCGGGATCATGTCGACGACGCGGTAGTGGACGAGCTTGGGGGCCGAGTTGCCGGCGTTGTCGGTCCCTGTGACCGTGAAGAGCTGGTCGCCGACCTGCGTGGTGTCGATGAAGGCGGGGCCGACGCACCCGTTGGGTGCGAGGCCGGAGCCGCCGATCTCGTCGTGGCAGGCGAAGTCCGTCGGGACGTTGCCCTGGTCGGAGGCGAACACCTGGCCCTCCGCGGGGACCGTGATGTCGATCACCGGCGGGGTGGTGTCAGCGACCTGGGCGGCGGCGGATCCGGCGCTGAAGCCGGCGGCGGCCACGGTGGCGGCCAGCACGGCGATGGAGACGCGGGGCGACATGTGCGGCATGCAACTTCAGCCCCGCCGGGCCGCCAATCGGGTGGCCACCCTGGAGTTACGGCATGACCGAGTTCCCGTTCGAGCGCCGGCTCGGCGCGACGCCGCTGCGCAGCGGCCGCACGGAGTTCCGGGTGTGGGCGCCCACGCCGCAGGAGGTCCTGGTCCGCGCCGGCGGCCGCGACCATCCGCTCGCGCCTCTGGGCTACGACATCCACGAGGCGACGCTCGACGTCGGCCCGGGCGAGGACTACTGGTTCGTGGCCGACGGGCAGCCGCTGCCCGACCCGTGCTCGCGCTGGCAGCCCGAGGGCCTGCGCGGCCCGTCGCGGGTGCTCGACCCGCACGCGTTCCTGTGGAGCGACGTGGAGTTCCGCGTGCCCGGCCTCCAGGACGCGGTGATCTATGAGCTGCACGTCGGCACGTTCTCGCCGGCGGGCACGTTCGACGGCGCGATCCCCCACCTGCGCGAGCTGGCCGACCTCGGCGTGACGGCGATCGAGCTGATGCCGGTGGCCGAGTTCCCCGGCCGCTGGAACTGGGGCTACGACGGCGTCTACCTCAGCGCCGCGCAGTCGTCCTACGGCGGCCCCGAGGGCCTGCAGCGGCTGGTCAACGCGGCGCACGCCGAGGAGCTCGCCGTGGTCCTCGACGTGGTCTACAACCACGTCGGCGCGTCCGGTGGCGGCGCGCTGATGGCGTTCGGCCCGTACTTCTCGCCCAAGCACAACACGCCCTGGGGTGACGGCCTCAACGTCGACGACGCGCGCTGCGACGCGGTGCGCGAGTGGGTCTGCCAGAGCGCCGAGGGGTGGCTGCGCGACTTCCACCTCGACGGGCTGCGGCTCGACGCCATCCACGCCATCACCGACCAGACGCCCGAGCACCTGGTGGCTGCGGTCACGCGCCGCGCCCACGCCGTCAAGCCGGGCGCGCTCGTGATCGCCGAATCCGGCATGAACGACCCCAAGGTCATGCGGGTGCCGGAGCTGGGCGGCTACGGCTGCGACGCCGCCTGGGCCGACGACTTCCACCACGCGCTGCGCGTGCTGCTCACCGGCGAGCGCGAGGGCTGGTACGAGGAGTTCGACGCGCTGGCGCTGATGGCCAAGGCCTTCCACCGCCCGCACGTGCACGACGGCACCTACTCGGAGTACCGCAAGCGGCGCTTCGGCGCGCCGGCCGACGACGTCCCGGTGGAGCGCTTCGTGGTCTTCTCGGCCGACCACGACCAGGTCGGCAACCGAGCGGTCGGGGATCGCCTACCGGTGGAGGCGCGTCCGCTCGCTGCGTTCTGCACGCTCCTGTCACCCTTCACGCCCATGCTCTTCATGGGCGAGGAATACGGGGAGCGTGCTCCCTTCCAGTTCTTCACGGACCACATCGACGGCTTGATCGCCGACGCGACCCGCGAAGGGCGCCGGCGCGAGTTCGCCGGCTTCGCCGAGTTCTCCGGCGCGGAGGTCCCGGACCCGCAGGACCCGGCGACCTACGAGCGGTCGAAGCTGACCCGGCAGGGGGAGCCGGAGGGGCTGCGCGAGTTGCACGGCCGGCTGCTGCGGGCCCGGCGCGAATGGCTGCCTCCGGGAGAGGCCGACGCCATCGACTTCGACGAGCGCGCCGGCTGGCTGGCCGTCCGCCGGGGAGAGTGCACCCTGCTGGCCAACTTCTCCCGCGCCACCGTGCATGTGCCGCGCGAGCGCACTGAGGAGGTCCTCCTCGCCACCCACGGGCCGACGCTCGAGCCCGGCTTCGTCGTGTTGGGCCCGTTGTCCGGGGCGCTGGTCCGCTGATGGAGATCTGGCCCGGATCCCCGTTCCCGCTCGGCGCCACCTGGGACGGCCAGGGGACGAACTTCACCATCTTCTCCGAGCACGCGGAACGCGTCGAGCTGTGCCTGTTCGACGCCGACGACCAGGAGACGTGCGTCGAGCTGACCGAGCGCACGTCGTTCAACTGGCACTGCTATCTCCCCGGCGTCCACGCCGGCCAGCGCTACGGCTACCGCGTCCACGGCCCCTACGATCCGGCCTCCGGCGCGCGCTTCAATCCGGCGAAGCTGCTGCTCGACCCGTACGCCAAGTCGATCGAGGGGCCGATCCGGTTCGGCCAGGGCAACGTGCTGCCCTACGAGGCGCACGGGGGGGAGGACGACGACCTGGTGCCCGACGACTCCGACGACGCCGCGGCGATCCCGAAGTGCGTGATCATCGACCCGCGCTTCGACTGGGAGGACGATCGGCCGCCGAACACGCCGCTCGCCGACAGCGTGATCTACGAGACCCACGTCAAGGGCTTCACCATGCGCCACCCCGGCGTGCGCGAGGACCTGCGGGGCACGTACGCCGGGCTGGCCGCGGACGCCGCGGTGGCCTACCTCAAGGACCTCGGCGTGACCGCGGTCGAGCTGCTGCCCGTCCACCACATCGCCGACGAGTCGTTCCTCGTCGACCGCGGACTGACGAACTACTGGGGCTACTCGACGATCGGCTTCTTCGCCCCGCACTCCGGGTACGCCGCCACCGGCAAGGCCGGCCAGGAGGTGCGCGAGTTCAAGGGCATGGTCAAGGCGCTGCACAAGGCCGGGATCGAGGTGATCCTCGACGTCGTCTACAACCACACCGCCGAGGGCAACCACCTGGGCCCGATGCTGAGCTTCCGCGGCGTCGACAACCAGGCCTATTACCGGCTGGTGCCCGACGACCCGCGCCACTACATGGACTACACGGGCACGGGCAACACGCTCAACGTGATGCATCCGAGCGTGCTGCGGATGATCATGGACTCGCTGCGCTACTGGGTGATCGACTGCCACGTCGACGGCTTCCGCTTCGATCTGGCGAGCGCCCTGGCCCGGGAGCTCTACGACGTCGACCGGCTCTCCGCCTTCTTCGACGTCATCCACCAGGACCCGGTGCTCTCGCAGGTCAAGCTGATCGCCGAGCCGTGGGACGTCGGCCCCGGCGGCTACCAGGTGGGCAACTTCCCCGTCCTGTGGTCGGAGTGGAACGGCATCTACCGCGACACGATGCGCGACTTCTGGCGCAGCGAGGCGCACGCGGGCGAGTTCGCGCAGCGGCTGGCCGGGTCCAGCGACCTCTACCAGGACGACGGCCGCCACCCGTTCGCCTCGATCAACTTCATCACCGCCCACGACGGCTTCACGCTGGCCGACCTCGTCGCGTACAACACCAAGCACAACGAGGCCAACAAGGAGGACAACCGGGACGGGACCGACGACAACCGGTCCTGGAACTGTGGGGTCGAGGGGCCGAGCGACGACCCCGAGGTGCTCGAGCTGCGCGCCCGCCAGCAGCGCAACTTCCTGGCGACGCTGTTGCTCTCGCAGGGCACGCCGATGCTGCTGGGCGGCGACGAGATGGGCCGCACGCAGCACGGCAACAACAACGCGTGGTGCCAGGACAACGAGCTCTCCTGGTACGACTGGGAGCAGCTCGCGGTCAACGACGAGCTGGTGGCGTTCACCCGCAAGCTGATCGCCCTGCGCCGTGTGCACGCCGTGTTCCGCCGGCGCTCGTTCCTGTTCGGCCGCGAGGTCGAGGGCTCCGGGCTCCCGGACGCGGCCTGGTTCAGCTCCGACGGGCAGCGGATGCGCGACGAGGAATGGGCCTCGGCGCCGCCCGTGCTCGGGCTGTTCCTCAACGGCGAGGAGATCCCCTCGCCGGACACGCGCGGGCGCCAGGTGCTGGACGAGTCGTTCCTGCTGCTGTTCAACGCCGATCACGAGGACTGCACCTTCACGCTGCCCGACGGCGAGTTCGCGGACGCCTGGACCCTGATGGTCGACACGGCGCGGCCCGAGCTCGAGCCGGGCGGGGCGACCCTGCCGGCGCAGGAGGAGCTCAAGCTGCCGCATCACTCGCTGGTCCTGCTGCGGCGCGAGCAGCCGTGACCGCGCTGCGCGCCACGTATCGCCTGCAGCTTGCGGGCGACTTCGGCTTCGCCGCGGCGCGCGAGCTCGTGCCCTACCTGCGCGAGCTCGGCGTCTCCCACCTGTACCTGCCGCCGTCCTTCCAGGCGCGCGCGGGGTCGCTGCACGGCTACGACGTGGTCGACCCGACGTCGATCTCGCGCGAGCTGGGGGGCGAGGCGGAGTTCAGGGCGCTCGTCGAGGCGGTGCGCGAGGCCGGCCTGGGGATCGTGCTCGACATCGTCCCCAACCACATGGCGGTGGACGACGCCAACCGCTACTGGACCGACCCCGCGCTGCGGCGCCAGTTCTTCGACATCGACCCGGTGACGGGGCGCCACCGGCGCTTCTTCGACGTCGACCACCTGGCCGGCGTGCGCCAGGAGGACCCGGAGGTGTTCGCCGAGACGCACCGGCTGGCGCTGTCGCTGGTGCGCGCGGGCGCCGTGGACGGCCTGCGCATCGACCACCCCGATGGGCTGGCCGACCCGGCGGGGTACCTGGCGCGGCTGCGCTCCGAGGGCGTCGAGCACGTGTGGGTGGAGAAGATCCTCGACCCCGGCGAGGCGCTGCGCGACTGGCCCGTCGAGGGCACGGTCGGCTACGAGTTCCTCAACGACGTCGCGGCGCTATACGTCGACCCGGCCGGCGAGGCGCCGCTGACCGACCTGTGGGCGGAGATCTCCGGCGACGACCGCCGGTTCGCCGACTGGGCGTTCGAGGCCAAGCTCGAGCAGGCGCGGACGACGTTCCGCCGGAGGTCGAGCGGCTGCTGCGCGACGCCCCGGAGCGCGTGGCCGGGCTGGAGCGGGCGCTGGCCTCGCTGCCCGTCTACCGCACCTACGTCGAGCCGTGGTCGGGGCGGGTCTCGGAGGCGGACCGCGACGCCGTTGCCGAGGCGCACCTGCCGTCTTCGCTCGCGGCCAAGCTGCTGCTGGAGACACCCCGTCTGGGACGCCTTTGTCACCCGCTTCCAGCAGACCACGCCGCCCGTGATGGCCAAGGGCGTGGAGGACACCGCCTTCTACCGCTACGCGCGCCTGCTGGCGCTCAACGACGTGGGCGGTGATCCCGGGCGGTTCTCCGTGTCGGTGGCGGACTTCCACGCGGGCAACCTGGAGCGCGCCCGGCGCTTCCCGCACAACCTGCTGGTCACCCAGACGCACGACACGAAGCGCTCGGGCGACGTGCGGGCGCGGATCGGCGCGCTGGCCGGCATGGCCGACGCCTTCGCCACCCACGTGCGGCGCTGGCTGGCGTCGTGCCGCTCGCTGACGGCGGGCGGCGCCCCGGACCCGGTCGAGCAGCTGTTCGTCTTCCAGACGCTGCTCGGCGCCTGGCCGATCTCGATCGAGCGGCTCGAGGCCTACCTGGAGAAGGCGCTGCGCGAGGCCAAGGTGCACACGAGCTGGGTGTCGCCGGACGAGGCGCACGAGGCGCGCGGTCAGGGAGTTCGCCCGTGCGCTGTTCTCGCACCGCGACTTCCTGCGCGACTTCGAGCCGTTCCAGCGCGAGGTGGCCGCGGCGGGCGACCGGGCGGCGCTCGGCCAGCTCCTGCTCAAGCTGACGGTGCCGGGCGTGCCGGACGTCTACCAGGGCGACGAGCTGCTCAACCTCTCGCTGGTCGACCCGGACAACCGGCGCCCGGTCGACTGGGCGGCACGCCGGGCCGCGCTGGCCGACCCGCCGCCGAAGCTGCGACTCATCCAGCGCGCGCTGGCCCTGCGCGCGCGTCGCCCGGAGGCGTTCGCGGGCGCCTACGAGCCGCTGGAGGCCGGCGAGGAGGCGTGCGCGTTCGTGCGGGGCGGCGCCGTGCTCGCCTGCGCCTGGCTGCGCGGCGCCGGCTCGATCGTGCTCGCCCTGCCGGACGGCGAGTGGGCCGACGTCCTCGGCGAGCGCACGCTCTCCGGGCCGATCCCGGTCGCCGCGATGTGCGGCGAGGCCGGGATCGCCCTGCTCGAGCGTCAGTAGCGGGTCGCGACCCGCGGCGCCTTGCGCGCCCGGATCGTCAGCGTCTTCACCACTGTCACCATCCCGGCCTTCGACTCCGTGACGGTCAGCTTCGTCCCGGCCTTCAGCGGCTTGCGGATGAGGTCCTTCAGCGCCACAGAGCCATGGGCGTTGCGCTTGGTCATCTTCTTCTTGCCGAGTTTCGCCACGACGGTTGCGCCGCTCGGGAAGCCCTTGACCACGAGGCTGTGCAGCGTGGTCGTCCTACGGCCGGCGTTGAAGTCGAACACCAGCGTGGCCTGGATCCGCCGCGGCTTCGGCTTGGGCGCGACGACGGGGACGACCCCGCTGCCGGCGAGGGCGACCGCGGCGCCGTCGCCCGGCACGTTGGCGGCGAGCGTCAGCGTCGCCGCGCGGGCGCCGGCGGCGCCGGGGGTGAAGGCGATCGTGACGGTGCACTGGTTGCCGGGGGCCACCGCCACGCCGCTGCAGTGGTCGGCGGTGATCACGAAGTCGCCGGCGTTCGCGCCGCCGATCGCCGCGCCGGTGACGTAGAGCGGGGCGCCGCCCGTGTTCGTGACGGCCAGGGTGACGGGCGCGGACACGCCGACCGTCACGCCGCCGAACGCGGCCGGATCGGCCGACAGGGTCGTGGGCAGCCGGACGCCGGTGCCGGCCAGTGTCACGCTGTTCGCGGCGCTGGGCGTCGTGTTGGCCGTGAAGCTGAGCGTGGCGGCGCGCGCGCCGAGATTGCCCGGGGTGAAGCGGACGTCGACGCTGCAGTGGTCGCCGGGCGCGACCGCCGTGCCGCTGCAGGTGTCGCCGGAGACCGCGAAGTCGCCGGCGTTCGCGCCGCCGATCGCCACGTCCGTGACGTGCAGCGGGTTGCTGCCCGTGTTGGCGATCGCGACAGGCTGCGCGTCGCCCGTCGTGCCCACGACCTGGCGGCCGAGGTCCGCTGCGGCGGCGGACAGCGTGGTCGCCGGCGCGGTCCCGGTGCCGGCCAGGGTCACCGTGTGCGTCGCGTCCGGCGTCGTGTTGGCGGTGAAGCTGAGCGTGGCGGCACGGGCGCCGAGGTCGCCCGGCGTGAAGCGGATGCCGATGGTGCACTGGTTGCCGGGAGCGACCGCCACGCCGGCGCAGTGGTCGGCGGAGATGGCGTAGTCGCCGGCGTCGGCGCCGGCGATCGCCGGGTTGCTCACACGCAGGTTCTCGATGCCTGTGTTCGTGATCACGACGGGGAGCTGGCCGCCGGTCACGCCGACGTCCTGGCGGCCGAAGTCCGGCGCGTCCGCGCTCAGCGTGGAGAGCAACGTGAGCTGCGTGGCGGCGTCGCCGACTGCCGGGGCGTCCAGCGCCGCGCCCCCGGCCCGGCGGCCGACGGCGTAGAAGTCGTACTCCCCGTCTCCCTCCGTGGCCTGATAATCGAAGTGGCCGCTTCCGGGCGCGACGGTGGCGAACTTCGCGAACGCGGAGTCGGCCGGTCCCTTCGCGTAGAGATCGACGGACGCGACCAGGGACGCGAACGCCGGCACGCTGTAGCCCACCGGGATCGTGTGGTTGTGGAGCGTGTCCGGTGCCGACGCCACGGCCGTGCGCGTGGCGTTGGCGAGCACGAAGAAGTAGTCGCCGTTCGAGGAGGCGACGTCGAGGACGACGTCGGCGCGCCCGTCCGCATCCGCGTCGTCGGCGAGGGCGTTGAGGGGCAACACGTCCGACTCCACGGTATGCCGTGCGTCCGGGCCGTACGTGAGGTCGCCGTTGCCCAGCCGCACGCCGAACCATGTCCTAGAGTTGGAGGGGATGGACCGCAGTGCCGCCGAACGCGTCGTGACGCGCGACCTCGACGAGACCACCGGGCTGGGCAAGCCGATCTCCAGCCGGGCGCGGATGGCGCAGCGGTCGGTCGAGGCCTACCTCAAGGCGGGCGTGCGCCCGCGCTGGATGGAGCGGATCGCCGAGATCGACCACTCGATCGTCGCTCAGCGGCGCCGGTTCGCGCGGGCGTACCGGCAGCTGCGCGCGGAGTGCGACGGCGACGCCGCGGAGTTCTCCCGCCGCTGGCGCGAGCATGTGGGGCGCTGCCGGTTCGACGCGCTCAACGAGCTGATCGCCCAGCACAACGAGTGGTATCCGATCGAGCGCGACCTGCCGATGGACCTGCGCACGCGCGACTACGTGCTGATCAACGGCCGCTCCTACCGGCGCGAGCCGCTGACGCCCGACTGGGTGTTCCGCCAGTTCCCGGCCTGAACGTGCGCGTCCTGGCGCTCTCGTGGGAGTACCCGCCGGTGGTCGAGGGCGGCCTGGCGCGGCACGTGCGCAAGCTGTCCGAGCAGCTGGTCGGCCTCGGCCACGAGGTGCACGTGGTGACGCGCGGGCGCCGCGCCGGCGTCGAGGACCGCCACGGCGTCGTCGTGCACCGGGTAGCCGAGCCGGACTTCCCCCGGGCCGACCTCGACGCGTTCATCGCCTGGGTCGAGCGGATGAACGCCGACATGGCTCGCGCCGGCCTGCCGGGCGCGTTCGACCTCGTGCACTCGCACGACTGGCTCGTCGCCCCGGCCGCTCGCCGCCTGGCCGCGGAGCTGCCGTGGCTGGTGACGATCCACGCGACCGAGTACGGCCGCCACGAGGGCCGTGTCGGGCAGCACCCGCAGTCGTCCATCCACGCCGCGGAGCGGGAGATGGCCCGCGCGGCGGACGGCGTCATCGTCTGCTCGGCCTACATGCGGGCACAGGTGCGCGACGTCTTCGGCGTCGAGCGCGTGTCCGTGATCCCGAACGGGATCGACCCCGGCGACCTGCAGCCCGTGGCCGACCTGCCGCGGCTGCGCGCCCGCTTCGCCGCGCCCGACGAGCGGCTCGTGCTGCTGGTCGGCCGGCTGGTCTACGAGAAGGGGTTCCACCTGGCGCTCGACGCGCTGCCGGGGCTGATCCGCCGCCTGGGCCGGGTGCGCTTCCTCGTGGCCGGCGCCGGGCCGGCCGAAGCCGAGTTGCGCGCGCAGGCGGAGCGGCTCGGGCTGATGGCGCACGGCACGTTCGTCGGCTGGACGGGCGACGACGTCCTGCACTCGCTCTACCGGATCGCCGACCTGTGCGTGGTGCCGTCGCTGTACGAGCCGTTCGGGCTGGTCGCGCTCGAGGCGATGGCCTCCGGCTGCCCGTGCATCGTGGCCGACACCGGCGGCCTGCGCGAGGTCGTCCCCCACGTGGGGCTCCGCTTCCGCGCGCGCAGCGCCCGGGCGCTGGAGCGGATGGCCGAGCGGCTGCTGACCGACGACGCGCTCCGCGCCCGGCTGGTCGCCGAGGCGTCCGAGCACGTGCTGCGCTTCGACTGGGCCGACGTGGCCCGCCAGACGGCGGCGGTCTACGAGACGCTGGTCGCCGAGCGGTCCACCACCGCGTAGGGCGCGACCTCCTCGCCCGGCGCGACCTCGGCGCCCGGCCCCAGCGCGGCGTGCGGGCCGACGACGGCCCCGGCACCCACGCGCACCGGCGCGACGCGCAGCGGCTGCGAGCGCAGCGGGGTCTCGGCGTCGTCCCACGTCGGGCCGGCGTCGGCGATCGCCGCCCAGTCGCCCAGCACGGCGCCGTCGCCCAGCTCGACCCGGCTCCGGGCGACGATCACGGCGCGCTCGCCCAGGCGGGCGCGCGCGCCGAGGCGGACGCGCCCGGCGGCCTCGATCCGGCTGCCCGGGCCGAGCGACGCGCCCGCGCCGAGCTCCACCTGCCCGCCGGGCCCGACGCGGATCCGCGCGCCGCGCGCGACGCGCACGTCGCGTCCGACGCGCAGCCGGCCCTGGGCGCGCAGCAGCCACAGCATGGCGGGCACGCTACCGTGGACGTGTGGTCAGCGAGGCGTTCCGCTCAGCGACCCGTCGCGTCGACGGCACCACGCGCGTCGAGGTGCACGGCGAGCTCGACTGCGCCAGCGTGCCGTCGTTCGAGGGGGAGATGGACGCGGTCATCGCCCCCGGGGCCGGGCCGGTGGTCCTCGACCTGCGCGATCTGCAGTTCATGGACGTCAGCGGCCTGCGGCTGGCCGTGCGGCTCGGGTCGCGGGCGCAGCTGCACGGGGTGCAGTTCGCGCTCGTGCGCGGCCCGGAGGCCGTGCAGCGCGTGTTCGACATGACCGGGATGGAGCGCTTCGTGCCGGCCGTCGACGCGGCGTAGCCGCGCCTCCGGCCGGCGTTCCACGCGCTACGCCGCCGCGGCCACCGCGCCGGGGGCGGCGCTGCGGGTGACGCGGTCCGGCGCCGGCACCCAGAGGGCGTCGTGGCCGAACGGGCGCCGCTCGGCGCCGGCGTCGCCGACGAGCGAGATCAGCGAGTCCTCCGCCGCATCCAGGTCGGGCGAGCCGTTGTTCGGCGTCATGATCGCCGCCACCTCGGCGGTGGTCAGGCCGTCGGGGAACTCGGGCAGGATCTCCGCCGCGTCCTCGGCCGGCGCGCGCCGCTCGAGGCTCGTGTCGAGGTTGGCGATCAGCACGTCGTAGACCTCGACGGGCTGGAACCCGCCGCCCTCGAGCGTGCGCTCGCCCTGCGTGAACCTCACGCTCGGCGCCGTGTAGCGGACGCGGCCGTCGTAGTTGGCCGACTTGCCCTGGAACTCCGTGGCGCCGCCGGCCGCGCTGCGGGCTTCGTCGCGGTCGGCCTCGAAGGCCTGGTCGACCTCCGGACCCTGGGCGGCGGCGACGATCGCGTCGGCGTCGATGCCCGGCACCCAGTCGATCGCCGCGCGCAGCTCCTCGAAGTCCTCGAGGTAGCGCGTCGAGGTGAACTGGGCGAACTGGAGGGCGCGGAACACCGTCCACTCGCGCTCGGGCGCCTGCAGCCGGGCGGCGACGACGACGCGGCACATCGGCCACGTGCCGTGGATGCGCTCGCGTGGCTGGGTGGCGAACGGCATCCCGCGGTGGCGGAAGCTGCGATAGCCGCGGGCGGAGCGGGCGGGCGTGTAGCCGCGGCCCTCGTAGACCGAGCCGCTCTCGGTCAGGCCGATCATCACGTGGCGCCAGGCCAGTTGGTCGCCGTAGCGCCACTGGAGCACGGCGAGGGCGGGGGAGGCCGACCAGGCCCAGGGGCAGCCGGGGTCGGAGTAATGGGTGACGTCGATGGCAGGCATCGTCCCCTGAGCCTAGTGAGCCCGGCGCGCGTACCCCACGCCCCCGGCGCGTTGCCGCGCCACGCCGCGGATCGTCGCGGGTCGTCCGGTTCGTTTCCTAGCCTGGCCGGCTCCGTGACGCAGCCCATCGCAGCACCTCGCTCCTCGCTTCCCGCCTGGCCGGCCGGCCGGCCGCTGCGCGCCTGGCAGCAGGCCGCGGCCGCCGCCGTCTTCGACCACTCCGGCGACGCGTTCCTGGCGTCCGCCACGCCCGCCGCCGGCAAGACCACGTTCGGCCTCCACGTCGCCCACCGGATGCTCTCCGAGGGGCGCGTGGCCCGCGTGGCCGTCGTCGCTCCGACGACCCACATCTGCCGCCAGTGGGCGGCCGACGCCGCGCGCTACGGCATCCGGCTCGAGCCGAACCGGCCGAACGCCGCCGGACCCGAGCCGCGCGACCGCCACGGCGTCGCCGTCACCTACGCCACCGTGGC
The DNA here is from genome assembly GCA_963766165.1 of uncultured Solirubrobacteraceae bacterium. Classification (GTDB taxonomy): domain Bacteria; phylum Actinomycetota; class Thermoleophilia; order Solirubrobacterales; family Solirubrobacteraceae; genus Solirubrobacter. Next base: position 251,176 of record CAVXZC010000012.1, on the reverse strand, counting down.
GGCGGGCAGCGCGGTGCACCGGCGCCGCTGCGGCGAGCGGCCGACGCTGCTGATCGCCGACGAGCCGCACCACATGGGCGAGGACGCCACCTGGGGGCGGGCCACCGTCGGCGCATTCGCCCGCGCGCGGTTCCGGCTCCTGTTGTCGGGCACACCGTTCCGCTCGGACAACTCGCCCATCCCCTGGCTGCGCTACGACGACGACGGCGTCTCGCGCGCCGACTTCGGCTACGGCTACACCGACGCGCTGATGGACGGCGTCTGCCGCCCAGTCACGTTCCACACCTACGGCGGGGACATGGAGTGGGTGAGCGACGGCCGGGTCCGCCGGGCCGACTTCGACGTCGTCCTGCCGGCCGTCGAGGCGGCGCGGCGGCTGCGCACGGCGCTCGCGCCGGACGGCGACTGGGTCGCCCACGTGCTCCATGACGCCCACGCGACGCTGAGCGGGCTGCGGGCCGGCGAGCATCCGGACGCCGGCGGGCTCGTGGTGGCGATCGACAAGGAGCACGCCGAGCAGCTGGCCGGCGCGTTGGCCTGCGTCGTCGGCGAGCGGCCCGAGATCGTGACCTCGGACGCGCCCGACGCGAGTGCGCGGATCGCCAGGTTCGCCGCCGGCTCGGCGCCGTGGCTCGTCTCGGTGCTGATGGTCTCGGAGGGCGTCGACGTGCCGCGGCTGCGGGTCGGCGTCTACGCGACGACCGCGCGCACCGAGTTGTTCTTCCGCCAGGTGGTGGGGCGCTTCATCCGTCGCACTCCGGCGCCCAAGGACCAGATGAGCCACCTCTTCCTGCCCTCGGACCCGCGGCTGAAGGCGCTGGCCGCGCAGATCGAGGAGGAGCGCAACCACGCGCTGGCGCTGGAGCCGCCCGACGACGCCGAGCCCGTCGAGCGGGCCGAGCGCACAGAGGGGGACGAGGCGTTTCGCGCGTTGTGGTCGAGCGCCCGGCGCGACGACGAGGTCCTGCAGACCACCCAGCCGGGCGAGGCGCTGCAGCTGTTCGCCGACCCCGCCCCGCCGCCGGCGCCGGCCGCGTTCACCACGACGCCGGCGGCCGAGCCGGAGACCGCGTTCGAGCGCCGCGAGCGCCTGCGCGCGGAGCGCCACGCGCTGGTGGCGGCGCTGGCCCGCCGGACCGGAGAGCCGCACCGCACGGTGAACGCCCGCGTCAACCGCGACGTCGGCGCCCGCTCGGTCGAGGCGGCCACGGACGAGCAGCTCGAGAAGGCGATCCGGCTGCTGGAGCGCGAGATCGCCCGCCGCCGGTAGCCTCGCCGGCCGTGGACGAGCTGCCCGACTGGCCCGAGGGCACCGCCGCCGTCCTCTCGACCGGCGGCGGCGACCCGCACGCCATCCCGGTGTCCACGGCGTTCCGCGCCGGCCCGCGGACGGTCGTGCTCGGGCTGGCGCTCGGGCGCGAGTCGCTCGCCCGCCTGCGCCGCGCGCCGGCCTGCGCGCTGACCGTCCTCGCGGCCGGCGACCTCGCCTTCACCGCACTCGGGCGCGCGGCGATCGTCGAGGAGGGCGAGCGGATCGCCGCCGTGCGGATCGACGTCGAGCACATCCAGGACCACGGCACCGACCGGTTCGTGATCGAGGAGGGCGTGCGCTGGCACTGGACCGACGGGGACGCGGCGCGCGCCGACGCCGCGGTCCGGGCGGCGCTGCGCGAGGCGTCCGAGGCCAGGCCCCTCGAGTGACCCTGTCTCGAGGAGCCTGGCCCCGCTTCACCGCCGGGTCTCCCCAGGCCCGGCGGGGCGGCCGCTACGCGGCGGCCGCCGGCGCCGTCCCCTGCGACGGCGCCTGAGCTGGCGAGCCGGCGGCCGGCGAGGACGAGTCTGCGGTGGCGGCCGGCGCCGGGGCGCTGGTCGTCGCGGAGGCGGTCGGCGTCGCCGCCGGCGTCGAGGCGGCCGGCGACGCTGCGGGCGCCGTCTCCGCCGGGGACGAGGTCGCGGCGGTCGCGGTCGCGGTCGTCGTCGTGGCCGTGGCCGGCGCGGTCGCGGTCGCGGTCGTCGTCGCGGCGGCCGGCGCCGTCTCGGCCGGCGCCGTCGTGGTGGTGCCCGGCGCGGTCGTGGTCGTTGTCGCGGCCGGTGACGAGGTCGTCGTGGCGGCCGCCGGCGTCGTCTCGGCGGGCGCCGTCGTGGTCGTGGCCGGCGCGGTCCCGGTCGTCGTCGCGGCGGGCGCGGTCGTGGTCGTTGTCGTGGCCGGCGACGTCGTCGTCGTGGCGGCCGGGGTGGTCTCGACCGGCGAGGCGGTCGCCGTGGTCGTGGCGGGCGCGGTCGTCGTGGCGGCGGCCGGTGCCGTCTCGGCCGGCGCTGTCGTGGTCGTGGCCGGCGCGGTCGCGGTCGTCGTCGTGGCCGCCACCGGCGTCGACTCGGCCGGCGTCGTCGTGGTCGTGGTCGGCGTCGCGGCGGTGGCGGTCGCCGCCGTCGGCGTCGTTGTCGCCGCCGACCCCGTCGCCGCGGCCGTCGTGGTGGCCGACCCCGCCGTCGTCCCCGACGTGGCCGTGCCGGCGGCCGTGGCCTTCGGGGCGCTCGTGTCGGCCGGGATCGTGGCGGTGCCGCGGAGGTAGGGCTCGGGGTTCACGGCGGTGCCGTGGTTGCGGACCTCGAAGTGCAGGTGCGGGCCGGTGGCGTCGCCGGTCATGCCGACGCGGCCGATGACGTCGCCGACGTGGACGTAGGTGCCCTGGGTGGTCCCGATGACCGAGAGGTGGGCGTAGCAGGTGGAGATGCCGCCCGCGTGCTGGATGCAGACGATGTTGCCGTAGCCGCTCTCGGTGCCCGCCTGGGTGACCGTGCCGCACTGGGCGGCGCGGACCGGGGTCCCGGTGGGCGCGGCGATGTCCTCGCCGGAGTGGATGTGGCCGGGGCGCTGCTCGCCGAACGGGCTCGTGACCGTGCCGCTGACCGGCTTCTGGATCGCGCCGGCGCTGCAGCCGCCGGTCTGGCCGACCGGGGCGGCCTGGACCGGCGCCGCGGCCGGCGTCGTCGCGGTCGTGTGGCGCGGCGTGGCTGCCACCGGGGACGACGCCGTGTCCCCGGCGACCGCGCCCTCGGGCGCCGGCGAGGCGTCGGGCGCCGGCGAGGCGGCGGTGTCGCCGGTCGTCGCGTTCGTGGCCGGAGACGACGTGGGGTGGTAGACGGTCATGACCCGCGTCCCGCCGCCGCCGACGAAGGACACGTTGGCGTGGAACAGCGCCGTCCAGGTGCGCGTGTCGACCTCACCGGTGACGGGGAGCCCGTAGCGCTGCTGGAACGACACGACCGCCGCGCGGGTGATCGGGCCGAAGATGCCGTCGTCGTCGACGCCGACCTGGCGCTGCACCGCGGCCACCGCCACGCCGGTGTCGCCCTCGGACAGCAGCGCCGACGCCGGCAGGTGGATCGCCGACCGCGCGGGGGCGGCGGCGGCCACCGAGACGGAGCCGGAGCTCGCGGCCAGCGCGGCCACCGGCTGCAGAACCGGCGTGACGGCCATGCTGGCGCTGACCGCCAACGTCGCGCCCTTGCGGCGCGTGGCATGACGGCGGCTCAGGGCGGTCAACTCACGGCGCTGCGCGGACCTCCGCAGCGAGCGGGCCCACAACTCGGCATCGCCCAGATCTCGGTTGGGCGGCGTGGCGAACGGGAACGACTCGGACAACTGACACTCCTTGGCCTCGCGCCTACGGGGTTAGCTGTCGGGCTCGCGCTGGCCTGCGCTACGCCGCCTGCGGCGGCGATTCGCCCCTGCAACCTGGGTCCCCCGTTCCCTCGGTCTGGCGACCGAGAGACTCGGCTCGTCTCTTTTCGACCGCCGCAGGCTACACGACGGCGAGGCGGCGTTATGTCAAGGGGGTGACGGCCCCGCCCGCGGGCGGGGCCGCCGCCAATCGTCTCTCAGCCGCTCGCGAGCGCCGAGATGATGGGGGTGCCGCGACCGGTGACGTAGTCGTAGCCGGGGGTGTCGACGGCGCCGTTGGCCCCGAGCGTGATGTCGTTGAACGCGGACGCGGGCTCGGCATAGAGCACGGGGTTGGCGTTGCCGAGGTTGCCGCCGCGGCCGGACTGGATGCGCGCCCAGATGCCCTGCCACGAGGGGGCGCTGGCGCTGGTCCCGCCGATCGTCTCCTCGGAGCCGTTCACGATCACGTCGTAGCCCGAGTTGGGGTCGGCGTCCAGGGCCACGTCCGGCACGCCCCGGTTGACGCCGAGGAACGAGCCGCCCGCGCCGGACTGGTACGTGGGCGCGCTCTCGAAGTACGAGATCCCGCCGCCGCCGGCGTACCAGCCGATCTCCGACGGGCCGGGGCCGAGGACGGTGGTGCCGCCGACGCCGACCGCGTACGGCGACGAGGCGGGGAATTCGACCGAGGGGATGCCCGCGGGGACGCCGTTGACGCCGACCACGGCGGCGCAGAACACGCCGGTGTCGCCGCTCGCCACGAACAGCGACTGGCCCTGCGCGGCGGCCTGCTGGAGCGTGACGTCGAGGGCATCGGTGAAGCCGGTGGCAAAGGCCAGCAGGTCGCACTCGCCGGCCGAGAACGACGCCTGCCGCGTCGAGTTGTCGGTGACCCAGCGGTTGATCGTGGCCAGGATGTCGTCGTTGGACAGGGACGCGCCGTCATAGACGTTGAGCTGCGTCACGCCCGGCGCCAGCCCGGTCGAGTACTGGGTGTCGAGGTCCCACTCATCGGAGCCGGAGGTGTCGGTCGAGGCCGCGCCGACCTGGATCTGGTTCCAGGTCACGTGCGGCAGCCCGAACGTGCTCTCGAAGGTGGCGAGGTCCGCCTTCGGCTGCGACAGGTCGCCCTCGGCGATCACCGACAACTGCTGACCGGCCCCGTCGGGAGTCCCCGCCCCGCCATACAGCGCGGTGATGTCCTGCGGCCCGTACGACGCCGGGAAGTTCACCGAGCTGGCCTGCGGCGAGAAGCCGACCCGGCCGAGGTCGGACAGCCCGAGCACCGCGGTCGTGCTGCCGGCCAGCGTCGCCGGCAGCCTCGCCGCGGACGCCGGCGCGAAGAACGTGCTGCCGTCCGGCGCCTTGAACGTCTGCAGCGTCGTGCCGAACGCCTTGCCGACCGCCGCCGACGAGCCGCTCAGCCCCACCAGCGTGCGGTTCGCCGACACCGAATCCACCGACAGCCCGCTCGCCGAGGCCCACGAGCGGACCGCGTCCACCGTCGCCGTCGACGGCGCGAACTGCGCGTTGAACGCCGCCGGGGTGAGGCCGCTGCCCTTGCGCGCCGCCGCGGCGAGCCCCGCCTTGTCGCGCGGCGCCAGCGCGACGGTGAACGACACGGAGCGCTGCAGCGTCCCGGTCGCCGTGGCGCCCTTGACGCGGACCGCATCCAGACCGGTGGTGGCATGCGCCGCCACCGGCGTGAACAGCACGGCCGCAGCAGCGACCGCGACCGTCGATGAGACGACCGTGAAGCGCATTGCTCTCCTGGAGAACAGGTTTGCTGCGAGGCCGGGCCCCTGCCCACCTCGCACATGGACGCCGATCCGGGTACCCCGACCGGCGCGCGCCGACTCCAGAAAAGAGGACTACTCGGCGGCGATGGTGACGTTGCGGCCCGACGACTTGGCCGCGGCCAGCGCGTCGTGCGCCCGCAGGAGGAGCAGCTCGGCCGGCTCCTCGCCGTCCCACTTCGCCACGCCCGCGGACGACGTCTGGTCGCGCGGCGTCGCGCCGCGCACGCGGTCGAGCACGTCGACCGCCTCGCTCACCCCGCACCCGGGCAGGATCGCCGCGAACTCGACGCCCTCGAAGCGCGCCAGCACGTCGATCTCGCGCAGCTCCATCCGCCAGCGCGCCGCGGTCTCCTTGATGAGCCGGTCGCCCTCGCGCTCGCCGCGGAGCATGTTGAACGCGCTCATGTGGTCGAGGTCGAGCACCGCCACCGCGAGCGGCGAGTCGCTGCGCCGGGCGCGGGCGATCTCCCGCGGCAGCTCGTCCTCGAACGCGCGCCGCGTGACGAGGCCGGTGAGCCCGTCGCTCAGCGCCAGCGCCTGCACGCGGGCGCGCAGCCCGGCGTGCTCGATGGCGATCGCCGCCTGCGCGGCCACCAGCCGCAGCACGGCGCTCGGGCCGTCGGGCAGGGCGTCCAGCGCCCGCTGCCAGACCACGATGATCACGCCGGCCACCTCGCCGTCGCGCAGCACGGGCTGGAAGACGGCCGAGCGCGCGCTCGTGGCCTCCACCAGCGGCGCCGCCAGCGCCGGGTGGTTGCGGGCGTCGGAGACGAAGTACGGCTCCTTGGCGGTGAATGCGCGGCCGCCGGTCGCGCCCTCGCGCGGCTGGATGGTCACCGGCTGCACGGTCACGCCGGACATCGCCGTGGAGCCGAACTCGCGCCCCGACGGCTCGAGCAGGAACGCCACCGGCGCGTCCATCACCTCGCAGGCCGCCTCGCAGATGGCCGTCCGCGCGTCGTCGCCGTCGGCGAGCGCCTTGGCCACGCGCCCGATCGCGCCCATCCCCTTCGCCTGGTCGCGCAGGAGGTCGTTGAACCGGCGCAGGTCGCGCGCGTTGGACTCGCGCTCGAGCTCTGACGCCAGCACCCGGGCGAGCATCGTGAACAGCTGCTCGTCGGCGGCGCTGTAGGCGTCGCGCCGGCGCGACACCGCGGCCAGCGAGCCGACCCGGGTGCCGTCCGACAGCTCCAGCGGCACGCCGAGGTAGGAGCGGGCCTGGACGAGCTGCTGCATCGGCAGCTTCCGGTAGGCGGACTCGCCCCCGATGTCGCCCGTGCGGCGCGGGCCGCGGTCGTCGGCCATGTGCGAGCAGAACGCGTCGCCCAGCGGCTGGGCCTGGTTGGAGCGCAGCCCGAAGTCGGCGCCGCGGCGCGAGTCCACGATCCGGTGGATGAACTGCGACCGGTCCAGGTGCGCCATGTAGACGCTCGAGTCCGGCATGTGGCGCTCGAGCAGGTCGAGCACCGACCGCGTCGCGTCGGCGAAGGAACGGTACGTCGCTGAGGTCGCGGCCGCCGCCGCCTCGATCGGGCTCACATCCACGAGGCACATGATCGACCGAAACGGCGACGGGCAACAGCCGGTCATATGTCGAGTTCAGCTACCGTCGCGCGCCATGAAGCTCGCGACCTTCATCGCCCCCGGAGAATCCGATCCGCAGGCCGGCGAGGTGCGCGGCGACGAGATCGTGGCCTTCACGCAGGGCACGGTGCTCGACCGCCTCGCCTCCGGCGACCGCACGCCCGCCGACGGGCCGGCGCACCCGCTGGCCGACGTGACCCTGCTCGCGCCGGTCCCGCGACCGCCCGCCATCTTCTGCATCGGGCGCAACTACGCCGCCCACATCAGCGAGATGGGCTCCGACAAGCCGGAGAAGCCGCTGGTCTTCCTCAAGCTGCCCAGCTCGAGCGTGCCCCCCTCAGGGCCGGTGACGCGCCCGAGGGTCGTCCAGCAGCTCGACTACGAGGCCGAGATGGTGCTGGTGCTCGGCCCGAACGACGACGTCGTGGGCTACGCGGTGGCCGACGACGTGTCCGCCCGCGACCTGCAGACCACCGAGGACCAGTGGACGCGCGCCAAGGGCTTCGACAGCTCCTGCCCATGGGGCCCGTGGATCACCACCGCCGACGAGGTCCCCGACGCCCGCGGCCTGCGCGTGACCACCCACGTCAACGGCGAGCAGCGCCAGGACGGCCACACGTCCGACCTGATCTTCGGCCCCGAGGAGCTGGTCGCGTTCATCGCGGAGACGTGCACGCTCGAGGCGGGCGCGCTCATCCTCACCGGCACGCCGAGCGGCGTCGGCGCCGCCATGGACCCGCCGACGTTCCTGAATCCCGGGGACGTCGTGCGCGTCGAGGTCGAGGGCCTCGGCGCGCTCGAGCACCCCATTCAGTGAGAGTGGATCACCCGGTCGATCAAGCCGTACTCAGCGGCCTGGTCGGCCTTGAAGAAGCGGTCGCGCTCCATGTCGGCGTGCGTGCGCTCCTCGGTCTGCCCGGTGTGCTTGGCGTAGATCTCGTCGATCCGCTTGCGGGTCTTGATGATCTCCTTGGCGTGGATCTCGATGTCGGTCGACTGGCCCTCGAACCCCGCCGAGGGCTGGTGGATGAGGATCCGCGAGTTGGGCAGCGCCATCCGCTTGCCGTGGGCGCCGCCGGTCAGCAGCAGCGAGCCCATCGACATGGCGATGCCGACGCACATCGTGGACACGTCGGGCTTGATGAACTGCATCGTGTCGTAGATCGCCAGCCCGGCGTAGATCGACCCGCCGGGCGAGTTGATGTACAGCGAGATGTCCTTGTCGGGGTCCTGGGATTCCAGGTGGAGCATCTGCGCGACGATCAGGTTCGCCACCTGGTCGTCGACCGCGCTGCCCAGGAAGATGATCCGCTCGTTGAGGAGCCGGGAGAAGATGTCGAACTCGCGCTCGCCACGCGCGGTGCGCTCGATGACCATGGGGACGAGAGGCATGTCCAGTTGAGGATAGGGGTGTGGAGTCCGCTGAAGAATTCCGGCACGCCTGCTGCGGCCCATCCGCGGCGCACGGCTGCGCCACATCAGGCGCACCGCCCATTCTTCAGCGAACCCCTCAGGCCGCGCGTGGGCGGGCCGGCCGGCTGCGCAGGCGGGTGAGCAGCGCCTCGATGCGCTTGCCCATGCGGCGGCGGTCCAGGTGCAGCGTCTCGGCCACGTCGGACGGCGGCGTGCGGTCGACGAGCATGGCCAGCAGCGCCAGGTCGTCCGGCTCGACGCGGTGGGCGGCGGCGTCGAGCTGCACGCGGTCCAGCGGCGGCAGCGCGCTGCCGCCGCGGGCGACCACGCGGATGGCCTCGAAGAGCTCCGGCGGCTCGGCCGCCTTGTCCACGAGCCCGTCCGCGCCGGCCACGCGGGCGGTGACGGGCAGCGTCGGGTCGCCTTCGGCCGTGTAGAGGACGACCCGCGGCGGGTGCTCGAGCGCACGCAGGCGGCGGCAGACGGCCAGGCCGTCGCCGTCCAGCAGCTGCGGGTCGAGCAGCACGACGCCGGGGCGCTGGCGCTCGACGAGCTCCAGCCCGTCGTGCGCGCCCGCGGCCGCGCCCACCGGCACCAGGCCGGGCTCGGCCCGCAGCATCACCGCCAGCCCGGCCCGGACGGCCGGCTGGGGGTCGATCACGATGATGCGGGTCACGGCCGACACCATTTCGGAGCCGGCTCAACCTGGTCTAAAGGGCAAGCAAGGATCAGCTGGGGTTCGAGTCCGGCCGGACGAACCCTTCCGGCAGGGTCAGCCGCAGCTTCGTGATCCGCAGCCCGTCGAGCTCGAGCACCCGCAGGCTCGCACCGTCGACGTCGGCCTCGTCGTCCACCTCCGGGCGCCGGCCCAGGGCGTCGAAGGCCAGCCCGCCGAGCGTGCGCGGCCCGCGCTCGGGCAGCTGGAAGCCCGTCACGTCCTCGAAGTCGTCGATGGTCAGCGACCCTGGGACCTCGACCGTGCGCTCGTCGAGCCAGTGCAGCGCGTCCGCCGGCACGTCGTACTCGTTCTCGATCTCGCCCACGAGCTCCTCGAGCAGGTCGTGCGATGGAGACGATCCCGGCCGTGCCGCCGTACTCGTCCACGACGACGGCGATCTGCGTGCGCTGCTCGCGCAACTCCCGCAGCAGGACCGGCAGCCGCTTGGTGGTGGGCACGATGAGCGCGTCGCGCGTGACCTCGCGCACGCACGCGTTGCCGCCGCGCGTGGCGGCGAGCAGGTCGCGCACGTGGGCGATGCCGACGAGCCGGTCGAGCGTCCCCTCGCCCACCGGGTAGCGCTGGTGCGGCGCCTCGATCACCCGGTCGAGGGCGTCCTGGGCGGACATGGCCGCGTCCAGCCACTCGACGTCCGGCGCCGGGACCATGACGTCGCGGGCGTCGAGGTCGGAGAGCTCGAACACGTTGTGCAGCAGCTCCTCCTGGCCGCGCGGGATGACGCCGCCCTCCTCGGCCTCGTCCACCACGGCCCGCAGCTCCTCCGGGCTGCGCACGCCCCCGCCCGCCATCACGTCGCGCACGCCGAACGGGCGCAGCAGGACGGCGGCCGAGGCCTCGAGCAGCCAGGCCACGGGCCGCAGCACGGCGGCCATGAACTCGATCGGCCGGGACAGGAGCACGGCGATCGCCTCGGCCTTGGCCAGCGTCAGCGCCTTGGGCACGAGCTCGCCGAGCACGACCGCCAGGTAGGTCACGACCACGAAGGCGATGGCGAATTCCGCCCAGGGCGGCAGCGTGTCCCCGAGCAGGTTGCGCACGAGCGGCTCGCCCACGGCGCCGGTGAGGATGGCCAGGGCGCTTATGCCCACCTGCACGGTGGACATGACCCGGACCGGGTCGTCGAGCAGCCGCAGTGCGGCCTGCGCGCCGTGCGAGCCCGCCTCCGCGCGCGCCTGCAGCGCCACGCGGCGGGCGGTGACGATGCAGTACTCGCACATCACGAAGAACGCGTTGCCGAGGATCAGCGCGAACAGGGCGACGATGCGCAGGGACACGTCCATCCGGCCCGTCTACCCCCTGACCGGCCGGTAACGTTCAGACCGGGTGTTCGAGCTCAATCTGCCGAACGTCCTCACGGTCCTGCGGATCCTGCTGGTCCCTGTGCTGGTGGCCGCGCTGCTGCAGGAAGCGGGGGGCGGGGACGCGCTGGCCGCGGCGGTGTTCGCGCTGGCCTCTTTCACGGATGCCCTCGACGGCTGGATCGCCCGCCGCCGCAAGAGCGTCTCGACGTTCGGGAAGTTGATGGATCCGCTGGCCGACAAGCTGCTGATCACCGCCGCGCTGGTCTCGCTGGTCTCGCTCAACCGGGTCTCCGCCTGGGTGGCCATGGTCATCATCGCGCGCGAGTTCGCAGTCACAGGCCTCCGGCAGCTTGCCATGGAACACGGTCAGGTCATCCCCGCGAGCATCTGGGGCAAGCTCAAGACGGTCTTCCAGGTGGCCATGGTGCTGGTGCTGATCACCGTCGACGAGTCGACCGCCTGGGTCGACGCGCTGGTCTGGGTGACGACCGCGATCACCGTCATCTCGGGCGCGGACTACTTCTTCGGGTTCCGCTCGCTGCTCGCGGCCCGCCGCGCCGCGGCTCCGCACTAGGTCACTAGGCGACGCCGTCGAGCCACTCCCGCATCGACAGGTGGTGCGGCGAGTGCTCGCCGCTGAGCGATCTCCCGGCGCACCTCGCCCATCAGCCCGAAGCGCTCGGCCTGGACGTTGTGCTGGTGGATCGTCTCGAGGTTCTCCTGGCGGGCGGAGACGAAGTGGCCGTCGGCGAGGACGTCCATCCGCTCGACGACGCCGCGGACCATCTCGCGCACGCAGTCCTCGACGAACCGCGGCCGGCGGTGCGCCTTCTCCACCACCGCGCCCTCGTCGGAGCGCTTCATCAGCTCGTAGATCTCCGAGGACATCGAGTCCTCGACGATGGCCAGCAGCGTCTGCGCGTCGATGTCGGTCTCGCACGTCCTCCGGGCAGCCGATGTGCAGCGTGCCCAGCCCGCGCTGGTTGTGGGTGGCGACGGGGACGGCCTCGAAGATGCGCTCGACCTCGGCGTCGGAGAAGCCGTCGGCCAGCAGCCGCTCGCGCGAGCGCGCCTCCACCAGCGTCTGCGCGCACGGGCACGCGGTCATCCCCTGGGCGCGCACGCCGATAAGCCGGCGCGTTCCCGCTTCGCTCGGCCACCGCGGCGCCGAGCAGCGAGTAGATCTCCTGCGTCAGGATCCCGGACTCCGGGGCCGGCTTGTGCTCGGGGTAGCGGGCCTCGATGTGCACCTCGGCGCGGCGCGCGCCCTGGCGGTCGCGCACCTTCTCGGCTATGTGCTGGGCGAGCGTCTCGGCCCGCAGCGCGCTCTCCCCGAGGACGACCTCGCCGATCGCGTCGTTGACGACCTCCTCGAAGCGGCTCATATGCGCGCCCTTCTGGTGCGGGCCGAGGTCGACGAAGCAATCCAGCCGCGCGGAGTACAGCTGCTCGGCGCCGTTGGCCTGGATGCGGATGACCTTCTCGACGTTGGTCACGCCCACCCGCGAGAGCGACAGCGAGAGCGTCGGGGCCCGGTTCTGGACGTCTTCGAGGGACAGAGTCATGACATCAAGGCTACGGACCTGGACGAATGGACCAAGGTTTCACCAAGGACAAACTCTGTATCGCGTGCTACAAAGCCGGGACGGCATAAGCGAGTTCCCCGCATGACCGACGGGTAAACCACGAACTCGACTTCATCGCGACTGATATCGCGGACGCCGCCTCGGGCGGCACAAAACGGATGGCACGGAAGGAGCAGCCCCCCGGGAGGCGGGCCCGCTCGAGTTACGTCCCGAGAAGGATTGAGGGGTTGGGCACCAAGACCGAAGCACTGCTGGCGGACGAGGCGGCGATCACTGAGATCGACGAGCTCCGCCCGCTGATCGCCGAAGGCCAGGAAAGGGGGTTCCTGACCGTCGAGCAGATCACCTCCTCGCTGGAGGAGGTCGAGGTCACGAAGGAGCAGGTCGGCTGAGCTGCACGCCTACCTGCTCGACCAGGGCATCGAGGTCTGTCGGCCGACGGCAAGCCGGTGACCCCGGCTCGAGCCGCCGGTGCGTTCCGAGAAGGACACCGCCGGACGGCCCGCGCAAGCCGGAGATCGACCTCACCGTCGAGCCGAGCCTGGACTCGCTGCGGCTCTACCTGCGCTCGATCGGCAAGGTCTCGCTGCTCACGGCCGACCGCGAGGTCGAGCTGGCGCGGCGCATCGAGCGCGGCGACCTGGTCGCCAAGCAGGAGATGGTCGAGGCCAACCTGCGCCTCGTCGTCTCCATCGCCAAGGGCTACCTGGGCCGCGGCCTGTCGTTCCTGGACCTCATCCAGGAGGGCTCGCTGGGCCTCATCCGCGCGGTCGAGAAGTTCGACTACCGCCGCGGCTACAAGTTCTCCACCTACGCGACCTGGTGGATCCGCCAGGCGGTCACGCGCGCGATCGCGGACAAGGGCCGCACGATCCGCATCCCCGTCCACATGGTCGAGAAGCTCAACAAGGTCGTCCACGTCGAGCGCCAGCTCGTCCAGCAGCTCGGCCGCGAGCCGCTGCCGGAGGAGATCGCGCGCGAGCTCGAGTGCTCGGTGCGCGAGGTGCGCGACATCCTGCGCATGGCGCAGCAGCCGGTCTCGCTGGAGAAGCCGATCGGCGAGGAGGAGGAGTCCGAGCTGGGCGACTTCGTCGAGGACGAGGCCGCCGAGTCGCCGTTCGAGGTCGCCTCGGAGAACCTCCGCCGCGAGAACGTCCGCCGGGCGCTGGACGCGCTGCCGCAGCGCGAGCGCGAGGTGATCGAGATGCGCTTCGGCCTGACCGGGGCGCGGCCGTACACGCTGGAGGAGGTCGGGCGGGCGTTCAACGTCACGCGCGAGCGCATCCGCCAGATCGAGAACCACACGCTCAAGAAGCTCGAGTCGCTGCCGGAAGCGCAGCGGCTCCGCGACGCCACTTGAGCTGAACTGGGTGACGGCCGGCCGCGTGGGATGCGGGCCGGCCGCCTCACCGCACGACCGTGACGCCGAGCTCCTCGTAGGGCGCCGTCGCGGCGGTCGGCGCGTCGGTCGCGAGGTGCGTCAGCGTCGTCGCCGGCCCGACGTGGAACGGCGCGATGGTGTTGAGCTTCTCCCGGGACGCGAGGCCGACGACGCGGTCGGCGCGGTCGAGCAGCGCGCGCCGCAGCTCTGATTCCTCGAAGTAGCCGCCGCTGATCCCGTGCTCGGGGTGGAGCGCCCAGACGCCGAGGAAGAGGACGTCCGCGGCCACCTTGGCGTACGCGTCGATCGCCGCCGCGCCGGTGGCCACCAGCGCGCGCGGGTCGATCGTCCCGCCGATCAGCACGACCTCCGCGCCCCCGGCGGGCGAGCGCCGTGGCCACCGGCGGGCTGTGCGTGACGAATGTGCCGGTATGGCCGGGCGGGATGTGGTCGACGAGCGCCAGCGCGGTGCTGCCCCCGTCGACGATCGCCACGTCGCCCGGCCGCAGCAGCATCGCCGCGGCCCGGGCGGTGGCGAGCTTGCCGGGCAGCGCCTGCGCGCCGCGGCCTTCATAGGTGGTGGCCACGGGCGAGCGGGCGAGCGCGCCGCCGTGGACGCGCTGCAGCCTGCGTGCGTCGGCCAGCTCGTCCAGGTCGCGCCGCACCGTGTAGCCGGAGACGCCGAGGACGTCCTGCAGGTCCGCGGCGACCACGCGGCCGTCGGCGGCGAGCAGGTCGAGGATGCGCCGGTGGCGCTCCTCCTTGAGCATCACGGCAGCTCGGCGACGCTGTGCACGATCCGCGCCCCGTGCGCGCGGCCGCGCGCGACCATCTCGTCCGCCCCGGTCGACGGGCCGCCGATGCGCAGCACGGCGTCGCAGCGGTCGACGAGCCGCCGGGCGATGGGGTGGAAGATCTCGTCGAAGGCGCCGTGGTCGATCTCGATCAGCGGGAGCGCGAGCGCCTCGCCGGTCACGGGGAGGTGGCCCGCGCGGAACACCTCCAGCGCGGCCTGGTTCATCGCGTCGACGTTCGCGGCCATCTTCGCGGGGTCGTCGTTCGTGCCGGAGCGGTAGGGGCCGGCGACGAGGACCATCAGTGAGTTGCGTTCTTGCGTCATGTTGCGCAATTGTGCGCACGCTCGTAGGCACGCGTCAAGAAATCGGCGAACGGCCGGCTGGGCGGGGGTGTGGTCAGCCCGGCGTCCGCTCACGAGCGATCGCCTCAGCTGACGAAGCGATCACGATCGATCGGGAAGGCGTCACACCGGAAACACGTGGGGCGCCTAACCCGTCGCTATGAGGCTGTTGCACAAGTCGGTCAAAGATGAGGTGCGTCAATGTGCCGTGGGACGCCACCATGCACGGAGAGCCGGCACGGCAGTGTCAGTGGGACGAGACCTTCTGAGGAGCCGCCTTCGCCCGCCCGTGTCCCACCGTTGAGGTCCGAGCGCTTCGGCGCGGCTTTGCGCAACAGCCTCTATTCGACGCTAAGGAGCCCCGGCTCGACGTCGGACTGGAGAAACGATCATCCCGCCCCGCGGCGAATCTCCTCACTCCCCCACCCAGCAAAGCCGTTCGCCGAGCCCGCCGTCACGCCACACGGTGCAACGGCGCGCGCCCCCGCATGCCGGCCGGCTCCAAGACCGACAGCGCCCGCAGGCAGTGGGCCGCCTTCTGCGCCAGCGGCAGCGCCGAGCCCATCGCCGCGGCCAGCTCGCGCGTCGTGAACGGCTCGCCCGGCAGCGGGATCAGCGCAGCCGCATCGGACGGCGAGCGCAGCTCGACCCGCTCGAGCACCTCCAGGAGCCGCCGCTCGCCCGGGTCGCGCGTGAACCGGCGGCCGCGGCGCGGCGCCGGCGCGCGCACGTGGTCCTCGGCGCACAGCAGCACCTCGACGGTGAGGTGCGGGTGCGAGAGCAGCGTGGGGAAGGAGACGAGGCCGTCGAAGATCGCGGTCGCGGTCGGGCGCAGCGGCGAGGCGCGGCGCGAGAGCACCTCGCCGGCCGCGTCGACGCGCACCACGGAGCGGCGCGCGGGCACCGGGTGGACGATCCGCATCCGGTGGCGGTCGAGCAGCGCGTCGAGCTTGGCCCGCAGCGGGGCGAACCCGCCGGTCTGCACCTCCACCAGCTCGCCGTCCGCCCGCACCAGGTCGATCACGTAGCCGTCGAGCGGCACCTCCAGCCGGTCGCCCGGCCGGGCCAGCCAGTCCTTCAACGCCCGGTGCAGCGGCCCCTCGCGCAGCTCCCCGATCACGGGCGAAGGGTTCCACGTGCGGCGGCCGGCGCCTGCGCCGCGGGCCGCCGCGCTATTTCTTCGCGCTCCGCCCTTGACCGATCACGGGTCCGTGTGCATACTGCCGGACCACGGTTCCAAAACCGTTTTCGGAGATGTCAGACGAACGAGTCACAATCCGCGAGTTGGCCCGAGTGAGCGGCGTGTCGGTGGGCACCGTGTCCCGCGCGCTGAACGGGTACACCGACGTGCGCCCGGAGACCCGGGAGCGCATCATGCGCCTCGCGCAGGAGCTCGACTACACGCCCGCCGCGGCCGCGCGCAGCCTGGTCACCCAGCGCAGCCATGTGATCGGCGTGTTCCTGGAGACCGGCGAGGGCCACCCCGACATCCAGCACCCGTTCTTCCACGAGGTGCTCGGCGGGCTCAAGCAGCGCGTCGGCGCCGGCGGGTTCGACCTGCTGCTGTTCGCCTCCGAGCGCCCGGGCAACGGCTACGGCCCGCATTCCTACCTCAAGCGGGCTCGCCACCACGCGGTCGACGGCGTCGCGCTGATGGGCGATCACCGCCGACGACCCGGAGGTCCGCCGCCTGGTCCGCGCGGACCTGCCGTGCGTCGGCATCGACATGGACGTCGACGGCCCCCGGGCCGAGATCGTGATGTCGGACAATGTCGCCGGAGCGGGCCAGGCCGTGGAGCACCTGCACAGCTCGGCCATCGGCGGATCGCCACGATCACCGGCATGCTCGAGTCGCGGCCGGGCAGCGATCGCCTGCGCGGCTACCGCGCCGCCGTGCAGGCGGCGGGCCTGGGCTACCGCGACGAGTACGTGGCCTACGGCGACTTCTACGTCGAGAGCGGGCGCGCGTGCGCCGCCCGGCTGCTCTCGCTCGCCCGAGCCGCCGACGGCGATCTTCGCCGCGGCGGACATGATGGCCATCGGCGCCGTGCACGCCGCCGCCGAGGCTGGGGTTGCGCGTCCCGCAGGACGTCTCCATCGTCGGCTTCGACGACATCCAGCTCGCCCCCCACCTGAACCCTCCCCTCACCACCCTCCGCCAGGACAAGCTCGGCCTGGGCGTGGCGGCCGGCGAGGCGCTGATCGCCCGCATCGACGGCGACGACGCCCGCCCGCCGCAGCACACCCTCGCCGGTCGAGCTGATCGTCCGCGGCTCGACCGCGCCGCCGGCCGCCTAGGAGGTGACGCACTCCCCCGCTCGCCCGCCCGAGACGTTCAAGACCTGGTTCCAAAATCGTTTTTGTTCGGATTCCAAGGAGGAGCAGTCGTGCGCAACAGGTACGCGGTCGCCACAGCGGTGGTCGCACTCGCCCTCGCGTTGGCCGTCGCGGCCTGCGGGGCGGTCGGACAACAGCTCGAGCAGCAACTCGAAGGCCGCGAATCCAGGCGACCAAGCTGCAGCGCGGCGTGACGCTGACGCTGTGGACGATGCCCAACTCGCCCAAGCCGGTGCCGGACCTCGAGAAGCTGGTCGCGCCGTTCACCGCCAAGACCGGCGTCAAGGTCAACGTGCAGGAGGTCGGCTGGGACGTCCAGTTCGACCGCATCCGTAACGCCGCGGTCTCGGGCTCGGGCCCGGACATCACCCAGGCCGGCACCACGCAGGTCCCGTTCTTCGCCGCGCTCGGCGGCTTCCAGGACCTCTCCAGCCACGTCAGCGAGATCGGCGGGTCCCAGGCGCTACGCGCCCGGGATCTGGAACACCACCAAGCTCGAGGGCCACAACGGCACCTGGGCGATCCCGTGGTTCACCGAGGCCCGCTCGGTCTACTACCGCACGGACGTGCTGAAGAAGGCCGGCATCGACCCCGCCACCGCGTTCACCAGCCTCGACGCGTTCAAGCAGACGCTGGAGACGATCAAGCAGAAGGTGCCGAGCATCGACGGCAAGCCGATCCAGCCGTTCGGCGCGCCCGGCAAGAAGGCGTTCGACCTCGTCCACAACGTCATGCCGTTCGTGTGGGACAACGGCGGCGCCGAGCTGAACTCCGCCGCCACGAAGTCGACCATCAACACGCCGCAGTCCCAGCAGGGCGTGGAGTTCATGACCGGGCTCATCCAGGCCGGCCTGTTCGACAAGAGCCAGCTCGAGCGCGACGGCACCCAGGTGGAGAACCAGTTCAAGGGCGGCCGGCTCGCCGTGTGGATCGGCGGCCCGTGGGTGCTCGGCTCGATCCCGCGCGACCGATGACACCACCTGGAACCCGGTGGCGCGCAAGAACGTCGGCGTGGCGCCGATGCCCACCGGCCCGGACGGCAAGGCCTACACGTTCATCGGCGGCTCGGACCTGATGGTGTTCAAGACCACGAAGCACCCGAACGAGGCCTGGGCGCTGGTCAAGTACCTGTCGCAGGACCAGACGCAGAAGGACTACGCGAACCTGCTCGGCATGTTCCCGTCGCGGCTGGAGCCGCAGCAGCAGGTCGGGCAGTCCGACGCCAACCACGAGGCGTTCTACAAGGCCATCCAGAACGGCCGCACCTACGCCCCGATCCCGCAGTGGGCGCAGATCGAGAACACCTACAAGACGCGCTTCGGCAACATCCTCGACGACGCCGCGGGGGCGGGCGGAAGCCCGTTCAGCGCCGCCACGGTCAAGTCCCAGCTCGACGCGGCCGCCAAGGAGGCCGACGGGCTGCTGGCCCAGTCCGGCTGAGCGGTGCCGCCGGAGACCCTCATCGCGCCCGAGGCGCCGCGTCTCTCCCCGGGAGAGGCGCGGCCGCCCCGGCGGCGGCGCGCCGCGGAGCGCACCGGTTCGCGTACGGGCTGATCGCCCCCGCCGTGGCCTTCATGGTCGCTCGTGCACCTGCTGCCGACGGCCGGCGGGTTCCTGCTCAGCTTCAAGAACCTGAACACGTTCACGTTCTCGCGGCTGTTCGGCGCGCCGTGGGCGGGGCTGGACAACTACCGCGTCGATCCTGTTCGACACCGGGAACCCGCTGCGCGACGGCTTCTTCGGCGCCGTGCAGAACACCGCGGTCTACGCGTTCTGGACGTGTCGGGCTGACGCTGTGCGGCGGGATGGCGGTCGCGCTGCTGCTGAACCGCCCGATGCGCGGCCAGCGGCTCGTCCGCACGCTGATGCTGACGCCGTGGATCGTGCCCAGCTTCGTCGTCGCCGTGCTCTGGCAGTTCATGTGGCAGAGCGACGTCGGGATCGTCAACAAGGTGCTCGTCGACTACACGCACATCCTCGGGCACCGGCCGATCTGGCTGCTCGGCCCGAACACGATGTGGGCGATCGTCATCCCCAGCGTGTGGCGCGGGCTGCCGTTCGCCATGCTGATCTTCCTCGCCGGCCTGCAGGCGATGCCGGCCGAGCTGCACGAGGCGGCGGCGATCGACGGCGCCGGCCCGGTCAAGCGCTTCCGCTACATCACGCTGCCGCTGCTGCGCCCGCTGATCGCCGTCCAGCTGCTGTTCAGCGTCATCTACGCGGCCTACCAGTTCGCCATCCCCGAGATCATGCTCGGCACCAACCCGGGCCCGGACGCCGACCTGATGATGACGCTCATCTACCGGCAGTCCTTCCAGAACAACCTGTTCGGCTTCGGCGCGGCGGCCTCGACGCTGCTGATGCTGCTGATGGGGGTCTGGGTGCTGGTCTGGTACTTCGCCTTCCGCCGCGATCTGGAGGTCGCATGACCACCAAGCGCCTGACCAACCTCGGCCTGGATGCGCTGACCTGGCTCGTCCTGCTGGTGATGCTCGCGCCCGTGGGCTGGCTCGTGGCCTCGTCGCTGCAGACCGACGGCCAGCTGTCCAACGGCGCCTTCAACCTCCTGCACCCCACGTTCGTGGCGTTCAAGGAGATGTGGTCGACGGTCGACTTCGGCCGCTACTTCGCCAACAGCGCGATCATCTGCACGGTGGCGGCGGCCGCCGCCACCGGGCTGGCCTCGTGCGCCGGCTACGCGCTCGCCCGCTTCCGCTTCCGCGGCGCCCGGCCGATGTCGCTCGCCGTCGTCGGCACGCAGCTCATCCCCGGCTCGATGTTCCTGCTGCCGACGTTCATCGGCTTCATCTGGCTCCAGCAGAACACGCCGGTCCACCTCTACGACTCGCGGGTCGGGATGATCCTGGTCTACACGGCGTTCTTCACGCCGGTGGCGATCTACTTCATGCGCTACTTCTTCGCGGCGATCCCGCGGGATCTCGAGGAGGCGGCGATGGTCGACGGCTGCTCGCAGTTCGGCGCGTTCGTGCGCATCGTGCTGCCCGCCGCCGCGCCCGGGTTGCTGGCCACGTTCGTCTACGCGTTCCTGTTCGCCTGGGACGAGTTGCTGTTCGTGGCCTCGCTCACGCAGCACAACGCGGAGACGATCCCCGTCGGCATCCGCGACTTCATCGGCAACTACCAGGAAAGGACGGCGCAACTGATGGCCGCCGGCGTGGTCTCGACGCTTCCCGTGCTCATCGCCTTCTTCGCCACCCAGCGCTGGCTCGTGCGCGGGCTGACGGCCGGGGCGGTGAAGGGATGACCGCCACCGCACCGCTCCCGCAGGCCGTCGACGGCCTGCCCGCCGGCTTCCGCTTCGGCGCCGCCACCGCCGCCTACCAGATCGAGGGCGCGGTCCGCGAGGACGGCCGCGGCGAGTCGATCTGGGACCGCTTCACCGCCTTGACGGGCGGTGACAACGGCGAGGTCGCCTGCGACCACTATCACCGCTGGGAGGCCGATCTCGACCTGATGGCCTCGCTGGGGATCGAGTCGTATCGGTTCTCGATCTCGTGGCCGCGCGTGCAGCCGGACGGCCGCGGGCCGCTGAACCACCGCGGCGTGGCGTTCTACCGCCGCCTGGTCGAGGGGCTGCTCGAGCGCGGGATCGAGCCCGTGGCCACGCTGTATCACTGGGACCTGCCGCAGGCCCGTCAGCTCGAGGGCGGCTGGGCCGTGCGCGACACCGCCGACCGCTTCGCCGACTACGCGGCCGCGATGGCCGCCGAGCTCGGCGACCTCGTGGAGGGCTGGATCACCCACAACGAGCCGTGGGTGGTGGCCTTCCTCGGACACGCCACGGGGGTCAAGGCACCGGGCGTGCGCGACTGGCCGACCGCGCTGACCGTGGCGCACCACCTGCTGGTCTCGCACGGGCTCGCGGTCGACGCGGTGCGGGCGGGCGCGCGCGCCGGGGTGCCGGTGGGGATCACGCTGAACCTCACCCCGATGCGGCCGGCTTCCGCGTCGGAGGAGGACGCCGACGCGGCGTGGCGGATGGACGGCTACCAGAACCGCTGGTTCCTGGACCCGGTGCTGCGGGGGTCCTATCCGGCGGACCTGATCGAGTTCTACTCGCGGCGATTCGGTGCGCTGGACGTCTCGGGCCTCGAGTTGGCCGCCCGGCCGATCGACTTCCTCGGCGTCAACTACTACTCGCCCGCGCTGGTCCGGGCCGCGGCCGGCGCGGCGCCGTTGCTGGCCGAGCCGGTGCCGGCCCAGCCGCCGCGCACGGCGATGGGCTGGCCGGTCGACGCCGACGGGCTGTACGAGATCCTCGTGCGCCTGCGCCGCGAGTACGGCGCGCCGATGATCTACATCACCGAGAACGGCGCCGCCTTCGACGACGAGGCGCTCGTCGACGGCGTGGTCGAGGACCCGTCGCGCGTGGCCTATCTGGCCGATCACCTGCATGCGCTGCGGCGGGCGATGGCCGACGGCGTCGACGTCCGCCGCTACCACGTGTGGTCGCTGCTGGACAACTTCGAGTGGGAGCACGGCTACTCCAAGCGCTTCGGGATCGTGCGCGTCGACTACGGCACGCAGGAGCGCGTCCTGAAGCGCAGCGCGCTCTGGTATCGCGACCACATCGCGACGACGCGGGGGAGGGCGGCCTGATGGCGTCGATCGCGTTCGCCGATGTCTCGAAGGTCTTCCCGGACGGGACGCGGGCGGTCGACGGGCTCGACCTGGAGATCGGCGACGGCGAGTTCGCCGTGCTGGTCGGGCCGTCCGGCTCCGGGAAGTCGACCGCGCTGCGGATGGTGGCCGGGCTGGAGGACGCGTCGCTGGGCGACATCCGCATCGGCTCGCGCGTGGTCAACGACGTCGCTCCGCGCGACCGCGACATCGCCATGGTGTTCCAGAGCTACGCGCTCTATCCGCACATGTCGGTGGCCGACAACATGGGCTTCGCGCTGAAGCTGCAGAAGGTGGGGCGCGAGCCGATCCGCTCCCGGGTCGGCGCTGCCGCGGCGCGGCTGGGGATCGGCGGGCTGCTGGCCCGGCGGCCGCGGGCCTTGTCCGGCGGCCAGCGGCAACGCGTCGCCCTCGGGCGCGCGGTCGTGCGCTCCCCCGAGGCGTTCCTGATGGACGAGCCGCTGTCGAACCTCGACGCGAAGCTGCGTGTGGAGATGCGCGCCTACATCGCCCGGCTGCACCAGGACCTCGGCACGACGACGCTGTACGTCACCCACGACCAGACCGAGGCGATGACGATGGGCGACCGCGTCGCGGTGATGCGCGACGGGCGGCTCGAGCAGGTGGACGAGCCGCAGCGCCTGTACGAGCAGCCCGTGAACCTGTTCGTGGCCGGCTTCATCGGCTCGCCGGCCATGAACCTGCTGCGCGGGCGCGTGCTGGACGACGGCTGGATCGAGCTGGGCACGCAGCGGCTGCGGCTGTCGCGGCGGACGACGTTCCGCGGCGACGCCGTCGTGGGCATCCGCCCGGAGGCGCTCGCGCCGGCCGGCGCGGGCGGCGGCGACGAGGTGCTCGAGTTGCCGGTCGTGCTGTCCGAGATGCTCGGCTCCGACGTGCTGCTGCACCTCGATCCGGGCGTCACGTCCGTGCACACGGACTCGGCCATGGACGACGTCGATCCCCGCCGCTTCATCGCTCGGGTCCCGCCGACGCTGCGCCCGGCGCCGGGCGAGCATGTGCGGCTGCGCATCGACATGGACCGCGTCCACCTGTTCGACCCGCAGACCGAGCAGGTCATCCGCCGCTGAGCGCCGGCACGGCGCGCGGCCTCTGTGCTGTTGTGCGGCCGCAATCCCGGTGCGACAACGGCCGGCACGGCGACGGCGACGGCCAACCGGACGAGCATCCGGCCATGATCGCTTCCTCTACACTTCGACCCCGCTGGTGGGGTTCCCGAGCGGTCAAAGGGGACGGGCTGTAAACCCGTTGGCTCAGCCTTCGCAGGTTCGAATCCTGCCCCCACCATCATCGTCGAGGTAAGCGGAAGGGGCCGCCCGCCGGCGCCGCTGGCCACGAGTAGACACGACGGTTCGCCGATGAGGGCGCCGAGCCGGAGGAGGTCCACCGACCTGCCGCCGCTGCGTCAGGCTGCGAAGAAGGCGACTTCGTTCGTCTCGATCGCCGCCGCCGACCCGCGCAGCTCGCGGATGGCGTCCACCGCGGCATCCCGGCTATGGACACCGAGCTTGCGCATCGCCCGCTGCAGGTGCGAGCGGACCGTCTCCGGCGACAGCACGAGCATCTCCGTGACCTCGTCCATGCTCAGCCCCGTGCACAGGAGATCCAGGACCTCCCACTCGCGTGGCGTCAGCGGGCTGCGCACGGGCCGTAGGCCGGCGTTGCCCTCAGGCGCAGTGCGCACCCGATCGATGAGGACCGACACGAAGGCTCGGCTGACCGCCGCCTCGCCGCTCGCGACCGCGTCGATGATGCGTGGCAGGGCGCCGAGGTCGACATCCTTGTTCACGTAGCCGGACGCGCCCGCCTTGAGGGCCGTGATGCCCGTCTGCGCGTCCTTGGCGGCCGTGAAGACGACGACGCGCACAAGCGGGGAGGCTGAGACGATCCGCCGAATCGCGGTCGGGCCGTCGAGCTCGGGGAGCACGATGTCCGTCAGCACCACGTCGGGCTGGTGCCGGGCCGCCAGATCAACGGCCTCTCGTCCGTCGGCGCCCTCTGCGACGACCGAGATGCGGCTGCCCGTCAGCGCGTTTCGCACGACGCGACGCACCAGCGGGTCCTGATCCACGATCAGCACGCGCACTGTCGTCGCGCGCGACTCCGGCATTCCTTGCCGCATTCCGCGTTCCTCTCGCCCGGGCCGTCGATGGCGCGGGTCATGGCTATGAATGCAGAATCGGCTGAAGATTCAGGAACCTGAGACAGGACCAACGAATGTACGAGGCCGGGAGATTTCTCACACGCGCCGAGGAACGCTCTCCACGTCCCCGCGGCGGGAATCGCCATATGGGCGGTCGCCTGCTCCCCTGGGTCCGAGAGGAATTGCCACGCCCCTCGGCGCGTATTGCGTCTTGGACAACCCAGCCCAACAGATGACACTGGCGGCGTCTACGGATGGAGCAGGCGAGGAACAGATGCTGCGAACACTTGAGGAGATCCACCGCGAGAGCCCCGACAGTCCCGTCCTGCGCGGACTTGCCGGTGTCTTGAACGAGAAGCTGCAAGTGCTCGCTCGCTACGGGCTCCTCGAGTACGAGGCCGGCATGGAAGGGCGCCCAGAGGTCTCGACCCTCTTTCGCGAGATGAGCCGGATCGAGTCGGAGCAGATCGCGCGACTCGGGGCCGCCCTCACGAACGAGCTGCGCGCCCAAGACTTCGACCGCTGACACGGCCTCACGGCGCAGTACCTCCGGGTACTGACAACTGCGCTGCCATCAATACCGATTGGCAGTACCACCTCTGAGGAGGAAGATGCACATCTCACGTACCATCGCCGCCGCTACCGCGGTCGGCACACTCGTCGGTGTCCCGGCTGCCGGTGCGGCCGTCCACCACCTCATCACGGGCAAGGATGTGAAGAACAACTCGCTGACCAGCGCGGACGTGCGCAACCTGTCCCTGCACGCCAGGGACTTCGACCGCAAGGTTCAGAAGGCGCTCAAGCTGCGCGCCCAGCGCGGACTGACCGGCGTTGCTGGGGCGACCGGAGCGGCCGGCGCCACCGGGAGTACCGGGGCCACGGGTGCCACGGGCCAGACCGGCTCACAGGGCAACCAGGGCGTCAAGGGCGACGACGGTCTGAGCGCCTTCGTCATCTGGCAGCAGATGCACCCGGACGGCACCGAGGATCAGTTCCTCACCGCCATCAAGGGTGACGCCGGCATCCAGGGCATCCAGGGTGTCAAGGGCGACACCGGCATCCAGGGCATCCAGGGTGTCAAGGGCGACACCGGCATCCAGGGCATCCAGGGCATCCAGGGCGTCCAGGGCGACACCGGCAAGGGCATCGAGTCCGTGGACAAGGACAAGGGCGACTGGATCATCAGCTTCACCGATGACACGTCGGTCACGGTGCACAACGGCACTGACGGCGCCAAGGGCGACAAGGGTGACACCGGGTCGCAGGGCGCTCAGGGCAACCAGGGTCTCCACGGTGACAAGGGTGACACCGGGTCGCAGGGCGCTCAGGGCAACCAGGGTGTCCACGGCGACAAGGGTGACACCGGGTCGCAGGGCGCTCAGGGCAAC
The DNA here is from genome assembly GCA_963766165.1 of uncultured Solirubrobacteraceae bacterium. GTDB lineage: Bacteria > Actinomycetota > Thermoleophilia > Solirubrobacterales > Solirubrobacteraceae > Solirubrobacter. The sequence goes on along the minus strand of CAVXZC010000012.1, from coordinate 226,038 downwards.
CAGGGTCTCCACGGTGACAAGGGTGACACCGGGTCGCAGGGCAACCAGGGCAATCAGGGCGAGAAGGGCGACCACGGCGACAAGGGCGACCAGGGTGACCGTGGCAACGAGGGTGCCAAGGGCGCCGATGGCGTCAACGGCAAGTCTGGTGACAACGGTCTCAGCGCCTACGAGGACTGGCTCCTGCTCAACGGCTACACGCGTGCCGATCACTCGGTCGGGGAGTTCATGCAGGCGCTTCACGGCCAGAACGGCAACGACGGTGCCAACGGCTCGAACGGCGACAACGGCCTGAACGGCGAGAGCGGCAAGTCCGCCTACGAGCAGTGGCTCACGCTGAACGGCTACTCCAGCGACGACTACAGCGTCGGCGACTTCATGCAGACGCTTCACGGCAAGGACGGCGCGAAGGGCGACCAGGGCGACCGCGGCCAGCAGGGCGAGAAGGGCAACAACGGCGCCAACGGTGCCAAGGGCGATCAGGGTGCCCAGGGCAGCAAGGGCGACGACGGCGCTCCGGGTCAGCAGGGCAAGCAGGGCGACAAGGGCGACAACGGCAGCAATGGCGTTGACGGTGCCCAAGGCCCGCAGGGCGACCGTGGCCCGCAGGGTCCGGACGGAAAGTCTGCGTTCGAGGTCGCTCAGGCGAACGATCCGACGATCACCAACTACGGTCAGTGGAAGAACTCGCTCAAGGGCGACCAGGGTCCGACGGGTCCGCAGGGCAACCCCGGTCAGAAGGGCGACTCTGGCACCGCGAACCTGTCGATCACTCAGGCCACGGTGTCCGCCTCTGACGGCACCGCCGATGTCAACTGCCCGGCCGGCGACATCGCCACGGGCGGCGGCGGCAATGCCAACTCGGCCGACACCGGCCTGATCGAGAACGGCCCGAAGCTCGTCAACGGCAAGGCCGTGGGCTGGCACATCAAGGCCAACGGCAACGGGAGCAAGGCGCGGACGGTCTTCGCGCTCTGCGCTCCGAGCGCCTAGCTCGCAGGAGGATCACGGGCGGGACCGGCTTCGGCCGGTCCCGCTCGTAGTGCGTTGATCGTCCGCTGGGCGGCCGGGGCACAGGGACGTCGGTGATCGCCGAGCAGCTGCGCTATTCAGACTGGTGGTTGCGGCCCGGTGAGATGGCGCCGGGCTCGCTCAGGCGCGCGGAGCGAATGGCAGCTGCTCGTCGGCGCCCGGCTGAACGATCAGGGCGGTCGCGGGCGGTACGTCTCGCCAGATGCCCGGGAGGTCGGCGAGCGGCTCGGAGACGACCGCGCGGGCCTCGTCGGACAGGTGCTGCAGGCGCTCGATCTCCGGATAGAGCAGGCGGACATCGTGTGCGTCGTTGCTGACGTAGAGGGAGTTGGGCGGCACCCGTCCGCTGGCGTAGCGGACCGCATACAGGCGCTCGCCGTCGGTCAGGCCGAGGGTCATCTGGAGCGGATCCTCGACACCGTGCCGGCGCCCGATGGCCTCGACCATCCCCGCCATGCGCTCCAGCGCCGGCAGCGGCTCGTCGTCGAGCCCGAGGGTCAGGGCCAGGAAGAACAGCAACTCGGAGTCGGTCGTGCCCTCGATGCGCTCGAACAGCTGGGAGTCGACCGCCAGCATCAGGTCGCGGCGCAGCCGCTGGTACTGGTCGATGAAGCCGTTGTGGACGAACAGCCAGCGGCCGTGGCGGAACGGGTGGCAGTTGGTCTGCTGCACCGGCGTCCCCGTCGCCGCCCGCACGTGCGCGAGGAACAGCGGCGACCGGATCTGCGCGCAGAGGTCCTGGAGGTTGCGATCGCCCCACGCCGGCGAGACGTTGCGGTAGACGCCCGGCCGCTCTTCGCTCCCGTACCAGCCGATCCCGAAGCCGTCGGCGTTCGTGAGATGGCTCGTGAAGCGCGCCGAGCGGCTCTGCTCGATCAGCGAATGCGCCGTGTTGTAGACGAGCTCGTCCACCCGGATCGGATCGCCGAAGTACCCCAGCCACCGGCACATGTCGACCCGGATCAAACCATAGGTCAGGCCGTGCGGAACTCCTCGTGGATGTGCTTCGGGCCGAACGGCCACTCGCGCTCCGCGCGTGCCCAGCCGAGGAAGGCGAGCAGGCCGGCGGCGAGCACGACGAGCGAGAACACGATCGGGGTGTGGCCCGAGGACGTGTAGACGTAGATCCAGCCGGCCAGGGCGAGCAGGCTCGGCACGGGGTAGAGCCACTGGCGGTAGGGGCGTTGCAGGTCGGGCTGGCGACGGCGCAGGACGGTGAGCGCCACGACCTGGGCGATCGCCTGGACGATCACGAACACGGCGAGCAGGATCTGGATGACCGTGGTCAGCGAGAAGAAGCTGCCGATCGCGGTGATCAGGCCCATGACCAGCAGCGCGACGTGCGGGAAGCGGTGGCGCGGGTGCAGCCGGCCGAACGGGCGGAAGAACACCCCGTCGCGGGCGGCGTTGTAGGGGACGCGGGAGCCACCGAGCAAGCCGGCGTAGATCGACCCGAACGCGGTCACGAGGATCAGCACCGTGGTCACGTCGGCGGCCGCCTTGCCCCAGGTGCGCTCGAGCACGAGCGAGGCGATCGACTGGGACTTCGCGGCCTCGTGCCAGGGGACGACGCCGAGCACGCCGATGTTCATGGCCAGGTAGGCGACCATGATCCCGAACACGGCGTAGATGATCGAGCGCGGCAGCACCCGGCCCGGGTCCTTCAGCTCCGCCGCCATGTAGGCGGTCGTGTTGTAGCCGAGGTAGTCGTAGATCCCGATCAGCAGCCCGCCCCCGAGGCCCGCCCAGAACGGCCCGCCGAACGCGAAGGCGCGGTGGGGATAGGTGAACGCCAGGCTCGCGTGGAAGTGCGTGAACGAGGCGACGATGACGACCAGCAGGCTGAGCAGCGCGACCACCCAGAGCACGGTGCTGATCGCGCCCGCCGCGGTCACGCGGCGGTAGAGGGCGAACACGACCAGCGCGACGACGGCCAGCGAGATCGCGTGGATCTCCACCCAGGTCATGCCCGGGATCAGGTAGCCCAGGTACTGCACCAGGCCGATCACGCCGGTGGCCATGATCAGCGGGATCGTGAACATCGCCGTCCACACGAACAGGAACGGCAGCAACCGCCCCGTGCGGTACTGGAAGGCCTCGCGCAGGTACAGGTAGGTGCCGCCCGCGCCGGGCATCGCCGCGCCCAGCTCCGCCCACACCAGCCCGTCGACCAGCGCCAGCAGCGCGCCGACGATCCACCCGAACACGGCCTGCGGCCCGCCGAGCGCGGCGATCATCAGCGGGATCGTCACGAACGGCCCGATCCCGCACATCTGGGTCATGTTGATCGCCACCGCGGTGCGCAGGCCGATCCCCTGCTCGAAGCCGCGCGCCGCCTCGGGCGCCGGCCCCTCCCGCTCGAACCGTCCGTCTCGCTGTGCGGACGGCGCCTCCAGACGCGAGTCCATGACACCCAGGGTGCCCGTGTGCCCCTGGAACTAGGCCCGAGAACGCGGGTCTGGTTGAGTCCGCGGCGTGGAATTCATCTCATCTGGCGCCCAATACGACCGGTTCATGGGCCGGTACACCGCGTCGCTCGCGCCGGCCCTCGCGGATGCCGCGGGCGTGGCGGCCGGGATGCGCGTGGTCGACGTCGGCTGCGGCCCGGGCGGCCTGACGCACGAGCTGGCGCAACGGGTCGGGGCGGACGGCGTCGCGGCCATCGACCCGGCGCCGCAGTACGTGGCCGCCTGCCGGGAGCGCAACCCCGGCGTCGACGCCCGTCAGGGCGTGGCGGAGGAGCTGCCGTGGCCGGACGCGACGTTCGACGCGGCGCTGTCCTCGCTCGTGATCGCGTTCATGGCGGACGCCGACCAGGGCGTGCGCGAGATGGCGCGGGTCACGCGGCCGGGCGGGTGCGTGGCGGCGTGCATGTGGGACCTGGCCGGCAGCGGGATGACGATGCTGCACACGTTCTGGACCGCGGCGCGCGCGCTCGCGCCGGGCGCGACCGGCGAGCGTGAGCGCCCCGGGGTGCGGGAGGGCGACATCGGCGAGCGGATGCGCCGGGCCGGCCTCGCGGACGTGGTCGAGGGAGCGCTCGAGGCCCGCGTCGACTACGCCGGCTTCGACGACTTCTGGGAGCCCTTCACGTACCGCGTGGGACCGGCCGGCCAGTACCTCGCCTCGCTGCCCGCCGAGCAGCAGGACCGGATCCGCGAGGCGTGCCGGGCGCAGCTGCCCGACGGCGAGTTCACGCTCACCGCCCGGGCCTGGTACGCGCGGGGAACGACGCGAACGGCTCGCTGAGCGCGGCGGGATCGACCGTGATGCCCAGCCCCGGCGCCGACGGGGCGGCGCCGAAGCCGTCGCGCGAGCGGGGCTCGTGGCCGGCGACGTGCTCGCGCGTCCAGTCGTTCATGAACGAGACCATGCGCAGGGACTCGGGGGCGGTGGACGCGGCGAGGTGGCTCACCGCGGCGGTGGTGAGATCGCCGCCCCAGGAGTCCTCGATGTTGACCATGAGGCCCAGCTCCTGGCCCACGTCGCGCAGCAGCCGGGCCGGCGTCAACCCGCCGACCCGGTTGAGCTTGAGGTTGAACCCGGCGAGCGCGTGGGCGTCCCACGCGCGCAGCAGCGACTGCAGGTCGGTGATGACCTCGTCGAGGATCAGCGGCAGCGAGGTGGGCACGCGCAGGCACTCCTCGAACGTCGCGCACGGCTGCTCGAGGCAGAACCGCGGAAGGTCTTCGAGCTCGCGGGCGGCCACGATCGCGTCGGCCAGCGTCCAGCCGCCGTTGGCGTCGCCGAAGACCAGGTCGTCGTCGCCCGTGGCGTCGATGACCGCGCGCGCCCGGGCGGCGTCGTCGGCCGGCGCGCCGCCGAGCTTGAGCTGGAAGCGGTGGATGCCCTCGCCGCGCAGGCGCTCCACGTGCGCGGCCATCGCGTCCGGCGCGCCCAGCGGGATCGCCACGTACAACGGGAAGCGGTCGTGCAGCCGGCCGCCCAGCAGATCGCACAGCGGCCGGCCGGACGCCTGACCGAGCACGTCCCAGCAGGCGATGTCGAGCGCGCTCTTGGCGTAACCGTGGCCGCGCAGGGCGGCGTCCATCGCGCGGCCGACGAGGGAGAGGTTCGTGGCGTCCAACCCGAGCACGGCCGGGGCGAGCTCGCACAGCGCCGCCCGGGCGCCCGCCGCGAACGCCGGCAGGTAGGCCGGGCCGAGCGGGCAGGTCTCGCCGTAGCCGACCGACCCTTCGGCCGTCGTCACCCGCACGACCGTGCTCGAGAGCGCGGTGATGACCCGCCCGCCGGACATGACGTATTCATCGCCGACGTAGGTCAGCTCGTACGAGAAGAGGTCGATTCGCGTGATCTCCGGCACCGCCGCGGCGACGATAGCCTCACGCCCGCATGGACGTCACGCCGATCGGCTACGTGGTGGGCGGCCGGACCGAGCCGGTCGACGACGACTGGGACGCCGAGACCGCCACGATCCGGCTCGACGACACGCGCTTCACGCCACACGCGCTGCGCGGGCTGGACGCGTTCTCGCACCTGGAGGTCGTCTACCGCTTCCACCTCGCCCCCGAGGAGAACGTCCACACCGGCGCCCGCCGCCCGCGCGGCAGCCCGGACTGGCCGGAGGTGGGCATCTTCGCCCAGCGCGGCAAGGACCGGCCGAACCGGCTCGGCGTGTCGGTGTGCCGGATCGAGGGCGTCGAGGGCCTCGAGGTCCACGTCCGCGGGCTGGACGCGGTGGACGGCACGCCGGTGCTCGACCTCAAGCCGGCGATGCGCGAGTTCCTGCCGCGCGGCGAGCTGCGTCAGCCGGCGTGGGCGAGCGAGCTGATGACCGGCTACTGGTAGCGGCGATGGGGCGGCAGCGGCGTGTCCGCCGCGCGCCGCCCGCGGGCGTCGAGCCGGCAGCGCGCCAGTGTGCCCAGCACGCGGAAGCCGTCGCGGGTCGTCAGCTTCTTGCCCGCCGCGTGGCCGCGCGCCCGGTAGGCGGCCGGCACCTCGTAGATGCGCTCGCCCGCCTGGATCAGCCGGGCGGTGATCTCGGACTCGATCGAGAAGCCCGACTCGGTCAGCCCGAGCCCGCGGAAGACCTCGGTCCGGAGCACCTTCTGGCAGGTCATGATGTCCGTCAGGTAGACGTTGAACAGCACGTTGCAGGCCAGCGTCACCGCCCGGTTGCCGAGCACGTAGACGAACGAGTGGCTCGTGTAGCCGTTGAACGCGCGCACGCCGAACACCGCGTTCGTCTCGCCCGCCAACACCGGCCGCAGAAGCCGGTCGAGGTCCTGCGGGTCGTACTCGAGGTCGGCGTCCATGATCGCGGCGAACTCGCCGGCGGCCTCGGCCAGCGCGGTGCGCACCGCCGCGCCCTTGCCCTGGTTGACCGGGTGGTGGATGACCCGGACGCGCGGGCCCCAGTCGCGCGCGTCGAGCAGCTCGGAGGTGCCGTCGCCCGAGCCGTCGTCGACGATCACCAGCTCCACGTCCACCGGCAGGTCGGCGGCGAGCACCTCGCCGATCGCCTGCTCGATCGTCGCGAGCTCGTTGTACACGGGCATCAGCACGGAGAGTCGGGGAGGCGCCGCCACGGCGTGGCACCGTAGCCGACTGGCGTGAGCGATCGCGTCAGGTGAGCGCGCCGAGCACGACCAGCACCACGCCCACGACGCCCGCCACCGCGGCCACGGTCTGGGCGATGCCGGCGTTGCGCCGCGCCGACGATCTGCTCCTCCGAGCGGGTGGAGATCACGTAGCGCCCGTCCGCGGGGTCGGCGAACGCCAGGCGGCCGGGCGCGTCGCTCGCCTCGCCGAGTGGAAGTCGCCGCCGCCCACCTCGGCGCCGACGCCGCGCATCAGCGAGTCGAGGTCCCCGCAGGTCATGGTCTCGGTGGCCGTCGATTCGCGCGCGTGGGAGTGCTGCGAGCGGCCGGTGAGGAGCGCCACCGCCGCGATGACGATCAGCACAATTCCGGCAATCAGCATCCCGACGACGTAGCTTCAGGCGCGCAACTCGGGGAAGTCGGCGTCGCTGTACTCGACGCCGTCGGGGGCGCCGCCGCCGTCGCCGTGCAGCGCCTGCTCGCGCCTGCGGAGCTCGACGCGGCGGATCTTGCCGGAGATCGTCTTGGGCAGCTCGGCGAACTCGAGCCGGCGGACGCGCTTGTAGGGCGCGAGGTGCTCGCGGCAGTGGCGCAGGATGGCCAGCGCGGTGTCGCGGTCGGGCGACCAGCCGGCGGCCAGCACGACGTACGCCTTGGGCACGGCGAGCCGCAGCGGGTCCGGCGAGGGCACGACGGCCGCCTCCGCCACCGCATCGTGCTCGATCAGCACGCTCTCCAGCTCGAACGGGGAGATGCGGTAGTCCGACGCCTTGAACACGTCATCCGTACGGCCGACGTACGTGATGTATCCATCCGCGTCGCGGCTGGCGACGTCGCCCGTGTGGTAGTAGCCGCCGGCCATCGCCTCCGCGTTGCGCTCGGCGTCGTCGCGGTAGCCGGTCATCAGCGCCGCCGGGCGCTCGCGCAGGTCGATGCAGATCTCGCCCTCGTCGCCCGGCTCGCCGCTCGCCGGGTCCACGAGCGCGATCTCGTAGCCGGGCAGCGGCCGGCCCATCGACCCCGGCTTCAGCGGCTGCCCGGGCGGGTTGCCGATCTGCGCGGTGGTCTCGGTCTGCCCGTAGCCGTCGCGGAGCGTCAGCCCCCAGGCCCGCTTGACCTGCTCGATCACCTCCGGGTTCAACGGCTCGCCGGCGCCCACCACCTCGCGCAGCTGCGTCCGCGCCGAGCGCAGGTCGGCCTGGATCAGCATGCGCCAGACCGTCGGCGGCGCGCAGAACGTCGTCACGGCGCAGCGCTCGAGCACCTCCAGCAGCCCGGCGGGGTCGAAGCGCTCGTAGTCGTAGACCAGCACCGTCGCCTCGGCCAGCCAGGGCGCGAAGAAGTTGCTCCAGGCGTGCTTGGCCCAGCCGGGCGAGGACAGGTTCAGGTGCACGTCGCCCGGTTGCAGGCCCAGCCAGTACATCGTCGACAGGTGGCCGATGGGGTAGGAGGCGTGCGTGTGCTCGACCAGCTTCGGCCGCGCGGTCGTGCCGGAGGTGAAGTAGAGCAGCAGCGGGTCGCCCGCCCGGGTGGGACCGTCGGGGGCGAACTCCGCGGGCGCGTCGGCGAAGTCGGCATAGGCCAGCCAGCCGTCGACCGGCTCGCCGACGGCGATCCGCGTGTAGTCGCCGGTCACGCCGGCCCACTTGCCCGTGTCGGCCGAGCGCACGACGACGTGGCGGGCGTTCCCGCGGTCGATCCGGTCGCGCAGGTCGGCCTCGGCCAGCAGCGTCGTGGCCGGGATGACCACGGCGCCCAGCTTCATCGCCGCGAGCATCGTCTCCCACAGCTCGGCCTGGTTGGCCAGCATCAGCACGATGCGGTCGCCGCGGGCGACGCCGTGCCCGCGCAGCCAGCCGGCGAGCCGGTCCGAGCGGCGGGCCAGCTCGTCGAAGGTCAGCTTGTCCTCGCCGCCGGCGCGGACGACCCAGAGGCCGATGCCGTCGTTGCCGCGGGCCAGCGGGTCGAACCAGTCGAGCGCCCAGTTGAACTCCTCCGGCGCCGGCCACGCGAACGCCGCCCGGGCGGCGGTGTAGTCCTCGCGATGGCGCAGCAGCAGGTCGCGGGCTTCGCGCAATTCCACGGCGCGAAAGCTAACGCGCGCGCAGCTCCTGCACCAGCTCGAGCACGCTCTCGCCCACGGCGTCCAGCGCGCGCGGGTCGATCTTGTCCATGCCGTCCTGCAGCGTGTGGCCCGGGTAGCTCCAGTCGATCAGGTCGATCGCCGGGACGTGGGCGCGCAGGAACGGCGTGTGGTCGTCGATGATCGGCGTCTCCTCGGTGGGCGGGAAGTAGCCGATCTTGCCCACCTTCTTCGCGGCGGCACGCAGCTTGGCCCACAGCGCGGGCGTCGAGGTGCCCTCGTGCGGCAGCTGCAGGCCCTTGTTGCCGACGTAGTCGAGCAGGATCATGTCCTTCGTCTCGCCCGGGTGCGCCTTCACGTAGGCGCGCGAGCCGCGCAGGCCGTCCTGGGTGAAGTTGGGGTCGTCTTCGGGCAGCCCGGCCGGCGGCTCCTCGCCGTCGAACAGCACGAAGCGGACCTCGCGCGCGTCCTTGGGGCGGTGGAGCTTGGCCAGCGCGCGGCTGAGCTCGATGACGATCGCGCTGCCCGCCGCGCCGTTGTTGGCGCCCACGAAGCCCGCCGGCTTGACGAGTGTGTCGTAGTGGGCGCCGATCACGATCCCCGGGCGGCGACCGGGCAGGGTGCCCACGATGTTGCGCACGCCCGGCTGGCCGGGCACGTTCTCGAAGTGGCCGTGCGGCAGGCGGACGACCAGGCGCTCGGCCAGCTTGCGGAGCTGCGGCGAGCCCGCGGGGCGCTGGCCGTAGCCCACCTGGAGCTTCGTCAGCGCATACGCCCGGTCGGCGTCGAACCGATCGGGCGTGTGCATGGTCACGACCTCCGGCGCCAGCATCGACGAGCGCTGCGCGTGGGCGGGGTCGGAGGACGAGCCGCAGCCGCTCGACGCCACGGCGAGCGATGCGGCGCAGACGAGGACGGTGCTGCGCACGGCGCAAGGGTGGCAGGAGCGGGTTAACGCGCGACGAAAGGCGGTGCGATGGAACCGTCCGAGGGTGCCCTGGTCGAGCGCGCCGGCCGGCTCGCGGCCGCCGGCGGGCGCCGCGTGCTGGGCATCACCGGGCCGCCGGGGGCCGGCAAGTCGACGCTGGCGCAGCGGGTCGTGGCCGCGCTCGGGGCGGATCTGGCCCGGCTCGTCGGGATGGACGGCTTCCACTACGCGCAGGCCGAGCTGGTCCGGCTGGGCCGGGCGGACCGCAAGGGCGCGCCGGACACGTTCGACGCCGACGGCTTCGTGGCGCTGCTGGCCCGGCTCCGGAGCTCCGAGGACGACGTCGTGTACGCGCCGGAGTTCCGGCGCGAGATCGAGGAGCCGATCGCCTGCGCCGTGCCCGTGCCGCGGGCGGTGCCGCTGGTGGTCACCGAGGGCAACTACCTGTTGCTTTGGCCGCACGTCCGGCCGTTCCTCGACGAGTCGTGGTACATCGCGGCGGCCGACGAGCCGGCCCGGGTGGAGCGCCTGATCGCCCGCCACGCGGCGTTCGGCCGCACGCCGGACGCGGCGCGGGAGTGGGTCCTGCGCAGCGACGAGCGCAACGCGGCGCTGATCGCGCCGACCCGCGAGCACGCGGACCTCGTCGTGCGCTGGTGAGCTACGGTGCTCGGCCGATGCCGGGCTGGGACGACGTGATCGCCGCGGGCGAGCGGCTGCCGGGGGTGGAGGTCACCACGTCCTATGGCACGCCCGCGCTGAAGGTGCGCGACAAGCTGATCTGCCGGCTGCGCACGAACCCGGACGCGCTGGTCGTGCGGGTGATCGACATGGGCGACCGCGAGGCGCTGGTCCGCGGCAAGCCCGACGTGTTCTTCATCACCCCGCACTACCAGGAGTACCCGTACGTGCTGGTACGGCTGGAGGCGGTCGACCCGGTCGAGCTGGAGGAGCTGGTCGAGGACGCCTGGCGCACGCAGGCGCCGAAGCGGCTGATCGCCCAGCTCGGCGATGGGGGCGGCTGAGCGCTCTCGCGGGCAGTGGCTGCACCGCCGCCGCGCGTCGGCGGCGGCCGTGGTGGCGCACCTGCTGGCCGTGCAGGCGCAGGACGCGCGCTCGGTGCGGCTGGCGCTGCGGGCGCGCGGCGCCTCCGGGTGGGCGGACGGGCTGGTCACCTCGTGGCTGCTGCGCGGGACGCTGCACACCGTCTGCCGCGAGGACTTCTGGTGGCTGCACGCGCTGTGCGCGCCCCGGCTGGAGGCGGCCAACCGGCGGCGGCTCGGCCAACTGGGCGTGAGCCAGGCGCGGGCCGAGCGCGCGGGGCGGCTGATCGTGGACGCGCTCGCGGACGGGCCGCTGCCGCGGGCGGAGCTGGCCGCGCGGCTGGAGGCGCGCGGCCAGGCGGTCGTCCACCTGCTGGCCCGGGCGGCGATCGCCGGCGAGGTCGTGCTCGAGGGCCGCGCGTTCGCGCTCGCCGGCCGGCGGCCGCCGCCGCCGGACCGCGGCGCGGCGCTGCGCGAGCTCGGGCGCCGCTACCTCGCCGCGCACGCCGGCGCGGACGAGCGCGACCTCGCGCACTGGTCCGGGCTCCCGCTGGCCGATGCGCGCCGCGCCCTGCGCGACGTCGCCCGGCCGGCGCCGCCGCGGGGCGGGCTGCCGCTGCGGCTCGTGCCGGCCTACGACGAGCTGCTGCTGGGCTGGCGCGACCGCACGCCGGTGGTCGGGGTCGAGCACGCCCGCCGCGTGCACCCGGGCGGCGGGCTGCTGCGCGCGGTCGTGCTCGAGGGCGGGCGCGCCGTGGGGACGTGGCAGCTGCGCGGCGGGCGGGTGACCGTCGAGCCGTTCGCGGAGATCCGCGACGCCGCGGGGCTGGAAGCGGAGATCGCGGCGATCGAGGCGGCGTAGCCGCCGCCGGGCTCAGCGGCGGCGCAGCGGGCCGCGCGACCTGCGGCGGCGCGTGCGGCCGGGCAGCGCGCGGCGCTTCGGTGGGCGCTGCGCACGGTAGGCGAGCCCGCCGCCGACGCCCAGCGCGGTCAGCCCGGCGGCGATCAGGCCCGGGCGGGCGCGCAGGCGGTGGTACTCGCGCTCGACCTCCGGCCACACGCGCTCCTCGATCAGCTCTGCAGCCGCCTCCGGCGTGGCCTCGAGCTGCGCGGACGTCACCGCCGGCGCGAACGCGACCTGCACGCGCACCGGCTTCGGGAACCAGCCGCCCGCGAACAGCCGCTCGGTGCCGGTGATCGCGCACGGGACGATCGGCGCCTGCGCCTCGATCGCGAGCCGGCCGGCGCCCCGGCGCGGCGCCCGCAGCGTTTCGGGGTCGCGGAAGCGGGTGCCCTCGGGGAACAGCGCGAGCACGCGGCCCTCTTCGAGCAGGAGCCGGGCCGTCTCCAGCGCGTCGGGGTCGGCCGTCCCGCGCTTGACGGGGAACGCGCCGAGGCGGTTCAGGAACCAGGCGGAGCGGCCGCGGAACAGCTCCGTCTTGGCCATGAAGTGCAGCGGCCGGCGGCAGGCGAGCCCGACGAAGAACGAGTCGTAGAAGCTCTTGTGGTTCGGCGCGAGGACCACCGGGCCGTCCTTCGGGATGTGCTCCGCGCCGGTGACCTTGAAGCGGTACCAGACCTTGACGAGCGGCAGCAGGACGACGCGGACGAGTTCGTAGATCCCCCGGTTGACCCCGTGCTCGCGCGAGAAGCGGTGGGCGCCCTCATTCGTCATGGCGGCGGGAGGCTACACGGCTTGCGCCACAATCGCGCAGCGTGACCCGGGTCCTCATCCTCACGGCCGACATCGGCGCCGGCCACGACCTGCCGGCGGAACTGCTCGCCGCGGCCCTGCGGGAGCGGGGCGCGGAGGCGACGGTGGCCGACGCGGTGACCACCGGCGGGATGGGCATCCAGGCCATGGCGCAGGGCGGCCTGGAGTGGGTGCTGCACCACGCCCCGTGGCTGTTCGACGCCGAGTACTGGCTGATCGCCCGCCGGGCGCGCACGCGGCGCCTGTTCCAGTGGCTGGTCGCGACGCTGGGCGGCGGCGGGCTGCGGGCGCTGATCGCCCGCGAGGCGCCGGACGCGATCGTCTCGACCTATCCCGGCGCCACCGAGGCGCTCGGGCGGCTGCGGCGATCCGGCCGGCTCGCCGTCCCCTGCGCCTCGGCCGTCACCGACCTGGCCGCGCTGCACTGGTGGGCGCACCCGGGCATCGACCTGCACCTGATCATCCACGCGCAGTCGCGCGCCGAGGTCGCGGCGATCGCCGGCCCGGGCGCCGACATCCGCCACGTGCGCGGCCTCGTGCGGCCGGAGTACGAGCGGCCGCCGTCGCGCGACGCGGCGCGGGCGGCGCTCGGCCTGCCGGCCGGCGCGCCGGTCGTGGCCATCTCGGGCGGCGGCTGGGGGATGGGCGACCTCGAGGCGGCGGCCGCCGCCGTGCTCGCGTTCCCGGGCGCCGTGGCGGTCTGCCTGTGCGGGACCAACGACCGCGTGCGCGAGCGGCTCGCCCGCGCCCACGCCGGCGACCCGCGCGTTCGGGTGGAGGGCTTCACCGACCGCATGTGCGAGTGGCTGGCCGCCGCCGACGCGCTCGTGCACTCCACCGCCGGCCTGACCGTGCTGGAGGCCGAGCTCTGCGGCACCTGGGCGATCTCCTTCGGCTGGGGCGTGGCCCACATCCGGGTCAACAACCGGGCCTACGCCCACTACGGCCTGGCCACGGTGGTCCGCACGGCCACCGAGCTGCCCGGCGCGCTGCGCCAGGCGCTGGCCGCGCCGCGGCCCCGGGCGTGGTCGCTGGCCGAGCTGCCGGCGGCCGCCGACGCGGTGCTGGAGCTCAGTCGTGCGCGATCAGGCCCCTGACGGCCCGGGCGGTCCCGAGCGAGAGGGAGGCGACGAGGACGAGCGCGAGCCCGATCACGATCGGCACGGGGTGCTGCCAGTGCTCGTGGGCGAGCGCGGGGGCGCCGACGACCGGGACGACGGTCTGGATGGCGAACGCCCCGGCGGCCACCCGCGCCGCGCCGACGCTCTGCAGCGCGGCCATCTCGTCGACCTGGCCTCCGCCGGCGGCGGCCGCGCTGGCCGCGGCCCAGCCGAGGATCGCGGCGAGCGAGCCGGCGTGCAGGCCGTCGGCCAGCAGATCGGTCGTGAAGCCCGAGGCGGCATAGGCGCAGCCCGCGGCCACCACCAGCAGCGTGCCCGGCAGCCGGCTGCGCGCCAGCCACGGCGCGAAGGCGACCAGCCCGAGCGCCCCGAGCACCGCGGCGAGCACCCCGGCGCCCGCGGCCACGTGCGAGGTGCCCGGGGCCGCCAGGGCGATCAGCGCGAGCCCCACGGCCAGCGCACCTACGGCCGCGTAGTCGCGCGGCCGCACCGGCTCGCCGAGCAGCCGGTGCCCGAGCCAGAGCAGCACGACGAGCCCGAGCGCCAGCGCCGGCTGGACCACGGTCAGCGGGGCGAGCGCGAGCGCGGCCACCTGCAGCGGCCAGCCGAGGATCGCCAGGCCCGTCGCGGCCAGCCAGCGCGGCCGCTTGAGCAGCGAGGTGAGCAGGCCGGCGCCGACCCCCTGGTCTCCGACCGCCCGCGCCTCCACGGCCTGCAGTGCGACCGCTCCGTCGTAGCACGACGCCGCCGCACCCGCGAGCACGATCCCGCCCAGGACCGCCCCCGCGCTCATGGCCCGGCGCTGCGATCATCGCGGCCGTGCAGCGCGGCGCTCCCCTCCTGGCGACGGCCGGCGCGGCGTGGGCGCTGCCCGCGCTGGCGCCCGTGGTGCCCGGGCTCGCCGGGGCGCTCGGCATCGCCACGACGATCGCGGCGCCCGGAGCGGTCGCGCTGACGTTCGACGACGGGCCGCACCCGCAGGGCACGCCGGCCATCCTGGAGATCCTCGCCGCGCACGGCGCGACCGCCACGTTCTTCATGGTCGGCGAGCAGGTCAACCGCGCGCCCCGGCTGGCTGCCGAGGTGGCCGCGGCCGGGCACGGCGTCGCGGTCCACGGGCACCGGCACCGCAACCTGCTGCGGGTGCCGCCGCGCCAGCTCGCCGATGATCTCGACCGCGCGCGGATCGCGATCGAGGACGCGACCGGCAGGCCGACGGCGCTGCACCGGCCGCCGTACGGGATCTACTCCTGGCTCGCGATCCGTGCGGTCCGGAAGCGGGGCTGGACGCCGCTGCTGTGGTCGCAGTGGGGGCGCGACTGGCGGCGCTTCATCACGCCGGCGCAGATCGCCGCCAAGGTCACGGAGAACCTCCGCGCCGGCGACGTGCTGCTGCTCCACGACGCCGACGACTACAGCGCGCCGCGCAGCCACGAGCGCACGGCGCAGGCGCTCCCGCGCGTGCTCGAGACGATCGCTGCGGCCGGCCTCACCACGACTCAGCCGGGCTGGTAGTACAGCGGCACGCACCAGTGGTTCCCGGCGACCCAGTCGCTGTTGGGCAGCTCGTCCGGATGCCCGAGGATGCGGTGGCACGGCTCGTCGTAGACCTTGCCCGTCGAGCGCTCGATCGGGTCGAAGACGATGTACTTGTACAGGCCCGAGACCATCCCGTCGGGCAGCTGCAGCCGCCCGGGGTGCCCGGCGTCCAGATGCTCCCGCGCCGCCGCGTTCTTCCAGGCGACGATCTCCTCCATCCGCTCGGTCTGCACGAGCCCCAGCGCGGCGGTGAACTCGCTCAGGCGCAGGTTGAGCCCGTGCACCTGGTGCGTCGGCTTGCCGTAGTTGCGGAACGCCCGGGCGTACTCGAGCAGCCCCTCGTCGCGCGCGACGAGCATCCCGCCCTCGCCCGTCGAGACCGTCTTGGTGGCGTAGAACGACCACAGCCCCGCGTCGCCCCAGGTGCCCGGCCGGCGGCCGTGCCAGGACGCGCCGTGGGCGTGCGCGCAGTCCTCGATCAGGAAGATCCCCTCGGCGCGGCAGAGCTCGGCGATCGCCTCGATCTCGAACGCGATGTGGCCGCCGATGTGCACGACGAACGCCGCGCGCGGCTTGAACCGCGCCACCTTCGCCTCGAAGTCGGCGACCGACAGGCACAGGTCCTCCCGGTTGCAGTCGACGAACTGCACCGACGCGCCGGCCTGCAGCGCGGCCAGCGGCGTGGCCATGAACGTGTTGGACGGGCAGAGCACGGTCTCACCGCGCACGCCGGCGTACGACAGCGCGGCGAGCGCCGCCCCCGCCCAGCCGTTGAACGCCACCGCGTCGAGCCCGTTCCAATCGGCCCAGGCGGCCTCGAAGCGCTCGGTCAGCGGCCCCTCGGTCCAGCGCTGGGACGCGAACACCTCGTCCCACAGCGCGTGCGTCCGCTCACGGTCGCGGTCGTCGAAGCCGATCGCGAACCGCCCGAGGTCGGGCGCCGTCACTCGCCCGGTGCCCCGAGCCACTGAGCCAGCAGCGGCCGCTGCGCCACCAGGCGGGCGGCCGAGGCCGTCGAGAGCGCGAGCAGGACGAGGACCACGCGATGGGAGTCGGCCAGGTGGTCCAGCACCGGCGGCCACGGGGCGAGCCCGAGCGTCAGGCAGCCGACCGCGCCGACCCATAGCGCGGAGCGCAGCGACGGGGCCGTGTGGTCCTCCCAGGAGAAGCCCGCGGCCAGCACGAGCGGGAGCATCAGCAGCAGCGCGTCGAGGAACGTGCTGTAGCGCTCGCCCCGCCCGACCGGCGCGAGCGTGACCACGCCCAGGATCATGATCGCGATCGCCGCCGCCCAGCCCAGCCCGAGCGCGGCCCGCCGCGCCAGCGCGACGTAGTCCGGGCGCCGGGCCGGGACCGTTGCGGGCGCCTCGGCCTCGCGGTGCCACTCGATGTAGCGGCGCACGCCCTCGGCGAACGGCGTGGCCGGCCGCCAGCCCAGCTCGGCCGCCGCCCGCTCGCCGCTCACGGGCGCGCCGGCGAAGTCGCCCGTGCGCCCCGGCGTGTGCACGACCTCGACGTCGCCCACCACGTCCCGCACGGCGTCGGCGATCTCGCGGATCGTCACGTCCTCGGTGCCGACCAGGTTGTACGTGCGGTTGCTCGCGCACGGCGCCAGCGCGCGCACGACGCCGTCCGCCAGGTCCTCCACGTAGACGAACCGGCGCGACTGCGATCCGTCGCCGGCGATGGTCAGCGGCTCGCCGGCCAGTGCGCGGGCGGTGAACGCCGGCACGACCGCGGCCGGCCGGGCGCGCGGGCCGTAGGGGATGCCGAAGCGCAGGATCGTGTGCTCGAGCCCGTAGAGCTCGCCGTAGGCGTGGCAGTAGAGCTCGCCGGCCAG
The DNA here is from genome assembly GCA_963766165.1 of uncultured Solirubrobacteraceae bacterium. GTDB lineage: Bacteria > Actinomycetota > Thermoleophilia > Solirubrobacterales > Solirubrobacteraceae > Solirubrobacter. Next base: position 209,177 of record CAVXZC010000012.1, on the reverse strand, counting down.
CTTGGTGGCCGTGTAGAGGTGCGCCGGCGGATGCAGCGGCAGCGCCTCGTCGTGGCAGTCGGCCGGCGTGTCGGAGTACGCCCAGATCGTCGAGGCGTAGACGACGCGGCCGACGCCGGCCCGCCGCGCGGCCTCGAGCACGTGCAGCGTGCCGCGCGCGTTTCGGCGCTCCGCCTCCACGGGGTCGGCCAGCACCTCGTTGACGTCCGCCGAGGCGGCCAGGTGCAGCACCGCGTCGCAGCCGTCGAGCGCCTCGCACAGCCGGTCGAGGTCGTCGAGGTCGGCGAGCACGGCCGGGACGTCAGGGTGGTAGGGCGACTCCCGCAGGTCGTAGATGCGCGGCTCGTGGCCGGACGCGATCAGCGAATCGACCACATGCGAGCCGATGAAACCGGAGCCCCCGGTCACGAGCACGTTCATGCGCCGCACACCCTAACCGCAACCCGATGAGAAAGGCACGGTAGGGTCCCGCACCGTGCCCGTCGAGCTGCCGGATCCTCCCGCTCTGCGCGGCGATTTCCCGGCCGACGCGGCCGCCGCGAGCGCGTTCCTACTGCAGGCGGCCGACCTCGTCGGCCGCCACGGCGAGCCCGCCGGCCGCAGCGAGGCCGAGCAGCGCGACGTGGACGAGATCATGCGGGCGCAGGACGACGTGCGCGAGCGCCTCCTCCGCCGCCACACCCGTGCCCTCTATGCCGAGCTGACGGACCACGGCGCCGAGGCCCTGCGGGCCGACGCGCTCGTCTACGCCGCCGCCGATCGCGTGCCGGGGCTGGCGCCGCGCCGGGCGCTGGTGGACATCGAGCGCGAGCGCCTGCACAAGGACAAGGAGGGCTGGGAGATCGCCCAGGGCCGGCTGCTCGGCCACGTGCTCGCCCACCCCGAGTGCGGCCCGCACCTGATCGAGGTGATGCTGCGGCCCACGGAGCTCGCGCTGGAGCACCTCGAGGAGCTACAGGCCACGGGCCGGGTCGACCTCGGGCGCGCCGTGGTCGAGCGCCGCGGCGCCGTCGGCGTGGCCGAGCTGCGCAACCCGCGCCATCTCAACGCCGAGGACGACACGACGCTCGGGCCCTACGAGGCGGCGATCGACCTGGTCCTGCTGGACCCGCAGATCGAGGTCGGCGTGCTGCGCGGCGGCCTGGTCGAGCACCCGCGCTACGCCGGCCGGCGCATCTTCGGCGCCGGCCTGAACCTCACGCACCTGTACCGGGGCAAGCTGTCCTACCTGTTCTTCCCGGTGCGCGACCTCGGGCTGGTGCACAAGGTGTTCCGCGGCCTGACGAGCCCGGACCGCCCGCCGGAGGACACGCAGGAGAAGCTGTGGATCGCCGCGGCGGAGACCTACGCGATCGGCGGTGCCTGCCAGATGCTGCTGGCCTGCGACCACATCCTCGTCGGGCGCGACTGCCGGATCACGCTGCCCGCCCGCAACGAGGGGATCATCCCGGGCGCGGCCAACCTGCGGCTGCCGCGCTTCGTGGGCGACCGGCTCGCCCGGCAGGCGATCCTGTCGGGCGCCGAGATCCCGCGCGAGCGGCTGGCCGACGAGATCGTGGCGCCGGAGGAGATGGACGCGGCGGTGGAGCACCGCGCGCGGGAGCTCTCGACCGCCGGCGCGGTCAGCGGCGTGGCCAACCGGCGGGCGCTGCGGATCGGCGAGGAGCCGCTCGAGACGTTCCGCGAGTACATGGCCGTCTACGCGCGCGAGCAGGCGTCCTGCCACTTCAGCCCGGCGCTCATCCGCAACCTGGAGGAGAACTGGCGTGCCCACGAGCGTGGCGATTGAGCGGGCCCCCCGCGACGAGCTCGAGCTCCTGCAGCGCGACCGGCTGCGCGCGACCGTGGCCCGCGTGCTGGCCCACGTCCCGCCGATGGCCGCGCGGCTCCGCGCCGCCGAGCTGACCGACGCGCGCGCGATCTCCTACCGGCGCGACGTCGCCCACCTGCCGTTCACCACCAAGGACGACCTGCGCGAGCACTATCCGTTCGGCCTGCTGGCCGTCCCCCGCGACGCCCTCCGCCGCGTGCACGCGTCCAGCGGCACGGGCGGCAAGCCGACCGTCGTCGGCTACACCGCCCACGACCTCGGCGTCTGGGCCGAGGTGATGGCCCGGTCGCTCGCGATGGCCGGGGTGCGGCCCGGGATGGTGGTCCACAACGCCTACGGCTACGGCCTGTTCACCGGCGGGCTGGGCTTCCACCAGGGCGCCGAGCGGCTGGGCGCGACGGTCATCCCCGTGTCCGGCGGCATGACCGCGCGCCAGGCGCTGCTGCTGCGCGACCTGGGCGGCCAGGCGCTGGCCTGCACGCCGTCCTACGCGCTGCACATCGCCCAGGCGGTGCGCGAGGCCGGCATCGGCGTCGACGAGCTCGAGCTCGAGGTCGGGCTGTTCGGCGCCGAGCCGTGGACGGAGGAGATGCGCGCTCAGATCGAGGCCGAGCTCGGGCTGGCCGCGATGAACTTCTACGGGCTCTCGGAGATCGTCGGGCCGGGCGTGAGCGCGGAGTGCCGCGAGGCCCGCGACGGCCTGCACGTGCACGAGGACCACTTCCTCGTCGAGGTGGTCGACCCGGACACGGGCGCGCCGCTGCCCGACGGCGAGGAGGGCGAGCTGGTCTTCACGACGCTGACCAAGGAGGCGCTGCCGCTGCTGCGCTACCGCACGCGGGACATCGCCTCGCTGAACCGCGAGACCTGCGCCTGCGGGCGGACCCTCGCCCGTATGAGCCCGGTGCGCGGGCGCCGCGACGACATGCTGATCGTCCGCGGCGTGAACCTCTACCCGTCCGAGGTCGAGCGCGTGCTGCTCGGCGTCGCCGGCGTCGCCCCGCACTACCAGCTGGTGGTCGAGCGCCCGCGCGACCTCGACGAGATCACCGTCCACTGCGAGCCGGCCGACGGCGGCGCCGACCGCGAGGCGCTGGCCGCCGCGGCGCCGGCGGGCGCTGGCGGCGGAGATCGGCGTGCACGTGGCCGTCGAGGTGCTCGCGCCGGGCGACGTGCCGCGCAGCGAGGGCAAGGCCGTGCGCGTCGTGGATCGGCGGGGCCGTTAGCGGAACGGCTCGAGCTGCGGGCGCTTGGGCACGCGCCCGTCGCCCGTCGAGCGGCCGCGCAGCCGGCGGATCAGCCACGGGGTGAAGTAGCGGCCGGCCCACATGGCGTGCGCGGCGGGGGAGCGGCGGGCGTACGGGTCGGGGAAGTCCGTGCGCCAGGAGTCGTCGCTGCCGGGCAGCTCGAGCATGTAGGCCGCGCCGGCGGCGATCCGGTGATGGCCCTCCGGGTTGGCGTGCAGGCGGTCGACCGCCCACAGGCGCGGATCGACGCCACCGGCGTGCGGTCGAGGTCGACCACGAGCGCGCCGTGGCGGGCGGCGATGTCGCGCACGGCGGCGTTCAGCGCCCGCAGCCGGACCGCGGCCGCGCGAGCCAGCGGATTGACCTTCACCGGGTCGGGCAGCGTGAACAGCAGCACGTCGGCGCCGGCGGCGCGCAGCGAGACCACCATCGCCTCGATCTCGGCCGCGACGCCGGCGACGTCGCAGTTCCGGCGCAGCAGGTCGTTCAGGCCGGCCAGCAGGCTCGCCAGGTCCGGGCGCAGCGCGAGCGCCGGCTCGAGCTGGTCCTCGCGCACCTGGAACGCGCGCTTGCCCCGCACCGCGAGGTTGGCGTAGAGGAGGCCCGGCTCGAGCTCGGCGAGGCGATCGGCCAGCCGGTCCGCCCAGCCGCGGAAGCGCCCGTCGGGATAGACGTCGACGAGCCCCTCGGTGGTGCTGTCGCCCAGAGCCACGAAGCGGCGGTAGCCCATGCGATCACGCTAGCGGCGGCGCACGGCGTGCGACCTAAACGCAAGCGGAGGATGATGCCCCAATGCTCAGCCGCCGCCGCTTCCTCCAGGGCCTCGCCGCCACCGCGCTGTTCGGGGGCGAGGCCGAGGCCGCCGGGCTGCCCAAGACGCAGCTGCGCGCGCTGCGGGCCGCCGTGCGCGGGCGGGTCGTGGCGCGCGGGGACGCGGGCTACGACGCCGCCCGGGTCGTGTTCAACCGCCGCTACGACGGCATCCGCCCACCGGCGGTCGTGCAGGTCCGCGACTTCTCCGACGTGCGCGCCACGGTGGCCTGGGCGAACCGGTTCGGCGTGCCGCTCGTGGCCCGCTCGGGCGGCCACGGCTACAACGGCAACTCGACCAGCCGCCACGCCGTCGTCGTCGATCTGGGCCGGCTGAGCCACGTGGCGCTCCACTCCGACGGGATCGCGGCGATCGGACCCGGCGCCCGGCTCGGCCACGTCTACGCCGCGCTTGCCGCCCACGGCGTGGCCATCCCCGCCGGCTCGTGCCCGACGGTGGGGCTCGGTGGGCTCGTGCTGGGCGGCGGCGTCGGGCTGGCCGGGCGCGCCATGGGGCTGACGCTCGACCGCGTGCGCAGCTTGGACGTCGTCACCGCCGACGGCGCGCTGCGGCGGGTCGACGCCACGCACGACGACGACCTGTTCTGGGCACTGCGCGGCGGCGGCGGCAGCTTCGCCATCGTCACCACCGTGCGCCTGCGCGTGCGCAGCGTCGGCCATGGCGCCTGGTTCCGCGTCACCTATCCGCGCGCGGCGCGGGCCGAGGCGCTGGCCGCGTGGGACGCGCTCGCACCGCACGCCCCGAGCGCGCTGACCGCGATCTGCACGCTGACGAGCACCGGCGCGGCCGCGTTCGGCCAGTACCTCGGGCCGGAGGTGACGCTGCGGCGGCTCGTCGCACCGCTCGCCGCGGTCCCCGGGGCGACGCTGAGCGCGGGCACCGACACGTGGCTCGGCCTCCAGCGCCGCTGGGCCGGGCCGCCCGCGCAGCGGCAGGCGTTCGCCGCCTCCTCGCTGTACGTGTCGCACCGGCTCTCCGGTCGCGCACGCCAGGCCTTCGTGGCGGCGGCCGACGAGGGCCCGGCGCTGATCCTCGACGCCTACGGCGGGGCGATCGCCAAGGTCGCCCCCGGCGCCACCGCGTTCGCCCACCGCGGCGCCCGCTTCAGCGTCCAGGTCATCGAGACCGCGCCGATCCCGGTGGCCAAGTCGCGGGTGGCCCGGGCGCGCCGGCGGATCGCCCCGTTCGGCCACGGCGCCTACCCGAACTACGCCGACCCCGATCTGGCCCACCCGCTGCAGGCCTACTACGGATCGCACCTGGCGAAGCTGCGCGCGATCAAGCACGCGCACGACCCGGCGAACCGCTTCCGGCCCGCGCAGGAGATCAGCTGATCGTCAGCGGCGTCCCGACCGGCATCAGCTTCGCCAGCCGCACGATGTCGGGGTTGCGCACGCGCACGCAGCCGTGCGAGATCGCCCCGGGGATCAGGCCCGGCAGGCTCGTGCCGTGCACGCCGACGATGCCCCCGCCGGGCCAGTCGGTCAGCGCGTCCGACGTGGCGCTGGTGATGAACGCCAGCGGTCCATAGAACGAGCCGCGGGAGCCGTAGCCCTTCAGCTCGGCCCGGATGAAGAACTGCCCCTTCGGCGTCGGCCAGTACGACTTGCCGACGCCGATCCGGGCGTGCCACACCACCTTGCCGTCCTTGATCAGCGTGGCCTTGAAGTGGTGGGTGTCGATCTTCAGCCAGGTCTTCACCGGCTGCAGGTCACCCATCGCGGACGCCGGCACCCAGCCGGTCGTCCCGTTGGGGCGCACGGGGAGACGGACCTGCAGCCAGGCGTGCCCGGCGGCGTCGGTGGTCCGGGCGAGCACGAGCATGAGGTCAGAGGTGCCGACGGGCGAGCGCGTGCTCACCTTCGCCACCTCGGCCGCGTTGGCGTCCGGCTCCTTGCGCGCCACGGTCGCGCGGTTGACGAACGCGAAGTACGACTGCGTGCCCAGGTGCTGGAGGTGCTCGACCCGCGCGGGGGCGGCGCCCGTGGCGGGCGCCGCCGCGACTATGGCCAGGAGGGCCGCGCCGAGCGCGACGCGTGCGGAGCGGCCCCGCACGTCAGCCGGTCACCTCGGGCAGCGCCGGCGCCACCACGCGGCGCGCGGGCTTGATCGAGATCTTCGCCTTCACCGCGCACTGGTCGGACGCGACGGTCAGCCGGCCCGACTTCTTCGGCCGCAGCACGAAGGTGACCATGCCCTTGCTGTTCGTCGTGCCGGTCTTCTTCAGCCCGGCGGGGCCGGTGATCCGGACCTTCGACTTGGCGATGTCCTTGCCGTTCACGCGGACGCGCACGCGCACCGTGTTCAGCTCTCTCGCGCGCACCTTGAGATTGGTGCTGGCCAGCGAGACGCAGGCCTTCGGGCTCTTGGCCGACGCCCCCTTGACCGCGCCGGCGGGCGGCGGCGGTGCCGTGAGCGTGACCGTCCAGGTGGCCGGCGGCGAGCACACCGGGCGGGTCGTATCGCCGGGGACGGTGCTGTTCGCGCAGGCCGACGCCGTGTTGGTGTAGACACCGGGCGCCTGGAGCAGGGACGTGCAGGTGAACGTCCACGACTCGCCGTTGGACAGCAGGCCGTCGCCGTTGTCGCCGCCGACGTAAGTCGGGTTGGCGCACTTGTCATCGGAGACCTTGACGTTGTTCATGGGCACCGGCGTCGTGCTGTCGTTCGTCACGACGTAGGTGTAGGTCACATTCTGCGGCGCCTGTCCCTGCTGGATCGAGCCGACCTTGGTGATGGCCAGCTTCGGATTCGTGACCTCGAACCCGAGGTCCTTGCCGATCTTCGCGAACGCACGCGTGACGGGAAGGTCGTGCAGGCTCCCGTGCACCACGGTCTGCGCCAGGGCGGACGTCACGTCGGGGTTGAGGTTGACCACCCAGGGGAACGTCGCCACCTGCTTGAACGTGAACGGGTTCAGGAAGTCCTGGTTGGTCGCCACCGTGATCGACGTCGGGGCGTTCACGTCCTGGTTCTCCGACCCGTCCGGGTTCGGCGGGTTGAAGCCGAGCGTGGCGCCGGTGACGTCGCAGGAGATGCCGCCCAACGGCTGGTTGACGTTGTCGGCGTAGATGGTGAAGGTGATCGTGTCGCCCTGCCGGAAGATCTGCCCCGACTTGGCGAGCGTGAGGTTGAGGCCGTTGACGAGGCAGCCCGCGGGGCTGACGTCTGCCCGCGCCGGCGCAGCGCCCGCGGCTCCTCCGATCACCATCGCTGTCACCAGCAGCACTGCACGTCGAAACATGGGGCCCCCCGAGGGAATGTGTGAGCGCACGCTATCCCGGCGGGGGCGGCCGAAACGCGCGTGAGGCGCGACCACCACGAATCGGAATCGGGTCGATCGCGCCACAGCGTGATGCACCAGGAGAAAATCGCTGCAATCCCGCGTGCACAGCGGGATAGCGAATGTCTACGCGGTGACCCCCCGGTTAGAGCCGTACCCCCTTGGGCGCCACGAGCGTGACGCTCGCGCGCGCCCGGCGGACCACCCCGTCCGCTCCGCGGGTGGTCAGCGCCAGCCGCGTGAGCAGCCGGTGGTGGCGGACCAGCGAGCGGTACGCGCTGGGCGTCAGCCGCAGCTGCACCGTGCGCGTGCGGTCGGCGGCGATGCTGAAGGACCGCGCGCCGAGCCGGTGGCTGCTCGTCGCCGTCAGCGTGCCCGTGCAGTGCGAGCCGGCGGACACGCCGCAGCTCAGCCCGATGGCGGCGATCCGCGTCCGCGACACGCGCACCGTCCGGCTGGTCACCAGCGGCGCCGCCACCTTGACGGCGGCCGGCGCGACCGCCGCGCCCTCGCCGGACGCGGCCGGCGGCGTGGCGGCCAGCGGGTTGCCGCTCGGCGGCACCGCGGGCAGCGGCAGCTTCCAGATCGAGCGCCCATAGGTGGCCGCATACAGCACGCGCGCCTGCGGGACGATCGTCAGGCCGGGCGTGGAGACGGGCGGGAAGCCGTCCGCGGCCCGCGTCCACGACGTCGACCCCGCCGGCCGGCGCAGCACGCCGTAGTCCGTGCCGGCGTACAGGTCGCCGGTGAGGTTGTCGTAGGCGACGTCCGTCACGGGCGCGTCCGGCAGGTCGCCGGAGATGTCCGTGAACGTCGCGTGCCGGGCCGCCGGGTCATAGCGGACGTCGAACACGTGGCCGGGGACGTCGTTCGCCGCGTTGCCCGCGTAGTAGCCCGAGTAGGACACGTACGCGTGGTTCGGGTCCGCCGGGTCGATGGCGATCCCGCTCGGGAAGCGGTTCGGCGTGCTCGCCGAGTCGATCCGCACGAACTGCACGTCCTGCGGGTCGGCGGCGTCGGCGTTCTTGGTCACGAACACGCGGCCCAGCCGGGTGGCGGCCCACATGGTGCCCCGGTCGGCCGGTGCGCGCTCGACGGCGACGGCGTACTGCCCGGCGCGCGTCGGCCCGAACGCGTTGCTGGTCAGCGCGGTGCCCATCGGCTTGTAGTCGCCGCACACGATCTGCCCGTCGTACTCCGGCACGCCGCCCGGCGCGCGGCAGTGCGCCTCGAGCTGGGACTGGTTGCCGCCGTCGTCGAGTGTGCGCCAGATGTGCGCGGCCGCCACGAACATCGTGCCGGCCACCACGGGATCGCCCAGCACGGGCGTGTAGAACGAGGTCGGCTCGGCCGAGTTCGTGATCGGCTGGGTGACGAACGACCAGTAGTTGGGGTCGGTCCCGTGGAAGTTGATGTCGCCGAAGCCGGTGAAGTACGTGTGCAGGCGCACGTTCGGGTTGCCGACGTCGAACGCGGACGGGCCGCCGTCGCCGTTGACGGTCTCGAACCAGAAGCGGCTCGTGCCGCCGTTCGGGTTCGAGAAGGCGAACGTGCCGTTGTCCTGCGTGCCGCCCATGAGCTCGCCGTTCGCGTCGCGCGGGTCGACGCTGAGCGAGTTGAACTGGATCGTGGCCAGCCCGGCGTTGAGGTTGAGGATGCGCCCCGGCACCGCGGACAGCCACTGCTGGCAGTCGGCCGCGTCCGCCGCACTCGCATTGCGCATGCCGTCGCGGCTCGAGCACTCGCCCGACTTGTCCACGAACGTGCCGTCCGTGCGGACCACGCCGCCGTCGGAGCCGACGAACGCGATGCTCGGGTTGGCCGGGTCGAACGCCAGCGCATGCTGGTCCGGGTGCATCTGTTCGTAGTACGGCGGGCCGAGCGGCGTGGGTGAGCCGGTGGCGTCCGCGGTCATGTCGGTGAAGTGCACGCCCGCATCGGTGGAGCGCATGACCGCGCGGCCGTTGGAGCGGTTGGGCGCGACGCCGATCAGCGACTGGTCCTGCAGCGGGCGGATCTCCTCGTAGACCATCGAGCCGCCGAACCACACCGTGTCCGGGTTGCGCGGGTCGGCCTCCACGAACAGGTCGTAGTTGCACTGGCCCTGACAGAGGTTGTACGACGCGTAGCCCGGCGTGCCGTTGACCGGGCTGGACAGGTCCGTCCAGCCGGAGTTCGGCGTGGCCGGCGGGTCGAGCGTCGAGGCGGGCGCGGACGCGTCGTCGACCCGGAAGAGGTGGCCGGAGCCGGACACGCCGTTGCCCAGGTAGATCCGGGTGGCGCCGTTCTTGCGCGTGACCGCGATCTCCTCGCGCTCGCTGGTGCTGGCCGACGTGGGCGTGAACACCTGCTCCCAGGTGGCGCCGTTGTCGGTCGTGCGCCAGACGCCGTAGCCGTAGAACGCGGCGTAGACGCGGTTCGGGTCGGCGGGGTCGACCTCGATGTCGTTGACGCCGCCGCCGATCGTGCCCTTGGGCGCCATGCTCTTGCTCAGCCGGAACGTCGCGCCGTTGTCGGTGGACTTCCACACCGCCACCTCGGCGGTGCCGGGCGGCACCACGGCGCCGCCGTTGGCCGACGACTGGCCCTGCGAGCCGGGCGTGGTGCCGAGCCAGATCGCGTGGTTGGCCCCGAAGCGGATCGAGCTGATCGAGCGGTTCTGGGCGATCGCGTACGAGCCCGGCACGAGCGTCCAGGAGTCGCCGCCGTCGGTGGAGCGATAGAGGCCGAGTCCCGCCTGGTTGAGCGAGTTGGCCTCGCCCAGGCCGGCGTAGATCGTGTTGCCCGTGCGGTCGGCCGGGTCGAGCACGAGCGCGCCGAACGTGTTCGTGGGCAGCCCGCTGTCCACGGCCGTCCAGCGCGGGCTCTCGGCCAGCGCGTGGTCGGTGCGCCAGATGCCGCCGCCCGCCGTGGCCACCCAGGCGCGGCAGTCGCCCGCGTTGCCGGCGGCGCCGCAGTCGGGGCTGACGACGAGCGCCGTCACGCGGCCGGAGGTGACCGAGTCCTTCAGGCTCTCCGTGGTCGGGCCGGGCGCGAAGGGGACGTCGGGGCCCGCGAACTGCCAGGTGGACGCCACGGCCGTGCGGGCCTGGACGTCCGGCGTGCCGGGAGCGAAGGCGCGCGTGCCCAGGCGCGTCGGCAGTGCGGCCACCTGGGTCTCCGCTCGCTTGACCTGCGCGGCGCTGACGTAGCCGCGCGGATAGGCGCGGTCCTCATAGGCCTCGCGGGCCGGGTTGCGTCCGCTCCCGTCCGGATCGACGACCTCGAGGCGCGGCAGCGCGCTGGGGGCGGTCCCGGCCGGGCGGTGGAGGACCGACCGCGTGAGCGCGATCATCGAGAGCGCCAGCACGATCAGCAGCGCCCCGGTCACCCGCAACGCCAGCCGTCTACGCCGCACCTGCATGCGATCCCTCCTCATCCGCCCCTAACGCGCGGGCAACGGTACTCCCACGCCGCGCAGGCGGCAAGCGGGGTCAGCCGCGTTCGAGCGGGCGCGCCGGATCGGCGATCCACTCGGCCATCGAGCCGTCGTAGACCGCGACGTCGCCGGCGCCCAGCAGCGTCAGTGCGAACGCGTCGAGCGTGGCGGAGATGCCGCCGCCGCAGTAGGCGACGACCCGCTCACCTCCGAGTGCGCCCACCGCCGCGAAGCGCTCGCGCAGCGCGTCCGCGGGCAGCAGCCGATGGGTCTCGGGGTCGACGATCGAGTGCGCGTAGACGTTCACGCTGCCGGGGATGCGGCCGGCGCGGCCGTAGCGGTTCTCCTCGCCCCGGAACACGGTGGGCGAGAGCGCATTCAGCAGGCACGCCGGGCCGTCGGCCACCTCATCGAGGCTCGCCATCGCCGCGGGGCGAAAGCGGGGCGCGAAGGACGCGTCGCGGGCCGCGGGCGGGTCGGTGGACACCGGGCGGCCCTCCGCCGTCCAGGCAGCGAAGCCGCCGTCCAGCACGGCCGCGTCGTCGAAGCCGTAGGCGTGCAGCAGCCACCACAGCCGGGTGGACCACATCATCCCGTTGCGGTCGTAGATCACCACCGCGGTGCCGTCGTCCACGCCGAGCGCGGACATCTCGGCCGCCATCCGCTCGGGCGACGGGAACGTGAAGTTGAGCTCCGGGTCCGGCTCCGCCAGTCCGCCCACCAGGTCGGCGAAGGCCGCGCCCGGGATGTGGCCGGCGTCGTACTCCGCCCGCCCGGCGCGCGGGTGGTAGGGCTTGCCCGGCCTGATCGGCGGGTCGAGGTAGGCCGTGGCCTCGATCACGCGCACCTCGTCGAGGCGGTCGGCGAGCCAGGCGGTGTCGACGAGGGGTCCGGGCATCGCGCCGGACTGTAGCTTCCAGGCCATGAGCGACCCCGAGGACCGCGACTGGGGCCTGCGCACGCGCGCGATCCACGCCGGCGCGCGCCCGGACCCGACCACCGGGGCGCGCGCGGTGCCGATCTACCAGACCACGTCGTTCGTGTTCGAGGACGTCGAGGACGCCGCGGACCTGTTCGCCCTGCAGAAGTACGGGAACATCTACACGCGCCTGGGCAACCCGACGGTCGCGGCGCTCGAGGAGCGGATCGCCAGCCTGGAGGGCGGCATCGGCGCCGTGGCCACCGCTTCCGGCCAGGCGGCGGAGACGCTGCTGTTCTGCTCGCTGTGCGACGCCGGCGACCACATCGTGGCCAGCTCGGCGCTCTACGGCGGCACCTACACGCTGCTCAACGTGACGCTGCGGCGCCTGGGCATCGACACGACGTTCGTGGCGCCCGACGACCCGGACGCGTTCGCCGCCGCCATCGAGCCGGGCCGCACGAAGCTGCTCTACACCGAGATGATCGCCAACCCGGCGGGGACGATCGCCGACCTCGCGGCGATCGGCGCGGCCGCGCACGCCGCCGGCCTGCCGTTCGCCGTCGACTCCACGCTGGCCACGCCGTACCTGTGCCGGCCGCTGGAGCACGGCGCGGACATCGTCCTGCACTCGGCGACCAAGTTCCTCGGCGGCCACGGCACGTCGATGGGCGGCGCGATCGTCGACTCCGGCCGCTTCCCCTGGGACAACGGCAACTTCCCGGTGATGACCGAGCCGGTCGCGACCTACGGCAACCTGCGCTTCTGGGACAACTTCGGCGAGTACGGCTTCGCCACCAAGCTGCGGGTCGAGGGCCTGCGCAACCTGGGCGGCGTGCTGTCGCCGTTCAACGCGTTCCTGATCCTGCACGGCATGGAGACGCTGCCGCTGCGGATGGAGGCGCACGTGGCCAACGCGCAGCGCGTGGCCGAGTGGCTGGACGCCGACCCGCGCGTCAGCTGGGTGCGCTACGCCGGACTGCCCGCCGACCCCGGCCACGCGCTGGCCCAGACCTACCTGCCCAAGGGCCCCGGCGCGGTGTTCTCGTTCGGGCTGGAGGGCGGCCGGGCGGCCGGCGAGGCGTTCATCGGCCGCGTCGAGCTGTGCTCGCACCTGGCCAACGTGGGCGACACGCGCACGCTGGTCATCCACCCCGGCTCGACCACGCACCGCCAGCTCTCCACCGAGGCGCTGGAGGCGGCCGGCGTGCGGCCGGAGCTCGTGCGCATCAGCGTCGGCATCGAGGACGCCGACGACATCCTCTACGACCTCGATCGGGCGCTCGGATGACCATCCGCGAAGCGATGGTCAAAGCGACCGCGGTGGCGGCCCTCGACCAGAGCGGCGGTGGTCGCCGATGACCATCTGGACGCCCCCCACCGCCGCGCGGCGCAGGGCGATCCTGCGCGGCGCGCGCACCGTCGCCGTCGTCGGCGCGTCGGCCAACCCGGCGCGCCCGGCGAACTTCGTGCTCACCTACCTGCTGTCCTCGAGCGCGGACTACGAGGTCTGGCCGGTCACCCCCAACGACACGGAGATCCTCGGCCTCAAGACCTACCCGTCGCTGGCCGAGCTGCCGGGCGAGCCGGACATCGTCGACGTCTTCCGCCGCACCGATCAACTGCCGCAGGTGGCGCGCGAGGCGGTGGCGGCAGGCGCCAAGACGTTGTGGATGCAGCTCGGGCTGCACAGCGACGAGGCGGTGGAGATCGCCCACCGCGCCGGTCTGGATGTCGTGTCCAACCGCTGCCTGAAGATCGAGCACGCGCGCTTCCACGGGGGGCTGCACCTGGCGGGGTTCGACACCGGCGTCATCTCCTCGCGGCGCGCGCGTGGTTGAGCGGCTGGTCCTGCCCGAGCTTGCGCTGGAGTCCGGCGCGCGGCTGGCGCCGGTCGAGGTGGCCTACGAGTCCGTGGGCGACGGCCCGGTCGTGTTCGTCTGCCATGCGCTGACCGGCGACGCGCGGGCCACCGACTGGTGGGACACGCTGGTCGGGCCGGGCAAGCCGATCGACACCGAGCGCTTCCGCGTCGTCTGCGCGAACCTGCTGGGCGGCTGCCAGGGCACCACCGGGCCGGCGTCGCCGAACCCGGCCACGGGCGCGCCATACGGCCTCGACTTCCCGCTGTTCACCGTCCGCGACCTGGTCGAGGTGCACCGGGCGCTGCTGCACGCGCTCGGCATCACCCGCGTGCACGCAGCGATCGGCGGCTCGCTCGGCGGCATGCAGGCGCTGCAGTGGGCACTCGACCACCCGCACGAGCTCGAGCGGGCGATCCTGGTCTGCGCCAGCGCGCGGCTGAGCGCCCAGAACCTCGCCTTCTCGAAGGTTGCGCGCACGGCGATCGCGCGCCACGGCGGCATGGACGTCGCCCGCATGCTGGCCCACATCACGTACCTGTCGGAACGTGGCATGGCGCTGAAGTTCGATCGTGCGCGGCGCGCCACCGGCCCGATGACGATGACCTCCGACTTCGAGGTCGAGCACTACCTCGACCACCAGGCCGAGATCTTCCTGGCCCGCTTCGACCCGCTCACCTACCTCTACCTGTCGCGGGTGATGGACTACTTCGACCCGTTCGCCGAGCCGCCCGGCGAGCCGCCGTCCACGCGCTTCCTGGCCATCTCGTTCGACAGCGACTGGCGCTTCTCGCCCGCCCACTCGCAGCACATCGCCGACGAGCTGGCCGGCCGCGGCGCCGACGTGCGCCACGTCACGGTCGCCTCCCCCTGGGGGCACGACTCGTTCCTCATGGACGTGCCCGAGTACCACGCGCTCGTGGCCGAGTTCGTATCAATCCCCCGGAAGGCCGCTCTATGAGGCGATGGAGCCCTGCATCATCCACGCGGGTCCCCCACCCGCCTCGGTCTGGGGCCGGCTGCGCACCCACCTGCCGGTCGGCACCACGCTGCGCCTGCTCGACCTCGACGCCCTCACCCCGTACTGGGAGGCCGGCCGCCGCGGCGAGGCCGGCGACCTGAGCGTGGCCGCGCTGGCCGAGCGCCTGTGCGCCGAGCTCGACCCCCGCGGGCCCCGGCTGCTGCTCGGCTGGGGCTTCGGCGGCCTGGTCGCCCACGAGATGGCCCGCGACGGCGACCACGTCGTCGCGCTCGACACCACCGCGCCGGCCGGGCAGCCGGCCGAGCTGACCGACGAGACGCTGCTGGACGGCTTCGCCGCCTATCTTGGCGCGCGCCGCGGGCAGATGCTGCCGCTCACCGCCGGCGGCCCGCCCGTCGACGCCGCGCTGACGCGGCTCGCGCGCGCCGCCGGGGCGGCGGACACGGCGCTGGCCGGCCTGCGCCGGCTCTACGTGGCGTACGCCCGCGCGCACCGCCGCGACCGCGAGCTCGCCGTGGACCACGTCGCGCGCGACGTCCCGCTGACCCTCGTGCGCGCCGCCCGCGGGCCGGCCGGCGCGCTCGGCTGGGACGGCCATCCCGGCCTCGAGCTGCTGGCCAGCGCGGGCGACCACTACACGATGCTCACCGAGCCCACCGCCGTCGCCCACCTGGCTGCGCTGCTGCGCCGCTGGGTGATGCCCGCGGCGCTCGCCGCCTAGCGCTTGCGGGCGACGTAGCGGTGGCCGGCGCGGACGATCTTGGTCTTGCGCTTGACGAAGTCGCGCACGCTGACCACGCCCTTCGCCACCTTGGTCGTGGTCGCCGTGCAGGTGTCCTGCACGAGCCACTTGGTGCCGCGAACCGTGGCCGCGCTGTAGGCGCCCTTGGTCGTGAAGCGGCCGTGGCCCGAGCCCCACAGCCGGCGGGTCTTGACCTTCTTGGCCGCCGCGGACGCCTTCCCGCGCTTCGGGCAGCTCAGCTTCTCGGTCAGCGCGAGGGTCGCCGCGGGCTTTGCGCCCTTGGTCTGGGTGAGCTTGAACAGCCCGTCGAAGAAGTCCGCGGACGCCGTCTTGCCCTTGCCCTGCGCCGCCGTGATCGTGATCGTGCCCTTGCGGGTGTCGATCGTGCTGCCGACCGGGATCTGCGCCGCCGCGGTCAGCGGCACGAACGCCTTTCCGCCGGGCCGGCGGAAGCTCACCTTGCCGGACTTGCGCGCGGCGTTGACCGTCTTGCCCGCGACCGGCGCCGGGAGCGGCGTCGCCGTCGGCGTCGGGGTCGGCGTGGCCGCCGGGGCCGGGTTGAGCAGCACGGTCATCGTGCTGCCGGGGAGATCGGTGACCGCGAGGTCCGGCCGGCCGTCGCCGTCGAAATCGCCGCCGGCGATGCCGTTCGGGGCTCCGGTGACGGGGATGGCCGGGTCCTGTGTGAAGCCGCCGCCCCCGGTGCCACGCAGGATGTCGACGGCGCTGCTGTTGGCCGCCACGGCGATGTCCGGCCGGCCGTCCCGGTCGAAGTCCGCGGTCGTGATCCCGACCGGTGTCGTGCTGACGGCGATCGGCGAGCCGGGCGCAGCGGCGAAGCCGGTGTTGGCGGCGGTGCGCAGGAGGATGCTGACGGTCGCCGACCCGCTGTTCGCCACCGCGAGGTCGTCATGGCCGTCGCCGTTGAGGTCCGCCGTGGCGACCCCGTTCGGCGAGGTGCCGGTGGGGACGACGGTGCCCTCGGTCGTGAACGTGCCGTCGCCGGCGCCGAGGAGGATCGAGACGCTGCCCTCGCCGTTGTCGGTCACCGCGAGGTCGAGCCCGCCGGCGCCGTCGAAGTTGCCGACCGCGATCGCGCGGGGGTTGGTGCCGGTGGGGATCGTCTGCCCGGTCGTGAACCCGTTGTTGGCGGCGTTGCGCAGCAGGATCGTGACCTGCGCGCTGTCCCACCGGGTCACGGCGAGGTCCAGCCTGCCGTCGCCGTTGAAGTCGCCGGCGGCGACCGCGCCGAGCCGTGCGCCCAGGCTGGTCCCCTGGCCCTCGACGGCGAAGCCGCCGGTGGCCTGGCGCAGCAGCACCGTGGCGACGCCCGTGGTGAAGCCCGCAGTGGCGATGTCCGGCCGCCCATCGCCGTTGAAGTCGCCCACCACCGAATTGGCCAGCCCGCCGCCCACGAGAAACGGCGAGCCGGACTCCTGGGCGAAGCCCCCGCCCGGTTGGCGCAGGAACACCGCGACGCTGCCGTTGCCGTCGCCGTTGGTCACCGCGACATCCGGCCGGCTGTCGCCGTTGAAGTCGGCGACATCCACGTCGTATGCGCCCGAGCTGGACAGCGCGGCGCTGCTTGTCGCGTACGGCGAGCCCTCCGGCGTGAACGCCGCCCATGCCGTCCCCGCCGCCGCCAGCACCGCCCCGGCGCCCAGCGCCGCGATCTTCCCCGCCTTCAGCATCCGCTCACTTTGTCCGGCGGCCGACAGTCCGGCAACCGGAACGTTCGTCCAGCCGGGCGCTGGACGGTGAAGGCGACGACGAGGTCGAGCTCGGCGGCCGGCCGGGCCGGCTCGTCGCGAGTCGACGCGACCTGCTGCTCGGCAGATCGGGTACAACCGCAACGTGCTTTTGAGTGGGCTGCAGGAGCCGGACGGCCGCGAGGCGATCCGCGTGGGCGACGCGGCCCTGACCTACGCCGAGCTGCATGCCGCGGCGGGCGCGGTGGCCGAGCGGATCGCCGGCATGACCCGGGTCGCCGTGTGGGCGGAGTCGCGGCTGGAGACGGTCGTCGCGGTCGTCGGCGCGCTGGCCGCCGGCGTGCCCGTCGTGCCCGATCAACCCGAAGGTGGGCGAGCGCGAGCGCGAGCACATCCTGTCCGACAGCGCCCCCGACGCCGTGCTCGACGACGTCGACCTGGCGGCTCGCGGCGCGTGGCCGGACGAGCCGGATGCGGAGGCGCCGGCGATCGTCGTCTACACGTCCGGGACGACCGGGCCGCCGAAGGGCGTCGTCCTGCCCCGCCGGGCGCTCGCCACCAACCTCGATGCGCTGGCCGGCGCCTGGGAGTGGACGGGCGAGGACGTGGTGGCGCACGCGCTGCCGCTGTTCCACGTCCACGGGCTCATCCTCGGCGTGCTCGGGCCGCTGCGCCGCGGCGGCGCGGCCTGGCACCTCGGCCGCTTCTCCCCCGAGGCGGCGGCGGAGGCGCTGGGCGGGCGGGCGACGATGCTGTTCGGCGTCCCGACGATGTACCACCGGCTCGCGCGGCTCCGGAGGCCGCCGCCGGCCTCGGCGCGGCGCGGCTGCTGGTGTCCGGCTCGGCGGCGCTGCCGGCCGCCGACCACGCGCGGATCGAGGCGCGCCTGCGGCCAGCGGATCGTCGAGCGCTACGGCATGACCGAGACGCTGATGAACACGGCGGTCCGGGCGGACGGCGAGCGCCGCCCCGGGACGGTCGGGCCGCCGCTGGACGGCGTCGAGCTGCGGCTGGTCGACGACGACGGCGACGTGCTCGACGTGTCCGACGACGAGACGCGTGGGCGAGATCCAGGTGCGCGGCCCGAACCTCTTCCTCGAGTACCTCAACCGCGCCGGACGCCACGGCCGAGGCCCTGCGCGACGGCTGGTTCGCCACCGGCGACATGGCCACGCGCGCGGACGACGGCTACATCCGCATCGTCGGCCGGCGGGCCACGGACCTGATCAAGAGCGGCGGATACAAGATCGGCGCCGGCGAGATCGAGAACGCCCTGCTCGAGCACCCGGGCGTCGCCGAGGCCGCGGTCACCGGCGAGCCCGACGACGACCTGGGCGAGCGGATCGTCGCCTGGATCGTCCCCGAGGGCGACGAGCGGCCCGGCGAGCGTGAGCTGGCCGACCACGTCGCCCAGCTGCTCACGCCGCACAAGCGCCCGCGCGAGGTCCGCTACCTGGACGAGCTGCCGCGCAACGCCATGGGCAAGGTCACCAAGGCGACCTTGGGGCGCTGACCCCATAAAGCGGCGCGTTCCCGGGCCGACCACCCCGGGAAGATGCGCGGGCGGACGACGTTCCTGACGGTGTGCACGGTGGTGCTGGTGGCGCTGGCCACGACCGCCGGCATCACGCTGCTGCACCGCCGCGCGAGTCAGTCGCGCGCCCGCTACGAGACGCTCATCGAGGTCGAGGTCAGCGCGAACCGGCTGGGGGCGCTCGACTGGGAGGCCGAGGCGCAGCGCAGCGTGCCGCTGTCCGTGGAGGCCGAGATCAACGCCACGCTGCCACGCGTGCGCGCGCAGTTGACCGGCCTGCTCGCCGGCGGCACGGGCATCGTCCCGTCGCTGCGGACCTTCGACGCCTACCGGCCGGCGCTGGAGGCCGAGCACGCCGCCCGCCGGGTGCGCGACTTCGACGACGCGGAGGCCAAGGAGGAGCTCGTCCAGGCGCGCTACGCCGACCTGCGGACCGCGCTGCGCGGCGCAGCGGCCCGCAACGCCCGCGTGGCCGACCGCGCCGAGCGGCTGGCCTGGATCGGCTCCGCCGCGGTCATCCTGCTCAGCGCCCTCTGGCTGACCGGCCTGCTGCTGGCGCTCGAGCGCGCCGCCCGCCGCCGCCAGCGCGCAGAAGAGGCGCTGCGCGACGGGACTCCTGACCGGGCTGCCGAACCGGGCGTACCTCGAGCAGCGGATCACCGAGGCCGAGGGCGACGCCGTGGTCGCGCTGATCGACCTCGACGACTTCAAGCGGGTCAACGACTCGCTCGGCCACGGCGCGGGCGACGAGCTGCTGACGCATCGTCGGCCGCGCGGCTGCGCAACGTCGTCCGCGCGGGCGACGTCGTCGCGCGGCTCGGCGGCGACGAGTTCGCCGTCCTGGCGCGTGGGCTGGACGACCGCGACGCGTTCGTCGACCGGCTGTTCGGCGCGCTGGCCGAGCCCGTGGCGCTGGGCGGCAAGCAGCTGCACCTGCGGGCCAGCGTGGGCGTCGGCCGACGCCGGCGCGGACCTGCTGCGCAACGCCGACCTCGCGATGTACGCCGCGAAGGCGTCGGGCTCCAACCGCTGCGCGCTGTTCAGCGAGGACATGCACGTCGCGGCGCTGACCCGGCTGGATCGCCGCGAGCAGCTCGAGCGGGCGATCGAGCGCGAGGAGCTCGTCCTGCACTACCAGCCGATCGTCGCGCTCGACGGCGGCGCGCCCGTGGGCTTCGAGGCGCTCGTGCGCTGGCAGCACCCGGAGCGCGGCCTGCTCGGCCCGGGCGAGTTCATCCCGCTGGCCGAGGAGACCGGGCTCATCGTCCCGCTCGGCGCGCTGGGTCCTGCGCGCGGCCTGCCGCGAGGCAGCCGGCTGGCCGGGCGAGCCGTACATCAGCGTCAACGTGGCGAGCGGCCAGCTCGAGCAGGCCGGCTTCGACGACGAGGTGGCCGCCGCGCTGGCCGCGTCCGGCCTGCCGGTCGAGCGGCTGGTGCTCGAGGTGACCGAGCGCTCGCTGGTCGGCGCGGCCGAGGGCGAGCGCCTCCAGGCGCTGCGCCGGCTCGGCGTGCGGCTGGCCATCGACGACTTCGGCACGGGCTACTCGTCGCTGGACTACCTGCGCCGGTTCCCGATGGACGTGCTGAAGATCGACCGCTCCTTCACCCGCAGCGCCGCCGCCGGCGACCCGCTGCTGCGCGCGATCGTGGCCATGGGCCACAGCCTCGGGCTCGTGCTCGTGCCCGAGGGCATCGAGGACGCCGCGCAGGGCGAGGCGCTGCGCGCGCTGGGCTGCGAGCTCGGCCAGGGCTTCCACTACGGCCGGCCCGCACCGCCGTCTAGCATCGCGCCCCATGGAGCGCGTGCTGATCGAGCGCCGGCTGGCGTCATCGCCTGAACTGCTGTTCGACTTCCTGGCCGAGCACGAGAACCTCGGGCTCATCTTCGGGGGCAAGGTCACCCGCGTGTCCGACGGGTCCGACGGCCACCGCAACGGCGTCGGCTCGACGCGCCGGCTGAAGCCACCGCTGGTGCCGGCGCTGGAGGAGACGGTGACCGAGTTCGTCCCGCACGAGCTGATCCGCTACCGCATCAGCCGCGGATCGCCGCTGCGCGACCACGAGGGCGTGATGCGCTTCACGCCGGACGGCACGGGCACGGCGCTGCACTACGAGATCACGTTCCGCGGCGCGTTCCCGGGCGTGGGGAAGCTCGTGGCGGCGATGCTGCGGCGCGACATCTCGCGCGGCCTGACGGAGGCCGACGCCCGCGCGCTAAGGGCCCGTTGAAGAATTCCGGCACTCGTGCTGCGGCACATCCGCGGCGCCTCGCGCCATCCACGGTGCTCACGTGCCAGAGGCACGCCTCGCCATCGCGGCCGGCCCGAGGCATCCACGGCTGCGCCACATCAGGCGCACCGACCATTCTTCAACGAACCCTAGCCGGGCGGCGTGTCGAGCCGGGTCCGGCGGGCTGAGGAGGACCCGGTCCCGGGGTCGATGGTGATGAGGTCCGCGGCCAGCGGCTGGAACGCCGGGGTGCGGGTGAAGATGAAGCGGGCGAGGCCGAGCGGGGTGTGCTCGGCCAGGTTGCCCGTCCCGCCCGCGCCGACGCTGCCGCCGTTGATCACCGTGACGCCGGGCTGGCGTTGCAGCGCGGCGATGTGCGTGTGGCCGACGAGGAACACGACCGGGTGGTCGGGCGGTGTGCGCGCCAGCAGGGCGAGCGTGGGGGCGATCAGCGCCGGCTCGTGGACCATGATCACGTCGGCCTTCGGCAGCACCGACAGCGCCCAGTCCAGGAACCGGGCCTGCATCACCGGGTCCGGCGTGTTGTCGTAGCGGTCGCGGTAGGAGTCGGCCGAGCGGCGCTCGAACGGGTCGTCGTAGCCGGCCACGCGCAGGCCGTCGACCTTCACGATCAGCGGGCCGTAGCCGCCCTTCGGCTGCAGACGGCCATGGCGGGTCAGCACGATCGCGCCCTCGCGCGCCAGCTCGTCGGCCTCCAGGTCCGAGTCGTGGTTGCCGGTGACGAACACGAACGGATGGCCGGTGCGGACGACGCGCCGCACGACGTCGGTCTCCAGCGGCGTGCCGCGGTCGGTGAGGTCGCCGGGGAAGAAGACGGGGCCGCCGTTGGCCACCCGCTCGAGCACGCCGATGCCGAACGCGTTGTTGTGCAGGTCCGAGGCCACGGTGGCCACGGGCTGGCCGGCCAGCGAGCGCCGCTTGCCCGGGTCGATGACCAGCCGGGCCAGGCCGACGAGCTGGGCGTCGAACTCCTGGTCGAGCGTCCCGGGGTGCGGCGGATCGCGTCCACGCGCGTTCAGCGCCTGGGGGATGTCGGGGCCGTGGGCGTAGTACTGCGGGTCGTCGAGCCGGCCGCGGGGCGGGATGAGCAGCGCCGTGGCGACGCCGAGGGCGAGCAGCCGTGATCGCCGCGAGCGCGATCGTGTAGCGCAGCCGGCAGGGCCCGCGAGCGGATGGCGAACGCGGTCAGCACGCCGAGGCCGGCGCCGCACAGCACCATCAGCGCGATCAGCCGCTCCAGGTACGCCGTGAGCGCGCCGCGCGCCTGGTCGCGCACCTGCTGGACGTTCAGCGGCCCGCCGCCGGCCACGTCGGCCGCCACCGTGCGGTTGACGGTCTGCAGGTCGACCCGCAGGCGGACCGGCAGCGTCACCGCCTCGAAGCGCACGCCCCAGTCGAGCAGCGGCACGTAGACGTCGAGCGCGCCGCGGTGGCCGGGGGAGACCGACTCGCGGATCTCGCCGATGCTCAGGGTGTGCTCGGCGTGGTAGCCGACGAGCGCGAGGTAGCTGCCCGCGCAGGTGGCGGCGAGCACCGTGATCAGCGCCAGCGCGCGGCGCAGGCCGAGCATTGCAGGATTCCCTGCCCGGGGTGCGCACCTTGGATGCCCCGGATAGTGTCGGCGCTCTGACAGTCCGGGTGGGTGCACTCTGGGCGCTGGTCGCCGTTTTCGCCGTCGCCGCGCCGGCTCAGGCCTCGTGGCGGCATTACCGCGTGGCCGACCCTGCGGCCACGCTGACCCGCGTCAACGCGCTGCGGCAGTCGTTCGGCGCGCCGGCCCTGAGGCTGGTGCCCGCGTGGTCGGCCGGCTGCGCGAAGCACGTCGCCTACATGCGCCGGAACGCCTTCGGGCACGACGAGCTGCCCGGCCGCCCCGGGTACACGGCGGACGGCGCGCGCGCCGGGGCGGCGAGCGTGCTGTTCTCCCCGCCGGCCGAGCCGTTCGCCACGACGCTCGGCGCCTGGGCCGACGAGCCCTATCACCAGGTCGAGGTCCTCAACCCGCGGTTGGCGCGCACCGGATTCTCGCTCGGCTGCATGAGCACGGCCCGGGGGCTGGCACAGCCGTCCGAGGCGAGCGGGCCGGCGCGGCTGCTGGCCTGGCCGGGACCGGGCGCCCGCGGCGTCCCGCGCGTGCTGGACGCATGCGACGAGCTGCCGAGCAACCCGTTCAGCGACGTCGGGTGGGGCTGCCGGGGCACCGGCGCGGCGCTCTACGTGTGGGCGCTGGCCACGCACTGCACTGCGGCGCCGGCGGTCAGGCTCGCCCCCTCCGTGCCGCTGCGCGTGGTCGCCGACGGCCCGTGCACGTGGATCGTCGTCACGGGCCTGCCGCTGCCGCGGGCGGTGCGGATGTCGGTGCGGCTGGCCGGCGCCCGGCTGCGGTCCGCGTTCACCACCGCCGCTCCCAGAGCTCCATCGGCCCGAGCCGCCGCAGCCCCAGCGCCTGGTAGAGCCGCTCGCCCTGCTCCGTGGCCTGCAGCGTGATGGTCGCGAGCCCGTGCCGGCGGGCGTCGGCCAGCACGCTGTGCATGACCTGGGTGGCCAGTCCGCGCCGGCGCGCCTGGGGGACCGTGGCCACGAAGGAGACGCCGCAGTCGTGGTTGTGGTGCAGCGCGAGCGCCACGGCGGCGGGCGCGCCGTTGAGGTCGGCGCGGTAGCCGCGCAGCTCCCCCTCCTCGAGCGTGGTCAGCGTGCGCTCCAGCCGGGCGTCGACGTTCCCGTAGGCCAGGTCGTTCACGCGCCCCACGGTGTGCAGGTCGGCGTTCGGTGCGGGGTCGGCGGGGCTCGCGGCGAGCGCGGCGATCTCCGCGCCCAT
The DNA here is from genome assembly GCA_963766165.1 of uncultured Solirubrobacteraceae bacterium. GTDB lineage: Bacteria > Actinomycetota > Thermoleophilia > Solirubrobacterales > Solirubrobacteraceae > Solirubrobacter. Next base: position 185,750 of record CAVXZC010000012.1, on the reverse strand, counting down.
GCCGGGCGACGCCGAGGCCACGGCCAGCCCGGCCCGGCGCAGCCGCGCCGTGGCGCCATGCGCGCCGCCGTCGATCCAGATCGCCCAGCGCCGCACGCCCACCCGCGCGTACTCGTGCGCGAGGTCGTCGAGCGCGTCCGGCCCCGCGTCGGGGTCGATCGCCACGGCGGCGTTGAGCGCCGGCGAGTCCGGCGCGGACGGCACGATCGAGGCGAGCAGCCCCGGCCGGCGCAGCACGCTGCCCTGGCGGGCGTGTCCGCCGAGCAGGCCCTGCAGGTCGGCGAACCCCTCCCACAGGCGGCGCCGCAGGATCGCGTCGTCCATGCTGCGCGAAACCTAGTGGACGGGTCCACCTGGCGGCCGAGCCGGGCACACGGCCCGGCTCGGCTGCAGGGGGGTCTGTTTAGAAGTCGAGAGCGCCGGTGGGGTCAACACCGGCGCGGGGAGCGACCTTGGCTGCGCTGCCGAGTTCGCGGGCGGCGGTCGCCGGTGAGAGCGCTGTGGCGACCGCGGCGCGGCTGAGGCGAGGGAGAGAGGGGAGGAGGTTCGCCTTCAGCACGGTGCAGAGCTTGCCGGGGATCGGGTGTCGCCGTGGCCGGGCCTGCACCCCAATCCGGGTGGGGGTACCCCTACTCCCGCCTTCGCGCCTGCTCGTAGCGCGCCCGCGTCTCCGCGTCCGGCGGGTAGGTCCCCCGCAGCGGGCGCCCCCAGGCGATCTCCGCCTGGATGAACCGCTCGAGCTCCTCCTGCTCGACGGCCGCCTCCGCCACCTCGGCGGCCAGGTGGCGCGGCACGCAGACCACGCCCTCGGCGTCGCCCACCATCACGTCGCCGGGGTAGACGGGCACCTCGGCGCAGCCGACCGGCACCTGCATGTCCACCGCGTGGTGCTGCGCGAGGTTGGTCAGCGGGCTCGGGCCCTGGGCGTACGCGGGCAGCGCGAGCTGCGCGATCTCCGGCGTGTCGCGCAGCGTCCCGTCCGTCACCAGCCCGGCCGCGCCGCGCACGAGCAGCCGCGTGGCCAGGATCCCGCCGGCCGACGCCGCCCGCCCCTGGCCGCGGCAGTCCATCACGAGCACGTGGCCGGCCGGCACGGACTCGATCGCCTTGCGCTGCGGATGGTCGTAGTCCTGGAAGACGTCCAGCGTGTCGATGTCCTCGCGCGCCGGGATGTAGCGCAGCGTGAACGCCGGGCCGGCCATGCGGTGCGCGTTGAGCGGCGCGAGGCCGTGCAGGAACGTGTTGCGCAGCCCGCGGGCCAGCAGCTGCGTGGTGATCGTGGCCGTGCTGGCCTGCTTGAGGAGGTCGAGCGTTCGTTGCTCCATCGCCGCTGTCAGGATGACGGGCATGGCGGAGCTGCGCTCGCATCGCTGGTACGGCGTCAATGACCTGCGCGCGTTCGGTCACCGCTCGCGCACGCTGCAGATGGGGTTCGACCGGTCCGACTACGCGGGCAAGCCCGTGGTCGCGGTGGTCAACACGTGGAGCGACATCAACCCGTGCCACACCCACCTCCGCGCCCGCGCGGAAGACGTCAAGCGCGGCGTCTGGCAGGCGGGCGGGTTCCCGCTGGAGACCCCGGCGCTGTCGCTCAGCGAGCCGTTCATGAAGCCGTCGACGATGCTCTATCGCAACCTGCTGGCGATGGAGACCGAGGAGCTGCTGCGCTCCTATCCATTCGACGGCGCGGTGCTGATGGGCGGCTGCGACAAGACGACCCCGGCGCTGATCATGGGCGCGCTGTCCTCCGGCCTGCCGTTCATCTACGTGCCCGCCGGGCCGATGCTGCGGGCGCGCTGGCGGGGCACGACGCTGGGCAGCGGCTCGGACGTGTGGAAGTACTGGGACGAGCTGCGGGCCGGCAACATCACCGAGGCCGACTGGGAGGGGATCGAGGAGCGGATCGCCGCCTCGCCGGGCCACTGCATGACCATGGGGACGGCGTCGACGATGACCTCCGCGGCGGAGGCCCTGGGCGTCGCGCTGCCGGGCTCGGCGTCGATCCCGGCGGCGGACTCCGACCACCCGCGCATGTGCGCGGCGGCCGGCCGGCGGGTCGTCTCGTTGATCTCCGAGGGCATGCCCGCGCTCGGCGAGTCCTCCTTCGAGAACGCCGCCCGGGTCGTGCTGGCGCTCGGCGGCTCGACCAACGCGGTCATCCATCTCGTGGCTATGGCGGGCCGCGCGGGCGTGCCGTTCTCCCTGGACCGCTTCGACGAGCTCTCGCGGACGGTCCCCGTGCTGGCCAACATCCGGCCGTCGGGCAAGTACCTGATGCAGGACTTCTTCGAGGCGGGCGGCCTGCGCGCGCTGATGACCCGGCTCGAGCTGGCCGACGCGCCCACCGTCGCCGGGTCGCTCCTGGCCGGGCTGGACGGCGCCGAGGTCTTCGACGACGACGTCATCCGGCCGCTGGACAACCCGATCTCCGCGACCGGCGGGCTCGCGGTCCTGCGCGGCTCGCTCGCCCCCGACGGCTGCGTGATCAAGCACTCCGCCGCGTCGCCGGAGCTGCTCCAGCACCGCGGCCCCGCCGTCGTGTTCGAGGACTATGCGGACCTCAAGGCCCGGCTCGACGACCCCGGGCTGGAGGTCACGGCGGACTCCGTCCTCGTCCTGCGCAACGCCGGCCCGCTCGGCGGCCCGGGCATGCCGGAGTGGGGGATGCTGCCGATCCCGAAGCGGCTGCTCGAGCAGGGCGTGCGCGACATGGTGCGGATCTCCGACGCCCGCATGAGCGGCACCGCCTACGGGACGTGCGTGCTGCACGTGGCGCCGGAGTCGTTCATCGGCGGGCCGCTGGCGCTCGTCCAGAGCGGCGACACGATCGTCTTGGATGTCCCCGGCCGCCGCCTGGACCTCGAGGTCGCGGAAGCCGAGCTCGCGCGCCGCCGTTCTCTCTGGGTGCCCCGAGAGCGAGCCGCCACGCGCGGCTACGAGCGGCTGTTCGCCGACCACGTGACCCAGGCCGACGCCGGCTGCGACTTCGACTTCCTGCACGGCGCCGGCGGCGTCCCGGAGCCCGCGATCTACTGATGTACGACGTCGCCGTCGTCGGGGCCGGCATCCTCGGCCTCGCCACCGCCCGCGAGCTGCTGCACCGCCGGCCGGACGCCTCCGTGGTGGTCCTCGAGCGCGAGGACCGCATCGCCGCCCACCAGACCGGCCACAACTCCGGCGTCATCCACGCCGGCATCTACTACACGCCCGGCTCGCTGAAGGCCCAGCTGTGCGTCGCCGGCGCCCGCGAGCTGTACGAGTTCTGCGACGAGCACGGCGTGCGCTACGAGCGCTGCGGCAAGCTCATCGTGGCCGTCGACGACTCCGAGCTCACGCGGCTGGACGAGCTCGAGCGCCGCGCCCGCGCGAACGACGTCCCGGGGCTGCGGCGGCTCGACCGCGCCGGAGCTGCGCGAGATCGAGCCCGAGGCCGCCGGCGTGGCCGGCCTGCACTCGCCCAACACCGGCATCGTCGACTTCGCCGAGGTCGCCCGCGCCTACGCCGCCGACATCACCGCCCGCGGCGCCGTCGTGCGGACCGGCGTCGACGGTCTCTCGGTTGTCGGGCTCGGTCCTGCACACGTCCGCCGGCGACGATCGAGGCCCGCCGCGTCGTCGCCTGCGCGGGCGCGTGGTCGGACCGCCTGGCCGAGGCGTCCGGCGAGCCCGCCGAGCCGCGCATCGTCCCCTTCCGCGGCGGCTACATGAAGCTCCGCCACCGACGCGCGCGGGCTGGTCCGCGGCCTCATCTACCCGGTGCCCGACCCCGTCGCTGCCGTTCCTCGGCGTGCACCTCACGAAGACGATCCACGGCGAGGTCTGGCTCGGCCCCACCGCCCTGCTCGCCCCGTCCCGCACGGCCTACGAGTTGACGTCGGTCAACCGCCGCGACCTCGGCGTCCACGCTGCGCTGGCCCGGCACCTGGCGCATGTTCCGCCGCTGGTGGCGCACCGGCCTGACCGAGATGCGCATGGCCGCCGACCGCGGAGCCTTCGTCCGCGCCTGCGCCCGTTACGTCCCCGCGGTCACCGTCGCCGACGTCGAGCCGGGTCCCGCCGGCATCCGCGCCCAGGCCGTGGCCCGCGACGGCAACCTGCTCGACGACTTCGCCTTCGCCTCCGCCCCGGGCGTCCTCCACGTCCGCAACGCACCCTCCCCGGCCGCCACCTCATCCCTGGCGATCGCCAAGGTCATCGCGGACCGCCTCGACGCCGCACGCTGAACGCCCCCAGGCGCTACCCTGCAGCCGTCGCGCCCTCTTAGCTCAGTTGGTAGAGCACTTCCATGGTAAGGAAGGGGTCGCCGGTTCGAGTCCGGCAGAGGGCTCTCGGCGGTGTAGAGCCAGATTTGGCTCGCTCTGGAAAGCCGTCCGATAAGGCGTTCGGAGGCTTCGTGGGGGCGTTTTGGTGCCCCCACGACGAAGTTCCCATTTAGAGAAAGGGTCATACGACCGGCGGCCGGGTGCGGCGCTAACGTCGTCATTGACATCCGAGGGATGCGCGGTGTGAACGACCCACGCCAGCCGCGTGGGCCGACCAGCGTGGAGACCGAAACCGCCGAGTCGGGCTGGGCTGTGGATCTGTCGGTCGGGGGAGTTCGAGGCCTTCGCTCACGCCTGACAAAGCCCGTGCAAACCGGGTCTGCGCACCGCGCCGATCTACCTGATCCGCTAATGGACATGGCTCGATCCGTTCGTGCGTTGCCGCGTGGACCGACGAGCGGGGCGCGACGGCCGTGGCGAGGGATCTCGAGCGGATGTGGCTTCTCAGTGAGGCATCAGCCGGCGCGCCTGGAGCGCGAAGATGAGCGAGGCGCGCCGCGCGGGCTCTTCGATCGGGCCGACGAGCTGCTCGATCTTCGCCAGCCGCTGATAGAGCGACTGCCGCCGCAGATGGAGCGACCTGGCGATCTCCGCCTTGGACATCCCGGACACCAGGCAGGTCCACAGCGTGTTCGCCAGGTCGGTTCCGTGTGCCGCGTCGTGGCGCAGCAGCTCGCCGAGCTCGTCCTCGACGAACGCCGCGGTCTCGCGCTCGCCGGTCAGCTTCGCAAGCAGCCGGTCGGCGGCCATGTCGCGCGCGGTCGTGGCCCGCTCGGCCGTGCCGAGCTCCCGGGCGAGGTTGAGCGTGGCCTGGGCGTCGGTCAGGGACTGCCCGATGGCTTCCAGGCCGTCGACCAGGGGGCCGAGGGCGAGCCGCAGCGACCCCGTTGCGCCTTCGCGCGAGCGGCGCGCCTCCGCGTGCTCGAGCAGTTCGCGGGCGCGGGCCGTGGCTGCGGCGCGATCGTCGTCGGTGTACACGACGCCGAGCACCAGCGTGCCCACTTCGGCGACCAGCCCGCCACCCGCCGCGGCCACCGCGGCCTCGGTGGCGTGCACGGCGAGGTCGGCCTCCTCCGGCGGGTAGTCGCCGACGGCCAGGCCTGCGAGGCGCTGGCGCCCGGACGGGCTTAGCCCGAGCATCCCGGCGCGCGCCTCGAGGTCGCGACGCGAGCTGAAGCGGCCGGCGAGCAGGTCCTCCAGCAGCTCGCGCGTGAGGCGCTGGCGCAGTGGCATCGCGCGCCCCGTGCGCAGCAGCGTGAGCGCGATCGCTGTAGGCCCGTGCTCGAGTGCCGCGTGCACCATGGCGACCGGGTTCTGCGGGGTGTCGTACACGCATAGCGTGCCCCACTCCTCGCCGAGCACGCTCACGGTGGCGATGGCATCCGCGGCCGGCTCCCTGGTGCCCGCGCCATCCACCGGCGTCGTGGCCACCACCCGCCCGCTGGTCGCCCGCAGCTCGACCCGGCAGCCCACGGCGTGGGCGAGCGCGCTGACAACGCCCAGAGCCCTTCCGCGCGCAGCAACGCGGCGTTGAGCGCGGCCTGCACGTCGTGATGCGCGCGCAGCTCCCTGGCCTGGCGGTTGACGATCCGGCGTTGGATCTCCTCGGTGATCTCGACGAACGGCACGATGTTCTGCAGCGCGATCATCGGCAGGTCCCGCTCGCGCGCGGTCCGCAGCACCGCGTCCGGGACCGCCTCGAAGCTCCAGCCGAGCTCGAGCGCGAGGGCCGCGATCCGCTTGTCCGCCAGCTGGTGGACGTAGGCCGCCTGCGCGGCGTGCCCCTGGTTGGCGAGCCCGAGGCCGCCGGTCAGCAGCAGCTCGCCGCCCTTGAGCAGGGTCGGCACTTCCGCCAGCTCACTCGTGTGTACCCAGCGCACGAGCCGGTCGAGCTGCTGCTCGCCGTGGAGCACGCGCGCGCCCGTGCGGCGCATCACCTCGAGCTCCAGCACCTCGCCCAACGGCAGCCCGTTGCCGGCGGCGGTATCGAGATGCGTGTGCAAACTGTCCCCTTGCGGCGGCCTAACTGCTGACGGAACGTCCGTTATACCGCGGGAGGGGCGGCGGGAGAATGGCTCGTATGAAGCCGCCGGAGTTCGAGCACGTGCGGGCGGGATCGGTGGAGGGGGCGGTCGCCCTGCTGGGGGTCCGGCGACGAGGCCACCTCGCCGGCGAGGGAGGCGCCGTGGGGTCGCCCGCGGCGCTGGCCAACGCCATCAAGGACGCCGTCGCCGAGCTGGGGGTGCGGGTCCGCGCCACGCCCGTATCCCCGAACGGCCTGTTCACCCAGATAACCGCTGCCCGGAGGGAACCGTGAAGTTCGGCATCGTCAGCATCTTCCCGCCCGCCCGCTCGGCGCTCGACAAGCTGCGGCTGGCCGAGCGGCTCGGGTTCGACACCTTCTGGGTGTGCGACTCGCACGTCATCTGGAACGAGTGCTACAGCCTGCTCGGCTGGCTGCTCGGGCAATCGCAGAGCGAGACACTCGAGTTCGGGACGATGGTGACCAACCCGGTCTCGCGCGATCCGATCGCCATCGCCAGCGCGTTCGCCACGCTGCAGGACCTCAGCGACGGGCGGATGCTGTGCGGCATCGGCCGCGGCGACAGCGCCGTCCGGGTGCTCAAGCGCCGCCCGGCGACGCTGAAGGCGTTCGAGCCGGCTGTCAGCACGATCGAGACGCTGGCGCGCGGCGGGACGATCGAGACCGAGGCCGGCGACACCCGCATCGACTGGGCCACGGGCGCCAAGGTGCCGGTCTACGTCGCCGCGTACGGCCCGAAGATGATGGAGCTCGCCGGCCGCGTGGGCGACGGCGTGATCATCGAGTGCGCTGATCCCCACTACATCTCCTGGGCGCTCGAGCGCGTCCACAAGGGCGCGCGCGACGCCGGCCGCGACCCCGCGGAGCTCACGTGATCTCCTCGACCGCCACGTTCGTGTCCGACGACCTCGACGATGCGCGGGCGGAGGTCCGCCCATTCGGGGCCGTGGTGGGCAACCACGTGGCCGAGGTGCTGCGCAACAACGGCGCGGACAGCATGCCGCCGGAGCTGGAGGAGTTCATCGCCGAGCGCACGGACTACGACTACCTGCACCACGTCCAGCACGGCGGCCAAGCCGACTACGTGCCCGACGAGATCATCGAGCGGCTGTGCATCGTCGGGCCGGCGGACCACTGCGCCGCGCGGATCCGTGAGCTGGCCGCCTTGGGCGTCACGCACGTGAACTTCTACGGCCAGACCCGCGACTACGAGACGCACATGGAGACCTACGCGACCGACGTGATCCCCCAGGTGCGCGCCGCGCTGGCCGCGTAGGGCGACGTGGACCTGCCGCAGTTCGACCTCTCCGGCCGGGTCGCCGTGGTCACCGGCGGCGGGCGCAGCATCGGCCGGGCGACGGCGCGGCTGCTCGCGGCCGCGGGCGCGGACGTCGTGGTGGCCGGCCGCGACGGCGCCGCGCTGGCCCGGGTCCGCGACGAGGTCGCCGCGGCGACAGGCCGGCGCGTGCTCGACGTCGTCTGCGACGTGACCGACCCGGCGGCGGTCGCCGGGCTGCGGGAGACGTGCACCCGCGAGCTCGGCCCTCCCGACGTGCTGGTGGCCAACGCCGGCGTCTTTCAGGAATGGCAGCCCAGCGCCGAGCTGTCGCTCGCGGAGTGGGACCGCGTCACCGCCGTCGACCTGCGCGGCGTATGGATCTGCTGCTCGGAGATGGGGAGGGCGATGCTCGCGCACGGGCGCGGGAGCATCGTCACGGTCGGCTCGATTGCCGGTCTCGTCGCCCTGCCGGGGATCGCCGCCTACAACGCGGCGAAGGCCGGGGTCGTGGCCTTGACGAAGACGCTCGCGGCCGAGTGGGCGACCGGCAACGTTCGCGTCAACTGCGTGGTCCCCGGGTTCATCGAGCGCGACGTCGAGCCGCTTTACGAACGACCCGGCGGCGCTGGAGCGGATCCTCGGGCGCACGCCGCTCGGGCGCTTCGGCACCGGCGACGAGGTGGCGTCCGCGGTGCTGTTCCTGGCCTCCGACGCGTCGGCCTACGTGGTCGGCGCGACGCTGGCGGTGGACGGAGGCTGGCTCGCCGTGTGACGCGGGCCGGGAGACACGATCGAGTGGAGGTGGGAATGCGCTTCGTGGACCGGATCCGCGACCGGGTGGGTGAGGAGATCTTCGTCTCGGACTGGCTCGAGATCCGCCAGGTCGACGTCGACGTGTTCTCGGCGGTGACCCGCGACTGGGACTACATGCACAACGACCCGAAATGGGCGGCCGAGCAGGGTCCGTGGGGGACGACGATCGCACACGGGTTCTTCCTGCTCTCGCTCGTCTCGCACTTCCACAGCGCGGCCGGCTTCCCCACGGTGGCCACCGAGGACGAGTACCTCATCAACTACGGCGTGGACAAGGTCCGCTTCATCGAGCCGGTGAAGATCGGTGACCGGATCCGCGCGCGCATGACGCTGACCGCGCTGGAGCCGCGCAAGCCGGGCCGGGAGCTCGCCCGCACCACGATCGTCTATGAGTCCGAGCGCTGCGGCGAACGCCCGCACATGCTGGCCGAGTCGCTGACGCTGTGCGTGTACGGCGAAGCGTTCGCCCATGCCCGCTGACGACGCCGACGCCTGGGCGCTCGACGCGCGCGTCTCCGCTCTCGCGGCGGCGCGCCCGGCCGCCCCGGCGGCCGCCTGCGACGGATTCCGCTGGAGCTATGCCGAGCTCGATGGCGCCGTGGACGCGGCCGCGGCCGCTCTGCGGGACGCCGGGCTCGGGCCGGGCGACGTCGTCGCCGTGCTCGGCTACTCGCGGCCGGAGTGCATGGTGGCGTTTCTGGCGGCGAGCCGCCTGGGCGCTGTCTATCTGGGGTTGAACCCGAAGTACACGGTGCGCGAGCTGGCGTACGTCCTCGGCGACGCCCGGCCGGCGCTCGTGGCTGGGCTGCACCAGGACGACGACGTGGCGCTCGAGGGCCGGTTGACCGAGGCGCTCCACGCGCTGCCGGAGCGGCCGCGCGTGCTGCGCCGCGCGGAGTTGCTGGCGCCGTCCGGCGGCCCGCCGGTCGCACGCCCGCCGGGGTGGAGCGCTGACGACCCCGTGGCCATCGTGTACACGTCCGGATCGACCGGCGCGCCCAAGGGCGCGCTGCTGTCCTCGCGCGGGATCGTGCGCAGTGCCGAGCTCACCTACGCCCACTGGTTCGGCGGCGCGGACGATCTGCGCACGGTGGCGCAGCACCCGATCAACCATGTCGGCTGGCTGGTCTGCGAGTGCGCCGCGGTGCTGGTGGGCGGCGGGCTGCTGTACTTCCGCGAGCGCTTCGACGGCGCCGCCACGCTGCGGCTGATCGAGCGCGAACGGCTGAACCTGTGGCTCGCCTTCCCGTCGATGCTCGGCCTCGCGATGCAGTCGGACGCGTGGGCCGGCGCGGACCTGTCCAGCCTGCGCCGGATCGCGTTCGGCAGCCTGCCGACGATCGACCTCGTGCGCCGGTTGCGCGAGCGCACCGACGCCGTGTTCTGCGTCAGCTACGGACTGACCGAGGCCAGCGGGGGTGCGGTGACGGCCACGCGCGACGACGCCGCGCTCGCGGTCGTGGCCACGAGCATCGGCCCTCCGGTGCCGGGCGTGGAGGTCCGGGTGGTCGACGCCGAAGGCGCCGAGGCGCCGGACGGCTCTCCCGGCGAGCTGCTGGTCAGGGACGCGTCGGTGTTCCTCGGCTATCTCAACCGCCCGGAGGCGACGGCCGCGGCGCTTTCGCCCGGCGGCTGGCTGCACACCGGCGACGTGGTGGCGCGCGATCCGGACGGCAGCCTGCGGCTCGTCGGCCGCCTGCGCGAGATGTTCAAGTCGGGCGGCTACAACGTGTACCCCACCGAGGTCGAGGGCGTCATCGCCGAGCACGCCGCGGTCCGCACGGCCGCGGTGGTCGAGGCGCCCGACCCGCTGTGGAGCGAGGTCGGGGTGGCGTACGTCGTGCTCGCGCCCGGCGCGCGGACCGACGGCGACGCGCTGCGCGCGCACGCCCGCGAGCACCTCGCCAACTACAAGGTGCCCAAGCGCTTCGTGATCGTCGACGCCCTGCCGCAGCTGCCCAACGGCAAGCCCGACAAGGTGCGGCTGCGCGAGCGGGCGCGCGCTGAGATGGGCTCCCATTCGATCGCTTGATAGAAGCTTGCGCCTCCCGTAGGATCGGGCGGTGACGACGACCATCCGCCGAGATCACTGGCCGGAGTTCTTCGCCGGCCTCGCCGCAGGGGGAGGGGACGGACTCGGACCGACCGAGTGGGTGTCGCTCAGCCAGCTCGAGGTCGACCTCTACGGCGGCCTGATCGCCGATCTGGACCCGATGCACAACGACCCGGATTGGCAGGCCGGGATCGACCGCTGGGGCGGCACGATCATCATCGGCTCGCACCTGCTCTCGATGTTGCCCGGCTTCCTGCGCGAGCGCGGGTTCCCCGTGGGGCGCGGCGACGTCCGCTACGAGCCGCTGGCCCTGCCCCGCGTGCGCTTCGTGTCCCCACTGCCCATCGGGCACCGGGCGCGCGACACCATGCGCGTGCTCGAGGTCACCCCGGCGGCCCGGTCATGGACCGTGCGCACCGAGCACACGGTGGAGCGCGAGGGCCACGAGCGCCCGTTCCTGTTCGCCGAGCTCGTGTCCCGATTCAGCGAGGTCTAGGCCATGGCGCTCACGGCCAACCCCTACATCGCACGCCTCGACGCGCTCGCCCTGGAGTGCCCGAAGGAGCTCGGCACCTCGGCCTGGACGACGGTCGGCTCCCGTGAGGCGGACGTCTTCGACCGCCTGGTCGGCCAACCGATCGACTTCGCGCTGCACCCGCCCGGTCCCGTGCGCCCGGCGCCGGTGAACCCGTTCCAACTGCTAGGGCTGCTCTCGAACTTCTCCTCGGAGCTCGGCATACCGGTGCCCACGGACGAGTACGTGACGATGCTCAACTACGGGTTCGACGACGTGCAGTGGCACGGGCCGGTCGAGGCCGGCGCGCGGATCAGGGCGCATGTCGTGCTCACCGAGGTGCGCAAGCGTGCGGCCGATCAGTACCTGATGGTCAAGCGCCACGAGCTCTTCGCGGAACCGCGTCCGGAGCCCGTGATGACGGCCTACGCGCTCGGGCTCGCGGTCCTGCTGTGAGCCAGGTGATCGGCAGCATCGGCGTCGGCATGCTGCTGATCGCGTTTGCCCTGGAGCGGCTCGGGCGGATCGCCCCGCGGCCCTACGCGGCGGTCAACGCCGTCGGCGCGGCCGCCGCCGCGCTGGCGTCGGCGATGATCGGGTTCATCCCGTTCGTGGTCCTCGAGTCGAGCTGGTGCATCGTCGCCCTCACCAGCCTGTTCTGGGCCAGAAGCTCGTCGCGTCGCGGCGCCACGGACGGGCGCTGACGTGGCGCTAGCGCCGGCGGGCACGCTCACCGAGCTGCTCGACGTCCAGGCGCGCGCGCACGCGGGCGACGACGCGCTGCGCTGGGACGCGGGCGTGCTCACCTATGCCGAGTTGCGCCAGCTGGTGCTGCGCTGCGCCGCGGCGCTGGAGCGGGCCGGCGTGCGCGAGGGCGACCGGGTGGCCATGCTGGCGCCGCCGTGCTGGCAGCAGGTGGCAGTGTTCCTCGGCGCGGCCGAGCTCGGCGCGATCTTCGTGGGGCTGAACCCCCGCCACCGGCTCGCCGAGCACGACTACGTGCTCGAGGACGCGCGACCCGTCGCGCTGCTCGGCTGCCGCGGGCTGACCGAGGCTGACGGGCGGCCGGCGCTGGCGCACCTCGCCGAACGCCATCCCGAGATCGGGCTCACGCGGCTGGTGGAGTGCGGCGCGCCGGACGACGTGGAGTTCCTGGCGTTCCTGGACGCCCCGGCGCGCGCGCCGGCGCGCCGCGCACCCCGCCGATCCCGTCGCCGTCGTCTACACCTCGGGCTCCACCGGCAGGCGCAAGGGTGCGCTGCTCACCCATCGCGGCCTGCTGACCACGTTCCGCGCCCAGGTCGAGGCCGTCCCGCTCTCGCACCCCGTCCATTGCCTCAACGACCTGCCGGTCGACCATCTCGCCGGGCTGGTGGAGCGCGTCCTGCCGTCGCTGCTCACCGGCGGGCACGTCGTCATGCACCCGCGCTTCGACCCGCCGGCGTTCATCCGGGACGCCGCGGCGCATCGCGTGAACTTCCTCCAGGCTGAGGTCACGCAGTGGCTGCGCTGCGTCGCGCAGCCGGAGTTCGCCGCGACGGACCTGTCGTGCGTGGAGGTTGCGCTGTTCACCGGCGCGGCCGCGCCGCCCGCGCTGCTGGCGACGCTGTGTGCCCGCTTCCCCTACGTGATCACGGCCTGGGGGATGTCGGAGACGCACGCGGGCGTGACGATCACCGGTCCGCTCGCGCCCGGAGCGCCGGCGGGGATCGTCGGGCGCGTGGTCCCGGGCGCGGAGCTGCGCATCGCCGCCGGCGGCGAGATCCTCGTCCGCGGCGCCGTCGTGTTCCCCGGCTACCTCGGCCGCCCGCCGGAGGACGCGTGCGTGGACGCGGACGGCTGGCTGCACACCGGCGACGTCGGTGAGCTCGACGCCGCCGGGAACCTACGGCTGACCGGGCGCTCCTCCGACATGTTCAAGTCCGGCGGCTACAACGTCTATCCGCGCGAGGTCGAGGGCGTCCTTGAGCGCCATCCCGCCGTCACGCACGCCGCCGTCGTGTCCATTCCCGACGCGCACTACCAGCAGGCGGGGGTGGCGTACGTCGTGAGCGCCGGCGATCCGGCGCCCGGAGAGGCAGAGCTGGTCGCGCACTGCCGCGCCGAGCTGGCCACCTACAAGGTGCCGCGCCATGTCGAGGTGGTGCCCGAGCTGCCGTTGCTGGAGAACGGGAAGGTGGATCGGGTGACATTGCGCACCGGCGCGCGCGCCCGCTACGCGTCCGCGGGCGAGAGCACCGTGGCGTCGAGCAGCTGACCAGCGATCGTCTGCACGCGGGCGAGGCGGCGGAAGCCCACGAGCCCGCCGACCAGCAGGTCCGCCGTGGTGGCCGCCACCTCGAGCGGATCGTCCTCGCTGCGGTCGATCCACGTGGCGACGCTTTCCACCGCCCCGAAGATCGTGCGGGCCGTGCGGTCCGGGTCGTCCACGCGGCCGAAGCCATCCTCGACGGTTCGCTCGACGAGGCCCAGATAGCCGGCGAACAGCTGCTCGCGCTTGCGCCAGAAGTCGCGGAACGGCGGGCGGCGGGCCTCGGGGAGCAACTGCAGGACCGGCACGTTGTAGGCCCCGGCCGACAGGTTCTTCACGTCGCCGTACACAAGCAAGTACAGCCGCACGTCCGCCGGCTCGTCGAGCTTCTCCAGCCGCCGCAGGAGGGCCATGGCCGGCTCGACCGTGCGGTCGAGCAACTCGGCGAAGAGCTCCTCCTTGGTCGCGAAATAGTGGAACAGCGACGGCTGGCGCAGTCCGGCCGCCTGGGCGATGGCGCGGGTGGTGGCGTTGCCGTAGCCGACGCTCGAGAAGAGCTCGGCCGCCGCGTCGAGCAGCTCCTCCCGGGGCTCCTTCTCGGTCGGGCGGGGATCGACGCGCGGGCGGCCGACGCGCCGGCCGTCACCTACGGCCACCGTCACGACCTCTCGTAGGCCACGCCCAGCGCCTCGGGTTGGCGCACGCGGCCGCCCACAGTCAGCAGGACCACGAGCGTCAGCACGTAGGGGAGGGCGAAGAACAGCTCGAGCGGAAGATTAGAGTTGATGGCCTGCAGCCGGAACTGCAGCGCGTCGCCGACGCCGAAGAGCAGGCACGCGAGGACCGTGAGCCCCGGGCGCCAACGCCCGAGCATGACCGCGATGAGCGCGATCCAGCCGCGCCCGCCGGTCATGTTGTCCACGAACACGCCGCCGCTCGACAGGGAGATCAGCGCGCCGGCCAGCGCGGCCGTGGCCCCGCCGACGCACAGCGCGAGGTAGCGGATCCGGATCACGTCGTGGCCGGCGAACTCGACGGCCTCGGGGTTCTCGCCGCTGGCCCGGATGAGCAGGCCGCCGCGCGTCCGGTAGAGCCACCACGAGAACGCGACGAGCAGGACGTAGCCGATGTAGGTGACGGCGGCCTGGCGGAAGAACGCGTGGCCGACGACGGGGATCGAGCTGAGCAACGGCACGGCGATCGGCTGCAGCTGGTGGTTGCCGCCGGCCCGGCCGGAGAAGACGATGTCGTTGAGGAAGCTCGTCAGGCCGAGGGCGAAGATCGTGAACACGATCCCGATGACGATCTGATCCAGGCGCAGCGACACCGCCGGATAGGCGATCAGCAGGCCGGCCAGCACGCCGACGACCACGGCGAACACCACTCCGGCCGCCGCCGAGCCGAGCAGGTCGGCGCCCCACACGGCCATGAACGCGCCGATCAGCATCAGCCCTTCGATGCCGACGTTGAACACGCCCGAGCGCTCGACGATGACCTCGCCGAGTGCGGCGATGGCGATCGTCACGGTCAACCGGATCGTGGCGGCCAGGAACGCGGTCGTGAGGATGGTGTCCATTACGGCGACACCTGCCGCGGGGCGAGAGGCGGGCCGGCGACGTCCGGTAGGCCCTCCAGTGCGTCGGCCGCCGAGAGGTGCTCGGCCGCGGCGCGGCGCGTGGCGGCCAGCTGGGCGCTGCGGATCAGGGCGAGCCGGGCCACCCCGCCGCCCAGCACGAGGATGATCGTCAGCGCCTGGATGATCCCGGCGATCGAAGCCGGCGTCTCCGTCGCCAGCTGCATCCCCTCGGCGCCGGCCTGCAGCGCGCCGAAGAACAGTGCCGCGAGGACGATCGGGAGCGGCCGCAGGCCGCCCAGCAACGCCACGGTGATGCCGACATATCCCCAGCCCGGCGGCGGCGAGAGGCTCGCGCCGAGCAGGAAGGTCTGGAAGAGGATCGTCGCCGTGCCCGCCAATCCGCTGACCGCCCCGCTCGCCACCATCGTGCTGATGACCAGCGAGCGGTCGGCGTGGCCGGCGTAGCGGGCAGCGGTCGCGTTGAACCCGGCGGCGCGGACCTGATAGCCCGCGGTCGTCCGGGCAAGCACGAAGGCCAGGGCGACCGCCAGGATCACGCCGAGCAGGAAGGCAGAGTTGGCCTGCGCGCCGGGGAGCAGCGTGGGCAGGTGCGCCGCCGGCTGGATGAAGTCGCTGCCAGCGAACGTGACGCCCTTGCCGTGCATCGGGCCGTAGCGGCGGGCCACGAAGTAGGCCACGAGGTAGATCGCGATGAAGTTCAGCAGCAGCGTCGAGAGGATTTCGTTCGTCTGCCGGAACGCCTTGGCCAGCGCGGGCAGCAGCGCCCAGGCGCCGCCGGCGATCGCCGAGGCGACGGTGATCAGCACGATCAGCAGCGGCGCCGGTACGCCGTGCACGTAGATGGCGATGGCCGAGCCGGCCAGCGCGCCGATGTACAGCTGCCCCTCGCCGCCGATGTTGTAGACGCGGGCCTGGAAGCAGATCGCCACGCCGAGGGCGGTGAACAGCAGGGGGGTGGCGTCGGAGATGGTGTTGCCGATCGCAAAGCGGTTGCCGAACGCGCTCTCGAACATCACGTGCAGCGCGTCGAACGGGTCGACCGAGGCGGCGGCCAGCAGCGGGATGGCCAGGGCCATCGCCACGATCACCGCGTAGAGCGGCATGAGGTTCAGGGCGAGCCTGGCCGCGCGCGAGCGCATCACGCCGCCAGCGACCGGCCGCCCATGCGGGGACCGACCCAGTCGCGATCGGCCACGTCGATCGGCGCCTCGTCGACGATCGTGCCCTCCAGGATGACCGCCACCCGGTCGCTGAGCGCGAGGATCTCGTCGAGGTCGGCGGAGATCAGCAGCACGGCCGCGCCGCGGTTGCGCTGAGCCACGAGCTGCTCGTGCACGTACTTGGTCGAGCGCACGTCCAGGCCGCGCGTCGGGTGCATGGCCACGATCACGGACGGGTCGCCGACGCCCAGCTCGCGGGCGAGGATGACCTTCTGCAGGTTGCCGCCCGACAGCGTCTCAACCGGCGTCGTGGCGGAGGTGATACGGATGTCGAACGCCTCGCGCAGCCGCGTGGCGAGCTCGTGCACGACGCCGCGCTGGAGCACGCCAGCGCGTGCGAACGGCGCGCTGCGGAAGCGCTTGAGGATCAGGTTCTCGCCGAAGTCGAACTGGCCCACGACGCCGACCTGGTTGCGGTCGGCCGGCACGTAGCTGAGCCCCGCCGTGGCCATCTCGCGCGGGCCGCGGTCGGTCATGTCCCGCCCCGACAGGGTCACCCGGCCGCGGTGCGGCGGCCGCAGCCCCGCGATCACGTCGGCGAGCTCGGTCTGGCCGTTGCCCTCGACTCCCGCGACGCCGAGGATCTCGCCGCATCTGACGTGCAGCGTCAAGCCGGCGAGCCGGCCGCCGCCGGACGCCGCCGGCTCGAGGTGCACGGCCTCCACGGACAGCGCGACGTCGCCCGCGGTGCCGGGCGCCTTGGCGATCCGGTCGGTGAGGTCGTCGCCGACCATCGCCCGGCTCAGCTGCGCCTTGTCCGTCGCGCCGGCGGCGAACCGGGCGACCACGCGGCCGCGCCGCAGCACGGTGATCCGGTCGGCGATCGCCAGCACTTCGTCGAGCTTGTGGCTGATCAGCAGCACCGCCTTGTCGTCCTGGCGGAGCTCGTCGATCACCGCGAACAGGCCGCGCGTCTCGTCCGGGGTGAGCACGGCGGTCGGCTCGTCGAGGATCAGCACCTCGGCGCCGTGGTAGAGCGCCTTGATGATCTCCACGCGCTGGCGCAGGCCGATCGAGAGATCGCGGACGTACGCGCCCGCATCGACGGCCAGGCCGTACCGCTCCGATAGGCCGGCGATGCGCTCGGCCACCTTGTCGAGGCTGAGCCGGCGGAACCAGTTCGCCCCGCCCGTGCGGCTGCTGGCCAGCGCGATGTTCTCGGCCACGGTGAGCTCGGTCACGAGCATGAACTCCTGGGAGACCATGCCGAGATTGAGCCGGGTGGCATCCCGCGGCGACCGGATGCGCACGGCGCGCTCGCGCAGGCGGATCTCCCCGGAGTCCGGCGTGACGAAGCCGTAGAGGATCTTCATCAACGTGCTCTTCCCGGCGCCGTTCTCGCCGAGGACGGCCATCACCTCGCCTGCTTCCACGGCGAGGCTGACGTCGTCGTTCGCCACGACGCCGGGATAGACCTTCGTGATGCCTGCGAGCTCGAGGAGCGCCATCGTCACAAGCCGGGGCGACCGCCGGTGTCGCCTAGTTGGAGTTGACCTGGATGCTGCCGGACTTGATGCCCTTGGCAGCATCGAGGACCTTCCGGCGCACGGCCGGTGGGACGAAGCTACCGAAGTCCTCGACCGAGCCGTAGCCCTGCTTGAGGCCGAGCAACTGCTGCTGGCCCCCCTTGAAGTCGCCCTGTTCGGCCTTCTTGATCGAGTCGGCGAGGATCTGGCCGACGCCACTGTCGACGCTGGTGATGACTGCCTTCGGCGCGAGGGAGTTGATGTTCTCGACGATGCCCACGACGTACTTGCCGTCGCTCTGCGCGGTTCGCGCCATCACGACGATGCCGGCGTCGAGGTAGCCCATCAGCACGTCGGCGCCGTTGTCGATCAGCGTCTGTGAGGCCTCCTTGTTCTTTTGGGCGTCGGAGTAGTCGCCGGAAAACACGACCTTGACGGTCGCGTTCGGGTTGACGGACTTGACGCCCTGCTTGACGCCGCTGACGAGCTGGTCGAAGACCTGGCTGTCCTCGCCGCTGATGATCCCGATCTTGCCCGTCTTGGTCATCGCGCCCGCGGCAACGCCGTCGACGTAGGTCGTGCTGAAGGGGTCGAAGGAGACCGAGAGCACGTTGGGCACCTTGGTCGGGGCGCCGTAGAGAACGACGAAGCGCGTCTTGGGGAACTGCGGCGCGATCTGCTCGATCGGCTTCTGAAACTCCGCGCCGTTGGCCCCGATGATCCCGTAACCCTGCTGGGCCAGCGAGCGCACGATCTGCGGCGCGTTGGTGGGCGGCACACTCTCGGAGACCGACAGCTTCACGCCGGCGTCCTTGGCCACGGCGGCGACCCGCTGGTAGGCGTCCTGGTTGGACGACTGGTCATCCTTCGGGCCGGCCAGGATCAGCCCGATGTTGGTCTTGCCGGAGGACGAGCTGCTTCCGCTCGAGCTGGAGCCGCCGCCCGACGAGCTCCCGCCTCCGCTCGACGACCCGCAGCCGGTGGCGACGAGCGCCGCGGCCAGGACGAGCGGCGCTAGCAGCCCGGTCGCCCGTCCAAGACGCATCTTCTCAATGGCGGCGCGCAGCTCAGCCATGCCGAACTCTCCTTTCTCGCCTATGCGAGACGGCCACTTCTCTCCTCCAGAGACCTCGCTCGCCGATATGAATCAAGCGATCGATTGGGCCAAACTATCCATGTATCGTTCGCCCTGTCAAGCGGTTCTCGAATTGGAGGGTGCACCTGATGCAGCAGCGTCCCGTGCTGATGGAGGAGATGACCTGGCCCGAGGTTCGCGCCGCGGCGTCGGACGGCCTGCCCGTCTTGGTGCCGGTGGGCAGCACAGAGCAGCACGGGCCGCACCTGCCGTTGAACACCGACTGTGTGATTCCTCAGGCGATCGCCCTCGGCGTGGCCGAGGACTACCCGGTCGTCTGCGCGCCCCCGGTGCGCTTCGGGGCCAAGTCGCGACCGCTCAGCGGTGGTGGCGAGACGTTCCCGGGGACGCTCTCACTGCGGGCCACCACGCTGTTGGCCACGCTCGAGGACGTAGTGTCCGCGCTGGCCCGCGCCGGTTTCCGCAGGATCTGCATGCTCAATTGGCACTACGAGAATGCTCCGTACCTTTGGGAGGCGTGCGATTTGGCCTCGCGCCAGCATCCCGACGTGCGTTTCCTGATCCTCGAACATTCCGTTCCCGCGCTTTCGCAGGCCGAGTTGGAGGGCATCTTCGGCGGGGACTTCCGCGGTTGGGATGTGGAGCACGCGGCGCTGGCGGAGACGTCGTTGATGCTGGCCATCCGCCCCGACCTCGTGCGCCGCGAGCTCATGGCCGACGACCAGGCCGAGCGAAACCCCGGCTGGGAGGTGATCCCCGCGCCGTCGGACACGATCCCGCGCAGCGGAGTCCTCTGGCACGCCTCAGGAAGCAACGAGGCCGCGGGACAGGAGTTGCTCTCCCGAGCCGTCGCGCACGTGCGCGCTGCGCTCGAAGGCGAGTTCGGGGGCGCGCAGTCTTGACTCAGCGCCACTGCGCGCCCTGATCACGCCTCCGCGAGCTCTCTCTGTCGGCGCTGCGCTGCGCGAGGTAAAGAGCGTCGTCGCGGCGGATGAGATCCGGGTCGGTGCGGCGCGCATGGGCGAGTCCAGCGTCATAGCCTGCAGCGCGCCTCCGCCGCCGCGAGACGTGGTCTCGGCGACCTCGCCCCAGGTGTAGTTGCGTTGCTCTCGTGGGGGCGTCCTGGGGGCAGAGCCCGTGTCCACAACGGCCTCGCGCGGGACACCGGGCGCGACGACTGCGCTCTCTAGAGCGGTTCCTGGCCCCGAAGGGACACTGGTCGTCGAATGGTAAGGAAGGGGTCGCCGGTTCGAGTCCGGCAGAGGGCTCTCCACCCTGGTCGCGTCGGCCAGCGTGCCGTGGCGGCGTCCGCGGCCTGGAGGGGGCGGGCCGCGGACGCTGCCGGGGGCTCAGCCGACCGCGGCGAGCACGGCGTTCCAGAAGCTGCCGAAGCGGTCGTCGAGGTAGAAGCTGATCCCGGTGGCGCCGTAGCCGTTGGCCTGGCTGGTGCCGCGGTTGAACACGCCGACGATGTACCACTGGCCGTTGGCCGGGCTGTAGCCCGTCCCGCCGTTGGGGAACCACGCGAACAACGGCCCGCCGCTGACCCCGCCGTTCATCTCGCACGGGAACACGATCGGGTAGGAGGACGCGGTGTAGGCCGGCAACGTGAGCGTGTCGTTGCCCCAGGTGTCGTAGCAGTAGTACTGGCCGGCTCCGTAGAAGCGTTCGGCGGTGCGAAACGGGCCGGTCGCCGGGTAGCCGGTCGAGTACAGGTAGGTGCCGCGAGGGAACTTGGCGTCCCAGACAGCGGCCATCGAGCCGACGTAGTCACCCGGGTAATTGCCGCTGGCGTCGGGCGAGAGGACCATGATCCCCCAGTCGGCGCCGCCGTCCTCGGCCTTCCACTGGTTGGTGACGTACTCGTCGGCGACCTTGAAGATCCCGTAGGGCGCGTACGCCTGGCCGCTGCTGTTGACGGTGTTGGCCGGGACCACCGTCATCTGCGCGGGGTCGAAGTACCCGTACGGTTTGCCTTCGCCGTCGGTGTGGTTGGCGAACAGGCAGTGCGCGGCGGTCAGCACCAGGCCGCGGGTCAGCATCGTGCCCGAGCACCAGCCGGTTCCGGGCACCGGCGACTGCGTGTAGTAGGAGCGCACGACCGCTTTCATCACCGGGTTGGCGTAGCCGCTGTTCAGCACGGAACTGATCCTGGCCATGGGCGGCGTGAACGCGC
This sequence comes from uncultured Solirubrobacteraceae bacterium, assembly GCA_963766165.1. Lineage (GTDB taxonomy): Bacteria > Actinomycetota > Thermoleophilia > Solirubrobacterales > Solirubrobacteraceae > Solirubrobacter. The sequence continues at coordinate 164,919 of CAVXZC010000012.1, read as the reverse complement.
CGGCGACCGGGTGCGCGGGCTGCGCGGCGGCGGCGAGCGCCTTGCCGGCGCGCGTGTTGACGCAGTGCCGGTGGCGCTCGCCGCGGGTGACGCAGCGGCGCATCAGCCGGTGATCGACGTAGAAGCGGCAGGTGCGCAGGTAGCGGCGGCCGTGCCCGCTGGTGGTGCAGGAGCGGGTCAGTTCCCCGTCGGTGTAGGAGCGGCAGGTGCGCCGTCCGTGCCGGGTGGAGCAGCGGCGGGTGTGGACGGGCTTGTGGGCCGGTGTGGTCGTCGTCTGGGGCGGGGTGGCGACGGGTGTCGCTTGGGCGGTGGGCGCGGGGGTGGCGGTCGCGAGGGGGGTGGGCGCGGGCGGTTGGGTGTCGGTGTTGGCGTCGCCCGCGACGGCGGTGTTGCCGCCGGGGGCGGGCGCGTTGGAGTTGCCGAACGTGCCGATGTTGGTGTCCCAGGTGGAGCCCTCCTGCGCGAACGCGGCCGGGGCGAGGGCGAGGGCGAGCGCGAGGGCGGCCGTGCCTACGCGCAGACTGCGGTTCCGGCGTTCCTGCCGGCGCTTCCGGATCATCCGTACTCCTTTCCGGCGTGTCGCCCGACCGTATTCCCATGCTCACGCCGCTGTCAAGTTCTGTTCAGCGCAATCTCACCAGTTGCCACCCGGCGTTGACAGCGCCGCGAAACCTTGCCGGTCGCGGTGGTGATCCGAGCACGGGGCGGGTCAGGCGCCGAGCAGGCTGAGCTGGCGGCCGTTGACGGGCGGTTCGGCGGCGGCGGCCGCTTCCGGGGTCTCGGCGAGCCCCATGAGGCTCTCCAGCGCGCGCGTCAGGCCGATGAGAAACACATCGGTTTCCGGAGCGAATGCGATTCCGCCCTACGATGCCGCCGGCCGACCGTCGCAAGGGATTCGAGCCGGCCGGGTCTGGGGCTGCGACCGCTTTCGCCCGGCAGGGCTCCCAAGGATTCGACTCGTGAGCGGGGCACCGTGCTGCCGGGGCGAGGAACACCGGGGAACACCGAGAACCACCGACGCTGTGTCCGTTGCGCCGGTCTCCGTCGAGACGCCCGGCCACGCCCGGCGGAGGGCCGGGCATCCGCGCTCTCGTGCGACGGGCGCGTGCTGGCCACCTCGGGCTCCGACGGCAGGGCGATGCTCTGGGACGCCGCGTCGCCCGGGCGACCACCCAGGCGCCTGGAACCGGCATGCCTGCGCCGTCGCCGGTCGGCCGCTCAGCCGCCGCGAGTGGGCGGACGCCGCGCCCGGCGAGCCGTACCGGAAGATCCTCGGCTAGAGGCGCGCCGGAGGGGTGCTCGACTTCCGGGTGCCGGCTGACTAGGGTCGGCCCATGACGGCTGCGCGGCTGGAGTTCCAGCTGCTGGGCCCGCTGTCGGTGCTGTGCGACGGCGAGCCGGTCCGGCTGCCGCAAGGCCGCCCGCTGAGCCTGCTCGCGTACCTGCTGCTGCATCGCAACCGCCCGGTCTCCGCGGCACGCCTGATCGACGAGCTTTGGAGCGGCCCACCCCCGTCCAGCGCGCCGACGATGCTGCACGGCTACGTCTCGCGGCTGCGCCGCGACCTCGGCGAGGGCGCGCTGCAGACGAGCGCCGACGGCTACGTGCTGGCTGTCGCCGACGACCAGCTCGACGCCACGCGCTTCGAGGCGGCACTGGACGCGGGCCGGGAGGCGCTGCGGGCCGGGGAGCCCGCGACGGCGCTGCGCCGGCTCGCGACGGCGCTCGCCGCCTGGCGCGGGCCGGCACTGGCGGACGTGGCCGACCAGCAGTTCGCGCGCGTGGACGCTGAGCGTCTGGACGAGCTGCGCATGGCGGCGGAGGAGGGGCGCGTCGAGGCCCGGCTGGCGCTCGGCGAACACGCGGAGCTGCTCGGTGACCTGGCGGCCCTCGTGGAGCGCCACCCGCTGCGCGAAGGCCTGCGCGCGCAGCTCATGCTCGCGCTGTACCGCAGCGACCGCCAGCTCGACGCACTCGCGGTCTACCGCGACACCCGGCGGCGCCTCTCGGACGAGTTCGGGATCGAGCCAGGCCCGCGCCTGCGCGAGCTGGAGCGCCGGATCCTGCAGCAGGATCCCGCGCTCGCCCCGGCGGTCGTCGCGCGGCCGCCGGCGCAGGAGCGGAACGCGCCGGCCCGGCGATTCGCGCTGCCGTTCGCGGTGATGCTGGTCGCCGGAGCGGTCGCGGTCGGGCTGGTTCTCGGCCGCGGTGGCGGGCACGCGCGCGGCGCGACCGGCACGCCGCCGCACGTGGGCGCGGGGTCGGTCGCCGTCGTCGGACCCGGCGGCGTGGCCGCGTGGGTGCGGCTGGGCGACGACCCGGCGTTTCTCGCCGCCGGGCGCGCCGGGGGCGTCACCGGGGTGTTCGCCGTCGGCCTGGCGGAGCGCGCGGTCGTCCCGGTGTCGGCCCGCGGCGTGCGCGCGGGCAGGCCTGCGTCGCTGGGCGTGACGCCGGGCGGCATGACCGTCGGCGCGGGGTCGGTGTGGGTCTCGGACGCCGGCGGCTCACAGCTGATCCGCGTCGATCCGGCCTACGGCAGCGCCGACCCCGTGCGCGTGGCGGGCGATGGGCCGATGGGGGCGCTCGCCTACGGCGCCGGCTCGCTGTGGGTGGTGGACTTCGGGCTGTTCACGCACCCGGTGGCGCAGGACGGCGTGGCGCGGATCGATCCGGCGAGCGGTCGCGTGCAGGCCCGCGTCTCGGTCTGGGGGGCGGGACCCGTCGCGTTCGGGGCCGGTGCGTTGTGGATCGGTCGTAGCGGGGCCGTGCTGCGGCTCGATCCGCGCACGAACCGGATCGACGGCAGCGTGCGCCTGGCGGGGAGCGTGTCGGGCGTGGTCCTCGGCGGAGGCTATGTGTGGGCACGCACCGGCGACACGCTGTGGGAGATCCAGCCTCGCGGGCCGTCCGTCGTGCGCGGCTTCCCGATCCCCGCCGGGTCGGGCCAGATCGCCTGGGTCGACGGCTCGGTGTGGATCGCCGGGGCGACGGCGCTGCTCGAGCTGGACCCGGCGACGGGGGCGACCCGCCGCCATCCGGTCGATGGCGGCCCCGTCAGCCTCGCGGCGGGCGGCGGCTCCACGCTGTTCGCCGGCGTCGGACGGCTCCCGGTTGCCGCGGCAGCGAGCGCGCCCGTGATCGACCTCGGCGGCACGCCGACGCTCGACCCGGCATTCGCGTTCGATTCCGACAGCGCGCGGGTGGCCCACGCGACCTGCGCCACGCTGGTCACCTACGCCGACGGCAGCGGGAAGCTCGTTCCGGACGCCGCGTCCTCGCTGCCGGCGGTCGCCGACGGCGGCCGGGTGTATCGCTTCCGGATCCGCCCCGGCATGCGTTTCGCGCCGCCCTCCGGCGCGCCAGTCGACGCCGCGGCCTTCGCGAGCAGCCTGCAGCGCGCGCTGTCTCCCGCGCTGGGCCCGAACGCGACGCTCGCTCAGGCGCCGTTTCTTGACGACGTGGTTGGCGCTCGCGCCTACCAGGCCGGGCACGCGCCGCGGGTGAGCGGAATCCGCGCGGTGGGCGACGTGCTGTCGATCCGGCTGCGCCGAGCGGCCGGCGATCTCCCCGCCCGGCTTGCCATGCCCGCGTTCTGCGCGGTCCCGCCCGGCACCCCGGCGACGCGCGGCGGAATTGCGACGCCGGTGCCGATGGCCGGCCCGTACTACGTGGCCCGCGCCACCGCGTCCGAGGTGCTCCTGCGCCGTAACCCTGGCTATCGCGGGCCGCGGGCCGGCCGCTCGTCGGTCATCGTGCTCGAGACCAACGTCGAGCCTGATGCCGGCGCCGCGGCCGTGCTGCGCGGCCGGGCCGACTTCGCCGAGAACGCCGGCATCCGCAGCCTCTCGCCGCTGTACGCGCCGGGCGGTCCGCTGGCGGACCCGCGCGCCGCGGCTCGCCGGGGAGTTCGCCTGTTCGCCGGCCGCACGCTGGGGATCCAGTTCCTCGACCTCAACACGCGCCGCGGCCTGTTCCACGATCCGCGACTGCGCACCGCGGTCAACCTCGCCGTCGACCGCCGGGCGCTGGCCCGCGCGATCGGCGCGGAGCCCACCGGCGCGTACCTGCCGCCCGGCGTACCGGGCGCGAGCGAGGGCGGCTTCCCACTGAGGCCTGACCTGCCGCGCGCGCGTGCGCTCGCCGGCGGCGGCGGGCGCGCCGTGGTTTTGACGCGCGAGCTCTCGTCCTGCCCGCAGTGCGGAGCCGCCCTCGCGCTGCTCCGCGGTCAACTCGCGAGGATCGGCGTCACCCTCGTCGTCAAGCAGACGACCGAGCCTGCTCTCGACGTGCTCCGGCATCCGCGTATGCGCTGGGATATCGCGCTCGACAACTGGCTCTTCGACTATCCGGACGCGAGCGACATCGCGCCGCTGCTCGAGCGCAAGGTGGCCGGGAGCCAGGACAGCTCGGGCCTCGACGATCCGGTCGTGGACCGCGGTTTCGCCCGCGCCGCCCGGCTCGCCGGAGCCGCGCGGGCCGCCGCCTACCGGCGCGTCGCCGACCGTCTGGCGCGCCACGACGTCCCGTGGGTCGTGTACGCGACGATCGACGAGCCCTACATCGCCGGCGCGCGGCTCGGGTGCATCGCCGCCTCGCCGGAGCTCGGGCTCGACCTCGCCCGGCTGTGCTTTCACGAGGCGGGTTAGCCGCGATCTAGGGTCCGGTTTAGCGCCCTCCCGGAGGCTGCATGGGGCAGTCCCCGCCAGCAAGGAGGAGCAGATGAAGCGTCACGGATGGATTGCGGCCGCCGCCCTGGCCGCATTCGCCTCGGCCGCCCCCGCGCACGCGAACCCGTCCCACTGCAACCTGGGTCGGATCGTGTTCACCCGCTTCGGGGACGACGGGATCCCCACGATCTACTCCGCCGACCCGTGCAGCGGCCGCGTGGCGCCGCTGGTCATCGGCCACCACGCCACGCTTTCGCCCGACGGGCGCCTGCTCGCCTACGACAGCGTCCCCGACGGCGAGACGACCACCGACGTCTTCATCGCCAACCCGGACGGTTCGGCGCCCCGGAACGTCACCAACTCGCCCACCACCAGCGACATCCAGCCCGCGTTCGCGCCCGACGGTCGGACGATCGCCTTCTCGACGGGCACCGACGGAGTCCGGGACGCGCGCATCGCGACGCGCGATCTCGCCACCGGCCGCACCCGGACGATCACGCCGGTGCTGCCCGAAGGGGAGGCGTTCGACCCGAGCTGGTCGCCGTCGGGCCGCCGGATCGTGTTCGACACGCTGCCCACCGCGGGGCCGAGCTATGTGTGGATGGTGCGCGCGGACGGGAGCCGGCTGCACAAGGTCACCAGCGACGCCGATGACGCCTGCGAGCCCGACTGGGGTCCGCAGGGCCTGATCGCCTACGTGGGTGGCTGCGACCAGCTCCAGTCGCACCTGTTCCTGCGCGATCCTCGCGGGCAGTCCGTGCGGCAGCTCACGGCGGACGCCGACGGCGGCAGCTCGCAGAAGCCCGCGTTCTCACCCGACGGGAGCATGCTGACGTTCTCGAAGTTCCCGGCCGACGGTAGCGACGGCGACATCTGGCGGCTCGACCTCCGCACCGGACGGGAGATCCCGGTCGTGACCGGACCCACGTACGACGAGTGGTCGAACTGGGGGCCCGCGCGGTAGCGGGTCAGCCCGCCGAATTCAGGTAACGCCAACGATTGCTTCGGGTCAAGGAGCGACCGGTGCTTCCCTCCGTGGTGAGCGATTGCAGCCGCTCGAGCGCCTGCTCGTGAAGAGCGTGCCGTTCATCTAGATACGCGATCAGGACGCCTCGCGCCGACGCTCGCCCTGGTCGGCGGCGAGGGTCGATCGCCTCGGCGACGTCGTCCGTCTCGGTGATCGTCAGGCGAGGCCGATCCGTTGACACGACGGCATGTGCAGCACCCCCCACGATCGAGCGACGGCGAGAGAGGCCCGGCACGCGTGGTGCGGCCGCCTTCCGTCCCGGCGTGGCTTCCCGGGCGCAGACGCGGCACCGCCCGTGGGGCAGGGTGGCCTCGCCGCGGGATCGTCGGTCGCCGGCGGCTGGACCGCGGGGCGGGAGGATGCCCGGCTGGGTCGACACCTGGTCGGGCGCCGGCGGGTGCGTGTTGTGCCGGCCACAGAATGACGGGCGGATCTTGTGCCCAGCGGCGAGGAGGAGAGCCCGGCTCCTGGTCATCCTCTATGGCATCCGCCGTCTCGCTGCCGGCGTCTCGACGACGCCGGTTCTCCCCAGAACGATCGAGACGGGCGGCACGACGCAAGGACTCCTCCCGATGAGCACGACGCTCCTTGACCACCTGACGCCCGCGGACCTCGACGCCATCGGCCGCGAGCTCGATGCCATCCGCGACGAGGTGATGGCCGATCTCGGCGAGCGCGACGCCGCCTACATCCACAAGGTCGTCAAGGTACAGCGCGGGCTCGAGGGCGCGGGCCGCGCCGCGCTGCTGGTCTCGCTGTTCCCGCCCGCGTGGCTTGCGGGGACGACGGCGCTGTCGGTGGCCAAGGTGCTCGAGAACATGGAGCTCGGGCACAACGTGATGCACGGCCAGTGGGACTGGATGCGCGACCCGAAGATCCACTCCACGACGTGGGAGTGGGACAACATCTCGGCCGCGGAGGGCTGGAAGAAGTCCCACAACTTCGCGCACCACTCCTACACCAACATCGTCGGCAAGGACCGCGACCTGGGCTACACGCTGCTGCGCCTCGACGCCGACCAGCCGTGGAAGCCGTTCCACCTCGCCCAGCCGCTCTACAACATCGTGCTCGCCGCCGGCTTCGAGTGGGGCGTCGCCCTCTTCGACCTCGAGCTCGACGAGGCGCGCAAGGGGCGCAAGCCCTGGGGCCGGGTCGCCTCCGACGTCGGCCGGCTGGGACGCAAGGCGGCGCGGCAGCTCGCCAAGGACTATGTGGTCTGGCCGCTGCTGTCCGGGCCTTCGGCGGTGCCGGCACTGATGGGCAACCTGACGGCGAACGTCGTGCGCAACGTGTGGACGCACACCGTCATCTTCTGCGGGCACTTCCCCGACGGCGCGGAGACGTTCGACTTCGACGAGGCCGACCTCGACGGCGAGTCGCGCGGCGGCTGGTACGTCCGCCAGCTGCTCGGCTCCTGCAACGTCGACGGGCCGCCGGTCATGCACGTGATGACCGGCAACCTCAGCTACCAGATCGAGCACCACCTGTTCCCGGACCTGCCGTCGAACCGCTACGCCGACCTGGCGCCGCGGGTGCGCGCGCTGTGCGAGCGCTACGGCTTGCCGTACGTGAGCGGTCCCCTGCCCCGGCAGTACGCCCAGGTCGTGCGCAAGATCGTGCGGATGTCGCTGCCGGGGGGCCGCGGAGCCGCCCGGGACGCAGCGCTCGTCCGCCCGGAACCGAAGCGGCGCCTGTCCACCGCCGCATCCCCGAAGCCCGAAGCCCGGCGAGACGAGCGCACACTGGTCTGAAGCCTCGGGTCCGGCCTGCCGCGCTTCAGATCCCCGCCGGCGGCCGCCGGCCGCCCGGCACGCAAGCTGTCGCCCCAGCGCCGTGAGCGCATCGATGATCTCGGGCGCCTCGAAGGCGACGGTCGTCAGCTTGAGAGGCCGCCGTCCACCGGGCGAGCGATCGCTCGTTGCGTCATTGTCGAGCGCGCCGTCGCGCCCGAGCTGAGCTCTCGCGAACCCGTCTGGGACGACGACGTGAAGATCTCGGCAGCCGGTCTCGGTCCCGCTCTCGCCGGTGCCTGATCGTTCCGCGCCCAGGTACGCGATGGTGTAAGAAAACCCGACCTCGAGGAGTACACCTCGACCATGGTGAGGCGCACGAACATCAACCTCGACATGGATCTCGTCGACGATGCGGCGCAGGAGCTCGGCACCCGGCGCACGATGGACACGGTTCACCAGGCACTGCGCGAGGTCATCGCTCGTGCACGGCGCGCGCGTCTCGCCGAGCGTGACTTCGAGGACCTCACGCCGGAGTCGCTCGATGCGATGCGCCGGCCCGCCGGCCGCACGGCGTGACCGAGCTCGCGGACACGAGCGCGTGGTCGTGGTCCCGCCGCCGTGGGGCATCGAGTTGCTGCACAGCGTGGGCAGCGCCGGCGAGTTCGCCGCGATGCGCCACGAGCTTCCGGGCGCTGCGCGATTACCCGATCGACGCGCCGCAGTGGAAGCGCGCGCTGTGGGTCTACGAGCAGTTGAGCGCCCAGGGCGGCACGGCACAACGCTCGGTGAAGGACCCCGATCTCCTGATCGCGGCGGCCGCCGAAGCGGCCGGATTCGCCGTGCTCCACTACGACGAGGACTACGAACGGATCGCCGCGATCACCGGCCAACCGACCCGCTGGCTGGCGCCCGCGGGCAGCCTCCGCTGACGTCGTTCATCGAGGGCAAGCGGCTAACGCCGGCGGAGCGTGCGGAACTCGTCGAGCGCGACCGCCTCGATCGGCTCGCGGGCGTGGAAGCCGTGCTCGGCGCCGTCGGAGGACCAGAGGCCGGGATGAGCGGCGAGCCAGCGTTCCGCATCCGCGCGGCCGGCTTGGATCAGCCGCTCGATGAACACGTGATCGAACAGCACGAATGACAACAACTCCCCCCGCGCCCCGGCCTGCCCGCCGCCGAGCAGCCGGGCCAGCAACGCGAAGTCGGGCGAACGCAGCGCCTTCAGGCCGCCGTAGCGCTCGCGGAACACGCGATCGGCGAGCGCGCCGATGGCGCCGCGGCGTGCGGGGGCGACGAACGCGTAGCGGATGCGCCGGTAGGGATGCTGCCCGCGCGCCTCGCGGTAGGCGCGTGCGGACGGCGAGACGCCGGTCGAGTGGTGCTCGGCGAAGAACTCGTTGACGGCCAGCATGCGGCGCACGTCGTGCCCGACCTGGTCGAGCAGCAGCCCGTCGAGCATGTTCGCGGCGACGTCGGCGAGCCGCGGCCCGCCGGTCCGGACGGCGGGTGCGCGGGAGGCGGCGAGCGGCTCGTAGCCGACCACGACCACGCGGTCCGCGCCGAGCGCGAGCGCGGGCGAGATCGGCGCGTTCAGCCGCGTCGCGCCGTCGACGTAGTGGCCGGCCGCGGGGGCCGGCGTCGTCACCTCGACCGGCGGGAACAGCAGCGGGATGGCCGCGGAGGCCCGTACGTGCTCGCCGGACAGCTGCGCGGGCACGTAGCGGATCTCGCGGTCCGACGGCGGGACGCCGTGCTCGCTCTCCACGAAGCCGACGGGCACGCCGTGCTCGAGCGACGTCGCGACGACGCACACGGCGCGCAGCAGGCCCGAGCGGACGTTGTCGTGCAGCGCGTCCCAGTCGAGCCAGCGATCGAGATTGCGCTCCAGCGGCGAGGGGTCGAGCAGCGACGCCGCCCGCAGCCGAGGGATCTCCAGCAGCTCGCCGGCGAGGCGGAGGATCGAGAGCGCCGTCCGTGGCCCGATCACATTGGAGATCACGCTGTGCTTGCGCACCGCTCGCCAGCGGGCGAGCAGGGTCTCGGCCTGTGCGGCGGCCGGCTGCGCCGCCGCGCAGGCCAGGAAGGCGGCGTTGATCGAGCCGACGCTCGTGCCGCAGACGATGCTGACGCGCTCGCCGCGTGCCTCCAGCGCGGGCAGCAGCACCGACAGCGCCCCGGCCTCATAGGCGCCGCGCGCTCCGCCGCCCGGCAGCACGACCCCGATGTCCACGACGGGAGGCTACGTCGGCACCGCGCCGGGCCGGTTGGCCTCGCGGCCAACATGTGGCGTCGGCGACTGGACCGCCCGGCCGTCATGGCCCGCCCGTGGCGGCGTCCCGGCGATCTCGTGCGGCGCCCATGGCGCGGGACTACCGGTCGGCGTCGCCGGGGCGTACGAGGCCGGTCTCGTAGGCGAGCACGACCGCCTGCACGCGATTGCGCAGGTCGAGCTTGCGGAGGATGCTCGCCACGTGCGTCTTGGCCGTGTGCTCGCTGACGACCAGCTCGGCGGCGATCTCCGCATTCGAGCGCCCGCGCGCCACCAGCCGGAGCACTTCCTGCTCGCGCGCGGTCAGCTCGGCCAGCGCGGGAGCCGCCGGCGCCGCAGGGCGCGGCGAACTGCTCGACCAGGCGGCGCGTGACCGAGGGAGCGAACAGCGAGCCGCCGTCGGCCACCACCCGCACGGCCGCGAGCAACTGCTGCTCGGGCGCGTCCTTGAGCAGGAAGGCGCTGGCGCCGGCGCGCAGCGACTCGTAGACGTACTCGTCGAGGTCGAACGTGGTCAGGACGAGCACCCGTGGCGCCGGCTCGAGCGCCGTCACTTGCCGCGTCGCCGCGATTCCGTCGACCCCGGGCATGCGGATGTCCATCAGCACGACGTCCGGCCGCAGCTCGCACGCGCGGTCGATGGCCTCGCGCCCGTCGGCGGCCTCGCCCACGACCTCGATGTCCGGCTCGGCCCGCAGGATCATCCGGAACCCGGCGCGCACCAGGCTCTGGTCGTCGGCGAGCAGGACGCGGATCACGGCGCCGGCAGCGGGAGTCGCGCCCGGACGCGGTAGCCGCCGTCCGGCCGCGCGCCGGCCTCGAGCACGCCGCCGTAGACGCCGACCCGCTCGCGCAGGCCCACCAGTCCCTGACCGGAGCCACCGCCCTGGCCATTGCCGGCGCCATCGTCGGCCACCTCGAGCTCGACGGCGTCCGCGGCGTAGCGGACGACCACCGTGGCCCGGGCGGGGCCGGCGTGCTTGAGCGCGTTCGTCAGCGCCTCCTGGACGATCCGGTAGGCGGAGACGTCGACGCCCGGCGGCAGCTCGAGCGCCGCACCCTCGACTCGCACGTCGACGGGCAGGCCGGCCGCGCCGACCTCTTGGGCGAGGTCGGGGAGCCGGGCGAGGCCGGGCTGCGGGGCGAGCGCCGCGCGCTCGTCGGCCGCGTGCAGCATGTCGAGCAGCCGCCGCATCTCGGCCAGCGCCTGCTCGCCCGCACGCTCGATCGCGTCGAGCGCCGAGCGCGTCTCCTCCGGGTCGTCTGCGAGCATGCGCCGCCCGCCGCGGGCCTGCAGGACGATCACGCTGATCGCATGGGCGACGACGTCGTGCAGCTCGCGCGCGATCCGCGCCCGCTCGTCGGCGATCGCCTGGGCCGTCCGCGTCGCGTGCTCGTCGACGAGCACGCGCTCGCGCTCGGCGCGGTGGCGGAAGATCCGCCCGGCGACGATCGGCGCGCCGAAGAAGACCAGGAAGAAGGCGATGTCGCCGACGCCGACCGGCTGGCCCGGCTCGATCGCCGCCAGCGGGATCGCGGCCAGGGTGAGCGCGACCGCCACCACAAGCGTGCGCCCGCGCGCCCAGCGGCCGGCGGAGTAGAGCGCGACGATGAAGCCGACGAGAAACGTCCCGGCCTCGGCCAGCCCCTTGACCACCGTGTTGTCGAGCTCGATCACCGCCAGGCCGGCGAGCAGGGGCACCAGCGGCACGCGCCGTCGCACGAGCAGCGACGCGGCGAACCCCAGCGCGGCCACCGCCGCCGCGCCGCGGCGATGCACGTCTCCCTCGAGCAGGACCTCGGCGAGGTAGAGCACCGCGACGCCCCCGGCCAGCGCCGCGTCGCCATGGCGTCTGAGCCACCCACGCATGCCGCGAACATAGACGCCGCTCCGCGCCGGCGCATCACCCGCACGAGCGGGATGCGCCGCGTCAAGATCGCTCGCAAGAGCGAGGCCGAACCACCTTCGCCGCCGATGTGCGCGCCGCGGGCCGAGGCGATGCTGCGGCCATGGAACATCGGATCAGCCGGCGCACGGGGGCGATCGCCCTCGTGCTCCTCACCACCTCAGCCCCCGTAGCGGTCGCGTCCTCCGCGCCGCTCACCAAGGCTCAGGTGATCGCCCGCGGCAGCACCGTCTGCCGCGCCGCCGAGCACCGCGTCGACGCCACGCCCGCGCCGCGATCGCAGAACCCGTTCGCCACGACCGCGCCGAAGGGCGACCGCGCGCGTGCGCTGAGGTTCATGGCCGTCTATGCCAGTTCGCTGACGAGCGTCCGGCGCGGCTTCACTCACCTGGTCCCCCGCGCCCCGCTCGCCGGGCGGCCGCTGCTGACCTCGTTCGTCGCGCAGCTGCGACCCACCATCGCCGCGTTCCGCGCCGGCCACTCCGCTGCGCTCTCGCACCACTACGCCCGAGCGCTGCGCAAGGTCCAGCGCGGCTTCACCCTGTTCACCCGCGCCAGCGCGAAGACGAAGGCCTACGGCTTCCCCAAGGGCGTCTGCCAGGCCGGGTCGAGCTAGACGACGCTCCGCCGGGCACGGCCGTTGCCTGGGCGGCACGGCCGTGCTCGCGGCAGCCGTGGCTCAGAGCGGCCGCTCCCCCAAAGGCGGGCGCGACGGCGCTCCGCGCGTGCGGTTCGGTCGGTGTCCCGGTGCAGGGGATCGGCCGACGCGGATGCGCGATATCTGCAGCGCGCTGGCCATCGCTGTCGACTGCCAGGACTGACGGCGGTCGGCGAGTTCGGCGGTCAGCGCGCGGCCGGAGCTGCGGGCTCGGCGCGGCCGGCGCGAAAGCCCTCGAGGATGGCCTCCTCGAGCGTGCGCGGGCCGAGCACGTCGCCGGCGCGCACGGCCCCGGGCCGGCCCTCGAGCGCGGCCCACAGGCCGTCCTCGGGCTGTCGGCCGTGCGCGACGACGACCGTGGCGGTGCCCGCGGGCAGCGGCTGCTGGCGCGCCGAGAACGCGTGACGCAGGACGTCGCCGGTCCACTCGAGGTGATGGAGCACGGTCACGCCGGCGCGGTCGAGGCGGTCGAGGTAGCCGTTGCGCTGGTACTGGTGCAGCGTCTCGCCGAGCATCACGCCGCTGCACGCCAGGGTGACGCTGCGGCCGGCGCCGGCCAGCGCCTCGGCGGCGTCGAGCCCGTCCCAGCCGCCGCCCCAGTCCGCGACGAGCACCGGGCCGGCGACCGCGCCGGGCTCGCGGATTGTCGCCCACGCGTCGACGACCGCCACCCCGTGCGGCGCGGCGAACGGCGGCATGTACGGCCGCGCGCCGGTGGCGAGGATCACCGCATCGTGGTCGCCGAGATCGTCCACGTTGACCTCGGTGTCGAGCCGCACGTCGACTCCCGCGGTCTCGAGCGCGCGCCAGGCGAGATCGCGGTAGCGCCGCCACACCTCCGCATGGCCGGGCGTGCCGCCGGCCAGTCGCAGCTGGCCACCGATGTCCGGGCCGCGCTCGGCGAGCGTCACCGCATCGCCCGCGCGCGTCGCCTCCACGGCCGCGGCCGCGCCCGCCGGGCCAGCGCCGATCACGAGCACACGCCGCGGCGGGCGCGCGACCGCTCGCGCGACGTGCGCCTCGCGGCCGGTGCGCGGGTTGACCACGCAGCCGATCGGCGCGCCCTGGTGGTAGTGGCCGATGCACGCCTGGTTGCAGCCGATGCAGGCGATCGTCTCGGCCCGGCGGCCCTCTATCGGCCTTGGCCACCAACTCGGGATCCGCGATCAGCGCCCGCGTCATCCCCACCGCCTGCGCGGCGCCCGACGCCACGATCCGCTCCGCGTGGTCGAGGTCGACGATCCGGGTCGTGGCGATCACCGGCACGCCCGCGAGCGCGCCGGGGGCCGGCAGATCCCCGGCGATCGCGTCCTCGGCCGCGGGCGGCGGCGGCGCGATCCACGTCGACCCGCGGTACGACGCCGAGTGGCCCAGGGCCAGCGACACGAAGTCCACCAGCCCGGTCCGCGCGATCTCGGCGGCGATCTCGGCGCAGCGTGCCGGCCCGTCGCCGTCGGGGTCGCGCTCGCTCGCCGACAAGCGCACGCCGACGGCGATCTCCCGGCCGACCTCGGCCCGGATCGCCCCCAGCACCTCCAGGCCGAACCGCAACGGCGACCCAGGCCCGTACCCGTCACCCCGGGTGTTGGCGCGCGCGTTGAAGAACTGCGCCGCCAGGTACCCGTGCGCCATCGAGACCTCGACCCCGTCCAGGCCGCCGTCGCGCGCGAGCGCCGCCGACCGCGCGAACCCGGACACCAGCTCGGCGATCTCGGCCCGCGAGAGCGCCCGCGGCTCGGAGTGAAAGCGCGGGCTCGGCACCGCCGACGGCGCGACCGCCGGCGCGCGCGGCGGCCCGCCGAACTGCTCGCGGCCGCCATGAAAGAGCTGCACGAACAGCTTCGCCCCGTGCGGGCGCACCCCCGCCGCGAGGCGCTCATAGCCGCCGACGATGCCCGGCAGGTAACCGCCGAGCGTGTGCGGCGTCAGCAGCCCCGTCGGGTGCACCGCCGTGGCCTCGAGGAAGATCGCCCCCACTCCGCCGCGGGCGCGCGCCTCGTGGTACGCGACGAGGTCGTCCGTCGGCAGGTGGTCGTGCACGAGCGACGTCTGATGCGACGTCGAGATCACGCGGTTGCGCAGTTCCACCGGCCCAAGCCGGACCGGGCTGAACAGCTCGCCGCTCACGGTGGCATCTCGGTCATGTCCAGATGCTTCGAGGCCGGATGACGCCGTGCGCGTTGACCGCAAACCCGCCGATGTTGATGTGCCTCACGCCGGCCTCGTGCAGCGCCGAAGCAACGGCTCCGGGTTCAGGACCTGCGTCATCTCCCGTGCGGCTGCGTGAACGTCGCCGCGAAGGGGCGGGCGAACTCCGTGTGCGCGACGGCGTCGGGGAGGTTGCGGCTCACGCCGCGCGCGGCGTCCCGGCGGACCCGCTCGCGTTCCGCCGCCTCCTCCCGCTCGATCTCCTCGCGGGTCCGTTCGGAGCGCTTCGGGTCGCGGGCCATTTCGGTGATCGTACGCCGCGCCATCAGCCCCAGAAGATCGCCGTCGGATCCTCGTCGATCTCGGCCAGCAGCGGCCCGACGTCGCGGGAGAGACCGACATCGTCGTAGGGAAACCAGCGGCTGTTCCGATCGGCGGCGTACAGCGTCCACCGGTCGGAGCGCTCGTCGTAGCGCAGCTGCGCAACGTTGGTGCTCGTCCAGTCCGGCCCGATGAGGTTGCTCCACGAGTCCCGAAAGTCATGTAAAACGGCACTTTGCCAATATGGGCAATTTCCGCAAATACCGCAAATGGCTTGGATGGTAAGGAAGGGGTCGCCCACTCGAGTCCGGCCGAAGGGCTCTCCCAAATGGCCATGCATGCGGGGGCCTTGTCGCTGAGGCCCCGCTGGCCCTCCGGGATCCATCAGGGACGATCTCGCCTAGGGTGAAGCCGGTGAGCGGCTACTTCCTCGTGCGGCAGTCGCGCGGGCCTGAATGGGACCCGTCGAAAGCGAGGCGTGAGCAGCCCGGTTGGGACCGCCATGCCGCGTTCATCGATGGGCTCGGGGATCGGGTTGTGATCGGCGGTCCGATCGACGATGTCGACGGCGAATTCGCTGTGCTGCTCGTGCGCGCCGAGGACGAGGCCGACGCCCGCGCGATGTTCGACGCCGATCCGTGGATCGGCTCGATCCTGCAGGTCGTCGCCATCGAGCGCTGGACGTTGTGGATCGGTTCCGATCGCCTTTGAGCCGTGCGCGAGGCACGGACGTAGCGAGGCGCGGTCGAGACGGTGGGCGCCGGACAGCGTCCGGCGTTCGAGCACAATGGCCCGGATGATCGATCGGCTGGCGAACCTCGATGCGATTGCGTCCGTGGTCGAGTCGCGGACCGAGCAGGGGTGGCGTGCGCTGGACGTGCGGGTGTGGGAGGGGATCGACGTCCGGCTGCTGCCCGACCGTGGCTTCGATTGCTTCGGCGCGTGGTACCGGGGAGTGCCGCTGCATTGGGTCTCCGCCGTCGGCGAGTGTGGTCCGATCTCGGGGCGGCTGCGTGACGACGACTGGGCCCGGGCATTCGGTGGCGGGCTGGTCGCCACGTGCGGCCTGCGCAATGTCGGCTCGCCGACCGAGGGTCACGGGATGCACGGCGAGATCTCGCATCAGCCGGCGCGGGAGCTGACCGTTGAGCGCCGGGTCACAGCCGACGGTGTCGAGGTCCGCGCGTCGGCGGTCGTGCGCGAGGTGTCGGCGCTCGGCGAGCACCTCGAGTTGCGCCGCACCTGGACCACGTGCACCGGCGAGGGCCGCCTGGAACTGGTCGACGTCACGGTGAACAAGGGCATCGCAGCGGCGGCTGCGCCGGTGCTCTATCACGTCAACCTGGGCGCGCCGCTGTGGTCGCCGGGTGCGGCGCTCGAGCTCGCGGCGCGGGAGACCGCTCCGCGCGATGCCGACGCGGTCGGGCCGTGGGACCGCGCGCTCGAGATCACGCCGGGGGCCCGCGAGCGCGTGTTCGAGCACGACGTGGAGCCAGGGGCCGACGGCTGGTGCAGCGCCGTCGTCGACTCTCCGGCCACCGGCCTGCGCTTCACGCTGCGGTGGGAGGCCTCGGGTCTGCCGCGGATGCACCAGTGGGTGCATCCGGCGCCCGGGATCGCGGCCCTCGGACTGGAGCCCGCGAACTGCAGCGTTCTCGGGCGCGCGGCCGATCGCGCCGCCGGCCGCCTGCCGATGCTCGACCCGGGCGAGGAGCGGACCACGCGGCTCGAGTGCCGAGCGTGCGGACGCGACGGCTGACCGCTCCCGCAGCGGAATTGGCTACTCCAGCCCAGGTGTTTCCGGGAGGATCTCGGGTGCGGAGGGCAAGATCTGTCCCTCGCCGTCGCTCGCGAATGGGAACGCCAGGGACCCGACGAGCGGCTGCGCGCGGGCCGTGCAGCGCACGCCTCCCGGGAGGACGACGGAGAGATGGACGAAGGCCGCCACCGAGCCTCCGTCGAAGGTCCCGGCGATCGTGATGCTCGACCCGGCGGCCGCGGAGATGTCGAACCGGCCGGTCGGGCGGATCGGGGCGGCGAGCAGGTATTCATCTGGGCCGGCGAGAGGCAGCGATCGCTGCGATCCGTCCGTGCAGGCGGCCGGGAGCGAGCCCTCCATGAACTCGACGTGGACCATCCGGCCGAAGGCGCTGGCCTCTAGGCCCACGACGGCCCCGCCACCCACGAGCGAGAGGAAGCGTCCGGTGCGGACCGCGATCCGGCGCCCTCGGCGGATGACGACGTAGCGACGCATGTCCCGGCACTCGCTCCCGTCGGAGGCGCGCACGGTGACCGCTGCGCGGTCCGTTGCGGTGAACCGGCCACGGATGACGGAGCCGAAGTCGTATGCCGTGAACGTGCCATCGCGGTGCACGCGAACGAGGTCGGTGCTCCCCCAACCGATCGGGGAGGCGCTGCCCTTGCAGGTGAGTGGGAAGGAGACGCGCAGCACGGTGCGCGAGCGGGCCGGCCCCTGAACGTCGAACGCCACGCGCGGCGCGGAGCGGCTGCCGGACTCCCATGCGCCCACGCCGGGCACCGCCGCCTGCGCCGTGCCGGACGCCACAGCGAACGTGGCCGCGCCGATCCAGAACGCCGCCGGTGTGCCCAAGCGTGGCGTCGCGCGGTGATGAGACCTGCCTGTGTCGATCCTTGGCATGTGATCTCTAGGAGCGGGGGCGATGTATTCGCCCCCGCGACGCAAGGGGCGCCGGCGGCGACCGAAGTCGCCGCCGGCGCCGAGGGTTCAGGCGACCGTGACCGTCTGCGTGAGCGAGTGCGCGTGGCGCCCGCGCCCGACGGTGACCGTGACGCGATACCGGCCCGGGCGCAGCCCGTGGGCGAGACGGACGAGCAGCCGGTGACCAGCGATGCGTCGTGACCCGCGCGCGACCACGGTGTGGCCGCGCCGGATCGTGTAGCGCGCGGTCGTCGCCGCGGAGCTCGTCGTCCAGGTGCCCGGGGCGAACAGGATCTGGCAGGTCGCCTTCGCCACCGCCGTGTTGCGGCAGACGACCTGGCCGGCAGGTCCGGCGGGGCCCTTCGCGCCCGCGGGGCCGGTCGGGCCGGTGGCGCCGGTCGCCCCGGTCGCGCCGGGGGCCCCCGGCGCGCCCGCGGGAGCGGGGACGCCGTTGCCGGCGAGGCTCACGGTCTCGGTCTCCGCGCCTGCGGTCACCTGCAGCGCGGCGTGGCTCGCCCCGAGCGCGGTGGGGCTGGAGCGCAGCCAGACGGTGCAGTGGTCGCCGGTGGCGGCGAGCGTCGTCTGCGAGCACCCGTCGTTGCTGATCAGGAAGTCGTTGAGCGCGGCGCCGGTGACGCGCGCGGCGCCCACGGTGGTCGAGGGGCGCAGTGCGGTCACGGTGACGGCCTGCGCGGGTCCGATGCTGCCCAGCGGCTGGTCGGGGAACGTGAGGTCGCCGGGGGAGAGGCTGAGCGAGACGTCGAAGGCGGTGGCGGTGACCGTCTCGATGTTCGCCTGATCGCCCAACCCGCCGCCGACCGGGAAGAAGTTGAGCTGGAAGTTCAGCGAGTGCACGCCGGCCGAGTTGGGCGCGAACTGCACGTCGATGGTGCAGGCCTCGCCGGCGGCGATCACGCCGGAGGTGCCGCCGGACGGGCACGTGATGACCGGGATGACGGACCAGGAGAAGTCCCCGTTGCCGTTGGGTGGGAATCCGACGCCGCCGAACTCCCATGACGACCCGGTGTGGTTGGTGACGGTGAAGGTCTGGGTCGCGGACTGCCCGACCGCCACCGCGGCCGGGAAGCTCGCCGGGCCGCTGACCGTGAAGTCGCCGGGGGCGGCCAGCGCCGGCGATGCCGCCGCCAGCGCGAGCGCCGCCCCCGCCGCCGCGGTCGCCAGGGCGCGCCGCAGAGCTGTGGAGTGCTGTGCCATGGATTTCTCCCCGGTGTGGGTGGGTGTGGTGCGGCGGGCTCGCCGCCGCTGCGTTCGTCACGCCCGCGCCCCCCGCGTTACAACGGATCCGCAGAGTGCGGCCAGCCCCCCGCCGGGGGGCGCGATCCGCACCCGGCAACGCGGGCTGGGCGCCGGCGGGACGCCTGCCAGCCGCCTCAGCATCGCCGCGCTCGGGTGGGAGGGTTCCCAGTGTCATGAACTCCTCGCTGATCCACCTCCAGCTCGCCGCCGCCAATCACGCCGAGCGGATCGCCCCGCGCCGCCGGCGCAACTCCCGCTGACCCGAAAGCCGACCATGACCGTCCTCGCCACCCCCGTCCGCCGCCGCCCCGTCTCGCACGCCTTCTTCGTCCCCGTCGTCCGCGAGCTCGCCCCGCAACTGGCGACCGCCGCGGCCGGCTCCGCCTGGTAGACGGTCACGCCCGCCGGGCCTGAGCTGCCTAGCCTGGATCCACCGATTCTCGCGGCGCGATGATCGGTGGATCCAGGCTAAGCGGACGCCTCGACTCGCCCGACGTGCTCGACCGCCTGCTCGAGCGTGTGGAAGACGCGGTCCTCGCCGATCACGGCCAGCAGCCCGGTGAGCCGGGCGCGCTCGATCACCGGGTCGCGGACGTCGGCGAGGGCGAAGTCCAGACCCGCGGCGTGCAGTGACCGGACCAGCTCCTCGAGCACCTCGGCGGCGGTGATGTCGAGGTCGTCGTTCGCGCCCATCTCCAGGGCGATCGCCCTCGGTGTCGGGCTCGCCTCGCCCACGAGGCGCTTCACGCGGTCGCGCACCGGCGCGGCGTTGGCGTAGATGAACGGCGCCTCGAGCCGGAGGACCAGCACGCCGGGTACGGGCTCGCTCTCCGGATGCCGGTCGACGGCGACGAACGCGGCCCGCTCCCCCGGGAAGCGGCCGAGCACCGCGACGTGAGGACGGCTCGCGTCGTAGATGAGCAGCAGCAGCATCGCCACCACGCCGATCACCAGGCCGGGCAGGACGTCGATCGTCAGCACGCCGATCAGCGTGGCCAGCCCGAGCGCGAACTCGACGCGGCGCTCGGCGTACACGCGCCGCATCGCCGCGAACTTCCACAGGTGCGAGACGGCGTGGATGATCAGCGCCGCGAGCACGGCCTCGGGCAGGTCCTTGAACAGCGGGGTGAGCAGGAGCACGGTGACCACGATCAGGACGGCGGCGAGGATCGTGGACATCTCCGAGCGTGCGCCGGCTCCCTCGTTGACCGCCGATTGCGACAGGCTGCCGCCACCCGCCAGACCGCCCACCAGGCCCGAGCCGACGTTGGCGACGCCGAGCGCGATCAGCTCCTGGTTGGCGTCGATCTCGTAGCCGTGCTCGAGCGCGAACGTGTTGGCCGCGCCGAGCGACTCGCTGAAGATCACCAGCACCATCCCGCCCGCGGCGGCCAGCAGCGGCACGAGGTCCGCGCCGTCGACGCTCGGCACGCCCGGGGTCGGCAGGCCGCTCGGCACGTGGCCGACGACCTCGACGCCGTGGCTCGAGAGGCCGAGCGCGGCGCTGACCACGATCCCCAGCACCAGCGCGAGCAGCCCGCCGGGCACGCGCGGCGCATAGCGCTCGACGCCGAACAGCAGCGCCAGCGCGCCCGCCCCGACCGCCAGCGTCGCCGCGCTCGTGTCGCCCAGGTGGGCGACCACGTGCACGACCTGGCTGATCGTGTCGCCGTCGCCCTTCTCGATCCCGAACAGCTTGGGCAGCTGCTTGACGGTGACGAAGATGGCCAGGCCGAAGACGAAGCTCTCCATCACCGGCCGCGACAGGAACTGCGCGACGAAGCCCAGCCGCAGCAGGCCGGCAAGCAGGAAGAGCCCGCCGCACAGGATCACGAGGATCGCGGCGTCGGCGGCGTAGACGTCGGCGCCCGTGTGGCCGAGCGCGGCGACCGACGACGCCAGCAGCACCGCCGCCGCGGAGGTCGCCGCCGCGACGAGGTGGCGGCTGGTCCCGAAGATCGCGTAGGCGGCGAGCGTGGCCAGCAGCGTGTAGAGCCCGGCCTGCGGCGGCAGCCCGGCGAGCCCCGCGTAGGCGATCGACTCCGGCACGAGCAGCCCCCACACCGTCGCGCCGGCGATGACGTCGAAGCGCAGCAGGCGAGCCTGGTAGTGCGGCAGCCAGCGCAGGATCGGGACGTAGCGGCGTACTCCGGTCGGTCCCGGAGCGGCCCAGTCATGCGGATCGGGCATGCGGGGCGAGGCCGTCAGTCCGGGAACACCGCCTCCCAGTCGCGCTTGATGCTGGCCACGGTCCACCCGTGCGCCGCGGCCTGCTCGAGGGCCTGCTCGGCCCCGCCGGTGTAAGCGAACTCGCGCTCGTCGTCGTCGTGCAGCACGAGCAGGCGCAGGGCCGGCCGGGACGGGCCGCCGGCGTAGCGCAGCATCGGGATGTCGCCGTTGGAGTTGCCGGCGGCGAGGATCGGGCGGCGGCCGATCCGGCTCCAGATCCGCACCGGCTTGACCGGACCGTCGTCGAAGAAGTCCGGGGAGGCCTGATAGCGGACCATGCCGCCGTGCTCGTCGTCGGTCCACTGCAGCGCGTTCGAGCTGCCGATCACCCGCTCGGACGGGATCGCGTACAGCTCCTCGGTGACGGGCCGCATGAAGTCGCGGTCGCCGCCGGAGGCGATGTAGTTGGTGAAGCCGTGCGCCTCGAGGTAGCGCAGCAGCTCGACCATCGGCTCGTACGCCAGGCCGAGCAGGCTGCGCCCGAGCGTGGGGTGCGCGCCGTCGCGCAGGAACCGCTCGGCGCCGTCGGCGTACTGCTCGACGCTGTGGCCGGCGAACGCCTGGAGGATGGCGCCCATGAGGAGCCGCATGTCGGAGTCGTCGCCGTCGTAGTGCTTGGTCATCGCCGCGCCGAGCCAGGCGTGGTCGCGCTCGTGCGCGGCCTGCCAGGGCTGGCGCGTGCGCAGCGACTCGTCCTGCGCGGCCATCTCGGCGAAGCGCTCGAGCAGGAAGCCGAGCTCGATCGGCATCGGCTTCTCGCACCACAGCGTGCCGTCGTTGTCGAAGACCGCGATCCGCTCGGCGGGCGGGACGAAGTCCGCCCCGCCCTCCTCGCTGACCCGCTCGACGAACCCGACGATCGCCTCGCGGGTCGGCGAGTCGCGCCACGTGCGCAGCGTCGCGGCCATGTCAGTCGCGGGCGAACGCGGCCGCGGCCTCGCGGGCCAGGTCGACGAACGGCTCGCCGCTGACGTCGATCACCGCCTTGTGGATGGTGCCGCCGGCGAACGGCCATGGCCGCTCGCCCGGGTAGTCGTCGCTCACCGCCTCGGCGCCGTCGCGGCCGATGTTCAGGCCCTCGCCGGCGATCGAGAACTTGCCCGGCTGCGTCCTGATGTGCCCCTCGCCGACCGGCTGGTCGCGCACGTGCAGCGTGAGCGTGCCCTCGGCGGGCATGCCGTCGCCCTCGCGCTCGAACGACGCCGAGACGATCACGCGCCCCGTCGGCAGCGGCTCGGCCGCCTCCACGATCTGCTCGTCGATGCCCACGAAGTTGTAGACGTACTTGAGCTTGCCCTCCTTGACGTAGAGGGCGTGGCCGCCGAACCGCGAGCCGTGGGCGAACAGGACCCCGCCGGCCTCCGGGGACTCGATGGTCACCTCGACCGCGATCGTGTAGGACCGGTTGCGCAGGTTGGGGGCGACAGCCTCCGGCACCTCGGACCCGCCGGGGTAGTAGGTGTAGCGGTTGCGCGGCTTGGACAGCTGCGGGCGCTCGGTGGTGAGGATCTCCACCACGCCGCGGTTCTCCAGCGGCAGGGCGTCGTAGCGCCCGGCCTCGTGCCACCAGAGCCCGATCAGCTGCTGCAGCCGGTCCGGGTGCTCCGCGGCGAGGTCGTGGCACTCGCTCGGGTCGTTGACGGTGTCGAACAGCTCCCAGCGCTGGCTCTCGTAGGCGGCCCACATGTCGGGCGCAGCCGGCGACACCGCGACGGCCTTCCAGCCGTCGTGCCAGATCCCCCGCGTGCCGCCCATCGAGTAGAACTGCGTCTTCTTGGCCGTCGGCGCGTCCGGGCCGGCGAACGTCGGCGCGAAGCTGACGCCCTCGATCGGGAACTGGGTGTAGCCCTTGACCACCGCGGGCGGCTCGACGCCGAGGCACTCGTAGATCGTCGGCACGATGTCCACGGCGTGCACGTACTGGCGCCGCGTCCCGGTGGCGGAGATCCCCTTCGGCCAGGAGACGATCATCGGGTCGGCGGTGCCGCCCTCCCAGTTGGAATAGCGCTTCCACAGCTTGAACGGCGTGTTGAACGCGCACGCCCAGCCGGTCGGATAGTGGTTGTAGGTGTTCGGGCCGCCCAGGTCGTCGAGGAACGGCAGGTTCTCCTCGATGTGGTCGGGCAGGCCGTTGAACAGCTTGTTCTCGTTGACGGAGCCGTTGGGGCCGCCCTCGCCGGACGCGCCGTTGTCCGACACGACGACGATCATCGTGTTGTCGAGCTCGCCGCTCTCCTCGAGGTGGTCGAGCAGCCGGCCGATCTCGTGGTCGGCGTGGCTGAGGAAGCCGGCGTACACCTCGGCCATGCGGCAGAACAGCCGCCGCTCGTCCTCGCTCAGCGAGTCCCACGGCCGGACGGTGTCGAGCTCCGGCCAGCCCTTGCCGTCGGCGCTCGTCTCGTCCACGTAGGGGTTGATCGGCGACAGCTCGGCCTGCTCGGGGACGATCCCGCGCTCCTTCTGGCGCTGGAAGACGAGCTCGCGGTAAGCCTCGTAGCCCATGTCGAAGCGGCCGCGGTACTTGTCGATCCATTCTTTCGGCGCGTGGTGCGGCGCGTGGCACGCTCCGGGGCAGTAGTAGAGGAGGAACGGCTTGTCCGGGGCGATCGCCTTGGCGTCGCTGATGAACGCCAGCGCGCGGTCGGTCAGGTCGGTCGTGAGGTGGTAGCCGGCCTCGGGCGAGTAGGGCTGCTCGACCGGGTGGTTGTCGTAGACCAGCTCGGGATACCACTGGTTGGTCTCGGCGCCGAGGAAGCCGTAGAAGCGCTCGAAGCCGCGGCCGACGGGCCATCCGCGCTTGCGCGACGCCAGGTTCATCTCGTCCTCGGCCGTCAGGTGCCACTTGCCGACCATGTAGGTGTTCCAGCCGAGCTCCCCGAGCACCTCGGCGACCGTGCCGCACTCGAACGGGATGTGGCCGTTGGAGCTCGGGAACCCCGACGCGGCCTCGGTGATCGTCGCCATGCCGTTGGTCGTGTGGTTGCGCCCGGTCATCAGGCACGAGCGCGTGGGCGAGCAGAGCGCCGTCGTGTGGAAGTTCGTGTAGGTGAGCCCGCGCTCGGCCACGCGATTGAGGTTCGGGGTCTCGATCAGGCCGCCGAACGACTCCATCGCCGAGAACCCCACGTCGTCGAGCACCACGTAGACGACGTTCGGCGACCCCTCGGGCGCGATCGGCTGCGTGTAGGGCTCCCAGTCGGGCACCGACTGGCGCACGTCGACGTCGATGACTCCCTTGAACGGCTTGCTCATGACAGGCTCACTTCGTTTGCTGGTTGGTCGGACGCGCCGTCGCGGACGACGCAGCGGAAGCCGATGTGCGACGTCGAGGTGTCCACGGTCTCGCCCTGCCGCGCCGCCGGCCGGTAGCGCAGGCAGTAGGTGGGCGCGCACAGATGCGACCCGCCCTTGATGACGCGGCGCGGGATCGCCTCCGCGGTCCGCGGCTCGCTGACGCGCGGGTTGCGCGGCGCGCAGCACGACCCGTGCGCCTGCGCGGTGCGGTCGGGCAGCGAGAAGAAGTCGGCCGTCCACTCCCAGACGTTGCCGGTCACGTCGTAGAGGCCGTAGCCGTTCGGCGGGAACGCGCCGACGGGAGACGTCGCCTGGTAGCCGTTCGCCCCGAGGTTCTGCCACGGGAACTCGCCCCGCCAGGTGTTGGCCATCGTCCGGCCGCGGGGCGCGAACTCGTCGCCCCAGGCGAACAGCGCGCCGTCCAGCCCGCCGCGGGCGGCCCGCTCCCACTCGGCCTCGGTGGGCAGCGCCTTCTCCGCCCAGGCCGCATACGCCGCCGCATCCTCGTATGCCACGTGCACGACCGGGTGGCGCCGCCGCCCCGCGACGCTGGAGCCGGGCCCCTCGGGGTGCTGCCAGTCCGCGCCGGGCACGTACTCCCACCAGTTGCGGAAGTCGCGCAGGTCGACGGGCCCCTCGGTGCGCCGGAACACGAGCGAGCCGGGCACGAGCAGCTCCGGGTCCGCATCCGGGTAGTCGGAGGGCGCGGGTGGCCGCTCCGCCACCGTGACATACCCGGTGTCCGCGACGAACCGGCTGAACTCGCCGACGGTGACGGGATGGCGGTCCATCCGGAACCCGTCGACGGCGACGCGGCGGACCGGCGCCTCCTCGGGATAGAAGCGCTCGCAGCCCATGGCGAACGTCCCACCGGGAACCCGCGCCATGCCCGCCCTTGCCACGCCCACCTGCATCCGCACGGAACGTGCCCGAACCCGGGCGGCGGTTCGTCACCCGATCCGGGTGACCCGGCGGCGCCGGCGAATATCGTGTGCGGCCATGTCCGTCGCCGTCGACGACCGGGCCCCGCGCCTCCGCGGCCGGGAGCTGCTGCGCGCGGTGGCCGAGGGCACCGCCGGCACCGTGGGGGAGGCGTTCCTGCGCGGCCTCGTGCGCCACGTCGCGGAAGCGTTCGGCGCCAAGCTGGCGTTCGTCGCCGAGGCGGACCCCGCGGGGACGCACGCGCGCTTCCTGGAGGCCTGGTACGACGGCGCTCCGCTGGACGGGCACTTCGAGTACGACACGCAGGGCACGCCGTGCGCGCTGGCCGTCGAGCGCGCGGTCGTCGCGTTCCCGGAGGCCCTGGCCCAGCGCTTCCCGGAGGACACGCTGCTGATCGAGATGGGCCTGGAGAGCTATGTCGCCGTGTGCCTGCGGGGCGCCGACGGCACGCACCTCGGGCACCTGGCCGTCCTGGACGCCCGGCGAATGGCGGCCGGGGACGACGACGTCGCCGCGCTGCGCATCTTTGCCGCGCGCGCCGGGGCGGAGCTCGAGCGCCAGCGCCAGGCCGCGGCCCTGGAGGCCTCGCGGGCGCGGACGATCGCGGCGGCCGACGCCGAGCGCCGGCGGATCGGCCGCGACCTCCACGACGGCGCCCAGCAGCGGCTGCTGGCGGTGGCCAACTTCCTCACCGTGGCGCGCAAGACGGCCGGCCCGGAGGCCGAGCCGCTGCTGGCGCTCGCCGCGGATGAGCTGTCGGCCGCGAACGCCGAGCTGCGCGAGCTCGCCCGCGGCCTGTACCCGGTGGCGCTGGGCGAGCGTGGGCTGAGCGGCGCGGTGGAGTCGCTCACCGCCGGCTGCGCGGTGCCCGTCGAGCGCGACGTGCCCGGGCTCGCGCTGCCGGAGCGGGTGGCGCTCGCCGCCTACTTCGTCGTCTGCGAGTCGCTGGCCAACGTCGTCCGCTACGCCGGGGCGAGCGGCGCGCGCGTCCGCGCCTCCGTCGGCGCCGGCGTGCTCTGCGTCGAGGTTTCGGACGACGGCGTCGGCGGCGCCGATCCCGCCGCCGGCACGGGCCTGCGCGGGCTGGCCGACCGGATGCAGGTCCTCGGCGGGAGCCTGGAGGTCGCGAGCCCGGCCGGGGCGGGCACCCGCGTCACGGCCCGGATCCCGCTCGACGAGAGCTGACGGCGCCGTCAGAAGCAGGTCGTCCCGGTGCAGTGTGGCGGGATCGCGCGCGGCGTCGGCGTCGTGCCCGGCGGCCCCTGCACCGAGCTCGACAGGATCATCTGTCCGTACGGGCTGAACGTGTCCAGTGTGTAGGCGAAGGTCGAGCTCGAGTGGAGTGTCAGAGCTCCGGTGGAGCCCGTCGTCCCGCCGGCCACGAAGTAGGGGCCGTAGTAGCTGCCGCGATGCGCGGTCCGGCTCGGCGGGTTGGGCGCGAGCGGCGGGCAGCGGTCGATGCC
This sequence comes from uncultured Solirubrobacteraceae bacterium, assembly GCA_963766165.1. GTDB lineage: Bacteria > Actinomycetota > Thermoleophilia > Solirubrobacterales > Solirubrobacteraceae > Solirubrobacter. The sequence goes on along the minus strand of CAVXZC010000012.1, from coordinate 138,327 downwards.
CGACGTCACCTGGAGGTGGATGAAGTAGCAGTAGCCCGTGCGCGCGACAGGGTCGGGATCGGGGTCGAAGACGGTCTGCGGCGGGCTCCACGGGCCCCAGGGCTGCGGCGCCGAGCGCAGGTAGATCCCGTGGGGATGGCCCGGGCTGGCGTCGGTGCAGTTGTAGAGCATCAGCCAGCGCGCGACGTACGGGTCGTACTCGACGCCGAGCTCGTCCATGCAGGGCGGGTCGTCGCTGAACAGCGCCGTGGCCTTGGCCGCGGACCTCGCCCAGATCGGCGCGCCGTGGCTCAGGCCGGCGAAGTAGGCGACGTGGCGGCCGGTGGCGAGCGCCGCCGGCGCCATCCGCAAGAGGTAGGCGCTGCCGGCGCGCTCGCTGCCGCCCGGCACGCCCCACACGTAGACGGTTCCGTCCGCGCCCTGCTGCATGGCGACCTGGACGAACTTCGCGCCGGCGGCGTAGCGCTTGGCGGGCGCGGAGAGGTCGTACAGGCCCTTGAAGTGGAGCGGGTGCTTGCTGCTCAGCCGGGCCATGACGCTGCGCGTCGGGTGGCCGAAGTCACCGCTCTGCGAGCCGCCCTGCGCCGCGGTGAGGTTGTCGGTGGCGAAGGCGACGTACATGCGGCCGTGCAGCTCGAGGCCGGTGATCGGGGCCTCGTTGACGCGGAGCGACACCTGCGAGCGCCGGCCGTGCCCCGGGTCGGGGGAGACGGAGGGGTTCGCGTAGGCGTGGTCGCCACGGCGGATGAACCGCAACCGTGGGCAGCCGCTCGGCGGGGCGAGCGCCGACTCGGCCATCGAGTCGTTGTCGAGCCCCTTGGCATCGGCGGGATAGCGCGTCCCGCGGTTCGGCCGGCCGTGGAAGCGCGCGGTCGGGCGCGAATCGCCGAACAGCCACCACGCCTGTCCGCCGAACTGGAACGAGTAGCCGCGATCGGCCGACTCGAGCCCGAACCGATGCTGCGTGTAGGTCTCGTCGTGCCCGGTGAGCGAGCAGACCACATGCGTCGAGCCGGGGACCCACGTCACGTCCTGGGCGGCGGCCCGGCCCGGCGGGGCAAGAGGCGCCACGGCCAGCAGCGCGATCACGATCCGTCTCCGACCGTCAACCCGCATGGTGTCTCCTCGCTAGGACGCGCGCACGCTACGCGGCGAGCATGAGCACCGGGTGGGCTCGGCCCCTGGACGGTGAACCACGGGGATAGACTGATGAGCGTCGAACGAAAGGGTCGGTCATGACCCGCACGATCTCGCCGCGCGGCGCATCCCTCGAGGAGCTCCGAGCCGAAGCCAAGCACGCCGCGCAGCGCCTCGCCCTCTACCGGCGCAAGATTCTGCTGGGACAAGGGGAAGCGCGCCGGCTCGCCGAGCTGGAGCGGATCTCGGCCGGAGCCGCGGCGCGCCTGGAGCGCGCGCAGCCCGCTCGATGACCTCCGCGGTCGACGACGACGTGATCCGCGTGCTGATCGCCCGCCTCGCTCGGCCGCACCGGTCCGGTGGGCTGGCGATCGAGCGGGCGGCGCTGCTCGCCGCCGGCGCCGACTTCGGCGCCGCGATGACCTGGATCCACGCGCAGGGCGGCCGCAGCGAGGCGCCGCCCGCACGCGCGGAGGGCGGGCTGCACGGCGCCCGCCAACCCGCGGGCGAAGTCACGCCGCTGCGCTACATACTGCCGGCCGGAGCGCTCGAGCGGGCGTCCGACGGCGACACCCAAGGTCGGGAGACCCCATGAAGGAACGGACACCAGCGGAGCCCCTGCGCGGCGAGGCCGCGTTTCGAGCGCGCAAGGCCGAGATCGCCAAGCGCAATGCGTCCGCCTGCGCCGACGCCGCCGTCCGGCGGGCGGCCCGCGAGGCGCGCGTCAGCGAGCAGCAGCTCGCCGACGCCCGGCGGGAGCGGTCGAACCTGCCGCACCAGCCCCACCCCTGACCCGCGGCCGGTACGGACCGGGGCGGAGGGGTAGACATTCCAGTGCGACGGCGCTCGAGGCCGGCGTATGTGAGAGGCGGTGGGCCGACCTAGGACTCACCGACGCGGAAGGATCACCGCCTCCGCCGACCGCACCCGCGGCCCGCGAAGGCCCAGCGGGCGCTGGGCCTTCGGCGGACACGAACGCGGGTCAGGCGTTGCTGGGCTCGCGCTCGGCGGCGCTTGACGACGCCGGCGCGGTTCTTGTGGGCGCGCTCGTAGGAGCGGACCTGGCGGGCCCGGTCGTCGTCGCCCTCGGAGAGCACGGCCTGGACCTCGGCGGCGGTCAGCTCGTCATAGCCCGGCCACGGCTCGTTGCCGCGCAGCGACGTGATCCGGCTGAGCACCGTGGTGCGGTGCTGGCCCTTGCGCTCGTAGGCGTCGACCTTGGCCAGGTCGATCTGCGACAGATCGCTCAGGCGGCCGGTGATCTCGTCCGCGGTGAGCGAGTCGTAGCGGGCGATCGCCAGATCACGCTCGGACGCGACGGCGCCCTTGAGCTCGCCCTCGGCCCGGGCGACGCCCGGGACCTTGCGCGCCTGACGCGCGGTCCGCTTGCTCGCGGCGCTGGTCTTGCGTGCGGCCTGCTTGGTCGCCCGGCCGGCCTCGCGGACGGTCTCGCCGGCGCCGGTGGTGGCGATGTCGTAGGAGCCGTCGCCCTGGACGTCGGCGCGGAACGACCGCGTCGGTCAGCTTCGGGACCTCACGCAGGACGCGCTCGAGCATCTTCTGCTCGTCGGCCAGGATCGACGCGGCCAGCTTGGCGGTCTGCTCGATCGCCCGCGCGGTCGGCGAGCCGCTCCAGCGCCGTGTAGGTGGCGATCTCCAGCGCCTCCGACGCCGCCGCGTCCTTGGCGTTCTTGAGCACCTTCTCCTCGCCGCCGGAGCCGCGGAGCAGGTCGAACGGCGTCTTGCCGAACGCCAGCGCCTGGCCGAGGACGCCACCGACGAACCCGACGCTCGCGGTCAGCGGATTGCCGCCGCCGTCGCCCAGCTCGCGCCGCCGGGCCTGCACGCGCTCGGCGTGGTCGCGGGTGTCCTGCAGGTGCGACTCCAGCGCGCTCCGGTACGAGCCGCGGGGCGTCATCGCGATCTGCGACTGCAGGACGCGCGTGAGCGCCGTCTCGGTCGCGTGGGCCTCACCCAGGTACTGGACGATCTTCTTCTGCTGCTGCTCGGACTGACTCATGGAGTCGTCCTCCGATCTCTATGGGAACGTCGGCTCTACCCACGGCGGTCGCCGTGCCAAACACGTGTTCGACTCCGTGGCATTCCGCACATGGCGAACATGCGTTCCCGCGGACCGTGGCGTAGAATGCGCCGTGGTGGGCACGAAGGCACGGTCGGGCAGACCCGGCACCGCCTCCTGACTTCCGCGTCCCGATCACCGCGGTCCCCAGAGGTGCCCCATGCCCGATCCGCCCAGCTGTCCCAGTGCCGGACGCCGGGACGCATGATGGCCTGCGCCGCCTCGTCCCAACGCGCAGGTCCCGGCGGGCGTCGCGCCGAGGATCACGTGCTCTTCCAGCACTTCGTCCTGACGCGCTCGCCCACGGACCGCGCGGCGCTCCTGGAGCGCTTCCTGCCGCTGGCGCGCCACCTCGCTTGGCGCTACCACCGCGCCGAGGACATCGACGACCTCGAGCAGGTGGCGGCGATCGGCCTGCTCAAGGCGATCGACCGGTTCGATCCTGAGCGCGGGCTGGCGTTCTCGAGCTTTGCGTTCCCGACGATCGCCGGCGAGCTCAAGCGCCATCTGCGCGACCGGTGCTGGTCGGTGCGGGTGCCGCGCCGCGTGCAGGAGCTGGCGGCGCGTCTGGAGAAGCTGTCGCGCGAGCTCGCCGCGCTGCTCGGGCGCTCGGCGACGGTCGCCCAGCTCGCGGAGGCCGCCGGCTGCACGACGGAGGAGGTGCTCGAGGCGCGTCAGTCGCTCACCGCGCGGCGCGCCGTCTCGCTCGACCAGCCCCAGCACGACGAGGACGAGGTGGGAACGCTCGGCGACGCGATCGCCATCGAGGAGCGGGGGTTCGCGGGCGCCGAGGACGGCGCCCTGCTCGAGGACCTGATTCGCGTCCTGCCGGATCGCGACCGGGCCATCGTGGCGCTGCGCTTCCGCGACGACCTGCTCCAGTCCGAGATCGCCGAGCGGGTCGGCGTGTCCCAGATGCAGGTCTCACGCATCCTCCATCGCGCGATCGGCAGCCTGCAGGACGCGGCGGCCGCGAGTCAGCTCACGCTGCGCTGACCCCGCCGCCGGGGCCGGTCCCGCCGCCACTGCGCGGCGGGTGCTCGTGCTCGGGCACCAGGTCGCTCGGGCTGAGCACGAAGACCTCGCAGATCATGTCCGGCGCCTGCTGATTGCCGCTCATGAAGCCGACGACCGACCGGCCCGTCGCCCGCTCCATCGACCGCCTCGAAGCGATCGCGCATGACGTCCTGGAACGCCATGCGCTGCTCGATCACCGCGGCGCCGCGACCGCCGGCGAGCAGCGTCTGCTCCACGCGCGTGAACCCGCCCCGCAGCACGCACACGACCAGGTCGTCGTGGTAGTAGGTCTTCGCCTGGGTCGGTCCGCGCCCGTAGAACTCCTTCAGCAGCGCCACCAGCCCGTCGGAGATCGCCGTCAGGACGTCACCGTGCGCGTGGGTCTGGGTGGACTGGTCCGGCATCGCCCAGAATCCTAATCGGGGAGGGATATCCTGGCCCAGGACGCGCGTCGGCTCTTTCGCCCTTCGTCGCCACGCGCACCTGGTCCCCACGGAGAGCGAGAGAGGACGTCGCCGGATGGCGACCCCGAACCCCCCGCTCGACGGGGATGCGCTGCTCTACCGCGGTGACCGATGCCATGAGCGCGCTGCACGAGCACTACTACCACCGTCCGCCCGGCACCACGCAGTGCCGCCTGATGGGCGACGACCTGCTGGCCTGCGTGCTCGGCGGCGTCTACACCGACGTCGAGAAGACGCTCATCGAGCTCGAGCGCGCGCCCCTCGTGCACGACAGCCGCAACGCCTTCCAGACCGCGATGCAGGACCGGTTCGTGGGACTCATCGAGCGGCTGAGCGGCCGGCGCGTCCTGAACTTCGTGTCCACGCACAACGTCGGCCCGGACCTCGAGATCGAGCTGTTCTTCCTCGGAGGCGCCGTGCCCGCCGTATGAGGGCCGGCCCGCGCGGTCACCTGGCCGGCGGGTCCCGGCGCCCGAGCGCTCCGCGCCACGCGCGCCAGGCACTGGCGATCTGGTCGTACAGGTCATCGAGGTCCGCCGCCGCGGGCGACCAGGTCTCGTCCTCGACATCGGCCGCGACCTCGTCGAGGAGCGCCTCCAGGCGGACCGCGGAGGCGACGCTGGCCGTCGCCTGCGCCACCGCTCCGGGGTCGACCCCGGCCGGGGTCAGCGGCGCGACCCGCGCGGGCGCAGCCGGCCGCTCGAGCAGATCCCGGACGAATGCCGGCTCCCACCCGCTGAGCTCGCCGAGCCGCTCCAGCGTCACGCCGGCGTCGCTCGCGCGCTGGAGGACGAAGGCGACGAGCGCGATCGCCCGGCCCACCGCCTTCACCGCGGCCTGCTGACCGATGCTGGGCCGGCCGCCCTCGTCCATCGAGCGGACGACCTCGCGGTAGCGCTCGACGACCTCGCCGACCTGCCGCTCGGCCTCTGCCGGGTCGATGGGGAGCTCAGCCCGCGACGCCATAGCGGCGCTCCTCACGCGCGCGCGAGACCCGCTTCACGTCCCAGGCCAGCCCGGTCATCTCCAGCGCCCGGATCACCAGGGCGGACGGATCGAGCTCCCAGGCGCGCAGGCCGTGCGCCGCGGAGGTGGGGAACGCGTGGTGGTTGTTGTGCCAGGCCTCGCCCATGGTCGGCAGCGCCAGCCAGGCGAGGTTGCGCGACGCGTCGTCGGTGGCGAACCGCCGCCGCCCGAAGGTGTGGCACAACGAGTTGATCGAGAACGTCATGTGGTGCAGCACGGCCAGGCGCACGGCGCCGCCCCACAGCAGACCCGTCAGCCCGGCGGTCAGCGACCCGCCCAGTGCGTACCCCAGGCCGAACGGCAGCGCCAGCCCGGCCAGCACCCAGATCAGGAACGTGCGATCGACGAACCGCACGGCGGGATCGGCCAGCAGATCCGGCGCGTAGCGCGAGCGCTTGCCGCGCTGGTCGTGCATGAACAGCCAGCCCACGTGCGCGTGCAGCAACCCGCGCAGGATGCCGCCGGCGTGCCCGATGTGCGGGCTGTGCGGATCCCCCTCGTGATCGCTGAACGCGTGGTGCTTGCGATGGTCGGCCACCCAGGAGATCACCGGCCCCTCGACCGCGGCGGAGCCGAGCACGGCCAGCAGCACGCGGACCGGTCCGGCGGCCTTGAAGCTGCGGTGGGTGAACAGCCGGTGGAAGCCGACGGTGACGCCCAGCGCCGTGGCGACGTAGAGCACGGCGAAGATCGCCAGGTCCGTCGCGCGCAACGCGTGGCCCCAGGCCTGCCAGCCGGCGACGCCGAGCGCGAGCAACGGGAGGACGGTGGCCGCGCCGGTCAGCGTGCGCGCGACGGCTTCATGGGCCACCGGCTCGACGTCGTCGCGAGACGGTGAAACGGCAACGCCGGACATCCGGCACCTCCGAGAACGAGTGCAATGCGCTCCTACGGAAGTCAGACGGGCGCTGCCGGGTGCGCCAACCTCGCCGTGCGATGCCCTCCGCCGTCCAGTGTAGAGCGGCTCAGGCTACGGGCGGCGCGGCTGCGTGGCGTGGCCGAGCCGGCGGGCGGCGGTCCTGGCCCGGGCCGTCCGGCGATCGCGCTCGGCCAGCGCGGCGCGCTGGGCGACGAGGCCGTCGGCGGTGCTCGCCGACTCGCGGGGCGCCGCGCCGGGCTCGGCCGGCGGTGACGTGCGGCTGGACTGCTGTGGCTGGCTCAATGGAGCCTCCGATCAAAGACTGGTGTGCCGGCACCGTCGCGCGACGAAGGCGTCTGTCGCAGCGGGTGGGGGCCGGCACGGCGGTGGCGGGGAGCGGATCCCCGACCTGTACGCGTTCAGTCTACCGGGTGCGGGTCGCTCGGCTGCGCGTCCGCCGGCTCATCCCGCCGCGCCGCGGCCTCCAGCTTGCGCGCCTGCTTGCGGGCTTCCTTCTCCTGCCGGCGCTCGCGCACCTTGTTCTCGCGATTGAGCTTCGCGAACGTGGTCTTCTTCTTCGCGGAGGACGCCATATGCGGCCGCTCCCTTCATCGGGGTTCGAGCGGGACGGCGATTCGCGTCACGCTGCCCGGCGGTGCCGGTCCGGGCGGCTCGGCAGCGACCAGGGCCTCGAGCGGCGTCGGGTTCAAAGGAGCGTAGCGGGCCGGGCGGCCGACCTGCAAAGCTTCGGGCCGCGCGCACACCCGCTCGACGCCGACCAACCGCGCGCGGAGGCGCCATGCCGTTGTATCCCGTCACCGTCACCGCCTCCTACGCCGCGGCGGGCGCGCCCGGCGACACCGCCGAGCGGTTGAAGGCCTGGGCGGACGCGGCCGACGGCCGGACCTTCGCCGTCGACAAGTCGATCGCGCCGGTCCGCTGGACGGCCACGGTCGACTATCAGATCGACGCCGACAGCGCGTCCTCCGCCGAGCGGGCCGCCGTCGAGCGCTATGCCGGCGAGGCCGGCGGGGCCGGAATCACCCCGGCCGAGACGGTGGTCGCGGCCACCGGACCGCTGGGCTGAGCCGCCATCGGCGGGCGGTAGACTCACGTCCCGTACAGGCCGGGCGCCGCCGCTCGGCGACGCCGTGCCGGCGCCCGCGCTCAGCAGTCCTCCGCGAACGCACAGCACCAGCTTGGATGGAGGACCGGTCATGACCACCGGCACCGTGAAGTGGTTCAGCGACGACAAGGGGTTCGGGTTCATCGTGCCCGACGACGGCTCCAAGGACCTGTTCGTCCACCACAGCCAGATCGCCGGCAACGGGTTCAAGACCCTGGCCGAGGGCGCGAAGGTGTCCTACGTGGCCGAGCAGGGTCCGAAGGGGCCGGCCGCGACGCAGGTGACGCCGCTCTGACGCGCTCCGAAGCGAGCGCGAACGGCCGGCTGTCCGCCCTGGACGGCTCGTTCCTGCGCCTCGAGAGCGCCGCCGCGCACATGCACGTCGGCTGGAGTGCGGTCTTCGCCGTGCCCGACGGCGGTACCCGGCCCACGCTCGCGGCGCTGCGCGAGCGGGTCGCGGAACGCGTCGAGGGCGTCGCCTGGTGCCGCTGGCGGCTGGAGGCGGCGCCGTTCGGGCTGGGGGAGCCGCGCTGGGTCGACGATCCGGACTTCACGCTGGCGGCTCACGTGCAGGCGCTCTCCGAGCCGGACGAGCCGATCGGCGAGGCGGCCTTCGCCGCGCTGCGCGACGAGGTGCTCTCGGCGCCGCTCGATCGCGCCCGGCCGATGTGGGGGATGTTCCTCGTCCCCCGCCTGGAGGACGGGCGGGTGGGGCTGATCGGCAAGGTCCACCACTCGCTCGTCGACGGCATCGCGGCGCTGCAGATCGTGGGCCTGTTCACGGATGACGTGCCCCCGGCCGGCCCACCGGCGCTGGCGGCGCCACCCCGCAGTGCGGCGGGCTGGGCGCTCGGCGAGCTGGCGCACACCGCGGACGAGGCGGTCGGCGCGGCGCGGGCCCTCGCCGGCGGCGTCGTCCGCCCGGCCGCCGGCGTGCGCTGGGCGAGCCGGCTGCTGCAGGCCGCGCGCGAGGACATCCTGCCGTCCGCGCCCGAGAGCCCGTTCAACGTGCCGATCGGGCCGCGTCGCTCGCTCGTCGGCTACCACGCCCCGCGCGAGGCCGTCCGCGCCGCGCGCGGCGGCGGCGGCACGATCAACGACGTCGGGCTCACCGTGGTCTCCGGCGCGCTCCGCGCGCTGGCCGAGCGCCGGGGCGAGCCGCCCGCCGCGCCGCTGAAGGCGATGGTGCCGGTGAGCATGCGCCGCCCGGGCGAGGGCGGCCCGGGCAACCGCATCGCCATGGTGGCCATCGAGCTCCCGGTCCACCTCGCCGACGCCCGGGAGCGCCTGCAGTTCGTCCGCGCGGGCACCCGGCGGCTGAAGGACAACGGCCGCGCCGAGGGCACGTACGCGCTCCTGCGCGCCGGCGAGCTCGTGCCGCCGTTCCTGCGCTCGCCGGTCGCGCGGCGGTTCGCCTCGCCGCGGGTGTTCAACCTGACGGTCTCCCAGTCGCCGGCGCCACGCGACGCGCTGCACATGCTGGGCTGCGAGATGCAGGAGGTCTACTCGGTCGTGCCGATCGCCGACGGCCACGCGCTCGCCATCGGGATGATCCGGTACCGCCGCGAGCTGTTCTTCGGCTGCTACGCCGATCCCGACGCGCTGCCGGAGATCGGCGACCTCCCCGGGCTGCTCGAGGCCGAGATGCTCCAGCTGGGCGCCGCGGCCCGCGAGCCGGCCGCCACCGGCTGAGCCTGGATCCACCGATCATCGTGGATGCCTCGGCGCCGTGGGCGGCGCCGGGGTCGATCGGCCGAGCATCCTCAGGGTGGGCCCTTTGGAGCGAGGCCGATCGGCATCCGGTGGTGATCCACGGTGGCGAGGCGCGGCGAGAATCGGTGGATCCAGGCTAAGGCGGGGGAGCTCTCAGAGCTCCTTGATCAGCAGCAGCGTGAGATCGGGGCGGGCGAGCAGCCGCTGCGCGGCAGACGGGTCGAACCAGCGCGACAGGCGCCCGTGCGCGTCGGTCACCAGCACGATCAGATCGGCCGGGAGATCCTGGCTCGCGGCGATGATCGCGTCGGCCGGCCGCCGCTCGTCGACGATGGCGCGGACCTCCGGCAGCTCCGCCCGCAGATCGTCGACCAGCGCCTGGAGGCGGCGGGCGAGCCCGTCGAGGTCCAGCTCGCGCATCACCGCCGAGGTCGCCGGCAGCAGCCGGGAGGTCGGCGGCGAGTCCGGCTCGAGCGCCGCGAGCAGCGTGACCGCGGCGGCGCAGGGCGTCGCGAGCGCGCGCGCCGCCGCCAGGGCGGTGTCCACGTCGTGGGTGAAGTCGATCGGGACGAGCACGTTGCGCAGCGCGAAGCTCGCGCCGTCCGCGCGGCGCACGGTGCGCAGCAGGATCGGGGTGCCGCCGCCGCGCAGGATGCGCTCGGCGATCGAGCCCACCAGGCGGGTGCGCAGGTTCGTGCGCCCGTGCGCGCACATCGCGATCAGGTCGGCGCCCAGCTCGTGGGCGTGCCGGTCGAGGGCGGCGGCGACGTCGCTCACCGGCCGCTCGTGGACATGGACCTCGACGGTGATCCCCTGGCCGCGCAGCCGGCCGGCCAGCCGCTCGAGGTAGGCGGCGGCCGCCGGCGCATCGGCGTGATGCGGCTCGCCGTGCACCGTGGCGGGCGGCTCGCGCTCGAGCACGTGCACGAGGAACAGGCGCGCGTCGAGCGTGCGCGCGAGCGAGCACGCCGCGGGCAGGACCGCCTCGGCAAGGCGCGAGCCATCGAGCGCGACGAGGATGCGCGTGAACGTCATGCCGCCGGACGTAGCGCCAAGACTACGCGGCGCCCGAAGGCGCCGCGGAGACGGTCTTCAGCGCTTGAGCGTCACGCTGCGCTTGGCGGTGGCCGCGCCGTCGGTCGCCGCCACCGTCACACGGAGCGAGCGGGCGTGCGCGAGCGCTGCCGCCGCCTGGTGCGAGAGCGCGAGCTTGACCGTGGCTGTCCCGGCGCCGGCCAGGCGCTTCGAGCCCGACGCGAGGACGTAGGTCGTCGCCTTCCCGGCGACATGGAGGCCGAGCTTGCGAGCCTGGGTGGCCGGGATCGTCGCGCGGACGGCGCAGCGCCCGGCGGCGCCGGCGGTGCAGGTCACGGCGAGCGAGCGCTGCTTGGCCACCCGCTTCAGGCTCTGGCCCTTCGGGACGACGAGCGTGACCTGCGCGGCGGCGCTGCCGGCGCCGGTGAACAGCTGGACGTCGGGGGCGAGCCATGGGTCGGTGTCGCCGTCGATCACGTGCACGGCGGCCAGCAGGCAGTCGTACTGGTGGTAGTAGGGGAAGTCGTCCACCGACTGAGGGCAGTGCCCGCCCGCCGGGCCCGTGAGCTGCCGGGTCGCCTTCAGCGGGAAGTCGATGACGGTGGTCCGCCCCGGCGGCATGTCCCACGCGGCTCCCCCGTCACCCGCCGGCAGCAGCGGACCGTACGTCCCGTTCGTCGCATGGGTCGGACAGGTCGGGTCCTTGACGAGGACCTGATCCGCGTCGTAGTAGAAGCACTGGATCGGGTTGCCGGCGTCGACGGCGAGCGCCACGCCGGGCGGCAGGACGAGGTCGACCTCGGCCTGCTGGTCGCCGTTGCAGGCGCTGGTGGCGGCGCCGAACTCCACGTGGCCGTAGAAGACCTGCCCGGGCGCCGGCGGCTTGGCCTGGTCGACGAGATAGCCGGTCCACGCGTCGGCGCCCACCTCGGTGGTGCCGATCACGCACTGCGTGTACGTGGTCGACTGGTAGACGCCGTCGGCCCACTGCTGATCCGCGTGCGCGGCCGGGGCGAGGAGGAGCGCGGCGGTCACGGCCAGGGCCGCGGCCAGTCCACCGCGGCGGCGCGTCGCCGCGGTGCGCCGATGAGCGTTCGTCTGCATGCCTACGACGCTATCGGCGCCTTTGCGGTCAGCCAATACGTCGGATGGACGACTTTCCGCTCAGGCACTACATCGCAAGGATGATCTTCACCGCGGCGTGTCGACTAGGGCCGAGCCCGGTCCGCCGGCCGATCGCCCGGCTTCGCGTCGCTCGCCCGGCGGCGCTCGGCCGCCTCTTCCTTGAGCCGCCTCTGGGTCTCCGCGAACTCGACGCTCCGCTCGGCGGGCGACGCGCTGCGCGGCCTCGGAGGCCGCGGGGAAGACGAACTCGGGGGCGTCGGCATCGGCGACGTTCCTCTCACTCCTTCGCGGATGGGCGTCGCGCACGAGCTGAAGGAGGTGGCGCTCGCGTGCGACGGGCTGGGCCCAACCCTACACCCGCGAGTTCGCCCAAGGGCCCGCTACAGGCGTCAGCCCGCCGCGGCCTGCGCGGCTGTGCCGCGCAGGTGCCACCACAGCCGGTCCAGCCCCGCCCAGACGGCGAACCCGAGCGCGCCGAGCGTGCCCGTCGCGGTCATCAGCAGGCCCGCCGCCGCGGCGGCCGCGACGCCGTGGTGGCCGAGGATCAGCACCGCGGCGGCCGCCCCGACCGCGGGCCCGACGGGGAGCTGGCCGAGCGTCACGACGGCGATCAGCACGGCGATCGCGTCGAAGAGCGACGCGTCGACGCCGACGGCGTGCAGCAGCAGCCAGTTGCGCATGATCTGGCTCAGCACCGCGACCATCACCCAGGCGACCACCCGCGTGCCCCGGCGCGCGCAGCGGATGACCGCGAGCCCGCGCCACAGCTTGCGCCCCGGGCACACCGCCAGGCGCCGCAGCCCGGCGCCGCCGGCCACGATCAAGCCGACGGCCAGCACCGGCGACCACCACGGCAGCCCGAGCGGACCCACGAGCGTGAACGACGTCAGCGCGGCCAGCGCCGCCTCCACGGCCAGGATCGGCACCTCGGCGGCGATCAGGGTGGGCACCTGCGGGCAGACCTCCGAGCTCGACCGCCGCAGCGTGAAGATCCTCGCCGCCGCGCCGAGCTGCCCGTTGAGCAGGCTGCCGAACACCTGCGTGCTGGACGCCCGGAACAGCACGCGCCGCGACACCCGCCCGCCGGCCGCCTGGATCGTGAGGTGCCAGGCCTCCGCGCGCGCGAGCAGTGCCACCACCTGCAGCGCCGCCGCGAGCGTCAGGGTCCACCACGGCGCCCCGGCGAGCGCGGCGGTGAGCCGCTCGCGGCGCGCCGCGAGGACCAGGCCGAGGAGCAGCGTGCAGGCGAGTGCGCCGGCGACGGCCACGGCGACGCGATGACGCCGCGCGAAGCGCTGCAACCCTGCGATGACGGTCACCGACCGGCGCTTCCTCTCGAGCTCTGGAGGGCTGAGACGCGCCGGGGAGCTCCGAGGGTTGCCCGACGTCGAACGTGCCGCTGCGCCAGCCGGCACATCTAGCCTACCCGCACGTGGACAGAAGTCCACATCGCCGCATCCGCGGCCTTGCTGGTCGATCAGGGATCGCCGAGCGCGGCGATGACCGCGTCGGTGACCTCCCGCGTGCGCGCCGTGCCGCCGAGGTCCGGGGTGTGCACGCCGGCGCGGAGCGTGGCGGCGATCGCCGCGCGGACGCGGTCGCCGTGCTCGGGGTGGCCGAGGTGGTCGAGCATCAGTGACGCGCTGGCGATCGCGCCGACCGGGTTCGCCACGCCCTGGCCGACGATGTCCGGCGCGGAGCCGTGCACCGGCTCGAACATGCTCGGGTGGCGGCCCTCCGGGTTGAGGTTGGCGCTGGCCGCGAGGCCGAGGCTGCCCGCGAGCGCGGCGCCGAGGTCGGAGAGGATGTCGGCGTGGAGGTTGGACGCGACGACGACGTCGAGCGTCTCGGGATGCAGGACGAACCGGGCGGCCATCGCGTCGACGAGCCAGCTCTCGGTCTCGACGTCGGGGTAGTCGGCGGCGACGCGCCGGAAGACCTCGTCCCACAGGACCATGCCGTACTGCTGGGCGTTGCTCTTGGTCACCGAGGTGAGCTTGCGGCGCGGGCGCGAGCGCGCGAGGTCGAACGCGAGCCGCATGATCCGCTCGCAGCCCTTCTCGGTGAACAGCGACGTCTGGACCGCCACCTCGTTCCCCGGCCCGCGGGCCGCGAGGTTGCGGCCGCCGAGGCCGGCGTACTCGCCCTCGCTGTTCTCGCGCACGCAGATCCACTCGAGCGGCGGGTCGCCCTCCAGGCGCAGCCGGCTCGGCAGCCCGGGGTAGAACTGCACCGGCCGGAGGTTGGCCCACTGGTCGAACCCCTGGCAGATCGTCAGCCGCAGCCCCCACAGCGAGACGTGGTCGGGCACCTCGCGCGAGCCGACCGCGCCGAAGTAGATCGCGTCGAACGGCTGCAGTCGGGCGAGCGCGTCCTCGGCCATCATCCGGCCGTGGCGCGCGTAGTACTCCGAGCCCCAGGGGAACTCGCTGAACTCGAACGTGGGGCCGTCGAGCGCCGCCAGCACCCGGAGGCCCTCGGCCACCACCTCGCGGCCGATGCCGTCGCCCGGGATCGTGGCTATGCGATGTGTCGTCGTCGTCACGCCAACCGGAAGTAGACCTGCTGGCCCGAGTTGTCGCCGGCCGGCGCGTCGCCCGCGGTGTGCTGGAGGCCGTCGCCGGTGGGGTGAGCTGGGGGTCGGTGGTCGAATAGCCGGTGCCGAGCGGGACGCCGGGCTTGGCCGTGCCGCCGACCACCACCGGCCCCGCGTAGCGGCCCTTGGGGCCCCGCAGCTGCAGCGTCACGCGCGACGCGCGCGGCACGAGCCGGGACGAGCGTGAGCGCGTGCTGGAGGTCTTGCCGCTGTAGGCGACGGCGATGACCGTGTAGCCGCGCTTGTTCAGCTTGCCGGTGATGGCGCGGGCGGCCGCGGCAGCCGGCGCGGGAGCGGACAAGGCCGCCGCGCCGAGCAGCGTCCAGACGAGATGAGCGCCGCGCATACCTCTCTTCGATTACCCGCCATCGCGGCCGGCTCGGGTCCGCCTGCTGACAGTTGCGCAGATGAAGTGACGGCCCCTGCGGCGTGCCGGGCCGCTGCCGCGGCCGGTTGCGGCGTCTTCACGTTCTTGTCCTCGCCTGACCGGTCGACTTAGCGTTCTGGCTTGCCCGCCCGCGACGGCACCCCTCGGAGGCATTCGGATGGCTGCGATATTGAGCTCGCTCAGTGCGGCGCAGACCCAGATCAGGGGGCCGGCGCTGATCGGTCCCGGCCTGCAGATCAGGGGCCCGGGCCTGCTCACCGCACAGTGCCCTGACGGCGTGACGGACTTCACGGGGAGGTTCAATGCCGCGGTCGCCGTGAACCAGGGAGCTGTCGGCATCCTCATGGCCGACAGCGACGCGGACATCGCGATGCTCACCGCGATGTGGCCGATCCTGTCGGAGCCGGGCTGGCTCGTCGGGACCCAGACCAACGCCGCGGCGCTGCTCCAGGCCTACCAGGATGCCGGCGAGGACAACCCGCTGCGGATCCTCATCGCCCACAGGGTCCAGGACCTCGCGGCGTTGTCGCTGAAGTGGCACCAGTGCCCATAGCTCGCCTCGCCGTGACGGCGGCCGCCACGCTCGCGCTCGCGTGGGCGCCGGCGGCGGCCCCGGCAGCGGTCCGGCACGGCCGGCTGGCCCAGTCCTCCGCGCTGCAGTGGAAGGCGTGCGACGGCGACTTCCAGTGCGCGACCGCCACGGTGCCGCGCGACTACCAGCGGCCGCACGGCGCCACCATCCAGCTCGCCCTGGTCCGCCATGAGGCCACCGATCCGGCGCAGCGGCTGGGGTCGCTGTTCGTGAACCCCGGCGGGCCGGGGGGCTCGGGCGTGGACCTGGTGCTCGGCGAGGCCGAGGGCGGGCTCGCGCCGCTCAACCGGCGCTACGACCTGGTCGGCTTCGATCCCCGCGGCGTCGGCGGCAGCCGTCCCGAGGTGCGGTGCCTCACCGATGCCCAGGCGGAGACCCAGTTCGACGGGCCGCTGCCGACGTTCGACACGGCGCCGCTCGGCCAGGCCGTGCAGTGGGCGCGCACGTGGGTCGATCGCTGCGTGCAACGCAACGCCGCGATCCTGCCCTACCTCTCGACCGCGAACGTCGCGCGCGACCTGGACCGGCTGCGCGCCGACGTCGGCGACGCCAAGCTGACCTACGTCGGGTTCTCCTACGGGACGTTCCTCGGTGCGACGTACGCGTCGATGTTCCCCGGCCGTGTCGGCCGCCTCGTGCTCGACGGGCCCGTGGACCCCGACGTCTGGGTGAACCGCCCGCTCGAGGCCACGCAGGAGCAGCTCGCCGCGTTCGAGCACGAGCTGCAGCGCTTCTTCTCGGCCTGCGTGCGCCAGCAGTTCTGCAGCTACGCCGGCGACGACGACCCGGAGACGGCGTTCGACGACCTCGTCGCCCAGCTGGACGCGCACCCGGTGCTCCCGGACCCGCCGGACGACCGCCCGGTCACCGGCGACACCGCGCTCCAGGCCGCCGCCTACGTCATGGACAGCAAGCCCCTCTGGCCACTGCTCGCCGGCGGGCTGCTCCAGGCCCGGCTCGGGCGGGGCACCGTGCTGCGCGGGCTGGCCGACCTCTACTGGGGGACCGATCCCGACTTCGGCTACGACGGCGTCTGGGACCGCAACCTGGCGATCAGCGCGCTCGACCAGCGCTTCCCCCACGGGCTCGACGCCTTCGTCGACGCCGCGCGCCACAGCGCGGCCATGTTCCCCCACTTCGGCTGGAGCAGCGGCTACCTGGAGCTGCCGTGGGGCCTGTGGCCGGTGCGCCCGAAGGGCGTGTACCGCGGGCCGTTCCGCATGCCCGCCTCGGCGCCGCCGGCGCTGGTGGTCGGGACGACGTACGACCCGTCGACCCCGTACGCCTGGGCGAAGCGGCTGACCGCAGAGCTGGGCAACGCCCGCCTGCTCACGATGGTCGGCGACGGGCACACCGCGTTCCTGAACTCCTCGTCCTGCGTCGTGGACCTGGTGACGCAGTACGTCGACGACGGCGACGTGCCCGCCCTCGGCACGCGCTGCCCGCAGGACCTGAACTCGGCCGCCGCGACCACGCCGCTCGTCCTCAGCCCGCTCTAGGCGCGGCGAGGACGCCGGCGCGGTGCGCGGCGGCGACCGCGGAGACGCGGTTGTGCACGTCGAGCTTCGCGAAGATCCGCGACACGTGGACGTCCGCGGTCCGCTGGCTGATCACCAGCGCGTCGCCGATCTCGCGGTTCGTGAGGCCCTGCGCGATCAGCGCCAGCACCTCCATCTCCCGCGCGGTCAGCCCGAGCGCCGCGGCCGGGTCGCTCGCGGCCACAGCCGGCGGCCGCCCGGGGTCGTCCAGCGAGACCCGGTGCACGGCGGCCAGCTCCTCGATCTCGCGCGCGAGCGGCGTGGCCCGCAGCCGCCGCGCCGTGGCGTGGGCCGCCGCGAGCCGCTGGGCCGCGGCCCGGCGGTCGCCCGCCAGCAGCGTGGCCTCGCCCTGGCGCCAGGTGGCGTACGCCGCGGGGTAGGGCGCGCCCAGCGCGCGCCACCGGTCGACCGCCGCTCGCCAGAGGTCCGCGGCCGGGGCGCCGCCGGCGCGCGCCGCCTCCGCGCGGCACACGGCCTGATAGGCCAGGGCGATCGGCGGCACCTGGCGCCCGTCGGCGGGGGCGAGCACCTGGTCGAGCTCGGCGGCCGGCCACGTGCCATCCACGCGCGCGGCCATGGCGAACAGCATCGGCGCATGGAGGTGGTCGCGCATGTCGACCCGGGAGAGGCCCTCGGAGATCACCTCGCGCGCGCGAGCGAGGTCTCCGCGCGCCAGCGCGAGCTCCGCGAGCGGGGCATAGACGTCGGGCGCGTATTCCGGCGGCGCGCCGTCACGGAACAGTCGCAGCGCGCGGCCCAGGTGCGACTCCGCGGCGTCGAGGTTCCCCTGCGCCAGCGCGAGCTGTCCCGCGACCTGCTCGCGCAGCAGCCAGTCCCACGCCTCGACCTGCGCATCGGCGAGCCCCGCGATGCGCTCCGCCGCCTCATCCCAGCGCCCGAGGAAGAACAGGTCGAACGCGGCGTTCAGGCTCATGAAGTGCCCGAACGCGCCGTACATGCCGACCTGCTCCGCCACGCCCTCCGTCTCGAGCGTCAGCTGGAGCGCGGCGCCGACATCGCCCTGCAGGCGCAGCAGCTCGGACCGGTAGAGCTGGCTGCGCAGGCGGTCCTGGTCGCGGCCGGCCGCGCGCGCGAGCCCGTGCGCCAGCACCAGCTCCCGCGCTCCGGCCTCGGGGTCGCCGGCGAAGCCGAGCGCGACGCCGAGCGCGATCCGCGCGTAGGCCTCGGCCGCCGGCGACTGCACCTCGAGCGCGAGCCGCAGCGCCGACCGGCAGCGTTCGAGCGCCTCGTCCCAGCGCTTCGTCAGCGTGAGGGCGAACCCCTCCTCGCTCATCAGCCGCGCGCGGTCCTCGTGGCGCTCGGCGGGCATCAGCCGGAGCGCCGCCCGGTAGGACGTCAAGCCGGCGTCCGGGCGATAGGACTCGCAGCGGCCGCGGCGCTCGTGGAAGCCCGCCGCCCGCGCCGGATCGAGACCCGGCTCGCCGCTGCCCAGCGCCGCGTCGCAGATCTCGCAGGCGCGCTCGTAGTTGCCCGTGTGGGTGGCCATGTCGGCGGCGCGGGCGAGGATGTCGAAGCGGTCGAACGCGAGCTCCGCCGGCGGCTCCGCGACGTCCTCCCACAGCGCCAGGGCGGACTCGAAGTGGTCGAACGCCGCGCCGAAGGCGTGCGCGCGCTCCGCCTCCAGGCCGGCGTCGACGGCGGCCACCAGCGCTTCGGGCGCGCGGCCCGCCTCCTTCCAGTGGAAGGCGAGCTCGGCGTGCCGGCCGGGGCGCTCGCTCGCGGCGACCGCGCGGGCGATCGTCAGGTGCAGGGCCCGGCGCTGCACCGGCAGCAGGTCGGAGTAGATCGCCTGGCGGACCGCCTCGTGGCGGAACCCGAACCGGTCGTCCTCCGGCAGCCGGCTGAACAGGTGCTGCTCGGAGCACTCGCGCAACAGCTCCGCCAGCTCTGCCGCCGGCACCTCGGCGGCCAGGCCGAGGACGGACGCGTCGACCGGCCCGCGCATCGCCGCGGCGATCGCCAACAGCCGCTGCTCCGCCGGGGAGGTCGCCCGGTAGCGGGCGAGCAGCGCCTCGCGCAGGCTGGCCGGCAGGGTCGTCGTCCGCGTGCGCTGCCAGGACGCCAGCAGCTCCTCCGCGAAGAACGGGTTGCCGCCGGAGCGCCCGAAGATGTCGTCGACGAGCGCGGCGGGCGCGGCGCTGCCGAGGATGTCGGCGAGCTGCGCCGCGACGGCCGAACGCGAGAGCCGCTCGAGCTCGACGCAGACGACGCACGGCATGCGTCTGAGCTCGGACACCAGGTGGCTCACGGGATCGTCCGTGGCCAGCTGGTCCGTGCGGTAGGTCACGGCCACCGCCAGCCGCTCGTGCCGGAGGTTGCGGGCGAGGAACTCGACGAAGTCGCGCGTGGAGCGGTCGGCCCAGTGGAAGTCCTCGACGATCAGCAGCAGCGCGGCATCCGCCGTCAGCGCCCGCAGGAGTGCGAACAGCGATTCGTAGAGCCGCGCCTGCGTGTAGGCGTCGGCGGCGGGCGGCTCGGCCGGCGGCTCGTCCACCGCGAGGTGCGGGAACGCCCGCTGGACCTCGAGGCGAACGGGTCGGGGCACGGATCGCCACGCCCGCGCGAGGACGGGTGGGGGGATGTCCCGCAGCGCCGAGGTGATCGCGGCGTACGGCAGCTCCGTGCCGCCGGACTCGACGCAGTCGCCCATGAGCACCCGGAGCTCCGCCTCTCCCGCCGCGCGCTCGAGCTCGCCCATGAGCCGGGTCTTGCCGATGCCCGCCTCGCCGCCGACCAGGGCGACGGCGGGCCGGCCTGCGGCGGCGTCGGCGACGAGGTCGCGGAGCGTGCCCAGCTCCCGCTCGCGTTCCACGAGGCGAGCGCTTGAGAGCCGCCGCACCATCCGCGGAGTATCTCCGCTCGTCTGCGCGCGCGCCAGTGGTCCGGGTCCGCGCGACGGACCCGGACCGCGCCGGCTACGCGTCGCGGAACAGCTGCAGGCGCTCGTCCCGGCGGAGGCGCTCGATCGCCCGCGCGCGCGTCGGCCCGATGCTGCCGATCGGCATCTCGAGCCGGCGCGAGATCGTCTCGTAGCCCGAGTCCTCGTCCGCGTAGAGCGCCTCGATGAGCTGACGCTGGCGTTCCGGGAGGCGCCGGATGGCGCCGGCCAGCTCGTGCCGCAGCGCGACGTCGACGCAGTCGTCCTCGAGGCACGCGTCCGCGGGGATGGTGTCGAAGGTCTCCGGGTCCACGACTTTCGCCCGCGCGCCCGCGCGCAACCGCTGCAGGCTCTCGCGCCGCGCCGTGGTGGCGAGCCAGCCCGGGAGCGCGTCGGCGTTGCGCAGGTCGCCGATGTGCGCGTGCAGCCGGATGAACGTCATCTGCACGACGTCCTCGGCCTCGTCGGAATCCGAGGTGGTGCCCGCCCGCGATGTGGCGCAGGCGGCCGCTGAACCGGCTGATGATCGCCGCCCAGGCGGTTTCGTCGCCCGCGGCGGCCCGGCGCACGAGCTGCTCGAGCTCGGACGTCTGGCCCTGGCCCGCCAGGCGATGGCGGTCGGCCGTCGCCCGGCGCTCGGCGGTGACCGCCGAGATGTAGTTGCGCTCGTGGTGCTGCATGGGGCGAAGCTACGTCCGCCCCGGCCGCCGCGAATCTGCATACCTACGTATTCCGCGGCTCGCCCATACGTATCTTCCCGGGCGGCCCTACACAGGGTGAGAGCGGCTCGCCCCGCGCGCTGATACGCCGGCGAGCCTCAATCCGCGAGGATGACGGGGACGGCGGCGTGCGCGCGCGCCGCCCGGGCGAACCGGGCGTCCGCGGTGAGGACCGGCGCCGCCTCGCGCGCGAGCGCTTCGGCCAGCGCGAGGTAGGTCGCGTCGTAGGCCGAGAAGTTGTCCCGGTGATCCCACGAGCGCCGGATCAGCACATCGTGCGGATAGCGCTCGATCGGCAGCGCGAAGAGATCGTCGATGGCCTGCTCGCCCCGCTGGGCGCTCGCGTCCCCGGAGGCGACGAGCCGGCGCAGGACGCTCAGCACCTCGACATCCAGCAGGTGGGGCGCGTGAAGGTCGAACGCGTGCGCGGCCAGCGTCGCCGGCGTTCAGTCGCGGTTCACGGAGATGACGCGGCGCTCGTGCGTGCCGACGCCGATCGTGCGCTCGCCCTCACGCACCTCGACGTCGAAGCGCAGCTTGCGGTCGTCGACGACCTCGCGCAGCCGCGCGGCGACCGTGCACGTTGCGCCCTCGAGCGCGCCCCCGACGTGCTTGATGCAGACCTCGAAGCCGACCGTCGCGTGACCGGGGGCCAGCTCGGGCTGGACCAGCCGCGCCGCCGCGTACTCCATGACCGAGATCATCCCCGGGGTCGAGAGCACCGGCATCGGCAGCGTGCCGTCCACGTCGGTCAGCAGGCCTCCGTCGACCCGGAACTCGCTGCTGGCTTCCATCCCCGCCGTCAGGGCCATGCGCGCACGCTACAGGGCAGCGCCCGGATTGACCGGGCCGGGCGGACCCGGGAGGCTGCAGTGCGTATGCGCGAGACCGCCCGGCGACCCAGACGAACGGGAGCGGCGCCGCAGGCGAAGCCGGCCCGGTCCGGGGACGGGGTCCTCGCACTGCAGCGCGCGGCCGGGAACCAGGCCGTGGCGCGGCTGCTGGCCCGCCGCCCGGCGCCGGTGCCTGGCCTGCCGCCGGTGGCGGACAACCTCACGCGCTTCTTCGACGGCGCACCGAAGCTGAAGGCGCTGGCGGATCGGGTGGCGCCGGCGGTCGACGCGCACGCGCTGGACCTCGCCCCGGCGCTGGAATGGCTGAAGGACCTCACCGACACGCTCGAGCTCGTCGAGCCGCTGGCCGACCCGTCCATGCTCGTGTTCGAGAGCACGCTCGTCGACGGTCATGACAGCGACTACGGCCACGCGGAGACCGAGATCAAGACCCTGCTGCCCGCCACGATCGCCAAGGCCGCGCCGCGAGCGGGCGACCTCGGCACGCACGTGCGCGACGCCGTGGTCGCCGCCATGAACGACTCGTCGGCGATCAGCCACGGGCCGGCTGACAACCCGCACCTGCCGAGCAAGGACGACGCGATCGCCTGGCGCGAGCGTGCCACGCAGCTTGCCGCGCTCGCGCCGAAGATCGACAAGAGCGGCGCGCTGGCCAGGGCCGCGCTGGCGCTGGAGGATGCCGCGCTGGCGATCCTGCAGGCCCGGGCGGTGGCCGAGGCGCGCACGACCTGGCGCGCCGGCACCGTGCAGTCGAGCGACGCGGCGACGCACCAGCGCGACGAGCTCGACGACGTGTTCGCGGACTCGGGGTACTCGCCGAACAAGGCCTTCGACAAGCCCGACGGCGGCCTCGCCGACTGGTGCGGGATGTTCGCCGCCGCGAACATGTTCCGCGCCTCGGTGTTCGACAAGCAGTTGCGCAAGGCGTTCGCCCACACCGACAACGTCTACGACTTCTTCAACTACACCGCGAACGTGAACGACGAGCGGACCCCGCTGGCGATGTGGGCCGAGGGCCAGTGGTGGACGGTCGCCGCCTATCACGCCTCGCGCGGGCTCAAGCGCGGGCACGTCGAGGGGCCCGACGCCGCGGCCGACATCCGCCCGGGCGACATCGCGCTGATCCGCCACGATGGCGTCAAGCCGGCCAAGTCGCTGGCGGACCACATCGTGATGGTCGAGTCCTACGACGCCGCCACCGGCACGCTGATCACGATCGAGGGCAACGTGAAGCAGGGCATCCGGCCTGGGGCGGACGGCGCCGCGGAACGGACCGAGGGCGGCGACGTCAAGTGGTCCACCGCCGCCCACTCGGGCACCGTGCTCGAGGAGCGCAACATGCGCGATCCGGACACCACGTTCCAGTGGGGCGAGCCGGGGGGCGACGTGTACAAGCCGAGCGGGCGCCCGACGGTGTGGTTCGTCGGCCGGCCGTCGCTGATCGACTTCGAGCTGCACGAGTACGCCAAGCAGCCCGTGCCGGAGGAGTTCAAGTACGTCGCGCCGGCGGAGATCCGCAAGAACGCGGCGCAACGCGGCAGGCTCCAGGGGGCGGTCGCGTCCGAGTCGCCGGCCGCCGGCCCGTACCACAAGCGGGCCGGTTGAAGCGCGAGGAGCGGATCCGCGGCTGCCTGCTGGGCGGCGCGGTGGGCGACGCGCTCGGCGCGGCCGTCGAGTTCGACTCGATCGAGCGCATCCGGGAGCGCTTCGGTCCGGGCGGGATCGCCGAGCCGGCCGAGGCGTTCGGCCGGACGGGCGCGATCACGGACGACACGCAGATGACGATGTTCACCGCCGAGGGCCTGATCCGGGCCCACGTGCGCGGCGCCCTGAAGGGCATCTGCCACGTCCCGACGGTGGTCGACCACGCGTACGCCCGCTGGCTGGCCACCCAGGGCGAGCGCAGCACGCGCTGGCGGTACCCGCCGGACGGCTGGCTGATCGACGTCGCGGGACTCCACGCCCGCCGGGCGCCGGGGCACACGTGCCTGTCCGCCCTGCACGCGGCGCGGATGGGGACCGTCGCGGAGCCGCTGAACGACAGCAAGGGCTGCGGCGGCGTCATGCGCGTCGCTCCGGTCGGGCTGCTCGGCGGGGACCGCTTCGACCTCGCCTGCGACGTGGCCGCGCTCACGCACGGTCACCCGTCCGGCTACCTCGCCGCGGGCGCGCTGGCCGAGATCCTGGCCCGGATCCTCGCCGGCGACGCGCTGCCGGCGGCGCTCGACGCCGCCGAGCGGAAGCTGACCGCCCGCCCCGGACACGAGGAGACCCTCGCCGCGCTGCGCGGCGCGCGCGAGCCCGGCGGGCACGGCGAGGGCTGGGTGGCCGAGGAGGCGCTGGCCATCGCGGTCCACTGCGCGCTCGCCGCCGAGAGCTTCGAGCACGGCGTGCGGCTCGCCGTCAACCACTCCGGCGACAGCGACAGCACCGGGGCGATCGCCGGGAACCTGCTCGGGGCGATCCACGGCGCCGGCGCGATCCCGCCGCGCTGGCTCGCGGGGCTCGAGCTGCGCGACGAGATCGAGGCGCTGATCGCCGACTGGCTGGCCTGCTTCGGCCCGGACGCGCACGCCGACGCGGACGCGTTGTGGGAGCGCTATCCGGGCTGGTGACGCGGCGCCCCGTGCAGGACGCCCACGCCCGCGTCGCCCTCGCCGTAATACAGCAGCCACTCGCCGTGGTAGGCGACCAGGCCCTCGACGAACACGACGTTGTCGACCTGGCCGGCCGTCTCGTCCGGCGTCGTCGGCACGAGGAACGGCTGGGTCAGGCGGGCGAGCTCGGTGACCGGCGCGGCGGGGTCGATCAGGGCCTGCCCGGCGCGGTAGACGAGCTTGCCGTCCGGGTCGTGGGCGGCGGCGTTGTGGATGAACAGGATGTAGCCGTTGGCGGTGATCAGCGGCGGCGGACCGGACTCCAGCAGCTCCGCGCTGTAAGTGCCGGGCTCGGGGCGCATGACCGGCTGGTCGACCGGGCCCGGCGTCCAGTGCACGAGGTCATCGGACCACGCGTAGTAGATGTCCTTGTCGCCGAAGTACATGACGTAGCGGCGGCGCTTCGTGCCCGGGTCGGTGACCTTGGTGGTGAGGATCGCGCCGGACTTGCTCCAGGGCTTGCCGACGTCGCGCGTCTCGAAGTCGGGGAACAGCGGCCCGTGCTTGGTCCAGTGCACGAGGTCGCGCGACGTCGCGAGGCAGAGCCGCGCGCTCGTCCCGTCGTAGCCCGTGTAGGTCATGTAGTAGGTGCCGCCGACGAGCACGACGCGGGGGTCCTCGCAGCCGCCCGGCAGCTCGAAGGGCTCGGTGGCCACGAGCACGGGCTCGCTGCGGCGCCGGAAGTGGACGCCGTCGGACGACGTCGCCAGCCCGATCGCGGACTGCAGGTCGGGCCCCTGCGCGCGGTAGAGCAGCTGGACGAGCCCGTCCTTGACGACCGCGGCGGGGTTGAACACGAACTTGGACTCCCACGGCTGGGTACCGGGCCGCAGGATCGGGTTGGCCGGGTCGCGCACGAACGGGCCGAGCGGATAACTGACCGACAGCGTCTGTGGCCGGCCGGCGGCCCGCGCAGGCGCCGGCCTCGCCGTGCCGGCGAGCGCGCCGGCGGCCAGCGCGCCCCCACCGCGCACCAACAAGCCTCTACGAGTGGTCGAACTCATCACGTCTCCCCTGCCGAAGGACCGGATGAGTCCGCGCCTACCCGATCAGCCGACCTGCAATGTCTCCTTTTTGGACGAGATGTGTCATTGTTCCGATCGATTTCGAGGCGGGGGCTTCGAGTATCGAAACAATCTGGTGGCACGTCCGCGTCTCGTCCAGGCCACGCTGCCTCGGAATCGCAGGTGCTGCTCAAGAACGATCAGCGGACCCTGCCGGTGCAGGGCCGGACCCCGGTCTACGTGACCGGCTCCAACGCCGACAACATCGGCAACCAGGCCGGCGGCTGGACGCTGACCTGGCAGGGCGGCTCGACCAACGTGATCCCGGGGACGACGATCCTCGACGGCATCCGCCAGGACGCCCGGCGGCCCCGTGACCTACAGCGCGGACGCCTCGGCGCCCGTCCCGAAGGGCGCCACCGGCATCGTCGTGGTCGGTGAGACGCCGTACTCCGAGGGCTTCGGTGACGTGTTCGGCCCGCAGTGGGGCTTCGACCCGGGCGACAACGGCGTCCTGCGGCCGGTCAAGGACATGCAGCTGTCGGCGGCCGACCGCGCGGCGGTCGACAAGGTGTGCGCGGCGGCGACGCGCTGCGTGATGGTGATCGTGTCCGGCCGGCCGCTGATCATCGACCCGGCGCTGCAGGGCGAGACGGACGGGATCGTCGCCGCCTGGCTGCCGGGCAGCGAGGGCACCGGCGTGGCCGACGACCTGTTCGGCGTGCGGCCCTACACCGGCAAGCTGCCGGTCACCTGGCCGCGCACGCTGGCGCAGGAGCCGATCAACGTCGGCGACAAGCACTACGACCCGCTGTATCCGTTCGGCTACGGCCTGACGACGCGCATGGGGCACGGTCACTGATTGGGCGCCCCGGCGGCGGGTCGCTCCCGGCGACCCGCCGCCGGCCCGCTCGCAGCCGTCGGCGTCTCGCGCACGCCGCGCAGCGTGAGCAGGCTGCCGACGAATCCGGTGAACAGCCAGAGCGCGCCGAGCGCCACGAGCGACGCAGAGGGCAGGACCAGCCGGACCGTGCCGCGCGGGTAGAGGTCGCCGAATCCGAGCCTGCGCCAGTGCTCCAGGGCGGCGGCGGAACCCACGAGGCCGAGCGCGCCGAGCGTCACGCCGACCGCGCCCGCCGTCTCGAGCCGCAGAAGCGCCGTCCAGCGCGGCAGCGGCCGGTGGGTCAGGCCCTCGGTGCTCCCGTAGACCTGGGCCAGGCCGCCGAGCAGCACCATCTGCACGCCCACCAGGACCGCTGCGCAGGCGTAGGCCAGCGCGTTGACGTCGAACACGACGCCGCCCACGGCGCGGGGCCCCGGCCCGAGCAGCGCGGTCCCCGCGAGTCCGAGCGCGGCGAGCGCCAGACCGGGGCTGACCAGCGTCTTGCCCGGCGCGAACATCAGGAGGAAGCGCAGATGGCGCCAGCCGTCCGACCAGGTCCGCAGATGCGGCGGCCGGCTCCGGCCGTCGACGCGCAAGCGTGGTCGGGACCTCGGTGATGGCAAGCCGGTTGAGCGCGGCGCGCACCACCATCTCGCTGGCGAACTCCATGCCGGAGGTCCGGAGGTCCGAGCGCAAGGATGGCGTCGCGGCGAACGCCGCGCAGGCCGCAATGGAAATCGCGGATGCCGGAGCGGAAGAACATCCGCCCGATCAGGCTGAGCACGGGATTGCCGAGATAGCGGTGCAGGAACGGCATGGCGCCGGGGCGATGCCGCCGGCGAAAGCGGTTGCCCATCACGAGGTCGGAGCCTTCGCGCAGCGCTGTGCGACGAAACAGCTCGAGGTTCGGGAGAAATCGTAGCTGTCGTCGGCGTCGCCCATGATGACGTAGCGACCGCGCGCGGCGGCGATCCCCGCCCGCAGCGCCGCCCCGTAGCCGCGCTCGGTCACCGCGACGACGCGGGCGCCGCGCGCCAGCGCATATTCCACCGAGCCGTCGCTCGAGCCGTTGTCCGCGATCAGGATTTCGCCGGCGACGCCGGCGCGGGCGAGGAAGCCATGCGCCTTGTCGATGCAGGTGGCGATGGTCTCGGCCTCGTTGAGGCACGGCATCAGGATCGTGAGCTCGACGCTCATTGCACTCGCCTCGAGGCCAGGACCGCGGCCACGGGGAGCGTGGCGTACAGCGGCACGGTGTAGCGGTAGGTGAAGTCCGCGGTGGCCATGGTGGCCACGAGCAGCACGAGACCGACCGCCGCCCACAGCGCCGCGTCGAGCCGCAGCCGTCGCCGAGCCAGCGCGAGCGCGACCAGCGCCACGCAGGCGAGCAGCAGCGGGCCGGCCGCGGCGTCGAGGCGCTGATAGGCGATCAGCCCGTCCGCCAGCGTGCGGTCGACGGTGAACGGGTGCTCGCGCCACAGCCGCGTGCCCACCGCATCCCTCCGGCAGCCGCCGGGCCACGGGTCCGGATAGTCCCAGTAGGCCACGCAGGCCGCGCCGCGATGCTGCGTCCGGCCCGGGAGGAACACCTCGCCGATCTCGGTGGCCACGGTGCGTCCGTAGGCCAGCGGCTGGTGGACGACGACCTTGCGCGCGAACGAGAGCACGACGGCGTCGGGCAGGTGCCGCTGCGGGCCCTTCCCACCCGTCCACAGGTACTCGCTCTGGCCCGGGCGCCGGCCGAGCGGCCGCGGGTCGCACAGTTCGCGCTGCTGCGCGCTGAGCCGGCCGAGCCGGTCGCACTCGGCGATCGGCGCGACGCGCGCGTACAGCATCTTCCCGCTCCACGTGGTGAAGTCGTAGACGCCGTAGGTCGAGTGCATCCACAGCAGGTAGCCGGCCACCGGCGCGGCGACGGCGAGCGTGAACGCCGCGACGCGGACGACGCCCGCGCGCCGGGCGAGCAGATAGCCGAGCAGGACCCCGACCAGCGGCAGCGCGACCTGGCGGGTGTCCACCGCGACGCCGAACGCGAGGCCTCCGAGCCCGCACGCCCAGGCGGGTGGCCGGTCAGACCAGCTCAGCAGGACGAGCGCCGCGCTGACCAGGACGACGAACTGCCAGTCGGAGAGCAGGTGGTGCTCGACGTTGACCACCAACGGCGACAGGCACAGCGGCGCGATGGCCAGCGCCGCCGCCCACGGCCGCGCTCCGCGGCGGACCGCGAACGCGTACAGCAGGGCCGCGCAGGCCAGCATCAGCCCGTGCTGGAGCACGACCACCCCGCGCTCGGACAGGGGATGCAGCGAGAGGCGCAGGAAACCGGAGTAGCCCCACGGCCGCTGGGTGTCCGGCCGCCCGAGCGCGGCGTACCGCAGGTAGCGCCCCGTGTCCGTGAACCAGAACAGCGGGTCGTACGCGCGGATCACCACCACGCGCAACGCCGCCCCGGCGAGCAGCACTGCCCCCGCGGGCCAGTGGCGGCGCGCCGCGGCGGGCAGGCGCACCGCCGGCCGCAGCGGTCGCGCGGCGACGGTCATCCCTCCTCCGGTCGCAGCAGCGCCGTCGCAGCGAGCGCGGCGGCCGCGGGCAGCAGGATCACCGCGCCGAGCTCGTAGCGGTAGTCGAACAGCGACAGCGCGGCGGCGACGGCCAGCAGCGTCAGCGCGCAGCCCGCCAGCAACGCGGCGGCGGCGCGCAGGCGGGCGCTGCCGCGGCGCCAGGCCAGCGCGACGAGCACCACGAGCAGGCACGGGGCGAGGACCTGGCCCGAGGAGTACGCCACCGACTGGTAGGCGTGCAGCCAGCGCGAGGCGCGCACGTCCACCCGCGGCCGGCCGGCGAACGCGCCGATGTACCGGCCCGGATCGATGCTGCTCCGGTGCGGCGGGGCGGGGCGCAGCGGCCCGCGGTAGCCGGGATATGCCCAGTGTCGCGGATCTGCGGGGAACCGCCACACCGAGGGGTCGTAGTCGTCGCGTCCGGTGTGGTGGCCGGGCTCGAAGTAGTGGACGAGGCTGGAGGCGACGAGGCGGGCGTAGTCGAGCGGCTGGCGCCGGATCACCCGCACGGCGAAGTCGCGGATCCGGCCGTCCGCGTTGACGGGCATGCCGTGGACCGGCGCGCGCTTCCCCCAGAGGTAGGCGTTGCGCGGCAGCCGGTGAGCGGGATCCGGGCAGAGGCGGCGCTCGTTCTTGGGCACGGAGCCCAGCAGCGAGCAGTCGGCGAACGGCGCGACCTGGGCGTAGAGGAACCGGCCGCCGTAGCGCGTGAACCCGACGTGGCCGTGCTGGACGTCGAACAGCGCGGCGTAGGCGCCGGCCACCACGAGCCAGCCGGCCAGGCACGCCGCGAGCGGGCGCCAACCGACGCCCCGGATGCCCACGTAGACGGCGAACAGCACGACGAGCGGTAGGCCCACGCTGCGGGTCACCCCGGCGTAGCCGAGCGCCAGCCCGGCGGCGCCGGCCAACAGCGGGCCCGGCCGGCTGCGCCACAGCAGCAGAACGACGGCCACCACGAGCGCGGCGTGGAAGGCCGTCTCCGCCATCACCATGTGCTCGATGTCGAGCAGGTAAGCGTCCAGCGCCGCCGGCGCGACGCCCAGCGCCGCCAGCCACCGCGGCACGCCCAGCCGGACGAGCAGCGCATAGAGCAGCGCGACCATCGCCAGGCCGAGCGCGTGCTGGAACACGATCAGGGCGGCCGCGCTCCCGAGCCGCCAGAACGGCGCGACGACAAGCGAATAGCCCACCACGCGCTGCACCGACAGCACGCCGGTCGCCGCGGAGCGGACATACGAGTTGGTGTCCGAGAACCAGATCCCCGGATAGACGGCGAGCTCGGCGAGCACGCGCAGCGCCGCGCCGGCGGCCAACAGCGCGAGCAGCCCGGCGTGCCGGCGCGCGGAGGCGAGGACCTGCGGTCCGACATGGGGCAGCGCGG
Organism: uncultured Solirubrobacteraceae bacterium; assembly: GCA_963766165.1. Lineage (GTDB taxonomy): Bacteria > Actinomycetota > Thermoleophilia > Solirubrobacterales > Solirubrobacteraceae > Solirubrobacter. The sequence goes on along the minus strand of CAVXZC010000012.1, from coordinate 108,670 downwards.
GAGGCCGCGCGATCGCCGGCAGACCCATCGCGTCTTCAACTACCACGCCCCGCGTTCTCTGGACCGCTCGCGGGGCTGCCGGCCAGGTTGCGTTCAGCTACCGCGGCGCCGACGGGACCTCCGACGGGTCCTGCGCCCCGGTGGATCCGGTCGGCCACCTCCCACACGTGCGGCACGTCGTGGCTGATCAGGATCACCGGCAGCCCGCGCTCCTGGATCCGGCGGATGAGGTCCAGGACCTGGTCAAGTCGCCGCGGGCCTATGCCTTCGTCCAGGCCCGGCGTGTTGATCCCACCAAGAGGGCGGTGAAGAATCGCCTGTCGATGCTGGGTCCTCGGCCAGCGCGACGGCGCCTCTGCGTCGCGATCACGGCTGCCGCGTGCTTCGCGGCGCTCGCCGCCGAAGTCGCGCGTGCAGCCACCGCGCCTCGGATCACCTCCGGCCCGACGATCGCGGGCACGCCGCAGGTGGGCGCGTCGCTCACGGCGAACGCCACGGTGACCGGCGACCCGGCGCCGCAGGCGACGTGGGCCTGGTTGCGCTGCCCGACTCCCGCCGGCGCGTGCAAGGAGATCGCCGGCGCCACGGCGCGCACGTACACGGTCGACGCGGCCGACGCGGGCGGCGCGCTGCGGGTCCGGCTGCGGGTGGTCAACGGCGCGGGAGCCGACCAGGCGCGCTCCGAGCCGACGGCCATCGTCGAGCCTGCTCCGACTCCGACTCCGACGCCGACGCCGACGCCGACGCCGACGCCGACTCCGACGCCGACGTCGCGACGCCGGTGCCGACGCCGACGCCGACGCCGACGCCGACGGTTGTCGCCGCGCAGCCGAAGCCCCCGCTGCTGGACCCGTTCCCCGTGGTGCGGATCAAGGGCGTGCTCACCCTGGTGGGTGCGCGCATCACGCTGTTCACCGTCTCGGCGCCGCGCGCGGCCCAGGTGACCGTCGCCTGCCGCGGCCGCGACTGCCCGCGACGCCGCTATCGCCCGGCGCGGGGCGCGGCGCGGCTGCGGCCGTTCGAGCGGCCGCTTCGCGCGGGGACACAGCTCACCGTCTCCGTCGCCGAGCCGGGGTTCGTCGGCAAGGTCACGGCCATCGTCATCCGCCGCCGGGCGGCGCCGCGGCGCACGGACCGCTGCCTCGTCCCCGGCGCGCTCCACCCGGTGCCATGCGGCGCGCTCTGAGTCTGCCGCTGATCGGCGCCGGGTGCGCGCTTGTCGTCGTCGCCTGGCTGCCGCAGCACGAGCCGCTCGCCGCCCCGCCCGCCCGCACGTTCGAGCAGCCGGCGACGCCGCTGCACGCCGTGGCCGCGCTGCCCGCCTATCGCGCACCCGTACGCCGGCCGCACCCCGCCCCCGTGCACCCCGCCCCCGTGCATCGCGCCGCCACGCCCGCGCCGGTCGTCACGGCCGTGGCGACCGCCGCCGCCGTGCCGACCGCGGTGGCGACCGTCACCGCCGTGCCGACCGCCGTGCCGACCGTCCCGGCGCCGGCCGTCATCCCGGCGCCTGTCCACCGCGCCCACCCGGCGCCGATCTTCGACTCCTCCGGCGGATTCGACTCCTCGGGATGACCGGTCGCTGCCTCGCGCTCGCCGCACTCGGGCTCGCCGCGGCACCGGGCACCGCCCGAGCGGCCACGCAGCCTGTTCGCGTCGGCCCGGTCACGGTCACGGTCCCCGCCGGCTGGCGGCTCGCCGGACCGCGCGACGCCTCGACACTGACGTTCGCGATCGGCCGGGACAACCGCGCGACGCTCACGCTGACGCCGCCGGCGGCCCGGTCATTGCTCCCGGCCGCGTTGCCTGCGGGCGGTCCGAGGCGCGCCGCGCGGCTCGCCGGTCGTCCCGCATGGCGCTACGGGCGCGTGACGGTGCTCCCCACCAGCGCCGGCGTCCTCGCGCTGGCATGTGACACGTGCGCCGCCGGCGTCACCGGCCTCTCCGGTGCGGCCGCGCTCGCTCCGTCGCCGGACGTCGCGTTCCAGCTGCGCCTGCCGGCGATCCTCGGCCGGCTCGACCGCGAGCGCGTGACCTCCCGCGCGGCGCTGCAGCGCGCCCGCACCCACCCGGCGCAGGCGGCCGGCGCTCGCACGCTCGCGTCCGCGCACCAGCGGGCCGCGGACGCGCTCCGCCCGCTCGCCGGGCCCGCCCAGCGGCCACTCGTCTCCGCGTTGCTGGAACTGGCGGCCGCCTACGACCGTCTCGCCAGGGCCGACTCCGCACCGGGCTATGCCGCGGCTCGCCGGACGGTGGCGGCGGCCGAGCGCCGGGCCGCACCGCTGCTCGCCCGTGCCGCGCGCGGGTACCCGTTGCGTGTCGCGTCCGGCCCGCCGCCGGCGCCTGGCCACGACGGACCGAGCGTCCTGCTGCTGGCGCTGGCCCTGGCCGCCCTCGTGGCCGGGGGCGTGGTGCTCCGGCGGCGACCGCGCAAACCGCCTCCCGCCCCGCCGCAGCTGCCTCCGCCGGAGCTGATGCCGCTGCGCTGGGACGCCCCGATCGCCTAGCGCCGGCTGACGATGACCCGCGTGCCGTGGCGTGGCGAGAACGTCACGTTGCGGCGGGCGACGCGCTCGGGCCCCCGGCCGGCGGGGCGGAGCTCGAAGCGGGCCAGGACCTCACGCAGCACCGTACGCATCTCGAGCTCCGCGAACGCCGCGCCGATGCAGCGCCGCACGCCGCCGCCGAACGGCACCCAGGTGTAGGTGGCGGGCGGGTTCTCCAGGAACCGCTCGGGCCGGAACGCGTATGGCTCGGGATAGTCGCGCGCACGCGTGTGGGCGAGCCAGATCGCCGGCGTGACGTCGGTGCCGGCGGGCAGCGTCAGCCCGTCGACGGCCAGGTCCGTGGCGAGCCGCCGGCCGGCGAGCGGGACCACCGGCCGCAGCCGCAGCGACTCGGACACGACCGCGCGCAGGTACGCGTCGCCGCCGGTCCGCGCGCGGGCCGCCACGTCAGGGTGGTGGGCGAGCAGGTCGAGCGCCCAGGCGAGCCCCGTCGCGGTCGTCTCGTGGCCGGCGATCAGCAGCGTCATCAGCTGGTCGCGGACCTCGGCGTCCTCCATGCCCGCGCCGACCAGCAGCGAGCAGATGTCGTCGCCGGGCGCCCGCCGCCGCCGCGCGACCTCGGCGAGCAGCCGCTCGTCGATCTCCTGCGCCATCTCACGCAGCCGCTCCAGCGGCCGCCGGCGCCCGAACATGACCGACACCTGCAGGCCGACCGACGTCGTGGTGGCGAGCAGGTTGCGCAGCAGCGTCCGCAGCCGGGCGTCGTCGGCGACGCCGAAGACCGCGCGCAGGATCACCTCGAGCGTGATCGCCTGCATGCCCGGGTGGACCGCGAACGGCCGCCCCTCCGGCCACGACGCCAGCTCGCGCGCGGCGGCCTCGCGCATCACCGCCTCATACGTGCGCATGCGCTCGCCGTGGAACGGCGGCGTCATCAGCCGGCGGCGCGCCAGGTGCTCCTCGCCCTCCAGCAGCAGCAGCGACCGCGCACCCACCAGCGGCCGCAGCGTGAGCGTGCGCCCCGGCGGCAGCCCGTGCCGGCGCTCGGCGTACAGCGCCCGGATGACATCGGGCCGCGCAACCATCACCAGCGGCGTCCGAAAGCCCTGGAACGTCACGCTGAACACGTCGCCGTAGCGGCGCCGGCAGTCCTCGAGGAAGCGGATCGGCCGCGCCACCCAGCGCGCCGTCTGCAGGATCGGCGACTCCGTGGGGCCGGCGGGGAGCGCGGTCATCTGCCCGACGGTACCGGGCGGCGCGCCGGCGCTACCGCGGATGAGAGGAGCATGATCTCTTCACGCAGTGCTCCCAGATCGTTACTAGGGTGGCGCACCGCATGCGCGTGAGATGGATGTGGACGTTCGCCACGGGACTCGTCCTCGTGGTCTTCGTCGGGCTCGTGGTCCGGGGCGCCGACTCGACCCCGGACCGCCCGCAGATCGTGCAGCTGCCCCGCCCGTCCGCCCCGCCGGCGGCCCCGAGGTCCGGCACGGAGCCGAACATCGTCTTCATCCTCACCGACGACCTGTCCTGGAACCTGATCAACCGCCGGTTCGCGCCGCACATCGTGGCCCTGGCGCACCGCGGTGAGACATTCGACCACTACTTCGTCGCGGACTCCCTGTGCTGCCCCTCGCGCTCGACGATCTTCACCGGCGACTTCCCCCACGACACGCACGTGACCTCGAACTACAGGCCCCACGGCGGCTGGTTCAAGTTCCGCCAGCAGGGCCTGGGCAAGCGGACGTTCGCCGTTGCGCTGCGGCGCCGGGGCTACGCCACCTCGATGCTCGGCAAGTTCATCAACGGCTACGGCGACCCGTCGATGAAACGCACCAGACCGCCCGTGCCGCCCGGCTGGTCGGACTGGCACGTCAGCAACTTCAGCGGCTACAAGGAGTTCAACTACGTCCTCGACGACAACGGCCGGCTCGACCGCTACGGCGGGCCGACCGGCGGCTGCGCGCCGGGCGGCCCGCAGGCCGACTCCGCCGTCGCGGGCAAGCGCAGCGACCACTACGAGGTCGACGTGCTCGGCCGGGACGCACAGCGGTTCATCGGGCGCGACGCGACGCGGCCGTTCGCGGTGGAGGTGGCCACGTTCGCGCCGCACCGGCCCTACACGCCGTCGCCGCGCAACGCCTGCGACTTCCCGGGGCTGGTCGCGCCGCGCTATCCGTCGTTCGACGCCGGCAACACCAACCCGCCGGCCTGGCTCGGCCAGCGCGCCCCGCTGTCGCCGGCGGAGATCGGCGTCATCGACGACAGCTTCCGCAAGCGCGCGCAGTCGGTGGAGGCGGTCGACGCGATGGTCGGGCGCATCGAGGCGCAGCTGAAGGCCGAGCACCTGCGGCGGAGCACGTACATCGTGTTCAGCTCGGACAACGGCTTCCACATGGGCGAGCACCGGCTGACCTGGGGCAAGATGACCGCGTTCGACAGCGACATCCGCGTGCCGCTGATCGTCGCCGGCCCGGGCGTCCCGCACGGCCGCGTCGTCCACCAGATCGCCCAGAACACCGACCTCTATCCCACGTTCGTGCAGCTGGCCGGCGGGCGGCCGAGCCCCGCGGTCGACGGCCACAGCCTCGTGCCGCTGCTGCACCCCCGGGGCGGCGTGCCGCGCTGGCGGACGCTGGGCCTGATCGAGCACCGCGGCCACCCGGGCGGCCCGCGCGATCCCGACTTCGACGACGGCAAGCTGGGCGGCGACCCGACCACCTATGACGCGATCCGCATCTCCGCCCCGCGCCTGCCGCATTTCGACCATCCCGTCGAGGCGGTCTGGGTCGAGTACCGCGACGCCGCCCGCGAGCGCGAGTTCTACGACATCGCCCACGACCCGTTCGAGCTGCACAACCTCGCCGGCCAGTTGACCCGCCCGCAGCGCCACGAGCTGCACCGGCTGCTGCAGGGACTCGAGCGCTGCCACAACCGGCGCGCGTGCTGGAAGGCCGGCCAGCCCATGCGAGTGCGGCCAACCGCCCTGGTGGGGGCGCAGACCGCACTCGCAGATGGGGGCTCGGCGCCCGCAAGACTCCAGCCAGCCACCTGAGAACCCGGGCGCCCGGGTGGGAGGGTTCCCAGTGTCATGAACCCCTCGCTGATCCACCCGCACCTGGCCCACGCATACCGGGCCGAACGCATCGCCGCCGCCCCGCGCCGCTTCCGCCGCCGCTGAGGAGAGCACCCACCATGACCATCCTCGCCACTCCAATCCGCCGCCCCGCCTCTCACGCCTTCGTCGTGCCCGTGGTGCGCGAGCTCCCGCAGCCCGCCGGCCTCACCGGCCTCACCGGCTGGTAGCGCCGACACGCCAGATTCCGGGCGGAATCCCCAGGTCCGCGCACTGACAGCGGTTTCTGGAGCGTCGGAACGCGCCCGCCACGCCGTCCGCGGCTTAATCCCTGCTCACGCGGACCTCAGTTCGCGCCCACGAGCCCCTCCGAATCCGGCCCGCCCATTCCGGCCGGCGACGTTCCTTGACCGCGCAGGGTCGGGTGGAATAGAAGACGTCTCCGAGAGGGGGGCGAGCATTCGCTCCAGCGGCCTAGAGGGCGGTGATGGCGCTGCACGAGGGAGGGAGGGCAATGCGTACCCGTCGGACCCTGCGGCTCTGGCTGCTCACCGCCGCACTCGTCGCCGCGACGCTCGCAGCGGCCCCAATCGCCCGCGCGGCGAACGGCCAGTACGAGGTGGCGAACTGCAAGTCGGACCTGCTCAACTTCAGCACGGACGCGCTGACGCCGCACGCGACCTTCGGCATGCGCTGGAGGAGCGCCTGCAACACCGCAGGGGCGGGTCGGCGCGGCCTCGTCCTGTCCAACATCCCGCGGGCCGGCAAGGTCAAGTACGGCTCGTACTCGGCCATGGTCATGCTCGCGCCGCCCGGCACCCAGTTCGAGTCGATCATCTACGGCGGATTCCAGCATCGACCCGATTGCCGCTACGCGGTCGACGTCTGGGCGCAGATACGCGAAGGACGCCGCGTCGAAGCGCAAGATCGCGAAGAATGTCGCTAGATCGCGCTGCCCTCAGCCCCTCGCGCATGAAGCGGAGAAGACCAGCACCCACAGCATCGCCGGCACCAACGAGATCATCGCCCGCTTCGCGTGCTTCTGGCCGGGCGGGTGCTCCGCACGCAAGTCCAACTTCCTGGAGATCGACCACTTCCAGGTGGTCATTCAAGACTTCCAACCGCCGACGGTCAGCATCAGACCCGATACGCCGCTCGCCGTCGGTCAGTGGGTCGCTGGCACACAGCCCCTGAATTACGACGCGAGCGACAACATCGGGATCTCGAAGGTGGACGCGAACGCATCCGGGCGGGAACGTCGGCACCGACGCCCGCCTGTGCGCTGGAGCCATCCCGAAGACCGATCACGTACGACTCCGTCGACGCCGTGTCCGAACGGCGGTGGTCAGATCAGTGTCGACACGGAGCACCTTGCTGAAGGCACGCAAGCGCTCGCGCTTACGGCGTTCGATCCTGGCGGCAACGCGGCGGCATCCGCCCCGGTCACGGTCCGCGTCGACAGGACGCCGCCGCGCGCGCGTCGATGTCGGTGTCCAGGGCGGCGACGCTTGGCGAACGCGAACGGCTTCACGGCGACGTGGATGAACCCGATGGAGCAGGATCGAGCGCCGATCGCCGGCGTCAGCTACAAGCTCTGTCCTGCCGGCTGGCGGTAACTGCGTCAGCGGAAGTCAAATGGGTGATGGGATTTCGAGCCTCGCGCTCGCCGTTCCGGCACCGGCGAGTGGCAGCTCAGTCTCTGGCGGGTGCGACGCCGCCGGGAATAAAACGGAGCTTGCCGCGTCAACGCCGGTATCGCTGCGATATGACCCGGATCCGCCGGAAGTGCGTTTCGAACCGATGTCACCGTCCGATCCGACGCTCGTCACCGTCGACGCGAGCGATGCCGTATCCGGCGTCGCGAGCGGGATCCATCGAGATGAGCCAGAACGGCTCGGGCGTGTGGCAGGAGCTTCCGACACAATTGCACGACGGGCATCTCCTCGCCAGGATTGACGACGCCGCGATTCCGGCCGGGGCGTATGTCCTGCGCGCGACCGCGCTCGATCAGGCGCAGAACCAAGCGTCGACGACGCTCCGCACCGACGGGCAGCCGATGGCGCTCAACCTCCCCCTGCGGACGCCGATGGTCGTGCGGGCTGGCTTCGAGACGGCGCGAACCGTGGTGCAGCTTCGTCGGAAGCACGGCAAGCGCGTGCGCGTCCGGCACCGGGTCACCTCCGTCGATGCCGCGGCTCGCGTGGCGCCGGGCGCCACGATTCGGGTTTCGGGTCGTCTGGTGAACGCAGCGGGTCAGCCCGTTTCAGGCCAATCCATCGGCGTTTCGGCGAGCTCGTCGACCACGCCCGAGCACCAGGTTGGGACGGTGCAGACTGATGGCGACGGCCGCTTCATCTACTCGGCGAGCGGAAGCAGCAGCCAAACCCTTCGCTTCGGGTTCGCCGGATCGGCGGTCATGCTGCCGGCGCAGACGACGGTGACCATGACCGTCCCCGCGGCGACTTCGCTGACTGTGAACCGGCGCCATCTGCATAACGGCCAGACTGTGACCTTTACCGGAGCGCTCCGAACACTGCCGGCGCCGCCTGGCGGCAAGCTGCTCGAGCTTCAAGTCCGCCTACCGAAGAGGTGGGAGACGTTCCGCACGCTCCGCACCGACCAGGTCGGGCACTGGAGCGCTCGGTACCACTTCACGCGCACCTATGGCGTGCAGCGCTATCGCTTCCGTGCGAAGCTGCCCGAAGAGGCGGGCTACCCGTTCGCCCTCGGCGGCTCGCCGCCGCATGACCGTCGTCGTGAGAGGACGTTGATGGGGAACCGAAACGAGCGGCCGTCAATCCGATGGCTGCGGGCTCACCTGACCTATGCCAATGTGATGTCCACCCTCGCGGTGTGCATCGCGCTCGGCGGGTCGTCCTATGCCGCGGTGCGGATCAACGGTTCCAGTATCAAGAACCACTCGTATCGCGGCGGCCAAGCTCAAGCCCAACTCGCTCACGGGGCGTCAGATCCGCGAGTCACGGCTTGGGCGTGTACCGCGGGCGGCAGTAGCGGACCGACTCGGCGAGTTCACCGGCGATGATCTCTTGCAACGGTGCCCGCTCGATACGTTTGCCGATCGCAGACGTGTGCGTCGAGCGGACGCCACGCCCGGCAGCAATCTATACGGGCGCGGTGATCACGTGCCAGGATGCAGGCGGATTCGACACGCCTGGTCGCCGTCTTCCCACGCACAACGAGTTGAGTGCAGCGCTCCACGCTGTGACGCTCGCACCGGGCGGCGAACTGACGGCTGACGTGTATCCGTCGACGACTGAACCCGGGCGGGTCGACGACCTCGTCATCACAGACCAGACCGGCAGGGTAGACTCTGGTGCCCGATCAGATCCCGGACGGAGTCCGCCAGTACCGCTGTGTGACTGACCCATTCAACTGACCGCCATGACGACGCCGACTCAAAGGACGGGACGATGGCATCCCTGAGTGCTCACGTACGGGAAGAAGGTGACCACGGTCGGCTGGGGTTCCATCCCTCGTGTCCGGTGTGCTGCAGCGATCGGCTGGCCGGCCGGGTGCCGAGCGATGGGATCGTGACGGTTCGAACCAAGGCGCTGCTTGCGGCCGGGGTGCTGGCGGTCTCGTCCGTGTCTCCGGCGTCAGTGCTCGCCGCGAGTGGGGACCAGGAAGGTGCCGGCACGGCGGACCCGGCCAACGTCACCGGCGGCGACCTTTCCGACCCGGAAGGCTCCGCGGGCGCGTCCGACGATGGAGCGGTGGACCCGAATTCAGCGGCGCCCGAGCCGGACGACGACTCGGGGCCGGTCGGGCCGGACTTGGCGGAGCAGGCTGATCCCGGGTCGGGCGGGGCAGCGGAGCCCACTGCGACGGCGACTCCTGCGCCGGTGGCGGCGGCTCCGGTAGCCGCGAAGCCCGTCAAGCCGAGCGGTGGGGCGGCTCCGGCGACGGGGCCGGGAGGGTCGGCGCCCGCGACTGCGCCCGCGCCGGCGGCGCCCGTGCCTGATGGGTCGACGGCGGCGACTGCGCCGGCGGCGCCCGTCGCGCCCGTCGCAGGCAAGCCGCAGGCGCCGGTGAGCCGGCACGGTGTGCCCGAGGAGGCGGCGGTGCGGGGCGCCGCTGCGGCGGTGCATGCGGCGGAGTCTCGGCGTGTGCGGCAGCGGCCGTTGGTGCGTGGGACGCAGCTGCGGGTCGTGGTTGCGGTGCCGCAGCAGGCGGCGCACGCCGCTCCCGTACGGCAGGCGAGCGTGGCGCGGCCCGTGGCGGCGGCGGATGTGGAGCGGGCTCGGGCCGGGGTTCGGGCGCATGTCGTGATCGCCGGGGAGTCGCTGTGGTCTATCGCCAGTGACGTCCTGGGTGGGCGGGCGACGGTGGCTCGGGTCGCGCGGGAGGTCAATCGGTTGTGGGACCTCAATGGGGCGCGGATCGGGACCGGGGATCGGGACCTGCTGCCCGTCGGGACGAGGCTCGAGCTGCAGTGACGGCGACGCTGCGGCGGGCCGATGTGCATCCCGATCCGGTCGTGGATGGTCGGCCGGCGCCGCTCGATCTGCTGGGGCGGCTGCACAGGCGGGCGCAGCGGGTGCTCGTGTCGCGCAAGGAGCGCGAGGAGGCGGGCGTCGAGCTGCGGCTGCGGGCGCATCCCGGGGTGACGCGGCCGAACACGGTGGCGCTGATCAGCCCGAAGGGCGGGGTGGGGAAGACGACGGCGACGTTCCTCGTCGGGAACCTGCTGGCCTCGCACCTGAAGCTGCGCACGGTGGCCGTGGACGCGAACCCGGACTTCGGGACGCTCGCGCGGCTCGCGCCCGACGCGCGGCGGTCGCCGCGGTCGCTGGCGGACCTGCTCAGAGACGCCGATCGGCTCAACACGGCGGCGCAGCTGACGCCGTACGTGTCACGGCTGGCGAGCGGCCTGCATCTGGTGGGCGCGCCGGCGGACGCTCAGCTGCCCGCCCGGCTGGGCACGCAGGGCTATGGCGAGCTCGTGGCATTCCTGTCGACGTTCTATGACGTCGTGCTGCTCGATCTCGGCACGGGGATCGTCGGGCCGCTCGTGCGCTTCGTGACCGACCGAGCGGACCGGGTCGTGCTGGTCACGACGCCGGAGTGGGTCACGGCGTCCGTCGTGCTGGAGGCGCTGCGGCACGTCCGCCACGACCACGCCACGGTGGCGATCAACAAGGCGCTCGAGCAGCCGGCCGCCGTCGAGGACCGCTTCCGGGCCGAGCACCTGCACCGCGCGGTGACGATCCCGTATGACGACGAGCTGGCCACGATGCTCGACTGCGGGACCTACAGCCTCGAGGCGCTGCGGCGCGACACGCGGGTGGCGGTCAAGCGGCTCGGGCTCGCCGTCGCCGAGCAGCTCGTGTGATCGGCGTCAGGACGCGCGGTCGCCGTGGGCGGCCGGGAGCGCCCGCGTCCGGAGCGAACGGCTTGCTTCCCCGACACACCGAGTTCCGGAGAGTCAAAGCATGGATGTCGACCTCAGGTCCCGCGCCGGCGCTGTGATCGCGCTCACGGACGCGTCCTGCGCCGCGCACCTGGACGCGGGCCACGGCGCGCTGTGCCGCCGGATCGTCACGCGTCTCGCCGCGCGCACGCCCTCACCGCTCACCCAGGGTGACGCCGAGACGAGGGCGGCGGGCGTGATCCTCGCGGGCGCCCGCTTCGCGCAGGAGAGGACAATCGGGCTCATGGCCGACCAAGCGGACGTGCGCCGGATCGCGCTCTCGCTGCCCGACACCACCGAGAGCGACCGGGGCTTCGCGTTCTCGGTGCGCAACAAGGGCAAGGACAAGGGCTTCGTCTGGGCGTGGAACGAGCGCGTCGCGCCGAAGCAGCCGCGTGTGCCGCGCGACGACGTGATCGCCGTGCGCGTCGTCGACCAGCAGGACAAGGCGGCGCTGCTGGCCCAGGACGCGGACGTGTTCTTCACCGAGCCGCACTACAACGGCTTCCCGGCCGTGCTCGTCCGGCTGCCGGTCGTCGAGCTCGATCAGCTGGAGCAGTTGATCGTGGACGCGTGGCGCTGCCAGGCGCCGAAGGCGCTCGTCAGGCAGCAGGCTGGCGAGTGAACGCGGAGCGCAGGAACTCCAGGCTCGCGCGGACGTCGGCCACAGGGCCGACCTCGTCGCCCGGATCGGCGTCGAGCATCGCGTCCTGCTCGAGCACGTACCAGCCGGCGTAGCCGGCGCGCTCGAGCACGGCGACGAACTCGGCCACGTCGACCGAGCCGGCGCCCAGCGGCACGTACAGGCCGAGGCGCACGGCGTCGGAGTAGGTCAGGTCCCCGGAGAGCACCCGCGCGGCCAGCGGCCCGTCGACGTCCTTGAGGTGCACGAGGCTCACCCGGTCCGCCGCGCGCCGGGCCAGTTCGACGGGGTCGTTGCCGCCGATGACGAGATGGCCCGTGTCGAGGCACAGCTCGACCGTCGAGCGCTCCAGCACGCGTGGCGATCTCGGCCGGGCCCTCGACCATCGTGCCGACGTGCGGGTGCAGGGCGCAGCGCAGGCCGTGGGCGCTGCAGATCTCGCGCGCCGCGTCCAGGCCCGAGAGCAGCGTGTCCCAGTCTGCGGCGGAGAGCGTCGGGCGCTCATCGTAGCCCTCGACGCCCGTGGCGGCCGCCACCACCAGCACGTCCGCGCCCGCCGCGGCGAACAGCGCGGCCGCGCGCTCGACCGGCTCGAGCGCGCCCGGCCGGTGCAGCACGGTGGGCACGAACCCGCCGATCAGCCGCAGCCCGTACTCGCGCACCAGCGCCGCGGCGGCGTCCGGGTCGTCGCCCAGGTAGCCGTCCGGGCCGGCCTCGGTGGCGAGGATGCCGAGCTCGCGCATCTCGGACAGCACCCGCGCCGGCGCCATCTGCGCGCCCCAGCCGGGCACCTCGCACACGCCCCAGGAGATCGGGGCGGCGGCGATGCGATCGACGATGGTCACGATGGTTCTCCTTATTTGACGGCGCCGAGCGTCAGCCCGCGCACGAAGTGCCGCTGGACCAGCACCGCGAAGATCATGATCGGCAGCGCGCCGATGACGCCGGCGGCCGCCATCGGCCCCCACTCGATCTGGATCTTGCCGATCAGCGTCGACACGCCCACGGGCACGGTCTGGGCGGCCGGCGTCGAGGTCAGCGTCAGCGCGAGCAGGAAGTCGTTGTAGGTGGCGATGACGCTGAAGATCGCCGTCGCCGCGATCCCCGGCGCGGCCAGCGGGAGCACGACACGCCGCAGCGCGCGCAGCCGCGAATCGCCGTCGACCATCGCCGCCTCCTCGATGTCGCGCGGGATCTCGTTGAAGAAGCTCTGCATCATCCAGATGACGAAGCTCGTGTTCAGCCCGCCGTAGACGAGGATCAGGCCCAGCCGGGTGTTCAGCAGCCCGTTCTTCGCCAGCGTGATGTACAGCGGGATGACCAGCAGGATCGCCGGCAGTGAGCGCACGAGCATCGCCACGACGAGCGCCGCCCCGTCCAGCCCGAACGGCAGCGTGAACCGGGCCAGCGCGTAGGCGGCGAGCGTGCCGAGGACGAGGCTGGCGCCGACGGCCACGGTGACCACCACGAGGCTGTTCACCAGGAACGACCCCATGTGGTACGCGCTGAACAGCCGCGAGTAGTTCTGCCCGGTCGGGTGCTGGGGCAGCAGCGCGACGCCGGCGAAGATGTCCACCGGGCGCTTCAGCGACGTCACGAGCATCCACCAGAACGGGAACAGCGCGACCAGCACCGCGACCGCCAGCGCCAGATACCGCAGCCCGCGCCTCATCCCGCCGTCCTCGCCGCCGCCCGGCGCATGTAGCGGATCGCCGCCACGGTCAGCAGCAGCGTCATCGCGAGCAGCGCGACGACCATGGCCATCCCGCGCCCGTACTCGGTGAACTGGAACGCCGTGTTGTAGGCGTACGTGGAGATCAACTGCGTCGAGGTTCCCGGGCCGCCCTTGGTGAGCACGAAGATCTGGTCGAACGTGCCGATCGCGTCGATCAGCCGCAGGACCACGGCCACCATCAGCACCGGCGTCAGCAGCGGCAGCGTGTGGTCGAAGAACACCCGCACCGGGCCGGCGCCGTCCACGCGCGCCGCCTCGAGCGGCTCCTGCGGGATCGACTGCAGCCCGGCGAGGATGATCAGGAAGAGCAGCGGCGTCCACTCCCACACGTCGACGGCGACGACGCCGATGAACGCGCTCGACGGGTGCGCCAGCACGTTCGGCGTGCCCAGCCCCAGGGACGAGAACAGCGGGTTGACGACGCCGATGTCCGACGCGTACATCAGCCGCCAGATCACGCCCACCACCACCGGCGCGATCGTCATCGGCAGCAGCAGCGACACCCGCAGGAAGCGCGAGAACCGCACCTGCTCGACCACCAGCAGCGCGAGCCCGAGGCCGAGCAGCGTCTCGATCGCCACCGCGAAGAACACGTAGCGCGCCGTCGTGCCCAGCGCCGTCCAGAACACGTGGTCGCCGAACACCACGTGGTAGTTCTGGAGGCCCGCCGAGCCGAGGTCGCGCCCGTAGCGGTAGGTCCGGAAGCTCGACCGGATCCCGTAGACCAGCGGGTAGGCGGCGACCGCGGCCAGGGCGATCGCCGCCGGCGCCAGCAGCAGCCACGGGCTCGCCACGAAGCGTGCCCACAGCTCGCGCCGCCGCGGCGGCGCGCCCAGCGTTGCGGTGTTACTAGACGTAGCCGCCCTGCTGCTTGATGAACGTCGAGATCTCGCCGGCGGCCGCGTTCAGGGCCTTCTGGGCGATCTGCGTGTAGCCGCTCTTCTGCTGGATCGCCGTGACGAGCGCCTCGTTCAGATGGGTCCCGAGGATGTCCTCGAACTTCGGCTCGTCCGGCGTCTTGGGCTTCGGCACCGAGTTGTTCACGGCGTCCTTGATGGCCGGCAGCCAGCGGTACTTGCCGGCGGCCTGCGGGTCCGTCAGCGCCGAGCCGGTCACGGCTGCGCTGCCGCCCTCGCGGGCGAAGTCCTTCTGCACGTTGCTCGAGGTGAACCACTCGAGGAACTTGACCGCCGCGTCGGGGTTCTTCGTCCCCGAGGCGATGCCGCAGATGAACGTGCCGATCGCCGGTCCGCTCTTCTCCTGCGAGGGCGTGGCCGCCATGTCGATCTTGCCCACGACGTGCGAAGAGGCCGTGTTGTCGACCTGGTGGACGAGGCCCGTGTACTCGGTCAGCGCCGTGCACTTGCCCTGCAGCAGCACCTGCGTCTCCTGGTCGGTGTCGAACTCCGCCGTCCCGGACGGCATGTAGGGGATGAAGCTGAGCAGGCGCTCCAGCGCGCCCACGCCCTCGGGGCCGGCGAAGCCGGGCGACCAGTCGTCGTTGACGAAGTTGCCGCCGTAGCTGTTGAGCAGCGGCAGGTAGGTCTGCACGATCGGGTTGCCCTTCACCCCGCGCGCCGACCAGCCGTACAGCTTGCCCGGCTTGAACTTCGCCGCGGCGACCTTGGCGATGTCGTCCCAGGTGGACGGCGCGCCGCCGCTGAAGTAGTCCTTGTTGTAGTAGAGGATCTCGACGTCGTCGATGATCACGACGGCGTACAGCGCCGGCTTGTCGTTGGCGAAGTCCTTCAGCCGGGCCCCGCTGCGCGGCGGCCAGTAGCCCTGGTCGAGGCCCTTGGGGAGGATGTCGGGATTGGCCTTGAAGCCGATCTCGTCGAGGTTCTTGATGATGTTGCCCGCGGCGAACTCCGGCACCCAGTTGTCGTCCATGACGTAGATGTCGTAGGCGCCGGTCTTGTTCAGGCCGTCGTTCTTGGCGTTCTGGTACCAGGCGTCGTAGCTGGTCTCGTTGTAGTGGACCTTGATGCCGGTCTCGGCCTGGAACTTCTGGATGAACGTGTCGCGGAACGGCGCCATCGCGTTGTCCTGGAAGGAGCCGATGGTGATCGAGCCGCTCGGCTTCTTCGCGGCGCCCGACGAGCCGGACGACGACGATGACGACGACCCGCCGCCGCAGGCGGCCAGCCACAGCCCGGTCGCGCCGAGCGCGCCGCTCCGGATCGCCTGCCGGCGCGTGATCCTCTGATTCATTTCTCCGCTCCGCATGCGCTGCCCAGCGCCAATCGAAGTGTCGAACCGGTTTGCCATCTCATTGCCTCTCCTCCACTCCTGCGCCGGCCGCAACCGGCGCTGTGCCGTCCGCGCTGGTGTGCGCCAGCGCCTCCCCCGACTCCGTGTGGAACACGTGCACCTGCTGTGCCAGCGGGCGCAGCGCGCAGCGCTCGCCCACCGGCCGCGCGAAGTCCGCGCTCGCGCGCACGTTCACGAGCGCGTCGCCCGCCCGTACGGTGACGAGCGTCTCGTTGCCCAGCGGCTCGACGACGTAGATCTCGCCGGCGAAGCCGCCCGCCGGCGCCAGCTCGACGTGCTCGGGCCGGAAGCCGAGGGTGACCGGTCCGCGCGCCGGCACGCCGGGCACGGGCAGCTCGCCGCACGGATGCCGGAACACGCCGTCGGCGATCTCGCCGTCGAGCACGTTCATCGGCGGCGAGCCGCAGAAGCGGGCGACGAACAGGTTCGCCGGGCGCGCGTAGAGCTCGGCCGGCGCGGCGAGCTGCTGCAGCCGGCCGGCGCGCATCACCGCGATCAGGTCGGCCATGGTCATGGCCTCGATCTGATCGTGGGTGACGTACAGCGTCGTCACCCCCAGCTCGCGCTGCAGGCGCTTGATTTCCACCCGCATCTGCATGCGCAGCTGCGCGTCGAGGTTCGACAGCGGCTCGTCCATCAGGAAGGCCTGTGGGCGGCGGATGATCGCCCGGGCGAGCGCGACCCGCTGGCGCTGGCCGCCGGACAGCTGGCGCGGATGGCGGTCCAGCAGCCCGGCGATGTCGAGCAGCTCGGCCACCCCGAGCACGCGCTCGTCGCGCTCCGCCTTGGCCGAGCGGCGCAGCCGCAGCGGGTAGGCGATGTTCTCCGCCACCGACTTGTGCGGGTACAGCGCGTAGCTCTGGAAGACCATGGCGATGTCGCGGTGGCGCGGCTCGAGCCGGGTGACATCGCGGTCGCCGATGAAGATCTGGCCCTCGGTCGGCAGCTCCAGCCCGGCGAGCAGCCGCAGCGCGGTGGTCTTGCCGCAGCCGGACGGCCCGAGCATGGCCAGGAAGCGCCCGTCGGGCACGGTGATGTCGAGCGGCGCCAGCGCCTCGGTGGCGCCGAACCGCTTGGCCGCGCCGGCGTAGCGGACCTCCATCAGACCTTCACCCGCTCCAGCGCCGCGCGCAGCCCGTCCAGCGACGCCTCGACGCCCGCCTCGGGCGAGAGGTCCGGGTCCTCGTGCTCGATCGACACCGGCCCGGCGTAGCCGGCCTCCGCCAGCGCCGCGAACAGCTCTCGCCACTCCGCCACCGGCCGCCCCCGGCCGACCGCGCAGAAGTGCCACGGCATGTCGGCGCCGGGCCAGCGGAAGTCGAGCACGCCGTGCAGCGCCACCCGCTCCGGATGCACGAGCGTGTCCTTGCCATGGACGAAGCCGATGCGTCCGGACAGCGCCCGCACCGTGGCCACCGGGTCGATGCCCTGCCACCAGAAGTGGCTCGGGTCGAGGTTGACCTTGACGTTGTCGCCGGTGACCTCGGCCAGCCGGGCGAACGACGCGGCGTTGTAGATCGACGTGCCGGGGTGCAGCTCGAGGCAGATGTCGACGCCGGCCGGCGCCGAGTCCGACAGCTCGCGCCAGTACGCCGCGATCGCCGGCCACTGCTCGTCCCACAGCCCCTCCATGTCGGGCAGCCAGGCGCCGCCGGCGAACACGGGCCAGCGGCCGGCGCCCGGGCAGCCGCTCATGGCCACGACGCGGGGGACGCCGCGCTCGGCGGCCAGGGTCAGCGCCCGGCGCAACGCGGCGTCGTGCGCCGCGGCCACCGCCGGGTCGGGGTGCAGCACGTTGCCGGAGGCGTTGAACGCCACCACCGGCAGCTCCGCCGGCAGCTCCTCCAGGTGGGGTGCGGGCGAGTAGCCGCCGACGCCGATCTCCAGCCCGCCGATACCACGCTCGATGCACCAGGCCGCGACGTCGCGCAGCGGACGGTGGGCGAGCGCATCGGTGAGCAGCGCGACCATCGTGATGGAAGGTTCCATACGAGGCAATCGACACTTGCATCCGACCCCCGTCTTTGTCAAGGGCTTGACGTCCCAACCTCCGGCCGTCACGCTTGCGATCGTTGATGGACCGTTCCAGGATTCGCGTCGGGGTGATCGGCTGCGGCCTCGTGGCGCAGGTCATGCACCTCCCGCACCTGCGCGAGCTCGGCGACCGGTTCACGGTCACGGCGGTATGCGACCTCGCGCCCGGCCCGCTCGATTTCGCCGGCGAGATGTTCCCGCAGGCCCGCCGCCTGACCGATTGGCACGACCTGCTCGGCGAGGTCGACGCCGTGCTCGTGCTCACCGCCGGCAGCCACGCGCCCGTGGCGATCGCCGCCGCCGAGGCCGGCCTGCACGTCTTCGTGGAGAAGCCGATGTGCTTCTCCGTGGCGGAGGGCGAGCAGATGATCACGGCGGCCCGCGCGGCGGGCGTCGTCCTGATGGTCGGCTACATGAAGCGCTATGACCCGTCCTACGAGGCGTTGCAGGGAGCGCTGGACGGCGTGACGTTCGCCCGCATCACCACGCTCGAGTCGCCGATCGAGCCCTACGCGCTGCACCACCCGCTCGCGCAGCGGACCCCGCTCGAACCGGACGCGCTCGCGCACCTCGCCGCCGACGACGAGCGCCGCCTGCGGGCCGGGCTCGGCCTCGACGACCCGCTCCTGCTGCGGGCCTACAAGTCGATGCTCCTCGACAGCATGGTGCACGAGCTCAACGGCGTGCGCGGGCTGCTGGGCGAGCTGGACGCGCTGCACTCCGCCCGGATCTTCGCCGGCGGGTTGACCGTCAACGCGTCGATGGGCGGCGTGGAGACGGTGTTCGCCTGGATCGACCTGCCGGGCATCGCCCGCTACGCCCAGGACTGGTCGTTCTACGGCCCCGACCGCCGGGCCACGCTCGAGTTCCCGTCGCCGCTGCTGCGCAGCCTGCCCACCCGGCTCGTCTACGAGGAGGGCGAGCCCGGCGGCATCGCGTCCCGGCGGACCGAGCACGTCGTCTCCTACGAGGAGGCCTTCAAGCGCGAGCTGATCGAGTTCCACGCGGCGATCGCCGAGGGCCGCGCGCCCCGCACCCCCGGGGAGGACGGGCTGCGCGACGTGGCGCTGTGCCGCGACATCGTGTTGCGCCCATGCCGCCTGAGCGCTGGGCCTCGCAGCGGCCCACGATCGTCGACGTGGCCGCGCTGAGCGGCGTGTCGAAGTCGACCGTGTCGAATGTCCTGCGCGACGCCGGGCGCGTGTCGGACAGCACGCGCGGCCGCGTGCTGGAGGCGATCGACGTGCTCGGCTACCGGCCGAACTCGCTGGCCCGCGACCTCGTGCGCCGGCGGTCGTCGACCATCGGCGTCGTGCTCGGCGACCTGGCGAACACGTTCTACGCGGAGCTGGTCAAGCTGCTGGAGCGGCGCATCTCCGCGGCGGGCTACACGACGATCGTCTGCAACACCGACGGCCAGGCCGAGCTGGAGCGCGCCCGCGTGGAGATGCTGCTCGAGCGCGCGGTGTCGGGCGTGGTGATGCTGCAGTTCAGCGGCGACGGCGTGGTGCTGGACGAGCTGCGCGCGGCCGGCGTGCCCGCCGTCGTGGTCAGCTGCTGGGACGACCGCGCGGACTGCGTCGCGGTCGACGACGCCTCCGGGATGGCCGCGGCGGTCGAGCACCTCTCCGACCTCGGGCACCGGCGGATCGCCCACGTCGCGAGCCATCTGGTCGAGGACTCGACCCGGGCCGCGCGCTACGCCGGCTACGAGGCGGCCATGCGCCGTCACGGCCTGGCGCCCGCCGCGCTCGACTTCGACGCCTGGCCGGGGCGCGGCGACTTCACCGCGTTCGCCGCCGCCAACGACGTGATCGCGGTCGAGCTGATCGACGCGCTGGAGGCGTCCGGCGCCCGCGTCCCAGCCGACGTCTCCGTGGTCGGCTTCGACGGCACCGACCTGGGCGCCCACCCGCGCATCGGACTCACCACCGTGGCCCAGCCGCGGGCCGAGCTGATCGCCCAGGGCCTGGAGCTGCTCGGCTCGCGGCTGCACGGGCAGGGCGGCCCGCCCCGCGGCGTCCGCCTGGCCGGGCGGCTCGTCGTGCGGACGACGACCGGAGCGCCGTGAGCGCCCGCCGCCCCACGATCCTCGACGTCGCCGCCGTCGCCGGAGTGTCCAAGTCCACCGTCTCGAACGTCGTGCGCGAGGCCGCCGGCGTCTCCTCCGCCACCCGGGCGCGCGTGCTCGCGGCGGTCGAGCAGCTCGGCTACCGCCCGAACGCCGCCGCGCGCAATCTCGTCCAGCGGCGCACGAACCTGATCGGCGTCGTCGTGTGGGACCTGGCCAACGCGTTCGACGCCGAGCTGGTCAAGCGCATCGAGCAGCACGCGGCGGCGGGCGGCTACACGACCGTCGTCGGCAACACCGGCGGCCATCCGGAGCTCGAGGCCTCGCGCATCGAGGCGCTGCTCGAGCAGCGGGTGGACGGGCTCGCGCTGCTCGACTTCACCGGCGACCGCGCGGTGCTGTCGCGGCTGCTGGCCGACCGCGTCCCGGTGGTCATGGTGTCCTGCTGGGCCGACTACGCCGACTGCGTGGCGGTCGACGACCAGGCGGGGATCGATCTGGCCGTGGAGCACCTGGCGGGGCTGGGCCACGAGCGCATCGGCTACGTCGACCAGCCCACGATGGAGGCCACCACCCGGCGCACCCGGGCCGCGGCGTTCGAGCGCGCGCTGGAGCGCCGCGGGCTGCCCGTGCGCTGGCTGTTCAGCGACGAAGGCCCGCTGCCGGCCGGCCCGACGGCGCTCGTGGCCGCCACCGACCACATCGCCGTGCGGCTGATCGAGCGGCTGGAGGCCGCCGGGATCTCCGTGCCCGGCGACGTGTCGCTGGTCGGCTTCGACGGCATCCCCGTCGGCGCGCTGGCCCGGATCGCGCTGACCACGGTCGCGCAGCCGGCCGACGACCTGGCCGCCCAGGCCGTCGCCCTGCTGCGCAACCGGATCGACCGCGGGCACGCCGCCGCGCCCGAGCAGCGGCGGCTCGCTCCGCGGCTGATCGTGCGCGGCTCTACGGGGCCGCCGCACCCTTGACTTCGCCCGACCGGGTGCGGGAGGCTCGGGAATGTCCAGTCGCAGGAGGCCGTTCATGCGCACCGCCGTCCGGAGCTTGTTCATCGCCGTCGCGCTCGCGCTCGCGGTGCCCGGGGTGGCGCACGCCGGCGGACGGCTCATCGAGACGGGTCATGACGCGGACTGGGATTGCACCGTCGTCGGGACGGAGTGCAACTTCATCAAGGTCGCCGTGACGTACGTGCGCGACGGCGCCCCGGATCCGGCGAAGAAGCTCCTCGTGCTCGACAAGGCCGACCACCAGATGAGCCTGGCGATCGCGAAGGAGTTTCCCGGGATCGCGATGGACGTGGTCGACCCGGTGAGCCCGGCATGGACGAACGCCCAACTCTCGCCGTCGGTCTACAGCGCGCTGATCGTGGCCTCCGACGAGACCTGCGGCAATGACGCGGCCGGCGTCCATCGCACATTGAACGACCCGCACGACTACTGCGATCTCAACCGGCCGACGAGCGGATGGCCGCCCCCATCGCCCGGCTCGCCGCCCAATCTCAGCGACTCGACCGCGATCAACAACCGCAGCGCCGACATCAAGAACTTCTTCGACGCGGGTGGCGGCGTGTTCGTCGCCTCGGGCGCCGACGACGGCGACGGCCACTTCGACGACGTCTACTACTCGTTCATCGGCAACTCCGGTGGCGCCGGCGGCTCCGCCTGCGACCCCAGCGGGATGACCGGGACATGCCTGGGTGGGCTCGGGACGCTGACGGCCGCGGGCCGTTCCATCGGCTTCACCGACGACGACGTCGTGTGCGGGAACGCCGGCGCGGGCTGCCTGACGCACAACTCCTTCAAGGGACCGGGCATCGGCAGCTCGCTGCTCGTCGCGGAGTTGGGGCCCGCCCAGGGCCTTGACAACACGCTGTTCGCGGACACCAACCCGCCGGACACGTCGATCACCAGTGGTCCCGGGACGCCGCTGAACGTCGCGGCTCCGGCCCCGCCCGTGCCGGTCATCGCCTCCACTACGGCCAGCTTCGGCTTCGGCGCCTCCGAGGACACGACGACGTTCACGTGCTCGCTCGACGGCGGCGCCGCCACGCCGTGCCAGTCGCCGGCGACATTCTCCGGCCTCACGCCGGGCGAGCACCGGTTCACCGTCACCGCGACCGACGCGGCGCACAACGTCGACGCCACGCCCGCCGCGTCGTCCTGGCTCGTCGCGTTCGACAACGACCACGACGGCTACCTGCAGAGCAACCCGTTCGGCGCGATCGACTGCAACGACAAGAACGCGGCCATCCATCCGAACGCCAAGGAGATCCGGGGCAACCGCGTCGACGAGAACTGCGACGGCGTGATCGCGCCATTCCGCCGGCTGAAGCCGTCCCTGGCGTTCCACTTCGTGGGCGGCACATGCGCCGGCTGCATCCGCTTCGACCGGCTGAGCCTGACCGCGGTTCCCCCCGCCGCATCCGTGAAGCTGAAGTGCACCGGCCACTGCCACTTCAGCCGCACGGTCTCCCGGGCGCACCACCACAAGGCGAAGCTGAACCTGCTGCGCTCGGTGCGCCGGCTGCAGCTCCGGCCGGGCACCACGCTCCAGGTGTCGATCCGCTCGGCGGGGACGATCGGGTCCGTGCAGCGCCTCGTTGTGTTCCGGCACGGCCAGGTGTCCGACGTGCGCGCGGTCAAGCTCTGCCAGTCGCCCGGTGCGCGGAAGCCGGCGCGCCACTGCGCCGGCATCCGCTAGGTGCTGAAGCTGGCCACGGCGCGGCGCAGCGCCGGGGCCAGCGCCGGCCAGTCGCGCGGGAGCGCGGCGGCGACGACCACGGTGCTCGCCCGGGCCCCGCGGACGAGGCAGGCGATCTCGCGGTAGCGGGCGGACACCGTGGCGTAGCGGTCCACCACGCAGGCGCCCGTGCCCGCGCGGAAACGCAGGTGCGTGCCGGCCGCCTCGGTGACCACGGCGCGGTCGCCCTCCTCGCGGTTGTGGGCGGGGCGGAAGCGCGTCCAGTTCGCCAGCGTCTCCTCGCCCGACTGCGGCGTCGCGTTCAGGTAGCCGCGGATGCGGCCGTCCCGGCCGAGCAGGGCGACCGACATCGTGCCCGGGTCGGTCTTGATGGTCCGCCAGCCCGGCGGCGCGGCCAGCGCGGCCGCCCCCGAGGGGAGTCGGAGCACGTGCCAGCCGGCGGGCGCCGCCGCCGGCTTCAGCCAGGCGAACGCGGACGGACGCGGCGCGCCGCCGCCGCAGCCCGCGACGGCCAGGGCCATCGCGAGCGCGGCGCCGGCGGGCCGGCTAGATATTGCCGTCACCGTCGCTCGGGCCGCCGTTGTTGTCGGCGTCGCGATCGCCGCCGTTGTGCTGCGGGATCGCGCTGTGGTGGGTCCTGTGGTGGTGGCGCCGGTGGTGGGAGCTGGCGTTCGCGGTGCCGGAGAGGCCGATCGCGGCCACGGCGGCAAGCGCCAGCGCGCCGGGGAGGAGAGCGCGCGGCGAAAGGGACATGGGAGATCCTTTCGGATGGGGTTGTCCCCGGTGGATACGCGCGCGCCCCGGTTGCATCTCGATCGCCGCGCAGGTTTTACGCGGCGGTAATGAGAAGTCTCGGCGCGTGACGGTCATGCCACGGCGGAGCGGCGAGGGCCAGGAGGGCGGCCGCGGTGCTGAGGCGGATCGTGGCCTCTGGTTACGCACCCGGCCGCCGTTCCGCTCAGGGGCGCGCCTCGAACACCAGGTTGAACGGCGTCTCCGCCGCGCGGCGGAAGCGGGTGAAGCCGGCGCTCTCGACGACGTCGCGGATCCGCGCCTCGCCCGCCTGGGCGCCGAGCGCCAGCCCGACGTCCTGGGACAGCGACGCCGGCGTGCAGAGCAGCGTCGAGAAGCCGTAGTACGCCCGGCCCACCGGGTTGAGGTTGTCCTCGACGCGGTCGCCGGCATTCGGCTCGACGATCATCCACGTCCCGTCCGGGCTGAGCGTGCGCAGCACGTGGCGGGCGGCGCCGACCGGATCGCCCATGTCGTGCAGGCAGTCGAACATCGTCACGAGGTCGTAGCCCTCGCCGCCGTACGCCGCGGCCGACTCGGCGGTGAACGTGACGCGGTCGGCGACGCCGGCCTCCCGCGCGCGCTCGCGAGCGGTCTCGATCGACCCCACGTGGTAATCCGAGCCGGTGAACGTCGAGCGCGGGAACGCCTCGGCCATCAGGATGGTCGACGCGCCGTGGCCGCACCCGACATCCGCCACGCGCCCGCCCCGCTCGAGCTTCTCCACCACGCCGTCGAGCTCCGGCAGCCAGCCGCCGATCAGGTTGGCGTTGTAGCCAGGGCGGAAGAACCGCTCGCAGCCCTCGTGCACGTCGTGGACGTGCTCGTGCCAGCCGACGCCGGCGCCGTCACGCGCGGCCTCGGTGATCCGCGGCGAGTCGAGCACCGAGCCGACCGCGATCTGGAAGAACCCGGGGAGGTAGGCCGGGCTGTCGGCGTCGGTGAGCGCGACCGCCTGCTCGGGCGCGAGCCCGTAGCGGCCGCTGTCGGGGTCGTACTCCACGAAGCCGCCGGCCGCCTGGGCGTTCAGCCACTCGCGCACGTAGCGCTCGGCCGTGCCGGTGCGGGCGGCCAGCTCGGCCGGTGAGAGCCCGCCGGCGCCCGCGAGCGCGCGGTAGAGCCCGAGCTTGTCGCCCATGACGACGAGCGCGGCGTTGAGCGTGGCGCCGACCTCGTCGACGGCACGGAACACGAACTGCATGAGCTTGTCGCCGTCAACGGCGGCGGGTGAATCGATGGTCGCCATGGCGGCGACGCTACGGGCGGCGCGGAGCCCCCGCAATCAGGTGCCCCCCCTGGTCTTGGGGGCGCCCGGATCCGCACCCCGACCTTGGCGCGGCCGCCAATCTGCCCCCAACTTGGCGCCAAGGCGCTCCCAAGAGAGTGCGGCATCCCGCGGCGCACCGAAGCGCCGCTGCCCCCCCACCAAGAGCAAGGAGCTCAGATGCTTGCACCCTCCGCGAGGCGCCTCGGCCTCGCCTCGGTCACCGCGCTCGCCTGCGCGGCGGCCCTCGTCCCGGCGGCCGCGTCCGCCAAGGTGAAGGCGCACGCCGCCGCCGCCGACAGCGGCGTCGCGTCGTCGACCCCCACGCTGACCTCTGCGGCGCTCGCGGCCGGCAAGGCCAAGTTCGGCGCCCACGCGACGACGGCGCAGACCCTCTCCGCCTACTGGACGCCGGCCCGGATGGCCGCGGCCAAGTCGATCGACACGGCGCCGTTCCTCAGCAGCGCGCTGCAGAAGTTCAGCCTCAGCCAGGCCAGCCGCCTGCGGGCGATCCAGAGCCAGGGCGCGGACGCCGCGCCGGCGGCGCAGACCGGCCCGGAGCTCAGCATGAAGCCGGACACGACGCCGAAGGCCGCGCCGAAGGCGCTCGCCACTGCTGCGGCGTACAACCCGAACTTCAACTACTGGCAGCCGACCGCCTACACCAACGGCAAGGTGTTCTTCAACATGGCCGGCGGCTCCTACCAGTGCTCGGCGACGATCGTCAACACCGAGGGCCAGGACACCGTCTGGACCGCCGGCCACTGCGTCAACCAGGGCAGCGGCGGCCCGTGGGCGACCAACTGGACGTTCGTCCCGGCGTATGACACCGACCTGAGCAACCCGGCGCCCTACGGCTACTGGTCGGCCCGCCAGCTCTGGAGCCGCAGCGCCTGGATCTCCAGCTCGGACTTCACGCAGGACATGGGCGTGGCGATCATGAACCCGAACTTCGGCTACAAGATCGTCGCCTACTTCGGCGGCCAGGGCTTCCGCGTCAACGCCGGCAAGAACGTGTGGGAGAACACGTTCGGCTACCCGGCCGAGTCGCCGTTCGACGGCGGCCACCTGATGGAGTGCTGGGGCACGACGTCGCCGGAGACCACGATCCTGTTCTGGACCTCCAACACGCTGAAGGTCCCGTGCGACATGACCCGCGGCGAGAGCGGCGGCCCGTGGCTCAACGGCTACGACGGCAACTGGGGCTACCTCAACGGCATCAACAGCCGCATCGACCGGATCGTCGGCCCGACGGTGACCTTCTCGCCGTACTTCGACGACGACGCCTGGTCGCTCTTCAACGCGACGCGCTACCTCTAAGCCGGTTCTCTCGGGCGCCCCGTCTGCGGTCTACGCGACCGCGGCGGGGCGCTCCGGCACGCGCGCGGCCACATGGGCCGGCCGGCGGCCGCGGCGGCGCGGCCGCCACACGCGCAGGTACTGCGCGCCGAAGTAGGAGCCGACCACCAGCAGCAGGGCGAGCGCCTGGCCGATGAACGTCTCCCAGTTTCCGAAGAGGCTGAACCAGGTCCCCATCCAGCCCGGGATGTGCAGCCAGCTGATGTCGGTGGTCCCGATCCAGCCGGCCAGCTGCATCTCGTTGACCTCCTCGCCCACCGAGACCAGCAGCACCGACAGCAGCAGCACACCGGTGATGATCAGCAGCCGCTTGTAGGGCAGCCGCTGGTGCAGGGCGAACGTGAGCACGCCGACCGCGGCGGTGAACAGCAGGCCGATGGCCACGCCCTCGAGCACGACGCTCGCGCCGTAGAGCTGGCGCAGCTGCTGCAGGAAGATCACGATCTCGAAGGCCTCGCGGTAGACGGACGTGAAGCCGAGCAGCGCGAGCCCGAGCAGCACGTTGCGCCGGTTGTCACCCGACAGCAGGCCCTTGCGGCGCTTGTGGTGGTGCGAGATCCAGCCGGTCCAGTAGACCTTGTGCAGGAACCAGTTCATCACCAGCAGCAGCACGATCAGCGACGGCAGTCCGGTCGCCGCCTGGACGTCGAACTCGCCGCCGTGGAACTGCCCGATGAGCCAGACCACGGCGAACCAGGTGGCCACGCCGGCCGCGAGCGCCAGTGCGCCGCCGGTCGCCACGGGGCGCCGGAAGTCGCGGTTGGCGCCGCGGAGGCTGGCCGTCACCGCGGCCACGACGAGGATGCACTCGAGGCCCTCGCGGAACACGAGGATCGCGCTGTTGATCACCACGCTCGTCTGGCTGAGCCGCATGTCCGGCGGCAGCGCGGTCGGGTTGGTCGTGCCGCCCTTGGCATGCCAGCCGAGGACGACGGCGACGACGCCGACGGCCAGCGCGACCGCGGTCCAGAGGTACAGGCTCAGGCGCTCGCCGGGACGAGGGCTGGGGGCGTCCACTGCAGCCACGCCCCCCATCTTAGGCACGCCTAATTACATCTGCGCTGCGCCGAGCAGTCCGGGCAGAGCCCGCTGACCGTCAGCTGGGCGAAGTCTGGGGAGAAACCCGCTGCACGCGCCGCGTTTTCCGCCGCCGCCGTGTCGATGAGAGCGTCCAGGTCCTCCATGCGTCCACATTCGCGGCAGACGAGATGGTGGTGGTCGTCCACGCGCGAGTCGTAGGTCGTCGCGCCGCGCGGCGTGTTCACCCGGCGGACGAGCCCGAGCTCGTCCAGCAGGTCGAGCGTCTCGTAGACGGTGGCCGCCGACAGGCTGGGCATCTCCGCGACGAGCTCCGCGTAGACCTGCTCGGCCGTGACGTGGCGGTTGCGCGCGCGCACGCAGCGGTGCACCAGCAGCCGCGGCATCGTCACGCGGCGACCCGTGGCCCGGAGGGCGGCGATCAGCTCAGCATCCATAAGGTATCCCTAATAGGAATAGCACGTTATTCGGAATCAGTCCAGATAACTTGCTAATCTTTTCGGCGATGTCGCCCGCCCACGCCCTCCGGTCGGTCCGCGCGCTCGACCAGCGGGCGCTCCAGTTGCGGGTCGTCCAGCCCGCGCTGATCGGGCTCATCGACGGGACCATCTCGACGCTGGCGCCGATCTTCGCCGCGGCCTACGTGTCCGGCTCGCGCGCCGCGCTGCTCATCGGCCTGGCCGCCGGCCTCGGCGCCGCGATCTCGATGGGGCTCTCGGAGGGCCTGTCGGACGACGGCTCGCTCACCGGCCGCGGCGCCGCCGCCACGCGCGGGTTGATCACCGGCGCCGCCACGTTCGTGGGCGGCGTGGCCCATGCGCTGCCGTTCCTCATCCCGGACGTGCACACCGCGCTCAAGGTGGCCTATCCGGTCGTGGCGGCCGAGCTGCTGCTGATCGCCGTCGTGCGCAAGCGCTTCCAGCACGTGTCGATGCGCCAGTCGCTCGTGCAGGTGACGCTGGGCGGCGCGCTCGTGGCGATGGTGGGCGTCATCCTCGGCCACGCGGGTTGACCTGACGAACACGGCCGGGGATGATCGCCCGCGGCCGTGGCCACCGAGCACCAGTCCGCCGCGCCGGTCCCCGAGCCCGCCGTCACGGCCGGCCCGGCGCCCGTGGCCGCGGGGCCGTCGCCGGGCTTCCCGGGCGCCCACCGGCGATGCGCCCGCCACCGACGGCTGCTGCGCCGGGCGGGCTCGGCTGGGGCGGCGCCGGCGGCGACCCGAAGTGGTTCGCGGACGGACAACAGAAGGGCGCCGCGGCGAAGGCGGCGTTCGTGGCGCGCGTGAAGCCGCAGATCGCCGGCACCTACGTCTCCAAGTCGAAGGCCGGCCTCGGCTGGGCGACGAAGACGTTCACCAACGAGGAGGGCTCGGGGGAGCGCAACATCCGCACGCGCGCCGGCATGCCCGCGCAATAGTGCTGACGTGGCGCTCACGCATGCGCAGCGGCTCGAGTGGCTCGAGGCCCGGATCGTGGAGCTCGAGTCCTGGGTGGCGCGCGAGTGGACCGACCTCGACCGCTGGACGTTCGACGGCGCGCCGCTGGCGCTCGGCGCGCCGTGGCCGGACCGGGCAGGGGTGCACCGGCTGGCGCATCCGGAGGTTCCGGGCGTCTGGGACCGGCTGCGGCTCGACCTCGGCGGCGAGGGGCTCGTGCGGATCGGGTCGCGCCAGTACGGGCTCGACGCCGAGCACCGCGAGTTCCCCCTCGACGGCGGGCCGTTCTCCGTCGCGGTGGAGATCGTCGCCCGGCTGCCGTTCGGCATGCCCAGCCGCGACGCGCGCCTGACCCTCGCCCGGGTCGTGCGGGTCGACGAGCCGCTCGAGCGCCTTGTCCGGCGGCTCCGGCTGGTGGCGGAGACGGCGCGTGCGCTGGGCGAGGACATCGGGCTGGTCGACTGCGCCGCGGCGGCGCTGCGCGAGCTGCGCTGGCCGAGCGCCACGGCGCCCTACATCGCCCGCGTGGCGGAGACCGAGCAGATGCGCAACGTGTGGGAGCTGCCCGCGGGGCTGGACGAGCACCCGCCGCAACTCGCGGACGCCGGGGTGCCGGAGGCGCTCGACGCGCTCTCCCGGGGCCTCACCGCGCTGCGCGAGCGCCACCCGCCCGTGGGAGCGCTCACTCTGACCGGCCACGCCCATATCGACCTGGCCTGGCGCTGGCCGCTGGAGGAGACCCGGCGCAAGGCGCAGCGCACGCTGTCCACCGCCGCCGAGCTGCTCGACCGCCACGCCGAGCTGCACTTCAACCAGTCCACCGCCCAGCTGTACGCGTTCCTGGAGGAGGATGATCCGGCGCTGCTGGAGCGCCTGGCCGCGCACGCCCGCGACGGCCGCTTCGAGCCGATCGGCGGCATGTGGGTCGAGCCGGACTGTGTGATGCCGGCCGGCGAGTCGCTCGTGCGCCAGCTGCTCTACGGCCAGCGCTGGTTCGCCGGCCGCCTCGGCGCGCCGCACACGGTCTGCTGGCTGCCGGACTGCTTCGGCTTCACGCCCGCGCTGCCGCAGCTGCTCGCCGGCGCCGGCATCCGCCACTTCTTCACCATCAAGCTGTCGTGGTCGGAGACCAATCGCTTCCCGCACGACCTGTTCTGGTGGGAGGGCCTGGACGGCACGCGGGTGCTGGCGCACATGTTCGACAACCCGCATGGCGGATACAACGGCGTCGCCGGTCCGCCGGCCGCGCTCGCCACCTGGCGCAACGCGCGCAGCGGCCACGCCGAGAGCCTGCTGTCGATCGGCTACGGCGACGGCGGCGGCGGGCCGACGGAGGAGATGGTCCAGCGCGTCGCCGACATGGCCGAACTGCCCGTCGTCCCGCGCCAGCGCTTCGGCCGGGTGGACGAGTTCTTCGCTCGCGCCGAGGTCGGCGGTCTGCCCACGTGGTCCGGGGAGCTCTATCTGGAGCTGCACCGCGGCACGCTGACCACCCAGGGCCGGACGAAGCGGCTGCACCGCCGGGCCGAGCGCGACCTGGTGGCCGCTGAGGCGCTGGCCGCGCTCGCGCACCTGGCCGGCGGGCGCGAGCCGTGGTCGCTGGAGCCGCTGTGGCGGATCCTGCTGCGCAACGAGTTCCACGACATCCTGCCCGGGTCGAGCATCCGCGAGGTCTACGAGACGGCCGAGGCGGAGCTGGCCTCGGTGGTGGACGGCGCGGGCGAGGTGGCCGACCGCGCGCTGGCCGAGCTCGCCGCACGGCTGGAGCCGGACGGCGAGGGCGACGCGGTCGTGCTGGCCAACCCCGACCTGTCGCCGCGCCCGATCCGCGCGACCGTCGCCGGCGCGCCGTTCACCGCGCCCGGGACCGTCGCCGGCCTCGCGATCGTCCGCGTGCCGGCGGGCAGCCCGGCCGGCCCGCTGTCCGCCGGAGCCGACTTCCTGGAGAACGACCTGGTGCGCGTGGAGGTGGCGGGCGACGGGACGCTGCGCAGCGTGTTCGACAAGCGCGCGGGCCGCGAGGTGCTGACCGGCCGCGGCAACCAGGTCTGGGCCTACGTCGACAAGCCGCGCGAGTGGGACGCCTGGGAGCTCGATGCCGCGTACGCCGACGAGGGGACCGAGCTGACCGCGAGCGAGGTGCGGCTCGTCGAGGACGGCCCGCACCGGGCGGCGCTCCGCGTCGAGCGGGTGTTCCGCGACTCGCGCATCGTCCAGGACATCCGCCTGTGGGCCGGCTCGCCGCGGATCGACTTCCACACCCGCTTCGACTGGCACGACCGGCGCTGGCTCGTCAAGGCCCGCTTCCCGCTGGCCGTGCGCTCGCCGCGGGCCACGTTCGAGACCGCGTTCGGCGTCGTCGAGCGCCCGACGCACCGCAACACGTCGTGGGACGAGGCGCGCTTCGAGGTCCCCGGCCACCGCTTCGCCGACCTGTCGGAGCCGGGCTTCGGCGTGGCGCTGCTCAACGACGGCCGCTACGGCCACCACGCGCTCGGCTCGGAGCTGGGCCTGAGCCTGCTGCGCTCGCCCGTCTGGCCCGACCCGCTGGCCGACGAGGGCGAGCAGGAGCTGGTCTATGCGCTGCTGCCGCACGCCGGCGGCTGGCTGGAGGGCGGCGTGCTGACCGAGGCGCAGGACCTCAACCGCCCGCTGTACGCGGTGGCGGCGCGCGGCGGCCCCGCGTCGCTGCGGCCGCTGCGCATCGAGGGGCTTCCGGTCGCGCTCGGCGCGCTGAAGGCGCTGGAGGACGGCGGCGGGCTGGTGCTGCGCGTCTACGAGCCGCAGGGCGCGCGCGGCACCTTCGCCATCGACGCCCCCGGCTGGACGTTCTCCCCCGTCGACCTGCTGGAGCGCGACGCCGCCGCGGCGGAGCTCGGCCCCTTCGCGGTCCGCAGCTTCAGAGCAGCTCGGCGATGATCGCCGCCGCCCGCGCGGCGGCGCCCGGCGGGATGGGCCGGTAGCGCGGCTCGCGCCCCAGCTCCTCCACCAGCGCGCTCGCCAGATCGTCCTCCCACGCCATCCGCCGCCCCGCTCCGTGGCGGTCGAGCCGGTGCGCGACGTGGATGTTCTGCTCGAAGTGGCCGCGCAGCGGGAAGTAGAGGAACGGCCGCCCGGCGGCGGTCAGCTCCATCGTGGTCGACAGCCCGCCGTGGCTGATGGCGACGTCGCACGCGGCCAGGTGCCGGTGCAGCTCGTGGACGTAGCCGTGGACCTCGACGCCGCGCGGCAGCGACTCCGGATCCAGGCGCGGGCCGGCCACGAGGATCATCCGCAGCTCGGGGCAGCGCGCCCTCGCCTCCGGGAACGCGGCGGCGGCGCGCTGGAGCAGGGCGCTGCCGACGGCCGAGCCGCCGGCGGTCACGATGCACACGCGCTCGCCGGGCGCGTAGCCGAGCTCGGCGCGCAGGGCGTCGCGGTCGACCGGCTCCGCGGCGACGTAGCCGGAGAAGCGGAAGCGCCCGGCGGTCCAGTCGGCGATCATCGGCAGGCCCGGGCCGAGCCGCTCCGGCACGATGTCCTCCGGCTCGCCGAAGAAGATCGAGCGGTCGCGCAGGCGCGGGTGGCGGGCCACGTGCTCGACCATCTGCGCGTTGTGGTCGGCGGTCAGGCACGCCTCGCGCTCGCCGCCCTCGGGCATCGGCAGCATGCCGACGAAGTCGGTCATCCACACGTACGGCGCGGTCTTGAGCTCCGGGTTCTCGTGCAGGAAGTGGTCGACCTCCCAGCCCTCGTCGGCGATCCACACGTCGAAGCGCTCCTCGGTCACCACGTCGTGGAAGACCATGAAGTTCGCGCAGAAGATCTCGTCCAGCCGGCGCAGCGCGTGGAACGCGTGCAGCGCGTGCTCGCCCGCCTCGGCGTCGACGTGCGCGGCCTCGGGCGCGAGCTGCGCGCTGGCCGGGTGGATCGTCTCGCCGCACGCGGCGAGCAGCCGGGTGAGCGGCGGCTGCGCCAGCCATTGCACCTCGAGGCCGGGCACGAGCCGGCGCAGCTCGCGGGCGACGGCCACGTCGCGCCAGGCGTGGCCGAGCCCGATCGGCGAGGACACGAGCAGCGCGCGGCGCGGGCGCTCGCGCGCGAACGTCCAGTCCGGCGGCCGCGGCGGCGGCGCGAACCGCGCCGCGAAGTCGTGGACCAGCCGGTTGACCAGCACGGGGTGGCGGACGTTGGGGATGTGGCCGGCGCCGGTCAGCGTGACCAGATCCGCGCCGGTGAGCGCGGCGAACGCGCGGCCGCGATCCGGCGGCTGGCAGTTGTCGCGGTCGCCGTGCACGACGAGCACCGGGCAGCGCACGGCGCGGCACACCGCCTCGACGCCCGCGTGCCCGCCCGCCGGCGGCTCGGGATCCATCAGGAAGACGTCGATGTCCCCGTCGCAGCCGTAGGCCACCGCGTCCTCGATCGCCTTGGTCGAGTGCGGCTCCGGGAGCATCTCCGCGAAGAAGAACTCGAGGAAGTCCCGCCGGTGGGCCTGGATGTAGCGGCGGTTCTCCTTCTCCCACCCGCGCGGGTCGGCGAGCTCGTCGTCCCACGTCGCCCGCGCGGCGACGCGGTGCGGGTGCGGCGGCGTGAGCAGCGGGACGCCGGGGGCCAGCGCGACGATGCCCAGCACGCGCTCGGGGTGCGCGGCGGCGAGCTGGGCCGACGGCCAGACGCCGTCGCCGCAGATGCCCGCGAGCACCGCGGCGTCCGTGCCGGTGGCGTCCATCACCGCGAGGCAGTCGTCCGGGAGCCAGCGCTCCAGCCATGGCCCGGACGGATCGGGGTCGTCCGAGCGGCCGTTGCCGCGTCCGTCGTAGACGACCACGCGGTGGTGGCGGGCGAGGTAGTGGACCTGCGCCTTCCAGATCCGCGAGTGGCTGATCGGGGTGGGCGGCAGCAGGACGATGGTCGGCGCCCCGGCGCCGTGGCGCTCCCAGTAGAGCCGCAGTCCGTCGGGCGCGTGCGCCAATCCCGACTCGTCCGGCTCCCGCGCCCTCATGCCGGTCTCAGTCACGCCCACGGCGCGACCCTACCTATGCTGGATGCATGGCCGTCGCCGAGGTCGCCGTCGCTGCCCGTGCCGTCGAGGTGCGCGGCCTCGCCAAGTCCTACGGCGAGGTCGAGGCGGTGCGCGGCATCGACTTCGAGGTGGCGGCCGGCGAGATGTTCGGCTTCCTCGGCCCGAACGGCGCCGGCAAGTCGACCACGATCAACATGCTCTGCACGCTGGCCAAGCCGACGGGCGGCAGCGCGCGGCGTCGCCGGCTACGACGTGTCGCGCGAGCGCGACGACGTGCGCCGCAACATCGGGCTCGTCTTCCAGGACACGACGCTCGACGCCTACCTGACGCGCCGAGCAGAACCTGCGCCTGCACGCCGAGCTCTACGGCGTCCCGCGCGAGCTCGTGGCGCCGCGCATGCGCCAGGTGCTCGAGATGGTCGGCCTGTGGGAGCGCCGGAGCAGCCGCGTGCGCACGTTCTCCGGCGGCATGAAGCGGCGGCTGGAGATCGCCCGCGGCCTGCTGCACTCGCCGCGCGTGCTGTTCCTCGACGAGCCGACGGTCGGCCTGGACCCGCAGACGCGCGCTCGATCTGGGGCTACATCCGCGAGCTCAAGGCGCGCGAGGACATCACGATCTTCATGACCACGCACTACATGGACGAGGCCGAGTACTGCGACCGCATCGCGATCATGGACAACGGCCGGATCGTCGTGCTCGACACGCCCGAGGCGCTGAAGGCCAGCGTCGGCGAGGACCGCGTGCAGATCGAGACCGACGACGACGGCGCGGCGATCGCCGCGCTGCGCGAGCGCTTCGGGATCGCGGCGACGATGGCCGAGGGCCAGGTGACGTTCCGGCGTGGCGGCGGGCGAGCAGTTCGTGCCGCGGCTGTTCGCCGAGCTGGGCGTGCCGATCCACGGCGTGCGCGTCGCGCGCCCGTCGCTCGACGACGTGTTCATGTCCTACACCGGCTCGACGATCCGCGACGCCGAGGCCACCGCCACCGACCGGCTGCGCACGTCCGCGCGGATGCATGCGCCGATGACGCAGGTCACCGCACCCGTCGCCGGCCGTCCGCGTCCCGCCGCGCTCCTGGCGGGGCGACGTGCGGGCGGTCAAGATCGTCTGGCAGCGCGAGCTGATCCGCTTCGGCCAGGACCGCCTGCGGATCGTCACCTCGCTGGTCCAGCCGTTCCTGTTCCTGTTCGTGCTCGGCACCGGCCTGTCGCGGCTCGCCAGCGCCGGCACGCACGGCGTCGACCTGCGCACGTTCGTCTATCCCGGCGTGCTCTGCATGGCGGTGCTGTTCACCGCGATGTTCTCCGCCGCGTCGCTCGTCTGGGACCGCGAGTTCGGCTTCCTGCGCGAGATGATGGTCGCGCCCGTGCGGCGCGGCTCGCTGGTGCTCGGCAAGTGCCTCGGCGGCGCCACGGTGGCGGCGTTCCAGGGCCTCGTGGTGATCGCGCTCGCGCGCGCTGGTCGGCGTGCCGCTACGTTCCCGGGTTGCTGCTCACCGTGTTCGCGCTGCAGCTGCTGCTGGCGTTCACCGTCACCGCGTTCGGCGTGATGGCCGCCGCCCGCGTCTCGCAGATGCAGTCGTTCATGGCGCTGACGCAGATGGTGATCCTGCCGATGTACTTCCTGGCCGGGGCGCTGTTCCCGGTGGCCGGCCTGCCGCTCTGGCTGACCGTGCTCAACCGGATCGACCCGCTGACCTACGCCGTCGACCCGATGCGCCGGGCGGTGTTCGCCCATCTCGACATCTCACCGGCGGCGCGGCGCGCGCTCGACCCGGGCGTCACCTGGTGGGGCTGGCGCGTGCCCGCCGGGGTCGAGGCGCTGGTGGTGGCCGTGATCGGCCTCGGCCTGCTGGCCGTGGCCGTGTTCGAGTTCAGCCGCACCGAGTAGGCTCGCGCTCATGCTGCTCGGCCGCGACCGGGAACGGCGCGAGATCGAGCGGGCGCTGGACCGGGCGCGGCGGGGCGAGAGCGCTGTGCTCGCGCTGGTGGGCGAGCCGGGGATCGGCAAGAGCGCGCTGCTGGCCCACGCCGCCGAGCAGGCCGGCGGGATGCGGCGCCTGCACGCGCGCGGCGTCGAGTCCGAGGCGCACATCCCGTTCGCCGCGCTGTTCGAGCTGCTGCGGCCGGCGCTCGAGATGCTCGATGCGGTCCCGGAGCCGCAGGCGCGCGCCCTGGAGGCCGCGCTGGCGCTGCGGCCCGGCCACGCCGAGGAGCGCTTCGCCATCGGCGCGGCCACGCTCAGCCTGCTCGCCGCCTACGCCGAGCGCGGTCCGCTGGCCGTGCTGGTCGACGACGCGCAGTGGCTCGACGACGCCAGCGCGCAGGCGCTGCGCTTCGCCTTCCGCCGGTTGATGGCCGACCCGATCGCCGTGCTGCTCGCGGTGCGGGAGGGCGAGCCGTCGCTGCTCGACGGGGCGGACCTGCCGGCGCTGCACCTGGAGGGGCTGGGCGCGGAGGACGCGGCGGCGCTGCTGGAGGGCGTCCCGCCGGAGCTCGCCGCCCGCCTGCACCGAGCGACCGCCGGCAACCCGCTGGCCCTGCTCGAGCTCGCCGGCGACCCGGAGGACCTCGCGCTCGCTCCGGAGGACGCCCCGGTCCTCGTCTCGGCCCGCGTGGCTCGCGCGTTCGTGCACCGCATGTACGGGCTCGACGGGCCCGCTCGGCGCGCGCTCGTGCTGGCGGCGGCGAGTGGCAGCGGGGAGCTGGCGCTGCTCGCGCGCGCCGCCGCGCAGCTGGGGACCGACCTGTCGGCGCTGGAGGCCGGCGAGCGCGCCGGGCTGGTCAGCCTGCGCGCCGGCACGGTCGAGTTCCGGCACCCGCTCGCCCGCTCGGGCGTCTACGCGGAGGCGCCCGCGGCCGAGCGCCGGGCCGCCCACCGGGCCCTGGCCGCCGTGCTGCCGGACCGCGACGTCGACCGCCGCGCCTGGCACCTGGCCGCCGCGGCCACCGGCCCGGACCCAGCGGCCGCGGCGGCGCTCGCGCAGGCCGGCGCGCGCAGCCGCGAGCGCAGCGCGTATGGGTCCGCGGCGGCGGCGTTCGAGCGCGCGGCGCGGCTGTCGGTGGATGGGGCGGACCTGCTCCGGCAGGCCGGCGAGGCGGCCTGGCTGGCCGGCGAGGCCGAGCGGGCGCTGGCGCTGCTCGAAGAGGCGCGCGCCGAGCCGGCGCTGCGGCTGGAGGTCGATCAGCTCGCCGGCCACATCGCCACGCGGCGCGGCCCGGTGATGCGCGGCCACGCGATCCTCGTCGCCGCCGCGGCCGACGCGCCGCCCGCCCAGGCCGTGGAGATGCTGGCCGAGGCGGCCAGCGCCTGCTTCTACGCCGGCGCGGCGCGCGAGCTGCTCGCCGTGGCCGAGCGCGCGCGGGCGCTGGTCCCCCCGGGCGCGGGGGAGCGGACGCGCTTCCTGGCGGCGATGGCGGTGGGGATGGCCCGGGTGATCGGCGGCGACGCCGCGGCCGGCGCCGCGGCGGTCCGGGAGGCGGCCGACCTCGCCGCGGGCTCGCCCGCACTGCGCCGGGACCTCGGGCTGTTGTCGTGGCAGGCGGTCGCGCCGCTGATCCTGCGCGAGGCCGACACCGCGCGGCCGCTGCTCACCGAGGCGCTCAGCACGGCCCGCGCGCGCTCCGCGCTCGGCGTGCTGCCGTTCGTGCTGAACATGAGCGCCCGCGACGCCGCCACGGCGGACCGCTGGGCGGTGGCCGCCGCCACCTACCAGGAGGCGATCGAGCGCGCGCGGGAGAGCGGCCAGCGCGTCGACCTCGTGTTCAGCCTGTCCGGGCTGGCCTGGCTGCAGGCCCGCCGCGGGCGCGAGGCGGAGTGCCGCGCGCTGGCCGCCGAGACGCTCGCGCTGTGCGAGGCGCTGGGCACGCGCCTGCAGGAGCTGTGGGCGATCGCGGCGGTCGGCGAGCTCGAGCTGGCGCTGGGCAACGCCGGGCGCGCCGCCGAGTCGTTCGAGCGCCAGCACGCGCTGATGCGCGAGCTGGCCATCACCGATCCGGACATCTCACCCGCGCCGGAGCTGGTCGACGCCTACCTGCGGCTCGGCCGGACGGCGGACGCCGAGCGCGTGGCCGACGAGTTCGCCGCCGCGGCGCACGCGAAGGCCCAGCCGTGGTCGCTCGCCCGGGCGGAGCGGTGCGCCGGGCTGCTCGCGGATGACGCCGCGATGCCGGAGGCGTTCGTGCGCGCGCTGCGCCACCACGCCGAGACGCCCGACGGCTTCGAGGCGGCGCGCACGCGGCTGGCCTACGGCGAGCGGCTGCGTCGCGCGCGCAACCGCGTCCGCGCGCGCGAGCAGCTGCGGGCGGCCGTCGAGGCGTTCGAACGCCTCGAGGCGCGGCCGTGGGCCGAGCGCGCACGGGCCGAGCTGGAGGCCACGGGCGAGCGCCTGCGCCGCCGCGGCGGCGCCACGGCGGACGCGCTCACGCCGCAGGAGCTGCAGATCGCGCTCCTGCTGGCGGAGGGCCGGACCACGCGCGAGGCCGCGGCGGCGTTGTTCCTCAGCCCGAAGACCATCGAGTACCACCTGCGCCACGTGTACCTCAAGCTCGGCGTCAACTCGCGCGACGCGCTAATGGGCGCCCTCGGCCCGAGCCTGCATCGGCAGCCGGAAGGCCGCGAGGAAGGCGAGCCCGAGCGGCACCAGGGTGAGCAGCGTGGTGGCGGCCATCGCACGCACGGGTGACGAGGGATCGTCGAGGTAGCCGAAGAAGACGGTCGCCAGGACCGCGATGCCGAGCGCCGAGCCGAACTGCTGGATCGCGTTCAGCACGCCCGAGGCCGAGCCCACCTCGTGGTCGGCGACGCCGGCCAGGATGAAGTCGAACAGCGGCGGGAGCGCCAGGCCCATGCCCATCCCGGCCACGAGCTCGCCGGGCACGAGCGTCCAGGCCGTCACGTCGCCGCCTCCGCGCACCATCAGGGCCAGGACGACGAGCCCGCCGCCCATCAGCGCCATGCCCGCCTGGATCGACACGCGGCCCAGGCGCTGGGCGATGGGATAGGAGACGGGCGCGGTGAGCGCGATCCCGACCGCGAACGGCGCCAGCGCGAGCCCGGTGCGCAGCGGCGAGAAGTGCTCGCCGAGCTGGCAGAACAGCGAGATCACGAGGTTCAGCCCGATCATCGCGGCGAAGAAGCCGACCGCGACGACGATCCCGCTCGTGAACGCACGGTTGGCCAGCAGCGACGGCGCGATCAGCGCCCGCTCGCGGTGGCGGCGCTCGTAGACGGCGAACAGCCCGAAGCCGGCGAGGCCGGCGACCAGCAGCGCGAACGTCCAGGCCGGCCAGCCCAGCTCGCGGCCCTGCACGAGCGGGTAGATCACGGCGAACGCCGCGGCGGTGACGATGATCGCGCCGCCCGGATCCAGCCGCGTGCCCGGCGTGCCGGCGGTGCGCGGCATCACGCGCAGCGCGCCGATCAGGCCGGCCACGCCGAGCGGCAGGTTGACCAGGAAGATCGCGCGCCAGCCGGTGCCGAACAGGTCGGCGTCGATGAGCGCGCCGCCGATGATCGGCGCGGCCACCGCCGACAGGCCCATCACGGGCCCGAAGGCGGCGAACGCCTTCGCCAGCTCGTGGTCGGCGAAGACCTCCTTGATCATCCCGAAGCCCTGCGGGATGAGCAGGGCGCCGAAGCCGCCCTGAACGGCGCGGAGCGCGATCAGCGCAGTGGCCGAGGGGGCGACGGCGCACAGCACGGACGCCGCGGTGAAGCCGACGATCCCGGCGAGGAACAGGCGGCGGCGGCCGAGCAGGTCGCCGAGCCGGGCGCCGGTGATCAGCAGCACGGCGAAGGCCAGCCCGTAGGCGGCCACGAGCCACTGCATGGTGGCCGCGCCGCCGCCGAGGTCCCCCCGAATCGACGGGGCGGCGACGTTGACGATCGTCCCGTCGACGAGGTCCATCACGTCGGCCAGCAGCACGATGGCCAGCACGGCCCACTTGCGTGTCATTTGCGAGCTCCTTCGGCGAACACCGTTCGTTACGAACACTGTACGCTACGAACGACGTTCGCGTCAAGCGCTAGACTTCACCTGATGCCACGGAGCACGCGCGAGCGTCCGGCCAAGGCGCCGCTGGGCCGCCAGGCGGTGGTCGACGCCGGCCTGAAGGTCCTGCGCCGGGGCGGGATCGACGCCGTGACGATGCGGGCCGTGGCCGCCGAGCTCGACACCGGGCCGGCCTCCCTCTACGTGTACGTGGCCAACCGCGACGAGCTGCTGAACCAGATGTTCGATGCGGTGGCCGCCGAGGTGGACCTGGGCCCGGAGCCGGAGTCGGCGCGCTGGCGCGAGCAGCTCGAGGCGCTGCTCACCCGCGCGCGCGATGCCATGGACCGCCACCCCGGCATCGCCCGCGTGCCGCTGGCCAACATCCCGACCGGCGAGGGCGCCATGCGGATCGTCGAGCGGATGGTGGGCATCCTGCGCGCGGGCGGCGTTGCCGACCAGAGCGCCGCCTGGTTCGTCGACGTCGTCTTCCTCTACGTCAACGCCGCGTCGCTGGAGACGAGCATCTACGCCGAGGCCGGCGTGACCGAAGACGACGTCGATCGGTCGGTGCGCGAGAACTTCCAGCGGCTCGATCCGGCGCGGTTCCCCCACCTGACGTCGCTGCTGGAGGCGATGTTCACCGGCGACGGCGACGAGCGCTTCAGCTTCGGGCTGCGGCTGATGATCGACGGACTGGCGCGTGCAAGAGATACAGGCTCGCCGCCAGCGTCCAGGCGATGAACAGCAGCAGCGCGGGCACGAAGCTCGCGTTCGAGGAATCCGCCGTTGACGACGAGCGCGACTGCGGTGACGGCGGCCCAGCCTCCGAGCCAGCGCGGCAGCACTCCGGTTCGCAGGGCGACGAGCGCCGTGGCGGCGCAGAAGATGGCCAGCGGATAGAGGCGATCACGGTCGCGCCGACCGAGCGATCTCCCGAGTGCCTTGTGCAGCTGCGTTCCGCCCGCGATCGCGCGCGATGGATCGCGAGTTCGGGCACGACGCTGACGATCTTGAGGCTGATGCCGGTCAGGCCGCCCGCGAGCGCGGCCGGTGGCGAGCCAGCCGTTCGCCCCTTGCGCAGCAGGCTGACGACGTAGGCGAGGAACGGCAGGAACGAGCGTGAGCGCGGCGAGCCCTGCGATCGCGCGTGGCGTGGA
Source organism: uncultured Solirubrobacteraceae bacterium (assembly GCA_963766165.1). Lineage (GTDB taxonomy): Bacteria > Actinomycetota > Thermoleophilia > Solirubrobacterales > Solirubrobacteraceae > Solirubrobacter. The sequence continues at coordinate 68,153 of CAVXZC010000012.1, read as the reverse complement.
GTAGGCCTCGCTGCCGTTGCCGGCGGCGACGAAGAGGACGACCGCGAACAGCGCCCGCACGCCGCGCCCAGCCGGGGGGCAGATCGGCTGGTCCATTGGTGGCTCCTTTCGGTGGTATTGCGGACGCTCGGAGCTACGAGCCGGCCGCGGCGCTGTCTTCGGCCTGCGCGGGGAAATCGCCTCCGCCGCGCGGGGGAATTCGGTTCCGCCGCGCGGCGGATGCGCGGGGTGCGCGGACCGCGATACCGTCGGCGCCATGAAGCCCGCATCCTGGCGCTGCCGCGCGACCGCCGCTGCGGGCGGCCGGCGACTGTGCGCTCGCGCTCGTGCTCGCGGCCAGCTCCGTGGTGACCATCGTGGTCAGGGCGATCCCGTCGTGGGGGCACAACGAAGCGCTCGCCGTTCCTCTTGCGCTCCTTCCACCGTCCCGTTGCATGGCGCGCACGGTGGCCGATGCCGCGGCGGCGATCATGCTGTTCGCGGAACGGCGCCTGCATCTACGCGGCCGCGCCGCACAGGCGGCCCTCCAGCCGTTCGTCGCGCTGACGTTCGTCGCCTACTCGCTGGGCAGCCGCTTGGAGGGGCCGGCTCTGGGCGCCGCCGGCCTCGCCGCTGCCGCCGTCCCTCTCTTCGTCGCCGCCGTCGTCCATGGGCAGTCCGCGGGCAACGCCGACCCGAACTATGTCTGGCTGTGGCCGCCTGGGCGGTCGGCCGGACGGTCCGCAGCTGGCGCCAGAAGTCGCTTGCGCTTGAGGCGGCGAACCGTGAGCTGGAGGAGCAGCGGAGCTGCAGGCGCAGGCGGCGGTGGCGATCGAGCGCGGTCGGATCGCGCGCGAGCTGCACGACGTGTCGCGCACAACGTCTCGATGATGGTCGTCCAGGCCGGCGCAGCCGACGCGTGCTCGACGAGCGAGCAGCCGCACGTGCGCGCCGCGCTCGCGCGCGATCGCGGACGACCGGCCGCGAGACGGTCGACGAGATGCGCACGGCTGCTCGGCGTGCTGCGCCGCGCGGACGACGGGCTCGCGCTCGCGCCGCAACCCGGCCTGGCGCGACCTCGAGCAGCTCGTCGCGCACGTGCGCGAGGCCGGGTCTCCCGGTCGACACTCCGCATCGAGGGCGAGCCGCTGCCGCTGCCGCCGGCCGCTCGACCTGTCCGCCTACCGGATCGTGCAGGAGGCGCTGACCAACGCGCTCAAGCACGCGCGGCCGGCGCGCGCGCGGACGTGTCGTGCGCTACGAGGCGGGCGCGGTCGAGCTGGAGGTCCGCGACGACGGCACCGGCGGTCCGGCACGGCGGCGGAACCGGCCACGGCCTGTCGGCATGCGCGAGCGCGTCGCCATGTTCGGCGGTCGAGCTCGAGGCGCGGCCGGCGCCGAAGGCGGCGGCTTCGCCGTGCGCGCGCGGCTGCCGGTCGGACACCACGGCGTGATCCGCCTCCTGCTCGCCGACGACCAGGCGCTCGTGCGCGGCGGCTTCCGGCTCATCCTCGACGCCGAGGCCGACATGGAGGTCGTCGGCCGAGGCGGGAGATGGCGCGCGAGGCGGTGGAGCGGGCGCGTCGCGACGCAGCCCGACGTCGTGCTGATGGACGTCCGCATGCCCGACCTGGACGGGATCGAGGCGACGCGGCGGCTGCTCGACGCGCGGTGCCCGACGCGCGCGTGCTGATGCTGACCACCTTCGACCTCGACGAGTACGTCGTCGACGCGTTCCGCGCCGGCGCCTCTGGCTTCCTGCTCAAGACCGCGCCGCCGCACCAGCTCGTCGCCGCCGTGCGCACCGTCCACGCCGGCGACGCGCTGCTCGCGCCCGCCAGCACCCGCCGGCTGATCGAGCAGTTCGCCCAGTCCCGCCCGCAGCAGGCACCGGCGCTCGACGAGCTGACCGCGCGCGAGCACGACGTGCTGCGCCTGCTCGCCCGCGGCCTGACGAACGCCGAGATCGCGGCCGAGCTCGTCGTCGAGCCCTCGACGGTCAAATCGCACGTCGCGAGCATGCTCGCGAAGCTCGACCTGCGCGACCGCGTGCAGGCGGTCGTCTTCGCCTACGAGAGCGGGCTCGTCCGGCCCGGCGGGTGACCCTCGGCGAGCGCGCGGGCGTGTGCCCAGCGCTCGCGGCGGGCGTCGCGCTCGGCGCCGGCCGGCGCCGGCTCGGCGACCAGGTCGGGGGCGAGCGCGGGCAGCGAGTCGTCATCGGGCCAGAAGCCCACGGCACGGCCGGCCAGCATGGCGGCGCCGAGCGCCGTCGAGTCGGGCCGGGCGGCGCGCTCGACGCGCGCGCCGGACAGGTCGGCCAGCCGCTGGGCGATCCACGGCGAGCGGGCGAGGCCGCCGTCGAGTCGCAGCGTGCTCACGCCGCCGATCGCCTCGAGGCCGTCGACCACCTGGTGCAGGACGCCGTCCACCACCGCGCGGGCGAGCTGGGCGCGCGTGGTGCCGAGCCGCAGCCCCAACACAGTGCCGGCCGCACCGGCGTTCCAGCTCGGCACGCCCGTGCCCTGCAGCGCGGGGACGCAGACGACCGCGGGATCGTCGTCGCCCTCGCGCAGCAGCGCGTCGAGCTCGGCCGCCGGCGGCAGCGCGCCGATCCGCGCGAACCAGTCGACCGCCGCGCCGGCGGTGGGGACGAAGCCCTCGAGCGCGTACGTCGTCGTTCCGGCCCGCCGCCAGGCGGTCGAGGCCAGCACGCCCGCCGGCGGGTCCGGTGGCGTCTCGCCGGCGTGCACGAGCAGGAACGCGCCGGTGCCCAGCGTCACCTTCGCCTCGCCGGCGCGGCGGCAGCCGAGGCCGAACAGCGACGCCTGCTGGTCGCCGGCGGCGGCGCGAACGGGGATGTCGCCGTACGCCGCGTCGAGGCCGTCGGAGTCCACGATCGGCGGCAGCAGCGCGCGCGGGATGCCGAAGCGGTCGAGCAGCGCGTCGTCCCAGTCGTGGCCGCCGAGCGCGCACAGCAGCGTGCGGCCGGCGTTGCCGGCGTCGGTCACGTGCGCCCGCGGTGAGGCGGAAGATCAGCCAGCTCGCCACGTCGCCGTAGGCCAGCTCGCCGGACTCGGCGGCCGCGCGGGCGCCGGGCACGTGGTCGAGCAGCCAGGCCAGCTTGCTCGCGGGGAACGTGGCGTCGAGCTCCAGGCCGGTGCGCGCGCGGACGGCGGCGTCGCCGGCGAGCGGCGCCGTGCGCCGGTCCTGCCAGACGATCGCGGGGTGGACCGGCTGCCCGCTGTCTCGCTCCCACACGACGAACGTCTCCGTCTGGTTGGCGATGCCCAGCGCGGCGACGTCGTGGTCGCCGGCGGCGGCGATGGCGCGGCGGGCCGAGTCGGCCAGCTCCTCCGGGTCCTGCTCGACCCAGCCGGGGCGGGGGAACGCGCAGGCCACGGGCACGGCGGCGCGGCCGCGCTCGGCCAGCGTGGCGTCGAGCGCGACGCAGCGCGTGCTCGACGTGCCCTGGTCGAGCCCGAGGACGACGGTCACGCGGGCACCGGCAGGCCGCGGTGGGCGGCGAGCGCGTGCACGTCGTCGCGCTCGGCCTCCGCGGCCCGCGCGGCGGCGACCCGCGCGCGGTGGGCCTCGACCTCCGCGCGGGTGCGCTGGGCGCTCCAGCCGAGCGCGGCGGCCATCCGCGCGGCGGTCGGCGCGGCCGCGGACAGCCCCCGGTCGGGCGCGGTCAGCGCGGTGCGCGTGCGCCGCTCGAGCACGTCGTCGAGGTGCAGCGCGCCCTCGTGCGTGCAGGCGAACGCCACGGTGGCCTCGCCGTCCAGCAGCGGCACGTCCCGGGTCACCGACTCGTCGCGCCGGCCGAGCGCGCGCTGCACGGCGTCGACGAGGTCGGCGGCCATCACCCGGTAGGTCGTGTACTTGCCGCCGGCGATCGTGGTCAGCCAGGGCAGCGGCGACTCGACCCGGTGGCGGCGGCTGATCCGGGTCGTGTCCGCCCGGACGGCGTCGGCCACCAGCGGGCGCAGGCCCGCCGTGACGCCGTGCACGTCGGCGCGGGTCAGCGGGTCGGCCAGCAGCGCGTTGACCCGGGCCAGCAGGTAGTCGACGTCCGCGCCGCTGGCCACCACCGTGTCGGGGCCGTGCGGCCACGGCGTGTCGGTGTCGCCGATCAGCCAGCCGCCCTGCCAGGGGATGACGAACAGCACGCTCTTCTCCGTGCGCGCGAGCAGGCCGGTGTCCAGCGGGATCCGCTCGCGCGCGACGAACACGTGCACGCCCTTGGAGGGCACGATGCGATGCGTGGACGCCGCACCGGCGAGCCCGCGCACCACGTCGGTCCACGGGCCGGCCGCGCAGGCGACGTGGCGGGCGCGCAGCGTCAGCGCCTCGCCGGTCTCCTCGTCGACCGCGCTCACCGCGCCCGCCCGCATCCCGGTCACCCGGACCCGCGTGGCGACGTGCGCCCCGTGCGCCACGGCGGTACGGGCGACGCTGACCACGACGCGGGCGTCGTCCGAGGCCGCGTCGTAGAACTGCACGCCGCCGGCGAACCCGCTCCGCAGGGCCTCCGGCAGGCGGCGCAGGTGCCGGTGGCGAGGCACCGAGCGGGCGCCGCCGATCGTGTCGTAGAGGGCCAGGCCGGCGCCGAGGTACGCGCGCTCCCAGCCCCGTCCCCGGAGCGGCCACAGGAACGGCACGGGCCGCACGAGGTGCGGCGCCAGCCGGGTGAGCATCAGCTCGCGCTCGCGCAGCGCCTCGCGCACGAGCGCGAAGTCGCCCATCTCCAGGTAGCGCAGGCCGCCGTGGAACAGCTTGCTCGACGCGCTCGACGTGCCCGCGGCGAGGTCGCGCGCCTCGACGAGCGCGACGGACAGCCCGCGCGTGGCCGCGTCGAGCGCCGCCCCCGCGCCGGTGATCCCGCCGCCCACGACGAGCACGTCGAGATCGCCCGACGTCGCGGCGTCCAGCGCCGCGCGACGATCGATCACACCGGGGTCGCCCATGCCTCGTCGAACAGCGGCCGCAACGCCGCATATAGGCGCCGGTGACGGGCGTGCAGCGCGTCATAGACCTCCCGCAGCTCCGGGTCGGGCTGCGCCGGCTCGGAGCGGCGTCCGGCCATCGCGCGCGCCGCCTCAGCCACGCTGCCGTGCAGCCCGGCGCCGGCGGCGGCGAGCATGGCGGCACCGCGGGCCGTGGTCTCGACGTCGTCCGGCCGCGTGACCGGCAGCCCGGTCACGTGCGCGCGCAGCTCGCACAGCAGCCGGCCCTTCGCGCCGCCGCCCACGCACACGATCTCGCGCGGCGGGTGGCCGGCGGCGGCGATGGCGTCGATCACGTCGCGCAGCGCCAGCGCGTTGCCCTCCAGCAGCGCGCGCGCCAGGTGCGCGCGGTGGTGGGCGGCGGTGACGCCGAACCAGCCGGCCCGGGCGCGGGCGTTCCACTCCGGCGCCATCGCGCCGGCCAGGGCGGGCACCCAGGTCACGCCGTCGGCGCCCGGCGGCGCACACTGGGCGAGCTCGTTCAACAGCTCGTAGACGTCCAGCCCGCTCGCCGCCGCGCGCGCGGTCTCCGGGCCGCCGAGCTCGTCGCGGAACCAGCGGTAGGCGCCGCCAGACAGCCAGCCGGGGTTCTCCAGCAGCCACGTGTCCGGGTCGGCGGACGGGTGCAGCTCGACGAGGCCGGAGGGGTCGAGCGCCGGCGCGGCCACCACGGCGCACACGGGCTCGGCCGTGCCCATCACGTCGCACACCGTGCCGGGCGCGATGACGCCGGCGCCGAGCGTCGCCGCCATCTCGTCGCCCGCACCGAGCACGATGAGCGTGTCCCGCGGCAGCCCGGCGGCGTCGCGCAGCCACGGCGCGACCGGGCCGAGCACCGCGTGCGCCGGCCGCACCTCGGGCAGCCGCGCGCGGTCGATCTCCCAGGCCGCGCACGCCTCGTCGCTCCACGCCCGCGCACGCGGGTCGAGCAGCCCGGTGGAGGACGCGTTCGACGGGTCGACGGCCAGCGTGCCGGACGCCTGCCAGGCGACCCACGCGCCGGGCAGGCAGAACCACGCGGCGCGCGCGTAGACGTCCGGCTCGTGTGCGCGCAGCCAGGCGATCTTCGCCGCCACGTGCCCCGGATCGAGGTTGCAGCCGGTCAGCGCGCGCAGCCGCTCGCCGTCGGCCACCGCCGCGCACTCGGCGCCGGCTCGCCGGTCGCTCCAGATCAGCGCCGGCCGCAGCGCCCGCCCGTCCGCGTCCGCCGCCACGAGCCCGTCGAGCTGGGAGCCGAACGACAGCGCGACCACGTCGCGCCCCTGGAGCGGAGCCAGCGCCGCGACGAGCGCCGACAGCCACTCGCCCGGGTCCTGCTCCGACCAGCCCGGGCGCGGATACGACAGCGCGTGCGGCGAGTACGCCGTGGACACGAGCGTCCCGTCCGGCTCGAGCGCCTGGACGCAGGTGCCCTGCGAGCCGACGTCGACGCCGACGACGACCGGCGCGCTCAGCGGTCCTCCTCGACCGGCCCCCGGCGCAGCACGCTGAACGTGAACGCGTCGGCCACGTGGTGCTCGCGCGAGACGAGCACGGGCACCCCGCCGGCCGTGCTGTCGACCTGGTCGACGGTCAGCAGCAGCGTGCCGCGCGGCACGTCGAGCCGCCGCGCCACCTCGCCGTCCGCGTTGGCCGGCAGCAGCGTGGCCACGCCGTTGGCCACGGCGAGCCCGCGCTCGGCCAGCGCCGCGTACAGCGAGCCGGAGGCCGGCAGCTCGTCCGGGCCGAGGTGCTCCATCCGGCACCAGTCGGTCGAGTCGACCACCCGCCGCCCGCTGGCCGTGCGCACGCGGCGCAGCGTGCTCACCGGCTCGCCGGGCGCGACGCCCAGCGCCTCGGCCACGTGCGCCGGCGCGGGCGAGGCGGTCGCGGTCTCCTCGACCGTGCCGGGCTCGAGCCCGATCCCGGCGATCAGCGAGGAGACGCCGAAGTTGCGCCCGAGGTCGTTGGTCAGCACCGGCCGGTGGGTGACGTAGGTGCCCGAGCCGTGGCGCCGGCTGACGTAGCCCTCCTCCTCGAGCAGCGTGATCGCCGCCCGCATCGAAGAGCGCGACACGAGCCGCAGCCGGGCCATCTCGGGCTCCGACGGCAGCCGCTCGCCCGGCTCCCACTCGCCCGCCCGGATCCGGCTGCGCAGCTCCTCGGCGAGGCTGAAGCGCAGCTCGCGGCGGGTCGCGCTCACGGCGCGACGACGACCTTCAGCGCGTCGCCGGCGCGGATCCGCTCGAACGCGCCGGGCGTCTCGTCGAGCGCGATCACGTCCGAGACGACCGAGCGGATGCCGCCCGCATTGGCGGCCAGCATGTCCAGCGCGCGCACCTGGTCGCGGTGGCGCGAGGCGTAGGAGCCATGCACCTGGACCTCGCGGTAGTGCAGGATGTTCGACGGGAACTGGATGTGCGTCGTGCCCTTCGGCAGCCCGCCGAAGAAGTTCACGCGCCCGCGCGGGGCGGCCATGTCCATCGCCTCCTGCTGGGCCTTGTCGCTCGAGCAGGCGACGATGACCACGTCGGCGCCGAGGCCCTCGGTGGCGCGCTTGACCGCCGCGCCACCGTCCACCTCGAGCGTGTCCACGTAGGCCAGCCGGTCGTCGCCCAGGATCGCCCGGGCGAGGTCGAGCCGGCGGGCGGCCCGCTCGAGCAGCAGCACCTGGCCGGCGCCCTGCAGCCGGGCGAGCGCGGCGTGCGCGGTGCCGACCGGGCCGGCGCCGATCACCACCACGGTGTCGTCGAGCCCGATCGCGATGTCCTTGTGGCCGCAGATCACGTCCGACAGCGGGTCGGCGAACGTCGCGTGGGCGGGCGAGAGGCCATCCGGGATCCTGAACAGGTTCTTCAGGGCGATGCTCGGAATCGCCACTCGCTCCGCGTACGCGCCGGGATGGTCGAAGCCCATCAGCTCGCCGTTCAAGCAGAGGTTCTCGGCGCCGCTGCGGCACATGCGGCAGCGCCCGCACCACAGGGTGGAGATGCAGTGCACGGCGTCGCCGACCGCGATGCCGAGCACGGCCACCTCGGCCTCGGCCTGCGGGCCGATCTCCATCACCTCGCCGGAGATCTCGTGGCCGAGGACCCAGGGCGGCTCGATGCGCCGGTCGCCGTTGTAGAACGAGCGGACGTCGGTGCCGCAGATCCCACAGGCGAGGACGCGCAGGAGCACCCCGTCCTCCGGGCAGACGGCGTCCTGCGCGCTGCCCACCTCCATGCTTCCCGGCCCGTTCCAGATCGCCGCTCGCACTCGTTCTCCTTGTACCGAAGGTCCGGTGGTAGCGTACCAGTTGTCCGACAACTTCTCTTCGGAGTGCCGATGATCGAGTTCATCTTCATGCTCACGCGCGACGACGTCACGCTGACGGACGCGCGCGAGGTCTATGCGGCCGTGGCGGGCACCGGTCTGCGGCATGTGGGCTGCAAGGACGTGGGCCTGCCGAAGGACGAGCTGGCCGCGCTGATGGACGACATCCGGGCGCACGGGCACGCGACGTACCTCGAGGTCGTGTCGGAGACGCCGGAGGACACGCTGCAGTCCGCGGCGGCGGCGGCGGAGATCCGTCCGGACTACCTGATCGGCGGCACGCTGATCGAGCCGGTGCAGGAGATCCTCGCGCGGCACCGGCGTGAAGTTCTTCCCGTACGTCGGCCGGATCGTCGGCCACCCCTGCCTGCTGCGGGGCACGATCGACGAGATCGTGGCGGACACGCGCCGGGCGGCCGAGCTCGGCGTCGACGGCATCAACCTGCTTGCCTACCGCTACGACGGCGACGTCACGGCGCTCACCCACGCGGTCGTCTCCGCCACGGACCTGCCGGTGATCTGCGCCGGCTCCGTCGACTCGGTGGAGCGGATCCGGACGCTCGCGGACTGCGGCGCCTGGGCGTTCACCATCGGCACGGCGGCGCTCGACGGCACGCTCGTAGAGGGCGTGCCGCTGCGCGGTCAGCTGCGCGCGGCGCTGGAGGCCGCGGGCGGCGCGCAGACTCCCGCGTAGCGGCTTCGGGCGCCGCCGGACCGGCCGGCGGCGCCCGGGAGCGCTACGGCGTGATGCCCTCGTCGATCATCCGGCCGATCATGTCGAACTTCGCGCGGTTGGCCCGCTTCAGCCACACCGCGTAGCCCACGGCGGCGAGCACGACGATCACGGCGATCGGGGCGATCGCGTTGACATAGCCGATCGTGCCGGCCAGGACGTCGATGTTCTTGAACAGCAGGTAGATGGCGAACGCCTGGCCGAGGATCGCCACGATCGGGCACACCACGACGGCGAGCACGTTGTCGTTGAAGTTGTGGCGGCGGTGGTAGACGATCACCGCCAGCGCGCATACGGCCTGGATGGCCAGGATCCACACCACGCCCTGCACGGCCATCATCGTGTAGATGCGGACGTAGGCCACGTCGTAGCCGTTGTTGAAGCCGGCGCCGATGCCCCAGGCGAGCACGACCACGGCGGCCACGCCGGTCTGCGTGAGGCTGGCGATGTACGGCGACTTGTGGGTCGGGTGGGTGCGGCCGAGCGCTCGCGGCAGGATGCCTTCACGGCCCATCGCGTAGAAGTAGCGCATGGCCACGTTGTGGAAGGCCATCGCGCAGGCGAACGAGCCGGTGAGGATGAACACCTGCATGATCGTGGCCAGCCAGTTCGAGCCGAAGTCGCGCATGGCCACGAAGAACGGGCCGCTCGGATCCTTCGCGGCCTTGATGAGATTCTCCGGCGCGAACGACGACACGAAGGCCAGGGACGTGATGACGTAGCCGACGCCCAGGCCGACGACCGACAGCAGCGTGGCCAGCGGCACGATCCGCCGCGGGTTCTTCGACTCCTCGGCGTAGTTGGGGATCGCCTCGAAGCCGACCCACGACCAGAACGCCAGGAACACGCCGACGCCGGCGGCCAGGCCGACGCCGGGGCTGGTCAGCTTGAACATGTTCAGCGAGCTCGTCTGGATGCCGGTCTTGCCGCCCTGCCCGAACACCAGCAGGTCGAAGATCGTGAGGATGATCACCTCGCCGATCAGCGCCACGCCGAGCACCCGCACCGACAGCTCGACGTCGAAGTAGCAGAGGACGCTGATCAGGATCATCGCCGCGAACGCGAACACCGGCCACGGGATGTTCCAGCCGAACCAGTCGTTGAAGTTGTTGTTGGCGAAGTAGGCGAAGCCGCCGAGCAGCGACACCTCGAACAGCGAGTAGGCCAGCGCGCCGCAGATGCCCGCGGCCATGCCGGTCTCGCGGCCCAGCCCGTGCGAGATGAACGAGTAGAAGCCGCCCGCGGCGCGGATCTTGCGCGCCATCGTCACGTAGCCGATGGTGAAGATGGTCAGGATCAGCGTGGCGAACAGGAACGCCGCCGGCGTGTACTTGCCGGTGCCGAAGCCGACGGCGAACGGCACGTTGAACAGCATCGCCGAGATCGGAGCCGCGCCGGTGACGCCGACGAAGATGACCCCCCACAAGCCGATCGCGTTCGGCTTGAGCCGGTCGACCCCGGAGTCGGCGACCGAGAAGGACTCGACGGTGCCCTGGTGGGTCACCTCGACCGGTTGGGTCTTCGACATCTGCTCCCTCGTTTCTCTCCTGCCGGAGCCCAAGTTGTCCGACAGCTTCGTCGCATTGAACCAGTTCGGCGACCCTGGTGGCAAGGGTCACATGACGTGAACCGAGGCGCCGACCAACGTTGGCGCGGCCGGCGACGAGCGGGCGCGCACGACGATCCGCACGCGATCGGCCCGGAACAGGTCGTGCGAGCGCTCGAACGCGCGGCCCGTCGCCGGTCCCAGGCCGTGCGGGCGATGGCCACCAGCGGCGCGCCCGCGGCGCACGCCGAGCAGGCGCGCCTCGGCCGCGCCGGCGCCGACCACCTCGATCCGCTCCTCCGCCTCGCCGGGCTCGAGCCCGTACTCCCGCTCCAGCAGCTCGTACAGCGAGCCCGCCAGCGAGCGGTCGAGCAGCCCGGGGAAGCGCTCGGCGGGAAAGCGGGCGCGCTCGAGCGAGATCGGCTCGCCGTCGGCCAGCCGCACGCGCACGACCTCGAGCACCAGCGCGTCGCCGGCAGCCGCGCGCGACGGCGTCTCGGCGTCGGGGCCGATGCGTCGGCCGTCGACAGCACGCGCGCGTCCGACTGGAAGCCCTGGCGGCGCAGGTACGCGGGCAGGCCGGCGAGGCTGGTCAGGTCGCGCTCGACCTTGCGCTCGGCGACGAAGATGCCGCCGGCGCGGCCGCGCGCGCGGCGGACGACGCCGCTGCGCTCGAGGTCGGCGAGGGCCGCGCGCACCGTCGAGCGGCGACACGCCCAGGCGCTCGGCCAGCTCGCGCTCGGCGCCCAGCCGCTCGCCCGGGGCCGGCCGCCAGCGATCGGCGAGCAGGCGGTCGCGCGCGGCGCGCCGCCGCCGGGCCGAGCGAGAGCGGCGGGTCGGGCACCTAGTGGTTCCTCGTGTAGGTGCGTGCGGCGTGCGCATCTGCGCGAGGGCCACTACTGCGCCTCGAGCGCCATCAGCGACTCGGGCAGCATCTGGCCGCCGTCGACGACGATCGTCTGCCCGGTGATGTAGGCCGCCTCGTCGGTGGCGAAGAACAGCGCGGCGTCGCCGATGTCCTCCACGGTGCCGAGCCGCGCTGAGCGGGATCGACGCCTCCATCGCGGCGCGGTACTCGGGCCCCATCTCGTCAGCCCCTCGCTGACCGACGTTGCCCGGCATGACGGCGTTGATCGTGATCCCCTTCGGCGGCCAGCTCGATCGCCGCCGTGCGCATGAACCCGAGCTGCGCCGCCTTGGTCGCGCCGTAGTGCGACCAGCCCGGGAAGCCGGTGATCGGCCCGGTGATCGAGCTCGTGATGATCACGCGGCCGTGGCCGCGAGCGCTCCAGCGCGGGCAGGCACGCCTTGACGGTCAGCATCGTGCCCTTGACGTTGGTGGCGAAGATGTCGTCGATGTCCTGCTCGGTCATCTCGGCGAGCTTGCAGTCGGGGAAGACGCCGGCGTTGGCGCACAGCACGTCGATGCCGCCGGCGATCGACCGCCTCGGCCGCCATCCGCTCGCAGTCGGCGCCCATGGCGACGTCGGCCTGGACGTAGGACACCTCGCCGCCGCCGCAGCTCGCGCGCGGCGGCCTCGCCGATCTCGGCGTCGCGGCCGACACGACGACGTTCGCGCCGGCGCTTGGCGAACACGCCGGCGATGCCCTTGCCGATGCCCTTGGTGCCGCCGGTGACGAGCACGGTCCGGCCGGTGAGCGGGGTGAACATCGATGCGGCCTCCTCAGGCGTGGGTTGACAGGTAGCGCTCGGCCAGCGCGCACGAGCCGGCGGTGAAGCCGGCGCCCAGCTCGGCGGCCTCGGTGGCGAACTTGTGGTGCGAGCCGATCCAGGCCACGAGCAGCAGCCGGCGCAGCATCACGAACGTCTCGAGCTCGGCCTCGTCCGCCGGGTCGAGCGGCGCCACCGAGCGGTAGCCGTCGACCCAGGCGGCCTGCAGCTCGGGGACGCGCGGGTGGTCCTCCATGAACGACACCGTGGTGGCGAAGTCGTACATGAACCAGGAGAAGCCGCAGTCGTCGAAGTCGATCACCCGCACCGCGCTCGCCGTCGACCAGCAGGTTGGCCAGGCGGATGTCGGCGTGGACGAGCCCGAACCGGCTCGGCCCGTCGCCGTAGTCGCTCCAGGCGCCGCCGCATGGTCGCGTCGAGCCGGCTCGAGCTGCTCGCGCTCCTCGGGCGCCCATGCCGAGGCCGTCCTGCCAGGCGCCCCAGTGGCCGTGCGCGGCCGAGCGTGTCGTCGTAGTCCCAGCGCGAGCCGCGTCGAAGCCGGCCGGCGGCGCCAGCGCGCGGGCGTGCGCGTGCATGCGCGCCGAGACGGCGCCCAGCGTCGTGAATCCGGCGCGCGCAGGTCGTCGCGCGTCGGGATCGGGCATGATCGCCGGGCAGCCACTCGAACAGCGACCACGTTGCGCTCGCCCAGCTCCGGCGCGCGACCTGGCACGACGCGGCTCGCCGGTCGGTCGCGGGGACCGCGCGTCGGCCGTCTCGACGACGCCGTCCTCGCGCAGGGCGTCGATCCAGTCCAGCTCGGACTCGATCTGGCGGCGGTGCGGTAGCCGGGCCGGTGGACGCGCAGCGCGTAGCGCGTCCGCCCGGCTCGTCGACCCGGTAGGTGTGGTTCTCGGAGACGTTGATCAGCGCATCGCGGCCGCGCCGGATCGAGCCCGTAGCGGCGCGAGCGCCTGCGCCGGCCGGTCGTCGCTGCTCTGATTCACTGCTCACGGCCCGCCACCGACGCGAGCACGCGCGTGATCTCGTCGCGTGCCCGGACGATGTCCGGCGTGTCGCCGGCGATGTAGATGCGGCCGGCCGCGCCGATCATCGAGACGGTGACGAGCGTGAGGCTCGGGGCGCGACCCGCTCGGCGGCGTTGGCGGCCACGGCGGCGAACAGCGCCGGCGTCACCTCGTACACCAGCAGCGTCTCGCCCGGGCAGCACCATCGACGCCTCGCGGTTGCGGTTGATGATCACCGCGTGCTGGTCGGTGATGTCCTCGATCACGTCGGCTGTAGAGCACACGCGGCCGCAGCGCGTCCGCGGGCGTCGCGCCGATGCCCTCGAGGATCGCCGCGCCGGCCCGGTCGACCTGCGCCGGGTCGCGCGTGTGCACCTCGAGCACGCCGAACTGGCGCTCGACGTAGTGGATGCCGGGCTCGACCTCCGGGCACCGACTGAGCGCCAGGTCGATGATCCGCTCGATCGCCAGCGCCGGCGCGACCTCGACGATCAGCGCGTGGTCGCCCTCCATCGGCGGGTAGCCGCGGGCGCGCGTGGGCGTGCCCAGGTAGGCGGCGAACTGCCGCCCCAGGTCGGGGATCGGCAGGTAGACGCGGAGCTCGACCGCGGCCTCGTGGCGCCGTCAGGACTGGCCGCGCGTGGCGAAGTGCTTGCCCAGCTCGGCGTGCGGCCGCGGGATGACGTGCGACCGACACGAGCTCGCCGACGCTCGACGCCGTCTCGGCGCCGGCCTCGGTGGCCGCCTTCACCGCGCCGACGTCGCCGCGGATGACGACCGCGACGAGCCCGTCGCCGACCTCCTCGCGGGACACGATGGTCACGTTCGCCGCCTTCACCATGGCGTCCGCCGCCGGCCAGCGCGGCCACGTAGCCCTTCGTCTCGATCATGCCGAGCGCTTCGCTCATCGCTGCTCCTCCTGGTCGAGTGTCCGCCGCCGGACCCTCGTTGCGGCTCGTCGATCGAGCCGATGATCAGCGCGTCGATGCGGCGGGTGCTCGGGCGCGAAGCCAGCCCGACGCGACCGAGCCGGTGGCGACGAGCACGCGCTCGCCGATGCCGCTGCCGAGCACGTCGAAGGCGACCAGCGTCGCGCCGCCGTCGAGCTCGCACCTCGAGGAAGCGCGCCGGCCGGCAGGATCCTCTCATCCGCCTGGTCGCCCATACCGCCCCGGTGACGGTCGCTCTCAGCATCGCCGCTCCCTTTCGATCTCCACTCCGAGGCTGCCGCGCCCGCTCGCGCGCCATCGGCGTCAGCACCGCCCGCCGGCGCGAGCACCAGCCGCTGCCCGCGCCTGTGCCGCCTCATGCACGGTGCGCTCGGTCACCGCGCCGCGCTCGACTCGCCGCACGCCGGGGCCGCGGCCTCGCCGAGCGGTGAAGCGGGCGCAGCGCGCCGGCGGACGCACGTCTTCCGCGGGTGCGCCAGCACATGCGCGGCGAACCGTGCGAGGTCCGCGTCGCGAGCGCAGGGACACGCGCTCGGCGCGCGCGGCGCGCCGCTCGCCGCCCGCGACTCCTCGCCGGCCGCCATGCGCGGGTCTTCGGCTCGGCCGGGCGTCGCCGGTCCCGGGCGGCGTCGCCGATCACCTCCCGGGCGCCAGGGGCCGGGACCAGGTCGACGGGCGCAGGACGGCGGCGACCGGCGGCGCCGGGACCTGCGGCGCGGCCGCCCCGTCGCCGCGTTGCCGTCGCCGTTGCCGTGACAGCGCCTCGGCAGCCCGCAGCAGCTCGCGCAGCATCCGCGCGGGTCGTCGCCTCGCTCGACGCCACCGCCCTCCCAGCGCCTGCGTCGCGGCCTCGGCGGCGGTCCGCACGTCGGCCTCCATGCCGGCCAGGTACACGCGGCCGGTGGCGCCGATCATCCGGTAGTCGACGACCTTGATGCGCGCGGCCTTCTCGGCCTCGTTGGTGGCCAGGATCGCGTACGAGGCGGGCTGCATCTCGAGCACGAACAGCGACTCGCCCGGCAGCGCCATCGAGCCGAGCTTGTTGCGGTTGATCAGGAACGCGTGCTGGTGGTCGAGCCGGGACACAGCTTGGCCGCCAGGATCTGCGGGCGGCGTGGCGTCGGCGGGCGTGGCGCCCAGCGTCGTCCAGCACCGCCTCGCTGGCCGCGCTGCACGGCGGCGGTCGAGCGCGAGTGGATCTCCAGGTAGCCGAACTGGCGCTCGACGACCAGGATGCCCGCCTGCAGCCTCGGTCGACTTGAGCGCGACGTCGGTCAGCGGCTCGATGTCCAGGCCGGGCGCGATCTCGATCGACCGCCGCCGCCATGCCGGTGCGCGGCAGCCGGCCGCGGATCCACGTGCCCAGGTAGCACATCGTCTGCGGCTGCAGCTGGTCGATGAAGATCGCAGGAGCGCAGCTCGGCCATCGGACCAGCTCCCGCAGCTCGTCGAGGATCAGCGCGCGCAGCTCGTCGCGGGACAGGCCGCCCGCGACCGCGTCCTCGCGCGCCGGCGCCACGTCGGCCGCCGCATCGCCGGCGCGGCCGCGGGCCGCGCCGCCCACGGCTCGAGGCCGGTGAAGTCGCCGAACGGCTCGTCCGGGTCGCTGGCGTACGCCACCCGCGTCCACTGCATCAGGTGCTGCGGCTGCAGGTTCTCGCCCAGCGACGAGCGGCCGAAGAAGCCGGTGCCGATCGTCATCGTCGGCGGCAGGTTGGTGTCCAGGCCGGCCGAGCCGGTGCTGCCGGGCGCGTTGACCGTCACGCGCAGGACGCGCACCGCCGCGCCGTAGGCGAGGATCGTCGCGCGGGTCGCGGGAGTGGATGACGGCCGAGTGGCCGGCGCCGCCGATCCGCAGCAGCGCGCGCGCGGCGTCGATGCCGCGGCGGGCGTCCGGCACGCGGACCAGGCCGAGCAGCGGGAACAGCTTCTCGCGCGCGAGCGGCTCCTCGGGCACGACCAGCTCGAACGGCGCCACCAGCACGCGGGTGCCCGGCGGCGACCCGGATGCCGGCGCGC
This sequence comes from uncultured Solirubrobacteraceae bacterium, assembly GCA_963766165.1. Classification (GTDB taxonomy): domain Bacteria; phylum Actinomycetota; class Thermoleophilia; order Solirubrobacterales; family Solirubrobacteraceae; genus Solirubrobacter. The sequence goes on along the minus strand of CAVXZC010000012.1, from coordinate 51,929 downwards.
GTCCGCCAGCGCCGCCGCGTCCTTGCCGGCGAGCGCGGTCTCGATGCGGCCCTCCGGATAGCACGCCGGCGCGCACCCGCGCGGTGCGCCTCGGCGTCGAGCACGTGCGCGCCGTGGCGCCCCAGCTCGCGCACGAACACGTCGGCGCACGCGCTCCTCGACGATCGCGCACCGACTCGTTCGTGCACAGGATCGAGTTGTCGAACGCCTTCGAGTCGGCCAGGCAGCGGGCCGCCGCGCGCGACGTCGGCGGTGCGCGTCGACGAGCGCCGGCACGTTGCCCGGGCCGACGCCGAGCGCCGGGTTGCCGGACCGGTACGCGGCCCGGACCACCGCGGTCCCGCCGGTGGCGACGATGACGTCGGCGCCGTCGGGTCGGCCATCAGCGCCTCGATCAGCGGGATCGTCGGCTCCTCCACCACCTGCATGCAGCCGTCCGGCGCGCCCGCGGCGACCGCCGCGCCGGCGAGCAGCGCGGGCCGCCTCGGCACGACACCTCGCGCGCCAGCGGGTGCGGGCTGACGACGACGGCGTTGCGCGTCATCAGCGCGAGCAGCACCTTGAAGTAGACCGTGGCGATCGGGTTGGTGGACGGCGTCAGCGCCAGCACGACGCCGGCCGGCTTGGGCACCTCGACGATCTTCGCGCCGGCGTCGACGCGCACGCCCACGAAGTCCTCGCCGGCGTACCACTCGACGAGCCCGCGGGAGCACGCCTCGTTCTTCCGCTGCTTGTGCTCGACGACGCCCATGCCGGTCTCCGCGACCGCCCATCTCGGCATACCTTTCGGCATTTTGGTATGCCGCCTCGGCCACCGCCTCGACCACGCGGCGCGTCCGCTCGCGGTCGAAGCCGGCGAACGCCGTGGCCGCCCAGTGTGCCCGCTGGAGCATCATCCGCGCGCGCGGCGCCCCGGGGGCGCGCTCGGCAGGGTCGGCCGCTCATCCCGCCCCGCCCCGCACCCGGCGACCGCTGCGTCGTGGCCTCCGGCGATGACCGCCCGGTGGCCCGCGGCCACCTGGTGGCGCGCGCTCACGCCGCCACCGCCGGGCGCGTGTCCTCGCGCGCGAGCGCGACCGCGACCGCGGTGCGGTCGAGCACCTCGTCGACCAGCTCGGGGCCCAGCAGGATGCCCGGCTTGAACTGCAGGACCCGCGGGTCGAGTGTCGAGAAGATCGCCCAGACACCGTTCTCGTATAGGCGCTTCATGACGATCTTGGCGCCCTGCGGGTGGTCGAACTCGAGCCCCATCACGACGCCGTCCTGGCGGATGCCGACGAACCAGTCGGGGTACGACTCCTGGATCGCCCGCAGCCCGGCGCGGAAGCGCTCGGCGATGTAGTGGACCATCGAGCGCACCTCGGGCCGGCCGCAGATCTCGAGCACCTTCAGCGCGACGATGCAGCCCAGCTCGGCGCCGCCGCCGGTGGAGATGTGGCCGAAGCCGTCCTCCTTCAGCCAGGCCGAGCACTCCTCGCGACACGACCACGCAGGAGATCGGGTACATGCCGCCGGTGATGCCCTTGCCGACGACCATGATGTCCGGCTCGATCCCGGCCTTGGCGATGCCCCACATCTCGCCCGTGCGCATCAGCCCGGTCTGCACCTCGTCGGCGATGTACAGCGCGCCGTACCGCTCGCACAGCCGCTTCACCGCGCTGCAGGTAGCCCGGCTCGGGCAGCGGGAAGCCGTAGGTGGCCGGGATCGTCTCGATCAGCACGGCCGCCACGTCGCCCGTCCGCGCAGCGCGGCCTCCATCGCGTCCAGGTCGTTGAACGGCACCTGGACGAACTCCTCCGGCCGGTCGGACAGGAACAGCGTGGAGAAGCGGTCGTCGCCGGTCGCCACCGCGAGCCCGGTGTGGCCGTGGTAGCCCTTGAGGATCGAGACGATCTTGCGCCGCTGGCGGGTGTGGCGGGCGGTCTTGATCGCGATGTCGGTCGCCTCGCCGCCGCCCGCGCCGTAGACCACGCGCTGCATGTTCGGCGGGCAGGTCTCGACCAGCGCCTCGGCCAGCGCCGTGCGGGCCAGCGCCGGGAAGTGGTGGTTGCCGATGTCGAAGCGCCCATCGCCTGCTCGAGGGTCGCGATCAGCTCCGGGTTGCGGTGGCCGAGGTTGTAGGTGCCGCCGTTGAGGTGCAGGTCGATCAGCCGGCGGCCCGGCCATGTCCCAGAACAAGTAGCCCTCGCGGCGGTCGATCACGAGGTCGACGCCGGCGTCCTGCCAGAAGTCGCGTCTTGTCCGGGTTCCAGAACTCCTCGCGAGCGGTCGAGGAAGTCCGTCCTTGGACTCGAAGGAGAAGAAGCCGTAGTCGTACATGGGCCCGGGTCCGCCGGAACGTACCAAAGCCCAGGCCAATTGCAACCTTTGATCGGTTTGGTCCGTCTAGTACGCGTGCGCGCACCGCCAGGTGTCACCGCGCGGACAGCATCAGCCACGCCGATTCCGCCGCGCCGCGGGCGGCGCGGTCCCGGTCCATGCGCGCGCCCGGCGGGAGCGTGACCATTGGCGGCATGCCCATGCTCTGCCTGGCCGGCACGTTCCCCATCGATGGCACCGAGCCCGACGGCGACTCGGTGCGCTTCCGCCCGGCCGACCCGGCCGACTGGACCAAGGTGCCCGGCGTCCATCAGGTGCACACCAACGCGACCGGCGCCGCGCAGCTGCGCGCCGACGCCATCGATGCCCTCGAGACCCACTACGCCCCGCCCGGCGGGCACAACCTCCACCAGCCGCTCGAGCTCGCGCACGCCGCCGCCGCGGAGCTGCTCGACTGGCTCGGCTTCACCGGCGTCGTGCGCGACGGCGAAAAGGTCACCGCGGTCGACGCCGACGCGCAGCCGGGCTTCATCCTCACCCGCGGCGCGGACCAGTACGGGCGCTGCGTCGCGCTGATCGGCCGCGGCGACCCGCCGGTGGCCAGCGGGGGCATGCTCCACGCCGGCGTCGACCTGCTGCGCGAGACGGCCAACCACCACCTGATCGCCACCGGCCTCGCGTTCCCGACCTACTACACGAACCTCTACGTCGACCTGCGCGCCGAGCTGACCCAGCAGGTGGCGGCCGCGCGCCAGGCGGGCGCCGGCGTGTTCGCCGACGACCGCACCCAGGTGGGCGTCACCGTCGAGTCGCTCGCGACGCTGACCGACGAGGCGGTGATCCTGCCCAAGCTGTTCCGGCGCCTGGCCGACTACCTGCAGCTCAACGGCGACGATCCCTCGCTCGCCGGCTTCGCGGCGTTCCTCAGCCAGCAGGCCGACGAGCTGTGGGTGATCCCGACGGGCCAGAAGACCGGGCTCGACAACCTCGTCGGCGTCTCCGGGCAGACGGTCGAGCTGAAGCGGCCGCCCGAGGAGCTCGTGTTCGAGGAGAAGTAGCCGCGAGCGCGCCGGCGGTCGCCGGGCGCGCTCGCTAGGTGAACGCCGACCCGACCCCCGAGCTCCAGCCGGGGTCGAGGTTGCCCACGACGGGGTCCACCTGCGCCGGCAGCACCTTGTCGGCGTACTCCTCCAGGGTGCTCACGGCGAACTCGTCGATGAGCGCGCGCACCGCCGCCGGCGGGTCGCGGATGGCCAGCAGGCGCTGGCGCGCCTGCTTGTGGACGGCCGGCCTGTCCACGGGCAGCGTGCGCATCGCGGCGAGGAAGACGAGCAGCTCGGCGTCGCGCGCGGTCGGCGCCGCCGGACGCTCGATCACCGTCAGCAGGCGCGCCTGGCGCGCCGGCAGATGCGCCCCGGGCGCAGCGGTGCGGCGGTCGGCCAGCAGGCCCCTGCGCTCCAGCCGCTCCACGGCCGCGTGGTAGCTCCCCGGGCCGCGCGGATAGGCACGCGCGGCGATCTTCGCCACCGGCCTGACCCGATGCGCCGGCGCGTCCAGCGAGAGCAGGACGACCTCCTCGACCAGCCACAGCTGCGGCTCGACCGGCGGCGGCAGCGGTGGCAGGCTCTGGGTGGTCTTGGCCAGCGCGGAGGCGGGGATCGAGATGCGCACGGGCGGCGAGCCTACGGAAGCGCGTCACAGCGGCAAGGGACCTGGCGCCTTGACGGTGCGCAGCACGAAGTCCGAGCGCACGTCGCTCACGTTGGGCAGCTTGAGCAGCGTCTCGAACAGCAGCCGCTCGTAGTCGGCGAGGTCGGCCACGGCGACCTCGAGCCGGAAGTCGGCCGGCCCGGACACGATGTGCGCGCTGACCACCTCGGGCGCGGCGCGCAGGGAGGCGGCGATGGCCTCCGCGGTCTGGTCGGAGTGGTTGTCCACCTTCAGCTCGACGAACACGGTCAGCCCCAGGCCGAGCCGTGGCCGGTCGAGCACGGCGCGGTAGCCGGCGATCACTCCCGCGTGCTCGAGCGCGCGCAGGCGGCGCAGGCACGGGGAGGGCGACAGGTGCAGCTGCTCGGCGAGCGCGGCGTTGGAGATCCGGCCGTCGGTCTGGAGGATGGTGAGCATCTGCCTATCGAGGTTGTCCAAGAGCATGTTCGCCCCCGTGGGTGGAGATTTGGCACAGATGATTGCGCAGATTGGCGCAGTCCGCGCGTGATTCGTCACAAAATGCCCGTGCATCTGCGCGACAATGTCCGCATGCTCTCCACCCGCACCGGAACCGCCATGTACGTCGGCGCCGTGCTCGGTCCCGGCGTGCTGTTCCTGCCGTCGCTGGCCGCGCGGGTGGCCGGCCCGGCCTCCGTGCTGGCCTGGGCGGCGCTGCTCGCGCTGTCGGTGCCGCTGGCCGTCACGTTCGCGGCGCTCGGCGTCCGCTTCCCCGAGGCGGGCGGCACCGCGGCTTACGCGCGCGCGGCGTTCGGCCGCCGGGCGGCCGCGGCGACCGGTTGGTGGTTCCTCTGCGGCGTCGTCGTCGGCGCGCCGGCGGTGGCGCTGATCGGCGGCAACTACGTGGCGGAGCTGCTGCACGCGGGGCGCGACGTCGCCGTCGCCGCCGCGGCGGCGATGATCGTCACGGTGGTGGCGGCCAACGCCGCAGGGCTGCGGGCGACGGCGCGGCTGCAGCTCGGGCTGGCGGGGCTGCTGGCGGCGCTGCTGCTCGTGGCGGCGCTGACGGCGCTGCCGCACAGCCACGCGGCGGCCTGGACGCCGTTCGCCCCGCACGGCTGGACCGCGGTCGGCTCGGCGGCCAGCGTCCTGATGCTGTCGTTCATCGGCTGGGAGGCGGTCTCCCACCTCGCCGGCGAGCTGCGCGACCCGGCCCGCCAGCTGCCCCGGGCGATCGCGGTGGCGCTCGCGGTCGTGGTCGTGCTCTACCTGCTGCTCGCGGTGGCGACGGTCGGCGTGCTCGGCACCGCGCGCCCATCGGACGTCCCGCTGGCCGACCTCATGGCCGCCGGCCTCGGCGCGCCGGGGCGGACGGTCACCGCCGGGCTCGCGCTGCTGCTGACCATGGGCACGATGAACACCTACGTGGCCGCGTCCACGCGGCTGGCCGGCGCGCTGGCCGGCGAGGGCGCGGCGCCGCAGTGGCTGGCCCGGCCCGACCGCGCGCTCGCCCTCTTCGCGCTCTCCGCGGCGGCGCTGCTGTCGGTCCTGGCCGTCGGCGCGCTGGGCCTCGACGGCCTCATGCGCGCGTGCAGCGCTGCGTTCGTGGCGGTCTACGTGCTGGCCACGGCCGCCGGCGTCCGGCTGCTGGCCGGCCGCGCCCGCGCGGCCGCGGGCGTGGCGTGCGCGGCCGTGCTGGTCGTGTTCTCCTTCTCGGGCCTCTACGTGCTCGTGCCGGTCGCGGTCGCCCTGCCGGCCGTCCGCGCCCGCTCGCGGGCGCGGCACTGAGCGCGCGCCGGCTCGCCCGGCGCGTGCCGGCTCGTTGCGCCTCGTTGCGCCGGCGAACGGCTGGCTGGGGAGGGAGTGGGTGAGCCTGCCGCCGCGCACGATCGATCGCCACGGGGCACCACCCGATCACGGTCGACCGGACAGATGATGCACCGGAAGCTGGCGAGTTGCCTGAGTCGCGCATAGCGCGACTGGAATATCTCGACCGCAGCGGTCGGAATTGAAAGCGATCATCCCGCCCCCGCGCGCCCGGGCTGACCACCCCAGCCGGCCCTTCGCCAGGCCCGGCCCGCGGCCGGCCAGGGGCGGGCCGATGCCGGGGACGGCGCGTGCTTAGCTACGTCGCAACGCTTTTACACTTTTCCCGCTCGGTATATATGAGTTTCCGTGCTGGGGATCACAGACAGAGGAGCCCACATGACGTTGCGCATCGGCGACACCGCGCCGGACTTCGAGGCGGAGACCACGGAGGGCCGGCTCAGCTTCCACGAGTGGATCGGCGACTCGTGGGCCGTGCTGTTCTCGCACCCCAAGGACTTCACCCCCGTGTGCACGACCGAGCTCGGCTACATGGCCAAGATCAAGCCGGAGTTCGATCGGCGGAACGTCAAGATCATCGGGCTGTCGGTCGACCCGGTCGAGCGGCACAATGAGTGGGCGAAGGACATCGAGGAGACCCAGGGCACGGCGGTCAACTACCCGACGATCGGTGACGCGGACTACAACGTGTCCAAGCTCTACGAGATGCTGCCGGCGGACGTCGACGGCGACCCGCTCTCGCGCACGCCGGCCGACAATCAGACGGTCCGCAACGTGTTCGTGATCGGGCCGGACAAGAAGATCAAGCTCTTGCTCGCGTACCCGATGACCACCGGCCGCAACTTCGACGAAGTGCTGCGCGTGATCGACTCGCTCCAGCTCACGGCCAAGCACAAGGTGGCCACGCCGGTGAACTGGAAGCAGGGCGACGACGTGATCATCGCCGGGTCGGTCTCCGACGAGCAGGCCCGCGAGCAGTACCCGGACGGGTGGAAGGCGCCCAAGCCCTACATCCGCATCGTGCCTCAGCCCACCAGCTAGTGAATTCCGACCGCCTCCTGCGCGACCTCTACGACGCGTTCAACGCGCGCGACGTGGAGGCCGTGCTGGCCGCGGTCACCGACGACGTCGACTGGCCGAACGCCTGGGAGGGCGGGCGCGTCCAGGGCAAGGACGCGATGCGCTCCTACTGGACGCGCCAGTGGGCCGAGATCGACCCGCGGGTGGAGCCGGTGGAGACCGCCGAGCTCGGCGACGGCCGCGTGGCGGTCGCCGTCGAGCAGACGGTGCTGGACCTGGACGGCGGGCTGATCGCCAAGCGGTCGGTCCGCCACGTGTACACCCTGCGCGACGGGCTCGTCGCGCGCATGGACGTCGAGGAATGAGCGAGCCGCGGTGGTGGACCGTCCGCGCCGCGCAGAACCGCAAGCCGGCCACCTACCGTTGCCCGTTCTGCCACCGGCACCTGCCCGCGCTGAGCGAGCACGTGCTGATCATGCCCGAGGGCGACGCGCAGCGCCGGCGTCACGCGCACACCGCGTGCGCGCTGGCGGCGCGTAAGGCGGGCAGGCTGCCGGCGCGCGACGAGTGGCTGAAGACCCAGCCGCGCGCGCCCGGCCTGCTGCGCAGGCTGCTCGGGCGCGCCCGCCGAGCCGGCTGACGCCCGCCGGCTACTCGCTCCCGCCCTCGAACGCTTCGACCAGGTCGGGGTCCAGCCACGCGTCGAAGCCGGCGATCCGGTCGCCGGAGACCTCGAGCGTCATCACGCCGAAGCGCCGCTCTCGGCCGGTCGCGTCGTCGCGGCGGTAGATCATCACCGCCGGGCGCCCATTGGCCCAGGTCGGCACGATCCGGTGCGACTCCACCGAGCAGAGCCCGTTCGGCTTCGGCTCCGTGAACCAGAAGCGGCCGAGCGCCGGAGCGCCGGCGATCGACGGCTGCGGCGGCATCCGCAGCACGGCCTCCTCGCGCAGGAGCGCCAGGAAGCGGTCGACGTCGGCCGCCTCCCAGGCCTCCATGTAGCGCTGCAGCAGCCGCCGCTCGTGCGTGGCCCGCGGCGCGACGGCGTGTGGGGTGACCTCGGAGTCGATCGTCGCCCGCGCCCGCTGCAGCGCGCTGTTGATCGACGTGACCGTGGTCTCGAGCAGGTCGGCCGTCTCGCTCGCCGTCCAGCCGAGCACGTCGCGCAGGATGAGCACGGCGCGCTGGCGGCCCGGCAGCTGCTGGATCGCCGTGAGGAACGCGAGCTCCATGCCCTCGCGCAGCGCGTAGCGCGCGGCCGGGTCGGCCACCCGCGACGGCAGGTCCTCGAGCCGCGCGTCGGGGTAGGGCTGGACGACCTGCGGCCGCCGCGGCCGGCGCTCGAGCTCGTCCAGGCAGGCGTTGGTGGCGATCCGGTACAGCCAGGTGTGCACGGAGGCGCGCCGCTCGAAGCCCTCGAGTGAGCGCCACGCCTTCAACAGCGTCTCCTGCAGCACGTCCTCGGCGTCGTGCAGCGAGCCGAGCATCCGGTAGCAGTGGACCTCGAGCGGGCGGCGGTACGGATCGACCAGCCGGCGGAACGCCCGCTCGTCCCCCGCCTGCGCCGCGGCCAGCAGCGCCCGCTGGTCTTGGTCGGTGTGGGCAGCCATTCCCGGGTTAGACGATGGCATCCGCGCGAAGTCATCGGTGAATTCGCGCACCCGGCGTCCGTCCAACCGGGCATGCTCACCACACGACAGCGCTGGGTGCTCGCGCTCACCTCGCTCTCGTCGCTCATGGTCGCGCTCGACGCGCTGGTCGTGACGACGGCCCTGTCCACCATCCGCCTCGACCTCCACGCCTCGGTCGCGCAGCTCGAGTGGACCGTCAACGCCTACACGCTGAGCTTCGCCGTGCTGCTGATGACCGCGGCGGTGCTGGGCGACCGGCTCGGCCGCCGGCGCGTGTTCGTGGCCGGCCTGGCCGTGTTCACCGCGGCGTCCGCGGCGTGCGCGCTGGCGCCGTCGATCGGCTGGCTGATCGCCGCTCGCACCGTCCAGGGCGCGGGCGCAGCGGCGGTGACGCCGCTCGCGCTGGCGCTGCTGAGCGCCGCGTTCCCGCCCGAGCGCCGCCCATGGGCGCTCGGCATCTTCAGCGCCGTGACCGGGATCGCCGTGCTGGGTGGTCCCGTGCTGGGCGGCGCGATCGCCCAGGGCATCGCCTGGCAGTGGATCTTCTGGCTCAACGTCCCGGTCGGGCTTGCGGTGGCGGCCGCCTCGCTGCGCCGCCTTCCGGAGAGCTTCGGGCCGCGCGCGGCGTTCGACCTCCCCGGCGTGCTCACGCTCACCGCCGCCGCCCTGGGCCTCGTCTGGGGACTGGTCCGCGGCAACGCCGCCGGCTGGGGGAGCCCCGAGGTCGTGGCCGCGCTGGCCGCCGGCGCGGCGCTGCTGGTCGCGTTCGCGGTGTGGGAGCGGCGCGCGCGGGAGCCGATGCTGCCGCTGGCGCTGTTCCGCTCGCGGGCCTTCACGGCGGGCAACGCGACCGGGCTGCTGATGTTCGGCGCGCTGTTCGGCGCGGTGTTCTTCATGGCGACGTTCCTGCAGGCGGTGAAGGGCTACGGGCCGTTCGGCGCCGGCCTCCGGCTGCTGCCCTGGACCGGGACGCTGTTCTTCGTCGCGCCGGTGGCCGGCGCCCTCGTCCCGCGGGTCGGGGAGCGGCCGCTGATCGCCGGCGGGCTCGCCGCCCAGGCGGCCGGGTTCGCCTGGGTGGCCGCGGTGGCCGGCCCGCACGTGGCCTACGGCAGCCTGATCGCCCCGATGATGGTGGCCGGCTGCGGCATCTCCCTGGCCATCCCGGCGGCGCAGAGCGCGGTCATGAACGCGGTCGCCCCGAGCGCGCTCGGCACGGCCTCGGGCACGTTCAACATGCTGCGGCAGCTCGGCGGCGTGTTCGGGATCGCGATCGGCGTGGCCGTGTTCGCGCACGCCGGCGGCTATGGCTCGCCGGCCGCGTTCAGCGACGGGTTCGGCCCGGCGCTCGACGTGGCGGCGGCGCTGTCGCTGGCCGGCGCGCTGGCCGGCACAGCGCTGCCCGGCAGGAGCCGCGAGAGGCTTCCGGTCGACGCCGCCGAGGTGGCGGTCTGAGCCGGCGGCGATTTCACGGCCAGGAGCGACAGCAGCTCGCGCGCCTCGGCTCCGCCAGGACCTGGAACACGTCGACCACGCCGCAAGTGCACACTTGTGCAAGGAGCTGCTGCGCCATGCCGTACGATCCCGCACTCGCCGACCGCGTCCGCGCCGCGCTCGCCGGCCGCGACGTCACCGAGAAGCCGATGTTCGGCACGCTCGCGTTCATGGTCGACGGCCGCCTCGCCGTCGCGGCGGCGGCCGACGGGCTGCTGGTCAAGGCCGGGGAGGCGCCACTCGACGACCGGCTCGCCCGGCCGGCCACGATGGGCTCGCGCCCGATGAAGGGCTGGGTGCTCGTCGCGCCCGCCGCCGACCTCGAGGCCTGGGTCGCCCGCGCGGTCGGATGAGCATCGACGTCACCACCCGGATCGTCATCGCGCGGCCGCGCGCGGACGTGGCGGCCTACGCGGCGGACCCGGACAACGCCACGACCTGGTACCGGCAGATCGAGGCCGTCGAGTGGCGCAGCGAGCCGCCGCTCCGGGTGGGCACGCGGCTCGCGTTCCGCGCCCGCTTCCTCGGGCGCACGCTCGCCTACACCTACGAGGTCCGCGAGCACGTGCCGGGCGAGCGCTTCGTGATGGGCACGGTCGCAGCGCGGTTCCCGATGGAGACGACCTACACGTGGGCGGACGCGGCCGGCGGAACCGAGATGGCGCTGCGCAACCGCGGCGGCCCGGGAGGGCTCGCCCGGCTCGCCGACCCGCTGATGGCCCGCGCCGTCACGCGCAACACGAGCGCGGACCTGCGCGAGCTCAAGCGGATCCTGGAGTCCAGCTGAGCCCGAAGCGGGCGAACGCCGCGCGCAGGTCGGGATCGCCCGCGTCGACCGGCGCGCTGACGCACTCCACCGGCGGCTCGGTCTCGAAGATCGCCCAGTTCACGAGGTCGTCGCCGAGCCGCGAGAGGTAGCGCAGGCCGGCCAGCGGGCGCCCGCCGGGGTCGCGGCCGTGGACGAACACGTGGCGCGAGATCTCCTGGGTGAAGGCGCGCGGGGCGCGGCGGCGCAGCTCGCCGGCGTCGAGGTCGTCGAAGCCGTAGTGCAGCGCGCGGGCGGCCAGCGCGGAACGCAGGTGGGCGAGCGACTCGGAGCGGCCGACGTCGGCGAACGTGCCGGTGTGGCGGGCGGAGCCGACGACCCGCGTGGCGCACCACTCGACCGGCACGGCGCCCGCCGCCAAGGGCGCCGGGAAGCCGCCGTCGCGCGGGTCGCCCTCGATCAGCGAGAGCTCGGCGGCCAGCTCGAGGTCCCCCCGGAACCGGGCGAGGGTCTCGGCGAACGCGCCCAGCCGCGGCCGGCTGGCGTAGAGCACGCGGTACTCGCCGAGCGGGTCGTCGTAGCGGTTGCCGAACGTGCCGTCTTCATGGGCGAACGCCCAGCCCGGCCAGGCCCACGCATCGGGCGCCCGGCCGACGCGGTGCAGCGCCTCGTCACCGGGGCGCGCGGTCGCGAGCGTCATCCACCGACGAGGAAGGCGCGGGCGGCCCCGATGACCGCCGGGCCGACCTCCTGCAGCTCGCCCTCGCGCAGCAGGCGGGCGGGAGAGCGGTCCTCGAGCTGGGGGTTGAGCCCCTGCATCCAGGCCTGGGCGGTACGCGGGCCCTCGGCCGCCGCGAGCATCGAGGCCACCTGCAGCGCGACGCGCAGCCGCAGTTGCACGGCGTCCGCGGGGGCGCGCGTGCCTTCGGCCCACTGGTGGACCGCGCGCGTCTCCCGCACGGACCCCAGGTAGGCCACCAGCCGCGGCCCGAGCAGCTCCCGCAGCGAGGCCACCACCTCCGGGAAGGTGGAGCGCACGGCGAGCGTATGCGCGGCAAGTCCGGGGCGAGCGGCGGTGGCAGCCATCGATCCCAAGCGTATCACAGCGCAGGATCACACACCAGATCCCAGCGAGTCAGCGCTCCGACCTGCGCCGGGCGCTAGCGTCGGTCGCCCGATGAGGCTCGCTCTGCTCGTGCTCCTGGTCACCGCGCTCATGGCCTGCGGCGGCAGCAAGACCCCTGCTGTGGCGTCGCGCACGGCGACTCCCGCGGCCACGGCCGAAGCCACCGCGAGCCCCACGGCGACGGCCGCCGCCGCGCGGCCGGACTGGAACCGCTTCGGCTACGACGCGCAGAAGACCAGCGACGCGCCACGCGGGATCGCCGCGAAGACGATCGCCGGCCTCCACGAGCGCCGCGTCGCGCTGCCCGGCACCGTCGACGCCGCGCCGATCTACCTCGCCGGCGTGACCGTGGACGGCAGCCGTCGCAACGTGATCGTGATGACCACGACCTACGGCCGCACGCTGGCGCTGGACGCGACGAGCGTCAAGACGCTCTGGCGGTTCACGCCCTCCAGCTACGTCCACATCGCGGGCTCGCCCCAGATCACGACCGCCACGCCGCTCTCGGACCGCCGCTACGTCTACGCCGCCTCGCCCGACGGCCGCATCCACAAGCTGCGCCTCTCCAGCGGCCGCCAGGTCACGTCCGGGCACTGGCCCGTGTCCGTGACCCGCGATCCCACGCACGAGAAGATCGCCTCCTCGCTGAACGAGACCGGCGGCACCCTGCTCGTGACCACGGGCGGCTACATCGGCGACGCGCCGCCCTACCAGGGGAAGGTGCTGGCCATCTCCGCCGGCAGCGGCCGGATCACCTCCGTGTTCAACTCGCTGTGCTCCAACCGCCGGCGGATCATCACGCCGAGCACCTGCGGCGCCTCCGACTCGGCCATCTGGGGCCGCGCCGGCGCGGTGGTGAACCCGGTCGATCACCACGTCTACGCCACGAGCAGCAACGCCCCGTTCGACGGGCGCACGAACTGGGGCGACAGCGTGCTGGAGCTCTCCGCCGGCGCCAAGCGGCTCGTGGGCAGCTACACGCCGGCGAACCAGGAGCAGCTGAACACCCAGGACATCGACCTCGGCTCCACGAGCCCGGCGATCCTGCCCGACCCCCGCAGCGGCCGTCCGCGCTTCCTCGTGCAGGGCGGCAAGGACGGGCTGCTGCGGCTGCTCGCGCTGCCGCTGCGCTCGCCCGGGCGGCTCGACGGCGAGCGCCAGATCGTCGCCGCCCCCGGCCACACCGACGTCTTCACCGCGATCGCCGTGCGTCACAGCGCAGGCTCGACCGAGGCGTTCGTGGCCACCAACGCCGGCACGGCCGGCTTCCGCCTGAGCGGCGGCCGGCTGCACGGCATGTGGTCCAACGGCACCGGCGGGACGAGCCCGGTGCTGGCCGGCGGCGTGCTCTGGGTCTACGACCCGGGGGCGGCCTGGTGGCCTACCGGCCGGGCAGCGGCACCGTCATCCACCGCTTCGCCGCGCCGGCGGGCCACTGGAACAGCCCGATCGTGGCCGGCGGGCGCGTCTACCTGCCGACCGGCAACGCGAACGACCACGCGACGCAGGGCTCGCTGAGCGTCTTCGAGGGATAGCCTTGCGCGTCCCGCGATGAAGATCATCTACACGCTACACCGACGAGGCGCCGGCGCTCGCGACCCAGTCGCTGCTGCCGATCGTCGAGGCGTTCGCCGGCCGCGGCCGGCGTCGAGCGTCGAGCTGCGCGACATCTCGCTGGCCGGCCGCATCCTCGCCCAGTTCCCGGACCGGCTGAGCGACGAGCAGCGCGTCGCCGACGCGCTGGCCGAGCTCGGCGAGCTGGCCAAGACGCCCGAGGCGAACATCATCAAGCTGCCGAACATCAGCGCCTCGGTGCCGCAGCTGAAGGCGGCGATCAAGGAGCTGCAGGAGCACGGGCTACGACGATCCCGGACTACCCGGACGAGCCGCGCGACCGACGACGAGAAGGCCGCGCGCGAGGCGCTACGACAAGGTCAAGGGCAGCGCGGTCAACCCGGTGCTGCGCGAGGGCAACTCCGACCGCCGCGCGCCGGCCTCGGTGAAGGCCTACGCGCGCAAGCACCCGCACTCGATGGGCGCGTGGTCGGCCGACTCCAAGTCGCACGTCGTCGACGATGAGCGACGGCGACTTCCGCTCGACCGAGCAGTCGGTGACGCATCGCCGCAGGCCGACGACGGTCCGCATCGAGCACGTCGCCGGCGACGGCACGGTCACCGTGCTGCAAGGACGCGATCAACGGTGCTCGCCGGGCGAGATCGTCGACGCCGCGGTGATGCGCCGGCGCCGCGCTCGACGCGTTCCTCGCCGAGCAGATCGCCGACGCCAAGGACCAGGGCGTGCTGTTCTCGGTGCACCTGAAGGCGACGATGATGAAGGTCTCCGACCCGATCATCTTCGGCCACGCGGTGCGCGCGTTCTTCGCCGACGTGTTCGCCGAGCACCGCGACGCGCTGGCGCGCGTCGGAGCGACCCGAACGACGGCCTCGGCGCGCTGCTGAACGCGCATCGAGGCGCTGCCGGACGAGGAGCGCGAGGCGATCGAGGCGGCGATCGCCGCGGCCTACGAGACCGGCCCGGCGCTGGCGATGGTCGACTCCGACCGCGGGCATCACCAACCTGCACGTGCCCAGCGACGTGATCATCGACGCGTCGATGCCGGCGGCGATCCGCGCCTCGGGCCAGATGTGGAACGCCGACGGCGAGCAGCAGGACACCAAGTACGTGATCCCCGACTCCTCCTACGCGGCCGCTCTACGCCGAGACGCGTCGACTTCTGCCGCGAGCACGGCGCGTTCGACCCGGCGACGATGGGCACGACGCCGAACGTCGGGCTGATGGCGCAGAAGGCCGAGGAGTACGGCTCGCACGACAAGACGTTCGAGATCGCCGCCGCCGGCACGGTGCGGGTCGTGGACGCGGCCGGCGACGACGCTGCTCGAGCACGACGTCGAGGCGGGCGACATCTGGCGCGCGTGCCAGACCAAGGACGCGCCGATCCAGCGACTGGGTCCGGCTCGCCGTCGAGCGCGCGCGGGCGACCGGCGCGCCCGCCGTGTTCTGGCTCGACGAGACCCGCGCGCACGACGCCGAGCTGCTCAAGAAGGTCCGCGCCTACCTCGGCCGAGCTCGACACCGACGGGCTGCAGATCGAGATCCTGCCCGTCGCCGAGGCGACCCGGTTCACGCTCGAGCGCGCCAAGCGCGGCGAGGACACGATCTCGGTCACCGGCAACGTGCTGCGCGACTACCTGACCGACCTGTTCCCGATCCTCGAGCTCGGCACGAGCGCGAAGATGCTCTCGATCGTGCCGCTGATGAACGGCGGCGGGCTGTTCGAGACCGGCGCCGGCGGCTCGGCGCCCAAGCACGTGCAGCAGTTCGTCAAGCGAGAACCACCTGCGCTGGGACTCGCTCGGCGAGTTCCTCGCGCTCGCCGTGTCGCTCGAGATGCTGGCCGACAAGACCGGCAACCCGCGGGCCAAGCGTGCTCGGCGGACGACGCTCGACGCGGCGACCGGGCAGCTGCTGGAGAACGGCAAGCTCGCCGTCGCGCAAGGTCGGCGAGCTCGACAACCGCGGCAGCCACTTCTACCTCGCGCTGTACTGGGCGCAGGCGCTGGCCGAGCAGACCGACGACGCGAGCTCGCCGAGCGTTCGACCGCTCGCCGAGCGGCTGGCGGCCGACGAGGAGCAGATCGTCGAGCGAGCTCAACGCCGTGCAGGGCGCGCCGGTCGACCTCGGCGGCTACTACTTCGTCGACCGCGAGAAGGCCGACGCGGTGATGCGCCCCAGCGCGACGTTCAACGCGGCGCTGGACGCGCTGTCGCCAGCCCGAGCGCGATAGCCGCGTCGAGGTCGAGCCCGCGTCCCTCCGCCACCGCGGCGGCGTACGCGGGCTCGCCCAGCGCGGCCTGCACCGCGGCGGTCACCTCGGCCACCGAGGCCTCCTCGTCGGGCGGGCGCATCGCGCCGATCGTCGCCCGCACGCCCGCGGCCGCGCCCAGCAGCCGCGCGCCGGCCTCGGGCTCGGCCAGCCCGGCCAGGGTCTCCAGCGACTCGGGGATCCCGTGGCGGTCGCCGTGCTCGCGCAGCACCTCCAGGGACTCGTGCATGCGGGCGGTCGGCCCGTCCGGATCCCGCGACGCCTGCAGCTCCAGGCGGGCGAGCGTGCGCAGGACGGAGGCGACGTGCGTCGGCTCGCCCGTGCGGCGGGCCATGGCCAGGCTCTCGCGCAACAGCTCGATCGCGTGCTCGCGGTCGCCCAGCGCGTCGTGGGCGAGCCCCAGGTTCTGCAGCATCAGGCTGTGGATCCAGTGGTTGCCGACCGCGCGCATGTAGTCCGCCGCGGCCGTGTAGCGGCGCACCGCCTCGGCGTGGTCGCCGGCGTACAGCGCGAGGCTGCCCAGGTTGCCCTCGGCGCGTGCGACGCCCCCGGCATCGCCGAGTGACGCGCTGAGCTCCCCGGTGGCCGCGAACTGGGCGCGGGCCGCCGGGTAGTCGCCCTGCTCCGCGGCCAGCGTGCCGGCCGCGTTGAGCACGCTCGCGCGGGCGGCCGGCGGGCCGGCGTCGAGCGCCAGCGCGGCCTCGGCCAGCGCGCGGCCCTGGGTGAGGTTGCCGCGGCCCATCCAGTGCCGCCACGCGTTGGTCACGAGGGCGAGGGCCGTCTCGGCGTCGCCGGCCGCGAGCGCGAACTCGAGCGCCGCGTGGACGTTCTCGCGCTCGGCGTCCAGCCGCTCCAGCCAGCCGTGCGCGTCGGCACCGCGCAGGCCGTCGACCGCGTCGGCGAACAGCGAGACGAAGGCGCGGGCGTGGCGGGCGCGCACGGCATCGAGCCCGCCCGCCCCGCCCAGGCGCTCGAGCGCGTACTCCCGCACCGTCTCCAACATGCCGAAGCGCCCGTCGCGGCGGGTGACGAGGCTCTGCTCGGCGAGGGCGGCCAGGCCGTCGAGCGCGGCGGGGCCGCACACCGCCTCGGCGGCGTCGAGCGTCCAGCCGCCCGCGAACACCCCGAGCTCGGCGAACAGCGTGCGGGACTCCGGGTCGAGCAGGTCGTAGCTCCAGGCGATCGCCGCGCGCAGGGTGCGCTGGCGCTCCGGCGCGTCGCGCGCGCCGGACGTCAGCAGGTCGAGCCGGCGCTCGAGCCGCTCGAGGATCGACGCGGTGCCGAGCAGCCTCGTGCGCGCCGCGGCGAGCTCGATGGCCAGGGGCAGGCAGTCCAGGCGCGTGCAGATCGTCGCGATGCGCTCGCGCTCGGCCGCGTCGGGCGCCAGGCGCGGGTCGCCGGCCCGCGCGCGGGCCAGGAACAGCTCGACGGCCGCCGCCGGCTCGAGCGGCGCGAGCTCGTGCTCGCCGGCGATCCGCAGGGCGCCGCGGCTCGTCACGAGCAGCTTCAGCCCGGGCACCCCGGCGAGCAGCCGGGCCAGCTCGGGCGCCGCGTCGAGCACCTGCTCGAAGTTGTCCACCACCACCAGCCCGGGCGTGGCGGCGAGGGCGGCGGCCAGCGCGGCGAACGGCGCGTCGTCGCCGGTCTCCGCGGCGCCCAGCGCCTGGGCGAGCGACGGGACGACCCGTTCCGGCTCGTCCACCGCGCCGAGCGTGACGAAGCGCCCGCCGTGGCGGTGCGCGAGCTCGAGCCCAAGTCGCGACTTGCCCACCCCGCCCGGCCCGGTGAGCGTGAGCAGGCGCACGCCGGGGTCGGCCAGCAGCGCGCTCGCGGCCTCGAGGTCCTCCGCGCACCCGAGCAGCGGCGTGGCCGGCAGCGGGAGATCCGGTTGCGCGCGGGCGAGATCGAGCGACGGCGACGGGGCGAGGATCGCCGCCTCGAGCTCGCGCAGCTCGCGCCCCGGGTCGAGGCCGAGCTCGTCCACCAGCAACTCGCGCGCCCGGCGGTACGCGGCGAGCGCGTCGGCCTGCCGGCCCGCGCGGTAGAGCGCGAGCATCAGCTGGCCGTGCAGGCGCTCGCGGTACGGGTGCTCGGCCACGAGCGACTCGAGCTCGGCGACCGTCTCCGCGTGACGGCCGAGCGCCAGGTCGGCGGCGATGCGGTCCTCCAGGGCGCCCAGCCGCAGGCCCTCCAGGCGCTCGGGCTCCACGGCCGCGGGCCCGTGGAGCGGGGCGTCGGCCAGCGGGGAGCCGCGGAACAGCGCGAGCGCCTCCCGCAGCAGCCGCGCCGTCGCCTCCGGCCGGGCGGCGGCCCGGGCCTGCGCGGCGAGCGCGGTGAAGCGATCGAGGTCGAGCGGACCGGAGACGACGGCGTAGCCCGGCGAGCGCGTGACGATCGCCCCGCCGTCGCCGAGCGCGTTGCGGACCTGCGAGACGTAGACCTGCACGAGCTTGTGCGCGCTGGCCGGGGGCTCGTCCCACAGCGCGTCGACAAGCCGGTCGACCGACACGGCGGGCTCGTCGCGGCAGAGCAGGAGCATGGCCAGCAGCGCCCGGTGCTTGGGCGCGTTGAGCGTGACCGGCCCCGCCGGGCCGACCGCTTCCAGCGGGCCGAGGATGCCGAACTCCATCGCTATACCGCCGCTACACCGCGCCTGAACCGAGCGCGCGCATGCTTCGCCACACAGACCGTGGCCATTGTGGCGAAGGACAGGAGAAACACCGTGCCGATGATGCGTCGCTAGGAGACACCATGCCGATGATGCGCCACTAGGAGGGCACCATGCCGCTCATGCGCCGCTAGACCGCCGACCCGCCACCGCGCGGGTCGCGCCGTTTCAGCAGCCGGTCCCGCAGCCCGGACGCGCGGGCGATCGGCCGCTCGACCGCCGCGCGGATCGCGGCCTCCGTGCCGGCCAGGATGAGCCGCTCCCGGGCGCGGGTGACCGCCGTGTAGAGCAGCTCGCGCGTGAGGATGCGCGCGTCCGGCTCGGGCAGCAGCACGGCGGCGGTGCCGAACTGCGAGCCCTGGCTCTTGTGGATCGTCATCGCGTACGCGGTGTCGACGGCGGACAGGCGCGTGGGGCTGAAGCGCAGCCCGCGGCGCTCGAACGCGGCGACGAGCCGGTCGTCCTCGGCGACGACGACGCCCGTGTCGCCGTTGTAGAGGCGCAGCTCGTAGTCGTTCTCCGTCACCAGCAGCGGGCGTCCCGCGTACCAGCGGGTCGGGGCCGGTCGTCGAGCCACGCCTCGATGCGCGTCGGTCCAGCCGGTCGACGCCGTGCGGGCCGCGGCGGTGCGCGCACAGCAGCGCGGAATCCCGCCGAGCGCGGCGAGCGCGGCGGCGGCATCGCCGCGGCGGGCTGCCGCCCTGACGTCGCGGGCGGCCGCCAGGAGCGGGGCGCGCAGGGCGTCTTCGTCGGCGTCCGGGAGCCAGGTCACGTTGCCCCGCCCGTCCGCCAGGGCGGCGAGCGCTGCGTCCGGCGTCGCCGGCGCGGATCGCCTCGGCCAGATCGGCGATCGCGCCGCCGTAGCGGTGGACCTCCTCGAGCACGACGATCCCGCGGCCTCCGGCCACGATGTCGCCGAGCACGGCGCCCGCCTCGATCGAGGCGAGCTGCGCCGGGTCGCCGACCAGGACGAGCCGCGCGTCCGGCCGACCGCCTCGACGCAGCCGGGCCATCAGCGACAGCGACACCATCGATGTCTCGTCGACGATCACCACGTCGTGCGGCAGCCGGTGGCCGCGGTCGTGGCGGAAGCGGCTGTGGCTGTCCGGGCGCCAGCCGAGCAGGCGGTGCAGGGTCGAGGCGTGCAGCGCCGAGCAGCTGGTCGCGCACGCCCGGCGCGACGTCGAGCGGCGCGCGCCTCGGCGTGCACCGCCTCCTCGAGCCGGGCGGCGGCCTTGCCGGTCGGCGCGGCGAGCGCGATCAGGGCCGGCGCGCCGGCGGGCTGCTCGAGCAGCAGCGCGACGATCCGCGCGACCGTCGTCGTCTTGCCGGTGCCGGGGCCGCCGGCGACACCGTGAGGCCGCGACCGACCGCGGCCGCCGCGGCCTCGCGCTGGCGTCCGCCGTCGCGGGAACAGCCGCGCGAGGCCGCCGGCCAGCGCGGCCCTCGTCGACCTCGGCGTCGTGCCCGGCGCAGCGCGTTCAGGTCGTCCGCCAGCGGCGCTCCTCGCGCCAGTAGCGGTCGAGGTAGAGCCGGCTGTCCGTCCAGCCGCAGCGGGCCGGCGCGTCAGCGGGCTGCGCCGCGACGCGCTCGACCCAGCCGTCGCTGGGGCCAGGGCAGCGCCGACACGTCGACCGGCTCGTCGGCGTCGACCGTCGCCGTCTCGCGGATCGTCGCGAGGTCGACGTGGACGTGCCCGAGCCGCGGGGCGCGGACCGCCAGCGCGACGGCGAGCGCGACCGCGTCGTCGGTCTCGCCCGCCAGCGCGGCCAGCCGCTGCGCCACGTGCACGTCGGCGGCGGCGAGCACGCCGGCGTCGTTGAACGCCGCGCAGCAGCCCGCCGGCGCGCGGCGGCGCGGCGCGGCGTCGTGGGGGTCGGCGAGTCGCGCTCGCTCCCGCGTCGAGCACGTCGCTGAGCGCCTCGACCAGCGCGCCGGCGGGCGCCAGGCGAACGACGCCGCTGCCCGGCCGGCGTTCGCCGGTCATCCCGCGCAGGAACAGGTAGAGGACGCCGGCCAGGTGGCGGTCCGGGTCGTAGCCGGGCAGGCGCCAGCGCAGGTAGCGGTGCAGCGCGACGGCGTAGAGCAGCGCCTGCAGCGCCGTAGTGGCGCGTCGCTGCATCTCGGCGGCGAGCGCGGCCGGGCGGTAGTGCCGACGCGTCAGCGGCTCGCCCGGCGCGCCGAGCCAGTTGGTCTTGTAGTCGACGACCGCGAAGCGCCCGTCGCCGCAGGCGCACGACGAGGTCGATGCTGCCGGTGAGGTAGCCGCGCACGCCCGGGCGCAGCGCGGGCTCGTCGAGCCGCGTCGGCGTAGCCGGCGAGCGGGTCGCCGTGGGGACGTGCTCGCGCAGGACGCCGGCGATCGCGCCGCAGCGTCGACGCGGCCGCGACGGCTCGTCGCCGCCGGCCAGCGGCAGCTCGAACGCCAGCTCGTCGAGCCGGTCGCGCGCGGCGCGAGGTCGCCGCAGCGCGCGCGCCGCCAGCAGCGGCCCGAGCGGCGTCTCGAGCGCCGCGCGCAGGCCGGCGGCCACCGCGCGCCGGGTCGCCGACGTCGACGTCGCCCGGCGCGCGCGGCTGCGAGCTGCTGCGCCAGCTCGGCGTCGAGGTCGGCCGCGGCGAAGTCGGTCGCCTCGAGCACGCGTGCACGAACGTCCCGAGGCCGGCCCCCGCCGGCATGCGCGGCGAGCGGGAGATCGCCGGCCGCGCGCGGCGTCGCGCGGCGCCGGCCGCGGGCCTCGGTCGCGCGCGGCTCGTCGTCGAGCACGTCGCTCCTCCGGCTCGCTCGCCACGAGCGTGCTCGTGCGCGCCGGCGGTGATGTCGCTGTAGGAGGTGCGGCGCCAGCGCGCGGTCGAGCGCGCGGTCGAAGCGCGCGGCCGCCAGCTCGCCGTCGCCGGCTGCGGGGCGGCGACCAGCAGCGCGGCGGCCGCCGAGCGTCGGCGTCCTCGACGCGATGCAGCCCGGCGCGGCGGCGGCGCAGCGCCTCGAAGCGCGCGCGCGCCGTCGGTCGTCGGACGGCGTCCGCGTCGCCCTCGGAGGCGACGTCGCCGTCCTCGTCCTGCGGCGAACAGCAGCCGGCCGAGCGGCGAGTTGCGGCTGTCCCACGTGCCGCGCCCACCAGATGACCGCCTGGTGGCTGGCCCGCGTCGAGCGCGACGTAGGCGAGGCGCAGGTCCTCGCCGCGCTCGCTCGTCGCAGGTGCTGTCCGCGGTGCGCGCTCGTAGTCGGCGCCCGTCGAGCGCCGACGTCGATCGTGCGCTCGTCGGCCGCGTCGGGTCGTGGTAGACGACCGGCTGCGCGGTCGTCGCGGCGTCCGACCGGTCCCACAGGAACGGCGCGTAGACGATCGGGAACTCGAGGCCCTTGCTGCGGTGGATCGTGAGCACCTGCACGGCGCTCGGCGTCGGACTCCAGCCGGCGGGTGCGCTCCTCGTCGGCGCTGTCGTCGCGCCGGCGTCGGCGATGCGGCGGCGCAGCCAGCCGGCCAGCGCGGTGGTGCCGAGCTGCTCGCGCCGTGGCCGCCGCGTGCAGCAGCTGGCCGACGTGGCGCAGGTCGGTCAGCCGCCGCTCGCCGTCGACGTGGCCAGCACGCGGCCCGGGCAGCCGCTCGCCGAGCGTGATCGCCTCGAGCAGCGGCGGCGACGCCGCGCGTGCGCAGCACCCGCGCCCAGTCGTGCAGGCGCTGGTGCACCGCCTCCCAGCTCGTCGTCGCCGGCGGCGGCGACGCGCTCGGCGCGTCCAGCCCAGGAAGCAGGTCAGCGCGGCGGCGTGGCGCGCGCAGCGCGCGAGGTCGGGCGCTCGAGCGCCTCGAGCAGCGCGCAGCCACTCGCGCGCGGCCTCGGTCGCGAACACGCTGCCGGCGCCGTTGATGACGGCGGGGACGCCGACGTCGTCGAGCGCGTCGCGGATCGAGCGCGGCCTGGCGGTTGGTGCGCACGAGCACGGCGATGTCGCCGCGGCAGCGGCGACGGCCTCGTCGCCCGTCGACGACGTCGCGCCCGAGGGAGCAGGCGGACGATGTCGGCGGCGAGGTCGCGCGGCGACGTACTCGCGCGCCGAGCCGCGCTGGCGCGTACGCCCTTGGCGGTCGAGCTCGACCCGGCTGGTCGCGGCGACGATGCGCACGCGCAGCGGCGCGTCGCACGGGCGCCCGGCCAGCCGCGGCGCCGGTTGCCCGCGGCGGCGCGCACGTGCGCGGTAGACGATGCCCGCGTGCCGAGCCGCGCGCCGGCCGAACAGCGCGTCGTAGGCGTCGATCAGGCCCTGGTCGCTGCGCCAGTTCGTCGTCCAGCGTCGCCGTGCGTGCCGCGCGGCCGCAGCGGCGGCGAGGTACGCGTAGACGTCGGCGCCGCGGAAGGAGTAGATCGCCTGCTTGGGGTCGCCGATCAGCACGAGCGTGCCCCCGGCGCTCGCCGAACGCGCGGCGCAGGATGTCCCACTGGACCGGGTCGGTGTCCTGGAACTCGTCGACCAGGACGACGTCGATAGCGGCGCGCGCAGCCCGCCGCGACGCGCCGCCGCGCGTCGCGCGAGCGTCGCGTGCAGCCGGGTGAGCAGGTCGTCGTAGGTCATGAGCGCGAGCGCGCCGCTTGCGGCGGTCGAGCTCGATGCGCGCGGCCTGGGCGAGCCGGCGGCGCATCGGGGCAGCTCGCCCGGCGCTGTCGCGCGCGGCTCGAGCGGCGCGCCGGGTTGTCGACCGCGGCGCGCGCGACCATGGCGGCGCCTCGCGCGCGGCGAACGCGGCGGCTCGCCGCCGTGCGGAAGCGGCGGACGTAGAGGTCGTCGACCACCTCGTCCGACGAGGTCGCTCGACGTCCTCGACGAACGTCGCGTCGGGCTCGACGTCGCCGGTCGATCGCCGAGGCCGGCCAGCACCTCCTGGCAGAACCCGTGGGTGGTGGCGATCGTGGCGGCGTCGAAGTCGGCGAGCGCGCGGCGCAGCCGGTCGCGACGCGCGCGCCACGTCGCCGGCGTCCCGGCGCGCAGCAGGGCGACCACGGCGTCGTCGGCGGCGCCGCGCGTGCGCCAGGCCCGCGCTCGACGCTCACGCAGCCGCTCGCGGACGCGCTCGCGCAGCTCGCCGGTGGCCATCCGGGTGAACGTGACGAGCAGCAGCTCGCTCGAGCGGGATCCCCTCGGCGACGTAGCGCGCGGCCAGCGCGGCGATCGTGTACGTCTTGCCGGTGCCGGCGCTGGCCTCGAGCACGGTCACGCCGGTGGGCAGCGGGCCGCAGACGTCGAACGCCGCCGTCACGCCGGCCCCTCGTGGGCGAGCAGGTCGCTCCACAGCCGGCGCGCGTACTGGCCGAAGCGGCGCTCCTCGAGCCGGGTCCCAGCGCTCGTCCGCGCGCGGCGCCGCGTCGAGCAGCTCGTCGAACGTCAGCATCGCCGCCGAACGCGATCACGTGCTCGGGCTCGCGGTCCTCGCGCGGGAAGTCCCAGCTCGAGACTCCCACTCGCGGCGCGGCGGCCGGCGCGGCGCCGCGTGGCAGCGGCGCGTAGGCCGCGGAGGTCTCGCAGACGAGCGGCAGCGGCTCGCGCAGGCCCGCGGTCGTAGCAGGTCGACGAGCACGGCCAGCGCGGCCAGCGGGTCCGGTCGAGCACCGGCGCAGCCAGGCGACGTCGCGGCGCCGTCGTCGGCCGCGGCCGACGGTCGCGGCGGTGAACGCCGCGCTCCGGGTAGGCGGCGCTGAGGGCGAGCAGGCGCACCCAGGCGGCGAGGCGGTGGCGCGGGTTCGACGCGCGAGTAGGTCGCTCGCGCAGCAGGTCGCCGCCGACGCCGGCGACGGTGCCGCTCAGCGTGCGGCCGTCGGGCAGCGCGACGCGGACGTCGACCGACTCGGCCGGCGCGCCGCCGCTGCGGGCCTGCGCCTCGCCGACGATGCCCTCGACGACCGGCACGACCGCCTCGATCACGGGGCAGCCGAGCGCGCCCGGCGGCAGCGTCGCCGCGGGCGATCTCGGCCAGGATCGCGGTCCGGCGCTCGACGCCGGCCAGGCGGGCGCTGCAGCAGCCGCTCGCCCACGCCCCACTCGCTCAGGCCGTCGAGCTCGACGTGCAGCGCGTCCTCGACCTCGTCGTGTAGCCGCCCGCGCTGATGCCGAGGCGCTGGCGCAGGAACGCGCGCACGGGGTGCGCGACGAAGCGCACGAGGTCGTCGAGCTCGACCACGTCGCGCGGCAGCGGCGGCAGCGGCGCGGCCAGGAACGGCGCGGGCGCCCGGCGCGGGCCGGCGAGGGCGCGGCGCGCCGGCGAGCGTCGTCGGGTCGAAGCTCCAGGGCTTCGTCGGCGGCGAAGTTGCGGGGGTCGAACGGCTGCAGCGGATGGCGGACGACGACCCGCGCGGTGGGCGTCCGGGTCGATCGCGTCGAGCAGCTCGCCGACCGGCACGGCGGGCGGGCGGTGCGCGTTGGTGCGCTCGTCGTTGCCGGTGTAGGTGACGATCAGCCGGTCGGTCGCGGCCAGCAGCGCGTCGAGCAGCAGCTGGCGATCCTCGGCTGCGCGCGTCGCGCTCGCCGACGTGGGGCTCCTCGAGCAGCAGGTCGTCGCCGTCGCGCGGCGCCTTGCGCGGGAACGCGCCGTCGTCGAGGCCCAGCAGGCAGACGACGCGGTGCGGCACCGAGCGCATCGGCATCGAGCGTGCAGATGGTCAGGTGGCCGGTGCGGAAGTTCGCCCGCGTCGGGCGGCCCTGGAGGCGCTCGGCCGAGCAGGGCGCGACCTCGGCGAGCGCGAGCGGCGCCGTCGCTGCCGGCCGCCTCGCCGACGACGTCGTCGAGCAGGCGCTGCAGCTCGGTGCGCTGCCAGGCGTCGCGCGGCGGCGCCGGCGGTGAGCGCGTCGGCGGCGGCGGCGATGGCGGTCGCCCACGCGGCGATCGGCTGGGTGCGGTCGAGGCAGTCGGCGGCGCGCCGTGAGCCGGTCGAGGAACTCGGCGAAGCCGCCCCGCGAGCTCGATCGCGCCGCTCTCGACGTCGTCGAGCGGCAGCGCGCCGCCGAACAGCCGCTGGCCCTCCTCGGTCATCGTGACGCCGAGCAGCAGCCGGTCGAGGCCGCAGCGCCACGTGCCGGCGGGCAGCGCCTCGAGCTTGAACGGCGCGCGGTGCTCGGCGTCGAGGCCCCAGCGGATGCCCGCTGCCGGCGACCCACTCCTGGGCCCGCGCGAGGTCGTCGTCGTCGAGGCGGAACCGCCGGCGCACCGGCTCGCGGTCGGCGAAGTCGAGCACCTGCGAGGCGGTCATCCGCCGGCCGGCGAGGTCGAGCAGCTCGGCCACGACGCCGAGGACCGGGTTGGTCTGGCGCAGCGAGCGGTCGGCCAGGCGGACGCGCAGGTCTGCGCCCGCCGTCGTCGTCCTCGC
Organism: uncultured Solirubrobacteraceae bacterium; assembly: GCA_963766165.1. Lineage (GTDB taxonomy): Bacteria > Actinomycetota > Thermoleophilia > Solirubrobacterales > Solirubrobacteraceae > Solirubrobacter. The sequence goes on along the minus strand of CAVXZC010000012.1, from coordinate 26,213 downwards.
CGACTCGCCGCGCCGAACGTCGCCTGGATCAGCGGCGCGAACGCCTCGATGTCGGGGCACATGACGATGACGTCGCGCGGCTCGAGCGTCGGGTCCTCGTCCAGCGCGTGCAGGATCGCGTCGCGCAGCACCTCGACCTGGCGGGCGCGGCCGTGGCAGGCGTGGACCTGGATGCTGCGGTCGTGCGGACCCGGCGCGGGCAGCGGCTCCGGCCGGCGGTCCTCGCGGACGGCCGGCCTGGATGCGCTGCAGCAGCGACTCCGTGCCCGTCGCGACAGGGTGGTGGTGGTCTGCGCCCGCGGCCGGCCAGCACAGCTGCAGCTCGCGGGCGTCGCGGCCCCAGGAGGCGAGCAGCGGGTTGCGGACCTCGGTCGCGGTCGGGTCGTCGGCGCGGCGGACGGCGCGGGCCCCGCTCAGCCGCTCCCACAGCGCGGGCGAGGGGTGCAGCAGGAAGAGGTGGACGTCGCGTGCGTCCGCCAGCGCCTCCAGGACCTCGAGCTGGGCGCCGGGAAGGCGGGTGAGGCCGAAGATGGCCAGTCGCGGCGGGAGGTCGAGCAAGCCCGGGTCGGCGCGCAGGCGCGCGCAGGCGGGCAGCAGCCGCTCGGCCGGGCTCGGCACGTCCGAGCCCCGCGCGCAGCCGGCGCCACAGCTCGCGCCTGCCAGTGCGCCTGGCCGCCCGCCGCCCACGCCCGCACGAGCTCCGGGCGCTGCAGCGCGTAGCGGTCGTACAGGCTCGGAGACATGACGCAGCGCGGCGAAGCGGCGGTCGCCCTCCAGGTGCGGGGCGACGGCGGCCAGCCACGGCTCGGACGCGCACTCGTCGACTACCTCGAGCAGCGGCCAGACCGCGCGCTCGGGCAGCCACGGGTCGTTATCGGGCTCGATCCCGGACGCCGCCGCCACGGCGTCGCCGAGCAGCCGGCGCGGGCGGCGGGAAGTCGACGTTCGCGCAGACGCCGTCGTCCCGGCCCGGCGCGGCGCCGAGCGACGCGGACAGCCGCTGCGCCAGCCAGCGCTCCATCCCCCGCGTGGGCACCGCGACGACCTCGGGCGCGAACGGGTCGTCCAGCGGGACGGTCAGGAGGTCGCGCAGCGCGCCGACCAGGGCGTCGGCCCGTTCTGCGCGGTGGATGTGGAGCATTGCGGCTTCGAGACCTTAGGCGCACAGTCGGACTCGTCGCCGTTCGCCGGCGCAGCGAGGCGGCCGTGGGATGATCGGCGGGTGACACCGGTCCACCCCAGCCGCCACCTGCTGCGCGCCAAGGACCTGATCGACTGCCGCTACGCCGAGGCGCTCGACGTCCCCGCGCTCGCGCGGGCCGCGCGGCTGTCGCCGGCGCACTTCAGCCGCGAGTTCCGGCGGGCGTTCGGGGTGACGCCGCACCAGTACCTGCTGACGCGCCGGCTCGAGCGGGCGGCGGCGCTGCTGCGCACACCGACCGGGGCGTGGCGGACATCTGCTTCACCGTCGGCCTCCGGAGCGTCGGCTCGTTCACCACGAGCTTCGGCCGGGCGTTCGGGCGTTCGCCGACGGCGTACCGCGCGGCGTACCCGCCGGCGGCGAGCCGGGCGCGTATTCCCACCTGCGTCCTGCGCGCCTACGCGCGGCCGGCCAGACAGCAGTTTTGGAGAAGACAGACGCGCGCCGGGCTAGCGTGACCTGCGTCGACAGTCGACTCACGGAGGCGACATGCTCAACAGCGCTCCGTCACGTCAACGTTGGGTCCACGACCAGGACGAGGCCCTCGCCTTCTACACGGAGAAGCTCGGCATGGAGCTGCGCGAGGACGTCACGCTGCCGGAGCTGGGCAACTTCCGCTGGCTCTCCGTCGCCCTCGCCGACCAGCCGGACGTGGCCCTCGCGCTGCTGAAGATCCCCGGGCCCGCCGGTGTTCGACGACGAGACCGCCGCAGCTCAAGACACTCGTGGCCAAGGGCGCCGCCGGCGGCCTGTTCTTCGCCACGGACGACTGACGGGCGTCTACGAGCAGCTCAAGGCGCGCGGGGTCGACATCGTCGCAGGAGCCGACCGAGCAGCCCTACGGCGTCGACATGGCCGTGCGCGACCCCTCCGGCAACCAGATCCGCGTCGCGCAGCGCTGAGGCCAATAGGATCGCGACATGGCCGAGCGAACGAGCTACGCGCCCGGGATGTTCTCCTGGGTGGAGCTGGTGACCAGCGACGCGGACGCGGCGAAGGCGTTCTACACGGACATCTTCGGCTGGGACTACAACGACACCCCGATGGGCGACGGCATGGTCTATTCGACCGCGCTGGTGGACGGCAAGGCGGCGGGCGCGCTGTATGCGTCCGACGACCAGCCGCCGCACTGGAACTGCTACGTGACCGTCGCGTCGGCCGACGACGCGGCACAGCGGGCCGGCGCGTTGGGCGCCAACGTCATGGCCGAGCCGTTCGACGTGATGGACGTCGGCCGGATGTCGGTGATCGCCGACCCGACGGGCGCCGTGCTGAGCCTGTGGGAGCCGCGCGCGCACATCGGCGCGGCGGTGGTCAACCAGCCGGGCACGCTGACCTGGAACGACCTGGTCTCGCCCGATCCGGACGCTGCAGCGGCCTTCTACGGCGAGCTGTTCGGCTGGACGTTCATGGACATCCCGGACTCCGGCGGCTACCGGGTGATCCGCAACGGCGAGCGCTCCAACGGCGGCCTCCCGCCCGCCCGCGACCCGCAGAGCCCACCCGCCTGGCTGCCGTACTTCGGCCACCCGGACGTCGATGCCGCCGTCGCCCGGATCGGCGAGCTCGGCGGTCGCACGCTCGCCCCGCCGATGGACATCGGCATGGGCCGGATCGCCGTCGCCGGCGACCCGCAGGGCGCCGTGTTCGCGCTCTGGACGGGCGACTACGAGGACTGATGCTCGCCCTCGCGCTCGCGACGCTCGTGGCGCCGATCTCCCACGGCACGATCACGGTCGACCGCGGCACCGCGGGCGCGCGGCTGGGCATGACCCGCGCCCAGGTGGTCTCGCACCTGGGCAAGCCGCTCGACGAGAACGGCAACGGCGTCATGTCCTACGAGCCCGACAGCACGGCGAAGGGCATCTTCGACGTCTACCGCGCGCAGGACACCGGCCGGGTGCGGCTGTTCATCCTCGCCGGGATGAAGGGCACCGCCTGGAGGCTGGGCGACGGCAACGCGATCTTCGCCAAGGGCGGCATCGACCGCCTCTATAAGCACTTCGGCAGGCGCGTGCACCGGCTCGACGACAAGAGCGACGGCTCGCTCTACTACTACGTCAACGGCCGCTACAAGGGCCGCAAGGTGCAGACGTCGTTCCAGGTCGACCGCTTCTCGCGCGCCAAGGCGCGCGTGCTCGACGTCTACGTGACGTTCGCCGGCTGAAGCCGCACGCCCAGGCGTGAGTGGCGGCGCGACGTGTCCGGGGTCGCGCGCCGCCCGCGCGACCACCTCGCGCGTGCCCGACGATTACCGTTGCCGTGCGCGCGCGGGTCATCGCGGTGTAGAGCATCTCCCGGCGCAGGAAGAACGCGCCCGCGGCGGGGTGCGCGATGACGACGGCCACCGGCAGCTCGATCCCCTGGCCCTTGTGGATGGAGCAGGCGTACGCGAGCTGGAGCTTCGGCGCCTCGTCGTCGGGCATCGCGACCGTCACGCCCGTCGGCGCGACGAGCTGCAGTCGTCTCTCTCCGCATGGCTCGATCAGCCGCAGCACCGTGCCGTTCATCAGCCCCAGGTCGTGCAGGTTGCGGCCGGACGAGCATCAGCTTGTCGCCGATCCGCAGCCGGCCGCCGCAGCACCGGCGCCGCCCGGACGGATTCAAAGCGCCTCGCGCAGGCGGGCGTTCAGGGCGTCGATCCCCAGCGCGCCGCGGTAGACGGGCGCGAACACCTGGATGTCCGCCACGCGGGTCGACGCCGTAGTGGCCGGGCAGCCGCGCGGCTCACCAGCGACACGATCTCGTCCAGCGCGGCGCGCGGGTCGGCCCGCTCGACCAGGAACAGGTCGCGCCGCCCGTACTCGGCGCGAACGACGGCGCGCGCCCGGCGCGGACCGCGTGCGCGCCGCGCACGATCATGCTGCCCGCGGCCTGGCGGAAGATGTGCGTGAGCTCGGCCACCGGCACCGCGGCGCGGCCACCAGCTCGGCGAACGGCTTGCCCGCGCCCACCGGCGCGAGCTGGTCGGCGTCGCCCACCAGCACGACGTGCGTCGCGGGCCGACCGCGCGCAGCAGCGTGACCAGCAGCTCGAGGTTGGCCATCGAGGTCTCGTCGACGACGAGCAGGTCGGCGCCTCGACCTCGTCGCGCGTCGGCCCCTGGCCGGGCACCCAGGCCGAGCGCCGAGTGGATCGTGCGACGCCTCCAGCCCGGTCGACTCGGTCATCCGCCGCGCGGCGCGGCCGGTCGGCGCGACGAGCAGCATCGACGCGCGCTGCGCCCGCGCCGCCGCGCCGATCATGCGGATCGTGGCGGTCTTGCCGGTGCCGGGACCGCCGGTGACGATCGACAGGCGCGAGCGCGAACGCGGCACGCGACCGCCGCCGCCTGCTCGGGCGCGCGGGACGATGTCGTCCGCGACCGCCGCCGCGCGGCCCGCAGCCGTCGGCGCCGCGCCGGCCGCCAGCAGGCGCGCACGCGCTCGGCCAGCTCGCGCCTCCAGAGCCGGCGGTCTCGGCGCGGTAGGCCCAGACGACGTCGTCCTCGACCTCCAGCACGAGGTCGCCGCTCGTCCGCCATGCTCGCTGCAGCAGCGCGGCGCTCGGGCGGCGCCGCCGAGCAGCTCCGCGACCTTCACGGCCAGCTCCGGCACCGGCAGGCAGGTGGAGCCGTCGCGCTCGGCCTCGGCCGAGCACGTGCATCACGCCGGCGCGGCGCGGGCCGCGGTGTCGAGCGTGACCCGGCGCGCGCGGGCGATCGTGTCGGCGGTGGCGAAGCCGACGCCGAAGACGCTGGTCAGCTCGTACGGGCGCCGGCGCACGGCGTCGTGGGCGCGCGTCGCCGTAGTGGCGGTGATGCCGCGGCACCAGCCAGGCGAGCCCGTGCGGCGCGAGCAGCAGGTGCAGCGCGCGCGTGGAGCGCAGCCCGTGCCACGACTTCGCCGCCTCGCCCGCGCGCTCGGGCTCAGGCCCGCCGGCGGAACGCGGCGTGCGGGTCGCTGGTCGATCGCCTCGAGCACGTCGCTCGCCGTAGCGTTCGAGCAGCCGCGCGGCGCGCGTGAGCCCGACGTGGCGACGCGCCGCAGGTAGGTCAGCAGCGCGGCGTCGCCGGCCGGCGCGAGCGGCTCGGCCACCGCCACCTTGACCTGCAGCCCGAAGCGGCGGTCGTCCTGCCAGACGCCGGCCACGCGGGCACGCTCGCGCTCCTCCAGGTGCGCCAGCGGGCCGACGAGCACGATCTCGTCGCCGTCCCGGTCGGCGTCGAGCACGGCGAAGCCGGAGTCCTCGCTCGCCCAGCGGCGGCGGCGGACGACGACCTCGTCCTCGAACGGTGCTCCCGGGGTGCCCTCGACCATGTGCGCGAACCGACCGTATCCGGGTAGCCCGCCGGAACGGAGGTTCACCCCAGGCCACCGAGATCACCCTTGGTGAAGCGGGCCGCCGAGATCGGGATCGACGGCCGCTCCACGATGAACAAGGGCGAGCTGATGGACGCCCTACGGAACCACTAGAGCGCGGCCACGACCTTCGCGCCGTCCGGGCTCCCGAGCCCGGTGCAGGCGTCGTAGCCCACGTTGGCGCTGTAGGCGCCGTTGTTGCCCGACGTGATGTCGCGCTGCATGCCGTACTTGTAGAGCGCCGGGTTGGCGAACCCGGCGTGCGTGCCCAGCTTCTCGTTGACGCGGGCGATCAGCGCGGCCCACAGCGGCGCCACGGCGCTGGTCCCGCCGAACACGAGGTTCTGGCCGTCCACCCGCACGCGGTAGCCCGTGTTGGGGTCGGCGTCCCCGGCGACGTCCGGCACGCCGCGCCCCGGTTTCTTGGTGTCGTGCTGGGGGGGCACGCCGTGGCCCGTCTGGTAGTTGGGCAGGGCGAAGAATCGGCTCACGCCGCCGCCCGTCGCGCCGCCGGTGGGCTCGTTCCAGACCACCTCGCTGGCGATCGTCGCGCCCTTGGACTTCAGCTTCGTGCCGCCGCAGGCGAGGACGAAGGGGCTCGCCGCCGGGAAGTCGACGTGCGCCTTGCCGTCGTTGACGTTGTCCCTCGAGCCGTCGTCCCCGGCCGCCACGGTGACCGTGACGCCGAGCGCGCCGGCGTCCTTGAACGCCTGGTTGTAGGCGTTGCGGGCCTGCGCGGTCCAGCCGCCGGGCGCATCCTCGGCCATGCCCCAGGAGATCGAGATCACCGACGGCTTGCGCGTCTTGTCGTGGGCCGCCTGGGTGATCGCGTTGAGGAAGCCCGCGGTCGTGTTGTGGGCGAAGTAGACGGCCATCCGCGCGCCCGGCGCGGCCGTGCCGATGACGTCGATGTCGAGCAGCACCTCGCCGTCGGCGCTGTTCGGGTTGCCCACCGGCGCGTTGGTCGCGCCGCCGACCGACACCGCCACGACGCTCGGCGCCGGGCTGATGCCCTCTGCGGACCAGTACGCGGCGAGGTCGGCCGGCTTATAGCCGCCGCCGAGCTCGATGATCGCGATCGTCTGGCCCTTGCCGGTGGTGCCGGCCGGGAAGCCGTAGATCTTCGCCAGATCGGCGCCGGAGAAGTTGGCCGGGGGTGCGCCCACCTCCGCCGCCGCGGCCTCCGGCGCGGCGAGGAGCATGCGCGGGAACGCCGCCGGGCGGTCGTCGAGGCCGAGCACGCTCTCCACGGAGTCGGCCACGTGGCTGGGCACGGACACCGTGCCGACGCGCCCGCGGAACAGGCCGAGGTCCGGGTGCTCGTAGAGCTGCAGGTCGGTGTCGAAGGCACTGCCGAGGTCGGCGAGCCGGCCGCGCACGACGACGGTGCGCCGGGCCGCGTCGGCCTCGACCACGTCGAGCCCGTGCTGCGCGGCGAAGTCCTCCACGCTCTTGATCTCCTCGGGGTCGGCGCCGAACCGGCGCGCGAACTCGTCGTGGTCGACGCGCTCGTCCGGGTCAGGATCCGGACCCCGGCGCTTGAGCGTGAGGGTCACCGAGGCGATCCGATCGGGGTCCACGGCGCCTGCGGGCCGGACGCCCTCGAGCGGCTCGCGCTCGCTGCCCGGGATCGGGGTGCGGCTGGAGTTGGTCATGCATGGCCTCCTAGGGCCGGGGTGGCGACGACAATCTCAGGTGTTGGAGTCGCCAACAAGCCCCGCTGATACGCGCACCGTCTCAGCGGCCTTGGCCGCGCGCCGCACGCGCGTCTCCGGGCGCTTCGCCCCGGCCACCCACTCGGCGTACTCGCGCCGGTGCGTGAAGGCGAGGGCGTCATAGGCGGCCCGGAGGGCGGGGTCCGCCAGCGCCGCCTCGAGCTCCGGCGGGACCGCGACCTCACGCGGCGCGTCGTCGCGCTCGAGCACCACCTCCACGGCGTCGCCGGGGACGATCCCGGCCGCCTCGCGCACCGCGCGGGTGAGGCCGAGATAGGTGATGCCGCCGTACACCATCAACCGCGTGCGGAACGGCGCGCCGTTGGCGCTGCCGCGCACGGGCGCCCGCGCCTCCCCGAACGCCGCCCGGGCATCGAACGGCACGGCGACCGCCGCGCCGCCGCCACGTCCGGCCTCGAGGGCCCCGGTGAACCGCTCAGCCCCCATCCGGCCAGCCCCGCTCGCGCCGGCGCTCCTCGCGCGCCCGGTCCTCCTCGTCGGCGATCGAGAGCCGGATCAGCAGGTTCGCCACGACGACGAGCCCGGCCACGCCGAGCAGCACGATCCCCGCGCCCAGAGCGGCGTCCCCGCCGACCGCGATGCACACGACCCCGGCGACGGCGATCGCCGCGGGCAGGCCGATCCGCAGCCAGGACACGCGCTGAGGCTATCGTGGCCGGCATGCCGCTCTTCGGACAGGAACACGTCGCCCGCTACCGCGAGACGGGCGGCGACGAGGGCCACGACTGGCAGGGCACGAAGACCCTCCTGCTGACCACGACCGGCCGCCGCTCCGGCGAGCCGCGCGAGCACGCGCTGATCTACGGCCGCCACGGGGACGACTACCTCATCGTGGCCTCCAAGGGCGGCGCGCCGCAACATCCCGCCTGGTACCTCAACCTGGAGGCGCATCCCGAGGTCGAGCTGCAGGTCGGCGACGAGCGCTTCGCGGCCACGGCGCACACCGCCGGTCCGGAGGAGAAGCCCGAGCTGTGGCGGATCATGACCGCCGAGTGGCCGGCCTACGACGAGTACCAGACGAAGACCGACCGGGAGATCCCGGTCGTCGTGCTCAGCCGCGCTTGACGAGCGCGCGGTGGTGCGCGTGGACGGCGACGCTCCGGTGCCGGCGCGGGTCGCTCACGCGCACGGTGCCGGTCTGGACCGCGGTCAGCGTGCCGTCGCAGCGGTCCTGGGTCGTCCAGCTGGCCGAGCCCGTGGCGACGCTCACGTGGCCGACGACGTCCCAGTGGCCGCGGGCGACGGCCTTGAGGCGGCGGACGACCCGCGTCGAGCCGGCCCGGCAGGCGCCGAACGCGCCGCCGCTCAGCATGACCTCGGCGGGCGCCTTGGCCGTGACCTGGCGAACGCGGAAGATCCCGCCGCCGAACGCCCCGCGCCGGTTGTGGCCGGCCACAACCGCGGTGAGCGCGACCGTCCCGTGGCGGGCGTCGAGCGTCGTGCCCAGCTTCAGCGTCCGCGTGCCGGTGAGCGCGGTCCAGCTCGTGCCGTGGCGGATTCGCACCTTGCCGGTCAGCAGCCGCGCCTGGACCGTCTGACCCGCGACCGGCGGCGGCGCGGTGGTGCTCGTGCCGCCGCCGCCCCCGCTCGGCGGCCCGGTGAACGTCCACGTGGAGAACGCGGAGAGCAGCGCGTCGTCGACGTCGGCCTCCACGAACAGCTCCTCGTCGGGCTCGGCGGCGGTGACGCAGTAGGTCGCCTGCCCCTGGGCGTTCGTGGGCGCCTCGAGGTCGGGGTGCGGGTCGCCCGCGGCGAAGTCGACGGCCACGTCGGGCACCGGCGCACCGTACGCGGTGGTCACCGTGGCGGTGAAGCAGGCCGGCTGGTCGGGCGACCCGGAGCCGTCGTCCGGGGTCAACGCCAGGTTGGCCGCGCCGGGCACGAAGCGCCAGTTGACATCGACCGTGGCCGTGCCGCTCGCCGCCAGGTTCTCGTCGTACTCCGCGGCCACGGCGGGGTCGTGCAGGTCGGCGCCGTCGACGGTGCCGTTCAGCTGCGCGTTGGGGTCGTCCAGCTGGTTCGACAGCGGCGCGTCGTCGGTCTCCTCGAAGTGGTCCCACGGGGTGACCGGCTCGAGCCCCGTCGCGCTGCCCTGGCTGGCGAACACGCCCGCCAGGTAGTCGGGCGCGAAGGACCCGACGCCCTGGCCGAAGCCGCCGCCCTGCACGTCGCCCCACTCGAACGCGCGGAAGGCGAGCGGGACGGCGGTCAGGTTCTTGAACACCAGGTCGACCTTGACGCGGGGGTCCCCGGTGACGTGCGCGACGGTCTGGGTGACCTGGAGCGTCGGGGTGTCAGCCGGCGCGTTGTAGATCGTCTGGACCGTGTAAGGGTCCGCCGTCGTGCCCGAGCCGGTGACGACGCCCTGCTGGACCAGGCTGAAGTCGCCGATGCCCACCACGGTGCCGGGCGAGCCGGGGAAGCCGACCTGGAGGCCCGCCTCGCCGCTGGGCAGCAGCGTGTTGAAGCCGCTGGACACGAAGCCGGCCGCGATGTCGCCGGCGTCGCCCACGTCGATCTCCATGTCGGGCGCGATGATGCTCTGCGTGTCGGCGCGGGCGGGCGCGGCGAGCGCCAGGCACGTCGCTGCCGCCGCGATCGCCGCCGACCAGCGGGCCCGGGACATGCCCCGAAGGGCAGCAGACTTCGGGTGAGCCGGCAATGAATCATTCACCGGCGAGACGCACCAGGGCGGCCTTCGCGTCATCGCTCAGGCGCTCGAAGCGCAGCGCGTAGACGCCGTAGCCCTGCTGGCGCAGCACCCGAGCGCGGCCCCGCACGCCGGGCCCGGCGGGAGGCGGCAGCTCGAACTCCAGCACCTCGTCGGTCGTCAGCGGCCGCTCGGTGGCCACGCACATCCCGCCCGGGCCGACGTCGACCGTGCGGCCCTCGACCGGCGAGCCGAAGCGGCGCGACAGCGTGCACCCGCACTCGAGCTCCACACGTGGGCTGCTCCGCCGCTCCCGCACGGGTATGCATATTGCCGGACATGCTCTTCTGCGCACCCCATCGGCGCGACCGGGCGCTCCTGCCCCATGATCCGTTCAAGGCCGTCATCGCGCCCCGCCCGATCGCTCGCTGCGGCTACCGCGGCGACCACACCGTCGTGCACGAACTGTTCGAGATGTTCCGCCCGGACTGAAAGGATCGGGGGGATGGTTCTGGGAGGGATCCTCGCCTGTGGTGCGCTCGCCTGTGCCGGCACCGCCGTGCTGCGCCGGCACGGCCGGCCGGCCGCGGCGCTGCTCGCGGCCGCGCTCGCCTGTGCCGCGGCGCACGAGTTCGGCGCCGGCGATGGGCTGCTCGTCGCCGCGTGCGTGCTGGCCGCGGGCGGCGCCGGTGCGCTCGTGGTCGCCCGCGAGGGCGTGCCGCCGCGGCAGTCGTGGCTCGATGCCGTGATGGGGGCGAGCGCAGCGGGCGCGCTGGCCGTGGCGCTGGGCGCGGATGCGGCGACGGCAGTCGCCGCGGCCGGCGCCGTGGGCGTGGCCGCGCTGGCCCGGTGGCGGCTCAGCCCGGCGCTCGGCGCCGCGCTGCTCGGGCTCGTGGCACTGGGCGTCGCCGGCGTCCCCGCGGCGCTCGCCGTGCCGCTGTTCATGCTTGCGGCCTGGCTGCCGGAGCCGCCGGCCGAGCCGGGCCCGGAGTTCAGCCCGGTGGTGTTCTCGACGCTGCTGCTGTTCGCCGTCGCCTCGCTCGGCCTGCTGATCGTGGGGCAGTTCGCGGCGGTCCCGTGGCCCGCCGCCGCGCTGGCCACGGTCACGGTGCTGACCGGGATGGCCCGCACCTCGCTCACCGTCACCGAGCGGTTGCGCGCCAGCCACGAGCAGGCCATGACCGACGATCTGACCGGCCTGGGCAATCGCCGCCGGCTGCTCGAGCAGCTCGGGCAGGCGATCGCCGGCGGCGGCGAGGTCGCGCTGCTGCTGATCGACCTCGACGGCTTCAAGGAGCTCAACGACACGCTCGGCCACGACGCCGGCGACGAGGTGCTGCAGCAGATCGGCCCGCGGCTGGCCGAGACCGTGCGCGCCGGCGCCACACTGGCCCGGCTGGGCGGGGACGAGTTCGCGGTCGTGCTCGCCCCGGGCGACGAGGCGCAGGCGAGCGCCACCGGCCTCCGCGTGCGCGCGGCGCTGGAGCGCTCGTTCGGCGTCGGCGGCATGCGCGTCCACGTCGACGCGTCGATCGGCATCGCGCTCTCGCCTGCCCACGGCACCGACGCGCTGGCCCTGCTCCGGCGCGCCGACGTGGCCATGTACGAGGCCAAGCGCACGCGCACCGGCCACGAGGTCTACGAGCCCGACCGCGACCGCCACAGCCGGCGCCGGCTGGAGCTGCTGGGCGACCTGCGAGACGCGCTGGCGGCCGGTCAGCTCGTCCTGCACTACCAGCCGAAGGCGGAGATCGCCACGGGCGCCGTGCACGGCGTCGAGGCGCTGGTGCGCTGGGCGCATCCGCGGCGCGGGCTGCTGCTGCCGGGGGAGTTCCTGCCGCTGGCCGAGCACACCGGGCTCGGTCGCGCGCTGACGGCGTTCGTCGTCGACCGGGCGCTGGAGGAGATGGCCGAGTTCGACCTCACCGTGGCCGTCAACCTCGGGCCGGCGGACCTGCTCGACCTCGGCCTGCCGTCGGAGATCGACCGCCTGCTGCGCCGGCGCCGGTTCGAGCCCGAGCACCTGCGCCTCGAGGTGAGCGAGGACGTCGTCATGGCCGACCCGGAGCGCACGCTGGAGGTCCTGGCCGGGCTGCGGGCGATCGGCGTGGCCACGGCGCTGGACGACTTCGGCGCCGGCCACGCCTCACTCGGGCACCTGAAGGCGCTCCAGGTCGACGAGCTGAAGATCGACCGCTCGTTCGTCGGCTCGCTGCCGGGCGACGAGCGCGACGCGGCGATCGTCTACGCCACGGTCGAGCTCGCCCGCCGGCTCGGGATGCGCGTGGTGGCCGAGGGCGTGGAGAGCGCGGAGAACTGGGACGCTCTCGCGCGCCTGCTGTGCGACGAGGCGCAGGGGTTCTACCTGTCGCGGCCGCTCACCGCGACCGCGCTGCGCGGCTGGCTGCGCGACCGCGCCGCCCTACGTGAACAGCGGCGCTAGCCCGCGCTGCTCGGTCAGGTTGCGCATCTCGTCGTCGGTCGGTCGCTCCTGGAAGCGCTCCGCGGCGTCGAGCAGCTTCGGCAGGATGTCCACGTCGCCCGTGGTGAGCAGGAACGCCTGCTCGTTGCCCAGCACCCAGTGCGCGGCCAGGTCGATGTCCGCCTGCTCGGTCAGCGGCTCGTACCAGGTCGACGCCGTGTGCGGGCGGCCCTCCCACGGCCGGTAGGCGAGGCTCTTGATCGTCTGCAGCGCGACGTTGCGCTCGGCGCAGGTCGCGGCCAGCTCGTCGAACGTCTCCGCGTAGCGCGGGTCCTGCATCTGGCGCCAGTTGTACGGGCACAGCACGGAGTCGAAGTCGAACCGGGCGAGGCTGCGGCTGTGCATCTTCGGGACGGACAGCCCATGGCCGGTGACGCCGATGAAGCGCACCAGGCCCTCGTCGCGCGCCTCGATCGCCGCCTCCAGCGCCCCGCCAGGGCTGAGCGCCGTGTCCCACTCGATCACGTCGACCAGGTTGTGCAGCTGGATCGAGTCCACATGGTCGACCCCGAGCCGGTCCAGGCTGCGCCGGATCTGCTCCCGCGCCTCCCGGTAGGTCCGCTTGCCGGTCTTGGTGGCCAGGAAGAACTCGTGCTCGCGCAGCCAGGTGGCGATGCGCAGCTCGGCGTCGCCATAGTCGGCGGCCACGTCGATGTGGTTGATGCCGTGCTCGAGGAGGACCTCCAGCGTGCGGTCGGCATCGGCCTTGGAGACGTCGCCGAGGGCGGCGGCGCCGAAGATCACGCGGCTGGACTCGTGCCCGGTCCCGCCGAACGGGGCGCGTGGGATCATGGGCTGGAGGTTACGCGCCCGTTGTGGTTTGCGCCTCGTCGCCCCGGCGGACGGCCGGCTGGGTGGGGAGGTGGGGAGATTCCGCGCGGGGGCGGGATGATCGTTTCTCCGGTGCCGACGGCGAGCTGGGGCTCCTTAGCGTCGCATCGCGACGGTTGGGCGCCCCACGTGTTTCCGGTGTGACACCTTCCCGGTCGATCGTGATCGCTTCGTCCGCCGCGGCGATCGATCATGCGCGGCGGCAGGCTCAGCCACTCCTACCCAGCCAGCCGTTCGCCCCGCGCTCCCTCCACCGCGGCGCGCAGCCGCGCGGTCAGCTGCGCCGCCGACTCGTCCGCGCGAGGCTCCAGCGGCCGGAAGAACGTCACGGTCGTGCGCGCCCGCCGGTTCACCCCGCGGCCCTTGGGCATCACCAGCGCCGACCCGGAGATGTGCACCGGGATGATCGGCACCCCGGCGGCCAGCGCGAGCTCGGCGACGCCGGCCCGGTAGCCCTCCGGTCCGGCGCCGCGGGTGCCCTGGGGGAACAGCAGGACGTTGCGGCCGTCGCGCAGGTGCGCCGCCGCGGCGGCGAGGCCCCTGCGCTGGCCGCCGCCGCGGTCGAACGGGAACGTGTTGATCCAGAAGCCCGCGATCAGCCCGTAGGCCGGCTTGCGGTACCAGCGGTCGCTGGCCGCTCCGACCACGGTCCGCATGCGCCAGGCGTGCGGGAGGGAGAGCAGGATGAGCGGCGTGTCGATGTCCGACTCGTGGTTGGGGGCGAGGATCGCCGGCTGCGGCGCGTGGATGAGGTCGCGCGCGCCGATCACGGTCGGCTTGGTGAGGAACCGCGTGGCCGGGAACAGCAGCGCCTGCTGCGCCGCCTCGCGCACCATGGCGGGGCGCGGCTCGCGCAGCCACGGCACGTCCTCGGCGCGCCGCTCGCGCCACGGGTCGGGGCCGACGGTGAGCGTCCGCCACCGCCGCGGGGCGGACGCGGGCGCTCCGCCGGAATTGGGACCGGCGAGACGCTCCAGCGCCCGGCCGCCGCCGGCGAACCTCACGCCGGGCGCCTCATGCCCCCACCTCGGCGTAGAACAGCGGCGGGCAGTGGAAGTGCGTCACGGACGGCTCGCGGCCGACGACCTGCTGCGCCATCTCCAGCGCGTCGCGCAGCGTGTCGGCACGCCAGAACCCCATCCGCCGGCAGGCGGCGGGGTCGCCGCCCACGAAGATGACCGCGCCCACGTGCTCGAGCGCGTGGGCGCCCCAGTACCACATGTAGAGCGGGTGGACGCCGTGGTAGGCGTAGGACGTGCGGTACAGGTGGCGGTACCACTCGTCCTCGGCGTAGGCGCGCTCGTAGCGGCGCTCGATCTCCGCGGGGTCGGTGGTCTCGGCCAGGACCTCCTCGTAGAAGTCCACGTACGAGGGGTGGTGGACCGGGTGGAACTCACGCGTGACGGGGTGCGTGAAGATCAGCACGCCGCCCTCGCGCACCAGCGGCACGCCCTGGTAGAGGTTGAAGAAGTAGCCGAGCCCGAGGCACATCACGAGCACGGGGTTCATCACGCTGTTGACGTTGTACGGGCAGACGTAGGGCAGCCCGGCGGTGACGACGTCGGCCTGGCCGCGCACCTCGACGGCCTGCTGGGCGGCGCAGCGCTCCAGCGTCACCTCGTGCACCGGGGCGACGGCGCCGGCGGTGACGCCGGTGACCGCGTAGGGCGCGACGTTGCGGTGGAACGCCGCCCGCCGGGCCTTCGCCGGCAGCCGGTCGGTCGAGCGCTTCAACGCCGCGAACGTGGCCTGCTCGCGCGGCGTCCAGCGCGCCTCCGGCTTGCCCAGGAAGCGCAGCGGGCCGCCGTACATGTCGTTGTTCAGCGTCGTCTCGATGTGGAACACCGGCACCGCGGTCTCGACCACCTCGCCCTGGCGGCCGGCGCTGCGGTGCAGCTCGCTGTTGGACGGATCCATGAACGAGCGCGAGTGGCGCAGCGCGTGCACGGTGTGGTGGGCGCGCAGCGAGGCGTAGGTGCCCAGGCCGACGGCCACGGACTTGTGCCCGCCGTCCATGGTCACGAGGTTGATGTTCACGTAGACGAGCAGGTCGGACTCGGCGGCGCGGCGCGACAGCTCGACCACCTCGCCGTGGCGCGTCTCGCCCAGGCCCACGACGCCGTCCGGGTCCTCGGCGTCGTGGTTGTAGAGCCGGTCGGGGAAGAACTCGGCGAACACGCGCCGCCCCACGGCCCGCTCGAGCTCGGCCGGGGTCATCCGGCGGTGCAGCGCCAGCGCGGCGATCAGGTGGATGTCCTCGACGCCGGCGCGGTAGGCGCGCTCGAGCACCTGCTCGATGACGCGCCCGCGGATGTCCGGCTCGCGCATCGGCGGCAGCGGCAGGCTGATGTCGTCGAACGCGATCGTCAGCTTCATGCCGGGCCGCAGCAGCGCGTCGAGCGGATCCAGGCCGAGCGGCGAGTCCAGCGCCGTGGCGATCGCCGCCTCGACGTCGGCCAGGCCCTGCAGCGGCGGCGGCGGGTAGATCACGCGCGACCCGACCGGCAGGCGCTCCAGCCGGAACGACTCGCCGGAATGGAAGAGCGTCGGCGGCGAGCCCTCGTGGACCTCGACGACGCACGCCTCGCGCTCGGCCGCGGCGCGGCGGCGCTGGGCGCGCTCGATCATCCGGACCGGCGTGACGCTCATATCGCGAACACCGTCTTCACGCGTCCGTGGCGTGCCGCGCGCGGCGCCTCCTCCAGCGCCCGCCGGTAGCTGTGCAGCGGCCAGCCGCGGTCGATCAGCCGGCCCGGCCGCAGCGTGCGGGCGAACGCGATCGCTGCCGGGAAGTCGTGCTCGTAGCCGTACGCGCCCTTGAGCTCCAGCTCGCGCAGCCAGGCGGCGGCCAGGTCGGCCTTCAGCTCGCCCGGCATGCCCACGAGGACGACCCGGCCGCGGGGCCGGGTCACGGTGATGGCCTGCTCCAGCGACGCGCCGGAGCCGACGCAGTCGAGCACGTGGTCGAAGCCGCCCAGCAGGAGCTCGCGGCCCTGGTGGCCGACGAGCCGGCGGGCCCCGGTGAGCCGCGCGCCGTCGACGTGCAGGCGGTCGGGCGGACAGACGTCGTCCGCGCCGAAGCGGCGCGCGGCACCCTCCTGCCCGCGGTGCTTGGCCACGCACAGGATGGTCGCGGACGGCTCGCGGGACCGCAGCGCGGCCAGCGTCAGCAGCCCGATCGTGCCGGCGCCGATCACCGCCACCGTGTCGCCGGGCTGCACATCAGCCACGGCGGCGGCGTGCAGCGCGCAGGCCAGCGGCTCGACCAGCACGGCGTCCTCGTCGGCCAGGTCGTCGGGGAGCGGGTGGAGCTGCGACTCGTGCGCGACCAATCCCTCGCTCCAGCCGCCGCCGGAGTCGCGGCAGAATCCGGTCTGCAGCCCGGCCGACAGATCGCCGTCGACGGTGTGGCGGCACAGCGCGGGCAGGCCGGCGGCGCACTCCGGGCACGGCTCGACGCCCCGCGCCGTGCAGCCGAGGGCCGGCTGCAGCACCACGCGCTCGCCGCGCCGCGGGCCTGCGGCGATCTCGCCCACCACCTCGTGGCCGGGCACGAACGGCGTGCTGGTCAGCGCGGCCAGGTGCAGCGAGGCCCGGCCGGCCAGCAGCGCCTGGTCGGAGCCGCAGATGCCGCTCAGCCGGGGCTTGACGGGGAGCCAGTCCGCGCCCGGCGGGCGTGGCGGGCGGATGTCCTCGAGCTGCAGCGCGCCACTCGGCAGGTTGGCCCGGGCGGCGAGGTAGCGCGGCAGCGACGGCGTGTACGTGAGGGCGAGCATCAGACCGCCGCCCGCTCCGTCGTCCATTCCTCCACGCTCCAGCGCCGGCGCCGCGCCTCGCGGGCCAGCCGGAAGTCCGGGTTCACCGCGTGCGGGTGGCCGACGAGCTCGAGCAGCGGCAGGTCGGCCAGGCTGTCGCCGTAGGCGTGGCAGTCGGCCAGGTCGACGCCGTGCTCGGCGGCCAGCCGGGCGGCCAGCGACGCGCGGCCGTCGGCGGTCAGCGGCGGCTCGGCCAGCTCGCCGGTGAAGCGCCCGGTGCGCTCGACCAGCCGCGCGGCGATCAGCTCGTCGCCGAGGTGGCGCAGCGACTCGACCAGGAAGTCGAGCGCGCCGGTGACCAGCACGACCCGGTCGCCGCGGCGCTTGTGCGCGCGGATCCGGCGGACCGCCTCGTGCTGGATGCGCGGCTGGATGAAGTCGGGCAGCGCCGCCTGCGCCTGGGCGCGCAGCTCGCGCGCCGGCAGGTCGCGGTAGACGCGGTAGAACGCGCGGTTGAACGCCGCGCGCGAGCGGCGGTCGGCCTGCAGCCAGCCCGGCACCCGGGCCAGCAGGCCGGCCGACCAGAGCACGCGGTCGAGCTCGGGCATCTCGCGCGTGCGCAGCCAGGCGTAGAAGTGCGCCACGGTCGTGTCGAGCACGACGCCCTCGACGTCGAAGATGGCCAGCGCCGGCGGGCCCTCGGCCGAGCGTCGGCCGCGCGGCGTCGCGCACCGGGCGCGGGCGCGGGGACCGCGGCACGGTCAGCTCGCGCAGCGCGGGCAGGTGGACCTCGCGCAGGTAGTGCGGCCAGTCGATGTCGGCCACGTCGAAGCCGAACCGCTCGCGGTCCGCCTCGTCCAGCGCCGCGCGCAGCTCGGACGTGGCCCGGTCGTCGAACACGCAGTCGATCTCCACGTAGGGCCCGTAGATCTCGGACAGCCGGCGCAGGCGGTCGAGCCGGCGCTGGGTCCTTGTGCAGCCGCAGCTCGAGGTCGTCGCTGCGCGGCAGCGGCACCCTCTCGACCAGGTCGCGGCCGGCGTCGAGCAGCCGCCCGGCCCGGTCGAGCGCCGCCAGCGCGCGCGGCCTGCGGGACCAGCCGCCACTCGGGCACCTCGACCGGCAGCCCGTCCTCGCCGGGCAGCGGGCGCTCGCGGAAGTACTCGGTGACCAGGCCGGCGAGGACGTCGACCGTCAGCGGGTTGCGCGAGCCGCTGACGATGTTGCACGTGCGCACGCCGGCCACCGGTTCGTGCGCCGCGGCGGCGACGCACGCGTTGGCCACCAGGTCGACGGGCACGATGTCGATCCGCACGCTGCGGTTGGCCGGGAAGCGGCCGCCGATCAGCCCGGCGCCGTAGGCCAGCAGGATCGGATCGGCCACCTTGAGGTCCTCGAGCCAGCCGGGGTAGGGCGTGCGCAGCGCCGACTCGACGATCGCCGGGCGGACGATGGTCAGCGCGCGCGGGTCTTCGGCCAGCAACAGCCGCTCGCCCAGCGCCTTTGACAGCGTGTAGCCGTCGGTCCAGCCGAGCGCGCGCGAGCGCTCGCGGCCCCGCTCGCACAGCTGCGCGTACACCCAGCCATGGCGCAGCGCCTCGGCGCGGGCGCCGATCGCCGGGCCGCCGGCGGGGCCGACCTCGCGCCGCGCGTCGCGCACGAAGCGCTGCTGATGGACGGGCAGCCGCGACTCCGCCTCGATGTCGCGCCGCCACGCCTGCGCCGCCGCCAGCTCGGCGTCGAGGTCGAGGTGCGGCTCGGCCGGCGCGCTGCCGGAGGGGCGCTCGAGCACCAGGCCGGTGCGCTGGCCGGCCGCGTAGGCCGTGGAGACGTGGACGAAGTACGGGTCCGAGCCCGCCTCGCGCAGCGCCCGCAGCAGCCGGGCGGGGCCGCGGCCGTTGAGCTCCAGCGCTCTCGTCCAGCGGCTGCTCGAACGACACCGAGGCCGCGCAGTGGATGACGACGTCGACCTCGGCGCCGCGTAGGCCGTCACCGGCCAGGTCGCCGCTCAGCGCGCGCACGCGCCTGCCGTCCAGGCCCTCGAACGGCGCGCTGGTCAGCACGTCGTCGCGCAGCCGCTGCTCGGCGTCGCCGCGGAGCAGCACGGTGACCTCCAGCTCGGGAAGCTCCTTCAGGCACTGCGCCAGCACCGCCTTGCCGACGAACCCGGTCGCCCCCGTGAGCAGCAGGCGGCGGCCGGCGAGGCGCTCGCGCAGAGAAGCCACGAGCCAACTCTACTAACGTGTCAGTAGATGGCGGATTCGTCCCAGGCGCGGATCCTGGAGGCCGCTCGCGGCGAGTTCGCCCAGCGCGGGTTCCCGGCCGCGCGGCTGCAGGACATCGCCGAGCGCGCGGGGCTCACGCACCCGACGCTGCTCTACCACTTCGGCAGCAAGGAGCGCCTCTACGCCGCGGTGATCGAGCAGGCGATGGAGGACTGGGCGGCGATGACCTCGGCGGCGGTGGCGCAGGCGCCGCGCGGCTTCGCCCGGGTGGCCGCGCTGGTCGATGCCGGCCTGGAGTTCTTCGCCGGCCACCACGACTTCGTGGTCATCTGGCGGCGCGAGGCGATCGAGGGCGGCGGCCGGCTGGAGGCGGCGATGGTCGAGCACCTGCGGCCGTTCTTCGAGCGCGCGGTGGTGTTCCTGCGCAGCGAGGTGGCGGCGGGGCGGCTGCGCGACCACGATCCGGTCGAGCTGATGCAGCTCGTCTACGGCGCGGTGATGACCTACTTCTCGGACGCCGGCTTCCGCGCGCGGCTGCTGGACGAGGACCCGCTGGCCACGCGGGGCCGCTTCGGCGACGCGCTCACCGCGATGCTGCGGGACGCGTTGGCACCGCGTTGAGCCGGCCGGAGCGGAACGGCTCGCGGTCGACCACGGCGTGGGCGTAGCCCGCGGCCTGCACGGCCTGCGCGATCTCGGGCTCTCGCTCCAGCGCCCGGGGCAGGTCGGCCGGCGCGACCTCCACGCGGCCGAGGATGCCGTGGTGGCGCACGCGCAGCACGGGGAACCCGAGCGCGCGCACGGCCCGCTCGGCGGCGTCGATCTGCCCCAGCGTCGCGGGGTCGACCGCGGTGCCGTAGGGGATGCGGGAGGCCAGGCACGGCGTGGCCGGCTTGTCGGCGCTGGGGAGCCGCAGGTGGCGGGCGAGCGCGCGCACCTGGTCCTTGGTCACGCCGGACTCGAGCAGCGGGTGGCGCACGTGGTGCTCGGCCGCGGCGCGCAGCCCGGGGCGCCAGTCGCCCTGGTCGTCGGCGTTGGCGCCCGACAGCAGCGCCGGGTAGCCGCGCGCGGCGGCCAGCTCGGCCAGCACGTCGTAGAGCTCGGTCTTGCAGAAGTAGCAGCGGTCGCGCCCGTTGGCCCGGTAGCCGGGGCGGGCGAGCTCGTCGGTGGACACGGTCTCGTGGGCGATGCCGATGTGGCCGGCCACGCGGCGGGCGCCGTCGAGCTCGCCGGCCGCGACCGCCGGCGAGACGGCCGTGACCGCGAGCGCCCGATCGCCCAGCGCGCGGTGCGCGATGGCGGCGACGACCGAGGAGTCGACGCCGCCCGAGAACGCGACGACCGCGCCGCCCGAGCTCCGCCAGGGAGCCTTCGAGCCGGGCCAGCAGCCTCACGCGCGCACCTCGTGCGCCGCCGCCAGCGCGCGCGCCCACACGACCTTGACCGGCTCGCCGCTGATCCGCGCCGCACGCTCGCAGTCCGCGTGCTCGGGCGCGAGGTTGACGACGCGGCCGCCGAGGCGGCCGACCTTGACCCGCACCGGCTCGCCGCCCACCTCCACGGTCCAGCTCTCGCGCTCGAGCTCGATCCGGTCGTAGCGCGCGATCCGCACGCCGAGCGTGCTCGTCTGGGCGCAGGATCGCCTCGGCCACCGCGCTGCTCGTCGTACGGGCGGGCGAGCGCCGACAGGATGAAGCCGGGGCGCCCGCGCTTCATCTGCACGGGCGCCATCCAGACGTCGAGCGCGCCCGCGGCGAAGCAGGCCGCGGCGGCGTCGGGCGCCAGCTCGGGGATCAGGTCGTCCAAGTTGGCCTCGATCAGCGACGACGGGCGCGCTGCGCGTCCCGGACTCGGTGCCCGAGGATCGCCCGCACGACGTTCGGGAACGCCTCCACGTCCCGCGTGCCCGGCGCCGTAGCCGGTGGCGGCGAGCGTCATCTTCGGCAGCGGGCCGTAGCTGCCGGCCAGGCTGGAGACGAGCGCCGCGCCGGTGGGCGTCACCAGCTCGAGCTCGGAGTCGACGCCATACAGCGGCGCGCCCTCCAGCAGCTTCAGCGTGGCCGGCGCCGGCAGCGGCAGCCGGCCGTGGTCGGCCCGGACGAAGCCGCGCCCGACGGGCAGCGGCGAGCAGACGACGCGCTCCATGCCGAGGCTCTCCAGCGCGAGCGCCACGCCGCACACCTCGCCGAGCGCGTCGACGGCGCCGACCTCGTGGAAGTGCACCCGCTCGGGCGTCGTGCCGTGGATGCGCGCCTCGGCGTGCGCGAGGCGCTCGAAGGCGTGCTGCGCGCGGGCGGTCACGCGCTCCGGGAAGCCGGCGGCGTCGATCTGCGCGCGGATCGAGGCCCAGCGGCGGTGCGGCTGCCCCGGCGGCGCCGTGCACGGTGACCGTCGTGGCCGCGATCCCGTGCCGCTCGGCCCTGCCCGTCTCGATCCGCAGCCCGTCGACGCCGAGCCGGTCGAGCCCGTCGACCGCCGCGCCGGCGTCGAGCAGCGCGCCGAGCAGCATGTCGCCGGCGACGCCGCCGATGCAGTCGACGTAGAGGATCACGCCGCGCCCGCCGAGCGGCGGGCGATCCGCGCCGCGATCGTCCCGGCCCCGAAGCCGTCGTCGATGTTCACCACGGCGACGCCCGGCGGCGCACGAGGTCAGCATCGCCAGCAGCGCGCTCACGCCGCCGAACGCGGCGCCGTAGCCCGTGCTCGTCGGCACGCCGATCACCGGCGCGGCCACCAGGCCGCCGA
Source organism: uncultured Solirubrobacteraceae bacterium (assembly GCA_963766165.1). Classification (GTDB taxonomy): domain Bacteria; phylum Actinomycetota; class Thermoleophilia; order Solirubrobacterales; family Solirubrobacteraceae; genus Solirubrobacter. Next base: position 4,250 of record CAVXZC010000012.1, on the reverse strand, counting down.
CCACCGAGGCCAGCGCGGCGTCCCAGCCGGCGACGACGATCACGCAGTCGGCGCGCTGCAGGTCGGCCAGCGCGGGCGCGAGCCGGTGCAGCCCCGCCACGCCGGCGTCCCGGTGCACGATCACCTCGGTGCCGAGCAACTCCGCACGCACCTGCGCCTCGCGCACCACCGGGCCGTCCGACGTGCCGCCGGAGACGATCGCCACCAGGCCGGCCGCCGCCGGCACGTCGCGCGCCACCCAGGCGAGCCGCGCGCGCTCGTCCTCCTCGGCGTCCGGCGCGACCGCCCGCAGCGCCGCGCGCGCCGCCTCGTCGGCGCGGGTGACCAGCACGCTGCCCGCGCCGCCCTCGAGCAGCGCGTGCGCGATCGCCTGGATCTCCTCCGGCGATCTTCCCCTCGCCCATGATCGCCTCCGGCGCGCCCTGCCGGCGCTCGCGGTCGGTGTCCACCCGCGCGAAGCCGAGGTCGGCGAAGCCAGCGTCCACGGCCAGCAGGGTACCCGGGTGCGGCTGGCCGACCCTGCGCTCTCGTGCTGGCCGGATGGGGCGAGGTTCCTCCGCGTGGGACTATCACTCGGGCCATGTCCGATCTCCGCGAACTCGCCCACCGCCGTAACGACGGGCTGGACGTGCGCCTGCTGTGGGATCCGTCGACCGACTCCGTGTGCGTCTCCCTGCGGGACTCGCGCTCGGGCGCCGGGTTCGAGGTCCCCGTCGGGCCCGGCCAGCGCGCGCTCGACGTCTTCCATCATCCCTTCGCCTACGTGCCCGCATAGAGTTCCGCCGCGTGATCGAACGCGGCACTCTCCAACTGGCCGGCGAGGACGTTCCCTGCTTCCGCGCGCGCGGCGCGCAGGACGGCCCGGCCGTCTCGCTCATCGGCGGCATCCACGGCTGCGAGTACAGCTCCATCGCTGCCGTCGTCCGCGTGCTCCGCGAGCTGGACGAGGGCGAGCTGCGCGGCTCCATCACCGCCGTGCCGGTGGTGTCGATGGAGTCGTTCCGGCAGCGCTCGCCGTTCGTGGTGCCCGAAGACGGCAAGAACCTCAATCGCACGTTCCCGGGCGACGCCTCCGGCAGCTACAGCGACCGGCTCGCCCACGACATCTTCACCCGGCTGATCGAGCCCGCGGACGCGCTGCTCGACCTGCACGGCGGCGACCTCGTCGAGGCGCTCGAGCCGTTCGCCCTGTATGCCGATGAGCCCTCGCGCGCGATCGCCCTCGCGTACGGCCTGCCCTACGTCGTGCGCTCCACCGACTCGCTGGCCGGCATGACCGCCACCGCGGCGGCCAACGCCGGCGTGCCGGCGATCATCGCCGAGGCGGGCGGGATCGGCCAGCTCGAGGAACCGGCGGTGCGGCTGCTGGCTGACGGGACCCGCAGCGCGCTGCGCGGGCTGGGCGCGCTCCCCGGGGAGCCGGACCCGCCCCGCTCGCGGGACGTGGGCGACTTCGTGTGGCTGCGCTGCGCGCGCGGTGGGTTCTGGGCGGCGGCGGTGCGGACGGGCGACGAGGTGCCGGCGGGCGCGCTGCTCGGGGAGGTCCGGGACCTGTACGGCGATGTGCTGGAGGAGGTTCGGGCGCCGGCTCCGGGCGTGCTGCTGTTCCTGACCACGAGTGCGGCCGTGGCGGACGACGGGTTGTTGCTCGGGCTCGGCACGGAGATCGTCTAGGCAGGCTCGGCGAACGGCTGGCTGGGTAGGGAGGGGTTGAGCCTGCCGCCGCGCATGAGCGCGTTCTCCTCGTCGGCGGCGCGGAAACGGACATCCCGCCCCCGCGCGCCGGGCTGACCACCCCCTTACCCAGCCAGCCGTTCCCTTCGGCCTGTCTCAGCGCTGCCCGGAGACCGTCAGGCGGCCAGCGCGAGCTCGCGCGTCTGCGCGTGCAACCGCAGGCCCCGGGCCAGGGCGGCCGCGAACGCCGCGCGCCCCATCTCCGCCTCGAGCTCGCTGAGCCGGGCAGCCACCCACTCGCGCCCGAAGGCGGGGACGGTGAAGGCCTCGGCCGTGGTGATCCACGCGCGGCCGGCGTCGCCGACGCGGAAGCTCTGGACCATCGGCTCGCCGGCGAACCGGCGCGCGAGGAGCGTGTCGGGGGCTTCGCGGACGAGCTGTGAGCCGTGCACTCGCGCCACTGTTGCGAGCCCTGCTGAATGCGGCAAGGGCAAACCCCCCGATTGACCGGATCCGTGGAGATCCGACCGTTTGAGGGCCTCAGGCGATGTCGGGGGCGGGCGCGCCGAACAGGAAGCCCTGGGCCAGCGGGCAGCCGATCCCGCGCAGGGCATCGGCCTGGGCCTCGGTCTCCACGCCCTCGGCCACCGCGTCGAGCTCGAGTGCGGCGGCCACCGAGGCGATCGCCGCGACGGTCGAGGTGCCGCGCTCCAGCCCGGCGATGAACGTGCGGTCGATCTTCAGCGCCGCCAGCGGCAGGTCGCGCAGGTGGCCGAGCGACGAGTAGCCGGTGCCGAAGTCGTCGAGCACGATGCCCACGCCGGCCCGGTCGAGCTCGCGCAGCGTGCGCAGCGCGACGGCGGGGGCGCCCTGGAAGACGGCCTCGGTCAGCTCCAGGCGCAGCCGTGCGGCCGGTAGCCCCGTCTCCGCCAGCACGGCCGCCACCAGGTCCGGTAACCCCGGTTGGGCAAGCTGGCGCCCGGAGACGTTGACCCACATCGAGCCCGGCCCGCCGGCCGCCTCGCGGCACGCCTGGCGCAGCGCCCAGGCGCCGATCTCGACGATCAGCGCCGACTCCTCCGCCACCGGGATGAAGTCCGCCGGCGCGCTCGCACCGCCGCCCGGGCGGTCCCAGCGCAGCAGCGCCTCGTGGCCGATGACCGCGCCGCCGTCCAGCGCGACGATCGGCTGGAACGCGAGCCGCAGCTGGCCCAGCGACAGTGCGCGCTCGAGCGCCTCCGCCGTGCGCTGGCGCTCGCGGGCGTGGCGGCGCAGCCGGCGGTCGAACACCTCGACGCGGCCGCGGCCGTCCGCCTTCGCCCGGTAGGCGGCGGCGTCGGCGTCGCCCAGGAGCGCGTCCGGGTCGCGGCGGGCGGTGCCGAGGGCGATGCCGATGCTGGCCGAGAGCCGGTGCTCGACGCCGTCGACGACGAGGGGCTCGCCGATCGCCTCGGTGAGCCGGTGGCCGAGCGTGATCGCCATGTCCTCGTCGATGTCCTCGCAGACCACGACGAACTCGTCACCGCCCAGCCGGGCGACGGTGTCGGCCGGCCGCACCGTGGCCACGAGCCGGCGGCTCAACGCCACCAGCACCGCGTCCCCCGCCGCGTGGCCGTAGACGTCGTTGACGCGCTTGAACGCGTCGAGGTCGACGAACAGCACGCACGCGGCGCGCTCCGCCCGGCCGGCGCGGGCCAGCGCGTGGACGATCCGGTCGCGGCACAACGTGCGGTTCGCGAGCCCGGTCAGCGGGTCGTGCAGCGCCTCGTGGCGCATCCGCTCCTCGCCGCGCTGCCGGGCCATCGCGACCGCGAGCACGTTGGCGACCGCCCGCAGGAACGCGTAGGCGTCGTCGTCGAGCGCCTCGGCCGGGGCGACCACGAGCTCGCCGACCGCCTGCTCGGGCGTGCCGATGGGGACGGCGGCGGCGCCGGGGGGCGAGCCGGTGGACTCGGGCGGCGAGCCGGCGTTGGCGATCGCGCGCGGCGTCGCGATCCCGCCCGGCGCGTCGGCGGCGCGCACCTCCACGCCGGCCACCGTCAGGGCGCCGAACACGCGCTCGGCCGCCTCGGCGGCCAGGTCGGCCACGTCGGCGCCGGCCAGCGCGCGCTCGCCCAGCGCCGCCACCGCCGCCTGCTGCTCGGACTGGCGGCGCAGCCGGGACATCGCCGCCCGGCGCTCGGAGATGTCGCGCCCGATCGCCAGCAGCAGCGGCCCCGCCTCGGTCTCGACGATCCCCCAGCTCATCTCGCCCACGAACTCGCTGCCGTCGGAGCGCACGCCCAGGACGTTCGTGCTGAACCGGAGCGGGTGCTCGGTGGCGAAATACAGCGACATGTTGCGCGCGTAGCGCTCACGCACCCGCTCGGCCCACAGCATGCTCACCGGCCGGCCGACGAGATCGGCCGACCGGTAGCCGAACAACTCCTCGGCGCGGTCGTTGACGAACACGATCCGCGAGTCGGCGGAGGCGGCCACCGTGGCGTCGGGCAGGCCCTCGAGCACCGCCCGCAGCGCCGTCTCGCGCCGCCGCAGGCGGTCGCGCACCAGGTCGGGCGCCGCCGCCTCGCTGACCA
>CAVXZC010000011.1:0-151126 GCA_963766165.1 uncultured Solirubrobacteraceae bacterium | reverse complement strand
TCGACCGGCTCGTCTCGCGGCGGCTTCCCCAGTCGACCTGGTCGACCGGCTCGCTCGCAGCGTGCCGCTGCGCCTTGGCTCGCCGCAGGTCCGGCCACGCAGTTGTGCTTCTTTTCGACGCCAGAGGCACATCGTTCGGCGTTCGGCGGCCCGAAAGGGCAGCTCCCTTCCCGCGCATCCAACAGGGCAGCCACGAGCATCGTCAGGCGCTCTCCGTTGTTCGCTTCGTCCCGACGCTTGAGTCGGCCGCTCCGCACGCTTGGCGGCACGCGTCCAAGCCCCGCGACGGCGAATTTCAGGCGGCGTTGCCGCCCTCGCTCCGGTTCTTCCGATTTCGGTCCGCAGACGCCTCGTCGCTTCTGCGCGTCTGTTCCGCTTTCTGAGCCGGCGAATCGCCGGTGCGCGTCGCCTTCTCGTGTTCGCGCTGTTCTCGATTCTCGCGTCGGCGGAGCTTTGCTGCCTGCTTGTCTGCCAAGGAGTCCTCCCTGTCTGAGTGACCCGTAGACGTTACGCGACGAGCAGCGGCGCCTGGAAGAACGCGCCGCCCGCCCGCACGATGTCTCGAGGCAGATCCGAGTGCGAGCAGTCTGCATCCCGCACGGAATGTGCTTCCTCTCGACGAGAGGATCCTTCTCCACAGAATGGGCACAACTCGACGCTCTGGGCACCACCGCGGGCGGCGGCACCTACGAGTTTGCTGGTGCCTTCGGGCGAATGCGGCGGCGAGGACGGAGCGGCGGACCGACCGCCGGCCGCGCATGTCGTCAGGTTTGAGTGTCTTCCGCGTCCTCGGCGACGCGATCGGCGACCCGCTGACGGTGACGTGCGACGGCAATCTCCTCCGCATGCACCGCGCGCGCATCCACTTCGTCGACCTCCCGGCGGACGCGCTCGATATCGTCGCATTTCGCAGGCCCGTGGGCCATTGCACTCGCGGGCTTGTCTCGATGATCGGGCATGCGGCCCGCTCCTCTCGTGATGAAGCGTCAGGCGACGCTCTCGGATGGTGTTAACTGGACAGCGGCGGCGTGCAGCGCGACTGCGGAGTAACGCGGTCGTGATCGCTTGCAGGCGGAAGCGCTGGCACCGGCGTAGCGCGCCGGGACCCTCGCCTTCGCGGTCACGGTCAGGCTGACCGCGCATCGGTGCAGCCCGGGCTCCCGTGCATCCCGGTGGTCGCCGTCGCCTGCTCCCCAGCCGCCGGCGCGCCGGCCGTGACCCCCGCGCCAAGCGTGTAGCTCAGGTGCCCGCCCAGCCAGCCGCCCGCCCCGAGCGCAGCCGAGCCAGCGAGCGAGAGCAGCTTCCCCCGCCCGCGCGCGCCGCGCTTGCGCGCGACGTAAGAGCCGATCATGAGCCAGGTCGCCGTCCCGTTCGCCGCGGCGTGGACCAGGCCGGACCGACGCACCGCGGCGCTGCGCTGCTCCGCGTCCGCCCAGTCCGACCAGCCGGTGGCGAAGGTCGCGCCCGCCGCGAGCACGCCGGCCAGGATCAGCCGATCCGCGGCCGACCGGCTGTCTCTTCCGCCCATCCAGTCCAGAAGAACCGAGCTCGTCCACGCGCCGATCGGGATGTCAGTCATCATCGGATGCACGGCGTGACCGAGCCACGCCCCGCTCAGCACGCCCTTGGGAGCACCATCCCGAATCAGCCCCCGGACCATCCGGCCGGCCGCCTGCCCCGGGCCGTCGAGCGCCTTGACCGACTCAAGCCTCGCGACGAGGCATTCAGCGGCGAGATCGCCATGTTCCTGGGTTACCCATTGCGCCGCGTGCGACTCGCAGACCGCGCCGGCAGACTCGCCGGATTCGCTGCTCCGCGTAAACCGGGCAGCGGGAGCTACCGGAGGGATGGGCCAGCATGACCCTTGCCCGCGCCCGGCGCGCAATGTGCTCGTATTCAACGGAACTCGCACGAACGAGTCGGCGCCGGTCAGCCTGACGGGGGGACCGTCCCGTCAGCTGGCGTCGCCGAGCACCACGAGATCCGGCGGATCGTCCCCGACGAGCACCAGCGCGCGGGCCGGTTCCTCCGCCGCCAGTTCAAGCACCCCGGACCTCGTCTCGATGAAGTCGATCAGCGACTCGACACGGCGGCCGTCGGCAAACGCGTCGATCTCCGGCGTCGACACGCCCAAGCCGTTCCAGTCCGAACGCCGGCGCAGATCCTCCCACGCGGATCCCCAGTCGTACCACAGCACCAGCGACGCACCCCCGTCGAGCCCGACCCGACCGGCCGGCCCGGTCATCCGGTGAAAGCTGCGTTCGAACTCCAGGCACACGAGCTCTCCGCCCGCGATCGCGCTCGGCGGAGCGCCGGCGAACACGGTCGCATTCGGCTCGGCGCGCGCGGGCGCCACCGATAGCAGAAACGTCCGCTCGTCCTGCTCAGCCGCCACCCCATCGACCGACGTACGCCACCACGCCGCCAAGATCGGCCAGATCACCGGCAGCTCGATTCGCCCCGCGCAGGCACCAACCGAACGCAGAGCGCCGATGAGCTCGGCTCTTGCGGTCTCCCGGCGCACCGATATCTGAGATTGGCACGTCCTAAGCACGGACGCGCAAATGCTGCTTCTCGACGCTTGCCTGCCTCACGGTCATCGATTGGTGGAGATCTCGTCGCCGGCGCGTAGGCCGAGCGGCGCGGCGCCTGCCTGTTCCGGCGCGCTTTGCGAGGCTGATGCGCCGCACCTGAGCGCCGAATGAGCGGTGTCCTCACGCTGACACCGCGTTTCCCGCCTCCACCGGCGCCGGTGCGGAGGGCGTTGACTGCGCGGACAGCCGGGTGTTCGATCGGCACCGGCATGCTGACCGTGGGGCCTCGGCCGTGAGCTCCAAGCCGGTCGAGCGCCACGAACGACTCGCGCAAGCGAGCGCGGCGCGGGCGCAGCGGGACCCCGGCGTCGGGCTTCTGATCATCGCGTCCGGCGTAGCGATCTTCCTGGTGGCGGCGTTCGCCGTGTGGGTGGTGCGGCAGACGCTGGTCAAGAGCGACCAGATCGGCGTGGTCCTCCTCCCTGTGTTCTTGTTCTGCTGGGCGGTGGTCGCGAATGGGAGGCGCATCGTGGTCAGCGAGGGCGAGCGCGTTCTCGCCGAGGACCCGCGAGCGCCGATCGTCTACCTGCGGCCGTTCGCCACGGACGACACGCAGGCAGACACGCCCTGGTCGTCGCGCGTACGGCAGTCGCCGTGGGAGCCGTACATCACGCACGAGCAGCGACTGGCGCGCACGCTGCGCAAGGTCGGCCCGTTCGTGGCCGTTGGCGACCCGACCGAGGACATGCCGCAACTCGGCGCCGCGCGCGTGTACGCGACCGACGAGGACTGGCGGACGGCGATCGGCGAGTTGACTGCGGCCGCGGCGGCCGTGCTCCTGCAGACCGGAGATAGCGATGGGCTGGCCTGGGAGGTCCAACACGTGGCGGCGCTCGGCGCCCCCGAGCGCGTGATCCTCGCGCTGCCGCCGCCGGGCCGCCGGAAGACGAGACGCCGCCGTTATGAGGCGTTCCGGGAGCGGTTCGGCGACCGCTTCCCGCGTCACCTGCCCGAATCGATCGGCGACTGCCAGTTCGCTTACTTCGACACAGACTGGACGCCGCGGCTGCTCGGCGGGCGCGGCGTTCCGCTGCCCGTGGGCGACGCGCCCCGCGAGGTCGCGCTACGGCGGCTCGCGCGCGAGTTCAAGATCAAGTGGGGGCCGCGTTGGGCCCGCTACCTCGCCAACTTCACCGCGCTCCTCGCGGCAACCGGGGTGGTCCTCTTTCTCACGGGCGACCTGGCGTCCAGCCTGCGGGTCGACGACTGCGTCACGGCCAGTGTCCCGCAACTGAAGGCGCGTAAGCCTCCGTTCGCGACCAGCGACTCGGCGGTCCGCAAGTACGTTCGCGCCGACTGCCAGGCGCTGGAGGACAAGCACTTACTCGGCGACGGCAGGCTTGGGTCGCCCGCGGCGACCCGCATGCGCTGTCAGCGGTACACCGGCGCGCTGTACGACTACGAGCCCGCTGAGCGGCGCGGACCTCGCGGACGCTGGGAGCAGGTCGCCACCCGCTACTGCGCCACGCCGGCGGGAGCCGATCCGGGCGGCATGCGGCTGCTGCAGACCGCCGCCGACGTCAACCGCCCTGACAATTGAACGCTGGTGGCGCATCGAGCATCGAAGCGCGGCCTCCGCGACGAACCGACGCACGCAATCCTGCGACCAGCACCACGAGACCTCCATCGCTTCGAGCGCAACCCGGGTCCGCTCCAGCGTTCGAACGCCGCCACCCCGTCGACCGACGTACGCCACCACGCAGAAGCAAAGGCGCCGAATCGCGGCCCACGCCTTGGAGCAGCCTCCCGGAGCGCTCGGCTGTGCCCATATTCGACGAATCCGAGACATCCGGGCCTCGAAATGCATCGCTGTCGTTTGACGTCGCGAGCTGAATATGGGGCGGGGCGGCATCGTCGACCACGGCCGCGAGATCGCCGAGCCGCTGCGATCCGCGCGGGATCGAGATCGCGCCCGCCCAGGAGCGGACACGCTCAGCGTCGGCGTGAGGGGTCGGCTGTCCCGTCATGCCAACGGTCAGCTGGAGTCCCGGCGGCGTTCGGCGGCTAGCGGTCCGGTCGCCTCGGTGCCGCCGCGGGCGGGTCGCCGTCGGCCCGGCCCGCGCGCTCCTCCCAGTCCAGCCACTGCACCCCGCTCGCGCGTAGGTACGACGAGACCGCGGCCCCGATGGTCGGATAGAACCGCTCGGCGCCGATCGCCGCCTCGATTCCGTAGCGGCGCAACCGGTCGCGTGCCGGGCCTTTCAGCTCGGCGAACGCCAGCACGACGTCGTCGGCGGCCAGTTCGTCGTGCAACTCGCGCAGCATCTCGCCCGCGGTCGTGTCGACGTCGGTGATCGGCTCGGCGGCCACCAGCACCCAGGACGTGCCTTCGTCGGCGGCCAGTTCGCGGACGTGCTCGTGGAAGTGCTCGGCGTTGGCAAAGAACAACGGCGCGTCGAAACGGTACAGCGCGAGCCCGGGGATCATCTGCGCCTCGGGGTGGCGCTCGGCGTCGTGGTAGCCCTTGAGGTTGTCGACGCGTCCGAGTCGCGCGTCGTGCGGGCGCCAGGCTCGCTGGATGAACAGCAGCAACGAGATCGCGATCGCGATCCCGACGCCCCACAGCACGCCGAGCACGGCCACGCCGGCGAACGTCACGACCATCAGCGCGAACTCCGACGGCCGCCACGCCAGCAGCCGGCGCGCTCCGCGTATGTCCACCAGCCCGAGGATCGCGACGATGACAATCGCGGCGAGCGTCGCCGCCGGCAGATCGTGCACCAAGCTCATGCCAACGATCAACAGGACGCCCAGCGTGACCGCGGCTGCGAGCCCGGCGAACTGGCTCCCCGCCCCGGCGTCCTCCGCGACCGCGGTCCGTGAGCCGCTGCTCGAGACCGGGAAGCCCTGAAATAAACCCACCGCCACGTTCGCCGCGCCGAGCGCGGCGAGCTCCTGGTTCTGGTCGACCTTCTGCCGTAGCCGCGCCGCGTAGCTCTTCGACAGCACGCTCGTGTCGGCGAACGCCACGAACGCGACCCCGACCGCGGCGCCGATCAGCGCCTCCACGTTGTCGAGCGTCACGTCGGGCACGTTGAAGGAGGGCAGGCCCGCGGGGACGTCGCCCACCACCTTGACCTCGTCGGCGAGCCCGAACACCGCGACCACCGCGGTCGCGCCGACGACCGCCAGCAGCACGCCGGGCAGCCTCGGCGCCACGCGGCGGAGGACGACGATCAGGACCAGCGACGCGACCCCGAGCGCCAGCGCGGTGCCGTTGGTCTCGCCAAGGCGCGAGGCGAAGTCGCGCACCGCGGGAATGAAGTTCTCCTGCTGGGCCGAGAACCCGAACAGCTTCGGCAGCTGCGCGACGAGCACCGTGGCCGCGATCCCGGCGAGATAGCCGAGCCGGACCGGGACCGAGAGCAGTTCGGTGATGAACCCGAACCGGGCCAGGCCGCCCGCGAACATGATCAGCCCGACGATCACCGCGAGCATTCCCGCGAACTCGATCCGCTGCGCCGCGTCACCCGGCGCGGCGAGCGGCACGACGGCCGCGGCGACCAGCGGGCAGACTGCGGAGTCGGGGCTGATGATCAGGATCCGCGACGGGCCGAGCAGGAAGTAAACGACCAGCGGGACGAGCGTGGCGTAGAGGCCGGCGATCGGCGGTAGGCCCGCCAGGCCCGCGTAGGCAAGCCCTTGAGGGACCAGCAGCGCGGCGAGCACGACGCCCGCGATCACGTCGCGCCGCAGGCCGGCCCCGCGGCGATGACGGATCAGCTCGACTCCCGGCACCCAGCGCCCGATCACCCCTGGGCGTTCCACGCCCGCGACACTACCGCTTCGCGCGTCCGCCGCCGGGGTCCAGGCCACGACCGAGTGCTCGCCCAGGTCCTCACACCGCTGCTGGGCCGCACCCCCGACGCTCCCCTTCCCATCGGGTACGCCGAGCCTTGTGCCGAGGTCCTCGGCCGCTACCACCGCGCCGGCGGCCAACGCATCCTCCTCCGGCCGCTCGGAGACGAGCTCGCGCAACGAGCTGGCAGCCACCGAGGTCGCCGAGGCCCGCCTACGGCAACCGCGCGGCATCGACTAGACCGTGGCCTTCACCTATTGCCCCGAATGGTCTCCGCGATCCGCCGTGGCACTCGTCAACCGCGCCGAGGACCCGGACACGCTCGGCACGCACACCCGGCTGCGTCCTGCACGCAATCCACGACGAGCCGATCCACCATCGCGCACTCGCGCCCGCACGTTGCCGCCGGGCGGCTCGCCCGCGAGTTCGACTGCGCGGCGCAGATGCGTTCGTCCGGCTCGCCCCGGCAGGCTTCAACATACGCATATGCCGCTGACCGCGCATCAGGACTGCGTGCTTGTCGTCATCGACGCGCAGCCGGGCTTCTATCCGGAGGAGCTCGCCGACCGTCCGGCCGCGCTTGAGGCGCTGGCCCGCGCCGCCTGGCTGGCCAAGCTCGCGCACGAGCTCGAGGTCCCGGTCGTGGCGACCGAGGAGGAGCCCGAGCGCAACGGCAGCACCGCGATCGAGCTTGCGCCGGGCACGCCGGTGCTCATCAAGCCCACGTTCGGGCTCGCCGGCACGCCGGAGATCCTGCGGACGGTGCGCGGCACGGGCCGGGGCACGGCCGTGCTCGTCGGCTTCGAGACCGACGTCTGCGTCTACCAGTCGGCGATCGGGCTCCTCGACGCCGGCCTGCGCGTGATGGCCGCCGAGGACGCCACGTTCTCGCCCGGCGAGATGCACGAGCGCGGGCTCGCGCGGCTGCACGACGCCGGCGTCGCGATGACGCACTGCAAGGCACTCGCCTATGAATGGGTGCGGACGGTCGAGCGTACGGACGTGCTGCCCCGCCCGGCGCCATTCCGCCTGTGATGGCTCTCGCTCCTGCGTCTGATCGAGCAGCGCCTTACGGAGGCGACACCTCGGCGAGGCCCGGAACTGCTCCTTCCACGACGCCGCAAGGAGGAGTGCGGCCACGAACGGTGACAACGTGTGATCCGGCGGGGCTCGCTGTGTTGGGCGGTGCCCCGTCTAGCGGTGCGAGCGCGTGGATCACCGGAACGATGTGGGCGCGGCGATCGTTGTGCTCGAGGGGTTCCAGCAGCTCTTTCAGTTTCAGCAGAACTGGTCGGGCTACCGCGCCACCGCGAAGTCGCTCAAGCACGAGAAGTTCCTCTGTCTCTCGCACGCTGGTCCGTACGGCTCACGAGTCGCGCCGCGACGCGATGCTGGCCGAGCGCGTCGGAGGACCGGTGTCGCAGGAGCACGCCGCCTGGTCATCGGCGCAGACGGACGCCGGCCGGGCGAGTCGACCGTGATCGATGTCAGCGTGCGAACGTTTCGGCCTCCGGCCGAGTCCGCCGCCGATCGCGCGCCATGACACCCGGTAGGCGGTTGACCGCGGCGGCATCCCCGAACCCGCTTGCAGCGCCGACACCAGCGTGGAACGGTCGCGCCGCATGCCTCTAACCGTTTCGCCCCATGACGCCACGATCGTCCGGCTGTACGAAGCGCTCGATCGCCACGACGGCGCCGCCGCCGCCTGTTACACGGCCGGCGCGCGAGCCGGCCTCGCCGGCCACATCGCGGGGCAGGGCTGATACGTGGCCAACGTCGAGGGCAAGGCGACCGCGATCACGGTGATCTCGCCGGTGAGGTGGTGGGGGCGTCCGGTCCTGGCGCTCGTGTTCCTCGCGGGCCGGCGGTTGACGTTCACGCTGAAGAAGCTGCAGCAGCTCTCGTTCATTCACTACGCGCGCTGGGCGGTCATTCCGCGCTTCCCGGACGGTGAGCGCCGCCACTACGCGTACCTGTTCTTCGAGAGCAACTTCAACGGCACGTGGGACCAGTACATCGACGCGTTCTCGGAGGTCGTGCCGACGCGCATGAAGGCGATATGGGGCAGCTCGTACGGCTTCCCGGGCCCGCTGCCGGCGGAGCCGTTCAAGGCGTACATCCGCCGCAATGAGTACGTGGCAAATCACTATTGGTCGGCCTACCCTGGAGCCTCGACGACGGAGATCATCTCCGCGGCCCGGGTCGCGCAGGCGCTCGATGCGTTCAAGCGCCGCTCGGCCGGCCTGCCGCCGGAGGCGTTCGCCGAGGCTTACAGTCGCTTTCTCGCCGACGTGCAGGGCGACCTGTGAAGCGCGGTGACCACGACGTGTCGGGCCAGGCGCGCGCGCTCACGCTGCTGGTGCCGGTCTCGTCCGCGCAGGCGAGCGAGTTGGCGACGGTGCTCGACGGCCTGCCCGTCGGTCCGGACAGCCCGCTCGCGCGCGTGCCGGGGACCCACTTCGCCCGCTGGGTCGTGCTCGACCAGCTGATCTACACGGGGCCGCCGCAGAAGCGCGACGACTGGCGGACGCCACGGCTGCTGTTCACGAGCAATTTCGACGGGCCGCTCGAGCGGTACGTGGAGGCGTTGCGTGTCGGGCTGGGCGAGGACGGCGACCGGATCTTCGGCCATTGCGTGGGCTATCCCGGACGTGCGGACGCGCGCGCGTGGGCGGCCTGGCTGCTCGGTCACCGCGTCCCCAGCGCGTTGTTCTTCGCCGCCTACGGTGAGCAGACCGTGCCCGAGGTCAAGGCCAACCTGGAGCTGCGGGCGCGGCTGATCGCCTTCGCGCTGGACGCCCAGGGGCTGGCGCGCGATCGCCTGCAGGCGCGCTTCCGGGAGGTCTTCCCGCTGTGAGCGCGCTCGACTTGGCCAACATCCAGGGGTTCGTGGTCCGCGGCTATCGGCTGCCGGTCGCGTCGTATCTGCTGCTCCACGTCGAGGACCCCGGCGCGGCGCGCCGTTGGCTGGCCGGGCTGATCGGCGAGGTGCTGACGGCGGAGCCGTGGTCGGTCAAGCCGGAGGCCGGCGCCAACGTCGCGTTCTCCTACGCCGGGCTGCGCGCGCTCGGCCTGCCGGGCACGACGCTGGCCGGCTTCCCGCCGGAGTTCAGCGCGGGCATGGCCGGCCGGGCGGACGTGCTGGGGGACACCGGCGAGAGCGCGCCCGAGCGATGGGACCCCGGCTTCGTCGACCCGGGCATCCACGCGCTGGTGATGATCAGCGCCGCCTCCGAGGCGGCGCTGGCCTCGCACGACGCGCGCCTGCGCGCCGGCGTGCGTGACGGCGGGTTGCGCGTCGTGGCCGACCAGCGCGGCGCGGCGTTGCCGGGCGGCAGCGAGCACTTCGGCTTCGCGGACGGCTTCGCGCAGCCCTCGATCAGCGGCGCCGGCGTGCCCGCGTCACCCGGCCAGGGCGCCCCCGCCAGCGGGGGCTGGCGCGACCTCGCGGCCGGCGAGTTCATACTCGGCTACCCGGATGAGCAGGGAGCGCTGCCGGCGGCGCCCAGCCCGGACCAGTTCGCCGTCAACGGCAGCTATCTCGTGTATCGCAAGCTCCGCCAGGACGTCGCTGCGTTCCGCCGCCAACTGGCCGAGGCCGCCCGGCTGTACCCGGGCGGCGAGGCGCTGCTGGCGGCCAAGATCGTCGGGCGCTGGCGCGACGGCACACCGCTCGCGGTCTCGCCCGAACGCCCGGACCCGGCGCTCGCCGGGGACGCCGCGCGCAACAACGCCTTCTCTTACGCCGACGACCCCGACGGGCGCCGCTGCCCGATCGGCGCGCACATCCGCCGCGTCAACCCGCGGGAGAGCCTGCCCTTCAACGGCGCGCTGGTCAACCGCCACCGCGTCATCCGCCGCGGCATCCCCTACGGGCCGCCGCTGCCGCCCGACGCCCCGGACGACGGCACGGACCGCGGCGTCGTGTTCATGTGCCTGCAGGCCAGCATCGCTCGCCAGTTCGAGTTCGTGCAATCGCAGTGGCTCGCCGGCGGCAACGCATTCCGCCTCGGCGACGACCAGGACGTGATCATGGGCCTGCAGGACCAGGACGGCACCCGCAAGATGACGATCCCGGGCGATCCTCCGTTCTTCCTCGGGCCGCTGTCGCGCGTCGTCAGCGTGCGCGGCGGCGAGTACCTGTTCTGCCCCGGCCTCAACGGGCTCCGCCATCTCGCCGCGCTCGAGGGCTCCTGACGCGATCAGCATCATCGACGACCGGTACTCCGCGCGCCCGGGGGCGCTGACCGGCGGACGTGTCGTGGTGACGCCGCGGTCAACCGGGCGGCGCCACTTCCACGACCTGGGTTGCCGGCCGCTGCGCGAAGTAGTTCGCGAACCCGTCCGGCGCATAGCCGTCGACAGCTTCGGCAAAACGCCGATGCGCGCTCGAAGCAAGCGCCTGCGCCGGCGCCCGGCTCAGATCGTCGTGCGTCAACCGGTCGTAGGCGTGGAACGCGGCATAGACGCCTCTGCGAGAGTCGACGATGGGGCCGGCATAGTTCGGCACCGGCGCCCCCACGGCATCGGGACTGCCCACCTGTAGCAGCCCAGGCTTGAGCTCCAAGCCGCAGTCGGTCGCCCGCTGAGCCATCCACAGCAGGGCGATGTCCGACAGCGACGTATCCCGCGAGCCGCCCCCGACCTCAGTGTGCACGCCCGCGAACCAGACCTGCTCGAGCGTCTGTCCGGCGACGGGCTCGCGCTGCGTCCACAGCGTCGGCCTGAACGGCGCCCGACGCTCGTCGATCGCGACCGCGTGGTACGCATACCTGACGTGACTACTCAGATCGGTGTCGTGAAAGCCCCAGAGCCGTTCCCAGCCCGTGACGCGCTTGGACAGCCAGTCCCACTCCGGAAGCTCGCTGGGAATGCCAAGCGCACCGACTGTGTCCCATACGCCGATGAAATGGATGTCCTCGTCCTCGTGTGAGTACATGCCCCGGAAGAGCTGCGACGCGACCGCACTCGGATGCGATTGCGAAGTGCGGTCGCGGTAGAACGCGAATGCCTCATCGACCTGGTCGACGTGCTCCGCTCGCAATATGCCGCAATTGCGAATCAGCCCCGCCAGGCTGCGCGCCGTGTAGGCACCCCGACTGAACCCGAACAGGTACAGCTCGTCGCCGGGCTGATAGTTCAATGCGAGAAAGCGGTAACAGCGCTGCACATTGCGCGACAGGCCGTACCCGAAGGCGCCACCCAGCAGGCGCTCATCGGGGTTGGTGCCGACGCCCGGCTCGTAGAACAGCGCTTGGCCGCTCTCGTCTCCGGTGACGATCGCCAGGGCGAGCTTGGCGACGTTCGTCGGCGCCGCCACTCCCTGACGATGCTCGTCCGGCACGTTCCACGTTCCGTCACAGCAGACAGCAAGTCGTCTGGAAATGGTCATCAACCCTTTCTACCGCCGGTCCGAGCGCCGGCTCGAGCGATGTGCGCGTGGCGCCGTCCGCCATGACGCCAGCTTACGCTTGCTCTCCCGACGGGCCGCTTGGGTCGGGGCTGCCGGGCGCGTGCTCAGCGCACGCGGTCAGAGATCTGGTCAGCGACGTCGTAGTCGACGGTTCGCGACTCGCCGCCGATGAGGAAGCGCTCATCCTCGGGGTAGAGCACGGCCGCCTCGATGTCCTCGCCGGCAAAGGCGCGGATCGCGCCGATGCTGTCCCAGAGCGACAGGGTGATGAGCCCAGTGGTGCCGTCGTCGTCGCGGCGGAGCAGCCAGGCCCCGCGGTTTCCGGTCGTGCGACCGCATTCGGCGAAGCCGGTTTCGCGGACGTAGGCGGCGCACTCGTCGGCGTCAGTGGCGCGCATGGAGCCGCTCCAGATGGGGCGATCATCGATCGACCCCGACCCTGCGGTGGACGGACCGAGCACGATCTCCATGTGCGCGACGCTGCAAGGCCAGGAAGTCGGGCCGGGGCGGGCGCTCCGTGAGCGTGCCAGCGTGGTGGCTGGTCAGCAGGCGGGCGGTGAGCGCGGCGGGTCTGCTCGCGGCGGGTGCTCGTCGCCCCCGGCGCAGGCAGCCGACTGGCCGGCGGCGGTCGCCGGCGGGAATCCCCGGGGAGTGGCCCCGGATTCGTCACTGCCGTCGAGATCGCGCGGAGACTGCTCACCTACTCGATCGTTTCGATCGCCAACTCGTTTTTCGTGGCATCGAACTCGCCCAAGAACATCGTGTACTTCTGGGAGATCGCTTCGACCGCGCCCATCTGCGTGCCGTGACTCTCGGGAAGGGCGAGCGCGGGAGTGGCGCCACCGGCGAGTGCGCCGAACGTGAGCGCCGCGGCGATCATCGCGCGGCGCGGGAGGCGCAGGGAGAAAGTGGTCATCGCGCGACGCTACGGCGCCCGCTTCCACTGGTGTATCCGGGGGATCCCTGCTTGTCGCCCCGGATTCGTGAGCCCCTGTCGCGCCTCCGGGGCCGAACTGCGGTGCGGCCGCCAGCGTCGACGAGTCGCTGCTGAGAACACCGGCATCCCGCCGACGCGCCGCGCGAGGCAGCGCGATGCAAATTGGTTCGAGCGTCCTGGTCGATTGAGGACACGAGCGCGTACGAGAATGTCTGCGGCCACCGAAGCGGGCGAATCACTCGCCCTGCCGACCGGGTCGGTCCGCATGTCGCCTGGCGCGGAGATTCTGCTCCTTCGCGACGAAGTGAGCAGCCAGCCCCGCGGTTCCTCTGCGGGTCGCGTCAGGCGCCCTGGCCGGGATGCCGAGACCCGCCGACGTGATAGTCAGATCGCCGACCGTTTGGTATCCCCCCGGTGGCGGGCACACTTTCATCAGCAGGGTCACTGAGAGGGAGGACCTGGGTATGACTGTGCTTGCCACGGGCGGTGCTCGGCTGGCCATGAACACCGCGGATTTCATTGCGCTGGGTGCGTATTTCCTGGTGGTGCTGGGCATCGGGTTCGCCGCGCGCCGCTCGGTCTCCAGCAGCCTCGACTTCTTCCTGTCGGGGCGCTCGCTGCCGGCGTGGGTCACGGGGTTGGCGTTCATCTCGGCGAACCTAGGCGCGATCGAGCTGCTCGGCATGTCGGCCAACGGCGCGCAGTACGGGATCCCGACGATGCACTACTACTGGGTCGGCGCCATCCCGGCGATGGTGTTCCTCGGTCTCGTGATGATGCCGTTCTACTACGGCGCGCGCGTGCGCAGCGTGCCGGAGTATCTGCGGCTGCGCTTCAACAAGCCGACGCACCTGTTCAACTCAGTCAGCTTCGCGGTCGCCAGCATCCTGATCGCTGGTGTGAACCTGTTCGCGCTGGCGCTCATCATGCAGGCCCTGCTGGGGTGGTCGCTGGCGGTGTCGATCGTCGTCGCCGCGTTGGTGGTTTTGGCCTACACCACGCTGGGCGGCCTGACCGCGGCGGTGTACAACGAGGTGCTGCAGTTCTTCGTCATCGTCGCCTTCCTCGTGCCGCTGACGGTGGTGGGGCTGGTGAAGGTCGGCGGCTGGAACGGCCTGGTGGCCCACGTCGAGCACTCCAAGCTGGGCGGGGAGGCGCTCAGCGCCTGGCACGGCACCGGCGTGGGCAGCACGACCAATCCGTACGGCAACTGGCTGGCGATCGTGTTCGGCTTGGGCTTCGTGCAATCGTTCGGGTACTGGACGACGAACTTCGCCGAGGTGCAGCGCGCGCTGTCGGCCAAGAGCATGAACGCGGCGCGGCTGACGCCGATCATCGCGTCGTGGCCGAAGCTGCTGATCCCGTTCGTCATTATCGTGCCGGGGCTGATCGCGTCACAGATCGTCCACGGCCTCGGCGGCGCGGGGGCCATGCAGTACAACAACACGATTCCGCTGCTGATCGGGAACTGCTGCCCAATGGGGTGCTGGGCATCGCCATGACCGGCCTGCTTGCGGCGTTCATGGCGGGCATGGCGGCCAACGTGAGCTCGTTCAACACGGTCATGACCTACGACATCATCGCAGCCCTACATCAAGCGGCACATGCCGGATGACTATTACCTGCGGGTCGGCCGGATCGTCACCTGCCTGGGTGTGCTGGTGGCCATCGGGACGGCGTTCATCGCCTCCGGTTACCACAACATGATGGATTACATCCAGTTGCTGTTCTCGTTCTTCAACGCGCCGCTGTTCGCCACGTTCCTCATCGCGCTGCTGTGGAAGCGTGCGACTCCGTGGGCGGGCTTCGCCGGGCTCGTGGCCGGCACCCTCGGCGCGGCCGCCGCCTACTGCCTCAACACGTGGGGCGTGATCGATCTCGGCTCCGACCAGGCGGCCGCGTTCTGGGGGGCCGGCGTAGCGTTCCTCGCCGACGCGCTCGCCACCGTGGGCGTGTCGCTGGTCACTGCGCCCAAGCCGGAGCAGCAGCTGCGCGGGCTGGTGTGGTCGCTCACCCCGCAGCGCTGCCGGCGTCCTCCGCGTGAAAGCACCGAAGGTGGCTGGTACCGGTCGCCGGCTGTGCTCGGCGGCGGCGTGCTCGCCGCCTGCGTCGCGCTCAACGTCGTCTTCCACTAAGGAGCAATCGCATGGCTGCGACAAGTGAGCGGGAGATCCTCCTCCACGACGAGTACATCGACGAGGCCGATGCCGCGGAGCTCGAGCGGGGATCCGCGGCCCGCAACCTCTTCGACCTGCGGACGATCATCGGCGGCGTCTTCACCGCCTACGGGGTCTATCCTGACCATCTACGGGATCCTCGACGGCGCGGCCGCGATCCACAAGGCGGCCGGCGTGCGGATCAACCTCTGGACCGGACTCGGGATGCTCGCGCTCGGGGTGTCCTTCCTCGTCTGGGTGAAGCTGCGCCCGCTCAAGGTGGAGGAACTGACCGCCGCCGGAGAGGACGAAGAGGCCTGCGGCGAGGCGATGGCGCGCGAGCGCCAGGCGGGCAAGCGGTTCGAGCGCCACGATCAGGAGACCGCCGCGGAGTCGAGCGGCGGCGGCACCTCGGTCAGCGCGCGGAGCGAGTAGCCCCACAGCACTCACAGCCGCAGTCGCCAACGACGCGCGCTGGTGCGACGCCGTCTGTCGCCCCCACGGACTCGCCTCCCAGAGACTCGGCGGCGTCTGGGTGGCGGCCAAGGGCTCACGCCGTGGTCTCTCGGTCTCATCACGCTGCGAGCCGGTGTGGCGGTCGCGGCGCCTGCGCGGCAGATACTCACCGGGCGCCGCCATGTGCGCGTCGCTGTCAGCGGCCAGCGACAGCACCTGCGGCCGCGGACGTTTCGATGACTCGTTGAGGGTCGATGCCTGGCAGATAGATCGAAGTCGCCCCGCGGTTGCGGCGCGGCTATGCACTGGGCCGCGTGCGACTATTCCGGCGTGCCCTCCGGTCGCGGCGAGATGGAGATGAAGCTGATGGGCGAGTGGCAGGCGGGGTATGTCGAGACGAACGGGATCCGCCTGCACTACACGCGGACCGGGGGCGCCAAGCCGGCGGTGGTGCTGGCGCACGGGTTGACCGACGACGGGCTGTGCTGGACGCCGGTGGCGGAGGCGTTGGCGGGCACCTACGACCTGGTCATGTTCGACGCCCGTGGGCACGGGCGCTCCGACGCGCCCGAGCAGGGCTACGGTCCGAACGAGCAGGCGGGCGACCTGGCCGGCGCGATCGCCGGGTTGGGGCTGGCGCGGCCGGCGGTGCTGGGTCACTCGATGGGGGCGGCGACGGCGCTGGTCCTGGCCGGAACCTACCCCGAGGCGGTGAGTGCGATCCTGCTGGAGGACCCGCCCCCCTGGTGGATGGCCCGGCCGGCCGGACCGCTCGACGGCACGGATGAGCAGGCGGGCATGCGCGAGTGGATGTCCGGCCTCAAGCGCGCCACGCGCGAAGAATTGCTCGCGGAGCAACGGGCCGAGACGCCCGGCTGGAGTGAGGCAGAGCTCGGGCCGTGGGCGGACGCCAAGCAGCGGTTCAGCTGCAACCTGATCCTCGGGTTCGACACGCCGCCGGCCGCGGGCGTCGACTGGCCGGCGACGCTGGGGCGGATCAGTTCTCCGGCCCTGCTGATCACGGGAGCCCCGGCGCTGGGGGCGATCGTCGCCGAGGAGGACGCGCGGGCTCTCGGGGCGCTGGTACCGCGGTTGCGGGTCGCGCACGTGCCGGCGGCGGGTCACAACATCCGGCGTGACCAGTTCGACCGCTACCTCGAGGTGGTGACGGCATTCCTGGCGGACCAGACACCGACCGGATAGGTCGTGTCGGCGAACCGGTGCCGGTTGACGCCAAAGATTGCCCGCCGCAGCGTTACGCGGCCCTCTCCCGGTCGTACGCCTCGCGCTCTAGGAACTTGCCGCCAGCTTCGCGAGCGTCACGCCCATGCGCCCGCTCGACGCGGCCCGCTTCGTCACCGCCGGGGCACACAGCGACCGCTGCGACCAAGCTCATCCGTAGCCTCACGCGAGCCGACTTCCGCGGCGAGCGGTTGAAGATCAGCCCTTCCGGCCTGATCGTTCGGCGCCGAACGCAGCGCGGATCTGCCGCGCGATCGTGCGCGCCTCGCTCAGCTGGCGCCGGTCGCGCAGCCGCGCAGCCATCAACTGCGCGAGCACGTCGACGAGTTCCGGGTGCGCCTCGAGCACGCGCGCGAACTGGTCGGCGCCGATCTCGTAGACGACGGCGCCGTCGCGGGCACGCACCGTCGCGCTGCGCGGCTCGCCGGTGAGCAGCGACATCTCGCCGGCCACCGCGCCCTTGGCCATCGTGTCCACGAGCACGTCCTCGCCGTCGCCGCGCCGGACGAGCACCTCGAGCTCGCCCTCCGCCAGCACGAACAGTGAGTCGCCGTCCTGTCCCTGGCGCACGAGCCGTTCGGTCGGCGCGAGCGTGAGCGGTCGCGCGGCGCGAGCGAGGTGCTCGCGCTCGACCGCGGGCAGCGGCGCGAGGAGCGGCACGTCGGCGAGCAGCCGCTTCAGCTCCTGCGCGGGTCGCCGGTAGGTCGCGGGTGGCTCCGAGCCGACCTCGAGGTCCGGCCCGTAGCCGTCGTGGCGCTGCAGCAACGCGACCCGCGCCGGCTGATTGACGTGCGCCTCGAGCAGGCTCACCTGGCGCGGGACGCACTCGGCGCCCGTGTGGTCCATCAAGCCTCGGGCCTTGGCCCACTCAGCGACGTCGTTCATCGACTCGCGGTACTGGCTGCAGGCTGACGGATAGAGGCCGTCCTGATCGGCGAACAGCCCGCTCACGGCGCCGGGGACGCGGAGGCTCTCGAAGCGGCCCTTGCGATGCCACAGCACGAACTCGCGCGCGGGCTTCGCCAGCCGGTCGAGTTCCGGGAAGGCGGCGCCGACATTGCGCAACACGGCGCGCTCAGCGTCACGGAACACGCGCTGCCACGTCTCCTGCGCGTTGTGATGATTGGGCCCGGCCAGGCGGATCGCATGCTTGAGGTCGTCGTGGTGGACGTGCAGGAAGCGCAGCGTCGCCCGCTTCTTGGCGAGCAGGTTGGTCGCCGCCACCGGCCCAGTGCGGGGCACGCCGCGACGCGCGAGCTGGATTGTGCGCAACGCCCACACCTCTCGCCACGCGGCGGGATCGACGGCCGCTCGGATCTCGGCGAACGCCGGGCCGTGCTCGAACGCCTCGCGCTCGTCCGCGTCGAGGAGGTCGACCTCGCCTCTGAGCGCCTCGGCGATGCCGAGGAACGTGAGGAACTCCAGGTAGAGGCCGACGCGCATCAGCCAGCCCGGATCGGACAGGTGCTCTCCCGCGCCCGCGATGTCCTCGATCAGCGCGCGCGTATACAGCGCCGCCTTGTCAGAGCCGATCTGGAGCACCGGGAACCACGGGTGGTACGCGGGTCCGGGGTCCTCGACCCCCGCGGCCGCGGCCTGGCGCGCCGCGTCAGGCGCGACGAGCCGCTCGAGCAGGCGCGCGTACAGCGAGCCGCAGCGGCGCATGTCGCAGACCAGCAACTCGGCTTGCGCGCCGGCCACGGCGACGCCGTCATCGAACGCCCGCAGCTCGATCGCCAGTCGCTGGCTGAAGAGGTCGGCGAACGCGAAACGATCCGGCAGGGCGCCGGGATCGATCGCCAGTACTCGCCGGCGGGCGCGCGCGAGCGCGGGCACCGCCTCGGTGAGCCGCGCTCCCCCGTCCTCGCCGGGAACGAACATCAGCGGTAGCGCTACGCGGTCCTCCCATCCCGGCACCACCTCGAGCTCGTCGTCGGCACGGGCGAAGGACAGCCGGGCGCGGACCTCGGCGTCGCGGCTGAGCTCGTACAGCAGGTGCGCCTCGTCCTGCTTATCGCCGGGCAAAATCAGCGCGACCGCCTCGCTGGAGCCCTGGCCGGGATGCGTCGCTTCGGCGGCCGCGCGCCGCCCGGGCACGAACGGGACGATCCGCAGCGAGAGCGGGAGCTCGCCGCGCTCGAGCGCGTCCGCCGCGCGGCGCAGCACAGCGGACTTGTCGGCGCCGCCGGCATCGACGGCGAGCGCCTCCTGGAGTCGCTCGAGGAAGGCGACATCCGTCGCCAGGGGCGCGAGACCGGCGACGCGGGGCACGGTCGCGATGCTATTCGATCGCCGTAGTGCCCCCGAATCGGGGCCTTGGCCAGGGTGTGCCGTGAGGCTGGTGCGGTGACGCATGCCTCTCCGCGTGAGCGCGAGAGCCCCAGAAACCGCCCGCCTCACCGCTGCTCTGGACGAGCAGGAACGGTGCGCGGAGGCCGGGATGCTCCTATCGCAATGCGCGAATGGGAGCAGTCGCCGCCCGCGCCCGATGTGCTTCTCCTCGACGAACTCGAGCACGAGTGCCGACCCTCGCCCCGCGGCCTATGGGCGAAAGCGGCCGGCCGTCGGGCTGGAACGTCACGGAGAATCGATGGCGACGGTCGGCGACGTGTTCGAGTTGACACCCCGGGTCGCGCGGCGTGGCGACGCCGACGACGGTCGCGGCGTCCCCTACGCGAGGGTCGAGTCGCGGGAGTTGGCGCTACGAGCGGCCTGCATTTCGGGAAGGTGGTCCATCGCCCAGCGGCAGATCGCGACGAGCGGGTCCGAGAGTGTCCCCCCGAGCGGCGTCAGGCGGTATTCGACGTGTGGCGGGATGACATCGATCACGGTACGGGTCACGAGGCCGTCGGCTTCCAGGCTGCGCAGGGTTTGGGTGAGCATCTTCTGCGAGATCCCCCCGATCATCCGCTTCAGCTCACCGTGGCGGCGAGGGCCGTCGAGCAGGGCGTAGACGATCAGGCAGGTCCACTTGTCTGCGATGCGCTCGAGCGCCTGCCGGGACTCGCAGCTCTGGTCGAGCACATTCGGCTGTACGGCGTCGGCTCTGTCCATTCACAAGGGTCTCTATCAGTTCCCATAGGCACTTTCAAGTACCTACTTGTCGTCTGGTGCCTATCAATCTACTGTCCCACTCCATGCCGGCGAATCTGATTCATCGCTTTCACGCGACCGGCGGAGGCACGCCGGTGAACGCATATATCGTCCAGGGCCGCGCGGGCTCGGTGGTGATTGATGCGACACTGACCGTTACTGACGGCCGCGCGTTGCGAGCGTGCGTGGAGCAGGTGGGCAAGCCGCTGCTGGGGGTGATCCTCACCCACGCCCACCCCGATCACTACGGCGGCCTGGTTGAGCTGGTGCGCGGCCTCGACGTCCCCGTTTTCGCGAGCGAGGGCGTTGGCGCGGTGATCCGTCGCGACGATCCGGTCAAGGAGCAGATCCTCAGGCCGATGTTCGGTGACGAGTGGCCGCGCAAGCGCGCGTTTCCCAACCAGGTGGTCGGCGACGGCGAGGCGATCTCGCTCGACGGGATCAAACTGCGCGTCAGCGATCTGGGTCCCAACGAGTCGCCGCACGACAGCATCTGGACGTTGGAGAGCCCCGACCGCCACGTGTTCTCGGCCGACATCGCCTACGACCGGCACCACTGCTATCTGGCCGACGGCTTCCATCAACAGTGGCTGGCCAACCTCTCACGCGTGCGCCGGGAGCTGCCTGTCGGCGTCACGCTTCACCCCGGGCACGGCGAGCCGTGTGGGACCGAGGCGCTCGACTGGCAAGAGCGCTACATCCACACCTTCCTGCAGGCCGTGGAGCGCGCGAACTGGTCCGCCCCCGATGCGGCGCACGCGGAGGTGGTCGCGCAGATGCTCGAGTATCTGCCGAGCACCGCCTTGCAGTTCCTGATGGAGCTCTCGATCGATCCAATCGCAGACCAACTCGGCATGCGCTGACGCGCCCCCGGCCGCACGAGCAACCTACTCGGTGGTCGCACTCGCGACCAACCGACGTCCCGGGCGCCGGACGATGGTTCGAGTGCGCGGCGGGCGCGTCGCGGTGGTGGAGTGCGGGCCAGTGGCTTCGAGGATGCGGAAGAGGCGGAGGGCGAGGCAGCGCTTGATCTCGCGTGGGCGGATCGTCTGGCCTGAGGACGCGGAGATCACGCCAGCGCGGCGGCCGGGGGGCCCGGGCTACCGGGGGCCTAGACACGGCTGCGCCGCTCGACGCCACCCCGGAACCGCGACCGCGGGCTCAGCACGCTGTGGGGATCGCGTCGCCGGCGGGCGTGCCGACGGCTCGCGCGCACGGCGTCGTCGGAGATCACGGGCGTCGGCGTGGATCTGCAGCGGCATCCGATCCGGGCTTCGTTGCGGAGCTTCAGGAGCGCTTCGCGGTGCCGACGCCGTCCACGCGTACATGCTCGGCCTGATGGACGGCCGCGTATGCGGTGCCGGCCGACGTCCGGCTGGTCCCGCGAGCACGACAGCGCGCCTGGTAGCGGGGGCCGCGTGGGCGGGCGTGGCCGCGATTGCCGCCCGCGTCGACCGCTTCTACGGTCCGGGTAACGCGATGGCCGGCCGCTTGGGAACCGTTCGACGGCGCGGTGTACGCGTTGCGGGCACCGTTCATGGTCGACGGCGGCGCCCCGGCGCCCCGGCGCAGCACCGGCGCGGCCGGCGCGTGTGGACTGCGTGGAGGGCTGTCGGCTCAGACCATTCGCACGTTGGGGGTCGGACCCCGAGGGCCATCGAGTGGGCGTTCTGCAAGGGTCGGCCTCTGAAGCCGGCCCGGACACGTGTGCGCTGGGGGCTGGACGCGATGGGCAGGTCGCAGTGTCGACAGGTCGCGGCCAGGGGACTCCCGCCGCCGGCGGCGGGGCGCCTGGAGCGCCTCAGGCCGTGCCCCGGGGGTAGGGTCGCCGTCATGCCCGACACGACCCTGTTGCACCTCCTCACCGGCCACACGGTGCGCACGACGAGCACCGTCCGGGCGGTTCTTGACGCGCTCAAGCCGGTCGCGCTACCGGACCACGGACTGGCCAGGCTCGAAGACGCGCACGGTCACGTCGTGTACCTGCGGCCCGAGCACGTGACCCTCGTCGAATCCGAGTAGACGACCCGGTCAGAGCGAAGCGAAGCCGGCCGAGTCACCCTCGTCTGTAGGCCGACGAGTCGGACTTGACGCCGCGTGGGCAGCACGACCGTATCGTGTCCTCGGCGAGCCTCGTCCTGCGACTGAGGCGCGCGGTGCGGTGCGGCGCCGGCCGCCGCGGATGCGGCTCTTCGGCGCGAGACTTCAGCTAGAGCTGGGAGGTCGCCGAAGCGCGGAGGCGCGGAGCTCACCGAGCGCGCGGCGCTGCTTGTATGAGCGTCGCTGCGACCCTGACCGATCGCGGCCGCCGGCACATCCGATCTCGGGGCGCGTCGCGCGGCGAAGTCGTCAGCACACTCATGTGCAGAGTTTGCCACGGGAGTACGCTGCCGGAATCGGTCGTTTACTGCTCTTTCTGACTATTGTCGTGGTGACGCTGGTCCCAGTGTCGGCGGCGGCATCCACCGGGCCACCGGGTCTACGGTTCTACACCCCGCCGCGCTCGCTGCCGGCGGGACAGCATGGCGCACTGATCCGGGCGCGCCGGCTGACCGGGCCGGCCGTGCTCGCGGGCGCCGCCGTCAACGAACTGCTCCTATACCGGTCGATCGGCGTCGACGGACGGCCCACCGCCGTGTCGGGCACGGTGGCGATCCCGCAGGGCACCCCTCCCCGCGGCGGCTGGCCCGTGATCTCCTGGGGGCACGCGACGGTCGGGCTGGCCGACCGCTGCGCCCCGACCCGCTCCGATGTGCTCGGCGGCTATGACCGACCGCTCCTGAGGTCCTGGCTGAGAGCCGGATTCGCCGTCGTGCGCACCGACTACGAGGGGCTCGGCACGCCGGGGGTGCATCCCGATCTGGTCGGGATCCCGGAGGCGCACGCGATGCTCGACATGGTCAGGGCGGCACACGCCTTCGCGCCCGCGCTGAACCTCCGCAAGGTTGCCCTCGCCGGGCACTCGGTCGGCGGCCACGCCGCGCTCTGGTCAACGGCGAAGGCGCCCGCGTACACACCCGAGCTGCGGATCCGCGCGACCGTGGCGTTTGCACCCTCCAGCCACCTGGGAGAGCAGGCGGCGGCGCTGCGCACCCTCACCACCCCGAGCGGCGACCTCAGTGCCGTCGCCGCCGTGATCGTCCGCGGCGCACAGGCGGCCGATCCCGGACTGCACATCGCACGTCTGCTGAGCGCTCGCGGCCGCGCGCTGACCCCCGCGGTACTCGACGATTGCCTGCCCCAGCTCGCCGCGGGACCGTTCAACGGGATCGCCCCCGCCGACCTGTTCAGACCCGACGCCGATCTCTCCGCGCTGATCGCCTTCCTGTCGGCCAACGATCCCCAAACGCTCTCCTTCCACACACCCGTGCGGATCGAGCAGGGCACGGCCGACCCGGTCGTCTTTCCCGCGCTGACCGACCAACTGGTCCAGGGCTACGCCGGCCGCGGACTGCCGGTCACCTATCAGCGCTACGCCGGCGTCGACCACTTCGGACTCGTCCGCGCCGCGGCCACCGACGCCACCGCCTACCTCGAACACCGCCTGGATCGCACAGAGTAAATCGGGGGAGGCGCGTATCGAGTTCGAGAAGACCGCTGTCAACGAGGTCGAACAGGCCACCACAGTCTGCCTCCATCCCGCGCGCCGAGGTGTCAGGATCGCTAGCCGTGCCCAAGCCCCTCATCCGCTGGTCCGACTACCCGAACGCGTACGGGCGGCCGCTGGCCGGCCGCCTGGAGCGGCACGACATCACGAGCGCGCTGCTGGCGGACAACCCGCTCGGCGACCCCAACGAGCGTCCGCTCGAGGTCTACGTCCCGCCGGGATACGACGACGACACCGGACGGCGCTATCCCTCGGTGTACGTGATCCAGGGATACACGGGCGCGGAGCCGATGTGGCACAACCGCTCGCCGTTTCGCCGCACGTTTCCCGAGGCGACCGACGCGCTGTTTGCCGCGGACGGCGCGCCGCCGTGCATCGTGGTGCTCGTGGACGCGTGGACGTCCTACGGCGGCAGCCAGTTCGTCGACTCGCCCGGGACGGGCCGCTACCACTCCTACCTGTGCGACGAGGTCGTGCCGTTCATCGACGAGCGCTATCGCACGCTGCCGCAGGCCGCACACCGGGGCATCGCCGGCAAGTCGAGCGGCGGCTTCGGGGCGATGATCACGCCGATGTTGCGGCCGGACCTGTTCGGCGGGCTGGCCAGCCACGCGGGCGACGCCCTGTACGAGCTGTGCTACATCCCGAGCTTCGGGCAGGCCGTCCGAGCGCTGCGCGACTACGGCGGCTCCTACGAAGCGTTCTGGAGCGACTTCCGCACGCGCCCGCCGATGAGCAAGCGCACCGATCCGGACCTGGTCATGACCTACGGTGTCGCGGCGGCCTTCTCGGCTGATGAGGACGGGACGGTCCGCCTGCCGTTTGACCTGCGCACCGGCCGTCTCGTCGATGACGTCTGGGAGCGCTGGCTGGCGTGGGACCCGGTGCGCATGGTGCCCCGCTACGCCGACGCCCTCCGCGGCCTGCGCGCGATCTACCTTGACGGCGGCACTCGCGACGAGTGGTACCTCGAGCTCGGTGCGCAAGCCTTCCGGGACGCCCTCGACGAGATCGGCGTCACCGACGTCGCGTGCGAGACCTTTGATGCGGCGCACGGCGGCATCGACTACCGCTATCCGGACGGGCTCGCATACCTGGCCGAGCGGCTCACACCCGCGGCCAGCTAGGACGATCAGGAACAACGCTGCAGCGCGTGAGCCGACGTGCCCGATTTCGACGTTGGGGGCACTTCGGAGGGACTCGGAAGCTCCCCGTTGCCGTTCGCGTTCGGCGGAAGCGGAGGCGCCGTGGCGCTACGCTCCTCGCTTCGTGCAGCCAACCGTCGCCGATTGCGAGCGAGTGCAGGCGGCGTGGAACCGCGCGATCGCTCTCGCGGGCGGAGGTACGTGCTGGGAGGACGCCGGTCTGACGTGGTCGTGGCAGGCGCACGACCGCCAGCTGATGTTGAACTTTCCGAGCACCATCGACGCGGCCGCTGTCGATCGCGGCGTGAACGCCGGTCGCAACCTCGCCGCACGGATCATCGGTGCTTGGCTCGCTGCCGATGTCGACGCCTCGCCGCTCGAGGCGGCAGGCTTCGAGCGAGGATGGGAGCCGTGGTGGATGGGCGCCGAGCTGACCGCCATCGCCGCCTGCACCGACGACCGGGTGTCCCTGACGGCCGAGGTCTCCGAGTACGGACCCGAAGGCCGGCGTCTGCTTACGCTCGCGCGGGGGCACGGGGCGACCGCCTGGCATGCGGTCGCCCGAGTCGATGGCGCGTTCGCCGGTCGTGCGTGGTCGTTCGCGACGGGTCCGTATGCGGGCGTCTATGACATGGACGTGTGGCCGGCATTCCGGCGCCGCGGCCTCGGGCGCGCGCTGCTGCGCGCAGTATGCCGCGCCGCAGGCACCGCCGGCGCGGAGTTCGCCACCCTCAACGCGACGCCGGAGGGCGAACCGCTCTACGCCTCCGAGGGCTTCGCGCGCCTCGGTGACGGCATCACCTACTGGCACCACCTGCACTGAACGGACCACGCGGAAGGCTGAGGGCCGGGCACGTGCCGGCCGTCCTGGACTCCGCGGACACAGCGAGCTTTGCCCGCTGGCTCCCGGGGCGGTCCGCTCGCGAATGTGCCGCTTCTCGACGGATTGAGCACTTCGCCCGCTCCACGCCATCGAGCAGCCCGTCGCACAAGAGGTTCGGACGAGAAGGATCACGGGCGAGCTCGATTCAGTGCAGCTCATGGGCAGGAAACTGAATATGACGGTGTCGCGCCGGCTGCCCTGGAACGGGATTTGCGACCGCAATATTCTCTTGCGGGCCTCTGGCGGTCGACCTCCTTGACCTCAACTCGGTGGGAGATCAGGGCGTGACGACGAGCTTGGTGTGCGCGCCCGCGCGCTGGCGCTCCCAGGCGGCAGAGATACCGCTGAGCGGCACCGGTTCGACATCGACGGTGATGTCTGCCGAGATGATGTGGCGGGCTAGAGCGGCATACGCCTCGCGGCGGGCCGCGATCGGCTCATGGAAGACGGCGAAGCCGCGCAGGTCCAGCGGCGCCGCCCGCACGGTTGGAGCGGGCAGCTCGACGGTCAGGCCGCCGAGCTGGCCGAGCTGGATGTGCCGCGCTCGGTGCGCTGCCGTTTGTAGCGCGGCGAGCGCGAATGACCCCCAGAGCAGGTCGATCGTCACGTCGACCGGGCCACCGGCCGCGTCGCGGATCGCGCCCGCGAGGTCCGCTTTCGTGTCGAGCGCGACCGTGGCGTCCGCGCCGCGCTGGCGCAGCGCGTCGAGGCGCTGGCCGCCGCGGGCTGCGGCCACCACCCGGCCGGCGCCCAGCACCTTCGCCGCCTGCACCGCGATCGTGCCGACTGCGCCCGTCGCGCCGAGGACGAGCACGGTCTCGCCGGGCGCCAGTTCCGCCCGGCGGGTGAGTGACAGCCAGGCCGCCAGGCCGGCGTTGCCGAGCGCGGCGGCGACGGCGTCTTCCACGCCGTCGGGGACGTTGATCAGCCCTTCCACGGGCACGAGCGCGCGCTCGGCCATCGCGCCGTAGGGCGCTACGAGCGAATCGAAGAACACTCGGCGGCCGTCCGCGAGCCGGCCGACGCCGTCGCTGCCCACCACGGAGGGGATTGGCGGCGCGCCCGTGTAGAAGCGCCCGGAGGCCTTCAGCAGGTCCACGTGGTTGAGCCCGGCGGCGGCCACCTCGACGACAGCGTGCTCGTCGCCGCCCTCCGGCTCGGCGAACTCGCCGTGCCGGGGCGGCGCGTCATAGGCATGCAGGATCGCGGCTCTCACGGCTTGGGTTCCTCAGACGGGGTGAACGCGGCGCCGCGCAGCCGGTCGAGCAGCGCCACCGGGTCGGCCGGCCCGCGGTCGCCGGACCAGGCGACGTGCTGGTCGGGGCGCACGATCACGAGCCGCGCACCGTAGCGCTCGCGCAGCCCGCGCCCGGTCAGGTCGACGACGCGCAGCGGGACACCGCGCGAGCGCGCGGCCGCGGCGAGCGCGCCGGCCCAGGGGTCGGGCTCGGTCAGCACGAGCGACAGGCCGTCGCCGAGCGCGTCGAAGACCGAGTGGCCCGGACCCAGCCACGCGTGGCGCAGCCGCGCGCCGCCCGCGGCGATCAGCGGCGACTCGTAGGCGATGTCGAGCACGAGATCAAGCGCGTGGAACTCCGCGTCCTTGGTCGCCTGGATGTGCGCGTCGGCGCGGCGCCGGGCCTGCTCGCCGCGCCGGCCGTCGCGCTCGAGGTCGGCAGAGACGAGGTCGCCCGACAGCACCCGCATGTTCGCCGCTGCGGCCTCGATGACGCGCTGCTGCACGGGCCGCCGTTCGGCCTCGTAGCTGTCGAGCAGGCCCGGACCGCCCCAGCCGTCGAGGACGGCGGCGAGCTTCCAGGCGAGGTCGACGGCGTCGCCGACACCCGTGTTGAGGCCGTGGCCGCCGAACGGCGGGTTCAGGTGCGCAGCGTCGCCCGCCAGGAAGACGCGGCCCGCGCGCGCCCGGTCGACGAGCTGCATGCGCGCCGTCCACGGATCGTGGGAGATGACCTCGGTGTCGACCGGGGCGCCGACCGCCGCCTGGATGATCCCGGCCGCCTCGCGCCGGCCCCGCTCCGCCTCCACGCCGAAGGCGATGATCCACCAGGTGCCGCCGCGGTCGATCGGGCCCATCAGGGCCGGTGCCGCCGGGTTGACGGTCCAGTAGTGGACCGCCGGGCCGTGGCGCACCAGCGGCCACAGGCCAGGGGCGCGGAACACCATGCCGAAGTTCGGGCGCAGCGCGTGCTCGCCGGCGTAGGCGGCGCCGATGGCGTCGCGGACGGCGCTGCGCGGCCCGTCCGCACCGATCACGTAGTCCGCCGTGACGGTGGCCGCCTCGCCGGGAAGGCCGGCCACGGTGACGCGCGCCTCGCGCTCGTCCTGTTCGACGCCGGTCACGCGCGCGCCGATGGCCAACGTGCAACTCGGCAGCTCGCCGACCATGTCGCGCAGCAGCTCCTCGAGGACGTACTGCGGGGCCTGCTGGCCGACCTCGGGATAGCGGTCGCCCTCGGGCAACAGCCCCAGTACGCCCACGAAGCGCGACAGCTCCCAGCCGGTCAGCGACGTGCAGAACACGACCTCGCTCGACCAGGAGGCGGGGAGCGGCGCGCGCTCACGCAGGCGCTCTGCGCCGCCCCACCGGCGCAAGTGCTCCAACGTGCGCACGTTGACCGTCTTGCAGCGCGGCCGGGCGTGCGAGACCGCCTCGCGGGGCTCGACGACCAAGCAGTCGACGCCGCGGCGCCCCAGCTCGATCGCCGCGGCGAGGCCGACCGGACCGCCGCCGGCCACGAGCACCTGCGTCGACGCCGGCAGCCTCATGTGCGATCAGACGTCTGTGAGCCCGCCCGACCACTCCACGACCGTGCGGACAAACAGCTCCGGGTCGGCCGCGTGCATCGAGTGCGCCATCTCCGGGAAATCGCTCACCTCGAAGCGCTGGCCGGCGGCGGTCACGAGCTGGCCCGCGCGCTTGACCTGCAGATCCGAGACGGCGCCCATCAGCGTCCCGGTATCAGGGTCGACCGTCCGGAAGTGATGGGTGAGCAGGATCGGCGCCTTGACCGCGGACAGCATCCCCTCGTGGTCGCACGCAGCGCTCGCGGCGCCGCTCCAGAACGCACGCGCCCACTCCGGGTCGTACTCCTTCATGTTCTGAGGCGGCTCGCCGCCGGGCGGCCCGAGGATCCCCATCTGCTGGAGCGCCACCAGCACCGGCTGCGGCAGTTCGCGCGGCGCGGCCGCCTGCATGCCGGCCCAGTCGCCGATCGTCCATTGGTCGCCCAGCCACTTGTTCGCCAGCGCGAACAGCGGCCCGATCGACTGGCGGATCGACTGCCCGCAGGCCGGCGTCACCTCTGACGAAAACAGCGGCGGGTCCTCGCATACGCTGCCGCGGATCTGCCTGGGCTTGGCGTACGCGGCCAGCCACGCCGCCAGCACGCCGCCGGAAGAGTTGCCGCTGACCAGCGTCGCGCGGCCGATCGCCTCGTCGATGAACCGCACCAGGTCGTTGCCCATGTTGTCCAGCGTGTAGCGGCCCGGCGTGCGCGTCGAGCGGCCCTGGCCACGCAAATCGACGGCGAACACATGGAAGTGCTCGGCCAGCAGCGGCATCGCACGCTCGTAGGTCCACCACGACTGCGTCTGCGGCGGGACGAGCAGCAGCGCCGGCGACGCGGCCGAGCCAGCCGTGGCGTAGTTCAGCCGGACCTCGCCGAGGTCGATCGACTGCTCCGGGAAGGCGTGCGGCACGAAGATGTCGGCGGCGGCGCTCATGGAAGGTGAAGGTCGAGGGGCGCGGCGGGCGGGAACTCGCCGGCGTAGCCGCGACGGTGGATCTCCTGCGCGCTCGCCCCGGCGCGCGACGCGTCGACCATGCGGTCGGGATCGACGGGCACGCCGATCGGGTTGGCCACGAACTCGGGCGCCGTGCGCACCCACTCGGTGGACGCCGCCCAGTCGCCGAAGTTGTCGGCCTGCAGCTCGACGCTGTTGCCGTCCGGGTCCTCGTAGTAGAAGGACGACGTCAGGCCGTGGTCGAGGCAGGCGTGCGGCCGAATGCCCTTCGCCTTGAGCGTCTCGTAACGGGTGAGCAGCTGCTCGAGCGAGTCGAACTCGAACGCCGAGTGGTGCATCCCGCAGTGGGCGATGCGGTCCGGGTCGTCGCTCAGCCCCGGCACCGCGAGCAACGCGAGGCGGTGGTTGGCCGCGTCGTTCGTGAGGAAGGCGATGACCTCCGAGCGGAAGTTCGGCCGCAGTCCGCACACCTGCCCGTACCAGTCGATCATCTCGCCCAGCCGGGTCGTCTTGAGATTGATGTGGTGCATGACGGGGTTGGGCACCCCGTCCTCCCCCACCGGCCGCGTGTCCAGCGCCATCAGCCCTCCTGTCCGGCGGCGTCGCTCACGAACGCGTGCCGCATGCTCCCGATCCCCTCGATCCAGCTCTCGACCACGTCGCCCGGCCGCAGATAGCGCGGCGGGGTGCGCGAGGACCCGATCCCCGACGGCGTCCCGGTCATGATCAAGTCGCCCGGGAACAGCACGGTGTGCGCCGACAGGTACTCGATCAGCTCGCCTACCGGGAAGATGAAGTCGCGCGTGCGGCTGCGCTGCATCTCCTCCCCGTTGACCGAGCACCCGAGCTCGAGGTCGTCCGGGTCGACGAGCTCGTCAACGGTCACCAGCGCCGGCCCGATCGGGCCGAACCGCGGCAGCGACTTGCCGAGCGTGAACTGCGGCACGTTCGCCGGGCGAAACTGGACCTCGCGCTCGGACAGGTCCTGGCCGATCGTCAGGCCCGCCACGTGCTCCCACGCGCCGGCGGCGGCCACGCGGCGTGCACGGCGGCCGATGACCACGACCAGCTCGACCTCCCAATCCACCCGCTCGGTGGAGATCGGGATCTGGTCATACGGGCCGGCCAGCGCGGCGTGCAACTTGGTGAAGATCAGCGGAAACTCCGGCACGTCGAGCCCCGACTCGGCCGCATGCGCCGCATAGTTGAGCCCGACACCGAAGATCTGGCGCGGGGCCGAGGACGGCGGGCCGAGTTGCGCCTCGGCGAGCTCGACATCGGCCTCCCCGTCATGCTCGCGCCCCCAGGCGAGCACCTCCGGCCAGCGGTCGAGCGCCGCGGCAGGATCGGCCGGCAGCCGGCCGCCGCTCGCCCGCTCGACGTCGACGCCGCGGCCCGCGCCGGCGTCCAGCGTGATCCGGCCGGCATGGTTGACGAACCTCACGCCGACACCGTACACGACATTGTGCATAATGTCGACCAATGCCTGACGGACCTCCCCCTGCGGGACTCGGCGCCACGCGAGCCGCTGCCGTGGCGGAAGAGCTGCGCCGGCTCATCCTCGCAGGCGAGCTGAAGGCCGGCACCCGACTGCGCCAGGTCGAGCTGGCCCAGCGCTTCAATGTCAGCACCACTCCCGTCCGCGAGGCGTTCACCGTGCTCGCGCGCCAGGGTCTCGTGCGCCACGACGTCCAGCGCGGTGTCGTGGTGTTCTCCCCGAGCGAGGAGGACGTCCGCGAGAACTACGAGCTGCGGATCGCGCTCGAGCCGTTGGCCACCGAGATCGCCGCCAAGGCTATGACCTCCGAGGACCTCGAGGCCCTCGATCGCGTGATGGAGCGCATGCGCGCCGCCGCCGACCAGCCGCTGGAATACGTGACGCTCAACCGCCAGTTCCACCGTGTGATCTACACGGCCGCCCGACGCCCGAAGCTGTTCGAGCTGATCGAGTCGCTGCGTGACGCGTTCGACGCACACATCCGCTACGACGCTGCAGCAAGCCCCGACCCGGCGTACTTCGAACGCGCCCACGCCGAGCACCAGGCCATCGCCGAGGCCCTGCACGCGCGAGCCGCCAAGCGCGCCCGCAAACTCATGGAAACGCACCTCCGACTCAACGCCAAGCACTTCGGCGTCGCCATCGACTGAGCCCAAACCCCACGGCCGACCCAAATCAATCTCGGGTAGCGCAAGTAGCGCATCAGCTTCTCGGGCTCCTGACCGGCACGCCTCATGCCTATGCAACGATCGCGGTCCAGCCCGACCGCCGGGCGCTTGTGCATCTCGTCCGGGACGTGCGCGCCGATCGCGTGCCGACCCGGTTCAGCGATGGAGCGCTGCGTGCAGTCGGAGCGCGACGCCGAGCTCTTCTCGGCGTGGGGCGAGTGGCCGGCCGAGGCGCTGCTCGATCGTCGCCACCCGGTAGCCGATGGTCCGTTCGTGCACGCCGAGCCAGGCGCCCGTCGATGCCGCGCTCCAGCCGTTGCTCACGTAGGCGCCCAACGTATCGAGCAGTATCTGCGTGCGCTTGCCGCCGTCGAGCAGCGGGCCGAGCTCGCGGGCGATGAAGTCCCGGGCGGCGCGTTCGTCGCGCAGCACGAGCGCCACGAGCCCGACGTCGTCGTAGATCCCGAGCGGCACGCCGGTGTGGCGGAGCACGCGCGCGGCCTCCAGCGCTTCGCGGTGGCTGAGCCGGAATCCCGCGGCGCCGGCCGCGGGAGCGCCGAGCGCGAGAAACGTGTCGGCGGGCAGCGTGAGCTCGCGGGCCAGCTTCGCCCACGACGGAGTGATGGCGTGCGCGCCCAGCCACCCCCACGCGGCGCCGCTCTGGCCGGGGACTGCGAGCACCGTCGCTCGCAGCCGCTGTCCGAGGTCGACGATCGCGCGCTCGGCGTCTGCGCCCCAGGCGACGGCGGCGAGATGCTGGCGGGCGAGGTCGTAGTCGCCGCCGGAGCTCGAGCCGGCGACGTCGGCGAGGATCTCGCGGACCCAGGCGATGCGTCGGCGCTCGCGGCCGCGGATCTGGCGGTCGCGCTCGGCCTGGTGGACGTCTGCCAATCCCTCCGCGACGTGATCGATGTACTGGAACAGGAAGTGCGAGATCACCCGGAGCAGGTCAAGCCGGTCGGAGCTGTCGAGCTGCCACGACTCGACCTCGACGAGCAGTTGCTCCCACATGACGGCGTGGCCGATCCGGTAGGTGCGGTCGATTAGCGCCCACGGCATCCGCTGGCGGGCGGCGATCAGCGCCTCTTCGACGGCGCCCGGCGGCAGCTGGGCGGGGCGCTCGCGTCCACTCTGCAGCGCCTCGGCGACGGCCTCCAGGTTGGCGACGATGCTCTCTCGCGCCGTGTCCATGAACGCCGGATCGTCCGAGTCGAAGTAGGCCGGGACCTCGGTGC
Source organism: uncultured Solirubrobacteraceae bacterium (assembly GCA_963766165.1). Classification (GTDB taxonomy): domain Bacteria; phylum Actinomycetota; class Thermoleophilia; order Solirubrobacterales; family Solirubrobacteraceae; genus Solirubrobacter. Next base: position 118,635 of record CAVXZC010000011.1, on the reverse strand, counting down.
GCATTCGCGCGAGCATCAGCTCGACGAGCTGCGGGGTCGTGGCCTGCACCCACGCCGCGACGTCGCGTAACCGGCGATCCACGACCAGCACGCGCCGATTCTATGCCCGTTCCACAGCGAATTTGCCGGATCCGGAAAAACCGCGGCGGCGGCCTTCGGCATCGGTGACGTGACAGGCCCGGCTTGGACGCAAGCTGCTGAGACCGAAATCTTGCAATCCGAATCAGGAGTCCTTTATGGCCGGATCAGATCGGCCCCATCTCGAGTCCAACGCGATGGGTGTCGCCGACATCGTCTTCTTCGTGCTCGCGGCGGTCGCGCCCGTCGGCGTGATCGTTTCGCTGACGACGCTGTCGATCGCCCTCGGTGCCGGTCCCGGCGTGCCGGGCACCTACGTCATCGCCGGGATCGTGCTCGCGCTGTTCGCGGTCGGTTACGTCCGCATGAGCCGCCGCATCACCAACGCGGGCGCGTTCTACGCGTACATCTCGCAGGGCTTGGGGCGCGTGGCCGGTGCGGCAGCGGCATATGTCGCGATCGTCGCCTACAACGCCGCGACGATCGGCATCCTCGGCGCGTTGGCCTACTTCGCGCACGTCACGTTCGGCGAGGTGCTGCACATCCACCTGTCGTGGGAGCTGTGGGCGCTGATCGCGTTCGCGGCCGTTGCCGTGCTCTCCTACCGCGAGGTCACGATGAGCGCGAAGGTGCTCGGTCTGGCACTCGCCGCCGAGGTCGCCGTGCTGCTCGCGCTCGACATCGGGGTGCTGATCGACAAGGGCTTCCACGGCTTCTCGCTGGACGTCTTCAAGCCGAGCGTGGTGTTCTCGGGCGGCTTCGGCGTCAGCCTGATGCTCGCGTTCGGATCGTTCGTCGGCTTCGAGGCGACCGCGATCTACGGCGAGGAGGCCAGGAACCCGGCCCGCACCGTCCCGCGCGCGACCTACATCGCGATCGGCGCGATCTCGCTCTTCTATCTGCTGACCACGTGGGCGGTCGTGAGCGCGTACGGCGTCGACGCCGTGCAGGCGGCGGCCGCGAAGGACCCGACGGCGTTCGTCTTCGGCGCCGAGTTCCAGTACGTTGGCGCGTTCGCCACCGACGCGATGCAGGTCCTCGTGGTCACGAGCCTGTTCGCCGCCTTCCTCGCGTTCCACGCCAACACTTCGCGATACCACTTCGCGCTGGCGCGCGACGGCCTGCTGCCCCGTGCGCTGGCCCGGACGCACCCACAGCACGAGTCGCCGATCGGCGGCAGCGCCGCCCAGCTCGCGCTCACGGCGATCGTCGTGATCGCGTTCGCGCTCACCGGCCAGGACCCCTATCTGAAGATGGGCGTCGCCTTGTACGGCGTCGGTGTGATCGGGATCGTCGCGTTGCAGGCGCTCGCCAGCTTCGCGGTGATCCGCTACTTCATGACGAATCCCACCGGCGAGTCGCGCCTGGCAACGGTCGCTGCGCCGCTGCTCGGCGGCGCCGGGTTGGCCGTCGGCATCGCGCTGATGGTGACGCACTACAGCACCCTGACGGGCAGCACCGTCGGCTGGATCAACGCGCTGCCCTGGCTGCTCGTCGCGGCCGCTGCCGGCGGCGTGGTCGTCGCGCTCGTCCGCCGGCCCGCGAACGCCACCGTCCCCGCTCTCGCCGAGACGGCCTGAACCCCATTCACGAAGGAGAGACCACCATGGAAACCGTTGACGTCGTCGTCGTCGGGGCCGGCTTCGCCGGCCTGACCGCCGCCCGCCGCCTCCAGCAGGAGGGTCGCAGCGTCGTCGTGCTGGAGGCCCGCGACCGCGTCGGCGGGCGCATCCTCAACCATACGTTCGCAGACGGCACCATCGTCGAGCTCGGCGGGCAGTGGGTCGGCCCGACGCAGGACCGCGTGCTGGCGCTTGCCGACGAGCTCGGCGTCGGCACCTTCCCGAGCTATGAGCAGGGCGACAACCTGCTGGGCATCGACGGCGGCGCGCGCCGCTGGGCCGACGAGACGTTCGGGCTCGACGAAGACGCGCTGATCGACGTCGCCGAGACGCAGGCCGCGCTCGAGGCGATGGCGGCGACCATCCCACTCGACGCGCCCTGGGACGCGCCCAACGCCCGCGAGCTCGACGCGCAGACCGTCGAGTCCTGGCTCGTCGCCAACATGAAGACCGAGACCGGCCGGCGCTTCTGGCGGACGCTGATCCCGGCGATCTTCTCCGCCGACACCGACCAGATGTCGCTGCTGCACTTCCTGTTCTACGTCCACTCCGGCGGCATGATCGACATGCTCGTGGCGACCGGCGGCGGCGCGCAGGACAGCCGCGTCGTCGGCGGCAGCCAGACGATCGCGCTGCGCGCGGCGGAGGAGCTCGGCGACGCCGTGCACCTCGGCTGCCCCGTGCACCTGATCCGAGACGACGGCGAGGGCGTCGAGGTCGTGCACGAGCACGGAAGCGTGCGCGGCGAGCGCGTGATCGTCGCCCTCCCGCCCGCCCTCGCCGGCCGCGTCCGCTACAGCCCTGCGCTCCCGGGCCGGCGCGACCACCTCACGCAGCAGGTGCCGATGGGCGCGGTCATCAAGATCCAGATCCGCTACGAGGAGCCGTTCTGGCGCGAAGACGGGCTCTCGGGCTTCGTCGTCAGCCTCGACGATCCGATCGGCGTCATGTTCGACAACAGCCCGCAGGACCTGCGCAGCGGCGTCTTGCTCGGCTTCTTCGAGGGCGAGCACGCGACCGCCGCGTCGCTGATGGATGCCGACGAGCGGCGCGCGCTGGCACTGCAGTGCTTCTCGAAGTACTTCGGCGAGCGTGCGGTGCACCCGGTCGAGTACATCGAGCAGGACTGGACTGCGGAAGAGTTCTCGCGCGGCTGCTACGGCGGGCGCATGGGAACGGGCGTCTGGACGCGCTACGCGCAGGCGCTCAGCGAGCCCGTGGGCCGGATCCACTGGGCCGGCACCGAGACGGCCGCCGTGTGGAACGGGTACATGGACGGCGCGGTGCGCTCCGGCGAGCGCGCGGCCGAAGAGGCGCTCACCGCCCTGGCCGAGTCGACGGTCGCCGCGTGACCACCGCGGTCGACATCGGCGCGCCGCCAACTGCTGCTGGAACTCGGCGAGGCCGCCGCGAATCATGCCTCAGACGATGCGTCGGCTAGCGCCTCAGGCTTGTGCGGTGCGTTGGCGACTCGGAACGGGTCGAGCGGTTACTGGCACCGCTGTCAGGGACCGTTGCACGAATTGTCGTGCCTCGCCCCGGCGTGGAGGTGATCTCGAGCTCGCCGCTGACAGCGCCGATGCGATCGCGCATGCTCGTCAAGCCTTCGCCGCCGCCGTCGACCGCCGGGGGGTCCATGCCCACGCCGTCGTCGGCGACGGCAACTCGAACGTGCTCCAGGTCACGCCCGAGCGTGATCGTCACGCGCGCGTGGCTGCCGGCGTGCTTAGTGGCGTTCTGGACGGCCTCCATCGTGCAGAAGTAGATCGCCGCCTCGACCGTGCGCGCGCAGCGGCCGATCCCCTCGTCGACGATCTCGATCGGGATCTGGGCGGTCATGGCAAACGCGCGCAGGGCATCGACCAGCCCGAACTGCCGCAGCGCCGGCGGATAGATACCGCGGGCCAGCGCTCGCAACTCCTCGACCGCCTCCACCGCCTCGTCACCGATCGCGTCAAGCTGTGCGGCCAGCTCATGATCTCCGAGACGCTCCTCGACCAGGCGCAGCTTGATCTGAATCGCGATCAATCGCTGCTGCGCGCCGTCGTGCAGATCGCGCTCGAGCTTGCGCCGCTCCCGGTCACCGGCTTCGGTCAGCCGGGCCCGGGACGCGTGTAGCTCCGCGACCAGACGCGCGTTCTCGAGGATCATCAGCGAACTCGCGGCCAGGCCCTCGACCAGCGCGGAGTCGGTATCGAGCATCGGGTCATGGATGAGCGCGGCTACCGGCCGGCCGTGCTGATTCAGACGCGTGACCGCGCGCACCTGCGGGTCGATTGGGAGCTCCAGTGGCCGGCCGTCAACATCGACATAACCCGAGACCCCATCCCAAAGCCCGAGCGTGACAGTCGAATCCCCGAGCGCATCGGCGAGCATCTCCTGCACAGCCGAGGGCGTCAGCGGCCCGTCGCGCGCGCGCACGGCGATCTGCCCGAGGCTGATCGCCGTGAACCGGTCCCACGAGACCTGACCGAGAAGAATCGCCATCGGAACCGCCAGTCCCAGCACACCATTGACGATCGTCACCGCCGACTCGGTCCCCGGATAAGCGGGAAGAAGGTACAGCGAGATCACGAACCAGGCGACGGTCGCGGCAAACACGGCGGCCACCGGGGTAACCGCCCGGCGCAACCCGGACCCCGACCTGCGCGCCTTGTCGAAGAGCAGCATCGTGAGGCCGATCAGCGCGACCGTGAACACGATGCTCGCCGCCGAGTCCACCGCCGTCCCGATCGCAGCATCGCCGACGGCCAGCGCATTGGCAGGACAGCGCGTCCCGCAATCGTTGAACGATCCGGCCGCGGGAAACGTGGGCGATAGAGCCAGGTTCAACGCCGTCAACACCGCTGTGCTCAGCGCATAGGCGCCGATGAACGCGCGCTCCAACCCCGACTGCAGACGACCCCGGGGATAGGACAGCAACACATACGCCGTGTAGACGACATACACGGCCCACATCACCATCCCCAGCGTGTACGCCGGCGGCGCTCCCGACGCATTGAACGAGGTCAGGGCATACAGGAATCCATTCCCCGCCAAGAGCGGGCCGAGCCTGCTGCCAGGCCGGCGCCACCACGTATACAACCCCACCCCCACATACGACGCGACCACGAGGCTCCTCCAGATCGAGGTGCGTTGCGGGTCCAGCAATGTCGGGCTTCGCGAGACCGCCCAGGCCGTCAGCGCCGTGGCGACAGCCCCGCCGACCCCGACCGCGAGCAGAACCACCACACGCGCCTCAGCGCGCCGAGGCCCGGCTACTCTTGCCGAAATTGATGTCGTCGTCACCAGAGGCCAACCGTCTCGGCGAACTTTGGCATGCTAAGCCACACGCGCCGTCGCTATTGGCTAGACAGACGGCACTGTCGCTGGGCTTCCCCGGCCACCAGAAGCGGCGCAGCTGGTATCTCGGCCTCACGGTCCCGCCCGAAACGAGGTTCCTGCAGATCGCGAGTCTGGCCATGCAGCGGGCGAACCGCACCAAATCTTGGGCCGCGACGGCCGCGACGACGCGGCCGAGGTGATGGCCGTCCATCTACGTGGTCGACTCGTTCCGCGCCCGCATCGGCGACGGTCACGCTGGAAGGCCTGAGCGCGGGGCCGGACGCGGTCATGGTCGATGGTCCTTCTCGGTGACGAAGGCGGCGGAGCGCCAGGCGCGCCGGGGACAACGAGTCCCTAGAACCCGGCGGTCGCAAGCCTCCGAATTTGGCTCTGCGTCGCGATCGCAAGGACGCTCAGAATTGTCCCCGCCGCTGACCCCATCCCACACTCCTGCTTCGGGAACATCGCAATTTGCAGGACTTTAGGGTGAGCGACGGGACTCGAACCCGCGGCCGCCGGGACCACAACCCGGAGCTCTACCAACTGAGCTACGCCCACCAGGCGACCACGAGTCTAGCGGCGAACGGCCTATCGTCGGGGGCCGTGCTGGCGCTCACGTTCGACGACGGGCCGGACCCGCGGGGGACGCCGTGCGTGCTGGGTGCGCTCGCGCGCGCGAAAGTGCGGGCGACGTTCTTCGTGCTCGGGGAACGGCTGGTGGAGCACCCGGAGCTGTTGGGCGAGGTGCTGGCCGGCGGGCATGCCGTGGAGGTGCACGGGTTCGGGCATCTGCGGCATCCGGACCACACGCGGGCCGAGGTGGCGGCGGACCTCGACCGGGCGCTCGAGGCGCTGGCCGCTCACGGGGTCGCGCCGGCGTGGTGGCGGGTGCCGTGGGGGTATCTCGCGGGATTCACGGCGGAGGTCGCGCGGGAGCGTGGGCTGCGGCTCGCCGGCTGGGACCTGGACACGCACGACTGGCGCGGTGACGGGCCGGAGGCGATGCTCCGCGGGTTGACGCTGCGGCGCGGCGGCGTCGTCCTGGCCCATGACGGGATCGGCGCGGGGGCGCGGCGGGAGAGCGCGGCGGCCACGGCGGAGCTCGTCGGGCCGCTGGTCGGCGCGGCGCGCGCGCAAGGGCTCGAGCCCGGGCCGCTGATGCTGGATTGGCCGGTGGACGTGCCGGCGGGCAATCCGGAGCAGCGGCTCTGGGTAGTCCCCCCTTCGTGACCGCGGTGGCCATCGACGACGTTCTGGGCGAGATCGCCGCGAACGCGGCGGCGCTGGACGCGGCGCCGGCGTTCCCGCGGGCCGCGTTCGCGGCGCTCGCGGCGCTCCCCGCGCCGCCCACCCGGCGGGCGGAGTGGGCGCGGGTGCGGGCCGTGGCTTCAGCCGACGGGAGCGTCGGGCGGCTGTACGAGGGGCACCTGAACGCGGTCGAGCGGCTGGAGCTGGCCGGGATCGACCCCGAGGACCACTGGCTGGGCGTGTGGGGCGCGGACCCGGCGCCCGGCGAGGGCGAGCCGGCGCGCCTCGAGGACGCTTCGGTCCACGGCGTGAAGGTGTTCTGCTCGGGCGCCGGCGGGCTGGACCGGGCGCTGGTGATGGTCCGCGAGGCCGAGCGGCCGCAGCTGGTCTACGTCGCGCTCGACGGCGACGTCGAGGTCGACCGCACGTGGTACCGGGCCGGCGGGATGCGGGCGTCCGAGAGCCACCGCGTCGTCTTCCACGGGGCGCCCGTGCTCGCGCGGCTCGAGCCGCTGACCCGGCAGCCGTGGTTCGCCACGGACGCCATCCGCACCGCGGCGGCCTGGGCGGGCATCGCCGACGCCGCGGCGGACGCGGCGCTCGCCGACCTCGCCACCCGGCCCGAGCTGGACGACCTGCGGGCGCTGGCCGCCGGGCGGATCGCCACGGCGCGGGCCACGATGGACCGCTGGCTCGAGCACGCGGCCGGCGCGCCCGACGACGCGCTGCCCACGATCTCCATCCAGCTCCGCGCGGCGGTCGCCCAGGCCGGCGCGCAGATCATCGACGAGGGCGCGCGGGCCACCGGGTCGCGCCCGTTCGCCACGGGCACGCCGATCGACCGGGCGCGGCGCGACTTCGAGCTCTTCGTGCTCCAGCACCGGCTCGATCCGCTGCTGGTCAGGCTCGGCCGTGAGGCGGTCGGATGAGGCCCCGGCTCGGCCCCGCGTTCTTCGACGAGCTCTACGCGACCGACCCCGACCCCTGGGGCTACGCGACGAGCGAGTACGAGCAGGCCAAGTACGACGCCACGATCGCCGCGCTGGAAGGCCGGCGGTACGGCCGCGGGCTGGAGATCGGCTGCTCGATCGGCGTGCTCACCGAGCGCCTCTCCCACCACGTCGGCGACCTGCTGGCCGTCGACGTGTCCGAGGCCGCGCTCGCCCACGCCCGCGCCCGGAACCCGGACGTCGCCATCGAGCGCCGCGAGATCCCCGAGCAGTTCCCCGCCGGCCGCTTCGACCTGATCGTCTGCTCGGAGGTCCTCTACTACCTCGACCCGCCGGCGCTGGACGCCACGCTGGACCGCCTTCACGGCACCGTGCTCGCCGTCCACTGGCGCCACCCGACCACGCGCTACCCGCTGCGCGGCGACGAGGTCCACCAGCGCCTGCGCGAGCGCTTCGGGCCGGCCGCCTACACCAGGACCACGCCCGACTACCGGCTCGACCGGTTCGACGCATGCGGCTCGTGATCGCCGGCGGCGGCCCGGCCGCGCTCGCCGCCGCCCGCGGATATCGAGACGCCGGGGGTGACGGTGACATCACGCTCGTGACGCCGGAGGCCCGCATCCCGTACAACCGGCCGCCGCTGTCCAAGGACTTCCTGCGCGGCGAGATGGCCGAGGACGAGCTGCCGATCGAGCCCGCTGCCTGGTACGCCGAGCACGGCGTCGCGGTCCGCACCGACCTGGTCACGGCGCTCAAGCCCGGCGAGGTCGAGCTGCGACACGACACCCTCCGCTACGACGCCTGCGTGCTCGCCACGGGCTCGGCGCCCACGCGGCTGCCCGTGCCGAACGCGGAGCAGGCGCTCACCCTGCGCAGCCTGGCCGATGCCCACGCGCTGCGCGCGGCGGCCGAGCAGGCCGACGCCGCCACCGTCGTCGGCTCGGGCTTCATCGGCTGCGAGGCGGCCGCCTCGCTGGCCATGCGCGGCCTGAAGGTGACGCTCGTGTCCGACGAGGAGATCCCCCACGCCACCCGGCTCGGCGAGGAGGCGGGACGGCGGATCGCCGGGTTCCTCACGGACCTCGGCGTGAAGCTGCGGCTGGGCGAGCAGCTCGAAGCCGTGCCGGACGGGCTCGTCCTGATGGCCACCGGCGTCAGGCCGTGCGGCGAGCTGGCCGGGAACGGCCGCATCGCGGTCGACGCCCGCATGCGCACGCGCACGCCCGGCGTCTACGCCGCCGGCGACGTCGCATTCGCGCACAACGCCAGGGCCGGCCGGCCGCTCGCGGTCGAGCACTGGGGCGAGGCGCTGAACATGGGCGAGGTGGCCGGCCGCACGATCGCCGGGCAGGACGCCGAATGGGACGTCGCCCCCGGCTTCTGGTCGACGATCGGCGCCCACACGCTCAAGTACGTGGCCTGGGGCGACGGCTTCGACGCGGCGCGCGTGGTCGACCACGGCGGCGGCGCCTGGACGGTGTGGTACGGCCGTGACGGCGTGACCGTCGGCGTGCTCACGCACGAGCGCGACGAGGACTACGAGACCGGCCGGACCCTGATCGAGACCGGCGCGCCGCTGCCGTGAAGGCCGTCGTCGTCGTCCCCGCCCACCAGGAGGAGGAGCTGATCGGCGGCTGCCTCGCCGCGCTCGCCGCCCAGGAGGGCGTGGCCCGCGACGACTACGCGGTGATCGTCGTGCTCGACCGCTGCACGGACGCCACCGAACTGCGCGCCCGCGCGGCGGCCGAGGACCTCGACCTGACGATCGTGGCCGCCGAGGCGCCGGGGGTCGGCCACGCCCGCCGGCAGGGCATGGACCTGGCGGCCGAGCGGCTGGCGCCGGACGGGCTGATCGCCACCACGGACGCCGACTCGCGACCCGCGCCGGACTGGCTGGCCGCCCAGCTCGCCGCCGTGGCCGCGGGCGCGCGGGCGATCGGCGGGCGCGTGGAGCTGACCGGGCACGACCGCGCCGAACTGCCGCCCGCGGCGCTGCGCCGCCGCGAGGCCGAGGCCGCCCGCCGCCACGCCGCCGTCAGCGGGCCGGGCGCGCGCGAGCACCACCAGTTCTCCGGCGCCTCGATCGGCGTCACCGCGGCCGCCTACGCGCTGGTCGGCCGGCTCGAGCCCCGGCACGCGCTCGAAGACGAGGGCTTCGAGCGCGCCCTGCGCCGCCACGGCGTGCCGATCGAGCGGCTGGGCGCCGTGCGCGTGGCCACCTCCGGCCGGCGCGCCGGCCGGGCGCCGCGCGGCCTGGCCGTCGACCTGCGGCGGGCGAGCTGGCTCGCCGAGCGCAGCTATGCCGCGACCGACTTCCCGCTCGAGCGGCTGCTGGCGGGCAAGGCCGCCTCGGTCAGCCTCGTCCTCCCCGCCCGCGGCGTGGAGGCGACCCTGACCCGCATGCTCCGGGCGATCGCGCCGCTCGAGGCCGCCGGCCTGGTCGACGAGCTGCTCGTGGTGGCGGCCGACGAGCCCAGCCGCGCAGCCGGCGGCCCGCGGGCGGTGCGCGAGGCGGAGCTGCGCCCGGAGTACGGGCCGGTGCTGGGCAAGGGCGACGCGATGTGGCGCGGCCTGGCGGCCACGACCGGCGACGTCGTGGCGTTCCTGGACACCGACACCGAGGACTTCACGCCCGCGTTCGTGCTCGGCCTGCTCGGCCCGCTGCTGACCGACCCGGACGTCGCGTTCGTCAAGGGCCACTTCCGCCGGCCGCTGCGCATCGGCGACCGCGTGCTGCCCGACGGCGGCGGGCGCGTGACCGAGCTGCTCGCCCGCCCCTACCTCAACCTCCACGTGCCCGAGCTCGCCGGCTTCCTGCAGCCGCTGGCCGGCGAGGTGGCCGGCCGGCGCGCGCTGCTCGAGCGGCTGCCGTTCCCCGCCGGCTACGGCGTCGAGATCGCCATGCTGATCGACGCGCTGCGGGCCGTCGGCCTGGAGCGGCTCGCCCAGGTCGACCTGGGGACGCGCCAGAACCGCCACCAGCCGCTGGCCGACCTGAGCCGGATGGCGCTCGAGGTGCTGACCGCGGCCGAGCGCCGCGTGCACGGCGCCGCGGCGGTCGACGCCGCCGCGCCCGGGCCGCTGCTGGTGCGGGCCGGCAGCGACTTCGAGGTCCGCGCCGCGGCGGTCGACGAGCGCCCGCCGCTCGCCGGGTCCTAACGCGGGGCGTGCGCGACGAAGACGGCGACGTCAGCGTGGTGGAGCACGTAGTGGCTCACGCTGCCCATCAGGGCGTGGACGCGGCCGACGCCGCGCGCGCCGAGGAGGATCGCGTCGTAGTCGCCGGCGCGGGCGGCCCGGATGATCTCCGGGCCGGCCTTGCCGCGGCGGTAGAGCGTCGTGACGGAGACGTCGTCCGGGATGCGGGCGGCGGCCTCGTCGAGGCGCCGGCGGCCGTCCGCGTCGACGGTCGCCTGGTCCGCGCCGCCGGCCATCGGGACGGCCCAGGCGGCCGGGCCGGCGGCGAGGTCGGGACCGACGAGCAGCAGGGTCAGCGTGGCGTGGTCGCGCCGGGCGGCGGTGACCGCGGCACTCAGCGCGAGCTCGGCGTTAGCCGAGCCGTCGATGGCGACGAGCAGGCGGTGGAGACAGAGCTCGGGCAGGACGCCGGCGGGCTCCGGGAGGGTGGCGACGCTCATATTGCCGCTCCTATGGGATGTGTCGTGGCGGCCGCCGCGAAGTCCTCGCGCAGCCGGCCGAGCCGGGCGGCCAGCTCCCCGACCTCGTCGTCGGACCAGTCGCGCAGCGCCGCGGCGGCTGTGGCGACCATGCGCCGGTGCGAGTCGCGCAGGACGCGCTCTCCCGCCGGCGTCGGCCGCAGCCGCAGCGCCCGCCGGTCGTCCGGGTCCGGCTCGCGGTCCACGTAGCCGGCGTCGACCAGCGCCGCGACCTGCCGGCTGGCCACCGACAGGTTCACGGCCAGCTGCTCGGCCACGTCGCTCACGCGCACCGGCGCCTCGCGGTGGACGACGCTGAGCGCGACGAAGCCCTGCGAGCCGAGCTCGGCCGCGGCGTGGCGCGCCATGGCGCGCTGCACGAGGCCGAGGCGGTAGAGGGCGATGACGAGATCCTCGGAAGGTGGCATTCCGACCATTGCTTTCGGCAAGCAATGATTCTACGCCGGATCGGGCCGCGCGTCAACGGGCGGGCGCGCGGCGAGGGGCGCCGGGTTCAGCGCCGGGCGTAGCGGGCCAGGGCGAGCGAGCACCACACGGCCTTGCCGTCGGCGGTCGGGCGCGTGCCCCAGCGGTCGGACACGCCCGCCACGAGCTGCAACCCCCGCCCGTGCTCCTGGAACGGAGACGGGCGCAGCTTGCGCGGGACGGCGGTGGCGGCGTCCTCGACCTCGATCAGCAGCTGCCGGCGGTCACAGCGCAGGCGCAGCTCGACCGGCGGGCGGCCGTACTTCACCGCGTTGGTGACCAGCTCGCTGGTGAGCAGCAGGACGTCGCGCGCCAGCAACGCGGGCAGCGACCACTCGTGCAGCGCGGCGGCGGCGAACGTGCGGGCGCGGCCGGCGGCGCCGCGGTCGGCGCTGAGCGACAGGCTCGCGGTCGCGGCGTCCGGCGCGCCGGCGACCTCGGCGGCGAGCACGGCCATGTCGTCGTCCGCCCCGCCGGGCGCGACCGCGCCGACGAGCGCCGCGGGCAGCTCGCCGAGCGGGCCGTCGAGGCGCCCGAACGCGGCGGCGAGCCCGTCGATCCCGACGTCGAGCGAGCGGTCGCGGCGCTCGACGAGCCCGTCCGTGTAGAGCACGACCCGGGCGCCCGGCGGCAGCTCGATCCGCTGCTCGCCGCGGTTGACCGGCCCGGCGCCCAGCGGCGGGCCCGCGGCGCCGGAGAACCGCTGCGGCGACCCACCGGGCGCCGCGACCAGCGGCGGCAGGTGACCGGCGTTCGCGTACGCGAACGTGCGCTCGCGCGGGTCGTAGACGCCGTAGATGCAGGTGACGAGCTGCACCGGCTCGAACTCGCAGACGAGCGCGTCCAACTGCTCGAGCACGTCGGCCGGCGGCAGGTCGAGCTGCGCGAACGCCCGCACCGCGGTGCGCATCTGCCCCATCACCGCGGCGGCCCGCACGCCGCGCCCCATCACGTCGCCGATCACCAGCGCGGTGCGGTCCGCGCCGACGTCGATCACGTCGTACCAGTCGCCGCCCACCTGCGTGCCCGCCACGCCGGCCTGGTAGTACGTCGCCACCTCCAGCGCGTCGGGCACGAAGCGCGGGGCGGGCAGGAGGCTGTGCTGGAGCTCGTCGGCGATCCGCTGCTCGCGGGCGCGCGCCTCGCGCTCGGCGGCGGCCGCGGCGAACGCCGCCGCGGCGGCGCGGCGCTCGGTGACGTCCTGCGTGCTGCCCTGCAGGCGCCGCGGGACGCCGGCCGCGTCGCGCTCGAGCTCGCCCCGCGCGTGATACCAGCGCGTCGCGCCGTCCGGCGTGTGGAAGCGCAGCTCGAGGTCCAGGCCGCCGCGCTCGGCGGCCTCCGCGACGGCGGCGCGCGCCCGCTCGATGTCGTCGGCGTGCACGCGCTGCGCGACCGCCCACTCGAAGCCACGCTCGCGCAGCTCGGCGGCGCTCACCTGCAGCTGGCGCAGCAGCTCCGGGGAGCCGACGATCGCGCCCGTGGCCAGGTCGATCTCCCAGCTGCCGACGCGGGCCAGCGCCTGCGCGCGGTCGACCAGCTGCTGGCTGCGGCGCAGCTGGTCGCGGGTGCGGCGCACCCGGTCGAGCTCGAGGTTGGCCCGCACCCGGGCGAGCAGCTCGCGCGCGGCGAACGGCTTGATCAGGTAGTCGTCCGCCCCGGCCTCGAGCCCCTCGACGGTGCCCTCCTCACCCGCCCGCGCGGACAGCATGATCACCGGCACGCCGGTGGTCAGCGGGTCGGCGCGCAGCGCCGCCAGCAGGCCGAAGCCGTCGAGGTTCGGCATCATCACGTCGGTGATGACCAGGTCGGGCGGGCGTTCGCGGACGCAGCGCAGCGCGGCCTCGCCGTCCGGGGCGGTCTCCACCGCGTAGTCGCCGGCCAGCAGCCCGGCCGACGTAGTCGCGCATGTCGGCGTTGTCGTCGACCACCAGCACCCGCGGGGCGTCGGCGGGCGACCGGGCCGGCGGCCGGCGCCGCCGGCGTCGAGCCAGCGCAGCGCCTCGGCGAGGAACCCCTCGGCCTGCCGGCGGACGTCGGCGCCGTCGCTCGGCGCGGCCTCCGGCCGCGCGGCCAGCGGCACCTCGACGATGAACGTGCTGCCGCGGCCCGGCGCGCTCTCCACCGCCGCCCGGCCGCCGTGCAGCTCGGCCAGCTCGGCCACCAGCGCGAGCCCGATCCCCGAACCCTCGTGGCTGCGCGAGCGGGCGCCCGACACGCGGTGGAAGCGCTCGAACAGCCGCGGCTGCTCGTCCGGGTCGATGCCGGTGCCCGTGTCGGCGACGCGCAGGCGCGCCATCTCCCCGTGGACGTCGAGCGTCACCCGGATCTCGCCCTCGAAGGTGAACTTGAGCGCGTTCGAGAGCAGGTTCAGGACGATCTTGGCCCACATCTCGCGGTCGACGTAGACGGGCGCCGGCAGCGGCGGGCAGTCGATCGCCAGCTCCAGCCCCGCGCGGGCGACCGCCGACTCGAACATGCTGGCCAGCTCGGTGGTGGCCCGGGACAGGTCGACCGCCGTGAAGCGCGGCTCCGTCTGCTCGGACTCGAGCCGCGAGAAGTCGAGCAGGCTGTTGACCAGCCGCAGCAGCCGCTGCCCGTTGCGGCTGATCACCTCGAGGCGCTCGTGCTGCCGGCCGGGCAGCGGCGCGTCCGGATCGCGCAGCGCGTCCTCGGCCGGGCCGAGCAGCAGCGTCAGCGGCGTGCGGAGCTCGTGGCTGACGTTGGTGAAGAAGGCGGTCTTGGCCCGGTCGAGCTCGGCCAGCGCCTCGGCCCGCCGGCGCTCGCTCTCATAGGCGCGGGCGCCGGCGATCGCCGCCGCGAGCTGCCCGGCGACGAGGCCGAGGAAGCCGCGGTAGTTCCCGTCGAGCGGCCGGTAGCGGTTCAGGCCGACCGCCACGAAGCCGTACGGCCGGCCCTGACCCTGGTGGGGCAGCGGCAGCACGAGCGCCTCGACCGGCGGCTGCGGCCAGGCGCCCGTCGGCAGGTCGCCGAAGCGCTCGCCGAGCTCGACCACCGCCTCGGCGCCGCCGGCCGGCCAGTGCTGCGGGTCGCTGAGCGCCGGGTGCTCGGCGGTGGCGCACGCGGCCCGCGGCGCGCCGCCGTCCTCGTCGAACAGGCAGACCACGGCGAACGGCACGTCCTGCGGGTTGCCGGCGAGCCGCCGGGCCGAGGCCGCCAGCACCTCGTCCTCGGCCACCGCCGTGCCCACCGAGGCGACGTCCCGCAGCGTGGCGAGACGCCGGTCGCCGATCACCCGCTCGGTGTCCTCGCTGACCACGCACAGCATCCCGGCGATCCGGCCGTCGTCGTCGGTCAACGGGCTGTAGGAGAACGTGTGGTAGGTCTCCTCCGGGTAGCCGCTGCGCTCCAGGAACAGCAACAGCGCCTCGTCCCAGGTGGCGGTGCCGGTGTCCAGCACGCGCTCGATCCGCGGCCCGATGTCGGGCCAGATCTCGGCCCACACCTCGCTCGCCGGCCGGCCGAGCGCCCACGGGTACTTCGTGCCGAGCGTGTCGCGGCGATAGGCGTCGTTGCAGAAGAACGTCAGCTCCGGCCCCCAGGCCATCCACATCGAGAAGCGCGACGTGAGGACGGCGCGGACCACGGTCTGGAGGCTCCGCGGCCAGCCCTCGGGCGGCCCGAGCGGCCCGGCCTCCCAGTCCACGGCCAGCAGGTCGCGGCCGACGTCGCCCGCCGCGCGCAGCAGGTCGCGGATCTCGGCCGACGCCCGCGTCACCGCGTGCCGTCCGGCGCCTCGACGACCTCGACGGCGCCGAGCAGCCCCGACAGCTCGAGCACGCGGTGCGCCTCGGACCCGCGCCCTGCCGCCACGGCGAAGCGCGACCCCCGCTCGCGCGCCCGCCGCAGCTGGGCGACGATCAGGCCGAGCGCGCTCGAGTCCAGGAAGGTCACCGCCCGCAGGTCGAGCACGACCAGCTCGGCGTCGCCGTCGGCGGCGAGCACGCGGGCCAGCTGGGGCGCCGAGTCCATGTCGATCTCGCCGCCGGCGGTCGCCACCCAGGCGCCGGCGACGCGCTCGGAGCGGACGGAGAAGGGCCGTTCGTCCTCGGACACGGCCGAAGCCTATCTGCGCGACAGGCCGCGGATCACCGCGTCGAGCGACTCGCGCGGGAGCGGCGGCCCCGGCATCGCGCGCGGCTCGGGAGTCCGCAGCCCGTCGAGCAGCAGCCGCAGCCCCCGCCGCCAGACGTCCGGGCCGACGTCGCGCGTGATGTCAGCGATCGCGGTGAGCATGAACTGCACCAACGCGATGTCGGTGTGGGCGACGTCCGCCCGGATCTGCCCCGCAGCCTGCGCGCAGGTGACGAGCGACTCGACGGCGGGCTCGATCCGCGCACGCGCCTGCTGCACCCGCGCGATCGCGTGCGCGCTGCCCAGGATCAGCTCCTTCAGCCCCTGGTCGGTGCTCTGCAGCTGCACGTTGCCCTCGATGAACTCGACGAGCCCCGCGTAGGCGTCCTCGCGCGTCGCGCAGCGCTCGGCCAGCCCGGCGATCTGCTCGATGCGGTCGTCGAACAGCGCCTCGATCAGCTGCTCCTTGTCCGGGAAGCGGCGGTACGCCGTGCCCACCCCCACGCCGGCGTGGCGGGCGATCTCGTCCAGGCCGACGGCCAGCCCCTTGCGCGCGAACAGCTCCGCCGCCGCGTCGAGCAGCTTGCGGCGGTTGCGCTCGGCGTCAGCGCGCAGCGGCCGGGTGGTCATGGCCACATCGTAGACGAAAACGGAGACAAGTTCTCCAGTTTCTGCTACGCTGGTCGATAAGTGGAGAGACAGTCTCCGATTCACGCCGCTTTCTCCAGGAGGGCCTGATGCCACCGACAACCGATCCACACCACGCAAAGCGCTGGTGGATCCTCGCCCTGCTCGGCGTGGCGCAGCTGATGGTCGTGCTCGACGCGACGATCGTGAACATCGCGCTGCCCTCGGCCCAGCAGGCGCTGCACTTCTCCGACGACGCCCGCCAGTGGGTGGTCACCGGCTATGCGCTGGCCTTCGGCAGCCTGCTGCTGCTCGGCGGCCGCGTATCGGCGACCTCTTCGGCCGCAAGCCGCGCGCTCGTCGCCGGCCTGGCCGGCTTCGCCGTCGCGTCCGCCGTCGGCGGCGCCGCCCCCAGCTTCGGCGTGCTCGTCGGCGCCCGCGCCGTCCAGGGCGCGTTCGGCGCGCTGCTCGCTCCCGCCGCGCTGTCGCTGCTGCAGACGACGTTCACCGACCCGGCCGAGCGCCGCAGCGCGTTCGCCATCTACGGCGCGATCGCCGGCGCCGGCGGCGCCGTCGGCCTGCTGCTCGGCGGCATCCTCACCGAGTACCTGTCCTGGCGCTGGTGCCTGTACGTGAACCTGCTGCTCGCCGTCCCCGCGCTCGCCGGCGCCCTCGCCCTCGCTCCACAACCAGGTCCGGCAGGCCGGCCCGCGCATCGACCTGCCGGGCGCGCTGACCTCCGGCGCCGGCCTGTTCGCGCTCGTCTACGGGCTCACCAAGGCCCAGACCGACGGCTGGAGCGCCGCGGTCACGCTCGGCTTCCTCGCCGCCGCCGTCGTCCTGCTCGGCGTCTTCGCCGCGCAGCAGCTGCGCTCCGACCACCCGCTGCTGCCGCTGCGCGTCGTGGCCGACCGCAACCGCGGCGGCGCCTACGCCGCCGTGCTGGTCGTGGGCGCCGGCATGTTCGGCGTGTTCCTCTTCCTCACCTACTACCTGCAGCAGACGCTCGGCTTCTCGCCGGTGAAGACCGGCCTCGCGTTCCTGCCGATGGTGGCGATCCTGACCGTCGCGGCCGGCGTCGCCCAGACCCGGATCCTCCCCCGCACCGGCCCGCGGCCGCTGATCGCGCTCGGCATGCTCATCGCCGGCGCGGGCATGGCGTGGCTGGCCCAGGTCGGCGTGGACTCGACCTATGCGGCGAACGTGCTCCCGCCGCTGCTGGCCATGGGCGTGGGGATCGGCCTGACCATGGCCACGGCGATGAACACCGCGACGCTCGGCGTGAAGGCCGGCGACGCCGGCGTGGCGAGCGCCCTGGTCAACACCGGCCAGCAGATCGGCGGCTCGATCGGCACGGCGCTGCTCAGCACGCTGGCCGCCGGTGCGGCGACGAGCGTCATCGCCCACGGCCCGGCCGCCGCGGCCGTGCACGGCTACACGACCGCGTTCTACTGGGCCGCGGCGATCTTCGCCGGCGGCGCGGTGGTCTGCGGGCTGCTGCTACGCGGCGGCGCGCCGGAGGAGGCGCCGGCCGGCGAGCTCGTCATGGCGCACTGATCGTCTCCACCTCGGTCTCGGCGGTCTTGCGCATGCCCCGCTCGATCGCGTCGATCAGGTAGGGGCGCAGGCCCTCCGCGCTGACGATCCCCGAGACCGAGCCCACCTCGACCGCGCGCTGGATGGAGTGGATGGAGTCGAACTTCGCCGCGAGCTCGCCCATCTTCTCCGCCCGCACGGTCTCGAACACCGACGCCCGCTCGCCCCGCAGCCGCTGGCGCTCGGCGCCGTCCGCCGCCTCGATCCGCTCGTCGATCTCGTTGACCCGCGGGTCGCGGCGGGTGGCGTCGAGCACGTCGCGCGTGAACACCACGCCGGCCGCCGCCGAGCCGCCGATCACCGAGGCGTGCGCGCCCTCCACCGCCACGGTCTCGAACGCGTCGTTGAGCCGCTGCGAGAAGACGACGAACGCGCCGCCGTGGTAGCGCGAGATGACGCAGAACACGATCGGGCCGCGGAAGTTGACGATCGCCCGGCCGATCTCCGCGCCGTACTCGAGCTGCCAGCGGCGCATCGACTCGGGTGAGCCGTCGAACCCGGCGAGGTTGGCCAGCACGACCACCGGGCGGCGCCCGCCGATCGCGTTGATCGCCCGCGCCACCTTCTTCGACGACAGCGGGAACAGCGTCCCCGAGGTCCACTGGGCCGGGCCGTCGGCCGGCACCGGGCCGAAGCGGTCGATCGGGTGCGACTCGATGCCGATCAGCCCCACGGGCCAGCCGCCGAGGTGCGCGTCCCACACCACCGCCGCCTCGGCGTCGCGCATGCGCGCCCAGCGCTCGAGCGGCGGGTGGTCGCTGTCGCTCACCGCGCGCATCACGCTGCGGATGTCGAACGGCTGCTTGCGGCCGGGGTTCGTCTCGTCGGAGAAGATCGCCCCCACGGTCTCGAGCTCCGAGCCGGGCGCGGAGTGCGGCGCGTCGCGCACGTCGCGGTCCGCCTCGTCGCGGGTGGGCGCCCGGCGGGGGAAGCGCTCGCCCGGCGCGACGTAGGAGTGCTCGTAGTAGTCGAGCAGCACGGCGCAGGCGCCCGCGAGGTCCGGCGCCCAGTACTGCGCCTGGCCGTTGGGGCCCATGATCCGGTCGAAGCCGCCGATGCCGAAGTTGTCCTCGGCGGAGACGCCGCCGGCGTAGTCGAGCGCCTGCTTGCCGGTGAGCACCATCGCGCTCTCCGGGCTCATGATCAGCACGCCGCGCGTGTGCATCAGCATCGTGGCCTCGGCGTTCCAGTACGGCTGCGCGCCCACGTTGATGCCGGTGACGACGATGTTGATCTCGCCGCCCTGCTGGGTGAACTCGATGATCCGCTTCAGCGCCGCCGCGACCCAGTCCATGTTCTCGGTGCCCGAGTCCATGGCGATCTTCGCGCCGGCCGACAGCGCGAACCACTCCAGGGGCACGCCGAGCTCCTCGGCCAGGTCGAGCGCGGCGATCACGCGCCGGCACTCCGGCTCGGCCAGCGAGCCGAGCGCCTTCGTCGGGTCGCCCAGCAGGACCACGCGCAGCATCCCCTCGGGGTGGCGCTCGGTGAACGAGCGGGCGAGGCCGACGACGACGCCGGCCTCGTTGGTGGCCGGGGGCCGGTCGACCGGGACGAGCCGGCCGCTCTCGTCCATGTCGTGCTCGACGAACTCGCCGCGCGGGATCCGGCGCGCCTGGTCGGGCCGCTCGGGGGCCAGCACCTTGACGAGCTCGGCCGGGTGGACCGAGCCGCGCCGGCGCGCCTGGACGATCCGCCGCGCGCCCTCGTCGAGCGGCTGCAGCGGCCGGGCCGGCGGCTCGTCCAGCTCCAGCAGCACGCCGCGCCCGGCGGGGGCGAACAGCCGCAGCTCGAGCTCGCGCACGGTGCCGGCGGGGTCGCGCATGCGCCCGCGGATGATCACGATCTCGATGCCCAGGCCCTCGGTCTCGCGGGCATAGCGGTCGATGACCGCGCCGGCCTCCTCGGGCTGGAGGTCGATCTCCGGCCACACGTTGAGCCGCACGCGGTTCCACAGCAGCCGCTCGCGCGGCGGCCGGCGGGCCTGGAAGCGCCGCAGCGCCTCCAGCGCCTCGGTGAGCATGTGCTCGAGCTCGGGGAGGCCGACCACGCGCCCCCGGTCGTCGCGGACCACGCTCAGCGCCCGCACCTCGGCCAGCGCGAACAGGCGCTCGTCCTTGGGGTTCGAGCGGCCGCGGCCGTGGAACAGGTAGACGTCGGGCGCCGACGGGATGCGCTCGAGCACGAACTCGGACATCCGCCACAGGTTCAGCCGCTCGCCCATCTCGGGGTGGATGCCCTGGAGGTCGCGGTCGAGCGACCAGCCGCCGTCGAGCGAGCGCTGCAGCGTGATCGCGTCGGCCGCGGTCACGCCGCGGGCCGGCGCGGGCACGTCGAGCACGACGCGCTCGACGCAGCGGGGCATGTCGACGCCCTCGAGCGCCGCCTTCAGCGCGCCGGCGAGCTGGTCGTCGGCCGCGGCCTCGGCGTACAGGTCGGCAAACACGATCTCGCCCTCGGGCAGCGTCGCCGCGTGCTCGGCGATCGCCTGCGCGGCCGCGGCGAGCTCGCGCGGGTCGACGAACGCCGCGACCAGGTGGTGGCGGCGGCCGCCGACCGTGTAGCTGGTGGTGGCGAACGCCGTGCCGCCGACCACCCCGGCGGAGAACCCGGCCAGCTCGCGCTCGCGGTAGTAGCGCCGGGTCATCACCTCGAGCACCACGGACCGGCGCTCCGGATCGGTCTCCGCCATCCGGGCGATCAGCAGCGGCGCCAGCAGCTGCGGACAGGCCACGACGGCGTCGACGTGGCCGTCGCGCTCGCCGGCCACGAGCGCGTCGAGCTGCGCGCCCATCTCGGCGTACGCCTCCTCGCGCCGCTCGGCGATCACGGGCTGGTCGTAATAGCGGTTGCGCAGCTGGCGGGCGAGGTCGGCCACCACCGGGTCGCGCCGCTCGGTGGCCGCCTCGAGGCGGTCGAGCACGTCGCGGAACTCCGGGTTGACGCGGCCGACCAGCTCGTCCGCGCGCTCGAGCCGGCGCTGGAGCACGGCCATCACCGCGGCCCGGGCCAGGTCGGTGCGCTGCTGGGCCACGAACAGCCGGTAGCAGGCCTCCTCCAGCGCGGGCGTGCGGTCCAGGCTCTCGACGCCGTAGTGCGCCAGCGCGCGCTGCAGCAGCGCCACGAAGCGCTCGGGCAGGCGCTCGGCCTTCGCGTCGAGCGAGCGCAGGAACGCGTGCAGGTACTCCTGCGGGCTGTGCTGCATCTCGCGCTCGACGCTGTGGCGCGCCCGCGAGATCGCCCGCATGTCGGAGAAGAGATCGAGCAGCCGGTGCTCACCGTCGAGCAGCGACCCCTCGCGCAGCGCGGCCAGCGCGCGGCGCGTCTCGTCGCCGCTGACGTCGTAGCCCAGCAGCATCCAGCGCAGCCGCTCGAGCGCGGCCTCGGGGTCCTCCTCGGCGGCCTCGCCGGCCGAGAAGTCGATTCGCTCGGCGCTCTGCTCGGCCGCCTCGTCCTCGATCGCCTCGAGCTGCAGCAGCGGCGTCTGCGCGCCCACCTGCACGTTCGTGCCCGAGAGGACGCGGCGCACGCGGCCGGCGAACGGCGCGGTCAGCGACGTCTCCATCTTCATCGACTCGACAATCGCCACGACGTCGCCCTCGGCCACCTCGTCGCCCTCGGACACCGGGATCGCCACCACCACGGCCGGCGCGTGCGAGCGCACGAAGCCGCCGTCGTCGCGCACGATGCGGTGCGGCACGCCGTGCACCTCGACGAGCAGGTCGGCGCCCTGGCGGGAGATCAGCGTGCGGTGCGTGCGGCCGCCGAGCGTGATCCGGCGCTCGTGCGGGCTGAGCCGCTCGACGCCCACGTCGACCGCCGTGCCGTCGACCTCGGCCCGGTAGCGGCCGGGCGCCAGCTGGGAGACGAGGATCCGGTAGGCCTGGCCGCGGTGGCGGACCTCGACCGCGCGCGACACCTGCGCGTCAGCCTGCGGGCGGCCGCGGCGGGCGTAGGCGTAGAAGCTCGCCCGGTCGGTGGCCGTCTCCTCGTCGAAGAGCTCGATCGCCGCCTGCAGCAGCGCCGCGTCGGCGTCGCCGGAGGACTCCATCTCGCCCGACACGCCGAGGCGGTCGAGCCAGTTGATGTCGACCTCGCCGGAGCGGAACTCCGGGCGGTCGAGCAGCGCGAGCAGGAACGCGCGGTTGGTCGTGCCGTCCTCGATCAGCACCGTGCTCTCGCGCAGGGCGCGGCGCAGGCGGGCGATCGCCTCGTTGCGGTCGCGCCCGTGGGCTATCACCTTGGCCACCATCGAGTCGAAGTCCGGCGGGATGACGTCGCCGGTGGAGATGCCGCGGTCGATGCGGATGCCGGGCCCGCTGGCCAGGTCGAGCAGCTGGACGCGGCCGGGCGTGGGCGCAAAGCCCATCGCCGGGTCCTCGGCGTTCAGCCGCGCCTCGATCGCGTGCCCCTTGGGTGCGGGCGGCTCGCCCTCGAGGCTGCCGCCCGCTGCCACATGCAATTGCAGCTTGACCATGTCGAGGCCGGTGACCGCCTCGGTGACCGGGTGCTCGACCTGCAGGCGGGCGTTGACCTCCATGAAGCTGAAGCGCTCGTGCTCGGGCTCGTAGAGGAACTCGACCGTGCCGGCGTTGCGGTAGCCGGACTGCAGCGCGAGCCGGCGCGAGGCCTCTTTGACCTCCTCCTCCTGCTCGGGCCGCAGGACGGGGCTGGCCGACTCCTCGACCACCTTCTGGTGGCGGCGCTGGCACGAGCAGTCGCGCACGCCGCACGCCCATGCGGTGCCCTGCCCGTCGGCGATCAGCTGCACCTCGATGTGGTGCGCGTTGCCGACCATCGCCTCCATGAACACGGTGCCGTCGCCGAACGCGTCCTGCGCCTCGCGGCGGCTGGTGTCGAGCGCGTCCTCCAGCGCGTCGGGCGCCTCGACGCGGCGGATTCCCCGGCCGCCGCCGCCGGCCGCGGCCTTGATCATCAGCGGGTAGCCGATGCGCTCGGCGTGCTCGCGCGCCTCGTCGATCGTCTCCACCGGCCCGTTGCTCCACGCCGCGACGGGGACGCCGGCCTTCTCGGCCATCAGCTTGGACTGGATCTTGTCGCCCAGCGCGCGCATGACGTCGCCGGACGGCCCGACGAACACGATGTCCATGGCCGCGCACAGGTCGCTGAACGCCGGGTGCTCGGCCACGAAGCCCCAGCCGGGCCAGACGGCGTCCGCGCGCACGGCGCGCAGCGCGCGCTCGAGGTTGGCGTAGTCGAGGTAGGCGCCGGTGCGGCGGCCGTCGGCGTCGACGCGCACGGTCGGGCCGAGGCTGTACGCCTCGTCGGCGTGGCGGACGAACATCGCGCTGCGCTCGGGCTCGGTGTAGAGCGCGATGACGCGGATGGGGTCGTCGGCGCGCTGCTCCTCGTTGAGCTCCCGCACGGCATGGATCAATCGCATCGCCGGCTCGCCGCGGTTGACCACCGCGAGACGGCGAAACGTGTGCTGGGTCACAGATGGCACGGTTGGCACGTTAGGACCTCCCGGTGTATTCCTGCCCTCATGGAGTTCGTCCAACCCACCAAATGGCGGGAGGCGCTCGAGGTCCGGGCCGCGCTTCCGGACGCGATGCCGATCTGGGGCGGGACCGACGTGATGGTCGAGCTGAACTTCGACCGCGCCCGGCCGCCGGCGCTGCTCGACCTGACCCGCGTGCCGGAGCTGGGCGCGTGGGAGCGCGAGGACGGCTGGGTGCGGATCGGCGCCGGCGTGCCGTACACGCGGGTCATCCGCGAGCTCGGCGACCTGCTGCCCGGCCTGGCCATGGCGTCGCGTACCGTCGGCTCGCCGCAGATCCGCAACCGCGGCACGGTCGGGGGCAACCTCGGGTCGTCCTCGCCCGCCGGCGACGCGCTGCCGCCGCTGTATGCGGGGGGCGCGGAGGTGGTCGTCGCGTCGCTGCGCGGGGAGCGGCGCGTGGCGGTGGAGGACTTCATCGTCGGCCCCAAGCGCAACGTACTCGGCGCGGATGAGCTGATCGCCGCCGTGCGCGTGCCGGTGGCCGGCGGGCCGCAGCAGTTCGCCAAGGTGGGCACGCGCAACGCGATGGTCATCGCCGTCTGCTCGTTCGCCCTGGACGTGTCGGAGCGGTGCGTGCGGACCTGCATCGGCTCGGCCGGGCCGACGCCGCTGCGGGCGCGCGAGGCCGAGGCGTTCGCCGCGGGCGCGCTCGACTGGTCCGGCGGATCGTGGGACGACGACGTGGCCGGCCGGTTCGGGGAGCTGGTGGCGGCCGCCGCGTCGCCGATCGACGACGTCCGCGGCAGCGCGGCCTACCGCCGGCACGCGCTGTCGGTGCTGGCCCGGCGGACGCTGAAGTGGGCCTGGGAGGCGCGATGAGGCTGAGTTGCACGGTCAACGGCGAGCCGCGCGAGGTCGACGGCTTGTGGGAGGGCGAGAGCCTGCTGTACGTGCTGCGTGAGCGGCTGGCGCTGCCGGGATCCAAGAACGCCTGCGAGCAGGGCGAGTGCGGCTCGTGCTCGGTCTACCTCGACGGCGAGCTGGTGTGCTCGTGCCTGGTGGCGGCCGGCCAGGCCGACGGGCGCGAGGTGGTCACGGTCGAGGGGCTGGCCGGCGCGGACGAGCTGCACCCGGTGCAGGCGGCGTTCCTGGAGGCCGGCGCCGTCCAGTGCGGGTTCTGCACGCCCGGGCTGATCGTGGCCACGCACGACCTGCTGAGGCGCAACGCGACGCCGACCGACGCGGAGATCCGCGAGGCGCTGGCCGGGAACCTGTGCCGCTGCACGGGATACGAGAAGATCCTCGACGCGGTCCGTCTGGCCGCTTCCAGCGCATGAGGATCGCCATCGAGAACTGCGCCGTGGCCACGATGGCCGGCGAGGTCCACCGCGACGGGCACGTCGTCGTGGAGGGCAACCGGATCGTCGCGGCCGGTCCGGGGCCGGCGCGCGAGCCGGGACTCGACCGGCGCATCGACGCCGGCGGCTGCCTGGCCACGCCGGGGCTGATCAACTGCCACCACCACCTCTACCAGTGGTCGACCCGCGGCCGGGCGCAGGAGTCGACGCTGTTCGAGTGGCTGGAAGAGCTCTATCCGGTGTGGGCGCGGATCGACGAGCGGGTGGAGCGCGCGTGCGCCCGGGCCGGCCTGGCCACGCTGCTGCGCTCCGGCTGCACGACCGCCGCCGACCACCACTACGTGTTCCCGCGCGACGGCGGCGACCTGTTCGGCGTCGAGGTCGCGGCCGCCCGCGAGCTGGGCATCCGGTTCAACCCCGCGCGCGGCTCGATGGACCTCGGGCAGTCGGCCGGCGGGCTGCCGCCGGACTCGATCTGCGAGGACCGCGACGCGATCCTCGCCGCCTACGACGACGTGCTCGACGCGCTTCCACGACCCCTCCCCGGGGTCCATGTGCGGGTGGCGCTCGCGCCGTGCTCGCCGTTCTCGGTGAGCCGCGAGCTGATGGTGGAGAGCGCCGAGCTGGCCCGGGCGCGCGGGGTGCGGCTGCACACGCACCTGGCAGAGACGCTGGACGAGGAGGAGTTCTGCCAGGCGCAGTTCGGCATGCGGCCTGTGCGAGTACCTGGAGGAGTGCGGCTGGCTGGGCGGCGACGTCTGGCTTGCCCACTGCGTGCACCTGAGCGACGCGGAGGTCGTCCAGTTCGCGCGAAACGGGCACCGGGGTGGCGCACTGCCCGTCGTCCAACGCCCGCCTCGGCGCGGGCATCGCCAAGGTATCCGCCCTCGTGCGGCGCGGCGGCGCGGTGGGGCTCGGGGTCGACGGCGCGGCGTCCAACGAGGGCGGCGAGCTGGCCGCCGAGCTGCGCCAGGCGCTGTACTCCGCGCGGCTGCGCGGCGGCCCGGACGCGCTGACCGCCCGTGAGGCGCTGCAGCTGGGGACCGTGCACGGCGCGCGCTGCCTGGGCCGGGCGGACGAGCTCGGCACGCTCGAGCCCGGCCAGCTGGCCGACGTCGTGCTCTGGCGATTGGACGGGCTCGACCGCGCGGGGATCGAGGATCCGGTGGCCGCGCTGGTCTTCTCGGCTCCGCGCCTGGCCGAGCTGGTGATGGTCGACGGCGAGATCGTGGTCGAGGACGGCGAGCTGCGCACGGCCGACGTCGACGCGCTGGCCCGCGACCTGGAGGCGGTGGCGCTGTGAGCACCGTCACGACGGTCCGTGAGGGCGTCGGCGCGTCGGTGCGGCGCCCGGACGGCATCCCGAAGGTCAAGGGCGAGTTCGCCTACTCGTCGGACATGTGGGCGAACGACATGCTGTGGGGCGCGACGCTGCGCAGCCCGCACCCGCGGGCGCGGATCTCCGGCATCGAGCTCGGGGCGGCCCTGGCCGTGCCGGGCGTGCGCGCCGTGCTGACGCACCAGGACGTGCCCGGGGCGCAAGACGTACGGGCTCGAGCACCACGACCAGCCGGTGCTGGCGTTCGGCGAGGTGCGCTACCAGGGCGAGCCGGTCGCGGTGGTGGCGGCCGACCACCCGGAGACCGCGCGGCGCGCGGCCGCCCGGATCGAGGTCGCCTACGAGGTGCTGCCGCCCCTCGTCGACCCTGAAGCTGCACTCGACCCTGAGACTCCGCCCGCTGCACCCGGGCGGGAACGTGCTCCGGCACGTGCGCATCGAGCACGGGCCCGCGCCGGGCGAGGCCGACGTCGTCGTCTCGCGGCGAGTACGCCGTCGGCATGCAGGACCAGGCGTTCCTGGGGCCGGAGTCGGGGCTCGCCGTGCCGGCGGAGGACGGCGGCGTCGACCTGTTCATCTCCACGCAGTGGCTGCACGTCGACCGCGACCAGGTCGCGGCGTCGCTCGACCTGCCGCTGGACAAGGTCCGCTTCACGCTGGCCGGGGTCGGCGGCGCGTTCGGCGGCCGCGAGGACGTGTCGATGCAGATCCACGCCTGCCTGCTCGCGCTGCACACCGGCCGGCCGGTGAAGATGGTCTACGGGCGCGAGGAGTCGTTCTTCGGCCACGTCCACCGCCATCCCGCCCGGATGCGCTACGAGCACGGCGCGCTCGCCGACGGCCGGCTGGCCTACATCAAGGCCTGGATCCTGCTGGACGGCGGCGCCTACGCCTCGAGCTCGTCGGCGGTCTGCTCGAACGCCGCCTCGTTCGCGCTCGGGCCGTACGGCGTGCCGAGCGCGCGGATCGACGCGCGCGTCGTCTACACCGACAACCCGCCGTGCGGGGCGATGCGCGGGTTCGGCGCCGTGCAGACCTGCTTCGCCCACGAGGCGCAGATGGACAAGCTGGCCGCCGCGCTGGGCCTTGACCCCATCGCGCTGCGGCGGCGCAACGCGATGGAGACCGGCACGTCGATGCCCACCGGCGCGCCGATCAACTGCCCGGCGCCGGTGGCCGAGCTGCTGCGCCGGGTGCACGAGCGGCCGCTGCCCACCGGCGGCGGCGGCGTGCCCGGCGGCGTGGCGAACGTGACGCACGGCGAGGGCGTGCGGCGCGGCGTCGGCTACGCGGTCGGCTTCAAGAACGTCGGCTTCTCGGAGGGCTTCGACGACTACTCGACCGCGCGGGTGAAGCTGTCGCTGGCCGGCGGGGAGCCGCTGGTCGAGGTGCACACGGCGGCCTGCGAGGTCGGCCAGGGGCTCGTCACGGTGATGGGCCAGATCGCCCGCACCGAGCTCGGCGTCGAGAACGTGCTGGTGCTGCCCGCGGACACGCAGATCGGCTCCGCGGGATCGTCGTCGGCATCACGCCAGACGCACATGACCGGCGGCGCCGTCCAGGCGGCCTGCCGGGCGGTGGCGGAGGAGTGGGAGCGGCGCGGGGAGATCGGCGATCCGGCATCGAGGCCGTGCGCGAGTACCACCACCGCCCGACGTCCGCGCTCGACGAGCGCGGCCAGGGCGACGCCCATGTGACGTTCGCGTTCGCCGCCCACCGCGCCGTGGTCGACGTCGACGTGGAGCTGGGGCTCGTGCGCGTGGTGGAGATCGCCACCGCGCAGGACGTGGGCCGGGCGATGAACCCGCTCGCCGTCGAGGGGCAGATCGAGGGCGGGATCGCCCAGGGGCTCGGGCTCGCCCTGATGGAGGAGATCCAGGTCGTCGACGGCCTGGTCCGCAACGCCTCGTTCACCGACTACCTGATCCCCACGGTGCTCGACATGCCGCCGGTCGAGCTCGACGTGCTCGAGCTGGGCGACCCGGACTCGCCGTACGGGCTGCGGGGGATCGGCGAGCCGCCGACGATCTCCTCCACGCCGGCCGTCGTGGCCGCGCTGCGCGCCGCCACGGGCCGGCCGCTCGCGCGGGTACCGGTGCGGCCCGACGACATCGTGGGGCTGTGAGCCGAGAGCGGCTGATCGCGGTCGCCCGCGGCGACGCCGAGCCCGATCTGGTGATCGAGGACGCACACGTCTACTCCGCGTTCACGCGCGAGTGGATCGAGGGCGACGTGGCGGTGGCCGACGGGCGGATCGCCGGCGTCGGCGCCTACGCCGGCGGCCGCCGGATCGACGCGCACCGGCGCTACCTGGTGCCGGGGTTCATCGACGCGCACGTGCACCTCGAGTCGGCCAAGCTCGTGCCGGCCGAGTTCGCCCGCGCGGTCGTGCCGCGCGGGACGACCGCGGTGGTGTGCGACCCGCACGAGCTGGCCAACGTGGCCGGCGTCGACGGCGTGCGCTGGCTCCTGGAGGCCACCGAGGGGCTGCCGCTCGACGTCTTCGTGATGGCGCCGTCGTGCGTGCCGGCCAGCGGCTTCGAGTCGCCCCGCGGGCCGCTCGGGCCGGACGCGATGCGGGAGATCCTGCGTCATCCCCGGGCGCTCGGCGTGGCCGAGATGATGAACTTCCCCGGCGTCATCGCCGGCGACCCGGAGGTGCTGGCCCGGATGGTCGCGCCGCACGTCGACGGGCATGCGCCGGGCGTGCTGGGCCTGTCCCTGAACGCATACGCGGCGGCCGGGATCGCGTCCGACCACGAGGCGGTCAGCGCCGCGGAGGCGCTGGAGAAGCGCCGGCGCGGGATGTGGGTGCTGATCCGCGAGGCGTCCAACGCGCGCAACCTGCGCGCGCTGCTGGGGATGGTGTCGCGCTACGGCCCGGAGTGGTGCGCGTTCTGCACCGACGACCGCGAGCCGGACTGGCTGCTGCGCGAGGGGCACATCGACCAGATGTGCCGGGTCGCGGTCGGCGAGGGGGTCGCGCCGGAGGACGTGCTGGCCATGGCCACGCTGCACGGCGCCCGCGCGCACGGGCTGCGCGAGCGCGGCGCGATCGCCCCCGGCTACGTGGCCGACCTCGTCCTGCTCGACGACCTGGTCGGGTTCCGCGCCTCGCTGGTCCTGAAGGACGGCGCCGAGCCGTCGTTCCCGGCCGCGCCGGTCTCGGGCGCGCTGCGCGACACGATGCGGATGGCGCCCGTGGACGCGTCGTCGTTCGCGATAGCCGGCAGCGCCGCCGCAGGTGCGGATCATCGGGCTGCAGCCCGGCCAGCTGATCACCGACGCGCGCAACGAGCATCCGTCCGTGGCGGACGGCCACGTCGTCGCCGACCCGGACCGCGACCTGGCGAAGATCGCCGTCGTCGAGCGCCACCACGCGACGGGGCGCGTCGGGCTCGGGCTGGTGCGCGGGTTCGGATTGCGGGCGGGCGCGTTCGCCTCGACCGTGGCGCACGACGCGCACAACCTCGTGGTCGTGGGCGTGGCCGACGCCGACATGGCGCTGTGCGCCGCCCGCGCGGCCGAGCTCGGCGGCGGCCTGGTCGTCGCGCGCGACGGCGAGGTCCGCGGAGAGCTCGCGCTCCCGGTCGCCGGACTGCTCTCGGACCAGCCCGTCGAGCAGGTGGCCGGCCGGCTCGAGGCGCTGCAGCGGCTCCTGCGCGAGCAGGGCGTGCGCATCGACGCGCCGTTCATGACGCTGTCGTTCCTCGCGCTGTCGGTGATCCCCGTCACTGAAGATCACCGACCGCGGGCTGGTCGACGTCGACGCGTTCGCGCTCGTGCCGCTGGCCCTGGAGGGCGACGGCCGCCTGGCGTTCGACCGCGCCGGCTTCATCGAGCGCTTCGGCACGCTGTTCGAGGACTCGCCCTGGGTCGCCGAGGCGGCCTGGCACGAGGGCGGCTTCGCCGACGCGGAGGAGCTCTACGCCGCGCTGCGGTCGGCGATGTACGCCGCGTCGCCCGAGCGCCGGCTCGCCCTGATCCGCGCCCACCCGGACCTGGGCGAGCGCGTGCGGCCGTTGACCGCCGCCTCGCGCGGCGAGCAGACGGGCGCGGGGCTGGACCGGCTCACCCACGCCGAGTACGAGCGCTTCATGGCGGTCAACGCGGCCTACCGCGAGAAGTTCGGCTTCCCGTTCGTGATCTGCGTGCGCGAGCACACCAAGGAGTCGATCCTCGCCGCCGCCACCGCGCGGCTGGAGCAACCCGCCCGACGCCGAGGTCGACACCGCGCTGGCCGAGATCGCCAAGATCGCCCGGCTGCGGCTGGAGGACGCGCTGTGAGCCTGTCCACGCACGTGCTCGACGTGTCCCGCGGGCGGCCGGCGGCCGGCGTGGCGCTGGCGCTGCGCTCCGCCGGCGCGGTCGTGGCCTCCGGGGTGACCGACGCCGACGGCCGCGCCCGGCTGGCCGACGCGCTGCCGGCGGGCGAGTACGAGCTGGAGTTCGCGGTCGGCGACTACTTCGGCCGCCGCGACTTCCTCGACCGCGTACCCGTGCGCTTCCGGATCGCCGACCCGGACGCCCACTACCACGTGCCGCTGCTCGTCTCCCCCTGGGCCTACAGCACCTACCGCGGCAGCTGAGAAACCGCAAAGTGCCCTTTCGGGCAACCGGGTCGGCGCGCATGTCTGCGCGGGAGGCCATGGATTCCCGCGCGCGCGGCTGAGAGTGTCGCTCGGTGCCCTCCACGCTCGCCCCCGGCGAGGCCCCTCCCTCCTCCCTGCCGGCCGCCACCGCCCGCACGGTGGCGGCCGGCGCCGGGGCGCGGACGGCGTGGGATGACGGGGTCTGGGCCGCCGGCGAGGACGCGCCTCGAGAGCCCGTCGCGGCCGCCGTTGCCTCCGGGGTGGCGCTGGCCGCCGCGTCGCTCGCGGTCGGGGGGGTCGTCACCCTGCTGGCCGCCAGCATCCGCCTTCTCGCGTGGGGCCACGACGCGCTGGCGATCGGCGCCGCCGCCCGGCTGCCCATGGCCGCCGGCTTCGGGCTCGTCGCCGCCGCGTCCATGCTGGCCGCGACCACCCGCCGGCACGGCCTGCGGCCGGCCACCGTCGCCCTCGCCGCGCTGCTCCCCGCGGCCGCCGCGGTCTCCGGGATCCCGGTCGCGGCCCTGCTCGCCGCCACCGCCGCCACCGGCCTCGCCCTCGCCCGCGACCGCCGCCGCCCCCCGGCCCGCCCCGTCCCACTCCGCCCGACCGCACCCGCGCTCGCCGTCGCCGCCGCCGTCTGCCTGACCGCCGGCCTGGCCGTGGCGAAGACCGGCGACCTGCGCGAGGCGACCGCGTCCCCCGCCGCGACCCCGGCGCCGCACGCCACGCCGTCGCCGGCCGCGACTCCACGCGCCACCTCGACGCCGACGCCCACCGCGACACCGCCGCCCACCGCGACACCGCCGCCCACCGCGGGCTCGCCGGCGGCGCTCGTGACCGCGTACTACGCGGCGCTCGACGCGCGGCGGTTCCAGGCGGCGTGGGCGGTGCTGGCGCCCGGGGTCCGGAAGGGATTCGGAGGCTTCGCTCATTGGCGCAGCGGATACGCATCGACGGTGTCGAGCGCGCCGCAGCGGATCGTCGTCGCCGCGGGGTCCGGCGGGGCGTTCACGGTGCGCCACGTGCTCGTGGCGCGCGACCGGGCCGCCTGCGGGACGAGCGTGCGGCGGTATGCCGTCGCGTGGCGGCTCGCCGCCCGTCCGGGCGGCGAGTGGTCGGTAACATCGCTGACCGCCGTGGCGCTCCGACGGGGCGACAGCTGCTCATGAGGCCGCTTGCGCGGCCGCAGCGCCCGTGGTTGGGTTGCGCGACCTTCGCTCGGGCCGCGGTCGGCGCCTGATGCGCTTTGCGTGGCCCCGGGCGCGCGGGACCGTCCCTGGACGGTGTTCCCCCCAGCGCCGTCCGGGGCCACGCAAAGCGCATCCCCCCGCCAGCTCAACGCACCGGTACCCGGGATTCTGACGCTTTCCCGCGGCGCGTGCGGACCGGCGGCCCGTACCGGTGCCCCGATGTACCGAAGTCCGGTTTGTCAGCGCCCAAACTTGACGTCTGGACACCGTCCAGAAATGTGTGAGGCCGTCCAGACGGTGGTATCCACTCTCATGTGGCGGCGCTGGTCGATGCGCCGCCCCACACGGACCGGCACCCGCCGGTCCTGGGAGAGATGACCATGGCCGTC
The DNA here is from genome assembly GCA_963766165.1 of uncultured Solirubrobacteraceae bacterium. GTDB lineage: Bacteria > Actinomycetota > Thermoleophilia > Solirubrobacterales > Solirubrobacteraceae > Solirubrobacter. Next base: position 86,624 of record CAVXZC010000011.1, on the reverse strand, counting down.
CGGCGGGAACCGGGCGGCGCCACTGACGACGTTCGCGTCCCGACCAGGGGGTGACGCGGCCAGGAGGACTCCGCATGCCCACGATCGGGTCGCACGTGCGGGCGCTTGCCCGTGCCCTGACAGCTCTGCTCGCCCTCGGTGCCGTCTTCGCCGCAGTTCCTGCCCGCGCGGCGGACACGGCGCGATGTCCGGGATCGACGGCCGTGCCCAGCGCGAGCACGGTCGGTCAGGCCACCGACCAGGTGATCTGCCTCATCAACGCCGAGCGCACCGACCGCGGTCTGCGGCCGCTGCGCGCCGACAGCGACCTGGCCCGGGCTGCCCGCCGGCACTCCGCCGACATGGTCCGGCGCACGTACTTCTCACATGTGACGCCGGGCGGCGCCGACCTCGGCGCCCGCATCAGCGACGTGCGCTACGGCTCCGGCCACGCCTGGCGTGCCGGCGAGGCGCTGGGCTGGGGCACCGGCGACCGCGCGACGCCGGCGGCGCTCATCGACGAGTGGCTCGCCAGCCCCCCGCACCGCCACATCCTGCTCGACCCGGGCTATCGCGAGCTGGGCGTCGGCGTCGCCGCCGGCGCGCCGCGCTCCGTGAGCTCCGGCCTCCCGGGCGCGACTTACACGGTGGACGTCGGCGTCGTCCACTGACCAGGCCGGCCTCGCCCTGCGGGCCGCGCACCGCGAACGGCGCTGAGGCGCGAGGATGCAGGGCATGACCGCCCCCTCCCGCGCCCGCTATGGCGTCACCTCGATGGTCGCCCCGCTGCGGCGGGTGCTCGTCCGCCGCCCCGCGACCTCCGGGGACTGGGCCGGCGCGGGTTGGCGCACGCCCGACGCCGCCACGCTGGAGCGCCAGCACGCGGCGTTCGTGGACTTGCTCGACGGCCTCGGCGTCGAGGTGGAGGTGGCCGGGGCGCTCGACGGGCAGGTCGACGCGGTCTACATGCACGACCCGCTGATGCTGTCGGCGCAGGGTGGCATCCCGCTGCAGATGCGCAAGCCCGCCCGGGCCAAGGAGCCCGGCCACGCCGCTGAGGAGCTCGAGCGGCTCGGCATCCCCGTGCTCGGCACGATCGAGGGTGACGCCTACGCCGACGGCGGCGACCGCTTCTGGCTCGACGACGCCACGATGGCCGTCGGCCTCGGCTATCGCACCAACCGCGCCGGCGTGCAGCGCCTGCAGGAGCTCGTCGCGCCCGAGGGCATCCACGTCGAGGCCTACGACATGCCGCACGACCAGGGCCCGGACCACGTGCTGCACCTGCAGTCGTTCCTGTCGGCGGCGACCGAGGAGCTCTACGTGGTCTTCGAGCCGCTGGCGCCGGTCCGCCTGCTCCAGGACATCCGCGCCCGCGGGATCGACTGGATCGCCATCGACCGGGAGAGCTACGACGCGATGGGCTGCAACGTGCTCGCGGTGCGGCCGGGGGTCGTGGTGATCGGCGAGTCCGCGGCCACGGTGCGCGCACAGCTCGAGGCGCGCGGGGTCGAGGTGCACACCTACGCGAACTCCGACATCTCGCTCAAGGGCGACGGCGGGCCGACCTGCCTCACCGCGCCGTTGCTGCGGGGTTGAGCGCGGCTACTTGCGGACGGGCAGCGGCAGGCGCCGGCCCGACGGGCTGTGCGTCGGCGCCTCGGCGAGCGTGGCCACGCCGATGCCGTCCGGCAGCTCGCACGCCGGCGTCAGCCAGGCGCGCTCGCCGTCCTTGGCCTTGAACACGTCGCCGGCGCGGCGCCCGAGCTGGAGCGCCTCGTCGTCGTCGGCCCACTTCAGGAACGGGATGTGCTTGGAGCAGTGGATGTAGGCCTCTTCGATGTGTGACGACGACCCAGCGCTCCGGCGTCTTCTTGGCCTCCGGCGCGACGTGCGCGGGGGTGGCGAAGTCGAGCCGGTCGAGCAGCGGCGCGAACGCCTCCATCGCCGTGTTGTCCACGATCGTCGCGTGGCCGTTGACGTGCAGGCCCACCGCCGTCTCGAAGAAGTCGACGAACAGGATGCCGACGTGCGGGTTCTCGACGAGGTTGCCCATCGAGGCCATCACGCCGTTGCCCTTGTACTCGGGCCAGCAGACGGTCTTGGCGTCGAGCACGCGGATGAACCCGGGCGGGCCCGCGCGGAACGAGTTGTCGCACTCGCCGTCCGCGTCGGATGTGGCGATGAACGCCATCTGCATCTTCGCCATGAACTCGCGCATCAGCGGCGTTGAGGTGATCCAGCACCTGGTTGTCGTAGAACGCCTTGGCGCGCTTGGCGTTGCCCGTGCGCGCCTGCAGCTCGTGCTCGCCGTCCGAGCCCGGGCGGCCGGTGTCCGCGTTGGTCATCGCGGGATCACCAGCCCGGCGAACTCGTTGACGACCGGGCGCGGCGCGCCGTGGTAGTAGCCCTGCGAGTAGTCGACGCCCTTCTGGCGGAGCATCGCGACCGTCTCGGCGTCCTCGACGAACTCGGCGATCGTCTTCATGCCCATGCCGCGGGCGATGTCGACCATCGACTTGACGACGAGCTGATCGGTGACGCGACGAGGTGAGCGAGCGGATGAAGTCGCCGTCGATCTTCAGGTAGTCGAGCGGCAGGTACTTCAGGTAGTAGAAGCGACGAGAAGCCGGCGCCGAAGTCGTCCAGCGCGAACCGGCAGCCCAGCCGGGTCAGGCGCTCGGCGAACGCGCGCGCCTGCTCCATGTTGGCGATGGCCGCCGTCTCGGTGATCTCGAACACGAGCCGCGAGGGGTCGATGCCGGTGGCGGCGATCTCGCGCTCCACCAGCTCGCGGAAGATGAGGTCGCCCATCGACTTGCCGGAGACGTTGACCTCCAGGCGGCACGTCGTGGTCGGCGAGCAGCGTGGATCGCCTGGCGCGCCACCCAGCGGTCGATCTCCTGGATCAGCCCGAAGCGCTCCGCCGTGTCGATGAACGCGGCCGGCAGGATGATCTCGCCGTCGTCGCCCACCATGCGCAGCAGCAGCTCGTACTGGGTGACGCGATCGGACGCGAGCTCGAGGATCGGCTGGCAGTAGAGGACGAAGCGGTCCTCGTCCAGCGCCCGGCGGATCTGGTCGGCCCAGTTCAGGCGCACCTGCATGCCCGACACGTACTCGCCGCCGTCCGCGGTGGCCACGTGGAAGCGGTTCCCGCCGGACTCCTTGGCCGCGTACATGGCCAGGTCGGCGCTGACCAGCAGGTCCTCCACGGTCGGCTCCTCGTCGCCGAAGCAGACGATGCCGATCGACGTGGTCATGGAGATCCGCTGGCCCTCCAGCGGCAGCCGGCGCTCGCGGATCGTCTCCAGCATGCCGTCGGCGATCCGCTCGGCGGTCTCGCGGTCGGCGTCCTGCAGCAGCACGGCGAACTCGTCGCCGCCGAGGCGGGCGACCACGTCGGTCTTGCGCACGCTGTCCTTCAGCGCCCGGCCGACCGCCCGGATGACCTCGTCGCCGGCCTTGTGGCCGCGCGTGTCGTTGACGTACTTGAAGCGGTCGAGGTCGAGCAGGAACAGCGCGCCCTTGCCCTTGTAGCGGGCGGCGTAGGCCACGAACTCGGCCAGCTCCTGGTCGAAGCGGCGGCGGTTGAACAGCTCGGTCAGCGCGTCGTGGTCGGCCAGGTGCTGGAGCTGGGTCTCGAAGCGCTTGCGCTCCGTGATGTCGCGGATGATCGCGGTGACCACGACCTCGTCGTCGGTGCGCAGCGGGCTGACCGTGACGTCGACGGGGAACTCGGTGCCGTCGCGGCGCTGGCCCCAGAGCTCGAGGCCCATGCCCAGCGTGGCGGCGGCGCCGTCGCCGGTGGCCAGCACCTCGGCGAAGCGCTCGGCCACGAGCCCGCGCGTGCGCTCGGCGAACAGCTCCTCCACCGGGCGGCCGACGATCTGCTCGCGGTCGTAGCCGAACAGCGCGTCCGTGCGGGCGTTGGCGAACTGGATCGTGCCGCCGGGGCCGACCTCGACGATCGGGTCCGGCGCGGTCTCGAGCACGGCCTTGAGCTTCTCCTCGGCCTTCTTGCGCTCGGAGATGTCGCGGATGATGCCGGAGAAGAAGCGCCCGTCGGCGCTCTCCCACATGGCGAGCGAGAGCTCGAGCGGGAACTCGCGGCCGTCCTTGCGCAGGCCGACGACCTCGACCGTCTGGCCGATCAGCTTGGAGGCGCCGCGGCCGCCCTCGGCCACGCGCTTGATGCCCGCGTCGTGCATCGGCCGGAACATCGGCGGCATGAGGATCGACAGCGGCTGACCGACGACCTCGGCCTCCGCGTAGCCGAACATGACCTCGGCGCCGCGGTTCCAGGAGATGATGTCGCCGTTCTGGTCTGCGGCGACGATCGCGTCGTTGGCCGACTCGGCCACCGAGCGGAAGCGGCTCTCGGACTCGCGCAGCGCCTCCGCCATCTGCGCGCCCTCGATGAGGCGGCCGAGCTGGCGGCCGATGTGCGCGGTGACCTCGAGCAGGCGGTCGTCGGGCGTGACGGCCTGCAGCGAGAAGCACTCGACCACGGCGAACGTGCGGTCGCCCACCGGGATCGGGAACGAGAACGCGCCGCGGAGGCCGACCTTGGCGGCGGTCGCCGCGCGCGGGAAGTTCGCGTCGCAGGTGACGTCGACGATCCAGGCCGGACGGCCGGTGGCCGACACGCGGCCGGGCAGGCCGATGCCGGCCGGCAGCGGCGTCTCGGCGGTCAGGTCGCGGAAGGCGTTGAAGCGCGTCGGGTGGCCGAGGTGCCAGAGCGCCGACGGCTGCAGGTCGTCGTGGTCGTCGGCGCCGGCCAGGTACACGTGGCCCACGGGCCAGCCGGTCCAGCGGCAGACGTGCTCGACGCAGGCCAGCAGCGCCTCGTCGATCGTGTCCGCGGTCGCCGCGGCGGCGGCCACCGACTCGATCAGCGCGACGAACGCGGAATCGCTGGCGAACGGGATCGAGGCCGCCGGCTTGCTCCCGCGGCGGGCGGCGACGTGAGCGACGGTGGCCGCGGTGGCGCCGGCGCCCACCAGCGCGGCGAGGTGGGACAGTCGGGGCTTGGGCGGCTGGGCCGGCATGACCCGGTCATCGGCGCGACCCCGGCCGCCTTTAGGCGGGCTGTAGTTTGCCTAGCGGGCCCGGCGGAAGTCCCGGAAGGCGGCGAGCAGCGCGTCGCGATCCGGGCGCTGATGGAGCTCCGCCTCGGCCGCAGCGGCCACCCGGGCCGTCGTGCGAATCTGGTCGATGTAGACGCGGCAGGGCTCGCAGGCGACGAGGTGCGCCTCCAGCCGCGCCGCGACCTCCGGCGTCAGCGCGCCGTCCAGGTAGTCGGTGACGATCTCCACGACCTCGCGGCAGGAGATGCCGCCCGGCATGCTCACGCGGCCTCCAGGTAGCTCTCGAGCTCGTTGCGCACCTTCGACCGCGCGCGGTGCAGCAGCACGCGCTGGTTGCCCGGCGTGAGGCCGAGCGCCTCGCCGACCTCCTCCGGCTCCCAGCCCTCGACGTCGCGCAGCAGGATGACCTCCTGCTGACGCGGCGGCAGGCGCGCGATGGCCGCGCGCACGCGGGCGAGGGTCTCGTCGGCCAGCAGCCGCTCCTCGGGCAGCGGCGCGGGCGGGAGCGCCCAGCCGCCGGGGTAGCGCGGGTCGTCGAACGGGCGGAAGCGCGCGGGATCCACGGCCGGCTCCTCGTCTTCCGGGGTGAGCGCGGACACCGGGATGCTGCGGCGCTCGCGCTCCCCGCGCGTGCGCGCCTGGTTGGCCACGATGCGCATGATCCACGTCTTCAGCGACGAGCGGCCCTCGAAGCGGTCGAGCCCCCGCAGCACGCCGACCCACGCCTCCTGCACGACCTCCTCGGCCACGGCCCGGCTGCTGACGTGGCTGAGCGCGATCCGCAGCATCAATGGACCGTAGCGGTCGACGAGGTCCATGAACGCGGCCTCGTCCCCGGCCCGCAGGCGCTGGAGCAGCTCCGCGTCGGACAGCACCTCGGGCATTGCGGGACCGTACCGGTGTAACGCCCACGGCGCGAGCGCGACTGAAGCGCCCGATGACCCCACTCTCCCTCCCCCACCTCCGGATCGCCGCGCCCCTCGCCGTGGCCGGCGCCCTGCTGTTCGCCGGCGCCGCCCAGGCGCACGCCGCCGGCGGCGCCGTGTACACGGAGACCAACGCGGCGGCCGGCAACGCCGTCGAAGTGCTGACCCGCGGCGACGACGGCCGCCTGACGCCGGCCGGCAGCGTGCCGACGGGCGGGCGCGGCACCAGCGCCGGCCTCGGCTCGCAGGGCGCCGTGGCGCTGAGCGGCGATGGTCGCGTGCTGCTCGCCGTGGACGCCGGCTCCAACGACATCGCGTCGTTCCGAGTCGGCCGCCACGGGCTGACGCCGGTCGGGCGCGTGCCGTCGCGTGGCACGATGCCCGTGTCGCTGGCCGTCCACGGCCACGACGCCTATGTCCTCAATGCCGGCGGCTTCCCGAACGTGGCCGCGTTCCGGCTGGGCGGCGACGGCACGCTGACGCCGCGCTTCGCCGGCCGCGCGCCGCTGTCCGACGGCGCGGTGAACGCGGCCGAGGTGGCGGTGGCGCCGGACGGCAGCGCGCTCGTCGTCACCGAGAAGGGCAACAACCAGCTCGAGACCTTCCCGCTGCGCCGCGGCATCCCGGGCGACCCGGTGGCCACGCCGTCCAGCGGCCCGGTCCCGTTCGGCTTCGCCTTCGACCGGCGCGGCGACGCGATCGTGTCCGAGGCGGCCAACAGCACCGCCTCGTCGTACCGGTTGTCCGGCGGCTCGCTGCGGCTCGTGAGCGCGTCCGTGCAGACGCTCCAGGGCGCCGCCTGCTGGGTGGCGGTCACCCCTGACGGGCGCTACGCCTACACCGGCAACGCCGCCACCGGCAGCATCAGCGGGTTCTCGATCGCGGCGAACGGCTCGCTGACCCTCCTGACCGAGGACGGCCGCACCGCCTCCACCCCGCGGCCGAACGACCTGGCGATCGCCGGCGGCTACCTCTACGCGATCAACCCGAACGTGGGCGTCGTGACCGCCTACCGCATCCACGACGACGGCTCGCTCGAGGCGCTGGCGCCCACGGCCGGCCTCCCGCAGGGCCTGGCCGGCCTGGCCGCGGCGTAGTCCGGACGGGCGCGGCGGCGGCTACCCTCAGGCTGTGACCGTCGCCGCGTCCATCCTCCTCGCCGCCGTCGTGGGCGGCGTCGTGTTCGTCCTCATCGACGGCTGGCAGCGCCGCGAGGCCGAGGCGCCCGCCCCGCCCTCGCCACCGCGTCCGGAGCCCGCCCGTCCGGCGCCGGCCCGCCCGGCGCCGGCGCCGCCACGGCGCGACGTCGCCGCCGCGCCGTCGCCGCTCTGGTCGGGCTGGGCCGACCGCGAGCCCGGCTAGACCCCGTTGACCGCCTGCCACACCCGCTGCGGGGTGGTGGGCATGTCGATGTTGCGCACGCCGAGGTGGGACACCGCGTCGATCACCGCGTTCCACACCGCCGGCGTGGCGCCGATCGCGCCGGCCTCGCCGATGCCCTTGGCGCCCAGCGGGTTGCGCGAGGTCGGCGTCTGGGTGCGCTCGGTCTCGAAGCTCGGCAGGTCGGACGCGCTCGGCATGGCGTAGGACGCGAGCGAGCCGGTGACGCAGTTGCCGTCCTCGTCGAACGCGATCTCCTCGTACATCGCCTGGGCCACGCCCTGGGCGATGCCGCCGTGGACCTGGCCCTCGACGAGCAGCGGGTTGTGGATGCGGCCCGCGTCGTCGACCGTGATGTGGCGCAGGAGCTTCGTCGCGCCGGTCTCGACGTCGACCTCGACGACCGCGAGGTGGGTGCCGAACGGGTACGTCGCGTCGGGCGTCTCCCAGTCGTTCTCGGAGGCCAGGCCGTCGTCCATCCCGTCCGGGCGGCGCGCCGGGTCCGCCGCGGCCTGGGCGAGCTGCGCCCACGGGATCGCCGACGCCGGCGCGCCCGCCACGCCGAGCCCCTCGCCCGGCACGACCTGGATGTCGCCGAGGTCGGCCTCCAGCAGGTGCGCGGCCAGGCGGCGGCCCTTCTCCAGCACGTCGTCGGTGGCGTTCTGGACCGCCGTCCCGCCGACCTGCAGCGAGCGCGAGCCCATCGTGCCCATCCCGCGCGCCACCTTGGCCGTGTCTGACTGGATGACGGTCACGTCGGCGATGCCCACGCCGAGCGTGCCGGCCACGATCTGCGCGTAGGCGGTCTCGTGGCCCTGGCCGTGGGCGGAGGCGCCGCTGGTCACGGTGACCGAGCCGTCCTCCTCCACCTTGCAGGTGCCCAGCTCGACGCCGAAGCCGGTCCACTCCACGTAGCTGCAGAGCCCGAGCCCGAGCTGCAGGTTGTCGCCGCGCTCGCGCCGCGCCTGCTGCTCGGCCCGCAGTTGCTCGTAGCCGGCGTTGGCCAGCGCCTTCTCCAGCGCCGCCAGGTACTCGCCCGAGTCGTAGTTGGCGCCGGTGACGGTCTGGTGCGGGAAGTCGGAGATGAAGTTGCGCCGGCGCACCTCGGCCGGGTCCATCCCGAGCTCGGTGGCGAACATGTCGACCGCGCGCTCGACCAGAGCGGTGGCCTCGGGGCGGCCCGCGCCGCGGTAGGCGCCGATCGGCGTCGTGTTGGTGACCACGCAGTCGAAGTGGAAGTCGACCTTCGGGATCTCATACACGCCGCACGACATCAGGCCGGTGAGCATCGGCATGAGCGACGCGTCTGCCGGATAGGCGCCGCAGTCGGCGATCACGCGCACCTTCAGCCCGGTGATCTTGCCGTCGCGCGTGCCGCCGATGGTCACGTCCTGCACCTGCGCGCGACCGTGCTGCATGCCGAGCATCGTCTCCGAGCGCGTCTCGATGTAGCGCACGGCGCGGTTGAGCCTCTTCGCCACGGCGACGACGGCGATCTGCTCGGGGTAGGCGGAGATGCGCGCGCCGAAGCCGCCACCGGTGGCCGGGGTGATGACGCGCAGCAGCTCCGGCTCCAGGCCGACGTGCTTGGCGATCACGTCGCGCACGGCATGCGGGCCCTGGGTGGGCGTCCACATGATGAAGCCGCCCGTGTCGGGGTCCGGGGCGGCGATCGAGGCGCCCGGCTCCATCGGCACCGCGGCGATCCGCTGGTTGATGAAGCGCCCGCCGGCCGTCACCTCGGCGCCGTCGAGCGCCTCCTCGCCGGGCGGGCCGGCGGCCGCCAGGTTGCCGCCCTCGTAGCCCGGGAACAGCTTAGGCGCGTCGTCGTCGAGCGCCTTGGTCATGTCGATCAGGACGTCGAGCGGCTCATAGTCGACGTCGACCAGCTCGGACGCGTCGACGGCCAGCGCGCGCGTCTCGGCGACCACGACGGCCACGGCCTCGCCGATGAAGCGCACGCGGTCGGTGGCGAGGATCGGCCGGCGCATCTCGTCCGGCGTGACGATCGGCGGCGCGGCCGGCCCCAGCGGCTCGAAGCCGAAGTCCGCGGCCGTGTAGACGGCGACCACGCCCGGCGCCTCCTCGGCGGCCGAAGTGTCGATCCCGTTGATGGCCGCGTGGGCGAAGCCCGAGCGCACGAACACGGCGTACAGCGCCTCGGGCTCGCGGAGGTCGTCCGTGTAGGGACGCGCACCGCGCAGCAGCGGCGGGTCCTCGACCCTCCGCACGGCCGCTCCATGACCCTGACCCGCACCGTTGGTTGCGCTCATCGGCTCTCCTCGTCCACGTCTGGAAGCCCGAACGTTATCCGAGCCAGGACTCCCGCCGGAGTGCCCAGCGCTCGTGGTCGCGCCAGCGGCCGCCGATCTTCAGATAACGGGGCGAGAAGCCCTCGCGCTCGAAGCCGCAGCGGGCCGCCAGCGCCAGCGACGCCGTGTTGCCCGGCTGGATGTTCGCCTCCAGCCGGTGCAGCTTGAGCCCGGTGAACGCATCGCGCAGCACGAGCCGCAGCAGCTCGGTCATGTAGCCCTGGCCGGCGAACTCGGCCACGCCGCCGTAGCCGAGGAACGCGCCCTGCAGCGCGCCGCGGACGATCTCGGAGACGTTGGCCCAGCCGACGATCGCGCCGTCCTCGCGGCGGCGGCCCAGGTAGCCCACCTTGCGCTCGCCCAGCGCGGCCAGGTAGGCGCGGTACGCGGCCGGGGTGTCCGGCGGGTACAGCCACGGCCGGTGGAGCGACCGGCTGGCCGCCACGGCGGCGAGGAAGTCCGCCTCGTCGGCGCGGCCGGGATGGGACAACACGATGCGCGAGCGGGGAGCCACGGCGAGATAGTCTCGCGCGATGGACGTCCAGACCGCGCGCCTGCGGATGCACCTGGTGGAGTCGGGCCCCGCGCATGGGATCCCGGTGGTGCTGATCCACGGCAACCTGTCGACGGGCCGCTTCTATGAGCACCTGTTCGCCGGAGCGCCCGGGCGCTACCGGTTGCTGGCGCCCGACATGCGCGGGTTCGGCGACACCGAGCGTGTGCCGATCGACGCCACCCGCGGGCTGCGCGACTGGGCGGACGACACGGCGGCGCTGCTGGACGCGCTGGGGATCGCCGACCCGCCGCACCTCGCCGGCTGGTCGACCGGCGGCGCGGCGATCGCCGCGTTCGCGCTCGAGCGCCCGGTGGCGTCGCTGACGTTCATCGACCCGGTGGGCCCGTACGGCTACGGCGCCACCAGGCTCGACGGCACGCCGCACTTCGGGGACTTCGCCGGCTCGGGCGGCGGCACCGGCAACCCGGAGTTCACCGCGCGGCTCGCCGCCGGCGATCGCGGCGCCGAGGGCGACACCGCGCCGCGCAACGTCATGAACCGCTCCTACTGGCGCCCGGACCACCGCGAGCCGCCCGAGCGCGAGGAGCTGCTGCTGGCGGAGATCCTCAAGTCGGTCACCGGCGACGACGGGTACCCGGGCGACATGACGCCGTCGGAGCACTGGCCGGGCGTGGCCCCGGGCACGCGCGGGATCCTCAACGCGCTGTCGCCGAAGTACTGCAACTGGTCCGCGCTCGTCGCACTGGACCCGAAGCCGCCCGTGCTGTGGACGCACGGCAGCGCCGACATCGTGGTGGCCGACGGGTCGCCGTGGGAGATGGGCACGCTGGGCTCGCTGGGCGCGGTGCCGGGCTGGCCTGGCGCGGACGCGTTCCCGCCGCAGCCGATGGTCGGCCAGATCCGGGCGCTGCTCGAGCGCTACGAGGCGGCCGGCGGCCGGGTGGAGATGCGGATGTTCGCCGGCTCGGGCCACTTCCCGCCGATCGACGCCGCCGCGCGCTGGAGCGCCACGTTCTTCGGCTTCCTGGAGTCCGTGGCGTGAGCTACGCGCTGCCGGGGCTCGTCCTCACCGACCACGAGGTCTCGGTCCCGCTCGACCACGCCCGGGCGGGCGGGGCTGATGACGAGCGGATCACCGTGTTCGCCCGCGAGGTGGCCGAGCCGGACGGGCGCGATAAGCCCTACCTGGTGTTCCTGCAGGGCGGCCCCGGGTTCGAGGCGAACCGGCCGACGGGCTTCCCGCGCTCACCCGGCTGGCTGGACCGCGCGCTGCGCGACTTCCGCGTGCTGATGCTCGACCAGCGCGGGACCGGGCGCTCGACCCCGGTCGCCACGACGCTGCCGGGCACGCCGGCCGAGCAGGCCGAGTACCTGTCGCACTTCCGGGCCGACGCGATCGTGCGCGACGCCGAGGCCGTGCGCGAGGCGCTGGGCTCGCCGCCGTGGACCGTGCTCGGCCAGAGCTTCGGCGGGATGTGCGTGACCAGCTACCTGTCGCTCGCCCCGGAGGGCCTGCGCGAGGCGCTGATCACCGGCGGCGTGCCGAACCTGGGGCGGCCGGCCGACGACGTCTACCGCGTCACCTACGAGCTGATGATCGAGCGCAGCCGCCGCTTCTACGCGCGCTTCCCGGAGGACCGCGAGCGCGTCCGCCGGCTCGTCGCCCACCTCGACGCCGAGGACGTGCGCGACGCCGCCGGGGACCGCATCACGTCGCGCCGGCTGCGCACGCTGGGCAACAAGCTCGGGATGAGCGACGGCTGGGAGGAGCTGCACTACGTGCTCGAGCTGCCGGTGGACTCGCCGGCGTTCCGCCACGACGCCGGCCAGACGATGAGCTTCGCCCGCAACCCGATCTACGCGATCCTGCACGAGGCCGGCTGGGCGGACGGCAGCGCGACGCGCTGGTCGGCGGAGCGCATGCGGCCGGCGGTCTACGACGAGCAGGTCGAGCTGCTCACCGGCGAGCACGTCTTCCCGTGGGTGTTCTCGGAGATCGGCGCGCTGCGTCCGCTGCGCGAGGCGGCGGAGGAGCTGGCGGCGCGGGAGTGGCCGCGGCTGTACGACGAGGCCGTGCTGGCGGCCAACGAGGTGCCGGTGGCGGCCGCGATCTACACCGCCGACCCGTACGTGCCGCGCGTGTTCTCCGAGGAGACGGTCCCGCGCGTGCGCGGGCTGCGCGCCTGGGTGACCAGCGAGTACGACCACAACGGCCTGCGCGTGGACGGGGACCGGGTCCTCTCGCGCCTGCTCGACCTTGTCCGCGGCCGCGCCTGAGCGCCTCCGCGACCGGCTCGCGGAGCTCGAGGTCGAGCACGCCACGCTGCGCTCGGAGCTGGCGGCGTTCGAGTCCGACTACCTGCGCCGGGTCGGCGTGGTGGCCGTGCAGGTGCAGGAGATGGAGGCGCGGATCCTGGCGATCGTGGCGGTGCGTTCCGGTGCGATGGAGGACCGGGAGGCCGCGGACGCGGCCGAGCAGCGCTTCCGCGAGACCACGACCGCGCTGCGCTCGGTCCCCGCGCCGGCCGGCCCGCCGCCCGACGACGACCTGAAGTCGCTGTTCCGCGACGCGGCCAAGCGCATGCATCCGGACCTCGTGCGCGACGAGGCGGCCCGCACGCATGCCGAGGCGTTCATGAAGCGCCTCAACGCGGCCTACCGCGGTGGCGACGGGGAGGCGATCCGCGACCTGCTGCGCCAGTGGGAGTCCTCGCCCTTCGCCGTCCCGGCGGCCGGCGACCCGGACGCGGCCACCCGCGCCCTGCAGGTGGCGGTGGCCGAGGCGCAGCGCCGCCTGGACGAGGCGCGCGACTCGGAGCTCGCTCAGCTGATGGAGCAGTCGCTGGCCGCCAGCATGGGCGGCCGCGACCTGCTGGGCGAGCTGCGGGCCGACGCCGAATCGGCCCTGGAGGCCGCCCGCGGCCGCCTCGCCGCGCTCGATTGAGCCGGGTGCGCGCGCGCTGGACGCACGGACGATGCGGCGCGCCGGGACGGACGCCGATCATCCGGAATGGTGTTCAGGCGACGCAGCGCATCCAGGTGGACCGCGTGGCTGCTGCTCGCGGCGTTCGTCGCGTTGGCCGGGGTGACCGCGGATGCCTGGCGCCAGCAGGTGCGCAGCCAGAACGAGCAGGCGTTCGTCGCGCAGGCGGCCAGCGTCGGCGCGTCGGTCACCACCGCCGTGCGCCGGATGGACGACCTGACGCTGGCCGCCCGGACGCTGCTGGCCGCCCAGCCGGGGCTGACCAACGCCGGGTTCGCCCGCTGGTATCGCTCGATGGACGTCGCCCACCGCTTCCGCGGCGTGGCCGGCTTCGGCTACACCGAGCTGGTCCCGCGCTCCGGCCTGAAGGCGTTCGCCGCCGGCGACCGGTCCTTCCGGCTCTTCCCGCCCGGCCCGCGGCCCAGCTACTGCTTCGCCCGCCTCGGGGTGTTCGGCGCCAACGCCGGCGACTCGGCGCTGGAGCTCGGCGTGCCCGGCCTGGATCTGTGCGCGATGACCGACCAGCTGGCCGAGACGCGCGACTCCGGCCGCTTCGGCGCGATCGTGGTCACGTCGCAGGGCCACGACTTGTTCGAGGTGATCGCGCCGGTCTACCGCGGCGGTGGCGTCCCGGCCACGCGGACCGAGCGCCGGCGCCGGGCGACGGGCTGGGTCGTCGGCCTGTTCGACGCCGAGCCGATCCTCCGCGCGGCCGTCGCCGGCCAGCGCGGCGTGGCCGTGTCGCTCGGCCGCGAGCACGTGTCCGTGCCCGAGACGCGCATCCCCACGCAGACCGGCGCGGCCTTCCGCACGCTGGTCAACTCGATCCAGACCGCCACCGACGCCAGCTACGGCCGCGTGCCGGACGGGCGGGTGCTGCGCCGCCGCTTCTCGGTGCAGGCCGACGGGCGCTGGATCGTGTCGGTCACCCACGCCGCGCCGCCGGGGCTCTCGTCGCCCACGGTGCAGGCCGGGCTCGTGTTCGCCGGCTGGCTCGTGGTCGGCCTGCTGGCGTTCTTCCTCGTCCAGGTGCTCTCGCGCGGCCGGGCGCGGGCGCTGCGGATGGTCGAGGAGAAGACGGGCCAGCTGCGCCACCAGGCGCTGCACGACGCGCTCACCGGCCTGCCGAACCGGGCGCTGATCATGGACCGGGCCGAGGGGATGCTGGCCCGCGCGCGGCGCGACGGGGCGACGCCGGCGGCGATGTTCATCGACCTCGACGGCTTCAAGGCGGTCAACGACACGTTCGGGCATCCCGTGGGCGACGAGCTGCTGCGGGCGGTGGCCGCCCGGATCGGCGGCGTGCTGCGCGACAGCGACACGATCGGCCGGCTCGGCGGCGACGAGTTCGTCGTGCTGGTGGAGGGCCAGCCGGAGCTGGTCGCCCAGCGCATCCTGGGCGCCCTGCGCAAGCCGTTCGACCTCGGCACGGTCAGCGGCCCCGTGACCATCACCACGAGCATCGGGATCGCCTCCGGCGACCGCGAGGCCGCGCGCGACCTGCTGCGCGACGCCGACATCGCCCTCTACGAGGCCAAGGGCGCGGGCCGCAACCGCTACGCCGAGTTCCGCCACGAGATGCACCTCGCCGCGCACGACCGGCTGACACTGCAGACCGACCTGCGCGAGGCGATCGCCCGCGACCAGCTGTTCCTCGTCTACCAGCCGACCCTCGACCTCGAGACCGGCGCGGCCAGCGCGGCGGAGGCGCTGCTGCGCTGGCAGCACGCCGGCCGCGGCCTCGTGCCGCCGGACGAGTTCATCGCGCTGGCCGAGGAGAGCGGGCTGATCGGGGAGATCGGCGCGTGGGTGCTCGAGCGCGCGTGCGCGCAGGCCGCCGCCTGGGAGCGCCCGATCGCCGTCTCGGTCAACGTCTCGGCCCGCCAGTTCGACGACCCGGGCCTGCTGGAGACCGTCGAGCGTGCGCTGGCCGCGTCCGGGCTGTCCGGCGACCGGCTGATCCTGGAGATCACCGAGACCGCGCTGATGCGCGCCCCGGACCGCACGGCCGCTGTCCTGCGCGACCTCAAGGCGCTCGGGGTGCTCGTCGCCGTCGACGACTTCGGCACGGGCTACTCATCGCTCGCCTATCTGCAGCAGTTCCCGGTCGACGCGCTGAAGATCGACCGCCGGTTCGTGGCCGAGGGCGGCCCGCTGGTCCAGACGCTCGTGCAGCTCGGGCGCTCGCTCGGCCTGCGCACGGTGGCCGAGGGCATCGAGGACGAGGCCCAGCTCGAGCACGTGCGCGAGCTCGGCTGCGACCGCGGCCAGGGCTACCTGTTCGCGCCGCCGCTCGAGGTCGCCGCGCTCGAGCGGTTCCTGGCCGCGCGGTCGCTCGTGGCCTGAGCGATCACGCCGGCGAGGCGGCGGATCGCCTCCGCGAGGTCGTCCTCGCCGAGGCTGCTGAACGACAGACGCATCTCGCGGTGGGTGGGTGGGATGGCATCCGGATAGAACGCCGCGCCCGGGACGTAGGCCACGCCGGCGGCGATCGCCGCGTCGCGGAGCGTCAGCGTGTCCAGCCCGGCAGGCACCTCCAGCCAGGTGAACATGCCGCCGGTCGGCTCGCTCCAGCGCACGCCCTCGGGCATGTGCGCGCGCAGCGCCCGCTCGGTGGCCGCCCAGTGGGACGCGTAGAGTGCCCGCGCCTTCGGGATCCCGGTCTCGAAGTGGCCGGCGCGGCCGTACTCCTCGACCATCCGCTGTCCGAGCGCGCCGGAGCACTGGTCGGTGTTCTGCTTGGCCGTGGCCAGCTTGGCGATCAGCTCCGGCGGTCCGGCCGCCCAGCCGAGCCGGAAGCCCGGGCAGAACACCTTGGAGAACGTGCCGGCCTGCACGACGACGTCGGGCGCGAGCGACCACAGCGACGGCAGGACGTCCCCGGCGAAGCTCAGGTCGCGGTAGGCGACGTCCTCGAAGATCGCCACGCCATGACGCCGGCAGACCGCGATGAGCGCCTCCCGCCGGGCGAGGGACAGCGTGCGGCCGGACGGGTTCTGGAACTCGGGGATGACGTAGACGAGCTTGGGCGCAAAGCCGCCGTCCAGCCGCTCCGCGAGCTCGTCGACCAGCATCCCGTGCTCGTCCATCGGGACCCCGGTCAGCCGCGCGCCGTAGCCGCCGAACGCCATGATCGCGCCCAGGTAGGTCGGCGCCTCGACCACCACGTCGTCGCCCGGGTCCAGCAGCGTGCGCGACACGAGGTCGATGCACTCCATCCCGCCGCTGGTCACCGTCAGCTCGGCCGGCTCCGGCCGGCGGCCGAACAGCGCCCCGACGCGGTCGAGCAGGAACTCCCGCACGCTCGGTATCCCGTCGCTCGGCGCGTACTGCAGGGCGACGCCGGGTTCGTCGCGGATGAGCCGCGCGGCGATCCCGTCCAGCACATGGGTCTGGAACGTCGCCGGGTTGGGGAAGCCGCCGGCCATCCCGAGCACGCCCGGCGGCGGCCCGGCCAGGATCGTGCCCAGCTCGGCGCTCAGCTCGATCCGCGCGCGGCGGGCGAATGTCGTCTGCCAATCCATCAGGCCCAGTCCAGCGAGCGCTCGACCGCCTTCTTCCAGCTGAGCGTACTGGCGCTCGCGCTCGTCCTCGTCCATCGCGGGCTCCCAGCGCTTGTCCTCCGCCCAGCGCTCGCGCAGCTCGTCCGGTGCCGGACCAGAAGCCGACCGCCAGGCCGGCGGCGTAGGCGGCGCCGAGCGCGGTGGTCTCGGTGACCGCGGGCGGATCACCGGCACGCCGAGGACGTCGGCCTGGAACTGCATCAGCAGCTCGTTGGCGGTCATGCCGCCGTCGACTTTCAGCTCGGTGAACGGCACGTCGGCGACCGTCGTTGGCGGCGTCGACCACCTCGCGGCTCTGCCAGGCGGTCGCCTCCAGCGCCGCCCGGGCGATGTGGCCTTGGTTGGCGTAGGCGGTCAGGCCGACGATCGACGCCGCGCGCGTCGTCGCGCCAGTAGGGGGCGAACAGGCCGGAGAAGGCCGGCACGAAGTAGACGCCGCCGTTGTCGTCGACCGACTGCGGCCAGCGTCTTCGACCTCCGGGGCCGCGTCCTGATGATCCCGAGCCGGTCGCGCAGCCACTGGACCAGCGCGCCGGTGACCGCGATCGACCCCTCGAGCACGTAGACCGGCGGCGCCGTCGGCCCGAGCTTCGTAGCCGACCGTGGTCAGCAGCTTGTCGGTGTGGACGATCTCCTCGCCGGTGTTGACCAGCAGGAACGAGCCGGTGCCGTAGGTGTTCTTGGCGTCGCCGCGGGTCGAAGCAGGTCTGGCCGAACAGCGCCGCCTGCTGGTCGCCGAGGATCCCGGCCACCGGCACGCCGCCGAGCGCCGTGCCCGGCGCCTCGCCGTAGGTCTCCGAGGAGGAGCGGATCTCCGGCAGCATCGACCGCGGGATCCCCATCAGGTCGAGGCTCGGCTCGTGCCAGTCGAGCGTCTCCAGGTTCATCAGCATCGTGCGGCTGGCGTTGGTGACGTCGGTGGCGTGGACGCCGCCGTCGTGCCGCCGGTGAGGTTCCAGAGCACCCAGGTGTCCATGTGCCGAAGGCCAGCTCGCCGCTCTCGGCGCGCTCGCGCGCGCCGTCGACGTTGTCGAGCAGCCAGCGGATCTTCGGCCCGGAGAAGTAGGTCGACAGCGGCAGGCCGACGGCCTCGCGCAGCCGGTCGCGCCCTCGTCGCCGGCCAGCTCGCGCACGATCGCGTCGGTGCGCGTGTCCTGCCAGACGATCGCGTTGTGGACCGGCTCGCCGGTCTCGCGGTCCCAGACCACCGTGGTCTCGCGCTGGTTGGTGATGCCCGATCGGCGGCGACGTCGCCGGCCTCGGCGTCGCGAGCTCGGCCAGCGCGCCGCCGATCACCTCGCGCGTGCGGCGCCAGATCTCGGTGGCGTCGTGCTCGACCCAGCCCGGCCTGCGGCGTGATCTGCTCGTGCTCGCGCTGGTCGACCGTGACGATCCTGCCGTCGCTGGTCGAACAGGATGAAGCGCGTGCTCGAGTCGTGCCCTGGTCGATCGCGGCGATGTAGTCCGCCATCTCTCTCCTCGCTAGCGTGGCGGGCGTGAACGATGCCAGCCGCCTCGGACCGGCGCAGCGCCGCGCGGCGCTGGCCCGCATGCGCGAGGAGCGCTTCGACGTCGTGGTGATCGGCGGCGGCGTCGTCGGCGCGGGCAGCGCGCTGGACGCCGCCACCCGCGGGCTGTCGGTGGCGCTGGTGGAGGCGCGCGACTACGCCGCCGGCACGTCGAGCCGCTCGAGCAAGCTGGTCCACGGCGGCCTGCGCTACCTCGAGCAGGGCGACTTCGGGCTGGTGCGAGAGGCGCTGCAGAGAGCGCAGCCTGCTGCTGAACACGCTGGCCCCGCACCTCGTCCAGCCGGTGCCGTTCCTCTACCCGCTGCGCGCGCACTGGGAGCGCGCCTACGTCGGCGCCGGCCTGGCGCTCTACGACAGCCTGGGCGGGCACGCGGGGCTGCCGCGCCACCGCCACCTGACCCGCCGCGGCGCGCTGCGGATCGCCCCGGCGCTGCGCAAGGACGCGCTCGTCGGCGCCGTCCAGTACTACGACGCCAAGGTCGACGACGCCCGCCACACGCTCACGCTGGCCCGCACGGCCGCCCAGTTCGGCGCGGCCGTGGCCAGCGACGCGCGCGTGGTCGGCTTCGTGCGCGAGGGCGAGCGCGTCACCGGCGTCCGCGTGCGCGACGAGCAGACCGGCGACGAGCTCGGTGCTGCGGTCGCGCGCGGTGGTCAACGCCACCGGCGTGTGGACCGACGACGTGCAGCACCTGGTGGGCGAGCGCGGCAAGTTCCAGGTGCGGGCGTCCAAGGGCATCCACCTCGTCGTCCCGCGCGACCGGATCCAGCTCGACACCGGGCTGATCCTGCGCACCGAGAAGAGCGTGCTGTTCGTCATCCCCTGGGGGCGGCACTGGATCGTCGGCACCACCGACACCGACTGGAACCTCGACAAGGCAGCATCCGGCCGCCAGCCGCACGGACATCGACTACCTGCTCGAGCGCGTCAACGCCGTGCTCACCCAGCCGCTCGGCCACGAGGACGTCGAGGGCGTCTACGCCGGGCTGCGGCCGCTGCTGGCCGGCGAGTCGGAGCCGAGCAGCCAGCTCTCGCGCGAGCACACGGTCGCCGTGCCCACGCCCGGGCTGGTGGCCGTGGCCGGCGGCAAGTACACGACCTACCGGGTGATGGCCGCCGACGCCATCGACGCGGTGGCGCGCGGGCTGGACCGCTCGGTCCCGCCGTCGGTCACCGACACGCACCGCGCTGCTCGGCGCGTCCGGCTTCCGCGCGCTGTGGAACCGGCGCGAGCGCCTGGCCGATGTCAGCGGCCTGCACGTGGTCGCGCATCGAGCACCTGCTGCGCCGCTACGGGTCGTGCATCGACGACCTGCTGGCCGAGCTGCGTGAGCGCCCCGAGCTGAGCCGGCCGCTGCCCGGCGCCGACGACTACCTGGCCGTCGAGGTGCGCTACGCCGCCACGCACGAGGGCGCGCTGCACCTCGACGACGTGCTCACCCGGCGCACGCGGATCTCGATCGAGACGTGGGACCGCGGCCTGGAAGCCGCCGCGCCCGGCAGCCCGGCTGATGGCGCGAGGTGCTCGGCTGGGACGAGCCGACAGGTCGCCCGCGAGGTCGACGTCTACCGCGCCCGCGTGCGGGCCGAGCGGCGTCTCGCAGGAGCAGGGCGACGACCGCGCGGCGGACCTGGCCCGCACCGCCGCGCCCGATGCGAGAGCTCGTGGACTCGTCCGGACGTACGGCGCATAACCCGGCGAGCTGGGCCCGCCGGAATGCGTCGTACGTCTGGACGCGTCCACTAGGCGGGGAGTGGGAACAGTCGCCTGAAGCGCTCGACCGCCGCCGGCTCGCCCGCGACGGAGGCGCCGTCGAGCGGGCGGCCGTGCCACAGCCAGCCGGCCAGCGCGCCGGGCTCGCCGGTGAGCACCGCGTCCGGATCCTCGGCGGCGCCGCGGCGGGCCAGCAGGTGCGCGCCGTCCGGCGCGACGGTGAAGGACTGGTCGCCCAGGCGCAGCTCGTAGGCCCCGCCGGCGCCGTCGGGCGCATACAGCGTCTTCAGCGCGATCACGAACGCGTCGGCGCCGATCCGCGCGTCCTCCGGGACGGGCGCGGCGCTGCCCCAGCGGCCGAGCGCCAGCACGGCCGGCTCGAGGTCCGCGCCGCGCGGCGTGAGCTCGTAGACCTTCGAGGCGGCGGGCGGCGGCAGCGTGGCGCGGCGGACGATCCCCGCCGCCTCCAGCTCGCGCAGCCGCTGCGACAGCACGTCGGGGCCGACGTGCGGCAGCCCGGCGCGGAGGTCGGTGAAGCGCTTCGGTCCGAGCAGCAGCTCGCGCACCACCAGCAGCGCCCAGCGCTCCCCCACGACGTCGAGGGCGCGAGCGATCCCGCAGCGGTCTCCGTAGGTGCGCATCGGTCAAACAGATTAGCTGGTTGGTTTTTCCAAGTCTATGGTACGCTGCGCCGACGGCAATCCGAAGGGAGTCCAGATGAGCGAGCGCGACGGATACGAGCACGGCGTCCCGTTCTGGGTCGTCGCCCTGCAGCCCGACTGCCACGCGGGCGCTGAGTTCTACGGCGCGCTGTTCGGCTGGGACTGCGCCTACGGCGACGGCGCCTTCACCGCCCGCCTGGGCGGGCGCGCGGTGGCCGGCGTGGCCCCGCAGACCGAGGGCTCGGGCGCCGCCTGGATCACGAACGTCCAGGTGGACGACCCCGACGCCACGGCGGAGCAGGTCCGCGCGGCCGGTGGCACCGTCCTCGCCGGCCCGATGGACTTGCCGACCGGCCGCTTCGCCGCCGTCGCCGATCCGGGCGGCGCGGTGTTCGGGATCTGGCGCCCGCAGGGCTTGAGCGGCGCCGAGCGGGTGAACGAGCCCGGCGCCTGGGCGATGAGCCGGCTGGACACGCCCGATCCCGAGGGCGCGGCCGCGTTCTACGCCGCCGTGTTCGGCTGGACGACCGAGGCGTTCGGCCCGGTGACGATGTTCCGCCTGCCGGGCTACGTCGGCGGCGAGCCGCAGCAGCCGGTCTCGCGCGAGGTCGTCGCGCTGATGATGGCCGCGGACGGCCCGGCGCGCTGGAGCGTCGACTTCTGGGTGAGCGACGCCGACGGAACGGCCGCGCGCGCGGGCGAGCTCGGCGGCGCCGTGCTGGCGGAGCCGTCCGACACGCCGATGAGCCGGACGGCCGTGCTGGCCGACCCGTCAGGGGCGGCCTTCAGCGTGACGCAGATGCGTCACCTGTGAGCGGCGGCTACCCCTTGCCGTAGGTGTCGGTGCCGGAGCCCTGCGCGGTCGGGTCGCTCGTCGTCGTGCTCGTCGTGGTCGACGAGTCGGTCGAGCTGCCCTTGCCGTACGTGTCGGTGTCGTCGCCCTTGCCGTACGTGTTCGGGTCGGTCGTGCCGCCCGTGGGCGCCGTCGAGACGGTGTAGCCGCCGATGTTCGTCGAGCCCCCCGAGTCGTCGGCATAGGCCGCCGGTGCCGCGCCGCCGACGCAGGCGGCCACAACTGCGGCCACCAACAGCCGTCGGGGTTTTGCGAAACCGTGGGAAGTGCGGGGGTTCAAGATGGAATCCCTTCCGGAGACCTTTAGCTCGAGGGGGCCTCGACTCGACCGAAGGACGACTGTGTCGATGCTGGCTACATCGTCACACTACTGCCCAGAGCTTAGCCATGGAAGGGTCGAATTCAACACCTGATCGAGCGGGTCCGCGCGCCGAGCGGCTGCTCGAGTTCTGGCGGCCGTATCAATCGCGCCGCCTGACGCCGCGCGAGTTGCGGGTCGAGGGCGCCGCTGCGGCCGGCTTCATCGCGGTGGCGGTGGCGCTCCCGCTGCTGATGGACTCGCGCCGGCCGCTCAACCTCGGGCTCGCCGTGGTTCTCTGCCTGACATACGCGTTCGCCTCGCGCGTGCGCCTGTACTTCGGCTCGGGCTACGCCATGCCGAACGAGTTCGTGCTCGTGCCGATGCTCTACCTGCTGCCGGTCGACGCGCTGCCTGCGCTGCTGGCGCTCACGCTCGCGGGCACGTCGGTGATCGACAGCCTGCTGCGCCGCGCGCACCCCGAGCGGATCCTGACCGCGGTGGCCGACGCGTGGCACGTGGTGGGCGCCGCACTGGTCTTCCTGGCAGCGGGTGAGCCCGGCCCGCGGCTTTCCTCGTGGTGGGTGCTGGCGCTCGCGCTGGCGGCGCAGTTCGCCGTCGACCTCGTGGCCGCGACCGCGCGCGAGTGGCTCGGCCGCGGGATCTCGCCGGGCGACGTGCTGCGCGTGCTGCTGTCCGTCTATCGCGTCGACGTGGCGCTCGTGCCGGTCGGCTTCGCCGTGGCCATCGCCGCCGGCCCGCACCCCTACGCGGTCCTGCTGGGCACGCCGCTGCTCGCGCTGCTGGCCGCGCTGGCCATCGACCGGCGCACCCGCATCGAGCAGGCGGTGCGGCGCGGCGACCAGCTCGCCGAGCAGGCCGCCCGGCTGGACCGCACGCTCCGCCGGATCGGCGAGTCGTTCGCCTCCAAGCCCGACCGCACGGCGCTGGTCAACCTCGTCCTGCGCACGGCCGGCGAGGCCCTGGAGGCCCACCACGGCCGCGTGACCCTGGCCGGCGAGACGATCGAGTGGCAATCGGAGCCGGCGCTCGAGCCGCCGCGGATCGCGCTGGCCGCCGCCGAGCACCACGCGGGGCGCGACGGCCGGCTGCGGATCGCCGACGACGGCCTCTATGCGGCGATGGCGCACCCGGTCCAGCCCGACCAGCAGGACGCCGGCACGCTGTGCATCGCCCGCCGCGACCGGCCGTTCACCCCGGCCGAGCAGGGCCTCTTCGGCTATCTCGCCCAGCAGGCGGCGGTGGCGATCGAGAACGTCGCGCTGCACGACCAGCTCCAGCGCCAGGCCACCGTGGACGAGCTCACCGCGCTGGCCAACCACCGCCGCTTCCGCGACGCGCTGAGCTTCGAGTTCACGCGCATGCGCCGCACGCACCGGCCGCTGGCGCTCGTGCTGTTCGACCTCGACAACTTCAAGGCGGTCAACGACACCTACGGCCACCCGCAGGGCGACCGCGTGCTCCAGGCCGTGGCCAAGGTGCTGCGCGACGCCTGCCGCAGCACCGACGTGCCCGCCCGCTACGGCGGCGAGGAGCTCGCGCTGATCCTGCCGGAGACCGACCTCGACGGCGGCTTCACGATCGCCGAGGCGATCCGCCGCGGCGTCGAGGCGCTCGCGGTGCCGCTGGAGGACGGCGGCGTGCTGCAGCTGACCATCAGCGCCGGCGTCAGCGCGCTCGACCGCTTCACCGTCGACCCGGCGGCGCTCATCCAGGCCAGCGACACGGCGCTCTACGAGGCGAAGCGGGCGGGCAAGAACCGCACGGTGCGCGGCAAGCCCGCCGCTGTCGCCTGATCCTCGGTATCCGTTGATTGCCCTAGGGAGGGCCGCCGCCGCCGGCGAGGCACGGTTCGCCGGCGGCGGGGGAAGGACCGATGCGGCGAATCTCCCGCACCGGGGGTCGGGGGATCAATGCGACTTTGGTCGCAGGCCGTGGCGCTCGGCCCACAGCGCGGCCTGCGTGCGGTCGGTCACGCCGATCGCGCGGAAGATGCGCGTGAGGTGCGCCTTGACCGTCTTCTCGCTGATCCCCAGCCGGCGGGCGATCAGCTTGTTCGGCATCCCCTCGACGAGCAGCGCGAGCACCTCGCGCTCGCGCGGCCGACAGCGCGTCCGAGCGGGTCGGGCTCGCGGCGGGCGTCGAGCACGGTGCGGGCCGCCCGCGGATCGCAGCGGCGACTCGCCGCGCGCGGCCGCCCGGATCGCCTCGGCCACCTCGTCGGCGTCGACGTCCTTGAGCAGGTAGCCGCACGCGCCCGCCTCGAGCGCGCCGAGGATCCGCGGGCGGTCGGAGAACGACGTCAGCACGAGCACGCGCGGTCGCGGGGCGGTCGGCGAGGATCCGCCGCGTCGCCTCGATGCCGTCGAGCCGGGCATCGTCGAGGTCCATCAGCACGACGTCGGGCGCGAGCGCGCGCGCGACTGCTCGACCGCCTCCGCGCCGTCGGCGGCGACGCCGACCAGCTCGACGTCCGTCGAGCGCGCCGATCAGCCGCCCGAGCCCGTCCCGGATCACGCCGTGGTCGTCGGCGAGCAGCACGCGGATCATCGGTCGCGGCACCTCCAGCGCGACCGTCGTGCCCGGCGCCGGGGCGCGAGCGCACGTCGAGCGGCCGTCGGCCTCGCGCGACCAGCCTCCTCGAGCAGCGTGAGCCCGACGTGGCCGTCCTCGCCGCGGCGCTCGCGCTCGTCGTCGGCGCGAAGCCCCGCCCGTCGTCCGCGACCACGAGCCGGGTCCGGCTCGGCACGCACCCGCACGTCGGACTGGCGCGCGGCGTGCGCCTGCGACGTTGCGCAGCGCCTCGCGGGCGACGCGGTAGACGAGCGCGTCCGCCGCGTCGAGCCGACGCCGTCGTCGACACTCGCAGCTCGGTCGCGATGCCGTCGGCCTCGAGCGGGCTCAGCAGGTCGTGCAGCGCGGCCTGCAGCCCGGTCGACTCGCAGGCTCGGCGGGTGGATGCCCGACGAGCAGCGTGCGCAGCTCGCGCACGCCGGCGCGCAGCCGGCGCGATCGCGTCGCGCAGCGCCCCCGCCTCCGCGCCGGCGCCGCGCCGGGCGGCGTCCTCGGCCAGCGGCGCCAGCCCGAAGGCGACGCCGGCGAGGTCCTGGACGACGCCGTCGTGCAGGTCGGCGCGATCCGGCGGCGCTCGCGCTCGACGGCCTCGATCGCGCTGGCCAGCAGCCGCTCGCGCTCGCTCGTGGCCGCGCTGCAGCCGCCGGGCCAGCGACGCGCGAGCGGCAGCTGGATCAGCAGCAGCACGAGCAGGCCGCGCCGAGCAGCGGGAGCGCGAGCATGCCGCAGCAGCCGCGCGCGCGCTGGCGCTGACCGAGCTGAACCGCTGGTAGATCTCGAACAGCAGCGGCGTGCCGTCCGGCGTGCGGATCGGCCGTGTGCGCCTCCAGCAGCTTGCCGTCCTGGCGCTCGAAGCGGTTCTCGGGCTTGGCCAGGTCGCTGATCTCCGCGTCGGCGCGGCCGTTGCGGAACAGCGCCATCTCCTCGGCGCCGAGCCCGAAGCGCCGGCCGATCCAGCCGCCGGCTCGTCGGAGTAGAGGATCGTCCCGTCGCGCGACCACAGCTTCACGCGCACGATCGAGTCGCTCCTGACCCGCCGGCGCACGACCTGGTCCAGCCGGGCCGAGCGCGCGCGGGTCGCCGTGCAGGACGCCGTCGCTCAGCCCGGCCTCCTCGACCAGCCGGCCCTCCGGCGCACGCGCTCGCGCGTGTCGCGCTCGGAGCTCCTGATGGTCACCGACCGCAGCGCGAAGAACGCCCGACGACGACCACGGCCATCGCCGCGAGGCTGCCGAGCAGGAAGCGGATCACCGGGGACACGCGCGCAACGCTAACCTCGCGCGGACTGTGGCGTTGACCGTGGACGCGCGAGAGGCCGAGCGCATCGCCCGCGAGCGCTTCGGCATCGCGGCCACGGCCACGCCGCTGGCCGGCGAGCACGACCTCAACTACCGGCTCCAAGCCGCGGACGGCCGCCTGTACGTGCTCAAGCTGCACGCGCCCGGCGCCGATCGGGCGGCGCTCGAGCTCCAGGACGCCGCGCTGGCGGAGGTTGGCGCGCCGCGACTGGTCGGCGCGTCCTACGAGGGCGAGCGCGTGGTGCGGCTGTTGAGCTGGCTGGAGGGCCGGCCGTGGGCCGAGGCGCCCGGCGAACCGGCCGGGCTGGGCCGGCTGGTGGCCGAGACCGACGCGGCGCTCGCCCGGGTCGAGCACCCCGCGCGGGAGCGCGACCACCACTGGAGCCTGCTCGCCGCGCCGGACGCGGCGCGGGCCATGGACCTGCTGGACGGGCGCCGCCGCGGGCTGGTCGCGCCGGTGTTCGCCCGGTTCGCCGAGCTGGACCTGGGCGCGCTCCCGCGCCAGCTCATCCACAACGACGCCAACGAGCACAACGTGCTGGTGGCCGCGGACGGCTCGGTGGCCGGGCTGATCGACTTCGGCGACCTGGTCGTGGGCGCCGCGGGTGTGCGGGCTGGCCGTCGCGCTGGCCTACGCGATGCTGGGCGCGAGGACCCGGTGCGGGCGGTCGCGCCCGTCGTCCGCGGCTACCACGAAGTGGCGCCGCTGCGCCGGACGAGCTGGCGCTGCTCTACGACCTCGCCCGCACGCGGCTGGCCATGAGCGTGTGCCTGGCCGCCCGCCAGCACGCCGCCGCGCCGGGCAACGAGTACCTGCTGATCAGCCAGTCCGCGGTCGTGGCGGCGCTCGAGCGGCTCGCGGGCCAGAGCCCCGACCTCGCGCACTTCCGCTTCCGCGACGCCTGCGGCTACGAGGCGGTCCCGCAGGCCCGCGCGGTCGCCGGCACCTGTTGCGCCACCCCGCCGCCTCCGTGCTCGACGTCGACGTGGCCACCGAGCCCGCGGCGGTGCTCGACCTGAGCGAGCTGGCCGAGATCCCGGACGGCCTGAGCATCGGCCGCTACGGCGAGGAGCGCGGATCTACAAGGCGGCCGCAGTACGCGACACCGACGGCCGGGCGGCACGGTCCACCTCGGCACTGACCTGTTCCTGCCCGCCGGCGCGACCGTGCGCGCGCCGTTCGCCGGCGTGGTCGAGGACGTGGCGGTGCGCCCGGAGCCCTATCGACTACGGCGGCGTGATCGTCCTGCGCCACGACGGGTTCTGGACGCTGCACGGCCACCTCGACCCCGAGTCGATCGCCCGCTGGTCACCGGGGACGCGGTCGCCGCCGGCGCGCCGATCGCCCGCCTCGGCGCCGAGGACGTCAACGGCGGCTGGCCGCCGCACCTGCACCTGCAGCTGTTCACCGCGCTGCCCGGCCGGGCCACCGACCTGCCCGGCGTCGCCTATCCGGACGAGGCGGACATCTGGAAGAGCGTCAGCCCGGACCCGAACCTGCTGCTCGGCCGGCCGGACGGCGACCGGGCGCGCACGCCGCGCGCAGACCTGCGCGAGCGCCGGCGCACGGTGATGAGCCGGGCGCTCAGCCTGGCCTACCGCGAGCCGCTGGAGATCGTGGGCGGCGAGGGCGCCCACCTCATCGACGCGGCCGGGATCCGCTGGCTGGACCTGGTCAACAACGTGGCCCACGTCGGCCACTGCCACCCGCGCGTCGTCGCGGCCGGGCAGCGGCAGATGGCGGTGCTGAACACGAACACGCGCTACCTGCACCCCGCCGTGGTCGAGTACGCCCGGCGGCTGGCGGCCACGTTCCCGGACCCGCTCACGTGTGCTTCTTCGTCAACTCCGGCTGGAGGCCAACGACCTCGCGCTGCGGGTGGTGAAGGCGCACACCGGCCGCGAGGACGTGCTCGTGCTCGACCACGCCTACCACGGCAACCTCGGCTCGCTGATCGCCATCAGCCCGTACAAGTTCAGACCGGCTGGGCGGGGGCGGGCGGCACGTCGGGGACGCGCTCGCCGGGCCCGGCGACCCGGATCGGTGCGCGCCCAGGCGGTGCGGGATCCGGCGGCGTTCTTCGCCGAGCCGCTGCAGGGCTGCGGCGGCCAGGTCGTGTTCCCGCCGGGCTACCTGGAGGCGGCGTTCGCCGCACGTGCGGGCGGCCGGCGGGCTGTGCGTGGTCGACGAGGTACAGACCGGCTTCGGGCGGGTCGGCGACGCATTCTGGGGCTTCGAGCTGAGGGCGTCGTGCCCGACATCGTCACGCTGGGCAAGCCGATCGGCAACGGCCACCCGCTCGGCGCGGTGGTCACCACCCCGGAGATCGCGGCGCGTTCGTCACCGGCATGGAGTACTTCAACACGTTCGGCGGCAACCCCGTCTCGGCGGAGATCGGGCTCGCGGTGCTCGACGTGATGGAGGACGAGCGCCTGCAGGAGCACGCCCGCGAGCGCGGGGAGCAGATCCTGGCCGGCCTGCGCACGCTCGACCTGGTCGACGCGCGGGGCCACGGGCTCTTCCTCGGGACCGAGTTGCGCGATCGCCGACCAGGCCGGGCGGGTGAAGGAGGCGCTGAAGGCCCGCGGCATCCTGATCTCCACCGACGGGCCGCTGGACAACGTGCTCAAGATCAAGCCGCCGCTGGTCATCTCCGCGGCGGACTGCGACCGCTTCGTCGCCGCGCTGGCCGAGTCCCTGTGACCGTCGCGCTCGTCACCGGCGCCGGCAGCCCGGACGGCATCGGCTTCGCCGCCGCCCGCCTGCTCGCCGCGCGCGGGCACGAGCTGGCCGTCACGTCCACCACCGCGCGCATCCACGAGCGGGCGGAGGAGCTCGGCGCCGCGGGTTCGTGGCCGACCTGACCTACTGGGCGCAGGCCGAGCGGCTCGTGGCCGGGTCGGCCGGATCGACGTGCTGGTCAACAACGCCGGCATGGTCCAGGTCGGCCAGGCCGAGGAGCACTCGCGCTTCGTGGACATGGAGCCCGACGCCTGGGCGCGCGGGCATCGACCGCAACCTGCACATCCCGTTCCGGCTCTGCCGGCTCGTGGCGCCGCAGATGGCCGAGCGCGGCTCCGGCCGGATCGTCAACGTCTCGTCGGTCACCGGCCCGCTCAGCGCGCTGCTCGGCTCGGCCGCCTACGGCGCGGCCAAGGCGGGCGTCGACGGCCTGACCCGCGCGCTGGCGCTCGAGCTCGGCCCGCGCGGCATCACCGTCAACAGCGTCGCCCCCGGCTGGATCGCCACCGGCTCGTCATCCCCCGAGGAGATCGAGGCCGGCCGCCGCACGCCGGTCGGCCGGCCCGGCACGCCGGAGGAGGTGGCGGAGCTGATCGCGTTCCTCGCCTCCCCCGGCGCGTCCTACATCACGGGGCAGTCGGTCGCCATCGACGGCGGCAACCTCCTGCAGGAACTCAAGGGCGGCGTCACCCGGTGACGACGACCGTCCCGTGCATCTGCGGGTGGACCATGCAGTAGACCTGGTAGGTGCCCGGCTGGTCGAAGGTCACCTTCCGCGACTGCGGGATGAGCCCGGGCGCCGGGCTGCGCGACGCGGGGGCGAGCACGCCGGAGTTCCAGAACCCGTCGCCGTGTGCGGTGAGGGTCTCCGAGGCGGGCTCGGTGGCGTCGCTCGGCCACACGCCCTCCGGATCGAGCGTCGGCTGGAAGAACGACGCGGCGATCCTGCCGAGATGCGAGTTGGTACCCGCCTCGGGGTCCGCGTTCTGCGCGGCGGCGATCGTCGCCGTGTGGTTCTCGAACGACTGGCTCGTCATCGCGAACGTCACCGTCGTGTGGTCGGGCACGGTCAGCGTGGACGGCAGGTACCCGAAGTACTCGACCCCGTCGCTGCCGGCCGAGCCGACGAAGACGGTGTTCTGCGGCACCGTGACCTCCTGCAGCCCCTTGGCGATCTTGAAGTCGCGCGCCACCTGCTTGGCGAGCGCCTTCTTGTCGGCCGCCGTGGACGGGATCTTCTTGTGCTTGGCCAGCACGCGGACGACGCCCTTCGCCCCGGTGTGCAAGTCGTCGTAGACGGTGTAGGTCCCCGCCCGGGTGAACTTGACCTGCGTCGACGGCGGCCCGGCGTTGAACGGGATGTCGCTCGCGATCTCCTTCCTGCCGTCGTAGGTCACCTTCACCGTCTTGGCGCCCGGCACCTTCGTGAAGCTGTAGTCGACGCGCGGGTTCGGCGGGACGACCGCCTTGTTGAAGAACACGTTCGGCCGCTGGCCGTTGAACCAGAACGGCTGGCCGGCGGCGTCGTTGTCGCCCGAGACGAGCGTGCCGGTCTGCAGCAGCGTGAGCGGCTTCTGCTGCTTGCCGTGCTTGAGCGCGGGGATGTCGATGTTGCGGAACGCCGTCGGCTCGAACTTGACGGAGTCGCCCACGTGGATCGTCACCGTGTGCGGGAAGTAGTCGATCGCGTCCGCCTGCAGCGTGGCGCCGTTGGCGCCGACCGTGTTCAGGAACTTCGACTGGTCCTTGATCGGCAGGCCCTCGGCGACGACCTTCACCTTGGCCAGGGCGGCCACCGGGAACGCGAACGTCAGTGCGGCCACGCCGGCGGCAAGGCCCAGGAATCTCGAGCGGCTGGGCAATGGAGCTCCTTTCCAACGAGCCATCGGTCCGCCGACCCTATCCGCGCCGGCTTCACCGATGCAACCCCGAAACGTCGAGGACCGGTGAGACGGCCAGGGGCGTGGCCCCGTCGGGCAGCGTCAGCACCACCCGCACGCGCACCGCCTTGCGGCTCGGGAAGACGAAGCGGACGTGCGAGCGCCGGTCCAGCCGCCGCGTGTGCAGCGGCCACCAGCCGAAGTGGAAGCGCGAGCGGACCTGCAGGACGATCGTGCCGCCCGGCGTCGCCGGCGTGACGTCGGCGTCCACGGCGACGCGGCGGCCGTGGCGGGCGGCGAACGCGTGCACGCTGCGGTCGAGCACGGTGAGCGTGACCGGCGGGCTGGCGTCGGCGCCCGAGACGGCGCGGTAGCTCGCCGTGCCGCTGGGCGTGACCGACGCGGCGAACGTGCCGTCCGCGGTGACCGTCGCCGTCCCCGCCGGCTGGAAGCCGCCGCCGTGGTCGGCCTCGATCGTCACGGGCGCGCCGGAGGTGTCCACCGTCCGGCCGCGCAGCGTGTACGGCCGCCCGTCGGCGCCCGGCGTGGACGGCGTGTCGAGCAGCACGTTCGACACGTCGACCTCGCCGCGCATGTAGG
This sequence comes from uncultured Solirubrobacteraceae bacterium, assembly GCA_963766165.1. Taxonomy (GTDB): domain Bacteria; phylum Actinomycetota; class Thermoleophilia; order Solirubrobacterales; family Solirubrobacteraceae; genus Solirubrobacter. Next base: position 55,701 of record CAVXZC010000011.1, on the reverse strand, counting down.
TGTGCAGCCGGCAGTAGTACGGCACGGCGCCCGGGGCGGCGAACGTGCGGCTGTAGCTCTCCGTGTAGACGAACTCGGGCGACGCCCAGCCGCCGTCGTCGGCGTTCACCGTGTGCGCGCGCACGCTGACGTTGGTCCACTTCACCGTGTCGCCGGTCAGGACGGACACCTTCGGCGTCCCGAACGCGTTGAAGCCGATGCCGATGTCGGTCTCGTCGGCCCGCGCGGCCGCCGGCGCCGCCAGCGGGACGAGCACCAGCGCGAGCGCGAGCCGCCTCACCGCGTCACGTGGTAGAGGCCGATCATCCCGGCCATCATGTGCGACTCGACGTGGCAGTGGTAGAGCCACGTCCCGGGGTCCTCCTCGCGCCAGCGGATCTTGAACGACTCGGCCGGGCCGACGGTCTGCGTGTCCACGTCGCGCCCGGCGGTCACCCAGCGGTGGCCGTGGACGTGGAACGTGTGGTGCTCGGAGCCCATCGCCATCACGTCCCACTGCACGAGCTCGCCGACCTTGGCGGTGAACACCGGCGTGTTGCCCACGAACGCCCGCCCGTCGATCGTCTGGAACTGGCCCATCTCCATGAACACGACCTCGAACTCGCGGTCCGGCGCCTTCTCGTGGCGGCCGAGGATGGAGAGGAACCCGAACATCCCGCCGGCGATCGAGTCATCCATCGAGGGCGAGTGGTCGTGGTAGGGCCAGACGCCCTCGGACTGCTTGATCGCGTCCAGCGTGTAGGTCCACGTCCGGCCGTACTCGACGTCGGCGTCGCGGCCGGAGAACCCCGGCACGTAGGCGCCGTCCGAGCTGGGCTTGTAGCGCACGCCGTGGAAGTGCATGGAGTGCGGGCGCTTGAAGGCGCTGTCCAGGTTCTTGAAGTGGACCAGGATGCGGTCGCCGACGCGCGCGCGGATGAGCGGGCCGGGGATCAGGTTCTGGTTGCTCGAGCCCTGCGGCGCGTTGGGCAGCACGTGCTTCCAGCCCTTGGTGTAGCGCCGGTAGACGACGGTCGGGAACACGGTCTGGGCCGGGTCGTAGTCCATCCCGCCGATCGCGTCGCGCTCGTTCGGGACCATGTTCCAGCTGGCCGGCACGGCGGCCACCCAGTACTGGCGCACGGCCGCGGAGGCGCCCGCGGGCGCGGCCAGCGTCGCCGCCGCCAGCAGTCCCACGAGGGCGGCGACCCATCTGCGATTGCGTCCGTGCAAGGGAGCCAACGCTAATCGAGCGCGGCGGGCCCGGTCAACCCGGACCCGCCGCGTCTCATGAGATCAGCCCGCGTTGAACGCGCTGATGAACTTCGGCGTGGGCACGCCGTTGCCCGTCACGTCGTCCCACCCGGGCGCGGTGACCAGGCTCGAGTCCTGGTTGAACGTGCGCACCGAGTAGAGGATCCCGCCGGACGGATCCAGGCCGTTCGCGTAGTCGGGGCGGACGTTGCCGGCATCCTTGATCGGGTTGCCGTTGACGTCGGCCACCAGCTGGCCCGGCTTGTTCTTGGACGTCCGGTAGAGCTTCGGGTTGATGAAGCCCTGGCGCGTCCCGGCCGCCTGCGTGGTCACCGCGAGGAAGCCGGCGAACAGCGGCGAGGCGAGGCTCGTGCCGCCGATGCGGTACTCGCCGTAGCTGTTGCCGCTCGGGAACGCCTGCGTCTCACCGACCAGCATGCCCGTGGTCGGGTCGGCGTCCATGGCCAGGTCCGGCACGGCGCGGCCCGAGGGCGCGGTGTCCGGCACGGTCTTCTGCCAGTCCGGGCGGTTGAACAGGCTGGAGAAGCCGCCGCCGGAGCCGTAGAGGAAGCCGACCGGCGTCCAGCTGGTGCCGTCGGAGGACAGCGTGTACTTCTGCGTGCCCCAGCCGGTCGACTGCTGCGTGCCGTCGCCGTAGATGGCCGTCGAGGTGCCGCCGACCGCCGTGATGTACGGGTCGGAGGCCGGGTAGTCGGCCTGCAGGATGCCGGTGTTGGCCAGCTCGTCGCCGTTGTCGCCCGACGAGAACAGGAACGAGATGCCCTGCAGGGCGCCCTGCTGGAAGACCTGCTCGTACGCGGCGACGCCCGCGGCGTCCTCGTTGGACTCCACGTCGCCCCACGAGTTGGAGACGATCGAGACCTGATTCTCGTCGACCACCGTGGCCAGCCGGTCCAGCAGGTCTGGGTCCAAGCAGCTCGCCGCGCCGTAGTAGCGGACGTTGGCCGCCGGCGCCATGCCGTGGACGGCCTCGACGTCGAGCGTCTCCTCGCCGTACCAGCCGGTCGGATCGCATGCCGCCTTGTGGGTGAACGCGCCGGCGTTGTTCTGGCTGAACTGCCCGCTGCCGAACGGCTGGTCGCCGTGGCGGCTCGCGTACGTGTTGGCGTCGCTCTCGATCGTCGGCGCGGCGTACGCGTCGACGATGCCCACGGTCTGGCCGGCGCCGGTGAACTTGGCCGCCTTCTCGGCCTCATAGGCCGAGCGGAACTGGGGCGGCGTGTAGCCGCACGGCGCGTAGGGCAGCGTCTTGCCCTGGAAGGCGGGCAGCGGCGTCTTGAAGTCGGCCTGGTAGGTGGCCTTGATCTGGCCGTAGGTGGCCGAGCACGGCCGGGCGTTGACGAACGCCGCCGGGAACTGCGCCTTGGGCGCCTTCGTCTGCGGCTTGGTGGACAGGCCGCTGACGCCGAGGATCGCCCCGGCCACGTCGTCCGGCACCGTGGCGGTGCCCGTCGGTGCCTGGAAGGTGTCGCCGCCCTGCGCGTACTGGTGCAGGGTCGTGGCGAACGCCGCCTCGGCGGCCGACGCGTCGCCGGTCACCGTCACGTAGCGGTTGTGCGCCTCGACGCCCGTGACCTTCAGGCCCTCGGACTTCAGCCACTGGCGCACGGTCGTGACGGTGTCCGCCGTCGGGTCCCACTGCGCGTGGAACTGCTGCGCCGTGAGGAACTGCCCGTAGCTCGCGCTGCCGGGCGTGGACACCGCGGCCACCGCCGCCTTGAGCGCATCCTCGCCGCCGCGCGGCGCGAGATAGACCCGCAGGCTCTGCTTCGCCGCCTTCGGCGTGGCGCCCTGATCCTTGGCATCGCGCGTGATGCGCGGTCCGGCCGCCGGGACCGCCTTGCGGCCCTGCGCCGCCTGAGCGGCCGCCGGCGCGGCCGCCAGGCCCGCCAGCGCGATCGCCACCGCCACACGCGCCCCGGGCGCGCGCATTCCCTGCCTCACATCAACCTCCCACACCGTGGACTGAGGCAGGGCAGGCTAGCGCGGTCGCCCCGGTGGGCCTGTCGCTCCGCTTACTGGACGATGCAGTCCGGGAACATCATCCCGGCCAGGATCGCCCGGCTGCCGAGCGAGCCGGTGGCGAAGCCCGACCAGCGACCGCACGGCGGCGTGGACTGCAGCACTCGGAGCGTGAACCTGCCGCGACTGCTCGCCGTCACCCGGCGCACGACCATGCGCCCGGACGACTCGTGGATCGTCACCTTGACGCGCTCGCGGTGGTGGAAGCCGCTGCCTTTGAGCGTCACCGGCTTGGCGTCGGTGAGCGAGAGCCGCGCGGCATACGCCGGGCCGGCCAGTATCAGCGCCGCGGAGGCGACGCCGAGGAGAAGGAGGAGGCGCCTCATGCGGCCATGGTAGACACGAGCTCCTCCGAGACCAGCCACAGTTCGGCGGCCAGCGCGTCGTCCTGCGCCGCGGGGCTCGGCGTCGCCGGCTTCTCGTCCACCACATAGGCGCCGGTGAGCCGGCCGGCGTCCTCGCTGCGCGCCAGCCAGACCAGCGAGCGGGCGCCGCGGTCGGGCGAGCGCAGGAACGGGCCGGCGAGCGTCAGGCCGACCCGGTAGAGCAGCCCGTCGTTCTTGCCGAACCCGGTCCGCACCACGCCCGGGTGGAAGCAGTTCGCGGTCAGCCGGCCGGCCTCGCGGCGGGCCAGCTCGCGGGTGAAGAGGATGTTGCACAGCTTCGTCGTCCCGTAGGTGCCCATCGGCCGGAACGAGCGCTCGGACTGCAGGTCGGCGAAGTCGAGCGCCCCGGCGGTGTGCGCGTCGCTGGCCGTGGTCACCACGCGGCCGCCCTCGAGCCGGTCGAGCAGGAGGGTGGTCAGCAGGAACGGCGCGAGGTGGTTGAGCGCGAACGTGCGCTCGAGGCCCTCGGGCGTGACGTGGCGCTCGGTGAACATCGCGCCGGCGTTGTTGGCCAGCACGTCGATGCGGTCGTAGCGCTCGGCGACCTCCGCGGCGAGCCGCCGGACCTCGTCCATCCGGGTCAGGTCGGCGACGTGCTCGCTGACCTGCGCGCCTGCCTCCCGCGCAGCGGCGGCCGTCTCGGCCACGCGCTCCGGCTCACGGCCGACGAGCGCGAGGCCGGCTCCCCCGCGAGCGAGTTGCACCGCGGCGGCGGCGCCGATCCCGCGGGTGGCGCCGGTGAGCAGGACGAGCGGCATGCCGGCAGGTTAGTGGCCCCGTTCGAAACCACACCGCATTCCGGCGGGCCCCGCCCGGTGCAGTCGCCGGGTTATGCGGCGGGCTTCCGGCCGTGACCACTAGTGTCGCGCCCCATGTCCTTCGCCGGCAAGACCGCCATCGTCACGGGCGCCGCCACGGGGATCGGCGCCGCCACCGCGCGGCTGCTGGCCGAGCGCGGCGCCCGCGTGCTGGCCGTCGGGCTGCAGCCCGACCGGCTGCGGGAGGCCGTGGCCGGCCTGGAGGGCGCGGAGGCGTTCGACGCCGACGTCTCCGACCCCGCCGAGATCGAGGCCGTGGCCGCCCGCGCCCAGGACGCGTTCGGCGGCGCCGACATCCTGGTCAACAACGCGGCGATCTATCCCATCGGGCCGTGGCACGAGGCCGACGCGGCGCAGTGGGACGCCGTGTTCGCCACCAACATCCGCGGCTACTTCCTGCTGGCGCGCGCCGTCCGCCCGCAGATGCTGGCCCGCGGCGGCGGGGCGATCGTCAACGTGGCCAGCGTGACCTTCTACTGGGGCGAGGCGCTGCTCGTCTCCTACGTCGCCTCGAAGGGCGCCGTGATCGGCTTTACGCGTGCGCTCGCGCGCGAGGCCGGGCCGGAGGGCATCCGGGTCAACGCCGTCGCGCCGGGCGCGCTGCCCACCGCGGCCACGGCCATCCACGCCGACCAGGAGGCGCTGTGGCGCAACGTGCTCGCGTCCCAGTCGCTCAAGCGCCGCGGCGAGGTGGAGGACGTGGCCCGGGCGATCGCGTTCTTCGCCGGCGACGAGAGCGGCTTCGTCACGGGGCAGACCCTGCTGGTGGACGGCGGCTGGATGCGGGGCTGACGACGACGGCGTCGCCGTCCAGCGCCACGTCGTAGCGGCGGATCGAGATGCGCGGGTCGGCGAGGCAGCGGCCGGTCGGCACGTGGTACTCCAGGCCGTGCCAGGGGCAGGCGACGATCTCGCCGTCGAAGGCCCAGCGCGGCGTGAAGTCCGGCGCCTCGGCGACGAGCGTCCCCGTGGTGGTCCTCGCGGCGCACAGCGGCCCGCCCTGGTGGGCGCAGCGGTTGGCCAGCCCGTAGAGCCGGCCGCCGATGTTGAAGATCCCGACCTCGCGGCCGCCGACCTCGACGATCCGGTGCGTGCCGGGCGGGAAGTCAGCGGCCGTTCCGACGACCGTCACGATCGATCCCGAACAGCGTCAGCGCGTTCTCCCCGAACACCTTCGCCCGGCGGGCGTCGTCCAGCGGCACCTGGTCGAGCTTCATCGGGTGGTCGAAGTCGTGGTGGGGCCAGTCGGAGGCGAAGACGGTCGTGTCCTCGCCGTCGTAGAGGTCCATCAGCGTGACGATGTCGCGCAGGCGCTCGGGCTCCTCGATCGGCTGCGTGGCCACGTAGATGCGCTTGACGTAGTGGCTCGGCCGCTCGCTCAGGAACGGCACCTCGCGCCGGCGCTCCAGGTACTCCTTGTCGAGCCGGTTGCACACGAACGGCATCCAGCTGATGCCCGCCTCGGTGACGCCGATCCGCAGGTCCGGGAAGCGCACGACGACGCCCGTGGAGACCATCGAGATGATGTTGCTGATGATCGAGAACGTGTGCGAGGTCGAGTGCCGGGCGAACTCGGTGTCGAAGCCGTGGTTGTTGAACGGGAACACCGGGCTGGTGACGGTCACGGCGTGCAGGAGCACGGGCAGGCCGGCGCTCTGGGCGGCGGCGTAGATCGGGTCGTAGCGGCGGTGGCCCCACAGCGGGTCCAAACCGGCGCAGGGCAGGTAGACGGCCACCGCGTGGTCGGCGTGGCGCTCGATCTCGCGGGCCGCGTCCTCCGGATCCTGCGGGCAGGCGACGATCGCGTGCAGCAGCGCGGGGTGCCGTGACGTCCACTCCTCGCGCAGCCAGGCGTTGTAGGCGCGCGCCAGCGCGGCGGCGTAGCCGGCCTGCGGCAGCACCGCGAGCTTGAGCAGGTGGTCGGGGAACAGCAGGGCCAGGTCGACGTCGATCGCCTGCAGCTCGGCCACCATCTGCTCCGGCGTGTGCACCATCCGCGTCGCCTCGTGCGACGTGGGGAAGCGCGCGGTCAGCGTGCCGTCGCCGCCCGGGGAGAAGCCGGGGATGTCCAGGTAGCGCTCCGGCACGTCCGCCACCGCCCGCAGCGCGACGTCCCACGGCGGGTCGATGTAGGGGGCCAGCGCCCCCGGGCTCTCGTGCACGTGCACGTCGACGTCGACGATCAGCAGCTCGCTCAGCGGCGTCCGGGCCATCGCGGCATCATGCCAACCGCATGGAGGTCGCGCCCGGAATCCACCGTCTCGAGGGGGACCTCGGCGAGCGCTACGTCTGCATGTACCTGATCGCGGGCGAGCGCACGCTGCTCGTCGACACGGGCCTGGCCGGGATGCCGGACACCGTGATCGCCCCCGCGGCCGAGCACGTCGACCTCGTGCTCACCTCGCACGCCGACGTCGACCACACCGGCGGCAACCGCCGCGCCCGCGAGCTCTACCCGGACGCGCTGCTCGCCTGCGGCGAGGCCGACCGCCCGTGGGTCGAGTCCAACGCCGCGATGCTGGCCGGCAACTACCTGTGGTACGAGGCCTACGGGTTCGGGCCGCCGCCCGACGCCGTCGAGTTCCTGCGCCGCGAGCTGGGCGGCGACGCGCCGGTCGACCTCGGGCTGCGCGGCGGCGAGACGCTGCGGCTGGGGCCGGACCGCCGGCTGGAGGTGCTGGCGCTGCCCGGCCACACGGCGGGCCACCTCGGCCTGTGGGACGCCCGCACGGGCGCGGCGATCGTCATCGACGCGGTGCTGGGCGACGGCGTCTACGACCGCGCCGGGCGCCGGCTGATCCCGCCGCGCTACTACGACGCCGCGGCCTACGAGGCGACGATCCGCCGCCTGCGCGCGCTGGATCCCGAGCTGCTGCTGACCGCGCACTACCCGGTGATGGAGCGCCCGGCGGCGCGCGAGTTCCTCGACCGTTCGCTCGACTTCGTGCGCGCGGTGCGGTCCGCGGTCCGCGCCGCGAAGACCCGCGACCTGCGCGCGCTCACCGCGGAGATCGACGCCGCGGTCGGCCCGTTCCCCGCCTTCACCCACGAGCTGGCCGCGTCCGTGCGCGCGCACCTCGCCGAGTAGGAGCCGACCTTCGGCGGCGGGCCGCGTTGTCCGCTGCATGGACCGAAAGCTGCAGATCCTGAGCGTCGCGGCCGCCGCGAGCCTCGCTTTCGCCGGCCGGGCGGACGCGATCACCAACGGTGCGCCGGATGGCAACGGGCACCCGAACGTCGGCGCGCTGCTGGCGCCGCAGGCGTTCTCCGACGGAACGTGGGAGGAGTGCAGCGGGACGCTGATCGCGCCGCGCGTGTTCCTCACCGCCGCGCACTGCGACGAGGGGCTGTCGCGGGTGAAGGTGACGTTCGACTCCGTCTACACGGCGCCGGGCACGACCTACACGGGCACGTGGCACGCCGACCCGGCCTTCAGCCAGGCGCAGAGCGACCCGCACGACATCGCCGTCGTGGTGCTCGACACGGCGCCCGCGGGGATCGCACCGGCCCGGCTGCCGGCTGCCGGCTCGCTCTCCGGGCTCCCGCACGGCACGGCCTTCACCTCGGTGGGATACGGCGCGCAGTCGGTGACGAGCGGCGCGGGCGGCAAGACGTTCCACTACGCCGACGTCCGCTACGTCACCACGGGCACGCTGAACGCGGTCACCCCGAGCTGGCTGCGGATCTCCGGCAACCCTGCGCTCGGCAACGGCAACACGTGCTACGGCGACTCCGGCGGCCCGAACTTCCTCGGGTCGACCGACATCGTCGCCGGCACCACCATCACCGGCGACACGCCGTGCCGGTCCACGAACGTCGACTACCGGCTCGACACGAGTTCGGCGCGCTCGTTCCTCTCGCGCTTCGTGGCGCTGCCCTAGCCGCGACGGCCGCGGGCCGGCCCATCCCGGGGGCCGGCCCGCATGGCCGCCGCGGGGCCGCGGCCGGTGGCCGAAAGCGCGCGGATCGTGATGCGCGCCCGCGGGGCGCGGACCGTGTAGCGCGGGCGGGTGACGACCGCAGTCGCTGGTCCGACGCGGACCTCGTATGCCGTGGCGCCCGGAACCGGCCGCCAGCGCAGGACGATCGCCTTCCCGCGGCGCACCGCGCGCAGGCCGCGCGGCCGAGTCAGCCGCGGCGGCCCGGGGGCGGTGAAGCGGGCGACGGTCAGCTCGACGCGCGGCCGGCCGGACTGCGTGGCGATGGCCACCACCTGGCGGCGCCCGGCGATCGCGGCCGGCGTGAACCGCAGCCGCCCGCGGGCGCCGGTGGCCATGCCGAGCGCGCGCTGCCAGCCCGCGCCGCGTTCGATGAACCGCACCGTCTGGCCGGGGATGCGCCGCACCCGGTACGCGAGCACGTCTGCCCGCCCGCGGCCGGTCACCCGGGCGCGCACGCGCACGGGCGGCAGGCTCGTGGCCGCACGCACGCGGGCGATCGGCGCCGAGCCCGCCTGCGGGGCCACGGTCCAGCGGCCCGCCGCGGGCGCGCGCAGGATCGCGAACGTCGTCGTCCCCGCGTGCAGCACCGCGGCGCGGGCGTCCCGTACGACGCCTGTCGCCGGGACGTCCACGCGGGCGCCGCCGGGGCCGTTCAGCGTCACCGCCGGCGCGGCGCCCGCACCGTCCACGCCCACGATCTCGTAGGCCGTCCCGGGCGCCACCGTCACCCCCGAGGCGGCCTGTGCGGCCTGCGCGACGGGCACGTCCCGGACCCGGCCGACGTCGCAGCCCGTCCACATCACGCCGGTGTCGCCCGTGTCCCAGTCCACCCAGGCGCCGACGTGCAGGTGAAACCCGAAGCCGCTGAGCTCCACGCACCCGGCGGCGCCGTTGTTCGACACGAGCACCTGCCCGCCGACGTCGACCAGGTCGAGCACCGACAGCGTCGCGTCGGCCTCCAGGTTGAACCGCAGCGGCGCGAGGCTCCAGACGCTGCCGTCGAACGTGCCGTGCGCGCGGAAGGCGTCGAGGAAGCCGACGTCGAAGTCGGCGTGCGCCACGGCCGCGTGCAGCGACGGCGTGTAGCGGATCCAGCCGGAGCCGAAGCGCACGCCGAGCGTGCTGACGGCGCCCGAGAGCTCGAAGTGCGCCGGGTCGTGCCCCCACACGAGCTCGTAGTGGCCGTCGATGTCCAGCAGCGACGCGTGGACCACCGGGATCTCGGGATAGAGGCTGAGCCGCACGTCGCCCGACGTCTGCGTCGGCTCGACGTCGATCTCGGCCTTCGAGACCTGCCAGGGCGGGACGACGAGCGCGTCGTTGCCCAGGCTCACGGAGGCGCGCACGAAGTCGCCGTGCGCGAATGCGACCTCGCCCGTCAGCGACACCCCGGGGATCGCCTCGACCGTGCCGGCCGCCGCCCAGTGGTGACCGTTCGCGTCGTAGTCGAACGTCACGTCCGAGAAGGTGACGCCGGCGATGATCGCGCAGCCCAGCGCCGCGTGCAGGTCCTGGAGCTGCAGCCCGCCCTGGTCGGCCACCAGCGTGGCGTGCAGGCGGAAGCCCTGCGGATCGTCGTCGCACGGCGTCAGCGCCGGCAGCGTGAGGTCGGTGCAGACGATCGCCCGGCCGTTCACCACGTGGACGCTCACGCGGCTGCCGCCGAGCGGGAAGCCGTCCACGTTCGAGCCGAGCCCGGCCGCCGCGGGGTCGCCGAACGACGCGAGCTGGGAGGCCGGGTCGGTGCAGACGTCCGCGGGCGCCTGCGCGGCCCGGGCGAGCCTCGGCGCGCCCGGCAGGTGCGCGGCGATCTGCTGGGCGCGGGCCAGCGGCGTGGCCGGCAGCCCTCCGCCGGGGGCGAGCGCGGCATCGGCGCTGGGCGAGTAGAGCGAGTCGGTCGTCTCGCCGATCAGGACGAAGCCGGGCAGAGTGCTCGCCTTGCCGTTCACGGACACCGCGAACGGCCGCGGCGTGAAGATCGTGCCGTTGAGCAGCACGCGCCCCGTCGCCTTCCAGTCCTGGGCGTCGCGCGCGGCGAACCAGGCGGCCACGTCCGGCGGCACGCCGATGCTCGGCTCGGCCTGCGTGAGCGAGCGCGCGTCGACGGTGTGCACCTTGACCGGGTCGAAGCAGCCGTTGTCGAGCGCGTCGGCCACCATCGCCCCCCAGACGACATGGTGCGTGCACAGCGCGTTGCCCACGAGCGAGCCGCAGGCGTAGCCCGTCAGCACCCCCGAGCCGCTCGCCGCGGGGACATGTGAGACGGTCACGGTCTGCGAGGTGGTGGACGAGGCGCCGTTCGCCGCGGTCACCTTCAGGCCCACGGTGTAGGTCCCGGCGTGCGCATAGGCCGGCGCGGCGACCGGGTCGGCAGCGCCGCACGCGGACGAGTAGGCGCCCGCACCGCTGAAGTCCCAGGCGTAGGCGACGATCGGCGACCCGGCCGGCGTGGACGCCGCGCCGGACAACACCGTGGTCGCCCCGGGCCGGACGGTGATCACCGCCGCGGGCGGCGGGGGCGGCGCGGGCGGCGGCGTGACCCGCGTGGTGACGGTCTGGTCCGGGCCGGCGGCGGTGCCGGCGACGATCCGCCAGTGGTAGGTGGCACCCGGCGCCAGGCCGGTCAGCTGCGCGGCCACCGACCGCGCGCCCGCGCCGTCCAGCGGCAGCTCCGGCCCGCGCGACCCGTAGGCCGCAGTCGGCCCCCACTCCGCGTGGTACGCCGCCGCGCTTCCGCCCGGGTCGACGACCGCGCCGACGGTGGCGGAGGCGTCGCCCACCCCCAGGACCTGCTCGCCGGCGACGGACGGCCCGGCGGACGGGAGCGGGCCGCAGCCGGCCGGCAGCGTGGCCGGCGCGCCGGCGCGGCGGTCGGCCGCCGGCCAGCTCGATGCGTCGTAGAAGCACAGGTACTCGACCTCGTCGACCGCGCTCGCCCAGCCGCCGGCCGGCTGCGGCAGCACGATCGAGGTGTTGTCGGAGGCCGAGAGCGCGTCCGCGTCGAATTCGAGCTCCGCCCCGGGCGCGTCGGCCGGATCGCGCAGGACCAGCAGGCCGGCGCCCGCGGCGCTGTCGTCGGCGAACCAGCCGCCGCCCCAGCGATCGGCGCCGTAGGGGGCGCAGCCGTCGCATGCGCCCGCGGCCACGACGTCGCCCTGCGGGCCGGGATAGAGCTGCCGGTTGTACGTGCTCACGGGCACACGCGGCACGTACACGCGCAGCCCGGGCTGACCGGTCACCGCCTCCGGGTGAGCGTCGAACGCGATCCGCCGCTCCACCCGGATCTCGCTCGCCTGCGGCCCGGAGTCGGAGAACGTGTACGTCGTGGTCACCGCGATCTGGTCGCCGCAGCCGGCCGCCGGCTGGGAGACGATCCGCACCTGCCCGGGCGCAGGCGAGCTCCACGTGCCGGCCGAGCCGCCGACCACCGGGTACGGGCCGAGGCCCTGGGTGGCGCCATAGGACTGGCCCCAGAACTCCTGGGCGTCCCCGCAGCTGCCGCCACCGCTCGCCGCCAGGTTCGCGGTGGCGTGGCCGGCGGAGTCGGTCCAGACCACCGAGTCGATCCGCTCCGGGTCGGCGCCGTCGAACCGCAGCGCCAGCCGGCTCGTGGTCACGGTGCGGTGCGCGGGGTCGATGACGACGTCGGCGCGGGCCGGTGCGGCGGTCAGCGCCAGCGCGGCGAGCGCGGCGATCAGAGCACGCATCGCGGGGCGCCGAGGACGAGGGCGGCCAGTGCCTCGCGCCGGAAGGCGCGGGTGGTCGCGCGCACGGTGCGCACGAACGCGGGGACGTCGGCGCGCAGTGCGGCGGCGTCCTGGCGGTCGCGGACGGCCACCTCGCCGGCGAGCGCCTCGTGCAGGGCGCGCACGTGGAGCGCGCGGAGGATCGGGCGCGGGTCGCCCGGCCCGGTGAAGAACGCGCCCACCTGCGGGAGCAGCGCCGGGTCGGGGTGCAGCGGGTCGAAGCCGGTGAACGGGAACGCCGGCAGTGCGGCCAGCGCGCGGGCGGCTTGCCCGCAGCGGCGGTCGGCCTCCGCCGCGGCGCTGCGGCGCACGCGGACGACACCGGCGCGCAGCGGCGCCTCGGTGCGCAGGCGTGCACTCACGACGTCCTCGGTGTCGCTCACGGGCCAGGCGCGAACGGTGCCGCGCGCGCCGCGATAGGCGCCGCTGCCACCGGTGATCCGCCAGACGTGCGCGCCGCCGGCGAACGCGAGCCGGCCGTCGGCCGTCCGGGCGCGGCCGGCGCAGCGGGCGCCCGTGCAGTGCAGCGCGTAGCGCCCGGCGGCGTGCCCGGCGGCGTCGCGGAGGCCGCCGTCGCGGGCGTCGAGGACGAGCGTGGTCGGGTGCGCGGCGAGCGCGACCAGCAGCGGGGCGAGCAGCAACATGGCGCGACGCTACGAGCGTCCTCCCGGGACGTCGTCAGGGGCATCCCTGAACCGCGATCCAGATCAGGGATTCCCCTGAGCGGGACGTTAGAGTCGGTCCGTGGAGAGGCTGCTCGAACGCGAGGGCGAGTTGGCGGCACTGCGGAGGCTGGTCGAGAGCGGCGGCGGCTTGCTGGTGGTGGAGGGCCGCGCGGGGATCGGGAAGACGGCGCTGGTGCGGGCGGCGTGCCGGCACGCGGAGGCGCAGGGGTGGGAGCCGCTGCGGGCCCGTGGGTCGCCGCTGGAGGCCGGCTTCGCGTTCGGCGTCGTGCGGCAGTTGTTCGAGCGGCGCCTGAACGGCGCCGGCGCGGAGGAGCGCGAGGCGTTGCTGGCGGGGCCGGCCGCCGCGGTGGGGCCGCTGCTGCTCGGCCGGGTCAGGGAGGCCGGCGCCGGCGACACGGCGTTCGCGGTGCTGCACGGGCTGTACTGGCTGACGGCCAACGCCGCGGGCCGCCGCCCGGTGCTGCTCGCGGTCGATGACGCGCAGTGGGCGGATCCGCCGTCGCTGCGCTGGCTGGCGTACCTGGCGGCGCGGCTGGAGGGCTTGCCGGTGGCCATGCTCGTGGCGCTGCGGCCGGTCGGGCCGGCGGCCGCGGATCCGTCGCTGCTGGGTCTGCGCGCCGAGGCGCGGGATGTGGTGCGTCCCGCTCTGTTGAGCGCGGCCGCGGTCCGCGCGATCGTCCGCTCCGCGGTGGGCGACCGGGCCGGCGATGAGCTGTCCGCGGCGCTGTGGGGGGCGAGCGGCGGCAACCCGCTGTATCTGAGCGAGTTGTTGCGCGCGGTCGCGGAGGATCGGCGCCCGCTCGACGAGGTCGATCCGGGCGAGCTGCTGGCCGGCGGCCGCGAGGGCATCGCCCGGCGGCTTGTGAGCCGGGTCCACACGCTCGGCGCGGGGGCGCTGGGCCTTGCCCAGGCGCTTGCCGTACTGGGCGACGGCTGCGAGCTGCGCCATGCGGCGGCGATCGGCGGTCTGGACATGCGCGCGGCCGCGCGGCTGGCCGCCGGCCTGGTCGGGGTCGAGGTCTTGGCGGGCGACGATCCGCCGCGCTTCGTGCATCCGGTCGTGCGCGACGCGCTGGAAGCGTCGCTGTCGGGCGACGCGCGCGAGGCGGCGCACCGCCGCGCGGCGCAGCTGCTGCACGCCGACGGGGCGGCGGCGGGACGGGTCGCCGCGCATCTGCTCGCCGTGCGCCCCGCCGGCGACGGCTGGGCGCTCGCGCGACTGCGCGAGGCGGCGCAGGCCGCGATGGCGGACGGTGCGCCGCGGGCCGCGGCGGGCCTGCTCGCCCGGGCGCTGGCCGAGCCGCCGGCACCGGCGGCGCGGGTCGCCGTGCTGCGGGAGGCGGCGCGGGCGGACGCCGCCGCCGGCAGCGAGACGGCGTGCGCGCGCCTGGAGGAGGCGCTGCGGCTCACCGCCGACCGGTGCGAGCGGGCCGAGATCGCGCTCGCCGTGGCCGAGGCCCATGCGGAGCTGTTCCGCTGGGTCGAGGCGGTCGACGGGCTCGAGCGGGCGCTGGCGGAGCTCGGCGGCGCGGACGAGGCGCTCGCCGCCCGCCTGGAGGGCCGGCTGGTCGTCTGTGGCCTGCACGACGCACGCCGCGCCGCACGCGTCGCCCCGGTGCTCGAGCGGCTCTCGCACCGCTCCGCCGGCGACAGCGCGGCGGAGGCCCGCGCCGTCGGGCAGGGCATGGCGGGCGTGCTGGCCGGCCTCCCCGCGCACACGGCGGCAGCGCCACTCGAGGCGGCGCTGGCGCGGGCGGCGCCACGCGCGGAGAGCTGGGACACCCGCGCAGCCCTGCTGTGGAGCCTGATCACCGCGGAACGGTTCGCCCCAGTCGAAGCCGCGCTGGGCCCGATGGTCGACGAGGTCCACCGCTCGGGCAGCGCGCGCGGGCTCGTCGCCGTCTACAGCAGCCTCGGCCTGCTCAAGCTGCGGCTGGGAGCGCTCCCCGAGGCGGACGCCGCCGCGCGGGTCGCGCTGCGCGTGCTGCAGGAGGGCGACCTCGGACCCGGGCTGGCCTTCGCCGCGACCGTCCTGGCCGACGTCGCGATCGAGGCGGGCGAGCTCGACGAGGCGCAGGCGCTGCTGAGCCTGCTGCCACAGGCCGGCTGGCCCGCGGGCGTGGGCACCGTGCTGATCCCGGCCGCGCGCGGGCGCCTGCGACTCGCGCAGGGCCGGCCCGCCGAGGCGCTGGCGGACTTCCGGACCTGCGCGGCGATGTTCAGCTCCGAGGTGTGGGGGACCGAGCTCCACGATGTCGGCTATCTCCACGCCCGGGCCGGCGCGGCGCTGGCGCTCCTGCGACTCGGCGAGCGCGAGCGTGCCGGCCGGCAGGCGCGGGCGGAGCTGGCCGACGTGCGTCGCTTCGGTGCGCCGCGGGCGCTGGGGATCGCCGCCCGCGTCGCCGGGCTGACCGAGGGCGGCGATCTCGGGCTGGAGCTGCTCGGCGAGTCGGTGACCGCGCTGCGGCGCTCCCCGGCGGCGCTCGAGCGGGCACACGCGCTGGCCGAGTTGGGCGCCGCGCTGCGCCGGGCCGGCCGGCGGGCCGCGGCTCGCGAGCCACTGGCCGAGGCGCTCGACCTCGCCGCCCGCTGCGGCGCCCGGCCGCTCGCCGCCCGCGCGCGCGAGGAGCTGCGGGCCACCGGCGCGCGCCCGCGGCGCGCGTGGCGCACCGGCGTTGAAGCGCTGACGCCCAGCGAGTTGCGCGTCGTGCGGCTCGCGGCCGAGGGGCGCTCCAACCGCGAGATCGCCCACGAGCTCTACGTCACGCTCAAGACCGTCGAGGGCCACCTCTCGCGCGCCTATCCCAAGCTCGGGATCGAGGGCCGCGCGCAACTCTCGCGGGTCCTGGCGGGCGCGGAAAAGACCAGGGTGCCGACCCTCTAGCGAACCGCCCGTCGCGGCGCGAGCCTCGTGTTCCCAGCGACCAGGAGGCTCTCCATGACCATGACCGCGCGCGCGGCGTTCGAGCGGGGCACCGCCACGTTCAACGCGCACGACATCGACGGGTTCGCGGCGGTGCTCGCCGATGACGTCGTCTTCACCGCGCCGGGCGGCCTGCGCGGCGAGGGCAGGGCGGCCTGCGCGGACTTCTACGCGGGCTGGTTCGGCGCGTTCTCCGACGCGCACGTCGATGTCCACGCGCTCCACCTCGCCGGGGACGTCGCCGCCGAGGAGGGCACGTTCACCGGCACGCACGACGGCGTCCTGCACACCCCGGCGGGCGACGTGCCGCCCACAGGCCGCTCCGTCAGCGTGGACTACGTCCAGGTGCTGCGCTTCCGCGACGGCCGGCACGCCTGCTTCCACCTGATGTTCGACCGGCTGCAGATGCTCGAGCAGCTGGGCCTCGTCCCCGCGCCCGTCGGCTGAGCGCGAGCGCCGGGATGCGCGTGGTGGTGCTGGGCGCGGCGCTCGCCGGACTGGGCGCGGCGCGGGGCGAGCGGCTGGAGGCGCTGTGCGCGGCGAGGACGCGCTGACCGCGCGCGAGCGCGAGGTGCTCGCGCTGGTGGCCGAGGGCCTGACCGACCGCGGCATCGCCGAGCGGCTCTGGCTCACGCCCAAGACGGTCGAGACCCACGTGCGGCACATCCTGGCCAAGCTGCGTCTGCCCGCCGACACGGCGCACAACCGCCGCGTCCTGGCCGTGCTGGCCTACCTGCGGGAGGGCTAGGCGGGCCGGCGGCTCTCGTCCAGCCAGGCCGCGGCGTCGGCGCGCAGCGCGGGGTCGTCCGCCTCGGCCAGCCGGCCCACCGCGGCGTGCCAGTCGGGCGTGCGCCGCTGGCCGCGCAGCGCGCGGCGGGCCGCCGCCGCGACGTCCGGGTCGGGGTCGGCGACGAGCCGCTCGAGCGCCGGCAGGTGCTCCGGGGCGGGCAGCAGGTGCATGAGCCGGGCGGCCACGCGGCGCTCCTCGGCGTCGGGCGAGCCGGCGAGCCGGCGGGCCTCGGCGCCGCCGCCCAGCGCGTCCATCTCCTCGAGCAGCAGCCCCCGCCCGGCCTCGATCGGCCGGTCGTACGCGGCCACGAGCTCCGCCAGCCGGCTCATTGCGACGGGTTGTCGGCCAGGCCGTCGCCGGCGAACGGGGCGCTGGTGTAGCCGGCCTCGTTCTCCTTCATCTGCTGATTCATGTCCTTGACGATCGTCTCGGCCGAGTGCTGGCCGACCAGGCCGTCCAGGAAGGCCATGAACGCCTCGGCCTCGGCGCCGAAGCCCACCTCGCGGCGGGTGCCGATGATGTCCGCCCCACGCGTGTCGAAGCCCGGCGTCTTGCGAATGCTCGCCTCGTAGTCCTGCGAGCGGCAGCCGTCGAACACGAGCACCCGGTACTTGCGGTCGGGCGTGGCCGCGGCGTCCGTGGCCAGGTCGCCCCCGGCGCCCGTCTCCACCGGCTCGCCGGTCTGCTCGAGCGCCCAGTTGATCAGCTTGGCCCCGAACTCCCCCGGGTGCATGTTGCGCTTGTTCAGGCGCAGATTGCCCGCGTTGGAGAACTCGACCTCCAGGCGCCCCTGGGCGTGGAGCTGGAGGAAGCGCTGCCAGGGGTCGCCGTGCTTGGCCAGCTCGCGCGCCATGACCTCGTAGTCGTCGAACACGTCCGTGACGTGGCCGTCCTTGTCGAGCAGGGTGAACTTGCCGAAGTTGCGGTCGAAGTCCGGGCCGGAGCCGTAGCGGCCGTGGCCGGAGTAGTAGGCCACGTCGCCCTGGGCCATGCCCTGCTCGAACGCCTCGCGCGCCTCCGCGCCCTTGTCGCCGCCCGGGTTCATGATGAAGCGGACGATCGCCGGGATCGTGCGCGGGCTGCCGGCCGGCGGCGAGTAGGTCAGCGCGTCCTCCTTGACGAAGAAGCGCCCGAAGCCGCTCGTCGTGCGGTGGACGGTGGCGTAGAGCTGCTCGGCCCGCTTGGCGTCCTCCGTGTAGCCGCGCGCGGTCAGCGCCGTCTCCATCTCCTTCGCGTACGCGTCCCACTGGGCGGCATCGAGCTCCTCCATGAACCCGTAGCCGAAGGTGAGGTCCAGCAGGCCGTCCTTGAGCAGCTCGCCCATCCGCAGCTCGTGGCCGGACTCGGTCTTCGGCCGGGTGGCCGTCTGCAGCCGGCTCAGGACCGTGGCGGCGTCGAGCGTGCGCCACTCGTCGCCGCCGAACGCCTCCACCAGGCCCTGGTCGGAGACCTTGCCGATGATCCCGTCCAGCCCCAGGTTGTAGAGCCGCAGCCGCCGCAGCTCGCGCTGGATCGGCTTGACGTCCGGCTTGGTCCACGTCTGGTAGGGCAGCTGGTCCGCGGGCGCGTCGAGCGTGGCCGGCTGGCGGCCCAGGAGCCGGGCGACGCTGGCGTTGCCGGCCGTGCGCTGGAGCGCGAGCAGCGCCTCGGCGGGCAGCGGCGCCGCGGCGACGGGGCGCCGTTCCCGCTCCGGCTCGTCCGGCCTGCGCCTGGCCCGCGTGTGCACGCCGCGACGCTACCGGGCGGTGCGCGGCGTTGCCAATCGGGGTCACACCCCGAGGTTCTCGCGCGACCAGACGCGCAGCGGGTGCACCGGCGCGAAGCCGGCGGCGACGGCGCCGGCGAGCGAGTCGCCGTGCTCGTAGCCGACGAGCGGCCGGCCCGGGAAGGCGGCCGCGGCCACGGCCGGGAGGTCGCGCCAGGTCTCCGGGTCGCCGAACACGTTCGACACGCCGACGACCTGGCCCGTCGCGTTGAGGATCGCCCCGGCGGCGATCGGGCCGCCCTCGGCGCGCCGCGCGGCCAGGATGCGGATGCCGGGATCGTCCAGCAGCGGCGCGCGGATGATCCCCTCGAGCCCGGCCGCCGCCGTCCACTCGCCGAGCGCGGAGACCGGCGACCACGCGAGCGACGTGGCCGCCGGCCGCGGCGAGCGGTGGACGAGCCAGTGCGCGGCGAAGAGGACGCTGAAACCCGCCGGCGCGAGGTCCAGGCAGGCGAAGCTGTCCTTGACCGACGCGGGCGCGTGCGCCAGCACGTCCGCCACCGCGGCGCCGGGCCGCAGCGTCACCACGTCGGGATAGAACCGCGGCGCGCCGCCGAGCGCGCGCCACAGATCGCCCGCGAACCGCGTGGCGAGCCCGTGCGACCGGCAGACCGCGTCGCACCAGCGGGCGTTGTTCTCCGCCGCCTCCAGGACCATCCCGCAACACTACGGCGGTGGCCAGCGTGTTCACCGAGGCGGAGCGGCGCTACCTGGCGGGCGGGCGCCAGCTCGGCCGCCTGGCCACGGTCGGCGCCGACGGGACGCCGCACGTGGTCCCCGTCGCCTACATCTACAACGCGGTCCGCGACACGATCGACGTCGGCGGCGCGGAGCTCGAAGGCACGAAGAAGTTCCGCGACGTGGCCCGCAGCGGCCGCGCCGCGATCGTCGTCGACGACCTGGCGAGCGCCGATCCGTGGCGCCCGCGCGGGATCGAGGTGCGCGGCCGCGGCGAGGCGATCGCCATGCCCACGCCGCTGATCCGCATCCACGCGGAGCGGATCGTCAGCTGGGGCCTCGGGCCGCGCGGCAGCGCGCGCACCGTCGGCTGAGGCTCGGCCGGCCCGCGGGGCGGGCCGGCCGCTGGGACCTCAGAAGCCGTAGCCGTAGTCGCCGGAGCCGTCGCTGTAGCCGTACGGGTCGGCGCCATAGCCGCTGCCGCCGTCGCCGTAGCCATACGGGTCGACGCCGTAGCTGCTGCCGCCGTCGCCATAGCCGTACGGATCGGCGCCATAGCCGCTCCCGCCGTCGCCATAGCCATACGGATCGGCGCTGGAGCCACCCGAGCCGTAGCCGTAGGGATCAGCCGATCCGCCGCCGGCCTGCGCCGAGTCGGCGGACTGCCACGCGACGGAGAACGACCCGCCGCTCACCGTGGACGGGACGGCGCTGGCCGACGCGGTGCTGCTCTGCGCCGAGACGTCGAAGCCGCCGGACGGCGACAGCTGCAGGGCCTGGGCGCCCCACTGCTCGGCGGTACCGGTCTGGCCGCCGCCGGTCGCGGTGGCGTTGCTGAAGGCGACCGAGCCGAAGTCGGCCAGAGGAACCGTCTGGCACTGGCCCGCGGCCGAGCCCTGGCAGTCCGACGGCGCCTCGGCGATCCACTCGGCCGACGAGGTGTCGGGGTTGTCCATCTGCAGCGTCTTGTTGAAGCTCTGGCCGGTCGTCTCATTGGTCAGGGCGATCGACACCTGGTCGCCGTTGACGCCGACCGTCGTCGAGATGTGGTCGCCGGGCTTGACCGGGAGGTCGACCGTCACCGGCCCGGCCGGGACGAGCTCGTACCAGGCGCTGTAGACGGGCGACCCGCTGTCGGAGCAGTTGGCCTCGGTGCCGGCCTGCTCGAGCGCGCCCTGGCCGGTCGCACCGCCGATGCCGACCCAGAACGCCGCGTCGCCGCTGCCGCTCGCGCACTTGGCGGCCGGCTGCACCCAGCTGCCCGAGACCTTCGAGAACTGGCTGCCCGAGGCGGCATAGCCCGCCCAGTTGGCGCTGGTCGTGGCGTCGCTCGCGGTATCGGCGAGGGCGGGCGCCGAGACGCACAACAGCGCGCCGATCGAGAGAGCGGGAATAGAGAGCAATCGTCGGTTCATGCGCACACTTTCTGAAGAGGGTCCATCCGAGTGTGCGTGCACTCACTAACCGTTCGCTTGAGCGCGACTAAGCGCTTGCTAACGCGGCGAGCTGACAAGCTGACCGCGTGGACGAGGCCGACCTCGACCTGCGCCAGGCCACCTACCGGCGGTTCGCCGACCTCGGCCGCGCGCCGGCGCCCGCCGAGCTCGCCGCCGCCCTGGGGCGCGACGAGGCCGCGATCCGCGCGGGCTGGCGGCGGCTGCACGACGCCCACGCGCTCGTCCTCGACGCCGGCGGCGGCGAGCTCCGCATGGCCAACCCGTTCTCGGCCGTCCCCACCCCCCACCGGGTCCACGCCGCCGGGCGCCGCTGGTACGCGAATTGCGCCTGGGACGCCTTCGGGATCTGCGCCGCCCTGCACGTCGACGGCCGCATCGAGACGACCTGCCCGGACTGCGGCGAGCCGCTCGGCGCCGACGTCACGGGCGAGCGGCCGTCGGACGGCACGCTGCTGTTCCACTGCCTCGTCCCGGCCCGCCACTGGTGGGACGACATCGTCTTCACCTGAAGCGCGATGCTTCTCTTCCGGTCGGAGGAGCACGTGCAGCGCTGGCTCGGGGGGCGCGAGCCCGGCGCGACGACGACGACGGCCACCCTGTGCGCGCTCGCGCACCGCTGGTGGGGCGACCGCCTCTCGCCGGACTGGCGCCCGCGCTCGCGCTCGGCGAGCCAGGCGATCCTCGCCGGCCTCGGCCTGACCGGCCCGTTCTGGGAGCTGCCCTAAGCCCGCTCGGGCTCGGGCTCGGGCTCGAGCTCGACCGAGACCAGGCGGGTCTCGCCCTCGCGGAGCACGAGCTCGTGCACGTTGCCGGCGCCGCGCACGTCGGACTCGGCGAACCGCAGGGCGTCGAGGCGGTCGGGCGCATCCTCGATCACGAGCCGCTCGACGTGGGTGCGCAGCGAGCGGCGCTCGGACGTCTTGGCCTTGTGGACCTCGGACAGGATCTCCGAGGCGACGTCGAGCACGGCGCGATCCGCCTCGGCGGCGAGCGCGCGCAGCTCGGCGCCGCGCGGCCAGGGCTCCCGGTGGACCGAGCCCTCCTGCCACCAGGACCACACCTCTTCGGTGACGAACGGCAGGAACGGCGCCAGCAGCCGCTGCAGCGTCGAGAGCGCGACCGCGAGCGTCGCCTTGGCGGACTCGGCGCCGCGCTCGTCGTCGTCGCCGTAGGCGCGGTTCTTCACGAGCTCGAGGTAGTCGTCGCAGAAGCGCCAGAAGAACGTCTCGATGCCGGTGAGCGCCTGCTGGTAGCGATACTCGAGGAAGGCCGCGGTGGCGTCGTCGACCACGGCGGCCAGCTGGGCGAGCAGCGAGCGGTCGATCGCCTCGGCGACCGCCTCCGGGCCGCTGGTCGAGCGCCCGACGCCGAGCACGAACTTCGACGCGTTGAGCAGCTTGATGGCCAGCCGGCGCCCGTTCTTGAACACGGCGTTGTCGACCGCCGTGTCCGCGCCCGGCGCGGCCCGCAGCGCCCAGTAGCGCATGCCGTCGGCGCCGTACTCGTCGATCAGGGCGGCCGGCGTGATCACCTTGCCGCGGGACTTCGACATCTTCTTGCGGTCGGGATCGAGGATCCAGCCGTTGATCAGCGCGTCGCTCCAGGGCAGCGTGCCGTGCTCGTAGTGCGAGCGCAGGACCGAGGAGAACAGCCAGGTGCGGATGATCTCCGGCCCCTGCGGGCGGACGTCCATCGGGAACGTGCGCGCGAACAGGTCGGGGTCGTCCTCCCAGCCGCAGGCGATGTGCGGGCTCAGCGACGACGTCGCCCAGGTGTCCATCACGTCCGGGTCGCCGAGGAAGCCGCCGGGCCGGCCGCGCTGGGACTCGTCGTAGCCGGGCGGCGCCTCGCTCTCCGGATCGACGGGCAGCGTCGCCTCGCCGGGGACGATCGGCGTCTCGAACTGCGGCTCCCCGTCGGCGCCGAGCGGGTACCAGACCGGGAACGGCACGCCGAAGTAGCGCTGGCGGCTGATCAGCCAGTCGCCGTTGAGGCCCTCGACCCAGTGCTCGTAGCGGGTCTCCATGAACTCGGGGTGCCAGTCGATCGCCCGGCCGCGGTCGAGCAGCGCCTGCCGGACCGGCTCGTCGCGGCCGCCGTTGCGGATGTACCACTGGCGGCTGGTCACGATCTCCAGCGGGCGGTCGCCCTTCTCGAAGAACCGCACGTGGTGGGAGATCTGCCGCGGCTCGCCGATCAGCTGCCCGCTGTCGCGCAGCAGGTCGACCACGATCCGGCGCGCCTGCTTGGAGTTGCGGCCGGCGAGCTGCTCCCAGTGCTCGCCCCCGGCGTTCAGCCAGGCCGGCGGGTCCTGCTGGAAGCGGCCGTCGCGCTGCATGACCGACCCGCAGCGGCAGGTCGAGCTCGCGCCACCACACGATGTCCGCGGTGTCGCCGAACGTGCAGATCATGGCGATGCCCGTGCCCTTCTCGGGCTCGGCGAGCCGGTGCGTGACGATCGGCACCGCCACGTCGAACAGCGGCGTGCGCACCTCTGAGCCGACCAGCGGCGCGTAGCGCGCGTCGTCGGGGTGCGCCACCAGCGCGACGCAGGACACCAGCAGCTCGGGCCGCGTCGTCTCGATCTCGACGCCGCCGCCGCCGCCGGCGCGCGCGAACGCGATCCGGTGCATCGCGCCCGACTGCTCGCGGTCCTCGATCTCCGCCTGCGCCACTGCGGTCTGGAAGTCCACGTCCCAGACGGTCGGCGCCTCCGTGGCGTACGCCTCCCCGCGCGCGAGGTTGCGCAGGAACGCTCGCTGGGCCACGCGCCGCGAGCGGTCGTCGATCGTGGCGTAGGTAAGGCTCCAGTCGACGCTGAGGCCGAGCGTCCGCCAGACGTCTTCGAAGCCCTTCTCGTCCTCGGCGGTCAGCCGGTGGCAGAGCTCGATGAAATCGGGGCGCGAGATGCCCCGCAGCTCGCCCTTGGGCAGCGGCTCGTCGGGGATCTGCCCGTCGGGCGCGGACGGGTCGCAGCGGACGCCGTAGTAGTTCTGCACGCGCCGCTCGGTGGGCAGCCCGTTGTCGTCCCAGCCCATGGGATAGAAGACCTCGGCGCCGTGCATGCGCCGGAAGCGGGCCACCGCGTCCGTCTGGATGTACCCGAACGCCGATCCCAGGTGCAGCGAGCCGCTGACGGTGGGCGGCGGCGTGTCGATCGCGTAGACCTCCGAGCGCTCCTTCGTGCGGTCGAAGCGGTACGTCCCGTCCTCGGTCCAGCGGGCGTCCCACTTGGCCTCCAGGCCGGAGAGCGAGGGCTTCTCGGGGATCTGCGCCACGCGTCGGATCGTAGCGGCCGCCCGGCCGCCTCCCCCGGGTCACTGGAGCGTCTTGAGATACGCGACGAGCGCGCGCAGCCGGCTCTCGGGGATGATCCCGCCCCAGTGGGGCATGCTGACGATCGGCGCCCGTCCGATCACGCTGCCCGAGCGGATCACGGCGAGGATCTTGTCGTCGGTGTTGAACTGCTTGCGGAAGTCCGGGCCTGAGAGCGGCGGGATCGTCCGGTCCGGGGACCGCGGGTTGGGCACGCCGCCCAGCCCGTTGGGGCCGTGACAGTTGATGCAGCCGTAGCGGACGTAGAGCGCGGCGCCGGCAACCGCGTCGCCCTGATGCTGCGGGAGCGGCGGCGGCTCTGCCGTCGGCACCCTGGGCAGGCCCGCGCGCAGGTAGGCCACCAGGTCCGAGACCTGCTTGCCCGAGATCACGGGGCCCCACACCGGCATGAACGGCTGGGTCGGGTTCGCGGACTCGCCGAGCCCGTGGTCGATGATCGACCGCAGCTCTGCCGGTGTCAGGCTCCGCGCGACGCCGGTCAGCGCCGGCACGGCCGGCGCGATGCCGCCCCGGCCCAGCTCTCCGTGGCACTGCGAGCAGCCGAACTGCACGAAGTCGTGGGCGCCGGCGGCCACGTGCGCAGCGACCGGGCGGGCGGCCGGCGTCGGGCCGCCGCGCACCGGGGCCGCCCCGCCGCTCGGCTGCGTCCCGAGGTTCGCGGCGACGCCCACCAGTCCGCCCACGCCGACGAGCAGGCCGGCACCGAGGGCGAGCCGGAGGCGCCGGGGCAGCGACGGTCCCATCTACGTCTCCGCCTCGACGACGATCTGCCGCACGGGCACGGCGAGCTCGCGATCGAGCTGCGCGAGCATCCTGTCCGCCAGCCAGCTGCGCCGCTCGTGGGCGCGCAGCACGACGATCACCTCGTCGGCGCCGAACGCCCGCTGCTCGTCCTCGATCCCATCGCCCACCTCGCCGCGGGCGGCGAGCCCGTGCGCGGCCGCCCAGGCCAGCGACGCGTCGAGCCGCTCGCCGGCCTCGGCCCGCTCGCGGTCGACGTCCGACGCCCAGTGGTGCGCGCGCGACGCGAGGACCGGCGCGAGCACGGCCAGCTCGCCGGCGCCGTCCAAGGCCTCCTCGAGCGCCTCGCCGCCCAGCGGCGCGCCCGCGACGACCAGCACGCGCCGGGCGCCGACATGCGGCGGCGGCGGCGCGGCGCGGTCTTCGCGGCCGGCGAGCTCGAACACCACCCCGGCCGCCACGCCCGCGGCGAGCATCACGATGCCGTACTCCGGCCCGGCCAGCGCGCCCACCAGCAGCGCGGCGCCGGCGGCAAGGGCCAGTCCGAACACGACGCGGAACGCGTCGGTCTCTGTGCGCAGCGGCACCCGCATGGGGAGCCGAACTTACGCCCGCCCGGGGGTCCCGCCATCCGCCCGATGCCCGGACGCGATCGGTGGAAACTACGTACGTACGCGCGGCGTGCAGATGCCGGCCCCGGGGGCCCGGGCCGCCCGGCCCGGGCCCGGGTCGCGTCACGGCATCGCGCGGATGGTGCCGAACAGGCCGTGGTTCTCGTCGTTCGGGCCCGCCGTGAAGAACAGCGAGTCCGTCGGCCCGTTGTTGGCCGCGCCCATCCCGAACTCGAGCGCCCACAGCCCGTCGATCTTGACCCGGCCACTCGCCGAGCGAAGCTGGCCCGCGGGCGTGAAGCGCCCGTGGTGGGGGTGGTAGGCGGTGATGTGGCCGTCACCGAAGTTGCCCACGAGCAGGTCGCCCGAGAACCGGCCGAAGTTCGCGGGCGCCATGGCCAGGCCCCACGGCGCGTTGAGCGGCCCGTGCCGGGCGACGCGGGCGCGCAGGTGTCCCGTCAGGTCGTACTCGTCGACGAGGCCGAGACCTTGGCCGTGCGCCTCGTCGTTGCTGTGGGCCTGTTGCTTGGCGTAGGTCACGAAGATCCGGTCGCCGATCGCCTGGATCCCGAACGGCGCGTAGTGGCGCGGCAGGGACCGATCGACGAAGCCGGCGTGCGCCACCGGCTTCCAGGCGGCGTCGAACACGTCCACCGCCCCGTTGTGGAAGTCCGTGGCGAAGATCCGCGGGCCGGACGGCGTGGTGGCGATCGCCAGGCCCTTGAACACCGCCCCGGAGGGCGACGCGTCCACCTCCGGCATGGCGGCGGTGCCGCCGTTCCAGCCGAGGATCGTGCCGCCCTCGGTGTCGAAGATGAACGCGGCGGCGGTGCCGTTCACCGGAAAGGCGCCGGCGGTGCCGTTGAACACGGTGCCGCTCGGCGCGCCGGGCACGCCCACGACGAGCGGGAGCGGCGTGCCGGCGGCGTTGTACAGCGTCGACAGGTTGCTGCCATTGTCCGCCACCCACCAGGGGGTCATCGGGCCGGCGGCCAGGCCCCAGGCGTTGACCAGGTTCGGGTCCCGATTGGCGGCGGCGCCGGGCTGATCCGACGTCAGCGCGTTCACCACGTACCGCCCCTGGGCCGGCGGCTTGGCCGCGACGGCCGGCGCAGCGGCGGCGGCGGCGAGGGGTACGGCGAGCACGACGGCTCCGAGCAGCGTGCGAGGCAGGGCGCGCAGGCGCATGGTTCTCCTTTCGGCCAGAGCTCGCCAGGGGCTACGGCCGCCGTGCCGCCTCGGTTCGACCGCTCATGAGAGGACGCGAAGCCGCCGCGTAGGCGCGGTGATACCGGGGCCGCCTAGCTTGGCGGCATGACGATGACAGCAGCCGTCCAGGCCACCGGCCTGGTGAAGCGCTTCGGCGACGTTCCGCGCCGTCGACGGCATCGACCTCGAGGTCCGCCCGGGCGAGATCTTCGGTGTCCTGGGGCCGAACGGCGCGGGCAAGACCACGATGCTCAAGATGCTGGCCACGCTGCTGGCGATCGACGGCGGGAGCGCGCGGGTGTTCGGCGTCGACGTGGCGCGCGAGCCGCACCGCGTCCGCCAGCTCGTCGGCGTCACCGGGCAGTACGCCTCGGTCGACGAGGAGCTCACCGCGACCGAGAACCTGTGGCTGTTCGGCCGCCTCCAGGGGCTGCGCCCGGCGGAGGCGCGGGCGACGGCCCGGCGGCTGCTCGCGAGTTCGGGCTCGAGGACGCCGCGAGCAAGCCGATCGCGCAGTTCTCCGGCGGCATGCGGCGGCGGCTGGACCTGGCGGCGAGCCTGATCACGCGCCCGCCGCTGATCTTCCTCGACGAGCCGACCACCGGGCTGGACCCGCGCACCCGCGGGCCAGATGTGGGACACGATCCGCGGCCTCGTGGCCGGCGGCTGCACCGTCCTGCTGACCACGCAGTACCTCGACGAGGCCGACCAGCTCGCCGACCGCGTGGCGGTCATCGACCGCGGGCGCAAGGTGAGCGAGGGCACCCCGGACGAGCTGAAGACCTCGGTGGGCGACTCGACCCTGCAGCTCCAGCTCGCCGACGAAGCGGAGCCGGACCTGGCCTGCCACCTCGTGCGCCGCGTGCTGGAGGCCGAGCCGGTCCTCACGCCCGAGTCGGGCCGGATCACCGTGCCGCTCGAGGTCGCCGACCGGGCCGCGGACGTCCTCATCGCCCTGCGCGAGGCCGGCGTCGAGATCGCCTCGGTCAGCGTCGCCAAGCCGACGCTCGACGAGGTGTTCCTCGCCCTCACCGGCCATGACACGACCACCCCGGACCTCATGGAGGCCGTCGCATGAGCACCGTCGTCGCCGTCGACCCCGCCGCGGCGGTCGCGCGCAGCCGACCGCGCGCGACCGCCCCCGAGACCGTCAGCCAGACGCTCTCGATGGCCTGGCGCGCGCTGAAGAAGATGCGCCGCAACCCCGAGCAGTTCTTCGACGTCACGATCCAGCCGCTGCTGTTCACGGCGATGTTCGCCTACGTGTTCGGCGGCGCGATCTCCGGCGACGTGCAAGAGCTACCTGCCGCTGATGATCCCCGGCATCGTCGCCCAGACCGTGCTGACCACCTGCATGGCCACCGGCGTGACGCTGCGCGAGGACATGGAGAAGGGCGTCTTCGACCGCTTCAAGTCGCTGCCGATGTCCCGGCTCGCCCCGCTGGCCGGCCCGATGATGGCCGACCTCGTGCGCTACCTGATCGCCGGCGGGCTGACCTTCCTCACCGGCATCGCCATCGGCTATCGGCCGCAGGGCGGCGTCGTCGGCGTGGTGGCGGCGATCCTGCTGGCGATCTTCACCGGCTGGTCGCTGGCCTGGATCTTCACCTGGATCGGCACGATCGCGTCCAGCGCGCGCACCGTGCAGGGGTTCTCGATGCTGATCCTGTTCCCGCTGACGTTCCTGTCCAACGCGTTCGTGCCCGTGGAGTCGCTGCCCGGCTGGCTGGCCACGTTCGTGAAGATCAACCCCGTGTCGCACCTCGTCTCCGCGACCCGCGACCTGGCCAACCACGCCACCGTCACCGCCGAGGTCGGCTGGACGCTGCTCGCCTGCTTCGGGGTCATGGCCGTGTTCGCGCCGCTGTCGGTGCGCAGCTACAAGCGGCACCTATAGCCGCGCGCGCCTCGCCCAGCAGCGCGCGCGGCGGGCGGTCGCCGTAGCCGGCGCGCAGTGCGTCGAGCCGGTCGCCGGCGCGCGGCGCGACACGCTCCCAGGCCATGGTCGGCACCGAGCGGTTGTAGGCGAACCGGTCCGCCAGCGCGAGCAGCACGACCGCGTCCTCGGGCCGGGCCGCCTCCCTGAGCAGGCCCCAGGCGCCGAGCGCGAACAGCACGGCCCCGGCGACCGGGAAGTCGAGCTGCGGATGAGCCTGCGCGAGCAGGCGCGCGACCCGGTCGCGCGCGGCCGTGAACAGCTCCCAGCCGTGAACCTCGTCGGCGTCGCCGGCGTAGTGGGCGTGGGCGGCGAGCGCGGTGGCCTCCCCGAACAGCACCCACGGCTCCAGACCGGTCGCAGCGACCCCCGGGAAGCTCAACGCGCGCATCTCGGCGGCGCACTCCCGGTAGGTCTGGAGCCCGCCGGCGTGGTCGCCGCGGGCCAGCGCGAGCTCCGCGTGGCCGACGCGGCGGACCGCCCCGCCGCCCAGGATCTCGCCGTCGTCGACGCCGCCGATCTGCTCGAGCTCCGCCTCGGCGTCCTCCAGGCGGCCGTCCGCGATCGCGCACAGGGCGAGCAATGCGCGCAGCTGCACCTCGTCGTCCTTGGCCCCGAGCCGCTGGATCGCCGGCAGCGCGGCGCGGGCGTGCCCGACCGCCCGGGCGCGGTCGCCCTGGTGCGCGGTCAGCTCGGCGAGGTGCGTGTGCAGGATCGCCGCCAGCCACGGCCCGTCGGAGGGGCCGGTGAGCGCCAGCGCGCGCTCGGCGGCCGCGACGGCGCCGGCAACGTCGCCCGCGTTCTCGAGCGCGTGGCTGAGCCAGTGCCCCGCGGCTCGGGCCACGTAGGGGTCGGGCTCCTCGGCCAGCCGCTCCAGCCCGGCCGGGTCCCAATCGAGCAGCACGCGTACGACCCCCGCCAGCGCCCGGTTGTCTCCCGGGCCCAGCCGCGCCAGCAGCTCCCGGAGCGGCTCGGCGTCCTCGTCCGCGGTCATCCGCGCAT
Source organism: uncultured Solirubrobacteraceae bacterium (assembly GCA_963766165.1). Lineage (GTDB taxonomy): Bacteria > Actinomycetota > Thermoleophilia > Solirubrobacterales > Solirubrobacteraceae > Solirubrobacter. The sequence continues at coordinate 26,400 of CAVXZC010000011.1, read as the reverse complement.
TGGTCAGCGTGACCGCCATCGCGGCGCGCGCCGCCGCCTCGAGCTCGGGCGGCGGGTGCCAGCCGGCGACGGCGTGGCCGACGGCGTCGGTCAGCACGAGGAGCCGCCCGTGCTGGCCGCGGACCGCCCAGAAGAGGGCGAGCGCGGCGAGCAGCTCGACGAGCGCGCCGGCGTCGCCGTCGGCCGTGGTCTCGCGCAGCTCCTCGGCCAGGTTGGTCTCCTCGGCGCCGATCGCGTCGATCGCCGCGAACTGGCCGGGGCCCGCCGCGCCGGCGGCGTGCTCGCGCGCATAGCCGGTCGCCCAGCGGCGGCGGGCGGCGCGCGCGTCGGCCTCGTCGCCGGCGGCGGCGAGCTGCAGGCGGCCGAACTCGCGGACCGTCTCGAGCATCCGGTAGCGGACGCCCGCCGCCGGCTCGCGCACGCTCAGCAGGGACTGGTCGACCAGGCCCTGGACGGCGTCGAGCGCGCCGTCTCCCAGCACCGCGTCGGCGGCCGCCAGCGTGAAGCCGTCGCCGAACAGCGCCAGCCGGCGCAGCGCCCGCCGCTCGCCGGCGTCGAGGAGGTTCCACGACCAGTCGATCACCGCCAGCAGCGTGCGGTGGCGGTCGGGCGCGCTGCGGTCGCCGCCGCGCAGCAGCGCGAACCGGTCCTCGAGCCGGCGGTCGATCTCCTCGATCGCCATCGCGCGCGCCTTCGCGGCGGCCAGCTCGATGGCGAGTGGCAGGCCGTCGAGCCGGGCGACGATGCGGCGCACGACGGCGTCGTCGAGCGCCACACCCGGCCGCGCCGCGGTCGCGCGGTCGCGGAACAGCCGCGCCGCGTCGGCGACCGCGAGCTCGTGCAGCGGGTAGACGCGCTCGGCGGCGATGGCCAGCGGCGCGCGGCTCGTGGTGAGCACGCGCAGGTCGGCGGTCGTGGAGACGAGGAACGCCACGAGCTCCGCCACCGCGCCGATCACGTGCTCGCAGTTGTCGAGGACGAGCAGCCCGGGGGCCTGGCCGAGCCGCTGGGCGATCCGGGCGCGCACGTCGGCCCGCTGTTCGGGCGTGAGCACGCGGCGGCCGCCGACCGAGTCGCGGACGCCGAGCGCCGAGCCGACCTCCCCCACCACGTCCTCGCCGGCGCTGACGCCGACGAGCTCGACCACCTGCACGACCGGCTCGGCCGCGCCGCGCGCGAGCACGTGCGCCAGCCGCGTCTTGCCGATCCCGCCGGGGCCGACGATCGACGCGACGCGCGCCCCGGCCAGCAGCGCGGTGAGGCGCTCGACGTCGCGATCGCGGCCGACGAGCGACGTCGCGTCGTAGCGCACGCCCCGGCGCACCGGCCGGTCGAGCGCCAGCAGCTCCCGGTGCACGCGCTGCAGGCGCTCTCCCGGGCTCGCGCCCACCCGCTCGCGCAGGTCGCGCCGGTGCTGCTCGAAGCGCTCGAGCGCAGGCCCGGGCCCCCGCACGGCCGCCTCGCTGCGCAGCAGGTCGGAGAGCAGCGACTCGTCGTCCGGGCGCTCGGCGTGCGCCGCCTCGAGCCCGGGGAGCGCGTCGGCGTGGCGGCCGAGGCGGCTCGCGGCCCGGGCGACGACCTCGCGCGCGTGCGCGACGTCGGCGGCGGCCGCGCGGCGCACGGCGGTCAGCGGGTCGCCGCCGCCGTCGGCCGGGGCCATCCCGTCCGCCAGGACCAGCGCCTCGCGGGCGAGCCCGGCCGCCCGGTCCGCGTCGTCGTCGAGCGCCGCGCCGGCGGCGCGGACGAGCGCGCTCAGCCGCGAGCAGTCGACCTCCGCCGGGCGGACGCCCAGCCGGTAGCCCGCCGAGTCGCGGACGATCGCGTCGGCCCCGCACGCGGCCCGCGTGCGCGACACCAGCACCTGCAGGCTCTTCGTCGCGTTGGCCGGCACCGCGGCGCCGTCGCCCCAGACGAGCTCGATCAGCCGCTCGTCGGAGATCGGGCGGGCCTGCTCGGAGGCCAGCGCCGCGAGCAGCGCGCGCGAGCGGTCCCCGGCCACGGCCTCACCCCGCCACTGCACGTCCCGCAGCAGTGTCAGTGCGACGGCCACGGCGCCAGTCTAGGTGGCGCCGCGGCCGTCGCTCCAAGCGTCAGCGCCGGCCGGCGAACGCCGCGCCGAGCTGGGTGAAGTCCGGCACGCCCAGGCCGGCGCCCGGGTTGAAGACCGTGCCGGGGGTGCCGCTGAAGTACACGTTGTCGTTGCTCGTCCCTGATGTGTTCAGCGGGTCGAACGGCGAGTTGCGCTGGGTGGCGAACGCGTAGATCGCCGGGTTCCAGAGGCCGATGCGGTGGCCGACGTAGGAGTCGATCACCGCCGCGGAGCCGTTGAGCTGCGGCGCGACGAAGCTCGTGCCACCCCAGTCGGGCTGCAGCACGGGCTGCCCGACGCCGGCGAACGACGGCTCGTAGAGCAGGAAGCCGCTGTTCGGGTCGGCGTCGGTGGACACGTCGGGTACGGCGCGCCCGGTGCCGGTCCCGTGGATCGTCGGCGGATGGGGATCGAAGGCGAACGCGGTCGGCTCGAGCACGCCGCCGCCGATGTCCTCGATGTCGGTGGACTTGAAGTACGGCACCGCGGAGAACGACGTGGTGCCGGGCACGCCCCGCTGGTAGGCCGGCTGCGGCTCGTCGGTGCTGAAGCCGCCGCCGCTGCCGGTGACGCCGAGGAACGGATCCTCGGCGATGGTCTGCAGCGACACGCCGTCGGCCTGCGCGGTCGGCGCCCAGGCGTAGTCCCAGCCCCAGATCCGCTCCGTCCGGCCCGAGCTGATGGTCGCGGTCCCGGCGTCGCCGGAGACCGTGCCGGTGAACGGCAGGGTGGTCCCGCCCGCGGCCGTGATGTAGGGGCTGTCGGCGGGGTTGTCGACGCTCAGTCCGGTCGTGCCGAACTCGTCGTAGTCGTCATAGGCCGCCTCGTCGCCGCTCGCGTCGAAGCTCGACTGGCCCTGTGCCGCCAGCTCCAGGTACATCTCGTCGAACGCCGCGATGTACGCGGCCGGTTCCGAGCCGGACGCGATCAGCTCCTTGATCACCACCTCGGATTCACCCCAGCTCGTCGACACGGAGTCGGCGACGTCCTGGCTGGCGGCGTCGGCGAAGGCGTCGAAGAAGCCCGGGTCGGAGTTGGGCGCCTGGTAGACGATCACGTCGGCGCCGGGTGCGAGTGCGCCGGACTGCTCGGCGTCGAGGTCCGTCTCACCCGTGCCGCTGTCGTCACTCGGGGCGCCCGGCCCGCCGTCGACGTCGGTGACGGTGACGGTGCGCCCGCTCGGCTTCATGCCCAGGACGTTCTTCCAGAAGAACTGCGGGGCGCCCGGATCGAGCGCGGCGAGCGTGACGATCGCCACGGTCCGGTTCTGCCCGGTCGCCCCGCGCCGGTAGAGCCCGTCGAGGTCGTAGTCGACGGCGAAGTCGGCCGGCGTGTTGCAGGCCTTCGGCAGGCCGGTCTCCTGGACGCACTGCGAGGTGCTGCTCGCCTGCGGGTCCAGGATCTGCCGGTCGGCGTGGACGGCGTTGGAGACGAACGACTGGTAGTTGGTCAGGCCCAGGACGGCCAGCACGGTGCGGGCGAGCGACGCCGGCAGCTGCGGCGACTGCGGCGTCCCGTGGACGGTCTGCGCCGGCAGCCCGCGCAGGCCGCTGTGGGCCGGATACGCCGGGACGCGGTACTGGTGCTGCTGGACCGCGAGCGCCTGGTCGAACTGGCCCGCCGTCCCCGTGGCCACGACGTCCAGGTTGTCGGCGTAGGCGTGGGTGTGGATCCCGAAGTTGGCCAGGTAGCGCTCCAGCGCGGCGATCGTCGCCGCGCTCTGGCCGTAGGCGGACGCGAACTGGCCGACCGTGAGGAAGTGGCTCGGGCCGTCGGTCACGCTCGCCTCGAGCTGCGCGAGGTTCTGCGCCCGCAGGACGAATGACACGGTCTCCGGTGTGTCGGCCGGCGTGGCGCCGAACACCTGCGACCCGGGGAGTGCCGCGGGGTCGACTCCCTGGGCGACCTTCGTCATCGGGTCGGCGGCGTGGGCGACCCCGCTCCCGGTCACGAGCACGGCCGCGGCGGCCGCCACACCGACTCCGACGAGTGTGCGCATCCGGACCAATCTCTGGACCATCGACCGACCTCCTCCGCGACTGTGCGTCCTCCGAACCTGACGCGGGCAGTATCCCGCTTCCGCGGCGCACGCTCTGCTCTTACACAATTCTTACTGTGAGTGTGAGTGGAAGGTGAGATAGCCGCGCCGGGTCGATTGACCACCCTTCAGAAACCTCGTACGATCGCCGGGTTCCGGCTCCGCGGGGCTCTGGGGTCGGACGCGGTCAACACAACTGCGCGGAGGGGATGGAGCGCGATGAGCAATTCCTGGCATCTGCCCGGCCGAAAGGGCATGCCAATAATCGTCGGCCTCGCCACCACGACGGCGGTCGCGGGCGTGGCGACCGCCGTCGCCGTCAGCCGGCCATCCGGGAGTGTGACGCGTCCCGTGGCGGCCACTGACACATTCACCGCCTCCGCGGCGCCGGCGCTCGCGCCCGCCCAGGCGGGGGCGGCCAAGGGCGGCCGCGTCATCGTCGTGCTGCGCAACCAGCACAAGGACATCAACCTGGTCAAGCAGAGCAAGCAGCGCGTCGCCGCCTCGCTGCGCGAGCAGAAGCCGCTCATCGCCTCGATCCAGGCGCACGGCGGCAGCCACGTCACGCAGTTGATCAGCGTCAACGCGGTGGCGGCGAAGCTGCCGGCCGCGGAGGTCGGGCGGCTGCAGCACAACCCCGCCGTGGCGAAGATCGTGCCTGACCTCGAGGTCCCGATGGACACGTCCGGCGCCTCGGCGAGCGCGGCGGCGCCGGCGGCCAAGGCCGCGGCGACCGACTCCGTCTCCTGCCCCACGTCGTCGGTCATCCACCCCGGCGCGGCCCAGGAGCCCGAGTCCGACGCCGACGTCCATGCGTCGACCGGCGATCCCGGCTCGCCGGACATGGCGAACTCGATCGCCACCGGCAAGGGCGTGATCGTGGCCATCCGGTCGATGAACAGCCTCGCCGGGAACCCGAACTTCCAGCGCGCCGACGGCTCGCACGTCGTCCTCGACGCGCCGAGCTACACCGCGGACAACTCCAACGACGAGGCCTACCTGGACGGGTCAGCAGTGGCGGCGCAGGGCACCGCGACCTACAGCTACGCCGGCGCGCTGCCGCAGTCGAGCGTCGACCCGAATTGCCAGTTCTACATCGAGGGCCTCGCCCCCGACGCCAGCCTGGTCGACGAGTCGGAGATCACGATCCCGCTGAACTCGCTCGACGAGGGGCTGCTGAACGACAACAACACCGAGGACGACTCGGCGCACGAGTCGGAGTCGCAGCTCATCAAGGGCATCGACAACGTGACGGCGCTCGGGCCGGTCAAGGCCGACGTCGCATCGGAGTCCTTCGGCAACAGCAACTTCGTCCCGCAGATCGTGTACGCCGCCAACGACGCGGCGGTCGCGGCGGGCGTCCCCGTCGTCGTCTCCTCGGGCGACTCGGGCGTCTCCGGCACGATGAACCCGATGGCGTCGGACCCGAACGTGATCTCGGCGGGCGCGGTCGACAACAACCGCCTGATCGCCATGAACGACGGGTTCCCCACCTACGAGAGCAACCAGATCGCGGCGCTCTCCTCGAGCGGCGTGTCCGTGAACGACCGCCTGGTCGACCTGGTCTCGCCGGGCTGGTTCGGCGAGGTCGCCTGCCACCCGAACACCGGCGGCTGCCCCAACTACCCGACCGAGGCCGGGCGCGGCACCAGCATGTCCGCCCCGACGATCGCGGGCGCGATCGCCGACATCATCCAGGCCTACCGCGACAGCCACGACGGCGCGACGCCGACGCCCGAGCAGGACAAGGAGCTCCTCACCAGCACCGCGACCGACCTCGACGCGCCGTCGGCCGAGCAGGGCGCCGGCCTGATGAACGTCTACGCCGCGGTCAAGGCGGCGCAGCAGCTGCCGGGCACGACGGTCACCGACGGCCCCGGCGACGCGCCGGGCCTCGTCGCCTCGCCGTCGCAGCTCGACCTCGTCGGCCGGCCCGGCACGACCGTGGGCTCGTCGGTGAGCCTGTTCAACACGAGCGACCAGACGACGACGGTGCACGCGGCCTACCGCACGCTCACCGACCCGGAGCAGATCGGCAGCACGGTGACGCAGGACGTCACCGCTCCCGACCCCACCACGACGCCGAAGCCGCCGGCCGGCTACACCGCGGCCGACCCGATCACGTTCACCGTCCCGGCCGGCCTGGGCCGCGTCTTGCTGGACATGATCTGGCCGGACGCCACCAACGACAACAACCTGTACGTGCAGCTGTTCAACCCCCAGGGCGAGTTCGTCCAGGAGTCCTATGACGACGGCCCCGCGCGGACCGGCCGGACCGGCAGCGTGCCGAACAACCAGTTCATCGACGTCACCGACCCCGAGCCGGGCCGGTGGACGGCGAAGATCCTCTGGGGTGGCCTGGACACCGACCTCGCGGTCGCCCAGATCAACCCCGGGGCCTACCGCGGCCCGGTCTCGGTCGGCGTCTGGGGACAGCGCTGGACGACGACGCCCGCGGGCGACCCGGTCACGATCCCGGCCCACGCCAGCGCGTCCGTCCCGCTGAGCGTCACCATGCCCGGCGACCCGGGCGACTGGCCGGAGTCGGTCCAGTTCACCGGTGACAACGGCGGCAAGATGTCGTACGCCATCACCCGGCGCAGCCTCATCCCGACGGGCTTCGACATCCCGTTCCAGACACTCATCACCAGCACGGTCGGCCGGACGATCGGCCAGATCAACCAGTACAACCTCGATGTGCCTGCGGGCTCCGCCGGTGTGAGCGTCCACTTCACCACCCCGGACGCAAGCGCCGACAACCCGTTCACCTTCTATCTGGTGGACCCGACCGGCAAGGTCGCCCAGTCCGCGACCACGCCGACCACGGTGAACGGCCAGGCGGTGGCGGACCGGACGTTGACAGTGAGCAACCCGGCCGCCGGCCGCTGGCAGGTCGACGTGAAGTTGAACCTGACCACGAGCGGTCAGGAGTTCACCCAGACCGTCTCCGGCACGGCGACGGTCGTGCCCACCACGACCGTGTCGGGCACCGTGCCGGCCACGCTCGCGCTCTCGCTCGGCGACCCGGCCACGTTCGGCTCGTTCGTGCCCGGCGTGGCGAGCGACTACACCGCCACGACGTCGGCGGACGTGGTCTCGAGCGCCGGCGACGGCACGCTCAGCGTGTCTGACCCGAGCGCCACGGCCCCCGGCCACCTCGTCAACGGCAGCTTCACCCTGCCGCAGGCGCTCCAGGCCGACGCCGCGAGCCCCCGCGGCACCGGCGGCGCGTTCGCGCCCGTCGGCGGCGCCGACAGCCCGACGGGCGTGCTCACATACGCCGGCCCGGTCGCCCACGACCCCGTGACGGTGAACTTCAAGCAGTCGATCGGTGCGAACGATGCGCTCCGCACCGGGACCTACGCAAAGACGCTCACCTTCACGCTGTCCACCACGACGCCGTAATCGCCGTCCACCGGGGCGGGCCGTTCAGCCCGCCCCGGCACGCGCTTGCCGGGCGTCGCGGACCTGGAGATACTCGGGCGACCGTGGCACGTGATGGGCCGCACCCGACCGTCGTGATCGGCGCCGATGAGCGAGCATGAGCGCAGCCCGGCCGAGGCCGACGCCGTCCGCGCGCCGGCGACCACCGGCGATCGGGAGACCCTCTCCCCCTCCGTCGCCCAGCTGCTCGCGCTGCAGCGATCCGCGGGCAACGCGGCGGTCGGCCGCATGCTCGCGCGCCAGGACGACACCGCCCAGGCGCCCCCCGCCGACGCCGGCGGACCAGCCGCCGGCGCCCCGCCGGCCGCGCTGCTGAGCGACGGTGACGCGACACCGGGCGCGATGCCGGTCGCGCAGTTCATCGCGCGTGTGCGCGCGACGACGGCGGCGCTGGAGGGCGCGGAGCGACTGGAGCCATGGCTGGCGCAGGCCGCCGAGCTCGACGCGGCCTCGCTCGAGCAGGCGCTGCGGGAATTCGCGCCGCGCGCGGCCGGGGCCGCCTCGCCGGAGGAGCTCGTCGCGCTCGTGTGCGAGCGCCTCCAGGAAGTGGCCGCGCAGCCGCCCGCGGTACAGGCCAAGCGCCAGGACGCGGCGCCCGCCGCCGAGGCGCCGCAGGACGTCGCCGGGCGGCTCGGCCCCGGCGAGTCGCTGCCCTCCCACGTGCGCGCGCCGATGGAGGCCGCGTTCGGCGACAGCTTCGGCGAGGTGCGGCTGCACCGCGACCAGCCCGCGGCCGCGATGGCCCGCGAGCTCTCCGCGCGCGCGTTCGCGGTCGGCTCGCACGTCGCGTTCGGCGCCGGCGAGTACGAGCCGGGGACGCCGGTGGGTGACGCGCTGCTCGCGCACGAGCTCGCCCACGTCCAGCAGCAACGCGGCGGCGATGCGCCGGCGGTCGGGCGCAAGGGCGAGGCGCCCGCCCCCGAGCCGGCGCTCGAGGAGGACGCCGACCGCTCCGCGGTGAACGCGGTGGTCTCACTGTGGACCCGAGCCCGCACGGCGGTCCGGGAGACGGCGATGCCGCGCCTGCGCTCCGGACTGCGCCTGAATCGCTGCGCGGGCGTGACGCCGGCGGTCCGCCCGGCGATCCCGAGCACCCGCATCCCGGCCGGCCCCGTCGCGCCCGGTGACTACGGCGCGATCGCCCAGGGCGCGCCGCCGAACTGGACACAGGACGTCGCCGCCGCGCGGAGCGGCGACGCCGCCGCCCGCTTCGCGCTCGTCCGCACCGCGCTGCCGGGGCTGACGGTCGTCGACAAGACCGGGGACTGCGCCTCCGATCCGGAGGTCAATTACGCGCACCTCGTCGCCTACAACTCCAGCTCCCCCACCGTCAGCTACGACGACAACCTGAACAGCAAGGCCCACCGGGCCAACAACGCGGGCTTCACGAAGAACCACGGCAGCCAGTCATATGTCGTGCTCGGGATCAGGGCGCTCGGCGACGATTTCTACCTCACCCGTGAGATCGCGAACCACGAGTTCGACCACGTGCGCCAGCAGCAGGCGGGCAGCAGCCTGCAGGGCGCCGAGTCGGAGGTCGACGCCTGGGCGACCACGTTCTGCCGCGACTTCCACGCCTCCTACATCATCCACGTCAACGGCAGCACGGCACTGATCGACAAGTACGACACCGCCTCCTCGCTGCTGGGTTACTACGAGGACGCGAGCGTCACCGACCAGGTCCGGCAGGACTCCCGCCGGCGGATCCGCGACTACTACACCCAGACGATCGCTCCGCACCCGATCCACACGCGCGTGTTCAAGTGGTGGATCTTCCGCACGATCCAGTCAGGCGGCCACCATCGCCTCGCCGATGAGCTCAACGCCGAGCTCGGGCTCGGCGTCACCGCGAGCGCGGCACCGGCGAGCATGCGCCAGTTCCCGGCAGCGGAGCTCGCCGGGACCAGCGTCCCGGGCGCGCCGGCCGTCAACCCGCCGTGATTCCGGCACACGCGGAGCGGGCCGATCCGCGCCGGCGTGAGCGACGGGCGGCGGCTAGGCCTTGTCGGCCGCGTCGAGCAGCGCGGGTGGCAGCACGGAGCCGACTGAATCGGTGACCTCGATCCGCGCGAGCCGTCCGTAGAAGTCGAAGTGCAGCACCAGGCTGCCGAGCGCCGGCACGCCCTCGGCCGCCTCCAGCTCGTCGAGCGCCACCGAGTCGCGGATCTCGCCGCCGCCCTCGCCGGCCAGGTCGAGGACGGCGCCGCCGCCCTCGTCCACCGTCGCCCGGATCTCCACCACGTCGTCCTCCTCGTCGCAGTCAGCCGCCGGGACCGTACGCCTTCGCGCCGCCGCTGAGCCGGCTGCCCCGGGGCAGATCAGGCCCTCATGCGGCATGGAAGGCGTCGCGGGCGGCGTCGACGGTCTCGAAGACGTGCTCGGGGCCGATCATCGCCGTCACGCCGAAGCGCTCGAGCTCCTGGAGGACCGCGGGTCGTGCGCCGGCGACGGCGAACACGATGCCACGGTCGGCGAGCTGCTCGACCAGCTCGGCCAGCGTCTTGCCGCCGGTGTAGTCGACGTCGTCGATCGCGTCGGCCAGGAGTACGAGCCACCGCGGCGGATCAGGGCCGTCGACGAGTGCCAGGACCTCGTCGGACAGCCGGGGCGCGTTCGCGTAGAAGACGCCGACTCCGAAGCGGTAGATGATGAGCCCGGGCTCGGACCGGGCGCCGGGGACCGCGGGCAGCAGGCGGAGCCGTCCCTCGGCGTCCCAGCTCACGACGCGGTCGGCGGGGGTGTAGTGGCGCTTCACGTGCAGGATCAGCGAGAGCACGACCGCGAGCACGATGCCCTGCTCGACGCCGACACCGACGACGACGGCCGCGGTCGCCGCCGCGACCCAGAACTCGTCCCGGCGAAGTCGCCAGATCTCGCGCATGCCGCTGACGTGGACCAGCTTCAGGCCGATCAGGAACACGACGGCCGCGAGGACGGCGTTCGGCAGGTACTGCAGCGGCCCGGTCAGGAACAGCAGCACGAGCGCGGCGACGGCCGCGGACGTCAGCTGTGCGACCTGCGTGCGGCTCCTCGCCTGGTCGACCATCTCGGTCTTCGTCGGGCTGCCGTTCACGACGAACGCGGAGCTGAGCCCGGCGGCGAGGTTGGCCGCGCCCAGGCCCAGCAGATCGTCGTTCTCCTCGAACCGCTCGCGGTACCTGACCGCGTACGCCCGCGACGTCGCCGCGCTCTGGGCGAGGATCACCAGGAACATCGACGCCGAGACCTGCAGCAGCCCGGTCGCGTCGTCCCAGCCGACGCCCGCCGGCCAGCCGAGGTGGGGCAGGCCGCTCGGCACCGGCCCGAGGACCGACACGCCGTGCGCGGAGAGGTCGAGGGCCCAGCTCAACGCGATCGCGCCGATCACCGCGACGAGGCCGCCCGGGACCGCCCGGATCCACCGCTCGAACACCACCAGGGTCGCCAGCACGCCCAGCGAGACGGCCAGCGTCGGGCCGGAGGCCTGACCGAGCTCCAGGAGCGTCCTCCAGAACGTGATCACCGTGCCGCTCACGTGATCGACGGCGACGTGCGGGGACGGCACACCGAGCATCCCCGCGAGCTGGCCCATCGCGACCTCGATCCCGACACCGGTGAGAAAGCCGACGAGGACCGTCCGCGAGATGAAGTCCGCCAGGAACCCCAGCCGGGCGAGCCGGGCGAGGAGCAGGAAGCCGGCCGTCAGCAACGCGCTCAGGCCGGCCAGCGCGAGCCACTGGTCCGTGTACGGTTGCAGCCCGGCGATGCCGAGCGAGCCGATGCCGGCGAACATGATCGCGGCCGTCGCCGAGTCGCCCCCGACGACGAGGTGGCGCGACGAGCCGAACGCCGCGAACGCCAGCACCGGGAGCAACATCGTGTACAGACCGGTGATGACCGGCGTGCCGGCGATCTTCGTGTAGCCCAGCACCTCCGGGATCGCCAGCGCGGCGAGGGTGATGCCGGCGACCACGTCGCGCGACAGCCACGCGCGCCGATACGGCCGGATGCTCCCGAAGAACGACACGCGAGGACTGGTCATGGCATCGTCGTCATCAGGCACGCATGGGCTGCGGTCGTACCGGCGGCAGCCTACGTCGTGAGCGCGGCGGTCAGGGCAGCAGGTCGCGCAGGCGGGTGACGGGGTTGACGGCGAGCGAGCCGTCCCTGACCCCGACCGTGGGTGGCGGGCCGTGGCCTCCCGGCAGCCGATAGAGCACCCGGTCGATCTCGCGGGCGACGGCGAAGGGCAGCCCGCCGGGCTCCTGCAGCGGCCACACGCGGCAGCGCTCGGCATCCGAGCCGGTGGCGTCGAGGATCGCGTTGACCGCGCGCCGCGCCGCCTCGTTCGCGCCCTCCATCGTGGCGAGATCGGTGTAGGTCTGCACGTAGTCGGAGGCGAGGAACAGGTTCTCCACCTCGGGCAGGCTCGCGGTCGGGCGGTGCGGCCACGAGCCGGCCGTGTTGACGAGCAGCGGCTCGAGGTTCGTCGCCTCCGTCGGGTTGGGATGGACGATCGAGGGATCGAGGAACCAGGCCGCGCGCCAGGCGTCGTCGAGCACGACGGTCGCCGTCGTTGAGCGCGGCCTTGAGCTGGTCCCAGACCTCGGCGGCGACCTCCTCGCGCGTGCACTCGCGCGCGATCCTGCCCTTGGCCGAGTACTCGCCCTTGGACTCCCAATCGGAGATGTCGACCGACAGGATGCCGCCGACGTCGCCGTCGCCCATGTCGTGCGGGTTGAACCCCGGCCAGAACTGCCGCTGCGAGATCGACGTCAGCGCCCAGGCCGAGTCGATGTAGATCGTGTGGCCGTGGATGAGCGGGACGTCGCGGGAGAGGTAGTACATGATCCCGTTCATCCAGCGCACCTGCAGCCGGCCGAGCCCCGCCAGCGCCGGACTGACGCGCTTGAGCGCATCCATCGCGATCTGCTCGCGCAGCACCTCCACCGGCACGGCCGCCACGTAGTGGTCCGCGGTGTCGGCGAACGCGGCGCCGGCGGGCGCGAACGCCGCGTCGACCGGCTGGACGCGCACGCCGGTCACGCGGTTCCCTGCGCTCTCGAGCGCCTCGACGCGGCACCCCAGCCGATAGTCGACCCCCAGCCGCCGCAGCTCGTCCAGCCACGGGTCGATCCACACGTCGCTGGTCGGCCCGTTGAGCACGCGGTCGGCCCGGCCGTCCGGCCGCCCCAGGTCCTGCAGCAGCTGCAGCAGGATGTAGCCGCCGGTGCGCGCGCTCATCTCCCGCGCCCGGGCGGCGACCAGCGAGCGCGTCAGCCCGTCGGCGAGGAACTTCTGGAAGCCGGCCGAGCGATGCTCCGCGTCCGCGAACACCCACCAGCTCTCCTGCTCGTACTCCCCGAAGCGGCGCGCGTCGCAGGCCGACATGAGGTCGCTCAACATCCCGACGAAGTGCGCCTGGTCCGCGGGCGGGATGCCGAGATGCCCCGCGAACGCGAGCGCGAACTTCAGCGTCGCCTCCCAGTCGGCCGGCGTGACCGGGAAGTGCGCCGGCGCCGACGAGCTCGTTCTGCTCGCCCGCGCGCGCGATCTCCAGCTGGGTCGAGGTCACGAGATTGTCGAACACGCCCTGCGCCTGCCCGCGATACGGGATCCGGCTCATCGTGTCCGGGACGTGCTCGTAGAACCCCGGGAAGAACCGGAACCCGTGCTCGCCCGGCAGCGCCCGGCGCCCGCCCGTGCCCGGGATCGCGTCCATGCTGCGCGCCTTGCCGCCGGGGATCGGCCGCAGCTCGTAGACGACCACCGCGAATCCGCGCGTGGCGAGCTCATGCGCGGCGGTCATGCCCGCCACCCCGCCGCCGAGGACGATCACCTTGCCGGACACGAGAGCGCGACGACTCTGCCACGCGCCGGCCGGCGCGGCCGCGACCCGCCCGGGCCGGCCGCTGAGCGAGCCAAACCCCGGGCCGGAGCACGGTCCGCACGCGGACATCACTCGACAGGGCGTGGCGCGATGCGACGATCAAGCCGTGGCCGGGCGGCTCATCGAGCGCGACGCGGAGTTACGGGAGATCGCCGGGCTGCTCGCTCGCGCCCGCGCCGGCGAGGGCGGTGTGCTCGTACTGGAAGGCCCGATGGGAATCGGCAAGACGGCGCTGTTGTGGGCGGCCGGCGCTCTGGCCGGCGGGCTGCGTGTCCTGCGCGGGATCGGCGGCGAGTTGGAGCACGAGCTGAGCTTCGGCCTGGTCCGGGAGATCTTCGCCCCGGTGGTGCGCCAGAGCTCGGCGGACGAGCGTGAGCGGTGGTTCGCGGGGCCGGCCCGGCCCGCAGAGGCGGTGCTGGGCGACGGCTTCGGAGCGCCCGCCGATCCGGCGTCGGTGGTCTTCGGCCTGTACTGGCTGCTGGCGGCGATCTCCGAGCGGGAGCCGGTGCTGCTCGTCGCCGATGACCTGCAGTGGTGCGATGCGGCGTCCCTGCGCTGGCTGGTGTATCTGGCGCGCCGCGTCGAGGGCCTGCCGGTGGCCGTGCTGCTCGCGAGCCGGCCCCCGGACTCGACGGAGCCGGGACTCGCCGGACTGCTCGCTTCCGCATCCGGCGTGGCGGTCCGGCGTCCCCGGGAGCTCAGCCTGGACGCGACGCGGGAGCTCGTGACGGCGGCCTGGCACACAGCACCGGCGGACGAGTTGGTCGAGGCCTGCCGGCGCACGACAGGCGGCAATCCGTGGCTCCTGCACGAGTTGCTGGAGGCGGCGCGCGAGCAGGGGCTGGATCGCGATGCGGCCGACGCGGCGGGGATCGAGGCGCTGGGTGGCGAGCGCCTGCGCAGCGCGGTGCTCGGCCGGCTGGCCCGGATGGACGAGCCCGCGGGACGCCTCGCGCGCGCCGTGGCGGTGCTCGGCGACGGCTGCGACCTCCGGCTGGCCGGCGAGTTCGCCGGGCTCGAGCCCGAGGCGGCCGCCGCGGCGCTGGACGCGTTGGCGGCGGCCGGCGTCCTGGCGCGCGAGCGCTGGCTGGCGTTCGCGCATCCGCTGCTGCGCGCGGCGGTGCACGAGCACCTGCCCGCCCCGGTCCGTGCGGCCGAGCACGCCCGGGCGGCCGCGTTCCTCCACGCGGCCGGGTCCCACCTGGACACCGTCGCGGCGCAGTTGCTGGTGGCAGAGCCGATCGGCGCGGCGTGGGCGCGCGCGACGCTCGCGGCCGCCGCCCAGGCGGCGCTCGCCCGCGGCGCTCCCGACTCCGCGGTGGCCTTCCTGAGGCGCGCCCTCGCCGAGCGGCCACCCGTCTCCGAGCGGGGGGAGCTGCTGTGCGCGCTCGGCAACGCGCTGGCGCGGCGAGGCGATCCTGCGGCGTGCGAGGTGCTCGAGCAGGCGCTCGAGTTGACGCGGGATGCCGAAGTCCGGGTCGGGATCGTCGAAGCCGCCGTCGATCCCTTGACCGCCGCGGGACGCGCCGCGGACGCCCGCGCGCTGCTGCGGGCGGTGCTCGCCGAGACCGACGATCTCGACGCCGTGACGCGGCTGTCGGCGCGGCTCGCGATGAATCGCGCCTTGAGCGGCGGTCTGGATGACGAGGACGTGATCGCCGCGCTGCGGGCACGCGCCGACCGGCTCGACCCGGGTTCTTCGACGGATCGCTACGCCGCGGGTGCGCTCGCGCTGGTCGGCGCCGTGATCGACGGCAGTGCAGCGGAGGTGCGGGCGCTGGCGCTTCGCGCGGTCGGTCGGTCGGCCGAGCACGTCGCGGACGCCCGCGACGGCCGGCCCCTGCACATGGCGCTGGTCGCGCTCGCCCTCGCCGGCGACCCGCCGCTGGCCCTGGAGGGCTCAGAACGGGCGATCGCAGTGTCCCGGGCCCGCGGCTCGCTCCTGGGGCAGGGCCTCGGGTTGAGCTGGCGAGCGCTGCTCCATGTCCTGGCGGGCAACGTGACGGACGCCGAGAACGACGGCCGGGCCGCGCTGGCGGTGTTCGCCGACACGGGCCTGCATGGCATCGAGCCGGGTCCGATCGTGGCGATCGCCTGGGCGCTCACCGAGCGCGGCGCCGCGGAGGAGGCACAGGCAGCCCTGAACGGGCTCGGCGATCCGCCGGGCTGGCTCGGCGCCGGGCTGCGGTGCGCCCGCGCGCGGGTGCTGATCGCCCGCCACCGCCATCGCGACGCGCTCACCGAGCTCGCGCCGCTGTGCGAGCCGGGGCCGGGCGCGTGGCGCAGCAGCGAGGCGCTGCCCTGGCGATCGCTGGCCGCCACGGCGCATCTGGGGGTGGGCGCTCGCGCTCGCGCCCGCGCGCTGGCGGACGAGGAGGTCGCCGGGGCCGAGCGATTCGGCTCGTCACTCGACCTGGGGCGCGCGCTCCGCGTGCGCGGGCTCGCCGAGGGAGGAGCGGTCGGTCTGGCCTCGCTCGAGGCGGCGATCGCCGCCCTGCGCGCGGGCGGCGCGACGCTGGAGCTCGGGCGCGCGCTCGTCGACCGGGGCGCGGCGCTCCGCCGCGCGCGCCGGCGCGCCGAGGCGCGCCCGCCGTTGCGAGAGGGCATGGAGCTGGCCCACGGCAGCGGCGCGACGGCGCTCGTGGAGCGCGCCCGCGACGAGCTGCGAGCGGCCGGCGCCCGGCCGCGCAACGTCATGCGCTCGGGGGTCGACGCCTTGACACCCAGCGAGCGGCGCGTCGCCGCGCTGGCCGCTCGGGGATTGACCAATGTCGAGGTCGCGCAGGCGTTGTTCGTCACCACCCGCACCGTCGAGACGCATCTCAGCGCCGCGTACCGCAAGCTCGGGATCGCCTCTCGCACCGCCCTGCCGGACGGGCTCTGACCGGCTAATCCCGTGGTCGGTCCACGATGCGAAGCCGGCCAGGGACCCGCACCCTACGCGGATGCAGATCTCTGATCCCGAGACGGACACCCTGCGCTGGGCCGGCATCGCCGGGCGGGCGCACGGCGACCTCGACGCCCCCGGGCGTCCCATCGTCTTCCTGCACGGACTGACGTTCGACCGCCGCATGTGGGACCCCGTGCTCGACGCGCTCCCCGCGGGCCATGCCGCGGTGGCGTTCGACCTGCCCGGGCACGGCGACACGCCGGCGCTCGACGCCCATCGCCTGGACGACGTGGTCGACGCCATCCACGACGCGGTCGTCGAAGCCGGGCTGCGCGAGCCCGTGATGGTCGGGCACTCGATCGGCGCCGGCCTCGCGGCCATCTACGCCGGACGGTACCCCGCCGGCGCGGTGGTCAATGTCGATGCGCAACTCCGGCTGGAGCCCTTCGCGCAACTGCTGCGCTCGCTCGCGCCACAGCTGCGGGGCGACCGGTTCCCCGAGACCTGGTCGATGTTCCGCGCGAGCTTGCACGTCGATCGCGTGCCCGAGGCCACCCGCGCACTGCTCAGGGCCGGCGACCGGGTCAGCCAGACGCTCGTGCTGAGCTATTGGTCCGACATGCTCGAGCGCACCGTCGCCGAGACCGCGGCTTGGGTCGACGCCGAGCTGACCCGGGCACGTGAGGCCCTGACCCCCTGCCTGATCGTGTTCGGGAGCACGCTGGACCGGGACGAGCGGGCCTGGATCGAGGATCGCCTCCCGCAGGCCGAGATCGTCGTCTGGCCGGTTGGGCATCACTTCCCGCACCTCGCCGATCCCGAGCGCTTCGCCGCGCTGCTCACCGGGCTGGTGGCCGGTCTAGTGCCGTAGGAGCCGGGCGCAGACCACGTCGCCGATCCAGGTCTCGTACTGCGCGGGCGTCCAGCCGCGCTCCTCGACCAGCAGCTGCCAGAGGTTGGAGAGGTTGATCGCCCAGAGCATGTCGGCGGCGCGCTGGACGTCGAGGCCGGGAGCGAGCGCGCCCTTCTCGTCGAGGCGTTCGACGATCGTCCGCTGGTTGGCGAGGAAGTCCGTCTGGATCCGCTGCCACAGCGCGTCGATGTCCGGGTCGGTCGGCGCGGCGGCGCGGATCACCTCGATCACCCCGCCGATGCGGGCCTTGACCTCGCGAGAGTTGCGCGCGACGAGGCGAAGCTGGCGCTCGGGGTCGGGTTCCTCGAGCGCCTCGCGGTACCAGGCGCGGGCGCCGACCGGCGTGTCGTCCTCGTCGCCGCGCAGGAGCAGGTTCCACAGCGCCCTCAGGACACCGGCCTTTGTCTCGAACGCGACGTAGACGGTCTTCAGCGCGACTCCCGCCTCGGCGGCGATCGCCGCCATCGTCGTCGCGGCGTAGCCATGTCCTCGGAACAGCCGCTCAGCGGCTTCGAGTATCGCCCTGCGGGTGCCCTCCGCCTGCTCGCGGCGGCGCCGCGAGTCGTAGCGGCGGCGGGGTTTCTCGCGCTCGGGCATCAATCTGGTACTCTACCGCAGAATTCATTACATGCTTCATGTGTCCAATTCTTTGGAGGTAGCCATGCAGTCCATGAGCCAGGCCACGACCACCGACCCGGACGCGGTGCGCGCACGCCTTCACCGGATGTGGGGCGCCGTGGCTCCCGGCTGGGCCGAGCACGCGGACTTCGCCGACGCTCGTGGAGCGGCGGTGACGGAGCGGATGCTCGAGCTGAGCGCGCCGTGCCCCGGCGATCGCGTGCTCGAGCTGGCGTGCGGCCCGGGCGGGGTCGGACTGGCCGCTGCCCAGCGTGTCGGGCCGCGGGGCGAGGTCGTGATCTCCGACGTCGCCGCCGAGATGACCGCGATCGCGGCCGCACGGGCCGGCGCACAGGCGCTGGGCAACGTGAGCACCCGCATCCTCGATCTCGAGGACATCGACCAGGCGGACCGCTCCTTCGACGTCGTCCTCTGTCGCGAAGGGCTCATGCTGGTTCAGGACCCGGGGCTCGCGGCACGCGAGATCCACCGCGTCCTGCGGCCCGGCGGGCGCGTCGCGCTCACCGTGTGGGGCCCCCGCCGGCAGAACCCGTGGCTCTCGGTCGTCTTCGACTCGGTCAGCGCGCAGCTCGGCGCGACCGTCCCCCCGCCGGGGATGCCCGGTCCGTTCTCGCTCGACGACGCCGACCGGCTTCGGGCAGTCCTGGCCGACGCCGGCCTTGCCGAGGTCGAGGTCCATGCGCTGCCGACGCCCTACCACGCGAGCTCCTTCGCGGAGTGGTGGACGCGCACCTCGGCGCTCGCGGGCCCGCTCGCGAAGCTGCTCGCCGAGCTGCCCGCGCCTGCGGCCGAGGCGCTGCGCGCCCGCGCCCGCGCGGCGATCAGCGCCTACGAATCCCCCACGGGGCTCGAGATTCCGGGGGTCTCGCTGATCGCCTGCGCCACCCGTGTCTAGCCCGGCCGTCGCTCGATCGCCCGCCGGCGTGCTGCACCGAGCGCGACGCGACGCAGCGGCCGGGCGCCGGGACGCGGCACGCTCGGTCGTCCTCGCCGTCGTCCGCGAGCGCGCCGGCGAGGACCGCGGCTGGATCGACGTCTGCGGCGTGCTCGGATTCATCGAGCTCACCGCGGACGATCCGGTGGCGGCGGCGGCCTGGCTCGCCCCCGCCGCCGACGGGCTCATCCGTTGCGGCGACGCGCGCCACCCCGCCCTCCGCGACGCCGTCCACGCCGCGGTCGAGACCGGCGACCTCGAGGGCGCCCGCCGGCTCGTCGCCCACCTCGAGCGCGCCGGGGGTCCCGCAGCGGTCCACGCACGCGCGCTTCTGGACGCGGCCCACGGCGACCTCGGCGCCGCGCGCGAGGGCGCGCGCTCCGCCGCCGCGGCGGAGCGCTCGTCCGACCCGTTCGAGGCGGCCCGCTCGCTGCTGCTCCTGGGACGGATCGAGCGCCGCACGAAGCGCTGGCACGCCAGCCGAGTGGCGCTCGAATGCGCGGCCGCCGCGTTCCTGCACGCAGCGGCCCCGGCATGGCAGGCCAAGGCCCGGGCGGAGCTCCGGCGCCTCGGTCTGCGGGTCGCGGACGGCGACCTCACGGAGACGGAGCGTCGCATCGCGCACCTCGCCGGCACCGGTCTGAGCAACCCGGAGATCGCCGCCTCGGTGTTCGTCTCCCGGAAGACCGTCGAGGCCCACCTCTCGAAGGTGTACCGCAAGCTCGGCCTGCGGTCCCGGACCGAGCTCGCGCGCCGGCTCGCCACAGAGCCCGCCATCCCGTAGCGCGGTCGGAGCCGCGAGGGCGCCTGCCGCTGAGCCGCGCCGTCACGATGCATCAGACTGAGGTTCGATGAGCGCCGCGGCCTCGGCCCGAACCGATGGCGGGATCCGGCTGGAGGGGCTGGTCAAGACCTACCGCGGCCCCGCCGGGCCGATCCACGCGGTGCGGGGGATCGACGTCGCGATCGCCCCCGGCGAGACCGCGGCACTGCTCGGCCCCAACGGCGCCGGCAAGTCGACCACGATCGACATGCTGCTGGGCCTCGCCAAGCCGGACGGCGGCGCGGTGTCGGTCTTCGGCCGCGCGCCGCGCGACGCCGTCGACGACGGCCTCGTCGGTGCGATGCTGCAGACCGGCGACCTGATTCGCGACCTCACCGTGCGCGAGATCGTCGCGATGATGGCGTCGCTGTATCCGGACCCGCTGGGCGTCGACGAGGCGCTCGAGCTCACCGGGCTGAAGGCCACCGCCGGGCAGCGGACGCAGAAGCTCTCGGGCGGACAGACCCAGCGCGTCCGGTTCGCGCTCGCGCTGGTCAGCAATCCCGACCTGCTGGTGCTCGACGAGCCGACGGTCGCGATGGACGTCGAGGGGCGGCGCGAGTTCTGGGTGATCATGCGCGAGTTCGCCACCCGCGGCAAGACGGTGCTGTTCGCGACCCATTACCTGGAGGAGGCCGACGCCAACGCCGACCGGGTGATCCTGATGGCCCGGGGGCAGGTCGTCGCCGACGGCCCGCCGACGGAGATCAAGGCACGCGTCGGCGGGCGGACGATCCGCGCGACGCTCCCGGACGTCGATCCGGCCCGGCTGGCCGCGCTGCCCGGTGTGCTCTCGACCGCTCGGCACGGCGACGCCGTGATCCTGAGCTGCACGGACTCCGATCAGGCCATCCGAGCGCTGCTGGACACCCAGCCGCTCGCCCGGGACATCGAGATCACCGGGGGAAGCCTCGAGGAGGCGTTCCTCGAGCTGACGGGCGAGCCGACGCGAGCCGGGCGCGGCGATGAGCGGGGTCGCCTACTCCGGCTACGAGCTGCGGCGCACGTTCCGCAACCGCCGCTTCCTCCTGTTCTCGCTGGGGTTTCCGCTGGTCTTCTACTTCCTGGTGGCGCTGCCGCAGCGGAACATCCGCAGCTTCGCGGGCACCGGCCTCTCCGTCCCGCTCTACTACATGATCGGGCTCGCGGCGTTCGGCACGATGGTGTCGATGATCTCGACCGGCGCCCGGATCGCCGGCGAGCGCCAGGCCGGCTGGACCCGCCAGCTGCGGATCAGCCCACTGTCCGTGCGCGCGTACTTCAGCGCCAAGGTGCTGACGGGATACGGGATGGCGCTGTCAAGCCTCCTGCTCCTCTACGCCTCGGGCGCGGCGCTCGGCGTCAGCCTGCCTGCCGGGCGCTGGCTGGAGATGACCGGCCTGATCCTGATCGGTCTGCTGCCGTTCGCCGCGCTGGGCATCCTCATCGGCCATCTCGTGACCACCGACTCGGTCGGCCCGGTGATCGGCGGCGGGGTCTCGATGCTCGCCTTCCTGGGCGGCACGTGGTTCCCGATCACGAACGGATTCCTGCACACGCTCGGGCAGTTCCTGCCTTCGTGGTGGCTCGTTCAGGCCAGCCATGTCGCGCTCGACGGCCACGGGTGGGGGGTCCGCGGTTGGATCACGGTCGCCGCCTGGACGGCGATCCTCACCGCCGGCGCCGGTTGGGCCTACCGCCGGGACACGAACCGCGTGTAGCCGCTAGCCCGGATCGTGCATGAAGCTGCCGACGCGGTGGGAGTTGTCGTGGTTGGGGCCTGGGCGGAGTGAGATCTGAGTCGTCGGCTCGAGGATCGAGGCGTGTGGTAGGGCTCGGCGGGTGGTTGGGCTCGGTGTGGTGGGCGCGGGCGCGTGGGGTGTCCCCGGCCGTGTGGCCGCGCCGGCTGTGTGGTCGTCGGCGTGTCGTCGGGCTTAGCGCGCTGGTGGTGGGAGCGCGGCCAGGCGCGCGAAGGCGGCGGCCAGGGCGTTGGCCCAGGGCCAGGCGCGGGGGAGCCTCAGGGTGGCGCGGCGGGCGTGGAAGGCCAGCCGGGCGGCGGTGTGCAGCAGTCGGTAGCGCAGCGTCTTGGGTTCGCAGACGGCGAGGTCGCCGGTGAGCGCAAGTCGCTGGGTCCAGGCCATCAGGTCTTGGGCGATCAGTGAGAGTTCCAGCCAGACGGCGTTGTGGTCGAAGTCGCGGAACGGGAGGTTCTCCAGGCCGGTCTGCTTGGCGGCGCGGATGCGGTCTTCGGCGTTGGCGCGGCCGCGGTGCCGGCGTTCGAGCTCGACCGGGTCGCCCCGGAGGTCGGTCAGGGTGGCCAAGAAACGGTGGCCGTCGTGGTCGGTGAAGCTCAGCTGTGCGCCGGGGTGCGGGCGCTCGCGGCGCACGATCACGCGCGTGCCGTCGGGCCAGCCACCGAGGTCCAGCAGGCGGCTGATTTCGGCCACCCAGGCACCCTCGCGGCGCTCGCCGTCCTGGCGGAGCGCCGGCCGCCACGCGCGCTCGGGCAGCCCCAGAATCGCCGAGCGGACCGGCTCGGTCAGGTCATAGCCCATCAAGAACCGCAGGTTGGCCTCGGCCAGATCGTCGGTGAACGCGTGCGTCGCCGCGGCGGAGTCGGTGCGGACGATGATCTCTGAGTCGGTCACGATCTCGCCGGGGAGTTGCTCGAGCGCCAGCGCGAGGATCGCGATGTGGTCTGCGGCGGTGTTGGCGCCGGCGTTGCCGGGCCGCAACAGGCCGGCCAGTGCGTCGCGGCTGTCGTCTAAGAACGCCAGCAGCGGGTGAAACCCGAAGCCGCGCTTGAACGTCCCGGCGGCGCCCTGCTTCTCGCTGTGCGCGGTGATCAGCGTGGCATCGATATCGATCACGATCCGCTCGGGCGCCGCCCCGAGCTCCCAGGCGCGCGCGCGGGCCCGGGCGCGCGCCACCCGCAGCGCCGCCAGCAGCTCCTCGTCGCGGGACAGCGCGTCGATCACCCGAAACGCGGTCGCGTCGGAGGCCACCGGCCCGAACAGCGACTGTTGGTCGCGCACGGCGCGCAGATCGGCCAGACAGTCGCCGCCGTCGGCCAGCATCACCGCCAGATCGCGGACCACCCGCCCGGGATCGTGCCGCCCCCGCCGCTCACGCACGTCGGCCAACGCGTCCGAGAGCGCGTCCGTGAGCCCGACCCGGTCGGCCGCCTCGGCCAGCAGCGCGGCGCCGGCATGCGAGACCACACCCGCTCCGTCCGCTAGGACATCTACGGTGAAACTGCGCCCATCGCGCTGCACCCTCAAGGTGATCCTCCCGAGCCCCAGGGATTGGCCTTCGACAAGCACAGAATCCCTGCTCAGGCGGACAGTTCAGCGGCCCCGACACTCGGGGCCGCTGCTGCTTGATGAACCATCCGGGCTAGACCGCCGCTGCACCCAGCCTGAACCGGGCGCGCGCATGCTTCACCTCACACACCGCGGCCATCGTGGCCAACGAGAGGAGGGTCCCATGCCGCACATGCACAACTAGGAGCCGAGATGGGCTGCAAGACCGGCTGACCTCACGATCGCCGGCCGGCTCGAGTTGAGACGATGGCGACATGGATCTCGCTGTTGTGCTGCGTCCGACGCTCCCGCCGGAGCGGCTCGTCGAGCAGGCGAAGGCCGCCGAGGCGGCCGGTGCCGCCGAGCTGTGGCTGTGGGAGGACTGCTTCTTGACCGGCGGCATCGCCGCGACGGCGGCGGCGCTCGCCGCCACGGAGCGGATCGTCGTCGGCATCGGCATCCTCCCGGCGCCGGTCCGCAACGCCGCGTTCGCCGCGATGGAGCTCGCGACGCTCGCACGGCTGCATCCGGGCCGCCTGCATGCCGGGTTCGGACACGGCATCGCCGAGTGGATGCGCCAGGTCGGCGCCAAGCCCGCGTCGCAGCTGACGCTGCTCGAAGAGATGACGGTCGCGGTCCGGGCCCTGCTCCGCGGAGAGACCGTCGACACCGAGGGGCGCTACGTCCGGCTGCGGAGCGTCGCGCTCGACCATCCGCCCAAGACGGTGCCGCCGGTCTCGCTCGGCGTGCGCGGACCGAAGTCCCTCCGGTTGTCCGGGCGCTGCGCCGACGGGACGGTGCTCGACGCGTCCGGAGACCCGGACACCGTCGCCGCCGCCCGCAGGGCCATCGACGCGGGCCGGTCCGAGGCCGGCCGCACCGACCCCCACCGGCTCACCGTCTTCGCCGAGCCCGGCGCCGACCGCGACGCCTACGCCGCGGCGGGGGTGGACTGCCTCGTGTTCGTGTCACCGGACGAGGACGTCCCGCTCGACCTGACGCGCGTCTTCGGCGCTCGATGAAGCTCGCCGCGCCGGGGGTCTGCGCAGCGGCCGGGCGTTCAGCCTGTGAGCGGCGGTGGCGCGAGATCGGCCGGGTCGTCGACCAGGACGAGCATCTCGCCGACCCCGCTCAGCACGAGCAGGCGCTCGATGGCCTCGGAGCCCCGCACCACCGCGAAGTTGTAACCGTCGCTGCGAGCGCTCTCCTTCTGCTCCAGCAGCGCATGCAGCCCGGTCGAGTCCATGAACGTCAGACCCCGCAGGTCGAGCACGATGTGCCGCAGCCCATCGGCCCGCGGCGCCAAGCCCGCGAGCACGTCCGTGACCTTCGACACCGTCGACAGGTCGAGCTCGCCACCGAGCGCGACCAGCGCCGTGCGCCGGTGCCGGTGCGCGTCCACCACGAACTGCGCCGCGGCGACCGGCTCACTCGCGGAGCCTGTCTTGCGTTCATGTGAAGACAACTGGCCCTCGCTCATTCCGTCGACGACGAGCCTGTGGTCATGAGACCCCGGGCGCGGGCTTGGCAGTGATGGCGGCGTCGATTTCGATGCCGGGCGTCTCCTGACCGCCCATGTCCAGGCGGAAGGGCGGGTACTTGTCGGTCATGAGGGTCGCGTAGGCGGCGACGCGGTAGACCCAGCGGTTCATCCCCATCACGAAGTCGAAGATCGCCCTCGGGTAGCGGCCGGTGAACAGCAACACGATGCCGGCGATGCACACCAGGAGGCCGATCAGGCCGCCACCGGAGCTCCACCCACCGTGGTGGCCGGCGGCGTTGAAGCCGGCCCACGCACCGCCGGCGAACACCCCGACGACGATGTACTGCGGGAGCGCCAGCAGCCACCACTTCACGAGCACCAGGCCGCGCGAGAGCGACTGCGGGTACGCGACGTCGACCCGCGCGGGATAGTCCGGCACGTCGGCGAGCGTGAACGGCGGGTAACGGTCGGTTCCGAGCGCGCTGTAGGTGTAGAACCCGACGCGCCAGGACCAGCGCAGCACGCCGAGGTTGAAGCCGAAGATCGCCCGCGGGTAGCGGCCGGTGAACAGGATGGCCACGAACGCGACGACAGTCAGGACGACGAACGCGATCCACAGGAACACGAGCGCGATGAAGTGCGGGATCGCCAGGACCCACTTGACCAGCCACAGCCAGCGGCTGAGATGGCCGTCGAGCTTCCCGTTGATCTGCAGCGGGTACGTGGATGGGGCGGCGTGCTCGTTCATGGCACGCACTCCTCTCAAGACAGGCGTGTGGGCGCCGGCGGCGCCACCTTCAAAGGTCTCCCGAGGGTCACCGGCGCTGCTGCAGCGAGCGCAAGCGGCGATCGAGGCGGGGCGGAAACGATCCCGTTCGGCGGGATCCAGAAGTGCCACGCACTGATCTGCTTCTGACGCTCAGCCTACTCTCTTTGGCGAGGCCGATCCGGAAAGCTTCGCTCAGGCGCAGGGTGTGGGTGCGCCGTTAGGCGTGCGGGGGGCCGGCGGGTGAGCTCGGCCATCGGCAGGCGAGCCGGCGTCGCGCAGCAGGCTGAACACGATGGCGCTCAAGCCCGTCCAATCCTCTGCGGCGGCTAAAACCTCGCTCCGCCCTGTTACCGGGGATCGCTGTTGGGTTCTCTAATAGCGAGGCCGATGTCGCCGGCCCCGGTCGCAGGCGACGCGCCAATGGTCGAACCGCTCTCGAGGCTTCCGAAGCTTCCGCGCGATCGACGCACGCGCAGGCGCGCGGCCAGAGACTACGCCGCCACCTCTGAGTGGCGGCAACACGGGTGTGCCAGTACCTCCGGGTCCTGACGTCTGTGCAGCCATCAATAACGATGCCAGGAACCGATCCTAGGAGGATCACATGGTCAAGAAGCTCATCATCGCCGCCGGCCTCGCCGCGGCTCTCATCGCCCCGGCTGCCGCTCACGCCGACGTGGCGCGCTACCAGACGACGAACACGATCACGCTGGATACTCGGTACAACGGCGTGGACTTCCTTCACACCTACACGCTCGACAAGACGAACCCGTGTGGCGACAACTCGTTCACCGGCACCGCCAAGGGCGGCATCGTCGGCGGCGACGGCGAAACCGTCATGGGCACGCTCAACGGCTCGAACATCGACATCAGTGGCAAGTACCTGGACGGTTCCGGCTACACCTGGAGCTACAGCGGCCCGCTCGTCGGCGGTGGCACCGGCCATGACAGCCTCGGTCTGACGTGGCATACCACGTTCACGACGGACACGAGCAACTACAAGAACCACGGTGACTTCGTCAAGTCGCACGGCGGCGGCGACGATGCGGCTCATTCCTGCATCGGCATGCCGGTCAACAGCAGCAAGTAGTCCCGTAGCAACCAGCCTCACCGCTCAGCTTCCCCCTTCGAGGAGGCTGGGCACCGTACTCCCGTCGTCCGATCAGGAGCTGGTGGCCCTGCCGGGAGTTCGTCTCCGCCGAGGTCGCGTGAGGCCGGCCCCGCGCGGTCT
>CAVXZC010000010.1:0-12978 GCA_963766165.1 uncultured Solirubrobacteraceae bacterium | reverse complement strand
GCAGCCGGCCAGATGCCTGCCCGCGACGCGCTCCCTGGTGCTTGGTGCACGTCACCGCAGGTCGCGCAGGCGCGCGACCGGACGGCCGTGAAGGGCCGGGCGTTCAGCATGCAGCTCTCGGGGCACCGCCCCGTGGACGGTGGGAGCGGACCGTGCTGAACGTGATCGGGAACCACGGAACGGGCCTCAAGCAGACTTAGCGCTTCGGCGGCTCGCTGGCGCAGAAAGACCCCCAACGAATGCACCCGCAGGCGGACATACTTGGCCCCCGACCTGAGAGGCTGGTCCCGATGCACAAAGGCGTCACGGTTCGCTGTCGTGTGCGAGCGCGCGGGCGATAGTCAAGCGTTACGGCACCGGGACCGTGCACTGCTCCTGCACGGGCAAGGGCGGCAGTCCGCCCCGCACGTGCGTGCCTCTACACGACGTATCCGGGTGGCTGGCGATGCGGGCCACTCGAACAGGGCGCTTCGGCGTGCTGGCTGGGGGCTGCGACGACGCGGACTGCACGCGACGTCGTGTGGCTTTTTCTCACGTAGCACGGGCGCTGCTCGCGGCGCGGGCGGTCGCGAGAGTTCGGCTCGATTCTCAGCCTACGTCCTGGCAGAACACCGAACTTCCTGTGCAGCCGATTTCGTTGTCGGTGCCGGAGGCCTCCGGGTTCGTGACGTCGTACCAGAACACGGGCTGGTAGCCGTTCCAGTAGAAGACCGTCACGATCCACTGAAGGTTGTGGGCGACACCACCCCGAAGGCCAAGCAGATAGCCCGGGACGCGGCAGTCCTCGGCGTACACGTAGGCCCACACGCCATAGTTGCGCTGCCCATACGGGCCGCTCCAACCGAGCGCGCCCGGGAACTCCGGTGCATCCGTAATGCAGGCTCGCCGCATGTGCGCGCGAAGTGGCTCCGACCACATGATGGGGCACTGGGGGCAGCACGGTGCCCGCTGGCGGGGGATCGTCGTTCGCGCGCGCGGCCCTGGAACCGGGACGGACACGGGGATGATCGGCGTAGGCGCCTTCGGGGGCAGCGGGTTGACGGCGAGTGTGCCGCGGCCTTGGTACCCGTCGAGCTCGTGCGCGGGCGCGGTGTCGGGGATATTCCAGGCAGGACGTCGTTTCACTCCATGCCTTGATCCGCAGCGTCTTGCTGCCCTTACGCGGGCGGCAACACGTCAAACCCCCGGCCGCAGAAGCCGCTGCCGGCCCACGCGTTGGCGTCCCCACGGAAGTAGAACGCGTCATACACAGGGTCGCAGGACCAGTGTCCAGCCTTGAATGCGGCCAGTCCGCCCTTCCAGCCGGCAGTTGAACGAGCCGAGGTCGATGAATGCCTGCATCTTGTAGACACCCGTCGGCATCCGGACCGTGCTGTCGTAACAGCTGGGAGCGCAACTCGGGTCGTCGTTGTAGAACACCGCCTTGTCCAAGTGCGTGATATCTCGCTCCACACGAGACAGACCCGCGGCCCTCACGGTTCCAACCGACGGTGTCGTGGTGCGGGCCTGCGCCTCGGTTAAGCCGCCGAGCGCCGGGCCAAGGGTCGCAACGGTGAGCAGGAGCCCGACACGTCCTGGACTCCTCGAGATCCTCGCCAGGGTGGAGGCGATTGGACCAGCGACGGGAATCCGGAGCGATGGCATTGCGCAACCCTAACCGGTCTGGCTGCGATCGTCGGATATCTCGACTGCTAGGACGCCACCAGGCAGCCACGGCCCTCCTCCGGATGCAGAGCCAACTCTGAGCGATGCGTGCTCGCGCCACGGGCTCTGCCGCGATGCTCTCGGCGGCTGGCGTCAGCATGTAGGCATCGGAGGTCATCGATCGTGAGGCCGGGACTTCGAGTCTCGCCCAGCTACTCCTCGCGTCGTCACGCGGTGCATGGATCCGGTCGATCATCGCGGTCGGATTTCACTTCGCGGTCACGCGAACGAGCCCGGCACGGGTGCTGCCTGACCGCGATCGTGCCCCCGCGGCCGGGTCGCACGCGCGCGCCGGCCGACGCGTGCCGGTACGACGTGTCGTGAACCGCCACGGTCGCGGTGCCGGGCGCGCGGAACCGCAGCACGATGCCGGCTTGCTCGAGGCTGACGAGCGTCGTCTCCGGTCGCGATCGGGTGCGGGTCGGCGACGGCGAACAACCGCCAGTGGCGACTGCGCCAGACCAGTCTGAGGTAGGCGGGTGGCCTTCGTGAGCAGCTGGGCCTCCGCCGGTCCGGAGCTCTGTGGCGCGCTGTCGGAGATCGCCACGAATCCCACCCGCAGCCGCGCGAGCCAGCGCCGATAGGCGCGAGGGGCGAGGACCGGGCGGTCGAAGAGACCGTCGTAGCTGCGGTCGAGCTGCGTCTCCCATCCCCGCGCCAGCGGCGTGTACCGGGCGACGTAGACGGATTCCCATCGCGTCGACGTCGGGACGACCTCGACCCGCTCGTTGACGACGTGCAGTGCCCGCAGCTCACCCACCAGCGGCGCGAAGTAGGCGGCGTGCGTCGCATCGGAATCCGCCGCCTTGACGGTCTCGGTCACCGGTCCCTGCAACTGCCAGGCCAGCAGCGCCAATGCGCAGGCGGCGAATGCCGGGGTGGCGCCGCGGCGCCGGGCGCACAAGTGCGATCGGGCCGAGCGCGAGAATGCCGAGACGCGCGATGTTGCTGCCCATCGGGGTCGGCAACAGATACGACGCGAGCGACGCCAGCGCGTAGAGGCCGACCGCTCGGCGCAGGAACCGCTCGCGCGGGTCGAGCAGCATCCACACGGCGCTCGCGGCCGCCGTGGTGGCGATCGCGGTGGGCGATGCCGTCGGGCTGCTGCCCGCCGTCGGAGAACAGAACCGCGCCGCACGATCGGGTCAGCGCGAGCGCGACGGCGGCGGTGAGGATCACGCGCGTCGGGACGGCACCCCAGCCGGCGACCAGGATCAGGCCGAGGAACAGCCCGGCCACGGGGCTGGTCAGCGCGCAGGCGGCGCACAACAGGGACCCGACGAGCACCCATCGCCGCGTCAATGCGACGAGCGCGAGAAGCGCCACGGCGGTGCCCAGCGCGAACGTGAGCCGCCCGATGAACAGATCCCCGACCGCGGCCGTCGCGAACCAGACGCCGACCAGCGACGCGGACCCCGGGCGCAACCGACGCAGCCAGATCCTCGACGCACAGCACCGATACCGCGACCGACAGCAAACCCACCGCGCGTAACCCGATGCTCGAGGCCAGCGGCGGGAACACCACGCTGTAGCCGAGGATCTGGTGCCCGGCGAACCACGCGTTGTCCCACAGCGCGAACCCGTCGCGCGCGAACAGGTTGCTGCGATAGACCTGGGCGGCGGTGTCCGCCGTCCGCGGCTCGACGATCGCCCACAGCCCGCCGAGCACGAGGGTCAGCAGCAACGACGGGCGCAGCCGCCGGCCGAGCGTCGCGCGGATCGGCGAGGGCCTCGACACTGTCGTGGGCTACCACGGTCGGTCTGAACCGTTCCTGAACCTAACAACGAGTCGACGTTCAGGGACAAGTCAGGTCGAGCCGCGCCATCGTGCGGACAGGATGCTCGCCGGCCCTGTGTGGCGTTCCATTGACGGTGTCGCCTCCGTGGCACTCGGATGACCGCCTTCGGGTGCGGTGTGAAGCCACTCATGGCCCGCGTCCTACGACGTCCGGGACGGCCACCACGTCGACGGCCGCCCCGAATCCCGCACCCGCGGCGGTCCCGCGGCGGTGGGCGGCGTGTCCCTGCGCCTTGTGGCGAGCGCGAGCCTGCCCGCCCCGGTGCAACTGCCCGGAGTGGCGGCGGTCGGCGACACGGTCGTCGCCGCGGGTGGACTCGATGCTGCGGACGCGTCGGTCTCGGGGATCGTGCGCGTCGCGCCGGGCCGGCCGGAGGCCGTGGGCACACTGCCCCGGCCGGCCCACGACGCGCCCGCCGCCGCCCGGCGGCGCGGCCTACGTGTTCGGCGGCGGGACGGCGTCGGGTCCCGTCGACTCGATCGTGCGGGTCGACCCCTCCGGGCGTGCGGCCACGGTGGGCCGGCTGCCCGCCGCGCTCTCCGATGCGGCCGCGACGCGGATCGGCGGGACGCGTACGTGGTGGGCGGCTACACGGTCGCGGCGCTGCGCTCGGTTCTGGCGTTCCGGCCCGGTCACCGGTGCGCGACGTGGCCACGCTGCCGCACCCGCTGCGCTACGCCGCCGTCGCCGCGGTCGGGTCGCGCATCCCGTGGCGGGCGGGACCGACGGCGCCACGGCGCGGCGCGAGGTCCTGAGCGTCGACCCGGCGACGCACCGGGTGCGGGTGATCGCCCGCCTGCCGCACCGCTGGCCCACGCGGCGGGCGCGGCGCTGAATGGCGCGTTCTACGTGATCGGTGGCCGCGGCGACGCCCTCGACGGCCAGCGCGCGGCGATCTGGGCGAGTCGACCCGCGGCGGCCCCGGCCGCGCGCGGGGCGCCTGCCGCTGGCGCTCTCCGACCTGGGCGTCGTGTCCGCGCGGGGCGCGCTGCTGGCCCTGGGCGGCCGCGACCGCAGCGGCCGCGTGCACGCCGAGGTGTGGCGGCTGCGGCCGGCCCGCCGAGCTCGCCCCGCAGCCGCCGGCTCACGTCTACGCGGCCGACGCCGCCGGGCGGCTCGCGCGCGCGGTCCCGCACGACCCGGCGCGGCTCTACGTGCCCAACTCCCACTCGAACACGGTCGACGAGATCTCCCAGCGCACCGGCCGGATCGTCCGCCAGTTCCCGTCGGGCGGGCTGCCGCAGCACGTCACGCCGTCCTGGGATCTGCGGACGCTGTGGGTGACCAACGACACGGGCAACAGCCTGACCCCGATCGACCCGCGCACGGGCCGCCCGGGCCGCCCCGTCCCGGTGCCCGACCCCTACAACCTCTACTTCACCGCCGACGGCCGGCACGCGATCGTGGTGGCCGAGGCGCTGCGGGCGCTCGACTTCCGCGACCCGCACACGATGCGCCTGCACCAACGCTGAGCGTGCCCCAGTGCCCGGGCGTGGACCACATGGACTTCACCGCGGACGGGCGCCACGCGCTCGTGTCGTGCGAGTTCGGCGCCCGCCTGATCGTCGTCGACCTCCGGCGCGAGCGCGTGCTGCGGACGATCGCCCTGCCGGCGGGCTCGATGCCCCAGGACGTCAAGCTCTCTCCCGACGGGCGCACGTTCTACGTGGCCGACATGATGGCCGACGGCGTGTGGCTGATCGACGCCCGCCGCTTGCGCCAGCGCGGCTTCAGGCCGACCGGCCGCGGCGCCCATGGCCTCTACCCCAGCCGCGACGCCGCCGCCTGTTCGTGTCCAACCGCGGCGAGGGCACGATCAGCGTGCTCTCGTTCCGCACCCGCCGGCCGGTCGCCAAGTGGCGCCTTCCCGGCGGCGGCTCGCCCGACATGGGCGGCGTGTCGGCCGACGGCAGCGTGCTGTGGCTCACCGGCCGCTACGACGGCGTCGTCTACGGCATCAGCACGCGCACCGGACGCCTGCTGCGCCGCATCCGCGTGGGCAGCGGGCCGCACGGCTGTGCGTGTGGCCCCAGCCCGGCCGCTACTCGATCGGCCACACCGGCATCCTCCGCTGAGACGTGGCGCCGGACGTACGCTGAACCACATGTCCGCTCGCATCCTCGTGGTCGACGACGATCCCTCCGTCCTGCGGATGCTGGTGCGGACGCTGGGCGCCGAGGGCAACGAGGTCGAGGCCGCATCGGACGGCGGCGCGGCGCTGCTCGCCGTCGAGCGCCGAGCGCCCGACGCGGTCGTGCTCGACGTCGCGATGCCGGGCATGGACGGCCTCGCCGTGTGCCGCCGGCTCCGCGATCGCGGGCTCACCGCGCCGGTGCTGCTGCTCACCGCGCGCGACGCCGTCGCCGACCGCGTCGCGGGGCTGGAGGCAGGGGCTGACTACCTCGTCAAGCCGTTCGCCATCGAGGAGCTGCTCGCCAGGCTTCGCGGCGTATCGCCCCGTCGCGGGCAGGGCTCGTCCGCGCGCGGAGGTCGCGGTGGGTTCGCTGCGACTCGATCCCGTGCGACCGGGCCGTCAAGCCACGATGGACCCAGGGAGCGAGCTCACCGACCGCGAGAGCGCCCCGCTGCTGGAGCTGCTCATGCGCCATCCCCGCAACGTCGTGACGCGCGAGATGCGCTGGGGACGAGCTCTGGGGCGCCTCGAGCGGTCGAAGAACGTCGTGGACCGCTGCGTGATGAGCCTGCGCCGCAAGCTCGGCGACGCCGACACTGATCCGCACGGTGCGCGGCGTCGGGTTCGTCCTGGAGCCGTGAAGGTGCGTTCGCTGCGCCTGCGGATCGACGCTTGTGGCCGCGGCCCTGGGCGTGTTCGTGGCCGTGGCGGCGCTGGGGGGCGCCGCGGCCGAGTACGTCGTGGCGCCACGAGCTGCGCGCGTCGCAGGATCGCGGCCTGCGGGGCAGGGCGGTCGACGTCGCGCGCCTCAGCGTCTCGGCGCCGGCGCTGCTGACCAGCCCCGGGGCGCTCGATGCGCCCTACGGCGGGCAGGACCTCCTCGTCGAGGTGGTCGACGGCCGGCAGGGACGGATCGTGGCGCGATCCTCCGCGCTCGGGGGGCGGTTGCTCGGCCGCCGGGCAGCCGCTGCGCGCGCGGGCGATCGTCCACGGTCGCAGGGCAGCTACGGCCGCACCTCGCTGGGGGGTACGCCGCTGCGCGTGTTCGTCGCGCCGCTCCCCGACGCCGCGCGGCTGGCGGGCGGCGGCGCGGTCATCGTGGCGTCGTCGGAACGCGGAGATCGAGGCACCGCCGACGCCGTCCGCACGCTTGCTGCTGCTTCCTGTGGAGCTGGCCGCCGCGGTCGTCGGCGCCCTTGCCGCCGCTGCGCTGACCGGCCGCGGGCTGGCGCCGCTTTGCGGCGCCTCACCGCGGCCGCCCGCGAGCTCGAGAGCGCGCGGGGGACCCTGCACGCCGCCTGCCGCCGGCCTCGACCGAGGGGGAGGTCGCCGAGCTCACCGAGACGCTGAACCGGATGCTCGCCGCGCTGGAGGTCGCCCAGCGCCAGATACGAGCGGCGGTTCCTCGCCGACGCGTCCCATGAGCTGCGCACGCCGGTGACCGCGCTGCGCGGCAACGTCGAGTTTGCGCCCGGCACGGGTCCGACCCGGAGACGCTCCGGCTGACCTGCAGGAGGATGCCGCGCAGCGGCTGGCACGGCTCGTCGACGACCTGCTCGTGCTCCGAGCGCCAGGGGCAGGGTGCCCTGACTGCGCGCGCTCCGGTCGCGCTGGACCAGCTCGCCCGGAGGTCGGCGGCGGGGGCGCCCGGCGAGGTCGAGGTTGCGGATCGACGGGGCCGGTCCCGTCCTGGTCGAGGGCGACGAGGACTCGCTGCGGAGAGCCCTCGACAACCTCGTCGCCAACGCGTTCCGGTCCACGGGCGGCCGCCGGTTACGGGGATCGTTACGTCCCTCGCCAGCGAGGGACAAGAGGCGCGGCTGGCCGTCGTGGACGCCGGCGCCGGGCTGTCCGCGGCGGACGCCGAGGCGGCGTTCGAGCGGTTCTGGCGCAGCGCGGGAACTCGCGGTCGCGGCCGGGGACCGGCCCTCGGGCTGGCCATCGTAAGCGAGACCGTCGCCGCCGCCCACGGCGGGCGCGACCGAGGCCGACGAGCGCCACGTTCTCGATCGTGCTCCCGGCGCTAGCCGACCGGAAGACCCAGATCAGTCAGAGAACGATCAGAGACCACGGGTCTAGCGTCGCTGAACGTCCCGATCCCCCGAGGGCTGAGGGGTGAGGCACACCATGCTCCGCCGCCTCTCCACCGCCCGCCTCCTGGTCGTCCTCCTCGCGTCCTCGCCGTCTTCGGCGGCGGCGCGGCGATCGCCGTCGCGGCGCTCAGCGGTCCCGGCGCCACGCCGCCGCCCAAGCCGCTGGCCGTGGCCGTCCACGACGCGCTGGCCGCGCCGCCGGTCGACGGCGTCACCGCGCGGATCGCTTCACCAACCACCTGTCGCCAGGCCGAGCCTCCCGGGATCATCCCGCTGCTTCCGGGCGCGACGGGACGGCTGTGGGCCTCGGCGGACGGCCGCCTCGGCTCGAGCTGCAGTCCGACGACGGCGACGCCCAGATCGGCATCGACGGCACGGCGGTCCGATTTCGACGTGCGCCAACACCGCCTACAGATCGACCTGCCGAGCGCCACGGCGGCGCGCCGTACTCGACGAGCCGACGCGCCGCCGACGGTGGCCCGGATCGACGAGGTCTGCGCACGCCTGGCAGCGACGCGTCGCCTGTCGGTCCGTGCCGACCAACGTCGCCGGCCGCCGGCCTACACCGTGCGCGTCTCGCCCGAAGCACGACGGCGGACTGCTGGGCGCCGCGGCGCTCGCCTGGGACGCCGCCCACGGGCACGCCGCTGCGCGCCGCGGTCTACGCCGGGGCAACCCGACCCCGGTCCTGGAGCTGAGGCGACCGACATCAGCTTCGGCTCGGTCCCGCCTCCGACCTCGCCGTGTGCCGCCCGCCGGGCGAAGGTCGTCGACCTCAGGCTGCCGCGGGCGGCGGGCATGGCGACGCCTACACGGCGAGCCCGCGCCGGTCGCCCCCGCGCGCTGTGGCCCGCGCAGCTGCCGTTCCCCCTCTCCGCCCCCGACACAGCTCGCCGGCCTGCCCCGCAAGGACGTCCGGCTCATCGACGCGGCGACGCAAGGGCGCGCTGGTCACCTAC
The DNA here is from genome assembly GCA_963766165.1 of uncultured Solirubrobacteraceae bacterium. Taxonomy (GTDB): domain Bacteria; phylum Actinomycetota; class Thermoleophilia; order Solirubrobacterales; family Solirubrobacteraceae; genus Solirubrobacter. The sequence continues at coordinate 4,289 of CAVXZC010000010.1, read as the reverse complement.
GGCGCGGCCTGGGCGCCATCGCCGTGCTCGAGCAGCCGCGAGCGGCCGAGTCCGGGCCGTGCCGGCAGCTGCCAGCGCTGCCGAAGGTCTCGCTGAACGGCGCCGCCGGCCAGGAGCTGGCCACCGCACTTGGCACCGCCGTCCGCTTCGCATCGCGGCGGCGTCCAGTACACGGTCCTCGGCTCCCTCCCGCCGCCGCCGCCGAGGCCGCGGCACGAGCGTCTGTAGGCCGCTGTGGCAGCGCGCCGCCGGTCGAGGCCCGCGGACTGGTCAAGCGCTACGGCGACGTCATCGCGGTCGACGATGTCGACCTGACCGTCTACCCCGGCGACGTCTTCGGCTACCTCGGGCCCAACGGCGCGGGAAGACCACGTCGCTGCGGATGCTGCTGGGGCTGATCCGCCGACCGCGGGCGGTGCGGCTGTTCGGCGCGACCCGCTGGTGACGGCGCCGCGCGCTGGACGGCGTCGCCGGCTTCGTCGAGGCGCCGCGCTTCTACCCGTATCTGACGGGCCGCAAGAACCTGGAGCTCCTCGCGGCGCTCGACGGCGGCGACGCGGCCTCGCTGATCGACGAGGTGCTCGACGTCGTCGAGCTCGCCGACCGCCAGCGGACCGGGTCGGCGGCTATTCGCACGGGATGCGCCAGCGGCTCGGCATCGCCGCGGCGCTGCTCCGCGGCCCCGGCTGCTGCTCCTGGACGAGCCCGCCACCGGCCTCGATCCGGCGGGCATGCGCGACATGCGGGCGCTCGTCGCGCGACTGTCGCTCAGCGGCACCACCGTCCTGCTCTCGAGCCACCTGCTCGCGGAGGTCGAGGAGCTCTGCAACCGCGTGGCGATCGTGCGCACCGGGCGCGATCGTCTTCGAGGGCGCCCTGGCCGACCTCAAGCGCACCGCGGGCGGCGAGTGGCGGCTGCGCACCACCGACGACGCACGCGCGCTGGCCGTGCTGCGGGGCCGGCGCGGAATCGACGCCGTGCGCCGCGATCCGCTCGAGCTGCGCTTCCAGGCCACGGAGGACGCCGCGGCCGAGCTCCTCGGTCGCCCTGGTCGACGCCGGCCTCGGCGTTCGCGCGCTCGCGCCCCACAGCGCGACCCTCGAGGACCTCTTCTTCCGGCTCACCGAGGACGATGCGGGGCACGCGGCGCCACCCGACGCCGCGACGGACGCCGGCTGAGGCCTGGCCCTGCGCACCGTCTACCGCTGGGAGCTGCGCAAGCTGCGGCCCAGAAGCGCACCTACCTCGGGCCTGGGCGCCGCGTCCTCGTGCCGATCATCTTCGTCGTGGCCCTCTGACCTGCAGTCGGGCCAACCCGACGACGTGCCTTCGGTCGCTACGTGCGCGACCGGGCTCGCCGTCCCGCCGTCTCCTCCTCTTCGGCTCCTTCTGGCTGTTCCCGCTGATCACCGCGCTGGTCGCCGGAGACATCGTCGCGGCCGAGGACCGCAACGGGACGCTGAAGACGATCCTCACCCGCTCGGTCGGGCGCGAGCCGGATCTTCACCGGCAAGGTCCTCGCCGCGCTGACCTACGCGCCGTCGCGATGCTCCTGATGGGGCTGGCCGCCGTCATCGGCGGGATCGCCGATTCCGGGTTCCATCCGCTGGTGACGCTGTCGGGGACGACGTGAGCGGCGTCCGAGCGCTCGAGCTGATCGGCGCGAGCCTGCTGGTCTACCTCCTGCCCCTCGCGGCCGTGGCGGCGATCGGGCTGCTGCTGTCGACCGTGTCGCGCAACTCCGCCGCGGCCGTCGTCGGCGCGTTGATGGTGACCTCATCCTGCAGCTCGTGGCGATCATCCCGGGCCTGGGCGGCCTGCATCCCTACCTGCTGCCGACGCAGTTCAACGCCTGGCAGGGGCTCCTGCGCACGCCGGTGGACTACGCGCCGATCGTCGCGCGCGTCTGGGTCTGCGCCCTGTACGCCCTCCGTGCCTCGGCGGGTCCTACCTCGTGTTCCTGCGTCGCGACGTCGCCGGCGGCTGACCTGGTCGCCGACGCCGCACAGTCAGGAGTCGTTCAGGTGTCCAGTGGCACCGTTGTCGGTGAAGCGATGCATCCAAACGCGCGCCCGATGCCGATGGTCACGGCCCTGATGGTCGGGCTGGTCGCGGGCACGCCTCGCCCGCTCGGCACTGGTCGCCGCTCTGGCGGCGTGTCTGGTCCTGTTCCTGATCACCGCGACCGAAGACGAGCCGCCGACGATGATCACCGGCTCAACGCGCCGGTGACGATCGGCATCTGCGAGGACGACGCCGACCTCCGGTCGGTCCTCGAGCCGCGCCCTGCGAGGCCGAGCTCTCCTCGTCGTCGCCACGGCGACCGGCCGCCCGGCGGTCGAGGCGTTCTCGAAGGATCCGCCCGACCTGATCGTCCTCGACGTCGGGCTGCCGGACGCCGACGGCCGCGACGTCTGCCAGGCGCTGCGCGCGCGCGGCGTGTACCCCGGTGCTGTTCCTGACCGCCCGGGGCGCGCTGACCGATCGGCTTACGGTTTCCACGCCGGCGGCGACGACTACCTCACCAAGCCGTTCCCCTCGCCGAGCTTCTCGTCCGCGTCGCTGCCCTGCTGCGGCGCGCGACCGAGCGACCGCGCCCGGACCGCACCGGCGTTCGCCTCGACCCGGCGGCCCACGCGATCCGACGGCCCGCTCCCACCGCTGACGCCCACCGAGTTCCGCCTGTTCGCCGCGCTCGCGGCCCGCCCCGGCGAAGTCGTCCGCCGCGAGGTGGTCGCCGCCGGCTGGCCGGACGGCGCGATCGTCCACGACAACACGCTCGACACCTACGTCGGCCGCCTGCGACGCAAGCTCCGCAGGCTCGGAGCGGCCAGCGGATCCGACCACGCATGGCGTCGGGTACCCCTGCGGTGAGCGCTCGCGATCCGCGGCCGGGTGACGATCGCCGCCGCGATCACCCTCGCCACCGGCCTCGCCGCGATCACCCTGGCCGTGACGTGCTCCTCGCCAACCGTCTCGACCACGACGCCAGCTCCGTTCTCCACACGCGCGCCGACGCCGTCCTGACGACGATCGAGGTCAGCGGCGGCCGGGTCCACGTCCGCGAGGCGCCGAACGACGACCTGCTCGACCGGGACACCTGGGTCTTCGACGCCGCCGGTCCCGTCGAGCGACCGCCGGCTCCGCCGCCACCCAGGCCGCGGCCGCCGGGCTGGCCGGCGTCCGGCGCGGCGGTACGCGACGGTCGGGAAGACCCGGCTGCTCGCCGTTGCGGCCTACGGGCCGGGCGCGCGCCGGGCCGGGACCGTCGTGGTCGGCGTCGAGCTGGTCCCCTACCGGCACACCGAGCGGATCGCCCTCGCGGGAATGATCCTGCTCGACGTGTTCGTCCTGCTCGCCGGGTCCCTGGTCGCCCGACGCGCCGCCGGTGTCGCCCTGAGACCGGTCGCCGACATGACCGCGAGGCTGCGGACTGGAGCGATCACGATCTCGATCAGCGGTTCGACCTCGGCGCGCCACGAGACGAGCTGACCGGCGCTGTCGGCCACGCTCGACGCCCTGCTGGCGCGGATCGGCGCGAGCATCCGCCACGAGCAGCGGCTCTCCGCGGAGGTCGCTCACGAGCTCAACACGCCGCTCAGTGGCCTGCGGGCCGAAGCCGAACTGGCGCTTCGCCCGGCGGCGACGCCCGGCGACCCGCGACGCCCTGCACCAGGTGCTCCGCTCGACCGATCGGATGGCGACCGTCATCCGCACGCTGCTGAGCGCCGCGCGCACGACCGCGGACCACTCGCCGGGATCCGCGACGCCGCGCAAGGCTCCAAGGGCGGTCGACGCGGTCGCCCGCCAGGCGAGCGCCCGCGGCGTCGAGATCCGGTCCACCCGCCGGACCGGTCGCCGCTGGTCGCAGCGGAGCGCGACATGATCGCCCAGGCGCTCTACCCCTGCTGGAGAACGCCGTTCGCCACGCAAGCCGATCGGTCGACGTCAGGCTCGGGTCGCGCGACGGCGATGCCGTCTTCGAGGTCCCCGACGACGGGCCGGGCATCGAGCCGGCCCAGCGCCGCCGGGTGTTCGAGCCGGGCGCCAGCAGCCACGGCGGCGCCGGGCTCGGACTGCCCCTCGCGCGGCGGCTCGCCCGTGCCGCTACGGGCGACCTGATCCTCGTCGACGCGATCGGGGCGCGTGCTTCGAGCTGCGGATCCCCGCGATCGATCGCTGGCCGGCCGGTCGTGGGTTCCTGAACGCGTACGGCGGCGTTCAGGCCTGCGTCAGGCCCCCTGTGGCATCACTGCACGCAGTGCAATCGCATCAGCCTGTGGACGCT
>CAVXZC010000009.1:0-6836 GCA_963766165.1 uncultured Solirubrobacteraceae bacterium | reverse complement strand
CGCCGACCAGCAGGACGTGCGGCGTTCTCTCCATCACCAGACGGGCCACCGCGATCGGATTTCTCACGTCGCTCAGCGCGCCCACGGCGCCCGCCCGCCCGTCGCCGCACATCACCGAGGCGTCGCATTCGACCTCGCCATCGGCGGTGAGCGCCGAGCCGATCCCCGCGTTGAACCGTGGATCACCCTCCAGGACGACGACGGCGGCCACCGCGCCGTCGAGCGCGGAGCCGCCCCGCGCAGAATCGTCGTACCCGGCGCGCGCGGCCGCTCGACACCCCGCAAAGCGTCGTTCGGTCGCCCTCCCCGTCCTCGGCCGACCAGTCGCTGGCGCCGCCATGTACGATGATCGCGTAGCTCATCTCGGTGGGATCATATCTCACGCGCGCTTCGTCAGAGACGGCGGCTCGGGTAGCATGCGCGGCCGTGCGTCCGGCTCTCCCGTTTGCTCTCCTCGCTCCAGTTCTCCTCGGCGCGGCCTGCGCGCACCGGCCGCTGGCCGTCGTGCTGTCGTTCGCCGCCTGCCCGGTGACCCGCACGGCGGACGGCCGCGACGTCGACGACGGCGGGGTCGACGTCGCGGCGAACGTCTCCTCCGACGTCGCGCCAGCGACCCGCCAGCTCGCGCACGATCACTTCCCCGGGACCTGCGCGCTCGAATCGGCGCCCGGCGGGCTCCCGGCGCTCGCCTGCGCCGATCCGCACGTCGACGTCCGCTACGTCCTCGCCTGGACCCGCCCCTCGCCGCGCACGCTGGTGCTCGAGCGCCGCGAGGTCGCCGGTGCGACGGCGGCTGGCGCGCCGGGCTCCGCGGCGCCGGCCGTCCGGCGTCCGGTCGCCGAGCTGGCGATCGAGCGCAAGACCTGGATCAGCGCGCCGCCGGGTCCGAGCTGCGGCGGCGCGCCCTGACCGGGCGGCCGCGCCCAGGGCGTGACGGCGCCGACATGATCGGGTTGTAGCAGGTGCACCCTTGCTGGCCCGCGCAGGCGGTGTTGGTCGGCGAGTAGGTGCACTGGACGTTGTTGCAGCAGGGCGTCCCGGCGTTGCAGGCCTGCCCGTAGAGCCCGCAGACGCCCGCGTCGGCCGGCGGCGGCGTGGGCGGCGGGCCGCAGGTCCCGTGCCGCCGCCCGAGATGTTGCAGACGTAACCCGTGCAGCAGTCGCCGGTGGCGGTGCACTTCCCGCCCTTCGGGACGCAGACGATGCCGCCGTCGTTCGGCGTCGTGGTCAGGCAGCGGAACGTGCCGCTCGAGTCGGGGACGCAGGGAGCGAGGCCGCAGCACTCGGCGGCGGTGTTGCACGTGTCGCCCGCCTTGCGGCAGCAGTTGGGATCGGTCCCGCTGAAGACGCCGGTGCCGCCGTCGGCGCCGCCGCAGGTCCCCGAGCCGAGGCAGCGCGGAAGGCCGAGCGTGTCGTAGGCGCAGCACGCGCCTTGGGCGAGACGGAGCACGTGCAGTCGCTTTGGGCGTTGGAGCAGGCGTTGGCACCCCCGGTGAGCCGGCAGATGCCGCCCGGCACCTGGTTCCCGGTGTTCGTCGAGCAGACGCCGATGCTGACGGTGCCGCCGGTGGTCGGCGTGCAATGGACCTGGCCCGTGGCGCTGCCGCAGCACTCGCTGTCGCTGGTGCAGAGGCTGTCGATGATCTTGCAGCCGAGGCCCGGCTGGCAAACGTTGACGCCCGTCAGCGCCCAGGGGCCGCAGTTCCTGCTGCAGCAGCTGCCGCAGCCGTTGCAGAGGACGCCGTCGTGCGTGCAGTTGCCGGTGCCGCTCGTCATCACGTCCATGCAGACGCCCTGGGTCGCGCCGCTGGCGATCGAGCAGAAGCCGCCGCAGCAGTCGAGATCGCGCGCGCAGACGTCGCCGGGCTGGATGCAGAACGACGAGCCGAGCGCGCACTTGCCGCCCGTGCAGAGGCCGGAGCAGCAGCCGCCGCGCGCCGCCGTGGTCGTCGTGCAGGGGTTGCCCGCCGTGAGACAGGTGGTGTTGAGCGGCGCGCACGTGCCGCCGGTGCAGGTGCCGCTGCAGCAGGCGGCCGAGCCGGTGCAGGCCGCGTTGTCGGCGGTGCAGCTGGCGGCGCTCGCGCAGACGCCGCGCGTGGCGTCGCACTGGAGATTGCAGCAGTCGGTGTTGACGGCGCACGAGCTGCCGGCCCGCTGCAGCTGGTGACCGACGACGCGCAGGTCTTGGAGACCGGATCGCACGACTGTGAGCAACAGTCGGCGCTCGACGTACACGCCGCGCCGACGACGGTGCAGATCACGCCGACACCGCCGGTGTTTCCCGTCCCCCCCGTGCCGCCGGAGCCGCCGGAACCCGTGGTGACCACCTTGGCGGAGCTGTTGCCGCAGCTCGGGAGCACCAGCAGCGCGGCGACCAGCAACGCGAAGATGGCAATGATGGAAATGTTGGTCCGCGAGGGTCTCATGGGGGTTAGATCCACCAGCCGGGCAAAACGGCTCACCGCGCCGAACATTCTTTTCCCTGAGCCGTTCCGGCCTTTCCGGGAATCCTTACTGATAGAATGGGCGTGCTCGTGAGTCGGTCGTTCCCGCTCAAGTCCTCGGAGGCTCTCGGTGACGAAGAGCTGGTCCGCCGGGCTCTGGGCGGCGATCGCTGGGGGCGGGAGATGCTGTACCGCCGGCACGCCGCCACGCTGCTGGCCATGACCATCCGCCTGCTCGGCAACCGCGTCGAGGCCGAGGAGATCGTCCAGGACACGTTCGTGACGGCGTTCGAGCGGCTCGAGACCCTGCGCGATCCGGCGGCGGTGGGCGGCTGGCTGGGGCAGATCGCGGTGAACCTGGTGCGCCGGCGGTTCCGGAAGCTCCGCCTCTTGCGGTTTCTCGGGCTCGATCGCGGCGCCGACGACGCGACGCTGGAGGCGCTGGCCGACGTGGCCCTTCCGGCCGACGAGCGCGCCGAGCTGGCGCTGGTCGACCGGAAGCTCGGCGCGATGAAGCCGGAGGTTCGGCTCGCCTGGACGCTCCGTCGGGTCGAAGGGCTCGAGCTCACCGAGGTGGCCTCGCTGGCGGGTTGCTCGCTCGCCACCGCCAAGCGGCGCATCGCCGCCGGAGACGTCCTCGTCGATCTCCACGCGGCCGGATCGGAGGAGAGCGCGTGAGCCGGCTCCGCTATCCGCTCAAGAACGGTCTCGTCGATCCGGCGGGCGAGGAGGCGCTGGCGCGGATCTGGCGCGGGATCGACGCGCGGGCTCCGCGCGCGCGAGCCGGCCGCGCGACCGGCTGGCTCATCACTCGGCGGTGGCGGCGGCCGCGCTGGTGATCGCCGTCTGGGCGATCCCGCGGCGCGATCACGGGCCGCTCCGCTTCGCCGACGGGCGTCGCGCTCGCCGTCGTCGACGCGCCGGCGGCCGGGGCCGTCTGTCGCTGTCGGACGGCTCGGTGGTCGATCTCGCCGGGCGGCGCGCGCCTCGCGCCGCTCGAGTCGAGCGGGACGTCCTTCGTCGCCGTCCTCGAGCGCGGCAGCGCGCACTTCGAGGTTCGCCCCGGCGGCCCGCGCCGCTGGCAGATCGAGTGCGGCCTCGCGACCGTCGAGGTGGTGGGGACCGGGTTCGACTGCGCGCGCGCGCCCGGACGGCTGCGCGTCGCCGTCGAGCACGGCGCGGTCCTGGTGCGCGGCGAGCGGGTCCCCGAGCGAGCCCGCCGGCTGGCCGCGGGCGAGGCGATCGACGTGATCGAAGCGCCCTCGGCGGCCACGCCGGCCAGCCGATACGCCGCGCCGATGCGCCGCCCGCCGCCTCCGAGGCGGTGGTTCCGGTGGCCGTGCCCGAGTCCGATGCGCAACCCGCCGGCAACGGCGGCGCGGCGGCCTGGCGGGAGCTGGCGCGCGGCGGGCATCACCACGAGGCGTTCGCCTCGCTGGGGGCCCAGGGAATCGCGCGCGAGACGCGCCGCCTCGGCGTCGCCAATCTCCTCGTCCTGGCCGACGTGGCGCGGCTGTCGGGTCACGCCGAGGAGGCGGTGGCCCCGCTCGAGCGCATCCTGCGCCGGTTCCCCGGCGATCCGCAGGCGCCGCTGGCGGCGCTGGCGCTCGGCCGCCTCGAGCTGGACGCCTTGCACCGCCCGGCGGACGCGGCGGTGGCCCTCAACCGCGCGCTGGCGCTGGGTGTTCCGGCCAGCCTGCGCGAGGACGTCCGCGCGCGCCTCGTCGAAGCCTACGCGCGCGCCGAGGACGGGCCGGCGGCGCGGGCGGCAGCGGCGGCCTACGTTCGCGAGTTCCCCGACGGACGCTATCTGAGCCTGGTACAGTCCCGGCTTCGATAGACGTCCATGCGACCGATTCCGTTTCCGGCGTTGGCGGCCGTCGCCGCCGTCGCGCTCGGCGCGCCCTCCACGCGTGCCGCCGACGCGCCGCCGATCCGCGTCTCGGTCCCCTCCTGCCCCTCGCCCCCCTTCTCCATCGAGGCGTTTCTCGGATTGCTGGAGGTCGAGCTGGCCGGGCACGTCCCCGCCTGCTGCGTGCTGGCGCCGCCGGCCGCCATGGGCGACGCCGTCGGCCCGGGACTTCTGGTCGCCCTCGCGCTCGAGCGCGTGCGACGCGAACGCCGCGGCGTCGACGTTCGGGTGTCGGATGGTACGCGCGGGACGGCCGCCGAGCGCCGGGTCGGCCTCGGCGACATCCCTCCCGAGACGCGCCCCCGCGCGCTGGCGCTGGCCGCCGCCGAGCTGGTGCACTCGCTGGCGCAAGCCCCGCCGCCCATCGTGGCGCCACCAGCGCCCCCACCAGCGACAGCGGCCGGCGCAGAAAACACGGACGCGGCACGCCGGGCGCCCACCCTCGCGCTCTCGGGGACGATCGAGCTCGAGACGCATCCGGGGAACAACATGTTCCTCGTGGGCCCCGCGGCCTCGCTGGCGGTCGGCCGCGGGCATTGGCAGACGGCGCTCGATCTCCAGTTCCTGTTCGGCGACCCCTCGGTCGAATTCGGCGCGGTCGGCACGAGCCTCTTTGCGGCGAGCCTCACGGCCGGCCCCCGGCTCCCGCTCGGCCGCGTCATCATCGACCTGGGCGCGACCGGCCGCCTCGGGTGGTGCTGGATGCGCGGGCACGTCACCGACCCGAACGCCATCCCGGGCTCGGGCTCCGCGCTGGTCGCCAGCGCCGGCGGCCGGGTCGGGATGATCCTGCCGACCGCGGCGCGCGTCAGCCACCTGCGGGCGTTCGTCGAAGGGGGCGGGATGATTCACGGGTTGCAAGCCGAGGTGAACGACGTCGCGGGGGCCGCTGTCGCGGGCGGCTACCTCCTCTTCGGCTTCGGCTTCGGCGAGAATCGCTAGCGGAACGACCGCCATGCGTCGCCGGCGGCAATCCGCCACCTAGGGCAGATCCCGAAAGCTTCGGCGGCGAATTGACGGCCCTGCGCGAGGGCGTAGCTTCCTCGCGATGCACGAGCTGGCCCTCATGGAGAGCATGGTCGCCGCGGTGGAGGCGAAGGTCCGTCCCGCCCGCGTCGGCCGCCTCCGGTTGCGAATCGGCCAGCTCGCCGGCGTGCTCCCCGAGGCGCTCGAGTTCTGCTTCGTGCTCTGCGCGCGCGGCACCGCGCTCGACGGCGCGCGGCTCGAGATAGACGAGGTGCGCGGCCGCGGGCTCTGCCGGCGCTGCGGCGGCGAGGTGGTGATGGAGACCCCGGCCGACCGTTGCCCCTGCGGCAGCGCGGAGATCGAGGTGATGCGCGGCCGCGAGCTGCGGATCGCCAGGTTGGAGTTGCAGTGAGCCGCGGGGGGAGCGCGCGGTGAGATTCGACGCCGCTGTCGCGCTGGCGGACGCCGTCCTGCAGGACGGGTCGGCCAGGCTTCGCTGGCAGCTCGGCGTTCTCGCGCCGCGCGCCTGGAGTGAACGCGACGGCGGCGATCCCTGGTGGCAGCAGACCCAGTGCCTGATCGCGCCGACCGATCCCACGGCCCGGCTCGAGGGGAAGGTTCGCTTCCAGCAGCTGCGTCGCCGCTACACCACCGGCGACGGCCACCGCTGCTCGCCGACTCCGGGGAGACGGCGACGCACGAGATCGACATCGACTTCTCGCTCGCCGCGCTGGCCGCGGGGGGCAAGCGGATCGTCTCCTTCCGCTTGACCGGGGGAACCGACCTCTCCGGACCCTCCACCTATCAGAAATGGCCGATCTTCGGCGCCGTGCGGCTCTCCATCGAGCCCATCACGGAAGCCCCGCGACCGATCGTGCGGTCTCGAGGCGCGCGTGGAGAACGTGACCGCCTGGGTTCTGCCCGGCGACAGCCGCGAGCGCGCGCTGCGGGGCTCCATGCTGGGGGCGCATCTGCTCCTCGGGGTGGCGGGCGGCGCCTTCGTCTCGCTGGTCCATCCGCCCGTCTGGGCGGCGGCCGCCGCCGGCACCTGCCGGAACGTGGGGACCTACCCGGTGCTGGCCGGCGGGCCCGAGCGGGACGATCTCCTTCTCTCGGCACCGGTGCTGCTCGCCGAACATCCACGGATCGCCGCCCAGGAAACGGAGGCCTCATGAGCGTGCGCATCTTGATCGCCGGACTCGGCAACACCTTCCTGGGCGACGACGGTTTCGGCGTCGAGGCGGCGCGGCGGCTGGCGCGCAATCCGCTCCCCGTCGGCGTGACCGTCTCCGACGTCGGCATCCGCTCGCTCCACCTCGCCTACGCGATGCTCAATCGACCCGACCTCCTGCTGGTCATCGACGCCGTCCGCCGCGGCGGGCCCCCGGGCACGGTCTACTTGATGGACGTGACCAATGAGACCGGCGGGCCCCCGCACCAGGTCGCGGAGGCGCACGGGATGAACATCGACACGGTGGTGACCGCCGGTCTGGACGCTCGGCGGAAAAGCGCCGC
>CAVXZC010000008.1:0-201272 GCA_963766165.1 uncultured Solirubrobacteraceae bacterium | reverse complement strand
AGGCGTCAGTCGAACTGCGGCCGGCGCTTCTCCAGGAACGCCGCCATGCCCTCGCGCGCGTCGGGCGTCTGGCTCGTCGCGGCCATCACTCGACCGCGTAGGCGTACGCCTTCGGCTGGTCGAGGTCCACCTGAGCGTAGAAGCCCTGCTTGCCGATCCCCTTCGAGCGCCGGCTGCCCCGGTGGCCCGGCGCAGCAGGTCCAGGCAGGCCGCGTCGAGCTCGGCGGCCGGCACGACCGCGTTCACGAACCCCCACTCGAGCGCCGTCCGCGCGTCGATCACGTCGCCGGTGAACGCCATCTCCAGCGCGCGCTTGCGCGGCAGCGCGCGGGCCAGCGCGACGAGCGGCGTGTGGCAGAACCAGCCGCCCTTGCCGCCCGGGATCGCGAACCCCGCGTCCTCGGACGCGACCGCCAGGTCAGCCGTGGCCACCAGCTGGCAGCCGGCCGCGGTGGCGAGGCCGTGGACCCGGGCGAGGACGGGCTGCGGGATCGACTGCAGCGTGGTCATCAGCTCCGTGCACAGCTGCAGCAGCGCACGCATCTCGGCCAGGTCCGCGTGCACCATGTCGGCGAAGTCGTGCCCGGCGGAGAACACCGGGCCCTCGCCGGCGAGCAGCAGGCCGCGGGCTTCGCTCTCGCCGACCTCGCGGACCGCGGCCAGCAGCTGGCGCATGTGCTCGAGCGAGAGCGCGTTGCGCCGCTCGGGGATGTCCATCGTCACGCGCGCGAACTCGCCCTCGGGCTCGAGCCGCACGAGCGTGCGCTCACGGGAAAGCGTCGACATCCTCCTAGCCTACGCCGGTGAAGTGGCGGGCGATCGCCGCCCGGAGGAATTCCGCGCTACGGCGCAGGTTGTCCAGGCCGATCGCCACGGTCGGGCCCTCCCCGTCCTCGATGCTGATCCAGCCGGCGAAGCCCGCCCCCGCGAGGGCCGCGAAGATCCGGTCGTAGTCGTTGTCGCCGTCGCCGATCACGCCGTGCACGAGCTCGCCCGCCCGCAGCCGGCGGTCGGACGCGTGCATCGTGGCGACGCGCGGCAACACCCGCTCGAGCAGCGCGTACTGGTCCTCGCCGGCCACGATCGCGTTCGACGGGTCGTACTGCGCCTTCAGCCACGGGGAGTCGACGGCGTCGAGGATCGCCACGTACCGGGCGGTGCTCTGGGCGAACTCCGGGTGCTCCCAGAGGCTGTCCCGGTAGTGGTTCTCCAGGCACATCACGACGCCCGCGGCCTCGGCGTCGGGCACGAGCGCCCACAGGCTCTCCACCACCCACCGCGTCGCCTCGTCCGCGTCCAGGCCGGGGCGGTTCTGGCCCGACAGGACACGGCAGTGGCGCCCGCCCAGCTCCGCGGTGACTTTGAGCAGCTCGCGCGTGCGCTCGACCTCGCGGCGCCGCGCGCCGGCGTCGGGCTCGGTGAAGTCCGGCGAGTGGCAGAGCATCGGACGGCGAGCCCGTGCCGCTCGGCCGCGGCCCCACGCCCGCGAGGTAGCGCGGGTCGGTGGCCTCGAGGAACAGCGGGTAGAGCTCGACGCCGTCGACGCCGAGCGTCCCGGCGAGCTCGATCCACTCGAGCAGCGGCATCCGCCGCTCGAGGATCGCGGCGAAGAAGCCCTTCGGGACGCCGACAGGCGCGGCACGCCATCGCGATGTCCGGTCACGGCGCACACGCATATCACCCGCCCGACCTAGCCGACCGGCGATTGACGCCGGGTCGCGCGGGCGGCTAGGTTCGCCCAGACCCGACCTCCGTCAAGGACAGGAGACGCTCCAGGGATGCGAGGCCCTAGCAGGCTGGTGTGGGGAATGGCGGCTGTCGGACTGGCCGTGGGCGCGAGCGGCGCAGGCGCGCCCCGGGCGCACGCCGCGCCGGCGTGCACGGCGGCGACGAACATCGAGGCGATCATCGACGACTCCGGCTCGATGTCGATCACCGATCCCAACCGCCTGCGCGTGCAGGCGCTGGAAACGCTGATCGACGCGCTCGGCAACGGCAGGCGCCCGGCGGATCGAGTTCGGCTCCGGCGACGCGTTCGCGACGCCGCCGACGCCGGCTGCGGACCCCGTCTTCAACCCCGAGCCGGTCGGCCCGAACGCCGCGGCGATGAAGTCCGCGCTCGACACGGCGATCCAGGCCGACAACGGAGCGACCGACTACAACGGCGCGTTCGACACGGCGCGGGCGGCCACCCGGGCGCGCAGGCGCGGATCTTCCTGACCGACGGCGGCCACGACGTCGGCGACTACGCGAACGCGCACCTCAACCCCACGCCACCGCAGACGCCGACGTACGTGATCGGGTTCAGCGCGGGCGTCGGCGCGCCCGAGGACCAGGCGCGCCTGCAGCAGATCGCGTCCGACACGGGCGGCAGGTACTTCCCGCTGCCCGACAGCAGCGCCCTCCAGTCCGTGATGGACGAGATCGAGGCGACGCTCACCTGCCAGTCGGCGCCGAAGACGTTCACCGACTCGCTCGCGCAGGGCAAGAGCACGCCGCACACGGTGACCATCGCCCCCGGCTCGCGCAGCGCGCAGCTCGCGCTGTCCTGGACGAGCCCGCTCGACCAGTTCACGATCTCCGGCCTGAAGATCGTGAGCAAGGGCAAGACCGTCGCCGTCGCGGCCCGCAAGGTGCGCAAGCTCAAGCTCACGACCAAGCGCGGCACGACGTTCGTGGTCGTCAAGGTCACGCACCTCGTGCGCGGCAAGCTGCGCTTCAAGGTCAAGGCGGCGAAGATCGGCTCGGGCCAGCCGAAGGTGAGCCTGACCACCCAGGTCAGCCAGGCCCGCCACTGAAGGCCGGGAGGCGCGCCCGCCAGCCGGGCGCGCCTCCCCGCCGGCCGCTCAGGCGCTGCGGACGCGCCGCCCCTGCCACTGGTCGAACGCCACCGCGGCCAGGATCAGCGCGCCGATGATGATCTGCAGGTAGAAGGAGTTGATCGCCAGCAGGTTGCCGCCGTTGTTGAGCGTGCCGACGATGAGCGCGCCCGCGGCCGCCCCGAACGCGCCGCCCTTGGCGCCGAACAGGCTCGCCCCGCCGATCACGCAGGCCGCGATCGCGTTGAGCTCGTAACCGGTGCCCGCCGTGGGGATGCCCGCGTTGAGGCGCGAGGTGAAGAGCACGCCGCCGACCGCGGCGAGCAGGCCCGCGATGGCGTAGACCGACGACGAGCACGCGGGTGACCGGCACGCCGGCCAGGCGCGCGGACTCGGGGTTGGAGCCGACCGCGTACACGTAGCGGCCGAACACCGTCCGCCGCAGCACCCACGAGGCGATCACCACGACGGCGAGGAAGATCCACAGCAGGTTCGGCAGGCCGAGGAGCTAGCCGTTGGCGATGTTGCCGAACGCGTCGGGCAGCGGCTGGACCGTACTCGCGTCGGTGAGCACGAGCACCACGCCGCGCGCGATGCCGAGCATGCCGAGGGTGACGATGAACGGCGGCAGCTTCACGTAGGCCACCAGCGCGCCGTTGAACACGCCGATGCCCGCGCCGACCAGCAGGCCGACGACTATGGCGGGGACGATCCCCCAGCCGTGCACGAGCAGCTCGGCCGTGATGCAGCCGGTGAGTCCGAGCACGGAGCCGACCGACAGGTCGATGCCCGCGGTGAGGATCACGAGCAGCTGGCCGACGGCGATGATCCCGAACACCGCCACCTGGCGCGCCAGGTTGGCCATGTTGTCACCCGTGAGGAAGTCGCTCGAGGCGAGGGTCATCGCCCCGAACAGGATCAGCAGGACGATCAGGCCGCCGGCGTCGCGGCCGAAGACGTCGCTGAACGTGAGGACGCGCTCCGGGCGCTCGTCGCGCACGGCCGGGGCGGCGACCGGTGCGCCGGCCGGCTGGGTCTGTTGCTTGGTCATGGTCCTGTCTCCCTTATGCCGTCGGCGTGCTGGCGAGGCGCAGCACGTCCTCCTCGGTTGCTCCCGCCGCGGGCAGCTCGCCCGCGACCGTGCCCTCCCGCATCACCAGCACGCGGTCCGCCAGCCCGAGCACCTCGGGCAGGTACGACGACACGACGATGACCCCGAGCCCCTCGGCCGCGAGGTCGCCGATGACGTTGTAGATCTCCGCCTTGGCGCCGACGTCGACGCCCTTGGTGGGCTCGTCGAACATCAGCACCTTCGCGTGGGTGGCCAGCCAGCGGGCCAGCAGCACCTTCTGCTGGTTGCCGCCCGAGAGCGAGCTCACGGGCTGCTCCCACGAGCCGGCGCGCAGCTTCAGGCCGCCCAGGTACTGGTCGACGAGGCTGCGCTCCTTCTTGCGATCGACCACCCAGAAGCGCGAGATCTCATCGATGTGCGCGAGCGACGCGTTCTCGCGGATCGACAGCTCGAGCAGCAGCCCGAGCCGCTTGCGGTCCTCGGTCAGCAGGCCGAGGCCGGCCTGCACCGCCGCGCACCGGACTGCCCGGCCGCACGCGCTTGCCGTCCACCTCGATGCCCGCCGCCCTCGACGCGGGTCGGCGCCGAAGATCGCCCGCAGCAGCTCGCTGCGGCCCGACCCGAGCAGGCCGGCGATGCCCGAGGATCTCGCCCGGCGCGCACCTCGAAGTCGATCGGCGCGGCGCTGCCGGCGGGCCGCAGCCCGCGCACGGCCAGGCGCGTCTCGCCGAGCGTGCGGTGGCTCGCCGGATACAGCGACTCGATCTTGCGGCCGACCATCGACGCGATCAGGCTGTCGTGGTCGAACTCCGACATCGGGCGGCACGTGACCAGGCCGCCGTCGCGCAGCACGGTCACGCGGTCGCCGATCTCGAACATCTCCTCGAGGTGGTGGGTCACGTACATCACCGCGTGACCCTCGTCGCGCAACTGGTGGATCCGCGCGAGCAGCGCCTTGGTCTCGGTCTCCGACAGCGCCGTGGTGGGCTCGTCGAAGATCAGCACGCGCGGCGACTCGCCCAGCACCTTGGCGATCTCCACGAGCTGTTGGACGGCGAGCGAGAGCGTGCCGACCTCGGTGCCCGGGTGCAGCCAGTCGAGCCCGACCCGCTCGAGCATCACCCGCGCCTGGCGCGCCAGCTCGCGCGGGCGCGTGATCCCGCGCCGCGCCGGCAGATGCGCCCATGAACAGGTTCTCCGCCACCGAGAGGTCCGGCAGGAGGCTGAGCTCCTGGTAGACGACGCCGATGCCGGCCGCGCGCGCCTGCGCCGGCGTGGGGTTGCCGATGTCGCGGCCGTCGACGCGGTACTCGCCCGCGTCGCGGCGGATCGCGCCGGTGAGGATCTTGATCAGCGTGCTCTTGCCGGCGCCGTTCTCGCCGGCGAGGCACATCACCTCGCCGGCGCGCAGCTCCAGGTCGACACCGTGGAGCGCGGTGATCGGGCCGTACGTCTTGCCGGCGCCGTGCAGCGAGACGACCGGCTCGGCGGCCGGAGTCGCCTCCGGCCGCGTCGCGGTGGGGGCGCTCATCCCTGGGCCTTGGCCGTCGGCGGGCTGAGCAGCTGCTTGACCGCCGGCGTGGACATGTTGGCCTTGTCCGCGACGACCGCGCCGGGGTCGAGCTTCGGGGGCACCTGCGTCTGCGCGGCGGCGGCGGCCGCCTCGGCCACGCCCTGGTAGCCGAAGAAGTACGGGTTCTGGACGACCAGCGCGTCGATCGCCCCGGTCTTCAGCGCCGCGTTCTCCTGCGGGTCGGCGTCGAAGCCGACGACGGGAATGCGGTCGGCCGCGCTGGTTGTCGGTGATCGCCCGGGCCGCGCCGACGCCGGAGACGTTGTTGTCGGCGAAGATCCCGACGAGGTTCGGGTTGGCGGTGATCGCGTCGTTGACCTGGCTGGCCGCGGTGTTGATGTCGTTGTTGTTGAAGCGCTGGAGGGCGGCATGCAGGCCGCAGGTCGCGAGCCCGGCCTTGAAGCCGCTGTCGCGGTCCTTGATCGTCTCCACGCCGGCGACCGAGGACTCGATCAGCACGTTCCCGGACGTGTTGCCCTGCTGCTTGGCGAGCTGGCACAGCCGCTCGCCGGCCTGCTGGCCGGCCTTGACGTTGTCGGTGCCGATGAAGCCCTCGGCCGGCGTCGTCACGGCGGTGTCGGCGATGATCACCTTCTTGCCGGCCTGGCGGGCGCGCTTGATCACGCTGTTGAGCGCGTCGGAGGAGTTGGGCGCGAGCACGATCGCGTCGGCCCCGCGCGAGATCGAGTTCTCCACCAGCTGGACCTGCTCGTTGACGTCGGTCTCCGACGTCGGGCCGAACAGCCCGACCTTGACGCCGTAGTCGGCGGCGGCCTTGCGCGCCCCGGCGAGCATCGACTGCCAGAACGACGAGTCGCTCGCCTTGATGATCACGTCGATCTTCTTGCCGGCGACGGCGCCGCCGGCGCCCCCGCCGCCGCCGCCACTCGACGACGAGCTCCCCGACGCGCGGCCGGCCACCACGCCGACGACGAGCGTGATGAGCGCGATCACGGCCACCAGCGACAGCGAGAACTTCAAGCGCGACTTGGTCACGGCCCTCTTCTCCTCCCGGTCTCGGCCCCTCAGCCGAGAAAACGTTTACAGCACTTCCGCGGAAGGTAGTTGCAAGATGCGCGCCTGTCAAGAGTAAACGTTTTCTCGATCGATGCGCTAGAGTGCCGGCTTCGCATGAACAGCCGCCAGGAAACGTTTCCGCGCCGCCCGACCATGAAGGAGGTCGCGGCCGTCGCCGGAGTCAGCCTCGCCACGGTGTCCCGCGTGATCAACGGCGACTCGAGCGTGCGCGCCGACCTCGCGGTCCGCGTGCGCGACGCGGTCGCGATGCTCGGCTACCGCCCGAACCTGACCGCGAGCACGCTGCGCCGCGCCGACGGCTTGTCGGCCAGCATCGGGCTGATCCTCGAGGACGTCTCGAACCCGTTCTCGGCGGCCGTCCACCGCGGCGCCGAGGAGGTCGCCCGCGAGCGCGGCCTCCTGACCTTCGCGGGCAGCGCCGACGAGCGCCCGGAGCGCGAGCGCGAGCTGGCCGAGTCGTTCTCCGCCCGCGGCGTGGACGGGATGATCATCGCCCCTGCGCCCGGCGATCACGGCTACCTGCAGCGCGACCGCGCCGCCGGGCTCGCGATCGTGTTCGTCGACCGCCCGCCCAGCTTCATCGACGCCGACACGGTGCTGAGCGACAACGCCGGTGGCGCGCGCGCGGCGGTCGCGCACCTGATCGCGGCCGGCCATCGCCGGATCGCGTTCCTCGGCGACCGGCCGGAGCTCGCCACGGCGGCGGAGCGCCTACGCGGCTACCGCGAGGCGCTGATGGCGCACGGCCTGCCCGTCGACCGGGCGCTGATCAGCACGCGGGCGAACGGCGCGGCCCGCGAGCTGCTGCGCGGCTCGGAGCCGCCGACCGCCCTGTTCACCGCCCAGAACCTGATCACCATCGAGGCGGTGCGGACGCTGCACGAGCTGGGTCGTGCCCACGACGTCGCCCTGGTCGGCTTCGATGACGTGCCGCTCAGCGACGTCGTCCAACCGGCGCTCACCGTCGTCGCCCAGGAGCCGATCGCGCTGGGCCGCACCGCCGCCGAGCTGCTCCTGGCCCGCTTGGAAGGGGATCGCGGCCCGACCCGGCAGGTCGTTCTCCCGACGCGGCTGATCGCTCGCGGCTCCGGCGAGCTGGCCCCCGGCCGGCCGTAGCCCCCCGGCGGCTCGCCGCCGTTCAGCGCGCGGACAGCGCAGCGCGGATGGCGGGGATGTCGCGCGGGCTGCGCGGGCGCATCGGCGACATGAGCAGGCGGCCCTGCTCGACCAGCTCGCGGATCTTCTCGGTGTTCATGGCGGCGCTCCTGAAGGTTCGGGGTACGCCATGTAGGACGCCACGGGTCGCGGCGGTATTCCCTCACCGGTACGCCCCCCTTGCCGCCGGCCCGCTCCCCCTGTAGGTTCGCATTCGGACATTCTCCACGCCCCGTTCGAGAGGGGGAGCTGGGATGCAAGGGACTGCCATTGCCCGCCGCCTCGCGTCGATCGGAGTGGCGCTGCTCGCGCTGGCGCTGCCGCAACCGGCGCTGGCGTCGCTCACCTGGTCCGAGCTGACGCCGTTCGGCCAGGCGGGCGCGGGCGGCCTGGAGCTCGCGTGCCCGGTCGCGAGCCAGTGCACCGGGGTCACCCACCAGTTCGCCGTTACCTTCGATCCCGCCGACCCGGCCGGCGCGACCGTGACCGCGATCGACCCCGGCCATTCGCTGTTCAGGGTGGTCTGCCGCTCGGCCGCGCAGTGCACCGCGATCGACTCGGACAGACGCGAGTTGACGTTCAACCCGACCGCGCCCGGCTCACCGACGCCGGTCACGATCGACGACACGTTCGTGTTCTCGCTCGCCTGCCCCGCGTCCAACCAGTGCACCGCCATCGACGCGTCCGGCCGTGCGGTGACGTTCAACCCGGCGGCGCCGGGCAGCCCGACCCCCGCGTCGCTCGGGCACAGCGACCTGTCCGAGCTGGACTGCCCGACGACCGCCCAGTGCACCGCGGTCGGCTTCGCGACGCAGGTGACGTTCGACCCGGCGTCGCCGGCGACCCGGACCGTCAGCACGATCGGCTCCGAAGCGCTCCCGTTCGACGGCGTGAGCTGCCCGGCCACGTTCCAGTGCACGGCGGTGGATCAAGGCGGTCACGCGGTCACCTTCGACCCGACGTCGACGCAGGGCGCGACGCCGGCGACGATCGACCTCGGCGCGTTCCTGGCGGAGCCGCAGTGCCCGAGCACGCATCGGTGCACGGTGATCGAGAGCTCGATCTTCACGGGCAAGGAGGTGTCGTTCGACCCGACCGCTCCCGGCTCCCCGACGCCGGTGACCATCGACTCGGCCGGCGCCAGCGGTCTCGCGTGCGTGATCGGCGGTCCCTGCGTCCTGTCCGACCCCGGCGGCCGGGTGGCGACGTTCGACCCGACCGCGCCCGGCACCCCGCGGGCGGTGGCGGTCATGCCCAGCGGCTTCACCGGCGCGGTGTGCCCGGCCGCCGGCCAGTGCACGGCGGTGGACGGTTACGGCGGCGAGATCACGTTCAAGCCGGCCTCACCCGGCTTCCCGGCACGGGCCGACATCGACGGCGAGCGGCGGCTGAGCGCCGTCGCCTGTCCGGCGGCGAGCCGCTGCGCCGCGGTGGACCGCGCCGGCGGCGAGATCGCCTTCGACCCGACCGCACCGGGCAGTCCGGCGCCGGTCACGATCGACGCCGGCCACGCGCTCACCGCCCTGGCCTGTCCCGGCCAGTGCGTCGCCACCGACGACGCCGGCCGCGTGCTCGCCTTCGACCCCTCCACTCCCGGCAACCCGGCACCGGCCACGATCGACGCCGGCCACGCGCTCACCGCCCTGGCCTGTCCCGGCCAGTGCACGGCCGCCGATGACGCCGGCCGCGTGTTCACGTTCAGCGCCGCCGCAGCCGGCAACCCGACCCCGGCCGCGATCGATGCCGGTCACGCGCTCACCGCGCTCGCCTGCCCCAGCGCCGGCCAGTGCACCGCCGTAGACGATGGCGGCCGCGTGCTCACCTTCGACCCTTCGGCCCCCGGCAGCCCGACGCCGGCGGCGATCGACACCGGCCACGCGCTCACCGCGCTCGCCTGCCCGAGCACCGGCCAGTGCACCGCGGGCGATGACGCCGGGCGCGCGCTGACGTTCGATCCGGGCGCGCCCGCCGGCGCTACGGTCGCGGAGCTCCAATCCGCCAACTCCGTCGGGGCGGTTGCCTGCAGCTCGGCCGCGCTGTGCGTCGCGCTCGATCGCGCCGGCAACGAGTTCACGGGCCAGGCCGCGAGCGTGGCACCGCCGGCCGGCACCGGCGCGCCCACGATCGCGGGCAGCGCCGTCCAGGGACAGACCCTCGTCGAGTCCCACGGCGCATGGACGAACGCCCCGACCGGGTTCAGCTACCAGTGGGAGGACTGCGACGCTGCCGGCGACGCGTGCACGGCGATCCCGGGCGCGGCCGGTCAGAGCTACACGCTCACCGCCGGCGACGTCGGCCACCGGCTCCGGGTCCTGGAGACGGCGCGCAACGCCGCCGGCGACGGCCCGCCGGCAACCTCCGCTGCCACCGCTGTCGTCCAGGCCCCGCCGGTCGGGCGGCGGTGGGGCTTCGGCGGGTGGCGGCGGCGGGGTCACGACCGTCGGCGCGCCCAAGGTCACGGTCAGCCGCCTCACGGTGCGCGGGACGAAGGTCACCGTCCGCCTCGGCTGCGCCGTCGCCCGTGCACGCTCAAGCTCGCGCTGACGGCCACGGTCAAACGGAAGCTCACGGTGCTGGGCGGCGCAAAGCTCACGCTCGCGGCCGGCGCGGCGAAGACCGTGCACCTCACGCTGAACAAGGCCGGCAGGAAGCTGCTCGCCCGTCAGCACAGGGTGAAGGCCAAGCTGACCATCACACGCTCGTCCGGCGGCAAGACGACGACCGTGTCGACGAGGACGATCAGCTTCAAACGCGGACGCTGATGCAGGATCCGTAGCGGCGCACCGCCGCGACACCCCGTGGGTGCTCACTCGCACCCTCGAACACCGCCGATGAGGGGGAGCCGGTGCGCTCTAAGGTGTCCGGAACGTGGCCGACCTCGATGCGATCCGGCGTGACCTCGAGGCGCACCGCGACGAGAGCCGCAAGCGCATCGCGACGCTCGCCAAGCGCCCCGAGCGCGGGACGGCGCAGGGCTTCGGCAAGCGGATCGGGGATGGCACGGTCGAGGCGATCAGCCGGCTGACCGAGATCGGGGTCGGCACGTCGTTGGAGGTCGACCTTGAGCGTACGGAGCGTGCGCTCGCCAAGCTCGGCGAAGGCACGTATGGGCTGTGCGACGCGTGCGGGAAGCCGATCGCGCCGAAGCGGCTGCAGGCGATGCCCAACGTCGTGCTGTGCATCGAGTGCGCGGCCGCCCAGCCCCGAGCGGTCGCTCCGCGCCGGCGCTAGCTGACGCGCCCGCGGATTCGCCGCACGCAGCAGTCGGGCGTGTGTAAGCGAATCAGCCTCCGAACCAGCGCGCGCGGCGCGTCGCGCCGAACTCTGCCTTCTCGGCGGCGTACGCGAGCGAAGGCTCGTTCCGCGCGGCCACCGGGGCCGGGCCGCCGAGGAAGTTGACCTCCACCTTGCTGACGAGCCCGTCGCCGAACTCGGCGTAGCAGATGCCCCACCCCTCGTAGGGCGCGGGGGGTTGCTCGCCGGAGATCTCCGCCGTGATGTCGTCGGCCACGACCCGCGCGGCCGACTCGGCGAAGATCCCCGCCTTGGGGACGGTGCGCGGGCCGGAGCTGACGTCTCCGATGGCGTAGACGTTGGGGAATCGCGTCCTGAGGTTGGTCTGGTCGACCGGCACCCATCCGCCGACGGCCAGTCCCGAGGCCGCGAGCGGGTCGGGTGCCCGGTGGACGGGGATCCCGACGAACAGGTCGTAGCGCATCGTCTCGCCGCTCTGCAGATGCGCCACACGGGCTGCCGGGTCGATGCTGGTGACGAGTTGCTGGGGCAGCACTTCGATGCCCCGTGCGGCCAGTCCTTCGCGGAACATCTGCGACACCTCGCCCGTCACCGGGACGGGACGCTGCATCGGGAACGTCGTCGCCATCTGCACCGCGTCGCGGATGCCCTGACGGGTGAAGTGCTCGTGCAGGAGAAACGACCCCTCGAACGGCGCCGGCGGACACTTGAAGGGCTGCCCGAGCACCGAGACCAGGACACGCCCGCCCTCGAACTCGGTCAGGGCGTCGCGCAGTCGCTCGGCCCCGGAGAGCGTGTAGTACTCGTGGCCGCCCGCCTCGAAGCCCGGCGTGGCCGCCAGGTCATAGTCCGCGCCCATGGCCACGACCAGGAAGTCGGCGTCGTGGACGCCGGCGTCGGTGGAAACCCGCCGTGCGACCGGATCGATGCCGACGACCCGCTCCTGGCGGAACTCAACACCGTCGTTGGCGATCTCGCGATACGGGATCTGCACAGCGTCGACCGACTCGCGGCCGAGCATCACCTCGAGCTTTGAGAAGCCGAAATGGAACGAGTCGTTGCGGTCGAGCAACGTGACGCGGACCACGTTCGGAACCGTCTCGGACAGCCGCGTCGCCAGCTCGAGCCCACCGAAACCGGCACCCAGGATCAGGACATGTCGCCGCATCGTCGCGCGATCCTACTTCGCCGCGCCGAAACGACAGATCACGCGCGTCCAAAGTGGCCCGACGCCACAACAGAGATAACTCACGTCTCGGAAAGCTGCGGCCGCAGCGCCGGCCGGCGCGAAGCCGGCGCGGGCCGCTGAACGTCGCGCCTGGTCACGGCGAGGTAGGCGACGAGCGCAACGAACACGACGAGCGCGAGCAGGCTGACGACCCCGTCGCCGAGTCCAAGGCCGGTGTGCGCCGGCGGCTTGGCGAGCCAGTCGGCGAGCGAAGCGCCGAGCGGGCGCGTGACGACGTACGCGGACCAGAACGCGACCGTCGCGTTGAGATCAAAGCGCCACCAGCCGATCGCCGGGATCGCGATCAGAACCGCGAACAGCACGGCGGAGGCGAAGTACCCGAGATGCAACGGCATCGCGGTCAGGTCGCCGGCGGCGGTCCCGAGCGCAAAGGTGGCGAGTACCGCAGCCCAGTAGTACATCTCGCGCCGGCGCGTCGTGATGCTGTGGATCGACAGGGTTCCCTCGCTGCGGTACCAGAGCGCGAAGATCGTCGCGACGGCGATCGCGAACAGCGGCGTGGTGACGGCATAGCCGAGGCCGGCGAAGCGATGGACGCCATCGGCCGCCATGGTCCCGAACACCGCGACCATCATCACCGCGAACCAGTAGACCGCAGCCGAGTATGCAGGCTGCTCGCGCTGCAGCCAGAGCGCAAACGCAAGTCCGACGAGGCCGACCACCGCCGCCAGCGGCAGGCTCTCATGGCCCAAGAAGTCGGACATCGACTCGCCCATGCCGGTGGTCAGGACCTTGATGATCCAAAACAGGGCGATGATCTCGGGCACCTTGGCCACGAGCGGCTCCGCGCCCCTCGCGCGCCGCCTGAAGAGCTTCATTGCGTCCCTTTCGTCGGAGGCCAGACCGACTGTGCCTCTGGCCGGCGACGTCCGACCTATACGACGGGCCAGTCGCCGGCGCAGCCGTTCAGGGTCCCGTCAGGTCATTCCCGGTCGGCGCCCGGGCGTCGAGCGTCGGCGGGCTCCCGTTCTGCGTTGTATCCCACGTGTTCGCAACCTGACAGTTGCTTAGGATGGCGGCATGTTCCAGGATCTCTACGCCGCGTTCAACGCGCGCGACCTCGACGGCGTTCTGGAGAAGTTCGCGCCCGACGTCGACTACGCGAACGGCTTTCAGGGCGGCCGCTTGCACGGGCGCGAGGCCGTGCGCGCCTATTGGACGGAGCAGTTCACGCAGATCCACCCGCGCGTCGAGGCGACATCGGTCACCGAGCGCGACGACGGCAGGGTCGAGGTCGCGGTTCACCAGTCGCTCTACTCGATCGGCGACCAGTTGCTCGACGAGAGCGACGTGCTGCACGTCTACACACTGACCGACGACGGGCTGATCGCGCGCATGGACATCGAGTGAATTCCGTCGCGCCGTTCGATCTTCGCCGCGCTGCCGAAGATCGCGCAATTCAGCCGCCGCGGTCCCGGACGGCCCTCCGAAGCTCCTTGAGGGCGTGAGCTTCGACACCCGCTTGTCACGCCCGGACCTACTCCCTCACGGCATTCGCAACATCCCCGGGCCCATCAGCCGGCGCGAACCGGGGAATCGGATGTGGAGAGAAACTGCGGCCGCGCGCAGCGCCGGTGCGTCATGAGCGCGTAAGGGCGCGCCACCAGTGGTGGCCGATCAGGGCCGGCCGCGACACGCGGACCGGGAGTTGCCGGACCGCGTCGAGGACATGCTGCGCGCGGTCGAGTTGGCCGGCGTCGAGCCCGAGGTCGCGGGCCAGCGTTGCGTCGTCCCACGCCGGTTGGGCCCCGTTCAGGAAGTGACGCTGGAGCACCGCCTAGGCGCCCGGGATCAGGCCGAGCTGTTGCAGGACCGTGACGCCGTCGTCGAGGCCGACCTCCTCGGCGATCATGCCGTCGACCACCTTGATCACGGTGGTGCCGGTGAACTCCATCGTCTTGCCTGAGCCGGCGGCCAGCGCGCCGATCGGCAGGTCGTCGAATGCCGGACCGGTGTGCGTGCCGCCGCCCTTCCACTGGCCGACGACGTAGTCGCCCTCGGCGATCAACTCCGCGGTCGCGCCGAAGCCGAGATCCGGGAACGCGTCACGGAACCGCAGCGCGAACTCGCGCACCGCGTCGCGGCCTCGCAGCGGCTGATGCAGCGAGTACTCGAACCGGATGTCGGGTGCGGCGATCTCGTCGATGATCGCCGGGTCGAAGTCGCTGCCCCAGAAGTCGGTAAACCAGCGCACGACGACGGCCTTGTTGTCCTCGACAGACATGGAGAGTCCTTCCTGGAGGGGAATCGACGAGGCGGTGGCGACGGCGTTGCGGTCCGGTCGCGGCCTCACCTGATCAACGCCACGGCGGCGGAATGCGTGAGTCCGCTGGACCGACTCGCATGCGCGAGCCCGTCGTGCCCGACCACCGGGGGCGGGCTTGCTACGCCGACATAGGTGGTGCAGCGAGCCGCCTCGGCCGGCCGCGACGCGCGAGCGGCCGCGCGCTGTGTGGCCGAGAGCCCGGACGAGCCCGTCATCCGCGAGATGTTCAACGCCGCCCTCAAAGACCCAGGCGGCCGTGGACAGGCGGCACTTCCTCTCGCGTTCCCACCGGGGCAGGACCCGGTCGGGCTCGACGTTCAGGACACCGCCGGATTCCGCGACCATTCCACCGTGGACGATCGCGCCACGGAGCTCCAGCGCCATCACGTCGTGCCCGTAGAGCGTCACGACGCGCCGATGGTCCTCGTGGAGTACGACCCCCGCTGGCCGGAGCTCTACGCGCGGGAGGCGGCCCGCATCCGGAGCGCGCTCGGGGACCGCGTGGTCGCGCTCGAGCACGTCGGGTCGACGTCGGTGCCCGGCCTGGCGGCCAAGCCGATCGTCGACCTCCTGCTGGTCGTGGCCGACTCGGCCGGCGAGCCGGCGTACGTGCCGGCGCTGGAAGCCGTGGGCTACACCCTCCGCATCCGCGAGCCCGAGTGGCACGAGCACCGGATGCTCAAGGGGCCGGACACGGACGTGAACCTGCACGTGCTCGGGCGGGACTCGCCCGAGATCGCGCGCATGGTCGGCTTCCGCGATCGGTTGCGCGACGATCCCGAGGATCGTCAGCGCTACCTGGCGGCCAAGCGCGCTCTCGCGGCCCGGAGCTGGGAGTTCGTCCAGGACTACGCCGACGCCAAGAGCGAGGTGGTGGAGGCGATCCTCAGCCGCGCCGGTGCGAAGCCCAGCCCGCCGGGTCGCGGATGACGTGCAGGTCGTCCGCGGCGGCGAGCTCCGCGGGGAGCGGCTGCGCGTGGACGACGGCGAGCGCGCGGGTGGAGCGCGTGAGCGCCGTGTAGAGGCCGCCGCGGCCGCCGTCCGGGCGCTCGGCGGAGATCGCCGCGGGCTCGACGACCACCGCCGCGTCGAACTCGAACCCCTTGACGTCGGCCAGCGAGTCCGGCGTGACCCGCGGCCAGCAGCCGGTGGCCAGCCGCTGGTACTCCTTCGTCTGGCGCACGGCCGAGGCCACCGCCTCAGGCTCCGCGTCGCGCCCGCCGCGGGCCGTCGTCATCACCCGCGTCGCCACCCGGTCGGCGAGACGCTCGCGGAAGCGCTCGCGCGCGGGCTGATAGGAGGCCCGGCGCTCGCGCGCCTCGGCGATGGCGTCCGCCACGTCGCCCGGCGTCAGCGTGACGACCACCCGCCCGACCGGCACGTCGACCGGCTCCGGCGGTGGACCGACCCGCGCCCACAGCAGCCGCGCCATGACCGCGGCCAGCCGGCCGCTGCCCAGCAGCGTCGCCCGCTCCTCCGGCTCGCCCACCGCCCACGGCCGGCGCGAGACGAGCCCGTCGATCGGCCGCTGCTCGACGCTCTGCTCGCCCAGCGCCGGCAGCACCTGCGCGATGGAGGCGATGAACACCCGGTTCGGCCCGACCACGAGCACGCCCTCGCGCGCGAGTTGCGGGTCGGCGTAGAGCAGCCAGGCGGCGCGGTGCAGGCCCACCGCCGTCTTCCGCGTCCCGGACGCTGCGGTCCTCGACGTCGAGCCGGCGGCGGCGGGTCGCGCCGCGCGGGTCGCCCACGGTCGCGGCGTAGAACGGCTCGGCCGCCGGCGCGCGCCAGTTGATGGCCAGCAGGTCGCCGTCCGGCTCGGCCACGGCGTGGCGGCCGACGTACAGCGGCTCGCCGCCGGCCGCGCGGTCGATCCGCCCGAAGTACAGCGGCCCGCTCGCCGCCGTGTAGACCCGCAGGCGCTCGAGCCGCATCGCCTCGAGCGCCGCCTCGGTGAACACGTCGCCCTGGCGGTCGCGCCGGCTCACCGAGAGCGCGGCCACCAGGGCGTCGTAGGCCTCGTAGGTCAGGTCGAGGTGCGCCTGCTCCTCGTCCAGCTCGCCCGCCACACGGCGAAGGCTAACTCGCCTGGGCGGCGGTGCGCGCCCGCCGGTACTCCTCCACGACGATCTCGTTGAGCTCTTCGACCGACGTGTCCGCGGTCGGCTTGTCGAACGTGATCTCGCCGTCCTGGATCAGGTTCACCCGGTCGCAGGACTCGAGCACGTGGACGTAGTTGTGGGCGATCATGATGATCGAGACGTTGCCCTCCGCCCGCATGCGGGCGACGAGGTCGAGGATCATCGCGCCCTCCTTGGCGCCCATCGCGGCCAGCGGCTCGTCGAGCAGGATGATGTCGGCGTCCGAGTGCACCGTCCGCGCGATCGCGATCGCCTGGCGCTGGCCGCCGGACAGCCGCGCCACCGGCACGTTGAGCCGCGGGAGGTTGACGCCGATCTCGTCGAGCGCCGTGCGGGTCTCCTTGCGCATCTGCCGCCGGGCCAGGAACGGGAGCGGCTTGTGGACCCGCTCGCGCCGCAGGAACATGTTCTGCGACACGTCGAGCTGGTTGACCAGCGCGAGGTCCTGATAGACGCAGTCGATGCCCGAGCGAGCGGGCGTGGGGGACCGAGCGCAGCTCGACCTCCTCGCCCTTGATGATCAGCCGGCCCTCCGTCGGGCTTCTGGAAGCCGCGAGATGATCTTGATCAGCGTCGACTTGCCGGCGCCGTTGTCGCCCAGCAGGCCGAGCACCTCGCCCTTGCCCAGGTGGATGTCGATGTTCTTGAGCGCCGTGACGGGGCCGAAGCGCTTGGACACGCCCTCGACGCGCAGGACGTCCTCACGGATCTCAGACACCGCTCCCCCTCCTGCACCCGGCCGAGGTAGATGTTGATCATCATCGCCAGGAGGATCGCCACGCCGAGGATGAAGTCCAGGTAGTCGGCGTTGACCCCCTGCAGGACCAGGCCGTCGCGCAGGACGCCGAGGAACAGCGCGCCGAACAGCGCGCCGATCGCCGTGCCCTCGCCACCGGCCAGCAGCGTGCCGCCGATGACCGCGGCCGACACCGCGCGGAACATCGTCTCCGACGCGCCCGCCGTGTCCGGCGTGACCGAGTTCGACCGGTTCGCCTCCAGGACCCCGACGAAGCCGGCGAGGACGCTGCACAGGATGAAGTTGCGGATGACGATGGCGCGGACCTTGACGCCCGCCTCGGCCGCGCCGTGCTTGTTGCCGCCGACCGCGACCGTGTACATGCCCCAGCGCGTGGCCGCCAGCACGACCTGGACGAACCCGACGATGAGCAGCGCCCAGATGAACTCCGAGTACGTGCCGGCGCCGAAGATGCTGGCGAACCGCCCGACGTGGTTGACGTGCTCGGGCAGCACGACCTTCTGCCCGTTGATCACGTGCGTGACGTTGACCGTCGTCGTGGTCACGTCCGCGCCCGGCATCTGCACCGGTGCGGCGTGCGAGATGATCAGCGTCAGCCCGCCCAGCCCGAGCAGCATGGCCAGCGTCGTGATGAACGACGACACGCCGATGACCTCGGTGACCACGCCGTTGATCACACCCACCACCGCGGACACCAGCAGCGAGCAGATCAGACATAGCGCCAGCCCCAACCCGGCCTGGTTGAACTCGTAGAACATGAACGGGGCGAACAGGTAGACCGACCCGATCGAGAGGTCGATCTCGCCCGCCACCATCAGCATCACCTCGCCGACCGCGAGGATCGCGAACGGGGCGAAGTACGGCAGCAGCGTGACGAAGTTCGCGTGGCTGAAGAAGTGGTCGACCTTGACCGAGAAGTACAGCGCGGCCAGGATCGTCACGACGATGATGCTGCCTTCTCGCAGCGTCAGGAACCGCTTCCCGAGCTCCCGCGCGCCCGGGCGAGGCGCCCGGGCGTTTGCGGAATCGGTCGACGCTCGCTCAGTGGCGGGCGCACTCATGACAGATCAGGCCTTTGCGACTCCGGGAGCGGACGACGTACCCTCGTAGCGGGACTTGGTCGAGTTGTACGGAACCACCGTCGTCTTGTCCAGGAACTTCAGGCCGGTGTTGGTGTCGGCGATGCCCGACAGCGTGGTGGACACGTTGTACATGTAGAGCTGCAGGATCGGGATGAAGCCCTGCAGGTACGGCTGCTGGTCGATCGTGAAGTCCAGCTGGTCCTGCGCCAGCAGCTTCTGGGTGATCGGCGTGAGGTCGTAGCCGCCCGCCTTGATGCCCTTCGAGCGCAGGTTGTGCTTCTGCATCGTCTGCGCGACAGCCTGCGTCGAGCCGCCGTCCACCGCGAAGTAGCCCTTGGTGTCGGCGTGGCCGGTGACGTAGGAGTCGATCACCGACAGCTCGGCCGGGAGGGCCGCGCCGGTGGCGATCGTGTGCGGCGTGAGGTTCTTGCCCGACTTCTTGATCGAGTCCAGCGCACCGTCGATGCGCGGCTGGATGTTCGCCGAGCCCGGCGTGGCGATGAACAGCGCCACGTCGCCGCCGTTGGGCAGCAGCGAGATGATGTGGTTGCCCATCTCCTGCCCGGACAGGAACAGGTCCTGGCCGATGTACGCCAGCCGGTTGTTCGGCTCGTCGGCGTTGTAGGCGACGACGGGGATCTTCGCCTTCAGCGCGGCGTCGGTCGGCGCGTTGAACGCCTTCGCGTCGATCAGGCAGACGCCGATCCCGTTCGCCCCCGAGGTGATCGCCGTGTTCATGGCGTTGACCATCTCGTTGACGTTCGAGTTCTCCGAGCCCGACCACTGGTACGAGCAGCCCAGGAGCTTGCAGGCGTCCTCGGCGCCGTACTTCGTGGGCACGAAGAACGGATTCGTGGTGACGTGGTTGACCAGCACGAACTTCAGCTTCTTGGTCGAGCCGAAGATCGCACTTGCGCCGGAGCCCCCGCTGCTGCCCGACTGCGGCTTCGGCGTGGCACTCGCGGTCTGCGTCTTGCTCGAGCTCGAGCCGCAGGCCGCGAGCATTGCGCTCACGATGCCGGCGGCGCCGCCCGTCAGCGCCGCGCGGCGACTGACCTGCCGGAACTTGGAGACCGGGGTCTCCTCGTCCTTGCGCTCGGACCACTCGAGACGCTCGAGCGCGTCATGAACCGGATCCAGCTCAGACATGCAGAACTCCTCCTCGCTCCTCCTCGGACGGGCGGGATGTTAGCGATCACATTCCGCGCCCGTCAACCTGGTTTTCCGTCAAGGGTCGGCCGAAAACCCGCTCCCATCATGCCGGTTTTCGCGCGCAGGGACAATGAGGGCGGGGGGAGCCGGCCTCCGAAGCGCCGAACACCGGCTTTCTTCGTCCTTGCCTACGGGTGCGTGGTCGGCATCAGCGCTCGATGAGCGACCGGTAGAGCTCGGAGGTCTGGCGCGCGATCGCCGGCCAGGCGAAGTGCTCGATCGCCCGCCGGCGGCCCGCCCGGCCCATCTCCCCGGTGCGCTCCGGATCGGCCAGCAGCGCGTTCACGCGCTCGGCGAAGTCGGCGGCGAAGCGCTGCGGGTCGCGCGGCGCGCCGGTGCCGTCGTCGCCGGGCTCGATCGGCACCAGCAGGCCGGTCTCGCCGTCCTCGACGACCTCGACGATGCCGCCCGTCGCCGTGGCCACCACGGCGGCCTCGCAGGCCATCGCCTCCAGGTTGACGATCCCCAGCGGCTCGTAGATCGACGGGCAGGCGAACACGGTGGCGTGGCTGAGCAGCTGGATCACCTCCGGCTTGGGCAGCATCTGCTCGAGCCAGACCACGCCCTCGCGGGTGGCCTTCAGCTCCTCGACCCGGCGCTCGACCTCCGCGCCCAGCTCCGGCGTGTCGGCCGAGCCCGCGCAGAGCACGAGCTGGGCCGCCGGATCGAACGACCGGGCCGCCTCCAGGAGGTGCTCGACGCCCTTCTGGCGCGTGATCCGGCCGACGAACATGACGGACGGCTTCGCCGGGTCGACCCCGTAGCGCTCGAGCACGTCCGTGCCCGGGTCCGGCACGTACTCGTCGGTGTCGATCCCGTTGTAGATCACGTGCACGCGCGCGGGGTCGATCGCCGGATAGACGGAGAGGATGTCGCGCTTGGTGCCCTCCGAGACGGCGATCACCGCGTCGGCGTCCTCCAGCGCGGTCGCGCTCGCACCAGCTCGACAGCGGGTAGCCGCCGCCGAGCTGCTCCTCCTTCCAGGGGCGCAGCGGCTCGAGGCTGTGGACGGTCGCCACGTGCGGGATGGCGTAGCAGCGAGCTTGGCCAGATGGCCGCCGAGGTTCGCGTACCAGGTGTGGCTGTGCGCGAGCTCCGCGCCCTCGGCGCCGGCGGCCATCGTGAGGTCGATCGACACCGCGCGCAGCGCGGCCAGGTGCGGCGCGTCGCCGGCCAGCGCGTCCCACGCGGTGTGCGCGACGGCGCCGGAGCGCGGCGCGCCCCAGCATGCACGCGCACGTCCTCGAACGCGCCCAGCTCGCGCGCGAGGTACTCGACGTGCACGCCGGCCCCGCCGTACACCTCCGGCGGGTACTCGCGGGTCAGCAGCGCCACCCTCATGCGAGCACCCGCTGGCCCTTCGGGATCACCACGATGCCGCCGTCGGACACGTGGAAGCGCTCGCGGTCGGCTTCGGGGTCGACGCCGATCTCCACGCCCTCGCCGATGAAGACGTTCTTGTCGACGATCGCCCGCCGCACCACCGCGTTCCGGGCCGACCTCGACGCCGTGCATCAGGATCGAGTCCTCGACCAGCGCGTAGGAGTGCAGGTGGACGAGCGGCGACAGGATCGACCGGCGCGCGGTGGCGCCGGAGATGACCACGCCCGCGCACACCATCGAGTCCATCGCGCTGCCCGCGGCGGCCCTCCTCGTCGAACACGAACTTGGCCGGCTGGCGTGATCTCGGGCCAGGTGTGGATCGGCCAGTCGTGGTTGTACAGGTTGAAGATCGGGTGGACCGAGATCAGGTCCATGTGCGCGTCGAAGTAGGCGTCGAGCGTGCCCGACGTCGCGCCAGTAGCCGCGGTCGCGCTCGGTCGCGCCCGGGGACCTCGTTGGCCGCGAAGTCGTAGACCTGCGCGTCGCCCTCGGCCGACCAGCTCGGGGATGATGTTGCCGCCGAGGTCGTGCTTGGACGCGCTCGTCGGCGGCGTCGGCGGACACCGTGCTGATCAGCGCCTCGGTGGAGAACACGTAGTTGCCCATCGACGCGTAGACCTGGTCGGGCGCGTCGGGCAGGCCGCCGGGCGTCGGTCGGCTTCTCGCGGAAGGCGGCGATGTCGCGCCCGTTCGGCGCCGTCTCGATCACCCCGAACTGGTCGGCCTGGTCGATCGGCGACGCGGATCGCCGCGACGGTCACGCCGGCGCCCGCTGGCGATGTGCTGGTCGACCATCTGGCGCGGGTCCATGCGGTAGATGTGGTCGGCGCCGAACACGATGATGTGGTCGGGCCGCTCGTCGGCGATCAGGTTGAAGTTCTGGTAGATCGCGTCGGCCGAGCCGATGAACCAGCGCGGCCCGAGCCGCATCTGCGCCGGCACCGGGCGTGACGTAGTTGCCCAGCAGCGGCGACAGCCGCCAGGTGGTCGTGACGTGCCGGTCGAGGCTGTGGCTCTTGTACTGGGTGAGCACGACGATCTGGCGGTAGTCGGCGTTGACCAGGTTCGACAGCGCGAAGTCGATCAGCCGGTAGTTGCCGCCGAACGGCACGGCGGGCTTGGCCCGGTCGGCCGTCAGCGGCGCGAGCCGCTTGCCCTCGCCGCCGGCGAGGACCATCGTCAGCACGCGGGTCATCCGAGCGAGCTCCTGGGCCTCGGCGATGATCTGCTCGAGGTGCTCCTCGCCGTCGAGGCTCTCGGCGTAGAGCTTGTAGATGTCCTCGGTGCCCGACGGCCGGGCGGCGAACCAGCCGTGCTCGGCCACGACCTTGACGCCGCCGATCGGCGCATCGTTGCCCGGGGCGCCGCGGTCAGCACGCCGCGCGATCGGCTCGCCGGCGAGCGTCGTCGGCGTCGACGTCTCCAGGCTCGAGCACAGCAGCGCTGCCTTCTGCTCCGGCGTCACCGGCGAGTCGACGCGGCGGTAGGCCGGCGCGCCGAAGCGCTCGGTCAGCTCCTCGTAGGCCTCGCCCGGGTCGCGCGCCGTGCGGGCGGTGATCTCGGCCGCCAGCAGCGCGAGCAGGATCGCCGTCCTTGTCGGTCGACCAGGCGCGGCCGTCGCGGCGCAGGAACGATGCGCCCGGCGCTCTCCTCGCCGCCGAACGCCGAGCGAGCCGTCGAGCAGGCCGTCGACGAACCACTTGAAGCCGACCGGCACCTCGACGAGCCGGCGGCCGAGGTCGCCCGCCACGCAGGTCGATCATCGTGCTCGAGACGAGCGTCTTGCCGATCGCCGGCGCCTCCGGGCCAGTCCGGCCGCGCGCCGCCGAACAGGTAGCGGATCGCCACCGCCAGGTAGTGGTTGGGGTTCAGCAGCCCGGCGCTCGGGGTGACGATCCCGTGGCGGTCGGCGTCGGGGTCGCAGGCGCACGGCGACGTCGAAGCGGTCGCGCAGCTCGAGCAGCCCGGCCATCGCGTACGGCGAGGAGCAGTCCATGCGGATCTTGCCGTCGTGGTCGAGCGGCATGAAGCGGAAGGTCGGGTCGACCTCGGTCGTTGACGACCTCGAGGTTCGAGGCCGTGGCGGTCGGCGATCGCCTCGAAGTAGGCGACGCTCGCGCCGCCCAGCGGGTCGGCGCCGATGCGCACGCCGGCGTGCGCGGATCGCGTCGAGGTCGATGACGTTCGGCAGGTCGTCGACGTAGGCGCGCCAGGTAGTCGTGCGGCGTCGTGCGCGGGTCGCGCCGCGCTCGACGCCCGTCAGCCCGGCCTCGATCAGCCGATTCGCCTCGTGCTCGATCGCCTTGGTGATCGTCGGTGTCGGCCGGGCCGCCGCTGCGGCGGGTTGTACTTGTAGCCGCCGTCCTCGGGCGGGTTGTGCGACGGCGTCAGCACGATCCCGTCGGCCTGCGGCCCGCCGCCGCGATTGTGGGTGAGGATCGCGTGCGAGAGCGCGGGCGTCGGCGTGTAGCCGTCCTCGGCGTCGACGCGACGTCGAGCCCGTGGGCGCCGAACACCTCGAGCGCGGTGTGGAACGCCGGCGCCGACAGCGCGTGCGTGTCGCGGGCCACGAACAGCGGCCCGTCGATCCCCTGCGCCTGCGCGGTGGCGGCACGATCGCCTCGCTGATCGCCAGCACGTGCGCCTCGGTGAACGTGCCCTTGAGCGAGCGTGCCGCGGTGGCCCGACGTCCCGAACGACACCGGCGCCTCCGGCAATCGCCGGTACGCGGCCAGGAGCTCGTCCACGTCGACGAGCAGGGACGCGTCAGGCCGCGTTCCGGCGTGGGGGCTGACTGCGGGCATCGGACCTCCTGCTATGGGACTCGCGACACAATGCCACGTCCGCGGCGTAGGGTGCGGCCATGCGCCAGCTCACCAGCCTCGACGCCCAGTTCCTGGCGCTCGAGAACAGCCGCCAGAGCGGGCATGTGGCGGGGCTGGCGATCCTCGATCCCTCGACCGCGACGGGCGGCAGGGTCGGCTGCGCGGAGATCACCGAGCTGCTGCGGACGCGGCTGCCGCTGCTGCCGCCGCTGCGCTGGCGGCTGGCCGCCGGTGCCGCTCGGGCTCGACTATCCCTACTGGGTCGACGACGCCGACTTCGACCTCGGCTACCACGTGCGCGAGCTGGCGCTGGCCGCGCCGGGCACCGACGCCCAGCTGGCCGAGCAGGTGGCGCGGATCATCTCGCGCCCGCTCGACCGCGCGCGCCCGCTGTGGGAGCTCTACGTGATCGAAGGGCTCGAGAGCGGCCACGTCGCGGTGCTGACGAAGATCCACCACGCGGTGATCGACGGCCTGTCGCGGCGCGGAGATCATGGGCCTGCTGCTCGACCTCTCGCCCGAGGGCCGCGAGCTGCCGCCCGAGCCGGGCGCGACGGCGGCCGGCCACGACCCGGGGCAGCTGGAGATGCTCGGGTCGCGGGCTGCTCGGCGTGCCGCGCTACCCGGTGCGGATGCTGCGGGCGCTGCCGTCGCGCGCTGCCGAACCTCGAGGACACGCCGTTCGGCGCGCTGCCCGGGGGCGGGCACGGTGACCGCGCGTGGCTCGGCGCGCTGCGCCGCGACGGCGTCGCAGCGGCCGGACCTGACGGCGCCCAAGACGCTCTTCAACGGCCGCATCTCGCCGCACCGGCGCTTCGTGTTCGGCCAGCTCTCGCTGGCCGACGTGAAGGCGGTCAAGAACGCGCACGGCACGACGGTCAACGACGTCGTGGTCTCGATCTGCGCCGGCGCCGTGCGGCGCTGGCTGATCGAGCACGACGACCTGCCCGACACGCCGCTGGTCGCCCAGGTGCCGGTCTCCGTGCGCACGGGCGAGCAGCTCGGCACCTACGGCAACCGGATCCTGCTGATGGCCGCGCCGCTGCTCACCGACGTCGCCGACCCGGTCGAGCGCCTGCAGCGCACCCACGAGGCGCTGCTGGTGATGAAGGAGCGCCACCGCGCGCTGCCCGCCGAGCTGCTCCAGGACGCCAACCACTTCATCCCGCCCGCCGTGTTCGCCCGCGCGGCCCGGCTCACGTTCGGCTTCTCGACCAGCCGCCCGGGCCGGCCGACGTGGAACCTGGTCATCTCCAACGTCCCCGGCCCGCAGTTCCCGCTCTACTGCGCGGGCGCGCGGCTGGAGGCCAACTACCCGGTGTCGGTGATCACCGACGGCATGGGCCTGAACATCACGGTCATGAGCTACCTGGGCCACATGGACTTCGGCATCGTCGCCGACCGCGACCAGATGCCCGACGTCCACAAGCTGATCGAGTGGCTGCCCGAGGAGCTCGCCTCCCTCATGCCGTAGCCGGCTCCGGCTCCGGCGGCTCGACCGACAGGTGCGGCAGCGCGCGGTCCAGGCCCCGCGGCAGCCACCAGTTCGCCGGCCCGATCAGGTGCATGAGCGCCGGCACGAGCACGGTGCGCAGCACGAACGCGTCCAGGAACACGGCGCCGCCGAGGCCGATGCCGAACTCGCTGATCACCCGCTGCCCCTGGAAGATGAACGACAGGAAGATCAGGATCATGATCGTGGCCGCGGCGGTGATCACCCGGCCCGTGTCGGCCTGGCCGATCCGCACCGCGTCGTGGTTGTTGCGCCGGTGCACCCACTCCTCGTGCATGCGGCTCACCAGGAACACCTGGTAGTCCATCGACAGGCCGAACAGGATGGCCAGCAGCATCACCGGCAGGAACGCCTCGACCGGTCCCTTGCGGCCGATCTCGATGAGGCTCCCCGCCCAGCCGTCCTGGAAGACCAGGGTGACCAGGCCGAACGCCGCACCCGCCGCCAGCAGGTTCATGGCCGCCGCGGTGAGCGGGACGACGATGCTGCGGAAGGCGATCATCAGCAACAGGCAGCCGAGCAGGATGATCACGCCGATGAACAGCGGGAGCTTGCCGGTCAGCACGCCGGCGAAGTCGTCGAAGATCGCCGTCAGGCCGCCGACGTAGACCTTCACGTCGGACCCGCGCGTGACCTGGGGCACGACGTCGTCACGCAGGTGGGTGATCAGGTCGCTCGTCTGCTTGTCCTGCGGGGCGTGCTTGGGGACGACCTGGACGATGGCCACGTCGCCGGCCTTGTTGAACACCGGCGGCGACACCGACACGACCTCGGGCGACTGCTTGGCCGCGTCGGCCAGCCGCTGGACGACGGGCTTGTCCGATTGGCCGCCCGGGGTCCGGGCCACCAGCTGCAGCGGGCCGTTGAAGCCCGGGCCGAAGCCCTGCGCGAGCAGGTCGTAGGCCTTGCGCGTGGTGGTCGACGAGGGGTCGTTGCCCGCGTCGGAGGAGCCCAGCCGCAGGTGGAGGAACGGCACGGCGAGCAGCAGCATCAGCGCCGTGGCGCCGACGGCCAGCGGCACCGGGTGGCGCTGCACGAACGCGCTCCAGCGCGCCCAGAAGCCCTCGGCGTGGACGTCGTACGCACCCTGCTCGTGCAGGCGCTTGCGCTCGCGCCGGCTGAGCACCTTCATCCCGCAGATCCCCAGCAGCGCGGGCGTCAGCGTGCAGGCGGCGGTCATGGTCATGAGGACGGCCACGACCGTGGCGATGGCCACGCCGTTGAGGAAGCTCACGCGGAGGACGAGCAGGCCGAGCAGGGCGACGCACACGGTGCCGCCGGCGAACAGCACCGCCCGGCCGGACGTGTCGAGCGCGAGTTGCACCGCGTCCCCCGGCTCCCGCCCAGCCTTGATGGCGTTGCGGTGGCGGGTGATGATGAACAGCGCGTAGTCGATGCCCACGCCGAGCCCGATCAGGGTGGCCAGCGTCGGCGCGAACGTCGCGATGTTGAACGCGC
Source organism: uncultured Solirubrobacteraceae bacterium (assembly GCA_963766165.1). GTDB lineage: Bacteria > Actinomycetota > Thermoleophilia > Solirubrobacterales > Solirubrobacteraceae > Solirubrobacter. The sequence continues at coordinate 174,474 of CAVXZC010000008.1, read as the reverse complement.
CGGCCAGCAGCCCGTCGAGCGCCAGCGCCGCGCCGAGCGCGAAGATCGCGCTCAGCAGCGGCAGGAGCATGGCGAACAGCGAGCCGAAGGCGATGTAGAGCACGATCGCCGCGAGGAAGACGCCGATGAACTCGGCCGGGCCGCCCGGCGGCTTCTGGATCGCCTGCTCGACGCCGTTGCCGCCCAGCTGGACGTCGAGGTCGGCCGTCTGGATGCCCTGGGCGGTGTCGATGACCCGCTGGTAGACGGACTTCGGGATGTCCTGCGCCAGCTTGTCGAAGTTCACCGCGGCGTAGGCGGTGCGCCCGTCGCGGCTCACTTGCCGCGCACCCGCCGGTGCGTACGGGCTGACCACGGAGACCACGTGCGGCAGCTTGTCGATGCGGGCGAGCATGGCGTCGACGCGGTCCTTGACCTGCGGGTCCTTGATCGAGCCCTGCGGCGTGTGGACGACGATCTGCGCCGTGTCGCCCGACTGGGTGGCGAACGACTTCTGCAACAGCTGCAACGCGCGCGTCGACTCCGTTCCGGGAAGCGAGAACGAGTCCGAGTACTTGTTCCCGGCGGCCTTGGTGAGGCCGCCCAGGATGACGAGGCCCGCAATCCAGGCCGCGAGGACGATGAAACGGTGCCGGAAGCACCAGCGAGCGAGGGGAGCCATGGGTGCTGGTCAAGGTACTAGCCTCCGCGGGCGTGGAGAACCTGCGTGCGGTCGAAGCGGGCGTCACCCGCGACCTGCGCGGGCGCTTGACGTACGCCGGCTATCTCGATCTCGAGCGCCTGCTCTCCGCCCAGCACCCGCGCAGCCGGCCCGTGCACCACGACGAGCTGCTGTTCATCGTCCAGCACCAGACGTCGGAGCTGTGGATGAAGCTGATCATCCACGAGCTCGACGGCGTGCTGGGGTTCCTGGCGGCGGATGAGCTGGGCCCGGCGCAGAAGGGCCTGGCGCGCGTGAAGCAGATCCAGCGCCAGCTGTTCGAGCAGTGGGGCGTGCTGGCCACGCTGACCCCGAGCGAATACGTCAAGTTCCGCGGCGTGCTGGGCGACGCGTCCGGCTTCCAGTCGCTGCAGTACCGGATCATCGAGTTCCAGCTCGGCAACAAGAACCGGCACATGCTCGACGTGTTCGCGCATTCGCCCGGCGACCAGGCGCGGCTGCGGGCGGTGCTGGAGTCGCCCAGCCTGTACGACGAGTTCCTGCGGCACCTGGCCCGCCGCGGCTACCCGGTGCCGGCGAGCGCGATCGACCGCGACTGGTCGGAGCCGCACCGCCGGCGCGCCGATCTGCTGCCCGTGTTCAAGGCGATCTACGACGCGCCGGAGGCCGACTGGGAGTCCTACGAGCTGTGCGAGGAGCTCGTCGACGTCGAGGAGAGCTTCCAGCTCTGGCGCTTCCGGCACATGAAGACCGTCGAGCGGATCATCGGCTACAAGCGCGGCACGGGCGGCTCGTCCGGCGTCGGGTTCCTGCGCCGTGCTCTGGAGCTGACGTTCTTCCCGGAGCTGCTCGACGTGCGGACCGAGATCGGCGGCTAGGGCGCGACGACCGGGCGGTCCTCGGTGGCCGGCGCGGGCGCAAGGCCGAGCGGCCGCTTGTAGTAGCGCCAGGGGTACCAGCCGCCGACGGACTGCCAGCCGTCGGCCTCGAGCCGGCGGCGCGAGCCCAGCGCCAGCGGGACGCGCCGGTGCTCCCACTGCTGGTCCGACGCCTCGACGACGTGGCGCAGCATGCCGAAGCTCACGAGGTGCCAGCCCTCGCGGCCGGCCTTCTCGAGCGCGGCCATCTCGGTGAACGCGGTGAGCGGGAACAGGACCTTCTGGTTGCCGTGGGCCTCGGGGGCCTCGGTCCCGCCGAACCGCTGCTGGGCGGCCTGGCGGCTGATGCCGAGCACGGCGCCGATCGCCTCCCAGCTGTGGCCGGCGTTGCGGGCGCTGGTCACCGCCTCGCGCAGCAGCCGGGTGGTCTCGGTCGCGCCGACTTGGGCGGCGTCGAGCAGCACCAGGTAGCTCTGCGGGTCGGTCTCGAGCGCCTGCACGAGGTCCTCGCGGCCGGACGTGACGGCGGCGGCGACGGCCTCGCGGATGCGCTCGGCCTCTTCTTCCGTGAGTGAGGTCATGTTGTCAACTGTAGGTTGACAATCCCGATCGCGTCAAGAGTTTCTTGACACGATCAGCGCGGCGATGCCGTCGAGGATGCGCTGGAGGCCGAACTCGAACTCGGCGTCGGGCGGGTCGGCGCGGTCGAAGACCCCGGCGGCGAGCACGGCGTGCAGGGCGGGGAAGCGCTCGGCGTCGGTCAGCGCGCGCAGCGTGTCGGCGTAGCCGCGCATGGCCGCGTCGCCCGCCTTCAGGAAGCTCTCGGCGACCTGGTTCATCACGGTCACGTGGTTGGAGACGTAGCCGCTGAGCAGGAGGATGACCGAGGGCATCTCGTCCGCGGTCAGGCCGGTGCCGGCCAGCGCGGCGAGCGCATCCTCGAACCAGGCGACGGCATGCGGCGCGAGCGGCGGGCCGGCGACCGGCGCGTTCGCCGCCCACGGGTGCGCGCGCAGCGAGCGCACGGTCGACCATGCCCAGCGCTCCAGCCGCGCGCGCCAGTCGCCCGTGCTGGGCATCGGCGGCACCTCGCCGAGCGCCGCGTCGATCATCAGCGCGAGCAGCTCCTGCTTGGACTCGACGTAGCGGTAGAGCGACATCGCGCCGGTCTGGAGCTCCTTGGCCACCCGGTTCATGGAGACCGCGCCGAGGCCCTCGGCGTCGGCGATCCGCACCGCGGTCGCCACGATCCGCTCGAGCGTGAGGCCGGGCTTCGGGCCCTTGGCCGGCGGCGGCTTGACGCCCCACGCGGCGGCGATGCCCGGCGAGAGGGGTTGACCGTCCGTCATTCTGCGTATACCTTACGCAGTAGTGCGTACGCCATACGCAGAAAGACTACCGCGGAGATCGCGCATGACCGAACTGGCAGTGGAGGCCGCCGGCCTCGTGAAGGCCTACGGCGACGTCCCGGTGCTGGCCGGCGTCGACCTCGCCGTGCGCCGCGGCAGCGTGTTCGCGCTGCTCGGCCCCAACGGCGCGGGCAAGACGACGACCGTGAAGATCCTGGCCACGCTGATCGCCGCCGACGGCGGACGGGCGCGCGTGGCCGGGTTCGACGTGGCGGCCGAGCGGCGGCGGGTCCGGCGGGCGATCAGCCTGACCGGCCAGTACGCGGCGCTCGACGGGCTGCAGACCGGCGCGGAGAACCTGTACATGATGGGCCGCCTCGCCGGGCTCTCCGGTCGCGCCGCGCACGCCCGCGCAGCGGAGCTGCTCGAGCGCTTCGGCCTCGCCGGGGCCGCGCGCCGGCGCGTGGCCGCCTACTCGGGCGGCATGCGGCGCCGGCTCGACCTCGCGGCGAGCCTCGTCGGGCGCCCGGCGGTGCTGTTCCTCGACGAGCCGACCACCGGGCTGGACCCGCGCAGCCGCCAGGCGTTGTGGGAGGTGATCGAGGAGCTCGTGGCCGACGGCGTGACCGTCTTCCTCACCACGCAGTACCTCGAGGAGGCCGACCGCCTGGCCGAGCGGATCGCCGTCATCGATGCCGGCCGGATCGTGGCCACGGGCAGCGCGGCCGAGCTCAAGCGCCGCGTGGCCGGGCCGCGACTCGACCTGGTCTGCGCCGGCCCCGGCGCGTACGCCGAGCTCGCCGGCCGGCTCGGCGAGCGCGCCGTGCTGGCCGAGCCCGCGCGGCTCACGCTCGGCGTGCCCAGCGACGGCAGCGCGCGCGACGTCCGCGCGCTGCTCGACGAGCTCGATCCCGCCGGCGACGCGCTCGTGGCGTTCTCGCTGCACGCCCCCACGCTCGACGACGTCTTCCTCGCCCTCACCGACCGGGAGCTCGCCCATGTCTGACGCGCTGACCATGTCCGGGCGCTGCCTGCGCCTCTCGCGCCGCAACATCGAGGCCGTGCTGACCTCGCTGATGCTGCCGATCCTGCTCATGCTGCTGTTCGTCTACCTGTTCGGCGGCGCGATCGAGACCGGCACGGCCGAGTACGTGACCTACGTCGTCCCGGGGCTGCTGATCCTGTGCGCCGGCTACGGCGCGTCCGTCACCGCGGTGTCCGTGAGCGGCGACATGGCCGGCGGGATCGTCGACCGCTTCCGCTCGCTCGACGTCGGCGGCGCGGCCGTGCTGTGCGGCCATGTCAGCGCGAGCCTGGTGCGCAACGCCGCCTCGACGGCGCTTGTGCTGGGCGTCGGCGTGCTGGTCGGCTTCCGCCCGCACGCGGGCGCGCTCGACTGGCTGGCCGCGGCGGGGATCCTCACGCTGTTCGTCGGCGCCCTGTCCTGGTTCGCCGCGGTCATCGGGCTGCTGGCGAAGTCCCCCGAGGGCGCGAGCGCGTTCACGTTCTTCGTGATGTTCCTGCCCTACCCGAGCAGCGCGTTCGTCCCGATCGCCACCATGCCGGGCTGGATCCAGGGCTTCGCCGCCCACCAGCCGGTCACGCCGGTGATCGAGACGCTGCGCGCGCTGCTGCTCGGCACGCCCGCCGGGTCGAGCCCGTGGCAGGCGCTGGCGTGGTGCGGCAGCATCATGGCGGTGTCGGTCGCGCTCGCCACCGTGCTCTTCCGCCGCCGCACCGCCTGAACTCAGGCGACGAGCGAGCGCGGCGGCGCGGAAGCGCCCTCGGCCACGGCGCGCCAGGCGAGCCGCAGGCGGGCGGCCGCCTCCTCCAGGACCGGCTCGGGCAGCGTGTACGGGAGGCGGACGAAGCGCTCGAACGCGCCGTCGACGCCGAACCGCGGGCCGGCGGCGACGCGGACGCCGTGGCGGTCGGCCACGGCGGCGAGCGCGGTGCTGCGCGGCGCGTCGAGCTCGACCCAGAGCGTGAGGCCGCCGGCCGGCAGCGGGGCGTGCCAGCTCGGCGGCAGCGCGGCGGCGAGCGTCGCGCGGCGGGAGCGCAGCTCGGCGCGCCGCGCGGGCAGGATCTCGTCGGCCTGGGCCAGCAGCTCGGCGGCGACGAGCTGCTCGATCACGGGGCCCGCGAGGTCGAGCGAGGCGCGGGCCGCGACCAGGCGGCCGACGATCGCCGGCGCGGCGCGGATCCAGCCGATGCGCAGGCCGGCCCAGAAGCCCTTGCTCAGCGAGCCGACGGAGATCGCCGTCTCGCCCGCGGGATCGAACGCCGCCACCGGCGGCTCCGGCTCGCCGTCGAGGTGGAGGTCGGCCATCGCCTCGTCGGCCACGAGCGGCGTGCGCGTGGCCGCGGCGAGCGCGACGACGCGCTCGCGGCCGGCCGCGGACAGCGAGAGGCCGGTCGGGTTGTGGTGGTCGGCGACGAGGTAGGCCAGCCGGGGCGAGGCCTGGCGCAGCGTGGCCTCCAGCAGCTCGAGGTCCCAGCCCGTGGGCGTCAGCGGCACCGGCACGGCCCGGACGCCGGTGGCCCGCAGCGCGTCGAGCGCGGCGGGGTAGGTCGGATGGTCGACCAGCGCGCGGTCGCCGGGCGCGGCGAACGCCCGCAGGACGAGGTTGAGCCCATGCAGCGCGCCGGCGGTGACGAGGATCTGGTCCGGCGTGGTGGGCGCCCCGCGGCGGGTGTAGCGCTCGGCCACGGCGGCGCGCAGGGCCGGCAGCCCGGCTTCGTGGTAGCCGGGCGCGGGCAGGTGGCGGGGCAGCTCCGCGATCGCCGCGGCGAGCGCCGCGTGCAGCGCCTCAGGCGCGGCGCCGGACGCCGTGCTGAGGTCGATCAACTCCTCGCCGGGCGGCGCGGGGACCAGCGTGGCGGGCCGGTCGGCCGGCAGCCGCGTCCAGCTGCCGCTGCCCCGCCGGCTGGCCAGGAACCCCTCGGCGCGCAGCTCCGCATACGCCGCGCTCGCCGTGGTCCGGCTGACCCCGAGCGCCTCGGCCAGCTCGCGCTCACCGGGCAGCCGGGTGCGCAGCGGCAGCCGCCCGTCGAGGATCAGCAGCCGCAGCGCCCGGGCGAGCGCGACATACGCCGGCCCGGCCGCACGCCAGCTGCCGAGTACGCGGGCGAGGTACGGCCCGGAGACGCCGACGCTCATCGCAGGCCACTATCTCGCAAGTGGCTATGGATTTCAAGGCCAGTTGTCGCCAACATGCCCGACCGTGACCCGCCGCCTCCTCCAGCTCTACGCCGGCCTCGTCCTCTACGGGACGAGCATGGCGCTGCAGATCCAGGCCGGGCTCGGCCTCGACCCCTGGGACGTGTTCCACCAGGGCGTGGCCGACCACACCGGGCTGAGCTTCGGCACGGTGACGATGATCACCGGCGCGGTCGTGCTGCTCGGCTGGATCCCGCTGCGCCAGTGGCCCGGCCTGGGGACGGTGAGCAACGTCGTGGTGATCGGGCTGTCCGTCGACGCCGCGCTGTCCCTGGTCCCCGCGGCCGGGCCGCTGCCGGTCAAGATCGTGATGCTGGCGTCCGGCGTGTTCCTCAACGGCGTGGCCGGCGCGGCCTACATCGGCGCCGGGCTCGGGCCGGGGCCGCGCGACGGGCTGATGACCGGGCTCGTGCGGCGGACCGGCGGGTCGGTCCGGATCATCCGCACGAGCATCGAGGTCACCGTGCTGGTCACGGGCTGGTGCCTGGGCGGCACGGTGGGCGTGGGCACCGTCGTCTACGCGGTCAGCATCGGGCCGCTGCTGCACAAGCTGCTGCCGCTGCTCGCCGCGCCGGGCGCTCAGGCCGCGACCGGTGCGACCAGCGCGGGCGTGCGCTCCTCCCGCGGCCGCAGCGCGAAGGTGGCGATCGCGGCGGCGGCGATGGTCAGCAGGCCGCCGAGCGTCAGCCCCGAGGAGTAGCCGCTCACGAACGCGTGCGCGCGGGTGGCGCCGCCGGCCAGGGCGTGCGTCTGGCCGGTGGCGAACACGGCGCCGATGATCGCGATGCCGAGCGCGCCGCCGGTCTCCCGGAACGTGTTGTGGATCCCGGAGGCCACGCCGGACTTCTCCACCGGAACCGCGTCGATGACCACCGTGCTGAGCTGGGTGGTCAGCGAGCCGCCGAGGCCGCCGATCAGCAGCGCCGGCAGCATGTCGATGAACGTGCTGTGCTCGTCCAGGCCGGCGAACAGCAGCAGCGCGACGCCCATCAGCGCGACGCCGGCGCCGATCAGCAGGTGCACGGGGATCCGCTCGGCCAGCCGGCCGCCGAGCGGGGCGAGCAGGACGATCAGGCCGACCCAGGGCAGGAACGTCGCGCCCGTGCGCACGGCCGAGAAGCCGAGCACCTCCTGCAGGTACAGCGACGTGTAGAAGAGCACGCCGAACGTGGCCAGCGTCACGACGCCGATCAGCACGTTGGCGCCCGTGAACGCCGGGATGCGGAACAGCGAGAGGTCGACCATCGGCGCAGCGGCGCGGCGCTCGACGAGGATGAACGCGACCAGGCCGGCGGCGGCGACGACGAGCAGCGCGACGATGACGGGCGAGCCCCAGCCGAGCTCGTTGGCCCGCAGCAGCGCGTAGACCAGGCTGGTGAGCGCGACGATCGAGGTGACCAGGCCGGTCACGTCGAACGACCGCCGGGCGCCCGGCTCGCGCGACTCCGGGATCACCCGCAGCCCGAGCGCCAGGCCGATCGCGCCCACGGGGACGTTGACGATGAACACCCAGCTCCAGTGCACGTGGTCGACGATGAGGCCGCCGACGACCGGGCCGATCGAGAAGGCCGCCGCGAATGTCGCGGCCCAGATGCCGATCGCCGTGGCGCGCTCCCGCGGATCGGAGAACGAGGCGCTGATGATCGCCAGCGTCGGCGGCGTCATCAGCGCGGCGCCGGCGCCCTGGACGACCCGCGCCGCGATCAGCAGGCCGGCGGTGGAGGCCAGGCCGGCGGCCGCGGAGGCCAGCGTGAACACCGTGAGGCCGGCCAAGAAGGCGCGTCGGCGGCCGAACGAGTCCGCGAGGCGGCCGCCCGTGAGCAGCAGCACCGCGAACGAGAGCACGTAACCGTTGACCACCCAGGCCAGGCCGGAGAGCCCGGCGTGCAGGTCCTGCTGGATGGCCGGCAGCGCGACGTTGACCACCGTGTTGTCCAGCGTGGTCATGAACACGGCGAAGACCACGGCCACCAGCGTCAGCCAGCGCTTCGGGTCGGGTGCGGTGATGGATGGCATGGGGCGGCTCCTGAAGGCGTGAACCAGTTGACAGCGTGCATCTTCTGATAGTCACTATCATTTGTCAAGCACTCCGAGTTGATCTATGCTCTCGTTATGGCCACCGACCTGGGACTGCGCGAGCGCAAGAAGCTCAAGACCCACCGCGCGATCTGCGAGGCGGCAGCCCGCCTGTTCATGGAGCAGGGCGTGGAGGCGACGACGGTGGAGCAGATCTGCGAGGCCGCGGAGGTCTCGCCGTCGACGTTCTTCCGCTACTTCGCGTCCAAGGAGGCCGCCGCGTTCGGCGACGAGCAGGCGCGCGTGGCGCTCGTCGAGCGCGTCCTCGCCGAACGCCCCGCCGGCGAGCCGTGGAGCCACTCCGCCCGCCGCGCGGCGCTCGAGCTGATCGAGTACGACCTCCAGATGGGCAAGGACGTCCCGAGCCGCGTCGCCCTGATGGAGAAGGAGCCGGCGATCGCCCACCACGCGCTCAAGACGCAGGCCGAGCAGATCGACCACTTCACCCGCCTGCTGGCCGAGCAGGTCGGCGTCGACCCCGAGCGCGACATGCGCCCCCGGCTCGTCGTGTCGGCCGCCTTCGCCGCGGTCAACGCCGCCACGAACGTCTGGCTCGCCGGCGGCGGCGCCGGCGACCTCGACGCGCTCATCGCCGAGGCGTTCGACCTCTTCGACCGCGGTCTAGGCGACGTGCGGTAGCACGGCGGTCGCCTCGATCTCGACGAGCGCGCGCGCCTCGACCAGCGCGCTGACCTCGACCACGGCCATCACCGGGTAGTGGCGGCCCATGACCTCGCGATAGGCGGCGCCGATCTCCGCCTGAGCCGCCAGGTACTCCGCGCGCGAGGTGACGTACCAGGTGAGGCGGGCGACGTCGCTCGGCCCGGCGCCGGCCTCGGCCAGCACGGCGACGACGTTCGCGCAGCGCCTGGCGGACCTGGCCGGCGAGGCCCTCGGCGAACGTGCCGCTCGCGTCCCAGCCGATCATGCCCGGCCGACGAACACCATCCGGCCCTCGGCCACGACGCCGTTCGCGTACCCGCGCGGGCGCGGCCAGCCCGGCGGCTGCAGGACCTTCACGCCCGCTCCCGCAGCACGTTGCGCTGGACCTTGCCGGTCGGGCGTGCGCGGCAGCGCGTCCACGAACTCCACGATCCGCGGGTACTTGTAGGGCGCGATCCGCGCCTTGACGTGGTCCTGCAGCGCCGCGCGCCTCGACGCCCTCCGAGACCACGACGAACGCCTTGACGACGTGCCCGCGCTCCTCGTCCGGCGCGGCGACGACCGCGCACTCGGCTCACCGCGGGATGCTCGAGCAGCGTGGCCTCGACCTCGAAGCCGGAGATGTTGTAGCCGGCCGAGATGATCATGTCGTCGGTGCGCGCCTGGAACCAGAAGTAGCCGTCCTCGTCCTCGCGGAACGCGTCGCCGGTGAGGTTCCAGCCGTCGACGCACGTAGACTGCGACTGGCGCTCGTCGTCCAGGTAGCGGCAGCCGGTCGGCCCGCGGACGGCGAGCCGGCCGACCTCGCCGGGCGCGAGCGTCTCCAGCTTCGGCCCGACGATCCGCGCCTCGTAGCCCGGCACCGGCCGCCCGCACGAGCCGGGCGCGGGCCTCCGCCGCCGGCGCGGCGATGAAGATGTGCAGCATCTCGGTCGACCCGATCCCGTCGACGATGCGGATCGCCGGTCCGCTCGTGCCACGCCTCGGCCACGCCCGCGGGCAGCGGCTCGCCCGCCGACACGCACGTGCGCAGCGACGCGAGATCGTCCGGCTGCGCCGCCCGCAGCAGCGCCCGGTACGCCGTCGGCGCCGTGAACAGCGTGGTGATGCCGCGCTCCCGGATGGCCTGGAGCACCGGCTCCGGCCCCGGCCGGGCCACCGGCGCCGTGGAGGCCCCGAAGCGCAGCGGGAACAGCACCAGCCCGCCCAGCCCGAAGGTGAACGCCAGCGGCGGCGTGCCGGAGAACACCTCGCCGGGCTGCGGGTCGAGGATCTCGCGCGCGAACGTGTCGCACGTGGCCAGCAGGTCGCGGTGGAAGTGCACGCAGCCCTTGGGCACGCCGGTCGTGCCCGACGTGAACGCGATGATCGCCACGTCGTCGGCGCCGGTGTCGACCGGGTCGAAGTCCGCCGGCGCGATGTCCTCGAGGGCCTGCACCGCGAGCTCGCCCGCCTTGGCCACCTCCCCGGCCAGCGCCCCGTCGACCAGCGCGTGGGTGACGTGCGCCTTGCCGATGACCTTGGCGAGCTCGCCGGCCCGCAGCAGCGGCATCGTGGCCACCACGATGCCGCCGGCGCGCAGGATCCCCAGCCAGGCGGCGATCGCCGCCGGCGAGTTCGCGGCGTGCAGCAGCACGCGGGTGCCCGGCTCGATGCCCAGCGCCGCGGCGTAGCCGCCGGCGCGGGCGCGCAGCTCGTCGTAGGACCAGTCGCCGGCCGGGCCGCGCACGGCGACGCCGTCGTGGGCCAGCAGCTCGACGGCCGCGTTCAGCCGCTCCGGGTACGGCAGCGGGTTCATGGTCCGGCCAGGCCGAGCGCGGCGGCAGGTGGTCGCGGGCGAACGTGTCCATCAGTCGATCAACCCCCGGGCGATGATGAGCTGCTGCACCTCCGACGCCCCCTCGTAGATCCGGAGCGCCCGGATCTCCCGGTACAGGCGCTCGACCGTCTCCCCCACCGTCACCCCGAGCCCGCCGAACAGCTGCACGGCCGCGTCGATCGTCCGCTGGGCGGCCTCGGTGGCGTGCAGCTTCGCCATCGCCGCCTCGCGGGTCACCCGGCCGCCCAGCACGTCGCGGCTCCAGGCCGCGCGGTAGACCAGCAGCGCGCTCGCGTCGAGGTCGAGCGCCATGTCGGCGAGCTTGGCCTGGACCAGCGGCAGCTGCGACATCGGCGCGCCGAACAGCCTGCGCTCGCGCACCCGGCCCAGCGCCTCGTCCATCGCCCGCCGCGCCATGCCCAGCGCCGCCGCGCCGACCGTCGCGCGGAACACGTCCAGCGTGGCCAGCGCGATCGCCATCCCCCGCCCCGGCTCGCCCAGCGGCTCGCCCGGCACCTCGTCGAACGTCAGCCGGGCCAGCGGGTGCGGCGCCATCACGTCGATCCGCTCGGCGACCTCCAGCCCGGGCGCGTCCGCCTCGACCAGGTACGCGGTGATGCCCTCCGGGCCGCGGGCGAACACGGTGTAGAAGTAGGCGATCCCGCCGTTGGAGATCCACGTCTTCTCGCCGCTGATCAGCCCGTCCGCGTCGGCCGCCGTGCTCATCGCCGCCACATCGGAGCCGGCCTCGGGCTCGGACAGCGCGAACGCGGCGATCGTCTCGCCGCGGGCCACGCCGGGCAGCACGCGCTGCTGCTGCTCCTCGCTCCCGAACAGCGAGACCGCCCCGCTGCCCAGCCCCTGCATGGCGAACGCGAAGTCGGCCAGCGCGTCGGCGTGGGCGAGCGTCTCGCGCGCGAGGCACAGCGTGCGCACGTCGAGCTCGCCGACGCAGTGGCGGAGCAAGCCGGCCTGCCCGAGCGCCGCGACCAACCCGCGGCAGCGGGCGTCGAGGTCGCCGTCCTCGGGCGGCAGCTCCCACGCCGCGATCTCGGCGGCGAACGCGCGGTGCGAGTCCTCGAAGAACGGCCAGCGCAGGTCCGGCATCAATCGCCCTCGAACACGGGCCGCTCCTTGGCCACGAACGCGCGGTAGGCGCGCTCGAAATCCCGGGTCTGCATGCAGATGGCCTGGGCCTGGGCCTCGGCCTCGACCGCTGCGGCGACGCTCATGTCCCACTCCTGCTCGAGCATCGTCTTGGTCATCGAGTGCGCGAACGCCGGACCGGACGCCAGCGCGGCGGCGAGCGACGCGGCCTCGGCCTCGACGTCCTCGGCCAGCCGGTTGAAGAAGCCCCAGCGCTCCGCCTCCTCGGCCGGCAGCGAGCGGCCCGTGTAGAGCAGCTCCGCGGCGCGGCCCTGGCCGACGATCCGCGGCAGCAGCGCGCACGCCCCCATGTCGCAGCCGGCCAGCCCGACGCGCGTGAACAGGAAGGAAACCCTGGCCCGTGGAGAGCCGAGGCGAAGATCCGCTGCCGTGGCGATCATCGCCCCGGCGCCCACGCACACGCCGTCGACCGCGGCGATCACCACCTGCCGGCACGCGCGGATCGCCTTCACGAGGTCGCCGGTCATCCGCGTGAACCGCAGCAGCCCCGGCATGTCCATCTCGGTCAGCGGGCCGATGATGTCGTGCACGTCGCCGCCCGAGCAGAAGTTGCCGCGCTCGCCGGCGATCACCACGGCGTGCACGTCCTCGTCGCGCTCGAGCGCCCGGAAGTGGTCGCGCAGCGCCGCGTAGGAGGCGAACGTCAGCGGGTTCTTGCGCTCCGCCCCCACGAGCGTGACGAAGCCGACGCCGTCGCGCACCTCCCAGCCGAACTCCGAGTTCACTGGCGACCACCGCCACTCGTCGCGAGGGTCCAGTTCGCGGTCGCTGAGAACATCGCTTCGCGGATCTTCACTGCTGCACCCCTCCCCCGTCGAGGATCAGCGACTGGCCGTTGATCGCGCCGGCCTCGGGCGCGGCGAAGAAGGCCACGGCGAACGCCACCTCCTCGGGCTCGATGAGTCGGCCGAGCGGCGCCATCGCCGCGAGCGCGGCCTCGCCGTCGCGGCCCGTGCGCGCCTCGATGCCGGCGATCGTGCGGTCGGTCATGTCCGAGCGCACGTAGGCCGGGCAGACGGCGTTGGCGGTGACGTCGCTGCCCGCCACCTCGGCGGCGACGGCGCGCACGAAACCGATCGCCGCATGCTTGGACGCCGTGTAGGCGGCGGTGTAGCGCGAGCCGCGATGGCCGGCCAGCGAGGCGACGGTGACGATCCGGCCGTGGCCGCGCTCGGCCATCCCGGGCAGGACGGCGCGCGTGCACAGAAAGGCGCCGGTGGCGTTGACGGCCAGCTGCGCCCGCCACTGCTCCAGCGTCGTGCGCTTGACCGGCGCGCTGTCCGACACGCCGGCGTTGTTGACCAGCACGTCGACGCCGCCGATGCGCGCGAACGCCTCGGCCACCGCGGCCTCGTCGGTGACGTCGCAGTCGGCGCTGGACAGCGCGTGCACGGTGTCCCCGGCCGCGGCGAAGCGCGCGCTGATCGCCGCGCCGATCCCCCGCTTGCCGCCCGTGACCACCACCACGCGGCTCATCGCCTCACCGCGCCCGGGAGAATCGCCCCCAGCGACGTGAGCGCGCAGCGCGAGTCGTCGCCCGCGTCGAAGCGCCGCAGCGGCGCCCGCCGGACGTCCTTGCCGGCGTTCGGCGGCCTCGCGCCCGACCGGTACTGCGGGATCCAGTCGACCTCCACGCCCTGGTCCGCCGCGGCGTGCAGCGTCCAGTGCGGGTCCCACAGGTGCGGCCGCGCCAGCGCGCACAGGTCGGCCCGGCCGGCCAGCACGATCGTGTTCACGTCGTCGTAGCTGGAGATCGCGCCCACGGCGATCACCGGGATGCCGGCCTCGTGGCGGATCCGGTCGGCGTACGGGGTCTGGTAGGAGCGCCCGTAGGCCGGCGCCTGGTCGGGCGACACCTGGCCGGTGGACACGTCGACGATGTCGCAGCCGGCGGCGCGCAGCCGGTGCGCGAACGCCACCGCGTCGTCGCCGTCGAACCCGCCGTCCACCCAGTCGGTGGCGCTGATCCGCGCGGACATCGGCTTGTCGGCGGGCCAGACCTCGCGGCAGGCGGCGAAGACCTCGAGCGGGAACCGCGCCCGGTCGGCGCCGTACTCGTCGTCGCGCGCGTTGGTCAGGGGCGACAGGAACGACGACAGCAGGTAGCCGTGGGCCATGTGGATCTCGAGCAGGTCGAAGCCGGCTTCCTCGGCCCGCCGCGCCGCGGCCACGAACCCGGCGCGCACCGCGTCCATGTCGGCCCGGGTCATCTCGCGCGGCACCTGGCTGACGCCCGGGAAGTAGGGGAGCGGCGACGGGGCGATCAGCGGCCAGTTCCCCTCCGCCAGCGGCTCGTGGTCGCCCTCCCACAGCAGGCACGTCGACCCCTTGCGGCCGGCGTGGCCGATCTGCGCGCCGATCGCCGCGCCCGAGTGCCCGTGCACGAAGTCGACGATCCGCCGCCACGCCGCCGTGTGCGCCTCGCACCACAGCCCGCCGCAGCCGGGCGTGATCCGCGCGTCCGGCGACGTGCAGATCATCTCGGTCATCACGAGTCCGGCGCCGCCGATGGCCCGCGACCCGAGGTGCACGAGATGGAAGTCGCCCGGCGTGCCGTCCACCGAGGAGTACATGTCCATCGGCGACACCACCACGCGGTTGGGCAGCTCGAGCCCGCGCAGCGCCAACGGCGTGAACATCGGCGGACGCCCCGCCAGCCGGGCCACGAACCCCGGGTCGCGCAGCTGCAGCTCGCCGTAGGTGATCCGCCGGCTGCGGGTGAGCAGGTTGAACGCGAACGTCACCGGCGCCTGGTGCGTGTAGCGCGGCAGCCCCTCGAACCACTCGAGGGAGCCCTGGGCGGCGCGCTGGGTCGACTCGACGATCGGCCGCCGCTCGGCCTCGTAGTCCGCGAGCGCGGCCGGCACGTCGGACCCGTGCTCGCCCAGCCACCAGGCCAGCGAGATCGCGTCCTCCATGGCGAGCTTGGTCCCCGAGCCGATCGAGAAGTGCGCGGTGTGCGCCGCGTCGCCGAGCAGGACGACGTTCTCGTGGCGCCAGCAGGCGTTGCGGACGGTGGTGAAGTTGATCCACTGCGACCGGTTGGCGAACAGCCGGTGGCCTGCGAGCACGTCGGCGAACAGCTCGCCGCACGCCTCCAGCGGGTCGGCAAGGTCGAGCCCGGCGCGCCGCCACGTCTCCTCGGTGGTCTCGACGATGAACGTCGATCGCCGGTCGCTGTACGGATAGCCGTGGACCTGGAGGACGCCGTGCGGCGTCTCCTTGATGAAGAACTTGAAGGCGCCGAACACCAGGTCGGTGCCGAACCAGACGTACTTGGCCCGGCGCACGTCCAGCGACGGCCCGAAGTGCTCGGCGTAGCGCCGGCGGAACGTGGAGTTCACGCCGTCGGCGGCCACCACCAGGTCGCCGTCGAGGTTCGCGACCTCGGACCGGAAGCGCAGCTCGACGCCCAGCTCGGCCGCGCGACGCTGGAGCAGGTTCAGCAACTCCATCCGGCCCATGGCCGAGAAGCCGTGGCCGCCCGACGTCACCACCTCGCCGCGGTAGTGGACGTCGATCTCCGCCCAGCGGGCGAACCGGCGGGTGATCTCGGCGTAGCTCTCCGGGTCGGCGGCCTCGAACGCTCCCAGCGTCTCGTCGGAGAACACCACGCCGAACCCGAACGTGTCGTCGGGCGCGTTGCGCTCGTGCACCACGACCTCGTGCGTGGGGTCCAGGCGCTTCAACAGGATCGACAGGTAGAGCCCGCCCGGCCCACCGCCGGCGATGGCGATCCGCATGGCGCGACTATACCGCTTCCGTGACCGTCGTCATAGAATCGCTATGTGCCCCGCTCGCTGCTGATGACGTTCTTCGGCGCGTTCCTGCGCCGGCTCGGCGGCTGGATCGCCGTGGCCGACCTGATCGCGCTGATGGCCGAGGTCGGCCTCGACGCGCAGTCGGTGCGCTCGAGCGTCTCGCGCCTCAAGCGCCGCGGGGTGATCGCCTCCGAGCGCCGCGGCGGCGCGGCGGGCTACCGGCTGACCGAGCGGGGCGAGGCGATCCTGCGCGCCGGCGACGCCCGCATCTTCGCCCGTACGCAGAGCGCCGGCTGGCTGCTCGTGGTGTTCTCGATCCCCGAGGCCCAGCGCGCGCTGCGCCACCGGCTGCGGGCCGGCCTCGCCGGGCTCGGGCTCGGCACGGTGGCGCCGGCGGTGTGGATCGCCCCCGACCGCCTCGAGGGCGAGGTGCGCGCGCTCGTGGACGAGCTGCAGCTCGCCGGCCGGGTGGAGCTGTTCGCGGCGCAGGCCCTGGGCGGCGACCCGGCCCGCTGGTGGGACCTGGAGGCGATCGCCGCCGAGTACGCGCGCTACGTCGCCGAGTGGGAGCCCGCGCTGGCCGGCGAGCCGTCGTTCGCCGGATACGTGCGGCAGCTCGACGCCTGGCGGCGGATCCCGTTCCACGACCCCGGGCTGCCCCCCGAGTCGCTGCCCGGCGGCTGGCCGGGCGAGCACGCGTGGGCCGTGTTCGCCGCGCTCGAGGCGCGCGGGCACGAGCCTGCGCTCGCGCATGCGCGCAGAATGTGCAGCCGATGACGACCGTGGCCATCGCGGGCGGCGCCGGCGGCGTCGGCTCCTCGCTCGCCTTCAACCTGCTGCTGCGCCCCGAGCCCTACGACGTCGCGGTGATCGACCGCCGCCCGCAGAAGGTGCTCTCCCACGTCATGGACCTCGAGCAGGTCCCGGCGCTGGCCGGCGGCGGCAGCGTGCGCGCGGGCGGGCTGGACGAGGTGGCCGACGCGGACGTGGTCGTCGTCTGCGCCGCGGCGCCGCTGACCGAGAACACCTCGCGCACGGTCTACCTGCACGACAACGCCGCGATCGTCGCCGGCATCGCCGAGCGGCTCGGCGACGGCGTGCTGGTCATGGTCACCAACCCCGTGGACGCCCTGTGCACGTGGCTGGTGGCGCGCCAGGGCCTGGACCGCCGCCGCGTGCTGGGCTACACGCTCAACGACACGCTGCGCCTGCGCACCGCGATCGCCGCCGCGCGCGGCGTCCCCGCCGCCGACGTCGAGGCCTACGTGCTGGGCGAGCACGGGGACGCCGCCGTGCCCGTGTTCAGCCGCGTGGCGATCCGCGGCGAGGCGGTCGCCCTGGACGCCGAGGAGCGCGCCGAGGCCGAGGCGTTCGTCCGCACCTGGTACCGCCGCCACGTGGCGCTCGACTCGCGCCGCTCTTCCACCTGGACGTCCGGCGCCGGCGCCGCGCAGATGGTGGCCGGCCTGCGCGCCGGCGCCGACCCGTGGCCCGCCTCGGTCGTGCTGGCCGGCGAGTACGGAATCGACGGCGCCGCCGTCACGGTGCCGGTCGCGCTCGGCCCGGGCGGCGCCGAGCGGATCCACGAGTGGCCGCTCGCGGAGGCGGAGCTCGCCGGCCTGCAGCGCGCCGCCGCCGCGGTCAGGGATGGGGCTGGCCGAGCAGGCCCTTGAGGTACTCGATGTGCGCGGCCATGGCGCGCTCGGCCGCCGCCTCCTGCCGGCGCCGCACGGCGCGCTGGACGTCCTGGTGCTGGCGCAGGATCGTCTCGCCCTCCACCCGGCCCGAGATGTGCACGATGAGGTTCGGCTGCAGCACCTCGAGGATCCAGTCCGTGAACGCGCGCAGCAGCGGGTTCCCGGCCGCCTCGGCGACGATCCGGTGGAAGCGCCCGTCCGCGTCGTTGAACGGGTCGGTGCCGGGCTCGTGGCCGGTGGCCTCGTCGATCGCCGCCTGCAGGCGCTCCGCCGTGTCCGGCCCGGCGTTGCGGGCGGCGAGACCGGCCAGCGGGACCTCGAGGAACAGCCGGGCGTCGAGCAGCTCCGACAGCGAGACGCTCTCCGCCGCGAGCATCGTGGCGATCGACTCGCTGACGTTGCGGCTCATGCCCTCGTTCGGCGTGCGGGCGACGAAGATGCCGCCGGAGCGGCCGCGGCCGACCCGGATGAGGTGCGAGCTGGCCAGGAGCCGCAGGCCCTCGCGCAGCGTCGGGCGGCTCACGCCGAACTCGGCCGCGAGCTCCTGCTCGGTGCCGATGCGGTCGCCCGGCTGGAGGTCGCGCCGCTCCAGGTAGCGGCGGATCGCCAGCGCGATCTGCTCGCTGGCGTCGGCCCGCGCACGCGGGAAACGATCGCCGGGGATCTCCTGCGCGTGCGCCATGCGCACATGCTACGGGAGCGGCAAACTGCAAATGATTTCTACCACTCGAGCCGTCGCCGGTCCGTGTGCCGGTGTGCGGGGCTGCCGCCGCGTTCGCTGCGGACCCGGAGTTCCGCCTCGTCCCCACCGGTCGCCGGACGAGCTGCGGGCACGGCTCGACGAGACGGCGTCTAGCGGAGCTCGATCACGGCGTCGCCGCCGGTGAACAGCTCCTGCACGCGCTCGTGGCGGCGCGCCAGCACGGCGCGCTGGTTGACGTAGCCCTTGTCGGTGATCTCGTCGGCGTCGAGCTGCGGCGGCTCGGCCAGCAGCAGCACGCGCGCGACCCGCGTCGAGCTGGCCGGGTGCTCGGCGTTGTAGGCGGCCACCCGCTCGCGCACGCGCTCGGCCACGGCGGGCGAACGCACGAGCGCGTCCATCGCCGCGTCCGGATCGCCCGCGGCCTCGCGCGCCGCGCCCAGGTTCAGCCAGGCGAGCAGCCCGACCTCGTCGCCATCCTGGCCGCATACCACCGCATCCATCAGCAGCGGGGACGCCGCGGCCAGCACGGCGACGCGGAGGTTCCCGACCGAGACCCACGTGCCCGTGCTCAGCTTGAAGTCCTCCACCACGCGCCCGTCGAACACGAGCCCCTTGCCCGGGTCGCCGGGGTCCTCCAGGCGGCCCGCGTCGCCGGTGCGATAGAAGCCCTCCTCGTCGAACGCGGCGCGCGTGAGGTCGTCGCGGCCGAGGTAGCCCGGCATGACGTTCGGGCCCTTGACCCGCATCTCGAGCTTGTCGTCCACCGGCGCGAGCTTGATCTCCACACCGGGCACGGGCACGCCGATCACGCCGGCGCGGTCGATCGGGAAGTGCGCCGCGGTGGCCAGCGGGGAGGTCTCCGTCAGCCCCCACGAGGACGTCATCATCACCGGCTCGCCGCGCTCCTCGCGGGCCACCGCCTCCAGCCGCGCCCACAGGTCTTGGGGCAGCGCGGCGGCGGCGTAGAAGATCAGCTCCAGGCGCTCGAAGAAGCGCGCGCGCAGCGCCGCGTCGCGCTCCAGGAACGGCACCAGCGCGCCGTAGCCCGCCGGCACGTTGAAGTAGATCGTCGGCGCGACCTCCGTGAGGTTGCGCACCGTGATGGGCATGAGCGGTGGCGCCGGGCGGCCGGCGTCGATGTACATCGTGCCGCCGCGCTTGAGGATGAGGTTGAAGTTGTGGTTGCCGCCGAACGTGTGGTTCCAGGGCAGCCAGTCGACCAGGACCGGCGGCGTGGCCTCGGTGAACGGCCAGATCTGGGCGAGGCTCTGCTGGTTGGCGCACAGCATCCGGTGCGTGTTGACCACGCCCTTGGGCACGTCGGTCGAGCCCGACGTGAACAGGATCTTGGCCACGCTGCCCGGGCCGACGGCGCGCAGCGCGTCGTCCACCGCGCCGGTCGGGGGCGTCGTCTCCAGCTCGGCGAACGCGGTCGCGCCCGCCCCGCGGGAGAGCACGAGCTCGGCGCCGCCGAAGTCGACGGCGGCCAGCACGCCGGCGAACGCGTCGCTGTCGGCCGCGTAGACGAGCCCGGGCCGGACCAGCTTCGCGATGTGCTTGACCTTGCCGTAGTCGCGGCTCATCAGCGAGTAGGCCGGCGACACGGGCACCACGGGCACGCCGGCCAGGAAGCCGCCGAGCGTCAGCAGCGCGTGGTCGATCGCGTTGCCGGACAGGATCACCACGGGCCGCTCGCGGCCGAGGCGGCGGTCGAGGAGCGCCTGGGCGACGCCCGCGGCGCGGCGCTCGGCGTCGCCCCAGGTCAGCGTCACCCAGTCGGGGTCAGGCGATGCGGCCCGTTCGGCCAGGAAGACGCGGTCCGGCACCTCGGCCGCCCACCGGCGCAGGAGCACGCCGAGGCTGGCCTCATGGGGCGCCAGCGGCATCTCGGAGCTGAGCACGAACGCGCCGCCGGCCGCCTCGCGGCGGACGATCCGCGGCGGCGCCAGCGCAGGCCGGGCGATCCTCATAGGCCGCGAGCGTACGCGACGAACGCGTCGATCGCACCCGGATCCGCGAGCGCGCCGCGGCTCGCCACGCGCTCGGCCGGCTCGCCGCGCAGGATGCGCTTGACGGGTGCCTCGAGCTTCTTGCCGGTCAGCGTGCGTGGGATCGCAGGCACGGCGGCGATCGTGTCGGGCACGTGGCGCGGCGAGAGCTGCTCGCGCAGCCGGCCGGCGATCCGGGCGCGCAGGCCGTCGTCCAGGTCGGCCACGACGAACAGGATCAGCTCGCCCGCGCCGCCCTCCGGATCCTCCAGGTGGACGATGAGGCTGTCGGCCACCTCGGGCAGCTCCTCGACCACGGCGTAGAGCTCGCTGGTGCCGAGCCGGACGCCGCCGCGGTTGAGCGTGGCGTCGCTGCGGCCGGTGATCACGCAGGTCCCCGCCGGCGAGAAGCGCACCCAGTCGCCCTGGCGCCACACGCCGGGATAGATGTCGAAGTAGGCCGCCCGGTAGCGCGCGCCGTCCGGGTCGTCCCAGAAGCGCACGGGCATCGACGGCATCGGCTGGCGGATCACCAGCTCCCCCAGCTCCCCCACCAGCTCGCGGCCCTCGAGGTCGAGCGCCGCGGTGTCGACGGCGAGGCTGCGGCCGGCGATCTCGCCGCGCACCACCGGCAGCATCGGGCAGCCCGAGACGATCCCGCTGCACACGTCGGTGCCGCCGCTGCCGTTGACCAGGCAGACGTCGGGGCCGAGCTGCTCGTAGACGTAGTCGTAGCCCTCGCCGGGCAGCGGCGAGCCGGCGGTGGCGACGACGCGGACGCTGTGCAGGTCGAGGTCGCGGCCGGGCCGCAGGCCGGCCTTGCGGCAGGCCATGAGGAACGCCGGGCTGAGCCCCATGTGCGTGGGCCGGGTCTCCTCCGCCACCCGCCACTGGCGCGAGAGGTCCGGCCAGGTGGGGTCGCCGTCGAGCATGACGATCGACGCCCGCAGCAGCAGCGCGCTGACCAGCGCGTTCCACATCATCCAGGCGGTGGTGGTGAACTGCAGCAGCCGATCGCCCGGGCCGATGTCCCAGGCGAAGCCGAGGTTCTTGCAGTGCTCGACCAGGATGCCGCCGTGGCCGTGCACGATGGCCTTGGGCAGCCCGGTCGTGCCGCTGGAGAACAGGATGTACAGCGGGTGGTCGAACGGCACCGAGGCGAACTCGAGCTCGCCCGGGTGCGCCGTGAGCTCGGCCCACCCGGTCGCGTCGTCGCCGTAGGCCAGCTCGACGACGTGCTCCAGCGTGGGCAGGCCGGCGCGGATGGCCGCGAGCGCGTCGCTGCGATCGATCCGCACGTCGCGGTGGACGTAGCCGCGCACGGCCAGCAGCACCTTGGGCCGCAGCTGGGCGAAGCGGTCGATCACGCTGCGCGGGCCGAACTCGGGCGCCACGCTCGCCCACACCGCGCCGAGCTGACGCCGTGGCCAGGAACGCGATCAGCGCCTCCGGGATGTTCGGCAGGTACGCGACCACGCGGTCGCCCTCGCCGACGCCGAGCCGCTGTAGGCCGGCCCGGGCGCGGGCGACCTGCTCGCCCAGCTCGGCGAACGTCAGCTGCCGCGGCCCGCGCGTGTTCGAGCGCGCCAGCACCGCGACCTCGTCGCCGCCGGCGAGCATGTGCTCGGCGTAGTTGAGGCGGGCGCCCGGGAACCAGCTCGCGCCGGGCATCTCCGCGCGGCCGAGCACGCGTTCGGGCGGTGTGTGCGCGCCAGCCCGAAGTGGTCCCACGACCGCCGCCAGAAGCCCGTCCAGGTCCTCCACCGACCAGCGGAGCAGCGAGGCGTAGTCGGCGTGGCCGTGCGCCGCGGCGAAGCGCTCGCATCGTCGAGTCGCGCCCCGCGGCGCCCACAGGACGGTCACAGCCCGAGCAACCTACGCGCGTTCTCCTTGAGGATCAGCGGCCGGACCTCGTCGCTTGATCGTCAGCGCCGTCGAAGTCGCGCAGCCAGCGCTCCGGCGTCAGCGCCGGGAAGTCGGTGCCGAACAGGACCTTGTCCTTGCAGCAGCGAGTTCGCGTAGCGCACGAGCTGCGGCGGGAAGTACTTCGGCGACCAGCCCGAGAGGTCGATCCAGACGTTCGGCTTGTGCACGGCGACCGACAGCGCCTCGTCCTGCCACGGCACCGACGGGTGGGCCATGATCACCGGCATGTCCGGGAAGTCCGCCGCGACCTCGTCGAGGTGGATCGGGTTGGAGTACTTCAGCAGCACGCCGCCGCCCCCGCGCAGGCCGAGCCGACCGCGGTCTGCCCGGTGTGGAACACGGCGGGCAGCTTGTGCTCGGCGATCACCTCGTAGAGCGGATAGGCCAGCCGGTCGTCCGGGAAGAAGGCCTGCAGGCTGGGGTGGAACTTGAAGCCGCGGACGTCGTGCTCGGCGATCAGCCGCCGCGCCTCCGCGGCCGCGTCGGGGCGGTGCGGGTCGACCGAGACGAACGGGATCAGCACGTCGCGCTCGTCGGCGCGCGAGCTGCGAGGATCTCCTCGTTCGATGACCGGTCCGCCCCAGCGCACCGTGTCGACCATGAAGCACACCGCGGCCATCTTGCGCTCGCGGTAGTACGCGGCGAGCTCGGGGACGTTGAGCAGCAGCGTCGCGAGCCGAACACCTCGCGCCACGGCGGCCTCCGGCGAGCCGGCGGGAAAGCCGCGGCCCGTCCGAGCGAGGCCTGGACGTGGGTGTGCACGTCGATGGCCTCCAGCGCGTCGGCGTCGATCACCGCCGTGATCCTATGCAGACTGGTCAAGTTGCGCACTGCGAAACGTCACAAGCTGCGCACAATTGAGCAGAACGCCCGAATTGCTTGCAACGTCCGTACAGCGGGCTACCGTTGGCCTCCACACCCCTGCCAGTCCGGAGGCGCGACATGACGGATCTCATGCAGGACACCGGGGTCCACCTGGACCTGGATGGCGGTTCACTCACGATCAATGACGCCGTGCGCCTCGCCCGGCACGGCGGGCGATGCACGCTCGCTCCGCACGCCGCGCGGCGCATCGAGGCCACACGAGAGCTCAAGCGCGACCTGATCGCGCGCGAGATCCCGATCTACGGCGTGACCACCGGCTTCGGCGACTCCGCGCACCGCCAGATCGCTCCCGGCAAGGCGGCCGCGCTGCAGCAGAACATGCTGCGCTTCCTGGGCGCCGGCACGGGCCAGATCGCCTCGCCCGAGGTGACCCGGGCCACGATGCTGTTCCGGGCCAACTGCCTGGCCAAGGGCAACTCGGGCGTGCGGCTCGAGCTCGTCGAGCGGCTGCTCGACCTGCTCAACCACGACGTCCTGCCGCTCATCCCCGAACGCGGCTCGTGCGGTGCCTCCGGCGACCTGATCCCGCTGTCCTATGTGGGCCGCGCGCTGGCCGGCGAGACCGAGGTGCTC
Organism: uncultured Solirubrobacteraceae bacterium; assembly: GCA_963766165.1. Classification (GTDB taxonomy): domain Bacteria; phylum Actinomycetota; class Thermoleophilia; order Solirubrobacterales; family Solirubrobacteraceae; genus Solirubrobacter. The sequence goes on along the minus strand of CAVXZC010000008.1, from coordinate 151,108 downwards.
TACGAGGGCGAGGTGCGCGAGGCGTCCGACGTGCTGGCCGAGCTGGGCTGGGAGCCGCTGGCGCTGGAGGCCAAGGAGGGTCTTGCGCTCACCAACGGGACGTCGTTCATGAGCGGGTTCGCCGTGCTGGCGGTGCACGACGCGCGCGAGCTGGCGTTCGTGGCCGACCTCTGCACGGCGCTGGCCTCGCAGGCGCTGCTCGGCAACTGCGGCCACTTCAACCGCTTCCTGTTCGAAGCCAAGCCGCACCCGGGGATGGTCGAGAGCGCGGCCAACATCCGGGCGCTGCTCGAGGGCTCGACGCTCGTGCGCGACAGCGAGGAGATCTTCCCCGAGCACGAGCTCAACGGCGCGGGCTTCCGCGAGCTCACGCGCTCCGTGCAGGACAAGTACTCGATCCGCTGCGCGCCACACATCGCGGGCGCGCTGCGCGACACGCTCGAGTGGGTCGAGCGCTGGGTGGGCGTCGAGGTCAACTCGTCCGACGACAACCCGCTGTTCGACCTGGAGGCCGGCCGCGTGCAGAGCGGCGGCAACTTCTACGGCTCGCACATCACCCAGGCGATGGATTCGCTGAAGATCGCCCTGGCCAACCTGTGCGACCTGATGGACCGCCAGCTCGAGCTGGTGGTGGACGAGAAGTTCAACGCCGGCCTGACGCCGAACCTGATCCCGGAGTTCGCGCCGGACCACCCCGAGGCCGGCCTGCACCACGGCTTCAAGGGGATGCAGATCGGCTGCTCGGCGCTGACCGCGGAGGCGCTGAAGCTGTCCAACCCGGCGAGCATCCACTCCCGCTCGACCGAGGCGCACAACCAGGACAAGGTGAGCATGGGGACGATCGCCGCGCGCGACGCGCGCTCGATCGTGGAGATCGCCCAGAACATCGCGGCCATCCACCTCATAGCCATCTGCCAGGCGCTCGAGCTGCGCGGCATCGAGCAGGCCAGCCCGAAGGCGCGCGCGGCGTTCGCGCTCGTCCGCTCGCGCGTGGAGTTCATGGACGCCGACCGCCGGTTCGACCGCGACATCGCCGCCGTGGTCGAGCTGATCCGGTCCGGCGAGCTGTCTCAGACCTTGATGTAGCGCATCGGGGGTGAGAGGGTCCGCGCTTGCGCTCCCTCGTTCTCGCGGCGCTCGTCGCCGTGCTTCTGCTTCCCGCGAGCGCCCGCGCGGCCACCCCGTTGGTGATCGGCCAGGGCGCCGACCCCGGGCTCGCGGTCGACGCCGCCGGCACCGCCTACCTGGCCTGGAACGGCACCGAGCCCTCCGGGACGCGATCGCTGCACTTCTGCCGGCTGCCGCGCGGCGCGACGGCCTGCGCGGGCGCGGCGACGCTCTCCGTGCCCGACGGCTCGTACTCGCTCTACCGGCCGTTCGTGAGCGTCTCCGGCCCGGTCGTGCAGGTCACGCAGTCGCGCTACGGGTTCGCGGCGGGGAGCTTCGACCAGGTGATCCAGTTCACGTCGAGCGACGGCGGGGGCACGTTCGACGCCGGCACGCCGGTGGGCACGATCACGTTCAACGAGGCGGTGAACGGGCCGGGCGGCGTCGGCGCGGTCACGTTCTCCACCACGGGCGGCGGGTTCTTCCAGCTGATGCGGGCGGGCAGCGCCGCGAGCGCGCTGCTGTCCGCCGACCACCCGTACGACGGCGCGGTCGGCGTCACGCCCACCGGGCAGCTGCTGACCGTGTTCGACGACGCGAGCGGAAACTCCCAGTTCCGCCTGCAGAGCGGCGCGGGTGACCCGAACGACGCCGGCACGTGGGGTCCGCCGGTGGCCATCGGCGTCGAGTCCTACCCGCGGCTGGCCGGCGGCCCGGCCGGGCTGTTCCTGATGGGCGAGAACGCGTCGCGGGGACTGGAGGTCCGCAGGTGGAACGGCACGACGTTCGGGCCGCCGGCGGCGCTCGGGACGGGCAACGAGGCGCCGCAGGCCGCGCTCTCGCAGGACGCCGGCGGGCGGCTCCACGCCGTCTGGCCGACGTTCGAGGCCGACGGGATCGAGCTGCACTACGCGGTCTCCGATGACGGCGCCGCGTGGCAGCAGGGCGTGGTGAGCATCCAGCAGGGGTCGGACGGCGAGCAGGACGAGGCGCGGGTGGCCGCGGCGCCGGACCACGTCGGCGCGGCCGTCTGGACGACCGCGTCGCAGGTCCGCCTGCTGGCGATCGGGCCGGCGCCGCCGCCGGTGTTCCACCAGAGCGTCGTGGTGCGGCCGGTGAGCGGGACGGTGCTGGTCAGGCGGCCGGGCGCCAAGCGGTTCGTCCGGCTCGTCGCCGGACAGGTGCCGCTGGGGTCCTCGGTGGACGTCACGCACGGCCGGCTCGCGCTCAGCTCGGTGCCGTCGAAGACCGGCAAGGTGCAGACGGTCCAGCTCTACGCCGGGCAGTTCAAGGTCACGCAGCCCGGCAAGGTCACGCGGTTCGCGCTCAACGCGCCGCTGGCCTCGTGCACGGGGGCGTCGGCGGCGAAGCGCAAGCCGCGCACGCGCAAGCTGTGGGGCGACGGCAAGGGCTCGTTCAGCACCAGCGGCCGCTACAGCGCGGCCACCGTCCGTGGCACGCGCTGGCTGGTCCAGGACACGTGCGCGGGCACGCTCACGCGCGTGGTGCGCGGCGTCGTGTCCGTGCGCGACGACGTGCGCCACAAGACCGTCACGCTGCGGGCCGGCAAGCGGTATCTGGCTCGGCCCCGCCATTAGGGGTCCGCCGAACCCCAGACGTTCGTCCAGACGCCATCAAGCGGTGGGACGGCCGGGCCGATAACCGGCGCAAGCAGTCTGTCTCAATGGCAAACCCGCCGCGAGGCGGGGACGCAAAGCCAGAGGTCTCGGTCCCCCGAGATGGCTCGGCCGCCAGCCTGGGAACCCATCCGTCCCCCGGCACACGGAGGTGCCACACATGTCCTCCAAGCTCATCCGTCGTATCGCCGCCATCGCGGTGGCGGCGATCATCCCGTTCGGCGCCGCGGCGTCGTCCGCCCACGCGGCCGACTGGTCGCAGGCCCCGCAGGCGAACGTCTCCGTCTCCGACGACGACAGCGGCGTCGACTTCACCCCGATCGGGCCCGGGCGCTCGAGCTGGTCCTGATCCGCCGGTAGACCGGCCGGGGCGCAGCGCCCCGGCCGCACCGGATACCGTGGCCGGGGTGACCCTCATCCTCGGCTACAAGGCGTCCAACGAGCAGTTCGGGCCGACGCGGCTGCTCGAGTTCGTCCAGCGCGCGGAGGCGCGCGGCTTCGAGACGTCGGGCGTCTCCGACCACCTGCAGCCCTGGCGCCACCACGGCGGCCACGCGCCCGCCGTGCTCCCGTGGCTCGGCGCCGCCGCGGCGACGACGACGTCGATCACGCTGGGCACGAGCGTGCTCACGCCGACCATGCGCTACCACCCGGCGATCGTCGCGCAGGCGTTCGCCACCCTGGGCTGCCTCGCTCCGGGGCGGATCTTCCTGGGCGTGGGCACGGGCGAGGCGATGAACGAGACGCCGATCACCGGCGGCGAGTTCCCCGGGCGCAAGGAGCGGCGGCTGAAGATGGCCGAGGCGATCGACGTGATCAAGCGCCTGTGGACGGACGAGCGCATCGACTACGCGGGCGACTACTACCGGCTGCGCCGGGCGACGATCTACGACCGGCCCGACACGCCCGTGCCGATCTACGTGGCCGCCTCCGGGCCGCTGGCGGCCAAGCTCGCCGGGCGGGTGGGCGACGGCTTCATCTGCACGTCCGGCAAGGACCCGCAGCTGTACGTCGACCTCCTCGACAACGTCCGCCAGGGCGCCGAGAAGGCGGGGCGCGACTACGAGTCGATCCGGCGGATGATCGAGGTCAAGGTGTCCTATGACCGCGATCGCGAGGTGGCGCGCAACGCGTGCGCGTTCTGGGCGGCGCTGGCGCTGACGCCCGAGGAGAAGGAGGGCGTCGAGGACCCGGTCGAGATGGAGCGGCTCGCCGACGCGGCCGTCGACCGCGCGCACACCCGCTTCATCGTGTCCGACGACCCGGAGGAGATCGTGGCCAAGATCCAGCCGTACGTCGACCTGGGCTTCCAGGAGCTCGTCTTCCACTTCCCGGGCGACGACCAGGCGCGGTTCATCGACGAGTTCGCCACCGACGTCTTCCCGCTGCTGCGGTCATGACGTTCGAGGTTCTCGACGAGCGCTTCCGCGCGTGCTTCAACCGCCACGCCCGGCTCGACCACCTGTATGACGGGTGCCGCTGGGCCGAGGGGCCGGCGTACTTCCCGGCGGGCCGCTACCTCGTCTGGTCGGACATCCCGAACGACCGCATGCTGCGCTACGACGAGGCGACCGAGTCCGTCGCCGTCTTCCGCTCGCCGGCGGGCTATACGAACGGCCACACGGTCGACCGCATCGGCCGGCTGGTGTCGTGCGAGCACGGCAACCGGCGGGTCACGCGGACGGAGCACGACGGGTCGATCACCGTGCTCGCCGACGCGTTCGAGGGCCGGCGGCTCAACAGCCCGAACGACGTGGTCGTGCGCTCGGACGGCTCGGTCTGGTTCACCGACCCGGCCTACGGGATCGACTCGGACTACGAGGGCCACAAGGCGCCGATGGAGCAGGCCGAGTGCTATCTGTTCCGGATCGACCCGGCGGGCGGGCTGTCGGTGGCCATGGACGGGATGTCGCGGCCCAACGGCCTCGCGTTCTCGCTGGACGAGCGCCGGCTGTACGTGTCCGACACCGGCGGGCCGAACGACATCCGCGTGTTCGACGTGGCCGAGGACGGCACGCTGTCGGGTGACGACGTGTTCGCCAAGTGCACGAACGGCGTGTTCGACGGCTTCCGGCTGGACACCGAGGGCCGGATCTGGTCGAGCGCCGGCGACGGCGTCCACGTCTACGACCCGGACGGGACGCTGCTGGGCAAGGTGCTCGTGCCCGAGGTCGTGGCCAACGTGTGCTTCGGCGGCCCGAAGGGCAACCGGCTCTACATCTGCGGCACCACGTCGCTGTACGCGATCCTGCTGCCGGTCAACGGGGCAAAGACCTTCTGAGCGCGGCGACCGCTCGCCCTGCAGGCTCGGGTCGCCGGGACTATCGGCCCAGGGGGCCGAACTCCCGGGGCGGGAGGACATCGGCCAGGGTGGCGAGCGTTTGGGCGTAGGCGTGCTCGGGCGCGGCGGCGTAGCCGAGCACGAGCCCCTGTGGCCGGCCGGCGGGGTCGTGCCAGTAGGGCGCCAGCCCGTCGAGCGCCAGCCCGCGCGCGGCCGCCGCCGCCACGATCTCGGCCTCCCCGGCCACGTCTGACACGAGGTGGAGGCCGGCGGCGACGCCGTGGGTGGGGCGGCCGGCCAGGATCTCCAGGAGCGCGTCCCGGCGGCGGCGGTAGCGCTGGCGCATGCGCCGGACGTGGCGGTCGAACCCGCCGGAGGCGATCAGGCCGGCCAGCGCGAGCTGGTCGAGCACGGGCGGGTCGCCGCCGGCCAGCGGCCGGGCGCCCACGACCGGCGCGACGAGCCACTCCGGCAGCACGAGCCAGCCGAGCCGGAGCCCGGGCGCGAGCGTCTTGCTCGCCGTGCCGGCGTAGACGACGCGCTCGGGGTCGAGCCCCTGCAGCGCGCCGACCGGCTGGCGGTCGTAGCGGAACTCGCCGTCGTAGTCGTCCTCGATGACGACCGTCCCCCGCCGCGCGCCCAGGCCACGAGCGCCGCGCGCCGCTCGGGCGCGAGCGTCGCCCCCAGCGGGAACTGGTGGGCGGGCGTCACGAGCGCGGCCATCGCGTCGCCCGGGGTCAGCGCGCCCCGCTCGTCCACCGGCAGCGGCGCGACGCGGAGGCCCGTCGCGCGGGCGATGGCGCGCAGATGGTGCAGGCACGGGTCCTCCAGGGCGATCGTCCCGCTCCCGAGCGCCCGGCAGAGCAGCGCGAAGCCCTGCGTGAAGCCCGCGGTGACCACGACCCGGTCGGGCCGCGCGAGCACGCCCCGCGCGCGGCCGAGATAGGCGGCGAGCGCGGCGCGCAGCTCCGGCCGCCCGAGCGGGTCGGCATGCGCGAGCGCGGCGTCCGGCGCGCTTGCGAGCCCGCGCCGCAGCGCCCGCAGCCAGGCCGCCCGGGGAAGCCGCCGGCGTCCGGCACGCCGACACGCAGGTCGAACCGCGCCGGGTGGCCGCGGCCCGCGATCTTCACGGCCGGCGCCGAGGGGCGCGGCGGCGGCGGCGCGCCCGCCACGCGGGTCGGGGCGCCCTGGTGGCTGTGCAGGTAGCCCTCGGCGGCCAGCTGGGCGTACGCCTCGGCCACCGTGCCGCGGGCCAGGCCGAGGTCGTGGGCCAGCGCGCGGGTGGACGGGAGACGGTCGCCGGCGTGCAGGCGACCGTCGCGCACCGCGGCGCGCAGGGCGCGCTCCAGCGCGGCGCGACGCCCGCCGGCGGCCTCGAGCTCGACGTGCAGGTCGAGCGAACTGGCCCAAGATTCAGTCATGGAACTGGCCCAGGATAATGGGACAGTCACGAGATAGCGTGGGCGCCATGACCACGCTCAACCGGATCGACATCCAGAAGGACGCGCCGGAGCTCTACCGCGCGTACCTGAAGCTCGACGGCGCGGTGGCCGGGTCGCCGCTCGACAACCGCCTGAAGGAGCTCGTGCGCATCCGCGCGTCGGCGATCAACGGCTGCGCGTACTGCGTCGACATGCACACGCGCGACGCGCAGAAGGCGGGCGAGGACCTGCCGCGGCTGTTCGCCGTGTCCGCCTGGCGCGAGTCGCCGCTGTTCGACGAGCGCGAGCGGGCGGCGTTCGCGCTGACGGATGCGGTGACCCGCATCTCCGACCCGGCCGGGCTCGACGACGCCTACGAGGCCGCGGCCGAGCAGTTCGGCGGCGAGGAGCTGGCCGCGCTGCTCTACACGATCGTGACCATCAACGGGTGGAACCGGCTCGCGGTGACGGCGCATATGGTGTTCGAGCCGTAGGCGCGAGGAACACCCAGGTGCGCAGCGCGATGTATCGGGTGACGGTCGCCGCAGCGTGGCGACGACCAGCACGCGCCAGCTCGACCGCGCGCGACGGCGCGGGTCGAGCGCGTGCAGCACGGCCGAGCGCGCCCGTCGTCAGCCCGAGCGTCAGGACGAACACGACCGCGCCGCGCACGTGATGCCGGACCAGCCCGTCGCGCCCGCGCACGCCGAACGTCAGCCGGCGGTTGGCCGCGGTGTTGCCCACCGCGGTCAGCGCCAGCGCGATGGCGTTCGCCCCGCCGGCGCCGAGCGCGGCCGCGCAGCAGCAGGAACAGGCACGCGTAGGCCAGCGTGCTCACATGCCGATGCCGAGGAAGCGCGCCACCGGGCCGTCCGCCAGCAGCCGCGCCACCCCGCGCAGGTCGTCCAGCGCGGTGCGCGACGATGTCCACGCGCGAGTCGGGGTCGTCGACCCAGTCGACCGGCACCTCGTGGATGCGCAGCCCGCGCCGCTGGGCGAGCACCAGCAGCTCGGTGTCGAAGAACCAGCCGTCGTCGCGCACGTCGCGGCAGCAGCGCTCGCGCCGCGTCGCCGCGCATCGCCTTGAAGCCGCACTGGGCGTCGGAGAAGCGGGCGCGCAGCGCCGTGTGCAGCAGCCGGTTGTACGCGCGCGAGATCAGCTCGCGCTTCGGGCCGCGCACCACCCGCGCGCCGCGGCGCCAGCCGCGTGCCGATGGCGACGTCGCTGTGGCCGGACAGCAGCGGCGCGACGAGCGGGAGCAGCGCGCGCAGGTCGGTCGACAGGTCGACGTCCATGTAGCAGACGACCGCCGCGTCGCTGGCCGACCAGGCCGCGCGCAGCGCGCGGCCGCGGCCCCTGCCGCCTCGAGCCGCAGCGTCACGACGCCGGGCAGCGTCGGCCGCCAGCGCGGCGGCGATGGCCGGGGTGGCGTCGGTCGAGGCGTTGTCGGCGATGATGATGCGCCAGCTGAACGGGAAGCTCGGCGCGCAGGAAGCGGTGCAGCCGGCGAATGCCGACGCCTCCAGCCCGGCCTCCTCGTTGTAGACGGGGACGACGATGTCGACGTCCGGCGCGGCCGGGGCGAGCGACCGCCGCGGCACCGGTCGGGAGACGATGGCGAGGTCTGACATGTCGACCACGATCGGCGCGCGCCCTCTGAGGGCGCTTGGGTCAGGCTGAGACTTCGCTGGGAAGCCGGACCGTGAACACCGCGCCGCCGTCGGGCGCGTTGCCGGCGCTCACCTCGCCGCCGTGGGCGTCGACGATGCCGGCGACGATCGCCAGCCCGAGGCCGGCGCCGCCCTTGCCGCGCTCGCGCCCGCCCTCGGCGCGCCAGAAGCGCTCGAACAGCGCGTCCGCGTCGTCGGTCGGCAGCCCCGGGCCGTGGTCGCGCACCTCGAACGTGACCTCGCCGCCCCGGCGGCGCCACGCGACACCTCGATCGGCGTGCCCGCGGGCGTGTGGACGAGCGCGTTGCGCAGCAGGTTGGCGAGCACCTGGCGCAGCTGGTCGGCGTCGCCGCTGACGTCCGCCGGCGCCGCGCGAGAGCCCGATCTCGCGCTCGGGCGCGGTGGCGCGCGCGTCGTCGACCGCGTCGCGGGCCAGCCCGGCCAGGTCGACGCGGGCGTGCTCGGCGCTCGCGCACCTCGTCCAGGCGCGCCAGCGTCAGCAGGTCCTCGACCAGCACGCCCATGCGCGCCGCCTCCTCCTCGATCCGCCGCATCGCCTTCTCGACGTCCTCCGGCTCGCGGGCCGCGCCCATGCGGAACAGCTCCGCGTAGCCGCGGATCGAGGCCAGCGGCGTGCGCAGCTCGTGCGAGGCGTCGGCGATGAATCGCCGCAGCCGCTCCTCGACGCCTCGCGCTCGGCGAACGCCTGCTCGAGCCGGTCGAGCATGCGGTTGAGCGCGAGCCCCAGGCGCCCGACCTCGGTGCGCGGGTCGGTGGTGCTCGACGCGGTGCGAGAGGTCGCCGCCGGCGATCGCCGCCGCGGTGTGGCCCATCCGGTCCAGCGGCCGCAGGCCGACGCGCACCACGACCCAGGCGAAGATGCCGAGCAGCGAGCAGCACGCCGCCGATCACGATGCCCTCGACGAGCAGCAGCCGGTGCAGGGTCTGGCTCGTGGCGGCCAGCGGCACGGCGACGACCGCGTAGATCCCGCCGCCGAGGTCGGTGCTCAGCACGCGGTAGGTCGCCGATCGTCGACCGTCGTGGCCCCGTCCGGCAGGCTCGCGGGCAGCTTCGGGCGCGTCGCGGTGTCTCGACCGGTCCCAGGAAGCCGCTCCGCAGGACGTTCCCGCCGGCGTCGCGCAGCTGACCGTAGGTGTCCGACGGGCGCCGCGCCGCCCGGCGCCGGGCCGGGGCCGTGCGGCCCGTCGTGGTCATAGTCGCCGCCGCCGCCCATCTGACGGGCCGAGCTCGTTGGCCAGCGGGGAAGGTGGCGGCCGACAGCTGGCTGGTCGACGCGGCGAGAGCTGGAACGAGCGCTGCTCGGCGTAGGTGACGCCGCCGACGACCAGCATGGCCGCGGCGGCCAGCGCGAGCACGCCCGCGACCAGGCGCCCGCGCAGCGACGCGATCATGTCCGCGGCGGGCGCAGGGCGTAGCCGACGCCGCGCACCGTGTGGATCAGCGGCGGGCCGTGCACGTCGAGCTTCTTGCGCAGGTAGCTGATGTAGGTCTCCAGCACGCGGGCGTCGCCGCCGAAGTCGTAGCTCCCAGACGTGGTCGAGGAGCTGCGCGCGCGTGAGCACGCGGCGCGGGTTGAGCATCAGGTAGCGCAGCAGCCGGTACTCGGTGGCGGTCAGCTCGACCAGCTCGCCGGCGCGCGACGACCTCGCGCGTGTCCTCGTCGAGCTCGAGGTCCGCGAACGTCAGCCGGCTCGAGTCGGGCTCGGCGCGCGCCGGTGCGGCGCAGGACGTTGCGCACGCGGGCCAGCAGCTCCTCGAGGCTGAACGGCTTGGTGACGTAGTCGTCGCCGCCGGTGGTCAGGCCGCGGACCTTGTCCTCGGTCGCGTCGCGCGCGGTGAGGAAGATGATCGGCGTGCCCGGCGCGCTCGGCGCCGAGCCGGCGCGCGACCTCGAAGCCCTCCATGTCGGGCAGCATCACGTCGAGCACGATCAGGTCGGGGCGGAACGCCGTCACCGCCGCGAGCGCGTCCGCGCCGGTCCCGGCGGTCTCCACGTCGATAGCCGTGGAAGCGCAGCGCCATCGAGACCACGTCGACGATGTTCGGCTCGTCGTCGACGACGAGGACACGGTTGGACTCGTTCATACGCGGCTGAGTATCGGTTCGGATCCTTGGAGTTCCCTGGGAGGACCTTTGGAGGGGAATGCGGCTTACTCACCCTCGCAAGCTCGGGTGAGCGCCTTAGCATGCTGGTCATGCGCGCTCCCTTCCAGCTCGATCTTCACCTCCCGAACTTCAACCACCCGGACGTCACGCCCGAGACGCTGTTCGAGAAGCTGGTGGACATCGCCCGGACGGCCGAGGGCTCCGGCTTCAGTTCCGTCTCGGTGATGGACCACCTGCACCAGATCCCGGGCGTCGGCCCGCGGACGAACTGGATGCTCGAGGGCAACGCGGTGCTGGCCGCGCTGGCCGCCCGCACCGAGCGGATCAACCTCGGCCTGCTGGTCGGCGGCGTGATGTACCGCAACCCGGCCCTGCTGGCCAAGACCACCACCACGATCGATGTCATCTCCGGCGGGCGCGCCGTGCTCGGCCTCGGCGCCGGCTGGTACGAGGAGGAGCACCTGGCCTACGGCTACGGGTTCCCGCCGCTGAAGGAGCGCTTCGAGCGCCTGGAGGACGCGCTGCGGATCGCCCGCGCGATGTTCACGCAGGACGAGCCGACCGTCGAGGGCACCCACCACTCGGTCAAGGACATCCTCAACAACCCACGGCCGCTGCGCGGCGACATCCCGATCCTCATCGGGGGCAGCGGCGAGCGCAAGACGCTGCGGATGGTCGCCCAGTACGCCGACGGCTGCAACTTCTTCGGCGACCTGGAGCGGGTCAAGCACCTGCTCGGCGTGCTCGACCGCCACTGCGAGAACGTCGGCCGCGACCCGGGCGAGATCACCAAGACGCGGATGGCCACGGTGGTGATCGCCCCGACGCACGACGAGGCCCAGCGCCGGATCGCGGCGCTCCCCGAGACCGGCCGCGAGCGGATCGCCGCCACGGGCATCGTGGGCGACCCGGGCGAGGTGGCCGAGCAGGCGCAGGCCTACCTCGACACCGGGCTCGACGGCTTCACGTTCTCGATGCCCGAGGTGCACGACCTCGAGCAGGTGGCGCTGGCCGGCGAGACGCTCAGCGCGGTGGTCGGCACCCGGCGGTGATCTCGCCCGCGGAGATCGAGCGGATCGCCGGGATCGGGAACCCGGTCCTGCGCAACCTCGCGATCACGCAGTGCTACTCGGAGTTGTCCGCCGCCGTCGCGAGGCGGACCGGCCATGGGGCGAACTGGTGCACGTTCGCCACGTGGGCCTCCCGCCAGGCCGGCAGCACGATCCGGGGGGAGGACATGCTCGACCTGGTCCAGGCGCGGCTCGGCCGCGAGGCCGGGCTGCTGCACCCGCTGCGGCGGCTCGGGTTGTGGCTGCTGCGCCGGGGGCTGTTCCAGCCGCAGACGCGGCTCGGACGCGCGCTGTCCCGGCTGCACACACCGTTCGACGCGTTCACGCTGGCCAGCGACGCCGTCGCTCGCGGCAACCGCAAGGTGTTCGCGGAGATCGGGCTGCAGTTCGCCCGATACCTGGCCGAGTGCCCCGAGGACGCGGCGCCGGATTCGGCGGAGTTGCAGGCGTTCCTCGACGGGCTCGAGCCGGGCGAGCCGCCGCACGGCCAGGATCGGCTGCGGACGGCGTTCATTCGCTACCAGCGCGAACGCCTCAGCGAGGACTCGAAGATGCGTGCGGAGCTGATGCTGCTGGCCAACCTGGAGATCGGCCTGCACGAGCAGACACGCTTGCAGCCGGAGATCGCGCAGGCGATCGACGCCCCGTTCGTGACCGCAGAGGACCTCGGACAGCGCCTGCTGGGGCTGATCCCCACCGCCCGTCGCTGGCGGGCCCGGCCCCGGCGCGCGGCGCGGCGCGTGCTCGGCCGCGGTGCGATGCCCGTGCAGCGCATCCTCTCCGAGCTCGCCCGCGAGGCGATCACGCACGCGCTCATGGTCCTCACCCTCCCCGGCCGGATCCTGGCGCTGGGGGCGGACCTCCCAGGCCCGTACCCGGGCGCGCTGCGCGTGCTGGTCGACGCCGAGCTCGCCGAGCTGGTGGCCGGCTTCGAGCCCGCGGCCGGGCTGCCCGACGACTGCGGCGCCCACGATTGGGCGGACCTCCACCAGCGGATGCACTACATCATCCACCTGTTCCGGGCCTTCCACGCCTCCGCGGATCTGCTCGACGCACCGTTCAGCCCGGCGCAGCTCGAGCAGCTCGGGGCGGGCGTGATCCCGGACGGGCAACTCTAAGGCGTCACGAGCACCTTCATGCTGCCCGGCGCGGCGAGCGACGCGAGCGCGTCGGGCACGCGGTCGAGCGGGAACTCCGCGGTGACGAGCGGCTCGGCCCGGACGTGGCCGGCGGCGATCAGCCCGATCGCGTCGGGCCACATCCCGACGGAGCCGAGCACGCCGCGGACGGCGAGGTCGCGCAGCACGAGGCGGTCGAAGTCGAACGGGATCGTCGGGTGGCCGCACAGCCCGACGGCCACCAGCACGCCGCCGGGCCGGACGATGTCCAGCGCCGCGGCCAGCGCGGCCGGGCCGCCGGCGCACAGGATGGCCACGTCGACGTCGTCGGGGCCGGCATCCTCGGGCAACGGGGCGAACCCGAACTGGGCGGCGAGCGCCACGCGGTCGGGCCGGGTGTCGGCGACGAGCACGGTGGGGGCGCCCTCGGCTCGGGCGCACTGGGCGACCAGCAGGCCGATCGGCCCCGCGCCCACGACCGCCACGGTGCGGCCGGCCACCTCGCCGCGGCGCGCCGCGTTGAGCGCCACCGACGCCGGCTCCACGAGCGCGGCCGCGCGGGCCGGCAGGTCGACCCGGTGCGCGTTGGCCGCCGGGAACGCGAGCCGCGTGGCCATCGCGCCGTCGCGGCGGGCGATCCCCGTCTCGGTGCGGGTGGCGCAGACGTGCGGGCGGCCGGCGCGGCAGCGCACGCAGCGGCCGCAGCCGATCGCCACCTCCCCCACCACCCGGTCGCCCGGCGCGAACCCGGCGACACCGGGCCCGGTGTCCAGGACCGTGCCCGACCACTCGTGGCCGGGCACGACCGGGTAGACGGCCAGGCCCTCGCGGAAGTAGGCCATCCCGCCCTCGTAGATCTCGACGTCCGTGCCGCAGATCCCGACCGCCTCCGGGGCGATCAGCAGCTCCCCCGGCCCGGGCTCCGGGTCGGGGCGCTCGACGAGCTCGCTGCGCTCGCCGCCGTGGAACTCGATCGCCCGCATCGCGCTACAGCTTGACGGGCGGGTCCATCCGACAACCGTCGCATGAAGTCCTGACGCCTGCCCATGGCGGCCGGAGCGCACGCCGAATACCGTCGCGCGGGCGACTTGGCCCGGGTCTCGGGGGGGTTCCGTCGCCGGCGCCGGCGCGCCGCTCGCGCCGGCGCCGCGCCTCGCTCAGCGGCGCTGGAGTGCGGCGTTGGCCACGTCGAACATCTCGCCGGTGCGCACGAGCTTGACCCGCGGCCGGCCCTGCGAGCGCGCCGGCGCCGGTCTCGTGCTCGTCGATCGCCCGCCAGCCCTCCCAGGTGATCAGGTGCGGGCACTGCTCGGCGAGCCACTCGGCGCATGCCTCGGGGCCGGCATCGGCCGGCGCGTTGAGCGCGCCGGCCTCGCGGTCCTCGAGGATCCGGGCGACGGTGTCGGCGGCGTCCTTCTTGTTGGTGCCGATGACGCCCGACGGGCCGCGCTTGACCCAGCCGACGACGTACTCGCCGCGCTGCCGGGCGCCGTCCTCGCCGACCACGCGGCCGCCGGCGTTGCGGATCAGCCCGCGGCGCTCGTCGAACGGGATGCCCGGCGAGCGGGAGGCCGCGGTAGCCGATCGAGCGCAGCACGAGCCCGCAGGCGATGACCTCCTCCTCGCCGCGTCGGGCACGGCGCGCAGGCGGCCGTCCGCGGCGGCCTCGATCCGGTTGCGCGCCGACGCGCACGCCGGTGACCGGGCCGTCCTCGCCCTCGCCGAGGATCTCCACGGGCGAGCGCAGGAAGCGCAGCTCCACCCGGCGCGCGTGGCCGTGCGGCTCGCGGCTGGGAGTACTCGCGCAGCAGCTCGACGTTGCGCCGCGCCGTCGTGTCGGCCTCGTCGGAGGCCAGCCAGGCCGCGCTGGCCGGGTCGAGCTCCATGTCCGCCGGGTCGATCACGATGTCGGCGCGCGTCAGCTCGCCGAGCTCGCGCAGCTCCGGGGTGGTGAACGCCGCCTGAGCCGGGCCGCGGCGCCCGAGCACGATCACGTCGTGCACCTGGGCGGCGCCCAGCGGCCCGACCGCGTGGTCGGCGGTGTCCGTGACCGCCACCTCGTCGGGCGCGAGCACGAGCATGCGGGCGACATCGACCGCGACGTTGCCGTTGCCCACCACGACGGCGCGGGTGGCGTCGAGGTCGAACCCGCGCTCGGCGTAATCCGGGTGGCCGTTGTACCAGGCCACGAACTCCGTGGCGGGGTGCGAGCCCGGCCGGTCCTCGCCCGGGATCCCGAGCCGGTTGTCGGACGACGTGCCGACCGCGTAGAGCACCACGTGGTAGCGCTCGAGCAGCTCCTGCGCGGCCCACGTGCGTGCCCAGCTCGACGCCGCCGAAGAAGCGGAACTGCTCGTGCTTCGCGGTCTTCTCGTACATGCGCGTGACGCTCTTGATCTTCGGGTGATCGGGCGCCACGCCGGCGCGCACCAGCCCGAACGGCGTCGGCAGCAGCTCGAGCAGGTCGACGTCGAAGCCGGCCCGCAGGAGCTGGTCGGTGGCGTAGAAGCCGGACGGCCCGGCACCCACCACAGCGGCACGGAGAACGTCGCTCATGGACCAGTGATGCTAGAGCGCGCGATCAGCTCATCCGCGCTGAGACTGGTCATCCGCCACCCCATGCCCGGCCGCAGGGCGCGGAAGTCGCGCCGTTGGACGCAGCCGAGCCACAGGCCGGCGCCGTAGGCCAGGTCGGCGGCGAGGTGGGGCGCGCGGACGATCGCGGCGACAGCGTACGCGCGGGGGGCGAGCGGCGCGAGCGGCCAGTACGCGGTGGTCAGCGCCTCGGCGATCGCCCGGCCGGCCTGGAGCGTGCCCAGCCCGGCGATCCGCAGCCGTTGCGGGTCGTCGAGCAGCGCGGTCGCGGTGGCGGCGATGGCCAGCGCGGTGCGCGGCCGGCCGAGCACGAGCGCCGCCCACGCCGCGGCGCTCCAGGGCGAGACGTCCAGCGGTCCCGGGCCGCCGAGCGCCGCGGCGTAGCGCCCGTAGGCCACGCGGCGGGACAGCGGGATCGGCGGGTGGTCGACCACGGCCGCGGGCTCGTAGCGCGTGTGCACCCGCCACGACAGCTCGACGTCCTCGCCGCCGGGCAGCGTCTCGTCGAAGCGCACGCCGCGGCGGACGACGAGCGCCGCTCCCGGCACGAAGCTCACGCGCCCGCGCGGGCGCACGCGCGAGGGCAGCGGGCCGCGGTCGGCCGGCGCGGCGGCGACGCGCGCGCCCACCGCCATGACCTCCGGGTCGGCGAAGTGGGGTACGAGCGCGGCGAGCCAGCCCGCGCGCGGGGTGACGTCGGCGTCCAGGCAGGCGACGAGGTCGTGCTCGGCGCGGGCGAGGCCGGCGTTGCGCGCCGCTGCGGGCGACGGGCCGCCCCGGGCGATCACGACGCTGACCGGGGCCTCACGCGGTGGCGGGACGGGTTGCGCGAGGTTGTGCTCGACCAGCGCGCGGGCCAGCGCGCCGTCGCCGCCGACGGGGTCGCCGGCGCGCCAGCGCGCCAGCACCGCGGCCTGGCGCGGGGTGAGGCTGAGCCGCAGGTACGGCTCGCCGCCGTGCAGCACGCCGCCGTCCACGCGCGTGGCGGGGTCGAGCCGGAGGCCGAAGTCGGCGGGGAGCGGGCGCACCGGCGGCGAGTGTTACCTTCCGCCGCGAGGCTGCACAACCGGAGGAGCGCTGCCATGCCGGACCCGTCCGTGATCGAGTTGCCCGAGGTGGAGGCCCCGGAGGCCCCGACCGAGCCCGAGGACCTGGTGGAGGACGAGCTGCTCGTCGAGGACGTCTCGATCGACGGCATGTGCGGCGTCTACTGACGGTGGCGTTCGACCTCGAGCGCGGGTGGGCGCTGGACCCGCAGGTGGCGCTGCGCCCGGAGCCGTTCGGCGCTCTGGCCTACCACTTCGGCACGCGGCGGCTGTCGTTCCTGAAGAGCCGCACGCTGCTGGCGGTGGTCGAGGGGCTGGCGGGCAGCGGAGTCCGCGCGGGCGGCGTGCGTCGGCGGCCGGCGTGCCGGCGGCCGAGCTGCCGCGCTACGCGCGGGCGCTGGAGCGCGCTGGCCGACTCGGGGATGATCGCGTGAGCCTGGTCGAGCAGCTTCGAGCGCGGCCTCGACGCGCCGATCTGCCTGACCTGGGAGCTCACCTACGCGTGCAACCTCGCGTGCGTGCACTGCCTGTCGAGCTCGGGCCGGCGCGACCCGCGCGAGCTGTCGACCGCCGAGTGCACGGGCGGTGATCGACGAGCTCGAGCGGATGCAGGTCTTCTACGTGAACATCGGCGGCGGCGAGCCGACGGTGCGGCGCGACTTCTGGGAGCTCCTCGACTACGCCACCGCGCACCGGGTCGGCGTGAAGTTCTCCACCAACGGCTCGCGGATCGACGCAGGCCGCGCGGACTGGCTGCGCGGCGTCCGACTACGTCGACGTGCAGATCTCGCTCGACGGCGCGACGCGCGGAGGTCAACGACGCGGTGCGCGGCGCGGGGTCGTACGACACCGCGCTACGGGCGATGGAGCTGCTGCGCCGGCATCCGGCTTCAAGCTGTCGGTCGTCGTCACCCGCGAGAACGCGGCGCAGCTCGACGAGTTCAAGGCGATCGCCGACCTGCTACGGCGCGCAGCTGCGGCTGACGCGGCTGCGGCCGTCCGGGCGGGGCGCCGACGTGTGGGACCGGCTGCACCCGACGGCGGCCCAGCAGCGCACGGTCTACGAGTGGCTGCTCGGCGCACGGCGACGAGCGTGCTCACCGGCGACTCGTTCTTCCACCTCGGCGCGTTCGGGCAGCTCGCTGCCGGGGCTGAACCTGTGCGGCGCGGGCGGGTGGTCTGCCTGATCGACCCGGTCGGCGACGTCTACGCCTGCCCGTTCGCCATCCACGAGACGTTCCTGGCCGGCAACGTGCGGGACGCGGCGGGTTCGCCGCGGTGTGGCGCGAGTCGGAGCTGTTCCGCTAGCTGCGCGAGCCGCAGTCGGCGGGCGCGTGCGCGAGCTGCGGGATGTTCGACGCCTGCCGCGGCGGCTGCATGGCGGCGAAGTTCTTCACGGGGCTGCCGCTCGACGGGCCGGACCCGGAGTGCGTGCTCGGCCACGGTGCGCCGGGCGCCGAGCGGCCGCGGCCGTCGGTCGACCACTCTCGCGTCAGCGCACGCTGATGGCCTGGTTCGAGTCGGTCGCCGAGGCGCAGCGGCGGGCGCGCCGGGTCCTGCCGCGCTCGGTCTACACGGCGGTGCTCGCGGGCTCGGAGCGCGGGCAGACGCTGCGCGACAACGTCGCGGCGTTCGCCGAGCTGGGCTTCGCGCCGCACGTGGCCGGGCTGCCGGCCGAGCGCTCGCAGGCCACCACGGTGATGGGCGCCGGCGTCTCGCTGCCCGTGCTCCTCTCCCCCACCGGCGTGCAGGCGGTGCACCCGGACGGCGAGCTGGCCGTGGCCCGGGCGGCGGCGGCGCGGGGGACGGCGATGGGGCTCAGCCAACTCGGGTCGAAGGCGATCGAGGACGTCGTCGCCGCCTGCCCGGCGACGTTCGCTCAGGTCTATTGGTCCGGGTCGCGGGACGACATCGCCGCGCGGGTCGAGCGCGCCGCCCGGGCCGGCGCGGCCGGGCTCATCGTCACGCTGGACTGGACCTGGTCGCACGCCCGCGACTGGAACAGCCCGTACATCCCGCCGGACATCTGGGCCTGGCAGACGCTGCGCAGGCTCGGCCCCGAGGTCCTGGTCCGGCCGAGGTGGGCATGGCGCTGGGCGCGCGCGGGCGGGCCGCCGTCGCTCGGGGTGCCGAACTGGAGCACGCCGGCGCCGGGCTTCTTCCCGGCGTACGGCGAGTGGATGCAGACGCCGCCGCCGTCCTGGGAGGACCTCGCCTGGCTGCGCTCTCGCTGGGACGGGCCGTTCATGGTCAAGGGCGTCACGCGCGTCGACGATGCCCGCCGCGCAGTCGAGGTCGTGGGCGCGACGGCGATCTCCGTGTCCAACCACGGCGGCAACAACCTCGACGGCACCCCCGCCACGATCCGCGCACTGCCCGCCGTCGCCGAGGCCGTGGGCGGCGAGGTCGAGGTGCTGCTCGACGGCGGCGTCCGGCGCGGGTCCGACGTCGTCAAGGCGCTGGCCCTCGGCGCCCGGGCCGTGATGATCGGCCGCGCCTACCTGTGGGGGCTCGCCGCCGACGGGCAGGCGGGTGTGGAGAACGTGCTCGACATCCTGCGCACGGGGATCGACTCCGCGCTGCTCGGCCTCGGCCGGGCCTCGGTGCACGAGCTGACCCCGGACGACCTGCTGATCCCGGATGGCTTCGCCCGGCGCCTCGGGGGCTGAGCGCGTCGCGCTGGTCACCGGCGCGGCGCGCGGGATCGGCGCGGCCACCGTCCGCGCGCTCGCCGCCCGCGGCTGGTCGGTGGTCGCCGCCGACCGCGAGGCCGACGACCCGCGCCTGCCCTACGCCCTCGGCCGCGTCGGCGACGTGCCGGCGTCCGTCGTGCGCTGCGCCGTCGACGTCGCGGACGCCGGCTCGCTGGCCGCCGCGGTCGCGCTCGCCGAGGAGCGCTTCGGCGGGCTCGACGCGATGATCGCCGCGGCCGGCGTGATCGCCGGCGGCGCGCCGCACTGGGAAGTGCCGGTCGAGCAGGAGCGGGCCGTGCTGGAGGTGGATCTGGGCGGCGTGCTCAACGCGGCGCGCGTGGCCGTGCCCGCGCTGCTGCGCCGGCCGGAGCCGCGCGAGGGGCGGTTCATCGCGGTGGCGTCCGCGGCGGCGGTGCGGGGGCTGCCCCGGCTCGCGGCCTACTGCGCGGCCAAGGCCGGCGTGGCCGGGTTCGTGCGAGCGCTCGCCGCCGAGCTCGGGGGCAGCGGCGTGACCGCGAACGCCGTCAGCCCCGGCTCGACGCGCACCGCGATGCTCGACGAGACCGCCCGCCTGTACGGGATCGCGCCGGAGGACTTCGCCGCGCAGCAGCCACTGGGCCGCCTGCTCGAGCCCGACGAGGTGGCCGCGCTGATCGCCTGGCTGGCGGGCCCGGAGAGCCGCGGCGCGACCGGGGGCGTGTTCCCGGTCGACGGCGGCCTCGCGCTGTGAGGCTGGCGCTCGACCATGCGACGCGGCGCTTCGGCACGACGCTCGCCGGCGGCGCCCCGCTGCGGCTGCTGCGCCTCTCCTCCGCCGGACCGGACGCGCTGCGCGCCCTGGCCGCCGGCGACCCGACCCCCGCCCAGCGCCGGCTCGGCGAGCGGCTGGTCGACGCCGGCCTGGCGCACCCGCTGCCGGCGCCGGCGCCGGCCGACGTCACGCTGGTCATCCCGGTCCGCGACCGCCCGGCCGAGCTGGACCGGTGCCTGGCGACCGCGGCCCAGTTGGTGGTGGTCGTCGACGACGGCTCGCGCGACCCGGCCGCGATCGCCGCGGTGGCGGCGCGCCACGGCGCGGGGCTGGTCCGGCGCGAGCGGTCCGGCGGCCCGGCGGCGGCCCGGAACGCGGCCGCGGCGGGCACGGAGCTCGTCGCGTTCCTGGACAGCGACTGCGTCGCGCCCCCGGGGTGGATCGAGGCGCTGGCCGGCCACTTCGCCGACCCGCGCGTCGCCGCCGTCGCCCCGCGCGTGGCCGCACGCCCGCTCGACATGGGGCCGCACCCCGCCGCCGTGCGGCCGGACGGGCGCGTGCGCTACGTGCCCAGCGCCGCGCTGGTCGTCCGCCGCGCCGCTCTCCCGCGGTTCGACGAGGCGCTCCGCTACGGGGAGGACGTCGACCTGGTGTGGCGGCTGCACGACGCCGGCTGGCGCGTGCGCTACGACCCGCGCGTCGTCGTCGCCCACCCGGCCGTCGGGCTCCGGCGCCGGTTCGCCTACGGCACCTCGGCCGCGCCGCTCGCGGCACGCCATCCCGGCCGGCTGGCACCGCTCGTCCTGCGGCCGTGGCCGGCGCTGGCCGTGGCGCTGCTGCTCGCGCGCCGGCCCGTCCCGCGCTCGCCGCCGCGCTCGCGCCCGTGGCGGCGCTGCGCCGGCGGGGCGTCCCGGCGGGGATCGCCGCCCGCTGGTGCGCGGCCGCGGCCGTCGACACGTGGCTTGCGACCGGCCGGGCGGCGGCCCAGTTCGCCCTCCCCCGCCCCGGGCTGCCCGCGACGCCGGCGCAGGTGGCCTACGGCCTCGGCGTCTACGCCGGCTGCCTGCGCCGGCGCACGCTCGCCCCATTGACGCCCCACCTACAATAGGTGGAACTCCAACTATCGGAATCCAGAGCGAATGAGCGCGATCAAGGAACCTCGGAAGGCCGGCACGGAGCGGGACGTGCCGTTCACCACGCTGTCGGGCGAGCCGGTCGCGCCGCTGTACGGCCCGGAGGACGTCGGCGACCCCGCCGAGCGCATCGGCGTCCCCGGCGAGTTCCCGTTCACGCGCGGCGTCTACCCGACGATGTACCGCGGCCGCCTGTGGACGATGCGCCAGTTCGCCGGCTTCGGCACCGCCGAGGAGACCAACGAGCGCTTCCGCTACCTGCTCGACCACGGGCAGACCGGCCTCTCCACCGCGTTCGACATGCCGACCCTGATGGGCCACGACTCCGACCATGCCCGCTCGCTCGGCGAGGTCGGCCGCGAGGGCGTCGCGATCGACACGCTCGACGACATGGAGACGCTCTTCCAGGGGATCGACCTCGGCGAGGTCACGCGTCTCGATGACGATCAACGCGCCGGCGGCGATCATGCTCGCCTTCTACGTCGTCGCGGCCGAGGAGAACGGCGTCCCCGCCGACCGGCTCGGCGGCACGATCCAGGCCGACATCCTCAAGGAGTACATCGCCCAGAAGGAGTGGTGCTTCCCGGTCGACCCGGCGATGCGCCTGCTCGGCGACATGATGGAGTGGTCGCACGCGGCACATGCCGCGCTGGCACCCGGTCTCGATCTCCGGCTACCACATCCGCGAGGCCGGGCGCGACGGCCGCGCAGGAGCTCGCGTTCACGCTCAAGGACGGCTTCACCTACGTCGAGCAGCAGCTCGCGCGCGGGCTCGACGTCGACGCACTTCGCGCCGCGGCTGAGCTTCTTCTTCAACGCGCAGATCGACTTCTTCGAGGAGATCGCCAAGTACCGCGCGGCGCGGCGCATCTGGGCGCGCGAGCTGCGCGACACCTACGGCGCGAAGAACCCGCGCTCGTGGCTGATGCGCTTCCACACGCAGACCGCCGGCGTGTCGCTCACCGCCCAGCAGCCGCTGAACAACATCGTCCGCACGGCGATCGAGGCGCTGGCCGGCGTGCTCGGCGGCACCCAGTCGCTGCACACGAACTCCTACGACGAGGCGCTCGCGCTGCCGACCGAGGACGCCGTGCGGATCGCGCTGCGCACGCAGCAGATCATCGCCCACGAGACCGGCGTGACCAACACGGCCGACCCGCTCGGCGGCTCCTACTTCGTCGAGGCGCTGACCGACCGCATGGAGGAGCTGGCCTACGACTACTTCCGCCAAGATCGACGAGCTCGGCGGCATGGTCGAGGCGGTCAAGCGCAACTACCCGCAGCGCGAGATCGCCGACGCGGCGTTCGAGCTGCAGGCGCGCATCGACGGCGGCGAGCGGGTCGTCGTCGGCGTCAACCGCTACACCGAGGGCGACGACGGCGAGACGCCGCTCCTGCGCATCGACCCCGCGCTCGAGCGCAAGCAGATCGGCCGGCTGCAGGCCGTGCGGGCGCGGCGCGACGGCGCGCGCGGTCGAGCGACGCCTCGCCGTGCTGCGCGAGCGCGGCCGGCGACCGAGGCGCAACCTCATGCCGCCGCTGCTCGACTGCGCGCGCGCGCACGCGACCGAGGGCGAGATGATCGAGGCGCTCCAGGAGGTCTGGGGCGCCTACACCGAAGCGCCCGTCTTCTGACGGTGTGCGAGGCTTCGCGCCTCGCATGCCGCTGAAGTTCGACCCGATCGCCGAGGCCCGCCGCCAGTGGGAGGCCCACTGGGGGCCCGAGCCGGTGCCGTCGATGAGCGCCGTGACCTCGGTCATGCGCGCCCAGCAGATCCTGCTCGCCCGCTTGAACGAGACGCTCAAGCCGTTCGACCTGACCTTCCCGCGCTACGAGGCGCTGATGCTCCTCTACTACTCGCGCCGCGGCGCATTGCCGCTGGGCAAGATGGGCGACCGCCTGCAGGTCCACCGGACCAGCGTCACCAACATCATCGACGGCCTCGAGCGCTCCGGGTTCGTCACCCGCGAGCGCCACGAGCGCGACCGCCGCACGGTGCTCGCCGCGCTCACCCCGCAGGGCCGCGCCGTGGCCGAGGCGGCCACGCCGGTGCTCAACGAGCTGCGCTTCGGGATCGGCCCGCTCGAGGGCGACGAGCTCGCCGCCATCACGCGCATCTTCGAGCGCATGCGCGCGGACGCCGACGGCTTCCCGCCGCCCTAGTGTCCTGATTCAGGACACTAGCCCTGCAACGCCCGCGCCAGGGCCGCCGTGCAGGCGTCCCATTGGCGGCCGGTCGCCAACCGGGCGGCCACCGCCCGGATGAGCGCCCCCTCCAGCGCGGTCGAGTCGCCCGCCGTACGGGCGCCCGCCGCGGACGCCAGCGCGTCGGACTCGTCGACGGCGGAGGCGATCGCCTGCACGCACGTCGCGTGCACCGGCGCCATCCGTCCCCCCACCGGCGCGGCGCGCTCGTCCGCCAGGAGCCGGCGCGCGGGCGCCTCGACGAGCGTGCGGATCTGCGCCTCGGTCGCGGCGCCGGGGGTCTGGACCTGCGCCAGGGCGCCCCGGATGCCCGCGTAGCGCTGGATCATGTCCCTGCCGACACGCGCGAGGTAGTCGCGCGGGGTGTCGATGCTGCTCTCCAGCGCGCGGTTGGAGCCTGCGAGGGCGGCCGTCGCCGCGGCCTGCAGGTCGTCCGGCGGGAAGACGCCGTCTCGCTGGACGACGAGCAGCGCGCAGACCACGGCGGCCGCGGCGAGGCCGGCCTGCCAGACGACCGCCGGCCGCACGCGCGACCGGGCGAGCAGCGCCAGCGGCGCGATGCAGGCCGTGGCCAGCAGCCCGAGCGCCAGGGGCGGCAGCAGCGTCGACTTGACGAACGCGTACGAGAGGCCGCCGCCGCGCAGCGTGGTGTCGGCCAGCCAGATCGCCACCGCGACGAGGCACGCCACCGGCCCGGCGAGCAGCGCGGCCCCGAGGCCGCGGCGCGGGCGCAGGACGGCGAGCGCCGCCGTGGCCGCGGCGCCGCTCAGCGCGCCGAGCCAGATGAGCAGGTAGAGGCGCTCGAACGCCCGGGCGTCCGTCTTCGCCGGCCCGTCGGCGATCCGGAACAGCACCAGCGCGAGCCCGCCGATCGCGCCGGCGGCCAGCCCGCAGGCCAGCGGCTCGCGCAGGCCGGCGCCCACGGCCCACGGGCCCGCGTCGCCGCGCTCGAGCAGCCAGCGCGGCGTCACCGCCGGGCGACGGCCCGCCCACAGCGCCCAGGCGACGGCCAGCGCCCCGGTGGCGATGGCCACGATCACGAGCGTCGTGTTGAGGCTGTAGACGAGCCAGGCCCGTACGAGCACCCCGCCCGCCCGCGCGGGCGTCTCGAGCGTGGTGCACAGCCAGAGCACGGCGGCGAACAGCAGCGCCTGCACGGCGACGAGCCCGATCCAGGCGGCGCGCGCGCCGGGCAGCGCGGGCGCGGCGTCGGCCCACACCTCGGCGAACCCGGCGGCCAGCAGCGTGCCGCCGAAGCCGAGCAGGGCCATGCCCGCCAGCCACAGCGGCGGCGCGATGTCGCTCAGGCCGCCCACGCCCGTGTTGGCCAGCGAGGCGAGCTGGCCGGCCACCAGCCCGCCGGCCACGCCGAGCGCGGGCAGCGCCGGCTGCACGGCCGTGCCGGCTACGCGCTTGAGCAGCACCGCCCGGCCCAGCCCGAGCCCGACCGACCCGGCCAGCACCGGCGCGGCGAGGCAGGCCGCGGTGACGACCCCGTACACGCTGCTCTGCGAGTTGCCGGTGAACAGCGTGCGGACGATGCTCGCGAGCACCGGCAGGCTCAGCCCGGCCAGGAACGCGGGCGCGAAGCCCTCTCCGAAGCCGACGGCGGCGGAGCGCTCCGGCCGCGCGAGCACCTCGAGCCGCTCCGCCGGCGAGGGGTGGCGCGCGAGCAGGCGCCGCCACGGCGCCCGTGCCGCCACGTCGCGCGCCCGGGCGACGACGCCGGCCACCGGCGCCTCGCCGCCCCCGGCCTGCGCGGCCCACAGGTCGGCGGAGAGCTCGCGCGAGCGCAGCAGCGCGCTCGACACCAGCTGCGCCGTGACCCCGAGCAGCACGGCCCGCCACAGGTAGCTCGGCAGCAGCGACGTGTCGCCCGCGATCAGCCCGCCCACGATCGGCACGGCCAGCAGCCCGGCCAGCGCGTACCAGGAGGAGCGGGCCAGCCAGGCCAGCCCGACGTCGCGGTGGCGGACGTGAGCCAGCTCGTGGCGGACGAGCGGGTCGAACAGGGCCTCGTCGCGCCAGCGCACGGCGACCGCCGGGGGCAGCGCGATCCGGTAGCGGCCCGGCAGCCCGTAGCTGAACGCGTCGCGCTGCGTGGCCGGGCCGAGCATCAGCGCGGGCGGGCGCGCGAGCCCGGCCTCGCGGGCCAGCGCGTCGAGCCGCCGGCCGGCCGGCGCGAGCCGCTCGCCGGGCCGGCGCAGCCGGCGGCGGCGCTCGAGCACTCCGGGCGCGACGGCCAGCAGCGCGACGCTCAGCACGGCCACCGCGCCGGCGCCGGCGATCTGCACGGCGGCGAGCCGCCGCTCGGCCGACGCGCTGCAGCGCTGCGCGCCGCGGTCGGCGGCCACCTGCTGGGCGAAGGCGCCGCCGTTCAGGCTCGGGGCGTAGCAGCTCGCCACCGTCCGGTACCAGTGGCTGCCCTCCGCCAGGTTGTGCACCCACGAGCCGACGAACGTGCCGGCCGTGAGCAGCGCGACGATGAACACGACGAACTGGGACGTGCTGGGCGACGGCAGCGCGAGGGCGTTCGGCCGCGGCTGCGCGTCCTCGGGCATGGCTATGCCACTGCGAGCCCGCCGGCGATCGCGTCGGCGACCAGCGACGCCTGCGCCTCGTCCGCGCCGGTGGCCTTGACGCGCTGGTAGGCCAGGTCGCGGACCCGGCGCAGCTGCTCCGGCGACAGGCTCGCCGGGGCGGCGGCGCCCGCGTGGACGAGCAGGCGGCGGACGCGTTCGGCGACCGTCGCCTTCGCCTCGTCGCGCACCGTCTCGCCGACGACATCGAGCAGGAAGTGCACGACGCTCGTGGCGGCGGCGAGCACCGCCGGCGTCAGCAGCGCGAGGTCGAGCCCGAAGCCGACGGCCTCGTCGCGCCGCTTGGGGTTGAGGACCGCGTCGGGTGCGGCGAAGTACTCCTCGGCCGTCTCGTCGAACACCGCGAGCTCCTCGGGCGCCGCCTGCTCGAGCGCGGCCTCCGCCAGCGCGCGGACCAGCGCCTGTTCCTCGTCGGCGGTCAGCGTCATTGGGCGACGGTAGGCCTGCCGCGCAGGGACTGTCAATCGGGTGGGCGGCGCGCAGACCGCGCGGCGCCGCGGCCGTCGATCACCGCATTGTCCGCACGCTGACATCCCAGACGATTCCCAGGATCGCCCCGGGGTCCTCCAAGCGGCCGCGCCGACGCTCTGACCATGACCTCGACTGCCATCGACGCGCCCCTGCGCGGCCGCACCAGGGGCACGGCGCGCACCCGGGCCCTCTCGCTCCCCCGGCCCGAGCTCGTGCTGCTGCTCGTGGTGGCCGGCGTCCTGAACCTGTGGGGCCTGTCCCGCAACGGCTGGGCCAACGACTACTACGCCGGCGCCGTCCGCGCGATGAGCCACAGCTGGCATGCGTTCTTCTACGGCTCGCTGGACGCGCAGGGCGTGATGACGGTGGACAAGCCGCCGCTCGCGCTGTGGGTGCAGGCGCTGTCGGCGCGGGTGTTCGGCTTCCATTCACTGTCGCTGCTGGTCCCGCAGGCGCTGATGGGCGTCGCATCGGTGGCGCTGGTCTATGACCTCACGCGGCGGCGGTTCGGCCGGGCCGGGGGGTTCGTGGCCGGCGCGGTGCTGGCGCTGACGCCGATCGCCGTGGCCATCTCCCGGCACAACAACCCCGACGCGCTGCTCGTGCTGTGCTCGGTGGGCGCGCTGTGGGCGATGGTGCGGGCGCTCGAGGACGGCCGCACGCGCTGGGTCGTGTTGTCCGGCGTGTGCGTCGGGCTGGGCTTCGAGGCCAAGATGGGCGCCGCCCTGCTCATCGTGCCGGCCCTCGCCGTGGCCTGGCTGTGGATGTCGCCGCAGGGCGTGGCGCGCTCCGTGCGGTCGCTGCTGCTCGGCGGCGCGGCCATGGTCGTGGTCGGCGGCGCGTGGCCGCTGCTGATGGCTCTGACGCCGGCGGCCGACCGGCCGTGGATCTCCGGCACCTCCGACAACAGCATCTGGTCGCTGATCACCGGCTACAACGGGCTCGGCCGGCTTGACGGCCAGGCCGGCGGCCCGGCCGGCATCGGCGGTGGTCCCGGCGGCGGCGGCTTCGGCGGCGGCAACAGCACGTTCGGCGGCAACACCGGCGTCCTGCGGCTGTTGAACGACGCGCTCGGCGGCCAGGCCGGCTGGCTGCTCGGCTTCGCGCTCGTGGCCGGCGTCGCGCTGGTCGTGTCCACGCGCCTGCGCCGGTCCGACCGCGACACCGGCTGGATCATCGCCACCGGCGGCGCCGCGCTGACCACCGCGGTCGCGTTCAGCTTCGCCTCGGGCATCTTCCATCCCTACTACGTGTCGGCGCTCGCCCCGTTCCTGGCGGCGCTGGTCGGCGCCGGGGTGGTCCGCTTCGCCCGCGGCGACACGCTCGGCCGGGCGGCCGGCGCGCTGGCCATCGCCGCCGGCGTGGCCACCGAGCTGGTCGTCCTGCACGAGAACGCGACGCTGCCGTGGCTGGCGCCCCTGCTGATGACGCTCGGCGGCCTCGCGGCGGTCGGGGTCTGGCTGGGCGCCGGCCGGCTGCGGAGCGCCGCGCTCGCCGCGGCGGTCGCGCTGCTGCTGGTGGCCCCGGCGGCCTGGTCGGTCGACACGCTCGGCCACGCGACCAGCTCGACGTTCCCGGCCGGCGGCCCGGCGGGCAACGCGGCCGGCGGGTTCGGCGCCGGCCCGGGCGGCGGGCGCTTCGGCGGCGGCGGGTTCCGCGGCGGCGGCGGCTTCGCCCCCGGCGGCCCGCCCGGCGCAGCCGGCGCCACGGGCCGCGGCTTCGCCTCCGGCGGCTCGGCCGGCTTCGGCGGCGGCCCGGGCGGCGGCGCGTTCGGCGCCGACGGCTCGTCGCTGACCTCGTTGCTCTCGTACATCCGCAGCCACGGCGGCGGCACGCTGGCCGTGTCGAGCCAGTCGACCGCGGCGTCGGCGCTCATCGACGGCGACCTGAACGTGGCCGGCATCGGCGGCTTCTCCGGCCGCGAGAGCCAGGTCACCACCGCGTGGCTGGCCCAGGAGGTCCGCGAGGGCCACATCCGCTGGGTGCTCGCCGACTCGAGCGGGTTCGGGATGCGCAACGACGGCCGGGTCGGCTCGAGCGAGGTCATGGCCGCCGTGGAGAAGGTCGGCCGGAAGGTCACCGTCGACGGCACGACGATCTACGACCTCAGCGGCCGCGCCGACGCGCTACAGAGCGCGTAGCGCGAGCCCGAACGTGACGGGCCGGGGGTCCAGCCGGTACTGCGGCAGCACCCCCGGCCCGCACGACGCGGTGCCGATGCCCTGCTGGGCGGCGTCGACGTTGACCCACACCCAGCCGGCGTCGGCGACCAGGTCCTGCGGGTGGCGGGCGGCGGCGAGCGCCTCGCTCGTCCACGGCCGGGCGGTGAGCGCGAAGTGCGGCGCGCCCCTCCAGCCGCAGCCCCGGCCCGTCGCCGGTCAGCTCGGCCCAGCGCACGTCGGCGCGGCTGCCGTTCTCCTGCGGCATCAGGTACGGCGTCTGCAGCTCCTCGACCGTGCGGGAGAAGCGGCCGAGCCGCGCGGCCAGCCGCGTGTCGGGGTACGCCTCGCCCGGGCCGCGGCCGAACCACTCGACGTTCCGCAGCCCGGCGGGGACGGCGAAGCGGACGCCGAGCGCGGGGCAGCGGGACGTCCCAGCTCGCCCTCGGGCACGAGCTCGAGCCGCAGCGTCAGCGCACCGTCCTCGAGCGTCCAGGTGTAGACCGCGGTGAAGCCGCGGTCGGCGGCGGCCGGGGCGACGCGGGTGCGGACGCGCAGCCCGGCACCGGCGACCAGCTCGACCGTGCGGTGCCGCAGCCGGTCCAGCCCGGCCGCCCGCCACAGCTTGGCGAGCTGCTCAGGGCCGTGATAGCCCTCGTCGTTGTCGGTCGGCGCCCGCCACAGGTCGAGCCGGGGGCCGACGAGCTCGAGCCCGCCGAGCCGCCGCAGGACGCCGGTGGCCCGGTCGAACACCGCCTCGCCGAGCGTGATGTCGCCGTGCGGCGAGGCGGCGACGGGCACCGGGGGCGAGCGCGGCGCGGCGCGGTGGCCGCCCGGCACCGCGATCTGGCCCCACGCGACCTCGTGGCCGGCCGGCGCCCACCGCTCGGCGGCGGCGAGCACGGCGCGCACCGTCAACCACGCCTCGCCGGTCACCGGCGGCAGCTCCGGCAGCGGCAGCTCGGCGCCGGTGCCCGGCGGCAGCGGCCCCACCCGCAGCTCGCCCGCGGCCGCGGTGACGCCCTCGGCCTCGAGCGCCCACTCGAACCGCAGGTGCGACAGGTCGCGGAAGTCGTACCGGTTCTCCACCCGGATCGCCCGCGGCCGCGCCGGCGATCACGCACCGGCTCGACCACCTTCTTGAACTCGACCAGCCCGGGCGACGGCGTGCGGTCCGGGAACAGCAGCCCGTCGGCGACGAAGTTGCCGTCGTGCAGCGGCTCGCCGAAGTCGCCGCCGTAGGCGTACGCGCGGCCGCGTCGCGGCCGGATGCCGTGGTCGATCCACTCCCAGACGAACCCGCCCTGGCAGCGCGGGTACTGCTCGAACAGCTCCTGGTACTCGCGCGAGCCCGCCCGGCCCGTTGCCCATCGCGTGCGCGTACTCGCACAGGATGAACGGCAGCCGCCGCCGGCGCGCGTCCAGCGCCGGGTCGTCGAGCGGCGCCTCCTCGCCGCGGCCGATCGCCTCGACCTCGGCGTGCGGCGGCGTACATGCGGCGAGTAGACGTCGACGTCCCGGCAGGACCAGTCGCGCTCGTAGTGCAGCGGCCGGCCCGGGTCGCGGCGCGCGCGCCCACTCCGCCATCGCGGCTCAGGTTCGCGCCCGGTGCCGCTCTCGTTGCCCAGCGACCACATGATCACGCTGCGGGTGGTTCTTGTCGCGCTCGACCATCCGCCGCATGCGGTCGACGCAGCGCGTCGCGCCACGCGGGCTCGTCCGACCGGGTTGCGCCGCCAGCCGACCGGCAGGAAGCCGTGCGTCTCGAGGTCGCACTCGTCGATCACCCAGAGCCCGTGCTCGTCGCACAGCTCGAGGAAGCGCGGGTGCGGCGGATAGTGGCTGGTGCGCACCGCGTTGATGTTGTGCCGCTTCATCAGCATCGACGTCGCGGCGCATCGTCGCCGGTCCGTGACGGCGCGGCCGCGGTCGGGGTCGAACTCGTGCCGGTTGACCCCGCGCAACAGGACGCGGCGGCCGTTGACCTGCAGCAGCCGTCCTCGACCGCGACCGTGCGGAAGCCGATCCGCAGCGGCGACCGCCTCGCCCTCGGCTCGCCACGCACGGCGTCGTAGAGCCGCGGCAGCTCGGCGCGTCCACGGCTCGACGCGCTCCAGCGTCGCGGTCTGGCCGGCGGCGACGTCGACGCCCAGCTCCGGGACGCTGACGCGCGCGCCGGCGCGGCGGCCTCGACGCGCAGCGTGCCCGGCCCCGGTCAGGTGGTCGTAGTCGGCGTGCACGAAGACGTCGTCGAGCGCGCCCGCGCGGCCGCTGCAGGACAGCGTGACCTCGCGGAAGATGCCCGACAGCCACCACATGTCCTGGTCCTCGAGGTAGCTGCCCGACGACCACTGGTGCACCCGCACGGCCAGCACGTTCTCCTCGCCCGGCCGCAGCAGCCAGCCGACGTCGAACTCGACCGGCAGCCGGCTGCCCTTCGACGTGCCCAGCCCGCTCGCCGTTGAGCCACACGCCGAGCGCAGGAGTCGACGCCCTCGAAGCGCAGCACGGCGGCGCCGTCGCGCCAGTCGTCCGGGACGGTCGAAGCGGCGCCGGTAGTCGCCGGTCGGGTTCTCGTCCGGCACGTGCGGCGGGTCGACCGGGAACGGGTAGCGGACGTTCGTGTACGCGGGCGCGCCGTAGCCGTGCAGCTGCCAGTGCGACGGCACCGGCAGGCGGTCCCAGCCCGAGTCGTCGAACCCGCGCCCGGCGAACGCCTCGGGCGCGTCGGCGCGCGGTGACAGCCGGAACGCCCACTCGCCGGCCAGGTCGATCCGCGGCGCATCCGTGCGCAGCCAGGCCCGCGGCGCGCGGCTCGCCGCCCCGGGTGCGACGTCCTCCCAATAGGGCACTGCCGCGGACCCTATCCTGAGCGGGCGTGGCCTGGTTGCGTTACGGCGTCCCCGCCGCACTCGTCGTCGCGGGGTTCGTGATCCTGTTCACCGTCTCCGGCTCGACCCGCTGGGACGGCTGGGCCATGTGCGTCGGCTCGGGCCTCGCCGTGCTCCTGCTCAACTTCCTCTTCCGCTTCGGCGCCCGCAGCGACGAGGATCGCCAAGCGGAGGAGGACGCCCGCAGCTACTTCGCCGAGCACGGCCGCTGGCCCGACGAGTAGCGCCACCCGCCGTTGGCCGGCGCAACGCGGCGTTCGCGGCCGCGCGCCTAACCCGCCCGCTTGAGCTTGCCGGTGCGCTTGGCGTAGCGCTCGCCCGTGCGGAACACGAGCAGGCCGAGCGGGATCGCCACCGCGCCCATCAGCGCCAGCGGCCACAGGTCGCCCCACACGTCGCTCACGCCGGCGCCGTCCAGCACCGCGGCGCGGATGCCGTCGAGCGCGTAGGTGGCCGGCGAGAGCTTGGCCAGCCACTGCATCCACTCCGGCATGACGGACACGGGGTAGTAGACGCCGGACACGACGAGCAGCAGGCCCTGGGCGACGAACCCGAGCTGGGCGCCCTTCTCGGGCGAGATCAGCGGCAGCACGGCCGTGACCATCCCGATCCCCACGAACGACACCGACGCCACGGCGAGCAGCAGCAGCGCCGCGCCGAAGTCCGCGTCCGGGAACGAGAGCCCGAAGAACAGCGCGACGACCGTGAACAGCAGCGCCGTGCGGA
Source organism: uncultured Solirubrobacteraceae bacterium (assembly GCA_963766165.1). Classification (GTDB taxonomy): domain Bacteria; phylum Actinomycetota; class Thermoleophilia; order Solirubrobacterales; family Solirubrobacteraceae; genus Solirubrobacter. The sequence continues at coordinate 119,404 of CAVXZC010000008.1, read as the reverse complement.
CGACGCCGTAGAGGACGCCGAACGCGCCCATCCCGAACAGGTGCACGGCGCGCGACAGCGGCGCCATGAACGTGTACTCGATCGTGCCCTCCCAGCGCTCCCAGGCGACCGTCTCCGTGAGGATCTCGAACACGATCCCCAGGTAGGCCCAGAGGACCGCGCCGATCAGCAGGATCGTCGTCTGGCGCTCCACGTCGAGGGTGCCGCCGTTCGCCTTGACGCCGTCGGCGATGAACACCACGGTGAGCGTGTTGGCGATCGTCCACACGAAGAACGCCAGCTCCCACCAGCCGTAGCGCCTGACGAGGTAGGCGTTGCGCTCGACCACGCCGAGCAGCGCGAGCGCCTGCGTGCGCATCTACTCGTCCTCCAGTGGCCGTCCGGTGGCGGCCAGGAACGCGTCCTCGAGCGTGTCCGCGCAATACCGGGCGCGCAGCGCCGCGGGCGTCTCCAGCGCCAGCAGACGGCCGCGGTCGAGGATGCCGACGCGGTCGGCCAGCGCGTCGGCCTCGGCCATGTCGTGCGTGCAGAGCAGCGTGGTCGTGTCGTGCGTCGTCCGCAGGTCGGCGATGAACCCCTGCACCTCGAGCTTCGAGCGCGGGTCCAGGCCGGTCGTCGGCTCGTCGAGCAGCAGCAGCGTCGGGCTGGTCAGCAGCGCGCGGGCCAGCGCGACCTTCTGCTGCATGCCCCGCGACAGGCCCTCCATCGGCTCGCCGGCGCGGTCGGCGGGGAAGCCGACGGCGGCGAGGATCTCCGGCACCTGCACGCGCGTCCGGGCGGGCGCGAGTCCGTAGAAGCGCGCGGCGTAGGACAGGTTCTCGCTCGCCGACATGCGCTTGAAGAACGACGCCTCGACGCTGACGCGGTTGACCAGCCGGCGCACCGCGCGCTCCTCGCGCGCCACGTCGTGGCCGAACACGCGGACGCTGCCGCGCTCGTGCAGCAGCAGCGTCGACAGGACGCGGACGAGCGTCGACTTCCCGGACCCGTTCTGGCCCAGGATGGCCACGCACTCGCCGCGGGCGACGGTCAGCGAGACGCCATCCAGCGCGCGGGCGCGCACGCGACGGCGGCCGTCGCGGCGGGTGAACTGCTTCACGAGGTCGTGAACTTCAACGGCGGGGGTCATTCGATGCTCCTCAAACTGAGACGACGGGACTGAGCGCAGCGGCAGATGACCGAGGCGGCGCTCGGCCCCACTGGTCAAGGGCTCAGGCGGTGATGAGCATCGAGATCGACGGTACCACCGGGTGCCCGGCGGGGCGAGCCGGGTTCGAACCCCGAACCCGGACGGCTCAGGCGACCGTGCGAGCGGCGCTGCGGCGCCGGCGCGCCGCCACCCGCCACAGCCGTCCGACGAGCACGGTGCCCGCGACCCAGAGCAGCCAGAACAGCGGCGTGAACCCGCCGCCGACGTATGTGCCGTGGCCGTGGCTGAGCGTGTAGGTGACGTCGTCCTGGAGGTACGCGATGCCGCCCCACGTGTAGCTGCCCGTCGCATTGGGGTCGGCGGCCCGGATGCCGTCTCCGTAGGCGAGGGCCGCCTCCGTCCACAGCGACGTCGCCGCCAGCAGCGCCGTCGCCGCGAACACGCCCGCGGACATCCACGAGTGGCGGGGCCGGTCGCCGAACTCGGCGCTCAGGTACTCGCGGGCCAGTTGCCCGCTGCCGCCGAGTTGCCGCAGGGCCGCGCCCGTGCCGACGCTGCTCGCGGCGGCGAGGACGTTCTGGCGGACCTCGCGCCGCTTCTCGATGCGCGACCGCCACGGCAGGTCGTACAGGCGGGAGTCGAGTGTCCAGACGAAGCGCTCGATGCGCAGCCGGTCGAACCAGCCGACGGTGTGCGGCATGTCAGGTGCCTTCCTGGGAGTGGGCGGGGACCGGGTGGGCCAGCGCGGCGGTCACGGTCTCGACGAGCGAGCGCCACTGGGCGATGCCGGCGGCGAGCGCCTCGTGCCCGGCCGCGGTGGGCCGGTAGTACTTGCGCGCGGGGCCCGAGGAGGACGGGACCAGGCGCGTGGCCAGCCTGCCTTCACGCTCGAGCCGGGCGAGCGCCGGATAGACCGTGCCTTCGAGGATGTCGACCAGCCCCAGCGCGTGCAGGCGCTGAACCACCTCGTAGCCGTAGGACTCGCGCTCGGCGAGCAGCCGCAGCAGCAGCAGCGACAACACGCCCTTCAGCAGCTGCGGATCGTGCGAAGTGCCCACGCTCCTAGGCTATGTCGACTACCTGTCTATGTCAAGTACCGGCTCAGGCGGACGCCGACAGCCGGGCGGACTCGGCCAGCGACGGCGACGGCGGCAGCCGCGGGAGCAGCGTGGCCTGATAGGCGTGGTAGACGTCGGGCTTGCCCGGCCAGATCCGGCTCGCCGGACGGTTGTCCACGCCGAGCTCGTGGTGCCAGCTGCCGCGCTCGCGGTCGATGAAGCAGCGCTCGGCGAGCTCCCACCAGCGGGCCTGCAGCTCGTCCTCGCCCAGCACGACCGCGGCGCCGATCGCCTCGCACAGCACCCAGTGCAGCCGCTCGCGGATGACCGGCCGGCCGTCCCAGTCCACGGTGTAGACGAAGCCGCTGCCGTCCCACCCCTCGCCCGCGCCGCGGGCGAAGAGCTCGCGGGCGTCCGCGCGCAGCCACGCCGGCGCCGCCGGGCCGAGCGCGCTCTCCAGGTGCACGCACAGCCGCGCCCACTCGAACCAGTGCCCCACCGTGGCGCCGTAGGGCCGGAACGGGTGCGCGGGCTCGTCGCGGTGGTAGTCCGGCAGCGGCCGCCAGCCGGCGTCGAAGTGCTCGTTGATCCGCGGCCGGTTGCGGTGCACGAGCCGCTCGGCCATGCGCAGCGCCCGCTCGCGCCAGCCCACGGCCAGCATCGCCTCGACGCCGTGCATGTTCGCGTTGGCGCCCCGGTAGGGCTCGAGCGAGCTCCACTCCCGGTCCCACACGTCGACGAGCGCGCCCGCCCGCTCGTCCCAGAAGCGCGCGTCCAGCACATCGATCGCCTCGGCCAGCAGCGCGTCGGCCGGCCGCCCGGCGGCGACGGCGGAGGCCGCGGCCAGCACGACGAAGACGTGCTCGTAGGCGCGCTTGTCCGACCCCCCCTCGGCCGGGAGCCAGCCGCCGTGCCGGCGGTCGCGGAACAGGCCGTCGAGCGCCTCGAGCCCGTGGTCGACGAGCGCGGAGGCCCGGGGGCGCCCCATGATGTGCGCGAGCGCGAAGCAGTGGGTCATCCGCGCGGTGATCAGCAGCTCGCGCGGCCGGTCCAGGTCCGGCGTCCCGGACTCGTCCAGCCAGGCGAAGCCGCCGGCCGGATGGCGGGAGCGCTCGGCGAAGTCGAGCAGGCGGTCGGACTCCGCGGCGAGGTCGAGCACGCGCGCAGGCTAGCCCGCGCGCGCGTCAGCCGAGCTGGAACGGGTCGCGCGTCGCCCCGCTGAGCTCGACCCAGACCGTCTTGGTCTCCGTGTACTCGCGTAGCGCCTCCAGGCCGTTCTCGCGGCCGAACCCGGACGCCTTGAAGCCGCCGAACGGCGCCATCGGGCCGACGCTGCGGTAGGCATTGATCCACACGGTCCCGGCGCGCAGCTCGCGCGCCAGGCGATGTGCGCGGCGGACGTCCGACGTCCACACGCCCGCGGCCAGGCCGAACTCCGTGTCGTTGGCCAGCCGCAGCGCCTCGGCCTCGTCGCGGAAGCGCAGGACGGCCAGCACCGGGCCGAACACCTCCTCGCGGGCGATCTCCATGTCGTTGTCCACGTCGCCGAACACGGTCGGCTCGACGAAGAAGCCATCGCCCAGCCCGGACGGGCGGCCGCCGCCGGCGACCAGCCGCGCGCCCTCGCGCTGGGCGGACGCGATGCGCGCGAGCACGTTGTCGAGGTGCTCGGCGAACGCCACCGGGCCCATCTCCGTCTCCGGGTCCAGCGGGTCGCCCAGGCGGATCGACCGAGCGCGCGCCGCGAGCCGCTCGACGAACGCGTCGTGGACGGAGTCCTCGACGAACAGCCGCGAGCCCGCCATGCAGGTCTGGCCCGTGGCGGCGAAGATGCCGGCCACGACGCCGTTGGCCGCGGCGTCCAGATCGGCGTCGGCGAACACGATGTTCGGCGACTTGCCTCCCAGCTCCAGCGTGACCCGCGCCAGGTGCGACGCCGCGCCGCGCATGACCGCGCGGCCCGTCGCCGTGCCGCCGGTGAACGCCACCTTGTCGATCCCGGGGTGCTCGACCAGCGGCGCGCCCGCCTCGGCGCCGAACCCGGTGACCACGTTCACCACGCCGTCCGGGATCCCGGCCTCGGCGAACAGCCCCGCGAACTCGAGCGTCGAGGCCGGCGCCTGCTCGGCCGGCTTGCACACGACAGTGCACCCCGCCGCCAGCGCCGGCGCGATCTTCCACGACGCCAGCAGCACCGGCGAGTTCCACGGCGTGATCGCCGCCACGACCCCGACGGGCTCGCGCAGCGTGTAGATCAGGAACGCGTCGGACGACGCCGGGATCGTCTCCCCGTGCAGCTTGTCCGCCGCCCCCGCGAAGTAGTGGTAGTAGTCGGCCAGCCCGCGCAGCTGGCCCTCCATCTCGCGGATCAGCTTGCCGTTGTCGGTCGTCTCGACGACGGCGATCCGCGACGCGTTCTCCGCGATCAGCTCGGCGAGCCGGCGCAACCGCCGCCCCCGCTCGACCGGCGCCAGCGCGCGCCAGCCCGGGAACGCCTCCCGCGCGGCGGTCACCGCCCGGTCGACGTCGGGCGCCCCCGCCCGGGGCACGACGGCCCACGGCAGCCCCGTGAACGGGTTGACGCTCTCGAAGGTCTCCCCCGACGCGGCGTCCACCCACTCGCCGCCGATCAGCATCCGGTACTCCCGCACGGCCACGCTCATGAGCGCCAGCCTGCCGTCGTTTCAAGAAACCGTCAACAACGCGCACGATGCTGCGAATTGGCTGTAGTGTGAATTACACCCGAGGAGAGCAGGAGGACGTGTCCCCATGAGTCAGCACGACTGGCTCGCGATCGACGCCGGAACCGCGCCGATGGTGCGAGCGCACGAGCTGCGCTTCGCCTGGGAGCGGTTCCTGGACGGCGACGAGGACGACACGGCGAACGTCCGCGAGGCGATCACGGACTCCTGGCGCCGCAGCCAGTCCGCGGGCGTCGATCCCACGGGCGCCCGGCTCGCCCCAGTGGTCGCCGACGAGGACGAGACCCACGATCGCTGGGCCGGCCACCCGCTGGGCGAGGCGGCGCCGCTCATCCACGACTGCCTGAGCGCGATCGCCGACGAGCAGGGCTACCTGATCGTGGTCAGCGACGCGGCCGGGCTGCTGATGAGCATCGAGGGCTCGGCGAACGTCCGCCTGCGCGCCGCCGCCGACATGAACTTCGCCGAGGGCACGCTGTGGAGCGAGCCCGGCGCGGGCACCAACGCGATCGGCACGGCGCTGGCCGTCGACCACGCCGTCCAGGTCTTCGGCCCCGAGCACTTCAGCGAGCCCGGTGCAGCGCTGGACGTGCAGCGCGGCGCCGATCCACGACCCGGACACCGGCGAGCTGCTCGGGATCATCGACCTGACCGGCGACCTGAACACCGTCCACCCCCACACCCTCGCCGTGGCCACCGCCACCGCCCGGGCCGTCGAGGCCAGCCTGCGCCTCGTCCTCCAGGAGCGCGACGCCCGCCTGCACGCCCGCTACGGCGACCGCGTCACGCCGGGCCGGGCCGCGCTCGTCACGCCGTCCGGGCGCCCGATCACCGGCCTGCCGCCGCGGCTGGGGCGTGGCCGGACGGCTGGTCATCCCGCCCGGCGGCGGCGCGCTCACGCTGCCCAGCGGCACGCCCGCGGTGGCCGAGCCGGTCGAGCCAGGCGCTCGAGGCATTCGTCGTCCGCGCCACCGAGGCGCGCCCCGCCCCCGCACGCCCGGCCGCTGCTCCGCCTCCGGCTGCTCGGCCACGACCGCCCGACCCTCAATGGACGCCGAGGCTGCGCCCCCGCCTGGCCGAGATCCTGGCCCTGCTCTCCGCCGCCCCGCACGGCCTGACGCGCCGACGACGCTGTGCGCCGAGCTGCACGGCGACGGCGGCAGCGTCTCCAGCGTGCGCGTCGAGGTCAGCCGGCTGCGCAAGCTGATCGGCCCGTGGGTCGGGCACGGACGTCTACCGCCTCACCTGCGACGTCGAGTCCGACGTCCGCCGCGTCGAGGGCCTGCTCAACGCCGGCCAGGTGCGCGCCGCCGCCGAGGCCTACGCCGGCCCGCTGCTGCCCGCCTCCGACGCCCCGGGCGTCGTGCGCGAGCGCGAGCACCTCGACGCCTGGCTGCGCCAGGCCGTGATGACCGCCGAGGACCCCGACGCGCTGTGGGCCTGGGTGCACACGCCGAGCGGCGAGGACGACCTCGGGGCCTGGAAGCGGCTGCTCGCCCAGCTCGAGTTCCGCGACCCGCGCCGGCCGCTCGCCGCCGCCCGCGTCGGGCGAGCTGCGCCGTGCAACGCTGATGTAACGCAAAGGTGGTCCACTGGGCCGGCATGGTCCCCGCCGGCCGCAGGATCGCATCGTGGGCTCAGCACCGCACGCGCGGCGCTGCAGGTCACGTGGCTGCTCGCCCGCGAGCCCGACGGCGTCCGCGCCGACGAGGTGGCGGAGACGCTGGGCAAGAGCGTCTCGACCGCCTACAACCTGCTCGCCAGCCTGTGCGACGAGGGCGTCGCCGAGCGCCGGCCGGGCAGCGTCTACCGCCTCACCACGCTCTTCCGCGAGACCGTGCGCCGAGCAGGCGCGACCGCCACGACCTCTCCGGCGTCGTCGACGACCTGCTCGCGCGCACCCACAAGCGCGCCTACCTCGCGGTCGTCCGCGCCGGGCAGCTGCGCGTCGTCCTCGAACGCGGGCATGCAGGGCATGCCCAAGCTCCCGGGCATGCGCCCCGAGATCGAGCGACAACGCGCACGCGCTGGCGCTGGGCAAGGTCGTGCTCGCGCTCGAGCCGGCCGACGCCGTCGAGCGCTACATCGCCGGCGGCCTCAAGCCCTTCACGCCCTTCACACGATCACCGACCCGCGCCGGCTGCGAGAGGAGCTGCGCGACATCCGGTTGCACGGGGTCGCGGCCGAGCGCGAGGAGTTCGGCAAGGACTTCTGCTGCCTCGCCGCCCCGATGCTCGACCACCGGCGGCGCTTCCTCGGCGCCGTCGGCATCTCGATGTCGCGCCACGCGTTCGACGACCGAGCGCGCGCAGCTCGAGGAGACGCTGCGCGACGTCGTCCGATTCCAAGCATCTGCGGAAGTCCGCGAAGTTCTTGATCGCGGTCCGGAGCCGAACCTAGCGTCGGCCCGGCCGGAACCGTCTCACGAGGGAGGTCGCACCCCTGTGAGCAGAGCCAGCATCACGAAGGCCCATCAGAAGATCCAGGAGCTCTCCTGGGAGCCGACCTTCGTCGAGCCGGTCGACAAGTACCCGACCGACTACACGTTCGAGAAGGCGCCCAAGAAGGACCCGCTCAAGCAGGTCCTGCGCTCCTACTTCCCGATGGAGGAGGAGAAGGACAACCGCGTGTTCGGGGCGATGGACGGCGCCATCCGCGGCAACATGTTCCGCCAGGTCCAGGAGCGCTGGATGGAGTGGCAGAAGCTGTTCCTCTCGCATCATCCCGTTCCCGGAGATCTCGCGCCGCGCGCGCCATGCCGCTGGCCATCAACGCGGTGCCGAACCCCGAGGTCCACAACGGGCTGGCCATCCAGATGATCGACGAGGTGCGCCACTCGACGATCCAGATGAACCTCAAGCGGCTGTACATGAACCACTACATCGATCCGGCCGGGTTCGACATCACCGAGAAGGGGTTCGCGAACTGCTACGCCGGCACGATCGGCCGGCAGTTCGGCGAGGGGTTCATCACCGGTGACGCGATCACCGCCGCCAACGTCTACCTGACGATCGTCGCCGAGACGGCGTTCACGAACGTCCTGTTCGTGGCGATGCCGGGCGAGGCGGCGGCCAACGGCGACTACCTGCTGCCGACGGTGTTCCACTCGGTGCAGTCCGACGAGAGCGCGCCACATCTCCAACGGCTACTCGATCATCCTCATGGCGCTGGCCGACGAGCGCAACCGCCAGCTGCTCGAGCGCGACCTGCGCTATGCGTGGTGGAACAACCACGCGGTCGTGGACGCGGCCATCGGCACGTTCATCGAGTACGGCACCAAGGACCGCCGCAAGGACCGCGAGTCAGCTACGCGGAGGCCTGGCGGCGCTGGATCTACGACGACTACTACCGGTCCTACCTCGTCCCGCTCGAGAAGTACGGCCTGACGATCCCGCACGACCTGGTCGAGGAGGCGTGGAACCGGATCTGGAACAAGGGCTACATCCACGAGGTCGCGCAGTTCTTCGCCACCGGCTGGTTCGCCAACTACTGGCGGATCGACGGCGATGGACGACAAGGACTTCGAGTGGTTCGAGTTCAAGTACCCGGGCTGGTACGACAAGTACGGCAAGCTGGTGGGAGCAGCTACTCCGAGCTCTCGAAGAAGAACGGCCACAAGCCGATCGCCTTCGAGGCCGAGGCCGACTACGAGTATCCGCACCGCTGCTGGACGTGCATGGTCCCGTGCCTGATCCGTGAGGACACGGTCATCGACGAGGTCGACGGCCAGGTCCGCACGTACTGCTCGGAGACCTGCCACTGGACCGACAAGGTCGCCTTCCGGCCCGAGTACGAGGGCCGGCCCGACGCCGTCGATGGGCCGCCTCTCGGGCACAGCGCGAGTGGGAGACCGCTCCACCACGGCAAGACCTCGCCGAGATCATGCAGGACCTCGGGTACGTCCGCGACGACGGCCACACGCTGATCCCGCAGCCGCACCTGAACCTGGATCCCAAGGAGATGTGGACCCTGGACGAGGTCAAGGGGATCACGCTCAACAGCCCCAACGTGCTCCTCAACGAGATGTCGCCCGAGGAGCGCGAGCAGCACATCGCCGAGTACAAGCGCGGCGGCCGCCGGCCGGCCGCCCGGCGGCCGCTGCCTGACCACCCAGCTGGGGGAGCCGGAGGCGCGCTCCGGCTCCCCCACCCCACGCGCGCCATGGGAAAGACGCACACAGTCCGCTTCGAGCCCGTCGGCATCGAGATCGAGGTCGACGAGGACGAGACGATCCTCCACGCCGCCTTCCGGCAGGGGATCATGCTGATGCACGGCTGCAAGGAGGGCCAGTGCTCGGCCTGCAAGTCCTTCCTGCTCGACGGCGAGGTCGACCTGGACCGCTACTCCACGTTCGCGCTGCCCGACTTCGAGGAGCAGGAGGGCTGGACGCTGCTCTGCCGCGCGCACGCCGTACTCGGACCTCGAGGTCGAGCTCATCAACTACGACGAGGAGATGATCCGCAGCGGGCTGCCGATCAAGACCGTGACGACCACGGTCGAGGCGGTCGACCCGCTGACGTCGGACATCGTCCACCTCAAGCTCAAGCCGGAGGAGCCGCTCGAGTACAAGCCCGGCCAGTACGTCGACATCGCGATCCCGGGCGCCGACGACGAGCACCGCTCGTTCTCGATGGCCGGCACCAGCCCCGACGCGCTCGAGTTCATGATCAAGATGTATCCCGGCGGCCGCTTCTCCGGGCTGCTGCAGGACGGCTCGATCAAGCCCGGCGACGAGCTTGCGGTCACCGGGCCGTACGGCGTCTTCACGCTGCGCTCCAACTCGCCCCGGCGGCTGCTGTTCATCGGCGGCGGCGCGGGCATGGCGCCGATCCTCTCGCTGCTGCGCTCGCTGGAGGAGAAGGGCCTCGAGCGCGAGGCGACCTACTACTACGGCGCGCGCACGGAGGCCGACCTCTTCCACCTGGACGAGCTGGCCGCGCTGCCGGGCGACGTTCGTCGCCGCGCTGTCGGAGGACAGCAACGGCTGGTCCGGCGAGACCGGGCTGATCACCGAAGTCGTCGACCGCTTGGAGGCCGACATCGCCGAGGTCGACGCCTACGTCTGCGGCCCGCCGCCGATGGTCGAGGCGGCGATCGCCCTGCTCGAGCGCCAAGGGCGTCCCCGAGGCCCACATCTATTTCGACAAGTTCACGACCACCGCGGACGAGTGAGGAGACCGTCATGGCGACTGAGGTCAAGGAACGCAGCGTCCCCAAGCCTGTGTTCACGGACGCCGAGGCGGGGGCGCAGGAGTTCCCGTCCTGGCAGAGCCGCAGCTACAACTACTTCGAGCCGCGCAAGCGCCGCGCCACGGTCTACGAGGACGTCACGATCGACGTCCAGCCCGATCCCGCGCGCCACCTGACGCAGGGCTGGGTCTACGCGTTCGCCAACGGCGACAGCGGCTACCCGCAGGAGTGGACGGCGCTGAAGTCGTCCAACTGGCACGTCTTCCTCGATCCCAACGAGGAGTGGGAGCAGACGATCTACCGCAACAACGCGAACGTCGTCCGCCAGATCTCCCAGAACATCGAGCACGGCCGCACCGCGCACGTCTTCGCAGGCGATGAACCCCGCGTGGGTGAAGGTCGTCGAGCGCCACGTGTTCGCCTGGGCGCACGTCGAGCACGGGATCGGCATGCACGTCTACACGCCCGCCCAGCGCGACGCGCCGACGAACATGATCAACAACGCGATCTGCGGTCGGCGCGGTGCACAAGCTCCGCTTCGCGCAGGACCTGATCCTCTACAACCTCGCGCTGACCGAGGAGATCGACGGCTTCGACGGGCTCGATCCACAAGAAGACCTGGCAGGAGGACCCGATCTGGCAGCCCACGCGCGAGCTCGTCGAGGGGCTCACCGGCATCCGCGACTGGGCCGAGGCGTTCTTCGCCACCACGATCGTCTTCGAGCCGCTCGTGGGCGAGCTGTTCCGCTCGGGCTTCGTGATGCAGGCCGCCGCGCCGCAGGGCGACTTCGTCACCCCGACGATCATGGGCGCCGGCGAGTCCGACGCGGCCCGCGAGCAGCGGGGCGCCCGTGCGCTGTTCCGGATGCTCGCCGACGACGACGAGCACGGCGCCGCCAACAAGGAGATCATGGAGGGCTGGCTGGCCACGTACACGCCGCAGGCCGTCGACGCCGCCCGCAACCTGCAGCCGATCTGGTCCCAGCTCTCCGAGAAGGTCGTCCGCTTCGAGGACTCGCTGCGACCGCTCGCGCGAGCGCTTCGACGGGCCTGGCGTCCGAGATCGGCACTCGAGACCCCGAAGGAGGTCACGGCATGAGCGCAGTTCCAGGTCAGACCGCACGTCCTCCAACAAGGCGGGCGTCACGCTGATGAACAACCAGGTCGGCTACGTCGTCGCGAACGTCATGCGCGGCAAGGAGAACGTGACGATCACCGAGCTCCCGTCGATGATCCGTGTCGACGGCGTCAACAAGGTCGACTTCGACTACGAGGAGATCGCCGACGCCCTCGGGCTGGGCGGACTTCGGCAACGACGACTTCGAGGAGATCATGAGCACCCACTACGGGCGTATGGTCGTGCTCGACGATCGCGTGTTGCTGTTCGCCAACCCGGAGGACGCGGCCGAGTACATCGACTTCGACCTCCAGCCCGTCGAGTAGGAGGTCGCTGCATGTACGAGAAGGACGGCGAGAAGTACTTCGTCTTCGACAGCCACCTGCACTTCTGGGACGCGAGCCCGGACGAACTGGGTCAAGGGCGCCGGAGCAGTACGCCAAGGGCTGGATCGAGTGCTTCCACGCCTACCAGGGCCTCGGCCCGGCGGAGACCCACTGGCCGCTCGAGCACTTCCAGAAGTACTCGGTGGACGACTTCGAGAAGGACGTCTTCACCGAGGGCCACGTCGACATGGCGGTCTTCCAGTCGACCTACCTGAAGGAGTGGTACACGAAGGGCTTCAACGCCATCGAGCAGAACGCGGCGCTGCTAAGGAGCGCTTCCCGGCGACCGGCTCATCCTCAACGGGCGCTTCGACCCGCGCGAGGGCGAGGCCGGGCCTGGAGCAGCTCGAGGCCGACCACGCGCAGTACGGCATCAAGGGCGTCAAGCTCTACACGGCCGAGTGGTACCAGGGCTCGCGCGGCTGGAAGCTCAGCGACCCGAGGCGGCGATGCCGTTCTTCGACAAGTGCGTCGAGCTCGGCATCAAGAACATCCACGTCCACAAGGGCCCGACGATCTGGCCGCTGGACAAGGACGCGTTCGACGTCTCCGACGTCGACCACGTGGCGACCGACTACAACGGCCGGCTCAACTTCATCGTCGAGCACGTCGGCCTGCCGCGGATCGAGGACTTCTGCTTCATGGCGACGCAGGAGCCCAACGTCTACGCCGGCCTCGTCGGTCGTCATCGGCGGCCTCATGCACGCCCGCCCGAAGTTCTTCGCCAAGGTCATGGGCGAGCTGCTGTTCTGGGTCGGCGAGGACAAGATGCTGTTCGGCTCCGACTACGCCATCTGGGAGCCCAAGTGGCAGGTCGAGGGCTTCGTCGACTGGGACATGCCCGGACGACTCCGAGCTCGCCGACTACCCGCGCCTGGACGATCGAGGGCAAGAAGAAGATCCTCGGGCTCAACGCGCGCGAAGCTGTACGGCGTCGAGGTGCCGGAGGAGTTGCGCCTCCCGGTGCCGGCGGACGAGCCGGCGGCGGCGGACGAGCGCCGTCGGAGTGCGCCGCGTTGAACCTGCAGGCCCAGGTCCTCGAGGCGCTCGGGACGGTCTACGACCCGGAGCTCGACGAGCCGATCACCACGCTCGGCTTCGTCGGCTCCTGCGTCGTGGCCGGCGGCGAGGTCGCGGTGCGCCTGCGGCTGCCCACGCCGCAGTGCGCGCCGAACTTCGCGTTCCTGATGGCCGCCGACGCGCGGCGCGCCGTGCTCGGCGTGCCGGGCGTGCGGTCGGTGTCGCGTCGTGCTCGAGGACCACTACACGGGCGAGGAGATCAACGCGGCGGTGGCGCGCGGCGAGCGGCTTCGACGGCGCGTTCCCGGGCGAGACGCGAGGGCCCGCTCGACGCGCTGCGCGCGCTGTTCCAGCGCAAGGCGCTGCTCGCCCGCCAGGCGCGCGGCTGCTGCCGAGCGCTCGCCGGCGACGGCGACGCTGGGCGAGCTGACCGCGGCGCCGGACGCCGAGCGCGTGCGCGCGCTGCGGCGCCGCGCTGGGCATCGACGCCTCCGACGGCGCGCCGGCGCTCGTGGCCGGCGACGGGACGCCGGTGGCGCGCGACGACCTGCCGCTTCCGCCGCGATGGCGTCGCTGACGGCGCTGTCGCCTGGAGACCAACGGCGGCATGTGCCGGGACCTGCTGCGAGTCCGCTACGGCGCCCGACCAGGAGGACGGTGCGCATGAAGGCCGCGCGCCTGCACGAGTACCACGAGGCACTTGCAGGTCGAGCAGATCGACGAGCCGAAGATCCTCGGGCCGCTCGACGTGATCGTGAAGATCGGCGCGGCCGGGCTGTGCCGCACCGACCTGCACATCCAGGAGGGCCAGTGGGCGGAGAAGTCCGGCGTCGAGCTCCCCTACGTGCCCGGGCACGAGAACGCGGGCTGGATCCACGAGATCGGCTCGGGCGTGACGAACGTCGAGGTCGGCGACACGGTCATCGTCCACCCGTTCATCTCCTGCGGGCTGTGCCGGCCGTGCCGCGCGCGGCGACGACATGCACTGCCTCAACGGCGAGTTCCCCGGCATCGGCCGCGACGGCGGCTTCGCCGAGTTCCTGCACACCGAGCGCGCGCTCCGTGGTCAAGCTCGACCCGTCGCTGCATCCGACCGACATCGCCGCGCTGGCCGACGCCGGCCTGACCGCGATCCACGCGGTCAAGAAGGCGATCCCGGTGCTCGGCGCGGGCACGAAGTGCGTGGTCATCGGCGCCGGCGGGCTGGGCCACATCGGCATCCAGTGCCTGAAGGCCTACACGCCGACCGAGATCATCGTCATCGACCCGTCCGAGCAAGGCGCTGGAGCTGGCCAGGCGAGATCGGCGCGCGACCACACCGTCAAGGTCGACGGCGGCCAGCGCGACACGGTGCGGGAGCTGACCGACGGCCTGGGCGCCGAGGCGATCATCGACTTCGTCGGCGAGAAGGGCGCCATCGAGGACGGCGTCGCGATGGTCCAGGACGGCGGCTTCTACTACGTCATCGGCTACGGCGAGAACATCAACGTCCCGACGATCGACATCATCTCGCGCGAGATCTCGTTCATCGGGAACCTCGTCGGGACCTACATCGACCTGCAGGACCTGATGACCCTGACCGCGCAGGGCAAGGTCACGCTGCACACGTCGCACGTACCCGCTGGACGCGATCAACGACGCGATGGCCGACCTCGACCACGGGCGGCTGCAGGGCCGCGGGCATCCTCGTCCCGCGCCTAGGGAAGGGATATCGGCATGGGCAAGCGCCTCTACTTCAACCACGAGGCCCGGCGGCTGCTGCAGGACGGCGTCGACGCGCTGGCCAACGCGGTCAAGGTGACGCTCGGGCCCAAGGGCCGCAACGTCGTGCTCGAGCGGCTCGCCGGCCCGCCGACGATCACCAACGACGGCGTGACGATCGCCCGCGAGATCGAGCTCTCCGACCAGTACCGCAACATGGGCGCGCAGCTCGTGCGCGAGGTCGCCAACAAGACGAGCGACATGACCGGCGACGGGACGACGACCGCGACGCTGCTCGCCCAGGCGATCGTGCGCGAGGGCATGCGGGCGCTCGACGAGGGCGCCAACCCGATGCTGCTGCGCCGCGGCATCGAGGAGGCGACGGCCGTGCTCGTCGCCGAGCTGCAGCGCATGGCGCGGCCGGTCGCGCCGCGCGACGAGCTGCTCCACGTCGCCACGATCGCCGCCAAGGAGGACGAGGTGATCGGCGAGGCCGTCGCCGAGGCGCTCGTCGCGCGTCGGCGAAGAGGGCGTCGTCACGCTCGAGGAGTCCGACGATGCCGGGCATCCGCGTCGACTTCGTCGAGGGCGTCGTGGTCGAGAACGGCTGGGTGTCGCCCTACATGGTGCGCGACACCGAGCGGATGGAGACGGTCTTCGAGGACCCGCTACATCCTCATGACCAACAAGCCGATCTCAAGCACCCGAACGACCTCCTGCCGGCGCTCGACGCGGTGATGAAGGACCCGCGCCCGCTGCTCATCCTGGCCGAGAAGGTCGACGGCGGCGCGCTGGGCATGCTCGTGGCGAACAACCAGCACAAGACGATCGAGGCCGTCGGCGGCGCGCGCACCGGGCTTCGGCCACCGGCGGATCCAGCACCTCGGCGACCTCGCCGCGTTCACCGGCGGCACCGTGATCGCCGAGGAGGCCGGGCTGTCGCTGGCCTCGGTCGAGCGCGAGCACCTCGGCACGGCGCGCCGGGTCATCGTGACCGCGGACTCGACGACGCTCGTCGAGGGCGGCGGGACGCGCCGAGGACGTCAAGGGCCGGCTCGACCAGATCCGGGCGGAGCTGGCGCGCGCGGTCCACGACCGCGACGTCGAGATCTTCCAGGAGCGGATCGCCCGGCTGTCGGCGTCGCTGGCCGTGATCCGGGTCGGCGGCGCCGACCGACATCGTGCGCACCGAGCGCTTCCGGCGCACCGAGGGCGCGCTCGCGGCGACCGAGGCGGCGGTCTCGGAGGGCATCGTGCCCGGCGGCGGCATCGGCGCTGCTGCGCAGCGCGCCGCGCGCTCGACGCGCTGGAGCTCGACGGCGACTTCGCGCGCGGCGTGGAGATCGTGCGGTCCGTGCTGGACGAGCCGCTGTACTGGATCGCCTCCAACGCCGGCTACGACGGCCATGCGGCGGTCGACCAGGTGCGGGCGATGCCCGAGGGCCACGGCCTCGACGCGCTGACCGGCGAGTTCGGCGACCTGTTCGAGAAGGGCGTCATCGACCCCGTCCGCGTGACGCGGCTGTCGCTCGAGCACGCGGCCTCGGTCGCGGCGCTGCTGCTGACCACCGAGGCGATCGTCGCCGAGGAGCTGATCGCCCAGCCCGGCGCGATCATCGCGCCGGGCTTCGGCGACCTCGCGGAGGGCCTCGCCCGCCCGTCGTCGCCGATCTGAGCCGGAGTATCGTCGGGCGGCGTGATCCGCAGCGACGTCGATGTCCTCGCCGAGCTCGTCCCCCTGGCGGGCCGCGAGGTGGTCGACGTCGGCTGCGGCGACGGCGCACTGGTGCGCGCGCTCGCCGCGCGTGGCGCGTCCGTCGTGGGCGTGGAGGTGTCGGAGCGGGCGGTGGCGCGCGCCGCCGACGGCGTGCAGCGCTACCTCGTGGGCAGCGCCGACGCGCTGCCGCTGGCGGACGCGTCGGTCGACGTCTGCGTGCTGATGCGCAGCCTCCACCACGTGCCGGCGGACGCGATGCCGCGCGCGTTCGACGAGTGCGCGCGCGTGTTGCGCCCGGGCGGCGCGGCCTACGTGGCCGAGCCGCTGCCCCACGGCGCGTTCTTCGCGCTGGTGTCGCTGGTGGACGACGAGACCGAGGTGCGCGCGCTGGCCCAGGCGGCGCTCGCCGCGACGACCGTCCTGAGGCGCGAGCGGACCGTCGAGTACGCGGCGCCGCTGGGCATGGCGAGCTTCGAGGTGTTCCGGGAGCGCGTCATCGGAGCCGACCCCGCGCGGGCGGACCGCTTCGCCGCGCTGGAGGACGAGCTGCGGGCGCGCTTCGCCGGCCTCGAGGAGGAGACTTCGCCGATGCGCGCCGACCTGTTGCGCCGTCCATGATCGCCCTGCTCGCCGCCGCGGTCGTGCTCGGCTCGTCCGCGTTCGCCCCGCAGGGCGCCGGCTTCGGCACCGCGCACCCGGGCCGGATCTTCAACGGCGGAGACCCGAGCGGGATGGTCAGCTCGATCCGCTGGACGGGTTGGGGCGGCGGCGTGGCGCACGGCCGCGGGCTGAACCCGATCTTCCTGCCGCAGGGCGGCTACTTCGCGCACCGCGCGCGGGTCCTGCTGCGCGCGCACCGGGTCGGCCGCTGCGGGTCCGGCCCGGCCTACAGGGAGCTCGACATCCGCCTGCCGCAGTGGCCGGGCGGCCCGCTGGGGCCGTGGTGGCGCTGGGCGGCCGCGAAGACGATCTGCACGGCCGGCGAGATCGACGCGAGCAACCCGCCGGGCTACTGCGGCCGCGTGGGCAGCCGCGACTACACGCCGGGGACGGTGTTCAGCGTCGTCGCCTACCGGCTGAGCTGCGGGACGGCCCGGAGGGCCGCCGGCGTGCTCCGGCGCGCCGGCTGCGGCGCGGGCGGCTGCCGGCGCGACGTGGGCGCGCTGCACTGCCGGCTCGAGCGCGTCCGCGCCGGCGAGCGGACGCCGCTCGCGGCGCATCCGGCGCAGCGCATGGCCTGCGCGCGCGGCAGCGCCAACCTCACGGCCTGGCTGGCCCGCCACTAGGCGCCGCCGCGCCAGCTTCGGCCGCTCCGGCTCGCCGCGGGCAGGACTTGCATGTCAGCGCGCGAACCCTCTGGGGCCTGTGCCCGTCTTGAGGAGGATGGGGGCCGCCGCGCTGGCCGCGGCGTGCCTGCTCGTTCCCGCGCCCGCCCGCGCGGCATCCGAGCGCGTCGCCGCGCTGCAGGTGGCGCTGGAGGCGCGTGGGCTCTACGCGGGGACGATCGACGGCGTCGCCGGCCCCGCGACGGCCGCGGGCGTGCGCCGGCTGCAGGCGCGGTCCGGGCTGCTCGTGGACGGCATCGCCGGGCCGCGGACGCGGCGCGCGCTGGGCGCGCTCGGCCGCCACCCGGTGGGCAGCCGGCCGCTGCGGGCGGGGATGCGCGGCTGGGACGTCGCCGCGCTGCAGTTCGCCCTCGAGTTCCACGGCTTCCCGTGCGGCACGGTCGACGGCGGCTTCGGCGCGCACACCGACGCGGCGCTGCGACGCGCCCAGGCGTTCTCCGGCCTGGCGGAGGACGGGGTCGCCGGGCCGGCCACGCTCGCCGCGCTGCGCCGGCCGCCGGTGCGCTGGACCGCGCCGCTCGCCCGCCCCATCGCCGCGCCCGTGGGCGACCGCTACGGGCCGCGCGGCGACGGCTTCCACCCGGGGATCGACTTCCCGGCGCCGACCGGCACGCCGGTGCGCGCCGCGGCGAGCGGCCGCGTCGTGTTCGCCGGCTACGACGACGGCTGGGGCCTGACCGTCGTGCTCGACCACGGCAACGGCCTCCACACCCGCTACGCGCACCTGTCGTCGGCCGCAGTGGCGGTGGGCCGGCTCGTCGGCGTCGGAGCGCTGGTCGGCCGCGTGGGTGCGACCGGCTTCGCCACCGGCCCGCACCTGCACTTCGAGGTCACCGTCCGCGGCGCGAACGTCGACCCCGCCCCCGCCCTCGGAATCTAAAGGGGTCAGGGACGTTTAACTCGTGCACGAGTTAAACGTGCCTGACCCCTTTAGGAATTGACGGGGGTGCGGCGGCGCCTGGGCCGGGCGTCGGTGATGCGCTCGAAGCGCTGCTCGAGCACGGTGAGGTCGAGGTAGATCGAGCGCTCGTAGGCGCGCTCCGCGCGGATGATCGCGCCGGTGTAGGCGGCGGCGCCGGCCAGGCAGACGAGCAGGCCCAGCGGCGCCCCGACGCCCAGCGCGGCCACCAGCAGCAGCGCGAGCAGCGCCCCGGCGGCGGGGGCGGTCGCCCACACGCCGGCGCGCTCGCCGCGGGCCGCGAAGGGCTTGCCGGCCAGCGCGTCCTCGAGCAGGATGGGCCGCCCGTTGAACGCCAGCAGCCACGGGAACAGCGCGAAGGTCAGCGTCGCGCCCACCCAGACGGCGCGCGCGCCCGCGCCCGCGAACACGGCGACGAACGTCAGCAGGATCGCCGATCCCGCCGCCGCCACGAGCGCGACGCGGCGGTCGGCGGCGGCGCGATACGGGTCCGGCGAGCGCAGGTCGAGCATCCCGCCGCGGCTTTCGGCACGGCGGCCGGGGCTCCTGCGCGCCGCAACGGCGCGCCCAGCGGGCTCAGCCGCCGAGGCGGTCGAGCGGGTGGACGACCTCGCCGCGGACGATCGGCAGGCAGGCGTCCGGGAGCGCCTGTGTGAACCGCATCCCCTCCCCAGCGGCGGCGTCGAGGAAGCGGGGCAGGTGGCGCATCGCGCCCGTCGGGAGGTCGTGCAGGACGAGCAGGGCGCGGCCGGCCGCGCGGCACTGCGCCAGCGCGCGCTCGACCCAGCCGTCGGGGTCGCGCCAGTCGCCGGGCACCGCGTTCCACAGCGCGCACGTGTAGCCGCCGGACACCAGCACCTCGGTCGTCTCGGGCGTGAGCACGTGCGGCCCGAGCGCTCCCCCGCCGCCCACCGGCCGGAACAGCCGGTCGGGATGGGCCAGGTCGCCGATCAGCGCCTGCGTGCGCTCGATCTCGCGGGCGGGCGTGGACGGGTCGCCGAGCGTCCCGAACGGCGCCCGGTGCGTCCAGGTGTGGTTGCCGATCCAGTGGCCCTCAGCGTGCGCGCGCTCGGCCGGCTCGCGGGCGTGCGCGAGCTTCGCCCCGACGACGAAGAACGTCACCCGCAGGTCGCGCTCCGCCAGCGCGGCGAGCACGCCGGGCGTCGTGTCCGGGTCCGGCCCGTTGTCGAACGTGAGCGTGACCTCGCTCGGCATGCCGGCCAGGGTACGGTGCCGCCATGGCCGCGCCGCTGCCCACGGTCCTGCGCGAGTGGGGCCGGATCGGTTGGCTGGGGTTCGGCGGGCCGCCGGCGCACATCGCGCTGCTGCGCGAGCTGTGCGTGGAACGGCGGGAGTACCTGAGCGACGGCGAGTTCGAGGACGCCGTGGCCGCCTGCAACCTGCTCCCCGGGCCCGCGTCGACGCAGCTGGCGATCTTCACCGCCTGGCGGGTGCGCGGGCCGGTGGGCGGGCTGGTCGGAGGCCTGGCGTTCGTGCTCCCGGGACTGCTCGTGATGGTCGCGCTCGCCGCCGTCTTCCTCGCGTCCGCCCCGCCCGACTGGATCCGCGGCGCCGGCGAGGGCGCGGGCGCCGCCGTGGCCGCCGTGGCGGTGCGGACCGGCTTGTCGCTGGCGCCGGCCAGCCGGCGCCGCGCGGGCGCCGGGCGGCGCTGGTTCGCCTACGCCCTGGCCGGCGGCGCCGTCGCCGTGACGGCCGGCCCCTGGGTCGTGCTCGCGCTGCTGGCCTGCGGCGCCGTCGAGGTCGGGCGGAGCCGGCGCGCGCTCGCCACGTTCTCGTGGCCGGCCGCGGCGCTCGCCCACGGGGCGATCGGCGCCCTGGCCTGGACGGCGTTCAAGGTCGGGGCGCTGTCCTACGGCGGCGGCTTCGTGATCGTGCCGCTGATGCAGGGCGACGCGGTGACCCGTCATCACTGGATGACCGGCTCGCAGTTCCTCAGCGCGGTGGCGCTCGGGCAGGTCACGCCCGGGCCGGTCGTGCACACGGTGAGCGCCGTCGGCTACGCCGCGGCGGGCGTCCCGGGCGCGCTGCTCGCCGCCGCTGTCGCGTTCGCGCCGTCGTTCGCGTTCGTGCTGATCGGCGGTCCGCAGTTCGACCGGCTGCGGGCCAACGCAACCGCCCGGGCGTTCCTCGACGGCGCCGGCCCGGCGGCGATCGGCGCCATCCTCGGCTCCGCCGTGCCGCTCGCCGCTGCGCTCACGCACCCCTGGCAGGCGGCCATCCTCGCCGCCGCCGCGGTCGCGCTGCTGGTGGTGAGACGGCCGATCGTGGAGACGCTGATCCTGGCCGGGATCGCCGGCGCGCTGATCGAGGTGCTCTAGCCGCTCATCCCGCCGTCGACCGACAGCGTGTGCGACGTGACCATCGCGCTCTCGTCGGAGGCCAGGTAGAGCACCGCGGCGGCGATCTCGTCCACGGTGGTGTGGCGGCCCAGCGGGATCATCGCGTCGAACGCCGCCTCGGCTTCGGATTGCGACCGGCCGGTGGCCCGCATCTCGATGTCGTCCTGGAACGGCGTCGACGTCGGCCCCGGGTGCAGCGTATTGACGCGGATCCGGCGGCCCGCGAGCTCCTTGGCCGCCACCCGCATCAGCCCGACCTGGGCGTGCTTGGCCGTGGCGTAGGCGGCGATCCCGGGCGCGCCGATCAGCCCGACCACGCTCGAGGTGATGATGATGCTGCCGCCGTCCGGCACGTGCGGGATGCCGTGCTTGAGCACGTGGAAGGCGCCCAGCACGTGCACCGCCACCACGCGCGCGAACCCGTCGGACGGGAAGTCCACCAAGGGCGCGATGTCGCCGCTGATCCCCGCGTTGGAGAAGAGCACGTCGAAGCGCCCGTGCCGCTCGGCGCCCTCGGCGAGCGCCGCCCTGACGGCCTGCTCGTCGGTCACGTCGGCCACCGCGGCCGAGCAGCCCAGCTCGGCGGCCGCGGCGTCCAGCCGCTCGCCGTCGATCCCCACGAGGTGCAGCGCCGCGCCCTCGGCCGCGAAGCGCCGGGCGGTGGCGAGCCCGATCCCGCTCTCGCCACCGGTGATCAGCGCGACCTTCCCGTCGAGGCGCACCTAGCCCACGACGGTCTCGACGGTGTCGATCTGCTCGAGCTGGGAGATCTCGGCCCGCCGGTCCTCCCAGTGCGGCGGGATGCACATGTGCGTGCCGAGCTCGTCCGCCGCCTCGTCGATCGTGAAGCTCTCCGGCCGCGAGTAGGCGAACTCGAACAGCGCGCCGCCGGGGGTGCGGCAGTAGACGGAGAAGAAGTAGCCGCGGTCCTTGACGTCGGACACGTCCGTGAACCCGAGGCCGACGATGTAGTCCTTCAGCCGCTCCTGGCTCTCCGCCGTCCCCGCGTCGAACGCGTGGTGGTGGATCGTGCCCTCGCCGAACTGCCAGGTGCCCTGCGGGAGGTCCGGCTCCTCGACGAGCTCCAGCACGCGCCCGCCGCCGGCGTCGGTCCCCACGCGGTACTGGTGGTGCGCGCCGTCGGACGCCAGGTGCTCGGCGTTCATGCCCTCGCGCAGGAAGAAGTCCATCGGCTCCGGCTCGCGCACCGAGGTCGTGGTGCCGAACGCGCCGCGGATGGCGTGCTCGCCCGGCACGCCGGCGCCGTCGTAGGCCGCGCGCGAGTCGGCGTCCACGCCGACCATCGTGTACGGGATGCCGCACGGGTGGGCGAACTCCAGCCGCGGTGTACCGAAGCGCTCGAGGAGCCCGGCCTCGATGCCCGCGGCGGCCAGCCGGTCCGCCCAGTAGCCGAGCGAGTCGACCGGCACCGAGAGCAGGATCGTCCGCAGCTGGTTGGTCCCGCGCTTGCCCATCCAGCCGGCCTGGCGGTACGGGAAGCTCGTGAGGATCGTGCTCAGGTCGCCCGCGGCGTTGCCGTAGTAGAGGTGATAGATCGGGATCGCGCCGTCGAAGAGCACGGTCTTCTTGACGCTCTTCAACCCGAGCGTGCGCACGTGGAAGTCGTAGTCCTCCTGCGCTCCGCCGACGCAGAACGTCAGGTGGTGCGTGCCGTTGATGGTCCCCGGGTTCGGCATGAAAACGCTCCTCCAGCTCGGTCTCCGGCTCGAACGTATCACCCGCGGCCGGTCGTGCGCCCAGCTGTTCGCTGGGCGCACGAAGCCGGTGTCAGGGTGCCGTGGTGGAGAGCGTGAACGTCAGCGTCTTCGCGTATGTCCCGGTGCGCAGCGGGTCGGTAGAGCCGATGTGCTGGCCGAACGTGACCGCGACCTGGTCGTTGCTCGCCGGCGCCGTCCAGGTCTTCAGGGTGAGCGGCGTGCCGCTCACCGCGCCCGCGCTGGTGGTCAGCGCCGACGGCAGCGAGAACGTGCCGTTGACCAGGTGGCCGGGGGCGACCGGGTCGGGGTCGGCGACGCTGAGCGCCGCGTTCGCGGCGGACGAGACGACCGTGGCGGTCGTCGTCGCCGAGTAGTCCTGCGTCACGCCCGGGATGAACGCGCCGAACGTCGCCGGGCCGCCGAGCGTGAGCGCGAGCGTCGCCGGGACGGTGCCGCCCACGGTGGTCGTGGTCGAGACGCCGGTCGTGAAGGTCGCCGTCTCGTTGGCCTCCTGGTTGCCCTGCGCGTCGGTCGAGTAGAAGACGACCGTGTGCGTCGCCGGGGTCAGCGGGACCGGGCCCGTGTATGCCTGGAACGGGCCGCCGTCGAGACTGTAGAACGTCGTGCCGGGGCCGTCGCCGTCGTCGGTGGCCGTCAGGACCAGGGCGCCGTTGACGATCGCGGCGCTCGTGACGGGCGGGTTCTGCTTCGAGCACGCGCCGGTCGCGTCATAGAACCCGGAGCCGGTCAGGCCGGGGCCGGTGATCTGCGGCTTGGTCACGCCGTTGGACGGATAGCTCGTGTCCCACCACTGGGTGAAGAACTGGTCGAGCTTGGCCGAGCAGGCCGCGCTCTGGTTGCGGAGGTACTTGTGGTACTGCTGCTCCATCTGGGCCTCGGAGATGTTGCCGCCGCCGAAGTCGTGCTGGATGCCGTGCAGCGCGGTGGTGTACTGGTCGTCGCCCAGGATCTGGCGCAGCGCGTCGTACGACAGGCCGGGCCGGGCGTAGGTCGGCGCGTTGTCGAACAGCGAGTCCGGCGTCGGGTTCGAGGGCACCTCGGTCCAGTTCATCCGCGTGCTGTTGTAGTTCGAGTTGAACGTGCTGACCATGCTCGCGTCGAACGCCGCGTTGCCGGCCGGCGTGCCGTAGCCGCCGGCGGCCGTGGCCGCCGTGCGCGCCGTGTTCAGGTACTCGCCGAGGGTGGCCATGCCCTCCTTGAGGAACGTGTAGCGGGTCAGGCTCGCGGCGACGTTGTCGCCCCACCACTGGTGCATGTTCTCGTGGTTGAACGTGCCCAGGCTGATCCGGCCGCCGGCGAACGTGATCTTGGTCTCCATCTCCTCTTCGAAGCTGGCCGCCGGTGTGCCGATGATCACGCCGTCGGTGGTGAAGGGGAACGGGCCGTTGAAGATGCTCTGGAAGTTGGTGATGTCCTCCTGCTGGTCCATCGTGGCCTTGTTGGAGGCCACGCGGTTGGGCGCCACGCCGGCCGACTGGAACTCGTAGTACAGCGTGCCCGCGGCGCCGATCTTCACGCCGCCGTGGACGCCGTCGTCATAGCCGTTGCTGTAGTAGCCGACGCTGTTCTCGACGAGGTAGTCCTGGACCGGGTTCGGCATGTGCCACACCCAGGTGGCCGAGCCGGCCGGCTGCGCGGGCGTGGTGCCGTTGGCCGGCGCACCGGGGAACTGCGGGTCGGCGACGTTCGTGGTGTGGCTGACGAGCTGGCCGTTGCTGACCGACGTGCGATCGATGTTGGTGATCGTCGTGAAGTCGTAGGTCGGCTTCGCCGTCGGATGGTCGTTGAGCGGCATCCAGTCCTCGGTCCCCATCGGCTCGGTGGTGACGAAGCCGCCGTCGTTGACCGGGTTGTTGGAGCGGAACCAGCCCTCGGTGGTGCCGTCGCCGTCGGAGTGGACGCCCGGGCGGCCCGCGTAGTCGATCTCCACCTTCGCCGTCGTGCCGGACGGGATCGGCACGGACGGCGTGACCACGAGCTTGTTCGCCGGGCAGGGCAGGTTCTGGAGGTCGGCGTCAGGGCCGGTGGACGCGCAGGCCGGCGGGTTCGGATTGTCGGCGTTGATCGGCACGCTCTGGCCGGTGCGGTGGGCCAGCGGATCGGGGTCGTTGTCGCCGTTGGGGTCGCCGGGGTACGTCGGCTGGACGAACTTGAAGCTCGCCGGCTGGCCGTTGACCTCGACCGAGCCGACCGTCATGTTCGGGCCGGGCGTGGTCGGGTCGGAGTTCGAGTTGGGCGGGTCCTGCGTCTCGAAGTCGAAGCTGAAGTCGGTCAGGCACTGCGTGGCGAGGATCGTCTGGTCGACGTGCGTGCCCGCCAGGAACTGGTTCGACGGCGCGTCGTAGATCAGGTGCGTGTCGGTGTGCACGCTCTTGTAGCCGCCGTTGCCGCCCTCGGGGTAGGCGATCTCGCCGAACGGGACGATCGAGTGCCTGCCGGACGAGCACGTGTCGTCCTGGGCCACGGCCGGCGCCGCCTGCCGGGCCGCGACCGGGCCGCGGATGGCGTCGCCGCCGGCGACCTGCAGGTTCTCCGCGCCCGTGGCACAGGTGGACGTCCCGCCGATGCCGCGCGGCGCGCAGGCGGCGAGGATCCACGAACCCTTGGCCAGCGCGGGCACCCGCACGGCCACGGTGAAGCTGCGGCTGCCGTGGGCGCCCACGCGCAGCGTCGCGCGGCCGATCACCCGCGGCGCACGGTAGCGGTGCAGCAGGCGCACGGTGACGCGGCCGCGTGCCGCGCGGGCGCCGGCGTTGCTGACCGTGCCGCGCAGGCGGTACGTGTGCCCCGCCACGGCGTGCGCCGGCAGCGCCTGGATGCGGTTGACGGCCACGAACGAGCGCGTGGCGGCGTGCGCCGTGGCCGGCGCCAGCGCGGCGAGTGCCACCGCGGTGACCGCGGCAACCCGAGAGACCCTGTTCACGTCGACGCTCCTTGTCCCAGACTTGGGCCGACGCTATCCGCTCGGGACGGCGGCCGCCAGCGGGCGGCCGCCGAGATGCCTCAACGCTCCAGCCAGCGCTCCAGTGCCCGGCGCCCCGTCAGCGTCAGCTCGCCTTCGGCGTCGAGCCAGTCGCGCACCCGCAGCTCGCGCACCAGGCCGAGGGCGTCGTCCGGCGCCGGGCCGGGGCCGTGGGCCACGAGCGCATCCGTGCCCGGCTCGACCGTCCAGCGCCCGGAGTCCAGCGCGGCCAGCGCCACGCCCTGCTCCTCGGTGGGCAGGTCGAGCGGGTGCGGGCGGGCGTCGCGCAACGGATCGGACGGACCGGCGGGTGCGTCCTGGCGTGCGGCGAGCCACTGCCCGACCCAGCGCTTGGCGTCCTCCGGGTCCAGGCCGGTCGACCGCACGGCCTCGTCGAGGTGGAAGTCGTCGCCGGCCAGGCGCTTGAGGGAGTCGCCCAGGCTCTGGGCGATCGCGCGCAGTGAGTCCTCGAAGCTGTCGTCGCTCATGGCTGCGATCATGCCGCCCCAACATGGGCGGGAGATCAAGACCGTGGTGGACCGCGGCCGTCGTCTACCAGATCTATCCGCGCAGCTTCGCCGACTCCGACGGCGACGGCGTCGGCGACCTCGGTGGGATCGCCGCCCACCTCGACCACCTCGCCGCGCTCGGCGTCGACGTGGTCTGGCTCTCCCCGATCTACCCGTCCCCGCAGGACGACGCCGGCTACGACATCAGCGACTACCGGGACATCGACCCGACGTTCGGCACGCTGGCGCAGTTCGACGACCTGCTCGCGCAGGTGCACGCGCACGGGATGAAGCTCGTGATGGACCTGGTGGTCAACCACACCTCGGACGAGCACCCGTGGTTCGCGGACTCGCGGGCCGGCGGCGCCAAGCGCGACTGGTACATCTGGCGCGCCGAGCCCAACAACTGGCGCTCGTTCTTCTCCGGCTCCGCCTGGGAGTACGACCCCCAGCGGGGCGAGTACTACCTGCACCTGTTCTCCCGCAAGCAGCCGGACCTCAACTGGGAGAACCCGGAGGTGCGGGAGGCGGTCCACGAGATGATGCGCTGGTGGCTGGACCGCGGGGTCGACGGCTTCCGCATGGACGTCATCAACATGATCTCCAAGGTCCCGGGGCTGCCGGACGGCGTGGCCGGGGAGCACTACATCACCGGGCCGCGGATCCACGAGTTCCTGCAGGAGATGCACCGCGAGGTGTTCGCCGGCCGCGACGGGCTGCTCACGGTCGGCGAGATGCCGGGCGTGACCGTCGAGCAGGCGCGCGCGTTCACCGACCCGGCGCGCGCCGAGGTCGACATGGTGTTCCAGTTCGAGCACGTCCAGCTCGACCGCGGCGCGAGCAAGTGGGACGTGCACCCGCTCGACCTGCGCGACCTCAAGGCGTCGCTCGGGCGCTGGCAGGCCGGGCTGGCCGACGTGGGCTGGAACAGCCTGTACTGGAACAACCACGACCAGCCGCGCGCGGTCTCGCGCTTCGGCGACGACGGCGAGCACCGCGTGCGCTCGGCCAAGGCGCTCGGCACCGTGCTGCACCTGCACCGCGGCACGCCGTACGTCTACCAGGGCGAGGAGCTCGGGATGACCAACGCCCCGTTCGCCGCGATCGCCGACTTCCGCGACATCGAGTCGCTCAACCACTACCGCGAGGCGACGGCCGACGGCGACGACCCCGAGGCGGTCCTGGCGGCGCTGCGGATCTCCGGCCGCGACAACGCCCGCACGCCGATGCAGTGGGACGCGAGCGAGCACGCCGGCTTCACCACCGGCACGCCCTGGCTGGCCGTCAACCCGAACCACGTCACGATCAATGCCGCAGGCGGAGCGCGCCGACCCGGACTCCGTGTTCCCCCACTACCGGCGGCTGATCGCCCTGCGCCACGCCGAGCCCGTGGTCGCCGGCGGGGACTTCACGATGCTGTGCCCCGACGACCCGCAGGTCTACGCCTACACGCGCGCACTCGACGGCGTCGAGCTGCTCGTGGTGGCCAACCTGTCCGGCGCGCCGGCGGCGCCCGATCTCTCCGGCTGGGCGGACGCCGAGCTGCTGCTGGCCAACTGCGAGCCCGGCGACGGCCTGCAGCCGTGGGAGGCGCGGGTCTACAAGCGCGTCGCGTAATGCCGGCCACGCGCCCGCCGAGCGGCTGGCCGCCGCCCACGTCGTCGCCCCACGGCGACGGCACCGTGGCGCTCGTGCCGCTGGCCGAGGAGATCGCCGACCGCTACTTCGAGCGCTTCCCCGAGGACCTCGAGCGCTACGGCGACGCCGCCCGGCCGTGGGAGCTCCACGACACCCAGCACCTGCTCAACTGGGCCTTCCTCGACGTCGCCGGGTTCGCCGACCTGGGCCGCCAGACCGCCTGGCTGGCCGGCGTGCTCGGCGCGCGCGGCTTCCCGGTCGAGCACCTGGCCGTGGACCTCGAGCTGGCCGCGGACGTGGTGGCCGCACGGGTGCGGGGCGCCGAGGCCGTGGCGGACCGCCTGCGCGCGGCCGCGGTCGTGGCGCGCGAGCACGCGCGCTGAAGCGAGCCGGCGGCGGCCCGGGGGTTGTCGGGCCGCCGCCGGCGGGTGGGCCCGGCGGCGGCCCGAGGGGTCGATGGCCGCCGCCTGGTTCCGGCGGCGACCGGAGGGGGTCTGTTCGCCGCCGAGGGGGTGCGGGCGGGCTAGCTGTGGCCGCCGCAGTAGTAGCAACCGCCGCCGCCGTTGCCGCCGCCGCCGCTGCCGCTGCTGCCGCCGCCGCTGCTGCCGCCGCCGCCGCTGTTGCCGCCGCCGCCGTGGTCGTCGCCGCCGCCCGCGCCGCCGTAGTACGGCGTCGGGGTCGGGCTGGGCGTCGCCGAGGCGTGGCCGTTGTCGTCGCCGCTGTTGCCGTAGTACGGCGTGGGCGTGGCCGCCGGGGCGTTGTCGTTGCCGTTGTCGGGGTTGCCGTGGTTGCCGTTGTCGTCCCCGTGGTCGTCGCCGCGGTCGCCGTCATCGCCGTTGCGGGGCAGCCCGGCCACGGTGAACGGCTTCGTGCTGGTGGCGAAGTCGGCGTTGACCACGAGGTAGAGGTCGCGCGCCCGGGCGATCGTCGACGGGCCCTTCAGCAACGGGCTGGTGCGCACGTCGCGGACCTGGCCGCGACGGTCGCCGTGGCGCAGCTTGACGAACGAGATCTGCGCGGGCGGGCCGCCCTGGACGACCACGAGCCGGCCGCCGTCGAGCAGCAGGCCGTCGCCGCCGGGCACCGAGACGCCCTTGACCGCGTCGACCGACCGGATGGCCGTGCCGTCGTGGGAGAGCTGGATGCGGAACAGCGTGCCGGTGTTCGTCTGCACGGTCACGAGCCGGCGGTCGCCGTCGGCCACGATGCCGTTGAGGTTGAACCCGCTGGCGAACGGGATGTCCTGGGAGACGTCGATGCCCTGCGGGGTGCCGGAGCCCGCGGCCACCTGGGCGGCGGTTACGTGCCACAGCATCGGGCGCGTCGAGTCGGTGACGTAGACGTCGCCGCGGCGGGTGACCACGAGGTCGTTGAGGAAGCCGCCCGCGCCGGTGTCGAACTGCGCGAGCCGCTGCTTGGACGCCAGGTCGTAGACCGTGATCGTGCCCGCGCTGCCGCCGGCGGCGTAGAGCTTGCCGCGGACCACCTTCAGCCCGACGGCCGATCCGCCGGTCGAGCCGGGGATGAACGGCGAGACCGTCGAGCGGCTCAGCGTGCCGCGGTAGATCGCGCCGCTGCCGGTGTCGGAGACGAAGAACGCGCCGAGCGACTTGGAGAACGCGACGCCCTCGGGGTTCGCCGCGGGGTCGGGCGAGAGCGTGAACAGGCGCGCCCGGCTGCCGGGCCGGTCGCCGTGGTCGGCGGACGCGACGCCACTGGCGGCCGCCGCGAGCGCGGTCGCGCCCAGCAGGGCCGCGACCAGCTGACGTGAGAGCTTCATGCCGCTGGGACACGGCGAGCCGCGCGAACGTCACGCGCGATCTCAGCGATATGTCACGAGCCCGTCCGCCTCGAGGTGGCCGTGCTCGTTGAACGACACGAGCGTCGTCCCGCTGCGCCCGCGCACGACCTTGGTCACGCCGGCGTTGACGGTCACCCGGTTGAGCGCCACGAACGCCTCGGGCGCCACCCCGAGCAGCCCGACGCACACCGCGGCGATCGCGCCGCCGGACGTCGAGACGACCGTCGGGCGCTCGGCCGCCGCATCGAGCCCCGCGGCCACGCGGGCGGCGAACGCCGGCCACGTCTCGCGTGCCGGCGACGCCTCCCCCGCGGCCACCCACGCCAGCAGCGCCGCCTCGAGCACGTCCTGGAACTCGCGCGGCGACAACGAGACCGGGCCGCGGCGCTCCAGCCGCACCGCGCTGGCCGAGTGGTGGGCCAGGATGTCGTCGGCGTCGTACTCGTCCCAGCGCGGGTCGACGCCGTACTCGCCCAGCGCGGCCGCGGTGTCGCGCTGGCGGGCCAGCGAGCCGCTGACCACCCGCTCGTAGGCGACGCCGCGACGCGCGAGTTCGGCGGCCAGCACAGCGGACTGGGCGCGTCCGCGCTCGGACAGGACGTCGTAGTCGGCGCCGCCGAACGACGCCTGGCCGTGGCGGACGAGCAGGACCGTGGGCACGGCCCGGCATGATCACAGGCGATCCTCAGGGAGACGCGCTCCACTTGGACCATGCCGCTGCGCCGCCTGCTGCCCGCCGTCCTCGTCGCGTTCGCCGCCCTCCCCGCCGCCACCGCCTCCGCCGGCACCACCACCAGCGCGAACTGGGCGGGCTACGCCGTCCACCGCACGGGCATCCGCTTCCGCTCCGTCAGCGCCGCCTGGACGGTCCCCGCCGTCGCCTGCGACTCCGGCAGCGCGTTCTCGGCCACCTGGGTCGGGCTCGGCGGCTACCACACGAACGCGGCTGCGCTCGAGCAGGCCGGCACCGAGTCCGACTGCTCCGCCTCCGGCCACGCCCGCTACAGCGCCTGGTACGAGCTGGTGCCGCAGACGTCGCACACCGTCCACCTGACCGTGGCGGCCGGCGACCGGGTGGCCGTGCGCGTCGGCGTCAGCGGCAGCCGCGTGGCGATCCGCCTGCGCGACCTCACGCAGGGCACCGGGGTCACCCGCAGGCTCAGCGCGACGGCCGTCGACAGCACGTCGGCCGAGTGGATCGTCGAGGCCCCGTCGGAGTGCTTCGGCAGCCGCTGCCGTGTGCTGCCGCTGGCCGCGTTCACTGACACTACATTCAGCGCGGCCCGGGCGACGAGCACGACCGGGCACTCGGGGGCGATCGGCGACCCGCTGTGGGCGAATACGGCGATCGACCTGTCGGCCGACTCCGGCGGCCCGCAGTTCGGCGGCCCCCGCGGCCGCGTGATGGCCGGCACGGCCATGGCGGCCGCCGGCGCCCTCTCGGCCGCCGGCGACTCGTTCACCGTGACCGCTACGTAGTCCGCCGCTCGACCACCACGAGCGGCTGGAGCTCCTCCGCCGGCGCCGGCCCCTCGCCGCCGTCGAGCGCGGCCAGCAGCAGGTCCGCGCCGCGCGCGCCGGTCTCGCGCAACGGCTGGTGGACCGTGGTGAGCCCGACCGCCGCGGCCATCTCGATGTCGTCGAAGCCGATCACCGCCACGTCCTCCGGCACCCGCAGCCCGAGCTCCGCCGCAGCCTCGAGCACGCCCAGCGCCTGGACGTCGGAGGCGGCGAACACCGCGCTCGGCGGATCGGGGCGGCCGAGGAGGGTCAGCGCGAGCGCCCGTGCCGGGTCGCGCCCGTGGCGCCCGAGCAGCTCGAGCGCCGGGACGCGCGGCACCCCGGCCGCGTGCAGCGCGCGGCGCAGCCCCTCGAGCCGGCGCCGGCTGGACGTGAAGCCGAACGGGTTCTGCGGCGTGTCGCCGACGAAGCCGATCCGCCGGTGGCCCTTGGCCAGCAGGTGCTCGGCCGCCAGCTCGCCCCCGCGCACGTCGTCCACCGTCACGTTGACCAGAGCCGGATGCGCGGCGTCGACCAGCACGATCGGCAGCGCATGCCGGCGCACCGCCTCCACCTCGGCGTCGGCCAGCGGGAGCGAGATGACCAGCAGGCCGTCCACGTGGTCGTGGCGGGCGAAGTCGCGGAAGACCGCGTCGCGCTGCTGCGGCGTCTCCACCGAGAACAGCACGATGTTGTAGTCGACCTCGGCCAGCCGCTCGGCCACGCCGCGCAGGCGCTCGATCACCGACGGCGTCGTGAAGAACGGCGCGACCACGCCGACCGCCTGCGCGCGCCCCACCGACAGCGAGCGGGCCACGGCGTTGCGCCGGTAGCCGAGCTGCTCCATCGCCCCGCGCACGCGGGCGTGCGCCTCCGGGCTGACCGACGCGCTGCCGTTGAGCACGCGCGACACCGTGCCCACGCCCACGCCGGCGCGACGCGCGACATCCCGGATCGTCGGCCCCCGCGGGCGCCGTTGGCCGGAGACCGGACCCATGGGAAGGAGGTTAGAGCTCCAGCGCTTGACGCATCCCCACTAGCGTGACACAGTGTGGAACCGGTTCCACGTCTTGCTGCTCGGCCGGCTCCCGTCAAGGTCGGTCGAGGCAAGGGGGCGGCGCTCCCTCCGCCGCCCACGGTGCAGGCGCCGGTCGGGAGTTCGCCCGTTTCGCGACCGGCGCGCACCCGCTTGACGCGGGGGCGCGCGGCAATCGCGCCCCCGCGCAAGCGGGCCGATGAGTTCTCGCCCGGGTGTCGTCTCAACCGGCATGAGCGAACTCCTGACCTCCAAGCACGCGATCATCTACGGCGCCGGCGGCAGCCTCGGCGCGGCGGTGGCCCGGACCTTCGCGCGCGAGGGCGCGCACGTGTTCCTCGCCGGCCGCACGCGCGAGCCGCTGGAGCGCGTGGCGGCCGACATCGGCGCCGCCGACGTGGCCGTGCTCGACGCGCTGGACGAGGCCGCCGTCGACGCCCACGCCGCCGAGGTGGCGGCCCAGGGCGGCATCGACGTCTCGTTCAACCTCATCCAGCGCGGAGACGTCCAGGGCGTCCCGCTCGTCGCGCTCGACACCGACCGCTACCTGGAGGCCATCGTCGCCGGCGCGAAGACCGCGTTCATCACCGCCCGGGCGGCGGCCCGCCACATGACCGAGCGCGGGTCGGGGGCGATCCTGCACCTGACGAGCGGCTCGTCGCGCGGCTCGGCGCCGGGGATGGGCAACACCGGGCCGACGGACGCGGCGGTGGAGGCGTTCCACCGCTACCTGGCAGCCGAGATCGGGCCGAGCGGCGTGCGCGTGGTGGGCATCCACACCGCCGCGGTGCGCGGCACGCTGACCGCCGAGAAGGTGGAGCGGGTGAGCGGCGCGCAGGTGGACGTCGAGGCGATCCTGGCCGGCGTGGCCGGGATGAGCGCGCTGCGGCGCGTGCCCGAGCTCCAGCAGGTGGCCGACACGGCGGCGTTCCTCGCCTCCGACCGGGCGGGCGCGATCACCGGCACGATCATCAACGCGACCTGCGGGCTCGTGCTTTGATGCCGGCTGTGCCGACGGGCGAGGTCGAGTTCAGCGCGCTGGCGGAGCGCCACCGCCGCGAGCTGCACGTGCACTGCTACCGCATGCTCGGCTCCTTCGACGAGGCGGAGGACCTCGTGCAGGAGACGCTGCTGCGCGCCTGGCGGGGGCGCGACTCGCTGTCGCACGAGGACTGGTTCCGCGCCTGGCTGTACCGGATCGCCACCAACGCCTGCCTGGACGCGATCAAGCGCCGCGGCCGCCAGGTGCCGTCGCTCGGCTCGTTCCGCGACGTGCCGTGGCTGCAGCCGTATCCCGACCGGCTGCTGGCCGAGCTGGCGCCGCCCGAGGAGGAGCCCGAGGCGGCGCTGCTCGCCCGCGAGACGATCGAGCTGACGTTCCTCGCGGTGATGCAGCGGCTGCCGCCGCGCCAGCGCGCGGTGCTGATCCTGCGCGACGTGCTCGACTGGCCGGCGGAGCGGGCGGCGGAGACGCTGGAGCTCAGCGTGGCCGCGGCCAACAGCGCGCTCCAGCGGGCGCGGGCGACGCTGCGCGAGCACCTGCCGCCCGAGCGGCGCGAGGACTGGGCGTCGCCCGAGGTGGCCGAGGCCGAGCGAGCGGCGCTGGACGGGTTCATCGCCTCGCACGAGGCCGGCGACGCGGACACCGCGCTGGCGCTCATCGCCGACGACATCCGCGTGACCATGCCGCCGCTGCCGCTCCTCTATGAGGGCCGCGAGGCGATCGCCGGCCTGCTCACCACGGCGTTCGGGCCGCCCGCGATGGGCGAGTG
This sequence comes from uncultured Solirubrobacteraceae bacterium, assembly GCA_963766165.1. Lineage (GTDB taxonomy): Bacteria > Actinomycetota > Thermoleophilia > Solirubrobacterales > Solirubrobacteraceae > Solirubrobacter. The sequence goes on along the minus strand of CAVXZC010000008.1, from coordinate 85,781 downwards.
GCGGCTGGTGGCCACGCGCGCGAACCGGATGCCGGCGGCCGCGAGCTACCTGCGCGCGCCCGGCGACACCGAGTTCCGCGCGTTCAAGCTCGACGTGCTGCGCGTGCGCGGGCGGGAGATCGTCGAGATCACTACGTTCAACGCGGAGCTGTTCCCGCAGTTCGGGTTGCCCGCGGTGCTGTAGACCGAGATCATCGGCGGGTGAAGACGCTCGCCGCCGCGCTCGCCGTCCTCGCGCTCGCCACGGGCGGCACCGCGCGGGCACAGACGGTGAACGGCGTCGAGTTCGCCGACTGGACGAGCGTCAGCGGGGCCGGCACCGCGTCCGCCGTGGCCTCCGGCACGCTACTCGGCCACGCGGTGACGATCACGGGCGACAACCTGAGCGGCAGCTCCACCGTCGGCGGATGGTCATTCCCCGCGCCCGCATTCACCCCGCCGCTGGCCGACAGCGACGAGATCCAGCTGTTCGGCGCACCGGCCGGCGACCACTACACGTTGTCGTTCGCCGCGCCGGTGATCAACCCGCTGCTCCACCTCGACTCCCTCGGCTCGACCGTGACGTTCCCCGCCGGCACGCCGGTGCAGCGGGTGAGCGGGGACGCCGGCTTCAGCGTGGCGGGCAACCAGGTCACCGGCACGGGACCGCCGGATCCGGGCGGGACGGTGCGGCTCGTGGGCACGTTCACGCAGGTGCCCATGACCGTCGTCTACACGCTCGGCAGCGACGGCATCCCGACGCAGGTCGGCGCGCCGGTGCCCGCGGCCACGCCGGCGCCCACCCCGGTCCCCACCGCCACGCCCGTGCCCACGCCGGGTGGTCTGCCTGCTGACCAGCCGCCGAAGGCGGGCGTGAGGGTGAGCTCCGCGCCCGCCGGCGGGACCGTCAAGGTCAAGCTGCCGGGCGGGACGGGGTTCGTCCCGCTGACGGGCGCGGCGTCGCTGCCGGTCGGCTCGGTGGTGGACGCCCGGGCCGGGTCGCTGACCGTGCGGACGACCAGCGGCTCGGCCAAGGTGGCCGCAGGGATCTTCACGATCCGCCAGGCGGCGGCGCGCGACGCGACGGCCTCGCTCGTCCTCCAGACGCCGCCCGGGCGCCAGCGGGCGTGCGCCCGCGTGCACAAGGGCGTCGTGCGCCGGCTCAGGGTCACCACCACCAAGGGCGTGGTCCGTACCGTCGCCGCCAGGGGCGCGGTCACCGGGCGCAACGCCGACTGGACCGTGGCGGACCGCTGCGACGGCACGCTCACCCGCGTGCGCAAGGGGCGCGTCGCGGTGACCGCCCGGCACCGGACGCGGATCGTGCGGGCGGGGCACAGCCTGCTGATCCGGGCGCGCCTGTTCACCGCCCGCCAGCACGGCTGAGGCCTGGGGACCGTGGACGCGGTCGGCGCCGGGCGGGGCGGCCCTCGATTCGACGACCTGCAGCGCTGACCTGAGTATCGTCCGCGCGCATGCCGACGGTGGGGCTGCTGCATCCGGGCGCGATGGGGGCGACGCTGGCCCGCGGGCTCGCGGGCGCCGAGGTGCTCTGGTGCCCGGATGGGCGCAGCGACGCCACGCGCCGCCGGGCCGAGGCGGCCGGGCTGACGCCCTCGGCGCTCGACGCGCTGGTGGACGCAGCCGACGTGGTGATCTCGATCTGCCCGCCGGCCGCTGCCGAGGACATCGCGCGGGCGCTGCACGGGTTCACGGGCACGTTCGTCGACGCGAACGCGGTCTCGCCGATGCGCAAGGCCCGGCTCGGCGCGCCGTTCGGGGAGCGGTTCGTCGACGGCAGCGTGATCGGCGGCGCGGGCGGCCCTGTGCGCCTGTACCTGGCCGGAGACCGCGCGGCGGAGGTCGCGGCGCTGTGCGGCGGCGACGTCGCCGCGATCGACCTGGGCCCGGAGATCGGGCGGGCCAGCCGGCTGAAGATGGCCTACGCCCACTACCAGAAGGGCAGCCGGGCACTGGCCGCGGCCTCGCACGCGCTGGTGGCCGGCAGCGACCTCGCCGACCACCTGCTGGCCGAGGGCGAGCGGATCCGCGCCGCGGCGCTGGCCCGCCCCGGCGAGCTGCCGGGGGTCGCGGCGCGGGCCTGGCGCTGGGGGCCGGAGATGCTGGAGATCGCCGACACGCTGGAGGCGGACGGGCTGCCCGGCGGGCTCGCCCGTGGCGCCGCGCACGCCTTCGCCCGCTGGGCTCCCGACAAGGACGCCGAGCCGTCGCTGGCCGACGCGCTGGCCCACCTGCGGGCATGAACCTGGACGCCGGCGAGCGCGCGCTGGTCCGTCCCGGCGACCCGCCCGGCGGCGGTGACGCCATGAAGGCCGTGCTCACCCAGGACCGGTTCAGCGACCCGGCCTGGATGTTCGAGCGCAAGCTCGACGGCATCCGCTGCATCGCCGTGCGCGACGGCGGCGACGTCCGGCTGCTCTCCCGCAACGACCTCGTCGCATGAACGGCCGCTATCCGGAGGTCGCCGAGGCGATCGGCGCGCAGTCGCGCCGAGCGGTTCGCCGTCGACGGCGAGGTGGTCGCGTTCGACGGCGCCCAGACGAGCTTCGCCAAGCTCACCCGCCGCGCGCCGCGAGTACGTGCCGGTCTTCTACTACGTGTTCGACCTGCTCTGGCTGGACGGCCAGGACGTGCGCGCGCTGCCGCTGCGCACGCGCAAGCGGCTGCTGCGCGACGCCTCGACTTCCAGGACCCGCTGCGCTTCACCCAGCACCGCAACGAGGACGGCGAGGCGTTCTTCGCCGAGGCGTGCCGAAGGGCTGGGAGGGGCTGATCGCCAAGCGCGCGGACAGCGCCGTACGGCGGCGGGCGCTCGAAGGACTGGCTGAAGTTCAAGTGCGGGCACGGGCAGGAGCTCGTCGATCGGCGGCTTCACGGAGCCCCACGGGCACGCGGATCGAGTTCGGCGCGCTGCTCGCTCGGCTACTACGACGGCGAGGGCGGGCTGCGCTACGCCGGCAAGGTCGGCACGGGGTTCGACCGGCCGCTGCTGCGGTCCCTGGGCGAGCGGATGCGGGCGCTCGCGTGCGACGCGTCGCCGTTCGCCGACGACGTGCGCGAGCGCGGCGTCACCTGGGTCGAGCCGGAGCTGGTCGCCCAGATCGGGTTCTCCGAGTGGACGCGCGACGGCCGCCTGCGCCACCCGCGCTTCCTCGGCCTGCGCGACGACAAGCCGGCCCGCGAGGTTGTGCGCGAGGCGTGACGCCGCGGTGTCAGGCCGCGGGCCGGCCGCGGCGCGGCGCGTGGTCGCGCTTGTAGACCAGCAGCGTGCGCTCGAACGTGATCACCTCGGTCCCCTCCTGGTTGACTCCGGTGGTGCGCACCCGCACGACGCCGACGTTCTCGCGCGACTTGGACTCGCGCGCCGCCAGCACCTCCGAGCGCGAGTAGATCGTGTCGCCCTCGAACACCGGGTTGGGCAGGCGGACCTCGTCCCAGCCGAGGTTGGCCATGACGTTCTGGGAGACGTCGGTCACGCTCTGGCCGGTGACCAGCGCGAGCGTGAACGTCGAGTCGACGAGTGGCTTCCCCCACTCGGTCTGCGCGGCGTAGTGGGCATCGAAGTGGATCGGCGCGGTGTTCTGGGTGAGCAGCGTGAACCACGAGTTGTCCGTGGGCAGCACGGTGCGTCCCAGCGGGTGCTCGTAGACGTCGCCGACCTCGAAGTCCTCGAAGAAGCGCCCCCGCCAGCCCGGCTTGACCGGGCTCACTGAGCGGTGGGGAAGTTCAGGTGCCCGCGCTCCAGCAGGGCCTCGTCGCGCGGCCAGCGCGTGGTGACCACCTTCGCCCGGGTGTAGAAGCGCACGCCCTCGGGGCCGTGGATGTGGTGGTCGCCGAACAGGCGAGTCCTTCCAGCCGCCGAACGAGTAGAAGGCCATCGGCACCGGGATCGGCACGTTGACGCCGATCATCCCGACCTCGATCCCGCGCTGGAACTCGCGGGCGGCGCTGGCCGCACGACGGTGAAGATCGCCGTGCCGTTGGCGAAGGGGTTGCGGTTGATCAGCTCGATCGCATCCTCCAGCGTCTCCACGCGCACGACGCTCAGCACCGGCCCGAAGATCTCGTCGCGGTAGACGGGCATGTCGGTCGTGACGTTGTCGAGCAGCGTCGGGCCGACCCAGAAGCCGTCCCCCTCGCAGGCGACCTCGCGCCCGTCGACGACGACGTCGGCGCTCCGTCGTCGCCGATGTAGCCCACGATCCGGTCGCGCGCCTGCGCGGTGACCACCGGGCCCATCTCGGATCCCGGGTCCAGGCCGGGGCCGACCTTGACGTCCATCGCCCGGGCCCGCAGCTTCTCCACCAGCTCGTCGGCCGCGTCGGCCGACGGCCACCGCGACGGAGATCGCCATGCAGCGCTGGCCGGCCGAGCCGTAACCGGCGGCGGTGAGCTGGTCGGCGGCGAAGTCGAGGTCGGCGTCCGGCATGACGATGGCGTGGTTCTTGGCGCCGCCGAGCGCCTGCACGCGCTTGCCCGCCGCGCCGGCCCGCTCGTGGATGTAGCGCGCGATCGGCGTCGAGCCGACGAAGCGACACCGCGGCGATGTCCGGGTGGTCGAGCATCGCGTCGACCGCCACCTTGTCGCCGTGGACGACGTTGAACACGCCGTCAGGCAGGCCCGCCTCGGCGTAGAGCTCGGCGACCAGGTTGCTGACCGACGGGTCGCGCTCGGAGGGCTTGAGGACGAACGTGTTCCCGGTCGCGATCGCGATCGGGTGCATCCACATCGGGACCATGATCGGGAAGTTGAACGGGGTGATCCCGGCGCACACGCCCGAGCGGCTGGCGGAAGCGAGTGCAGGTCGACGTCGGTCGAGACCTGGTCGGAGAACTCGCCCTTCAGCAGCTGTCGGGATCCCGCAGGCGAACTCGACCACCTCCATGCCGCGGATCACCTCGCCCTTGGCGTCGTCGAGCACCTTGCCGTGCTCGGACGCGATGATCCGCGCGAGCTCGTCCGTGTGCTGGTCGACGAGCTCGCGGAAGGCGAACATGATCCGCGCGCGGCGCACGACGGACACGTCGCTCCAGGTCTGCGAACGCCTGCCTGGCCGCCTGCACCGCGGCGTCGACGTCGGCCGGCTCGGCCAGCAGCACCTCGGCCTGCTCGCTCGCCGCTGGCGGGGTCGTAGACGGGGGCGGTGCGGGTGGACGCGCCGGGCGTCTGCCGCGCCGCCGATGCGATGGCGGATGCTCTCCAGCTGGACGGTGCTCACGGTGTCCTCACGGTCTCGGGTGCTCTCAGGTAATTGTGCTGCGTCGCCCGGTCGCGCTCGTAGACGGCGCGCGCGTCGCGTGTGGTCTGCGAGCGCGGCGACCTCGGCGACCGGCACGTCCCACCACGCCTCGCTGTCCGGCGCCGGGACCAGCGGGTCGGTCTCGACCTGGACGACGCAGGTGGCGTCGGCGGCGATCGCCTGCGCGCAGTGCGTCCTCCAGGTCGGCGACGCTCGACCCGCGAAGACGCGCGCGCCGAGGCTCGGCGCGTTCGGCGGCGAGGTCGACCGGCAGCATGTCGCCGTCGGCGCCGCTCTCCAAGCGGTAGCGGTAGCGGTGCCGAAGCGCTGCGAGCCGACGCGACTCGGAGAGCGCGCCGATCGACTGCGTAGCCGTGGTTCTGCACGAGCACGACGACCAGCTTGACGCCCTCCTGGAGCGCGGTCACGAGCTCCTGGGCCATCATCAGGTACGAGCCGTCGCCGACCATCACGAACACCTCGCGGTCGGGCGCGGCCAGCTTGACGCCCGAGGCCGCCGGCGATCTCGTAGCCCATGCACGAGTAGCCGTACTCGACGTGGTAGCCCTTCGGGTCGCGCGTGCGCCACAGCTTGTGCAGGTCGCCGGGCATGCGGCCCGCCGCGCACACCACGACGTCGCGCGGGCCCGGCGGCCCGGTTGACCGCGCCGATCACCTCGCTCTGGGCCGGCAGCGGGCCGTGGCCGAGCGTGGTACGCGCGCTCGACGGTCGTCCCAGTCCCACGGTCGACTGCGCGGCGCGGTGCTCGGACGCCATCGCCGCAGCGCCTCGCGCAGCGCCTCGAGGCCCGCGCGCGCGTCGGCCGACCAGCGGCAGCCCGGCGTGCTTGGACGCGTCGAAGGCCGCGACGTTGAGGTTGATGAAGCGCACGCCTCGGCGGCGGAACAGCGCTGCGCGACGCGGTGGTGAAGTCGCTCCAGCGCGTGCCCGACGCCGAGCACCACGTCCGCCTCGCGCGGCGATCGCGTTGGCCGCCGGTGGTGCCGGTGGCCCCGATCGCGCCCGCGTTCTGCGGATGGTCGTACGGCAGCGAGCCCTTGCCCGCCTGGGTCTCCGCGACGCGGGATGCCCGTGGCCTCGACGAGGGTGCGCAGGGCGTCGGTGGCCTCGGCGTAGATCACCCCGCCGCCCGCCACGATCAGCGGCCGCCGCGCCTGCCGGAGCAACTCGGCCGCCCGGGCCAGCTCGCCGGGCTCGGGCACCGGCCGGCGCACGTGCCACACGCGCTCGCGCGAACAGCTCCTCCGGCCAGTCGTATGCCTCGGCCTGGACGTCCTGCGGCAGCGCGAGCGTCACCGCGCCGGTCTCCGCCGGGTCCGTGAGCACGCGCATCGCCGCCAGCAGTGCCGGCGCGAGCTGCTCGGGCCGGTTGATCCGGTCGAAGTAGCGCGACACCGGCCGCAGGCAGTCGTTGACCGACACGTCGTACGAGCGCGGGTCCTCGAGCTCCTGCAGCACCGGGTCCCGCTGCGCCGGGTGGCGAACACGTCTCCGGGCAACAGCAGCACCGGCAGCCGGTTGATCGTGGCCAGCGCCGCGCCGGTGACCATGTTCGTCGCGCCCGGGCCGACCGACGCCGTGCAGGCCAGCGTCGACAGCCGGTTCTTCTGGCGCGCGTAGCCGACCGCGGCGTGGACCATCCCCTGCTCGTTGCGGCCGTGGTAGAACGGCATCGCCTCCGGCGACTCGAGCAGCGCCTGCCCGACCCCGGCCACGTTGCCGTGGCCGAAGATCCCGAAGCAGCCGGCGACGAGCCGCTGCTCGACCCCGTCGCGCTCGCTGTACTGGGCGGCTCAGGAAGCGGACGAGCGCCTGGGCGACGGTGAGTCTCATGCGTGCCTCCGGGCCGAGGTCATGGGCAGCCGCGGATCGATCTCCTGATCGGCCCAGGTGCCGCGGATCCAGGCGTGCGCGGGGTCGTCGGTGAAGCGCCAGGCGCGCTCGCCGGGGCCGGCCATGACGTTGAGGTAGTAGAGGTCGTAGCCGGGCGGCGCCATGCTACGGGCCGTGGTAGCCGCACGGCATGTCGATGCGGTCGCCGGTGCGGACCTCGGAGAGCACGTCCATGCCGCCGTACACGCGCTGATAGGCGAAGCCGCCGCCGGACGACCTCGAAGTAGTAGATCTCCTCGAGCGCGACCTCGACCCCGGGGACGTCCTCGTCGTGCTTGTGCGGCGGGTACGAGGACCAGTTGCCGTCCGGCGTGAGCACCTCGACGGCCAGCAGCGCGTCGGCGGGGAAGTGCTCGGCGCAGAAGTTGTTGACCTGGCGGCTCGCGTTGCCGGCGCCGCGCAGCTCGACCGGGACGTCCTCCGCCGGGCAGTAGCGCGGCGCGAGCCGCCGGCGCGCCGCGGCGGCGGGGAGCGCGAAGCGCCCGCCGACCTCGCTGTGGAGCTCCACGCGCGCGTCGCGCGGCGCGTAGGCGAAGTCGGTCACCGCGCTGAACACGCTCTCGCGGCCCTCGAGGTCGTGGCGCTCGCCGTCGATCTCGACGCTGCACGCGCCGCTGAGCGGCAGCACGATCAGCTCGTCGCCCGCGGTCTCGAAGGTCTCCGACGCGCCGGGCGCGAGCTCGGCGATGCGCAGCCGCGTGTAGTTCATGCCCTCGCCCCCATCAGCTCCTCCACCTCGTCCTCGGTCGGCATCGCGTCGGCGCAGGCCAGCCGCGACGCCACCAGCGCGCCGGCCGCGTTGCAGAACCGCATCAGGCGCTCCAGCGGCCAGCCGGCCAGGAGCCCGTGGCACAGCGCGCCCCCGAACGCGTCGCCCGCGCCCAGCCCGTTGACCACCTCGACGGGCACCGGCGGCACCTCGACGCGCTCGTCGCCGCGCTCGGCCACGACGCCGCGCGGGCCGCGCTTGAAGATCGACAGCTCGGCCCGCGCGTCGCCCGCGTTCTCCCACTCGTCGAGGTTGCCCACGGCGACGTCGACGTGGCGGATCGCCTCGGCGACCCAGCGGCGGGCTTCGTCGCGCGACGGCCAGAACATCGGCCGGTAGTCGAGGTCGAGCACGGTGAACCCGCCGTCGCGGGCGGCGAGCGCCTCCAGCGTGGCGGTGCGCGACGGCTCCTGGGAGAGTCCCGTCACCGTGGCCCAGAACACCTTGGCCGCCTTGATCGCGTCCAGGTCGAGCTCCTCGGCGCGGATCTCCAGGTCGGGCGCCTTGGGCTCGCGGTAGAAGTACAGCGGGAAGTCGTCCGGCGGGAAGATCTCGCAGAACGCCACCGGCGTGTTCAGCCCGTCGACCGGGGTGACGTAGCGGTCGTCGACGCCGAAGCCCTGGAGCGCGTCGTGCAGGTACTCGCCGAACGGGTCGCGGCCGGTGCGGGTGATCGTGGCCACGCGCCGGCCGTAGCGGGCCGCGGCGACCGCCACATTCGACGAGCTGCCGCCGAGGAACTTGCCGAACGACGTGACCTCGCGCAGCGACACCCCGACCTGCTGCGGGTACACGTCCACGCTGATCCGGCCCATCGTGATCACGTCGTACATGCCGCGCTCCATGCCTCCTCCAGCTGGATCCTCAGCTCGGTGAGGAGCGAGTCGACACCGCGCAGCTCGACGCCGAGTGCCTTCGCAGTGTACGTGGCGTCGAGGCTCGTGTCGTAGGGGCCGGCCGCGTCCGCGGGGGGCGCGCCGACGGCCAGCCGCGCGGGGTCGAGGTCGAACGCCGCGACGGCGCGGCGGGCAAGCGACACGCGGTCGATGTGCTCGCCGCCCACGCAGTGCAGCGTGCCGATCACCCGCCGCTCGATCGCCCGGAGGATCAGCTCGCCGGCGTCGGTGGCCAGCGTGGGCGTGGCCACGGTGTTGAGCCGCGGGTCGTCCCAGACGGTGAAGCGGCGGCCGGCCCTGATCGCCTCGACGGCGGACGCCACCAGGTAGCCGAAGCCCGCGTCCTGCTCACGCGGCGTGCGCGGGCGCGCACGGTGGACGCCCTGGACGCCGGCGATCCGCGCGACGGTCCCGCGGCCCTGCAGCGCGAGCTCCGACGCGGCCTTGAGGAAGCCGTAGGCGTTGACGGGGTTCGGCGGGTCGTCCTCGGTCGCCGGCCCCTGCGTGCCGTCGAACACCCAGTCGGTGGAGACGAGCACGACGTGGGCCGACTCCGCGGCGGCGGCGACGTTGCGGGTGGCGCCGACGAAGCTGTCCCAGGCGCGGCGGCGGTCGGACAGCAGGTCGCCGAAGCCGTTCCAGATGGCGGCGTGGACGATCGCGTCGGGCGCGGCCTGCTCGACGGCGCGGGCCGTGGCGGCCTCGTCGGTCAGGTCGAGGTCCGCGTGCGCCGGGGCGACGACCTCGTGCCCATGGGCCGCGAAGACGTGCACGAGGTTCGAGCCGACGAAGCCGGATTCCGCCGGAGACGAGGATCCTCATGCCGGCGCCCCGGCGAACGGCCGGCTCCACCTTGCGTCGCTCCTCTTGAACCGCTTCAATTGAACCGGTTCAAGTCTCCCAGACATGCCGCGACTGTCAAGCACCCCATCCACCGGACCCGAGGCTCGGGGGCGCCGCCGTGCCGTGCCGCCGCGCCCCACGATCGCGGACGTCGCCGCCCGGGCGGGGGTGTCGAAGGCGCTCGTCTCGCTCGCCCTGCGGGGGGAGCCCGGGCCGAACCCCGGCACGCGGGACCGGGTGCTGGCCGCGGCGGAGGCGCTCGGGTACCGGGCCGACCGGACCGCGAGCCTGCTGGCGCGCCGGCGCACGCGCCAGCTCGGCGTGGTGGCGAACGTCCGCAACCCGTTCCAGGCCGAGCTGGTCGAGGACCTGCAGGCCGCGGCGGACGCGCTGGGCTACGAGCTCGCGCTGTCGCCGCTCACCCGCACGCACGGCGAGCCGCGGGCGATCGAGACGCTGCTCGACCTGCGCTGCGAGGCGCTCGTCCTGCTCGGCCCCGTCGGCTCCGCCCGTACGCTGGGCGAGCTCGCCCGGCGGCTGCCGGTGGTGTCGGTGGGGCGCCGCGTGCGCGCCGCGGGCGTCGACGCCGTGCTCGCCGCCGACGACCACGGCGTCCGCCAGGCCGTCGACCACCTCGTCGCCCTCGGCCACCGCGACATCGTCCACGTCGACGGCGGCCGGAACACGATCGCCGCCGTCCGCCGCCGCGGCTACCGCGCGGCGATGGAGACCCACGGCCTCGCGCCGCGCGTCGCCGCCGGCGAGCTGACCGAGCAGGCGGGCGCCGCCGCGGCCGCCGCCCTGCTCGCGAGCGGCGAGCCGCTCCCGACCGCGGTCGTCGGGGCCAACGACCGCTGTGCCGTCGGGGTGCTGGACGCCCTGCGGCGCGCCGGCGTGGACGTGCCCGGGCGGGTGTCGATCACCGGCTATGACGACAGCGCGCTCGCGCAGATCGGGCACATCGACCTGACCACGGTCAACCAGGACGCGGCGCGGCAGGCGCGGCTCGCCGTCGAGGCGGCGGTCGAGCGGCTCGAGTCGGGGCGCACCCGCGGGCGGGCGGTGGTGCTGCCGCCGCGGCTCGTGGTGCGCGGGACCACCGCGCCCGCCGACTCGTACTCGTCGTGACACCGACTGCGCGCGGCGCGCGGCGTCATCGCACGAGCGGATACGGGTCCCAGGCCGGCCCGGCCGGCGGCGCGTCGTCGCGGGTCAGCACCGCCTCGATGAGCCCGTAGGGACGGTCCTCGGCGCGGAACACCCGGTTGTCGTTGTCCAGGCCGAACGGCGACAGGTCGACGACGAAGTGGTGGCGGTTGGGCAGCGAGAGCCGGATCTCGGCGATCTCCAGCCGCGCCCGCAGGACGCCGGCGCCCATCTCGTAGAGCGTCTGCTGCAGCGACAGGCTGTGGTGGGCGGCGAAGCGCTCGAGCAGCTCGGCCCGGGCCGCGGCGAACGACGCGCCCCAATCGCCCGCGGCCGCCGCGTGGCGCCAGCGGGCGGCCACCGCCGTGGCCAGGACCCGGTCGCGGGTCTCCGGCAGCGTCGTGTAGCGGTCCTTGATGTAGCCGGTGAACTCCGAGCCCGCCGTCTTCATCAGCACGAGGTCCTGCAGGCCGGAGACGACGTGCTCCCCCGCGCCGTCCACCACCACCGTGGCCGTCCGCACCTCGCCGTCGCGCCGGAACGCCCGCTCGGCGAGCGGCGCCCACTCGACGGACTCGACGTGCACGCGGGCGCGATCGATCGATGCGAACCCGCCGGCGAAGTGACGGGCGAGCCGCAGCGCGAAGTCCTCGACCTCCCCCACCGGCGCCTCCCGGGCAAAGGCGAACACCGTGTTCTTCTGCGTGTCCGTGGGGACGACGTTCGCGTTGTCGCCGGTCGTGTGCACGTCCTCGAGATCGCCGGACAGCGTGATGCCCACGGTGAGGTCGCGCACGGCGCGGCGGTCGTCCTCGAGCGCGACCATCCGCACCTCGGCCTTGCCGTACCGGTTGGCCCCGAGCACGATCTCCACAGCGGCCGCGAGGCTACCGGACGCCGGGCGCCGGGACAGGCCCGCGGGAACGGCTTTGCCGGGTAGGAGGGCGAGCAGTCCGGCGGCGCGGACCCGGTGATCGTTTTCCGAGCGGCCGATTCATCGAGTGCTGGGTTTGCGACCTCACGCGTATCAAACCTGCCACTCGATTCCGCCGGCGTGGCGAGCGCGGTCGAGTGTGGGCGGTTCGCGCGGGGAGGCGGTCGATCGTGCGCGGCGGAAGGCTCACCCATTCCCACAAGCCGGCCGTTCGCCGGCACAACGAGGCGCCGGCGGCGCCGAGCCGTTCGCCGGCTGACCGCTGAGCCAGGCGCGACCCTCGGCATACAACTGCTCGAGGGCCTCGCCGGTCAGCCCGGGCAGGACGAGCCGGACGTCGACCTCCGCGCGCTGGAGGATGGTCATCTTCGTCTGGGCGATCGCCCGGTCGTCCGCCACGTCGACGGTGGTGCCGCCGAGGAAGTGCAGGATGTTGACGCCGCGCTCGAAGCCCTCGCGGCTGGCTCGGATGAACTCGGCCGCCGGCCCGTGGAACCAGGTCGCGCTCATGACGCCGCCACGTGGCCAGACGGTGGCGAACCGCTCCCAGTCGCCGGCGTCGCGCCACAGCGCCCGGTTCTCCACCAGCTCGCGGATCTCCGCCCGGTCGGGCGCGCTCACGGCGCCACGTCCACCGTCCGCCGCCCGTGCAGCGACGCGACCGCGGCCTCGCACACCGCCGTCGCCGCAAACCCGTCGTAGGCGCCCGGCCCGGGCGCGCCGTCCACCCAGGCCTGCAGCTCCAACCGGTACGCGTCGCCGAACCGGCGCTCGAACTCCGCCGGCGTGGCCACGCCCCGCGCCCCCTCGCGCCGGGCTGCCACCAGCCCCGGCGGCGTCAGCTCGAGCGTCCCGTCCGCGCCCACGACCTCGCAGCGGATCTCGTAGCCGTAGCCGGCGTTGACGAAGACCTCGACGTCGACGACCCGGCCCGAGGCCGTCTCGAACACCACGGCCTGCGGGTCGTGCAGTCCGTCGCCGACCGCGAACACCGTGACCCGGGCGATCTCCTCCCCGAGCAGCCAGCGGGTCATGTCGGCCTCGTGCACCAGCGAGTCCGTGAGCACCGCCTCGGGCGTGAAGCCCGGGGGGAAGGCCGCGTTGCGGTGCACCATGTGGACGAGCCGCGGCGCGCCGATCTCGGGCAGCCGCCGCTTGAGCTCGGCGTAGGCCGGGTCGAAGCGGCGCATGAACCCCGTGGTCAGCCGGCCGCCCGTGTCGGCCTCGACCAGCCGCCGGCAGGCGGCCGCGCTCGCCGCCAGCGGCTTCTCGCATAGCACCGGCTTGCCCGCGGCCAGGCAGGCGAGCACGAGCGCCTCGTGCGTGGGCGCCGGCGAGGCGATCACCACGCCCTCCACGGCGGGGTCGGCGATCAGCGCCTCCGGGTCGTCGTGGTGCACCGGCACGTCCGGCAGCCGCACCGCCGGGTCGGCGGCCGCCACCACGCGTGCGCCGGCCACCGCGCGCTGGAGCAGGCGCACGTGGATCGCGCCCATGCTCCCCGTCCCGATGACGCCGACGTCCATCAGCCCAGCAGCGCGGCGACCGCGTCCGGGTCGGGACCCGCGCCCTCGCGGGCGATCCGGTTGGCCAGCCGCTGGACCTCCGCATTGACCGGCGTGGGCACGCCGTACAGGCGGCCGAGCAGGACGACCTCGCCGTTGAGGAAGTCGACCTCGATCCGGCCCGTGCCGCGTTCCAGGCTCTGCCAGGTCGAGGAGAAGCGGTGCTCGGAGCCGTGCACCGGCCGCGGGGCGGAGACGGCGGCCCCGCGCGCCCGCGCCTGCTCCCACGAGGCCCAGTCGGCGCCCGCGGTGGCGAAGCAGGCCTCCGCCTCGGCCACGGCGCGCTCGTGCAGCTCACGCGTCTGGTCACCGTCGCCGCCGCACACGACCTGGATCGCGTTGACCAGGTTGCCCAGCAGCTTGCGTCGCTTCATCCGCATGATGTCCGGGTCGACGCGCGAGGCGAACCCGGCCGCGGTCAGCGCCTCGGCCACCGCCACCGCCGTGTCGTCGCCGCCGTCGGGGAGTTCGGCCCCCTGGGCCGACACTCCAAGCGAATCCGCGAAGCGATTCGCCGGGTACCGGCCGAGGTCGAGCAGGCCGGCCACCGGATGGCAGAACACCTGCACCACGCCCGGCGTGACGAACTGGGAGGTGAGGTACACGTACATGCCGTAGACGTCGGCGAAGCGCCGCAGCGCCATCCCCTCGTTGGCGATGCCGTTCTGGGCGCACACGACGGCGGCGTCCGGCGCGACCGCGGCCAGGCCCTCGAGCGCGGCCACGGTGTCCTGGCTCTTGGTGGCGAGGATCACGACGTCGCCGGGTGCGATCCCCGCCTCGGCCGGCGAGCCCACGGCCCGCACGGGCAAATTCGCGTCCCCGTCGGGCGTCTGCAGGGTCAGTCCCCCGGCCCGCAGCGCGTCCAGCTGCGCCCCGCGCGCGATCAGGGTCACGTCGTGGCCGGCCTGGTGCAGCCGGCCGCCGATGGCGCAGCCGATCGCCCCCGCCCCCAGCACGGCGAATCTCATGGGCGGCAGCGTGCCATACCGGCCGACGAGTGCGTCCCGTGCGCTCGCAAAGGGGTAGGCCCGTTGACACGGCTCGCTCAAGCGTGCCACGATGGAAGCGGTTCCACGGAACGTGGAGCCACTGGAGAAGGGTGTGACAACCATCGCCGAGGTGGCAGGACGGGCTGGCGTGAGCGTGGCGACTGTGTCGCGCGTGCTCAACGGCTCACCCGCTGTGAGCGCTAACACCCGGCGCCGCGTCCGCGCGGTGATCGCCGAGCTGGGCTACCAGCCCAACGCGGCGGCCCGTGCGCTGTCCACCGGACGCACCGGCGCCATCGGCGTCGTGGCGCCGTTCCTGACGCAGCCCTCGGTGGTCGAGCGGCTGCGCGGCGTCTCGCGCGTCATGGCCGAGGCGGGACTCGAGCTGGTGCTGTTCGACCTCGAGCGCCCCGGGCCGTTCGCCGGGCTCTCGGCGGCCGGCCGGTTGGACGCGCTGCTGTGCATCTCGCTCTGCCCCGCGGAGCCGGACATCGAGCGATTCCTCGCCGCCGGCGTGGCGCTCGCGCTCGTGGACTGCGAGCACCCCCGGCTGCCCGGGGTCTCGATCGACGACCGGGAGGGCGGCCGGCTCGCCGCGCAGCACCTCCTGGCGCTCGGTCATCGTCGTATCGCCTACGTCGGCGACGAGGAGGACGGACCGTTCGGGTTCACCTCCAGCGCCCGTCGGCGCCTCGGCGCCGAGGCCGTCGTACAGGCCGCCGGGGCCCAACTGCTCGTGCGCCGGTCGGCGCATGGGCGCGAGCAGGCCCGGCGGCTCGCCGCCGACCTGCTGGCCTCCGACGCGCCGCCGACCGCGGTGCTGGCCGGCTCCGACCTCCAGGCCCTCGGCGTCCTCGAGGCCGCCGAGGCCGCGGGGGTGCCGGTGCCCGGCGGGCTGTCCGTCGTCGGCTTCGACAACATCGAGGTCGCCCGCTACGCGGGACTGACCACCGTCGCCCAGCCGCTCGAAGAGAGTGGCGTGCGCGGCGCGAAGCTGCTGCTGCAGGCGCTTGCGGACGCACCTCGCACCGCCCAGCAGCTCGATCTGCGGCTCGTCGTCCGTGCGACGACGGCGCCGCCGTCACACGCGACCGGCAGGACGCCGGCGCCATCCAATCGCCACGATGGCATAGTTCGCCCCAGGCACCCGGACGAGGGGGAGAGTTCGTGTCAAGACGTCTTGCAGCACTGATTTGCACCGCGCTGGTGGGCGGTGCGTTGGTCGCCGCCTGCGGAAGCAGCAACAGCAGCAGCGGCGGCGGAGGAGGCTCCAGCGGAGGATCGGCCTCCTCAGCGAAGGTCATCAATCCAAGTTCGATGAACAACCCGCCCAAGGGCACCATCCACTACTGCCAGGGCAAGGACACCAACGGCTCGGCGCACCAGCTGGTCGCGGAGTTCAACAAGAAGTACGGCAGCCAGGGCTACAAGGTCACCCTGACCGAGTTCCCGGCGTCGGCCGACCAGCAGCGCCAGCAGTTCATCCAGCGCCAGCAGGCCAAGTCCAACGACTGCGACGTCTTCTCGTCCGACGTGATCTGGACGGCGGAGTTCGCGAGCCAGCACTGGCTCTACGACATGACGCCGTACATCAACCAGGCGCGCTCGAAGTACATCGCGGCGCCGCTGCAGACCGTCCACTACGGCGGCAAGTACTGGGGCGTCCCGGAGAGCAGCGACGCGGCCTTCCTGTTCTATCGCCCCAGCATCACACCGAACCCGCCGTCGACCTGGCAGCAGGTCTACCAGGACGCCGCGCAGCACGGCGGCATCGTCTACCAGGGCGCGGCCTATGAGGGCCTGACCTGCGACTTCCTGGAGCTGGCCTTCGCCGCGGGCGGCCAGGTGCTCTCGCCCGACGGCAAGAAGTCGGCGTTCAACTCGCCGGCCAACGTCAAGGCGCTCACCCTGATGGTCGACGGCATCAAGGGCAACTCCGCCCCGAAGGCCGTGACCACGTACATGGAGCCCGAGACCGACCAGGCGTGGGACACGGGCAAGTACGCGTTCATGCGCAACTGGACCTACGCGTATGCCGCCGACAACACCGGCAAGATGAAGGGCCAGTACAAGGTCGCGCCGCTGCCCACCTTCGAGGGCGCCGGCAAGGCCGGCATCCTCGGCGGGCACAACAGCGTGATCAGCGTCTACACCAAGAACCCCGGCCTCGCGCTGAAGTTCGCGGACTTCTACGCGTCCGAGGCGTGGCAGAAGACCCAGTTGCTCAAGTACTCGCAGGCGGCGATCATCCCGGGCGTGTACAGCGAGCCGGACGTCACGAAGGCCGTCCCGTACGCGGCGGAGCTGCTGCAGGCGCTGAGCCAGGCGAAGGCCCGGCCGGTGTCGCCGGTGTACCCGCAGATCTCCGAGGCGATCTACACCAACGTGAACGACGCGCTGGCCGGTCGCAAGTCACCGCAGGCGGCCATCCAGGCGGCCGACTCCCAGATCACCAAGGCGCTCTCGACCTTCTAGAGCTCAATGGAAGCTGCAACCGTCTCAGGTGTCGCAACGACGCCGCGGCGCTCCCGGGGACTCTCGGAGAGCCGCTTGGCGAAGTTGATGGTGGCGCCGTCACTGATCCTGATCGCGATCGTGGCGGCGTATCCCATCATCTACGCCGTCTGGCTGTCGCTGCACGAATACAGCGTGAGAGTCGCCGGACTCTCACGCTGGGCGGGCCCGGTGGGCCTGCGCAACTACTCGAGCGCGTTGAGCAACCCCGACTGGTGGGCTGCCTTTGCACACACGATGATCTTCACGGTGGTGTCCGTCGCGCTCGAGTTGGTCATCGGGCTCGCCATGGCGCTGGCCATGCACGCGGCGTTCCGCGGGCAGAGCCTGCTGCGCACCGTGGTGCTGGTGCCGTGGGCCGTGCTCACGGTCGTCACCGCGGTCATGTGGCGCACGATGTTCGTGTCGCCCTACGGCTTCATCAACACGATCCTCCACACGCACACGGTGTGGCTGGGCTCTGAGCCGCAGGCCCTGATCATCATCATCCTCGCGGACGTGTGGAAGACGTCGCCATTCATGGCGCTGCTCATCCTCGCCGGGCTGCAGGTCATCCCCGGCGAGATCTATGAGGCGGCGGAGGTGGACGGCGCGACGACGTGGCAGCGGTTCGTCCGCATCACGCTGCCGCTGCTGACGCCGGCGATCCTCGTCGCGCTGATCTTCCGCACGCTCGACGCGCTGCGGATCTTCGACCTGCCGTTCGTGCTCACCCAGGGCCAGTACGGCACGTCCACGCTGTCGACGATCGCGCAGCAGACGTTCGCCACCAACCGGCTCTACGGCCTCGGCTCGGCCATGGCCATCCTGACCTTCATCATCGTGATGATCGTGTCGTTCGCCTACATCCGGTTCGTGGGCGGCAACATCCGAGGACTGGCGGAGGAGTAGCCATGGCTGCCACAGCAGGCGCGGCCGCGGGCGCAGACGCCGCCGCGAAGCCGCGCGTCGCCAAGCGGACGATCAAGTCCGACAAGCAGAAGACCCCTTGGTGGATGTGGATCGCGGTGGCCGCGATCCTGGTCTTCTGCCTGTTCCCGTTCTACTGGCTGGTCAACATCTCGCTCAAGAACGGGAACGACCTCCAGTCGTCGCGGCTCATCCCGCCGCACCCGACGCTCGCCAACTACAAGGCGATCTTCCACAACCCCGACTTCACGTTGGCGCTGCGCAACAGCGCGATCGTGGCGCTCAGCACGACGGTCCTCGCGCTGGTCGTCGGCTCGTTCTGCGCGTACGCGCTGGCCCGCCTGCGCCTGAGGGGGAAGTACCTGATCCTCGGTCTCGTGCTGACGATCTCGACGTTCCCGCAGATCGCGATCGCGGCCCCGCTGTTCAAGCTGTGGTCGGGCATCAACATCTTCGGGATCAACGTCGTCCTGTTCAACACGTGGCTCGGCCTGATCATCCCGTACCTGACGTTCGCGCTGCCGCTGAGCATCTACATCCTCGTGTCGTTCTTCCGGGAGATCCCGAAGGACCTCGAGGAGGCGGCGCTCGTCGACGGAGCGACGAACTTCGAGGCGTTCCGTAAGGTCGTCGTCCCACTCGCCGCGCCGGGCCTGGCCACCGCCGGCATCCTGACGTTCATCGGCGCCTGGAACGAGTTCCTGCTGGCGGTGACCCTGACCTCGTCGTCGAAGGCGCGGACCGTGCCGGCGGCGATCGCGTTCTTCACCGGCGCGACCGAGCACCAGGTGCCCTACGGGAGCATCTCGGCCGCCTCGGTGGTCATCTCCGTCCCGCTGATCATCCTCGTGCTGGTCTTCCAGAAGCGGATCGTCGCGGGCCTGACGGCGGGTGCCGTCAAGGGCTGAGCCGGAGCGGGCGGCGGCCACCGGCCGCCGCCCCGCCTGGTGGCGAGCGGGGGCGATCTACCAGATCTACCCCCGCTCGTTCGCCGACGCCGACGGCGACGGCGTGGGCGACCTGCGCGGCATCGCCGCGCACCTCGACCACCTCGCGGCGCTGGGCGTGGCGGCGATCTGGCTGTCGCCGATCTTCCCCTCGCCGATGGCCGACTTCGGCTACGACGTGGCCGACTACTGCGATGTCGACCCGCTGTTCGGGAGCCTCGCCGACCTCGACGCGCTGATCGCGGACTGCCACGCGCGCGGCCTCCGGGTGGTGCTGGACTGGGTGCCCAACCACACCTCGGACCGGCATCCCTGGTTCGAGGAGTCGCGCGCCGCGCGGGACAGCGCGAAGCGTGATTTCTATGTATGGCGTGATGGCTCGCCGGGCGGCGGCCCGCCGAACGACTGGCGCTCGCAGTTCGCCGCGGTGGGCCCGGCGTGGACCCACGACGAGGCCACCGGGCAGTGGTACCTGCATTCGTTCATGGCCGAGCAGCCCGACCTCAACTGGGACAACCCCGCGGTCGAGGCGGCGATGCACGACGTGCTGCGCTTCTGGCTGGACCGGGGCGTCGACGGCCTGCGCCTCGACGCGATCCACAAGATCGCGAAGGACCCGCTGCTGCGCGACCACACCGGGGCGGCGCGCCGCCACGACGAGGACTGGGAGACGATCCACGCCCGGCTGCGCGGCATCCGCGCAGTCGTCGACGAGTACGACGACCGCATGGTCGTCGGCGAGGTGGCGCTGCAGGACCTGCACCGGGTGGTCAGCTATCTCGAGTCGGGCGATCAGCTGCACCTCGCGCACAACTTCGTGTTCGTCGAGCTGCCCTGGGACGCGGAGGCGTTCCGGACCTCGATCGAGGACTTCGAGGCGCTCGCCGACCGGGCCGCCTGGCCCGCCTGGTTTCTGTCCAACCACGACATCCCGCGCGTGGCAAGCCGGTTCGGCGCCCACCGGGCGCGCGCCGCCGCGCTGCTGCTCTACGCGCTGCGCGGCACGCCGTTCATCTACCAGGGCGAAGAGCTGGGCCTGCCGGACGCCGAGATCCCGCCCGACCGGGTGGTCGACGTCGACGGCCGCGACCCCGAGCGGGCGCCGCTGCCGTGGCGGCCGCCGTCGGCCGCCGGGCCGGGCGCGGGGTTCACGGACGGAGAGCCGTGGCTGCCCGTGGTGGCCGAGGCGGAGACGCTCAACGCGGAGCGCCAGGCCGCCGACCCGGACTCGATGCTCGCGCTCGTGCGGGCGCTGGCCGCGCTGCGGGCGGCCACGCCGGCGCTGCAGACGGGCGCGCAGCGGCCGCTCGACCTGGGGCCCGACGTGCTGGCCTGGGAGCGGACCGGCGACGGCCGCCGCCTGGTGGCCGCGGTGAACTTCGCCGACGCCCCGGCGCCCGTGGCGCTGGGCCCGCTGCTGCTGTCCACCGACCCGCGCCGCCCGCCGGGCGCCCCGGTGGACGCGCTGGCCGGCGCGGAGGGCGTGATCGCGGAGATCAGGACGTGAGCGAGGCCAGGTAGGTCGAGCGGCAGCCCTCGCAGCAGAAGTAGACGCGGGCGCCGTCGACATCGGCGTGCACGGTCGTATCGGCGGCCGCGACCTCCATCCCGCACACCGGGTCGACGGCGGCGGCCGGCGCCGGGGCCGGCGCGTGGGCCGTGCGCGAGGCCACGATCTCGGCCAGGATCGAGATCGCCACGTCGGCCGCCGCGCGGGCGCCGATGTCCAGGCCGGCCGGCGTGCGGACCATGTCGCGCAGCGCGTCGGGCACGTCGAGCGAGGCGACGACGGCGCGCCCGCGCTTCGGGCTGGCCACCAGGCCGACGTAGCCCACACCGGTCTCCAGGGCGCGGGCGAGGACGGCCTCCTCGCCGTCGCCGTGCGAGGCCACGACCAGCGCCGCGTCGGACGCGGCGACCGCGTCGCCGCGCAGCACGTCGTAGCCGGCCGCGCGGGCCACGGCGTCCAGCGCGCGGGCGATCGGGGTGTCGCCGGCGATGACGATCCGCAGCGCGGCGAGCTGCGGATCGAGGAAGATCTCCAGCGAGCCGCCGCTCAGGCACGGGTTGTGGGCCACGACGACGCCGTCGCGCACGTCCTCGTCCTCGGCGCCGCCGGGCAGCAGGCGCAGCAGCAGCGCCTCGCCGGTCTCCAGCGCGCGGGCGGCGTACAGGCGCACGGAGGCCTGTGCGCACACGCCGCCGACGAAGCCGTCGATCGTCCCGTCGGCCAGCACGAGCGCGGAGTCGCCCGGGCGCACGCTCGTCGGCTTGGCCGCGCGCACGACGGTGGCGGTGACGAACGGCACGCGCTCGGCCAGCAGCCGCTCCATCCGCTCCAGCAGCTCTCCCCGGATCATCGGTTCATCGCCTCCCATACCCGCGAGGGGGTGCATGGCATGTCCATGTGCCGGACGCCGATGGCGTCGCAGACCGCGTTGACGATCGCCGGCGGCGAGCCCACGGTGGCCGACTCGCCGACGCCCTTGGCGCCGATCGGATGGTGCGGAGATGGCGTCACGGTCGCGCCGGTCTCCCAGTCGGGCACCTCGAGCGCCGTCGGGATCAGGTAGTCCATCAGCGAGGCGCCGAGGCAGTTGCCGTCCTCGTCGAAGGCGATCGTCTCCATCAGCGCCATGCCGACGCCGTCGGCCAGGCCGCCGTGGATCTGCCCCTCGACGATCATCGGGTTGATCCGCACGCCGCAGTCGTCGACGGCGATGAAGCGCCGGACGGTCACGTGCGCGGTGCCGGGGTCGACGTCGACCACGGCGATGTAGGCGCCGAACGGGAACGTCAGGTTGGGCGGGTCGTAGACCGCCTCGGCGTCCAGCCCGGCCTCGACGCCCGCGGGCAGCTCGATCGCGCCGCGGGCCGCGCGGGCGATGTCCTTGAACGCCACCGACTGCTCCGGGTCGCCCCTGACCCCCCAGCGGCCGGCGCGCCACTCCGAGGTCGTCGGGCGCGACCTCGAGCATGGCCGAGGCGACCAGCCGGGCGCGGTCGCGCACCTTGCGGGCGGCGAGCGCGGCGGCGGCGCCGCTGACCGGCGTGGAGCGCGACTGCCGTAGGTGCCGAGCCCATACGGCGTGGCGTCCGTGTCGCCGTGCACCACGTCGACGTCCTCCGGCGACAGGCCGAGCTCCTCGGCCACGATCTGGGCGAACGTCGTCTCGTGGCCCTGGCCCTGGGTCTGCACGGAGATCGCCAGCTGGGCCGTGCCGGTGGCGGCTGATGCGCAGCGCCGCGCCGTCGTTCATGCCCAGGCCGACCATGTCCATGTGCTTGCGCGGGCCGGCGCCGACCGCCTCGGTGAAGAACGACACGCCGATGCCCATCAGCTCGCCCCGGGCCCGCTTGGCCGCCTGCTCGCGCCGCAGCTCGTCGTAGCCGGCGATCTCCAGGGCCAGGCGAGCGCGCGCTGGTACTCGCCGGAGTCGTACGTCCAGCCCGTGCGGCTGACGTAGGGGAACTGCTCGGGCCGGATGCAGGTTCTTCAGGCGCAGCGCGACCGGGTCGATCCCCAGCTCGCGGGCGAGCACGTCGACGCAGCGCTCGACCAGGTAGACCGCCTCGGCGATCCGGAACGAGCAGGCGTAGGCCACGCCGCCCGGCGCCTTGTTCGTGTAGGCGCCGGTCACGTTGCAGTGCGCGGCCTCGACGTCGTAGGAGCCGGTGAACACCGAGAAGAACCCGGCCGGGTAGCGGGTGGGCTGGGCGGTGGCGTTGAACGCGCCGTGGTCGGCGATCACGTCGACGGAGACCGCGAGGATGCGCCCGTCGCGGGTGGCGGCCATGCGGCCGCGCATCGTGTAGTCGCGGGCGAACCCGGTCGACATCAGGTTCTCGCTGCGGTCCTCCACCCACTTCACCGGCCGGCCGAGGCCGAGCGTGGCGGCGATCGCGCACACGTACCCCGGATACACCGGCACCTTGTTGCCGAAGCCGCCGCCCACGTCGGGCGAGACGACCCGGATCCGGTGCTCGGGGAGCCCCGTGATGGCGGCGTAGAGCGTACGGTGGGCGTGCGGCGCCTGCGTCGTGCACCACACGGTCAGCCGCTCGGCCACGCGGTCATAGGCGGCCACGGCGCCGCAGGTCTCCATCGGCGCCGGGTGCGAGCGCGGGAACACCATCTCCTGCTCGACCACCACCTCGGCCCGGGCGAAGGCGCGCGCGGTGGCCTGGGCGTCGCCGGCCTCCCAGTCGAACACGTGATTGCCGCCCTCGCGCACCTCCGGCGCGCCGGGGGCGAGCGCCGCCCGGGCGTCGACCACGGGATCGAGCGGCTCGTAGTCGACGTCGATCAACTCGAGCGCGTCGCGGGCGGCGTAGTGGTCGTCGGCCACCACGAACGCCACCTCCTGGCCCTGGAAGCGCACCTTGTCGGTGGCCAGCACGGCCTGGGTGTCGGCCGACAGCGTGGGCATCCAGGCCAGCCCGCGCGGCTCGAGGTCGGCGCCCGTGAAAACGGTGTGCACGCGCGGATGTTGAAGCGCGGCGGAGGTATCGACCGAGACGATGCGGGCGTGCGCGAACGGGCTCCGCAGGACGGCGCCGTGCAGCATCCGGGGCAGCGTCAGGTCGTCGACGTAGCGGCCCTGCCCGCGGATGAACCGCGCGTCCTCCTTGCGCTTGAGCGGCCCGTAGCTCACGTCTCGCCCTTGGCGTCGTAGACGGCGACGTTGACGGTCCGGCAGCGCCCGCACTTGACGCGGACGCGCTTGGTCATGCTCTCCAGCCCCATGCCCGTAGCCAGCACGTTGCCGCACTCCACGCACACGTAGTCGTACGGGCCGTGACCGCGGAACACGGGGCGGTCCGGGTCGTCCTGGAGCGCGGTCGCGCCATCGGGCGGGACCTCGCCCGGGCGCACCCGGCGCATGACCATCTGCTCCATCAGATCTGGGCCAGCTTGGTCGTGAAGTCCTTGATCAGCGCGTCGAGCACGCTCTGCACGACGCCCTCGCCCATCGAGGCCGCCTTGCCGGTGATCTGCGCCGCCGTGTGCAGCGTGCCGCCGCCGTCCGCCAGCTTGAACGCCACGTCCGCGTTGGCGTAGCCCGAGCCGCCGGTGTCGCGCGACTTGATCCGCAGCAGCGCGCTGTCGGCGTCCTTCTCGACGACGGTCACCGTGCCCCGGAACGTCATCGACATCGCACCCATCTTCACCTTGATCTCGGCCTTCGCCTCGTCGTCGCTCGTCCGCTCGAGCACGCTGCCGCCCTCGACGCACGGGATCACCCGCTCGAGGTCGATGACGGCCTCGCGGTTGTAGTCGGCGGGCTTGCCCGTGTGGAACTCGTGGTCGAGCTCAACCATGGTCCTCGCTCCTGGTCTCGATGGCCACCTCGACCTCGTCGGCCACCTTCAGGGTCCCGAACAGCGCCGAGTACGGCTTCATGCCCCAGTCCGTCTGCTTGATGCGGGCGCTGCCGGCGACGCCCCCGTCGCGCTCGTGCAGCGTGAACGTGAGCGGGCGCCCGCGGCCGGCGAGCTCGAGCTCGCCGGCGATGGCGACGGAGTCGCCGTCGCGGGCGACGCTGGTCGAGCGGAACGCGATCGCGGCGCCCTTGAGCACCTCCTCGTCGATCGTCTGCGCGATCCCCGCCTTCTCCTCGTCGCCCAGCGGCGAGATGCCGCCGCTGCCGGACCGCACCCGCAGGCTGCGGGCGTCGGCGGTCAGCTCGGCCGCGTCGTCCGTCCAGCGTCGCCGACCAGCGCGTGACCTCGATGACCAGGTTGTGGCCGGCCTTCGCGGCGGCGCCGGCCTTGCCGGTGCGCACGATGAGCGTGGCGTTGTCGGGGCCGAGTTGGCCATCAGTCTCTGTAGACCGCCTGCGCGTCGAGGCCGCCCTCGACGCCCGGGGGCAGCGCGCCGGAGCCGTGGGCGTACAGCGCCACGTCGGCGATCGTCCGGGTCTGGCCGCTGGGCCAGGAACGCGCCGTCGCGCCACTCGCAGCGCGTCCGGCGCGGTCTCCAGCGCTGCGCCGGCCAGCAGCCGCGCCTTGTCGCGGATCTTGCCCGCGGCGGCGGCCACCGCCTGCGCCGTCGCGGGCGACGGGCTCGTGTTGAAGCCGTGGCCGGCCCCGAAGCGGTTCTCGTCGGCCGGCACGACCTTGACGTCGAGCGACGGGACGCCGAGCTGCTCGGCCACCACTGCGCGTACTCGGCCTCGTGGCCGTCGGCCTCGGTGGTCAGGCTCAGCACCATCTTGCCCGTCGGGTGGACGCGCAGGAACACCGCGCGATAGGCCTCGTCAGCCACGCTCCGCCTCCTCGTTCTGCCAGGCGCACCCGCTCCTGGTGCGCGGTCAATGCGTTGTGGTCCTCCCGGTCGCAGAACGCCGGCTGCGGGCCGCCCTGCGGGTGCGGCGGCACCGCCGGCCGGTCGCAGCCCGGGTAGATGCAGACTCCGACAGGGAACCCGCCGCGTCAGAGTTGCCCTCGTGCCGCCTCATGTCGTCCATCCGGGCGTCGTCCTCCCTCGGCTCGGGCCGTAGCCGGAGGGCATCGCCACCGAGCTGCCGGCCACCGGCGTGGCGCTGCCCCACGGCTCGTCCTCGTCGAGCGGCTCCGGGATCTCCGGGGCGCGGGCGCGGTCGGCGCCGATCGCCTCGACGACCTCGGTGCAGGGCGTCGAGCGAGTGGCCGGAGACCAGCGCGTCGACGTGCGGCAGCGCCGCCGCCATGCCGCCGGCCCGGGGCACGAAGCCCGCCGCGCTCACGCGCGGGTTGACCCAGACGATGCGATGGGCGAGCCGCGACAGCCGCGCCATCTCGCGGCCCACCAGCTCGGGCTCGCCGCGCTCCCAGCCGTCGCGACAGGATCACGATCACCGCACCGCGGGCCATGCCGCGGCGGCCGTGACGGTCGTTGAACGCCTTCAGCGCATCGCCGATCCGCGTGCCGCTCGACCAGTCGGGCGCGGCGGCGGCGGCGCGCTGGATCGCCCGCTCGGGGCTGCGGGTGGCGAGCGCGCGCGTGATGCGCGTGAGGCGGGTGGCGAACACGAACGCCTCGGCATTCGGCCCGGCGCCCGCCGCGCAGGTCAGGAACTGCAGGTAGGCGCGGGCGTAGGGCTCCATCGAGCCGCTGATGTCGCACAGCAGCACGATCCGCCGGCGGATGACGCGGCGGCGGCGGCGGGCGAGGCGGATCGGGTCGCCGCCGGTGCGCAGGCTGCCGCGCAGCGTGCGGCGCAGGTCGATCCGCTCGCCCCGGCGGTCGCGCCGGGCGCGGCGCGTGCGCTGCTCGGGCGCCGCGATGCGCAGCCGGCGTCATCAGCGCGTAGAGCTGCGCCAGCTCGCCGGGCTCGAGCGCGTCGAAGCGCTTGCCGCGCAGGCGCTCCTCGTCGCTGGCGGCGACCGGGATCGGCCAGCTCGCGCGGCTCATCGGCGCCCTCGCCGCGGCGGCGAGGCCGCCGCCGGGCGCGCCCTCGGCGCCTGGCCGCCCGCGGCCGGGCGCGCGGTCGTCGGGCGGCGCCGCCGCGGTGCCGGCGTCCGGCACTCCTCGTCGGCCATGAACACGCGCGCCCCGAACACCTCGTGGAACACCGCGTCGAACGCCTTCAGCTGGGCCGCGTCCGACACCAGCACGGCGCGCGCGGTCCAGTACAGCCGCGCGGCGGGCCACCGGCCGGGTCAGCGCGAGCGCCTCGGCGAAGCGCGCGGAGCGCTCGGCCGTGACGGGCACGCCCGCCGCGTGCAGCCGCCGACCGAACGCCGCGGCGAGCGCCGGCAGGTCCAGCTCGAGCTCCGCGACCGCGGTGGCCGCCCTCATACCAGCGTCTCCAGCCCGGCCGCGCGCGCCGTGTCCTGGTCCTCGCAGTACTTCAGGACGCAGCCCAGCGTGCGCTCGATCGTGCGGGCGTCGAGCGCGCCCACGCCGAGGAGCTCAGCGCGGCCAGCCAGTCGATCGCCTCGGCGATGCCCGGCGGCTTCTGCATGTCGCCGTCGCGCATCTTCGCCACCGCGGCCACCACCTGCACGGCCAGCGACTCGGCCGCGCCGGGCACGCGGCGGCGGACGATCTCCAGCTCGCGCTCGGGCGACGGGTAGTCGATCCACTGGTACAGGCAGCGGCGCTTGACCGCGTCGTGCAGGTCGCGCGTGCGGTTGGTCGTCAGCACGATCGCCGGCGGGCACGTCGGCCCGGATCGTCCCCAGCTCCGGGATCGTCACCGCCGCCTCGGCCGAGCAGCTCGAGCAGGAACGCCTCGAAGTCGTCGTCGGCGCGGTCGATCTCGTCGATCAGCAGCACCGCCGGGCGCGGCCCGGGGTGCTCGCAGCGCCCGCAGCAGCGGCCGCGCGACAGGTATTCGCGGGAGAACAGGCTCGTCCTCGGCCGAGCCGCCGGTCGTTCGCCTCGGCGAGGCGGATGGCCAGCAGCTGGCGCGGGATAGTTCCACTCGTACAGCGCCTCGGCAGCGTCGATGCCCTCGTAGCACTGCAGGCGGATCAGCGGCGTGTCCAGCGCGCCCGCGAGCGCCTTGGCCGCCTCGGTCTTGCCGACGCCGGCCTCCCCCTCCAGCAGCAGCGGCTGCGGGAGGCGGAGGCCGAGGAACATCGCCGTCGCCAGGCCCTCGTCGACCAGGTAGTCGACGGCCCGCCAGGCGCTGCGCCAGCGTCTCGACGTCGGGCGCGAGGTGAATCGAGCTCGTCCACTCATTGCGGCGGCTCGGCGCGCCCCTGCATGGCCGCCCACACGCGGGCTGGGCGTGCACGGCATGTCGATGTGGTCGACGCCGTGGGTCTCGTGCAGCGCGTCGATCACCGCGTTGACGATCGCCGGCGGCGAGCCGACGTTGGGCGACTCGCCGACGCCCTTGGCGCCCAGCGGGTGATGCGGGCAGGGCGTGACCGTCTCCCCCAGCTCGAAGTCCGGGCACTCGAGCGCGGTCGGGATCAGGTAGTCCATGAACGAGCCGTTGAGGCAGTTGCCCTCCTCGTCGAACGTGATCACCTCCATCAGCGCGATGCCCGACGCCCTCGGCCAGGCCGCCGTGGATCTGCCCCTCGACGATCATCGGGTTGATCCGCACGCCGCAGTCGTCGACGGCGATGAAGCGGCGCACCGTCACGTGGCCGGTCTCGGCGTCGACGTCGACCACCGCGATGTAGGCGCCGTACGGGTAGGTGAGGTTCGGCGGGTCGTAGATGACCTGGGCGTCCAGGCCGCCCTCCATGCCCTCGGGCAGCGCGTCGCCGCTGTAGGCGCGCTTGGTGATGTCGAAGATCGACGCGCCCTGCGTCGGGTCGCCCTTGACGTACCAGCGGCCCTTCTCCCAGGCCAGGTCCTCGGGGCGGGTCTCGAGCATCGAGGCGGCGATCGCCCGGGCCTTGTCGCGCACCTTGCGCGAGACGACCGCGACGGCCGCGCCGCGACACCGGCGTCGAGCGGCTGCCGTACGTGCCCAGGCCGTAGGGCGACTTGTCCGTGTCGCCGTGGCGGACCTCGACGTCCTCCGGCGGGATGCCCAGCTCCTCGGCCACGATCTGCGCGAACGTCGTCTCGTGGCCCTGGCCCTGCGTCTGGGCGGAGAGCGAGACGACCGCCTTGCCCGACGGGTGCACGCGCAGGTCGGCGCCGTCGTTCATCGCCAGCCCGAGGATGTCCATGTGCTTGCGCGGGCCGGCGCCGACGCCCTCGGTGAAGAACGAGACGCCGATGCCCATCAGCTCGCCGCGGGCGCGCTTCTCCGCCTGCTCGCGGCGCAGGTCCTCGTAGCCGGCGATGTCCATCGCCACCCGCATGGTCTTGTGGTAGTCGCCCGAGTCGTACGTCCAGCCGGTGGTCGTCTCGTACGGGAACTGCTCGGAGCTTGATGAACGACCGCATCCGCAGGTCGATCGGGTCGACCCTCATCTCCAGCGCCAGCGCGTCGACCATCCGCTCGACGAGGTAGACGGCCTCGGTGATGCGGAACGAGCAGCGGTAGGCGACGCCGCCCGGCGCCTTGTTCGTGTAGACCGCCTTGACCTTGACGTGGCTGGCGGCCTGAGGTCGTAGGAGCCGCAGACGATGTGGAAGAAGCCGGCGGGGAACTTCGTCGGCTGGGCGGTCGAGTCGAACGCGCCGTGGTCGGCGATGACGTCGACGCGCAGGCCGGTGATCTTCCCGTCCTTCGCGCACATCTCGGCGTGCATCATGTAGTCGCGGGCGAAGCCCGGTGGACATCAGGTTCTCGCTGCGGTCCTCGATCCACTTGACCGGCGCGCCGGCCACGATCGAGCCGGCGATCGCGCACACGTAGCCCGGATAGACCGGCACCTTGTTGCCGAAGCCGCCGCCGATGTCGTTGCAGCGGATCCGGATCATGTGCTCGGCCAGGCCGGCGACGTGCGCGTACACGGTGCGGTGGGCGTGCGGCGCCTGGTTGCCGTTGTAGATGTCGAGCTGGCCGGTCTCCGGGTTGAAGTCGGCGATCATCCCGCACGTCTCCAGCGGCGCGGGATGGCAGCGCGGGTAGATGATGTCGCGCGTGACGACGTGTCGGCCTCGGCGAACGCCCGGTCCGCGGCGTCCTCGTCGCCCGCCTCCCAGGTCGGGCTGGCCAGGTTGTCGACCTGGCCCGTCCTTGTCGTCGCGGATCAGCGGCGCGTCCGGGTCGAGCGCCTGGCGGGCGTTGACCACCGCCGGCAGCGGGTCGTAGTCGACGTCGATGAGGCTGCAGCGCGTCGCGGGCCGAGTACTCGTCGGTGGCGATCACGCACGCCACCTCCTGGCCCTGGAAGCGCACCTTGTCGCCGGCCAGCACGGCCTGGGTGTCGTAGGAGATCGTCGGCATCCAGGCCAGCCCGAGCGTCTCCAGGTCCTTGGCCGTGATCACCGCGGCGACGTTCGGGGCGGCCAGCGCCGCCGACGTGTCGATCGAGTTGATCTTCGCGTGGGCGAACGGGCGAGCGCAGGATCGCCGCGTGCAGCATCCCGGGCAGCCGGATGTCGTCCAGGTAGGTGCCCTTGCCGCGGATGAAGCGCGCGTCCTCCTTGCGCTTGAGGCGCCCGAAGCCGATCGGCCGGTCCTCGATCGCGCTCATGCCCGCGCCTCCTGGTGCTCGGCCGCCCAGCGGACGGCGGCGACGATGTTCTTGTAGCCCGTGCAGCGGCAGATCTGCCCGGAGATCGCCATCCGGATCTCCTCCTCGGACGGGTCGGGGTTCTCGTCCAGCAGCGCCCGCGTGGTCATCAGCATCCCGGGCGTGCAGAACCCGCAGTGCAGCGCGTGGCACTCGTGGAAGCCCTGCTGGATCGGGTCGAGGCCGGCCTCGGTCTCCAGCGACTCGACCGTGCGGAGCTCGTGCCCCTCGCACATGGCGGCGAGCGCCGTGCACGACTTCAGCGGCTTGCCGTCCATCAGCACGACACAGGCGCCGCAGTTGGACGTGTCGCAGCCCCAGTGCGTGCCGGTCAGCCCCGGCGTGTCGCGGATGAAGTGGATGAGCAGCGTGCGCGGCTCCACGTCGCGCGACACCGTCTCGCCGTTGATGGTGATCGAGATTTCCATCAGGCCTCCTGCCTCAGGGCGCGGGCGGCGGCTCGGCGCAGCGCCCGCTTGGTCAGCACCCCCACGAGGTGGCGCTTGTAGTCGACCGGGCCGCGGCCGTCGGGCACCGGCGAGCAGTCCTCCGACGCGAACGCGCCGCACTGCTCGAACAGCTCGTCGCTCGGGCGCCGGCCCTTCAGCAGCTCCTCGGCCCGGGGCAGCTCGAGCGTGGTCATGCCGACCGCGCTCATGCCGATGCCGACGTCGGCGATCGTGTCGCCGTCGAGCCACACCGCGGCGGTGACCGCGGCGATCGCCCAGTCGCCCGCGCGGCGCTCGACCTTCTCGTGCGCGCTGCCGGCGCCGGCCTTCACCGGGAGCCGGATCTCGGTGAGCAGCTCGCCGTCGCCGACCGCGGTCGTCCACGGGCCGAGGTGGAACTCGCTCAGCGGGACGGTGCGCTCGCCGCTCTCCCCGCGGATCACGACCCTGGCCTTCAGCGCCGCGCACACCGCGGACAGGTCCTCCGCGGCGTCGGCCTGGCAGAGCGAGCCGCCGATCGTGCCGCGGTTGCGCACCACGGGGTCGGCGATCACCAGCTCGGCGTCGCGGAACGCCGGGAAGCGCTCCTCCAGCAGCTCGGACTCGAGCAGCTCGACGTGGCGGGTGAGCGCGCCGATGGCGATCTCGCCGCCGTCCTCGCGGATGTACGCGAGGTCGAGGTCGTTGATGTCGACGAGCGCGGACGGCGCGGCGAGGCGCAGCTTCATCATCGGGATGCAGGCTGTGGCCGCCGGCCACGACGCGGGCGTCGCCGCCGTGCCGCTTGAGCGCGGCGATGGCGCCGTCGACGCTCGTCGCCCGCTCGTAGTCAAACGGCGCTGGGGTCTGCATCGCGCTCCTCGTACTGGATGGGCGAGTTCGTGCCGATGATCGGCGAGCGGTCCGGGCGCGCGCCGCTGTAGAGCAGCGCGGGCGGCCAGGCTGCCGCCGCTGACGTTGCGCAGCACGGGGCCGCCGGCCGGGCTGGCGGCGGCGATCGGCGCCTCGCGGCCCAGCCGCGCGAGCGTCAGCGTCCCGCGCGTGTAGACCTCGCCGATCCGCGGCGCCTTGGTGGTCTTGGACTCCGGGAAGTTGCGGAACCCCGCGGCGGCCGCGCCGGGGTAGAGCCCCTCGACCAGGCCGACGGCGTCGGCCATCCCGGCCTTCTTGACCAGCAGGCCCTCGAGCGCGCCGACGGCGGCGTCGAGGTGCTGGTTGATCGTCTCGACGATCGGGTTCACCGGCTCGGACTTCTGGACGATCTCGCCCACGGCGGCGATCGCCTCGTCCAGCCCGCCGGCGATCTGGCGCAGCGCCAGGATCGTGGACACGAGGAAGTAGACGAGCGCGAGCACGATCGCCACGACGGTGATGAGCAGCAGGACGGCGGGACCGGACATCACGCGTCGTCCACGATCACGTCGAGCGAGCCGCCGTAGTTGGCGACGTTCTCGACCGTCTTGATGACCTGGTCCTGCGTGGTGAGCAGGAGCGGGGCGGCGTCGAGGTCCTTCGACCCCGCCCGCGCCGCGGCGGTGATCCGGGTGATGCTCGGCACGATGCTGCGGGACGCGTTCAGCACGTCGCGCAGCAGGATCACCACGACCGGGACGACCGCGAGCAGCAGCACGAGGTCGAGAATCCACCAGAGGGTCATCTGCGGCCTCCTCTCCGCCACGACCGCGGCCTTGGCCGCGATTCCCGGCAGCGCCGACAGGATGATGTCGAACTGGGCGTTGATGGCCTTGACGGCCGGCTCGAGCGGGCGCAGGTGCTCGGCCTCCACGCCCTCGAGCGCGCCGGCCAGCGTGTTCAGGGTCTGGGAGATGCTGCGCAGGCCGCGGCGCACCTCGATCAGCGCGGCGGCGAGCACGGCGACGACGACGACGGCGAGCGCGACGCTCATGGCAGCGTGGCCGCTCATGCCGGGACACCTCCATATCCGTCGGTCAGCGCGTTCATGTAGCCGTCCTGGACGACGGCCTCCTCGACGATCAGGGCCAGCACGGGCGCGGTCGCCTGCAGCTGGGGGATGTTCGACGTGTTGCCCGCCACCTCGCCCGCCACGGCCAGCAGGCCGTCGGCGGAGTGCTCGATGTCGCGCACGGCGCGGATCAGCATCAGCAGCAGGACGGCCACGATGAGCGCGGCGACGAGGCCGATGACCAGCGCGAGATCCCAGGCGCTCACTGGCGACCACCGCCACTCGCCCGCCGGGCGCCATTGCCGGTCGCTTCGACCATCGCTTCGCGGATGGTCACTTTCCGACCGCCACCTTCCTGAGCGCCCGGGCCGAGTGCAGGATGCGCACCCCCGAGTCGTTGATGCGGGCGACGCCGGGCAGGCCGTCGGTCTGCCGCTTGACGACGCCGACGCCCTCCACGGCGGTTCGCGCCTGGCCGGCGATCCTCTGGGCCAGCGCGACGATCGTGATCACGATCGCCGCGGCTATGAGGATCACCACGATCCCCAGCACGATCCCCACGGTCCAGCCCGTGGAGGCGGCCAATGCGGTTGGCATGCTCACTTCTCCCTCTGTTGCCTTGCCCTGTCGGTGGCGCGCGCGAGCACGCGCTCCGTGAGGACGCCGACGACGTGACGCTTGTATTCCTTCGACCCGCGCTGGTCGCTGACCGGGTCGCAGGTCTCGGCCGCGATGGCCCCGGCGCGCGCGAACAGCTCTCCGGACGGCGCCTCGCCGGCCAGCGCCGCCTCGGCCGCGCCGGCGGTGATGTCGCCACCGGCGGCCACGAGCGCGAGCCCGGCGTGGGCGATCGCGTCGCCGGCGGCGAGCTCGATCGCCGCACCGGCCGCGACGACCGCCCAGTCGCCCGCCCGGCGGCCGACCTTGGCGTACGCGCTGCCGGCGCGCGCGCGCAGCGGGACGCGGATCTCCGTGAGCATCTCGGCCGGCCCGACCGCGGTTTCGTACGGCCCCTTGTGGAACGCCGCCATGTCCACCACCCGCTCGCGGTCGCGCGCCCGGATCACCAGCTGCGCGCCCACCGCCGCGCACACCGCGGACAGGTCCTCGGACGGGTCGGCCTGGCACAGCGCGCCGCCGATCGTGCCCGCGGTTGCGAACGACGGGGTCGGCGATCACCTGCTCGGCGTCGGTGAAGATCGGCAACTCGGCGCGCAGCAACTCGGACTCGAGCAGCGCGTTGTGGCGCGTCATCGCGCCGATCCGCACCTCGCCAGCGTGGCGGCGGATGTAGCCGAGCTCGCCGGCCAGCGGGTCGATGTCCACGAGGTGGCTCGGTGTGGCCAGGCGCAGCTTCATCATCGGCAGCAGCGAGTGGCCCCCGGCCAGGAGCCGTGCCTCCGGCCCCAGATCGTCCAGCAGCGCAAGCGCGTGCTCGACGCTCGTGGCGCGCTCGTAACCGAATGGTGCTGGTACCTGCAGGTCACCCTCCTGGATCTCCTCGACGCACACCTTGCCGGTGTTATGGGGAGCCTGTCAACTAGACTTTAAGCGATCGCTTAGGCCACGACGATGGCAGTGACCAACAGCTTTCAGGCATGATCGAGCGGCGCGAGCGGCTGGCGATGCGCGTGCTCACGCTCGGGCAGCGCGCGTCGGCCGTGGCCGCCGCGTTCGACCGCGGCCTGCTCACCCCCGGGGCGGGCCGGTGACGCTCGCGCAGCTGCAGTCGTTCGTGCTCGTGGCCCGGCACGGGTCGGTCAAGGCGGCCGCAGCGGAGCTGCGGGTGACCGAGCCGGCGGTGTCGGTGGCGGTGGCCGCGCTGCGCAAGGAGCTGGGCGACGAGTTGTTCGTGCGCGACGGGCGCGGCATCGCGCTGACCGCCGGCGGGCGGCGGCTGGCCGCGCTGGCCGGCGAGATCCTGGCGCTCGCGGAGCAGGCCCGGCGGTCGGTGGCGCAGTCGGGCGGCCCGTTGCAGGTCGTGGCCACGGGCGTCGCGGCCGCGCACGTCGGGCCGCTGCTCGCCGCGTTCACGGCGCGTGAGGACGGCGTCGAGGTGGCGCTCGACCGCCTGGCGGGCGGCGAGTTCGCCGGCGCGTTGGAGCACCGGCGGGCGGACATCGCCCTCGGCCCGCACCCGGGGCCGGTGACGACGATCGCCGCGGCGCCGTTCCTGCGCTGCCGGTTCGTCGTGGCCGCGGCGCCAGAGCATCCGCTCGCCGGCGTCGCCGCGATCGCGCCGGCGGATCTGGCGCGCGAGCGCTGGCTCGTCGATCCGGCGGGCCTGGACCCCACGACCGGCACGGGCCGGTTCCTCGGCCGCCACGGGCTCGCGCCGGAGATCGCGGCTCGCAAGGACCCGCTCGCCGCCGCCGCGGCCGGCAACGGGATCGTGCTGGCGCTGGCCCACGAGACGCACCGGCGCGGGCTCGTGCGGCTCGACGTGCGCGGCACGCCCGTCGTCGAGCTCTGGCACGCGAGCACGCTCGGGCTCGGCCGCGCGCTGCCCGCCGCGCTGGCGCTGCAGCGGTTCGCCACGACGCCCGAGGCCACCCAGGCGATCTCCACGGGCCGGACCGGCGGGGTGGCCCGCCGCAACGTGCACGTCACGCTGTGGCGCGGCCTGGCGGATCCAGGCCAGCGGACGGGGTAGCGTGGCCCGGCGGCGGCGGCGCGCGGCGGCGGCTCAGGCCGGGTGATCCGCCGCCCAGCGGATCGAGCGCACGATCGTGGCGTACCCCGTGCAACGGCAGATCTGGCCGGAGATCGCCGTGCGGATCTCCGCGTCGGTGGGGTGCGGGTTGCGGTCGAGCAGGGCGCGGGCGGTGAGGAGCATGCCCGGCGTGCAGAAGCCGCACTGCAGGCCGTGTTGCTCGTGGAACCCCTGTTGGACCGGGTCGAGCACGCCGTCGCGCTCGAGCCCCTCCACGGTGGTGATCTCGTAGCGCTCGGCCGTGGCGGCGAGCACGGTGCACGACTTCGCCGGCTCGCCGTCCATCAGCACGACGCAGGTCCCGCAGTTGGACGTGTCGCAGCCCCAGTGCGTGCCGGTCAGCCCGAGCTCGTCGCGCAGGAAGTGCACGAGCAGCAGCCGCGGCTCGACGTCGCGCGTGTACGGCACGGAATTGACCGTGACCGTGATCCGCACGTCAGGCGACCTGCTCGCGCAGCTTGTACTTGAGGATCTTGCCCGAGGGGTTGCGGGGGATCGGGGCCAGCACGAGCCGGTGCGGCGCCTTGTAGTCGGCCAGCAGCGGCCGGCAGTGCGTGCGGATCTCCTCGAGCGTCAGCTCCACGCCCGGGCGCGCGTCGACCACGGCGACGATGCTCTCGCCGTACAGCTCGTGCGGCGCGGACACGACGGCGCAGTCGAGCACGTCGGGGTGGGCGAGCAGGGCGTTCTCCACCTCGATCGAGTACACGTTCATGCCGCCCGTGATGATCATGTCCTTCTTGCGGTCGACGAGCGTGATGTAGCCCTCCGCGTCGATCGCCGCGATGTCGCCCGTGTACAGCCAGCCGTCGCGCAGCGCCTCCGCCGTGGCCTCCGGGCGCTCCCAGTAGCGCTTCATGATCGTTTCGCCGCGCAGCACGAGCTCGCCCGTCCCGCCGGCCGGGACGTCGCGGCCGTGGTCGCCGACCACCCGCGCCTCGGTGTTCGGGATCGCCTTCCCGCCCGCGCCCGGCTTGCGCAGCAGGTCGCGCGGCGGCAGGTAGATGCCGCCCGGCCCGGCCTCGGTGAGCCCGCACAGGTTGTAGAGCTGCACCGACGGCAGCGCGGCCACCAGCCGCTCGACCACCGCCGGCGCCATCGGCGCCGCGCCGAACATGCCGATCCGCCAGGCGCTGAGGTCCCGTGAGGCGAGCGAAGGCTCGCGCAGCAGCCGCTGGTACATCGTGGGCACGCCGAAGAACGTGGCGACCCGCTCGCGCTCGAGCAGCTCGAGCGTCTGCGCCGGCTCGAACGCGCCGGGGACGACGTGCGTGCAGCCGAGCGTGGTTCCCGTGATGAGGAACAGGTTGAGCTCGGCCGAGTGGTAGAAGGGCGCGACGTGGAGCATCCGGTCGCCCTCGCGCAGGCCGACCGCGGTGCTCACGCCGACGCCCACCCAGACCACCCGGTGGTGGTCGAGCAGGACGCCCTTCGGCCGGCCGGTGGTCCCGGACGTGTAGAGGATCTCCGCGTCGTCGGACTCGTCGACGCCGGCGGCCACGCCCTCGCCCTGGGCGGCCAGCAGCTCGTCGGTCTCCACGAACACGACGTCGCCGCGCCGCACCCGCCCGGCCGTGTCCGCCAGCGCGGGCGAGAAGGCGAACACCTTCGCGCCGCAGTCGCCGAGGATGAACTCCACCTCGGGCGGCGCCGAGCGCGGGTTGACCGGCACGAAGATCGCGCCGAGGCGGAGCGCGGCATAGAGCGTGACGATGAACCCCGGGTCGTTGCCGCACAGCAGCGCCAGCCGGTCGCCCTTGGCCAGGCCGAGCCCGGCGAGGTGGCGGGCGGCCGCGCCGACCCGCGCATCGAGCTCGGCGTAGGACCAGCGCAGCGCCGGCGTCACCACGGCCTCGCGGTCCGGGTGCCGCCGCGCGCTGCGGGCCAGGGCTTCGGCCAGGGCCGGCATCAGCGCTTGAGCAGGGTGGTGGCGTCGATCTTCACGGCCTTGATCTTCTCGTCGCCGTTGTCGTCCCAGACGACCAGCCCGCGCCCCTTCGGCCCGAGGACGACACGAAGCGACGTCTCATGCGCGCCAGTCTAAGCGCGCACCACCGCGTTGAGCGAGCGCTGAGCGCTTTTCTCGCCGTGCGCCCCCAG
Organism: uncultured Solirubrobacteraceae bacterium; assembly: GCA_963766165.1. Taxonomy (GTDB): domain Bacteria; phylum Actinomycetota; class Thermoleophilia; order Solirubrobacterales; family Solirubrobacteraceae; genus Solirubrobacter. Next base: position 48,846 of record CAVXZC010000008.1, on the reverse strand, counting down.
TGCGGTCACCGTGACCCGGTGGCGCCCGCGCGGAAGGGTGAAGATCGCCTTTCCGGAGTGGAGGGCGCGGGTGACCGTGCGGACGTGGCGGACGGCGACCCGCACCCGGACGGCGTTGCGGGCCGTCACCACCAATGAGCGCCCGTGCACCTTCAGGCGGACGAGCGCCGGGCGATGGTGCGCCGGCGGCGGCGTGGCGCCGCCGCCGCCCGGAACGGGCGTGGACGCAGTGCCGCGGACCACGGTCTCGCAGTCGCCGGCGACGGTGTCGACCGCGTCCGCGTACACCGTGTCCTGGCCGTACCCGCACGCGATGCTGTCCGGCTCGCCGTCCTGGGCGTAGATCGTGTCGTTGCCGAACGGCAGGTCGCACCACACGGGGCCGCAGCCGCCGCTGCGCAGGTCGCCCGAGATGCGGTCGCGCCCGGGCCCGCCGGTGATCGTGTCGTCGCCGTAGCCGGCGTCGATGTCGTCGTCGCCCGCGCCGCCGTCGATCTTGTCGGCGCCGTTGCTGCCCTTCAGGACGTCGTTGCCGCCGTTGCCGGCGATCGTGCTCGGCTCGTCCACCTGGAAGACCTCGAGGTCCTCGGGCGCGTCGGTGCCCACGAGGGCGGAGGACGTGTGCGAGACGATCCGTTCGACGTTGCGGATGTCGTCGCCCTCGCCGGGACGGCCGTCATCGGCGCCGCCGGCCAGCGTGACCGCCACGGGCGGCTCGGAGGAGACGTCGCCGGCCTCCCAGTCGTCCTCCATGCGGTCCGTGCCCGGGCCGCCGTCGATCACGTCGGGCGCCGCGTCCTGGTTGCCGTCGCCGGACAGCAGGTCGTCGCCGGCGCCGCCGTTGAGGGTGTCGGCGCCGCCGCGGCCCTCCAGCGTGTCGTTGCCGTCGCCGCCCAGCAGCGTGTCGCGGCCGTTGCCGCCCTGCAGCTTGTCGTCGCCGGGGCCGCCGTCGAGCATGCTGTCCTGGTCCTGGGCCCGCAGGTCGTCGTTGCCGGCGCCGCCGCCGAGCGAGACCTTCAGGCTCGCCGGCAGCCCGAGCGAGACGGTGGCGCGGTCGTCGCCGTCGCCCAGGTCGACGCGCACGCCCGCGGGGCCGACCGCGCAGTCCTGGGTGTAGTCGTAGCCCGGGCACGGGCCGCTGATGTGGACGCCCGTGCCGCCTTCGTAGACGATGACCTTGCCCGGATCGTCGTCGTCCGCCTGGAGGCTGACCTGGTTGCGCTCCCCGGCGGCGGCGGTCACGACCAGCGCGCCGTCGGGGGCATAGCTCACGGTGGTCGCGTGCGCGGCGGCGGGCGTCAGGGCCAGCACGCCGAGGGCGATCAGGATCGTTCTCATGAGAGCAAGGCTCTCCTGGCGCGTTTGCCACGGGCTTGCCGGAGGATTGCCGAGTACCTTCAGGACATGGAGCCCGAAGCGCGAAAGCCGGTCGGCCGCCGCGCCTTCCTCGGACTGGTGCTCGGTGGGGTCAGCGCGTTCGCCTGGGCCGGGCCCGCGAGCCGCGTGCTGTCGCCGCTGACGTCGGGCTTCGCGCAGCTCGGCGCGAACCTGCTGCCGCTCGGCGGCTGGCGCATCTACACCATCACCGGCGTCATGCCGGACCTCGACGCCGCGCGCTGGCGGCTGCGGATCGACGGGCTGGTGCGCCGCCCCCAGGAGTTCTCGCTCGCCGACCTGCAGGCGCTGCCGCGGGCCGAGCAGGTGTCGACGTTCCACTGCGTGACCGGCTGGACCGTGAAGGACGTCCACTGGGCCGGCGTGCGCTTCCACGACCTGCTGGCGCAGGTGGAACCGCTGCCGTCCGCCCATGCGATCCGCTTCGTCAGCGCCGAGCGCCCCTACGAGGACTCGCTCACGCTGGGCGAGGCGCAGCTGCCGGACACGATGCTCGCGTACGAGATGGAGCGGCAGCCGCTGACCCGGCCGCACGGGGCGCCGGCCCGCGTGGTCATCCCCCGCATGTACGGCTACAAGGGCGTCAAGTGGCTGCAGCGGATGGAGCTCGTCCCCCGGCTGACCGGCGGCTATTGGGAGTCCCTCGGCTACGACCAGAACGCGTGGGTGGGGCACTCCAATGGCTACGGTTGAGCGCTTCAGCCGCACCGAGCGCACGCTGCACTGGACCCACGCGACGGCGTTCCTGATCCTGCTGGCCAGCGGGCTGTGCCTCTACCTGCCGGCGCTGTCGGAGCTGGTCGGGCGGCGCTGGCTGTTCAAGGACATCCACGTCTACACGGCCGCCGCCTGGCTGTGCGCGCTGGCGCTGATCGTGCTGTTCGGCAACCGCCGCCGGCTGCGGGCGACGCGGCGGGAGATCGAGTTCCTCGTCGAGGGGCGCTTCAACCGCGGTCAGATGCTCAACGCCATCGCCACCGCCGCCTTCGCCGTGCTGTTCACGGTGACCGGGACGCTGCTGTGGCTCGGCGAGCGCGACACCCGCTTCCGCTTCGCCAACACGCTGCTCATCCACGACTGGCTGATGTACGCGTCGGTGATCCTGTTCGCCGGCCACCTGGCCCTGGCGCTCAAGTACCGGCACTCGATCAACGGCATGGTGCGCGGCTGGGTGCGCGAGGACTGGGCGCACCGCCATCATCCTCTCTGGGATGCACGAGGAGACGATTCGCGGGGAGTTCACCCGCCAGGCGGAGTCGTTCAACACGGCGGCGGTGGCGAACGCGGAGGCGACGCTGAACGGGCTGGTGCGGTTCGCCGCACCGGGCCCTGACGAGCGCTGGCTGGAGGCCGCCTGCGGCCCCGGGCTGGTCAGCCGCGCGCTGGCCCCCCTGACCGGCGAGGTGGTGGGCGTCGACGCGACGCCGGCCATGCTCGACGTGGCGCGCCGCGAGGCGGCCGGGCTGGGCAACGTGTCGTTCGTGCTCGGCGACGCGACGGCGACCGGGCTGCCGGAGGCGAGCTTCGACGGCGCGATCGCCCGCTTCGCCGTCCATCACATCCCGGTGCCCGCCCGCCTGGTGGCCGAGCTGGCCCGGGTCGTGCGCCCCGGCGGCGCGGTGGTGATCGCCGATCAGATGGTCGACGACGACGTCGACGCCGCGGCCTACGCCACCGAGGCGGAACGGCTGCGCGACCCGTCGCACTGGGCCGCGCTGCCGCAGCGCCGGCTGCGCGCGCTGGGCGCCGGCATGACGCTCGAGGAGGAGCGGATCGTCCCGCTCGAGCTCGACTACGCCGACTGGCTCGCCCGCGGCTCGGGCGATCCGGCGCTGGTGTCGGAGGCGGTCGCCGTGCGCCCGGGCGGGGCCGACTGCTTCCGGGTGGCGGACGGCGTGCTGCACCTGCGCATGTGGGTGGGCCGCTGGCGGCGGTGAACAGCTGGCTTGTAGGGGGTGGGTGAGCGTTCCGCCGCGCATGATCGATCGCTGCAGCGTGCGAACCGATCACGGCCGACCGCGAAGGTGTCACACCGGAAACACGTGGGGCGCGTAACCGTCGCCATGAGGCTGTTGCGCAAAGCCGCGCCGAAGCGCTCGGACCTCAACGGTGGGACACGGGCGGGCGAAGGCGGCTCCTCAGAAGGTCTCGTCCCACTGACACTGCCGTGCCGGCTCTCCGTGCATGGTGGCGTCCCACGGCACATTGACGCACCTCATCTTTGACCGACTTGTGCAACAGCCTCCATGCGACGCCAAGGAGCCCCAGTTCGCCGCGAGCGCGAGAGACACGATCATCCGGAAACCGGGGCCAATTCCCTCACCCCCGTTACCCAGCCGGGCGTTCGCCGGCGCAACGAGGAGCCGGCGGAGAGCCGCACCCTTAAGTGCGCGGTCGCCCCATCGCCCGCAGGCCCCCGCGGCGGCATGGTGGCCGCATGCACCATGCAAGCTGGATCGGCTGGGAGGCGACGCAGGCCGGGCGGGCGTTCGACCGCGCCGTGCGCGCGCGGCGGCGGGCGCGCTGCGGCAGCGGCCTGGCCGTGCACGACCTCGCGCAGGCCGCGCCGGGCGGCGTGCGGGAGATCGCGCTGGACGAGATCGTGGGCACGCTCGAGCCCAGCCGGGCGGCCGAGTTCGACTGCGAGTTCCGGCCGATCCGGCGCTCCCGCGGCCGCTGGCTGGCGGTCTGGCTGGCCGAGACGCGCGGCACGGGGCTGCCGCCGATCTCGGTCGCGCGCGTGGCCGGCGGCTACGCCGTGCTCGACGGCCACCACCGCGTGTCGGTGGCCCGGGCGCGCGGCGCGGTGACGATCACCGCCGTCGTGGGCTGACCGTCGGCTGCGGATGCGCGGCCTCGCAGGCGTGCGCGGCGCGTAGCACGAGCGCGTCGGCGTGGCGCGGGCCGACGAGCTGCAGCCCGATCGGCAGGCCCTCCGCGGTGAACCCGCAGGGCACGCCCGCGGCTGGCTGCTGGTGAGGTTGAAGGGATACGTGAACGGCGTCCAGCTCTGCCAGTGCGCCATCGTCCCAGCCCTCGTGGCACGTCGCGCCCGGCGGCGAACGCGGGGATCGGCAGCGCCGGCGTCAGAGCAGGTCCCACTCGCTAGGAACGCTGCTCATGCGGTGCCAGCGCGTCGCGCGGCCAGCGCGGCCGAGCTAGCGCGCCGGCGGTCAGGCCTGCCCGGCCGCGGCGACGCGCGCAGGCCGGGGTCGAGCATTCGCGTGTCGGCAGGCCGCCCACGACGCCGCGCGGCACCGGCCACCACAGCACGTCGAGCGTGGGGCGGGGTCGGCGAACCCGGGTCGCGCGCTCGACGTGCGCGCCGAGCTCGCCGAGCGCCGCGACGGCCGCGGCGACGCAGGCGTCACCTCGGGTCGACCCAGGCCCGTGCCGAGGTCGGGCTGTAGCGACCGCAGGCCGGCCACGCCGGCGTCGAGGCCGGCGCGCAGAGGCGGCGGCGCGGCGGCGCCTCCGTCGGGCGCCTCCGGCCGCCCGATCACGTCGAGCATCAGCGCCACGTCCGCGACCGTGCGCGCCATCGGGCCGCCATGCGCGACGAGCCGAACGGGCTCGGCGGCCACAGCGGCACGCGGCCAACGTCGGCTTCAGGCCGACGACGCCGCAGAAACCGAGGGGATGCGGATCGAGCCGGCGCCGTCGGTGCCAAGCGCGAGCGGCACCATGCCGGCCGCGAGCGCCGCCGCGTTGCCCCCGCTCGACCCGCCCGGGGTGCGTCGCGGTCCCACGGGTTGCGCGTGACGCCATGGCGGGCTGTCGGTTACGCACTTCCAGCCGAGCTCCGGGTCGTCGTCTTCCCGATGAGGACCGCGCCATGGGCCCGCAGCGCGGCGACCGCGGGGGCGTCGCCTCCCATGGCCCAAGCGGGTCGACTGCCAGCGAGCCGCGCAGCGTCGGCCGCCCGCGTGTCAGGAAGACATCCTTGATCGCGACGGGGACGCCGTCGAGCAGACCGCCGGGTCGCCCGCGCCCAGCGTGCCGCCGACGCGCGCGCCTCGCGCGCGCGTGGTCGCCGTCGACCCGGCAGAACGCGTTGAGCTGCCGTGGCCGCCTCGATGCGCGCCAGCGCGGCGTCGCCACCTCGACCGGCGACAACTCCCGCCGCCCGTAGGCGGCGACCAGCGCGGCGGCGCTCAGGTCGAGCATCGCGTCAGCCTACGATGAACGTCTCCAGCGCGCGGGCCGGAACCGCAGCGTGGACCGGGACCGGTGCGAGGTCGTGCGTGGCGTCGACGAGGTACGCGCGCCGCGCCTGCAGCGCCACGTCCACCGGGGCCTGCCCGGTGTTCAGCACCTGCACGACGACCGAGCCGTCCGGGTTGCGGAACGCCGACACCGGCAGCGACGAGGACGCCGCCACCCGCACCGCGCCGGGCCGGACGAAGCGGCTGAACGCGGCCAGCGCCCAGAAGCGCTTGGACGGCGTGTAGCTGTCGCCCTTGAGCTGGATCAGGCCGGAGTTGGAGTCGCTGCCGTGCGCGCCCCACCAGTACAGGAACGCGTCCACGCCGCCCTGGGTGAACGCCTGCATGACGTTCTGCGCCCACACGATGCCGGCGCCCGGCGTCCCGTCGTCCCAGGCGGGGTCCCACGGCGTGCCGAGGTGCGCCCACTCGGTCTCCCACACCGGCCGGCGGTCGGTCAGCGGCGACGCGGGCGGGCTGGAGTAGCCGTGCGCGGTGGCCAGCGCGAGCCAGCGCGCGGCCGCCGGGTCGGAGAGGATCGCGTCCGCGTACGGGCGCCCGACGTCCCAGCCGGTGGCGTCGCAGCAGGCGACCCGGGTGCGCAGGCCAGAGCGGGCGAGCGTCGGCCCGAGCACCTTGACGAAGTCCGCCGCCTGCTGCGGGCTCTCCTGCATCGACGCGTAGGCGGTGGCGATGTCCGGCTCGTTGACGAAGCCGACGTAGCCGATCGGGATCCCCTCGCTCGCGTACAGGCGCAGGTACTCGACCAGGTAGTTCGCGTAGGCCTGCGCCCAGGCCGGGTCGAGCGAGCCGCCGTTCGAGTCGCTGCCGTTGGTCTTCATGTAGCCCGGGGCGCTCCACGCGTCCGCGTAGATCTGGCGCACGCCGCGGCGCATCGCCTCGCGCGAGAGCCAGACCTGGCTGTTGTCGTCGCCGTCCCAGCGGTACTGCGGCGGCGCGTCCGGGGCGCCGGGCGACACCGGCTCGATCGACTCCATCAGGTCGTAGGGGTCGTCCGGCGACGAGCCGATCCCGTTGCGCAGGATGCTGAAGTCGGCGCCGGCCGGCGTGAACAGCAGGTCGAGCACCTGCCGCTGCTTGGCCGGCGAGAGCCCCTGCAGGCCGTGCAGGATGTTCGAGCGCTGGAAGGCCTCGGAGAACCCGAAGCCGTCCACGCGCTGGTAGCTGCGGTGGGGGTCGACGCGGACCGGCGTGGCCGCCTGGGCCGGCGCCGCCGCCAGCGCGAGCGCCGCCGCGAGGGCGAGCAGGAATCGCATGTGGGAACTCCTCCCGTGGGTTACGACAATGCGCGGCTGGAGTCGCGCAGCACCAGCTCGGTGGGCAGCACGGTGGTCCGCGGCGCGCCCGTCCAGCCGTCGAGCGCGAGCCGCATCGCGGTGGCGCCGAGCTCGCGCAGCGGGAGCCGCACGGTGGACAGCGCCGGGGTGACGTCCCGCGCCGCGGGCACGTCGTCGAAGCCGAACAGCGAGATGTCGCCGGGCACGTCGAGCCCGCGCCCGCGCAGCACCGCCAGCGCGCCGATCGCCGCCTGGTCGGAGGCGGCGACGATCGCCGTGAGGCCGGCGCGGCGGTCGAGCAGCGCGGCCGTCCCGCGCGCCCCGCCGTCGCGGCCGAAGTCGCCCGGCTCGACCGCGAGCGGCTCGCCCAGCGCCGCGGCCAGGCCGGCGAGCCGGTCCTCGGTCGTGGCCCGCCCGGGCGGGCCGCTGACCACGCCGATCCGCCGGTGCCCGAGCTCGAGCAGCGCCCGGCCGAGCGCCTCCGCCCCGGCGCGGTTGTCCGGGGTGACGCAGTCCGCCGCGATGGCGTGGCGGCCGACCATGGCCACGCGCCCGCCGCCGGCCCGGAACGAGGCGACCTGCGCGGCCAGCCCGGCGTCGCGCTCCGCGTCGACGTGGCCGCTGCCGGCCAGCACCAGCGCGGCCACCCGCTGGGCGTGCAGCAGCGCCACGTAGCGCTGCTCGTGCAGCGGGTCGCCGTAGGTGTTGCACACGGTGACGAGCCGGCCGCCCTCGTCCGCCACGGCCATCGCGCCCAGCGCGATCTCCGTGAAGTACGGGTCGCTGATGTCGTGCACGATCACGCCGACGGTCGAGGTCGAGGCGCGGGCGAGCGCCTGCGCCTGGGCGTTGGCCACGTAGCCCAGCGCCTCGGCCGAGCGCAGCACCTTCTCGCGCAGCGGAGCGCCCACGCCGCGCTCTGAGCCGTTGACCACGCGCGAGGCGGTGGCCAGCGAGACGCCGGCGTGGCGGGCCACGTCGTACAGGGTCGGCGAGCGCTCGGCCACGGCAGGGGAATCTCGCACAGCCTCACTCCCCGATCCGGGCGACCATCCGCGCCGGGTTGACGAACCGCAGGGCGAGCGCGAGCAGCACGGCATTGGTGACCATGTAGATCGTGGCCATCGCGTCGATCAACTGCACCGGCCGCTCGCCCGGCGTGGACGCGGCGTTGTAGAGCGCGACGACGAGCGTCTGGCTGTCCGGCCCGGCGGTCAGGAACGTCAGCTCGAACATGCCGACGGTGCGCACGAGCACGAGCATCGCCGGCGGCCAGCACGCCCGGCAGCAGCGAGCGGCGCCAGCACCCGCAGCGAAGCACCTGCCGCGTGCCGCGCCCCGCACATCCGCGCCGCCGACTCGACGTCGCGGTCGATCTGCTCGATGAACGGCGTCATCGTCAGGATCACGAACGGCATCGTCGGCACGAGGTTCGCCAGCCACGACGCCGGCCAGCGTGCCGGCCAACCGGACCTTGTACAGCACGGTGGCGAGCGGGATGCCGTAGCGTGATCGGCGGCAGCAGGATGGGCAGCAGGAACGCCAGCAGCACGAGCCGCTTGCCCGGGAAGTCGCGCCGGGCCAGCGCGTAGGCCGCGGGCACGCCGAGCACGCAGCGAGAGCGCCACGACGAGCAGCCCGACCTCGACGGTCACGAGCAGCACGTGGCCGAGCCCGAACTCCGACCAGGCGCGGCCGTACCAGCGCGTGGTGCAGCCGCGCGGGCAGCCACTGCCGAACCAGCGCGTCACGAAGGAGGACGACGACCGAGCCGAGCACGACGGAGGCGATGCACGCACGAAGAAGGACCGAGCACAGAAGCGCGCCGACGGCCGCCCAGGTGAGCGGCGGCGGTCAGCCGAGCTGACGGCGCAGGCTCATCCCTTGCCTCCGCCCGCCGGGCCGCGGTAGAGCCGGCCGCGCAGCGCAGCACGACGGCCACCACGATCAGCTCGACGACGCCCATGATCATGGCGATCGCGATGGCCATGCGAGTAGTCGTACTTCTCGAACGCCGCCCGGTAGGCCGCGATGGCGATCACCCGCGTCGCGCCCGCCGGCTGCGCCGACCAGCACGGCCGACGGGAAGACCGAGAACGCCAGCACGAAGCTCAGGCAGAACGTCGTGGCCAGCCCGGGCGCCAGCAGCGGCAGCGTCGACCGTGCGGAAGCGCTCGCGCGGGCCGGCGCCCAGCGTCGCCGCCGCCCGCTCGAGGCTGGGGTCGATCCCCGAGACGTAGGACGAGCATGCAGCAGGAACGCGAACGGGAACCCGGCGATGCACCAGCGGCAGAACAGCACGCCCCAGTAGTTGTAGGTGAAGCGCACCGGCTGGTCGACGAGGCCGAGGCCGATGAGCAGCCGGTTGACCCAGCCGGCCGGCCCGAGGAAGGCCAGCAGGCCCTGGGCCATCAGCACGCTGCCGAGCGTGATCGGCACCAGCAGCAGGATCGTCACGCTGCGCTTGCCGCGGATGCGCCCGCGCATCCGGTAGGCCATCGGCACCGCGGCGAGCACGTTGATCAGCGCGGCCGGCAGGCCGAGCTTGAGCGGTGATCAGATCTGCCGCGCTGGTAGCTGTCGGCGAAAGAAGTCGCGGTAGCTCGGCGAAGGCGCCGCCCGTGCCGGCCGGCGCCAGCGAGAGCTGCACGCCGTAGATGAACGGATAGACGAACAGCGCCACGATCACACGCGAGCGCCGGCACGGATGAGCAGCACCGTGCGGTCCAGGCCGCGCTCGGCCAGCCGGTGGCGCAGCGCGGGCCGCGCCCGCGCCGGGCGCGGACGGCCAGTGTCACGCGGTTCAGCGCGCATAGGCCAGCACGCGGTCGGGCGGCACGCCGAGCCGGACCTCGTCGCCCGGCGCGAGGCGCTCCGCGGTGCGCAAGTGCACGGTCTCGCCGCAGGCCAGGTCGGCCTCCACCGCAGCTCGCGGCCCTGGTACTCGACCAGCTCGACCGTGCCACATCGCTTCGCGCCCTCGCCGCCGTCGAGCACGAAGTCCTCGGGCCGGATGGCCACAATTACAGGTCCCGCCGACGCCCCGCGCCGATGCCGTTCAGCGCCGGCCGCGGACGCTCGAGCCCGTCGCGGCGGACCGCGACCCGCGCCGTCCGAGTCGAGATCGAGCAGGTTGCGGTAGCCCATGAAGCCGGCGACGTGACGGTTGGCCGGCCGCGTGTAGACGCTCCTCGGGCGAGCCGACCTGCTGCGACCCGGCCGTCGCGCAACACGACCAGCCGGTCGGCCAGCGACAGCGCCTCCTCCTGGTCGTGCGTGACGTAGACCGTGGTGCAGGCCGAGCGTCTGGTGCAGGCGGCGGATCTCGGTGCGCATCTCCAGCCGCAGCTTGGCGTCGAGGTTGGACAGCGGCTCGTCCATCAGCACGAGCGGCGGCTCGAGCACGATCGCGCGGGCGATCGCCACCCGCTGCTGCTGGCCGCCGGACAGCTGCGCCGGGGAGCTTGTCCGCGTGGTCGCAGCTGCACCAGCGCCAGCGCGTCGTCGGCCCGCCGCCGGATCTCCGCCTTCGGCACCCGCCGCATCGCAGGCCGAACTCGATGTTGCGCCGCACGCTCAGGTGCGGGAACAGCGCGTAGTTCTGGAACACCATGCCGAAGCCGCGCTGCTCCGGCGGCAGCGTGTCGATCCGCCGGTCGTCCAGCCGATCGCCGCCGCCGGTCAGCGGCAGCAGTCCGGCCAGGCAGTTCAGCGCGGTCGACTTGCCGCAGCCCGACGGGCCGAGCAGCGCGACGAACTCGCCCGCGCGCAGATCGTCAGGTCGAGGTCGTCCAGCGCGGTCTGCGCGCCGAACGCGCGCGTGACGCCGTCGAGCTCGATCGTCTCGAAGCTCATCGCTGGGCGCCGATCTCGCGGTCCCACATGTCGAACGCGGCCACGAGCTTGCCCGGCGCCACCGGGTTGACCACCTTGCCCTGCTGGAACATCTGCGGGTAGGTGGCCGGCCGCGCCCACTTCTGCATGTACTGGCGGCCGCTCGCCGGCGCGTCGGACAGCTTCGCCGCGGCCACGACCGGCGTGGTGTTGCCGGTGGCGTAGGTGAGCTCCTGCTGGCCGGGGCGCATGATCCAGCGCATCAGCGCCAGCGTCGCCGCCAGGTGCGCGCTGTCGACGCCGCGCGGGATCGACATGAAGTGGCCGTCCGTCACCCAGGCCTGGTTCTGGAACGTGGCGATCGGCGAGTTCGCCGGCAGCGTGCCGGCGGCGCGGCTCTCGATGTCGAAGCCGGTGGTCGACGGGACCATCGCCACCTGGCCCTGGCCGAGCATCTTGAACGTGTCCGCGGTGCCGGACGGATAGAAGCGGACGTACTTGCCGAGCTGCTTGAGGTACGCCCAGGTCTTGGCCCAGCCGTGCACCGGGTCGGCCGGGTTGGAGTCATGCAGCAGATAGGGCAGCGCCATCAGGAACGTCCGGCCCGGGCCCGAGTTGGCCGGGCGCGCGTAGACGAACTTGTCCGGGTGCGCCTTCGCCCAGGCGAGCAGCGCCTGCGGCGACGCCGGCGGGCTGGCGACCTGCTTGGGGTCGTACTGCAGGAACGGCCCGTTCTGGCCGGCGCGGTTCACGAGCCCGTAGTCCTCGCCCAGCGGCTGGAACTTCCGGGCCACCGGTGTCAGCGTGGTATGCAGGTTCGGCAGCGCCGACGCCAGGTTCGGGAACAGCCGCACCCACATGTTCTGCTTCAGGCCGGCAGCGATGCCGTCGTTGCCGGTGAGCACGAGGTCGACGTCCACGTTGCCGGCGTTCTGCTGCGCCTTGATCTTGCCCACCAGGTCGGGCGAGTCGGCGGTGAGGTACTTGACGCCCGAGACGATCTTCGGGTTCGACTTGGCGAAGTTCTGGATCAGCGCCTTGGTGGAGATGAGGTCGCCGGAGACGTCGAGCACGGTCAGCGTGACCGGCTTGGACGACAGCGGCGGCGGCTTGCTCGGGCCGCTCTTGACGTTCGCCGACGGGCCGGGCGGGCTGCCGCAGGCCACGAGCGCGAGCGCGGCGGCCAGCAGCGCCGCCGCGGAGGTGATCCGGATCTTCATGGTGTGCCTCCCCGCGCGCCGGCCGCCAGGGCCCAGGGCGCGCCGTCTCCGTCCATGCGCTCGTAGAACGGCGAGCCCGGCCCCAGGTCCTCGGGGGTCACCGGGCGGCCGCCGAACGCGGACGCGTACACGCCGGCCACGATCTGCATCGTGCGCCGGACCTCGTCGATGGTCACCGGCAGCGGCCTGGAGTCCCGCAGCGCCGCGAGGATGTCGCGCAGCTGGGCCTCGTGGCCGCTGCGCACGTCCGCCGCGCCGTCGCGCCAGGCGGCGGCCACGTCCTCGTGGCCGGGCGCCGGCGTGACCCGCCAGTCGTCCTCGCCGTAGCCGTACAGATGCGTGAGCTCGACCGTGGCGCGCTCGAAGTCGAAGCGCAGGTACGTCTCCTCGCGCGGCGACAGCACGCTGTTGACCACGCTGGCCACGGCGCCGTTCGCGAACGCGACGTGTGCGAGCGAGAGGTCCTCGGTGGCCATCTCGCGCGCCTGCCGGCGCGCGATCGCCGTGAGCTCGGTCCACTCCCCCAGCACCGCGCCGAGCAGGTCCATCTGGTGGATCCCGTGGCCCATCGTGGGCCCACCGCCCTCCGTGTCCCAGTCGCCGCGCCAGGGCACGTCGAAGTACGCCTGGTCGCGGAACCACGTCGTGTGGCAGACGGCCAGCAGCGGCCGGCCGAGCGTCCCCGCGTCCAGCAGCGCGCGCAGCCGGCGCGCGCCGGTGCCGAAGCGGTGCTGGAACACGGTGGCCAGGTATCGGCCGCCCGCGCCCTGCGCGTCGTCCAGCGCGTCGAGCTGCGCCAGGCTGAGCGCCGGCGGCTTCTCCACGAGCACGTGCGCGCCGGCCTGCAGGCAGGCGAGCGCCTGCTCGCAGTGCAGGCTCGGGGGCGTGCAGACGTGGACGAGGTCCGGCCGCTCGGCCGCGAGCATCGCCGCGAGGTCGCCGTAGCGGCCGGGGATGCCGCGCTCGGCGCAGAACGCCGCCAGGCGCGGCGCGTCGACGTCGACGGCGGCCACCACCTCGGCCTCGTCGGCCAGGGCGGCGAGCGCCCGGGCGTGGCTTGCGGCGATATTGCCGGTGCCGACGATCGCTGTGCGGACGCGTGACACGCGTTTATCTCCTCCCGCGAAGAACTTCACCAGCCAAGCGCTGGAAAGCGCTTTCGTTTTGAAGATACCACGACTAACTAGCCGTCAAACGTGGAACCTGGCATACTGGGAAAGCGGTTTCCATTCAGAAGGGAGCGATGACCCTTGAAACAGCTGCGCATCCACCACGCCCTGGGCGAGCATGTCGACGTCCGGTGGGGCGAGGTGCCGCTGGCGCGCTACGTCCACCGCCCGGACGTTCCGCAGCTGGAGTCGCCCAAGCCCTACCTGCACCCCGTCCGCACGCTCGCGGGCGACCTCGTGACGACCTACCGGCCGCACGACCACGTGTGGCACAAGGGCATCCAGCTCGCGCTCCCCCATGTCGGCTCCGAGAACTTCTGGGGCGGCGTCACCTGGGTGCGCGGCGAGGGCTACCGCCAGCTCGAGAACAACGGGTCGATGGACCACGCGGAGTTCGAGGCGCTGGAGGCCGACGGCGACCGCGCGCGGATCGCCGAGCGCCTCGCCTGGCACACGCAGGCGGGCGAGCACTGGATCGACGAGCGGCGCACGCTCGACTTCCGGGTGCTGGGGGACGCCTGGGCGCTGGGCTGGCGCTCCGAGCTGCACAACCGCAGCGGGCGCGAGCTCGCGTTCGGCTCCCCCACCACCAACGGCCGGCCGAACGCGGGCTACGGCGGGCTGCTGTGGCGCGGCCCGCGCGACTTCTCCGGCGGCGAGGTGCTCGTCCCCGGCGGCGCCCGCCCCGAGGAGGACGTGATGGGCACGACCAGCCCGTGGGTGGCGTTCGTGGGCACGCACGACGGCACGCTGCGCCGGACGACGCTGGCGTTCTACGCCGACGCGCCGTGGTTCGTGCGCTCCGGCGTCTACGCCGTCGTCGGCACGGCGCCGTTCTTCCACGACGAGCTGACGCTGGCCGACGGCGAGACACTGGAGCTGGCCTGCGACATCGCCGTCGCGGACGGCGCCTGGTCGCCCGAGCAGGTCGAGGCGCGGCAGGTGCACGCATGACCCCGCTGCCCGGCGCGATCGGCATCAGCCAGCTCGCCGTCTACGACACCACGGGCCCCGACGGCATCGACGGCGGCTCGCCCCACGTGCACCTGACCTGCACCGAGGCCTACGTGATCCAGAGCGGCTCGGGCAGCGTCCAGATGCTCGGCCCGGACGGCTACCGCGAGGAGCCGCTGGCGCCGCTGGACGTCGTCTGGTTCACCCCGGGGATCATCCACCGGCTGGTCAACGACGGCGGGCTCGAGCTGCTCGTGGTGATGCAGAACAGCGGCCTGCCCGAAGCCGGCGACGGCGTGTTCACGTTCCCGCCCGAGGTCCTGGCCGACCCGGACGAGTACTTCCGCCACGCCGCGCTGTCGGACCCCGGCACGGTCTACACGGACCGCGAGGACGCGGCGGCCGCGCGGCGCGACCTGGCGGTCGAGGGCTTCCTGGCGCTGCGCGACGCCGGCCCGGGGGCGCTCGACGAGTTCTACGCCGCCGCGCTGCGGATCGTCGCGCCGCGGCTGGACGAGTGGGAGGCGCGCTGGCGCGACGGGGCGCTGGCCGCCGCGCAGCGGACGGGCGACCTCCTGGCCGCCGCCCGCGCCGGCGACACCGCGCCGCTGCGCGCGGCCGTGGTGGAGCGCGCCCGCGCCCAGGACGACCCGCGCAAGCTCGGCATGTGCGGCCGGCTCGCGACGCTGGAGGTGGTGGCATGACCGCCGCGGCGGAGTTGCGGGCGGAGGTGGGCGGCGCCCCTCGCCGGCCCATCGTGATCGCCCTGAATGGCGTGACGGGCCGGATGGGCTATCGCCAGCACCTGACGCGGTCGCTGCTGGCCATCCGCGAGCAGGGTGGGCTGGAGCTGGCGGACGGCACGCGGCTGTGGCCGGAGCCGATCCTCGTGGGCCGGCGCGAGGCTGCGCTGCGCGAGATCGCGGAGCGGCATGGGCTGGAGCGCTGGACGACCGACGTCGACGAAGCGATCGACGCGTGCGAGATCTACTTCGATGCGCAGGTCACGCCGGCCCGGGCGGCCGCGCTGCGGCGCGCGATCGCCGCGGGCAAGGACATCTACACGGAGAAGCCGGTGGCCGAGAGCGTCGAGGAGGCGCTGGAGCTGGCCGCGCTGGCCCATGATGCGGGCGTGCGCCACGGCGTCGTGCAGGACAAGCTGTTCCTGCCCGGGCTGCTGAAGCTGCGCCGGCTGGTGGAGAGCGGCTTCTTCGGCCGCATCCTGTCCGTGCGCGGCGAGTTCGGCTACTGGGTGTTCGAGGGCGACTGGCAGACGGCGAACCGGCCGTCCTGGAACTACCGGGCCGAGCAGGGCGGCGGGATCGTGCTCGACATGTTCTGCCACTGGCGCTACGTGCTCGACCACGTGATCGCCCCGGTGCGCTCGGTGTCCGCCACGATCGCCACGCACATCCCCGAGCGCGTCGACGAAGCGGGCCAGCGCTATGCCGCCACGGCCGACGACGCCGCCTACGGCGTGTTCGAGCTCGACGGCGGGATCGTCGCCCAGCTCAACTCGTCCTGGGCCGTGCGCGTGTTCCGCGACGAGCTCGTCGAGTTCCAGGTCGACGGCACGCACGGCTCCGCCGTGGCCGGGCTGCGGCGCTGCCGGATCCAGCCGCGCGAGGCCACGCCGCGGGCGATCTGGAACCCGGACATCCCCGCCACCGAGGACTTCCGCGGCCAGTGGCTCGAGGTGCCCGACAACACCGAGTTCGACAACGCGTTCAAGGTCCAGTGGGAGCGGTTCCTGCGCCACGTGGCCGACGGCGACCCGTTCCCCTGGGACCTCGTCGAGGGCGCCAAGGGCGTCCAGCTGGCCCAGCTCGGGCTGCGCTCGGCCGCCGAGGGCCGCCGGCTCGAGGTGCCGGAGCTGTGAGCCGGATCGCCTACGCGGCCGCGCACGTCGTGGCCGACCCGCACGCGCCGAACGGCCCGGGGCTGCCGGCGCGGCTGGACTGGGAGGCCACGCTGGCCTTCCGCCGCCACCTGTGGTCGCTCGGGCTGGGCGTCGCCGACGCGATGGACACCGCCCAGCGCGGCATGGGGCTCGACTGGGAGGCCACGCGCGAGCTGATCGCCCGCTCCGGCGCCGAGGCCCGGGCGTGCGGCGGGCGGATCGCCTGCGGCGCGGGCACCGACCAGCTGCCGCCGGGGCCGGCGTCGCTGGACGCCGTCGCCGCCGCCTACGAGGAGCAGTGCGAGGTCGTGGAGGCCGCGGGCGCGCGGGTCATCGTCATGGCCTCGCGCGCGCTGGCCGCGTCCGCCTCCGGCCCGGAGGACTACGCCACCGTGCTCTCGCGCGTGCTGGCCGGCGTCGCCCAGCCGGCGATCCTGCACTGGCTCGGGCCGATGTTCGACCCGGCGCTCGCCGGATACTGGGGCTCGGAGGACCTCGACGCGGCGATGGACGCCTGCGCCGGCGTGATCGCCGCCAACGCGGCGAAGGTCGACGGGATCAAGCTCTCGCTGCTCGACGCCGAGCGCGAGGTGGCGCTGCGCGCGCGGCTGCCGGAGGGCGTGCGGATGTACACCGGCGACGACTTCAACTATCCGGAGCTGATCCGGTCGGGCTCCGACGCGCTGCTGGGCATCTTCGACGCCATCGCGCCCGCCGCCGCCGTGGCGCTGGCCGCGCTGGAGGCGGGCGACGAGGACCGCTTCATGGCCATCCTCGCCCCCACCGTCCCGCTCGCCCGGCACCTGTTCTCGGAGCCGACCTCGGCGTACAAGACGGGGATCGTCTTCCTGGCCTGGCTGGCCGGCCATCAGGACCACTTCCGCATGGTCGGCGGGCTGGAGACCGCCCGCTCCGTGGACCACCTGCGCCTGGCCTACGAGCTGGCGGACGAGGCGGGTCTGCTGCCCGACCCCGACCTGGCCGCGGCGCGGATGGGGCTGGTCGCCGCATGACTCGCGCTGCGCGCTCGCATGCTCCGGCGGGAACTCGCCTGGCGGCTCGCTCCCGCGCCACGGCGAGCGGTAGGGCGCTATGAGGCTCGCGCTCAACCAGATCACGACGAACCGGTGGAGCGTGCGCGAGGCGGCCGAGGGCTGCGCCCGCGCGGGGATCGGCGCGATCGGGCTGTGGCGCGACAAGGTGGCCGAGGCCGGCGGCGCCGCCGCAGCCGCGCGCGCCGTGCGCGACGCCGGCGTCGAGGTCTCCAGCCTGTGCCGCGGTGGGTTCTTCACCGCGCCGGGGGCGATCGACGACAACCGGCGGGCGATCGAGGAGGCGGCCACGCTCGGCACCGACCTGCTGGTGCTGGTGTGCGGCGGGCTCCCGGAGGGCTCGCGCGACCTGCCCGGCGCCCGGGCGATCGTCCACGACGGGATCGCCGCCGTGCTCGACGAGGCGCGTGCCGCCGGCGTGCGCCTGGGCATCGAGCCGCTGCACCCGATGTTCTGCGCCGACCGCTCGGTCATCACCACGCTCGGCGAGGCCAACGACCTGGCCGAGCGCTTCCCGGAGCAGGTCGGCGTCGTCGTCGACGCCTACCACGTGTGGTGGGACCCGCGGGTGTTGGCGGAGATCGCCCGGGCGCGCATCCTCGCGTTCCACATCGACGACTGGGTGCTGCCGCTGCCGGCGGGCGCGCTGCTGGGCCGCGGCCTGCCCGGCGAGGGCTGCGCCGACCTGCCGGCGCTCCAGCGCGCGGTCGCCGCCGCGGGCTACGCCGGCCCGGTCGAGGTCGAGGTGCTGAGCGAGCGCGTGTGGGCGATGGACTACGACGCGCTGCTCGAGCGGCTGGCCGCCGGGGCGGACGAGGTCCTCAGCGCGCCCGCCGCGCGGTCTCGATGACGCTGGCCAGGAGCACCAGCGCCTGCGCCGCGGCGCACAGCCAGATCCCGTAGTCGAGGTCGGGGCGGGCGTAGTAGTCGTTGTGGTGCACGACCGCGCGGATGAGCGCCAGCCCGACGCCGGCCAGCGGCGCGGCGGCCCAGGCGTACCGGCGCGCGAGCGCCAGCTCGGCGAGGCAGATGACGACGATGGCCACCGTGAACAGCGGCCGCGCCTCGTAGCCCGTGACCGTATGCGGGCCGCCGTCGTCGATCCACGGCAGCAGCAGGGAGATCGCCGTCGCCACGGCGCCGGCGCCGACCAGCGCGCGCATCGTCGGGCAACCGTAGCGGCCTTCAGTTCGCGGGGATGAGCTCCGCCTCCGTCACGCGCCCGAACAGCGCCGGCCGGCAGCGGCGCTCGTCGGTCGGGCACAGCCAGTCGCGCGGGCGCAGCGGCCGCATCGCGCGGCGCAGGCGCGGGTGGGCGTGGAACGCGCAGCCCGCGTAGGCGCCCCAGGACAGGCGCTCTCCGGTGTAGCGCACCGAGATCACGGGGCAGCCGCCCTCCTCGGGCTCGATCCGGCAGTCGACGCGCCCGGCGGAGAAGCGCCGGCAGCCCTGCGCGGGGCTCTCCCGGCTGCGGCTGTCCGCGACGAGCCGCGCGGTCGCGACCGGAAGCCAGCCGTCCGGGAACACGTGCGTGCGGTCGTAGGCGCGCCGGCCCTGCGCGTCGGTGGCGACCAGCGTCACCGTGTGGTCGCGCGCCGGCAGCGGCGGCAGCGCGACCCGTGAGGCCCCGGCGGGCAGATCGGCGCGCACCGTCTGCCCGGCCACGGTGAGCGAGACCGTCGCGGGCGCGTCGAGCGCCACGTCGACCGCGGCCGGTCGGCCGGGGGTGAACACGCGCGTCGCGTCCCGGCGCAGCGCCGCGGCCAGCAACGCGGGCGCGGGCGGCGCGACGTAGCCGACCACGTCGCCGTACACCACCGGCGGCTCGTAGCTGAGCAGCAGCCCGCCGTCCGGCAGCGCGGCCAGCCCCTGCGGCTGGCCGAGGGCGAACGCGGTGGCGAGCACGCCGGCCTCGTGCTGCTCGAGCCCCAGCGGCGCCGTGGCCGCGACCGGACCGCCGCCCGCGACCAGCGTCTTCGTCCCGTCCGGCGCCACCTCCCACACGCGGGCGTGCTCGTCGCCGTCGGCGTCCTCGCGATCCTCCGTGAACGCGAACCCGCCGTCGGGTTGCGCGGTCACGCGGCTCGACGGCGTGATCTGGTCGCGCGTGGCTCGGGCGGCGATGTGGATGGTCCCGTCCGGCGTGACGCGGTCGATGGTGAAGTTGACGCCGTCGGCGAGCAGCACGCTGCCGTCGGCCGCGGCGGCTACGTCCGCCACGGCGAGCTCCATCGACGTGGCGCGCTGGCCCCGGATCGGCCCCAGGTCGTGGCCGCCCCCGGCGATCGTGCGGATGACCGCGTCGGGACCGACCTCGCGGACGCGGTCGTCGGTGCCGACGACCACGAAGCCGCCGCCCGGCAGCGCGGCGACCGCTCGGGGATCGTCCAGCGCCGCGCGGGTCGCCGGGATGCCGTCCGCCTTGGAGCGCCCGCCGCCCGCCACCGTGGAGACCGTGCCGTCCGCGCCGACGAGCCGGACCCGCTGGGACTCGAGGATGAGCAGCCCGCCGCCCGGGATGGCGTCCAGGTCGTCCACCGTCGTCCCCGGGTGCCGCGTACCCGCGACGCGGTGCAGCCCGCCCTGCAGGTCGACTCGCCAGACGGTGTCGCGGGTGCTCACGAGGAACCCGCCGCCGGGCGCCGGCGCGATCGGCGCCCGGTCGCCCAGCCCGGCCAGGACCGCGGGCATCCCGTCGCGCAGCGCGCCGGAGTCGCCGCCGTCGCCGGCCACGGTGTAGAGCTCGCCGGCGGCGCGCGCGCTCGCCGGCGCGGCGAGTGCCAGTGCGACGGCGAGGAGGGGCGCGAGCCGCATCAGCTCTGCGGGACGATGTCGGCTTCCGGGACGCGTCCGAGCAGCGCCGGCCTGCACTGCGCGTTCGCGGGCACGCAGTGCCAGTCGCGCCGCCGCAGCGGGCGCGGCCTGCGGGTGTAGCGCGGGTGCGCCCGCAGATCGCAGGCGCGGTAGGCGCCCCAGCGCACGCGCTCGCGGGCGTAGCGGACGGAGATCGCGCTGCAGGCGTCGCGTTCGCTCTCGTCCTGGCAGTCGACGCGCGCCGCGGAGAAGCGCCGGCAGACGGTCGCCGCCCGGCGGGGGGCGACCGCGTCGGTCACGATCCGCGCCGTCTCCTCCTCCAGCCAGCCGGTGGGGAACACCGTGGCGCGGTCGTGGGCGCGCCGGCCCGCGGCGTCGCCGGCCACGAGCGTGACCGTGTGCGGGCGGGGGGACAGCGGGCCCGGCAGCGCCACGGTGGACTGCCCGGCGGGCAGGGCCCGGGTGACGCTGTGCCCGCCCGCCGTCAGCGTGACCGTGGCCGGCAGCGTGAGCGCGACGTGCACGGCGTTCGCCCGGTCCGGCCGGAACACCCGCGTGCGGTCGCGGCGCAGCGCGACGGCGAGCACAGCGGGCGCGCCCGGCGCGATGTAGGTCACGACGTCGCCGTCGGCCTCGTCGCCGCCCGGCTCGGTGGCGAGCAGCAGTCCGCCGTCGGGCAGCGCGCTCAGCCCGACCGCCCGGGACACCGGCTGGGCCGTCGCCGGCCCGCCGTCGCCGCGCCGGGTCAGGCCGGCCAGCGGCGCGGCGGCGAACGGCCCGCCCCCGGCCACCCGCCGCACCGCCCCGTCCGGGCCGGCGCGGTACACGCGCGTCGCCGCGGCGTCGAAGAGGTCCGGATCGGCGGCGGCGAACGCGAAGCCGCCGCCGGGCGCCGCGGTCACGAGCGTCGGCGCGACGCCGTCGGCTCGTGGCGGACGGGCGGCCACGTGGATCGTCCCGTCGGCGGCCACGCGGTCGACCGCCCCGTGGAGCGGGTCGGCGATCAGCAGCGTGCCGTCCGGCTCCGCCGCGACGTCCGTGGCCCGCAGATCGGCCGCGGTGGCCGGCTCGCCGTGGATCGTCTCGTCGCGCCCGCCGCCCGCCACCGTGCGGATCGAGCCGTCCGGCGCCACCTCGCGCACGCGCACCAGCCCGTCGGCGACGAAGAAGCCGCCGCCCGGCGCCGCGGTGACCGCCACCGGGTCGTCGATCGCCGCCCGCAGCGCCGGCACCCCCTCTGCGGTGGAGGTGCCGCCGCCCGCCACCGTGCTGATCGTGCCGTCGGCGGCGACCATCCGCACGCGCTGGCCGGCCTCGTCGGCCAGCAAGAAGGCGCCGTCCGGCAATGCGGCCAGGTGGTCCGGCCG
The DNA here is from genome assembly GCA_963766165.1 of uncultured Solirubrobacteraceae bacterium. Lineage (GTDB taxonomy): Bacteria > Actinomycetota > Thermoleophilia > Solirubrobacterales > Solirubrobacteraceae > Solirubrobacter. Next base: position 27,638 of record CAVXZC010000008.1, on the reverse strand, counting down.
GACCTCGGCGACGAGCGCCGGCCCGCCGTCGCCCGTGTAGCCCTCGTCCTCGGCCTGGCCCGCGACCCGGCGCAGGAGGCCCTGCGCGTCGACGCGCCAGACGACCCCCTGGGTCCCGACGAGAAAGCTCCCGTCCGGGAGCCCCGCGAGCGCCGTCGGGTCCTCCAGCGGGGCGACCGCCGCGGTCCGGCCCTCGGCCAGCGCCGCGTCGTCGCGGCCCGCCCCGGCGAGCGTGAACAGCGCCGCCGGCGACAGGGCCGGCAGGCGGGCGGCGCGCGGGCGATGATGAGGACCGGAGATCACGATCAGCGCGGCGGTCAGGGTGAGCGCGAACCGCATCAGGCCGCCGGGATGATCTGCGCTTCCCGCAGGCGCCCGAACAGCGCCGGCCGGCAGAACGGATCGTCGGAGTCGCAGTGCCAGTCGCGCCGGCGCAGCCGCGCCGGACCGCGGGTGTAGCGCGGGTGCGCCTTCAGCGTGCAGGCGCGGTACACGCCCCAGCTCAGCCGCGCGTGGGCGAACCGGACCGAGAGCGCGCGGCAGCCCTCGTCGCTGCCGATCCCGGCCAGGCAGTCGACCCGCCCGGCGGCGTAGCGCCGGCACTCGTCGACCGCCGCGTCGGGGACGACCGCGTCGCCCACGAGCCGGGCGGTGTCGTCCGGCAGCCAGCCGGGCGGGAACACCTGCGTACGGTCGGAGGCCTGCCGGCCCGCCGCGTCCGCGGCGGTCGCCGTCACCGTGTGCTCGCGCCGCGACAGCGGCCCGGGCAGCGGCACGGCGGACGTGCCGGCCGGCAGCGCGCGCGTGACGCTGTGGCCGCCGGCCGTGAGCGTGACCGTCGCGGGCAGCGTCAGCGCGACGTGCAGGACGTTCGCGCGCCCGGGCGCGAAGACGCGGGCGCGGTCGCGGCGCAGCGCCACGCCCAGGACCGACGGCGAGTCCGGCGCGACGTAGGTCACGAGGTCGCCCGCGAAGTCGCCGCGGTCGGTCTCGTAGGTGAACAGCAGCCCGCCGTCGGGCAGCGCGGCGAGCCCCGTCGCGCCGGGCAGCGCCGCGCTCGTGGCCGGGCCGCCGTCGACGCGCCGCAGCAGGCCCCGCGGCGCGTTGGCGGCATACGGCCCGCCGCCCGCCACCCGCCGCACCGCCCCGCCGGGGTCGACGCGGTAGAGGCGCACGGAGGCGCCCGTGAAGTCATCGAAGACCTGGGCGGCGAACGCGAAGCCGCCCGCGGGAGTTTCGCCCTCTGGGCGAACACTCCCAGCGAATCCGCGAAGCGATTCGCCGGGGAGCGCGGTGACGACCACCGGCGAGGCGTCGCCGCCCTTCGGCGGGCGGGCGGCCACGTGGATCGTCCCGTCGGCGGCGACGCGGTCGATCGCGCGGTTGGCCTGATCGGCGATCAGCAGCGTGCCGTCCGCCGCCACGGCCACGTCCGTCGCGTACAGGTCCGCCGCGGTGGCCGGCTCGCCGTGGACGTGCTCGTCCTTGCCGCCGCCGGCCACGGTCCGGATGAGGCCGTCCGGCCCGACCTCGCGGATCAACTCCTCGCCGTCGTCGACGACGAAGCCGCCGCCCGGCAACGCCGCGATCGCCACCGGCTGCGCGATCGCGGCCTGCAGCGCCGGGATGCCGTCGGCGGTGGAGGTGCCGCCGCCCGCCACCGTGGTGATCGTCCCGTCGGGCGCGACCATCCGCACCCGCTGGCTGTCGTCGTCGGCCACGAAGAACCCGCCGCCCGGACGAGCGGCCAGGTGGTCGACGTGGATCTCCGCCTCGATCGCCGGCCCGTCGTCGCCGGTGTAGCCCTCCTCGTCCTCCCGGCCCGCGACGCGGTGCAGCCGGCCCTGGGGGTCGACGCGCCACACCGTCCCCCCGGTCCCGACCAGGAAGCCGCCATCGGGCGTCGCGGCCACGGACGCCGGGTCGTCGAGCCCGGCCAGCGCCGCGGGCGCGCCCTCGACCCGCGACGTGCCGTCCGCGCCGGCGCCGGCGAGCGTGAACAGCTCGCCGGAGGCGTGCGCGGCGGCGGGCGCGGCGAGCACGAGCGCGGCGGCGAGCAGGGCGGCGCGGAGCATGGCGCGGAACGCTCCCGCGTCGCGCGCCCGCCCCGCAATCGGGACCCGGCCCTGAACTTAGAGACGCGGGTCGGGCGCGCCGTCGCGGAACATGCCGAGCATGATCTGCGTGATCTCGCGCGCGTCCCGGGTGGCGGCGAGGCAGTCCTGCGGCGACCGGCAGGCCTCCGGGCGCGCCGCCTCGAGCGCCGCCATGATCGCCGGCAGGGCGCGGCGCACGTCCTCGGCCTCCCCCTCCGGGTCGGCGAGCACGACGCCCCGGCGTGCGAGCAGCGCGGGCAGGTCCTCCAGCTGCCGGCGGGTCCAGCCGAGCGGGTCCGCGCTCAGCCCGTCGTCCCACGTGCGGCCGGTCGGCTCGATCCCGTCCCAGTCGAGGTGATGGTGCGCGCGCGACCAATTGCCGGGCGCGTCGTCCAGCCCGTCGAACAGGTCGGCCCGCCAGACGATCTCGTCGAGCTCGAGCCTCTGCGGCGCGGATTCCGAGCCGCGGTGCGCGCGGCGGACGAGGCGGCGGACCTCGAGCCGCGCGCCGTGCTCGTCGTCGTCGGGGCCCACCTCGAACCAGTGGCGGACCACGATGGCCAGCTCGTTGAACGCGAACACCTGCTGCATGTCACTCGTGTATCACGAGCCGCAGGCCGGCGTCGTAGCGCGTCACGCCACGACGCGGCTGATCGCGTCGGCGGCCGCCACGGTGCCCGGCTCGGCCTGCAGCCGGGCGGAGATCGCCGCGAGCCGGCGGGCGCGGACGTCGTCGGCCAGCAGCGACTCGAGCGCGGCGGCCAGCTGCTCCGGCGTGTGGGCGTACGTGGGCAGCCGCAGGCCGAGCCCGGCCTCGTGCATGCGCTGGGCGTTGTCGTACTGGTCCCAGAACAGCGGCAGCAGGACCATCGGCTTGCCGAAGTACAGGCACTCGGTGACGGTGTTGTTGCCGCCGTGGGTGATGACTGCGTCCACCAGCGGGAGGATCGACGTCTGCGGCAGGAACTCGGCGCCGGTCATGTTGCCGGCGAGCGTCAGCTCGTCGTGCTGGGGGCCGAGCGACACGATCACCCGGAACCGCGTGCCGGCCAGCGCGTCGATCAGCGTCTGCATCAGGGCGACGTCGGCAGAGCCGAGCGAGCCCAGGCTGAGGTAGACGAGCGGCCCGTCGCCGGGGAGATCGAGCGCGTAGGGCTCGTCGGTGGCGCGCACGCTGGCCTGGAGGTTGGTCCAGCCGTCGAGCGGCCGCTGCCGGGCGTAGTCGACCTCGGCCGGATACACGTAGAGGTTCGCGTAGGGCGAGACGGGCATGAACTCGAGCTCCGGCAGCCCGGGCGCGCCGCGCGCGCGGCAGAACGCGTCGAACGCCGCGTGCATGTCCGCGTGCGTGCGGCGGAACTCGGTCCAGTAGTCGCCCCAGCTCGTCCGGTCGGCCGCCGGGTAGCCGGAGAACAGCGGCGGCACGTCGGGGTCGCGGATCTCCGCGGGGTGGCAGGAGACGATCCGCACCCACGGCCGCCCGCTGGCCGGCAGCGCCGGGAACGCCACCACGTTGTCCTCGACGATCACGTCCGGGGCGAGCTCGTCGATGACCTCGCACAGCCGCTCGTGGACGTACACCGCGCCGTCGACCAGCGCCTGCATCGTCGGCGCGATGAACGTCCCCAGCTGCTCGATCGTCGGCGCGCGGAACACCGGCGCGGTCTCGCGGATGAAGTCCTTCCAGAACTGGCCGGGCGCCTCCTCCACCTCCGGCTTGGGCCCCAGCCGGATGTGGCGCTCCTCGAAGCCGCGCGCCGCGAGCGTGCCGGCGAACGACTCCTCGACGATGAACACCACGCGGTGCCCGCGGGCGCGCAGCACGTCGCCGATGCCGACGCAGTTGTTCGTGGGGCCATAGGCGCCCTCGGGGAAGAAGGCGATCGTGCTCAGGCGCGGCAGTCTATGTCCGCGCCGTCCACCAGGCGGCGAAGGCCAGCAGCGCGAGGCCGGTCAGCCCGAACAGCGCCGTCTCGGGGATCTGCAGCGCCCAGAAGTGGCTCGACGGGTGATAGACGGCGTGCATGAAGGGGACGTCGGCGCTCTTCGGGAGCGCGCAGGCGCCGCCGCCGTTGTGCGGGCAGCCGAAGTCCGTGAGCGCGCTGCCGTTGCGGCCCACCGGGTACTGCTGCAGCACCCAGGCGGTGTTGAGGTCCGGGCCGTTGCCGCTGGTCGCCCAGGTCACGCCCAGCGGCTTCGCGAGCCGCTGGCGCAGGAAGGTGTCGACGAACAGCCGCGCGGCGAAGTAGCCGGCGAACGCCACGACGAACGACGGCACCGAGCGCCGCCAGACGACGCCGACCGCCGCGGCCAGCCCGAGCGCGAACACCGCGTAGGCGGCCACGACCGTGCCCTCGGAGTCGTAGACGCTGTTGTTCACCCGGCCCTGGAGGTGCACGAACGGCGCCCGCCACCAGGTGACCAGCAGGGTCAGCACCACCGCGGCGGCGATCGCCGTGCCGACGGCGAGGCCGAGCTTGCCCGCGATCCAGCGGCCGCGGGTGATGCTCTGCGTCCAGTCGAGCCGGTGGGTGCCGTGCTCGAGCTGGCCGACGAGCGGCGCCGCGAGCAGCAGCCCGATGATGCCGGGGACGAGCGTCAGCCAGGCCAGCATGTCGCCGAGATGGCCGTAGCGGCCGAAGAACGCGGCGATCACGCCCTGGCAGCTCTGTGAACCGGTGTGGGCCACGCAGGTGGCGACCCCGTCGCCGTGGTAGGCGGAAGCCATCTGCAACCCGGTGGGGATGAGCAGCGCGGCCAGCGCGGCGAGGATGGCGGCGGCGATGACCGTCTCGGTGCGCTGCTGGCGCCAGCCGACCCACAGCATCACGCCACCGCCTCGGTCTCGCGGGCGGGCGCGGCGTCGTAGCCGAGGTAGGCGAGCACGATCTCCTCCAGGTCGACGGGGTGCAGCTCCCAGACCGCGTCATAGACGTGGCCGTTCGCGCGCACGAGCAGCGTGGTCTGGCGCGGCGTGTGGCTCTCGCGGATCACCTGGTGCACGCGCGCGACCGTCGCCGGATCGCTCCGGGGGCCGGTGAGCACGCGGTGACCGGCCACGATCTCCTCGATGTCCCCGGCGAGCACCGTGCGCGCTTGAGACAGGATCACCAGGTGGTCGCACACGCGCTCGAGGTCGGCCACGATGTGCGAGGAGAGCACGACGGTCAGGCCGCCCCCCTCCACCGCCTCCATCAGCATGCTCATGAACTCGCGCCGGGCCAGCGGGTCCAGCGAGGCCACGGGCTCGTCGAGCAGCAGCAGCTCGGGCCGCTTGGCCAGCGCGAGCGTCAGCGCCACCTGGGCCTGCTGGCCGCCCGACAGCTTGCCCACCTTCTGGTCGGGGTCGAGGTTCAGGCGCTGGATCCGCTCGCGGGCCAGCGCGCCGTCCCACCTGGGGTTCAGCCGGCGGCCGAGCTCGAGCGTGTCGGCCAGGGTGAAGCCCTTGTGGAGCGGGTGGTCCTGGGCGACGAAGCCGACCCGCGGCAGCAGCTCGCGCACCTGCGTCAGCGGGTCCCGCTCCAGCACGCGCAACTCGCCCGCGCTCGGCCGCAGCAGGCCGACCGCCATCTGCAGCAGCGTCGTCTTGCCGGCGCCGTTGGGCCCGACGAGCGCGGTGACCGTCCCCTCCGGGATCTCCAGCGTGCAGTCGCGCAGCGCCCACTTGCTCCCGTAGCGCCGGCCCAGGCCCGAGGCCGCCAGGGCGTTCATGCCACCCTCGCGATCCGCGGCCGCACCGCCTCGGCGAACAGCGCGGCGATGTCGTCGCCGTCCAGCCCGGCGCTGCGTGCGCGCGTCACCCAGCGCTGCAGCGCGCCGCGCAGGTCCTCGACGTCGGTCGCCGGCAGCGATGCGACGCCCTGGGCCACGAACGTCCCCACGCCCCGCCGGCCCTCGGTCACGCCTTCGTGGTCGAGGTCGCGGTAGGCCCGCAGCACGGTGTTCGGGTTGATGGCCAGGCTGCCCACGACGTCCTTGACGGTGGGCAGCTGGTCGCCCGGCTGCAGCACGCCCAGGCGCACCGCCTGGCGGACCTGCTGCACGATCTGGAGATAGGTGGGCACGCCGGAGCGCGCCTCCATGTGGAACTCGATCATCGCCACTTTCCCTAGTTGCCTAGGTAAATAGCGTATGGCACCGCGGGCGGGACGTCAAGCGACCATGAAGAACGCCAGCTAGCGCTCGCACCCCGCTTCGAGCTCGTGCCGCGTGCGGTCGGTGGTGCGGTCGCGGCCCGCGCCGCATTCGAACACGTCGCGGCCCACCCCGCCTTGGAGCAGGTCGTTGCCGGCTCCGCCGTCCAGCGTGTCGTTGCCGCCCAGCCCGAAGATCCGGTCGTTGCCCGCGCCGCCGCGCAGCGTGTTCGCCAAGCCGTTGCCGATCAGCTTGTCGGGCCCGTCCGAGCCGACGGCGTTCTCGATGCCGCCCGCGTGGTGGCCGGGGCGCAGGTCGAGCGTCACGCCCGTGAGGCAATCCCGGCCGGCCTCCACGGTGTCGGTGCCCGGGCCACCGGAGAGCGTGGCGAGCCCGCAGTACGGCGGCTCGACGAGCGTGTCGTTTCCGGTTCCGCCCTGCAGGATGTCGCCGGAGTTCACCGCGTAGAGGTGGTCGTCGCCCGGGCCGCCGTACAACTTGAACTCGGCCGCGCCGAGCGTCGCGATCGTGTCGTCGCCCGGCCCGCCGTAGATGGTGGCCTCGGCCGCGGCGGTGGACAGCGTGACCGTGTCGTTGCGATCGTCGAGGTAGAGCGTGATGTGCACGGCGGAGTCGTCCGCGCTGTGCGTCGGCCCGCCGTAGTCGCACTCCGCCTCGCCCGGGTAGGTGGGATCGAGCGGATAGCAGTAGCCGCCGGCCTGCACGTTGCCTGCGGCGGAGGGGTCGGTGACGAAGTAGCACGCCTGGTGGCTGAACCCCGTCCCCGGCCCGCCGGCGCAGTAGTCGTTGCCGGCGCCGTACGACGTGATCGTCAGCTGGTTGGCCTCGCCCGTGCTGCCGTCGAAGTTGAAGTACAGCACCCCGTTCTGGCGGAACATCGACACTCGATCGGCCTGGGCGGCGGCCGGCCAGGCGAGCGCGGCGGCCAGCAGCAGAACGGTGGTGGGCAGGCGGCTGGAGTGCGTGGGCTTCATCGCCGCACACGGTCGCCCAGCGGCCCGGCGGCTGTCTTGAGGGATCGTCCCTCATCTTTGCCGCATAGTTTCCGGTATGGGTCTGCTCGAGCGCGGCGGCGAGCTCGCCCAGCTGCGTACGCTCCTGGACGGGTGCGCGGCCGGCGAGCCCGGCGTGCTGCTCGTGGAGGGGCCCGCCGGGATCGGCAAGACCGCGCTGCTCGACGCCGCCCGTGGGCGGGCGCGGGAAGCCGGCGTGCGGGTGCTGAGCGCGCGCGGCGGCGAGCTCGAGCGCGAGTTCGCGCACGCGGCCGTGCGGCAGCTGTTCGAGCCTGCGCTGGTGGGCGACGGCGCCTCCGCGCTGCTCGCCGGCGCGGCCGGGCTCGCTGCTCCCCTGGTCGCCCCCGGCCTGCTGGCCCCGCCGCCCGCGGGCGACCCGGCGTTCGCGCTGCTGCACGGCCTGTACTGGCTGACCGCCAACCTGGCCCGCCGGCAGCCGCTGGCGCTGCTGGTGGACGACGCCCACTGGTGCGACCTGGAGTCGCTGGGCTTCCTGCTGTATCTGGCCCGGCGGCTCGAGGGGCTGCCGGTGGCGCTCGTCCTGGCCGCCCGCCGGGGCGAGCCGGAAGGCGCGGGCGAGCGGCTGGCGCAGATCGCCGCCGAGGCGGCGACCGGCGTGCTGGCGCCCGCGGCGCTGAGCGTCGCCGCGGTGGCCGAGTTGGCGCGCGCGACCTTCGCGAGCCCGGCCGACGAGTTCGTCCTCGCCTGCCACGACGCCGCCGGGGGCAATCCGTTCCTCACGACCGAGCTGCTCGCCGCGCTGGCGCGCGAGGGCGTGGAGCCCTCCGCCGAAGCGGCGGCGGGCGTGAGCACGCTCGGCCCGGCCACGGTGCGGCGGGCGATCGTGCTGGGGCTCGGGCGGCTCCCCGCCGCGGCGGGCCGGCTCGCGCAGGCCACGGCGGTGCTCGGCGGCAGCGCGCCGCTGCACCGCGCCGCCGCGCTCGCCGGGCTCGACGCGGACGCGGCGTCCGCCGCCGCCGACGTGCTGGCCGGGGTGGAGATCCTGCGCGCGCGGCTGCCGCTCGAGTTCGTGCATCCGATCGTTCGCGCCGCGGTCTATGACGACCTGACGCCGGCCGCGAAGTCGCTCGCCCACGCGCGCGCCGCGCGCCTGTTGGCCGCCGAGGGCGCCGAGCCGGAGCAGGTGGCGGCGCACCTGCTGGCCTGCGAGCCCGCCGGCGAGGAGTGGGCGGTGGAGCAGCTGCGCGGTGCCGCGACCACCGCCGTCGCCCGCGGCGGCGCCGGCGCGGCGCGGACGTACCTCGAGCGCGCGCTGGCCGAGTCGCCGGGTGCGCCGTCGCTGCTGTACGAGCTGGGGCGCGTCGAGGCGCTCGTCCGCGACCCGCGCGCGCTCGGGCACCTGGAGGAGGCGCTGCGCCGCAGCGGCGAGCCGGGGACGCGCGCGCGGATCGCCGAGGAGCTCGGCACGCTGCTGATGTTCGCCGGCCGCTGGGAGGACGCGATCGCGCTCGTCGGCGTGACGCTGCGCGAGCTCGGCGACCGCGAGCCGACGACGGCGATCCGGCTGGAGACGCTGCGTGCCGTCACCGCGGCCTACGATCCGCGCATGGTCGGCGAGTTCGACCGCGCCCGTCCCCGACTCGAGGCACTCGCGGCGGGCGATGCGCCGGCGGCGCGGCCGCTCGCGCTGCTGCTCGCGGCGGTGGCCATGTGGCGCACCGACGGCATCGACCGGGTCGCCGGCCTCGTGGGCCGCGGCCTGGACAGCGGGCGGCTGCTGGCCGAGGACGGCGCCGAGGCGTGGGCGTTCGGCCAGGCGGTCACGGCGCTGGTGGCCGTGGACGAGCTCGACGCCGCCGAGCGGCTGGCCGCCGAGATGCTGGCCGATGCGTCCCGGCGCGGCTCGGTGGTGGGCGCGTCCGGCGCGTCCGCGTTCGCCGGCTTCGTCCATGCCCAGCGCGGCGAGCTGAGGGAGGCCGAGGCCCAGCTGGGCGCCGGGTTCCGCTTGGCCGTCGAGCACGGGCTGGCGTTCGCCCTGCCGTCGATCCTCTGCTACGCGATCGACGCGATGCCCGAGCGGGCGGGGCTCGCCGAGCTGGCCGCGGCGGCCGAGCGGACCGTGCTGCCGCCCGGGTTCGAGGCCACGGCGTCCGGCGGGATGCTGCTCGACGCCCGCGCGCGGGTGCGCCTGCTGCGCGGGGACCGCGCCGCCGCGGCGGCGGACCTGCGGCGCTGTGGCGAGATCTTCGCGGCCCTCAAGCTCACGAACCCGGTCATGTCCTCGTGGCGCTCCGCGCTCGCGCTTCTGCTGCGCGGCGGCGACGAGGCGGACCGCTTGCTGGCCGAGGAGCTGGAGCTCGCCGCCGCCACCGGGCTGCCGCGGCCGCGTGGCGTCGCGCTGCGCGCCGCCGGGCTGCTGGCGGGCGGCGAGCGCGGGATCGCACTGCTGCGCGAGGCCGTAGCCGCGCTCCGCGCCGCCCCGAGCCGGCTCGAGCTGGCCCGGGCGCTGACCGACCTCGGTGGCGCGCTGCGGCGCGCGGGCCGCCGGGCCGAGGCACGCGAGGCCCTGCGCGAGGGCCTGGAGCTCGCCCGGCGCAGCGGCGCGGAGCGCTTGGGCGGGCGCTCCGAGCAGGAGCTGCGGGCGGCCGGCGCGAAGCCGCGCCGGCTGGCGTTCAGCGGCGTCGAGTCGCTGACCGCGTCCGAGCGGCGGATCGCCGAGATGGCGGCGAGCGGGCTGACCAACCAGCAGGTGGCCGAGGCGCTGTTCGTCACGGCCAAGACGGTCGAGAACCACCTCGGCCGCGTCTACCAGAAGCTGGCGATCCACTCGCGCGACAAGCTCGCGGGCGCTCTGCTGTCCGAGCAGAGCTGACGGCCGGTCCCTCAGGACGGCGCCGCCTCGTCTGCTAGACGAGACGGCGTGAACGAGGATGACTTCTCAGAGATCCTGCGCGAGGTGCGCCGCTTCGTGCGCAACGAGGTCGTGCCGCTCGAGGCGCAGATCGACGAGCGCGACGAGGTGCCGGAGCGGCTGCGCGAGCAGGCGAAGGCGATGGGGCTGTACGGCTTCGCGCTGCCCGAGGCGCACGGCGGCGGCGGCCTGAACATGAGCGAAGAGGTCCGGCTGGCGTTCGAGCTGGGCTACACGACGCCGGCGTTCCGCTCGCTGTTCGGCACCAACAACGGGATCGCCGGGCACGTGCTGCTGGAGGGCGGGACCCTTGAGCAGCAGGCCGCGTTGCTGCCGCGGCTGGCCTCGGGCGAGGTCACCGCGGCGTTCGCCCTGACCGAGTCCGAGGCCGGATCAGACCCGGCCGGGCTGAGCACGTCGGCCCGGCAGGACGACGGCGGCTGGGTGATCGACGGCGCCAAGCGCTACATCACCAACGCGCCGATCGCCGACCTGTTCATGGTGTTCGCCCGCACGAGCGCGGCCGAGAAGCCGGCCGCGGGGATCTCGGTGTTCGCCGTCCCGCGCGACGCGCCCGGGCTCACGGTGGCCCCAAAGGACCACAAGATGGGCCAGTTCGGCGCCTGGACGGCCGACGTCCTGCTCGACGGCGTGCGCGTGGACTCGTCCTCGCTCATCGGCCGCGAGGGGACGGGCTATCTGACGGCGATGCGCTGCCTGGCGCACGGGCGGCTGCACATCGCCGCCGTGTGCGTGGGCATGATGCAGCGCCTGGTCGAGGAGTCGGTGGCGTTCGCCCGCGAGCGCCGCCAGGGCGGCAAGCCGATCGCCGGCCACCAGCTCGTGCAGGCGCTGCTGGCCGACTCGCAGACCGACACGCTGGCCGCCCGCGCCCTCGTGCTGGAGAGCGCGCGGGCGTTCGACGCCGGCACGGACACGCGGCTCGGCCCGGCGGCGGCCAAGTACTTCGCCTCGGAGGCCGTCGGCCGGGTGGCCGACCGCGCCGTGCAGGTCCACGGCGGCGCGGGCTACATGCGCGGCGTCCCGGTCGAGCGCTTCTACCGCGACGCGCGCCTGTTCCGCATCTACGAGGGCACGAGCCAGATCCAGCAGCTCGTCATCGCCGGGCAGATGCTGCGGTAGATTCGCGCACCACCAGGCTGGTGGACAGCTCGACGCGGGTGTCGGGCCCGTCGCCCAGCACGAGCCGGGTGGCGCGTGCGGCCATCTCGAACAGCGGCTGGCGCATCGTGGTCAGCGGCGGCCAGGCCCAGCGGGCCATCGGCAGGTCGTCGAAGCCGACGACGCTGAGCTGGTCGGGCACGCGGAGGCCGAGCACGCGCGCCGCCTCGTAGAGCCCGAACGCCTGCAGGTCGCTGCCGGCGAAGATCGCCGTCGGCCGGTCGGGGCGCTCGAGCAGGCGGCGGCCGGCCTCGTAGCCCGCCTCGACGTGGAAGTCGCCGTGCTCGATCAGCGCGGCGTCGACCGGGACGCCGGCCTCGTCGAGCGCGGCCCGGTAGCCGTCGATGCGCGCCCGGCTGCACAGGATCCCCGGCGGGCCGCCGATCATGCCGATCCGCCGGTGCCCGAGCTCGACCAGGTGGCGGGTGGCGGCCAGGCCGCCGCTCCAGTTGGTCGCGCCCACCCACGGGATGTCCTCCGCCGTCTCCCCCACCGGGTCGACGACCACGAACGGGATGCTGCGGGCGCGCAGCCGCTCGACCTGCCCGCGCCGCAGCTCGGAGAACACGATGACCACGCCGGCGCTGCGCCGGGCCGCCAGGTCGTCCACCCAGGAGCGTCCGATCGCGCCAGGTCCGGCCAGCGCCGACACGACCACCGCGAGGTCGTCGGCCCGGGCAGCCGACTCGACGCCGCGGATGATCTCCATCGCCCACGGGCTGTCGAGCTCGTTGAACACGACGTCCAGCACGCCCGAGCGCAGGCGCGAGACCCGCCGCCGGTAGCCGCGGGCCTGCAGGAGCTCCTCCACCCGGGCACGCGTGGCCGGCGCGACGTCGGCGCGGCCGTTGACGACTTTCGACACGGTCGGGACCGACACCCCGGCCGCTTGGGCGATCTCGGCGATCGTCACCCGCATGGCGTCGGAGAACGTATCAGGTGATACGCTCGCCCCGAATTTCTGACACTGCCGAAAATTTCGACCGGTCAGTCGAAAGTTTCGGTGAACTCCGGGAGGAGGGTTCACAGTGAACTTCCGCCGCATCGCCGCCGTCGCCACCGCCGGCGCGGCGCTCGCCATCGGCTCCACCGCCGCCGCCGGCGCCTGGAGCGCCGACGACCACGGCGCGCCCGACTCGCTGCGCGCGCTCGCCTCACACGTCGGGCTGCGCATCGGGACCGCGATCATCCCGTTCGACCTCGACAACCCGGACTACGCCAAGATCGCCGGCGACCAGTTCTCCGTCGTCACACCCGGCAACGAGATGAAGTGGCAGGTGGTGGAGCCGACGCGCGGGACCTACGACTGGTCGGGCGGCGACCGGCTGGTGAACTTCGCCCGCGCGCACGGCCAGCTGGTGCGCGGCCACGTGCTGCTGTGGCACAACCAGCTGCCGGACTGGCTCACCACGGGCGTCAGCAACGGGACGATCTCCAACACCGAGCTGCGCGCCCTGCTGCACAAGCACATCACCGACGAGGTGACGCACTTCCGCGGCAAGATCTGGCAGTGGGACGTGGCCAATGAGTTCTTCACCGACTCAGCCCCGTCCACCATCAACCCCGACGACTTCTGGGTCACACACCTCGGCCCGGGCGTCATCGCCGACGCCTTCCGCTGGGCGCACGCCGCCGACCCGCACGCGCTGCTGTTCTACAACGACTACAACATCTCCGGCGAGGACGGCACGAACGCCAAGAGCGACGCGGCATACGCGTTCGTGAAGTCGCTGGTGGCCCAGCACGTGCCGATCGACGGCGTCGGCGACCAGGGCCACCTGGATACGCAGTACGGCTTCCCGACGCAGATGACCGCCGACCTCCAGCGGTTCGCGAGCCTGCATCTGAAGGTGGCGATCACCGAGGCCGACGTGCGCACGTTCGTCAACGACGCCACCGACCAGGTGCCGACGGACCACCTGGCCACGTTCGCCCAGCCCTACGAGTTCTCGCAGATGCTCCAGGCCTGCCTGCTCGTGCCGCAGTGCATCTCGTTCACCGCGTGGGGGTTCGGCGACAAGGACTCGTGGGTGCCGGGGTTCTTCACCGGCGAGGGGTACGCGACGTTGTATGACGTGAACCTGACCCCGAAGCCTGCGTTCTTTGCGTTGCAGCAGGACCTGAAGCTGGCGGCGGGCGCGCCGCAGCGGCGTTAGGCGGGCTCGGCGAACGGCTGGCTTTTACGGGGTGGGTGGATCTGCGGTCGCGCATGATCGATCGCCTCCGCGCGCCAACCGACCACGTTCGACCGCCTCCCAACACACCGAAAGCTGGTGTGGTGCCTGATGCGCCGTATGCGAGACCAGATTCCCACACCCTGCCGCCGGCACCGGAGAAACGATCATCCTTGAAATCGCGGCCAATTCCCTCACACCCCTACCCAGCCAGCAGCCCGCCGGCGCAACGGGGCGCCGACGGAGAGCCACATAGAGTTGCGCCGATCCGCCCCCTCGACCACGTCTGGATCCCGCTGAAGGACGGCACGCGGCTGGCCGCGCGGATCTGGCTGCCCGACGACGACACGCCCGTGCCGGCGCTGCTCGAGTACCTGCCCTACCGCAAGGGCGACGCGTTCGCCGTCCGCGACAGCCGGCACCACGCGTACTTCGCGCAACACGGTTACGCGGGGGTGCGCGTCGATCTGCGGGGCAGCGGCGACTCGGACGGGCTGCTGCGCGACGAGTACCTGCCACAGGAGCAGGACGACGCGCTGGAGGTGATCGCGTGGCTGGCCGCGCAGCCGTGGTGCAGCGGGGCCGTGGGCATGCTCGGCATTTCGTGGGGCGGCTTCAATGCGCTCCAGGTGGCGGCGCGGCGGCCGCCGGCGCTGAAGGCGATCGTGACGATGTGCTCGACCGACGACCGCTACGCCGACGACGTCCACTACAAGGGCGGCTGCGTGCTCGGCGTGGACATGCTCCAGTGGGCGGCGACGATGCTCACGCTGTGCGCGATGCCGCCCGACCCGGCGGCGGTGGGCGACGGCTGGCGGGACACGTGGCTGTCGCGGCTCGACGGACTGGAGCCGATGGTCGCGCCCTGGCTGTCCCACCAGCGCCGGGATGCCTACTGGCAGCACGGCTCCGTCGGCGAGGACTACGGCGCCATACAGGCCGCGGTCTATGCCGTCGGCGGCTGGGCGGACGGCTACAGCAACGCGGTGCCGCGGCTCATCGCCGGCCTGCCCGGGCCGGCCAAAGGGTTGATCGGGCCGTGGGCGCACGCGTTCCCGCAGGACGCCGAGCCCGGGCCGTCGATCGGCTTCCTGCAGGAGTGCCTGCGCTGGTTCGACCACTGGCTCAAAGGCGCCGACAACGATGTGATGGACGGGCCGCAGCTGCGGGTCTGGCTGCAGGAGCCGGTCGCGCCCGCCGGCCACCACGCCGAGCGGCCGGGGCGCTGGGTCGGCTGGGGCGAGACGGCGACCCGGGCGTTCGCCCTCGACGGCCCGCACCGCCACCGCAGCCCCGAGTCCGCCGGCCAGGACGCCGGCGCCTGGTGCCCGGACGGCGGCCAGGGCGACTGGCCGCCCGACCAGCGCGCCGAGGACGGCCGGGCGCTCGGCTTCACCTGGCCGCTCCAGGAGCCGATCGAGCTCCTCGGCTTCCCCGAGGCCGAGCTCGAGCTCGAGGTCGACCGCCCCGCCGCGCTGCTGGCCGTGCGGCTGTGCGACGTCGCGCCCGAGGGAGCGTCGCTGCTGGTCACGCGCGGGCTGCTCAACCTGACCCACCGCGAGTCGCACGAGCACACGGCGCCGCTCGAGCCCGGCCGCCGCTGCACGGTTCGCGTCACGCTCGACGCGATCGCCCAGACCATCCCCGCGGGCCACGCGCTGCGACTCGGCCTCTCCACCGTGTACTGGCCCTGGGCCTGGCCTTCGCCCGAGCCGGTCACGCTCACCCTGCACGGCGGGACGCTGCGCGTCCCGCTACGCGCGCCGCACGACGAGGCGCTTCCGGGATTCAGGCCGCCCGAGCAGGCCGAGCCGCTCGCGCAGGAGACGATCACGCCCGGCGTCACCAACCGCACGCAGACCTACGACCTGGCCACCGGCACCCGCGAGATCCGCTTCGAGTGGGACGTCGGCGGCCACCGCCGCCTCGTCGAGGCCGGCACCGAGATGGAGGACACGAACGTCACCACGTACCGGATCACCGACGGCGACCCGCTGTCCGCCGAGGTCCACGTGGCGTGCATGAGCGCGCTCGGCCGCGGCGACTGGCGGACGCGGATCGAGACCGAGAGCCGGATGACGTCGACCGCCGCGGAGTTCCTGGTCAACCAGCGCGTCGACGCCTACGACGGCGACGCCAGGATCCGCTCACGCGCCTGGGAGCTGCGGTTCCCGCGCGAGGGCGTCTGACACCCAGCGCTGGAACGCGGCGATCAGCGACTCGGCGGGCAGCAGCAGCTCGCCGGCCTCCAGCGCGCCCGAGGCGATCCCGCGCTGCACCGACTCCACGAGCACCACGTCCTCCGCGCCCACCTGGTCGTCGAGCGCGAGGAACTCGCGGATCGACTCGGGGTCGGCGTCCGGCGCGAAGAAGTAGTCGAGGAAGCCCTCCGTCCGCGACGGCGACACCGGCCACACCGGCCCGATCGACAGGTTGGGCGGCCCGGGCATGACGTTGACCTTCAGCCCTGGCCAGACGAGGTGGAACTGGCCCTCGCCGGCACCGTCGCGGGCCGGCGCGAAGTGGCTGGCGAACGTGGGGTGCGCGTGGAGCTCGTACGCGTCCGGGCGCACGTCGACCACGGCGCTGAACCCCGGGTGTGCGACCGCGCAGTGGTAGCACTCGAGGTAGTTCTCGACGGCGATCTTCCAGTTCGCGTCGACGCCGTAGTCCACGCGGTGGTGATGGGCCAGCGCGCCGAGGTCGAGCCCGTGCTCACGCGCGATGTCGGGGAGCGGCCCGAGCGTCTGGGCCAGCGGCCCGGCCCCCGGGTCCGCGTTGACGAACACGAACGGCCCCCAGGTGTCCACCGCCGCCGGCAGCAGGCCCAGCCGACCCTTCGGCAGTTCGGGTCCCGCCCGCGGCGCCGCCCGCAGCGCCCCGTCGAGCCCGTACGTCCAGGCGTGGTAGTGACACTGCAGCGTGCGGCAGCGCCCCGCGCCCGACACCACCTCGGCGCCGCGGTGCCGGCAGACGTTCACGAACGCCCGCAGCGCTCCGGAAGCGTCGCGCACGGCCACGATCGGCAGATCGCCCGCCCGCGCGGTGAGGTACGCGCCCGGCTCCGGCAGCACGCCGGCGTAGTGCCAGGCCGGCGCGAACAGCCGCCGCCGCTCCACCGCCAGCACGCGGGGGTCGGTGTACCAGGCGTAGGGCAGCGTCCTCATGCGGCGAGCACCTCGACCGCGTGGCAGGCCGGCAGCGTCAGCGGGTCCTCCCCGCGGCAGCGGTCCTCGATGCCCAGCCGCGCCGCCTCGCCCGACGCCACCAGCGGACAGCGCGGGTGGAAGCGGCAGCCGGACGGGATCCGCGCCGGGTCGGGCGCCTCGCCGCTGAGGATCTGCGGCTCGATGTGCCTGACCTCCGGCACGACCGACAGCAGCGCGCGCGTGTAGGGATGCGCGGGGCGTCGCAGCACCTCCTCGGTCGGGCCGACCTCCACGATCCGCCCGAGGTACATGACCGCGACCCGGTCGGCGACGTTCCAGGCCAGCCCGAGGTCGTGGGTGACGACCAGCATCGCCCACGCCGGTCTCGCGCACGAGCTTCAGCATCAGCGCGAGGATCTCGCCGCGCACCGAGGCGTCGAGGCTCGACACCGGCTCGTCGGCGACGAGCAGCGCCGGCTGCAGCGCCATCGCGCCGGCGATGACGACCCGCTGGCGCTGGCCGCCGGAGAGCTCGTGCGGGTAGACGCGGGAAGAACCGCTCGGGCGGGCGCAGCCCGGCCCGGCCGAGCAGCGCCCGGCCACCAGCGCCTGCTCGTTGCCGGGCACCTCTGCACCCGCAGGCCCTCGGCCACGGCCTCGTAGACCGTGCTGGCGCGGGTTCAGCGAGCCGGTCGGGTCCTGGAAGACCATCTGCACCGTCCGCCGGTACCGGCGCAGCGCGGCGCGCCGATAGCGCGAGCGGCGCGCCCGCGCAACGGCACCTCGCCGCGCCGTCGGGCCGCTGCAGCCCGAGCGATCGTCCGGGCCAGCGTGGTCTTGCCGCAGCCCGACTCGCCGACCAGCGCGACGATCTCGCCCGTGCGCGATCGCCAGGTCGACGCCGTCGACGGCCGCGCCGGCGCCGCCGCGCGCCGGAACGCGACTGCGCAGCCTCGACGCACCTCGAGCCGGAGCGGCTGCATCTGCATCAGTCGGTCGCACCGGGGCTCCGCGGACGCGTGCACGCAGGCCGCGGCGCGGCCCCGGGCCGGCGGGCCACAGCTCGGGCGCCGCCGACGGTGCAGTCGTCGATGGCGACGGCGCAGCGCGGGTGGAACGGGCAGCCGGGCGGCAGCTCGCGCGGGTCGGGCGGGTCCCCGGGCAGGCCGGCGGGCGCCATCCGGAACGCCGGGTCGCCGATCGTCGGGAACGCCGCGGACGAGCGCCCGCGTGTACGGGTGCATCGGCGCGTCGAACACCTCCGCGCTCGGGCCCTCCTCGACGATCGCGGCCCGCGTACATGACCGCGATCCGGTCGCACACGGCGGCGAGCGTCGAGAGGTCGTGGGTGATGAACACCACGCGCGAGCCCGAGCCGCTCGCGGAGCTCGGCTCGAGCAGCTCGCAGCACCTGGGCCTGCACCATCACGTCGAGCGCGGTGGTCGGCTCGTCGGCGATCAGCAGCCGCGGCTGCAGGCCAGCGCCATCGCGATCATGCATGCGCTGGCGCTGGCCGCCCGAGAGCTGGTGCGGGTAGTCGCGCGCGCGCCGCGCCGGCAGCCCGACGTGCTCCAGCAGCTCGCCGACCCGCGGCGGTCGCCGCGCCGCCGCGCGAGTCCGGCTCGTGCAGCACGATCGCCTCGGCGATCTGCTCGCCCACCCGCTGCACCGGGTTCAGCGTGTGCAGCGCGCCCTGGAAGACGATCGCCGCGTCCGGCCCAGCGCACCGCGCGCAGCCGCCCCGTTCATCCAGCACGTCCTCGCCGTCGAGCAGCACCTCGCCGGTGACCGTCGTCCGCCGCCGGCAGCAGCCGCAGCACCGCCGAGGCCAGCGATCGACTTCCCGCAGCCCGACTCGCCGGCCAGTCCGAGCGTGTGCCCGCGTCGAGGTCGAGCGAGACGCCGCGCACGGCGGGACCGGGCCTCCTGCGCGTGCGGTAGGTGACCGTGCAGGTCGCGAACCGGCGCAGCAGGCTCATCGGCGCTCAGGCCTCCGTCGACAGGTGCGGGTCGAGGACCGCCTCGAGCGCGCGGCCCACACAGCGTGAACGCCAGCACGACGAGCACGATCGCCGACGCCCGGCGGGATGTAGTACCACCACGCCTGCTCGGTGATCGCGCCCGCCTGCGAAGGCGCTCCTGCAGCATCTTGCCCCAGGACGCGCGCAGTCGGGTCGCCCAGCCCGAGGAACGTCAAGGTCGTCTCCGACAGGATCGCGATCGGCACGGTCAGCGTCAGGTTGGCCAGGACCAGCGGCGTGACGTTGGGCAGGATGTGGCGGTGATCATGATGTGCCAGTCGCCGCGCCGAGCGCGCGGCTGCGGTCGACGTAGGGCGCTCCTTCGACCGACAGCACCTGCGCGCGGATCAGTCGGGCCGTGCCGCGGCCACGACGTGATCCCGATGACGAGGATGATGTTGCTGAACGAGCGGCCCGAGCACCGCCGCCAGCACGATCGCCAGCGGCAGGAACGGGATCACCAGGAACCACTCGGTGACCCGCATCAGGAGGCCGCCGGTCGTGCCGCCGAAGAACCCGGCGATGATGCCGACCAGCGACCCGATCACCATCGCGAGCACGGTCGCCGCGAGGCCGACGAGCAGGCTGATGCGCGCGCCCCAGACCAGCAGCGTGAGCACGCTGCGGCCGCAGGTCGTCGGTGCCGAGCGGGAACCCCGGCGACGCGGTGCGCCACGCCGGGTTGTGCGTCGTGTTGACGCCGTGCAGCCCGGTCCTGGTCGGCCAGCAGCGGAGCGGCCAGCGCCACCGCCACGAAGACCGCCAGGACGATCGAGGCCGGCCATCCCGGTGCGGTCGTGCGTACTTGCGCCAACGTCGCCCAGCGCGCGGCGCCGGCGCAGCCAGGCGATCCGCCGCGGCGAGCCCAGCGCGGCGGTGCTCACGCGGCGCTTCGCTGCCGCGAGCGGCGTGGCGAGCTCCGTCGAGTGCGAGCGCGCAGCGCGGTCATGTGGCCGCACCCTCGGGTCGAGGCGGCGTACACGAGGTCGGCGATGCAGGTTGAACGCGATCGACCGCGGCGCTGAACACGAGGAAGAGGCCCTGGAGCATCGGCAGGTCGGGCCCCCAGAGCGCCTCGTAGGTCGCCAGCCCCAGCCCGGGCCAGGAGAAGATCGTCTCGACCGCGATCGCCCCCGAGAGCGACGAAGCCGAAGTTGATGGCAGACCAGCGTGACGACGGGCAGCAGCGCGTTCGGCACCGCGTGGCGGTTGCGGACCAGCACGTCGCGCAGCCCCTTCGCGCGGGCGGTCACGAGGTAGTCCTCGCCGCATCGTCGTCGACCAGCGACGAGCGCATCACCAGGCAGTACTCGCCCAGGTAGGCGAGGGTCAACGTGGCCGCGGGCAACACCATGTGCCGCGCCTGGTCGAGCCAGCTTCGGCAAGCCCGGTGGCGTCCGAGCCCGGATCGACGATCCCGCCCACCGGGAACCAGCCCGAGCGCCACGCCGAACGACGGTCAACAGCAGCATCCCGAGCCAGAAGTCGGGCATCGCGTACGTGGCCATCGTCAACGTGGTCAGCGAGTAGTCGGTGGCCGACCGTCTTCGCCAGGCCGCCGGCGATCCCGACCGGATGCCGAGCACCGCCGACAGCACGGTCGACACGCCGACCAGCGCGATCGTCGGCCCGGCCTTGCTGGCGATCTCGGACATCACCGGCTGGTTGTCCGTGTAGGTGCGACCCGAGGTTCAGCTGCGCCGTCTGCTCGAAGTAGGCCACGAACTGGCCGCCCAGCGGCTTGTCGAGCCCGAACTGCCGGTCAGCTGCTGCCGCTGGACGTCGGTCAGGTTGCGCCCGCGGAACAGGTTCGCCACCGGGTCGCCCTCGATCACCCGGAACAGGAAGAAGTTGAAGACCACGACGAAGGCGAGCGTCGCCAGCGAGGCGAGCACCTTGCCCGCGACGAAGCGCGCAGCTCATCTCGCGTTCGTCACGCGGTCCTGCGGCGGCGCCGACCACGAACAGCACGGCGCCGGCCACGAGGACCGACGGCCACGACGATCGCGATCACCGGCGCCGGGCCGCCGCCCTTGCTGCGCTCGCGCTCGCCGCCACCGGCTACGAGCCGGGCGTACGAGTCGGCGACGTCTGCGAGTAGAGGACCGGCCCGACGCCGGCCGGCTGGCCGGACGAAGCCGGTGAACCTGGTCCCCTTCACGTAGGCCTGCGCGTCGGCTCGTCGTAGAGCACCTGGTAGACGTCGGAGTCGTGGAACAGCAGTCAGCATGCTGGTGCACGATGTCGCGCCGCTTGGCCGGGTCGAGCTCGGTCCGCTGCTGCTGGTAGAGCGCGTCGTAGCGCTTGTCGCACCAGTTCGCGTCGTTGTAGTAGTTCGTCGGGTCCTTCGGATCGTGCGACGACCTGTGAGCAGGTGAAGTACGAGAGCATCGCGTCGGGGTCGACGAACGGGCGTCCAGCCCCAGGCGAACAGGTCGTAGTCGCCCTTGCCGATCACCTCGGTGAGCCGGCTGTCGTCTGTAGACCGTCTGCTTTGTGCCGATGCCGATCTGCTTCAGCCAGCCCGAGACGTACTCGCGCGATCCCCGGGCCGGTGTCGCCCTCCGAGCGCACGGCGTAGCCGGAAGATCAGCGGCTTGCCGCCGCCCGGCATCTCGCGGATGCCGTCGCCATCGGTGTCCTTGTAGCCGGCGGCGTCGAGGATCGAGCTGGCCTTGGCCAGATTGAACGTGTAGCGGTCGGCCGGCGGGACGACGGGCTCCCACGCCGGGTTCGGCGAGACGCCGAGCAGCTCGGACGGCCGGCCGACGCCGTCCAGCACGCGGTTGACGATCGTCTGGCGGTCGATGGCGTAGGAGATCGCCTTGCGCACGCGCGGGTCCAACAGGGCCGGGTGCGGCTTCTTCAGACCCGCGCCGCCGTTGAGCGCGAGCTCGCCGATCCCGCCCTGGTAGCCCTGGATCGTCTGGATCTTCGGGTCCTTCTTCAACTTGTTGAAGCCGGTCCCCGGCACGTTCTCGGCCGCGTCGAGCTCGCCCCGCTCCAGCGCCGCGACCATCGCGTCCGGATTGTCGAAGTCGCGCAGGATCACCTCGTCGACCTTCGGCCGGCCCTTCCAGTAGTGCGGGTTGGCCTTGAAGCGGGCGAACTGGCCCTTCTCGCGATGGTCGAGGACGAACGGTCCCGCGCCGACGCCGTCCTCGGCCGCGTACTTGGTGATCGCCGACTTGGAGAGCTTGCCCCAGATGTGCTGGGGCAGGATGTAGACGTCGACCACCGGCAGCTTCGGGTCGGGCGCCGTGGAGTGGATGACCACCGTGCGCGGGTTCGGCGCCGTGGCCACGAGGTCGCTCACCGTCGCCGTGTAGTTCAGCCACGACTGCTTGCGGGCGGTGTTGATCGTGTAGGCGACGTCGGCCGACGTGAGCGGCTGACCGTCGGACCACTTCAGGTTCGGGCGCAGCGTGTAGGTCCAGGTGCGCTTGTCCGCGGACGGCTTCCACGACTGCGCCAGGCCGGGCTCGGGCGTGAAGTCCTTGGGCGACTTCTCCACGAGCTCCTCGTACTGGAGGTTCCACGCCTCGTAGGCCTGCACGGTCACGCCCACGAGCGGGTTCATGCTGTCGATGTCCTGCGTGTTGCCGACGTCGAACACCGACAGCTTGTGCTGGGCGGCCTGGCCGTGGGCGGCCAGGGCCAGCACGGCGGCCGCGAGGACGCAGGCGATGACCACTACGCGCTGCAAGGGCCGACTATCTCACAACAGGTGCCAGTCGAGGAAGCGCTCGAGCCGGCGGTAGTAGTCGAGCTGCGGGCCGGCGTGCAGGAAGCCGTGTCCCTCGGTGGGATAGGTCACGTACTCGAACGTCCTGCCGCCGAGCCGCCGCAGCTCCGCCACGAGCTGCTCGGACTGCCGCGGGTGCACGCGCTCGTCCTGCTCGCCGTGAGCGATCAGCAGCGGCACGCCGAGGTTCTGCAGGCGGTGGAACGGCGAGCCGGCGCGGTAGCCCGCGCGATCGGTCGACGGGTGGCCCATCATCCGCTCGAGGTCCTGGACGCCGAGCCGGTCGCCCTGCGCCCAGGAGGTGAGGATGTCGCAGTCGCCGTACTTGGTGGCGGCGCAGCGGAAGCGGCGCTCGGGGTCGTCGACGACCGACAGCAGCGCCATGTAGGAGCCGTAGCTGCCGCCGAAGATCGCGAGGCGGTCGCCGTCGATCCAGTCGAGCGTGCGCAGGTAGTCGGCGGCGGCCAGGCAGTCGCGCGTGTCGTCGACGCCCCACACGCCGTGGTTGCGGCGCTCGAAGTCGCGCCCGTAGCCGGTCGAGCCGCGGAAGTTGACCGTCAGCCAGGCGTAGCCCTTGTCGACGAAGTACTGCGCGTGGCCGTCCCACTCGTCGCCGGCGGCGGCGGTCGGGCCGCCATGCGGGTTGACGATCGCCGGCACGCTCTCCCCGCGCGGGCGGAGCAGGAAGCCGGGGATCTCCAGGCCGTCGAAGCTCGGGAACGTCACCTCCTCCAGGCGCGCGTGCGGCGCGCGGGCCACCGCCCGGGGCGCCGGCGCGTGCCGCGGGCCGCGGGTCACGTGGCGCAGCTCGGGCGGCGTGTCGTGGGCCTCGTAGGTGGCGATGACGTCGCCCGCCGCGGTCCAGTGCGGCGACTCCCACCTGCCGCCCTCGGCGAGCACGGTCGCCTCGCCGCCGGCCGCGTCGACGCTCACGAGGTCGAAGCGGTTGCGCCGGCCGCGGACGGCGAGGATGCGGCCGCCGTCGGGGTGCCACTCGGGCTCGGAGTGATCCGCCGCGGCGTGCGTGAGCCGGCGGTCGCCGTCGGGGCCGACGAGGTGCAGCTCGTAGAAGCCGCTGCGCTCCGACGCGTAGGCCAGCGTCTCGTTGTCGGGCGACCAGGCCGGCGCGCGGTCGTGCATCCCGGGTGTGCCGGTGAGCGCGACCGTGGCGCCGGTGGCCACGTCGGCCACGCGGATCTCCGAGCGGTTGAGGTCGGTGCGGGGCGAGAAGGCGAACGCCACCTTCGTCCGGTCCGGCGAGACCGCGGGCTCCTCCTCGTCGCCGAGGTCGTCGTGGTGGGCGAGCCGGCGGGGCCACGGGTCCTGGATGTCCACGACGGCGAGCCGGGTGGCGTCGTCGCGCTCGACCGAGACGAGCAGGCGCTCGTCGTCGACCCAGCACGGGCCGCCGCCCTCGACCAGCTTGCGCGGCGGGCCGCCGGCCGCCGGGGCGAGCCAGACGTGCCCGTCCGCGGCGTAGGCCACCGTCCGGCCGTCCGGCGAGGGCTGCGGCGCGGCGTCCTCCCAGAACGGGGCGAGCGCGCGGCCGGTGGTCAGGCGCTCGGGCACGCCGCCGTCGAGGTCGAGCCGGTGCACGTCCGACGTGTCCGTGTCCTCGATGAAGTACGCGTGGCGGCGATCGGCGGCCAGCGTCAGCGAGCGCGGGCGCGGCGTGTGGGCGACCGCCTCGAGCCGCCAGTGCGGAGGCGCCGGCAGGTCCTTGCGCGGCTGCGCCCGCACGCCCTCATAGTGCTCAGCCACGGCGGCCCTCCTCGAAGCCGGCGAGCGTCTCGCGCACGAGCTCGCCGATCGCGTCCAGGTCATAGCCGCCCTCCTGCACGAGCACGGTCGGCTTGCGGCTGGCGCCGATGGCCCGGCCGGCCGCCCGGAAGCCGCCGCGACTGACGGCGAGCGGGCTCTCCGGGTCCGACGCCGCCGCGTCGACGCCGAGCGCGACGACGAGCGCCTTGGCGTCGCCCATCCACTCGAGCAGGCCGGCGATCGCCGCGAGCCACTCCGCGTCGGCGGCGCCGGGTGCGAGCGGGACGTTGCGGTTCGCGCCGCCGCCGGTCTCCCCCGGCGAAGCCGAGGAAATGCGGGAACCAGCCGGCGCCGGGGTCGACGTGCACGGAGCCGGCGAGCACGCCCGGATCGTCATAGAAGATCGCCTGCGTGCCGTTGCCGTGGTGGGCGTCGATGTCCAGCACGGCGACCGGGTCGCCCAGCGCCTCCCGGAGCGCCGCGGCCGCCGCAGCCGCGTTGTTGAGGTAGCACGAGCCCCCGAACGCGCCGCGCGTCGCGTGATGGCCGGGCGGCCGGCAGAGCGCGTAGGCGGCGGGCGCGCCGTCGGCCACGAGCCGCGCCGCCGTGACCGCCGCGTCGAGCGCTCCCCGGGCCGCCTCCCAGGTGCCGGGGCCGATCAGCGTCATCGTGTCGTAGGCGAAGCGCCCCGCGCGGGCCGTCATCGCCGCCGGGGTCGCCGGTTCCGGCCACATCCCCGGATGCGGGAAGATGTAGGGCACCACGCGGTCCTGGTGCTCGGTCAGCCCGGCGGCCTCCCAGCCGGCCCAGGCGTGCTCGAGATAGTCCGCGAGCGCGGCGTCGTGCACGGCGAGCAGCGCGTCGTCGGGCTGCGGCTCGGCGTCCACGAACTCCGCGCCCGCCAGCGCCGCGCGAATCCGCTCCGCGCGCTCGGGCACCTCGGTGCCGGGCGTCCGCACGCCGACCCACACCTCTCCCCCGGGCTCGTGGAGGCGGTGCCGGTCGCTCCACACGACGGGCATGGCCAGCGTCATGCGGGCGCAGGCTACAGTCCGCCGATGCCGCGCCCCCGCTCCCTCGTCCCGTCGCTGCTGTGCCTGACCGCCGTCGCCGGCTGCGGCGGCGCGAAGCCCAAGCCGAAGCCCGCGCGGACGCCCGTGCCCGCGGGTCCGGTGGTGCTCGGCGAGAGCGGTTTCGTGCACGGCGCCCCCGGCTGGGGCGACCCGCAGCCGCGCTCGCTCACGGTGGGCGGCGATCCGGCGCTCGTGGTCAACGACATCCGCTGGCGGGGCTGGGGCGGACCGCACGCGCGCGGCGTCGGGCGCGCGGCCGCGTTCACCTACCACGGCGGGAGCACGTACGCGATGCAGGTCCAGGTCGAGTTGCAGGCCTACGAGCTGGGGCGCTGCGCACCCGCCGGCCCGCGCGCCTACCGGAACCTGCGCCTGCGCATGCCGACCCGCCCCGGCCGCCCGATGGGCCAGTGGTTCGTCCTCGGCGGCGGCCCCACCGGGCTCTGCCGGCGCTGATGCTCCGCATCGGTGAGCTTGCGCCGGGCCCGCGGGACTCGATCGCCGACGTGGCGGGCGTGCGGGTGGGGCACGTGACGATCGTGCGCGACGAGCCGGAGCCGCCGGCGGGCCGCGGGATCGCGCGGACCGGCGTGACCGCGATCGTCCCCGGCGAGCCGGCCGCGCTGCGCGCCGCCCGCCACCCCGCCGGCACCGCGGTGCTCAACGGCGCCGGCGAGCTCACCGGATCTCTGCAGGTCCGCGAGTGGGGGTGCGTCGAGACGCCGGTCTACCTGACGGCGACGATGGCCGTGGGCCGGGTCTACGACGGCGCCGTCGCCGCGGCGGTGGCGGCCGACCCCGGCGTGGGCGTCGAGGACGTGGTCATCCCGGTCGTGGGCGAGTGCGACGACAGCTGGCTCAGCGAGGCCCGGGTCGTCCAGGTCGAGGCGGCGGACGCGGCGCGCGCGGTCGCCGGGGCGACCGAGGACTTCGCGCAGGGCGCCGTCGGCGCCGGCACGGGGATGACCTGCTTCGGCTGGAAGGGCGGAATCGGCAGCGCCAGCCGGATCGCGGGCGGCGCCACGGTCGGCGTGCTCGTGCTGGCCAACTTCGGCCGCTCGCCCGAGCTGCGCGTCGACGGCGTGCCGGTCGGCCGCACGCTGCGGCCGCCGGACGAGCGCGGCCGGGCGGCGGGCAGCTGCATCGCCGTCGTGGCCACCGACGCCGCGCTCGACCCGGCCGCGCTCGAGCGCCTCGCCCGCCGGGCCGGCCTCGGCCTGGCCCGCACGGGCTCGGTCGCCCATCACGGCAGCGGCGAGATCTTCCTGGCGCTGTCGCTGGGCCGCGGCGCCGCCGACCTCGATGCGCTGTTCGCCGCCACCGTCGAGGCCACCGAGGCGGCCGTGATCAGCGCGCTCTGGTGCGCGGAGACCGTGACGGGGCGCGACGGCCGGGTGGCCGCCGCGCTCCCCCACGAGCCGGTGCTGGCCGCGCTGCGGGGCCTCAGCCCACGCCGGCGGCCAGCGCCTTGACGTCTTCGGTGCGCAGCGGCCGGCCGCCGATGCCCCAGTCGCCGCTGCGGACCTCCTCGACGACGACCCAGGTGACGCCGCGCATGTTCTCGCCTTCGATCGACACCATCGCGTCGGTGAGGCGCTCGACGATCTGGCCCTTCTGCTCGGACGTAAAGACGTCCTCGATCAGCTTGACGTTGATCAGGGGCACTGCGGACCTCCTTGATTGATGGAACGAGCACGGGGGCGTGCTGGGCGCTCGGGCCGGGTGGAGCGCAGCAGCGCGGCGCGCTGCAGGTCGGCGCTCCGCTCCTGGACGAGCAGGTAGATGACGTGGGGATGCATGCGCCGAAGCTACGGCTGAGGCGACGGGCGCACATCGGCCGGTTGCCGTATCCCGGGGCTTAACCTCGGGGTCCCTTGACTTAGGCGGCGCTCAGGGGACTCGCCGGGATAATCGCCGCGTGGCCGCCCGCGTCTCCAGCCCGCGCTTCGTGGGCCGTCACGCTCAGCACGCCGCGCTCGCGTCGGCGCTGCAGGCGGCGCGGACGGGCGTCGGCGCCGTCGCCCTCGTGGCCGCCGAGGCGGGCATGGGCAAGAGCCGGCTCCTCGCCGAGGCCGCCGCCGAAGCGCGCCGGGACGGGATGGCGGTGGCGGTGGGCGAGTGCCTGCCGCTCGGCGACGCCGAGCTGCCGTATGCGCCGATCGTGGGCGCCGTGCGCTCGCTCGCGCGCGGACCGGAGACACCGGACGCGGATGCCCTGCTCGGGCCTGACCGCGGGGAGCTGGCCGCGCTGCTGCCCGAGTTGGCGCTCGCCGGCGGCCCGCCCCGGGAGGGGACGCAGGCGCGTCTGTTCGAGCAGCTGCTGGCGCTGCTGGCGGGGGCCGCGCGGACGCGCCCGCTGTTGCTGGTCGTCGAGGACCTCCAGTGGGCCGACCGTT
>CAVXZC010000007.1:0-80214 GCA_963766165.1 uncultured Solirubrobacteraceae bacterium | reverse complement strand
TGCCCGGATTGCGCTCGCTGGAGCGCCCCCGGTTGGACTCGAACCAACGACCTGCGGATTAGAAGTCCGCTGCTCTATCCAGCTGAGCTACAGGGGCTGGCTCGCAGCTTAGTTGCGGCGTGCCGCTCAGGCCGTAGCGAGACCGTGCCGTGGGCGTCTTGCTGACGAGGGAGCGGTGGGCGCAGCCGTCGGGCAAGTGGCGGTGACGGCGCATGCGAGGCACGTCTGTGACAACCAGGGTGCGCGGCCGTGGGCGGTGCGGACGACGGGCCGTCATCAGGTGGCTCGCCGGTGTCAGCGGGCGCGGCGGTACAGATGGCCCGGCCGGCCCGGGCCCTCCGAGCGGACGGACCCGGTGTCGAGCAGCAGGCCCGTGGCGCGGACGTCGCGGCGGAAGTTGGCCGTGTCGACCTCCTCGCCGCGCAGGGCCTCGTAGAGCTGCTGGGCGTCGCGCAGGGTGAACGGCTCGGTCAACAGGCCGACGGCCTTCTCGACGAACCAGGCCTTGTCGGCGACGCGGGCGTGGAGGCGCCAGAGGCCGTCCTCGACGATCTGCGCGTGGTCGAGCGCCAGATCGGGCAGCGCGGCGAGCGGGTGCCAGGACGCGTCGCGGTCGGCCGGGCGCTCCTCGGGGAGGGACTCCGGGCGGACCAGGGCCATGTAGGCGATCGAGGGCAGCCAGCCGCGCGGGTCGCGCGCGGGGTCGGCGTAGGTGCGCAGCTGCTCGAGGTGCACGGAGCCGACGCCGGTCTTCTCGCGCAGCTTGCGCTCGGCCGTCTGCTCGGGCGACTCCTCCGTGCCGACGAACCCGCCGGGGAGCGCGAACATGCCGCGCTGGGGCTCCTCCAGCCGGCGGGCCAACAGGACGCTGAGCGCGCCGTCGAGCAGGGTGAACACCACCGGGTCGGCGGTGAGCCCGATCGGGGACTCGTATCCGGCGGTGTTCGCGGCCCTGATGCCCGGCATGCCGGGCAGGATGAAAGCAGCGGGACTACTGCCCGCCCTGCGTGGCGGGCAGGACCGTGACCGTCTGCGGCGCGCCGTTGGCGCCGCCGGAGACGATGACGTTGACGCCGGGCTTGAGGTCGGCCTTGGAGCCCGTGGCGTACTTGCGGACGGTCGCCCCGCTGCCGAGCGTGACCTTCTGCGTCGTGCCCTGGCGGCCCTGGATGGTGAGCGTCGAGCCGCTGACCGACTTGATCTGCCCCACCGCGCTGCCCGGGCCGCCGAAGCCGAAGCCGCCGCCGAAGCCGCCCGCCCGGCCGGCGCCCGTGCCGCCGGCCCGGCGGAAGCCCGTCTGACCGTTGCGGTTGCACACCGCGGCGACGAGGAAGTCCGCGTTGGGGCGACCGCCGGCCGTGGGCGTCGCCGATGCGGTGGCGCCGCAGGGCAGCTTGCCGGCCCGCGCCTGCGTGACGGCGGCCGCCAGCGTGGCCGGGCCGCTGCTGCCGGCCGCCGCCTTGCCGGCGAAGAACGCGCCCACCGCCACCACCACGGCCACGACGGCCGCGATGGCGATGTAGCGCCCGAGCCGACCTCCTCGTACTCCTCCTCGACGTGTGTCTGATCGCTCATCCCAAGCTGTCCTTTCGTGTCTAACCGCCCGCGGGCGGGTCGGCCGT
Source organism: uncultured Solirubrobacteraceae bacterium (assembly GCA_963766165.1). GTDB lineage: Bacteria > Actinomycetota > Thermoleophilia > Solirubrobacterales > Solirubrobacteraceae > Solirubrobacter. The sequence goes on along the minus strand of CAVXZC010000007.1, from coordinate 78,592 downwards.
GGCGCCGCCGGCGCCGCCCGCCCCGCCGAAGCCTCCGAAGCCGCCGAGCAGCCCGCTCGAGGCGTTGCTCGCCGTCGCGCTCACGCTCGCCGCCTTGACCGTCCCGGACGACGACGTCGACCCCTGGACGATCACGGTGTCGCCGGGGTGGATCGCGCCCACCTTGCTGACCGCCGTGCGCATGACCTTGGTCTGAGACGTTGTGCGGACCTTCACGGTCGTGCCGCCGGTCTCGGTCACGTAGATGGTCTTGCCGTGCTTGTCCGCCACCTGGCCGACGGTCGCGCCCGCGCCCGAGCCCGCACCGGTCCCCCGCCCGCTCGTGGTCCCGGCGCCGAAGCGCCCGGCGCCGAACCGCGCCGCCGCGGTCGTGCCGGAGGAAGACGAGGACGAGCGCTTCTGCACCTCGACACCGCCGATGAAGCCGACGGCGAGCAGCAGCACCGTGGCGAGGACCGCACGGGCCGGCGTCACCGGCCGCGCGCGCGGCCGCACGGGGATCGGGTCGCTCACTCGAACCTCAGCGCGTCGATCGGCCGCATGCGCGCCGCGCGCCCGGCGGGATAGGTCCCGAAGAACAGCCCGCGCGAGCACCGAGGCGCCGAACGCCAGCGACGACCGAGTACAGCGCGACCGACCGGCTGGACGCCGGCGATCTGAACTGGCTGCCGACGATCCCGACGACGACGCCGGCCAGCCCGCCGAGCATCGAGACCAGCACCGCCTCGGTGAGGAACTGGGCGAGGATGTCCGAGCGGCGGGCGCCGATCGCCTTGCGGATGCCGATCTCGCGCGTGCGCTCGGTGACCGAGACGAGCATGATGTTCATCACGCCGATCCCGCCGACCAGCAGCGAGATCGCCGCGACCGCGCCGAGCAGCGTGGTGAACACGTCGTGCTGGCGTTCGAGGCCTGCGCGGACGCGAGCCCTGGTTGATCACCTGGAAGCCCGGGTTGGTCGGTGTCGGTGACGTGCTGCGCTGGTCGAGGATCGAGGTGACCTCGGTCTGCGCGGCGTCGAGCGTGGCGGACGGAGCGCGCCTGCACGACGATCGATCGAGTAGCCGCGCGTAGCCGGTCAGCGTGTCCTGCACCGCGGTCAGCGGCGCGAACACGACGTCGTCCTGGTCCTGCGGTGCCGTTGGAGCCCTTGGACGCGGTCACGCCGACGACCTGGAATTCGTCCCGTTGACGCGCACGCTCTGCGCCGACCGGGTCCTGGCCCGGGAACAGGTTCTGCGGCGACGGTCGGGCCGAGCACGAGCACCGCGCTCGTGCTGCTTGACGTCGGCGCTGCGTGAACCCGGCCCGCTCGGCGATCGTGTAGTCGCGGGCCGTCAGGTAGGCGGGGACGGTGCCGGTGAACGTGCTCGGCTCGTAGCTCTCGGCGCCGTTGACGCAGTCGTCACCGCGTCCGCGTTGACGACCGGGGCGACGCGCTGTGCACGTCGGGCGCGTTGAACGGTCCTGCAGCGCGGCCACGTCGCGGTCGGTCAGCGTGACGCCGCCGCCGCCGCCGCCCGGCCCCGAAGCGCCCGCCGTGCGCCTGCACGAGCAGCACGTTGGAGCCGAGCGCGTCGATCTGCGCCTGGACCTGGCGCTTGGAGCCCGTTGCCGACCGCCACGAGGATGATCACGGCGGCGACGCCGATCGTCATCCCGAGGATCGTCAGCCCGGAGCGCAGCTTGTTGGCGGCGATGCCGCCGAGCGCGATCCGCAGCGTCTCGGCGGCGTTCACGCCGGCACGTCCTCGACGATCGCGCCGTCGGCGATCCGGATGACCCGCTCGGCCTGCGGCGGCGACCTCGTCCTCGTGGGTGATCAGCACGATCGTCCGGCCCTCGTCGTGCAGCCGGGCGAAGATGTCCAGCACCTCGGCGGTGGAGTGGGAGTCGAGGTTGCCGGTCGGCTCGTCGGCGAGCATCAGCGCCGGGTTGGTGACGATCGCCCGGGCGACCGCGACGCGCTGCTGCTGGCCGCCGGAGAGCTCGGACGGCAGGTGGTCGAGGCGGTCGCCCATGCCCGACGGCCGCCAGCGCGGCGCCGGCGCGCGCGCGCCGGCGCTCGCCGCGCCCGAGGCCGGCGTAGGCAAGCGGCAGCTCGACGTTGGCCAGCGCGCGTCGTGCGCGGCACGAGGTTGAAGCCTGGAAGACGAAGCCGATCTTGCGGTTGCGCAGGTCGGCGAGGTCGTCCTCGGCGATGTCGCGGACGTCGACGCCGTCGAGCAGGTAGCGCCCGGCGGTCGGCGCGTCGAGGCAGCCGAGGATGTTCATCAGCGTGCTCTTGCCGCTGCCCGAGCTGCCCATGATCGCCACGTACTCGCCGCGCTCGATGCGCAGCGACACGCCGACCAGTGCGTGCACGGTCACGTCCTCGGTCACCTGGTAGTCGCGCGAGACGTCGCGCAGCTCGATGACCGGGGTCATGCGCGCCGCGCGCGCCGGACCGCGAACCCGGCCCCCGCCGCCCGCCGCCGCGCCCGGCGCGAAGCCGCCGCCGAACGCCGCCGCCGCCGAAGCCGCGCCGCCGAAGCCGCCGCGCGCCGCCGCCCCGCCGCTCTGCCGCGTCGGCGCGCCGAGCGCTGCCGCGCGCCGAGCGTCGCGCGTGGCCGAGGTCACGATCACCTTGTCGCCGGCCTGCAGGCCGCTGAGGATCTGCGTCGTCGCTGTCGCCCACCACGCCGGTCTGGACCCGCTGCGTGCTGCGCTTGCCGTCGCGCAGACGGTCACGGTGTTGCCGCGCAGCGCCTGGCGTCGGGACCATCACGCCCGACGCCTGGGCGACGACGATGTCGGCCGTCGCGCTCATGCCCGCCTTGCACGCCCTGGGTGGTCTGGTCGAGCATGACGTCGACCGGGTAGCTGACCGCGCGCGGAGCCGGTGCTGTCCGACGCTCGCCAGGACGCCGACCGAGGTGACGTGCGCCGCCACCTTCTCGCCCGAGGCGGCGTTGATCGTCACCGTCGCCGACTGGCCGACCTCGACCTTGGCGATGTCGGACTCGCTGAGCGAGACCTCCATCTTGAGCTTGCGCAGGTTCGCCAGCACGACGAAGCCGCTGCCCGATGAAGACGACGAGGAGGAGGACGACGCCGCGGCGGCGGCGGCGTTCGCGTTGGCGGACGAGGACGAGCCCGAGTTGCTGCCCGCGGCGTCGCCGACCGCGCCGTTGATCGCCGCCACGGTGCCGGAGAACGGCGCCCGCAGCTGCGTGTCGGCGAGGTCGTCCTGGGCCTGCTTGAGCGCGAGCTGGTCGCTCTCGACATTGGCCTCGGCCGAGGCGACGCTCTGCGTCGACCCGCCGGAGCCCGAGCCGGAGGAGGACGGCGACGACGCGGCCGGCGTGGCCGCGGCGTGCGTGCGCGTCGGCGTGGGCGTGGGGGTCGCGGTGGGCCGCGGGCGGGTCGGCGTCGCGCTCGGCGCCGGTGTCGCCGTGGCCGTGGGCGTGACCTGGGCGGCGACCGCGACCGTACTGGCCGTCGTGGTCGACGCCGTCGTCTGCGCCGTCGGCGTCGGCGTCGCGGCGGCCGCCGCCTGCTCGGCCTGGGTCAGCGCGTCCTCGGCGTCGGTCAGGTCCGCCTCCGCCTTGTCCACGGCCACGCGCTGGGTGGACGAGTCGACGCGGGCGATCAGGTCGCCCTTGGCCACCCGCTCGCCCGTGTGGACGTAGATCTTCGTCACGGTGCCGCTGGTGGCGAAGTCGACGTCCTGCTGCTTCTTCGGCGCGAGGTTGCCGCTGCCGGACACGATCGTCTGGATGACGCCGCGCGTCACCGTCGCGGTGCGCTCCGAGACCTGGACGGCCGGCGTCCCGCCGCCCACGACCAGGACGGCGGCCACGACGGCGCCCGCCGCGACGAGCGCCAGCAGGACCGTCAGCGGCGCGGCACGCCGGCGCGTGCCGCGCGGCGCGGGGGCGGCCACCGGCGGCGGCCGGCGGCGCACGCGTCGCTTGACCACGCGCTTGGGCACGGCGCCAAGTTAGGCGGGTGAACCTAAGACGAGCGAACCGGATCCTTGAAGAACCGACGAAGAACGCGCTACGCCATAGACCGCTAAGCAGTGCATAGCGGAGTAGGGGGAGCCGTGGGGGCCGGCGCTATCGCACAGCGCCGGCCGTCACGTCGGTCACCGCGGCGGCGAACGCGTCGACGTCCTCCGGGCGCGTGTCCCACGCGCACATCCAGCGCACCTCGCCCGTGTGCTCGTCCCAGACGTAGAAGCGGAAGTCCTGCTGCAGGCGCTCCGCCACGCCCGGCGGGAGGATCGGCGAACACCGCGTTGGCCTGCACCGCCTGCGTGACCTCGACGTGCGCGCGCACGCCGTCGGCCAGCCGGCGGGCCATCGCGTTGGCATGGCCGGCGGCGCGCCGCCACAGCTCGTCGGTGAGCAGCGCCGCCAGCTGGGCGGAGACGTAGCGCATCTTCGACGCCAGCTGCATCGACTGCTTGCGCAGGTAGAGCAGCGACGGCGCGAGCTCGGGGTTCAGCGACGATCACGGCCTCGGCGCCCAGCAGCCCGACCTTCGTGCCGCCGAAGGACACGATGTCCGCGCCCGCGTCGCGCGTGATCGCGCGCAGCGAGCTGCCGAGCGACGCGGCGGCGTTGGCCAGCCGCGAGCCGTCGACGTGCACGGCCAGCCCGTGCGTGCGGGCGCACGCCAGCGATCGCCGCGACCTCCTCGCGCGTGTACAGCGTGCCGAGCTCGGTCGACTGCGTGATCGACACCGACGCCGGCCTGGACGACGTGCTCGTCCCCCACGCGGACGATCCGGCGCTCCATCAGCTCCGGCGTGAGCTTGCCGTCCGGGGTCGGCACGGTCAGCAGCTTGACCCCGCCGAGCGCCTCCGGGGCGCCGCACTCGTCGACGTTCAGGTGCGCGGTCTCCGCGCAGATGACGCCCTGCCAGGGGCGGAGCAGCGCGCGCAGCGACACGACGTTGGCGCCGGTCCCGTTGAACACCGGGAACGCCGTCGCGGCGTCGCCGAACTCGGCCCGGACCAAGGCCTGGAGCCGCGCGGTGACCTCGTCCGCGCCGTAGGAGATCGCGTGGCCGTGGTTGGCCTCCGCGATGGCCGCGAGGGCCTCGGGCAGGACGGGGGCGTAGTTGTCGGAGGCGAAGGCGCGCACGGCGCGGACGATACGACAGGGCAGGCCGGGGCCTTTGACTCCATCTTCTGGATGGGGGAGGGTCGCCGACCGATGCGAAGGCTGGTCACCGCTGTCGCGATCCTGCTGGCCCTGCCCGCTTCCGCGCGTGCCGGCACCGCGTCGACCACGTTCACCGCGGACGGGGCGTTCGTCGTGCCGGCCGGCGTCACGACCATGGACGTCAGCGCCGTGGGCGCGCCCGGCTCGCCTCCCCAGGGCTTCGGCCTGGCGGAGGAGGGCGGCGGCGCCCCGGGCGGCGGAAGCAGCTTCGGAGCCCGCGGCGGTGCGGGCGGCGGGCTCGCGGAGGTGGTCGACGACACCAGCGGGAGGATCGTCGTGGTGGCGGCCGGAGGCGGGGGCGCGGGCGGCTCCACCAACTCCGATTTCCAGCCGGGCGGAGATGCGGGGGCCGTGGGGAGCGCGGGGACCGGGAGCGGCGGCAGCGGCGGCGGCGGTGCCACCCACGACGACCGCGGCCAGGGCGGCGCGGCCGGCGGTTCCGGCGCTCCCGGGACCACGCCGCCCACGGCCGGTCAGGACGGCGGGAACGACACCGGCGGCACGGGCGGCAACGGCGTGGCCAGCGGCGGTGGTGGCGGCGCGGGCTTCCAGGGCGGCGGCGGGGCGGGGGCGGGGGCGGCGGCGACAGCGCATCGCTGGCGTCCGCCGGTGGCGGCGGTGGCGGCTCGTCGGATGTAGACACGCTCTTCTTCCCGGGCGACTACGCGGTCGGCACCGAGGACACCCGCCGTCCCGCCTCCGTCACGTTCACGTACACCGACACGGTCGCCCCCACCATCGGATTGACCGCGCCCCCCGCGCCCAACCCCGCGACGCTCGCCGGCAGCGCCGGCACCGACACCGGCGATCAGCCAGCCGTGATCGTCGACTTCTTCCGCGGCACCACCGCCACCGGCCCCCCGGCGCTCAGCGCGACCACCACCGCCACCGCCGGCGCCTACACCGTCACCGTCCCAGCGCTGGCCGACGGCACCTGGACCGCCCGCGCCCGCCAATCCGACGCCGCCGGCAACTCCGGCACCAGCCCCGCCCGCACGTTCACCATCGACCACACCGCCGCCACCCCCACGCTCACGCTCCCCGCCACGTTCAACGCCACGACCCCGAGCCTCACCGGCAACGCGGGCACCGCCGCGGGCGACGATCCCTTCGTCTCGATCCGCGTCTACCCGGGCACGACGACGACCGGCAACCCACTCAACCTGCCCGGCAGGTTGGGCGCCGACGGCTCGTTCTCCGTCGGGGCCGCGCTCAGCGACGGGACCTACACGGCCGAAGCGGTCCAGGGCGACCTCGACGGCAACCAGGGGATCAGCGCCCCGGAGACGTTCGTCGTCGACACGGCGGCGCCGAAGCCCACGCTGTCCACCGTCGATGCGTTCAACCCGACCGCAGTCCACGGCACCGCCGAGGACGGCGAGGTCGTGCTCGACCTCAGCCGAGCGGACGCGCCGCTGCCCCCGATCACCGTCGCGGCCAGGGCGGCACCTTCACGGCGCCGCTGACCGCGCTCGCCGACGGCACGTACAGCGTGGCCGCCGCGCAGACCGACGCAGCCGGCAACCACGGCGCGAGCCCGGCGCAGACCTTCGTCGTCGACACGACCGCACCCGAGATCGACGTCAGCGGGATCCACGCCTCCTACGCGTTCGGCGCTCCGCTGGACTTCGACGTCGGCTGCGGCGACACGGGCTCGGGCATCGCCGCGTGCGAGCACCCCACCGCGCCGGACGCGTCGCCGGGCACCCACGACTTCCCCGTCACCGCGACCGACCGCGCCGGCAACACACGCACCGTGCACGCCCACTACACGGTCATCGCCCCGGCACCCGTCGCGACGCCCACACCGGTCGTCGTCGCCGGCAAGGCGCCCGCGGCGCTGAAGATCACCCGCGCCACGGCCACGCGCAAGGGGAGGGCGGTGACGCTCACGCTGCGCGGCACGGCGGCGGGGTCGGGCGCGGTCACGGTGAGCGCGCTCGAGCACAGCGCCGCGGCCAAGCTCGTCCGCGGCCTCTGGACGGCGACGCTCAAGCTCAAGACCACGGCGAAGAAGCTCACGGTGAGCGTCACCGACGCCGGCGACGCGACCCACCGCACCGGCAGCGCGAGGGAGACGGTGGCCGTACGCTGAGCCCGCGCCGCCGGGGAGGGCTTGCCGTCCGGCGTCGGCACGGTCAGCAGCTTGACCCCGCCCAGCGCCTCGCGCGCGCCACATTCGCCGCCGCTCAGATGCGCCCGCTCGGCGCAGATCACGCCCTGCCAGGGCCCGGACGATACGACAGGCGGGGTCGCGGCCCTTGACAGCGGACGACGCGGTCCGGAAAGGTCGCGCCACAATGAGGAGCTTCGTCGTCGCCACCGCCGTCCTGCTGTTCGCCGCCGCGCCCGCCCGCGCCGCGACGGCGTCCGTCAAGTTCACCGCCGACGGCTCGTTCAAGGTCCCGCCGGGGGTGCACAGCCTGTTCATCGTGGCGATCGGCGGCCATGGTGGCTCGGCGGGCAACGCCCCCGGTGGCCGCGGGGGCGAGGCGACGGGGACGCTGCCCGTGTTCCCCGGCACCACGCTGACGCTGATCTTCGGCCACGGCGGCGCGGCGGGCACCGGCGACCTGTTCACCACCGGCGCGGCGGGAGGCGGCATGGCCGCCGTCGAGAGCCCGGGCGGCTTCGTGCTCGCCGCCGGCGGCGGCGGTGGCGCCGGCGGCAACGGGAACACCACCTCCGCGGGCGGAGACGCCGGCGCGAGCGGCGCCGGCCCCGGCGCGGGGACCACCGGCGGCGCGGCCGGCACGACCAACGGGCCCGGCTCGGGCGGCAACAGCGGCGGGGGAACCGGAAACCTCTTCCAGGGCGGCACCGGCGGCAACGCCGGGGGCGTCGGCGCGAGCGGCGGAGGCGGCGGCGCGGGCGAGTTCGGCGGCGGCGGAGGCGGCGCCAGCGACACCAACGGCGGCGGAGGAGGCGGAGGCGGCGCGAGCGGCGCGAACCCGACGCTGGTCCAGGACCCGACCACGACGCTCTCCGACGCCGGCGGTCCGGCGAGCGTGACGTTCGTCTATGACGACTCGACCGCCCCGGCGGTCACGCTGGCTGCACCGGCCACGAACCCGGCGACGTTCGGCGGGACCGCGGGCGTCGACACCGGTGACGCCGGCACGGTCACGCTCGACCTGTTCTCCGGCTCCGCGGCCGCGGGCACGCCGGCGTTCAGCATCGACGCGACCGTCGGGGCCGGCGGCACGTTCTCCCGCGCCGTGCCGGCGCTGCCCGACGGGACCTGGACCGTCCAGGCGCGCCAGACCGACAATGCCGGCAACACCGGCACGAGCGCGCCACGGACGTTCACCGTGGACACGACGAAGCCGGTCGTGACGATCACCGCGCCGGCGGCGAACAGCTTCGTGGGCACCAACCGGCCGCACTTCACCGGGACGCTCGGGACGCAGCCCGGCGACGTCGCCGCGGTGACGGTCACCGTGCGGCCGCCGATCGGTCCGGCGTTGGTGCTCACCGCGACGGTGACGGGCGGCACGTGGACGGCGGACGCGACGCGAGACATCGTCGGCCAGTGGTTCGCGACCGCGACCCAGGGCGACGCCGCCGGCAATCAGGGGTCCAGCGCCACGGTGGAGTTCACCATCGACACGGACGCGCCGGCGCCCACGGTGGCCGCGCCGGACGCGTACAACCCGGCGACCCTGCACGGGACGGCGGAGAACGGCGACGTCGTGCTCGCGATCAGCCGCGACGGCACCCTCGTGCGCACGATCACGACGGCGGCGAGCGGCGGAGCCTACTCCGCCGACCTGAACGCGCTGGCGGACGGCGCGTACTCGGTCGTCGCGCAACAGACCGACGCCGCGGGCAACCAGGGCGCGAGCGCCGGCCAGAGCTTCGTCGTCGACCGCACCCCGCCGGAGATCGCGGTCACCGGCTTGCAGCCGGCGTACACGTTCGGCGACGCGGTGAACGCGGCGTGGAACTGCACGGACGCGACCTCCGGCGTCGCCACCTGCGATGGCCCGTCGGCGCTCGACGGCTCCGTCGGCACCCACGACCTCGCCGTGACCGCGACCGACAAGGCCGGCAACACGCGCACGGTGCACGTCCCCTACGCGGTCATCGCGGCGGCGACCGCCACGCCGACGGCCACCCCGGTCGCCACGCCGACAGCCACCCCGGTCGTCGTCCCCAGCAAGGCGCCCGCGGCGCTGAAGATCACCAGCGCCACGGCCAAGCGCGTCGGCAAGACGGTCACGCTCACGCTGCGCGGCACCGCGGCGGGGACGGGCGCGATCAGGCTCACCGCGCTCAGGCACAGCGCCGCGGCCAAGCTCGTGCGCGGCGTCTGGACGGTCCGGCTGAAGCTCAAGACGACGGCGAAGAAGCTGACGGTGAGCGTCAGCGACGCCGGCGACGCGACGCACCGCACGGGCAGCGCGAGAAGGACGGTGACCGTACGCTGAGCGCGTGGACCCGCTGCGGATGTACCTCGTCGTCCGCCGCGGCGCCATCGAGGAGCTCGACCGCCTCGGCGAGCTGGCCGGGGCGGCCGCCGTGGCCTGCCTGCGCGAGTTCGCCGGCTCGCACGCGGAGGCGATCGCCGCCTGGACGCCGCGGCCCGGCAAGGTGGTCCTGCGCGCCCGCAGCCCCGCCCAGTGGGCGCGGGTGCTCGAGGAGCCGCACGCCGGCGACGACGACGCCGTGGTGGCCATCCCGCCGCGCCGGCGCTCCGAGCGCGGCGCCGCCCTGACCCGCCTGCAGGCGATGTCGACCGAGCTGGTCCCGCCGCCGCCCGACGGCCGCGGGCCGGTGACCTACGCGCTCAACCCGCTGGCGCACATGAGCACCGGCAAGACGCTGGCCCAGATCGCCCACGGCGCGGTGATGGCGGCGAGCGACGAGGCGTGGGTCGAAGCCGGCTGCCCGGCCCGCGTGATCGCGCCCGACGAGGCGGCGTTCGCCGCGCTGGCCGGCTCAGGCGCCTGCCTCGCCGAGGTCGCCGACGCCGGGCTGACCGAGGTCGCGCCCGGCACGATCACCGTGCGCGTCCTGCGCTGAGCCGCACAGCGTGGCGTGCAGCTCGGTGGTGAGCCGGGCCACCTCCTCGGTCAGCCGCGTGTTCTGGCTGAGCAGGCCGACGAGGTGCTCACGCTGCTCGCGATCGCTGGCCACGAACTTGGCGATGCGCTCCTCGGCCAACTCGTGGTGGGACTCGATCAGGTCCTCGTGGTGCTTGTCGCGGTCGGCCTGGCGCGTCTGGGCCAGCAGGATCAGCGGCGCGGCGTAGGCCGCCTGGGTGGAGAACGCCAGGTTGAGCAGGATGAACGGATAGGGGTCCCAGCGCTGGGTGACGGCCAGCGCGTTGATCGCGATCCACAGCGCGACGAGGATCGTCTGGCCGATGATGAACCGCGGCGTGCCGAAGAACCGGGCGAAGCGCTCGGCGATGATGCCGAACCGGTCGTTGCCGAACGCGCCGTGGTGGGCGGGACGATGAGGCACCTCGTCTCCTTGGTCGCCGGGATGCATCGGGGCGGCGGGATTTGAACCCGCGACCTCGTGCTCCCAAAGCACGCGCGCTAACCAGGCTGCGCCACGCCCCGTGGCCTGTCGAGTATGGCAGCGGATTCTCAGGTTCCGCGGCGGGCTGCCGATGACAGACACCACAAGGCTCTTGCCTCCCGAAACGGCAAACCGTCTGCGAAGGCGGGGCGCAAAGCCACGGGGCTCTCCGAGCAAGCCGGGCTACCGAAGGAAAACTCGTGCCAGGAGGGCACGTCGGGTCAAAGCAGAGCCGCGCACCGACCCGACGCAGTCGAGACACGGAGGTCCGACGCTGTGCCCGCCACCAAGCTCCTGAGCCGCATCCTGCCCGCCGCCGCCGTCGCGGCGACGCTTCTGGTCCCGTCCGCCGCCCACGCCAAGGGCGTCAAGGCGACGGTCGCGCTCGGCGACAAGCGGCCGGCGAAGGCCACCGTGGCGCAGGACTGCGGCGACACCGGCGTGCTGCCCACGGCGGACAACCTGGCGCAGATCCGCGCCGCGGTGCTCTGCCTGCACAACCAGACGCGCGCCGCCAAGGGCCTGCCGCTGCTGCGCGAGAACGTCAAGCTCGACAAGGCCGCGCTCGGGCACTCCAACGACATGGTGGCCGAGGGCTACTTCGACCACACGACGCCGAGCGGCACGAGCTTCGTCGACCGCATCCTCTCCGCCGGGTACGTCAAGCGCGACGCCGGCTGGGTGCTGGGCGAGAACCTCGCCTGGGGCACGGGCGACCTGTCGACGCCGGACGGCGTCATGACCTCGTGGATGAACTCGCCGGGCCACAAGGCGAACATCCTCAAGCGCGCCTACCGCGAGGTGGGCATCGGCATCCACCTGGGCGTGCCGTCCGACGGCACCGTCGGCGCGACCTACACGCTCGACTTCGGCGCGAAGCTCTAGGTAGCACATGCGGCCATGAGCCGCGTGAGCGCTCACAGGCGTCCTAGACTCGGCTCTACATGGCCGACGTCCAGCCCTTCCAGGCGCTCCACTACGACCTGGGCCGCACGGGCGGCCTGCAGCCGGTCGCCGCGCCGCCCTACGACGTGATCGACGCGGCGCAGCGGGAGGAGCTCGTGCGCCGCTCGCCCTACAACGTGGTGGAGGTCGACCTGCCGTCCAACGGCGGCGATCCGTACGCCCACGCCGCCGAGGTCCTGCGCTCGTGGACGGCCGACGGCGTCGTCGTCCGCGACGCCGAGCCGGCCCTGTGGGCGCTCGAGCAGCTGTACACCGGCCCGGACGGGCGCGCGCGCACGCGCCACGGCATCTTCGGCCGCGTGCGCGTGGAGGACTACGGCCCGGGCCGGATCCGCCCGCACGAGCGCACGCACCCGGGGCCCAAGGAGGACCGGCTGCGGCTCACGCGCGCCACGCGCGCGAACCTCTCCCCCATCTTCAGCCTCTATGACGACCCGGCGGGCGCCGCCTGGGGCGCGGTGGCGCCGGACGGCCCGCCCTGGGGCGAGGTGACCGAGGCCGACGGCACCGTGCACCGGATGTGGCGGGTCGCCGACCCGGAGGCGATCGCCGCGGTCACCGCGGCGCTGGCGGGCGTCGAGCTGCTGATCGCCGACGGCCACCACCGCTACGAGACCGCGCGCGTGTTCGCGCAGGAGCCGGGCGCCCCGGCCGGCGCCGACCACGTGCTGATGTGCCTCGTCGCGCTTCAGGATCCGGGGCTCACGGTCTTCCCCACGCACCGGCTGGTCATCGGGCTCGACGACGCCAAGCGCGCGGCGCTGGCCGCCGCGCTGGAGCGCGACTGGGCGTCCGAGCCCACGGACGAGCTCGAGCCCGCGCCCGGGGACGCCGTGCGGATCGGCTACTACGACGGCGGCGAGCCGCGGATGCTCACGCTGCGCGACCCGGCGATCGCCGACGCCGCGCTGCCCGGCAAGCCCGAGCCGTATCGCCGGCTCGACACCGCGGTGCTCGAGGCGCTCGTGCTGCAGCAGGCGCTCGGCATGAGCGAGGACGACATCTCGCACCTCAACGGCCTCGGCTATGCCCGCACGGCCGAGGAGGCGAAGGCGCGCGTGGACGGCGGGGAGGCCGATGCCGCGTTCTTCATGGCGCCCACCCCGGTCGAACGGGTGCGCGACGTGGCCGCCGCGGGGGAGAACATGCCCCCGAAGTCGACCTATTTCTACCCGAAGGTACTGACGGGGATGGTGTTCAATCCCTTGGAGGAGAGATGGCCCTGATCAACCGCTCAGCCCACGCCGTAGCCGGCAAGATGCGCGCCGTCGCGCGCCGGCGCGAGGGCTTCACGCATGACCTCAAGGTGGGCGCGCACCAGCTCACGGTCGACGAGCCGGAGACGCAGGGGGGTCAGGACATGGGCCCGAGCCCGCAGGAGCTGCTCGCCGCCTCGCTGGCCTCCTGCACCGCGGTGACGATCGAGATGTACGCCGACCGCAAGGGCTGGGACGTCGACGGCCTCGAGGTCGACTGCCGCTACACGCCGGCCGAGCGCGGCTGCCCCACCCGCTTCGAGCTCGTGATGAAGATGCCCGCCCACCTGAGCGAGGAGCAGGTCGAGCGCCTGCAGGTGATCGCCGCCAAGTGCCCGGTGCACCGGACGCTGGAGGGCGAGGTCGCCTTCGAAGAGCGGATCGAACTCACCTGACCTTCAAAGAGCAGCTGGCCGGCGCGCTCCTCGACCCCGAGCAGGCGCAGGCGATGGAGGTCCAGGGCGGCCGCACGCACTCCGCGGTGCTCGTGCCGCTCTACGTGGACGGCGGCGCCGTCCACGCCGTGTTCACCCGCCGCCGCGACGACCTGCGCCGGCACGCGGGCGAGATCTCGTTCCCCGGCGGGCGCCGCGAGCCCGGCGAGACGCTGCTGCAGGCCGCGCTGCGCGAGGCGCACGAGGAGGTCGGCCTGCCCCCGGAGGACGTCGACGTGGTCGGCGCGCTCGAGCCCGTCGGCACGTTCGTCACCAACTACGCGATCTATCCGTTCGTGGGCGTGATCGCGCCCGGCACGGCGTGGGTCCCGCAGGCCCGCGAGGTGGCCGAGGTGCTCGAGCTGTCGCTGGAGGAGGTGCGGGCGGCGCACGCCGAGAAGCGCCTCGTGCGCCGGGGGATCCCGTTCCGCACGGACACCTACGAGGTCGGCGACGCGATGATCTGGGGCGCCACCGCCCGGATCGTGGCCGACCTCCTGCGCCGCGTCTAGCTCAGCAGCCCGACGACGGCCGGCAGCGGCGGCTCGCCGGGCGCCAGCACGACAAGCGGGATCTGCCACGTCTCGGCGCAGCGGCGCGCGAGCGCCCCGCCCTCCGCGGTGCCCTCGTAGACCACGCCGCGCACCGGCGTGTCGACGAGCTTCTCGAACATCATCCGCAGCCGCCCGGCGTGCAGCTCGGGGACGGCAAGGCGGCCCATCAGCCAGCACAGGATCGTCACGCCGTGCAGCGCCTCCATCAGCGTGCCGATGCGGTCGGGGTCGCCGACGTAGGGCTCCGCGCCGGCCGCGGCGATGAGCGCCGCGCGGGCCGGGTCGCGGGTCGTGCCGCGGACGGCGTGCCCGGCGGCGCACAGCTCCTGCGCGAGCGCGCGGCCGCGGCAGCCGCAGGGGACGATCAGGACTCGCGCCACGCGCGCTCGCGGAACTCGCGCAGCGCCGCCTGGTCGCGCATCAGCTGCAGCTCGACGTCCTCCTGCGTGCGCTCCGGCTTGCCGCGGCGTCGCCGCAGCTCGTTCTGCGCGGCGATCATCTGCGCCACGTCGTCGAGCTCGTTCGCCGCCTCGAGCTCGGGCGAGCGGGTGGGCTTCCAGTCGAGGATGTCCAGCGCCGAGCGCTTGGAGAACAGGCCGAGCAGGACCACGGAGACCACGAAGAAGGCGAGCAGCCCGCCGCAGACGACCGTGAACGCGTTCACCGTCGCCTGAGTCTAAGGGTCCGCTGAAGAATGCCGTCGCGGCTCTCCGTCGCGGCTATCTTGAGACGACGGGCGCCGCTCCGAACCCCGCGCCCGCGTGTTCGCTTCCCCGTGACCCGCGCTCCCCGCCTTCTTCTTCCCGCTGCTCGCCTGCCTCGCGCTGGCCGCTCCGGCGCGTGCCGCCGAGTGGCCGATGCAGCTGCCCGGGGACGTCATGGCGGCGTCGGTGCGTTCGGATCCTGACACGTGGATCGTCGGCGCCCGGCCCGGCTCGGCGGCCGCCGCGATCGCCCGCCGCTACGGCGCGAGCCACATCGGGCTGGGCGGCTACACGGTGGCCATTCGCAAGGCCCGCGCGATGGCGGACGCCCTGCGGGCGCGCAAGCTCCTGGTCTACGCGCAGCCGAACGTCTACGTGCACCCGGCCCAGGTGGCGGACGACCCGCTGTCCGGGCCGCCGAACGCCTGGCGCAAGGTGGTGGCCGACCCGTCGCTGACGCCGCCGCCGGTCACGCCCACGAGCCCGCTGATCGCCCTGGTCGACGCAGCGGCCGACGTGACGCACCCGGAGTGGACGGGCGACCCGAACTTCACCTCGGCCAACCCCAGCGCGCCCGTGACCAACCTCCACGGGACCGCCACGGCGGCGGTCGCCGCGGCGCCGGCCAACGGCATCGGCATCCTCGGCGTCTGGCCGGGTGCGCGGGCGGTCAACGTGCCGCTGTCGACCGAGGGCGCATCGGACAGCGACAGCTTCACCTGCGCCGCCTCGGGCAAGGCGATCGCCCAGGCGATCGCGCTCGGCGCCGCGGTGATCAACATGAGCTACGGCTCGGACACGCTGTGCGCGCCGGAGAAGGTGCAGATCTACTACGGCGTGGCGAAGGGGGTCATCCCCGTGGCCGCCGCGGGCAACGAGTTCGAGCAGGGCAACCCGCTCGAGTACCCGGCGAACCTGCCGCATGTGATCACCGTGGCCGCGACCGACTCCAGCGACCACAGCGCGGAGTTCTCCAACGCCAACGACTGGGTCGACCTGTCGGCGCCGGGCGTGAACATCGAGACGGCGGTGCCGAAGGCGCTCGACGACGACGGCACCCCCGACGGCTACGAGTCGCTGTCGGGCACGAGCTTCTCCGCGCCGATGGTCTCGGCCGCCATGGCCTGGGTGCGCGCGGCGCGCCCGGACCTGCAGCCCGACCAGGTCGCGCAGGCCGTGCGGCTGTCGGCACGCGACGTCGGCCGCAAGGGCTGGGACTCGCTGACCGGCTTCGGCGTCCTCGACGTCGGCAACGCGCTCTCGATCCCGACGGCCAAGCTGCCGCTGCACGACCCGGGCGAGCCCAACGACAACATCTCCTGGGTGAACGGCCAGGCGTTCGGCACGCCGTCGCCCGCCGTGTGGTCCGGCACCGGCAAGGCGCGGCTGGACGCGCTGCTGGACAAGGAGGAGGACCCGGTCGACGTCTACCGGATCGTCGTCCCGGGCCACCGGCAGGCGCACGTGTCGCTGGTGCCGCGCTTCGAGCGACGTCCAGCTCGAGGTCTTCAACTCCGCGGCGAGGTCGATCAACGACACGGCCCACCGCGTGGCCTACGCGCACCGCCGTGGCAAGACCCACACCGAGCACGCCACGGTCGTCAACCGCGGCAAGCTCGCCCACTCCTACTACGTGATGGTCTCGCCGCAGGGCCGCTCGGTCTACCAGGACCGGCGCCTACACGCTCAAGGTCTCCTAGGAGCGCGCGGCCTCCGGCGCCCACTGCTCCTCGGCCAGGTCGCCGGTCCCTCGAGCGCCGCGGGGGTGGGCACCAGCGGGGTTGTCGCGCAGGTACCACTCGGCGTCCAGCGCGGCCTGACAGCCCGAGCCGGCCGCGGTGATCGCCTGGCGGTAGGTGTGGTCGA
The DNA here is from genome assembly GCA_963766165.1 of uncultured Solirubrobacteraceae bacterium. GTDB lineage: Bacteria > Actinomycetota > Thermoleophilia > Solirubrobacterales > Solirubrobacteraceae > Solirubrobacter. The sequence continues at coordinate 62,069 of CAVXZC010000007.1, read as the reverse complement.
CCAGGTCGCCGGCGGCGAACACGCCCGCGCACGTTGGTCCGCGTCGACTTGCCCTCGGTCTTGCACGTAGCCGTCCTCGTCGGTCGTCGACGATGCCCTCGACGATCTCCGACTGCGGCTCGTGGCCGACGGCGATGAACGCGCCGTCCATCGGCAGCTCGCGCTCCTCGCCGGTCTCGGTGTTGCGCAGGCGCGCCCGGCACAGGATGCCGTTGTCGCCCGCGACGAACTCCTCGACCACGTAGGGCGTCAGGAACTCGATGTTCTCCATCGCCTTCGCGCGGTCGAGCATGATCTGCGAGGCGCGGAACTCGTCGCGGCGGTGCACGATCGTCACCTTGGAGGAGAACTTGGCGAGGAAGATCGCCTCCTCCATCGCCGAGTCGCCGCCGCCGACGATGATCGTCGAGCGCTCCTTGAAGAACGCGGCGTCGCAGGTGGCGCAGTAGGACACGCCGCGGCCGCCCAGCTCCTCCTCGCCGGGGACGCCCAGCTTCTTGTGCTCGGCGCCCATCGCCAGGATGATCGCCCGCGCCTGGTGGGCCTCGTCGTCGACCCAGACCGTGTGCGGCTCGCCCTCGGCGCCCAGCTCGACCTTGGTCACGTTCTCGGTGATGAAGCGCGTGCCGAAGCGCTCGGCCTGGTCGCGGAACTGCTGCATCATCTCCGGCCCCATGACGCCCTCGGGATAGCCCGGGTAGTTCTCGACGTCGGTCGTCTGCTGGAGCAGGCCGCCCCACATGAAGCCCTCGATGACGAGCGGGTTCAGATTGGCGCGAGCCGTGTACAGGGCGGCGGTGTAGCCGGCCGGCCCGCTGCCGATGATGATCACGTTCTCGACGTCCGCCATGGTTCCCTTTCGCCTCAGCTTCACTTTGTATAGTACCGCGGCGAGCCGATCTGTTACGCGCGCGCCTTGGTCTCCAGCGCCTGCACGCAGCCGCGACAACCGCGCGGCCGCCGGCGCGACGGCGGGCGTCGCGGCCCGGATCCCTCGGCCAGCGCGAGGCCCGCCGCGAGGTCCACGACGTAGTGCTCCCCGAGGTAGACGAGCGCGAGCCCGAGCATGGCCGCGTAGGCCCAGCCGACGGCGCCCGGCGACCGCGCCCGTCTCGCGACAGCAGGTGCGCGGCCTGCACGGATGTGGCGAAGTGCAGCGACGGCATGGCGGCCAGCGGGTTGCCGCCCAGTAACCGTACAGCGGCCCCCAGGAGTCGCCCCAGAACTCCTCGCCGTACTCGACCATCATCCGCCGCACCTCGAGCGGCTGCGCCGTCGGCCGATCAGCGCCCGTGCTGGGCCGCGTACCACGGCGGCGCGGTCGGGATCGCCCAGTAGACGATCACGCCGACGTCGAACATCGCGTACATCTGCGCCGCGGCCGTCGGGAAGCGCTCGCGGTGGCGCAGCAGCAGGTAGGCGACCGAGCCGTGGGGAACCCCGAACCACAGCCAGTGCGACCAGACCAGCACCTTCTCGCAGGCGGCTGATAGCGCCCGGGCGTGCCGAACGCGCGCTGCAGGCGCACGTCGGCGTCGTGCCGCAGCCCGAGCACCGGTCGAGCGCTGACCGGATAGCTCGATCGCGCACCCGGCGCTCGAGCGCCTCGGGGTCGTCGTTGGGCATCTGGTAGGCGGCGAGTAGGCCCACATCTGCAGCACGCACACGCCGACGTCGCGCGGCCGCGAGCGCGGCGCGAGGATCACGGCGCAAACGGCGCGATCGCCGCGATGGCGATCACCACCGGCGGCTTCAGGCGCAGCCGCCGGCGACGAGCGGAGCGGCGAGACCGGTGACGAGGCCGCGCAGGCGGCCGTGCGGATGGCGGTCGAGCGGCGCACGGGGAGGGCATCTTCCGCCACGCGGGACCGGCCGTTCGCCGGCGCGACGCGGCGCCGCCCGGGCGGCCTACGCGCCGACCGCGACCGCGGCGGCCTCGGCGGCGAACGACTCGACCAGCCGCGAGGCGGGGTCGGCCTCCGGATGCCACTGCACGCCGAGCGCCGAGCGGCGCGGCCGGGACCTCGATCGCCTCGACGAGGTCGTCGAGCACGCTCCAGCCCGTGGCCTGCGAGCCCCTCGCCGACCGAGTCGACGCCCTGGTGGTGGTGGGACTTGGTGGCGTGCAGGCTCTCGCCGGCCGCCCGGGCGGCCAGCGAGCCCGGCGCCAGGCGCACGTCGTGGTCGGCGTTGTCGAACGAGCCGATCGACGCGGCGGTGCTCGGTGTGGCCGAGGTCGTCGGGCAGGTGCTGGATCAGCGTCCCGCCGTGCGCGACGTTGAGCAGCTGCATGCCGCGGCAGATGCCGAGCAACGGCAGGTCGCGCTCCAGCGCGCGCAGCGCGAGCGCCACCTCGGCGCGGTCGCGCTCCGGGCGCGTGTTGCGGTCTGCTCGGGTGCGGCTGCGCCGCCGTAGGTCGCCGGGTCGATGTCGGCGCCGCCGGCCAGCACCAGGCCGTCCAGCACGTCGAGCACGTCGTCCGGGTGCTCGGCCACCCGGCGTCCGGCGGGAGCATCAGGGCGACCGCCTCCGCCTCGCTGCAGCGCGTCGATGTAGCTGCGCGAGAGCAGGAAGGCCTCGCGGTCCCAGACGGTCCAGCGCGCCCGCTCCAGCGCGGTGCAGATCCCGATCCGCGGCCTCCGGTCCACGTAGAACGGCGCTTACCCCGGTTCGACGAATCGATTCGACATGGTGCTCGCTCGAGCGCGACGGCGCGGCCGCGACCATCGAGCTCGACCGCCCGCAGGCGCTGCAACGCGTGGGACAAGGCAGCTCGTGGCCGACCTGCGGTCGCGCGCTGCAGGAGCGTCGCGCGGACGACGACGTGCGCGCGGTCGTGCCTCACCGGCGCCGGGCGGGCCTTCTCGGCCGGCGCGGACCTGAAGGCCGGCTTCGACGCCGACGCCGGAGGGCCGCCCCGACGTCCAGGCCGCGCTCGCGCGACGCGCTATCACCCGATCATCGACCGGCCATCCGCGACGATGCCCAAGCCGGTGGTCGCCGCCGTCAACGGCGCCGCGGCGGGCATCGGCTGCTCGCTCGCCCTGGCCTGCGACCTCGTGTCGCGGCCGAGTCGGCGTACTTCCTGCTGGCCTTCGTGAACATCGGGCTGGTGCCCGACGGCGGCTCCTCGCTGCTGATCCCGGAGCGCGTCGGGCTTCGCGCGCGCCGCCGAGATGGCCCTGCTGGGCGAGCGGATCCCGGCAGCCACAGGCGCTTGAGTGGGGCCTGATCAACCGCGTCGTCCCCGACGACGAGCTCGCGCGGCGACGCCGAGGCGCTGGGCGACCGGCTGGCCGCCGGCCCGACCCGCTCGTACGCGGGCACAAGCGCCAGCTCAACGCCTGGCTGTACGCGCGGATGCGCGAGCAGCTCGAGCTGGAGGCGACGATCCAGCAGGAGCTGGCGGCCTCGGCGGACTTCGCCGAGGGCGTTCAGGCGTTCGTCGAGAAGCGCACAGCCGCGCTTTCACGGTCGATGACCGCTCCTGACGCCGAGCCGGGCCACGGCGCGAGGGCGCCTGTCCCCTCCATATACTGCCGGGCCTCGTGCCCGGAGCTCGCATCCGCCGCCGCCTGCTGGTCGCCGTTCCCGCCGCCGTCGTGGCCGCCCTGCTGGGCGCGCCCGAGGCCCACGCCGGCCTGCTGTTCCCGGAGTCCGGCGGCTCGCCGAACGCCGACAGCATCCACACGCTCTACGTGATGGTGTTCATCCTCGCGCTGTTCATCTTCGTCGGGGTCGAGGGCACCCTCGCTCTACTCGCTCTTCAGGTTCCGAGCGCGCAAGCGCGGCCGCCGTCGCGGCGCAGATCCACGGCAACACGCGGCTGGAGATCGGCTGGACGGTCGGCGCCGCGGTGATCCTCGTGTTCATCACGGCGTTCACGTTCGTCAAGCTGCCGGCGCATCCAGAACCCGAGCCGTCGCTGGTCGGCGCCGAACGGCCAGATCGCCTGGTCGACGACGGCGAGCTGGTCGCCTCGCCGACCAACAGACCCCGGTCGAGGGCCGTCGCTCAACATCGCGCGTCAACGGCCAGCAGTACGTCTGGCGCTACCACGTACCCGGGCACGGCGAACGCTGCTGCCTACGCGCGACATGGTCGTGCCGGTCGGCATGACCGTGATCGCTGGACATCACGTCCGACGACGTCGCCCACTCGTGGTGGATCCCGAAGCTCGGCGGCAAGTTCGACGCGATCCCGGGCTACACGAACCACACCTGGTTCCAGATTCCGCGCGACGCCATCCCGGCGGGCAGAGTCCGTGGTCTACACGCGGCCAGTGCGCCGAGCTGTGCGGGCGCAACCACGCGAACATGATCGCCCGCGTCACGGCGTGCGCATGCCGCGACTACAAGGCCTGGTACGCCAGCGCAAGGCCGAGCAGGTCAGCAGGCCGCCAGAGGCCGCGGCGCGCCGCGCAGCAGAAGGCGCTGCCAGCGCAGCAGCACGGGCAGACCCAGCGAGGACCGACTTGGCAGCCACGACCGAAACCGCGCCGGCCACCGCCCTGCACGCGCCCGCGGCCCGCAGATCATCGCCCACGAGCGTCGCGCGCCGGCGAGCAGGGCTGGACGTCGTGGGTCACCACGACCGACCACAAGAAGATCGGGATCATGTACCTGGTCACGGTGCTGCGTCTTCTTCGTCGCTGGGCGGCGTCGAGGCGCTGCTGATCCGCACTGCAGCTCGGCGGTCCCGAACAACACGCTGCTCACGCCCGAGAAGTACAACCAGCTGTTCACGATGCACGGGACGACGATGATCTTCCTGTTCGTCGTCCCGATCTGGCCGGGCTTCGGCGAACTACTTCGTGCCGCTGATGATCGGCGCGCGCGACATGGCCTTCCCGCGGCTGAACGCGCTGTCGTACTGGATGTTCCTGTTCGGCGGCCTGGTGCTCTACGCGTCGGTGTTCTTCTCGCCGCCCGAGGCCGGCTGGACCTGCTACGTGCCGCTGTCGCTGACAGCAGTACTGCCGCACGGCGGCCACGACGCGTGGATCTACATGGTCCACCTCACCGGCCTCAGCTCGCTGCTCGGCGCGATCAACTTCTTCGCGACGATCGCCAACATGCGCGCGCCCGGCATGGGCTGGGGCCGCATGCCGCTGTTCGTGTGGACGATCCTGATCTACGCGTACCTGCTCATCCTCGCGCTGCCGTCGCTCGCCGCCGACGGTGACGATGCTGCTGCATCGACCGCCACTTCGGGACGCACTTCTTCGACCCGAACGCAGGGCGGCTCGCCGCTGCTCTGGCAGCACCTGTTCTGGTTCTTCGGGCACCCCGAGGTCTACATCCTGGTGCTGCCCGCGTTCGGGATCTTCTCCGAGGTCCTGCCGGTGTTCGCGCGCAAGCCGATCTTCGGCTACAAGGCGATCGCGGCGGCCACGGCCGGCATCGCCTTCCTCGGCCATGCTCGTGTGGGCGCACCACATGTTCGCGACGCCGATGTCGACCGTCGTGCTGGCGTTCTTCATGCTCTGAGCTTCCTGATCGCCGTCCCGACCGGCGTGAAGATCTTCAACTGGATCGCCACGCTGTGGCGCGGCACGGTCGAGTGGACGACGCCGCTGCTCTACTGCGTCGGCGGCATCTTCACGTTCACGATCGGCGGGATCACCGGCATCTTCCTCGCCGTCTTCCCGATCGACTGGCAGCTGACCGACACGTACTTCGTCGTCGCCCACTTCCACTACATGGCGTTCGGCGGCGCGGCCTTCGCGATGTTCGCGCGCGCTCTACTACTGGTTCCCGAAGATGACCGGGCCGGATGCTCAACGAGACGCTGGGCAAGGTCGGCTTCGCGCTTCACTGTTCATCGGCTTCCACCTGACCTTCCTGATCCAGCACTCGGCCGGCCTGTCCGGGCATGCCGCGGCGCATCTACGAGTACTCCGACACCGAGCTGGACGGCCTACAACTTCATCTCGACCGTCGGCGCGTTCATCCATCGCCCTCGGCGTGCTGATGACGATCGTCAACGTCGCGCTGTCGCTCAAGAACGGCGCGATCGCCGGCCCGGACCCGTGGAAGGCGAACACGCTCGAGTGGTTCACGCCCTCGCCGCCGCCGGAGAACAACTTCGACGTCATCCCGCGCGTGCGCTCGGTCGAGCCGATGAAGGACATCCGCCGCGAGATCGAGCAGCGCACCGGCGCCGAGCCAGCGCTACCGCGCCGGCCAGCCGCTGCAGCGAGGTCTAGCATGGAGGCCTCGCGCGCCACAGCGCCAGGCCGCCCCGGCGCTGGGGCTGACGCACGGTCGCTCGCCGGACTACGTCACGCTGACCAAGCCGCAAGGTCCAGCTGCTGCTGCTGCTGACCACGATCACGACGATGTACGTGGCCGGCAACCCGTCGGTCGCGCCTGGTCGCCGTCACCGTGCGTCGGCGGCTTCCTGTCGGCCGGCGGCGCGGGCGCGTTCAACCACTACTACGACCGCGACATCGACGCCGCGATGGCCCGCACGGCCAACCGGCCGGTGCCGTCGGGCCGGATCTCGCCGCGCGCCGGCGCTGATCTACGCGCTCGCGCTGCAGGCGGCCTCGTTCGCCCTGCTCGGCGCTCGCGGTGAACCTGCTCGGCCGCCTGCCTCGCCCTGGCCGGCTTCCTCTGGTACACGGTCGTCTACACGGTCTGGCTCAAGCGCCGCTCGCCGCAGAACATCGTCATCGGCGGCGCCGCCGGCGCGGTCCCGCCGCTCGTCGGCTGGGCCGCGGTCACCGGCTCGGTGGCGCCGGCGGCGCTGTACCTGTTCGCGATCGTCTTCTACTGGACGCCGCCGCACTTCTGGGCGCTGTCGCTGCTGATGAAGGACGAGTACGCGCGCGTCGGCGTGCCGATGATGCCGGTCGTCCACGGCGAGGCCGAGACGCGCCGGCAGATCCTCCTCTACACGCTGCTGCTCACCGTCCTGACGCTGCTGCCGGTCGTGTTCGGCTTCTTCGGGCGCGATCTACGGCGTCGTCGCCGCCGCCCTGGGCGCCGCCTTCATCGTGCTCGCCGTGCGCCTGCAGCGCCGCGCCGACCGCCGCAGCGCGCTGCGGATCTACCTGTTCTCGCTCGGCCTACCTCGCGGCCCTGTTCGCCGTGATGGTCGTGGACGCCCGGCTATAGACTGCGAGCCGCCGATGGATCGCCGCCTCGCCCGTCGCAACCTCCGCACCGCCTACTTCGCCGCGATCGTCGGGCTGCTGATGTTCGCCCTCACGTTCGTGGCCGCCTCCTCTACATCCAGTGAGCGACGAGCTCCGACAACGGCGCCCCGCCCGTCGGGCGAGGAGATCCACATGCCGGCGCCGAGCATCCTGCCGCTCGTCAACGCGGCGGCGCTCTCGCTCGACGATCGTCTCGCTGACGCTCAACCATGGTATCACGCGTGGTCGCCGGCGATCGTGTTCCTGATCACCACGGTCATCTGGATCCGGGACACCCGGCGCGACATCGCCGACCTGCCGCTGGACCACAGCTCGCACTGAGCGGCCCCGTCCGCCACCACGCCACATTCCGGCGGGTCCCGCCCGCCGCTGCCGGGCGGCGGCCACCGCCCACGTACCACCAGTATGCGAGCGGGTGGCCGCCCGAGCGGAGCGGTGACGAGCGAAGCGAGGCAGGACAGCGGCGACCGGTGCAGTCGCCGGCGATGCGCCGTACTGACGCACGGGGCCGCCAGCCGAATAGTCTTCCGCCAACCGTGGCCGCCACGGATGGGACGAACGGAGCACCGGCCCTCGCCGCCCGCTATGGGGAGGCCTTCGCGGCCTACCTCGCCGATCGGGGCGAGCAGCGCGCTGGGCGCCGCCTACGACCTCGGCCGCGAGGCGGTCACCGCGCACCTGAGCGTGCTCGACCTGGCCGAGGCCCACCACGCGGCGCTGCGAGCCGTCGCTGGGCGAGGACGCGACGCTCGACGCCGCCGCCGACTTCCTGCGCGAGAGCCTGTCGACGTTCGAGACCGTCCACCGCGGCTACATCGGAGGTGCAGGAGCGTCGCCCGGCTCGAGCACGAGCACGTCGAGCAGACTGCGCGCGCTGGCCGACGCGTCGATGGCCATCAACTCGCTGCATGACGGTCGAGGAGATCCTCCAGCTCACGGCCGACGCCGCGCGGGAGATCCTCGCCGCGACCGCGCGCCACCGTCGGCGATGATGGCCCCCGACCCGCGGCTGCGGCCGCTCACCGCCACCTCGCCGCCGCGGCTGGGCGGCGGCGAGCTCGACCCGGCCCGGCTGTCGGCGCCGCTCACCGGCCGCGGCCGCGAGCTCGGCGTGCTCGAAGTGGTCGACCGCTCGGACCGCCGCTTCAGCGCGCGCGACGACGCCGTGCTCACCCAGCTCGCGCAGCTCGCCTCGGTGCGCCATCACGAACGCCCAGCTCTACGACCGCGAGCGGACGATCGCCAGCACGCTCCAGCGCTCGCTGCGCCCGGGCGGCCTGCCGGCCGTGAAGGGGCTCTCGGCCGCCGTGCGCTTCCACCCGGCCGGCGAGGGGATCGAGCTCGGCGGCGACTTCTACGACCTGTTCGCCGCCCGCGAGGGCGCCTGGACGGCCCTGATCGGCGACGTTCAGGGCAAGGGCCCCGACGCGGCCGCCGTCACCGCGCTGGCCCGCCACACGATGCGCGCGGCCGCCGCCTACGAGAGCCGGCCGTCGCGGCGTGCTGCAGCTGCTGCACCGCGTGCTGCGCGACCAGCGTGGCGACGAGAGCCGCTTCTCACGATCGCCTACGCCCACCTGCGCGTCGGGCACGGCCGCATCTCGCTCGAGCTGGCCTGCGGCGGCCACCCGCTGCCGCTCGTCGTGCACCCCGACGGGCGCGTGCAGCCGGTCGGCCGGCTCGGCACGCTGCTCGGCTCCGACATCGAGCCGCAACATCACCGACGTCGCCGTCCGGCTCGAGCCGGGCGACGTGCTCGCTGCTGTTACACCGACGGCGTCACCGAGGTCCGGCGCCGCCGCCAGGAGGTGTTCGGCCACCGCGAGCTGGTGGCGCTGCTCCAGACGTGCGCGGGCCTGCCGCCCGACGCGGTGGCCGACCGCGTCGAGGCGGCCGTCATCTCCGCTTCGGAGGGCCGGCTGCGCGACGACGTCGCGATCCTGGCCTTCGGCCCCACCCCCCAACCCAAGGAGACCGATGGCTGACCCCACGGACGCGTCCGAGACGGTCACGAACGGCCACCAGGACGCCAGCGCGGACCTGCTGCGCGAGCTGGTCGCGCACCTGCGCAACAACCGGACCGTCCTGCGCCAGGAGTGGGCGCGGCGGATCGGCGAGGCGCGCCTGCTCACCGCCCTGACCCAGGAGGAGATCTTCTCCGAGGCCACGTCGGTCTACGACAACTACGTCGAGGTGCTGGAGACCGGGTCCGTGGAGGCGCTGCAGGACTACGCGCGCAACCTGTCCGAGCGCATCATCCCCCGCGGCGTCGAGACCGACGAGGTGCTGGGCATCGTGCTGCTGCTGCGCGACGTGCTGGCGCGCTCGCTGTTCGAGAAGTACCAGGCGCGACTTCGAGCTGCTCAACCGGGTGCTCGACGCCTACGAGCCGGCCGCCAACCGCATCGCCAACACCGTGGGCGTGAACTTCGTCCAGGAGCGCGAGCGCGTCATCCGCCAGCAGCAGGAGGCGATCCGCGAGCTCTCCACCCCGGTGCTGCCAGGTCCGCGAGCGGCTGCTGATCCTGCCGATCATCGGCGTGCTCGACGGCCAGCGCGCCCGCCAGCTGACCGAGCAGCTGCTGCGCGGCATCCGCACCAACCGCGCCCGGGTGGTCGTGATCGACATCACCGGCGTGCCGACGATCGACTCCACCGTGGCCAACCACCTCGTGCAGACCGTCGACGCCTCGCGGCTGATGGGCGCGTCGGTGATCATCACCGGCCTCTCGCCGGAGATCGCGCAGACGCTGGTCACGCTCGGCGTGGACCTGTCGAAGGTCAACGCCGTCGGCGACCTGCAGGGCGGCATCGAGGAGGCGGAGCGGCTGCTGGGCTACACGGTGATCGGCGGCGGCGCGGAGCCTGCGGAAGACCGGGGATAGATGGCCGTCCCGATCCTCAAGCAGGGGCCGTTCCTGATCGCCTCGATCCAGTCGGCGCTGACCGACACGGACGTGCTGCAGCTGCGCGACGACGTGATGGCCCAGGTCACCCGGCACCGCTCGCGCGGGATCATCGTCGACGTGACCTCGCTGGACGTCATGGACTCGTTCGTGTCGCGCTCGCTGCGCGGGATCGCCATGATGACCCGGCTGCGAGGGGCCGAGACGGTGATCGTCGGCATCCAGCCCGAGGTGGCGTTCGCCATGGTGCAGCTCGGGATGAGCTTCGAGGACGTGCAGACCGCCCTGGATCTCGAGGAGGGCCTGGCGCTGCTCCAGCAGCAGGGCCGCAAGGAGCCCGGCGACGTTGGCGCCTGAACAGGCCGAGCGGATCGCGATCGAGTCCGACGCCGACGTGGTCACCGCGCGCCAGCGCGCGCGGGCGCTGGCGGTCGGCCTCGACATGCCGACCACCGACCAGACGCTCCTGGCCACGGCGATCTCCGAGATCGCCCGCAACATCACGGCCTACGCCGTGCGCGGCGAGGTGCTGCTCGACGTCGTCCAGGACGGCGGCCGGCGCGGCGTGCGGGTGGTCGCCTCCGACGACGGCCCCGGGATCGAGGACCTGGAGAAGGCGCTGACCGACGGCTTCACGACCGGCGGCGGGCTGGGGCTGGGGCTGCCGGGCGCGCGGCGGCTGGTGGACGAGTTCGACATCCAGACCGCCCTGGGGGAGGGCACCAGGGTCACCCTGGTCAAGTGGACGCGTGGTTGAGCCGCCCGAGGATTGGCCGGCGGCGCTCGACGTCGGCGCGGCGGGAGCCCCGATGGAGGGCGAGGAGCGCTCCGGCGACGTGGCGGTGTTCTGCGCCACGGCGTCCGGTGGACTGGCCTGCCTGATCGACGGCCTCGGCCACGGCCCGGAGGCGGCCGACGCCGCCGAGACCTGCGCGGGCGTGGTCCGGGCCAACGCGGACGTGCCGCCGGAGGAGCTGCTCGACCGCTGCCACGCGGCGCTGCTGGACAGCCGCGGCGCCGTCATGACCGCCACCTGGTTCGACCTCGAGCGGGGCACGGTCGCCTGGGCCGGCGTGGGCAACGTCGACGCCCGGCTCGTCCGCTCCGGGCCGGAGCTGCGCGAGGACGTCGCGCTGGTGTTCGGCGGCGTGATCGGCTACCGGATGCCGCAGGTCCGCGTGGCGACGCGCGACCTCGTCCGCGGCGACGTGCTGGTGATGATCACGGACGGCATCGACGGCGCCATCTCCCCCGCCATGACCGGCGGCGGCGCCGCGCAGGTCATGGCCGACCGCATCTTCGCCATGCACGGCAAGGGCACCGACGATGCCCTCGCCGTGGTGGTGCGCTACCGATAGCGCTACGCAGCGGTCCCGAGCGCCGGCGAGGCCGGCACGTCGCAGATCGCGCCGTCGTCGGTCCAGCAGCGGACGATGTCGCGGACGGAGATGATCCCGCTCGGCTCGCCGCCCTCGACCACGATCAGGTGGCGGAACCTCCCCCGCACCATCGCCGCGGCGGCCTGCTCCAGCGACCAGTCCGGCGCGGCGAACACGAGGTCATCGGACTGGTGGTCGCCCACGGCCTCGGTGTCCACGTCCTGACCCTGGGCGACGGAGTGCAGGAGGTCGCGCTCGGTGAGGATGCCGTGGCCCGCCCCGTCGGGGTCGAGTACCACCGCCGCGCCCACGTTGCGCTTGGCCATCTGCTCGGCGGCCTGTCGCAGCGTGTGCCCCGGACCGATGGTCAGCATCACCTTGCTCATCGCGTCACGCACCTGCATGAACGCATCACCCCAACACTCGTGACGTTTGCAACAATCGCCGCAAAGCGTACCGGATGTGGCGCTTCGACACCCTGGCCAGTTCCGGCGCGCCACCCCGAGAATGAGCGGCAACGCGCCAGTTGTGGCACGTTGGCGGTCTTGGAGCCATCCTATGGGTGGTTCTTTGCGTATCGAACTACGTGCCCACGCAACGCTCTTCCACCATCCGCCTGCGGACCTCGCTCTTCCACGAGGCCGCTGAGATCGTCGACCGCGAGTTCGCCGCCGACCTCTCGCTCGACGACATCGCCCGCCGCGTAGCCTCTTCGCGCCGCCAGTTGCAGCGCGCCTACGCCGAGATCGGGCAGACCACGTTCCGCGACCACCTGACCCGGGTGCGCATGCAGAAGGCCGCCGAGATGCTCAGCACGCGCACGCTCACGGTCCGCGAGGTGGCCCATCGCGTCGGCTACCGCCAGCCGGCGCAGTTCGCCAAGGCGTTCCGGCGCTATCAGGGCCTGGCGCCGTCCGACTTCCGGGCGGGCGGCCGGGCCCGCCAGTCGCTGGGCGCGCGCCCGGACGGGCTGCGCCCCGTGTATCGCGCCGCCTGACCGCGCGAGTGTCCGCCGCCCGACGCCGCGCGGCGAGGACCGCTGCGTTCGTCGGCTCGCTCGCATAGGATGCCGCCTCCATGGGGAGAGGCATCGATGACCACCCCGGGTCCTGAGCGCCCGCACGCGCGCGCCGACTGGCGCGCCATGCTCGTGGTGGGCGTGATCGCGTCGGCGGTCGGCATCGTCATCGCGCTGCTCATCCCCTGGTTCCCGACCGCGGCGTCCAAGCAGGCCCACGCGATCGACACGCTGTGGGACGTCCTGCTGATCGCCTCGATCCCGGTCTTCGTGCTGGTGATCACCATCGTCGGGTTCTCGGTCTGGAAGTTCCGCATGCGGCCCGGCGAGGAGCTGCTCGACGGCCCGCCGATCCACGGCAACACGCGGCTGGAGATCGTCTGGACCGCCTTCCCGGCGATCCTGCTGGTCGGCCTGTGCACGTACGCGTTCCTCGTGCTCGAGGACGTCGAGCAGGCGCCCGCGGAGCCCGCCATGCAGGTCCGGGTCGTGGGCCAGCAGTTCGCCTGGACCTTCTACTACCGGCAGAACGGCAAGGAGATCGCCTCGCCGCAGCTGCACCTGCCGGTCAACGTCCCGGTGCTGTTCACGCTCCAGTCCAAGGACGTGCTGCACGACTTCTGGGTGCCCGCCTTCCGGATCAAGAAGGACGCGGTGCCGGGGATCGACGTCAAGTACCGGGTCACGCCGAACCGGATCGGCACCTACCCCGTCGTGTGCGCGGAGCTCTGCGGCCTCGGGCACGCGGTCATGCGCGCCGACGCGGTCGTGGAGAACCGCGCGGCGTTCGACAAGTACCTCACGAGCTTGCGCACGGGCGCCAACAACACGGCCGGCGGCCAGCCGTCGGGCGGCGGTGGCGGCGGCGGCGTGACCACCGACGGGAAGGCGATCTTCACGTCGACCACGACGAGCTGCTCGGCCTGCCACACGCTCAAGGCCGCCGGGCGCCACGGGCACGATCGGGCCCGATCTGGACAAGTTCCTCAAGGGCAAGAGCCCGGCGTTCATCAAGCACCTCGATCGTGAATCCGAACGCGTAGATCGAGAAGGGCTTCCAGGGTGGCATCATGCCGCAGACGTTCGGCAAGACGCTCCAGCCGGCTCAGATCGACGCGCTGGTGAAGTACCTTTCCGACGTGACGAAGGGAGGGCTGATGGCCGTCCGACTACGTGCACCCGGGCTCCCGCGCGCGGGGTTGTTCCTCGTGCTCGGCACGCTGCTCTGCGCCGGGATCATCCTCGGCGCCCGCGCGGCGTACGGGTTCCCGATCTCCGCACGGCGGCGGCCTGACGACCCCCACGCAGAACGGCATCCTGCATGCTGTCGCTGCTGATCGCCCCGATCTTCTTCCTGATCGGGCTGGGGGCGTTCGACTACTGGTTCTACTGGGCGGCGGGCAAGCCGACCCGGCCCGAGGACCACTCCGGCCACGGCGCGCGGTCCTGGAAGGACTACTTCCGGGTCAACACCGACCACAAGGTGATCGGCATCCAGTACGTCGTCACCTCGTTCTTCTTCATGCTCGTCGGCGGCCTGCTGGCGATGATGATCCGGGCCGAGCTGGCCGCGCCGGGCAAGCAGTTCGTCGACGCCGACGCCTACAACGGCCTCTTCAGCGTCCACGCGTCGCTGATGATCTTCCTGTTCATCATCCCGGTGTTCGCCGGGCTGGCGAACTTCGTGCTGCCGCTGATGATCGGCGCGCCGGACATGGCGTTCCCGCGGCTGAACGCGCTGTCGTTCTGGATGCTGCCGATCGCCGGCATCATGATGATCTGCTCGTTCCTGGCGCCGGGCGGCTCGTTCGCCACCGGCTGGACGGCCTACGCGCCGCTGTCCACGGACGCGCCGATCGGGCAGATGTTCTTCACCATCGGGGTGCAGTTCGCCGGGCGCGTCATCGATCGCCACGGCGCTCAACTTCCTCGTGACGATCATCACGATGCGCGCGCCCGGCATGTCGTTCTGGCGCATGCCGCTGCTCGTGTGGGCGAACTTCTCGACGTCGCTGCTGGTGGTCATCGCCACCCCGTTCATCGCCGCGTCGCAGTTCTTCGTGCTGCTCGACTACGCGCTGCACTTCAACTTCTTCGTCCCGCAGCGCGACGGCGACGTGCTGATGTACCAGCACGTCTTCTGGTTCTACTCGCACCCGGCCGTCTACATCATGATGCTGCCGGGCTTCGGGATCATCTCCGAGGTCCTGGCGGTGAAGTCCCGAAAGCCGATCTTCGGCTACCGGATGATGGCCTTCTCGCTGCTGGCCATCGTGCTGCTCGGCTTCACGGTCTGGGCGCACCACATGTTCGTGTCCGGCATGCAGGACTGGATCCGGATCCCGATGATGGTCACGACCGCGATCATCGCGGTGCCGACCGGCATCAAGATCTTCTCCTGGCTGGCCACGCTGTGGCGGGGCGTGCTGCACCTGGACACGCCGATGCTGTGGGCGCTCGGCTTCCTGACGATGTTCACGCTCGGCGGCATCTCCGGCGTGGTGCTGGCGATGGTGCCGATGGACATCTACGTCTCGGACACCTACTTCATCGTCGCCCACATCCACTACGTGCTGTTCGGCGGCTCGATGTTCACGATCTTCGCCGGCGTCTACTACTGGTTCCCGAAGATGACCGGCCGGATGTTCGACGAGCGGCTGGGCAAGCTCCACTTCTGGCTGACGTTCGTGTTCTTCAACGCTGACGTTCGCGCCGATGCACCTGATCGGCGTCCAGGGGATGCCGCGGCGCGTGGCCGACTACGCCCAGAAGTTCGCCGACTGGAACCTGTTCATCTCGCTGAGCTCGTTCGTGCTCGGGCTGTCGACGCTCGTGTTCGTCTACAACATGGTCGCCTCCTGGCGCGGCGGCCCGCGCGCGCCGGCCAACCCGTGGCGGGCGCTCACGCTGGAGTGGCAGGTGTCCTCGCCGCCGCCGATCTTCAACTTCGACGCGGTCCCGACCGTGGTCGGCGGCCCGTACGAGTACGGCGTGCCGGACGCGGTGCACGGCATCTTCCAGTCGCCGGCGGAGGCGCGGCCGAAGCTGCCGGCCGGCGCGCCGGCGGGCGAACGCGAGGGAGAGGGCGTAGCGTGGCGAAGCGCGTCCTGGTCCTGGCCAACGAGACGATCGGCGGGAAGGCCCTGCTCGACCGGATCAAGCAGGAGGCGGCGGAGGCGGAGAACGTCCGCTTCCACGTCGTCGTGCCGCAGACGCGGCCGCGGCACGGCAACATCATCTACGACGACGTGGTGCGCGACTCGGCGCAGGTGCGCGTCGACCTGGCGCTCGAGTTCATGCGCGACGAGGGCATCCGCGGCAGCGGCGAGGTGGGCGACGGCGACCCGTTCAACGCCGCGATGGACGCGGTGGCGGAGCGGGGGATCGACGAGATCCTCGTCTCCACGCTGCCCTCGACGTCGTCGGGCTGGCTGCGGCGCGACCTCATCGAGCGCCTGCAGGAGGCGTCCGGGCTGCCCGTCGAGCACGTGGTCGTCGACCTGGCGTCCGAGGGGCTGCCGTTCGACGTCACGCTCGTGGTGGCCAACCAGACCGTGGCCGCGCCGGAGCTGGTGGAGCGCCTGAAGGCGCTGGCCGCCGAGGGGCCGCACCGGTTCATCGTCGTCGTCCCGCAGGCCAGCACCGACGGCCACGGCGTCCGCGAGGCCCGCGGGCGGCTGCGCCGGCTGCTCGACTCGCTGGACGACGCCGGGATCGTGGCCGCGGGGATGGCCGGCGACCCCGACCCCTACACCGCGACGATGAACGCCGTGCAGTACTTCCACATCTCGGAGATCGTCATCTCGACGCTGCCCGGCGACGCGTCGAAGTGGATGGCCGACAAGCTGGTCGACCGGGTGCGCGACGCCACCAACGTGCCGGTCGAGCACATCGAGTCGCACGTCGGCGCGGAGGCGTCCGCGTGACCGCGGCCGCCCACGTCGCCGAGCACGAGCACGAGCACGAGCACCACGGGCCGCCCGAGGCCCACCACTCGTCGCGGGTCGACGCCCCCACGCTCGGGATGCTGCTCTTCATCTGCAGCGAGATCATGATCTTCGGCGCGTTCTTCACGGCCTACTTCTTCATCCGGGTCGTGGGCCACGCGCCGTGGCCGGCCACCGGCACCACGCTGCCGAAGCTCGTCGCCGGCTTCAACACGTTCATCCTGATCTCGTCGTCGTTCACCATCCACTACGCCCAGGAGTCGATCAAGCAGCGACAACCGGCGCGGGCTGAAGGTCGGGATGGTCGCGACGTTCCTGCTCGGCCTGACGTTCCTGTTCATCCAGATCAACGAGTACTGGCACATCGGCTTCTCGCCCCAGGACTCGGCGCAGGGCTCGGTCTTCTACGGCCTCACGGGCCTGCACGGCGCGCACGTGACGATCGGCCTCATCCTGCTCTCGTTCGTCACGATCCGGGCGTTCAAGGGCCACTACTCGGCCGAGTCCTATCGCGGGATGGAGGTGCCGGGCATCTACTGGCACTTCGTCGACGGCATGTGGATCGTCGTCTACCTCACCGTCTACATCATCTGAGGTGGGCTTCAATCCGCTCCGCAACGAGGCGGACGCCTTCAAGGTCCTGCTGATGGTGGCCGGCGTCGCGGTGGTCATCGCCGCCGTCGTGCTGCTCGCCCGCGCCATCTTCTGAGCCCTCCCGCGTGACGCCGGCCAGGCGGACCGTGTCCCCCGGTTGTCTGGCCCACAACCGAGGGGAGCTGCATGTACAAGCTGGCTGGGACGGTGGCCGCGGCCGCCGTCCTCTGGAGCGCCGCGCCGGCGCTGGCGTCGCACGGCGGCGGGGGCGGCGGGGGCACGCCGGCGCCGGCGCCGGCGGGGACGGCGGCCGTGTCGATCAGCCCGTCCTCCGTGGCCTTCGGGTCGCAGGCGCTCGGGAGCCCGAGCGCGCCGCAGACCGTCACCATCACCGACACCGGCACGGCGCCGGTGTTCTTCAACGGCACGCCGCAGCAGGGCCTGGACTTCAACCGCACCGCCGACGACTGCGTCGGCATCCAGATCACCCCGGGCGCCGCGTGCACGATGACCGTCGTCTTCCAGCCGACGGTCACGGGTCCGCGCAGCTCGACGATCACGGTGATCGACTCGGCGGGCACGCAGACGATCTCCTTCGCCGGCACCGGCACGTCCACGGCCGGCCCGACGCCGCTGACCATCGACACGACATTCGACACGTGCGCGAACGGCGTCTGCGCCCTGGAGTCGAGCCCGATCGTCGACAACTTCCTGTTCGAGGGCTTCGGCGCGAACGGCGAGTTCACGCCGCCGCTGACCTGGACGCTGGCCGGCGGCGCGCTGCCGCCCGGCACGTCGCTGAGCAGCGACGGCAGCATCACCGGCAGCCCGGCCGCGGTGGGCACGTCCACGTTCACGCTCCGGGTCACCGACGCGGCGGGGCGGACGGCCGCGCAGGCGTTCAGCCAGACGGTCGCGCCGGTCCCGGCGGCGGGCGACCCGCGCTGCCAGAAGGCGCCCAGCGAGGGCAGCGCGCTCACGGCGACCGGCGCGATCGGCGGCGTCAAGCCGTCCGGCTCGGCCCCGATCGACGTGTCGCACTTCACGGCCTGCGGCGGCTACTACGTCATCAACGCGTCCGTCAAGAACGTGAACCTGCCCACCGGCAGCGTGCTCTGGGTCACCCTCAGCAGCGGCGGCCTCATCGGCACGATCACGCTCAACAACGGCTCTGGCACGATGCGGCCGTTCGTGTGGGCGGGCGAGCTGCGCAAGCAGGAGGTGCAGGTGTTCTCGACGCCGCCGTCGGCCTGGACGGCGACGACGCAGCCCATCCTGATCGGCCCGCAGCTGATCTGATGCGGGGCGGCGGTCGCGGCCCGGGTCCGTCCCGGGCCGCAACCGCCGGGCGGGAGCGGGCGCCGCGGCTACTTGACCGTCAGCTTGCCCTGCATGCCGGCCTGGCGGTGGCCGTCGACCGAGCAGTAGAACGTGTAGGTCCCGGGCTTGAGGTTGACCGTCAGCTTGGACGTGCCGCCGTTCTGGACGACGTTGCCCTGCTGGTTGAGCCCCGGGCCCTGGATGGAGATGTTGTGGTCCGTGGGCTGCGGGTTCTTGGAGCTGATGGTCACCTGGCCCGCGCTCGCCGTCGCGTCGGCGTACTTGTAGGCGAGGCCGGCGCCGGCGACGGGGATGTCGAGCGCGCCGTTGGCCTCCTTGGCCGTGCCCTGGGCCTTCTGCTCGCCCACCGCGGCGAGCTGGCCGGTGTCCTTGCCGGGCACTGCGGCGGCCTGGGCGACGTACGCGGCCACGTTCCGGGCGGCGTCGCCGGTGAAGATCTTCGCCGGCATGCTCGGGAGCGGCTTGCCGGTCTGGGGGTCGATCTGCGGGTTGATGTTGGGGTTCTCGATCTGCCGCTCGACCACGCCCATGAACGTGGACGACTTGATCCCGTCCTGGCGGGAGCGGCGGAACGCCTCGTCGAGGTTCGGGCCGACCGTGCCCTTGGTGCCGGCGCGGGCGAGCGTGTGGCAGGTGCCGCACTGGGCGACGAAGTCCTTCTTGCCCTGCACGACGTCCTCGCCGCTGCTCTTCAGCGTGCAGCCGCCGAGGCCGGCGCTCGCGGCGGCAAGGCTCGCGACCACCCAGGCATAGCCGCCTCTCCTCATGGGCGCGCATCCTATTGATCGGCACCGACGCTTGAGGCACCGCCCGGGGCCGTAGGCTGACACGATGGGCCGAGCGAGGAGGGCGCGCCATGCGGCGTGGCCGTTTGTGCTGGTCGGCGGCGCCTGGTTCGCGGTGATGGCCTCCTCGAACCTCGCCACGCCGCTCTATGCCGTCTACGAGCGGCGCTTCAGCTTCTCGAGCGCCGTGCTGACCGTCGTCTTCGCCACCTACGCGCTGGTCCTGGCGCCGTCGCTGCTCGTGTTCGGCCAGTTGTCGGACCGGCTCGGGCGCCGGCGGGTGATGTCGGCGGGCCTGGCCACCGCGGCCGGTGGAGCGGCGCTGTTCGCGCTGGCCCGCGGCCTGCCCTGGCTGTTCGCCGCCCGGGCGGTGCAGGGGTTGGCGGTGGGCATGATCAGCGGCGCCGCCAGCGCCGCCCTGGTCGAGCTCGACCCCGGCGGCGGCGGCGCCGGCGCTCACCGGCCCGCGCTGGTCGCCGCGCTCGCCCAGGCCGGCGGGAGCGCGGCCGGGCCGCTCGTGGCGGGCCTGCTCGCCACCTGGCTGCCGGCGCCGCGCGTGCTGTGCTTCGCGCTGCTGGGCACGATCACCGCGGCCTGCGCGGCCGCGGTGCTGACGATCCCGGAGCCGGCGCCCGCCGTGGCCGACGAGTGGCGGATCCAGCGCCCGAGCGTGCCCGTGGAGATCCAGGACCTGTTCGCCCGCGCGGCGGTCACCGGCGCCCTGCTGTGGGCGGTGGCGGCGCTGTTCCTGTCGGTCGTCCCGTCCTACGCCGCGGGCCTGCTGGGCACGTCGAGCCTCGCGCTGCTGGGCGCCATCGCCGCGCTGATGCTCGGCACGTCGTGCGCGGCGCAGCTCGTGTCGCGCGGCTCTCAGCCGGCGGGCCTGCTGCTCGCGGCGGCCGGGCTCGTGGCGCTGTGGCTGGCCTTCCCGCTGCACTCGCTGGCCGCGCTCCTGCTGGCGGCCGTGCTGGCCGGGAGCGGCCACGGGCTCGGGTTCCTGCGCGCCCAGGCCGACCTCAACCAGGCGGCGCCGCCGCTGCGCCGCGGCGCGGTCACCGCGGCGTTCTACACGTGCATCTACCTCGGCGTGGCGGTCGCGGTCATCGGCACCGGGCTGCTCACGCTCCGCACCTCGCTGCAGACCGCGGTCACGGTCTTCGCCGCGGTCATGGGCGCCAGCGCGCTGGCCACCGCGGCGTGGCACCTCTCAGTCTCGCGCCGCTCCCGCCGATGACCAGGGCGTGAAGGCGATCGGCTCGATCTTCAAGCTCATCTGTGCGATGGCGTTCTTCGCCGCGGGCGCGCTGGCCGGCGGCTACGAGGCCGCCGTGCTGTGGTCGATGTCGGCCGGGTTCTTCCTGCTTTCCCTCGGCTACTGAAGCCGCGGGAGGTCGTCCAGCTCGCCCCGGGCGGCCGCGATCACCGTGCGGGCCACGCCGTCCCAGGAATAGCGGGCGCGAGTGATCTCCACCATGGCTTCGCGGGTCGCGGCGCGCAGGTCGCCGGGCGCGGCGAGCCAGCCCGCGAGCGCGGCGCCGAGCCGGGTCACGGACTCGGGCCCCAGCGGGAACGCGAGCCAGTCGCGGGCCGGCTCCGGCACGGCGCCGGCGAGCGTGCGGGCCACCTCACCCAGCCCGGAGTGGTCCGCCACCACCGGCAGCGCCCCGCACGCCGCCGCCTCGGCCGCCACCATCCCGAACGCCTCCGGGAACGTGCTCGGCACCGCCATCGCCTCCGCCGCCGGCAGCAGGTCCGCCAGCTCGTCGTGCTCGAGCCGCCCGGCGAACGCGACCCGGGCCGCCATCCCGCGCGGGTCGTAGCCCTCGGGGAGGCGCTGGAAGAAGGCGGCGAGCTGCGGCAGCTCGCGCCCATCCTCGCCGCGGGTCGCCGCCGCGGCCTCCAGGTCGCCGGCGTCGAGGGCGGCCGCGAGGCGCTCGAGCCCGTCCCGGAAGCCGCCGAACCCGACGACGAGCAGCCGCGCCCGCGGCTCGGCCGCCAGCACGAGCGGCCAGGCGGCCAGCAGCAGCTCCACGCCCTTGGAGCCGATCAGCTTGCCCACGAAGACCACCAGCCGGTCTCCGGGCGCGACCGTCGCGAGCGCGGCGGCCGCCTCGCCCGGGTCGCGGGCGAACGACGACACGTCCTCGACCGGCTCGGCGGCGGCCAGCGCGTCGCGGAGCCGCTCCAGCCCCGCCCGGGCCGGGCCGGGGTCGCGGGGGGCGAAGCGCACGACGTCCACGCCCGGCGGCCCGAGCCGGGTGCGCGGCGGCAGCGTGGCGTCCTCCATCGCCGCCCACAGGCTCTCCGCGGTGTGCCGGGAGCCGACGAGCACGCCGCGAGCGCCGGCCAGGCCCTCGGCCGCGTAGGGGCGGAAGCGAGGGTGCGGCTTGACCAGGTACTCCAGCGCGCTGCCGTGGACCTTCACCGCGTACGGGACGTCGGCGAGCGCGCGGGCCAGGATCGCCGGGCCCATCACGAGGTGGTTGGCCAGCGCGACGTCCGGCCGGGCGCGCTCGGAGACCGCGCGCACGGCGGCCACGTTGGCGTCCACGTAGCGGTCGACCTCCTCCGGCGTCAGCTCCGAGAACGGCCGCGCTTCGACGCCCGCGTAGCGGTCGGCCACGTAGACCGGCAGCAGCCCGGCGATGTCGGGCCGGTAGACGGTCGCCCGCACGGGCTCGCGCCGCACCGTCACGGCCAGCTCTCCCCCGTCCCAGTCCGCGGCGGCGTCGACCCACTCCAGCGCGAACGGGTCGCGGTCCTGGCAGAGCAGGTGCAGCTCGTGGCCCGCCCGCACGAACGCCGCGCCGAGCTCGGCGTTGTAGACGTTGGAGCCGGTCCCGCCGAGCAGGTAGCCGTGGAAGACGAGCACGCGCACGATGAGCGCACCTGAGCCTACGCGCCGGGCCCGTTGCTAGGCTCCACGCCGATGTCGCAGCTCTATCGCCTGCGCACGCCGTCCAGCGGACGGGAGGTGCTGCTGCCCGCCGAGCCTGGCCGGGTCTACCGCGACCAGGACACGGGCGAGCCGATGGAGGTCGTCGGGAAGGCACTCCCGCTGGCGCCGTCGCAGTCCAACCTGCCCTGGGCGGTGGACACGCTGCGGTTCTGCAACTGGTGCGATCAGCCAGCCCAGAAGGATCTCAACGACTGCCCGACGTGCGGCCGCCGGATGGCCGCGCTTCCCCGCTGAGAGGAGGTCGCATGCACCGTCGCCTGCGGCTCGCCGCCCCGTTCATCGCGCTCGCCCTGCTCGTCGCCGCCTGCGGCGGCAGCACCGTCGCCGTCCAGGAGGTCCCCGGCGGCGCCGTCGACCTCGGCGTCCCGGGAGGCGGCGCGGCGCTGAATCCCGCCGCCACGGCCACGCCGGGCGCCACCGCCACGGCGACGGCCACCGCCACCACCACCGGCGCGTCGTCCACCACGGGGGCGACGAGCACGTCGCAGCAGTCGGCCTCGACCACCACCGGTGCGGCCAACGGCGGCACCCAGGCCCCGTCGACGAGCTCGACCGGCGCCGCCACGGCCACGCCGGCGCCGGGTTCGCCCAGCCAGCAGTACGAGGATTTCTGCGCCCAGAACCCCGGCGCCTGTTAAAAGGGCCGACGACCGGTCCTAATCCGTTCGTCCAGACCCCCTCAAGGGCCATCGAGGGCCGCCGATCTACCCGAGCAACTCGAGGTAGAAAGCCGTCACCCGCTGTACACCGCCGATGATCCCCGGGCGCAGATCGCCCCCCTGAACCGGCTCGCTCGCGAGTCGGCGACCGCCAGCACCCCTGAGGCCATCCGCGTGGCGCTCGAGGACGCGGGCCGGGCGCTGCTCGCCGCCGGCCAAGTCTGCCTGCTCGAGCCCACGCCGGGCGGCGGCGGCGCCACGCCGCTGCGGCCGGACGGCGAGCGCGCCGAGCAGCCGGGGGACTACCTGCGCTTCGACGGCCCGTCCGGCACCGGCCGCGTCGTCGCCACGGGGCGGACGTTCGCCGTCTCGGACGCGCGAACCAGCCCGGACGTCGCCGCCGGCCGCGCGGAGCGCCACGGCCTGGAGTCCGTGCTGTTCGTACCCCTGCACTGGGACGGCGAGGTCCAGCGCGTGCTGGTGATCTCCTGGTACGAGCGCCGCGAGATCTCCGACGCGGACGTCGAGTTGGCCGAGCTGGTCGCCGGCACCGCCGCCGCCGGGCTCGCTCGGCTGGAGGCGAACGCCCGCCGCGCCGCGCGCTCGGCGCAGCACCACGCGGTCGTCCGTGCTGCGCTGGCGCTGAACGCGTCGCTGGAGCTCAGCGAGATCCTGGACGCGCTGACCCGCGAGGCGTGCCGGGCGACCGGGGCCGGGCGGGCGTGCGTGTTCCTCGGCAACGCCCGCGACGGCGCCGTCGCCGCCGCCGCCCACAACCTGCCCGAGGGCTGGCAGGAGCTGAAGCTCGCCGCGGGCCAGGGGGCCGCCGGCATCGTGCTGGAGACGGGCGCGCCGTTCGTGAGCAGCGACTACGGCCGCGACGTCGTCGTGCTCGACCATCCGCTCGCCGACGAGGTGCTGACGGTGGTCGCGGTGCCGATGGCCTGGGACGACCAGCTGCGCGGCGTCCTCTCGGTCTCGTGGAGCACCCGCCGGCGGCTGCGCGACGAGGACCTGCGCGCGCTGGAGGCGATGGCCGGCCTCGCCACCACGGCCTGCCGCAACGCCGAGGCCTACGAGCACGTCCAGCGCGTCGCCCGCACCGACGCGCTGACCGGCGTGCTCAACCACGGCGCGATGCAGCTCCGTATCCGCGAGGAGATCGCCCGCGCCCGCCGCGACGCCGCGCCGCTCGGCGCCGTGATCCTCGACCTCGACGACTTCAAGCGTGTCAACGACACGCGCGGCCACGCGGCCGGCGACGAGCTGCTGCGCCGCGTCGCCCGCCTGCTGCAGGCCGAGCTGCGCCCCTACGACCAGGTCGCCCGCTACGGCGGCGACGAGTTCGTGCTGCTGCTCCCCGGCTCCGACGAGCCCACCACCGCGGCCGTGGCCGAGCGCTGCCGCGACGCGATCGGCGGCCAGTGCTCGATCGGCGTGGCCGCCTGGCACGAGGGGCTGGACGCCGACGGCCTGCTCGAGCAGGCCGACCGCGCGCTGATGCTGGCCAAGCGCACGGGCAAGGGCCGTGTGGCCGTGGCGAACGCCGACGTGGAGCGCGAGCTCGCGCTGCTGCAGTCGCGCAGCGGCTCGCCGGCCGCCGTGCAGGCGCTGGCCGCGGCGATCGAGGAGCGCGACAACTACACGCACGAGCACTCGCAGCGGCTCGTCCACCTCGCCCGCGGCGTGGGCATGATGCTCGGGCTGCCGGCCGAGGACGTGGACCGGATCGCCCACGCGGCGCTGCTGCACGACGTCGGCAAGCTGGCCATGCCGACCGAGCTCCTGGACAAGGCCGGGCCGCTCACCCCCGAGGAGTGGCAGGTGATGGCCGAGCACTCGATCGCCGGCGAGCGCATCCTGCTGCGCACCAAGGACCTCGCGACCATCGCCCCCACCGTCCGCCACGTGCACGAGCACTGGAACGGCTCGGGCTACCCGGACGGCCTCGAGCGCCACCGGATCCCGCTGGGCGCGCGGATCATCCTGCCCTGCCACGCCTACGTGGCCATGATCGCCCCGCGGCCCTACCGCGAGGCGCTCGCGCCCGACGCGGCGGTCGCCGAGCTGCAGGCGGGCGTCGGCGCGAAGTTCGACCCCGAGGTCGTCGACGCGCTGCTCGACCTGCTCGGCCAGGCGCCGCCGCAGGTGCCCGACCGGTCGGCCGGCGTCAAGCTCGCCGCGCCGATCCCGCCCGAGCCTACCGGCCGCCGGAAGCCGGCTTCGTGGGCGCCGGGTTCGTGATCACCGTCGCCGAGTAGGTCAGCCGCGCCTTGTAGAGGCAGTTGTACTGGGCCAGGTCCAGCCGGTTGAGCTGGGCCGTCTGGGTCGCGGTGTCCGAGCACTTCTTGGCCGGCCGCGACGCGCGCCAGGAGCTGTGGTCGTTCAGCAGCGGGGTCAGCGCCGGCGCCCAGGTCGGCACCGTCAGCGCGATCACCCACCCCTTCTTGACCGGGATCGCCGCCGCGAGCGGGAACTGCACGGTCTGGCCGAAGTAGGGCTGGAGCTGCTGGATCGGGCTGGACGCCATCACCCGCGAATAGACGTGCTTGCCCTGGCGCAGCAGCGTGATCCCGGCCGAGCTGGCGCCGCCCAGGCCCTTGTTGAAGAACGCGATCTGCTTCTTGGTCGGCGTGCCCAGCGTGATCGACCACGCGACCAGCATCCCGTCGGCCGGGACCGTGAAGGCACCGCGCGAGTCACCCACCTTGACCTGGTAGCCGGTGGTGCGCGACAGCGCAAGGCAGGGCGAGGCCGGGCAGGCCGGCGTGGCATCCGTCCGGCCCACCTCGACGATCTTCGCCGACGCGGGCACGGCACAGACGGCCACGACGGCCAGCGTCGCGGCAGCGGACAGCGGGCGGCTAAGGCGCATCGTGGGGATTCAACACGACGATGCGCCGGACGATGCGCCCGCTAGAGCTTCTGGACGTTGATCGCCTTGGGGCCCTTGTCGCCGTTCTCCTCCTCGAAGGTCACCTTGGCGCCCTCGCTCAGCGACCGATAACCGTCGCCGGTGATGCCGGAGAAGTGGACAAAGAGGTCGCGCCCGCCGCCATCGGGTGTGATGAAGCCGAAGCCCTTTTCGTCCGAGAACCACTTGACCGTTCCGGTACTCACAGATCCCTCACTTGCTGCTTCGGCGCCGTTGGGTCGGCGCCGCACTCTTCGACCGGCCGGTGCGTCCGGTCCCAAACAGAGCAGACGCTATACAGTGAGCGGCCGGGAGCGCAACCTGCGCCGCCCCGATGCCGTGTGGAGATGTCTACGCGGTGAGTTCGGCGGCCGCCGCGGCGATCTCGTCGCGGTCGCCCGGGGCCGGGTGCCAGGGCAGCCGCAGCGGGTCGCCCGCGTAGCGGGGGATCACGTGGACGTGGAAGTGGAAGACGGTCTGCCAGGCCGCCTGCCCGCACGAGTTGAGCAGGTTCACGCCGTCGGCGTGCAGACGCTCCTTCACACGCGCGGCCATCCGCTTGGCGGTGCGGGCGCACGCCTCGAGGTCAGCGTCGGAGATCGCCAGCACGTCGGTCGCGTGCGCGCGCGGGATGACGAGCAGGTGCCCGCGCGTGCCCGGGTTGATGTCCATGAACGCGATCGTCCGCTCGTCCTCGTGCACGCGGGTGGCCGGGATCTCGCCCGCGACGATCTTGCAGAAGAGGCAGTCCTCGGCCATCAGATGTCGGCCTCGACGAGCCGCCGGATCGCGTCCAGCGTGCCCATCACCTCGGGGTCGGGCGCGTCGCCGTGGACCGTGGCCACGAACAGGGTCAGCCGCGACGTGCCCTCGCCGTCCGGTTCGACCTGCAGCCAGCCGTGGTAGTCGCTGCCCTCGGCGCCCCAGTCGATGCGCCGCTGCGCCGCGTCGGCCCGGAACCATCCTTCGCCGTGCTGCGTGTGTCCCTGGTAGCGCGCCTCGACGGTGACCTTGTCCTCATCGTGCGGCTCGGCGCTCGTCATCTGCGGGACGTAGCGCGGCAGGTTGCGGACGTCGGCCAGGGCGGCATAGACCTTGTCCGCCGGCGCGGCGACGTGATGGGTGTGCTCGTGCTTCACGCGCCGAAAGCTAGTGGACGAGCCCGACGAGTACGACCCATTCCGGCACGCCCGGCCCGCCGCGCAGTCGCCGGCTTATGGGCCGCACCCGCCGCGCGCGCCCACGGGCGCCGAGAGCCCAGCGCGCGCGGCGAAGCCGTCGAACAGCCGCGCGGCCGCCTCGGCGGCGGCGGCGGCGTGCTCGGCGGTGGCGTCCAGCAGTGCTGCCCGGTCCAGCTCGGGCGGCGCGTCGCCGCGCGCCCAGTCGGCCACGATCCGCGGCGTGACCTCCGGGTGGAACTGCACGGCGAGATGGCGGCAGTGGCAGAACGCCTGCACCCCGAAGCCGTTGCGGGCCAGCTCGTAGGCCAGCGGCGGCAGCTCGATGCCGTCCTCGTGCCAGGTCAGCCACGGCCCGGGGGCGATCACGTCCGCGTCGGCGCTCTCCACGTGCACCCAGCCGATCTCGCGCTCGGGCAGCCGGCGCACC
Organism: uncultured Solirubrobacteraceae bacterium; assembly: GCA_963766165.1. Taxonomy (GTDB): domain Bacteria; phylum Actinomycetota; class Thermoleophilia; order Solirubrobacterales; family Solirubrobacteraceae; genus Solirubrobacter. The sequence continues at coordinate 34,797 of CAVXZC010000007.1, read as the reverse complement.
CGCCCGCCCAGCGCGGCGGCCAGCGCCTGGGCGCCGAAGCAGATGCCGAGCACGGGCGTGCACGCCGCGTCGGCCTCGCGCAGCCACTCGACCACGCGCGCGACCCAGGCGAGCTCGGGATGGGCGACCGAGGCGGTCGAGCCGAGCACGACGGCGAACGCGGGCTCGCGCGGGTCGGGCAGCGGCTCGTCGCGGTCGACCCGCACGGTGTGCAGTCTCAGGCCGCGGGCGGACGCCCAGTCGCCGACCAGACCGGCCGGCGCGCCGTCCTCGCTCTGCACCACGACGCCGGTCACGCGCGCTCCACGACGATCGTCGGGTCGTCCGGCGAGCGGTCCACCGGCAGGTTGAGCTCGCTGCCCTCCTCGGGCTCGACCGGCCCGGCGAGCAGCGGGTCGTCGGTCGCCGCCATCCAGCCGTCGAGGCGCGCGCGCAACTCGGCCAGCACGCCGCCGTATGCCGGGTCGCCGGCCAGGTTGGCCGCCTCCTGCGGATCGAACACGAGGTCGTAGAGCTCCTCGGCGGGCAGGGTCCGCTCACCCAGCCCGTGGGCGACGAGCAGGTCCTTGGAGGGTGAGTCGTCGATGTTCGCCAGCACCGGTCCGTCGTGGCCGTTGTCGAAGCGCCGGATGTACTTGTAGCGCCGCGTGCGCACCGCGCGCTGCGGTTCGTAGGCGGCGTGGAACGTGATCTCCGCAAACACCGCGTCGTTGACCTCGTCGATCTGCCGCCGCACGAGCGGCAGCAGCGACCGGCCCTGGGCCCAGTCGGGGGTGACGACGCCGGCCAGCTCGCAGATCGTCGGGTAGAGGTCGACCTGGGAGACGAGCGCGTCCGACACGCGGCCGCCGTGGAAGCCGCCCGGCCCGCGCACGATCAGCAGCACGCCGATGCCGCGGTCGGTCAGCGTCGCCTTCGCCCCGGGGAAGGCGAGCCCGTGGTCGGTGGTGAGGATGACCAGCGTGTCCTCGGCCAGCTCGGCCTCGTCCAGCGCGTTCATCACCGCGCCCACGCCCTGGTCGAGCGAGCGGGCGCTCGCCTTGTAGGCGGCCATGTCGCGCCGGGTCTGGGGCGTGTCGGGCAGGTTGGCCGGCGGCAGCGAGTACAGCGCGTCGCGCACCGAGCTCGGCTCGAAGTAGTCGCGGTGGGTCTCGAAGAAGCCCACGGACAGGAAGAACGGCGACTTGACGCCGTCGCGCAGCACGCGGGCGGTGGCCGGCGCGACCTGGGAGGCGTGCGTGGAGTCGATCTCGCACACCCGGTCGTAGCCGATGTCGTGGGGGTCGGACGACAGGTGCTGCTCGCCGATCAGCACCGACGTGTAGCCGGCGGCGCGCAGCGTGTGCACGAGGTGATGGTCGTAGTCGGCCAGCCGGTAGCCACGGTGGGCGAGGCCGAGCATGCCGTTGGTGTGGCTGTACTCGCCGGTGAGCAGCGCGGCGCGGCTGCCCGAGCAGACCGGCGCGGCCGCGAACGCCTGCCGGAACAGCAGCCCCTGGTCGGCCAGGCGCTGGATGTTCGGCGTCGGCACCTGGTGCCCGTAGGGCTGGATGTGGCGCCCGGTGTCGTGGGAATGCAGGTAGACGATGTTTGGCGGCGCCATTGTCCAGTAATCTTATCGAGTATGTCGACAATCGAGCGCGCCTACCTCATCTGCGCCACCCCACGCAGCGGCAGCACGCTCCTCTGCGAGCTCCTCAAGGAGACCGGGGCAGCCGGCCGGCCGGAGGAGTACTTCGAGACCCTACGCTCGACCGGATACCCGCGCCAGCCGCGGCAGTACTTCGACGGCGTCCCGGACGTGCAGGCGCTGCTGCCGGAGGTCGACCCGGGCACGCCGGAGCGCGCGTTCGACTGGGACGCCGTCCTGCGCGCCGGCACCACGGCCAACGGCGTCTTCGGCGCGAAGATCATGTACGGCCACCTGGAGGACCTGTGGCCGCGGCTCGGCGGCCGGGCGCTCGAGGACGTGCTGCCGGGCCTGCGCTACGTGCGCGTGTCGCGCGGCGACCGCGTCGCCCAGGCCGTCTCGCTGTGGATCGCCATCCAGACCCAACGCTGGCGCGACGAGGGCGACGACGCGGAGACGCACGACCCCGTCTACTCGTTCCCGGCGATCCGCCACCTGGTCGAGCAGCTCACCGCCCACGAGCTGGCCTGGGACGAGTGGCTGGTCGGCCGCGACGCGATCGACGTGCCCTACGAGCCGCTGGCCGCCGACCCCGGCGGGACGGTGGCCGGGCTGCTGGACGAGCTCGACATCGCAGGACGGGCCCCCGATCTGCCCCGCCTGCGCCGCCAGTCCGGCGCGCGCTCGCGCGAGTGGATCGAACGCTATGGACAGGACGCGGCGTGAGCACGCTGGTCGACGAGTTGGTTCTCACGCCCCTGGAGGCGCTCGAGGCCGAGGCGGTCTTCGTCATGCGCGAGGTGGCGGCGGAGTTCGAGCGCCCCGTGCTGCTGTTCAGCGGCGGCAAGGACTCGATCGTCCTGCTGCGGCTGGCCGAGAAGGCGTTCCGGCCGGCGCGCTTCCCCTGCCCGATCCTGCACATCGACACCGGCCACAACTTCCCGGAGGTGCTCGAGTTCCGCGACCGCCGCGTGGCCGAGCTGGGCGAGCAGCTGCTCGTGGCGAAGGTGCAGGACTCGATCGACGCCGGCCGCGCGCAGGAGGACGGGCCGTCGCGCAACCGGCTGCAGACCGTGACGCTGCTCGACGCCCTGGGCGAGCACGGCTTCGACGCCGCGTTCGGCGGCGCGCGGCGCGACGAGGAGCGCGCGCGGGCCAAGGAGCGGATCCTGTCGTTCCGCGACGACCTCGGCCAGTGGGAGCCGCGCAACCAGCGCCCCGAGATCTGGGACCTGTTCAACACCGTCGTGCGCCGGGGCGAGAGCGTGCGGGCGTTCCCGATCTCCAACTGGACGGAGATCGATGTCTGGCGCTACATCGAGGCCGAAGGGCTCGAGGTGCCGGCGATCTACTACGCCCACGAGCGCGAGGTGTTCGAGCGCGACGGGATGCTGTTCGCCGTGTCCGCGCACTCGCCGGCGCCGGCCGGCGCCCGGGTGTTCACCGCGCGGGTGCGCTACCGCACGGTGGGCGACCTCACGGTGACCGGCGCCGTGCGCAGCGACGCCGCGGACATCGCCGCGGTGATCGAGGAGACCGCGGCGGCCACCACCACCGAGCGCGGCGCCACCCGGGCCGACGACCGCGCGTCGTCGGCCGCCATGGAGGACCGCAAGCGCGAGGGGTACTTCTAGTGCCCGGCCTGCTGCGGATCGCCACGGCGGGGAGCGTGGACGACGGCAAGAGCACGCTGATCGGCCGGCTGCTGCTGGACTCGGAGTCGCTGCTCGACGACCAGGGCGAGGTCGACCTCGCGCACGTGACCGACGGCCTGCGGGCCGAGCGCGAGCAGGGCATCACCATCGACGTCGCGCACCGGTTCTTCAACACGCCGCGGCGCTCGTTCATCCTGGCCGACACGCCGGGGCACGAGCGCTACACGCGCAACATGGTCACCGGCGCCTCGACCGCCGACCTGGCGCTGATCCTGGTCGACGCGCGCCGCGGGCTGGTGCGCCAGTCGCGCCGCCACGCCTACATCGCCGCGCTGCTCGGCATCCGCCATCTGGTGGCCTGCGTGAACAAGATGGACCTGGTGGACTTCGCCGAGGGCCGCTTCCGGGCGATCGAGGCCGAGTTCCACGCGCTGGGCGAGCGCCTCGGGGTGTATGACGCGCGCGCCGTCCCGATCAGCGCGCTGGAGGGCGACAACGTGGTCGAGCCGTCGGCCCGGCTGCCCTGGTACCACGGCGAGCCGCTGCTGGAGCTGCTGGAGACCGTCGAGGTCGAGCGCGACCGCAACCTCGCGGACGTGCGCTTCCCGGTGCAGTGGATCGTCCGTGGCGAGGACCGGCGGGCCTACGCGGGGCGCGTGGCCGGCGGCGTGCTGGCGCCGGGCGACGAAGTCGTCGTCATGCCCCACGGGACCCGGACCCGGGTGCGGCGGATCGAGTCGCCGCGCGGGCCGGTCGACCGCGCGTTCCCGCCGATGGTGGCCACCGTGGAGCTCGAGGACGAGCTGGACGTGGCCCGCGGCGACCTGCTGGCCGGCGTGGACGACGCGCCGCCGGCGGCCCGCGAGCTCGAGGCCACGGTGTGCTGGATGGTCGAGGCACCCGCCCGCGCGGGACAGCGATACCTGCTCAAGCACACGACGCGCCGGGTGCGAGCGACGGTCGAGTCGATCGTCTCCCGGGTGGATGTCGAGTCGCTGGACGCGGCGGAGGCGTCGGAGCTGGAGCTCAACGACATCGGCCGCATCCGGCTGACCACGAGCGCCCCGGTGGTGGCCGACCCGTACACGGAGAACCGGACCACGGGGGCGTTCATCCTGATCGACGAGCGCACGCACGACACCGTGGCCGCGGGCATGGTCGAGCGGGCGAGCGCGGGGCCGCGGCACGAGGAGCGCCCGTCGCTCGACGTGCGCTGGCACCCGAGCGCGCTGGAGCGCGACGACCGCTGGCGCGCGCTGGGCCAGGAGGGCGCCACCGTGTGGCTGACCGGCCTGCCGGCGTCGGGCAAGTCGACGATCGCTGTCGCGGTCGAGCGCGCGCTGGTCGATTCCGGGCGCTTCGCCTACCTGCTCGACGGCGACAACATCCGCCATGGCCTCTCGGGCGACCTGGGCTTCGATCCCGCGTCGCGGTCGGAGAACATGCGCCGGGTGGCGCACGTGGCGCGGCTGTTCGCCGACGCCGGGGCGGTCGCGCTGGTGTCGCTGGTGTCGCCGTTCCGCGCGGACCGGCTGGCCGCCCGCAAGCTGCACGAGGCGGCCGGGCTGCCGTTCGTCGAGGTGTTCGTCGACACGCCGGTGGAGGAGTGCGCCCGCCGCGACCCGAAGGGCCTCTACGCCCGCGCCCGCGCGGGCCGGCTCGCCGGGCTGACCGGCGACAGCGCGCCCTACGAGCCGCCGGAGGCCGCCGAGCTGGTGGTGCGCGGCGAGACCGTGGAGGCCGCCGCCCGGCGCGTGCTGGAGGCGATCGGCGCGTAGTCTCCGGACGATGGAGCACCGCCGCCTCGGGACGTCGGACCTCGTCGTCTCGACCGTCGCGCTCGGCTCGTGGCTCACCTACTCGGGCGGCATCGGGCGCGAGCAGACGGGGGCGTGCACGCGGGCGGCGATCGAGGCCGGCGTGACGCTGCTCGACACCGCCAACGTGTACGGGCGCGGTGCGGCCGAGGAGGCGTGGGGCGAGATCCTGGCCGACTACCCGCGCGACGCGTACGCGCTCGCCACAAAGGCCTACTTCCCGATGGGCCCGCGCGACCGCGGACTGTCGCGCGCGCAGATCCACAAGCAGATCGACGGCTCGCTCGCGCGCCTGCGCACCGACCACGTCGACCTCTACCAGTGCCATCGCTACGACGACGCGACGCCGCTGGAGGAGACGATGCAGGCGCTCACCGAGGTGGTGGAGGCGGGCAAGGCGCGCCACATCGGCTTCTCCGAGTGGCCGGCGGACAAGATCGAGGCGGCGCTGTCGCTGCCCGGCGTCACCCGGTTCGTGTCCAGCCAGCCGCAGTACTCGGCCCTCTGGCGGCGGCCGGAGCGCGAGGTCATCCCGACGTGCGAGCGCCACGGGATCACCCAGATCGTCTGGTCGCCGCTGGCCCAGGGCGTGCTGACCGGCAAGTACCGGCCGGGCGAGCCGGTGCCGGATGACTCGCGCGCGGCGAGCAAGAGCATGAACCGGTTCATCCGCCAATGGCTGGATGTCAGCACGCTAACCGCCGTCCAAAGCCTGCGGCCGGTGGCCGAGCAGGCCGGGCTGACGCTGACCCAGCTGGCGCTCGCCTGGGTGCTGCACCAGCCGAACGTCACCGCGGTGATCGTCGGCGCGACCCGGCCCGAGCAGGTGCGCGAGAACGTGGCCGCGTCCGACGTGCGGCTCAGCGCGGACACGCTCGCCGCGGTGGACGCGGCGCTCGCCGCGGCGGTCGTCCGCTGACACGCGCCCGCGCCGGCGAGATACTCGGCGCATGACCGAGCAGCTGGAGCGCGAGCGCCCCGCCGAGCCGCGCCGCGGCTCACCAGTCCCTTCCGCGACCGAGCCCGCCCGGCCGCCGCTCCCGGGCGCGCCGCTCTCACCCGCCGCCGTCCTGGCGCTGCAGCGCAGCGCCGGCAACGCCGCGACGGGGCGGCTGCTGCGCGACGGCGCCGCGCCGGCGCAGCAGAGCCTGGCCGTCGGCGGCCTGCCGGCGCTCCGTTACAACCTGCCGAACATCAAGATCGCCGAGGCGGACGTCGACACCCCGGCGGCGATGATCCACGCGGAGATGCTGGTCCGCGGCAACCTCACCGCGGTGGTCGGCGAGCAGCTGCCGGGCGTGTCGTTCGACCAGAGCGGCTGGCGCGACGAGGTGACGGCGAAGGTCAACGGGATCGGCAGCGGCCTGCGGATGAGCGGCCTCCCCGACAACCCGTCGATCGGCACCACCGAGGGCAACCAGTTCAACCTCATGGAGATGCGCTGGACGCCGCCCAACACGGTGTCGTTCATCGGCCAGGCGCGGATCGAGATGCCGCCGTTCCAGACCTCGGTGGGCAAGGTGAGGCTGACGGGGCAGCCGGGCTGCGAGCTGCGGGTGACGATCACGCCGAAGATCCAGCAGCAGGAGCAGGAGCAGGAGGCCCCGGACGCGGTGCCGTCGTGGTGGAGCCAGCACGCCTCGCAGGTCGGCACGGTTGCGCTCGCCGTCGTGGTGATCGGCGGGCTCATCGCGATCACGGTGCTCACCGACGGCGCGGCCGCGCCGGCCACCGGCCCGGCCGCGCTCGAGGAGGCCGAGCTCCTGAGCACCGCGCTGGCGCAGTAGCGGCGCTCAGAACAGCGGCGGCGTGGTGACCAGCGGCTCGATCCGCCAGCCGCCGTCCGGCGCCGCCGTGGCGTGCCAGAGCTCGGCGAAGCCCTCCTCGGGCGCGGGGCGGACGAACCGCCGGGCCGCGTCGCGCAGGCCCGCGCCGGCCACCCGCGCGCGACCGGCCCGGCCGGCGTTGCGCCCGGCGGCCAGCGCGAAGTCGACCTCCACGACGTACCCCACGACCGCGAAGCCCGCCGCGCGCGCCGGGGCGACGTAGCGGGCCCGCTCGGCCGCCGTGGGGTTCGTGTTGTCGACCACGAACGGCATCCGGGTGTCCAGGCACAGCTGCAGGAACGCCGCCTCCCGCGCCCGCGTGCGCAGCAGGTCCATCGAGATCCGGACGTGGGTGTCGCAGAAGCGGTCGCGGTAGAGCGTCGTCTTGCCCGAGCCCTGCACGCCGCACAGGATCACCGCCTGCAACTACGCCGCCTCGTCGAGCCCGTCCAGCAGGCGGGGCTCGAGCTCGTCGAGCGCCAGCCGGACCGCGCCGAGCAGCGGCCCGCGCTCGGCCAGCGGCGATGCGGCCAGCCGCGGCGGCATCCGCACCATCGACTCCAGGCGCCGGCGCAGCGGGGCCAGCAGCAGCTCGCCCGCCCGGGCGACGCCGCCGCCGATCACCACCAGCTCCGGGTTGACGACCTGGGCGGTGATGACGATCCCCTGGCCGGCCCAGCGCTCGGCCCGCTCGATGACGTCGAGGGCCTCCGGGTCGCCGGCCGCCGCGCGGGCGAACACCTCGGCGGCGTCGTCGCCCGACAGCTCGCGCACGAGCTGGCCGATCCCGCGCGCGCCGTGCTCCTCGGCGTAGGCGCCGAGGAACGCCAGCTCGCCGGCCGCGCCCGCGTGCCCGCGCATCAGCGCCCCGCCGACCAGGATTCCCGCGCCGATCCGCTCGCCCCCGAGCACGCACACGACGTCGTCGAGCCCGACCGCCGCGCCGCGCCAGCGCTCGGCCAGCACGGCGAGGTTGCAGTCGTTCTCCACCACGATCGCGCTCCCCAGCGTGCCGCGCAGCGCGCGGACCAGGTCGAACCCCGGCGCGAACACGCTGGAGAACAGCACGCGGCCGCGTGCGCGGTCCATCGCGCCCGTGCAGCCCACGCCGGCGCCGAGCAGGCCGTCGCGCGCCACGCCCGCGTCCCGCAGCGCCGCCCGGGCGACCCGCCGGATGACCGGCAGCCGCTCGGCGCCACCGAACGCCGCCACCCGCTCGGCCACCACGTCGCCGCGCAGGTCGGCCACCGCGACCCGGACCTTGATCTCGCCGATGTCGACGCCCGCCACGTGGCCCGCGCCGGCGGCGAACGACAGCCGCCGCGCCGGCCGGCCGCGCCCCACCGGCTCCGACGCGGCCTCGCGCGCCCAGCCCAGCCGCACCAGCTCGTCGGCCACCGCGTCCACCGTGGGCCGGGACAGGCCCGTGCGGACCATCAGCTCCGTCACCCGCTGCGGCCCGTCCGCGTCGCGCAGCGCGTCCAGCAGCCGGCCGGCGTTCAGCCGCCGCAGCAGGCTCGGGGTGGCGGGCGCAGGCATGCCGGTGAGTATTTCACAAGGACCCTTCGGAAACGCTTGACAACCGCTTGCGAAAGCGCAACAGTTAAACGCAGGGTTGTTTCGTAAATAACCCTAGGGAACTCTTCAGGAGAGGAGAACACGTTGTCAAGCGTGACGTTCGACGGCGTCTCGAAGGTCTACGACAACGGCTTCCGGGCCGTGGATTCGTTGGACCTCGAGATCCGCGACGGCGAGTTCATGGTGCTGGTCGGGCCGTCCGGGTGCGGCAAGACGACCGCGCTGCGGATGCTCGCCGGCTTGGAGGACATCAGCGAGGGCGAGCTGGTGATCGACGACCGGGTGGTCAACGAGGTCGCGCCGCAGAAGCGCGACATCGCCATGGTGTTCCAGAACTACGCGCTCTATCCGCACCTGAGCGTGTACGACAACATGGCCTACGGGCTGAAGATCCAGAAGCTCGGCAAGGCGGAGATCCGCGACCGGGTGAACGCGATCGCCAAGGTGATCGGGCTGGAGGACCTGCTCGACCGCAAGCCGAAGGCGCTCTCGGGCGGCCAGCGCCAGCGCGTGGCCATGGGCCGGGCGATCGTCCGGCGCCCGAAGGTGTTCCTGATGGACGAGCCGCTGTCCAACCTGGACGCGAAGCTGCGCGTGCAGATGCGCTCGGAGGTCGCGCGCATCCAGCACGAGCTCCAGGCCACCACGGTCTACGTCACCCACGACCAGGTCGAGGCGATGACGATGGGCGACCGCGTCGCGCTGATGCGCCGCGGCGTGCTGCAGCAGGTCGACTCGCCGATGCAGCTCTACAACGCGCCGGCGAACCTGTTCGTGGCCAGCTTCATCGGCAGCCCCGCCATGAACCTGTTCGAGGCGACGCTCGAGCGGCGCAACGGCTACACGGTCGCCCAGATCGGCGACCAGTTCCTGCGCCTGGCGCCCGAGGCGCTGGCCGAGCCGGCCGAGCTCGAGCGCTACGTGGGCAAGCGCGTCGCGCTGGGCATCCGCCCCGAGCACCTCGAGGACGCGGCGGTCGAGACCGGCGCGCCCAGCGAACGCCGCCTGCGGGCAACCGTGAAGAACGTCGAGGCGCTCGGCTCCGAGCTGATCGCCCACCTCGAGCTCAAGGGGCGCCCGCTGCTCAACGACGAGGTCAAGGAGGTCGCGGCGGACCTCGACGACGCGATGCTGGCCGGACTGGAAGCCGAGGCGGACCAGGCCAAGCTGCCGCTGGTCGGCCGCTTCGACGTCGCCTCGCGGGCGAAGGCGGACCAGCCGGTCGAGGTCGTCGTGGACACGAGCCGCATCCACTACTTCGACGTGGACAGCGGGCTGGCGATCGGCGGCCATCCGGCGGCGGCGGACTGAGATGGCCACCACCGCCGTCGGGCGCCCCGTCACGGCGCGCCCCCGCACCCGCCGCCGCAGCCTGCGCGTGGCCTACGAGACCCGCACCGCCTGGCTGTTCCTGTTCCCGAGCCTCGTCGGCTTCGTCGTGTTCTACGCGTTCCCGGCCCTGCGCGGGTTCTACCTGAGCTTCACCAACTTCGACCTGCTCAAGAACTCGGGCCACTGGATCGGGCTGGACAACTACAAGCAGATGTTCCACGACGCGCTGTTCTGGAACTCGCTGCGGGTCACGTTCGAGTACGTGATCATCAACATCGGCGTCCAGACGATCCTCGCGCTGGCCATCGCCGTGCTGATGCACCGGCTGACCCGGTCCGTGGTGGTGCGCAGCATGGTCGTGCTGCCGTGGCTGCTGTCGAACGCTGTCCTCGCGCTGCTGTGGATGTGGATGCTCGACCCGAGCCTCGGCATCGTCAACCACTGGCTGAACGCCATCGGCATCCCGAGCCAGGGCTTCCTCGGCTCGGAGAGCCAGGTGATCCCGACGATCGCCGGCATCAACATCTGGCGCAACATGGGCTACACCGCGCTGCTGCTGTTCGGCGGCCTGGTGATGATCCCGCGCAGCTACTACGAGGCGGCGGCCACCGACGGCGCGAGCGAGTCGCGGATGTTCCGCACGATCACGCTGCCGCTGCTCCGCCCCGTGCTCGCGCTCGTGCTGGTGGTCACCGTGATCGGCTCCTTCCAGGTGTTCGACACGGTGCAGATCGCCACCGGCGGCTTCGGCGGCGCACCGGGCGGGCCGGGCAACGCCAGCCGCGTCCTGTACCTGTACATCTTCCAGCAGGCGTTCGAGTTCAACGCCCTCGGCTACGCGTCCGCGCTCGCCGTGGCGCTGATCGTCCTCCTGACCGTTGTCGCTGCCGCGCAGATGAAGATGCTGCGCGCCGGCGAGTCGGACCTGGCCTGAGGAGGAGACGATGGCCAACACACTCTCGCCGGCGACCGCTGAGCTCGCCGGCGCCGCGCCCGTCCGGGTGCGCGAGAAGCAGGGCATCCGCTGGGGCCGGATCGCCGGCTGGGCGGTGATGGGGCTGATCCTGATCGTGACCGTGTTCCCGTTCTGGTGGATGCTCCGCACGGCGCTGTCCACCAACGCCGACCTCGTCACCGGCAACCAGTCGCTGCTGCCGGTCCACCCGACCCTGCTGAACCTCAAGCAGGTGCTCGGGCTCGCGTCCGCGAAGGAGCTCGCCGCCGCCGGCACGCAGACGTCGGTCGACGTGAACTTCTTCCTCGCGCTGCGCAACTCGATCATCGTGGCCACGCTGATCACGCTCGGCCAGGTGACGTTCTGCGCGATGGCCGCCTACGCGTTCGCCCGGCTGCGCTTCCCGGGGCGCGACAAGCTGTTCTTCCTGTTCCTGACGGCGATGATGATCCCGCCGATCTTCACGCTGATCCCGAACTTCATCCTGATCAAGAACCTCGGCTGGCTGAACAGCTTCCCGGGGATCGTGGCGCCGTTCTTCCTGATGACGCCGTTCGCGGTGTTCTTCCTGCGCCAGTTCTTCCTCGGCATCAGCACGGAGGTCGAAGAGGCCGCGCTGCTCGACGGCGCGGGGCGCTGGAAGATCTTCCGGCAGCTGATCATCCCGATGAGCGCGGCGCCGCTGGTCACGCTCGCCGTCCTGACCTACATCACGGCCTGGCAGGAGTACATGTGGCCGCTGGTCACCGGCGACTCCGAGCACGTGCGCGTGCTCACGGTCGCCCTCAACGCGTTCAAGTCGTCCACGCCGACCATCGCGCCGCCCTGGGGCCCGCTGATGGCGGCGACCTTCCTCGCGGCGGTCCCGCTCATCGTCCTGTTCCTGGCGATGGCCAAGCGGATGGTCGACGCGATCGGCTTCTCGGGGATCAAGTGATGCGCCTGTTCATCGCACTCGCGGCGGCCGCCGCGCTGCTGGCCGGCTGCGGCGGCAACAGCTCCGGCCTGACCGCCGACGGCAAGGTCCTGATCCGCTACCAGCTGTGGGACACCAACCAGAAGCCCGTCTACCAGATGTGCGCCAACAAGTTCCAGCAGCAGCACCCGGACATCCGGATCCAGATCGAGAACAAGAACTGGGGCGACTACTGGAGCGGCCTGGCGCGCGGCTTCATCTCCGACACCGCGCCCGACGTGTTCACCGACCACCTGGGTAAGTACCCGCAGTTCGCCCAGAGCGCGGTCATCGAGCCGGTGCAGACCCGCGGGATCGACATGAACCAGTACCTGCCGGGGCTCGCCAAGCTGTGGAAGTCGCCCAGCGGCAAGCAGTACGGCTTCCCCAAGGACTGGGACACCGTCGCCGTCGTGGTCAACGAGAACATGCTGGCCAAGGCCGGCGTGACGATGCAGCAGCTCGACCACGCGACCTGGAACCCGACCAACGGCGGCACGTTCCAGCAGATCGCGGCCAAGCTGTCGATCGACGACAAGGGCCGGCGCGGCGACCAGCCAGGCTTCGACCCCTCGCACGTGAGCGTGTACGGGCTCGGCTTCGACTCCGGCGGGCTGACCTACGGGCAGACGACGTGGGCCGGCTTCGCCGCGAGCCTCGGGTTCAAGCTGCTCAACAAGAACCCGTGGGGCACGCACTACGACTACGCCGACCCGCGCTTCGCCGCGACCATGAACTGGTGGCGGACGATGATCCACAAGGGGTTCATGCCGTCGCTCACCACCGCGCGCACGCTCGGGCAGTCAGCCATGTTCCAGGCCGGCAAGGCCGCCCTGGCCATCGACGGCGACTGGACCATCTCCACCTACTCGGCCACCAAGGGCATCAAGGTGGGCTACGCGCCGCAGCCCGCCGGCCCGCGGGGCAGCTGGAGCATGTTCAACGGGCTGGCCGACGGGATCTGGGTCGGGACCAAGCACCCGAAGCAGGCCGTCGCGTGGGTCCGCTTCCTGGCCAGCCCGGCCTGCCAGAGCATCGTCGGCACGCAGGCCGTGGTGTTCCCGGCGATCAAGGCCGACATTCCCAGGGCGGTGGCGACCCACGACAAGCAGCACATCGACGTGAGCGCGTTCCTGTCCTACGTGAAGTCGCGCCACACCGTGCTGTATCCGATCACCACCAAGGCGGCCCAGATCAACCTGATCGTGCAGCCGACGCTGGAGGAGTTCCTCAACGGCAACGAGCCGGCGGAGAAGGTGATGCGCGACATGAACACCCAGGTCAACAACCAGCTGAAGTACGTCCAGTGACCCTGCTCCGGTTTCCGAGTCGCGCGGTGACGGCGCACCTGACGCCCGTCACCGCCGCCGCGGCGGCGCTCAGCCGCGACCCGTTCGTGCGCGCCCACGGCCGGGCGGCGCTGCGGTTCCAGCTCTCGCTGGCGGTGTACCTGGCGGCGATCGTCGGCATCATGCACCTGACGAGCGGCTCGCTCCTGCGCGTGCAGCTCGTGCCGTTCCTGCTGTTCTTGAACCTGATGCTGCTCCTGAACTGGGCGCTGTTCGCCGTGGTCGGCATGCACCGCGCGGCCACGGGCCAGACGTTCACCTACCCCATGACCCTCGGAAGGACCTGATGCCCAAGATCGCGTTCGTCGGCGCCGGCTCCGCCGTGTTCACCAAGAACCTCGTCGGGGACATCCTCAGCCTGCCGGAGCTGCGCGACAGCACCACGTTCGCCCTGATGGACATCGACGCCGAGCGCCTGCGGACGGCGGAGGTCGTGGCCGGGCGGCTCGTCGAGGCGCACGGCGCGGGCGCCCGCGTGGAGGCCACGCAGGACCGGCGGGCGGCGCTCGACGGGGCCGACTACGTGGTCACGTCGTTCCAGGTGGGCGGCTACTGAGCCGTCGACGGTGATCGACTTCGAGGTGCCAAAGCGCTACGGGCTGCGCCAGACGATCGCCGACACGCTGGGCATCGGCGGGATCATGCGCGGGCTACGGACGATCCCGGTGCTGCTCGACGTCTGCCGCGACCTGGAGGAGCTGAGCCCGGAGGCGCTGCTGCTCAACTACGTCAACCCGATGGCGATGCTCTGCTGGGCGGTCGACGTCGCCAGCCCGATCCGCACGGTCGGCCTCTGCCACTCGGTGCAGCACACCGCCGCTGAGCTGGCCGCGGACCTCGGCCTCGGCGTCGAGGAGATCGACTACCACGTGGCCGGGATCAACCACCTGGCGTTCTTCCTGCGCCTCGAGCGCGGCGGCGAGGATCTCTACCCGGCGCTGCGGGACATCACGCCGCCCGACTGGAACCGCGTGCGCTACAAGCTGCTCGAGCACTTCGGCTCCTTCGTCACCGAGTCCTCCGAGCACTTCTCCGAGTACGTGCCCTGGTTCATCAAGGACGGCCGCGAGGACCTCATCGAGGCGTTCAACGTCCCGCTGGACGACTACCCGCGGCGCTGCGAGCGCCAGATCGAGCGCTGGGGCGCGCTGCGCGAGGAGCTGGAGAGCGGCGGCTCGATCTCGCGTCGAGCGCAGCGCCGAGTACGGCGCCGACATCATCCGCGCGTGCGAGACCGGCGAGCCGTTCCGGTTCAACGGCAACGTCCCGAACACCTGGAATGGCGCTCCGCTGATCGGCAACCTGCCGGCCGACTGCTGCGTGGAGGTGCCGTGCATCGCCTCCGAGGCGGGGATCGAGCCGCAGCCCGTGGGCGAGCTGCCGCGCCAGCTCGCCGCGCTGATGCAGACGAACGTCAACGTCCAGGGGCTGACCGTCGAGGCGGCGCTGACCGGCCGGCGCGAGGCGGTCAAGCAGGCGGCGATGCTCGACCCGCACACCGCGGCCGAGCTGTCGCTGGACGAGATCGCCGCCCTGGTCGACGACCTGCTGGCCGCCCACGGTGACATGATCCCGCGCGAACCGCTCGTCACGGTCTAGCTTGCAGAACGTCCACGCCATGCGCCCGGAGGTCCGCGCGGAGCTACGAGCGGGCGGCCGGACGCCTGGGCGGGGACGCGGTGTTCCGCGGTCCGCCTCGAGCGCTACTTCACCGAGCTGCGCGACCCGCTGGTGACGCTGTACGGCGAGGATCCGCGCTTCCCGGCGCAGTGGCGCGCGCCTGCTCGACGCGATCGCCCGCGACGGCGGCGGAGCGCCCGGCCGAGCTGCGCGAGCTCGACCACGAGCGCGAGATCACGCCGGACTGGCTGCAGCGCGAGCAGGCGGTCGGCTACGTGGCCTACGTCGACCGCTTCGCCGGCACGCTGGCCGGCGTGCGCGAGCGCCTGCCCTACCTGCGCGAGCTCGGCGTCAGCTACCTGCACCTGATGCCGCTGCTGCACGCCCGGCCGGAGCCCAACGACGGCGGCTACGCGGTGGTCGACTACGGCGCGGTCGAGCCGGCGCTGGGCACGATGGACGACCTGCGCGCGCTGGCCGCCGAGCTGCGCGCGCACGGGATGGCGCTGTGCATCGACCTGGTGCTCAACCACACCGCGCGCGAGCACCCGTGGGCGCGGCGCGCGACGGCGACCCGCGAGCGCGCTTCTACCGCACGTTCCGCGGACCGCGCGGAGCCCGATGCCTACGAGCGCACGCTGCCCGAGGTCTTCCCCGACATCGCGCCCGGCAACTTCACCTGGTCCGAGCGCCTCGATCGCTGGGTGTGGACCACGTTCAACGCCTACCAGTGGGACCTCGACTACACCAACCCGGACGGTGTTCGTCGCGATGGCCGAGGCGATGCTCGGGCTGGCGGAGGCCGGCGTCGACGTGCTGCGCCTGGACGCCGTGCCGTTCCTGTGGAAGCGGCTGGGCACCAACTGCCAGAACCAGCCCGAGGTCCACGATGCTCCTGCAGGCGTTCCGCGCGGTCATGCGGATCGCCGCGCCGGCGGTGGCGTTCAAGGCCGAGGCGATCGTCGCGCCGCGCGACCTCGTCCCCTACCTCGGCGCCGGGCCGCCACGAGGGCAAGGAGTGCGACCTCGCCTACCACAACGTGCTCATGGTGCTGCTGTGGAGCGCGCTGGCCGCGGGCCGGGTGCACCTGCTCACGCACACGCTGCTGGCCGATGCCGCCGCGTGCCGCCCGGCGCCGGCTGGGTGACCTACGTGCGCTGCCACGACGACATCGGCTGGGCGATCACGCCCGAGGACGCCGCCCGGGCGGGCGAGGACGCCCACCTGCACCGGCGGTTCCTGGCCGACTTCTACGCCGGCGAGTTCCCGGGCACGTTCGCGCGCGGCGCGCGCTTCCAGCCCGACCCGGCGACGGGGGAGGCGCGCACGAGCGGGATGGCGGCATCGCTCGCCGGGCTGGAGAGCGCGCCGGACGCCCGACGTCGCAGGAGCTGGCCATCCGGCGCATGCTGCTGCTCCACGCGGTCGCGTTCGCGCACGGCGGGCTGCCGCTGATCTACATGGGCGACGAGCTGGGCCTGCGCAACGACCCGGCGGGGCGATCCGGCGCGCGACGACAACCGCTGGATGCATCGGCCGTTCATGGACTGGGCGGCGGCCGAGCGCCGCCACGACCCGGCGAGCGTCGAGGGCCGCCTGTGGGCGGGGATGCGGCGCCTGATCGCCGCCCGCCGGGCCACCCGGGCCGTGCACGTGCAGGGCCGGGCCGACCCGCTGTGGACGGGCAACGACCACGTCTTCGGCGTCTGGCGCGAGCACGCCGGCGCACGCCTGCTCGTGCTGGCGAACTTCAGCGCGGACCCGCAGACGGTGCGGCGTCCGGCCCGGCCGGCACTGACCCCGGCGGCCGCCGAGCCGGACGGCCGGCCGCTGGAGGCGGACGGCGACGACATCGTGCTCGCGCCCTACCAGCACCTCTGGCTGGCATAGTCCGGCAGATGCTGGGCAAGGCCCTGCTCAACGCCCGCCAGATGAACCGCCTCAAGGTGATCGAGGCGCTCTACCGCCGTCCGGGCTCGAGCCGCACCGAGGTGGCGGAGTACACGGCGCTGTCGCGGCCCACGGTGTCGATGCTGATCGAGGAGCTCGAGGCGGCGGGGATCGTCCGCCAGCACGAGCCCGACGACTCGCGGCCGCGCGGCACGGGCCGCCCGCCGGTGCTGATCTCGCTCGTCCCCCGCGCGGCGTTCGCCGTCGGCCTCGACGTCGGCCACGAGCACGTGCGCGCGGCGGTGTGCGACCTGTCGGGCGAGATCCTGGCCGACGACTGGTCGGCCGCCGAGGTCGACCACGCACCGACCGAGAGCCTCGACCTGGCCCGCGAGCTCGTCCACGGCGTGATGGGCGAGGCCGGCGTGACCGCCGACCACGTGATCGGCGTCGGGATGGCCCTGGCCGCGCCGGTGGACCGCGAGACCGGGATCGTGTTCGCCGAGGGGATCCTGCCCAACTGGGGCGGCGTGCAGCCGGCGGCCGAGATGCAGGCCCGGCTCGGCCTGCCGGTGCAGCTGGAGAACGACGCCAACCTCGGCGCGCTGGGCGAGCACGTCTTCGGTGCGGGCCACGGCGTCGACGACATGGTCTACGTGCGGCTGTCGGCCGGCATCGGCGTCGGGCTCATCCTGGGCGGCGCGCCGTACCGGGGCCGCACGGGCATCGCCGGCGAGCTCGGCCACGTGCGCGTCGACCCGGGCGGCGCGATCTGCCGCTGCGGCAACCGCGGCTGCCTGGAGACCGTGGCCGCGCCGCGGGTGATCGCGCAACTGCTCGAGCGCTCCCGCCACGAGCCGGTCAGCGTGCCCCAGCTGCTCGAGCTGGTGCGGGCCGGCGACCGCGGCGCCCGCCGCGCCGTGGCGGACGCCGGCGCGACGATCGGCGAGGCGGTGGCCGCGGTGGTCAACGTCCTGAACCCCGAGCTGCTGGTGTTCGGCGGCGACCTGGCCGGCGCCGGCGACACGCTGCTCGACGCCGTGCGCACGGCGATCGAGCGCTCGGCCGTCGCCCCGGCGGCGCGCGCGGTCCGCGTGACCGCCGGCACGCTGGGCGAGCGCGCCGAGGTCCTGGGCGCGGCGGCGCTGCTGCTGGCCCAGTCGCCTCACACGCTGGCGCTGCGGGTCCCCGAGACGTAGGGGAGCATCCACGAGCCGCCGACGCAGGCCACGTTGGGCTGCGACGAGATAGCGCCCGGCCTTCTCCTCGTCGATGCCGCCCGTCGGGCACAGCCGCAGCTGCGGGAACGGCCCGGCCAGCGCCTTGACGCGCCGGCACGCCGCCGCTGCCTCGGCGGGGAAGAACTTGGCGTGGGTGATGCCGCGCTCGAGCAGCGCGAGCATCTCCGACGGCGTGGCCGCGCCGGGCAGGAACGGCGCGCCCATGTCCTCTAGCGCGTCCAGCAGCCGCGGCGTGGTCCCGGGCGAGACGAGGAAGCGCGCGCCGGCGGCCAGCGCGTCGCTGCGCCTGGCGCGGCGAGCTGACGGTGCCGGCGCCGACGACGGCGCCCGGGACCTCGGCGATCAGCTCGATCGCCTCGAGCGCCGCGGGCGTGCGCAGCGTCACCTCGATCGCCGGCATCCCGTGGGCCACCAGCGCCTCGGCCAGCGGCGCGGCGTCTTCGGCGTCTCGACGACCACGACGGGAATGACTTCGCCCAGCGCCACGATGTCGTCCATCGTCATGCCGCCACCTCCTGGCGCCGGCGCCCGAAGCGCTTGCGCAGGCCGGCGGCCCGACCGCGCGGCGGGGGGGCCGTGTCGTGGCGAGCGACCCCGAACACCGACGCGCCCTCGTCCGGCCGGCCCGACCGCCGCCCGGAACGCGGCGAACAGCTCGCGCCCCGTGCCCGACCGGCTCGCCGGGCGCGCCGGCCGGCTCGCGCGCGGCCAGGTCGGCGTCGACGTCCAGGCGGCCGGCGTCGGCGTCGAGCCGGATCACGTCGCCGTCGCGCAGCCGGGCCAGCGGGCCGCCGGTCGCGGCCTCGGGCGTGCAGTGGATCGCCGCCGGGACCTTGCCCGACGCGCCGGACATGCGCCCGTCGGTGACCAGCGCCACCCGGTGCCCGCGGTCCATGCAGCACGCCGAGCGCCGGGCACCAGCTTGTGCAGCTCGGGCATGCCGTTGGCCCGCGGGCCCTGGTGGCGGACGACGGCGACGAGGTCGCGGTCGAGCTCGCCGGCCGCGAACGCGGCCAGGAAGTGCGCCTGGTCGTCGAACACGCGCGCCGGGGCGGTGACCGTGCGGTGCTCCGGCGCCACGGCGGAGACCTTCACGACCGCCCGGCCGAGGTCGCCGGCCAGCACGCGGATGCCGCCGTCGGCGGCGAACGGGTCGCGGGCGGGGCGCAGGACGCGGTCGTCGCCGGTCGGCGGCCGCCGCCGGGCCGAAGCGCAGCTCGCCGTCCTCGAGCCGCGGCACCGCGCGGTAGCGCTCGAGGCCGGGGCCGGCCACGGTCTCGACGTCCGGGTGCAGCAGGCCGGCGTCGAGCAGCTCGCCGATCAGGAACGGCGTCCCGCCGGCGGCGTGGAATGCGTTGATGTCGCCCGCTCCGTTCGGGTACACGCGGGCCAGCAGCGGCACGACCGCCGAGAGGTCGGCGAAGTCGTCCCAGGTCAGCGTGATCCCGGCGGCCGCGGCGATCGCCACCAGGTGGATCGTGTGGTTCGTCGAGCCGCCGCTGGCCAGCAGGGCCACGACGGCGTTGACCAGCGCCCGCTCGTCGACGATCTCGCCCAGCGGCGGCGCGTCTCGAGCGCCCGCGACGGCGCGCCGGCGCGGGTCAGCGCCTCGCGCAGCGGCGTGCCCGGGGCGACGAACGCCGCGCCGGGCAGGTGCAGGCCCATCGCCTCGACCACGAGCTGGTTCGAGTTCGCGGTCCCGTAGAACGTGCAGGTGCCGGGCGCGTGGTAGGACGCGCGCCTCGGCGTCGAGCAGCTCGTCGCGGTCGACCTGCCCCTCGGCGTGCCGCTGGCGGATCTGCGCCTTCTCGGCGTTCGCCAGGCCGGACGGCATCGGGCCCGCGGGCACCAGCACGGTGGGCAGGTGGCCGAACGAGAGCGCGCCGATCAGCAGCCCGGGGACGATCTTGTCGCACACGCCCAGCGCCACCGCGGCGTCGAACATGTCGTGCGAGAGCGCGACGGCGGTGGCCATGGCGATCACGTCGCGGCTGAACAGCGACAGCTCCATGCCGGCGCGGCCCTGGGTGATGCCGTCGCACATCGCCGGCACGCCGCCGGCGAACTGGGCCACGCCGCCGGCCTCGCGCACGGCCTGCTTGATCAGCCGCGGGTAGCGCTCGAGCGGCTGGTGGGCGGACAGCATGTCGTTGTAGGCCGAGACGATGGCGACGTTCGGGCGCTCGGCGGCGCGCAGCAGCAGCTTCTCGTCGGCGCCGCAGGCGGCGAAGCCGTGGGCGAGGTTGGCGCAGCCCAGGTGGGCGCGCGTGGGGCCGGTGGCGCGCGCCGCGCGGACGCGCTCCAGGTAGGGCTCGCGCATCGGCGCGCTGCGCGCGGCGATGCGCTCCGTCACCGCAGCGACGGCGGGGTGCAGGCTCACGGGTCCTCCTCGAAGGATCGGGGGAGCAGGGGGGCTCGTGCGTCGCCGCCGACACTAAGGGCCGGCGGCCGGGTCATGCGCCCGGCGGCGAGCAGATTCCCCCGATCGGGGGGAGGCGCGCCACGGAACGTTCACGTGACATGCAGGTCCGGCCGTCACCCTGGAGGCATGAGCACTCCAGCTCGACGTTCCGGCCTCGGCGAGGCCGGCCTCACCGCACTGCTGTTCTCGGTCTACCTGAGCGCGACGCTCGTCCGGTCGCGGTGTCGGCGTCGCCCGCCGGCTGTTGCCCTGAACGGCGAAGAGCTCGGCCCGGACGGCGTTGCGCGGGACGGGGAGCGCCGCGCGCGGCGCCTCGCCGATCGGCTTCAGATGCGGGTCCGCCTGCAGGGCGGCGCGCCACTCGCGTGTGCGGATCCGCACCGCCCGCAGCCACGGCGCCTGTGACGGGTGACTGGGTGTGACGGGTGTGACGAGCAGCACCCGGGTCCCCGGCGGCAGGTGTGTGACGAGCGGCATCAGCGTGGTGTCCGCCGTGCCGCCGCGCATGATCTGCAGCCCGTCGCGCCAGTCGGCGATCCGCGGGTCGGGGACGAAGCCCAGCGGCGTGAGGTACATGACGCCGTCGGGCAGGTAGCGGTCCAGCGCCGGCACCCACTCCGGCTGGGTCGAGACGACCAGGTCGCCGGACTTGATCGCCGGCCGGACGTGGTCGGCCACCGCGCGCACGTTGCTCTTGACCGTCGGCGGCGTCGTGACCAGCCAGACGCCCGCGACGGCGACGAGCGCCACCGCGGTCAGCTTCGCCCCGCGCGAGACCACGGCGGCCAGAGCGAGCAGCAGCGGGCCGAGCAGGATGGCCAGGTAGCGCGTCGTCCAGGCGGGCGAGACCTGGGAGGCGGCGAAGGCCAGCGCGGCCGTGATCGCCGCGACGGTCAGCAGGACGCGGGCGGCGTCGTCCATCGGCCGCCGGCGGGCCGCGGCGATGGCGGCGAGCGCGAGCAGCGGCCCGGCCACCTGGCCGAACAGGCCGCCCGGCACGTCGAGCAGTTGCAGCGCACCCGGGCGCTCGGACCAGGGCGCGGCCGTGTGGAGCGCCTGGTTTATGAGCGTGGGCACCCAGGGCGCGTAGGCGACCGCGATCGCCACCGCCAGCAGCGCGCCGTCGCGGCCGTTGACCGCGCTCGGCCCGGTACAGCGTGAGCCAGGCCACGGCCATGCCGCCGGCCAGGAAGAGGCCCCAGTTGTGCGTGTACAGCAGCGCGACGCACATACACGCCGAGCGGGACGAGCTGGGAGCGTCGCCCGCGCACGAACACCAGCACGAACGACGGCGGAGGCGGCGATCGACAGCACCGCCACCAGCGAGTACATGCGCGTCTCCTGCGCGTAATAGGTGAGGAACGGGCACAGCGCCGCGCCCGCGGCGGCCAGCGCGCCCGCGCGGCGGTCGAACACGGCCGAGCCCGCCCACCACGCCACCGGCACGGCGCCGATGGCGAACAGCAGCGACAGCGAGCGGGTCGCCGCCTCGCCGGTCCCGGCCAGCCGGATCCACTCGTGCAGCAGCATGTAGTACAGCGGCGGCGAGCCGTCCTGGTGCAGCGCCGCCGGGATCTGGCCCAGCCCATGCGAGGCGATCCCGACCGAGATCCCCTCGTCGATCCAGTAGCCGATGTCCAGCCGGCCGGTGCGCAGCAGCAGCGAGGCGACCATCAGCAGCCCGACCATCGCCACGACCTGCGCACGCGCGGCCCTGGGTTGCGCCGGTCCCATCACGCTCATGCTGGCCTACGCGTGCCCGCGCACGGGGGTGGGCTAACTGGGCGCAACAAGCCCTAACTGCGCTTTGTGACCGCCTATCGCGATCGGCGAACGGCCGGCTGGGTGGGGCAGCGAGGTTTCGGCCGCGGTCCCCGGATGATCGTTTCTCCAGTTCCGACGCCGAGCTGGGGCTCCTTAGCGTGGTATGGCGACGGTTAGGTGCCCAACGTGTTTCCGGTGTGACGCCTTCTCGGTCGATCGTGATCGCTTCGCCAACCGAGGCGACCGTTCGTGAGCGCACGCCGGGCTGACCACACCCCTACCCAGCCGGCCGTTCGCCGAGCCCGCCGCTACCGCGACGAGTCATCCGCGGCCAGCTCCCGAGCGCGCGCCAGCGCGTCCTCGCGCGTAGAGATCGCGCCCGCGTAGCGGTCCTCGGCCAGTTGGGCGAGCAGGCGGCCGAGCGCCGGGCCGCGGACGCCGACTCGCGCGGATCAGCTCGTCGCCGCGCACCAGCGGCTCCGGCGGCGCGTCGGCCAGCGCGGCGGCGAGCATCTCGCGCGCGAGCTCGAGGTGGGCCTCGATCGCCCGCGGCGCGTTGCGGCCGCGGGTGGCGAGCCGGTCGGCCACGCTGAAGCATCGTCACGTCGGCCGCGTAGGGCTCGGTGGCCCGCAGGTAGCGCCAGACCGTCGCGGCGATCGAGCGGCCGGCGGTGGACGAGGAAGCCCAGGTCGAGGTGGTGGAGCGTCAGCGAGGCCACGTAGTCGCGCAGCTTCTGCGAGCTGCGCAGGCGGCCGAGCACGTCGCGGGCCAGCCGCGCGCCCGCGGCGTCGTGGCCCATGAACGTCACCCGCCCGTCCGGCCGCACGCGCGCGGGTCTGCGGCCTTGGCCGCGTCGTGCAGCAGCGCCACGAAGCGCATCGCGCCGCCGCGGGTCAGGTCGTCGGACCAGCGGCTCGGCCAGCACGCGCCGCGGCCGGCGTCTCGCCCAGCGGCCCGCCGTCGCGCTCGAGCTCGCCGACCTGCTCGAGCACCTCGAGCGTGTGGTCGTGGACGTCGGCGTGGTGGTAGACGCTCTGCTCGATCCCGCGCAGCGCGGCGAGCTCGGGCAGGACGACGTCGATCAGCCCGAGCTCGGCCATCAGCTCGAGCCCGCGCCGGGCGGCGGCGCGCGCACGACGACGCGCTTGAGCTCGGCGAACACGCGCTCGGGCGCGACGCGCTCGATCTCCGCGGCGTGCGCCGGTCGCCGCGCGGCCGGTGGCGGGGTCGAGCTCGCAGCTCCAGCTCCACGGCGATCCGCACGGCCCGCAGCGCGCGCAGCGGGTCCTCGGCCAGCGCCCGCGCGCGAGACCATGCGGACGAGCCGGCGCTCCAGGTCCGCGCGGCCGCCGTGCGGGTCGAGCAGCTCGCCGCCGCCCAGCGGCTCGGCCATCGCGTTGATGGTGAAGTCGCGGTGGGCCAGGTCCGCGCCGATCCCGCCCTCGCGCAGCGCGACGAGGTCGACGTGCCAGGCGTGGCCGGGGCCGACGACGCGCCAGGCGCCGAACGCCCCGCTGAGCCGGAACGCCGCCCCGCCCGCCGCCTTGGCCATCCGCCGGGCCTGCGCGCTTGCGGGTCGCCCGGCAGCGCGACGTCGACGTCGTCGGTGTCGCGCCCGAGCAGGCGGTCGCGCACCGCGCCCCCGACGAGCCACGCCTCCTCGCCGGCCAGCGCCTCCCGCGCCGCCCGCAGCGCCTCGCCGCTCACGCGCCCACGACCTCGCGCGGCACCCGCGCGCTGATCCCGCAGGTCACCTCGTAGTTGATCGTGCCGAGCGCGGCGGCCCAGTCCTCGGCGAGGATGCGCTCGCCGCCGCGGGCGCCGAGCAGCACGACCTCGGTGCCGGCCGCGACCGGCGCGTCGCCCAGGTCGGCGGTGATGTTGTCCATCGACACCGTCCCGACCGCCGGCACGCGGCGCCCGCCCACGAGCACGTCCATCCGGTTGGTCAGCCCGCGGCGGACGCCGTCGCCGTAGCCGATCGGGATCGTGGCCAGCCAGGTCTCGCGCTCGGCGATGAACCGGCGCCCGTAGCCCGCGCTCTCGCCCGGCGCCGTCCGCTTGACCGCGGCGACGTAGCTGACCAGCTCCAGCGCCGGCTCCAGCCCGTGGTCGGCCGGATCGCGCTGGAACGGGTCCATGCCGTAGATCGGCGATCCCGCAGCGCGTGAAGTCGAGCCGGGCCTCCGGCGCGCGCAGCGTCGCCGCCGAGTTCGCCGCGTGGCGCGGCGCCTGCACCGGCGGGCGCCAGGCGTTGAAGCGGGCCAGCTGCTCGGCCATGAACTCCGGATC
This sequence comes from uncultured Solirubrobacteraceae bacterium, assembly GCA_963766165.1. Classification (GTDB taxonomy): domain Bacteria; phylum Actinomycetota; class Thermoleophilia; order Solirubrobacterales; family Solirubrobacteraceae; genus Solirubrobacter. Next base: position 10,469 of record CAVXZC010000007.1, on the reverse strand, counting down.
GTCGTCGGACGTCGCGAAGTGGGTCATCAGGCCGGCGAGCCGCCGCTCGCGGTCCGCGGCGACCGCGACCCGCGTCGCCTCGCCGGCGTCGCGTGTACCCAGGCGGCCCATTCCCGTGTCGAGCTTGACGTGCACGCCTCCGCCGCCTCGGGCCGCCTCGGCCACGAACGCCTCGTCCCACGCCACGACCTCGGCGTCCGCCGCGAGCGCCACCGCCAGCTCGGAGCCCGACAGGGCGCCCATGACCAGGAGCGGCCCGGAAACCCCCGCCGCGCGCAGCTCCGCCGCCTCGTCGGCGGTGGCCACCGCGAGCCGCGACGCGCCGCCGCGCTGCGCCGCGCGGGCGGCGGCCACCGCGCCGTGCCCGTACCCGCCGGCCTTGACCACCGCGCACAGCCCGCCGAGCGCGGCCAGCCGCGCGCAGTTGCGCTCGATCGCGCCGACGTCGATGCGTGCCACGGCCCGCCGGGGCACGGTGCTACCCCGCGGTCAGCGCGTCGAGGACGGCCACGCGGGTGACCACGCCCACGAGCCGCCCGTGCTCGACCACCGGCAGCCGGTTGTGCTTGTGCCGCGCGATCGCCCGGGCGGCCTCCGCCACCGACGCGTCGGGCCCGATCGTCACCGGCTCCTCGGTCATCAGGTCCCGCGCCGTGGCGCCCACCGCCTTGCGCAGCCGCGCCTCGAACTTCTTGGTCGACTCCAGGAACACGATCCCGCCGAACAGCTCGATGTAGTGCGGGAGGTGCAGGTCCTCCTCCTCGCCGGCCAGGATCAGGTCCGCCTCGGTGATGAACCCGACGCAGCGGTCGCCCTCGTTGACCACGGGGATGGCCGGCAGCTCGTGCTCGCTCATCCGCCCCACCACGGTCTCGATCGTGTCCTCCGGGTGCACGGTGAGCCAGCGCGAGTCCATGATGTCGCGCACGGTCAGCGCCATGAGCGGCAGGTTAGGCGCTCAGCGCGGCGGGCAGCGCGGCGATCACGTCAGAGGCGATGACGCCGTCCGGGCCGTGCGGGGCGGCGGCGATCTGCCCCGCCCGCAGGTGCGCGTAGACGCCCGCGCACGCCGCCTGGGCGGCCGGCATTCCCTTGGCCAGCATCGCCGCGATCACGCCCGAGAGGACGTCGCCCGTTCCCGCCGTGGCCAGCCCCGGCGCACCGCCGCGGGAGACGGCGATCCGCCCCGACGGCGCGGCCACGATCGTGTCGTCGCCCTTGAGCACCACGAACGCCCTCGCGCGCGCCGCCGCCTCGCGCACGTGTGCCACCCGCGCGCGCTCGATCTCGGACGACTCGACCTCCAGCAGCCGGCCCGAGCTCGCCGGCGTGCGGCGTGAGCACGGTCGGCCAGCGGCGCTGCGGCACGACGTCCGCGAGGTGACCGGCCAGCGCGTTGAGCCCGTCGGCGTCGATCACCAGCGGCACGTCGACGCGCGGGATGACCCCGCGGGCCAGCGCCTGCGCGTCCGGGTCCTTCGACAGGCCCGGGTCCGAGCACGACCGCGTCCGCGCGGCCGACCGCCTGGAGCACCGGCTCGACCCCCGCCGGGTCGAGGTGCCCGTCGCCGTCCTCGGGCAGCCCGACCATCATCGCCTCGAGCAGTCTCACCGTGAAGCTGAGCTCGAGGCTCGCCGGTGCGCCGACGGTCACATAGCCCGCGCCGGCGCGCATCGCGGCCAGCGCGGCCATGCACGGCGCGCCCGTCAGCCCGGTCGAGCCGCCGATGATGAACACGTTGCCGGAGGAGAACTTCGTCGAGCCGGCCGTGCGCCGCGGCATCTCGCGCAGCACGCCGCCGCCGATCACCCCGGCCTCCGGGCGCACCGGGCCGCCGCGCGGGATCCCGATGTCGACCACCTCGACGTCGCCCGCGTACTCCTTCGCCCGGCCGCACCCAGTGCCCGACCTTCGCGCGGTGGAACGTCGCCGTGGCCACGCAGTGCACGGCCGCGCCCGCCACCTCGCCGGTCGAGGCGTCCACGCCCGACGGCGATGTCGCAGGCCACCACCGGCGCCTTCGCGGCCTCCATCTCGGCGATCACCTTGTCGGCCGGCTCGCGCGGCGGCCCGGACGCGCCGGTCCCGAGCAGCGCGTCGACGATCACGTGCGCGCGGTGCAGCCGGCCGGCGTCGAACGCCACGGGGCGGTCGCCGGGCAGCTTGGCGAGCTGCGCCTGGGCATCCTCGCCCATCCACTCGGCCGGCCAGACCGCGCAGCACCTCGACCTCGCGCCCGGCCTGGCGCAGCAGCCGGGCGGCCACGAGGCCGTCGCCGCCGTTGTTGCCCTTGCCGCAGACGACGGTGATCCGCCCGGCCGGCGCCCGTCGCGCCACCACGCCGGCCAGCCCCTCCCCGGCCCGCTCCATCAGCTGCGCGGCCGGGATGCCGCGCTCGCTCATCGCCCAGCGGTCGAGCTCCTTGGTCTCGCCCGCCTCGAGCAGCGGCTCCATCCAGCGGGGAAGGCTCATGCGCGGGGAAGCTACCGTGCAGGGGGCCGCCGGCTATACCGTCGCGGAGGACCTCGACGTTGGTCGAGGATGGTCGAGCAGCGCGCGGGCGATCATGGCTTCATGCTGCGAAGGGGCGCCGTGATGCGATCCGGTGGCCTGGGACCGTGTCGGCGAGTTGGCCGACCGCGCACCCGGGCTCTTCGCCCTGCGTCACCACAAGCTGCAACTCGTTGCCGCGGCGCGGATGCGCGCGCGGGGCGAGGCCCCGCCCTCGGGCCTGGTGGAGGACGAGCGCCGTGCCGCAGTGCTCGCTCTGGCTGCGCCGCTCGTGCTGCGCCGCGTGCGGGCGGCCTGCGACGCTCCGCTCGTGCTGTTCAAGGGACTCGAGGCCGCGGCGAGATGGCCGCGGCCAGAGTGGCGGCCATCCGGCGACATCGACCTGCTCGCCCTCGACGCGCCGGCCGTACAGTCCGCGCTCCTCGCGGCTGGCTTCGTCGAGGCCGCCGGACCGGATTCGGACATCTACGACAGCCTGCATCACTGCTGCCCGCTGGTCCTCCCGGGCCTGCCGGTGAGCGTGGAGATCCACCGTCGGCCGCACTGGTGCGACGACCACCCGCCGGCCGTCGCGGAGATCGTCGCTGCGGCCCAGCCGAGTACGGTCGGCATCGACGGCGTGCTGACCCCCCAGACGGAGCATCATGCAGTGCTGCTGGCGGCGCATGCGTGGGCTCACGAGCCGCTCGACCGGATCGGCCAGCTGGCCGACGTCGCCGCCATGCTCGCGGCCTGCGACCCGGCGACGATCGGCCGCGTGGCGGATGCCTGGGGCGTCTCGCGCATATGGCGCGCCACGCTGCGGGCGGTCGACAACACCCTGCTCGCCTCCCCGCCGCCGCGGCGGGTACCGATCTGGAAGCGCCACCTTCTCGACGCCCGCGAGCGCACGGTGCTCGAGGACCACGCCACGCGGATCGTCGCCCCGATCGCCGCAGCGCCCCGGTTGCGCGCGGCGCCGGCCCTGCTCACCGCGACGCTCGACATCCTGCGCCCGGCCACGGACGAAGCCTGGACGACGAAGCTCGGCCGGTCGGCCCAGGCGGTCCGACACGCCGCATGGACGCGCCGACGGCACCTCGCGTCGTTCGACGACGTGCCTGCTCGGGATCTGGAGCAGTCGGCCACGGACATCCTGGACGTTCGCTGAGTAGCCCACGACCCCGGGACAGCCTAGAGTTGCTCCCGGATGAGTCCGAGCTGAAGGATGACCAGGATGGATCACACCGACACATCGAAGACGTACGAGGAGCCGACGCTCAGCCCATTGGGGGCGGTTCACGCGCTCACCCAGACGACGGACAAGAAGTACGGCGACAGCGACGGGTTCACGTTCATGGGTACCGCCATCACCAACGCGTCCTAGCCCGGCATCGCATGCGAGACCAGAGCGCCGGCGAACGCCGGCGCTCTTTGCGTTGTCCACCCGGGGCGGCGAACTGGACCTTCGGCGGGTGTCATCCGGACATTCCGGCTCCACCATCGGTCTTGTGGGAGGAAGCCCCGAGGACATGAGGGACGCATGATGGAGTTGCTCAAGCTGCGCACCGAGGGCATCGCGTGGACCGACGTCGACGGCGAGATCGTGGCGCTCGACGAGGGCGCCGCAATGTACCTGGCCGCGAACCCGTCGGGTGCGCTTCTGTGGCGCGCGTTGGCCGACGGGGCCACGCGCGACTCGCTCGCCGAGTCGCTGGCCGGCGAGTACGGGCTCTCCCTCTCGCGCGCGCAGGCCGACACCGACGCGTTTCTCAACGCGCTGCGCGAGCGCAAACTGCTCGAGGCCTGATGGACCCCGCGGCCGGCTCGAGCGGTCTCGCGCCGATCGAGATCGCGACCGGCATCGTGTTCGGCTACGCGCCGCGGCCTCTGCCCCGCGGGGCCGCGCTGCGGCCGGCCGAGGCGCTCGAGATGGCGGTCCGGCCGGCCGTCCGCAGCGGCCGCTGCTTTGTCTCGTTCTCGGGCGGCCGCGACTCCTCCGCCGTGCTGGCCGCCGCAACGACCGTCGCCCGGCGCGAGGGCCTGGCGCTCCCCGTGCCTCTCACCATCCGAGCCAGCGAGGTCGCCAAGTCGGACGAGTCCGACTGGCAGGAGTCCGTGGTGCGCCACTTGGACCTCGCGGACTGGGTCCGGCTCGAGGTCCGCGACGACCTCGACGCCGTGGGACCGTACGCCCGCCGCGCGCTCGTCCGGCACGGGCTGCTGTGGCCGTTCAACGCCCACTTCCACGCGCCGATGCTCGAGCTGGCCACCGGCGGGACGCTGCTGACCGGCATCGGCGGCGACGAGCTGTGGAGCGCCGCGACGGTCGATCCCATCAGCACGCGTCGCCGCCTCCTCCAGCTGGCGCCGGGACCGGTGCGCCGCGCGGCGCTCGCGCAGCGTGTGCCGATCGCCTTCCCGTGGCTGCGACCCGGCGCGGTGCGCGAGGCCCGGCGCGCGGCCGCGGCCGACTCCGCGGCGGCGCCGCGCACCGCGGTGCGGCGGATGGCCCGGTTGCGCGGGATGCGCTACACCGCCGTGGGCACCGCCGCGCTCGACCTGCTGGCCCGCGACGCCGGCGCGGCGATCGCCCATCCGCTACTCGACGCCCGGCTCTGGCCGGCGCTCGCCGCGGCGGCGCCGCGCGCCGGGTTCTCCGGCGTCGGCGCGGCACTGGCGCTGACGGCCGGGCACGCGCTGCCGGCGGAGCTCGTGTCACGCCGCACGAAGGCGAGCTTCGATGCGGTCTTCTTCAACACCCATTCGCATGCGCTCGCGCGCGAATGGACCGGCGAGGGCGTGCCAGGCGACCTCGTCGACATCGCGGCACTGCGCCGGCACTGGCTGGGCGGGAAGCCGGATTCGCACTCGCTGACGCTCATGCAGGCGGCCTGGCTGGCCGCCGCTTGCCGTGAGGCCCGGGCGCCGGCCGCCCTGACGAGCTAGGCCGGCAGGCCAGGCACGCTACGCAGGCGCGAGGCCGCCTGGACGGCCTCCTCACGCGAGTTCACCTCGAGCTTCTTGTAGAGGTTCTTGAGGTGCGACCGCACGGTCTCCGACGAGAGCACGAGCGCCTTGGCGATTTGCTCGGTCGTCGAGCCGGCGGCGAGGAGGTCGAGAACCTCCCACTCGCGGTCGGTGAGCCGCGAGCGGACCGGGCGCAGCCCCGCACCGCCCGTCGGCGCGACGCGGTAGCGCTCGATGAGCTGCATGGCCAGGCGCCGCGAGATCGCCGCCTCGCCTTCCAGTGCGCCGCGCAGCGCGCGCGGCAGCGCATCGAGCTCGACCTCCTTCGAGAGGTAGCCCGACGCCCCGGCCCGGAGGCCGCGGAGCCCGAGCTCGTCGTCGCCGGCGCCGGTGAGGAGGACGACGCGGATGGACGGGTCGTGCTCGTAGATCCGGCGCGTGGCTTCGATGCCATCCATTTCCGGCATCATGTAGTCCATCACGACGACGTCCGGTCGGTAGAACAGGGCCAGCTCCACCGCCTCGCGGCCTGTCGACGCCTCGGCGATGACCGTCACGTCGGCGCGCTGCAGGGTGTCGCGGATCAGGCGGCGGACCAGAGGATCGTCGTCCGCGACAATCGTCCGCAACGTCGTGTCTTCGTTCATGCCGTCCTTGTCAAGCACTCGTTCGGATCCTCCGACTCTGGTCCTGCTCTCGGCAGATGGTACGTCGGTCATCGACACGGATGGGGGAAAATTCTGCCCTCAAGGCATCGAATATCTGTCTACCAGGGCATGATTCCCCCTGAGAGCGGCACAAAACCGCCCTCGCCGCCGTGGCAAGACCACCTTCCCGCGGCCCGTGCACGCGCAAGTCTCCAGGGATGACGGCGAGCCTGCACGCGTTGCGCGACGGACAGGGGATCGACCAGACCCTGCAGAACCTGCTCCGCGCTCTGACGCTCAATCTCGAGCTGCGCGCCCGCTATCGGGTCTTCGAGTTCGAGGCCTCGCAGGACGGATACACGGCGACGGCGGAGCTCTTCCGACGCCTCCGCACCAGCGAGTCCGAGCACATCGAGGCGCTCATAGGCGACCTCCGCGACCGGCTCTGCGAGCTCGCACCGGAACCCAGCCCGCAGAACTGAAGCCCGCTGGCGGCGGCCGGCGCCGCGCACGACTTGCCGGAAGTAAGTGCGCTGATTTGCACTCATATTGAGCCTCGCAAGTGTGTTTTACTTCCGGGCTCAGAGGGAACAGACGCTCCGCGCCGGGCTCGAATCGCCGCTCTGGTAGGGGACGCGGCGGACTTCGGGGAACGGAGCCCAGCGCACAGCTGAACACGTCCACCGGACCCGGCCGCGCATGGCCCGGGCCGGCGAGCGCCTGAGCTTGACGGCCGGAAGCCGCGGTTCAGGCAGCCTCGCCAGCGGGTGAACGGAATCGCCCGGACGCGAGACGGTCAACGTTGTCGTGCGGAAAAAGGGAGAACCGATGGAAATCGGTGCTGTGATTCGACGTGCTCTGGCGGCGGCGACGGTCGTGGTCCTGCTTGTACCCGCGGTGGCGAGGGCGGCGGATCGTGCGGCGACGCCGTCGACGTTTGCGTCGGTGTGGAATGCGGCGCAGGGCGGTGATCGGATCCTGTTGGCGTCCGGAACTACGGGACGTTCAATGGTGGGTCGAAGTCCTCGGCGGTGACGATCATGCCGCAGTCTGGGGCGTCGGCGACGATGTCGGTCAGCTTTGGCGGGTCGTCGGGGATCCGGTTGGACGGGCTGACGGTCTCAGGGTTGTCGATCACTGGGACGGCGCATGACATCACGGTCGCGGACTCGACGTTCACGGGGTCGGCTGCGGTGCGGGGTGAGCAGCTGAGCAACAGCAATATCGTGTTTGACCACGACACGTTCGCTGGGATCAACGCGTGTAGCCAGTGCTACGAGGGGCGGTTGTCGATCGTGGGGCAGGGTCGGCGCCCGTCGGGGGTGACGGTGGAGAACAACACGTTCGGGCCGGGTGGTGACGCGGACGGGCTGATGGTCGGGTCCGTCGGCGTGCAGGTGCTCGACAACGCGTTCACCGGGATCCACCAGGTCGACCAGGTTCACACCGACTCGCTGCAGCTTTACGGTCGGCGCAGACCGTGATCCGCGGCAACTACTTCACGGACTTCGACACGGCGATCATGGCGCCGGACGGCGGCGATCACGAGCAGATCCTGGACAACGTGTTCCTGGGCTCCGGCGCGTATCGCCCGGCGATACAGCTCGGCTCGCATGTCGGGGACGTGGTGGCGCACAACGTGATCAAGAACATCGATCTGCACGTGGACGCCAAGAGCGGCAACCCGCCGAGCACCAACGTCGTGGTCCGCGACAACGTGATGCTCAACAGCACCGTGTATGAGCCGTCCTCGGCATGCAGCGGCTGCACGCGAGGGCTACGACCTCTACACGAACAGCGGCGCACGCCAGCGGCAGCAACGTGATCGTCGGCACGCCCGTGTTCACCGGCGGCAGCAACCCGACGCACTGGTCGGGCTACGCGCTGGCGCCCGGGCTCGCCGGGCAAGGGCAACGCCAGCGACGGCACCGACCGCGGCATCGACCCCAGTGCCGGCCCCGCCCCGGCGCCCACGCCGGCCCGGGCCTCGCCCAGCCTGACGCCGCGGCCACCCGAGCCCGACGCCGACGGCCACCCCGAGCCCGGCCTCCACGGCCACGCCCGACGCCCGACGGCCACCCCTGTGGACCAGCCGGCGCACGCCGATCTGGACCGCCCCGGCCAGCGCGCAGATCGGCGTCCCGGTCACGCTCGACGGCACCGAGTCGACCGGCGACGGGGCCTATGACGTGCACTTGGAGCTTCGAAAACCAGGACGGCAGCACGGTGTGGGAGACCGCCAGCGGGCTGCAAGATCGCGAAGACCTTCCAGAACGCCGACACCAAGTACGTCCGGCTGATCGTCCAGGACGCCGACGGCGACACCGACCAGAACCTCCAGTCCTTCCCGGTCATCGCCGCCAGCCCCACCCCGACGCCGACCCCGACCCCGACCCCGACGCCGACCCCGACCCCGACCCGACCCCGACCCCGACCCCGACCGCGACCCCGACCGCGACCCCGACCCCGACCCCGCGCCGCCGCCGGCGACGCCTGCGTTCGTCCCAGGTCAGTAGCGCCACGCCGCAATCCGCGCTCAACACGGTGACCACGGCGTACGCCGAGGCCCAGTCGGCGGGTGACCTCAACGCCGTGGTGATCGGCTGGAGTGACAGCACCGGCAACGTCACCTCGGTCACCGACAGCCAGGGCAACGCGTATCAGCTCGCGGCCGCCACCACGCATGGCAACGGTGTCAGCCAGGCGATCTACTACGCCAAGGACATCACTGCAGCCACGGCCGCATCCAACAAGGTGACGGTGAAGTTCGACACCGCGGTGAGCTTTGCCGACATCCGCGTGCTCGAGTACAGCGGTCTGGACCGCACCAGCCCGCTGGATGTCACGCATTCGGCCGCCGGCACCTCCGCCTCGGCGAACAGCGGGTCGGCCACGACGGCGTTCGCGTCGGAGCTCGCGCTGGGCACCGGCGCCACCACCGGTGGCTTCGGCGGGCCCGGAATCCGGATTCACCAGCCGGATCGTGACCAACCCGGATGCCGACATCGCCCAGGATCGCGGTGTGCAGGGGGCCGCCTCCTATAGCGCAACGGCGCCGGCGACCGGGTCCTGGGTGATGCAACTGGTGGCCTTCCGCGCCGCGGGCCAGTAGCTCGCACCGCGTCCGGCCATCTCCGAGTTCACGAAGGCCCCGAGCCCCCGCTCGGGGCCTTAGCCATCTGCGCTCGAACCAGCCGAGCGCCCTCAGTGCCGCGCCCGGACCCGCTGGCGCCCGAAGCCCACCCGCGGAGCGGGCGACGAGCGGCGCCGGCAGAAGCTCGTCAGGCCGTCGCCGTCGATAAACGCGGCGAGAGCCCCGATCAGCTCGTCGGCGGCGTGCGGCGTGACGCGGGTTCCGACGGACAGCGACTCGAGCCCGTCTAGCTGCACCCGCAGCTCCGGCACGTCTCCGGCGATCCACACGTGGCCGAGCTCGGCGAGCCGCCGCGCGGTGCCCAGCTGATGGTCGTTGCGATGCTCGCCCAGCTCCGCACGCCGCGCCATGACCAGGACCGACTTGCCCAGCTCGAGGGCGCCGATTATCGTCCCAATTCCCGCGTGCGCGACGATCAGGTCGGCGGCGAGCATGTGCTCCCGGCGGTGTGGGGACATCGCCGTCGCGTAGGTCAGGTGGCGGGGCCGATACGACGATGGGCCGATCTGCGCGACGACTTCCGGGCGGTCAGCCGACTCGCCGACCCACTCGTCCACGGCGCGCACGGCCCGATCGAAGGGCAGCTGCGTGCCGACGGTTACGAAGATCACAGCACGGTCCCCGCGTAACCCACGGACCATCGGCCAGGTGCGGCCACTGCGTGAGGCAGACGTCGGCGACGGCGCTTGCCAAACGGCCGGACAGCAGCTCGTCGACGTTGGCCATGCTGTCGACCCAGATCGTCCGCGCTCCGATCAGCCGCCCAACGCGGATGGCCACGTACCCGGGCGCCGCGCCGGTGGATATCACAATGTCCGGCCGCTCGTGCAGGACCACCCAGGCCACCTTCCAGGCGCTGCGCGCCATCCGCAGCTTCGTCCAGCGGTTAGCGTCCTCGACGGTGTAGTAGCGCGCGGCCTCTACCTCTTCCCGGTGGTCGGGGACCGTCGTGAGGTAGGCGACGTCATGGTCGGCGAAGGCCGGCCTCAGCCGCGCAAGCTGGACCCAGTGCCCGCCGCTCGAGGCGACCGCGAGGATGCGCTTGCGCGGATGCGCCATCACACGTTGCCGAGTCGCAGCACGTGGCGCAACGTCCGCAGAAGCAGCTTGAGATCGGACCACAACGACCAGTTGGTCACATAGACGTAGTCGATCGCAACCATCTCCTGCATCGGCACGCGCGAGGCGAGTACTTGCCATGGGCCGT
>CAVXZC010000006.1:0-320802 GCA_963766165.1 uncultured Solirubrobacteraceae bacterium | reverse complement strand
CCGCCTTGACGCTCATCAATTCGGGATCGCCAGGTCCGAGGCCGACGCCATAGATGGTCGCGGGCGCGCTCATTCGTTTTCGCTCGCGACCGCGTTTAGCGCGGCCGCCGCCATCGCACTGCCACCGCGGCGTCCACGCACGATCACGCTGGGCAGGCCAGCAAAGGCGGCGAGCGCTTCTTTGGATTTGGCGGCGCCGACGAAACCGACGGGAATACCGATCACGGCGGCTGGCGGAATGATCCCGGGTTCCTGCAATATCTCGAGCAGCCGAAACAGTGCGGTCGGCGCATTACCGATCACGATGACCGATCCGGCAAGCCGCTCCCGCCACAACTCGACGGCGGCCGCGGTGCGCGTGGTGTTCAGCTTTGCCGCGAGTGCGGGCACGCATGGGTCGGACAGGGTACAGGTCACGGCATTGTCAGCCGGCAACCGCGCTCGCGTAATGCCGTGGGCCACCATCTGCGCATCGCAAAGGATCGGTGCACCCGCATGCAGGGCACGGGAGGCTGCGACGCTGAAACCCTTCGTGAATACGATATCGTCGGCCACGTCGACCATGCCACTGGCATGGATAATCCGTACGGCGACTTTTTCGTCGTCGGCATCGAAGCGCTCGAGTTTCGCTTCGGCACGAATAATGGCAAATGAACGCTGGTAGATCGCCGCGCCGTCGGTCTCGTAGGCGTAGTTCATGACTTGGTCTCGGCAGACGCACCGGCGATCCGCTCGATCACGCTGTTGCGACGTGTCGTCCAATAACCGGCATCGATCATCTGCTGAAAACGCTGACGCATGATTTCGCGGCTTCCGGGTTGGCTTGTTCAATGAACCGCCGCACCTCGTCATTACCCAGCGTTGCGTCGTAGTAAAGGTCGAAATGGTGACTTTCGACCGTACCCGTCAGATGGGCAAATTGCGCCATCTGATCGAGCGTGGCCGCGATTTCGGCGGCGCCGCGAAAGCCGTGCCGCATCTGGCCTTGCAGCCAGCGCGGATTGGCGGCGCGGCCGCGCACGACGCGGGCGACTTCCTCGTTGAGCGTCCGCATCCGCGGCGTGTCGGGCCTGGTCGTATCGGCGTGATACAGCACCGGCGCACTGCCATTGAGCTTTCGTGCCGCGGCGGCAAAGCCGCCCTCATGGGCGACGTAGTCGGGCGCGGTCAGCAAATCGGTTTCGGGAAGGTCCTGGGTATGGACAAACGTGTCCGTTGCGGCGGTGCGTTGCTCCAGCTCCGGCCTCGCGGCCACGCCATCGTTGCCGCCGCCATACGCGAACGCGCTGCCGGCAAGCCAGGCTTCGCCGGCATCGTTGATAGTGTCGGGTGTGAATTGTCCGAACGTCTCGTCCACGCCCACACCATAGTCGCCCGGTGCGGGGCCGAAAACCCGCGGAATTTGCGAGCTGCGGTATGGATTTTCCTCGGCAGGTTCGTCGCGCGCGGCCAGCGCGCCGGCGGCCTGTTCGAACAGCACCGGCAAATTCGAAAACACGTCGCGAAACAGGCCTGAAATCCGCAACGTTACATCGATGCGCGGACGCCCCAGCACTGCCAGCGTGATCACGTCGAAGCCAGTGACCCGATCGGACGTCACGTCCCACACCGGCACAATGCCCATCAGATGCAGCGCCATGGCAAATTCCTCACCGGCGGTGCGCATGGTCGCCGATCCCCAGAGATCCAGCATCAAATGGTGTGGATAGTCGCCGTGGTCCTGCAGATGGCGGGTCAGCAGCGCCTCGGCGAGACGCTTGCCCTGCTCAGTGGCGTTGCGGCTCGGCACCGCACGGGTATCGACGGTGAACAGGTTACGCCCGGTCGGCAGCACGTCGCGCCGCCCGCGCCAGGGCGAGCCGGCGGGGCCTGGCGAGACATGCTTGCCGCCGAGCGCTGCGAGGAGGGCGGCGCGCTCGCCGGCCGCGCAGGCCTCGTAGGATATTTCATGCGGGCCTTCGCTGATGTGCTTTGGCATACGTCCGAAAATATGCAGGCCGTCAGCAACCAGCGTGTCCTTGACGTCGCAGACAAAGCTGTCGAGCCGCACCACGGACTCCAGCGGCGTCATCGCCTCGTGTAGCCCGCTATCGCGGTCGAGGCCGGATTTCGGGCTGCCTCGATGATTGATTTCGCCAGTCGCTCGCGACGGCGCGGGTCGAGACCATCAGCCACGGAATATTCATCGAGCAACCGTTCGATCCTGTGCAAACCGGGCGGCAGCTTCCCTGTCGAGAGCGGCGGTGGCACATGTCCGATGGTGACAGCGCCAAGCCGCCGCTTGGCGGTCGCCGCTTCGCCGGGATTGTTGACGATGAACGGGTAGATCACAGGCGTCGCGCCAAGCAGAGCGTCTGGCCAGCATGCGGACGACAGCGCCACGGATTTTCCCGGCAGCCATTCCAGCGTGCCATGCGCGCCCATATGGATCATGGCGTGGCATTGCTGGATCTGACGCAGCCACAAATAAAACGCGACATAGGCGTGCCGGGGCGCTCGCCTCGGATCGTGATATTCTGCCACGCGGTCGGCGCGCCGGCCACGATCGGGCTGCAACGCGACCAGCACACCGCCGCACTCGATGGCCTTGAAGACGAACTGGCCATCAACGATCGCGGGATCGCTCTCCAGCGTGCCCCATTGTGCCTCAAGGCTGGCGATCAGCGCCGGATCAAGTGCCGCCAATGCGGCGCGGTAGAACGCGACCGGCCAGCGGACCGTTTCGCTTTTGAGCCGATCGATCAGCGCCGCACCGTCCGTCGGCATGTCGCAGATGCTGTAACCCTGATCGCGCAGGTCATTTAACACCTGGACCGCGCTCTCGGGCGCATCAAGACCGACGGCATGCGCCATCTGATCATCGCGGCCCGGATAGGCCGACAACACCATGGCGAGTCGCTTGTCGGCCGCGCGGTCCGGCGCAGCGCGATCCAGGCCTTGGCGCGCGCCACGATCGCGGCGATACGGCCGTGATCGGCTGCATGGACCGTGCGGGCATAGCCCAGTTCCGGATCGCCGGCCTCGACCTGCTTGAAAGATGCAACGCCTGCAAACAACCGCCCATCGAGTTCCGGAAGCACGACATGGATCGCAAGATCGGGCGGCGAAAGGCCACGATCCGATTTTGCCCAGAGATCGCGGCTCGATCCTGCAAGAGCGACTTGCAGCACGGGCGCATCGACGACATCGAGCGGAGAGCCGGCTCCCTCATCGCCGCGCGCGGAAAATGCCGTCGCGTTGATGATCACATCAGGCGCGACTTTCGCGATCCATTGCCGCAGCCAGCCATCGCATTCGCGATCTTTCAGGCTTGTTGCGAACAGGCCGATGGGCCGCATGCCCTGACGGGCCAGTTCGGCCATCATGCGATCGACCGGATCGGTATCGGAAGCCGCAAGAATGGCGCGATAGAACACGACCAGCACGATCGGCGCGCCATCGGGTGAGAGATCGAGCGCGGAGGGTTCGACCACACCGCTACCGGGAACATAAAAGCCTTGCCTGGGCAAAGCGGCGCGGGCGACTGGCGGGACAGCCGGCAAGCCCGCGGCGAGTGCGAGTTGCGCCAGCGCCGCACGTGCCGAGTCCGTACCGCCATGGTCGCACAACGTCTTCAGCCGGCGCAGCGTCGAGGGCGGCAGGTTGGAGGCAGCGTCGAGCCGTGGATCGGGACGACCGTCGCCGGGAATGATCGCAAGCGCAATGTTCTTCGCCGCCGCCAGCGCGCCGACCTGCTCGACACCGTAGCGCCAATAGTCGACCCCGCCGAGCAGCCGGATCAAAATGCCGCGCGCGCCGGACAGGGTGTTCTGCACATAGAGATCGACGGAGAGCGGATGGGCGAGGCGGCGCAGATTGGCTAGCCGCAGGCTCGGCAGGCTTTCGCGCCCGGCGCGCCAGGCGGCTGCGAACGCACCGAGATCGCTGTCTGCAAAGGACAGCACGACGAGATCGGCCGGGGCCTGACCGAGGTCTTCCGCGGCCGCCGCTTCCTCAAGTCCATGCCTTTCCCGCAGCAGGATATGCATGCGCTATCCCGTCAGCAAAGCGGTGACCGCGGCGTGGTCGAAACCGCGCTCGCCGATCACGACGATCCGCGACAGCCGTTCCTCGTCGGAACGCCACGGGCGATCGAATTGCGCGCGCACGCGGGTGCCGACGCCCTGCACCAATAGCCGCATCGGCTTGCCTGTTATCGCGACATGACCCTTGGCACGCAGCACATTGTGGTCGCGCGCGATCGTTTCCACCTTCGCCACGATGCTTTCGGCGCTCTGACCCGGAGGCAGCGTCACCACGATGGTGTCGAAATCGTCGTGCTCATGCTCTTCATGATCCTCGTGATGGCTCGGCCGCGCGTCGAGATCGTCTTCCGCGGCAGCTCCAATGCCCAGCACGACGCGCGGATCGATCCGGCCTTCCGTGACGTCAAGCACGGGGATGCTGCGCGGCGCTTCTGCCAGTACGGCTTTCCGCGCGGCGGCGAGGCGATCGGGATCGACCAGATCAGCTTTGTTGAGGATCACGATATCTGCGCAGGCGACCTGGTCCTCGAACACTTCGCCGAGCGGAGTGTCGTGATCGATGCTTTCGTCGGCAAGGCGCTGCCGTTCGATGGCGGCGAGATCGGGCGCGAACCGGCCGTCCGCCACCGCCTCCGCATCGGCGACGGCGATGACGCCGTCGACCGTGATCCGGGAACGCAGGTCCGGCCATTCGAACGCCTTCAATAGCGGCTTTGGCAGCGCGAGGCCTGAGGTTTCGATCAGGATGTGATCGGGCGGCTGCGGCCGCGCCAGCAACGCCGCGATAGTCGGCACGAAATCATCGGCGACCGTGCAGCACAGGCAGCCATTGGTGAGTTCGACAATGGCGTCCTCGGGACAATTGGCGTCGGCGCAGCCCTTCAAGATGTCGCCGTCGATACCGAGGTCGCCGAACTCGTTGACGAGGATCGCCAGCCTGCGGCCCTGCGGGTTCTGCATGAGATGGCGAACCAGCGTGGTTTTGCCGGCGCCGAGAAACCCGGTGATAATGGTGACAGGGATTTTTTCGATCGACATCGGACAATTCCTAAACTGGCGTGGCGGATGGCGGGACGCGTGCGATCACGCCCTTGCGGAAAATCATCGGCCGTTCCCGCCATGGCACCAGGCCATCGGCGGTTGCGGCATAGCGCGCAGCGCCGGTCAGGAGATCGTCGACCGAGCTTTCATTGAGATCACCGTAGATATAGCTCCAGCGGCCTGGCCCGGTAAGCGCAGCGCTGCATCCGCGATTGCAGTTGGAGAGGCACTCGACTTCGACGATGCGAAAGTCCCGCGGGCCGTCGTCGCGGAGCTGTGCCTCAATTAGCGCGTCGTGCAAACGGCGGCCGGGCCGCACGATATCTTCGCCTTCTTCCCCGGCGCGGCAGGTGACACAGACATGCAGCGTGACGGCGACATCGCCGGTATCTGGTTTTAGATCTTCAATGCAAACAGCAGGCGCAGATCGGTCCATAACATAGCCCGTCAATGGATGGCCTCCGCTCGAGATGCGGATGCCAGACAAGCGGCGAGCGGACCTGCACTCCGTTCGACCAACCCTCTCACTCCAGGACGCCCCGCCCGGAATGGCGATATGGCAGGCGACGGCAGGTTTCCTGGCTCGCGGGTCATCGCCAGCACTACCTTCCCGGGCCAAACCCAGTGGCATCAAGTGCAGGCTTTCCGCTCACAGTTGCGGGGGCAGCTCCGGCTTCGCCAAGACCCGGGAACTGGTCCCGTGCCTTATGCGCCCGGTATTCCCTCTTAGTCCGGTCCGAAGACGGGACACCGTCGGCTGGAGATTCAATCAGACGGAAACGCGATCAAGTCAATCCCTTCGGGAACCATGCGGCCAAGCCTGACCGGTTGCCCCGATGGGACTGATATGATCCTGTCGCTATCCGTCAGATTATACCGCAGGACTCCCATGAGCGAGATCGATATCGAAGAAGCCGAGCGTCACCGCGCCAAAATGGTCAAACGCAAGGCGGTTCAGGATGCCGAAGAGGCGTCCAAAACCATCACCAAGGGCCTGCTGATGGTCAACACTGGCCCCGGCAAGGGCAAATCCACGGCTGCCTTCGGTCTTGCCTTGCGCGCGCTCGGCCATGGCTGGCGGATCGGGGTCGTGCAGTTCATCAAGGGACGGGTGACCGGCGAGCAGACTGCGCTGCAATCGTTCGGCGAGCGCGTGGTCTGGCACACCGCCGGCGAGGGGTTCACCTGGGAGACCCAGGACAAGGCGCGCGACATCGCAGCCTGCCAGCGTGCCTGGGATATCGCGCAGGGGCTGATGGACGATCCTTCCATCAATCTCGTGGTGCTCGATGAACTCAACATCGCGCTGCGCTATGATTATCTGCCGCTCGAAGACGTGGTGGCGCGGCTGAAATCACGGCGCGATGGCCTGCATGTCATGGTCACCGGCCGCAACGCCAAGCCGGCGATGATCGAGGCGGCCGATCTCGTCACCGAAATGGGCGCCATCAAGCATCATTTTTCCGCCGGTGTGAAAACCCAGGCTGGCATCGAATTCTGATGGCCGCTCGCGTCCTGATGTTTCAAGGGACCGGGTCGGATGTCGGCAAGTCGTTGATCGTCGCCGGCCTGTGCCGGTTGCTTGCGAACCGCGGAATGACGGTACGGCCTTTCAAGCCGCAGAACATGTCGAACAATGCCGCGGTGACGGCCGATGGCGGCGAGATCGGCCGCGCGCAGGCCTTGCAGGCGCGCGCAGCGCGCGTGGCGCCGTCAGTGGATATGAATCCAGTGCTCTTGAAGCCGCAAAGCAAGGTCGGTTCGCAGATCGTGGTGCAGGGCAGGGTGTTCGGCACCGCGCGAGCGCGCGAATATCAGACGCGCAAGCCCGAGCTGATGCCTTACGTGCTCGACAGCTTTGCGCGGCTTCGCGCCAGTTGCGATATCGTGCTGGTCGAGGGCGCGGGCTCTGCGTCGGAAATCAATCTGCGCGGCAACGATATCGCCAATATGGGCTTTGCCCGCGCCGCCGATGCTCCGGTGATCCTGATCGGCGATATCGACCGCGGTGGCGTGATCGCCAGCCTTTGCGGCACAGCTGCGGTCGTCGATCCCGATGATGCGGGCCTGATCGCCGGCTTCATCGTCAACAAGATGCGCGGTGATCCCACCTTGTTCGCAAACGGCATGGCCTTCATCGCCGAACGGACCGGATGGGCGCCGATCGGCCTGGTGCCGTATTTTCCAGACGCGCACCGGTTGCCGGCCGAGGATGTTTTGGGGCTTGAGGCGTTGCCGGCGCGTGATGCGGGCTCGGACGAACGACGCATACGTATCGTCGTGCCGGTGCTGCCGCATATCGCCAATTTCGACGATCTCGATCCGCTGCGGCTCGAGCCGGCCTTGGAGCTAATGCTGCTGCGCAACGGCGCGCCGCTGCCAGTTGACACCGATCTCGTCATCCTGCCGGGCTCGAAGGCGACGATTTCCGATCTCGCGACATTGCGCGGTTTTGGCTGGGACGCCGACATCATTGCGCATGCCCGGCGCGGCGGTCGTGTGCTCGGCCTATGCGGCGGCTACCAGATGCTTGGTCATTCCATCAGCGACGCCGATGGCATCGAGGGGCCTCCGGGATCAATTGATGGGCTGGGCCTGATCGACATTGCGACCGAACTTGCCGGCGACAAGGCGCTGGTTGCGGTGAGGGGGCGCACGCTTGCCGATGATGTCGCAGTTTCCGGATATGAAATGCATGTCGGCCAAACGACAGGAGCCGGCACCCAACGCCCGCTGCTGCGGCTTGACGATGGCCGGATGGACGGCGCGATGTCGGTGGATGGCCGCATCGCCGGAACCTATCTGCACGGTTTCTTTGCGGCTGACGCCCAGCGCGCGGCGTGGCTCGCCCGGCTTAGCGCGCCCGCGAGTTCGCTGATCTATGAAGGACTGATCGAGCACACCCTCGATGCGCTCGCGGCCCATCTTGAGGCGCATCTCGACGTCGACAGACTACTCAGCCTTGCGCGTTGAAGAGCCAGCCGATGATGCGAGGACCGAAAGCACTCCGGCGAAGGCGACGCGGTAGATCGTCATCGCGCGGCCGATATCATCCACCGTCGCTTCAGCCCTTCCGTCGCCGATCCAGTGATCGCCCACGGACTTGCCGTCATAGACACGGGGCCCGCCAGCCGAAGCCCCAGCGCGCCTGCCATCGCCGCTTCAGGCCAGCCGGCGTTGGGTGAGCGATGCAGCCGCGAGTCGCGCCGAAACACTTCCCAGGCTGATGCTGCCGATGCGCCCGGCACCACGGCCGCAGCCGCAATGAAGATCAATCCTGTCAGGCGCGAGGCGGGCCAATTGACGAGGTCGTCGAGTCTGGCGGCGGCCCAGCCGAAGGCGCGATAACGGTCCGACATGTGCCCGATCATGCTATCGGCGGTATTGATCGCCTTGTAAACGATCATGCCAGGCAATCCGCCGAGCAGGAACCAGAATGCCGGCGCGGTGACGCCGTCGGAAGCATTTTCGGCAAGGCTTTCGATCGCTGCGCGGCAGATCGCGGCCTGGTCGAGCGCATCGAGCGCGGCCGCCATGTTGCCGCCGACTGACTCACCGGCGACGGCCATCCGCGCCGCGTCCAGGCCCTTGCCGGCACCTTCGCGGATGACCCATTGGGCGGTCGCATAGCCCTGCTCGATGGCGACGGGGTAGCGCGCTTCGGGGGAGTTCGGGTATTCGACGAACAGCAGCGCGGCGCTCGCGCCGACGGCGAGCTCGCGGACGAGCCGGTCGTGGGTGCGCGCGTTGCCGAGGATCCAGCCGCCGCCGTGCATGTAGAGGATCACGGGCAGCGTCCCGGTGTGGCCGGCGGGCTTGATGATTCGCACGCGGGCGTCGCCGACGGCGGCGGACACGGTGATCCATTCCTCGTCGACGGGCAGCTTGTCGATCGGCCCGGACTGCAGGTCCTCGAGCACCTTGCGGGCCGCGGCGGGCTCGAGTTCGTAGAGGAACGGCGGCGTGGAGGTCGCGTCGACGATGCCCTGGGCGGACGGCTCGAGCGCGATCCGGGTCTGTGTGGCCATCGGGATCTCCTAGGCGGCGACCGGCGCGGGCTCGCGCAGGAAGCTCAGCAGTTCGCGGTTGACCTCTTCGGCGTGGCTTACGCACATGACGTGCGGGCCGCCGTCGATCTCGACGTAGCGCGCGGCGGGCAGCGCGGCGTGCAGTCGCCGGCCCTGGCCGCCGATCGGCAGGATCCGGTCGGTGGTGCCGTGCAGGATCAGCGTCGGGACGTCGATGCGCTTGATGTCTTCGCTGAAGTCGTCCAGCCAGCCGGGCGGGCATGCCCAGGTGGCGACGGGCGAGGCCTCGGACCCGGCGTTCCAGATCGCGCGCACCGTGTCTTCGCTGACCCGCGTGCCGAGGTAGTCCTCGAGGTTGAGGAAGTCGTTGGTGAGGCCGGTCAGCCACTTGTAGCGGTCCGCGAGGATCGCTTGCTGGACGCCGGCCACGCCGGCGGGATCGACGCCGTCGGGGTTCTCGGGGGACTTGGCGAACGACGGCGCTAGGCTCTCGATGAACACGCAGCGCCTGCGATCCGCTCGGTCCCGTGGGTGCCGACGTAGCGCGCCAGCTCGCCGGTGCCGAGCGAGAAGCCGATCAGCGTCGCGTCGTGGAGGTCGAGGCTGGTCAGGACCTGATGTAGGTCGGCGGCGAGCGTGTCGAAGTCATAGCCGCCGGCCGGGCGGCTGGACCGGCCGAATCCGCGCCGGTCGTAGAGGATCACGCGCTGTCCGGACTCGAGCAGCGGATGCAGCTGGGGCTCCCACGATCGGCTGTCCAGCGGCCAGCCGTGCAGCAGCACGACGGGCGGTCCGCTGCCGAGATCCTCGTAGTAGAGCTCGACCGGGGTCGAGTTCTCGTGACCGACGGTGATCGTGCCCATCGAGCCTCCTTAGGGGTGCATCCGACGTGCATCAACCTTCGAGGACCGCGGCCGGCGACGCTATGCCCGCTGGCCGGAAGGATCGTAGGGCCAGCCCTACCACCGGCGCGGCCGGGAGGTGCGAGGATCGCCCGGTGTCGTGCTCGGTGCTCGTCGTCGACGATGATGCCTCGTTCCGTGACCAGGCGACCGTGATGCTGGCCGCCTGGGGTTACGCGGTGGTCGGCGAGGCCGGCACCGGCGAGGAGGCGCTCGCGCGCACGCGTGAGCTGTCCCCGGATGTGGCGCTCGTGGATATCGGGCTGCCCGACGGCGACGGGCTGTCGTTGGCGCGGCGGCTGGGAACGCTGCCGCGGCCGCCGCGCGTCGTCCTCATCTCGACCGACGCCGACGCCACGACGCAGTCCGCCGCGACGCGTGCCGGTGCGAGTGGCTTCCTGCCCAAGGACCAGCTGCCGAGCCGCGGCGTTCCGGCAGCTGATGGACGGCGGCTGAGCGGTGCTGCGGGTCGTCATCGGCGAGGATGACGTCCTGCTGCGCGAGGGCATGGCCCGGCTGTTGACCGACGCGGGACTCGACGTGGTGGCGCAGGCGGGCGACGCGGAGCACCTGCTGCGCAGGACGCTCGCGCACCGGCCTGACGTCGCGATCATCGACGTGCAGATGCCGCCGCGGCACGAGGACGACGGCCTGGTCGCGGCCATCGAGCTGCGGCGCCGCCTGCCACAGACCGGGGTCCTGATCCTCTCGCAGTTCTGCGAGCCGGCGCACGCGCTCGGCCTGATCGGCGATCGCCCCGAAGGCGTCGGGTATCTGCTCAAGGAGCGTGTCGGGGACGTCACGACCTTCGTCGATGCCATCGCGCGCGTCGCGGCCGGGGGTAGCGCGCTCGATGCCGAGGTCGTCGGTCGCATGCTGGGGCGCCCCGCGGCCGGTGGTCGCCTGGAGTCGCTCACGCCGCGCGAGCTCGCCGTGCTCGCCGTGATGGCGGAGGGCAAGTCGAACCTCGGCATTGCCGAGACGCTGTTCGTCAGCGAGGCGGCCGTCGAGAAGCACGTGACCGCGATCCTGCGCAAGCTCGAGATCGTCCATGAGAGCACCGAGCACCGGCGCGTCCACGCCGTGCTGATGTACCTGCAGGGCCGCTGACCAAGGTCATACGCTTGGCCGGTGTCCGACGCGCTCTCCGTTGTCCTGCGCCACTACGACGCGCTCAACGATCGCGACTTCGACACCTACGCGGCGCTGCTCAGCGAGGACGTGGTGGCCACCGTCAACGGGAACACGATCCGCGGCCGTGCCGCGATCGTGACGTATGTCGACGGGAGCGTCGGGCCGCTGCCGACGCTGCGCATCGAAGTCGAGGAGGTGCTCGCGCAGAGCCCGCGGCTGGTCGTGACCAGGACGCGCCTCGTCAACACCGCGCAGGACGCGGATGCGTCGTGGCACTTCGAGGGCTCGACGCACCAGATCGCCCAGGTGCGCGACGGGCAGATCACGGAGATCGTCAGCTTCTACACCGCGCACGCCGCCGACCGCACCGCCTCGCTGTGGCGGCCGATCCGCAGTGAGTCGGCTCGCCTGTTCGACGAGCAGGCGAACCTGCTGGCGCTGGCGACAGTGGTCGCCCAGGGCTCCCCCGAGTCGCTCCTGTTCGACGCGGTCAACGAGGCGGTCGCGGACGTGGTCGAAGCCGACGTCGCCATGCTGTTTCGTTTCGAGCGCGACGCCAGCATCTCGCTGCTCGCGTCGCGAGGCGCACCACAGCGACGGCCCCTGGACGACGTGCTTCACGCCGTGCGCGACACGAACCGCCCGCGCTGGCTCGAGGGTGTTGACGGCCTGGGGTCGACCGTCGTCGTCCCGATCACGATCGCCGGCACGGTCTGGGGCGCGTCGGTCGCGGCCTGGCGCCGGCCCGATCCGTTCCCGGACGCGACCGAGGCCCGGATGGCGTCGTTCACCGACCTGGCCGCGATCGCGCTGGCCATCTCGCAGGATCGGCTGCAACTGCAGCAGAACGCCGCCGACCAGGCGGCGCTGCGGCGGGTTGCCGAGGTGGCGGCGCGAGACGCGCCGGCGGCGGACATCCTCGACGCCGTGGTCGCCGAGGCGGCCGGGCTCGTGGGCATCGGGTTCACGACGCTGCTGCGCTTCGAACCCGACGGCGCCACCGAGGTGGTCGCGCTCCACGATCCCCCCGAGGGCGTGACGGTCGGGATGCGCGCGTCTGCTGCGGGCGACGGCGCGACCCAGCGCGTGTGGCGGACCGGCCGCGCCGCGCGCGTCGACCGCCTTGCCGAGGCGGGGGGCCGCTGGCCGCAGGTTGCGGCGAGCCGCGGCTTCTCGTCCAGCGCGGCGGCGCCGATCTTCGGCGGTGATCGGCTGTGGGGCGTCCTCGTGGCGGCCGGCGTCGGCCCGCTGCCGCCGGGCGTCGAGGAGCACCTGACCAACTTCGCCCGCCTCGCGGGGAGCGCGATCTCGGCGGCCGAGGCGCGAGCGGGCGTGCGCGACCTCGCGGAAGAGCAGGCCGCCCTGCGGCGGGTGGCCGAGCTTGCCGCCGCCGGCGCGGAGCCGCAGCGGATCCTCGAGGCCGTGGTCGTCGAGACGTCGGGTCGGCTGGGTGGTGCCGAGACGGCGCTGATGCAATACGGCGCCGATGGGGTCGCGACGGTCGTCGCCACCCATCCGGAGTCCGATCTGCGCGGCGTCCGCGTGCTGATGTCCGGGCGCTCGAGCACCGGCGACGTCTCGCGGACGGGACAGCCATCGCGCACGGACGACTACGCGCGCTCCGACGCCGCGGACCTCGCTCGAGCGCACGGCGTGATCGCCACCGTCTCGGTGCCCATCGCCGTCGACGGAACGGTCTGGGGAAGCCTCACGATCGCCTCGCGCGCCGGCCCGCTCCCCGTCGGTCTCGAGGAACGCATCGTCAAGTTCGCGGCCCTGGTGGGCACCGCGGTCTCGAGTGCCCACGCCCGTGAGGGGCTGCGGCTCCTTGCCGACGAGCAGGCGGCGCTGCGCCGCGTCGCGGAGCTGGTCGCGCGGAGGGTCCCGCAGGACGAGTTGTTCACGTCGGTCGCCGTCGAGGCATCCGGGCTCATCGAGGGCCTCGACGCCACGCTGCTGCGGCGCGACGACGAGACGAGCTGGACCGTCGTGGCCACCCACGGCGGGCCGTCTACGCCGGGGTCGAGAGTGACGCTCGCGGACCGCGATGACGGGGTGCTGACGCGACTCGTGCGGACAAGTCGCCCGGCGCGCATCGACGACTACACGGCGGTCCCCGGCGCGACGGTGGCGCGCGATGAGCTCGGGCTCCGGTCGGCGGCGGCCGCACCGATCCTCGTCGAGACACGGATGTGGGGCGCGATCGGCATCAGCTCCGGGAACCGCCCGCTGCCGGCCAACGCCGAGCGGCGACTCGCGGAGTTCGCCGAGCTCGTGACGGCAGCGCTCGCCAACGCGCAGGCCCGCGCGGAAGTCCGGGAGCTGGCCGATGAGCAGGCCGCGCTGCTGCGCGTCGCCGAGCGCGTGACGCGCGGCGATCCTCCCGACGAAGTGTTCGCCGCGGTCGCGGCCGAGGCGTCCCAGCTGCTCGACGGCGCAGCGATGACACTGGTCCGATATGACGGCGACGATGCGCTCGTGGTCGTCGCCGCGAGCGGCGGTCCGGCTCCGCTGGGCACGCGGATCGTCTTCGAGGCCGACACGCTCCCGGACATCGTCCGACGCCACGACCGGGTCACGCGGATCGACGACTACCAGGGCGAGCGCGATGCAGAGCTCGCCCGCCGATATGGGTTGACCGCGGCGGTCGGGGCGCCCATCACCGTCGACGGCGTGGTCTGGGGCATGCTGACCGCGACCTCGGACACCAGCCCACCGCCTCCCCGTACCGAGGGCCGGCTCGAGCAGTTCGCCACCCTCGTCGCGTCCGCGGTCGGCAACGCCGAATACCGCGCCCAACTCATCGCGTCACGCGCGCGTCTGCTCTCGACCGCCGACGAGACACGCCGGCGCGTCCAGCGCGACCTGCACGACGGCGCGCAACAGCGACTCGTGCAGACCGTGATCGCGCTCAAACTGGCGCGGGACGCCCTCCCCGACAACCGCGTCGAGGGACTCGCCCGCCTCGACGAGGCACTGACCCACGCTGAGCGCGCCACCAGCGCGCTACGCGACCTGGTCCGCGGCATCCTCCCGGAAGCCCTCGCCCGACGCGGCCTGAGGCCAGGCGTCGAGTCCCTGGTGTTCGACATACCGATCGCCGTCGTGATCGACGTGGAGGTCCCGCGACTCGCGCCTGAAATCGAGACCACCGCCTACTTCGTCGTCGCCGAAGCGCTGACGAACGTCGTCAAGCACGCCCAGGCGACCACCGTGTCGGTAACGGCGAGCTACGACGACAGACTGCTGACGATTGACGTGGTCGACGACGGCGTGGGCGGCGCCACCGCGGGCCACGGCTCCGGGCTCACCGGCCTGTTCGATCGCGTCGACGCCCACGGCGGCCGGTTGTCGATCGAGAGCCAACCAGGGCATGGGACGACGATCGCCGTGACACTCCCCGCCCGCCACCTGCCCACACCTCGATCAGGGACGGAGGATTCTTGACCGTCAGGGAGGAACGGCACGCCACTTCGCCGCGGCGACGAGATACACGCACCGGACCCATACATCGTCGCGTAGTCGATTCTGCGAGTTGCAGCATGCCCTCAACCGCCCGCACGGACATACATGCACCAATCGGCGGCGTCGACGTGCATGCCTTTGCGGCTGAGCACGGCACCACCGGCGTCCTCCGGCCCACGAGCGACCTGGTCTTCCAGACCCGCGACAACACGTCCTCTCGACGACGGCACGCCGCTGGCGCTGCCGGACCTGCCGTCGCAGTGCCGACCCGTCGCACAGGCCTCTTCGACGACTTCCCCAGCCGGACAGGTGCTGCTGCATTCCTATCGTAATGCGCGGACTCGGAACGCTCCGCATGATCCTGAGGGGATGCGTGAGAACTGAGCCGCGGCTGTGGCAAGGACGCTCGATAGTCGGGAAGAGGTCCCGCGTTTCGTGGAGCCGATGCTGCTCCCGTCCGTTCTACCGATCGCGTTGAGGCGCGACGGGTGGGCGCGGGGCGAAGCCGTTCGGCTGGCGCCGTCCGTACGCGAGCCGCACTAGCGCATTCAGCGAGGCCGTAGGGCCTGGCCAGTGTTGGCGCAGCAGTTCTGGGCCGCCGCTGCGAAGGACAGCGCGCAGCACGAACGCCACGATGATCGCGTCGTCGAGTTGCCCGGCGACCGGGATGAAGTCGGGCACTAGCTAGGCGCCGCGTCTAGCCAGCACCCATCTGTGCTCGTTCTCGACGAACTGATCACGCCCGTCACACCTGTCTGTCCCTACCGGGTCGCCCTCGGGAGCTGCCCGTGCATCGACTCCTCGGCAGGAGGAGCGCGGGTCTGAGCGCGACGCGGCAGCTCTACGACCAATCTACTGCCTGCTATAGTACTACAGCACATAGTAGACATCTCCCGTGATTGGAAGATCAATTCGATGACCACAACCCACTCGGTCGCGCTGGCCAGCGCAACGACCCTAACGCGCTACCTCGGCGCGGTCGCGGTCCTGGCGGTCGGCGTCGATCACATCGAGCAGTACTACGTCGACTACTACCGAGCGGTGCCCACGATCGGGACGCTCTTCGTGCTCGACTTCATGTCGGCGACGCTGATCGCAGTTGGGCTGCTGCTGCCGCTGCGGCGCCTGACCAGCCGGTTCGGCGATCGCCTGTTCACCGTGCTGGCGCTCGCCGGCATCGGCATCGGCGCCGGGACGCTCGTTGGACTGCTGGCCAGCGAGAACGTGGGCCTGTTCGGCTTCATGGAGGTCGGCTACCGCAGCGCGATCGTGCTTTCGATCATCTTCGACGTCGCCGCCGTCGCCTTTCTCTCGGCCTTCCTCGCGCTGCGTGCCCTGTCACACGGCGCGCGAAGGCACTCCCTGACTCACCCCAAGGAACTTGCACGATGACCAAGCGAACTTTCCTCAGCGTCGCCTCGGCGGCGGCGGCGCTCGTCGTCGCCGGATGCGGCGGCGCGAGCTCCGGATCGGGATCCGGCAACCCGTCAAGCGCCGGCAACGTGTCTCGCGCACCGGCGGCGAATGCCCCGGCAGCAGCGGGCGGTGCATCTTTGCGGGTGATCACCGATCCGAAGCTTGGCCGGATCATCGTCGATGCCAAGGGCCGCACGCTCTATGACTTCGTGATCGACAAGGGCACGGCGAGCGTCTGTTACGGGGCCTGCGCGAGCCTGTGGCCGCCATACACCACCAACGGCCGGCCCGTGGCCGGCAAAGGCGTCTTGCCCAAGCTGATCGGGACCACCACGCGTCGCGACGGTTCCAGCGAGGTGACCTACGCCGGTCGCCCCCTCTACTACTACGCGCCCGATCGGACGCGTGGGCAGATCACCGGCCAAGCGCTGAACCAGTTCGGCGCGCCATGGTACGCGCTCGCTCCGTCCGGGGCCGAGGTCCACACCCCCGGCATGTAACTCGGGATCGCCGCCGCCCCCGCGGCCGGCGGCGATCACGGCGAGCGCCCTGCAGGGCACGCGCCCTCTCGTCATCTTCTTTCCCTCCGAGCGCATCACCGGAGAAGGCGCATGGTTTTCGGCGGACCACCTGCTACCGGCCTGAACGTCGCCGTGCTGCGAAGCAGACGAGCGGCAGTGGCGAGCCGAGCCCTCGGGCGCGTTGACACCGCCGCCACCGGGCCGCGAGATGTGCCCGTATTCGACGGACTGGGCACCTTCGCCCGGGCGAAAGCTGCCGCTGACCCAGCGCCTGACTGTCGAAATTTGCGCAATGACCAGAACGGCTTACCACTCGATTCCACCACTGCATCATCGTGTATTGCGCCCTGGCCCGCCGACCCTCTACGCCCAAGCTCCGCCGTCCGCCGGCGTCAAGACGACTGCTGCGGAGCTCGCCGCGTTCGGCCCTCTCGGGCGCACCTTGACCCCGCCCACCGGCTCCGTTGATGGGCACGGTAAGCCGGCTCCGCCGGATGCGGGACACGCCCCGCCGCGTGCACACCGCAGACCCACGAGCTCGAAGCGGACACGATCGCGCCCGCCCCCGCCAGGCCGGAGTCCCCGTGTAGCGCGGCCGCGCTCCCGAGCGTCACGATCGGAACGGCGCCCCCTCATAGGACCCGACCCTTCGGCCGCCGGGGCGTTGGCACCGCACAAGGTCCAGCCTCGAAGGAGGAGGAGCGATGGGGCGGTTTCCGATTCACCGGCTCGCCACGGCGTCTGCCGTGGCCGTGGCCGTGGCGCTTGCCGGAGCCGGGACGGCGGCGGCGTTCAATCCTGACGTGCTGGTGACGATCGGCAGTCCGGCGTCGCCGTTCTCGCAGAACAAGCAGAACGAGCCGACGGTGGCGGTCGACGCGAACCATCCGAACGTGCTCGCCGCCGGGTCCAATGACGAGATCGATATGGAGGCGTGCAACGCCGGCGCCGACAACGACTGCCCGTTCACGCCCGGCGTCGGCGTCTCGGGCGTGTACTTCTCGTTCGACAGCGGGACGACGTGGACCCAGCCGACGTACACCGGGCCTGACCGGCCGGGACTGCCTCGGCGTCGTCGGTGACACCGATCCGCCGTGCACGGCGCAGACCGGGCCGATCGGGACGCTGCCGTGGTACGCCGAGAACGGGCTGGTCTCCGATGGCGACCCCGGCGGTCGCGTTCGGGCCGCGGCCCGGCGCCGGCGGCTTCAGCTGGGCCAACGGCTCGCGGCTGTACTACGCGAACCTGACCTCGAACGTGGCGGCCACGCGCACCGACCAGGCGTTCAAGGGCTTCGAGGCGATCGCCGTGTCGCGCACGGACGACCCGCAGGCCGCCGCGGCCGGCGACCAAGAGCGCGTGGATGCCGCCGGTGCTGGTCAGCAAGCAGTCGAGCACGACGTTCTCCGACAAGGAGCAGATCTGGGCCGACAACGCGTCGTCGAGCCCGTTCTTCGGCACCGTCTACGTGTGCTGGGCGTCGTTCCGCGGCCAGGAGAAGGGCAACGCGGCGCCGGCGCCGCTGGTCGTCGCGGTCTCGCAGTGACGGCGGCACACCTGGACCCAGCGTCAGATCACGCCGGCGGCCAACAACGGCCAGCGCAACCCGCTCGACGGCTGCACGATCCGCACCGACAGCCGCGGCACGGCCTACGTGTTCGGCGTCGGCACGTCGGTGACCGGCGGCAAGCAGCCGTTCGAGTTCATGTCGCGCTCGACCAACGGCGGCGCGAACTGGTCGCAGCCCCAGCCGGTCGCCGGGCCGGTGAACCAGCCGGGCGCGTTCGATCCAGTGCAGGGCCGGCCGGTGATCGACGGCGTCGCCGGCGCGCGCAGCGACCTGGCCCCGGCGCCGAGCGTCGACATCGCCAACGGGTCGCCGACCGGCGCCGACGCGTCCGACCGGATCGTCATGAGCTACGTGAGCGGGCCGTTGGCCACGCCGCAGGTCGAGTTCACCGAGTCGACCGACCGCGGCGCGAGCTGGTCGGCGCCCCGGGCGATCGAGTCCGCCGGTGACCGTGGGCTCTACACGGCACCGGCCATCTCGCCCAACGGCCGAGACGTCTACGTGGTCTACAACGCGTTCATCACGCCGTTCCGGCCGACCACGGCGACGTCGCGCGCGCTCGTCGGCGTGGTCCTGCACGCCGACACGGGCGGCGCCGGGCCGACGGGAGCGTTCAGCGAGCTGCACCGCGGCGCGCCGGGCGACCCGCGCTCGTCCAGCGCCAACGCGCTGATCTCCGAGTTCCTCGGAGACTATGTCTACGCCGCTGCCACCCGGACGTACGGGGCGGCGGTGTGGAACGACAGCCGCAACGGGGCCGACTGCCCGGCGATCGACGCCTGGCGGCAGGCCTTGCAGGACGGCCAGAGCCCACCGGCGCCCGCGCCGCAGCAGCAGTGCCCCGCCACGTTCGGCAACTCCGACATCTTCGGCGGGACCTACCCCGACCCGACGCCCTGAACGGTGTGCGGCGCGGGGGCGGAAGCGCCCCCGCGCCGCGCCGGGGTCAGTTGGGAAGCCACTCGGGTGCCGCCGGTCTGGACGGCGTAGCCGGTGTAGGTGCTCGAGCCGCCGAGGTCGGGCGAGTCGGCGATGTGCGCTCAGCCGGACCAGGTCGGTGTCGACGCCGAAGTCGTCGAGCAGCTGGCGACCGCCGGTGCAGGAGATGCCGCCCTCGCAGACGTCGCCCTTGTGGACGGGCGTGATCGCCGCGGGCGCGCCCCAGCCGCTCAGCTTGCTCGTCGGGTTCTTGCGGGCTCTGCAGGAGTGGATGGGCCACAAAGACTTGGCCACCACGCAGATATACGCCGACTACGCGCCGAGCAAGCTCGAGGCCGACCTGGTCGCTGCGGCCTTCACTCGTGGTAGCAATCGAGGTAGCAATCTGAGCGAATCCAAGCTGACCTGACCGCATCGAATTGGCTCTAGAGGGCGAATCTGCACCTGACCGAAGTGCAGTGATCCGGTGCAAATCCGGGCGCCCCGATGCACTGCAGCGTGGAACCGCCGGCCCGTCGGCGGTGTAATGGCGGCGTGCGGATCGGCTTCGCGCTCGGGCTGGTACTCGTGCTCTGCGCCTGTGGCGGCGGCTCCCCGCGGGCCGCATGTGCGCCCGCGGCGGTGCACTACGGGCCGGCGCCCCAGTGGACGGCCGCAGCGTGGGGGTTGAGCGCGGGCGCGGCGCCGCCGTACGCCCTGGCCGACAAGGGCGCCGCCGCGGCGTTCCTGTTCGTCGGCGGGCTGAGTCCGGGGCGCCCGCTCGACCCCGCGAACAAGGTGCTGTGGGTGGTGCGCGCGCCGCGGAACGGGCGGCCGCTGCGGATCGTGGCCCGGCAGGGCAGCGCAACGGTGCGGATCGCGGAGCCGGCCGACTCGGGCCCGGGCGAGATCTACCCGTCCTATGTGGACCTGCCAAAGGCCGGGTGCTGGCGGCTGACGCTGGCCTGGGGGCCGCACCGCGCGCGGATCGACGTGGCGGTGGCGGCTCCGGCCGGCCCGCCCGGCCCGCTGCGCGGCGCCGCGCTGCCGGCGCACACCGGCCTGCGCCTGCTCGTGGCGAGCGACCCGCCGTTCGTGCTCGACGTCGACTCGGGGCGCGTGATGCCCGTCACCGGCCTGCCGCGGCGGCGCAGGTTCCGCGTCGTCACCGTGGCGCCGAACCGGCGCGGCGCCGACATCTGGCTCGACCCCGGCGGAACGTACCGGCTGCGCCGCGGCACGCTCCACGCGACCCGCGGCGCCGGACCGCGGCCGGCGCCCGGGCGCTACGCGGTGCGGATGACGCGGCCGCTGACCATCGTCGACCGACGCACGGGCGCGTCGCGCCGGGTTCCGTGGCCGAGCCGGATCCGGTTCGCCGACGAGGTGGCCGCAGCGCCCGATCGCCGCACGTTCGCGGTGGGCTTCGCCGACCCGGCCTATCACGCCACCGGTACGCAGATCAGCGACATCTGGCTGCTGGACGCGCCGACCGGACGGCTCACGCACGTGCCCGGATTCCCCGTGGCGGTGCACATCAAGTTCGAGAGCTACGCCTGGACGTCCGACGGGCGCCTGGTGGTCCTCGCCCCGGACCGCGTCGCGGTCTACCGACCCGGCGCGTCGCGGATCGCGGTCAAGCGCCTCCGGCTGCCCACGCGCAACAGCGGCAGCGACGCGTTCATCTCGTGGTGAACCGGGCGGCGTAGACGGACAGCATCAGCCGCCGCAGCGGCGCCACCCGGGCGGCCAGCGGCAGCGCGAATCCCTGCACCGGGCCGCGGCCGCGGGGCAGCCGCAGCGCCCGCAACTCGGCCACGAGCGCGCCCAGCGCGCGCTCCTGCGCCGCGTCCATGCCCCACGCCCACGGCGGGCGCTGGAACGGCGCGTCCGGCGGCGACGGCCGGCCGGCCAGCCAGGCCGGGACGGCGTCGAACACGAGCGCGCCGCCCGGGAAATGGCGCACGCACTCGGCCACCAGCCGGTGCGCGTCCTCGCGCGGGAAGTACATGAGCAGGCCCTGGGCGGTGATCAGGACCCCGCGGCTCGCGTCGACCTCGTCCAGCCAGCCGGCGTCGAGCGCCGAGCCCGCCCAGCTGCGCCGCCGCGGCGATGCGGGCAGCGCCCGGTCGCGCAGGGCGATCATCTCCGGGACGTCGACGGTCAGCCACTGCAGCCGCCCGTCGCCGGCCCGCCAGAAGCCGGTCTCCAGCCCCTCGCCGAGCGCGACCACGGTCCCGCCGGGGCTCGCCGCGGCGAAGCGGCGCACCTCGCGGTCGAACGTGGCCGCTCGCAGCGCCTGCCACTGGCTGAAGCCGCGGCCGTCGCCGAAGCGCTCGGCGAACGGGTAGTCGAGGCGCTCGACCAGCTCGACCGCGAGCGGGTCGGCGAGCACGGCGTCGGGACGCCGGGCTTCCAGCGCGCGGTGATACAGCGTCCACAGCGCGGTCTCGGGCACCCCTGCCAACTCGACCTTCACTGGGTCAGAAGTCTGGCAGGATGGCACCGACCCGTGATCTTCCGCCAGCTCACCCACGACGACCTCGGCTGCGCCTCCTATCTGGTGGGCGACGAGCACGCGGGCGTCGCCGCGGTGGTCGACCCGAAGCTCGAGGTCGACGAGTACCTCGCGCTCGCCCGCTACATGGGCGTGCGCATCGAGCACGTGCTCGAGACGCACAACCACGCGGATCACGTCTCCGGGCACGGCCGCCTGGCCGCCGCCACCGGCGCGACCATCCACGTCCACCGCGGCGCGGCGCCCGACTACGACCACGAGCCGTTCGACGACGGCTGGGAGCTCGCGCTGGGCAGCGTCCGCGTGCGCGCGCTGCACACGCCGGGGCACCGGCCCGAGCACACGGCGTTCGCGCTCGTCGACACCGCGCGGGGCGACGAGCCGTGGGCGGTGCTCACCGGCGACTCGCTGTTCGTGGGCGACCTGGCCCGGCCGGACCTCGCGGTGGAGAAGGAGGAGGGCGCGCGCGGCGTCTTCCGCTCCCTGCACGAGAAGCTGCTGCCGCTGCCGGACGACTGCGAGGTGTGGCCGGCGCACCTGGGCGGCTCGCTGTGCGGCGGTCCGGGCATGGACATGAAGGTGTCGTCGACGATCGGCTACGAGCGGGCGCACAACGCGCTGCTGGGCGAGCGCGACGAGGCCGAGTTCGTGCGCCGCGTGACGGCGACGCTCGGCCCGCAGCCGCCGAACTTCCACGCGATCGTGGCGCTCAACCGCGGCCCGCTGCGGACGCACCGCGCGGCGATCGAGCCGCTGACCTGCCGCCAGGTCGAGCAGGCGCGCCAAGCGGGGGCGTTGATCGTCGACGTGCGCACCGACGTGCAGTTCGACAACGCGCACATCCCCGGCTCGGTCTGCAACCCGGCGGTGCGCGCGGGCTTCGGCACGAAGCTCGCCTGGGTGGCCGAGCGCGACGTGCCCGTGATCTTCGTCGGGCGCGACGACGCGGACGGCGTGCGGGCCGCGCAGCTCGCGCACGCGGTGGGGATCGACAACCTCGGCGGCTATCTGTCCGGCGGCATGACGAGCTGGCGCGAGGAGAAGCGCCCCGCCGCGAAGATCGAGCGCATCGACGTCGAGCGCCTGCACGAGCTGGGCGACGGCGTGCAGATCCTCGACGTGCGGGAGGCCTCCGAGTTCGCCGCGGGCCGCATCCCGGGTCGTCCACGTCCCCTATCACGATCTGCGCGACGCCCCGGACGGGCTCGACCTGAGCCGCCCGATCGCGGCGATCTGCTCCTCCGGCCAGCGCAGCGCGCTCGCCGCCTCGCTGCTGGCCCGCCACGGCGCGGCGAAGCCGATCCACGTGGCCGACGGTGGCGTCGGCACGTGGGAGCGCCACGGCTGGCCGATCGAGCGCTGATCGCTCCCAGCCACCGCCCAGGGTGCTCCAAGGCCGCTCCGACGGGCGCGACCGAGAGTGGTCCCATGAAAGCCCACTTCCGCCAGTCGCTCCCCAACCGCCGCTTCGCCCGCCTGCTGCCGGCCGCGCTGGCCACCGCCGCGCTGGCGGGCGCCGGGTTCGCCGGCCCGGCCAGGGCCGACACGCACCACCGCCCGCCGCGGGCCAAGCCGGTGGCCTCCGCCACCGTGATCTCGACGACGACCACCCGCGCGCCCCGCGTGCAGCCCCGCTCGGTTTCCTGAGACTTGACGGCCGCCGCCGCGCGCGATCCGCGGGGCAGCGGGCCGAGCGGGCGAGGTACCTGCGCTGAGTTAGCCTGACGCCCGCTGGTGCAGTTCTATCTCAACGGATACCGGCCGGGTGACCCGCGCGTGGACGACGCGGGCCCGGGCCGTGCCCGCGGGTCTGCCGGACGAAGTCGACGTGCTGATCGTCGGCGCCGGGCCGGCCGGGCTGGTGCTCGCGGCGCAGCTGGCCGCGTTCCCCGACATCCGGACCGCGGTGATCGACCGCCGGGACGAGCCGCTCGCGGTCGGGCAGGCCGACGGCGTCGCCTGCCGCACCGTGGAGATGTTCGAGGCGTTCGGGCTCGCGAACCGGCTGCTGGAGGAGGCCTACTGGGTCAACGAGGTGGCGTTCTGGCGGCCGGGCGACGACGGCGGCATCGCGCGCGCCGGGCGGGTCCGGGACACGGAGGAGGGGCTGTCGGAGTTCCCGCACGTCATCGTCAACCAGGCGCGGATGCTCGCCTTCCTGCGCGAGCACATGGCGCACGCCGGTGCGGCGGCGCCGTTCTACGGCGTGGAGGCGACCGCGCTCGAGCGCGGCGGTTCCGGTGTGACGGTCACCACCGAGCGCGGTGACACGATCCGCGCGCGGTACGTCGTCGGCTGTGACGGCGCGCGCAGCGTCATCCGCGGCGCGATCGGCCGGGAGCTGACGGGCGACGCGACGGACGAGGCGTGGGGTGTGATGGACGTCCTGGCCGTGACGGACTTCCCGGACGTGCGGGTGAAGTGCGCGATCAACTCGGCGGCCGGCAACATCCTCATCATCCCGCGCGAGGGCGGCTATCTGACGCGGTTCTACATCGAGCTCGACACGACGGCGCTGGACAGGCGCAGCGTCACTCCCGAGAAGCTGGCCGAGGCGGCCAACCGGATCCTGCACCCGTACACGCTCGCGGTGAAGGACGTCGGCTGGTGGTCGGTGTACGAGATCGGGCAGCGGCTGTGCGACCGGTTCGACGACGGCGCCGATCCGCCGCGCGTGTTCATCGCCGGCGACGCGTGTCACACGCACAGCGCCAAGGCCGGCCAGGGGATGAACGTGTCGATGGCCGACGCCTGGAACCTCGGCTGGAAGCTGGCCGCCGTGCTGCGAGGCAGGGCGCGGCCGGAGCTCCTGCGGACCTACTCGGACGAGCGTCAGGCCGTGGCGCAGGAGCTGATCGACTTCGACCGCGAGTTCTCGAAGCGGTTCAGCCGCGCCGCCGACCCGGAGGAGTTCGAGCGCTACTTCGTCGCCCAGGGGCGCTTCACCGCCGGCGTGGCCACGCGCTACGCCCCCTCGCTCGTCACCGCCGCGCCGGAGTTCCAGCACCTGGCGGACGGCTTCCCGGTCGGGATGCGCTTCCACTCCGCGCCGGTGGTCCGGCTGGCCGACGCCAAGCCGGTCCAGCTCGGCCACGCGGCCCGGGCGGACGGGGCCTGGCGCGTCTACGCGTTCGCCTGCCGCGACGCCGATCCGGCGCGCCGTGGGAGCACCTCCAGGCGCTGGTCGCCCGCTTCACGCCCGCGGACGCCGAGCCCGACTCCGTCATCGATGTCCGCGCCGTCTTCCAGCAAGCCGTGGCCGTCGACGCGCTGCCCGCGGTCCTGCTGCCCCGCAAGGGCCGGTTCGGCCTGGTCGACTACGAGAAGGCGTTCCGCCCCGACCCGGACGCCGGCGACGTCTTCGACCTGCGCGGCGTCGACCGCGAGGCCGGCTGCCTCGTCGTGGTGCGCCCCGACCAGTACGTCGCCCACGTGCTCCCGCTCGCCGCCCACGAGGCGCTGGGCGCCTTCCTCGCCGGCGTGTTACTCGAGGCCCGCTAGCTCGCACCGCGGCGTAGGCGCCGCCCCACAGCAGCTGCGGCCGGCCCGGCAGCGCGCCGGCCCCGGGCGCGTAGCCCTCGAGCCGATCGGCGCTCTCGCTCACCCCGGCGTCCACCCGAGCTGCGCGCGCACGCGCTTCGGCAGCGCGCTGACGACCAGGTCGTAGGAGTCCTCGACCAGGTCGCGCACGAGCTCTTCGGGCACGCTGCCGTCGAGCGTGACGGTGTTCCAGTGCCGCTTGTTGAGGTGATAGCCCGGCCGGATCGCCGGATACCCGGCGCGCAGCTGCTCGGCCAGCTCGGGCTCGCACTTGAGGCTGACCTGCAGCGGCATGCGGTCCGAGGGCGCTGAGCGCGAACAGCTTCCCGGCCACCTTGAACACGGACGTCTCGGGCCCGAACGGGAACTCCTCGGTCGCGCCTGATCGGCTCAGACACCAGGCACGCAGCGCGGCGGCCTCCATGCTCAGGCGCGCTCGGCCGCGCCGTGCCGGGCGACCAGTCCGTGATTGTGGGCGCACGACAGCGGGGTGAGGGCGACGCTGCGCTTCACCACGCCGATGATGTCAGCCGGGCGCGGGCTCGACGAACTGGCGGGCTTTGAGGGGGTGGGACAAGGGGAGACCTGCCGCCGGGCTGACCGCCGCCTTGCCCCGCGCGGCGCGGTCCCGTATCCTCACAGCCGTCCAACGAGACCCACCTCCGGGATCGACGGGCAGGTGAGCGACTTATGCCGACTGCCGCCACGGGACATAGCACCTCTCACCGCCGCCAGGGCTGACCCGCCCTCGGCGCTCGCGGGGCCGACGCCGCCCCGTGTGCTCCCGTTCTCCTGCTCACCGGAGGTCCCTGCTTGTCGCGCTCCGCGCGCACCTCGCACCACGCCCGCCCCCGCGGGCCTGACAGCTTCCGCTGTCGCCGCTGCCGTCTCGACGTCCCGCTGACGGCTCCCGGCACCCAGCACCGCAACCATTGCCCCAACTGCCTGTGGAGCCGGCACGTCGACGACGACGTGCCGGGCGACCGGGCAGCCGGCTGCGCCGGCTCGATGGAGCCGATCGGCGTGTCCGTGCGCGACGACGGCGAGTGGGCGCTCGTCCACCGCTGCACCGCGTGCGCGACCGTGCACGTCAACCGCATCGCCGGGGACGACAACCCGCTGATGCTGATGCGCATCGCCGTCCGGCCGCTGGCGCAGCCGCCGTTTCCGCTGGAATGGCTGGCGCGGGTGTGAGCGTGGCCCGCGTCAGCCGAAGCCGGGCAGCCCCGGGATCGTCTCGCCCACCGCGCGGGCGGGTGCCGGGGCCGGGGCCGGGGCCTCGCGCGGCGCCCGGGCGAGCAGGACCGGCACCGGGCTCGCGCACAGCACCTTCTGCGACACGCAGCCGAGCAGCGCGCCGTGGAGGCGGCCGTGGCCGTGGGAGCCCATGACGACGAGGTCGTACTCCTCCGAGCAGGCCCGCTGGACGAGCGCGCGGGCCGGCGAGCCCTCGACGAGGAGTGTCGTCACGCTGACATCCGGCGGTAGCGAGTCGGCCGCGCGGCGCAGGACCTCGCCGTAGTGGCGGACGACCTCGCTGCGCGGTGGCGCGGCGCCCGAGGCCAGCAGGGCGGTGGCCGGCAGCGGCGGGATGACGGTCAGCAGCGTCAGCCGAGCGTTCTGGTCGCGCGCCAGCGCAGCGGCGTGCGCGACCGCGGCATCGGCATCAGGGGACCCGTCGACCGCGACGAGGATGTGGCGGTACACGCTGGACATCGTGCGATCACGCACGATGATAGGGGCAAATCAGCTGGATTCGCGCTGGAACGTGCGTGTTCCCAGGAACAACCCCGCAATGACCAGGGCGACGGTGGCGAACGCCCCCCAGAAGACGGTGGCCGTGGCCACGTCGCCGAGGAAGAGCGCGCGGACGCCGTCGACCACGTGCTTCATCGGGTTGACGTCGGAGACGTCCTGCAGCCAGCGCGGCGCCAGCGTCATCGGCAAGAGGATTCCCGAGAGCAGCAGGATCGGCACGAAGAGCCCGTTGAACAGCGGCGCCAGCGCGTCCTCGCTCTTGAGGATCAGCGCCGCCGCGTAGGACGCGGACGAGAACGCCGCGCCGAGCAGGCCGACCACCACGATCCCGAGCACGATCCCGGTGAACGGCGCGTGCAGGCCGAACAGCGCCGCGCAGCCGACGAGCATGATGCCCTGCACGATCAGCACCACGACGTCGCGCAGCACCCGCCCGAGCAGCAGCGAGATGCGCGACGCCGGCGAGACCCGCATGCGCTCCACGACGCCGTTGCGCATCTCCGCCAGCAGCCCGAAGCCCACGAACGCCGCGCCGAAGATCCCCAGCTGGACCAGCAGGCCCGGCACGAACACCTGCCAGGCGTCGCCGGGTGGGAACCCGGGCGCCTGCACGACCTGCTTCAGCAGCGGCCCGAACAGCGCCAGATAGAGGATCGGCTGGATGAGCCCGAGGATCACCCAGACCGGGTTGCGCAGCGAGAGCCGCATCGCCCGGCGGAAGATCAGCAGCGTGTCCCGGATCATGCCGCCCCACCGTTCGGCGCCGGAGCATGCGAGCGCGCAGCGCGAGTCATGCGGCGACTTCGTCGCGCAGAGCGCGCCCCGTCAGGCTGAGGAACACGTCGTCCAGCGTCGGCCGCTGCACCTGCACGCCGGCCAGCTCGATGCCGGCGTCGTCCAGCGCCCGGAACATCCGCGGGAGCGCCTCCACGGCGCTCGGCACCGACAGCCGCACGTGCGCGCCGTCGACCGTGCCGCCCACCACCGTCGCGGCGGCCGCGGCGACGGCGTCGTCGGCCAGCAGCAGGTCGACCGAGTCGCCCGATACGCGCCGCTTGAGCTCCTCCGGTGAGCCTTCGGCCACGATCTCGCCGTGGTCGATGACCAGCACCCGGTCGCACAGCGCGTCCGCCTCCTCGAGGTAGTGCGTGGTCATGAAGACCGTGGTCCCGAGCTGATCCCGCAGCCCGCGGATGTGCTGCCACAGGTTCGCCCGGGCCTGCGGGTCGAGCCCGCTCGTCGGCTCGTCGAGGAACAGCAGCCCGGGCTCGTGGATGAGCCCCATGCAGATGTCCAGCCGGCGCCGCTGGCCGCCCGACAGCGTCTTGGTCAGCCGGCTCCACACCCCGGGCAGCTCGAGCTGGTCGAGCAGCCGCTCGCCGCGCGCCCGCGCGTCCTCCACGCTCAACCCGTACAGGCGCGCCTGGTCGACCAGCTCCTCGCCCACCCGCGCCTCGGGCTCCGTGCAGCCGCCCTGGCCGACGTAGCCGATCCGCCGCCGCACCTCGCGCGGCGCGCGCAGCAGGTCCTGCCCGGCCACGGTCGCCGTGCCGGCCGTCGGCACGAGCAGCGTGCACAGCATCTTCTGCGTCGTGGTCTTGCCGGCGCCGTTGGGCCCGAGGAAACCCACCAGCTCGCCCGCCGCCACGTCGAGGTCGACGCCGCGCACGGCCTCCACCACCGCGCCGCGCGTCTTGAACGTCTTGGTCAGCCCGCGCGCCTCGATCATCGGTTCGAGTGTTGCATCATGGGCCGATGCCCGGAGAGATCGACCAGCTCGACGCCCGCCTGCTGCTCACGCTGCGGGCCCACCCGCGGATCGGACTGCTCGAGGTCTCGCGCCGGCTCGGCGTGGCCCGGGGCACCGTCCAGGCGCGCCTGGAGAAGCTGCAGTCCCGCGGGGTGATCACCGGCTTCGGGCCCGAGGTCGACCCCGGCCAGATCGGCTATCCCGTGATGGCGTTCGTCTCGCTGGAGATCGTCCAGGGTCGCCTCGACGACGCCATCGCCGGGCTGCGACGCGTGCCCGAGCTGCTGGAGGCGCACGGCGTGACCGGCGAGCGCGACCTGCTGTGCCGCGTGGTCGCGCGCGACAACGGCCACCTGCAGGACGTGATCAACGGCATGCTGCACACCGGCGCGGTGCAGCGCTCGATGAGCACGATCTCGATGACGCGGCAGATCCCCTACAGGGTCGAGCCGCTGATCGGCGCCGCCGTGTCCTGAGCGACGCGGCGGAACCACAGGATCACCATCGGCTCGGCGTCGGTCAGCCGCCACTCCGGCTCGCCCAGCAGCGCGGCGACCTCCTCGCGGCACTCGGCGTAGGCGCGGCGCCGGCCGGCGTGCCAGTCGGCCTCGCCGGGCTCGGGGT
Organism: uncultured Solirubrobacteraceae bacterium; assembly: GCA_963766165.1. Lineage (GTDB taxonomy): Bacteria > Actinomycetota > Thermoleophilia > Solirubrobacterales > Solirubrobacteraceae > Solirubrobacter. The sequence goes on along the minus strand of CAVXZC010000006.1, from coordinate 291,591 downwards.
CGATCGTCGCGGCGTCGACCTCGGCGAACGGCACGAGCCCGACCCGCACCACCTCGACGAGCGCGTGCCGGCGTCCGGTGTGGTCGAGCACCGGCAGCCGGCGGCCGATCCCGGGCGGGCCGCCCTCGAGGTCCCACTCGCGCGCCAGCGAGACCGCGCTCGTGCGCACGCCGGCCACGATCTCGGCGAGCTTGCGCGCGCCGCGGCCGTCGTCGCCCTCGTGACCGAACTCCAGGAACGGGTCGCGCGCCGTGCGCCAGGGCGCGAGCTGGATGGTGGCCGTGAGCCGCGTGCCCTCGCCGGGCGGCGAGTGCACGGCCAGCCGGCCGCCGAGCGCCTCCACGCGCGCGGCCAGCCCGCGCAGGCCGGTGCCGGAGCTCTCGCACGCGCCGCCGGCACCGTCGTCGGCCACCTCGGCGATCAGCGTCCGGCCGTGCTGGTGTACCGCGACGCGCAGCTCGGACGCCTCGGCGTGCTTGATCGCGTTGCTGAGCGCCTCGGAGACGAGGAACCACACCGTGGCCTCCACCGCCTCGGGCAGCCGGCGCTCGGGCAGCGTGGCGACGCGCAGCGGGATCGGCGATTGCACGGCCAGCGAGGCGAGCGCCGTGCCGAGGCCGCGCTCCAGCCCCACCGGGTGCAGCCCGCGGGCCAGCTCGCGCAGCTCGCGCCGGGCCAGCGCGGCCTGCTCGCGCGCACAGGCGAGGCGCTCGGCGGCCTGTGCCGGGTCACGCAGCGCCAGCTCCAGCGCCTGCCCGAGCACGACGAGCCGCTGCTGGACCCCGTCGTGCAGGTCGCGGCCGATCCGCGCGCGCTCCTCGTCGGCCGCCTGCAGCGCCCGCTCGCGCGAGGCGGCCAGCTCGTCCGCCCGGGCGCGCAGTGCCGCCTCGTGGCGCCGGCGCTCCAGCTCGGCGGCGGCGCGGGCGGCGAACACGTGGAGCGCCTGCAGCTCGTCCGGCTCGGGGTCGAGCGGCCGGCGGGAGATGACCGCGATGTGGCCGATCTCGCGCCCGTCGGCGGTGCGCAGCGCGACCGCCAGATACGCGCGGAGGTCGTAGCGGGCGAGGAAGTCGTCGGTGGGGTAGCGCTCGCGCGCGCCGTCGCGCACCAGCAGCAGCGGCTCGCGGTAGACGTGCTCGCACGGCGTGCCGGCGAGCGGGAACTCGCTGCCCTCGGCGAACTCGATCGCCGGCGCACTCGTCACGGCCACGGTGCGGGCCCAGCCCGGGCGCTCGTCGGACAGCTCGGCCACGAACGCCACCTCGACGTCGAGCGCCGCGGCGAGCTCGCGCACCAGCCGGCGCAGGAACGCGCCGCCGACCACGCCGGAGGTTCCGGCCGCCAGGCGCGAGAGCAGGTCCCGTTCGCGGATCTCGGCGGCGGTGGCGGCCATGGAGCCCGGCAAGGCTAACCCCGGCCCCGATGGGCGCCTAGTGAGGCAGCCGCGCCGATGGGTACGGTTATCTCCCGCATGCCGACGATCCTCATCACCGGCGCGACGGACGGGCTCGGGCGGCACGTCGCGCGCGACCTGGCGGGCGCGGGCTGGACCGTGCTCGTCCACGGCCGCTCGCCCGAGAAGGCGCAGCGCGTCGCGGAGGAGACCGGCGGCCGAGCCTACGTGGCCGACCTCTCCTCGCTGGCCGCGGTGCGCCGCCTCGCGGACGCCGTGCTGACGGACGAGCCGCGTCTGGACGTGCTGTGCAACAACGCCGGGATCGGCTTCGGGGCGCCCGACGGCGCGCGCGAGGAGTCGGCGGACGGGCTGGAGCTGCGCTTCGCCGTCAATTACCTGTCGCACTTCGCGCTCACGCTGCGGCTGCTCGACCGGCTGCGCGAGTCGGCCCCGGCCCGGATCGTCAATGTCGCCTCGGCCGGCCAGTACCCGCTGGACTTCGACGACCTCCAGTTCGAGCGCGGCTGGGACGGGACCGTCGCCTATCGCAAGAGCAAGCTCGCCCAGATCCTGTTCACGCTCTCGCTGGCCGAGCGCCTCGGCGACGACGGGGTGACCGTCACCGCGCTGCACCCGGCGACGTTCATGGGCACGAACATGGTCGTGCAGTCGGGCATCACCCCGCACAGCGAGATCGCCGAGGGCGCGCGGGCCACCGAGCGGCTGATCGCCGACCCTGCGCTGGCGGGCGTGACCGGCCGCTACTTCAACGGGCTGCGCGAGGGGGACGTCGACCCGCAGGCCCACGACCCCGAGGCGCGCGAGCGGCTGTGGCGGCTGAGCGAGAGCCTGATCTCCTGAGGCCGCCGTTCCTGCGCGCCGCCGACCACGCCCTGGGCGAGGGCGGCCCGGCGCTCGTGCTGTTCGGCGACTACGAGGACCCCGGCTCGGCGGCGGCGGACACGGCGGTCCGGGAGCTGCGCGAGCGCTGGGACGGGTTCACCTACGCCTGGCGCCACCTGCCGCTGGGGGAGGCGCACCCGCACGCCAACGGCGCGGCGCTGGCCGCGGAGGGCGCGGCCGCCCAGGAGGCGTTCTGGGCCTACCACCACGTGCTGCTGGCCCGCCAGGACGCGCTCACCGTGCCGGACCTGCTGGCCTACGCGGGGTCGCTCGGCCTCGACGTGCCGCGCCTGATGGACGACATGCGCGAGGCCCGGCACGTCGAGCACATCCTCGACGACATCCGCAGCGCCGTGTCGTCGGGGGCGACGACCACGCCGGCCATCTTCATCGAGAGCGTGCGCTGGGACGGCGGCTGGGAGCCGGAGGCGCTGGAGGCCGCGCTGCGTGCCGCCCTGGCCGGGTGAGGTGCTGGAGGAGCGGGCCGGCGAGATCGCGGCCGGCTTCGCCCCGCTGCTGACGCGCCAGGCGGCCTGGCGCCACCGTCGCGTGGAGACGATCACCGTGCTCTCGCACGAACAGGTGCGCCGCGCCGTGTCGGTCGACTTCACCGTGCCGGCCGAGCACCGCGCCGACATCCGGCTGTCCGAGCGCGAATGGGTCGTCCCGCTGGCGCTGCTGGCCAAGCGCCCGCTGGTCAACTTCGACCTGCGGGCCGAGGACGAGAGCGAGCGTGCCGCTGCTGCGCTCCGAGGAGACCCAGGTGATCGCCCGCGAGCTGCTCTACGTGATGCTCGAGCTCGACTGCGAGGAGGCGGCCGACGACCCGCACGCCGGACCCCTGATCGAGCGGCTGCTGGCCGCCGGGCCCGGCGACGCCCACCTCGTGTCGGCGGACGTCGCCGCGCTCGACGAGCGCTTCGGCGGCCTGCCCGGGTTCGCCGCGCTGGCCGACCGGCTGGCGCGGGGCTTCCTGGCGTGCGCGGTGGTGGGCGACGTTGAGCGCCGGCGCGTGCTCAAGTTCGCCTACGACGAGCCGCTGGCCCGGCCGAGCCGCTACGCGCACTTCTACGACGCGCCGGGCTGCACGGAGTCCGCGAGCTACCACGCCGAGGTGGCGGTGCCGGACGAGTTGCGCGCGCGCACGACACGGCTGGTGGACAACGTCACCGGCACCGTGCTGGCGGAGGGCCCGCGCGACGCCGACCGCCCGTTCGTCTACTACTCGGCCGACACGGGCAGGCGGCTCGAGCCGGGCCTGAGCGTGCGCTACGGCACCGAGCGCGGGCGGTTCCTCGTGCCCGCCGCGCTGGTCGCGTGGGTGATCGCGCTCGAGCTGGCGCTGCCCTGGCTGTTCGCCGACCTGACCCACCTGGCCACGTTCGGCGGGCCGGCGATCTCCGTTCTGCTGTCGATCACCGCCGTGTTCTCGGCGCTCGTGCTGCGCGGCGGCGAGCACCCGCTGGTGCGGCTCGTGCTCGCGCCCTACCGGCTGTGCCTGGCGGCGGCGACGCTGGCCGCGGTGCTGGCCGCCGCGACGCTGGCCTTCCGGGCCGGCGGCGGCGTGCTGGCCTGGAGTTGGGGCCTCGGCGCGCTGGTGGCCGCGCTGGCGGCGGGTATCCTGACCGAGGAGGCCGCGCGTGCGCCCTCCAGCCGAGAGAGACTGCCATGAGCTTCCCCCGCCTCTTCCACCGCGAGCCCGTCACGCTCAAGGGGATACGCGAGCGCTCGGCCGTGGTGCGGTCGGCCGAGCTCGCGCTGCCCGCGCTCGCGCCCGTCTCGCGCGAGGCCGCGCACGCCGCGCTGGCGCGCTCGCGCGCCCGCCGCAACAGCGCTACTGCTTAGCCAGCTCCACGAACGCGTCGAGCGCGGCCGGGTTGGCCAGCGAGTCGCGCGACGCCGCCTGCTCGGGCGGCGCGCCCATCAGGATCCGCTTGACCGGCACTCGAGCACCTTGCCCGACAGCGTCCGCGGCACCTCCTGGACCTGGACGACGTCGCTCGGGACGTGGCGGGGCGAGCAGTCCTCGCGGACGCGGCGGCGGATCTCGGCCGACCAGGTCGTCGTCCAGCGCGCGGCCGTCGCGCAGGACGACGAACAGCGGCATCCACGCGTCCTCGCCCTCGCGCGGGATGTCGACCACCAGCGCGTCGGTGATGTCCTCCACCGCGAGCACCGCCCGAGTAGATCTCCGCTCGTGCCCATGCGGATGCCGCCGCGGTTGATCGTGGCGTCGGAGCGGCCGGAGATGATCGCCGTGCCGCGCTCGGTGATCTCGATCCAGTCGCCGTGGCGCCACACGCCGGGGTACATGTCGAAGTACGCCTCGCGGTAGCGCTGGCCGTCCGGGTCGCCCCAGAAGTACAGCGGCATCGACGGCATCGGCTGCGGTGACGACCAGCTCGCCCACCTCGGCCGATGTGGGGCCGGCCGTCGGGGTCCCACGACTCCACCGCGGCGCCGAGCGCGCGGGCCTGCAGCTCGCCCTCGTAGACCGGCAGCGTCGGGCACGCCCCCGACGAACGCCGTGCACACGTCGGTGCCGCCGCTGGTGGAGAACAGCCAGGTGTCCGCGCCGACGTGCTCGTAGACCCAGCGGAAGCCCTCGGGCGACAGCGGCGAGCCGGTCGAGCCGACGGCGCGCAGGGCGCTGCAGGTCGCGGCCGCGCGCCGGCTCGACGCCGGCCTTCATGCACGCGCCGATGTAGCTGGCGCTGGTGCCGAACGTGGTCATGCCGGCGCTGGCGGCGAGGTCCCACAGCGCGTCCATGTCCGGGTGGCCGGGGTTGCCGTCGTAGAGCAGGATCGGTGGCCGGCGTGAGCAGACCGCAGACGAGGAAGTTCCACATCATCCAGCCCGTCGTCGTGAACCAGAAGATGCGGTCGCCGGCCTGCGCGTCGAGGTGCAGGTGGAGCATCTTCAGGTGCTCGAGCAGGATCCCGCCCTGGCCCTGGACGATCGCCTTGGGCAGCCCGGTCGTGCCGGAGCGAGTAGAGCACCCACAGCGGGTGGTCGAACGGCACGCGCTCGAACTGCAGCGGCGCGTCGTCGCGGCGTCAGCTCGTCCCAGTCGAGCGCGCCGTCCAGCGTGGCCCCGGGGTCGCGGTAGCGCAGCAGCGCGGTGTGGGCCAGGCCGGGGATGGCCTCGCGGACGGCCTGGACGGCGTCGCGGCGGTCGAACGTGCGGCCGCCGTAACGGTAGCCGTCGACGGTCAGCAGCACCTTCGGCTCGATCTGGGCGAAGCGGTCGATGACGCTGCGGGCGCCGAAGTCGGGCGAGCAGCTCGACCAGATCGCGCCCAGCGAGGCCGTGGCCAGGAACGCGGCGGCGGTCTCCGGGATGTTCGGCATGTACGCGGCAACGCGGTCGCCCTTGCTCACGCCGAGCGCTGCGCAGCCCGGCGGCGATCCGCCGCGCCTGCTCGCGCAGCTCGCCCCACGTCCACTCCGCGTCGCGCGGCCTCGCCGCCGGCGCACGATGGCGAGCGCGTCGTCGTCGGAGCCCGCGAACGCGTGCTCGGCGTAGTTGAGCTGCGTGCCCGGGAACCACTGCGGCGCCGGGCATGTCGCGGACGCCAGGACGGTGCTCGCCGCGCCGACGCGACGCCGAAGCGGTCCCAGATCGAGCGCCCAGAAGCCGTCGAGGTCCTCGACCGACCACCGCCACAGCGTCGTCGTAGTCGTCGCAGCCGTGCTCACGGCGGAAGGCGCCGAGCGCGCACCGCTGGAGCAGGGAGTCGGGCGGAGTCCACAACACCGGCGGCGGCATCGGTGAGCCATCATGGCAGCCGTGCTGCGCACGGTGACCGCCACGCGCTACGTCACGCCGCTGCGCGAGGGCGGCTCGCTGCCCGGGCATCGTCGAGGCCGACGACGACGGGCTCTACGTCGTCAAGTTCCGCGGCGCGGGGCAGGGGCCGAAGGCGCTGGCCGCCGAGATCGTGGCCGGCGAGCTGGCCCGCGCGCTGGGCCTGCCGGTGCCCGAGCTCGTGCTGGTCGAGCTCGACCCGGCGCTGGCCGCGGCCGAGCCGGACCCGGAGATCCAGGAGCTGATCGCGGCCAGCGCCGGCCTCAACCTGGGCGTCGACTTCCTGCCCGGCTCGCTGCCGTACACGCCCGGCGCGAGCCGCCGTCGACGCCGACGCTCGCCGCCGACGTCGTCTGGTTCGACGCGCTCGTCACGAACGTCGACCGCACGCCGCGCAACCCGAACCTGCTGCGTCTGGCACGGCGACCTCTGGCTGATCGACCACGGCGCCGCGCTGTACGCATCCACGGCGCGGATCGCTGGCCCGGGCGCGCGCCGCGCCGTTCGCGCCGATCGCGCGACCACGTGCTGCTGCCGGCGGCGGGCTCCGATCGCTGGCGGCCGACGCGCGGCTCGCGCCGCGGCGCCGCCGACCGCGGTCGCCGCGCCGTCGGCGCTCGTGCCCGCCGCGTGGCTCGGCGCCGACCCGCACGGCGCGCGACGCTACGCCGAGTTCCTGCAGCCGGCGCCTCGAGGCGCCGCGCGCAGTTCGTCGAGGAGGCCGAGCGTGCCCGGGCGCTGAGCCGTTCCAGTACGCGGTCGCTGCGGGTCGTCCCGCGCGTCGAGCGCGGCGAGGCCGTCAACGCCGGCGTGGTCCTGTTCTGCCGGCCGCGCCGGCTTCCTCGGCGCGCGCACGTCGCGCTCGACGAGCGCGCCTGCTGCGCGCGCTGGCGCCGGAGTGCGACCCCGCCGCGTCCGCGCGCGCGCTCGACGCGACATCGAGCGGATCGCCGCCGGCGACCCGGCCGGCGGCCCGATCGCCGCGCTCCCGCCGTCCGAGCGCTTCCACTGGCTCGTCGCGCCGGCGAGCACGATCGTCCAGCCCGGCCCGGTCCACACCGGGCTGACGAGCGACCCCGCGGCCGAGCTCGGAGACCTGTTCGCGAAGCTGGTCGAGCGCTAGAAGCGCCAGCGGGTGGCGCCGTAGGGCGCCTCGGTCGTCACGCCGAACGCGGTGTGGACGCGCATGCGGTGGAGGTGCCAGGGCGGCGGGCCGGCGCTCGGCGCGCTGTGAGGGGCGGTGAACGCGTCGCCGTCGACCTCGGCGGGCCAGCCGCCCGCGTCGTAGACCGCGACCATGGCCGCGAGCGTCGGCGCGTCGGTGACCCGGTGCGCCTCGCCTTCCAGCACGAGGTCGATCCCGGGCAACCGCGCGGAGAGCGTGCAGGCCGGCTGCGCCGCCAGGTTGCGGACCTTGCGCGTGCTCGGGCCTGCGACGACGTACATCGCGCCGTCGTGGTGGATGGCGCCGACGCCGGCGGCGGGCGGGCGGCCGTCCGGGCGGACCGTGCCGAGGAAGAACGTGACCGCCGCTGAACTGGGCGCGAACGCGGCCGAGCGAGGGGCTCTGGCACGCGCGGCGCGCCTGAGACTCGCCCGGATGAGAGCGCGACTCGCCCTGCTGGCGATGGCTGCCGGGCTCGCGGGCTGCGGCGGCGGGTCGGCGGCCGAGGTGGCCGACGGCGCGGTCCGGCTGCAGCGGGTCGGCTCGTTCGACTCGCCGCTGTACGTCACGGCCCCGCCGGGCGACCGGCGGCGGATCTTCGTGGTCGAGCAGGGCGGCACGGTGCGGGTGGTGCGCGACGGCCACAGGCTCGGCACGCCGTTCCTCGACATCCACCGGCTGGTGAAGTCGGGCGGCGAGCGCGGCCTGCTCTCGATGGCCTTCGCGCCCGACTACGCGAAGTCCGGGCTGTTCTACGTCTACTACACGCGCAGCCGAGCGGGCACGAGCCGCGTCGTCGAGTACCGGCGGCGCGACCGCGGACGTGGCCGACCCGGGATCGGCGCGGCTCGTGCTGGCCCAGGACGCACCCCGAGTCCAACCACAACGGCGGGCTGCTGCTGTTCGGCCCCGACAAGCTGCTCTACGTCGGCGTCGGCGACGGCGGCTCGGAGGGCGACCCCCACGGCTGCGCGGCAACGGCCAGAACCTCGGCACGCTCTTCGGCAAGATCCTGCGCATCGACCCGCGCGCGAGCGGCTCGCGGCCGTACACGGTGCCCGGCGTCGAACCCGTTCGTGCGCGCGCCGGGCGCCCGGCCGGAGATCTACGCCTACGGCCTGCGCAACCCGTGGCGCTTCTCGTTCGACCGCGCCACCGGCGACCTGGTGATCGGCGACGTCGGCCAGGACTAGTTCGAGGAGGTCGACTTCGCGCGCCGCGGGCGCGGCGCGCGGCGACGAACTTCGGCTGGCGCGTGTTCGAGGGCCGCTCGCGCTACAAGCCCGGCGAGACCGCGCCGGGCGCCGTCTTCGCCGGTGCTCAGTCGAGCCGCACTCCGCCGGCTATTGCTCGATCACCGGCGGCTACGTGGTGCGCGACCCGCGGCTGCCGGCCGCCTGCGCGGGCGCTACGTGTACGGCGACTACTGCCGCGGGCGGATCGCAGTGGACGCGGCTGCGCGCCGGCCGGCGGGCGCGGTGCACCAGACCTCGCTGGCCGTGCCCGGGCTGTCGTCGTTCGGCCAGGACGCCGCCGGCCGCGTCTACGCTGACGTCGCTGAACGGCCCCGTGTACCGGCTCGTGAACCGGCTGACGCTCGCCGCGCTGGACTCGCCCGCGTGCGGCGGACAACCCGAGCCCGCTGACCCTGAGCGGCACGAACACCTGGGTCGTACGGCCGCGACCCGGCCTGGGTGGTCGACCCGGGCCCGGCACTGCCCGCGCACGTCGGAGCGGTGGCGGCCGAGGTGGCAGCGCCGCGGCGGCGCGGGCGGCATCGCGCTGACGCACGACCACGCGGACCACTCCGAGGGGGCGCGGCGCGCTGGCGCGACGCGGCTCGGCGCGCCGCTGGCCGCGGCCGCGCGACGCCGACGTGGCGCTCGGCGACGGCGACGCGTTCGGGCCGCTCGCGGCCGCTGGCGATGCCCGGCCACGCCGACGACCACCTCGTGTTCGTGCGCCGGCGCGGCGGCGTTCACCGGCGACGCCGTGCTGGGCGAGGGCAGCGTGTTCGTCTCCGGCCGCGCTGCGCGAGTACCTGGACGGGCTGCGCCGGCTGCGCGCGCTCGCCGCTGCGGGTGCTCTACCCCGGCCACGGCGACGATCGTGACGACCCGGCCGCGCAAGCTCGACGAGTACCTGGCCACCGGGCCGAGCGCGAGCGCAAGCTCGTCGCGGCGCTGGACGCCGGCGTGCGGGTCGAGGACGCCCTGCTCGACGCGGCCTGGGCCGACGCCCCGCCGGCTGTGCGGCGTTCGCGGCGCTGAGCCTGCGCGCGCACCTGGAGAAGCTGCGCGAAGAGGGGCGCTAGGCCGCCGGGAGCTCGGCGCCCTCGCCGGAGATCCGGGTGCGGCCGAGCTCCATGGCCGCGGCGAGCGGCGTCGCGTGCGTCGCCTCGGCGCTCTCGAAGATGTGGCGCAGCGTGTCGCCGACCGCGCGCACCCGGGCGTCGGCGCGCTCGGGCGAGTAGCCGCCGGGCTCGAGCTCGACCGCGATGTTGATGATCCCGCCGGCGTTGCAGACGAAGTCCGGCGCCCACAGGATCCCGCGCGCGCGCCAGCGCGTCGGCCAGGCTGTCGGCGGCGAGCTGGTTGTTGGCCGCGCCGGCCACCGCGCGGCAGCGCAGCGCGGGCACGGTCTCGTCGTTGAGCACGCCGCCCAGCGCGCAGGGCGCGAGCAGGTCGACCTCGGCGGTCAGCGCGTCGCCCGGGTCGGTCCAGCGGGCGCCGAGCTGCTCGGCCAGCTCGCGCTTGCGCGGGTCGACGTCGGCCACCACGAGCTGCGCCCCGGCCTCGGCGCAGCAGCTCGGCCAGCCGGCCGCCGACGTGCCCGAGCCCGACCACGGAGACGCTGCGGCCGGCGAGGTCGCCGTGCCCAGCGCGCGCTCGGCGGTCACCTGCAGCGCGGCGAGGCAGCCGAGCGCCGTCCACGGGCTCGGGTCGCCCGAGCCGCCGCGGGCCTCGGCCAGGCCGGTGACGTGGCGCGTGCGCTCGGCGATCGTCTCCATGTCCGGCTCGGACGTGCCGACGTCCTCGGCGGTCAGGTAGGCGCCGCCCAGCGCCTCGACGGTGTCGCCGAAGTCGAGCAGCACGGCCTCGCGGCGCTCGGGGGACAGCGCCGCCGTCGTCGGGCTGCAGCATGATCACGCCCTTGCCGCCGCCCAGCGGGAGCCCGGCCACCGCGGCCTTGAACGTCATCGCGCGCGACAGCCGCAGGACGTCGCGCATCGCAGCGCTCGCGTCGCCGTAGGTCCACATGCGACAGCCGCCCAGCGCCGGGCCGCGGGCGGTCGAGTGCACCGCGACCATCGTGAACAGCCCGGACCGGCGGCCGCGGCGGACCAGCAACGTCTCGTGCGCGAGGGGCTCGGGGTAGTCGATGGCCCCGAGCCTAGTGGACCGCGCTCAGCCGGTGGGCTGGCCGGCGCTCGGCGGAGGGCGGAGCCGACCGCGCCGGTGCCCGCCGCGGGGTCGGTCGGCGCGCTGTCGGCGGCCGCGGGCGGCGCGTCGTCCTGCGGCGTCCCGGAGATCGGCGAGACGACGGGCGGGACGGTGGGGGTGGCGACGGGCGTGGCGGTGTCCGCCGGCGAGGCGTCCGGAGCGACCGCGCCGCCGGTCTGGCGCGGTGATCTCGGTGGCCGTGGGCGTGGCCGCGGGGCTCGCCGCGGGCGTCGCCGCCGGCTTGGCCGGCTTCGCGTGGTGGGCCGCCTTGGCCGGTGTCGTCGCCGCCATCCGGTGCACGACCAGCGGGGCGGCGAAGACGTGGCGCACCGCCGCGGTCACGGGCGTCATCGCCGGCGCGGCGGTCGCGTGCGCGGCCGCGCGGGCCGGCCGCGCGTGATGATGGACGATCTCGCGCTTGACCTCGACCGCGCCGCCGGCCAGCGCCGTGGCGCACACCACGGCCGCGACCTTGCACGCCGTCGCCGTGGCCAGCGTGCCGCCCACGGCCGCGCCGCTGCCGGCCAGGCCGCTGCCGGCGATGACGCCGCCGCCTCCGAGCGCGCCGCCGGTGATGGCCGCGCCGCCTCCGGCCGCCGCCCCACTGCCGCTCCCGGCTGCGCCGCTGCCGGCGCCGCCGAAGCCGACGAGCTTCGCCACGAGCGCGAGCGGGCCGAGGCCGGCCGGCGTGAGCGCGGCGAACGAGCGGCGCATGCCGCGCAGGGCGACGCGGTACTCGCGGCAGCCGTGGCAGGAGCGCATGTGGCGGCGGGCGCGGCCCGAGGCCTTCACGCCGCGGTCGTAGGAGCGCAGCAGGTCGGCGCGGATCTCGCCGCAGTCGGCGTCGCGGGCCTCGCCCGCCTCCACCAGCCCGACGCGGGCGCGCACGAGCAGCGACTTGACCGCGGGCACCGTGACGTCCAGCGCGCCGGCCAGTTCGGCATAGCGACATGCCGTCGATCTCGCGCATCAGCAGCGCCGAGCGCTGCTGCTCGGGCAGCCGGCCGACGTCCTCCACCAGCCGGCGCAGGTCGTCGCGGCGCTGCGCCTCCTCGACCGGGTCGTGCAGCGGCTTGCGGGAGACCTCGAACACCTCGGCGGCCGGCGGGACCGGGCGGCGCAGGTGGTCGATGCAGCGGTTGTGCGCGACGCGGTACAGCCAGGCGCGCACGTTCATCTCGCGGGCGTCGTGGCGCAGCGCGCCGTAGGCGCGCACGAACACGTCCTGCAGCACGTCCTCGGCGTCCTGGCGCGACGCCGCCGAGAGCATCTGGCGCACGTACGCGAACAGCCGCTGGCGATAGCGGTCGTGCAGCACGCGGAAGGCCTCGTCGTCGCCGGCGCGGAACAGCGCCAGCAGCTGCTCGTCCGAACGCAGCCGCAGCAGCGAGGCCGGCGGTGACGGCGGCTGACCTCCCCGGCGGGGGCGTGGATCGCTGAGGCTTCCATCAGCTGGGGCTCCGTGCGTCCCGACTAACGTAACTGTAGCGGGACACGAAGTTCTGCTCTATAGGTGGGACTGACTCGCCCCTGTGACGAGTTCCTGCCCATCCGTGACGGATTTTCGCTCCCGCTTACAGAGATCGAGCTCCGCGCCTCGCGCTCCTCCGGGCCCGGCGGTCAGCACGCGAACGTCACGGCGTCGCGGATCGAGGCGAGCTTCGACGTGGCCGCGTCGGCCGTCCTGAGCGACGCGCAGAAGGCCCGGATCACGGCCCGCTGCGGCCCGCGCGTGACCGCGGTGGCCCAGGACGCGCGCTCGCAGGCGCGCAACCGCGAGCTCGCGCTGGAGCGCCTGGCCGAGCGGCTCCGGCGCGCGCTGGAGGTGCAGCGCCCGCGCACGGCCACGCGGCCGACCGCGTCGAGCCGCCGCCGGCGGCTCGACGACAAGCGCCGCCGCGGCGAGACCAAGCAGGGGCGGCGGCGCGTCGACGACGCCTGAGACAGTGGCGCTCCCGTACGACGTGCGCCCCCGCGTACGTCTGGGACAGCGAGTACGCCAACTGCGCCGGGGCCTAGCTGAGCCGCGCGGCCCGCTCGGCGAGCGGGCCGATGCCGAGCTCGCGGGCAGTCGCGGCCGCGGCCCGCGCGAGCCCTCCCGGACTCGCCGCGGGCATGCGGGCTCGCCGCGCTTGCGCTGCAGGGCGCGGGAATGGCCGCCTCGGCCTGCTGGCCCGTGCTCATCTGGGTCATGGCCGGGTATCTCGTCGGCGGCGTCGGCCACGGCGTCAAGAACGTCCTGCTGCGCACGTTGATTCAGGCGCGCATCCCCGCCGCCGCGCACGGCCGCGCGTTCGCCGCCTACAACGGCGCGCGCAACACCGCGGAGCTCGGCGCGCTCGCCCTGGGCGGCGTCGCGCTCGGCCTGTTCGGCGCGCAGACCGCGCTGCTGCTGGCCGGCCTCGGCCCCGTGGCCGCCGGCCTGGCCGGCCTGGCGCTCCTCGGCTACAGGCCGAGCAGCTCCGCCGCGTTGTCGCGCAGGACGGCGCTGGCGATCTCGTCCGGCAGCCCGAGCGCGTCGAGCTCGGACAGGCAGGCCTCCGGGTCGAACATCGGATAGTCCGTGCCGAACAGGAACTGGCCCCGCAGCCGCCGCGGGATCTCGCGCCGCACCTCGTCCGGGAGGTACCGGTACTTCCAGCCGGAGATGTCGAGGAAGACGTTGCGCTTGTGCAGCGCCATCGCCACCGCCTCGAGATGCCAGGGCCAGCCGACGTGCGCGAGCACGATCGGCATCGCCGGGTGGCGGGCGGCGATCCGGTCGAGCAGGATCGGCCGGGCGAGGTCGATGCGCAGCCCCTGGCCGCCCGGCTCGCCCGCGCCGAGCCCACTGGTGCCGGCGTGGGTGAGCAGGATCAGCCCGAGCTCCGCGGCCGCGTCGAAGAACGGCAGGTAGCGGTCGTCGCCGGGGTCGAACGCCTGCATCGTCGGGTGGAGCTTCAGCCCGCGCAGCCCGAGCTCCGGGAAGCGCGCCAGCCGCTCGAGCGCGTCGTCGCGGTTGGGGTCGACGCAGCCGAACCCGACGAAGCGATCGTCACGCGCGCAGATCGCCGCCAGCTCCGCGTTGTCGATCTCCTTCCCCTGCGCGTCCCAGCCCAGCAGCACGCCGGCCAGGTCGAGCCGCTCGTAGAGGGCGAAGAGGTCCTCGAGGCTGCGCGCCTCGAGCCGCGTGCCGAAATACCGCTCGACCGAATCCAGGTAGTGGCCGACGCAGCCGCACACCCAGTCGCCGGTGGGGAGGTGGACGTGCATGTCGATGCCGATCACGCGGGTTAGCATGCCAGCAGTGCTGAGCCGACTGCTGACGGCGACGCCGCTCGCGCCGTGCAGACCTCGCAGCGGCCGCGGCGGTCGACCGGATCGGCTACGTGACGCCGCACGCGTTCTCAGCGGCCTGTCCGAGGACTGCCTCGACGACGTCAAGGGGCGCGTCCGCGTGCAGTTCACCCGCGCGCCGTGCGCGTGTCCGGCCGGACGGTGGCGCTCGCCGTCCCATCGGCCGCATCGCAGTGCGGCCATCGCGCCGTCGGTTAGCCTGCAACGGTGACCCTCGCCGTCGGCACCGAGGTCGACCTCGGCGACGCTCGACCGCGTGCAGAGGCGCGTGCTGTGGCTGGCCACCAGCGATCGTCCACCACGCCAACCGCGTGCGGCCCGAACCGCAGCGGCGTCAAGGTGGGCGGCCACCAGGCGTCGAGCGCGTCGATGGTGTCGCTGATGACCGCGCTGTACTTCGCGCACCTCGAGGCGCCCGACCGCGTGAGCGTCAAGCCGCACGCCAGCCCGGTGCTGCACGCGATCAACCACCTGCTCGGCCGGCTCGACCGCGCGCTACCTGACCACGCTGCGCGAGTACGGCGGGCTGCAGTCCTATCCGAGCCGCACGAAGGACCCCGACCCGGTCGACTACTCGACCGGCAGCGTCGGGCTCGGCGCCACCGCGCCGATCTGGGGCGCGCTGGCGCACCGCTACGTCGCCGGCCACTTCGACGTCCCGCTGCGGCGGCCGCCAGATCGCGCTGATCGGCGACGCCGAGCTCGACGAGGGCGCGTGCTGGGAGGCGATCGCCGACCCGATGGTGGCCCGCCTGGGCGAGGTGATGTGGGTCGTCGACCTCAACCGCCAGTCGCTGGACCGCGTCGTCCCCGACATCGCCGCCGGGCCGGCTGGCCGCGATGTTCGAGGCGGCCGGCTGGCACACCGTGATGGTCAAGTACGGGCGCGCGCCTGCCAGCGGCGCCCCGGCGCTGCGCGCCCGCATCGACGCGATGCCCAACGAGGAGTACCAGCGGCTGCTGCGCGCCGACGCGCCCGAGCTGCGCGAGCGCGCTCGAGGTCGACGTCTCCGACCTCGACTGACGCCGAGCTGCTGGCCACCTTCCGCGACCTCGGCGGCCACGACCTGGCCGCGCTGCTCGACGGCTACCGCCAGGCCGACGCGGTGCGCGACCGCCCGTCGGTCGTCTTCGCCTACACGATCAAGGGCTGGTCGCTGCCCACCGAGGGCCATCCGGCCAACCACTCGGCGCTGCTCATCCGACGCGCAGTACGCCGAGCTGGCGCAGCAGCTGGGGGAGGACGCCGACGACCCGTGGCCGCCCGTTCGCCGACGGCTCGCCCGAGGCCGGCCTGTGCGCGCGGACGGCCCGCCGGCTGCGCCGCGAGGCACCCGCGTCGGCGCGGCCGCCGCAGGTCCCGCCCGACCTCGGCCGCAAGCACACCGGCCGCGCGTCGACCCAGCAGGCGTTCGGCCGCTTCTTCGTCGACCTCGTGCGCGAGGCGCCGGACGTGGCCGAGCGCGTGGTCACGGTCTCGCCCGACGTCGGCACGTCGACCAACCTCGGCGGCTGGATCAACAAGGTCGGGCATCTGGAGCATCGGCGATCGCATCGACTGGTTCGCCGACGACACCGACACGCTCGTGCGCTGGCGCGAGTCCGACCACGGCCGCCACGTCGAGCTGGGCATCGCCGAGGTCAACCTCGTCGGGCTGCTGGGCGAGCTCGGCGCGACGTGGTCGCGCGACGGCCGGCCGCTGCTGCCGGTCGGGCACGATCTACGACCCGTTCGTGGCCCGCGCGCTCGAGCCGTGGTCGTTCGGCATCTACGCCGGCGGCCAGTCGATCCTCGTCGGCACGCCGAGCGGCGTCACGCTCGGGCCCGGAGGGCGGCGCGCACCAGTCGGTCGATCACGCCGTCGATCGGCATCGAGCAGCCGGGCTGCGTGGCTGGGAGCCGGCGTTCGGCCAGGACTTCGAGTGGGCGTTCCTGCACGCGCTCGTCGCGGCTGGGGCGCGAGGACGGCAGCTCGCGCCTACTTCCGCCTGTCCACGCGGCCGATCGACCAGTCGCTGCACACCGGGCACGCGCGCGAGACGGCGACTGGCCGGCGGATACCGCCTGCGCGCCGCATGAGGCGCCCGATGTCGTGATCGCCGTGATGGGCGCGCTCGTGCCCGAGGCGCTCGCCGCCGCCGGCACGCTGACCCAGGAGGCCGGGATCGGGGTGGAGGTCGTCTGCATCACCTCCGCCGACCTGCTGTTCCGCTCCTTCCAGGCCCGGTCCGGCCTGGGCGACGGCGACCCCGCGCACGCTCGAGCGGCTGTTCCGCCCCGGCGTGCCGATCGTCAGCCTGCTCGACGGCCACCCCCACACGCTGGCCTTCCTCGGGTGGCGCCGATCGCCTGCCTCGGCGTGGAGCGCTTCGGCCAGGCGGGCGACATCGCCGACCTCTACGAGCACCATCAGAGTCGACGCCGAGTCGGTCGTCGGCGCCGCGCTGGACCTGCTGGGTTAGATCGAGTCCCTGCTCGCGCGCCGCGGCCACCGTGAGCCGCAGCACCTCGCGGGTGTCGTACCGCGGACGCCAGCGCAGCTCGCGGCGCGCGCGCGAGGTGTCCATCACCACGGGCCGGCGGCCGGCGGTCACCCACTGGGCCTGGGAGGGCACGAGCGGCAGCGTGGCGCCGAGCGCCGCCGCGGCCACCAGCGCCTGGGGCACGGGCACCGAGCGCCAGCCGAGCTCCGACGCCAGGTCGCCCAGCGTGATCGTCCCGTCGCCGGCCAGGTTGTACGCGCCGGGTGAGCCCGCGCCACGCGTGGCCGCCACCAGCGCGCTCGCCACGTCGTCGTGGTGGACGAGCTGCAGCGGCACGCCGGGGTTGGGCAGCACGGGCGGGATCGCCCGGCGCACGAGCCCGGGCGCGGCGATCTGGGGCAGCTCGCGGATCAGCATCAGCGCGTCCGGGCCGGCCACGATGCACGGCCGCAGCACGTAGGTCTCCAGGTCGGCCCCGACCGTCTCGTCCTCCAGCGCCCCCTCCAG
Organism: uncultured Solirubrobacteraceae bacterium; assembly: GCA_963766165.1. Lineage (GTDB taxonomy): Bacteria > Actinomycetota > Thermoleophilia > Solirubrobacterales > Solirubrobacteraceae > Solirubrobacter. Next base: position 274,548 of record CAVXZC010000006.1, on the reverse strand, counting down.
CTCGGCCTTCTGGGCCGAGTAGTAGAAGCGCTCGGTCCCGCGCACCGGCACGTCCTCGGTCAGCGGCTGCGGGTTGTCGGCGTGGAAGCCGTAGGCCGCCACCGAGGAGGTGTAGACCAGCCGCTTCACCTGGCCTGCGGCGACGGCGGCCGCGAACGCGTTGCGCGAGCCGACGAGGTTGACCCGCCGCGTCTCGTCGTGGCCGCCGAGGATGATGAACGCGAGGTGGACGAGCACGTCGGCATCCTCGACGAGCGCATCGAGCGCCGCCCGGTCGAGCACGTCGCCCTGGCGGTACTCGGTCCGGCGCAGGCCGAGCTCCGCGGGATCGAACGGCCGCCGGGCCATGCCCAGCACGCGGGCGACGTCGCGCCGGCGGTCCAGCGCGCGCAGGAACGCCCGGCCCAGCTCGCCCGTCGGGCCGGTGACCGCGACGGTCAGCCCGTCAGGCATCGTCGTCGTCCAGCACGATCCGCGCAGCCTCGCCCTGGCCCTCCACACGGGGCTGGACCGGCCGGACCTCGCGCTGGGCCGCCCACGCGAGCAGCGCGTCGGCCGAGCCGAAGCGGGCGAGCCGCTCGAGGTTCTTGATCGTGGGGAAGACCAGCAGCAGGTCGCCCGCCTCGCCGCCCTCCAGCGCGCGGGCCGGCGCGAACCAGCGGGCGTCGACCGTCTCCTGCCCGTCGGGCACGGCCTCCTGGCCCTCCGGCGCGCGGGCCAGGAAGAACCAGGTGTCGAAGCGCACCGTGACTTCGGGCGGGGTGATCCAGCGGGCGAACGGAACGAGCGCGGCCGGGTCGGGCAGCGTCAGCCCGGCCTCCTCCTGGACCTCGCGCACCGCCGCGGCGCGGTGGTCCTCCTGTGCGTCCACGGCACCCCCCGGGAAGACCCAGGCGCCGCCCATGAAGCGCGCCTTGGGCGTGCGCTGCACCAGCAGCACCTCGAGCCGGTCGGCGCCGCCGCGCAGCACGACGACCGTGGCCGCCTGCCGCGGCTCTGTGGGTTCGCCGCTGGTGTTGAGGATCGTGCCCGGTTCGGGTCCATGCGCCATGAGGCCAGCCTAATATGCCGCCGCATGACGACGGAGACGGCGCCGCGCTGGATGTGCGAGTCCTGCGGGTTCATCTATGACCCCGACGAGGGCGATCCGGACGGCGGGATCGCCGCCGGGACGGCGTTCGAGTCGATCCCCGACGACTGGTACTGCCCGGTGTGCGGTGCCAGGAAGGTCGACTTCGCCCCGTTCGAGGAGTAATCCTCCGCATGTGACGACGTCCCGCGCCCGGGTCCGGCGCCGTGCGCCGCTGGAGCTGCTCGTGCTCGCGGTCGGCTTCAGCTCGCTCGGCGCGGAGATCGCGGCGGCGCGGCTGATGGCGCCGTTCTTCGGCGCCTCGACGGTGATCTGGGCGAACACGATCGCGGTCGTGCTGGTCGCGCTGGCCGCGGGCTACCGGCTGGGCGGGCAGCTGGCCGACCGGCGCCCCAACGCGCGGGCGCTGGCCGGGCTCGTGCTGCTGGCGAGCGTCCTGCTGGCCGTCGTGCCGCTGGTCGCGCACCCGTTCCTGTCGCTCAGCGTGCGGGCGTTCGACACGCTGTCGGTCGGCGCGTTCTTCTCCTCGCTGTTCGGCGTGCTCGTGCTGGTGGCCGTGCCGGTGCTGCTGCTCGGCGCGGTGTCGCCGTGGGCGATCCGGCTGCGGCTGCGCGACGTTTCGGCCGCGGGCGCGACCGCGGGGCGGCTGTACGCGGTCTCCACGGTCGGCTCGCTGGCCGGGACGTGGCTCGCCGCGCTCGTGCTGATCCCGGACCTCGGCACCCAGCGCACGTTCCTCGTGCTCGCCGCGGTCCCGGCCGCGGCGGCCGCGCTCCAGCTCGGCGGGCGCTGGGCGCTCGTGCCGGCGGCGCTGCTGGCCGCGCTGGCGCTGCCCGTGGGCACCGTCAAGCCGGCCGAGACCGGCCGCGTGCTCTACGAGACCGAGACGCCGTACCAGTACGCGCGCGTGGTGCAGATGCCGGACGGCTCGCGCCGGCTCGAGCTCAACGAGGGGCAGGCCATCCACTCGCTGTGGCGCCCGGGGACGGTGCTCACGAACAACTACTGGGACGGCTTCCTGGTCCTGCCGTTCGCCACCGGCACGACGTATCCGCCGCAGCGGATCGCCATCCTCGGCACGGCCGGCGGGACCGTAGCGCGCGCTTACGGGCAGTTCTATCCGAGCACGGAGATCGACGCGGTGGACATCGACGGCGCGCTGTTCCGGATCGGCCGCCGCTACTTCGGGCTGCGCCCGCGCCGGCAGCTGCACGAGTACGCGCAGGACGCGCGGCCGTTCCTGCGCCAGACGCACGCGCGCTACGACGCGATCTTCGTCGACGCGTACCGCCAGCCTTACATCCCGTTCTACCTGGCCACGCGGGAGTTCTTCGCGCTGGTGCGCGCCCACCTGCGCCCGCACGGCACGGTGATCGTCAACGTCGGCCACCCCAGCGACTCGTCCGCGCTGGAGAAGGCGCTGTCGGCCACGCTGCGGGCGGTGTTCCCGCACGTGGCCCGCGACCCGATCGAGCCGAGCAACACGCTGCTGATGGCCTCGGGCGACCGGCTGGACGGCACGCTGGTGCAGGCCGCGCCGGTGCCCGGGCCGCTGCGCGCGCTCGCCTGGGCCCAGGGCAAGCAGCTCGGGCCGCCGCTGCGCGGCGGGAGCGTGTTCACCGACGACCGGGCGCCGGTCGAGTGGCTGATCGACACCTCGATCGTCAAGTACGCCGCGGGGGAGTCGAAGTGAGCGCGGCGGACGCCGCCCGCGGCGGGGTCGCCACGCGCCGCTACGGCCTCGTCGAGCTCGTGGTGTTCGCCGCCGGCGTGGCCACGCTGGGCGCCGAGATCGCCGCCCAGCGGCTCGTCTCGCCGGCGTTCGGCGCCTCCACGGTGGTCTGGGCCAATACGATCGGGGTCGTGCTGATCGCGCTGTCGGGCGGATACTGGCTGGGCGGGCGGCTCGCCGACCGCCACCCGCGGCTGCGCCCGCTGTGCCTGACGGCGCTGCTCGGCGCGGCGCTCGTGGCGCTCGTCCCGCTTGTGGCCGTGCCGCTGCTGGCCGGCACCGAGGACGCGCTGAGCGAGCTGTCCGGGTCGCTGCTCGCGCTGCTCCTGCTCGTCGCGCCGCCGGTCCTGGTGCTCGGCGCCGTCTCGCCGTGGGCGATCCGGCTCCGCGTCACCACGCTCGCCGGCGCCGGCGACGCGGCCGGCCGCGTCTACGCCATCTCCACGGCCGGCGGGCTGGTCGGCACGTTCGTCTCGGCGCTGGCGCTGATCCCGCTGGTCGGCACACGCTGGACGTTCTTCATCTGCGCCGCGCTGCTGGCCCTCGCCGCGATTCCCGGGGCATGCTCCTCCAGGCCTGCCTGAACGGCGACCACGCCGAGCCGCAGGTGCCCAAGACGCCGGCCGAGCTGGCCGAGGCGGCGGCGCTGTCGGTGGCCGCGGGCGCGCGCTCGATCCACTGCCACCCGCGCGACGCCGACGGCCACGAGTCGCTCGCGCCGGCCGACGTGGCCGCCGCCGTGCACGCGATCCGGGTCGCGCTGCCGCGCACGGAGCTGAGCCTGACCACCGGGCTGTGGATCACCGACGGCGACCTCGACGCCCGCACGCGGGCGATCGCCGGCTGGACCGAGCGCCCGGACCTCGTCTCGCTCAACGTGTCCGAGGAGGGCTGGACGGAGCTGGCCGCGCTGCTGTCCGAGCGCGGCATCGGGATCGAGGCCGGCGTGTGGACGGCGGCGGACGTCGAGGCGCTGGCCGAGAGCGGCCTGGTGGAACGCTGGGGCCGCGGCTCACGCGGCCGGGGCCGGCGCCACCCGCCGGTGCGGCGGATCCTGGTCGAGCCGCCGTCGGAGAGCGGCCCCGACGCCGTCGCGCTGGCCGCAGACATCGACGCCGCGCTCGACGCGGCCGCGATCCCCACCCCGCGCCTGCACCACGGCTTCGGCGACGCGACCTGGGCGGTGCTCGCCGCCGCCGTCCCGCTCGGGCGCGACATCCGGATCGGCTTCGAGGACACGCGGATGCTGCCGGACGGGCGGCCGGCCCCGGACAACGCCTCGCTGGTCACCGAGGCCGTGCTGCGCTACGGCTCGTAGACGAGCGCGGTTCGTCGCCGCCGGGCAGGCCCGGCGAACGGCGGGCTTTGAGGAGGTGGGATGAGCGGCCGCGCGCCACTGTGCTGGCCGGTGGACCGCATAGGTGCACGGAATGGCACAGCCGTGCCACTTGAGTCGCGGTATCCGCGACTCGGATGGCACGCGTGGCGCGGAAACGCTCTCGGAGGTCCGCCCCGCCGGGCTGACCGAGCCCCTACGCGGCCTCGGCCAGCCCGTCGAACACCTGAGCGGCAGCCACCGGCACGCCCACGCCCGGCCGGAATCCCGCGCGGATCGCCGCGCGGGCCAGGGTGCGGGCGGCGTCGCGCAGCTCGGCGCGGGTGTGGGAGGCCATCACGGCCAGCCGGACCCGGGCGGTGCCCTCGGGCACGGCGGGGGGGCGGACGGCCTCGGCGAACACGCCCTGCTCGAGCGCGTCCTCGACGATCCGGCCGGCCAGCTCGGAGTCGCCGACCACCAGCGGGACCACGTGGGCGGCCGCGCCGGACACCTCGAAGCCCTCGCGGGCCAGGCCGTCGCGCAGCGCCTCGGCGTTGGCCTGCAGCCGCTCGACCCGGCGCGGCTGCTCCTCGAGCAGCTCCAGCGCGGCCATCGCCGCGGCCACCGCGACCGGCGGCAGCGCCGTGGAGTGCAGCAGGGTGCGGGCGCTGTGGACGAGGAAGCGCGCGGTCACGTGGTCGCAGCAGGCGAAGCCGCCATAGGCGCCGAGCGCCTTGCCGAGCGTGCCGGTGATGACGTCGACCTCGGCCTCCAGGCCGGCCTCCGCCACCGCGCCGCGGCCGCCGGGGCCGAGCGCGCCCAGCGCGTGCGCCTCGTCCACCAGCACGCGGGCGTCGAAGCGCCGGCCGAGCGCGACGATGTCCTCCAGCGGGGCCACGTCGCCGTCCATTCCGAACATGCCGTCCGTGCAGATCAGCGCGGCGCGCCCGTCGGCCTGGCGCAGCGCCCAGGCCAGGTGGTCGGCGTCGGCGTGGCGGTAGGCCACGATGTCGGCGCCGGAGAGCCGGCAGCCGTCGCGGATGGAGGCGTGGCTGAGCTCGTCGTGCAGGACGACCTCGCCGCGCCTGGCCAGGGCGGGGATGACGCCGAGGTTGGCCAGCGAGCCGCTGCCGAACAGCAGCGCCGCCCGCTGGCGCGTGAACTCGGCCAGGCGCTCCTCGAGGCGGCGGTGCAGGGTCATGGTCCCCGAGACGACGCGGGCGGCGCCGGCGCCGACGCCCCAGCGCATCGCCGCGTCGGCCGCCGCCTGGCGCACGCGCGGGTGGTCGGCCAGCCCGAGCGCGTTGCCCGAGCACAGCAGCAGGACCGGCCGCCCGTCGAGCACCACCCGCGGCCCCTGCGGCCCGGAGACCATCCGCATGCGCTGGTGGAGGCCGAGCTGACTGAGCTCGTCCAGGCGGTCCTCGAGATCCAGCATCTCTCTGTGTCCTCCCTGGGCCGCTGCCGGCCCGGGCGTTCGGGTGGCTGCGCCTGGGGACGCTACGGCCCGGGGCGGACGTGATCAGCGGCCCTGCCAGCGCGGCTCGCGCTTGTCCGCGAACGCGCGCACACCCTCGGCGAAGTCCGCCGAGCGGAACGATGCCTCGCGCAGCGCGTCGAGCTGCGCGGTGACCTCGGTCGCGAGCGGGGCGGCCAACAGCTCGTTCAGGACCCGCTTGTTGCCGCGCACCGACAGCGGCGAGAGCGCGGCGATCTCGGCGGCCAGCGCCACGCCGCGCTCCGCGACCGCCTCACGGTCGACGACCTCGTTGACGAGGCCCCAGGTGAGCGCCTCGCGCGCGTCCACCAGCCGCGCGGTGAGGAACAGCTCGCGCGTGCGCGCGCCGCCGATCGCATCGAGGAACCGGCGCAGGCCGGTGTAGGAGTAGACGAGCCCGAGCCGGGCCGGCGGCATGCCCAGCCGGGCGCCGTCCGCGGCCACTCGCAGGTCGCAGGCCAGCGCCAGCTCCAGGCCGCCCCCGATCGCGTGGCCGTTGAGCGCGGCCACCACCGGCGGCGCCACCGCGTCGAGCGCCTCCAGCGCCGCTTGGAACGGGTGGGCGACCAGCTCGGCCGCCTCCTCGGCCAGCCGCTCGGGCGCGAGGTCGCCGATGTCGTAGCCGGCGGAGAAGATCGTGCCCGCGCCGGTGAGCACGACGCAGCGCGCGTCGAGCCCGGGCAGGGTGGCCGCCAGCGCGTCGAGGATCTCCCGGTCCAGTGCATTGCGCTTGTCCGGGTTGGAGATCGTCAGCCGGACGACGCCCTCGGCCGGCTCGTCGACCTCGAGCGTGCCCACGGCTATTCGAGGACGACGAGCGGGTCGCCCTCGGAGACGGGCTGGCCCTCCTCGACGAGGATCTGCTTGACCGTGCCCTCGTCCTCGGCCTCCACGGGCATCTCCATCTTCATGGACTCGAGGATCGCGACCGTGTCGCCCTCGTCCACGTGGTCGCCGACCGCCACCTCGATCTTCCACACGGTGCCCGTGATGTGGGCCTCGACGTTCGCCATTTCGCGCACGATATCGACCGCCGGTCGAGCCCCGCCCCGCGCATTGCGGACACGGCGTCGATAGGGACGGCGGCCCGCGCGGGGCACCATGGTCGGCGTCGTTCGTCGCGTCCCTCTCCTCCCGCGGCGCTCGGCACACCGGCGCAAGGACGCGGCGGGCCCGGCTCTGGACGGCCGGGCCTGCCGCTCCGCCAGGCGCTTGTAGGCTGCGTGGCATGAGCCAGCCCGAGCTCGTCGAGCTCAAGGAGCAGGTCTACAAGGACCCGCGGCCCGCCGAGCACTTCGACCGCTTCCACGCCCGCACGCGCACGAAGAAGCCCGACTTCGTCTACGAGGTCGTGCGCGTCCTGATGAGCCTGGTCGCCTGGATCTTCTTCCGGGCCCGGGGGACCCATCCGGAGCGCGTGCCCGCGGCCGGCTCGGTCATCCTCGCGCCCAATCACTTCTCCTTCCTGGATCACTTCTTCCTCGGCCTCTCGCTGCGCCGGAAGGTCCAGTTCATGGCCAAGACCCAGCTGTTCAAGCCGCCGATGCAGTGGATCTACACGCACGGCGGCGTGTTCCCCGTACGCCGCGGCTACGCCGACGAGGAGGCGTTCATCACCGCGGTCGGCGTGCTCGACCGCGGCGGCGTGGTGGCCATGTACGCCGAGGGCGGGCGCTCGCGCACCGGCGAGCTGTCGCAGAAGCCGCGCCGGGGCATCGGCCGGCTGGCGCTGCTCAGCGGGGCGCCGATCGTCCCGGTGGCCATCCACGGCTCCTCGCACGTGCGCAACTGGAAGCGGCTGCAGTTCCCGAAGGTGCGGGTGCTCTACGGCGAGCCGCTCGCCTACGAGCGCGTCGAGGCGCCGACGCGCGACCAGGAGCAGGCCGCGGCCGACGCCATCTTCGCGGAGGTCCGCAAGCTCTACGACGAGGCCAGGGCCGCGTTCGGCACGGCCTGAGCCGCGATCGCGCGGCGGCCGGGGACCAGCAGTGCGACCAGCGCGCCGGCGGCCAGGACCGCGGCGCCGACCCAGATCGCGGGGATCATGCCGTCGGTGAACTCCTGGCCGGAGGCATAGGAGCCGTGTGCCGAGAACACCGACGCCAGGACGGCGACGCCGAGCACGCCGCCCATCTCGCGGATCGCGTTCGTCGCGCCTGACGCCTGCCCGGCCTCGCGCGGCCGCACGGCGCGGAGCACGGCGTTCGCCGTCGGCGCGAAGACCAGCGCCATCCCGGTGCCGGCCATGATGAACGGCGCGATCAGGTCGCCGTAGGGCACGGTGGGGGAGGTCACGGCGGCCAGCCAGGCGATCGCGGCCGACTGCAGGGCGAGCCCGGCGGCCATGAACGGCCGCGAGCCGATCCGGTCGGACAGCAGGCCGGCCAGCGGCGCGACGAGCATCGGCATGCCGGTCCAGGGCAGCGTCCGGAGGCCGGCCTCGAGCGGCGACATGTGCTGCACGACCTGGAAGAACTGGGCGAGCAGGAAGATCGAGCCGAACACGCCGAAGTACATGGCCAGCGAGACGCCGTTGGAGGCGGAGAAGGCGCGCGAGCGGAAGAACCGCATCGGCAGCATCGGCGCCGGCGCGCGGAGCTCCCAGGCGACGAAGCCGGCCAACAGGACGGCGCCGGCGGCCAGTGAGCCGACGATCGTGGGGCTCGTCCAGCCGAGCTCGTTCCCACGCACGATCCCGAACACGACGCCGAGCAGCCCGGAGCCGGCCAGCGCCAGGCCGGGCAGGTCGAGCCGGCGCGCCGGGCCGTAGGACTCGGTCAGCTTGCGCAGCGCGAGCGGCGCCGTCACGAGACCGAAGGGGACGTTGAGCCAGAAGATCCAGTGCCACGAGATGCCCTGGACGACGGCGCCGCCGACCAGCGGCCCGAGCGCCACGCCCAGGCCGGAGATGCCCGACCACGCGCCCAGCGCGAGTCCGCGGCGCTCAGGCGGGAACGCCTCGGAGAGCAGCGTGAGCGTGAGCGGCGTGACGATCGCGGCGCCGGCGCCCTGGACGGCGCGGGCGGCGACCAACGCCTCGGTGGTCGGTGCCAGCGCGGCCGCGGCTGAAGCGAGCGTGAAGACGCCCAGGCCCAGGACGAACATCCGCCGGCGGCCGAAGCGGTCGCCGAGCGCGGCGCCGGTGAGCAGCAGCACGGCGTAGGTCAGCGTGTACGCGTTGACCGTCCATTCGAGCGCCTGCACGCCGCTGCCGAGACTGGCTCGGATCGACGGCAGGGCGGTCGTGACGACGAGGTTGTCGAGCACGACCATGAAGAGCGCGACCGAGACGATCGCAAAGGTCCACGCGGGGTGAGGTCGGCGTTCGGTCATGGAAGTAAGTGTTCACTCACTTCCATCATGCGTCAAGCCCGCGACGAGCGGCCACGCGCCAAGTTAGTGATCAATCACATCTCGGCCCACGGCACTTCCACCGAGTCCTCCGTCGGCGAGTCCCGCGCCACGATGTACTCGGCCGGCTCGGAGTCGGACACGTTCTGCACGGTGTGCGTCTCGCGCGGCGGGACGTAGAGCATGTCCCCCGGCTCGACGGTCAGCGACTCCTCGAGCTTGTCGCCGTACTTGATCTCGATCGAGCCCGAGAGCATGTAGAGCGCGCTCTCGCAGTTGTCGTGGTAGTGGGGGCGCCCGCGCGCGCCGGCGGGCACCCGGAAGATCGCCATGTAGATGTTGTGCGCGCCGGTCGTGGACTGCGAGACCTCGGCGCCGCCCACCACGCCGCGCGGGACGTCGCGGTCCATCGCGGCCGGCTTGACGAGCTTCATGTCGTCATCCCCGAGAACTGCCCGCCGGTGATGTTGAGCACCTGCCCGTGGATGAAGTTCGACCACGGCGAGCACAGCAAGAACACGCCCCCGGCCGCCTCCTCCGGAGTGCCCGGGCGGCCGAGCGGGATCAGCATCGGCGCCATCGTGCGCATCTGCTCGGGGATGCCGAGCTGCATGGTCTGGCCGTCGATCTCCATCGTGTTCGACGACTCCTTGGCCGCGGTCAGGCGCGTTTCGATCCAGCCGAACGCCACCGCGTTGACGTTGATCTTGAACTGGCCCCACTCCTTGGCCAGCGTCTTGGTGAGCCCGACGACGCCCGCCTTGCCGGAGGAGTAGTTGGACTGGCCGGCGTTGCCCATCGTGCCCGAGATCGACGACACGTTGACGATCTTGCGAAAGACCTCGCGGCCCTCCTCGCGCTCCTGCTTCGCCGGCTCGCGCAGGTGCGGCGCGGCCGCGCGGATGACCCGGAACGGCACGATCGTGTGGATGTCGAGCATCCGCTGGAACGCCTCGTCGGACATCTTGTGGATCGGCGCGTCGATCGTGTAGCCGGCGTTGTTGACGATGATGTCGATCTTGCCCCAGGCGTCGATCGCCGCCTGGACGAGAGCGTCCGGCGCGCCCTCCTTGGTCAGGTCGCCGCCGTAGACCGTCGTCTCGCCGGCGATCTCGGACGCCGCCTGCTCGGCCAGGTCGGCGTCGAGGTCATTGATGAGCACCTTGGCGCCGTGCTCGGAGAGCAGCTCGGCCGTCGCGCGGCCGATGCCGCGGGCCGAGCCGGTCACGATCGCCACCTTGTCGTCTAGGACTCCCATGGCCGGAGAACCTAGCGGGCCTCCGACGTTCGGAGGCCCGCACACGTTCAACCCGCCAGCGTGATGTCGATGCTGGTCCTGGTCGAGCTCGTGTCCGTGGCCAGCGCGGTGCCGCGCGCGCCGTCGTAGGCGCCGGTCCCGCCGGTGATGGCCACCGGCGTGCCCTTCGCCTTCTGCGGCAGCACGCCCTGGGCGGTGATCGTGCCCTTGGCCAGGTTGAGCTGCAGCGTGCACAGCAGGCCGTTGCCCACGTCCGTGCAGACGGCGCGGCTCGTGCCGGCGTCGTCGCCCGCGATCGACGAGACGAAGCCGTAGCGAGCGCCCGGCTTCAGGTGCTTGGTGAAGAAGCCGCCGCTGGGGTGGGCCGTGGCGACGAGGTGCAGCGACGTCGGGGTCGTCTGGGCGAGCCCGGGAGCGGCGATGGCGGCCGACGCGAGGCCGGCGGCGATGAGTGCGGTGCGGATCATGCCGGGGACCGTACGGCCGGCCCGGCGGGCATTTCGCCTGCACAGCGGGGTGTTCCGCCTCGTCCGTGCGGATGATCTCCGGGCCGCGCGAGATACCTCGCAAGACAGAGGACAAGCGGCGCGCCGGGCGTTAGCGTTGGCGCGTGAAGCTCGATCGCTTCGTCGCCGCGGCGGTGGCCGTCATCGCGCTCGCCGAGATCTTCGTGGGCCACGCCATGCCAGGCCCGCGGCCGGTCGCCGCGCTGATCGCGCTCGGACTGGGCGCCACGGTGGCGCTGCGCCGCCGGTGGCCGCTCGCCGCCGGCGTCGCCGCCATCGTGCTCGTCACCGCTCAGGACTTCGCCGGCGGCCACGGCACGTCGGTGGCCGAGGCAGTCGCCTGGATGTGCGGGCTCTACGCGATCGCGGTCTGGACCGACACCCGCGGCTTCATCGCCGGCGCGGTCGCGCTGGCCGCGTGCAACGCGCTCACGCTGCTCGACTCGACGAGTCGCTACCAGGACACGGTGCTGTTCACCGTCGTGCCGATCGTGATCATGGTGCTGCTGCGCGGCGCCGTGCGCGGGCGCCAGCTGCGCGCCGAGGCGCTGGCCGCCCGCGCCGAGCTGCTCGAGCGCCACGCGAGCGACGCGGTGCTGGAGGAGCGCGCCCGGATCGCCCGCGAGCTGCACGACCTCGTCGCGCACAACGTCAGCGTCATGGTCGTCCAGGCCGGCGCCGAGCGCCACGCGCTGCGGGACGACCGAACCGAGACGCGCGAGACGCTCGCGGCGATCGAGCAGTCCGGGCGCCAGGCGCTCGCCGAGGCGCGCCGGCTGCTCGGGATGCTCCGGCCCGAGGACGAGCGCGACCGCCTCGAGCCGCAGCCCGGCCTCGCCGAGCTCGGCCGGCTGGTCGAGCAGGTGCGCCGCGCCGGGCTGCCGGTGGCGCTGACCGTCGACGGGGCCGCCGCGCCGCTGCCCGCCGGCCTGGACCTGTGCGCGTACCGGATCGTCCAGGAGGGGCTGACGAACGCGCTCAAGCACGCCGGCGCCGGCGCCGGCGCGCAGGTGCGCGTGACCTACGCGCCCGCGGCGCTGGAGATCGACGTGCGCGACGACGGCCGGGGCGCCGCGCCCGCCGGTGCCGGCCACGGCCTCATCGGCATGCGCGAGCGCGTCGCGCTCTACGGCGGCGAGCTGGAGGCGGGCCCGCGGCCCGAGGGCGGCTTCGGCGTCCACGCCCGGCTGCCGCGGTGAGCCCGCGGGTGGTCATCGCCGACGACCAGGCGCTCGTCCGCGCCGGCTTCCGCAAGCTGCTCGAGTCGGCCGGCGTCGACGTGGTGGCCGAGGCCGGCGACGGGGCCGAGGCGGTGGAGGCGGCCCGCCGCACCCGGGCGGACATCGTCCTGATGGACATCCGGATGCCGCGCGTCGACGGCATCGAGGCCACCCGCCGGCTCACCGCTGAGCGCGGCGACGCCACCCGCGTGCTCATCCTCACCACGTTCGGGCTCGACGAGTACGTGTTCGACGCGCTGCGCGCCGGGGCCAGCGGCTTCATGCTCAAGGACGCACCGCCGGAGGAGCTGCTCGCCGCCGTGGAGATCGTGGGCCGCGGCGACGCGCTGATCGCCCCCGCGGTCACCCGCGGCGTGATCGAGGAGTTCGTGCGCGGCTCGCCGCCGGCCGCGCCGGCGCCCGGCCTGGACGAGCTCACGCCGCGCGAGCACGACGTGCTCGAGCTGCTGGCCCGCGGGCTGACGAACGCGGAGATCGCCCAGCGGCTCGTCCTCAGCGAGGGCACGGTGAAGACCCACGTCGCCCACGTGCTGTCGAAGCTCAGCCTCAGAGACCGCGTGCAGGCGGTGATCCTGGCCTACGAGTCGGGGATCGTCGTGCGCGGCCGGAAGCAGTCGGTGGCGAACGCGGCCACGGAGAACCCCAACCGTGCGTAGATGCCCCGTCCGGCCGTCGTGGCGCTCAGGCATGCCCGCCGCGCGCCGCGCGCACGAGCGTCCCGGAGAGCGAACGCGGTCATCGCCGTGCCGATCCCCCGGCCGCGCCAGGCCGGGTCGGTGTTGACGAACGACACGCTCGCGTCCTCGCCGTAGACGGCGCTGCGGCTCGTCGCGCGCACGACCCCGTCGCCGTCGACCGCGGCGAACAGGCGCGCGGGCGAGTGCCGCAGCAGCCCGAGCACCACGTCCGGCTCGTCGACCAGCCGCACCATCGCCTCGAGCGGCACGTCCCCGCGCACCGTCAGCTCAGCCGGCAGCGCCGGCTCGGGCAGCGTGTCCAATTCCGGGCGGACCATCAGGGCGATCGGCGTCGTCTCCCCCCAGTCCGCCAGCAACGCCGCACAGCCTGGCGCCGCGTCGAGCACGATGGCGATCGCGGGTCCTTCCAGCGCGGTGAGCACGGGCTCAGCCCGGTCGTCGGTCACCAGCAGCCGCGAGTAGGGGTCCTCGGCGTCGCCGAGCATCCCGGACACGCCCGGCGCGTCCACGACGCGCTGTCCCGGCCGCCGCCGCGCCACGAACGCCGCGGAGTAGAGCGCGAGCAGGCTAGAGGCCGAACGAGCGCCCGATGACATCCAGCATGATCTCGTCGGTCCCGGCGCCGATCCGGTTCAACCGCAGGTCGCGCCAGGCGCGCTCGATGCCGTACTCGCGCATGTAGCCGGCGCCGCCGTGGATCTGCAGGCACTCGTCCGCCACCGCGCAGCACATCTGGGCGGCGTGGAGCTTGGCCATCGAGATCTCGCGCACCGGGTACTCGCCGTTGGCGAACCGCCAGGCGGTGGTGTAGACGAGCTGCCGGGACGCCTCGATCTGGGTGGCCATGGCGGCGAACTTGTGGCGGATCACCTGGAAGTGGCCGATCTGGCGGCCGAACGCGCGCCGCTCGAGCGCGTAGGCCAGCGTGCGGTCGAAAGCCCGCTGCGCGCCCGCCACGCACCCCGCCGCGCCGATCAGCCGCTCGCCCTGGAGCTCCCACATGATGTGGTAGAAGCCCTTCCCGACCTGGCCGAGCACGGCGGTGTCCGGCACGCGTACGTCCTGGAAGGCCAGCAGCGCCGTGTCCGACGCGTGCATGCCGAGCTTCTCCAGCCGCTTCTCGCGCACCACGCCCGGCGCGTCCATGTCGACCAGGAACAGCGTGAATCCGTCGTAGCCCGCGTCCGGGTCCGTCTTCGTCACCAGCACGATGAAGTCGGCGCGGTGACCATTCGTGATGTAGGTCTTGGCGCCGTTGATCACCCACTCGTGGCACTTGCCTTCGTCACCGCTTCGCTCGCGCACCGCGCGCGTACGGATGCCGGAGACGTCGGAGCCGGCGTCCGGCTCGGTGATCCCCAGGCACGAGATCCTCTCGCCGCGGATCGCCGGGACGAGGTACGCCTGCTTCTGCTGCTCGGTGCCGAACTGCAGGATCGGCGGCGTGGCCATATCGGTGTGCACCGCCACGCCCATGGCCAGCCCGCCCGAGCCCGAGTGCGACAGCTCCTCGGCCAGCACGAGGTTGCAGAAGTAGTCGCCGCCCTGGCCGCCGTAGGCCTCGGGCATCGACAGCCCGAGGAAGCCCAGCTCGCCCATCCGCCGGAAGACCGAGTCCGGGAACGTCGTGTCCTCCCACTCCTCCGCGTGTGGCGCCAGCTCGCGCTCGACGAACGCGCGGATCGACTCCCGCAGCGCCTCGTGCTCCTCGGTGAAGATGAAGTGGCGGCGCGGCGCCGCGTGATCGGGCTTGAGGACGTCGGTGGCGGCCATGGGTGGAGACTAGGGGCTGGCGGCGGTTAGGCTGGCCAGGTCCATGTCCGTGCAGTACTCCGTGTCCGACGGCGTCGCGACGCTCGCGCTCGACAAGCCCGAGACGCGCAACGCGCTGTCCGACGACCTGCTCGACGACCTGCTGGCCGCGCTCGAGCAGGCGCGGTCCGACGGAGCCGTGCGCTGCGTCGTGCTGACCTCGACGCACGAGAAGGTGTTCTCGGCCGGCGGCGACCTCGGTCAGTTCTCCGCGACCGGCTCGCTGGTGCACAAGCACTGGAGCACGGACCGCTTCCCGCGCCTGTTCCGCGCCATCGGCGAGCTCGGCAAGCCGAGCGTCTGCGCGGCCAACGGCCACGTGCTGGCCGGCGCACTCGGGCTCGCGCTGGCCTGCGACCTCGTGATCGCCAAGGCGACCGCGCGCTTCGGCACGCCGGAGATCAACGTGGGCGTCTTCCCGTTCATGATCGCCGCGCTGATCTACCGCAACGTCCCGCGCAAGAAGGCCACGGAGCTCATGCTGCTCGGAGAGCAGATCTCCGCGGAGGAGGCCGAGCGGCTCGGGATCGTCAACACGGTCGCGGCGCCGGACGAGTTCGACGCGGTCGTGGCCGACCGGGCGCACCGGCTGGCCGCCAAGTCGCCCGTGCTCATGCGGCTCGGGAAGGACGCGCTGTTCCGCACCCAGGACATGGCGTTCGCGGACGCGCTCGAGTTCCTGCACGCCCAGCTCTCGCTGGCGTTCTCCACGGAGGACATCCAGGAGGGCGTCCGGGCCTTCTTCGACAAGCGCGAGCCGGCATGGCGCGGGCGCTGAGCGTCACCGTCCTGCGCTGCCGCACCTCCGACCGCACGGCGGGCGGGGCGCGCGGCGCCGAGGCGCTGGGCCGCGCGCTCGACCCGGACGCGCGGCTGGTCGGCACGCCCGGCGAGCCGCGGATCGGCCACTGGTCCGACGATCTGCGCGACTCGCACGGCTGCCTGCTGGAGGCCGGGGGCCAGGTGGAGGACATGCTCGCCGCGGGCGCGTTCCCGCTGCTCACCAGCTCGGACTGCTCGATCTGCCTGACCACGTTCTCCGCGGTCGTGCGCCACCGGCCGGACGTCCGGGTGCTCTGGCTGGACGCGCACGGCGACTTCAACTCGCCGGACACCACGCCGAGCGACTTCCTCGGCGGCATGTGCCTCGGGGCGGCCTGCGGGCGCTGGGACGCCGGCTTCGCCCCCGCGCTCGAGCCGTCGCAGGTGCTGATGTGCGGCGTGCGCGACCTCGACCCCGGCGAGCGCGTGCTGGTGGAGACCGCCGGCGTGCCGGTCGCGCGGCCGTCCGAGGCGGCCGGCCGGCTGAGCGGCCTGCCCGTCTACGTCCACCTCGACGTCGACGTGCTCGACCCGTCGATCCTGCCGTCGCAGTTCCCCGTCGACCACGGCCTCAGCGACAGCGGCCTGCGCACGCTGCTGGCCGAGGTCAAGCGCGACTGCGACGTCGTCGGCGCCGAGATCACCGCGTTCGAGGCGCCCGAGGATCCGGCCGAGCGCGCGCGCCGGACCGAGCTGGTGGCCGGCATCGTCCGCGCCCTGCTGCCATGACCGACGGCCTGGACGACCCGCGCCGGCTGGCCGCGCTGGCCGAGAGCGGGCTCGTCGACTCGGCGCCCGAGGACGCGTTCGACCGCGTCACCCGGCTGGTCAGCGAGGTGCTGCACGTGCCGGTGGCGCTGTTCACGCTCATCACGCCGGATCGCCAGGTGTTCAAGAGCGCGATCGGCGTGGGCGACCTGCGCGCGACGCCGCTGTCGCACTCGTTCTGCCGCCACGTCGTCGACGACGGCGCGCCGCTCGAGGTGGTCGACGCCCGCATCCACCCCAAGGTCCGCGACAACCCGTCGATCTCCGAGTTCGGCATCGTCGCCTACCTCGGCGTGCCGCTCACCACGGCCGCCGGCGAGCGGCTCGGCGCCCTGTGCGCCATCGACCACCAGCCGCGCCAGTGGACCGGCCGCGACCACGGCGTGCTGGAGGACCTCGCCGGCGCGGCGATGGCCGAGGTGGAGCTGCGCCGGGCGAACCGCCGGATCGCCGCGGCGGCGGCCGAGCTGCACTTCGCCGCCACGCACGACACGCTCACCCGGCTCGGCAACCGGCGCGCACTGCTGGCCGACCTCGCGCAACTGCTGGCCGAGCGCCGGCCGGCCACGCTCGCCCTGCTCGACCTGCAGGGCGTGCGCGGGTTCAACGACGCGCACGGCCACCTGGCCGGCGACGAGCTGCTGACCCGCCTGGCCGCGCGCGTGGATCACGCGATGGTCGGAGAGGGCCAGGTCTACCGGCTGGGCGGAGTGCAGCTGTGCGCGCTCATCCCCGGCACGGGCGACGCGGCGGCCGCCGTGGTGGCCGCCGCCTCCGGCGCGCTGGACGAGCGGGGCGCCGGCTACGCCGTGGTCTCCCGCGCGGTCACGGTCGAGCTGCCGCGCGAGGCGGCCAACGTGGCCGCCGCCCTGCGCCTCGCCGACGCGCGCCTGGCACGCTACGGCCATGTTGCGGCCACTCGCGATTGAGCTCGAGGAACGCCGCGCGCGGGCGCGGCTGGGCGGAGGCGAGGAGCGGATCGCCCGCCAGCACGCCGCGGGCAAGCTGACCGCGCGCGAGCGGATCGACCTCCTCATCGACGCGGGCACGTTCGCCGAGCTCGGCGTCCACGGGCGCCCGCACTTCTCCCAGCGCGCGATGGACGGGCGCGAGGCGCCGGCCGACGGCGTGATCACCGGCTACGGCCGCGTCGACGGGCGCCACGTCGCGGTCGCCGCCTACGACTTCACCGTGATGGCCGGCGCGATGGGGATGACCGGCGAGATCAAGGTCGGCCGCCTGCGCGAGCTGGCGCTGACCAAGCGGATCCCGATCGTCTGGCTGCTCGACTCGGCGGGCGCGCGGATCCAGGAGGCGGTCGGCTCGCTGTTCGCCGGCACCGGCGCGCTGTTCCGCGAGGAGTCGATCATGAGCGGCGTCGTCCCGCAGGTGGCGGCGGTGATGGGCCCGTGCGCGGCCGGCACCGCCTACATCCCCGGCCTGGCCGACTTCGTGCCGATGGTCTCCGGCCAGGGCTCGATGGCGCTGGCCGGCCCGCACCTGGTGCGCGCGGCGATCGGCGAGGACGTCACGCCCGAGGAGCTGGGCGGCGCCCGGATCCACTGCCGGCGGTCCGGCGTCGGCGACGTCGAGTGCGCCGACGACGCCGAGTGCATCGCCGTGATCAAGCGCTACCTGTCGTTCTTCCCGGCGAGCTGCGAGGAGCCGCCGCCCGTGCGGCCGGCGAGCGACCCCGTCGACCGGCGCGAGGACGCGCTGCTCGACGTCCTGCCCGATTCCAACCGCAAGCCGTACGACATGTACGACGTCATCCGGCTGATCGTCGACGACGGCGACTGGCTCGACCTCAAGCCGAAGTGGGCGCGCACCGTGATCACGTGCCTGGCCCGGATGGGCGGCCGGCCGGTGGGGATCGTGGCCTCGCAGCCGCGCCAGCTCGGCGGCATCCTCGACAACGACTCGGCCGACAAGGCGGCGCGCTTCGTCACGCTGTGCGACGCGTTCGCCGTCCCGCTCGTGTTCCTGGTCGACGTGCCCGGGTTCATGGTGGGCACGAAGGTCGAGGCGGCCGGGATCATCCGCCACGGCGCGAAGATGCTGCACGCCGTGGCCTCGGCCACGGTCCCCAAGGTGACCGTGGTGATCCGCAAGGCCTACGGCGCGGGGTACTACGTCATGAACGGACGCGCCTACGAGCCGGATCTGATCGTGGCCTGGCCGAGCGCGGAGATCTCCGTGATGGGGGCCGAGGGGGCGGTCGAGATCGTGTTCCGCAAGCAGGTCGAGGAGGCCGAGGACCCGGCGGCGAAGCGGGCCGAGCTGATCGCCGCCTACCGCGGGCTGATCGACGTCTACGTGGCCGCCGGGAACGGGATGATCGACGATGTGATCGACCCGCGCGAGACGCGGCCCACGATCATCCGCGCGCTGGAACTGTCAGAATCCAAGAAAGTGGAGCGTCCTTGGCGCCGGCACGGCGTGAATCCGGTCTGACGCTCGCTGAGCGACATGTCCTCGATGCCGTGCCCGTCGGTCTGCAGCTATGGGAGGCGACCGGCGATGACCAGCGCTCGCTGGTGCTCGTGTACTGCAATCCGGAGTGCGACCGCCAGGCGGGCTTTCCGCTGAGTGCGTGCGCGGGCCGGCCGCTGGTGGAGATCTTCCCCGCGGCCCAGATGGACGTCTACTGGGAGGCGGTCCTCGCCGGCGAGCCACGCGTGATCGAGACGCGTCACGAGGGCGACGAGCGGCTGGGGCTGTCGTGGTGGCGGCTCAAGCTCGCGCCCTACGGCGAGCGCCGGGCGCTCGTGTCGGCGACCAACGTGACCCAGGCGAAGGCGCAGGCGCGCAGCCTGGAGGCGTCCGAGCGCCTCAACCGCTCGATCCTCTCGGGGCTGCAGGAGGGCGTGGTGGTGGTCGACACGAGCTCCCAGATCGTGCTGGCCAACGCGGCCGCGGCGCACCTGTTCGGCGCCGACCAGCTCGTCGGGCGCGCGCTGAGCGCCGTGCCGGTGGACCTGCTCGACGATCGCGGCCGCCTGCTCGAGGACGAGCACCTGCCGCTCGCCCGCGCCCTGCGGGGGGAGGAGACGCGCGGCGAGGTCGTGCGATTCGTGCGCCGCGACGGGTCGCTGCTGTGGGTCGAGGTGCACGCGAACCCGCTGGTCGACGAGGAGGGCCGCATCCACGGTGCGGTGGCCAGCTACGACGACGCCACGGCGCGGGTGGAGCGCGACCGGCGCACCCGCCACGAGGCCGACCACGACCCGCTGACCGGGCTGGCCAACCGGCGGGCGCTCGAGCGCACGCTGGAGGCGGCGCTGGCCCGGGCGGCGTCGCGCGATCGGTCGGTCGGCGTGCTCATGCTCGACCTCGACGGGTTCAAGGCGGTCAACGACCGGCACGGCCACGCGGCGGGCGACGAGGTGCTGCGCGAGGTGGCCCGGCGGCTGCGGCGCAGCGTGCGCGAGCGCGACCTGGTGGCCCGGCTCGGCGGCGACGAGTTCGTCGTGGTGCTCACCGACCTCGGCGCGGTGCCCGACTCGGTGGACCGGGTCCAGGCCGCGCTCGCCGAGCGGTTCGCCGGCACGGACGCCCCGCTGGGCGCGGCGGTCGGCGTGGCCGTGTTCCCGGCGGACGGCGCCACGGTGGCCGACCTGCTGGCCGTGGCGGACCGCCAGATGTACGCCGACAAGGCCAGCCGGTCCTTGCGATAGTCCCGGCCCTGAGCCTCGACGACCCCGTCATCCTGACCTGCGCCGTGTCCGGCGCGCTGGCCGGCCGCGACCAGTGCCCGGCGATCCCGTACACGCCGGCCGAGTACGGCGCCGAGGCGCGCCGGATCGCCGACGAGGGCGGCGTGATGATCCACATCCACGCCCGCCGGCCGGACGGCACGCCGTCGCACGAGGTCGAGGACTTCCGGGCGATCACGGAGGCGATCCGGGCGGAGGTGGGCGCGGGGCTGATCGTCAACTACTCGACGGGGACGATCGGCGTGCCGGTGGAGAAGCGGGTCGCCTACCTGCGCGAGCTCAAGCCCGAGGTCGGCGCGCTGAACATGGGCTCGCTGAACTACGCGAAGTACTCGCGGCGGCGGCGGGACTTCGTCTTCCAAGCGGTGTTCGAGAACTCGTTCGCGACGATCCGGGCGCTGCTCGGGCCGATGGTCGAGGCGGGCATCCGGCCCGAGCACGAGTGCTTCGACTCCGGCCACGTCGCCTCGCTGGACCCGCTGCTCGACCTGGGCGAGCTGACGCCGCCGCTGCAGGTGTCGTTCGTGATGGGCGTGACCGGCGGCATCCGCCCGACCGCGCGCAACGTCGCCCACATGGCCGAGCAGGTGCCCGACGTGCCGCACCAGTGGGGCGTGATCGGCATCTCGCGCGCCCAGTGGACGCTGCTGGCCGCGGCGCTGGCGCTGGGCGGCAACGTCCGGGTCGGGCTGGAGGACAACTTCTACCTGCCCGAGGGGGAGATGGCCCGCTCCAACGGCGACCTCGTGGCCCGGGCGGCGCGGATGGCCTCCGACGCCGGGCGGCGGCTGGCCACGGTGGCCGAGGCGCGGTCCATGCTGGGGCTCGCGCCGTGAGCTTCTTCGTCGCCCGCGGCGGCGGCCGCTTCGAGGCGACGGAATGGACGCGCGGGCCGTGGGATCCGCGCCACCAGCACGGCGGGCCGCCCGCCGCGCTGCTGGCCGGCGAGCTGGCGCGCGTGGGCACGCCTGGGCTGGCGTTCGCCCGGCTGACGTTCGAGATCCTGGGCGCGATCCCGGTCGGCCCGGTCGAGGTGGCGGTGGAGGTGGAGCGCGCGGGGCGCTCGGTCGAGCTGCTGGCCGGCGAGCTGCGCGCGGGCGGCCGGCCGGTCGTGCGCGCGCGGGCGTGGCGCGTGCTGCCGTCGGCGGCCGAGGGGCCGTCCGGCCAGCCGCCGCTGCCCCTGCCGGACATCGCCCAGCCGGCGCCGCCGTCGTTCGGCGAGTTCGGCTACGCGGGCGCGATCGAGTGGCGCTGGGCGCGCAGCGGCTGGCTCGAGCCGGGGCCGGCGGTGGTGTGGACGAAGCTGCTCGTGCCGATCGTCGAGGGCGTGGAGACGCTGCCGCTGCAGCGCGTGCTCGCGGTGGCCGACTCGGGCAACGGCGTCTCGGCCGTGCTCGACTGGGGCACGCACCTGTTCATCAACCCGGAGCTGTCGGTGCACGTGCTGCGCGAGCCGGGCGGCGAGTGGGTGTGCCTGGACGCGCGCACGGAGATCGCCCAGGGCGGGGCGGGGCTGGCCACGTCGGTGCTCAGCGACTCCGAGGGACCGGTGGCCCGCGGCGCGCAGGCGCTGCTCATCGCGTCGCGACCACCCGCGCGCCCCGATGGGGCACGAGCGTGACCGCGGGGGGAGAGGGTCACGGCCACGCGAGCACCACGGTACACGGCGCGTGGTCGAGGATGAACCGGGTGGCGTGACCGATCGAGTGCGGGCCGGCGCGCAGCTCGCGGCCGTCGCGCACCAGCACGAGCACGTCGGCGTCGCCGGCGGCCTCGATCACCACGTCCTCCGGGCGGCCGTGGCCGGCGACGGTCCGCGCCGGCCGTCCCAGCCGGCGGGCGGCGTCGGCGAGCAGGCTCTCCGCGACCTCGCCGGACACCGCCGTCCACCGCGCCTCGCGGTCCAGCCGGCGGCGGCGCCCGAACGGCGCCGCGGGCGCGAGCTCTTCGGCGGGGACGAAGAGCAGCGTGGTCTCGCTCGCCGGCAGCGCGGCGGCGGCGTCCACGCACGCCTCCCAGCCGGCCTCGGTGAGCCAGGCGAGCACCTTCAGGTCACGAGCCACAGCGCGATTGTCGCTCCTATCAGGACGGGCGGCACCGTCAGTGCGCCGAGCACGTGGAAGTCGCGGTGCGACGGCTCGGCGTCGCGGGCGCGCAGCACGCGCCGCCACAGCAACGTGGCCAGCGAGCCGGCGTAGGTCAGGTTCGGGCCGGCGTTGACGCCGATCAGCACGGCGAGCACGGTCGGCGTGCCGGCCGCGGCCGCCGCCGGCAGCAGCACGAGCAGCGCGGGCAGGTTGTTCAGCAGGTTGGCCAGGAGCGCGGCGAGCGCAGTGGCCGCCAGCAGATCCGGCAGGCTGGAGCCGTGCGGCAGCACGTCGGTCACCAGGTCGCCGAGCCCGTGCTGGGCCAGCGCCGCGACGGTCACGGAGAGCCCGAGCACGAAGCCGACCAGCGACAGGTCGACGCCGCGCCACGCCTCGCGCTGCACCGCGATCATGGCCAGCGCGCCGGCCGCCGCGGGCCACGCGGTGTCGAGCCCGAGCGGGCCGGCGGCCACGAACCCGGCCAGCGTGAGCCCGAGCACCACGAGCGGCGCCCGCGGCAGCGCCGCCGCCTCGCCGGCCGCGCCCGCGGCGTGCCGGCGCGCGCCTTCATGCGCCCGCAGGTCGCCCTTGAACGCCCAGCGGAACCCGGCCCACTCGACGCCGATGGCCACCGCCCAGGGCAGCGCCATCAGCGCGGCGAAGTGGGCGAACCCCAGCCCGGTCTCGTGGAACGCCAGCAGGTTCGTGAGGTTGGACACGGGCAGCAGCAGCGAGGCGGAGTTCGCCAGGTGCGTGCAGGCGTAGACCGCCGGCCGGCCGGGCAGCCGCGCCCGGGCGGCGGCGGCGAACGCCGCCGGGGTGAGCAGGACGACGGTGGCGTCGAGCCCGAGCACCGCGGTCACCGCGACCGCGGTGGCGAAGACGAGCGCCAGCAGGCGCACACCGGACCCGCGCGCCCCGGCGGCCATCCGGACCGCCAGCGCATCGAACATCCCCGCCCGCTCGCAGCCCTCGCCGAGGACGAGCAGCGCCGAGAGCACGACGAGCGTCGGCGCGAGGTCGCCCGCCTCCGTCCGCGCGCCGTGCCACGAGATCCCGCCCACGGCGAGCAGGAGGGCCGCGCCGCCGAGCGCCACGACCGCCTCCGGCGCGCGCCGGCTGCGCGCGACCGCCGCGGCGAGCGCCGCCACCAGCGCGACGGCAGCGAGCGTCTCGATCACGTGCGCGCCCACGGCGCAGCTTCGCCGCGCGTCACCAGCGGGCCTCGTGGCGTTCCATCACGCCCCAGCCTTCCCGCAGGCGGCCGGCGACCGGCAGCTCGCCCGCAAAGGTGCCGAACGGCTGCTCGTAGTCCGACGCGATGAGCAGCCAGTTCTCGCGCCGCGCGCGCATCGCCTGCGCGTCGAACGTCAATCCGGCCACGCCGCGCAGCCCGTCGAAGCGCGGCGGCGCGACGGCGTGCGGCTCGCCGTCCACCCACACGGTGTTCTCGCCCGGGTGCATGCCCGCGACCAGGTTCCACGTCACGGCGGCGCCCGACTCGGCCACGCCCGCGCCCGCCGACCACAGCCACGACGTGTGCCGGGGGTGGCGCCCGGCCGACTCGTCGAGCAGCGCCGGCGCGTCGAAGCGGCGCCCGTCCACGACGCCGGTCAGCCGCCCCGGCGTCTTGCGCGTCCACGCCGGCCCGGTGGTCGCCTCGATCGGGCGGCCGGCGGCGAACGCCAGCTCGACGCCGGGTGCGCGCGCGCCGGTCGCCGAGACCGCCACGCCGCGCCGCCCCTCGCGCAGCTCGCGGCCGTCCCACACCGCCCACCACGCTGTCCGGGCGGCGCCGACACGCGCGCGGGCGACGCACAGCATCGCGTCGGGACCGAACGCGCCGAGCCACAGCCATCGCTTCTGAAACGCCACCGCGGGGGACGATATGCTCAGACGCGGGATTGACTGACGAGTCAATCCGTGTGGGGAAGGAGAACCTCGTGCGAGCCGCCGCCGTTCAGCTGCAGTCGACCCCGGACCGCGACCGCAACCTCGCGGCCGCCGACCGCCTCACCCGCGCGGCCGCGCAGGCCGGCGCGGAGCTCGTCGTGCTGCCCGAGAAGTGGCCCGCGCTGGGCGACCCGCAGGACACGCCGTCGTTCGCGGAGCCGCTCGACGGCCCCGCCATGACGTGGGCGGGCGCGGCGGCCCGCGAGCTGGGCATCGACCTCGTGGCCGGCTCGTTCACCGCCGGCGACGGCGAAGCGCCGCCACAACACGTCCATCCACTTCGGCCCCGACGGGCGAGGCCAGAGCGACGTATCGCAAGATCCACATGTTCGACGTCGAGGTCGGCGGGCGCACGTACCGCGAGTCCGCGCACGAGGCCCCGGGCGAGGAGGTCGTGCTCTCCCAGACGGCGGACGGCACGCGGCTCGGCCTGACCGTCTGCTACGACCTGCGCTTCCCCGAGCTGTACCGCATCCTCGCCGTCAGGGGCGCGCAGATCATCGCCGTCCCCGCGGCGTTCACGCTGGCCACCACGCGCGAGCACTGGGAGGTCCTGCTGCGCGCCCGCGCGATCGAGGACCAGGCTTCGTCGTCGCCGCCAACCAGATCGGCGAGCACGCCCCGGGCATCCGCTCCGGCGGGCGCTCGATGATCGTCGACCCCTGGGGCGTCGTGCTGGCCACCGCGCCGGACGCCGAGACGTACGTCCTCGCCGAGCTGGACCTCGAGCGCCAGGCCGAGATCCGCCGCAGCCTGCCGTCGCTGGCCAACCGGCGCCCGCAGGCGTACGAGCTGGCCGGCCGAGGTGCACGCATAGTGGCATCGCGGCAGGCCGCCGTCGACAAGCGGCGGCGTCATCCTCGACGCCGCCGTGCGCGTGTTCGCCCGCCAGGGCTTCCACACCTGCCGGGTGTCGGACATCGCCGACGAGGCGGGCGTGGCCTACGGGCTCGTCTACCACTACTTCCAGTCCAAGGACCAGGTGCTCGACACGCTGTTCCTCGAGCGCTGGGACGTGCTGCTGGACGCGATCCGCCAGACGGACGCGCTCGACATCCCGGCGACGGAGAAGCTGTGGGCGATCGCCGGCTTCATCATCGAGTCCTACCGTCACGATCCGGACCTGATGAAGGTGATCATCGTCGAGGTCACGCGCGCGGCCAACTCGTTCGGCGGCGCGCACATCGGCAAGATCAGCGAGGCCTACGAGCTGATCGCCGGGGTGGTCAAGAAGGCGCAGGCCAGCGGCGAGTTCCGCTCCGAGATCCCGGCCGAGTTTGCCGTGATGGCGTTCTACGGGGCGATCGAGCAGGTGCTCACCGGCTGGATCTTCGGGCTGCTCGAGGAGGGCGACGGCGCCTATGACCGGGCCAAGACCCACGTCGTCGAGACGATCTGCGGCGGGCTCGCCGCCTAGACTCCGCCGCCATGAGCGACAACGAGCTGGTCAAGCGCCTCGCCTGGTCGGGCCTCGTGGCCGGGATCGGTGCCCTGGCCTCGATCGTGACCACCCGGATCGCCGCGGTGCTCTTCCGCCGGATCTTCGGGGAAGATCCCCGGAGTGAGCCCGGACGACGACCCGCAGCGCACGCAGGAGTGGAACGCGCCTCCCGAGGACGGGCTCCAGCAGCCCACACCCGCGGAGGCCCGTCAGGCCGAGTTGCGCGCCGAGCTGGCCGAGACCGACGCGCGCCGCGCCGAGGAGGAGACCGGCAAGGCGCACGACCAGGTCGAGTCCGCGGAGCTCGAGGAGCAGAAGCTCTCGCGCAAGGAGCGCAAGCTGCGCGAGCGCGCCGCAAGGGCGGAGGCCGCGGCCGCGGAGGTCCGCCGCCGCGCCGAGGCCGCGGCCGAGTCCGCGGCCGAGGAGGCCCGCCGCCGCGCCGAGGAGGCCTCCCGCCCGGCGCCCGCGCTGTCCGGCGCCCACGTCACCTCGCCCGGGCTGGGCTCGCACACGGACCCGGCGGTCGCCGCAGCGGCGGCGTCCGGCCCGGCGCCGGCCGACGGGCACGACCGGGTCGCCGCCGCCCAGGGTGCGCTCGAGCGCCCGGAGGTGCAGGCCGGCCTCGCGTTCGTGGGCGCCCTCCTGGCCGCCCGCATCCTCAAGCGGATCTTCGACTGAGCGCCATGACGGACCAAGAGACATCCGAGCTCGCGGAGGCCATCCAGGAGGTCAGCGAGCAGGCGTCCCTGCTCGTGCGCGAGGAGATCGCGCTCGCCAGGGCCGAGGTGACGGAGAAGCTGCTCGGCCTCGCCAAGGGCGCCGCGGTCGGCGCCGCCGCCGGCGTGTTCGTGCTCGCCGGCCTCATCTACTTCCTGCACTTCCTCGCGCTGCTGATCTGGCAGCTGCTCGACAGCGGCGGCACGAGCTACTGGATCGGCTACCTCATCGTGGCCGGCGCGCTGTTCCTGTTCGGCGGCCTCGCCGGCTTCCTGGCCGCCCGCTTCTTCCGCAAGGGCTCGCCGCCCATGCCGCAGATGGCGATCGAGGAGGCCCAGCTCATCAAGGCCACGCTGACCGCGCCGCACCCGGCGACGCCGACGGCCGTGGAGCGCCCGGAGGCCCCGTCGTGAGCGCTGCCCGCTCCCCGGAGGAGATCCGGCGGTCGATCGAGGCCAACCGGGCCCAGCTCGGGGTGGCCGTGGAGCGCCTGCGCGGCGAGGTGACCAGGGCCACCGACTGGCGCGGGCAGCTGCGCCGCCACCAGCGCGAGGTGGTCATCGGGGCGGCCGTGGCCGGCTTCGTGGTGGGCGGCGGGATCGCCGCGTTCACCGGCCTGCTCACGGGCCGCCGCAAATCGCGGCTGTACTACTGAGGCGCGCAGCCCCCGGCCTCAACCGGGGGTTGCCTCGGGCGGCGCGACCAACTGGGTGACCGACTGGTCGTGGCGGTAGCGCCACCACTCGCGGATCCCGATCTGCACCGACGCGGCGATCGGGATCGCCACCAGCGCCCCGATGATGCCGAGCAGCGTCGCGCCGAACAGCACCGACACGAGCACGATGAACGGGTGCACGTCGACCGCGCGGCGCTGGATCTGCGGCTGGATCAGCGTGTTCTCCACCTGCTGATAGACGATCGAGAAGATCACCCACACGATCGTCGCCGTGGGGAAGTCGGCGAACACGGTGACGATGCCGACGACGATCGCCCCCAGCGTCGCGCCGACCAGCGGGATCAGGTCGGCGAAGAAGACGATGATGGCCAGCGCCGCGCTGAACGGCACGCCGAGGATGATCAGGACGATGTAGGCCGTGACCGCGGCCACGGTCGCCTGCGCGAGCGCGCCGCCCACGTATGACCCGACCGCCCGGCTCATGTGGTCGAGCGCCGTGCGGATGCGCTCGCGGTGCTCGGGTGGTCGCAGCTCGAGCGCGCGATCGACCCAGGTGCGCCCGCTGCCGAGCAGGAACGCGGCCAGCACCAGGATCGTGAACAGCGCGAACAGCGAGTTGACCAGGCCGAGGCCGATGTTGCCCAGCACGCTGGCCGCGTCGCCGATCCGCCCCGGCAGCTTCTGCGCCTGCTGCTTGAGCTTGCCGACGACGTCGTAGTTGCGCTCGATCTTGCGCAGCGTGGCGTTCTTGCGCGTGTAGTTCTCGGCGTCCTGCGCGTACTCGGGCAGGTTCTGGACGAGGTTGTTGCCCTGGGTGACCAGCGGCGGCACGATCAGCGCGCCGATCCCGATCGGGATGAGGAGCAGGCAGAGGTAGACGATCATGATCGCGAAGCCGCGGCGCATCCGCAGGCTGAGCCAGTTCACCGGGCCGGACAACGCGACCGCCAGGAAGATGGCGATCAGGACCCAGCCGATCGGCTTGCGCAGCAGGTAGACGACGTAGAGCGAGATCGCCACCGCGACGATGACCATCACCGTGCGGACGATCACGCGCGGCGAGTACGCCGGCTCGATGCGCACGGTCGGCGGGTCACGCCGGTTCGGGGGATCGAGCGGGACGCCGGCCACCGCCCCGGGATTCCGGGCCCCGCGGCGGATTCCTTCAGACCGGGCCCAGCAGCCCGGTGCGCAGGCCCGCGACCCCGAGGATGCCGGGGCCGGTGTGGGTACCGATCACCGGGCCGATCTCCGAGACCATCTCGGGATCGCGCCCGTAGATCTCCCGGCCGCGCTCGGCCATCCGCTCGGCCTCCGTCGAGCGCCTGGATGTGCTGGACGGCGAAGCCGTCGCAGCCGTTCTCGTGGCGCTGCTCCAGGTGGGCCACGAGCCGCTCGAACGCGCGGCCGGACGTGCGCACGCGCTCGACGGGCTGCATCTCGCCCTCGATCGTGAGGATCGGCTTGATCTTCAGCGTCGCGCCGATCCACGCGCGCGCCCCGCCGATCCGCCCGCCGCGGCGCAGGTACTCGAGCGTGTCGACCATCACGAGCAGCTTCCAGTCCGCGCGCTGTGCCTGCGCGGCGGCCAGCGCGCCGGCCAGGTCGGCGCCGCCCGCGACCGCGTTGGCCGCCGCCACCGCCATGAAGCCGTGGCCGGCGCAGCCGGTGCGGGAGTCCACCACGGCGATGCGCTCCGGGTCGAGGCCCTGCTCGGTCAGCGCGTCGCGCGCCTGCTCGGCCACGTGCACCGTGCCCGAGATGCCGCCGCTGAGGTGGATCGACAGGACGTCCTGACCGGCGTCGAGCAGCGGCTCGTAGACCGCGAGGAAGTCGCCGATCGACGGCTGCGACGTGCTCGGCAGCTCGCCGCCCGACCGCAGGAAGTCGTAGTAGGCGTCGTAGTCGGGCAGGTCGGCCTCGCGGTCCGTGCGCCCGTTCCAGTTCACGTAGAGCGACACGAGGTGGATGCCGTGGCGCACGATCACCTCGGACGGCAGGTACTGCGTGGTGTCCGTGACGACGGCGACGGGCGGCATGCGGGCCGCCAGCCTACTGCCCG
Source organism: uncultured Solirubrobacteraceae bacterium (assembly GCA_963766165.1). Classification (GTDB taxonomy): domain Bacteria; phylum Actinomycetota; class Thermoleophilia; order Solirubrobacterales; family Solirubrobacteraceae; genus Solirubrobacter. Next base: position 245,802 of record CAVXZC010000006.1, on the reverse strand, counting down.
CCGGGGAGGGTGAGCGCCGACGCGCCAGGAATGTCGAACGCGGCGGCCCCGGACGTCGTAGGGTCAGATCGCGGCGAGGGGCGCCGCGAACGACCGGAGACGGAGGGTGCCGTGAAGTACATGGCCATTATCTTCAACGACGAATCGCAGTACGCGAACGCCACGCCAGAGGAGATCGGCGCGGTCTTCGCCGCACACGGCGAGTTCGGCGAGGCGGCCGGCAAGGCGGGCGTCTTCGCCGGCGGCGACGGGCTCCAGCCGTCGGCCACCGCGACCACGGTGCGCGTGCGCGACGGCGAGCGGCTGCTCACCGACGGCCCGTTCGCCGAGACCAAGGAGCAGCTCGGCGGCTTCTACATGCTCGAGTGCAAGGACCTCGACGAGGCCCTGGCCTGGGCGGCCCGGATCCCGGAGGCCAAGACCGGGTCGATCGAGGTCCGCCCCGTGATGGTCTACGACGAGATGCCCGGCGGCGACGCCGCTCCCGCGGCGGCGACCGCGTCCTGAGCGGACCGCCGCACGCCGTCCTGGACCGCCTGTTCCGGCGCGAGTCGGGGCAGGCGGTCGCCGTCCTCGCCCGCATCCTCGGCGACCTCGACCGCGCCGAGGAGGCGGTCCAGGACGCATTCCTCGTGGCGCTCGAGCGCTGGCCGGCGCACGGCGTGCCGGCCAACCCGGCGGCCTGGATCGTCACCGCGGCCCGCAACCGGGCGATCGACCGGATCCGCACCGAGCGCCGCTGGGCCGGCCGGAGAGCCGCACTCGAGGCCGAGCTGCGCGCCCTCGGGGGCGGCGAGGACGAGGAAGCGCACCCTGTGAGCCCGATCCCCGACGACCGCCTGCGCCTGATCTTCACCACCTGCCACCCGGCCCTCTCGGCCGAGGCGCGGGTGGGGTTGACGCTGCGCGCGCTGGGCGGGCTGACCACGGCCGAGGTCGCGCGCGCGTTCCTCGTGTCCGAGCCGGCGATGGCCCAGCGGATCGTCCGCGCCAAGGCGAAGATCGCCGGCGCCGGCATCCGCTACGAGGTGCCGCGCGACGCCGACCTGCCGGAGCGGCTGCAGAGCGTGCTGGCCACGCTCTATCTGATCTTCAACGCCGGGTACGGCCCGCCCGTGCGCGCGGAGCTGTGCGCGGAGGCGATCCGGCTCGGCCGCGTGGTCGTGGCGCTGATGCCCGACGAGAGCGAGGCCCTCGCGCTGCTGGCGCTGATGCTGCTGCAGGACTCGCGCCGTGCCGCACGGGTCGTCGACGAGCGGCTCGTGCTGCTGCCCGACCAGGACCGGTCGCGCTGGGACCGGGCGGAGATCGGCGAGGGGATGCAGCTCGTCGCCCGCGCCTGGCGGCTCGGGCGCGAGGGCAAGTACCTCCTGCAGGCGACGATCGCCGGCGAGCACGCCCGCGGCTCGGACTGGGGCAACATCGCCTTCCTCTATGACCGCCTGCTCGCCATCTCGCCGTCGCCGGTCGTCGCGCTCAACCGCGCCGTGGCCGTGGCCGAGCTGCGCGGGCCGGAGGCTGGTCTCGAGCTGATGGCCGAGCTCGACGAGGACCTCGGCGGCTACCACCTGCTGCACGCCTCCCGCGCCGTGCTGCTGCGCCGGCTCGGCCGGATCGAGGAGGCCCGCGCGGCGTTCCGCGAGGCGCTGGCCCGGGTGGACAGCCCGATCGAGCGCGACTTCCTCGAGCGCGCGCTGACGGAGGTCTAGTGGTCGTCCCCGTAGATACGGTGGGTCGCTGGCGGCGGGGGCCCGCCAGAACCCGGCGTATTTGCGTGGGCGGCCACTAGGCCACCGCGGCGACGCTCGCCGCCGGCCGGGCCACGCCGCGCTCGGTGACGATCCCCCACACGAGCGGCGCGGGCGTCACGTCGAACGCGGGGTTGCGGCACGGGGTGTCCGGCGGGAGCGAGCCACGGACCTCGGCGGCGTCGCGCTCCTCGATCCGGATGTCGTCGCCCGAGGGCAGGTCGAGGTCGATCGAGGACGACGGCCCGGCGGCCACGAACGGGATCCCGGCGGCGTAGGCGGCCAGCGCCAGCGGATAGGTGCCGACCTTGTTGGCCACGTCGCCGTTGGCCGCCACGCGGTCGAACCCGGTCACCACCGCCTGCACCTCGCCCCGCCGGATCAGCCCGGCCGCGGCCGAGTCGACCAGCAGCGCGTGCGGGAGGCCGAGCCGGCGCAGCTCCCACACCGTCAGTCGCGCGCCCTGCAGCAGCGGCCGGGCCTCGCAGGCCAGCACCTGGACGGGGCGGCGGTCGGCCAGCTCGGCGATCACGCCGAGCGCGGTCCCGCGCCCGGACGCGGCCAGCGCGCCGGTGTTGCAGTGGGTGAGCAGCGTGAGCGGGCCGGCGGGCAGGACGGCGTGCAGCGCCTCGGCGCCGTGCACGGCCAGCGCGGCGCAGGCGGCGGCGTCCTCGGCGGCGATCGCGTCGGCCTCGGCCACGGCGGCGGCCGCGCCGCCGCCCTGGGCGGCCCGGAACACGCGCCCCACCGCCCAGGCGAGGTTGCGCGCGGTCGGCCGGGCCGCGGCGAGGCGCGCCGCGGCGTCCTCGAAGTCGGCGGTGCGCACGACCTCCATGGCGAGCCCGTAGCCGGCGGCGATCCCGATCAGCGGCGCGCCGCGCACGGCGAGCCGGCGGATCGCCGCCGCGGTGTCGTCGGCGCCGGTGAGCGTGAGGAAGACCTCCTCGGCCGGCAGCCGGGTCTGGTCGAGGATGTGCAGCCGCTGCCCGTCCCAGTGCAGCGGTGGCGCGGCTTCCACGTGCGTCATCGGGCACGATGCTAACCGTGTCCGCCGCTCTCGCCGTCCGCGATCTGCACAAGCGCTACGGAACCACGGACGCGCTCAAGGGCGTCGACCTGACCGTGGACGAGGGCGAGCTGGTCGGCCTGCTGGGGCCGAACGGCGCCGGCAAGTCGACGCTGGTCAAGATCGCCTGCGGGCTCGTTTGGCCCAGCGCAGGCGGCGTGCAGGTGGCCGGCGCGCCGGCCGGCTCGCGCGCGGCCAACCGCGCGCTCGGCTACCTGGCCGAGCTGTTCCGCTTCCCGGACTTCCTGAGCGCGGACGAGGTGATGGCGCTGCACCAGCGGCTCGGGGACGGAGCGGGCGGCGCGGCCGAGCGGGCCGAGCTGCTCGACCTCGTCGGCCTGGCCGACGTGGCCGACCGGCGCGTGGGGGCGATGTCGAAGGGCATGCAGCAGCGCCTCGGGCTGGCGCAGGCGATGATCGGGTCGCCGCGGGTGCTGCTGCTCGACGAGCCGACCAGCGCGCTCGACCCCGCGGGCCGGCGCACGGTGCGTGAGCTGCTGGAGGAGCTGCGCCGGCGCGGCGTGGCCGTGCTGCTGAACTCGCACCTGCTGTCGGAGGTCGAGCTGGTGTGCGACCGGGTGGCGATCATCGCCCGCGGCGAGGTGGTGGCCGCGGGCGCGCCGGACGAGCTCTCGCGGGCCGGCGGCGTGGAGGTCGAGACCGGCGGCGGCCTGCGGCGCTTCCCGGACGCCGCCCGCGAGGACGCGCCGCGGCTGGTGCGCGAGCTGGTGGAGGCGGGGGAGGACGTGTACGCGGTGCGGGTGCTCCGCTCCTCGCTCGAGGACGTCTACCTCGAGGTGGTCGGGGGGCGATGAGCGGGGTTCGCGTGATCGCCGGGTTCTCGCTGCGCGAGTCCGTGCGCCGGCGCGTGTTCGTGGTGGTTGCGCTGCTCACCGTGGCCTTCCTCGCGCTGTACGCGCTCGGCTGCTGGCAGGCGTTCAAGGCGGCGGACCAGATCGACACGGGCACCGGCATCCAGGGACCGGTGGTCGCGGGCTCGATCCTGCTCGGGCTGGCGATGTTCGCCGACCTGTTCCTCGGCGCGATCCTGGCCGTGTTCCTGACGCTCGGCGCGGTGCGCGGCGACGCCGAGCGCGGCCTGCTGCAGCCACTGCTCGTGCGCCCGCTGCCGCGCGCGACGTTCCTGCTCGGCCGCTTCGTGGCCGCCGCCTCGGTCTGCGCCGCCTACGTGATCGCCGTGTTCGGAGCCTGCGCGGCGATCACCCACGCGGCCGGCGGCTGGTGGCCGGACCGCGTCGTGGTCCCCGCGCTGGAGCTGGGCGCGGCGATGGCGGTGGTCGTCGCGCTGTCGCTCGCCGGCTCGGTCGTGCTGTCGAGCGTGGCCAACGGGATCGCCGTGTTCATGCTCTTCGGCGCCGGGCTGACCGCCGGCCTGCTCGGGCAGATCGGCGAGACGCTGAGCTCGGACACGCTCACGAACGTGGCCAAGGTGGCGTCCTGGCTGCTGCCGTTCGAGGCGCTCTACCAGGCGGCGCTGAGCGCGATCACCGCGGACACGTACGGCTTCACCCGGCTGGCCATCAGCCTCGGGCCGTTCGGCGGCGCGGTCACGTTCGGGCCGCTACTGGGCCCGTACACCGTGGCGTACCTCGTCGCTGTGGGCGCCGCCGGGCTGGTGGCGTTCCACCGGCGCGATCTGGGGTAGGCCCACGCCATGATCCCGGTGGAGAACATCACCGACTGGCGCGGCCAGGACGTCGTGGACCGCACCGGCGACAAGCTCGGCAAGCTGGACGAGGTCTACTTCGACGGGGAGACCGACGACCCCGCGTTCGCGGCGGTCAAGAGCGGCCTGGTGAGCAAGTCGATCACGTTCATCCCGCTCGCGGGCGCGAGCGCCGGGCGCGAGTACGTGCGCGTCGACCAGGCCAAGAGCGACGTCAAGAAGGCCCCGAGCTTCGACACCGACGCCGAGCTCTCCCTGAACGAGGAGGCGCGCATCTACCGCCATTACGGGCTCGAGTACGCCCCGGCCGGCGAGGGCGCGCGCCGGCTGGCCAAGCGCTAGCGCCGCGTCGCCACGAGCCGGACGCCGACGGCGGGGAGCGCGCCGGCGGCGATCAGCGCCTCTTCCACGGGGCGCAGCGCCCAGTCGAGATGGCGGCGGTACAGGTACGGGCCGGGCACCGGCGCGCCGGCGTCGAACCACGGCGCCAGCGCTTCGGCGACGCGCGCCACGGGGTGGATGTGCGCGCGCATCTCGGCCACGTGCTCGGCCGGCGACTCCTCGCGCGGCGAGCCGAGCGCCCGGCGCTGTGCCAGCCACCACGCGACCGCGCGCTCGTCCAGGCGGTCGACGTCCATCTCGTCCACCAGGAGCGGTGCGCCGGGCTTGAGCACCTCGCCGAGCCGGCGGCACGAGCGGGCCAGCGGCTGGACGTGGTGCAGCGACACGATGGCCACGGCGGCGTCGAACGACGCGGCGGGCGCGTCCAGCTCGTGCAGCGGCACCGCGAGGATCCCGTCGCCGCCGGCCGGGTCGAGCGCGACGACGTCGTAGCCGGCGTCGCGCAGCGCCGCGGCGAGCGCCCCGTCGCCGGCGCCCACCTCGAGCACCCGCGCCGGCGCCGCCGGCAGCGCGCCGCGCACGAACGCGACGACGTCAGGCGAAGGCAACGCCTCGCCCTTCGGGCTCGGGTTGCTGGGAGTGCCGGCCCGCGGGGCCGGACTCCCGTGGCGCGCCGTCGCCGGCAGCAACCCGCACGAGGCCGCCGAAGATCGCCGCCGCCACCTCGGTCTGGCCCGGCTCGTGGCGCGCGTCCGCGGCGCGCGCCTGCGCCTCCGTGGTGCCGGCGGCGGTCACCGCCGCAGGCCAGCCGGCGTACCAGGCGTCCAGGGTCGCGGCGTCGACCTCCGGGTGGAACTGGATCCCCCAGGCGCGCCCGTGGCGAAACGCCTGCGCGCCGGCGCCGTCGACGCGCCTGAGCAGCTCGACCGCGCCCGGCGGCGGCTCCAGGCCGTCCTCGTTCCAGTTGAGCGCCATGCCGCCCGCCGGCAGCGCGTCGAACAGCGGATCGCCGGCCGCGGCGGGGAGCGGCTCCAGCGGCGTCCAGGCGACGAGCCGGCGCGGGCGCCGGGCCACCGTCCCGCCGAGCGCGTGGGCCAGCAGCTGGGCGCCGAGGCAGACGCCGAGCACGGGCACGCCGCGAGCGACCGCCTCGCGCAGCAGCGCTGCCTCGCCCTCCAGCTCGGCCGGCGCGGTGACCGACTGCTCGCCGCCGAACGAGAGCACCCCGTCGAACCCGTCGAGCGCGGGCAGCGGGTCGCCGCGGAAGCGCTCGTCGAGCTCGGCGCCGGCCAGCGGCGCCGCGGCGTGGCCCAGGAACGGCTGCGCCAGGTGGTGGACGACGAGGATCCGGGTCATCGCGCCGCCGCCGCCACGGCGAGCATGACGAGCCTAGTTTGCGAGATGGTTGTGGATCTGGAGGGGCGGAGCGCCCGGCTCGGCCGCGGCCGGCGCCTGCTCGGGCGCCTCCGCGGGCGCCGAGAGGCCGAGCGTCTCGGCCAGCTCGCCGGACTCGTACATCTCGCTGACGATGTCGCAGCCGCCCACCAGCTCGCCCTTGACGAACAGCTGGGGGATGGTCGGCCAGTTCGAGATGGCCGACAGCTCCTGGCGGATGCGCGGATCCGGCAGCACGTCGACGGCGGCGTAGGCCGCGCCGAGCGTGTCCAGGGCGGCCACGGTGCGGGCTGAGAAGCCGCACATCGGGCGCTCGGGCACGCCCTTCATGAAGAGGATGACGTCGTGCTCGGAGATCGCGTTCTGGATCTCGTCGCGGATGGGGTTGCTCACGGGGTCTGTTCCGCCTTCGTGACGAGGGACAGGGCATGGATGGGGCCACCGATCTCGGCCCCGAACACCGCGTAGACACGGCGGTGCTGCTCGATGCGGCTCAGCCCCGCGAACTCGCGGGCGACGACCGTCGCGCGGAAGTGGTCTCCGGTGCCCGTCAGGTCCGTCACGTCGGCCTGTGCGCCGGGGATCGCGGCCTCGATGCGCTCCTTGAGGTCGTCGGTGGTCGGCATCTTCGTTGACAGCCTAGCGGTCGCTACACTTTGGGAAGCATTGGCAGTGAGCCCCACCCGGGAGTTTGCACACGTGATCACCTTCACCGACAAGGGCGCCCAGAAGGTCCAGGAGTTTCTCGCGTCCCAGAGCGCCGACATCCAGACGTCGGGGCTGCGCGTGGGCGTCCGCGGCGGCGGCTGCTCCGGCTTCCAGTACGCGCTGGCGTTCGACAGCCAGCGCGCGGACGACGAGGTGTTCGAGGACCACGGCCTGCGCATCCTCGTCGACGGCCCCAGCCTGCCGTATGTGCGCGGCGCGGTGGTCGACTACGTCGAGGGCCTGCAGGGCGCGGGCTTCAAGGTCGAGAACCCGAACGTGATCGCGGCCTGCGGCTGCGGCTCCTCGTTCCGCGTCGCGGACGAGGAAGAGGTCTCGGCCGTCTAGCCCCACGGGCTGATGCGGCGTCGGGCCGCATGGGTGGCCGGCGGCGCCGGGCTCCTCGTCGTCGCCGTCGTCATCGTCGTCGCGTCGCGGGGCGGCGGCCCGAGCCCCGTGCCCACGCCGACCGCCACCCCGCGCCCGACGGCCACGCCGACGCCGACGCCGACGCCGACGCGCCGCCCAGCCGCTGCCCGCGGCGGGCAAGGGGCTCGCGGTGGGGATCACCGAGTACAACCCGAACCTCGTCGCCAGCCCGGCCAACCGCCGGCTGCCGTCGCCCTGGGGGCGCTGGCGCGACGCGCTGGGCGCGATCCGGCCGGCCTACTACCGCCTGCTCGTCGACTGGGCGGCGATCCAGCCCGCGGCCGGCGTGCCGGCCGACCTGGCGCAGTACCAGGGCGGCTGCAGCCGCACCGTCGCGCCGTGCGAGCCCTACAGCGGGATCACCGAGCAGCTGCAAGCGCTCGCCTCGCGCCAGCGCGAGGGTGGCTGGCAGGCGCTCGTGGTGATCCTCAACACGCCGCGCTGGGCCGCCTCGCCGCCGCAGGGCTGCGAGAAGCCGGGCACGCAGCCCGGCGCGCGCCCGCCCAGCCAGGCGGGCCTTACCGCGTACGCGCAGCTGGTCAAGGACATCCTCGCCGCGGCGGCCAAGGCCGGCGCCCAGCTGCGGTTCTGGAGCGCCTGGAACGAGCCGAACCTGCCCGCGTTCCTCAGCCCGCAGCGCAACAGCTGCGATGCGCACTCGCCCAGCCTCGCGCCGGACGCCTACGCCGGCATCGTGCGCACGCTCCAGCAGACGCTCGCGCAGGCGCTGGGGGACCAGCAGATCGTGCTCGGCGAGACCGCCGGCCTGCTCCGGGACACCGCCTACCTCACCTCCGTGCAGTCGTTCATCGCCGGGCTGCCGCGCGACGTCGTGTGCGCCTCCACGGTGTGGAGCCAGCACGGCTACGTCGGCGGCCCGGACCCGGTCCCCGCGGTGGTCAAGGCGCTGAAGGCCCGCGGCTGCGGGGAGCCGTTCACGATCTGGATGACCGAGACCGGGGTGGGCCCGACGCCCAAGCGGCTCTCGGCCGCGAACGCGATCAAGGACCCGCGCCAGGGCTGCCTCGCGCTGCACCGCCGGCTCGTGACCTGGTGGCGCGACCCGGCCGTGACCGTCGCGTTCCAGTACGAGTTCCGCTCGGACCCGGCGTTCCCCAGCGGGCTGGTGAGCGCCGACCTCAAGAGCGCCGCGCCCGCGCTCGCCGAGTGGACGGCGTGGGGCGGCGGGCGCGAGCCCACCGCCCCGCCGCCCGCCGCGGCGTGCTGAGCGTCCCTACAGCCGCGGGCGGGTTCGGCGAACGGCTTGCTTGTAGGGGTGGGTGAGCCTGCCGCCGCGCATGATCGATCGCCGCGGCTGGCGAAGCGATCACGACCGACCGGAGACTCGTCACACCGGAAACGCGTGGGGCGCCTAACCGTCGCCATGAGGCTGTTGCGCAAAGCCGCGCCGAAGCGCTCGGACCTCAACGGTGGGACACGGGCGGGCGAAGGCGGCTCCTCAGAAGGTCTCGTCCCACTGACACTGCCGTGCCGGCTCTCCGTGCATGGTGGCGTCCCACGGCACATTGACGCACCTCATCTTTGACCGACTTGTGCAACAGCCTCCATACGACGCCAAGGAGCCCCAGTCGCCGCCCGCACCGGAGAAACGATCACCCGGGGACGGCGGCCGAGACCCCCGCACCCCTACCCAGCAAAGCCGTTCCTGCGGGCCTGTCTCAGCGCCGGATCCGTGCGGTCACCTTCGCGCTCAGCGGCGCGCCGCTCGCCGGCCGGAACGCCACCATCATCGTGACCTTCCTCGCGTGGCCCTTCACGCGCAGCGTCAGCGTCACCGGCCGCGAGATCGTGCGCGACATCTTGCGCGCGTGCCTGGCGCTCACGGTCAGCCGTCCCTTGCCGGGCGGCGTGATCCGGAGCCGCACGGCGCCGCGCGGCGCGCGCAGCGCCTTGACCGAGAGCCGAGCGGCCGGGGCCGGCGAACCGCCGCCGCCCGGCGCGGGCGTGGGCGCGGGGCGGCCGGTGGGGACGGCGGCCGGGCCCCAGTCGGGCTCGGTCGCGCCCGGGATCACCAGCGGCGGGTTCGGCGTCGCGCCGTCGAGCGTGCAGCCGGCGGCGAACGAAGGCACCGCGGCGACGTGGATCCCGTCGCCCGCGGCGTAGGCCAGGGCGCCGCCGTCCGGGGCGAACGTGGGCTGCGAGAAGCGGCCGCCGGGGGCGTCGCTGTAGCGGTAGCAGGGGTGCGGCCGGTCCGCGGGCGCGGACTCGCCGTCCGGGAACGCCGTCGGGAACGACGGCGCCCAGTAGACGGTCAGCGTCGAGTCGTTCTCGCCGGTGTCGAACGCCAGCTTCGACTTGTCGCGCGTGATGTCGCCCTGCGTGGTCGCCGGGTTGCCGTTGACCATGTCGCTGAACCAGTTGTGGACGAGGTTGCCGTTCGTGCCGTCGCTGAGCGTGTCCAGGATCACGTCGTAGTTGATCGCGTGCGTGGGGTCGCCGAGCAGCACGGTGTCGTCGTCCACCCACGCGGGGTGGCGCCAGCCCGAGTGCTTGCCGAAGCCGGGCTCGTCCCAGCTCGTGAGCCGGTCGGCGTGCGAGTAGCCCGTGCCGCCCTCGTTGATCGTGGTCACGCAGGCCGGCGGGAAGCAGGTCGGGCTCTGGCTCTGCGTCATCCAGTAGTAGGTGTAGGCGACCTTGGTGCCGTCGGGGGAGATCGCCGGGTCGAACGGCCCGTAGAACTGCTTGGCCGGCGCCGGCCGCTCGTCGGACACGGGCGTGGCGAAGTCCGCCAGCACGGTGCCGAAGCGGTCGAGCCGGTGCAGGCGGATGCCGTGGGTGGCGATCATCGTGCCGTCGTCGGCCTGGGAGACGTCGCCGTAGCCGCCGGCCGTGGTGACCTGGTACTGGCGCGCGCCGTCCGGCGTGGACAGCCAGACGTTGCCGTCCTTGACATAGGCGATCGAGTCGGCGAACGCGCTCGGGGCGCCGGCCGCCAGCGCCACGGCGGCCGCGACGAGTGCGAGGAGGGAGCGGTTCATGAGCGCAGGCTGAGAGGCGCGGGTTGCCGCGCCCTTGCCGCAAGCTTGCGCACGGTCACGGGCGGGAGCACGGCGCATCGCCGGCGACTGCCCCGGCAGCGGCGGGCGGGGCCCGCCGGAATGCGTCGTGATTTCGGCCGGGGCCGCTAGCGGCCGGCCGAGGCGAGCAGCCAGAGCGCGAGCGAGGTGAAGCCGACCATCACCCCGAGCATCCAGTACTGCGAGCGCACGGCCAGCTTCGCGGCTCGCGGTACATCACGAGCGCCCGGTCGTGGGCCAGGGTGAGCGCGGCCACGTGCCCGACCACCACGAACCCCACCTGGACGTACCAGATGTCCTTCAGCGAGAACAGGCCGTAGTCGATGCCCGACGCGGCCGTGCCGACCAGGTCCCAGCCCTGGCCGAACGGGTCCGAGGCGAGATAGCCGATCGCCTGGCCCTCGAAGATCAGGAACGAGAAGTAGTGCGCGGCGACGTAGACCGCGGCGATCGGCACGAGCGAGTGGATGAAGCCCTTCTCGAGCTGCTCGCGGGACAGGTTGCCGCCCACCGACAGCGCGCCCTCGATCCCCAGCCGGTAGAAGCCGCCGATCAGCGCCACGCACAGCGCCAGCCCGACCGTCGAGGCGATCTCCGACGCGGCGATCGGGCCGATCCCCAGGTGGGCGAGCCCGTTGATGGCGTCGGTCGACAGCGAGCGCCAGGCCTCGCCCTGGCTGAGGCCGTCGAACGTGACCGTGCCGATCATGACCACGACCAGCGGCACCGTGCCGGGCACGCGGTCCAGCGGCGGCAGCCCGGTCAGCGGGCGCCGGACCCCCACGACGCCGTCGCGGGTCTCCCAGATCGACAGCCGCGAGAACAGGTTGTAGTAGACCGAGAACGACTCGCCCCAGCGCGACCAGGCGTCGACGCCCCAGCGGAACTGGGCGAACAGCGTCCAGGCCGTGTAGGCCAGCGCGGCGGTGACGAGCCGCGCCGGGTGGTCGCCCCAGCCCGACACGAGCTCGATCCAGGTGAAGCCCAGCAGCCCCGCCGCCGCCGGCCAGCGGCCGAGCCAGGGCGGGTACGGCCGGTTCTGGGACGGCAGCACGCGCCCGAGCGCCCGCCACGGGCTCAGCGCCCGGAAGACGTCGCCGAACAGGATCGAGGCGAACACCAGCCCGACCCAGAAGATGATCAGGATGAAGGTGGGCGCCCAGTTGTCCAGCGCCACGCCCTGACCGAGGTAGCCGGCCAGGATCGTGACCACGAACAGCGCGACCCCGACCAGCCCGCACAGCCCCTGCACCACCGGCCCGGCCAGGATCCGCCCGCCGATCACCGGCCGCCAGTAGCGGTCCCCCTCCAGCCGCGGCTGCGGCCACAGGACGGCGAGCGCGAAGAACGAGATGACCAGCACCGCCGCGGCCGCCCAGGCGAACAGCCACTGCGGGATCGGCAGTTGCTCGCGCTGGACGAGCCCGTGGGCGAAGGCCGGCGCGGGCGCCCACAGCGCGAGGACGCCGAGCGCGGCGGCCAGCGCCGCCCCGGCCCGCCTCACAGGCCGGACTTGATGGCCGCCTCGAACTGGTGCACGCCGATCGACCCCTCGAGCCGGGCGGTGATCCGCCCCTGCTTGTTGACCACGAACAGCCACGGCTCGCTGCGCAGCCCGAACTGCTTCAGCGGCTCGCGCAGGCCCTTCGCCGGGTTGTTGTCGGCATAGACCTCCTGGTGGATGAAGTCCATCTCGCTCCCGTACTTGGCCTCCATCTGGTACTCGATGTCGGTCACCGGCCCGCACACGCGCGACTGGCAGAGCTGCGGCGTGGCGAACAGCAGCGCCACCGGCTTCTTGCCGACCACGTCGGCGAAGTCGACCTTGTGCATGTCGTCCGGCGGGTCGCGGGTGTCGATCTTGCGCACGTCGCCATTCGCCGTAGCCAGCGTGTCCGTGTGCACCTTCGGCGCCATCTGGCCGACCTGCGGGATCCGGTCCTGGGCCTTGGTCGCCACGGTGACCGTCCCGCCGGCGCCGAGGACCTTGCCGGCGGACTTCGTCGCGGCCAGCACCGCGTACCTACCGCTCTTGGCGAACGGCACCCGCGGCGCGCCGTAGACCGCCACGAACGGGTCGGCGGCGGTGGCGGCCTGCTTGGAGCGGTAGCGCGCGTCGGTCAGCAGCACGTCCGCGGGCGCCGGATACGGGCCCTTGGCCGGCGCGTTGGGCGAGCGGGCGACGTAGATCGCCGTCGGGCCGTAGATCGGCCGGCCGTCCTGGCCGATCACCCCGAACGCCATCCGGTTGAGCGTCCCGCTGTCGAACTGCGAGCTGGCCATGGCGAGCGACGGCCCGGCCGCCATGCTCCCGGCGAGCTGCTGCAGCGTCTTGCCGGCCGGCGACGGGAACTGCGCCTTCGTCGGGGCGGACGCCTTGCGCACGGCGGCCCGGATCCCGTTGTCGGTGGGCAGGTTCAGCGACGGGTCGCGCGTCGGGCGGTCGGCCGCGCTGCCGCACGCCGCCGTGAGCAGCGCGAGCGCGAGCAGGGCGGGCAGGCGGGCACGCATGGCGGGGCTAGGGTAGTCGGCTCGAGACCGATCGGACATGAGCGGACCTACCCGGGCGCTCAGGCGTTCGGCTCGTTGCTCAGCGACCGCCAGAGGTACAGGCAGGCCCGCGTGCGGTACGGCCGCCAGGGCTCGGCCAGCTCCGTGAACGCCTCGGGCGTGGGCACGGCGTCGAGCCCATAGGCGCGCATCACCGCGTTGCGCAGCCCCTGGTCGCCCACCGCCACGACGTCGGGCCGGTGCAGCGTGAACATCAGGAACATGTCGGCCGTCCACTGGCCGATGCCCTTCACCGCGGTCAGCTTGCGCGCCACCTCGGCGTCCGGGAGCTGGGCGAGCTCGGCGAGCGCGAGCTCACCCGCGAGCACGTGCTCGGCCAGCGAGCGCAGGGAGGCCACCTTGGCCCGCGACAGCCCCGCCGCCGCGCGCATCTCCTCCGGATCGTCGGCCAGCAGCTCCTCCGGCGTCGGCGCCCGGCCGCCGAAGCGCTCGGTCAGCCGGCCGTAGATCGCCCGTGCGGCCTTGACCGACAGCTGCTGGCCCGTGATCGAGCGCAGCAGCGCGCCGTAGAGCTCGGCGGGCCGGCCCATCGAGTCGGGCTCGAGCGGCAGCGGCCCGCCGAAGTCCTCGATCAGGTGCTCGAGGACCGGGTCCTGCGCGAGGTGGGCATCGGCGGCGTGCAACGGCGCCGGAGCCTAACCGTCCGCGTTGATCTTGCCGATCAGCTCGGCCAGGACGCGCGCGGCGTCCTCGTTCTCCACCTGGCAGGTGCCGGCCGCCTCGTGGCCGCCGCCGCCGTAGCTCAGCATCAGCTCGCCGACGTTGGTCTGCGAGCGAGCGGTCGAGGATCGACTTGCCCGTGGCGAACACCGTGTTCTGCTGCCGCAGGCCCCACAGCACGTGGATCGAGATGTTGCACTGGGGGAACAGCGCGTAGAGCATGAAGCGGTTGGTCGGGTGGATGACCTCCTCGTCGCGGAGGTCGAGCACGACGAGGTTGCCGTGCACGGTGGCGCAGCGGCGGATCTGCTCCTCGGCGGCCGCGGCGTGCGCGAAGTAGAGCTCGACGCGCTCCTTGACGTCCGGGGTCTCGAGGATCTCCTCGATCGACATCGCCGTGCAGACGTCGATGAGCTGCATCATCAGCTGGTAGTTGGAGATCCGGAACTCGCGGAAGCGGCCGAGGCCGGTGCGCGGGTCCATCAGGAAGTTCAGCAGCACCCAGCCGGCGGGCCGGAGGATCTCGTCGAGCGAGAACCGGGCGGCGTCGCCCTTGTCCACGGCCGCCATCAGCTCCTCGATGCCCGGGAACGCGTCCGCCCCGCCGTAGTACTCGTAGACCACGCGGGCGGCCGACTCGGCGCCCGGGACGATCACGTGGTTCGGCTTGGGCTCCCCGACGCGCAGCGTCTCGGAGTGGTGGTGGTCGAACGAGATCGCCACGTCCGGGTGGTACGGCAGGTTCGTGGTGACGTCGTTGGGGCCGAGCTCGACCTTGCCGTCCTGCACGTCCTTGGGGTGGACGAACAGGATGTCCTCGAGGATCCCGAGGTGCTTGAGCAGGGCGGCGCAGACGAGGCCGTCGAAGTCGGAGCGCGTGACCAGCCGGTAGCGCTGGGAAGTCATGGCGGGGGTCATCGCCCCGGTGGTCGGCAGGACCGCCGGAAACTTCAGACTTCGAGCGCGAGCGCGGCGCCGTCGAGCGCGTTCAGCGCGCGCTCGACCGACATGGCCAGGCACGTGAAGGTCGGCGTGTCGCGCTGCGTGTAGGCCGACGCCTCGGTCGTGCGCAGCCGCTGCACGAGGTCGAGGAAGACCGCGGGCTCGTCGCCCTCGAAGGCCACGACGAACTCCTGGTCGTCGAGCCCGAACGAGTAGCTCGTGTTGAGGTCGATGCTCGGGTACTCGCGGCCGACGCGGATGTGCTCCTGCATGATCCGCCAGCGCTCCTTCGGGTCGATCCCGTACCACTCGCGGGTCTTGACGAAGGGGTAGACGAACAGGTACTTGGAGTGGGCGGGCCGGACCTCCAGCCGCGACTCGTCCGAGTACTCCGACGGCTTGGTCATGGCCAGGAACGAGTAGGACGTCTCGCACCAGCCCATCAGGCCGCTCTGGGCAAGCACGACGTGGAACTCGTGGATGCGCTCCAGGTTCGCGGCCTGACTGAGCAGCAGGAGATCGGCGTCGCCGCGCGTACCCACCAGGGAGAAGGCGCGCAGCAGGCGCTCGGCGGCGAAGTCCTCGCAGGCCGCGATCACCTCGCGCTTGTGACGGGCGCGCTCGTCGGCGTCGAGGCGCCGCCACTCGGGGGCGACCTTGAGGAACGTGTACTTGACGAATTGGCGCTCCGGCATGGGTCCGGGCTCCCAGGATAGGTGAAGAGGGGTTAGCCGTATCGTGGTCGTCGGTGGATCTTCATAGGATCACGCGCATGCGGGTCGCCCTTGTCTCCCCGTACTCGTGGACGTACCCCGGCGGCGTGACGCGGCACATCGAGGCCCTCGCGCACGAGCTGCTGCGCGCGGGCCACGACGTGCGGGTGCTGGCGCCGTTCGATCCCGACCGGCGGCGGACCGCCGTGCTGCACCGCGGCGCGCGCCCGCAGCGTCGCGAGGTGCCGGAGTGGCTCGTTCCGCTCGGCGGGACGTGCGGCTGGCCGTCCAACGGCGCCGTGTCCAACCTCGCGGGCACTCCGTCGGTCATCTCCCGGCTGCGCCGCGAGCTGCGGGCGGGCGCGTTCGACGTCGTCCACGTGCACGAGCCGGTGGCCCCGGTGGTCGTCCTGGGACGCGCTGACCAGCACCGACGCCCCGCTGGTGGGCACGTTCCACTGCTACTCGGAGGCCCGGCTGCCGCACGGCGTCGCCAACCTGCTCGGCGCCCGGCGCAAGCTCAACCACCTGCACGTGCGGATCGCGGTGTCGGAGGCCGCGGCCTGGACCGGCCGGCGCTTCTACGGCGGCCACTACCGGGTGATCCCCAATGGCGTCGCCCTGCCGGAGGACGGCGCGCCCGCGCCGCGCCGCCGCGCGCCGGGCGAGCCGTTGCGGATCGTGTTCGTCGGCCAGGCGGTGGAGCGCAAGGGCCTGCCGCTGCTGCTGCGCGCCTTCGAGGCGCTGCGCGCCCGCGTGCCCGCCGAGCTGACCGTGGTCGGCGTCACGGCCGCCGAGCTGGCGCCGCTGCTGATGGACGGCGAGGGCGTGACCGCGCTCGGCCGGGTCGACGACGCCCACAGGACGGCCGCGCTGCGCGCGGCCGACGTGCTCTGCGCCCCCTCGCTGGGCGGCGAGTCGTTCGGCATGGTGCTGACCGAGGCCTTCGCCGCCGGGACGCCGGTCGTCGCGTCCGACATCGCCGGCTACCGCGACGTGGTGAGCGACGGCGTCGACGGCGTGCTCGTGCCCCGCGGCGACCCGACGCGGCTGGCCGAGGCGCTGCGCGACCTGGCGCTCGACCCCGCGCGGACCGAGCGCCTGGCCGCCGCCGCGGCGGCCGGCGCCACGCGGTTCGCCTGGCCGCGCGTGGCCGAGCAGGTCGTCGAGGCCTATGCGGACGCCCGGGCCGTGCCCGCGGTGCGCGGCGTCGCGCAGCGCGCCGCCGTGCGCATCGGCGCGCGGCCGGCCGACCCGCAGGGCCCCGCCCCGGCCCGCCGGCTGCCGTCGCTGGACCCCCTGCCGCGCAGCCACGCTCGCGCCGGCCTGCACGTGGCCCGCCGCGCGGTGCTGGGCGGCGCCGCGCTGGCCACCGGCATCGGCGCCTATGAGGCGGTCAAGCGACATCGGGCTGAACCGGATCGGCGACGCGCTCGTGCGCTCCAGCCCCACCTGGGTGCTCGTGGGGCTGGGGCTGATGTGCGCCTCGATGCTGCTGCGCGCCGTCTCCTGGCACGCGATCCTCACGGCCGCGCTGCCGGACGCGCCGGCCGCGGATGGTCGACGCCGTGCAGGGCACGACGATCGGCGTCCTGATGTCCGCGACGCTGCCCGCCCGGCTGGGCGAGCCGTCGCGCGCGCTCGTCGTCGCCCGCCGGCTCGGGCGCCCGCGCGAGCGGCTGCCCGTCGTGCTCGGCACGCTCGTCTCGCAGACGCTGATCAACGTGCTCGCGCTGGTCATCCTCGGCACGGTGATGTTCACCACGATCGGGCTGTTCGCCGGCCGCCAGCAGGCGCTCGTGTGGTACGCGCTGGCCCCGATCGGCGTGCTCTGCCTGGTCCTGCTCGCCCCGGCGCTGCTGCGCAGCGGGCCGGCCTCGCGCTCGCGCTGGCTGCGCCAGGGCCGCGAGCACGCTGGCCCGGCTGCGCATGGGCCTGACCGTCTTCGCCCGCCCGCGGCACGGCATCGTGGCCGTCGGCATGCAGCTGTCGGCCTGGGCGGCGCAGTGGATCGCCTGCTACGTGCTGCTGGTCGCGCTGGGGCTCGACAGCCAGGCCGACCTGGGTGCCGCCGCGGCCATCCTGTTCGCGGTCAACGTGACGGCGGTGCTGCCGGTGACGCCGTCCAACCTCGGCGTCTTCCAGGCCGCGTGCATGGCCGTGCTGGTCGGCGCGTATGGCGTCGCGCCCGCCCAGGCGCTCGGCTACGGGATCATCCTGCAGGCCGTGGAGGTGGCCACGGCGGTGATCATGGGCGCGCCGGCGCTGGTCACCGAGGGCCTGTCCTGGCGCGAGATCCGCTTGCGCGCGCTGCACAGCACGCCCGTCTCGCTGTCCGTGCCCGGCCAGCCGGCCGAAGCCGAGGCCTAAGCGCCCGGCGAACGCTAGGCGGTCAGCAGGGCGCAGGCGCGGTCGATGTCCGCGCTGCGGTCGGCGATCAGCTTCTCCGCCTCGCGGCGCAGTGCGGCGAGGTTCTCCTCGCTGGCGTCGTCGAGCTCGCCGCTGGCCTCGGTCAGCCGCGTCTGCAGCCGGATGTAGTGGCCGTCGATGAGCCGGCCGAGCTGCGAGTCGACCGCATCCGCCGCCGCGTCGAACACGACGCCGAGGATCGGCGCGGCCCACTCGAGCTTGCCCCAGTCCTTGACCTCGTCGAACGGCATCGGCGCGGTCTGGGAGCCGGTGCCGAGCGAGAGCAGCAGCGCCGGGTCGCCGCCGGCCTCGGCGTAGGCGTACAGGGACGGGTTGATCGCGCCCACGCCGCCGTCGATCAGCGTCCGGTCGCCCAGGCGCAGCGGCTCGAAGTAGGTGGGCGCGGCCGACGAGGCGTGGGCGGCGTCGACGAGGCTGACGTCGTCGCGGTCGGAGCGCAGCAGCAGCTCCGCGCGGCCCTGGAGGTCGTAGGTGGTGATCAGCGTCCGGGTCGTGGCCTGGGTCAGCTTGGCGTCGCCCAGGTGCGCCTGCAGCGACGCGACCAGGCCCTTGTCCGAGTACAGCTCGTTGATGTAGCCGTCGGCGGTGACGATCCGGCGCAGCAGCGAGGCGTCGAAGATCTTCGGCCCGTCCTGCACGTAGATGTCGGCGATCCGGGAGGCCGGCATGGCGTTCGGCTTGGCCAGCGCGCAGGCGATGATCGCGCCGGTCGAGGTGCCGGCGATCACGTCGACCATCGTCGCCATGGCGCGGCCCGTCCGCTGCTCGATCTCGGCCAGCACGAGCGCGGGGATGAGGCCGCGGATGCCGCCGCCGTCGATGGCGAGCGCCTTCATCGCAGCGCCGCCGCGTCGAAGCGGGAGGGGTCGCGATCGGTGCCGGCGATGACGTCGTCGGGCGAGCCGCTCGGGCAGCAAGCCGGCCTTCCCATGCCGAAGTAGACGGCCTGCGGGTGGTGGGAGACGATGCGCCAGCGTCGACTGCTCGGGGATCGGCGCGTAGCCGCCCGAGATCGTGCAGGCCGATCGCTCGAGGCGCGAGCAGCGCGTCGACCTTCTCGTGCTCGGCCTGCTCGGGGCATGGCCGGGTAGCCCCACGAGTAGCGGCCGGCCCTGGTGGTGCGCGATGCCGAGCCGGCCGCGCGATCTGCGCAGTGCAGCCACTCGGCCATGCCCTCGGCCGTCTGCACGCCGAGGCCGTGCACGAAGAGCTGCTCGGCGAACTCGCCGTCGCGCCTCCAGCTGGGCCATCACGTCGGTCACCTCGGCGCCGACCGTGACGGCCTGCAGCGCGACGACGTCGAGCTCGCCGCTGTCCTTGGGGCGGAAGAAGTCGGCCAGGCACAGGCGGTCGTGCCTTGGGCTGGCGCGGGAAGACGAACCGCTCGAGCACGGTCTCGCGGTCCTCGGGGTCGAGCACGACGACGTCGTTGCCCTCGGCGTAGCAGGGGAAGTAGCCCGAGCAGCGCGCGCGGGTGCAGGTAGTCTGCTCGCGCCACATGCGCTCCAGCCGCGGCCGGAAGTCCTCGGCGACGAGCTGCCGCCACGCCTCGCCCTTCACGCCGCGCCCGCCCCAGTGCAGCTTGAACAGCACGTGCGTGTCGAGGTGCGAGTAGAGCTCGTCCAGGTCGACCGTCGATCTCGCGCACGCCCCAGAACGGCGGCTCGGGGATCGGCACGTCGGTGCGCACGGCCGAGCGCACGGAGGCGTCGGAGGTGTCGAGCCTCCTCGGGCTCCTCGCCCTTCTCGCGCAAGCGGCGGGCGCCGTCGCGCACCTTCGCGACGCAGCGCCTCGCGCGCCTCGGCGTCGACGAGCTGGTCCATCACGGCCAGGCCCTCGAACGCGTCCTTGCAGTAGAAGACGCCGGGGTCGTAGACCTCGTCGGACTCCTTGCCGCCGGGGTAGAGCGCGCGCAGCGCGAAGTCGCGGTTGATCGCCGCGCCGCCGATCAGCACCGGGTACTCGAGGCCCGGCGCTGTGCAGCTCCTGGACGCACAGCGGCATCTGCTTGGAGGTCGAGACGAGCAGCGCGCGAGAGCCCGATCGCCGTCGCGTCGTGCTCCTCGGCGGCGTCGAGGATCGTCTGGATCGGCACCTGCTTGCCGAGGTCGATGACCGTGTAGCCGTTGTTGGTGAGGATCGTGTTGACCAGCGACTTGCCGATGTCGTGCACGTCGCCGAACACGGTGGCCAGCACGACCGTGCCCTTGGTGTAGCCCTCGATGCTTGTCCAGGTAGTTCTCGAGCTGGGCGACGGCGCGCTTCATGACCTCGGCGCTCTGGAGCACGAAGGGCAGGATCAGCTCGCCGGCGCCGAACTTGTCGCCGACCTCCTTCATCGCGGGCAGCAGCACGTCGTTGAGCGTCGGGACGGCGCCGATCTTCTCCACCGCGCGGTCGATCTAGCCCTCGACGCCCGTCCTTCTTGCGCCGCAGGATGTGCCAGTGCAGCGCCTCCTCGGGCTCCATGTCGGCGGTCGGGTCGGCCACCTCGGCCTCGGCCTCCGCGCCCTTGGACTCGAAGTGGGCGATGAAGCGCTCGAGCGCGTCCTCGCGGCGGTTGAAGACGAGGTCGTCGGCGAGCTCGCGCTCCTCCTCGGCGATCTCCCCGTACGGCGTGATGTGGTTCGGGTTGACCATCGCGAGGTCCAGCCCGGCCTCGACGCAGTGGTGCAGGAAGACCGAGTTCAGCACGGCGCGCGCGCCGGCGGGCCGACGCCGAAGCGACACGTTGGAGACGCCCAGCGAGGTCTTGACGCCGGGCAGCTCGGCCTTGATCGCGGCGGATGCCCTCGATCGTCTCGACCGCCGACGGCTTCCACTCGTCGTCGCCGGTGGTCAGCGTGAAGGTCAGGCAGTCGAAGATCAGCAGCTCGGGGTCGAGCCCGTGCTCGTCGCACACGAGCTCCTTGATGCGCTGGGCGATCTCGACCTTGCGCTCGGCGGTCTTGGCCATGCCGACCTCGTCGATCGTCAGCGCGATCAGCGCGGCGCCGTGCGCCATGGCCAGCGGCACGACGACGGTCGAGCTTGTCGCGGCCGGCCTCGAGGTTGACCGAGTTGACGATCGCGCGGCCGGGGATCTGCTCCAGCGCGGCCTCGATCACCTCGGGCTCGGTCGAGTCGATCTGGATCGGCGCGGGCTGGGTCAGCGACGACGCGCTTGACGACCTCGCGCATCTGCTCGTCCTCGTCCTGGCGCTCGGTCAGCGCGACGCACAGGTCGAGCACGTGCGCGCCGCCCTCGACCTGGTCCTCGGCGACCTGCACGAGGCCCGTCGTAGTCGTCGGCCAGCAGCAGCTCCTTGGCCTTGCGCGAGCCCTGCGAGTTGACGCGCTCGCCGACGATCGTCGGGCGCGGCTCCTGCACGAGCGGCGTGGCGGCGATCATCGAGCTCAGGTGCGGCGGGCGCGGCTGCGGGCCGCGTCGTTGACCGGGTCGGCCGGCGCAGCGCTCGCGGATGGCGCGGATGTGCTCGGGCGTGGTGCCGCAGCAGCCGCCGACGATCGCACACGCCGTAGCGCTCGACGAACTCGCCGAGGACGTCGGCCAGCGGCTCGGGCTCCTCGGGGAAGATCGTCTCGCCGTTCGGGCCCCTGGATGCGGCAGGCCGGCGTTGGGGATGCAGTGGATCGGCAGCGGCGCAGTACTCGCCGAGGAAGCGGATCGCGTCGCGCATGTCCTCCGGCCCGGTCGAGCAGTTGAGGCCGATGCACGTCGACCTTCAGCGCCTCGAGCGTGGTCAGCGCGGCGCCGATGTCGGTGCCGAGCAGCATCTTGCCGCCGTTGGGCAGCAGCGAGACGCGACGTCTGGATCGGCACGCGTGCGGCCGGCGGCCTTGAACGCCTCGCGGGCGCCGAACACGGCGGCCTTGACCTCGAGGATGTCCTGCGCGGTCTCGATGATGATCAGGTCGACGCCGCCCGTCGAGCAGGCCGCGGGCCTGCTCGGCGAAGACCTCGACCAGCTCGCGGAAGCGCGATCGTTGCCCAGCGTCGGGTCCTCGGAGGCGGGCAGGAAGCCGGTGGGGCCGATCGAGCCGGCGACGAAGCGGTCCTCGCCGACCGCCTTGCGGGCGATCTCGGCGGCCTTGGCGTTGATCTCCAGCGTGTGCGTCGCCCAGGCCCCACTCGTCGAGCTTGAGCCGCGAGGCCTGGAAGGTGTCGGTCTCGCACGACCTCGGCGCCGGCCTCGATCATCGACTCGTGCACGCCCTCGATGACGTCCGGGCGGTTGAGCACGAGCGCCTCGTGGCAGTCGCCGGGCAGCCGCGTAGTCGCTCCGAGGCTCAGGTCGAACTGCTCGAGCGTCGCGCCCATGCCGCCGTCGAAGACGACGACGCGGTCGCGGGTGGCGGCGAGGAAATCGCGCATGGTCCCGAAAGGCTAGCGCAACCTTGACACAACTATGGCAAGGTTTGGTCAGGCGTCCAGGTCACGGCGGCGCAGCGCGGCCAGGCCGGCCGCCGCGAGCGCCGCGGCGATCGCCGCCAGCGTGAGCGGCGCGGCGGTCAGCGCGCCGCCGGGCAGCCGGGGCGCGTGCGTGAACGGGCTCAGGTCGAGCGCGGCGCGGGGGAGGTCGAAGACGGCGCCGAGCTGGCCGAGCACGAGGCAGGCGGCCAGCAGCGCCCAGGCGGCCACGGCCAGGCGGCCCGACGCCCCGAACAGCGCGGCCGCCGCGCCGGCGAGCACCCAGGCGGCCGGCGCCTGGGCCAGCGCCGCACCGAGCACGCGCGGCAGCTGGGCCGCGTCGCCGGTCTGCAACGCGTGCGCGAGGCCGGCGGTCAGGCCGGCCGCGGCCAGCAGCGCGGCGGCCCCGCCGGCGGCCACCAGCAGGTGGCCGGCCGCCCAGGCGGCCCGGCTCGTCGCCGTGGCCAGGACCGGCTCCGCCCGGCCGGACGCCTCCTCTGCCCGCAGGCGCAGCACGGCCTGCACGCCGTAGGCGGCGGCGATGAACGCGAGCAGCTGCAGCGAGGCCGCGAGGTAGGCGTCCGACAGCGCATGGGCGCCGCCGAGCTTGGCGATCGCGTCGCGCACCTGCGCGCTGTTGCCGATGATGTCGCCCACGTCCTTGGCCACGCTGCCGATCGCCGCGCCGCCGGCGGCGAAGCCGGCGATCCAGCCGGCCAGCGGCGCCGCGCTGCAGCCGCCAGGCGAGCGCGGACGCGCTGCGCAGCGCGCCGCGCGCGCCGGGGCCGGGCCGCGGCGCGAGCAGCCCCGCGCCGAGGTCGCGCCGGCGCGGCGAGCCGGAACGCCGCGAGCGTGGCGGCCACGGCGAGCAGGCGCAGCGAGCGGGCCACCGCCCACCAGCGCTCGCCGGCGAACGGCCGCAGCTGCTGGCCCCAGCCCAGCGGCGAGAGCCAGGACAGCCAGTGCGGGCCGGCGTCCCCCACCGCCCGCGACGAGGTACGCGGCGCCGAGCGCCGCCAGCGCCGAGCCCGGACGCCGCGCGGCTCGAGCTCGGCCAGCTGCGCGGCCAGCGCGGCCAGCGCCGCGAAGACCACGCCGCACGCGGTGAACCCCAGGCCGAGCGGCGAGCGACCCGGCGGCGGGCAGCCCGGTGGCGACGAGCCCCGGCGGCCACGAGCAGGCCGAGCAGCACGGCGGCGCCGCGCCGCGACGATCAGCGCGGCGGCCAGCGGCGCGGGCCGCCCGACGCCGCCGGCGCCGACCAGCTCGGCGCGCCCCGCGTCCTCCTCCGCGCGCGTGTGGCGGACCACGAGCAGCACGCTCATCAGCCCGGCGAACGCGG
Source organism: uncultured Solirubrobacteraceae bacterium (assembly GCA_963766165.1). GTDB lineage: Bacteria > Actinomycetota > Thermoleophilia > Solirubrobacterales > Solirubrobacteraceae > Solirubrobacter. The sequence goes on along the minus strand of CAVXZC010000006.1, from coordinate 222,322 downwards.
TGGCCGAGCCCACCCACGCGCCACGCGGTGATCCCGCCGACCGAGTCGGCGTAGATCCGCCCGTAGAGCGCCAGCGTGGCCGGCGTGCGGCCGAGCGCCCGCGACCACCTCGCGGCGGGACGCCTCGGTGGCGTACAGGCTCGCGAACGACGCCGCGGTCAGCGACCGCCAGCCCGCCAGGCACAGCACCCACACCGGGATGCATCACCCGGTCGCGCCGCAGGTTCAGCCGCAGCAGCGGGCTCACGGCACGCGCCCGCCGCGGTCCGAGGCCTCCGGCGGCCCATCCGCGCGAGGCGGTGTAGTGCCGCAGGAACAGCTCCTCCAGCGTCGGCGGCCGGCTGACCAGCGTGCGCACGCCGGCGTCGCGTCAGCGCCGCAGCAGCTCCTGCAGCCCGCCGTGTCGACCTCGCAGCGCACCCGCGTCCCGTCGAGCTCGCAGCCCGTGCACGCCGGCCAGCCGCCAGCCCGGCCGGCGGTGCGGCCAGCTCGGCCTCTATCGAGGTGCGCGTCAGGTGGCGCAGCCCGGCCAGCGTGCCGGTCTCCACGGTCCGGCCGGCGCGGATGATGCTCACGCGGTCGCACAGCGCCTCGACCTCGGCGAGGATGTGGCTGGACAGCAGCACGGTGCGGCCGCTGCCGCGCTCCTCGGCGACGCACTCGCGGAACACCTCCTCCATCAGCGGGTCCAGGCCGGAGGTGGGCTCGTCGAGGAGCAGCAGCTCCGCGTCGCGAGGCCAGCGCGGCCACCAGCGCGACCTTCTGCCGGTTGCCCTTCGAGTACGCGCGGCCTTCTTGGTCGGGTCCAGCTCGAAGCGCTCGAGCAGCTCGTCCGCGGCGCGCCGGGTCGAGCCCGCCGCGCAGCCGCCCGAGCAGGTCGATCATCTCGCCGCCGGTCAGGTTCGGCCACAGCGTCACGTCGCCGGGCACGTAGGCGAGCCGGCGATGCAGCGCCGACGGCGTCGCGCCACGGGTCGCCGTCCAGCAGCCGCGCCGTGCCGGCGTCGGCGCGCAGCAGCCCGAGCAGGACGCGGATCGTGGTCGACTTGCCGGCGCCGTTCGGGCCGAGGAAGCCGTGCACCTCGCCCCGCGCCACCGACAGGTCGAGCCCGTCGAGCGCCCGCGTCGCGCCGAACGCCTTGACCAGCCCGCTGATCTCGATGGCGCCCACGGCGGGCTAGGCCCAGCCGCCGTGGTCGGCGGCGGGGTTCGGGCCGCCCTGGCGCTCGTAGTCCTCGCCCTTGTCCGCGATCTCGGCCGCGTAGGCCTCGGCGTCGTCCTGCGGGTCGTAGCCCAGCGCGCCGGTCAGCGGCCACCAGGCGCGGGTGTTGCGCGAGACGCCGTAGACGATCTCGAAGCCCACGTGCGGCGCGGTCAGGGCGGCGCGCACGAGCCGGACCGCGTCGCCGTGCGACAGCCAGGTGGCGAGCTCGCGGCGTTCCGTGGGGCGCTCGCGGAACGAGCCGATGCGCAGGCAGACGACCTCCAGCCCGAAGCGCTCGGCGAACATCCGCCCGAGCGCCTCGCCCCACACCTTCGAGGCGCCGTAGATCCCGTCCGGCCGCGGCGGCTGCGAGCCGTCGAGGGGCGCGCCGACCGGGTACATGCCCGTGGCGTGGTTGGAGCTCGCGTAGACCACGCGGCGCGCGCCGTGGCGCCGCGCGGCGTCGAACACGTGGAACGCGCCGTGCAGGTTCGGGCCGGCGATGTCGGCGAACGGCGCCTCGTCCGGCACCGCGCCCAGGTGGACGACCGCGTCGACGCCTGCGACCACGCGATCGACTGCGCCGGCGTCGCTCAGGTCGGCGGCCACGAACGCCCCGTCGTCGACCGCCACGACGTCGGTCAGCCGCAGGTCGAAGTCCTCGTCCAGCCCGGCGCGCAGGACCGTGCCGATCCGGCCCGCCGCGCCCGTGATCAACACGTGCATGCCCGGGAGTTAACCGCCGGCGGCCCCGTGAGGGGCCGCCGGTAGGGGGTGAGGGGAAGGGGCCCCGACGCCCGCCGGCTGACTAGAGGGGGAAGTCGTCGGTGGTGGTGCGGTGGGACCCACCCGCAGTAGTCGGCCCGCGCGGCCGCAGCTTGAGGCCGCGGTCGACGGACGGCCGATCGAGCCCGCGCCGCGCGCCGCCGATGCACCGGGTGGCTCCGCGGTGGGTCGTGACGGCGACCGATGGAGGCAGTGCGGAACATGACGATGGATGTGAGGCGAGCGGCGGCGAGCCCGGTGCCGTGGCCCGACACCGTCGTGCGCACCCGCCCCGCCGATTCCACGCCGGCGATGCAGGCCGCGGCCGCCGACAAGGCGGGCGCCACATCATCCGGCGATCTCGAGCGCTCCCTGCGCATGGCCGCCGTGCGCCGCGACGCCGCGCCGGCCCCCGCGGCAACCGTCGCCCCGGTCCAGACCACGGCCGAGCAGCTGGCCGCCCGGCGCGCCGCCGCCACCACCCCGACCTCGCTCACCGTCACCACCGCGCTCGCGGCCTACGCCGCCGCCGTGGCCACGGCGCCGCCCCGGTCGCGCGCGACGACGTCCGCCGGCGCGGCGGCCGCGTCCGGCCGCGCGCCGTCGTCGCGCGACGCGGAGACGCCGGACGGCGCGGACCCCGCGCCCTACGGCGGCCTGCTCAGCGCGCTCTTCGGCGGCGGCTACAGCTCGCGCGCGTAGCTCGTCAGCGAGCGGCGGTAGCGGCCCATGTGGCCGGCCAGCGCGAGCAGCGCCACGGACAGCGCCTCGCGCTCGCGGCCGCTGTCGGCCAGCGCCAGCGCGAGGAACGCCGCCACCGCGTCGTCGTCCTCGTCCGCGCCGGCCTCGCGCTCGTCCCGCAACAGCGCCGCGGCCTCCTCCGGCCGGCCCAGGTTGCGCAGCGAGCTGGCGAGCTGGATGACGCACTGGCGCCGCCGGTCCTCGCCCAAGCCGAGCGCGAGCGCCTCGCGGTACAGCGGCACCGCCCGATCCGGATGATCGGTGGCGTCGAACGCCGAGGCGCGCTCATAGGCCGCGACCGCCGGCGGCAGCCCGGCCGCGAGCACGTCCATCCGCTCCCGGAACTCCGCCGGCTCGAGCGAGTCGAACCGCGCCCACAGCTCGTCCACATCCACGCCGTAATCTTGCCGTATGAGCTCGACGCACCTCGCCTCGGATGCCGACCGCGAGGCGGCGGCCGACCGGCTGCGCCGGGCGGCGGGCGAGGGGCGGCTGCAGCCCGACGAGCTCGAGCAGCGCGTGGCAGCCGCCTACGGCGCGCGGACGGTCGGCGACCTGGCCGCCTTGACCGCCGACCTGCCCGTCCCGGCGGCGCCGAAGCCGCCGGCCCGCGCACGCCTCGCGTCGCTCGAGATGCGCGAGCGGATCGCCGCGTTCGTCATCCCGAACCTGATCTGCATCGCCGTCTGGCTGGCGACGGGCGATGACGACGACTTCTGGCCCAAGTGGGTGCTGCTGTTCACCGGGATCGCCCTGCTCGCCACGCTCGTGCGCACCGCGCTCGGCGTACCGGAGCGCGACGACGGCGCGGTTGATACGCCGCGCCGGCCCGAGTAGAGACGCGGGCGTGGGCGCGGGCCGGCTCGAGTTCCTGCCCGCCCGGCTGATCCGGTTCCCGGCGGCGGGATGGGACCGCGCCGCGCTGGGCCGCGCGCATCGGTTGCGGGCCGCCGTGCTGGTGGCGGACGTGCACGGGTTCACGCGGCGCAGCGAGGTCGTGGCGCGCAGCGGTCCCGCGGGGACCGAGCAGCTGAGCGACACGGTGAACGCGGTGTTCGCGCCGATCGTGGACCTGGTCCATGGCCACGGCGGCGAGGTCGGGCTCTTCGTGGGCGACTCGGTCGTCTCGGTGTTCGCTGACGGCGAGGCGGCGCTCGCCTGCGCCGCCGCGCTGCCCGCGCCGGGTGGTCTGTCGCTGTCGGTCGGCCTGGCCGCGGGCACGCTCGTCAGCACCGTGGTGGGCGATCCCGCGGGTCGTCTCGAGCACGTCCTGTTCGGCGACGTCCTGGCCCGCGCGGCCGCCGCCGCGGCGCGGGCCGGCCCGGGCGCGACCGTGGCCGAGCCGCTGCCGGTCCGCGGGCCGCCGCTGGAACCGCGGCGGGTGACCGGCGCCCGCCGCCTTGTCGCGCCGTTCCTGCACCCCAGGGTGGCCGCCCGCCTGGACGCCGGCCGCGAGCCGCTGCTCGCCGAGCACCGGCGGGTCACCTCGCTGTTCTGCCGCTTCGCCGACCTCAGCGCCGACGATCCGGCCGCTGGCGGACGGCTGCAGGGCATCGTGGCGGCCGCGCTGGAGGTGCTCGCGCGCTTCGACGGCGCGCTGCTGCAGGTGGAGCTGGTGGACAAGGGCCCCACCCTGAAGGCGACGTTCGGCGCGCCGCTGGCGCACGAGGACGACGAGCGCCGGGCCATCGCCTGCGCCCGCGCCCTGCTGGCGCGACCGGAGCTGCCCGGCGCGGCGATCGGCCTCGCCACGGGCACGGTGCTGTGCGGGCTCATCGGTGCACCCGCGCGCCGCGAGTACACCGTGCTCGGCGACGCCGTCAATGTCGCCGCCCGCTTGATGCTCGCCGCGCGCCCGGGCCAGATCCTGGCCACCGTCCCCACGCGCGAGCCCGCGGGCGCCGAGTGGGAGTGGGAGCCGCGCGGCCCGTTCGCGCTGCGTGGGCGCCGCGAGCCCGTCGCCGCGTTCGAGCCCGCGCGGGCGGCTCGCGCGCCCCGCCGCCGGGTCGCGGCCCGCCACCCGCTCGTCGGCCGCGAGCGGGAGCTCGCCGAGTTGCTGGCCGCGCGCGAGCGCGCGCGCGGCGGGGCGGGCGGCGCGCTGATCGTGTCCGGCGAAGCCGGGATCGGCAAGTCCCGCCTCCTCGAGGAGCTGGTCGCCCGCTCGCCCGGCTTCGCCGTCCTGCGCGGCGGCGGCGGGCCGTCCGGGCGCGACCTCGCCTACGGCGCCTGGCGGGAGGCCGGCGCCGCGCTGGCCGGCGCCGCGGGCGAGCCGCTGCTGGCGCCGCTGCTCGGACGCGCGCCCGCGGACGGCCTCGACCCGCAGCACCGGGCCGAGGCGGTCAGCGAGCGGGTGGTCGCACTGGTGCGGGCCCGGGCCGCGACGGAGCCGGTGCTGCTCGCCTTCGAGGATGCCCAGTGGCTCGACGGGCCGTCGCGCACGCTGCTGGAGCGGCTCGGGCCGGAGCTGCCGCGCCTCGCGGTCCTGCTCGTCGTGACGGTGCGCCCGGGTGGAGCGTCGCCCCGCCTGGCAGACGCGGCGACGCTGCGGCTCGACGGCCTGCCGCCGCCCGCGCTGGCCCGCCTGGTGCGCGGGCGGGGCGCGCCGCCGGCGGCCGTGGCGGCGATCGTCGACCGCTGTGGCGGCAACCCCCTGTTCGCCGAGGAGCTCACCAGCCTCGCGCGGCGGCACGGCGGCGGGCCGCTGCCCGACAGCGTGCGCGCCGCCATCACCGCACGGCTCGACGCCCTGGGCGAGCGCGAGCACGCGACCGCCCGCGTGGCCAGCGTGATCGGCGCGCGCTTCGCCGCCGCCGAGCTGTGCGGGAGCGACGCGGGGCTCGGCGGCGCGGATGAGGTGGCGAGCGCCCTCGCCGCGCTGGCCGACGCCGACCTCGTCCGTCCCGACGGCCGCTTCCATGTGTTCAAGCACGCCGTCACGCGCGAGGTCGCCTACGCCACGCTTGCCGTCGCCGCGCGCGAGCACCTGCACCGCGCGGTCGCGGCGCACCTGGAGCGGACCGGCGACCTGAAGGCGCCGGACGTGCTCGACGCGCTGGCCCACCACTACGGGGAGACCCGGGAGACGGCGAAGCAGCGCATCTACCTGCGGCGCGCGGGTGACGCGGCCCGGGACGCGTTCGCGAACGAGACGGCGGTCCGCCACTACCGCCGCCTGCGCCAGCTCGCGAGCGGTTCCGATGCGGTCGCGGCGGCGCTCGATCTGGGCGCCGTGCTCCGGCTCACCGGTGCCTGGACCGAGGCGGAGGCGATCTTCCGCGGGGCGCTCGCGGTCGCCGGCTCGGCCGGCGCCGCGGCACGCGCCCGGGCCGCGCTGGGCGGCCTGCTCGCCGACAAGGGCGCGCTCCCGGGGGCCGTCGCCCTGCTCGAGGACGCCCGCGCCGGCTTCGCCGCGCTGGGCGACGGGGCGGAGCTCGCTCGCGTCCTCGAGCGGCTCGGCCACGTGTACTTCGAGCACGGCGACGACGCCCGGGCGACGGGCGCGGCCCGCGAGCACCTGGCGCTCGCCCGCGCGCGCGGCGACGCCGCGGGGGAGAGCACGGCCCTCGACACGCTTGCCCTCGTCGCGTGGCACCGCGGCGAGCTGGAGCCGGCACGCGAGCAGCTCGAGCGCGCGCTGGCGCTCGCGCGCGAGGCGGGGCACCGGGTCGGCGCCGTGCACCTGCTCAATGACCTGGCGGGCGTGCTGGTCGCGCTGGGCCGGAACGGCGAGGCGCTCGCCCGGCTGAGCGACGCCTACGCGGCCGCGCGCGAGATCGGCTACCGCCGGTTCCAGGGGGCCGTCGTGGCCAACGCCGCCGAGCTGCTGCGGGGCGCCGGCGCGACGGACGCCGCTCTGGCCTGCGCCGCGCGGTCGCTGGAGATCGGCGCCGCGCTCGGCGACGCGCTCCAGGTGGTCCACGACGCGCTGGTCATCGCGGCGCTGCGGGCGCCGGCCGACCCGCCCCAGGCCGTGGCCCTGCTGACCGCTGCCGCCGGCGCGGCCGAGGCCGCGGGCCTGCACCGGCAGGCCGTCGAGGCGCGCGAGAGCGCGCGGGTCATCGCCGCCGAGCCGGTGGCCGTTCCCGCAGCGGCGACGCTGCGGCTGGACGACACCCTGTTCGACGGCATCGCCGAGGCGCCCGATCCGGGGGCGCTGACCGGCCGCGCGATCGCGGCGCTCGCGGCGCTGCGGGCCGGCGAGGTATCACCGTGCGCCTAGGCGCCTCTCATGTTCATGAGGTTCCGCTCACTGCTCGCCGCCGCCGTCGCGGTGGCGGCGCTCGCTGCCGCCCCGGCTGCGCAGGCGTCCTGGATCACCGGCCGGGGCACGCTCCCGGTGTTCGGCAGCGACTGGGTCTGCCCGCGCGGGATGGACTTCCGCTACGCGACCCAGCTGCCCCCTCCGCTCCCCAAGCTCGCCGGGCCCGGCGGCGGCGGCGCGCTGCTTGCCGTCCATCCGCCGTTCGTCGCGCGACCGGACAAGGTCACGCTCTATGACTTCACGGTCTGGGCCGGCCAGTCGCCGGCCTGGATCGACCCGGCCACCGTGCCCGCGCTCTTCCGCGGCGACCTGACGATCCCGCGCAATCCCCTCACGATCCCGCTGGAGGACATCGGCGGCGGCGTCGACGACTGGGTCGGCACGCCCGGGGAGATGACGCACTCGGCCGAGTTCGTGCTCGTCTTCGGGTCGCGCGTTCCCCCCGGCACGCAGGTGTGGATCGCCTGGCGCCCCGCTCCCGCGGCGTCGTGGAGCATCTCGACGCAGTGGCAGTTCACGGTCCAGGGCTGCCCGGTCCTCGACCGGCCGTAGCCGTGGCCGGCGACGACTTCTGGGCGGCGCTGTCGCCTCCGGCGCAGCGCGCGCTGCGGGCGGCGGCGCGCGCCCGCCGGTACGCGCGCGGGCGGGCGCTGATGCACGAGGGCCAGGCGCCGGACGCGGTGTTGCTGCTGCGCGGCGGCCAGGTCAAGGTCTACTCGACGACCCCGTCGGGCCGCGAGGTGGTGCTGGCGATCCGCGGACGGGGCGAACTGGTGGGCGAGCTCGCCGCGGTCGATCGCTCGCCCCGCTCGGCGTCGGTCGTGGCGCTGGAGGCCGTGGACGCGCTCGCGCTGGCGCCGACGGCGTTCCGCGCGTTCCTGGCGGCGCACCCGGAGGCCGCGATGGCGCTGCTGAGCATGCTGGCGGGGCGGCTGCGCGACGCCGACGCCAAGCGCGCGGGGTTCACGGCGCATACGACGCTGGGGCGCGTGGCAGAGCGGCTGCTCGAGCTGGCCGACCGCTTCGGCAGCGCGAGCGACGGCGGCGTCCGCATCGGCCTGCGGCTGTCTCAGGAGGAGCTGGCCGGGTGGACGGGCGCCTCGCTGGAGTCCGTCGGCCGCGCGTTCGCCACCATGCGCTCGCTGCGGTGGATCGAGACCCGCCGGCGTGAGATCCGCGTGCTCGACATCGAGGCGCTGCGCCGCGCTGCGGCGTGAGTGACACGGACTGTGTCAGGCGGTCGCCTGAACCCGTCAGATGACGTGTCCGCAGCGCGGCGGCTGACATGGTTCGGCCGTGATCCTCGACTTAGTGTTGTGTCAGTCGAACGGACCACCGTTTCACTCACAACACGGAGGCTCACATGCTGCACAAGTCCTATCTGCCGATCGGGGCAGCGCTGCTCACCGCGCTCTCGCTGGCCGGCGCCAGCTTCGCCGCCGACGGCGGGCCGACTCCGGTCCCGGCTGCTCGGGCACACGCCGCCACGCACGCATCCCAGGGCCGGCGCGGACCGGTGGGTCCGCGCGGGCCGCGGGGTCCCGCCGGCCCGCGGGGCCCCAAGGGCGATACCGGCCCGCAGGGCATCCCGGGCGTCAAGGGCGACACCGGCCCGCAGGGGATCCCGGGCGTCAAGGGCGACACCGGCCCGCAGGGCATCCAGGGCCAGAAGGGCGAGACCGGCTCGCAGGGGATCCCGGGCCAGAAGGGCGAGACCGGCTCGCAGGGCATCCCGGGCCAGCAGGGCATCCAGGGCCCGCCCGGCCTCGCCGGCGTGCACGTCGTCCGCCAGCCCTTCACGGCGATCCACGGGATCGAGACGCAGGCGAGCGTCAACTGCGGTGCGGGCGAGGTCGTGCTCGGCGGCGGGCTCGACTCACATCGCGACGTCAACGCGCGCTACGTCGGCGTGCTGGCCTCCTACCCGACCGCCGGCGGCAACGGCTGGACGGTCTACGTCGCGAACACCGGCGCCAACATCGATGTCACGGCGGCCGACGTGGTCGCCGTCTGCGCGAAGACCGCCTGACCTGCAGGACCCGGAAGTGCGATGACGTGTGAGGGCCCGGCCCGGCCGGGCCCTCACCGCGTCTCACTTGATGAAGAGGATCTCCGAGTACTTCGGGAGCGGCCACAGGTCGTCGGGGACGATCCGCTCGAGCTTGTCCGCGACCTCGCGGACGGCGGCCATGGCCGGCATGACCGTGCCCTGCACGTACTTGGCCGCCTCGAGCGGGTTCTCGTCCTCGTCCTCCGGGTGCTTCTCGTTCGCCTGCTCGAGCGCGAACAGCCGCTCGACGAACTGGTCGACCAGCTCCGAGGACTCCTCGACCAGGCGGGCGACGCCCGCGCCGCCGGAGACGTCCTGGAGCGTGGCCAGCCAGCGGATGGCCGCGGGCAGCAGCATCGTGCGGGCGATCGAGGCCGCCGTCTCGCCCTCGATGTTGATCGTGGTGACGTACTGCTCGAGCGACACCTCGTAGCGCGAGTGCAACTCGCGCTCCGAGAGCACGTCGTACTTCGAGAAGACCTCGACGGTCGTCGGATCGATCAGCCAGGGCAGCGCGTCCGGGCTCTGCTCGAGGTTCGCCAGCCCGCGCTCCTCGGCCTCCGTGTGCCACGCGTCGGAGTAGTTGTCGCCCGAGAACACGATCTGCTGGTTGGCCACCCAGGCGTCCTTGACGACGCGCAGCACGGCCTCCTCGCGCGAGGCGCCGTCGCTCGTGGCCGCCTCCAGCTTGTCGGCCAGCTGGTCGATCGCCTCGGCGACGATCGTGTTCAGCACCGTGTTGGGCAGCGCCAGCGACATCGACGAGCCCAGCGCGCGGAACTCGAACTTGTTGCCGGTGAACGCGAACGGCGACGTGCGGTTGCGGTCGCCGCCGTGCAGCGGCAGCCGCGGCAGCACCGAGGCGCCCAGCGACAGGTAGGTCTGCGGCGTCGCCGCGTCGCCCGAGCCGGACTCGATCGCCGTGAACGCCTTCTCCAGCTCGGCGCCGAGGAAGATCGAGATGATCGCCGGCGGCGCCTCGTTGGCGCCGAGCCGGTGGTCCTGGCCGGCGTTGGCCACCGACGCGCGCAGCAGCTGCTGGTGCGTGTTGACCGCGCGGATGACCGCCGAGCAGAAGAACAGGAACAGCAGGTTCTCGTGCGGGGTGTCGCCCGGGTCGAGCAGGTTGACGCCCGTGTCGGTGCCCATCGACCAGTTGTTGTGCTTGCCCGAGCCGTTGACGCCGGCGAACGGCTTCTCGTGCAGCAGGCAGACGAGGCCGTAGCGGCGGGCCACGTTCTGCATGACCTGCATGGTCAGCTGCTGGTGGTCGGAGCCGACGTTCGAGTTCTCGAAGATCGGCGCGACTTCGTACTGGGCCGGCGCGACCTCGTTGTGGCGGGTCTTGATCGGCACCCCGAGCTTGGCCAGCTCCTGCTCGGTCTCGAGCATGCAGGCCAGCACGCGCTCCGGGATCGACCCGAAGTAGTGGTCGTCGAGCTCCTGGCCCTTGGGCGGCTTGGTCCCGAACAGCGTCCGGCCCGTGGTCACGAGGTCGGGGCGCTCGAAGTAGTACTGCTCGTCGATCAGGAAGTACTCCTGCTCGGGCCCGACGGTGGTGAACACGTGGCTCGGGGCGTCGTCGCCGAGCAGCTTCAGCGCGCGGATGGCCGACCGCGACAGCGCGTCCATCGAGCGCAGCAGCGGGATCTTGTGGTCGAGCGCCTCGCCCGTCCAGGAGGTGAACGCCGTCGGGATGCACAGCAGCGCCCCGTTCGGGTTCTCGAGGATGAACGCGGGCGACGACGGGTCCCAGGCGGTGTAGCCGCGGGCCTCGAACGTGGCCCGGATGCCGCCGGTCGGGAACGACGAGGCGTCCGGCTCGCCCTGGACGAGCTCCTTGCCGCCGAACTCGGCGATCGCGTTGCCGTCGCCGGTCGGCAGGTAGAAGGAGTCGTGCTTCTCGGCCGTCGAGTTGGTCAGCGGCTGGAACCAGTGGGTGTAGTGGGTCGCGCCGCGCTCCATGGCCCACTCGCGCATGGCCGAGGCGACCTGGTCGGCCAGCTCGGGCTCGAGCGGCTCGCCCTTGGCGATCGACGCCTCGAGCTGCCGGAAGGCCGCCTTCGGGAGCCGCTGGCGCTGGACGGCGACCGAGAACACGTTCTCGCCGAACACGTTTGCGCTCGGCTGCGTGAGGTCCGCCTGGCCCAGCGCGCCGCCGTTCGGGCTCCACTGGGCGGCGGCGACATTGGGCGTACGGCTGCGGGTTGGCATGCGAGCCTGGTCCTCCTCAGGATCAAGAGACAGGCGGTTAAGGTAGGCGCGTCGCGCCGGACCCTCATTGTCCCGCTGTCCAAATTGCGGCGACCGGCGTTTCGCCCCGGCGTCAACCCGGCCAGGTGAAGACGAAGACGCTGCCCCCGGCGCGACCGGACTCGACCCAGATGCGCCCGCCCGCCGCCTCGACGATCTTGTGGCAGATCGCCAGGCCGATCCCCGTCCCCGGATAGTCCTCTGCGCGCTGAAGGCGCTGGAACATGCCGAACACGCGGTCCGCCAGCGGCGGCGGGATGCCGATCCCGTTGTCCGCCACCTCGAAGCGCCAGTGGTCGCCCTCGCGCGCGGCCTGCACGACGATCTCCGGCCGCGTCCCCGGCGGGACGAACTTCGCCGCGTTGCCCACCAGGTTGGCCAGCAGCTGCTCGAACTCGCGCACCCGCGCGCGCACGACGGGCAGCGCGCCCAGCTCGACGGCGCCGGCCGGCGCGGCGGTGGCCGCCACCCGGCGGGCCAGCTCGGCCGTGTCGACCGGCTCGGGGCGCCGGGCGGAGTGGCCGACGCGCGCGTAGGCGAGCAGGTCGTCGACCAGCACGCGCATGCGTTCGCCGCCGTCGCGCGCGGACACCAGCAGCGACAGCGCACGCTCGTCGAGCGCGCCGCCGTGCCGGCTCTCCAGCAACGCCAGGAAGCCGAGCACCGCGGTCAGCGACTGGCGCAGGTCGTGCGAGACCACCGAGGCGAAGCGGTCGAGCTCGTCGTTCGAGCGCGCCAGGTCGGCCAGCGCCTCGTGCAGGTCGGTCACGTCGGTGCCGGACAGGTAGACCATCGGCTCCTCGCCGCCCGCCACCGCGGCGCTGACCCGGAGCCAGCGGTGCCCGCCGTCGCGCCGGCACGCCCGGGTCTCGATCTGCCGGCTCTCGCCCGGCGGCAGGTGGGCCAGCCGCTCGGCGAACGCCGCCACCTTCGCCCGGTCGTCCGCGTGCACGAAGTCGAGATAGGGGCGCGAGTAGAGCTCCTGCTCGCTCCAGCCCATCAGCCGCTCCCAGGCGGCGTTCACCCAGCGCAGGCGGCCCTCGGCGTCCGCCGCGCCGAGCAGATCCTGGGACAGCGCGAACAGGCGCTCCGCGTGCGCCTCGACGTCGTGGAGGGGGGCGGGACGCCGCATGGCCTCCGATCGTACGGCCTCGACCGCAGGGAGAAGTGCGGCAGGGGAATCTTCGACACGGGGACAATGAAGGTCCAGCCGCCCGGTTCGACACTCCTCCCGATGCTGTTCGACAGAGGAGGACGGATGCGCAGGACCCGATGGGCAGCCGGCACGGTGGCCGGGCTGCTGGCCCTGCTGGCGGCGCCGACCGCGGCATTGGCGGACGGGGGCACCCTGCAGGACGTGGTGGACAACCACTTCCCGCCGGCGGTGGCCATCAACTCCGTGTGGGTGCTCGTCGCGGGCATCCTCGTGATGTTCATGCAGGCCGGATTCGCGTTCCTGGAGATCGGGTTCTCCCGGGGCAAGAACGCCGGCACGGTGGTCGCCAAGATCCTGGTCAACTTCGCGATCTGCGGCCTGCTGTTCTACGCCGTGGGCTTCGCGTTCTCGTTCGGTGCGGGCAACCAGATCATCGGCACGCACGGCTTCTTCCTGGCCGGCCCGCACGCCGCGGCCAACTTCCCGCTCGCCTGGTCGGGCCCGAAGTCCACCGGCCACGTGACGGTCGAGACGCTGTGGTTCTTCCAGTTCGTGTTCTGCGCCGTCTCGCTGGCGATCGTCTGGGGCACGACGCTCGAACGCATCAAGTTCGGCGTCTACATCATCTACGCGATCGTCTTCTCGGCGATCATCTATCCGATCGGCGCCCACTGGATCTTCGGCGGCGGCTGGCTCGCCACGAAGTTCGGCATGCAGGACTTCGCCGGCTCGACCGTGGTCCACCTGATCGGCGCCACCGGCGCGCTCGCCGCGCTGCTGCTGCTCGGGCCGCGCCGCGGCAAGTACGGCCGCGAGGGCAAGCCGCGGGCCATCCCGGGCCACAACATGCCGCTGTTCGGCCTGGGCATCCTGATCCTGTGGCTGGGCTGGTTCGGGTTCAACCCCGGCTCGGGCCTGCAGGCGATGGACGGGCGCTTCCCGGAGATCGCCATGGTCACGAACCTGGCCGCCGCCGCCGGCGTCGTCTCGGCCGTCGCCGTGATGTACGTGAAGGTCAAGAAGATCGACATCGGCATGGCCGGCAACGGCGCGATCGCCGCGCTCGTGGCGATCACGGCGCCGTCGGGCTACGTCGAGCTGTGGGCCGCCCCGATCATCGGCGCGGTCGCCGGCGTGATCGTCGTGCTCGGCGTGTTCGCGATCGACAAGTACATCGACGATCCGGTGGGCGCGCTGTCCGCGCACGGCCTGGCCGGCATCTGGGGCACGATCTCCTGCGGCCTCTTCACCGCGCCGCGGCTCGCCGAGTACAACGCGGTGGGCAAGCCGGGCCTGGTCTACACGGGCTCGTTCCACCAGCTGTTCGCCCAGGTCCTGGGCGTGGCGTCTGCGTTCTCGTTCGTGTTCGTCTTGTCCTTCGGCACGTTCTGGCTGATCAAGAAGACCTACGGCCTGCGCGTGAGCGCCGAAGAAGAGGACGCCGGACTGGACATCTCCGAGCACGGCATGTACGGCTATCCCGAGCAGTTCATCCCGGCCCCGGAGCTGGTCGGGTACGCGCCGGCTTCGCCGGCCGTGCCCGCGAGGCCCGCGGCCACGACTCGGGAGGTCACCGCGTGAAGAAGATCGAGGCGTATATCCGGCACGAGGCGTTCGAGCCGATCCGCATGGAGCTGTTGAGCCTCGGGTTCCCGTCCCTGTCGATCTCGGAGGTCAAGGGCTCCGGGCGGCAGAAGGGGATCACCGAGCGCTACCGCGGCGCGGAGCTGACCAACTGGCTGCGGCCGAAGGTCAAGCTCGAGTGCGTCGTGGCCACCGGCGACGTGCAGACGGTGGTCGAGGCCATCCTCCGGCACGCCCGCACGGGCTCGATCGGCGACGGCAAGGTGTTCGTCATGCCGGTCGAGGAGGCATACCGGATCCGCACCGGCGAGTCCGGTGAGGAGACCCTGCAGGCCCACCCGGAGGTCGCCGCCCAGGCGACCGGGTGACAGGACCCCGGTGCGGGGGCGGCTCCGGCCGCCCCCGCACGACTTCTGAGGAGGCGTGTGAAGCGCGATGGAGGCGGCGAGGCGAGGCGCCACCGTGGTGGAGCGGCTGCGTGCCGTGCACCTGCGGATGGTCGACGTGGTGCTCGGCGGCGAGGGCCTGGAGGGCGTGGCGGCGCTGGCGGCCGGCGAGACCGGCGGCGTCGTGGCCATCGTGGTCCCGCGGCTGGGCGCGGCGGCGGCGTCCGGGCCGGTCGACGAGCTGCCCGCGCTGCGCCGCTATGTCGGCGAGCGGGCGCGCGGCCGCGCGGCGGCCGTGCCGGCCGCGGTGGTGGCGGAGGTGCCGATCGCCTCGGGCGACGAGCAGATCGGCGCCGTGCTCCTGCTCGGCGCGGTCGAGCCGGTGCCCGAGGCGCTCGAGTTCCTGCACGTCGCCGCCGTCGCCTGCCTGACCGAGGTGGCGGTGGAGGAGGCGCGACTGGAGGTCGAGCAGAACCTCCGCGGCTCGTTCCTGGAGGAGCTGCGCGGCCGCGACGACCTGGAGAAGGACGAGATCCTGCGCCGGGCGGCGCGCCTGGGCTGCGACCTGTCGCACGGCGCGGTGGCGCTGTGCGCCGAGCTGTCCACGGACCGCCCGCGCCACGTGGTGGCGACGATCGCGGGCGAGCACGCGGGCGCGCTGGCCCAGCACATGGAGGGCTCGGGCCGCGTCTACGCGTTGCTGCCGGGGGCCGACGCCACGGCGACGCTGACCGCCGCCCGCCGGCTGGCCGCGCGGCTGCAGCGCCACGGGACGGTCGGCGTCTCGTCGTTCTACGCGGACGTCGCCGACCTCGGGCGGGCGCTCCAGGAGGCCGAGCTGGTCCTGGACGTGCTGCGGCGCAGCGACGTGCCGATCGCCGAGGACATCGGCACGGGCACCTATCGCCTGCTGTTCCGGGTGCTCGCCTCGCACCCGGAGGAGGTGCGCTCCTTCTACGAGGACACCGTGGCGCCGCTGGTGGCCTACGACGGGCAGTACTCCACCGACCTCGTGGGCACGCTGTCGGCCTACCTGGAGCGCAACTGCAACAT
This sequence comes from uncultured Solirubrobacteraceae bacterium, assembly GCA_963766165.1. Lineage (GTDB taxonomy): Bacteria > Actinomycetota > Thermoleophilia > Solirubrobacterales > Solirubrobacteraceae > Solirubrobacter. The sequence continues at coordinate 206,869 of CAVXZC010000006.1, read as the reverse complement.
GAACGCCACCGCCTCGGCGATCTACGCCCACCGCCACACCGTGGCCTACCGGCTGGAGCGCGTGAAGGAGCTCACCGGGCTCGACCCGCTGCTGTCCGAGGACCGCGAGCGGCTCGGGCTGGGCCTGAAGGCGTACCGGATCATCGCGCCGCGTCTGCATCGCTGAGTAACGTCGCCCGGAGGTCTCCGGGCCGTCGCCGGCCGGCGGTGCGCACGCGAATGGGGCTGCCGGTGACCGGAGGGCGAAACTTCTTATCGTCATCCTGGGTTTCGACGTGGGCATGACGCGACGTTGGATCCTCGCCGCGGTGGCCGCCTGGACGCTCGCCGCCGCGGCGCCCGCGCTGGCCGCCACCATCGAGGGCACGGACCTCGGCGACTTCCTGGTGGGCACGGCGGGGGCGGACGAGATCTCCGGCAAGGGCGGCGACGACACGATCTACGGGCTCGCCGGCCCGGATGCGATCGATGGCGGGGCCGGCGACGACACGATCTTCGGCGACGGCTTCTGCCTGCCGGGCGCGGTGGTGCCCACGAGCTGCTCGGACCGCGACGACGGGACCGGCGGGGCGGACCTGATCGAGGGCGGCGCGGGCGACGACTCGATCAGCGGCGGACGCGGCAACGACGTGCTCGACGGCGGCCCGGGCGTGGACTCGATCTCCGCCGGCCCGGGGAACGACACGGTCCATGGCGGCCCGGGCGGCGACGAGATCGACGGCGGCACCGGCGGCGACACGATCTACGGCGAGGGTGGGGACGACTGGATCGCCACCGGCCCGGGCTCGGACAAGCTCTACGGCGGCGCCGGCAACGACCTGATCGCCTCCGAGTCGGGCAACGACCACATCGAGGGCGGCGCCGGCAACGACCAGATCGACTCGGGCAGCGGCAGCGACGGCATCGACGGCGGCGCCGGGAACGACCTGATCCACTCCGGCTCCGGCGCCGACCGCGTGGCCGGCGGGGCCGGGAACGACCGCATCGACGGCGGCTCCGGGAACGACCGGATCGACGGCGGGCCGGGCCGCGACGTCATCGACGGCGGCCCCGGGAACGACGTCATCGATGCGGCCGACGGGGAGCGGGACATCGTCCGCTGCGGCCCCGGGCGCGACTCCGTCCGCGCCGACCGGGCGGACCGGCTCAGTGGGTGTGAACACGTCCACTACATGCCGAGCCGGTGACCGTGGTACGTTGCCCGCGTCAAGGCCGGCCATCCGAGCCCGGCGCAATCGCAGTGCCGCACCGCAGTCGTCGCATTTGAGAGACCTCCGCGAAGCGCAGCACTAACTCCCCGTGGAGGACCTCCAATGGCCACCGGAACCGTGAAGTGGTTCAACGACGACAAGGGCTTCGGCTTCATCACCCCCGACGAGGCGGGCGCGGACCTGTTCGTGCACCACTCGGGGATCAACTCCGACGGCTTCCGCTCCCTGCGCGAGGGCGCCCGCGTGTCCTACGAGGCCGAGGCCGGCCCGAAGGGCCCCAAGGCCGTCAACGTCCAGCCGATCTAAGCCCCACACCCTGCGCGGTGCCGCGCGGTGGATCTCTCGTATGACCACCGCGCGGCCGAGCCGCTGCTCGCGGCGCTCGCGCCCGGCGGCCCGCTGGACTGGCTGACCGAGCGCGGCCTCGACCTGCGTCTGCGGCCCCGCTCCGCCGACGTCTACGCCGGCGCCACGCGAGTCGCCGAGGTCCGCCTCGGTCGCGACGACACCCCGGCGCTGCGCGTGCGCGGCGACCTCGATGCGGCCATCTCCGCCGCCCGCCCGAGCCCGCTGCACGACTGGCTGGCCCGCGGAGAGCACCCGGGCTTCGCGGTCGTCGACCGCCACCTCAAGATCGTCGCGCCCGAGCCGGCGCTGGCCGCGGCCCGCATCCCCCTCGACGCCGCCGTGGCCGGCCTGCGCGCCGAGGGCGCCCGCTGGGCGGTCCCGCCGTTCTCTGACCGCATCGACGCCCTGGCCATCCACGCCGACGGCCGCGTGCTGGTCGTCGCCGCCCGCGACGGCGCGGACGCCCGCCGCACCGGCTGGGCGCCCGCCCAGCTGGCCGTGCACGTCGCGCTCGCCCGCCGCTGGGCCGAGCAGGACACCGTGGCCGCCGCCGACGTGCTCGAGGGCCAGCGCGACGAGCGGCTCCGCCTCGGCCTGCTGGCGCCCTCGGCCCGGGCGTGCGTGATCACGCGCCCGCTGGAGGTGGTGCCGGCGCTCGTCCTCGGAGGCGCGCCCAGCGACGCCACGGCGCGCCGCATGGCCCGGGTGGCCGACGTCGTCGCCCAGGCCGGCGGCGACCTGACCGGGCTGGAGATCGTGCGCGTGGACTAGTAGCCGCGGACGACCCGGCCGCCGGGGGCGACGTGCGCGGCCACCGGCTTGTCGAGGATGCGCACGCGGAACACGCCGCTCGTGTGGCCGTGGGCGGCCCGGGCCTTGCCGGTCAGGCCGGGGAAGACGCGATAGGCCACGGTGTAGGTCCCGGCCTTGACGGCCACGAGCCGCCAGGTCAGCGTCTTCTCCTCGCCCGGGAACAGCGGGCCCGCGTCCCACACGCGCGCGTCCGCGGTGTCGCCGCCCTTCGGCCCCTTGTCGAGCACCCACACCGGCCGCTCGGAGGCCGAGAGCCCCGACCCGGGGGGCCGGCGCTGGCCGAACGCGGCCGCGGCGGCCCCGGCCGGCGCGCGCGTGAGCACGGTCACGGCCACGTTGTCGAGCTGGCGCCGGTCGGCGTTGCGCACGCGCAGGCGCAGCAGCACGGACTGGGCGATGTGCTGGCGCTTCGGGAACGACGCGCCGACGATCTGCAGCTTGAACGTGCCCGAGGGCTCGTCGGCGTCCTGGCGCGGGCCGCCGCCGCAGCCGCCCGCCAGCGCGGCCAGCAGGGCGAGGACGAGCGGGCGTCGCATCGGGGCGGCAACCATACCCGCTGACCCGCGAACATACGCCGGGTGCCTTCGCTGCCGGTGCCCGACGGCCTTGCCCGCGACGGCGTGGCGCTCCGGCGCCTGCGGGCGCGGGACGCCGGGCCGTTCGCGGCCGCGTTCGCGGCCGACCCGCACCTGGGGGTGGCGATCGGCGCCGACGAGGACCCGACGGAGATGGCGGTGCGTCGCTTCATCGCCCGCCAACCGGCGCTGCGGGCGCGCGGCGAGTTCCTCGGCCTGGCGGTGACCGACGCCGGCCAGAAGCCGTTCCTGGGCCAGGTCATGCTGCACACCGTGGCCTGGCGGCACCGCCGCGCCGAGGTGGGCTACTGGCTCGTCCCCGCCGCCCGCGGCCGCGGGACCGGGCGGCGGGCCGTCGAGCTGCTCGTGAACTGGGCGTTCGCCACGCTCCCGCTCGACCGGATCGAGATCACCACCACGCCCGAGAACGCGGCCGCCCGGGCGCTGGCCCGCAGCCTCGGGTTCGCCGAGGAGGGGATCATGCGGGCGCGCAACCACGAGCGCGGCCGCGCCGTCGACGTCGTGATGCTCGCGCGTTTGCGCAAGTAATCGCGGCACCCCGCGTTACATGTCCCGAGGGATCGGCCCCGACGGTTCGCGTTTGAGCCCGCGCGGGGCCGTGGCATAACCTTCGCGCCTGCTGCCCGTAAGGCGGAGCGTCGGACCCACCGGCGGCCCCCCGGGTGTGGGGAGAGACCTTTTGGTTCGCAACTTCGCCGACCGCGCCTTCCTTCCGGCCAAGAGCCTGCTGGAGGAAGTGGGCGACATGATGATCCTCACGGGGAAGACGATCATGTCCGCCCTCAAGCCGCCTTATCCCTACGGCGGCGAGTTCGTCCAGCAGTTCCTGTTCTCCCTGCGGCTGTGCTGGTTCCCGCTGCTGGTCAGCACGATCGCGTTCGGCTACGCCGCGCCGGGCCTGCAGGCCTCCAACTTCCTCACGCTGTTCGGCGCCAACGACCGCCTCGGCGGCTTCTTCGTGCTGGCCTCGATCCGCGAGTTCGCCCCCTTCGTCACCGCGATCGTCGTCTCCGGCGTGGCCGGCACGGCGATCACCGCCGACCTCGGCGCGCGCAAGATCCGCGAGGAGCTCGACGCGCTGCAGGTGCTCGGCGTGGACCCGGTGAAGAACCTCGTCGTCCCGCGCTTCCTCGCCCTGATGATCGTCACCGGCCTGTTCGACGTCTACGCGATCCTCTTCGGCCTGGCCGGCGGGCTCGTGGCCAACGGCGTCAACCACCAGCCGGTCGGCCCGTTCTTCGCCAACCTGCTCTCGAACGCCGACATCCCCGACCTCTGGGGCTCGTTCCTGAAGTGCACCCTGTTCGGGGCGATCATCGCCATCGTCTGCTGTTACAAGGGGATGACCGCGTCCGGCGGCGCGGAGGGCGTGGGCCGCGCCGTCAACCAGGCGGTGGTCATCGCCACGCTCGGCGTGTTCGCGTTCAACTACGTGTTCACGCAGACGCTGCTGGCCACCCACCCCGACATCCTCAACATCAAGTGAGTAGCCCCGAAGCGACACTCACTGCGGCCGCCGACCCGACCTGGCGGGGGATCGGCGGTGGTCGCCTGTGAACGACTGGCTGGCAGTCCCGCGCGACTGGCTCGCCACGTTCGGCGAGATCCTGCGCTTCTGCGGGACCGTGATGAAGGAGGTCTTCGGCCTCAAGGTCTTCAACTACTTCGGCGAGGGCCTGCGCCAGGCCGGTGTGCTGATCCTCTCGAGCACGCTGGTCATCTGGGGCCTGACGTTCATCATCGGCCTGCAGTGCGGCATCGAGGCCGCCTACTTCAACCGGGCGACCGGCGCCCCGGCGTACGCCGGCGTGTTCGCCGCCTGGTGCGACCTGCGCGAGCTGATCCCGTACGCCTTCGGCTACATGATGGCCGCGAAGGTGGGCACCGGGATCGTGGCCGAGCTGGGCTCGATGCGGATCTCGGACGAGATCGACGCGCTCGAGGTCATGGGCGTGCCCTCGATGACGTTCCTGTGCGCCACCCGGCTGCTGGCCGCCTGGATGGTGCTGCCCTTCGTCTACCTGGCGGGGATCGGCGCCGGCTTCCTGGCCTCCTACTTAGCCGTGGTGCAGCAGATCGGGGAGGTATCCAGCGGCGGCTACTCGCTGATCTTCTGGATGTTCCAGAACCCGCCGGACCTCTTATACAGCGTGATCAAAGGCATGGCCATGGCCACGGTGATCGTGCTGGTCGGCTGTTACTACGGCTACAACGCGTCGGGCGGCCCGGTCGGGGTGGGGACCGCCACGGCCAAGTCGATGGTCCTGAACATCGTGCTGGTGCACCTCATCGGCATGCTCGGCACCCAGATCTTCTGGGGCGCGAACCCTCGAGCGCCCATCGGAGGCTAGGTGGCCACGTCCAGGAATACGACACATTCCGGCGGGCTCCGCCCGCCGCTGCCGGGCGGCGGCCGCCGCCCACGTACCCCCCAGTATGCCTGCGGCGCCCGCCGCAGGCAGCGACGACCGGAGCAGTCGCCGGGTTATGCGCCGTATCCCCGGACGGGACCACTGAGATGAGCGAGCAGACCGAAGAACGGCGGCCGCAGGGCCCCGAGGACGAGTACAAGTGGCACACGGGCGAGCAGCGCCCGCACGGCGGCGAGGACGCCGTCGAGTTCGTCGAGGTCCACAAGGCGTTCGGCCGCAACAAGATCCTGCGCGGCCTGAACATGGGCATCCCCGACGACAAGATCTCGATGATCCTCGGGCCGTCGGGCACGGGGAAGTCGGTGTGCATCAAGCACATGGTCGGGCTGCTCTACCCCGACGAGGGCGACGTGCTGGTGCACGGCGAGTCGGTCCCCGGCATGGCCGACGACGAGCTGTTCGAGATGCGCAAGAAGTTCGGCGTGCTGTTCCAGGACGGCGCGCTGTTCGGCTCGATGAACCTGTGGGACAACGTCGCGTTCCCGCTGCGCCAGCACACCGACAAGGGCGAGGACGAGGTCGAGGAGATCGTGAACCGGCGCCTGCGCGAGGTCGGCCTGGAAGGGTCGTCCGACAAGATGCCCAACGAGCTCTCAGGCGGCATGCGCAAGCGGGCCGGGTTCGCCCGGGCGCTCGTGCTCGACCCGGACATCGTGCTGTTCGACGAGCCCGACTCCGGGCCTGGATCCGGTGCGCACGGCGCTGCTGTGCGAGCTCATCCAGGAGATCCACGAGGAGAACGGCGGCGCCTACGTGGTCATCACCCACGACATCATGTCGCGCCAAGCGGGTCGCCGAGTACATCGCCGTGCTGTGGAAGGGCCGGATCGTCGAGTCCGGGCCGGCGGAGGAGCTGTTCAACTCCGAGAACCAGTTCGTCCGCCAGTTCCTGTCCGGGGCCTCGCGCGGGCCGCTGGGCATGGAGTAGCGCGTGACGGTCGCCCGCGGCGCCGTGCTGATCGCAGTCGGGCTGGTGGCCATCCTGGCCGCCTATCTCCTGCTGTTCGGCGGCACGAGCCACGAGTACACGCTGATCTTCCAGAACGCCGGCCAGCTCGTGAAGGGCGACAACGTGCAGGTCGGCGGCCAGCCCGTCGGCTCCGTCAAGTCGATCGAGCTGACCGTCGAACAACCAGGCCGCGATCAAGATCACGGTGGACGAGCCCTACGCGCCGCTGCACGAGGGCACGCAGGCGGTGATCCGGCTGACATCGCTGTCGGGCATCGCCAACCGCTACGTCGCGCTCGCGCCGGGCCCGAACAACAACCCGAAGCTGGGCGACGGGGCGACGCTGCCCGAGACCCAGACGACGACGCCGGTCGACCTCGACCAGCTGTTCAACACGCTCGACCCGGCGACCCGCAAGCACCTGCAGGGCGTCATCAAGGGCTTCGCGCACCTCGCTGCACGGCAAGGGACAGCAGGCCCACGAGGCCACCAAGTACTTCAACCCGCTGCTGTCCAGCGCCCGCCAGCTGGTCGACCAGGCGACGTCCGACGAGGGCGCGCTGACCGACTTCATCGTCTCCTCGTCGCGCACGGTGACCGCGATCGCCAGCCGCCGCGACGACCTGTCCGCGCTGGTGGGCAACACGAACGCCACGACCGGCGCGATCGCGTCGGAGAACCGGGCGCTCTCGCAGGCGCTGCTGCTGCTGCCCACGACGCTGCAAGCGCGGCAACTCGACGTTCGTGAACCTGCGCGCGACGCTCGACGACCTCGATCCGCTGGTCGCCGCCTCCAAGCCCGCCACCAAGAACCTCGCGCCGTTCCTGGAGGAGCTGCGGCCGCTCGTCGCACGACGCGCAAGCCGACGATCCACGACCTGAGCACGCTCGTGCACCGGCCGGGCCCGAACAACGACCTGGTCGACGCGACGCTCAAGTTCCCAGGCCTCCAGAAGCTGGCCGGCCCGGCGTTCAAGAACGGCACCGGCGCGCTGAAGAAGAGCCAGCCCGTGCTCGAGTTCGTGCGGCCGTACATCCCGGAGCTCGTCGGCTGGTTCCGCGACTTCGGGGTCGGCGCGGCCAACTACGACGCCAACGGCCACTACGCGCGGATCCAGCCGATCTTCAACGCGTTCCAGTTCACCGACCTGCCCGCCGGCCCGCCGCAGCTCGTGCCGATCCCCGGCAACGAGCGCCTCGCCGGCCTGCAGACGGCCCAGATGAAGCGCTGCCCCGGCGGCGCCAGCCAGGCCAACGTGGACGGCTCGGCGCCGTTCCGCGACCAGGACGGCAGCCTGGACTGCGACCCGAGCCAGGTGCCGCCCGGGCCATGATCCGCAAGCTCGTCCCGCTTATCGGCCTGCTCGCCCTCGTCGTGGTGGCCGGCGCCGTGCTGCTGTCGGCCCGCAGCCACGAGCACCACTACCGCGTGCGGGCGATCTTCGACAACGCCGGCTTCGTCATCCCCGGCGAGGACGTCAAGATCGCCGGCGTCAAGGTCGGCAAGATCGAGTCGCTCGACGTGACGCCGGACTTCAAGGCGGCGGTCATGCTCGAGATCACGCAGCCCGGCTACCAGGACTTCCGCCGCGACGCGTCGTGCATCGTCCGCCCGCAGTCGCTGATCGGCGAGCGCTTCGTCGAGTGCACGCCGACGCAGACGCGGCCGGTGGGCACCAAGCCGCCGCCGCCGCTGCGCCAGATCCAGAGCGGGCCGGGCGAGGGCGACTACCTGCTGCCCGTCGGCAACACGCAGCAATCGGTCGACATCGACCTGATCGGCAACATCCTGCGCGAGCCGCAGCGCGAGCGGCTCTCGCTCATCCTCAACGAGCTCGGCACGGGCCTCGCCGGCCGCGGGAAGGACCTCAACCAGGTCATCCGGCGGGCCGACCCGGCGCTGCAGAAGACCGACCGGGTGCTGAAGATCCTCGCGACCCAGAACGAGACGCTGAAGGAGCTGGCGGTCAACTCGGACACGATCCTCGCGCCGCTGGCCCGCGAGCGCGCGCACGTGGCGGGCGCGATCAAGCACTCGAGCGAGGTGGCCGAGGCGACCGCGGAGAAGCGCGGCGCGCTGGCCGCCGACATCCAGACCCTGCCCGCCTTCCTGGACCAGCTCAAGCCGACGATGGTGCGGCTGGGCCAGCTGGCCGACCAGTCGACGCCGGTGCTGGCCGACCTCGGCGCCAATGCGAGCGACATCAACACCCTGGTCGAGCGGCTCGGGCCGTTCTCGCAGGCGGCGATCCCGGCGGTGAACTCGCTGGGCAAGGCGGCCAAGACCGGCACGCCGGCCGTGATCGACGCGCGCCCGGTGATCACCGACCTGCGCAAGCTGGCCACCGCGGTGCGGCCGGTCGGGTCGACCGCGCGCCAGGTGCTGCAGTCCTTCCAGCAGACGCAGGGGATCGAGCGCCTGATGGACTACATCTTCTACCAGGCGACCGCCATCAACGGGTTCGACGGCGTCGGCCACTACCTGCGCGCCGAGCTGATGGTCAACCAGTGCGCGACCTACGCCGTGCGGCCGGTCGCCGGCTGCTCGTCGAACTTCCCCTCGGCGCAGGCGTCGAGCTCCCAGGCCGTGGCCACGGCCGCCCAAGCGGCCGCGTCCGACGACCCCGTGCTCCAGCGCACCGCCGAGGCGCTGCAGCGCGCGCTCGGGATCGCGGTCGAGAAGGCCAAGCAGCCGCAGAAGAAGCACGCCAAGAAGAAGCACGCGGCCAAGCAGACAAGCGGGCCGGCCACGCGAAGCAGGGCAAGGGGAAGGCGGGCACGCCGTCCGCGACGGCCACGCCGGGCGCGACCGTCGTGCCGGGCGTCCCCGTCGCCGACTGCGGTGCCGCAGGTCGCCACCCCGTCGGCGCCGGCCGCCGGCGAGCCCGCGGGCACCGCCACGCCGACGCCGGCGAGCGGCCCGTCGCAGGCGCTGCTCGACTACCTGTTCGGGAAGGGCCGCATGAGGACGCGCGGCGGACGGCATCGCGGCCAACCCCGTGCTGATCGGCGCCGCGACGGTGCTCGTGATCATCGTCGCCGTCTTCCTGGCCTACAACGCCAACTAGGGCCTGCCGTTCGTCCCGACCTACCAGCTCAACGCCCAGGTGCCGAACGCGGCCGAACCTCGTGGTCGGCAACGACGTGCAAGATCGGCGGCAGCGCGCGTCGGCGCCGTCTCCACGATCACGCCCAAGACGCTCGCCAGACGGCCGCGTCATCGCGCGTGCTCGAGCTCAAGCTCGACAAGGACGCCGGCCCGCTGCCCAAGGACTCGACGCTGATCGTCCGCGCCGCGCTCGGCGCTCGGGCCTCAAGTACGTGCAGATCACCCGCGGGCACTCGTCGCAGATGCTCCAGGACGGCGCGACGATCCCGCTCACGCCAGGCGAGCCGCGCCGGTCGAGCTCGACGAGTTCCTCAACATGTTCGACGAGAAGACCACGCGGCGGCCGCGCAGACCAACCTGGACGAGTTCGGCAACGCGTTCGCCGGCCGCGGCGAGTCGACCTCAACACGGCGATCGGCGCGTTCCGCCCGCTGCTGCGCGACATCGTGCCGGTCATGCAGAACCTGGCGGACGCCGCGCACGCAGCTGCGCGACTTCATCCGGCGCTCGGCGCACGCACCGCGCGATCGTCGCGCCGGTCGCCGAGACGCAGGCCGCGCTGTTCGTCAACCTCGACACGACGTTCGCGCGCGCTGCGCCAGCGTCGCGCGGCCGTTCATCCAGGACTCGATCACCGGCGGGCCGCCGGCGCTCGACGCCGGCGATCGCGCGCTTCCCGCAGCAGCGGCCGTTCCTGGTCAACACCGACCGGGCTGTTGCACGAGCTGCGGCCGGGCGTGGCGCGCGCTGAGCGACCGCCGCGCCGGCGCTCGCCGACGCGCTCGAGACCGGCACGCCGGTGCTGCCGCGCTCGCCGCGCTCAACGAGCGCCTGGCCGTCGCTGCTGCAGGAGCTGCAGGCGTTCTCCAACGACCCGCTCGTCGCCGCTCGGCATCAACGGCACCACCGCAGACGGTCAACGTCCTCAACCCGACGCTGCAGTACCTCGCGCCGACCCAGACGATCTGCAACTACGTGACGCTGTGGTTCCGCAACGTCGCGTCGCTGCTCAGCGAGGGCGACCGCAACGGCACCTGGCAGCGGTTCATCATCGTCGCCACGCCGCAGGGCCCGAACAACGAGGGCGGCCCGTCCTCGGCGCCGGCCAACGGCCCGACGCCAGGACAACCACCTGCACGCCAACCCGTACCCGAACACGGCGCGCCGGGCCAGCCGAAGGAGTGCGAGGCCGGCAACGAGCCGTACCTGGCCGGCCAGACACGTGATCGGCAACGTGCCGGGCACCCAGCCCGACCACGACCGAGAGGACGACGTCGTAGCCTGGCCGGCGACGCAACCCGCGACGCGCCGCGTGCCCCGCAAGGACCGCTCGGCGCGAACGCCGTTCGGTCGGCGCTGGTCGCGCTGATCGTCGTCGCGATCGCCATCTACTTCGGCTTCACGAAGCACATCCCGTTCACGCACGGCTTCCGCTCAAGGCGCGTCTTCGAGTCGGCCAACTCGATCCGGACCAACTCGCCGGTGCGGATCGCCGGCGTCGAACGTCGGCAAGGTCACCAAGCGTCGAGCGCTGCCAGGGCACGAACGCGGCCGTGCGTGACGATGGAGATCTGACGACAGGACGGCGCTGCCGATCCACAAGGACGCGACGGCCAAGATCCGCCCGCGCATCTTCCTCGAGGGCAACTTCTTCGTCGACCTCAGCCCGGCACGCCGGCGGCGCCGACGATCGCCGACAGCGACACGCATCACGATCACGCAGACGGCGACGCCGGTGCAGCTCGACCAGGTGCTGACCTCGCTGCAGAGCGACTCGCGCGACGACCTGCAGCACGTGCTCAAGGGTACGACACGGCGCTGAACTCCAAGCCGACGGCGGCGCAGGACGCGACCCGACCCGTCGACGCAGGGCAAGACCGCGGCGCAGGCGCTCAACGACGCGCTCAACGACATCCCGGCGGCGCGAGCGCGTCGACCGCGTCGTGCTCAACGCGCTGCTCGGCACCGAGCCGCCACGACCTCGTCGCGGCTGATCGCCGGCACCGCAGCGCACCACCGAGGGCGCTCGGCGCGCAACGAGGACGCAGCTCAAGGACCTGATCACCAACTTCAACGACACGATGGCGGCGTTCGCGTCGCGAGTCGGACAACCTCGAGCGCGTCGATCCGCCTGCTCGCGCCGACGCTGGCACAACGCCAACGCCGCGTTCGACCTCGCTCAACGCCGCGTTCCCGCCGACGCGCGCCTTCGCGCGCGAGATCCTGCCCGGCGTCAAGCGAGACGCCGGCGACCATCGACGCCGCGTTCCCGTGGATCGCGCAGACGCCGCAAGCTGCGTCGGCCCGAGCGAGCTCGGCGGCCTGGCCAAGCAGCTCCGCCCGGCCACGGCCGACCTCGCCAAGCTCGTCGACGCGACGCCGAGCAGCTGCTGCCGCAGACCGACCTCGCGTCCAAGTGCGTCACGCGACGTCGTCCTGCCGACCGGCGACGTAGGATCGCGCGACGGCGCTTCACGACCGGCGCGGAGAACTACAAGGAGTTCTGGTACGCGCTGGTCGGGCTCGCCGGCGAGGGCCAGAACTTCGACGGCAACGGGCAGTACGTGCGCTTCCAGACCGGCGGCGGCGCGCAGACCGTCTCGCTGGGCTCCAAGAGCTCGACGCACCGGCGAGCTGTTCGGCAACGCACTCGCGGCGCCGCTGGGCAACCGGCCGGCCTACCCGGGCAAGCGCCCGCCGTACAACCCGACGTTCCCCTGCTACAAGCAGCCGCTGCCCGACGTCAACGGCCCGGCCGCGGCGATCTCGCAGCCCACCGGCACGACGACCGCGCAGCAGGTGTCCAGCCCGCAGGACCGGCTGCGCCGCCAGGCCGCCCTCGAGGCCGTGCGCGCGAAGCTCAACCCGTTCGCCCGCAAGGCCGGCGCGGAGGCCGCCAGTGAGGACGGCGATCCGCAAGCACGCCGCGACTTCCTGGCGATCATCGGCCCTGCTGGTCGTGGCGCTCGCTCGTGTCGGCGTGCATCCTGGCCAAGCAGCGGCTTCGCTGCCCGGCTGGGTGCCGGTCGTCGGCAAGCACTGCTTCACGCTCAAGGCCGAGTTGTCCACCGCGCAGGCGGTCACGCCGGGCCAGGGGCAGACGGTCAACATCGCCGGCGTCGCAGGTGGGCGAGATCACCTGGTCAAGCTCGTGGACGGCAGCGCGATCGTCGGCATGAACATCCAGCCGAAGTACGACCGCATCTACAAGAACGCCACGATCCTGCTGCGGCCCAAGACCGGCCTGAAGGACATGGTCGCCGAGCTCGACGCCGGGCACGCAGCACGGCCGGGCAGCTGCCCGAGCGGCGGCACGATCCCGATCTCCCAGACGCTGCCCGACGTCAACCTCGACGAGATCCTCGCGTCGCTGGACACCGACACGCGCGACTACCTGCTGCTGCTGCTCAACGACGGCGCGCAGGGCGTCGGCTCCGCGGCCAAGGGCGCGCGACCTGGCCCGGCGCGCTGCGGCGGTTCGAGCCGACCGCGCGCTACTCGCGCCAGATCAACGAGCAGCTCGCGCTGCGCGCGCGGCAACATCGCCCGCGTCGTGCACAACTTCCGGCTGCTGACCGACGCGCTCGGCGCACAAGGACGACGCAGCTGGCGGACTTCGTGCAGAACTCCAACGCGGTCTTCCGCGCCTTCGCCGCCCAGGACGCCAGACCTGCGGTCGATCGCTGCAGCAAGCTCCCGGGCGACGCTGACGACGACGCAGACCACGCTCGGCCAAGGTCAACGACGCTCGCCAACACGCTCGGGCCGACGCTGCAGGCGACCTGCGCCCGCGGCGCGCGCGCGCTCGGCCCGTCGCTGGCGCCAGACGCGGCCGTTCCTGCGCGAGACGACGCCGATCATCCAGAGACCAGATCCGGCCGTTCACGCGCGCCGCGCTGCCCACGGTGCAGGCGCTGCGGCCGGCGCTGCAGCGACCTGGCGGCGGCGACGCCGGACCTCACGGCGTCGTTCAAGGTCCTCAACTACCTGCTCAACGAGCTCGCCTACAACCCGCCGGGCAAGCAGACGAGGGCTCCTGTCTGGCAGGCGTGGGTCAACCACGCCGGCGACTCGCTGTTCTCCACCCAGGACGCGCACGGGCCCGATCCGCCGCGGCCTGATCGTCCTGTCCTGCCAGACGGCGCAGCTGCTGAAGGCGATCACGGCGGCGAACCCGCAGCTCGCCACGCTCATCCAGCTGCTCGACGCGCCGACCACGCAGCAGATCTGCCCGTCCTCGACCGCAGGCGCCGAACGGGGGCTGACGGATGGTCAGAAGACAGCTCCCGTCGGTCGGCAGGATCCTCGCGATGGTGATCTTCGCGCTGTCGTGCTTCGGCCTGCTGCTGTTCCTGTGGCTGGCGTTCGGCGGCCCGATCCCGCTCAAGCCGAAGGGCTACCGCTTCCACACGTCGTTCGCCGAGGTCGGCCAGCTGGCCAACCGAGGCCGACGTGCGCATCTCCGGCGTGCCGGTCGGCAAGGTCAAGAGATCAACGCCGACAAGCACACGGGGCGCGACCGACGCGACGATCCAGCTCGACGCCGAAGTACGCGCCGATGCCGACGGACGCGAAGGCGATCCTGCGCCAGAAGACGCTGCTGGGCGAGACCTACGTCGAGCTCACGCCGGGCTCGCGGCGGCGCGGCCGATCCCCGAGAACGGGCAGCTGGCCGCCACCCAGGTCGCGCCGACGGTCGAGCTCGACGAGATCCTCCGCACCTTCGACCCAAGCCCACGCGGGCGGCGTTCCAGGACTGGATGCAGACGCAGGCGCAGGCGATCGACGGCCGCGGCCAGGACCTCAACGACGCGCTCGGCAACCTCGGCGCCGTTCGCCGACGACACCGACGACGCTCGCTGAGCATCCTCAACCGCCAGCACGGCGCGGTGTCAGCAGCTGGTCGCCAACACCGGCGTGGTGTTCGGCGCGCTCAACGAGCGCGACGGCCAGCTGACCTCGCTGATCAGCAACGCGAACACGCGTGTTCGCGACCACCGCGGCACGCAACAAGGAGCTGCAGGAGTCGTTCGTGGCGCTGCCGACGTTCGAGCGACGAGTCGCGCAAGACGCTCGACCGGCTGACCACGTTCGCCCACGCCACGAACCCGCTGGTCACGCAGCTGCGCCCGGCCGCGCGCCAGCTCTCGCCCACGCTGCAGGACCTGCGCGACCTCGCGCCGACGCTGAAGACCCTGCTCAACGCACCTGCGGCCGCTCGATCGACGCCTCCAAGGCCGGCTTCCCGGCCGCGTCGCAGTCGCTCGAGGACGCTGCGGCCGCTGCTCGCCCAGCTCGTCCCGGCCACCGCAGCAGCTCAACCCGCCGGTCTACAGTTCCTCGGCCACTACAAGCGCGAGCTGACGTCGTTCTTCGCCAACACGGCCGCGGCCACGGAGGCCAACGACAGGCCGGGCACGCACCGTGCACTACCTGCGCACGACCAACCCGTTCAACCCGGAGAACCTCGCCGCGTATCCCAAGCGGCTGCCGTCGAACCGGCCGAACCCGTACCGGCTGCCGGGCGGCGTTCGACCAGATCAACCAGGGGCTGCCGGTCTACGAGAACCGGCTGTGCAACTCGTCGAACCTCGCAGCCGATCGTCACCAACGTGCCGCTGCAGGTGGTCGACGGCGTGACGCAGACCGTGAACGGGATCATCCGCTGCCCAACATCGGGCTGCCGCCGATCCCGCAGCTGCCGATCACGCCGCAGCAGGCGCAGGCGCTCATCCCGGACGAGCTGCTCCAGCAGATCCAGCAGTTCGCGTTCGGCGGCGCGACGAACGGCGGCGCGGTGCCGGCGCCGCCCTGCCGCCAGCAGGGCAAGTACACGTTCGGCGGCGAGACCGACCCAGTACCCGCACCTAACGCGCGGCCGCCGCCGGCGGAGGCTGAGGCGGGTCGTGCGGGGCGCGGCGCGGGCGCCGGCCCGCACGCTCGCGGTCGCCGTGCTCGTCGCGCTCGCGCGGCGCGCTGCTGGCGCTGCGGCTGCGCCCAGCGCGGCCACGAGCACGCTGGTCTCGTCGCGGCAGCGCGTCGGCTGCGGGCCACGGCCGACGATGCACCGCGACTTCGGCGACGACGCGGTCTACGTGCTCGTGCGCGAGCGACCTCGCGCAGCTCGTCCTGACGTCGGACCTGAACGCGCTGCTCGGGCTGGAGGGCTGCCTGTCGGGCAACGTGCCGCGCGGCGTCGGCGCCGCCCGGCGGCCCGCGGCTCGCCGTGCGCGCGGCTCGCCAGCGCTGCAGCCGGTGCGGGTGGTCTACGGCCCGGGCACGTTCATCAACTAGGCGGTCGACCAGATCACAGACGGAGCTCAGGCGGAGACGCGCGCGCGGGCCGCGCAGGCCGACCAGGCCGGGACGGCGGCGAGCAGGCTGGCCCGGGCGCAGGGCAAGTCGCCGGCCGAGCAGCAGCGGCTAGGCGCGACGGCGCGAGCCAGCTCGTCTACGCCGCAGTTCGCCAAGCGAGCTGCTACGACCTCGCGCTCAAGTACGGGCTAGCCTGACCGGCGCGCCGCGGCTCAACGACCCGAACTTCGTCTCCCAGCTGGTGTTCGACCCCGCGCGGCGGCGCCGGGTGCCGAAGGCGCGCTTCGCCTACCTGTTCCCGATCGTCGACGCTCGGCGCTCGTCCAGGTGCGGCTGCAGCCCGGGGCTGAGCGACGCCGCGCGGGCGCGGGCGATCGCGCTGATCCGCCAGGCCGTCGCGATGCCGCGCTGGCGGCTGTCCGGCGGCGGCGCCTACGTGGTCACCGGCGCGCCGGTGCGTGGCCGACGACCTGACCGGCGCGCTGCCGGCGCGACTCGCGCTGCTGCTGGTCGCCGTGGTGGTCATGGCGCTCGCGCTCGCGCTGCTGTTCCGGGCGCGGCTGCGGCTGCTGCCGCTGCTGATCGCGCTGGCCGCGGCCGGCGCTGACGTTCGGCGGGCTGGCGCTGCTCGGGCGCCGCTGACCATGGCCTCGATCGCGGTGCTGCCGGTGCTGATCGGCCTCGCCGTCGACTACGCCATCCAGTCCAGTCCCGAGGCACGGGCGGGCCGCGAGGGCGCGGCGGTCGCGCGCGCCGCGCGGGCGTGCCGGCGATCGCCACGGCCGCGCTGGCCACCGGCGTCGGCTTCCTCGTCCTGCTGCTCTCGCCGGTGCCGATGGTGCGGGGCTTCGGGCCGCTGCTGGTGGCCGGCATCGCGCTCGCCCTGGGCTTGCGCGCTGACGGCGGGCACGGCCGTGCTCACGCTGGCCGCGCGCCGCCGGCGCGTCCGCGCGGCGTCGGTCGCGCGGTCGCTGCGGGGGGCGGGGGAGCTGGTCGACGGCGCGCGTGGCGCCGCACGCGCGTGTGCGCGCCGCGCTCGGCCGGCTCGCGACCAGCGGGCGCGGCTCACCTTGCGCGCCGGCCGGCACGCGTGCTCGGCGTCGCGCTGGCGCTGGCCGTGCTCGGCTGGGCGGCTGGAGACGCAGCACTCGCGTCGTCTCCGACCTGCCACGGCTCGTGCCGCAGAGCCTGCCGGCGCTGCGCGACCTGCCACGCTGCAGCACGACACCGGCGTGGCCGGCGAGGTCGACGTGCTCGTGCAGGCGCGCGACCTCGCCGACCCGAAGGTCGTCGCCTGGATGAGCAACTACCAGAACGGGGTGCTGCAGGCGCTACGGCTACTCGGCGGCGCGCGGCTGCGGACGCGCGCGACGCTGTGCCCGGCGCTGTCGCTGCCCGACCTGTTCCGCACGCCGCGCGCGCCGCGCCACGCGCGGCGCAGATCGAGCGGGCGCTGCTCGACGCCGTGCCGCCCTACTTCTCGCAGGCGGCGATCACGCCGCGACCGCCGCACCGCCGCGCTGGCGTTCGGCATCCGGCTGCATGCCGCTGGACCGCCAGCAGCGGGTGATCGGCGCCATGCGCGCGCGGCTGCACCCGCCGCCGGGCGTGACGCGCGCAGCTCGCCGGCCTGCCGGTGCTGGCGGCGGAGGCCAACGCGCTCGCCGTCCCCGTGGCGGCGGCTGGCCACGCTGCTGGTCGGGCTGCTCGCGGTCGTGGCTCGTGCTCTTCGCTCGTCTACCGCGCGTGGGAGCGCGCCTGGGTGCCGCTCGTGCCGATCGCGCTGGCCACCGGCTGGTCGGCGCTCGTGCTGTGGCTGCTCGGGGTGCCGCTGAACCCGATGTCGGTGACGCTCGGCGCGCTGGTGATCGCGATCTCGACCGAGTTCAGCGTGCTGCTGTCCGCGCGCTACCGCGCCGAGCGCGCCGCCGGCTGGGAGCTGCGGCGAGGCGCTGGCCGCGGACCTACCGCTCGACCGGGCGCGGCCGTGCTCGCCTCGGGCGTGACGGCGATCGCCGGCTTCGCCGTGCTGATCGCCTCCGACATCCGCGATGCTGCGCGACTTCGGCCTGGTCACCGTCGTCGACCTCGCCGTGTCGCTGCTCGGCGTGCTCGCGGTGCTGCCCGCCGTGCTGGTGCTGGCCGAACGCCGGGCCGGCCGCCCGGCCCGCCGCGGGCGCGCGGCGATCGCGGCGTGAAGCGCGCCTTCGGCGGCGTCCACCGGCCCGGTCGCGGCGGCACGCTTCTCGCGGTCTTCGTCGTCGCCGTCCTCGGCTGGATCACGCTCAACACGGTGCGCAGCCACGCCCGGCTCGCGCGGGCTGCCGCCCGGAGCGCCGCTGCCCGCCGTTTGCCGTGCCGCTGTCCGGCTCGTCCTGCCGCGGCGCCTGCGACGCCGACGTCGCCACGCGGCCCGGGCAGGGCGCCGCGGGCGCGCGACCCGCCTGCGGCTGCGCGGGCCGCGGTGCTGACCTCCTGCGAGCTCGCCGCCCACGCGCCCGCCGTGCTCGCGTTCGTGTTCGCGCCCGTGCGCCGCCTGCCGCGACGAGCTCGACGTGCTCGCGCGCGCCCGCGCGCGACTTCCCGCTGTTCGCTTCGCCGCGGTCGTCGTGCGGGCGGACGGCGGCGGGCGCGCGCGCTGGCCCGCCGACCACCCGGGCGTCCCGCTGGCCTACGACCACGACGGGGCGGTGGCCGAACGACTACGGCGTGGTGGTCTGCCCGACGATCACGTTCGTCGCCCGCGACGGGCGGGACGCTCGACCGTCGGGCGCTGGGCGCGCCGGCCTGGAGCGAGGCTGGCGGGATCGCTGATCGAGCCGGCGGTCGTGGCCGCGCCCGTCGCGCAGGAGCTCGCCGAGGAGCTGGCGGGCCTCGGGCTCGGCCTGGTCGCGTTCGCGGTGGCGGCGCCCCGCTGGCGCGCCGCCCGCCGCGCTGCGCGAGCGGCTCGCGCGCTGTCGTCCCGCTACCGCGGCGCGCAGGCGATCGTGCTGCGCAGCCGCCGATCGCCGCACGCCTACCGCGTCCTGTTCCGCCATCTCGGGCTCGACCCGGACATGCGCGCGCATCCCCGCCGAGGCGTACGTCGTCGAGCGGCTGCGCGCGGGTACGTTCGCCTCGCGCCACCGGCTCGACGACGCGCTGCTCGCCGCCACCGTCGAGACCCACGTGGGGGTCTGGGCGCTCGACGCGAATCGCGTGGCCGGAGAGCTGCAGCTCGCGCTGGACGACGGCCGCGTCGTCGTCGCCGACGCCACCGGGCCGGTGGCCGACCTGTTCGCGCCGCCCGAGGGCGTCACGGCCGCCACCCGACGGCTGCTCCTCTACGCCGTCCTGGCGCCCCGCGTGCCGGACCTCGCGGTCGAGGAGGCGCTGTGGACGGCGTGGGATCTGCTCGCGTAGCGGCCGGGCGGGCCGGGCAAACGGCGGGCTTTGCGGGGGTGGGATGAGTGGCTCGCGGAGACCGGCCCCGCCGGGATGACCACCCCCTTACCCAGCCGGCCGTTCGCCGAGCCTGCCCCGCGGCTGCGACTGCTCACCGCAAAGCCGCCGCCAGCCGATCCGTCGCCTCGCCGTCGCGCAGGGTCGCGCGCACGTGATCGTCGTCGCCCCAGGCCGCCCCGGGGCGACGAAGATGCGCCGCGCGCCAGCTGCTCGGCCAGTCGGCGCCGTCGGAC
Organism: uncultured Solirubrobacteraceae bacterium; assembly: GCA_963766165.1. GTDB lineage: Bacteria > Actinomycetota > Thermoleophilia > Solirubrobacterales > Solirubrobacteraceae > Solirubrobacter. The sequence goes on along the minus strand of CAVXZC010000006.1, from coordinate 187,419 downwards.
TCGGAGGACGACAGCCACACGTACGGCCCATGGCCGGCCGGGAACGAGACCGGCCCGCCGGCCAGCGCGTCGGCCAGCCGCCGCGCTCGGGCCGATCCGGCAAAGCGCCGGCGGCGGACGATCTCCGCGCCGCCCTCGACCGCCCACAGCGCGCCGGCCAGCGCGGGCGCGTTGACGCCGCCCATGGGCTCCGCGCGCGGGCCAGATCGTCGGCGCCCTCCGGGACCACCGCGTAGCCGACCCGCAAGCCCGCCATCGCGTGCGCCTTGGAGAACGAGCGAATGTGGACGACCCGCGGATGGTCGACCACCGCGTCCTCGCCGTCGGGCAGAAAGCCCGCCAGCGCCTCGTCGAGCACCAGCCAGGCGTCGTGGGACAGCCGCGCGGCCAGCTCGCGCACGTCGTCCAGCCGCATCACGACCCCGGTCGGGTCGGCCGGCCGGGCGAGCACGAGCAGGCGGGCCGGCGCGTCGCTCCAGCTGCCGCCCGACGGAGCAGCGCCGCCGGCTCGACCGCGAACGGGCGGGCGCCGGCCCGCGGGCCAGCCGGGAGCGGGCCCCAGCCCGGCCAGGCCACGCGCACGCCGCCGCCGCGGGCGAGCGCGTGCAGCGCCGCCCGCAGCAGCTCGCCGGCGCCGTGGCCGACGACCACGCGCGCGGCCGCTACGCCGTGCGCCGGCGGCCACGGCCGCGCGCAGCGGCTGCGGCGTCCGCGTAGCCGTTGACCGCCCGGCGCAGCGCGAACGTGGCCGCGTTGATCACCTCCGGGTGCGGCGGCTCGTGCCAGCTCGCGCGGCTGAGGTCGAGCTCGGGCAGCCGACCGGGACGCGGGCGGCGTCGCGCCGCTCACGCAGCTCGCGCGACACCTCCTCGGGCGAGAGCTCCTCGAACTGCCGGTAGTAGTCGAGGAAGCGCGCCATCACTGCGGCGCGAGCGACGGGAACGGGCCCTTGATGTACAGGAACCAGACGCGAACGCGACAGCCGACCACGACCGCCGTCGCGCCGAACATCCGCGCGAGCACGCCGTCGCGCTGGTCGTGGCCGGCCGCCCGCCGCAGCAGCCGCCATGGCGGTCCACCCGCGCGGCCACGGCCAGCGTGACGAACAGTCGAGGCCACGATGCCGAAGAACGCCACCACCACGCCGAGCAAGTCGAGCCGGTGTGGTAGTTCGCCTGCGAGCCGACCCACAGCCAGCCGAGCGGCTGCGGCCCCCACACCGACAGGCACAGCAGCGTCTCGGCGACGAGCACGGCGGCCGCCAGGCCCCGTCGGCCCGCCGGCGCCGCCGCCCCCGCGCTCCGGCGCCGCCCGGTAGTGCACCGGCCCGGTGCCCGGCCGCCGGCCGATGAACAGCCCGCCGGTGTCGGTGGGATCGTTGCGCGCCACGAGGCCCCGAGGATACGGCGCTTGACCCGCCCCCCGCGTCGGGTACGCTGACCGGCAGTGGTCGTCCTCGTCACATCCGGGACCGCCCAACTCGGTGTCGAGCCGGCAGATCCGGCACTCGACGGCGAGGTCGCGGCGCGGCGCACCCTGCGCGACCAGATCGCCCGGTTGGAGCGCGAGCTGGCCACCGTGCTCGCGTCAACCTACCCCCGCGTCGTCGCGCCACCCGATCCCGCGCACCGGCCGCGCGCGCCGCGCCTGCTCGACCTCGCGCGGCTCGAGCGCACGCGCGACTCGCTGGCCGCGCGCCTGAGCGACGTCCACCGCCGCGCCGCGGAGCAGGCCGAGCGCCAGGCCGCCGCCCGCGAGCGCCTGCAGGCCATGCTGGCCGACCCGCCGGCGCACAAGGGCGAGCGCGTCGCCAACCCCGAGCTCGGCCTGCCCGGCTGCACGACCTACGCCGTGCTGCCCCGGCTCGGGCCGGTCGGGCTGCTCACCAACTGGTGGCGCGTGAAGATCTCTTCCGGCTGCCCGTTACGTAGGTGAGCCGTCACCGCCGCAAGCGCCGCCGGACGCCGACCACCGCGCCCGCGGTCCCGCCGCGCCCGCCCCGCGCCGCCGGGGCCGTCGCCGACCCGGGCGACGACCGCCCGAAGACGCCCTGGCACCCGTTCCCGCTCGTCGAGCTGGCCATCTTCGTCGGGCTCGTCATGATCGTCGTCGGCTTCCTCACCAAGGACTCGACGCGCGGCCGGACCCTGCTCGCGTTCGGCCTCGTGCTGGGCGCGCTCGGCGGCCTGGACACCACCGTGCGCGAGCACTTCTCCGGCTATCGCTCGCACACCGTCGTGCTCGCCGCGTTCCCCGCGGTGGCCGTCGCGGTCGTCCTCGCCGTGGCCGGCGTGCCCACGCTCATCGTCCCCGGCGCCGCGCTGATCGTGTTCGTCGCCGCGTTCGGGGCCCTGCGCCGCGTCTGGGATCACGCGGCGGCCGCATAGACTGCTCGCGCGTGGCGGACGGAAAGCGCATGCGGCTGCGGGGGCTGCACCACGTCACGGCGATCTGCCGGCGACATCGAGCCACGATCGCCTTCTACCGCGACCTGCTCGGGCTGGCGGTCGTGCGCGACGGCCCGTCGGACGACGACCCGCACGCCCGCCACGTGCGCTTCGCGGCCGGCGACGGTGGCTACGTCAGCTTCCTGCACTACCCGCGCATGCCCGAGGGCGTCGTGGGCGTCGGCTCCACCCACCATTTCGCGCTGCGCGTCGACAGCGCGGCCGAGCTCGAGGCGTGGCGCGACTACCTGCGCGAGGGCGGCGCCGGCTGCACCGACGTGCACGACCGCGGGCAGTTCCGCTCGATCTACACGCGCGACCCCGACGGCCACATCATCGAGATCGCCACCCGCTGGTCCGGCGAGACCTAGTGGCGCCGGCGGGCCGTCCACTTAGTGGGAGGCTCGCCGGCGCCGCCGGTTCAGGCCAGGGCGTAGTGCTCCGGTGCGCGCTCCCCGTTGAGCCGCGCCGCCAGCTCCTCGCGCTGGCGCTGCGTCATCGTGCCCAGTTGCTTGGTCTCCGACATCCGCGACGGCGTCAGGAACCGGTGGCAGCGCGTTCTGCCCCACCGGTGCTGGCTCATCAGCAGATCCCCGATCGACATGCTGTCCGCCTCCCACGGGCACGCCATGACGACCTCGGCCGCCGTGACGTCGCCCTCGGCCACCTGGCGCTTGAGCTCTGCCCGGGCCAGTCGAACCCGATTGGCCCGCTCGAGCGCACGCATGTGCTGTGGCGCCGGTGCTGTGGCGGTTGCCTCCATCGAACCTCCCCGCTGTTCCCACTCTCTCACGTGGGCAGTCCTCGGTTTTATGTGTCCGCGAATCGGAGCGCGCACAGACACGGGCACGGCTCCATCGGCTGCGCGCCCGACAGCGCGCAGCCCTCTCCAGCCGCTTGCGTGACCTGTCCCGCTGTGTCCGGATGTGTCCCTGTCCGGAGCGTCTGCGCTGAGCGCCGATCGCGGCCCGCAGGCTAGTCCGGTTGCGGTGCCGGATTCAACGCTCAACCTCCCTCTGCATTCGCAAAGAGCACCCAAATTTTAATGTGACGTTGCGATCCGGTGAATCTGCTATGGACGCGGCTCCGGAAGCGGGCCGTGCTCGGGCTCGAAGTCCTGCTTGACGGTTGCGAACGCAGCCAGCGCGCGGTCGAGCACCGCCGTGTCGTGGGTGGCCATCACGCTCGTGCGCAGCAGCGCGCCGCCGGGCGGAACCGCCGGGTGGATGGCCACGTTGACGTAGACGCCGGCGTCGTAGAGCGCGCGCCAGAGCAGCACGGCCTTCCAGTCGTCGCCGACGACGACGGGCACGATCGGCGTGATGGGCGACCATTGCGGACTCGCCTGCCCGTATTGGCCGGCGGTCGCGGTCGGCTGCGCCTCCACGACGCGGAAGCCGAGCGAGTGCAGCCCGCGCGACAGGTAGGCGGCGTTGTCGAGCACCCGGGCGAACAGCTCCGGGCCCTCGGGCGAGCGGACGATCCGCAGCGCGGCCAGCGCGGCGCCGACCGCGGCCGGGACGTTGGAGGCGGTGAACAGGAACGCCCGCGAGGAGATGCGCAGGAAGTCGATCACCTCGTGCGGGCCGGCGATGAACCCGCCGCAGGACGCGAGCGACTTCGAGAACGTCCCCATCCGCAGGTCGACGTCGGCCTCCACGCCGAACAGCTCGGCCGTGCCCGCGCCGCGCGGGCCGAGCACGCCGGCCGCCGTGCGCCTCGTCGACCATCAGCCGCGCGCCGTAGGCCTTGCACAGCTCGACGATCTGCGGCAGCGGCGCGACGTCGCCCTCCATGGAGAACACGCCGTCGACCACGACGAGCACGCCGCCGCCGTCGTCGGCCGCGCGCTCGAGCATCTTCTGCAGCTTGTCGAGCCGGTTGTGGCGGAACGGCGCGCAGCTTGGCCCGCGAGAGCAGGCAGCCGTCGAGGATCGAGGCGTGGTCGGCCGAGTCGGCGATCACCGTGTCGCCCGGGCCGAGGATCGTGCCCAGCGTGCCGACGTTCGCCTGGTGGCCGGTGGTGAAGACGATCGCCTCCTCGGTGCCCATCCACTCGGCGAGCTCGGCCTCGAGCTGCAGGTGCAGGTCGAGCGTGCCGTTGAGCAGGCGCGAGCCGGTGAGGCCGGTGCCGTAGCGGTCGAGCGCGTCGCGGGCGGCCGCGCGCACCCGCTCGTCCGTCGTCAGCCCGAGGTAGTTGTTCGAGCCCGAGCATGATCCGCTCGGCGCCCTCCATCTCCACCACCGGTCCCGCCGGACCCTCCAGGCGCCGGAAATACGGCAGCAGGTCGGCCTCGCGCGCCGCCCGCAGCTGCTCGGAGCGCTCGTGGCCGCGGACCTTGGCGAAGACGTCCATGGCGGTCGGCATGTAGGGTCTGCCCTCGTGAGCGTGGTCGTGCGTCCCGTCTCGTCGCGGCGGGACCGGAGGGAGTTCATCGAGCTCCCGTACCGGCTGCACTCTAGCTCCGGGGTCTGGGTCCCCCCGCTGCGGCTGGAGCGCCGGATCTTCCTGATGCGCAGCCAGAACGCGTTCTTCTCGCACGGCGACGCGCAGCTGTTCCTGGCCGAGCGCGACGGGCGCGTCGTGGGCCGCATCACCGCCCAGTACGACGACGAGTTCAACGCCTTCCACGGCCACCGCTGGGGGATGTTCGGCTTCCTCGAGTTCGAGGACGCGCCGGACATCCTGCCGCCGCTGCTGGAGGCGGCATACGCGTGGCTGCGGGCGCACGGGCGCGACCACGTGGTCGGCCCGATGGACTTCACGATGAACGACGAGTGCGGCCTGCTGATCGACGGCTTCGACCGCGAGCCGATGATCAAGCAGCCCTGGCACCCGCCCTACTACCAGGCCCGCTGCGAGGAGGCCGGGCTGACCAAGGCCGTGGACCTGTTCATGTGGGAGCTGGAGATCGCCGACCGCTCGAAGATCCTGCCCGTGGTGTTCAAGCTGGCCGAGGAGGTCGAGCCGCGCCACGGGATCCGGATCCGGCGGATGACCCGGCGCGGGCTGCGCAAGGACATGGACCGCTTCGCCGACGTCTACAACTCGGCCTGGAGCGACAACTGGGGCTTCACGCCGTTCGGCAAGCGCGACCTCGACGTCTACGCGCAGGAGCTCCAGCTGGTCTACGACCGCAACTGGTTCATGGTGGCCGAGACGCCCGAGGGCGACACGGCGGCGGTCGCCATCACCGTGCCCGACGTCAACCAGGCGCTGAAGAAGATGAACGGCCGGCTGCTGCCGCTCGGCTGGTGGCACTTCCTGCGCAAGGGGTCCTACATCGACCGCGTGCGGGTCGGCTTCCTCGGCGTCAAGCCCTCCTACCAGCACACGGGCGTGGCCGCGGCGCTGTACGTGGAGCACTTCGACACGGCGGGCCACGCCCGCCAGAAGCGCGGCGAGATGGGCTGGATCCTGGAGACGAACCGCAACATGAACCGGGCGATGGAGGCGATGGGCGGGCGGGTCGTCAAGCGCTACCGCGTGTACGGCTGCGACCTTTGAAGTTAGGGCGCCCTTATATGTAGGGTGTTAGTCATGGACCGCTCGGAGTACTTGAAGGCGTCCCCGCCGATGTTCAAGTCGGGGCTGCTCGACCGCTTCACCCGGGTCCATCACCTGGTCCCGGTCGTGATCTTCCTGCCCGCGATCGTGCTGCTGTTCGCCGCCGGCGTGGGCCATGAGGGGCTGGCGTCCGCCGCCCTGTACGCCATCGGCGGCTACGCGTTCTGGACGCTGGCCGAGTACTGGATCCACCGCGGCATCTTCCACTTCGAGCCCGAGGCGGGCGTGGGCGCGCGGCTGCACTGGATGGTCCACGGCGTCCACCACGACCATCCGAACGACCCGCTGCGGCTGGTGATGCCGCCGGCCGCCTCGGTACCGCTCGCGCTCGTCTTCTACGGGCTGTTCTGGGTGGTCCTGGGGGCGGACGCCGCGTACGCGTTCGGCGCGGGCTTCCTGGCCGGCTACCTGGCCTACGACATGATCCACTACCACCTGCACCACCACACGCCGACGACGCGCGTGGGCAAGTGGCTGCGCGAGCTGCACATGCGCCACCACTTCCAGGACGACACGCGCGGCTACGGCATCAGCGCGCCGTACTGGGACCGCGTGTTCGGCACGATGTCGAGCGTAGGGCGCTCGCGCGTCCGCCGGGGGCGCTAGTGTCCGTGGCTCGTGATCGACGAGGAAGCTGAGGTCGTCGACGGCCTGCCGGTGCCGGCGGAGCCGTCGGTCGTTGAGGAGCGCGCGGCGGCCCCCGGGGCGGTCGTACCGGCTCGCCAGGCCGCGGCGCTGGCCGCGACGGGGTTCGTCGCCGGCGCGACCACGGTCGCTGTCGTGCGGGGCGCCCGCGCGCACCGGGCCGCCCGCAAGCGCAAGCGGAAGGGCAGCGCGATCGGCGAGATCATGTCGTCGAACTCGTTCCTGATCGACGTCCACCTGCTGCGCCGGGATTGACCGTCCTCGCCCGCGAGGTCGTCGTGCCCCCGTGGCCGTTCCGGCTGGGGCCGGGCTCGCGCGACGGCCTGCTGCGCCGGCGCGCCGACGGGTTCGTGCGGCTTATCCACGCGCCCGACCCGGCCGTGGTGATGGTCGCGCAGCGCGGCCCGCGCGTGGTCTTCGCCGCCCGCGCCGCGACGGAGGCCGCCGCCCGCGCCGGCATCGCCCGGCTGCGGTTCGCGCTCGGAGTGGACGACGACCTGGCGGAGTTCTACGCGCGCTTCCGCGACGACCCGGTGATCGGCCGCGCGGTCCGGGTCCGGCCCGAGCTGCGCGTGCGTCGCAACCCCACGCCGTTCGAGGCGCTGATGTGGGCCGTCACCGAGCAGCTCATCGACGGCGAGCGTGCGACGGCGATCCAGAAGGCGCTGATCGCCAGGCTCGGGCGCCGCTGGGCGGCGCTGCCCGACTCGCCGTCCGCCGAGACCATCGCCGCGCAGGCGCCCGCGCTGCTCGAGGCGTGCGGGCTGGCCTCCCGGCGCGCGATCGCGTTGCGGCGGGCGGCCCGCGTCGACCTCGGCGCGCCCGACTGGCGGGCGCGGCTGCTGGCGATCCCGGAGATCGGGACCTGGACGGTGGAGATCGTCGCGCTGCACGGCCACGGACAGCTCGACCAGGTGCCGGCCGCCGACCTCGGCTATCTCAAGCTCGTCGGCCGACTGCTCACGGGCCACCCGAAGGCCGTGGCCGACGAGGCCGAGGTGCGCGGCTTCTTCTCCGCCTACGCCGGCTGGGCGGGGCTGGCCGGCGAGTACCTGCGGCTCACCGGCCCGCGACGCCGTCCCTGTCCCGCGAGGAACTCGTTCGTCAGCGGCGGCGATTCCGAGGGCGGCCGCGTGAGCAGGTGGTTGGCCCGCATCCAGCGCTCGTAGCGCGCCCACGCGGTGAAGTCCTGCCAGCCCCACGGGTTGGCCGTGTCGCGCGGGAAGAACACCGGCAGCGTCGCCTGGATGCTCGCCTCCTGCAGGCCCTTGTCGAGGCCGTGTCGGCCTTGGCCAGCGCGTCGACGCCGTGCCCGGGTCCGTGCGCAGGCCGCGGTGCCGGCGGCGGTGGCGGACAAGAAGCGCCGCAGCCGCGACGCCGCCCGCCGTGTCGAGGCTCTCGCGCCGGGCGACCACGATCAGCTCGTCGTAGGTCGGCACGCCGAGCTGCGTGCATCCGCAGGATCACCGGGTTGCTGTGCGCGCGGGCGAGCTGGACGCCCTCGTAGTTCCAGTAGCGCGCCCAGGGTCGCGTCGACCTTCTTGGACAGCATCGCCGGGATTGAGGTTGAAGCCGACGTTGGTCTCCTTGACCGAGCCGGGGTCGACGCCGGCGTGCGCGAGGATCGTCTGCAGGTACGCGTGCTGGTAGGCGATGCCCGCCGTGCCGACGCGCTTGCCCGCGAGGTCCTTGCGCCGAGTCGCACGCCGGCCGACGGCAGCGCCATCAGCGAGGTCAGCGGCTGCTGGACGAGCGCGGCCACCGACACGAGGTCCTCCGCGCCGCCGTCGCGCGCGAGCAGCAGCTCGGGCTCGTAGGAGATCGCGACGTCGGCCCGGCCGGCCCGCGAGCAGCTTCAGCGGCGACGCGGCGTCCGGCGGCGACGACGAGCTTCACGTCGAGGCCGGCCTTGGCGTAGAGGCCCGTCGGCCTGCGCGGCGTAGATCCCCGCGTGGTCGGCGTTCGGGAGGTAGTCGAGGATGACCGTGAACGGCTCGCGGGCACCGCGCCGCGTTCCCGGTCGGCTCGGGCTTCTCGCCGCAGCCGGCGAGCAGGAGGGCTGCGGCGAGCGCGGCGTACGAGCGCGCCTCATCGCGCCGCCGCCCGCGGCGTCCAGGACACCACCCGCCGCTCGAGCGCGGCGAACGCGGCGTACAGCAGCACCGCCTCGGCGATCAGCAGCACCGTCGCCGCGAACGCCCGGCGCGAGTCTCAGCTGCCGAGTTGGCGTTGCACGCATCAGGTGCCCCAGCCCGGAGTCCGAGCCCGACCACTCGCCGAACACCGCGCCCATCACCGCGACGGCGGCGGCGACCTTGGCGCCGGTGAAGCGCGGCCGGCAGCGCCGACGGCGCTTCCAGCAGCCGCAGCGCGCTGCCACGCGCGTGGCGTCGAGCGCGCGCAGCAGCTTGCGCGCGTCCGGGTCGGTGTCGCGCAGGCCGTCGTAGACGTTGATCGTCGACCGGGAAGAAGCAGACGAGCGCGACGATCAGCACCTTCGGCGCCAGCCCGAAGCCGCCAGCACGAGCACGATCAGCGGCGCGATCACCACGATCGGCACCGCCTGCGAGCCCGACCACCAGCGGCCGCAGCGCCCGGTCGACCGGCCGCCGCAGGTGCATCGCCACCGCGAGCGCGACGCCCAGCACGATCGACGCGGCCAGCCCGAGCAGCACCTCCCACGTGGTGGTCGGCCAGGTCCGGCGCGAGCACGCCGCGGTCGTTCCACAGCGAGGACGCGACCGGCGTGGGGCGCGGGCAGCAGCAGCGGGTCGACGAGCCCGGCGTCGACGATCAGCTCCCACACGTCCGAGCAGGGCGACGATGACGAGCGCGGGGGCCACCCAGCCGCGCGCCCGCATCACTGCACCCCCAGCGCGGCCAGCGCGCGCTCGCGCAGCTCGACCACGGCCGCGGTCGCGTCCGCGCGCGCGGACGCGCGAGCGGCACGTCGAGGGTCGCCACCACGCGTCCGGGCCGCGGCGAGAGCAGCACCACGCGGTCCGCCAGCAGCACCGCCTCCTCGACGTCGTGCGTGACCAGCAGCACGGTCCGCGGCTCGCGCGCCAGCGCCTCGGCCAGCCAGCCCTGCGCCTGCGCGCGCGTCAGCGCGTCCAGCGACGCGAACGGCTCGTCGAGGCAGAGCACGCGGCCGCCCGGCCAGCAGCGTGCGCAGGAACGCCACGCGCTGGCGCATCCCGCCGCTACAGCTCGCGCCGGCCGGGCGCGCTCGAAGCCCTCGAGCCCGAACGCGGCGAAGTGCGCGTGCGCCGCCGCGCGCGACCGCGCCTGGAGTCCCCCGCCACCCGCCGCGCCAGCGCGGCGTTGTCCAGCGCGCTCAGCCACGGCAGCAGCCCGTCGCGCTGCGGCATCAGCGCGGCCGGCGGCGCCGCCACCGTCCCGGCGTCCGGCGCCAGCAGCCCGCAGACGAGCTCCAGCAGCGTCGACTTCCCGCAGCCGCTCGGGCCGACCACGGCGACACCTCGCCGCGCGGCCACGCGCAGGTCGACCCCGTCGAGCGCGAGCGACCGGCCCGAACGCCTTGCGCACGCCGGCGAGCGCCACGCCGGCCTGAACGTCACGAGGCTCCGTCTCGGGAGCCTCGAGACTCGGTCTGCATCCGCTCCCTCCGCGGGCATTACCCCACAGGTTCGAAGGGTCAGCGCACGGCGGGCGCTATCTCAGCCGGGCGATCCTCCCAGCCCCCCTGTGTTGACGACGATCGGAGCGTAACAGGGTAGGTTGCCGCCCGACGTGGACTGGGATGCCGAGGGGCTGCTCGACGGGCTCGAGGACGAGCCGGCGCGTGAGGCGCGCCGGCGGCTGCTCGACGAGCTGCACGCCGACGGCGCCGACGTCGAGACCCTGCGCCGCGCCGTCGCGGAGGACCGGCTCGTGCTCGCGCCGGTGTCGCGCGTGCTCAGCTCAGAGGCCCGCTACACGGCGGCGGAGGTGTCCGAGCGCGCCGGCGTGCCGCTGGAGCTGCTGTTCGCCACCTGGCGCGCCCTCGGGCTGCCCGTGCCGGCCGAGGACGCCCGGCTGTACGGCGACAAGGACGTGGAGGCGGCCCGGCTGGGGATGCTGCACCGCCAGGCCGGCTTCAACGACGAGGACGCGCTGGAGGTGGCCCGCGTGCTCGGCCAGGGCATGGCGCGTTACGCCGAGTCCACGCGCGCGCTCGTGGCGCGCACGTTCATCGAGCCGGGGCTGGACGAGCACGAGCTCGCGCACCGCTATGCCGCGGTGGCCGCGAAGCTGCTGCCGCTGGCCGGCCCGTGGCTCGAGCACGTGTTCGCGCTGCACCTCCAGCAGGTCCTGCGCCTGGACGCGGTCACGCAGGAGCAGCGCCGCACCGGCCGGCTCGACGGCGCGCAGGACGCAGTCGTGGCGTTCGCCGACCTCGTGGGCTTCACCGAGCTGGGGGAGAGCCTGCCCGTGGAGGAGCTGGGCGGCGTGGCCGGGCGGCTCAACCGGCTCGCCGCCGAGGCGCTCCAGCCGCCCGTGCGGATCGTCAAGCTGATCGGCGACGCGGTGATGCTCGTGGCGCCGGAGCCGGCGCCGATGCTCGAGTGCACGCTGAACCTCATCGAGACCGCCGAGGGCCTCGAGGACTTCCCGAAGCTGCGCGCCGGCGTGGCCTGCGGGCAGGCCGTGCACCGCTGGGGCGACTGGTTCGGCACGCCGGTCAACCTCGCGAGCCGGCTGACCACCCGGGCACGGCCGGGCACCGTGCTGGTCACCGCCGAAGTGCGCGACAGCGCCGGCGACGGCCTCGTCTTCTCCGACGCCGGGCGCAAGCGGCTGAAGGGGATCACCCAGCCGGTGCAGGCCTACCGGGCCAAGCGCGCCGATCAGGCGTAGGGCCGCGTCAGCGCGCGCACGAAGTCCTCGAGCTGGCGCGTCGTCCAGCACTCGTGGGCGTCGCAGAACTCCTCATAGGCGGCGATCACCGAGTCGCCGTAGTTCCAGTACAGCCGCGGCTCGGGGTTCAGCCAGAACGTTCGGCCGGCGCGCTGGGCGATCTGGGCGAAGATGTCCGCGCGCGGATCGCGCCCGTTGGTGCGGGCGTCGCCGAGCACGATCACCGTCGCGCGCGGGTGCAGGTCGTCCTCCACCAGCACGCGGAACTCGCGCCACACCCGGCCGTAGTCGGTGTAGCCGGACACGTCGGCCACGCCGGCGTCCTTGGAGATCGCCTCGCTCACCGCCTTGAACGAGCGCTCGCGGGCGAACACGTCGGTCACCTCGGAGATCCGCTCGACGAACACGAACGAGCGCATGCGCCGGAACGAGTCGTGCAGGGCGTGCAGCACCGACAGGAAGAACACGGAGGCGGACGTCACCGAGGTCGAGACGTCGCACAGCACGTAGAGCTCCGGGCGCCGCGGCCGGTTCGGCCGGTACTTCAGGACCACCGGCACGCCGCCGGTCTGCAGCGAGGCGCGCATCGTCCGGCGCACGTCGACGTGCGCGTGGCGGCGCGCGCCGCGGGCCGTGTGGCCCTGGGTGGCCAGCCGGCGCTTGAGCTGCGCCACCACGCGGTGCACGGCAGCGAGGTCCTGCAGCGGGCCGCTCGGCAGCGCGCGGTCGAGCTCGTTGAGCGGCCGCGACGGCGGCAGCGCCTGCGTGCGCTCGATCTGCGCGCGCTCGAGCTCGCGCCGCAGGTGCGCCTCGAAGCGGCGGATCTGCTCGCGCGTCAGCCCCTCGTAGGAGATCGGCGAGCCCTCGCCCTTGACCACCCCGCCCGGCTCGGAGCGCAGCCCGAGCGCCCGCCGGATCCGCTGGACGTCGACGCCGAGCACGCCCGAGCCCTCGCCCCGGCGCCCGAACGCGGCGATGGCCAGCCGGGCCAGGTCGCGCAGCGCGGCCTCGTCGCCGCGGCGGATGGCGTCGAGGATCTGCTCGCGCAGCGCGTCGTAGTCGATCCGCTCGCCCCCGGTGATCGCGTCCTCGTCCTGCCCGCGCGCGCCGCCCTCGCGCACGCCCTCGGAGATGGCGGCGCCCTCGGCGGCGCGGAAGAAGTAGCGCTCGAACACGAGGTCGAAGACGCGCCGGTCCTCCTGCGACTTGGCCAGCGTGGCGGCCAGCGCCTCGCGGAAGGGCACCGGCTCGGTCCACGGCACCTCGCCCAGCGCGGCGAACGCGTCATTGAGCTCGCTCGTCCCGATCGCCACGCCTTCCGACCGGAGCGCGTCGGCGAAGCCGATCGGAGCGTGCGCTCGCTCGCGGCCATGGCTCGCATCACGGGCGATCACCGCCGCTCGCCCTCCGGGCTCGCGCGCCGGTCGCGGGGACCATGGCTTCGCGGATGGTCACGCCGCAGCGCCGAGGCGCACGCCGACGCGCTCGGCCACGGTGTCCAGGTCGGTGCGGTGCTTGACGATGATCGACATCGTCGCCCGGAACGTCTCCGGGTCGATGTCCTGCGCGCCGAGCAGCAGCAGGGCGCGCGCCCAGTCGATCGACTCGGCGATCGACGGCGGCTTCTTGAGGTCGAGCTCGCGCACCATGCGCGATCACCTCGACGAGCCGGCGGGCGACCGTCTCCGGCAGCTCGGGCGCGTGCAGGCGGACGATCTCCAGCTCGCGCTCGGCGGTCGGATAGTCGAGCCACAGGTACAGGCAGCGGCGCTTGAGCGCCTCCGTCAGCTCGCGCGAGTTGTTGGAGGTGAGCAGCACGACCGGGTGCGTGCGCGCCTCGATGCGGCCGAGCTCGGGGATCGAGATCTGGAAGTCGCTCAGCAGCTCGAGCAGCATCGCCTCGAACTCCTGGTCGGTCTTGTCGATCTCGTCGATCAGCAGCACGACCGGCTCCTCGGACGCGATCGCCTGCATCAGCGGCCGGCTGAGCAGGAACTCCTCGCCGAAGATGTCGTCCTGGACGGCCTGCCAGCCGGTGCCCTCGGCCTCGGCCTGGATCCGCAGCAGCTGCTTGCGGTAGTTCCACTCGTAGAGCGCCTTGGCCTCGTCGAGGCCCTCGTAGCACTGCAGGCGCACGAGCGAGCGGCCCAGGTAGGTCGCTCATCGCCTTGGCCAGCTCGGTCTTGCCGACGCCGGCCGGGCCCTCGACCAGCACGGGCTTGCCCAGCCGGGCGGCGAGATAGGCGACGAGCGCCGTCGACTCGCCCGGCAGGTAGCCGACGTCCCGGAGCCCGTCGGCCACGTCCTCCACGGAGGCGGGAACCTTCATCGCGGAGAGTCTAGGAGGCGCCCGACCAGGTCGTCGTACGCGGCGGCGAGCTCGGCCACGGACAGCCCGCGCAGCTCGCGCTGGTACGTGAAGGTCGCGCTGGACAGCGGCGCGAGCAGCACGTCGGCGAGATAGTCCGCGGGGTCGCCGCAGCCGGCCTCGCGCAGCAGCAGGGCCACGTGCGTGCGGTAGAAGGCGTATGGCGCGCTGGCCTGGCGGATGACCGGCGTCGCGCCGTACTCGGCGGCCAGCAGGGTGTCGGAGTTGGCCTCCAGGAAGTCGAGATAGGCGCGGCCGAAGGCGACGCAGCCGGGCCCGCGCGGGCGCGCCCGGCCCGAGCCGGCGGGGCGCCCCGGATGAGCGCGTCCTGCAGCGCCATCTCGTGCTCGGAGAGCACCGCGCGGGCCAGGCCGGCGCGGTCGCCGAAGCGCCGGAACAGCGTGCCCTTGCCCACGCCGGCCTCCGCGGCCACCTGATCCATCGACACCTGCGTCGCGCCCTGGTCGGCGAACAGCCGCGCAGGCGGCGGCGAGCACCCGGCGCCGGTTCTCCGCCGCGTCGGCGCGCTCGGGGCGGGGGGCGTCGAGCAACGGGAGCATGCCCACATTCTAGCGATTCGGACCACGGTCCGTTTGTGTGGTACAGTGAAGCGGACCGCAGTCCACTACCGAGGTCACACGCCATGTCCGCTCTCAGCACCAGCACCACCCCCACCGCCGTGCCCGCCGGCACCACCTGGACCGCCGACCCGGTCCACTCGACCGTCGGCTTCGCCGTCAAGCACATGGTCGTCTCGACGTTCCGCGGCCGTTTCGAGGACTTCGGGGCGACGCTCACCGCCGATGCAGACGGCACGCTGCACCTGTCCGGGCGCGTCGAGGCCGGCTCGATCGCCGTCAAGGACGAGAACCTGGCCGCCCATCTCGCCGCGCCCGACTTCTTCGACACCGCGAGCCACCCGGACATCGCCTTCACCTCCACGCTCGTCCGCGCCGAGGACGGCGGGCTCGTCGTCGACGGCGAGCTGACCATCAAGGGCCATACCCGCCCGCTGCGCGCCCGCGGCAGCGTGACCGCGCCGCACGAGACGCTCGGCGGCGTCGTCAAGCTCGGGCTGCAGCTCGAGGCCACGGTCGACCGCACGGAGTACGGCCTGGACTGGAACGCCCCGCTGCCCAAGGGCGGCTTCGCGCTGGCCAACGACGTCACGCTCCAGGCCGACCTGGAGCTCGTGGAGGCCTAGATGCGGGTGCTCGGCCTCTCCGGGAGCCTCCGCGGCGACTCCCACAACGCAAAGCTGCTGCGCGCCGCCGGCGAGCGGCTGCCCGAGGGCGCCGAGCTCGTCACGTTCGGCGGCCTGAAGGCGATCCCGCCGTACGACCAGGACGACGACGACGGCAGCACCCGGCCGTTCGCGGTGCGGGCGCTGTGCGAGGCGATCGCCGCCGCCGACGCGGTGCTGGTGGCCACGCCGGAGTACAACCACTCGCTGCCCGGGCAGCTCAAGAACGCGCTCGACTGGGTGTCGCGCCCGCGCGCCGACAGCCCGCTGGTCGGCAAGCCGGTGGCGGTCATCGGCGCCAGCACCGGGATGTTCGGGGCGGTCTGGGCGCAGGCCGAGGCGCGCAAGGTGCTCGGCGCGATCGGCGCCCGCGTGCTCGACCGCGAGCTGCCCGTGGCCAGCGCCGACGAGGCGCTGGCGGGCGAGCTGGACCCGGCGCTGGCGGCCGAGCTGGCCGACATCGTGGCCGAGCTCGTGGAGACCGCGGCGCCGGCCGCAGTGGCCGCCTGAGACGGCCCAGAGCTACCGCGCGAGATCGAGGCGCTCGGTCAGCCGCGAGAGCTGCTCGGAGTGCGCGGTGAGCTGCTCGACCGAGCCGACGATCTCCTGGGTCGAGGCGCTCGTCTGCTCGGTCGCGGCCGACATCTGCTGCGCGGAGGCCGCCGTGTCCTCGGCCACCGAGGCGATCTCGCTCGTCAGCCGGCCCATGCCCTCGAGCTCGAGCGTGATCCGGCCGACCGCGCCGTCGATCTCCTCCAGCGAGGTCCGCGCGTCCGCCGAGGCCTCGGTGCCGGCCTGCGTGCGGCTCGCCGCGGCGCGCACCAGCTCGACGGCCTCGCTCGTCTCGCCCTGGATGCCGGCGATCAGCTCGCCGGCGTCGGCGGCCGACCGCGAGGCGCGCTCGGCCAGCTGGCGGACCTCGTCGGCCACGACGGCGAAGCCCCGGCCGCGCTCGCCGGCGCGGGCGGCCTCGATGGCCGCGTTGAGCGCCAGCAGGTTCGTCTGGCGGGCGATGTCCTGGATCGCCTCGACGATGCCGCCGACCTGCCCGGAGCGGGCGGCCAGCGAGGTGATCGCGCTCGCGGCGGCCTCGATCCGGCCGCGCGCGTCCTCCAGCGCGTCCTCGGCCCCGATCGCCGCCTCGATGCCCGTGCGGCTGAGGTCGCCGGCGCCGCGCGCGGCGTCGAACGCCTGCTCGACGGCCGAGCGCCCCGCGGCCGCGACGTCGGCCTGGCGCATCGCGCCCTCGGCCACCTTGCTCGCGCTCTCGGCGATCTCGTGGATCGCCCGGCCGGTCTCGGCGAGGCGCTCGTTCATCGTCGCCGCCATGTCCTGCACCTCGAACGTGGAGGCGCCGAACCCGGTCAGCGTGTCGTGGACCGTGCTGCGGATGGTGGAGAACAGGTCGGAGATGTCGCGGCCCGGGCCGGCCTCGCCGACGGCGGTGAGGTTGACGCCCATGCAGGCGAACGTGTCGTGGTTGAACGCCTCGACGATCGCCTGGGCGTCGTAGTTGAAGATCCGGCCGATCGCCCGCTCGATCCGCGACAGCACCGCGTAGTCCAGCCGGTCGCCGCCCTTGACCCACGGCAGCTTGGACGCCGGCTTGAGCGCCGCGGCCGGCGGCGTGGCGCGCAGCGCCTCGGCCACCAGGTCGAGGAAGACGGGGTAGGTGCCCAGGAACCACTTGAGCGGCAGGTCGATCTTGCTGTGCAGCGCGCCCACGCCCAGCAGGCCCTCGAAGTACGCGACGCCGAAGCCGTTCGGCTCGGCCGCCTCGGCGAAGATCGCCTTGAAGTGCGCGGCCTGCGCGCCGGCCCAGCCGCGCTTGAGGTCGGCCACGGCGATGCCCTTGCCGGCCGCGTAGTCGGTGAGGAACTCCCCGGAGGGCCCGAAGCTGAACGTGTGCTCGGCCAGCTGGGCGCCGACGTCGGCGGCCACCTGGCCGGCCCAGGGCTGCAGCTGCGCCAGCAGCTGGAGCTCCTCGGCGGTGAGGCGCATGTAGGCGCGGCGCAGCTGGAGGCCACGCTCGTCGATCTGGTAGAGGGAGGCGGCTGACCGGTTCATCGCGCTGACGGCATCGGCCGACCGGGCGATCGGCTTGAGTCAGCGCGGCGGGTCCTCGTCCTCCCACAGCCGCCGCGTCTCCGGCTCGGGCAGCCGCTCTGTCGGCGCCGCGTCGTCGGGCAGCCGTGTCGTGGGCGCCGCGTCGTCGGGCAGCCTGGTCGTGCGCGCGTGCGAGGGATCCGACGGATCGCGCGGCTCGCCCTCCCAGGCCGGCCGGTCGCGCAGCACCTCCGTGACCGCGCCCGTGTCGCGCGGGCGCCGGTCCGGGCGGCGTTCGTCGCTGCGCGGTGGCGGCGCCACCCAGCCGACGTCGTCGGCCGCCGGGTTGGGCGGCTCGGGGACGTGGGCCGCGCGCACGCGCGCGCCGGCGGCGATCAGCGCGCCCGCGGCCAGGAACGCGGCGAACATGCCCCACTGGATGCCCACCGTGCCCTGCGCGTCCGGCCGGTCGAACAGCCGCCACACCAGCAGCAGCGCCGCCCAGCCGCCGGCCACGGTGATCGCCGTGCCGTCGCCGCCGGGGAGGTGGAACCCCTTGCGCTGCGAGCGCGACCACACGAGGAACAGCACGGCCAGCGCCACGAGCAGGACGGCGGCCTCGACCGGGGTGAACACCTGGAACGCGGACAGGTTCGTCTGGACGAAGCCGTTGCCTCGGACCACCGACTGCTGGTACCACGGGAGCAACAGCGTGAACGCGAGCGCCGCGGCGGCGAGGCCGGCCAGCTGGAGCTCCTTGGACAGCTCCGAGAGGTCGCGGCGCAGGCTCACCGGATCGGGATGTCCTCCACCTCAGGCTCCGTTCGCGCAGGGCGCTCGAGCCGCTCGATCGAGTAGTCCAGCACGGCGCGCAGCGCGACCAGCAGCTCGCGCAGCGCGTCGGCCAGCTGGCGGGCCAGCTCGGGCGGCAGCGCGCCGCGCGCCGCCTCGACCAGGCCGAGCAGCGCCGACAGGTCGGGGAACGGGCTGGCGCCGGGGCGCGGCGAGTCCCAGCCGCGCGGCGGGACGGCGGCCGCCGCCCGCGCGGCCGCCTCGGCCCGGTCGGTGGCCTCGCGCACCAGCCGCTCGGCGGCGGCGAAGGCCTCGCGGTCTGGTTCAGGCATGCTCGAATCCCACCACGAGCGCGCCGTCCTCCAAGGTGGCCGACGTCGGCTTGTAGCCGGCGAGCGCGCCCGGCAGCACGATCGTCCGCTTGTGGCCGTCGACGCGCACCACCAGCTCGAGCCCGATCTTCTTGAGCGTCACGTCGCCCTTGCCGGCGAACGGCAGGTCGAGCCGCAGCTCCGCCCGCCCGTTGGCCACGGACAGCGACTGGGACAGGCGCGAATGCATGACCGCGGCCGGGTCGCGGTCCGCGAACAGCGCTCCGGCCAGCTCGTCGAGGCGCTCCGGCCCGATCACCTCCTGGGCGAAGTACGGCGCGCGCAGCACGGGCACCGGCGCGAAGCCGGACTCGACCAGCGCGAGCTGCTCGCGCTGGACGGCGTGCCAGGCCTCGAAGTAGCCCTCGGCCAGCTCGTCCGGGAACACCCGGTTGACCACCACGGCGTCAGTCAAGTACCCGTACAGGTTCAGGTAGGTGAACGTGCGCATCGCCTCGGCCACGACCATCCGGTCGGGCGTCATCACGAGCCGCATCGACACCCGCTCGGCGTCGCGCAGCAGCTCGTGCATGGCCACCAGGTTGCCCACCAGGCGCTGGACCTCGGCCATCACCTTCTCGTCGGGCAGCTGGATGTCGAGGAACATGCGCGCGAGCGGCCGGGCCGCCGCGAGCATCGACTGCTCCTTGCCGAACACCTTGGCCAGCCACCAGCGCGCGGCGTCCGGGAACGACAGCAGCCGCAGCGTCTCGCCCGTGGGCGCGCAGTCCACGATTACGGCGTCCCACTCGCCCGACTCGACGTGGCGCTTGAGCTCGAGCAGCTAGAACAGCTCGTCGCCGCCCGGCGGCACGGTCAGCTCCTCGGCGGCGATGCGGTCGACGCCGCGCTCCATCAGCAGGCCGCCGAGCCAGTCCGACACGGCGCTCCAGTGGCGCTCGAGCTCGTCCTGCGCCTGCACCTGCTGCGCGTGCAGGCCGCCGCCGACGCGCGTCGGCTCGCCGCCCACGGCCTCGCCCAGCACGTCGGCCAGCGAGTGCGCCGGGTCGGTGGAGATGACCAGCGTGCGCGCCCCCGCGGCCGCGCAGCGGCGGGCGGTCGCCGCCGCCACGGACGTCTTGCCGACGCCGCCCTTGCCGGTGTAGAGGATCGTCCGCGGCCGCATGGCGAGAGGCGGAGTCTAGGCGCGGGTTCAGTCAGCGCGCCACGGTCACCGTGCCCGTCGCGCTCCCTGGGTTGCCGGCCAGGTCCGTGGCCCGCACCGTCAACGTGTAGCTGCCGGTCTGCTTCGGCGCCCGCCAGGCCAGCGACTTGGTGCCGTGGGCCAGCGTGCCCACGTTCAGCGTGGCGACCGTCTTGGTCCCGCGCGCGACGGTCACGCTGATCCGGGAGATCTTCGAGAGCGTGAAGCGCAGCTTCCCGGTCCGGTTCGGCTTCAGCGTCGCCGGCAGCACCTGGATGGCCGGCGGGATCGACAGGTACGCGGTGAAGTGCTGCGCGGCGCCGCAGTACTCCACCGCCGCCGTGCGCTGGCAGAGCTGGACGAGGAAGTCGCGCAGCAGCTCGTGGTAGTTGAGGTCGGACTCGTGGGTCGACGAGCCGCGCGAGTAGAGCGACCAGGCGCCGGTGTCATACGTCGGCACCTCGGTCCGGGCCGCGAGGTCGCCGGCCTGGAACAGCGCCGTGGCATCGGTGTCGCCGGTGAACTGGGCGTAGTCATAGAGCCCGACGAGCGACTGGATGAAGCCGTTGAGGATCTTCAGGTCGGGCAGCCCCGAGTACTGGAGGTAGTGGGCGCCGGCGCCGTCCGGGATGCCGCACGCCCTGGGGCGGCGGCGTCTCGAAGATCGTCAGCCCCTGGTGGAGGATCGGGAACACCGTGGACTGGCGGCCCAGCCGCACCGCCGCCCGGGACATGGCCTGGAGCCCGGTGCCCTGGGCGAGCGAGCTCACCCAGGGCGGGCTCTGGCCGTCGAACGGGAACAGGTACTCCCAGGCCAGCCCGCCGGCGCGGGCCGAGGCGAGGCTGAGCGCCTCGCTGAGCAGCTCGTCGGTCTGCGCGTTGTTCTTCTTGCTCTTGCCCAGCGCGTTGAGCGAGCCGAATGTGCCCAGCCACTGGATCTGCAGCCCGTGGCCGGCGTAGAGCTGCCACACGAGCCCCTCGCCCGGGAACGACACCCGGGTGCCGTTGGCGATCAGCGGCCGGGTCGTCCAGTACTCGTCGTTGCGCTGCAGGGTGAGGAACAGCGCCGGCAGGCGCGTGGGGCTGAACTGGCCGCGGGCGGCCATGTCGTCGAGGTCGCGCAGGACGCCCGCGAGCTCCAGCCTGCGCGCGCCGGAGAGCTTCTTGACCCTCGCGCGCGCGTCCGAGTAGGTCGCGCGGTCCGCGGCGTAGTCGGCCTGGGCGACGGCGCCCGAGGCGTACAGCCGCTGCAGCTCGCTCGTCACGGTCCGGCGCGCCTTGGCGTGCGCCGCCGGCGCTGCACAGAAACCGCACAGGATCGCCGCGAGGACGGCACAGAGACTGCGTCTCATGCGCATGCCCCGATGCTAGGCTCGCCCAGCGGCCTGAAAACCCGCTGCAAGCCGATGCCCAGCCGCCTGTCGACCCTCCTGCTCGTCCCCGTCCTCGCCCTCGCGGCGGTGGCCTGCGGGAGCGAGAAGGCGCAGCCGGCCGACACGGGCACGGACACATCGCAGCTGCTGCGCGACACGTTCGACAACCTCGGCAAGATGAAGTCCGCCGAGGTGGCCCTGCAGCTGCACCTGACCTCCGCGCAGGGCGCGGTGGGCGCGCAGCTCAACGGTCCGTTCGTCAGCTCGGGGCAGGGCCGGCTGCCGCGCTTCGCGTTCAGCGCGACGCTCACGGCGGCCGGGCGCTCGGAGCGCGTCGGGGCCACCTGGACGGGCGAGAAGGCGTTCATCACGCTCCAGAACACGTCGTATGCCGTATCGGACCTGGTGGCGAGGCAATTCGCCGCCGGCTACCAGCAGGCGCTGCGCTCCAATCAGTCCAACCAGGCCAAGGGCGGGCTGCTGCTCGGCAGCCTGGGCATCGACTTCACGAAGTGGCTCAAGGACGCGCACAACGCCGGCACGGCGCAGGTCGGCGGCGCACCGGCGGTGGAGATCACCGGCCAGGCCGACATCCCGCAGATGGTGGACGACCTGCAGCGGATCTCGCAGCGCGCGAAGTCGCTCGGCCTACCGGGCACCAGCGGCGCGCCGACCCAGCTCACGCCGCAGCAGCGCGGCCAGCTCGTGCAGGCCATCCGTGCGGTGAACATCCAGATCTACACGGGCGCGCAGGACCGGATCCTGCGCCGGCTCGTGCTGCACGCCGTCCTGCACGCCCCGGCGGCGAAGTCCGACTCCGACCTGGACCTGGACCTCCAGTTCACGAAGGTCGGCGAGGACCAGCAGATCACCGCGCCGGCGCACCCGAAGTCGTTCGCGGACCTGCTCAAGGCCACCGGCGCGCTGAACTCGGGCGGCCTCGGCGCGCTGCTCGGCGGCGCCGCCGGCACCGGCACGGGCGCCGCCGGCGCGTCGGGCGGGGGCACGAACGTCGACAAGTACGCGAACTGCGTGAGCAAGAGCAACGGCGACACGGCGAAGGCCAAGAAGTGCGCCGCCCTGCTGACCGGATAGCCTCACCTGGCTCTCATCGCGCGGGTGGTCTAGCCTCCCGCGCGCCGTGACCTCGGCCCGCGCTCCGTTCAACCTGCGCCGCTTCCTCACCAGCGGCGAGGGCTGGCCGTACCTGCTCGTCCCGTTCATCCCGATCGCCGTGGCGCTCGACGCCGCCAACGCGCCGGCGCTCGTCATCTTCGCCGCCTCGGTGCTCGGCATCGTCCCGACGGCGGCGCTGATGGGCAAGGCCACCGACGAGCTGGCCCACCGCTCCGGCCCGGGCATCGGCGGCCTGCTGAACGTGACGTTCGGCAACGCGCCCGAGCTGATCATCGCCCTGTTCGCGCTCCACAAAGGGCTGCAGGAGGTGGTGAAGGCGTCGCTGGTCGGCTCCATCCTCGGCAACCTGCTGCTGGTCATGGGGTTCTCGATGCTGGTCGGCGGCTGGGGGCGCGACAAGCAGACGTTCGAGGGCGCGGTGGCCAGCTCGCAGTCGTCGATGCTGCTGCTGGCCTGCGTGGCGCTCGTGCTCCCGGCCACCTTCCAGCTGTCCTTGGGCGGAGGGCTGCCGTCCCCGGAGGACGTATCGCACCGCTTCAGCCACGACCTGGAGACGATGTCCGCCGCGGTCTCGATCGTCCTGCTGCTGTCCTACGCGGCCGGGCTGTTCTTCTCGCTCAAGACCCACCGCGACATCTTCAACCCGGACATGGAGGCCGACGAGGACGAGCCGCACGAGCCGTGGACCGTGCGCCGCTGCGTCACGTGGCTGGCCGTCGCGGGGATCGGCGTGGGCTTCATGTCGGAGATCCTCGTGGGGTCGATCGAGGAGGCCTCCCACGCCATCGGGCTCTCGCCGTTCTTCGTCAGCCTCATCGTGGTGGCGATCGCCGGCAACGCCGCCGAGCACTGGGTGGCGGTCTACTTCGCCTCGCGCGACAAGCTCGACCTGTCGGTGGCCATCGCCATCGGCTCGAGCGCCCAGATCGCCCTGTTCGTGTTCCCGGTGCTCGTGCTGGTCTCGTTCGTGCTCGGCCCGTTCCCGATGGCGCTGGAGCTCAACGGGCTCGAGCTGGGGTCGATCGTGCTGGCGGTGATCATCGCCACGCACGTGACCCACGAGGGCGTGTCGACCTGGTTCGAGGGCATCCAGCTCCTCGCGGTCTACGTCGTCCTCGGGATCGTCTTCTTCTTCGTCTAGTCGACCTGAGGTCGGATGATCGGGGTGGGGCGGAGGGGATGCATCGCCTCAGTAGTCCTCGTCCGGGTCGGGCTCGAGCTCGTCCTCCTCGTCGGGCTCGTCCTCGTTCGGATCCTCGGGCGTGGACGAGCGTGCGCGGCGCGTCTCGAACGCCTCGACCAGCTCGTCGCGGGACTGTTCGTCGACCGCGACGTCGTCGCTCAGGAGGATCCACTCGGCCTCGTCGTCGTCGGCCTCGTCGATCAGCTCGAGGTCGATGTGGGCGGAGTCGTCGACCACCAGGACGATCTCGGTCTGCGGATTGAAGTAGGTGCCCGGTCTGGTCAGGAGCTCGTCGACGTCGAAGCGGCGCAGGGCAGGCATGCCCGGGAGGCTACCCGTCCAGCTCGGACACACGCCGCGCGACCTCGGCCTCGACGTCGAGCGGTTCGAGGCCGCGCGCGACCCGGCGGGCGTTGCGCGCCTCGACGAGGGACCGGATCTCGGCGCGGAGCTCGTCGTCGACCGCCGGGCGGGTGAGCGCGGCGAGCTCGGCCTCCACGTCCACGGTCTCCCTGCCCGCGGCGGCGCGGCGGGCGTTGCGGGCCTCGAGCAGCTGGCGGATCTCGTCGTCGCGGTAGGGATCGGAGGCCGGCGCGGGTGCCGAGGCGTCGCGGTCGAACGTCAGGTCGCCGCGGCCGATCCGGTCGTACTGGCTGCCGCTGGAGAACAGCGTGACCACGGCCACGACCGCGGCCAGCACGACGACGACGAGGATGACGATGGCGAACGCGTCCTGCACGGAAGTCCGATTGTCGCGCCTCCGAGGACGGGTACAATTGACTGACCAGTCAATCTGGACCCTAGGAGCAAAGACACCGTGGTCGATTTCACGCTGACCGACGAGCAGATCGCCCTCCGCGAGATGGCGCATGACTTCGCGGAGAAGGAGATCCGCCCGGTCGCCTGGGAGTACGACAAGGACGGCACCTGGCCGCAGGCCATCCTCGAGAAGGCCTGGGAGCTCGGGCTGATGAACTCCCACATCCCGGAGGAGTACGGCGGGCCGGGCGTCTCCTACCTCGAGGGCACCCTGATCGAGGAGGAGCTCTCCTGGGGCTGCTCGGGCATCGCCACCTCGATCGGCGCCAACGGCCTCGCCACGGCGCCGCTGGCGCTCGGCCGGCTCGGAGGAGCTCAAGAAGAAGTACCTCGGGATGCTGGCCGAGGAGCCGCTGTTCGCCTCGTTCTGCCTGACCGAGCCGGACGCCGGCTCCGACGTCTCCGGCATGCGCACGACGGCCGTCCGCAAGGGCGACAAGTGGGTCATCAACGGCTCGAAGTGCTTCATCACCAACGGCGGCTACGCCTCCTGCTTCACGGTCTACGCGAAGACCGACAAGGAGAAGGGCCACCGCGGCATCTCCTGCTTCATCGTGCCCAAGGACGACACGGTCACGGTGGACAAGAAGGAGGACAAGATGGGCCAGCGGGCCTCCAACACCGCGACCATCTCCTTCAACGACACCGAGATCCCGGCCGAGAACCTGATCGGCGAGGAGAACCACGGCTTCAAGCTCGCGATGATGACCCTCGACCGCACGCGCCCCGGCGTGGCGGCCATGGCCACCGGCATCGCCCGCGCGGCGTTCGAGTTCGCCACCGAGTACTCCAAGGAGCGCGTGCAGTTCGGCGTGCCGATCGCCATGCACCAGGCGATCCAGTTCCTGATCGCCGACATGGCGACCAAGGTCCACCTGTCGCGCCTGGCCGCCTGGAACTCGGCCGTCCTGCTCGACCAGGGCCGGCGCAACACGCTCGAGTCCTCGCACGCCAAGCGCTTCGCCGCCGACTCCGCGATGGAGGTCACCACGGACGCCGTGCAGATCTACGGCGGCTACGGCTTCATCAAGGACTACCCCGTCGAGAAGCTGATGCGCGACGCGAAGATCATGCAGCTCTACGAGGGCACGTCGCAGATCCAGCGGCTCGTCATCGCCCGCGAGACGCTGCTGCCGCGCCGCATCGAGGAGCCCGCGGCCGCCTGAGCACACCCCGGCGGGGACGTACCCTTTCCGGTGTGTCCCCGCCCGCCGGATCGACCGACCCGCTCGTCGGCGACCTGCGCCGCGCGGGCCTGCTGGCGCTGCTCGTCCTGCACTACACCGCGCACGAGCCGAGCTACGGCAACCGGCTGATCGAGCGCATCGAGACGCTCACCGACGGCGCGCTGCGCGTGAACCCGAACACGATGTACCCGCTGCTGCGCTCGCTGGAGGCGCAGGGGCTGCTGGCCGGGCGCTGGGAGGACCCCGACCGCCGCAGCCGCCGCTTCTACCGGGCGACGTCGGCCGGGCGGGCCGAGCGCCACCGCCTGGCCGCCGAGCTGGCGCCGCGGCTCGACCGGATCGCCCGGGCCATCCGGGCGCTGCGGGTCGAAGTGCTCGACAACGAGGCGGCGGGATGAATCGCCCGGCGCCGCCGGCGCCGGGCCTTGGCTGATGCGCCCCGTCCAGGCCAGCATCGTCGTGCGCGGGCGGGCGTTCGAGGCCGAGTCGCTGTGGTACGACAAGACGCGCTGGGCGTCCTGGATCGACGGCTTCGGCCACGTGCTCTCGCTCGACCCCGAATGGCCGGCCACCGGCGCACGGCTGAAGTGGAACTCGCCGCCCGGCGGAGCGGGCCTGACGCACGAGCGGGTCGTCCGCTACGAGCCGCGCCTCGGCCAGACGCTGGAGATCGAGGATGCGAAGTTCACCGGCACGCGGCGGGTGATCTTCGAGCCTGGGCTGGAGGAGACGCGGATCACGCTCGAGGTGGCGCTCGAGCCCAAGGACCGGCTGGCGCCGCTGGCCCGGCTGCTGCTGCGCCGGCGGCTCGGCGACTCGCTGCGGCGCACGCTGGCGCGCTTCTCGGTCGAGCTCGCGGCGGAGAAGCAGTTCGGCCGCCGGGAATCCCGCAAACGCTAAGGTCGCCTCCCATGTTCGTGTTCAAAGCGGCGGTCGTGGGCGCCGGCGTCATGGGCGGCGAGATCGCCCAGGTGATCGCGTCCGCCGACGTGCCCGTCCTGCTCAAGGACGTCGACCGGAAGTTCGTGGACGCGGGGCTGGAGAAGGCCCGCGAGGTGACCTCCCGGCAGACGGCGAAGCTCGTGGAGAAGGGCAAGCTCAGCCAGGAGCAGGCCGACGCCCAGGCCGAGCGGATCCTCGGCCACATCACCCCGGCCACCGACTACGACGGCTTCGGCGACGTCGACTTCGTGGTCGAGGCCGTGCCGGAGCGGATGCAGATCAAGCACGAGGTGTTCGCGGAGCTCGACGCGGTCACGCCCGGGCACGCGATCCTCGCCTCCAACACGTCCGGCCTCTCGATCACCGAGATCGGCGAGATCACCGGCCGGCCGCAGCTCGTCGTGGGCTTCCACTTCTTCTGGCCGGCCTCTTACATGCGGCTCGTGGAGATCGTGGAGGGCGACGACACGCTGCCCGAGACCGCCCAGGCGGCGGCGAACTTCGCCCAGCAGATCCGCAAGGTGCCGGTGCGCTGCGCCGAGTGCCCCGGGTTCGTGGTCAACCGCATCCTCGTCTCGACGGCATCCGAGGTCTGGCGCTACCAGGACGAGACCGGCGCCTCCGTGGAGGAGATCGACGCGCTGGTGCGCGAGCGCGCGCAGATGCCCATGGGGCCGTTCCGCGTGGCCGACATGTCCGGGCTGGACACGACGGTCAAGGTGGCCCACCACCTGCGCGAGGCCTACGGCGACCGCTTCTACGTCCACCGCGGGATGGAGGACCTGGTCGAGCAGGGCGCGCTGGGCGCCAAGACCGGGAAGGGCTTCTATGAGCACTCCTGACCAGACCGCCGTCGACGAGCGGATCGTCGACCGCTTCCAGCTGAAGGCGTTCGTCGAGGCCTGCCTCGTGCTCGAGGAGGGCGTCGCCGGCGTACGCGACATCGACATGGGGCTGATGCTCGGCGCGGGCATGGTGCCCGGACCGTTCGTGCGGGCCGACCTCCGCGGGCTCGACGACGTCCTGGCCGCGCTGGAGCAGGCCGAGGAGGAGTGGGGCGAGCACTTCGAGCCTCCGGTCATCCTGCGCCGGCTCGTCGCCCAGGGCCGGCTGGGGGCCAAGAGCGGCCAGGGCTTCTATCCCTACCCGCAGCCCGAGCCGGGCTACGAGCAGGCCCCGGTGAAGCTCGACTTCCGCGGCGACGTCGCGGTCGCCTGGCTCGACAACCCGCCGGCCAACTCGCTCGCCCCACACGTCATCGAGGGGCTGCAGAAGGTGTGGGCGGAGATTTCGGCGCCACCCACCCGCGCCCGGGCGCTGATCATCGCCTCGCCCAACCCGGCGCTCTTCTGCGCGGGCGCCGACATCAAGGCGTTCACCCAGTGGGACGCCGACTCGGGGCGCGAGCACCTGGGGAAGATCCACGCGCTGGGGCGCGAGATGGAGCGCTCGCGGATCGTCACCATCGCCGCCGTCAACGGCATGGCGCTGGGCGGCGGCTGCGAGCTGGCCATGGCCTGCGACGTCCGGCTGGCCGCCGCCTCGGCCGCGTTCGGGCAGCCGGAGATCAACCTGGGGATCATCCCGGGCTTCGGCGGCACGCAGCGGCTCCCCCGGCTCGTCGGGCCGGCCAAGGCGTTCGAGATGAACGCCACCGGCGTGACGGTCTCCGCCGACGACGCCTACGAGCACGGCCTGGTCAACCGCGTCGTGCCCGACCACGAGCTGTTCGACACGGCCCTGCAGTGGGCGCGCAAGCTCTCGCAGCAGGCGCCGGTGGCGCTCGAGCAGATCAAGCGGGTCTCGGACCGCGCGGACCTCGACGAGGGCCTGGCCGCCGAGCGCGACGGCTTCCTGGAGGCGTTCGGGTCCGAGGACGCGCGCGAGGGGATCTCGGCCTTCATCCAGAAGCGCACCCCGCACTTCAAGGGGCGATGACGGCAGCCGGCGCCGCCGGGCCGGAGCGGCCCGGGGCAGCCGGTGCGCCCCGCGCGGGTGCGGCGCGGCTGGCCGAGCTCATCCGCTCGGCCGGCCCGGTCGTCGCGCTCACCGGCGCCGGCATCTCCGTCCCGTCCGGCATCCCGGACTTCCGCTCGCCGGGCACGGGGCTGTGGGCGGACGTCGACCCGATGGAGGTCGCGCACATCTCGGTCTGGCGGCGCGACCCGGCCCGCTTCTGGGCGTTCTACGGCCAGCGCTTCGCCGTCCTCGACGGCAAGCGGCCCAACGGCGCCCACCGCGCGCTGGCCGAGCTGGAGCGCCGCGGGCTGCTGGCCGGCGTCATCACCCAGAACATCGACGGCCTGCACGCCGCGGCCGGGACCGCGGATCCGATCGAGGTCCACGGCTCCGTCCGCACCGCCTCGTGCCTGTCCTGCGGCGAGCGCGTCCCGCTGGCCGAGACACGCCAGCGGCTGGCCGCCGACCCCGACGGGTTCCCGCGCTGCTCGTCCTGCGGCGCGCCGCTGAAGCCGGACGTCGTCCTGTTCGGCGAGCTCCTGCCCGAGGACGCCATGGCGCGCGCCCAGGCGCTCGCGGAGACGGCCGGGCTGATGCTCGCGATCGGCTCGTCGCTGGAGGTCCACCCGGTCGCCGGGCTGCCCTACGAGACGCTGTCGCACGGCGGCCGGTTGGCGATCGTGACCATGGGCTCGACGCCGTACGACGAGCTGGCCGAGATCAAGCTCTCGGGGGATGTGGTGGCCGAGTTGGAGGCTGTGCTCGCGTTGGTGTGACCGCGCGGCGGGCGCGCGCTCAGCCGCCGCCGTACACCGTCCGCGCCCGGAGCGCGGCCTCCAACCGCGCGAGCGCGGCGCTCACGGTCTCGACGCCCGCCGGGTCCAGCCGACCCTCGCGCGCGGCGGCCGCGGCGGCGGCGACCGGGGCGGCGTAGCCGGACAGCTCGGCCAGCCGGCGGTCGAGGTCGCCCCGCTCGCGCCAGCCGGCGAGCTCGGCCAGCGCCGCGCTCAGCGCAGCCTCGAGCTGAAGTGCAGCCTCGCGGGGGCGGTCGTGGTCCAGATCCGCGCGGGCGCGCAGGGCGAGCTCCTCGCAGGCCAGCGCGGCGTCGCGCCCTGACAGCAGCGCGGTGAGCCGCTCGGTGCCGGCCGGCGCGCGCCGGCGGGACCGCCGCGCGTCCTCCCGCGGCAGCTCGACCGCGTCCTCCCACGCGCCCTCCGCCACCTGCTCGCCGGTGCCGTAGCCGATCCGCACGACGAGCGCGTGCGCCGGATCGGGGTCGGGCAGCGGCGTGGCCGTGGCCACGCGCTGGGCGGCGACGCGGCGGACGAGCGCCGCCTCGGCCTCGGCCCGCACGGCCGGGTCGCGAGCCGCGGGCGCCAGCCAGGCCGCGCCGTCGTCCAGCGGCGTCGCCAGCGATCACCGTGACGCGCGTGACCGGCGCGGGCGTCGAGCGGGCCGGGTTCCGCGCGCCGCAGCCGGTGCCGCATCCGCCGCCGCCGGCGCCACGCCCGCCTCGGCCACGATCACGACGGCCTGGACGTCGTCGCCCGCGAACCGGCGCAGCACGTAGCGGCCCGGCGGCGGGCCCAGCCGGCCCGCGAACTCCCACTGCACGAAGCCGAAGCGCTGGTCGCTGATCGGCGCCCTGCGACGGGGTCGACCTTCACGGCGTACTTGGAGGGCTCCGGCTTGACGGTCGGGTTGTGATCTTGCCCAGGCGGTGATCAGGCTCGACCACTGGCTCGGCTTGAGGATCGCGCTGAGCTGCTTGGCCAGCGCCGAGTTCGTGCCGTACAGCGGGTGGAAGCCGACGTGGATGTGGTTGTAGTGGTCGGGCAGCGACAGCGTGTTGTCCGCGCCGGCGAACGTCATCAGCGAGATGATCTGGTGCGGCTTCATCGTGCCCTGCAGGGTCAGCAGGCGCTGGATCACGATGTCGGTGATCGAGCCCTGGCCCTGGTGGCCGAGGATCGGGATGCCGTTGATGGCGGCGATGTCGACCGCGTCGCCGGAGGAGTGCTCGGACACGTTGCCCGACGTCGTCAGGTAGGTGTGGCCGCACTCCAGCGCGGACACCGTCGGGTTGAGGCCCGAGGCGACGAGGAACTCGAGCGTGGCCAGCACGCGCCGGTCGATCTCGCCGGCCTGGATGTCCTGGCGGCCGCAGTCGTAGATCTGGATCCGCGGGTCGGCGAGCACGCGCGGCTGCAGCGTGTCCTTGCTCATCAGCAGGATCTGGCCGATCGACGGCGTCGCCGCGTTCGGGCCGACGAACGGGTTCTTGCCCTCGGCGCGGTAGATCGCCGTCGACTCGAGCAGCTTCCAGCCGTCGAGGATCGGCTTCGGGTCGATCCGCGGCGCGCCGCTGCCGGCCGGGCGGATCTCGAAGCGCATGTGCGGGTGCCGGGCGTTGGAGGCGCGGCCGATGCGGCCGAGCATCGTGCCCGCGAGACCTGCGAGCCGACCTTCAGGCGCTTGACCGACGATCTGGTCGCGGGCGAGGCCGAGCGCGCTGGCCGGCGTGAGCGCCGCCGTCGATCCGGCCGCGTGCGCAGGAACTCCTGCTGCGCGCCGCCGGCCGCCGCCGGCGTTCGGCGCGCCGGGATGCGCGAACAGGCGCTCCTTGGGCTCGGCGCACCGGCTGCGCGGCCGAGGCGGGCGTCGTCGCCGCCACGTGCTTGGTCGCCTTGCGGCGCCGGCTTGTGGCTCGGCGCGCGGGTCGCCGGCTTGGCCGTGTCCGACGCCGGCTCGGTCGGCGGCGCGTCGGCCGCGGCGGCTTGAGCTCCGTCCGGATCTGCGTCGGCGACAGCTTCTCGGGCTTGGGCGCCGGGTACAGCTTGGCGATCTTGGCCAGCTGCCGTACGTGTACGTGTTGCCGTAGGCGTCCTGGATCTCGATGAACTTGCCCGAGCCGGGCCGACGTGCCGATCTTCACGACCCGCGCGTCCTTGACGGCGATCGACCGGCGCGCCCGCCTTGGCGAAGATCGTGATGCCCGGTGCGGCCGACTCGGCTCTCGACGGCGACCGCCGCGTTGCCGCGCTTCTTGCGGCCTGCCTTCGCGGCGAGCGTCGTCGGCGTAGGTCGCCCTGGCGGCGACCGGGAAGTGGCCCTGGTCAGCCCGGTGAGCGAGCCGACGAGGTCGGCGGGCAGGCCGCCGATGAGCTGCGCGCGCAGCAGCACGGAGTCGACGTACCAGTCGGCGTGGTTGTAGGCGAAGATCGCCTCGCGGATGTCCTGGTCGCGCGCCGGCCGCCTTCAGGTAGCGCGCGGCGGCGAAGATCGCGTCGACCGGGTTGTAGGGGTCCTTGACGGCCGTCGTGGTTGGCGTCGACGCCGTACGTCTCCACGACGACGGCATGAACTGCATCCAGCCCAGCGCGCCGGCGGTGGAGACGTTGAGGTTGCGGCCGTAGTCGGTCTCGATCTCGTTGATCGCGGCGAGGACCTCCCAGCGGCACGCCGTACTGGATGCCGGCGGCCTGGTAGATCGGCAGCAGGAACGGCGGGATCCGGAACTTGTCGATGAAGAAGTTCGGCACGCCGACCTTCGCCGCGCCCGCGGGCGCGAGCGTGAACGTGGGGTTGGCCGGCGTCGGCGGCTGCGGCGCGGCCTGCCCGGCCCCGCGGGCCGGCGCCGGCGTCGGCACGCTGCCGGCGAGCGACTGGACGTTGCCGGCCGCCTTCTGCACCGCGTCGCTCACGCCGCCGGACTTCTTCTTGCCCGATCCGGGCGAGCCGCTCGTGCCGCCGCGGCTGTCCTGATTGCCGCTCTGCGTCGGGCTCGGCGTGGCGGTGTGCACTGCCGTCGGGGTCGGGGTGGGCGTCAGCGTGACCGACACCGTGGGCGTGGCCGTCGGCGTGCCCTCGGCCGAGCCGAGGTCCACGACGGAGGCGATCGGCGCCGGCAGCCCGGGGATCTGCACCTGATCGACCGGCGTGCCGGGCGGGATGTCGACCGTGACCGTGAGCTGCTGCCCGGTCACAAGCGTGACGCGCACGTAGTGCAGCTCCGCGTGCGCCTCGGCCACGAGCACGCCTGAGTACAGGACGGACGCGGCGAGAGCGATGGCGACGGGGCGACGTGGAGTCATGGGGCGACCGATGCGGCAGAGGCTGCAACGGTGAATCGTGACGGGTCTTGCGCCAATAAGACGCACTTCGCCGCCGAGTTCTTCTATCTCGGCCTCTAGTTGAGCGTTACCTAAGACCCTGCTCGGCCCCTACGGTACCGTCCGCCGACCGTTTCGCGACCTGGGGAGACCTGCCGACGAGATGGCTGAAGACGGAGAGGGCCTGCGCGACCGGCTCGCCCGCCAGGGCGAGGACGCGCTGGGCAAGCTCGCCAACGACCTCCTCGAGAACCCGCTCGTCAACAGCGCCATCACCCGAGCGTTCTCGGCGCGCGAGCGGGCCGCCCACGCCCAGGAGGCGGCGATGGGCGCGTTGAACATCCCGTCGGCGGCCGACGTGGACCGCCTCACGCGCCGGCTGCGCAGCGTCGGCACGCGGCTCGAGGGGATCGAGGAGGGCATCGACCGGCTCGGCGAGCGGCTCGCAGCGCTCGGCAGCGGCACCGAGCCCGGGCTGGCCGACCGCCTCGCCGCGGTCGAGGGCCAGCTGACCCGGCTGGTGGCCGAGGTCGGCACCGTGGCCGCAGCGCTGGACGCGCGGCCGGCCCGCTGCCGCGAGAGCAGGAGCGCCTCGCCGTCGACGCGCCGCCGCCCGGCCCCGCGCGCAAGCGCGCCGCGAAGCAGCAGTAGGAGTAGGGTTCGCGCGCCATGGCGAAGCCCAAGAAGAAGGACAAGAAGGACGGCGCCCAGCAGGAGGCCGTCGACGCCATCCGCGCGGCCATCGAGCGCGGCCTGCAGATGTCGGCCGAGGGCGCCCAGGCCACCCGCGAGCGCACGCGCGAGCTCGTCGAGGAGATCGCCTCGGCCGCGGGCCGCGTGCGCCAGTCGCTGGAGGACATGCGCGTCCTCGACGAGCTGCGCAAGCTGCGCACCGAGGTCGAGGCGCTGGCCGCGCGCGTGGCCGCGCTCGAGCGCCCGGGGACGTCCAGCGCCGGCACGAGCACGGCGGCCCGGCCCGCGACGGCGAAGCCGCGCGGCAAGACGGCGTCGACCCGCACCCGCAAGCCGGCCGCGCGCAAGCCCGCCGCGCGCAAGCCTGCGGTGAAGAAGACCACGACGGCCACCCGCTCGCCGGCGAAGAAGGCGACCGGGAGCAGCTGAGCCGTGGGCGCCTCGTTCGAGTCGGCCCGGGAGTTCCGGGAGGTCATGGACCGGATCTTCTCGATGATGGACCCCGACCCCGACATGGGGCCGCAGCTGCGCGACGCCGACGTGCCGCAGCGCTTCGAGTTCTCCGACTTCGACCTGGTGGTCAACATCCGCGCCGCCGCGGCGGGCGAGGACGGCAACCTCCACTGGGAGTGGACCGACGACGTCGACTGGGAGCCGAAGGTCCAGATGGCGATGTCCTCGGAGACGGCCAACCAGTACTTCCAGGGCAAGGAGAACGTCGCCGATGGCGATCGCCCGCCGGCGGATCAAGACCGGGCGGCGACGTGAAGGCGGCGCTGGCGCTGATCCCGATCACCAAGCCGGTCTACGCGCGCTACCGCGACGTCGTCGAGCGCGAGTACCCGCACCTGTCTGAGGCGCGTTTGACACACCGGCGCCGCCGCGTGTAGACCTACACCGAGCAAGGTAAAAGGCCGGGAGTGGGAGGCTCGGGACGCCTGCAAGGTGCCGCCCCGGACGAACGCCGCCGGCCGAGGCAGCGGGCCGCTTGCCCGCGTGCGGCGGGGCCCTCGCGGTCCCGCCGCTTCATGCTTGGCTACGAGGCCATGGCCGACGAGCCGTCGCTCGCCGACGCCGCGCGGCGCGCTCGGAGTCGCCCGCACGACGCTGCGCCGCTGGGCGCGGGACGGGCTCGTCCCCGCTGCGCGACGGCGCGCTGGACGCCCGCCGCGGTCGCCCAGGCCCGCATCGTCGCGCGGCTGCGCGAGCGCGGCCACTCGCTGGAGGAGATCCGCGCGGGCGGCGCGAGAGCGGCCGGCTCGCCTTCGGCTACGTCGAGGACCTGTTCCCGGCGCGCGGAGCGGCGACGCACACGCTCGAGGCGGCGCGCCGCGAGACCGGCCTCGAGCCGGCGCTGATCGAGCGCATCTTGCCGCCGCTCGGCTTCACCGCCGACGCGCTCGAGCAGACCTCCGACGACGACGTCGAGCTGCTGCGCCACGTCGCCGCCGTGCTCGAGGCCGGCTTCCCGCTCGTCGCGCTGCCTGCAGCTCGTGCGCGTCTACGGCCAGGCGCTCGCGCCAGATCGCCGACGCCGAGGTGCGGCTGTTCCACCTCTACGTCCACGAGCCGCTGATGCGCGACGGCGTCGCCGGGCTCGAGATGGCCGAGGAGATGGAGGGAGCTCGCCGCGCGAGCTGCTGCCGCTGGCCTCGCCGATCATGGACCACGTGCACCAGCGCTTCCTGCACCACTTCGTCGAGCAGGACGTCGTCGGCCACATGGAGGCCGACCTCGAGGGCGACGCTCGACCTCGGCCGCCTGCGCGTGGCGATCGCCTTCGCCGACCTCGCCGGCTACACGCGCCTGACCGAGGAGGTCGGGCGAGGAGGAGGCGGTCGACGCCGTCGAGCGCTTCGTCGAGGCGGTCGAGCGAGACGCTGCCCGACGACGCCCGCGTGATCAAGACGATCGGCGACGAGGTGATGGTCGTCGGCTCCGACGCCGGCGCGCTCGCCGACTGGGCGGTCGGCTTCCAGCAGCTGTCCACCGAGCGCCCGCTGCCGCGGATCGGCATCCACTACGGCCAGACGCTCTACCGCGACGGCGACTACTACGGGCGCGAGGTCAACCTGGCCGCGCGCGTCGCCGCCCGGGCGGCCGGCGGCGAGGTGCTGGTCACGCGCCCGGTCGTCGACGCGGCGGCGGGCGCCAACCTGGCGTTCGAGCCGCATCGGCGAGGTCGGGCTCAAGGGCTTCTCCGAGGCGACCGAGCTGTTCCTCGCCCGCGCCGGCGAGGCGATGAGCGGCGGACGAGTCGCTCGCGCGCGTCGCGGCGCCACCGGGCTGCTCGCGGGGGCCGGTCCTCGTCCTGCTCTCCGGCGGCCGCGACTCGGCCTGCCTGCTCGACCTGCCGTCCGGCTCGGCGGGCCGGCGTCGCCGCGCTGCACGTCAACTACGGGCTGCGCGCCGAGGCGGACGGCGACGAGGCGCACTGCCGGGCGCTCTGCGACGCGCTCGGGCGTCCCGCTGGCGGTCGAGCGCGCCGCGCGCCGACGACAGCCGGCAACCTGCAGGCCTGGGCGCGCGACGTCCGCTACGCGGCCGCGGCGCGCGCTGGCGGCGGCGCGACTGATCGCGGCCGGCCACACCGCGACCGACCAGGTCGAGACGGTGCTCTACCGGCTCGCCGCCTCGCCGGGGCGGCGCGCGCTGCTCGGCATGCCGGCCCGCGCGGGCCGGCTCGTGCGCCCGCTGCTCGGCGTGACGCCGCGCGGAGACGGCCGCCTACTGCGCGGGCCGCGGCCTGGCCTGGCGCGAGGACGCGAGCAACGCCGACGCTTCGCGCGCGGCGGCCGCCTGCGCTGCCGGCGCTGCGCACGCTCCACCCGGCGGCCGAGGCGAACGTCCTGCGCACGCGCCGAGTCTGCGCGAAGAGGCCGAGGTCCTCGACGCGGCGGCGGCGGGCGTGCCCCGCGGAGCTCGACGCGCTGGCGGCGCTGCCGCCCGCCCTGGCGCGCGTGGCGATCCAGGGATGGCGGGCGACCGCGCGCCGTCCCGCTCGCGGCACGTCGGCGCCATCCTGGCGCTCTGGCGCGCCACGGCACCGCGGCGCTCGACCTCGGCGGCGGGCGTGCGCGCGGTCGCCGAGTACGGGCGGCTGCGGATCGAGCGGCGCGGCGCCCGGTCGCGGCCGGAGCCGGCGGTCCTGCCCGTGCCCGGGCGGATCGCCTATGGCACGGGGCAGCTGACGTGCGTGCGCGGGCCGGACCTCGCCGTGGGCGACGGGACGCT
The DNA here is from genome assembly GCA_963766165.1 of uncultured Solirubrobacteraceae bacterium. Taxonomy (GTDB): domain Bacteria; phylum Actinomycetota; class Thermoleophilia; order Solirubrobacterales; family Solirubrobacteraceae; genus Solirubrobacter. The sequence continues at coordinate 151,296 of CAVXZC010000006.1, read as the reverse complement.
GGCCGCGGAGGCGCTCGGGCCGGCGCTCGAGGTGCGGCCGTGGCGCGCGGGCGACCGGATGCGGCCGCTGGGCCTCGACGGGAGCCAGCTCGCTGCAGGACCTGTTCACCGACCGCAAGGTCCCCCGCGCGCGCCGCGCCGACCTCCCCGTGGTCGTCTCGCGACGGCGAGATCGTCTGGGTTCCCGGCGTGGCCACCGGCGAGCGCTTCGGCGTCACGCCCGGCACCCGCGACCGCGTCCGGCTCGCCTGGACCCCGGACGCCCGAGGGGCCCGTTGAAGAATTCCGGCACGCCTGCTGCGGCGCATCAGGCGCACCGACCATTCTCCAGCGGACCCCTAGACTGCGCGGCCCGATGCGCGAGCAGATCGGCGAGATCCTCGTCCAGGCGGACGACCTGCAGCACCGCGTCCGCGAGCTGGCGGCGGAGATCTCGCGCGACTACGCCGGCAAGGACCTGCTGCTGGTCGGCGTGCTCAAGGGCGCGGTCTTCTTCCTGGCCGACCTCATGCGCCACATCGACGTCCCGTGCGAGGTCGACTTCATGGCCGTCGCCTCCTACGGCTCGGCGACCGACTCCTCCGGCGTCGTGCGGATCCTCAAGGACCTCGACGCGCCGATCGAGGGCCGCCACGTGCTGATCGTCGAGGACATCGTCGACTCCGGGCTGACGCTGCAGTACCTGCTGCGCAACCTCGAGGCGCGCGGGCCCGCCACGCTCGAGGTCTGCGCGCTGCTCACCAAGCCCGTCACGGCGCAAGGTCGACCTGCCGACCGCTACGTCGGATTCGAGATCCCCGACCGCTTCGCCATCGGCTACGGGCTCGACTACGCCGAGCGCTACCGCAACCTGCCCTACGTCGCCGCGCTCGTGCTCGATTAGGCGAACCGAACGGCTTGGCGTCCGCACACTGGACCAAGGCGCAGTGCGGCCGCAATCGCCCTGGTAGGCTTGACCGTCTTGAACCGCCGTATCACTTCCGCGCGCGGGAGCGCGCTCGCTGATGAGCCGCTTCTTCAAGAGCGCCGCCTTCCCGATCCTGATCGTGGTCGTGCTGGCGTTCTTCGCCTCGAAGCTCATCTCGACGCACGATTCCGACGGGCGCCACGACTTCGGCGGGTTCCTCCGCCAGCTCGACCGCGGCCAGGTGACGACGGTCGGTCCTGCACGACCAAGGACCGGTCCGCCGACGTCACGACGCAAGGGCCCGGCGCCCGCAGTACACGGTCGGCTACCCGGAGGACTACGGCTCGCACGCTGATCAACAAGCTGCAGGCCGCGCAGAACCAGGGTCAGCTCCAGGACTTCGACGTCGAAGCCGGCGCGAAGCAGCGTGGTCCTCTCGCTGCTGACCTACGTCCTGCCGTTCCTGATCTTCATCGGGTTCTGGATCTTCCTGATGAACCAGGTCCAGGGCGGCGGCTCGAAGGTCATGTCGTTCGGCAAGTCGCGCGCCAAGCGGCTGTCCGTCGACTCGCCGAAGATCACCTTCCGCGACGTCGCCGGCGTGGACGAGGCGGTCGAGGAGCTCCACGAGATCAAGGAGTTCCTCGAGAACCCGAAGAAGTTCCAGGCGCTCGGCGCGCGCATCCCCAAGGGCGTGCTGCTCTACGGCCCTCCGGGCACCGGCAAGACGCTGCTCGCGCGCGCCGTCGCCGGCGAGGCGGGCGTGCCGTTCTTCTCGATCTCCGGCTCGGACTTCGTCGAGATGTTCGTCGGCGTCGGCGCCTCGCGCGTGCGCGACCTCTTCGAGCAGGCCAAGCAGAACTCGCCCTGCATCATCTTCATGGACGAGATCGACGCCGTCGGCCGCCACCGCGGCGCCGGCCTCGGCGGCGGCCACGACGAGCGCGAGCAGACGCTCAACCAGCTGCTCGTCGAGATGGACGGCTTCGAGGCGAAGGACAACATCATCATGATCGCCGCCACCAACCGGCCCGACATCCTCGACCCCGCGCTGCTGCGCCCCGGCCGCTTCGACCGCCAGATCGCCGTCGACCGCCCCGACCGCAAGGGCCGCGCGAAGATCCTCGAGGTCCACACGCGCGGCAAGCCGCTGGCCAAGGACATCGACGTCGACGCGCTGGCCGGCCAGACGCCGGGCTTCACCGGCGCCGACCTCTCGAACCTCGTCAACGAGGCCGCCCTGCTCGCCGCCCGCACGGGCAAGCGCGAGATCACCCAGGTCGAGCTCGAAGAGGGCATCATGCGCGTGATCGCCGGCCCGGAGAAGAAGACCCGGGTGATGAGCGAGAAGGAGCGGCTGATCACCGCCTACCACGAGATGGGCCACGCGATCGTCGGGCACTTCCTCGAGCACTCCGACCCGGTCCACAAGATCTCGATCATCAGCCGCGGCCAGGCGCTCGGCTACACGATCTCGATGCCGACGGAGGACAAGTTCCTCACCACGCAAGGCCGAGCTGCTCGGACACGATGGCGATGACGCTCGGCGGCCGCGCCGCCGAGGAGATCGTCTTCGGCGAGATCACCACCGGCGCGTCCAACGACCTCGAGAAGGTCACGGCGACGGCCAAGCAGATGGTCATGCGCTTCGGCATGAGCGAGAAGCTCGGCCCGCGCGTGTTCGGCCACGACCACGGCCAGCCGTTCCTCGGCCGCGAGTTCTCCGCCGAGCCCGACTACTCCGACGAGATCGCGCGCGAGATCGACGACGAGATCCGCCGCATCGTCGAGGGCGCCCACCAGCGCGGCCAAGGACATCCTCGACCGAGCACCGCGAGCACGCTGGAGCACGATCTCGCGAGATCCTGCTCAAGCGCGAGACGATCGAGAAGGAGGAGTTCGAGGCCCTGCTCGCCGGCAAGACCGAGGACGAGATCTTCGGCGCCGCCGAGGAGCTCCCGCCGGGGGCGTCCGAGCGCCCGCCGCTGCCGGGCACGGTCTCCCCGGGCCGCGAGCCGGCCCCCCGCGGCTCCCGCGCCCCGGCCTGGCCGGCGGCGCCGCCGAGCTGCGCGGTCTCGACCTCCCCGAGAAGCCCGAACTGGCCTAGCGGCCAATTCGCTGCGGCTCGGCGGGCTCAGCCGACCAGCCGGCCCGAGAGCTGCCCGCGGATGGTGGCGATCTCGGTGACGGCGGCGCCGACGAAGGCGGCGTGCGAGCGGGCGATGTCGCGCTCGAGGTCGGCCATGTAGGACGCGATCCCGGCGACGCCGGTCTCCTGGCGAGCGCGCGCTCGGCGTGGAGTTCGAGAAGCTGGGTGTGGAGTTCGAAGGCGGACATGATGGAGCAGAGCTCGCACCGCCCGCCTGATACCACAGTGGAGTGTGTTGACGCGGGCTGAGCGCGCGCAGCCGACGGGTGGGAGGCCGCACCCTGCGAGCAGCTGCTGCGCGGCCGTCGAGAGCTGCAGGATCACGTCCGCCTGTGCCGGCGGGCGTGGGCGGTGCGGCCTGTGCGGCCGCCAGCGTGCTGCGCACCGCGTCCAGGGTGTTCGCCTGGATGATCAGCGACAACTGGCTCGAGATCTCCATGCCCCGGACATCGGCGCCACGGGCCCGGTGGGCTCAGCGTCCGCGCGCCGCGCTGGACGGATGTCGGCCGCAGCGGCAGCGGCGACGACGGCTTGAGCTCCTCCAGCCGCAGCAGCGTGATCAGCCGCTGCGCGCCGCCGCGCATGGTCAGGCGCGAGAGGACCAGCTGGCAGCTCGGCCACGTCGCGGGCCACGATCATCAGCATGCGCGTCGGTCTCGCCCGCGACCCAGTCGGCCGAGATGACCTGCGGCGTCCCTCGACGCACCTTGACGAAGCGCCGGTGCGCCGCCTCGTCCTGGCGGGCCAGCGTGACCGTGACGTAGACCTGGAGCGTGAAGCCCGCCGGCGGCCGAGTCCAGCCGCGCGGCGATGCGGCGGATCACGCTCCGACTCCTTCAGCCGCCGCACGCGGTTGAGCGTCGCGGCCGGCGAGAGCCCGACGATCCGCGCGAGCTCCACGTTCGGGCGGTCGGCGTCCAGCTCCAGCTCCTTCAGCAGCCGGACGTCGATTTCATCAAGTGAAACGGCCATCTCACGAAACAATATCTCGTCACTGGCAGCACGGGCGAATCTGCACAAGTGCATGGACGCAATGCGGCGACAATGGAGTTGTCATGTCAAGCTCCGCCGACATTCCGCCTCTTCGCGCTCGTCGCTGCCGGGCTCCTGTGGGGGCTCACCGTCCCGCTGTCCAAGCTCGTCGCTCGATTGGCTCGACGGCGGCTGGCTGACTGTCGTGCGCTTCGCGCTCGCCGCGCCGCTGCTCGCGCTGGCGGGCCGCCGCCACCTGCGCGCGGCGCTCGACGCCGCGCGTGCTGTTCGCCGGCGCGGTCGGCTACGGCCTCGTGATCGTGCTGCAGAACGCCGGCATCGAGCGCACGAGCGTCAGCCACGCCGCGCTGATCGTCGGCGCCGTGCCGGCGCTGGTCGCGCTGGTCGCCGCGGTCGCCGGGCGCGGCCTGCACGGCCCCGCGCGCCGGGCCGGCTTCGCGCTGGCGCTCGCCGGCGTGGGATCGTCGCCGGCGGGAGGCGGCGGCGCCGCGACGCGCGGCCGGCGACCTGCTCGTGCTCGCCTCGGTGACGCTGTCGGCCACCTTCGTGGTCGTCCAGCCGCGCGCTGCTCAAGGGCCGCGACCCGATCGCCGTCACCGCGGTGCAGATGCTCGCGGGCGGCGCTCGCCGCCGTGCCCAACGCCGCGCTCGAGGGCCTGCCCGCCGGCCCCGCACGGCGCCACGCCGGTGCTCGCGCTGGTCGCGCTCGTGCCACGGTCGGGACGCTGGCGCCGTTCGCGCTGTTCGCCTACGGCCAGTCGCGCGTGGCGCCCGAGCTCGCCGGCGCGTTCCTGAACCTCGAGCCGCTCGTCGGCACCGCCGCCGGCGCGCTCGCGTTCGGCGACCCGTTCGGCCCGCTGCAGCTCGGCGGCGCGCTCGTGATCCTGCTCGGCATCGGCCTCGGCGCCATCCGCCCAGCGATGGGCGGCGTGTCCGCGCTGGCAGCGGGACGGCGCGGCGCGGCGGTGGGCGGCTGACCGGCCACGCCGGTGCGGTTCGCCGCGGCTGAGCGGCGTCCGCCGGCGCGGCGGCGGCGACGATCACGCGGGCCAGCGGCCCATCCGCCTGCTGTCGCCGGCGCGTCGGGCGCTGGGACGGGGACGTGCACGTATCAAGCCACGCCCGCCTGCCCTTCTGCGCCGGACATGACCGCCGCTCATCCTGCGACCTCCTCCGGCGACGTGCCGACCGCCACGTCTGCGCCGGCCGCCGCGCCCGTCGAGCTCGGCGTGCGAGCCTGCCCGTGCGGCCTGACGGACGCAGGCCTGCCCCTCACCCCGCGGCGCCGGAGTGGAAATCTCCGTATCACCGGCCACCCCCACCGCCTCTCCGGCAAATGACCATCCTCTCTCCCCCCACCGACCGCACCACCTCCCCGCGGTCTTCGTGACCCCCGTGGTGCGCGAGCTCCCCCCTCCTCAGCCCGCTGACCCCGGGCCCGCCTGGCCCTCCTTCTCCTCGGGCCGGCGGCGTAGCGTCTTCGGCGTGTACGAGATCATGGGCGTGATCAACGTCACGCCGGACTCCTTCTCCGACGGCGGGCGTTCGAGGACGCCGCGACGCCGTCGCCCACGGCCGCCGGCTGGCCGCCGAGGGCGCGGCGATCCTCGACGTCGGCGGCGAGTCCACCCGCCCCGGCGCGGACCCGGTTCCGGTCGAGGAGGAGCTCGCCGCGTGCTCCCCGTGGTCGCCGGGCTCGCGCGGCACACCCGCGCGCGCGTCTCGATCGACACGATGAAGCTCGCCGTCGCCGAGGCCGCCGTCGACGCCGGCGCGACCTACGTCAACGACGTCACGCGCCTTCCGCGCACGACCCGGACCTGGCCGGGCTCGTCGCCGACCGCGGCCTGGACTGCTGCCTGATGCACATGCTCGGCGAGCCGCGGACGATGCAGCGCGACCCGCGCTACGCGGACGTCGTCTCCGACGTCAAGGCGTTCCTGCGAGCGAGCGGATGCGGCTCGCCGTCGCGCGGGCGTCGCGGAGGAGCGGATCCAGCTCGACCCCGGGATCGGCTTCGGCAAGACGCTCGAGCACAACCTCGAGCTGCTGCGCCGGCTCGACGAGCTGACCGACCTCGGCCGCCCGCTGGTATCGGCACGTCGCGCAAGAGCTTCCTCGGCGCGCATCACCGGCCGCGACGTCGACCGAGCGCGTGCACGGCACGATCGCGACCTGCGTGCTGGCGCTCGAGCGCGGCGCGCAGGTGTTCCGCGTGCACGACGTCGCCGCGGTGCGCCGACGCGCTCGCGGTGGCGGCCGCTACTTTCGCGTCCCCGGACGATGAGCCCCGACGATGACCTCAGACGAGCCCGACGACTACGACGACGACCTCACCGACGACGATGACGACGACGACGACGAGGAAGGCCCCGAGTCGGGGTCACCGTCGAGATCGTCGGGCTCTCGCTCTACACGCATCACGGCGTCACCGCCGCCGAGCGCAAGATCGGCCAGCGGCTGCTGCTCGACGTCCGCTTCGACGTCGGCGAGCCCGACGCGCTGATCACCGACCGCGTCGAGGACACGGTCGACTACGGCGAGGTCTGCCAGGTGATCGCGCTGATCGCCCAGCAGCGCTCCTACCGCACGCTCGAGCGGCTGTGCGCGGTGATCGCCGACCGCCTGTCCTCCCAGTTCGGCGCCGAGAGCGTGACGGTCAAGGCCTCCAAGCCCGAGCCGCCGATCCCGCTGCCCGTGGAGGAGGTCTCGGTCGAGGTCTGGCGGCGAGGAACGTTAGCACGTCACTAACATCTGACGTCATGCGCCCGCAATCCGCCGAGGAACGCCGCGAGGAGATCGTCGGGGTCGCCCTGCGCGCATTTCGCCGAGGGCGGCTACCACGGCACGTCGACCGAGGCGATCGCCCGCGAGGCCGGGCATCTCGCAGCCGTACCTGTTCCGGCTGTTCCGCACCAAGCGCGACCTGTTCGTGGCCTGCTGCGAGCGCTGCTACGCCCGCGTCGGCGCCGTCTTCGCCGAGGCCGCGCGCGGCCGCGCGCGCCGGAGGAGCGGCTGGACGCGATGGGCAAGGCCTACGTGAGCGCCTGCGAGCGACCGAGCGGTGCTGCGGTTCCAGCTCCAGGCGCTACGCGGCGAGCAGCGAGCCGGCGATCCGCGAGCCGCGTGCGCGACGGCTTCAGCCGGCTCGTGCGACGAGGTCGCGCCGCGCTGGCCGGCGTGCCGCGGCGGAGATGCTGGCAGTTCTTCGCCGAGCGGCATGCTGATCAACGTCGTCGCCGCGGCGGACCTCGCCGACGCCCCGTGGGCGCTGCCATGGACACGGGCCGACTGATCCTCCGCCACCGGCGGCCGGTGCCGGCGTGATGGAGCTCGGCTACCTCGGGCTGGGCTCCAACGTCGGCGAGCGCGCGGCCAACCTGCAGGCCGCGGTCGAGCTGCTGTGGGTGCACGCGGTGACCGTGCTCGCCTCCTCGTCGGTCTACGAGACCGAGCCGGTGGGGGAGGTGCTCGACCAGCGGCCGTTCTACAACGCCTGCCTGCGCGTGGAGACCGCGCTGCGGCCGGAGGCGCTGCTCGACGCGTGCAAGGGCGTGGAGAAGGCGCTGGGGCGCGAGCCGGCCGGTGACCCGGGCTACGTGCGCCACGGGCCGCGGCCGATCGACGTCGACCTGCTGCTGCTGGGCGAGCGGCCGATACGAGTCCGCGCGGCTGACGCTCCCGCACCGCGAGGTGACGTCGCGGCGGTTCGTGCTGGTCCCGCTGCTCGAGCTCGCGCCGGAGCTCGAGATCCCGGGCCGCGGCCGCGCGGCGGACGCACTGGCCGGGCTGGCGGGCAACGGCGTGCGCCGGGCCGGCCCGCCGCTCGACGTGGGGCCCTGACGCATGCTCCTCGTCGTCGACGTCGGCAACACGCAGACGCACCTGGGCACCTACGCCGGTACGGAGCTGACGCAGCACTGGCGGTTCGCCACCGTGCGCGAGTCGACCGCGGACGAGCTGGGGATCGCCCTGCGCAGCCTGCTCGCCCTGCGCGGGCTGGCGTTCGCCGACCTCGAGGCCTCGATCGTGTCGGCCACGGTCCCGCAGCTGCGGCTGCAGTGGACGGAGATGGCCGCGCGCTACCTCGGGCACGAGATGCTGCTCGTCGGCCCGGGGCTGCGCACCGGGATGCCGATCCGCTACGACAACCCGCGCGAGATCGGCCCGGACCGGCTGGTCAACGCGGTGGCCGGCTACGACCGGGCGGGGGGCGCGTGCGTGATCGTCGACTTCGGCACCGCCGTGACGCACGACGTCGTGTCACCCGACGGCGAGTACCTGGGCGGCGTGATCTTCCCGGGCGTGGAGATCTCGCTCGAGGCGCTGTCCGAGCGGGCGGCCGCGCTCCCCCGGATCGACCTCGTGGCGCCGCGGTCGCTGATCGGCAAGACCACCGTGGACGCGATCCGGGCCGGCACGCTGTACGGCTTCGCCGGCATGGTCGACGGGATCATCGGCCGCCTGCACGCCGAACTGGGCGAGTTCCGCACGCTGGCCACGGGCGGGCTGTCCGGCGTCGTCGTGCCGCACTGCCGGACGATCGACGAGGCCGACGACCTGCTCACGCTGCACGGGCTGCGGCTCATCTGGGAGCGCAACCGGTGAGCGGCGAAGGCCCCGCGCGAGCGGGGCCTTCGCCGCGTCCTACGTGAACCGCCCGTTGCGCAGGTTGCAGTAGCTGGTGGCGTCCCCGCCGATCGCCGACTGGTTGGCCCACGTGTTCGTGGTGTGAGCGGGTGCCGTGGCGGTGGTCGTCGTGGTCCCCTGGGTGAAGATGTCGCCGGTCTGGGACCCGTAGACGGTGTACGTCTGCGGATACCAGTACAGGGTCTGCCGGATCGCCCAGTTCACGCTGCCGGGACGCACTTTGTAGCCGCGGATGCCCGAGGTCCGGGTGCCGTTCGCTGCGGACCAGGAGTAGGTCTGGAACGCGTTCTGCAGACCGGCGGAGAAGATGTCGCTCGGCGCGTGCTTGGTCCCGACTCACCCCTTCAGGTCGCGTTCGCTGACCAGGCCGCCGGCCATGGCCAGCGCCACCAGGCGGTGGCGCTTCTCCTGCTGGGGGAGGTCCTCGATCTCGAACGTGTGAAAGAGCGCGCGCAGGTGGGTCTTGACCGCCGCGACCGTGAGGAAGAGCTCTTCGGCGATCTGCGGGTTCGTCGCCGGGGCGGCGAAGGCCGACCCGCCGGCGCAGGGGCGGCAGAGGGCGACGAGCACCCGGTGCTGGGCCGGCGTGATCGAGCCCGCCAGCGACGTGCCTTCACCGAGGACCGTCGTGGCGAGGAGCCGCGGGCTCGGCTCGCGGAAGAGGATCGCGGTCAACCCGACCCGCAGCACGTCGCGGTCGGCGAGACGCCGGCGCCCGGTGACCCGAGCCTCGTTGACGTAGGTTCCGTTGCGCGACAGGCCGTCATCGGAGACGACCCAGTGCTCGCCGACGCGCTCGAGCTCCGCATGCACGCGCGACACCTGGCTGTCCCAGGGCATCCGTATCGGCACGTCGTCGGCCCGCCCGATCGTCACCCGCGTCCGCCCAGGCGCAAGGACCACGAGGTGCTGGCGGTGCTCGTCGTCGAAGTAGACGACGAACGGCGCGCCGGCCCGCTCGGCCTCGATCCGGGCCTTCAGATCCGCGGCGCTGGCCTGGTGCGTGGCGAACACGGCCGCAAACTACCGAATAGGGGGTTGACAACGCTGAGCGTTCGAGGAGAGGATCGCGCCCGTGGTGCACGGACGCGGCCGGTCGGGGCTCGTGGGGTGGGCGACGCTCGCGGCGGCGGTCCTGTGGTTCGCCTGCGCCGGCAACGCGCACGCCGAGACCAAGCAGTGGAGCGGGGACAACGGCGCGTGGGACGTGCCGGGCAACTGGACCCCCGCCGGCGTCCCGTCGTCCACGGATGACGCCAAGATCGACTCCGGGACTCCGGAGGTCTCGGCGGCCGATGCGACCGTCGGCAGCATCGAGGTCAGCAGCGGCTTGCGCGTGACGGGGGACCGCACGTTGACCGTGAGCGGCCCGGCCACGTCGACCATCGCCGCCGATGTCGCGCTGTCGCACGGCACCCTGCGGCTGGACGGGACGACGGTGTGGTCGGCGGGGTGGGTGCTGGTCACGGATGCCGGCGCGGTGGAGAACGCGGGGGTGTTGGAGGTGTCGGGCGCGGGGGTCGGGATGGACGAGACCTTCGGCGCTGGTCCCCCGGGGCGATTGGTGTTCTCCGTGTTGGCGGGCGGGGTCACGGCGGTGTCGGGGTCGCTTGAGGTGAAGACGGAGCTCGAGGTCGATGGGACGTTGCGGGTGTTGGACGGTGGTTCGCTGGTGCAGTCGGGTGAGGTGGCGACGCCCGGGGACAGCCGCGGGGTGTTCGACGCGCAGGGCAGCGGCGTGTTGTCGTTGAGCAACGTGTCGATGGGGGCGGGCTCGAGCGCGACGGGGTCGGGGACGATCCGGTTCGCGGGCGGCACCAGCCACGTGCTGACCGCAGCGAATTACGACGCCGGGATCACGGACCTGGGCGACGGCGGGGTGCTGGATCTGCAGGCGGATGCGATGACGGGTGCGTTGTGGTTCAGCGGGCCCGGGACGCGGGGCGGGGCCGGCAGGTTGACGGTGGGCAGTGGCGTGTCGTCGTTGGGGCAGGGCACGTTCCGCGACGGCGGGGTGACGGCGTTCACGCCCGGTTCGCGGGTGTCGATCGCCGACGACGTCACGTTGCGGTCGACCACGGCGGGGCCGACGGTGCAGTTGGACGGGGCGGCGGCGTGGTCGGCGGGGCAGGTGCTGATCATGGATGCGGGCGCGCTGGAGAACGCGGGTCTGTTGCAGGTGACGGGCACCGATGTGGCCGTGGACTCGACGTTCGCCAGCGGAGCGGCTGGGCGTTTGGTGTTCGGGGTGCTGGCGGGTGGGGTGACCGAGGTGTCGGGGTCGTTGGCCGTGCACAGCGAGATCGAGGACGACGGGACGCTGCGGGTGTCGGACGGTGGTTCGCTGGTGCAGTCGAATGAGGTGGCGACGCCCGGGGACAGCGGCGGGGTGTTCGACGCGCAGGGCAGCGGCGTGTTGTCGCTGAGCAACGTGACGATGGGGGCGGGCTCGAGCGCGACGGGGTCGGGGACGATCCGGTTCGCGGGCGGCACCAGCCACGTGTTGGGGACCGCCTACGCGGCGGGGGTCACAGATCTGGGCGACGGCGGGATACTGGATCTGCAGGCGGATGCGACGACGGGTGCGCTGCGGTTCAGCGGGTCCGGGACGCGGGGCGGGGCCGGCAGGCTGACGGTGGGCAGCGGCGTGTCGTCGTTGGGGCAGGGCACGTTCCGCGACGGCGGGGCGACGGAGTTCACGCCCGCTTCGCGGGTGACGATCAGCGACAACGTCACGCTGCGGTCGACCACCGCGGGGCCGACGCTGCGGCTGGACGGGGCGGCGGTGTGGTCGGCGGGGCACGTCGTGATCATCGATGCGGGGGTGGTGGAGAACGCCGGGTTGCTGCAGGTGACCGCCGCCGGCGCCCGCGTCGACGAGTCCTTCGGGAGCGGCGCGACGGGGCCGCGCGGGCTGCGCAACACGACCGGCACGATCGAGCTGGGGGCCGGGACGACGCTTGCCCTCGCCGGCGACTACACCCAGGGCGCCAACGCCACGCTGCTCCCCCGGATCGCGTCCGCGACGCAGTACGGCCGGCTCACGGCCGGCGGCACGGCGGCGCTCGACGGGACGCTCCAGCTCGCCACCAGCCCGGGCTTCGCTCCGGCGGCGACGGACACGTTCCGGATCGTCGACGCCGGGACGCGCGCGGGCACGTTCGCCACCGTCGCCGGTGGGCAGGCCACCGCCGCCGAGCGATACATCCCGGTCTACGACGCGACCGGCCTCACGCTCGCCGTCGGGCTCGGGCCGGCCAACTCCGTGCCGCCCTCGATCCCGGCGAGCGGCGACCCGGGAGAGGCCGTCACCTGCAACCCCGGTACGTGGTCGGGGAGCCCGACATTCGGCTACGCCTGGTTGCGCGACGGTGCGCAGATCGCGAGCGGGCCGACGTACACGCTCGCGGCCGGCGACGCCGGGCGAAGCATCGTCTGCCGCGTCACCGCGAGCGACGCCAACGGCAGCTCGCAGGCCGATTCGAACGCGCTCCGCCCGCCCGCGGCGGCCCCCGAGCCCTCACCGGCGCCGACCCCCACCGGTCCGCCGCCGCCCGTCACCGGCAAGACGGTCAACGTGGCGGCCGAGCGCGGGACGGTCACCGTGCGCCTGCCCGGCGGCACCACGGTCCCGATCGACGACGCGACGCAGATCGTCACGGGATCGGTCGTCGACACGCGCGCCGGCGCGGTGCGGCTGAGCGTGAGCGCGGGCGGAAAGCTCCAGACCGGCGTGTTCTCCGACGGGCTCTTCCGCGTGACGCAGAGCACCGGCAAGCACCCGGTGACCGAGCTCCAGCTCGTGGAGAAGCTCGACTGCTCACCGGCCAAGGGCGCGCGGGCGGCCACGAAGAAGAAGAAGCGCAGGCGCAGCCTGTGGGGGGACGCCAAGGGCAGCTTCCGGACCCGCGGGCAGTACGGCAGCGCCGTGAACACCGGGACGAAGTGGCTGACCGAGGACCGCTGCGACGGGACGCTGTTCCGCGTCGCGCGCGGCGTCATCAAGGTCACCCCGAACGGATCCCACCGGAGCGTGCTGGTCCGGGCCGGCCGCCAGTACCTCGTGCGGCGCAGGTCATGACGCGCCGGCGAGCGCTCGCGCTGATCGCGATCACGATGATCGCCGCCTCGGCCGCAATCGGCCTGCGGCTGCTGGGGATCGGTACCGGCCTCGAGCTCGAGAGCGTCGACGCGCGCTTCCGGGTGCACGGGCCGATGAAGCCGCCCGCCGGAGTCGTGCTGGTGCAGGTGGACGAGAAGACCCTCAGCGACCTGCACCGGCGCTGGCCGTTCCCCCGCGCGGTGCAGGCCCAGCTGATCGACCGGCTCGCCGCGGCCCGGCCGCGGGCGATCGCCATCGACCTGCAGTACACCGAGCCGACCACGGTCGACGACGACAATGCGCTCATCGAGGCGATCCACCGCGCCGGCCACGTCGTGCTCGCCACGACCGCGGTGAACGACCAGGGGCAGACGAACGTGCTCGGCGGAGATGCGGTGGTCGACGACATCGGCGCGCGTGTCGGGAGCGCGCTGATGCCGCTCGACGACGACGGCGCGATCCGCCGCGCCGCCGATGAGGTGGAAGGGCTCGAGAGCTTCGCGGTGGTCAGCGCCGAGATGGCCACGAACCGCCAGGTCGCGCCGTTCGACTCGTCGCGGACGTGGATCCGCTTCGCCGGCCCACCGGGCACGCTGCGCGCCTACTCGTACTCGGACGTGCTGCGGGGGCGCGTCCCGCCCGCGGCGTTCCGGAACCGGGTCGTCGTGGTCGGCACCTCGGCGGTGCGGCTCAAGGACGCGTCGACGACATCCACCACCCGCGGGTCGCTGATGTCCGGCCCGGAGGTCCAGGGCAACGCCATCGCCACCGTGCTGGCGGGGCTCCCGCTCAGCTCGCCGGGCGGGGCGGTCGACACGGCGCTGATCCTGCTGCTGGCCGCGCTCGCGCCGCTGGCCGCGCTGCGCCTCGGAGCCGTCGGCGTGACGCTCGCGAGCGCGCTGGCGGCGCTCGCGTTCCTCGCCGTCGCCCAGTGGCTGTTCGCGGGCGGGCTCATCGTCGGAGTCGTGCACCCGGTCGCCGCGCTGCTGGCCGGGCTGATCGGCGTCGTGGCCGTCGCCCGCCCCGGCGCCCGCTCGGCGCCGGCGGTCACGGCTCTCGCGGCGCCCGAGCCGGCGGAGACCGTGGCGGATGAGGTCGCCGGCTTCCGGCTCGAGGGGCTGATCGGGCGTGGCGGCATGGGCGTCGTCTACCGCGCCCGGCAGCCGGGGCTCGACCGTGTCGTGGCCGTCAAGGTGATCGACCCCGCGCGGGCCGCCGACCCGGGCTTCCGCGAGCGCTTCGCCCGCGAGGCCCGCCTCGCCGCGGCGATCGAGCATCCGAACATCGTCCCGGTCTACAGCACCGGCGAGGACCGCGGCCGGCTCTATCTGGTCATGCGTTACATCGACGGCGTCAACCTCGCCGAGCGGCTCGGCGAGGGTCCGCTCGCGCTCTCCGCCGTGGCCGAGATCGTCGTCCAGGTCGCCTCCGCGCTCGACGCCGCCCACCTCCGCGGCCTCATCCACCGCGACGTGAAGCCGGCCAACATCCTGCTGGCCGAGCACCACGCCTTCCTGACCGACTTCGGGATCACGCGCGAGCTCGACGCCACGGCGGGCTTGACGCGCACCGGCGTGTTCGTCGGCAGCGTCGAATACGCGGCGCCGGAGCAGGCCGCCGGCGCCGGACCCGCCGCCGACCAGTACTCGCTCGGCTGCGTCGCCTACGAGTGCCTCACGGGCGTGTCGCCCTTCGGCCGCGAGCGCGACCTGCGGATCCTCTGGGCGCACGCCCATGAGGTCCCGCGGCCACCGTCGGCGCTCGCGCCAGATCTGCCGGCCGACCTCGACGCGGCGGTGCTCCGCGCGCTCGCCAAGGAGCCCGGCGAGCGCTGGGCGACGTGCACCGAGTTCGCCCAGCGCCTGGCCGGCGCGCTGCTCGGGCGCGTCTAGGGGTGGGCTGACTCCATCCCTGGGGTGCCTGGGCGGGGGGGCCCCGGTCACGGAGCATCCGGGGCGCCCCGGGAGCCGCAGGAAGCGGCTCCACCAGCCGAAGGAGCCCCCCTTGAAGCGCCTCCTCTTCACCGCGAGCGCCGTCGCCATCGCCGCGTTCATCGTCGCCCTCATCGCGGGCGGTTCGCCGCACGCCGAGACCGCCTCCGGCCACGCGCCGGCCAGGGACAAGGTCGATCACCGCCCGCCCCCCCGGGGCCCGCGCCAGGACCCGTCCGCGGGCCGGGCGACCGACACCGGGCACGGCCTGCCGCCCGACGCCGCCCGCGCCCACGGCCGCGCCCGCGCCCAGCAGATCGTCGACCCCGACCCGTCCAAGCCGGGCCACGACGACGGCGCGGACGTCGAGACCGGCGAGAGCCGGAACCCGACGTCGTCGAAATCCCTGATCTATCACGGCGGCGCGGTGCAGACGACCCCGCGGATCTACCTCGTGTTCTGGGGGTCGAGTTGGACGACCGGGGCCGGCGACCCGTACGGCGTCGCGAGCCGGCTCCACTACCTCTACCAGGGCCTCGGCGGCTCGTCGTGGGCCAACGTGCTCACGCAGTACAGCGGCAGCATCGGCTCGTTCACGAATCCCAGCGCCCAGTACGAGGGATGGATCCGCGACACCACGCCCGTCCCCGCCAACCCCACGAAGGCCGACATCGAGGCGGCCGTCCAGCGTGCGGCCAACATCGAGCGCGACTACAGCGTGAACGCCCAGTACGTGATTGCGCTCCCATGGGGCATCGTCGACCAGGTGGACCTGCAGAATCAGTTCTGTGGCTACCACAACTGGAAGTACGTCTACGGCGCGAACTGGGCCACGTACACGGTGCTCCCGTACGGGCCGTACATGGACAGCAACGTCTACTCCTGCGGCGGCAACTGGGTCAACGGCACAGCCGGCCAGCTGGACGGCGTGACCATCATCGCGGGCCACGAGTACGCCGAGACCGTCACCGACCCTGGCCTCAACGGCTGGTTCGACGGCGACGGGTCCGAGAACGGCGACAAGTGCTCGTGGACGAACCTGAGCAACCGCGTGCTCGCCAACGGCTACGCGATGGCGATGCAGCCGACGTGGAGCAACCAGTGGCGTGCCCAGTACGGCTACGGGTGTTACTTCTCGTAAGCCGACGGGCGGAGCCTTAATCCGGCGCTCATCGCGCCGCCGCCACCATCCGGCCGATGCGGCTCTGGCTGGTGGCGGTGGTCGCGGTGGCGCTCGTGGTGCGGCTCGGCGTGGTGGCCGCGACGCCGCACTACCTCCCGCGCCACGACGACCGCGACTACGACCGGATCGGCTGGTCGATGGCGTCCGGTCGCGGCTACCCGCCGCTGCGGATCGGCGGGCGCACGTACGCGCAGGCCTACCGGCCGCCGCTGTGGCCGGCCACGCTCGGGCTCGTCTACGCCGCCGTCGGCCACCGGATGACGGCGGCGCGGGTGGCGGACGCCGCGCTCGGCGCGGCCGGCGTGGCGCTGCTGTGCTGGGTCGCGCTGCGCCTGTTCGGCCGCGGCGCCGCGCGCTGGGCGGGCGCGCTCGGGGCGATCTATCTGCCCCTGGTCCTGGTGTCGTCGGTGCTGGTGTCGGAGACGCTGGAGGTCGCGCTCGAGCTGCTCGCCCTCGGCCTCGCCCTGGAGGCGCGCCGCGACGGCGGGGGCGGCGGCCGGCGAAGCCGGGCGTGGTGGCTCGCCGTCGCGGCCGGCGCCGTCGCCGGGCTCGCCGCGCTGACGCGCACCAACGGCGCCGTCGTGCTGCTCGCCGTGATCCCGTTGACGTGGACCGGGCCGCGGCGGGCGCTCGCCGTGGCGCTGGCGTTCGTCGCGGTGCTCGCGCCGTGGACGCTGCGCAACGCGCTGGAGCTGCACGCGTTCGTGCCGGTGTCGACCGAGGCCGGCGTCACGCTGGCCGGGACCTACAACCATGCGGCCATGCACGACCGGTACGCGCCCGGCGCCTGGCTGGGGCTGCGCCACACCGAGTACCGGTCCCTGGCCCACGCGGCGATGTCGCCCGTCACGCACGACCACGTGCTCGAGCGGGCCGCGCTGCGGTTCATCGCCCGCCACCCGCTGTATCCGCTCGCGGTGGCCGGGCACAACGCGCAGCGCTGGCTCGACCTGGCCGGGCGCGGCCGCGCCCGCTTCGAGGCGAGCACGATCGGGCTGACGAGGCCCTGGGCCGACGCCGCGCTGCCGTTCGCCTGGGCGCTGGCCGCGCTGGCCGCGCTCGGGCTGCTCGCGCGCGCGCCGCGCGGCACGCCCGCCGTGTTCTGGCTCGCGCCGCTCGCGCTGCTCGCCAGCACGCTCCTGGTCAACGCCGAGACGCCGCGCTTCCGGGCGCCGCTGGACCCGTTCCTGATCCTGCTCGCCGCCGGGGCGCTCGCCCGGTTGCCTACGCTACGTGGCCATGCGCTCGCTGCACGACCCGTGGCGGCTGGGGGAGGTTGAGATCCCCAACCGCGTCGTGCTCGCGCCGCTGGCGGGCATCGGCAACTGGTTCGTGCGCCTGCAGGCCAAGCGCTACGGGGCCGGGCTCGCCGTCTCGGAGATGATCTCGAGCTTCGCCATCCACTACGGCAACCGCAAGACGCTCGAGGAGCTGCTGGTCGTCCACCCCGACGAGCGCACCTGCGGGCCGGTGTCGATCCAGCTGTTCGGCCAGGACCCCGACATCATGCGCTCGGCGGCCGCCCAGGTGGCGCGCGTGGGCGCCGACCTGATCGACCTGAACATGGGCTGCCCCGTCCCGAAGGTGACCAAGACCGGCGCGGGCGTGGCGCTGCTGCGCGACCCGGACCTCGCCGTGGCGGTCGCCCGCGCGGCCCGCGAGGGCTCCGGGCTGCCGGTCACGGTCAAGCTGCGCGGCGGGCTCGAGCCGGGCGGCGTCGAGGGGCTGGAGCTGGCCCGCCGGCTGGTGGCGGAGGCCGGCGTCGCCGGCATCGGCTTCCATCCGCGCTCGGCCGCCGTCCACCACCGCGGCACGCCGGACTACGACCTGGCGCGCGAGCTCGTCGACGAGCTGCCCGTGCCGGTGATCGTCTCCGGCGGCATGCAGGGCGCCGAGCACATCCGCTGGGTGTTCGCGCACACGGGCTGCGCGGCGGTCATGCTGGCCCGCGGCGCGCTCGGCAACCCGTGGCTGTTCGCACAGGTGCTCGGCGAGCGGTCCGAGGACCCCGAGCCCGACGAGGTGCTCGCCGAGTGGATGTGGGTCGTCGATCGCGCCGAGGAGCACCTCGGGGCGGACCGGGCCGCCCGCTACCTGCGCAAGTTCCACCCCTGGTACGCCGAGCGGCTCGGCGCCCCGCGCGACGTCCAGGCCGCGCTGCAACAGGCGGAATCACTCTCCGCACAACGCGACGTGATCACTGCGTTGACGCCTCTTGCGGCCTGAAATCACGCTGCTACCATGCGCGCGTCCGCGCTATGAGGAGGCCGCGCGGACCGGGTCCGCCACGCCGCGGGCCTTTTCCATCTTCAGCCCCCAGAAGGACTGACGCAGCATGCAGAAGGACGTCATCCTCACCCCTGAAGGACTCGAGAAGCTCAAGCAGGAGATCGAGTACCTGTCGACGACCAAGCGCCGCGAGGTCGCCGAGCGCATCAAGGAAGCGCGCGAGTTCGGCGACATCTCCGAGAACTCGGAGTACGACGACGCCAAGAACGAGCAGGCGATGCTCGAGGCGCGGATCGCCACGCTCGAGGACAAGCTCCGCTCCGCCTCGGTGATCGACGCGAAGGAGCTGTCGGCCGACGTCGTGCGCGTCGGCTCGCAGGTGCACGTCAAGGACGGAGGCTCCGGGAAGTCGCTGACCTACACGATCGTGGGCTCCACGGAGGCCGACCCGAGCGCCAACCGGCTCTCGAACGAGTCGCCCGTGGGCAAGGCGCTGGTCGGCCGCAAGAAGGGCGACGCGGTCAAGGTCACGCTGCCCAACGGCAAGCAGCGCGAGCTCACCGTCACCAAGATCGAAGTCGCGTAGGTGGAGGGCGAGGGCAGCGATCTCCTCGCCGCCCGCCGCCGCAAGCTGGAGGCGCTGCGGGAGGCGGGCGTCGACCCGTTCCCGCACGCCTACCCCGGCGTGATGCCGGTCGCCGAGGTCAAGGCGCCGCACGAAGGACTCGAACCCGGCGGGGAGACCGACCATCGGGTGCGTGTCGCCGGCCGCCTGGCCGCCCGCCGCGGCCAGGGCAAGATGGCGTTCCTCGACCTCGTCGACCGCACGGGCCGGATCCAGCTGCAGGCGCGCGCCGACGTGCTCGGCCAGGCGTCGCTCGACGGCCTCGTCTCGCTCGACCTCGGCGACCTGCTGGGCGCCGACGGCACCGTGTTCAAGACGCGCCGCGGCGAGCTGTCGGTCAAGGTCGACGACTGGGCGCTGCTGGCCAAGTCGCTGCGCCCGCCGCCGGAGAAGCACCACGGGCTGACCGACACCGAGACCCGCTTCCGCCGGCGCGAGCTCGACCTGATCGCCAACGAGGACGCCCGCGAGCTGTTCATGGCCCGCGCCCGCGCGGTCACCGAGGTGCGGCGGTTCCTCGACGCCGAGGGGTTCATCGAGGTCGAGACGCCTGTGCTGCAGCCGATCTACGGCGGCGCCCTGGCCCGCCCGTTCACCACGCGGTACTTCGCGCTCGACCGCACGATGTACCTGCGGATCGCCACCGAGCTCTACCTCAAGCGGCTCATCGTGGGCGGCCTGGAGCGCGTCTACGAGATCGGCAAGGACTTCCGCAACGAGGGGCTGTCGCCCAAGCACAACCCCGAGTTCACGATGCTCGAGTGGTACGAGGCCTACGCCGACTGGGAGGTCGTCGCCGACCGCATGGAGCGGCTCGTCGACCACGTCGCCCGCGCGCTCGGCAACGAGCGCTTCACACCGCCCTGGCGCCGCGAGACGCTGGCCGGCGCGGTCGCCGCCCGCACCGGCATCGACGTGCTGGCGCACCGCTCGCTCGAGGCACTGCAGGGCGCGATGTCCGAGCGCGGACTCGAGATCCCCGACGAGCCCAACTGGGCGGCGCTCGTCGACCACCTCGTGTCCAAGCACGTCGAGCCCACCCTGGCCGAGCCGACGATCCTGCACGACTACCCCGTCGAGCTCTCCCCGTTCGCCAAGCGCCACCGCACGCACGAGGGCCTGGTCGAGCGGTTCGAGGCGTTCGCCGACGGGATGGAGTTCGCCAACGCCTTCTCCGAGCTCAACGACCCGGACGACCAGCGCGCCCGCTTCGAGGAGCAGGTCCGCCACGCCGAAGCCGGCGACGCGGACGCCCAGCCCTACGACGAGGCCTACGTCGAGGCGCTCGAGCACGGGATGCCGCCCACGGGCGGGATCGGCATCGGCATCGACCGCCTCGTCATGCTCCTCACGGGGCGCAAGACGATCCGCGAGGTGATCCTCTTCCCGGCCCTCCGAGGGTAACGTCGCACGGAGCTCGACGGCCCGCTGGGGCCGGGACGCGGCGCCGCGCGGCGACGGCTGGCGACCGGAGGGCGAAAGGTCCTATCCCATGGGGCTGGATCCACGCGGGAGCGCGGCCACCCCCGTTGGTAGACTGGGGTATGGCCAAAGACGTGCCCCGAGTTGTCATCCGGACCGGCTCTCGTGCCGAATACCTGGATGGGAGCCGGGGTATTTTCGTCTCCCGGGCCCTTCCGTCACTGCCCTCCCACAATCCTACGGACCACCAGAACGACCGAGCGCTAGGCGAGCACTAGTAGGAAGGAAGCTCCCCACCCCATGTTCGAGCGATTCACAGAGCGAGCACGTCAGGTGGTCGTCCTCGCCCAGGAGGAGGCGCGGACGCTCAAGCACAACTACATCGGGACCGAGCACATCCTGCTCGGGCTCCTCCGCGAGGAGGAGGGCCTGGCCGCGCGGGTCCTCGAGTCCCTGGACATCACCGTGGAGCGCGTGCGCGCCCAGGTCGTCCGCATCGTCGGCTCGGGCGAGGAGGTGACCTCGGGGCAGATCCCCTTCACGCCGCGCGCGAAGAAGGTGCTGGAGCTGGCGCTGCGCGAGGCGCTCTCGCTGGGCCACAACTACATCGGCACCGAGCACATCCTGCTCGGCCTCGTGCGCGAGAACGAGGGCGTGGCGGCCCGCATCCTGCTCGACTTCGACGCCGACTCGGAGAAGATCCGCAACGAGGTCATCCGCATGCTGTCCGGCCCGGGCGGCCGGCGGCAGACCAGCGGCGGCACCGGAGGCGCGCAGGCGCCGGCGGGCGCCCAGGGCGAGGGCAAGAAGTCCTCCAAGCTGCTCGACCAGTTCGGGCGCAACCTGACCAAGCTGGCGGCCGAGGGCAAGCTGGATCCGGTCGTCGGTCGCGAGACCGAGATCGAGCGGATCATGCAGATCCTCTCGCGGCGCACCAAGAACAACCCCGTCCTCGTCGGCGAGCCCGGCGTGGGCAAGACCGCGGTGGTCGAGGGCCTGGCCCAGCGCATCACCAACGGCGACGTGCCGGAGCTGCTCAAGAACAAGCAGATCTACACGCTCGACCTGGCCGCGCTGGTCGCGGGCTCGAAGTACCGCGGCGAGTTCGAGGAGCGCCTGAAGAAGGTGATGAAGGAGATCACCCAGCGCGGCGACATCATCCTGTTCATCGACGAGCTCCACAACCTCGTCGGCGCGGGCGCCGCCGAGGGCGCGATCGACGCGGCTTCGATCTTGAAGCCGGCCCTCGCGCGCGGCGAGCTGCAGACGGTTGGCGCGACGACGCTCGACGAGTACCGCAAGTACCTGGAGCGCGACTCCGCACTGGAGCGCCGCTTCCAGAAGATCACGGTCGACCAGCCGTCGCTCGAGGAGTGCGTGCAGATCCTCAAGGGCCTGCGCGACCGCTACGAGGCCGCACCACAAGGTCAACATCACCGACGAGGCGCTCGAGGCGTCGGCCGAGCTGGCCGACCGCTACATCTCCGACCGCTTCCTGCCCGACAAGGCCATCGACCTCATCGACGAGGCCGCCTCGCGCATGCGCATCAAGTCGATGTCCTCCCCGCCCGTCTACCGGGAGCTCGAGGAGGAGATCGAGACGACGCGGCGCGAGAAGGAGGCCGCGATCGAGAACCAGGAGTTCGAGAAGGCCGCGCACCTGCGTGACCGTGAGCGCCAGCTCACGAACAAGAAGCGCGACCTCGAGGACGCCTGGGAGTCCGGCGAAGGCGGCGAGCGGCCGTCGATCGGCGAGGAGGAGATCGCGGACATCGTCTCGATGTGGACGGGCATCCCGGTCTTCAAGCTCACCGAGGCGGAGACCGCGAAGCTCATGCGCATGGAGGACGAGCTCCACAAGCGCGTCATCGGCCAGCACCAGGCGATCGAGGTGGTCTCGAAGGCCATCCGCCGCTCGCGCGCCGGCCTGAAGGACCCGAAGCGCCCGACCGGCTCGTTCATCTTCCTCGGCCCCTCGGGCGTGGGGAAGACGGAGCTCGCCCGGACGCTCGCCGAGTTCCTGTTCGGCGACGAGGACGCGATGGTGCGCATCGACATGTCGGAGTACATGGAGAAGCACGCCGTGTCGCGCCTGGTCGGCTCGCCTCCGGGCTATGTGGGCTACGACGAGGGCGGCCAGCTCACCGAGGCCGTACGGCGCAAGCCGTACTCGGTGCTCCTGCTCGACGAGATCGAGAAGGCGCACCCGGACGTCTTCAACATCCTGCTGCAGATCCTCGAGGACGGCCGCCTGACCGACTCGCAGGGCCGCACGGTGGACTTCCGCCACGCGATCGTGATCATGACCTCGAACATCGGGGCGGGCGAGATCGCGCGGAACACGCCGCTCGGCTTCGCGGTGTCGGACGACGAGACCGGCATCTCTTACGACGACATGAAGTCGCGGATCATGGGCGAGCTCAAGAAGGTCTTCCGGCCCGAGTTCCTCAACCGCATCGACGACGTGATCGTCTTCCACAAGCTCACCAAGGAAGAGATCAAGACGATCGTCGAGCTGCTGCTGCGGCGCATCCGCACCTCGCTGGCGGAGCGCGACCTGCAGCTGGAGCTGACGGAGGAGGCCGAGGACTTCCTGGTCGAGAAGGGCTGGGACCCGGCGATGGGCGCCCGCCCGCTGCGCCGGGCCATCCAGCGCTACATCGAGGACCCGCTGGCCGACTTCGTGCTCCGCGCCGAGCTCACGCCCGGCGGGACCGTGATGGTCGAGCCGGCGCCCGAGGGCTCCGACGAGGAGGTCAAGCTCTCCATCGTCCAGCCCGAGCGGCCGGCCCCGGTGCCGGTGGGCGGCGGCGACAAGGAAGAGGAGCCGCAGGTGGGCGACGACGAGCACGGCGCGCTGGACCAGCCCGCCGTGCCGCCGCCGGACCCAACGTAACGTCGCCTGGCAGGCGAAACCCATCTCCCGGCGCGTCGCCGCGCCGGGCCGAGATTCGCCCGGGGGGCGCCGAGAGGCGCCCCCCGGGCGTCTACGCGGCGAGCAACCCCCGCAGCAGGCGGGCGAAGATCCCGCGCAGCGTCGCCTTGCCCGCGGCGTGCGAGCCGTCGGCGACCGTGAGCACGGCGACCGAGACGCGCTCGTCGCCCTTGACCAGTAGTGCGACCTGGTTGTCCACCCGGCCGGTGGCGGAGCCCCAGCCGCCCTTGAAGTAGACGGTCCAGCCCGGCAGCGGCAGCTTCCCGATCCCCCAGCGCTGCGACGGGATGACCGTGCGCAGCAGCCCCATGGCGTAGCCGCGGTGCGCGGCGGGGATGTAGCGGTCGATCTGCAGGAAGAACCGCGTCTGGTCGCGCGCGGTGATCTGCGAGTTGCCCCAGATCGCGCCGCCGGGGCGGAACCGGGTCATCCCCACGCGGTGGGCGAGCCGCACCAGCGCGCCGTCGCCGATCCGGTTGCGGATGGTCGTCGCCGCGAAGTTGTCCGAGCGGCGGATCATCGGCGTCAGCAGCGCGCGCTCGGAGGCGCGCAGCGGCCGGTCGCCCAGGTGGCGCAGGTAGGCCACGAGCAGCATCGCCTTGAGCACGCTCGCCGACGGGAACTGCTCGTCGGCGTGCGCGCCCCACAGGCGGTCGTCGGTGCGCACGGCGAACGCGATCACGCCGGGCCGCGTGTGCGCGTAGGCGCGGGCGGCGGCGACGTCGGGCGTCCAGGCGGGCGGGGCGAGCAGGGCGGCGGTGGCGAGCAGCGGCACGAGCATGTGGTCTCCGCGGCGAGCAGTATCGCGCCGCCACCTGCTGGAATGCGGCGATGACCTGGGGGCCCTCCACGCGCGCCGTCCACGCCGGCCTGCCCGAGGGCGCCCAGGGTGAGCCGCTGCTCGGCGGGCCGGTGCTGGCCGCGCCGTTCCACCTGCGCGGCCCGGCCGACGCGGCGCCCTACGGCTACGGCCGCGACGCCAACCCGACGTGGACGGCGCTCGAGCGGGCGCTCGGCGAGCTCGAGGGCGGCGAGACGCTCACCTTCGCCTCCGGCATGGCGGCGGTCAGCGCGGCGCTGCTCACCTTCCTGCGCCCCGGCGACGTGCTCGTGGCCGTGCGCGACGGCTACCCCGGCGTGCGACTGCTGGCCACCGAGCGGCTGACCGGCGTCGACGTGCGGTTCGTCCACACGGACACGGAGGCGATCTGCGCGGCCTGCGCCGGCGCCCGGCTCGTCTGGGTGGAGACGCCGTCGAACCCGCGGCTGGACGTCTGCGACCTCGCCGCCGTGGCCGCGGCGGCGCACGCCGCGGGCGCGCTGCTGGCGGTGGACAACACGCTGGCCACGCCGCTCGGGCAGCAGCCGCTGGCCCACGGCGCGGACCTGTCCGTCCTGAGCGCCACCAAGACGCTCTCCGGGCACTCCGACGTGCTGCTCGGCGCGATCAGCGCGCGCGACCGCGAGCTGATCGCCGCGCTGCGGCGCTGGCGCTCGCAGTCGGGCGGCATCCCCGGGCCGTTCGAGGCGTGGCTCGTGCACCGCTCGCTGGCCACGCTGGCGCTGCGGCTCGAGCGCTCGAGCGCGGGCGCGCTGGCCGTGGCGGAGGCGCTGCGCGGGCGCGACGACGTGCTCGAGGTGGTGCATCCGTCCGACCATCCGGTTGCGGCCCGGCAGATGGGCGCCTACGGCTGCCTGGTGGGCTTCACGCTGGAGAGCGCGGAGCGGGCCCAGGCCGTGCTCGACGCGTGTGCGCTGGCGGCCGAGGCGACGTCGTTCGGCGGCGTCCACGCCACCGCGGAGCGGCGCGCGCGCTGGGGCACCGACGAGGTGGCGGAGGGCTTCATCCGCTACTCCGCCGGGATCGAGGACCCGGACGACCTCGTGGCCGACCTGCTGCGCGCGCTGGACAACGCCTGAGAGGCCCGCCGTTCGGCGGGCCTCTCAAGTTGGGTGGGCGGATGACCGGGGGTCAGTCGGCGTCCGCCCTGCGGCATCGGGGAGGGTGATCCGATGCCCTGGGAGGAGGGGACCGTGGGTCAGACGATCCCGGGCTGGAGAGCCGCCGAGCCATTGCCGGCTCTCCGGTATGTAAGTCGACATCCGTGTCGCGCGGCTGCGGAGGGGTCCGTTCCGGTCAGCCGCTGAGAGAATGATGCGCTTGTTGACTTGCCGAAACCTTGGAGAAACCTTGGCGAGTCGGTAGGGTCCGCTCTGACCGTGGGTCAAGGGTGGGACATCCGGCTCTGCGGGCCGGTCTTGGTCGAAGCAGACGGCGAGCGACTGGATTCCGGCCTACCGGGCCGGCAGGGCCGTCTCTTGTTCGCCTACCTGGTGGTCAACCGCGCCCGCGGCTGTCCGCGCGACGAGTTGATCGACGTGCTCTGGCCCGAGGGGCCGCCGGCCGCGGCGGACTCGGCGCTCAGTGCGCTGCTGTCCAAGCTGCGCCGGGCGCTGGGCGAGGGCGTCATGCTCGGCCGGGGCGAGCTGCGGCTGCGCCTCGAGGGTGACGTGCGCGTCGACGTCGAGGCGTCCGCCGCGGCGATCCTGGAGGCCGAGGCGGCGCTGGAGAGCGGCGACCCCGGGCTCGCCGCCGTCCGCGCGCGCGACGCGCTGGCCACCGACCTGCAGACGTTCCTGCCCGACGCCGACGGCGGCTGGGCCGCGGACCAGCGGCGCGAGTTGGACACGATCCGCCTGCGGTCGCTGGAGACGCTGGCCGAGGCGGGCCTGCGCCAGGGCGGCCGCGAGCTGGGCGCCGCCGAGCAGGCCGCCCGCGCGGCGATCGCCGCCGCGCCGTTCCGCGAGTCCGCCCACCGGCTGCTGATGGAGGTGCACGAGGCGGCCGGCAACCCCGCCGAGGCGCTGCGCGCGTTCGAGGAGCTGCGCTCGCTGCTGCGCGAGGAGCTCGGGACGACGCCCGGACCGGCCGCGATGGCGGTGTTCGAGCGCGTGCTGCGCGGCGAGCCGCCTCCCGTCCGCCGGGCGCCCACGCCGTCGGCGGTCTCCGCGCCGTCCGGCCGGCTGACCGCGACGCCCTGGCCCGCGCCGCTCGCCGCGGCTGTCGACCGGCACGCGCTCGTCGGCCGCGATGTCGAGCTCAACTACCTCGGGCGCTGCTGGCGCGAGGCGGCCGACGGCCAGCGCGCGCTCGCCCTGCTGGCCGGCGACGCCGGCATCGGCAAGACGCGGATCGCCGCCGAGCTGTCCGCCCGCGCGCACGAGGAGGGCGCGACGGTGTTGTACGGGCGCTTCGACGAGGAGACGTTCACGCCCTACCAGCCGGTGGTGGAGATGCTGCGCGGCTGGTCGGCCGGGCGCGCCGCTGGACGCGCTGCGCGAGCGGCTCGGCGCCCGCGCGGCCGAGCTGGCGATCCTGCTGCCGGAGTTCGGGCCGCCGCCGGCCGACCACGCGACGGTGGCCTCCGGCCTGTCCGGTCCGGAGGCCGACGCCCAGCGCTTCCGCTTCTTCGACGCGGTGGCCGCGCTGGTGGGCGAGATCGGGGCGGAGGCGCCGGTGGTGCTCGTGTTCGACGACCTGCACTGGGCCGACCGGCCGACGCTGCAGCTGCTGCGCCACCTCGTGCGCGCGCCCGCGCCGCGGCGGGCGCTGTTCGTCGGCACCTATCGCGAGAGCGAGATCTCCGACCGCCACCCGCTGCACGAGCTGATCGGCGACCTGCGGCGCGAGGGCACGCTGCGCCGGCTGGAGCTGACCGGCCTCGCCGAGAGCGAGGTGGCCGAGCTGGTGGCCGAGCTGGCCGCCGCGCCGGCGTCCGAGTCCTTCGTGCGCGCGCTGCACGGCGAGACCGAGGGCAACCCGTTCTTCATCGAGGAGGTCGTGCGCCACATCCGCGACACGCGCGGGCGCGCTGTCGGAGGGGATCACGCTGGAGGAGGCCGGCGTCCCCGAGGGCGTGCGCGAGGTCACCGCGCGGCGCCTGCGGCGGCTCAGCGAGCCCACCCGGGCGGTCCTGCTGGTCGCCTCGGTGATCGGCCGCGAGTTCGACTACGACGTGCTCGAAGCGGTCGTCTCGCAGTCGCCGGACGAGCTGGTCGAGGCGCTCGAGGAGGGCGTCGAGGCGCGCGTGCTGCGCGAGGCCGGCCATGTCGGGCGCTACGCGTTCACGCACGCGCTGGTGCGGGCGACCCTGTACGACGGGATCTCCCAGCTGCGCCGGGCGCGCCTGCACGGGCGCGTGGGCGAGTCGCTGGTGCGGCTGCGCGGCGGCGACCTCGACCCGCACCTGGCGATGCTGGCCCACCACTTCGCCCAGGCGGCGCCGGTCGAGCGGCCGGACCGGGCGATCGACTTCGCGCTCGCCGCCGCCCGGCGCGCCGACCGCCTGCTGGCCTGGGAGGAGGCCGCCCAGCACTACCGGGCGGCGCTGCGGGCGCGCGAGCTGGCCGGCGCCGTCGACGACCAGGTGCGCGGCCGAGCTGCTGCTGGCGCTCGGCGCCTCGGAGGATCGCGCGGGGCTTCGAGGAGGAGGCGCGGACGACGTTCGAGGCGGCGATCCGCACGGCGCGCCAGCTCCACGACCCCGTGCTGCTGGCCCGCGGGGCGCTCGGCGTGGCGGGGCCGTGGTCGATGCTCGGCCGCTCGGATCCGACGCGGGTCTCGCTGCTCGACGAGGCGCTGGATGGGGCTCGCCGAGGACGACTCGCCGCTGCGCGCGCGGCTGCTCGCGCGGCTGTCGCTGGAGCTCTACTACGCGGGCGAGCCGGAGCTGCGGCTCTCGCTCTCCGAGGAGGCCGTGGCCGTGGCGCGGCGGATCGGCGACCCGCGCACGCTCGCCATGTGCCTCGACGCCCGCCACTACGCGCTGTGGCGGCCGGAGAACGTCGAGGAGCGGCTGGAGGTGGCGGCCGAGCTGCGCCGCGTGGCCGAGCACACGGGCGACCCGGAGCTCGAGCTGCAGGGCGCCGGCTGGACGATCATCGACCTGATGGAGCTGGGCGACATCGACGGCGTCGACGTCCAGATCGCCGCCGCGTCGAAGCTCGCCGAGGCGTTGCACCGCCCGATCTGGCTGTGGTGCACGTCGCTGTTCCGCGGCGCCCGGGCGCAGCTGGCGGGCGAGTTCGACGAGGCCGAGCGGCTGGCCCAGGAGACGCTGGCCATCGGCCAGCGCGGGCAGGCCGAGAACGCGCTCCACTACTACGCGCAAGCGATGTTCAACATCCGCCGCGAGCAGGGCCGGCTCGCCGAGGTCGAGGGCGCCGTGCGCGGCTTCATCGAGCTCTATCCGGCGATCCCGGCCTGGCGGGCGGCGCTCGCGCTGCTGCTGGTCGAGCTGGGCCGGCCGGACGAGGCCCGAGCGGAGTTCGAGCGCCTGGCCGACGGCGGCTTCGCCGACATCCCGCCCGACGCGAACTGGCTGATCGCCATCACGCTGCTGGCCGAGGTGTGCGGCGCGCTGTCCGACGGCCCGCGCGCGGAGGAGCTCTACGCGCTGCTCGAGCCCTACGCCGGCCGCAACGTCGTCGTCGGCCGCAACGCCACCAACAACGGCAGCGCCTCGCGCCTGCTGGGCCTGCTGGCCAGCGCGCGCCACGAGTTCGACCTGGCCGAGCACCACTTCGAGGAGGCCCAGGCGATGCACGTCCGCATGGGCGCCCGCCCCTGGCAGGCCCGCACGCAGGTCTCCTACGCCGAGATGCTGCTCGAGCGCCACCGCGGCGACGACGCGCGCCGCGCCTCCGAGATGCTGGCCGACGCGATCATCGTCGCCGACGCGCTGGGCATGGTCGTGCTCGCCGAGCACGCCCGCTCGCTCGTCCCGGCGCCGGCCCAGGCGTAGCCCGCGGCGGGCGCCGCGCGGCGCCGCCCGCGCGGCGGTTCCCCAGGCCGCCGCTCGGCGCCGCCCCGCGGCGGGCGCCACCGGCGGCGGTCTCCGCCGGCCGCCGCTCGGCGCCGCCCGGCGGCGGGCGCCACCGGCGGCGGTCTCCGCCGGCCGCCACTTGGCGCCGGCCAACGGCGGGCTGTGAGGGGGTGGGTCGGATTGCCTGCCGGGATCGAGTGGCGGGTTTGGTACCTCATGCGTCCCAAACCTGCCACTCGATTCCGGAGTGGCGCGTTGCCGCTCATCCCACCCTCCCACAAGCCCGCTGTTCGCCGAGCCCGCCCGGCCGCTGCGCGGAGGGGGCGAACTGTCCGGGCGCGCGCCTAGTGTCACCGTGACCATGCCACGCGCCCCCACCACCGTCTTCGTCTGCTCCGCCTGCGGCGCCGAGTCGGCGAAGTGGCGCGGCCAGTGTCCCGGCTGCGGCGAGTGGAACACGCTCGCGGAGGAGGCGCGTGCTGTCGCGCGACCCGGCAAACCGTGCCGGTGCGGCGGTCCCGCGCTGCGCCGGCGCGGCCGGTCGCGCTGGCCGACGTGCGGGCGGAGCGGCACGCGCGGCTGAAGACCGGCATCAGCGAGCTCGACCGCGTGCTCGGCGGCGGCCTCGTGCCGGGCTCGCTGGTGCTGATCGGCGGCTCGCCCGGGATCGGCAAGTCGACGCTGACCTCGATGGCGCTGGGCAACCTGCAGGGCGCGGGGCACCGGACGCTGTACGTCTCCGGCGAGGAGTCGGCGGCGCAGATCCGGCTGCGCGCCGAGCGGCTGCCCGGGGCGGCGCTGGAGGTGCCGGTGCTGGCGGAGACCGACCTCGACGCGGTGCTGGCGACGCTCGAGGCCGAGCGGCCCGAGGTCTGCGTGGTCGACTCGGTGCAGACGCTGCACGCGGCGGAGCTCACCGGCGCGGCGGGCAGCGTCGGCCAGGTGCGCGAGGTCGCGGACCGGATCACCCGGCTGGCCAAGGCGCGCAACATCGCCGTGCTGCTCGTCGGCCACGTGACCAAGGAGGGCGCGCTGGCCGGCCCGCGGGTGCTCGAGCACCTGGTCGACTGCGTGCTGCAGTTCGAGGGCGAGCGCGAGCGGACCTACCGCACGCTGCGGGCGCTGAAGAACCGCTTCGGCTCCACGAACGAGGTCGGCGTCTTCGAGATGCGCGGCGGCGGCCTCGTCGAGGTCCAGGACGCCTCCGCCCGCTTCGTCGGCGAGGCGACGCAGGCGCCCGGCAGCGTCGTGCTGGCCGCGATGGAGGGCTCGCGGCCGCTGCTCGTCGAGGTCCAGGCGCTGGTCAGCCCATCGGAGCTCGTCCCGCCGCGGCGCGTGGTCAACGGGATCGACCGCAACCGGCTCGCGCTCGTGCTCGCCGTGCTCGGCCGCCACGCCGGCATCGGCGTGGGCAGCGCCGACGTGTTCGTCAACGTCGCCGGCGGCGTGCGGGTCGAGGAGCCGGGCGCCGACCTGGCGGTCGCGCTGGCCGTCGCGAGCGCCGTCAAGCGGCGTCGCGCTCGGCGACGGACGGCGCCCCGCTGGCCTGCTTCGGCGAGATCGGGCTCACCGGCGAGCTGCGCGACGTCGCCCACCCCGAGCGGCGGTTGGCCGAGGCGGAGAAGTTCGGCCTCGCGCCGGTTCTCGCACCCGGCGAACGGACGCCCACACTGCGCGCCGCGGTGCGTGCAGCGCTCGCCGCACCGGCTTCCCGTGTAGCAGCCTGAAGCGGTTTCGTCAAGGGTCGTTTTTGGCTCAATAGCTGGGCTTTCGCATCGTAAATGGCGCTTAAGCAACTGCTAGAATCAGGTAGTGATGCAGCCGCGATCAGGGGAAGAGCTCACAGAGCTCGAAGCGCGGCAAGAGCCCCGGCTGGTCAAGGCGCTGGAGATGGTCGCGCCCGGCACCGCGCTGCGCGAAGGGCATCGACAACATCGTCCACGCGCGCACCGGCGGCCTGATCGTGATCGGCGACCCGGACGAGCTCGCGTTCCTGTTCTCCGGCGGCATCCGGCTGGACATCGACTACACGCCGGCGCTGGTCTACCAGCTGGCGAAGATGGACGGGGCGATCGCGCTCAACGCCAACGCCACCAAGATCGCGCTGGCGCAACGTGCAGCTGATGCCGGACCCGACGATCCTCACGTCGGAGACCGGCACCCGCCACCGCACGGCCGAGCGCATCTCCAAGCAGACCGACGCGCTGGTCATCGCCATCTCCCAGCGCCGCGACGTCGTGTCGCTCTACGTCGACGGCGCGAAGTACATCCTCGAGGAGATCCCCGCCGTGCTGGCCAAGGCCAACCAGGCGCTGGCCACGCTGGACAAGTACCGCACCCGCCTCGACCAGGTCTCCACGCGCCTGACCGCGCTCGAGTTCGAGGGCGGCGTGACGCTCCACGACGTCCTGACCGTACTGCAGCGCGCCGAGCTCGTGACGCGCATGGCCGTCGAGATCGAGCGCTACATCGTCGAGCTGGGCACCGAGGGCCGGCTGATCGAGATGCAGCTCGAGGAGACGATGGTCGGCGTCGCCGGCGACAAGGCCGCGCTGCTGCACGACTACCTCGCCGAGCCCATCGACGACGCGTTCGCCATCGCGCTGGACGGCATCGCGCGGCTCCCGCACCAGGACCTGCTCGACTTCGGGCGCCTCGCCGAGCTGCTCGGCTACGACCGCAAGGTCAACACGCTCGACTATCCCGTCTCGCCCCGCGGCTACCGCATCCTCGGCCGCATCCCACGGCTGCCCAAGCTCGTGGTGCAGAACATCGTCCGCGAGTTCCGCGGGCTGGACGAGATCCTCGCCGCCACCGACCCCGAGCTGGAGACGGTCGAGGGCGTGGGCGAGATCCGGGCGAAGGACATCCGCGAGGGCCTTCGCCGGCTGCAG
Organism: uncultured Solirubrobacteraceae bacterium; assembly: GCA_963766165.1. GTDB lineage: Bacteria > Actinomycetota > Thermoleophilia > Solirubrobacterales > Solirubrobacteraceae > Solirubrobacter. The sequence continues at coordinate 119,451 of CAVXZC010000006.1, read as the reverse complement.
GAGATCAACCTCGTGGATCGCTACCTGCAGACCTGAATTGACACCGTCGTACGGTCCGGCAGCCGGACCCTGATGAAGGAGGACACGATTCCCGAGACAGCCATTGAGCATCGAGGACCTCGAGATCGAGCGCGAGATCGAGAACATCGATTTCGAGATCGGCGACCACGTCGTCTATCCCCATCACGGGGCCGGCCAGGTCGTCAAGAAGGAGGAGAAGAACATCCTCGGCGAGGTGCGCGAGTACCTCACGATCAAGATCCTCCACAACGACATGACGGTGATGGTCCCGTGCCAGAACGCCGGCAAGGCCGGCCTGCGGCGCGTGATCGACGAGGAGACCGTCAAGAAGGTGCTCGCTGTGCTGGCTGACGACGTCTCGGAGATGCCGAAGAACTGGAACCGGCGCTTCAAGCACAACCGGGACAAGATCAAGACCGGCGACATCTACGAGCTGGCCGAGGTCGTCCGCAACCTCGCCGTCCGTGAGCAGGACAAGGGCCTGTCCACCGGCGAGAAGCAGATGTACACCCGCGCCAAGAAGATCCTCGCGTCCGAGATGATGTACGCGCTCGAGAAGACCGAGGACGAGGCCGAGGCGTACCTCGACGACATCCTTTCGCGCACCTCGGAGCAGCTCGCGGCGGCGGCGACGCTAGGCGCCAGCCCGGCCCAGCCACCTACGGCCCCGACACACGACCCGCCCGCGATGGCTGCGTCGGGGCCTGCCGCGCTCCTCGTCGCCGCGGGCAGCGGCGAGCGGCTCGGTGCGGGCCGCCCCAAGGCGTTCGTCGAGCTGGCGGGGCGCCCGATGCTCGAGTGGTCGCTCGCCGCGCTGCGCGCGGCGGGCATCGACCGCGTCGTCGTCGCGCTGCCCGACGGCGACGCCGCGCCCGCCGGGCTGCGATGGGCGTGCGCGGCGGCGCGACGCGCTCGGCGTCCGTGCGCGCGGCGCTGGCCCGGCGTGCGACGCCGACGTGCGTCGTCGTCCACGACGCCGCCCGCCCGCTGGTCACGCCCGACGCTGTTCACGCGGGTGCTCGACGCGCTCGGCCGACGCCGACTGCGCGATCGCCGCGGCGCCGGTGACCGACACGATCAAGGAGGCCGACGACGCGCGCGCGGTCGTGGCGCACGCTCGACCGCTCGCGGCTGTGGGCGGTGCAGACGCCGCAGGCGTTCCGCCGCGCGGCGCTGGAGCGCGCGCTCGACGTGCCGGACGACGAACTGGCGCGCGCCACCGACGACGCGTCGCTGGTCGAGCGCGCCGGCGGCACCGTGCGCGTCGTGGAGTCGACGCCCGGCCAACTTCAAGGTCACCACGCCGCACGACCTGCGCGTCGCCGAGCTGCTGCTGCGCGAGACGCGATGCTGACCGACTACCACGTCCACCTGCGCCCCGACGAGGACGGCACCGCCGGCGGCCCGGTACTTCACGCCGGCCAACGCCGAGCGCTACCGCGAGGCGGCGGCCGAGCGCGGGATCGCCGAGCTCGGCGTGGCCGAGCACGTCCACCGCTTCACCGCGGCGCTGAACGTCTGGCAGCACCCGTTCTGGCGCGCTCAGGCGCAGGACGACCTCGACGACTACGTGGCTTCGTCCGCGAGGAGACCGACCTGCGGCTGGGCATCGAGGCCGACTTCGTCCCCGGCCGCGAGGACCGGATGGCGAACCTGCTCGACGAGCACGAATGGGACTACGTGGTCGGCTCCGTGCACTTCCTGGGCGACTACGCCGTCGACTGGGACGATCGGAGATCGACATCTGGCGCCGCGAGTCGACCGCCGGAGCGCGTCTGGAAGCGCTACTTCGACGCGGTGCGAGAGTCGGCGCTGAGCGGGCTGTACGACATCATCGGCCACCCGGACCTGGTGAAGATCTGGGGCTCGGAACGGCCGATGCCGGACACCGACCCGCGCCGCTACTACGAGCCGGCGTGGAGGCGATGCTCGATGCCGGCGTGGCCATGGAGGTGTCCACCGCCGGGCTGCGCAAGCCGGTCGGCGAGATCTACCCCGCGCGGGCGATGCTCGAGATGGCGGTCGACGCGGGCCTCCCGATCGCGCTGTCCAGCGACGCCCACCGGCCCGACGCAGCTGGGCTACGGCTACGACCAGGCGGTGGAGCTGCTCACCGACTGCGGCGTGAGGGAGATCTGCGGTGTTCGAGGGGCGCGTGCGGCGGCTGGAGCCGCTCGGGTGACCGTCCGGGCCGGCCTGGGCGTCGACACGCACCGGTTCGCGCCGGGGCGCCGGCTGGTGCTCGGCGGCGTGGAGATCCCGTTCGAGCGCGGGCTGGCCGGCCACTCGGACGCCGACGTGCTCGCCCACGCGGTGACCGACGCCATCCTCGGCGCCGCCGCGCTGGGCGACATCGGCGAGCACTTCCCGGACACCGACCCGCGCTGGCGCGACGCCGACTCGATCGTCGCTGCTGCGCGAGGTGGTCGCCCGCGCCGGCCGCGAGGGGTGGCGCGTGGCCCACGTCGACGCCACCGTCATGCTCGAGCGCCCGAAGCTCGCCCCGTTCCGCGCCGGGATCGCCGCCCGGCTGGCCGACGCGATCGGCGCGCCAGCGTGAGCGTGAAGGCGACGACCGGCGAGGGCATGGGCTTCGTGGGCCGCGAGGAGGGCGTCGCCGCCCTCGCCGTGGCGACACTGGAGCGGTAGCGTTCACGTCACGGCGCCCCTCCGCGCCGAACCTCCGTGCGCCGGCCCCAGCCCGGCGCCTGCGGGAGGCAAAGGGAGGCGCAGACCTCTCGGAGGGAGCACGTCACCGCCGTCCGCGCGTGCTCGCGGCGGCCGCTGGGGGGCCGGGCGAGGGCGCAGGAGGGCGAGATGACCGGCAACGCCGACTTCAAGCGCCGCGTGCGCGAGCGGATGGCCCGCACGGGCGAGGCCTACACGACCGCGCGGGCGGAGCTGCTGCGCGACCGCACGCTCCACGTCACCAACGGCGACTCGACCGTCTACGGGATCGCCGCCACGGGCCTGCCCGGGCGGATCATCGCCTGGCGCGACGCGCTGCACGAGGGCCCGGTGCCCGACGTGCCCGACGCGGAGCGCCGGCGCATCCGCGCGGCCTTCGTGGGCGGTACGCCGGAGGCCTTCGCGGAGCGCGACGGCATCCTCGACGCCCACCCGGGCGACTTCGTGCTGTGGTTCGAGGCCGACCTCTACGACCAGCTGCAGCTCGCCGAGGTGCTCGCCCGGCTGGCCCGGCGCGGCGTCGCGCCCGAGCGGATCACGCTCGTCTCCGTGGGCGAGCACGCCGGGATCGCCCACTTCGGCGGGCTCGGAGAGCTCGACGGGCCGCAGCTGGCCCGCCTCGCCGAGCAGGCGGCGACGCCGCTGACCGCGGAGGCGCTCGCGCTCGGCACGCGCGCCTGGGCGGCGCTGACCGCGCCCGACCCGCGCGGCGTGGCGGCGATGGCGCGCGTGCAGTCGGGGGAATTGCGCTTCCTGGGCGAGGCGTTCGACCGGCTCGCCCGCGAGTACCCGTCCAACCGCGACGGCCTGTCGCTGACCGAGCGGCGGCTGCTCGCCGGCGCGCCGGGGACGCGCCACGAGCTGTTCGCGCGCGCCGCGCGCAAGGAGCCGCGGCCGTTCCTGGGGTACACGTGGGCCTTCGCCATCCTCGACCGGCTCGGGCCGCTGATCACCGGCGAAGGCGCGCTGACCGCGGACGGCAAGCGCGTGCTGGCCGGCGACGCGGACTTCGTCGCCCTGCACGGGGTGGACCGGTGGGTGGGCGGCGTGCACGTGCAGGGCCGCGACGCGCCGTGGCGCTTCGGCGAGGCGATCGAGGCGCTGATCGGGGCGGACGGCCGCCCCGTATAGGCGGCATGGAGCTCGACGGCCTGACCTGTCTCGTCACCGGCGCCAACCGCGGGATCGGCCGCGCGATCGCCCAGCGCCTGGCCCGGCACCCGGTGCGGGTGCTGGCCGGCGTGCGCAACCTCGACCGCTGGGAGCCGATCGCGGCCAACGTCGAGCCCGTGGTGATCGACCTGGCCTCGCGCGAGTCGATCGCGGCGTTCGCCGAGGACGTCGACCTGCTGGTCAACAACGCGGGGCAGTTCACGGCCGGGCTGCTGGAGACGCAGGACGTCGACGCGATCTACGCGCTCCTGCAGGTGAACCTGGTCGGCACGATCCACCTGACGCGACACGTCCTGCCCGGCATGCTCGCCCGGGGGCGCGGCAAGGTGGTCATCAACTCGAGCGTCGTCGCCTACGCGAACTTCCCCGCGGTGACCACCTACGCCGCGTCGAAGGCCGGCATCAGCGGGTTCGCCGAGGCGCTGCGGCGCGAGCTCGCGCCCACCCCGCTGACCACGCTGCATGTCGTCACCGGCGGCATCGACACGGACATGCTCGACGAGACCAAGCGGCAGCTCGAGCCGCACTTCCCCGGTGCCGCCAGCTGGCACCAGCACACGGCGGAGGAGTGGGCCGAGAAGATCGTGGCCGCGATCGCCACCGACGACGAGGTGCTCGGGCCGGGCGGCAGGGCGGCGCTGGGCAAGCTCGCGTCGCACCTGCCGCGGCAGGTGCTGGACGGCTTCGTCGGCCGCGCCTTCAGCCGCTAGACGATCTTGACCGCGACCTCGGGGCCGAGGGCGTACGGCGGCACCATGTCGATCCGGTCGCCGCTCCAGAACTTGCCGGGGTCGTACCAGCTCGACGGCCGGCGGCTCGGCAGCAGGCCCATCTGCTGATAGGTGCCGGCCACCACCTCGGCGCAGTAGACGGTCTCGCGGGACACCTCGCGGCGCTGGACGCGGCCCGTGGCCCACGAGCGGATGAGGCCGGGCGTGGACGGGAACGGCTTGCCGTTCAGTCGCTGGATGGCCTGCATCAACCGGTCCTCGTGCTCGCGGGTGAGCGTGCCCTCCAGGCGGCGGAACCAGGCTTGCTGGCTGTAGCGCTCGGCCCAGGTGGTGACCGCGTCGCGCAGCACGTGCAGCTGCACGCCGCGCTGGCGCTCCCCCGTCCACACGTCCGGCAGCGAGCGGCCGAGCTCGGCGTGCCACATCAGCGGCTGGAGGTCGTCGAGCGCCACCACCATGCCGACGTGGTTGACCGGGCTGTTGGTCATCGCCTGGATCGCCCGGTCCGCGAACGAGCGGCCGCGGAACAGCCAGATGTCGCCGGTCCGGGCGGTGGCGACGGCGTCGTCGAGTGACAGCACGCGGGTAACCTACGCGAACGATGCAGATGCGATGGAAGCTCCTCGGGCTCGCGGGCGCGGCCGGCGTCGCCGCCACGGGCGCGATGGTCGCCCAGAAGCGGCGCGAACAGGTCGAGTACTCACCGGACGAGCTGCGCGAGAAGCTGCACGAGCGGCTCGGGCAGACGAAGAACGGCGCCGGGCCGGCCGCCGAGAGCGGCGACACCGTCCGGGCGGACTAGCGGCCGGCGAAGACGCGCGCGTCAGTGGGCCGCGCGGCGCGCCGCCGCGTCGACGCGGGCGCGCTCGTGCTCGACCGCCCGCTTGAGCTGGGCGAGCGTGCGGCGGACGTTGCCGCGGACGATCGGGCCGGCCAGCTGCTCGGCCAGCCACGACCAGATCCCGCCGCCGGCCAGCGCGAACTGCAGCCGCAGCTCGACCCGGGTCCCGCCGTCGCGGGCGGTGCGCAGGCGCCAGCGGCCGCGCTGGTCGATCCCGGTGACCGACGTCCAGGCCAGGTCGCAGTCCCGCTGGGACTCGACGACCTCGATCAGCCCGCCCACCTCGGCCGAGCCGACCCGCATCAGCATGCGGTAGCGCGCGCCGAGGCCGGTCCGCCGCTCGCCCTCGACCTCCCAGCGCGTCACGCCGGCGAAGAAGTCGAGCACCCGCGCCGGGTCCTCGATCTGCTGCCACACGAGGGCGCGCGAGGCGGCGACGTCGACGTGCTCGGCGATCCTCATCCGATCACCGGGAAGCGGCGCTCGGCCGCCAGCGCGTCCAGCGTGTCCTGCATCAGCCGCATGCAGGTGCTCGTAGACCTCGTCGACGTCCGGGTCGCGGGCCGAACTCGCGCGCGCAGGTCGATGCGGCGGCAGCGTCTCGATGGTGATCTTGGCCGGCAGCGGGATGTGGCCGAGCATGTCGCCCACGTTCAGGCCCCAGGGCAGGGCGAGCGAGATCGGCAGCACCTTCAGGCGGAACATCCGGTCCAGGCCGAGCACGCTGGGCCAGGTGCTCGCCGCGCGACAGGAACAGCGCCGTCTCCTGGCCGCCGATCGACACGACGGGCACGATCGGCACGCTCCTGCTCGAGCGCCAGCCGGATGAAGCCCTTGCGGCCGCCGAAGTCGACCCGGTTGCGCTCCCAGCTCGGCCGGTGGACCTCGTAGTCGCCGCCCGGGTAGACGAGCAGGCCGCACCCGAGCGAGCGCCTGCCGGGCGTTCTCCGGCGAGGCGGCCACGGTGCCGTACTTGCGCAGGAACGACAGCCCGGGATAGGAGAGGACGAGGTTGTGGGCGAGCTGGTGGAAGCGCGCTCGACGCCGAAGTAGGTCGAGAAGGCGAGCGTGAACACGACGTGTCCGGCGTCAGGTTGCCGCCCGAGTGGTTGCCGACCAGCAGCACCGGGCCGTGCTCGGGGACGTTGCCGAGCCCGCGCACCTCGCCGCGGAACCAGAAGCGACGCGGCCAGCCACAGCCGCGGCAGCGTCTCGCGGATGTAGTCGGGATCGCGCTCGTCGAGGTCGGCGCGGGGGATCCGCGCGGCCCGCGAGGCGACCCGCGACCAGGCCGGTGAGCGTCCCGACGCCGGGCGGCTCGCGCCGCGGCCGGGGGTGGCGTCGTCGTTGTGCAGGACTCGCGGCGGGCCTCGTCGCGGCCGCCGTGCCCGTTGCGGGTGTGCGTGGAGCGCCGTCATGCCGCCCGGCAGCGTGAGTCGGCTCGCCGCCGAGCGCGTCGACGCGGGCGAAGAACCGCTCCAGCAGCCCGTTCGTCTGCTCCGGCCGCTCGACCTGGGGCACGTGGCCGCAGCCCTGGAGCACCACCTGCTCGGCCGTGCGGCAGCCAGCGCTGGACGTGCGCGGCGGAAGCCCTCGGGGATCAGCGGGTCGTGGAGGACCCACACGAACAGCGCGGGCGGGCGCAGCGTGCGCCAGCCGCGGGTAGAAGCCGCGGCGGCCGAACGGCGCCTCCAGGTAGATGTACCGCGCGGAGGCCAGGAAGGCCAGCCGGGCGCCGGCGTTGCGATAGATGCGCTCGAACTCGTCGACCACGATGTCGGCCGACGCTGGGGTCGACGAGGTCGCGGTCGTGGAACATGCGACCAGAACTGCTGCTCGATCCGCTGCCGGCGCGAGCGCGTGGGGCAGCACGCCGAGCTCGGGGCGCAGCAGGCGCACGATCCAGTGCAAGCCGCGGCGGACGAACGCCACGGCGGGGCACAGCAGCGCCGAGGCCGCCGACGCGGTCCGGGCGCTCCAGGCCGACCTCGATCGCCACCCGGCCGCCCATCGAGTTGCCGACGATGTGCGCGCGCTCGATCCCCAGCGCGTCCATCGCCCCGATCACCGCGCGTCGGCGAACGGCGCGCCGTTGGAGGCGCCGCGAGGGCTTGCTCGAGCCGCCGAAGCCGGGCAGGTCGATGGCGTGGACGCGGTAGCGCCGGCTGAGCGCGGCCGCGGTGTCGAAGAACTCGAGCTTGGTCGCTGCCCAGGCCGTGGAGCAGCAGGACGTCCAGGCCCTCGCCCATGGTCAGCGTCGAGAGCTTGGCGGCCCACCGGCACGTCGTGGATGCTGCAGCAGCGGCGGGCCGGCCGCCCGGCAGCCGGAACAGGCCCTCGAAGCCGACCGCCAGGTCGAGATCGCCGCGGAGCGTAGAGCCGGCGCTGGGAGAACGCCTCGATGCCGGAGAGCTCGCCCTCGCGCAGCGCGCAGCCACGTCTCCGCGTCGGTGCCGATCACCACGTCGGGCGCGCGCCGGGTCGCCCCGGCGCGGACGCGGGCGCCGTGCGCGGTGCAGCGGACCTCCCAGCGTGCGGCCGATGTCGCCCAGCCGGATGTGGTAGGTGGCGTCGAACCCCGGCTCGGCGCCCAGGTAGCGCGTGGGCAGCGAGCGAACGCCTCTGCCACGCGCGCCGCCAACTCGTGCATCGCGGCACAACTACTCACCCGGTCCGCGGTCGGGTACGCTAGGGTCGCCGACCGTGCGGCAGATCCCGCTCACGACACGCTCACCCGCTACTGTACGGCCGTTCGTGCCCGCGCGATCCCGGCAAGGTCGGGATCTACGCCTGCGGGCCGACGGTCTACGGCCGCGATCCACGTGGGCAACGCCCGCCCCTTCGTCGTCTTCTCGCAGCTCAAGCGCTTCCTCGAGCACGAGGGCTATGGGGTGACGCTCGTGGCCAACATCACGGACGTCAACGACAAGATCTACGCCGCGGCGTCGGGCGGCGGGGCGGCCGTCGGCCGAGCTGGCCGGACGAGATGACCGGCGCACTACATCGCCGACACCGACCGGCTCGGGCTCGGCCGGCCGGACTTCGAGCCGCTGCGCCTCGCGAGTACATCGGCGGCGATCGTCGCGCTGATCGAGCGGCTGATCGAGGCGCGGCAGCGCCTACGCGGTGGACGGCGACGTCTACTTCCGCGTGCGCTCGCTACCCGGACTACGGCGCGCTCTCCCACCGCAACGTCGACCAGATGGACCAGGGCGAGGGCGTCGAGGGCGCCGACCGCAAGGAGGACCCGCTCGACTTCGCCCTCTGGAAGGCGCACAAGCCCGACGAGGACACGGCCTGGGACGCGCCGTGGGGGCGCGGCCGGCCCGGGCTGGCACATCGAGTGCTCGGCGATGGCCGAGGCGCTGCTCGGGCCTCGATTTCGACATCCACGGCGGCGGCGTCGACCTCGTCTTCCCGCACCACGAGAACGAGGCGGCGCAGACGTCCGCGGCCCGCGGCACGCCGCTGGCCCGGCTGTGGGTGCACAACGGCATGCTCGAGCTGGCCGGCGAGAAGATGTCCAAGTCGGTCGGGCAACATCCGCTCGCTCGCCGACGTGCTCGACGAGGCCGGCGCCCGAGACGCTGATCATGTACTTCAGCGGCGGCCACTACCGCCAGCCGATCGCGTTCTCGCGACGAGCGCCTGGACGACGCCGAGCGCGCCGCCGCCACGGATCCGCGAGCGCCGGGCGCCGGCTCCTCGCGGGCCCTTCGCCGAGGCGCTGCGGCCGCACCGGACGCGTTCTTCGCCGCGCTGCGCGACGACTTCAACACGCCCGAGGCGCTGGCCGCGGTGTTCGACTGGGTGCGCGAGGCGAACCGGTCCGCGGACGCGCGTCGGGGGACGCCGACCTGCGCGAGATGCTCTCCGTGCTCGGCCTGGAATCCTGCTCGGCCGCCGGCGAGCGGCCGCCCGAGGAGGCGCTCGAGCTGGCCGTCGCTGCGCGAGCCGCCCGCGCCGACCGCGACTGGGCCGAGGCCGACCGCCTGCGCGACGAGCTGCGCGCGCTGGGCTGGGAGGTCCGCGACGGCCCCGACGGGCCCGAGCTGGTCCGGGCGGCATGAGCCGCGGCGGCCCCGACGGCGGCGGGCGCCGCGGCGGCAAGAGCGGGCGCGGCGACGGCGCGCGCGGAGCCGCGCGCCCCGGCGGGTCGCCGCGCGGCGGGCGCGCGGGCGCCCAGCGCGGTTCTCGGCCGGCGGGCGGAGATCGCGGCGCGCGCCCGGCGGCGGGCGCTGATCGCGGCGCGCGCCCGGCGGCGGGCGCTGATCGCAGTCCGCGCCCGGCGGCGGGCGGAGATCGCCGGCCCCGGCCCGGCGCCGACGGCGGCGATCGTCCCGCGGGGCGGCGGATGGTCATCTATGGCCGCAATGCCGTGCGGGAGGCGCTGCGGGGGCGGCGGAAGGTGCATCGGGTGTGGGCGACGCGGCAGGCGGCGGCCGAGGGGTGGGACCCGGCGCGGGTGACGTCGTCGCCGCCGAGGAGATCGAGGAGCGCGCCGGCTCCGAGGCGCACCAGGGCGTCTGCGCGCTGGTCGACCCCTACCCCTACGCCGACGCGACCGAGCTGCTGGCCGCGCCCGACGCCTGGCTCGTCGCGCTCGACGAGGTGACCGACCCGCAGAACCTCGGCGCGATCTGCCGCACGGCCGAGGCCGCCGGGGCGACCGGGGTGGTCATCCCCGAGCGGCGCTCGGCCGAGGTCACGCCCGCGGTCTGCAAGGCGTCGGCGGGCGCGGTCGAGCACCTGCCGGTGGCGCGGGTGCGCAACCTCGCCGACTTCCTCGCCGAGGCCAAGGCAGGCCGGCTCCTGGGTCTACGGCGCGGCGGCCGGCGCGGCCACGCCGTACGACGCAGCCGGACTACACCGGCGGCCGGTCGTCCTCGTGCTCGGCGCCGAGGGCAGGGGGCTGCGGCCGCGCGTCGCGTCGATGTGCGACGACCTGGTCGCGCTGCCGCTGCGCGGGCGGATCGAGTCGCTCAACGTCAGCGCGACGGCGGCGGTGCTGCTGTACGAGATGTTGCAGCAGCGGCTTGACGCCTCGACATAAGCGTGCCAACTCTCTGCACATATAAACGTGAGCTTGAGGGTAAGCGATGACCCTCGAGCTCTCGATCAATGTTCCGGCGCCGGGGGAGGTGTGCGCCACGACGCTTCGAGGTCCGTGGAGAGGGCCTGGAAAGGGACGCGCATTCGTGGCCAGACTGTCCCCGACAAAGTCTCAAGCTCAACTTCAGCTTGATGATGGTTATCTGCTCGCGCTGGCGAAGCAGGGCAGCGCCGACGCCTACGACCGTCTCGTCCGGCGTTATGCGTCGTTCGTCCGCCTGAAGGCCTCCTCGTACTTCCTCGATCGGCGGCGACAGCGAGGACCTCATCCAGGAGGGCCTGGTCGGCCTCTACAAGGCGATCCGCGACTTCCGCTCGGACCGCGAGTCCTCGTTCCGCAACTTCGCCGAGCTGTGCATCACCCGCCAGATCATCACGGCGGTGAAGACGGCGACGCGCAACAAGCACACGCCGCTGAACGGCTACGTGTCGTTCTCGGCCACGCCGGCCGGTGCGTCGGACACCGAGCCGAGCCTCGACGAGATGCTCCCCGGCTCGACGCGTGCACGACCCGGTCAACCAGGTGATCTCCTCCGAGGAGCTGCGCTCGCTGGTCGCCTGCCTGTCGACGGTGCTGTCGGAGCTCGAGTCGCGCGTGCTCGCGCTCTATCTCGACGGCCACTCGTACACGGCGATCGGCGAGCGCCTGGGCTGCGACTGCAAGACGGTCGACAATGCGCTGCAGCGCGTCAAGCGCAAGGTCGGGGCGCATCTCGCGTCGCGCGCGGTGCCGCTCTAACTTCAGATTCTCATCATGCCCCTCTGGCTGATCATCGTCATCGTCGTCCTGATCGTCCTCGCGGCCGGCGGCATCTACGCCCGGCGGCGCCAGCTCGCCCGCACGCGGCCGGCGTTCGAGCGCTCGCTCACGCGGGCCGACCGCGACCTCGCCGCCGCCGCCGCGTCCGACCGCGGCTGGGACCGCGATCGCCTCGAGGCGGCGGCCCGCCGCATCTACGCCGACGGGCACGCCGGCGCCCAGCCCGCGACGCTCACGCTCGTCGAGGTCCTCGACCGCCCGGGGACCGACGAGGACGAGGCGGTGTTCGAAGCCGACGGTCAGCGTCTCGTCATCGGCCGCCGGGGCGACGACTGGATCGCCGCGCCTTCCGGGTAGCGCCCCTCGGGTGTAAGCCCCGAGAAAGGAGCCTGACATGGGCGATGGCGATGCAGACGAGGCCAAGGGCCGGATCAAGGAGGCCGCCGGCTCGCTGACCGGCGACGACAGCCTGAAGAACGAGGGCAAGGTCGACCGGGCGAGCGGCAGCGTCAAGGACAAGGTCGGCGACGCCGCCGACAAGGCGAAGGACGTGATCCGCAAGTCGGATTAGTGTCCTGATTCAGAAATTCGCCGCCACTGGGCGGCGCCGGCTCGCGCCTGCCGGCACCCGGCAACCGCGCACGTACCACCAGTATGCGAGCGGATTGCCGTGCACCGGCAGGCACGACCCGGCATCCACCCCGGTGACGCCGAATTTCCGACCCAGGACCCTAGGCGGCGCGGCGGGCGCGGCGGGGGCGGCGGTGGTCCACCGTCTCCAGCGGGGCCAGCACCTCCTCGAACGCGTCCGCGACGACCAGCGCCTTCACGTCGGTGGCGGCGATGTTGCCGTCGGCCAGCACGCTGTCGCGCAGCCAGCCGATCAGCCCGCTCCAATAGGCGGAGTCGTAGAGCACGATCGGGAAGTAGCGGATCTTCTGCGTCTGGCGCAGCGTGGCCGCCTCGAACATCTCGTCCAGCGTCCCGAAGCCGCCGGGGAAGACGACGAAGCCGCTGGCGTAGCGGACGAACATCACCTTGCGCACGAAGAAGTAGTGGTAGGTCAGCGCCAGGTCGACGTAGTCGTTGAGCGACTGCTCGTGCGGCAGCTCGATGCCGAGGCCGACCGACACGGCGCCGGCCTCCCGGGCACCGCGGTTGGCCGCCTCCATGATCCCCGGGCCGCCGCCGGTGATGATCGCGTACCCCTGCTCGCCCAGCCGCCGCGCAAGCGTGCGCGCGGCGGCGTAGCGGGGGTGGTCGCGCGGCGTGCGGGCCGAGCCGAAGATCGACACCGCCTTGCCGATGTGGGCGAGCTCCGAGAACCCCGCCCGCAGCTCGTCCTGGATGCGCAGCAGCCGCTGGGCGTCCGTGAGCTCGGAGAGGATCGCGTCCGTCTCGGCCTCGAGCAGCTCCTCGTCCAGCGACGTCGGCAGCCGGGGCGGGTGGGGGAGCTCGCTCACATGGCAACTGTAGGGAGTGTCAGTGAGCCTCCGCTGCACGCAGGTCCAGCAGCGGCAGCGGGCGGATGCGCCGCCAGGCGAAGCCGCCGGCCGGCAGCAGCACGCCGAGGCCGACCAGCGAGCCGGCGCGGGGCGAGCGACGTCAGCGCGCACAGGTCATAAAAGAAGACGTTCGCGGCGGTGAGCGCGAGCACGGCCAGGCCCGCGCGGCGCAACTTGGCGCGGCCGGTCGCAAGCCCCGCCACGAGCGTGGCCACGCCGGCCGGCGCGCCGCCCGCCGCCGGCGGATGGCCCGGGCCGGAGGAGAAGGCGGCCGAGCTGGCGCAGTGCACGCAGCCCGACCCGGCCAAGCCGCCGCTCGAGCAGCTCTCAGACTCGCTTGCCGCCTACCTCGCCTGGGTCGAGGAGAACGCGGGCAGCTACGAGAAGCTGATCCGGTCGGCCTCGGTGCCCGAGATGCGCGCCCTGCTGGCCGGCGAGGGCGGGTAGCGCCGCTACCGCTTGATCTTCAGCAGGTCCACGACGAACACCAGCGTGGAGTTCGGCGGGATCGGGCCCGAGCCCTGGGGGCCGTAGCCGAGCGCCGGCGGGATCGTCAGCACGCGGCGGCCGCCCACCTTCATCCCGGCGACGCCCTTGTCCCAGCCCGGGATGACCTGACCGGCGCCGAGCGGGAACGAGAACGGGGTCCCGCGGTCCCACGACGCATCGAACTCGCTGCCGTTCGAGTACAGGACGCCGTCGTACTGGACGGTCACGGTGTCGCCGGCCTTGGCCTTCTTGCCGTGGCCCTTGGCGAGGTCCTTGATCACGAGGTTCGGCGGCGGGGTGGCGTTGATCGGCGTGATCAGCACCTTCGGCTTGGTGCCCAGGGCGCCGGTCACCTTGACCTTGCCGGCGGGCGCGGGCGTGGCCGTCGCGGTCGGCGCCGCGGCGGTCTTGGCCGGCGTGGCGGCCGTTTCGTCGCTCTTCTTCGAGCCGCCGCACGCCGTGACGGCGAGCGCGGCGGCGAGCAGCAGCGCGGGAAGCTTCTTCATCGCGGTCGGCAAGGGTAGCCGCCGGGATTAACGGTCTGTACCGAAGATCCGGTCGCCGGCGTCGCCCAGGCCCGGGCGGATGTAGCCGTTGCCGTCGAGCTCGCGGTCGATCGCCGCGGTGTGATCGGCACGTCGGGATGCGCCGAGCGCAGCGCGCGCACGCCCTCGGGCGCGGCCACCAGGCAGACGAAGTGCAGCCGCCGCGCCCCCGCGCGCTTCAGCCGCGCGACGGCCTGCACGCCGCTGCCGCCCGTGGCCAGCATCGGATCGACCACGAACACCTCGGCGTCCTCCACACCGGACGGGATGTTCTCGTAGTAACCGACCGGCCGCAGCGCCTCCTCGTCGCGGTACATGCCGAGGTGGCCGACGCGCGCGTCCGGCACGAGCCGCAGGAAGCCGTCGACCAGCCCCAGCCCGGCGCGCAGGATCGCCACCACGAAGACCTCGTCGGCCAGACGCAGGCCCTCGCGCCGCCTCCAGCGGCGTCTCGACGTGGATCTCCGCGCCGCGCAGCCCGCGCATCGCCTCGTAGCCCAGGATCAGCGCGGCGTCGGTCAGCGTCTCGCGGAACACGCGGTGCGGCGTGTGCCGGTCGCGCAGGATCGACAGCAGCCGCTTGAGCAGCACGTGGTCGACGACCGTGACCCCATCCATGGCCGCGGAACGTACTAGGGTCGGCGGCATGGCCGCGCCGCGGCGCAACATCGAGCTGAAGGCGTTCGACCCGGACCCGCGAGCGCTCGCTGCGGGTAGCGCTCGGCCTCGGCGCGCGCGATCGCGGTGTGATCCGCCAGCGCGACACGTACTTCCGCGTCAACTCGGGGCGGCTGAAGCTGCGCGAGGAGGAGCCGGGCGGCGCCAGCTCGTCCAGTACGACCGCGTCGACGCCGACGAGGCGCGCGAGAGCCGCTACCGGCTCATCCCCGTCGACGATCCCGCGCGAGCTGTGCCGGGCGCTGGTGGCCTCGCTCGGCCTGCTGGCCGTGGTGGAGAAGGAACGCCACCTGCTGCTCTGGCAGAACGTGCGCATCCACCTCGACGAGTCGGGGCCTCGGGAACTTCGTCGAGCTCGAGGGCGTCGCCACGGCCGACTCCGACCTCGCGGAGGAGCTCGATCGGGTCACCCAGCTCACCGAGGCGCTCGAGCATCGCGCCCGAGCGGATCGCTGCGCAACTCCTACTCGGACCAGGTGTCGGCTCGGACGCCCTCGTCGACGCCGCCCGCGCCGTGATGGAGCGCGCGCACGCGCCGTACTCGCAGCTACCGCGTCGGCGCCGCGCTGCGCGCCGACGACGGCTCGATCCACGTCGGCGCCAACGTGGAGAACGCCGCCTACCCGCAAGGCCAGTGCGCCGAGGCGTCGGCCATCGGCGCGCTGATCGCGGCCGGGCGGACGCACATCACCGAGGCGGCCGTGATCACCGAGGCGACGCCCCCTGCGTCCCCTGCGGCGGCTGCCGCCAGCGGCTGCGCGAGTTCATGTCGCCCGGCGCCGAGATCCACCTGTGCTCGGCCGCCGGGGCGCGCGAGACCGACCACGCTCGGCCGCGCTGCTGCCGCGCTCGTTCGGGCCGGAGTACCTGGGTTGAGCGCGGCCGAGACGCTCAGGGCCGCGGGGCCGGCGCCGCGGCTGGGGATCGTGCTCGGCTCCGGCCTCGGCGGGTTGACGGACGCGCTGGAGGACGCGATCGCCATGCCCTACGGCGAGCTCGCCGGCTTCCCGCCGCCGAGCGTCGCCGGCCACGCCGGGCCAGGCTCGTGCTCGGCCGGCTCGCCGGGCTGCCGGTGCCTGCCTGGCCGGGCGCAAGCACGTCTACGAGGGCGGCGACCCGACCGCGATGCGCGTGCCGGTGCGGACGTCAAGGCGCTCGGGGCGAGACGCGCTGTTCGTGACCAACGCCGCCGGCTCGCTGCGGGCCGAGGTCGGCCCGGGCCGGCTGATGGCGATCGCCGACCACATCAACCTGCTCGGCGTCAACCCGCTCACCGGCCCCAACGACGACGCCGTCGGCCCGCGCTTCCCGTCGTTGCGCGACGCCTACGACCCCGCGCTGCGCGCCCGGCTCCACGCCGCGGCGCTCGCGCTCGGCATCGACCTCGCCGAGGGCGTCTACCTGGCCACGGCCGGCCCGAGCTTCGAGACGCCGGCGGAGATCCGCGCGTTCCGCACGCTCGGCGCCGACGCGGTCGGCATGTCGACCGTGCCGGAGGTGATCCTCGCCCGCCACGCCGGCCTGCGGGTCGTCGCGGTCTCGGCCATCACCAACCTCGCCGAGGGCATGGGCGGCGAGGAGCTCTCGCACGAGCAGACCCTGCGCAACGCCGAGGTCGCCGCCGCGCGACCTCGTCCGCCTGATCCACCGCTTCGCGGAGGGCTTCGATGCTGCCGAATGAGGTCATCCGCCGCAAGCGCGACGGGCCGCGCTGAGCGACGAGGAGATCGCCTTCCTCGTCGGCGGGATCACCGACGGCGGCGCTCTCGGACGCGCAGGTCGGCGCGCTCGCCATGGCGCTCTTCCTGCGCGGCATGGACGCCGGCGAGCGCGTCGCGCTGACGACCGCGATGCGCGACTCGGGCACCGTCCTGCGCTGGGACCTCGACCGGCCGGTGCTCGACAAGCACTCCACCGGCGGCGTGGGCGACAAGGTGTCGCTGATGCTCGCGCCGATCCTGGCCGCCTGCGGCGCCGCGGTGCCGATGATCTCCGGCCGCGGCCTCGGCCACACCGGCGGCACGCTGGACAAGCTCGACGCGATCCCCGGCTACGACGTCGACGCCGGCCACCGAGGTGATCCGCCGCGTGGTGCGCGACGGCGGGCTGCGCGATCGTCGGCCAGACCGCCGACCTCGCTCCCGCCGACCGCCGCCTGTACGCCGTGCGCGACGCCACCGGCACGGTCGAGTCGATCCCGCTGATCGTCGCCTCGATCCTGTCGAAGAAGCTGGCCGAGGGGCTCGACGCGCTGGTGATGGACGTCAAGACCGGCTCCGGCGCGTTCATGGCCGCGCCGCGAGGACGCCGAGGCGCTGGCCCGCGCGCTCGTCGAGGTGGCCGGCGGCGCCGGCCTGCCCACGACCGCGCTGCTGACCGACATGGACTCAGCGTGCTGGGCACGACCGCCGGCAACGCGCTGGAGGTGCGCGAGGCCGTCGACTACCTCACCGGCGCGGCGCGCGAGCCGCGCCTGCACGAGGTGACGGTCGCGCTGGCGGGCGCGGCGCTGGCCGGCGGCGGCCTGCGCCGGCGACGAGCCGCGGCCGCGGGCGGCGCAGAAGGCGCTCGACGACGGCGCCGCGGCCGAGCGCTTCGCGCGCGATGGTGCGGCGCGCTCGGCGGCCCGGCGCGACCTGCTGGAGCGCCCGGGCGAGCACCTGCCGGCGGCCTCGGTGACCCGGCCCGTCGCCGCCCGAGCGGCCCGGCTGCGTCACCGGCATGGATTGCCGCGCCGTCGGCCTGGTGGTCACCGGCCTGGGCGGCAACCGCCGCCGCGAGGACGACGCGATCGACCACGCCGTCGGCCTCGCGCGCGATCGCCCCGGTGGGCGCGTAGGTGGGCCCGGACCGGCCGCTGGCCGTCGTCCACGCCCGCGGCGACGCGAGCGCGGAGGAGGCCGTGGCGGCGCTGCGCGCGGCGGTCAGCGTCGGGCAGGGCGCGCCCGAGCCGCGCCCCGTGCTGCTAGGCCGCGCCGGGTAGGCGCTGCACGGCCTCGGCGACGACGCGGCCGGAGCCGCGCGCGCTGAGCAGCACGACCTCGACCTCGTGGCCGCTCACGTGCACGCCCGCCGCGCACATCATCGCGATGGTGCGATCCGGGAAGGCCCAGGAGCTGCCGTTGACGCAGTCCACCACCTGATACGTCTGGTCCACGGGCGGGAATCTACAAGTTCGAGCGCGCTTCCCTTTCGCCATTGGTCTAGGGTCGCGCCGGATGCCCCGACCTCTGGCCGAGCTGCACGTCCACCTCGAGGGCACGGCGCCGCCCGCGCTGATCCGGCGGCTCGCCGGCCGCAACGGCATCCCGGTGCCGGACGGCATCTTCGCCGGGCCCGACCGCTTCGCCTGGGTCGACTTCCTCGACTTCCTGCAGACCTACGACCGCGCCGCGAGCGTGATCCGCACCGCGCAGGACTACCGCGACGTCACCTACGAGTACCTGACGGCCTGCGCCCGCGAGGGCGCGATCTACGTCGAGCTGATCGCCTCGCCCGACCACGCGGCGTCGGTCGGGCTGCCCGACGCCGAGCACTACGGCGGGATCGCCGCAGGGCATCGACGACGCGCGCGCCGAGACGGGCATCGAGGCGCGCATCCTGGCGGTGGCCATCCGCAACTTCGGCGTCGCGGCGGCGCGAGGCGATCGCCCGCCGCACGGCCGAGGATCGCCATCCCTACGTCGTCGGCTTCAACCTGGCGGGCGACGAGGCCGGCTACCCCGCGGCGCAGTTCGCCCGCGCGTACGAGATCGCGGCGTCGTCCGGGCCTCGGCTGCACGGTCCACGCCGGCGAGCACGCCGGCGCCGAGTCGGTGCGCGAGGCGCTGACGCTGCCCGGTCTCGCGCCTGTCGCACGGGGTGCGGGCGATCGAGGACCCGGCGCTGGTCGCCGAGCTCGCCGAGCGCGGGATCGTGCTCGAGGCCTGCCCCACCTCCAACGTGGCCACCGGGCGTCTATCCGGGCTACGAAGCCCACCCGCTGCGGGCGTTGCACGAAGCCGGTGTGAAGGTGACGTTGGGCTCAGACGATCCCCCCTACTTCGGCGCTAGCATCGGCGGCGAGTACGCCGTGGCGCGCGAGCGCCTCGGCTTCGGGGAGGGTGAACTGAGGACGATCACGCGGACCGCCATCGAGGCGTCCTTTGCGGACGATGCGGTCAAGAGCACCCTGCTCAATCGATTGACTGCAATGACGGACCTCGCGAGCGAATAGGCTCGCCCACAGGTCGCGTCCCACGACACAGAAGGAGCTGCGGCAAGTGCGCCGACCTCTCTACTTCATCGTTCCGATCCTGGCGGCGGCCGCCCTCGTCGCGGCGGCGCTGCGGCTCGGACAACTCGAGCTCCTCCAGCAGCTCCGGCAGCGGGTCTACCGGCACGAGCACGAGCACGCCGGCCGCCAAGAAGATCAAGGTCGGCCTGGTCACGGACATCGGCGGCCTCAACGACCGCTCGTTCAACCAGCTCGCCAACGCGGGGCTGACCCAGTCCGAGAAGACGCTCGGCGTCGAGGGCCGCGTGCTGCCCTCGAACTCCAACGGCGACTACATCCCGAACCTGTCGACGCTGGCCCAGCAGCACTACGACCTGGTGATCGGGGTGGGCTTCCTGATGGCCGACGCGATGGCCACCGTGGCCAAGAAGTTCCCGAAGCACCAAGTTCGCCATCATCGACGTCGACGCCACGACGCTGAAGGGCAAGCCGACCAACGTCGAGGGCCTGCTGTTCAAGGAGCAGGAGGCGGGCTACCTGGCCGGCTACATGGCGGGCCTGTACATGAAGGACAAGGGCGGCGGCACGATCAGCTCCGTCGGCGGCCAGAAGATCCCGCCGGTCGACCACTACATCGCCGGCTACCAGGCGGGCGCCAAGGCGGCCGACCCGTGGATCAAGACGCTCAACGCCTACTCGCAGGACTTCGTCGACCAGTCGAAGTGCAAGGAGATCGCGCTCAACCAGATCCAGCAGGGCTCGAAGGTGGTCTTCCAGGTGGCCGGCCAGTGCGGCCTCGGCGCGCTCGACGCGGCCAAGGAGAAGGGCGTCCAGGGCATCGGCGTCGACGCCGACCAGGCCTACCTGGGCCCGCAGATCATGACCTCGGCGGAGAAGAAGGTCGACGTCGCGGTGGAGACCGCGATCAAGGCGGCCCAGGCGGGCAACCTCCAGGGCGGCCAGAACGCCACGTTCGACCTCAAGAACAACGGCGTGGGCATCGGCAAGACGAACTCGACCGGCGCCAAGTACCAGAGCCAGGTGGACGCCATCAAGCAGAAGATCGTCTCGGGCCAGATCACGCCCCCGGACACCGTCAAGTAGTGAGCGACGACGCGCCCGCGCTCGAGCTCCGGCAGATCACCAAGCGGTTCGGGACGCTCGTCGCGAACCGCGCGGTGGACTTCGAGCTGCGGCGGGGGGAGATCCACGCGCTGCTCGGGGAGAACGGCGCGGGCAAGTCGACGCTGATGAACGTCCTCTACGGGCTCCACCAGCCCGACGAGGGCGAGATCCTGCTGGGCGGCGAGGCGGTGGCCATCGACTCGCCGCGCCGGGCCATCCGGCTCGGCATCGGCATGGTCCACCAGCACTTCATGCTCGTGCCGGTGATGACCGTGGCCGAGAACCTCGTGCTCGGCGCCGAGCCGAGCCGCGGGCCGCTGCTCGACTACCGGGCGGCCGCGGCGCGCACGCGTGAGCTGTCGGAGCGCTTCGGCCTCGCGGTCGACCCGGAGACGCGCGTGGAGGACCTCGGCGTGGGCGCCCAGCAGCGCGTGGAGATCCTGCGCGCGCTGTTCCGCGGCGCGAAGATCCTCGTGCTCGACGAGCCGACCGCCGTGCTCACCGCCCAGGAGGCGCAGGAGCTCTTCCAGGTGCTGCGCGCGCTCAAGGCCGAGGGCACGAGCGTGATCTTCATCTCGCACAAGCTCAACGAGGTGCTCGACGTGGCCGACCGGATCACGGTCCTGCGCCGCGGCGAGAAGGTCGACACCGTGCCGGCCGAGGGCGCGACGGAGCGCTCGCTGGCCCGGCTGATGGTCGGGCGCGACGTGCTCCTGCGCCTGGACAAGGAGGCGGCCAAGCCCGGCGCTCCGCTGCTCGAGCTCAGCGACGTCTCGGCGCGCGACGACCGCGACCTGCCGGCCGTGCGGGGCGTGAGCCTGCAGGTGCGGGCGGGCGAGATCGTCGGGCTCGCCGGCGTCGACGCCAACGGCCAGAGTGAGCTGATCGAGACGATCATGGGCCTGCGCCACCCGGACGCCGGGACGATCCGGGTGTGCGGGCGCGACGTCACGCACGCCGGGCCGAAGGAGACGCTGGCCGCCGGCGTCGGCCACATCGCCGAGGATCGCCACCGGCGCGGCCTGGTGCTCGACTTCGACCTGGCCGAGAACCTGGCGCTGCGTCAGTACCGCGAGCCGGAGATGTCGCGCTTCGGCTGGCTGTCGCCGCGCAAGCTGGTCCCGTGGGCGCGCCGGCTGCTCAAGGAGTTCGACGTCCGCGGCGGCGAGCCCTCCACGCGGGCCGGCGCGCTGTCGGGCGGCAACCAGCAGAAGGTGGTGATCGCCCGCGAACTGGCCGCCGACCCGCAGGTGATCATTGCCGCGCAGCCGACCCGCGGGCTGGACGTGGGCGCGATCGAGTTCGTCCACCGCCGGCTGCTGGAGGAGCGCGCGAAGGACCGGGCGGTGTTCCTGGTCTCGCTCGAGCTGGAGGAGATCCGCTCGCTCAGCGACCGCGTGCTGGTGATCTACGAGGGCGAGATCGTGGCCGAGATGCCGCCGGAGGCCTCCGAGGAGGACTTCGGCATGCGCATGACCGGCGGCGGGCGCAGCGAGGCGGTCGCCGGGTGAGCGTGCCCGAGGACGACCTCACCGGCGAGGTCACGGTCGCGTCGCGGCTGTCGACGTACGTGCGCGGCGGCGGGGTGATCACGCCGCTGCTCACGGTGCTGAGCGCGTTCGTGGTCGGCGGCCTGGTGGTGCTGATCACCGGGCACGACCCGTTCGCCACCTACAAGGCGATCTTCGACGGCACCGGGCTGAACTGGCTGTTCCCCTGGACGAGCAGCGCCGACCGCGCGACGGCGGCGATCAACCTGCAGCAGACGCTGATCCAGACGACGCCGCTGATCCTCACCGGGCTCGCGGTCGCGTTCGCGTTCCGCTGCGGCCTGTTCAACATCGGCGGCCAGGGCCAGTACCTCGCCGGCTCCTACGTCGCCGTGTGGGTCGGCTCGTCGTTCCACGGCATGGCCGGCTTCCCGCACATCGTGCTGTCGATCGTGCTGGGAGCGTTCGCCGGGGCGGTGTGGGCGGGGATCTCGGGCGCGCTGAAGGCGATCGCCGGCGCCAACGAGGTGATCACCACGATCATGCTCAACTGGGTCGCGATCTGGGTCGGCTCCTACCTGTTCGCGCTCGGCGGCCCGCTGCAGAACACGAACCCGCAGCAGCAGGACGTGCCGGTGTCCAACGACATCGCGGCCAACGCCCAGCTGCCGGTGTTCTGGGGAGACCCGGAGCTGCAGGGCCTGCATATCGGGCTCTTCATTGCGCTGGGCGCGCTGCTCGTGTTCTGGGTGCTGCTCAACCGCACCACGACCGGCTTCGAGGTCCGCGCGGTCGGCTTCAACCCCGAGGCGGCCGCCGCGTCCGGCATCTCGGTGCGGCGCAACTACATCCTCGTGATGGCGGTGTGCGGCGCGTTCGCCGGGCTCGCCGGGACGCTCGACGTGCTGGGCTGGGAGTTCCGGGTCGCCACCAATGACATCCCGAACAGCCAGGTCGGCTTCCTCGGCATCGCCGTCGCGCTGCTCGGCCGCAACACCGCCACCGGCGTGCTGTTCTCCGCGTTGCTGTTCGGCGCGCTCGTCACCGGCACGTCCGTGCGCAACCTCGACCCGAACATCTTCGACCCGGCGCTGGCGGCGAACCTGACCTCGATGATCCAGGGGCTCGTCGTGCTGTTCGTCTCGACCGACGTGCTGGTCGTCTACCTGTGGCGGCTGCGCCGGCGCCGCCGGGGCGCGGAGTCCCAGGTGGAGGTGGCGGCATGACCGCGACCGCCGGGCGGCCGAGTGTGGTGCGGCGCGCCTACGCGTCGGCGAAGGTCGCCGGATGGGTGTCGGTCGCGCTGGCGGTGCTGGCGTTCTTCATCGCCGTGCCCCCGCTGCATGTGCGCTCGATCGTGCCGGTCGCGCTGCTCGCCGTGTTCGGCCTGATGGCCGGCGCGATCGCCGTGGGCGGCGGCGAGAAGCGGCTGGGCTGGTGCGGCGTGGTGGCGTCGCTCGGCGGGTTCGCCGGCGGGCTCGCCGCCACGCTGTCGGGCGTCGGCCACCTCGGGCAGGTCGTGGTGTGGGGCGCGCTGCTGGCCTCGACGCTGCGCTACGCCACGCCGCTGATCTTCGGCGCGCTCGGCGGGCTGTTCTCCGAGCGCAGCGGCGTGATCAACATCGCGCTCGAGGGGATGATGCTCATCGGGGCGTTCTTCGGCGCCTGGGGAGCGGACATCACGAACTCGTGGGTCGGCGGGATCGTCATCGCCCTGCTGGCGGGAGCGCTGTTCGCGCTCATCCACGCCGTCTTCGCGGTCTCGCTGCGCGCCGACCAGATCGTCTCCGGCACGGCGCTGAACCTGCTCGCGCTCGGCATCACCGGCTACCTGTACGTCGACATCTACGGCAACCAGGGCACGCCGGACAACCTGCCGGCGGTGCCGGACGTCAAGCTGCCGATCAAGTCCGTGCCGCTGCTCGGCGACGTGTTCGGCCAGCTCAACCTGCTCGTCTGGCTGGCGCTGGCGCTCGTACTCGTGACCTGGGTCGTGATCTTCCGCACGCCACGCGGCCTCCGCCTGCGCTCGGCCGGGGAGAACCCGCTGGCCGCCGAGACGGCGGGCCTGTCCGTGGTGCGCACGCGCTACGCCGCCGTCATGACATCGGGCGCGCTGGCCGCGCTGGGCGGGGCGTTCCTGTCGATCGGCTTCAACCACTCGTTCACCCAGAACATGACCGCGGGGCGCGGGTTCATCGCGCTGGCCGCGCTCATCTTCGGCCGCTGGCGGCCCGCCGGCGCCCTGGCCGCGACGTTGCTGTTCGGCTTCGGCAGCGCGCTGGCCCAGCGGCTGCCCACGTTCTCCGAGTCGGGCGCGGTGCTCTTCCAGGCGCTGCCGTACGTGCTCACCCTGATCGCCGTGACCGGGGTGATCGGCCGCTCGATCCCGCCGGCGGCGATCGGGCGCCCGCTGCCGCGCTCCTGACGTTTCGCCACTTGGCTCCGGTGCGATCATCGGGGCATGACCTTCCGCTCATGTTCGGTGGCGCTGCTGGCGCTGGCGATCGCTGCGTGCGGGGGGTCCAAGCCGGACCGGTTCGACCAGCACACGCCGGGGGCGCGCACCGGCGTGCTGCCGGCGGCCACGCTCGCCCCGCCGCCCACGTCGACGCCGACGCCGCGGGCGACGCCCACGCCGAAGCCCAAGGTGGCCAAGGTGACGCGCGACGAGCGGCGGGTGATCCAGGGCTGGTCGGAAGCGCTGCGCCACGGGCGCGTGAACGCCGCCTCGCGCTACTTCTCGGTGCCCAGCGTCGTGATCAACGGGGTGCAGGCGTTCCTGACGAGCCGCGCCCAGGTGGTGGGCTTCAATCGCGGGCTGCCGTGCGGGGCCAAGCTGCTGAGCACGCGCCGCGGGCCGCAGCACGCCGTGGTGGGCACGTTTCGCCTGACGCGCCGGCCGGGGGCGGACTGCGGGACCGGCGTGGGCGGCCTGGCGGCCGTGCAGTTCCTCGTCCGCCGGCATCTGATCTTCGAGTGGCTGCGGGCCGACGACCAGGTCGACCCGAAGATCGCGGCGAAGGCGACGCCGACGCCGACGCCGACCTCTACTCCGTAAAGGCCCCGGCCAGAAGTACGACCCGGTCTCGCCACCGCTTCGCTCGCCGGCGGTCTCCGCCGACGCCGTGACCTGGTCGTGTTGACGATCGCGGCACGTCCCGCGACGCTGCGCGGGTGGGGGCGCCTCCCGAGACCTTCGACGTCTTCCTTTCGCACAACAGCCAGGACAGGGCTGCGGTAGAGCGGATCAGTGAGCGACTGCGGGCCGCCGGGCTCAGCCCATGGTTGGACAAGTGGGCGCTCGTTCCGGGCGGCGATTGGCAACAGGAGCTGGGCGCGGGCCTCGAGTCCTCGGCCACCTGTGCGGTGTTCATCGGGCCGGACGATCTCGGGGCGTGGGAATTGCAGGAGGTCGCGCTGGCGGTGGATCGCGCGGCGACCGACCGCGGGTTTCGGGTGTTCCCGGTCTTGCTTCCGGGGGTTCGGGAACCGTTTGACCCCAACCGGCTGCCGCACTTCTTGCGCACGCGGACGTGGGTCGACTTCCGGCGCGGCGCCGACGATCGGCGTGGACTGCAGGACCTGGTGAATGCGATCAAGGGCGTCCCGTTCGGTCCAGACGCCGTGCTGCCGCACTCGCACGACGTGTGCCCATATCGCGGCATGGACGTCTTCGACGTCGAACACGCCGAGTTCTACTTCGGGCGGGATGGCGAGATCCAGCGGTTGCTCGAGTTGCTCAAGCTGGATCGCTTCTTGGCCGTGCTCGGGCCTTCGGGCAGTGGCAAGTCTTCGTTGGTGCGCGCCGGGCTCGTTCCGCCGCTGCTGCGCGGGACTCTCGGCGGCAGGTGGCGCTCGTTCGTCGTCCGACCAGGAGCTTCGCCACTGACCGCGCTGGCGGTCGCCGTAAGCGACGGTGGGGCGGCGCCGGCGACGCTCGATGGTCTGCACGCGGACCCGCGCTCGTTGCACCTCGCGCTCGCACAGATGGTCGGGCCCGATTCGCCGGACGACAGGGTCCTGATCGTCGTCGACCAACTGGAGGAGGTGTTCACGCTGTGCCGGGACGAGGGCGAGCGCAAGGCCCTGTTCTCGAACCTGATCCACGCGGCGTCGGCGCCGGGCGGCGCCGGCGTCGTCGTCGTCACGATGCGCTCGGATTTCTACTCGCGGTGCGTGCCCTATCCAGAGCTGGCCCAGTTGGTCAGCGGCCGTCAGCTGCTCGTGGGCCCAATGGCGCGTGACGGCCTGCGCCAGGCCATCGAGGAGCCGGCGCGGCGGGTCGGGCTGGAGCTCGAGCAGGGATTGATCGACACGATCCTCGACGACGCCGGCAGCGACTCGGGTTCACTGCCGCTTCTCGAGTACGCGTTGCTGGAGCTGTGGGAGCGACGGCGCGGCACGATGCTCACGCTGGAGGGGTACCGCGATGCCGGCGGCGTGCGCGGCGCGGTCGCCAAGCGCGCGGACGAGCTCGTCGACGGGTTCACGTCGCGGGAGCTGGAGGTCGCGCGCCGGACACTCCTGCGGCTGACCCAACCCGGTGAGGGCACGGAGGACACACGCCGGCGCGCGCCGCTGAGCGAGCTGTCGGGCGCGGAGGTCTCGCCGGTGCTCGACCGGCTCGTGGCCGCGCGGCTGCTGACCACCTCGAGTGAGCGCGGAGAGCCACAGCTCGAGGTGTCACACGAGGCGCTGATCCGCGCGTGGCCGCGGCTACGTGCCTGGGTCGACACCGACCGCGATGGCCTGCGCCTGCACCGCCAGCTCACGGACGCGGCGCGCGAGTGGGAACGCCTCGGCCGCGATGACGACGCGCTGTATCGCGGCGCGCGACTGGCCGAGGCGCAGGAGTTCGTCGCGCCTGACGTGCTCAACGCGCTCGAACGGGCGTTCTTGACGGCAAGCGTCGCGCAGGCCGAGCGCGAGCATGGCGAACGCGAGGCCCAGCAGCGACGGGCGCGCCGCCGGCTCGTCGCCACGGCCGCCGGGCTGTTCGTCGTCCTGGTGATCGTCAGCGCGCTCGGTTTCGAAGCGCGGCTCCAGGCCAGGCACGCGACCGACCAGCGAGACACCGCCCAGGCCACGCAACTCGCCACCCAGGCGCTCGCCGGCCTGAACGACGACCCCGGCCAGGCTCTGACCCTCGCGGTGCGTGCGTACAACACGAGGCACACCGGGCTCAGCGAGGCGGCGCTCCGAGTGGCGGCCGGCGAGGCCACGCCGGAGACCGTCCTGCGCGCCGGCGCGGAGAACGTGAACGAAGCGGCGTTCGCGGACGATCAGCGCCACGTCGCCAGCGCCGCCGACGACGGGACGGTGCGGATCTTCGACTGGCGGGCACCCCACGCCAGGCCGATCGTCCTGCGCACTGGCCAGCGCTACGTGAACGGAGTCACGTTCGCCGGCGATCACCGCCACCTGGCCGGCGCCGGCGACGACGGCACCATACGGCTCTACGACTGGCGCGACCCGCACTCCCGGCCCATCATCCTGCGCGCGGGTCCCGAACCGGTGAACGGGGTGGCCTTCGCGGACGACGGACGGCACGTGGCGAGCGCGGGAGAGGACGGCACCGTGCGGATCTTCAATTGGCGCGCCCCGCGCACCCCGGCGACCGTCCTGCACGCCAGCGCCGGCACGCTGAATGCCGTGGCGTTCGCCGGCGACGGTCGCCACCTGGCCAGCGCGGCGCTGGACGGTGGGCTGCGGGTCTATGACTGGCGCGCTCCGCGCAATCCGCCGATCATCCTGCACACCGGCTCCGACAGCGTCAATGACGTCGCGTTCGCGGGCGATCAGCGGCATCTCGCCGCCGCCGAAGGTGACACGGTGCGCATCTACGACCTGCACGCGCCACGCCGCCGCCCAGTCATCCTGCACACCGGGCAGCGGAGTGTGTCGGGGCTGGCGTTCGCGAGCGATCAGCATCACCTCGCCAGCGCCGGCTACGACGGCACCGTGCGGATCTTCGACTGGCGCGCGCCGCGGACGGCACCGATCATCGTGCGCACCGGCCAGATCAACGTCAACAGCGTCGAGTTCGCCGGCGACGAGCGCCACCTGGTGAGTGCAGGCGCCGACGGAACGGTCCGCGTCTTCGACTGGCGCGCGCAGGCAGTGCCGCGAACGGTCCTGCGCACCGGCCAACCGAGTGTGACGGGTGTCGCGTTCGGCGGCGATCGCTACCTCGCCACCAGCGGCCAGGACGGGACCGTCCGGATCTTCGACCGGCAGGCGCCCGGGACCCCGCCGACAGTCCTGCGTGCACAGCGGCGCGGGAGCGACTCAGGACTGACTCGGCTCGTCTACCTGCTCACGCGGGGTGGGCTGAACGGCGTGGCCTTCGCGCGCGACCAGCGCCATCTGGCCGTCGCGGCGGCTGACGGCAGCGTGCAGATATTCGACCGGCGCGCACCCCATGCACCACCGATCGTCCTGCGTGCCGGCAGCGAGCCGGTCGACGGCGTGGCGTTCGCGCCCGATGGGCGCCACGTGGCGAGCGCCGGGGACGACGGCAGCGTGCGGATCTTCGACTGGCGATCGCCGGACACCCCGGCGATCGTCCTGCACACCGGGCAGGAGGCCGCGTACGCGGTGGCGTTCGCCGGCGATGGGCGCCACCTGGCCAGCGCCGGATTGGACGGCACCGTGCGGATCTACGACTGGCGCGCTCCCCACAGCCAGCCGGTCGTCCTGCACACCACCCAGGGCATCGTGAACGACGTGGCCTTCGCGGGCGATCGACGCCACCTCGCGAGCGCCGGGCAGGACGGCACCGTGCGGATCTACGACTGGCGCGCCCCGCGCGCCCCCGCGACCATCCTGCGCGGCCAGAGCGACGTGAACGAGGTGGCGTTTGCCGGCGACGAGCTGGCCGGTTCCAGCGACGACGGCACCGTGCGGATCTTCGATTGGCGCAACCCGCAGGCACCGCAAACCATTCTGCGCGCCGGCAGACGCCCCTTCGCCGTGGCGTTCGCCCCGGACCACCAGCACCTGGCCGTCAGCGGCGATCACGGGACGCTGAGCGTGTGGGACTGCGAGCGCTGCGGCACGATCCGCGGTGTCCTTGCGCTCGCGCGCAGGCGCCTCCCGCGGACGTCACGCTGATACCGCCTCGTCCCCCTGCCACCCGAGCAACCGCCGCGCCGGCGATCCGGCCTGACCGGCGCGGCCGCCGGGTCATGCGCCGGACTCCCGGCTGTGACCCTCGGCGATCGACGGGCTGATGTAGCGCTCGCCGCGGGTCACGGCCTCCAGGCCGGCCATCAGCTCCGGCAGGCCGCCCTCCTTGAGCACGATCCCGTCGGCCCCGGCGGCGAGCACGCCGCGCAGCTCGTGGGGGTCGCTCGTGGCCGTGAAGACCACGAGCTTGGACTTCACGTCCGACTCGGCCAGCGCGCGGATCAGCGCGTCGCCGCCGCCCTCGGACGCGAGGTGGAGGTCGACGACCGCCACATCGGGGTCGGACTCGAGCACCAGCGCGCGCCCGGCCTCGGCGGTGCCGGCGGTGCCGGTCACCTCCCAGCCCAGGCGCGTCAGCACGTCGCGCAGGAAGACCCGCAGGGCGCCGTGGTCCTCCACGATCGCCACCCGCTTGGAGGGTGTGGACATGCAGGACGTCCTTCCCCGTCGCTCAGCGGAGGATGCGCGTGATCTTCACCGCCTCGAGCACGCGGCCGCCGGCCACGGTGCCCCGGCCCTTGAACGTGTAGCGGAACAGGTAGACGCCGCGGCGATGCAGCGTGACGTGGATCTTGAAGATGCCGTGCCTGTCGATCGTGGCGTGGCCGAGCGGCCGGAAGCGCTTGCCGTGGCGGCCCTTGGCCGCGGCCAGCGTGACCTTGCCGCCGCGCGCGCTGCCCTCGTCGAGCTTGCCGCGGATCGTGTAGCGCGGGCCGATCGCGTCCGGGAACGAGTCGGTGAACGCGAACGGCGCCAGGATCCGCACGGTCACGGGCGCGCTCCAGGGCGAGAAGTAGTCGCCGCTCTGGGCGCGCGCCACGACGACGTAGCTGCCGGGCTTGGTGGCCAGCATCTGCAGCTTGCCGGTCGTCGAGTCGATGTAGCCGTCCTGGACGGCGCCGCCGAGGCTCCCGTCGGGCTGGACGACCCCGTTGAGCGCGTACTCGACCTGATAGGTCGTGGCGCCCGGCGCGCCCGCGAAGCCGAGCGCCTGGGTGACGAGAGCGCCGGTGGCGTCGCGCTCGAGCAGCGGGCCGGCGGGCGCGGCGACGGCCACGGCCGCGGCGACCGTCCACGAGTAGGCGTAGGTGGCCTTCGGCTTGGTGCAGCTGAAGTCGTTTGGCGCGAACGTCGTCACCGTGAGCGTGTAGCCCATGTTGCCGTGGTAGTCGGGAAAGAGCTTCGCGTCGTCGCCGGCGAGATAGCAGTCGGCGCCGAACCCGTCGGTGCTGCCGTTCTGGTCGGTGACCGCGGCCGAGAACAGGCCGTCGGTCGCGTCCTTGTCGACGTGCACGAGCGCCTGGGCGCTCATGTTGTGGATCGCCAACGGCGCGCCCGGGGTCAGCGGGGCGAAGTTGCCGGTGTCGTCGGTGACGGCCGCGCTCACCGCCGCGTGGGCGGCCGCGGGGGCGCATGCAAGGATCGCCGCGGCCGCGAGGGCGGCAGCGCCCAGCCTGCTCTTCGGTTTCACGGGTGCCTCCTGGGGAAGTTCTGGCGCCATCCTCGCCGAGCGCGCGCCGCCCGGGAAGACCCAGCGGGCAAGATGAGTCCTTCGACCTATGGCCGCCGTGCTCGTCGATCCCCTGCGCGCGTACCCCCACGCCGGCCTGGCGGTCGAGCACTGGTGCCACATGGCTGTCGACGGCGGCTTCGAGGAGCTGCACGGATTCGCCGCTGCGCTCGGCATCCCGCGGACCCGCTTCCAGGGCGACCACTACGACCTGCCGCCATGGGTGCGCGAGCGGGCGCTGGCGGCGGGCGCGGTCGAGGTGCCGACGGTCGAGCTGCTGCGCCGGATGGCCGGGCCGCGCGGCGACAGGGCGCGCCGGCGGCTGCGCGAGCGCTTCCTGTCCGCTCGCCGCGACCCGGCGCTGGCGGTGTTGGAGGGCTTCCACGCGCTCAAGCATGCGCTGCGCTTCGGCGCCGAGGTGCGCACCGTCGTCTCGCCGGACGTCCCCGGGCTCCTCGGCCTCGCCGCCGAGCTCGCCCCGGACGTCGCGGACCGGGTCGCCGCGCGCGTCGCCGCGGTCCCGCGCGAGCTGTTCGACGGGCTGGCGCCGCGGCCGCCGGCCACCGGCGTCCTGGCCATCGCGCGCCGCCCGGCCGTCGACGTCGCGGCGGCGCTGGCCGGCGACGGCGCCGTCGTTCTGCTCGAGGACCCGCGCGCGCTGGGCAACCTCGGCGCCTGCGTGCGCGTCGCCGCGGCGGCCGGCGCCGCGGGCGTGCTGACCACCGGCCGCGCCGACCCCTGGCATCCGGACGCGCTGCGCGGCGCGGCCGGACTGCACTACGCGCTGCCCGTGGCGCACGTGGAGGCGCTGCCGGACGCCGGCCGCCCGCTGGTCGCGCTCGACCCCGCGGGCGAGCCGCTGCGCGCGCTGCCCGAGCGGCCGCTGCTCGCCTTCGGCAGCGAGCGCGGAGGCCTCAGCGCCGCGCTGCTCGCCCGCGCCGACGCCCGCGTCGCGCTGCCGATGCGCCCGGGGGTCTCCAGCCTGAATCTCGCGACTGCGGTGGCGGCGGTGCTGTACACGCGCGGGCGATGAGCCGGGCGTAGGCTTGCGGCATGGCCAGGCACAAGCACCCGGAGGGGACCGAGCCGTTCGACGTGACGCTGCCCGACGGCTTCGAGCCGGGCGCGCACCAGGCCGAGCTCGAGGCGGCGGCCAAGCAGGCGGGCTGGACCATCGAGCGCGACGGCCCGACGGTCGTCGTGCGCGACGTGTGGACCGAGAACGAGGACCACGCGGCGTGGCTCGTGGCCAGCAAGGTCGGCCTGTCGCTCGAGCGGGTCAAGGTCTGGGCCGGCCGCAGCGGCTAGCGCCGCCAGAACGCCAGCCGCTGCACGGACGCCTTGAGGATCGCGCCCGCCGGGACGTCGGCGCGCGGCTCACGCAGGGCGTCGAACGGGCTCAGCCGCGTCTCGCCGGCCGGGTCGGCGGCCAGCCGGCCGTCATCCCCGCGCGTGGCGGCGACGATGATCCAGCCTCGCTGTACGCGCAGGTCCATCGGCCTAGCGCGGGGGGCAGCCGACCTTCAGGTCGCGCGCCACGGCCGCGGGGACGTGCGGCACCGGGCAGGGGATGTCGCTGCCGGCGAACGCCTGGTGCCAGCGCGCGTCCTTGCGGTGCAGGACCGTGACCCCGTTGCTCGCCCACTTCACGCAGGAGGACTTGGTGCTCGACTGGAACGAGGCCCACTGCCGGTTGACCGTGGAGATCCAGATCACCGCGCACTGCGGCGGGACGCCCATGCGCTCGGCGATCGCGCCGCGCTCGAGGTCGTGCGGCAGGCGCCGCGCGTAGGCGGGGGCGGCCAGGAGCCCGAACAGCACCGCGCCGATCAGCCATCGTCTGACCATCGCGCTGTTCTACCCGCTGGGGCGGCGCGCGGCAAGCCTGACCCGCGTTGGCGCGGGGTATGTCACGAGTATGCGGAGAGCGTTGTCGACCCGGGCCACGCCCTGGTTCGCCCTCGCGGCGCTGCTGCTGGTGGTCGCGCTCGTCGCGCTGCACGGCATGGCCGAGACGATGCTCGCCGCGGCGGCGCTGTTCGTCTGCCTCGCGGCCTGCCTGCGGGCGCTGGTGCTCGCGCTGCGCGACGACGACGTGGCCGCGACGACCATCCGCAGCCCCGTCGGGCGCACGCTGGCCGCCATCGGCGCCGACGACGCGCGCAAGCGCCGCGGCCGCGCGGCAAGCACGTCGCCGCGGTGATTACGTGGCGGCCGGCGCGGCTCGCCGCCGCGGCCGCGGCCGCGGTCGCGCTCGCGGGCTGTGGCGGCGGCCGGGCGGAGCACGTGACGCTCAGCCTGCGCGCCGTCAGGTCTCGCGGACGCGCCGGTGACGCTCGCGGTGCGCGGGCTTGCACCGCACGCGCGCGTCACGCTGCGCGCCCGCTGGAGCCAGTACGGCGGCCACGCGTGGACGTCGGCCACCGCGTTGCGGGCGAGCGCCGGCGGGACGATCCGGCTCGCCGGCATCGACGGCATGCGGTCCCTGTGGGCCATGCGCCCCATGGGTCCGGCGTTCGAGCATCCCGCCTTCGTCCCCCCGCCGACCGGGCCGAGCCGCGCGACCCTGTCCGTCGTCGCCGACGGCAAGACCGTCGCGCGCACGACGCTGTCGCGGCGGATCACCCGCCTCGGTGCGCATGCGGCCGCTCTCGCAGGCCCGCGACGGCGTCGAGGGCCTGGAGTTCATCCCCCGCGTGCGCACGCGCCGGCCGGCCGTCCTCGTGTTCGGCGGCTCGGAGGGCCGGAACTGGATGTACGACGCGGCGGGCCTGCTCGCCGCCCACGGCTATCCGGCGCTGTCGCCGGCCTACTTCGGGGAGCACGGCCTGCCGCAGCAGCTCGTGCGGATCCCGCTCGAGTACTTCGCCCGCGCCGTCCGCGTCCTGCGGCGGGCGCCCGGCGCCGACCCCCGGCGCATCGCGGTGATGGGCGACTCCCGCGGGGGCGAGGCCGCGCTGCTGATCGCCGCCACGTTCCCCCACCTCATCCACGGGGCGATCGGGCTGGTGCCGAGCGCGACCGTCTTCCCGGCGCCCGCGGCCAACCTGCGCGCGTGGACCCTGCACGGCAAGCCCGTCCCGCTCGAGGACATCCCGGTCGAGCGGATCGACGGCCCGGTGCTCACGGCCGGCGCCGGCGACGACCGCGTCTGGCCGTCCGCACCGAGCGTGCGCACGATCGAGCGCCGGCTGACCGCGCACCACTTCCGCTTCTCGCACCAGGGGCTCGTCTACGCGCACGCCGGCCACTTCCTCGGCACGGCGGCGCCCTACCTGCCGACGTCCCCCGAGGAGGCCGGGGCCGGCGGGACCCCGCGCACCAACGCCGCCGCCCGCGTAGACCTGTGGCGCCACATCCTGCGCTTCGTCGCCGGCCCGCTCGCGCACTGAGCGCCAGAGCCGGAGGACGGACTCGAACCGACGACCTTTCGTTTACAAGGCAGGAGACCCGAACGCTCGAATCCACCTCGATCCTGCTGAAGGTCAGCGATCGCGGGGCGCGGCAACGTCCGGGTGCTTGGGCGAGCGCCCGGCCGGCATCGGCGCCCTCAGCGCTGGACTCGGTAGTGCATGTGGGTGACGCCGCCCTCGCCCTCGAGTACCCGCGTGCGCTCGAGTTCCATCTGCTCGGCAGCGAGGCCCTCGAACAGCCGGCGCCCCTGGCCGAAGAGCACGGGGATGACGTGAAGCTCCAGTTCATCCAGGACGCCGGCAGCTAGAGCGAGCCGCGCGATGCCGGCGCCGTGGACGAGCACGTTCTTCTCGCCCGCGGTGTCCTTGGCCCGGGTCATCGCGGTCCCGACGTCGTCGACATATGTGACCAGCGGCCACTGGGATATGTCGATGCCGGGCTCGCGGCGGGCGACGATGAAGATCGGCACGCCGTCGTGATGGTCGCCGCCCCAGCCGGCCGCCGGCTCGAAGGTCCCGCGGCCGGCGACGGTCGCGCCGGTGGACATGAACTCGCCGACGATCTGCCCGTTGATCCCACCTGCTCGGCGGATCGTCTCGAGGTCGCCGTCGCCGCCGGGCATCGCCCACTGGTGCAACCGGTGGCCGCCGTCGCCGAGCCCGTTGCCCGGCCGCTCGTTGGGTCCGGCGATGAACCCGTCGAGGGACATCGACATGTACAGCACGGTCGCGGACATGCGGGCTTCTCCTTGGCTCGGTCGACGCGGCTCCGCAGTCGCGCCTGTACCGACACGACGAACGAACCGGCCGAACCTCGACAAGCGGACCGGGCCGAGAACGACGAGAGCCGCCCCGTGGGCGGCTCGCAACCGGGTTATCGGCAGGCGGCCGTGCGGACCTTTAGCCACCCGACTGAAGCTGGCGCGTCGCCGCTCATGGAGGCTCCCGCCAGCCGAGCGATCGGCCAGAACCCGCTATCGACAGACCGACAACGCGTAGATCGCCCTGCCGCGACTGCCCGAGCCATGGGGCGTGATCAGTTGGGGGGCATGGTGCGCCGCGCAGGCCTTTCACCCGTTCCGAACGAGGCGCCGCCGCACGTGTCACGGCAGCGTTCGCTCGCATGAAGCCGCCGCGCAGGCTGGCCGCGCCCCCGCTGCGCCGCGGGATCGTCCCCCGCCCTCGCCTGAACCGCGCGCTCGACAGCGGCGGCGCGGCGGCGTTGACGCTGGTCGTGGCGCCGACGGGGTACGGGAAGACGGTCGCGGTGGAGGCGTGGTCGGCAGAGCGCGGACTTGCGACAGCGTGGGTGCGCGCCGACTCGCGCGACGACGACCCGGTGCGGCTGTGGACGTCGCTCACCACAGCGGTCGAGCGAGTGCGGCCCGGCGCCGGCGGGGACGCTTCGGCGCACCTGCGCAACCCCGCCGGTGCGGTCCTGCCCGCGATCGAGGCGCTGGCGATCGGGCTGTCCGCGGACGAGCGGCCGATCGTCCTGGCGATCGACGAGGTGCAGTCGATCGGCGAGGCCCGCTGCCTGCGCTCGCTCGACGACGCGGTCGCGTCGCTGCCCGAGCACGTGCAGCTCGTGCTGATCTCCCGGACCGTTCCGGCGCTGCGGCTGGCGCGCCTGCGCACGCAGGGCCGGCTCGTCGAGGTCGGAGCCGACGAGCTGGCGTTCACCCCGGCCGAGGCGCGGGAACTCTTCGCGGCGGTGCCAGGCGTCACCGCCGACGAGCCCACCGTTGCCGCCTTGACCCGGACGACGGAGGGGTGGGCTGGAGTGCTGTATCTCGCTGCGCTGTGGCTGCGCAAGCGGGACGATCCGGCGGAGGCACTCCGCACGTTCCGCGGCTCACAGCGCGACGTGGCGGGCTACCTGGCCGGCGAGGCGCTGGGCGACCTCGACGCGGACGCGCGGCGGTTCCTGCGACGGACGGCGGTGCTGCCGCAGCTGTACGGCGAGCTGTGCGACGCGGTCCTGGGGGAGTCGGGGTCGCGCGAGCGGCTGCGGGCGCTCGCGCTCGCGAACCTGCTCGTGATGCCGCTCGTCGAGCGTCCGGGCTGGTATCGCTGTCATGCGCTCTTGCGCGATCACCTGCTCGGCGAGGTCGACCGCGCGGATGCGGTCGCGGTGCGCGAGCGAGCCCTGATCTGGTCCCACGCACACGGGCTCATCGAGGACGCGGCCGAGTACGCCCGCGCGGCCGGCGACGTCGGCGCGCTGCTCGGCCTCATCGACGAGCACACGCTTGCCCTCATGCGGTCCGGGCGCAGCCGCACGATCGTGCGCTGGGTCACGGCCATTCCACGTTCCGTGCTGCTCGCGCGACCGGGGGCGCTGGTGGCCGGGATCGGCGCCGCGCACGTGAGTGGGCGTCCGCCGGCGGAGATCCGCCGGCTGCTCGTGCTCGCCCAGGAGACCGATCCGTACGTGGTCAGCCGCAATGAGGGCGCGATGCTCCAGATCGT
This sequence comes from uncultured Solirubrobacteraceae bacterium, assembly GCA_963766165.1. Classification (GTDB taxonomy): domain Bacteria; phylum Actinomycetota; class Thermoleophilia; order Solirubrobacterales; family Solirubrobacteraceae; genus Solirubrobacter. The sequence goes on along the minus strand of CAVXZC010000006.1, from coordinate 83,491 downwards.
CCGGGCGCTGTACAGGGATGACCACGTGGGCGAGGCGCTGCATGAGGCGCAGACCGCGGTCGAGCTCGCCCGGGCCGACGGAGAGCTCCTGGTCCCCGCGCTGGGGCTTCGCGCCGTCCTGCGCCTGCTCGCGGGCGACGAACCGGGGGCCGCCAGCGACGCCCGGGCGGCGATCGAGCATCCTGACGCGGCAAGCCGGCCGTTGGGGCACATCGCCGCCGCGGCGGCACTGGCGATCCTCGACGCGCGCGCCGGGCGCCGCCACTCCGCGCGCGCCCATGCCGACGTGGCGCTCGAGGAGACGCGCAAGGTCGGGTGGCACGGCCTTCCGGCGGGAGCGCCGGCGCTGATCGCGGACGCGGTCACCGCGGCGCTGGAGGGCCGGCTCTCCGGGGCCCACCGCTCTGCCCGGCAGGCCGTGGCGGCGGCGATCGCCGGTGGCCTCTGGCAGGCGTGGGCGCTGCTCGAGCTGGCCCGGATCGACTGTCAGCGCGGCCGCCGGCTGGTCGCCCAGGACGCGCTGGCCCATGCCGAGGAGCTGCTCGGCGCGGCCCGCGACGCGGGCGCCCTGCCCGCGTTCGCCTCCGAGCTGCGTCGCGAACTCGACGCCGGCGCGCCGGGAGGGTCGGCCGAGCCGCTCTCGCCGGCCGAGCTCGCGGTGCTGCGGCTGCTGCCACGCCGGACAGTGCGCGAAATGGCCGAGGCGCTCTACCTCTCCGCGAACACGATCAAGTCACACATCCGCGCGATCTACCGCAAACTCGGTGTCAACAGCCGCGAGGACGCGGTCACGCGCGCGGTCACGCTCGGGCTGCTCGACGACGCCCTGAACCCGACCGGCCAGCTCGAGTAGCGCACTGAACTCGTGAGTCGGGACAGGCCGCCCGAACTGCCAACCCTGACCGAACCCGCAGCCGAGGCGCTCGACGCGCTCCCGCTGGTGCGCCGTATCGACGCCCACCGCGATCACGCGTACGCCGGCGGCGTGACCAATGCTCGCTGCCGCGGCGACAGTCGCGTCGCGTGTGAGGCCTGAGTCGCCTGCGATGAAGCGGCGATCGAGCTTGATGGCGTCGAAGCGAATGCCGCTCAGGTGGGCCAGCGACTGGGCGCTTCCGAAATCGTCGATCAGCAATCCGATGCCGGCCTGCCTCAGCTCCCGCAGGTTCTCGCGCGTGCGGACGCTGTCCGACAACACCGCGGTCTCCGCGACCTCGAACACCAGGCCGCCGGCCGGCACCCCGGCGTCGGCCGCGATGGCCGCCGCCCGAGAAGCGAAGTCGGCCGCCTCGAGCTGGCGCGGCGACAAGTTGACCGAAAGCCGGAAGCCGGCGATGCCGCGGATCCACGCCCCGGCTTCACGGCACGCCGTCGTGAGGATGCGGTCACCGAGCAGATCGATCAGGCCGCTGTCTTCGGCCACGGCGACGAACACCTCCGGGGCGACAGGTCCGAAGCCGGGATGGGTCCAGCGCGCGAGCGCCTCGGCGCCGGCAATCGAGCCGTCGGCCAGCGAGACGATCGGCTGGTAGGCGACGGCGATCGCGTCATGCGCCAGTGCCCACCGCAGGTCGTGTTCGAGCCGTGCGTGTTCGCCCGCTGCACGGCGGGGCGACACCTCGTCGAACCTCGCAAGCTGCGCGCGCCCGGAGTGCTTCGCCTGATACACGGCCGTGTCGGCGCGGCGAACGAGCGCCTGCGCATCGTCCCCCGGAAGCGCCGCGGCCACGCCGAAGCTTGCGGTGACGGCAAGCTCGTAGCCGGCCACGCTGAACGGCGGCTCGAACGCGCGCAGCAGCCGCGCGCTCACCGCCTCCCAGTCCGCGCCGTGCAGGAGCGCCACGAACTCGTCGCCGCCGAAACGCGCCAGCGACGCCGACGGGCCTGCATGGGCGCGCAGTCGCTCGGCCACCGCGACGAGCAGCGCATCGCCGATAGGGTGCCCGAGGCTGTCGTTGACGGGCTTGAAGTGATCGAGGTCGACGAACGCGACCGCCCGCAGGTCGCCATCCGGCGCCGCGAGTGCCGCCTCGAGTCGGGTGGCGAACAGGGCGCGGTTCGCCAACCCGGTGAGCGGGTCGTGCCCGGCCGCATGCCGCAGGCGCGCCTCGCTGCTGCGGAGTCGGTTCATCAGCAGCCACACCAGCGTCCCCGTGGCCATCAGGGTCATCACCGGCAGCAGCCACTGAGTCAGCCGCGCGGCCGGAGCCCCATCCAACAGCGCGAGCGAACCACCGTAGGCGATCGAGAGCCAGGCTGCCTGGAACGCGATCTGACGCCGCCGGAAGAAGCACGCCGCGTACAGCCCCACCCACAGGTAGAAGAACGCGTAGACGCTGCGTGAGTCGCCAGTCGCGACGAGGGCGAGGCTGATCGCGAAGGTGTCCAGCGCGCTCGCCGTCTGCAGCACCCACGGCCGGTTCGCCTTCCGGCCGGCGATCAGCACCGCGGCGACGGCGCAGAAGACCATCGTGGCGCAGCAGATCGGCAGCTGCTGCGCGCCGCCCCGGTGCAGGAAGACGAGCAAGAGCAGGGAGAGCGCGGCCGCCAGCATGTTCAAGGCGGCGAGGGCCGCCGCGGCGAGCGCCGCGGCGTCGGTCGGGAGGTCCTCGCGGCGAGTCCACCGCTGGCACACCGCGAGCGGTCGACCAAGGCGTCTAAAGGGGGACGGTGGCATGCCACACCTGTCGGCGGGTGGTGTGCCCGCTCGGCGCGATTTCACCCGGGTGAACATGCGAAACCCTGGCCCCCGCTTGACGATATCTGTCACGTGCTCCCCGTCCATCCCTCCTCGGCGTGAGCGACGACGAGCGGGACATCAAGTCTCCCCGCTGCCTGGTCATCGACCAAGAACCCGATGAGCGGGGCAACCTCAGTGTTGCCGCGACGTTCGCCGGCGGTCGCATGATCGCGCTCGCCCTCAACGCCAACTAACGAGTCACCTTCGGGTGGCGACATCACGGGCCAGCCCCAGCGGCTGGGCCTCCTGCGCTGCCGTCAAACAAGACGGCAAGAACCGATCCAGAAAATCACATGCACATCACTCGACAGCATTGCCGCCGCGACTGCGCCGGCGCCAACCGCAGCGGTCGCGGGCCATCTGCCCCATCTGCGCCCCGAACGCCGGCCGGCCACCTGCTCACAGACGCCCAGCTCGAGTGGATGGTCGCCGGCATCCATGACGCGGCGGATGGGCGGGTTCGACCGTCAGTTCACCCGGGTGAAAAGAGGCGAGGAGCCCGCTCGGAGGCCGACAGATGTCTCGTAGGCCGAACCCCCGGCGACTGAGCAACCAGACTCGTTCGCCGGTCGCGGCTGACATGTGCAGCCCGGCAATTCACCGTCACCTCCGGGTGGCAGCAACTTGGGTGCCAGCTCTCCCGCGCTGACATCGAAGCTGCCGTCAATCACGATGGTAGAACCGATCCATGAAAGATCACAATGAGATACCGCAACACGATCACCACCGCCCTGGCCACCGCTGCGCTGCTCGGCGGCATCCCCGCCACGGCTGCCATGGCCAGCAATCCGAACCCGGATTGCCAGGGCAACCCGCACCTGTGCGACGACAGCACCCCCGGTCCCATTGGCCCCCAGGGTCCGGCCGGCACCGACGGCACGAATGGCACGAACGGGGTCAACGGTGCCAATGGCAAGTCGGCTTACGATCTCTGGATCGACGCCGGCCACCACGGCAACGTCCAGGACTTCATCGCCTCGCTCGTCGGCAAGCAGGGCGAGAAGGGTGACCAGGGCATCCAGGGGCCGCAGGGCATCCCGGGCGTCCAGGGCATCCAGGGTCAGCCCGGTGCGGACGGCCTGACGCCGACCTTCGTCGCCATCGACAAGGAGTACCTCGGGCCGAACGGTGGCTTCGCCATCTACCTCGGTGACCAGTGGGTCGGCCTGCTGCTGAACGGCGCCAACGGTGCCAGCGGCGCTGACGGCCAGAACGGCACCGACGGGGCCAACGGTGTCAACGGCACTGACGGGACCAACGGTACGAACGGCACCAACGGCGTCAACGGCACGAATGGCGTCGCAGGCGTCACCCCGCACGTCGGCGACAACGGTAACTGGTTCATCGATGACAGTGACACTGGCGTCACCGCTCAGGGGCCGAAGGGCGAGGACGGCAACTCGCCGGTCTTCGTTCCGATCGCCGCCAACGCCGATTGGGGATTCCCGGCGGGTGGCTATGCCATCTATCTGGGCGATCACTGGGTCGGCAACGTCTACAACGGTGTGGACGGCAAGGACGGCGCCACGGGCGACAAGGGTGACACCGGCGCTCAGGGCGAGCAGGGTTCCGCCGGCAATGACGGCGTCAACGGCCAGGACGGCGTGAACGGGACCAACGGCACCGACGGTGTGAATGGCACCGACGGTAGCAATGGCACCAACGGCACGGACGGCGTTGACGGTCACGACGGCCTGAACGGTGTCGATGGCAAGGATGGCGCCACGGGTCTGGCCGGTTCGCAGGGCGAGCAGGGCGTGACCGGCGCTAAGGGTGCGAATGGCACTGACGGTGTGCACGGCTCCGACGGCTTCAAGGGTGCGACGGGCGCCGCCGGTACGACCACCATCGTCCGTCAGCCGGTCAGCGTGAGCTTCCGCTACGCCGGACGCACGCTGCGCCGCCTGACGGTGTTCATGCCCCGCCATGCCAAGCTCGTGTCCGTCAAGGCCATGATGCGCGGCGAGCGGATGTCGGTCGGCGGTCGCAAGATCAACGTCGATCTGCGCAACAAGCCGGTCGGCAACTACAACATCACCATCACGACCAAGTTCCGTGGCAAGCACGGCAAGGTCCAGACGATGCGCACGGTGCGCCACCTGTCCGTCGCCATGAGCGGCGTCACCATCAGCTAGCCCAGGGGTGATGCACTAGACGGTCGCGGCCCCGGTGATCGGGGCCGCTTGACTGTCGGCTTGAGCAGGGATCCTGTGGTTGTCGAAGCCCAGTCCCCGCAGGCGCGAGAGGATCACCTTGAGGGGTGCGGGGCGATGAGCGCCGATTCAGGGTGGATGTCGTGGGCGCCGGAGCGGGTGTGGCACAGCAGTCGCGGCAACGCTCCACGCGCGCCTGGGAGGGCTTCGGCGCATGACGGCCAACACACCGGCCGCGCCACCGGCCCTCCCGGATGAGGTCGACCGGCGGCTGCGCAGAGTGCGGATGCCCTACGTCCGCCAGGCGCCGCCCCAGGTGATCCCCGCCGCCGCGGCGCTGGGAACCCACCGAGAGCCTCCGGGTGCTGCTCGCCGAAGAAGCTGCGGGACGCGACCAGGACACGATCGCGATGCGCCGACGCGCATCCGGGCTGCCCGCCGGCGAGACGTTCGACGCCTGGGATTCGGTCGCCTCTCAGATCCCCGCCGCGACCCAACGAGCGCTGCGCACACTGGAAATGGATGGGATGCCGGCCGGCGAAGCCGGCGCTGGGGAAGCGGCGGTGCTGAGAGTTCCGTTCAGTCATCCCGGGGCGAGCGAGGCCCTCACGGTCGGACAGGTGGCGTGCCCGGGTCGAGGAGCGAGATAGTGCTCGCGCGCGTGCGCGCCCGCAGAAGGTCCCGGTATGCGAATCGTCCGGAAGGCTGCGAACGCGCTGGGCGGCCTCCGTAGGGGAGAACGCGCTCGATGCCGGAAGTGGCGGTACAGAGCCAATCCGTGAGGAGCCGGAGGACGGACTCGAACCGACGACCTATCGCTTACAAGATCCCGGCGACCCGTGATGCGTCGTCATGCCGAACCGCGTTTCGCCTGCAAATCCGTAACTTCTGCGGGCTCCCGGCGTCCCGCAGAGTGCGCCCCATCCGGATCCGACGCTTCCAGCCGCGCTTCCAGACGCGCCCGCAGCAGCTCGCGCCGGCGATCTCCGAAATGCGCCCGATAGACGGCCCGAGTCACGTTCGAGTTCTTGTGACGCAGCAGATCGCGCGCCTCCTCGGCGTCCTCGCAGTCCATCGCCGCGCCGTGACGCAGCGCGTGGAAGTCCGGAAGGCCGAGACCGCGCCGCTTCAGGTCACGGCGCTTGACCTTCGCGAGCACGAAGCCGCCGTCCGCGTCCACCACCAGGCCGCCGTGCACGTCATGCTCGAAGAGCACCGGGAACGTCGGTACTGCTTGAGCGGCTCCGCGGCCGCGACGACCAGGAACTGCAGCCGACTCGTGTCGATCGGAAGACGCACACGGACCTCCTGATCCAGCTTGGAATTACAAGTTGCGATCGACCGTAGGGACTTGGAATTACAAGTCAAGGCGCATGCAGGAATCGCGCCCGGGCCGGTCCGCGTGCGAACCAAATTGGTCCTAGGAACCGCTACGCGGCGAGTTCAAGCGCTGCGCCGTGCCACTGCAGCAGCACGGTCGTGTGCTTCACCTGGGCGCCAGTTGTGGCGTCGATCTTGAAGCCGCCGACCAGCGTGCGCGTGTCCAATGCCGCAGCCGCCTGCCACAGCGACTCGCGATCGAGACTGCCGGCCAACTCCGCGCACCGAGTTGCGAGCACAGCGCCGGCCGCGGCTTGCACCGCGGGATAGTCCGGGGGCGAGTCGGCCAGCGCGCGGTAGGCGGCCATGAACTCCCCTTCCGAGGGCCCCAGCTCCGCGGCGCCATCACTGCCGGGGGACCACTGCGCGATGCCGAAGATGCCATCCGGGTCGTCGACCTCGGACGCGAAGTCATGCACGCCAGCCGCGATCGAGCAGATCGCCCGAGGGGGATGCTCGGCTGCGCGCGCCGCGTTGACGATCGCCACGTCGTCCTCGTAGCGGCCGGCGGAAAACAGGTCCCAGACCTCGGGCACGCCATCGAACACAGACCCATTGCCCATGCGCTTCTCGACCGTCTCCAGGCCGTCGTGATTGGCTCGGTCGACCGCGCCGGCCGCAACCTGGCGACCGAAGCGCCCGCGACCTCGCACGACCCAGAACGGCGATCGCTCTATGTCACCCGCCCGCGTGCGTACGAACGGCAGCGCGTAGCGACTCGTGGGCGCCAGCACCGACACCATCCGACCCGGACACAGCGCTTGCACGTCGTCACCCGCGCCGCCCTGGTTCCACAGCACGCCGTCGATCTCCGCCATCACTTCGGCGGCAGCGCGCGTGAGCTGCGTGGAGTACGGCCCGAGAAGCAGATCGCAGCACGACGCCACCCGGGCGAACCGCTCCGCGAGCTGCTCGGGATCGCTGCCGTCGTCCTCGATCACCAGCTCGACGCCGTCGCCGGCGAGCTGCTGCCACACCCGTAGCCCGTTCGCAGCCTGCCGCCCGAACCGCCCATATCGGCCGGTCAACGACAAGCACGCCCCGAGCAGCAGCCGCGTCATCGCATCGTGACCTCGTACCGGAACTGATGCTTGTCCGCGGCCGCCACAGTGTCCTGCACCTCCACGGCCAATCCATCCGAGTCGTAGACCGTCCGGAGCACGCGCACGACAGGCACCCCGGCATCGAGCTGCAACTCCTCGAGCTCACGCTGTGTCGGCATGCGGCACTCGAGGTCGTCGATCGATCGCTGCAGCTTCCGCGCGATCGGTCCGGCCGCGTCCTCAATCAGCCCGTATGCACCACCGGCGATGCGGTCTGGCTCCGCAAGTGCTGTGCCTCGGGCGACCTCGCTCGGGTAGTAGCTGTCGCATAGTGCGACGGGCTGGCCATCGACTACGAACAGCCGCCGACGAGCCGCCACCGCCACATCCCGATCCACTCCGAGCCGTAGGGCCACCTCATCCGGAGCTGGCACCCAGCCGACGTCGAGCAGACGCTGCTCGGCCACCTGGCCCTGCTCTTCGACCTGGGCATTGAAGCCCGAGACACCCTCCCGCCGATGCCGCCGGAAGTTCTCGCCCGAGAGCAAGAGGCGGACATGCGGCTTCGAGCGCACGAACGCCCCACGCCCCTGCTCTGTCGTCACGAGCCCCTGCGCCTTCAGCAGCGCCAGCGCACGCCTGACCGTCGGCCGGCTGGTCCGGAACCGCTCCGCAAGCTGATTCTCCGACGGAAGTCGCGCTCCCGCTGCGAACTCTCCGACAGCGATCGCGACTCGCAGCTCATCAACCACGTCCTGATATGGAAACCGACTTGGCAATCCAAGCTAATCGTATCCCGCCCGGCATCGAGGGCCAGCCGCACCCATGACCGCTCGCGCGAGAGGCCGGCAGTCGCACCGGCAACGCGAGCGAAGTGCCCAGATTCCACAAGAGCGAATATCTCGATCGACGTCGAAACATACGCATCTTGCGACAATCGCCACCTCGACGCGCTTGCGGTCTAGGCAGCTCGCTTAGCCTCAGTCGGCGCCGGGCACGCCGCTGAGGCTCTTGACGAACGGACGTCTCTGCATTGGAACCGGGCGGCGGGCAGGTCCGCGCCCAACGCGGTACGGCACTGAACCGTCAACCGCGTCGATCAGGCGATCGGGCGAGGAGATCTGATCGCCGGCGATCAGCAGAAAGGAGAGCAGCGCGATCGCGGCGGCTGTCGGGAGCTCGACCGCGCGATCCGGCGACGCGAATCACGGGACCGACTACACGAAATCCACATCGTGAACGGAGTGGCGTGCGCGCCAGGTCCAGGCCTGCAGATCCTAGTCGGCCCGCAGGGAAGCAGCGAGGCGGGGCGCAGGTGCTCCTCCTGCGGTCGAACGCGGAGAGCACGCCGGCTCCGACCTGGGTCGGAGACGAAGTTCAGTCCGGCGGGCGATGACGGCGAGGCCGCCGGCCTTGATCCTCGGAGGATGATCAACGAGGACACCCAGGCCGCCATCACGGTCGAGGGCCTGACGAAGCGCTACGGCGAGCTCACAGCGGTCGACGACCTGTCGTTCAGCGTGCGCCGCGGCGCAGTCACAGGCTTCCTGGGCCCGAACGGAGCGGGCAAGACGACGGCGCTGAAGGCGATCGTCGGGATCGCCCGCCCGACCGCCGGGCGCGCGATCATCCACGGGACGCCCGTCGAGGCCGCGCAGCCCGATGCGCGCTCGCTCGGCGTCTACATCGAGCCGACCGGTGCCCATCCGGGCCGCTCCGCACACAACCACCTGCGCTCGCTCGCGGCGCTGGCCGGTCTGCCGGCCGATCGTGTCGACGAGGTGCTCGAGCTGGTCGGGCTCGCGCAGGCGGCGCGTCGTCGGGTGGGGACGTACTCCATGGGCATGCGTCAGCGGCTCGGGCTCGCGGCAGCCCTGCTCGGCGACCCGGCGATCCTGGTGTTGGACGAGCCGCTCAACGGCCTCGACCCCCAAGGCATTCGCTGGCTGCGCACGTTCCTGCGCGAACGGGCGGCGGCCGGCGGCACGGTGCTGCTGTCCAGCCACGTCCTGACGGAGGCTGCGCAGACCGTCGACGACGTGGTCGTCATCCACAACGGCCGGCTGGTATTCGAGGGCGCGATCGCCGAGCTGACCCGGCTCGGAGGCAGCCGGGTAGCGGTGCGCACGCCCACTCCCCAGCGGCTCGCCGCGGTCGCCAGCCAGGCTGGCGCGCGGGTGCAGGTCGAGGGCGCCCGGGTGCTGATCGAGGGAATGGACGCGGCGCAGGTGGGCGAGCTGGCCCATCGCGAGCGCGTGAGCCTGCACGAGCTCGCGTCGGATGACGCCTCGCTCGAGCAGGTGTTCTTTAGCCTTACCGAGGAAGCGGAGGCGGCATGACCACGCTGATCAGAGGTGAGTTGATCAAGGCCACCACGACGCGCACGATCTTCGCCTATGGCGCGATGGCCGTCGTGCTGGCGGTCGGGCAGGCCCTCGCGTTGATCCTGCCGGCGTGGGGCGACCCGATGTCGCTGGCCGACAAGACGCACGCGATCGCCGGGCTGCCGCTGCTGGTCCTGCTGCTCGGGCTCGTCGGCGGCGCCGGCGAATACCGGCACCGGACGGCCGCGCCCGCCACGCTCGTCGCCGGTCGCGACCGCGGCGCCGTGCTGCTCGCGCGGGCGGGCGCCTACGCTGCCGCAGCGGTCGTGGTGGCCGCGTTGACAACGACGGTGACCCTTGCGGTCGGCCTGCCGCTGCTGGCGCATCGGTCCGGCCCGGACGTGGGCGCAGGCGACGTCGCGCTCGTCGCCGGCGGGACCCTCGTCGCCGCAGCGCTGTCGGCCGCTCTCGGAGTCGCGCTCGGCGCGCTCGTGCGCAACCAGGTCGTCGCCGTGACCGGCACGCTGGTCGTGATCTTCGTCGTGCTCCCGCTGGTCGGGGTGATCAGCCCGACGGCCCTCGACGTAACGCCGTTCGGCGCCGCGCAGGGCGTCGCCGGGGCTGGGCTGGAGACGCTGTCCATCGGTGCGGCGGGCGCGGTCCTCGTGGGCTGGACGGTGGCGGCGCTCATCGCCGCGCTCGTGACGGAGAGGCGGCGCGACATCGCATGACTCCGCCGCGCCAGTCGCACCCACCGATGGGCCGGCGTGCGTGGGCGTGCGACGTCCTGCTGGCCATGGGCGCCGCGGGCCTCGAGGTCTCACAGACGTTCGAGCCCGAGCGTGCGCCTCCCGCGATCGCGGTCGTGCTCGCGTTCGTCGGCGGCGCCGTCCTCGTGCTCCGCCGGCGCGCCCCGCTGCCGACGCTCGCGGTGTCGCTCGTCGCCATGCTCGGCGTGGCGATCGCGGGCGTGACGCCGCTCGCGATCGCGCCGCTGATCGCGCTGTACACCGTGGCGACCCTGTGCGAGCGGCGGGTCTCGCTCGTCGCGCTCGTGCTCGCGGTCGCGGTCGCGGTCGTCACGACGCTGGTCGACCCGTCGGGCGATCGGCTCTTGTACGCGATCCTGGCCGCCGCCAGCTCGCTCGTGGCGTGGGGGCTCGGCGTCTACGTCGAGACGCGGCGGAAGGACCGGCGACGCGAGCGGGAGCAGCGCGAGGCCTTCATCGAGCGCGAGCGCCAGCAGCTGGCACGGCTCGCCGCGCACGAGGAGCGCGCTGCGATCGCACGCGAGCTGCACGACATCGTGGCGCACTCGGTCACCGTGATGCTCGTCGGCGTGCGCGGAGCGCGCGACGTGCTGCGCAGCCAGCCCGAGGTCGCCGACGCGACCCTGGGCAAGGTCGAGACCAGTGGCGAGCAGAGCCTCGTCGAGCTGCGCCGGATCCTCGAGCTGCTGCGCGAGCCGGCGGACGCGGCAGAGTCGCGTCCGCAACCGTCGCTCGCGCAGCTCGACGGCCTGGTGGCGCAGTACCGGAGCGCGGGCCTCGCGGTGAGACTCGAGCGGATCGGCGATCAGCGGCCGCTTCCCGGCGGCGTCGAGCTGTCGGTCTATCGCATCGTCCAGGAAGCGCTCACCAACGTGCTCAAGCACGCGCACGCCACCAGCGTCGTGGTGACGCTCAGGTTCGGGGACTCCGGGCTCGAGCTCGAGGTCGTCGACGACGGCGCCCCGCTGCGCCGGAACGGCGTCGTGCCCGGCCACGGCCTGGTCGGCATGCGCGAGCGCGTCGCTCTGCTCGGTGGCGAGCTCGAGACGGGGCGCCGGGCGAGCGGCGGCTTTCGGGTGGCGGCGCGGCTCCCGGTCGGAGGTGACGCATGAGCATCCGCGTCCTGATCGTCGACGACCAGGAGCTGGTGCGCACCGGCTTCCGGCTCTTCCTCGAGACCCAGCCCGGACTCGACGTGGTCGGCGAGGCGGGCGACGGCGAGGAGGCGATCGAACGCGCCCGCACGCTGCGGCCCGACGTCGTCCTAATGGACATCCGGATGCCCACCATGGACGGCGTCGAGGCAACGGCGAAGTTGACGACCGGCGCGATCGAGCCGGCTCCCCGCGTGCTCGTCCTCACCACGTTCGACCTCGATGAGTACGTGTTCGGTGCGCTGCGAGCCGGCGCGGCGGGCTTCCTGCTCAAAGACGCGCCGCGCGAGCGCCTGATTGAGGCGATCCGGGTGGTGCACAGCGGCGAGGCGCTGCTCTCACCGTCGATCACACGCCGGCTGATCGAGGACTTCGCCGCGCGCAGCGACCCGATCGAGCCGCCGGCCGCGGTGCTCGCGGAGCTGACCCCCCGCGAGCGCGAGGTGCTCGTGCTCGTCGCGCACGGCCTGTCGAACGCCGAGATCGCGGCGCGGCTCGTCGTCACCGAGGCCACGGTCAAGAGCCACGTCGGGGCCGTCCTTCTCAAGCTCGGGCTGCGCGACCGCGTCCAAGCAGTCGTATTCGCCTACGAACACGGCATCGTGGTCGCCGGCGAGGCAGGCTAGATCCGCGCTGTTGGCGCGTGATCGGCGTTCGTCGCGGTGTGAATTCGAGCACGCACACTCCCCGCCGCGAACATCCACTCCCATCCAGGGAGTGGTCCGTTTCGACGATCAGGGCACATCGTCAGTGAGCACTTTCTCTAACGACCTCAAGGCGGCCTTCGGCCGCGGCCGGCTGCGCGCGGCTCGCTTCGCTCGCCGTGCTCGCCGGCCAACACCAGGCGCGCCAGCGCGGGCAGCTCGCCGACCAGCAGCGTTGAACAGCTAGCTCCGCCCGTCGGCCGGCGTCAAGGGATACCGCTTCGCGGCTCGCTGCGCTCGGCCCTGTCGGGCTGCCCTTGACCCCGTCAGCCGGCTCCGCTGATGCGCGGGGTAAGGAGGGCAGGCAGGAGCCTGCCGACCGAGCTCGACCAGGCGGCAGACGGCCACAGAGCCCAGACCGCTCGCTTCCAAAGCGCTTCCACGGAGCTGCTCCGCCTGGTCGGACGCAACCACGCCGACAGCAGGAACCGCGGCGGAGCGGGACGTCGGAGCAGAGCCGGAGGACGGACTCGAACCGACGACCTATCGCTTACAAGGCGATTGCTCTACCAACTGAGCTACTCCGGCGGGCAGCCGGGAGTGTAGGCCCGCGCGCCGGCCTTCAAGACCGGGGCGCGCCCGCCGATCTACCGGGCGTGAGCGCTCTGACACAAGCTCCCGCCGCGCGCGCCTCCGCACTGGAGGCGCTGGTCGACGCCGCGGCGGGGATCCTGGCCGCGGACTCGCTCGAGGGGACGCTCGGGCGGATCGCGCACCACCTGCGCTCGCTGCTGCGCTACGACGACCTGACGGTCTATGAGATCGACGAGGAAGGCGGCGCGCTGCGGCCGGTGTTCGCCGTCGGCAACTGGGTGGAGGAGATCCTCTCGGACCCGATTCCGCTGGGCACGGGGATCACGGGCTGGGCGGTGGCCAACCGGCGCACGCGCAACGTGCCGAACTCCAGGTTCGAGCCCCTGTGCAACGTCGTGGCCGGGACGCCGATGGACGACGAGGCGTTCGTGTGCGTGCCGCTGCTGGCCGAGGAGCGGGTCGTCGGCGCGCTCAACGTCTACCGCACCGGCATCGACATGGCCTTCACGGACGCCGAGGTCCAGCTCGTCGAGCGCTTCGCCACGATGGCCGCGCTGGCCTACGACTCGGCGCGCCAGCGCGAGACGCTGCGCGAGCAGGTGAAGCGCGACGGGCTGACCGGGCTGCTCAACCACCGGGCCTGCCAGGAGTGGCTACGCGACGCGCTGGTCGCGGCCCAGGGCGCGCCGGTGGGCGTCGTGGTCATCGACCTCGACCACTTCAAGCTGATCAACGACGTGCACGGCCACGCCGAGGGCGACCGCGTCCTGGCGGCGGTGGCCGAGCGGCTGCGCTCGGTCGTGCGCGCCGGCGACGCCGTCGGGCGCCTGGGCGGCGAGGAGTTCGTGCTGATCCTGCCGGGCGTCGACGCCGAGGGCGCGGAGGACTGCGCCGAGCGGGCGCGGGCCGCGCTGGGCGAGCTGACCGTCCGCGGCCGGCCGCTGGAGGCGAGCGCGGGCGTGGCCGCCGCGCCCCAGGACGGGACCGACGCCACGGCGCTGCTGGAGAACGGCGACGCCGCGCTGTATCTGGCCAAGCACTCAGGCCGCGGCAAGACCTGCCGCTTCGGGCGCGGCACGATCCGCCCGGAGACCGTGCAGCGGGCCGAGATCGCCGGGCTGCTGGAGCGCGGACCGGACGCCATCCGGATCGTCTTCCAGCCGATCGTCGAGCTCGCCACGGGCCGCGCCGGCGGCTACGAGGCGCTCGCCCGCTTCGACATCGAGCCGCGCCGCGGCCCGGACGAGTGGTTCGCCCAGGCCCACCGGGTCGGGCTCGGGGCCGAGCTGGAGGCGCTGGCGCTGGGCTGCGCGCTGGCCGCTCCGGGCCGGCCGGAGGGCGCCTATCTCGCGCTCAACGTCTCCCCGCGCGCGCTGCTCTCCCCGCCGGTCCGCGAGGCGCTCCCGCACGACCTGAGCGGGATCGTGATCGAGCTGACCGAGCACGAGCTGTTCGGCGCCGCGGGCGAGCTGGAGACCGAGCTCGCCGCCCTGCGCGGCCGCGGCGCCCGGGTGGCGCTCGACGACGCCGGCGCCGGCTACGCGGGCCTGCAGCAGCTCATCCGCGTCGCGCCCGACATCCTCAAGCTCGACCGCACGCTGGTCCACGGCGCACACGCCGACCTCAACCGCCAGGCGCTGCTCGAGGCGCTGATCGGGTTCGCCGGCAGCACCGGCGCGGTGGTCTGCGCGGAGGGCGTCGAGGACCCGGCCGACCTGCGCGCGCTGGTCGACCTCGACGTGACCTACGCCCAGGGCTACGGCCTCGCCCGCCCGGGGGAGGGCTGGCCCGTGCCGGCGGCCGACGTCACGGCGTCGACCGCGTTCGACATCCGCGCCGGCCTGCGCATGGCGACCGCGCCGCCCGTGGGCTCCACCGGCGCGTTCGCCCGCGGCCTGGCCGACCTGTCGCAGGCGCTGTCCGCGGCCGTCGGGCTGGCCGACCTGCGCTCGGCGAACCGGCTCGCATCGGAGCTGCTGCGCGCGGACGAGGTGGCGCTGATGCGCGTCGACGCGGCGGCCGACGAGCTCGCGCTGGTCACCGACCACGCCGACTATCCGAGCGGCACGACGCTGGCCGCTCGCCGAGTTCCCCGCCACCCGCTACGTGATCGAGCACGGCGATCCCCGGCCAGGTCGTGGCCGGCGACCCCGGCGCCGACCGGGCCGAGCTCGGCGAGCTGGAGTACATCGGCATGGCCACGATGCTGATCGTCCCCGTCCAGCTCGGCGACCGCACGCTGGGCGTGCTCGAGCTCTACCGGGCCGTGCCGATGGCGTTCACCACGCGCGAGATCGATCGCGCGCAGGTCATAGCGCACCAGTTCGCCGCCGCGCTCGACCGCCTCAACGCCTGAAGCCCGCCACCGCGTCTGCCAGCGTGCGGGCCAGCGGGATCTCCGGCTCCCAGCCCGTGTCGGCGCGCAGCCGCGCCGCCGAGCCGCGGATCTCCTGCACCTCGTGCGCGCGCACCCGCGCGGGATCGACGACGTGGTCGACGGCCACGCCGGACACCTCGCCCAGCGCGACGACGAGCTCGCGCGCCGAGCGCGACGTGCCCGAGCAGACGTTCCACGCGCCCGGTTGGCCGCGCGCCGCGAGCAACCGGTAGGCGCGCACGACGTCGCGCACGTCCGTGTAGTCGCGGCGCGTGTCCGGGCTGCCGGTGACGACGCGCACCGGGTCGTCGCCGGCGTCGAGCCCCGCCGCCATCTGCTGGGCGAACGACGCGATGGCGTAACCGGCTCCTGACCGGGCCCGGCGTGGTTGAACGCGCGCGCGCGCACGACCTTCAGCCCCTGCGCGTCGGCGTAGAAGCCGGCCGCGAGGTCGCCCGCCGCCTTCGACACCGCGTACGGGTTCTGCGGGCGCAGCGGCGCGTCCTCGGTCGTGGGCAGGCGCTCCGGCGGGCCGTACTGCTCGCCCGAGCCGATCACCACGACGACCGCCTCCGGCGCGCACGCCCGCACGGCCTCGAGGAGCGCCACGGTCATGCCGACGTTCGCGGCGATCGTCCCCTGCGGGTCCTCCCAGGACGCGCCGACGTGGGCCCGGGCGGCCAGGTGGTAGACGACGCCCGGGCGCGGCCGCGGCGACAACCTCGCGGGCCACGGCCGGGTCGCGCAGGTCGGCCTGCGCCGACGGCGGCGCGGCGTGCACGTCGTCCCCCGCGGCCGCGCAGGCGGCCGCCAGGTGGCGCCCGGCGAAGCCCCGCGGCGCCGGTGATCAGAACACTACGAGGCGAGGAGACCAGTGCTCGGCCGAGCCGTGGCCGTTGGAGGCGGCCGCGGCGGGGTCGACGGGGCGCGGCTCGGGCTCGGGCGGGTTCAGCCGCCGCTCGAGCTCGCCGAGCACCGCGCCGAACAGCAGGTGGCGCCATGTCGCCTGGGCGAACGCGCGGCCGGAGCCCCACAGCTGCGGCAGCTCCGGTCGGAGGCGCGTGAGCAGCGGCGGTGCACCGGCCAGGTGGCGAGGTGCTCGGCCAGCCCGGCGAGCGGGCCGCGCAGGACCGGCGGCACGGGCAGCGAGCGGCGCACGTTGCGCGTAGACGGCGCCGAACGCGGCGCCGTTGAACAGGTGCATGCGCCAGGCCCACGGGGTACGCGGCGGAGCCGCGCGCGACCAGGCCGCCCGAGCAGCTCGCGCGTCGTCGTAGCCGCACCCCGAACACGCGCTTGTCGAGCGGCTGCTGGGCCGCCCACACCGCGGCGGCGGCGGCGCCCGCCAGCGCGCCGCGCAGGGTTCGGGTCGCGTCGACCGCCATGCCCGGGGACTGTAACGCCCCCGCGCGGGGCGGTGTACGAACCCCCGAGGAGAGGACAGCACCCACATGGACCACAGCCAGCTTCATGCCCGCGCCCGCGACGCGCGGCGTCAACCCGATCGTCTACTGGATCATGCGCGCGCTGCTGCAGCCGTTCGCGCACCTCTACTGGCGGCTGTCGCGGATCGGCCGCGAGCACATCCCGGAGTCCGGCCCGGTGATCTTCGTGGCCAACCACCGCTCGTTCCTGGACCCGTTCATCGTCGGGCTCGACCTGCCGGCGCCCGGTCTACTACGTGGCCAAGGAGGAGCTGTTCCACAACCGGCTGCTCGGCTGGCTCATCAGCTCGCTCGGCGCCTTCCCGGTCCGCCGCGGCGACGGCCGACACCGACATGGTCGAGACCGCGAAGGCGATCCTCGAGCGCGGCGATCCGGTGCTGATCTTCCCCGAGGGCACGCGCATCCGCCCCGGCGCGCTGGGCAAGCCCAAGCGCGGCGTCGGGCGGCTCGCGCTGGAGACCGGCGCGCCCGTCGTGCCCGTGGCGATGATCGGCACGGAGGCGATCCGCAAGGGCTGGCGCATCCGGCCGCGCAAGATGCGCGTCCGCATCGGCAGCCCGCTGCGCTTCCCGCACGTCGAGGAGGCCACCGCGCAGCTGGCCGCGGCCGTGACCGACCGCATCTGGCCCAACGTGATGCTGCAGTGGGAGTGGCTCGGCGGCCTGCCGCCGCTGCGCCGCGCGGCCGTCATCGGCGGCGGCTCGTGGGGCACGGCGATGGCCGTCATGCTCGCCCGCGCCGGGCATCGAGGTCGACCTCGGCTGCCGCACCCGCGCGCAGGCCGACCTGCTCGGCGGCCGCCCGCGTCAACGAGCGCTACCTGCCCGGCGTCGACCTGCCCGACGCGCGTGCAGCCGGTGCGCGCGCGGCCGATCTCGAGCTCTCCCGCCACGACCTCGTCGCGTTCGCGGTCCCGGCGGCCGAGCTGCCGGCCGCGGTCGCCGCCCACGGCCCGGCGATCCTCCAGCGCACCGGCGTGCTCGTGCTGTCCAAGGGCCTCGTGCCGCCGCTCGGCACGCTGCCGAGCGCCTATGTCGCCGAGCGCACCCGCGCGCTGGGCCGGTCGGCGTGCTCGGCGGCCCGGCGCACGCCGCCGACGCGCTCAAGGACGGCGCCTCGCTCGTCCTCGCCGCGCCACGACCGCGCCTTCGCCCGCCAGGTCTCCGACGCGCTGGCCGCCGCCGGCCTGCAGGTCACCCACACCGGCGACGTGGTCGGCGTCGAGCTCGCGGGCTGCGCGAAGAACGCCGCCGCGCTGGCCGCCGCCGCGGCCGGCGCGGCCGGGCCGAACGCCGCCGGCGCCGCCGCCGGCAAGGTGTTCGCCGAGATCGACGCCTACGCGCGTCGCTCCGGGCTCGCGGCCGGAGACGTTCGCCGGCCTGGCCGGCACGGGCGACCTCGTGGCCACCGTGCTCGCCGAGGGCTCGCGCAACCGCCGCGCCGGCGAGCTGCTGGCCCAGGGGATGCCGGCCGCCGAGATCTGCGCCGCGCTCGGTCAGACCGCCGAGGCGGTGGCGGCCGTGCCGCTGCTGGCCGCCCGGCTCAAGGACGCCGGCGTCGACGCTCCCGTGCTGAGCGGGCTGGCCGGGATCATCGAGGGGCGCATCGAGCCCGCGCGCTGGACCGCCTCGCTGACCGCCCCGCGCTCCGTCAAGTCGGCCCGAAAGGGCAAGGCCGCGTAGGGCCGGGTAGGGTCCGTGCTCGATGGACGCCGCGTCCCCGAAGGCGGAGCTCGACGCCGCCTTCTCCGAGCTCTACAAGGCGCATCTGCGCGACGTCTACTCCTACGCCTACTACCGGATCGGCAACCACCACGACGCCGAGGACCTGACCGAGCAGACGTTCCTGCAGGCCTACCGGCACTTCGAGCGGGCGCAGCAGGAGTCGCAGGGCCGGCCGCTGCGGCCGTGGCTGATCCGCATCGCGCACAACCTGGCGGCGAACTACTACCGCGACCGCTCGCGCCGGCCGCAGACCAACATCGACGACGAGGAGCGCGCTGTCGACGCCGCACACGACCGAGGCCCTGGTGCAGGAGCGCGACGACCTGGCGCGGATCCTGCGCGGCGTCCAGCAGCTGCCCGACGACCGCCGCGAGGCGCTGATCATGCGCTTCGCGCTCGGACATGGACAACCGCGAGATCGCGCGGGCGCTGGGCCGCACGGACGGGGCGACCAAGGTGCTCATCCACCGGGCGATCCGGCAGCTGGAGGAGATCGTGGCCGCGGACGCGAACGGCACGACGGCAATGACGTGAGCCCGCGCCGGACATCGAGGCCCGGCTGCGCGGCGGCGCTGGCTCCGGTCGACCCGCCGGTGCACCTGCAGGCGCGCATGGAGCAGACGCTCGACTCGCTCGTCGAGCTGGCGGCCGACGAGCTGGAGGCCTGGGAGCTGAGCGCGATCAAGCGACCCGCGCAACTGGCCGCGCGCCGCGCTCGGGCCGGCCGCGGCGGTCGTCGTCGGCACCGGTGCGGCCGCGGGCCTGGTGGTGCTGCGCACGCAGCGCCGGCGCCACCGCCGGCGCGCGCAGTCGCGCTCCGCGAGCGACCTGATGGCCCGCACGCTGCGCGACGCCGCGCGCGAGGCGCGCAAGCGTCTTCGACGAATTGGCGCCCGACCGCTGATCCGGATCAGGGCCCGGCGCGAACACACTCCAGGATGGACGTGCGCGCGCTCGCCGACGAGGACCTCATCCCGCTGATGGCGCGGGGCGACGCGCGGGCCTTCGAGACCATCTACGAGCGCCATGGCGCCGCCGCGTACTCGCTCGCCTACCGGATGACCGGCACGCGCGCGGCCGCCGAGGACGTCACGCAGGAGGCGTTCCTCAACCTCTGGCGCTCCGGCGCGCACTACGACCGCGTCCGCGGCTCCGTGCGCACGTGGATCCTGGGCATCGTCCACCACCGGGCGATCGACGCGCTGCGCCGCGCGTCGGTGCACTCGCGCCGGCGCTCGGACGACGAGACCGCGGCCGAGCGCCTCGAGGCGCCCGACCGGGTCGAGGAGGACGTCGCCCGGCGCGACGAGGCGGCGACCGTCCGGGCCGCGCTGGACGTGCTCCCGGCCGAGCAGGTCCAGGTGATCGAGCTGGCCTACTTCGGCGGCTTCACGCACGTGGAGATCGCCGAGATGCTCGAGCAGCCGGTCGGTACGGTGAAGGGCCGGATGCGGCTGGGCTTGAAGAAGATGCGCGAGGCGCTGGCCCACGGGGCGGTGGAGGCATGACCGAGCACGACCGCTGGCAGGACGCCGTCGGCACCTACGTGCTGGGCGCGCTGCCCGAGCGACGAGCGCGGCGGGTTCGAAGCGCACCTGGCCACCTGCCCGGCCTGCCGCGACGAGCTCGACGAGCTGCGCGTGGCCGCCGAGGCGCTGCCCGTGGCGGCGCCGCCGATGCGCCCGCCGCCGGCGCTGAAGGCGCGCATCATGGCCGAGGTCGAGCGCGAGGCCGAGTTGCTGCGCTCCGCCGGCCCGGCCGCCGATCGGCCTGCCCCGGCCCGCCGCCGGCGCCTCGCCTGGCCGAGCTTGCGCTTCCCGACGCCGGCGGTGGCCGCGCTGGCCTGCGCGGCGCTGCTGGTCGGGCTCGGCGCGGGCGCGTGGCTGTTCGGGTCCGGCCGCGGTCACACGGTCGACTTCCAGCGCAGCGGCGCGCTGTCGGCCAACGCGTCCGCGGAGCTCGACATCAACGGCGACACCGGTGTGCTGGTGGCCCGCGGGCTGCCCGCGCCGCCGGCCGGCCGCGTCTATCAGGTGTGGCTGCAGCGCGACGGGCAGGCGCCCGAGCCGACCGCGGCGCTGTTCACGCCGCGCCGCGACGGGTCGGCGATGGCGAGCGTGGGCGACGTCAAGGGCGTCGACAAGGTGATGGTGTCCAGCGAGCCCCTGGGCGGGTCGCCGGCGCCGACCCGGGCGCCGATCCTGATCGCCACCATGGCGTGAGCGCCGCCCCCGCGCCGCCGCAGCGCGAGTTCGCCTCGCGCGCCGCGTGGGAGGCCTTCCTGGCGGCGGAGCACGACCGCTCACCCGAGGGCGTGTGGATCCGCTTCGCCCGCCGCGGCTCGGGCATCCCCAGCGTCACGCACGCCGAGGCGCTGGAGGCCGCGCTCTGCCACGGCTGGATCGACGCGCAGATGGGCAAGGGCGACGAGACCCACTACGTCCAGCGCTTCATGCCGCGGCGGGCGCGCTCGAAGTGGTCGAAGGTCAATCGCGCCAAGGCCGAGGCGCTGATCGCGTCGGGCGCGATGCAGCCGGCTGGGCTGGCCGAGGTCGAGCGGGCGCGGGCGGACGGCCGCTGGGCCGCCGCCTACGATCCCCAGAGCACCTCAGTCGTGCCGGACGACCTCGCCGCCGAGCTGGCCGGCCGCCCCGCGGCCCGCGCGTTCTTCGACGCGCTCGACAGCCGCAATCGCTACGCCATCCTGCACCGCCTGCAGGACGCCAAGCGGCCCGAGACGCGCGCCCGCCGGCTGGCGAAGTTCGTCGCCATGCTCGAGGCGGGCGAGCGCATTCACCCTTAAAGTCCCACTGCTAGCGTCGCTCGCCAGATGCCCACCTGCTACCGCCACCCGCGGCGCGAGACCGGGGTTTCGTGCTCGAACTGCGGCAACCCGATCTGCCCGGACTGCATGACGCCGACGCCGGTCGGCATGCGCTGCCCGGACTGCGCGAATCAGCGGACGCCGGTGCGGAACATGCGCTCGCTGGCGGTGGAGCCCGTGGCCACCTACGTCCTCATCGCGGTCAACGTGGCCATCTACTTCGGCGCCCGCTCGAGCCCCCACGGCTACGCCGACCTGGTGCTGACCAAGCAGCTGGTGGCCCAGGGCGAATGGTGGCGCCTGGTCACCAATGGGTTCATGCACGACCCGAGCAACATCTTCCACCTGCTGCTGAACATGTACGCGCTGTTCTGGCTCGGGCGGATGATCGAGCCGGCGCTCGGGCACGCGCGGTTCCTCGCGCTCTACTTCGTGGCGCTGCTCGCCGGCTCGCTCGGCGTGCTGCTGCTCGAGCCCAACGCCGCGGCGGTGGGCGCCTCGGGCGCGATCTTCGGCCTCTTCGGTGTCGCGATCGTGATGGCGCGCAACCGCAACATCAACCTGATGCAGTCCGGCCTGGTCCCGGTGCTCGTGCTGAACCTCGTGATCACGTTCCTGCCGGGCTCGAACATCGCCTACGGCGCCCATCTCGGCGGGCTCGTGGCCGGCATCGTGTGCGCCTACGTCGTCGAGGAGCTCGCCCGCCGCCGCACCGCGTCCTCGCTGCCCGGCGTGATCTTCTGCACGGTGATCGGCGTGGCGGTGTTCGCCGGCTCGATCCTCGCCGCCGGTTAGACCACGACCAGCTCGCGCACGCCCGCCGGCGGCTCGGGCAGCCGCTGCGGGTGGAGCACGTGGCCGAGCCATTCCAGCCCGTCGACCAGGCGCGGGCCGGGGCGGGAGAACCAGGCGGACGCGTCGGCCGCGACGATCCGCTCGGCGCCCAGCTCGGCCAGCTCGTCGCCGTAGCGCCGGGCCTCCTCGAACGCGCGCTCGGCGTCGTAGCCGCACGGCATGACGACGACCACCTGCGGGCGCGCCGCGGCCACCTCCTCCCACGAGCGCTGCTCGGACGGCTCACCGGGCAGCCCGAGGACGTCCTCGCCGCCGGCGTAGCCCACCAGCTGCGGCACCCAGTGGCCGCCGACGTAGACGGGGTCGAGCCACTCCAGGGCGGCCACCCGCAGAGGCGGTGCGCCGCGCGTGGCCAGCCGCACGCGGTCGATCCGGGCGGCCGCGTCCTGGACGAGATCGACGCCGGCGTCCTTCGCGTCGACCGCCTGCGCGAGCGTGCGGATGTCCCCCAGCACCTCGCCGACCGTGTGCGGGTCCAGCGAGACGACCTGCGGCGCCGGGTCGAGCGTCGCGGCGATCGCCCGCACGTCGTCCACGGACACCGCGCACACGCTGCACAGCGCCTGGGTGACGATGAGGTCGGGGCGCAGCCGGCGCAGCTGCGCGGCGTCCAGCGCGTAGATCGAGCGCCCCGCCTCGGTCAGCTCGCGCACCGCCCGGTCGATCTCGCCGGGCGCCAGGCCTGGCCCGATCACGTCGCGCGTGACTCTGGGAAGATCCTCGACGCTCGCGGGGTGGTCGCACTCGTGGGTGACGGCGACGACCTGGTCGCCCACCCCCAGGGCGAACAGCATCTCGGTGGCGGACGGCACGAGGGAGACGATTCGCATGGCCTCAGAGGCAGTATGGCGGCAGGAGGGCGAGTCCCTCGTGCGCGACTACGAGTTCGACGACTTCCGCGGCGCGATGGCCTTCGTGAACCGGGTGGCCGACCTCGCCGAGGAGGTGAACCACCACCCGGACATCCTCGTCCACGGCTGGAACAAGGTGCGGCTGACGCTGACCACGCACTCCGAGGGCCGGGTGACCGACAACGACCACGCGATGGCGGAGCGGATCGACAGCCTGGGTGGCGGGTAGACTCGTGATCGTCGCCTGATGAACGACGACGATCCCTCCCGAAGTAAGGAGGACCATCGATGATCGCCCTGCTGCTGGTGGCGGTCCTGGTCCTCGTCCTGGTGAACGCGTTCTTCGTGGCCGCTGAGTTCGCGCTGGTGCGCTCGCGCAAGGCCCACCTGCAGCGGGATGCCGACTTGGGCCGCCGCGGCGCGGCCACGGCCGTCGGCATGATGGACGACCTCTCGCGCTACCTCTCGGCGGCGCAGGTCGGGATCACGCTCACCTCGCTGGGCCTCGGCTTCCTGGGCGAGCCGTCGATCGGCCGGCTGATCAAGGACCTGTTCGGCCCGGGCGTCCCGCACTGGGTGTCCGAGGCCGTCTCGATCACGGGCGCCTACCTGATCACCACGGCGATCCACATCACGCTCGGCGAGCAGGTCCCGAAGATCTACTCGATCCAGAAGGCGGAGGGCGTCGCCCGGGTCGTCTCCGGCCCGCTGCTGCTGTTCTCGAAGCTGTTCCACCCGTTCATCGCGCTGCTCAACAGCGCCTCGAACGCGATCCTGCGCATGATCGGCGCCCGCACGTCCGGCCAGCTCGATGACGGCGAGTCGCCCCAGGAGCTGCGCGTGCTGATCCAGGAGTCCGTGACCGGCGGCAAGCTCGACCCCGGCGAGGCCGGCATGCTGACCGGCGTCTTCCACCTGCACGAGCAGCAGGCCCGCCAGGTGATGACGCCGGCGCCGGCGGTGATCACCGTCGACGCCTCGGAGGACGTCGAGACGGCGCTGCGGCGCTGCGTCTCGTCCGGCCACACGCGCCTCGTCGTGACCGAGGACGACAACCGCGACCGGGTGAAGGGGATCGTGCACTCGAACTCGCTGGCCCAGCTGCTGCTGGCCGACGGGCCGCACGCGGTGATCGAGCCGCTCGTGCGCGACGTGCCGATCGTCCCCGAGACCAAGCCGCTGGACGACCTGCTGGCCGACCTCCAGCGCCAGCGCTCCTCGCTGGCCGTGGTGATCGACGAGTACGGCCGCACGGCGGGCATCGTCACCGTCGAGGACATCGTCGAGGAGGTCGTGGGGGAGATCGACGACGAGACCGACCCGCAGGGCGGCGAAGTCCGGCGGCTGGCCAACGGCGACTGGTTCGTGCGCGGCCACGTGGCGATCACCGACCTCGTCGACTACGGGCTCGAGCTGCCGGTCGACCACGATTCGTACAACTCCGTCGGCGGCTTCGTGTTCGGCGAGCTGGGGCGGCTCCCGAAGCGCGGCGACGTGGTCACGCACAACGGCTACTCGATCCGCGTGGAGTCCGTGCGGGAGAACCGGATCGAGGCCGTGCGCATCCGCGAGCGCCGGCTGCCGACCACCGCGACCAACGTCCAGTCTTGAATTGCAACTGCGTGACGAATTGCACATTGGCCGCCGACGCGCTACCTTGCCGCCAGCCAACTTGCCGCTCCGGCGGTTGAGGAGGAGAGAGAGGGAGATCCTGGGGAGGATCGACCGAGTAAGCACGAAGCGCCCGGCTTCAGGGGAGCGAAGCCGGGCGCGACGTGTTTAACGGCTCGGCGCGGGGGCCGCGGCGCACCTCGGCGCGCGTCTGGGACGCGCCCTTAAACACTCAGCGCCCGCCTCAGGGGAGTGAGGCGGGCGCGAAGTGGTTCTGGAGGAGGGGTGCGATGAGAAATCGTCGCAAGCGGCATGCTTCCAACGCAATCTCAATCCCAGCTAAACATTTGGGCGGCGGACTTAATACGTCGTAGAACCCCCGGCCGGCCTTGCGCCCCAGGGCGCCCTCGGCGATCAGCGCGCGCACGCGCTCGGGCGCCGGCGGCGCCGATCGTCTCGCCGATCGCGGCGGACACGTCCAGCCCGACGAGGTCGAGGAGCGCCAGCGGGCCCATCGGGTGGCCGGCGCCCAGCGTCATGCACGTGTCCACGGCCTCGGGCTCCAGGCCGGTCCGCTCCATCAGCTCGACCGCCGCGAACAGGTACGGGAACAGCAGCCGGTTGACCACGAAGCCCGGCGTGTCGGGCACCTCGACCGCGGTCTTGCCCAGCGCCGCGCACAGCGCGCGGGCGCGCTCGCGGGTCTGCGGCGTCGCCTCGGGCGGGAACGCCAGCTCGACCAGGTCCATCTTCGGCACGGGGTTGAACACGTGCAGGCCGACGAAGCGCTCCGGGCGCCCGCTGGCGGCGGCCAGCGCGCTCACCGGCAGCGAGGAGGTGGTGGTGGCCAGCACGGCGTCGTCGGCCACGTGCTCGGCCAGCCGCCGCCAGACCTCGGCCTTGGTGCCCGCGTCCTCCACGACCGCCTCGACGACGAACGTGGCGTCGCGCAGCACGTCCGGGTCGCGGCTGATCGTCACGTTGCCGTTGACGTGCGCCCCGAGCCGCTCGCACAGCTTGTGCACCTTGGCCTTCGCCTTGTCGCACGAGCCGTCGGAGCGGGCGAATACGGTCACGTGGCCCCGGCTCGCGGCCACCGCCGCGAGGCCGCACGCAATGGCCCCGGATCCCGCTATCGCCAGACGTTCCGACACGGCTGCTCCCTGGTTGATTGACTAGCCAGTCAACGGTCGTGCGTAGACTACCCGGGCAACGCACCGGAGGAGCCATAAATGCCGCAGTCGGGCCGTGAAGTCGTCATCGTGGAAGCCGTCCGCACCCCCGTGGGGCGCGGGCATCCGGAGAAGGGCTACTACCGCGACGTCCACCCCAACGAGCTGCTCGGGCGCACGTTCACGGGGCTCGTCGAGCGCGCCGGCATCCCCGCGGACGCGGTCGAGGACGTGGTCGGCGGCTGCGTCCAGCAGTTCGGCGAGCAGAGCGTCAACGTCACGCGCAACGCCTGGCTGCAGGCCGGGCTGCCGATCGAGACGCCGGCCACGACGGTCGACCGGCAGTGCGGCTCGGCCCAGCAGGCGGTCAACTTCGCCGCGGCGCTGATCGCCGCGGGCGTGCACGACGTGGCCATCGGCGGCGGGGTCGAGCACATGGGCCACATCCCGCTGGGCGTCGGCATCCGGTTCGCCGACACGGTCGGCTCGCCGTTCCCGCCCGCGCTGATGGAGCGCCACGACCTGGTCAACCAGGGGCTCTCGGCGGAGATGATCGCCGACCAGTGGGAGCTGCCCCGGCACGAGCTCGACGAGCTCGCGCTGCGCTCGCACCAGCTGGCGCACCGGGCCACCGAGGAGGGCCGCTTCGAGCGCGAGATCCTGCCGTTCCAGGTCAACGGCGACACGTACGTGTCCGACCAGGGCATCCGGCCCGACACGACGCTGGAGGCGCTGGCGGCGCTCAAGCCGGCGTTCCGCCCGGACGGCCGCGTGACCGCCGGCAACTCGTCGCAGATCTCCGACGGCGCGGCGGCCGTGCTGCTGATGGCGGCCGACAAGGCGCGCGAGCTCGGCCTGACGCCGCGGGCGCGGATCGTCGACCAGACAACGGTCGGCGTCGACCCCGTGATGATGCTCACGGGCCCGATCCCGGCCACGCAGAAGCTGCTCGAGCGCAACGGGATGACCGTCGACGACATCGACCTGTTCGAGGTCAACGAGGCGTTCGCGCCGGTCGTGCTGGCCTGGTCGCGCGAGCTGTCTCCCGACATGGAGCGCGTCAACGTCAACGGCGGCGCGATGGCGCTCGGCCACCCGCTCGGCTCCACCGGCGCGCGGCTCATCACGACGCTGCTGCACGAGCTCGAGCGCTCCGACAAGGAGGTCGGGCTCGTCACGATGTGCTGCGGCGGCGGCCTCGGCACCGGCACGCTCATCCAGCGCGTGTGACGTTTTCCCCGCGGCCCGCGGACTTGCCGCGGGCCGCCGGGCGGTTGTAGGGTCAGGTCGTGGACACGACGCTCGGCAGCCGCACCCCGGAGGAGCTCGAGGAGCGCCGCGAGGCCGTGGAGCGCGGCCTGCCGTTCCTGATGTTCCGCGACGGCGACGGGCAGCAGCGGATCTACGCGCTCGAGCCCGCGGAGGCGGTCACGGTCGGCCGGCGCCAGGAGGCCGACGTCTCGCTGGCCTGGGACCCGGAGGCGTCGCGCCTGCACGCCGAGCTGGCCTTCCGGGCCGGCGAGTGGACGATCTGCGACGACGGCTGGTCGCAGAACGGCACCTGGGTCAACGGGCTGCGCCTGGCCGGCCGGCGCCGGCTCGCGGACGGCGACCTGGTGAAGATCGGCCGCACGATCCTCGGGTTCCACGCGCCCGGCGCGACCGGTCCGGGGCCGACCATGGTCCAGGGCGAGCTGAGCGCGGCGCCGCGGTTCAGCGAGCAGCAGCAGCGGATCCTGCGGGCCCTATGCCGGCCGTTGTTCACCGACGGCGACGGCTTCAACCCGGCGTCCGATCTCGAGGTGGCCGACGCCACGCGGATCGACGTCGGCGTGGTGGCCCAGGAGCTCGACCTCCTCGCCCGGCTGTTCGGGCTCGAGGACATGCCGCGCGCCGAGCAGCGCGCCGAGGTCGCGCTGCTGGCCGTCCGCTCCGGGCTGGTCGGAGCTGACGACGGCAGCGGCACGCAGGGCTAGCCTGTGGGCCCGTGAGGGCCTTCATCGCTGAGCAGACGGACGACGGCGTCTCCCGCGGCCTGCGGGAGCTGGACGACGACGAGTTGGGCGACGGCGACGTCGTCATCCGCGTCGAGTGGTCGAGCGTCAACTACAAGGACGCGCTGGCCACGATCCCGAAGGGCCAGGTGGCGCGGATCTCGCCGCTGGTGCCGGGGATCGACCTGGCCGGGGTGGTGGAGTCGGCGCCGTCCGGCGCGCCGGTCTCCGCGGGCGACGGCGTGCTCGCCCACGCCTACGACCTCGGCGTGGCGCACCACGGCGGCTACGCCGAGCGGGCCCGCGTGCCCGCGGATTGGGTCGTGCCGCTGCCCGGCGGGATGTCCGCGCGCGACGCGATGGCCATCGGCACCGCCGGCTACACCGCCGCCCGCTGCGTGATCGCGCTCGAGGACCGCGGGCTGTCGAGCGACGCCGGCCCGGTACTCGTCACGGGCGCCAGCGGCGGCGTCGGCTCGGTGGCCGTCGACATCCTGGCCGGCCGCGGCTACGAGGTCGTGGCCTCGACGGGCAAGGACGCCGAGGACTGGCTCGAGTCGCTGGGTGCCGCCTCGGTCGTGTCGCGCTCGGACGTGATCGGCGACGTGAAGCGCCCGCTCGGCAAGGCCCAATGGGCCGGCGCGGTGGACTGCGTGGGCGGCGACGTGCTCGCCGGCGCTCTGCGCGGCTTGAAGTACGGCGCCGCGGCGGCCGCCTGCGGCAACACCGCCGGCGCGGACCTGCCGACCTCCGTGCTGCCGTTCATCCTGCGGGCGGTTGCGCTGCTGGGCGTCGACTCCGTCCAGACGCCGATCGACGTGCGCCGGGAGACCTGGGCGCGCCTGGCCGACGACCTGCGCCCGCCCCACCTGTCGGACACCATCGCCCGCGAGGTCGGCCTGGACGAAGTGGAGGACGCCCTCGACGCGATCCTGCGCGGCGAGTTGCAGGGCCGCACAGTCGTGCGCGTGAGCGGCTGAGGCGCTCGCGCCGCGCCGGGATCGGCGAACGGCGGGCTTTGAGGGGGTTCGATGAGCGGCTGCGCGCCACTGTGCTGGCCTGTGGACCGTATAGGTGCATGGGTTGGCACGGCGTGCTGACTCTGTCCCGGATAGCGGTACATGCCTGGCCCACCGTGGTCCCTGAGTCGCGGTATGCGCGACTCGATGACCACGCCCCGGGGCCGGCCGCCGCCCTACCCAGCCGGCCGTTCGCCGGCGCAACGAGGCGCCCACAGGGCGCCACGCCGTTCGCCCAGCGCGCCCCGGCGGCCCCGCCCCCGGCGGGCGTCAACCCGCGGCGGCGCGGCCGGGCTCGAGCCGGGCGACCAGCTCGTCGAGCCGCAGCTCCTCCAGCCCCTGGCCGACCGCGTCCAGCTCGGCGGCGCAGTGCTCGACGAGCGTGCGGCCCTCGCGGCACAGCTCCAGCGTCTCGCGCAGGCCGGCCTCGCCGGAGTCCAGGCGGGCGATGATCGCCTCCAGGCGGGCGCTGGCGTCCTCGTAGGTCTGCTCCATGGGCTGGTCAGGGTTGCGCGCGCTCCGGACGGACCGCGACGCGGCCGTCGTGCAACCGGATGGTGAGGTGCGGGTGGGCCTGCGCGACCGCGGCGGACGTGACGGGCTCGCCGCCTCCGTCCTCCACCAGCGCGTAGCCGCGCTCCAGCGTCCGCTGCGGGTCATGCGCGGCGAGCGTGGCCAGCAGGCGGTCGAGGTCGCGGCGGCGGCGCTCGACGGACGCCCGCGCGAGTGCGGCTGCCGCGGCGTGCGTGTCCTCGCGCGCCCGGACGACGCCCGCCGCCGTCGCGTCGCCCCGGCGCTGCAGCGCCGCGGCGCGGGCGCGCGCCTCGCGGCCGGCCTCGACGACCGCGCGCGGCGCCTCGGCGCGGCGGGCCAGCGCGGTTGCGGTGGCCGCGGTGTCGCGCCGGCCGTCGGCGAGCGCGCGGCGGGCGCTGGCGCGCAGCTCGCGCAGCTGCTGGTGCAGGCGGGCGCGGTGGCGGTCGAGGTGATGGCCGGGCGCGCGGGACAGCCGGGCGAGCGTGCGGGCGCGGTCGAGCACCGCGCGGCGGCCCTGGCGCTCCAACCGGGCGGCGAGCGCGGCGACGGCCGGGCGGGCGGCCGTGCAGTCGACCGGGACGGCCGCCTCGGCGGCGTGCGTGGGCGTGGAGCACGAGACGGCGGCGACGTCGTCCATGAGCGTGCGGTCGGTGTGGTGGCCGACCGAGGCGATCACCGGCACGCGCAGCAGCGCGACCGTGCGGCACAGCGTCTCGTCGCAGAACGCGAACAGGTCGGCCAGCGAGCCGCCGCCGCGCGCCACCACGATCACCTCCACCTCCGGGCAGGCCGCGAGGTCCTGCAGCGCGCGGGTGATCGCGGGCGCCGCGTGGCGGTCCTGCACCGGGGCGAAGCACCAGACCACGCGACCCCCCCAGCCGCGCCGGCGCAGCCCGGCGAGCACGTCGTCGCGGGCCTTGCCCGACTCGCCCGTGACCACGCCGATGCAGCGCGGCAGCGCCGGCCGCGGCAGCGCCTGTTGCGGCGCGAACAGGCCCTCCGCGTCCAGCCGCCGGCGCAGCTGCGCGAGCTGGGCCAGCAGGTCGCCCTCGCCGGCCACCCGCAACGCGGTGACCGCGAACGAGAAGCCCGGCGAGGCCGTGCGCGAGCCCGCGTAGTAGTCGCAGCCGCCCGCGGCGACCACCTGCGCCCCGTCGGCCAGCGGGCCGGTGCCCAGCCGCTCGAAGTCCTCGCGCCACATCGAGCACGGCAAGGCGCCCCCGGCGTCGCGCAGCTCGAACCACACCTTCGCCCGGCCCGACCTTGAACCCGAACGCCTCTCCGAACACCTGCACGCGGGCGAAGCCGCGCAGCCGCTCGCGCAGCGCCGCGGCATAGTGGCCGACCGGCCAGGGGCCGGTCAGCGTCGAGCCGGAGATGCCC
Source organism: uncultured Solirubrobacteraceae bacterium (assembly GCA_963766165.1). GTDB lineage: Bacteria > Actinomycetota > Thermoleophilia > Solirubrobacterales > Solirubrobacteraceae > Solirubrobacter. The sequence goes on along the minus strand of CAVXZC010000006.1, from coordinate 52,899 downwards.
GCGGGCTGGGCCATGCCAGGACCGTAGGCGCCGCGCCGGACACCTCGCCCCAGAGGCGGCGCGCCGCGGTCAGCCGCGGGGGCGGCGGCCCGACAGCGTCGCGCGGTGCGGCTGCCGGTGGCGCAGCGGCCGGGGGTGCCGCGGCGCGCGGCGCGCCGCGTGGGGCGGGCCGGCGTGCGCGCCGTCCGCGAGCAACTGGGCGAGCAGGATCGTCAGCACGACGTTGCGCGCGGCCTCGGCGTACGGCCCCCGCCCGGCGCTCGCGCGCAGCGCCAGCTGCCAGAGCTCGGGCGTCCGCTCAGCCCTTCGTCGCGCCGGGCACGTAGCGCGGCTGCTCGTGCTCGCTGACGCTCGGCAGCGGCCGGATGCCGTCCTGCTCGGGCGTCCCGCGGACCTCGCCGGTGAACCCGAGCCGCTCGAGCCGGGCGATCTCCGCCTCGCCCAGCTGCCGCGCCGGGTGGTCGGCCGGCAGCCCGCGGATCAGCGTGCGGATGCGGTTGCGCAGCTGATAGGCGAAGTGCGGAGTCGAGGCGCCCATGAGCTGGCGCACGTCATCGACGGTGACGTCACGGCCCCGGCGCTCGGGCTGCTCGGCTTCGGCCATCGCTCTTTCTACTCACCCTTTGGTGTCGACCGGCTGGATCTCCAGCAGACTATCTATCCGCGCCTGAACGGCGGCGGAGACGGACGACTCGTCGCCGATCATCCAGCCGTGGCTGTAGACGCCGCGCACGGGGTCGGTGTCGTAGCCCGGCTGGATGTCGAGCAGGTAGTTCTGCAGCGGCACGGGGAGCACGCCGGCGTCGGTGAGCACGAGCAGCGGCCCGTAGGTGCCCGCCGCCGACAGCGGCGCCGCGGCGGCGGCGTCCTGGGGATAGCGCGTGTTGGCGAACACCAGCCCGTGGCCCGGGTCGACCACCCCCCAGCCGAACGCGCCGTCGTGGTAACGGGCGAAGGCGATCGCGCTCGTCACGGGGTCGGACGCCGGCGATCCGCTTGACCTTGCCGAGCTTGCCCAGCTGCGCCAGCGACGGCGTCGGACACGGCGTCGGCCGGCCCGAGGACGTAGATCGGCGGCTTGCCGTGGGTCTTGATCGCGGCGGCCGTCTCCGGCGGCACCGCGTTCGCGCTCACCCACAGCACCGGGTCGCCCGACTTGGCCGCCCAGCCGGCGGCGGGCATGGCGTACTCGGAGCGGTCCTGCGAGGCGACCACGACCGCGGGCGCCGGGCCGCCGACGGCGGCGGTCCGCAGCTTGTCGAGCGCCGCGGCCAGCGCGGCCGGGTTCGCGGCGGTCACGTCGGTGGTCTTGTAGCCCGGCACCGGCGCGGTCGTGCCCACGCGGACGACCTGCGCCCCCCCCAGCGGCTTGGACCCGGTCGGCTGGAGCGCGTCCAGCGCGGCCGAGGTGGCCGCCGGGAGCTTGTTGTTCTGGGCGAACAGGATCGGCGCGCCGATCGGCCGCCCGACGAGCGCGGCCGAGGCGATCCCCGTCCGCCAGTCGCCCACGTCGGCCAGGATCACGGCGGCGGGGTGGGACTCGGGCGTGCGCGAGGGATACGTGGCCAGCGCCACGCCGGCGGCGTCGGCGATCGGATCCGCGCCCGCGACCCGCGTCGTGTTCTTCGTGGCCACGATCGGGAAGCCCAGCGGCGGCCCGGACGGCGTCGCCGTGCCGCTCTGGCGAGACCGGCGGGGCGCTCGGCGTGCCGGACGGGGGCTTCGAGCCCCCGCCGCATGCGGCGAGCGCCAGGACGAGCATCGCCATGCTGAACCGCCGCACCGCCATCGAATCTAGCGCCGCGGCGATTCAAGGCGCGCCGCCCGGCTGCCGACCACCTAGGGAACTGGACAATGGACTGCGGCGTCGTGTAGGTTGCCGCACCAAGCCGAACTCCCGGTTGGTCTCCGGGGGACGGGGGACCCAAGAAGTTGGGGCTAATCGCGCAGTTGCGCGAGGCGCAGGCTCTTTCAGCGCCAGCCCGTCAGCTAACCCCGCAGGCCGACGAAAGAGGAATACGGCTTGTTCTCCCTGCGGGCGTTCGCCCTTGCGATCCTGACAACCCTGGTCTTTCCCGTTGCCGCATTGGCGCAGCAGGGCGACCCCAGCGGCGGCGCGGTGTACCCCACCGCGACCCCGACGCCCACGCCGATGGCGCAGATCACCGCCCCGGGCGTCACCGCCCAACTGCTGCCGGACGGCACCGCCGCCGCCCCCGCCGCCGCGCCGGTCCAGGTGCAGCAGGCGATCTTCGCGGCCAACAAGATCGTCGGCAGGCCGTATATCTACGGCGGCGGGCACCGCTCGTTCAAGTCCGCCGGCTACGACTGCTCCGGCACCGTCTCCTACGCGCTGCACGGCGGCGGGCTGCTCAAGTCGCCGCTGGACTCCGGCAGCTTCATGAGCTGGGGCGAGAAGGGGCCCGGCCTGTGGATCACGGTCTTCACCAACCCCGGCCACGCCTACGCGATGATCGCGGGGCTGCGGCTCGACACGAGCGCGGCCGGCGTGACGCCCCAGAACACCAAGAACGCGCTCGCGTTCCAGAGCGGCCCGCGCTGGCGGCCGGTGCTGCGCTCGGCGGCCGGCTACAAGCAGCGCCACCCGCTGGGCTTCTGACGAGCGCGCGGCAACGGTAGGCTTGTCGGACCTGACTCCGACCACCTGAAGGGAGCCTGCCGTGGCCGGCATGTCCGGACGGTTCTCCACCGTAATCAAATCGAAGATCAACCGGCTGCTCGACCGGGCCGAGGACCCGGCCGAGACGCTGGAGTACAGCTACCAGAAGCAGATGGAGCTGCTCCAGAACGTCAAGAAGGGCATCGCCGACGTCGTCACGTCCAAGAAGCGCCTGCAGCTGCAGCAGCAGAAGCTCGAGCAGCAGGTCCTCAAGCTGGACACGCAGGCGCGCCAGGCGCTCGCCCAGAACCGGGAGGACCTCGCGCGCGTCGCGCTGGAGCGCAAGCAGTTCACCCAGAACGAGCTGCAGTCGCTCGACGGCCAGGTCTCCGAGCTCGAGTCCCAGCAGCAGTCGCTGATCGACAAGGAACAGCAGCTGCGGACCAAGATCGACCAGTTCCGCACCAAGAAGGAGGTCATCAAGGCGCAGTACTCGGCCGCCGAGGCCTCCGTGAAGATCGGCGAGGCGGCGTCGGGCGTCGGCGAGGAGATGGCCGACGTCGGCATGGCCATGCAGCGCGCCATCGACAAGACCGAGAACATGCGCGCCCGCGCCAGCGCGATGGACGAGCTCGAGGCGGCCGGCGCGTTCGACGACCAGCTGTCGCTCACGCCGGGCCAGGACGACCTGGATCGCCAGCTCTCCCAACTCACCTCGCAGTCGGCCGTGGACGACGACCTCGCGCGCATGAAGGCTGAGCTCGGCCAGGGGACGGCGGCGCCACAAGCGCTCGAGGAGGGTAAGGAGGCGCCCGCCCCGCAGGAGGGCCAGGCGTGATCGTCCGCATCTCCACCGAAGGCCAGTACCGCCTGCCGGACGAGGAGACGGACCGCCTGAACGAGCTCGACAACGACATCGTCACGGCCGTCGACGCGGGCGAGGAGGAGCGCTTCCACGAGCTCTTCGAGCAGATGCTCGCGCTCGTCCGCAGCGAGGGGCGGCCGCTGGACGACGACGACCTCGAGGCGTCGGACGTCATCCTGCCGCCGCCCGACCTCACGCTCGCCGAGGCGGGCGGGCAGTTCACCGGCGACGGCCTGATTCCGGACTAGGCGCCCGGCGCAGGCGACCACAACGGGTTCTCGCGCGACGGTTGCCGCCGCGAGCGACCCGCCGCGGCCACCGGCGACGGGTGCTGACCTCCGGCTAACCCGAAGCCGGTTTAGCCGGTTGGCTCACGTGCCCCGCGGCCGCGCGGGGCTTACCGTTGTCGGCGCATGGACGTGCGCGCCGCACTCGCCCCTCGTCCCACCGCCGACGCGACGGCCTATGTCGCCCTGAGCGGGGCGATCGGCCTGGCGGCGTTCGTCGCGCTCCTGCCGCTGGTCATCCTCTCCGGCGCGCTGATGGTGCTCGCGCTGATGGGGCTGCTCTTCCTGTGGGGCGCGTTCCTCGCCGGTCACGTGCTCGCGCTGCTGGAGCGCCGCCGCGCCGCGGCGCTGCTCGGCGTCGAGTTCCGGGTGCGCCCGCTCGGGCCATCGGAGGGCAATCCGCTCAAGCGCATGCTGGCGTGGACGCGCTCGCGCGGCTCGTGGCTGGAGCTCTGCTACGCGCTGATCGCGCTGCCGTTCGTCGGGTTCTGCGGGGCGGTGCTCGTGTTCACCGCCTTCGGCGTGGCGGTCGCGTTCCTCACCTTCCCGCTGTGGGGGTGGGCGGCCGCCGGCGGCGCCAGCGTCCTCGGCCTGCACGTCGGCTTCGCCGCGGCGGCGGTGCTGCACGTGGTGGTCGGGACCGCCGCGCTCGTGGCCGCGCCCCCGCTGGCCCGCGGCGTGGCCGCCGTGCAGGTGGCGATGGCCCGGCTGTTGCTCGAGCCCGGCGCCAACGAGCGCCTGACCGCGCGCGTGGACACGCTCGAGCAGACCCGCGCCGGCATGGTCGCCGCGGCCGACGCCGAGCGCCGGCGGATCGAGCGCGACCTGCACGACGGCGCCCAGCAGCGCCTCGTCGCGCTCGCGATGACGCTCGGCCGGGCCAAGGCGACCGAGGACCCCGGGCTGTCCAAGCGGCTGCTCGACGAGGCCCACGGCGAGGCCAAGGAGGCGCTCGTCGAGCTGCGCAACCTCGCCCGCGGCATCCACCCCGCCGTGCTGACCGACCGCGGCCTGGACGCCGCCGTGTCCGCGCTGGCCGCCCGCTGCCCCGTGCCGGTGGCGGTCGACGTCGACCTGCCGCACCGTGCCGGCCCGGCGATCGAGGCGATCGCCTACTTCGTCGTCGCCGAGGCGCTGACCAACGTGGCCAAGCACTCCGGCGCCACCCGCGCCTGGCTGACCGTCGGCCTGGAGGGTCCCGACCTCGTGGTCGAGGTGCTCGACGACGGCTCCGGCGGCGCCGACCCGCGCGGCAACGGGCTGACCGGCCTGCGCGACCGCGTGCGCGCGGTCGACGGCGCGCTGGCGTTGACGAGCCCGCCGGGGGGCGGTACGACCCTGCGCGTGGAGCTGCCATGCGAGCCGTGATCGCCGAGGACGCCGTGCTGCTGCGCGAGGGGCTGGCCCGGCTGCTGGCCGAGGGCGGCTTCGAGGTCGCCGCGGTCGTCGCGGACGGCGAGTCGCTGCTGCGCGCGGTCGAGCGCCACCAGCCCGACGTCTGCGTCGTCGACGTGCGGATGCCGCCGACGTTCAGCGACGAGGGCGTGCGCGCCGCGCTCGTCATCCGCCGCCAGTGGCCCGACGTGGCCATCCTGCTGCTCTCCCAGTACGTCGAGGAGCGCTACGCCGTCGACCTGCTCGCCGGCGACAGCCGGGGGCTCGGCTACCTGCTCAAGGACCGGGTGGCCGACGTGAAGGAGTTCCTCGAGGCGCTCGAGCGCGTCGCCGGAGGCGGTGCGGCGCTCGACCCCGAGGTCGTCACGCAGCTGCTCGTCCGCTCCGGCCGGCCGGACCCGCTCGACGGCCTCTCCCCGCGCGAGAGCGAGGTGCTGGCGCTGATGGCCGAGGGCCGCACCAACAGCTCGATCGCCGAGGCGCTCGTCGTGACCGAGGGCGCCGTCGAGAAGCACGTGACGAACATCTTCCAGAAGCTCGACCTGCCGCCGGCCGACCAGGCGCACCGCCGCGTGCTCGCCGTCCTGCGCTACCTCGAGCACGGGAGCGTGCGATGACCGCCGCCCGCACAGAGCGCGCGCTGGCGCTGGCTGTCGGCGGCCTGCTGGCGGTCGTGTTCGTGGTGATCGCCAGCTTCCACGTGGCCGGCTGGACGCTCGGCAGCGGCACGCGCACGCAGCACCGGGTGATCCACGGCGCGTCCGGCGTCGACGTCTTCGCCGACGGCCACGCCGATGTCATGGTCGAGGCCGGCACCGAGCGGGACGCGACCGTCGACGCGGTGACCCGCGGCTCGCTGCGCGCCCCGCGCCTGCGCCTGTCGGTCCAGGGCGCCGACGTCCACGTCTCCGGCGGCTGCGGACCGGTGCTCTTCGGCAACTGCCGGGCGAGCGTGACCGTCCGCGTGCCGGCCGGCGCCGCCGTGACGGTGCACTCCGGCAATGGCGACGTCGAGCTCTCCGGCCTCTCCGGCCCCGTCCGCGTGGACGCCGGCGCCGGCGACATCAGCGCGAGCGACCTGAGCGGCCCCACCGACCTGCACACCGGCTCGGGCGACGTCGAGGGCGACGCGCTCTCGAGCCCGACGGTCCGCGCCGGCAGCGGCTCGGGCGACCTGGAGCTGCTGTTCTCGGCGCCGCCCGCCGAGGCCGACGCCGAGACCGGCTCGGGCGACGTCACGCTGCTCGTCCCGCGCGGGGCCGCCTACGCCGTCGACGCCGAGACCTCCTCCGGCGACCGCGTCGTCGGCGTCCAGACGAGCCGCCGCTCGGGCCACGCGCTGCACGTCCGATCGGGCTCGGGCGACGTGAGCGTGTTGAACGGGTCCTAGTACCCGTCCCCGGGGATCACGGCGGGCCGCCTCGTGGCAGCAACCGGCGGCGGGGGCCCGCGAGAACCCGCCGTGGTCCTCGGGGCCGGGCACCTTAGATCGGGCTGCCCCAGAGGGGGAACCAGCGCTCGAGGTCGGCCTCGACCGGCAGGTCCATGCCGACCTGCGCCTTCAGGCGCAGCTCGCGCTCGTTGTCGCGCTGCTGCGGCCCGCCGGACGGGACGAACGGGTAGAACGCGCCGCGCTTGTAGTTGTAGATCCAGTACACGCGGCCGCCGCGCTGGTCGCGGAACGCGAACACCGCGCACAGCAGCCGCTCGCCGTAGCCGCCGCCCTGGATGGCCGTGGACACGCCGTTGACGCCCACCACCAGGTCCTCCATGTCATCGTCCGAGAGGACCATCCAGCGGTAGCCGAACTCGTCGTCGCGCGCCTCCACGGTCGTGCCGGTGTCGCCGCCCGTGCCGCGCACGACCTCCTCCATGTCCTGCACGATCCCCTCGAAGTCGGAGGTGGCCAGCGGCTGGAAGACGATCGCCGCCTTGCCCGACGACTTCAGGTGCAGCTCCATGTCGAGCTTGACGTAGGCGGTCGACATGGCGAACAGCCGGTCGGCCGCGGGCTGCTTGAGCTCGCGCTTGCCGCGCAGGATGTCGAGGAAACCCACTAGGCGGCGATCGTACCCTGCAGCTGCGCCTCCAGGCGCTGCAGGCGGGCGATCCGCTTCTCCATCGGCGGGTGCGTGGCGAACAGCGCGCCGAGGCCCTTGCCGGCGCCCGCCGGGAAGATGAAGAACGCGTTCATCTGGCTGGACGCGCGCAGGTCCTGCTGTGGGATCCGGTGCATGCCGGACGAGATCTTCACCAGCGCGCTGGCCAGCGCGGACGGGCGCCCGGTGATGAGCGCCGAGCCGCGGTCGGCCGCGTACTCGCGGTAGCGCGACAGCGCCTGCATGAGGAAGAAGGAGACGACGTAGACGGCCAACGAGACGAGCAGCAACGACCATGGCGGACGGGCCGTCGTCGTCGTCGCTGGACATGGCGCCGCCGAACAGGAACCCGAACTGGACGATGTAGGCGGCGATCGTGGCGAAGAACGCGGCGAGCGTCATCACCATCACGTCGCGGTTGGCCACGTGCGTGAGCTCGTGCGCCATCACGCCCTCCAGCTCCGCGGTCGAGAGCAGATCCATGATCCCCGTCGTCGCGCACACGGTGGCGGACTTGGGCGAGCGCCCGAGCGCGAAGGCGTTCGGCATCCGCGTGTTGGCCACGGCGACCTTCGGCTTCGGCAGGTCGGCCTGCACGCACAGCCGCTCGACCAGCGCGTGCAGCTGCGGCGCCTCGGCCGGCGTGACGACGCGCCCGCCCATCGCGGCCAGCGCGAGCTTGTCCGAGGCGAACAGGTTCAGGGCCGCCAGGCCGCCGGCCACGATGGCGATGGTCACGCCCGACGCGCCCGCCGCGAACAGCACGCCGACCAGGACGACGTACACGGCGCCGAGCAGGAACAGCGTGAGGACCATCCGCAGCTGGAGGCCGGTGTCTTTGCCGAACGACTTGGGGCGAGGCATGTCCCCTCAGATGGTATGAGGCGCGCGGCCCGCCTTAGCAAGATTTAGCCGCTGGGTGAAAGGCCTGCACCATGCAGCAAACCGTGCAGGCCTGCCGGGCCCGGCCGCCTAGCATGGCCGGCCGCAATGCGCGCGCGCCTCTGCCTGCTCGCCCTGGTCGTCGTGGCCGTGCCCATCGTGCTGTGGGCGGTGCTGCCCGTGGGCTCCACGGCCCAGACCGCCGGGTCGATCCAGAACAAGATCAACCACAAGGAGTCGCAGATCGGCGTCAAGCGGCGCCACGAGCAGGTGCTGACCAGCGACATCAGCGCGTACACGCACCGGATCGACAGCCTCGAGGGCAGCATCAGCCGGCTGGCCACCCGCGAGGCGAAGCTGCAGACCAACCTGGACGCCGAGCGCGCGCAGCTCGCCCAGGTCCAGCAGAAGCTGCGGGCCGAGCGCCTGCGCCTGGCCCGGCTGCGCGCCCGGCTGCTCGAGGCCCGGCGGGTGCTGGCCCAGCGGCTCGTGCAGATCTACGAGACCGGCGAGCCGGACCTCGTGTCGGTGGTACTCAATGCCAACGGCTTCGCCGACCTGCTGGAGCAGACGGAGTTCATGCAGCGGCTCTCGCACCAGGACACCCAGATCATCGACGCGGTCGTGACGGCGAAGGCGCAGGCCACGGCTGCGGCCACGCGCCTGGGCGGGCTGGAGAAGAAGGAGACGCAGGTCACCGCGCAGATCCAGTCGCGGCGCGACCAGGTGGCGAGCGTCAAGGTGGGGCTGCAGGGCACGCAGAACAAGCTGGCCGGCTACCGCGCGGGCAAGCAGCGCCTGCTGGCCTCCACGCAGGCCAGCCGGCACAAGCTCGAGGACGACGTGGCGGGCCTGCGCTCCGAGCAGCACAAGATCGAGGCGCGGCTGGCGTCGGTCGCCGGCCCGGCGGTGGCGGGCCCGATCCGCCCCGGCTCGGGCGGGCTGATCTGGCCGGTCAACGGCCCGATCACGTCGCCGTTCTGCGAGGCCCGCGCCTGGGAGGCCTGCCATCCGGGCATCGACATCGGCGTCCCGTCGGGCACGCCGATCCGCGCCGCCGCCGCCGGCACCGTCGTGCTGATGCAGACCACGGCGACCTCCGGCGGCTACGGGAACTTCACCTGCATCCAGCACACGGGCGTGATGTCCACCTGCTATGCGCACCAGGAGCGCTTCGCCGTCACGATGGGCCAGCACGTCGCCCAGGGTCAGGTGATTGGCTACAGCGACTGCACGGGCCGCTGCTTCGGGCCGCATCTGCACTTCGAGGTGCGGATCAACGGGCAGGTGGTCAACCCGATGAACTACCTCTGACGCGCGCGCTCGGATAGGCTCGCGCCGAGCGGACTACGGAGGGCCCGATGCTCGGTCGCGTGACAGCCGTCGCAGTGGTGGTGCTGGCGCTCGCCGGCCTGGGTGCGGGCGCGGCCCGCGCCGGTACGTGGGCGGCCGCCGCCGCGGACCCGCGGGTCGGCTTCCCCGTCTACGCGCCGGCGCACGCGCTCGGGCTGCGCGCTTCGGTGCGCCGGCTGTCCTGCGGGGGCGGCCCGACGGACCCGTACTCGGTCGTGGCGAGCTATGCCCGGCACGGGTCGCCGGCGCGCGTGAGCGTCTACGAGGCCGCGCCCGAGCGCTGCGGCGACCCCGGTGAGGCGATGGCCGTCGAGCGCGTGACGATCGACGGGCGCCGCGTGCCGGTCGAGGTGTTCTGCCACCACGCCGGCTGCGCGGGCGGCGCCACGCTTGCCCAGGGCTTCCGCCACGGGTTCCTGCTGTCGCTGCGCAAGCCCGGCGGGGTGGAGGTCACGCTGATCACGTCGCACGTGCGCCTGCCGGCGCTCCTGCGCCTGGCGCGCAGCCTGCATCCGATCACCCGGCCGAAGGGGCCGTGGCCGTCCGTCCGGTTGAGCGACTTCCTGTCGCCGGACGGCAGCGTCTGGTGTCAGATCGGCACGACGGGGGAGGTCGACCGCGCCTGGTGCGCCACCCGCGCGCCGCAGCGCTCCGCCCAGGTGGCGCGCGACGGCACCGTCCAGGTGTGCCACGACACCGTCTGCACGAAGAACTGGGGGACCGGCTCGCCCAGGCTCCACGCCGGCCAGAGGAGCCGCGTGGGACCGTACCGCTGCACCGGTGACGCTGCGGGCATGACCTGCACGGTGGCCTCCGGCCAGGGCTTCACCATCAGCACGGCGGGCGTGACGCAGCTCCCGCCGCCCGCGACGGCCTCCCGCGTCGTCTACTTCTTCGCCTCGCCCTTCGGCCAGCTCCCGGGACAGTTCGTGATCAAGCCGAAGGGGTTCCCGATCTTCCTCGACGGCCAATGGGTGCTCGAGCGGCTGCACTGGAGCCACTGGGGCGCGAATGTCGCCCGGGCCACCGGCATCAGCGACTCGAGCGACGACGACCCGGACGCGGCGAGCGGCCACCGCATCAAGACGCACGCCCGGGTCACGCTGTCGAACCCCGGGCGCTACGCGGGCCGCACGGTCTACCGCTGTGTCGCGATCAAGGTGCCCCCGCCGGCGAGTTTCGGCCCGAAGCGCTGCCTCAAGGGCAAGGGCGCGGCGGCCTACTTCGGCTGAGCGAGCACCGCGACCGCGCCGTTCGGGCCGCTCGCCCAGCAGGTGCCGGGCACGCAGTCGACGGCGTCGAAGTCGGTCGTGTCGAACGCCGTCCAGCTGCGGGCGCCGTCGTAGCTGATGTCCGAGCCGGTCGGGCCGACGGCCACGAGCGTGTCGCGCTCGCCCCACATCCAGTCGACGCCGGAGCGGTAGCCGGACAGGTCGCCGCCCGCGCGCCAGCTGACGCCGTCGTGCGTGAACCCGGAGGCGCGTGTGCCATTGGTCGGCGCGGTGAAGTCGCCGCCCACCATCACGCCGTCGCGCGGGTCGCGGAAGGCCAGCGAGAACACGCCGCCGGCGTCGCTCGCGGGGATCGGCGCGGTCGTGACCGTCCAGTGCAGGCCCCCGTCGCGCGAGTGGAAGACCCGCGCCGCCCCGCCACCGCTCGCGAACCAGGCGTCGCGGCCGCTCGTGACCAGGCAGGTGCCGCTGGCGGCGAAGCCGGCCTCGCCGGCGACGGCCGGCGGCATCCCGGCGTTGGGCAGCACGCGCCAGCTGCGGCCGCCGTCGCGCGTGGCGGCGATGCGGAACTTCCCGCCGACCGGGTCGCTCAGCGCCAGCCCGTCGCGGTGGCCGGGATAGAAGGCCATGCAGTCGTAGAACGCGTCCGGGTCGGCGTTGACGAACGCGAGCGTCCAGTGGCGGCCGCCGTCGAAGGTGGTGTAGATGCGCGAGGCGTCGCCCTCGCCGATGGCCAGCACGCTCGCCCGGTACGCGTCCTGGGCCTCGACGTCGCGGAACAGCAGGCCGGTGCTGCCGGGCGGCGAGACGTCCTGCCAGCTGCGCCCGCCGTCGGTGGTGCGCAGCACCTGGCCGGCGCTGCCGCCGACCCACGCGGTGCGGCGGTCGACCGCGTCGAGGCCGCGGAACTGCTGCGTCGACCCGGTCGGGACGGGAACCCAGCGCGGCGCGCGGGGGTGGGCGCTCGCCGCGGCCGGCAGGACCAGCGCGAGCGAGAAGGTGAGGAAGAGGACGATGCGGCGCATCTGCCGCATGGTGCCACGTCGCCCCGGTCACGCCGGGCTCACTAGAGTCAGCCGCCGACATGGCGACCGCGGTCAGCTCGCTCTATCCCGAGGCGTCGGAGGTGCACGGCGGCCGGCTCGCCATCGGCGGCTGCGACGCGCTGGAGCTGGCCCGCGAGTTCGGCACGCCGCTGTACGCCGTCGCGGAGGACGACCTGCGCGCCCGGGCGCGCGAGTTCACCGCCGCCATGGGCGGCCACGAGGTGGTGTTCGCGTCCAAGGCGTTCCCCTGCACGGCGGTGCTGCGGGTGTTCGAGCGCGAAGGCCTGTCGGTCGACGTGGCCTCGGGCGGCGAGCTCGCGCTGGCCCGCCGCGCCGGCTTCACGGGCCGGCGCATCCTGTTCCACGGCAACGCCAAGTCCGAGGCCGAGCTGCGTGCGGCCGCGGACGCCGGCGCGCGGATCGTGGTGGACAACTTCGACGAGCTCGACCGCCTCGCGCGCATCGCCGCGCCCGCCGACGTCCTTGTCCGGGTCACCCCCGGCGTGGTGGCCGACACGCACGCGGCCATCCTCACCGGGCACGCCGGCTCGAAGTTCGGCTTCCCGCTGTCCGACGCGCCGGAGGCGATCGAGCGCCTGCGCGCGGCGCCGTGGGCCAACCTGCGCGGGATCCACATCCACATCGGCTCGCAGCTGTTCGACCTCGCGCCCTGGCGGGCCGCGGTGCAGGCGATCGCCACCCTCGGCGACTTCGAGGCCTACGACCTGGGCGGCGGGCTCGCCGTGGCCTACGTCCCCGCGCAGCGCCCGCCCACGGTCGGCGAGTACGTGAGCGCGATGATCGCCACCGCCGAGGAGGTGCTGGGGCCCGGCCATAGGCTCTCGCTCGAGCCGGGCCGCGCGCTCACCGCCGGCGCGGGCGTGACGCTCTACACCGTCGAGTCGGTCAAGGACGTGCCGCTGGAGGACGGGCCGGTGCGGTTCGTGGCCGTCGACGGCGGCATGTCGGACAACCTGCGCCCGATGCTCTACGACGCGCCCTACGAGGCCGACGTGGCCGACCGGGTCGGCGCGCCGGGCTCCGCCTGCACGGTGGTGGGCAAGCACTGCGAGTCGGGCGACGTGCTGATCCGCGAGACGAACCTGCCCGACCCGCGGCCGGGCGACGTCCTGGCCATGCCGGTCACCGGCGCCTACGTCTACGCCATGGCCAACAACTACAACGGCGTCCCGCGCGCCCCCGTGGTGTTCTGCGCGGGCGGGAGCGCGCGGCTCGTCGTGCGCCGGGAGACCTTCGAGGACCTCTATGCCAGAGACGTTTAGGGTCGGCCTGCTGGGCCACGGCACGGTCGGCTCCGCGTTCGCGGCGCTGGTGGACGAGCGGGCGGAGCACGTGGCGGCGATCACCGGGCTGCGGCCCGAGGTGTCCGGCGTGCTCACGCGCTCGCGGGGCGACTTCGAGGAGATCCTGCGCGACTCGGACCTGATCGTCGAGCTGATCGGCGGCATCGACCCGGCGCGCGACTACGTGCTGCGGGCGATGCGGGCGGGCAAGCACGTGGTCTCGGCCAACAAGCTGCTGCTCGCCTCGCACGGCGAGGAGCTGTGGTCGTGCGCCCGCGAGCACGGCGTGCAGCTGCGCTTCGAGGGCGCCGTGGCCGGCGTCGTGCCGGTCATCCGCGTGCTGCAGGAGACGCTGGCCGCCGCCCACGTCGAGCGCATCCACGGGATCGTCAACGGCACCACGAACTTCATCCTCACCGAGATGGCCCGCGGCGGGCTGTCCTACGGCGAGGCGCTCGCCCGGGCGCAGGAGCTGGGCTACGCCGAGGCCGACCCGACCGACGACGTCACCGGCCGCGACGCCGCGGCCAAGATGGCGATCCTGGCCCGGCTGGCGTTCTCCTCGCCGGTCACGCTCGACCAGGTCACCTACGAGGGGATCGAGCAGATCACGCCCGAGGACGTCGAGTTCGCCCGCGACCTCAACCTCGGGCTGAAGCTGATCGGCACGGCCGAGCGCGTGGACGGCGGGATCTCGGTGCGCGTCCACCCCGCGTTCCTCTATCCCGGGCACCCGCTGGCGAGCGTCAACGGCGCGTTCAACGCGGTCACGGTCGAGTCGGAGGCGATCACCGAGATCACGCTGTCCGGGCCGGGCGCGGGCGGCCCGCAGACGGCCAGCGCCGTGCTCGGCGACGTCGTCTCGGCGATGATCCCGCCCGCGTCCACGCCGGAGACGACCGACGAGCTGCCGGTGGTGGCCGACGTGCGCTCGGCGTTCTACCTGGCCATGGAGGTCGACGACCAGCCCGGCGTGCTCGCCCAGGTGGCGGAGGTGCTGGGCATGCAGGGCGCGTCGATCCGCTCGGTCATCCAGCGCGGGCTGGGCGAGCACGCCCGGCTGGTGATGGTGCTGCACCCGCTGCTCGAGTCGCGCTTCTACGCGGCGGTGCGGCTGATCGGGCAGATGCCGTTCGTGCGCTCCGCGCCGCGGGCGATCCGGGTCCTGGACGAGGAGTTCGCCTGATGGGGCTGATCGAGCGCTACCGCGAGCGGCTGCCGTTCGCGGCGGACGACCCAGTGGTGTCGCTGGAGGAGGGCTCGACGCCGCTGCTGCTGGCCGAGCGGCTGTCCGAGCGGGTCGGCGCCGAGGTCTGGCTGAAGATCGAGGGCGCGAACCCCACCGGCTCGTTCAAGGACCGGGGGATGACCTGCGCCGTGTCCGACGCCGTGCGCGGCGGCGCCGAGGCGGTGATCTGCGCCTCGACCGGCAACACCGCCGCCTCGCTGGCCGCCTACGCGGCCCGGGCCGGCCTGCGCGGCGCGGTGATCGTGCCCGAGGGCAAGATCGCCACCGGCAAGCTGGCGCAGGCGCTGATGCACGGCGCGCGCGTGATCGCGCTGCGCGGGAACTTCGACGAGGCGCTGAAGCTCGTGCGCGAGCTCACGCAGCGCCACCCGATCGCGCTGGTCAACTCGGTCAACCCGTTCCGGCTGGAGGGGCAGAAGACCGCGGCGTTCGAGGTCGCCGAGGCGATCGGCCCGATCGACGCGCTCTGCATCCCCGTGGGCAACGCCGGCAACGTGACCGCCTACTGGAAGGGCTTCCGCGAGATCGACGCCGCGCCGCGCATGCTCGGCTTCCAGGCCGAGGGCGCCGCGCCGCTGGTGCACGGCGCGCCGGTCTCGCAGCCCGAGACCGTGGCGAGCGCGATCCGCATCGGCAACCCGGCCCGCTGGGAGGAGGCGATGGAGGCGTTCACGGGCTCGCGCGGGCGCGTCGCCGCGGTCAGCGACGCCCAGATCCTCGACGCCTACCGCTTCCTCGCCGCGGCGGAGGGCGTGTTCTGCGAGCCGGCGTCGGCGGCGAGCGTGGCGGGGCTGCTGACCCACGGCGCCGGCGACGCGCAGAAGCTCGTGTGCGTGCTCACCGGCCACGGGCTGAAGGACCCGCAGACCGCGCTGTCCCAGGCCGGCGCCGTCGTGCCGTGCGAGCCGGACATCGCCGCGGTCGAGGCCGCGGTCCTTCGGTGAACCGCCGCCGCCTGGTCCGCGTCCCCGCGTCGTCGGCCAACCTCGGGCCGGGGTTCGACGTGCTCGGCGCCGCCCTCGACCTGCACATGGAGGTCGAGGTGGTGGAGACCGGCCGCTTCGCCGTCCACACCGACCTGGCCATCGCCACCGACCGGCGCAACCTGTGCGTGCGCGGGTTCGCCGCCCTGCACGCGGTCGACGGCTTCGAGTTCACCATCCGCTCCGACATCCCGCTGTCCGGCGGCCTGGGCACGAGCGCCGCCGCGATCGTGGCCGGCCTCGTGGCGGCCGACTCGATCTTCGAGCTCGGCGCCGACGTCCTCGCCGAGGCGACGCGGATGGAGGGCCACCCCGACAACGTCGCCGCCGCCCTGCTGGGCGGGATCGTGCTCTGCTCGGCGGGCGGCGTCGAGCGGCTGGAGCCGCCCCCCGGCCTCGAGGTCCTGCTCGTCGTCCCCGACGAGCACGTGCGCACCGTGCGGGCCCGCCAGGCGCTCCCGGCGCGCATCCCGATGGAGGACGCGGTGTTCAACGTGGGCCACGCCGGGCTGCTGCTGCTCGGGCTCGAGCGCGGCGACCTCGGCCTGATCTCGCGCGGGCTGGCGGACCGGCTGCACCAGCCGCGCCGGGCGCATCTGTATCCCCGGTCGTGGGAGCTGGTGGGCCGCGCTCAGTCGCTGGGCGCGCTGGGCGCGACGATCTCCGGCGCGGGACCGACCGTGCTGGTGTGGTGCGACTTCGAGGCCACGGGGGCGGTCGCGGCGAGGCTGGGCGAGGAGGCCGACGGGTGGGCCGACGTGCTGCGCGTGCCGTTCTCTCCTGCCGGCGCGGAGGTCCGTGAGTTCTGACGCCGGGCTCAGCGAGGCGAGAAGACGCGCCGGATCGTGGCCACCAGCTCGCCCTCGTCGTCGCTCTTCTGCAGGTACGCGTCGGCGGCGCTTCCCAGCTCGCCCTCCTGCATGAGCCGCACGTAGCCGGAGTACACGACCACCGCCGCGTCCGGCACGACCGCGCGGATGCGCTGCAGCAGCGAGTCGTCACCCGGCACGCCCATCGTGTCCAGCAGGACCACGTCCGGCCGCACGGCGGGGAGGGCCGCCAGCGCGGCGTCCGACGTGTGGGCCGCGCCGACGTGCTCGAGGTCCGGGTGCTCGGCCAGCCAGAACGCGACGAGCCGCGTGAACGCCTCCGAGTCGTCGCAGTGGAACACGCGGATCGCCATACGTCAGATCATTTTAGGGCGCGCTGGGCGTCCACGCGGCCGACGCGCCCGAGAACTTCACGCGCCAGGTCGAGGTAGTCCTCGCCGAGGTCGGGGCGGTAGTCGAGGATCGACATCGCCTTCTCGGCGGACTCCGCGTAGGCGATCGACGAGCGGATCACGGACTCGAACACCTTGTCGCCGAAGTGCTCCTTGAGCTGCGCGTACGCGTCGCGGGAGTGGACCGTGCGCATGTCGGCGATGTTCATCACCACGCCGAGCCACTCGAGGTCCGCGTTGTAGTACTCGCGCGCCTGCTCGATCACCTCGAGCGCGCCCTGCACGCCCTGCAGCGCGAAGTACTGGGCCTCGGAGGAGATCAATGCCCAGTCGGCCGCCACCAGGCCGTTGACGGTCAGCAGGCCGAGCGCCGGCGGGCAGTCGATCAGCACGACGTCGTAGGACTTGCGGGCGTCCTTCAGGGCCTTGCGCAGGATGAGCTCGCGGCCCATCTTGCCCGACAGCGAGCGCTCGACCTCGGCGAGGATCGGCGTGGCCGGGACGATCCCGCCGTGGGCGGCGTGCTTGACCTTGGCGTCGCCGGCCAGCACGTCGGCGATCGTCGGGGAGGCATCCGGCGGGACGTCGAAGTAGTCGGAGAGGTTGCCCTGCGGGTCGAGGTCGAGCGCGAGGACGTCGAGTCCCGTGCGCCGGAAGGCGTCGGTCAGCGTGCGGACGGTGGTCGTCTTGCCCGTGCCGCCTTTGAGCGAGAGGACCGCAATCGTGTCGGCCATGGCGGCCGAGCACGATAGCGGCGAGCCTTACTCGGCCAGGGAGGCGTGCTCGGGCGCGGCCGTCGAGGCCACGGTGTCCAGGAAGTACAGGGCGTGGCGGCCGATCACCAGCTCGTCGCCGTCGGTCAGCGGGCTCCACTCGACGCGCCGGCCGTTGACCTGGATCCCGTTCAGGGAGCGGTCGTCGAGCACGCGCACGCCGTTCTCCTCCACGGCGACCAGCGCGTGCCGGCGCGAGACCGTGGCGTCGTCGAAGCGCACGTCGGCGGCCAGCGAGCGGCCGATCCGCGTCCATTCGCGCGAGAGCGGGACGACGATCCGGCGCCCGTCCTGCTCGTAGGCCAGGTAGCGGCCGGCGGAGGGCACCGAGGCGCGCGCCTCGGCCAGCCACGCGGGCGGCTCGCGGCGCGCTGTCTCGCCGGCGAGCGTTATGGCGTCCGCCGAGAGCCCGGCGAGGGTCCCGGTGCTCTGGACGTCGAACTCGAAACGTGGGTCCGTCAAGACAGCAACCTTTCTGGGATTGCGCAGCCCTCTCCGGCGCGAAGGATAGGGCGCCCGGCCTGCGGGCGCGACCCCATTTGGGTCAGCGCGTGCACATTGCAGGGTTGGCTCCGAAGAGGCCGAAACCCGGTCCCATGCCCCCCGCACTGCTGCGCACGCCCTCGATGCCCCGCCGGCGGCGCTTCTCGTTCTCCGCCCCCCGGGAGATCTCCCTCGTCGGGGCCAGCCTGCGCGCGTTGGGCGCCGGGCGCCTCGACTGCGCGCGCTGCCGGCGCACGCCGCTCGTCGGCGAGGTCGTGCTCGTCGAGGGCGAGCGGGTGCTGTGCGCGCTCTGCCGCCCCTCCGGCCCGGTGGACGGCCAGGAGGCCGTCGTGCACTCGGCCGAGCGGGGGCATTCGGTGCGCCGCCGCCTATGATCCGGAGGCGATGGATCCAGTCACTTCCGATGTCGTGATCGACCGTCCCCGCGAGGAGGTCTTCGAGTACCTCGCGGACATCGCCAACCACGCGGAGTTCACCGATCACTGGATGACGGAGTGGCGGCTCACCCGCGTCGACTCCTACGGCCGCGGCGCCGGTGCGCGCTTCAAGGCCAACCGCAAGGGCGAGCGCTATGCCTGGGGCGACATGACGTTCCTCGAGGTCGAGCCGCCGTATCGGATCGTCGCCGCGGGCCGGGGCGGGAAGTTCAACCGCAACAAGACGTGGACGACCTGGACGCTGATGCCGAGCGGGGCGGCGACGCGCGTCGAGGTGACCACGGAGACCGAGCCGGCGCTGCTGACCGACCGCCTCATGGAGGGCGTCATGCTCAAGCGCGGCTGGACGAAGCGGCGGCTCGCGAAGGCCCTTTCCCGCCTGCAGTCGATCCTCGAGGAGGACTACGACCGGGGCAAGCGCGTCACGGTCGGCGGACTGTAATCATGCCGTCCGTGATCCGCCGCTCGCTGATCGCCCTGGTGGCCGCCGCCGGCCTGCTCGCCGCGGGCTGCGGCGACAAGCAGTCCGTCGTCACCTTCGCGCCCGACGAGGGCACGTGGGTCCAGGTCGGCCCGCTGTCCTACCAGGTGCAGATCTCGCGCTACCTGACGCCGGGCGACACCGAGGACTCGGAGTACCTGGGCGGCCTGCCGGCCGGCACCCAGCTCGACCGGAAGGGCCTGTTGTGGTTCGGCGTCTTCATCCGGGCGAAGAACTACTCCGATCTGACGCAGGTGCCTGCACCGCGGTCGGCCTACGTGATCGACGACACCGAGGGCGACCAGTTCCGTCCGCTGCAGCAGAATCGCAGCCTCAACCCCTACGCCTACACGCCGGTCAGGATGACGCCGGCCGCGTGGTTCCCGAACCAGCAGACCACCGCGGGCATCAACCCGATCGCCGGCGAGCTGCTGCTGTTCCGCTTCCCCGTGTCGGCTGTGCAGAACCGCCCGATGTTGCTGCACATCAACCACGCCGGCAAGTCGGCGACGATCTCGCTCGACCTCTAACGGGCGCTAGCCCCGCTTCAGCGCGGCCTCCAGGACGATCCGGGCGGCCGGTGCGGCCGTGGCCCCGCCGGCGCCCTGGCCGACCAGCAGCACGCACACCGCCACGCTCGGGTGCGTGAGCGGGGCGAACGCGGTGAACCAGGCGTCGGTGTCGCTGGCGTCGTCCTGCGGCGTCGTGTCGCTCTGCGGCGGGATCTGGCCGCTGGCGTCGGGCGTCGGCACCGGCTTGACCGTGGTGCGCAGCTCGGCCGTGCCGGTCTTGCCCGCCACCTTGACGCCGGGCACGGCGGCCGCCGCGCCGGTCCCGCCGGTCACCACCGCGCGCATGAAATGGCCGATCGTGCGGGCGACGGACGGGCTCGCGGCGCGCGCCGTCGCCGTGTCGCCGCCCTCGAGCAGGGTCGGGCGGTGGCGGAGGCCGTGCTCGCCGATCGTGGCGGCCACCAGCGCCATCTGCAGGGGCGTCGCCTGCACCTTGCCCTGACCGATCGCCGACGAGCCGACCGCCAGGTCGTCGCCGATCTGGTTCGCCTGCGGGAGGGTGGACCGGGCGGCGCCGATGATCCCGGGGTCCTCGTTGAAGCCGAAGCGCTCCGCCGTGGCCACCAGCCGGGACGCGCCCAGCTTCGCGCCGAGCGGGGCGAACACCGAGTTGCACGAGTTGGCGAACGCGGACTCGAGCGAGCCACCGCACGACTCGCCGTTGGCGTTCTGCAACTCGACGCCGCTCAGCGTCGCGTATGTCGCGTAGGGGAAGACCTGGGTCTTGCTCGCCACATGGTGCGCGAGCACGCCGGCCAGCGTGATGATCTTGAACGTCGAGCCGGGCGGCTGCGGGGCCGAGTAGGCGATCCCGGCCAGCCCGAGGATCTCGCCCGTGCCCGGCCGGACCACGGCGATCCCGCCGAGGCGGCCGGCGAGCGCGCTGACGGCGGCGCTCTGGACCGCCGGGTCGATCGAGGTGCGCACCGCGTGGCCTCGTGCGGGCGGCCGGTGGGCCAGGACGCGGCGGCCGGCGTAGAGCGTGCCGCCGGGCGTGCCGGACAGCTGGTCGTCGAACTCGCGCTCCAGCCCGGTGAGGCCGACCGTCGCGCCGTTGGGCACGCCGCGGGCGGCCAGCGCCTGCGCCCGGTCGGGCGGGGCCGGGCCGACCGTGCCCGCGATCTGCCCGGCCAGCGGCCCGAGGCTCGAGACGCGGTTCGCGCCCTTGGCGATGGCCACGCCGTTGCGGGCCACGATCGTGGCCCGCGGCGGCATCACGGTCGTGCGGCGAAGCGTCTCGCCCGGGCGCAGGCCGGGGTAGACCAGGTCCGGCGACCAGTCGACGCCCGAGCCGCCGGCCGCCCGGTCCCCGGCCGGCAGCACGACCTCACCGCGCAGCGTGCCGAAGATCCGCGTCACGAAGCTCACGGCCAGGCGCGCGGCGTGGCCGTCCTTGCGCACCTTGCCCGTCCTGACGCGCTCGAGCGTGAGCGTGTCGGCCGCCCGCTCGTACGCGCTGCGGAAGGCCGCGCGCGAGGTGTCCGCCTGGGTGGCGTCGGACAACAGCGCGTACATCGCGCCGTAGTCCTGGTGCGCCCAGGCGAGCGCGTAGGCGCTGCCCATCCGCCGCTCGGAGGGGACGTGCAGGGCCCCGATGACCACGCCCGCGATCAGCGCGGCCAGCGCGATGCCCACGAGCGTCCCGAAGCGGCGTGGGTCGGCGATGACCCGCCGGCGGGGGCGAGGGCGGCGGGGGGCGATGTCGGTCATGGCGGCTGTAGGGATGCTACGAGCGTGGCGGGACTACCCAGGTACGCTCGGCAGAAGTGACCGGGATCGACTGGCTGATCGTGTGCATCGTGCTCGTGCTCGCCCTGTTCGGGTGGGCGCAGGGGTTCGTGGCCGGGGCGCTCGCCCTGGCCGGGTTCGCGGTCGGCGCCTGGCTGGGCACGCGGCTGGGCCCGCTGGTGCTGCACGACGGCCGTCAGTCCCCCTGGGCGCCGGCATTCGGGCTGATCGGCGCGCTGGTCGCCGGCGCGGTGTTCGCGCTCGGCTTCGAGGGGCTCGGCGCCCGGTTGCGCTCACGGCTGCGCAACCCGGCGGTGACCGCGGTCGACGGGATGCTCGGCGCCGTCCTCACGGGCTGCGTCGGCCTCGGGATGGCCTGGGTGCTCGGCGCGCTCGCCCTGGCCAACGGCGGCAACGCGCGCCAGGAGGTCCAGCAGTCGCACATCCTGCGCCAGCTCAACGCGATCCTGCCCCCGTCGAGCGGGCTGATCGACGAGTTGGGGCGGCTGGACCCGTTCCCGCGCATCGACGGCCCGGAGGCCCGCGTGCCGGCGCCGACGGCGGGGATCGCCCGGGCCCCCGGGGTGCGCGCCGCGCGCGACAGCGTCGTGCGGATCATCGGCAGCGCCTGCGGGCTGGGGATCGAGGGCTCGGGCTGGGTGGCGTCGCCGGGGATCGTGGTCACGAACGCCCACGTGGTGGCCGGCCAGCACGACACGCGGGTGCTGCCGCGCGGCCACGCGCCCGGCATCCAGGCCCAGGCGCTGGTGTTCGACCCGCACAACGACATCGCGATCCTGCGCGTGCCGGGCCTGCGGGAGCCGGCGCTCTCGATGGCCTCCGACCCCGCGTCGGGCGTCTCCGCGGCGATCCTCGGCTTCCCGGAGAACGGCCCGTTCGACGTCCGGGCCGGGCGCCTCGGCGACACGCGCGAGGTGATCACCCAGGACGCCTACGGGCGCGGGCCGGTGCGGCGGTCGATCGTGTCGCTGCGCGGCGCGGTCCGCTCCGGCAACTCCGGCGGCCCGATGATCGATTCGCGGGGCGACGTGGTGGCCACGGTGTTCGCCGCCACCACAAGCGGCCCGCGCGGCGGCTTCGGCATCCCGAACGCGATAGTGCGGTCGGAATTGCGGCGGGCTCGGCGCTCATCCGGGGTCTCGACCGGGCCCTGCGCGGGCTAACCGCTACTCTCGCCAACCCAATGGGCAAGACGCTCGTCATCGCCGAGAAGCCGTCGGTCGGCCGCGACCTCACGCGCGCGCTGCCCGGCGCGTTCGCCAAGCACGAGGGCTATCTGGAGTCCGACGACCACGTCGTCACCTGGGCGGTCGGCCACCTGGTGCAGCTGGCCGAGCCGGACGAGTACGACCCCAAGTACAAGAAGTGGCGGATGGCCGACCTGCCGATCGTGCCGGACCGCTTCAAGCTCGTCGTGCGCGACGAGCGCTCGCGCAAGCAGATGTCGGTGATCACCCGGATGCTCAAGCGCGACGACGTCGACGAGGTGATCAACGCCTGCGACGCCGGCCGCGAGGGCGAGCTGATCTTCGCCTGGACGTTCGAGAAGGCGGGGGCGAAGAAGTCCGTGCAGCGCCTATGGCTGTCATCGATGACGGCGAAGGCGATCAAGGATGCGTTCGGGTCCCTGCGGCCGTCGGGGGAGATGGCGCTGCTGGAGGAGGCGGCCCGCTCGCGCTCGGAGGCGGACTGGATCGTGGGCATGAACGCCACGCGGGCGGCCACCATCCGGCTGCGCTCGTCGTTCGACGGCGCGGTCTCGCTGGGGCGCGTGCAGACGCCCACGCTGGCCATCGTGGCCCGCCGCGAGGAGGAGATCCGCGCGTTCAAGCCAGAGCCGTACTGGCTGGTCGACGCGCTGTTCGAGCCCACGTCGGGCGAGGCCGGGCGCCGCTACTCCGGCCGCTTCCACGCCGGCTCCCAGCCCCGGCTGAAGACCGCGGCGGAGGCCGAGGCGGTCGTCGCGGCGGTGCGCGACCGGCCGGGGACGATCACCAAGCTCGAGAAGACCACGCGCAAGGAGCGCGCGCCGCTGCTGTACGACCTCACGTCGCTGCAGCGGGAGGCGAACACGCGCTACGGGTTCTCCGCGCGGCGGACGCTGGCCGCCGCGCAACGGCTCTACGAGGAGCACAAGGCGCTCACCTACCCGCGCACCAGCTCGCGGTTCCTGCCATCGGACATGGTGGGGGAGATCAAGCCGACGGCGGCGGTCGTGGGCACGCGCCGCGAGTACTCCCGCGCCGCGGCCTACGTGACGGGGCTGGACGTGCTGCCGCTCGGCCGCGTGATCAATGACGCGAAGGTCACCGACCATCACGCGATCATCCCCACCAACGCCCAGCACCGGCTGGACAAGCTCTCGGACGACGACCGGCGCGTCTACGACCTCGTGGTGCGCCGGTTCCTGGCCATCTTCCACCCGGACGCGGTGTTCGAGAACACCCGCCTGGAGACCTCGGTGGCCGAGCACGTGTTCCGCACCACGGGGCGCGTGCTGGTCGAGGCCGGCTGGCGCGGCGTCTACGGCGAGGAGTCGCTGGAGGACCGGAGCGCGTCCGATGACGACGACACGGTCTCACAGGCCCTGCCGAAGCTCACGCAGGGCGAGGACGTGGCGACGCTCGAGGTGGGCGCGGAGGAGAAGGTGACCAAGCCGCCGCGGCGCTACTCCGACGCCTCGCTGCTGGCCGCCATGGAGACGGCGGGCAAGCTCGTCGACGACGACGAGCTGCGCGAGGCGATGAAGGACTCGGGGATCGGCACGCCGGCCACCCGGGCGGCGATCATCGAGCGGCTCATCGACGTCGGCTACATCGAGCGCGACGGCCGCTCGCTGGTCTGCACGGAGAAGGGGCTGAGCGTCATCCGGCTGCTGGGCGAGCATGCGCTGACCTCGCCGTCGCTGACCGGCGACTGGGAGCACCGGCTCGCCCGGATCGAGGAGGGCGAGGAGCAGCGCTCGCGCTTCATGCACGACATCGCGTTGTTCGCCGGCGAGACCGTGGCGGAGCTGGACGCCAAGCTCAAGGAGGTGCGCATCCCGCGCGCCAACCTCGGGCCGTGCCCGGTCTGCGGGCACGACATCGTGGAGAACCGCAAGGGCTTCTCCTGCTGGTCGCGCGAAGACCCCGGCTGCGGGTTCGTGATCTGGAAGTCCAAGGCGGGCAAGACGCTGCCGCCGGCCGTGGCGCGCGAGCTCATCGCGCACGGCCGCACCGAGAAGCCGGTCACCGGCTTCAAGGGCCGCTCGGGCCGCTCGTTCCGCGCGCGGCTGGCACTGATGCAGACCGAGGACGGCAAGTGGCGCGTGGAGTTCGACGAGCCATGGGCGCGCGACGGCGCCAAGCCGCCGGACGAGCCGGCCGCGGCGGAGGCCGCGCAGGCGGCCGAGGCCGAGGCGGCGTAGCCGCCTAGGCGGAAGGCTCTTCGGCCGCCGGGCGCGTTGCCCGGTGCTCGGGCCCGGGGGGCAGCTCGGGGCGCGTGGCCGGCGGGTGGACGAACGCCTGCCAGATCGCGGCGATGCCCTGCACCATGGCGACGATCACCTCGGCGATCGGGGAGGCCGCGGCCGGCTTCTGCGGATCCTCGAGCAGCGTCTCGACCTCGGGCGGCAGCCCCGCGCCCTCGCCGTGCGTCCACGTGACATAGAGCTCGTGGCTCCCCACGGCCCCGGCGACCTCGGCAGCGAGCGCGACGTCGGTGTCGGTATGGGCGGCGGGAAGGTGGAGCGTCGGCATCTCGGTCTCCGGCAGATCGGCGGGCGGGGCCCTCCTGGGTATCGGCAGCGTCGCAATTCCGGCGGACCTGCGCCGCCGTACATTCGTCCACGGCCGGTTTGTCCTCGCTCGGAGCGGGAACCGGTGCGCGCCCGCGGCGATTCCGGCCGGTCCGCGCGCGACCCTAAGGGGCCGCCATGCCGCTCACGCTGATCACCGGCCCGGCCAACGCCGCCAAGGCGGGCGCCGTCCTCGAGCGCCTGCGCACCGCGCTGCCGCGCGAGCCCGCGCTGGTCGTCCCCACCGCCGCGGACGCGAGCCACTACGCCCGTGAGCTCGCGGGCGCCGGGATCGTGTTCGGCGCCCGGGTCACCACGTTCTCGGGTCTGATGCGTGACATCGCCCGCGCCGCGGGCTCGTCCGCCCCGTCGCGGCGCCTCGGCCGCCTGGCCCGCGGCCGCGTCGTCCGGGCCGCCGTGGCCGACGTCGCGCTGGACGCCCTGCGCGCCTCCGCCGCCGCTCCGGGCTTCGCGGACGCGCTCGCCGACCTCTTCTCCGAGCTCCAGGCGTCCCTCGTCTCGCCCGGCCGTTTCGGCACCGCGGTCCGCGCCTGGGGCGCGATCGGCGCTCCCCCCGCGCACGCGGCCGAGCTCGCCGCGCTCTACGCCGCCTACCACCGGCGCCTCGAGGCGCTCGGGGCGGTCGACGCCGACGGGTACGCGCTCGCCGCCCTGAACGCGCTGCGGGCGCGTCCGGCGGCCTGGGGCGATCGGCCGCTGTTCCTCTACGGGTTCGACGAGCTCACGCCGGCCCAGCTCGACGTCGTCGAGACGCTGGCCCGGTTCACGGCGGCGCCGGTCTGCGTGGCGCTGCCGTACGAGCCCGGCCGCGCCGCGCTGGCGGGCAGCGCCGCCACGGTCGAGCTGTTGAAGCCGCTGGCCGCCGAGCACGTCGTGCTCGAGCCGCGCTCCACCCACTACGCCGACAGCGCCCGCGGCGCCCTGCACCACCTCGAGCGCAGCCTGTTCGAGCCGCTGCCGGCCCGGCGGCCGCCCAACGGCGCCGTGCGCCTCCTGGAGGCGGGCGGCGCGCGCGCGGAGGCCGAGCTCGTCGGCGCCTCGGTCCTCGAGCTGCTGCGCGACGGCATGGCGCCCGAGGACATCGCGGTGCTCGTGCGCGGCGACCTCTCGCGCGACCTGTTCGCCCAGGTGCTCGAGGCCTACGGCATCGCGGTGGCGCGCGAGCGGGCCACGCCGCTCGCCCGCAGCCGGCTCGGCGCCGGCCTGCTCGCGTTCGCCCGCGCGGCGCTGCCCGGTGGTCGCGCCCAAGACGTCGTGACGTGGCTGCGCACCCCCGGCAAGACCGCCCCCGACCTCGCCGACCGCCTCGAGGTCGCGGTCCGCCGCCGCGAGGCCCGCACTGCGCACGAGGCGCGCCGCCTGTTCGCCCGGCTGGCCGCGGCGGACGACGACGTCGTCCCGCTCGGCGAGCTCGACGCGCTGGCCGCCGCAGCGGCGGCGGGCGCCGAGCCGTTCCTCTCCGCGCTGCTCGGCGAGGCGGAGGCGATCTGGACCGCGCCCCACGTGCGCCGCGGCGCCGTGCTCTCCCCCGAGGCGGAGTCCGATGCGCGGGCGGCGGCGGCGCTCCGCTCGGCGGTGGGGGAGCTCACGCGGCTCGCCGGCATCGACGCCGCGCTGGCGGGCGGGCCGGCCGACCTGCTCGAGGCGCTGGAGGCCGTCGAGGTCCGGGCCGCCGCGCCGGCGGCGGACGGCGTGCTGCTCGCCGACCCGCTGGACATCCGGGCGCGGCGCTTCCGCGCGGTGTTCGTGTGCGGCCTGCAGGAGGGCGAGCTGCCGCGCCGGCCGGTGCCGGAGCCGTTCCTCGACGACGGCGCGCGCGCCGCGCTGGCGGTGGCCTCCGGACTCGTGCTGCCGCGCCACGAGGACACGCTGGCCCGCGAGCGGTCGCTGTTCTACGCGTGCCTCTCGCGCCCGGAGGAGGCGCTGTTCCTGTCCTTCTGCACGTCCGACGAGGAGGGCGACCCGCAGCAGCCCTCGCCCTTCCTCGACGACGTCCGCGCGCTGTTCAGCGAGGAGCTGTGGACCGGCCGCGGCCGGCGGCTGCTGGCCGAGGTCACCTGGCCGCCGGCCGAGGCGCCGACGCCACACGAGCTGCGGCGCGCGCAGGCGGCCGAGCAGGCGCAGCCGGACCCACCGCCGCTGGCGGCGCCCGCGACCGCCGGCGTGCTGGCCGGCCTCGCGGCGCGCAACCGCGAGTCCGCCCGCGGCCTGGAGGCGTTCGCCGGCTGCCCGGTGCGCTGGCTGGTCGAGCACCTCCTGCGCCCCGAGCCGGTCGACCCGGACCCCGAGCCGCTGCAGCGCGGGTCCCGGGGCCACGCCGTGCTCGAGCTCACGCTGCGGCGGCTGAAGGCCCGGACCGGCTCGGCGCGCCTGACGCCGGACACGCTGCCGGACGCGCTCGGAGAGCTCCACGCGGCGATCGCCGAGATCGCCGCGCCGCCCGGCGGCGGGGCCCGCGCCCGGGCCGCCGCGCGCGCCCTCGAGGTGGACCTCGAGCGCTACCTGCGCCACGAGGCGGCCTGCGGCGCCGGCTTCGAGCCCGCGCGG
This sequence comes from uncultured Solirubrobacteraceae bacterium, assembly GCA_963766165.1. Classification (GTDB taxonomy): domain Bacteria; phylum Actinomycetota; class Thermoleophilia; order Solirubrobacterales; family Solirubrobacteraceae; genus Solirubrobacter. Next base: position 25,500 of record CAVXZC010000006.1, on the reverse strand, counting down.
CTGGAGTGGAGCTTCGGCGGCGACCGCGACGAGGCGCCGGCGCTCGACGTGGCCGGCGTCGCCGTCAGCGGCCGCGTCGACCGGATCGACGTCGACGGCCGCCGCGCCGTGGTGCGCGACTACAAGGGCCGCACGGTCACCGCCGGCGCCCGCTGGGCCGAGGACGGCAAGGTGCAGGCGGCATTGTACGCGCTGGCCGTGCGCGAGCGCCTCGGGCTCGATGTGGCCGGGGCGCTGTACCAGCCGATCGGCCGGGCGGACCAGCGCCCGCGCGGCCTGGTCCGCGACGACGTCCCCGGCCGCTACGTCAACGGCGACGTGGTCGACGCCGCCGCGCTCGAGGAGACGCTCGCCGCCGCCCGCGACGTGGCCGCCCGCGCCGCCACCGCGCTGCGCGCCGGGCGGCTCCGGCCCTGTCCCGAGCGCTGCTCGTGGCAGGGCGCGTGCGCCCACCCGGGGATCTGCCGCTCGTGACCCCGCCCGCGTTCACCCGCGAGCAGCGCGCGGCGATCGCCGCCCGCACCGGCTCGTCGCTGCTCGCCGCGAACGCCGGCTCGGGCAAGACGGCCGTGATGGTCGAGCGGATCGCCGCTGCGGTGCGCGAGGACGGGGTCGCCGTCGGCGCCATCCTCGCGCTGACGTTCACCGAGAAGGCGGCGGGCGAGCTGGCCGAGCGGCTGCGCCGGCGGCTGCTCGAGCTCGGCGAGGCCGAGCACGCCCGGGCCGTCGACGCCGCCTGGATCGGCACCATCCACGGGTTCTGCGCCCGGCTGCTGCGCTCGCAGCCGCTCGCGGCGGGGCTGGACCCGCGCTTCGCCGTGCTCGAGGAGACCGCCGCCGGCCGGCTGGCCGAAGCGGCCTACGAGCGCGCGCTCGAGGCCTGGGCCCGCGCCGAGGGCGCGCCGGCGATCGACCTCGCCGCCGCCTACGGCCCGGGCCTGCGCGAGCTGGTCCGCGGGACGTACGCCACGCTGCGCGCCCGCGGCCACGCCGCCCCGCGCATCGCGGTCCCGCCCGCCGGACGGGCTCCCGACCCGGCGCCACTCACGGCCGCGCGGACCGCGGCCGAGCGCGCGCTGGCCACGGCCGGCGACGGCGTCCGCGTGGCCGCGGCCCGCGATGCGCTGGCCGCCTGCGCGGAGCTCGGTGGCGCCGCCGTGCCCTGGCCGGGGGCGCTCGACGCCGCCGAGCTCAAGGGCGGCGCCAAGGCGCTCACCGGGCCCGAGTGCGAGGCGTACCGGGAGGCATGGCGCGAGTACCGGGACGCCTGTGCCGTCCACCACGCCCGCGGCGCGCTGCGCCTGCTCGACGCGCTGCTCCGTCGCTTCCACACCGCCTATGAGGAGGGGAAGGCCGCGCGGGCGGCGGTGGACTTCGAGGACCTGGAGCTGCGGGCGCGCGACCTGCTGGCCGACCCGGCGACCCGGCTTCGCTGGGCCGAGCGGTTCGCGCTGCTGATGGTCGACGAGTTCCAGGACACGAACGCGGTCCAGCTGGAGATCCTGGAGGCGCTGGAGCGCGACAACCTGTTCGCGGTCGGCGACGAGTTCCAGTCGATCTACCGCTTCCGCCACGCCGACGTGGCGATCTTCCGCGGCCGGGCGGCGGCGCTGCCGCCCGAGCGCGTGCGCGGCCTCGCGGTGAACTTCCGCTCGCGCCAGGAGCTGCTCGACGTGCTCGACGCGACGTTCGCGCCCGTGCTCGGCGAGCGGTTCACGCCGCTGCGCGCCGGCCGCCGCGAGGCCCCGGAGGACGCCGACGGGGCGCTGCGGCTGTTCGACCTCGCGCCGGCCGGCGCGCCGCCCGTCGAGCTGCTGGTGACGGCCACCCAGGGCTGGGACGAGGTGGCGCTCGGCCTCGCCGCCGGCGGCGACAAGCCGTGGCGGCGCGCGGAGGCCCGGCTGGTCGCGCACCGCCTGCGCGGGGAGGTCGACGCCGGCCGCCGCCCGGGCGAGCTCGTGGTGCTGGTCCGCGCCACCGCCTCGCTGCGCCTGCTCGAGGAGGCGCTGGAGGAGCAGGGCCTGCCCACCTACGTCGTCGGCGGCCGCGGCTACTGGTCGCAGGAGCAGGTGCGTGACGGCCTCGCCTGGCTGCGCGTCCTGGCCAACCCGCACGACGAGGAGGCGCTCCTGACCGTGCTGGCGTCGCCGTTCTGCGGTGCCGGCTCGGACGCCCTCATCCTGCTCGCCGAGGCCGGCCGCGCCGGCGGCCACGGGCTGTGGGGTGCGCTGCAAGACGCGCCGGTCGTCGCCGCGCTGCCCGAGGCCGACCGGATCGCCGCGGTGGCGCGGCTGCTCGCCGCCGAGCGCGAGCGGGCGGAGCGGGCGCCGGTGGAGGTGCTGCTCGAGCAGGCGGTGGTGACGACGGGCTACGACCTCGCGGTGCTGGCGCGCCCGGGCGGTGACCGGCGGCTCGCCAACCTGCGCAAGCTGATGCGGCTGGCGCGCGAGTTCGAGCGCGCCGAGGGGCGCGACCTGCGGGCGTTCCTCGCCGACGCGGCGGCGCGCGACCTCGCCGAGGCGCGCGAAGGCGAGGCGGCGCTCGAGTCCGAGGGGCTCGACGCCGTGCGGCTGATGACGATCCACCGCGCGAAGGGACTCGAGTTCCCGGTCGTGTGCGTGGCCGACCTCGGCCGCCGGGCCGGCGGCACCCGGCCGGCGCTGCTCGTGGGCCACGACGGGACGGCCGGCCTGCGGCTCGCCTCGCTCGGCGGCGGCGACACCGTGCCCACCCCGGCCTGGCGGCGCCTCGCCGAGGCCGAGGCGGCCGCGGAGGCCGAGGAGGAGCGGCGGCTGTTCTACGTCGCGCTCACCCGCGCCCGTGAGCGGCTGATCCTGTCCGGCGGCACCGACATCGCGAAGTGGCCGGAGCCCCGCAACGGCGGCCCGCCGATCGACTGGCTCGCCCGCGCGGTGGCCGGCGACGTGCCCGCCGGCGCGGAGCCGCCCGCGGCGCGCGTCGTCGAGCGGGCGTGGGAGGGGCGGCCGGCGCGGGTGGAGCTCGTGCTCAACACGCCGGAGACGCTGCCGGCGGAGGCGCTGCAGACCCGGGCGCCGGCCCGGGCCGCCGCGAGCACCGCGCTGCCCGCCGTGCCGGCCGTCGTGCCGTCACGCGCGCCGCGCCCCAGGCCCGCGCCGCAGCGGCTCTCGTACACGCAGCTCTCCGACTACGCCCGCTGCGGCTACCGGTTCTATCTGGAGCGCGTCCTGCGGCTGCCGAAGGCCACGCCTCCACCTCCAGTCGAGGTTGAGTCTCAAGCATCGGCGCTGTCGCCGCTGACCCGCGGCTCGATCGTCCACCGGGCGCTCGAGACGCTCGACTTCGCCCGCCCGAAGCCGCCGGACGACGCCACTGTCCAGGCGCTCGCCGGCGAGTTCGAGGCGGAGTTGACGGCCGCCGACGTCGCCGACGTGCAGCGGCTCGTCGCCGCATTCGCCGCCTCGCCGCTCTGCGCGCGGCTCGCCGAGGCACAGACCGTCCGGCGCGAGGCCGGGTTCGCGTTCGCGCTCGAGCCGGACGGCGCCGGCCCGCTGGTCTCCGGCTTCGTCGACGTCCTCGCCACCCGACGCCGACGGCCGCGCCCTCGTGGTCGACTACAAGACCGACCGCGTGGACGCCGCGGACGCGCCGCAGGACCTCATCGACCGCGACTACGCCACCCAGCGCCTGATCTACGCGCTCGCCGCGCTGCGCAACGGCGCGCCGAGCGTCGAGGTGGCCCACTGCCTGCTCGAGCGCACCGGGCGACCCCGTCAGCGTGACCTTCACCGCCGCCGAGGCGCCCGACCTCGCCGGCCGGCTCGCCCAGCTCGCGCAGGGCGTGCTGCACCACGAGCACCCCGTCGCCGCGCGCCCTCACCGCGAGCTGTGCGGCGACTGCCCCGGCCGCGCCGCGCTGTGCTCCTGGCCCGAGAGCCAGACCCTCAGGCCTCCGCCGGCTCCTTCGCCGGCAGCACCGGGCCGTCGTAGTCCGACGGCAGGTGTCGCGCTCGCCGCAGGTCCACCACCGCGTTGAGCTCGGCGCCGAACAGCAGCACGACGTTGGTCAGCCACAGCCAGACCAGCAGGATCACCGCGCCGGCGAACGCGCCGTAGGTCGCGCCGTACGACGAGAAGTTCGAGACGTAGAGGAAGAACAGGGCCGAGGCGACGATCCACAGCGCCACACCGACCACGGCGCCGGGCGTGATCCAGCGGAAGCGCCGCACCTCCACGTTCGGCGCCGCGTAGTAGACGATCGCGTAGATCGCCATCGTCACGGCCAGCGCCACCGGCCAGCGCACCCACAGCCAGATCGTGGCCGCCGTGCCACCGCCCAGGCCGATCTTCCGGAGCACGTCGGAGGCCAGGCCGCCGCCCAGGAAGATCGCCACGAAGGTGACCAGCGCCAGCAGCGCCACGATGAGCGTCCATACCAGGTCGTTGAGCTTGTGGCGGACGAACCCGCGCCCCTCCTGCACCCGGAAGATCTTGTTCAGCGCCCGCCCCGCCGCGCCGAAGGCGCCCGAGGCGCCGTTCAGCGACACCACCAGGCCGATCACCAGCGAGACGATCGCCGTGCTGTGCTGCTTCATGGCCGACCGCAGCGCGCCCGTCACCGCGTCGACCGTGTCCGGCGGCGCGCCGGCCTGCTCGAGATACGACGCCGCGTGGTCGATCAGCGCCGATTGCCCGAACACGCCCAGCAGCGCCGCGCCGAACAGGAGCGCGGGGAACAGCGACAGCAGTGAGTAGTACGTCAGCGCGGCCGCGTTGTCGGTGATGTTGTCGGCCCGGAAGCGCGTGAACGCGCGCTTGAGGTCGGCGAATTGAAACGCCGGCCCGGCGTCGCGGCGGTCCTCCGGCGGGCTCACCTCGCCTTCCCGACCAGCACAATCACGGTCACGCATGATCCTTCCCCCGGCCGAACCCGTCCAATCGGACCTCGAGGTGGCGGTCGCCGCGGTCCGGGCGGCGGCGCAGGCCGCCGAGCGCGCCCGCGCCGCGCCGCTGCGCGCCCGCACCAAGGGCGTGGCCGCCGACGTGGTCACCGAGGCCGACCGGGCGGCCGAAGCGGCCGCCGCGGAGGTCCTGCGCCGCCACCGCCCGGACGACGGGATCCTGGGCGAGGAGGGCACCGATACCCCGGGCGCCCGCCGCTGGGTGGTCGACGGCGTGGACGGCACGGTGGCGTTCGCGAACCGCTTGACGGGCGGCTGGTGCAGCGCCGTGGCGCTCGAGGACCCCGAAGGCCCGAAGGCGGCCGCCGTCCTCGACCCGGCCACGCAGGAGCTCCACGCGGCCGAGCGCGGCGCCCCGGCCGGGACGCGGGTCCGCGGCCCGCGGCCGCTCGAGCGCGCCCACGTCGCCGTCTTCCTGCGCCAGGACCGCCTCGTGCTGCCGGGCGTGCGCGACGCCGCCCACCGGCTGCTCGATCGCGCCGGCCTGATCCGCCACGCCGGCCCCGGCTCGCTCGAGCTGGCCTGGGTGGCCGCCGGCCGGCTCGACGCCTGGATCCAGCCGGCGGTCGACCCGTGGGACTGGCTGCCGGGCGCGCTGCTCGTCGCGCAGGCCGGCGGCGAGGCGCGCGTCATCCACGGCGACACCCGCTGGCACCTCGCGGGCCACGGCACGCTGCTGGACGAGATCGAGCTAGCGCTTCGGTAGCAGCGCGTGGCCGTCCAGCACGGCCTGGGAGACCTCGCACGACCCGGCGCCCGCCCGAGCGCGCGTGCTCGCGCAGGCAGTCGAACGCCTCGCGTTCGCCCACGCTGTGGCGCTCCATGATGATGCCCTTGGCCCGCTCGATCACCGCCCGGCGCTCCAGCGCCGACTCGAGCTGCTCGACCTTGGCGTTCAGGTGGGAGGCCTCGCGGTGGCGGCGCAGCGCGACCTCGATCGCCGCCTGCACGTCCTGCGGCTCCCAGGAGTCGACGTAGCCGGCGATCCCCATGTCCGCGGCCCGGGCCACCGTGACCGGGCTCTCCGCCGAGCGCATGCTCACCAGCACGGGCCCCGACGCGAACTCCACCGTCTCCGAGAGCAGCGCCAGCCCGTGCTCGTCGTCGCCGTCGAACACGACGAACGCCACGTCGGGATCCTCGCGGGCGATCAGCTCCACCGCCTCCTGCACCGAGACGGCGAACGGGTCGACCTCGTGGCCGAGCCCGCCGAGGATGTCGCCCAACTTGCGGAGATCCTCTTCCCGCTCGTTGGCGAGCAGCACGCGAAGTGCGGTTTCGCTCCTGGTCATCTTGTGAACCTGGTTCTACACTCTCCGAGCCCCGGCCCGCACCCCGCCGGTCGCACGTCTCGCGCCCAAGCCACCCGGCGCATCACACCTCGGTTGCTGGTTCTGGGCTTGGAACACGTCGACGACCGCACACACGGGCCTGCCGGGCCCCGAGCATATCCGCAGGACCCGGAGGGCCGGGCAGCCCGCGCACGGGCCGACCGCAAGCTGCTGGAGCGCGCGCACGCCGGCGATGCCGCCGCCCGCGAGGCGCTCGTGCAGCGCTTCCTGCCACTGGCCCGCCAGCTGGCGCGCCGTTACCAGCGCGCCGGCGAGCTGCTCGACGACCTCAACCAGGTGGCGTCGCTGGGCCTGCTGAAGGCGATCGACCGCTTCGACCCGGAGCGCCAGACCGCGTTCTCCAGCTTCGCCGTGCCCACCATCCTCGGCGAGCTCAAGCGTCACTTCCGCGACAAGGGCTGGTCCGTTCGCGTACCCGCGCGACCTCCAGGAGCTCGCCGTCCGGCTGGAGCCGGTCGGCGAACAGCTGGCGCGGGAGCTGGGCCGCGCCGCCACCCCGGCGGAGATCGCGGAGCGCACCGGCACGACGGTCGAGCAGGTGCTCGAGGCCCGCGAGGCCGCCGGCGCCTACCGGGCCGTCTCGCTCGATCGCCCGCGCGAGGACGACGAGGACCCCGACGGGTCCGTGCTCGTCGTCGGCGTCGAGGACCCGGGCTTCGGCGAGGCGGAGGACTCGGCCACCGTGCAGCGGCTGATGCGCGTGCTCTCCGACCGCGAGCGCGAGGTGCTGCGGCTGCGCTTCGAGGAGGACCTGACGCAGGCCGAGATCGGCCAGCGCGTCGGCGTCTCGCAGATGCACGTGTCGCGCATCATCCGGCAGGCCATCGCCCGCCTGCGCGAGGCCGCCGGGGAGTGAGCGGCGCCGGTACGCTCCCGCGCATGGAGCACTGGGACCTGCGCACGCTCGCCGTCGAGCCTCATCAACCCAAGATCCTGCACTCCGCCCGCGGCGAGGCGCGGTCGATCCTGATCCAGCTGCCCGCCGGCGAGGAGCTGCAGGAGCACCAGGTGCACGAGCGGGCCTACGTCGTGGTGATCGACGGCGAGGTGGAGCTCGGGGGAGAGTCGGGCGGCGCGGGGCTGGCCGCCGTGTTCGACCCGGCGGAGCGCCACACGGTGCGGGCCGTGTCCGACGCGCGCCTGCTCCTGGTGCTCGCGCCGTGGCCGGGCGACGGTCACCCTGGCGCGCGAGACTGACACCCCCTACTATCCGCAGCGCCGGGAACGCCTAGCAGGAGGAGAGGTTGCCTTAGATGGCCGAGATCACCTTCAACGGGGTCTGGAAGCGGTACCCGGACGGCTTCGAGGCCGTCAAGGACATGAACCTCGAGATCAAGGACGGGGAGTTCATGATCCTCGTCGGGCCGTCCGGCTGCGGGAAGTCGACGGCGCTGCGCATGGTCGCGGGGCTGGAGGAGATCACCGACGGCGAGCTGGTCATCGGCGGCGAGCGCGTCAACGAGCTCGCGCCGCGCGACCGCGACATCGCGATGGTGTTCCAGAACTACGCGCTGTACCCGCACATGACCGTGCGCGACAACATGGGCTTCGCGCTCAAGCTGGCGAAGGTCGACAAGGGCGAGATCGACCGCAAGGTGCAGGAGGCGGCGGCGATCCTGGAGCTCGAGCAGCACCTGGAGCGCAAGCCCGCGAACCTGTCGGGCGGCCAGCGCCAGCGCGTGGCCATGGGGCGGGCGATCGTGCGCGACCCGAAGGCGTTCCTGATGGACGAGCCGCTGTCGAACCTGGACGCCAAGCTGCGCGTGCAGATGCGCACGCAGGTGGCGCGCATCCAGCACCAGCTCGGCACGACGATGCTCTACGTCACACACGATCAGACCGAGGCGATGACGCTCGGCGACCGGGTGGCGGTGATGCGCGCAGGCATCGTGCAGCAGGTGGACTCGCCGAAGGTGCTCTACGAAGAGCCGAAGAACCTGTTCGTGGCCGGCTTCATCGGCTCGCCGGCGATGAACTTCCTGCCCGGCCGCCTCGAGGGCGACGTGATCAAGCTGCCGTTCGGCGAGGCGACGATCTCCGACGACCTGCGCAAGCGGCTCCAGGCGGCTCCCGGTGGGCACAAGGGCGGGATGGACGTGATCGCCGGCGTGCGCCCCGAGCACTTCGAGGACGCCACGATCGAGGGCGAGAGCGCGACCCGGCTGAAGTTCAAGACCACGGTCGACGTCGTCGAGTCGATGGGCTCCGAGCTCTACGTCTACTTCGACATCACCGGTGAGGAGCTGCACGACGAGCAGCTCGAAGAGCTCGCCGCGGACGCCGGCATGGAGGACCTGCCCTCCAGCGGCAGCCAGGTCGTCGCCCGGCTGAGCGCCGAGAGCCAGGCCGCGCCCGGCCGCGAGATGGAGATCACGCTCGACACCTCGCAGATCCACCTGTTCGAGCGCGAGGGCGGGCGCTCGCTCACGGCCGCGAAGGACTAGCCGCAGACTGCGCGCGGGCCCGCACCGGCGGGCCCGCGCACGGTGCCTACGAGCGGTGGTGGTGCTCGGCCGCGAGGAAGCGCGGCTCGGCCGCGGGCGTCGGGGTGCCCGGCGCGTGTAGGAGGTTCTTGACGCCCTGGATGCCGGCGACGGCGCGGGCGTCGGCGGCCAGCCGGTCGATCCAGTCGGCCGGCGCCTCGCCGCGCAGGTACGCCACGCCGGCCTGGACGTCGACGGACACGGTGCCCTTGGGCGCGTCGTGCGGGCGGAAGATCTCGGTCTCGACCTTGCGCGCGAGCGTCACGTCGTCGGGATCGTCGAGGCGGCTGCCGCCCGGCGTCGCCGCGTGCGCGGCGCCCTTGACGGCGCCGGCGGCGTGCTGCGCCTGCGCCTGCACCGCCGAGGCGGCGGTCGTCGCGGTCGACTGCGCCTGGTCGCGCATCTGGTTGCGGCGCTTGCGCCCGCTGTCCGGGTCGAGGAAGTGGGCGGCCGCCGCCCCCGCGACAGCTCCGAGGGCGAACGTGAGGACGGACTTCATGCGTGTACCCCTTTGGTTGCCGATACGAGAACGGCTACCCGAGGCCCGCGGTCTATACGCGCCGCGCGCGGCGCCGCCGCGGCGGCAGCCGGCGGCGCTTCTTGTCCGTCCGCCGCAGCCGGTCGAGCACCTCGTCGGACCACTCGTGCGTGCGCAACAGGACGTAGCGCTGGCCGGCCACGCGCATGTACGCCTCGGCGTCCGTCTCGCCGCGCTCCACCAGGTCGCCGGTGCGCAGCATCTCCGACACCGGCGCGTACTCGTCGTCGAACCAGCGGCGGGCCACCTCCGGCCGGTCGGCGAAGTGACCGCGCTCCTGCGTCATGCGGAAGCCCCAGGCCTCGACCATCTCGGCCAGAAAGCCGAAGTCCCAGGGGTCCGACAGCGAGATCGCGGCGCGCCGCTCGGCGTCCAGCGGCACGCGCTCGCGGAACAGCCGCTCGTGGTCCTTGACCGGCAGCTCGGAGACGCGCAGGTCGCGGCCCAGCTTCAGCCGGGTCTGCACCTCGGTCACGTAGGCGTCGATGTCCGCCCGGCCGAGCGACTTGGCCACGGACACCCGGTGGTGGCCGTCGCGCACGAAGTACAGCTCGCCCACCTTGAAGAGCGACACCGGCGGCAGCGGCTCGCCCCGGCGCTGGGCGGCGGCGATCCGCTCCCAGCGCGAGCGCAGGCGGGTGGTGGTGGGGCGGAATCCCCGGTCGAAGTCGGCCGCCCGGTCGACCGTGCCGACGATCGCGTCGAGCGGCACGACCTGCAGCCCGCGGTCGACCTGGCCGGTGCGGCCGAGCGCGTCGACGACCTCCTCGAACGGCAGGATCTGGCCGACGTCGCCCGGCTCGCGCCGGAGGCGGCGCGCGATGTCGGACAGCACCCGCGCCCGGCGGGCGCGCGCGAAGTCGCTCTGTGCGTCTGACGAGGGGAAGCCGGATGCCGACATCCGGCACGAGGTTAGCCCGCGCCGACCGCGTCCCCGTCGAAGGCCTCGTCGAGCGTCGAGACGATGGTGAACACGCCGTCGAGCCCGGTGATCCGGAACGTCTTCAGGATCGACTCGCTGCCGACCACGATCGCCAGCGAGCCGTTCAGCCGGCGCAGCCGCCGGTGCGCGCCGATCAGCACGCCCAGCGACGAGGAGTCGATGAAGGTCGTCGCCGTGAGGTCGACGATCAGGCGCGTGCGCCCGGCGTCGATCGGGGCCGACACGCGCTGCTTGAACTCGGGCGCGGTGAACAGGTCGATCTCGCCGGTGACCGAGACGACGTGCGTGACGTCATCGACCTGCCGGTCCTCTATGCCAAAAGCCATCGCCATCAGCGTGCGTCCTCCCCCGGCGGACCGGGTGCCGAAACCCGCCGGGATGGTTAAGTCGCGGCCCCGGCGTACTCCAACCGGACGTGCAGGAACTCCTGCTCGCCCTCCGGGGAGACGCGCAGCTCGTCGGCCAGCTGCTCGATCACGTTGCCCACGCCGGGCACGGCGGCGTCGACCACCAGCGCGTCGCCGCCCCCCGGGCGCAACGGTCCGACCCGCAGCGAGAGCGTGCGCGGCCCCGGCTCGAACGCCACGTCGACCGTGTTGCCCAGCACGTGCGCGGGGGCGCGCGCGGCGATCAGATCGGCCACGAGGACGGCGTCGTCCAGGCGGTCGAGCGGCAGGTCGGCGCGGGCGGCCAGCATGCCGACCACGCGACGGAGGATCGGGCCCACCAGCGGGCCGGCGGCGATGGAGACGGTGGTCGGCGCGTCCACCCCGAGCATCCGCAGCGTCACGCTGCGTCTCCGGGCCGGTGGCGTGCGAACGTCATCGCGACGCGGCTGCCGCCGCCCGGTTGCGGTTGGAGCTCGACCTCGTCCGCGATCGCGGCGATCAGCGGGAGCCCGAGACCGGGGCCGTTGATGTCCGAGCTGGCGCCGATGCCGCGCCCGTGGTCGGCGACGACGACGCACACCGCGTCCCCCTCCGGCCGGACCGTGACCTCCACGGGGCCGGGGCGCCCCGGCTCGTAGGCGTGGCGCACGACGTTCGTGCACGCCTCCGTGACCGCAAGCCGCAGGTCCTCGACGAGCCCGTCCGGCAGCCGCAGCGCCTCGGCGAACGCGCCGAGCACGTGCCGGATCACCGCCACGTTCTCGGCACGGGCGGGAAGGGTGAGCTTGACGTCGGTGTCCTGTGGCGGCAGCTCTACCGGCCGGAGCTGCAGATGGGCGTGGCTGGCCATGAAATTCAGCGCTTGGGTACCCCTCGGGCCGTGTGGTCTAACCGGGTCGGCGACAGCGTTGTGGCAGTCCGAAGCATGACAGGTCCCTGAGCCCTGTCGCTCCGCGTCAGGCCGGCCGGCGAACGGCCAGGATCGCGGGCTCCTCGGCGACCTTCTGCTCGGTCGTCGCGTGCGCGCACATCCACGAGAACGCGGCCTGCAGCATGTCGTTGCCGGCGGAGGCGGCGAGCACGGTCGAGACCGTGCGGCCGGCCGCGGGCGAGTGCAGTCGCAGGGCGGTGAGCGCGAGCGCGCTCCACGCGCCCGTGCAGCGCGTGCACGTCAGCAGCTCGCCGACCGCGTAACGCAGCCGGCGCCCCTTCGGGCGGCGCTCGTCCTCGTGCACGAACGGCCGCCGGATCCAGCTCTCGACCTTCTCGTGCACGACGAGCTTCGACAGCGCGAACGACGCCGCCGCCAGCATGGGCAGCTCCGCCGGCGGGATCGATTCCCGGCGCCGGCCGCTCGCCGCCGCGCCGGCGAGCAGCGCGCCGTAGAGCGCGGACAGCACGGCGTAGTCCGCCGCCTCGGTGGGCGTGCGGTCGAGGGGATCCACTAGTGGTTCCTCGCGTAGGTGCACGTGTCGACCGGGGGTCGCTGGCGCCGCCTGGCAAGGACGCAGACCCGCAGGAATCCCTCTCGGATTTCAAGTGGTCGAGGACGCCGCCAGGCGGTGATCAGCGGCCGCCGGGCGGCATGCGCGTCTGCGTGAGGGGCCACTAGATCGGGCGCGGATTCGGGTCCGGCGGGAGCGGCGACGGGTCGGGCGTCGGCGTCGGCGGCTGCGGGTCGGGCCCGGGAGGACCGGGCGGGCCGGGTCCTGGCCCGGGGCGGGTGATGACGGAGTGGAGCATCAGAACGCAGCTACCCCTCCCGCAGCGCCCTTAACGCGGCCGGGGCGCCACATGGGCGCCCCGAACGCTGAGGAGGAGGGTTGTGCGCGCCGGCCGGAGAGTGGAGGGCATCCGTTTGACGCGACATCTCATATGTCCCCAAGGTGCTTGTGCTTCAAACCAACGCAAGCTCAATCTGACCTACACCCGTCCAAAATGTCAGTGCGGTGACTTGCAGGCCCCGACTCCCGGGCCGTGAGAGGAGCTGCGGCAATCTCTGGACGAGACGCCGCTGCGGGTTTGAACGTCCAGCCGAGCGGATATCCGTGCTCACCTAGGACGGCTCGGGAGGCGTCCGGCTCACACCTAGAACGGACGCTGCTATGGATACTCTCGAAGCTACCCCGCGTGTCGCGCCCCCAGGACCGGGAGCCCGAGAGGCGGGGCGCGGAGAGGAGACGCAAGCCAGGATGTCATCCGTCCCGCCTGCGCGTGCTGAGGACGGCCCGAGCCGGTCAGAGGAAGACCGCCGGTTGCTCGTCCGCTACCACCGCCATGGCGACCAGGCGGCGCGAGAGCAGCTGGTGCAACGCCTGCTGCCGCTGGCCCGGCGCATGGCGCGCCGCTACCGGCGCTCCGATGAGCCGCTGGACGACCTGGTGCAGGTGGCCACGCTCGGGCTGATCAAGGCGATCGACCGCTTCGACCCCGCGCGCGAGACCGCGTTCTCCTCCTACGCCGTGCCGACGATGCTCGGCGAGCTCAAGCGCTACTTCCGCGACAACGGCTGGGCGGTCCATGTCCCCCGCGGCATGCAGGAGCGGGTCATGCAGGTCGACAACGCGATGAAGGAGCTGTCGCGCAAGCTCGGCCGCTCGCCGTCCGCCGCCGAGGTCGGCGAGGCGCTCGACCTCACGACCGAGCAGGTGCTGGAGGCGATGGAGGCGGCCTCGGCCTACGACGCCGTGTCGCTCGAGTCCTACCGCTTCGGCGACGAGGGCGACGGCGAGACCTACGCCGAGTCGATCGGCGTCGAGGACGACCGCTTCGAGCTCGTCGAGTACGGCGCCACGATCGCCCCGACGCTGCAGGCGCTGCCGGCCCGCGACCGCATCGTGCTGCACCTGCGGTTCGTCGAGGACATGACGCAGGCGGAGATCGCCGAGCGCGTCGGCGTGTCGCAGATGCACGTGTCGCGGCTCATCCGCCGCGCGCTGGACCGGCTGCGCACGGTCGCCGAGCACTCCGGTTGATCGGCTGTGCCGCCGGGTAGCCCGACGGCATGAGCATCACCGACAAGGCAAAGGGCCGCGTCAAGCAGGCGGTGGCCGACCTCAAGGACGACCCCGCGCTGCACCGCGAGGGGCGCCGGGAAGAGCGCAAGGGCGAGGCCAAGGAGGAGCTCGCCGAGGCGCACGAGCGCGTCGAGCGCAAGGCGGAAGAGGTCGCAAACCTCGACCGCAAGACCGGCTGAGGGCACACCGGCGGCGTTCTCCGGCCTTGCGTCCGCCCGCGCGTGCGGAGATGATCGTCACCGTTGGGCCGGAGGCTGACCAGTGAAGTCGTCGTCGGGCGAGCGCACCCGCTCGAGGTGCGGCGCCTGTTCACGTGCCGAGGCTACTCCCCGCCCGAGGCTCCGGGGACCCACAACGGTGGGAACGGGATCACACCCCCAACCGCCCTCAGGTGTTGCCCACTGGGTCCAGCGAATCACTGACCCAGCCAGTCCAGCAGCGCGCGGCGCGAGAAGCGCCACGTGTCGCCGATCCGGCGTGCGGGGATCTCGCCGCGCTCGGCGAGGGCGACGACCGCCGGCTCGTCGACCAGCAGCAGCGCGGCCGCGCCGGCGGAGTCCAGCACCTCGGCCTCGGGTGCGGGCCGGAAGCTCGCGTGGCCGACCACCGGCCCGTCGCCGCCGAGCTCGACGGTGACCCGCCGCCGCGCCTCGTCGTGGCCGGCGAGCTCGCGCAGCGCGGCGAGGCCGGCCGGCGTGTCGGGGTGGACGAAGCGCTCGAGCAGCCCGCCGATAAGATCCTTCTTGCGCGCGGGCACGGCCGCCACGGCGCGGTCGAGCCGGCGCGCCTGCTCGGGCGTCAGCCGGACGAAGAGGGCGTTGCGCTGGGGCTCATCCGTCATGCGGGATATCTACGCAGATATCCCTATCGCCGTCAAGGCTGTTGCGGGCGGCGCTGCGGTCCGACTTCGAACCAGACGTGGGTCGAGCCCTCGTGGACGCCCCAGCCCTGCGCCACGCGGTCGACCAGGTGCAGGCCCCAGCCGCCATCGATCGTCGGCTCCGGGTTCATCTCGATCATGGCGCGCTCGCCGTCGCCCTGGTCGATCACCTCGCCCCGGACCAGCCCGTCCGTCCCGACCTGCAGGGACAGGGTGATATTGCGCTGCGGGCCGAACTTGACGCTGTTGGTGACCAGCTCCGAGACGACGAGCTGCAGGTCCTCGAGCACCTCGGGCGAGAGGATCTGATCGAAGACCTCAAGCGCCGCCCGTGCCTGGGCGGGCGCATCCTCGGCGGGTGGGAACTGGAAGCTGAACTGCATGGGAGCTCGCCGCCTTTCGCGGCGAGGGCGCGGCTGGGAGATCCTCCGAGCGGGTAGGACAGATGCCATGGAGACCACCGAGTCGGATATCGGATATCCGGAAGAGCAGCCGCCCGACGTCGATGATACGCCCGGCGAGGGGACGCCGCAGCGGCGGGGTGGTGACGGCCGCCGCGCGCAGTCCAACGACGACGGCAAGGCCACGGGCAACGACTCGCCCTGAGGGCTCGCGTTGCTGGGAGTGCCGGCCCAGGGGGCCGGACTCCCGCCGCGCGCCGGGTCAGGGCGCCAGGCGAAGCGCGAGCACCGCGACGTCGTCGCGCGGCGCCGCCCCATCCGGCAGCGCCGCGGCGACCAGCGCCTCGACCAGCGCGGCCGGCGGGGCCGCGGGCGCGGCGGCGACGGCAGCGGACAGCTCCTCCGAGCCCCAGACGGCGTACGGCGCCCGCGCCTCGGTCAGGCCGTCGGTGTAGAGCACGAGCGTGTCGCCCGGGTGCAGCTCGCTCGTCCGGTCCTGCAACGTGGGCGCGAGCGCGAGCCCGAGCAGCGTCCCCGGCGCGCCCAGCTCGTCCACCCGCGCGTCGGCCCGCCGGACCAGCGGCAGCGGGTGCCCGCCGCAGGCCACGGTCACCCGCACGGGCGTGCGCAGCAGGTCCACGTGCGCGCAGGCGATCGTGCAGAAGCGCCCGCGCGCCGCGTCCTGGTGCAGCATCGCGTCGCCCACCCAGCGCAGCAGCGCCGCCGGCGAGCGCCGCCGCGCGGCCGCGCTGCGCAGGGTGTAGCGGGCCAGCGCGGTCACCGCCGCCGCCTCCGCGCCCTTCCCGCACACGTCGCCGATCACCAGGTACCACTGGCCCTCGCCGGTGGTGAAGACGTCGTAGAAGTCGCCGCCCACCTGCAGGCCGTCCGAGGCGGGGAGATACGCGGCGGCCAGCTCGGCGCCCGGCACGTCGGGCAGGTGCGGCGGCAGCAGCGAGGTCTGCAGCACGCGCGCGATCTCCACCGCGGCGCCGTACAGGCGCGCGCTGTCCAGTGCGGCGCCGGCGCGGACGCCGAAGTCCTCGGCGGTTCGCAGGTCGTGCGCGTCATAGCGCGGCGCGTCCGCCTCCAGCTCGAGCGCGCCCGGCGTGCGGCCGGGCACCGGCACGACGATCCGCGCCGGCGCGAGGCTCGGAGTGACGCGCTCGCCGTCGAGGCGCAGCCGGCAGCGGGCGGCCAGTGCGGGCACGGCGAGCTCGGACACCGCGGCCACCGTGCGCTCGTGGTCGAGCGAGCCGGCCAGCCGGCGGCTCGCGGCAGCCAGGAAGCGCTGCGCCTCCTCGGAGCGCTTGAGCTCCGTCAGGTCCTCGATGAGGTTGATGGCAAAGCGCACGCGGCCGTCCGGATCGTGCACCGTGGTCGCCTGGATGCGCGACCAGCGCAGCGCGCCGGTGCGGCGGTCGCGCGTGCGGAGGGTCACTGCGGCGGCGTCGCGGCCGGCCAGCGCGAGCCGGCCGGGCAGGCGCGCCGGCTCCAGCGGCCCGCCGTCCTCGGTCGTGACGTCGAACCCGCGCAGGTAGCGCTCGGTGGAGAACCCGGCGAGCTCGCCGGCCCGCGGCAGCCCGTACAGGCGCGTGGCCGCCTCGTTGGCGTAGACGAGCCGCTGGTCGGGCGTCTGCACCGTGATCGCATCGGCCACGCCGTCCAGGACGGCTCGCAGCTCGTCCACGAGCAGGTCGCCGCCGCGGGCGGCAGCCAGGAGCGGCTCGGCTCTCACCTTCAGCGGAGCCTATCCGCGGCGCCGGGCCGCGTCACGCGGCGTCCGGGTCGACCGGGCCGCTCTCGCGGCGGCGGTCGAGCAACTCCCGCAGCTCGCCGGGCTCCAGCGCGTCGCGGAGGCGGTCGATCGCGGTGACCACGTCCGCGTCCGGGTCCGGACCACGGTCGAACCGGCGCGCCGGGCGCATCAGGTCCTGCGAGCGCGCGCTCTGGCCGCCCGGCGGCTTGCGTGCGAGCGACTCGGCGTCCGGCGGATCGCCCCGCAGTAGCCACGAGCCGTCGGCCCGGCGCACGAGCTCGCCGCGGTCGGCGAGCTCCGACAGCGCGGTCGAGACCGTCGGCCGGCGCGCGCCCACGAGCTGGCCGAGGATGCGGTGCGTCAGGGCGAGCGGCACGATCACGCCGTCCCCGGACACCCGGCCCCAGCGCTCGGCGAGGTGCCAGAACAGCGCCTTCAGCCGGCGGTCGACGCGGGTCAGCTGCGAGATCGCCTGAGTGGTGGCGAGCCGCAGGGACCGCTCGCTCAGCCGGTCGAACAGCGTCGCGGTGATCTCCGGGTAGCGCGTCATCTCCGCCGCGAAGCGGCGATCGAGCACGGCCACGCTGAGCGGCGACATCACGGTCCACACGGCGTCCACCGGGAGCAGGCCGGTGCGGCTGGTCGGCTGCCAGGGCCGCACGAGGTCGCCGGGTCCCAGCAGCTCGGCGCTCACGTGGTCGGCGACGACGAGCTCGCGCGACAGGATTCCGTCGAGGATCAGCAGGCCCACGTGGTCGGCGGTCGCGCCGGCCAGGCGCGAGACGTCCCACGGGCCGACGGGCAAGCGATGCGTGCGCACGACGAGCTCGCGCTCCGCCTGTTCGCGGCGCGCGTCGCTCAGCAGTGCCCCGAGGTCGGGGTCTGCATCCAGCAGGCGGACCATGTCCGGCGTCCGGGTCAAGGGGATAGCGCCTCCTCTCACGATCTGGGGCTACCCGGCGAGGTCGGATCCCAGACGTGTCACCATCACAATGCAAGGTGCCGCGAAGCCACCTTTGACCGGGATTCTGACTGGTTTAGGCGGGGCCTTGAGCGGTGAGTCAATGGGGCAGCTATGAGCGAGCAGCGCGATGCCATGAGTGGGCCGGTGGCGGCCCTGATCGACCGTGGGGAAGAGCGCGGCTGCCTCGACCTGCGCGAGGTCGACGAATTGGCGCAGGCGCTGGACCTCGAGGACGACGATCTGGGGGCGCTCTACGAGCAGCTCCACGCCCGCCACATCGAGCTGCGCGACGACTGCACGCGCGTGGACGCGCCCGAGGCGCCGTTGGACGACGCCCAGTTCGCCACCGTCACCACCGACACGCTGCAGCTCTTCCTGAACGAGATCGGGCGCCACCGGCTGCTCACGCCGTCCGAGGAGATCGACCTGGCCAAGCGCATCGAGCGCGGCGACCTGGCGGCCAAGGACCGGATGATCAACGCGAACCTCCGCTTGGTCGTGTCGATCGCCAAGAAGTACCAGGGCTCCGAGCTGACGCTGCTCGACCTCATCCAGGAGGGCATCCTGGGCCTCATCCGCGCGGTGGAGAAGTTCGACTGGCGCCGCGGCTACCGGTTCTCCACGTACGCGACGTGGTGGATCCGCCAGGCGGTCGAGCGCGGGATGGACGCCAAGGCGCGCACGATCAAGCTGCCGATCAACATTGTGCGCACGCAGCGCAAGGTCGCGCGCGCGGAGAACGCGCTGGCGCTCAAGCTCGACCGCGCGCCCAGCGACGAGGAGATCGCCAAGGAGGCGGAGATCTCGGTGGACGACCTGCTCGCCCTGCGCGACGCCGCCCGCACGGTCACGTCGCTCGACCGGCCGCTGGGCGAGGGCGAGGACGCCGCGTTCGGCGACCTGCTGCCCTCCGAGGGCCCGGCGCCGGAGGACGTCGTCCACGTGTCGCTGCGCGAGGAGACCCTGAAGCGCGCGCTGATGGAGCTCCCCGACCGCGAGCGGACCGTGGTGGCGCTGCGCTACGGGATCGACGGCGGCGAGCCGACGCCGCTGCGCGAGATCGGCCGCCAGCTCGGGATCACCCCGGAGCGGGTGCGCCAGATCGAGTCCAAGGCGCTCGGCCGGCTCGGCCGGATGCGCGAATTGGCCGCGCTGCGCCAGGCCGCGTGACGGCCGCGTCGTCCCGTCGCGCCTCTTGAGCCGCGAGCAGCGCCTGGTCTTCGGCGAGGTCGCCGGCGACTATGCGCGCGAGCGTCCCGGCTATCCGGACGCCCTGCTCGACGACGTCGCCGCCCTGGGCCGCCGTGCGCTGGAGGTCGGCGCGGGCACGGGCAAGGCCACGGCGGGCCTGCTGGCGCGCGGCGTCGACGTCACCGCGCTCGAGCCCAGCCCGGAGATGGCCGCGGTCGGCCGCCGCCTGAACCCGGGCGCCACCTGGATCGGGGCGGGCCTCGAGGACTACGCGGGCGCGGGTCCGTTCGACGTGGTCTACGCGGCGCAGTCGTGGCACTGGGTCGACTCGGAGCGCGGCTTCGCCCGCGCCCACGCGCTGCTCCGCCCGGGCGGATGGCTTGCGCTGTTCTGGAACCGCGGCAACGACGGCGACGCCGCCCAGCGGCGCGCGCTCGACGCCGTCTACGCGCGGCTCGCGCCCGAGCTGCGCGAGGGTGGCGGCCACGGAATCGACTACGCGGACCAGATCCGCGCCTCCGGCCGGTTCGCCGAGATCGAGGAGCGCGCGTACCCGTGGACGCGGGAGCTCAGCGCCGAGTCCTACGTGCGGCTGCTCGGCACGCACTCCAACCACCGCCTGCTCGCGGACGACCGGCGCGCCGCGCTGCAGGCCGCGATCCGGGAGGCGATCGGAGGCCGCATCCGGATCGAGTACGTGACGCGCCTGTACCTGGCGCGCCCGCGCTCACCGGGCCAATCGGACCCACCCCCTCAAAGCTCGGCGTCGGCCGGCGCCGAGAGGCGGCGGGCGGAGGCGGCTACTCGACCTCGGCGTCCGGGTCCCAGCGACCGTCGACGCCGACGGTGCCCGTGACCGGGTTGGCGTTCGCCGGGTCGTGGGCACGGGCGTAGGCGAAGGTCATGCGCACCTCGGTGCCCTGGCCGGCGCTGCCCTTGAGCTCGAACGCGTCCGACAGCGCGGCGATCAGCGGCAGGCCGAGCCCCAGCGCGGGCGGCTCGGCGCGGGCGGGGCGCGGCTGGATGCCGGCGCCGTGGTCGCGCACCACGATCGTCAGGCCCGCCTCGTCGGCCAGCATCTCGACCTCGAGCATGCCGGCGTCCTCCTCGTAGGCGTGGACGACGACGTTGGTGCACGCCTCGGTGACCGCCATCTTCATGTCGGCCAGCACGGAGGCGTCGAAGTCCAGGGCGTCGGCCATGCCGGCCAGGGCCTGGCGGACCACGCCGACCCCCTCGGGCCGCGCGGGCATCGTCAGCAGGACCTCGGGGGCCGGCGGGGGCGCGGTCATTCCGCGTGGCCGTTGGTGGACCGCGCGGCCTCGATGGCCTCCTCGCGGCCGCGGAGGACGGGCAGCACCGGTACGAGGCCGGTGATGTCCAGGATGCGCTGTACGCCGGGCTCGACGGTGTCGCCGACGCAGACGACGTAGCCCCGGCCGGCCTCGAGCGCGCGTCGGCGCGCGTCCAGCAGCGCCCCGAGCACGGACGAGTCCACGAAGGTCGCGCCGGTCAGGTCGACCACGATCCCGCCGCCGCGGCCGAGCGCCTCCTCGAGCCGTTCGCGCAGCGTGGGTGCGGTGTAGATGTCATGCTCGCCCTCGACGACCACGACCACGACGTCGCCGGCGGTCTCGTCGAGCACGATCGGGTTGGCGTCCATACGGGCGTGCACGATACCCACCTTGCAAGCTTCCTAACGCCACCAACGGGGTAAGCGGGATCGGATGGCCGACCGCCTCGAGCGGTATCGCCGCAAACGGGACTTCGCGGCCACCCCTGAGCCGGCCGGCCAGACCGGGGGCGAAACGGCCGGCGGCCGCTTCGTGGTGCAGGAGCACTCGGCGCGCGCGATGCACTGGGACCTGCGGCTCGAGCACGACGGCGCGCTGGCCTCGTGGGCGGTGCCGAAGGGCATCCCGCACGACCCCGAGCGCAACAACCTCGCCGTGCGCACCGAGGACCACCCGCTCGAGTACCTCGACTTCGAGGGCGACATCCCGGCCGGCCACTACGGCGCGGGCACGATGCGCATCTACGACCGCGGCACCTACGAGACGCACAAGTGGCGCGACCGCGAGGTGATGGTCACCTTCCACGGGGAACGGGTCCGCGGCCGCTACGTGCTGTTCCGCACGAGCGACAAGAACTGGATGATCCACCGCATGGACCCGGCCGAGGACCCGGACCGGGAGCCGATGCCCGACCACGTCGAACCGATGCTGGCCACCTCGGGCGGGCTGCCGCCGGGCGACAAGTGGGCGTTCGAGATCAAGTGGGACGGCGTGCGGGCGATCGGCTACGTCGAGGGCGGCCGGCTGCGGCTGGCCAGCCGGCGGGCCAACAACATCACCGCCCGCTACCCCGAGCTGCGCGAGCTGGGCCGCGCGCTGAGCGCGCACGAGGCAGTCATCGACGGCGAGGTGGTGGCGTTCGACGAGAGCGGCCGGCCGAGCTTCCAGCGCCTGCAGCGGCGCATGCACCTCACGTCCGAGGGCCAGGTGCGCCGGCTGAGCGCCTCCGACCCGGTGGTCTACGTGATCTTCGACGTGCTGTTCCTCGACGGGCACAGCCTCATGGCCGCGCCGTATCAGGAGCGCCGCGCCCGCCTGCTCGAGCTCGGCCTCGACGGCCCGGCCTGGCAGACCCCGGCCCACCACGTGGGCGACGGCGCCGCGCTGCTGGCCGCCTCGCGCGCCCAGGGCCTGGAGGGCATCGTGGCCAAGCGGCTCGACTCCGCCTACACGCCCGGCCGGCGCTCGAGCGGCTGGGTCAAGGTCAAGAACGTGCGCCGCGCCGACGTCGTGGTGGGCGGCTGGGTGGAGGGCGAGGGCGGCCGCTCGGGCCGGCTCGGCGCGCTCGCCGTGGGCTGGTACGACGATGCCGGCGACCTGTACTACGGCGGCCGCGTGGGCAGCGGGTTCACCGAGGCCGAGCTCAAGCGCGTGGGCCGCCTGCTCGAGCCGCTGGCCCGCGCGGACAGCCCGTTCACCGCCGGGCCCAAGCCGCCGAAGGAGGTCCACTTCGTCGAGCCGGAGCTCGTGGCCGCCGCCGACTACGGCGACATCACCGACACCGGCACGCTGCGCCACCCGCGCTACAAGGGCCTGCGCGACGATCTCGACCCGCGGGATGTGCGTTACCCCGAGGAGGGTTGAGGGCAGGCCTGTATTCGATGACTATCGAAACAAGGAAGCTGGCCACCGCCGACGTCTTTCCGATCGGCCTCGGCGGCATGCCGATGTCGCTCTCCTCGCGTCCCGCCGAGGAGCGCTCCGTCCGCACGATCCACGCCGCCCTCGACGCCGGCGTCAACCTGATCGACACCGCCGACGCCTACAGCGCCGACGACCGCGACGTGGGCCACAACGAGGAGCTGATCGCCAAGGCGATCGAGGGCCGCCGCGACGGCGTCATCGTCGCCACGAAGGGCGGTCACACGCGCTCGCGCGACGAGAGCTGGGGGCTCGACGGCTCGCCGCGCCACCTGCGCGCGGCCTGCGAGGCGTCGCTGACGCGCCTGCGCACCGACCGCATCGACCTCTACCAGTACCACCGGCCCGACCCCGACGTGCCCTACGCCGAGTCGATCGGCGCGCTCAAGGAGCTCCAGGACGAGGGCAAGATCCGCTGGATCGGCATCTCCAACGCCGGCACGGACCAGATCGAGGAGGCGATGGGGATCGTCGACCTCGTGTCCGTGCAGAACCAGCTGTCGCTCGAG
This sequence comes from uncultured Solirubrobacteraceae bacterium, assembly GCA_963766165.1. GTDB lineage: Bacteria > Actinomycetota > Thermoleophilia > Solirubrobacterales > Solirubrobacteraceae > Solirubrobacter. The sequence goes on along the minus strand of CAVXZC010000006.1, from coordinate 2,919 downwards.
TTCACCTCGCCGCTGGAGCAGGGCGAGCTGGAGCTGTGCGAACGCCACGGGATCGCCTTCCTGCCCTGGTCGCCGCTGGGCGGCATCTCCGACGCCGCCGAGGCGGCCGGCAAGCACGACCCGGTGGCCGAGGCGGCGGGCAACCACGGCGTCTCGCCCCAGCAGGTCGCCCTCGCCTGGCTGCTCAGCCTCAGCCCGGTGATCCTCCCGATCCCCGGCGCCAGCCGGCCGGAGAGCATCCGGGACTCGGTGAAGGCGGCGGCCCTGGAGCTCACCCGCGACGAGCTGCGGGCGATCGGCCGGATCGCCGAGCACGTGCACTGAGACCTGCGGGATCGGGTCGTGCGCCTGCCAAAATGCAGGGCATGGCCCGATCCATGTGGAGCGGTGCGATCTCGTTCGGGCTCGTCAACGTCCCGATCAAGCTCTATTCCGCCGTCTCGAAGAAGACCGTCCGCTTCCACCAGCTCAATGGGGAGACGGGCAACCGCATCCAGCAGAAGCGCGTCGATCCCGAGACGGGCGAGGACGTGGCGTACGAGAACATCGTCAAGGGGTTCGAGCTCAGCCGCGACCGCTACGTCGTGATCAACCCCGACGAGCTCGACGCGCTCGACCCGGAGAAGTCGCGAACGATCGACATCGAGGACTTCGTCGATCTCGCCGACATCGATCCGGTCTACTACGACCATCCCTACTACCTCGTGCCGGACAAGGGCGCGGCCAAGGCGTACGGGCTGCTGCTCAACGCCATGGAGGAGTCGGGCAAGGTGGCGATCGCGCGCGTGGTGCTGCGCTCCAAGGAGCAGCTGGTGGCGATCCGCCCCAACCGCGACGGCACGCTGCTGATGATGGAGACGATGATCTTCGCCGACGAGGTCGTGCCGCCGGAGGACCTGGACGGCCTGCCGGAGAAGGACGACCTCAAGGCCTCCGAGCGCGAGCTGAAGATGGCCCAGCAGCTGATCGACTCGCTGGCCACGGACTTCGCCCCCGAGCGCTACCACGACGAGTACCGCGAGAAGGTGCTCGAGCTGATCGAGGCCAAGGCCCAGGGCGAGGAGATCGTCGTCCAGCCCGAGGCGCCGAAGGCCGAGCGGGTGCCCGACCTGATGGCCGCCCTGGAGGCGAGTTTGGCCGCAGTGCGGACTGGGGACTCCTCGGACGACGGTGAGAAGCCCAAGCGCAAGCCGGCAGCGAAGCCTCGCGAGCCCGCCCAGGCGAGCTGAACGGTCACGGCCTCTGGCCGTGACCAGACGCACTCAATCCTTACATCGTTCTATGTAACACTGGCTCGTGCAGCGATGCCGGAGACCGGTGCCACACCCAATGTGCCGCGCCTCCAGCGGCGAGTCCTCCGGGCGATCGAGGCGCTGACCACGCCGCTGCTGCCCAGCGACTACCTCGAGCTGCTGAACCCGCTGTGGTCCACGCGCGAGCTGCGCGGCCGGATCGAACGGGTACAGCCCGAGACCGACGAGGCCGCCACCGTGGTGATCAAGCCGGGCTACCGCTGGGACGGCCACAAGCCGGGCCAGTATCTGCGCATCGGCGTCGACATCAAGGGCGTCCGCCACTGGCGCGCGTACTCGCTGACCTCCGAGCCCGGCCGCGCCGACGGCCGCATCTCGATCACGGTGAAGAACGTCGACGAGGGCGTCGTCTCGCCCTACCTGGTCCGCCACGGCCGGATCGGGGCGATCGTCTCGCTGGGCGGCGTGGAGGGCGACTTCATCCTGCCCGACGACCCGCCGGAGCGACTGCTGTTCATCAGCGCGGGCAGCGGCATCACGCCGATCATGAGCATGCTGCGCAGCATCGAGCCGCGCGACGCCGTGCTGCTGCACTCGGCGCGCGGCCCGCGCGACGTCATCTTCGGCGACGAGCTGCGCGCGTACGCGGGCCGGCACGACGGCTTCCGCCTGCACGAGCAGGACACGAGCAGGGACAGCCGGCTGACGCCCGCGCACCTCGACGACCTCGTGCCGGACTGGCGCGGGCGCGAGACGTTCCTCTCCGGCCCGGGCGAGATGCTCGACGCGTTCTCCGAGCACTGGGAGGCCCACGGAGATCCCGAGCGGCTCCGCATGGAGCGCTTCCAGCCCAAGCTCGGCCTGTCCGGCGAGGAGGGCGAGGGCGGGACCGTCGTGTTCCTCAAGAGCGACCGCGAGGTCGAGGCCGACGGCGCGACGCCGATCCTCGTGGCCGGCGAGGAGGCCGGCCTCGACCTGCCCTACGGCTGCCGCGAGGGCATCTGCCACACCTGCGTGGGCACCCTGAAGTCCGGGCGCCTGCGCGACCTGCGCAACGGCAAGGTCTACGGCCAGGACGGCGAGACCGTGCGCACCTGCATCAGCGCGCCGGAGGGGCGCGTCGAGATCGAGCTGTGAGGAGTGAGATGAACCCGCTGCAGCGCATGACGGCCGAGCAGATCGAGGCGATCGGGCGGGAGTTCGACGAGCTGCACGAGGAGGTCAAGGCCGACCTCGGCGACCGCGACGCCGCCTACATCCGCGGCATCATCGCGCTGCACCGCCGGCTCGGCCTGATCGGCCGCGTGATCCTGTGCGGTGCGCGCTTCAAGCCCGCCTGGGTCGCGGGTACGACCGCGCTGTCGCTGGCCAAGATCCTCGAGAACATGGAGATCGGCCACAACGTCCTGCACGGCCAGTGGGACTGGATGAACGACCCGGTGATCAACTCGTCCGCGTGGGACTGGGACACCGCGTCGACGTCGGAGGCGTGGAAGCACTCCCACAACTACATCCACCACACGTACACGAACATCCGCGGCAAGGACAAGGACCTCGGCTACGAGATCATGCGGATCGACCCGCACCAGCCGTGGCATCCGGTCTACCTCTTCCAGCCGCTCTACAACCTGGCGCTGATGGCGCTGTTCGAGTGGGGGGTGGCGTT
>CAVXZC010000005.1:0-994299 GCA_963766165.1 uncultured Solirubrobacteraceae bacterium | reverse complement strand
CGTGCTCACCGCCACCCGGCGCGAGATCGAGGACGTGTTCATCGGGCTCGGGTTCCGCGTGGTCGAGGGGCCGGAGATCGACCTCGCCTACTACAACTTCGACGCGCTCAACCACGACGCCGACCATCCCGCGCGCTCAACGGCCGACACCTTCTACGTCGCCGACGACGTCGTGCTCCGGACCCAGACCTGCCCGATGCAGGTGCGGGCGATGGAGCTGCACGGCCCGCCGCTGTACATCATCGTCCCGGGCGCGTCTACCGGCCCGACAACGACGCCACGCACACGCCGCAGTTCCACCAGGTCGAGGGGCTGGCGGTGGACGAGGGACTGACGCTCGGCGACCTGCAGGGCACGCTGCTCGCGTTCGCCCGCGCGATCTTCGGCGACGACCGCGAGGTCCGGCTGCGCCCGCACTACTTCCCGTTCACCGAGCCCTCGATCGAGCTCGACGTGAGCTGCTTCAACTGCAAGCCAGGGCTTCCTGAACGACGGCTCGCGCTGCCCGCTGTGCAAGGGCTCGGCCTGGATCGAGATCCTCGGCGCCGGCATGGTCGACCCGAACCTCTACGGCTACGTCGCGACTCCGGCTACGACCCCGAGCTCCACCAGGGCTTCGCCTGGGGCATGGGCATCGAGCGGATCGCGTTCCTCAAGCACCGCGTCCCCGACCTGCGGATGTTCTTCGAGAACGACCTGCGGCTGCTCGAGCAGTTCGGATGAGACACACGACTGGGTCGACACGACGAGTGGCGCTGCCGCGCGCATGCGGAGCGGACGGCTGATGCTGCTGCCCCTGTTCTGGCTGAAGGACTACGTCGACCCGCGGCTCGGCGTGGCCGAGCTCGCCGAGCGCCTCGACATGACCGGCACCGAGGTCGAGCGCATGTACGCGCACGGCGTCACCGCGCTGGACAACTTCGTCGTCGGCCGCGTGCTGCACGCCAGCGCCACCCGGACGCCGACCGGCTGACGGTCTGCCATGTGGCCATCGGCGAGGGCGACACGGCGCAGATCGTCTGCGGCGCGCCCAACGTCGCCGAGGGCCAGACCGTCGCCGTCGCCCAGCCCGGCGCGGTCATGCCCGACGGCACGCGGCTCAAGCGGGCCAAGCTCCGCGGCGTCGAGTCCCAGGGGATGATCCTGGCCGAGGACGAGGTGGCGATCGGCACCGACCACGACGGGATCATGGTGCTCGACGACGACCTCGTGCCCGGCACGCCGCTGGCCGACGTGCTGCCGATCGCCACGGACGTGCTCGAGCTGGAGATCACCTCCAACCGGCCGGACTGCCTGTCGGTCTACGGCATGGCCCGCGAGGTGCACGGCGCGACGGGGCAGCCGCTGCAGCCGCCGCCGTGGAGCGAGGATCCCGGCACCGCCGGCGACGTCGACGGCGTCCGCATCGAGGTCGAGGCGCCCGACCTGTGCCCGCGCTTCACCGCCCGGCTGTTCGAGGACGTGCGGATCGGCCCGTCGCCGGCCTGGCTGAAGGCCCGGCTGATGGCCTCCGGCCAGCGCCCGATCAACAACGTCGTCGACATCACCAACTACGTGATGCTGCTGACCGGCCAGCCGCTGCACGCGTTCGACTGGGACCTCGTGGCCGGCGGCCACCTGGTCGTCCGGCGCGCGCAGGCCGGAGAGCGGATGGCCACGCTCGACGACGTCGAGCGCACGCTCGACCCCGACGTCTGCATCATCTGCGACGACGACGGGCCGACGTCGATCGCCGGGATCATGGGCGGCCGGCGCTCCGAGGTCCAGCCGACCACCACGCGCGTGCTGATGGAGGCGGCCAACTGGCACGGGCCGAACCTCCAGCGCACGTCGCAGCGGCTCGAACCTGCGCACCGAGGCCTCGGGCCGCTTCGAGAAGGGGATCGCGCCCGAGCAGGCGATCGACGGCCAGGCCGTGGCCACGCGGCTGATGCTCGAGCTGACCGGCGCCCGGCTGGTCGAGGGCACGGTCGACGTCGGCGGGCCCGGTCCCGCGCTGCCGACGCTGCGGCTGCGCAGCGCCAGGGTCGCCGGCCTGCTCGGCGCCGACGTCCCGGTGGACGAGCAGGCCGAGCTGCTGCGGCGGATCGGCCTGGAGAGCCGCGCGGCCGCGGACGGGCTCGACGTGAAGGTGCCCTACTGGCGGCGCAACGACCTCACCCGCGAGGTCGACCTGATCGAGGAGGTGGCGCGGCTGTGGGGGCTGGAGAAGCTCCCGTCCACGCTGCCGTCGCGCCACGACACGAGCGGCCGGCTGGAGCCCGAGCAGCGCCTGCGCCGCCGCGCCGGAGACGCGCTGGTCGGCGCCGGCTTCTCGGAGGCGATCGGCTGGAGCTTCCAGGCGCCGGAGATGAACCGGCGGCTGCGCATCCCCGACGTGCCCGCGGTGCGCATCCGCAACCCGCTGTCCGAGGACCTGAGCGTGATGCGCACGACGCTGCTCGGCTCGCTGCTGGACTCGGTGCGCCACAACCGCGCTCGCGGGCGCCGAGGACATCCGGCTCTTCGAGGAGGGCACGGTCATCCTCGACCGCCCGCACGGCCGCGAGCCGACGGCGGCCGAGCGGCGCTCGACGCCGCTGCCGGACGAGCAGCTGCGCCTCGCCGCGCTGATGACCGGCCGCGTGCGGCCGGCGACCTGGCGCGACGGTGAGCCGCCCGGGGCCGACTTCTTCGCCGCCAAGGGCGCGCTGGCCGTGCTGCTCGACGCGCTGCGCGTGCCCTGGAGCGTCGTCCGCGCCGAGGAGCCGTTCCTGCATCCCGGCCGCGCCGCCCGTGTGCTGGCCGGCGGCGAGCCGGCCGGCTGGCTGGGCGAGCTGCACCCCGGCGTGGCCGCCGACTGGGACCTCGGGCGGGTCGCGGGCTTCGAGCTCGACCTCGGCGCCGTGCTCCCGCACGCCGTCGTCGCGCCGCTGTACGAGGACCTGACGAGCTTCCCGTCGATCCGCCAGGACCTGGCGTTCTGGATGCCCGCCGACCGCACGGCGGCCGAGCTGGTCGACGTCGCCCGGGCGGCCGGCGGCAAGCTGCTGCGCGCCGCCGGCGTGTTCGACGTCTATGCCCGCGAGGGCCAGACGTCGCTGGCGCTGCGGCTCGAGTTCCGGGCGTCCGACCGCACGCTGACCGACGAGGAGATCGCGCCGCTGCGCGAGAAGATCGTCGCCGCCGTGGCGGAGAAGCTGGAGGGCCGCCTCCGTGGCTAGGGGCCCCAGCGTCGGCGTCCTCGGTGCGGCCGGCTACGCCGGCGCGATCGCCGCGCAGATCCTCTATCGCCATCCCGGCTTCGAGCTCGCCTACGTCACCGCCCGCGCCGAGTCCGGCCAGCGGCTCGACGACGTCCACCCGCGCACGCGGGTGCCGCTCACGCTGGAGGCCTACGACCCCGAAAGGCACGCCGAGGTCGACGCGGCCGTCGTCGCCTACCCGCACGGCGCCGCCGCGCCGGTGGTGGCCGAGCTGCGCGACCGCGGCGTCCGCGTGGTCGACCTGAGCGCCGACTTCCGGCTGCGCGACCGCGGCATCTACGAGGACTGGTACGGCGAGCACGGCGCGCCCGCGCACTTCGGCACCGGCGTCTACGGGCTGCCCGAGCTGACCCGGGACGCGGTGAGCGGCGCGGACCTCGTGGCCAACCCGGGCTGCTATCCGACCGCCGCGCTGCTCGGGCTGGCGCCGCTGGCCCGGGCGGGGCTGATCGGCGACGTGGTGATCGACGCCAAGTCCGGCGTGTCCGGCGCGGGCCGCGGCGCCACGCCGGCGACGCACTTCATCTCGGCCGACGAGAACGTCACGCCGTACAAGGTCGAGGGCCACCGCCACACGCCGGAGATCGAGCAGGAGCTGGCGGCGCTCGGCGCGGACGTGACGATCACGTTCACGCCGCACCTGCTGCCGCTCGCCCAGGGCGAGCTTGTGTCCTGCTACGTCACGCCGGCGCGCGAGCTGGGGGAGGGCGAGCTGCTCGACCTCTACGACGGCGCGTACGCGCGCGAGCCGTTCGTCGAGCTGCGCACCGGTCCGGTCGGCGTGATCGACGTGCGCGACACGAACTACTGCCGCGTCTCGGTGTGGCAGGACCCGCGGAACGGCCGCGTGATCGTCTTCTCGGCGCTCGACAACCTGTGGAAGGGCGCCGCGTCGCAGGCCGTGCAGAACCTCAACCTGATGTTCGGCCACGCCGGAGACCGAGGGCCTGCTGTGAGGTCGCGCTGGCTGGAGAGCCCCGGGCACGTGAGCGAGCGCGAGGGCGACCTGCCGGCCGGCTTCCGCATGGCCGGCGTGGCCTGCGGCCTCAAGCCCTCGGGCGCGCTGGACCTCGGGCTCTGCGTCGCCCCGCCGGACACCGTCAGCGCCGCCCGCTTCACCCGCTCCGGCGTGCTCGCCGCGCCGGTCGTGCTCTGCCAGACCCGCACGCGGCTCGACGCCATCCGGGTCGTGGTGGTCAACTCGGGCAACGCGAACGCGGCCACCGGCCGCCGGGGCTTCGAGGAGGCGGCGCGCATGCAGGGCGCCGCGGCGATGGCCGGCGGCGTCCGCGAGGACCAGGTCGCGGTCGCGTCCACCGGCGTGATCGGCGTGCTGCTGGACGCCGGCGTCGTCATCAAGGGCCTCGCCCGCGCGCGCGGCGAGCTGCGCGAGCACGGCATGGGCGACTTCTCGGAGGCGATCCAGACCACGGATCAGTTCGCCAAGGAGGTCGAGGTCGACGTCACGCTGCCGTCCGGCACCGTGCGTCTCACCGCGCAGGCCAAGGGCGCGGGGATGATCTCGCCCAACTTCGCCACGATGCTCTGCTTCATCCAGACCGACGCGGCGATGTCGGCCGAGACCGCGGACCTGCTGCTCGGCGTGTGCGTGTCCCGCGCCTTCGACCGCGTGTCGGTCGACGGGCAGCTGTCGACCAACGACACCGTGATCCTGCAGGCGTCGGGGGAGAGCGGCGTGCGGATCGAGCCGCAGTCCGACGACGAGGTGCGCTTCGGCGAGGCGCTGGACTGGGCGCTGCGCCGGCTCGCGCTGGCGATCGTGCGCGACGGCGAGGGCGCCAAGCGGGTCGGCCGCGTGGTGGTGACCGGCGGCGCCGAGGACGTGGCCGCCGCGGTCGCCCGGGCGGTGGCGAACTCGCCGCTCGTCAAGGCGGCGCTGCACGGCGGCGACCCGAACTGGGGCCGGATCGCCCAGGCCGTGGGCGGCGTGCTGGTCGACACCGCGCCGCTGGCCATCGACATCTTCATCGAGGACGTGCAGGTGTGCGCGGGCGGCACCGCGGTGCCCTACGACGCGCCCGCGCTGGCCGAGGCCGTCTCCGGCGACGAGGTCGAGTACACCGTGCGGCTGCCCGGCGAGGGCGCCGAGGCCGAGGTGTTCTTCTCCGACCTCTCGCACGATTACGTGTCCATCAACGCGGACTACACGACCTAGTGGCCCCTCCGATGCACGACGTCGGGACACTGCTCGAGGCGCTCCCGTACATCCGGGAGTTCCACGGCAAGACCGTGGTGATCAAGTACGGCGGCGCGGCGATGAGCGACCCGGCGCTGCGCGAGGACTTCGCCCGCGACGTGGTGCTCCTGAAGTACGTCGGCCTGAACCCGATCGTCGTCCATGGCGGCGGCCCGGACATCACCGCCTACATGAAGCGGCTGGACATGCCGGTGGAGTTCATCGGCGGCCTGCGGGTCAGCGACGCCGACACCGTCGAGGTGGCGAAGATGGTGCTGGTCGGCAAGGTCAACAAGGACATCGTGTCGCGCATCAACCGCCACGGGCAGCCGGCGGTGGGGCTGTCGGGCGACGACGGCCAGCTGTTCCGCGTGTCCACGATGGAGGGGCCGGGCGGCGAGGACATCGGCTTCGTGGGCAAGGTCGAGCGCGTCGACACCGGCGTGATCAACCACATCGCCGAGGACTACATCCCGGTCATCGCGTCGGTCGGCGCCGACCGCGAAGGCCGCTCGCACAACGTCAACGCCGACGAGGCCGCGGGCGCGATCGCCCGCGCGCTGGGGGCCTACAAGGTGATGTTCCTCACGGACGTGCCGGGCTGGCTGCGCGACCCGTCCGACCTCGGGTCGGTGATCTCCGAGTGCGGCGCCGACGAGGTCGAGGCGGCGCTGGGCGCCATGGAGGGCGGGATGCGCCCGAAGCTGCAGGCCTGCGTGGACGCGATCCACGGTGGCGTGACGTTCGCCCACATCATCGACGGCCGGCTGCCGCACTCGCTGCTGCTCGAGCTGTTCACGGACGCCGGCATCGGGACCAAGGTGCGGCCGGCGGCATGAACGCGCTCGCGCCCACCTACGCCCGCTATCCCGTCGAGTTCGTGTCGGGCAGCGGCTGCGTGCTGGTCGACGCGGACGGGGCGGAGTACCTCGACTTCCTCTCCGGGATCGCCGTCACCAACGTCGGCCACTGCCACCCGCGGGTGGTCGCCGCCGTGCAGGAGCAGGTTGCGCGGCTGATGCACGTCTCGAACCTCTTCTACACCGAGCCGAACGTGCGGCTGGCGGCGCGGCTCGCCGACCGCTCGCTTGGGCGGCGTGGTGTTCTTCTGCAACTCGGGCGCCGAGGCCAACGAGGCGGCGATCAAGCTCGTGCGCAAGGCGCGCCCGCGCGGGGACATCGTCGTCGTGCACGGCGCGTTCCACGGACGCACCTACGGCGCGCTGTCCGCCACCCCGCAGGAGGCCAAGCAGGCGCCGTTCGCGCCGCTGGTGCCGGGGTTCCGGGTCGTCTCGCCGACCGCGGACGCGGTGCGGGCGGCCGTCGACGACGGCGTCGCCGCCGTGCTGCTGGAGCCGATCCAGGGCGAGTCCGGCGTCAACGTGCTGGACGACGAGGTGCTGCTCGCCGCGCGCGAGGCATGCGACGCGGTGGGCGCGGCCCTGGTGTTCGACGAGGTCCAGTGCGGGATGGGGCGGACGGGCACGCTGTGGGCGTTCGAGCACTCGGGCGTCGTGCCGGACGCGATGACGCTGGCCAAGGGGCTGGCCGGTGGGCTGCCGATGGGCGCGCTGGTCATCGGCCCGCGCCTGGCCGACACGTTCGCGCCGGGTGACCACGGGTCCACGTTCGCCGGCGGCCCGGTGATCTCGGCCGCGGCGAACGCGACGCTGGACGTGATCGACGACGAGCGCCTGCTCGCCTCGGTGCGCGAGCTCGGCGAGCGGCTGCTCGAGGGCGTGCGCGAGCTGCCGGGCGTGACCTCCGCCCGCGGGCGCGGGCTGATGGTGGCGGCGGAGATCGCCGGCGACGCCCCGGATGTCACCCGCCGCGCCCTGCTCGAGCAGCGCCTGATCATCAACGCCACCGGCCCGTCCACGCTGCGCTTCCTGCCGCCCCTGATCGTGTCGGCCGCCCAGGTCGACGACGCGCTCGCCCGCCTGCGCCCGCTGCTCGCCTGACTTCCCGGCGCGCTGGTTTGGGGAGCATCGCAGAGCGGTATCAGTTCATCGAGGAAAAGGCGTGCGCGGACGGAGCTTGATGCTGGCTGGCGTGGCGGCGGTCGTGGCCGCAACTCCCGCATTTGCCATCGACACGCCGGGCCAGCTGCCGGTGCCGACCGCGGTGCCGACGGTGCGCGTCCCGCTGCCCACGGTGGTGCCCGTCCCGGTGCCGACGACGGTGCCCGTCCCGGTGCCGACGGTCCGGGTGCCGGTGCCCACGGCCGTGCCGACCGTGCAGGTGCCGCTGCCGACCGTCGCGCCGCCCGTGGGCGGCGGCGGGTCCGGCGGCGGGGGCTCGTCCGGCGGCGGCGGCTCGTCCGGTGGCGGTTCGTCATCCGGCGGTTCCACATCTGGAGGTTCCACGTCCGGCGGCTCGTCCTCCGGCGCCGGGTCATCCGGCGGCGGCTCGTCGTCCGGCGGCGGCTCGTCCGGGAGCGGCGCGCCGGCCGGCGCCGGCGCGCCCTCCGGCGGCGGCGTCCCCGCCGCGTCGTCGACCGGCGCCGGGGCAGCGCGCAGCGACGCGCCCGCGCGCCCGCGGACGCGCGCCGAGCGCATCCGGCTGCGCGAGCGGCAGTTGCGCGACACGGTGACCGCGCGCCAGGCGTGCCTCGGCGGCCTCTCGCGCCCGCAGCGACGCGTTCTGGTCCTGCGCGCCGGTGTCGGCTCCGCGTCGCCGCTCTCGCGGACGCGCGTGGCCCAGCAGCTCGACACCACCGTCAAGCGCGTGGCGCGCCTGGAGCGCTCCGGCCTGCGCCGCCTGCGGACGCTGTGCGGCGGCGAGGTGGCCACGGCGCCGGCGGCGACGCTCGCCGCCGACGTCACCGGCACGGCCTCGCCGGACCCGGGCGGTTCGAGCCCAGCCGGCTCGGCGGGCGGCGCGTACGATGCCGGCTCGTCCGGCCGGTCGCACTCGGACGGCGCGTCCGGACGCGGCGGCTCGCGGCGGTCCGGCGGCGGCTCGCACGGCGGCGTCGCGGGCGTGTCGCAGACCCACCTCCCCGGCAATGGGGGCGGCGGCGTCAATCTGACCCTCCCGGTGATCCTGCTCGCGCTCGCCGGCGCGGCCTGGCTGCTCACCCGCGTCCTGCGCCGCCGCGGGGAGCCCGTGCCCGCCGCGGCCGAGCCCACGCCGCCGGACCCGGCTCCGCCGGCGATGCACAACTGGATGGAGCCGCCGCCCGAGTGGGCGGAGAGGGACTAGGCCCGCCGCAGATGCGGCTCGAGACCTGGGGCGCCCCGCCCGGCGACCCGATCCCGAATCACCCGCGCTTCGCCGTGCTCGTCTACCGCGACGTCCCGGGCGTCGACGACGCCCGCGCGCTGTTCGCGCGCCACGGCTGGGGCGGCACATGGGTCGACGGCGTGTTCGACTTCCACCACTTCCACTCGACGTCGCATGAGGCGCTGGCCGTGGTCGCCGGCTCGGCCACGCTCGAGCTCGGCGGCCCGCAGGGCGAGGCGTTCGCGGTGTCCGCCGGCGACGTGCTCGTGCTGCCCGCCGGCACCGGCCACCGGCGCCGGTCGGCCTCCGGCGGCTTCACCGTGGTCGGCGCCTACCCCGCCGGCCAGGAGCGCTACGACCTGCTACGCGAGGCCGACGCCGCCGCCCGGGAGCGGATCGCCGCGCTGCCGGTGCCGCTGGATCCGGTGGGCGGGGAGGGTGTCGCCGGCTGGCGCTGAGCTCCGGCCGTTCGCCGAGCCCGCCGAGGCGCGTTGCATGCAAAGTGCGCCACATCCGCCTTGCCAGGCGCCACAACGCGTGATTTCGTATGCAAGATGCCGGAGACGAGTGCCGTGCGGGTGCGCGAGCAGCTCCAGGACGCGATCCTCGAAGGGGTCCTGAAGCCCGGCGAGCGGCTGCGGGCCGAGGCGCTCGCCCAGCGCTACGGCACGTCGCGCACGCCGGTCCGCGAGGCGCTGCTGCAGCTCGAGGCCCAGGGGCTCGTGGAGGTCGAGCCCAACCGCGGCGCCGTCGTGCGCGCGTTCGACCGCGCCGACCTGCTCGACCTCTACGAGGTCCGGGCGCTGCTCGAGCCCGCGGCCGCGGCGAGAGCCGCGCGCCGCATCGACGCGCAGGACATCGCCCGCCTGCAGGCCAACTGCGACGCGGCGCTGCTGGCCGGCGACGACGCGGACGCCCAGATCGCGCTCAACGAGGAGTTCCACCGGATCATCGGCGACGCGGCCGGGAGCCCGCGCCTGCAGGTGGCCATGCGCGCCGTCGCCGGCATCCCGCGGGCGTTCCGCTCGGTGTTCTGGCACTCGGAGGAGCAGCGCGCCGAGTCGCTGCTCTGCCATCGCCGCCTCGTCACCGCGTTCCGCACCCGCGACGAGAAGCTCGCCGAGGCGGTGATGCGGATGCACATCCTCGGCGCGGTCGCGTTCCTGGAGGAGGTGACGACCACCTATGGCTGACCCGCCGCTGTACGGCCTGCGGGCGATCGAGTTCGGCCAGCTGCTCGCCGGCCCCTACACGGGCACGCTGCTGGGCGACTTCGGCGCCGACGTGATCAAGGTCGAGCCGCCGGGCGACGGCGACGCGATGCGCGACTGGGGGCGCCTGCGCCACAACGACCACAGCCTGTGGTGGTCGATCCTGGCCCGCAACAAGCGCTCCGTCGCGCTCAACCTGCGCGAGCCCGCGGGGCAGCGGATCGCCGCCGAGCTCGCCGCCACCGCCGACATCGTGCTGGAGAACTTCCGCCCGGGCACGATGGAGCGCTGGGGCCTGGGGCCCGACGACGTGCACGAGCGGAACCCCGGCTGCATCTACGCGCGCGTGTCCGGCTACGGCCAGACCGGCCGCTACCGCGAGCGCCCGGGGTTCGCGTCCGCCGGCGAGGCGATCGCGGGCCTCCGATACATCAACGGCTACCCCGGCCAGGCGCCGCCGCGCAACGGCATCAGCCTCGGCGACACGCTCGCCGCCCAGTCGGCGTTCCAGGGCATCCTGCTCGCGCTCTACGCCCGCGAGCGCGGCGCCACCGGCCAGGTCGTCGATGCGGCGATCGTCGACGCCTGCTTCGCGATGTTCGAGTCGGCGGTCACCGAGTTCGAGAAGACCGGCCACGTGCGCCAGCCGACCGGCCCGCGGCTGCCGCGCATCGCGCCCAGCAACGTCTACCTCAGCAGGGACGGCAGGTGGGTGGTGATCGCCGCCAACCACGACACGCTGTGGCGGCGGCTGGCGAAGCTGATGGGCAAGCCGGAGCTGGGCGACGACGAGCGCTTCGCCACCCACCACGCGCGCGGCGAGCACGAGGACCTGCTCGACGAGATCATCGGCGAGTGGGCCGCCGCCCACACGGCACAGGAGCTCGACGAGATCCTGAACGGCGGCGGCGTGGTGTGCGCGCCGGTCTACACGGCCGAGGACGTCTACGACGACCCGCACTTCCGCGAGCGCGGGCTGCTCGTCGACCACGACCGACGAGGTGCACGGTCAGATGACCGTGCCGGGCGTCGTGCCGAAGCTGAGCCTGACGCCGGGAGGCATCCGCCAGGCGGCCCGCTGGACGGTGGGCGCCGACACGGACGCCGTGCTGGAAGAGCTGGGAGTCGATGCCGCGGAGCGCGCGCGCCTCGCGGCGGACGGCATCACCTGAAAGGAGCCGGAGTTGGCGTATCGCCTGGGCGTGGACGTCGGAGGGACGTTCACCGACCTCTTCCTCGTCGACGACGCGGAGCACCGCCGCTGGCGCGTCAAGACGCCCTCCACGCCGTCCGACCCGTCGCAGGGCGTGCTCAACGGCGTCCGGCGCATCTGCGCGGAGGCCGGGATCGCCCCCGGCGACCTCGCCAACGTCGTCCACGGCACGACGGTGGCCACCAACGCGGTGCTCGAGTCCAAGGGCGCCCGCGTCGGCCTGATCACCACCCGCGGCTTCGGGCAGATCCTCCACCTCGCGCGCTCGCAGACGCCCGGGCCGCTGGCCGGCTGGATCATCATGGTCAAGCCCGATCCTCCGGCCTCGCTCGCCGACACCCGCGAGGCGGTCGAGCGGATGGACGCGCGCGGGAACACGCTCGTCCCGGTCGACCGCGCCCAGGTCGAGTCGATCGTCCGCGAGCTGGTCGGCGACGGCGTCGAATCGCTCACGGTCAGCCTGATCAACAGCTACGTCGACGGCCGCCACGAGCAGGAGATCGCCGACCTGATCGAAGCGCTGTATCCGGGCTTCCCGGTGACGATGTCGAGCGCCGTGCTGCCGGAGTTCCGCGAGTACGAGCGCACGCTCACCGCCTGCATGAACTCCTACGTGCGCCCGCGCGTGGCCCGCTACGTCGAGGGCCTGCAGTCCTCGCTGCGGGAGCTCGGCGTGCGCACCGAGGTGGACATCCTGCGCTCGGACGCCGGCGTGATGACCCCGCGCGAGGCCGCCCGCAACCCCGTCTACGGCGTGCTCTCCGGGCCGTCGGGCGGCGTGGCCGGCGCGCTCTACGTGGCGGCGCGGGCCGGCTTCCCGAACATCCTCACGTTCGACATGGGCGGCACGTCCACCGACGTCTCCCTCTGCCAGGCGGGCGAGCCGACGATCGGGCGCGAGACGACGATCGGCCAGTTCCGCATCAAGGTCCCGAGCGTCGACGTCCACACCGTCGGTGCGGGCGGCGGCTCGATCGCCCACGTGCCGGAGCTCACCGGCGCGCTGCGCGTGGGGCCGGAGTCCGCAGGCGCCGAGCCCGGCCCGGCCGCCTACGGCCAGGGCGGCGAGCAGCCCACGGTGACGGACGCGAACGTCGTCGCCGGCCACCTGCCGCCGCGGCTGATCGGCGGCGAGATGACGCTCGACGCCGACGCGGCGCGCACCGCGGTGCAGAAGATCGCCGACGCGATGGGGCTGAGCGTCGCGGACGCGGCGGACGGCATCCTGCGGATCGTCAACGAGAACATGGCCGGCGCGCTGCGCGTGATCAGCGTCCAGCGCGGCCACGACCCGCGCGAGTTCGCGCTCGTGGCGTTCGGCGGCGCCGGGCCGCTGCACGCCAACGCGGTGGCCGAGCTGATGGGCTCGTTCCCGGTCATCGTCCCGCCCTCGCCGGGGCTGCTGTGCGCGCTGGGCGACCTGGTGGCGGGCTTCCGCAACGAGTTCGCGCGGACGCTGATCCGGCTGACCGGCGAGGTCGGCGCGGACGAGTTGCGCGAGACGCTGGCCACGCTCGAGGCGCGGGCGCGCGAGTGGATGGACGCCGAGGGGATCGCCTCGGAGTCCCAGCACGTCGACTTCGTGGCCGACATGCGCTACCGGGGGCAGGGCTACGAGATCCCGGTCCCGCTGGACGACCTCGAGGCCCTCGACGAGCGCTTCAACCGCCTGCACGAGCAGGCGTACGGCTTCCGCATGCCCAACACCGCCTCGGAGATCGTCAACCTGCGTGCGGTCGGGACCGGCGACCGCCCGGAGCCCGAGCTGCCCGAGGCCGAGCCCGAAGCGGCGTCGCTGCCCGCCGGCACCTACGCGCGCGGCGAGCTGCAGCCCGGCACGCGCATCCAGGGCCCGGCGATCGTCACCGAGTTCGACTCGACCACGGTGATCCTCGAGGGCTACGCCGGTGAGGTCGACCGCTACTTCAACCTGCTGATCACAAAGGACGCGTCATGAAGGTCGCCGAGATCCCCGCCCTCGAGGTCGACCCGATCACGCTCGACATCATCGAGAACGCGCTCCGCCACGCCCGCCACGAGATGGACGCGGTGCTGTTCCGCAGCGCCATGAGCCCGGTCATCCGCGAGCAGCACGACGAGTTCCCGATGATCACCGACCCCCAGGGCCGGATGGTGGTCGGCCAGTTCGGTGCCTACATCAACGAGATGATGGCCTCCTGGGACCGCGGCGTGTACCCGGGCGACGTGATCCTCACGAGCGACCCGTACAAGTGCAGCGCGTCGATCTCGCACACCAACGACTGGCTCGTGCTCGTGCCGATCTTCTTCGGCGACGAGCTGGTCGGCTGGTCGAGCCAGTTCGGCCACCAGATGGACGCGGGCGGCCGCCTGCCCGGCTCGCTGCCCACGGGCGCGACGACGATCTTCGAGGAGGGGCTGATCATCCCGCCGCTGAAGATCGTCGAGCGCGGCGAGGTGGCCGAGGACGTGCTGCGGCTCATCCTCAACAACGTCCGCCTGCCCGAGATGAACCGGGCGGACCTGTTCGCCATCGTCGCCGCCTGCCACGCCGGCGAGCGGCGCGTGATCGAGCTGTGCGAGCGCTTCGGCAAGGACGTCTACCTGGCCACGCTGCAGGCGCTGCTCGACCGCACCCACGAGGCGATGCGCAAGCTCATCCAGCTCGCCATCCCCGAGGAGCCGCAGACGTTCGAGGACCACATCGACGACGACGGGTTGGGCAACGGCCCGTACAAGATGAAGCTGACGATCTGGCGCGAGGGCGAGGAGGCGTGGTTCGACTGGTCGGGCACCGACCCGCAGTCGCTCGGCCCGATCAACTTCTACCTCTCCGAGGGCATGTTCAAGATGTTCATCGGGGTCTACCTGATCATGGTCAACGACCCCGACATCCTGTTCAACGACGGCTTCTATCCGCTGCTGCACGTCGTGATGCCGGAGGGGTGCCTGCTCAACCCGCGCTACCCCGCGGCGCTGGGCTGCCGCACGCACGGGTTGACGCGGCTGTTCGACGTGCTCGGCGGCGCGCTGACCAAGCAGGCGCCCGAGCTCAACACCGCGGCGGGCTACGGCACGTCGCCCTACATGCTGTATTCGGGCTGGAAGGAGGACGGCGAGTTCTTCTACGCCATGGAGATCCTCTACGGCGGCATCCCCGGGCGGCCGATCGGCGACGGCATGGACGGCCACTCGTGGTGGCCGCTGTTCGAGAACATCCCGACGGAGTACCTCGAGGCCTACTATCCGCTGCGGATCGACGGCTACACGACGATCACCGACTCGGGCGGCGCGGGCTACCACCGCGGCGGCAACGGCGTGGAGAAGCGCTACGTCTACCTCGAGCCCGGGCACGTGTCGATCCACGACGACCGCTGGCTCACGCGCCCCTGGGGCGTGCTGGGCGGCGAGCCCGGGCAGCGCTCGACCAAGATCCTGCGCCGGGCCGACGGCTCCGAGCAGGTGCTGCCGGCCAAGTGCGACGAGGTCGCCGTCCAGCCGGGGGACATGCTGATCTACCGCACGGCGGGCGGCGGCGGCTGGAAGGACCGGCTCGACCGCCCCGTCGAGTGGGTGGAGCGTGACGTGGCCTTCGGGCTGGTGTCGGCGGAGAAGGCGCGGTCCGCCTACGGCGTGGTGGTCGGCGACCCTGACGCCACCGAGGCCGAGCGGGCGCGCCGGCGGGCCGAGCGCGGCGACGCGCCGGCGTTCGACTTCGGCCCGTCGCTGGAGGACACGCTCGCGGCCTGTGAGGCGGAGACCGGGCTGCCCGCGCCGCAGCGGGCGACGCCGCTGCGCTGGTCGCCGCTGGAGAGCCGCGAGTCGGCGCTGGCGCGGGTGCGCGATGTCTGAGGCGTTCGGGGGGCGGGCCGGGTTCGGGTCGGCGCCGGCCGTGCTGGTCGTCGACCTGAACCTCGGCTTCACCGATCCCGAGTCGCCTCTGGCCTGCGACCTCGACGGCGTGCTGGCGGCCACGCGGTCGCTACTGGACGTGGCCCGCGGCCGCGCGCCGGTGCTGTTCACCACGGTCGTCTACGACGCGGTGGGGGAGGCCGCGGCGGCCGTGTTCCTGCGCAAGGTGCCGGCGCTGGGCCTGCTGCGGCCGGGCACGCGCTGGGTGGAGATCGACGAGCGGCTGGGCCGGCGGCCCGAGGAGCCGGTGATCGCCAAGGCGCACGCCTCGGCGTTCTTCGGCGTGCCGCTGGCCGCGCTGCTCGCGGGACGCGACACGCTCGTGGTCTGCGGCGCCAGCACGTCGGGCTGCGTGCGCGCGACGGTGGTCGACGCGATGCAGCACGGGCTGTCGCCGATCGTCCCGCGCGAGTGCGTGGGCGACCGCTCGCCGCGGGCGCACGCGCAGGCGCTCGAAGACATCGGCGGCCGCTACGGCGACGTCGTCTCGCTAGGGGAAGTTGCCCGCGCGCTGGAGCAGGCCGGGGAGCTCGCGCCCGAGCACGCCTGACAGCCACTCGGCCACGCCGATGAGGGCGTCGAGGTCCACGCCGGTCTCGACGCCCTCGCCGTCGAGCA
Source organism: uncultured Solirubrobacteraceae bacterium (assembly GCA_963766165.1). Taxonomy (GTDB): domain Bacteria; phylum Actinomycetota; class Thermoleophilia; order Solirubrobacterales; family Solirubrobacteraceae; genus Solirubrobacter. Next base: position 978,699 of record CAVXZC010000005.1, on the reverse strand, counting down.
GGTAGACGAGGTCCTCGGTGGCGATGTTGCCGGTCGCGCGCGGGGCGAACGGGCAGCCGCCGATCCCGCCCACCGAGGCGTCGAGGATGGTCGCGCCGTGCTCGATCCCGGCCAGCGCGTTGGCGTAGCCGGTGTTGCGGGTGTTGTGCAGATGCAGGCCGACGGGCCGGCCCGCCTCCAGCGCCCGGGGCACGAGCTCGCGGACCTGCTTCGGCACGCCGACGCCGATCGTGTCGGCCAGCAGGATCTCGTCGGCCGCCGCCTGGCGATGGACGTGCGCGATCACGCGGTCCGGGTCGACGCGGCCCTCGAACGGGCAGCCGAACGCCACGCCCAGCGTCACGGTGGCCTTCGCGCCCGCGTCATGGGCGGCCCGCACGACCTCCTCGCCGGTCGCCGCGCCCTGCTCGACGGTGGCGTTCTGGTTGCGCTGCCCGAACGTGTCGGTCAGCGGATATGCGTAGTGGACCTCGCGCGCGCCGGCGGCCAGCGCACGGTCGAGGCCCCTGCGGTTGAGCACGAGCGCGGAGAACGCGGTGCCGTCGTCCGGCAGCGCGGCCAGCACGTCCTCGGCGCCGGCCATCGCCGGCACCCGCTGCGGGTTGACGAAGCTGGCCGCCTCGACGCGCTCGAGGCCGGCCGCGGCCAGCCTGGTGCAGAGCTCGGCGCGCGTGGCCGGCTCGAGCACCGCGCGGTCGTTCTGGAGGCCGTCGCGCGGCCCGACGTCGCAGAGGTGGATGCGCACGGTGTTGATTGAATCGCACGCGCGGACTGCTACCGTCGCGCCGCGCCAGGTGCTTGACTGACGACTGCGCATGGATCTGAACGAGCTGCTCTCACAGCTGGACCTGCCGCCGGGCGAGGCCTACTACCGGAGTCGGCATCCCCTGCTCGGACGACGAGCGGATCGCCCGCGTGGTGCGCGCGTTCAGCGAGTCCTCGCCGGGCCGCCAGGCGGTGTTCCGCGAGGCGACGGACGGCATGCGCGCGGGGCTGCTGCTGGTGTTCGCCGAGCGCGTGGCCGCGCTGGCCGTGCGGCTGCAGAGCGCGGAGCCGATCGTGCAGGGGCTGGTGGCCGCGTCACTGGCCCAGGAGGGCGACCCGCGCGAGGCGCTCGCCGTGCCCGCGCTGTTCCGCCGGTCGGCCGAGAAGCTCGGGCTGGACACCGGGCGGCTGTTCGACGAGGCGGCCGGCCGCACCGACCTCTCGGGCGCCCGCTGGCTGCGCGACGTGCGCGACGCCGAGGACGCGCCGGAGGACGTCGGCTACGAAGAGGCCGACGACGGCGAGGGCTTCCGCTACGAGCGGGCCGTCGCCCGCCACCCGCGCAGATATTGAACGCGGACATCCCCTCCGCCCCACCCCGATCATCCGACCTTCGATGAAGGTGGCGCAGCCCCTCCGCTCCACCTGCTCAGCCTCGGTCGTACGCTGTCGGCCGTGACCGACGAGCCGAGAGATCCGAACGCCCACACCGAGGTCCACCGCGTCGCCGATCCATCTCGCACGCGCGTGGCCAGCTACCTGGCAGAGCCGGGCGAGGTGGGTCGTGTGCTGCTGCTCTACTCGGGCGGCCTGGACACGAGCGTGATGCTCAAGTGGATCCAGGACGAGTACGAGGCGGAGGTCGTCGCGCTCACGGTCAACCTCGGTCAGCCGGGGGAGGACTACGACGTCGTGCGCGGCAAGGCGCTGAATCTTGGGGCGATCGACGCCCACGTCGTCGACGCGCGCGAGGAGTTCGCTCAGGAGTACCTCAAGCCGGCGATCATGGCCAACGCCAACTATGGCGACGGCTACCCGCTGTTCACGTCGCTCGGGCGGCCGCTGATCGCCAAGCTGGCCGTCGAGTACGCCCGGCGCTCGGGCTGCGACACGATCGCCCACGGCTGCACCGGCAAGGGCAACGACCAGGTGCGGATCGAGGCCACGGTGGCCACGCTGGCGCCGGAGCTGAAGGTCATCGCCCCCGTCCGCTCCTGGGCGATGGGCCGCGACGAGGAGATCGCCTACGCCCGCAAGCACGGCATCCCGGTCAAGGGCGGGACGGAGAGCGCGCCGTACTCGATCGACGACAACCTCTGGGGCCGCTCCTCCGAGGGCAAGTGGATCGAGGACCTCTCGCACGCGCCCGACGACGACGTCTTCCAGCTCGTCACCCGTCCCGAGGCGGCGCCCGACGAGCCCCAGGTGGTGGAGATCGAGTTCGCGGGCGGCGTGCCGGTGGCGCTCGACGGTGAGCGCCTCGGGCTCGTCGACCTGCTCGAGCGCGCCGCGCAGCTCGGCATGAAGCACGGCGTGGGGATCATCGACCACATCGAGGACCGCATCGTCGGCCTGAAGGTGCGCGACATCTACGAGGCGCCCGCGGCCGCGCTGCTGCTGCCCGCGCACCGCGAGCTCGAGCGCCTCGTCGGCACCATCCACCAGAACCAGTTCAAGCCCGAGCTCGACCGCAAGTGGGCGTACCTGGTCTACGCCGGGCTGTGGTGGGAGCCGCTGCGCGAGGACATCCAGGCCTACATCGAGCATGTGAACACGCAGGTCACGGGCAAGATCGGCCTCAAGCTCTACAAGGGCCTCGCCCGCGTCGTGACCCGCGAGTCGCCCAACGCCGTCTACGACGCCCAGCTGGCCACGTTCGCGGAGTCCGGCGGCCTGTTCTCGCAACAGGCGTCGCCCGGCTTCATCGAGATCTGGTCGCTGCAGTCGCGGATGGCCTGGCGGGTCCGCAACCGCGACGCGACGTAGGGGCGCCGCGGGCCGCGCGGCGCCTCGCGCCTGCGCCCGCGCGCCGCGGGGTAGGTTGCCGGCATGTTCTATTCGCTGCTGGGCCGAGCGGTGTGGTTCGGGCTGAGGCTCGCCCTGCGCCGCAAGTACGGTCCCACCTTCCTGTCGAAGCCGGTCGTCGCCGGCGGCGCGGTCGCGCTCCTCGCCGCGCTGGCCCTGGTCCTCCAGCGCGCCCGCGACTGATCGCCCCGGGGTTTGCCGCCGGTCCGCCTGGAAGCATGGCGGGCCGAGATGGCCGAGGCGCCCACACCCGCAGTCCCGCACGGCGCGGTCGCAGCGAGCGTTCGCGCGGGCCGCACGCTCGCGCTGGTGCCACCGCCGCGCGCGCCCGTCCGCTGGACCACGCTCCCGGGCGACGACGGGCGGCTGGAGCGCGCCGAGCGCGCGTGGCGGGAGCGGCGCGAGGCGCTGGAGCGCGAGCTGGCCGGCGCCACCCACGCCCTGGCCGTCGCCCGGGCGGACCAGCGCGCGCTGCGCGAGGCCATCGGCGCCGCCCGGGCCGACCTGCGCGCCGCGCGGTCCGTCCGCGCCGCTGAAGCCGCCTCGCTGGCCATCGTCACCGCCGAGCTCGAGGCCGAGCGCGTCGCCCACGCCGTGGCCCGCGCCAGCACGGCCCGCCTGGCCGCCGACCTCGCTGCCGCGCGCGCCGAGCTCGCCCGCCGCACCCAGCCGCGCGCCGCCCTGCAGCGCCGCGCTCACGACCAGGCGGTGGCCGCCGCCGCGCACCCCGCGCGCGGCGACACCGGCCGCCTCGTGGCCGACCTCGACGCCGCCGCCGCCGCGCTGCGCCGCGCCGCGCCGGCCGGCGAGGCCGCCGCGCCCCGCGACGCCCCCGGGCCAGGCGAGCGGCGGCTGCGGCGGGCGCTCGTCGCGTTCGCGCGGGCGGACCCGCTCGCCGCCGGGCGGCTGCTGATCGGGTTGCTGCCCGCCCAGGGCGCGGTGGTCGCGGGGCCGTTGACCTATGACCTGACCGTGCGCGGGCTCGGGACCTATGCGGTGACGGTGCGGGACGGCTCGGCGGACGTGCGGCGCGTGGCGCAGTCCCGCCGTCGCGACGAGGCGCTGTTCCACCTGCGGGCCGAGCCGGCCGCGCTGGCGGAGCTGCTGGCCGGCGCGCCGCGCCGGATCGGGCGCTTCCGCGGGCCGGCGCGGGCGACCGGGAAGCGCGCCCGGACGGCCGCGCTCGCGCCGCTGGCCGGCGCGCCGCTCTCGCTCGCCGCGGCGCTGCGGGCGGGCGCCCGGCTCGAGCCGGAGCTCGTGTACGCGCTCCTGCCCTACGCGGTCGCGCCGGAGTGGACCGCAGGCCACGTGTTCACGGTCGCGCAGGAGGTCGCCGGCCTCAGGACCTGGTTCGTCACCGCCCGCGACGGCGCGCCGCTCTCGGTCACCGCCGCGGCCCCGTCCGTCGACGCGACGGTGAGGATGACCCGCGCCGGGTTCGACGCGCTGCTGCGCGGCGAGCCACCCGCGCCGGGGGACCGCCCCGCCGTCCGGGGCGACCGCGCGGCGGTGGCGGCGCTGAAGGCGTGGACGGACCGCGCGCGCGGCGCCGCGTAGCTCAGACGACGGCGAGAACGCGCTGCTCGGCGCGGCGCAGGTGATCGAGCAGGGCGGCGCGGGCCGAGGGCGGCGGCGCCTGGACGATCACCTCCATCAGGCCGGCGTGGTCGGCGGCGAGCTCGTCGAGGTCGCCGCACACGCGGTCCGCGAAGGCGAGCACGATTCGCAGCTCGCGGAACGCCGCCTCGGCGGCCAGGCGGATCCGGCGCGACGAGGTCGAGGCGACGAGCGCCAGGTGGAACGCGGCATCGGCGGCCACGGCGGCGCGGCCGTCGCCGGCGGCCGCGGCCTCCGTCATGCTCTGGACCGCGGCCTGGAGCCACACGTCGTCGGCGGGGCGGCGGCGGACGAACGCCTCCAGGCCGGCCAGCTCCAGCGTGCGGCGCGCGGCGAACAGGTCGCGCACGTCGTCCACGCCGAGTTGCATGACCTCGAGCCCGCGGTGCAGCGAGTGCACGAGCAGGCCCTCGCGCTCCAGCTGCCCCAGCGCGTCCCGGACCAGCTCGCGCGCGACGCCGAACCGGGCCTGCACGTCGGACTCCCGGACCGCCGTCCCGGGCGGCAGCAATCCGCCCAGCACCTCGTCGCGGAGCGCCTCCGCCACGTCGTCGGCCGGTGTGGTCCGCTCGAGCGAGACCACGCTCACGACCCACACCGGAAGCTGGAACGTCGCTGCTCGGACACCGCACCCTCGTCCGTCGTCCGCACACAGACCACCCGCGGGTGAGCGCCGGCGCGCCCGGACCCACCCGCGGGGCGCGCAGACGCCCCGCCAGGGCAAAGCGGAGAGAGGACCGACGAGGACACCAAAACGATGCTCCGAGGATCGCGCGCCACTGTCAAGGCGCCCACCCCGAGCGGACGAACGTCCGAGAAGACTCGACCAACGGCCAGATCGCCCCGTCAGCGGACCGTCCCGCGGACCACGCCCGTGTCGCGCGTCAGCCGCTGGGCCAGGGCCACGGGCACGATCGTGATGGCGATCACGACGAGCACCACCACGTTGACCTGGGGCAGGCTCTGGCCGAGCCGGATGTTGCCGAAGATCCACAGCGGGAGGGTGTTCTGCGCGCCCGCGGTGAACGTCGTCACCACGACCTCGTCGAACGAGAGCGCGAACGCCAGCAGCCCGCCGGCCACGAGCGCCGTGGCGATCACGGGCAGCGTGACGTGGCGGAACGTCTTCACGCCGTCCGCGCCGAGGTCCATCGACGCCTCGACGAGCGAGGTCTGCGTCCGCCGCAGCCGGGCGAGCACGTTGTTGTAGACGATGACGATGCAGAACGTGGCGTGCCCGATCACGATCGTCAGCAGCGAGAAGCGCACGCCGCCGAACGTGAAGAACGAGTTCAGCGCCATCCCCGTGATGATCCCCGGCAGCGCGATCGGGAGGATCAGCACGAACGACACGACCTCGCTCCCGAAGAACCGGAAGCGGTGCACGGCGAACGCGGCCAGCGACCCGAGCAGCAGCGCGATCGTCGTCGCGAACAGCGCGGCGCGCACCGACAGCCAGAGCGCCTGCCGTATCGCCTCGTTGTGCCAGGCCGACGAGAACCAGCGCGTCGAGAGCCCGGGCAGCGGCCAGCTCTGCACGTTGGACGGGTTGAACGCGTAGACGACGATCAGCAGGATCGGCGCCAGCAGGAAGGCGACGATCAGCGCCGTCCACACGCCCAGGGCGGTGCGGGCCCTCACAGCGCCTCGAAGGCGCCCAGCCGGCGCGCCAGCAGCAGGTACACGGCCATGACGATCACCGGGATGACGGCGAACGCCGCTGCGAACGGCACGTTGTTGGAGATCCCGACGTTGCGGAACACGACGTTGCCGATGAAGTCCGAGCCGGCGCCCCCGACGAGCGTCGGCGTGATGAAGTCGCCGAGGGTCAGCGAGAACGTGAAGATCGAGCCCGCCGCGACGCCCGGCAGCGCCAGCGGCAGCAGCACCCGCCGGAACGTCGTCCGGCCGTGCGCGCCGAGGTCCCCGGACGCCTCCAGATAGGAGTCCGGCACCCGCTCGAGCGCCAGCCATGTCGGCAGGATCATGAACGGCAGCCAGATGTAGGAGAACACGATCCACATCGCCCAGTTCGAGTAGGCGACGCCCACCGAGCCGATCCCCAGCTGGCCGAGCGCCCAGTTCAGGATCCCGTCCTTGGCCAGGATGAGCCGCCAGGCGTAGACCCGGACCAGGTAGCTCGTCCACAGCGGCACCAGCACGATCACGAACAGTGCCGACCGCAGCCGCGGCGAGGCCAGGCGGGCGGCGAAGAACGCGAACGGGAAGGCCAGCACGGCGTCCGTCACGGTCACCGCCGCCGCGATCCCGATCGTCCGCAACGCGATCCTGCGGTAGGTCGGGTCGGTGGCGATCTGGCGGAAGTTGTCCAGGTTCCAGTCGTGGACGAGCTTCCCCGTGAAGTCGTCCACGCGCCAGAACGCGGAGATGAACAGCACCACCAGCGCCGCCAGGTAGATCAGCAGGAACCACGCCCCGGGCGCGCCCAGCAGCAGCGTGGCGCGCGCCCAGGGACGGCGATAGAGGGCGGCCGACAGCCGGGCGACCATCAGCCCTTGATCTCAGTCCACTTCTGCTGCCACTCGGTGTAGTCGGTGCAGTTCTGCTTGCCGTTGCCGCAGTCGCGGACCGGCGTCTTCCAGAACTTGATCGAGTTGAAGTAGGACGCCGGCGCGTCCGCGTGATACTGCGCGCACGCCCCCTTCTGGATCTTGTCCATGAACGGGCACGCCTTCGTGTTGGCCGGTGTCTCGCCGAACGAGATCGCCTGCTCGGCCTGGACCTGCGGCGTCGAGACCCACTTCATCCACAGGTACGCGCAGTTCGGGTGCTGGGCGTGCGCGGAGAGCATCCACGTGTCCGCCCAGCCGGTCGCGCCCTCGGACGGGATCGTGTCCTTGACCGGGACCTTGTCCGCCGCGAGCGTGTTCGTCTGGTACGGCCACGAGGCCCCGATCACCGCGTCGCCGTTCTTGAACAGGTCGATCTCGTCCGAGGCGAGCGCCCAGTACTTCTTGATCAGGGGCCGCTGGCGCTTCAGGAGCGACGTGGCGGCGTCGAGCTGCTTCTCGGTCAGCTCGTAGGGGTCCGAGATGCCGAGGGCCGGCTGCGTCTTGGACAGGTACAGCGCCGCGTCGGCGATCTGGATCGGGTTGTCCGGGACCGTGATCTCGCCCTTGTACTTCGGGTCGTAGATCGCCGACCAGCTGGTCGGCGCGGGGGAGACCTTGCTCGTGTTGTAGAGCAGCGTGTTCGGTCCCCACTGCAGCGAGACGCCGTAGTGCTTGCCGCCCACGGTGTTGTGCGGCGGCGACTTCAGCCGCGGGATGAAGTCCTTGTAGCCCGGGATCAGGTTGACGTTGACCGGCGCGACGTCGCCGCCCCGGATGAGCCGCAGGCTCGCGTCGCCCGACGCCGAGACGAGGTCGTACTGGCTGCCGCCGCCCTGGCGCATCAGCGTGACCATCTCGTCCGAGGAGCCGGCGTACTTGGCGTTGAGCTGGCACCCCGTCTGCTTCTCGTACGGCTTCACCCACTGGGGCTGCGTGTAGCCCTCCCAGGCGATCACGTTGAGCTTGCCCTCGCCCGGCCCGATCTTCGTCGGCAGCTTCGCGCCCGACGTCGGCGCGCCACCTCCCGAAGAGCCGCCGCACGCCACGATGGTCATGGCCGCGGCCGTCGAGCAGGGCCGCGGCTGTCTGCGTCCGCCTCACGTCTCCTCCTCGAGCGTCATTGCATGCTGCGGGTCCCAGGCCAGCCCGACCCGGCGACCGCGCGCGGCCAGCACCTCGGCGGCCGACGTGTCGGCGTTCTGGCGCAGCGCCACGAGCGTCCCGCCCTCGTCGAGATCGACGACGTAGCGGGTGACCGAGCCGAGATAGACGACCTCGGCGACCGTGCCGGGCACCGCGCCCGGTGCGCCTGCGCCCTCGTCGAGCATGCGGATCCGCTCCGGGCGCACGGTCACCCGGCGCCCGTCGCGCGCCAGGATGTTCGACGTGCCGACGAACCCGGCCACGAACTCGTTGACCGGGTGCTCGTAGATCTCGCCCGGCGTGCCCACCTGCTCGAGCCTCCCCTCGGAGAACACCGCGATGCGGTCGCTCATCGTCAGCGCCTCCTCCTGGTCGTGGGTCACGTAGACGAACGTGATCCCCGCGGTGAGCTCGCGCTGGATGCGCTTGAGCTCGAGCTGCATCTCCTGGCGCAGCTTGAGATCCAGCGCCCCGAGCGGCTCGTCCAGCAGCAGCACCCGCGGGCGGTTCACCAGCGCGCGGGCCAGCGCGACGCGCTGGCGCTGGCCGCCGGACAGCTGGATCGGCTTGCGCGCCTCGAGCCCGGGCAGCCGGACGAGCTCCAGCGCCTCGGCGGCCCGCTGCGCCCGGTCGCGCCGGCCCAGCCCCTTGACCATCAGCCCGTAGGCCACGTTCTCGCCGACGGTCATGTGCGGGAACAGCGCGTAGTCCTGGAATACCGTGTTGACGTCGCGCTGGTAGGGCGGCCGGCGGGTCACGTCCTCGCCGCCCAGCTCGACCGTGCCGGCGTCCGGGCGCTCGAAGCCGGCGATCAGCCGCAGCGTGGTCGTCTTGCCCGACCCGGAGGGCCCGAGCATGGTGAAGAACTCGCCCGGGAGGACCTCGAGATCGAGCCCCTGGAGCGCCACGACGTCGCCGTACGTCTTGCGCAGGCCGACGGCGCGCAGGGCGGGGGAGCGCTCCATCCCGGGAGCCTATTCGCCGGCTCGGCGGGCGCCGTGGCGAACGTCCGCAGGGTGCGCACTCCAAATCGTTGGACTCCGGTTGTCGTCCGCCGCGCCGCCTAAGGTTCCCTCCCCGTGAGCCCGCCGCCCGTCGCGCATCTGCACGTCCACTCCGAGTACTCGCTGCTCGACGGCGCCTGCAAGATCGAGGCGCTGGCGGAGCGCGCCGCCGCGTTCGGCCAGCCCGCCATCGGCCTCACCGACCACGGCGTGATGAACGGCGCGGTGGAGCTCTACAAGGCGGGGCGCAAGCACGGCGTCAAGCCGCTGCTCGGGCTGGAGGCCTACTACGTCGACGACCGCCGCTTCCGCGACGGCAAGGTCGAGCGCAACCACCTCACGCTGCTCGCCGCCACCGACGAGGGCTTCAAGAACCTCACCAAGCTGTCCAGCGGGGGCTTCCTCGAGGGCCTGCACCGGGGCAAGCCGGGCGTGGACCTGGAGCTGCTGGCCCGGCACGCCGAGGGCGTCATCTGCCTCACCGGCTGCCTGGCCGCGCGCACCAGCCAGCGCATCCTGGCCGGCGACCTGAAGGGCGCGCGGGCCCACCTGGACGAGCTCGTCCAGGTCTTCGGTCCCGAGGACGTCTACTTCGAGGTCCAGAAGAACGGGCTGGCCGAGCAGGAGCAGGTCAACGAGGCGATCGTCCGGCTCGCCGGCGAGATGCACCGCCCGCTGGTGGCCACGGCGGACGTCCACTACCTGCGCAAGGAGGACTACAAGCACCATGCGGCGCTGCTGTGCGTGCAGACCAAGTCGACGCTGGCCGCGCCGAAGATGTCGTTCAGCACGAACGAGTTCTATCTGAAGTCCTCGGAGGAGATGGCGGAGTCGTTCGCCGCGTTCCCGGGCGCCCTGGAGTCGACGGTGGAGATCGCGGAGCGCTGCAACGTCGACATCGCGCTCGACGGGCAGCTCATCCCCCGCTACGACTGCCCGGACGGCCAGTCGGAGAAGGACTATCTGCGCCGCCTGGTCGAGGACGGCCTGCGCCGCCGCTACGGCGACCCGCCGCCCGCCGAGGCCGTCGAGCGCATGGAGCTGGAGCTCGGCGTCATCGACGCGATGGGCTTCAACGCCTATTTCCTGATCGTCTGGGACTTCGTCGACTACGCCAAGTCGAACGGGATCGCCGTCGGCCCGGGCCGCGGCAGCGCCGCCGGCAGCGTCGTGTCGTACAGCCTGCAGATCACGGACGTCGACCCGCTGGCCTACGACCTGCTGTTCGAGCGCTTCCTGAATGCCGAGCGCGTGTCGATGCCGGACATCGACATCGACTTCTCGGTGCGCGGCCGCGAGCGGATGATCCGCTATGTCACGGAGAAGTACGGGACCGACCGGGTGGCGCAGATCATCACGTTCGGCAAGATGTTCCCGCGCGCAGCCACGCGCGACGCCGCGCGCGTGCTGGGCCACGACTACGGCGTGGGGGACAAGCTCGCCAAGCTCATCCCGGACCCGATCATGGGCCGGCCGCCCAGCTTCGAGGACTGCCTGCAGCCGGGCGCCGACCTCGCCGCCGAGGTGGCGCGCGGACCCGTCGCCAAGCAGATCGTCGACGTCGCGCAGGGGCTCGAGGGCATCGTCCGCAACGCGTCCATCCACGCCGCGGCGGTGGTCATCTCCGACCGGCCGCTGACGGACATCGTGCCGCTCCAGCTCGCCGACGCCGGCACGGGGGACGACGGCGACGAAGGTCTATCGCACGGTCACGCAGTTCTCGATGAAGCCGATCGAGGAGATCGGCCTGCTCAAGATGGACTTCCTCGGCCTGCGCAACCTCGACGTCATCGAGGACGCGCTGGACATCATCGAGCGCTCGACCGGCGAGCGGCCGAACATGGCCACGCTGCCGCTCGACGACGTCAAGACCTACGAGATGATGGCCCGGGGCGACTCGATCGGCGTGTTCCAGTTCGAGTCCGAGGGCATGCGCGAGGCGCTGCGCAAGGTCAACCCGACGGAGTTCGAGGACCTCGTCGCGCTGGTGGCGCTGTACCGCCCGGGCGCGATGGATCAGATCCCCGCGTACGCGCGCGGCAAGCGCAACCCGGAGACGATCGGCTACATCGACGACCGCCTGCGCCCGATCACGGAGTCCACCAAGGGCGTGATCCTCTACCAGGAGCAGGCGATGCAGATCGCCAAGTCGCTCGCCGGGTTCAGCGGCCCGAAGGCGGACGACCTGCGCAAGGCGATCGGCAAGAAGAACCGCGCGGCGATGGCCAAGCTCCAGCCGGAGTTCGTCGAGGGCTGCCGCGCCAACGGCGTCGCCGCGGACGTCATAGAGACGCTGTGGTCGACCAACGAGAAGTCCGCCGACTACTCGTTCAACAAGTCGCACGCCGCCTGCTACGCGCTCATCTCCTACCGCACGGCGTGGTTGAAGTCGAACTACCCCGCCGAGTACATGGCCGCGCTCATCTCGTCGGTCATGGACACCAAGGACAAGGTGCCGTTCTTCGTCTCCCAGGCCGAGGCGATGGGCATCGAGATCCTGCCGCCGGACGTCAACGAGTCCGACCACGAGTTCATGGTCGTCGACGGCAACATCCGCTTCGGGCTGGACGCCGTGAAGGGCGTCGGCTACGCCGCCGTCGAGGCGATCAAGCGGGGCCGCGAGGACGCCGGCCCGTTCACGTCGCTGTGGGACTTCTGCGAGCGCGTGGACTGCCGGACGGTCAACAAGCGCTCGATCGAGGCGTTGATCAAGTGCGGCGCGTTCGGCTCGACCGGCGACTCGCGCCGGGGCATGCTCGAGGTGCTCGACTCCGCGCAGGCCGCCGGCCAGCGCACCCAGCAGGACGCGCAGATGGGCCAGGGGTCGATCTTCGACCTGGCCGGCTTCGGCGACTCGGGGCCGTCGCCGGCCGCGCCGTCGTACCCCGCGATCCCGCCGCAGGAATGCGAGCGCACCGAGCTGCTGGCGATGGAGAAGGAGTCGATCGGGCTCTACATCACCGAGCACCCGCTCAAGCGCGTGCGCGAGGCGCTGCGGGTCAAGACGGACTGCACGACCGCCCAGGTGATGGACCAGCGCGACGGCGACTGGGTGAAGGTCGGCGGGATGATCACCGAGTCGAAGAAGATCCGCACGCGCAACGGCGGCCAGATGATGTTCGCCACGCTCGACGACCTCGACGGCGCGGTGGAGATCGTCGTGTTCGAGAAGGCGCTGGCCGCCGCGGAGACCGTGATCGCCGCCGACGCGATCGTGCTCGTGCGCGGCCGGGTCGACCACAAGGAGGCCGGCAAGGTCTGCATCATCGTCCAGGACGTCGACCGCTTCGACCCCTCGGACGCCGAGATCGCGAAGGCCAAGGCCCAGGTGGCCAAGCTGGCCGCCGCGGTGCCGAAGGCGGTGCGCCGGCGCGTCGAGGCCGCCCAGCTGCCCGCCACGGTCGTCGAGGACCTGCGCGAGCTGTTCGAGCGCTACCCGGGCGACACCGAGTTCGTGCTGGAGATGCACACCCGCACCGGCCTGCGCCGGCTGCGGTTCGGCGAGTCCTACCGCGTCGCCGCCCGCAACGCCGCGCTGAAGGCGGAGCTGGACGCGCTGCTCGGCGCGGCCGCCCCGGCCGCGGCCTAGGGCCTACGAGCGTTCAGGCCCCGCTCGCGCAGCTTCAGCGCCCACTCGATGTCCTCGCGCTCGATCTGCTTGCCGGTCCGGCCGGGCCCCTCGAAGATCACCGGCAGGCCCTCGAAGCGCGGCTCCGACAGGAACGCGGCGATGCCGTCGGCGCCGATCTCGCCGTCGCCCAGGTTCGCGTGCCGGTCGCGGTTGGAGCCGAGCGGCGTCTCGGAGTCGTTGACGTGCAGCGAGCCGAGCCGGTCGCAGCCGACCACGCGGTCGAACTCCTCGATCACCCCGGCCAGCGCCTCGGCGCTGCGGACGTCGTAGCCTGAGGCAAGCAGGTGGCAGGAGTCCAGGCAGACGCCGAGGCGCTTGCCGCCGCCGGCGAGCTCGAGCAGCTTCGCCAGCTCCTCGAACGAGCGGCCCAGCGTGCCGCCGGCGCCGGCGGTGTCCTCGAGGTGCAGCGCGCAGCCCTCGGTCTCGGCGAGCGCCTCCTTGATCGTCGCGCCCGCCCGCTCCAGCGCCCCGTCGACGTCGCTCTTGAGCGCGGAGCCCGGGTGCAGCACGACGCCGGCGGCGCCGAGCTTGGCGCCGGAGTCGAGGGCGATCTTCAGCGCCGTCAGCGACTTCTCGCGCAACTCCGCGTCCTCGGAGGCGCAGTTGAGGAGGTACACGGCGTGGATCACGAGTTGCTCGACCGGCGAGTCCTCCATCGCGGTGTGGAAGTCCGCGACCTCCTCGTCGCTGTAGACCCGCGCCCGCCAGGCCCGCGGGCTCTGGTTGAAGATCTGGATGGACCGGCAGCGCCGTTCCTCGCCGCGGGCCACCGCCTTGGCCGGGCCGCCGGCCGGCGACACGTGCGCGCCGATCAGCATCTCTTCAGATCCGCGTCTGCGGGTGCTGGCATGCTTGTCTCCATGCGGGTGCGCTCCCGCCCCTTCGCCGATGTCGAGCCGCGGACTGTACAACCGCTCCGGTGCGCGGAGCCGCGGCCGCACCCTGCGAGCGCAGAGGCGGTGCGCAGGCCCGCGCGTGCTGGATTTGCGGAAATCCGGGTATCCGGCAGGGCAGTGATCGACCACGTTGCGCCGCCGGGTCCGATCCATGACCGCGTCGCGCGCAGGGGCGCGACGGCTGGTCATCGGACCCATGCCGTCGGGCGCGCCTGTCCCGGAACGACCGTTGCACCGGGTATCTTCGTCACAGTGGCGCGACACGACAGGCCGGCGGGAGCGCAGGATGCGGTCGCGGCATAGTCGGCGGGAATGGGAAAGGGAGCACACATGGCGGGGGCCTCAACCATCGGTCCGGAGTTGCCGATAGGAAGTCAAGGCAGCACGACCATGACCCCTGGCCAGACTCCAGAACCGCTTCAAGCGGCCGATCACTCGCCCATGAGCACCGTACCCGCCACCGCGCCGGTCCGCCCGCGCCCCCGCGGCGACGCGCCGTACGCCGTCGTCGGCCGGCCCCGCAACGAGGGTCACGGCAAGCGGCTGACCGCGGCCTTCGAGGCGCTCGAGGTCTTCCCGGCGCTCGCGGAGTCGCGCAACCGCCTGCTCGCGCTGATCGCCGAGGACCGCCCGTCCACCGGCGACGTCGTGCGCGCCATCGAGTCCGACGTCGCGCTCGTCATCTCCGTGATGCGGCTCGCCAACGGCCTGGAGTCCCCGCGCCGCGGCCAGGTCGAGTCGGTCGTCGGCTCCGTCGAGGTGCTCTCCCCGGAGGCCGTGCAGCGGCTCGCCGCGAACGCCGAGACGTTCGAGTTCTTCGAGCGCGGCAAGACGTGGGACGCCGCCCCCGAGCGCTTCCGGCTGCACGCCGTCGCCGTGCAGCGCGCGGCCGACCGCCTCGCCGCGGCCGCCGGCTACCAGCATCGCGACCGGCTGCTCGTCACCGCCCTGCTGCACGACATCGGCAAGCTCGTGCTCATGCACGCCTATCCGGGCTACCCGAAGCAGGTCCACGGACCCGCGCGCACTCCCGAGGAGCGGCTGCACTACGAGCGCCGTGAGCTCGGCGTCGACCACGCGCTGGTCGGCGGCGTCCTCGCCCGCCGCTGGAACCTGCCCAAGTCGGTCGCCTCGGCCATCGAGCGCCACCACTCCGACGACGCCCAGGGCGACTCCGCGTTCGTCCGCCTGGCGGACATGCTGGCCCACTACTCGCAGGGCTCGCCGGTGTCCTCCACCGAGCTGCTGCGGGCCGCCCGCAACGTCGGCTTCGGCCCGAGCGAGCTGCGCGCCGTGCTGTACGACCTGCCCTACCCGAGCAACGAGCGCCCCCGCGCCGTCGAGCCGTGCCCGCTGTCCGCGCGCGAGCTGGACGTGCTCAAGCGGCTGGCCCAGGGCATGGTCTACAAGCAGATCGCGCTCGAGCTCTCGCTCTCCACCAGCACGGTGCGGACGCACCTGCACAACATCTACGGCAAGCTCGGCGCCGTGGACCGCGCGCAGGCCGTCCTCCACGCCACCGAGCGCGGCTGGCTCTGAGATCGACGGCGGGACATCCCCGCCGCCCCACCCCGATCATCCGACCTTGATCGGCCGGCGCGTGTCAGTATCGGCACGTGCTCTCGATCACGACCAAGTCCCCGTATGCCGTGCGAGCGCTGGCCGAGCTGGCCCGCTGCGGCGGCACGGCCCCGGTCCCGATCGGCGAGCTCGCCCGCCGCCGCGACGTCCCGGTCCAGTTCCTCGAGCAGCTGTTCGCCGTCCTGCGCCGGGCCGGCGTCCTGCGCTCCCAGCGCGGGGTGAAGGGCGGCTACGCCTTCGCCCGCGATCCGCACGACGTCACCGTCCTCGAGGTCGTGGAGCTGCTCGACGGCCGCCTCGGCGCCGACGCCGAGGGCATCTTCGCCGAGACCGCCGCCGCCGCCCGCGCCGTCCTCGCCCGCGCGACCATCGCCGACGTCGTCGAGCGCGAGAACCAGGCCGCGGGCGCGACGATGTACTACATCTGAGGCCGGGCGGCGCCGTCGCCGAGGCGGCTGGTAGACCTCCTCACCAATGGCACACGCGATCGAGGTCGCCGGTCTGACCAAGCGGTTCGGGCCGGTGCTGGCGGTGGACGACCTGTCGTTCACCGTCGACGAGGGGCGGATCGTCGGGTTCCTGGGGCCGAACGGCGCCGGCAAGACGACGACGCTGCGAATGGTGCTCGGGCTGATCACGCCGACACAGGGACACGCCACGGTGCTGGACCGGCCGTACGTCCAGCTGGACGATCCGGCGCACACGGTGGGGGCCGTGCTGGACGGGGGCATGCTGCATCCCGGGCGCAGCGGGCGCAACCACCTGCGGGCGCTGGGCCGCGAGTCGGGCGTCGGCGACGCCCGGGTGGACGAGTTGCTGCAGCTCGTCGCCCTCAGTGAGGCGGCGAACCGGCGGGCGGGCGGCTACTCGCTGGGCATGCGGCAGCGGCTCGGCCTCGCGGCGGCGCTGCTGGGCGACCCCCGGGTGCTGATCCTGGATGAGCCGGCGAACGGGCTCGACCCGCAGGGCATCCGCTGGCTGCGCGACTTCCTGCGCACGCTGGCCGCCGAGGGGCGGGCGATCCTGGTCTCCAGCCACGTGCTGGCCGAGGTCTCCCAGACCGCCGACGACGTGGTGGTGATCAACAAGGGCCGCTCGGTGGCGCAGTCGACGCTGACCGAGCTGATCGCCCGCAGCGGCGGCGGCATGAAAGTGGTCGGGCCGGACGTCCCGCGGCTCGCCGACGTGCTGCGCCAGGACGGTGCGACGGTGAGCGGTGACGGCCGCGAGGTCATCGTCCGCGACCGCAGCGGCGAGCAGATCGGCCGGCTGCTCGCCGAGCACGGGCTGGTGATCTCCGAGCTCAACCCCGTCGGCTCGTCGCTGGAGGAGGTCTTCTTCGAGCTGACCGGCGCCTCGGGAGGTCCGTCATGACCCGCCTGTTGAGCGCGGAGCTGTTCAAGCTCCGCACGACGCGCACGTTCTACGGGCTGGTGGGCTTCACCCTCGGCCTCATCTACCTGATCACCGTGCTCGCGTCCGCGCTGGGCCACCACCGGCGCAGCGACGACGTGATGCGCGGCCTGATGGGCCTCGCCGGCCTGGCCGGGGCGATCGCGCTCGTGATGGGCGTGCTGGCCATCACCACCGAGTTCCGCCACGGCACGATTACGCCCACGCTGCTGGTCGCGCCCCGGCGCGTGCCGCTGCTCGTGGCGAAGCTCATCACCGCCATCCTGGCCGGCGCGGTACTCACGCTGCTGGCCGTGGGCTTCGTGGCCATCGCCGTGCCGCTGATCTCGAACGCGCGCGGCTACGACGACGGCGCGACCAGCTCCGACGTGGTCAAGATGGTGGTCGGCGGGACGCTCGCCGGCGGCCTGTACGGGGCGCTGGGGCTCGGCCTGGGCGCGATCGTGCGCAACCAGGTGGGCGCGATGATCGGCGGGCTCGTCTACATCTTCGTGCTCGAGCCGCTGCTTCGGCTGATCCCCACCGTGGGCGACTGGATCGCAAAGTACGGGCTGGACGGCACCACGAACTCGCTGACCTACACGAACTCGCGCGACGCCGACAACGTCCTGTCCCAGGTCCCCGGCGGACTGCTCCTGCTGGGCTACGTCGCGGTGATCGTCGTCATCGGCATCGTGCTCACGGATCGGCGTGATGTGACGGCATGAGGCTGCGGCCACCGACGCCGGCGGACGCCGACGCGGTGGCCGCGCTGGTCATCGCCGTCGACGTGGCGGAGGTGGGCGAGGCCGACTACACGCTCGCGGACCTGCAGGAGGAGTGGGCCGTGCCGGGCTTCGACTTGGCGCGCGACGCCGTCGTCGCCGAGCAGGACGGGCTCGTGGGCTACGCGGCGTTCCGCGATCGCAAGGTGCTGATCTCGGCGCTGCCCGGGAACCTGCCCGTGCGCGCAGCGCTGCTCGACTGGAGCGAGGCGCGGGCCCGCGAGCGCGGCCACGCCCGCCACGAGCAGGGGGTCGCCGCGGGCGACGCAGACGGCGCCGCGCTGCTGCGCGCCCGCGGCTACGCGCTCGTACGCAGCTATCACCGGATGGAGCGCGCGGTCGCCGGCGACCCGGAGCCCGAGCCGCCGCCCGGCGTGCGCCTGCGCCCGCTGCGGCCCGGCGACCGGCTGCACGCGCTCAACGAGGCCGCGTTCTCCACCGCCGCCGACTACGAGCCGCTCGACGAGGCGACGTTCGACCGCCGCCACCTGGGCGGCCACGACCTCGACCGCGGGCTGAGCCGCGTGGCCGAGCGCGCCGCCGAGCCGGTGGGCTTCGCGCTCGTGCACCGCTGGGAGGGCGGCGTGGCCCACCTGGCCGTACTCGCCGTGCACCCCGAGGCCGCCGGGACCGGCATCGGCAGCACGCTGCTGCGCGCGGTGTTCGCCGCGGCGGCCCGGGCCGGCCTGGATCGGGTCCAGCTCGGCGTCGTCTCCGACAACCCGCGGGCCGCCCGGCTCTACGAGCGTGCCGGCATGACGCCGCGCTGGCGCTTCGACGCCTACCAGCGTCCGGTGCTGCCAGACTAGGGCGCCACCGAATGGCTCGGATCCCGATCAACATTGCCGACCACGTCGGCCGCACGCCGATGGTGCAGTTCACCCGGCTCGCGCCCGACGCGCGTCGTGTTCGGCAAGCTCGAGATGTTCAACCCGGGCGGGTCGGTCAAGGACCGGATCGGCGTCGCGATGATCGACGCGGCCGAGGCGGAGGGCCGGATCGAGCCCGGCCGGACGACGATCGTCGAGGCGACGAGCGGCAACACCGGCATCGCGCTGGCGTTCGTGTGCGCCGCCAAGGGCTACGACCTCGTGCTCACCCTCCCGCAGGGCATGAGCCGTGAGCGCGAGGGGCTGCTGCGCCTCTACGGCGCACAGGTCCATGTCACCGAGTCGCTGGGCGGCATGAACGAGGCCGTGGCCGCCGCGCAGGCGATGGCCCGCGACGACGACGTGTTCCTGCCCGACCAGTTCAGCAACCCGGCCAACCCCGAGGCCCACCGCCGCACCACCGGCCCGGAGATGTGGGAGGCGCTGGACGGCAAGCGTCGACTACCTGGTGGCCGGCGTGGGCACGGGCGGGACGATCACCGGCGCCGGCTCGTTCCTGAAGGAGCGCAACCCGCAGCTCCAGGTCATCGCCGTCGAGCCGGCGTCGTCGCCCGTGCTGTCGGGCGGGCCGCCCGGGCCGCACAAGATCCAGGGCATCGGCGCGGGCTTCGTGCCGCCCGTCCTCGACCGCGAGCTGCTGGACGAGATCGTCCACGTCGACGACGAGGATGCGATCGAGACCGCCCGCGCGGCCGCGCGGCGCGAGGGCGTGCTCTGCGGGATCTCCTGCGGCGCGGCGCTGTGGGCGGCGCTGGAGGTCGCGCAGCGGCCGGAGGCGGCCGGCAAGCGGATCGTGGTCGTGCTGCCCGACTCGGGCGAGCGCTACGTGTCCACGCCGTTCTTCGCCCCCGAGGCCGCCGTCACGCCGTGACCGGCGCGACGCCGTCGCGCGCCCACTCCTCGATCGCCGGCCAGGGGCCCAGCCCCGCGTCCGGGTTGAGGTGTCCGCGACCGGACAGCACGTCCGCCGGCACGCCGAGCGGGCGCGCGTAAAGGTCGACCGCGCCCGCCGGGCAGTACGGGTCGTCATCGGCGCAGACGATCCGCGCGCCGTCCGGCGCTGAGGCCGCCAGCGCGTCGGCGTCCAGCGGCGCCGGGAAGAACGAGGCCAGGATGTCCGGCGCGCCGTCCCGGGAGGGCGGCGCTGCGAGCAGCACGCGCGAGGCCGGCTTGCCGCCGCCGGCCGCGTGGTGCAGCCACAGCAGGCAGGCCAGCGAATGGCACAGCACGACCGGCGGGTCGGCCAGCGCGTCGAGCTCGCCGTCCAGCGCGTCGAGCCACGTGTCGAGCTGCGGCGCGTCCGCGTCGGGGAGGTCCGGATAGGCCACGGTGGCCTCGCCGGAGCGCAGCCGGCCGGCGAGCCAGGTCTGCCAGTGCCCGGGGCCGGAGGCCTGGTAGCCGTGCAGGATGAGATAGCTGGGGCGCCTCATGCCGGGAGGTACCGTACTGGAGGTGGTTCACGAGCTGGACATAACGGCGCTGCGCTGCCCCATGACGTGGGTGCGCACGAAGCTCGAGCTCGAGCGCCTGCCCGCCGGGGCGACGCTGGCCGTGCGCTGCCCGCCGGGAGAGGCGCTGGAGAACGTGCCGCGCTCGGCCCGGGCGGCCGGGCACGCCGTCGAGGTCGAGGGCGCCGTCGTGCGGATCGTGCGCGCATGAGCAGCTCGCGGCGCGGGTTCCTGCGCGACATCGGGCTGGCGGCGGCGCGCCAGGTGGCTAGCCGGATCGACCCCGACGAGCCCCCGGAGGCGCCACCGTCGCAGCTGACCGAGGACGAGGTGCAGCGGTACGCGCGCCAGCTCGTGCTGCCCGAGTGGAGCGAGGCCGCCCAGGTGGCGCTGCGCGACGCCAGCGTGCTGGTCATCGGCCTCGGCGGGCTCGGCTCGCCGGTGGCGGCGCACCTGGCCGGCGCGGGCGTGGGGCGGCTCGGGATCGTCGACGGCGACGCGGTGGAGATCTCCAACCTGCACCGCCAGCACCTGCACTTCACGCCGGACCTCGGGGTGGCGAAGGCGGCGTCGGCGGCGGCCAAGC
Organism: uncultured Solirubrobacteraceae bacterium; assembly: GCA_963766165.1. Classification (GTDB taxonomy): domain Bacteria; phylum Actinomycetota; class Thermoleophilia; order Solirubrobacterales; family Solirubrobacteraceae; genus Solirubrobacter. Next base: position 958,363 of record CAVXZC010000005.1, on the reverse strand, counting down.
TGCGCTTCCTCAACCCCGAGATCATGGTCGAGGACTACTACGTCCACATCGACGCCGAGAACGCGGCCGGGATGGTGGAGACGCACGACCTCGTGGTCGACTGCTCGGACTCGTTCGCCACTCGCTACGCCGTCAACGCGGCCTGCTGCGCGGCCGGGATCCCGCTCGTGGAGGGCGGCGTGACCGGCTGGCACGGGCTCGTGATGCCGATCCGGCCGCGTCAGACGGCCTGCTACCGCTGCGCGTTCGCGGTGGCGCCGGCCGATGCGCCATCGTGCGCCGAGGCCGGCGTGCTCGGGCCGGCGGCCGGTGTGATCGGCTCGCTGCAGGCGCTGGAGGCGCTCAAGCTGCTGACCGGCGCGGTGCCGGCGCTCACCGACGGCTTCCTGCAGGTCGACCTGGCGTCGCTCGACGTGGTCCACGTCTCCGTGGAGCGCCGCCCCGACTGCCCGGACTGCGGCACCGTTTAGGGTTCCGGGGATGCTGAGGTCCGTCCGCCAGGTGGCCGCGGAGCTGCGCTGCGACCTGGCCGCGGTGCGCGAGCGCGACCCCGCGGCGACCGGCGTGGCCACGGCGGAGCTGCTGGCCGGCTGGCCCGGCCTGCACGCGGTGCTGGCCCACCGCGTGGCCCACGTGCTGCACGCCGCGCGGGTGCCGGTCCTGCCGCGGGCGCTGGCCTACCTGAGCCGCGCGGTCACCGGGATCGAGATCCATCCGGCGGCGCAGGTCGGCGAGGCGCTGTTCATCGACCACGGGATGGGCGTGGTGATCGGCGAGACGGCCGAGCTGGGCGACAACGTCACCGTCTACCAGGGCGTGACGCTCGGCGGCACCGGCTTCGTCACCGGCAAGCGCCACCCGACGGTGCAGGACAACGTGACCATCGGGTCGGGGGCGAAGCTGCTGGGGCCGATCACGATCGGCCACGGCGCGAAGATCGGGGCCAACGCCGTGGTCATCCACGACGTGCCGCCGAACTCGACCGTGGTGGGCAACCCGGGCCACCCGGTGCGGGTGGAGGGCCGGCGGCCCGAGGGCCCGGACGCCGACTGGGTCCACCTGCCGGACCCGATCGCCGACGCGCTCAAGCAGATGGCGGGCCGGATCGCCGAGCTCGAGCGCGAGGTGGCGGCGCTGCGCGGCGAGGAGCCCGGCGCCCAGGCGGAGATCGTGCGGCTGCGGCCGGTGCACGGTCCCAGCCCCGCGGGCGGGTAGCCTGGCCGCGTGCCCTCCTTCTCACACTCGGTAGAGCTGGCGCAGCCGCCGGAGGCCGTCTTCCCGTGGCTGCTGGACCAGGACAAGGTCCCCCGGTGGACCAGCGACCTGGCGCGCTACGAGGCGGACGCGCCGCTGCGGGCCGGCGCGCACGTCAAGCAGGTGATCAGGCTGGGAAGCTCCGAGCTGGTGCTCGACCTCGAGCTGACCCGCTACGAGCCGCCGCGGGCGGCGGCGAGCCGGACGGAGACCAACGGCATCAAGCTCACGATCACCTATGACGTCGAGCCCGCGGGCGCGGGCGCGCGGCTGACCCAGACGGTCGACGCCAACGCGTCCTCGCTGACCGCGCGGATGCTGATCCCGGTCGTCGCCGGGCGGCTGGAGAAGAAGGTCATCACGGACCTGGAGCAGCTGCGGAGCGTCGTGGGGGGCTGATGCGCCGCGCCGTCGCCGCCGCGCTCGCGCTGCTCGCGCTGCTGCCGGGCGCGGCGCGGGCCCAGACGGCGCTGTCGGCGGCCGGTGGGCAGCTGCGCGCGAACCCGGTCTACGTCGACCCCCGGGCCGAGCTGGCCGGCAACGTGGACGCGGACGAGCTGCGGCGCAAGATCCGCGACAGCGGCGCGGCGCCCACGTTCGTCGCCGTGCTGCCGCAGCGCGCCGGGGGCGGCCGCACCGCCTCCGCGGCGCTGCGGGCGCTGCACGACGCGACGGGACTGGGCGGCACGTACGCGCTCGTGCTCGGGCACCGCTTCGTCGCCGGCTCCGATGACTTCCACGTGAGCGAGCAGGCCACGATCTCCGCCCAGGAGCACTCGGGCGACCTCGAGGGCGCACTGCTCGACTTCATCGGCCGCGTCGGCGACCTCCGGGCGGGCCGCACGCCGTCGGACTCCGGCAGCTCGAATGGCGTCGCCGGCCTCGCCGGCAGCGCGGTCGTCCTCGCCCTGCTCGTGCTCGGCGGCGGGTTCCTGGTCGTCTCGCGCAAGCGCGCGCGCCGGCGCCGGGCGGAGCAGCTGGTCGAGGTCAAGGCGCAGGCCCGGGACGATCTCGTGGCGCTGGGCGAGGACATCCGCGCGCTCGACCTCGACGTCGAGATGCCCGGCCTGGACCCGGCGGTGCGCGAGGACTACAGCGGCGCGGTCGACGCCTACGACCGCGCGAACCACATCTTCGAGAGCGCGCGGGCGGCGGAGGAGCTGGCGCCCGCCGCCCAGCTGCTCGAGGCGGGCCGCTACGCGATGACGTCGGCCAAGGCGCGGCTGGAGGGCCGCGAGCCGCCCGAGCGCCGGCCGCCCTGCTTCTTCGACCCCCGCCACGGCCCGTCCGCGCGCGACGTCGAGTGGGCGCCCCCGGGCGGAGCGCCCCGGCCGGTCCCGGCCTGCGAGGCGGACGCCCAGCGCGTGGAAGCGGGCGGCGACCCGCAGTTCCGCGAGCTCGACGTGGCCGGCCGGCGCGTGCCCTACTGGGCGGCCGGCCCGATGTACGCCCCGTTCTACGGCGGCTACTACGGCGGCTTCGGCGGGGGCGGCTTCCTCACCGGGCTGCTGGCCGGCGAGCTGCTGGGCGACACGTGGGGAGGCGGCTGGGCCGACTCCGGGCCGGGCTGGGACGATGGCGGCGATGGCGGCGATGGCGGCGACTTCGGCGGCGGCGGGGATTTCGGCGGGGGCGACTTCGGTGGCGGCGGCGATCTTGGCGGGGGCGGCGACTTCTAGCGCCCGGATGAGCGGCTCAGCCGCCCTTCACGCGACCGTCTCAGCCTGGATCCGCGATGGCCGCCGCCCGTATCCGCGTGCTCGTCGCCGATGACCACCCGCTGTTCCGCGAGGGCGTCGAGCGGGCGGTCAGGGCGCGGCCGGAGCTGGAGCTGGTCGGACTGGCGGCGGATGGTCGGGAGGCGCTCGCGGCGGTCCGCGCGCTGAAGCCCGACGTGGCGCTGCTCGACCTGCGGCTGCCCGGCCTGGACGGGCTGCGCGTCCTGCACGCGCTGGTGCGTGACGAGCTGCCCACCCGGGTGGTGTTCCTGTCGGCCATGGGCGATCCGGAGGTCGTCGAGCGGGCGCTGGCCGCCGGCGCCGCCGGCTACTTCGCCAAGGAGGCAGAGCGGGAGGCGATCCTCGACGGCGTCGCGGCGGCCGCCCGGGGCGCGATGCCGCGCGCGCCGGCGCAAGTCGATGGGCCCGGGCGGCTCACGGCGCGCGAGCGGGAGGTCCTGAACCTGATCGCCGACGGGCTGTCGGCCCCGCAGATCGCCGCGCGCCTGATCGTGGCCGTCCCGACGGTCAAGTCGCACCAGGCGCGGCTGTACGAGAAGCTCGGAGTGTCGGATCGCGCCGCCGCGGTGGCGCAGGGCATGCGGCGCGGCCTGCTCGAGTGACCGGGGCGCTCGTCGGCATCCAGCGCGCGGTCGTGCGCGTGGCGCTCGTGCCCGTCGTGCTCGTGGGCGAGCTGCTGGTCATCCATCCGGCCGATCAGGGCGAGGCGTTCGCGCTGCTGATCGCGGCCTTCGCCGCGTGGGCGGCGGCGATCCTCGCCGTCCACGTCACCGCCCACCGGACGCGCCGGCGGGCGCCGGTGTGGCTGCGCCGCGCCGAGCCGTTCGTCGACCTGGCGGCGATCGCCGGGCTCACCTACACGTCCGGCGGCCCGTTCTCCGAAGTCGGGATGGCGTTCTTCGTGCTGCCGCTGCTCGCGGCGGCGAGTCTGCGCCCGCAGGCCACGGCCGGCTGGGCGGCCGCCGCGACGGCCGCGTTCGCCGCGCTCTCGCTGCTCCACCGCACGGCGGGTGAGCCGCAGGCCACGGCGCGCATGGCCGCCCAGCTCGGCTACCTGGTCTGCGCCGGGCTGGCCGCCACGCTGCTGTCCGCGGTGCTGACCCGGCGCACGGCGGCGATCTCCGCGCTCGCCCAGCAGCGCGGGGAGCTCGTGGCGCAGGCGCTGACGGCCGAGCAGCGCGAGCGCCGCCGGCTCGCCGACCTGCTGCACGACGAGTCCGTGCAGATCCTGGCGCTCGCGCAGCAGGAGCTGGGCGACTACCGCCGCACCGGCCGCGAGGCGTCGTTCGAGCGCGCCCGCGCGGCGATCGCCGAGGCGCTGGGCCAGCTGCGCGGCGAGATCTTCGAGCTGCACCCGTACCTGCTCGAGCACGCCGGGCTCGGCGCCGCGCTGGCCGCGGTGACCGAGCGCTGGGCGGAGCGCACCGGCGCGCACCTGACGGTCGCGATCGACCCGGACGCCGCCGGCGCCCACGACGAGCTCGTCGTGGTGCTCGTGCGCGAGCTGCTGGCCAACGTGGCCAAGCACAGCGGCGCGGCGAACGTCGCCGTCACGCTGCTGGCCGAGCCGGAGCGCATCGTGCTCACAGTGCGCGACGACGGCGCGGGCTTCGAGCCCGACCGGCACGCCGAGGCGCTGCGGGACGGCCACATCGGCCTCGCCTCCTGCGAGCGCCGCGTCCACGCGGCGGGCGGCGCGCTGCGGGTGACGAGCGCCCCGGGCCACGGCACCACCGTGGACATCGAGCTCCCGCGGGGCGCTAAGCGAGAAGGCCCCAGGCGGCCGCGGCGGCGATCGCCTCCTGCACCGTCGCCGCGCCCAGCTTCCGGCGGGCGTTCGCCACGTGAGCGTTGACCGTGGCCAGGCTCATGTCGCCGAGCATCGCCACCTCCTCCGTGTCGCAGCCGTGGTTGAGCATCGACAGCACGGTGCGCTCGCGCGCCGACAGGAGCGGGCGGGGCGCCCGGGCGTCGTCCGGCTCGACCAGCACGCGGCGGCGGCCGCCGGCCACGTCGACCAGCAGCTCGAGGATCTCCTCGCGGTCGGTGTCCTTGGCCGCGTAGGCCGCCGCGCCGGCGGCCATCGCGCTGTGGACGAGGCTCGCGTCCGTGTACGCCGTCAGCACGACGACGGCCACCGGCGGCTCGCGATGGCGCAGCCGCGCGACGAGCCGCAGCCCGTCGACCCCCGGCATCCGCAGGTCCAGCAGCGCCACGTCGGGCGCCTGGGCGCGGATCGCCGCCTCGGCGGCCGCACCGTCCCCGGCCTCGCCCACCACGGCGAAGCGGCCGTCCTCCTCGAGCGCGCGCACGATGCCCGCGCGGAACAGCGGGTGGTCGTCGGCCACCACGACTCGCAGCGTCATGGCGTCCAGGGTGGCCGCGCCCCGCCGCCGCGGCAATCGTGCGATCGGACCTAATCGATGTATTCGTAGGCGGGCAGCGTGAGGAACTCCGGGAACTCGTCGGAGAGCGACGACGCGCTCGAAGATCTCCCGCGTCTCGTCCGGGCGGCCCTTCTCCCACACCTCGTCGCCCACGTCGGCGTGGATCTTGTCCATCTCCTCCTGGAGGATCTGTCGCACCTGGTCGCGCGTGAACCGCCCGTGGCGGACCCACTGCCAGATCTGCGAGCGGGAGATCTCGGCGGTGGCGGCGTCCTCCATCAGGTTGTTGATCCCCGCGGCGCCGCGGCCGCCGAGCCAGAACGAGATGTACTGGAAGCCCGACGGAGACGTCGCTGCGCAGGCCCGCCTCGGTGATCTCGCCCGGGGTGGCGGCGGCGTCGAGCAGCTGCCCGGCCGAGACGTCGACGTCGTAGCGCTGCTTGTCGATCTGGTTCGGGCGGTCGCCCAGGACCTCGTCGAACGCGGCGGTCGCGACCTCGACCACGTCCGGGTGCGCCACCCAGGTGCCGTCGAAGCCGGCCTTGGCCTCGCGCTCCTTGTCGGCCTTGACCGCGTCGATCGCCCGCTGGTTGGCCGCTTCGTCCTTGCGCGACGGGATCAGCGCGGCCATGCCGCCCATGGCGAACGCGCCGTGGGCGTGGCAGGTCTTGACCAGCAGCTCGGTGTAGGCCTTCATGAACGGGACGGTCATCTTCACGTCGTTGCGGTCGGGCAGCACGAAGTCCGGGTCGTCGCGGAAGACCTTGATCATCGAGAAGATGTAGTCCCAGCGGCCGGCGTTGAGGCCGTAGGAGTGCTCGCCCAGCGCGTGGACGATCTCGGCCATCTGGAACGCCGCGGGCAGCGTCTCGATCAGCACCGTGGCCCGGATCAGCCCGAGTGGCAGGCCGAGCGCCTCGCGGGTGAATAAGCGAAGACGTCGTTCCAGAGCGCCGCCTCGAGGTGGTGCTCCATCTTCGGCAGGTAGAGGTAGAGCCCGCGTGTCGCGCTCGGCCAGGCGCTTGCCGCAGTGGAAGGCGTAGAGGCCGAAGTCCATGAACGCGCCGGCGACGGGCTCGCCGTCGATCTGGATGTGCTTCTCCGGCAGGTGCCAGCCGCGCGGGCGCACGAGCAGGGTCGCCGGGTCGTCGATCAGCTCGTAGTGCCGGCCGTCGGACGCGTCGTAGGTGATCGTGCCCTCGACGGCGTCGATCAGGTTCAGGTGGCCCTCGACCTGGTTGCGCCAGGTCGGGCTGTTGGCGTCCTCGAAGTCGGCCATGAAGCCCTTGGCGCCCGAGTTCAGCGCGTTGATGACCAGCTTGCGGTCGGTCGGGCCGGTGATCTCCACGCGCCGGTCGGCGTAGTCGGGCCGCGGCGGCGGCACCTGCCAGTCGCCCTCGCGGACGTCCTCGGTCTCGGCGAGGAAGCCGGACGGCGCCCCGCGCTCGGCCCGCGCCTGCAGCAGCTCCTGGCGGCGGTCGCCGAAGCGCCCGTGCAGCTCGGCCACGAAGTCCAGCGCGTCCTTCGAGAGGATCTCGGCGAGCTGGTCGTCCGGTGGCGCGGCGGCTTGCAGGGTGCTCACGGCGTGGCTCCTCTCAGGGACAGGTCGAGCAGGGTCATCGGGTGGTAGATGGGGAGATCGAGGTGCGCGGCCGATCTGCAGCGCGCAGCCCGGGTTGGCCGCGGCGATCGCCTCGGCGCCGGTGGCGCGCAGGTTGTCCGCCTTGCGGGCGCCGAGCTTCTCGGCGGCCTCGGGCTGGAGCAGGTTGTAGATGCCGGCGCGAGCCGCAGCACAGCTCCCACTCGGCCGGCTCGAGCAGCTCGAGGCCGGGGATCGCCGCGCAGCAGCTCGCGCGGCTGCGCGCGGATCCCCTGGGCGTGGGCCAGGTGGCAGGCGTCGTGGTAGGCGGCGCGCAGCCGGATCGGGTGGCGGACGGCCTGCGGCTCGTGCTGCGGCCAGCAGCTCGTGCACGTCGCGCACCTTGGCCGAGAACGCCCGCGCCCGCTCGCCCCACTCGGGGTCGTCGCCCAGCAGGTGGCCGTAGTCCTTCATGCCGCTGCCGCAGCCGGCCACGTTGGCCACGATGACGTCGTAGGACTCGTAGGCGGCGATCGTCGCGCGCGCCAGCGCCAGCGCCTCGTCCTCGACGCCGGCGTGCATCTGCAGCGCGCCGCAGCAGCGCGGCTGCCGCGGGGAGTGCACCTCCCAGCCCTCGGCGGACAGCACGCGCAGCGTGGCCGCGTTGACGTCGCCGAAGAACACGCGCTGGATGCAGCCCTGCATGAACGCGACGGTCCCGCGGCGCACCGGCGCCCTGGTCCGCTTCACCTTCGGCAGCCGGCGCACCGCGGCGAGCGGCGAGGCCGGCGGCGCGAGCGCGAGCATCGACTTCAGCCGGGCCGTCGGGGGCGAGCGGAGCCAGCGCGCGGCGCGAGCTTCGACCCCGGCGCGAGCGCCCGCAGGCGCCCCGGGTGCGTGAACAGCGCGAAGATCGCCTTCCGGTAGGCCCGCTCGCTCCGCGTGCGCGCGTCCGAGCGCTCGATCTGCGGCCGCGTGCGCTCGATCAGCTTGTCGTACTGCACGCCGGACGGGCAGGCGGTCACGCAGGCCATGCAGCCGAGGCAGCGGTCGAAGTGCGTGACCATCTCGGGCGAGATCTCCTCGCCCTCCTCGTGGCCGATCCGCATCAGCAGGATGCGGCCGCGCGGCGAGTCCATCTCCTCCTCGAAGACGGCGTAGCTCGGGCACGTGGGCAGGCAGAAGCCGCAGTGCACGCAGTCGCGGATCAGGTCCAGCGGCGGCGGATGGAGCTCGTCCCAGGCGGTGGTCATATCCCTCCCACGAAGGCGCCGGGCCGGAAGATGCGCGCCGGGTCGAAGCGGGCCTTCAGCCGCTCCATGACCACCTGCGCGCCGCCGGCGGCGGGCCATTGGTCGCCTACCCGATCGGCGCCGTCGAGCACCGTGCACGCGCGGGGAGACAGCGCCTGACGCACCGTGGCCACGCGCTCGGCCAGGTCGTCGCCCGGCGCGAAGGCCAGCCACGACAGCCCGAGCGCGGCGCGCGAGACGACGCTGGCGCGCGCCGCGTCGGCCGCCCGGATCACCTCCGGCAGGTCGGTCGGGCGGCCGGAGACCTTCAGGACCGCGCCGTCGCGCGAGCGCTGCAGCGCGCGCTGGCGCTCCCAGAGCGACGCGTCGTCCTCGATCACCTGGACGTCCTCGAGCTCCAGCGGCGTGTCCCGCGCCCGCTCGGCCGCGGTGTTGCCGCCGTAGCGGACGAGCAGCCGGCCGGCGCCGTCCGCCCAGGCGACGTCGAGGCAGTCGGCCTCCAGCGGCCGCCGTGCGAGGGCGATGGCGGCGGCGGCCAGCCGGTCGGGGTCGTCGCACGCGCCATGCGCCGTGGCGGTGACGCGGCGGGTTCGGGTGCAGCCGCACGGCCGACCGTGGCGATCAGCCCGAGCGTCCCGAACGAGCCGGTGAACAGCTTGGCCAGGTCGTAGCCGGCGACGTTCTTGATCACCTTGCCGCCGGCCTTGGCCACCGTGCCGTCGGACAGCACGACGGTGACGCCGACGACGAGGTCGCGCACGCCGCCGTAGCGGTGGCGCAGCGGCCCGGAGTCCGCCGTGCCGCCATGATCCCGCCGACGGTCGAGTCCGTCGGTGATCGGCGGGTCCCAGGCCAGCGCCTGGCCGTGCTCGGCGAACGCGGCGCGCGCCTCGGCGAACGGCGTCCCGGCCTCGAGCACGGCGGTGAAGTCGCCCACGTTGTGCTCGAGGATCCGGCTCAGGCCCGCCGGTCTCCAGCGGCTCGCGTCGCGTCGCCGGCCCCCACGGCTTCGTCCCGCCGCCGACCGGCCGCACGGCCGGCCCGGCGCGTGCCGAGCTCGCGCAGCAGCGCCGCGGCCTCCTCGACGCGTCTCGCGGCGCGCCATCTAGAAGCGCTCCGCCAGGCCGGCGGCCTCCAGCGGGTGCTGGCGGTACGGGCCGGGCACCTCGCCGCACAGCCGCGGCGTCGGCATGACCTTGCCGGGGTTCGCCAGCCCGGCCGGGTCGAACGCGCAGCGCAGGCGCTGGAACGCGTCCAGGTCCTCCTCGCCGAACATCTTCGGCATGTGCTTCTTCTTGTCGATCCCGACGCCGTGCTCGCCGGTGATCGAGCCGCCGGCGTCCAGGCAGGCGTCGAGGATCAGCCCCGAGAGCTCCTCGGCGCGCTCGGCGTCGCCCTCCACGCGGCCGTCGTAGCAGACGAGCGGGTGCAGGTTGCCGTCGCCGGCGTGGAAGACGTTGGCCACGATCAGGTCGTACTCCTTGGCCAGCTCCTCGATGCGGGCCGAGCACGTCGGGCAGCTTGGTGCGCGGGATCACGCCGTCCTGGACGAAGTAGTTGGGGGAGATCCGGCCCATCGCCGGGAACGCCGCCTTGCGGGTCTTCCAGAACAGCTGGCGCTCGGCCTCGTCGCGCGCCACGCGGACGTCGTCGGAGCCGTTGCGCTCGCAGATCTGCACGACCTCCTCGAAGCGCGACTCGCACTCGCTCTCCGCGCCGTCGAGCTCGACCAGCAGCGCCGCACCGCGGTCGGTGGGGTAGCCGGCGTGCGCCATCTGCTCGGACGCCTCGATCGCCCGGGCGTCCATCATCTCGATCGCGCCCGGGACGACGCCGGCCTGGACGATCTCCGAGACCGCCTCGCCCGCGGCGTGGGTGGAGTCGAAGAAGGCCACCAGCGTGCGTGACCGCTCTCCGGGCGCGGGCACGACCCGCAGCCAGATCTTCGTGGCCACGCCGAGCGTGCCCTCGCGAGCCGACGAACGCGCCCAGCAGGTCGTAGCCGGGCGGGTCGAGCTCGTGGCCGCCGACCTGGACGAGCTCGCCGTCGGGCAGCACGAGCTCCAGCCCGGTGACGTAGTTCGTCGTGAAGCCGTACTTGAAGCAGTGCGCGCCGCCGGAGTTCTCGGCCACGTTGCCGCCGATCGAGCAGACGATCTGCGACTGACGGGTCGGGCGGATAGAAGAACCCCGGCCCGACGGCGGCCGAGACGTTGGCGTTGGTCACGCCGGGCTCGACGCAGATGCGGGCGTTGTCGAGGTCGATCTCGAGGATCCGCTTCATGCGGGACATCACGATCAGCACGCCGTCCTCGACCGGCAGCGCGCCGCCCGACAGCCCCGAGCCGGAGCCGCGGGCCACCCAGGGCACCTCGTGGCGCGCGCACGCCGCGACCACGGCCCGGACCTCCTCGGCCGCGTTCGGCAGCACCGCCGCGGCCGGGCGTGGCGTGGTACTGCAGCAGCCCGTCCGACTCGTAGGTGCGCAGCTGGTGCTCGGCCGTGTAGACCCAGCGTTCGCCGCAGATCGCCTTCAGCTCGCCGACCAGCGGCGTGATGTCGCGCGCGGTCGCCCGCGGCGGCGGCTCCTGCGCTTCGGTTGGGCCCTCGGCTTGCGTCTAGACGACCATCCATGACAGCAGCGACGTTGACTGCAGGTACACGATGACGCACATGATGAGCAAGAGCAGGAGGCTCCAGCCGATCACCCGGCGGAAGAGGTCCCCCTCGCGCCCGCTCAGCCCGACCGCGGCCGCGCCGATGGCCAGGTTCTGCGGTGAGACCATCTTGCCCAGCACGCCGCCGGACGAGTTGGCCGCGGCCAGCAGCGTCGGGTTGAGCCCGGCCTGCTTGGCCGCGGTGACCTGCAGTACGCCGAACAGCGAGTTCGACGACGTGTCCGAGCCGGTGACGGCCGTGCCGATCCAGCCGATGATCGGCGAGAACAAGGCCAGCACGCCGCCGGCGCCGGCGATCCACGTGCCGATGGCCAGCGTCTGGGCCGACAGATTCATCACGTAGGCCAGCGCGAGCACGGCCATCACGGTCAGCGTCGCCCACTTGAGCTGGTCGAGCGTGCGCCCATAGGCAGAGAGTCCGCGGGCGGGCGAGACGCGCAGCACGAGCATGGTCAGCAGCCCGCAGATGAACAGCAGCGTGCCGGCCGCCGGCAGCCAGCCGAACTTGTAGGTGACGCTGGTCGGCGCATCGCCCTTGGCGTTGAGGATGTTCAGGCCGGGCCAGGAGAAGTCCTTCTCGCCGTGCGCGAGCAGGTCCTTGATCGGGCCGATCTGCGACAGGCCGAGCACGACGATGATGATCAGGTACGGCGCGTAGGCGGCGATGACGTCGCCACGCGAATCGCGGCCGGTCCCCTCACGGCGGCGCACGGTCGCCTCGTGCACCGGGTCGTGGACCGCCGCGCCGGCGATCGCCGGGCGGTTGAAGCGCTCGCCGCGCAGCGGCTCGTCCGGCTGCCAGACGCGCAGGAAGGCCACCATGGCGGCGATCGACAGCAGCGACGCGACGATGTCGGTCAGCTCGACCGAGATGTAGTTCGAGCAGGCGAACTGGACCACGGCGAACGTCACGCCGCCGGTCAGCGCGGCGGGCCAGACGGCCTTCACGCCGCGCCAGCCACCGACCATGCCGACGAGGATGAGCGGCACGAACAGGGCCAGGAACGGGGTCTGGCGGCCCACCATCGCGCCCAGGTCCTCCTTGGGCAGGTCGGTGAGGCCGGCCAGCGTGACGATGGGGATGGCGATGGCGCCGAACGCCACCGGAGCGGTGTTGGCCACGAGCGCGACGGACGCCGCCTTCATCGGCCTGAAGCCCAGGCCGACGAGCATGATCGAGGTCATGGCCACCGGCGTGCCGAAGCCGGCGAGCGCCTCGAGCAGTGCGCCGAAGCTGAAGGCGATGATCACGGCCTGGATCCGCTGGTCGTCGCGAGATCGCCGCCATCGAGCGGCGCAGGACGTCGAAGTGGCCGGTGTCCTGGGTCATCTTGAAGATCCAGATCGCGTTGAAGACGATCCACATGATCGGGAAGAGCCCGAACGCCGCGCCCTCCAGGCTGGCGTCGAGCGCCTGTCCGACCGGCATGTTCCACGCGATGACCGCCACGAGGATCGCTGCTGAGCAGCGCGATCAGCGCAGGCGACGGGCGCCTTGCAGGCTGCAGGCCGCCCAGCAGGATGAACAGCGTCGCCAGCGGGATCATGGCGACGAGCGCGCTGCCGAACAGCGAGCCGCCGACGGGGTCGAGCACCTGCGTGTACATCGCGTCTCCTCCTGGCCGCGTGACCTGCCCGCGGCGTACCCCCTGAGCGCCCAATGAATGCGTAGAGTCGGCGCATGAGCGGCATCCCCGATGAGGTCCGGGCCCTGCTCGCGGCCCGCAACTTCGCCCACGTCGCCACGGTGCTCCCGGACGGGTCGCCGCACTCGGTGGCGGTCTGGATCGGCACCGAGGGCGACCGCGTCGTGTTCTTCACCCAGGACACCTCGCGCAAGGCGCGCAACCTGCGCCGGGACGGGCGCGTGGCGCTGTCGGTCGTCGACCGCGAGAACCCGTATGCGATGGCCTGGCTGCGCGGCCGGGTGGTGGAGACGCGGACCGGCGAGGCGGCGCTGCCGACGATCGACGCGATCTCCGAACGCTACACCGGGCAGCCGTTCCCGATGCGGAGCGGGACCGTGTTCCTGATCGAGGTCGAGCGGGCGGGGTCGATGGCGCTGCCGTTCTCCGAGCCGGCTCAGTAGGCCGTGCACGGCGCCCGGTGGCGGGGATGCGCCTTGTAGCGGGCGCCGGCGCCGCGGTGCCAGAGCATGTTGTCGACCGCGGTGGCGGTGGTGGCGCCGTGGGCCGCGACGAGCAGCTCGACGGCGTGCAGCGCGCAGGCGCGGATCTCCACCTCCTCGGGCGAGTCGTGCGCCGAGCAGCTCGGTCGGCGTCGATGCGGGCGACGAGGCCCGGGTCGAACTCGAGCACGCCGTCGATCCGCAGCACGTGGGGGACGAGGTTGTCGGCGAACAGCGTCAGGCGGTGCGAGGTCCTGCGCCGGGCCGAGGCGCGACAGCGCGAGGTCGGCGGCGGCGATCTGGGCGCGCTTGAAGAACGGGACCGTGTCGCCGCGGTAGGGCGAGACGTCACGCCACGTGGGCCACCGGCCAGCGCGGCGGCGAGCGTCCTCGGCGGTGGCGTGCCGCTGCGCGAAGGCGAGAAACGAGCCGCCGACTCGCGCTCGCCCAGCTCGTTGCAGGTGGCGGGCGAAGTGGCCCATCAGCACGTGCCCCGGGTCCTGCTGCAGCGCCGCCGCCACCGCCTCGCGGGTGACGGTCCTGAGCTCGCCGGCCGTCCACGGGCCGCGGCGGCGCAGCCCGGCCTCGACCGTGCGGAAGCCCGACAGGCCCGGCGGCTTGCGCAGCGTCGCGAACCAGCCCGAGCCGAAGTTGATCGCGTTGAGCTGCAGGGAGAACGCCGCCCGCTCCTCGTCCGTGGCGCCCTCGAGGTCGGGCGCGGGCGGCGACTCGCCGGCCAGCGTGCGGGCGTACGGCGCGATCCTGTCGGCACGGATGCGCACGCTGCGCGCCCGGCCCGCCACACGTCCGGCGGCGGCCCGGATGTCGTCGGTCAGGGTCACGCCGCGGGCGACTCTAACCGTCCAGGCGCCGCGCTAGCGTGGGGACGGCGCCATGCCCGCCGACGCCGCGATCGACGCCCTCCTGGAGGGCCTGAACCCACCGCAGCGCGAGGCGGTCATGCACGGCGACGGCCCGCTGCTGATCCTGGCCGGCGCCGGCTCGGGCAAGACCCGCGTCCTCACCCACCGGATCGCCTACCTGCTGCGCACGGGCCAGGCCCGCGCGTCGGAGATCCTGGCGATCACCTTCACCAACAAGGCCGCGGCCGAGATGCGCGACCGCGTCGAGCTGCTGGTCGGCCGCGCGATGCGGGCGATGTGGGTGATGACCTTCCACGCCGCCTGCGCGCGCATGCTGCGCTCGGACGCCGACAAGCTCGGCTACACCCGCCAGTTCACCATCTACGACGCGGCCGACTCCGCGGCGCCTGATCAAGAAGTGCCTCGACGACCTGTCCGTGGACCCGAAGCGCTTTACGCCCCGGGCCATGCAGTCCCAGATCTCCGACGCCAAGAACAAGCTGCGCTCGGCCGACGATTACCGCGAGCTGGTCGGCTCCTACTTCGAGCAGACCGTCGCCGACGTCTACGCCCACTACGAGCGCGAGCTCCACCGCTCCAACGCGATGGACTTCGACGACCTGCTCTTCCGCGCGGTCAACCTGCTCGAGCTCTTCCAGGAGGCCCGCGACCGCTACGCCGGCGCGTTCCGCTGGGTCATGGTCGACGAGTACCAGGACACCAACCACGCCCAGTACCGCTGGCTCCAGCTGCTCACCTAGAGCACCGCAACCTGGCGGTCGTCGGCGACGACGCGCAGTCTGTGTATGGCTTCAGGGGAGCGGACATCCGGAACATCCTCGATTTCCAGGACTTCTACGTGGACGCCACGGTGGTCAAGCTCGAGCAGAACTACCGCTCGACGCAGACCATCCTGGACGCCGCGAACGCGGTCATCTCGAACAATCGCGGGCAGATGGCCAAGCACCTGTGGACGGACCTGGGGGAGGGGGACCCGGTCCGGGTGCGGGAGCTGTCGGACGAGCACGCGGAGGCGCGGTTCGTGACCGCGGAGATCGAGCGGATGGTCGACGAGGGGGTGAGCCGCTCGGAGATCGCCGTCTTCTACCGCACGAACGCGCAGTCGCGGGTGCTGGAGGACATGCTCGTGCGGGCGCAGATCGGCTACCAGGTGATCGGCGGGACGAAGTTCTATGAGCGGGCCGAGATCAAGGACGCCGTCGCCTATCTGAACTTGCTGGTCAACCCGCAGGACGCGGAGGCGTTCGTGCGGGTGGCCAACTCGCCGCGGCGGGGCATCGGGCAGACGTCGCTGTCGCGGGTGCGGGCGTTCGCGGACGCGGAGGGCGTCCCGATCTGGGAGGCGGCGCTGCGGGCCGACGAGACCGGCGTGGCGACCGCGGCGCGCAAGGCGCTCGGGCGCTTCATGTCGACGATGGAGCGCCTGCGCGAGCGGGTGGAAGGGGAAGCGCCCGTCGGCGACCTGGTGGCCGAGCTGCTGTCCGAGACGGGCTACATGGAGGCGCTGCAGGCCGAGCGGACGATCGAGGCGCAGGGTCGTATGGAGAACCTCGAGGAGCTCGTGCGGGTGGCGCGCGAGTACGACGCGACGGCGCCCGAGGGCGGCTCGCTCGGCGAGTTCCTGCAGCAGATCGCGCTGCTGGCCGACGCGGACACGATCCGCGACGACGAGGGTCTCGTGACGCTGATGACGCTGCACAACGCCAAGGGCCTCGAGTTCCCGATCGTGTTCATCATCGGGATGGAGGAGGGCATCTTCCCGCACTCGCGCGCGGTCGAGGAGGGCAACGTCGAGGAGGAGCGGCGGCTCTGCTACGTCGGCCTGACCCGCGCCATGCGCGACCTCACGCTGACCATGGCCCGCCGGCGCAACTCGTTCGGCGCCCAGTCCTACGGCGCCCGCTCGCGCTTCCTGGACGAGATCCCGCGCGAGCTGACCGACCAGGCGGCCCGCGCCGCCGCCGGCTTCCCGACCGGCCGGATCGCCTCCTGGTCGGGCGCGGCGGCCGCCTCGGCCGAGGCCGATGCCGGCGGCACGGTGTTCCACATGGGCGACGACGTCATCCACGCCACGCTGGGCGACGGCGTGGTCATCGCCACCGAGCCGGGCGGGATCGTGGTCGTGCGGTTCGCCGGCGACGGCCGCGACCGCAAGCTGATGGCCGACTACGCGCCGCTGAAGAAACGCTAGAGGACTCGAACCCTCACGGCGGGTAGCCGCACGGTGCCCAGGCCCGGCGGGCCGTAGCATCGCTGAGGTTGTGCGCAGCCGGCTGCTCCTCTTCGCCTCGATCGTGGTCCTCGTGGACACGTCGTTCTACGCCGCGATCACGCCGCTGCTGCCGGACCTGACGAACGAGTACCACCTGAGCAAGACCGGCGCGGGGCTGCTGGCCGCGGCGTATCCCGCGGGTACGTTCGTGGGCGGCCTGCCCGGCGGCTGGATGGCCGCCAAGGCCGGGGTCAAGCCGACGGTGATCCTCGGCCTCGGCCTGATGACGCTGGCGAGCGTCGGCTTCGCGTTCGGCGACAGCATCGTCGTGCTGGACGTCGCGCGGTTCGTGCAGGGCCTCGGCGGCGCCGCGTCGTGGGCCGCGGCCATGGCCTGGCTGACCGCCGGCGCGCCGGCCGACCGCCGGGGCGCACTGATCGGCTCGGCCATGGGCGCGGCGATCGCCGGCGCGCTGCTCGGGCCGGTCGTGGGCGTGGCGGCGGACGTGATCGGCCACGCCGCGGTGTTCTGCACGATCGGCGCGGTGGGCGTTGCGCTGATCGGCTGGGCCCTCGACATGCCGGCCCGCAAGCCCGACGCCGACTCGTCCTGGCGCGGGCTGCTGGCCTCCCTGTCCGACGGCCGGGTGCGCGGCGGCCTGCTGCTGATCACCCTGCCCGGGCTGCTGTTCGGCACCGTGGCCGTGCTCGGCCCGCTGCGCCTGCACGAGCTCGGCGCGGGCGCGGTGGCGATCGGCGCCGTGTGGCTCGTCGCCGCGGCGTTCGAGGCCATCGTCAGCCCGCTGGCCGGGCGCTTCTCCGATCGCCACGGGCGGACCGGGCCGCTGCTCGGCGGCCTCGCCGCCGGCGTGATCACGTTCGCGCTGCTGCCCTGGCCCGACTCGGCCTGGCTGCTGGCGCTGCTGATCATCCTCGGGACGCCGGCCATCGGGCTGCTGTGGGCGCCCTCGATGGCGATGCTGTCCGACGGCGCCGACGCGCTCGGGCTCGAGCAGGGGCTCGCCTTCGGGCTGATGAACCTCACGTGGGCCACGGGCCAGGCGCTCGGCGACGTCGGTGGGGCGCGGCTCGGGCAGGCCGCGGGCGACGAGCTGCCGTACCTGCTGCTGTCCGCGCTGTGCGCCGCGTGCTTCCTCGTGCTGCGGTCCCGCGTTGCCAGACAGCCGGCCACCGTGTGAAACTGCCCACCGATGCTGCCGCTGCTGATCGCGGGCGCCCTGGCGGGCCCGCCGAAGACCCACGGTGACGTGGAGGCCTACCACAGCCCCGACAACCGCGTGGCCTGCGTGATGGTGCTCAACTACGACACCGCCGGCAACGCCGCGCGCTGCGGGCGCAAGGGGTCGGGCCACGGCCTGCTGCTGCCGGCCGACGGCGCGGCCAAGCCGGCGAAGTGGCGCTGGCCCGACGCGCACAAGCTCTTCTCGTTCACCCCGGCCCCGCCGGGCCGGACGCTCTACCTGGTCGGCGGCACGGCGAAGCTCAACGGCAACCGGCACCAGCTGCGCTGCACGTTCACCGGCCGGAGCCACGTCCGCTGCGTCAACGGCCAGGGTCACGGCGTGGACGTCACCAAGACGTCCGTCAAGCGCGTCTAGCGTCCCGCCGCGTAGCCCTGCATCCCGCGGGGGTTGGCGCCGGCGCGCAGCACGCCGTCCGGCGAGCGGGAGATCGCGCTGAGCCGGCCCAGCGACCAGGCTCGGCGACGTCGACGTCGTGGCCGCGGCGGCGCAGCTCGTCCAGCACGGCCCCGTCGACCCGGGCCTCGATCCGCAGCTTCCGCGGCTGCGCCTCGCGCGGGATAGAACGAGCTCGGGAAGTGCTCGGTGTGGAACATCGGCGCGTCGATCGCCGCCTGCAGCCTCGAGCCCGAACACCGCGTGGGCCGAGGAACAGCTCGAGCGACCACTGGTCCTGCTGGTCGCCGCCCGGGGTGCCGAACGCCAGCACCGTGCCGTCGTCGTGCACGCCCAGCGAGGGCGACAGCGTCGTCCGCGGGCGGCGGCCCGGAGCCAGGGACGCCGGCAGCCCCTCCTGCAGCCAGAACATCTGCGCGCGCGTGCCCAGGCAGAAGCCCGAGCCCGGGCACGGCCGGCGAGCTCTGCAGCCAGCCGCCGCTCGGCGTGGCCGAGACGAGGTTGCCCCAGCGGTCGGCGACGTCCAGGTGGCAGGTGTCGCCCACGGTCGGCTCGCCCACGCCGGCCGCGGCGGCGGCGTCGCACGGGGTCGGGCAGCCGGGGATCGGGCCCGCCCGGCCGCAGCTCGCCCGACGCCTTCTCACCCACCAGCGCCCGCCGCTCGCCGGCATACGACGACGACAGCAGCAACTCCAGCGGCACCGGCGCCGAGTCGCCGTACCACGCCTCGCGGTCCGCGAAGGCGAGCTTCGCGCACTCGACCACGGTGTGGATGTGGTCCGCCCCCGAGGAACTCGCCGAGGTCGAAGCCGTCGAGCAGCGCCAGCTGCTGCAGGAACACCGGCCCCTGGCCCCACGGCGCCGTCTTGTGCACCGGTCCAGCCGCGGAACGAGAACGACGCCGGCGCCTCGACCGAGGCCGAGAACGCGGCCAGGTCGTCGCCGCTCATCACGCCGGCGTGCCGCTCGCCCGAGGAATCCATGGCGGGCACGGCCATGGCGTCCACGATCGCCTCGGCCACGAACCCGCGGTACCAGGCGTCGCGCGCGGCGTCGATCCGCGCCTCCCGCGAAGGCCCGGCCGCCTCGCGCACGATCCGCTCGTAGGTGTCCGCCAACCTCAGGTTGCGCAGCTGCGCGCCCGGTCGCGGGCAGGGCAGCCACAGCTCGGCCGACGTCGTCCACTCCTCGCGCAGCAGCGCCTCGACCTTGGAGATCGTGGCCACGATGCTCGGCAGCGCGGGGAACCCGTCGCGGGCGTAGCCGATGGCGTAGCGGAGCACGTCCGCCGGCTCCCACGTGCCGTAGTCGCGCAACAGCAGCATCCAGGCGTCGAACGCCCCCGGCACGCAGGCGGCCAGCGGGCCGGTCCCCGGCACGAGCTCGAGCCCCAGCGACCGGTACGCGCCGATCGTGGCGCCCGCCGGCGCCGGCCCCTGCCCGCAGATCACCCGCACGGCCGACCCGTCCCAGATCAGCAGCGGCAGGTCGCCGCCCGGCCCGTTCAGATGCGGCTCGACCACCTGCAGCGCCAGCCCGGCGGCCACGGCGGCGTCGAACGCGTTGCCGCCGCCCTCCAGCACCGCCATCCCCGCCGCCGACGCGAGCCAGTGCGTCGAGGCGACCATCCCGAAGGTGCCGCTGAGCTCCGGGCGCGTCGTGAACGTCACGCGGTCACGCTGGGGATCGGCTTGCCGGCGTGCACGAGATCGAACACGTGCTCGCGCGTCCCGGTCTCCAGCACCCGTCCGTGGTACATCACGGCTACACGGTCGCAGAAGTACTCGACGGCCGACGCTCCGGTTCCGCACCCCGACCCGGTAGCCTGGCGCGCCGCAATGGCTGCCGAGATCATCGACGGCCGGGCGATCGCCCAGCAGGTGCGCGCCGAGGTCCGCGCGGGCGTGGAGGCCTGGGTGGCGGCCGGCCACGAGCCGCCCGGGCTGGCCACGGTGCTCGTGGGCGACGACCCGGCGTCGGCGATCTACGTCGGCGGCAAGCAGCGGGCCAGCGCCGAGGTGGGCATCCGCGGCTTCGACCACCGCCTGCCGGCGGACACGCCCCACGCCGAGGTGGCGGCGCTGCTGGCGCAGCTGAACGCCGACCCCGCGGTCAACGGGATCCTGCTGCAGCTGCCGACGCCGCCGCTCATCGACGGGCCGGCGCTCACCGAGACGATCGACCCCGGCAAGGACGTCGACGGCCTGACGCCGATCTCCGCCGGGCTGCTGGCCAAGGGCCGCCCCGGGCTGCGGCCGTGCACGCCGCAGGGGATCATCGAGCTGCTGCGCCGCCACGACGTGGCGCTCGAGGGCGCGGAGGCCGTCGTCGTCGGTCGCTCGGACCTCGTGGGCAAGCCGGTGTCGGCGCTGCTGCTGGCCGCGAACGCCACCGTGACCATGTGCCACTCGCGCACGCGCGACCTCGCCGCGGTCTGCCGGCGGGCCGACGTGCTCGTGGCCGCGGTCGGCGTGCCCGGCCTGGTCAAGGGCGACTGGGTCAAGGACGGCGCGGTGGTGATCGACGTCGGCTCGCCCGCGGGAGACGTGGAGTTCGAGTCCGCCGCCGAGCGCGCCCGGCTGATCACGCCGGTGCCCGGCGGCGTGGGGCCGATGACCATCGCCATGCTGCTGCGCAACACGCTGCTGGCGGCGCGGGCGGCGGTCGCATGACTCGCGCTGCGCGCTCGCATGCTCCGGCGGCGACGAGCGGTAGGGCGGCATGAGCCGGCTGCGCCCGGTCGACGTGCTGGCCGGCGCGGCCGGGGTCGCGCTCCTGGTCGTGCTGTTCCTGCCCTGGTACCAGGTGCGCGGCGTGCCGGCGGTGGCCGGCGGGACGCCGTACGCGCCGTTCGGCCGGCTCTCGGCCTGGCAGGCGTTCTCGGTCATCGACATCCTGCTCGCGCTGGCGGCCCTCGTGGCCATCGCGCTCGTCGTCGTGACCGCCACGGCGTCCGGGCCGGCCAAGCCGGTGGCCTTCACGGTCATCTCCACGGTCGCCTCCACCATCGCCGTGCTGCTCGCGCTGTTCCGGGCGCTCGCCCCGCCGCACGGCTACCTCGAGCGCTGCTACGGCGTCTGGCTCGGGCTGGCGGTCACGCTGCTCATGCTCGTGTTCTCGTTCCTGACCATGAAGGACGACCGCACGCCCGGCGCGGTGCCCCCCGACCTCCCGCGCCGCCCCGTTCCACCCGCCTGAGTGGCGTCCTGGGGCGGCCATGGCCGGCACTAGACTCAGCGGCGATGCTGTCCCGCGACCAGGTCCTGCACGTGGCGAAGCTCGCCCGCCTCGAGCTCACCGAGGAGGAGATCGAGCGCTTCGCCTCAGAGCTCTCCAAGGTGCTCGACCACATCGAGATGATCAACCAGCTCGGCGACCTCGCCGACGTCCCGCCCACCTCGCACGTGATCGCCGTGGAGAACGCCCTGCGCGCCGACGAGCCGCGACCGTCGCTGCCCGTGGACGTCGCGCTCGCGAGCGCGCCCGACCCCGCACTCGGCGGCTTCCGCGTGCCGTCCCCAGGGACCGCTTGATGCTCGAGCTGACGGCAGCCGAGGCCGCGGAGGCGATCCGCGCCGGCGACCTCGACGCGGGCGAGTACTTCGACTTCTACCGCCGCCGCGCGGAGGTGGACGAGCTCAACGCCTACACGTGGCTGGCGAGCGAGCCGCCGAGCTTCCCGCCGGGGGGCGCGCTGGCCGGCGTGCCCGTCGCCGTGAAGGACCTGTTCTGCACCGCGGGCATCCCCAGCCAGGCCGGCTCGAAGATCCTCGAGGGCTACCGCCCGCCGTACACGGCGACGAGCGTCGAGCGCCTGCAGGCCGCCGGCGCCACGCTGCTGGGCAAGACCAACCAGGACGAGTTCGCCATGGGCTCTTCCACCGAGAACTCGGCCTACGGGCCGACGCTGAACCCGTGGGACCACGGCCGGGTCCCCGGCGGCTCGTCCGGCGGCAGCGCGGCCGCGGTGGCCGCCGGCATCGCCCCGTGGTCGATCGGCACGGACACCGGCGGCTCGATCCGCCAGCCGGCCGCGCTGTGCGGGATCGTCGGCCTCAAGCCCACCTACGGCGCGATCTCCCGCTACGGCATGATCGCCTTCGCCTCCTCGCTCGACCAGGCGGGGCCGTTCACCCGCGACGTCACGGACGCCGCGCTGCTGCTCTCCGCCATGGTCGGTCCCGACCCGTGCGACAGCACGTCGATCGGCCTGCCCGACGACGTCGTGCTGCCCAGCGCGACGGACCTGGAGGGCATCCGCCTCGGCGTGCCGGAGGAGCTGTCGGGCGAGGGCATCGAGCCCGGCGTCCTGGAGGCGTTCCACGCCACGCTCGACCTGGCCCGCGAGCTCGGCGCGAGCGTGGAGACCACGCACCTGCCGCACTCGCCGCACGGCCTCGCCGCCTACTACCTGATCGCGCCGGCCGAGTGCTCGTCGAACCTGGCCCGCTACGACGGCGTGCGCTACGGGCTGCGGGTGGACGGCGCGGACGGCCTGCTGGCCATGTACACCAAGACCCGCTCCCACGGCTTCGGGGCCGAGGTCAAGCGCCGGGTCATGCTCGGCACCTACGCGCTGTCGTCCGGCTACTACGACGCCTACTACGGGCGCGCGCAGAAGGTGCGCACGCTGATCGCCCGCGACTTCGACCAGGCCTGGGAGCGCTTCGACTTCATCGTCACCCCGACCGCGCCGAGCGTGGCCTTCGAGCTCGGCGCCAAGACCGCCGACCCGCTGGCCATGTACCTCAACGACGCCTGCACGGTGCCGATGTCCCTGGCCGGCATTCCCGCCATCTCCATCCCCAACGGGCTGAGCGAGGGCCTGCCGGTGGGCTTCCAGATCGCCGGGCCGGCGTTCAGCGAGAACCGCATCCTCGACGCGGCCCACGCGCTCGAGCGGGCGATCGGCTTCGACGTCACGGGGGCGTTCGCATGACCGGCTACGAGCCCGTGATCGGGCTGGAGATCCACGTCCAGCTCAAGACCCGCACGAAGATGTTCTGCGGCTGCGCGCTGCGCTTCGGCGACCCGCCGAACGTGCACACCTGCCCGGTCTGCCTCGGCCTGCCCGGCACGCTGCCGGTGACCAACGCCCAGGCCGTCCTGTTCGGGCTGGAGATGGCGCTGGCGCTGGACTGCGAGATCGCCCCCCGGTCGATCTTCCACCGCAAGAACTACTTCTATCCCGACCTGGCCAAGGGCTACCAGGTGTCGCAGTACGACATCCCGCTGTGCCGCAACGGCCGCCTGGGCGACGTGCGCATCCACCGCATCCACCTCGAGGAGGACGCGGCGAAGCTCGTGCACGTGGGGGAGTCGGGCGCATCCACGGCTCCGACGCCTCGATCGTCGACTACAACCGCGGCGGCACGCCGCTGGCCGAGATCGTCACCGAGCCCGACCTCCACTCGGCCGAGCAGGCGCGCGACTGGCTGCAGCTGCTGCGCGAGACGCTGCGCCAGCTCGGCGTCAGCGACGTGAACATGGAGGAGGGGTCGCTGCGCTGCGACGCCAACGTCTCCATCCGGCCGGCCGGCTCGACCGGGCTGGGCACGAAGACCGAGCTGAAGAACATGAACTCCTTCCGCTTCGTCATGCAGGGCATCAACGCCGAGATCGCCCGCCAGACCGCGCTGGCCGAGGCGGGCGAGCCGATCGAGCAGGAGACCCTGCACTTCGACCCGGTCTCGGGGCGGCTGAGCTCGCTGCGCTCCAAGGAGGAGGCGCACGACTACCGCTACTTCCCCGAGCCCGACCTCGTGCCGATCGTGCCGACGCCCGAGATGCTCGAGGCGGCCCGGGTGGCGATCCCCGAGCTGCCGGCGGCCCGTCAGGCGCGCTACGAGGCGCTCGGCCTCGCGCCCGACACCGCCCGGCTGTTCGCCTACGAGCCCGAGTGGGGCGAGTACTTCGAGCGCGTGCCCGGCGACCGGCGCAGCGCGGCGAACTGGGTGACCGAGCTGCGCTCCCGCGCCGCCGTGACCGCCGTCGAGCCGGAGGCGCTGGGCACGCTGGTCGAGCTGGCCGGCGCGCGCACGATCACCGCCGCCGCCGCCCGCACCGTGCTCGACCGCGTGATCGAGACCGGCGACGACCCGGCGGCGATCGTCGACCGCGAGGGCCTGGCAGCGATGGAGGACTCGGGCGAGCTCGAGGCGATCGTGGCGAAGGTGATCGCCGACCACCCCGACGTGGTCGAGCGCATCAAGGGCGGCAACGCCAAGGCGCTGGGCGCGCTGGTCGGCCCCGTGATGCGCGAGACCAAGGGCCGCGCCGACGGCGGCGAGGTCAACCGCCTCCTGCGCGAGCAGCTCGGGGTTTAGGGTCCTCACCCCAACTGGACGACCGTTGGGTGACGCGCGGCGATTTTCGTGTGATCATCACCTCATGGGCCAGGTCATCGCCTTTCCGCGGCAGACGCGCCGCAGCCGCCGCCTCAGCGCTCAGCGGCTGGACGCCACGTTCAAGCTCGTCTGCCAGGTCGGCTACCTGCTGGGCTTCTTCCTGGTCGTCCCAGGGACCGGGCTGATGGCCATGAAGTACGTCGCGGTGACGCAGCCCGTCGGGATCGTGACCTGCCTGGGCCTGATGGTCGTGGCGGCGCGCCTCACGCTCGCCGCCTATCGGCGTATCTAGCGCGCGATCCGGGCCAGCCGCGGTGCCGCGGCGCTGGGGCGGCCGAGGAAGTAGCCCTGGCCGAGCCCGGTGCGCAGCCCGCGCAGCGCCGCGAGCTGCTCCGAAGTCTCGATCCCCTCGGCGATCACCTCGAGGTCGAGCGTGCGGGCGAGGTCGACGATCATGCCGACGAACGAGCTCTCGCGCCGGCCGGACGTCAGCCCGTCGACGAACGGCTTGGCGATCTTCAGCGTGTCCAGCGGCAGCGAGTGCAGGTAGCTGAGCGACGAGTAGCCGGTGCCGAAGTCGTCCAGGGCGATCTTCACGCCCAGCGCGCGCAGCTCGTGGAAGCGCTCGACGCCGGCGGCGGCCACCAGCTGGCTCTCGGTGATCTCCACCACGAGCTGGCCGGGCTCGATGCCGGCGTCGTGGACGGCGGAGAGCACGTTCTCGACCAGGCCGGGGTCGCGCAGCTCGGCGACGGAGAGGTTGACGTGCATGCGCAGCGGCTCGACGCCGGCATCGGGCTCCGCGTCCTGCCAGCGGCGGGCCTGGCGGCAGGCCTCGCGCAGCACGTGGCGGCCGAGCGGGACGATCAGCCCCGTCTCCTCGGCCAGCGGCACGAACTCGGCCGGCGGGACGAGGCCGCGCACCGGATGCTCCCAGCGCACCAGCGCCTCGGCGGCGACGATCCGGCCGGTCTCCAGCGCGACGATCGGCTGGTACTGGACGATCATCTGCTCGCGCTCGATCGCCTTGGCCAGCTCCTCCTTGAAGTCGTGGCGGCGCAGGATGGCCGCGGCCATCTGCGGCTCGAACAGCTCGAAGCGCGCCTTGCCCTTGGACTTGGCCTGGTACATGGCCACGTCGGCGTTGCGGATCAGCTCGTCGCTGTCGCCGCCGCTCTGGTTGCTGGAGGCCAGGCCGACCGACAGGTGGACCGAGACGAGCTCGCGGCCGGCGTCGACCGGCAGCTCGAACGCCTTCAGGACGCGGCGGGCGATCGCCCGGCCGTCGATCAGCGGGTCACCGACGCCCGGGATCATCACCGCGAACTCGTCGCCGCCCAGGCGGGCCACGGTGTCCTCGGGGCGCACGCAGCCGCGCAGCCGCTCGGCCACCGAGACCAGCAGCGCGTCGCCCACGCCGTGGCCCAGCGAGTCGTTGACCGTCTTGAAGTCGTCGACGTCGACGAACAGGACCGCGATCTGGTTGCCGATGCCGAGCTCGTCGCGCACGCGCTCCATGAACAGCGTGCGGTTCGGCAGGTCGGTGAGCGGGTCGTGGTAGGCCTGATGGTGCAGCTGCTGCTGGAGCGTCTGCAGCTTGTTGACCGCCTGCTCGAGCCGGTCGTACTGCAGCGCCACCGAGGCGTTGTTGGCCAGCGCCTCGAGCAGGCGCAGGTCGTCGGCGCCGAACGAGCGCTCCAGGCCGACGCGGTTGGCCAGCATGAGCGTGCCGATCGTGCGCTCCTCGCCCGGCAGCATGGCCACCATGGCGTGGCGGACGCCGCGGGCCTGCAGGTGGGCGCGCAGGTGCGGGCTGCCGAACGGCGGCGTCAGGCTGACCACGGGCGTCTCGGCGTCGACCAGCGCGGCCAGCTCCTCGGCGATCGCCCGGTCGGCCGGGACCATGCTCACGCGGTCCTCGCCCGGGCCGTGCGACGTGCGCAGCGGCTCGCCGTCGCCGGTGAACAGCAGCACCTCGGCGATGTCGGCGCAGAAGGCCTCGAGGCTGCGGGCCAGCAGGGCCTCGAGCGCCTCGGCGACCTCCGGCGAGCGCGACAGCGTGCGGTTGGCGTCGTAGAGGAACTCCAGGCGCTCGTGGCGCTGGCGCTCGGAGATGTAGGCCCGGTAGACGAGGAAGACCGTGAGCGCCGGGACGAGCAGCACCGGCACGGCGCGCGGGTCGGTGGCGATGACCAGCGCGGCGGCGATGGCGATGCTCGCGTTGATCAGCGTGACCAGCGCGTCGGTGGCGAACATCTGGATGAGCGTCGGCACGCTCAGGTTGCGGTCGGCGATGGCGATGGCCGCGCCCAGCAGGACGATCGTGAGCGCGCCGCTCGCCAGCGTGGCGGCGTACAGGCCGACCCAGGTGACCGGCGCGAGCGCGCCGTGGTCGCCGGCGATCAGGTGCAGGAGGCCGGCCGCGGCGCTGGCCGCCAGCGCGAGCTGGGCCAGGTTGAAGAACGAGCTTGACGATCTCGAGCCGGCGGACGAGGCCCCAGACGATCGCGGTGCCGACCAGCGCGCCGAGCACGAAGCTGTCGCCCGTGGCGAACACGAGGCCGAAGACGAACGGCAGGTCGGCCAGCGAGAACGAGTGGGCGCTGCGGCGGAAGCGGACGTGGACGACGCACACCTCGGCGCACGCGAACCCCAGCGCCACCGCCCACCAGGGCAGCCGGGGCGTGCCGTGGGCGGGCTCCCCGTGCGTGATCGTGATCCAGGCGACGCTCGCGAGGACGGCGAGGGCGGTGACGTAGGCCCAGACGAGCGCGGCGCTCGAGGGGATCGGGAGCCGCCGCCCTGCAGTGGCGACGGGCGGCTGCGTTGCGTCCATCGCCTGTGTGATCGGCCGGCGCTCATGAATGCATTAACCGAACGTCCGTCCAGAGACCGGGGCGTAGCATTGGGTCATGGCACGCCTCATCCGCATGGACCAGACCGGGCACACGACGCTGGCGGAGTGGGAGGCCGCGGACCCCGCCGCCGTCGACGCGGCGGCCGCGGCGCTGCGGGCCGAGCTCGACGCGGGCTACTACGCGGTGGTCAGCCACGGCGAGGGCCGCGCCGAGCAGGTGCGCGAGCTCCCCGCTGACGCCGAGCTCGTGATCCTGCGCCGGCCGATCGCCGGAGGCTGAGCGGCGGCCGTGGCGGCCGCCCTCCCCGAGCTCGCCGCCGTCCACTGGCGGCGGCCGATGGACGCGGCGCGGCTGCGCGCATACGGGCGCGCGTGGACGGCGACGACGGTCGGCCACACCCTGCCGCTGCTCGCCGCGGCCGCGCTGCTGCTGTATCTCGACCCGCTGACGTTCCCGATCGCGGCGATCCTGGTCGCGCACGCGTGGGCGATCCCCGAGCTCTACGCCAACCGCGGCGCGAAGGTGGTCAAGCCGCGCCGGCGCGGCGGCGACGGGCCGGAGCGGGCCGCGCTCGGACTGCTCGGCGACCTCGTCGGCCACGAGGCGCGCGCCCTGCACGCCCGCACCGGGCTGGTCCTCGAGCGCGGCGCGCTCGGCGTCTGGCTCGTGGGGGAGGCCGGCGCGCTGCTCGTCCGCGGCCGGCGCGTGCACTGCTGGTGCGTCCATGCCGTCGACCCGGAGCTGCCGTCCGCCGACCGCATCGCCCACCTGCTGCTCGCGCTGCGCGAGGACGAGACCGGATTCGCCACCGTGGCCAACCACGCGTTCGCCGGCGCCCGCTGGCGCGTCCGCCGCCGGCTGGCCCGCGAGATGCGCCCGGCGCTGCGGGTTGGCGCGCGGACCGATCGACATCGTGGCGGGTCGACGCTGTGAACATTCAGCCACCGGGCCATGCGCCCAACGTGCGGACACGGGCGCACCATGGATGTCATGACGTCCGCCCGCCACCACGTCGTCGCCCGAACCGTCGGTCCGCCGGCTCGCGCTCGTGCCCACGCGCCGGCCGCTCGGACGCGGCCGTCCGCCGCTTCCGGCTCGCCCGTCTGCGCCTGGAGGACCGCGAGGTCGCCCGCGCGGAGCGGTTCGCGCACCTCAAGCGCAGCTCACGATTAGCGCACCCTAAGCCGCTGGAGGTACGCTTAGCGGCATGAGCAACACCACCTCCGGTCTCGCTGCGCAAGGCGCTCGCCTTCATCATCATCGCCGTCGGTCGCGATCTTCGCGTTCAAGATCGTCGTGGCGATCGTCGCCGGCCTGCTCCACACGCTGTTCGCGCGTCGTGCTGCTGGCCGCCGTCGGCGTTCGCCGTGGTCTGGGCCGTCCGCCACCTGTGATCTACCTCGTCTTCGCCCTCTGGTTCGGGATCGCCACGGGCGTGGTGGGCAGGATCAAGGGCTCGTCGTTCTTCCTGTGGTTCCTGATCGGCGCGCGCGGTGCCCGGTCCTCGGGCTGATCGCCGCGGTCCTGTACCGCTCGGAACGCGACGAGCTCCGCCGCCAGTGCCCGACCTGCGGCAAGGTCGTCAAGCTCCACGACGCCATGTGCATGCGCTGCGGGACCGATCTCGAGTTCCCGAGATCGGCCATCGAGCCCGAATCGGCGCGCTCGGGCGCCGATAGACTGCCCGGCTCGCTCGCCGTTCGCGAAAGGAGCTGGACCCGCCGATGATGCGTGCCGTCGACGCCATCATGGAGTGCCTCAAGGCCGAGGGCGTCGACGTCGTATTCGGCTACCCCGGGCGGCGCCAACCTCCCGACCTACGACGCGTTCGTGACGCGGGCATCCGGCACATCCTCGTCCGCCACGAGGCCGGCGGCGGCCACGCCGCCGAGGGCTACGCGAAGGCGTCCGGCAAGGTCGGCGTCGTGCTTCGCCACCTCCGGCCCGGGCGCCACGAACATCGTCACCCCGCTCACCGACGCGATGATGGACTCCGTCCCGCTCGTCGCCTTCACCGGCCAGGTGCGCACCGAGCTGCTCGGCACGGACGGCTTCCAGGAGGCGGACACGTTCGGCATCACGATGCCGATCGTCAAGCACTCGTTCGTGATCCAGCACCCGACGGAGATCCCGCGGGTCGTGCACGAGGCGTTCCACATCGCCCGCACCGGGCCGCCCGGGCCCGGTGCTGATCGACATCCCGCAGGACCTCAGCCGCGCCGAGATCGACTACGAGCCGGTCGCGCGACGTCCACCTGCCCGGCTACCAGCCGACGGTGGAGGGCAACTCCAAGCAGATCCGGCTGGCCGCCAAGGCGCTGGCCAACGCGCGCCGGCCCGTGCTCTACGTGGGCGGCGGCGTCGTCAACGCCGAACGCGTCGGAGGAGCTGCGCCGAGCTCGCGCTCAGCGGCCGCTTCCCGGTCACCTGCACGCTGATGGGCCTCGGCGCGTTCCCGGCGCCGCACGAGCAGTGGCTCGGGATGCTCGGGCATGCACGGCACGCGCGCGGCCAACTACGCGATGGACGAGGCGGACCTGATCGTCGCGATCGGCGCCCGCTTCGACGACCGCATCACCGGCAAGCTGTCGGAGTTCGCGCCCGCGGGCGAAGTTCATCCACATCG
Source organism: uncultured Solirubrobacteraceae bacterium (assembly GCA_963766165.1). Taxonomy (GTDB): domain Bacteria; phylum Actinomycetota; class Thermoleophilia; order Solirubrobacterales; family Solirubrobacteraceae; genus Solirubrobacter. The sequence continues at coordinate 928,761 of CAVXZC010000005.1, read as the reverse complement.
ACATCGACCCGGCGGAGATCTCCAAGAACGTCCCGGCCCACATCCCGATCGTGGGCGACGCCAAGCGGATCGTCTCGCCGGCTGGTCGGCCGAGTACCGGGCGCTGGAGCCCGACCCGGCGCGGCTGAGCGGCTGGTGGGAGCGGATCGAGCACTGGCGCGCCCAGCATCCGCTGCGCTACGACGACTCGCCCGACACCGAGATCAAGCCGCAGCACCTCGTCCAGGCGCTCTACGAGGCCACCGGCGGCGGCAGTGCATCCTCTCCTCCGACGTCGGCCAGCACCAGATGTGGGCGGCGCAGTACTTCCACTTCGCCGAGCCGCGGCGCTGGATCAACTCGCGGCGGCCTCGGGACGATGGGCTTCGGCCTGCCGGCGGCGATCGGCGCCGCCGTCGCGCTGCCCGGACATCCCGAGCGTGCTGCTCACCGGCGACGGCTCGTTCCAGATGAACATCCAGGAGCTCGGCGACCGCGCGCGCAGTTCGACATCCCGGTCAAGTGCGTGATCATGGACAACGGCTACCTGGGCATGGTCCGCCAGTGGCAGGAGCTGTTCTGGGACCGCCGCTACTCGCAACGTCGACATGGGCACGTGGCCGGACTGGGTCAAGCTCGCCGACGCCTACGGCGCGACCGGCGTGCTGCTGACCGACAAGACGCACGCTGGTCGACGACCTGCGCGCGGCGCTGGCCACGCCGGGCCCGGTGATCGTCGACGTCAAGGTCACCCGCGAGGAGAACACGTATCCGATGATCGCGCCCGGCGCGGCCGCGCGGGAAATGGTGGGCTGAGGCATGGGCGAGCCCGCAACCAAGGAGCTCCTCAGCCTCGAGGAGCTCGAGGCGACCGCCGGCGTCCGCACGGGGCGCAAGCACATCCTCTCGATCCTGGTGGAGAACAAGCCGGGCGTGCTCACCCGCATCGCCGGCCTGTTCGCCCGCCGCGGCTTCAACATCGACACGCTCGCGGTCGGCCCGACCGACGACCCGACGCTCTCGCGCATCACGCTGACGCTCGACGGCGCGATGCACCCGATCGATCAGGTGACCAAGCAGCTCCACAAGCTGGTCAACGTGATCAAGATCCGCGACCTCGAGCCGGCCGAGACGGTCGCCCGCGAGCTCGCGCTGTTCAAGATCTCCGCCGACGGCGCCGCGCGCGCGGAGGTGATGCAGATGGTCGAGATCTTCCGCGGGCAAGATCATCGACGTCTCCAAGCGCTCGGTGATCGTCGAGGTCACCGGCTCCTGGGAGAAGATCGAGGCGTTCGAGCGCATGGTGCGCCCGTTCGGGCTGATCGAGATGGCCCGCACCGGCGAGATCGCGATCTCCCGCGGCCGCGGCGAGACCTAGTCCGACACCACGAAGTTCGCCGGGTCGAACCATCCGCGCCCGAGGACGCGGCCGTTCGTCCCAGCCCAGCGGTAGTCGGGGCGATAGAGCAGCCGCATCTCGTTGAGGCGCTCCCAGCGGCGCAGCCAGTGGGCCTCGCGGAGCTCCCAGCCGCCGGCCGCGAGCGCCGCGGCGCCGCTCAGGCCGATCGGGAGCGAGAGCAGCGCGGCCGCGGCGGCGAGGCACGCGAGCAGCGGGACCGTCCACCAGACGGCCGGGCCGAGCCCCTCGTCGACCGCCGCGTCCGGGGCCGCGCGCAGCTCGGACACGATCTGGCGCGCGTCCTTGGGCGCGCGAACGGGGCGACGACGGCCGCGCCCACGAGGAGCGCGACGCCGTTGCCCAGCGCGTCCCCGGACGGGCCCAGGACCACGCCGAGCGCGAGGACGGCCGCGCCGGCCGCGGCGGTGACCGCGCCGGCGGCGGCGATGTCGCGGACGGCGGGGTGCAATGCGTCGCTCACGGCGCGACAGTACGCCCGCGGGAGCGCGCTCTCATACTGTCCAGTCGTGCCGATCGCCGGGCATCCGGAACTCGTCGCCCTGCGCGCCCGGGCCGAGCGCGCGGTCCGCGCCGCCCGCCGAGCGGGTGCGCCGGTGCTGCTCGCGCAGACGACCCGTCTGGATGCTGACATCGACCCGAGCGCGGTGGTCGCGGCCTCGCGCCGGGACGGCGAGCACTGGTTCTGCTTCGAGCAGCCCGACCGCGACGGGGCGGCGCTGGCCGCGCTGGGCGAGGTCACGCGGCTGCAGGCGAGCGGGCCGGACCGCTTCCGCCGCGTCGCCGCCGCCTGGCGCGCGCTCACCGCCGGCGCCGTGGCCGACCCGCCCGACGGCCCGCCGGGCGCCGGGCCGGTCGCGGTCGGCGGCTTCGCCTTCGCCCCCGACGGCGGGCGCGCGCCGCACTGGAGCGGGTTCGCGGCCGGCGACCTGGTCGTGCCCGAGGTCGCGCTGGCCCGGCGCGGCCGCGACGTCCGCCTGACCGTCGCCGCCCTGGCCGCCCCGGACGACGTGCCGGCGGAGCTGGCCGAGCGCCTGGCCGCGAGGATCGCGGGCCTGCGCCAGGCGCCGCTGCCGCTGCTCGACCCCGCGCCGGCCGGGCGCTTCCGCATCGACTCCGTCGCGCCGCCCGAGCACTACGTCGAGGCCGTGGCCCGGGCGGTCGAGCGCATCCGCGCCGGGGCGCTGGAGAAGATCGTGCTGGCCCGCGAGGTCACCGTGCACGCGCCGACCGCCCACGACGCCGCCGCGGTGCTCGGCGTCCTGCGCTCGGGCTTCGCGTCGTGCTACGTGTTCTGCGCCGGCCGCGGGGACGCGGCGTTCGTCGCCGCCTCGCCCGAGCTGCTGATCCGCCGCGACGGCCTGCGCGCCCAGACGGTTGCGCTGGCCGGCTCGACGCGCCGCTCGGCCGACCCGGCGGTCGACGACCACCTGGGCGAGCAGCTGCTGCGCTCGGAGAAGGACCGCGAGGAGCAGGCGATCGTCGCCCGCCGGATCGCCCGCGCGCTGCGCCCGCACGCGGTCTGGGTGGCCGCGCCGGACGAGCCCGCGCTGATCAAGGTGGCGAACATCCAGCACCTGGCCACGCCGATCCGCGCCCAGTTGACGCAGCCGCTGAGCGCGGTCGAGCTGGCCGGGCTGCTGCACCCGACCCCCGCCGTGGGCGGTGAGCCGCACGCCGCCGCCGCGCCGCTCATCCCCGCCCTGGAGGGCCTGGACCGCGGCTGGTACGCCGGCGCGGTCGGCTGGACCGACGCCAACGACGACGGCGAGTTCTGCGTCGCGCTGCGCTGTGCGCTGCTGCGCGGCGCCGAGGCCCGGCTGTACGCCGGCGTCGGCGTCGTCCGCGACTCCGACCCGGCCTCCGAGCTGGCCGAGACCGAGATCAAGCTCGGGGCGCTGCTGCCGGTCCTAGCCGGTTAGGCGCTGCCACCAGGACCGCTTTCCGGTCCCGCGGCGCGGCTCGGGCAGCTCGCGCGCCTCGGCGGCGGTGATCGAGAGCGTGACGCGGCGCTCGGCGATGCGCACGACCTCGGGCGCGTCCACGAAGCGCGGCCCCTCCGGCGTGAGGACGACGATGCCGTCGAAGATGTGCTCGCGCGCGTTGTCGAGCACCCGATCCACCGTCCCGACCTCGACGCCGTCGGCCGATACGACGGGTACGCCGCGCGGCAGGGCCTGGTAGCCGATCTGCTGACCGTCGTCGTCCACGCCGCCAGGTTACGCGGCCCGGAGGACGGCGTCCCACACGCGCCGGTGCAGCGCGACGTTCTCCTCGCGGTCTGTGCGCACGCAGACGATCGTCGCGCGCTCGGCGGCCAGCCCGCGCCGCAGCGCGTCGCGGAACGTCTCCACGTCGGCCGCGCGCTCCCAGCCGAGCCCGTACAGCGCCGCGGCATGCGCGAAGTCGAGGCCGTGCGGGGTGGCCACGTGGTCGACGAACTCGCGTCCCTCGCCGGCCACGGGCAGGAAGTGGAAGATCCCGCCGCCGTCGTTGTCGATCAGCACGATCGTCAGCTTCGTCCGCGTGCGCGACGCGGCCAGCAGCCCGCCGACGTCGTGGGCCAGCGCGACGTCGCCGATCAGCAGCACGGTCGGGCCGGCCGCGGCGGCGGCGACGCCGAACGCCGTGGAGACCGTCCCGTCGATGCCGTTGGCTCCCCGGTTCGAGAGCACGCGGAAGGGGTCGGGCCGGGCGGGGAAGAACGTCTCGACGTCCCGCACCGGCATCGAGGAGGCGACCACGAGCGTCGTCTCCGCGGGCAGCCCGGCGCCCAACTCGGCGGCGATCCTCGGCTCGTTCAGACCGGCCGGCCCGACCACGGAGGCGATCGCGGCGGCCGCGGCCCGGTCCGCGCGGTGCCACGCGTCGAGCCACGAGCGGTCCCGGCGAGCGACGTCGAGCGCCTCGAGCGTGGTCCGCGGGTCGGCGGCGACGATCGTGCCGACGGCGCCGGCGGGGTCCTGCCAGGCGCCCTCCGGGTCGAACGCCACCTGCAGCGCGTCCAGGCCGGCCAGCCAGGTGCGCAGCGGCTTGGACGTCGGCAGGTCGCCCACGCGCAGCACGAGCTCGGGCGCGTGCCCGGCGCCCCACGCCTCGTCGCGCAGCAGCGCGTCGTAGTGGGCGATCGCCGCCGGCCCGCGACGGGCGCCCGACAGCGGGTCGGCCAGCAGCGGCAGCGCCGCGCGCTCGCAGAACGCGGCCAGCGCGGGTCCCAGCCCCGGGTCGCGCTCCGCCCGGCCGGCCACGACGACCGTCCGCGGCCGGGCCTCCAGCTCGCCCTTCAAGCCGGCGCGCAGCGCGTCGCCCGCCTCGACCCGCGTCCGCGGCCGGGTCACCCAGGGGCGCCCGCCCTCGCGGCCCGCCGCGATCGCCGCGTCCGGCAGCCCGCCCGCGTCCGGCACGAGCGGCTCGCGGAAGCAGAAGTTCAGGTGCACCGGCCCGGGCCGGCCCTCGACGCCGGTCCAGAACGCCCGGCAGGCCAGCTGGCGCAGCCAGCGCACGCGCGCCGGCGAGGCCGGGTGGTCGTCGACCTCGACGTACCACTTGGCCGCGCTGCCGTAGAGCTTGACCTGGTCGATCGTCTGGCCGGCGCCGACGTCGCGCAGCTCGGGCGGGCGGTCGGCCGTGAGCACCAGCAGCGGCACGCGCGCCTCGTGGGCCTCGATCACCGCCGGCGCATAGTTGGCCGCCGCCGTGCCGGACGTGCAGGCCAGGACAGCCGGGACGCCGCTCGCCTTGGCCAGCCCGAGCGCGAAGAACGCCGCGCAGCGCTCGTCGAGGTGCGAGGTCGAGCGGATCCGCGCCTCCCGGGCCAGTGTGAGCACGAGCGGCGTCGAGCGAGAGCCCGGCGACGTGCACGCCTCGCGCAGCCCGCAGCGCACGAGCTCGTCGATGAACGCGCGCAGGCCGATGAACGTGTCGGTGCCGGGCATGATTGGGGCGTGCCCCCGGCGCTCGTCCTCCTCCACGGCTTCACGCAGACCCGCCAGAGCTGGCGGCGGACGGTCCAGGCGCTGGGCGCGCCAGGCTATCGCGCGCTGGTCCCCGACCTGCCCGGCCACGGGCAGGCGGCGCAGCGGACGCCGAGCTTCGACGCCTGCACGGCCTACGTGCGCGCGCTCGGGCCGGAGCGGTTCACGCTGGGCGGCTACTCCATGGGCGGGCGGATTGCGCTGCACGCCGCGCTGGCGCTGCCGGACCGCGTCGAGCGCCTCGTGCTGGTCGGCGCCGGCCCGGGCATCGGGGACGCCTCCGAGCGCGCCGCGCGCCGCACGGCCGACGACGCGCTGGCCGAGCGGATCGAGGAGATCGGCGTCGAGGCGTTCGCCGCCGAGTGGGGCGCCCAGCCGCTGTTCGCCGGCCAGCCGCCGCGCGTGGCCGCGGCGGCGAACGCCGACCGCCTGCGCAACACCGCGGCGGGCCTGGCGGCCGCGCTGCGCGGCCTGGGCACCGGCGTGATGGATCCGCTGTGGGACCGCCTGGGCGACCTGGCCGTCCCGGTGACGCTGGTCGTGGGCGAGCGCGACGAGAAGTTCCGCGCGCTCGCCGAGCAGATGCGCGAGCGCCTACCGGACGCCCGCCTCTCCCTCATCCCCGGCGCCGGCCACGCCGCCCACCTCGAGCGGCCCGACGCCGTCGCCTACCAGTTGGGTTCGCCCTCTTCGTCCGCCTCGGCGTAGTCGTCGAAGTCGAAGTTGTCGTCCACGTCGTCGAACGCGTCACGAGTGATCGGGTCCGTGCCGTGGGAGTCGCCGTGCTCGGCGTGTTCGATGAGGTCGGCTTCTGCCAGCTCGAACCCCTCGGCTTCGCCCTCACCGGCCTCGATGAGCGGGGCGAGCGCGGGATCGACCGGGTCGTCCGGCGTCTCAGGCCAATCGCGTGCCATGCGGCGAACCGTAACCCATGAGGCAAACGGCTACACGGGGGTCGCGGGCACCTCCGCCGGGTTGATCGGCAGTTGCGCCTGCTGGCGCCGGGTCGGGGCGCCCAGCGCGTAGAAGAGGAACCCGAGCCCGATCAAGACCAGCAGCGGGATGAACTGCGACAGCTCGTAGGCGCCGCGCTGGCCCGCCCAGCCGTCCGGCAGCGAGCTGTCGGGGTGGCTCGTCCCGAACCCCGGGTAGAGCAGCGCGAGCGTGGCCAGCGCCGCCCAGAACGTGCACAGCCCGCCGGCGAGCCACACGCCGACGCCGCCGCCCGGCACCCGGTAGGGCCGGTGCACGTGCCCGTGCGAGTAGCGCAGCTTGATCACCGCCGGGAACACGAACAGGTAGGCGATCGTCGTGGTGGAGATGGCGAGGCCGAGCACCGCGGTGAAGTACTTGTCGGCGTTGCCCGTGAGCTGGAACGCCAGGATCATGACCACGGTCGAGAAGGCGCCGGACAGGAGGTTGACCGTGACGGGCGTGCCCCAGCGGGCGGAGAAGCGGCCGAACGAGCGGGGGGCGGCGCCGTCGAAGCCGGCGACCGCCTGCGAGCGGTCCGCGCCCATGATCCAGGTGGTGCCGCTGGACAGCAGCGCGAGGATGAACGCGAGCGCCGCCACGTCGCCCAGGACCTTGCCCACGCCGGTGAGCGTCGCCGTGCCGTCCTTCGCCACGTGGCCGCCGTAGACGGTGAACACCGTCTTCATGGCGTCGAGGAAGCCGCCCAGGCTCGTCACCTGGCTGACCGGCAGCACGAGCAGGATGGCGAGGATCGGCACGCCGTAGAGCAGGATGGCGCCGACGGCGGAGCGCAGCACGGTGAACGGCACGTCGCGCTGGGCGTCCTTCATCTCGTCGCCCGCCGAGTTGGGCAGCTCGAAGCCGACGTAGTTGAAGAACAGCACCGGGACGGCGGCGATGAAGATCGCGTAGGTCGGCTTGAAGTCGCTCCCGCCGACGCCGTGCACGCCGTGGGAGGCGGCGTAGATGATCACGGTCAGCGTGAACCCGGCGAGCACGATCACGCGCACGAACGCGCCGATCGTCGGGATCCACTTGCCGATCGAGAAGCTGAGGATGGCCGACCACACGGCGATCCAGATGAACGCGAGCGCGAAGATGTACTTGCCGACGCTGCCGAGGTTGAAGAAGAAGTCGTTGAACGTGGTGACCGCGGTGATGGTCAGCGTGCCGCCCAGCCAGATCGGGTTCGACAGCCAGTAGAGGATCGCCGCGACCGCGCCGACCATGCGCCCGAACGCCAGCTTGACCCAGATGTAGGCGCCGCCCTCCTCGGTGAACGTCGAGCCCAGCTCCGCCGTCAGCAGCGCGTAGGGGATGAAGAAGAACGCGGCGAGGAAGATCAGCCAGGTGAAGGCCTGGGCGCCGTTCGATGCCACTGCGCCGAGCGTGTCCAGCCCGACCAGCGTGCAGATCAGGAAGAACAGCATGTCGAAGCGGCCGAAGTGCTTTTGGAGCTTCGCCTTCTCCTCGACGGCAGCGGCGGTCGTGAAGTCGACGAACTCCTTGTCGGAGATCGCGGTCATGGGCGCATCCTATGCGCGTTTGTGAGGGGTGTCACGTGAAAGGCACGCTCAGCACGCCATTTTGCGGCGTGGGCCCGCCCGCGCTCGCCGCCAGCCCGCATGCGCGGGTGACCTTCAGGGCGGCGGCGACGTGCACGGCGGCGGCGATCCCGCGCGGGCCATCGTACGTCGACGCGAGATAGACGTCGCTGCCGGCGCGGCGGGCCGCCTCGGCGTCGCAGAGCACGCCGGTGATGCCGCCGCGGGTGACCTTCAGGCACACGAGGTCGGCCGCGCCGGAGCCCGGCGCGTGCGTCTCGTCCATGGCGATCGGCACCGGCGACTCCGCGCGCACGGCTCGGATCGCCTCGACGCCGTGGACCGGCTCCTCGCACAGCTCGAGCCCCACCGGCGCGAGCGCGCGCAGGTTGGCCAGCGCCTCCGCGGGCGTCCGCCAGGCGCCGTTGGCGTCGGCGCGCAGGACGACGTCTCGTCCGACCACCGCCCGAATCGCCGCCAGGCGACCGGCGTCGTCGCCGATCCCGACCTTGACCTTCAGCGTGCGGTAGCCGTCTGCCACGGCCCGTGCGGCCTGGCCGGCGGCGCCGGCCCGGTCCTCGGCGCCGATCGTCGCGTTGACCGGCACGGCGGCGAGCGCGTCGGGCGCGATCAGGCGGGCGACCGGCGTGCCCGTGCGGCGCGCCTCGCGGTCCCACAGCGCGAGGTCGATCGCGGCGAGCGCCTGGGGGAGGTCGCGCTCGCGCCGGCAGGCCTCGAGCGGGTCCTCGGGGTCGGCCTCCAGCACGCGCGCGTAGGCGTCCAGCGCGGCGCGCACGGCGGCGAGCGACACGCCGTCGTAGGGCTCGAGCGGCGCCGCCTCGCCCTCCCCGTGGTCGCCCGGCGACCACTCGAGGCGGACCTCGAGGTACTCGCGGACGCGCAGCTCGCCCCAGGCGGCCCGCAGCGGCGCGCGCAGCTCGTGGCGCACCGGGCGGACCTCGAGCCTCATGACAGCAGCAGCCCCGCGGACAGCAGCACGCAGAACACGAGCTGCAGCATGCCGGTCCTCGCCAGCGCGCCGTTGAGCGACGGGCCGTCCACCCGGTTGCGCACGACCCGTATCACCGGCACGGCCAGCGGGAGCGCGAGCCAGCTCAGCAGCAGCCAGGGCGACAGGCCGGTGCCGCCGAGCAGCCAGGCCAGCGGCGCGGCGACGAACGCGCCGTAGACCATCACGGCGTAGAGGACGCGCGCGCGCGGGCGCCCGAGCCGGACGGCGAGCGTGCGCTTGCCCGCCCGCCGGTCGGTCTCCAGGTCGCGCACGTTGTTGACCATCAGCAGCGACGCCGCCAGCAGCCCCACCGGGACGGCGAGCACGAACGACTCCCAGGTGAGGTGCTTCTGCTGGCAGAAGTACGTGCCGGTGACCGCCACCACGCCGAAGAACAGGAACACGAACACCTCGCCGAGGCCCTCGTAGCCGTAGGGGCGCGGGCCGCCGGTGTAGAGCACGCCGGCCAGGATGCTCGCGATCCCCACGAGCAGCAGCTGCCAGCCGGCCGTGACGATCAGGTAGATGCCGACCAGCACGGCGAGCCCGAACGCGATGTAGGTGGCGATCAGCACCTGCCGCGGCGGGACCAGACCGCCGGCGGTGACCCGCACGGGCCCGAGCCGGTCCTCGGTGTCCGCGCCGCGGCGGGCATCCGAGTAGTCGTTGGACAGGTTCGTGCCGATCTGGATGAACAGCGCGCCGAGCAGGGTCGCGGCGAACGTCAGCGGCTTGAACGTGCCGAGCGTGGCGGCCAGCGCGGTGCCGACGAAGACCGGCGCGGCCGCCGCGGGCAGCGTCCGCGGCCGGGCGGCCATCAGCCAGATGTGCAGGGGGCTCAAGGGCGCCGGGGGTAGCGCGAGAAGTCGGGCGCGCGCTTGGCCTTGTAGGCCTCGCGGCCCTCCTTCGCCTCGTCGCTGGCGTAGAAGAGCAGGTTCGCGTCGTGGGCGAGCTGCTGGATGCCGGCGAAGCCGTCCTCGTCGGCGTGGAAGCTCGCCTTCATCATGCGCAGCGCGAAGGGGGAGAGCCGGAGCATCTCGCGGCACCAGGCGACGGTCTCCTCCTCGAGCCGCGCGAGCGGCACGACGGCGTTGACCATGCCCATGCTCTGGGCCTCCTCGGCGCCGTACTGGCGGCAGAGGAACCAGATCTCCTTGGCCTTCTTCGGGCCGACGAGCCGGGCGAGCAGGCTCGCGCCGTAGCCGCCGTCGAACGAGCCGACGCGCGGTCCGACCTGGCCGAAGCGGGCGTTGTCGGCGGCGATGGTCAGGTCGCACACCAGGTGGAGCACGTGGCCGCCGCCGATCGCGTAGCCGGCCACCATGGCCACGATCGGCTTCGGGAGCCGGCGCATCTGCACGTGCAGGTCGGTCACGTGGAAGCGGCCGACGCTGGCGCCCGACTCGACGTAGCCGGTGTCGCCGCGCACGCGCTGGTCGCCGCCCGAGCAGAACGCATCCGGCCCCTCGCCGGTGAGGATGATCGCGCCCACGCCCGGGTCCTCGCGAGCCTTCTCCAGGGCGTCCGAGACCTCGATCAGCGTCTCCGGGCGGAATGCGTTGCGCACCTCCGGCCGGGCGATGGTGAGCTTGGCGATGCCGTCGCCGGACAACTCGTAGCGGATGTCGGTGTACTCGCCGGCGGCGGTCCAGGTCACGGGCTCGGGCACGGCGGGTGAGGCTAGCGGCATGATCTCTCGATGCGGGTCTACACCGCCCACGCCGACGCCTGGGAGGCCCACGGCCGCCTGCGCGAGCCCTACGGCGGCGCCGCGCTCGCGCTGCGCGGCATTCGCGTCATGGCGGCGGGGGTGCCGCACCCGCAGTTCAACAGCGCGGACGCCGTCTCGGCCGACTGCGACCTGGCCGGCGCCCGCGCGTGGTACGCGGCCCGCGGCGTCGACTGGGGCGTGCGGGTGCCGCCGGACGTGCCCTGGCGCCACGGGCGCCACCTGCTCACGCAGCGCATGATGGCGCTATCCGCGTCGGCCTTCGTGCCCGCGCCGCCGCTCCCCGGGCTCTCAATGCGCCCGGCCATTGCCGCCGACCTCGCCACCGTGGCGGCGCACATGCTCGCCGGCGCCCTGGCTCGACGCCACCCGGCGCCGCGCTACTCGCGCGCACCGGTACTAGCTATATTTCATCCGCCGTGCTGGTGGAGCCCTGGTTGCAACGCGCGCATCCGGACGTCCTCGCCGTCGAGACCCCGGACGGCGCGCTGACGTACGCCGAGCTGCTCGCCCGCGCCCGGTCCGGCGCCGCCCACCTGGGCGCCCGCCGCGGCGACCGCGTGGCGATCCTGCTGCCGCCCGGGCTCGACTTCGCCGTCGCGCTGCACGCCTGCCTGCTGGCCGGGGCGGCCGCGCTGCCCGTCGACCTGCGTCTGGGCGAGCGCGAGCGGGCCGCGCAGCTGGCCGCGGCCGGCGCGGTGATCGACGCGCCGCTGCCCAGCGGGGGCGAGTTCGCCGGCGGCCACGTCCCCGACGCCGGCGACGCGGCGCTCGTCGTGCACACGTCCGGCACCACGGGGACGCCGCGGCCGGTGACGCTGACGCTCGGCAACGTGCTGGCCAACGCGCTCGGCTGCGCGGTCGCGCTGGGCCACGACCGGGGCGAGCGCTGGCTGTGCCCGCTGCCGCTCAGCCACGTGGGCGGGCTGATGGTGCTGCTGCGCTCGGCCATCGCCGGCACGACCGTGGTGCTCGACGCGCCGGCGCGCGACGACGTCACGGTCGCCTCGCTCGTGCCGACCCAGCTCGCCCGGCTGCTGGAGGCCGGCGCGCCGCCCCCGCCGCGCCTGCGCGTCGTGCTGCTCGGCGGCGCCCCCGCCGACCGGACGCTGCTCACGCGTGCCCGCGACGCCGGCTGGCCCGTCGCGCCCAGCTACGGGCTCACCCAGACCTGCTCGGCCGCGGCGGTCGCCGATCCGGGCGACACCGAGACGTCCGGCCGGGCGCTCCCCGGCCTGCGCATCGCCATCGCCCTCGACGGCGAGATCCTCGTCGAGGGGCCGACCGTGGCCGGCGGCGGCGTCCTGCGCACGGGCGACCTCGGCCGCCTGGACGAACGCGGCCGGCTGATCGTGTCCGGGCGCAAGGTCGACACGATCGTCACCGGCGGCGAGAACGTCATGCCGGCGGAGGTCGAGGCCGCCCTGCTCGAGCACCCCGCGGTGGCCGAGGCCGGCGTCTTCGGCCGCTCTGACCCCGAATGGGGCGAAGCGGTCACCGCCGCGGTCGTGCTCCGCGCGCCGGCAGAGCCGGCGGAACTGCGCGCGCACTGCGCGGCCCGCCTGGCGGGCTTCAAGGTGCCCAAGCGCATCGAGGTCCGCGACGCGCTCCCGCGCAACGCGTCCGGGAAGCTGTTGCGCCGCGCCCTCTAGCGTTCCGGTCATGGAACTCGAAGGCAGGGAGCGCTGGGCGCGCGCCGCGGCCGGTTGGGAGAAGCGGTCCGACTGGTTCCGCGAGCAGACCATGCCGGTGTCGGCCTGGCTGGTGGACGCGGTCGACCCGCAGCCGGGGCAGACGATCCTCGACCTGGCCGCGGGCATCGGCGACACGGGCTTCCTGGCCGCGGAGCTCGTCCAGCCGGGCGGGACGCTGATCACCGCGGACTTCTCGCCCGACATGCTGTCCGCCGCCCAGCGGCGCGCGCAGGCACTGGGGATCGCCAACGTCCGCTTCCGCCAGATGGACGCCAACCTGCCGCTCGACCAGCCCGCCGCGTCGCTGGACGGCGTGGTCTGCCGCTGGGGCTACATGCTGCTCAACGACGGTGAGGACGCGCTGCGCGAGACGCGCCGGATCCTCAAGCCGGGCGCGGCCGTGGCGCTCGCGGCCTGGACGGCCCCCGGCGAGAACGAGTGGTCGGTCACGCCGCTGGCGATCCTGCGCGAGCGCGGCCTCGTCGACCCGCCGGACCCGAGCGCGCCCGGCCAGTTCGCCTGGGGCGCCCCGGGGGCGGTGCAGGACCACATGGAGGCCGGCGGCTTCGTCGAGCCGCGGGTCGAGCGGCTCGGATTCGCCATGCGCTACGCCGACGTCGACGAGTGGTGGGTCTCGTCAACGCTCACCAACGTGGGCGTCGGCCTCGCCGACGAGGGCATGGACTTCGCCACGCGCAGCGACGTCCTCGCCGACCTCGAGCGCGCCGCCGCGGCCTACGAGCAGTCCGACGGCACCCTGACCATCCCCGCCGCCACCTGGGTGGCGACGGCGACCGCGTAGGCTCCTGCGCCATGTTCTACGACGACGACGCAGACCTGGACCTGCTGAAGGGCAAGACCGTGGCGATCCTCGGCTACGGCTCGCAGGGGCACGCCCACGCCCGCAACCTCTACGACTCCGGGGTGGACGTCGTCGTAGGGCTGCGCGAGGGCTCGGCGTCCGTCGACCATGCCAAGGCCGCCGGCCTGCGCGTCGAGAGCGTCGCCGACGCCGCCTCGCACGGCGACGTCGTGGTCGTCCTGCTGCCGGACGAGAAGCACCACGACGTCTGGGAGTCCGACATCCGCGACGGGATCGCCCCCGGCAACCTGCTGATGTTCGGCCACGGCTTCTCCATCCATTACGGCGAGATCGAGCCGCCGCCCGAGGTCGACGTCGCCCTGGTCGCCCCGAAGGGCCCGGGCCACCTTGTCCGCCGCCAGTACCTCGAGGGCTCGGGCGTCCCCTGCCTCGTCGCGGTCGACCAGGACGCCGGCGGCAACGCGCTCCAGCTCGCCCTGGCCTACGCGAAGGGCATCGGCGGCACCCGCGGCGGCGTGATCGAGACCACGTTCAAGGACGAGACCGAGACCGACCTGTTCGGCGAGCAGGCCGTGCTGTGCGGCGGCGTGTCCGAGCTCGTCCGGGCCGGCTACGAGACGCTCGTGGGCGCCGGCTACGACCCCAAGCTGGCGTACTTCGAGTGCCTGCACGAGCTCAAGCTCATCGTCGACCTGATGTACGAGAAGGGCATCACCGGGATGCGCCACTCGATCTCCAACACGGCCGAGTACGGCGACCTGACGCGCGGCCGGCGGATCATCTCCGAGCGCCACCCGCCAGGCCATGCAGGACGTGCTGGGCGAGATCCAGTCCGGCGCCTTCGCCCGCGAGTGGATCGCCGAGAACCGCGCCGGCCAGGAGAACTTCCAGCGCATGCGCGAGGAGCAGATGAGCCACCAGATCGAACGCGAGGGCAAGGAGCTGCGCTCGATGATGTCCTGGATCGACACCGAGTTCGAAGAGGGCTGACCTGATCGTCCGAGGGGGGTCGACCTCCGCCGCGAGCTAATCTCGAAGCCGCCATGGCGCCGAATCCGTACATCAAGCAGTACCTCATGACCGCGGGCCCGACGCCCGTGCCGCCTGCCGTCTCGCAGGCGATGGCCACGCCGATGCTCTACCACCGCGCCCCGGCGTTCGTGGAGCTCTACGAGCGCGTGCTGGACAAGCTCCCGAAGGTCTTCCAGACGAGCAACGACGTGCTGACGTTCGCGGCCAGCGGCTCCGGCGCCATGGACTCGGCCGCTGCGAACCTCGTCCGGCCCGGCACGAAGGTCCTCGTCTGCGCGGCCGGCAAGTTCGGCGAGCGCTGGATCGAGCTCGCGCGAGGCCTACGGCGCCGACATCGTCCGCTACGAGCCGGGCTGGGGCGAGCGCCTGGACCCGACGGAGATCGACCGCCTGCTGCCGAGAACCCGGCGTCGAGGTGGTCTTCGCCACGCTCTCGGAGACCTCCACCGGCATCGTCCACGACGTCCAGGCGATCGCCGAGGTCGGTCAACCGCCGCGGCGCGCTCCTGGTCGTCGACGCCGTCTCCGGCCTCGGCGCGGCCGAGCTCAAGCAGGACGAGTGGGGCGTCGACGTGGTCGTCGCCGGCTCGCCAGAAGGCGCTGATGATCCCGCCCGGCCTGGCGTTCGCCTCCGTCTCCCAGAGCGCGCTCGACTTCGTCGGAGGCAAGGCCGGGCGGCCGCTACTACTTCGACTGGGTCAGGACCGCGAAGTCCCAGCGCAAGGGCGACTCGCCCTTCACGCCCGCCGGTCACCCTCTTCCAGGGCCTCGACGTGGCGCTCGACCTGATCGAGGCGGAGGGCCTGGAGAACGTCTTCGCCCGCCACGACCTGCTCGCCCGCGCCACCCGCGCCGGCGTGGCCGCGCTCGGCCTCGAGCTGTTCGGCGACCCGGACGAGCGCTCTACCGTGGTCACCGCGCTCGAGCTGCCCGGCGACATCGACGGCGGCAAGGTCCCGGGCGCGCTGCGCAAGCTCGGCATCACCGCCAACGGCGGCCAGGACCACCTGAAGGGCAAGATCCTGCGGATCGCCCACTGCGGCTACTTCGGCGCCTTCGACATCCTCACGTCGCTGTCGGGGCTGGAGATGGCGCTCGCCCAGCTCGGCCACGACGGTCGAGCACGGCGCCGGGCGTCGGCGCCGCCCAGCGCGTGTTCCTCGAGGCCGGCGTCCCGGCCGCGGCATGACGCTGACCGAGCCGTTCCGCGTCCTCGTCGCGGAGAAGATCGCCGACCCCGGCGTCGACATGCTGCGCGAGCGCTTCGACGTCGACCTCGGCACCGACTGGAGCCGCGACGAGCTGCTGGAGCGGATCGGCGGCTACCACGGGATCCTGATCCGCTCGGCCACCAGGCTCGACGCCGAGCTGATCGAGCGCGCGGACAACCTGCGGGTGATCGGCCGCGCCGGCGTCGGCGTCGACAACGTCGACGTCGCGGCGGCCAGCAAGCGCGGGATCATCGTCGCCAACGCGCCCGAGGCCAACACCGTCGCCGCGGCCGAGCACACCGTGGCGCTGATGCTCGCGCTGGCCCGCAACATCCCGCAGGCCCACGCCAGTCGCTGACCTCGGGCAAGTGGGAGCGCTCGAAGTTCGGCGGCACCGAGGTCGACGGCAAGACGCTCGGCGTGCTCGGCTTCGGCCGCATCGGCCAGCTCGTGGCCGAGCCGGCCCGCGCGTTCGGCATGCACGTGGTCGCCTACGACCCGTTCGTGTCCGACGAGCGCTTCCGCGAGCTCGGCGTCGAGCGGGCGGAGACCCCCGCGGCCGTGCTCGGCGTGCGCCGACTTCCTCACCCTGCACCTGCCCAAGACGCCGGAGACCCAGGGCTTCCTCAACGCCGAGACGCTCGCGCAGATGCAAGGACGGCGTGCGGATCATCAACGTGGCCCGCGGGCCGTTGGTGGTCGACGACGACCTGCAGGGCGGCGCTCGACAGCGGCAAGGTGGCCGGGCGCGGCGCTGGACGTGTTCACGCACGGAGCCGATCACCGACCACCCGCTGTTCGGCTATCCCAACGTGGTCGTCACGCCCGCACCTCGGCGCCTCGACCGCCGAGGCGCAGGACCGCGCCGGCGTGCAGACGGCCGAGCAGGTCGTCGCCGCGCTGACCGGCGGCGTCGTCTCGACCGCGGTCAACATCCCCGCGGTCTCGCGCGGAGGACATGGAGGTGCTCGGCCCGTTCATCCCGCTCGCCCGGCGGCTCGGCCAGATCGCCGCCGAGCTGGCCGAGCGTCGTCGACCGCGTCGAGGTCGAGCACCTGGGCCGCATCGCCGAGCGCGACACCCGGCTGCTGACGCTCGCGGTGCTCAACGGCGTGCTCGCCGGGCGCACCGAGGAGGAGGTCAACCTCGTCAACGCTCCCGCGCTGGCCGAGGAGCGCGGGATCCAGGTCTCCGAGCGGCGCGAGACCACGGCGCGCGACTACGAGGCGCTCGTGCGCGTGACGATCGCGCGGCGCGAGCGCGTCGTCGGCACGACGCTGGGCCGCCGGCACCGCCCGCACCTGCTGGAGGCCTGGGGCCAGCGGTTCAACCTGCAGATCGACGACCCGCACCTGGCGCTGTTCCGCTACTCGGACGTGCCCGGGATGGTCGGCCGCGTGGGCACCGGCTGGGCGAAGCGGGCATCAACATCTCCGCCGCCGCGGTCGGGCGCCAGGACTCCGCGCGCGCGCCGACCTCGCCGTGATGGCGGTGACGACCGATCAGGCGGTGCCGGCGGACGTGCTCGGCGAGATCGCCGCGTCCGACGGCTTCGTCAGCGGCCGGGCGATCCCGCTCGGCTGAAGCCGGGCCACGAACGCCGGCGCCGCTCCCGGGCAGCCGACCACGCGGGACAGCGCCTCGACCACGACCTGGTCGTAGGCGTGCGCCTCCTCGCGCAGCAGCGCGAACGCGCGCTCCGGCGTCCAGGCCGCGCGGTACACGCGGTCGGACACGAGTGCGTCGTAGACATCGCAGACGGCCAGGATCCGGGTCTCCAGCGGGAGCTGCTCGGCGGTCAGGCCGGCCGGGTAGCCGCGGCCGTCCAGGCGCTCGTGGTGGTCGGAGACCAGCCGGCGGACCGCGACCGGGAAGCCGCCGAGCTCGTCCAGCAGCCGCCGGCCGTCGGCCGGGTGACGCTTGATGGCGGTGAACTCCGCGTCGGTCAGCGACGCCGGCTTCTGCAGGATCTCCAGCGGCACGGCGAGCTTGCCGATGTCGTGCAGCAGGCCGCCGACCGCGAGGTGGCGGCGCGCCGTCGCGGGCAGCTTGAGCTCGTCGGCCACGCTGGCGGCGAGCAGCGCCACGCGCCGGGTGTGCTCCTCGGTCGACGTGTCGCGCTCGGCGAGGCGGACCATCAGCGCGCGCACGCGGGCGCCGAGGTAGGCCTCCTCGGCGGCGACGAGCTCCTGCGCGGTCAGGTCCCCCACCAGCGGCCGCGACGCGCCCGCGCGCTTGATGTCCAGCGCGGCGGGGATGCCGACGAGCGCGACGGCGGCGATCTCCAGCAGGTGGCCGAGGTAGAAGCCGAGGGTCATCGCCCCCAGCACGAGGTTGGAGTACAGCGCGGCGCCGAGCCAGGCGCAGCCCACGGCCACGGCGAGGTCGGCGGCGCGCCGCGTGAGCAGCGCGGTGCGCAGCGCCCGGACGATCAGCAGCACCAGGCACGCCCCGCCGCCGGCCAGCAGCGCGAGCGCCGGCGCGGATCGCGGCGCCGGCACGCCCGGCACCGCGGCGGCGTCCAGGAGGCCGAGCAGCCCCAGGCCGACCACGCCGACGAACAGGGCCACCTGGACCGCGAGCAGCAGCCCGATCCGGCCGGGACGGCGCAGCGCCGGCAGGGCGGTGAGCCCGAGCAGGCACGCGCCGGCCGGGATCGACAGGCCGCCGGCCAGCGAGATCACGCCGTTCGGGCCCACCAGGAAGCCGGGCGTGGCGAGCGCGTGGATGGTGAACAGCGCGGTCATCGTCGAGAACGCGGTGCCCATGAGCACGGCGCGGCCGTCGCGGGCGCGCGCGCCGGCCAGGCTGAGCGCCACCGAGGCGCCGCTCGTCAGCGCGGCCACGGTGCTGACCAGGGCGAAGTGCAGCAGCGCGGACATGGCCATCGGCCGCCCGCCGGCCAGCACGGCGAACACCGCGGGGGCGGCGGAGACGAGCAGGGTCGCGAGCACGACGAGGCGGGTCCTCGGCATGAACCGGTTGATCGGCCCGCCGGCCGGCGAATTTAGCCCCCGAGCGCGCCGGCCACGGTCGGGTAGGTCGGCGTGGCCTTGTCGAGGCCGGTCAGCCCGAGCATGCGCGCCACCGGCGACCCGGGGTCGACCACCAGCCGCAGGACGACCTGATGGGCCCGCAGCTCCACGCCCAGGCTGAACAGGAGGTTGATGCCGGCGCTGTCCAGGTACTGCGTCGGCCCGAGATCGATGACCAGCAGCAGCGAGCGGTTCGTCACGAGCTCGCGCAGCTCGGCGCCGAGCTCCCGGGCGTTCGACGCGTCGATCTCGCCGTCGACCGAGACGACGGGGACCCCGTCGCGCCAGTCGACGCGCAGCTGGGCCAGCGGCGGCGGGCTCATCCGCGCACCCCCAGCCTCCGCCGCATGACCACGGTCGTGCCCTGCTCGGTCTGCTGGACGTCCACGGTCTCCATCAGGGCACGCATCATGCTGAGTCCGCGCCCGCGGTGCGCCCCCCGCGGGTCGCGCCAGCGCCCGCGATCGCGCACGGCCACGGTGATGACGCCGGCGGCGTGCACGGCCTCGACCTCGAACGTGGCGCGCCCCGGCCCATAGGCGTGCTCGATCGCGTTCGCCGACGCCTCCTGGACGGCCACGGTGATGTCGTAGATCTCGTCGGGCCCGGCGCCCCACTTGCCGAGCCAGCGGCGCAGCAGCGGCCGCATCCCGGCCAGCGTCTCCGCCTGGGCCGGCCAGGTGGTCGCCAGCCGCTCGGGCAGGCGCGCCACCTGGGCGACGAGCACGGCCACGTCGTCGTCCGCCGGACAGCCGCGGGCGTCGCCGCGAGCCACCGCCTCGCACAGCGCCTCCAGCGGCGGCGCGGCGGCCACCAGCTCGCGCAGGCGGCCGAGGCCCTCGTCGAGCGACTCGCCGCGCACCTCGACCGCGCCGTCGGTGACCATCACGATCGTGCTGCCGGACGGCAGGTCGAACTCGTGCTCGTGGTAGCGCGTGGCCGGGCCGACGCCGAGCGGCACGTCGCCCTCCACCGGCAGGTAGCTCGTCTCGCCGCTCGGACGGCGCACGAGCGGCGGCAGGTGCCCGGCGTTGACCATGCGCAGGCGCTGGCGGTCGAGGTCGACCACGAGGTAGGCGAGCGTGGTCATCCGGTGCGACTCCAGCGACATGGCCAGCCGGTTCAGGCGCTCGGCGAGCTCCGCCGGCCCGTGCCCGTCCAGCGCGTAGGCGCGCAGGCCGGTGCGGACCTGGGCCATGGTGGCGGCGGCGCCGATGCCGTGGCCCATCACGTCGCCGATGGCCAGCGCGACGTCGCCGTGGGGGAGCGGGAACACGTCGTACCAGTCGCCGCCGATCCCGCCGCGCACCGCCGCCGGGCGGTAGCGGGTGGCGACGTCGATGCCGGGCACGAGCGGGGGGCGATCGGGGATGATCGAGCGCTGGAGGAGCTCGACGACGTGCCGCTGCTCGAACAGCCGGGCGTGCTCGATCGCCGTGGCGGCCCGATCGGCCGCGAGCTGGAGCAGGTTGCGGTCGTCGTCGGTGAACGCGCGCGGCGTGAGCGTGCCGATGTGCAGCACGCCGGTCACCCGGCCCTCGACCAGCAGCGGCACGCCGAGCAGCGACTTGATGCCCTTCTCGCGCAGGATCGGGTTCAGGATGTCGGCGTGGTCGACGTCCGGAATGGTCACCGGGCGCTTGTCGGCGGCGATCCGGCCGGCGAACCCGCGGCCCAGCGGGATCCGGACGCCCTGCTCGACCTCCTCCTCGATGCCCTTGGCCGAGCGGGCGACGAGCTCGTCGGTCGCCTCGTCGAGCAGCAGGAACGCCGCGGTGTCGGAGTGCAGGATCCCGGAGATGCGCTCGAGCAGCTCGCGCAGCAGCTGGTCCAGCGGCAGGTAGGCCAGCGCGGCGTCGGTGAC
Source organism: uncultured Solirubrobacteraceae bacterium (assembly GCA_963766165.1). GTDB lineage: Bacteria > Actinomycetota > Thermoleophilia > Solirubrobacterales > Solirubrobacteraceae > Solirubrobacter. Next base: position 908,472 of record CAVXZC010000005.1, on the reverse strand, counting down.
GCGCTGGATCGCCGCCAGCGTGTCCGCGGTGGCCTGGGCATGCCGGCGCGCCCGGCGCTCCTGCTCGAACGCCCGGGCGTGCTCGATCCCCAGCGCGGCCCGGTCGGCCACCAGCTGCAGCAGGTCGCGGTCCCCGGCGGTGAAGTCGCGCGGCGTGAGCGTGCCGACGTGCAGCACGCCGATCACCCGGCCCTCGACCAGCAGCGGCACGCCGAGCAGCGATCTGATGCCCTTCTCGCGCAGGATCGGGTTGAAGATGTCGGCGTGGTCGGTGTCCGGGACGGTCACCGGGCGCTTGTCGGCGGCGATCCGGCCGGCGAAGCCGCGGCCGAGCGGGACGCGGACGCCCTGCTCGACCTCCTCCTCGATGCCCTTGGCGGCCCTGGCCACCACCTCGTGGGCCTCCTCGTCGAGCAGCAGGAAGGCCGCCGTGTCCGAGTGCAGGATGTCCGAGACGCGCTCGAGCAGCTCGGCCAGCAGGTCGTCGAGCGTGAGGTGGGCCAGGGCGGCGTCCGTGACGCGCTGCATCGCGGCCAGCACAGCGGTGCTCTGGCCGGGCTCGTTCACTGCAGCCGATGATAGGTGGCTATGCCGCGGTGCGAGCCGCGTCCCGGCGGGCCAGGACGCAACCTAGGCAGCGGTACGAGCGGCGTCCCGGCGAGCCAGCGAGCGCTGGATCAGCACGTTGACGCCCATCAGCCCGAGCACCACCACCAGCAGCATGGTGGCCAGCACGTTGACCTCGGCCGGCACGCCCTGGCGGGTGGCGCCGAAGATGTACAGCGGGAACGTCTGCGTCTGCCCGGCGTTGAACGAGGTGATGACGTAGTCGTCGATCGACAGTGCGGCGGCCAGCATGGCCGCCGCGGCCACGCCGGGGGCGATCATCGGGAGCGTGACCTTCCGGAACGTCGTCCACTCCGTCGCCCCGAGGTCCATCGCCGCCTCCTCGATGTGGCGGTCCATGCCCTCCAGGCGCGCCTTCACCGTGACCACCACGTAGGACACGCAGAACATCACGTGGGCGATCACGATGGTGACGAAGCCGGTGTTGACGTTCAGGGTGAGGAACAGGGCCAGCAGCGCGGCGCCGAGCACCACCTCGGGCGAGGACAGCGGCATGAACACGAAGAAGTCGACCGTCCCGCGCCCGCGGAAGCGGTAGCGCACGAGCGCCATCGCCATGAACGTCCCCAGCGCGGTGGCGATGAGCGTGGCCAGCACGGCGATCTCCAGCGACGTGGTGAGCGCGTGGGCCAGGTCGGGGTCGGCGAACGGGTGCTTCCAGTGGCGGAGGGTGAAGCCCTCCCAGGTGAAGTTGAACCGGCCCTTGTTGTCGTTGAACGAGAACAGGACGACGATGAACACCGGGATGAACAGGTACAGCAGGGCGAGCGCCGACCAGATGCCCAGCGCCCAGTTGCGCACGCCGTCGCCGCGCGGGCGCCCGCGCGCCGGCGCCAGCTCTTCCCGGAGCGCCTCGGCCACGGCGGGGGAAGCCTCGACCGCCATCTCAGATCGCCGCCTCGGTGAGGTTGCGCGCGCCCAGCAGGCGGGCGTAGATGAAGATGCCGACCAGGATGAACACCATCAGGGTGAAGGACAGCGCCGCGGCCGTCGGGTAGTCGAGGATGTTCAGGAACTTCGCCTGGATGACGTTGCCGATCATGTACTGGCGCGGCGTCCCGAGCAGCGCGGCGTTGATGAAGTCGCCGCAGGCCGGGATGAACGTGAGCAGCGAGCCGGCGAAGATGCCGGGCACGGCCAGCGGCAGGGTGACCTTGCGGAACGCCGTCGCCCGGCTCGCGTAGAGGTCGGTGGCCGCCTCGATGAGCCGCCGGTCGATCTTCTCCAGCGACACGTACAACGGCAGCGCCATGAACGGCAGGAAGTTGTAGGTGATGCCGGCGATCACCGCCGCGGGCGTGGCGAGCAGGCGGCCGTTCTCGCTGACGAGGCCGATGTCGCGCAGGCGGTTCACGACCCAGCCGTCGTCGGACAGGATCAGCTGCCAGGCCACCGTCCGCAGCACGTAGGACATGAAGAACGGCAGGATGATCAGCAGCAGCATCAGGCCCTTGAACCGCCCGGCCTTGAACGCGATGAAGTAGGCCAGCGGGAAGCCGATGATCAGGCACAGCAGCGTGGCGGTCCCGGCATAGAGGATCGAGCGGCCGAACTGCGCCTTGTAGGTGGAGATCGCGTCCCAGTAGTTGTGGAACGCCCAGGTCATCGTGTAGCCGTGCTCGGGGTCGCCGGTCATCAGCGAGACCGCCACCTGGTTGATCAGCGGATAGGCGAAGAAGATCAGCAGCCACAGCAGGCCGGGGCCGAGGAAGAGCCACGGCAGCAGCCGCCGGCGGGTGGTCAGCGACAGGCGCAGCGGCCCCATCTCAGGCTCCCGTCACCTGCGCCATGGCTTCCTTCATGGTGCGCTCGTCGGTGTCCGACAGCGCCGGGTAGGGATGCAGCTTGGCCAGGATCTGGTCGGACGGGAAGACCAGCGGGTTGCTCGCCAGCTTCGGGTCCTGCTTCTCCACGAGCTGCTTGACGCCGCGGCACGGGCTGAGGTAGTTGACGTACAGCGCGATCTTCGCCGCGATCTCCGGCTCATAGACGAAGTTCATCATCGTCTCGGCCGCGTACGGGTGCGCGGCCTTCTCCGGGATCATCATGTTGTCGGTGAAGAACATCGCGCCCTCGTCCGGGTAGGCGAAGCGCAGGTTCGGGTTGTCCGACTGCAGCTGCACCAGGTCGCCGGAATAGGCGAGCGCCACCCAGACGTTGCCCTTGGCCAGGTCCGTGGTGTAGTCGTTGCCGGTGAAGCGCCGGAACTGGCCGGCGTCGTTGGCCTTGGAGATCTTCTCGATCGCGCCGAGGATCTGGTCGATCGTGGCGTGCGTCGCGTTGATCCCCTCGCCCAGCAGCACCGTGCAGGCGGAGTCGTAGGGCTCCGACAGCAGCGTGACCTTGCCCTTGAACGCCGGGTCGAACAGGTCCTTGACCGAGTGCAGCTCGCGCCCGGTGAGCTTGATGTTGTACCCGATGCCGGTCGCGCCGGACTGCCATGGCACGGTGAACCTGCGCTGCGGGTCATACGGCGCGTGGCGCAGGTTCGGCTGCAGGTTGCGGACGACGTTCGGGATGTTGTGCTTGTCCAGCGGCGTCAGGTAGCCGTTGCGCACCCACTTGGCCGCCATGTAATCCGTCAGCGTGACGATGTCGCGATCGATCGGCTGGTTCGCCTGAAGCTGCTGGCGCACCTTGCCGTAGAACTCGTCGTTGTCGTTGATCTCCTCGAGGTACTTCACGTGGCCGCCGTAGCGCTGGTCGAAGATCTTCAGGACCTTCTTGTCGATGTAGAGCGGCCAGTTGGAGAACGTCCAGTCGCCGATCGGCACCTTCGGATGGTGCACGGCGGCCAGCGGCGTGGTGTTCTGGCGCGCCCGCTGCAGCGTGCCCTCGATGCCGCAGCCGGCAAGGGAGCTCGCCAGCGCCAGCGAGCCGGCGCGCCCCAGGAAGCGCCGCCGGGTCAGCGGATCAGCCACGACCGACCACGAACGTGTGCTCCGGCCGCCACGCCAGCTTGACCTGCCGGCCCGCGCCCAGCGACTCCGGCTCGGAGCCGTCGGTGTTCTGGGTGAAGACGTTGAGCTCCTCGCCACCCGCCGCGCGCACGACGTACTGGATCGAGACGCCGAGGAACGCGGCGACGACCACCTGGCCGCGCAGCACATTGGAGCCGTCCGGGACGTCGGCATCGTCCGGCAGCAGCGTGATCTTCTCCGGCCGCACGCCGGCCCGCACGGCGTCGTCGCTGTGCGGCCCGCAGCGCTCGGAGGGCACGTGCAGGGTCGCGCCGTCGTGCGTCTCCAGACGCGAGAGGCCGTTGTCGCGGCTCTTGATCGTCGCGTCCACGAGGTTCGAGACGCCGAGGAAGTTCGCCACGAACTCGGTCCTCGGGCGCTCGTAGAGATCGGCCGCGCCGCCGGCCTGCTCGATCCGCCCGCCGTTCATCACCGCGATGGTGTCGGCCATGCTCATGGCCTCCTCCTGGTCGTGGGTGACGTGGACGAACGTGATCCCGACGTCCCGCTGGATGCGCTTGAGCTCGATCTGCAGCTGCTTGCGCAGGCGCAGGTCGAGCGCGCCGAGCGGCTCGTCGAGCAGCAGCGCCCGCGGGCGGTTGACCAGCGCGCGGGCCAGCGCCACGCGCTGCTGCTGGCCACCGGACAGCTGGGCGGGCTTGCGCCGGCCCAGCGCGCTCAGCTGCACGAGCTCCAGCGTCTCGGCCACCCGCCGGCGGACCTCGTCGCGCGAGACCCGCTTGCGCTCCAGACCGAACGCGACGTTCTTCTCCACGTTGAGGTGGGGGAAGAGCGCGTAGGACTGGAAGACGGTGTTGACGTCGCGCCGGTAGGGCGGCTGCTCCGTGACCTCGGAGCCGCCCAGGTACACGCGTCCCTCCGTGGGGTCCTCGAAGCCGCCGATCATGCGCAGCGTCGTCGTCTTGCCGCAGCCCGACGGGCCGAGCATGGCGAAGAACGAGCCGCGCGGGATCGACATCGTCAGGTCGTCGACCGCCGTGGTCTCGGCGAAGCGCTTCGTGACGCGCTCGAGGTGGATGTCGGCCTCGCTCACGGCCGGGACCCTGCCGTGGCCCGACAGACTGTGCAATGGACGATCGGTCGGATCTTGCGCGATGATGGTTGACGCATTGTCATGCTGAGCCTTGGTTCGGTGTTGGAGCTGCCGGTCGTCCGCCGGGCGCTGCCGGAGGTCGTCACGGGCGTGGACGCGGTCGCCCGCGAGATCCGCTGGGCGCACGTCATTGAAATGCCTGATCCCGAAGATCTCCTCAAGGGCGGCGAGCTCGTGCTCACCACCGGGCTGGGGGCGGGCGACGCGGCGGCGCACCAGGACGCGTGGACGCGGTCGCTCGTGGCGCAGGGCATGGCCGCGCTCGCGATCGAGCTGGGCACGAGCTGGCGCGTGGTCCCGGGCCCGGTGCTGCGCGCCTGCGCGGCGGCGGGCGTGCCTGTCGTCGCCTTCCACCGGGCGGTGCGGTTCATCGAGATCACCGAGGCGGTCCACGCCGCCGTGCTGCACGCGCAGTTCGACCTGCTGCGCCGGGGCGAGGAGATCCACCGCCGCTTCACCGAGCTGATCCTCCAGGGCCGCGGGGCACCGGAGATCATGGCCGAGCTGGCCGCGGCCGTCCGCAGCCCGGTGGTGCTCGAGGACTCCGCCGGCTCGCTCGTCTACTACGTGTCGGGGCCGCCGGGCGACGACCTCGCGCTGGCCGCCTGGGCCGACCTGCACCGGGCGGAGGCGCGCGGCGAGGCGCCGGAGGGCTTCGTGGCCGTCGACGTGCGGTTGATGGACTCCTCGTGGGGGCGGCTGCTGGCCCTGGCCCTGGACGCGCCGCTGGACGACTTCGACCGCGTGGCGGTCGAGCGCGCCGCGCTGGCGGTGGCCATCGACCTGCTCGGCCAGCAGCACGAGGAGCAGCTGCGCGCCCGCTCGCGCGGGGCGTTCCTGAGCGACCTGGCCGACGGGCGCGTGGACGAGGCCGACGCGCGCCGGCGCGCCGAGGCCCTGGGCTTCCCGGCCGTCGGCCGCGGCGCGCTGCTGCCCGTGGCGGCGAGCTGGCGCGCCCCGGCTACCGCCGCCGCGGCCCGGCGCTCGACGGCATCAGCTGGACCCGCCTGGCCGGCGAGCTGCGGACGGCGCTGGGCTCGACCGGATTCGGCCTGCTGCTCGGCCCGCGCGACGTCGACCTGCTGATCCTGCTGTCGCTGGGCGCGCGCGAGTACGACGCCGCGCTGGCCGAGCACGTGGCCGCGCTGTTCCACGGCGTGCTCGAGCGCCACGGGCTCGGCCCCGGCGACGCGGCGCTGGCCATCGGCGGCCCGGCGGACACCTGGACCGCCGCGGGGCCGGCGCTGCGCCGGGTGCGCCGCTCGGCCGGCGCGGCCACGGCCCTGCCGGTGGCCCGCTGGCACGACGCCCGGCGTCCCGGGCCTGGCCGACCTGCTGCACGACCTGCGCGACGAGCCCGCCTTGGCCGGGTTCGTCGACGAGCAGCTCGGGCCGCTGCTGGCCGACGGCTCGCCGCGCACGCGCACGCTGCTGGACACGCTCGAGGCCTACCTGGCCTGTGGCGGCCGCAAGGCCGAGGCGGCGCGCGCGCTGCACCTGGAGCGCCAGTCGCTCTACCTGCGGCTGCGCCGGATCGAGGAGCTGCTCGGCGTCTCGCTGAACGACGAGGACACGATGCTCGGCCTGCATCTCGCGCTGCGCGCCCGGCGCTTCCGCGCCCGAACCTGACGCTTCGTCGGGCTCCGCGGCCGCCCACGCGACGTTCCGCCCATTGCTCGTGCCCCGGGGGTGGGGCGAGCATGCGGGCATGACTGTGGCCGACACCGTCGGGACGGAGTCGCTCCAGGAGCAGGCGCACCGTCACCTGCTGATGCACTTCACCCGCAACGGCGCCTTCGGCCCGGGCGGGAAGCCGCTGCTCGTGCTCGAGCGCGGCGAGGGCGCCTACGTGTTCGACACGGACGGCAACCGCTACTTCGACGGGCTGTCGTCGCTGTTCTGCTGCCAGATCGGCTACTCCTTCGGCGAGGAGATGGCGGCGGTGGCGTCGCAGCAGCTCTCGACGCTGGCGTTCAACACGAACTGGGCGACGGCGCACCCGCCGGCCATCCAGCTCGCCGCCGCGCTGGCCGACCGGGCGCCGGGCGACCTCAACCGCGTGTTCTTCACCAACGGCGGCTCGGAGTCGGTCGAGGCGGCGTGGAAGATCGTCCGCCAGCACTACCTGGCGAAGGGCGAGCCGCAGCGCACGAAGGCCATCGCGCGCGAGATCGCCTATCACGGCGTCACGCTCGGAGCCCTCTCGTTCACTGGCGTCCGTACGTACAAGGAACCCTTTGGTGCCGCGCCGATCCCGGTTGTGCGCGTGTCCAACACGAACCGCTTCCGCGACCCGGACGGCGGCGACGACGCGGCGCTGAGCGCCCGGCTGCTGGACGAGATGGAGCGGACGATCGTCGAGGCCGGCCCCGAGACCGTGGCGATGGTGATCGCCGAGCCGGTCCAGAACGCCGGCGGCTGCCTGACGCCGCCCGAGGGCTACTGGCCGGGCCTGCGCGAGTTGTGCGACCGCTACGGGATCGCGCTCGTGGCCGACGAGGTGATCACCGGGTTCGGGCGCATCGGCGAGTGGTTCGCCTCCGCCCGCTACGGCGTCGCGCCGGACCTGATCACGTGCGCGAAGGGCATCACGAGCGCCTACGCGCCGATGGGCGCGGTCCTGGTCAGCGACAAGATCGCCGAGCCGCTGTACGAGGACGGGCGGATGCTCATGCACGGCATCACGTTCGCCGGGCACCCGGTGGCGGCGGCGATCGCGGAGCGCAACCTGCAGATCTTCGAGCGCGAGGGCGTGCTGGAGAACGTCCGGGCCCAGGAGGGCTGGATCCAGGAGCTCCTGGAGGGCATCCAGGCGCGGGTGCCGATCGTCGGCGACGTGCGCGGCGCCGGGTTCTTCTGGGCGCTCGAGCTGGTCCGCGACGGCGACAACGGCCGCTTCTCCGCCGAGGAGCGCGAGAAGCTGCTGCGCGGCTTCCTGGCCGGCCGGCTGCTCGAGGAGGGCCTGATCGCCCGCCCGGACGACCGCGGCGACGCCGTGCTGCACCTGGCCCCGCCGCTCGTCTCGACGCGCGCGGAGCTGCAGGAGATGGCCGACAAGACGGAGGCCGTCCTGGCCGACGCCTCGGAGCGGTTCTACGCCGGATAAGAGGATGCGCCACACCGCGCACGGCTACTGGCTCGAGGAGGCCGGGGCGGTGGAGGCCGCCCCGAGCCTGGCCGGCTCGGCGAGCGCCGACGTCGTGGTCATCGGCGGCGGCTACGCCGGGCTGTGGACGGCCTGGCAGCTGCGGGCGCGCGGCGCCTCGGTCGCGCTGCTCGAGGCCGAAGTGTGCGGCCACGGCCCGAGCGGGCGCAACGGCGGGTTCTGCGAGACGCTGTGGGCGCACCTGCCGTCGCTGGCCGCGCGCTTCGGGCGCGAGCGCGCGCTGGCGGTCTGCCGCGCCTCGGCCGAGAGCGTGGGCGCGATCGGGGAGTGGTGCGCCGCCGAGGGGGTGGACGCCTGGTATCGCCGGGCGGGCTACGTCATGGCCTCGACCGCGCCGGCCCACGACGCGATCCTCGACCGGATCGCCGCCGAGGCGCCGCCCGAGCACGTGCAGCCGCTCGACCAGGCCGCGCTGGCGGCCCGCTGCGCCTCGCCGCGCTTCCGCCGCGGCGTGTTCATCCCGGAGGACGCCACCGTCCAGCCGGCGCGGCTGGCGCTCGGGCTGCGCGACCGCGTGCGGCGGGCCGGCGCGGCGGTGTACGAGCACTCGCGCGTGCGCGCGCTGCACGTCACGGCGTCCGGGGTGACGGCGGAGACGGACGGCGGCGGCGTGCACGCCGGCGCGGCCGTGCTCGCGGTCAACGCCGCCACCCGCGGCTTCCGGCCGCTGCGCGGGCGGGTCTCGGTCACCTCGTCGCACATCGTGCTGACCGAGCCGGTGCCGGACGTCCTGGAGGACCTCGGCTGGACGGGCGGCGAGGCGATCACCGACGCCCGCACGTTCGTGCACTACTTCCGCACCACCCCGGACGGCCGGATCGCGTTCGGCTGGGGCGGCGGCCGCCCGGCGCCCGGCGCCCGCCTACACGGCCGCACCGAGGTCGACGCCGACGTGGCCGCCCAGACCCGCGAGCACCTCGTGGCGATGTTCCCGGCGCTGGCCGGCCGGGCGATCACCCACGCCTGGGGCGGTCCGATCGACGTCTCGCCCAGCCACCTGCCCCAGATCGGCACGCTTGACGGCGCGCCCGTGCACTACGCGTTCGGCTTCACCGGCAACGGCGTCGGCCCCTGCCACCTGGCCGGCCGCACGCTCGCGGCGCTGGCCGCCGGCGAGCCGTCCGCGCTCGCCCTGGTCGATCCCACCCCGGCGCTCGTCCCGCCAGAGCCGCTGGCCTGGGCGGGCGGCCTGCTGGTCCGCCGGGCCTTCCTGCGCAAGGAGCGCCTGGAGGAGCAGGGCCGCGCGGTCGACCCGCTCACCCGCGCGGTCGCCGCCGCGCCGCGCGCGCTCGGCATCCACGTCGCGCGCTGAAGCCGGCGCCGTCTTCCCCGGCCTGCGGGCGAGCCCGGCGAACGGCGGGCTTTCAGGGGTGTGGTTCACCGAGCCCGTGCCAACGTTGTCCCGCATAGCGGTGCATGCCTGGCACACCGTGGTCCCTGAGTCGCGGTATGCGCGACTCGGTGCCCACGCCCCGGGGCCGACCGGCGCCCTACCCAGCCAGCCGTTCGCCGGGCCCGCCACCCAGGGCTCAGAGCACATGCGCCAAGACCCAGCAGGCCGCCGCGTCCGGACCCGTCCCGAGCGCGATGCGGACGGCGCCGCGCCAGGCGGCAGCTAGGTTGCAGCCATGCCCAAGCCACCGCTGCCCGCGGAGCTCGACGCGCTGCTGCGCGAGCCGAATCCCGCCGTGATCGCCACGCTGAAGCCCGACGGCGTCGCCGCACTCGGTGGCCACCTGGTACCTGTGGGAGGACGGCCGCGTCCTGGTGAACATGGACGGACCCGCAGCGCGCCTCGACTACCTGCGCCACGACCCGCGCGTCTCGCTCACCGTGCTCGACGGCGGGGACTGGTACCGCCACGTCAGCCTCCGCGGCCGGGTCACGGAGCTGGCCGAGCGACGTCGGGCTCGCAACATCGACCGGATCTCCCAGCACTACCGGGGCCGCCCCTACCCGACGCGCGACCGCCCGCGCTACGACGCCTGGATCGAGGTGGCCGCCTGGCACGCCTGGGGCGCGTGAGCTAGTCTCCGGGGCGCAATGGCGCTGCGCGGCCTCTCCCTTCTCCTTCTCCTCCCCCTTCGGGGGGAATAACGCGTGGCGGCCGCTGAGCCGCGAACCCACACCGGAGAAGGCAGGACCGAGAGAGACAAGGAGACGCGCCCATGGACCCCGACCGGGTCATCATCTTCGACACGACGCTGAGAGACGGCGAGCAGTCGCCGGGCATCTCGCTGAACGCGAGCGAGAAGCTGGAGATCGCCCAGCAGCTCGCGCGGCTCGGCGTCGACGTGATCGAGGCCGGCTTCCCGATCGCCTCGCCGGGCGACTTCCAGGCCGTACAGGCGATCGCCCGGGAGGTCCACGGTCCGGTGATCGCCGGCCTGGCGCGCGCCCATGCCGGCGGACATCGAGCGCGCGCGCGGAGGCCGTCACGCGACGCCGAGCGCCCGCGCATGCACACGTTCATCTCCACCAGCGACATCCACATCGAGCACCAGCTGCAGTCCACGCGCGAGGACGTGCTCGGCCAGGCGCGCGCCGCGGTCGCCCACGCCCGCTCGCTGTGCGACGGACGTCGAGTTCAGCCCGATGGACGCCACGCGCGCCGACGTCGAGTTCACCGCCGAGGTCGTGCCAGGCCGCGATCGACGAGGGCGCGACGACGATCAACATCCCCGACACGGTCGGCTACGCCATGCCGCACGAGTACGCGGCGTTCCTGACGCGGCTCTACGAGCTGGTGCCGGGCCTGCGCGACGTCGTGCTCTCGGTGCACTGCCACGACGACCTGGGGCTGGCCGTGGCCAACTCGTTCGCCGGCTGCAGGCCGGCGCGCGCCAGGTCGAGTGCGCGATCAACGGCATCGGCGAGCGCGCCGGCAACGCGTCGCTGGAGGAGATCGTGATGCTGCTGCGCACGCGCGAGGCCGACGTCGGGCTGCGCACCGGCATCAACACGCGCGAGATCGCCCGCACCAGCCGCTGGTCTCGCGCCTGACCGGCTACGCCGTGCAGCCGAACAAGGCGATCGTGGGCCGCAACGCGTTCCAGCACGAGTCCGGCATCCACCAGGACGGCGTGCTCAAGGAGCGCTCGACCTACGAGATCATGGCGGCGGAGTCCGTCGGCTTCGACGACACGCAGCTCCATCGTCCTGGGCAAGCACTCCGGCCGCCACGCGCTGCAGAGCGCGCTGCAGGACCTGGGGTACGACGGTCAACGGCCACACGCTCAACCAGGCGTTCAAGCGCTTCAAGGAGCTGGCGGACAAGAAGAAGCAGGTGACCACGATGGACCTCGAGGCGCTCGTCACCGACGAGCTCCGCGACGAGGGACACGCGTACACGCTCGAGTGGTTCGACGTCGAGGCCTCCTCGCGCCGGCCGCCGCACGCCACGGTGTCCATCGTCCCGCCGGACGGCGAGGCGTGCGCGGCGACTTCACCGGCGACGGCCCGATCGACGCGATCTTCCGCGCCATCAACGCCGCCACCGGCGCGAGGCGCGGCTGCGGGAGTTCCGGATCGACGCGGTCACCGGCGGCCAGGACGCGCTCGGCGAGGCGATGGTGATCCTCGAGCTGTCCGGCTCGACCGCGTCCGGCCAGGGCGTCTCGACCGACATCATCGAGGCCGCCGCGCTCGCCTACGTGCGCGCGCTCGGCAACGTCGAGCGCAAGGTCATCCTCGCCGCCGAGGCGGTCGAGGAGCAGCGCCTGGAGCTCAGCCAGACGTCCATGACGAGACGCCGGCCCTGCGCATAGCCCGCCGCCGCGACCGCGTCGCGGCGGCGGTGGTCCATCAGGCTCGGGCCGATGGCCCCGACGGTGGCGTCGTCGGGCGCGAGCGTCGGACACGTCCGCGCCGCGCGCCCGCACCGCCAGCGCCTCCGTGGCGGGCGAGCGTGCTGCTCGCCCGCCGCGCTCCCGGCCAGGCAGCGCCGGCGGTGGGGACGAGGCAGAGCACGCGCGCGCCGCGGCTCGCGGGGGCGGCGTCGAGGTTCGTCGGGCTCCACACGCCGCCGTCCACGTACTCGCGGCCGGCGATCTCCACCGGCGCGAACACCCACGGGATCGCGCACGAGGCCAGCACGGCCTCGGCGACGTGGGCCGCGGCGCGTCGGGCGCGCCGAAGCATCACCCGCCGTCCGTTCCCGCGGTCGACGACGGCGATCCGCAGCCGCCCGTCGAAGCGCGCCCCGAGCCGCTCCATGTGCTCGCCCAGGCCGGGCAGCATCCGCTGCGGGCGCGGCATCCCCGCGCAGCACGGCCGCCCGCGCCAGGCGGCCCAGCGGCGCGGTGCCGGCCAGCGCCAGCGGGGCGAACGGCGCCGCCGCGGCCGCGCCGGCCCGTCCCAGCCCGCGGGTGGCGGTGCGCAGGCGCCCCGCCTCCGCGCCGGCGCCGGGCGGCTCTTCCGGCGCGTCGCCGGCCGCCTCGGCCCACGCCCGCGCCGCCGCCTCGCCCGCATCCGGCGCCCGCCCGGCGGCCAGCGTGGCCGCGACGATCGAGCCCGCGGACGTGCCCACGAAGTACTCGCACTCCCGGAAGTCGACGCCCGACTCGGCCGCGATGCCGTCGAGCAGCCCGCGCATCCACGCCTCGCCGAGTGTGCCGCCGGCGCCGAGGACGAGCACGTCGGGACGGTCGAACATGACCACGAGGCTAGACGGGGGAGGCCCGCCGAGGTGGGAAGCGGCCAGGGGAACGCTGACCGACCGGCGGGCCTTCCCCAGTGCCTACCTCGGCCGCCCCTGCCGGCGCGTTGAGCGACCCGGCCTGCGGCTCAGCCGACGTTTGCCCCGCTCGCCGCTGACGTCGCCTGGGCGGCAGCCGGTGCGTACGTGATAGCGTACAAGCGTAATGGCGGCGGCCGCCGAACCCACCGTCGCGGCCGTCGGGCCGCGGGTCAAGGCGCTGCGCGAGGCGATGGACCTCTCGCTGCGCGACCTCGCCGAGCGCTCGGGCGTCGTCCGCGCCGATGCTCAGCCAGGTCGAGCGCGGCGAGACGAGCCCGACGCTGCAGACCGCCGCGCGGATCGCCGCCGGCCTCGAGCTGCGGCTCTCCCAGCTGCTGCGGCTCGACGAGGAGACCACGGTCTCGATCGTCCGCCGCGGAGAGGGCCGCCGCGGCGGCGCGGGCGGGCCACGCCTATGAGGTCCTGACGCCGCCGCTGCCCGGCCTGCGCGCCGAGGTCACGCGCCACACGCTCGCGCCCGGCGCCGTCACCGGCGGCCCGGGCGACCCGCCGCGCCACGAGCCCGGCGCGCGCGAGACCACGTTCGTCGAGTCCGGCGCGCGTGATCGCTGCACGTCGACGGCGCCGCAGCACGCGCTGCACGCCGGCGACTGCGTGACCTTCGACGCCGATCTGCCCCACCACTTCGCCAACCCGACGAGGAGGAGGCCGTCCTGCTGGCCATCGTGTCCGCCGGCCTGCGCCGCTCATGACCCCCACCACGCTGTTCGAGAAGATCTGGTCCGCCCACGAGATCGCGCCCGGGCTGATCTACATCGACCTGCACCTCGTGCACGAGGTCACGAGCCCGCAGGCGTTCGAGGGCCTGCGGCTCGCCGGCCGCGAGGTCCGCCGGCCCGACCGCACGCTCGCCACCGCCGACCACAACGTGCCGACCGACGGCACGCCGGTCGCCGGCGCGGATCAAGGACGCGCTCAGCCGCGCGCCAGGTCGAGGCGCTCGAGGCGCAACTGCGACGAGTTCGGCATCCCGCTGTACTCGCTCGGGCTCCGACCGCCAGGGGATCGTGCACATCATCGGCCCGGAGCTCGGCGTCACCCAGCCCGGGCATGACGATCGTCTGCGGCGACTCGCACACGGCCACCCACGGCGCGTTCGGCGCGCTGGCCTTCGGCATCGGCACGAGCGAGGTCGAGCACGTGCTGGCCACCCAGACGCTCGCCCAGCCGCAAGCCGAGGTCGATGCGGATCAACTACACCGGCGGGCTCGGCCGCGGCGTCACGGCGAAGGACCTGATCCTCGGCACGATCGGCCAGATGGGCACCAACGGCGCCGCCGGCCACGTCGGTCGAGTACGCGGGCGACGTCATTCGCGGCTCTCTCGATGGAGCAGCGGATGACCGTCTGCAACATGACGATCGAGGGCGGCGGCCGCGCCGGCATGGTCGCCCCCGACGACACCACGTTCGCGTGGGTGGACGGCCGCCCGGGCGCGCCCGAGGACCTCGCGGCGGCGGTGGAGCACTGGCGCACGCTGCACACCGACGAGGGCGCGGCGTTCGACCGCGAGATCACCGTGGCGGCCGACGAGCTCAGCCCGCTGGTCACCTGGGGCACGAACCCCGGTCAGGTCGTCGGCGTGGCCGCCGAGGTCCCCGAGCCGCGCTCGGAGACCGACGAGCGCTCGCTGACGTACATGGACCTGCGCGCCCGGCACGCCGATCCAGGAGCTCCGGCTCGACCGCGTGTTCATCGGCTCGTGCACGAACGCCCGCATCGGCGACCTGCGGGCCGCGGCCGAGATGGTCAAGGGCCGCCGGGTGGCGGGCAGCGTCCACGCCATGGTCGTGCCGGGCTCCCAGCAGGTCCGCGTCCAGGCGGAACAGGAGGGCCTCGACGAGGTGTTCCGGGCCGCGGGCTTCGACTGGCGCACCGCCGGCTGCTCGATGTGCCTGGGCATGAACCCCGACATCCTCGAGCCGGGCGAGCGCTGCGCCTCGACCTCGAACCGCAACTTCGAGGGCCGCCAGGGCCGCGGCGGGCGCACCCACCTCGTCTCCCCGCAGATGGCGGCGGCGGCGGCCATCGAGGGGCATTTCGTCGACATCCGGGAATGGAGCTAGATGGACGCGATCAAGACCATCAAGGGCGGCGTGACCGCGCTCCGGCGCGCCGACGTCGACACCGACCAGATCATCCCGAAGCAGTTCCTCAAGCGGATCGAGCGCACCGGGTTCGGCGAGTTCCTGTTCTATGACTGGGCCCAGGAGCCCGGCTGGAGCCTGCCGAAGAACCCGATCCTGGCCACCGGCCCCAACTTCGGCTGCGGCTCGAGCCGCGAGCACGCCCCGTGGGCGCTCCAGGACTACGGCTTCCAGGCGATCATCGCGTCCAGCTTCGCCGACATCTTCTTCTCCAACTGCACGAAGATCGGCCTGCTGCCCGTCGTCCTGGGGGAGGACGACGTGAAGGCCGTCATGGACGCCGGCGAGGCCGAGGTCGACCTGGAGGCCAACGAGGTCCGCTTCGCCGGCCGCGCGGTCGCCTTCGCGCTCGACGAGGACCGCCGCCACCGCCTGCTCAACGGACTGGACGACATCGACCTCACGCTGCAGAGGGCGGACGACATCTCCGCCTACGAGCGCGACCGCGAGCGCCCCGGCCCCGTCACCCTCGAGCTCTAGATGCCCACGATCGTCCTCCTGCCCGGCGACGGGATCGGGCCCGAGGTGGCCGCGGCCGCCGTCGAGGTCCTCGACGCCGTCGCCGGCGACCTCGCCTACGACGAGCACCCGGCCGGCGGCGCCGCCATCGACGCCCACGGCACCGCCCTGACCGACGCGGCCATGGCCGCCTGCCAAGCCAGCGACGCCGTGCTGCTGGGGGCGCTCGGCGGCCCCAAGTGGGACACCAACGAGTCCGGCGCCGTCCGGCCCGAGCAGGGCCTGTTCCGCCTGCGGGCCGAGCTCGGCCTGTACGCCAACCTGCGTCCGGTCCGGCCGCTCCCGGCGCTCTACGACGCGTCGCCCTTGAAGCGCGAGCTGATCGAGGGCGTCGACCTGCTGGTCGTGCGCGAGCTGACCGGCGGCCTGTACTACGGCGAGCGCGGCACGAGCGACGGCCGCGCCTACGACACGATGGTCTACACCGTCGCCGAGATCGAGCGGATCGCCCGCACGGCCTTCCGGGCGGCGAAGTCGCGCGTGACCAGCGTCGACAAGGCCAACGTGCTGGACACGAGCCGGCTGTGGCGCTCGGTGGTCACCCGCGTCCACTCCGAGGAGTTCCCCCACATCGAGCTCGAGCACCTGCTCGTGGACGCCGCGGCGATGCGGCTGGTGGCCGCCCCGCGCCACTTCGAGGTGATCGTCACCGAGAACATGTTCGGCGACATCCTGTCCGACGAGGCGTCGATGCTCACCGGCTCGCTCGGGATGCTCCCGTCCGCGTCTCTCGGGGGCGACGGGCCGGGCCTGTTCGAGCCCGTCCACGGCACGGCGCCCGACATCGCCGGCCAGGGGATCGCCAACCCGCTCGGCATGATCCTGTCGGCGGCGCTGCTGCTGCGCCACGGACTCGGCCGGGAGGCCGAGGCGGCTGCCGTAGAATCGGCGGTCGACCGCGCCCTCGCGGGTGGCACGCGCCCCCGCGACCTGGGCGGCACCGCGACCACCGCCGAGACGACCGCGGCGGTGCTGGAGGGAATCGAGTGAGCCAAGCGGACCTGATCTGGATGAACGGGGAGCTCATCGCCCACGAGGACGCCAAGGTTCACGTGCTCACCCACGCGCTGCACTACGGCACCGGCGTGTTCGAGGGCGTGCGCGCCTATGAGCAGCCGGACGGCGGCACGGCGATCTTCCGCCACGCCGACCACATCGACCGGCTGTTCCGCTCGGCCGCCCAGTACCACATGGAGCTCCCCTACTCGAAGGAGGAGATCCGCCAGGCGACGTTCGAGACGATCTCCCGCAACGGGCTGAAGTCCTGCTACATCCGCCCGCTCGTCTTCCGCGGCGCCGGGCCGATGGGGCTCTACCCGCTCGACTGCCCGGTCGAGGTGGTCATCGCCGTCTGGGAGTGGGGCGCCTACCTGGGCGACGAGGGCAAGCAGCGCGGCGTGCGGGCCAAGGTGTCCTCCTGGCGGCGGATCCCGTCCGACAGCGTCATCCCGTCCGCCAAGGCCACGGGCCAGTACCTCAACTCCGTGCTGGCCAAGATCGAGTCCGACAAGGCGGGCTACGAGGAGGCGATCCTGCTCGACGGCCGCGGGTTCGTCTGCGAGGGCACCGGAGAGAATCTTTTTATCGTCAAGGACGGCGCGATCTCGACGCCGGGCTTCGCCAGCGACATCCTCGGCGGCATCAGCCGGGCCTCCGTCCTCGAGATCGCGCGCGACCTCGGCTACACGCTCGTCGAGCGCGACGTCGCCCGCGGCGAGCTCTACCAGGCCGACGAGATCTTCATGACGGGCACAGCCGCGGAGCTGACGCCGATCCGCGAGGTCGACGACCTGCCCGTGGGCGAGGGCGAGCCGGGGCCGGTCACCCGGGAGGTGCAGGCGATCTTCGAGGACGCGCTGCACGGGCGCACGGAGCGCTACGCGCACTGGCGGGACAAGGTGCCGGCGCCGGCCCGCGCCACATGACCCTCATCACCGTCTACGACACGACCCTGCGCGACGGCATGCAGGGGGAGGGCATGTCGCTGTCGGTCGAGGAGAAGGTGCGCGTGGCGCACATCCTCGACGAGCTCGGCGTGCCGATGATCGAGGCGGGCTTCCCGACGTCCAACCCCAAGGAGCTCGAGCTGTTCGAGCGCCTGGAGACCGCGGGCCTGCGGGCCGACGTGTGCGCCTTCGGGATGACCCGGCGGCGCGACGTGGCCGCCCAGGACGACGCCGCCCTGCGCGTGCTGGCCGCCTGCTTCGCGCCGGTCTGCACGCTGGTGGGCAAGACGTGGTCGCTGCACCTGGAGAAGGTGGTCAAGGCGGGCCGGGACGAGAACCTGGCCATGATCGGCGACTCCGTGGCCTACCTGCGCGCCGCGGGCAAGCGCGTGGTCTACGACGCCGAGCACTTCTTCGACGGCTGGCGCGACGACCGCGACTACGCGCTGCAGTGCCTGCGGACCGCCCTGGCCGCAGGCAGCGAGTGGGTCGTGCTGTGCGACACCAACGGCGCCTCGCTGCCCGACCAGATCGCGGCGGCCACGCGCGAGGTGTGCGCCGCCCTGGACGCCCCCGTGGGCATCCACACGCACAACGACGCCGAGTGCGCGGTGGCCAACACGCTCGCCGCCGTGGCGGCCGGCGCCACGATGGTCCAGGGCACGATGAACGGCTACGGCGAGCGCTGCGGCAACGCCAACCTCGTCTCGATCGTCCCGAACCTGCAGCTCAAGTCCGGGCACCGGTGCCTGCCCAGCCTCGAGGGCCTGACCGAGGCCTCGCACCTGGTGGCCGACCTGCTCAACCTGCAGCCCGACCCCAACCAGCCCTACGTGGGCCGCAACGCGTTCGCCCACAAGGGCGGGATGCACGTCGCCGGCATCAACGTCGACCCGTCGACGTTCGAGCACATCGACCCGGCCGAGGTGGGCAACGCCCGTGAGGTCCTGGTGTCCGAGCTCTCGGGCAAGGGCACCGTGATCGCCCACGCCGGCGGCGACCTCGACGACGCCACCGCGTCCCGGGTGGTCGAGCGGGTCAAGGAGCTCGAGCACCGCGGCTTCCAGTTCGAGGCGGCCGACGGCTCGTTCGACCTGCTCATCCGGCGCGAGACGGGGGAGTACGAGCCCCTGTTCCGGCTGGAGTCGTGGCGCGTGATGGCCGAGAAGCGCGCGGACGGCCGGGTGGAGACCGAGGCCACGATCAAGTTGTGGGTGGACGGCCGGCGCTACGTCCGCACCGCCGAGGGCAACGGCCCGGTCCACGCGCTCGACCGCGCGCTGCGCGACGCGATCGGCGAGCACTTCCCGCACCTGCGCGACATCAAGCTCGTCAACTACAAGGTGCGCATCCTCGACGAGTGGAAGGCCACCGGGGCCACCACCCGCGTGCTGTTGGATGCGTCCGACGGCGTGCACAGCTGGGGCGCGATCGGCGTCCACGAGAACGTCATCGAGGCCAGCTGGGACGCACTGGTGGACTCGCTCGAGGCGGGGATGCTGCGCAGCCGCCAGGCGGCTTCGTGAAGCTCCCGCTCGCCCGCCCGGTCCTCGGCGAGGCCGAGGAGCGGGCCATCCTCGAGGTGCTGCGCTCCGGGCAGCTCTCGCTCGGCCCGAAGGTGCGGCGAGTTCGAGCGCGCGTTCGCCGCCCAGGTCGGCGCGCCGCCACGCCAGCGCCGTGTCGTCCGGCACCGCCGCGCTTCATCTGGCCCTGCGCGCCGTGGGCGTCACGGACGGCGACGAGGTGATCACGTCGCCGTTCTCGTTCGTGGCCAGCGCCAACGTCGTCCTGATGGAGCGCGCGCGGCCGGTGTTCGCCGACATCGACCCGCGCACGCTGAACGTCGACCCCGACGCCGCGGCGGCGGCGATCACGGGCCGCACGCGCGCGCTCCTGCCCGTCCACATCTTCGGCTACCCGGCCGACGTGCCGGCGCTCGAGCGCCACGGGCTGCCGATCGTCGAGGACGCCTGCGAGGCGCTGGGCGCCCGCCACGCCGACGGCACCCCGGTGGGCGGCCGCGGCCACCCGGCGGCGTTCGGCTTCTACGCGAACAAGCAGCTGACCACGGGCGAGGGCGGGATGCTCGTGCTGGGCTCGGCCGAGCACAAGGAGCGCGTCGACTCCGAGCGCAACCAGGGCCGCGCGCCGGACATGGGCTGGCTCGACCACGACCGCCTGGGCTTCAACTACCGCCTGACCGACCTGGCCTGCGCGCTCGGGCTGGCCCAGCTCGAGCGGCTCGACGGCATGCTGGCCGACCGGGCGAAGGTCGCGGGCTGGTATCGCGACGCGCTGGCCGGCTTCGAGGACCTCGACCTGCCGTGCTCCGATGAGGGCGGCGACGTTCGCGGCTGGTTCGTGTTCGCCGTCCAGCTGCCCCGCCACGTCGACCGCGACGACACCATCCGGGCGCTCGCCGCGCAGGGCGTGCCGTCGAAGCCCTACATGCCGGCCATCCACCTGATGTCGTTCTACCGCGAGCGCTTCGGCCATCGCGAGGGCGAGTTCCCGGTGTGCGAGGACGTGGCCGCGCGGTCGATCGCGCTGCCGTTCTTCCCCGAGATGACCGAGGGTCAGGTGGCGCAGGTGGCCGAGGCGCTCGACTCAGTCGTCTACGCCGGCTTGAAGTAGGACACGAACCCCGGGCCGCCGACCGCCCGGGCCACGCGGTCGTCGGCCGCGCGGCGCTCGTCGTGCTCGGCGAACCCGTAGGCGCGATACAGAGAGCGGGCGGGCGCGTTCCCCAGGCCGGTGTCCAGCGCCACGCCGCGCAGGCCGGCGTGGGCCGCCTGGGCCTCGGCGTCGGCGAGCAGGCGCCGGGCGATGCCGCGGCGCCGCCAGTCCGCGCGCACCGCGAGCGCGTCGACGTAGAACGCGGTGCCGGGCGGACGCGGCGCGAGCGTACCCGCCGCGCGCAGGTGGCGCAGCGTGCGCGGCCACAGCCAGGGCGGCAGCCGCGGCAGGGTGAGCGCCACGAAGCGCCGCGACAGCCGCTCGGCGTCCGCACCGGGAAGCCGGCCACGACCCCGACGACCTCGCCGTCGGCGACCGCGACCCGACAGAGCTCATAGCTGGCGGCGTGGCGCCCGCGCGGGTAGACCGCCCGCAGCAGCCCGAGCGCCCGCGCCTCGCCGCCGGCGTAGGCGTCGTAGTACGGCTGGGCCGATGCGTAGAGCAGCGGAACGCAGCAGTCCCCTTGGGCGGCCGGGCGCACGACGATGTCCATCGATGAGGCATGATGCCGTGCGGTGTCCCGCTTCACGCAGCCCCCCGACCCGGTGTTCTGGGCGCTGAACTCCTCGATCGGCTTCGACTGGCGGCTGGGGCCCTACGACGTCGAGCAATCACGCGCGCACGCGCGAATGCTCGCGGCGGCCGGGATCATCAGCGAGGCGGACCGCGACGCGCTGCTCGGCGGGCTCGACCGCGTGGCCGAGGAGCTCGACGCGCGGCGAGTTCCCGTTCCAGGAGTCCGACGAGGACATCCACATGGCAGTCGAGCGGCGGCTGACCGAGATCGTCGGGCGCGGTCGGCGGGCGAGCTGCACACGGCCCGCTCGCGCAACGACCAGGTCGCCACCGACATGGCCATGTTCACGCGCGCGCACGCGCTGCGCGCGATCGAGTCGCTGCAGGACCTGCAGTCCGTGGTCCTCGGCGTCGCCGAGGCGCACCTCGACTGGCCGATGCCCGGCTACACGCACCTGCAGCGCGCCCAGCCGGTCTACCTGTCGCACCACCTGCTGGCCTACTTCTGGATGTTCGCCCGCGACGCGCGGCGCTTCCAGACCGTGCTGGGCGGGACCAGCGAGCTGCCGCTGGGCGCGGGCGCGCTGGCCGGCGTCAACTTCGCGACCGACCGGCGGATGGTCGCCGAGGACCTCGGGTTCGCCGGCGTCGTCCCGAACTCCATCGACGCCGTCTCCAACCGCGACTTCGTGCTCGACTTCCTGGCCGCCGCGGCCACCTGCGCCACCCACCTGTCGCGGCTGGGCGGCGAGATCGTGCTCTGGTCGAGCGAGGAGTTCGGCTTCTGCGAGGTGGCGGACTCGTGGGCGTCGAGCTCGTCGATCATGCCGCAGAAGAAGAACCCGGACGCGGCGGAGCTGCTGCGCGCCAAGGCGCCGCGCGTCGTCGCCCACCTGGCCGGCCTGCACGGCGTGATGCACGGCGCTCGCCGCTGACCTACAACAAGGACATGCAGGAGGACAAGGAGCACCTGTTCGACGCCGTCGACACGCTCGAGCTGTGCCTGGCGGCGGCGCGCGGGATGCTCGGCGGCGATCACGTTCCGGCGCGAGCGGCTGGCCGCCGCGGCGGCCGACGAGATGATCGCCGCGGTCGACGTCGCCGACATGCTCGTGCGCCGGGGCGTGCCGTTCCGGCAGGCGCACGGGATCGTCGCCGGGCTCGTGCGCGAGGCGGTCGAGTCCGGCCGCACGCTCTCGCAGCTCACGCGCGACGAGCTCGCCGCAGCACGCCGACGCGCTCGACGACGAGTACTACGCAGTGCTCTCAGCGGGGCACGTGGCTGGAGTCCAAGGTGTCCGAGGGCGGGACCGCGCTCGACCGGGTGCGCGAGCAGCTCGCCCACGCCCGCGCGGCGCTGGACGCGCAGTCGGCTGAGCGTCCTGGAGCGGAGTTCTACGACCGCCCGGTGCTGGAGGTGGCGCCGGCACTGCTGGGCTGCGTCGTCGCCCACGGGCACGCGCGCGGCGTGATCGTCGAGACCGAGGCCTACCACTTCTCCGAGCCGGCCTGCCACGCGTTCGTCGGAGCTGACGCCGCGCACGGAGGTCCTGCACGGCCCGCCCGGCACCGCCTACGTCTACCGCTCCTACGGCATCCACGCGCTCCTGAACGCGGTCTGCGAGCCGGTGGGCGTGGGCGCCGCGGTGCTGATCCGCGCGCTCGAGCCGCTGGACGGCGTGATCGAGCTGATGCGCGCCCGGCGCGGCGTCGCGCGCGACGAGGACCTGTGCAACGGCCCCGGCAAGCTGACCCAGGCGCTGGGCATCGAGCTGATCATCAACGGCACGTCGCTGATCGACGGGCCGGTGCGGATCGACGCGGGCGAGCCGCGGGAGTACGTCGACCGGGCCGCGCGGATCGGGATCACCAAGGCCGCCGACCTGCCCTGGCGGTTCTGCGCCGCGCGGCACCGCGGTGTCTCGCGGCCGTGGCCGACCGGCCTGCTCGACGCGGCGCCCGCGTGACCACTGGGGCGGGCTCGCCACGCTGCAGCAGATTCGCCACGCGTGGCGCGCAGCCGCTCATCCGACCCTTCAAAGCCCGCCGTTCGCCGGACCGTCCGCTATCCGGTGCCGGTCGGCGCCGTCCCGCCGGTGCCGGCGCGGGGGTGCGTCGTCGGCGCGACCGTGGGCGCCGGCGTGCTCGTCGGCACCGGGGTCGTGCGCCGGCGTGCGTGCGTCGGGGCGGGCGCGGTCGTCCCGCCGGTGCTCGGCGGCGCCGTGGCCGTCGGTGCGACCGTGGTGGGGGCGGGGCGGTCGTGCCCGTGGCCGGCGTCGGCGTCGGCGGATCCCGGTCCCGTCGCCGCCCTGGTCGGAGGGCAGCGGGTACATCTTCAGCAGCGACTGCATGAAGGTCTTCCAGATGCCGGCCGGGAACGTGCCGCCGGTCACCGGCCCGCCGCGGTACTCGGTGCGCATCGGCTTGAACTTGTTCGGATAGCCGACCCAGACGGCGACCGTGTACTGCTTGGTCCAGGCCACGAACCAGGCGTCGCCGTAGTCCTCGGTCGTGCCGGTCTTGCCCGCGATGACGACGCCGGGGATCTGCGCCTCGGTGCCGGTGCCGTGCTGGACCACGGTCTGCAGGATCGAGTCGACCGTGCTGGCGACGTCGGCGTCAGCACCCGCTGCTGGCGGACGCGGTTGTCCAGCGTGCGGCCGTCCACCTTGACCGGCTTGTCCTTGCCGTTCTTGCGCTGGGTGATCTGTCGATCCCGACGGGCCCGGGCACCGGCAGCCCGTGCCGGCCGTAGCCGGGGGAGAGCGTGCCGTAGGTCAGCTTGCCGTCCTCGGCGATCGTCTCGTAGGCGTGCGCCATGTCGAGCGGCGTGACGCCCTGGTGCAGGCCGCCGAGCGCGATCGCCACGTTGTGCGACACCGGCGTGCGGATGCCCATCCGCCGGGCCAGCTGGGCGATCTTGCTTGGTCCCGACCTTCATGCCGACCTGGACGAAGACGGAGTTGTCGGAGAACGTCGTCGCCGCGGCCAGCGTGCGCGCGCCCGCGTACTCGTTGTCGAAGTTGTTGACCGTGAAGCGCTCGCCGCCCTTGAGGATGTACGTGTGCTTGGCCGACGTCCAGGTCGAGTACGGGCTGATCCCCCGGCGCAGCGCCTCGGCCAGCACGAACGGCTTGAACGACGAGCCCGGCTGGCGCTGGCCCTGGGTGGCCAGGTTGAACGGGCTCGAGTTGTAGAGCGTCGTCGTCGCCGCCGACCATCGCCCGGACCTCGCCGTCGGGGTTGTGGATCGCCACCAGCGCGGCGTGCGGCCCGGCCGGGTTGGGCAGCCGGCCTTGATCGCGTCCTGGGCCGCCTGCTGGAGCCGCGAGTCGATCGTCGTCTTGACCGTCAGGCCGCCGCCGAACGCCAGCTGGGCGCCCTGCTGGCCGCCGCCAGCTCGTCGACCACCTGCTGCTTGACCCACGACGTGAAGTACGGGAACTTCGAGCTGCTCGGTCGGGAACGTGAGGTCGCCGCCGGTCGGCAGCGCCGTCGCGCGCGCGTCCTCGTACTGCGCGCGCGTGAGGAAGCCCTGCTGGCACATGCGCAGCAGCACGAGGTTGCGGCGGCTCTTGCGCCGCCACGGGGTGGCGGATCGGGTCATAGCCGCTGGGGGAGGACGACCATCCCGGCCAGCAGCGCGGCCTCCTGGCGGCAGCAGCTCGGACGCGCACATCGGCTGCCCGCGGCCGCCGCAGTTGGAGTGGTTGTAGGAGAAGTAGATCCGCGCGGCCGACTCGATCCCGTAGGCGCCGTTGCCGAAGTAGATCGCGTTCAGGTAGTTGCGCAGGATCCGCTGCTTGGACCACTGGCGCGACAGGTGGTAGGCCAGCGCGGCCTCGCGCACCTTCTCGAACACCGTCCGCTTGTTCTCCGCGGCGAGCTGGAGCTTGACGAACTGCTGCGGGATCGTGGACGCGCCCTGGACGGCCTGCTTGTTGGTCAGGTCGGCGATCGCCGCGCGCGCGATGCCCCTGAGGTCGACGCCGTTGTTGGTGTAGAAGCGCCGGTCCTCGATGGCGATGATCGCGTGCTCCATCACGGGCGCGATCTGCTGGTCGGTCAGGTAGATCCGGCGCTCGTTGCCGGTCAGCGTGCCGATCGGGTGGCCGTGGATGTCGACGATCTCGGAGTTCTGCTGCAGCGGCGCCTCGAGCGGCGGCAGCTCGGAGGCCACCGCCATGAGCATCCCGAACACGGTGGAGACGAGCGCGAGGACGCCCAGGCCCAGCAGCAGCATGATCACGCGCAGCTTGCGGATGCGCACGCGCTTCGGCGGCCGCCGGCGCCGCAGCAGGCCGCGGCGCGGGTACTGCTGCTTCGGGAACGGGACGACCCGGGCGCCGTTGCCGTCTCCGTTGCCGTCGGCGCCGGTGCGCGCGGGGATCGTGGTCGTGGGGTCGTCGTCGCTCATGGCCTGGGACGCCAGGCCAAGGTAGGGCGAGGCGTGGGGAACGGGCGGACCAAGCCCGGCGGGCGCCGGACTCTAGCATTGGCCCGGATGGCATCTGGAGCGGAGTTCCTGGCCCGTAACGCGGTCGAATGCCTGCCCGACGGGGCGCTCGCGGCCCGTCTGGCGGCGGGCCGGCCGCTGCGCGTGAAGCTCGGGCTGGACCCGACGGCGAAGGACCTGCACCTCGGCCACACGGTCGTCCTGCAGAAGCTCCGCGAGTTCCAGGACGCGGGTCACACCGTCGTGCTGATCATCGGCGACTACACCGCGCGCGTGGGCGATCCATCCGGGCGCGCCGCCACCCGCCCGGTGCTCTCGCCGGAGGAGATCGAGGCGCACGCCCAGACCTACCTCGACCAGGCCACCAAGGTGCTCGCCGCGGACGAGCGGCTCGAGGTCCGCCGCAACGCCGAGTGGCTCGACATGCCGATGGAGGACCTCTTCCGGCTCGTGCGCAACGTCACGGTGGCCCAGATGCTCGAGCGCGACGACTTCGCCAAGCGGATGGCCGCCGCGAGCCGGTCTCGCTGCTCGAGCTGCTCTATCCGGTGCTCCAGGGCTATGACTCGGTCGCCGTCCGGGCCGACGTCGAGCTCGGCGGCACCGATCAGACGTTCAACCTGTTCATGGGGCGGGCGATCCAGACGGCCTACGGCCAGCCGCCCCAGGTCGTGCTGACGCTGCCGCTGCTCACCGGCCTCGACGGCGAGCGCAAGATGTCGAAGTCCTACGGCAACGCGATCGGCATCACCGAGCCGCCGGCCGAGATCTACGGCAAGACCCTAGCATCCGGGACGCTCAGCTCGACGAGTGGTACGCGCTGCTGCTGGGCTCGGCGCCGCCGGCCGGGGTCGGCCCGCGCGACGCCAAGCGGGCCCTCGCGCGCGCGCTCGTGACGCGGTTCTGGTCGGCCGGGGCCGCGGACGAGGCCGAGGCGGCCTTCGACCGGGTGTTCATCGCGCGCGAGATGCCGCAGGAGATCGCCGAGGCGACGATCGCGGCCGACGGCGGCACGGTCCACCTGCCGGCGGTGATCGCCGAGGTGTTCGGCGGCTCGCGCTCCGAGGCCCGCCGCGCGCTGGTCCAGGGCGGCGTGAAGCTCGACGGCGAGCCGTTGCCGGCCGAGCC
Source organism: uncultured Solirubrobacteraceae bacterium (assembly GCA_963766165.1). GTDB lineage: Bacteria > Actinomycetota > Thermoleophilia > Solirubrobacterales > Solirubrobacteraceae > Solirubrobacter. The sequence continues at coordinate 882,399 of CAVXZC010000005.1, read as the reverse complement.
GCTCGACGTCCCGGCCGCCGCGCTCGACGGCCGCGTGCTCCAGGTGGGCAAGCGCAAGTTCCGCCGGCTCCGCGTCGCCGCCTGAGCCCCGGCGGACCAGTGCTACAGTCCCCGGCCGCTCTGGGGCACGCGTCCCCGGACGTCGGGGGATTGGTCCTCCGCGGCCGGTGCGCTAGACTCCGTTGCCCGCTCGGGAGCCGATGGCTCCTGGGAGCGCTGTCCGGCGGAGTCCCCGCCACGAGGCGCGGCCGGTCTTTGAAAACTCAACAGCATGCGCACCTGATGGCTCCTTGCCATCGGTGTGCGTCCAGGTTTCGTTATGCCGGCGGCGCTACCCAGCTCCGCACGGCACAAGGAATCAGAAGTGCCAGTAGTACTGAGCAGTAACCCTGTCAAGCGCCCGCGTCGCCTCTTGTGTACCGGCGGCGCCTCGAGTGGCGCAAGACGCTCTTTGTGAAGTTCTTCACGGAGAGTTTGATCCTGGCTCAGGACGAACGCTGGCGGCGTGCTTAACACATGCAAGTGGAGCGACGAACCGGGGCTTGCCCCGGGGCAGAGCCGCGAACGGGTGAGTAACACGTGGGTAACCTACCCCGATGACCGGGACAACCCGAGGAAACTCGGGCTAATACCGGATGTTCTCTGTTTTCACAAGGATTCAGAGCAAAGATAGCTTCGGCCTTCGCATCGGGAGGGGCCCGCGGCCCATTAGCTTGTTGGTGGGGTAACGGCCTACCAAGGCTGCGATGGGTAGCTGGTCTGAGAGGACGATCAGCCACACTGGGACTGAGACACGGCCCAGACTCCTACGGGAGGCAGCAGTGGGGAATCTTGCGCAATGCGCGAAAGCGTGACGCAGCAACGCCGCGTGGGGGAAGACGGCCTTCGGGTTGTAAACCCCTTTCAGTTGGGACGAAGCTTCGTCGGTTAATAGCCGGCTGGAGTGACGGTACCTTCAGAAGAAGCCCCGGCTAACTACGTGCCAGCAGCCGCGGTAATACGTAGGGGGCTAGCGTTGTCCGGAATCATTGGGCGTAAAGCGCGTGTAGGCGGCCCGGTAAGTCCGCTGTGAAAGTCGGGGGCTCAACCCTCGGATGCCGGTGGATACTGTCGGGCTCGAGTACGGAAGAGGCGAGTGGAATTCCTGGTGTAGCGGTGAAATGCGCAGATATCAGGAGGAACACCAATTGCGAAGGCAGCTCGCTGGGACGTTACTGACGCTGAGACGCGAAAGCGTGGGGAGCAAACAGGATTAGATACCCTGGTAGTCCACGCTGTAAACGATGGGCACTAGGTGTGGGGGGTGTCGACTCCCTCCGTGCCGAAGCTAACGCATTAAGTGCCCCGCCTGGGGAGTACGGCCGCAAGGCTAAAACTCAAAGGAATTGACGGGGGCCCGCACAAGCAGCGGAGCATGTGGTTTAATTCGACGCAACGCGAAGAACCTTACCTGGGCTTGACATGTTCCTGATCTCCCTGGAAACAGGGCTTCCCTTCGGGGCAGGATCACAGGTGGTGCATGGCTGTCGTCAGCTCGTGTCGTGAGATGTTGGGTTAAGTCCCGCAACGAGCGCAACCCCCGTCGCATGTTGCCAGCATTTAGTTGGGGACTCATGCGAGACTGCCGGTGACAAACCGGAGGAAGGTGGGGATGACGTCAAGTCATCATGCCCCTTATGTCCAGGGCTACACACGTGCTACATTGGCGCGTACAGAGGGCTGCGATACCGCGAGGTGGAGCGAATCCCTTAAAGCGCGTCTCGGTTCGGATTGCAGGCTGAAACCCGCCTGCATGAAGGCGGAGTTGCTAGTAATCGCGGATCAGCATTGCCGCGGTGAATACGTTCCCGGGCCTTGTACACACCGCCCGTCACACCACGGAAGCAAGCAACACCCGAAGCCGGTGGCCTAACCCTTTTGGGAGGGAGCCGTCGAAGGTGGGGCTCGTGACTGGGGTGAAGTCGTAACAAGGTAGCCGTACCGGAAGGTGCGGCTGGATCACCTCCTTTCTAGGGAGCTCCAGGACATGGAGCGCCGGCAACGGCCCGTCGTGCATTCCGCACGGCGCGAGCTCGAGCCGGTTCCTAATGTCGACCGGACCTGGGTAGCAGCGCCGAGCCCTGCCCGAGTATGAGCGTCAGCGAATACTCGAAGCAGATCCGCGAAGCGATCTGCCGCCATGCTGTTGAGTTTTGAGAGACCGGGTGCCCAGTCCGGGCACACGCCTCGCGCGGACCTTGAAAACTGCACAATCATGCCAACGAAGCGCCGCCCTCGGGCGGTGCGAACGGGTATCACCGCGTGTTCGGCCTTTCCGGGTCGAGCGCGTGATCACCGTCAAGATAGGAAGGGCACACGGTGGATGCCTTGGCACCAGGAGTCGATGAAGGGCGTGAACGGCTGCGATAAGCCGCGGTGAGGCGCTGAATAGCCTGTGACCCGCGGATTCCCGAATGGGGAAACCCAGCGCTGTCAATACGGCGTTACTCCCCGCTGAATATATAGGCGGGGTAGAGGCAAGCCGGGGAACTGAAACATCTCAGTACCCGGAGGAAAGGAAATCAACCGAGACTCCCCGAGTAGTGGCGAGCGAAAGGGGATCTAGCCCAAACCGGGCCGGTGTAAGCGCGCACGCGTTGCCGGTCGGGGGTTGTAGGGCGTCTGTCCGAGAGGTGCGTCTCTCGGCGAGAGTTACCAAACAGTTCGATAGTCGAAGCGCGTGGAACCGCGCACCACAGAGGGCAATCGTCCCGTAGGCGAAATCGTTCTGTCTCTCGATGACGTTCCTGAGTAGGTCCGCTCCCGTGAAACGCGGACTGAAGCTGGGGGGACCACCCTCCAAGGCTAAGTACTCCCTGGTGACCGATAGCGGACCAGTACCGTGAGGGAAAGGTGAAAAGTACCCCGGAAGGGGAGTGAAATAGTACCTGAAACCGCGTGCCTACAAGCGGTCGGAGCAGGCTTTGTCCTGTGACGGCGTGCTTTTTGCATAACGAGCCGGCGAGTTACTCGTCTGCGGCGAGGTTAAGCGATGAGCGGAGCCGAAGCGAAAGCGAGTCCTAATAGGGCGATTTAGTCGTAGGCGGTAGACGCGAAACTGAGCGAGCTACCCATGGGCAGGTTGAAGCGGGGGTAAGACCCCGTGGAGGACCGAACCGACCTAGGTTGAAAACTGGGCGGATGACCTGTGGGTCGGAGTGAAAGGCTAATCAAGCTCAGAGATATCTCGTTCTCTCCGAAATATATTTAGGTATAGCCTCGGATGAACTCCGTGGCGGCCGTAGAGCACTGTTTGGTCTAGGGGCCCTACCAGGTTACCGAAATCAGGCAAACTCCGAAGACCGTCACGGCTACTCCGGGAGTCAGTTGCGGGGGGATAAACTTCCGCGTCAAAAGGGAAACAGCCCAGACCGACAGCTAAGGTCCCTAAGTGCTAGCTAAGTGGCAAACGATGTCCGAGTGCATAGACAACCAGGAGGTTGGCTTAGAGGCAGCCATCCTTGAAAGAGTGCGTAACAGCTCACTGGTCAAGTGTTCGGGCGCGGATAATGTAACGGGGCTCAAGCTAGCCACCGAAGCTTCGGGTTCGACGTAAGTCGAGCGGTAGGAGAGCGTTCCCATGGCAGTGAAGCGGCGGGGGAACCCAGCCGTGGAGCCATGGGAAGTGAGAATGCCGGCATGAGTAACGAAAGAGGGGTGAGAATCCCCTCCGCCGATTGCCCAAGGATTCCTGAGTAAAGTTCGTCTGCTCAGGGTTAGTCGGGACCTAAGGCGAGGCCGAAAGGCGTAGTCGATGGACAACAGGTTGATATTCCTGTACCACGTCGCACTCATTTGACCGATGGGGGGACGAGGAAGGCTATGGGAACCCAGGCGATGGTCGTCCTGGGTCAAGCATGTAGGGGTGGCCCCTGGTAAATCCGAGGCCGCATAACCTGAGGTGCGATGACAGCTGGCTCAAAGCCGGCGAGTCCCGGACGCCATGCCTCCGAGAAAAGCCTCTAGGGAGAGCGCACGTGCCCGTACCAAAACCGACACAGGTGGGCAAGTAGAGAATACTAAGGTGATCGAGATAACCATCGTTAAGGAACTCGGCAAAATCGCTCCGTAACTTCGGGATAAGGAGCGCCCCAGTAGGGTGAAGCGGCTTGCCCGTGGAGCCCGAGAGGGCCGCAGTGAATAGGTTCAACCGACTGTTTACCAAAAACACAGGTCTCTGCAAAGTCGTAAGACGACGTATAGGGGCTGACGCCTGCCCGGTGCCGGAAGGTTACGTGGAGGTGTTAGGGGCAACCCGAAGCACTGAAACTAAGCCCCGGTAAACGGCGGCGGTAACTATAACCGTCCTAAGGTAGCGAAATTCCTTGTCGGGTAAGTTCCGACCTGCACGAATGGCGTAACGAGTTGAACGCTGTCTCAACGATGGGCTCGGTGAAATTGCAGTCTCGGTGAAGATGCCGAGTACCCGCGGCTAGACGGAAAGACCCCGTGAACCTTTACTACAACCTGGTATTGGAGTGCGGTGCATCTCGCTCAGGATAGGAGGGAGGCTATGAAGCGTTGACTGCGGTTGACGTGGAGCCAACCTTGAGATACCTCCCTTGATGTATTGTGCTTCTAACACCGCGCCGTAATCCGGGCGGTGAACAGTGCCAGGCGGGTAGTTTGACTGGGGCGGTCGCCTCCCAAAATGTAACGGAGGCGCGCAAAGGTTCCCTCAGTACGGTTGGAAATCGTACGTAGAGTGCAAAAGCAGCAAGGGAGCTTGACTGTGAGACCGACAGGTCGAGCAGGTGCGAAAGCAGGCTTTAGTGATCCGGCGGTAGCAAGTGGAAGTGCCGTCGCTCAACGGATAAAAGGTACTCCGGGGATAACAGGCTTATCGAGTCCAAGAGTCCACATCGACGACTCGGTTTGGCACCTCGATGTCGGCTCGTCGCATCCTGGGGCTGAAGTAGGTCCCAAGGGTTGGGCTGTTCGCCCATTAAAGCGGTACGCGAGCTGGGTTCAGAACGTCGTGAGACAGTTCGGTCCCTATCTGCCGTGGGCGTTGGAGAGTTGAGAGGATTCGTCCCTAGTACGAGAGGACCGGGATGAACGCACCTCTGGTGTATCTGTTGTCCTGCCAAGGGCATCGCAGGTTAGCTACGTGCGGACCGGATAACCGCTGAAGGCATCTAAGCGGGAAGCCGACCTCGAGATGAGCTCTCCCATCCCCTTGAGGGAGTAAGACCCCTGGTAGACCACCAGGTTGATAGGCCGGATCTGGAAGGCTGGCAACAGCCGTAGGAGACCGGTACTAATGGGTCGAGGGCTTGACGGATATTTTTTGGTACCCGTGCGTTGGCGGGTTGTGCAGTTTTGAAGGTCCGCGCCAGGGCGGGTCTTGACAAGTTTCCGGTGGCTATTGCGTGGGGGAAACACCTCTTCCCATTCCGAACAGAGCAGTTAAGCCCCACAGCGCCGATGGTACTTGGCCTGCAAGGGCCTGGGAGAGTAGGTCGCCGCCGGTCCTTCATTGCGGAGCCGCCCATCGTGGCGGCTCTTCGTCGTTGGCGAATCGCTTCGCGGATTCGCTGGAAATGTTGGCCCAGAGGGCCAAACTCCCGGGCTCGTCGTTGCGGAGCCGATAGAGCACGTGCGGGCGCAGCGGGTGCCCGGGCTCCAGGCGCGGGTGCTCGAACTCGCCGGCGCGGCGCATCCCGAGCCGCTCCATCACGGCGATCGACCGCGTGTTCGTGACCGCGGTCATCGAGACGATCTCGTCCAGGCCCGCCACCCCGAACCCGTAGGCCACCGCGGCCCGCGCGCCCTCGGTGGCATAGCCGCGGCCCCAGTGGCCCGCGTCGAGGCGCCAGGCCACCTCCACGCAGGGTGTAAAGGAGGCCTCCCAGGTGTGCTCGAGGAGGCCGACGAATCCGGCGAACGGCGTCACGCCCGGCACCTCGACCGCCCAGAGGCCGTACCCGCGCTGCGCGAAGGCCGGCAGGATGCGTTCGTTGACGAACCGATTAGAGTCCGCGCGGGAGAGCACGCTCGGGAAGAACTCCATGACGCGCGGGTCCGCGTTGAGCTGCGCGAACGGCTCGAGGTCGGCCGCGCGCCACTGCCGCAGCAGGAGCCTCGGCGTCCGCAGCTCGGTCATGCCCCGAGCGTAGGACCCTTCCGCGGCCCGGCCGGCGTGATCAGCACCTCCCAAAGAGCTGATCGCCGGCGGGCGCGGTGGGTCAGGACCTGCGGTGCGCCGGGCGATGTACCGGCGTCGTGCAGACCTGTCGACGGGCCGCGACCATCCCTGGGCGACGGCGCCGCGGGCGATGACCGGCGAGCTGTCGGCGGTGCGGGTGCCCGGACGTGGGGGCGGGCGCGAGCTGCGCGGTTGCCTCACCCAGCGTGACGAACTCCAGGGCCGAATCCTTGGCCCCGCGCACCAGCTCGCGGAGCGAGCGCTTTTGCGGGCGACTGCCGGTCATCAGGGGGAACATGTGTTCGTGAAGCTACGCGAGCCCTCGGACGGAAATCTCCGCAACGAGCGGGGTCGCCCGGCGCCCTCGCGGGATCCCGCGGCGCAGCGCGGAAAAGCCGCCGGCCGGCGCTGCAACCGATCTTGCATCGGCCTCAGACGGCCCCCTGGCGAGCGCCCGAACGCGCGGAATAGACCGCCGGCCGCCGGCGTCCCGTCCAGTGACGTCCATGTCGAACGCCCTGGAGACCATCGTGCGCAAGTCCCTGATCCTTCCCGTGCTCGCCACCGCCGCGCTGGCCGCCGGTTGCGGCGCGACCGCCTATGGCAGCAGCGCCAATGCGCCCGCCGCCCACGCCGCGGCCGCCCGCCACGCCGCCAGCGTCAAGATCACGAACTTCGCGTTCAAGCCGGGCACGATCCACGTCAAGCCCGGCCAGACGATCCGCTTCGTCAACGCGGACTCCGTGACCCACACGGTCACCGCGACCAAGGGCGCGAAGTTCGACTCGGGCAACCTGAAGCCCGGCCACGCGTTCACGGTCAAGGCCGGCAAGGCCGGCACGATCCACTACGTCTGCCTGATCCACCCCGACATGAAGGGCACGATCAAGGTCGGCTAGTACCGGCCCCCGTACATACGGTCACCGGTACTCAGCGAGCCCCCAGCGTGGACCAGATCTCGACCTTGGTGCGCACCTTCTCCACCACCGCGTCCGTGAACTCGGTCGTGGTGGCGTGCCCGCCGAGGTCGACGGTCTTGGTCCCGCCGTGGATGGTCTCGAGCACCGACTCATAGACCGCCCGCGAGGCGCGCTCGGCGCCCGCGACGCCGGCCGCGCCGGCGTAGGACAGCACGGCGCCGCAGGCCAGCAGCATGGCCATCGGGTTCGCCAGGTCCTTGCCCTGCAGCGACGGCGCGGTCCCGTGCGGCGCCTCCGCCATCGCCACCTCGACGCCGTAGTCCGCATCGAACGAGAGCAGGATCGACTCCGCGCCGGCGATCGAGCCGAACATGGGCAGGACCAGGTCGGACAGGCAGTCGCCGTCGCGGTTCAGGGCGGGGATGACCAGCGGCGCGTCGGCCGCGCCGGTCAGCAGCCCGGCGTAGGTGGCGTCGATCAGGACGGGCTCATAGGCCACCGACGGGTGGCGGGACGCCGCGGCGTCCATCTCCTCCTTGAGCATCCCCTCGTAGACGGGGGAGACGGTCCACTTCGGCCCGCCGTAGACCTTGGCCTCCAGCCGCTCGGCCGTGCGGAACGCGTACTCGGCCACCGCCCGGCAGGTCGACCGGGTGATCTTCTCGGTCCGGTAAGCGATCTCGTCGTCCGCGCCCTCCGCGGAGCCCTCGCGCCACTGCTTGGCGCCGTAGGCGTCGTCGACCGCCATGCGCACCACGGAGATCGGGTGGTAGACGCCCGAGACGGGGCCGACCACGCCCGGGATCCGCCGGCCCGTGCGGACGATGACCTTGCCGTCGACCTCCTCGCGCAGGATCCGGTTCGGGGAGCCGACGTCGTCGCGCCCCTCGGGCGTGATGGTCGCGGCCTTCAGGCCGTAGCCGGCCTCCCGCATCGCCCGCGCCGCCTCGTGGACGATCTCGTTGCCCGTCTCGCGCCGCTTCGCCAGCGAGAGGTCGAAGTACGAGAGCTCCAGCGGCAGCCCGAGCAGCGACGAGTCGAGCACCCGCACCGCCTGCTGCAGGAGCTCCTGGCCCGTCTCGTCGCCCTCGAGGACGACGATCTGCAGCGGATGATCGGCCATCAGGCCGGCGCGCCCGACCCGGACAGGCCGAGCGTCTCGGCGTGCGGCTGCAGCGCGGCGATGACGAACGCCAGGTGCTCGTCGAAGTCCACGCCGAGCAGCTCCGCGCCCTCGCGCATGTCGTCCCGGTTGACCGCAGCGGCGAACGCCGGCGTCTTCATCTTCTTCTTGACCGACTTGGGCGTCATGCCGTCGATGCCCTGCGGGCGCACGTAGGCGCAGGCCATGACGAAGCCCGACAGCTCGTCCACCGCGAACAGGGTCTTCTCCATCGGCGTGTCGCGCGACACCTCGAGGTAGTCGGCGTGCGAGGCCACGGCGCGGACCATGTCGTCCGGGAAGCCGAGCCGCTCGAGCTCGGCCAGCGCCATCCGGGGATGGCCGGTGTGCAGGTCCGGGAAGCGCTCGTAGTCGAGGTCGTGGAGCATCCCCACGAGGCCCCAGCGCTCGGGGTCCTCGCCGAGCTTCTCCGCGTAGGCGCGCATGCACGCCTCCACGGCCAGCACGTGGCGGCGCAGGCTCTCCGAGGCGGTCCACTCGCAGAAGAGCGCCCACGCCTCGTCACGGGTCATCGGAAGCGTCATGTCCGGTTCGTTAGCCTAGCCGCCGCGGATCATGGAGAAGTTCGTCATCCAGGGTGGCGTGCCGCTGTCCGGCACGGTCGAGCCCGCGGGCAACAAGAACGCCGCGCTGCCGCTGCTGGCCTGCGCGCTGCTGACCGATGAGCCGGTCATCCTGCACAACGTCCCGCGCATCCGGGACACCGAGGCCATGCTCGAACTGCTGGTCGACCTCGGCACCACCGTCGAGCGCCGCGGCGGAAACACGGTCGTCCTGGACGCGTCCGGCGTCGACAAGACGGACGTCGACGCCGGGCTGGCCGAGCGCATCCGCGCCTCGTTCCTCGCCGCCGGGCCGCTGCTGGGCCGCTTCGGCCGAGCCGTGATGCCGCCGCCGGGCGGCGACGTGATCGGCCGCCGCCGGCTGGACCCCCACCTCGACGCGTTCCGCGCGCTCGGCGCGACCGTCGCGCACGGCCGCAACATCGCGATCACGGCCGAGGACGGCCTCGCGCCGTGCGACTTCTTCATGGACGAGCCGTCCGTGATGGGCACCGAGAACGCGCTGATGGCCGCCGCCGGCCTCAACGGCTCCTCGATCATCCGCAACGCCGCCTGCGAGCCGCACGTCCAGGACCTGGCCCGGATGCTGAACAAGATGGGGGCGGCGATCGAGGGGATCGGCTCCAACGTCATGCAGGTGCACGGCTCCGGCCGGCTCGGCGGCTGTGAGCACACGGTCTCCCCGGACCACATCGAGATCGCCTCGTTCATGGCGCTGGCCGGGGTGACCGGCGGCGAGCTGCGGATCGCCGGCTGCGTGGCCGAGGACCTGCGGATGATCCGCATGGTGTTCAAGCGGCTGGGGCTGGACAGCGCCATGGAGGACGGCACCTGCGTCGTCCCCGGCGGCCAGACGCTGCGGGTGGAGCGCGACGCGGGCGACTACCAGTCCAAGGTGGAGGACGGGCCGTGGCCGGCGTTCCCGGCCGACCTGACGTCGATCGCCGTCGCGCTGGCCACCCAGTCCGAGGGCTCCGTGCTGATCTTCGAGAAGATGTTCGAGAACCGGCTGTTCTTCGTGGACAAGCTGATCTCGATGGGCGCGGAGATCACCATCTGCGACCCGCACCGGGCGATCGTCATCGGCCCGCGCCGGCTGCGCGGCCAGCGCCTGTCCAGCCCGGACATCCGGGCGGGGATGGCGATGCTGATCGCCGCGGTGTGCGCCGAGGGCACGAGCGAGATCCACAACGTGCGCGACATCGACCGCGGCTACGAGCGCATCGACGAGCGCCTGCGCGCGCTCGGCGCGCGCATCGAGCGCGTCGAGACGTGATCCACCCGATCCCCAGCGGCACGCGCGACGTCCTGCCGGACGAGCTGCGCGAGCTGCGGGCGATCACCGACGCCATGCGGGGCGTGTTCGACCGCTTCGGCTACGGCGAGGTGGCCACGCCCGCGCTGGAGTACGAGACGGTGCTGACCCGCGGCGACGCGGCGGCGGCCGACCCGGCCTACCGGCTGTTCGACGAGCACGGCAACGTGCTCGTGCTGCGCTCGGACATGACGATCCCCATCGCCCGGGTGGTGGCCACGCGCTACGCCCAGGCCGAGGTGCCGCTGCGCTTCTGCTACCTCCAGCACGCCTACCGGGCCGTGCACCGCCACCGCGGGCACCCGCGGGAGATCCTGCAGGCGGGGATCGAGCTCGTGGGCGCGCCCGGGCCCGAGGGGACGGCCGAGGCGATCACGGTGCTGTGCGCCACGCTCGACGCCGCCGGCCTGACCGCCTACCGCGTCGGCCTGGGCGACGCGCGGCTGTTCGAGCGCGCGCTCGCGCGTTCCGGAGTGGATCCGGCGCCGATCATGCCGCTGCTGGAGGCGCACGACTTCGTCGGCCTCGAGCGCGCGGTCCCGCCCGAGCTGCTGCGGACCGCTCGGCGCCGCGGCGGCGTCGAGGTGCTCGAGGGCGTGGCCGAGGCCGAGCCGCTGCGCGCGCTGTACGGCCTGCTCGCGCCGGACGTGGCGGAGCGGGTGATCTTCGACCTCGGGCTGGTGCGCACGCTCGGCTACTACACGGGCGCGGTGTTCGAGGTCTACGACGCGGCGCTCGGCGCCCCGCTGGGCGGCGGCGGCCGCTACGACGAGCTGATCGGCCGCTTCGGCCACGACCTGCCGGCCTGCGGCTGGGCGCTGGACGTCGAGCGCGTGCACGCCGCGCGGCTGCGGGAGGGCCGATGACCCTGACGATCGCCGTGCCGCGCGGGGCGCTGTTCCGCGAGACGCTCGACGCGCTCGACGGGCTGGGCATCGACACGGCCGAGGTCCGCGCCAACGACCGCAAGCTGCTGTTCGCCGACGCCGGGATCGTCACCATGCGGCCGTCCGACGTGCCGACCTACGTCGAGGCCGGCGCGGCCGACGTCGGCGTCACCGGCAAGGACGTGCTGTCCGAGCAGGCCGAGCGCGACGTCCACGAGCTGCTCGACCTCGGCTTCGGGCCGTGCCGGATGGTGTTCGCCACCGTGGCCGGCGACGACCCGGCCGCCGAGGCGCTGCGCCGCCTGGGTGTGATGCGGATCGCCACGAAGTACCCCCGGATCGCCGCCGCCTACTTCGAGTCCACCGGCCGCCAGGCCGAGATCGTCGAGGTCAAGGGGTCCGTGGAGCTCGCGCCGCTGACCGGGCTGGTGCACGGGATCGTCGACCTCACGGCCACGGGCACGACCCTGCGCGAGAACGGGCTGGTCATCCGCGAGGAGATCGCCGCCTCGACCGCCCGGCTGATCGCCAACCCCGTGGCCTATCGGGTCAGGGCGCGGGAGATCGACGACGTGGTGGAGCGGCTGCGTGCGCGCTGAGTGCACGGCGGCGGACGCGGCCGCGGTGGCCGCGCGGGTGCGCGCGCTGGTCCCGGCCGGCGAGTCCGTGGCTGCGGCCGTCGGGGAGATCGTCGCGGACGTGGCGGCGCGCGGGGACGCGGCGGTGGCCGAATACGAGGCGCGATTCGGCGGCGAGGCGCGGCCGGTCCCCGCGGCGGAGCTCGCCGTGGCGCTCGAGACCCTGCAGCCGGACGTCCGCGCCGGGCTGGAGCTGGCCATCGCCAACGTGCGCGCCGTGGCCGAGGCCGGAGTCGACGCCGAGGCCGCGGTCCAGCTGCCGCAGGGGCAGAGCGTGCGCCTGCGGGACGTGCCCGTGCGGCGGGCGGGCGTGTACGCGCCGGGCGGGCGCCACCCGTATCCCTCCTCGGTCGTCATGGGCGCGGTGACCGCGCGGGCGGCCGGGGTGGACGAGGTCCACGTGGCCGCCTCGCCCAACCCGACGATCCTCGCCGCGTGCGCGCTGTGCGGCGTGGACGGGGTGTTCGCCGTCACCGGCGCGCACGCCGTGGCTGCGCTGGCCCACGGCACGGAGACGATCCCGCGCGTGGACGTGATCGTCGGCCCCGGCAGCCTGTACGTGCAGGAGGCCAAGCGCCAGGTGGCGCACCTGGTGGGGATCGACGGCTTCGCCGGGCCGTCCGATCTGACCGTGATCGCGAGCCGCGGCGCCAACGTCGAATGGCTGGCCGCCGACCTGAAGGCGCAGGCCGAGCACGGCGAGGGCTCGCTGACCGTGGCGGTGAGCGACGACCCGGGCATCCTGGCCGGGCTCGAGGCGACGGCGTGCGTGCACGCCGTGGACATGGACGCCGCGCTGGCCTTCGCCGAGGCGCTCGCCCCCGAGCACCTGCAGCTGGCGGGCGCCGCGGCGGAGGCGCTCGCGCCCCGCGTGCGGTCCGCCGGCTGCCTGTTCGTCGGCGACGCCGCCGGCACCGCGTTCGGCGACTACGTCGCCGGCTCAAACCACACGCTGCCCACCGAGGGCGCCGCCCGCTTCGCCTCCGGGCTCAACGTCCGCCACTTCCGCCGGCGCATGGCCGAGGTGCGTCTGGGGGGCGCCGGACCGGCGCTGGCGGCCGCCGGCGTGCCGATCGCCCGGGCCGAGGGCTTCGCGTGGCACGCCCGCTCGATGGCGCTGCGTCAGAATCTCACGCCGTGACGCGCACCGCGACCCTGCAGCGCCGGACCGGCGAGACCGACGTGTCGCTCACCCTCGGCCTGTCCGGCAGCGGCGCCGGGACGCGCAGGACCGGCGTCGGCTTCCTCGACCACATGCTCGACCTGCTCGCCCGCCACGGCCGCTTCGACCTCGACGTGACCGTCACCGGCGACCTGCAGACCGGCGCCCACCACACGGTCGAGGACACCGGGATCGTGCTCGGACAGGCGCTCGACCGGGCACTGGGCGACCGGGCGGGCATCCGCCGCTACGGCCACGCCGTGATCCCGATGGACGAGGCCCGCGCCGCCGCGGCGATCGACGTGTCCGGCCGCCCGTACGCCGCGCTGACGGGCTTCGACCGCCTCGCGCCCGGCGACATCGCCGGCTTCGAGCACGAGGCGGCCGAGGAGTTCTTCCGCGCCGTGGCGTCCGCCGCCCGGCTCACGCTGCACATCGACCTGCAGGCCGGCACGAACGCCCACCACATGATCGAGGCGTGCTTCAAGGCGTTCGCCCGCGCGCTGCGCGCCGCGGTGGCGATCGACCCCGACGAGACCGGCGTGCCGTCGACCAAGGGGACGCTGACGTGATCGCCATCGCGGACTACGGCATGGGCAACCGGCGCAGCGTGGAGACGGCGCTCGCGCACGTGGGCGCCGAGTCGGTGGTCACGGCCGACCACGACGAGATCCGCGCGGCGGACGCGGTCATCCTGCCCGGCGTCGGCGCCTTCCCCGAGGCGATGCGCAACCTCGAGCGCACCGGGCTCGGCGCCGTCATCGCGGAGCTCACCCAGCCGCTGCTGGGCATCTGCCTGGGCCTGCAACTGCTGTTCGAGTCCTCCACCGAGCACGAGGGCGCGCGCGGGCTGGGCATCCTGCCCGGCACCGTCACGCGGCTTGAGAGCCCGCGGCTGCCGCACATCGGCTGGAACCTGGTGCGCTTCGAGCGGCCGTCGGCGCTGACCGAGGGCCTGCCGGAGGCGGCCGCCTTTTACCACGTGCACTCGTTCGCCTGCCGGCCCGCCGAGCCGGCCGACGTGGTCGGCACGAGCGAGTACGGCGAGCGCTTCGCGTCCGTGGTGGAGCGTGGCAACGTCATGGCCGTCCAGTTCCACCCGGAGAAGTCGTCGCGCGACGGGCTGGCGCTGCTGCGCAACTTCGCCGGGCTCGCCGCGGTCGCCGTCGCATGATCCTCTATCCGGCGATCGACATCCTGGACGGCCGCGCCGTCCGCCTCGTCGAGGGGCGCTTCGAGGACGCCACGACGTACCACGACGACCCGCTAGAGGCGGCGCGGTCGTGGGTGGAGGCGGGCGCGCGCTTCCTGCACGTCGTCGACCTCGACGGCGCCCGGTCCGGCGAGCCGCGCGCGCTCGAGCACCTGCGGCGGATCGTCGCCGAGACCGGCCTCCCGGTGCAGTACGGCGGCGGGCTGCGGACGGTGGACGCGGTGCGCGCGGCGATCGCAGCGGGGGCCCAGCGGGCCATCGTCGGCACGGCCGCGTTCCGCGACATCGACTTCCTCGACGACATCGTGCGCGAGCTCGGGCCGCGGGTCGTGGTCTCGGTCGACGCGCGCGACGGGATGATCGCCACCTCGGGCTGGACCGAGACGACCGAGCTGCCCGCCGCGGACGCGATCAAGCGCCTGACCGCGCGCGGCGTGAGCACGTTCGTCTACACCGACATCACCCGCGACGGCAAGCTGAGCGGGCCCGACGTCGCGGGCGTCGAGCGCGTCGCCGACGCCGTGCGCGGGCGCTTCCTCTACTCGGGCGGGATCGGCTCGCTGGACGACCTGCAGGCGCTGGCGCACCTGCGCCGCGTCAACCTCGCGGGCGTGATCGCCGGCAAGGCGCTCTACGAGAAGAAGTTCACGCTGGCCGACGGGCAGCGCGCGCTCGACGGGGGCTGAAGTGCACTACAAGCGCGTCATCCCCTGCATGGACGTCGACGCGGGGCGGGTGGTCAAGGGCACGCGCTTCATCGACATCCGCGACGCCGGCGACCCGGTCGAGCTGGCGGCGCACTACGACGCCCAGGGCGCCGACGAGCTGATCTTCCTCGACATCACCGCGACGTCCGACAAGCGGACGACGGTGGTCGAGCTGGCCCGCCGCGCGGCGGACGACGTCTTCGTCCCGTTCACCATCGGCGGCGGCGTGCGCGAGGTGGCCGACGCCCACGCCGTGCTCGACGCGGGGGCGGACAAGGTCTCGGTCAACTCGGCGCCGCTCGGCCGCCCGCAGCTGATCGACGAGCTGGCGCAGGTGTTCGGGGCCCAGTGCGTCGTGCTGGCCATCGATGCCAAGCGCCGCCCCGACGGCTCCTACGAGGCGTACCTGGCCGGCGGCCGCACGCCCACCGGCCGGGACGCGGTCGCCTGGGCCCGCGAGGGCGCCGAGCGGGGGGCGGGGGAGATCCTGCTCACCTCGATGGACCGCGACGGCACGGGCGACGGCTACGAGCTCGAGCTGACCCGGCGGGTGTCGGAGGCCGTCGAGGTGCCGGTCATCGCCTCGGGCGGCGTGGGCGAGCCGCGCCACCTGATCGAGGGCTACCGCGCAGGGGCAGACGCCGCCCTGTGCGCCTCGATCTTCCACTACGGCCGCTACCGCATCCCCGAGGTCAAGGAGGCGGTCGCCGCCGCCGGGATCCCGGTCCGGCGCTGATGCTGGAGCGGCTCCAGACCGCTCCCGGCGCGGAGCTCGTGCTCGCCGCGGTGGGTGAGGAGGCGGGGGTTCACGTGGTCGGCGGCGCCGTCCGCGACGTGCTGCTGGACCGCACGCCGCGCGAGCTCGACCTCGTGGTCGAGGGCGACGCGGTGGCCGTGGCGCGCCGCGCCGCCCGCCGCGTGGGCGGTGAGCTCACGGTGCACGAGCGCTTCGGCACCGCCACCGTGCGCGCCGACGGCTTCGAGTTCGACCTCGCCGCGGCGCGCCGCGAGACCTACGCGCGGCCGGGCGCGCTGCCGGACGTGCAACTGGGGGCGACCCTCGAGCAGGACCTCGGGCGGCGCGACTTCAGCGTCAACGCCATCGCCGTGGGGCTGGCCGACGGTCGGATCACGGAGTGGCCGGGCGCGCGCGACGACCTGGCCGCGGGCGTCCTGCGCGTGCTGCACGACCGGTCGTTCATCGACGACCCGACGCGGATGCTGCGGCTGGCCCGCTACGCCCGCCGGCTGGGCTTCGCGCCGGAGCCCGGCACGGCGTCGCTGGTCGACCCCGAGCTGCTGCGCACCGTCAGCGGCGACCGGCTGGGCTCGGAGCTGCGGCTGATCGTGGCCGAGGGGGCGCTGCCCTCGCTGGGCGGGCTCGGCCCCGCGCTGCTGCCCGGATTCGCCGTGCCGGCCGCGCTGCCGCGCGAGCCGCCGGCCGCGCTGGCCGCCTGCTGCACGGCCGTGCCGGACCTGGGGCAGCGGCTGGACGAGCTCGGCTTCACCGCCCGCGAGCGCAAGCTCGTCGTCGCCGCCGCCCACGCCGCGCCGCGCCTCCGGCTGGCCGGCGCCGGCGACGCCGCCCTGTGGCTTGCACTGCACAAGCTCCCGCCCGAGGCGGCCGAGATCGTGGCCGCCGGCGCCGGGCCTGAGGCCGAGGCCGCCCAGCGCTGGCTCGACGACGTCCGCCACCGGACGCTGGCCATCACCGGCGACGACCTCGTGGCCGCCGGCCTGCGCGGCCCCGCCGTGGGCGCCGGCCTGGAGGCGGCGATGGTCGCGCTGCTCGAGGGCCGCGCGCCCGATCGCGACGCCCAGATCGCCGCGGCCCTCTCTCACTAGACTTTCGTTTTGACAAGTTGGACTTGCGCATATATAAATGCGCATGAGGGGCCAAACCCGCACGGAGGAGAACACGATGGGTCGCAAGCTCGCGTCGCTGCTCGCAGCGGTGCTGATCGTCGTCGCCGCGATCGGCGTCACCACTCGGCACGCCAGCGCGAGCGCGGCGGACCCGCCGGCCGCCACGTCGCACACGATCACGTGGGACAAGTACTCGCTGATGGTCGACGGCAAGCGGACGTTCCTCTGGTCGGGCGAGTTCCACGCGTTCCGCCTCCCGAGCCCCGACCTGTGGCGGGACATCCTCCAGAAGATGAAGGCCAACGGCTACGACGCCGTGTCGATCTACTTCGACTGGGCCTACCACTCGCCCAAGCAGGGCGTCTATGACTTCACCGGCGTCCGGGACATGGACAAGCTCCTGGACATCGCCAACCAGGTCGGCATCTACGTGATCGCCCGGCCGGGCCCGTACATCAACGCCGAGGTCGACAGCGGCGGCTACCCCGGCTGGCTGCAGGAGACGTCCGGGACGGCGCGCACGAACAACGCGACGTACATGTCCTACACGGACGAGTACATGACGCAGATCGACGCGATCCTCGCCCGCCACCAGCTGACCAACGGCACCGGCTCGGTGATCCTCTACCAGATCGAGAACGAGTACGCGGGCTCCAACACCGCGTACATGCAGCACCTGTACAACAAGGCGCGCGCCGACGGCATCACCGTCCCGATCTTCCACAACGACAAGGGCCGCACCGGCGCGTGGGTGCCCGGGTCGTTCACCGGCGACGACGGCCAGCCGGGGCCGAACCTCTACGGCTTCGACTCCTATCCGGGCGGCACGTGCTCGACGAGCGGCACCCCCGGCACGCCCGCGACCCCGCCCGACTACGGCTACTACGGCTCCGGCGGCAAGACCGGCGGCTCCACGGCGTCCCCGAACACGCCCGGCCTGACCGCCGAGTTCGGCGGCGGCTGGTTCGACCCGTGGGGCGACGCGCTGTTCAACGGCAAGGGCTATGACTGCCAGGCGACCCGCGAGGGCGCGGCTTACGAGCGCGACTACTACCTGACCAACGTCGCCAACGGCCTGAAGATCCAGAACATCTACATGACGTTCGGCGGCACCAACTGGGGCTGGCTCGCCGCTCCGGTCGTCTACACGTCCTATGACTACGGCGCCGCCTGGAACGAGGCCCGCCAGCCGCGCGACAAGGTCACGGCGATGAAGGAGCTCGGCTACTTCGTCCAGAGCGTCGACCCGGTCGACAAGCTCGACGCGGCCGGCACGGTCACCGCCTCCAACGCGAGCGTGAAGGTCTACCACCTGACCAACCCCGACACGGGCACGGCCTTCTACTTCGTCCGCCACGCCACGCAGAGCAGCTCGGACCTGAAGTTCACGGTCCCGATCACCACGGCCGACGGCAGCTACACGATCCCGCAGTCGGGTCAGCTGGAGCTCAACGGCGAGGACATGAAGGCGCTGGTCGCCGACTACGACATGGACTCCCAGCACCTCGTCTACTCGACGGCCGACCTGATGACGCACGGCACGATCGACGGCCAGGACGTGGCGCTGTTCGACGGCCGCAACGGCCAGCAGGGCGAGACCGTGCTGCGCTACGCCAGCGCGCCGACGGTCAACGTGCTCCAGGGCAGCGGCGTCACGACCAACTGGGACCCGGCCACCGGCAACCTGCGGATCGACTACACGCTGAGCGGCCTGGCCGAGATCCAGATCACCGGCGGCGGCGGCAACGCCAAGCCGCTGCTGCTGATGGCCACCGACGACACCACGGCGGCGACGCTGTGGCGCCAGGACACCTCGGCCGGCATGGTGATCGAGCGCGGCCCGTCGCTCGTGCGCACCGCCACCGTCGCGGGCGACACGCTCGACCTGACCGGCGACGACAAGGCCGCGTCCGACCTCGAGGTGTGGGCGCCGGCCGCCGTCAAGAACGTCACCTGGAACGGCCAGGCGGTCACGACCACCACCACGCCGTCCGGCAGCCTCGCGGCGACGACTCAGGTCCCCGGCCCGGCGGCGGTCACGCTGCCGGCGCTGACCAACTGGAAGTACCACCAGGAGGACGCCGGAGTCGCAGCCGTCGTTCGACGACTCGACCTGGCAGGCGGCCAACAAGACGTCCACGTTCTCCAACACGGCGCTGACGGCCGGCCAGCCCGACCTCTACGCCGACGACTACGGCTTCCACTACGGCGACGTCTGGTACCGCGGCACGTACAGCGACAACGCCGCGGCCACCGCGCTGAACATCAAGTACCAGGCGGGCACCGTGGGCATGATCGAGGTCTGGCTGGACGGCCAGTACCTCGGCGCCAACCAGCTGCCGACGCCGACCAGCGGCCAGTCGACGACCGCGACCTGGAGCGCCACGGCGCCCTTCGCCATCCCGGCCGGCCTGCAGACGGGCGGCAGCCACACCGTCGCGGTCCTGTACCGGATGATGGCCCACGAGGAGGACGGCGGCGCCAACAACGCATTCAAGAACGCGCGCGGCATCCTGGCGGTCACCTTCACCAGCGGCAGTGCCCCCATCAGCTGGAAGATCCAGGGCAACCAGGGCGGCGAGAACATCACCGACACGGTCCGTGGCGTGGTCAACAACGGCGGCCTCTACGGCGAGCGCGCCGGCTGGTATCTGCCGGACTACCCGGACGGGAACTGGCCGCGGTGCACGCTGCCCTACAGCGACAGCACCCCGGGCGTCGCCTGGTACCGCACGACGTTCGACCTCGACGAGCCGGGCGGCATCGACGCGTCGCTGGGGCTGAACATCACCGACCCGGTCGCCAAGCAGTACCGGGCGCTGATCTTCCTCAACGGCTGGAACCTCGGCCAGTACATCAACGACGTCGGGCCGCAGCACACGTTCGTGCTGCCCAACGGCATCCTGCGCACCGACGGGCACAACACGCTGGCCATCGCGGTGATCACCAACAACGCCGGCGGCGGCGCCACGCGGCGGCGGCCTCGGCACGGTCTCGCTGGTCAACCTCGGCACCGTGGCGAGCGGCCTGCAAGTGACGCCGACGTCGACTCGCCCGCCTACGCCGCGCCGACGCTGAGCACCGCGCCGATCACCGCCGCGGCCGGCCAGCGGCTCGAGCGGCACGGTGGCCACGGTCGACCGTCCCGCCGGACGCGCCAGGGCACGTCGTTCGCCGCCACGATCGACTGGGGCGACGGCACGACGAGCGCCGGCACGGTCTCCGGCACCGGCGCGACCCGCACGATCAGCGGCACCCACACCTACGCGCGCGGCCTACGCGTACCCGGTCAAGGTCACGCTGTCGGACCAGTACGGCTCGGCCGACCTCGCCTCGGCGAGCGAGCTGGCGCAGGTGCCCGCCACCGCGCAGGGCACGGTCGGCGGCGACGTCCCGGCCACGCTGGCGCTGACGCTCGGCGCGCCGGCGGCCTTCGGCGCGTTCACACCGGGCGTGGCGGGGAGCTACACGGCATCGACGACGGCGACGGTCACCTCGACCGCGGGCGACGCGGCGCTCACGGTGAGCGACCCGGACACGGCGAACCCCGGCCACCTGGTCAACGGCTCGTTCGTCATGCCGCAGCCGTTCACGGTCAACCATCAGTCGCTGCCGGCCGCCGTGAAGACCTGGACGGCGCCGGTGTCCAACGACGTCGTGGCGGTCGAGTTCGAGCAGCCGATCGCCGCCAACGACCCGCTGCGCACCGGGACCTACGCCAAGACGGTGACGTTCACGCTGAGCACGACGAGTCCGTAGCCTGAGGGGGGTGGCGCTGCCGGAGCCCTTCCGCTGGGAAGACGATGCGGTCGCCGGGGACCTCCCCGGCGCCCGGGTCGTCTTCTCGAGCCGCGGCGGAGGGGTCTCCGGCGGCGCGTTCGCGTCGCTGAACCTGGGGCTGCTGACCGATGACGCGCCCGCGAACGTGCGCGAGAACCGCCGCCGGCTGGGCGCGCGGCTCGGCCTGCCGTGGGAGCGCTTCTGCTACGGCCGCCAGGTCCACGGCGCGCGGGTGCGGCGGGCCACCGAGCCGCCGTCCGCCGAGCGGCCCTACAGCCAGGAGGACGGCCAGGCCACCGCGCTCGGCGACGCCGCGGCGATCGTCTTCACCGCCGACTGCCTGCCTGTGCTGCTGGCCGCGGAGGGCGCCGTCGCGGCCCTGCACTGCGGCTGGCGGCCGCTGGCCGGCGGGATCGTGGCCGAGGGCGTGGCGGCGCTGCGCGAGGTCGGCGGCACGGGCGAGATCCGGGCGGCGATCGGCCCGGGCGCCCGCGGCTGCTGCTACGAGGTGGGCGAGGAGGTCCACGCCGAGTTCGCCGGCTTCGCCGCGCGGCGCGGACGGAACCTCGACCTCGCCGTCGTCGCCGGCGCGCAGCTGGAGGCGGAGGGCGTCGAGGTCCACGACACCGGCCTGTGCACGATCTGCGACTCGCGGTTCTTCTCGCACCGCCGCGACCGCGGTGTGACCGGGCGCCAGGCGGGGGTCGTGTGCCGCGCCTGATCACCGGGCTGGACGCCGCGACGGTCCGCGACAACCTCGAGCGCGTCCGCGAGGCGATCGCCGCCGCCGGCCGCAACCCGTCCGAGGTCGACATCCTGGCCGCCGTCAAGTACGTGCCGGTCGACGAGCTCGAGGTCCTGCAGGAGGCCGGGCTGACCCTGCTGGGCGAGAACCGGGCGCAGGATCTGGAGCAGAAGGCCACGCGCTTCCCCGGCTTCCGCTGGCACTTCATCGGCGCGCTGCAGTCGCGCAAGGTCAAGCAGATCCTGCCCTACGCGGAGCTGATCCACTCGGTGGCGTCGGAGTCGGCGCTGCGCCAGCTGGAGCGCCACGCGGAGCCCGACACCGAGATCCTGCTCGAGGTCAACGTGGCCGGCGAGGCGGGCAAGGCGGGGATCGCGCCGGAGGAGCTGCCGCGCTACCTGGAGCTCGCGCCGGTGAAGGTCGTGGGGCTGATGGCGATGCCGCCGTTTGCCGAGGATCCCGAGGCGTCGCGGCCGCATTTCGCCCGGCTGGCCGAGCTGGCCGGCGAGCACGGACTGCGCCGGCTCTCGATGGGGACGTCGCAGGACTACGCTGTCGCTGCCGCCGAGGGCGCGACGATCGTGCGCATCGGCACGACCCTCTACGCGTAAACTTGGCGGTTGCAGGGAAACCGTCCCACCGCACGAACCACTCCCAAGCCATGGCCCTGAGCGACACGCTGCGCAAGGTTGGCGTCTACTTCGGCCTCGCCGAAGACCGCGACTACCACGAGGATGAAGAGCCGGCCGCCGGCGAGCCCGCCGAGCGCGAGCTGGAGAGCCGCTACCAGGAGCGGCCGAACGTCCGCCGGCTGTCCTCGCGCCGCCGCCGCGACGAGATCGACGACATCTTCGCCGACGAGTCGCCGTCCGACCGGCGGACCTCGCAGCTGCGCCCCGTCGGCGGCCGCGCCAACGGCCGCGGGGAGGTTCGCGTGCATCTCGTCATCCCGAAGTCCTTCAACGACGCCCAGGACGTGGCGGACAAGTTCAAGGACGCCATCCCGGTGATCATCAACCTGCAGAGCTCGGACGCCGACCTGTCCAAGCGGCTCATCGACTTCGCGTCCGGACTCACCTACGCGTTGGACGGCGGCATGCAGCGGATCGCCGACAAGGTCTTCCTGCTCACGCCGCGCAACGTCGAGGTCTCGGCGGAGGAGCGCGCGCGGCTGATCGAGAAGGGCTTCTTCAACCAGTCGTAGACTCCCCGGCCCGCATGGGCACGCGAGGCCAGATAGCCGATTTCGTCGCCGCGCTGATCAACGTGTACACGTTGATCATCTTCGCGTGGATCATCGTCTCCTGGGTGCTGTCGTTCGGCGTGCGGATCCCGTACTCGCGGCCGCTCAACGCGGTGCTCGACTTCCTGCGCGACGTGACGAACCCGTTCCTGCGCATCTTCCGCCGCCTCGGGCTGCAGTTCGGCCCGATCGACTTCAGCCCGATCGTGGCCATCCTCCTGCTGCAGTTCGGCGGCCGCCTCATCGTCACGCTCATCCGCGGCTCGTGAGCGCCGGGCGAACGATCCTGCGCACCGTCCTGGTGGCGGTCGCGGTCGTCGTCGCCGACCAGGTGTCGAAGGCGGTCGTCCGCGCCTCGATCGACCCGTTCGAGCGCGTGAAGGTCATCCCGGGCGTCCACCTCGTGCGCTCGCAGAACTCGGGCGTGGCGTTCTCGGTGTTCTCGAGCGGCGGGCCGATCGTGGTGGTCGTCGCCGTGCTGGCGCTGGGCGCGCTGCTCGCGTTCTTCGTCACCCACCTGCACCGGCGGCTCGTGTGGCTGCCCACCGGGTTGCTGCTCGGCGGCGCGGCGGGCAACCTGATCGATCGCGTGCGGCTGGGCGGCGTGACGGACTTCGTCCAGCTGCCGCACTGGCCCGCGTTCAACCTGGCCGACGCCTGCATCACCATCGGCGTCGTGGTGCTGGTGTGGGTGCTGGAACGCGTGAGATGACCGTGCCGGCCGGGGCGGCGGGCGAGCGCCTCGACGTCTTCCTGGCCGCCGCGGTGGGGTCGCGCACGCGGGCGCAGCGGCTGATCGACGCCGGGCGCGTCACCGTCGACGGGGCGGCGCGGCCGAAGCGCCACGTGCTGGCCGGCGGGGAGGTCGTCGCGGTGGACGAGCCGGCGCCCGAGCCGCCGGCCGTGGTGCCGCCGGCCCCGTTCCGCGTCGCCTATGAGGACGAGCAGCTGCTCGTGGTCGACAAGCCGGCCGGCGTGGTCGTCCATCCCGGGCACGGGCACGCGCAGGGGACGCTCGTCCAGGCGCTGGCCGGGCGCGTGGCCGGCGGGGGCGACCCGGCGCGCCCGGGCGTCGTGCACCGGCTCGACCGCGACACGTCGGGGCTGCTCGTGCTGGCGCGCTCGGAGGCGGTCCACGCGGCGCTGGCCGCGCAGCTGCGCGAGCGGCGGATCATCCGCGAGTACCTCGCGCTGGTCGAGGGGCGCCCGCCCGCACGCACGGGGACGATCGACGCGCCGCTGGGGCGCGACCGCCGCGTCCGCACCCGCATGTCGACCGACACGGACGACCCGCGGCCCGCGGTCACGCACTTCGAGACCGAGGGCGCGTTCCCGGAGACGACCCTGCTGCGCGTGCGATTGGAGACCGGCCGGACGCACCAGATCCGGGCGCATCTACTGGCGATCGGGCACCCGGTGGTCGGCGATCCGGAGTATGGCGGCAACGCTGCGCATCCCCGGCCTGGGCCGGCAGTTCCTCCATTCTGCGCGGATCGCGTTCGCGCACCCCGTTTCCGGGGCATCGGTGGAGGTGCGGGCGCCGCTGCCGGAGGACCTCGAGGAGGCCCTCCGGCTGGCGTCAGGGGAACGGGGTACCCAACGGAGTAGGGGGTGCCGTGGGGGTCCCGTCGATACGCCAAACGCAGGCGCCCGCAAGAACTTTCTCTAAACTGGACTGCGAATTCAGTCAACGACCCTCGCGGCCAGAACAGTCGAGGTCGCGGCCCTGCCCGGCGCAAGAGAGCGCCGGGTCCGCAGATTCTCGTTGCCCGGAGGCAGCAGTCAATTTCAACCAAAGGGAGTGACTCCACGATGGCCGAAGTCGGTCTGAAGGAGCTGCTGGAGGCCGGAGTCCATTTCGGCCATCAGACGCGTCGCTGGAACCCGAAGATGCGCCGCTTCATCCATGGCGAGCGCGGCGGCATCTACCTCATCGACCTGCTGAAGACGCAGTCGCTGCTCGAGCAGGCGCAGCGCTTCGCCACGGAGATCGCCCACCGCGGCGGCACCGTGCTGTTCGTCGGCACCAAGAAGCAGGCGCGCGACGGCATCCGGGACGTGGCCACCGCGGCCGGGATGCCGTACGTCAACCACCGCTGGCTCGGCGGCCTGCTGACCAACTACCAGACGATGTCGGCGCGGATCAAGCGCCTGCACGACCTCGAGCGCTACGCGGCCGAGGGCCAGCTCTCGCTGCTGCCGACGCGCGAGCGGCTCTCCGCCGAGGCCGACCTGGCTGAAGCTGCGGGCCAACCTGGGCGGCGTCAAGGACATGCAGCGCGTGCCCGACGCGATGTTCGTCATCGACCTCAAGACCGAGGCGATCGCCGTGCGCGAGGCCCAGCGCCTGCGAATCCCGATCATCGGCCTGGTCGACACCAACTGCGACCCGGATGGCATCGACTACGTCATCCCGGGCAACGACGACGCGATCCGCGCCTGCAACCTGATCGCCCACGCGATCGGCGACGTGGTGCAGCAGGGCCGCCAGCGCTTCCGCACCGAGGAGGAGCAGGCGCGCCGCGAGGCCGAGGAGCAGGCCCGCCGCGAGGCCGAGGAGCGGGCGCGGCGCGAGCAGGAGGAGCGCGAGGCCGCCGAGGCGGCCGAGCGCGCCGCCGCCGAGGCCGCCCTCACGCAGGCCGGCGAGGGCGAGCCGCGCGACGTGGCCGAGGCCGAGGTGGCCCAGGCTGCGCAGGCCGGTGCGGGCCGCGAGGTCGAGGGCCGCCGCCAGGCCGAGGCGGTGGCCTCCGCGCAGGCAGCCGACGAGCCGGCCGCGCCCGCGACGGGCAACGTCGGCCCGGGCCGGCGCGAGGCGATCGAGCACCCGGACGCGGCCGCGGTCACGCCCGAGGCCGAGGCGACGCCGGCGGCCGAGACCGCCGCGGAGCCCGCGGCCGAGGTCCCGGCCCAGAAGGCGCGCCAGCGCGCCCGCCGGGCCAAGACCGCCAAGCCGGCCGCCGCGCCGGAGCCGGGCCCGAGCCCCGTCGCGGAGGAGGCCGAGGCGGCGGCGCCGCCGCTGGAGGTCGTCGAGCCGGCCACGCCTGAGCCGCCGGCCGAGGCTGCGCCGGCGGAGGCCGCCGAGCCGGCCGACGCGGCTCCCGCCGCCGCCCCCGAGGAGGCTCCGGCCGCCCCCGCCGAGTCGTCCGGCGACGAGTCCGGCGGCGTGGTCGAGACCGCCGTGGAGACGGCGCAGACCGTGGCCGAGACGGCCGCCGACGTGGCCGAGGGCGCCGCGAAGGCCGCCGCGAGCGCGGCGGGCGCGGCCGCCGACGCGCTGAGCGACGACGACAACGAGAAGAAGGACGAGGACTCGAAGTGACCGCTCCCACCATCTCCGCCAAGCAGGTAAAGGAGCTGCGCGACCTGACCGGCGCCGGCATGATGGAGTGCAAGAACGCCCTGACCGAGACCAACGGCGACGTCGACGCCGCCGTCAGAGCTCCTGCGCGTGCGCCTGGGCGACAAGGCGGTGAAGGTCGGCGGCCGCGAGGCCACCGAGGGCACCGTCGCCTCCTACATCCACGGCAACGGCCGGGTCGGCGTGCTCGTCGAGGTCGACTGCAACACCGACTTCGTGGCCCGCAACGACGACTTCCATGGCGTTCGCCCGCGACGTCGCGCTCCACATCGCCGCCTCGCCGCTCACCCGCTACGTGTCCGAGGAGGAGATCCCACAGGCCGACAAGGACGCCGAGCTGCGCGATCTTCGCCCAGCAGGCGGCCGACAAGCCCGAGCGCGTCCGGCGCAGATCGCCGACGGGCAAGCTCAAGGCCTGGATGGAGGACGTCGTCCTGCTCAACCAGGTCCACGTGAACACCGAGAAGTACGACAAGAAGACGATCGAGCAGATCCGCGCCGAGCTCTCCGGCACGACCGGCGAGAACGTCGTGATCCGCCGCTTCGCCCGCTTCGCGGTGGGGGCGTGACACCCGACCCGGTCTTCAAGCGGGTCCTGATCAAGTTCTCGGGCGAGGCCCTGATGGGCCCGCTCGAGTACGGCACGGACCCGGAGACGGTCGTGCGCGATCGCCCGGCAGCTCAAGGGCGTGCACGACCGCGGCGTGGAGATCGCGGTGGTGCTCGGGGCGGGCAACATCTACCGCGGCCTCGAGCACGCGGCCGCGGGCATGGACCGCGCCACCGGTGACTACATGGGCATGCTGGCGATCGTCCTCAACGCGCTGACGCTGCAGGACGCGCTGGAGAAGCTCGGCGTCCACACCCGCGTGCAGTCCGCGATCACCGTCTCCGAGGTCGCCGAGCCCTACATCCGCCGCCGCGCCATGCGCCACCTCGAGAAGGGCCGCGTCGTGATCTTCGCCGCCGGCACCGGCAACCCGTACTTCACGTCCGACACCGCGGCGGCGCTGCGCGCGCTGGAGATGCACGCCGAGGTGCTGCTGATGGCCAAGAACGGCGTCGAGGGCGTCTACTCGGCCGACCCGCGCACGCACCCGGACGCGGAGTTCATTCCCGAGATCACGGCGCGCGAGGCGCTCCAGCGCGACCTGAAGGTCATGGACTCCAACGCACTGGCGCTGTGCATGGACAACCACCTCAATATCCACGTGTTCAACATGGCCGACGACTCCAGCATCAACCGGATAGTCTCCGGCGATCGAGTGGGGACGCTGGTGACGACGTGATCGACGAACTCCTGCAAGACGCGCGCGAGCACATGGACAAGTCGGTGGAGGCAACGCGGCAGAAGTTCCAGTCCGTCCGCACGGGGCGCGCGAGCCCGGCGCTCCTGGACCGCATCAGCGTCGACTACTACGGCGCGCACACGCCGCTGCGTCAGCTCTCGACGATCTCCGCGCCGGAGGCGCGGCTGATCACCGTGCAGCCGTACGACAAGAGCTCGATCAAGGCCATCGAGCGGGCGATCATGGAGTCCGACCTCGGGCTGACCCCGAACAACGACGGCTCGATCATCCGCCTGCATATCCCCGAGCTCACCGAGGAGCGCCGGCGCCAGCTCGTCAAGGTGGTGCGCGGGATCACCGAGGAGGGCAAGGTCGCGCTGCGCAACATCCGCCGCGACGTGATGCACGACCTCAAGGAGCTGCGCGACGCCGGCGAGGCGGGCGCCGACGACGAGCACCGGGCGGAAGAGGCGCTGCAGAAGCTCACCGACGACAAGGTCAAGGAGCTCGACGCCCTGCTCAAGAGCAAGGAAGCCGAGATCCTCGAGGTGTGAGCGCCACCTACGTCGCCATCATCATGGATGGCAACGGGCGCTGGGCGCAGCAGCACGGCGCTCTCGGTGGCCGAGGGTCACGACGCCGGGGCCGACACCGTCAAGGCCCGGCTGCGCGACGCTGTCGACCTGGGCATCCGCGAGCTGACCGTCTACTCGTTCTCCACCGAGAACTGGTCGCGCCCGCAGGATGAGGTCGACGCGCTGATGTCGCTGTTCTGCGCGCGGATCATCGCCGAGACGCCCGAGCTCGATTCGCAGGGCGTCCGGATGCGGTTCATCGGCCGCCGGGCCGGCGTCGCCCCGAGCTGCTCGAGCAGATGGAGTGGGCGGAGGCCAGGACGGCCGGCAACGACCGGATCACGCTGTTCGTGGCGTTCAACTACGGCGGCCGGGCGGAGATCCTCGACGCCGCCGAGCGCTACGCCGGCGGCGGTGAGGAGGCGTTCCGGGCGCTGCTGTACGCGCCCGACATGCACGATCCCGAGCTCCTGATCCGCACGAGCGGCGAGCAGCGGATCTCGAACTACCTGCTGTGGCAGCTCGCCTACAGCGAGCTGCACTTCACGGACGTGCTGTGGCCGGACTTCTCGCGCGCGCACCTCGAGGCCGCGCTCGCCAGCTATGGCCGCGCGGGAGCGGCGCTTCGGCGGCCGCTGATGGGCTCCGACCTGCTCGCCCGCCGTGCGTGGTCGGCGCATCCCCGCGGTCGCGTTCGCCATCTTCATCATCTAGCAGGGCGGCTGGGTGTTCGCCGCGGGCGTCGGGCGCTGGGCGTGATCGCCGTGCACGAGCTGACGGTGATGCTCGAGCGCGCTCACCCGGTGCGGCTGGCGGCGATGATGGCCGTGCTCGGGCTGGTGGTGGCGGGCACCGGAGGCGACACGCGCCAGGTGCTGCTCGCGCTGGTGGCGAGCGTGCCGGTGCTGTTCCTGCTGGCCGTGGCCGCCCCGCGGCGCGACCGCGTGACCGCGAGCATGTCGGCCACGATGCTCATCATCGTGTGGATCGGCATGGGCGTGGCCCATGCCGCGCTGCTGCGCGGGCTGCACCACGGCGGCGCGCTCGTGTTCATGGTGCTGCTGGGCACGTTCATCGGCGACACGGCGGCCTACGTCGGCGGCCGCTGGCTCGGCACGCACAAGCTCGCGCCGCGGATCTCGCCCAACAAGACGGTCGAGGGGCTGGCCTGCGGGATCGTGGTGGGGACGCTGGCGGTCTGGTACGCCAGCCGCACCTATCCCGGCGGCTGGATCCCCGGCGTGCACGGGCTGCTGCTCGGCCTGACGGTGACGATCGCCGCCCCCATCGGCGACCTGTTCGAGTCGCTCGTCAAGCGCGACATGGGCGTCAAGGACACCGGCACGCTGTTCGGGGCCCACGGGGGCGCCCTCGACCGGGTGGACGCGGCCCTGTTCGCGCTCGTCGCGTCCTACTACGTCTGGCTGGCGTTCTGATGGACGAGCAGGAGAGGCAGGACCGGCAGCTCGTCGAGAAGGGGCTCTACTACGCGACGCTGCTGTCCACGGCGGCGGCCACGATCTGCACAAGTACACGATCGCCGGCCTGGTGTTCCTGGCTCTGGCGATCGAGCTGGCGCTCGTGATGATCACCGACGTGCTCTACAACGGTTCGGCGATCTTCGCGCCGAAGGCGCGCCGGTAGGCCGTCGGCGTCGTCGCCACCCGGCGGCGGAAGTGCTTGCGCAGGTTCGCCGCGGTGCCGAAGCCGGTGGCGCTCGCGACCTCGTCGATGCCGGCGTCGCCGGCCTCCAGCGCCGCCCGGGCGGCGTCGACCCGCTCCGCCAGCAGCCACTGCAGGACGGTCATCCCGGTCTCGGCCACGAAGCGGCGGGCCAGCGTGCGCTCGGACACGCAGGCGTGGGCGGCGAGCTCGCGCACGGTCAGCGGCTCGCGCAGGCGCTCCAGCGCCCAGGCCCGGGTGGCGGCGAGCGAGCCGTCGCGGCCGGGCAGCGGCTGGCGGATGAACTGGGCCTGGCCGCCCTCGCGGTGCGGCGGGACGACGATCCGGCGCGCCACCGCGCGGGCGAACGCGGCGCCCTGGTCGCGGCGCAGGATGTGCAGGCACAGGTCCAGCCCGGCGGCCACGCCGGCCGAGGTGAGCACGTCGTCCTCGTCGACGTAGAGCACGTCGGGCTGCACGGTGATCTGGGGATAGGCGGCGGCGAGCTCCGCCGTGTGGCGCCAGTGCGTGGTCGCCCGCCGGCCGTCCAGGCGCCCGGCGGCGGCCAGCGCGAACGCGCCCGTGCAGATCGAGACCATCCGCGCGGGGCTGTCGCGCAGGGCGGCCAGCACGGCTTCGCCGAGCGGCCGGTCATGCGGCTCGAAGCCGGGCACGAACACCGTGTCCGCCCGCGCCAGCGCCTCCAGCCCCGCGTCCGCCACGACCGCGAAGCCGGCGCACGTGGCCACCGGCCCTGGCCGCTCGGCGCACAGCGTCAGCGCGTACGGCGCCTCGGGGTAGGCGCCGAACACCTGCGCCGGGATGCCGAGGTCGAGCGGCACGACCGCGGGCAGCGCGAGCACGGCGACGCTGTGGGGTGGCCGGATCGTTGCGGACATCGGCATTTCTGCCACTGGATGATACGCGCCGCCGGCCGGAGATCCGGGCATGCGCACCGAGATCCTGCTGTACGACGGCTTCGACGACCTGGACGCGTTCGGCCCGTTCGAGGTCCTGAGCGGCGCCGGGCTGGACACCCGCTTCGTCACGCTCGCGCCGTGCGACGCGGTCACCAGCTCCCACGGCGCCCGCGTGATCCCCGAGGGCGTCCTCGGCGACCCCGACCTCCTGCTGGTGCCCGGCGGCGGCTGGAGCGACGGTAGCTTGCCCGGCGCCCGCGCCGAGTTCGACCGCGGCGACATCCCCGCCGCGCTGGCCCGCCGCCACGCCGCCGGCGGCCGCGTCGGGTCGGTGTGCACGGGGGCCATGCTGCTCGCCGCCGCGGGACTGCTGGCCGGCCGGCCGGCGACGACGCACCACACCGCCCTCGACGACCTGCGGGCCGCGGGCGCCGACGTGCGCGAGGGCGAGCGCGTGGTCGACGACGGTGACATCGTCACCGCCGCCGGCGTGACCTCGGGCATCGACCTGGCGCTGCACCTCGTGCGCGAGGCGCGGGGCGAGGACGTCGCGCGGGCGGCGGCGCGCGAGATCGAGTGGGCGGCCTAGGGTCGCCGCAGCGCGATCCAGCTCTTGGCCGGCGGGCCGACGCGCTCCGCGACGACGGGCTCGCCGAACAGCGCGGCGAGCTCGCCGCGGCGCAGCAGGGAGATGTCCTCCCACTCGCCGGCCACGCCGAGGCGCCAGTAGCGGCGGCGCAGCGC
Organism: uncultured Solirubrobacteraceae bacterium; assembly: GCA_963766165.1. GTDB lineage: Bacteria > Actinomycetota > Thermoleophilia > Solirubrobacterales > Solirubrobacteraceae > Solirubrobacter. The sequence goes on along the minus strand of CAVXZC010000005.1, from coordinate 851,442 downwards.
CACCGGCAGCCAGTGCGCCGCCGGCAGCAGCGCGTGCGGCTCGATCGGGAACGAGTAGGCCGGCGTCTGCACCCACCAGCCCCGGGCGATCCGCCGCAGCTCGGCGGCGAAGGCCTCCCGCCGCTCCGGCGGCAGGTGCTCGACGACGCTGTTGGAGTAGGCCAGGTCGAACGCGCCGTCGGCGAACGGCAGCCGCCGGGTGGCGTCGGCGCGCACGAACGGCCCCGGGTAGTCCGGGCGCTCGCACAGGTCGACGCCGGTCACGTCGAAGCCGGGCGCGAACGCCCGCAGGCCGAGCGGGCCGCAGCCGACGTCGACGATCCTCGTGGCCGGCGTCGCGCCGGTGAGCGCGAGGAACATGCGAAAGCGCCGCGCCCGGGCGCGGGCGGCGGCGGCCGAGGCCAGCCGCGTCCGCGGGCTCCGGCGGGCGGTCGCGTAGACGTCCATCAGCCCGGGCGGCGGGCGACGATGACCAGCCGCGTGTCCATCGCGAACGGCGCGCCCGCCAGGTCCCCGTAGCAGCGGGGCTCGCCGAATCCGGCACGCGCGAGCATGGCCAGCAGCTCCGTGGCGCTGTAGATGCGCACCGAGAACGTGCGCGACTCGCGCTCGCCGCCGCCGTGGATCACGGTCTGCGTGTTCTGCGCCACCCCGGCCACCGGGTCGAAGCCCCGCTGCTCGAGCAGCAGCCGGCCCGCGCCGACGGCGTGCCAGCCGCGCTCGGCGAACCCGCCCACGAGCCAGTCGCGGTGCATGCTCTCGATCACCAGCCGCCCGCCCGGCCGTAGCACGCGGCCGATCTCGGCCAGCGCCCGCTCGTCCTCCGCGTCGCCGAGGTAGCCGAGCGAGGAGAACAGGTTCAGCGCGACGTCGAACGCGCCGTCGGCGAACGGCAGCTCGCGGTAGTCGGCCCGCGCCAGCTTCGGCCAGCGCCCGTGGCCGGCCCGCCGCCGCGCCTCCGCCAGCAGGACCTCCGAGCGGTCGACGCCCACCGCCCGGTAGCCCGCCTCGGCCAGCGGGACGACGTGGCGGCCGTAGCCGCACGGCGCGTCGAGCAGGTCGCCGCCCTCCGGACAGCCGGCAAGACGGGCCGCGGCGAGCGCCTGCGCCCGGGCCGCCGAGTCGGCCTCCTCGCTCGCGTAGGCGCGCAGGTAGAACTCGCCGAAGAAGTCGTCCCAGGACTCGATCGCGTCGACCACGGCGGCGGACATTAGCTGGGCCTGAGGTGCCCGCTGCCACAATGGCCCAGCAGTGAAGCGGCTCCTCATCCTCGGCGCCACGGGCTCCATCGGCACCCAGGCGCTCGACGTCGTGGCCCGGTCGCGCGGCCAGTTCGAGCTCGTCGGCCTGTCGGCCGCCCGCGACCACGTCACCCTGGTCAAGCAGGCGCTCGAGCACGGCGTCGGCCGCGTGGCGCTGAGCGACCCGGACGCCGCCGCCCGCGCCGCCGAGGCGTGGACGGGCGGCGAGGTGCTGGCCGGCCCGGACGGGCTGGTGCGCCTGGTGGCCGAGTCGGGGGCGGACCTGGTGCTCAACGCCATCGTCGGCTCGGCCGGCCTCGGGCCGACCATCGTCGCCCTCACCGAGGGCATCGACGTGGCGCTGGCCAACAAGGAGTCGCTCGTGGTGGGCGGCGAACTGGTCACGGCGCTGGCCGAGGCCACCGGCGCCCAGCTGCTGCCGATCGACTCCGAGCACACGGCGATGCACCACCTGCTGACCGGCGAGCCGCCCGGCGCGCTGGAGCGCCTGGTGATCACCGCGTCCGGCGGCCCGTTCCGCGGCCGCACCCGCGAGGAGCTGGCCCACGTGACGGTCGAGGAGGCGCTCAAGCACCCGACCTGGACGATGGGCGGCAAGATCACGATCGACTCGGCGACGTTGATGAACAAGGGGCTGGAGCTGATGGAGGCCCACCACCTGTTCGGCACGCCGTACGACCGCATCGACGTGGTCGTGCACCCGCAGTCGATCGTCCACGCGCTCGTGCAGCTGTGCGACGGCTCGACCAAGGCGCACATGGGCTATCCCGACATGCGGGTGGCGATCGGCTACGCCCTGCACCACCCGGACCGCGCCGACCTGCCGATCCCGGCGCTCGATCTCGTCCAGCTCGGGAAGCTGGAGTTCGCGGCGCCCGACCTCGAGGCGTTCCCCTGCCTGCGCCTGGCCCGCGAGGCCGCGGCCGCCGGCGGCACCGCGCCGTGCGCGCTCAACGCGGCCAACGAGGTGGCGGTGCACGCGTTCCTCCACGGCCGCCTGCGCTTCACCGGCATCCCGGCGGTCATCGAGTCGGTGCTGGACACGCTCGGCGCGTCGCGCGTGCACGACTTCGAGGCGCTCTACGTGACCGACTCCGAGGCCCGGGAGCTCGCCGGAGAGCTGATCGAGGGCGGAGCGTTGGTGTGACGAGGCCACGGCGAGAGACCGGCGGCGGCGCCGCCGAGCGCACGCGGAGCTGCGCGTGAGCTGGGTCCTGGCGTTCCTCGGCTTCGCCGCGCTCATCATCCTGCACGAGGCCGGGCACTTCACGGCGGCCAAGGCGGTCGGGATGCGCGTGGAGCGCTTCGCGCTGTTCTTCCCGCCGCTGCTCTTCAAGGTCCGCCGCGGCGAGACCGAGTACGGCATCGGCGCGATCCCGCTGGGCGGCTACGTCCGCATCACCGGGATGAACCCCACCGAGGAGATCCCGCCCGACGTGGCGCACCGCGCCTACTTCCGCCAGCCCGTGTGGAAGCGGATCGTGGTCATCGGCGCCGGGCCGGCGGTCAACATCGCGCTGGCGTTCGCGATCCTGTGGGTGCTCTACATGAGCTACGGCACGGTCGGTCCGCCCAACACGGTCGCGGCGATCGAGGGGGGCACGCCCGCCGCGCGCGTCCTGAAGACCGGCGACGCCATCCTCACCGTGGACGGGCGCAAGCCGGCGGGCAAGACGCTCGACGCGACCGCGAGCTCGATCGCGAAGCTCGTCGCGGCCTCCAGGGGCAAGCCGGTCGACCTCACCGTCCGCCGCGCCGGCCGCGCGCTCACCGTCACCGCGAAGCCGTTCTACGACACCAGGATCAAGCGCTGGCGGCTGGGCTTCAGCGAGGGCGGCACCACCCATCCGGCCGGCCCCGTGCGGGCCGGGGGGCTCGCGCTGGGCGAGATGTGGGACGTGACCAGCGGGACCGTGAGCCGGATCGTCCGCATCTTCATCCCCCAGGACCGCAAGCAGATCCACGGCGTGGTCCAGGCCTACCAGACGACGGAGACCGCGTTCTCGCTGTCGACCAGCACGGCGCTGGAGGTGCTGGCGCTGATCTCGCTGTCGCTCGGCATCGTCAACCTGTTCCCGTTCCTGCCGCTCGACGGCGGCCACATCTTCTGGGCGCTCGCCGAGAAGGTGCGCGGCCGGGCGATCTCCTTCGCCACGCTGGAGCGGGCCAGCTTCGTCGGCTTCGCGCTGGTCATCGGGCTGTTCATCGTCGGGCTCAGCAACGACATCGGCTCGCTCGGCAACGGAGGCCTGGGGGTCCGGTAGCGTGCGCGCATGCTCACGCTCGCCGAGGCGTTCCGGCGCACGGCGTCCGAGCATGCGGACCGGGTCGCGGTCCGCACGCTGGACGACGCGGTCTCGCTGACCTGGGCGCAGCTGCGCGACCGGGCGGACGCGCTGTCGGCCAAGCTGGCGGGGCTGGGCGTCGAGCGCGGCGACACGGTCGCGCTGATGCTGGTCAACTCGCCGGCGTTCCACGTGGCCGACCTCGCGGCGATGACGCTGGGCGCCACGCCGTTCTCGATCTATCTGACCTCCTCGCCCGAGCAGGTGGCCTACGTCATCCGCGACGCCGGCGCGCGGGTGGCGATCGTCGAGCCGTCGTTCGCGCCGGCCGTGCGCGGCCTGGTCGACCACGTGCTCACGGACACCGGCGCCGAGCCCGACCCGGCGTTCGACCCGGAGCCGCACTGGCGCGCCGTCGAACCCGACGACATCCTCACGCTGATCTACACGTCCGGCACCACCGGGCCGCCGAAGGGCGTGCAGATCACCCACCGCAACCAGGTCGCCGCGGCGCTCATGGTGGACGAGCGCGTCGGCTTCGACGCGGGCGCCCGGGTCGTCTCCTGGCTGCCCAGCGCGCACGTGGCCGAGCGCACCGCGCACCATTACATCCCGATCGTGTTCGGGATGCAGATCACCTGCTGCCCGGACCCGCGGCAGATCGCGACCTACCTGACCGCCGTGCGCCCGACCTGGTTCTTCGCCGTGCCGCGCGTGTGGGAGAAGCTCAAGGGAGCGGTCGAGGCGCGCCTCGACGACGCCGCCCGGACGCTCGTGCTCGCGAGCATGGAGCGAGTGGAGCGCGAGCAGGCGGGCGAGCCGGCGGCGCCGCCGCCGCCGCAGGCCGAGGCGCTGTTCGCGGCCCTGCGCGAGGCGATCGGGCTCGACCAGGCGAAACTCGTCAACGTCGGCGCGGCGCCGACGCCGCGCCAGGTGCTGGTGTTCTTCCACGCCATCGGCATCCCGCTGGCTGAGCTGTGGGGGATGTCGGAGACCTGCGGGGCGGGCGCGTCGAACCCTCCGGACGCGATCCGGATCGGCACCGTGGGCAAGGCCGCGGACGGCGTCGAGCTCCGGCTGGCCGAGGACGGCGAGCTGCTGATGCGCGGCCCCGTGGTCATGGCCGGCTACCGCAACCTGCCCGAGCGCACGGCCGAGGCGCTCGACGCCGACGGCTGGCTGCACACCGGCGACGTGGCCGAGATCGACGCCGACGGCTACGTGCGGATCGTCGACCGTAAGAAGGAGCTGATCATCAGCGCGGGCGGCAAGAACATGTCGCCGGCGAATATCGAGGCGGCGGTCAAGGGCGCGACGCCGCTGCTCTCGCACTGCTGCGTGATCGGCGACGGCCGCCGCTACAACACCGCGCTGCTGGTGCTGGACGGCGAGGTGACGGCCGCCCTGGGCCTCCCGCCCGACCCGGCCGACGAGCGCGTGCGCGCAGCCGTGCAGGCCGGCGTCGACGCCGCCAACGCCCGGCTCTCGCGGCCCGAGCAGATCAAGCGCTACACCGTCCTCGGCACCGACTGGGCGCCCGGCGGCGACGAGCTGACGCCGACAATGAAGCTCAAGCGGCGCCCGATCCAGGACAAGTACGCCGCCGATATCGACGCGATGTACGAGCGGCCCCACCCGCGGAACCGCTAGCGGCCCAGCGCGTCGAGCAGGCCGGCGATGTCGTGCATCACGGCGGCGGCCGCGGCCAGCTCGGCCTCGGAGTGGCGCTCGGTCAGCGCGCGCCAGGCCTCGTCCCAGACGGCCCGCTTGCGGGCCAGGCACTCGCGGCCCTTGTCGGTGAGCGAGACGATCACCTGCCGGCGGTCGGTCTCGCTGCGCCGGCGCGACACCATCCCGTCGGCGTCGAGGTGGTCGAGCATCGCCGTCATCGACGCGGGGGAGACGTCGGCCTGCTTGGCCAGGCAGCCGGCCGATGTCTCGGAGTCGCGCTCGAGCTGGAACAGCGCCCGGACCTCGGAGGCGGAGAGGTCGCCGGCGCGGTGCGGGGAGCGGCCGCGCAGGCGCCGCTCCGCGCCCATCAGCTCGATGAACGCGGATCGGAGCGCCTCGGGGGTGGCGACGGGGACGCTCATGCGGCAGCGGCCTCCAGGGCGACCTCCGCCGGCACGGGCGCGGCCGCCACGCGAGCGCGGCGCTCGACGACCGTGAGCAGGACCGTGGGCGCCAGCGCGACGAGGCTGATGCCGAGCACCCACCAGTAGGTGTCGGCGAACGCGCCGGCGATGCCGCTCGGAGTGGGGATCGCCAGGCTCGAGATGCCGCTCTGCAGCACCACGGCGAGGACGGCGGTGCCGATCGAGCCGCCGACGCGCTGGAGCACGTTCATCTGCGGCGTGGCGTCGTTGACCTGGTCGGGGCGCAGGACGGCGTAGGCGGCGGTCATGGACGGCATCATCGACATGCCGATGCCGAACCCGCGGAACACCATCGCCGCGGAGATCGCGACGTAGGACGTGTGCGCGTCGATCAGTACGAACGGGAGCGTGGCGATCACGGTGATCGTGCCGCCGATCAGCGACGTGAGGCCGCCGCCGAGGCGCATCGTCACGCGTCCGGAGATGAACATGGCGACGGCGGCGCCGATGCCCTGCGGCGCGACCAGCAGGCCGGTGGCGACCGCATCTTCGTGGCGGACGAGCTGGAAGTACAGCGGCATCAGGACCATGGCGCCGAACAGCGCGGCGCCGAAGGCGAACATGGTCACCGAGGCGGCGGCGAACGCCTTGTTGGCGTACAGGCGGACGTCGAGCAGGGGGCGCTCGATGTGCAGCGCGCGGACCACGAAGGCGGCGACCAGCGCAAGGCCGATGCCGGCCGGGATGAGCACGGAGGGCGCGGTGAGGCTGCCGGCGGTGCCGCTCTGGGCGAGGCCGTAGGTGACGCCGACCAGGCCCGAGGCCACCAGGCCGAGGCCGATGGCGTCCAGCTTGCCGGCGGCCGCGGGAGCGGCGGCGTCGCGCGGCAGCAGGCGCAGCGCGGCGATCACGGCGGCGATGCCGATGGGGAGGTTGACGAGGAAGATCCACTGCCAGCCGGCGTGCTCGATGAGCAGGCCGCCGATGGTGGGCCCGAAGACGGGGGCGAGGATGATCGGCACGCCGATCGCGCTCATGACGCGGGGCATGTTCTGCGGGCCGGCCGCCTTGACGAGGATCATCTGGCCGATCGGCATCAGCATGCCGCCGCCGAGGCCCTGGAGCACGCGCGCGGCGATGAGGCTCTCCGAGGACCAGGCCAGCCCGCACAGGGCCGAGCCGGCGGTGAAGAGCACGAGGGAGATGACGTAGAGCCGGCGCGAGCCGAAGCGGGTCGCGGCCCAGCCGGTGACGGGGATCACCGCGGCGAGCGCGAGCATGTAACCGGTCACGACCCACTGGATGCCGTCCAGGGAGCTGTGCAGGTCGCGGGAGAGGGTGTCGAGCGCGACGTTGACGATGGTCGTGTCGAGCACGGACATGATCGCGCCCAGGATCACGACGATGGCGATGCGCCACACGTGGGGAGTCATACGAGAGGAAGTCATTTCGTCTCCGGAAGTTTAGCTACCGAAGTATTCGGCGTCAAGACTTCAGGACTTGAATGAATCGGACCCCGTCTATCCTGGATTGCGAATGGCTTCCGAGCGCTCAGTCAACGTCGGCGGCGTGCAGATCGGCGGCGGCGCGCCGGTCGTCGTCCAGACGATGACCAAGACCGAGACGGCGAACCTCCAGGCCACGCTGGATCAGATCCGCCGCGTGGCCGACGCCGGGGCCGACGTCGTCCGCGTGCGCCGTCCCGCGCGAGAAGGACATCGAGGCGCTCAAGACGATCGTCGTCGAGTCGCCGATCCCGATCATCGCCGACATCCACTTCAACCACACGCTGGCGCTGAAGGCGATCGACGCCGGCGCCCACTGCGTGCGGCTGAACCCGGGCAACATCGGCGGCCCCGAGAAGGTGGCCGAGGTGGCCGACCGGGCCAAGGCGGCGGGCACGCCGCTGCGCATCGGCGTCAACTCGGGCTCGCTGCCCAAGCACCTGCACGCGCTCGAGCGCGAGAACTCCGTCGAGGCGCTCGTCACGGCCGGCGTCGAGTTCGTCGCGCTGATGGAGCGGCTGAACTTCACGAACTTCAAGGTGTCGATCAAGTCGACGAACGTGCCGAACACGATCGCCGCGAACCGCCTGCTCAGCGAGAAGATCCCCTATCCGCTGCACCTCGGGATCACCGAGGCGGGCACGAAGTGGTCTGGCTCGCTGAAGTCCGCGGTCGGCCTCGGGACGCTGCTGGCCGACGGCATCGGCGACACGATCCGGATCTCGCTCTCCACCTTCCACGCGGAGGAGGAGGTGAAGGTGGCCTGGGAGATCCTGAAGGCGCTGAAGCTGCGCGAGCGCGGGCCGGTGCTGATCGCCTGCCCGACCTGCGGGCGGCTCCAGTTCGACATGGACAGCGTCGTCGCGGACATCGAGCGCCGCCTGGAGCGCTATGCCGACCCGGTCGAGGTGGCTGTGCTGGGCTGCGCGGTCAACGGCATCGGCGAAGCCTCGCACGCCGACTTCGGCATCACCGGGGCCAAGAACGAGGGGCTCATCTTCTCCCGCGGCCGGGCGCTCAAGAAGGTGCCGCAGGACCAGCTGGTGGACGAGCTGTTCAAGGAGATCGACAAGTACGTCTCCACCAAGCGCATCGACGTCGACGCCGCGGAGCAGGCGGAGGGCGCGGAATGGCTCCAGCGGATCGAAGAGGAGAACGCCGGCGAGCTCACGCCGGAGCGCCTGGCCAAGCTGGAGGCCGAGCGGGCCCGCGCCGACGCGGACGCGATCGACGAGGCGCTGTCGCCCGTCGCCGGGCGCCGCTTCACCCGCGCAGGCGCCTGAGCAGCCGGGCCGGCGTGTCGGCCGGCCCGACGCCGATCCGGGGCAGGGCGAGCGGGTTCGTGCCCGGCCCGGCCACGCCGGCCTGCGTCGTCGTGGCGCCCGTGTAGCCGGCCTTGCGGACCGCGGCGCGGACGGCCGCGTCGGCGCGGCCGTACGGGTAGCAGAAGAAGCGCACGGGCACGCCGAACAAGCGCCGCAGCATCGAGCGCGACCCCGAGACCTCGCGGGCCAGCCGCGCAGTGCCCACCCGCTTCAGGTCGGGGTGGGTGAGCGTGTGCGAGGCGAGCTCCCAGCCGTCGCCGAGCAGCGAGCGCACCTGGGCGGGGGCCAGGCCGCCGCCGGCCGACAGCCGCGCCGCCTCCAGGTTCAGCACACCGGGCCAGCCGAGCTTGCGCAGCTCGGGCCCCGCCACCGTGAACTGGCTGGCGTAGCCGTCGTCGAACGTGACCACCACGGGCTTGGCCGGCAGCGCCGGGCCGCCGTGCCAGGCCGCCCAGGCCCGGCTGAGCGTGACGCCGTGGTAGCCGGCCCGGGCAAGCGCCTCCATCTGGGCGTCGAACCGCGGCTCCGGCGTCCACAGGCTCGCCGAGGCCGGCGAGCGCGGCGCCGGCGGGGCCGCGCGCAGCTCGTGGTAGGTCAGGATCGGCACCGGCCCGCGGTAGGCCCGGGCCGGCGCCGCCGGCACGAGCGTGGCGAGGGCCGCCGCCGCGATCGCCGCGCCGCGCCGCGCCGGCCTCGCCGCGCGCCGCAGGCGGCTGGTCATCGCACCCCTCGCATCGCCTGGTCAAGGTAGGGGCCGAGCGTCCGGGCGAACACCTCCGTGAGGTGGTTGTCGTCCTTGTACACCAGCGCGCCGCCGATCACGGGGCGACACCAGCGGGTGTCGCACATGAAGCGGGTCATGTCGATCACGTGGACACGGCGGCCGGTCAGGCGGCGCGCCGCCGCCACCTCGGGGTCGGGCGGGAGCGCGTGGGCGCGGTCCAGCCGGCAGGCGGCGCCGGCCGCCTGGCCGACCGCCATCGCCCGCGAGACGCAGTCGGCGGTGCTGAGCCGCGCCTTGGGTGTGTCGCGGATCACCGCGAGGCTCGTCACCGAGCGCGGGAGGGCGCGCCAGGCGGCGAGGTAGCCGGCCTCGGCGTCGACCTTCGCGTAGGTGGGACCGCCCGCGATGGCCGAGACGATCAGCGTGTGCACGGCCGGGTGGGCGGCCAGCCAGGCCCCCACCTGACGGTTCCAGGCGCGGCAGTGGGCGCCGGCGTCGCCCGGCAGCGCGGCGGGGATCGTCGTCGAGAGCGGGCAGGCCGCGTGGGCCAGTGAGATCCCCGCCCAGCCGCGGCGGCGGGCCACGACGTCGAGCGCCGCCCGCCAGTGCGAGGCGTGGCTGTCGCCGACCAGCGCCACGGTCTCCCGGGCGCGGTCCGGCGCGACCCCGAACCCGCACAGGTGCAGCTCGCCGCTGAACTCGCTCAGGCCGCAGGCGAGGTTGCCGCGGTCGCGCGCCTCGGCCGGCGTGGGCACGACGGCCAGCCGCAGCGCCGGGTTCGCGCACGCGTGTCCCGGCACGTGCGCGGCCGCACCGAAGCAGCGCGGCCGGCGCTCCAGCACGACCTTCGACGCGCGCTGGGCCAGCGCGATGTCGTGGCGCACGCGCACGCTCCCGAACGCCGTCAGCCCGATCACGAGCGCGGTCGTCGCCAGCGCGGGCGCGAGCGTCCAGCGCGGCGGCCGGGCGAGCAGGAACCGGCTCCGGCGCACCGGGTCCTCCACCCAGCGCTTGGTCGCCGCCGCCAGCAGCAGCGTCAGCCCGAGCAGGGCGCCGCGCGGCGCGCCGCCGGCTACGGCGTACGGCGCCAGGATCAGCAGCGGCCAGTGCCACAGGTAGATCCCGTAGGACACGTCGCCCACGTACTGCACCGGCGCCGGCGCCAGTACGCGCAGCGGCGCGGCCGCCCAGATCACCGCCGCCGCGCCCAGCACGGGCAGCAGCGCCGCAGAGCCCGGGAACGGCGTTCCGCCGCTGAACGTGGCCGCGGCGACGGCGATCGCCGCCAGGCCGGCCCAGCACACCGCCGGGCGCGGCACGCGCGAAGTCCCCGCGACGGCCAGCAGCCCGCCCAGCCCGAACTCCCACGCCCGGGTCGGCGTGACGAAGTAGGCCGCCGCCGGGTTCGCTGCCGTGTCGTAGAGCGAGTAGGCGAAGCTGGCCAGCGTGACCAGCGCCAGCACGACCACCCGCCGCCGCCAGGCGGCGAGGATCAGCAGCGGCCAGACGAGGTAGAACTGCTCCTCGGCCGACAGCGACCAGAAGTGCTGCACCGGCGACACGGCGTCCCCGGCGGCGAAGTAGTCGACCGCCGTGTGCGCGAGCCGCCAGTTCTCCACGTAGAACGCGCTCGCCCGGATCTCGGCGAGGAAGCCGCCGCGGTCGACGTCGGGCACCCAGGCCAGCGTGGCGAGTGCGCACACGGCCAGCACGAGCAGCGCGGCCGGCAGGATCCGCCGCGCCCGGCGCGCCCAGAACGCGGCCAGGCCCCGGCCGCGCAGCAGCTGCCCGGTGATCAGGTAGCCCGAGATGACGAAGAACACGTCGACGCCGACGAACCCGCCGGGCAGCGCCGCGGGCCAGAAGTGGCAGACGACGACCACGGCGACGGCGAGCGCGCGCAGCCCCTGGATCTCCGGCCGGATCTCGGTGCGGGCGGTCACGGCGCCCTACAGCATGTCGCTCAGCTCGGCGGGCAGTTCGGCCGGTCGAGCTCGCTGGCGATCCGGCGGTACGACCCGCCGCGCTGGTGCAGCGCCACCGCGCGCACGTGCCCGCCCGTGCGGGCGGCGTCCGCGTCCTGCCAGACGGCGACGCCGCGGCCCTTGGCGTTCGCCGCCACGACGGAGTCCTCGGGGAAGCGCCGGACGCGGGTGGTCCGGTAGACCGTCGTCGAGCGGCCGAACCAGGACGAGCGCTTCGGCCCGGTCCGGGTGTAGACGACGCAGCCGAGGCGGATCGCGGCGGTGCCGGCCACCGCGTGCAGGCGGCCGGCGGGGTCCTCGAACAGCGACGACGAGCCGTACAGCGTCGTGTCCGCCACGGCGCTGCGGGACGGGCGCCAGCGCGCGCGCTTGGCGTCGAAGGAGCGCAGGGCGAACGCGCCGCCGCCCTGATGCCCCGGCCCGCGCTGGGTGAGCAGGTAGGTGCCGCGCGGCCCGCTCACGAGCTCCGGCCGCGCCGCGCCGCGCAGCGTGCCGCCGCGCCAGGCCGCGCCGTCGTACACGTTGCCGCCCGCGAAGAAGCGCCAGCTCACGCCGCGCTGGGTCTCGTCGGCGGTCAGCAGCTGGCCGCCGGGCAGCGCGGCGATGCGGGCGTCCGAGGACGCCCCGAAGGTCACGCCCGAGACCGGCTTCTCGAGCACGAGGCCCTGGGTCGCCGGCGCGCCGAACGGCGACGCCTGGAACGTCAGCCCCGCCGGCGCCGCCGGGTCGAGGGTGAACACGCTGCCGCCGTCGAGCGCCAGCGCGGCCGAGGAGATGACGCTCTGCGTGCCGACCGCGATCGGGCCCTGCCAGCTCTGGCCGCCGTCGGCCGAGTAGCGCAGCCAGGTGGTCTGGGACGTGTCGCCGGCCGGCGCCGCCTGCACGATCGCCAGCACGCCGTCGGACCGGCGCAGGATCAGCGGACCGCCGGTGCGCCCCGCCAGCGGCAGCGGCGTCTCCCCGGCGCACGCCTTCGCGCCGCGCGGGAGCCGGCAGTAGGTCTCACCGCCGGGCGAGTTGAACACGATGTGCGCCGTCCCGGCGGGATCCACCGCCACGGACGGCGTGTCGCCGGGGCCGAGATCGACGACGGTGGCCGCGGACGCCGGCGCGGCGGCGATCAGGGAGATCGCCAGCCCCGCCAGGCATCCGCGGGCGCGGCTCATGCGGGCGACGCCGCCTTCAGCGGGCTCGTGAGCTTCTTCGCCGTGGCGATGCTCACCGCGCCGGAGAACTGCTGGGCGGGGAACGGCACCAGGGCACTGGACGGCGGTGTCCAGGCGTAGCGGTACGTCGCGGTCGAGGAGACCTTGATGCGCTTCGACCACAGCCCGTCCGTGCTGGTCGACACCGTCGTCAGGGTCGTCCACGTGCTCGAGCCCTGCTTACGCACCTGGACGACGACCTTGCCGGTGTTGGCCGGGCGCACCTGGCCCCAGAACAGCCCGACCGAGCGGCCCTTGGGCAGGTCGATGACGAACGGCGCGGCGAACGTGGTGTAGGCCGGCTTGTCCTTGCCGTTGATCGTCTTGAGCCCGGTCTGGTAGTTGCTGTAGCGGTTGGCGCCCTTGCCCAGGTTGCGGACGGGCTCGTCCTCCCAGCCGTAGAAGTTCAGGCTCTCGATGCGCCGGGTCTTCCAGGCGATGTAGGCCGCCTGCTGCAGGTAGCGGTTCTGCAGCGTCTGCGACACGCCGTTGGCCTTGTCCGGCGGGTTCGTCTCATAGCCGAACTCCGTCAGGCGGATCTTGAACGTGGACGACGGCGCCTTGATCCGGTGCCCGCGGCTCAGCTTGTCCAGCGCGTGGAACAGCCGCGTCAAGTCGCCGAACTGCGCGTCGTCGGTGTCCTTGTTGACCGCGTCCGGCGCGAGCTTCTTCGGATGCGGGTGGTAGCCGAAGCTGTCGCCCGAGGCCGCCTTGAAGTGCTTGCAGGCGCCGGTCTTGATGTGGTGATAGCCGCTGTCCACGCAGCCCATCTGGCGCAGGAAGGTCAGCGGCGCCATCGGCGTCTCGTCGCTGATCGGCCGGTTGCCGACCGGGGCGAGCTCGCCGATCACGGCTTCGCTGTGCGGATCGGCCTTGTGCACCTGCGGCACGGCGGCGCGGACGAGGTCGCGGTAGGTGTTCGGCGACACCGGCGTGCACTTGCGGTGGTGCGCGGTGCACGTCCACTGCGGCTGCAGCCAGCCCTTCTGGTTGGGCTCGTTGTAGATCAGATAGCGGTCGACGGACGCGCCGTAGCGCTTGGCCACCGCGTAGGCGAAGTTGCCGAACTCCGTCGCCTTCGGCTTCCAGTAGCCGTTGTGCTTGGACGGCGACGAGCTCGCCCACACCGGACCCGGCCCGGTGATCGTGAGCATCGGCTTGAGCCCGTTGTTGACCACGGTCGCGACCGCCTGGTCGAGCACCGCCCAGTTGTACTTGGGGTCGTTCGGGTTGTACGAGCTTGAAGCCGGAGGGCTTCTTCGTGCTCTTGGCGCTGGGGGCGATCTGCCACCAGTGCGCCTGCACCCGCACCTCCTGGACCCCGAGCTTCTTCCAGTCACCCGCCGCGAACGGGCCCTCGATGCTGCCGGACAGCAGAAGACGCTCGTCCTCGATGTCGACCTCGAGGCCGGCCGCGGCGCGCGCCGGCGCGGTGGCGGCCAGCACCGCGGCGGCGGTGGTGGCGAGCAGTAACAGCATGCGTGCGGACTTCATCGGGGAGCGACCTCCGCTTCGCGGGACACGATTCCGTTCCAGCGCAGACGCCAGCAGCCCGCCCTGGTTGGCCACCTTGGCGGTGAACTGGCCCTTGCGGGAGCTCACCGTCACGGTCTGCACCGTCTGGAAGGCGGCGCCGGCCTTGGCCGCGTGCTGGATCTCGACCTGCTCGGGCGTCGCGTCCGGGGCAGGCCGCGCCTGCCCGTAGACCGTTGCGTTCGAGCCCCTGCCGGAGACCCAGATCGGCAGCCGGTACGCGTCATAGGACGGCTTGGCGGCGCCGTTCGTCGTGCGCACGCCCGTCTGGAACGACGACTGGGCGACGTCGTCGACCAGCTTGTACTGCGCGACCGTCTTGACGCGCGGGTTCGTGTAGGCGATCCAGTCCGACTGGTTCATGTACGTCGCCTGCTGGGCGAACGTGACCCCGAACAGCCGGTCCGGCGGGTTCGTCTGGAAGCCGTCCTCGGTGAAGTAGATGGGGAGGTGCTTCGGCACGCGCCCGGCCTTGCCCGCCTGATCGAGCAGGCGCGAGAGCCGCGACGTCACGGCGATCGTGATGTCGTGGGCGTTCGGCCGGGTCAGCGGCGGCTGGCCGCCGCCGTTGGTGTACGGGTGGTGGGCGTAGCCGTTGACCCGCAGCTGCTTGTAACCCGAGCACTTCTGCGCCCGGCCGGCGGAGCCGGTCAGCCGGTGGCCGCTCGCGCTCAGGCAGAACAGGCCGCGCAGGAAGTCCTCGGGGCGCGACTTGAGGATGTGCTCGTTGCAGCGGTGGCGCGACCTCGCCGAGCCGTGGTTGCACAGCGTCGGGTCGCTGCCGATCGGCGCCGTCTCGCCGAGCAGGATCGTGTTGCCCTTGGCGTGGCCGGTGGTGCGCAGCCCGGCGATGGCCGAGCGGGCCAGCGAGCGGTACAGCGCTGCGCTCTGCAACGTTCCGCCCGCCGAGTACTGCGGGCTCAGCCAGGCCTTCAGGTTCGGCTCGTTCCAGATCGACCAGAGCTTGACCTGCGGGTAGCGCTTGCCCAGCGCCCGCGCGAAGCGGCCGAACTCGGTGGGCGACGGCTTGCAGGTCGAGCGCGCCTTGACCGAGCCGCCGCAACGCGACGCCCACGCCGGGATCGTGCCCGTCGGGGTGAGCATCACCTGCATGCCGCGCTGCTGCGCGCCGGCGATCAGGCTGTCCAGCAGGGCGAACTTCTTCTGCGAGTACGCCGCCGGGTTGGACCCGTTGAAGTGCTTGGGCTTCTTCTTGCTGTTGGGGCTCGGCGCGTAGCGCGACCAGACCACGTTGACGCGGATGATGTCCGCGCCGAGGTTGACGGCGTCGTCGAGTGCGTGCGCCTGCACGGCGGGGCCCAGCTCGAGCATCTGGTGCTCGTCCTGGATGATCGACTGCTGGGTGGTGGAGGCCGGCGCGGAGGCTGCGGGCAGCGCGGCAAGAGCCGCTGCCGCCGCGGTGACCACCCGCGCGGCGCGGCGTCGTGTCTCACTCATCAGAGACATTCCAACGCCGCGGCCGGACGGGAGTTGCGGTGAGGGGGGCTCAGGAGACGGCGGCGAAGCGCTCCGCGACCTTGTTCCAGTCCACGGTGTTCCACCAGGCCTTGAGGTAGTCGGGGCGCTTGTTCTGGTACTTCAGGTAGTAGGCGTGCTCCCACACGTCGACGCCCAGCAGCGGCGTCTGGCCCTTGGAGATCGGGTTGTCCTGGTTGGCCGAGCCGACCACGGCGAGCCCGGAGCCGTCGTGCACCAGCCACGCCCAGCCCGAGCCGAACTGGGCCGCGCCGGTGGCGTTCACCTTCTCCTTGAACTCGTCGAAGGAGCCGAACGCGCTGTTGATCGCGTCCGCCAGCGCGCCGCCCGGCTCGCCGCCGCCGTCCGGGGACATCGACTCCCAGAACAGCGTGTGGTTGTAGTGGCCGCCGCCCTGGTTGCGCACCGGGGTCTGCTTGTCGGAGGGCAGCGAGTCGAGGTTCTGCAGGATCTCCTCGATCGGCTTGCCGTCCCAGTCGGTGCCGTCGAGCGCGGCGTTGGCCTTGTCCACGTAGGCCTGATGGTGCTTGTCGTGGTGGATCCGCATCGTCTGCTCGTCGATGTGCGGCTCCAGCGCGTCGTAGTCGTAGGGCAGCGGCGGAACTTCGTACGCCATCGGAACCTCCCGGGAGACTCGAACCTTTTCGGCTTGCGTTCTATCACTAGGCTCTGCGCCCCGATGACCCGCCTGAGCCAGTACCTGCTCCCGACGGAGAAGCAGCCGCCCGCCGACGCCGAGGCGCTGTCGCACAAGCTGCTCGTGCGCGCGGGGCTGGTCCGCCAGGTCGGCACCGGCCTGTGGTCGTGGATGCCCGCCGGCTGGCGGGTGCACCAGAAGGTGGAGCAGGTCGTGCGCGAGGAGCTGGACGCGATCGGCGCCCAGGAGATGCTCATGCCGCTCATCAACCCGGCCGAGATCTGGCGGCGCTCCGGGCGCTACGACATCGACGAGGTGTTCAAGCTCCAGGACCGCAAGGGCGCGGACCTCGTGCTGGCGCTGACCCACGAGGAGATCGTGACCACGCACGTGGCGCAGGTCGTCCGCTCCTACCGCGACCTGCCGCTGATCCTCTACCACTTCCAGCTCAAGGGCCGCGACGAGGCGCGCCCGCGCGCCGGCGTGCTGCGGACGCGCGAGTTCATCATGAAGGACTCCTACACGTTCGACCGCGATCGCGAGGGACTGGACGTCGGCTACGAGAAGCACCGCGAGGCCTACGACCGGATCTTCGACCGCTGCGGGCTCGAGTGGTACCGGGTGGAGTCCGACGTGGGGGCGATGGGCGGCATCGGCGCGCACGAGTACATGGCGCCCTGCGCGGCGGGCGAGAACGACGTGGCGCTGGCGCCCGGGTACGCGGCCAACGTCGAGGTGGCGACCGCCGACGCGCAGCCGGTCGGGCTGCCGCCGGCGCTGGACGCGCCCGTCCGCGAGGCCACGCCGGGCCAGACCACCGTGGCCGCGGTCGCGCAGGCGCTCGGCGTCCCGGCGGGCGCGCTGATCAAGGCCTACCCGGTGATCGTGGACGGCCGCGGGCTCGTGCTCGTGCTCGTGCGCGGCGACCACCAGGTCAACGACATCAAGCTCGGCAACACGCTCGGCGGCGCCGCGTTCCGGCCGGCGCGCGAGGAGGAGTTCGCCCGCGCGATCGGCCCCGCCGGCTACATCGGGCCCGTGGGCGCGGACGCGCCGATCCTCATGGACCGCGCGATCGCCGGCGGCGGCTACATCACCGGGGCCAACGAGCCGGACGCGCACCTGCGCGGCGTCGAGCCGGGGCGCGACTTCACCTACGAGTCCGTCGACGTGCGCAGCGTCGTCGCCGGCGACACGGTCAACGGGCAGGCGGTCCGGATCGAGCCGGCGATCGAGGTCGGCAACATCTTCAAGCTCGGCACGCGCTACTCGGAGCCGCTGAACGCCACGTACCTGGACGAGTCCGGCGTGGCCCGGCACATCTGGATGGGCTCCTACGGGATCGGCCCGGCGCGGATCGCCGCCGCCGCGGTCGAGCAGTTCGCCGACGAGCAGGGGATCTCCTGGCCGCGGGCCTACGCGCCGTGGGACATCCACCTGGTCACGCTGGGGCGCGAGGGCTCCGAGGAGCGGGCGGTGGCCGAGGCCCTCTACGAGGAGCTGCGCGCGACCGGCCTGCAGGTGGTCTACGACGACCGCGACGCCGGGCCGGGGGAGAAGTTCGCCGACGCCGAGCTGCTCGGCTGCCCGCTGCGCCTGACCGTGGGCCGCAAGGGGCTGGCCGCCGGCGAGGTGGAGGCCCAGCTGCGGCGCGGGCGCGAGACGCGCACGCTCCCGCTCGAGGGAGCGGCACAGGCGGCCGCCGAGCTGTGGGCGACTCTCCCGTAGAGCGGCGCCGGCTCACGTTCCGCCGCCTGTCGGGGCTGGACCGCTCCGGCCCGCCGCCGCCGGAGACGCTGGCGGGTGCGCCGCTGCATCCGTGGACGGTGCCGAACTTCATCGGCTATGTGCGGCTGGCGCTGATCCCGGTCTTCCTGGTCGTGCAGCTGTCCTCCGACGACGGCACGGACGCGCTGGGCGCGGTGCTGTTCGCCGTGATCGGCTGGAGCGATTACCTCGACGGGATCGCCGCGCGGGTCACCGGCCAGTACTCGCGCATGGGCGCGCTGCTGGATCCCGTGGTCGACCGGCTGCTGGTCATCTCCGGCGTCGTGGTGTGCTGGAAGTTCGAGCTGCTGCCGCGCTGGGCGCTCGCCGTGCTGGCGGCGCGCGAGTTGCTGATGCTGGTGCTGGCCCGGATCGCGCTCAGCCGGGGCGTCGAGCTCAAGATCAACTGGCTGGGGCGCTGGGGCGTCTGGCCGGTGTTCGGGGCGCTGTTCTTCGCCATGTGCGGGGTCCACTGGCTGGCGCTGGCCTGCCTGTACGTGGGGCTGGTGCTGACGGTGGGGGCGAGCGTGCTGTACGTGCGGGACGGGCTCAGGATGGCCTCAGGGCAAGCCTCGACCTGAGCTTGATCACCGCTATGCTTGCCGCTCGGTCTTCGTTGCCGCCGTGGAGAGGACAGACTTTCGTATGGACACCTTCCCCGATCTGGGTTCGCTGTCGGACCAGGAGCTCAAGGACCTCATCCAGCAGCTGACGGACGAGGAGCAGGAGGTTTCCTATCGACGGCGCATCCTCCACGGAAAGATCGACATCCTGCGTGCCGAGCTCGTCAACCGCCTGCGCAAGAAGCACGAGGGCGGCGAAGAGGTCATCTCCGGGGCCGACGTCCAGCGCCTGACCGACATCCTGGCCGGGCGCGCTACGGGCGCCGGCGAAGACATCTGATCAGTAGGCGGCGCGGCCCGTGGCGCGTCACTGCCCCGAGTGCGGGTTCGTCGTCACGGAGGGCGCGAACTACTGTCAGCGCTGCGGCGCCTACGTGGCGCAGCGCGATGAGACGCGCGACGACGTGACCACCGCCACCTACGTGATCGACGAGCAGACCGGCGAGCTGCGGCCCGTCGACGTCGGCGACGTCGCGGCCAGCACCGGCGCGCTGGTCATCCGGGCCGGCGGCGGGCGGGTCGGGCAGTCGTTCCCGCTCGAGGGCGAGCGGCTCACCATCGGCCGCTCCCCGGACGCCGAGATCTTCCTGGACGACGTCACGGTCTCCCGCGACCACGCCGTGCTCGTGCGCCGCTCCGGCGCCTGGTACCTCGACGACTCGGGGTCGCTGAACGGCACCTACGTCAACCGCCGCCGGATCGACTCGCACAAGCTCGAGGACGGCGACGAGCTGCAGGTGGGCAAGTACAAGCTGACGTTCCTCGCGCGTTGATGGCTGTGTCCGACGACGCCGCCAGCGGCGAGCACCCGTCCGTTCCCGATGCCGCCGAGGCGCCCCGCCAGGCCAAGTCGCTGACCATCGGCGCGGTCTGCAAGGCGCTCAATCAGGAGTTCCCGGACATCTCGATCTCGAAGATCCGGTACCTCGAGGACCAGAAGCTGCTCACGCCGCGGCGCACGCCCGGCGGCTACCGGCTCTACTCGCCGGGCGACGTGTCGCGGCTGCGGACGATCCTGCGGCTGCAGCGCGACGAGTTCCTGCCGCTGCGGGTGATCCGCCAGGAGCTGGCGGCGGGGCGCTCGGTGGAGAGCGAGGACGTCCCGGCGGCCGGCCCGCCCGCGCCCGCACCCGACGGACGTCCGGGGGCCGCGCTGCGGCGGCTGACGTTCTCCCTGCGCGACCGCGGGGCGCTGTACTCGCTCGACGACGTGGTGGAGGAGACGGGCGCCGAGCCACGGCTCGTGCAGGAGCTCGAGGACTACGGGATCGTGCGCGGCGAGCTGCGCGGCGGCACGCGCTACTACGACGAGACCGAGCGCGAGATCGTGCGGGCGGTGACCGAGCTCGCGCGCTACGGCGTCGCCGGGCGCAACCTGCGCGTGTTCCGCACCTCCGCGGAGCGCGAGGCGCAGCTGCTGCAGCAGATCCTCGCCCCGGCGCTGCGCTCCCGCAACCCGGACCGGCGCAAGGAGGCGATCGACGCGCTGGAGAACCTCGCCGCGGTGGCCTCGCACCTCAAGCACCTGCTGCTGGTCCACGACCTGCGGCGCATCGCCAAGTGAGCGCGCCGGCGCTGCGGTCGCGGATCCGCGACATCCCGGACTTCCCGAAGCCCGGGATCATCTTCAAGGACATCACGCCGCTGCTGCTGGACCCGGCCGCGCTGGACGCGGCCGTGTCGGCGATCGCCGACTGGGCCCGCCCGCGCCGGATCGACCTTGTGCTGGCGGCCGAGGCGCGCGGGTTCATCCTCGGCGGCGCGGTCGCCCGGGAGCTCGGCGCGGGCTTCGTCCCGGCGCGCAAGCCGGGCAAGCTGCCGTCGCAGACGGTGTCGGCCGAGTACGTGCTCGAGTACGGCGTGGACGCGCTCGAGATGCACGCCGACGCGCTGGCCGACGGCGCCCGGGTGCTGCTGCACGACGACCTGCTGGCCACGGGCGGCACGGCCCGCGCGCTGGCCGAGCTGGCCGAGGGGCGCGGCGCGGTGATCGCGGGCTGCGCCTTCCTGGTCGAGCTGGCCTTCCTCGGCGGCCGCGAGCCGCTGGCGGGCTACGACGTGCACGCGCTCGTGGCCTACGACAGCGAGTGACGCGCGAGCAGGTCTTCCATGGCTGGGGCGAGCCCGGGGCGGGGCCGTCGCTGCCGGAGCACGCGGCGGCGCTGCTGCGGCGCGAGCTCGGGGTGTCCGGCGAGGTCGTGTCCCGGCCGGTGGCGCTGGCGGACGTGCGGCTGGGCCGGTCCGCGCTGTCGGCGCGCGCGCGGGAGCGGCTCGCGGCGGCGGCCGAGCTGCGCGACGACCGGCTCGCCCGGGTGCGGCGCTGCCGGGGCAAGAGCTACCTGGACCTGCTGGCCCAGCGCGCGGGCGACTGCGCGTCCGCGCCCGACGCGGTCGTCGCGCCGGCGGACGAGGCCGGCGTGGCCGCGGTCCTGCGGATCTGCGCCGAGGAGGACGTCGCGGTCGTGCCGTTCGGCGGCGGCACGAGCGTCGTCGGCGGCCTGGCGGGCGAGCGCGGCGGGCACGCGGCGCTGATCTCGCTCGACCTGGGGCGGCTCGCCGGCCTGGAGGCGGTGGATGCGGGGTCGCTGACCGCGGTGCTCGGCGCCGGGACCCGGCTGCCCGAGGCCGACCGGGCGCTGCGGGCGCATGGGCTGGCGCTCGGGCACGTGCCCCAGAGCTACGAGTGGGCGAGCGTCGGCGGCTGCGCGGCCACGCGCTCGGCCGGCCAGGCGTCGACGGGGTTCGGGCGCATCGACGAGCAGGTGCTCGCGCTGCGGCTCGTCGCGCCGGCGGGTGCGCTGGAGACGCTCGACGCGCCCGCGAGCGCCGCCGGCCCGCCGCTGCGGCAGCTGGCGCTTGGGTCCGAGGGGGCGCTCGGCGTGCTGACGCGGGTCGCGCTGCGGGTGCGTCCGGAGCCGTCCGGGGTCCGCCACGAGGGCTGGGCGTTCCCGTCGTTCGCCGCGGGCGCGGACGCGCTCCGCGGCCTCGTTCAGGCCGGCCTCGCGCCCGACATCGCCCGGCTGTCCGACGAGGAGGAGACCCGGATCAGCCTCGCGCTGGCCGGCGCCGGCCGGCTGGCCGAGCGGCTGCTCGGCGGCCGCTGCCTGCTCGTCGTGGGCTGGGAGGGCGACGGCGGCCGCCGGCGCGCGGTCGCCGCGCGGCTGCTGCGCCGGGGCGGCCGCCCGCTCGGCCCGAGACCCGGACGCGCCTGGGCCGCCTCGCGGTTCGCCGGGCCGTACCTGCGCGACGACCTGCTCGACCGGGGCGTGATGGTGGAGACGTTCGAGACCGCGACGTCCTGGAGCAATCTCGCCCGGCTGCACGCGGCCGTGCAGGCGGCGCTGCCCGGCGTGCACGTCGGCGGCCACGTGTCGCATCTCTATGAGACCGGCGCGTCGCTCTACTACACCGTCCTCGGCGCCCAGGACCCGGGCGATCCCGCCGGCCAGTGGCGGGCGCTCAAGGCCGGCGTCACCGAGGCGATCCTCGCCGCGCGCGGCACGCTGACCCACCACCATGCGATCGGCCGCGACCACGCGCCGTGGCTCGAGCGCGAGGTGGGCGCCACGGGGATCGCGCTGCTGCGGGCGCTCAAGGCCGAGTGCGATCCGGCCGGGATCATGAATCCGGGGAAGCTGGTCTCAGCCGGATGACGCGTGCGGCAGATCGCCGCTCATCAGCACCGTGCCGGGCTTGCGCGCGCCCTTGGCGTCGAGCGTGACCAGCACGTTGTCATAGCTGGCGAACCAGGTCGGGAACTGGTCCACGTCGGCGTTGCCCGGCCCGGCCGCGGTCAGCTTGCCGTCCTTGCCCACCGGGTCCTTCACGTCCCCCAGCAGGTGCGCCGCGCCGCTCGTCTTGCGGAACCAGATCGAGTAGCGCTGGCCCGTCCGGTTGGCGGGCAGGCCCTGGGCCACGAGCAGGAAGCGCACGGTGTTGTCCTTGGCCTTGAACAGCTGCATGACGCCGACGGCCTGAGAGCCCGCCGGGCCCCGCAGCACGATCTCGTTGCCCGCGACGGTGGGCGTGGCCGTCGCGGCCGGGGTCGCGGCCGGCGTGGTCGCGGACGCGGTCGGCGTGTTTGCGCTGCCGCTGCCGCGCGTCAGCACGAACGCGATCACGCCCCCGACCACGACCACCGCGAGCGCGATGAGGATGGCGCCGCCGAGCCGCGACGACCGGCCGGGCGCCGCGGCGGCCTCGCCGGGCGCGGCGATCGGCGGGGGCGGCGGCGGCGCGGCTTCGCCGCGCGATGCGGCGGTTCCGCCGCCGTCCCGGAGCGGGCGCGGGCGGCCGGTTCCGCGCTCGCGCGGCGGCGGGAGCTCGGCGTCGAGGTCCGGCACGTCGTCGGACAGTTCGCGCAGCGGGGGCGCGACCAGCTCGGCCCAGCCGCGGATCGCCGCGTCGGAGCTGACCAGCGCCTGGGTGCGGGCCGCGTGGGCCGGGGCCTGCTGGCCGAGCAGCCAGTCGGCCACCTCGCCGGCCCGGGCGGGGGGCGGCAGGTCGGGCGCCAGCGCCTCCAGGCCGGCCCGGGCCCGCGCGCGCACCGTGTCCTCGGGCAGCCCGAGCAGGTCGGCCAGCTCGCCATAGGACAGGCCGCGCCGGAGCACGAGCTCGACGGCGGCGCGCTGGTCGGGCGCGAGGCTCTGCAGCTGGGCGCTCGGAGGGGCCATCGTGCGGGCCAAGGGTAGTGGCTGGCTATCGTCCTCGCGCCGATGACCGGCCTGTTTGACCTGCAGATCGACCACTCGAGCGAGACCGAGGCGCACGCCCGCGTTCCCGTGACGGACGCGCTCAAGCAGCCGCTCGGCCTGGTCCACGGCGGCGTGTTCGCCACGATCGCCGACGCGCTCGCGGTCGGCGCAACCCCCGGGGCCGTGCGCGCCCTGTCGAACCAGGCGAGCTTCCTGCGGCCGGTCACGGGCGGCACGATCCAGGCTCGCGCATCCCGCCGTCACCTGGGCCGGACGACGGCGGTGTGGGAGGTCGACATGCTGGACGACGCCGGACGGCTGTGCGCGCTCGTGCGGGTGACCGTGGCGCGGTAGTGGCGGGCTCGGCGAACGGCTTTACTGGGTAGGGGAGTGAGGTGTCACCCACGGGTGCGCGGATGATCGTTTCTCCGGTGCCGACGGTGAGCTGGGGCTCCTTGGCGTCGCAATAGCGAGGGTTAGGCGCCCCACGTGTCTCCGGTGTGACGAGCTTCCGGTCGAACGTGACCGGTCCGCGCGCGGAGGCGATCGACCATGCGCGGCGGAAGGGCTCACCCACCCCCTACAAGCCAGTCGTTCGCCGCTCCCGCCTAGCCGTCAGGCCCCTGCCCCAACCACGCGTCCACGAAGTCCGTCAACCGCGGATCACCCGGGTCGGCGACCCGTAACCGCCGCCGCCACGCCAGCGCCACGATCCCGCCGACCCCCGGCCGGCGGTCGAGGATCACGGCCTGCCCGGCGGCCGCCAGGTCCGGCGTGAACGCCCCCGCGGTCGCGCGCTGCAGGCGCCGCAGCGCCGCCGGGGGCGACGTGCCGTCGAACGCGATGACCACGTTCCCGGCGGCCAGCGCGGTCAAGAGCTGGTCGTCCGACAGCGCCGTCCCGTCGCGCTTGACGGCGACCACATGGTGCGGTCCGCTGGCCGGCGGATCGGCCGCCGGGGACGACGGCGCGGGTGCGCTCGCCGGCAGGCGGCGGTTGCCCCGATTGGGCAGCAGCGTGCCGGGCCCGGACGCGGTGGACACGCCGCTCGGGTCGCGCGAGGCCAGCACGACGATGAGGGCCAGGCAGGCCGCCGAGGCCAGGCCGGCGACGGCCAGCGCCACGACCGCCTGGCGGGAGCGCCTCACGCCCGCACGGCCGCGCGCCGCCGGGCTCGCGGCGGCACCGGCACGCCGGCCGCTGCGGACAGCTCGGCGATCGCGCCGGCGAGGTCGTCCGCGACCTGGTCGAGGTCGGGCAGCGCGTCGTAGTCGCCCAGCAGCCCGAAGAAGACGTCCTCGGCGTAGGACATGACCGCGATCCCGAGGGCCGTGTTCAGGACGAGCGGCACCTGCGGATAGAACTCCCGCAGCCGGCGGCCGAGCAGATACAGCGGCACGCGCGGGCCGGGCACGTTGGTCACGGTCAGGTTGAAGAAGCGCTGGCGCGACTGCAGCCGCGCGGCCTGGCCGAGCACCGTGGGCGCGGCGGCGTCCGCCAGCCGCGTGATCGCCTGCGCGCCCACGGCCTGCCCGGACTCCTTCAGCCCGGCCATCGCCGTGTGGACGTGGGCGAAGCGCTCCAGCGGGTCGGCGAGCCCCACCGGCAGCGGTGCGTACATCGCCGCGACGCGGTTGCCCAGCGCGCCCCGCTCAGACTCGGCCCGGACCGAGATCGGCACCATCGCCTTCAGCTCGAGGCCCTCGGGCTCGCGCCCGCGGCGGACCAGGAGCGCCCGCACCGCCCCCGTGACCACGGTCAGCACCACGTCGTTGATCGTGCCGCCCAGCGCGTCCTTCACCGCCTTGAGCCGGGCCAGCTCCGCGCTCACCCAGGCGAACCGCCGGTGTGGGCCGATCGGCACGTTGATCGGGCTCGGCGGCGCGCCGGCCACGCCCGCGGCCAGCATCGCCGCCAGTCCCGCCGCCGCCCGGCCGGCCTCGGCGCCGGCGCGGTCGGGGTGGGCGAGCGCGTCGCGCGCCACGCGTACCGGCGCGTCGGCGCGCTCCACCAGCGCCTCGGCGAACAACGCGGCCCGGCTCGGCGCCGGCCGGGCGGCCCAGATCGGCGCCGGCTCGGCCGCCGGCGGCGAGGGGTCGGGGTCCAGCAGCACGCTGAGGATGTCGACGCCCGAGATGCCGTCGACCATCGCGTGGTGGGTCTTGCCGATCAGCGCGCAGCGGTCGTCGCCGACCCGGTCGACCAGCCAGATCTCCCACAGCGGCTTGTCGCGGTCCAGTTGCTGCGAGAACACGCGGCCGGCCAGCGTCCGCAGCTCCGCTTCACCCGCCGGCGCGGGCAGGCCGGTGTGGCGCAGGTGGTAGCGGACGTTGAAGTGCGGATCGTCGACCCAGACCGGGCGCGAGATGCCGAACGGCGGGAAGGCGAGCCGCCGGCGGTAGCGCGGGACGAGGTGCAGCCGCCCGGCGATCGCCTCGACAAGCTCGTCGTACTCCGGCGCCGGGCCGTCGAACACCAACACGGAGCCGACGTGCATGTGCGCGCCGCCCCGCTCCAGGGCGAGGAACGAGGCGTCGAGCCCGGTCAGCCGCTCCGCGTTGGGCATCGTGGTGATTCTCCCTCCACAGCCTTCAACAGCGTGTAGAATGTTTCTGTGTCAGTGTGTTCAGAGAGTGATCTTGCGCACCCAGCCGGCTTCCGGCAGGCGTATGCCGCCCACCACCGCTCGATGTACGCGGCCGCGTTTCGCGTGCTCGGCGACGCCGCGCTCGCTCAGGACGCGGTCCAGGACGTGTTCCTGCGCGTGTGGCGCCGGCCGGAGGCGTACGACCCCGCGCGCGGCGAGTTGGGCTCCTTCCTGCGATTGATGGCGCGCTCGCGCGCGCTCGACCTGTGGCGCGAGAGCCAGGTACGCGGCCGTGCGGCCGACCGCCTGAAGGTCGTGGGCGCGGCCGAGGAGACCCGCGAGGACGACTCGCTGTTCTCCGACGACCGAGACGCCGTGCGATCCGCGGTGGGCCGGCTCCCCGACCCCCAGCGCGAGGCGGTCGTGCTCGCCTACTGGGGCGGCCTGACGGCCGGCCAGATCGCCCGCCGGGTGCAGATCCCCCTGGGCACGGCCAAGAGCCGGCTGCGGCTCGGGCTGGCCCGGCTGCGCGAAGAGCTGCCCGCGGCCGCCTGCTAGGGTCGAACGCTCGTTCGGCCATGCCGAGCCGCGGACGCACGATGCGTCCGCGGGCGGGGGGCCCCTCGAAGTCCAAGCGTCCCTGGGAGGAGACGCGCGGGGGTCACCGATACGTCCTGCAGGCAGACCTGGCCGCAATTCCATAGGAGGATCCGTGCCGCGATCCACCCTGCGCCGCACCGCGAGTGCCGGCGCTCTGTGCCTCACGGCCCTGACCACGGCGGCCGCTCCGGCCGCCGGAGCTCCGGCCATGGGGCTCAACCACAAGCGACTCGACGTGAAGGTCGGCCACCGGCTGGCCGTCACGGGACACCTGTTCGGGCTCACGCCCGGCGCTCCGCGCCCCACCGCGCGGCTCCAGGTCCGCCGCGGCCGTCACTGGACCACGCTGGACCGCTCCCGCCTCAGCGCGACGGGGCGCTTCGCCCTGCGCCGGCGGGCCCACGTCGCCGAGAGCGCTCCGGCGCGCGTACGGCTGTCGAGCGGCCAGACACGCCGCCTCGGGCGGCTGACCGTGTTCCGCTACGCCCAGGCCTCGTGGTACGGCCCCGGGCTGTACGGCGGCCATCTGGGCTGCGGCGGGACGCTCACGCCCGGCCGCCTCGGCGTGGCGAACAAGTCGCTGCCGTGCGGCAGCAGGCTCACGCTGCGCCACGGCGGCCGCAGCGTCCGCGTGCGGGTCATCGACCGCGGGCCCTACGTCGCCGGCCGCGAGTTCGACCTCACCGCGGCGACGGCCGCGAGGCTGCACTTCCACGGCCACGGCGCGATCCTCGTGAGCCGCTAGACGAAGTGGCCGGCTGCGACCGCGGCGGTCATCCACACGATCGCCGCGGTCGTCAGCCCGCGCACCGATGCATCCGCGCCGTTCCATACCCTCCAGGGGTTGGAGACAAAGCGCGTGATCGCCCATCTCGACTGCGACGCGTTCTACGCCACGGTCGAGCTCATCCGCCGGCCCGAGTTGCGCGGCCAGCCGGTCATCGTGGCCGGCAGCGGCCCGCGCTCGGTCGTCACCACCGCCTCATACGAGGCGCGGGCGTTCGGCGTCGGCTCCGCCATGCCGGCCTCGCAGGCCCGGCGGCTGTGCCCGCAGGCGGTCGTCATCCCGCCCGACTTCACCGCCTATCGCGAGAAGTCGGCCGAGGTGTGGGGCCTGGTGCGCGGGCGGCTGGAGCGCGTGCAGGCCGTGAGCATCGACGAGGCCTACGCCGACCTGACCGGGGTGGCGAAGCCGCTGCGCGTGCTGCGCGAGCTGGTGGCGGAGGTGCGCGAGGCGGCCGGCATCCAGATCTCGGTCGGGGTCGGGCCGTCGCGGCTCGTGGCCAAGTGCTGCTCGGACCTGGGCAAGCCCGCGGGGTTCGTGGCGATGGGGCGCGAGGAGGCGTGCATCCGCTTCGCGCCGGCGCCCACGCGCCGGATCCCGGGGATCGGCCCCAAGACGGCCGAACGGCTGGCCGAGCTCGGCTACGCCACGGTCGGGCAGCTCCAGCAGTCCGAGGAGGCGCAGCTGGCCGCGCTGTTCGGCGACCGCACGGCCCGCTATCTGAAGTCGCGCGCCGAGTTCGTCGACGACTCGCCCGTGGAGACCGACGGCGGCCCGGCCAAGTCCGTCTCCACGGAGCGCACCTTCGACACCGACATCGACGACCACGCCGAGCTCGAGCGGCTGCTGCGCGAGATGTCGGCCGAGCTGTGCGCCGGGCTGGCGCGCAAGCAGCGCCGCGGGCGGACGGTGGCGATCAAGGTGCGCCTCGACGACTGGACGACGGTCACGCGGGCGAAGACGCTCGCGGCCTCGACGCACGAGGTCGGGCAGGTGACCGAGACGGCGGTGGCGCTCCTGCAGGCGTACGCGCCGCCGCGGCCGGTACGGCTGCTGGGCGTGCGGATGGCGAGCTTCGACGACGTCGAGCCCGACCGGCCGCCGCCGCCGGTCGCGCCGACGGGGCAGCTGGCGCTGCCGCTCTAGAACGGTCGGATGATCGGGGTGGGGCGGAGGGGCTGCAGCCGTCCTAATACAGGGCCGAGGCGAGCTTGCGCCGCGACTCGCGCGCCACCGGGTGCTCGACGCCGAGGTCGTCCAGCACGCCCACGACGGCGCGGCGCAGCGCCTCGCGCCGGTCCTCGTCGTCCGTGGCGGCGATCGCGGAGATGAGCGCGTCCAGCCCGCGCTGGGTCTCGCCGCGGTCCAGCGCGGCGAACGCCTCGGCCAGGTCCGGGTCGGCCTCGAGCCGCAGCCGGGCGGCCATGCCGTCGGCGGCGAACGAGCCGGCCACGTTGCCCAGCACGACCAGCGCCGCCTCGCGGTCGCCGCGCTCGGCCAGGATGCGGCCCAGGGCGACGGCGGCGTCGGCCCGCCCCGGCTCGAGCTCGAGCGCGCGGCGCAGGGCGTCCTCCGTGCCCGCCTCGACCAGCGCGTCGGCTTCGCTCGGCAGCAGCGCGTCGAGGAAGCGCGCGACCTGCGCGGGCGGCTGGGCGCCGATGAACTCGCTCACCACCTTGCCGTCCCGGAACGCCATGACCGCCGGGATCGACTGGATGCGGAAGGCGGAGGAGATGCGCGGGTTGGCGTCCGTGTCGACCTTCACGAGCTCGACGCTGGGTGCGCGCTCGGCCACGGCCTTCTCGATCACCGGCCCGAGTGCGCGGCAGGGCCCGCACCACTCGGCCCAGAAGTCGACGACGACGGGGACCTCGTGCGAGCGCTGCAGGACATCGCGCTCGAAGGTGGCTTCGGTGGCGTCGGTGGGCACAATCCGAGGATAGTGGCGGACGAGCTGAGCATCGAGGCGGGCGGGGTGACCGTGCGCGGGGACGAGTCCGGCCAGGGAACGCCGGTGGTGCTCCTGCACGGGCTGACGGCCACGCGGCGCTATGTCGTCATGGGTTCGCACGCGCTGCAGCGCTCCGGCCACCGGGTACTGAGCTACGACGCTCGCGCGCACGGGACGTCGGACCCGGCGGCCGACCCGGAGGACTACGGCTATGGCCGGCTGGCGCGCGACCTGCTGGCCGTCCTCGACGCCCGGGACATCGACCGCGCCGTGCTGGCCGGCGCCTCGATGGGCGCGCACACGATCACCGCGTTCGCGCTGGCCCACCCCGAGCGCGTGGCGGCGCTGGCCATCCTCACGCCCGCGTACGACCCGGAGGCCGAGCGCGACTTCGACCGCTGGGACGCGCTGTCGGCCGGGCTGCGCGACGGCGGCGTCGAGGGGTTCATCGAGGCCTACGGCGAGCCGAGCGTGCCCGAGCGCTGGCACGACACGATCTTCAAGGTCCTGCGCCAGCGCCTGTCGGCGCACGAGCACCCGGAGGCGCTGGCCGACGCGCTGCGCGTGGTCCCGCGCTCGCGGCCGTTCGAGGCCTGGGAGGACCTGTCGGCGATCGGGGCGCCGACCGTGATCGTGGCCAGCCGCGACGAGGCCGACCCCGAGCACCCCTACGCCGTGGGCGAGCGCTACGAGCGCGCGCTCCCGCGCGCCCGCCTGGTCTCCGAGGAGCCCGGCGCCTCGCCGCTGGCCTGGCAGGGCGCCCAGGTCTCGAAGGTGATCGCCGAACTCGCCGGCTACGCCGGCGCGTAGCGGTGGTGGAGGTTGAGCGGGTTGCCCGCCGGGTCCTTGAAGAACGCCTGCCAGCAGACGCCGGAGTCGAGCGAGTCGCCGGTGAACTCGACGCCCTTGGCCTCCAGCTCCGCCCGGCGGGCGGCGACGTCGTCGACGTGGAACGCGACCGGGAGGCTGTGCGGCCCGAACTCCGCGCCGAACGCCGTCGGCTCCATGATCGCCAGGGTGAGGTTGCCGGCCTGGAACTCCGCGCCGGGCATGCTCCCCCAGCGCTTGCCGGGCGGGAGGCCGAGCGTCTCGCCGTAGAAGCGGACCGACTCCTCGAAGTCCTTGGCCGGGATGGCGATGAAGTCGACGCCGGTGATGAAGGTCATGCGTGAACCCTACGCGGGCGTGTACGGGACCTCCGGGAAGCGCGAGGGCGGGTAGATGTCGACCGGGGCGGAGCGCTGCTGGACGAGCACGCCGCCATCCACCACGAGGCCCGCGCCGGTGATGTAGCCCGCGTCCGCGGACGCCAGGAAGGCGATCGGGCCGGCGAGGTCGGCGGCGGCGCCGAGGTGTCCCAGCGGCACGACCTGGCCACGCTCGGCGGCCAGCTCGTCGTCGATGTCGTAGGTGCGGATCAGCCCGGGGACGACGAAGTTGACCCGCACGTTGTAGGGCGCGAGGTCGAGCGCCATCGAGCGGGTCAGGGCCTCGATGCCGCCCTTGGCCGCGTCATAGGAGCCCATCGCCCGGTGGGCGTGGCTGGCGCCGCCGCTGGAGACGTGGACGATCGCGCCGCGCCGGCGCTCGGCCATGCTGCGGGCGACCGCGCGCGAGCACAGGAACACGCTCGTCAGGTTGTTCTTGATGATCCGGTTCCACCACTCCGGGTCGCCCTCGAGGAAGTGGCGGATCGTGGCCTCGTAGCTGGCGATCGCCGCGTTGTTGACCAGCACGTCCACCGGACCGAAGGCGTCGACGAGCTCGCCGGTCATGCGCTCGACGTCGGCCTCCTCGCTCACGTCTCCGGCGAGCGCCAGCCCGCCCACGGCGTCCGCCACCGCCCGCGCCCGGTCGCCGTCGATGTCGTTGACGCCGACACGGGCGCCCTCGCGGGCGAAGCGCTCGGCGGTGGCCCGGCCGATGCCGTGACCCGCGCCGGTGACCAGGACGCACGTGTTCTCGAAGCGGCTCATGTTTCTCCTCGGGGGTTCGTTGAAGAATGGGCGGTGCGCCTGATGTGGTGCAGCCGTGGATGCCTCGGGCCGGCATGCGGTCGCGATGCGTGCCTCTGGCACGTGAGCACCGCGGGTCGCGCGAGGCGCCGCGGATGTGCCGCAGCAGGCGTGCCGGAATTCTTCAACGGGCCCGTAGGTCGCGGAACCAGGGGACGGGGTGGTCGCCGGCGAACACGAAGCGCAGCTGCTCGCCGGGGCGCAGCTGGCCGGCCAGGCCGAGGTCGTCCGGGTGGATGACCGCGGGCTTGTCGTAGCCGGCGCTGCGCATCCGGTCGGCCAGCAGCAGGATCGGCACCCCGCCGGAGGGCACCTGCACGGCGCCCGGGGGAGGGGACTCGCTCAGCAGCTCGCCGCCGGGGACCTCGGGCCCTTCGAGGCGGATGCCCATGCGGTCGCCGGTGGCGACGGTGAACGGCTTCGCGGTCAGCGCGCGCTCGGCCTCGGCGGACCATTGCGGCCCGCGGCGCAGGCGGATGACGGAGTGGGCCGGGACCTGCGGCCTCCGAGCGCGCATCTCCCGCGGCGGCCGCTCGGGCTCCTGCCCGAGCCCGAGCACGTCGCCGGCGCGCAGGGGGCGTCCCAGCAACCCGAAGCGGTCGACGCTGGCCGAGCCGAGGAAGCGCTCGGCCTCGATGCCTCCGGCCAGCGCGAGGTAGCCGCGCACGCCCTGACCCGTCGCGACGAGCTCCAGCCGCTGCCCCGCGCGCACCGCCGTCGTCGCCTGGATGGCGGGCTCGCCGTCGACCTCCAGCGCCAGCCCGCGGCCCGCCGCCCCCACCCACAGGTCGCGGAGCGCGAGCAGCACCGGTCCCTTCAGCGCCGACTCGATCAGGACCGTGCCCGGCGGGTTGTCGCACAGCGCGTTGGCCAGGTCCGCGGCCGGGGGGTCCAGCGGCCCCGACTGGGCCATGCCGTGATGCGCCTGGTTGAGCCGGCCGCCGTCCAGCACGAGGTCGTAGGTCCCGGCCTCCTCGACCCGCAGCGCCGGCAGGCGCGGCTCGGCCGGCAGCAACTCGCGGACCTCCGGCGACCCCGGCGGCTCGCCGTCGGCCGCGACGAACCGCACGCGGTCGCCCAGGCCGAACAGGAAGGGGTCGTCGCGGTGCGGGTCATAGACGTTCTCGAGCGCCGTGCCGATGACGCTCCAGCCGCCGGGCAGCAGCAGCGGGTAGATCGTCGTCTGCCCGCCGGTGATGGCCACCGACAGCGCGGGCACGTCGCCGCGCGGGACGTCCCGCCGGGGCACGCGCAGGCGCTCGTCGTTGCCGGCGAGCATCGGCTGGCCGGCCGTGGCGCGGGCCCACACGCGGTAGGCGCCGGCCGCGTGCAGGTGGGCGATCTCCTCCGGCGCGAGGCCGGTCGTCCGCGCCACATCGTCGGTGTCGAGCCCGCCGTAGCGCACGGGGACCTCGATCTCCCGCGGGTCGTCGAGCTCGCTCGCGGGCGCCGCCAGCGCCGCGTCGATCCATGGCCGGGCGTCGGGCAGCACGGCGTCGTCCCACTCCACGTAGACCGACCCGTAGCCCGGGTAGATCTCGCGGACGCCGTCCGGCCGCGTGGCCTGCAGCGCCGCCGCGAGCGCGAGCACGCGCAGGCTCGCCGCCTCAGCGAACTCGGTGGCGTAGCGCAGGTACTGGCCGACGGGCGCCATTCAGAACGGGGCGATCGTCACGCCGTCGCCCTCCAGGGCCGCCCGGATCGCCTGCGCGGTGGCCACGCTGCCCGGGTTGTCGCCGTGGATGCACAGCGTGCCGGGCCGCAGGCCGACCACGCTCCCGTCGATCGCCTCCACCGTGCCGTCGCGCACCATCCGCACGGCGCGCGCGGCGGCCAGCTCGGCGTCGTGGACGATCGCGCCGTCCGTGCCGCGCGGGGCGAGCGACCCGTCCGGCGCGTAGCCGCGGTCCGGGAAGCCCTCGGCCACGACGGGATGGCCGAGCCGCACGCAGGCCCGTTCGAGCCCGGAGCCGGCGATCGCGATCAGCGGCAGCGCCGGGTCGAACGCGCGGACGCCGTCCACGATCGCCTCCGCGTGCGCGTCCGAGAGCTCCGCCGTGTGCGTGTTCAGCGCGCCGTGCGGCTTGACGTGGTGCAGCGGCACGCCGGCGGCGCGCGCGAACGCCGCCAAGGCGCCCACCTGGTAGAGGGTGTCGTCCCGGACCTGCTGCGGCGTCAGCACCATCGGCCGGCGCCCGAACCCCGGCAGGTCGGGCAGCCCCGGGTGCGCGCCGACCGCCACGCCGGCCTCCGCCGCCGCGGCGAGCGCGACGCGGATCGTCCCCGGATCGCCGGCGTGGAACCCGCAGGCGAGATTGGCGCTGGACACGGCCGCGAACAGCGCCGCGTCGTCGCCCATCCGCCAGGCGCCGTAGGACTCGCCGGCGTCGACGTTGAGATCGATCGTTGCGCTCATGTCTCACAGCGTATGGTAAAACCAAAACTGATGGCCAGCTTCGCGAAGGCCCGCCGGGTCCGCTCGTTCGACCACGTGCTGGAGCAGCTGCGCGAGGCCATCGTCTCCGGGCGCATCCGCCCGGGCGAGCGGCTGCCGGCCGAGCGCGACCTGTGCGAGGAGTTCGGCGTCGGACGGCCGACGCTGCGCGAGGCGCTGCGCTCGCTGGAGGCGGTCGGCATGATCGAGGTGCGGCCGGGCAAGGCCGGCGGCTCCTATGCCGTCACGCCCTCGGAGGCCACGGTGGGCGACGCACTGGCCGCGCTCGTCAACCTGCGCGGCGCGTCGCTCGAGGACCTGGCGGAGTTCCGCCTGGACTTCGAGGGCGAGAACGCCGCCTGGGCGGCCCGGCGGGCCGATGCGTCGGACATCGCGGCGCTGGAGGCGCTCGCCGCCGAGGCCCGCACCGCCGCCGGCGCGGCCGTGGCGGAGGCCGACGTGCGCTGGCACGAGGCGCTGGCCCGGGCGACCAAGAACCGGCTGCGGATCGGGATCGCGCTGGGCATCCACGACGCCGTCCTGCGCCGCCACCGGGCGCTGCTGCGCCCCGATGCACACTCGGCGACGATCCCGGACGACATCGCGGCGATCACCGCGGCCGTGGCCGCCGGGGACGCGGAGGCGGCGCGGCGGCTGATGCGCGGCCACGTCGAGGCCTGGAACCGCAACACCTCCGGCGCATGAGCTGGCAGGCCGAGTTGGCGCAGGCGCTGGTCGAGGGCGGCGTGGAGGCGGCGGCCTGGGTGCCGGACAAGCGGCTCTCGCCCGTCGCCGCAGGGCTGCCGGACCTGCGCACGCTGACCCGCGAGGAGGAGTGCGTCGGCTGGGCCGCCGGGTTCCGCGCGGCCGGCGGGATGCCGCTCGTGCTCATGCAGAGCAGCGGGCTGGGCAACGCGCTGAACGCGATCGGATCGCTGGTGGTCCCCTACGGGCTCGGGTTTCCCATGGTCGTCTCGATGCGCGGCGGGCTGGGGGAGCGCAACCCTTCGCAGATGCCCCTCGGCCGGGCGGCGCACGGGCTGCTGGCGCAACTCGGCGTGGAGACGTTCCCGCTGCGCCGGGCGCAGGACGCGGCGCTCGTGGCCCGGGGCGCGCTGGCCGCGGCCGAGGGCGCGCGCGTGCTGGCGCCGATCGTCCTCGAGGCCGAGTTGGACCTCTAACGATTCAGCGCGCCGCGCAGGAAGAACGCCAGGTTCGCCGGGCGCTCGGCCAGGCGGCGCATCAGGTAGCTGAACCAGGTGGGGCCGTAGGGGATGACCACACGCAGCGGCAGGCCCGCCGCGAGCACGCGGCGCTGCTCGCCCACGCCGATGCCGTAGATCATCTGGAACTCGTAGCGGTCGCCGGCGATCCGCGCGCGCTCGACGATCGCGCGGGCGGCGGCGATCATCGCCGGGTCGTGCGTGGCGACGGCGGTGAACGCGGCGTGCGGCAGCGCCCGCTCGAGCAGCCGCACGTAGGCGGCGCCGATCTCGGCCCGGTCCTGCAGCGCGAGGCGCGGCGGCTCCAGGTAGGCGCCCTTGACGATCCGCACGTTCAGCCCCAGCGGCAGCAGCGCCTCGAGGTCGTCCGGCGAGCGGTGCAGGTAGCTCTGCAGCACGATCCCGACGTTGTCGCGCCCGCTCTCCCGCAGCCGCCGGTAGAGCGCGAGCGTCGGCTCGACCAGGGCGCTCTCCTCCATGTCGATGCGCAGGCGCATCCGGCGCTCGCGCGCCGCGTCGAGCAGACCCGAGGTGGCGGCGAACACGAGCTCGGGGTCGACGCGCACGCCGAGATGGGTGAGCTTCAGCGCCGTGTTCGCGTCCAGGCCCTCGTCGGCGAGCCGCTGGACCTGGCGCCCGTACTCGCGCTCGTGGCGCTCCACGTCGGCGGGCGTGACCGCGTCGTCGTCGAAGAGCCCGGTGGCCGCCCGCGCGCCGCGCGCGTTGAGAGCGCGGAAGATCGGCACGATCTCGTCCAGCGTCTCGGCGGGAACGTAGCGCCGGGCGCCCAGCCGCATCCCGTAGCGGGTGACGAACCGGTTCACGCGCGGGCTCTCCGCCGCCCGCAGGATCGCCGCCCGCGCGACTCTGTGGCTCCGGCTCAACCCGCCGCCCGCTCGAACCGCAGCCGGACCGCCGGCGGGTCGACGAACGGCGACGGCCCGGGCCAGTCACGCTCGTCGTAGCGGACCTCGAGCACCCCCGGGCGCGGCAGCGCGGCGACGTGCCGGGCGATCTCCGCGGGCGTGCTTGCCTCGGCGGCGCTCAGCCCCAGCGCCGCGGCCGGCTCGGCAAACCGGGCGGGCACCTCCAGCGGCTGCCCGCCGGTGATCGAGTAGTGGCCGTCGACCAGCACGACGACCAGCAGGTTCGCCGGCGCGCGTCCCGCGAGGCTCCACAGCGACCCGGCGCCCATCAGGAGCTCGCCGTCCCCGAGCAGCGCCACCACCGCCCGCTCAGGGCGCTTCTCCGCCACCCCGAGCGCGGCGGCCAGGGCGACGCCCATCGACCCGCCCAGGTACAGATGCGGCCCGTCGTCGCTCGCCGCTCGCAGCGCCGATGTGGGCGTGCCCAGCGACGCGACGTAGAGCGCGTCCGGGGCCGTCGCCAGGACCGCGCCGACGACCTCGGTCGCGTTCATCGGTCAGACCATACAGCGTGGCGTAGGCTCCGCGGCGACATGAGCGCGGGCTATTCGGGCACGCCGCTGGCCAAGAAGCTGGGGATCAAGCCGGGGCACCGGCTGCTGCTGCTGGGGGCGCCGGACGGGTTCGCGGTCCCGGAGCTGCCGGACGGGGTCACCGTGGTCCGCCGGGCACGCGGCACGGCCGACGTGATCGTGAGCTTCCACACCGAGCGTCGTGACTACGCGCGCCGGCTGCCGGCGCTGCGCGCGAGCATGGAGCCCGCGACCGGGCTGTGGATCGCCTGGCCGAAGCAGGCGTCGAAGGTCCCCAGCGACCTGAGCGACATAGTCGTGCGCGACATCGGGCTGGAGGCGGGGCTGGTGGACAACAAGGTCTGCGCGATCGACGCCGTGTGGAGCGGCCTTCGTCTGGTGATACGGCTCAAAGACCGTCCGGCGCGTTAACTTGGTCACATGGCCGCCCACACGCTCCCCGAAGACCAGCGCCTGATCGAGCTCTCGCCGAAGGCGTACGAGCACCCGGCCGACCGGGCGGCCACCGCGGCGCTGAAGTCGATCCCGATGATGGACATGGTCGTCCGCAAGCTCATCGAGTACGGGTACGAGCGCGGCTTCCGCCAGCTGCTGCTGGGCAACGCGGTGCGGATCGGGGACGACCAGCTGCCCGAGGTGTGGGCGGCGCACCGGGCGGCGCTGGCCCGGCTGGACATCACCGAGATCCCGGAGGTCTACCTGGTCCAGATGCCGATCATCAACGCCATGACGGTCGGTGCCAAGCGGCCGGTGGTCCTGCTCAACTCCGGCACGGTGAACACGATGGACGAGGCCGAGCTGCGCACCGTGCTCGGGCACGAGGTCGGCCACATCCTGTCCGACCACGTGATGTACATGACGGCGCTGATGATCCTGCTCAGCGTCGGCGTCAGCCCGCTGCTGCGGCTGCCGTTCTTCGCCGGGCTGCCGCTGCTCGCCGTCGAGCTGGCGCTCCTGGAGTGGTACCGGGCGGCCGAGCTGTCGTGCGACCGCGCGGCCACGCTGGTCAACCGCAGCCCGATGACGACGTGCCAGACGCTGATGGTGATCGCCGGCGGCGCCGCCTCCCGGAAGCTGAGCCTCGACGCGTTCGTCCGCCAGGCCGCCGAGTACGACGAGGTCGAGCCCGGCTTCGACAAGCTGACCCGCTTCCGCACCGAGCTCTTCCAGACGCACCCGTTCCCCGTGCGGCGGGTGAACGAGCTGATGAAGTGGGTGCGCTCCGGCGAGTACGACCGGGTGATGTCCGGCGAGTACCGCAAGCGCACCGACCCCGACCAGCCGCGAGTGGAGGCGGGCGACGCCGCCGAGTTCTACTCCGAGCGCTTCCGCAGCCTGTTCAAGGACGTCGGCGACGGCGTCAAGGGCGCCGGGGACAAGGTCGGCGGGGCGGCCGACAAGCTCACCGACTGGCTGCGCAAGGCGAACACGAGCACGGACACGAACTAGACCGCGCGCAGCTGGCGCGAGCGGCTCGCGCCCGAGGCGGAGACGACGAGCCGGTAGAGCCCGCGGCGGCTCAGCTGCACCGTGGACGCGAAACGCCCGCCGGCCACGGCCACCGTGCGCCGCCGCACGCGCACCCAGCGGCGGCCGACGAGGCGCTCGAGCGTCAGCGTGACGCCGCCCGGGGCGGGGGAGACGGTGCCGGAGACGGCGATCTTGCCGCCCGGCGTCGTCCGCCGGCTCGCGCTGGCCAGCGACAGCCTCGGCACGACGGTCACCGGCACGGCCGGCGACTGCACGGGCGGCCGCGTCGCATCGCCGGCGAACACCGCCCGGACCTGGCCGCTGGAGGGCAGCACGGCGCTGGCGGACCAGCTTCCGCCGGCGCCGCACAGCGCGGACGCCACCGGCGCCCAGGCCGAGCCCGCGGTCGTGTACTCGATGCTCAGGTTCGCGCCCGCGGGCGACGAGCCGTCGGCGAACCGCAGCATCCCGGCCAGCGCGACCGGCCGCGCGCCGCGCTGGTAGGCCGACGTGGTCACCGTGATCCCGTCGACCGGGCCGGAGTAGCCGTTGGCCAGCGTGCGCAGGTTGCCCAATTGGCGGTAGAGCGCGTTGCCGGGGCAGCTCGTGGCGTCGCCGTCGCGGTGGCCCGACATGCGCTGGAAGACGACGTTCGTCCCGGCGCGGTAGCGGTTGTCCGCGCCGCCGAGCGACGCCAGCGTCACGCGCCCCAGCACCGGCACGCCGTGCAGCGAGAGCTTCCAGCCGATCAGCCGCGCGAGCGCGTCCATGGCCACCTCGGGCAGCGTCACGTTGGTGAACGTGCCCAGGCAGGCGACGCCCGTCGACTGCGAGTTGTAGCCCTGCGCCTGGGCGCCGACCACCGCGTTCTCGATGCCGCCGGCGCGGCCCTCGAACACCTGCCCGTACTGGTCGACGAGGAAGTTGTAGCCGATGTCGTTCCAGCCGTTGGTAGTCGCGGTGGTAGTGGGCGATGCCGAGCACGATGGCGGCCGAGTCGCCCGGCCGCGTAGTCGTTCGCCGTGACGGTGTGGTGGACGAACGCCACCTGCACCACGCCG
Organism: uncultured Solirubrobacteraceae bacterium; assembly: GCA_963766165.1. GTDB lineage: Bacteria > Actinomycetota > Thermoleophilia > Solirubrobacterales > Solirubrobacteraceae > Solirubrobacter. The sequence goes on along the minus strand of CAVXZC010000005.1, from coordinate 812,720 downwards.
AACTCCGGCGCCGCGCGCGGGATGACGCGCGTCGGCGCCCCAGCCGGAGCGCGGGATGATCGGCGGCTCGGAGACCGCGGCGGCCCGCGCATGCGCGGGCGCATGGCCGAGCGCCTGGACGAAGCGGGCGCGCAGGCCGCGGGCGGCGCCGCGCAGGCGCAGCTGGAGCTCGTCGGCCGAGCCCACGAACGCCGGGTCGGTGCCGCCGGCGGGCGCGTGGTCGGCGGCGAGCGGCACCCAGGCCGTCCACCGGCCGCCGGCGACGCGCGACCGGACTTGAGCGCTCGACGGCGCCGGCGCTCCAGCCGAGGCCGACGAGGTCGAAGCGGCGCGGCGCCCGCAGCGCGGGCGTCGTCCGCCACCCGCCGGCGGCGTGGGCGCCGCCGTCGGGGATCGGCAGCTCGAACATGCGCGGCCCGGAGGCGGCGAGAGCGGGGGAGACGCGGACGGCGCTGAGCGCGAGGGCACCGGCACCGGCACGCAGCGCCTGCCGGCGCGTGAGGCTGGGTCCGTCGGGCATCACTGGCTCCCAACACGGGATAGCGCCGATCGGAGCCCCGCCCGGGGCCTGCACGCGATCGTTCAGGTGCGCAGCACGCGTGCCACCGAGACGACCATCAGCACCGTCATGACGCACGCCGAGGCTACGCACCACTGGCAGATGGCGTGGATGCGGAACAGCTCGGCCCAGGTCAGGTACGCCGAGAAGCCGAAGCCGACGAGCGACAGGAACGCGGCGGCGACCGCGCCGTACTCCTCCGGCAGCGCCAGGCTGGCCAGGATCGCCACATAGCCGATCAGGCCGAGGACGGCCACCGGGACGCCGGCCAGTTCCGCGTAGCTGGAGGACTGCACCTTCTCGCAGCCGCCGCCGCCCGACAGGCAGACGATCTTCAGGTGCCCATAGTGCACCCAGGTCAGGTAGCCGGCGATGCCGGTGCCGATCAGCGCGAGCACGAGCGTGAGGCGGCGCATCCGCTTCGCCACGGTACTTGAACTTCAAAGTTAGGCACGCCATAATCTCATTCGTGGCAACGCGACAGACAGAGTTCTCCCCCGCCGTGGAGGACTACGCGAAGGCCATCTACGCCCTGCAGGACCGCTGTGACGGCGCGGTCAGCACGACGGCGCTGGCCGAGCGCCTGGGCGTCACGCCGGCCTCCGCCTCGGGCATGGTGAGAAAGCTCGGCGAGCAGGGGCTCGTCACACACGAGCCCTACCGCGGCGTCCGCCTGACCACGTCCGGGACGCGCGTCGCGCTCGAGGTGCTGCGCCACCACCGCCTGCTGGAGCTGTACCTCGCCGAGACGCTGGGCGTTCCCTGGGACCGCGTGCACGACGAGGCCGAGGTGCTCGAGCACGTGCTGTCCGACGACCTCGAGGCGCTGATCGCCGCCAAGCTCGGCCATCCGACGCACGACCCGCACGGGGACCCGATCCCGACGGAGGACCTGACCCTGCCCGAGGAGCCGACCGAGAGCCTGTCCGCGCTGGAGCCCGGCGCCGAGGGCATCTTCGTCCGCGTGTCGGACTCGGACCCCGAGATGCTGCGCTACCTGTCAGAGCGCGGGATCGCGCCGGGCGCCGCCCTGCGCGTGGAGGACAAGCAGCCGTTCGGCGGCCCGCTGTTCGTGCGCCTGCGCGGCGACGTGCACGTGCTCGGCGGCCGGCTGGCCGCGGCGATGCGCGTCCGCACGGCGGGGCCGGCGTGACCCCGCCGCGCCCGGCTCGGAAGCCGCCGACGCGTCACGCTCCCGGCGGTCGAGTCGCCGCTGCGCCGCGTGCGCTCGCGCGGCGGCCTGCGCGGGGTCGTCGCGATGCTCGGGCCGGCGTTCGTGGCCGCCGTGGCCTACATCGACCCGGGCAACTTCGCCACCAACATCGCCGGCGGGGCCAAGTACGGCTACCTGCTCGTGTGGGTGATCGTCGCGGCGAACCTGATCGCGATGCTCGTGCAGTACCTGTCGGCCAAGACCGGCATCGCCACGGGCCGCAACCTGCCCGAGCTGTGCCGCGAGCACCTGCCGCGCCCGGCCACGGTCGGGCTGTGGATCCAGGCGGAGCTGATCGCCATCGCCACCGACCTGGCCGAGTTCGTCGGCGCGGCGATCGCCCTGAACCTGCTGTTCGGCGTGCCGCCGTTCGTCGCCGGGCTGATCACGGCGGTCGTGGCGTTCGCCATCCTGGGCTTGCAGACGCGCGGCTACCGGCGCTTCGAGCTGGCCATCGCCGGCCTCCTCGGCATCGTCTGCCTCGGCTTCTTCTACGACCTCCTGCAGGTCAACGTCGACCGCCGCGCGTTCGTCGCCGGCCTCGTGCCCGGGTTCGCCGGCGCGGGCAGCGTGATGCTCGCCGTCGGCATCCTCGGCGCCACCGTGATGCCGCACGTCGTCTACCTGCACTCGGCGCTCACCTCGCAGCGGATCCGCCCCGAGAACGCGGACGAGCGCCGCGAGCTGCTGCGCTTCCAGCGCCTCGACGTCGGACTGGCCATGGGCCTCGCGGGCATCGTGAACATGACGATGCTGGTGGTGGCCGCGGCGCTGTTCCACTCCTCGGGCCGCACCGGCGTCGACACCATCCAGGGCGCGTACGACGGCTTCGAGGCGCTGCTCGGCGGCGGCGCCGCGCTCGCGTTCGCGGTGGCGCTGCTGGCCTCCGGCCTGTCGAGCTCGAGCGTCGGCACGTTCGCCGGCCAGGTGGTCATGCAGGGCTTCATCGACCGGCGGATCCCGCTGTTCCTGCGCCGCGCGATCACCATGGCGCCGTCGCTGATCGTGCTCGGCGTCGGCCTGAACCCGTCGACGACGCTGGTCGTCTCCCAGGTCGTGCTCTCGTTCGGGATCCCGTTCGCGCTGATCCCGATGCTGCTGCTCACCCGGCGGGCCGACGTCATGGGGCCGCTGGTCAACCAGCGCCAGACCACGATCATCGCGAGCCTGGTGGCCGCGATGATCGTCGCCCTGAACGTCTTCCTGCTCTACCAGACCTTCTTCGGCTGAGCACCGGCCCCCGCGGCACCGGTACTAGCCCTTGCGCGCGGCCTTGGCGTCCGCGGTGGCGGTGGCGAGCCGGCGGGCCTCGTCGCGCGCGGTCAGCGCCTCCTCGCGCTCGGCCTGGGCGGCCGTCTCGCGATCGAGCTGCTCGAGGCGGTCGCGCTTGGCCTGCTCGTCGATCGCGGCCTCGGCACGTGCGGCGGCGCTCTCGGCGGCCTGCTTGCGCTCGTTCTCGGCGCGGGCGGCGGCGCGCTTGCGCTGCTGGCGCTCGCGGTCGGCCGCGCGCTTGCGCTCGCGCGCGTCCTGCTGGGCCGCCGTGCGGCGCTGCCGGGCCTCGCCGGCCTCGCGGCGGGCCCGCGCGTCCAGCGCCTGGGCGCGCTCGCGCTGGTCGGCGGCGGAGAAGCGGGCGCCGGCCTCGGCCTTGAGCTCCTGGTCGCCCAGGGCGGTGCCGGCCACGTCGCGGGCCGCCGCCTCGGCGCGGTCGACGGCGATCCGGCCGTCGCCGCCGCGCCCGTGCAGGGCGCGGTCGATCGGCCAGCGGACGGCCTTGATGTAGCCGCCGACGGCGGCGCGGGGCAGGGAACGGAGGTTCATCGGGGCGTCTCCTCGGGATCGATCGCGTCGGCGGCGGCGCGGGCCTGCGCCGCCTCGTGCTCCAGCCGGATCGCCTCGCGCTCCTGGGCGCGGGCGGCGGCCTCGTCGCGCGCCCGCTTGGCCTCGGCGGCGGCGGACTCGCGGGCGGCCTGCGCGTCGGCGGCCTGCTCGGCCACGCGGCGGTCGCCTTCGGCGGCGCGCTCGCGGTCGGCGGCGCCGAGCTCGGCCTGCAGCCGGGCGCGCTCCTCGGCCGTCTCGGCCCGGTCGGCCTGGAGCTCCGCCTCGGCCTGCGCCTGGCGGGCCTCGGCGGCCTCCGCGCCCGCCTCGCGCTCGGCGTCCACCCGGGCCTGCTGGAGCCGGCCCTCGCGGGCCAGGTCCTCGTTCCCGACGGCGGCGCCGGCGGCTTCCTTGATCTTGCCGGCGATCCGCCCGAGGGGGCCGCCGGCCGTCTGCTCACGGTCAGTCACACACCGGGCCTACCCCGCCGCGCGCGCGGGCAGCGTGCCCGAACGCACACATGGGTCCTCTCACCCATTGACTGTGAACGCTGAGTGGGCGACCATCGCGCTCGATGGCAGCCACGACGGCACGGAGGGTGCGGGCCGATCGGAACCGGCGCAGACTGCCCCAGCGCGGGGCGGTGTCCCGCTGGACCCGGCGGATCACGGGCCTGCTCGCCACGGCCGTCTTCCTCGGCGTGGGCGTCGCCTCCTACAAGATGATCGTTCCGGACCACAAGGCGGCGGCCGGTGCGGCGCTCGCGCCGGAGCCCACGGCGACGCCGGCCACGCACCACAAGCGGCACAAGGCCACGCACCACGCCCTCACGAAGGCGCAGAAGGCGCAGCGCACCGCCGCGGTGGCCGAGGTGCGCCGCCAGGGCTACACGGCGCTCAAGGCATCCGACTATGACCCGCGGGCCAGGTTCCGCGTGCTGATCGGCCGTCCCGTGGGCGACGCGTCGGGCGGCTCCTACGCCTTCTTCTTCAACCGCGGCAGCTACCTGGGGCGCGACTCGCTGTCGCCGAGCGCGAGCGTCAAGGTTGCCGGGCAGACCAAGGGCTCGGTGGTGCTGAGCTACGGCACCTGCTGTCCCGCCAAGCGCGTCCCGGTGCGGTTCAAGCTCGAGGCCGGTCGGATCCACCCGCTCCAGGTCATCCCGGCCTCGTATCTGCGCGCCGTCCGGCGATAGGCTCGGTCCTCGGACCGAGGAGGAGAGAGCGCATGGAGCCGTCGTACGCATCCGGAACGTCCACGACGCCGTTGCTGGGCGACACGATCGGCGGCAACCTCGACCGCACGGTCGCGCGCTTCGGCGACCGCGAGGCGCTCGTCTCGGTCCATCAGGGGCTCCGCTACACGTACGCCGAGTTCGCCGCGGAGGTCGAGCGGGCGGGGCGGGCGTTCATCGCCGCGGGCCTCGCGCCGGGCGACCGCGTGGGCATCTGGAGCCCGAACTGCGCCGAGTGGGCGTTCGCCCAGTACGCGACGGCGAAGGCCGGGATCATCCTGGTCAACGTCAACCCGGCCTACCGGACCTCCGAGCTCGAGTACGCGCTGCGCCAGTCCGGCTGCCGCATGCTGATCGCGGCCACGGAGTTCAAGACGTCCGACTACGTGTCCATGGTCGACCAGGTGCGGCCGGCGCTGCCCGAGCTCGAGCGCGTCGTGTTCCTCGGCCGCGACTGGGACGGGTTCCTCGCCGCGGGCGACTCCGTCGACCCGGTCGAGCTGGCCGACCGCCAGGCGGCCACGCAGTTCGACGACCCGATCAACATCCAGTACACGAGCGGCACCACCGGCTTCCCCAAGGGCGCCACGCTCAGCCACCACAACATCCTCAACAACGGCTACTTCGTGGGGGAGGGCTGCCGGTTCACCGAGGCCGACCGGGTCTGCATCCCCGTGCCCTACTACCACTGCTTCGGCATGGTCATGGGCAACCTGGGCGCCACGACGCACGGCGCATGCATGGTCATCCCGGCGCCGGCGTTCGAGCCGGAGGCCACGCTGCGCGCCGTCCAGGACGAGCGCTGCACCGCGCTCTACGGCGTCCCGACCATGTTCATCGCCGAGCTCGAGCACCCGCGCTTCGCCGACTACGACCTGTCGTCGCTGCGCACGGGGATCATGGCCGGCTCGCCCTGCCCGGTGGAGACGATGCGCCGCGTGGTCGACCGCATGCACATGGACGAGGTCACGATCTGCTACGGCATGACCGAGACCTCGCCGGTGTCCACCCAGACCGCGGTGGACGACCCGCTGGACAAGCGCGTCGGCACGGTCGGCCGCGTGCACCCGCACGTCGAGGTGAAGATCATCGCGCCGGAGACGGGTCAGGTCGTGTCGCGCGGCGAGCCGGGCGAGCTGTGCACGCGCGGCTACAGCGTCATGCTCGGCTACTGGAGCGACGCGGAGCGCACCGGCGAGGCGATCGACCGCGGCCGCTTCATGCACACCGGCGACTTGGCGGTGATGGACGAGGAGGGCTACGTCAACATCGTCGGGCGCATCAAGGACATGGTCATCCGCGGCGGCGAGAACGTCTACCCGCGGGAGGTCGAGGAGTTCCTCATGGGCCACCCGGACGTCGCCGACGTGCAGGTGGTCGGCGTGCCGGACCCGCGCTACGGCGAGGAGCTGATGGCCTGGGTCGTCTGCCGCGGCGGCGCCGAGCTCGACCGCGAGGCCGTGGCCGAGTACTGCCGCGGCCGGATCGCCCACTACAAGATCCCCCGCTACGTTCAATGCGTGAGCGAGTTCCCGATGACCGTGACCGGCAAGGTGCAGAAGTTCAAGCTGCGCGAGCAGGCGATCGAGGAGCTGGGGCTGACCGAGGTGCAGACGGCCTAGATGTGCGGCCGCTACACGCTGTCGACGGTCGACGGCCCTGACCTCGCGCAGCGCTTCGGCCTGCTCGACCCGCCGGCCGACGGAGACGCTGGAGCGGGCCAACATCTGCCCGACCGAGGCGATCGCCGTGGTCACCGCGCCCGGCATCGTGCGCGGCGTGCCATGGGGGCTGCGGCCGTTTCGCGGCCAGAAGTTCGCGCCGATCAACGTGCGCTGGAGACGGCCGCCAGCCGCTTCGGGTGCCTGATGGACGGCAGGCGCTGCCTCGTGCTGGCCGACGGCTGGTACGAGTGGCTGAAGTCGGAGGACAAGGGTCGCGCCGCGGATCCCGTTCCGCTACACCGTCGACGGCGGCGCCCTGTTCGCGTTCGCCGGGCTGTCTACGACGGCACCGGCGCGGCGATCCTGACGAGACCGGCCAATGAGATGTGCGCGCCCGTGCACGATCGCATGCCGTGCGTGCTGGCCGACCCGGACGCCGAGGCGGCCTGGCTGAGCCGCGAGGTGCCGGTGGGCGCCGCGGCCGAGCTGCTCGCTCCCGCTGCCGTCCGACCGCGTGTCGGTCGCGCCGGCCAATCCGGCCGTCAACAAGGCCGGGGTGGAGGGGCTGCGAGCTCCTGACCGCCCCATAGGCTTCTGCCGGCTCGTGGACGTGGGGCACCTCGCGCTGGCGATCGGCGCGCTGCTGGCCGCGGGCATCGGCGCGTCGCTGCTCGCCGGGCGCCTGCGGCTGCCCGGCCTGGTGCTCGTGCTCGGCGTCGGGATGGCGATCGGCGTCGACGGACTCGGCTGGATCCACTTCGGCGACAACCAGGCGGCGCAGGACGGCGCGGTCATCGCGCTGGCGCTGATCCTGTTCGAGGGCGGGCTGACGAGCGGCTGGGCGGAGATCCGGCCGGTGATCGCGCGTGTCGATCGCGCTGGCCACGGTGGGCACGGTGCTCACCGCGGCGCTGACCGGGCTCGCCGCGCGCGCCGTGTTCGCCGAGCTGGACACCGAGGAGGCGCTGCTGCTGGGCTCGACGGTGGCCGCCACGGACGCGGCGGCCGTGTTCGCGGTGCTGCGCGGGTCGACCCTGCGGCGCCGGATCGCCCGCACCCTGGAGGGCGAGTCCGGCATCAACGACCCGGTGGCGGTGCTGCTCGTGGTCGGCTGCATCGCCTGGATCCAGCAGGCGGACTACGGCCTGCCCGACGCGCTCTGGCTGGCGGTCCACGAGCTGGCGATCGGCGCGGCGGTCGGGCTGGCGGCCGGCGCGCTCGGCGTCGTGCTGCTGCAGCGGCTCACGTTGCCGACGGCGGGCCTGTATCCCGTCGCCTCGCTCGCGCTGGCGGGCGTCGCCTACGGCGGCGCCGCCACGCTCGACGGCTCGGGCTTCCTCGCCGCGTTCCTCGCCGGCCTGGTGGTCGGCAGCGTCTCGACGCCCGCGCGGCGCACCATCGTGAGCTTCCACGAGGGCGTCGCCTGGGTGGCCCAGCTCGGGCTGTTCCTGCTGCTCGGGGTGCTCGTCTTCCCGTCGCGGCTCGGCCATGTCGTGCTGACCGGCGGCGCGGTGGCGATCGTCACGGCCGCGGTCGCGCGCCCGCTGGCCGCGCTCGCCGTGGCCTGGGGCTTCAACGTGCGCGAGCGGCTGATGCTCGGCTGGGCCGGGCTGCGCGGCGCGACGCCGATCGTGCTGGCCACGTTCCCGGTGACCGCGGGTGTGCCCCACAGCCGGCTGATCTTCGAGGTGGCGTTCTTCGTCGTGCTCGTGTCCGACGGTGGTGCAGGGCCTGACCATCGTGCCCGTCGCCCGCCGGCTGGGCGTGACCAGCGACGAGTCGGCGATCCCGGAGCCGCTGGTCGAGCCGGTGCTGCTGAACCGGCTGGGGGCGGAGACGATCCAGTTCCCGGTCCGCACCGGCGATGCGGTCGTCGGCCACCCGGTGCGCGAGCTCGGGCTGCCCCGCGAGGCGCTGCTCAACGTGATCGTGCGGGGCGAGCGGGCGATCCCGCCGCGCGGCTCCACCGTGATCCAGCCGGGAGACCAGCTGCACGTGCTGGTCCGCCAGGAGGTCGCCGTGGAGTTCCGCGAGCTGCTCCGGCGCTGGCGCACCGGCCCGGTCGGTCCGCCCGAGCGCGCCCGCCGGCGCCCGCTCAGCCGTCCCTCGGTCACGTCCGTGCGCCCATGGCAGCCGGGCGACGGCGACCCGTCGCGCCCGGCGGAACTGCTCGGCCTGGCCGTCATCGAGCAGCTGCGCACCCGGCGCGACGAGCCGGGCGCGCTGGTCGCCCTCGCCGACGGCCGCTACGCCGTGGCCGGCCCGCTGCTCGCCGTCGGCCCGGCGGCCGAGCTGCAGGCGTTCGCCCGCCGCCGGCTGTCCGGCGCGCCCGGCCCGGCCGAGCGCGCCTGGTGGCAGGAGGTCGTCGGCGCCCTCGCCCGCTGAACCTAAAGGGGTCAGGCGACGTTTAACTCGTGCGCCGGTTAAGGGGTCTGACCCCTTAAGTGAGCTCGAGCAGGCGGATGCCGCTGACGTAGGCCACGCGCGTGGCGCCGACGCGCTGGACGAGCGACCCGGGCGTGGGGTGGACGTGGCCGTGCAGCAGCCAGCGCGGCCGGTGCTCGTCCACCCACGTCCGCAGCGCGGTGAACCCCACGTGGGCGGGGTCGGAGGGGTCGTCGTTGACGCCCTCGGGCGGGCAGTGGCAGACCAGGATGTCGGCCGGCGGCAGCCTGCGGATGAGCCGGCGCGCCTCCTTCTGCGTGTAGGACGGGCCGATCCGGTGGCCGCTGCGCCGGTAGGACACGCAGCCCTCGAAGCCGCAGAACGACAGCCCGCCGTCCAGCTCGAGCCGGCGCAGGTGCAGGTTGTCGATCGCGCACCAGTCCATGTAGGGCTCGTCGTCGTGGTTGCCGTAGACGCCCAGCTTGGGCAGCCGCAGGCGCTCGAGCGGCTCGATCCAGCTCGGCTGCAGGTCGCCCAGCGTGACCACCGCGTCGACGTCGTGCTGCACCGCCAGCTTCGCCGGGTCGGCGTGCGTGGGACGGTCCGCGATCGCCAGGATCCTCACGTCACAATTCCCGGATGGACCCCTACGCGGTGCTCGGCGTGCGCCCCGGAACGCCGGAGAGCGAGATCGCCGCCGCGTACCGCGAGCAGGCCAAGCGCTGGCACCCCGACCGCGCGGGCGCGGACGGCGAGGCCCGGATGGCCGAGATCAACCGGGCCTACGACGTCCTGCGGGCGGGCGCGCAGCACACCCCGCGGCCGAAGGGCGCGTCGCCGCCGCGCTCGGCCGGGGGCGGCTGGCTGGCCGACGCGGTCCGGCGCGCGCTCGGGTCCGAGCTGCTGGCGATGCTCAGCGCGGGCGAGGCCGTCCGGCTGGTCACGCCGGCGTCCACGTGGGCGAGCCCGCGAGCGATCCTGGCGCTGACCGACCGCCGCCTGCTGTGGCTGCTCGACGACGCGCCGGTGGCCCGCGTGCGCTCGCTGCTGCTGCGCGACGTGGCCCGCGTGGAGCAGCGGACGAAGCGCAAGCGCTCGACGCTGACCGTGCACACGCACTCCGGCCGCCGCTACGCGTTCCACGAGCTGCGGCCCCACACCGCCGCGACCATAGAGCGGCATCTCAGCCCGGCCCGTCCTGCCTGACGGCTACGGTGAGACGGTGAGCATGCGCCTCGCCGACCCCGTCCACAACGTGGAGCTGCGCCGCAACGACCACGGGCACGACTCCGTGGTCTTCGCGTTCCCGTACCGGGCCGACATCGTCGACGCCGTGCGCTCGATCCCCGGCCGCCGCTTCGACTGGCAGGCCAAGGAGTGGTGGGCGCCGCGCGCCGACGCGACGGCGGCCTACGTCCAGGGCGTGCTCGAGCGCTTCCCGGAGCTGGCGGTGGCGCCCGAGGTGACGGAGTGGCTGGAGCGGGCGGTCAAGGGCTGGGTCGGGCGCGTGGGCGCCGCCCGCCGCGACGGGCGCGGCTGGTTCGTCCTCGACGCCATCGCCGGCGAGCTGCCGGCGGAGCTGGCCGCCGAGGAGCGCGGTGGCCGCCTGTGGCTGCCGTTCACCCAGGCGGTGGCCGAGGGGCTGCTCGAGCTGAACGGCGCCCGGCTGGACCCGCGCGCGCTGCGCTGCGCCACCCGGCTGCAGGTCGGCCTGGAGCCCGCGCCGGCCACGCTGTCGCTGGTCGAGAGCTACGGGGAGCCGCGCTTCAAGCTCGACGTGAACTGGGACCCGGACATGGTCGGCGCGTTCGCCAGGCTGCCCGCGGCGGAGGAGCACGGCCGCACGGTCCCGCTCGACCCCTATCTGCTCCAGCCGCTCGAGTACTTCATCCGGGTGCACGGCATCGACGTGGCGGCGAACGCGCTCGTCGCGCTGGACAAGCTGCGCACCGAGCACGACGCGGCGATCGGCTCGGTCCAGCGCTCGCGCGCCGCGGACGGGCCGCAGCTGGAGTGCGAGCCGCGCCTGGGCGGCGAGCTGCGGCCGTTCCAGCGCGCCGGCGTGCGCTACGCGCTGGAGTCGCGGCGGTTGTTCATCGCCGACGAGCAGGGCCTGGGCAAGACCATCGAGGCGCTCGCGCTGCTGGAGGAGGACGGGGCGTTCCCCGCGGTGGTCGTCTGCCCGGCCTCGCTGAAGCTCAACTGGCAGCGGGAGATCGAGCGCTGGCTGCCTCACCGGTCGCTGCACGTCGTCGTGGGCACCGGGAAGGTCATACCCAAGGCCGACATCACCGTCCTCAACTACGAGATCGTCCACTCCCACCGCGAGCGCCTCTCCCTGTCGCGCCCGCGGGCGCTCATCCTGGACGAGTCGCACTATGTCAAGAACCCCGCGGCCAAGCGCACGCGGGCCGTCCGCCGGCTGGCCGAGAACCTGCCGGACGGGGCGCTCCGGCTGGCGCTGACCGGCACGCCGGTGATGAACCACCCGGACGAGCTGATCGCCCAGCTGCGGATCCTCGGCCGGCTGGAGGAGTTCGGCTCGGGCGCGCGCTTCAAGCGCCGCTTCCAGGGCGCGGGCGCGGAGGAGCGCATCCACTGGCACCTGCGCCGCAGCTGCTTCGTCCGCCGCCTCAAGCGCGACGTGCTGCCGCAGCTGCCGGAGAAGCGCCAGACGGTCGTGCCGGTGGGGCTGGACAACGAGAAGGAGTACCGGCTGGCCGAGCGGGACGTCGTCGCCTGGCTGCAGGAGCAGCCGCTGGAGCTGTCCGAGCTGGAGGCCAAGGTGGCGTCCACGCTGCGCGCCGAGCGCCTGGCCCAGCTCAACGCCCTGCGCCAGATCGCCGCGCGCGGGAAGCTCGGCGCGGCGCTGGCCTGGATCGACGACTTCCTGGCCTCCGAGGAGCCGCTGGTCGTGTTCGCCTCCCACCGCCAGGTGCAGGAGGCCGTGGTCCAGCGCTTCCCGGAGGCGCTGCACATCGTCGGCGCCGACAATGCGGTGCAGCGCGACGCCGCCGTGCAGGCGTTCCAGGCCCCGGACGGTCCGCAGCTCATCGTCTGCTCCACGCGCGTGGCCGGGCAGGGCATCACGCTGGCGCGCGCGTCCAATGTGGCGTTCCTCGACCTCGAGTGGAGCCCGGCCATGCACGACCAGGCCGAGGACCGCTGCCACCGCATCGGCCAGCGCGACGCCGTGACCGCCTGGTACCTGCTGGCCGCGGAGACGATCGACGAGTCGATGGCCGAGGTGCTCGCCCGCAAGCGCGGCATCGTCGGCGCGGTGACGGACGGCCGCCGCGACGAGTCCGAGGCCGTGGTTCAGTCGGTGGTGAAGGCGCTGCGCGGGAAGCCGCTGCGCCGCCTGCGCGCCGTCGCGTAGCCGCGGCCGAGGCCCACGGTCAGCGCCAGCCCGCCCAGCACGAGCGCCGCGCCGGCCAGCTCGGGCGCGGTCGGCGCCTCGCCCAGCCAGGCCCAGGCGGCGGCGATCCCGGCGATCGGCACGAGCAGCGTGAACGGCGCGACCGACGACGCCGGGTGGCGGGCCATCAGCGCGGTCCAGACGCCGAAGCCGCCGAGCGTCGACAGGATCACCACGTAGAGCAGCGCCAGCACGCCGCCGGCATCGATCGACACGCCGGCGTAGTCCTCGGTGAGCAGCGAGAGCGCGAGCAGCGGGACCGGCGCGACGGCGCTCGCGTACACGAGCAGCCCGAGCGGGTGCGGCGGCCGCGCGCGGCGCGTCACGACGTTCCCGGCGCCCCACGAGGCGGCGGCGCCCACGGTCAGGGCGAGCGCGCCGAGCGGGACGCTCGCCGCCCGGCCGGCGGCGATCACCGCGATCCCGGCCAGGGCCAGCGCGCCTCCGGCGAGCTGGCCGCCGCCAGGGCGCTCGCCCAGCAGCGCCACGGCCAGGCCGACGGTGAACGCCGCCTGCAGTTGGAGCACAAGCGAGGCGAGCCCGGCCGGCATGCCGTGCGCCATGCCCAGGAACAGCAGCCCGAACTGGCCGACGCACAGGAACAGCCCGACGGCGATGACGTAGCGCCAGGGCACGCCCGGCCGGGGGACGAACGGCAGCGCCAGCGCCACGAGCGCGAACCGCAGCGCCGCGAACAGCAGCGGCGGGAAGTGCTCGAGCCCCACGTGGATGACGACGAAGTTCACGCCCCAGATCACCGCGACGATGACGGCGGCGGCGATGTGGCGGCGGGGCATGCCGAGCAGGCTGACGGACGTCACCGGCAAGAGCGAGTGGACTTTCTGGACACGACCCGTAAGATGCGCTTCATGGTGGACATCCGCAGGCTGCGCACGCTGCGCGCCGTCGCCGACCACGGAACGCTCGCCGCAGCCGCCGACGCGCTGCACCTCACGCCGTCGGCCGTCTCCCAGCAGCTCGCGGCGCTCGAGCGCGAGGTCGGCCATCCGCTGCTGGAGCCGGCGGGCCGCTCGGTCCGCCTCACCGCGGCCGCGCAGGTCCTGCTCGAGCACGCCCACGCGCTGTTCGCCCAGCTCGAGCGCCTGGAGGGCGACCTGGCCGCCCAGGACGCCGAGCCGCTCGGCGAGGTCCGGGTGGCCGGCTTCCCGACCGCGCTGGCCGGCCTGCTCGCGCCCGCGGCCCGCGAGCTGCGCGCCGCCGCGCCGCGGGTGAACCTGCGCGTGCTCGAGCTGGAGACGCCCGACGCCGTGGCGGCGCTGCTGCGCCGCGAGCACGACGTGATCCTGGGCATGGAGTGCTCGGCGGCGCCCCGGCGCGGCGACGCCCGCTTCCACCGCGAGGAGCTGCTGTCCGACACGCTCGACGCCGTGCTGCCCTCCGGCCACCCGCTGGCCGGCCACGCCCGCATCGACCTGGCCGCGCTGGCCGGGGAGGACTGGGTCGCGCCGCCGGTCGGCTGGTCCTGCGACGAGGTGCTCAACGCCGGCTGCCGGGCGGCCGGCTTCAGCCCGCGCGTCGCCCACCGGGCGGGCGACTGGCAGGCGGTGCTCGGGCTCGTGGCCGTGGAGCTGGGGGTCTCGCTCGTGCCGCGCCTGGCCCAGGCCGCGCCGCCGGCCGGCGTGGTCATCCTGCCCTTGACCGGCGTCGCGCCCTGCCGGCACGTGTTCAGCGCCTGCCGCGCCGGCGCGGAGGCGGGCCCGGCCGTGCGCGCTGTGCTCGACGCGGTGCGCCGCGTCGCCCGCCCGCCGCTGGCCGCCGCGGCATGATCGCGGCGATCATCTTCGACCTCGACGGGGTGCTCGTCGACTCCGAGCAGGTGTGGGATGCCGCCCGCCGCGACGTGGTGGCCGGCCATGGCGGGAAGTGGCGCGCAGAGGCCACGCGCGACATGCTCGGCATGAGCTCGCGCGAGTGGCCGCGCTATCTCGTCGACAACCTCGGCGTGGAGCTCAGCCCGCAGGAGGTCAACGACGCCGTCGTGCAGCGCCTGCTCGCCCGCTACGACATCGAGCTGCCGCTGCTGCCGGGCGCCCGCGAGGCCGTCTTCCGGCTCGCCGAGCACTTCCCGCTGGGCCTCGCCTCCTCGTCCAACCGCGAGGTGATCGACCTCGTGCTCGACGAGATGGGCGTGCGCGAGGAGTTCATGGCGGTCGTGTCCTCCGAGGAGGTGGCGCGGGGCAAGCCCGCGCCGGACGTCTACCGCGAGACCGCGCGCCGGCTCAGCGTCGCCCCGTCGCGCTGCGCGGCGATCGAGGACTCCGAGAGCGGCATCCGCTCCGCCCATGCCGCGCGCATGCGGGTGATCGCCATCCCCAACCCGCACTTCCCGCCGGCCGAGGACGCGCTGGCGCTGGCCAAGGTGACGCTGGCGGACCTGGACGCGCTGACGCCGGAGGCGGTCAGCCGGTGAGCGCGGCCTTGCAGTCCGGAGCGATCTCCTGCAGCTGGGGCTTGAGCTTGTCCACCTCGGCCTGAGGGTCGTCGCTCTGCGCCACCGTCACCGCCATCGAGGCGATCGTCTTCACGCAGTCCTGCGCCACCTTCAGCTGCTCCTCGGCCGCCTTGGCGTCGGCGTTGGCCTTGTCGGCCGCGGCGTTGGCCTTGTCGGTCTCGCTCTTGGCGTCCGCCGCCTTCTGCTCGGCGGCCTTCGCGTCCTTCTGGGCCTGCTCGGCGTTGGCCTGCGCGGCCTTGAGGTCCTGCTCGGTGGCCGACTGGTCCGCCTTGGACTGGCCGAGCTGATCCTCGATCGTCCGGTACGCGAGCTGGTAGGACACCGCCGCGTTGCTGCCCGCGTGCTTGCCCTGATCGATCTGCTCCTGGAGCTGCGAGACCTTCTGGTTGGCGTCGTCCAGGTCCGACCTGGTGGCGAGGCCCCAGATCAGGAGCGCGATGACGACGGCACCCAGTCCTGCGCTGACCCATATCCACACGTTGCGGTGCTTCGCCGGCGCCGGCGTCTGCGTCGTGGCCATGGCGCGATGGTCACCCCGTCCGCGCCGGCGCTCAAGGTGGTCCGCCGGTGTCCGCTGGTGGTGCGTGCTTCAGGCGCCGGCGAACGCGTCCTCGCGCGTGGTGTGCAGCGTGAAGCGCTGCGCGGTGCCGGTGATCTCCAGCAGCCGCTTGACCGGCCCGTCCGGGGCGA
The DNA here is from genome assembly GCA_963766165.1 of uncultured Solirubrobacteraceae bacterium. GTDB lineage: Bacteria > Actinomycetota > Thermoleophilia > Solirubrobacterales > Solirubrobacteraceae > Solirubrobacter. The sequence continues at coordinate 797,269 of CAVXZC010000005.1, read as the reverse complement.
CGACGTGCAGCCGCTTGCCCACGGCCTCGAGCTGCTGGGCGGCGCGCAGGATCGTGCCGAGCGCGCTGGAGTCGATGAAGTCCACGCTCATCAGATCGAGCACGACCGAATCCTGCGGCCCGGCAGCCGACATGGCGAAGATGGCGCTCATCTCCGAGGTGGAGGCGAGGTCGAGCTCGCCGGCGGCGACGATCAGGTGGCTGCCGTCTACCGGGTCGTGGTCGAGGGTGAACATGCGCGCACGCTACCTCAGTGGCGGCCGAAGGTGCTACGCACCATTGCCGGGATCTTCAGCACCATTCGGGGCAGGTCGGAGCGGGACCGGTCGAGCGCGTCGAGCAGTCCGGCGGCGGCGTCGCCGTGGTGCAGCGGGGCCCCGTGGCCGACCAGCAGGTGCTCGGGCAAGAAGGGCCGCAGCGAGCGCGGCGGCGCGAGGCGGCGGAACGGATGCACGCCCGCCGGGCCGCGACCCACGGCGAACGCGGGCGCGGTGCCGAGCGACTCCGGCACGACGAGGACCTTGCGCTCGGGCCACCACAGCGCGCGCTCGTGCCAGCCGGGGCCGAAGTCGAGCTCGAGCAGCGAGAACGGCGTGTCCGGCAGGGTGTCCGGCACCTTGTGTCGCGGCACGCCGAGGCGCTCCGCCACCGCCCGGCTGTCGCGATTGTGGCGGTCCAGCAGCTGCAGCACCCCGGCCGGCTCGCCCAGCGCCGCGGCCTGCGCGACGGCGTCGCCGGCATCCACCGGGTCGACGATCCACACGCGTCCCTCGTCCACCAGCGCATGGCTCGCCCTGAACAGGCGGTCGCCGGCCAGCCAACTCGCGCCCGCGTCGTGCCGCTCGAATTCCATGGCTGGATCATTTACCCTTGGCGGCCAGTGGAGTAGCCAGCCCACCGCACTCTTGCTCAAACCCGGCACATCCGCCGGGCGTGCGGTGGCGTGGTGCTCCTCGCCGCGTCCCCTTGTCGTCCGGCCGGAAAGGACGACACATGCTCAAGGCGACAGACCTGACCAAGGCGCACGACGGCGCCCCGCTGTTCGACGGCCTCTCGTGCGTGCTCGACGACGGCGCGCGCGCCGGCCTGGTCGGCGTCAACGGCGTCGGCAAGACGACGCTGCTGCGGCTGCTGGCCGGCGCGGGGCGTCCTGATCGTGGCGCGGTCGGGGCCGGCGCGGGCGACCGCATCGGCTACCTGCCGCAGGACGTGCTCGATCCACGGGCGACCATCGACGACCTCTTGCGCACCGCACTCGGCGAGGTGTGGGAGGTGAGGCTCGCGCTCGACGCCGCGCTGGCCGCGGGCGACCTCGCGGCCTACGGCGACGCCCAGGAGCGCTTCGAGGCGCTCGGCGGCTGGGCGCTCGAGGCGCGCCTGGACGAGGCGCAGCGGCGCCTGGGCATCGCCCACCTCGACCGCACCACGCCGCTCGGCCGGCTGTCCGGCGGCGAGGCGGCGCGCTGCGGCCTCGCCGCCGTGCTCCTGGGCGAGCCGACCGTGCTGCTGCTCGACGAGCCGACCAACCACCTCGACGCCGACGGGCGCGAGTGGCTGGCCGAGTGGCTGGCCGGCTTCGCCGGCACGCTGCTCGCGGTCTCGCACGACCGCGTGTTCCTCGACGCCACCGTGGATCGCATCCTCGAGCTCTCGGCCGCAGGGCTGGAGGTCTACGCGGGCGGCTACACGGCCTACAAGGAGGAGCGGGCGCGGCGCCGCGAGCGGCTCGCGCTGGCCGTCGAGGCGCAGGAGAAGCGCCGCCGGCGCCTGGCCGAGGACATCCGGCTCACCGCCGGCTACGCGCAGCACACCGAGCGGACCGTGAGCCGGGCCGAGGCGCCCAAGCTCAAGCGCTACGCCAAGAAGGTGGCCAAGAAGGCCAAGGCGCGCCAGCACCGGCTGGAGCGCGAGATGGAGTCCGAGTCGTGGCTGCGCGCGCCGCGCGACCCGGCGGCGTTCGTCGTCCGGCTCGAGGCCGACGACCCGCGCGGCCGGTTGACCGCCGCGCTCCGGGGCGTCTCCGTGACGGGCGTGCTCGACGCCGTCGACCTGACGCTGCACGGTCGCGACCGGGTGGCCCTCGTGGGCCCGAACGGCGGCGGCAAGAGCACGCTGCTGCACCTGCTGGCCGGCGTGATCGCGCCGGACGCGGGCGAGGTCGACGTGCGATCGCACGTGCGGCTGCTGCCGCAGACGCCCGTGCGGCTGCCGGCGGCGCGGCCGCTGCTCGCCTGGTTCCGCGAGCAGGTGGCGCTGCCCGAGGACGAGGCCCGCACACTGCTCGCCCACTACCGGCTGGGCGCAGAGGCGATCGGCCGGCCGCTGGGCAGGCTGAGCCCGGGCGAGCGGGCGCGGGTGCACGTGGCGGCGATCGTCGCCGCCGGCGCCGACCTCGTCCTGCTCGACGAGCCGACCAACCACCTCGACTTCGACACGCTCGAGGTCATCGAGGCGGCGCTGCGCGCCTACCGCGGCACGCTCGTGGTCGCCTCACACGACTACGCGCTGCTCGAGGCGATCGGCTGCGACCGGGTGCTGGAGGTGCGCGACGGCGCGCTGAGCGAGAACGCCTCGGCGATCAGCTCGTAGGAGCGGCGGCGGGCGGCGTGGTCGTAGGTGATCGTGACGACGATCGCCTCCTCCGCGCCGTACTCCGCCACGGCCGCCTCGATCCCCGCCTTGACGGTCTCGGGCGCGCCGACGATCGTCCGCCGCCGCTGGCCGAGCCCGTCGCCCTGCGCGGCGAGGAACCGCTCGGCCGTCTCGGGCGGCGGGACCGGGATCAGCCGGCCCTGGCGCAGCAGCGTGAACGTCATCCGGCTGGACGTCGAGAGCTTCTGCGCCTCCTCGTCGGTGTCCGCGCACACCACCCACACCGCTACGGCGGTGCGCGGGTCGGGCAGCCGCAGCTCCTCGGCGAACTCGTGCTGGTACAGGCGGGCGATCTCGGCGCCGTTCGGGTTGATGAAGTCGGCGAACGCGTAGGGCAGGCCCAGGTCGGCCGCCCACAGCCCGCTCTGGGGCGAGGAGCCCAGCAGCCACACCTCGGGCAGCTCCGGCCGGCCGGGCAGGACCTTGGCCAGCCGGGCGAGCGGGTTGGAGGCCGGCAGCTTGTCCTCGAAGTAGGCGAGCAGCTCGGCCAGCTGCTCGGGGAAGTCGTCGGGCATCGCCCGCGTGCGCAGCCGCTGGAGCGCGTGCGTGGTCATCGGGTCCGTGCCGGCGGCGCGGCCGATCCCCAGGTCGATCCGGCCGGGGAACAGCCCGGCGAGCAGGGAGAACGTCTCCGCCACCTTGAACGGGCTGTAGTGGGGCAGCATCACGCCGCCGCTGCCCACCCGGATGTGCTCGGTGGCCGAGGCGATCGGCCCGATCAGCGCCTCCGGGCTCGGGCCGGCCAGCGACGGCCCGCCGTGGTGCTCGGCCACCCAGTAGCGGTGGTAGCCGAGCGCGTCGGCGAGCTGCGCGAGGTCGATCGTGTTGCGCAGCGCCTGCGAGCCCGTCATCCCCTCGGCGACGGGCGACTGGTCGAGCACGCTCAGCCGCATCATCGCCTTCGAATGTACTGTGCCGCGGATGGCGGATCGAGCGCTCACACCGCTCTATGAGGGCGGCCACTACTACGAGGGGCCGCGCTGGCGCGACGGCCGGTGGTTCGTGTCGGACTTCTACGACCAGGCGGTCTACGCGGTGGGCGAGGACGGGCGCTCGGAGGAGGTCATGCGGGTCGCGCGGCAGCCCTCCGGCATGGGCTGGCTGCCCGACGGGTCGCTGCTGGTCGTGTCGATGCGCGACCGCACGCTGCTGCGCCGCTCGCAGGACGGCGACGTGAGCGTCCACGCCGACGTCAGCGAGCTCTGCGGCGGGCACCTGAACGACCTGGTGGTTGACGGTACGGGGCGGGCGTACGCCGGCAACTTCGGCTTCGACCTGATGGCCGGCGCCGACCCGGAGTACGCGAACCTGATCCGCGTCGACCCCGACGGCAGCGTCTCCGTGGCCGCGGGCGAGCTGATGTTCCCCAACGGTGCGGTCATCCACGGCGACACGCTGATCGTGGCCGAGACGATGGGCGGCCGGATGACCGGGTTCACCATCGCCGCCGACGGCACGCTGACCGACCGCCGCGTGTGGGCGCAGATCTCGCCGACCCCGCAGATGGGGCCGCTGGGGGAGATGCTGGGCGCCGGCGGGTTCGCGCCCGACGGGATCGCCCTGGACGCGGAGGGCCACGTATGGGCGGCCGACGCGCTGGGCGGCCGGGCCGGCCGGATCGCCCCCGGCGGCGAGATCGTCGACGAGATCCGCGCGCCCGAGGGGATGGGGTTCTTCGCGGTCGCGCTCGGCGGCTCGGACGGGCACACCCTGCTGCTGTGCTCGGCGCCCGACTTCGCCGAGGACGCCCGCAAGGCGGCCCGCGAGGCGGTCCTGTTCACCACCACCGTCGAGGTCGGCGCATGATCACGCTCGAGCGGGCCGTGGCTCTGATCTCCGCCGGCGAGCGCGACGCCGCGGCCGAGGGGCTGGCGCTGGCGTTCGCGGTCGTCGACGCCGGCGGCCACCTGGTCGCCCTGCACCGCATGGACCGCGCGCCCTGGATCGCCCCGGAGGTGGCCGTGGGGAAGGCGTGGACCGCCGCCGCCTACGGCCTTCCCTCCGCCGCCCAGGGCGAGAAGATGGCCGACCTGCACGCGTTCTCGGCGGCGATCAGCGCCGCCACGGGCGGCCGCTACACGCCGCAGATCGGCGGCCTGCCGATCCTGGACGGCGATGAGGTGATCGGCGCGATGGGCGCCAGCGGCGGGACCGGGCAGCAGGACGAGGACGCGGTGCGGGCGGCGCTTGACTCCGCTTGACGCCTCATTGCCCCGGCGAACAGCGGCTGGGTAGGGGAGTGAGGGTCTCGGCCGCCGTCCGCGGATGATCGGTTTTCAATTCCGACCTGGGCGGTCGAGATATTCCCGTCGCGCATAGCGCGACTTGCGTAGCACACCAACTTCCGGTGTGCGAGCACTGCGGTTGGCTGTGATCGCTTCGCTACCCACGGCGCTCGTTCGTGAGCGACCGCCGGGCTGACCACACCCCTACCCAGCCAGCCGTCCGCCGGCGCAACGAGCCGTCACGTCGCCAGGACCACCGGCTCGACCGCGTCCGCGGGCGAAAAGCCCAGCACCTGCCCATAGAACGACAACTGCGCCTCCAGCACCCGCTCCAGCGTCTCGGCCCGCCGGAACCCGTGCTGCTCGCCGGCGAAGGTGAGATACGCGTGCGGGATGCCGTTGCGGGCCAGGGCGGCCACGATCTTCTCGGACTGGGACGGCGGCACCACGCGGTCCTCGAGCCCCTGCAGCACGATCACCGGGACGCGGATGTCGTCCGCGTGATCGACGGGCGACCTCGACTCCGGCCCGATCAGCCACTCCAGGTAGCGCGACTCGAACTTGTGGGTGTCGTCCATGAAGCCGCGGATGTCCGCCACGCCGTACAGATCCGCTCCCGCGGCGAACGCGTCGTGGAAGGCGAGCGCGCACAGGACGGTCCAGCCGCCGGCGCTGCCGCCGGTGATGGCCATCCGGGCGCCGTCGACCTCGCCGGCCTCGGCGAGCGCCCGGGCCGCGTTGACCGCGTCGTCGGCGTCGACCACGCCCCAGCGGCCGCGCAGGCGCTCGCGGTAGGCGCGGCCGTAGCCCGTGCTGCCGCCGTAGTTGACGTCGACGACGGCGAAGCCCCGGGTGGTCCAGTACTGAAGCCCGAGCGACAGGCGCGGGGTGACGTGGGCCGTCGGGCCGCCGTGGATGCGCACGATGAGCGGCGGGCGCTCGTCATCGGGTCCGGCGAACTCCGGGTTCGCCGGGGGATAGAACAGCGCGTGCGCCGTCTCGCCGCCGGTGGTGGGGAACTCGAGCGGGCGCGGCACGGACACGTACGCCGGGTCGAGGGGCCCGCCGTCGTCCTCGCTCAGCGGCGACAGCGCGCCGGTGTCCACGTCCACCAGCAGCACCTGCGGGCGGCCGTGCGGCGTCGCGCCCACCAGCGCGGCGGCCGACCCGTCGGCGGCGACGTGGGCGATCGCCGAGAGCTCGCAATCGACCGGGCGCAGCTCGCCGGACGCCTCCAGCACGGCGAGCCGGTCGAAGCCGTCGCGGACGGCGCTGCAGACGATCCGCCCGTCGGCCAGGAAGGCGTACCAGGACATCCCGAACTCCCACACCGCGCCGCCGATCTCCGCCGCGATCGCCGTCAGCGGCTCCAGGCCGCCCGCGCCCAGCCGGTGCAGGTTCCACCAGCCGCTGCGGTCCGAGCTCACGTGCAGGACGCCGTCCGGGCTCCACTCCGGCTGGACGAGCGCCTCCGCCGGCCCGCCGGCCACGCGGGCGGCGTCGCGGACGGCGCCGTCGTCCAGCGCGCCCAGCCACAGCTCCGAGCCCTCCCACGGCATCCGCGGGTGGTCCCAGGCCAGCCAGGCGAGCCGCCGGCCGTCCGGCGACACGCGCGGCGCGGCGAAGAAGTCGTGCCCGCCCACCAGCACGTGCGGCGCCGCCGAGCCGTCGGCCGGGAAGGCCACGAGCTCGTTGACGTGCTCGGGCTGCGCCTCGCGCTCGCGCACGCACACCACCCAGGCCCCGTCCGGCGTCACGCGCAGGTCGGCGTAGCGCAGCGCGAACGGCGTCTCACCCTCCGGCGTGACCGGCCGCGGCGAACCGCCCGGGTCGAGCCGGTACACCCGCTGGTCGGCGTCGCTGCAGAAGAACACCGCGCGGCCGTGGACGGTGAACGCGCCGCCGCCGTACTCGTGGACGCGGGTGCGCACGCTGAACTCGGGCGCCAGCACGTCGACGGGCGCGGTCCCGTGGGTGCGGACCACCAGGGCCTCGCGGCCGCCCTCCAGCGGCCGCGCCTGGAGCCAGTAGACCGCTCCGCCGGCCGGCGTGACCATGTCGTAGCCCCAGCCGGGCTCGCGCGCCACTGCGGCGGCGTCGATGGGGGACGTCCAGGAGCCGAATGACCTGACGATGCCGGGCACTCACACACCGTAAGGGGTCGCCGCGGTCCACGTAAGCGCGCGGGCGCCCCAACGCGCTCCATCCGCCCGATGGCAACGCGACGCGAGGGCGCCAGGATGCTCGGCGTGTCCCCATCCCTCGCCGCCGCCGCCCGCCGCTCCCCGCGTGGCGGCGGCGGCGCGCCTCATAATCGGGTCATGGCAACGCGCATGACCAGCACGCGCTTCGTCGGGCGGGCCCCCGAGTTGGTGGAGCTGCGGGCCGCACTGGCCGAGGCGCTCGAGGAGCGCCCGTCGCTCGCCTTCGTGGCGGGCGAGTCCGGGCTCGGCAAGACGCGCCTCATCTCGGAGCTCGAGCGCTCCGCCCGGGCCGACGGCGTGCGCGTCGTGGGCGGCGAGTGCGTCGAGCTGGGCGAGGGCGAGCTGCCGTACGCGCCGCTCGTCACCGCGCTGCGGCCGCTCGTGCGCTCCGGCGACCCGGCGCTCGACGCGCTCTCGCCCACCGCCCGCGAGAGCCTCGCCCATCTGCTGCCCGGCCTCTCCGTGGCGCGCAGCAACGGCCGCGAGGAGTCCGGCGCCCAGGCGCGCGTGTTCGAGGGCCTGCTCGAGCTGCTCGACCGCCTGGCCGGCGAGGACGGCCTGCTGCTGACGATCGAGGACCTGCACTGGGCCGACCGCTCGACCCGCGCGTTCCTCGTCTACCTCGCCTCGTCGCTGTGCCGCGAGCGCGTGCTCGTGGTGGCCAGCTACCGCCCGGACGAGCTGCACCGCCGCCACCCGCTGCGCCCGCTGCTGGCCGAGCTGGAGCGTGACGCCCGCCACCGCCGCGTGGAGCTGTTCCCGCTGACCCGGGCCGAGCTGGCCGAGCAGCTGACCGACATCCTCGGCGACGCCCCGCCGGACGAGCTCGTCGGCCGCCTCTTCGCGCGCTCGGAGGGCAACCCGCTGTTCGCCGAGGAGCTGCTGGCCGCCGGCCTGGACGGCCGCGGCACGCTGCCGCCGACGCTGCGCGACGCCCTGATGCTGCGGATCGAGCGCCTGTCCGGCGACGCCCAGGAGCTGCTGCGGCTGCTCGCGGCCGGCCGCCGGCTCGACCATGGCACGCTCGCCGACGCGGCGCGGATGGACGCGCGCCTGCTGCGCGACGCGCTGCGCGAGGCCGTGGCCGCGCACCTGGTCGTGGTGGACGGCGAGGGTCGCTACGAGTTCCGCCACGCGCTGCTGCGCGAGGTGGTGGCCGACGACCTGCTGCCCGGCGAGCGGGCCGACCTGCACCTGGCGCTCGCCCGCACGCTGGAGGAGCAGGCGGCCGGGCTGCCCGCCCACGGCGGCGCGCATCTCGCGGCCGGGATCGCCCACCACTACTACGCCGCCGGCGACCAGCCGGCCGCGCTGGCGGCCAGTGTCCGCGCGGCGGACGCGGCCAACGGCGTCCACGCCCACGGCGAGGCAGCCGCGCTGCTCCAGCGCGCGCTGCGGCTCTGGGACCGCGTGCCCAACGCCCAGGAGCTCACGGGGCTCGACCACGTGGAGCTGCTCCACCGGGCCGCGATGGCCACCGGCGGCGAGCACGAGCCGGCCCGGGCGGAGTCGCTGCTGCGCGCCGCCCTGGCCGAGATCGACGAGGCGGCCGACCCCCAGCGGGCCGCCGTCATCCTCGAGCGGATGGCTCGCGAGCAGTTCAACCTGGGCCATGCCGAGCAGGCCGTGCAGACCCGCAAGCGCGCCCTGGCGCTGCTGCCGGACGCGCCGAGCGAGGCCCGCGCCCAGGTGCTGGCCGGGCAGATGCGCGAGCTGATGCTCGAGTCGCGCTACCGCGACGCGGTGGAGAAGGCGAGCGAGGCGCTCGAGGTCGCCCGGGCCGTGGGCGACGAGGTGTCCGAGGTGCGCGTGCTCAACGGCATGGGCACCTCGCTGTTCGGCCTCGGGCGCAACGAGGAGGGCGAGAAGCGCGCTCCGCGAGGCGCTGCGCAAGGCGCTCGACGGCGGCTGGCTGAACAGCGCGCTCAGCGCCAACGTCAACCTGGCCGACGCGCTGGCCGGCGCCGGCCGGCTCACCGAGGCGCGCGCGATCGCCGAGGAGGGCGTGGCCATCGCCCGCGAGCACGGCCGCCAGCGGCGCTGGAACTGACGACCTGCGCTCCGAGCTGGCCTTCGAGGCGGGCGACTGGGCGGCGGCCGAGGCGGCGCTTCCGTCACCCGCGCGCCCGGCGATGGGCACGACGTTCCTCAACGACGCGCTGCGCCGGATCGAGCTCGCCATGGGCCGCGGCGAGCACGACCGGGCCCGCGAGCTGCTCGAGCAGGCCGAGGACGTCGGCGCCGACACGCGCGAGCCGCAGTGGATCGGCCCGCTGGGTGCGCTGCGCTCGGAGCTCGAGCGTCGCGCCGGTGACCTCGAGGCGGCCCGGGCGGCGATCGACAGCGCGCTCGACCGGCTCGACTTCTGCTCCGACGACGTGGCCCGCATGGCCCGGGTGTCGGCGGCCGGCGTGCGCGTGGAGGCCGACGCCGCCGTGCGGGCGCGCGACCTCGGCGAGGACTCCTCCGGCGCCGTGGCCGGCGCCGAGCTGCTGCTGGCCCGCGTGGAGGCGTGCGCGGAGGGCGAGCCCGGCACCCGGCCCAACGAGGCCGCGTTCCTGACCACGGCGCGCGCGGAGCTGGCCCGGGCTCGCGGCGGGGACGACCCGGAGCTGTGGGCGAAGGCCGTGGCCTGCTGGACGGAGCTCGACCGGCCCTACCGGGCGGCCCAGGCGCGGCGCCGGCAGGCCGAGGCCCAGCTCGCGTCCGGCGACCGCGACGCCGCCACGGCCACGGCGCTCGTGGCGCTGGAGGCGGCGCGGGAGATCGGCGCGCAGTGGCTCGCCTCCGAGGTCGAGGGGTTCGCGCTGCGGGCGCGCCTGCGGCTCGAGCGCGAGCCGGCCGAGGCCGCGCCGGCCGACGACGGCGAGGACCCGTTCGGGCTGACCGCGCGCGAGCGGCAGGTGCTGGCCCTGCTCGCGGCGGGCCGCACGAACCGCGAGATCGGCGCCGAGCTCTACATGGCCGAGAAGACCGCGAGCGTCCACGTCTCGCGGATCCTCTCCAAGCTGGACGTGCGCTCGCGGACGGAGGCCGCGGCGCTGGCACACCGGGTGGGGCTGGTGTAACGTCGCACGGAGGTCAGCGGACCGCTGACCGCGGCCCGCGGTCGCGGCGCCGCTCAGGCGGTCCGATGACCGGAGGGCGAAACTCTGCTTATGGTCTCGATGGCCAGCGCGGTCCCGCGTGCGCTGACGTAGATCGTCCACAGCGTTCCGACGATGAGGGCTTCACGCATGCTCACCAGTGTGCGGCCGCGAGCGCCCTCGCGCCATTGACCGGCGGGCCAGACTGGCTCGACACGCCGTACAGGCATATCGTCGCGCCCATGGGACGCACGCACTACTTCCCGACGGACCAGGTGCACTTCACGTGGGACGCCGGCCACGCGCCGGTGGTCTCCGTCGCCGACGGCGACACGGTGGTGTTCGAGACGCGCGATGTCAGCGACAACCAGATCGGCCCGGACTCGGACACGAGCGTGGTCGCCGGCCTGGACTGGGACCGCGTCTATCCGCTGGCCGGCCCGGTGGCCGTGGAGGGCGCCGAGCCCGGCGACACCTTGGCGGTGGACATCCTCGACATCCACACCAAGGGCTGGGGCTGGACGGCGATCCTGCCCGAGCTGGGGCTGCTGTCCGAGGACTTCCCCGACCCCTACCTGCGCGTGTTCGACCTCACGCTGGGCGACGTCGTCTACTTCCGCGAGGACATCGCCATCCCGCTCACGCCGTTCATGGGCACGATGGGCGTCTGCCCGGCCGGCGCGAGCGCGCAGGCGGTGATGCCGCCCGGCACGTTCGGCGGCAACATGGACACGCGCCAGCTCGTCGCGGGGACGACGCTGTACCTGCCGGTGCAGGTGGAGGGCGCGCTGTTCTCCACGGGCGACGCGCACGGCTGCCAGGGCGACGGCGAGATCTGCGTCACCGGCCTGGAGGCGCCGATGTACGCCACGATGCGCTTCCGGGTGGAGAAGGGGCGCAGCATCCCGTGCGCCCAGTACCGGACGCCGCCGGGCTCGCTCACGCGGCGCGTCGACCTCGGCGCCTGGTACGGCACGACCGGGCTCGGCGGCGACCTCTACGCGGCGGCCCAGGACGCGACGCGGGCGATGATCGCCCACCTCACCGCCACCTACGGGCTCTCGCCGGAGGACGCCTACCTGCTGTGCAGCCTGGCGGTCGACCTGAAGATCTCCGAGATCGTCGACGCCGGCGTCTACATCGTGTCGGCGCTGCTCCCCGAATCCATCTTCAGCCCAGCGCCGCGGCCATGACCTGACGGACGATCGGCGCGGCCGTCGCGCCGCCGAAGCCGGCGCCGACGAGCATGACCGCGACGGCCACCTTGGGCGCCTGCGCCGGGGCGAACGCCACGAACCAGGCGTCGGAGTCCTTGGGGTCCTTCGAGTTGGCCACGAGCTCGGCGGTGCCGGTCTTGCCCGCCACGGTGATCCCGGGCAGCGCGGCGGCGGTGCCGGTGCCGCCGCGCACCACGCCGATCATCATGTCGCGCACCGTCCCGGCCACCGACGAGCTGACGGCGCGGCGGCGGACGACCTTGCCCGCCACACGCGGGCGCGCCCACACGCCGTGGTTGCCGATCGTCGCCGCCACGGACGCCATCCCCAGCGGGGTGGCCTGGTCCTTGTCCTGGCCGATCGCGCTGGCGCCCACCGCGAGGTCGTCCTTGAGGTCGGAGGCCTTCGGGATCGTGTTCGCCTTGGCCGCCGGGACGACCGGCGTCTGATTGAAGCCGAAGCGCTCGGCCATGGCCACGAGCCGATTCGCGCCGACCTGCGCGCCCAGCGGGGCGAAGACGGAGTTGCAGGAGTCGGCGAACGAGGTGGACAGGCTGCCGCCGCACGACTCGCCGCTCGCGTTGTTGAGCCGCACGCCCGACAGCACGGCGAACTGCCGGACGGGGTAGCTCGAGCCCGGCGTGGCCTTGTGGTAGGTCAGCGCCGCCGAGAGCGTGATGATCTTGAAGGTCGAGCCCGGCGGCTGCGGCGCGGACACGGCGAGGCCGGCCAGCCCGAGCACGGCGCCGTCGGAGGGCCGGATCACCGCCACGCCGCCGAGCCGGCTCCCCAGCGCGTTCGCCGCCGCCCGCTGCAGCCCGAGGTGGATCGTCGTGTGGACCGAGCGCCCGCCCTTGCGCGGCAGCCGGACGATCGTGCGATGGCCGAAGCGGAGCGCCAGGCTGGGGTGGCCGGCCAGCCGGCTGTCGTAGATGCGCTGCAGCCCCGTGGCCTTCTTGCCGGCCAGTGGCGGCGTGCCGGCGATCGAGGCGCCGAGCGGGTCCGAGTCGAGCACCGCGCCGCCGGAGGCGTAGATCAGCCCGCGGGCCGGCTGCGGGCCGTGCACGCGCTTGACCGACTCGCCGCGGCGCAGCCCGGGCAGCCGCAGCGAGGGATCCCAGGCGATCCGGCCCTTGCCGTCCTCGTCGTGCGGATGGAACGTCAGCGTGCCCTTGAGCGTGCCGAAGTCGTCGGTGGCCACCTGCACCGGGACCCGCACCGCGCCCTTGCGCAGCGGCCCGATGCGGCCGACGGTCAGCTTCTCGATGCCGGCGTTCTTCTCCGATGTGCGGTAGCGGGCGGCAAACGAGACGCGCGGATACGCCGTGCGGCTGGCGCGGTCCAGCAGCGCGTACATGGCGCGCTTGTCCCCGCGCTGCCAGGCGCGCACGAAGGCGGCCACGGTGTCGCGCCGGTCGTCGTGCCTGAATGCGGTGGTGGCCAGGAGGTAGCCGGCGCCGCCGACCACGGCGAGCACGACCACGACGGTGGCCACGGTGCGCAGCGACGGGCCGCTGCGGCGCCGGCGCATGGCCTTCGGCGCCGGCCCGCCGTGCCGGCGGCGCCGGGCGGTCTTGGGGGGCGAGAGGAACACGGAGCCGGCTCGGGGCGAGTATCCGAGCGAGCCGGACCGGCGTCGACGTCGGCGGGGCACTGGCTCTGGTCTACCACTCGGCGCCGACGAGATGGCCGAGGTCCGTAGGATTGCCGGCACGTGTCCCTCCTCGCCTCACCCTCCGGCGCCCCGCTCTCCGACCGGCTGGCCGGCACCACGTCGTCGCCCGTCCGCGACATCCTCGAGGTCGCCGAGCGCCCTGAAGTCATCTCGCTGGCCGGCGGGCTGCCCGCGCCCGAGACGTTCGACGTGGCCGGGTTGCGCACCGCGTTCGCCGAGGTCCTGTCCGGGCCGGACGCGATCCGCGCGCTGCAGTACTCGACCACCGAGGGCGACCCGGCCCTGCGCGAGCGCCTGGCCGGCGTGCTGCGCTCCGGCGGGCTGGAGGCGGCGGGCGACGACCTGCTGATCACCACGGGCTCCCAGCAGGCGCTCGGGCTGGTGGCCACGGCGCTGCTGAACCCCGGCGACCCCGTGCTGGTGGAGGACCCGACCTACCTGGCCGCGTTACAGGCGTTCGGGCTCGCCGGCGCGCGCTGTGTGGGCGTCCCCTCGGACGCCGAGGGCCCGGACCCCGACGCGCTCGTCGCCGCGGCGGCGCGGACGGGCGCACGCGTCGCCTACCTGATCCCGACGTTCCAGAACCCGACCGGGCGCACGCTGAGCGCTGAGCGCCGGCGCGCGCTGGCCGAGGCGGCGGCCGCGGCCGACCTCTGGCTGGTTGAGGACGATCCCTACAGCGCGCTGCGCCTCGACGGCGAGCGGGTCGACCTGCTGGCCGCGCAGCCGGCCGCACGCGACCGCACGATGGTCATCCAGACGCTGTCCAAGGTCCTCTCGCCGGGGCTGCGGATCGGGTACATCCGCGCGCCCGCGACGCTCTATCCCGCGCTGGCGGTGGCCAAGCAGGCGGCCGACCTGCACACCTCGACGGTCGCCCAGCTCGCCGCCGAGCGGTGGCTGGCGGCGCACGACCTGGGCGAGCACATCCGCGGCCTGAAGGGCCACTATCGTCCGCGCCGCGACGCGCTGCTGGCCGCGCTGGAGCGCGAGCTGCCCGCCGGGAGCACGTGGACGCGCCCGGACGGCGGACTGTTCGTGTGGGTGACGCTGCCCGCCGGCGTCGACGCCGAGGCCGTCCTCCCGCGCGCGGTGGAGCGCGGCGTGGCGTTCGTGCCGGGCCGGCACTTCTTCGCCGGCGAGCCGGTGCCGGAGACGCTGCGGGTGTCGTTCGCCACCGCATCACCGGCCGAGCTGGCCGAGGGCGCCGCCCGTCTCGCGGCGGCGATCCCTGGGTAGCGCCCGGGACATGACCGACGAACGACCACGGCCCGACGTCGACCAGGTCCGCCGGGCCATGCGCGAGCGCGACGAGGCTCGCGAAGACCAGGAGGCGCCCCAGGAGGAGCCCGCGCCCGAGGACGAGCCGGCGGACGACGACGACTGACGGTCGTCAAACTGCCGTTTCATGCTCGGCCATGTCACCGACCCGGCGGCGCCGGACGGCCTCGACCGCCGCGAGCTGCCCGAACCCGAACCGGGCCCGCACGACGTCGTCCTCGCGGTGCGGGCCTACGCCGTCAACCGCGGCGAGCTCTCGCTGCTGCAGCAGCGCGCCGACGGCTGGCTGCCGGGCCAGGACGTCGCCGGCGTCGTCGCCCGCGCGGCCGCGGACGGCAGCGGCCCGCCGGAGGGCACGCGCGTGGTGGGGATCGCCGACGGCGGCGGCTGGTCCGAGCGCGTGCTCGTCCCCGCGCACCGGGTGGCGCCGCTGCCCGACGCGACGAGCTTCGAGGACGCCGCCGCGTTGCCCGTGGCGGGCCTGACGGCGCTACGCGCGCTGCGCGAGGCCGGCCCGCTGCTCGGCCGCCGCCTGCTCGTCACCGGCGCCACCGGCGGCGTCGGCTCGTTCGCCGTGCAGCTCGGCGCCGCCGCCGGCGCGCACGTCACCGCGCTGGTCAGCCGGCCGGAGCGCGCTGACGCCGCCCGCGCGCTGGGCGCGCACGCCGTGGTCACGCTCGAGGACGACGCGTTCGCGCCGGCGCCCGAGCGGCCCTTCCATGCGGTGCTCGACGGCGTCGGCGGCCCCGTGCTCGCCGCGGCCATCCATTCGCTCGCCCAGCGCGGCGCGGTGGTCGCCTACGGCGTGGCCGGCGGGCGCCCGCAGACGCCGCTGGCGTTCTTCGACTTCGGCGTCAGCGGGCGACTCGGGCGGCTCATCGGCTTCTTCGTCTACGCCACGGGCGAGGCGACGTTCGGCGAGGACCTCGGCGTGCTGGCGGGCCTCGTGGCCGACGGCCGCCTGCGGGTCGATCGCGAGCTCACGCGCGACTGGGGCGAGACGGGGCAGGCGCTGCAGGCGCTGCGCGACCGCACGGCCACCGGCAAGGTCGTGCTGACGCTGTGAGGCGCTCCAACCCGTTCGCCGCGCTGACCGTCCTCAGCCTCGGGCTGTTCATGACGCTGCTGGACGTGACGATCGTCAACGTCGCCATCCCGCAGCTGCTCGACTCGCTCGGCGCGTCGATCGACGAGGCGCTGTGGGTGCTGAACGCCTACGTGCTCGTCCTCGGCGTGCTGCTGATCACCGCCGGCCGGCTCGGGGACATCTTCGGCCCCCGCAACGTCTACCTGGCGGGCACGGCGCTGTTCACGCTCTCCAGCGCGGCCTGCGGGCTCTCGAACACCCCCGGCCTCTTGATCGCCGCGCGCGCCGTGCAGGGCGCCGGTGCGGCGCTGCTGACGCCGCAGCCGCTGGCCATCGTGCTGCCGCTGTTCCCGCCGGAGCGCCGCGGCACGGCCTTCGCCATCAACGGCGTCGTGGCCGGCGTCGCCGCCGTCCTCGGGCCGACGCTCGGCGGCCTCATCGTCACGAACTGGAACTGGCGCGGGATCTTCTTCGTGAACCTGCCCGTCGGGATCCTGTCGATCGCGCTGACGCTGTTGATCGTGCCCGACCTGCGGCCCGGGCGCCGCCACCGGCTCGACATCTCCGGCGTGCTCGTGGCGACCGCATCGCTGACCCTGATCATGTTCGGGCTGATCGAGGGGCAGCGCTACGACTGGGGCCAGGTGTGGGGGTTCATCACGATCCCGCTCATGCTCGCCGTCGGCGTCGCGCTGTTCGTCGTGTTCATCGTCATGCAGCGCCGCCGGCAGACCGGCGGGCGCGAGCCGCTCGTGCCGTTCGCCCTGTTCAAGGACCGCAACTACTCGCTGATGCTGGGCGTCGGCGCCGCCATGCAGCTCGGGCTCTCGGGCCTGTTCCTGCCGTTCACGATCTACCTGCAGTCGGTGCTGGGGCTGACCGCCCTGCAGGCCGGGCTCGTCTACGTGCCGAGCTCGATCATCTCGATGTTCATGACGCCGATCCTCGGCCGCCTGACCGACCGGATCGGGGGCAAGTACATCCTGATGAGCGGGCTGGCGCTGTTCGGCTTCGGCACGGCGTTGCAGGCGATCGTCGCCGAGCCCGACAGCTCGCGCTGGGTGTTCCTGCCGGGGGTGATCATCTCCGGCTTCGGCCTGGCCGGGATCTTCGTGCCCATGATCACCGTCGCGATGGGGGAGGTGCCGCCGATGCTCGCCGGCGCGGCCTCCGGCCTCATCAACACGACTCGCCAGATCGGCGGCGCGCTGGGCGGCGCGCTCGTCGGCGCGATCCTGCAGAACCGGCTCGCGGCGTCCCTGCACGACGAGGCCGTCGCCCGCGCGGACGCCCTGCCCGCGCAGGCCCGCGGCGGCTTCATCCAGGGCTTCTCCAACGCGGGCAGCAGCGGGCTGGAGGTGGGCGCCGGGCAGACCGGCAGCTCGTTCAAGCCGCCGCCGGGCACCCCGACCGACGTCGTCCGGCTGATCGCCAGAGTGGCGCACAACGTGTTCGACTACGCGTTCGTGTCCGCGATGCGCTGGTCGATGATCGTCCCCGCGTTCGTGCTGTTCGCCGCGGCCGCGGCCTGCGGGCTGATCCGCAAGCGGCGCGACATGCCCGCGCAGGCGCCCGAGGTGGCGGCCGTCTGATGGAGCGCAGGACGCTCGGGGCGGGCGGGCCGGAGGTGCCCGTGGTCGGGCTGGGGACCTGGCAGACGCTCGACGTGGGCGGCGAGGCCGAGGCGGGCGCCCACGCCGTGGTCGCCGCGGCGCTTGCCGCCGGCTCGACGTTCGTCGACACCTCGCCCATGTACGGCGAGAGCGAGCGCGTGCTGGCCGACGGCCTCGGCGCCCGCCGCGACGAGGCGTTCGTGGCCGACAAGCTCTGGACCTCCGGCGACGGCCGCGGCCAGGCCGAGCGCGCGCTGGGCTGGTACGGGCGCGTCGACCTCTACCAGGTGCACAACCTCGTCAACACCCGCGCGCACCTCGACCTGCTCGAGCGCCTGCGCGGCGAGGGCCGGGTCGGCTGCCTCGGCGCCACCCACTACCGCGCGGCGGCGTTCGCCGAGCTCGCGGAGGTGATGCGCGGCGGGCGGATCCAGGCCATCCAGGTCCCCTACAACCCGCAGGAGCGCGAGGTCGAGCGGGAGATCCTGCCGCTGGCCGCCGAGCTGGGGCTCGGCGTGGTGCTGATGCGCCCGCTCGGCGAGGGCGCACTGGTCCGCCGCCCGCCGGACGCGCGCGAGCTGGCGCCGCTGCGCGAGTTCGGCATCGAGACGTGGGCGCAGGCGCTGCTCAAGTGGGCGCTGTCGGACCCGCGCGTCACGGTGGCCATCCCCGCCACCTCGCGGGCCGCGCGGGTGGCCGAGAACGCGGCGGCCGGCGAGCCGCCGTGGCTGGGCCCGGACGAGCGCGCGCTGGTCGCCCGCCTGGCCGGCGGCTGACTCAGCCGCCGATCAGCTTGTCCAGCGCCGCCTTGGCGCTGTCCGGGCTGCCGCCGAGGTCGATGTTGGCCAGCGTCCCGCCCGTCGTCCCGCCGAGGAACGACGGCGTCTGGTCGAGCCCGCGGGCGTTGAACGACTGCAGCGTGGCGTGCGCCTCCTGCTTGACCTTGGCCGACCGGCTGTCGCGGATGAGCTTGTCGGCGTCCAGCCCGGGCACGGCCGCGGCGATCTTGCGGGCGAACGCGTCGTTGACGTAGTTGACGGTCTCGTCGCCCTGGTTCGTGTACCAGACCTTGGCGAACTGGAACATCTTGTCCTGCTCGGCCGCCGCCCAGCCGTACTGCGCGGCCAGCTGCGAGTAGGGCCGGACGAACTGGAATGGCATGAACTGCAGCCGCAGCTTGCCCGTGCGGACGTAGTTCTGCACGACCGTCGGGATGATCTGGTCGGAGTACGCCTTGCACGCCGGGCACACGAGGTCGCCGTACTCCACGAGCGTGTGGGCGGCGTTCGCGGTGCCGAGCACGTTGCCGTGCTGCGGGATGCCGCCGAACTCGGCCGTGGCGAGGGCGCCGCCGGCGGCCTTCTGGCCGGGCTTCGGCGCGCCCGGCGAGGCGTTGTGGGAGGAGACGACGATGGCGACGACGACGACGACGGCCGCCACCAGGAGCGCGCCGCCGAGCTGGGTCAGCCGCCGGCGGCGCCGCGCGTCGGCCGCCGCGTGCTGCTCGGCCTCGACGCGCTCGGCGCGCGCGTGCTCGCGGCGCTCACGGCGGGTCTGCTGCTGCGGTTGGGTCATGACCCTTTCAGGATGACTCGCGCGGATGAGCGCCAGATATGCCCGCGTGGCCCGCGGCGTGTTCGTGAGGTCTGCCGACTCTCAAAGTTCTGGCTGTACGTCAAGTAGGCGGCGGGTGTCATGTTGTGGACCATGGACTACCGCCAACTCGGCCGTTCCGGCCTTCGCGTGTCGGCGCTGACGCTGGGCACGATGACCTTCGGCGGCCGCGGCTCGATGGCCGATGTCGGGAGCACCGACGTGGCCGGCGCCCGCCGTCAGCTCGACATCTGCCTCGACGCCGGCGTGAACCTGATCGACACCGCGGACGTCTACTCGGCCGGCCTGTCCGAGGAGATCCTCGGCGAGGCCCTCGAGGGCCGCCGCGACCGGCTGCTGCTCGCGACCAAGGCGCGCATGCCGATGGGCGACGGGCCCAACGACGCCGGCTTGTCGCGCCAGCACCTGATCGCCTCCTGCGAGGCGAGCCTGCGGCGCCTGAACGTCGACCACATCGACCTCTACCAGGTCCACGAGTGGGACGGCCACACCCCGCTCGAGGAGACGCTCCACGCCCTCGACACGCTCGTCCGCGACGGCAAGGTCCGCTACGTCGGCGCCTCCAACTACGCCGGCTGGCAGCTCATGAAGGCGCTGGCCACGGCGGACGCGCACGGCTACCAGCGCTTCGTCAGCCAGCAGATCCACTACACGCTGCAGGCCCGCGACGCCGAGTACGAGCTCGTGCCGCTCGGGCTCGACCAGGGCGTGGGCATCCTCGTCTGGAGCCCGCTGGCCGGCGGCCTGCTGTCGGGCAAGCACCGCCGCGACCGGGAGAGCCCGGCCGGCACGCGCGCGCTGTCCGACTGGGACGAGCCGCCGGTCCGACGACCGCGAGGCGCTCCACGACATCGTCGACGTGCTGGTGGAGATCGGCGAGGGCCGCGGCGTGTCCGCGGCCCAGGTGGCGCTGGCCTGGCTGCTCGGCCGGCCGGGCGTGAGCTCGGTGGTGATCGGCGCGCGCACGGACGAGCAGCTGGCCGACAACCTCGCCGCGGCCGACCTCGAGCTGAGCGCGGACGAGCGCGCCCGGCTCGACGAGGTCAGCGCGCCGCCGCTGCTGTATCCGTACTGGCATCAGCTCAAGACGGCGAGCGACCGCCTCAGCGCCGCCGATCTGGCGCTGCTGGGCGGCCGCGAGTACAGCGCGAGCTGATGCGGCGTAATTTCGGCCGGGGCCACTAGACGAAGATGGGCCCGACCTGCGGGTAGGCGCCGATCAGCGCCGCCCGCAGCTCGGTCAGCGTGGGCGCCGGCGCGGGCGGCTTGCCGGTGTCCTCGGCCACGAAGCCCGTGCCCAGGAGCATCGGCTGCCCCCAGGCGAGCAGCGGCTGCAGCTGGGCGGCCTCGTCCGAGAGCGCGGTGATCCAGTCCGTGCGCCCGTAGGTCAGGTCGCCGCCGATCATCACGAGCTCCACCCATGACGGCTCGGCCGAGACGATGTTCTCGTAGGCGTCGGGGTTGCGGCGCTCGAACACCACGAGGTCGGCCGGCCGCCCGGGGGCGAGCGTCCCCAGCTTGTCGGCCAGGCCGGCGATCGCCGCCGCGCCGGTGGTCACCATCTGCACGAGCTGCTTGGCCTCGACCGCGTGGCCCTGCTCGATCAGGCAGCGCCGGGCGACGGTGATCTCCGCCAGCAGGCTCGGGCTCCCGCTCGGCAGCCAGTCGGCGCCCAGGCCGACCGGCAGCCCCATGTCCAGCGCATCCGCCACGTCCGTCGTCTCGCCGTAGAGCCGCAGGTTGCTCTGCGGCGACCAGACGAGCTTGGCGCCGGCGTCGCGCGCATGCCCGAGCTGGTCCTTGGTGAGCGCCGTGCCGTGGATGATCACGGTGGCGGGCGTCAGGGCGTTCAGCCCGACGAGCTTGTCGAACTCGCCCTGGGAGCGCGCGTTGGACTTCTGGCCCTCCGCCAGGTGGATGTAGAACGCGTCCACGGCCTTGTTGGTGATGCCGGCGAGGATGTCGTCGAGCTGCTGCTTGGCCCGCCCGGTGGCCGACGGCAGGTCGATCAGCGCGCGGGCGCGGTGCCGGCCGAAGATCCACTTGTCGACGTTGCGCACCAGCGACTCGGCGGTCAGCCGGGTGATCAGCTCGCTGGTGCCCTGGATGGCCGTCACGCCGCCCACCAGCGCGCGGACCTCGGCGTAGCGCAGCTGCGTCTGGTCGGGCAGCGCGGTCTTGAGCGTGTTCTGGGGGTCGCGGACCAGCTTGTGGTAGAGGTCCGACTCGCGCCACTGGTAGCGGTTGGCGAACTCCTTGGGCGGCTCCCAGGCCGCGAAGACGTTGAACTCCGGGTGGCCGTGCAGGTCGATCAGCCCCGGGCAGATCACGCCGCCGGTGTCCTGCACGCGCACGCCGTCCGGCGGCGTGGCCTGGACGGCGGAGACCTCTCCGTCGGCCACGACCACGCAGCCGGGGTCGAGCACCACGTCCGGCGTCACCACGCAGCCGGTCAGCGCGAACGGCTCGGTCGGCGTGGCCCCGCGCGGCCGCGTCGCGACGGACGGCGCGGGCAGCGCCTCCGGCACGCCCGCCAGATAGGCCGCCTCGAATGGATCGTCCATGAGAGCGATCCTCCCGCAGGCGCCTCGCGGCGGCAAGCGAACCGCAGCAGGGTTCCGGGAGTTTGGCTCCTTGGGCCAACACTCCCAGCGAATCCGCGAAGCGGTTCGCCTACTTCTGCCAGGACACCGGCTGCACGGGCAGCTTGAGCACGGCCTGCCAGGTGGCGGCGTCCGTCGTGCCCGTCACGGGCAGCCCGTTGGCGCCCTGGAAGCCGCGCAGCGCCTGGTCGGTCGCCGCCCCGAAGCCGCCGTCGACGGTCAGCGCCGGGTCGTAGGACTTCAGGTGCTGCTGCAGCCACGCCACCTCGTCGCCCTTGTCGCCCTTGCCGAGCCCCGGCCAGCCGGGGTCGGGCTGCGCGACCGGGGCGACCGGCGTGGCGATGGCATCCCAGGCGGGCTGCCCCGTCGACTGCCAGGACCAGTAGGAGATCCCCTGCGAGCCGTAGGCCGCCCAGATCCCGGCGAACCGCTCGATGTCGGCGGGCGCCGGGCTGTCGTAGCTCTGACCAAGCGGCGCGATCGGCACGCCGTAGATGCGGTTGTGGGCCAGCGTGTGGGCGCTCACCGCGTCGACCGTGTTGCCGATCGCCTTCCAGTAGACCTGCGGCAGGTTGGCCTGCACGCCGCCCGGCCCGAGGAACACCGAGTAGGGCAGCTGCGCGTGGTAGTCGACGTACGGAAAGCTCGTCAGCCCGAGCGGGTAATACGGGCCGATCTGCGTGCGCAGCGCGAACAGGTACTGCTGCGCCTGTGCGTAGCGGCCCTCGTACTCCTTCTCGGCATCGATCACGAGGCAGTCGGCGCCGGCGCCCACCGCGGCCGCCCCGGCCGCCGCCTCGCCGGCCGGGTCGGTCCCGTAGACGTACTGCCAGCCGCAGGCGCGCAGCCCGTTGGCGTGCAGCGCCTGGACGAGCTGGGGCGTGAACTGCGACCACACCGTCGAGCCGTCGGCGCTCTTGACGAACACCGTCGAGATGCCGGCCGCGTGGGCGCGCGCGGCGATCGCCACCGGGTCTCCGCCCTCGCTCTTGGGCAGCTGCCAGATCCACATGCCGGTGCCGGTGAACGCGGCGGGCAGCGTGCCGGCGCCCGCCGTCGGCCCCGGCGGCTTCGGCGGCGCCTTGACCTTGATGTGGATGACGTTCGAGCGCCGGTTGCGGCCGTCGCGGACGACCACCGACACGGTGCCCGCGCGCGTGCCGGCGGGGACGAAGACCCAGTACGCCCGCCCGCTCGTCTTCATGCGGGTGTTGATCGTGCCCTTGGGCCAGCGGAACGAGATCCGCATGCCGTGGTAGAGACCGGCGCCGACGAACCGGATCTGGTCGCCGATCACGGCCGTGGGCGTCTTCTTGCAGGCCGCCCTGCCCGCGGGCACGCAGCGGATCTGCTTGAGGTGCGGCGCCGCCCGGTGGGTGGCCTGGGCGGCGGGCGGCAGTGCCGCGGCGCCCAGCGCGAGCGCGGCGGCGGCGAGCGATGTCCGTCGGGCGAGCCTCACGTTGGCTGCCAACAGGGTATGGGCCGCGAAGTTCCGGCGCGCCGGCGGATACCCTTACGCCCGGATGCGCAGGGCCCCCAATCGCCAGGAGCGCCCACCGCACGTGGGCGCCGTGATGCTGGCGAAGGCCCTGGCCGGCGTGTTCCTCATCTTCGTGGTGTGCGGCGTGGGGACGGCCGCGGCCGGCTACTTCCAGTTCGACAAGCTGTTTCCGCCGGCCGACGCGCCGCTGCCCGGCGGCGGCAAGGCGCCGCCGCCGCTGGCGGTGCCGAAGCTGCCCGAGGTCAAGCCGGGCGGCGCGCGGACGCTGCTGCTCCTGGGGTCCGACCACCGGGCCAAGACGTCGTTCGATGGCCGCCGGGGCGACGACAAGCCGCTCTCGGACACGATCGTGCTCGTCCGCCTGGACCCCAAGCGCAAGCGGATCGCCGTGCTGTCGATCCCGCGCGACCTCGCGGTGACGATCCCCGGCGTGGGGGAGGGGATCAAGATCAACGCGGCCTACACCGACGGCGGCCCGAGCAAGACGCTGGCCACGGTGAAGCTGCTGTTCAAGAACGCCACCGGCAAGGACCTGGCGGTCAACAGCGTCATCGACGTCGACTTCAACGGCTTCCAGCGCGCGGTGAACTACATCGGCGGCGTGTACGTGGACGTCGACCGCCGCTACTACAACCCGAACGGCACCGGCTACTCCGCGATCGACGTGCAGCCGGGCTACCAGCTGCTCAAGGGCAAGGACGCGCTGGCCTACGTGCGCTACCGGCACACCGACAGCGACCTGTTCCGCAACGCCCGCCAGCAGGACTTCCTGCGCCAGGCGGGCAACCAGCCGGCGGTGCGCAAGCTCAAGAGCCTCAGCTCGGCCGCCCACCTGGTGCAGATCATGCGCCGCTACTTCCGCTTCGACAAGCAGTTCCTCACCAAGCGCAACATCGCCGGGCTGCTGAAGACCGGCCTCTACCTCGCGCTCGGCCACGCGCCGGTCAACCAGATCAAGCTCCAGGGGATCACCGAGTCGCCCGACCCGGTGACCGACACGCGGCTGTTCATCTCCAACGAGAACCTGGCGCAGGCCTACAAGGAGTTCCTGACCGGCGCCCAGACGACCAACCCGACGCGCAAGAAGGCGGCGACGAAGGCCAAGAAGCACGCGTCGGCGTCGAAGCTGTCCGGCCTGGAGAACGTCGCGGCGCAGGCCGAGGCGATGGCGATCGTGCCCGAGCGCCGGCTGCACTTCCCGTTCTACTTCCCGACCTATCTCGCGAGCGGGAGCCAGTTCGCGACCGGCACGCCGCGGCTGTACAAGGTCGACACGCTCTACGGCTCCAAGCGCCAGGCCTACCGGATCGTGGTGGCGCTCGGCCCCCCCGGCGAGTACTACGGCGTCCAGGGGATGACGTGGCGGCAGCCGCCGATCCTGGCCGAACCCGACCGCGTGCGGATCGTCAACGGCCGCAAGCTGCTCATGTTCTACGACGGCCCGCACCTGCGGTTGATCGGCTGGCGCACGCACCACGGCGTGTACTGGGTGACCAACACGCTCGACCGGGCGATCTCCAACTCGCGGCTGCTGGCCATCACGCTGTCGCTGCGACACCGCTGAGCGCCGACCGCAGCGCGCGCAGCGCCGGCCGGTCCACGCTGCCGCGCCGGACCGCGCTGAACACGGTGCGATTGAGCGGGGCCTCGGCCACGTCGCGCACGACAACGCCGGGCTCGCGCTCGGCGCGCACGAGGTCGGGCAGCAGCGTCACGGCCTGGCCGTTGGCCACGAGCGCGAGCAGGATCAGCAGGTCCGTGGAGCGGTGGCGGATGTCGGGCTCGAAGCCGCCGAGCGCCCGGCAGGCGCGGATCGTCAGCTCGGCGTAGTGGGTGCCGACCTTGCCCATCGCCCACGGCTCGGCGCGCAGGTCGGCCAGCCTCACGGCGCCGCCCGGCTCGGCCAGCGGGTGCCCGCGCGGCAGCATCAGGCGGAACTGCTCCTCCAGCAGCGTCTCGACGTCCAGCCGCGGGTCCGGCGCGCGGGGCAGGTAGGGGTACTCGTCGCCCAGGACGAGGTCGAGGCTGCCCAGTGCGAGCGCGGGCATCGACTCCTCCGGCTCGAGGTCCGACACCTCGACGCGCAGCGCCGGGTGCGCCTCGCTCAGCCGCTGCAGCGCGGGCGCCAGCAGGTACAGGCCGGCCGACTGGATCGCCGCCACCCGCAGCGTGCCGGTGATCTGCTCCGCCGTCGCCTGCAGGTCGGCCTCGGCCGCCTCCAGCCGGGCCAGCAGCGCGTCGGTGTGCCCGACCAGGGTCTGCGCGGCGGCGGTGAGGCGGACGTTGCGCCCGACGCGCTCCAGCAGCGGGACGCCCGCCTCGCGCTCGAGCTGGGCGAGCTGCTGGGACACGGCGGACGGGCTGTAGGACAGCGCCTCGGCGACCGCGCCGATCGTCCCGCGGGCGGCGAGCTCGCGCAGCAGGCGGAGGCGGCGCAGGTCGAGCATCGTGAAGAAGAGCTACACGATACCCGTCAGAACTTCCAGTGGAACCGGACGGTCGGCTCTGGTTGGCTGGCCGTGATGCAGCAGCGCACGGGAGCCGGGTTGGTCCTCGCCTCGGCGGCGGCGTTCGGGGTCATGCCGGTGTTCGGCAAGCTCGCGTTCCAGGCCGGGGTGAGCGTGGCCACGCTGCTCGCCGTGCGCTTCGCGCTGGCGGCGCCGCTGCTGTGGGGGCTGGCCGCGGCGCGCGGCGCGCTGCCGCGAGTGCGCCGCGGGGTGCTCGTGCGCGCGCTGGCGCTGGGGGCGGTCGGCTACGCGATGCAGGCGGGGCTGTACTTCCTGGCGCTCGAGCGGATGGACGCCGGCGTGCTCTCGCTGATCCTCTACACCTACCCCGGGCTGGTGACGGGGGCGGCGATCCTCCTCGGGCGCGAGCCGGCCAACCGGCGCCGCCTCGCCGCCCTCGTCATCGCCAGCGCCGGGCTCGTGCTCGTGCTCGCGGGCAGCGGGGCGGGCGGCTTCGACGCACTGGGCGCGGCGCTCGGCGCGGGAGCGGCGCTGACGTACACGGCGTACATCCTCGTGTCCCATGGCGTGACGGACGAGCTCGAGCCGCTGCCGCTGGCCGCACTGGTCACGACGGGCGCGGCGGTCACGCTCACCGCCACCGCGCTGCTCACCGGCACGCTGAGCGCCGGGTTCGCACCCGCGGGCTGGCTCTGGCTCGCCCTGGCCGCGGTCGTGTCGACCGTCTGTGCGGTGCTGCTCTTCTTCAGCGGCATGCGCCGCGTGGGGCCGTCGACGGCGGCGATCCTCTCGACGCTCGAGCCGCCGGTCACCGTGTCGCTGGCCTTCCTCACGTTCGGCGAGGGGCTGGGGACGCTGCAGCTCGCCGGCGCGGCGGCGGTGCTGGCGGCGGCGGTGCTGGTGAACCTGCCACTAGCATCCACACGGTGGGACGCCTCGTCTCAGTGAACGTCGGACGGCCACGGCAGATCGCCGCGCAGCGCGGGCGCGCGGTGATGAGCGCGATCGTGAAGGCGCCGGTCGAGGGGCGCGTGCGCGTGGAGGGCGTCAACCTCGCGGGCGACGACCAGGCCGACCGGCGCGTGCACGGCGGGCCGGACAAGGCGGTCTACGCGTACGCGAGCGAGGACACGGCGTGGTGGTCGGAGATGCTGGACGTGCCACCGCTGCCGCCGGGGATGTTCGGCGAGAACCTGACCACCGAGGGCGTGGACGTCAGTCGGGGCGGTGATCGGCGAGCGCTGGCGGGTCGGCACGGTCGAGCTCGAGGTCTGCCAGCCGCGGCTGCCGTGCTCGAAGCTCGGGCTCCGCTTCGGCAACCTGCGGATGGTGCAGGCGTTCGCCAAGGCGTCGCGCCCCGGGGCGTACCTGCGGATCGTCACCGAGGGCGACCTCGGCGTGGGCGACGCGGTCGAGGTGGTCCACCGCCCGGCCCACGGCATCACCGTGGCGCTGGTGTCGGACGCGATCCTGCTCGACGATGCGCTGCGCCCCGCGGCCGCCGCCGCGCCGGAGCTCGCGGAGGGGCTGCTGCGGCACCTGCGCGACGACGACGATCAGGCGGCGTAGCGCGCCGCCGCGGCCACGGCGAGCCGGTCCGCGCGGTCGTTGAGCGCCTTGTGGGCGTGCGCCGCGCCGGTCTCGTGGCCGCGCACCCAGTGCCAGCGCACGCCGGCGTGGCGGGTGACCTCGGCGTCGAGCGCGCGCAGCAGGTCCTGGTTCTTGACCGGCTTGCCGGCGGCGGTCTTCCAGCCCTTGCGCTTCCAGCCGGGCAGCCAGGCGGTCATCGAGTTGAGCATCAGCTGCGAGTCCGTGACGACGCAGGCGCTCGCGCCGTCCGGCAGCGACCGGAGGCCCTCGAGCGCCGCGGTCAGCTCCATGCGGTTGTTCGTGGTCTGCGGCTCGCCGCCCGACAGCTCGACCGGCGCGCCGCCTTCCGGGGGCACGACGATCGCCGCCCAGCCGCCCGGACCCGGGTTGCCGCTGCAGGCGCCGTCGGTCCACACGAGCGCCTCGCCGGGCCGCGACTCGACCGGGCTGTCCTTGCGGGTGGCCATCGGCCCGCGATGGTAGTGGGACCCGCCGAGGTGGGGACAGCCCCACCTCGGGACGCCGACGCGCCCCCATGACGGTGCGGCGCACGCGCGCCAGGCTTATCGTGATGAACGAAGTGAGCGAACAGCGGATCGAGTGGAGTGGGGTGCGGTCCGTGTGGGCCGCGACAGCGACGATGATCGCGCTGGTCGTGACCGTGATCTGGGCGGCCACCGGCGGCGCGTTCTGGCCCGTCTGGGTGTGGCTGGGCCTGTCGATCCCGTTCATGCTGCGCAGCTCGCTGCAACCCGTCCGGCTCGCCCCGCGGCGCTGGAAGGCATTCGCCGTGCAGGCCGCGCTGTCCGGGGTCGACGCAGTGATCCTGACCATCGTCTGGGGGCTCACGGGCTTCGGCTGGTGGCTGTTCTGGCCGCTGTTCGGCCTCTCCGTGGCGCTCGGGTTCCACGGCCTGCTCGTCGGCATGTGGCACACCCTGCGGCCCGGCGAGCGCGAGCAGGAGCTCGAGCAGCGCGTCGACGTGCTCACCCGGACGCGGCGCGGCGCGCTGGACGTCCAGTCGGCCGAGCTGCGGCGCATCGAGCGCGACCTGCACGACGGCGCGCAGGCCCGGCTCGTGGCGCTGAGCATGCAGCTCGGGCGCGCCGAGGTGCGCGTGGAGGACGACCCCGAGGTGGCCGAGTTGCTGCGCAACGCCCGCATGGAGGCCACGGCGGCGATCGCCGAGCTGCGCGACCTGGCCCGCGGGATCGCCCCGCCGGTGCTGAGCGACCGCGGGCTCGTGGCGGCCGTGGATGCGCTGGGCAAGCGCTCGGGGCTCGACGTGGAGCTCGACGCCCGGATCGTCCGCCGGCTGCCGCCCGTGGTCGAGTCCGCCGCCTACTTCGTGGTGGCCGAGACGCTGACCAACGCGGCCAAGCACGCCCGCGGAGCGTCAGCCAAGGTGCGGCTGACCGACGCCGGCGGGCGGCTCGTGGTCGAGGTGTCCGACGACGGGCCGGGCGGCGCCGTCGCCACCGGCAGCGGCATCGCGGGGCTGCGCAACCGGGTGGAGGCGCTGGACGGCACGCTGTCCGTGCACAGCGTGCCGGGCGCGGGGACGACGATCCGGGCGTACCTGCCGTGCGAGTAGTCATCGCCGAGGACCAGGCGCTGCTGCGCGAGGGGATCACGGCGCTGCTGCGCGAGCAGGGCATCGAGGTCGTCGCCCAGGCCGAGGACGGGCCGGGCCTGCTGCGGATCGTGGCCGGGCACAAGCCGGACCTGGCGATCGTCGACGTGCGGCTGCCACCCACGTTCACGGACGAGGGCGTGCGCGCCGCGCTCGAGGCCCGGGCGCGCTTCCCGGGGCTGAGCGTGCTGATCCTCTCCCAGTACGTCGAGCCGGTCTACACGGCCGAGCTGCTCGACTCCGGCGAGGGCGGGATCGGCTACCTGCTCAAGGAGCGGGTCGGCGACGTGAAGGCGTTCGTCGGCGCCGTGCAGCGCGTGGCCGCCGGCGGGACGGCGCTCGACCGCGAGGTGGTGACCGAGCTGGTCCGCGCGCGCGGCGGCGACGCCGACGACGGCGCGCTGGGCGCGCTGACGCCGCGCGAGCGCGAGGTGCTGTCGCTGATGGCCGAGGGCCGGACCAACACGGCGATCGCCCGCGCGCTCGTGGTCACGCCGGGCGCAGTGGAGAAGCACATCTCGAACATCTTCAGCAAGCTCGACCTCCCGGCCACGGACGAGGACCACCGGCGGGTGCTGGCCGTGCTCGCCTTCCTGCGCGCCGGCTAGGTCTGCGCGAGGACCAGCACGACCGTCAGCAGCGCGACCAGCACGCAGCCGCCGGTGAGCGCCGCGACCGTCCGGAAGCCCAGCGGCACGTGGTCCGCGGGATCGCGCACGAGGGAGAGCTGGCGCTGGCGGCGCGCGCCAACGACGAGCAGCGCGATCGACAGCGCCGCATAGCCGCAGCCGAGGACGATGTACGGCCACGGCTCGACCTTCAGCACCTGCGGCGCCAGCCGGCCGACCGCGAGCGCGCCCGCCGCGGCGGCCAGTGCCGTACGCCACCACGCGAGCCACGTGCGCTCCGCGGCCATCGACGCCATCCGATCCTGATGGTCGGGCTTGCCGTCGTCG
Source organism: uncultured Solirubrobacteraceae bacterium (assembly GCA_963766165.1). Classification (GTDB taxonomy): domain Bacteria; phylum Actinomycetota; class Thermoleophilia; order Solirubrobacterales; family Solirubrobacteraceae; genus Solirubrobacter. The sequence continues at coordinate 767,865 of CAVXZC010000005.1, read as the reverse complement.
TCCACAGGGCTGGTCTACCAGGGCACCGGGCCGGCGTGCAACGACACCTGTCGGGGATGTCTCGCCGAGGATCAGACCGCGCCGGCCGCAGCCTGGCCGGCTCGTGTGCCTGCGCCGGCCGAGCGCCGGGCGTGGAGCCAGTGGGTCAACTCCGCCGGGGGGAGCGGGCGGCTGATCCCGTAGCCCTGTACGAGGTCGCATCCCTGCGCCGTCAGCCAGCTCAGCGTTTCCTCGTCCTCGGCGCCCTCGGCCACGATCGACAGGCCCAGGTTGTGGCCGAGTTCGATCGTGGAGCGCACGATCACGGCGTCGGCGGCGTCGTCGCGCAGGTTTGCGATGAACGAGCGGTCGATCTTGAGCTCGGACGCCGGCAGGCGGTTGAGGTAGGCCAGTGACGAGTGGCCGGTGCCGAAGTCGTCTATCGCCAGCGTCAGCCCGAGCTCGTGGAGGCGCTGCAGCACGGCGGCCGCGCGTGCCGGGTCGGCCATCGCGAGACTCTCGGTGATCTCGAGCGTGAGCCGGCCGGGCGGGACGTGCAGACGGCGCAGGATCTCGTCGATCGCGTCGGCCAGGGTGGGGTCGGCGAGGTTCGCCGCCGACAGGTTGACGGCGATCACGAGCTCGATCCCCTCGGCCTGCCAGGCGCGCCACTGCCGTAGCGCGGTTTCGACGACCCACAGGGTCAGCGGCCGCATCAGGCTCGTGTGCTCGGCCGGCGGGATGAACTCTGCCGGTTGGACCAGTCCGCGCTGAGGGTGCTGCCAGCGCACCAGCGCTTCGACGCCCTGCACGGGTTGCGCGGGATCGGTCAGGTCGACCTTGGGCTGGTAGTGCAGCACGAGCTCATCGCGCTCGATCGCCCCGCGCAGCTCGCCGACGAGCGCGAGCCGATCGGGGCTGTACTCGTCGCGCGCGCGGTCGTAGACGGCGGTGCCGCTCTTGTCGTGCTTGGCGGCGTACATGGCGACGTCGGCGTGCTGGAGGAGAGCGTCGGCGTCCGCGCCGTGATGGGGGTAGACGGCGACGCCGACGCTCGCCTCGACGTGGATCTCCGTGAGGTGGCCGAGGTCGAACGGGGCATCGAGCGCGGCCCGCAGCTTGCGCGCGAGCGCGGCGGCCGCGGCGTCGGAGGCGCCGGGGGCGAGCACGGCGAACTCGTCGCCGCCGAGGCGGGCGACGGTGTCGCTGGCCCGCAGCTGCGCGCGCAGGCGCTCGCCGACCTCGGTGAGCAGGAGATCGCCCGTGTGGTGGCCGAGCGTGTCGTTGATCTCCTTGAAGCGGTCGAGATCCATGACCAGCACGGCCGCCTCGCGTCCGTCGCGTCGCGCGGCGAGCACGGCCTGGGCCGCGCGGTCGCGGAACAGCGCGCGATTCGGCAGCCCGGTGAGGGCGTCGTGGAGCGCCTGGTGGCGGTTCTCGGACGCCTGACGACGCAGCCGCTTCGAGGCGCTGGCGACGATCCGGAACAGCGCCGCCCACAGCACCGCGAGCCCGCCGAGCAGCAGCAGCATCGTGCGGCGCGTCGCGGCCTGGACCCGGGCCGCCACCGGGCGGTACGGCACGTAGATCTCGAACGCGCCCGCCGGCCGGCCGCCCGGCTTGAGATGGAGCGGGACATAGACCTCGACGAGCCTGCCGTAGCGGATGTCTCTCGCCTGCTCGGCCGCTTCGAGGTCGCTCACCTCGGACGCGGTCTCGCCCGCGAACGCTTCTTGGAGCTCGTCCGAGGGCGCGAATCGCCGTCCGAGCAGCGCGGGATCGTCGGAGTACACGATCCGGCCGTCACGATTCCACAGCTTGATCCGGGCAACCTCGTCATGGCCGAGCTCGGCGCGCAGCGTGTCGGTCAACGCCTGCGCGCGCCGGCGGCTGAACGGTTCGCGCAGATCGCGTGGGCGCAGCAGCGGCTGGATCTGGAGTCGGGCGGTGAGCGTCGCGGTCGTCCGCGCGTCGTTCACGGCCTGGGTGCTGATCGTCCGCGCGATCTCATGCGACAGCAGTAGGCCGAGCGCGATGATCAGCGCGAGGCTCAACAGCCCGAATCGCGTTAGGAGGCTGACACGATCGATTCGAGGCTGCACCTTCTGGGTGTTCGGCGGCCGAGCGACTGACTTGAACCGTCGGACTCGTGGCGGTCAACGCCCGCTAATCGACGTTATGTGAACCACCATCGGATCTGATTGGCTGACGCGATGCGTCGCGCCGCGCTGCGGATCTACAGCGACCCCTTCCAGCATGCGCTGATCGCCGCCGCCGTGGTGGCGCCGCTCGTCCCGCGGGCCGGGCGGCGGGTGCTGGCGACGGCGGTGGGCGTCGCCATCGCGATCGACGTCGACCACGTCGTCGCGGCCCGCTCGGCGCGCGTGCGCGACACGACGGCGCTGCCCGAGCGGCCCCGGACCCACAGCCTGCTGACCGCGTTCACGACCGGGGCGCTCGTCACCGCGGTGGCCGGGCCGCTGCACGGCTGGGCGGCGTTCGGCGGCCTGGCGTCGCACCTGCTCCACGACGCCGGCGACCGCGCCGCGCCGACGCCGCTGCTGTGGCCGTTCGCTCCGGCGCGTCAGATCGGGCGCCGGAGGCAGATCGCCGGCACGACGCTGCTCACCATGGTCTCAACGGCGATCGGCCGCGCCGCGCCGGCCTGAGCGCGCGGGCCAGGCCGCGGCGCTGGCGGTGCTGGTGGCGGGCCCGCAGCAGCCCGGCGGCGAACAGCGTCATCCCGATCGTGACGACGAGCTCGACGGCGCGCCGGCCCTTGAACGAGGACTCGCCGTGCTCGCGCTGGCGCATGTGCACGGGCACCTCCACGAGCCGCAGCTTGGCGTCGGTGATCCGCACGAGCGCCTCGACCTCCGGGGCCTCGCAGATGTAGTCGTCGGCGAGCAGCGCCAGCGCGGAGCGGTCGACCGCGTACAGGCCGCTGGTGCCGTCGGATATCGGCTGCCCGAGCCGCAGCCGCATCAGGAGCCGCAGCAGCGACGTGCCGAACACGCGCTCGGGGGCGGGCTTGTAGCGCTCGCCGTCCTTGCCGGAATCGGGCAGGAACCGCGACCCGATCGCGACGTCGCAGCCGCCGTCGCGGACGAGCGCCAGCATCCGCGCCAGCTCCTCGGCCGGGTGCTGGCCGTCGGCGTCCAGGCGGCCGCAGTAGTCGTAGCCGCGCTTCAGGGCCTGCCGGTAGCCCTCGGCGATCCCGGCCTTCAGGCCGCGGTTGGTGGAGAACGACACCACGTCGGCCCCGTGGGCGCGCGCCACCGCGGCCGTCTGGTCGGTGGAGCCGTCGTCGATGACCAGCAGATCGGCTTCGGGCAGCACGCGTCGCGCGTCGCTGAGGACGCCCGGCAGCGAGGCCTCCTCGTTCCAGGCGGGGATGAACACCATCGTCCCGGCCATCGGGTCAGCCTACTCGCCGCGCGGTTCACGCTCGCCCGAGGCCGGTCCGGATCTCATCCGTGGCGCGTATCCTCGCTGGCCTGCGCCGCGCGGCTCTCACCGTCCTGCTGTTCCTGAGCCTCGCCGCGCCGGCCCGTGCGGCGCTGCCCGACGACCCCGGGTCGAGCGGCCGGCCCGGCGGCTGGCAGCTCGACCAGTGGAACTTCCTTCCCGCCACGGGCGTCGACGCGCCGCGCGCCTGGGACAACCTGATCGCCGCCGGCCACCCCGGCGGCCAGGGCGTCACGGTGGCGGTGCTCGACACCGGGCTGGCCTACGAGAACCACGGCCGCTACCGCCGCTCGCCCGACATCTCGCGCTACCGCATCAAGGCCCCGTTCAGCTTCTGCCCGCACGCGGGGCCCAATGGCGACCCGTGCGCGGGCACCAGCCGCCACCCGGACGACGACAACGGCCACGGCACGCACGTGGCGTCGACGATCGGCGAGGCGACCAGCAACGGCATCGGCGAGACGGGCCTGGCCTACGGCGTCACGCTGATGCCCGTCCAGGTGCTCAGCCGGCTCGGTGTGGGCGACGAGGAGTCGATCTCCAAGGGGATCGTCTACGCCGTCAGGCACGGGGCGCAGGTGATCAACCTGTCGTTCGAGTTCGGCAAGACGGTCAACAGCGCCGCCGAGATCCCGCAGATCGCCAAGGCGGTGCGCTTCGCCCACCGCCGCGGGGTCGTCGTGGTGGGCGCGGCGGGCAACACGGCGGCCGCGCACGTGGACTACCCGGCCGCGCTGCCGGACGTCATCTCCGTCGGCGCGGTGACCGACGACGACTGCCTCGCCGCCTACTCGAACACCGGCAACACGCTCTCGCTGGTGGCGCCGGGCGGCGGCGACGACGCCGGCCTCGACCAGCCCAACTGCAATCCACAGGTGCGCGGCCGGCCGGTCCTGCAGGTGACGTTCACCCGCACGAACAAGAAGTTCCACCTGCCGACCGACTTCGTCGGCACCTCGATGGCCACTCCGCACGTCGCGGCCACGGCGGCCCTGATCATCGCCTCCGGCGTCCTCGGCCCCCACCCGTCTCCGGACGCCGTCCTGCAGCGCCTGCAGGCCACGGCGCGCGACCTCGGCGCGCCCGGCTGGGACCCGATCTACGGCGCCGGGCTGGTCGACGCCGGCGCCGCCACCGCGCCCTAGACGGGAACGCGCTCCTCTTCGTGGAGCAGGAAGCCGGCGGCCTCCAGCACCTGGCGGTCGCGCAGCCGCGTGAGCCGCTCCTGGGCCTCCTCGTCGGCGAGCCAGGCGGCCACGGCTGCCGTGTCCTCCATGCTCTGGAGCCCGTGCTCCTCGGGCTCGTCGTAGGCCTGGCGCAGCCAGGCGAGGTCGTCTGAGACGCGGCGCGGGCGCTCGGCGATGCCGGGCGCGGCGCCCGCCTCCTGCCAGGGGTCGTCGCCCGCGCGACGTTCCGGAACGCCCGGCGGGCGGGTGAGTGCGACGGTCAGCGCGCCCATCCAGTCGGGGCGCGAGTGGACGAGCTCCAGTACGGCCATGTCCGTGTTCGTACCCCTTTCGCGTTGGGTTTACGGCAGTTTCCCACGAATGGCGCTTATGTAGCGCTCGGCCGAGCGCTCCACGATCGCCCGGCCGTCCGCTGGGATGACGGTCCCCCACCACGCGCCGAGGATCCGCTCGTACGCGAACGGCGCCAGGGCGGCGACGATCCGCCGGATCTCCGCCTCCGGCAGCGGGACGAGGTTCGGGTAGGAGTACATGAACGACACGTGCGCGCGGTCCGGGATGACCTGCACGATGTCGCCCGTCAGCAGCGTGCCGTCCGCGCGGTGCAGCACCGTCCCGCCGGCGAAGTGCCCGCCGCAGCGGATCAGCGTCAGGCCGTCGCCCAGGTCGCGCGTCTCGCCGCTCCACAGCTCGATCGCGTCGTCGGGCCGCATGATCCACTCGCGGTCGGCCTCGTGCAGCAGCACCGGGCAGCGGAAGCGATGCGCCCACTCGACCATGGCCGAGTAGTAGTGCGGGTGCGAGATGGCGATCGCCCGCAGCCCGCCGCGGCGCTCGACCTCCGTCGCCGTGGCGTCGTCGAGCAGCGTGACGCAGTCCCACAGGAGGTTGCCGTCGCCCCAGGGCACGAGCAGCGCGCGCTGGCCGATGGCGAAGCGCGGCTCGGTGCCGATGCCGAGCAGGCCGGCCTCGTCGCGGAACTCGTTGCGGTGCGCGCGCGCCAGCTCGGCCGCCGTCGTCCACTGCTGGCCCTCGGGCGGGACGAACTGGCGCGGGTCCTCGCAGATCGGGCAGCGCCCGGCCGGGGCGCCGAACTGGACGCCGCAGGTGGCGCAGATGGGCAGCATCGGCCACGATCCTGTCACGGTGGAGTCGTGAACACCCCGTTCCTGGTGTCCGACGGCGTGCTGCTGGCCACCCAGGCCTCGCTCGTGGCGCTGCCGGACCGCGGGATCCCGGCCTGGCTCGATCGGGTCAAGGGCCGCGGCTGGGCGCTCATCCTGCCGCTGTCGGTGGCCGTCGTGGTGGGGGCGATCGAGCTCGTGCCGGCCGTGGCCGACGGGCTCACCTGGGTCGCGCTGGTCCTGGTCCCGATCGGCGCCGCGCTGGCGCTGGGCTGGGCGATGCACGGCGCCCGGCCGTGGCTCGGCCTGCTGGCCGTGCCGCTGCTCGCGCTGGCCTGGGCCGACGTGGGCGGGCTGGCCGGCGACGGCGCCGCGGCGCTGCTGACCGCGCTCAGCACGGTGACCGTGGGCCGGCTGCTGGCCGGGGGCGTGCCGCTGGCCTGGCTGAAGGCGGGGATCGTGGCGATGGCGATCATCGACTCGATCCTCGTGTTCGGGAACGAGCTGGAGGCGCCGAACGCCGTGCTCAACGCCGCCGTGGCGCTGCCGGGGTCGCCGCAGCTGCAGTACCTGAACATCCACTACGCCAGCCTCGGGTACGGCGACGTGTTCGTGGCCGGCGTGCTCGGCGGCGTGCTGGCCGCCGAGCGCCGGCTCCAGTGGCCGGTGGCGGTGCTCACGTTCGCGCTGTCCGGGCTGTGGGACCTGCTGTTCTTCCACTTCGACACGCTGCCCGCCACCGTCCCGGTGGCGGCGGCACTGATCGTCTCCGAGCTTTGGCACACACCCGCCATCCGCCACCGCCCTGGCGCCTCCACGGCGAGCTCCTGATGATCCCGGACGGGTTCGGGACCGGCGTGATGCTGGCCCGCTACACCCACGGGACGCTGGCCTACCACGAGCTGATCGTGGCCCGCCGCCCGTTCGTGATCTCGGAGATCTACGTCGACGACGCGCGCTCGCGCTCCGGCGGCCGGGAGATCTGGAACCTCCCGAAGGAGCTGGCCGAGTTCCGCTCGGCGCCCGGACGTTTCGAGGTCCGCCGCGACGGCGAGCTGCTCCTCTCCGCCCGCATCCGCCGCCGCCCCGGCTGGCTGCCGCTCCTGATCCCCACGCCCGCGGTGGGCGAGCTGGACGGCCACCCGGTCCTCGCGGTCGGCCGGGCGCGGATCAGGGCCGCGCCGGCGCTGGTCGAGCTCGCCGGCCGCTACCTGACCGGCAGGCGCCTGGGGCTGGCCGGAGACGCGCTCGACCTCAGGATGCCAGCGCCGCTTCGACGGTCCGCAGGAACTCGGGTACGTCGAACGGCTTCGTGACCAGTGCGAACGCGCCCGCCTCGAGCAGCCGCCGCTCGCGGCCGGGCGTGGCGTCGGCGGTGACGATCAGCACCGGGATGCCCGCCGTCGCCGGGTCCGCCTTCAGCTGGGCCAGCACGAGGGTCCCCGGCATGTCGGGCAGATGCAGGTCGAGCAGGATCAGGTCAGGGCGGTGGCGGCGGGCGAGCTCGACCCCGAGCCGGCCCTGGATGGCCGGCAGGATCTCCACCGGCCGGCGCGAGGTCAGCAACTGCTCGACGAGCCGGAAGTTCGCGGTGTTGTCCTCGACGTAGAGAATCCGGGCCGCGCGCAGCGCCGTGTCGGGGGCGACCGGGACCGGCGCGGGCGCCAGCTCCGCCGGCGCGGGCGCGACCGGGAGCGTGATCGTGAACGCCGCCCCCTCCCCCGGGCGGCTCTCGGCGGTCAGGGTCCCGCCCATCACCTCGACCAGCGAGCGCGACAGGGCGAGGCCGAGGCCCGTCCCCTCGATGCCCCGGTGCTCGGCGCCCAGGCGGTCGAACGGCTCGAACAGGCCGGGCAGCCGGTCGGGCGGGATGCCCGGGCCGGTGTCCGCCACCTCGAGCGCCACGCCGGCGCTCGCCCGCTTGCAGCGGAGCCGCACGCTCCCGCCGTGGCGGTTGTACTTGATCGCGTTGGACAGCAGGTTCAGCAGCACCTGCTTGAGCCGCTGGTGGTCGGCCATCACGTAGCCCACGCAGGTCGGCTCGACGGCGAGCGCGATCTCCCGCTCCGCGGCCAGCGGCCCGACCAGCGCCACCACCTCGCGCACCGCGTCGCCCACCCCGACCGACTCGGGCGACAGCGACAGCGTGCCGCTCTCGATCCGCGAGATGTCCAGCACCTCGTTGATCAGCTCGAGCAGGTGCTGGCCGCCACGGACGATGTGGTTGACCTGCTCGCGCTCGGAGTCGTCGAGCCTCGGGTCGAGCTGGAGCAGCTGACCGAAGCCGAGCACGGAGTTCAGCGGCGTGCGCAGCTCGTGGCTCATCCGCGAGAGGAACTCGTTCTTGGCCTGGCTGGCCGACTCGGCCACCTCGAGCTGGGCGGCGGCCAGCGCGCCGCGCTCCAGCGGCGCGGCCACGCGCCGGCGCACGAACACGACGAAGGCGACGAGCAGCGCCAGCGAGGCGGCCAGCGCGCCGGCGCCGAGCGCCATCGTCCGGCTCGCGTCGCGGTCGGCCTCGCGGCGCTCCCGCGCGCCCACCTGCTGCTCAGCCGCCACGAGCAGGCCGAGGTCACCGCGCAGCGCGTCCATCCGCCGCTTGCCCTCCGCCGTGGCCAGCGCGGCCTGCGCCGCGCGGATCGAGCGGCGCCGGGTGACGACCAGCGGCGCGGCGTAGGCGCTGACGTAGTCCTCCCCGTCGCGCAGCACGCGCTCGGCCAGCGCGTGCTGGGTCGGGCGCCCGGCCACGAGCGCGGCAAGCCGCCGGGCCTGGACCGGGAACGTCGTGCGGGCGGCGTCGTAGGGCGCGAGGAACGAGTCCTGGCCGGTGATCACGAAGCCGCGCAGCCCGGTCTCGAGGTCCAGCGCCAGCTTCTGCACGCGCTCGACCTGCGTCACCGTCCGCCCCGTGTCCTCGGCGGCGCGCGCCTCCGACCGCTGATGGCGGGCGGCGAGGATGAGGGCGCCGAACGCGACGAGCACCGCGAGGGCGATCAGCACGCCGCCGGCCTGCACGAGCCCGGACAGGCTGGACCGGCTGAGGCTCAGCCGGGGCAGCTCGCGCGGGCGCGTCGGGGCGTGCGCCTGTCCCATGCGTAAGGTGCTAACGCAGAAATGCGCCACATCCTGCGCCCACTGTTCGATCGAGTCGTCGTCAAGGAGCTCGAGCCGGACCGGATCCGCCAGTCCGGGCTGCTCGTGCCGGCCGGCACCCACGAGCCGCCGCCCCAGCACGGCATCATCCTCGCGGTCGGACCGGGGCTGGACTGGTGGGAGGGAGCGGGCATCAGCATGCCGGTCAAGCCGGGGGACCACGTGGTGTTCCCGGCGTCCGCGGGGGCGTGGGTCGACGTCGACGAGGAGCGCCTGCTCGTCTGCCGGGTGGGCGAGTTGCTCGGCGTGCTGGAGACCGAGGCCGAGATCGCCGCGGCGTGAAGCAGGTCGCGGAGGGCATCTGGCGCTGGACGGCGCGCCACCCGGAGTGGCATCCCGGCGAGTGGGGCGCCGAGGTGGCGTCCTTCCTCGTCCACCATGGCGACGCGACGGTGCTGATCGACCCGCTGCTCGCCGAGGGCACGGCCGAGCAGCTCGACCCGCTGATCGCGGGCGACGTGGTGGTCGGGGTGACGATCCCCTACCACGTGCGCAGCACCGCGGAGGTCATCGCCCGCTGGGGCGGCATCGCGATCGGCCACCCGGCGCTGCGCCGGCGCCTGCCGGACCACGTGCCGTTCAACGAGGCCTTCCCGGGCGCCGAGTTGCCCGGCGGGCTGGTCGCGCACGAGGCCGGGCGGACCTACGAGCGCCCACTGGGGCTGCCCCGCGTGTCGGCGCTGGCCTTCGGCGACCGGATCGTCGGCGTGGACGGCCGGCTGCGCTTCTGGATGCCGCGCGAGGTGACCCCGGAGCGGGTGGCCCGCTACCGCCGCGTCGTCGTCCCGCGGCTCGAGCCGCTGATCGGCGTAGATCCGGAGCGCGTGCTCGTCACGCATGGCCCGCCCGTGCTGCGCAACGGCCGCAGCGCGCTCCAGGAGGCGATCTACGGCGAGCCGTGGTATCACCGCGGGTCATGACCGACCACGTCTACAAGTCCGTCGAGATCACGGGCACGTCGCCCGACAGCGTGCAGGCGGCGATCGACAGCGCCATCGCCAAGGCCGCGGAGAGCCTCCGGCACCTCGACTGGTTCGAGGTCGTGGGGGTGCGCGGCCATCTCGAGGACGGCCGCGTCGCCCACTACCAGGTCACGATGAAGGTGGGCTTCCGCCTGGAGTGAGCGCCCGCCCGGCGTACTCCCACAGCTCCTGGCTGACGGCGCCGCGCGACGCCCGCTCGACGCCCTCCTCGGCGTACATGCGGTTCAGCGAGTCGTGGAGGCCGGCATCGCCGCCGGTGAAGGCCGCGATCAGCTCGCGCCAGCGCTCGGCCAGCGCCTGCACCCCCGGCTCCGCCGGGTCGGTGCCGGCGGCCCGCTCGCGCTCCATGGCCGCCAGCAGCTCGGCCCACTCCTGCTCGTAGTCGCGGATCCGGGCGTCGCCCAGCCGCTCCCGGCGCTCGGCCAACTGCTCCCGCTGCTCCGGCGTGTAGTAGCGCTCCGTCATGGTCATCACCTCGATCGCGTCGATGATCTGGTCCGTCGACGGTCCGTCCAGGCGGTCGAACGCATCGAGGATGCCCACCAGCCGGCGGCGGAGCTCGTGCTGCGCCGCGAGCTGCGCCTCCACCCGCGCCAGGTGCGCCGCCACGGCGTCGCGGAGGTCGTCGCCCTCCGCGGCCAGGGCGGCGCCCACGTCCTCCAGCGACAGCCCGAGCCGCCGCAGCGCGACGATCCGGTACAGGCGCGCGACCTCGGCGTCCGAGTAGCGCCGGTGGCCGGCGCCCGAGCGCCGCGCCGGCCGCAGCAGCCCGATCTCGTCCCAGTGGTGGAGCGTGCGCACGGTCAGGCCGGTGGCCCGGGCGAGGTGTCCGACGGTGTGGTGCATCCGAGGCGCCACGCTAGGCCCTCACGTTACGTGAGGTTCAAGGGCTCTTGGCGCGTCGCCGCTCACCGGGGGGGCACCACACCGTCATGAAGATCGTCGCGCCGCTCATCGTGCTGGCCGCCCTCGTGCTGCCGCCGACCGCCTCCGCTGCCGCCTGCACGCCAACTCCCGCCCATCCCGAGCCGGTCGTCCTGGTCCACGGCACGTTCGGGGACGCCTCCAACTGGGCGGTCGACGCGCTGCAGCTGCGCGCCGCCGGGTACTGCACGTTCGCCCTCGACTACGGCAACCACGGCACCGGCGAGATCGCGCAGTCGGCGCAGCAGCTGAAGACGTTCGTCGACCAGGTGCTGGCCCAGACCGGCGCGAAGAAGGTCGACATCGTCGGCCACTCGCAGGGCGGGATGATGCCGCGCTACTACATCAAGCACCTGGGTGGGGCGAGCAAGGTCGACGACCTCGTCGGGCTGGCGCCGTCCAACCACGGCACCACGACGCCGCTCGCGCCGATCGCCGTGGGCTGCCCGGCCTGCATGGAGCAGGCGGCCGGCTCGCCGTTCCTGACCGCGCTCAACGCCGGCGACGAGACGCCCGGGCCGCTCTCCTACACGGTCGTGGAGACGAAGTACGACGAGGTGGTGACGCCGTACACGTCGGCGTTCCTGTCCGGCGCGAGCACGACGAACGTGCTGCTCCAGGACAAGTGCCCGCAGGACTTCTCGGAGCACCTGGCGATCGTCGGCGACCCGATCGCGCTGCAGTGGGTGGAGAACGCGCTCGGCCGCCCCGGCCCGGCCGATCCGAGCTTCACGCCCGCCTGCGGGTAGGTGCCCGCGACCCAGGGATACGGCGGGTCGCGGGTACTGTCCCGGGGGTGACTCCGGAACCGAACGCGTTCACCGGCGCCGCGCTCGACCGCGCGGGCGACGGCCGGAGGGCCGACGCCGACTGGCTCGCGGCCCAGCGCGCCGACCCGCGGGCGCGCGCGCTCGTGGCCGGCGATCGCGGGCTGCGCGTGCGCGACGGGCACCTCGAGCTCGTGCCGCTGGCGAGCCTGAACGGCGCGGAGCCGCACCTGCTGGGGCTCGACGCGAGCGGCCCGGTGTACGCGTACGACGAGGACCCGGCGCACGAGGGGCTGCCGCCGCTGGTCGGCGCCGGCGGCGTGCGCGGCGAGCCGCCGCCCGGCGCAGGCGACGAGCGCGTCGGGCTGCGGGCGGCCGCCGCCGTGCTGTCGCGCGAGGAGGGCGGGCTGGCGGCCTACGCCTGCGCGCTGCTCAACTGGCACCGCCGCCATCGCTTCTGCGCCAACTGCGCCCACGCCACCGACCTGATCGAGGGCGGGCTCACGCGCCATTGCCCGCGCTGCGGCGCCGAGCACCACCCGCGCACCGACCCGGTGGTGATCATGCTCGTCACCGACGGGCCCGACCGGCTGCTGCTCGGCCGCCAGGCCGTGTGGCCGACCGGGCGCTACTCCGCGCTGGCCGGGTTCGTCGAGCCCGGCGAGAGCCTCGAGGAGGCCGTCGCGCGCGAGGTGCGCGAGGAGTCGGCCGTGCGCGTCGGACGCCCGCGCTACATCGCGTCGCAGCCGTGGCCGTTCCCGTCCTCGCTGATGCTCGGCTTCTCCGCCCCCTACGCCGCCGGCGAGCCCGACGTGCGCGACGCCGAGCTGCAGGACGTGCGGTGGTTCGAGCGCGCCGAGATCGAGGCGGCCGCCTCCGAGGACGACCCCACGTGGGGTACTCCCGGCGACCCCGGCGGCGAGCTCAAGCTGCCGCCGCGGCTGGCCATCGCCCGCCGGCTGGTCGAGAACTGGCTCGGCGGTCCCGACCGGAAGTAGGGCGCATCGCCCGGCGACTGCACCGGTCGTCGCTGCCCGCGGAGGCCATCCGCTCGCATACTGGTGGTACGTGGGCGGCGGGCGGAGCCCGCCGGAATGCATCCTGGTTTCGGTCGTGACCGCTCAGCTCGTGACGAGGGGCCGCCAGCGGCGCCCGTCGCGGGCCGGGAGGTCGGCGGCGGCGTCCGGGCCCTCGGTGCCCGGCGCGTAACGCGCCGGGGTCGGCCGCGTCTCGAGCAGCGGCGCGATCACCGCCCATTGCGCCTCGACCTCCGCCCCCGAGGTGAACAGCGTGCGATCGCCGGCGAACGCGTCGCCCAGCAGCCGCTCGTAGGCCTCCGGGGCGTCGGTGTCGTGGCTGGCCCCCGCATCGAACTCCAGGTCGACGTCGACGATGTCGAGCAGGTCGCCGGGCCGCTTGCCGCTCATCTGCAGCGCCACCCGCTCGCCGGGCTGGATCCCGATGACCAGCCGGTTCGGCGACGGCCGGGCCGCCGCCGCGCCGAACGGCGAGTGCGGCGCCGGCCGGAACACGATCACCACCTCGGCCGACTTGGACGTGAGCTTCTTGCCGGTGCGCAGGTAGAACGGCACGCCCGCCCAGCGCCAGGAGTCGACCTCCACCCGCAGCGCCGCGTACGTGTCGGTGCGCGAGCGGGCCTTCACGCCCTCCTCGTCGCGGTAGCCCTCGTACTGGCCGAGCACGGCCTCGCCGGGGCCGACGGGGATCACGGAGCGCAGCAGCTTGAGCCGCTCGCGCTGCAGGTCGTCGCCGCGCATCGAGCTCGGCGGGTCCATCGCCGCGAAGGCCAGCAGCTGCATCAGGTGGTTCTGGCCGACGTCCCGCAGCGCGCCCGTGGCGTCGTAGAACTCGCCGCGGCCGTCCACCCCGGAATCCTCGGCCACGGTGATCTGCACGTGGTCGATGGCATGGCGGTCCCAGATCGGCTCGAGGATGCCGTTCGCGAACCGCAGTACGAGCAGGTTCTGGACGGTCTCCTTGCCCAGGTAGTGGTCGATCCGGAACAGCTGGCGCTCGGCGAAGTGGGCGTGCAGCGCGTCGTGCAGCGCCCGCGCGCTCTCCAGGTCGGACCCGAACGGCTTCTCGACCACCACCCGGCTCGCCATCCGCGCCTCGCGGCCGAGGCCGATCTCGGCCAGGTGGCCGGCGATCGTGGCGAACAGCGCCGGCGCCACCGACAGGTACGTCAGGACGTCGCCGTCGTGACCGTCCAGTGCCGTGCTCAGGCGCGTATAGAGCCCGGCGTCGTCGCCCGCGCCGTTGACGGCCTCGATGCCGTCCACGAGGGCGCGGAAGCGGTCCGTCGTCTCCAGCCGGCCCGGCGGGCCGTGCTCGGCGGCGGCCTTGCGCAGGTCCTCGGTGGAGGCCGAGCGCGAGATGCCGAGCACGCGGCACGGCTCGGGCAGCCGGCCTGAGGCGGCGAGGTCGTGCAGTGCGGGCCACAGCTTCGAGCGCGCCAGGTCGCTGGTGGCACCGAAGAGGACGAGCGTCGCTGGTCCGGGCATGGGCTCTCGGATGCCCGGACACGGGCTTGCAGACACCCGCGGCATCGGTCTAACCTTCCCACTAGGTGTCCGTGGAGGGGTGGATCTTCATGGTCGGTCTCCGGGTCTTCGACGTCGGGGCGCTCGTCGTATGGCTGGTGTGGTTCTTCCGGTTGCGCGACGACGACGACGACGGTGAGGACTTCGGGCGCGGCCACGGTGACGGTTCTGAGCCGGAGGAGCCCTGCGGCCCCGGCGGCCTGCGGCTGCCGCTGCCGGACGCCCAGCCCTGGCACGCCCGCCGGCGCGACGGCCACGGCGACCGGCGCGGCGAGCCGGCGACGTCGCGGCGCGAGGCCCCGCACCGCGCGCCGACGCCGGTGCCGGCCAAGCGCGGGCCGCATTCCTGAGGCGATCCAGCCCCTCCGACGTTAAGGGGTGCGCCCCGAAAATTCGATCAAGCCGGTCGAGAATCGGTAGATTCCCGGCACCGACCCTGGACCAGGAGGTGCGCACGTGGCGCGCTTGACGCCGGACCCGAGCTTCTACCCCTCCCCTGCGGTGGCCGCCGAGGCGCCGCCCGAGACCCACGCCTACGTGGTCACGCTGAACACGGGGACGAACGGCGACCGCGCGCCGGACGCGCTGACGGTGATCGACCTGGAAGCGGGCTCGGGCTCCTATGGCCAGGTGGTCGGCCGGCTCGACATGCCCGGCGTCGGCGACGAGCTGCACCACTTCGGCTGGAACGCCTGCTCGTCCGCGCTCTGCCCGTGGGCGGCGCACCCGCACGTCGAGCGCCGCTACCTGCTCGTCCCCGGCCTGCGCTCCAGCGACATCCATGTCGTCGACGCCAAGGAGACCCGCACCAGCCGAAGCTGGTCAAGACCGTCGGCGGCGGCGGAGATCGCCGCCAAGGCGGGCTACTCGCGGCCGCACACCATCCACTGCGGCCCCGACGGCATCTACGTGTCGGCGCTCGGCAACCCGGAGGGCGACGGCCCGGGCGGCGATCTTCCTGCTCGACCACGACGACTTCGCGGTCAAGGGCGCCTGGGAGGCCGACCGCGGCCCGCAGCAGCTGGCCTACGACTTCTGGTGGCACCTCAACTTCGGCACGGTCATCACGTCCGAGTGGGGCACGCCGAAGATGGTCGAGGACGGCCTGCAGGGCGAGCTGCTGCTGGGCAACCAGTACGGCCACAAGCTGCACGTCTGGGACCTGCAGAACCGCACGCACGTGCAGGAGGTCGACCTCGGCGCGGAGCACCAGATGGTGCTGGAGCTGCGCCCGGCGCACGACCCGAGCAAGGCCTACGGGTTCGTCGGCGTCGTCACCTCCACCGCGGACCTCTCGGCCTCCGTCTGGCTGTGGGTGCGCGGCGACGACGGCCGCGTCAGCGTCGAGAAGGTGATCTCGATCCCGGCCGCAGCCGGCCGAGGCCGATCAGCTGCCGCCGCTCCTGCAGCCGTTCGGCGCCGTGCCGCCGCTCGTCACCGACATCTCGCTGTCGGTCGACGACAAGGACCTCTACGTGTCCTGCTGGGGCACCGGCGAGCTCAAGCGCTACGACGTGTCGGACCCGCGCCACCCGCGCGAGACGGCGACCGTGAAGCTCGGCGGCATCGTCGAGCGCGCCGCGCACCCGGCGTCCGGGCCGCTCAACGGCGGGCCGCAGATGGTCGAGACCTCAGCCGCGACGGCAAGCGGGTCTACCTGACCAACTCGCTCTACGCCGCCTGGGACGCGCAGTTCTACCCCGACGGCATCGACGGCTGGATCGTCAAGCTCGACGCCGGCGAGGACGGGTCGCTGACCGTCGACCCGGACGTGTTCGTGCCCTACGAGCGGCGAGCGGCCGCACCAGGTGCGCCTGTCCGGCGGCGACGCCTCCTCCGACTCCTACTGCTTCCCGAACTCGTGACGCGGCCGAACCCCGGCCTGCTGCTGACCCTGGCCGGGCTCGGCGCCTACCACGGCCTCAACCCGGCGATGGGCTGGCTGTTCGCGGTGGCGCGCTGGGCATGCAGGAGCGCAGCGCGGCGCGCGTGCTGCGCTCGCTGCTGCCGATCGCCCTCGGGCACGAGGCTCGATCGTCCTGGTCGCGGCGCTCGTGCTCGGCCTGGGCGTGGTGGCCGACCCGACAGGCGCTGCACATCGGCGCCGGCGGTCGCGCTGATCGCGCTTCGGCATCTTCCGGTTCGTCAAGCCGCACGCGCACTTCCGCTGGACCAAGATGCGCGTCAACCGGCGCGAGCTGACGCTGGTGGTCGTTCCTGATGTCGACCGCCCACGGCGCGGGCCTGATGGTCGCGCCGGTGCTGATCGGCGCCGGCGCGGCGAGCGCGCAGGCCGACTCGATGGCCGGGATGCACATGGGTCCCTCGGCGGTGGCCCACGACCACGAGCTGGCGCACGTCCAGTCGGCCTCGCTCTCGCTCCCCGGCAGCGCGCTCGGGCTGCTCCTGCACGTCACCTCGATGATCCTCGTCATGGGCGTGGTCGCGGTCGTCGTCTACGATCGCGTCGGCGTCGCCGTCCTCCGGCGGGCGTGGGTCAACACGGAGTGGCTGTGGGCCGGCGCGTTCGTTCTGGCGGGCGTAGTGACGCTGTTCACCTGATTTCCTGATAAAGGAGAGCGATGCGTCGCTTCATCTCTTTGCTGGCCTTCGCCGGCGCGCTGGTCTTCGCGTCCCCGGCCATGGCCCAGCTGGCCCCGCCGCCCAAGCTCATCGTCACCAAGATCGACCACGTCCCCATGGTCGAGCTCTATGACGGTGGCGGCGGACTGCCCTACCTCGGCTCCTCGACGTCCTACAACGCGGGCGACTGGGAGAACGCGCTGCGCGCCTACGCCGCCCCCAACGGCAGCGCCAACTCGGTCTACATCAACCAGATCGCCCAGGTCGACGCCGTCGCGCAGAGGACGATCGACCGCGCCGCGCGCCACGCGAAGGCGGCGAAGGCCAAGGCCGCCCGCAAGGCGAACCACGGCCACGGTCATGGCCATGGCCATGGCAACCACGGGCAGCGGGCCGCAAAGCTCGCGGTCGTGCTCGACATCGACGAGACGTCACTGTCGAACCTGTCGGCGATCGAGGCCGACAACTTCACGTTCGGGACCAACTCGCAGGCCGAGGCGACCAACGAGATCGGCAAGGCGATCCCGCCGACGCTGCAGCTCTTCAATGACGCCAAGTCGCGCGGCGTCACGCTGTTCTTCATCACCGGCCGCGGCGAGGCCACCCGCGCCCACACGGAGAGCAACCTCACGCGCGAGGGCTACAGCGGCTGGAAGCAGCTCTACCTCAAGCCGGCCGGCTCGACGCTGACCACGGTGGCGTACAAGACCGGCGCCCGCGAGGACATCGAGAGCCAGGGCTACAAGATCATCGCCAACATCGGCGACCAGTACTCGGATCTGGCCGGCGGCCACGCGGCGTCCGCGTTCAAGCTGGCGAACCCCTTCTACTTCCTGCCGTAACCGGGCCCCGAGCGGGCCGCCGCCCCGGCGGCCCGCTCGAGCCCGGCCAGCAGCCGGACGTCGCCCCAGAGCGACCACCCGGTCACATAGGCGTCGTCGAGCTTGCGGGCCGACGACCCGTCGTGGCTGCAGCGCTGGGCCGGGCCGGTGAGCCCAGGGGCCATCAGGCGCCGCGGGCCGGTGTGCCCGGAGTCCGTGCCGGGCGGCAGCGCCCGGGGGCCGACGAAGCTGAGCCGGCCGCACACCACCGAGAGCAGCAGCGGCAGCTCGCGCGCGCCGAGGCGCTCGAGCGCCCGCCCCAGCCCGCCGGGCAGCGCCCGGAACCGGTAGAGCCGGATCGGCCGCCCGTCGCGGCCCAGCCGCATCCGCGGCTCGACCCAGCCGCCGCCGGCGCCGCCCAGCAGCACGCCGACCATCAGCAGCAGCGGCGCGAGCGCGACGAGCATGACCGCGGCCAGCAGGACGTCGAGCGCCCGCTTGGCCACCAACGCGCCGCGGGCGCGCGGTCGCCGGAGCCGCCGCGCGGCCTGCTCGACGTCCGGTGACGGGTCTTGTGCGATTTCCATCCTGACCCAGGTCCAAACGCACGATCCCAGATGGACTGGCGCGCCGGGACGGCGCCGGACAGATGTACGGGCCGTCTAACCGAGCGGCCGCAGCTCCTCCGCATAGGAGAGCGAGTGGCGGCGCAGCTCGCCGCCGGGCAGGATCTCGTAGGCGCCCATGCGCCACAGCGGCGGCGAGTAGGCATGGATGGTCACGGCCGGCGCCGCACCGGCGTGGCGCACCCGGTGGATGTCGGCGGCGGTGAAGCCGAACGTCCCGCCGGCGGCGAACGTGCGGGTGACGGGCGCGCCGCCGAGCACGAGCCGGTCCTCGGCCACCGCGCCCGCCACCACGGCGACCGCGCCGGAGGACAGGTCGTGGTCGTGGAAGCCCGTGTCGTGGTCGTCCATCCAGCAGATCAGCCAGACGGCGAGATCGTCGTCGCGGTGCAGCTCCTCGTAGACGCGCTGCGCGCGATCGTGGCGGACGAGGTGCGCCCAGCGGGCGCGATCGGCGGCCAGCCGGGCGACGGCGCGCTCGAGCGCGCGTGGCCCGAGCTCGCTCACGCGGTCACCGCCGCGGCCAGGAAGCGCTCGGGGTTGACGACGGCGATCGCGTGCTCGGCGGCCGCGCCCAGCGCGCCGAGCTGGTGCGGCGCGACCACGGGCCGGTCGGAGCCGTAGAGCAGACGGTCCACGCCCACCGCGCGCAGCATCGCGTCGAGCGCCCGGTGGCCGTAGGACGACGTGTCGAACGCGGTCAGCGGGTCGTGCACGGCGTCCGCCGGGCCGCCGCGTGCGGCCAGGCGCTCGGCGTGCAGCGGCGCGAGGCCGGCGAGCATGGCGAACAGGACGGGCAGGCGCGGGTGCTCGCCCCTCCCCCACGCCGCCCAGGCATGCCAGGCCGCCGACATCTCCGCGACGTAGGACGTCATGGCCGGCCACCACGACAGGGCGGGACCGGGCGGGGCGGCGCCGGGGTGGACGAAGAGCGGCGACGGCGCGAGCGCCTCCAGCGCCGGGCCGAGCGCGGCGAGGCCCTCGGGCGACGCCAGCGCGGCGGCGGGAAGGCAGAGCCCGACCGCGCCGGCGGCCAGCAGCGCGGCCACGCGCTCCGGCGCGGGGTCGGCCAGCGGGAGCGAGCCCCACAGCGCGAACGGCTCGCCCAGCGCGAGCACGCCGGCGTGGAAGGCGTCGAGCAGCGGCTCGGCCTCGCCGACGGGCAGGGCCTCGATGCCCAGCGGCAGCGACGGCGCGACCAGCACGCGGTCGAGCCCGTCGGCGGCGGCGACCGCGGTCCGGGCCGCCGGGTCGACGTCCGCGGCGGCGAGCGGCGCCGGCGGCTCACCGGCGAGCTCGAGCTCCCAGCCGCCGCCGGCGGGCTTCAGCCGGGGAGGAGCCGTGCGCCGCGCCAACGAGGAGAGCAGCGACTCCGGCCAGAAGTGCTGATGGGCGTCGACGCGATGCACGGTGAACTACACAATATCGACCAACTTAGTCGACTTCAATCCGGCCCGCGTTCCACCATCACCGAGGTGGCCTTGACGGCGGCCGTCGCGGGCACCCCCGGGGCCAGCCCGAGCTCCTCCACGGAGTCGCGCGTGACCGCGGCGGTGAGCAGGAACGGCCCGGCCTCGATCTCCACCAGCGCCATCACGCCGTCCACCTCGACCGAGCGCACGATGCCGGGGAAGCGGTTGCGGGCCGACAGCGTGTGCCCGGTGGCGTGGCGCCGGGGCGCCCGGCTGAGCCGCTCGACCTCGGAGGTCGGGACGAGCCGCCGGTTGCGGGAGTCGCGGGTCGTGCGCAGCTTGCCCGCGCGGTCCCAGCGGCGCAGCGTGTCCGCGCTCACGCCGAGCGCGCGCGCCGCCTCGCCGAGGGTCAGGTCTGCCACGCCGCTGGGTCCGGCAGCACGCCCTCGACACGGCGGGCGCCGTCGGGGGTCAACTCGACCTTCCAGATCGGCGCCTCGGCCTTCACGCGGTCGATCAGCGCGCGCGCGCCGGAGAAGGCCTCCCCGCGGTGCGGCGCCGAGGCGGCCACGATGACCGACGGCTCGCTCAGCGGCACGCGGCCCGTGCGGTGCACGAGCGCGACCGCGCACAGGCCGTGCCGGGCCGCCTCCTCCTCGGCGATCGCCGCCATCCGCTCGCGCGCCATCTCGGCGTATGCCTCGTAGTCGAGCGCCTCGACGTCGCGCGTCACGCCCTCGAAGCACACCACCCCGCCGGCCCGCGGGTCGCGCACCGCGGCGGCCACGGCGGCCAGGTCGAGCGGCTCGGCGGTCACCGCGCACAGCCGGACCGCGCCGGCGCCGCCGCTGACCGGCGGGATCAGCGCCACCTCGTCGGTGGCCAGCACGCGCGCGTCCGCCGGCGCGTACTCGCGGTTGAGGGCGACCACGCACTGGCCCGGCGCGAGCCCCATCAGCGCCAGCAGGTCGGCCACCACCGCGTCGTCGGGCAGGTCGACGTCGACGTGGCTGGACCCGGCCCGCTCGCGCAGGCCGGCGAACAGGCGCACGGAGATCCTCACACGGGTGATGCTACGCGCTCGAACGCGTGCGCCGGCTGCGGACGGCCCAGGTGATAGCCCTGGACGTGGTCGCAGCCCAGCGCGACGAGCCGGGCGAGCTGGCCCGCGGTCTCCACGCCCTCGGCCACCGTCTCGATGCCGAGCGCCCGGGCCATCGCGGCGACGGCGGCCACGAGCGCGGCCTCGCCGTCCCCCGCCTCGCCGAGGTCCGCCACGAAGGCGCGGTCGATCTTGAGCACGTCGATCGGATAGCGGCGCAGGTAGCCCAGCGACGAGTAGCCGGTCCCGAAGTCGTCGAGCACGAGCCGCAGGCCGAGCCCCCGGAGCGCCCACAGCGTCTCGATCGTGCCCTCGGAGTCCTCCAGCAGCAGGCCTTCGGTGATCTCCAGCCACAGCGACTGCGCCGGCAGGCCGGTCTCCGCGAGGACGCGCGACACGACGCCGGCGAAGCCGGGCGCGGCGATCTGGCGCGCCGAGACGTTGACGCTGAGCCGCAGCTCGGACAGCGGCGTCGTGGCGCGCCAGTGCGCCACCTGGCGGCAGGCGTCGCGCAGGATCCACTCGCCCAGCGGCCCGATCAGGCCGCACTCCTCGGCCACCGGGATGAAGTCGGAGGGCGCGACGAAGCCCTGCTCCGGGTGGTTCCAGCGCACGAGCGCCTCGACCGCGGTCAGCTCGCCCTCCGCGCGGTGGATCGGCTGGTAGGCCACCCACAGCTCGTCGCCGGAGCCCAGTGCGCGGCGCAGGTCGTCCTCCATCTGCGCGCGGGCGGCGAGCCGGGCGCGCTGGGCGGCGTCGTGCAGTTCGACCCGAGCGCGGCCGCGCTCCTTGGCCCGGTACATCGCGGCCTCGGCGTTGCCGATCAGCTCGTCGGGCGGGTGGTCGGCGCCGGCGAGCGCGACGCCGACGCTGGCGGTGAAGAAGCGCGGCTCGCCGTCGAGGATGAACGGGGCGTCGAAGGCGGCCAGCACGCGGTCGGCGATTCGCGCGGCGTGGGCCTCGTCGGCCACCGGCTCGCACAGCAGGCTGAAGCCGTCGCCGGAGAACCGCGCCACCGTGTCGCCCGGGCGCGCCGCCGCGGCCAGCCGCGGCCCGACGGCCTGCAGCAGCTCGTCGCCCGCCCGATGGCCGAGCGTCTCGTTGATCCGCTTGAGCCGGTCGATGTC
This sequence comes from uncultured Solirubrobacteraceae bacterium, assembly GCA_963766165.1. Taxonomy (GTDB): domain Bacteria; phylum Actinomycetota; class Thermoleophilia; order Solirubrobacterales; family Solirubrobacteraceae; genus Solirubrobacter. The sequence goes on along the minus strand of CAVXZC010000005.1, from coordinate 746,045 downwards.
GACGCACAGCAGCGCGACGCGCCAGCTGCCGCGGCGCAGCCGGGTCAGGGCGCCTGCCACGCGGTCCTGCAGCAGCGTGCGGTTCGGCAGCCCGGTGAGCGCGTCGTGGAGCGCCTCGTGGCGCGCCCGGTCCTCCACCACGCGGCGCCGGCAGGCGCTGCCGACCACGTTGGCCACGGCCTGCAGGAAGTGCGGATCCGCGTCGCCGCGGATGCCGACCCAGGCGCGGCCGGCGGTCGCGCAGGCGTCGAACTCGCGCTCGTCGGCGACCTCGGCCTCCCAGCCGACGGCGGCCCCCACGCGCAGCTCGCCCTCGGCGCGCTCGGCCACGACGGCGGCCTCGGCGCCCAGCGTCTCGGCGGCGGTCTGGGCGGCCGCCAGCATGATCTCGCGCACGCTCTCGGCCTCCAGCGCACGCTGCCCGAGCCGGGCGAGCGCGGCCAGCCGGCGATCCCTCTCCGCGAGCAAGCTCACGGAGTCCATGTCGGCACGATCGGCCGGAGACTGAAGCCAACTACCATTGGGTCAGTGGAGGGAACGCTGACCCATCTCGACTCTGGCGGCCGCGCTCGCATGGTGGACGTCAGCGAGAAGGCCGAGACCGTGCGCTGGGCGCGGGCGCGCGCCGTCGTGCGCATGTCGCCCGAGGCGGCCGCGCGGGTGGCCGCCGGCGACGCGCCGAAGGGCGACGTGGCCACGGTGGCCCGGCTGGCCGCCATCCAGGCCGCCAAGCGCACGGACGAGCTCATCCCGCTCGCCCACTCGCTGCCCTTGACGCACGTGTCGCCGGACGTGTTCGTCGACCCGGAGGCCGGCACGGTCACGCTCGTGGCGGAGGCGCGCACGAGCGCGCGCACGGGCGTCGAGATGGAGGCGATGGTGGCGTGCAGCGTGGGCGCGCTGGCCGTCTACGACATGGTCAAGGGCATCGAGCCCGGCGTGGTCATCGAGCGCGTCGAGCTCCTGGACAAGACCGGCGGCAAGTCGGACTTCCACCGGACATGAGAGAGCCGCTGCGCGACGGCCACGGGCGCGTCATCGGAGACGTGCGCGTCTCGGTCACCGACCGCTGCAACTTCCGCTGCCAGTACTGCATGCCGGCTGAGGGCCTGCCCTGGCTGGACCGCCGCGACCTGCTGACCTACGAGGAGCTGACCCGCGTCGTCGGGCTGCTCGCGTCGATGGGCGTGCACGACGTGCGGCTGACCGGCGGCGAGCCGCTGGCCCGGCGCGAGCTGTGGCGGCTGGTCGAGATGCTGTCGGCGGACGCGAACGTCCACGACCTCTCGCTCACCACGAACGGCTACATGCTCGAGCGCCAGGTCGAGCAGCTCGTGGCCGCCGGGCTGCGCCGGGTCAACGTGTCGCTGGACGCGCTCGCGCCCGACCGCTTCTTCCAGCTCACCCGGCGCAACGCGCTGGCCCAGGTGCTGGACGGGCTGGCCGCGGCCGAGCGCTTTCCCGAGCTGCGCCCGATCAAGGTCAACGTGGTGGCGCTGAAGGACTTCACCGAGGACGAGGTCGTGCGCTTCGCCGAGTTCGCCCGCCGCCACCCGTACGAGGTCCGCTTCATCGAGTTCATGCCGCTGGACGCCGACCACAGCTGGTCGCGCGACCGCGTGCTGCCCAACGAGGAGGTGCGGCGGCTCATCCACGCCGCCTACCCCCTCGAGCCGCTGGGCCGCGCGCGCCACGGCACCGCCCGGCGCTGGCGGTTCGCCGACGGGCAGGGCGAGATCGGCTTCATCTCCCCCGTGTCGGAGCCGTTCTGCGGCGACTGCAACCGGATCCGGATCACCGCCGAGGGCGAGCTGCGCACCTGCCTGTTCTCGATGACCGAGACCGACCTGCGGGCGCCGCTGCGCGGTGGCGCCTCCGACGACGAGCTCGAGGCGATCATCCGCGCCGCCGTGTGGGAGAAGGAGCTCAAGCACCACGTGAACGATCCGGGCTTCGTGCAGCCGGCCCGGACGATGTCCCAGATCGGCGGATGAAGGACCTCCCCGAGGCGCTGGCGCTCGTCCTCGACGGCCTGGAGCCGCTGGAGGCCGAGCGCGCGCCGATCGGCGACGCGGCCGGGCGGGTGGCCGCCGGCGACGTGCGCTCCGCGGTCGACCTGCCGCCGTTCGACCGCTCGGCGATGGACGGCTACGCGGTGCGCTCGGCCGACGTGTCGGCCGGCGAGGCGCTGCGCGTGCTGGGCGACGCCGCCGCCGGCGGGGCCGGCGCCCTGGCGGTCGAGGCCGGCACCGCGGTGCGGATCTCCACCGGCGCGGCCATCCCGGCGGGCGCCGACGCCGTGCTGCGCGTCGAGGACGCCGAGGCCCGCGAACGGCTCCGTGCGGGCCACCGCGGTGGTCGGCGCCGGGCTGCACGTGCGCTTCCGCGGCGAGGACGTGCACGCCGGCGACGTGCTGGCCGGCACGGGCGACCTCTTGACGCTGCCGCGGATCTCCGCGCTGGCCTCGGCCGGCGTGGGCGAGGTCCCGGTCCACCGGCGGCCGCGGCTGCACCTGATCGTCACCGGCAACGAGCTGCTGCCGGCGGGAGCGCCCCCGAGCCGGGCAAGGTGCACGAGTCCAACGGGCTGATGCTCCGGCTGCTGTGCGGGCCGGCCGGCGCGGAGATCACCGACCACGGCGTGATCGGCGACGACGCCGCGGCCACGCGGGAAGCGGTCGAGGCCGGTCTGGACGGCGACCTGCTCGTCGTCTCCGGCGGCGTGTCGGTCGGCCCGCACGACCACGTCAAGCCGGCGTTCGCCGCCTGCGGCGTCGACGAGGTGTTCTGGCGCGTGCGGATCAAGCCCGGCAAGCCGCTGTGGTTCGGCCGCCGCGGCCGCACGCTGGTGTTCGGGCTGCCGGGCAACCCGCTGTCGGCGATCGTCGGCGCCGCGCTGTTCATCGTCCCCGCGCTGCGCCGGCTGCAGGGCGAGCGGGACGCCGGCCCGCGCTTCGCCCGCGGCCGCCTGGGCGAGGCCGCCGGCCCGTCCGACGGCCGCACGACGCTGCTCACCTCCCGTTTCGTGCGCGCCGCCGACGGCGTGCTCGAGGCGTTCCCGACCGAGCGCCAGGGGTCGCACATGACCGGCGCGCTGGGTGAGAGCAACGGCTTCGCGGTCGCCCCGCACGGCTCCGGCCCGCTCCCGGCCGGCGCCGAGGTCGATCTGCTGATCATCTGAGGGTTGACAGCGCGCCGGGCGCTCAGAGAGGGTCCGCCGCATGACTCCCGCCACCGGCCGCCTCGCCCGGCTCGCTGAGTTCGCCCACGACCGCCGCCGGCTCGTCCTCGGCGGCTGGATCGCCGCCCTCGTCCTGGTCTCGGCGGTCAGCGCCGTGGCCAAGGGGGCGTTCAAGGTCGACTACTCGACCCCCGGCTCGCAGTCGCGGGCGGCGGCCGACCTGCTCAAGTCGCGCTTCCCGGCCCAGTCGCCCGAGACGATCGACGTGGTCTGGGTGCGGCGCGCCGGTGCGGATGCGGTCATGGCGCGGTTCGTCCGCCGGGCGGCAACGCTGCCCGGGATCGGCGCCGCGCCGCCCCTGGCGGTGGCCACGGTGTCGCCGGACGGCACGCTGGCGGTCCTGCGGCTGCCGCTGACCGAGCGGGCGCCCAACGTGCCCAAGTCGACCGGCAAGACGCTGCTGGACATGCGCAAGGCGGCGGCGCGCCAGGGCGTGCGGGTCGAGCTCGACGGCGAGGTCATCCAGACCGCGCAGCAGGGGCCGATCTCCTCCGAGGCGCTCGGCCTGACCGCGGCCGCGCTCATCCTGCTCGTCTCGCTCGGGACCGTGATCGCCGCCGGCCTGCCGCTGCTGCTCGCGCTGTTCGGGCTGGGGATCGCCACCGGGCTGATCGGGCTGATGGCCGCGGTCATCGACACGCCGGACTGGTCGGTGACGATGGCGGCGATGCTGGGGATCGGCGTCGGGATCGACTACGCGCTGCTGATCCTCACCCGCTTCCGGGCGGCGATGGCGCTGGGCGCGGCGCCCCGAGCCGCGGTGGCCGAGGCGGTGTCCACCGCGGGGCGCAGCGTCCTGGTGGCGGGGACGACCGTGGTCATCTCGCTGCTCGGGCTGTTCGCCATGGGGCTCTCGTACCTGTATGGCGTGGCGATCGCGGCGATCATCGCCGTGCTGGTGGTGATGGCGGGCGCCCTGACGCTGCTGCCGGCGCTGCTCGCGTTCTCGGCGCGCAAGATCGAGCGGCTGCGCGTGCCGTTCGTGCACCACAAGGACACCGAGAGCCCGCTGGCGGCCCGCTGGAGCCGCTGGATCCAGGGGCGGCCCTGGCCCGCGACGATCGTCGCCGTGGTCGTGCTGCTGGCGCTGGCCGCCCCGGCGCTGGGGCTCAAGCTCGGCTTCCCGGACTTCGGCAACGACCCGGCGGGGACGACGACGCGGGCGGCCTACACGCTCGTCGCGCAGAAGTTCGGACCCGGCGTGAACGGGCCGCTGATGCTCGTCTCCTCCACCCGCGACCGCGCCGGCGTGGCCCGGCTCGCCGCGCTCGTGCAGCGCGACCCGGGCATCCAGTCGGTGGCGCCGCCGGTGTTCAACCCCGCGGGCGACACGGCGATCGTGCTGGCCACGCCGCGCTCCTCGTCGCAGGCGGACGCCACCCGCGCGCTGGTCGAGCGGCTGCGCGACGGGCGGCTGCGGGCGGCCGGCGTGCCCGTGCTGATCGGCGGGCGCACCGCCGAGGCGATCGACCAGGCGTCGACCACCAAGGCGCGGCTGCCGGTGTTCATCGGCGTGGTCGTCGGGCTGTCGCTGCTGTTGCTGATGACCGCGTTCCGCTCGGTCATCGTGGCCATCAAGGCGGCGCTCATGAACCTGCTCAGCGTCGGCGCCGCCTACGGCGTGGTGACGATCCTGGCCGGCGGCGGGACGCTCGGCCAGCTCGTCGGGATCGACACGCAGACGCCGGTCCCGCCGTTCATCCCGGTGATCATGTTCGCCGTCCTGTTCGGCCTGTCGATGGACTACGAGGTGTTCTTGCTCTCGCGCATCCGCGAGGAATGGCTGCGCAGCGGCGACACCGCCGCAGCGGTGACCGCGGGCCTGACCCGCACCGCGCGGGTGATCACGGCGGCGGCGGCGATCATGATCGTGGTCTTCGCCGCGCTGGCCATCAGCCCGGAGGTGTTCCTGAAGCTGATCGGCCTCGGGCTGGCCACGGCCGTGCTGGTCGACGCCACCATCGTCCGCCTCGTCCTTGTGCCCGCGGTGATGCAGCTGCTGGGCGACGCGAACTGGTGGATGCCGCGCTGGCTCGACCGCCTGCTGCCGAGGCCGGTCCTCGAGGAGGAGCCGGCCCCGGAGGCGGTCGCGGTCTAGCGCGTCACTGTGTAGTCGTCGGACTGCGCGGGCGCATAGGCGCTGAGCATCAGCCCGGTCTGCCCGTGGTCGCCGCTACTTCCGGCCACCGCCGAAGAGCCGCTTGATCCGCTCCCACAGGACCGACCAGAACAGCCCGCCGACCTTCAGCGGCTCGCTCGCCGGGGGCTGTGCCGGCGGAGTCGTGGCCGGTGGGGCCGACGACGCGGCCGTGGGGGCGCCCCACGACGCGTCCGGCGCCGGGCCGCCGCCGAGGGCGCCGGCGGCCGCCTCCGGCGCGGCCTCTCCGGCGGCGACCTCGCCGCCGGATGCGCCGGCCTCCAGCGGCGCGGCGGCGGCTGCGGCCTCCGGTGCCGCCTCGCCGGCCGCGACGTCGCCGCCTGTCGCGCCCGCGCTGGTCACGCCCGCGCCCGCGGCGGCCTCCGGCGCAGCCTCGCCGGCCGCGACCTCGCCGCCGGTCGCCGCGCCGTCGCCCTCGGCCAGCCGGGTGGCCAGGCAGGCGGCGAAGTTCTCCAGCAGCTTGTTCGAGATGTCCTGGATCATCCCGCCGCGGCCGAAGCGGGCCAGGCGGCCGGTGATCGAGAAGTCGGTCACGGCGTGGACGCGGGTGACGCCGTCCTCGTCGGCCACGCGATTGACGATCGTGGCGGTGGCGCCGCCCTGGCCGCGCTTGTCCGAGCCCTTGGCCGCGAGCGTCGCCGTGTGCGTGGACTCGTCGGAGTCGGTGATCTTGATCGTGCCGCGGTAGGCCGCGGTGGTCGGGCCGAGCTTGACCTTGAACTCGCCGTGGTAGGTGCCGTCGTCGTCGTGGCCGGTGATCGACGCGCCGGGCAGGCACGGAGCGACGCGCTCGAGATCGTTGAGCGCGCGCCAGACGACGTCGAGCGGCGCCGCGACGTCGAAGGACTGTTCGAGCTTCATAGGCGGGAGAGCTCCTCTTGGGTATCGACGTCGACCGCGCTGGCGAGGTGGCCGGCCTCCCAGCGCTTCACGTGGAAGCGGGACAGCAGTGCGCGGGCGCCCTGGTCTCCTACGAGCTCGGTGGCGGCAGCGAGCACCCGCGGGCCGAGCACGACCGGGTGGCCCGGCGTGCCGCCGTAGACCGCCCGCACCGCGTCGTGTCCCTCCAGGTGGTCCAGCGCGCCGGCGATCACCTGCGGCGTGATGAACGGCTGGTCGCCGAGCGTCACCACGACGGCGTCGGCGCCGGCCAGCGCGGCCAGGCCGCAGCGCAGCGAGGCCGACTGGCCGCGCGCCCAGTCGTCGCAGACCACGACCTCGGCCTCGCCGAGCTCGGCCGTGCCCAGGATCTCGTCCGCCGCGTGGCCGAGCACCACGAGCACGGGGTCCAGCGCCGGGACCGCGAGCATTGCCGCGACGGCATGCTCGATCAGCGGCCGCCCGCGCAGCGGCGCGAGCTGCTTGATCGCGCCGCCGAAGCGCGTGCCCGCGCCGGCGGCCAGGACCAGGCCGGCGGTCACCGGGCGATCCCCTCCTCCATCAGCGCGGCCAGCGTCTCCAGCGAGGCGATCGAGTTGCCGGGCAGCAGCCGGTCCACGTAGGGCATGGCCGCCTTCATGCCGCGGGTCAGCGGCTCGTAGCGCGGGTCGGCGGCCAGCGGGTTCAGCCAGACGACGCGGTGGGCGGTGCGCGACAACCGGGCCATCTCCTCCGCCAGCTCCTCCGGCTCGCCCCGGTCCCAGCCGTCGGAGAGCAGGATGACCATCGAGCCGCGGCCGATCCGCCGGCCGTGGACGCGGTTGAGCTCGGCGATCGCCGCGCCGATCCGCGTGCCTCCCGACCAGTCCGTCACCGCCGCGGCCGCGCGGGCGAGCGCGCGGTCGGCGTCGCGGCCGCGCAGCTCGCGCGTCACGCGGGTCAGCCGGGTGCCGAACACGAACGCCTCCACGCGCGCGCGGGCGGCCACGCAGGCCTGCATGTACTGCAGCAGCATCCGCGAGTACGGCGCCATCGAGCCCGAGACGTCGCAGATCAGCACGAGCCGCCGCGGGCGCTCGGCCTGCTCGCGATAGCGCCGCTCGAGCAGCTCGCCGCCGTGGCGCAGCGACACGCGGATCGTCGCCCGCAGGTCGTGCGTGTCGCGCCGCCGCGTCGTCGGCACGGTGCGGCGCGACAGCCGCAGGGGACCCCGCAGCGCGAGCCGGGCCAGCAGCCGCCGGGCCACGGCGCGCTCGGTCTCGCTGTAGGCGGCGAAGTCCTTCTCGCGCAGCAGCTCCTCCTCGCTCCACGCCGCCGGCGCCGGCGTGAGGTCGCGGGCCTCCGCCTCGTCGCCCTGCGGCGGGACGGCCACGCGCGGCAGCGCGGCCTTGGCGATCTCGCCCAGGTCGTCCAGCGGCGACGGCTCCTGCTCGAGCGCGAAGACCGCGTTGAACGCCCCCGCGAACGCCGCGTAGTCCGCCCGCGAGGAGCACAGCGCCGAGCGCAGCGCGAAGAACGCGGCCGGGCGTGAGCCGGCCTCGACGGCCGACAGCGCGCGGTGCGCCGTCAGCACCTCGCCCACGCCGACCCGGGCGCCGCGGATCCGCATGTGGGCCGCGAGGTCGCCCAGCCGGACCGAGAGCGCGTGCGAGGCCATGACGAGGGCGCCCTCGGCGACCTCGGCGTCGGCGACGACCGCCTCGGCGGCCGCGAGCGTCTCCTCCGCGAGCTCCGTGCCCCGGCGGCGGTTGGCGAGCAGTCGCTCGGCGACCTCGCCGTGGCCGGTGGCCCGCTCAGGCACCCTCGAGCACCTTCTCCCGGCGCACGCGGTCGATGTCCTCGCGCACCTTGAGAGCGACACCGAGCGTGTCGTCCAGGGTCGCGGACCCGTCCAGCGCCAGCAGTGCCCGCGCCCAGGTGATCGTCTCCCCCACGCCGGGCAGCTTGTAGAGCTCGCGCTCGCGCAGCCGGGCCACCGCGCCGCACACCCGCGCGGCCACCTCGGCCGGCACGCCGGGCAGGCGCGTCTGGACGATCTCCGCCTCGCGCTCGGGCGTCGGGTAGTCGATCCAGTGATACAGGCAGCGGCGCTTCAGCGCGTCGTGCAGCTCGCGCGTGCGGTTCGACGTCAGCACGACCAGCGGCCGGTGCGTGGCGGCGATCGTCCCCAGCTCCGGGATGGTGATGGCGAAGTCGGCCAGGAACTCCAGGAGGAACGCCTCGAACTCGTCGTCCGCGCGGTCGATCTCGTCGATCAGCAGGACCGCCGGCCCGTCGTGCTCCAGCGCCTCCAGCAGCGGCCGGCGCAGCAGGAACTCCCGCCCGAACAGCTCGCGCGCCGGCGCGCCCGCCTCGGCCGCGCGGATGGCCAGCAGCTGGCGCTGGTAGTCCCAGTCGTAGACCGCGTGGTGGAGGTCGATCCCCTCGTGGCACTGCAGGCGGATCAGCGCGGCGCCCGTGGCGGACGCCAGGGCGCGGGCGACCTCGGTCTTGCCCACGCCCGCCTCGCCCTCCAGCAGCAGCGGCTGCTCGAGTGCATAGGCCAGGTATGCCGCGGTGGCGAGGCCCTGGTCGGCGAGGTATCCCTCTCCGGCCAGGGCCGCGCTGACGTCGTCGGTGCTTGCGAAGCGCACTACCTCATTGTGACGCAGCCTCGAGGGCGCGCCGGGTGAGCACGCGGGCGAGGTGGCGTTTGTAGTCCGCCGACGCGTTGAGGTCCGCGGGCGGCTCGGTGCCCTCGGCGGCCTGCTCGGCCGCCGCGGCGATCGACTCGGCGTTCAGCGGCCGGCCGCGCAGCGCGTCCTCCGCCGCGGTGGCCCGCAACGGCGTCGAGGCCATGTGCGTGAGCCCGATGCGCACGTCCTCGGCGGAACCGTCGTCGCCCTTGCGCACGAGCGCGCACACGGCCACCATCGCCCAGTCCTCCTGGCGGCGGTTGAACTTCTGGTAGCCGTAGCCATAGCCCGCCATCAGCGGCACGCGGACCTCGGTGATGATCTCCTGCTCGCCGAGCGAGGTCGTCAGGTAGTCCTCGAACAGGTCCGCGGCGGCGATCTCGCGCTCGCCGTCGCCGCTGCGCGCCACCACCGAGCCGTCACAGGCCAGCAGCACCGCCGGCATGTCCGACGCCGGGTCGCCGTGGGCCAGCGTGCCGCCGATCGTGCCCATGTTGCGGACCTGCTGGTCGGCGATCGTCGCCGCCGCGGCCGAGGCGAGGCCGAAGCCGCCCGTGGCCACCTCGTGATGGCGGACCATCGCGCCGAAGCGCACGGTCCCGTCGTCGCGCGCGACGTCCCGCAGCCCCACCTTGCGCAGGTCGACCAGCAGCGTCGGCGCGGCCAGCCGGAGCTTCATCAGCGGGATCAGCGAGTGGCCGCCCGCCAGGAGCTTCGCGTCCTCCCCGCCGTCGCGCAGCGCGGCCAGAGGCCTCGTCGAGCGACGCGGGCGCGACGTAGTCGAACTCAGCGGGGATCACGGCGTGGCCTCCTGAATGGTCTCCCAGATCCGCATGGGACTCAGCGGCATGTTCATGTAGCCGACGCCGAGCGGCCGCAGGGCGTCGATGACGGCGTTGGTCACGGCGGCCGAGGCGGCGATCGTGCCCGCCTCGCCGATCCCCTTGACGCCGAGTGAGTTGACCGGTGACGGGGTCTCCGTGCGGTCGAGCTCGAACGACGGCACGTCCGCCGCGCTCGGCAGCGCGTAGTCGGCGAACGTCGAGGTGACGAGCTGGCCGTTCTCGTCGTAGTGGATGCGCTCGAACAGCGCCTGGCCGATCGCGTGCACGATCCCGCCGTGGACCTGGCCGTCGATCAGCTTGGGATTGATCGCCGGGCCGCAGTCGTCCACCGCGACGTAGCGCACGACGTCCACGTTGCCCGTCTCCGCGTCGACGTCCACGACGGCGCAGTGCGCGCCGAACGGGAACACGAAGTTCTCCGGGTCGTAGAACGCGAGCTCCTCGAGCCCGGGCTCCATGCCCTCGGGCAGGTTCTCCGGGATGTAGGCCGCACCCGCGATCTCGCCCAGGGTCATGCCCCGGTCCGGAGAGCCCTTGATCGAGAACTTCCCCTCGCGCAGCTCGACGTCGTCCACCGCCGCCTCGAGCTGGTGGGCGACGATCCGCCGCGCCTTGTCGGCGATCTTCATCGTCGCCCGGGCCGCCGCCTCGCCGCCCACGGCGGTGGAGCGCGACCCGTAGGTGCCGAGCCCCTGCGGGCCGGTGCCGGTGTCGCCGTGGATGACCTCGACGTTCTGCGGGTCGGTGCCGAGCCGGTCCGCCACCACCTGGGCGAGCGTGGTCTCCAGCCCCTGGCCGTGCGGCGAGGTGCCGGTGAACACGGTGACCGCGCCGGTGATGTGCACGCGCACCATCGCGGACTCCCACAGGCCGGTCTGCAGGCCGAAGCCCGACGGGCCCGTCACCCGCGACGGCGCCAGGCCGCAGATCTCCGTGTAGGTGGAGAAGCCGATGCCGCGGTGCTTGCCGGGCGGCGCCTCGGCCTTCACGGCGGCCGGGTCGATGTGCTCGAGCAGCTTGTCCAGCGTGCCCGGGGTAGTTGCCCGAGTCATAGACGACGCCGAGCGCGGTCTCGTGCGGGAACGACGCGGGGTCCATGAAGTTCTTGCGGCGCAGCTCGAGCCGGTCCATGCCGAGCTCGGCCGCGAGCTGGTCGACGCAGACCTCGATCATGTGCGTCGCCTCGGGGCGCCCCGCGCCGCGGATGGCGTCCGTCGGGAACTTGTTGGTGAACACCCCGACGATGTCCGTCTGCACGTTCGGGATGTCGTAGACGCCGCTCATCACGAACGCGCCGAGCGACGGGATCGTCGGCGTCAGCAGCATCAGGTAGGCGCCGAGGTCGGCGACGATCTTGGCGTGGAAGGCGGTGATCTTCCCCTCGCGGGTGGCGCCGATCCGCACGTAGGCGACCTGGTCGCGCCCGTGGTGGGTCGACTGCATGCCCTCCGTGCGGCTCTCGACCCACTTGATCGGGCGCTCGAGCTTGCGCGAAGCCCAGGCGAGCAGGATCTCCTCGCCGTAGATCTGCAGCTTGGAGCCGAAGCCGCCGCCCACCTCGGGGGCGATCGCGCGCACGCGCTCCTCGCTGATGCCCAGCTGCAGGGCGAGGAACAGCCGCAGGAAGTGCGGCACCTGGGTCGAGGAGTGCATGGTCAGCGAGCCGGCGCGATAGTCGGCCAGCACGCCGCGCGGCTCGATCGCCGCGCCCGCCGTGCGGTGGTTGACCACCCGGCGCTCGACCACGACTCGGCCTCGGCCAGCGCGGCGTCGACGTCGCCGCCGCCGAGCGACCACTCGTGGCACTTGTTCGAGCCGAGGTCGTCGTGCACGAACGGGCCGCCGGCCAGCGCGGCCTCGACGTCGGTCACGACCGGGAGCGGGTCGTACTCGACGATCACCTGCTCGGCGGCGTCGACCACGGCGTAGCGGTCCTCGCCGATGACCACGGCCACGGGATCGCCCACGTGGTTGACCTCGCCCTTGGCCAGCGGCCAGTGCGGCGGGTTGGCCACGTCGATGCCCGGCGGCACCCAGGCCATCGGCAGCGGCGCCGCGAGGTCGAGGTCCGCGCCGGTGTACACGGCGTGCACGCCGGGAAAGCCCACTGCGCCGGACGTGTCGATGGAGACGACCTTCGCGTGCGCTTCAGGCGAGCGGACGAACGAGGCCCACAGCTGCCCGGTGACGTTGAGGTCGTCGATGTAGCGCGCGCGGCCCATGATCAGCCGCGGGTCCTCCTTGCGCTTGAGCGCCTGCCCGACCCACGTCCCGGGTGGGTCCTCCAGGGCGGTCATGCGGCTACCTCCTGTCCGGAGGCCGCCATGACGGCCTTGACGATGTTGTGGTAGCCCGTGCAGCGGCACAGGTTCCCCGCGAGCGCCTCGCGCACCTCCTGCTCGCTGGGCGACGGGTTGCGCTCCAGCAGGTCGGCGGCGGCCATGATCATCCCCGGCGTGCAGTAGCCGCACTGGAGGCCGTGGTGCTCCCAGAACGCCTCCTGCAGCGGGTGCAGCGCGCCTTCCTGGCCCATTCCCTCGATCGTCTTGATCTCCGCCCCGTCGGCCTGGGCGGCGAGCAGCGTGCACGACTTCACGGCCTCGCCGTTGAAGTGCACCGTGCACGCGCCGCAGTTGGACGTGTCGCAGCCGACGTGCGTACCGGTGAGCCCGAGCGTCTCACGCAGGAAGTGGACCAGGAGCAGGCGCGGTTCGACCTCGGCGCTCTGAGGAGCGCCATTAACGGTCACTGAGACCCGGACGGAACCAGCCATGCGTCTCCTCCCAATCGAGAACGAGCGGGACACTATCGCAGCGGCGTATACCGCCGGGAGGCGCGTTTTACTGCTTGACGCTGCGGCGGTGGTAGGCGAACGTGAGCTGCGCCAGGAGGAGCCGGTCCTCGGCCTCGATCTCCGTGAAGCTCATCGACAGGTCGGTGTCCGTGACGCGCACTTCGGCGGCCCGGCCGCGGATCTCGCGGCCGGCCTGAACGAGGCCGAGCACGATCTCGTGCTCGCCGGCCTCGCGGTAGCCCGACTGGCGGGCGACCCGCAGTCCGCCGGCGCTCGACGTCGCGCGTGAACGTCGTCCACGGCTCCGCCTCGTCGCCCACCGGGCGCAGGTGCGCCGGCAGGACGATCGGGGCGCGCGAGAACGTACGGCGCTGGCCGAGCCGGAACGGGTCGAGCAGCGTGGCCACGAGCTCGCCGTCGGCGTAGCCGGGCCGGACGATGGCCTTGAGCGCGTGCAGCATGCCGCCGGCCTCGATCAGCAGGTAGGCGACCGTGCGGGGCCCGACGGCGTCCGGCGGCAGCTCGGCGCCGGGCGCGAGCATGACGTCGGAGCCCTGGAACCCGACCACGAGGCAGGGCACGGCTTCCTCTCCCAGATCGAGCTGGGCAGGCTGTCCTTCGCTGAGTGCGCTGGCGAATCCCGTGGCCATATGGTTCCCCATTCGCTGTATCGGCGAGTCTTCGCCCGGTTTAACCCCATTTCGTCCAGGGCCGAAATGTCCCGGCTCTAGCCTGCGGTCATGGCCGGAGACACCGATCTGGCTGCGCTCGGGGCGGTGCTGGCCGAGCGGGCGCGCAGCCGCATCCTGCTCGCGCTGGGCGACGGGCGGGCGCTGCCGGCCTCCGTGCTGGCCGCCGAGGCGGGCGTGGCGGCGTCGACCGCGAGCGGCCACCTCGCGCGGCTCGTCGACGCGGGGCTGCTCGAGGTGCGCGTCCAGGGGCGCCATCGCTACTACCGGCTCGCCGGCCCGAGGGTGGGCGAGCTGATCGAGGTGCTCGCCCGGCTCGCGCCCGAGGCGCCGATCGCCTCGCTGCGCGAGGACACGCGCGCGCACGCGGTGCGCGCCGCGCGCACGTGTTACGACCACGTCGCCGGCCGGCTGGGCGTGGCGATCATGGGCGCGCTGATCGCCGACGGCTCGGTGACCGGCGGCGACGGGCGCCACGATGTCGACGCGGCCGTCGCCGACCGGCTGTCCGCCCGCGGCCGGGACATCGACTACCGCCTGAGCGACCCGGGCGCGGCGCGCCTCGAGCGGCTCGGGGTGGACGTCGGCGGCGTGCGCGCGCTGCGCTACTGCGTGGACTGGAGCGAGCAGGCGCACCACCTCTCCGGCGCCGTCGGCCGCGCCCTGGCGACCCGGCTGCTCGAGCTCGGCTGGGTCCGCCGGGCGGATCGCTCGCGCGCGCTGCACGTCACGGACGCCGGCCGCGAGGGCTTCGCCACGGAGTTCGGGATCGCGCCGGCGCTGCCATAGGCTCCGGCCATGGCCTACGTCACCACGCGCGATCACGACGGCGTCCTCGTCCTCACCCTCGATCGCCCGCCGGCGAACGCCCTGGACGTCGAGACGCTCGACGAGGTCGTCGCGGCGGCCGATCCGCTGCTGGACGACCCGCCGGCCGCGCTCGTGATCGCCGGCCGGGCCGGCTTCTTCTCGGCCGGCCTGGACCTCAAGGCCATCCCGGGCTACGGCCCGGACGAGTTCCAGCGGCTGGTCGAGGGCGTCAACCGGATGGCGCTCGGCGTCTACGCGCTGCCGTGCCCGGTGGTGTGCGCGATCACCGGTCACGCCATCGCCGGCGGCTTCGTGCTGGCCATGTGCGGCGACCAGCGGATCGCCTCGGCCACAGGCCTGTACGGGCTGACGGAGGCGGACGTGGGCGTGCCGTTCCCACAGGCGGCGATCGGCGTGGTGGCCGCCGAGCTCTCCGCGTCCGCCGTGCGCGCCCTGGCGCTCAGCGGGCGCCGGGTGGACGCCGAGACGTGCCACCGGCTCGGCGCGTTCGACGAGGTGGTCGCGCCGGACGCCGTGCTCGACCGGTCGTTGGCGGTCGCGCGCGAGCTGGCCGCGCTGAACCGCGACACCTTCGCGCTCACCAAGCGCCAGCTACGCGGCGAGACGGTCGAGCGGCTGCGGGCGGCGGAGGAGCCGCTCCTGCAGCGCTAGCGCCACGCCCCGGCAGGCCGCGGGGATCACGAACCCCGCGCCGACCAGGTAGGCGTCGACGGCCAGGCCGCTGACCACGAGGCCGCCCAGGAAGAAGACGATCGCCAGATCGAGCGCGACGGCAAGGGCGAAGTACCGCGGGGTGAGGCGCACCTGGGCGAGCCTACTTCGCTCGCGGCCCGGCGGCGCTGGCCGGACGGAGGGGCCGCCGGGCGGGCTCGGCGAACGGCCGGCTGGGTAGGGGAGCGAGGGTTTCGACCGCGCGTCGCGGATGATCGGTTTTCGATTCCGACCTCTGCGGTCGAGATTTTCTAGTCGCGGATAGCGAGACTCCCGAAGCACACCAACTTTCGGTGTGCCGCGGGCGCGGTCGGTCGTGATCGGTTGGCGCGCGGAGGCGGTCGATCATGCGCGGCGGAAGGCTCACCCACTCCCTACCCAGCCGGCCGTTCGCCGGCGCGACGAGGCGCCGGCGGAGACCACGACACAAGCCGCCCGGCCCCGGCCCGACGGGGAGCATCGGGCCGGGGCCACGTCCCGGGGAGGGAGAACTAGAGGCGATCGCGCCACCCGACCGCCGCGGACGCGATGTCGCCGAGCGCGTCGTTCAGCGCGACGCGATCGCCGGCGGCGCGGGCGCGGTGCAGGGCACGCAGGGCGAGGGCCATGACGGCAGGGCCGGTCGGCCCCGCGTCGCGGAGCTCGGCCAGCTCGGCCGGCGTGAGCTGACGCTGCTCGCCGGACACCAGCGACGCGAGCTCGCGGGCCCGGCGCTCGGCCGCCGCCGCGCGCTCCTCGGCCGCGCGCGCGGCCTTCCAGGCCTCGTGCACCGCCACGCCCGACAGCTCGGTCCGCGCCGCGCGCTCCAGCCGCTCGGCCGTGGCCGCGCGCGCCTCGGCGTCCGCCGCCCGGGCCTCGGCCGCCCGGGCGGCCCGGCGGGCCTCGAGCGTGTCGCGGACGGCGGCCTGCGCCTGGTCGTACGCCGCGCGCACGCGGACCTCCGTGTCCACGGCCAGCGTCTCGACCTGCTCGGTCGCCGCCAGGCGCGTCTCGCGCTCGGCCAGCCGGACGCGCTCGCGCGTGCCGCGGGCGCGGCGCTCGCGCTCGCCCGCCCGGCGGGCACGCCGGCGCGCGTCGCCCAGCAGGTCCTCGGCGCGCTCGGCCCGGCGCTCTGCCGCGGCCAGGCGGCGCTCCAGCTCCGCTGCGCGGCGCTCGGCCTCGCGCACGCGCCCGGCTGCCTCCAGCAGCGCCTCGTCGACGCTGCGGGGGGCCAGCGGCACGCGCTGCTCGACATCGGGGCGGGCGACTCCGGGCGGGCGGCGGCGCGGGCCGGAGCGGTGGGGCTCCAGGCCGGCTGCGCGCACGGCGGCGTCGAACGACCCGGCGAACGGGCGCTTCGCGGCGTTGGTGGAGGGCCAGGCCCCCTCGCGGTAGCGCTCGGCGCGCCAGTCCTGCGCGCGCCAGCGCGCCAGGGAGGGGTTCCAGTCAGCCGAGCACGGCGGCTCGCCGTAGAGCTCGTTCCACTCCAGGATCTTCTCGATGATCGTCTCGCGGGACCAGCGCGTCACTCGACGCCCGCCCGCGGTGTTCGCGGACGGGTGCATGTTGAGCTCCGTCCGCTAGTAGCCGCGCGGCTGGTTCGTGATGAGCGCCGCGGCGGCATCCACCCGCGCCATGCCCACGAACGTCGACCAACCCGTCAGTGCGGGCTTGCGGTCGCGGCTCGTGTACAGGTGGGACGCCATGTGGTCCAGCGAAGGTACAGGCTCGGCCGGCCGCCGTCCAGCGGACATGCGGGTTCGAACCCTGCGAAGCTCCCGCGATGGCCGGCGCCCCGACCCAGTTGGCCCCTGGCGTCCACCGCCTCGGTGACGCGCTGGTCAACTGCCACCTGATCGAGGACGGCAACCGGATGACGCTCGTCGACGCCGGCTTCCCCGGCTTCCGCGGGCAGCTCGAGGCCTACCTGCGCTCGCGCGGCAGCAGCGTGTCCGCCATCGACGCCGTCATCCTGACGCACGCCCACTCCGACCACGTGGGCATGGCCGAGGGGCTGCGCCGCGACGGGATCACGGTCTTCGCGCCCGCGGGCGACGCGGAGATGGCGCGCACGGCCAAGCAGCACCGGCGCGACGGCTCGCTGCTGCCGGCGCTGGTCCGCGCGCCGACCTGGCGGCTGCTGGCGGACGCGGTCCGCAAAGGCGGACTGAAGCCGGTCAAGATCGCGGAGGTCACCGTGTTCACCGACGGCGACCTCGACGTGCCCGGCCGCCCGCGCGTGATCCCCACCCCGGGCCACTCCCCCGGCCACGTCGCGTTCCACCTGCCGGACCGCGGCGTGCTGATCGCCGGCGACGCGCTGGTCAGCTACCACGCGCTGAACGGATCGCGCGGGCCGCAGCTCCCACCGGCCGCGCTGTCCTACGACAAGGCCGCAGATGCTCGCGTCGCTCGACGCGCTCGAGCGGGTGGACGCCGGGTTGACGGTGTTCGGCCACGGCGAGCCGTGGACCGACGGCCCGGCGGCGGCGGTCGCGCGGGCGCGAGAGATCGGCTTCACCTGAAGCGGCTCTCATGCGACTCGCCCTATCCTGACTGCGCCCCCGTGAGCACGGAGACGCCCACCTCGGAGCACCCGCTGACCGTCGCGCCCGGTCGCGCGCCGACGCCGTCCCGCCGGCGGCGCTCGCACCTGTCGCTGCTGGCGGGCTCGTCTCGGTGCGTCGTCGCTCGGCGCCGTCGTCTGGTGGGCGTCCAAGCAGCAGGCGCCGCAGCCTGCCGCACACGGCCCGGAGATCTTGGCCTGGTCGGCGCGATCGCGCTCTACGGCGTCGCCACGCTGGTCCGCGGCGAGCGCTGGCAGCGGCTGCTGCGTCGACGAGGGCGGCACGCCGCCGCGCGGCGACACCTACTCGCTGACCGTGATCGGCTACATGGGCAACAACGTCCTGCCGGCGCGCGCGGCGACGCGATCCGCGTCGTGCTGATGGCCGCCGCCCGCCGAGCGTCAACGAGCGCACGCGTGGCCGGCACGCTGCGTGGCCGAGCGGATCCTCGACATCGTGGTGCTGCTCGTGCTGTTCGTGGTCGTCGGCTACGGCCTGCTCGGCGACGTGGGCGGCGGCAAGGTGGTGATCATCGCCGCGGCCGTCGTGCTGATCGTGGTCGCCGCCGCCATCGGCTGGCGCTTCGTCCGCCGCAACGAGCGCCTGCACGACCTGCTCGCGCCGATCGCTGTCGGCCACGCTGGCCTGCGCCGGGCCCACCACGGCCCGCTGCTGCTGGCGCCTGACGCTCGTCATCTGGGCGATCGAGGCCGGCGGTGTGGATGCGGTCGGCGGCGCCGTCGGCTTCGGCATGGACCCGATCGAGGGCTTCTACCTGGTCGCGCTGGCCAGCGTGTTCGCGATGATCCCGTCCGGCCCCGGCCTACGCCGGCACGCAGGACGCCGCGGTGGCGATCGGCATCAAGGCGCTCGGCGGCACGGGCGGCACCGCGGTGGCCTACCTGCTGATGCTGCGCTTCGTGATCGTCGTGCCGATCACGCTGGTCGGACTCGTCCTGCTGGTCGTCCGCTACGGCGGGATCAAGAAGCTGCGCCTCGCGCGCGCTGCGCAGGAGACCGCGCGCATGACCGGTGTCGCCGACGCCGACCGCGGATCGCCAGTCGCCGCCCCGCCGCCGCCGGCGCCGCGCGCCCGCGGGCATGGTTCGCCGACCAGGACTCGCGCGAGCTCGTCGCTCTGGGGCGCGCTGATCGCGGTCGGCGCTGATCGTGCGCCTCGATCGGCCTCGGCGACCGGCCGTTCCACCACGACGAGAGCCAGGACGCGTACTTCTCCTACTCTTCCGCCAGACCGGCGACTACGAGTACAACCCGCTGCTGCACGGCCCGCTGCGCTTCTACCTGACCGGGCTGATGTACGTGCTGTTCGGCGACTCGGACTTCACGGCGCGGCTCGCCCCGGCGCTGATGGGCGACTGGCGATGGTCCCGCTGCCGCTTCGGGCTGCGCCGGCAGCTCGGGCCGCGGCGGCGCGTTCCTGGCGGCGGCGCTGCTCGCGTTCGAGCCCGACCTACCTGTACTTCAGCGCGCTTCGCCCGCGAGGACATCTACTTCGCCTCGCTCACGCTGCGCGCTGATCGTGGTGATCTGCGCTTCCTCGACCGACCCGCGCAAGTACCACCCGGCGCTGATCGGCGCGCTGCTCGCGCTGTCGTTCGCCACCAAGGAGTCGACCTTCATCACGGTCTTCGTGATGGGCTCGTTCTTCCTGGTCACGCTCGGCGATCGCCAGCCGACGCGCACGCTGGTCTGGGGCCCGGTGCGCGGCGTCGGGCTGGAGTGCTGGGGCTGGGCGCTGGCCGCGTTCGCCGGCGTCTTCACCGTCCTCTTCACGACGTTCCTCACGCACCCGCACGGGCTGTGGGACGGCGTCTACACGGGCCTGAAGTACTGGCTGAGCCAGCAGCCCGTGGCCCGCGGCGGCGAGCCGAAGGACTTCTACCTCGTCCTGCTGTTCGGCGTGGAGTGGCCGGCGCTGCTTCCTGGGCACGATCGGCGCCGTGTCGCATGTCCGCCGCAAGATCGCTGATCTCGGCGCCTTCCTGATCTGGGACTTCTTGCTCTCGCTCGCCGTCTACTCGTGGGCGAGCGAGAAGTTCGCCTGGCTGGTGATGCACCCGCTGCTGCCGCTGATCCTGCTGGCCGGCGCGGGCCTCCAGGCGATCTGGCAGGCGCGCTCGCCGGTCTGGCGCTGGGTCGGGATCGCCGCCGCGGCGGTGGCGATCTTCTACTCGGCGTGTCCTCGTGCTGGATCAACGTCGGCACCACGGCGCGGACCCGCGCGAGCTGCTCGTCTCCACCCAGTCCTCCGACCGAGGTCAAGCAGGTCGCCGAGCAGGTCGCTCGCGCTGGCCGCGAGCCGCGGCCCCGGCAAGCCGCCGCTGACCGTCACCGTCGACGCGGCCGACGGCGCCACGTTCCCCTACGCCTGGTACTTCCGCCACCTGCCCGTCGAGCTACATCGACGAGTCGCAGCCCAACGCCCCGCCGCCCACCACGGACGTCGTGCTGCTCACCGACGAGTCCAAGACCGCGCCTCGAGCGCGCGCTGGACGGCTACGACGGCCGCGAGTACCCGTTCCGCGTCTGGTGGGTGCGCGACTACAGCAAGGTGAGCCCGAAGGCCTGGTGGAACTGATGGACCAACGCAAGGTCTGGAACCCCACCGGCGGGATGCCGGAGTGGCTGTACGTCAAGAAGGGCGTCTGAGCGGGCCGCGGGGGCGGGCTCGGCGAACGGCCGGCTGGGTAAGGGAGTGAGGGTTTCGGCCGCGGTTCGCGGATGATCGGTTTTCAATTCCGACCTCTGCGGTCGAGATATTCCAGTCGCGCATAGCGAGACTTCCGTAGCACACCAACTTCTGGTGCCTCATCATCGCGGTCGACCGTGGTCGGTTGGCGCCCCGTGGCGATCGATCATGCGCGGCGGAAGGCTCACCCACTCCCTACCCAGCCAGCCGTTCGCCGATCCCGCCGAGGCGCTACACGGAGAACAGTTGCGAGCCAACAAACGACCCTGCCCCCACCCCAGGAGGCACCGCGAACAGCCCGCTGCCCGTGTGCTTGATGTACTCGTTCAGCTTGTCCATCGTCCCCAGCCGGCGCTGCAGCGTCACGAACTGCCCCGGGTCGCGCATGAACGCGATGAAGAACAGCCCCGCGTCCAGCTGGCCGCGCTCGAAGTCGAAGCCGTCGGTGAACGAGTAGCCGCGGCGGAGGATCTTGACGTCGCGGTGGGCCAGGCGGACGTGCGAGTCCGGCGGGAGCGCAGCGGCCCGGACCGGGTCGTGCTCGTGCCGGCCGCCGCCCAGCGGCGCGCCCGACGCCTTGGCCCGGCCGATCGTCTGCTCCTGGTCGGACAGCGCCGCGCGGTCCCAGACCTCGATCAGCATCCGGATCCGGCGGGCCACCAGGTAGGACCCGCCGCGCAGCCAGGCCGGCGCCTCGGCGCCCGCCCAGACGAAGCGGTCCAGGCGCGCGGTGTCCTCGGCGGTGAGGTTGTTGGTGCCGTCTTTGAAGCCCATCAGGTTGCGCGGCGTGGCCTGGCTCGCCGTGGTCCGGGACGTGCGGCCGAAGCCCAGCTGTGACCAGCGCATGGCCACCACCCCGCGGCCGATCCGGGCGAGGTTGCGGACGGCGTGGAACACGACCTGGGGGTCGTCCGCGCACGCCTGCACGCACAGGTCGCCGCCCGAGCGGTCGGGCTCGAGCTCGTCGCCCGGGAGTGCCTCGAGCTCGTGCAGCGCCGCCGGCCGCGCCGCGGCGAGCCCGAACCGCTCGTCGAACAGGGCGGGGCCGAATCCGAACGTCACCGTCAGCCGCGAGGCCGGCAGCCCGGCGGCCTCGCCGGTGTCCAGCGGCGGCGCGAGCGGGTCGGAGGCCTGGCCGACCGGCCGGCCCGCGGTCATGCGCTCCGCGGCCGCCGTCCATGTGCGCAGGAGGTCGCGCAGGTCGTCGCGCGTCGCGCCCGGCACGACGTCGAACGCGCCATGTGCAGGCGGTCCTGCGCCGGCGTGACGATGCCGGCCTGGCGCGCGCCGTGGAACGGCACCGTCTCCGCCGGCGCCTCCGAGGAGCCCGACGACGCGCCCGCGACCAGACCGGCAGCGCCCGCGCCGGCCGCCAGGCCGAGGAAGCCGCGGCGGCTGACCCGCATTCAGCCTCGCAGCTTGGCGGCCACCTGGGAGAGCGGCTCGGCGAGCGCGTCCACCAGTTGGCTCAGCCGCCGGCGCTCGGCCGTGCCGACCGTGGTGTAGCTCGGGTAGCCGCCGCCCTGCTTGAGCCCGTCCAGCGCGGCGTTGACCGCCTTGAAGCGCGCGTCGATCTGCGCGGCCAGCGCCGGGTCCTTGGTGCGCAGGGCCGGGGCGAGCAGCCCGAACGTGGTCTGCGAGCCGTCGACGTTGGCCTCGAAGTCCGACAGGTCGGTGTGCGAGTAGCGATCCTCCTCGCCGGTGATCTTCGAGGCGGACACCTCGTCGAGCAGTCCGTTGGCGCCGTTGGTCATCTCCTGGGGCTGGTAGCTGAGCCCCTTGACCTTGGCCTGGAGGTCCTTGACGTCCGTCATCAGCTTGTCGGCCACCGGGCCCATCCCCTTCGGGGTGTTGCCGACCCACAGCGCCTTCTCGATCCGGTGGAAGCCCGTCCACTTGTCGCCCTTGGCCACGTCGTTGACGCGCGCGTCGATCGCCGGGTCCAGGCCGCCGAAGCTCTCGGCCACCGGCTCGATCGTCTCGTACGGCGCCCGGGCGCCGGCGAACAGCGACTTCGCCTTGGCCACGTCGCCCGCCTTGACCGCGGCCACGAACGCCCGCGTGCGGGTGACGAGCGTCGCCACCTGCGACTCGACGTAGCTGGCGTAGGCGGACGTGGCGGCCTTCAGCTGCGGGCTCAGGCTGTCGCCCACGGCCTTGCCGCCGACCATCACCTGCCCGGTGGCGGCGCTCGTGCCGCCCGGGCAGCTCATCGTGTACTGGCCCGGCTTGAGGTCGAGGTCGAACTTGCCCGACAGCCCGGCGGCGAGGTTCTCCTTCTCGCCCAGGATCCGGTCGCCGTCGAGCACCTCGAACTCGCTGACCCGGGAGGTGCCGGAGTTCGACACCTGGAACGTGGTCGGGCCGGCATTCAGCTTGAGCGCCCCCGGCGAGCAGCCGGCGTCGGTGAGCTGGACCTTGACGAGCTTGGCGTCCGCCGACGCGCCCCCGGGCGACGACGAGCCGCAGCCGGCGACGAACAGCAGCACGAGCAGCAGCGCGGAGATCGGCGCGGCCGACTTGAGTGCGGTGGAGCGCGACGGCAGCCGGCCGCGCTGCGGCCACAGCACGAATACCGCCATCGGCACCAGGAAGACGAGGTAGCCGATCGCCTCCGCCACGGTCGGCTGCGGCTGCAGGCCGAGCATGCCCGTGAGCAGCGAGGCGGTCCACGTGCCGGGCACGACGAGCCAGCTGAGGTCGACGGCCCGGCCCTGACCGGCGTTGAGCCAGCCGGCCTCGTGGGCGGTGTGCAGCGCGGAGGAGACCAGCCCGGCCGCCACCAGCACGAGCACGAGCCCGGTGACGCGGAAGAACCGGGCCAGGTTGATCTTCACGCCGCCCCGATAGATGCCCCAGCCGATCCCCGCGGCGACGATCACGCCGAGCAGCGCGCCGATGCCGGCCGTGGTCGGGTTGGTCGCGCTCTGGAACGCGGCCAGCAGGAACACCGCGGTCTCCATGCCCTCACGGATGACTGCGAAGAACGCCATCCCGACCAGCGCGCCGACCGAGCCCTTGGCCAGCGCGACCCGCGCGCTCTCGCGCAGCTCGCCGGCCATCGCGCGGGCGTGGCGGCGCATCCACAGGATCATCCCGGAGACCATCACGACCGCGACGAGCGCGACGACGGTCTCGAGCCCCTCCTGCTGGCGCTGCGGGAGCTCGGCGTTGACGATCTGCAGGGTCACCCCCACCGCGGCGGAGATCGCCAGCGCGACGGTGACGCCCAGCCACACCCAGCGCAGCGCGTCGCGACGGCCTTCCTGGCGCAGGAAGGCGGCGACGATTCCCACGATCAGCGCGGCCTCGACGCCTTCGCGGAGGCCGATGACGAATGTCGGCAGCATCTCGTTAGGGGACCCTAACAGAGATTAGGTCGCCCTAACGCGTCAACTCCCACACGGTCGTGCCCTGGCGCGAATACACCCGCCGGCCGAGCTGGTCCCACTTCGCCTGGCCGGCGTCGCCGTAGGTCGTCGCCTCGATCGGCCCGACCACGACGTAGCGCACGCCGTAGCGGTCCAGCAGGGGCCGCGCGGCGGCCGCGGTCGTGGCCGTGTACATCGTCTTGACGTCGGCGGGGCGCGAGCCCACGTCGTGTGCCCACTGCAGCTCGTGGCCCGCCCAGCCGATCACCGTCGGCCGTCCGGTGAACGTGGAGATCCGGGCGTGCCCGAACGCGGAGTAGTCGTCCCCGAACGCCTCCAGCACGACCGCGTCGCCCGGCGTGTGGGCGCGGATCCAGGCCATCGCCCCCGGGTCGCCGGGCGAGCGGACGGTCAGCCAGCCCAGGCCGTTCAGCGTCGGCGGGCCGGCGAACCCGTTCGTGCGCGCGTAGCTCGCGGCGTACGGATACACGAGCCCGAGCAGCAGCAGCACGGCCGCGCCCCCCGCCCAGACCTGCCAGGCCCGCCGCGGCAGCCACACCGCGGCCCACGGCAGCGCGCAGGCGGCGGCCAGCGCGAGCAGCAGGAACGCCTGATAGCCCGCCTTGAACACCGTGTTCATGCGGAACAGCGCCGAGCCGTCGAACGCGTCGCGCAGGTAGATCACCTCCGGGATCAGCAGCAGCGCCAGGCCGCCGGCGATCAGCACCCACAGGAAGCGCTCGGGCGCCGACAGCGCCGGGGAGATCGCCGCGGCCACGCCGGCGCCCACGCCCACGGCGAGCAGGAGCGCGCCGGTGAGGTCGCCCGCGGCCAGCAGCGTCCCGGCCACGACCAGGCCCACCGCGCCCCAGCCGAGCCAGCGCCACATGTGCGCCAGCCCCAGCGCGCGGCGCGCGAACGCGGCGCCGACCGGCCACAGCAGCACGCCGTAGATCAGCGCCATGTCCCCCAGCCACTTGGTGAACGGGCGGCGCGTGTGCACGAACGCCACGCCGTGCTCCTCGGCCGTGAAGTTGAGCAGGAACGGCAGCACGATCACGATGCTCGTGATCAGCACCAGCCCGAGCCACACCCCGGCGTAGCCGCGCCGGCCGCGGCTGGCCGGGTCGTAGCACCAGACGATGACCGAGGCGACGAGCAGCCCGGCGGCCACCGGGTACGACCAGGCGTTGATGGCGTACAGCGCACCGACGGCGATCCCGGCGGCCAGCGCCTCGGCCACCGAGCGCCAGACGACGTCGCCGCGCGGCCCGGCCAGCACGACCTGCAGGCAGAACGCCAGCGCCAGGATGGTGAACGGCAGCGCCAGCACGTGGGCATGCAGGTCGCCGAGGATGAACGAGAACGCCGGGAACTCGTTGATCGTGTTCGGGATCACCCGCGAGGGGTCGAACCAGGCGTAGTCGTGCGGGGGGCTGGCGGCGTGCAGCCACGTGCGCACGCCGGCCAGGTTGCCGAGCACGACCACGAGCGCCACGGCCATCAGCCCGGCCAGCACCGGCCCGCCGCGCGGCGCGCGCTCGCCCAGCGCCTGCCGGGCCGCCGCCCACAGCGTGCCGGCGAACGCGTAGGCGGTCGTGGCGGTCAGCGCCAGCAGCAGCCCCCAGCACAAGAGGTAGCCCTCGTCCGGGCGCAGGCCGAGCAGCTTGATCGGCCAGGCCAGCGCGACGTGGCCGAGGTAGTAGTAGTTGAGCGTCTCGCCGCTCATCCACGGGTCGTGCGGCGGGAAGTGGGCCGAGGCGTTGATCGCCGTGATGAAGCCCATGTCCATCGGCTTCTCGGTGTTCCATACGTCGGGCGCCAACGAGGCGAGCAGGACGCCGAGCCCGTAGGCCACGGCGAACACCGCCTCGCCGCCCAGGAACAGCCGGCGGCGCACGTGGTCGTCCGGCGGCAGGGCCAGCCGGGCCAGCCGCGTGGCGCGCCGGCCCTCCCTCGCCTGCGCGAGCCGCCGGCCGACGCCGCGCAGCCGGCCGGCGCACAGCAGCCCGGTGATCGCCAGCAGCGCCAGCGCACCGGCGATCAGCGGCACGCCATAGGCCGCCACGTGCAGCGAGGCCGCCATCCAGATCAGCCACGTGACGAGCAGCAGCCCGAGGATCTTCGCGAAGCCCAGGCCGGCGCCGGGCAGCCGCCCGAGCAGCAGCGCGGCGATCGGCGCCGCGAACCACCCGACGACCTCGACCAGCGCGAACAGTCCGAGCGCCGCGACCATGCGGCGGGGGAATGTACCGTCCCTGCCATGTCGCTTTATAAGGCCGTCGCCGGACTGCCGCTGCTCGTCGACGGCTACCGGCTCGAGCGCCTCTCCCGGACGGTCTCGTCGGGCTTCGAGCGCGTGACCACGGTGTTCATGCTGCAGGGCGGCGGCGCGGAGGGCGCCGGCGAGGACGTGACCTACGAGGCCGAGGCCCAGGAGGCGCAGCTCGCCGCGGGCCCCGTCCTCGAGCTGGCCGGCGAGTGGACGTTCGCCGGCTTCTCGGCGCATCTCGGCACGCTCGACCTCTTCCCGGGGTTCACGCCCGGACACGACGTGTACCGCCGCTATCGGCGCTGGGGGCTGGAGTCGGCGGCGCTGGACCTGGCGCTGCGCCAGGCCGGGCGGGCGCTGCACGACGTGCTCGGGCGCGAGTTGGCGCCGGTGCGGTTCGTCGTGTCCTCGCGGCTGGGCGAGCCGCCGACGATCGTGCCGGTGACCGGCCGGCTCGCCCGCTACCCGGACCTCCGCTTCAAGCTCGATGCCACGCCGAGCTGGAGCGACGAGCTGATCGCCGAGCTCGTCGCGCTCGACGCGGTCGACTCGATCGACCTCAAGGGCGCCTACCGCGGCACGGTGGTCGACAACCCGACCGACCCGGGCCTCTACCGGCGGATCGCCGCGGCGTTCCCGGACGCCTGGATCGAGGACCCCGACCTGGAGACGCCGGAGGCCCGCGCCGCGCTGGCCGGCCACGAGGCGCGGATCACCTGGGACGCCCCGATCCACGACGTCGCCGACATCCTCGCCGCCCCGGTGCTGCCGCGCACGGTCAACCTCAAGCCGTCGCGGTTCGGGTCGGTCGAGTCGCTGTTCGCCGCCTACGAGTTCTGCGCGGAGCGCGGGATGGGCGCCTATGGCGGCGGCCAGTACGAGCTCGGCGTGGGCCGGGAGCAGATCCAGCTGCTCGCCGCGATCTTCCATGCCGACGCGCCCAACGACATCGCCCCGGGCGGCTACGACGCGCTCGAGCCGGAGCCGGGATTGCCCGCCAGTCCGCTCGCGGTGCGAGCTGCCCCGGTCGGTTTCGGCTTCGCCCGCGAAACCGCGAAGCGTTTCGCGCCCGCGAATCCGCGAAGCGATTCGCCATAGACTGACTGGTCTCATGCCGCCCAAGCCCCGCCAAGTCCGCATCGAGTCCAAGTCCGCGATGGCCGCGATGCAGCAGCTCGAGACCCGCTCCGACGAGGAGCTGGAGAAGGAGACCCGCTTCAAGGCCGCCGCTCAGGCCATCCTGGGCACGCGGGCGGCGGAGAAGATGGACGCCGAGCGGGCGCGCGCGCACTTCCGGGCGGCGATCGCGGCGGCCCGTCCGCAGGAGCGCCTGCAGCTGCGGCGGATGGCCGAGGCGTCGCTGGCGCTGGCCGAGCGCCGGGCGGGCGACCTGAAGGTGGCCACGGAGAAGCTGGGCGGCACGCCGCCCAGCAACCGCCAGCTGCTGATGCTGCGGATCATGGGCGTGATCGCGCCGCCGTCCAGCGCCGGCCTGCCGCGGCGGATCCTCGGCATCCTGCTGGTGGTCCTGTTCCTGGTGGTCGTGATGGTCGTGGCGTTCGGGATCGTCAAGCTCGTGGCGCTGCCGTTCGGCGGCGTCGGCGCGACGGCCTGGTTCTACGGCTTCCTGCTGCTCGTCGTGGTGTTCGGCGTGCTGTTCTTCTTCGGGCGCCGGCGCCAGGCCGCGGCGAGGGCGAAGGCGGCCGAGCAGCGCGCGGCGATGTTCGGCGGCAAGCGCTAGGAACTCACGTTTCGTGGCGGCCGCGCGTTCCACGAGCGTGCTGCCGCCGTTCTGGACCCTGGTCGAGGCCCACGGGGACGAGTTGCTCGTCCACGCCCGGCGCCTCGCCGGCCCCGAGCACGCCGAGGACGTCCTGCAGGACGCGCTGCTGCGCGCGCTGCGGGCCTATCCCCGGCTGCGGCACGCCGACCACCTGCGGGCCTGGCTGTACCGCGTGACCACGTCGGCGGCGATGGACCTCCATCGCTCGCGCCGGCGCGAGGTCGTCACGGACGAGCCGCCCACGGTGACCACCCACGACACCTATGACGACGGGGCGTTCGAGTCGATGATCGCCCCGCTACCCGAGGGGGCCCGCGACGCACTGCGGCTGCGCTTCGTCGACGACCTCGACTACGAGGGCATCGGCAACGAGCTCGGCTGCTCCACCGTCGCCGCCCGCCAACGCGTCTCCACCGCCGTCCGCACCCTCCGGGAGAGCTTCGCATGACCCCCCTGCCCGACGCCCTGCTCGAGTCCGTCGCCGCCGCCGCGGTGCGCGAGGGCCTCGCCGATGCCGTTTTCACCCGCCTGCCCACGCCGCTCGGGCGGCTGCTGGTCGTCCAAGGGCCGGAGGGGCTCGTGCGGATCGCCTTCGAGGACGAGCCCGACGACACCGTCCTGGCCGAGGTGGCGGCCGACCTGGGGCCGCGGATCGTGGCCTCGGACCGCGAGCTGACCGCCGAGCGCGACTCGCTGTCGGCCTACCTGGAGGGCGGCTCCGACACGCTGGCGCTGCCGGTCGACCTGCGGCTCATGCACGCGCCGTTCCGGCGCGTGGTGCTCGACCGCCTGCGCGAGGTGCCGCGCGGCGAGACGATCACCTACGGCGCGCTGGCCGCCCGGGCCGGCAACCCGCGCGCCGCCCGCGCGGCCGGCACGGCGTGCGCCCGCAACCCGGTGCCGATCGTCGTGCCCTGCCACCGCGTCCTGCCGGGCAGCGGCGGGATCGGCAACTACGGCGGCGGGCCGGAGCGCAAGCGCGCGCTGCTGACGCTCGAGGGCGTCCTATGACGTCTTGATGCGGATCGACTTGATGACGATCGGCTTGCTCGGCACGCCCTGGCTGTCCGCCGGGACGGCGCCGATCGCCTGCACGACGTTCATGCCCTGGGTGACCTGGCCGAGCAGCGCGTACTGCGGCGGCAGCGAGGCCGCCTGCGCGCCGGTCACGACGAAGAACTGCGAGCCGGAGGCGCCGGACGGGTCCGTCTGCGTCTTGGCCATCGCCACCACGCCGGGGTTGTAGGTGAGGTTGGCCGGCGGCGCCTCGACCACGGTGTAGCCGGGGCCGCCGGTGCCGTCGCCCTTCGGGTCGCCGCCCTGGATCACGAAGCCCGGGACGATCCGGTGGAACGTGAGGTCGTCGAAGAAGTGCTTGGAGACGAGGTAGGCGAAGTTGCCCCCGGTGACCGGCGCGCGCTTGGCGTCGAGCGTGATCTGGAAGCTGCCGCAGCTCGTGTCGACCGTGGCCACGTAGGTCTTCTTCGGGTCGAGCTTGGTGTGCGGCTTCGTCAGGTGCCCGACGTGCTTGGGCCCCGGGTTCGCCACCTTCGCGCAGGTGGCGCCCTGTGCGGTGGCCGTGGCGGCGGCGGTCTGCGTGGGCTTCGGCGTCGCGGAGCTCTCCGCCGGCTTCGAGCTCCCGCAGCCGGCGGCGACCAGCGCGCAGCACGCGATGAGGGCGGCGAAGGGGCGAGGCACGGCGGCCAAGGATAATGCGGCTCGCGTGCTGCTGACCCGCTATGACCATGTGCTGCTGGACCTGGACGGCTGCGTCTGGGTCGGCGACGAGGCGCTGCCCGGCGCGCCCGAGGCCGTGGCGGCGCTGCGCGAGGCGGGCAAGTCGGTGCTTTTCCTCACCAACAACGACCGCTGGTCGCCCGAGGCGTTCGTGCGCAAGCTGTGGCGCCTCGGCCTGCAGGCGTCGGTCGACGAGGTGGTCAGCGTGGGCGCAGCCGTGCAGTACCGGCTGGCGACGCACAACGGCCGGGGCACGGCGTTCGTCGTGGGCACGCAGGCGCTGGTCGACCACGTGGCCGACGCCGGGCTGCGGGTGGTCAACGGCACGACGTTCGCGCCGCGGGCGGATGTCGTGGTGATCGGCGGCCACGACGAGTTGGTCTACGAGGAGCTCAAGCTGGCCACCCAGGCCGTGGCCCGCGGCGCGGAGCTGATCGGCGCGTCCCGCGACGCCGCGTTCCCCATGCCCGACGGGCCGTGGCCCGGCACGGGCGCGGTGCTGGCCGCGATCGAGACGGCCACGGGCCGGCGGGCGTCGGCCGTCGTCGGCAAGCCCGAGCCGACGATGTACGAGGTGGCGCGCGATCGCCTCGGGTCCGGCCGGATCCTGGCTGTGGGCGACCGCCTGGACGCCGACGTGGGCGGCGCCCGGCGGGCCGGCATCGACTCGGCGCTCGTGCTCACGGGCGTCACGACGCGCGCCGAGGCCGACGCGGCCAAGGAGCCGCCGACGCTCGTGGCCGATTCGCTGGCCTCACTGGTGCTCGGATGAGTGCACGGAACCGCGGCTGACACGATTCCGGCGGGCCCGGCAGTCGCCGGGCGATGCGCGTCAGCCGCGCTGCCGTCCACTAGCCTCGTCGCCGTCGTGGACGGCCCCCTCTGCCTGATCGTCAACCCGCACGCCGGCGGCGGCCGGGCGCTGCGTCTGCTGCCCGGCGTGGAGGCGGCGCTGCGCGGGCAGGGGCGGGCGTTCCGGGTGGAGCGGACGACGTCGATGGACCACGCGCGGGCGCTGGCCCGCGACGCCCGCGATGGCGGCGAGCTCGTGGCGGCGATGGGCGGCGACGGGTTGACCGGCGCCGTGGCGGGCGAGCTGCGCGACGGCGCGGGCGTGCTCGTCGTCCTGCCAGGCGGGCGCGGCAACGACTTCGCCCGCAAGCTCGGCATCCCCCATGACCCCGTGGCGGCCTGCGAGCTGCTGGTCGACGGTGCCGAGCGCCGCGTCGATCTTGCCCAAGCGGGCGGATCCACGTACCTGGGCATCCTCTCGGCCGGGATCGACTCCGATGTCAACCGGATCGCCAACACGACGCGGCTGCCGCTGGGCACGCAGGTGTACGTGTACGGGCTGCTACGGGCGATCCTGCGCTGGCGCGAGGCGCGCTGGGAGCTGACCGTGGACGGCGAGCGGCGGGCGTTCGCCGGGTACTCGGTGGCCGTGGCGAACTCCGGCGTGTTCGGCGGCGGGATGTTCCTGGCACCCGCCGCGTCGCTCGACGACGGGCGGCTCGACGTGGTGATGATCGCCGCGCAGAGCCGCTGGTCGTATCTGCGCGGGCTGCCGCGGGTGTTCCGGGGCACGCACCTGAGCGATCCGGCCGTGACGCTCATACAGGGCCGCGAGATCGCGTTCTCAGCCGACCGCCCGTTCACCGCCTACGCGGACGGCGACCCGATCGCCGAGCTGCCCGTGACCGTCCGCGTGCTGCCGGGCTCGCTGCGGGTGGTGGCGCCGCGATGATGCGGCTCGCGGCGGGCGTGGCGGCCGCCAAGGCCGTGGGCACGCTGGCGCGCACCGCCGGCCGCGGCGGCGGCACGTCGCTGCCCGGCAAGGTGCTCACGCGGGTCGAGCCGCACGCCATCGGCCGCCTGGCCAGCCGGCTGGACCGCGGCAGCGTGGTCATCTCCGCCACCAACGGCAAGACCACGAGCGCGGCGATGGTGGCGGCGATCCTCGAGCGCACCGGCGCCCGGCTCGTCCACAACCGGGCGGGCGCGAACATGGCCGGCGGCGTGGCCAGCGCCCTCGCCGCCGCCGCCCGCCGCGGCGGGCGGGCGCTGACCGGCGACCTCGGGCTGTTCGAGGTCGACGAGTTCTGGCTCGGGCCGGTGGTCGAGGAGCTCGAGCCGCGGGCGATGCTGCTGGGCAACCTGTTCCGCGACCAGCTCGACCGCTACGGCGAGCTGGAGACGATCGCCGACCGCTGGGCCGCGGTGGTCGGCGAGATCGCCCGCGGCGCTCGTGCTGAACGCCGACGACCCCCTGGTCGCCGATCTCGGCCGCGGCCGCAGCGCGACCGGGACCGCCCAGTCCGGCCGCAAGCCGGACCAACCGGCCCGGGGCGGTCCCCGAAGCATCGGCGCCAGCCGATGCGTCTACTTCGGCGTCGAGGATCCCTCGCTGGCGCTGGCCGAGCTCCAGCACGCGTCGGACTCCAAGCACTGCCGCCGCTGCGGGCACGCCTACGTCTACGAGACGATCTATCTCGCCCATCTGGGCGTCTATCGCTGCCCCAACTGCGGCCAGGAGCGCCCGCAGCCGGCCGTCACCGCCACCGACGTCACGCTGCAGGGCATCCGTTCGGCCGCGTTCACGCTCCAGGGCCGGCGGGTCGAGCTGCCGCTGCCCGGTCTGTACAACGTCTACAACGCGCTCGGGGCCGCTGCGCTGACGCTGACCCTGGGTGTGCCGCTGGAGGACGTCGTGGCCGGCCTGGAGGCGGTCGCGCCCGCGTTCGGGCGGGCGGAGACGCTCGACCTGGGCGGGCGCCCCACCTCGATCCTGCTGGTCAAGAACCCGGCCGGGGCCAATGAGGTGCTGCGCACGCTGGCGCTGGAGGGCGACGGGCTCGACCTCCTCGGCGTGCTCAACGACCGGATCGCCGACGGCCGCGACGTCTCCTGGGTGTGGGACGCCGACTGGGAGCTGCTCGCCCCCCACGTCGCGCGCATGACCTGCTCGGGCACCCGCGCGGCCGAGCTCGCGCTGCGGCTGAAGTACGCCGGGCTGCCGCTGGAGCGGCTGACCGTGGTCGAGGACCTCCAAGCCGGCCTGGACACCGCGCTGCAGCGGCAGCGGCCCGCTCTACGTCGTCCCCACCTACACGGCGCTGCTGGAGCTGCGCGAGCTGCTGACCCGGCGCGGCCAGGCGGAGGCCTACTGGCGATGAGGACGGCGCCGGTGCCGCCGCACGTGATGTGGCACGAGGTCGAGTGCGGGCGCTACGCCGCCGATCTGCCGCTGTGGGCCGAGCTGGCCCGCGCCGCGCCCGACGGCGTCCTCGACGTCGGGGCCGGCACGGGCCGGGTGGCGCTGCCGCTGGCCCGCGCCGGCCACGCCGTCACCGCGCTCGACATCGACCCCGCGCTGCTGACCGTGCTGACCGAGCGGGCCGAGGAGATCCCCGTCACGACGCTCGAGGCCGACGCGCAGGCGTTCGCGCTGGACGACCCCGTCGGCCTGGTGATCGTGCCGATGCAGACGCTCCAGCTGCTGGCCGACCGGGACGCGTTCTTCGCCTGCGCCCGGCGGGCGCTGGTGCGTGGGCGGGCGGCTCGCCGCGGCGATCGCCACCGACCTGGAGGCGTTCGAGGCCGCCGAGCACCTGCCGCTCCCGGACGTCGGTCGGATCGAGGGCTGGACGTTCGTGTCCCAGCCCGTGGCCATCCGCCTCGACGAGCGGGCCTACCGGATCGAGCGCGTGCGGGAGATCATCGACCCCCGCGGCGAGCGCGAGCGCTCGGACGACGTGATCGAGCTCGCCGTGGTGACGCCGGCGCAGCTGGCCGAGGAGGCGGCGGCGCACGGCCTGGAGGCCGAGGAGCTGCGGCACATCCCCGAGACCGACGAGCACGTCGCCGCCGAGGTGGTGGTCTTCCGTGCCTGAGCTGCGGGTGTGCGCGCTCTACCCCGACCTGATGAACATCTACGCCGACCGCGGCAACCTGCAGCTGCTCGAGCGCCGCTGCGGGTGGCGCGGGCTCGGCTTCCGGCTCGCCGGCGCCGGGCTCGGCGACGAGCTGGACCCCGGCGCGCACGACCTCTTCTATATCGGCGGCGGTCAGGACCGCGACCAGGCGCTGTGCGCCGAGGACCTGGCCACGGTCAAGCGCGACGCGCTGCACGCCGCGGCGGACCGCGGGGCGGTCGTCTTCGCCGTGTGCGGCGGCTACCAGCTGCTCGGCCACGGCTACGAGCTCGGCGGCGAGCGGCTGCCCGGCGTCGGCCTGGTGGACCTCGAGACCGTGCGCGAGGACGGGCCGCGGCTGATCGGCAACGTCGCCATCGAGGTCGAGCTGGACCGGCGGGCGGGCGGCAGCCGATCCTTGCCGGGTTCGAGAACCACGGCGGCCGCACGCGTCTGGGCGCCGCGACAACCGCTGGGGCGGGTGCTCAAGGGCCTCGGCAACGACGGCCGCTCGGGGTTCGAGGGCGTGCGCGGCGGCGCGCACGGCACCGTCATCGGCACCTACCTGCACGGCCCGCTGCTGCCCAAGAACGCCTGGTTCGCCGACTGGCTGATCGCCACCGCGCTCGGTCTGGACCCCGGCGAGCTGGCGCCGCTGGACGACGCGCTGGAGGACGCCGCG
This sequence comes from uncultured Solirubrobacteraceae bacterium, assembly GCA_963766165.1. Taxonomy (GTDB): domain Bacteria; phylum Actinomycetota; class Thermoleophilia; order Solirubrobacterales; family Solirubrobacteraceae; genus Solirubrobacter. The sequence continues at coordinate 712,210 of CAVXZC010000005.1, read as the reverse complement.
CACGACGCGGCCCGGCGAGCAGCTGGCGCGTAGCCGGTAGAGTCCGCCGCTCCCTCCCCTCCGGGCCCTCCTCATGACGTCAACCGACATCCGCCCAGTCCGACGGGGCCGTCCGCCTACCGCGAGGCGGTCGAGCTGGAGTTCGTCGGCGCCACGAAGCGCTACCCCGGCGCCGACGCGCCCGCCTGGACGCGCTCTCGCTGACGGTCCCCGCCGGCGAGATCTGCGTGCTCGTCGGCCCCTCGGGCTGCGGCAAGACGACGGCGATGCGGATGGTCAACCGGATGATCGACATCACCGAGCGGCGACATCCTCGTCGGCGGGCGCAGCGTGCGCGAGCGCAGGCCGGACGACCTGCGGCGCGAGATCGGCTACGTGATCCAGCAGATCGGCCTGTTCCCGCACCAGACGATCGGCGAGAACATCGCGACCGTCCCGCGGCTGCTGGGCTGGGACAAGCGGCGCGTCCGCGCCCGCGTCGAGGAGCTGCTCGAGCTGATCGGCCTGCCGCAGGACATGGCCGCGCGCTACCCCGCGCAGCTCTCCGGCGGCCAGCGCCAGCGCGTCGGCGTGGCCCGCGCGCTGGCCGCCGACCCGCCGCTGATGCTGATGGACGAGCCGTTCGGGGCGATCGACCCGATCAACCGCGAGCGCCTGCAGAACGAGTTCCTGCGCCTGCAGGCGGAGATCCGCAAGACGATCGTCTTCGTCACCCACGACATCGACGAGGCGATCAAGATGGGCGACCGGATCGCGATCCTGCAGAAGGGCGGCCACCTCGCCCAGTACGCGCCCGCCGGCCGAGCTGCTGACTGCGCCCGCCAACGCGTTCGTCGAGGACTTCGTGGGCGCCGACCGCGCGCTCAAGCGGCTCTCGCTCGCAGCGCGTCCGGCGACGTCGACCTGTGGCGGGTGGCCACCGTGCGGGTCGGGTCAGCCGATCGCCGAGGCACGGCGGCAGGTCGAGGCCGCGGACGTGCCCACGCCGCTGCTGGTGGACGAGCGCGGCGCGCCGCTGGGCTGGCTGCCCGAGCGCGCGCTGACCGGCGACACCGTGAGCGACGAGCGGCGCGTCGACCCCGAGCCCGTGGTCGAGCGCGACGACGTCCTGCGCGACGCGCTCGCGACCTGCTGGCCCACGAGTCGATGTACGGCGCCGGTGGTCGACGACGCAGGGCGTCGTCACGGGCGTGCTCGTCGATCGAGCTGCTGGCCCACGCTGACCGCCGCGCGGAGCCCGCGATGATCGACGCTCCTCGCCGCCAGCTGCAGATCCACCACGCCGCACGCGGCCGTCAGCTGCGTGGACGACAACGGCTTCTGCCCGGACTGGATCGTCCACAACCTCGACCGCTACGTGACGCCGCTGCTGGCAGCACATCGAGCTCGACCGTGGTCTCGGTGGCGATCGGCTTCGTCGATCGCCTTCGCGCTCGCGCTGCTGGCGCACCGCCGGCGCTGGCTGGTCGCCGCCGATCACCCAGATCACCGGGATCCTCTACACGATCCCCAGCGTCGCGTTGTTCTTCCTGCTGCTGCCGCTCACCGGCCGCGGCACCATGACGGCGCTGATCGCGCTGGTCGCCTACACGCTGCTGATCATCTTCCGCAACGTCATCGACCGGGCTCGACGGCGTCCCGGCGGAGGCGCGCGACGCCGGCCGCGGGATGGGCCTGACCGAGAGCCAGCTGCTGTGGAAGCGTCGAGCTGCCGCTGGCGCTGCCGGAGATCATGGCCGGGCTGCGGATCGCGATCACGACGACGGTCGGGCCTCGCCGCGCTGGCCGTCCTTCGCCGGCGCCGGCGGGCTCGGCGAGCGCGATCTTCGCCGACATGCAGCTTCCGCTCCAACGTCGCCGTCGGCCGGCGGCCTGTGCGTGCTGCTGGCCGTCGTCCTCGACCTGCTCGTGCTCGGCGTCCAGCGCGCGCTCACCCCCTGGACCGCGGGCGGCCGCAATGACCCCTCGCTGGCCTTCCTGGGCGACTTCGGCGACGCGCGTCGACTTCATCTTCACCACGCGAGCACACGGCCGCGGCGCGCGGACGGTCGGCGGCCGCCACAACCTGCCGCTGCTGTGCGAGCACCTGAGCTGTACCGCGGCCGCGATGGGGCTCGCGCTGCTGATCGCGCTGCCGCTCGGGCTGTTGCTCGGCCACACCGGCCGCGGCCCGTTCCTGGCCATCTCGGTGTCGAACGTCGGCCGCGCCGTGCCGAGCATCGCGCTGATCGCGCTGTTCTATCGCGTTCCTGCCCGCGCTGGCGAACTTCGCCAACGTGACGCTCGCGCTGGCGCTGCTGGCCATCCCGCCGATCCTGACCAACACCTACGTCGGCGTCCGCCAGGTCGACCCCGACGCGGTCGACGCCGCGCGCGGGATGGGCCTGTCGGGCTCGCAGATCCTGCGCTCGGTCGAGCTGCCGCTGGCGCTGCCGCTGATCTTCGGCGGGATCAAGACCTCGACCGTCAACGTGATCGCCACCGCCACGATCGCGCCGCTGGCCGGCGTGGTCACGCTCGGCGACCCGCTCGACGTCGTTCGCCGTCTACCGCCGCGAGGGCCAGATCGGCGCCTCGATCATCGTCGCCGTGCTGGCGATCGTCGCCGAGGTCGGCCTCGGGGCCGTCCAGCGGGCGGTCACCCCGGCCGGCGTCAAGCTCGAGCAGGCTCGGAAGCGCCTGCCCGGGCTCGCTTCGGTCTCACCAAGAGGAGGATCGCAGACCGCGCCATGAGAGCACTTCCCGCACTGCTCGCCGTCGCTGCTGGCGCGAGCCGCTCGGCCGTGGCCGCCTGCGGCAGCAGCAACAACTGTCCGGGTCGTCCGGGTCGTCCGGCTCCAGCGGCTCGTCGGGGACCCCGACGGCCACGAGCACGCCGAGCGGCCAGATCCAGAACGACCCGGCCAACGCCAAGATCGCGCTGAAGATCGGCTCGAAGAACTTCACCGAGCAGCGCGTGCTCGGCGAGATCTTCGCCCAGGGGCTCGCCGCCGCCGGCTACAAGACGAGCACCGACCTCAACCTCGGCGACGAGAACACCGCGCTGAAGGCGCTGAAGGGCGGCCAGATCTCCGCCTACCCGGAGTACACGGGCACGATCGCTCGCTGTCGTTCTTCAACCTGCCCGCCTCCAAGATCCCGACGGACCCGCAGAAGGCGTACGAGCTGGCCAAGGCAAGTTCGCGCCGCAGGGGATCACGGAGTTCCCGCCCACGCCGTTCACGGACTCCAACGAGGTGGCGGTGCTGCCGGCCACGGCGCAGAAGTACGGCCTGAAGAACATCTCGGACCTGTCCAAGGTGGCGAACAAGCTCGCGCTCTACGGCACGCCGGAGTGCCGCCAGCGCCTCGACTGCCTGCTCGGGCTGGAGAAGGTCTACGGGCTGAAGTTCAAGAAGTTCGTGCCGGTCAGCGCCGACCAGCGCCACAGGTGCTGCTGGACAAGAAGGCCGACGTGTCGATCGTGTTCACCACCGATCCGCAGATCAAGCGCAACCACGAGGTCCTGCTGCACGACGACAAGCACATGTTCCCGCCCTATCAACTCGACGCTGCTGATGAAGGACGGCGACGGCGAAGGCGGCCGGAGCCGGACCTGGCGAAGGTCGATCGACCAGTGCAGAAGCCCCTGACCGACGACGCGATGCAGGAGCTCGACGCGCGCGTCGACCTCGACAAGAAGACGCCCGCCGAGGTGGCCAAGGAGTACCTCTCGGAGACCGGGCTCGTCAAGTGAGCTCGACCTGCTCGGGCGCCGCCGGGCGCCCGAGCAGGTAGCCCTGCACGTAGCGGCAGCCGCACGCCTGCAGCAGCGCGAGCTGCTCGGGCGTCTCGACGCCCTCGGCCACCACGTCGAGCTCGGCGGCGCGGCCGATCGACAGCGCGGCCTCGATGATCCGCCGCTCGCGCTCGCCGGCCGCGCGCGACAGGAAGGAGCGGTCGAGCTTGATCCCGGTCAGCGGCAGCCGGGCCAGCCGGGCCAGCGACGAGTAGCCCGTGCCGAAGTCGTCGAGGTAGATGCGCATGCCCAGCTCGGCGAGCCGCTGCAGGCCGGCGATGGCCGTCTCCGCGCCCTCCATCAGCGCCGTCTCGGTGACCTCCAGGGCGAGCCGCTCCGGGGCGCCGCCGGCCAGCGCGGCGATCACGCGGTCCGGGAAGCCGGGGTCGTCCAGCTCGCGGGCCGAGACGTTGACGCTCACGTGCACGCCGGCGGGCCAGCGGTCCGCCTCGGCGCAGGCCTGACGCCGCACCCAGTCGCCCAGCGCGGCCATCAGGCGCGCGTTGCGCTCGGCCACCGCCAGGAAGCGGCCAGGCGCCAGCAGGCCGTCCTGCGGGTGCTGCCAGCGTACGAGCGCCTCGACGGCGACGACGCGGCGCGGGTCCAGCGCGAGGATCGGCTGGTAGTGCAGCCGCAGCTCGGCCCGCTCGATCGCCTCGCGCAGCCCCGCCTGGATGCGCAGCCGGTCGCGCAGCCGCCCGCCCATGCCGTGGTCGAACAGCTCGTAGCCCGCGCCGCCGCGCGCCTTGGCCCGGTGCATGGCGGCGTCGGCGCCCTGGACGAGCTCGGCGGCCGCGCGGCGGCCGTCCTGCTCGATCGCGATCCCGACCGCGGCGGTGAGATGGAGCGTGCCGAAGGGCGCGTCGAGCGTGGCCAGCAAGCGCTCGCCGCACGCCGTGGCCTCGAGCTCGTCGTCGAGCTCGGACAGGACGGCGAACTCGTCGCCGCCGAAGCGGGCGAGCGTCTCGGCCGCGGTCAGGGAGTGCCGCAGCCGGCCGGCCAGCTGCTCGAGCACGTCGTCGCCGGTGGCGTGGCCCACGGCGTCGTTGACCGACTTGAACTCGTCCAGGCCGAGCAGCAGGACGGCCACCCGGCCGCGCTGCTCGCGGGCCAGCGCCTGCTCGAGCCGCTCCTGGAACAGCAGCCGGTTCGGCAGCCCCGTGAGCGGGTCGTGCAGCGCCTGCTGGACGAGGCGCTCGCGCAGCCGGCGGCGCTCGGTCAGGTCGCTCATGGACACCACGAGCCCGTCGCGGTCGAGCGGCATGTAGCTGAGCGAGACAACGCCCTCGCCGCCGTCCGGGCGGGTGAACTGCATGATCACGTCGCGCATGGACTCCCCGCTGCGCATGGCGCGCGCGCCCGGGCTGTCGGCGGGCGGGTTCACCGGCGTGCCGTCATCCAGCCGCGGCGCGAGCTGCACCCACCAGTCCGGCGCGCCGAGCAGGCGCTCGCGGGCCAGGCCGAGGATGCGGCAGGCCGCGGGGTTCGCGTCGACCACCTGGCCGGCCGAGTCGAGCGTGAGCACGCCCGAGTCCAACGCGCCCAGGACGGCGCGCAGCCGCTCCTCGCGGGCGCGCTGCTCGGTCACGTCGTCGGCGTGGACCATGATGCGGTCCGGCGGCATGAACACGTACGTGCTGTCCATCCGGCGCAGCTCGCCGGTGGAGGCGAGCCGGTGCGTGTGCTCGCGCCGCACCGTGCCCCGCTCGCTCAGGCAGCGCTCCAGGTCGGCCTGGATCGGCGAGCCCGGGAACAGGTCGCGCGCCGTACAGCCGAGCAGGGCGGCGATGCGCCCGCCCGTCCGCTCGTCGGCGGCGCGGTTGGCCCGCTCCAGCACGAACTCGCCGCCCTCCGGGCGCCACGTGTAGCACGGTACGGGGATCCCGTCGTACTGGGCCTGCAGCGGGTCGTCGTCGGACTCGCTCATCGCGCGGGTCGGGCCGGACCCTATCGCGCGCGGCGCTCGAGCTCGCGCCCGAACTCCCGCTCGACCGCCGCGGTCATGCGCTGGTGGAACACGGCCACGAGCATCTCGGTGACCAGCGGCCGCAGGCGCTCGAGCCCGTCGCGGGTACCCCCCCAGTCCGTCCCGGACCCCTTCCACACGCTGTCCATCAGCAGCTTCACGAAGCGCTCGCCGATGCCGTCGGCCGTGCGGCCGGCCTGCTCGACCATCTCGAGCCCCTTGGCGACGGGGATGCCGAGTTGCACGAGCGCGTCCGCGGCGCGCAGCAGCGACGGGCTGGGGACCTCGTAGCGGCCGTCGCCGAGCGGGGCCAGGACGCCGAGGGAGACGGCCTTGGCGAGCGCCTTGGGGTCGTCGCCGAAGCGCTCGCCGAGCTCGGCGAGCTCGACCACCTCGGCCGGCTCGCCGTCGAACGGGGCCAGCAGCGTGCGCATGAACCCGAGCACGTCCTCCGCGGTGCCGCCCGAGCGGCCGATCAGGTGCTTGATCGCCGCGAGGTTGTACCCCGTGGCCTGGAGCTGGAGGATCAGGCGCAGCCGCGCCACGTGCTCGGGGCCGTAGTAGCCGGTCCGCCCGCGGACCTCGGGCGGCGGCAGCAGCCCGCGCGACTGGTGGCTGCGGATGTTGCGCACGGTCATCCCGGTGGTCCGGGCCAGCTCGTCGATGGTCAGCTCGGCGTCGCTCACGTGACACGAGATGGTGGCGCACGGGTGTGTCCGGGCACTGACGGGGGAAGTATCCGCGCCATGGACGCGTTGCCTCTTGCGGGCATGGAGCCGCACGACGTCACGATGTCGGAGATCGCGATCGCCGCGGTCCCGCGGCTGCGCGGGCTGCTCCATCTGTGGGCGGCGCCGTTCGCGGCGCTCGCGGCCGGCCTGCTCGTCGCGTTCGCCCCGGGCGCGGGCGAGCGCGCCGCCGCCGCGGTCTACGGGTGCGGCCTGTGCGCCCTGTTCGCCGGCAGCGGCCTCTATCACCGCTGGCGCTGGAGCCCGCGCTGGCGGCCGCTGCTGCGGCGGGTCGACCACGCCACGATCTACCTGTTCATGGGCGCCTGCTACACGCCGGTGGCCATGCTCGTGCTCTCCGGGGCCACGCGCTGGACCGTCATGGGCGTGGTCTGGACCGGCGCGCTGGCCGGGATCGGGCTCAGCGTCGCCTGGATCGACGCCCCGCGCTGGCTGTGCTCGGCCTGCTACGTCGCGCTCGGCTGGGCGGCGGTGGTCGCCGTGCCGCAGATGGTGAGCGCGCTGCCGGTCGCCCCGGTCGCCCTGTTCGCGCTCGGCGGAATCCTCTACACGGCCGGCGCGGTCATGTTCGCGCTCGGGCGCCCGAACCCGTGGCCCGGCGTGTTCGGGTTCCACGAGGTCTTCCACGTGTTGACCCTGCTCGCGGCGCTGGCCCACCTCGCCGCGATGGCCGGGTGGGTGCTGTTGCGCTGAGCTTCCGTCCGGCCTCCCTGATGGGGTTCGGGGATGGCCGTCATGCCGATCGTGGACGAGCTGGAGGTCAAGCTCCTGCACCCGGACGCCACCCTGCCCGCGCGCTCGCGGTCGGGCGACGCCGGCTATGACCTGCGCTGCCTGGAGCCGTTCGTCCTGCGCCCGGGTGAGCGGGCGCTGGTGTCGACGGGCCTCGCGCTGGCGCTCCCGCCAGGCGTGGCCGGCCTCGTCCTCCCCCGGTCCGGGCTGGCCCACCGGCACGGCGTGACCTGCGCGAACAGCCCCGGGCTCGTCGACCCGAACTACCGCGGCGAGCTGCGCGTGGTGCTGGTCAACCTGGGGCGCGAGACGTACCGCGGGCACGCGGGCGATCGCATCGCCCAGCTGCTGCTCGTGCCCTACTGGGCGCCGGAGCTGCGCGTGGTGGACGAGCTGCCGGAGAGCGATCGCGGCGCCGCCGGGTTCGGCTCCAGCGGCCGCTGACCACCTTCCGGCGGGCGCGCCGCGCTCGTCGCCCCGATCAGGCGGGCTTGCCGTTGACCGCGTAGCGGCCGAAGCGCTCGGCCACCACGGCGGGCAGCTTGGCGGTGACCAGCACGCCCTCGGGGGTGTCGGTGCGCTCCATGTCGCCGGCCAGGGCGTGCAGCTCCGACAGCGTGCCGCCCTCGGAGAACGGCACGAGCAGCTCGACCGGCTGCAGCGTGCGCCGGAACTCGGCGGCGATCCGCTCGCCCAGCTCTTCCAGCCCCTCGCCGGTGGCGGCGGAGACCAGCACCGCCTCGGGGTGGCGGAAGCTCAGCTCGCGGCGGCGCTCGTCGTCCAGCAGGTCGGCCTTGTTGAGCACGAGCAGCCGCGGCGTCTCGCCGGCCTTGATCTCCTCCAGGACGTCGTCGACCGCGCGGGTCATGGCCACGAGCTCCTCCTCGGGCGCGCTCGCGTCCACCACGTGCAGCACGAGGTCGGCCAGCCGGGTCTCCTCCAGCGTGGCGGCGAACGCGTCCACGAGCTGGTGGGGCAGCTTGCGGATGAACCCGACCGTGTCGGTCATCAGGTAGGTGCGGCCGTCGAGGCGCAGCGTGCGGGTCGTCGGGTCCAGGGTGTGGAACAGCTGGTCGCGCACGCCGACCTCCGAGCCGGTCAGCGCGTTGAGCAGCGTCGACTTGCCGGCGTTCGTGTAGCCGGCGAGCGCCACGCTGGGCAGGTGGGCGCGCTCGCGCTCCGCGCGCTGGACCGCGCGGGTGGACTTCACCTGGTCGAGCCGGCGGCGCAGCGCGGTGATCCGGTCGCGCGCCAGCCGGCGGTCGGTCTCGATCTGCGACTCGCCCGGTCCGCGGGTGCCGATGCCGCCGACGCCGCGCCCGGCGCCGAGGCGCTCGAGGTGCGTCCACAGCCCGCGCATGCGGGCCATGTTGTACTCGAGCTGGGCCAGCTCGACCTGCATCTTGCCCTCGGCGGTGTGCGCGTGCTCGGCGAAGATGTCGAGGATCACCGCCGTGCGGTCCAGGACCGGCACGTCGAGCTCCTTCTCCAGGTTGCGCTGCTGACGCGGCGTCAGCTCGTCGTCGGCCACCACCAGGTTCGCGTCCGCCTCCTTGAGCAGCAGCTTGAGCTCGTCCACCTTGCCCGAGCCGAGATAGAGGTTCGGGTGCGGCTGCTCGCGCTTCTGCGCCATCGCCCCCACCGTGGCGGCGCCGGCGGTGCGCAGGAGCTCCTTGAGCTCCGCGAGATCCTCGTTGCCCGGCGTGGCGGCGATGCAGTACGCGCGCTGGCGGGCCCGGCCGGCGGCGGGGGGCGGCGCGTAGCGGGACTGGGTTGTGCGGCCGTTGCGAGAGCGCTCCAAGAGAGTCCATTCTAGAGTGGCCCGCCATGCCCGTGAGACCGGCGCCCGGCGAGGACGAGCTGCGCGAGCGCTTGGCCGCGCGGACGCTCGAGCTCGTCGACATCCCGTCGGAGTCGCGCGACGAGGCCGCGCTCGCCGCGCACGTCGCGGGCGTGCTGCGCGACGGCGGCGCCGAGGTCGAGGAGCTCGGCGACGGCTGCGTGCTCGCCCGGCCGCCGGGGATGCGCCCGCCGGTGTGGCTCGCGGGCCACCTGGACACCGTGCCGGCTCAGGGGAACATCCCGGGCTCGCGCGACGGCGAGCGCGTGCACGGGCTCGGCGCCAGCGACATGAAGGGCGCGCTGGCCGTGATGATCGAGCTGGTGCTCGGCCGGGTGCCGTACGCGGCGCTGTTCTTCCCGCGCGAGGAGCTGCCGGCGACCGAGAGCGCGCTGACGCCGCTGCTGGCGCGCGCGCCGGTGGCGGCCGAGTTCGTCGTGGTGATGGAGCCGACGGGCGGCGAGCTGCACGCCGGTTGCCTGGGCAACGTGGCGGCGACCTGGACGTTCCGCGGTCGCTCGGGGCACTCGGCCCGGCCCTGGGACGCCGACAACGCCATCCACCGGGCGGCGATCGGCGTGGCGCAGCTGGCGAGCGCGCCGTCGCTGCCGGTCGAGTCGGGCGGCCTGATCTTCCAGGAGGTGGTGTCGGTCACGCAGATCTCCGGCGGGATCGCCGCGAACGTCATCCCGGACGAGTGCGTGTGCGGCGTGAACTTCCGCTACGCGCCCGGCCGTACGCCGGCGGAGGCGGAGGCGCGGCTGCGCGCGCTGACCGGAGGGCTGGGCGACCTGGTCGTCGACGGCAACTCAGGCGCCGCCCCGGCCGCCGTCGAGCACCCGCTGGCCCGCAAGCTGATCGACGCCGGCGGCCTGCGGGTCGCGCCCAAGCAGGCGTGGACGCCGGTGGCCGAGTTCGCCGCCGCCGGCTACGCCGCGGTCAACTTCGGCCCGGGCGAGCCCGCCCAGGCGCACCGGCGCGACGAGTCCGTCGGCGCCGACGCGCTCCTGCACGCCCACCGCGTGCTGGAGGCCGCGGCGACGTGACCCTCCGCCTCTCCCCGGTGTTGTCGGGCATGGCCACGTACCCGTTCGTGCGCCTGGCCGAGGAGAAGGCGCGGGTGGCGGCGCGCGGGATCGAGCTGCTCGACTTCGGCGTGGGCGAGCCGCGCGAGGAGACGCCGGCGTTCATCCGCGAGGCGCTCGTCGGCGCGCTGGAGCCGATGTCGACCTATCCGACGGCGGACGGGCTGCCCGAGCTGCGCGCGGCGATCGCCGCCTGGGTGCGGCGGCGCTTCGGCGCGGCGCTCGACCCGGACGCGCAGGTGCTGCCGACGCTCGGCTCCAAGGAGGCGATCTTCTCGCTCGCCCAGGTGTTCGACGGCGACACGGTGGTCGTGCCCACGCCGTCGTACCCGGTCTACGAGCGGGGCGCGCAGTTCGCCGGCAAGCGCGTGGTCGCGCTGCCGCTGCGCGAGCGCGACGGCTGGCTGCCGGACCTGTACGGCGTCGACTGGGACCGGGTCGCCGTGCTCTGGCTCAACTACCCGAACAACCCGACCGCGGCCACCGCGTCGCTCGAGTTCTACGAGCGCGCCGCCGCGCTGGCCCGCCGCCACGGCTTCGTGCTCGCCGCGGACGAGGCCTACTCGGAGCTCTACTTCGGCGGCGCGGCGCCCGTCTCGGCGCTGCAGGTGTCCGACCTCGGGCACGTGGCGGTGTTCAACACGCTCTCCAAGCGCTCCTCGATGCCCGGCTACCGGACCGGGTTCGTGGCCGGCGACCCCGCGATCGTCGCCGCGCTGAAGCGCTACCGGCCGAACGTCGGCGTGGCGCCGCAGGAGTTCATCCAGCGCGCCGCCGCGGCCGCCTGGAGCGACGAGGCGCACGTGGAGGCGGTGCGCGACCGCTACCGGGCCAAGCGCGACGCCCTGCTCGGGGCGCTCGAGGCGGCGGGCCTGCGCAGCGCGGGCGGGGACGCCACCTTCTTCCTCTGGCTGCACGCCGGCGAGGCGGCGGAGCCGCTGGCCGCCGAGCTGCTCGACCAGGGCGTCGTGCTGACGCCGGGGTCGTACTTCGGGGAGGCGGGCGCGGGGTTCCTGCGGCTGGCGCTCGTGCCGCCGCTCGAGGTGTGCGAGCGGGCGGCGGAGATCGTCAGTCGTTCGCGTGCAGCGCGGCGTTGAGGCCGGCCCAGCGGCCCGAGCGCGGCAGCACCTCGACGGCCCCCGTCCGCGAGTTGCGCCGGAACAGCAGGCCGCTCGCCCCGCTCAGCTCGCGCGCCTTGACCACCTCGCCGTCGGGCAGCGTGATCAGCGTGCCCGCGGTCACGTAGAGCCCCGCCTCGACCGTGCACTCGTCGCCCAGCGAGATGCCGAGGCCGGCGTTGGCGCCGAGCAGGCAGCGCTCGCCCAGGCTGATCACCTCGGTGCCGCCGCCCGAGAGGGTGCCCATGATGCTGGCGCCGCCCCCTACGTCGGAGCCGTCGCCGACGATCACCCCGGCGGAGATCCGGCCCTCGATCATCGAGTGCCCGAGCGTCCCGGCGTTGTAGTTGACGAACCCCTCGTGCATGACCGTCGTGCCCTCCGCGAGGTGCGCGCCCAGGCGCACGCGGTCGGCGTCGGCCACGCGCACCCCGGCCGGGATCACGTAGTCGGTCATGCGCGGGAACTTGTCCACCGAGTGGACCTCGAGCGCCTCGCCGCGCGTGCGGCACGCCAGCCGCACCTCGGTCAGCCGCGCGGGGTCGACCGGGCCGCGGCTCGTCCAGGCCACGTTCGGCAGCACGCCGAAGATGCCGTCCATGTTCAGCCCGCGCGGCCGGACGAGCCGGTGCGAGAGCAGGTGCAGGCGCAGGTAGGCGTCCGCGGCGTCGGCGGGCGGCGCGGCCAGGTCGGCGATCACCGTGAGGATCGGCGCCTCCCGCACACCGCGCCGGTCGTCCGCGCCGCCGGCCGGCACGGCGTGGCGCGCCGCCTCGCCGGCGGCGAGCTCCCGCGTCCCGGCCTCGCCGCCCTCGGCGGGCGCGCCCAGCGCCGGCGCCGGATAGAACACCTCCAGCACGCGGTCGTCGCTGAACGTGGCGAGGCCGGCCCCCCAGGCGCCATTCATGCCTTGAACGCCTCCGCGTGGTCGGCGGCGAAGGCGTCGAGGCCGCGCGGGTCGCGGCCGAGGGCGTCCATCACGCCGGTGGTGACCATGGTCGCGCCGCCGTCGGCATACAGGCCGAACAGCTCGGTCAGCCCCTCGGCGTTCCACGGCGGCACGCCGACGCGCACGAGCTCGCGCTTGAAGTCCTCCATCGGCACCTCCTCGACCTCGACCTCGCGCCCCGCGACGGCGAACAGCCGCCGCGCCTGGTCGCGGTAGGAGACGGCCTCGGGGCCGCTCAGGCCGTAGGACTTGCCCTCGTGGGCCGTGTCGGTCAGCGCGGCGGCGGCCACCTCGGCCACGTCGCGGGCGTCGACGATGGAGACGGCGGCGTCCGGCACCGGCGCGTAGAACGTTCCGTCGTGGACCTGCGGGCCCCAGGCCAGCGTGTTCTGCATGAACGCCGTCGGGCGCAGCAGCGTCCAGGCGATGCCGGACTGCTTGAGCGCCTGCTCGACCGTGCCGTGGGAGCGGGCGAACCGCAGCGGCGCCTCCGGGCTCGCCCCGATCACCGAGAGCTTGACGATGTGCGCGACGCCCGCCTCCTTGGCGGTCTCGATGAACGTCTGCTCGAGCTCGGACTGCATCGGCCCGGCCGGCGAGACGAGGTACGCCCGCTCCACGCCCTCGAGCGCCGGATGCAGCGTGCGCGGGTCGCCGAGGTCGCCGGTGACCGGCTCGAAGCCGTGGGCGCGGAGGTTGTGCGCCTGCGTCTCGTCGCGCACGAGCGCCCGCGCCGGGACCTCGCGGTCCTTGAGCGCGCGCAGGACCTCGCTCCCGGTCGTGCCCGTCGCTCCGGTCACCAGCAGCATCTACAGACCTTCCTCTCGCTTGAACTCGTCGCTCAGCTCGGCGCGGTAGACGGGCACCGCCCAGCCGGTGAGCTGTACGTGCAGGGCCTCGTCGACGGCCACCTCGAGCTCGCCGCCGTCGAGCACAACGGTGACAGGCGAGTCGCCGCCGCGCAGCACGTGCGCCACCGCCGCCCCCGAGGCGCCCGTGCCCGAGGACAGCGTCTCGCCCACCCCGCGCTCGAAGATCCGCGCGCGGATCGTGTCCGCCGACGCCTCGGTCCAGAACGACACGTTCGTGCGGTTCGGGAACTGCGGCGCGCGCTCGATCCGCGGGCCGAGCGCCTGGAGGTCCAGCGCCTCGAGCTCTGACCGGGTGCCGACCCGGATCGCACACTGGGGGTTGCCGACGGCCACGTGCTGGAAGCGCCAGCGCGCGCCGCCGGCCTCCAGCTCCCCGCGCCCGTCGGGAGGGCCGCCCGGATAGTGCGCGGACGTCAGGCGGGCGCGGCCCATGTCGACGCGGCAGGTGGTGGGGCCGGTGATCGTCGGCCGGATCTCGCCGGCGAGCGTCTGGATGCTGAACGTGTCGGCCTGCGTCCAGCCCGAGCGGCGCAGATAGAGGATCGCCTCGCGGGCGCCGTTGCCCGACAGCTCGGCCTCTGAACCGTCGGGGTTGTAGATCCGCAGGCGGGCCACGTAGCCGGGCTCGTCGGGCGGGCTGAGCGCGAGCACGCCGTCGCCGCCCGGGCCGAAGTGCGGATCACACAGCCGCTGCACCTGGCGCGGGGTCAGCTCGGCCGCCTCGAAGATGAGGTAGTCGTTGCCCAGCGCCTGCCACTTCTCGAACCGCACGGCGCTAGATCATGCCGTCCAACTCGGCGGCCACGTCCGCCGGGTCGCGCCCGGTCACGTCGATGAGCCGGGCGCCAGGCAGCTTGCGCAGCCAGGTGAGCTGCCGCTTGGCGTAGCGGCGCGTCCTGGTGCGCATGGCTTCGACGTCGCCCTGGAGCAGCTCCTTGAAGCCGAGCGCGGCGCGCGCGGTGGCCGACGCGCCGGCGGCGTCGGCCGCCTGCACCTCGCCCGTGACGCCGGCGGCGAGCATCGCGTCGATGCGGGCGTCGATCCGGCGCGCCAGCTCGGCGCGGTCCATGACGAGCCCGGCGAGCAGCGTCGGATGGCGCGTCGTCGTGGTCCAGAGCTGGGAGTCGGCGCGCCCCGGTGGTGCCTCGCCGGCGTCCAGCAGCTCGAGCGCGCGGATGAGCCGGTGGCGGTCGGTGTGTGCGATGCCCGCCGCCACGGCGGGCGCGCGCGCCAGCAGCGCCGCGTGCAACGCGGGCGCAGGCTGGGCGGTCCATCTCGCCCGCACGTGGGCGGCGACGGGCGGGCGCAGGTCGAGGTCGGCCAGCGCGGCGCGCAGGTAGAGGCCCGTGCCGCCCACCACGATCGGCCGTCGCCCGGCGGCGATCGCCTGGTCGATCTCGGCGTGCGCCGCCGCGGCGTACGCGCCGGCGGAGTACGGCTCGGTGACGGGCACGAAGCCCAGCAGGCGGTGCTCGAGCCGGGCCTGCTCGGCGGCGCCGGCCGCGCCGGTGAGGATGGGCAGGCCGGCGTACACCTGGAGCGCGTCGGCGGAGATCGCCAGCGGGTCCTCGCCGCGGGCGCGCAGGCGCTCGGCGAGCGCGATGGCGACCGCGGTCTTCCCCACGCCGGTGGGGCCGAAGACGGCGATCACCGCGGGGCCGGGCATGCCGGCCAGTATGGCCGCGAGCCGCCTCCCGGCGGGCAGGCGGGCAGTATCGTCAGCGGGATGCCCGTCCGCATCGGCACCGGCCTCTCGACGGCTCCCGACCCCCGGGCGGCGGCGCTGGAGGCGGCCGGGCTGGCCGCCGTCGAGCTGGACGGCGCGGCGTGCGACCTGGCCGTCGTGTTCGCCTCGGGCGCCTACCTCGCCGCCCCGGAGGCCACGCTAGAGGCGGTGCACGAGGCACTCGCGCCGGGCGGCCTGATCGGCTGCGGCGCCGGCGGCGTCATCGGCCACGGGCGCGAGATCGAGGACGGGACGGCGGTGTCGGTCTGGGCGGCGAGCCTGGGCGACGGGGCGGCGAGCACGTTCCACGCCTCGGTGGAGGAGCTCGACGAGGAGGGCACCGGCGCGCTCACCGGCATGCCCGACCTCGCGGGCGCCGACGGCGTGATCCTGCTGGTCGACCCCGTGACCTTCCCGACGGACGCCGTGCTGCGCTTCCTCAGCGACTCGACGCCGATGATGCCGCTGCTCGGCGGGCTCGCCTCCGGGCGGACGGCGGACGACGAGACGGTGCTGTTCATCGGCGACGAGGTCGTCGCCGAGGGCGCGGTCGGCGTGCGGCTGGACGGCGTCGAGGTGCTGCCGATGGTCTCCCAGGGCGCGACGCCGCTCGGCCCCGAGCTGACGATCACCGCCGGCGAGGGCCACGTGATCGGGGAGCTCGCCGGCAAGCCGGCGCTGCAGAAGCTGCGCGAGACGATCGAGGAGCTGCCGCCCGAGGACCTGCGGCTCGTGCAGGGCGGGCTGCTCGTCGGCATCGTCGTGGACGGCGACAAGCCGGAATACCTGCAGGGCGACTTCCTCGTCCGCGGGCTCGTGGGCGCCGATCCGTCCACGGGTCAGGTGGCGGTCGCCGCCGACGTCCACCCCGGCCAGGTCGTGCGGCTGCACGCCCGCGACGCCGAGAGCGCCGACCGCGACCTGCGCGACACCCTCTCGATCAGCATGACCGCGCTGGGCGGGCGGCCACCGGCGGGCGCGCTGGTCTTCGCCTGCAACGGCCGCGGCGCGCAGCATGTTCGGGCGCGCGGACCACGACGCCGAGACCGTCGCCGACGCCCTGGCGGGCGCGCCGTCCGCCGGCTTCTTCGCCGCGGGCGAGATCGGCCCCGTCGGCGGCGGCCACTTCCTGCACAGCTTCACGGCGACGGTCGCGGTCTTCGCGTGAGCGCCGCGCCGGACCCGTGGGCGCCAACTCCCAACAAGGCGGTGGAGGCATGAATCTGACGGGCGCCAAGGTCCTGTTGACGGGCGCGACGGGCGGGCTCGGGCAGGCGATCGCCCGCGGGCTGGCCGAGCGCGGCGCGACGCTGACGCTGACCGGCCGGCGCGCGGAGGTGCTCGAGCCGCTGGCCGCCGAGCTCGGCGGGCGGGCGCTCGCGGCCGACCTCGCCGACCTCGCCGCGCCGGCGCGGCTGCTCGCGCGAGGCCGGCGAGGTCGACGTGCTCGTGGCCAACGCCGCGCTGCCCGGCAGCGGCGCGCTGAACTCGTTCAGCGAGGAGGAGATCGACCGCGCGCTCGACGGTCAACCTGCGCGCGCCGATGCTGCTCGCCCACGGGCTGACAGAGGCGATGGTCGCCCGCGGCCGCGGCCACCTCGTGTTCATGTCCTCGCTGGCCGGCCGGGCGGCGCCGCCGGGCAGCTCGATCTACTCGGCCACGAAGTTCGGGCTGCGCGGCTTCGGGCTGGCGCTGCGCGAGGACCTCGCGCCCAAGGGCGTCGGGGTCTCCGTGATCCTGCCCGGGTTCATCTCCGAGGCCGGCATGTTCGCCGAGTCCGGCGCCAAGCTGCCGGCCTACGTGGGGACGAAGAAGCCCGGCGACGTCGCCCGCGCCGTGGTCAAGGCGATCGAGCAGAACCGCGCCGAGCTCGACGTCGCCCCGCTGCCGCTGCGCGCCGGCGCGCTCCTGGCCGCCCTGGCGCCCGGCCCGATCGGCGCCGTGCAGCGCAAGCTGGGCGCCGCCGGGACGTCGGAGCAGATGGCGCGAGGGCAGGCGTCGAAGCGGTAGGCGACCGCCTGCCCTACGGGCTCGGGTCGCCGCGCGGGTCCTGTGGCGGCTGGCCGTCGTGGGTGACCGCGCCGACGGCGGCCAAGACCTCGTCGGCCAGGCGGGGGCCGTCGTCGTCTGAGAGCGGCGTGGCCTGGATGCGCAGACGACCTCGTCGGCGTCGATCTCCTCGAGCGCGATCGTCGGCTCGCCGCGTACCGGGGTCTCGATCGCCTCCTCGAGCAGCTCCTGGACGTCGGTCGGGCGCACGTCGGGGCGCAGCCGGGCGACGCAGGTCGACCGCGGCCGGCTCGCGCAGCGGCACGACCGCCGCGCTCAGCACCACGTTGTTGGGCACCATGATCGAGTCCTGGCCCTGCGCGAACGTCGTGTAGAGCAGCCCGAGCGACGCCACGACACCCTCGACCTGGCCCGCCAGGGCCCCGGCCTGCAGGCGCACGCGGTCGCCGACCTTGAACGGCCGCACGGAGATGAGCACCAGGCCGGCGATCAGATTGCCGATCGTCTGCTGCGCCGCGAGACCCAGCACCACCGCGGTGATCGCGCCGCCGACGGCCAGCGTCCGCGGGTCCAGCCCCGCCACCCGCAGTGCCAGGACCGTCGCGCCGACCAGGAACGCCAGCCGGATGAGGAAGCCCACCGTGCCGGCCGTCGCCGGGTCCATGCGGCGGAACAGCGCCGGCGCGCTGAAGCGCCCGAGGTCGCGCGCCAGCGCCCAGCCGAGCACGACCATCACGACCGCCGCAGCCACCCGGACCGGCGTGTTGAGCCCGAACACCCGCTCGCGCTCGACGTACGCGGCGAGGGTCAGGCCGAACAGCGGCAGGATGATCGCCAGCTCCCACTTCGCGCGCCGGGCGCGCTGGGCGGTCTGCATGGTCAGGGTGCGCGCGCGGGGCGCGACGTGCGGTCGTGAGAAGCGACGCATCACGAAACCCAACACACCCGTTCCCGGACGGTTTCATGCCTGTGACAGCCGTCACTCAGAAGAGGCTGCCCTGCACCGGTGGCCGCGTGAGGACCACTGGCGCGGGCGTCCCCGCTGCGCCGCGCGGCCGCTCTGGTCGCCGGCGCGGGACGCCGCGATGCCGCGCGCGCTGTTCGTACGACCAGCCCGCCCACGGCGCGCCGGCGGCCCGCTCGATCGCCCGCCGGTCGTCCAGGCGCAGGTAGGCGCCGTGCGCGTAGAGCTCCTCGTAGCGCTCCACCAGGTCCGGCCGGTGCTCCCGCAGCCAGTCGAAGAAGATCCCGCGCACCGAGCCGCGCAGGAAGCAGCGTGTTGCCGCTGATGTACGTCGCGCCGGCGTCAGTGGCCAGTTCGACGATCCTCGCCACCTGCTCCGGCGCGTCGTTGATCCCCGGCATCAGCGGCGCGATGAGGATGCCGGTGGGGATGCCCTGGCGGTTGAGCTCCGCCACCGCCTCCAGCCGCGCGCGCGGGTTCGGCGTGTGCGGCTCCGTCGCCCGCCACGCCTTCTCGTCCAGCGTCGGCACCGACAGGCAGGCGCTGACCTCCGTGACCGCGGCGATCTCCTTCAGCAGGTCGACGTCCCGCAGCACCAGCGGCGACTTCGTGAGGATCGAGCACGGGTTGGCGGCGTCGCGCAGCGCCTCCCAGATGCCGCGCATGAGCTTGTAGCGGCCCTCGACCCACTGGTACGGGATCCGTGTTCGTGCCCAGCGCCACCCGCTCGCCCGTCCACGACGGCCGCCCCAGCTCGGCCCGCAGCACCTCCGGCACGTTGACCTTGACGATGATCTCGCGCTCGAAGTCACGCGCCGGCGTTCAGGTCCAGGTACTCGTGCGTAGGACGGGCGAAGCAGTAACTGCAGGCATGAGAGCAACCCCGATATGGATTGACCGTCCAGTCGAACGGGAGGCGGGCGGCGGCCGGGATGCGGTTCAGCGCCGACTTGGTGCGAACCTCGTGGAAGCGCATGTTGAGCGCCTCGGGAGCGTTGAAGCGCCGGACCACGACGTCTCCGAGCCCGGGGAGGCGGCCCGCGTCATCCTGGTCGATCTCCTGCGATGCCCAACGCACGAACATATGTTCGCACACGGCGCGGACGGATGACATCGGTCGTCCGCGTCGGCGACACGGTGCGCCGCGAGGCCGGGCCGTGGACGCCGACCGTGCAGGCGCTCCTGCGCCATGTGCGCAAGCGCGGCATCGACTGGGTGCCCGAGCCGCTCGGGCTGGACCAGCAGGGCCGCGAGGTCGTCGGCTTCATGGCGGGCGACGTGCACGGGTATCCGCTGCCGGACTGGATCTGGGAAGACGCGGTGCTCGAGGCGGCGGCGGGGCGGCTGCGGGCCTATCACGACGCCACGACCCGGTTCGCGCATGCCGGGTGCGTGTGGCGGCTGGCGGGCCACGAGCCGGACGAGGTCGTCTGCCACAACGACTTCGCGCCCTACAACCTCGTGTTCCGGGACCGCGAGCTGGTCGGCGTGATCGACTTCGACACGGCCTCCCCCGGGCCGCGCGCGTGGGATCTCGCCTATCTCGCCTACCGCCTCGTGCCGCTGGCCGCGCCCGGGAACCCGGATGCGCTCGTGTCGTCGGACGCGGAGCGCGCGCGGCGGCTGGAGCGCCTGTGCGCGGCCTACGGCGGCGTCGCGCCGGGCGCGGTGCTCGCGACGCT
This sequence comes from uncultured Solirubrobacteraceae bacterium, assembly GCA_963766165.1. GTDB lineage: Bacteria > Actinomycetota > Thermoleophilia > Solirubrobacterales > Solirubrobacteraceae > Solirubrobacter. The sequence continues at coordinate 692,738 of CAVXZC010000005.1, read as the reverse complement.
ACCGGCGCGGCTCGACGAGCTGGCGGCGCTCACCGCCGCGCGCGGGCTCGCCGACCACGTCCGCATCTACGCCGACGACGCCGCCCATATCCGGTCGAACGCCGCCGGGTCGAGCGGCAGCAGCCAGCCGGCGGCCACGAGCCCGCCGCGGAAGCCGTAGAACGCGCCCTGGGCCGCGAGCAGCGCGGCGAAGTCGCGGCTCACGCGGCGCGCGAGAGCAGCGAGGACTCGCCCGCGAGCGTCTGGCTCGTGGCGGCGGTGATCTCGACCGGGACGATCTCGCCCGGCGCCGCGAGGCCGTCGAAGTTGACGACCTTGTTGTGCGTGGTGCGGCCGCGCAGGCGGCGACGGGTCGTGGCGCGAGGCGCCCTCGACGAGCACGTCGAGCGTGCGGCCGACGAAGCGCTGGGCACGCTCGCGGGCGCGGCGCTGGACGACCTCGACGAGCCGCTCCATGCGCTCCACCTGCGACCTCGTGGGCGATGAAGTCGTCGGTGAAGGCGGCCGCCTCGGTCCCCCGGCGCGGCGAGTAGATGAACGTGAACGCGCCGTCGAAGCCGACCTCCTCGACGACCTCGAGCGTCTCGGCGAAGTCCGCCTCGGTCTCCCCCGGGAAGCCGACGATGATGTCGGTGGTGAGCGCGCAGTCCGGGACGTGCTCGCGGATCAGCGCGACGCGGTCGAGGTAGCGCTGCGCGGTCGTAGGTGCGGCGCATGCGCTTGAGGACGCGCGAGGAGCCCGACTGCAGCGGCAGGTGGATGTGCTGGCAGACGCTCGGCAGCTCGGCGTGCGCGCGGATGACGTCCTCGCGCATGTGCGCCGGGTGCGGGCTCGTGTAGCGGATCCGGTCGATGCCGTCGATCGCGTCGATCGCGTGCAGCAGCTCGGAGAACCTGCGCTCGCGTGCGGGCGCAGGCGGATGCCGTAGGAGTTGACGTTCTGGCCGAGCAGCGTGACCTCGCGGACGCCCTCGGCGGCCAGGCGTCCGGACCTCGTCGACCAGCTCGTCGAGCGGCCGCGAGACCTCGCGGCCGCGCGTGGACGGCACGATGCAGAACGAGCAGCTGCATGTTGCAGCCGGCCGAGATCTGCACCCAGGCCTGGAAGTCGCGCGCGCGCTTGCCCGGCAGATGGCCGGTGAAGCCCTCGAACTCGAAGTAGCCCTGGGCGGTCAGCGAGTCGCTCGTCAGGAACTCGGCGAGCTTGTGGACCTGGCCGGGGCCGAAGGCGACGTCGACGAACGGGAACTGCCGGAACACCTGCTCCTTCACCGACTGCGCCCAGCAGCCGCCGACGCCGATCACCCGCTCCGGGTCGCGCCGCTTGAGCGCGCGCGCCTCGTAGAGGTGCGGGACGAAGCGCTCGTCGGCCTTCTCGCGGATCGAGCAGGTGTTGAACAGGATCAGGTCGGCGTCGCTCGCGGTCGGGCACCTCGGCGTAGCCGAGCGACTCGAGCATGCCCTTCATGCGCTCGGAGTCGTGCTCGTTCATCTGGCACCCGAACGTGGTGACGTGGAACTTCACAGGGGCTGAGGGTACTGACGGGGGCGAGAGTCTGGATGGGGCTCCTAAGTCACGGTATGCGAGGCAAAGGAGCCGCCACTCGCCGAGATCGCCGCCCGCCAGCATGGGGTGGTCGCTCTTGCGCAGCTCGCCGCGCTGGGCCTGGACAGGGAGGCGGTCCGCAGAAGGGTCGAGGACGGGCGGCTGCATCGGGTGCATCGCGGCGTCTATGCGGTGGGCCACTCGCGGCTGACCCGAGAGGCCCGGTGGATGCGGCGGTGCTCAGATGCGGCCCAGGCGCCCTGCTGAGCCACCGCAGCGCAACGGCGCTGTGTGGGGCGTCCGCGCCACCGCCGCGGTTCGCGTCGAGGTGACGGTGCCGCGCAGCCGAGGGCATCGCGAGAGAGCGGGGATCACCATCCATCGACTGCGGCGGGCTCCGGCCGGCGCGGTGCGCGATGGCATCCCGGTCACGACCCCGACGCAGACGCTGATCGATCTCTCCTCGGTGCTGCCCCGGCCCGCGCTGGAGCGCGCACTCGAGGCCGCGGAGACCCTGCACCTGCTCGACGTCGCGCGGCTGCCGCCCAAGCTCGCCGACCTGGCCGGCCGGATCGACCCCCGATTGCGGAGCCCGCTCGAGGCCGATTTGCGCGCGCTGATCGACGCGCGGGCGCTGCCCCGGCCGCGGGTGAATGCGACGGTGGAGGGTCTCTAAGTCGACTTCAGCTCGCCCGAGCAGCGGCTGATCGTCGAGACCGACGGCCACCGCCACCACGGCACGCGCGCGGCGTTCGAGCGCGACCGCGAGCGTGACGCGCTGCTCACCGCGCTCGGGTGGCGGGTGGTGCGCGTCACGCACCGGCGTCTCGCGCGGCACGCCGATGATGTCGGCGACCTGCTGGAACGGCTGCTCAGCGCGCGTAGTCCGTGGCCCGCGACTCCCGGATGACGGTGACCTTGATCTGGCCCGGGTACTCGAGCTCCTGCTCGATCTCGCGGGCGATCTCGTGGGTGAGCAGCACGGCGCCGTCGTCGTCGAGCGTGTCGGGCTGCGACCATCACGCGGATCTCGCGGCCGGCCTGCATCGCGTAGACCTTGTCGACGCCGTCGTGGCGGGTGGCGATCTGCTCGAGGTCGCGCAGGCGCTTGACGTACTGCTCGAGCGACTCGCCGCGCGCGCCCGGGCGGGCGCCGGACAGCGCGTCGGCGGCCTGGACGATGACCGCCTCGACGGTCTGGGGCTCGACCTCGTTGTGGTGGGCCTCCATCGCGTGGGCGACCGCCTCGGACTCGCCGTGGCGGCGGGCCAGGTCGCCGCCGACCAGCGCGTGCGGGCCCTCGATCTCGTGGCTGACCGCCTTGCCGATGTCGTGCAGCAGCGCGGCGCGGCGCGCGGTCTTGGCGGAGGCGCCGAGCTCGTCGGCCATCATCGCGGCCAGGTGCGCGCACTCGATCGAGTGGGCGAGCACGTTCTGGCCGTAGCTGGTGCGGTACTTGCAGCCGGCCGAGGATCTTGATCAGCTCGGCGTCCAGGCCCTGGACGTTCGGCTTCGAGCACCGCCTGCTCGCCGGACTCGACGATGTGGCTCTCCAGCTCGGACTTCGCCTGGTAGTAGGTCTCCTCGATCCGCGCCGGGTGGATGCGGCCGTCCGGACAGCAGCTTCTCCAGCGTCATGCGGGCGATCTCGCGGCGGACGCCGTCGAAGCCCGAGAGGATGACCGCGTTCGGCGTGTCGTCGATGATGAAGTCGACGCCGGTGAGGTGCTCGAGGGCGCGGATGTTGCGGCCCTCGCGGCCGATGATGCGGCCCTTCATGTCGTCGGCGGGCAGCTGGACGACCGACACCGTCGTCTCGGCCGCGTGGCCGGCGGCCAGCCGCTGCATCACGACGGCGAGGATGTTGCGCACGCGGCGGTCGGCGTCGCGCTTGGTCTCCTCCTCGATCTGGCGCACGAGGCGCGCGGAGTCGTGGCGGATCTGGTCCTCGAGCTCCTTGAGCAGGAGCTGCTTGGCCTGCGAGGCGGACAGCCCGGATACGCGCTCGAGCGCGCGCACGTGGCGCTCGTGAGCCTCGGCGGCGTCGCCTCAGGCGCGCCTCGAGGACCGTCTCGCGCGTGTCGAGCTCGGCCCGCGCGCACCTCCAGCGCGCCCTCGCGGGCGCGCAGCCGCTCCTCGAGCCGGCCGACTCTCCTGATGGCGCGCGCCGCTGTCGTCGTCGGGCTCGCCGGGGGCCCTGACGTCTGCGGCGAATCGGCGCTCGCGCTCCTGACGCGCGTGCGGTGCGGCCGCGGCAGCGAGCCCGGGGGTCCGCTTCACCAGCAGCAGCGCCGCGACCACCACGCCGGCCGCAAGCACGGCCGCCGCGATCACGATTTCCATTGTCCTGTGTCCTCTCTCCGTACGCCGCCCTGCGGGCGCGTCGAGATCCATGCCCTGTTCGTGTTAGGCGCGCAGACCGAGTCGAGCCCGTGACCCGGAGCGGAGAGGACCGGCATTGCGGCGGCGCATGCGGCCGCCGCGTCAGATGTCGGCTAGATGGATCGTCGTGGGTGTGGGGTCCGCGGCGGGCGCGGAGGCCCGTCCGGTGGGCGCTGTCGCCCGTGGTTGCTGGAAGTTGCCGTCACGGCTGAAGCTGCTGGGTTCCGCTCTGAAAGTGGCAGTTTTGCTGCATGTTTCACGGGTCCGCACGGACCCGTCTGTCGCTGGGCGGATCGTAGTACCGGAAGTGAACGTGCGCAACGACTGATGGCCTGCCGCCGCGCGCAGGGTGCGGCGACGATCAGTCGAGCGTGGCGCCCGCGTGGCGGCGCAGCGCGTCGTGCGCGAGCTCGAGCTCGTAGCCCTTGCGCACGCAGCAGGCCGAGCGCGCGGTCGCGCTCGCGCGGCGTGGCCGGCGGGACCGGGAAGCGGCGCTCGAGCAGCGCGACGGCGGCGCCGAGCTCGTCGTGGCCGCCGTCCGCGAGCGCGGCCGCGACGTCCTGGCGCGTCGACGCCGAGGCGTCGGCGAGCCGGCGCTCGATCCGCTCGGCGCCCCAGCCGTCGAGGTTGCGGCGGTCCTCGGCGAAGCGGCGGGCGAAGCGCGGCGTCGTCGACGTAGCCGCCGGCGCGCAGCTCGTCCAGCACCTCGCCGGCCAGGCCGGGCTCCACGCGGGCCTTCAGGAAGGCCTGCACGAGCTCGGCCTCCGTGCGGTCGCGCTGCGCCAAGGCACCGCCAGGCGAGGTCGAACGCCTGCTGGCGCAGGTCTGCGTCAGCGTCCACGGCGGGGACCGGGTGCGGTGGCGTGGAACGCCGGCCCGGTGAGCAGCGCGGCGGTCGGCCCGGCGAGCGGCGCGAGCCGCGCGCGCAGCACGGCGGCGGCGCGCCGGCGGTCGGCGGAGACGCGCGCCGCGTCGGCGTCCGGCCCCGGCGGGCCGGACGCGGCGATGGCCCGGCGGCGCCGAGACGCCCGCTGGCGACCGCGGCGCCGCCTAGGCGGCGCCGAGGAGCTCGGCGGCGGCCGCGGGGTCGCCCTCGATCGGCTCGACGAGGTCCTGGTTGACGCCCAGCGCCTCGTAGACCTTGGCCTCGATCTCCTTCGCGACCTCCGGGTGCTCGTCCAGGTAGCCCTTGGCGTTGTTGCGGCCCTGGCCGAGCCGCTCGTCGCCGTAGGAGAAGAACGAGCCGGACTTGGAGACGATCGCTGTGCTCGATCCCGAGGTCGAGGATGCAGCCGGCGCTGGAGATGCCCTGTGCCGAACTCGATGTCGAACTCGGCCTGCCTGAACGGCGCCGCGACCTTGTTCTTGACGACCTTGACGCGGACGCGGTTGCCGATCGCCTCGGTGCCGTCCTTCAGCGTCTCGATGCGGCGGATGTCCAGCCGCTGGGAGGCGTAGAACTTCAGCGCGCGGCCGCCCGGCTGGGTCTCCGGCGAGCCGAACATGACGCCGACCTTCTCGCGGATCTGGTTCGTGAACACGCACAGGGTCTGGGTGCGGTTGAGGTTGCCGGCCAGCTTGCGCATGGCCTGGGACATCATCCGCGCCTGCAGGCCGACGGTCTGGTCGCCCATCTGGCCCTCGAGCTCGGCCCGCGGGGTCAGCGCCGCCACGGAGTCCACCGACACGACGTCGACCGCGCCCGAGCGGACGAGCATGTCCGCGATCTCCAGCGCCTGCTCGCCGTAGTCGGGCTGGGAGACCAGCAGCTCGTCGATGTTGACGCCGATCTCCTGGGCGTACAGCGGGTCCATCGCGTGCTCGGCGTCGATGAACGCGCACACGCCGCCCAGCTTCTGGGCCTCGGCGATGATGTGGTAGATCAGCGTCGTCTTGCCCGACGACTCCGGGCCGAAGATCTCGACGATGCGCCCGCGCGGCACGCCGCCGATGCCCAGCGCGAGGTCGAGCGACAGCGCGCCGGTGGGGATCGCCTCGACCTTCACCTGAGCCCCGGGATCGCCCATCCGCATGACGGTGCCCTTGCCGAACTGGCGCTCGATCTGGGTCAGCGCGCCCTGCAGGGCGGTGTCTCGTGCCTTCGAGGGTTCCTGGATGCTCATGCCCCTCACGCTAGGCCCGGGCTCGGACGGAAACAACGCGCGTTTGCGCCGGAACAGCGCCGAAAGTGTGCCGAAAGTGTGGACCCGCGCGGGGCGGCCGCGGAGGCGCGCCGGCGGCGGCTCAGGGGACCCGGGCGGCGGAGGCGAGCGGCTTGCGGGTGCTCGCCGCCGCGATCGCCGCGCTGGCGGAGGTGGCCGTGCTGCCCAGGATGCCGTGGATCCGGCGCCCGCCGAGCCGGCCGGTCACGCGGCCGTGGGCGTGGAAGACGATCGTGCCGTGGGCGGCGCGGGCCCCCGTGATCTTCAGGCGCCAGCCGCGCTCGAGGGCGCGGGCCGTGGAGGCGCCGCCGCCCGTGACCTCGACGCCCGGCACGGCCTGGTAGTGGTCGAGGTGCAGCCGGCCGCCGTGGAACGCCCAGCTGCCGCCGCGCAGGCCGCCGCCGGAGTTGGTGAGGATCGCCTCGGAGTAGAGCAGCAGGATGTCGTCGATCGTCGCCCCGAGCGCGCGCACGGTGCGCCCGGCCTTCAGCGGCAGCCCGGGCACGCCCTTGAGCGCGGCGAACGAGGCGGGCGGCGGCTGGACGCCGACCACGCCCGTCGGCACGCGCGGGCAGGTCGCCGGGACGCTGCGGTTCGCCACGAAGCGCAGCAGGGCGCGCTCGCCGCAGCCGCTGAAGTCGTCGCCGATGATCGCGTGCCCGACGCCGGGCACGACGAGCCGGTGCGAGCCGGGGATCTCCGCCGCCACGCGCGCGGAGACCTCGGGCGGGGTGCGGAGGTCCTCGCCGCCCTGCAGGATGAGCGTGGGCACCTGCGGATACGGCGCCGGCGGGGCCGTCGTGGGCTTGACGTGCGGCACGTCCGGCCAGCGCAGGCAGAGGTCGATCTCGTCCTCGCGCACGCTCGGCGCGTCGAAGGGGAAGAACGCGGTCGGGCCGGCGGCGGCGAGCCGGGCGTTCGTCACGGCCAGACGCTGGTCGAGCGGCGTGCCCGGGTCCCAGGGCAGCGGCGTCTCCTCGCACACCGCGGCGTAGCGGCCGTCGGAGAAGTCGCGCGGCGACCCATAGTCGTTGAAGATGTTGCTCGCCTGGTAGAGCCGGGCCAGCGGGGCGCCGTCGCCGGTGAGCGCCGCGTCGACGGCCGACGGCATCGCCGCCCGCAGCGCCGGGTCGTAGTCGGCGTTGAACATCAGGTCGAGCAGCGCCGTCGGCCCGATCGCGTAGTGGTGCGAGCGCCCCAGCGAGTCGTAGGCGACGGCGTGCAGCGACCCGTTGGCCCGCAGCTGCGCCACGAGCTTCGCCAGGTCGGCCGCCGGGTCGGCGGAGAGCCCCCGGCAGTGGCTCGGGCAGAGCGCGCGCAGCGTCGGCGCCATGTTGTGGAAGCTCGCCTGGAAGAACGGGTCGCTGTCGTCCGGGTCCGCCACCGAGTCGAGGATCAGCCGGTCGACGTGCGTCGGGTAGGCGCGGGCGTAGGCGAGCGCCAGCGTGGTGCCGTAGGAGATCCCGAACAGCGTCCACTTGTCGATGTGCAGCGCCTGGCGGATCGACTCCATGTCCTGCACCGAGTCCGCGGTCGTGTAGTGGACGCGCTTGGGGCCGATGTCGTTGGCGCACTGCTCGCCGGCCGTCGTCGAGCGCAGGTTCGGGTCGTGCTCCAGCGCCGGGCAGCGCAGCAGGCCGGAGTAGCCCGTGCCGCGCTGGTCATAGCCGAACACGCGGTAGCGGTCGAGCAGGTCGCTGACCTCCCCCATCACGCTCACCATCTCGCTCACGCCGGCGCCGCCCGGGCCGCCCGAGAGATACATCAGCGCCGGCCCGCTCCGGCGGCCGGTGCGGGCGACCCGGAGCTTGATCGTGCCCGGCATGGCGCCCGTGCGGTCGAGCGGCACCGCGAGCTGCGTGCACCCGACGGAGGCGAAGTCGCGGCAGCGGCCCCACGAGAGGGCGTGCGCGGCGTGCGGGAGCGACAGCAGGGCGGCCAGCGCGAGCAGCGCTCCGAGGGCGGCCCGCCGGGCGATGACGAGGAGCATGCGCGGCGAAGCCTAGCCCGCTCAGAGCGCGACGAGCGGCGCCCGGGCGAGCGGCTCGTAGCGGGCGCCCGAGGGGTGCAGCCGGGAGACGTACAGCGTGACGGCGTCAGGCCGGAACTCCAGCCGCTCCAGCGGCAGGCCGGCGGCTCGCGGCGGGCGGGCGCGCGGGCGCAGCCGGGCCACCGTGGCGTGCGGATGGAAGGCGCGCGTTTCCGGCGTGTAGACGCTCGCGGCGGCGAGCGCGGCGGAGACGCGCGCCTGCAGCTCGCCCAGCGCACCGGTCGGATCGTCGATGCGCGCGACCAGGACGCGGCCGCGGCGCGGTGGGAGCACCTCGGCCTCGGCAAGCGCGAGCGGCGCCGCCGGGCCGCCGGCCTCGGCCGCCAGCAGCGCCTCGACCGCCGCCACGTCTCCGGGCGGGCGCGGGCCGAGGAAGGCGAGCGTCACGTGCAGGGCGTCACGGCCGAGTGGGCGCCAGACGTCCGGGTCGGCCGCGGCGGCGAGGGCCGCGAGGGCATCACGGACGGGGTCCGGCAGGTCGAGCGCGACGAAGAGGCGGAGGCGGCGCGGGCTGCCGGCCGGCTCACTCATCGCGCGCGGGGAGCCCGAAGCGGCTCGCCTCGCCGGGTCCGCTCTGCCGCACCGGGCCGAGCAACTCGTGGAGCATGTGCAGGGCGGTCGTGGTCGTCCGGTCGCGGACGTCGGCCCGCGAGCCGGGGAGGTGGACCGTCAGCTCCCGGGCCGCGCCGGCGGACGAGACGCACAGGCAGACCGTGCCCACCGGCTTCTGCGGCGTCCCGCCGCCCGGCCCGGCGATGCCGGTGATGCCGATCCCGAAGTCGGCGCCCAAGCGCGCGCGGGCGCCGGCGGCCAGGGCGCGCGCCACCTCGGGCGACACGGCGCCGTGGCGTGCGATCAGCTCCTCCGGCACGCCGGCCAGCGCCGTCTTGGCCTCGTTGGAATAGACGACCAGGCCGCCCAGCACGTACGCCGACGAGCCGGCCAGGTCCGTGAGCCGGCCCGCCATCAGGCCGCCGGTGCACGACTCGGCCGTGGCCACCGTGCGACCGGCCAGCAGACGCGCGACCACCTCGTCGATCGTCGCGCCGTCCAGCGAGAAGATCGCGTGGCGGTACTCCCCGACCAGGATGTCCTCGAGCCCCGCGTAGGCCGGCTCGGCTTCAGGAGCGAACACGGTCGAGACCTCCAGCTCCGCGCGGCGCAGGCAGGTCGTCACCTCGAGGCCCGGGAAGTCGCCTGCTGCGCGCAGCGTCGCCGCCAGCTGGGCCTCGGGCACGCCGTACATGCGGATGATGCGGCGCTCCAACTCGCCCGTCCCGGCCAGCAGCCCGCGCAGCGGCTCGGTCTCCACCGCCGCGCCCCACATCGGCTGCAGCTCGCCCGGCGGGCCGGGCAGGACGAGGACCGCGAAGCCGTCGCCGGGGACGATCAGCCCCGGCGCCGTGCCCACCGGCTCCAGCACCGTGGCGCCCGACGGCACGAGCGCCTGCTTGCGCGCGCCCGCCCGCATCGACGCCTCGCTCGCCCGCGGGAACCGCCGGTGCAGCCGCTCGACGATCGCCCAGACGCGCGCCTCCAACTCGGGGTCGAGCGACATGCGGCGACCGGTGAAGTCCGCCACGACCTGCGCCGTCAGGTCGTCGGCCGTCGGACCCAGCCCGCCGCTGGTCACGATCAGCCCGGCGCCCGTCCCGGCGAGGAACCGCAGGGCCGACTCCAGGTCCTCCGGCCGGTCCCCCACCACCACCGTGTGCGTGAGCGTCACGCCGCGCTCGCGCAGGCGCTCGGACAGCCACGGACCGTTCGCGTCGGGCACGAGGCCAGACAGCACCTCGGTGCCGGTGACGACGATGCCCGCGCGGACGCTCACGTATGGCAGAGTGCCAGGCGCGCCGTCTCGGACAGCTTCCGGGGGCGCCCCGTGGGCCGCATCTCGTACCCGATCGGGTTGCTCGTCGTGGCCGCGCCGTAGGTGTGGCCGTTGATCCGCATGCGGATGCCGCCGTTGCCGAAGTTGGCCCGGAAGCGGCGCGAGTGGAACGTGGCGGAGTGCTGGCCGGCCGCCAGGGTCACGCCGTTGAGCACCGGGTGCCCGCTCGCGCTCTCCAGGCAGACGTAGACCGGCGCGGTGGCGGTCAGCCGCAGGGTCACGCGCGTGGGCGCGTGCTTGTGCGGCTTGTGCGCGGGCTTCTTCGCCGGCGCCGTCCGCGTCGGGGCCGGCGTGGCCACCGGCGCGTCCGGCTCGTTGTCCTGGCCGCCGAGCAGCGACAGGCCGTACAGGGCAGCGAGCAGCATGACCACGCCGAGGCCGATCACGATCCCGGGCCCCCAGTGGCGCCGCGGGGGCGGCTGGCGCCGGCGCGGGCCGAACGGCGTCAGGTCCTGCGTGGTCGGCCGCTCGTAGCGCTGGCGGTACTCCTCGACCAGCAGCCGCGGGTCGAGGTCCAGGTACTCGGCGTAGGTGCGCAGGAACGTCTTGACGAACGTGGGGCCCGGCAGCAGGTCCCATTCCTCGTTCTCCAGCGCGCGCAGGTACTTGGCCCGGATCTTGGTCGCCGCCTCGACCTCGGTCATGTCGATACGCCGCCGCATCCGAGTCTCCCGCAGCGTCTCACCGATCTCGGGCATGACCCTCCCGAGGCTAGTCCAGGTCGTCCGGCACGCTCTGAGGCTCGCCGGCCAGCGCCGCGAGCACGCGCGGCAGGTCGGACTCGGTGACCAGCACCTGGCGCGGCTTGGAGCCCTCGTAGCCGGAGATCACACCGCGCCGCTCGAGCATGTCGATCAGCCGCCCGGCGCGTGTGTAGCCAAGTCGCAGCCGGCGCTGGAGCATCGACGTGGAGGCCGTCTGCATCTCGGCCACGAGCCGGATCGCGTCGGCCAGCAGCGGGTCCTCGTCGGGGTCGAACCCGTCGTCGGCAGCAGCCTCGGCAGGTTCCTCCTCGACCGCCTCGAGCAGGTCCTCGCGCAGCTCGGGCTCGCCCTGGCGGCGCCAGGCGTCGGTCAGCGCCTCGATCTGCGGCTCGTCGATGAACGCGCCCTGGATCCGCTGCAGCCGCGACGAGCCGACCGGCGAGAACAGCATGTCGCCCATGCCCAGCAGCGACTCGGCGCCGTTCTGGTCGAGGATCACCCGCGAGTCGGTCTGCGAGGACACGGCGAAGGCGATCCGCGAGGGGACGTTGGCCTTGATCATGCCCGTGATGACGTCCACCCGCGGCGACTGCGTGGCCAGCACGAGGTGGATGCCCACCGCGCGCGCCTTCTGGGCGATGCGGATGATCGAGTCCTCGACGTCGGCCGGCGCGACCATCATCAGGTCGGCGAGCTCGTCGATCACGCACAGGACGTAGGGCAGCGGCGGCTCGTCGCGCCGGGCCCGCGCCTCGTTGAGGTCCTTGAGCGTCCGCGTGCGGGCGAGCGCCATCTGCGAGTAGCGCCCCTCCATCTCGCGCACGAGGTTCTGCAGGGCGGTGGCCGCCTGCCGCGGCGACGTGATGACCGGCGTGAGCAGGTGCGGGATCGAGTCGTAGTGGGTCAGCTCGACCTGCTTGGGGTCGACCAGCACCATCCGCACCTCGTGCGGCGTGGCGCGCAGCAGGATCGAGGACAGCATCGAGTTGACCGCGGCCGACTTGCCGGCGCCCGTCGTGCCGGCCACGAGCAGGTGCGGCATCTTCGCCAAGTCGGCGCCGATCGCCCGCCCGGCCACGTCCTTGCCGAGCCAGACCGTCAGCGGCGACCAGTCGGGCGGCGGCGCCTGGAAGACGTCGCCCAGGTGGACGATCCGCCGGCGGGCGTTCGGGACCTCGATGCCCACGGCCTGCTTGCCCGGGATCGGCGCGAGGATGCGGATCTCGGACGCAGCCAGCGCGTAGGCCAGATCGTCCTTGAGCTGCGCCACCTTGGCCACCTTGATCCCGGGCGCGAGCCGCAGCTCGTAGCGCGTGATGTGCGGCCCGGACACCATGCCGACGACCTTGGCCTCGATGTTGAAGTGCCCGAGCGCCTCCAGCAGTTGCGCGGCCACCTTCTCCTGCCCGGCGGTGTCCGGCCGGGCCGCATCGGCGGAAGAGCGGGTGAGTGCCGCGGGATCCGGCAGCGTCCAGACAAAGTCGGGCGAGTCGGTGACCTCGGGCCGGTAGCGGCCCTGGGGCGTCAGCTGCTCGGGCTCGACCGGCCCGCGGGTGACGCCCGGCTCGTCCTCGGGCGGATCCTCCGCCAGCCGCGGCGCCTCGGGCTCCTCGGGCGGCTCGACGACGGGTTCGGGCTCCGGCTCGTCGCCGTGCCAGACGTCGAACTCAGGCGGCTCTTCCACCTCGGGCGCACGCACGCGCACGCGCGTGGAGCGCTCCAGGGTCCGGAGCTCCTCGGTCGGCGCCGGCCGGCGCACCCGCGTGCGCATGTCGGCCGACTGCTCGCGCAGGGCGCGCGTGGTGGTCGACACGGAGTCCGTGGTCGCCTTGACCACGCCGGCCACGGACGCGCCCGTGAGCAGCAGGACGCCGGCCACGAACAGGAAGACGGCCAGGATGTGCGCGCCCACGGACCCGGCGAGCGTGGTGACGACCCAGTCGAGCCCCTCCCCCAGCATCCCGCCGTGGGACTTGACCCAGGCCGCGTCCCACCATTCCGGCCGGTGGCCGCCGGGCCCCCAGGTGCCCGCGGCCAGGCCCAGCGTCACGGCGGCGAACAGGCAGATCGCCCCGCTGCGGAACGGCCGCACGGCCGGCAGCATCGGGCGCAGCATCAGCAGCGCCCCGGCGGCGGCGAGCGCCACCGGCACGAGGTAGTGGCCGGCGCCGAGCAGCCAGCGCATCCCCTCGACGGCCTGCGAGCCGGCGCGGCCGCCCTCCCAGCCGAAGTACACCAGGAAGGCGAAGAACAGGCCCAGGGCGACGAGGCCGAGGCCGAGCAGGTCGAGCTGGCGCTGCTCGAGCGCAGGCAGGCGCCGACGGCGAGACCGGGCGCTTCGCGCGGCGGGCGGGCTTGCGGGTCGGCATCTGGCCCCGCCCCCTTCGACGTCCCGGGCGCAAGCCCTGCTACACCCCCGCCGCGATGCTCGTCGTGATCCCGCTGCTGTTGATGGCCATCGGCGCCGGACTCATCTGGCTCGCGCGGCGGCTGCGGCCCGGCGGCGACCGCTTCTCGCCGGCCACCGCCACCGTCGTGGCGCTGCGCCGGCGGGGCGAGCCGCCGGACTGGTTCCCCGTCATGCAATTCCGGCTGCCCGACGGCCATGCCGTCGAGGCGCAGAGCACCTGGGGATCGCGGCCGCCGCGCTACCGGGAGGGCGACCGGGTGGAGATCCTCTACGACCCGCGCGACCCCTCGCACATCCGCCTGCCGGGCGAGGCGGCGGCCGGCGCGTTCCTCATGATCGCGCTCGTCGTGGCCGGGATCGGGTTCCTCGGGCTCGGCGCGCTGCTCGGCGTGGCACTGTACGCGCTGAGCCACCTGCACTAGGAATTGCTAAACCGCCGGTGAAGGGTTCGTGCGAAATGCGTCAGTCGCCGTACCATCAAACGTGATGGATGCCGCCAGCCGCCCCGTCCGCGTGCTCGTCGTCGAGGACGACGAGGAGATCGCCCAGGTCCTGCAGCGGTCGCTGCGCCTGGAGGGCTACGAGGTCAAGCTCGCCGCCGACGGCGTCCGCGGCCTCGACGAGGCCCACGCCTTCCTGCCCGACATCATCGTGCTGGACCTCGGGCTTCCCCGGCTGGACGGGATCGACGTGGCCAAGCGGCTGCGCGACGACGGCGACGACACGCCCATCCTCATGCTCACCGCGCGCGACGCGCTGGAGTCCCGCGTAGAGGGCCTGGACGTCGGCGCCGACGACTACCTGGTCAAGCCGTTCGAGCGCCAGGAGCTGCTCGCCCGCATGCGGGCGCTGCTGCGGCGCCGCCCCCCGCGTGGCATGGCCCCGCTGCGCGTGGGCGACCTGACGCTCAACCCGGACACGCACGAGGTCTCGCGCGCGGACCGGCAGATCGACCTCACGCAGCGCGAGTTCGAGCTGCTGGAGTACCTGATGCGCAACGAACGGCTGGTCATCTCGCGCCAGAAGCTGCTCGACGAGGTGTGGGGCTACGACCCGTTCTCGATCACCAACACGATCGAGGTGTTCGTCTCGAATCTGCGAAGGAAGCTCGAAGCCGGTGGGGAACCTCGACTCCTCCATACGGTCCGCGGCGCGGGCTACGTACTCCGCGTATAAGCGCCAGCCGATCCGCTGGCGCCTCGCCGGCGGCTCGGCGGCTCTCACGCTGGTGATCCTCTGCGGATTCGCGGTGATCGTGGGCACCCTGACCACGCGCGCCATCTACTCCGACTTCAACCGCGAGACGGCGGCCAATGCCGACCGCCTCGCCTCGCAGCTCAACTTCATCTTCGTGGGGTACAGCAAGGGCCACCCGCAGTACCAGTGCGACCGCTGTCCCCCCTGGGCCAGGTCGCCAGCGCCTACGACGCCGCGATCCGGGTGGTGGCGACCAGCGGCGCCGCTCTGAAGGGCGCGGCGTCGAAGAACGCGCCGGACTTCGGGAGGCCGGTCCCCGGTGGGAGCGAGGTCGACGGCTGGCGGGTCGAGGCCGAGCGGGTCAACGTCGAGGGCTACGGGCCGCCGCTGGCGCTCTTCGTGCAGTACGCACGTCGCGCGTCGCCCGTCGACGCGACGGCCAACCGGGTGAAGCTGTTCCTCGCGCTCGGCGTGCTCGGCGGCGCGGCGCTGGCGCTGCTGGCCGGCCTGGCCACGGCACGGCGCGCCATGGAGCCGATCGCCGAGCTGACCGTGGCGGCCCGCAACGTCGCGCGCACGCGCGACCCTTCGGTGCGAATCTCCCGCCCGGAGGCCGACGACGAGGTGGCGGAGCTCGCCGAGACGCTCGACATGATGCTCCACTCGCTCGACGAGGCCCGCAGCGAGACCGAGGCCACGCTGGCCCGCCAGCGCGAGTTCGTGGCCGACGCGTCGCACGAGCTGCGCACGCCGCTGACCTCCGTGCTGGCCAACCTCGAGCTGCTGGAGGAGACGCTGCACGGCGAGGCGCGCGACACCGCCGCCTCCGCCCTGCGGTCCTCCCGGCGCATGCGCCGCCTCGTCGCCGACCTGCTGCTGCTCGCGCGCGCCGACGCGGGCCGGGTCGCCCCGCACCGCGCGGTCGACCTGTCGGACGTGGTCACCGACGCCGCCTCCGAGCTCGAGCCGGTGGCCGGCGACCACGAGATCTCGGTGGCCGCGCCGCGCGGACTGGAGATCCAGGGCGCCCGCGACGAGCTGCACCGGCTCGTCCTGAACCTGATGGAGAACGCGCTGCGCCACACGGATCCCGGCACGGCCGTGGAGGCCAGCGTCGAGCGCGTCAACGGCGAGGTCGTGCTGGCCGTGGAGGACGACGGGCCGGGCATCGCGCCCGAGCTGCACGAGAAGGTGTTCGAGCGCTTCTTCCGCGGCGAGGGGGACCGCTCCGGCTCGTCCGGGCTCGGCCTGTCGATCGTCCGCGCGGTGGCCGACTCCCACCAGGGCCGGGTGACGCTGGAGCCGCCGCTGGACGGCCGCGGCGCGCGCTTCGTCGTGCGCTTCCCGGCCCCCCACTAGGGGGAGGGCGCTCGCTCAAGGCCGGTGGACGTTCGGCCGATGTCCGTAGGGACATGTCCGACTTCACCTCTCACCAGCTCGTGGTCTTCTCGCTCGGGGGCGAGGAGTACGCCCTGCCGATCGGCGCCGTGCACGAGATCATCCGCTTCACCGAGCCGCGCTCCGTGGCGTCCGACCAGCCGTGGATCCACGGCGTGATCGGCCTGCGCGGCAAGATCATCCCGATCTACGACCTCGCCGCCCGGATGGGTCTGCCGGCTCCGGAGGAGGAGCTGGGAAAGATCGTGATCGTCGAGACCGGCGGCAGCCAGGCGGGGGTCGTCGTGGGCGACGTCGAGGAGGTCCTCACCGTGACCGAGGACCAGCTCGAGGACATCCCCACCACGGGCAACGACGCGATCAGCTCGATCGCCAAGATCGGCGACCGGCTCGTCATCCTGCTCGATCCCGACGGCCTGTTCGCGACGGCCAAGACCGACGAGACCGTCGCGGCGTAGGTTCCCTTCGATGGCTGCCGTCGCCCCGGGCGCCCAGCGCATCGTCGTCGCCGACGACTCGCGGCTGATGCGCCGCATCCTGTCCGACGCCCTCGGGCGCCGCGGCTTCGACGTGGTCGCGACGGCTGCCGATGGTGACGAGGCGCTGGCCGCGTGCAACGAGCACCGGCCGGACGCCATGACGCTCGACCTGGCCATGCCCGGCCTGGATGGCATCGGCGTGCTGCGCGCGCTGCGCGCCGGCAAGGCTCAGGCCGTACCGGTCGTGGTCGTGTCCGCCTTCTCGCCCGCCCACGGCGCCCGCGCGGTCGACGCGCTCGCCGAGGGCGCCTTCGACCTCGTGGCCAAGCCGGCCATGGGCGAGTCGATGGAGTCCTTCACCGACGAGCTGGCGACCAAGGTCAACGACGCCGCCGTGGGCGGCCGGCTGCAGCGCCGGCGCGCCGTGGCCCGGCCCCAGGCCGCGCCGCCCGCGCCGGTCTTGCCGCGCGCCGTCCGTCCGCGGACGGGCACCAGGCCGCTCGTGCTGATCGCGTCCTCGACCGGCGGACCGAAGGCCCTCGGCGAGCTGATCCCGCAGCTGCCGGCGCCGCTCGGCGCCGGCTCGCTGATCGTCCAGCACATGCCGCCGGGCTTCACGGCCTCGCTGGCCGCCCGGCTGGACGGCACGTCGCGGCTGACCGTGGCCGAGGCCACGGGCGGCGAGGCGATGGACCCGGGCCACGTGTACATCGCCCCCGGCGGCGCCCACCTGCGCATGGGCGACGACCGCCGCGTGCGGCTGTCCGACGAGGCGCCGATGGGCGGCCTGCGCCCGCGCGCGGATCTGACCATCGCCGACGCCGCCAAGCTGTACGGCCCCGCGCTCGTCCTCGTCGTGCTGACCGGCATGGGCAAGGACGGGCTCGACGGCGCCCGCGCCGTCAAGGCCGCCGGCGGCCGCGTCCTCTGCGAGGCCGAGTCGACCTGCGTCGTCTACGGCATGCCGCGCGCGGTGGCCGAGGCCGGGCTGGCCGACGAGGTCCTGCCGCTCCCCGACCTTCCCGCCGCGATCGCCCGAGAGGCCGCCTGATGAGCACCTTCCAGCAGGACCATCGTCCTGGCATGGCCGCGAGTTCGGCGCGACCGCGAAGCGTCGCCCCGAACTCGACAGCGACGGGGCGAGCCTTCCAGGCGAGCCTCGTCGCCGATGATTTCGCCGCGTTGTGCGAGACCGTCCGCTCGGTCTGCGGCGTCGACCTGTCGCAGTACAAGCGCGCGCAGATGGAGCGCCGCGTCCGCACCTGGACCGAGCGCCGGGGCACGCCGGACCTGAGCGAGTACGGCTCGCGGCTGCGCCGCGAGCCGCAGGAGCTCGAGGCGTTCCTGGACCGCGTGACCATCAACGTCTCGCACCTCTGGCGCCACGAGGAGCAGTTCGAGGTCCTGCGCCGCGCGATCCTGCCGGAGCTGGCCGCCAAGGGCAGCCGGGCGCGGATGTGGAGCGCCGGCTCGTCCTATGGCGCCGAGGCGTACACGATCGCCGCCGTCTGCCGCGAGGCCGCCCCGGGCCTGCGCGTGGAGATCGACGGCACCGACCTGGACAAGCGCATGGTGGCCCGCGCCAAGGAGGGGAAGTTCACCGGCGAGGACGCCCGCACCTCGCCGCCGGAGCTGCTCAAGCGCCACTTCATCCCGCTGCCGGGAGGTGGCTGGGAGGCCAGGCCGGAACTCAAGCGCATGTTGCGCTTCCAAACCGGGGACCTGCTCCGCATGCCCGTGCCGAGCGGGCGTTACGACGTCATCTTCTGCCGCAACACCGTGATCTACTTCACCGAAGAGGTCCGTGACGCCCTGCACGAACGGCTGGTCAAGGCGCTGGCGCCCGGCGGCCACCTCGTCGTCGGCACTTCCGAGCGCGTCGCCGATCCGCGCGCCCTGGGGCTGACGTCGCCGTTCCACTTCGTCTATCGGAAGGCCTGATGGACACCTCCGAATACCTCCCGATGTTCCTGGCCGAGGGGCGCGAGCACCTCCAGGAGCTCAACCTCGCCGTCGTGCGGATCGAGGAGACCCCCGACGACCAGGAGACGGTCGACGAGATCTTCCGCATCGCGCACTCGCTGAAGGGCATGAGCGCGACCATGGGCTTCGCCGGCATGGCGGCGCTGACGCACGAGATGGAGGACGTGTTCGAGCTGCTGCGCCAGCGGCGCGGCGGGCTGGAGCGCGAGGCCGTCGACGTGCTCCTGGAGTGCCTGGATGCGCTGTCGGCCGCGGTCGACGCGATCGACGACGACCGGCGCCGAGGCGATCCAGCCCGAGGCGCTGATCGAGCGCCTGCGCAGCCTCATCCGCGACCGCGACGCCGAGCCCGAGGCGCGCGCTTTCGCGAGCGCCGGCGTCCCCGACGACCTGAGCGAGATGGCCGGCGGCCGGCGCGTCGTCCAGGTCTCGGTGGTGCTCAACGAGGACGTCACGATGCCGTCCGTGCGCGCCTACATGGTGCTGAGCACGATCGCCGAGCTGGGCGAGACGCTGCACTGCCGGCCCGCCCCGGACGCCGTCGACGACTTCAGCGGGCGCGAGATCGACGCCTGGATCGTGTCCGAGCGCGCCGACGCCGAGCTGTCCGCCGCCACCGGCTCCGTGCCGGAGGTGGAGAGCGTCGAGGTGTTCGAGGCCGTGCCGGACGCGGCGGTCGACGCGCCCGAGACGATCGAGGACGATGACGTCGCCTCGACGCCGGCCGCTCCGGCCGCCGCCGCGGCGCCGGCCGCACGGGCGGGCGGTCACCACAAGGGCTCCTCGACGGTCCGCGTCGACGCCGAGCGGCTCGACCAGCTGATGCACTTCATGGGCGAGCTCGTCCTGCACCGCACCCAGGTCGAGGCGCTGGCCGCCCGGGCCGACGTGCCCGGACTCTCGCAGGCCATGCAGAACCTGACCCGCTCCTCGCACGCCCTGCAGTCGATGGTCATGCAGGTGCGGATGATCCCGGTGGAGGCCGTCTTCATGCGCTTCCCGCGGCTCGTGCGCGACCTGTCGACCAAGCTGGGCAAGCAGGTCGACCTGCAGCTCGTGGGCAAGGACACCGAGCTCGACCGCACCGTGGTCGACGCGCTCGGCGACCCGCTCGTGCACCTCGTGCGCAACGCGCTCGACCACGGCCTCGAGCGCTCGGACGACCGCGTGGCGGCGGGCAAGCCCGCCACGGGGACGCTGGAGATCTCCGCGCAGCACGCCGGCGGCAACGTGGTCATCACCGTGCGCGACGACGGGCGCGGCGTCGATCCCCGCAAGGTGGCCGAGAAGGCGGCCGAGCGCGGGCTCATCGCGGCCGAGGCGGTCGACGCGATCGATTCCGCGCGGGCGATCGAGCTGCTGTTCAGCGCCGGCTTCTCCACCGCCGAGACGACGAGCGACATCTCCGGCCGCGGCGTCGGCATGGACGCCGTGCGGGCGGCCATCCGCGGGCTGGGTGGCGAGGTCCTGATGACCTCCGAGCTCGGCCAGGGCACGCAGGCCCAGATCCGCCTGCCGCTCACGCTGGCCATCATGGCCGCGCTGATCGTGGAGGCCGACGACCGGCCGTTCGCCATCCCGCTCGACCGCATCGAGCGGACCGTGCGCATCCCCGACCAGGCGGTGCGCTCGGTCGCCGGCGCGAAGATGCTCGTCCTGTCCGACGGCGTGCTGCCGATCATCGACGCGTCGGAGCGCTACGGCGGCAGCCCGGCCGCCGGAGCGGAGTACGCTGTGGTCGTGCGCGGCGGGAATGAGCGCTTCGCCCTCGCCGTCACCAAGCTGGTCGGCCAGCATGAGCTGGTCACCCGCCCGCTGCCCCCCGAGATCGCGGACGGCACCGCCCTGTCGGGCGCCGCCGTGCTGTCGGACGGCCAGATCGCCCTGCATCATCGACTGCGACGCCGTGGTGGCGACGCCCGTCGTCCGCCTGAGCTGCTGAAAGGAACGCCTGTGAGCCAATACAGCGACATTCAGCTCGACGCCCTGCGCGAGCTCGCCAACATCGGCTCCGGGAACGGCCTCGACAGCCCTCTCGAGCATGCTCGGGCGCAGCGTCGACATCACCGTCCCGGCCGCGCGCGTGCTGTCCGATGGCCGACGCGGTCGGCGCCGTCGGCAACCCGGAGGCCGACGCCACGGGCGTGGTCCTGGGCGTGGTGCGGCGACATGGGCGCGTCGGTGCTGCTGCTGTTCACCCCGAGCGACGCGGAGCTGATGTGCGGGATGCTCGGCGTCGAGGCCGGGACCGAGATCGGCGACTCCGCGCTGCAGGAGATCGGCAACATCGTGGGCACCTCCTACATCAACGCGCTGGCCGGCGATGACCGGCATGGCGCTCGAGCCGACGCCGCCCGGCGTCGCCTCCGACATGCTCGGCGCGATCGTCGAGAGCGTGCTGGCCGAGCGCGCGAGCGGCGGCGACATGGCGCTGCTGCTCGACTCCGACCTCGTGGTCGAGGGCGCCGACTGCTCGGTCTCCTTCCTGCTCGTGCCGGACCAGGGCGGCGTCGAGCAGCTCCTGGCGAGGTTGGGTCTCTAAGCCATGGCGGAGACTCAGGTCAGGATGGGCGAGCTCGCCGCCTCGGCCGCTGCCGGTGACGTGCTCGTGTCCCTCGGCCTCGGCTCGTGCATCGGGCTGGCGCTGCTGGACCGCCGCACCGGGGTGGCGGGACTGGCGCACGTCGTGCTGCCCGAGTCCGGCGGCACGGTGGCGGACCGAACAAGCTCAAGTTCGCCGACCATGCCGTGCCGGAGCTCGTCGGACCGTGTCGTGGCGAAGGGCGCCCGGCGGCTGCGGCTGGAGGCCGCGCTCGTCGGCGGCGCGCAGCATGTTCGCCACCTCCAGCGCGACGCTCGAGGTCGGCACCCGCAACGAGGCCGCGGTGCGCGAGCAGCTCAGCGCGCTGCACATCCCGGTGATCGCCGCCGAGACCGGCGGCCAGCGCGGGCGCACGATCCGCGTCCACGTCGGCCGGCGATGTCACCGTGCGCGAGGCGGGCGGCAAGGATCACGAGCTGGTGGCCGGGGTGGCGGCGTGAGCGGCCAGGTCCTCAGCCCCGAGGCGATCGCCGCGCTGGTCGACGCCGCGCGCGAGGGCCGGCTGCCCGAGGAGAAGCCGCAGCCGCAGCGGCGCCGCCGCATGCGCGCGGTCGACTTCACGCGCCCGACGAAGTTCACCTCCGAGCAGGAGCGCCGGCTGCGGCGCACGCTGGAGGCGTTCTGCCGCACGGCGTCCACGCGCATGTCGGCCGAGCTGCGCGTGCCGCTGGAGCTCGAGCTGCTGACGTCGAGTCAGCTCACCTGGGCCAACGCCCACGCGCAGGTGCCGTCGAACTCGCTGGCGGCGATCTTCGAGGTCCAGCCGATCGGCACGCGCATGCTGCTGAGCGCGGAGAGCAACCTGATCCTGGCGGCGATCGAGCTGCTGCTCGGCGGGTCGATCGACTCCGCCGGCGGCATCAAGGAACGCCGCATGACCGACATCGACCAGGCGCTGGGCAAGCACTTCTTCGAGCGACTGCTGGCCCAGCTGACGCTCATCTGGACCGACGTGGCGGGCCTGGAGCTCAAGCTCGAGGCGGTCGACGCCCACCTCGAGACCGCGCAGATGGTGTCGGTGTCCGAGCCGACGATGGAGCTGATGCTCGAGGCGCGGCTGCAGGGCATGTCGGCGATGCTCGCGCTGCTCATCCCGTGGTCGGCGATCGCCCCGGTGGCGGACCAGTTCGCGGCCCGCGAGGACGCCAGCGGCGTGCAGAACGAGGAGGACGCCAACTCGGTGCGCCGCGCCGTCGGCAACGTCGAGATGACGGTGCGCGCCGAGGTCGGCCGCGGTGCAGATGCCGATCGAGGCCGTGCTCGCGCTCAAGGAGGGCGACCTGTTGCGGCTCAACGCGCCGGCGGCCGGCGGGATCACGCTGTTCGCCGACAAGGTGCCGGTGCACGTCGGGCGTCCGGGGCGCAGCGGCAGCCGCCGCGCCGTCCAGGTCACGGGCCGTGCGGGGGGTGAGCGATGAGCGCCCAGGAGGCCCTGGAGCGGCTCGGCCAGTCCTCCGCGGAGGCCTGCCTCGGCGTGCTGGAGATGTTCGCGCCCGGCAAGTGCTCGGCCGGCGACGTCACCGGTCTTCGACGACGTCAAGTCGGTGTTCTCCGGCATGCCGGTGCCGGCGGTGGCGATGTCGGTCTCCTACGTCGACGGCGTCACCGGCGGCAACGTCTTCCTCGTCACGCTCGAGGGGGCGCGCCGGCTGGCCGCCGCCATGATGGGCATGGAGGAGCCGGACCCGCCGGAGGCCGCCGAGCTCTCCGAGCTCGAGCTGTCCGCGGTGTCGGAGGCGATGAACCAGATGATGGCCACGGCCGCCGTCTGCGACGTCTGCGCGTGCTCGGCACCGAGGTCGAGATCTCCACGCCCGACACGAAGACGTTCACCGACGCCGGCGAGATCGCCGGCGCCTACCCCGCCACCCCGCATGCCGTGCGGACGGCGACTGTCACGATCTGCGGCGAGCCGGCGCGCCTCGTCCAGCTCGTCCCCAACGCGTTCGTGGTGCGCATGTCGAGCGCGCTGGACGACCTGGGCTCCGAGCTGGCTGCCGCCGCGACCCCGAGCGGCGGTTCCGCCACCGCCTCCGCCACTGCGCCCGCGAAGCCTTCGCTGGCGGGGATCCCCGTGCGCGTGTGGGCCGAGTTGGGCCGCGCGCGGATGCCCTCCGGCACATGTCGTGGGCCTGCCCGCGGGCGCAGTCGTCGAGCTCGACCGCCAGGTCCGACGACGCCGATCGATCTGTACGTCAACGGGACGCTGCTTCGCCACCGGCCGCCTGGTCGTGGTGGACGACACGGACTGGGCCGTGCGCATCGAGCACGTGCTCGACAAGACCAAGAGCAGTGCTGATTCTGGAATGGAGGTGGCCCGATGGCCCGAATCCTGGTAGTCGATGATGCCGCTTTCATGCGGAAGATGGTCAGCGACGCGCTGACCAAGGGCGGTCACGAGGTGGTCGGCGAGGCCGGCAACGGCGACGAGGCGGTGGCCCGCTTCCAGGAGCTCAAGCCCGAGCTCACGACGCTGGACATCACGATGCCCGAGAAGGACGGCCTGGCCGCCCTGCGGGAGATCATCGCGCTCGACCCGGGCGCCCGCGTGATCATGTGCTCCGCGCTGGGGCAGGAGTCCAAGGTGCTCGAGTCGATCAAGGCTCGGCGCCCGCGACTTCGTCGTCAAGCCCTTCCAGGCCGAGCGAGTGCTCGAGGCCGTCGGGAAGGCCCTGGCCTAGCGCGCCCACCGGTGTGATGCAGGCCCGCGTTTCGTTGCGGGCGCAATAACCTGTAGGCGATGCCCTTCTCGGTCGAGCTCGGCCTCCTGCTGGCGCTGGTCACGGCGCTGATGTCGGTGCTCGGCTTCTTCCTCAAGCACCGCGGCGCCGTGGCGGCGCCGGCGGTCGAGCTGCGCCGGCCGGTCGCCTCGACCGTCGCGCTGTTCCGCTCGCCGGTCTACACGCTGGGCTGCGTCGTGGCCACGACCTCGTGGGGCTTCCACGTGGCCGCGCTGGCGCTGGCGCCGATCTCGATCGTCCAGACGGTGATCGCCGGCGGCCTCGTGCTGGTCACCGTGCTCGCGGACCGCGTGTTCGGCCAGTCCGTGACCCGCCGGGACTGGATCGGCGTCGGCCTGACCGCCGCCGGCCTGGCGTTCCTGGCCGCGACGCTCGAGGGCACCGCCGACTCCGCCCACTCCGACTACCGCGCGGCCGCGCTGGCCGCCTTCGTGGGCGGCGCGACGCTCCTGGGCCTGGCGCTGGCCACGCGGGCTCGCAGCGGCCCGCTGCTGGCCGTCTCGGCCGGCCTGCTGTGGGCGGGGTCGGACGTGACGATCAAGGCGCTGAGCTCGAAGACCGGGTCCCTGGGCGCCGCGGTCGTGGTCCACCCCTTCGCGTTCGTCATCCTCGTGCTCTCGCTCGTCGGCTTGCTGATCTCCGCGCGGTCGCTGCAGATCGGCCCCGTGGTGGCGGTGATCGCCCTGACGTCGGCCACCGCCAACGCCCTGACGATCGTCGCGGGACCCGTCGTGTTCGCCGAGCCGCTGCCGAGCGGCAGCGGCGCCCTGCTGATCCGCCTCGCGGCGTTTGCGCTGGTCATCTGCGCGGCGGCGATGACGCCGCCGCCGATGCACTCCGCCGCGTCGCGGGGCTAGGGCACGAGGTCGTGCAGGAAGCACAGCCCGGCCGGGCGGGCCTTGGCGTGCGGCCCGGCCTGGTGCGCCGTGTGCGGGCCGGCGGCCAGCGCGACCGTGACGAACAGCCCGGCCATGCACAGGACCGAGGTGAGGCTGGCGAGAAGGATGCTGAGCTTGCCCATCAACCCGATGATCGACGGGTGCCTGCGAGGCTTTAGTAACGGCTTGCACAAGCATCCAGGAACGATCTGGACACATGTCCTATTTGGACACGTGCGTCCAGACTTGATCATTCGGCCCAGTCGAACGGACCACCCACTTCACCCGCGCAGCGTGGCCGCGCCGCCGGGGAGAAAGGAGCACGACATGGGCTGGCGTCTCTGAGCGCACCGCACCACATCGAGCGAGCGCCATCATCGGACGTGAGTCCAGCCGCTAGGCGGCCACGGCTGCGCGGGGCCGGGCATGCTCCGCGACGCGCTTCTCGAAGGCCAGCTCGGTCTCGAAGTCGGCTTCGTCGGAGTGGCTGAACTTCACGCGGCGCTCGAGGATCATCCGCTCGAACGCCGCGACGATCTGCGGATCGAGCTGGGTCCCGGCCACGCGGCGCAGCTCTGCCAAGGCGGCCTCGGAGCTGACCGGGCGCCGGTAGGAGTCGCGCGAGGTCATCACGTCGTAGGTGTCGGCGGCGGAGATGATCCGCGAGCCCAGCGGGATCTCCTGGCCGGCGATGCCGGCCGGGATAACCGCCGCCGCTGAAGCGCTCGTGGTGGTGCATGACGATCTCGGCCACGGGCCGTAGCCCTCGATCCGCTCGACCAGCTTGGCGCCCTGTTCGGGATGGAGCTTGATCAGCTCCCACTCCTCGCCGGTCAGCTTGCGCTCGGCGAACAGCACCGAGTCGGGCAGGATGAACTTGCCGATGTCGTGCAGCAGCGCCGCGGTGTGGATCAGGTCCTGCTCGCGCTCGTCCAGCCCCAGCATCGTCGCCACCTCCCGCGAGTACCGCGCGACCGCGGTGGAATGCCGAGCCGTCATCGCGTCGCGCATCGACAGCGTCTGCAGGACCGTGGACAGCAGCCCGACCTGCAGCGACGCCAGCTCCGTGCTGCGGACCTCGAGCTCCTCGCCCCGCTCGTGCGCCTGCACGCTCGTGCGCAGGATGTATTGGAAGATGAAGATCACCACGGCCGCGAGCCCGACGGCCCACACGCCCGTCTCCGCGGCGGTGAGCGCGATCCCGGCGGTGAGCAGCGCCGTGGCGAACTCCGAGGGCAGGGCGGTGGCCAGCGCGCGCAGCAGATCGCGCAGCGGGACCCGCTCCAAGACCATCGTCGCCGCGGCGACCAGAGCGAAGTTCAGCAGGTTCGAGCCCAGGAACACGGCCAGCACCACCGCCGCGAGCGCGACGCCGTCGGCGTGCTCGGGATCGCTGCCGAGCGCAAGCCGGAACGCCAGCGCGCCGGCGAGCGAGAACGTCATGTAGATCGCCGTGTTGCCCAGCAGGCGCGCGGGCGAGCGCCGCGAGACGAGGCCGTCGATCACCGAGGACGCGGCGCCCAGGGCCACCGCCGGCGCGGGCCCGAGCAGCGCCATGGCCAGCACGATGGCCAGGAAGCTCCCCGACAGGCGCATGCCCCGGATCTCGAGCGCCACCGCGTCGCTGCCGACGGCGAGGACGAGCAGCAGTCCGACGAGCGCCCCGGGGCGCCAGTCGGCGGCCGAGTTGCAGGCGATCGCGGCCGCGCCGGGGAGCACGACCCCGGCGACAGCGAAGCCCGCCATGAGGAAGCGTCTAAGTGGGACCACCCTCGACGTGTTCGGCGGGTTCCGGCGCATTTGAAGTAGCCGGCCGAGAGCTTGTGCGCATGCGGACAAGCGCTCGGCCGCGAACTGGACGCATGTCCGATTTGGGAAGCAACGTCCAGTGTGGATCATGGGTCCAGTCGAACGGACCACCTACTCACCTCGAGCAGCGTTGCCGCGCCGCTGAGGAGAAAGGAGCAGGGTTCATGGCTTGGAAGATGTAAGCCTCCTGCGAGCGAGCGCCATCAGGCGCTCGTTCTCGTTAACGGCCGGAACGCCGTGGTGCTCGATCGGACGTGCGTCCAGTCGGTCAGGCGGCCAGCGCGGCGCGCGGGCGGGCGTAGTCGGCCACGCGCTTCTCGAAGGCCAGCTCGGTCTCGAAGTCGGCTTCGTCGGAGTGGCTGAACTGCACGCGGCGCTCGAGGATCATCCGCTCGAACGCCTCGACGACCTGCGGATCGAGCTGGGTCCCGGCCACGCGGCGCAACTCTGCCAGCGCGGCCTCGGAGCTGACCGGGCGCCGGTAGGAGTCGCGCGAGGTCATCACGTCGTAGGTGTCGGCGGCGGAGATGATCCGCGAGCCCAGCGGGATCTCCTGGCCGGCGATGCCGGCCGGGTAGCCGCCGCCGGCGAAGCGCTCGTGGTGGTGCATGACGATCTCCGCGATCGGGCCGTAGCCCTCGATCCGCTCGACCAGCTTGCGCGCCCTGCTCGGGATGGAGCTTGATCAGCTCCCACTCCTCGTCGGTCAGCTTGCGCTCGGCGAACAGCACCGAGTCGGGCAGGATGAACTTGCCGATGTCGTGCAGCAGCGCCGCGGTGTGGATCAGGTCCTGCTCGCGCTCGTCCAGCCCCGAGCATCGCCGCCACCTCCCGCGAGTACCGGGCGACCGCGGCGGAGTGCCGGGCGGTCATGGCGTCGCGCATCGACAGCGTCTGCAGGACCGTGGAGAGCAGCCCGACCTGCAGCGACGCGAGCTCCGTGGTGCGCGACCTCCAGTTCCTCGCCGCGCTCCTGCGCCTTGACGCTGGTGCGGAGGATGTAGAGGAAGATCAGCAGGACGACCGCGGCCAGGCCGACCGAGCCGATGCCGAGTTCGCCGTAGCGTGTACGCCGTCGCCGGCGGTCAGCAGCGCCGTGGCGAACTCCGACGGCAGCGCTGTGACGAACGAGCGCAGCATCAGCGCGACCGGCACGCCGTAGCCGAACGCAGTGCCGCCCGCGATCATGGCGAAGTTGAGCGTGTTCGTGGCCAGGAACGTCATGAACACGAAGCTCGAGAACCACAGCGGGTTCGCGAAATTCGGCTCGGGACCGCCGGACAGCGCGTTCGATCGCCAGGCCGCCCAGCACGGAGAACGTGGCGTAGGTGGCGACGTTGACCAGCGCGCCGGTCGATCGAGCGTCGGCTCGACGATGGCGTCGACGAGCGCCGCGCCGCCCGCCGAGCGCCGCCGCCGGGGCCGGGCCGAGCAGCGCCATCGCCAGCACGAACGACAGGAACGAGCCCGACAGCCGTAGCCGCGAACCTCGACGACGAGGAGCTCGCTGCCCGCGGCGAAGACGAACAGCACGCCGAGCAGGGGGAGCGGCGTCCAGTCGCCGGGGCGGCTGCTCAAGACAGCGACCGTCGCCGCGGCGACCAGCACCATGGTGGCGAGGCACGAGAGGATCAGGCGTCGTAGGGCCACTGCTCCCTCGTCATCGGCGGCGCCGGTTCGATTTTGAACTCGGCGCACCCTGCACAAAGCCGGCCTGCCTGGTCAGGACGGTCAAGCTAAAGTGGTCGGGCGTGGACGGGAGGCGTCTCGAGCCGCTGCGGGAACGCCCGTTCGCCCGCCTGCTGTTGTCCTACACGGTCAATGAGCTCGGCGACGCGGTCGGCATGGTCGCGCTCGCGCTGCTGGTCTTCGACCGCACGCACGAGGTGGCGCCGACTGCTGGGTTCTTCCTGATCGCGAAGTTCCTGCCGGCGTTCTTCGCCACCGGGTTGACCGCGCAGCTCGACCGCCGGTCGCTGCGCTGGACGCTGCCGGGGATCTATTGCGTCGAAGCGGTCGCCTTCGCGGCCCTCGGGTTCTTGGCCGGCGGTGGCCGGTTCGTGCTCTCATTGGTGCTGGTGCTGGGCTTCGTCGACGGGACGCTCGCCATCACCGGCCGCGGGTTGACGCGGGGCGCGGTCGCGGCGGTGCTGCAGAAGCGCAACCTGATCGGTGAGGGCAACGCATTGATGAACCTCGGCTTCGCCGTGGCCTCGGTCGGTCGGCGCCGCGCTGGGCGGCGTGCTGATCGCCGCGCTCGGCCTGCCGGCGGCGCTGCTAGTCGACGCCGGCTCGTTCCTCGTCATCGCCGTCCTGCTCGCCACGAGCTCCCGCCTGCCGCGTCCGCAGCACGAGGAGCACGCGTCCTGGCTGACCAGATTGCGGGCCGGACTGGGGTTCGCACGCGGACACCGGACGGTTCGCGTGCTGCTGACCGGCCAGTCGGTGGCGCTGATCTGCTTCACGATCGTCGTGCCGATCGAGGTGATCTACGCGCAGGCAGCCTGGGCACGACCAGCGCGGGCTTCGGCGTACTGCTGTCGGCCTGGGGCGCCGGGATCGTGCTCGGCAGCCTCCTCTTCCTCGTCGCTGAAGAACCGCTCCGGCTTCGGCGCTGATCGTCATCTCCACCGCCGCGGTCGGCCTCGCCTACCTCGGCATGTCCGCGGCCAGCACGCTGCTGCTGGCCTGCCTGATGTCCGTGGTCGGCGGCGCCGGCAACGGCGTGCAGTGGGTGGCCGTGATGACCGCGCTGCAGGAGGTCACGCCGCCGGAGTACCAGGCCCGGGTGTCCGGCCTGCTGGAGTCGATCGGGGCGGCGCTGCCCGGCGTCGGCTTCGTCCTCGGCGGCGTGGTCGTCGCCATCGCCTCGCCGCGCACGGCGTTCGCCGTGGCCGGCGCGGGGATCATCGCGCTCGTGCTGATCGCGGCGCTGCTCGGCCCGCCCCGGCTCGGAGCGCCGGGCGTCACACCTCGACGACGACCGGCAGCACCATCGGACGGCGCTTCAGCCGGTCGTAGATGAACGTCGCGAGGTCGTCGTGCAGGAAGCTCTCCAGCACGTCGACCTCGGTGATCTGCTGCTCGGCCGCGCGGTCCAGCGAGTCCTCGACCGCCTCGCGCAGCTCGTCGACGAACGTGGTGTTGCCCTCCAGGAACGGCACGCCGCGGGCCAGCACCTCGGGCGGGACGACCGACGAGCCGTCCTGCTCGGACACGGTGGCGACGACGATGAAGATGCCGTCGGCCGAGAGCATCCGCCGGTCGCGCAGCGCGACGTCGGCGACGTCGCCGATGTCGACGCCGTCGACGAAGATCATGCCCGCCGGTCTCCTTGGCGCCGAGCCGCGCGCCGGCGCCGTCGATCTCCAGCGGGGTCCCGTTCTCGGACCGGAAGATGTTCTCCGCCGGCACGCCGACCGCCTCGGCCAGCTCGCGGTGCAGTCAGCATCCGCTTGAAGTCGCCGTGCACCGGCATCACGTAGCGCGGCCGCGTGAGGTTGAGCATCATCTTGACCTCCTCCGCGTAGCCGTGGCCGGAGGCGTGGATCGGCGCGTCGCGCGGGGTGATCACGTCGCAGCCGATGTGGTACAGGCGGTCGATCGTCTCGTTGACCGCGCGCTCGTTGCCCGGGATCGGCGTGGCGGAGAAGACCACCGTGTCGCCCTGCGTGCAGCTCGACCTGCGGGTGGTCGCGGTAGGCCATCCGGCGCAGCGCGCTCAGCGGCTCGCCCTGTGAGCCGGTCGAGATGACGACGATCTTCTCGTCGGCCCACTGGTCGATCTCGCGCGGCGGCACGAGCATCCCCTCGGGGATGTCGATGTGGCCGAGCGAGCGGCCGATGTTGATGTTCTTGCGCATCGAGCGCCCGACCAGCGCGACCTTGCGGCCGTGCGCCGCGGCGGCGTGCACGACCTGCTGGACGCGGTGGATGTTGCGAGGCGAAGCAGGTGACGACGATCCGGCCCTGGCAGCGGGCGAACACGCGCTCCAGGTGCGGGCCGACGATCGACCTCGCGAGTCCGAGATGCCCGGGCGGTCGGCGTTCGTCGAGTCGCCGCACAGCAGCAGCAGATTCTCGCGGCCGAGCTCGGCCAGCCGCGAGATGTCGGCGGGCGCGCCGCCGACCGGCGTCTGGTCGAACTTGTAGTCGCCGGTGAACAGGATCGTGCCCAGCTCGCGTGTCAGCGCGATCGCCGCTGGAGTCCGGGATCGAGTGCGTCAGGTGGATGCGCTCGATCTTGAACGGGCCGGCGTCGACCACGTCGCCGATCGGCAGCACCTCGAGGTTGACGTCGCGCAGCTTGTGCTCGTCGAGCTTGGAGCGCGCCATCGCGATCGTGAGCTGGCCGCCGTAGACCACCGGGACCTTGTCCTGCCCGAGGTCGCGCAGGACCCACGGCAGCGCGCCGAGGTGGTCCTCGTGGCCGTGGGTGATGACGATCGCCTCGATCGTCGTCCACGCGCTCGCGCAGGTACGTGAAGTCGGGCAGCACGAGGTCGATGCCCATCATCTCGGCCGTCGGGAACCGCAGCCCGCAGTCGACGACCACGATCCGGCCGTCGTACTCGACGACCGTCAGGTTCTTGCCGATCTCGCCGACGCCTCCGAGCGGGAGGACCCGGAGCTTGCCGCTCACGCGGCGGAGACCTCCGTCAGCAGCCCGTGGCGGGCGAGCGCCTCGCGCACGTGCGCGCGCTCGGCGTCGTCGCACTCCACCAGCGGCAGCCGCAGCGTGCCCGCGTCGTGGCCGAGCATCGCCAGCGCCGCCTTCACCGGCGCCGGGCTGGCCGTGACGAACATCGCGGCGTAGATCTCCTGCAGCGCCGGCGTCGATCTCCGCGCGGGCGTCCGGCTCGTCGTACATGCGCCGCATCTCGGGTCCCGACGACGTGGCAGGCCACGCAGATGCCGCCGGCGCCGCCGATGTCCAGGCAGCGCGCGTAGATGTCGTCGTTGCCGGCCAGCATCGGCCAGCCCGTCGATCAGCTGCAGCTCGTCGGAGTTGGCCTGCTTGACCGCCTCGATGCCGTCGATCTGCGCCAGCTCGGCCAGCAGGTCGGGCGGCATGTTGGTCGCGGTGCGGCCGGGGATGTTGTAGAGGATGACCGGCGTGTCGCCGGCGGCCTCGCGCCACCTCGCGGAAATGGGCGAGGATGCCCGCGGCGGTTGGGCTTGTTGTAGTAGGGCGTGACCGACAGCACCGCGTCCACGCCCGACGCCACCGCCTGCTCGGTCAGGTGGATCGGCGTGGCGGGTGTCGTTGGAGCCGGTTCCGGCCGACCACCGTGCCCTCGTCCCCCAGCTCGCGCGCGATCAGCTCGACGACGCCGAGGTGCTCCTCGTCGGTCATCGTCGCCGCTTCGCCCGTCGTGCCGGCAGACGACCAGACCGTGCGACCCGGTGGCAAGCAGGTGGCGGCCGATGGCGACCGTCGCCTCCTCGTCGACGGAGCCGTCCGGAGCGAACGGGGTGACCATGGCCGTCAGTAGGCCTTCGTACGGACGCATGGCCCCTAGGATGGCACGCCGGGCGGCGGGCCGCTCAGAACAGCTCGCCCGGCAGCGTGGCCGCGCGGGACTCCATCTCGGCCCACGGGTCGCCGGCGGCGCGCAGCCGCTCCCCCATCCCGGGCAGCTTGAAGCCCTGGGGGTGCAGCGCCGCGTCCGCCACCTCGTCCCAGGTGACCGGCGTGGCCACCGGCGCCCCCGGCAGCGCCCGCACGGCGTAGGGCGCGACGACGGTCTGCCCGTACGTGTTGCGGGCCACGTCGACCAGGATCCTGCCGTCGCGCTTCTCCTTGCGCCAGGCCGTGGTCAGCGTGTCGGGGCTGCGCCGACCACCCGCTCGGCGATGGTCCCGGCCGCCGCGCGGATCTCGTCGGCCGTGCGCGTGCGCTTCAGCGGCGCGAAGACGTGGATGCCGCGCGAGCCGGAGACCATCGCGAACGGCTCCAGCCCAGCTCGCGCAGCACGCCGGCCACGGTCAGCGCCGCCGCGCGCACCACCGCGAAGTCCTCGCCGGTCGGGTCGAGGTCGAAGACGATGCGGTCCGGCCGGTCGAGCTTGTCCGCGCGGCTGTTCCACACGTGCGGCGTGATGCAGTTCTGCTGGGCCAGCCAGCGCAGCGTCGCGGTCGTCGTTGATCAGCCCGTGGACGATGTTCGCCGCCCTTGCGGCGCGGCACCTCGACGCGCGCGACCCAGTCGGGCGCGCCCTTCGGCAGCGACTGCTGGACGACCCGTCGCCCTCGATGCCCTGTTCCAGCGCCACAGGTTCATCGGCCGGTCGCGCATGTGCGGGACCATCACCTCGGCCACCCGTCGCGTAGTGACGCGGCCAGGTCGGCCTTGGTGATCCCGTCCGCCGGGAACAGCACCTTGTCCGGGTGCGCACGGTGAGCTCACGATCGGGCACGTCGCTGGTGCCCACTCGGAGCGCGTCGGTGAAGCGCGCGGGGCACGGCGCGCGTCCTCGCCCTCTTCCCACAGGGTCACGACGACCAGTTCGCCGCGCGGGCGGTCCTCCATGCACACGTAGACGAGATCCGGCCGCTCGCGCGTCGCGCACGAGCATCGCGCCGCGCTCGCCCGGGCTCCGTGCGGCCGGCGTCGACGGCCGCCGCACGCGCGCGGCGATCTCCGTGCGCGGGGTCCAGCGCGCCCCGCACGCGCTGCAGGTAGCGCTCGACGGCGTGGTCGGTGACGGCGACTAGTCCGGCCACAACAGCCGCTCGAGCCCGATCAGCGGGGACTCGGGCAGCTCGGCCACGCGCGCGCACCGCCAGCAGGACGCCCGGCATGAAGCTCGTGCGGTCGGTGGTGACGTGGCGGATGGTCAGCGTCTGGGCGACGTCGCCGAGGATCACGTCCTGGTCGGCGACGATCCCGGGCAGCCGCACCGAGTGGATCGGCACGTCGCCGTCCATCAGCCGCGCGGTGCGGGCGGCGGTGCCGGACGGCGCGTCGAGCTTGCGCCGGGTGGTGGTACTCGATGATCTCCGCCGCCGCCATGTGCCGCGAGGCCTCGGCCGCGAAGCGCATCATCAGCACGGCGCCGATCGCGAAGTTCGGCGCGGCGAACACGTTGCCGCGGGCGCCGGCGACGGCCTCGCGCAGCGCGGCCTCGTCCCAGCCGGTGGTGCCGATCACGACGTGGACGCCCGCGCCCGCGGCCAGCGCGGCGTTGGCCACCGCCTGGTCGGGGAGCGTGAAGTCGACGACCACGTCCGCGCCGTCGAGCACGGCCTCCAGCGGCGTGCCGAGCGCCGGGTCGGCCCGCCCGGTGAGCTCGAGGTCGTCCGCGCCCTCGACCGCCTCGCACACCGTCGCGCCCCATGCGCCCCGCGGCGCCGGCCACGGCGACGCGGATCATGCCGCCAGGGGCTCGCCCGCCACGCCCTCGACCGCCGAGCGGAAGGCGTCCTCGTCCGGGCCGATGCCCGGCCGCCGACAGCGCACCCGGCCGCCACAGCTCCTCCACGAGCGCCGCGCATGTCGTCCAGCGACACCGCGTCGATGCGGGCCATCACCTCGTCGGTCTCCAGCAGCGGCAGACCGAACAGCAGCGAGCCGCCCAGCCGGTGCATGCGCGAGCCGGTCGACTCCATGCCCAGCACGATGCGGGCCTTGACGTTCTCGCGCGCCCGCACCAGCTCCTCCTCGGTGGCGGGCTGCTCGCGCAGGCGCCCCAGCTCCTCTCGCACGACCGCCATGGCCTCGTTGAGGTTCTCCGGCCGGGTGCCCACGTAGAGGCCGATCTGGCCCGTGTCCGCGTACTGGCCGGCGAACGAGTAGACCGAGTAGGCCAGCCCGCGCTCCTCGCGCACGGCCTGGAAGAGCCGTGACGAGGACAGCCCGCCGAAGATCGCGTCCAGCACGCGGGCGGCGAAGCGGCGGTCGTCGCCGCGCGGCAGCCCGACGCCGCCGAGGCATGACGTGGCACTGCTCGGTGTCCTTGCGCAGGAAGCGCACGGTGGCCGGCGGGTCGGCCGGCGCCGGCTCGGGCACGGGCGCCGCGCCGTCGCCCTCGCGCACGGTGCGCGAGGCCAGCTCGACGATCTGGTCGTGGTCGACCGAGCCGGCGGCGGCGATGACGACGCTGCGCGGCACGTAGCGGCAGGCGGTGGAAGTCGGCGATCACGTCCACCGGCGTGTCGCGGATGACCGGCGCGCGGCCGATGATCGGCCGCCCCAGCGGATGACCGCCGAACACCGCCTCGCCGAGCACGTCGAACACCGTGTCCTGCGGGTCGTCCTCGTACATCGCGATCTCCTCGAGCACGACCTCGCGCTCGGGGTCGACGTCGCTTGAACGCGGGGCGCCAGACCATGTCGGCCATCACGTCGAACGCCGCCGGCAGGTGCTGGTCGAGCATGCGGGCGTAGACCGCGGTGCTCTCCTTGTCCGTGCCGGCGTTGAGCTCGGCGCCCATGCCGTCGAACAGCTGGTCGATCTCCGCCGACGCGTAGCGATCCGTCCCCCGGAACAGCAGGTGCTCGAGGAAGTGCGACAGCCCCGCCTCGCCGACCGCCTCGCCGCGCGAGCCGGTGGCGACGAAGAAGCCCAGGGCCGCGGACCGCACGGAGGGCATGTGCTCCGTGGCGATCCGCAGCCCGGAGTCGAGCTCCGTTATCCGGTGGGCGGGGATGGCCGTGGCCTAGCGGTTGCGGTCCGGGTCCCGGTCGCCGCGCGAGCGGTCGCGGTCGCGGTCGCGCCCCCGGCCGCCGCGGTCGCCGCCGCCCCGGCCGTTGCGGTCGCCGCCGCGGGCCGCGGTCACGGCCGCCGCCGCCACCCATCGTCGGGTCGCCGGTGCCGACGGTGGCCAGCTCCTCGGCGGTCTTGCCGGCGATGTCCGGGTCGTCCGCGAGGCGCAGGCCGATGCGGCCGCGCTCCTTGTCGACCTCGACGACGCGCACGGCGATCTCGTCGCCCTTGTTGAGCACCTCCTCGACCGTCCCGACGCGGTTGCCCGGCGAGACGTTGGAGATGTGCAGCAGGCCGTCGGTGCCCTTGGCCAGCTCGACGAAGGCGCCGAAGGTCGTGGTCTTGACGACCTTGCCCTTGTACTCGTCGCCGACCTCGACCTCCTTGGTCATCGAGCGGATGCGCTCGATCAGCGCGTCGCCCTGGGCGCCGGTGACGGCGTAGACGAGCACCTGGCCCTCGTCGTTGACGTCGATCTGGGACTCGTACTCCTCCTGGAGCGAGCGGATCGTCTCGCCGCCCTTGCCGATCAGCAGGCCGATCTTCTCCGGGTCGATCTGGATCGAGCTGATCCGCGGCGCGAACTCCGAGAGCTGCTCGCGCGGGGCGCCGATCGCCTCGTGCATCTTGCCGAGGATGAACGTGCGCCCCTCCTTGGCCTGCTCGAGCGCGTCGCGCATGATCTCGAAGGTGACGCCCGTGATCTTGATGTCCATCTGCAGGGCGGTGATGCCCCGCTCGGTGCCGGCGACCTTGAAGTCCATGTCGCCGAGGTGGTCCTCGACGCCGGCGATGTCGGAGAGGACGATGTAGTCGTCGCCCTCCTTGATCAGGCCCATGGCGATGCCGGCGACCGGCCGCTTGAGCGGCACGCCGGCGTCCATCAGGCTGAGGCTGGAGCCGCAGACCGACGCCATCGAGGACGAGCCGTTGGACTCGAGGATGTCCGACACGACGCGGATCGTGTACGGGAAGTCCTCCTGGTCTCGGGATCATCGGAACGAGCGCGCGCTCGGCGAGCGCGCCGTGGCCGATGTCGCGGCGCTTGGGGCCGCGCATGAACCCGGCCTCGCCCACCGAGAACGGCGGGAAGTTGTAGTGGTGGAAGTAGCGCTTGGAGGTCTCCAGCCCGAGGTTGTCCAGGCGCATCTCCTCGCGCGTCGTGCCCAGGGCGACGACGGACAGGGCCTGCGTCTGGCCGCGGGTGAACAGCGCCGAGCCGTGCGTGCGCGGCAGCGGCTTGACCTCGATCGAGATCGGCCGGATCTCGCGCTCCGAGCGGCCGTCCGGGCGCTTCTTGTGGACGGCGATCCGCTCGCGGATGAGCTTCTTCTCCAGCGCGTCGAACGCGAGCTGCGCGCGCTGGCGGAACTCGGCGAACGTCGGGCGCCTCGGGGTCGCCGCAGTACTGCGTCGAGCACAGCCTCCTCGACCGCCTTGGTCGCGTTCTGGCGCTCCAGCTTGTCCTCGACCTGCGTGGCCTGGTCCAGGGCGGCGCCGTGCGACTCGGCGATCTCGCGCGCAGGTCCGGGTCGGCCTTCGGGACCTCGATCTCCAGCTTGGGCCTGCCGGCCTTCTCGCGCAGCTCGTTCTGCGCCGCGCGTCAGCTTCTTGATCGCCGTCGTGCGCGATGTCCAGCGCGTCGAGGATCTCGGCCTCGGGCACCTCGTTGGCGCCGGCCTCGACCATCAGGATCGCCTCGTCGGTGCCGGCGACCACGAGATCCATGTCCGCGGTCTGGAGCTGCTCCTCCGTGGGGTTGACGACGAAGTTGCCGTCGACCTTGCCGATCCGCACCGCGCCGACCGCGCGTCGGGAACGGGATGTCGGAGATCATCAGCGCGGCGGACGCGCCGTTCATCGCCAGGACGTCGTAGGTGTGGACCTGGTCCACGGAGAGCGTGAGCCCGACGAGCTGCGTCTCGCGCCGCCACCCCTTGGGGAACAGCGGGCGCAGCGGCCGGTCGATCATGCGGGCGATCAGCGTCGCCTTCTCCCCCGCGCGGCCCTCGCGCTTGAAGAACGAGCCGGGGATCTTGCCCGCGGCGTACATCCGCTCCTCGACGTCGACGGTCAGCGGCAGGAAGTCGACGTCGCGGAGGTTCCCCGCGGTCGCCGTGGAGAGCACCACGGTGTCGCCCGCGGTCACGGTGACCGCGCCGGAGGCCTGCTTGGCCATCTTGCCCGTCTCGAAGGCGATCTCGGTCCCGCCGATTTCGACGGCGACCCGGTGCACTTCAGACATATGTCCCTTTCTCTGCGCCCGCCTCGGTAGGCGGCGGGCCCTCTGCATCGTCTTGACGCTTCGGTAGTCGTTGACAGACATTGTATGAAGGCGCTCTCGGACCGGCGCCGACGGGTAGTCTCGGCCGCATGCCGGGGCGGATCGTCGTGTTCGGCGCCACGGGCTACACCGGGCGCCTGGTGGCCGAGCGACTGCTCGCGCAGGGCGCCCGGCCGGTGCTGGCCGCGCGCAACCTCGAGCGGCTGGCGCCGTCTCTGGCGGGCCTGGAGCGCGTCCAAGCGGACGCGCTGCGCCAGAACACCGTCTTCGCGCTGGTCGACTCGCCCGACGACGTGCTGATCTCCACGGTCGGGCCGTTCGCCAAGTGGGGCACCGCCGCCGTGCGCGCCGCCGTCGCCGCCGGCTGCACGTACCTGGACTCGACGGGCGAGCCGGCGTTCATCCGCTCCGTGTTCGACGAGTTCGGCGGTCCGGCCGCGGAGTCCGGCGCCCGGCTGCTGACCGCGATGGGCTACGACTTCGCGCCGGGCGCGCTGGCCGGGGCGCTGGCGCTGGAGGAGGCGGGCGAGGACGCCGTGCGCGTCGACGTCGGCTACTACTCGCTGGGCGGGACCGTGAGCTCGCTGTCGGCGGGCACGCGCAGCTCGCTGGTCGGCGTGACGCTGGCCGACGGGCACGCGTTCCGCGGCGGCCGCGTGGTCCGCGCCCGGGCGGCGGAGCGCGTCCGCTCGTTCTCGGTGGCCGGCAAGCCGCGTCCGGGCATCTCGGTCGGCGGCGCCGAGCACTTCGGGCTGCCCGCGGCCTACCCGCGGCTGCGCGAGGTCAACGTGTATCTGGGCTGGTTCGGCCCGCTGGCCAAGCCGCTGCAGGCCGGGTCGCTCGTCGGCGAGCTGGTCACGCGGCTGCCCGGCGCCCGCGCCGTCATGCAGGCGGTCGGCGAGCGGGTGGCCGGCCTGGTCCCGGACCCCGAGCCGGGGACCACCCCGGGCGGCCGCTCCTGGATCGCCGCCGAGGCGTACTCGGCCGCGGGCGACCGGCTCTCGGAAGTCCACCTGGACGGCGTGGACGGCTACGACTTCACCGCGTCGTTCCTGGCCTGGGCGGCGCGCCAGCGGGTGTCGGGCGCGGGCGCGCTCGGCCCGGTCGAGGCGTTCGGGCCGGCGCGGCTCGAAGAGGGCTGCGGTGTGGCGGGCCTCGAACGCGTGCGCTGAGGGCGGGCTCGGCGAACGGCTGGCTGGGTAGGGCGCCGGTCGGCCCCGGGGCGTGGTCACCGAGTCGCGCATACCGCGACTCAGGGACCACGGTGTGCCAGGCATGCACCTCTACCCAGCCGGCCGTTCGCCTGACCCGGCACGGCGACCCACGCCGTACCCGGGGCGTGTTCGGCCACCACACCCTCCGCCGCGAGCAGCGCCTCGCCGGGTCGCCCGACGAGGTGTTCCCGTTCTTCGCCGACGCCGGGAACCTCGAGGCGATCACGCCGCCGTGGCTCGGCTTCCGCATCGTCACGCCGCGGCCGATCGAGATGCGCGCCGGCACGCTCATCGCGTACCGGCTCGAGCTCCACCGCGTCCCGATCGGCTGGCTGACCCGGATCGAGGAGTGGGTGCCGGGCGAGCGGTTCGTGGACGCGCAGGTCCACGGGCCGTACGCGCTGTGGCACCACACGCACGAGTTCGCCGCGCACCCGGACGGCGGCACGCTGATGCGCGACACGGTCCGCTACGCACTGCCCTACGGGCCGCTGGGCGAGATCGCGCGCCGCCTGTTCGTGGCGCGCGATCTCGACGCGATCTTCGCCTACCGGGAGAGAGCGCTTCGCTCTACGAGGACACCTTGATGGTCCCCACCATCCCAGCGGCGCGATGGCCGGGCACGGGGCAGTAGAACGTGTACGTGCCGGGCTTCAGCGTCGCCGTGGCGGAGCTCGAGCCGCCGGTGACCACGGCCGCCTTGACGTTGACGCCGTGGCCGGTGATCACGACGCCGTGCGGGATCTTGGACTTGTTCGTGAAGTGGATCGTCACCTTGCCGGCCTTGGCGGTCAGCGACGACTGGGTGAACCTGAGGGCGCCGCCGGGGTTGGCGGCGATGTTGAGGGTCGAGCCGCCGCTCGCGGCGGCGGAGCCCGACGACGACGGCTTGCTCGAGCCGCCGCAGCCGGCGAGGGCAAGCGCTGCCGCAGCGAGGGCCGCGGCCATCCATCGGAACATCTGATCCTTTCGGTCGCTACCCCCCAGGGGGATACGCGGCCGGGCCGGGGCGGTTCGCCACGAGCGCGAGCTTGCGGACCCGCCCCTCATCAAGCCAGTCGATCCACAGGCGATGGGCGGCGAGCAGCTCGTCGAGCGCCCGGCGGCCGATCTGCGCGGCGATCGCCGCGGCGTCCTCGGCGTACGCGTCCGCCAGCGCCTGGGCCTGCGCGCGGTGGGCGCGGCTGTGGTCCTCGACCCACGTGACGGCGAGCCTGGCCTGCTCCAGGGACCGGACGACGTCCGCGAAGGGCGTGAGCCAGACCGTGTCGGCGTCGGGCATCGCCAGCCGCTCGGCCGCGGTGAGCCGGGCCCCCTCCTCGAGCGTGAAGGCAAAGCGCCCGCCGGGTCGCAGCACCGCCGCCACGGCCCGCACCAGCGGGTCCTTGTCCGGGAAGGCGAGCATCGTCTCGAGCAGGAGCACGACGTCGAACGCGCCCGGCGGCAGCGGCGGGACCTGCCCGACCGCGAAGCGGCACGGCAGCGCGCCGGCGCGCGCACCGGCGAGCGCGACGGCGCTGGGGCTGGCGTCGACGCCCAGGTAGTCGCAGCCCAGCTCCCGCGTGATCAGGCACCCGGGGCCGGCCGTGCCGCAGCACAGGTCGAGCACGCTGACGCCCTGGCCGACGCCGGCCTGCCGCGCGAGCTCCCGGATCTCGCCGGCGGACATGAAGCTCTCCTGGCCGACATACTCGCCCGCCGACTCGCGGGCGCGCCGGAGCGCCTGCTCGAAGGGCGCCCGCTCCTCCTGCCTCATCGCGGCGAGCTGAACGCGCTGAGGAAGCGATCGCGGAACGAGGCCATCGGCGTGACCGGAGCCTGCGGGCCCGGCAGCAGGCCGTCCTGCCAGCCCCAGGAAGCGATCTGGTCGATGACCTTCGGGTCGTGGGCGATGATCGAAACGGGCACGTTGTGGGTGGCATCCTGGCCGCTGACGAACGTCGCCGGCTGGTGGTCGCCCATGAGGATCACCACCGAGTTCTTGTCGCCATAGCGCCGCACGAACGAGATCAGCGAGCCCATCGCGTACTGGATCGAGCGCCCGTAGGCGACCTTCGCCGTCGCGGCGTCGGCGAACAGCCCCGGGCGCGCGAACTCCTGCGCCGGGACGTGGTCGAAGATCGTGCCGTCGCCGAGCTGGTCCCACGGCAGGATCCGCGGGACCTGCTCCCACGGGAAGTGGCTCGAGATCGTGTCGATCTCGGCGAACACGGGCTGGTGGTGCGGCTTGGCCAGCTCGTGCTGCTGCAGGGAATAGAACGCGTACTGGTCGGGCGTCCGGTACAGGCCGAGGCGCGTGCCGCGGTAGCCGAGGTTGTCGCGGTTGTAGATCTTCTCGTAGTGGTAGAAGCTCGAGCCCTCCGGCCAGTCCCGGCGGTTCGCCGGCATCACGCCCACCACCCGCCAGCCGGCGCGCTTGAACGCCGTCGTCAGCGTCAGCCGCTTGCTGTGGATGAGCTGGGCGTAGCGCCGCTGCCCGTTCACCTGCAGCCCGGACTGCAGCGTGGCGTGCGCCAGCCAGCTCAGGCCGCCGAACGTCGGCGAGGTGAGGAACGCGCTGCGCGAGGCGAACCCGGCGCTCCGCAGCTGGGCGGTGCCGCGCTGCAACAGCGCGTCGACCCCGGGCGAGAAGGACGAGCCCTGGACCGCCACCTGGCCGTAGCTCTCGACGAACACGACGAGCACGTTCTTGCCCCGGAGCCCGGTCAGCAGCCGGTCGCCGGGAACGGAGGCGAAGCGGTCGTGGGCGATCTGGGGGGCGAAGACCGCGCGGTCGTTCAGGCCGGCCCGCACCACCCGCACCTCGTGGACGGCGAGTGCGGTGGCGCTCGAGGAGGCGACGGGCGCGCCGGCGACGTGCAGCGCCACCCACAGCAGGCCGAGCGCCGCCGCCGCCCGCAGCGCCCAGCCGCGATGGCCGGCCGCGACCCGCGTCACGCGCCACAGCGCCACGACCGGGATCGCCAGGAACGCGGCGAGGACCACGGCGATGCCGGCGACCGCGGCGTACGCCTTCAGGGCACCGACCCCGATCCGCAGCGTGTCGATGCCGACGCCGACATACCCCGAGTCGTCGACCGGGTCGAAGCGCCGGTCGAACGCCATGAAGAAGCCGACGTCGAGGATCTTCACGAGCACGAGCACGCTCAGCAGGACGCCCGCGGCCGCGACCAGCACGCGCCGCGGCCAGGCGGGCAGCAGGACGGCCACGGCGACGAAGACGAGCAGCTCGAGCGGGACCCGCGCGAACGCGCCGAGCGTGAAGTGGCCCGGCTGGTCGGGCGCGACGAGCGCGGCCCACACGAGCGCCAGGGCGAGCACGGTGAGGCCGACGGCGACGTCCGCGGGCAGCGGCTCCCGCTCGCCCGCCTGGCCGCGCCGGCGCCACAGCCACCAGGCGCACTCCCCCATCGACGCCGCCAGCGCCGCCAGTGCGGCGGCCAGGAGCGCCTGCGTCAGCGCCCCGGGCAGGATCCCGGCGGCCGCGACGATCAGGACGATCCCCTGCGCGGCGGCGACGACCCGGCGCCAGCGGCGGGGCGGCAGCGGCGCGCGCATCCAGGGCAGCAGCCATTCGCCGGCCAGGAAGACGTAGCGGGCGGCGCCGATGGCGAGCACCCAGGTCCCGTAGGCCGGGGCCACGTAGGCGCTGAGGGCCAGGATCAGGAACGCGTCGACCTCGCCGTCGAAGCGCGCGCCGAGCGCGGTCGACGTCCCCGTCCGCCGCGCCAG
This sequence comes from uncultured Solirubrobacteraceae bacterium, assembly GCA_963766165.1. Taxonomy (GTDB): domain Bacteria; phylum Actinomycetota; class Thermoleophilia; order Solirubrobacterales; family Solirubrobacteraceae; genus Solirubrobacter. The sequence goes on along the minus strand of CAVXZC010000005.1, from coordinate 650,568 downwards.
CGGCCCGTCGACCGCGTCCAGGGCGAGCGCGACGGCGGCGAGCGCGACGAGCAGCGCGACGGGCGTGTCGCGCGCGAACGAGTCCGCGACGAGCGCGGCGACCCCGACCGCCAGCGTGGCCCGGGCGAGCGTCACCCACGACGCCGGGCCGAGCCGCTCGGGACGATTGCGCGCCAGGCCGCGCCCCAGCGCCGCCGCCATGATCAGCGCGCAGGCGACGCCGACCCGCCAGCCGGCCTCGCCCAGCCCGGCGGTGGCCGCCAGCACGGCGAGCAGCAGCCCCTGGGCGATCAGCCCGATCACCGGCACCGCCCGGATCGTCCAGCGCGTCTTCATGCGTCCTCGAACCGGGGTGAGAGGGCGTAGCGCAGCAGCACGACGTCGCCGATCTGGCGCACGGCGGCGAGCGTCGCGCGGCGCCCGGCGTGCCACGGGAAGCGCCCGTCGGTCACGAACCGCGGGGCGCTCGAGTCGCCGACGAAGAACGGCGCGACCACCAGCTGCAGCTCGTCGACGAGGTCGCCGGCCAGGAACTGGGTGTGCACGACGCCGCCGCCCTCGACCATCAGCCGCTCGCACGCCCCGGTCGGCGAGGTCCTCGCTGAGCCGGCGCATCCGCACCCGCCGGCCGCCGTCCACGACCGTCGCCACCGGCCCGAGCCGCCGGCGGGCGTCGGCCACCCGCGCGCTGGAGGTGTAGACGAGCTTCTCGACCTCGCCGGCGGTGAAGAAGTTCGACTCGCGCGTCGAGGTCGCCCCGCTCGGTCACCGTGATCTTCATCGGCGACGGCGGGAGCCCGCGGGCGGTCCGCTCCTCGCGCCGGAGCTCGGAGCGCACCAGCAGCCGCGGGTTGTCGGTGCGCACGGTGACCGCACCGACCATGATCGCGTCGCAGGAGGCGCGCACCTCGTCGACGCGCTCGAAGTCCGCGTCGTTGGAGAGCGCGAGCCGCGGCGTGCGGTCGCCCAGGTAGCCGTCGAGCGACACGCAGCAGCTCAGCATCGTGTAGGGGCGCTCAGGCAAGGCGGCCTCGCAGCCAGCCCGCGGCGAGGACCGCGGCGCCCGGCAGGGTGGCGGCGAACACCATCACGCCATAGACGACAGCCGTGGCGACCCCGCGTGACGCGCCCAGCCCGGCGGCGGCGAACGCCCAGGCGGTCACGCCCTCGCGCGGCCCCCAGCCGCCGACGTTGGGCAGCGCCCCGGCCAGCAGCACGAGCAGCGCCAGCGGCAGCATCAGCGACGCCGGCGCGGTCGCCCCGGCGGTCCGCGCGGCGATCAGGAACGTCAGCGCGTGGCCCGCGACGATCAGCGCCGACGCGCAGGCGATGGACGGCCACGCCCGTCGGGGCAGCACCGCGGCGCGCAGGTCGCGGCGCAGTCGCGGCCACGTGCGCATCCCCAGCGCGACGGCGGCGGCCGCCGCCAGCAGCGCGACCGCGACGAACGGCACGAGCCGCCGCACGGGCGACGGCAGCGCGAGGAGGACGGCGAGCGTGAGGACGGCCTGCACGACCTGCCCCGCCGAGCGCTCCCAGGCCACCGCGCGCAGCCCGCGGCCGACGTCGCGCGTGTCGCGGCCATGGCTGATCCCGCGATGGACGTCGCCCAGCACGCCGCCGGGCAGCGTGACGTTGAGGAAGAGCGAGCGGTAGTACGCGGCGACGGCGGTGCCCAGCCGCAGCTCGACGCCGAGGCCGCGGGCCACGACCCGCCAGCGCCACGCACAGCAGACCGTGGTGATCGCGGCGAGGCCCACCGCGGCGGCCAGCGACCCGCCGTCCACCATCCGCAGCCCGTCGAGGAACGGGCCAGTGCCCAGGCGCCAGACCAGGACGGCGAACGTCCCCACGGCCACGGTGTAGCGGATCACGCGCCACAGGCGCGCGCTGCGTGCGGCGGCCCTCACGGCAGCACCAGCAGGTCGGCATGGTCGACGGTGACGGCGAGCGCCCCGGTGCCGGCCTGCGCGAGCCGCCGCTCCCGGTAGGCGGCGGCCTCCGGGGCCAGCGCGGGGTCCTGCTCGCACGCCGCGGCCACCCACCCCTCCAGCCACTCGGCGGCCAGCTCGGCCTGCGCCGCGCCCAGATGCCACGGGCTCGGGCGGACGAGGACCCGGGCGCTCCGGGCGCGGACCGCGGCGACGGCGTCCGGGCCGAGCCGGCCGTCTCGGCGCTGGTGGGCGTTGAACGCGGCCTCGAGGCGCGCGTCGAGCGGCTCCGCCGGCGTCAGCGCGACGCGGCCGGTGACGGTGAGCGCGAGCAGCAGCGGAACCCCGGCGCAGGCGGCGAGGATGGCGGCGAGCTCGTCCGCGGTCAGCAGGTCGAGCAGCGCCGAGGCCGTGACCACGTCGGCGCCGCTGAAGTCCGCTTGCGTGACGTCGGACGTCCGCAGCGCGACGCCGGGCGCGGCGGCGAGCTCGAGCAGCTCCGCGTCGCGGTCGTGCACCACCCAGTGCTGCGGCCCCGGCAGCCGCGGGGCGAGCCAGCGGCCCATCGCCCCCGTGCCGCCACCGAGGTCATGGATCACGAGCCCGTTCCGCCCGGCGACGTGCCGCGCGAGGCGCTCCGCGAGCTCAGCCGAGCGCGCCGCCGCGTCGGCCGGCTCGCGCAGGGCGAGCCACGCGGGGCTGACCCGGACGGCCGTCGCGCTCATCGCGCCGCTCCCGCCAGCGGGCGCGCCACGTCGGTCAGGACGGCGGCGACGTCCGCCGCGGTTGCCGCCCATCCGCGCAGCGCCGCGCGCCGCTCCCGGGCCGCCCGGCGCAGGCGCCCGCGCAGCGCGGCGTCGCTCAGCCAGCGCCGCAGGGCGGCGCCGAGCGCCGCCTGGTCGCCGGGGGGAACCAGCAGCCCGCCGTGGCCGAGCGCCTCGCGGACGCCGCCCACGTCCGTAGCGAGCACCGGCACGCCCCGGGCGAGCGCCTCGGTGACCACCATGCCGTAGGTCTCGGCGCGGGACGCGAGCACGAGCAGGTCGGCGGCGGCGTAGGCGCGGTCGAGCTCCGGGCCGGTGCGGGGTCCCGTGAACCGCACCCGCGCCGGCGCCCGGCGGCGCACGGCGTCCGCGAACGCCGGGTCGCGGTCGAGGCTGCCCACGCAGGTACAGCGCCAGGCGAGGTCCTCGGCCGTGGCGAGGGCGTCGAGCAGCACGTCGTGCCCCTTGCCGGGGATCACCGCGGCGACGCAGAGCAGCGCGCCGCCCGCTTCGCTCGCAGGCGCGAGCGCGGCGAGCGTCGACGCCGGGCTCCGCCACGACGGCCGGCACGCCGTACAACTCCCCCAGCCGCCGCCGGGTCCAGTCGCTGGTCGTGATCACCGCGGCCGCCGCCTCGAGCACGGCGCGCTCGCGCTCGTCGGCGAACGGCATGTGCATGAGCACGATCTGGCGCAGCCGCCGCGCGTGCGGCACGAGCACCTCGGGGGCGGGCGACGCGATCAGGCCGTCCAGGAGCACGAGCGCGCCGTCCGGCAGCGCCTCGACCGCGCGCGCCCCGACGTGCTCGTGCACCGTCCAGCCGAGCGCCGCGAGCCCCCGGGACACCCGGCGGTCATACGTGTTGCCGCCGCTCGGCCGCGCCGGGTCGTCGATCCCCGCCGGCACGATGAAGTGGACCTCGCTCACAGATCCCGCTCGTAGCTCGCCCATGCCACATGGGACTCCCGCAGCGTCACGACTATTCCGTCGAGTCCAACGCCGGCCACGCGCTCGGCCATCCGGTCCGCGATCAGCTTGGCCAGCACCTCGGTGGTGGTGTTGAAGTCGAAGTCGTCGTCGAGGTTGCGGTAGCTCAGCTCGCCCATCACCTCGTTCAGCGCGTCGGCCGCGCGGCCGATGTCGATCACGATCCCGTCGGCGTCGAGCTCCGCGCGGCGGAACGTCACGTCGACCACGTAGGTCGCGCCGTGCAGCCGCTGCGCCGGGCCGAACACGGCGCCGCGCAGGCTGTGGGCGATCATCATGTGGTCGCGGACGGTGACGCTGAACACGCCGCTAGGCCCCCTCGTAGGTGATGGAGTGACAGAGCGCGGGCAGGCTGCCCTCGGCCAGGCGGGGCATCACGGCGGGCAGGTCGGCGAACGGCGACTCGCCGGTCAGCAGCGCGTCGAACGCCGGATCGCGCAGCAGCTCGAGCGCCAGGGCGAGCCGGTCGGCCGTCGTGCGCCGCGCGCTCCGGGCCGGGGACACGGTCCCGACCTGGCTGGCGCGCAGCCCGAGGCGGCCCGTGTGGAACGCGCCGCCCAGCGAGAGCCGCACCTCCGCGTCGCCGTACCAGCTGAGCTCGAGCACCGTGCCCTCGGCCGCGAGCAGCTCGAGCGAGCGCTGCAGCCCGGCCGACGTCGCGCTCGTGTGCACGACCAGGTCGCGGCCGCCGGCGGCCTCGTCCGCGTGCGCGAAGCGCGCGCCGAGCGCGGCCGCGACCGCGGCCCGCGACCGGTCGACGTCGACGAGCGTGACCTCGACCGCCGGGAAGCGGGCGAGCAGCCGGGCCACGCAGCAGCCGACCATCCCGGCGCCGACGACGGCGACGCGGTCGCCCACCAGCGGGGGCGCGTCCCACAGGGCGTTGAGGGCGGTCTCGACCGTGCCGGCGAGCACGGCGCGCGCGGGCGGCACGTCGTCGGGCACGACGGTCACGGCGCCGGCCGGCACCACGTACGCCGTCTGGTGCGGGTACAGGCAGAACACGGTGCGCCCGCGCAGCTCGGGCGGCCCCTGCTCGACGGCGCCGACGTTCAGGTAGCCGTACTTGACCGGCCCCGGGAAGTCCCCCTGCTGGAACGGCGCCCGCATGGCCGCGTACTGGCTCGGCGGCACCCCGCCGCGGAACACCAGTGCCTCGGTGCCGCGGCTGACGGCGGAGCGCAGCGTGCGCACCACGACGTCGCCGCGCCCCGGCTCGGGCAGCGGGGCGGGACGGATCTCTCCGCGACCCGGTGTGCGGAGCCAGAACGCTTGTGCGTGATCGAGCACGGCAGGCGGTACGCGCAAGTTAGACGACCGGTTCGGTGAAGGCGGCGCGGCTAGGCGAGCCGCGCGCCCATCACGGGCACGGGCTGCGGCGAGCCGGCTGAGCGGCGGACCACGACGATGCGGTCGTAGTTGCCGCGCTTTGCCGCCGTCGTCAGCACGACGTAGGCGTTGCCCCGGGCGTCCACCCGGAAGGTCCCGGCGCTGGCCGACCAGCGCGGGTTGGAGCACAGCACCTCGTAGACGTCGCCCGGCCGGGTCGGCAGGTCGTGCACCCACAGCTGCACGCGGGTGCCGTTCTGGACCGAGCGCAGGCCGACGCGGGCCGTGGCCGACACCGGGGTGGTGCCCATCGGCTTGAGCGCGAGGTGGTAGTGGGTCGCCGGCGCGGTGCGGTAGCCGAGCGCGCCGATCATCAGCGCGGCCGCGGCGGCCGCGCCCACCAGGGCGGCGGGCACGCCTAACGCGATCCGCGGGCGCCAGCGCCGGCGCGGCCGGGTCTCCCGGCGCTCGCGGGCGAAGCGGTCGAGCACGCGCTCCTCGATCGCGGGCGGCAGCGGGTCCTCCTCGCCGGCGCCGGCCACGACCGCGAGGTCGAGCAGCTGCGGCAGGCCTTCGAGCTCCGAGTGGGCGGCGGCGCACTCGGGGCAGTCGGCGATGTGCGCGCGGACGCGCTCGGTCTCGGACGGCCCGAGCCCGCCCAGCACGTAGGCGCCGAGGTCCGCATGGACGTGCGTCGTCATGCGCGCACTCCCATCTCTTCGAGGACCAGCCGCAAGGAGCGCAGCGCGTACCAGGTGCGGCTCTTGACCGTGCCCTCGGGCAGCCCGAGACGCTCGGCGATCTCCCGCACGGAGAGGCCCTGTACGTGCGCCAGGCGGATGACCTGGCGGTGCTCGAGCGTCAGCTTCTCGAGCGCCCCGGCCACCTGCCAGCCGAGCATCGCGCGCTCGATGGAGAGGCCCTCGGGGTCCTCCTCCTCGCGCGGCTCGTGCAGGGCGAGCGCCGGGCGCACGGCGGCGCGGCGGCGCGTGTCGATGATGGCGTGGCGGGCGATCTGGTAGAGCCACGTCCGGACACTCCCCCGCGACGGGTCGTAGGCCTCCGCGTGCCGCCAGGCGCGCGTGAAGACCTCCTGCACGACGTCCTCGGCGGTGCCGCGGTCTCCCAGCGCGTTGAGCGCGAAGCCGTAGAGCTCTCCGGCATAGGAGCGGTAGAGGGCGCGCAGCGCCTCCCCGGTGGCGTCCGAGGAGATGCGGGCCAGCAGCTGGGCGTCTGAGGGCATCGACCAGTAAGGAGTACGCGGCGGTCCGCTTGACGGTTCGATCTGCTCCATCCAACCAGCTCCGCCCTGCAAGGTAGCCATTGAACTTGCGGGCGGGCCACCCCGAACGTTCAGACGAGCAGAGCCCACAGCGCCGCGTCCGGGCGGCCCGCGAACGTCCGCCCGTCGACGAACGTCGTCGGCGTGGTGGCCACGCCGGCCCGCACGCCGGCCCGGAAGTCCGCCCGCACGCGGGCGACCACGGCGTCGGAGCGGCGGTCGGCGTCCAAGCGGGCCACGTCGAGCCCGAGGCGCTCGGCGCGCGCCCACAGGTGCGGGTCCTCGAGGCGTCCCTGGTCGGCGAACAGCGCGTCGTGCATCGCCCAGAAGGCGCCCTGCAGCCCGGCCGCCTCGGCGGCGCAGGCGGCGGCGTGGGCGCGCGGGTGGCTCGAGCGCACGGGGAAGTGGCGGAAGCACACGCGCGCCGCCACCTCGCGCAGCCGCGCCTCCAGCGCCGCGCAGTACGGGCACTCGTAGTCGCCATAGACGATCACCACCCGCCCCTCCCCGCGGACGTGGTCGCCGGCGCCGACGGGCGGTGGCGGGGCGGACGAGAGGTCGTGTGTCAGAGCGCGTCGAAGATGAGGTTGGCGCCCGGCAGGTCGCTCGGCTTGGCCGCCTGGTGGCTCCACCTGACGACCCCGTCGGGGTCGATCATGACCAGCGCGCGCTGCGGGAACCCGCCCGGGTGATAGACGTCGAACGCCCGGCAGGTGGCGCCCTTGGGCTCGAAGTCCGAGAGCTGCTCGATCTCGATGTTCAGCGACTGCCGGAACGCGGTCTGCGAGTACGTGGCGTCGCAGGACACGCCGTACAGGGTCACGCCGCGCTCGCGGAAGTCCTCCAGTAGGTCGTTGTAGATCGACAGCTGGTCGGTGCAGACCGGCGAGAACGCGAACGGATAGAAGACGAGCACCGTCGTCGTGCCGAGCAGCTGCTCGCGCGCGAACGGGTCCCCGTTGGAGCGGCGGAGCGTGAGCTCGGGCGCGGGCTGCCCGGCCGCTATCGCCATGGCTGCCCTTAGCGGCGGAGGCCGAGCTCGCGGATGAGCGACCGGTAGCCGTCCAGGTCCTTCTTGCGAAGGTAGTTCAGGAAGCGGCGGCGGCGCCCGTTGAGCATCAGCAGCCCGCGGCGGGAGTGATGGTCGTGCTTGTGCTCGCGCAGGTGCTCGGTCAGGTGGTTGATCCGGTGCGTGAGCAGCGCGATCTGCACCTCGGTCGCGCCCGTGTCGGTCTCGTCGCGCCCGAAGCGCGTAACGATCTCGCGCTTTTCCTCTACGGTCATCGTCATGTGCGGCCGTGCAGGCTAGCAGCGATCACGCGGTCGCGCCCGCCGTCCTTGGCGGCGTAGAGCGCCTCGTCGGCCCGCCGCAGCAGCAGCTCGGGGCTCTCGCCCGCCCACGTGGCCACGCCGATGCTGCAGGTGACCGAGACCGGCACCGGCCCACCCACCCGTGCCGCCGCCACCTCCTCGCGCAGCTTCTCGGCCACGCGGGTGGCCGCGCCCTCGTGCGTGTCGGGCAGGACGACGAGGAACTCCTCGCCGCCCAGCCGCCCCAGCTGGTCCTCGGCGCGCAGGTGCGCCCGCATGGCCCGCACGGCGGCGATCAGCACCTCGTCGCCCGCCGCGTGGCCGTGCACGTCGTTGATCGCCTTGAACTCGTCGAGGTCGACCATGGCCACCGACAGCGGGTGGCCGTGGCGGCGGGCGCCGCTGATCGTGCCGCTGAGCTGGCTGAGGATCGCGCGTCGGTTGAACAGCCCGGTGAGCGCGTCCTCGCGCAGCAGCGACTCCAGCCGCAGCCCCTGGGCGACGAGCTCCTGCTGGAGGTCCTTGGTCCGCGCGGCGGCCTCGACGCGGGCCAGCACCTCGCCGTCGCCCACGGGCTCGACGAGGAAGTCCTGCACGCCCTCGCGCATGCAGCGCACGGCCTCCTGCGCGGCCAGGCCGGCCGGCACGATCAGCAGCACGGCGATCCGGTAGGCGTCCGGGTCGGCCTTGATCCGGCAGACCAGGCCCTCGCACAGCCGGGCGTGCAGCACGGCCACGTCCGGGCGCTGCGCGCGGCAGACCGCCAGCGCGGCCTCGCAGTCGTCCACCGCGATCACCTCGTGGCCGGCGTCGGCCAGCACGCGCTCGAACCGGCGGCGCTTGGGGGTCAGGGCATGGGCGAGCAGCACCCGCATGCCGCCTTCGTACCCCGGGCGCCGCCGGGCAAGCCCCAACAGCCGTCCAACGGTCAGTACACGAAGACCGCGCCGACGCTGAGCACGTTGCCCGCGCGCAGCCCGTCGGAGCTGACCAGGATCGTGCCGGCGTCGGCCGCGACGTGGAAGCTGAAGTGGCTGGTCATCGAGCCGCTGCCCGGGGGGCGCTCGACGCTGGCGGCCTGCGTGATCGTGCCCGACCACCCGCCCGCCGGGCGGGTGAAGATGCACGCGGTGCCCAACCAGGTGGAGTTCACCGCCTGCTGGCCGGCGTTGACCACGATCCGGTCGCCCGAGATGGCCAGCGAGCGTCCCAGGTCCGCGTACGGGACCCGGTCGCCGTGCGAGCCGCACGTCCCGGCCTTGGCCGGCGAGGGAGCGGCGAGCACGGCCGCCGGCCGCGAGCCCCACCCGGACGCGGTGCGCGTGTACACGAAGTCCTGCGGCTGCGCGCCGTGGGCGCCGAAGTCCGGGGCGCCGACGGCGATCGTGGCGCCTGCGATCGCGACCGAGTAGCCGACCTGCCGCGCCGCCGCGGGATGCGTGAGCCGCTGACCCGCCCAGCGCCGGCCGCGGCGGACGAACGCGTACGCCGCCCCACCGCCCCGGTGGACCGGCGCCCCGGCGACGATGGTGCTGCCGGACACGCCGACGGCGAAGCCGAGGCTGCCCCGCGGGCCGTTCAGCGTCGCGGCCTGCGTTTGCGCGCCGCGCCGGCGGGCGAACACGTACACGGCGCCGTGCCCGTGGAAGGGCGCGCCGACCACGATCGTGCCGCCCGAGATCGCCACGGAATAGCCGAACGCGTCGCCCGCGCCGCCGCCCGCGGCGGTCAGCGTGGCCGCCGGGGCGATGTGGCCGTGCCAGCCGCCCGCCGGCCGGATGTACACGTACGCCCGGCCTGGATCGCGATCGCCGCCGAAGCCGCTTCCGGGCGCGCCGACGACGACCGTGTCGCCGGAGATCGCCACCGACTCCCCGAAGCCGTCGTACGTCGCGCTGCGCCCCGGCGGCATCAGCGACGCCGACTCGTGGCGCAGGCCCGACCAGCCGGATGCGGGCCGGGTGAACACCAGGATCCGGCCCTCCACCGACTGTCCGTGCACGCTCGTGGTGGGCGAGGCGGCCACGACGGTGGCGCCCGACACGGCCGTGGGGCCGCCGAAGAACTCGTACTGGAAGCCGTGCGCCGGCCGGAGCTCGGCGCGGGGGGCGGCGGCGGCGGCGTGCCGGCCACCTGCGTCGTGCAGGCGAGGACGACGCAGGCCGCGCGCCAGGTCATGGCGCGACCCTAACCCACCGGAAACCTGGCGTCTACGGGACGAGCCCGGCGATCTGGCGCACGTCCTCGTGCATCTGCTCGACCAGCGCGTCGACGGACTCGAAGCGGCGCTCGCCGCGCGTCCGGGCGACGGAACTCCAGCCGCAGTTCGCGGCCGTAGAGGTCGCCGTCGAAGTCGAGCAGGAACGCCTCCACGAGCAGGCCGCGGCCGGTGACGAACGTCGGCCGGACGCCGATCGACACCGCCGCCGTCCACTCCCCCAGGCCGGGGACGACCGCGCGGCAGGCGTAGATGCCGTGGTCGGGGACGGCGTGCGCTGGGTCGGGGACGAGGTTCGCCGTGGGGAAGCCGAGCGTGCGGCCGCGCTTGTCCCCGTGGACGACGACGCCGCGCAGCTCGAACGGCGCGCCGAGCAGCCGGGCCGCCGTGGCCACGTCCCCGGTGGCGATCAGCCCGCGGATGTGCGAGGACGACACGATCTCGCCCTCCAGCTCGACCAGCTCGACGACGCGGGTCTCGAACGGGGCCTGCTCGCTGCCAGCAGCGCCGCGTCGCCGCGGGCCCGGTTGCCGAAGCGGAAGTTCTCCCCCACCGACACCCAGGTGGCGCCGAGCTGGGCACCAGCACGTGGTCGATGAACTCCTGCGCGGTCTGGGCGGCGAACGAGCCGTCGAACGGGATGACGATCAGCTCGTCCACGGCGAGTGCGGCGATCAGGTCGGCCTTCTGGTCGAGCGTCGTCAGCAGCTTGGGCGCGGCCGCCGGCGCGACGACGGTGCGCGGGTGCGGCTCGAACGTCAGCACGGTGTCGGCGCCGCGGATCACCTCGCGGTGGCCGGCGTGCACGCCGTCGAACTCGCCCACCGCGAGCCGGCGCGGGACGCGTGCTCGGCGTCGGGGAGCCAGACGAGGTCCATCAGCCGCGGAAGCCTACGACGGGCTTCAGCGTGCCGTCCTCGCGTGGCTCCGCGAGCGCGATCAGGCCGTCCGCGTCGCGCAGCCGGCACGACGCCGGCCGCGCGGCCCGGGACCGTCACGCCGTGGGCGGCGCGGCGCGCGTCCTCGCCGCTCAGCTCGACCGCGGGCAGGAACGCCAGCGCGTCGTCGAGCTCCGATGAACCGCTCGGCGTCGGCGACGGCGAACGGCCCGATCCGCGTGCGCCGCAGCTCGACGCAGTAGGCGTCGCCGAGGTCCGCGATCAGCGAGCGCACGTAGGTGCCCGCGCGAGCACTCGATCACGAACGCCGCGCGGTCTCCGTCGCGCCACTAGCAGCTCGAAGCGCGACACCTGCACCTCGCGCTCGGGGATCTCGACCGCCTCGCCCGCCCGGGCGCAGCGCGTAGGCCCGCTTGCCGCCGATCTTGACGCGCTGTAGGCCGGCGGGCGCTGGCGGATGACGGCCCGGTGGGCAGCACGCACTCGCCGGGCGTCGGCCCGCCGGCTCGATCTCGCCCTCCGGGTCGCCGGTGGTCGACGTCAGCCCAGCCGGGCGACCGTCTCGTAGCGCTTGGGCAGCGCCATCAGGAAGCGCTGCACGCGCGTCGCCCGGCCCACCAGCACCAGCAGCAGCCCGGTGGCGAACGGGTCGAGCGTGCCCGCGTGGCCGACCTTCACGCCCTTGCCGTAGCGCCGCCGCACGCCCGGCGACGACGTCGTGCGACGTCACCCCGGCGGGCTTGTCGAACAGGAGCACTCCGTCGGTCACAAGCTGTTGCGGCGAGCTGCGCGCGCAGGAACGCCACGAGCTCGGGGAACTCGAGCTCGGTGGAGAAGCCCGCCGCGCGGCGGTGCCCGCCGCCGCCGCCCGGCGCGGGCGATCCGCGAGACGTCGATGCGGTCGTCGGTGGCCCGCAGCGAGACCTTGCGGGCCGGCGTGCCGTCTGACAGCTGGTCGCGCACCAGCCCGGCCACCGCGGTGCCCTCGACCGAGCGCAGGTGGTCCACCACGCCCTCCGAGTAGCTCTCGTCGGCGCCCGCAGTGCGGTAGTCCTCGCGGGTCAGGTGCGTGAGCGTCAGCAGGCCGCCGTCGAAGCGCTCGACGTTGGACAGCCCGCGGGCCAGCAGCTCGAGCTTGCCCTGCGGGATGCCCTCGTACAGGCGCCGGTAGATCGCGTGGGCGTCGACGCCCTGCTCCATCAGCTCGGCGGCCATCTCGTGCGCCCGCGGCCCGGTGTTCTCGTACATGAACCGGCCGGTGTCGGTGACCAGGCCGACGTACAGCGCCTCGGCCATCGCCGGCGTGGGCGGCACGCCCAGGCCGTGCATGAGGTCCCACACGATCTCGGCCGTGCACGACGACTGCGGGTCGACGTGGTTGACCGTGCCGAAGCGCGTGTTGTCGTGGTGGTGGTCGATGTTGAGGATCGTCGCGCCACCGTCGTCGCGGCGCAGCTGCCGGGCCGGCGTGCGGTCGATGTTGCCGCAGTCCAGGAAGACCAGCGTGCGGCTCGCACGAGGTCCTCGGGCGGCTCCGTGGCCAGGCCGTCGAGCTTGATGAAGCGGTACTCGTAGGGCAGCGGGAACTCGTCCGCCGGCAGGAACGCGACCGCGTCCTTGCCCAGCGAGGCCAGCACCTGCTGCATCGCGGCCAGCGAGCCCACCGCGTCGCCGTCCGGCCGCTCGTGGGTGGTCAGGCAGAAGCGGTCGGCCCCCCGGATCGCCCGCAGGACCTCCTCGCGCGACGGCAGCGAGCCGTTCGACCCGCCCATCAGGCGGGATCCTGCCCTTCGATGATCTCCGCTATGCGCAGACCGCGCTCGGACGAGTCGTCGTAGGCGAACTCGAGCGTGCGGCGTGTGCTTGAGCCGCAACTCGCCGGCCACGCGGCGCTGCAGGTAGCCGTGCGCCCGGTCGAGCGCCTGCAGCGAGCGCCGCCGCTCGCCCGGGTTGCCCAGGACGGAGACGAACACCCGCGCGTGGCGGAGGTCAGGCGATGTCTCGACAGCGGTCACGGTGACGAATCCGACGCGGGGGTCCTTCAACTCGGAGGTGATCACGCCGGACAAGACCTCCCTCATGGCCTCGTTGACCCGGCGGATGCGATCGCCGGTCATCCTAGTGACTCCAGGTCGTTCCACGATGCCAGCCGCCGCTCCACGCGGATGCCCTGCGGCAGGCGGCCCTCCAGCGCGCGCACCACCGTGTCGGCGGTCTGGAGCGCCTGCGTGGCGCTGCCGGCCGCGATGGCCACGGCGAGGGTCGAGCGCTGCCAGGAGTCCTGGTGGGCGACCTCGGCCACGGAGACGTGCAGGCGCTCCCGCAGGAGCGCCTTGACGCGGTTGAGCTCGGCGCGCTTGCCCTTCAATGAACCAGCCTCTGGGAAGTGCAGGTGCACCCGCATCAGCACCACGAACGCGGGGTCCACCTAAGGTCGGATGATCGGGGTGGGGCGGTGGGGATGTCCCGCCGTCAAGTTACGACAGGGTCCGCTCGACCTGCCGCGTCTCGTAGACCTCCATCGTGTCGCCCTCTTCCACGTTGGAGTAATTCGCGAGCACGACGCCGCATTCGAAGCCGGTCGCGACCTCGCGCACGTCCTCGTTGAAGCGGCGCAGCGAGCCGATCGTGCCGTCATGGACGACCGAGCCGTCGCGGATGAGCCGGACCTTGGCCCCGCGGGTCACGTGCCCGTCGGTGACCATGCAGCCGGCGATCACGCCGATGCGCGACGCGCGGAAGATCTGCCGCACCTCGAGGTTGCCCACGACGTCCTCGACGGTCTCCGGCGCCAGCATGCCCTGCATGGCGTCGCGCAGCTCGTCGATGGCCCGGTAGATCACCGAGTAGGTGCGGATCTCCACGCCCTCGCGGTCGGCCAGCGCGCGCGCGTCGCCCACCGGGCGCACGTTGAAGCCGAGCACCACCGCGTCGGAGGCTGCGGCCAGGTTGATGTCGGACTCGGTGATGCCGCCCACGCCGGACAGCACGATCGAGACCTGGACCTCCTCCTGCGGGCAGCTTGGCGATCTCGTCCTCGAATGCCTCCAGCGAGCCGGACACGTCCGCCTTGAGCACGAGGCCGAGCTCCTTGAGGTCGCCGCGCTGGTCGAAGATGTTGGCGAGCGACGTCTTGACGCCGCCGCGCCGCGCCTGCTGCTCGAGCTTGAGCCGGTTCGCGCGCTCGCCGGCCAGCGAGCGGGCCTTGCGGTCGTTCTCCACGACCCGCACGTACTCGCCCGCCTCGGGCACGGAGTCGAAGCCCAGGACCTCCACCGGCTCGGCCGGCAGGGCCTCCTTGACCCGCTTGCCCGTGTAGTCGGACATCGCCCGCACGCGGCCCCAGTGGGCGCCGGCGACGACCGCGTCGCCGATGTGCAGCGTGCCGCGCTGGACGAGCACGGTGACCACGGCGCCGCGGCCCGGATCGAGCTTGGACTCGATCACCGTGCCGGAGGCCTCGGTGTCCGGGTTGGCGGTGAGCTCCTCGACCTCGGCCATCAGCAGGATGCCCTCGAGCAGGTCCCCGAGGCCCTCGTGCGTCTTGGCCGAGACGTCGACGAACATCGTGTCGCCGCCCCACTCCTCCGGCTGCAGGCCGAGCTGGGTCATCTCGGTGCGCACGCGGTCGGGCTGCGCGCCCTCCTTGTCGATCTTGTTGACCGCCACGAGGATCGGCACGTCGGCCGCCTTGGCGTGGTCGACCGCCTCGCGGGTCTGCGGGCGCACGCCGTCGTCGGCGGCCACCACGATCACCGCGATGTCGGTGGCCTGGGCACCGCGGGCGCGCATGGCGGTGAACGCCTCGTGGCCCGGCGTGTCCAGGAACGTGATCGTCTTGCCGTCGTCCTGGTGGACCTGGTAGGCGCCGATGTGCTGGGTGATGCCGCCGGCCTCGCCCGCCGCCACGTCGGCTGGCGGATGGCGTCGAGCAGCGACGTCTTGCCGTGGTCGACATGGCCCATGATCGTGACCACCGGCGAGCGCGGCTCGAGGTCCTCGTCGGCGTCCTCGAACTGCGGCTCGGCCTCGGCGTCCTCGGCCGCCGTGACGATTTCGATCTCCTTGTCGAACTCGTCGGCCAGCACGCTGGATGGCCTCGTCGGCCAAGGTCTGCGTCAGCGTGGCCATCTCGCCCAGGCCCATCAGCTTCTTGATCACCTCGGGCACCGGCACGCCCAGGTACTCGGCCACGTCCTTGACGGTCGAGCCCGGAGTTGACCCGGATGACGTCGGCCTTCAGCGTCGACTTGTCCTGCGCGACGGGCTCCTCGTAGGTGCCGCGCCGCCGCCGGCCGCCGCGCCGCCGCGGCGGGCGCTGCGGGGGACCGCCGCCCGGGCCGCCCCCGGGGCCGCCGCCGGGGCCGCCGCCCTGGCGCCGGGAGGCCTGCGAGTCGATGACCACGCGGCGCACGCCGCCGGCCGCGCCGGGCGCGCGCTCGCCCTGCAGCGAGGAGCGCGTGGGCCGCTGGCGCTGGCCCCCGGCCGCGCCGCCGCCGGCGCCGTCGCGCGGCGGCTGGCCGGCTCCGGCGCCGCCGCCGTTGCGCTGCTGGCCGCCGGCCGCCTGCCCGCCGTCGCTCGGCGGCTTGGGCGGGAGGTTCTGCGGGCGCGGGGCGCGCGCGGTGCCGTGGCCGAAGCCGGCGCGCTGCTGGACGACGGGCTGGGCCGGCTTCTTGGCGCCGTTGGCGGCGTCCTTGGGCTTCGGCTTGCCGGTCAGCGCGGCGTCGGCCAGCTTCTCGTCCACGGCGGTCGCGGCCGCCTTGACCTCGATGCCATAGGCAGCCAGGCGCTTGACGACCTCCGGCATCGGCATGTCGTACTGCTTGGCTAGCTCGTGGACGCGCTTCTTGGCCATGTGTGAGTGAAGTCTACGGTGTCCTGTGGGATCGAAACCGGCGCTTTGAGGGCGCGGTGGAAGGCGCGACGGGCCGTCGCCGCCTGGAAGCAGTCGCGCGTGGCGTGGAGCCAGGCGCCGCGACCGGGTGCCGACCCATCCGGGTCGGGCACGACGTGCCCACTCACGTTAGCGAAGCGGACGAGATCCGCCTGCGGGGCCGTCTCGCGACAGCCGACGCAGGTGCGCCGGGGGACGTGGGCCGAGCCGCGCGACGCGGCCCTCTCGCTAGGCGCCGACGCGGTCGGTGTCCTTGTGGGCCAGGGCCTGGTGGGCGTCCAGGCCGCAGTAGCGCGAGCCCGGGAGCGCGGCGTTCGGGCAGCGCCGGCCGTTGGCCAGGATCGCCGCGCAGCGGCCGCCGGTCTCCTCCTCCTCGTAGCCCGAGTCCTGCTCCTCCTTGGCGAACTCGGTCTCCGAGCGGATGTCGACCCGCCAGCCGGTCAGGCGGGCGGCGAGGCGGGCGTTCTGGCCCTCGCGGCCGATGGCCAGCGACAGCTGGTCGTCCGGGACGATCACCGTCGCCTGCTTGTGGGAGTCGTCGACCAGCACCTCGCGCACGCGCGCGGGGCTGAGCGCCTTGGCCACGAAGCGGGCGGGCTCGTCGTTGTAGGGGATGATGTCGATCTTCTCGCCGCGCAGCTCGGAGACGACCATGCGCACCCGGGAGCCGCGCGGGCCGACGCAGGCGCCGACCGGGTCGACCCCGTCGGCGTGCGACACGACGGCGATCTTCGAGCGGTAGCCCGGCTCGCGGGCCACGCCGGTGATCTCCACCAGGCCGTCGGCGATCTCCGGCACCTCGAGCTCGAACAGCTTCTTGATGAGCTCCGGGTCGCGCCGCGACACGATGATGCTCGGGCCCCGCGTCGAGCTCGAGACCTCCTTGATCACCGCCTTGATGCGCTGAGAATGGTCGTAGCGCTCGCCGTCGACCTGCTCGGACTTGGGCAGCAGCGCCTCCACGCGCTCGCGCAGCTGCACGAGCGTGTAGCGGGAGTCGGACTGCTGGACGATGCCGGTGATCAGCTCGCCCACGCGGTCGCGGTACTCCTCGAACATCATGTCGCGCTCGGCCTCGCGGATCCGCTGCAGGATGACCTGCTTGGCCGTCTGCGCGGCGATCCGCCCGAAGTCGTGCGGGGTGACGTCGCGCAGCTCGATCTGGTCCTCGAAGTCGCTCAGGCGGGCCGGGTCGATGTCCGGCGCCTCGGGGATGATCACCTCGCCGGTCTCCGGGTCCACGCGGCGCTCGAGCGCGCCCGTGGCCTGCTCCTCGGCCTCGTCGAGCAGCTGGTCCTCGAGGTCGGGCGGCAGCAGGAACTCCTCGACGATGAAGTCGCCGGAGTCGCGGTCCATGCGCACCCGGGCGTACCGGGCGGAGCCCGGCTGCTTCTTGTAGGCAGACAGGAGCGCGTCCTCCAGCGCGCCCATCAGCTTCTCCTCGGAGATGCCCTTCTCGCGCCCGAGCGCCTTGACTGCCTCGACGATCTCTTGCGACATGGGCCTCAGTCTCCCACCAAGTTGGAACGGGTGATATCCGCGTAGGGGATCGACACGACGCCGCCCTCGGCGGCCACCGTGACCGCGTCGTCCGTCGCGTTCAGCAGCTCACCGGTGAACGAGCTCCGGCCGGCCGCGTGGTGGCCACGCGTGCGCACCCGCGCGCGCCGGCCGACGAAGCGGCGGAAGTGCTCGGGCTTCGAGAGCGGGCGCTCGCTGCCCGGGGAGGACACCTCGAGCGCGTACGACTCGCGCACCATCGCAAGCTGGTTGGTCACCCGCTCGCACAGATCCAGCGAGACGCCCTGCGGATGATCGATGAAGAGGCGCACGAGGCCGCCGCCGATGACTTCGGCGAGCAGCACCTCCACCTCAGGCTCCACCTGCGCCAGATGGGTCTCGATGTCGCCTTGGATGTTGCTCATGTCACCTCCTCCTCTTTCATAAAAAAAGCGGGCTCTTCGCCCGCTTCACGATGGCCCGGCGGGCCGCGAAAAGCTATGTCGGGAGGGTAGCAGCGGAAAGCGCTTATGCCGCCTTGCGGGCCTTGTCGCGGTAGATCCGGTAGTCCTCGCGCTTCGGGTTCATGCAGGCCGCGAGCGTCAGCGGCTTGCGTGCCTCGGCGGTCCGGCCGAGCTGCATCAGCGAGCGGCCGAGGCAGAACAGCGCGTAGTCGTTGGTCGGCGCGCGCTCGACCACCGCTTCGAACTCGCCGCGGGCGTCCTCGAAGCGGCCGGTGCGGAAGTAGGCCCGACCCAGCGCCTCGCGGATGGACGTCTTGTCGGGCTCGAGGCCGGCGGCCTTCGCCAGCGGCACCGTGGCCGCGTGGTAGTGCCCGTCCCCCAGCAGCGCCATGCCCCGCTGATACAGGTCATAGACGTTGTCCATCCGAACGATTGTAAAGCCGGGGGTGGTCGCTGTCAGCGGGGCGGCAGCGCCCACCAGGCGCGCAGGCGGCCGAGCACGCCGGCGCCGCGTCCGAGCTCGGACCGCAGGCCGCGCCGCTGCGCCCGGCTGGGGTTGGAGGGGGTCTCGCGATAGCGCGAGTCGATCAGCGCGCGCACGTAGCCGGCCGCCGCCGGGGTGGTGGCGAAGCCGCGCTCCAGCGCGTGCAGGGTCGTGCCCGGCGCGGGCTCGCGGCGGGCGCGGCGCAGCGCCCGCTCGAGCTCCGACAGCGGCGGCAGCGGCCCGCGGCGCAGCCGGCGCACCGCGGCGAAGCCGGCCAGCGCCGCGGCGAGCAGCGCGACGACGAGCAGCGGCACCCGCCACCAATGTCCGCCCTCCAGGTCGGCGGCGACGCCGTGCGCGCGCAGCGAGGCCAGGTCGCCGGGGAGCGGCGCGCGGGCCGGGATGGCGCCGTTCGGGAGGCTCGACGCCTGCGAGGGCAGGCCGCGGGCCGGCGACGCGGCGGGCGTCGGGTCGAACGTGACCCAGCCCCAGCCGGAGTAGTAGACCTCGACCCACGAGTGCGCGTCGAAGTCGCGCACCACGTACTCCCCCGTCTTGGTGTCGATCGCGCCGGAGGAGAAGCCGGTGGCCACGCGGGCGGGAATCCCGGCCATGCGCAGCAGCAGCGCCATCGCGCCCGAGTACTGCTGGCAGTAGCCGGTCCGGGCGTCGAACAGGAAGCCGTCGAGCGTGCGGGCGGCCGGCGGCGGCGTCTCGCTGTACGTGAACTCGGGCTGGGCCAGGTAGGCCAGCACGCGCTGGACGTAGTCCTCCGGCGTCCGCGCGCCCCGGGCGAGTTGCTGCGCAAGCCGGTAGGCGCGGGCCAGCGGGCTGACCCGGATGAGCGCCCGCAGCTGCTGGGCGGTCTGCACGGGCGGCCCGGCGTTGAGCCGCGTCGGGTGCCGGCCGTAGGGCGGGAACGTGACCGGCAGCGTCTCCACGCCGGGGATCCCGCGCACCGGCACCTGGATCGAGCGATACGCCGCGAGCTCGATCCCGTCGGCGACCGGGGCCGCGCGGCGCTCGGCCGCGGCCGGGCGCGGCGAGTACACGGTCGCGGTGTAGGTGTCGCCGCGGCGGAGCGTCCGGGTGGGGTCGTAGAGCCCGTCGAGCGTGGCCAGCGCCGTGACGTGCGGCAGATCGACGTTGAACGCGTAGCCGGCGGTGATGAACTCGTCGGAGCGCAGGTTGCGCACGGTCACGCTGATGCGCTCCGTCCACTGGCGCACGCGCTGCGGGTCGTGCGGCAGCT
The DNA here is from genome assembly GCA_963766165.1 of uncultured Solirubrobacteraceae bacterium. GTDB lineage: Bacteria > Actinomycetota > Thermoleophilia > Solirubrobacterales > Solirubrobacteraceae > Solirubrobacter. The sequence continues at coordinate 631,253 of CAVXZC010000005.1, read as the reverse complement.
CGGGCACGGCGTTCATCACCTCGCCGCGCATCCAGCGCACGCCGTCGAACACGTTGAGGTTCTCGGCCTTCCAGTAGGCCGCGCGGGGCGCGCGCACGCGCAGCAGCTCGCGCCCGTCGCGCGGCCAGTGCAGCGGGCCGTAGGTGTGGTTCCAGCTGAACGCGTCCGACTTCGACGCCGAGGTCTCCTGCGCCCAGTGCTCGTAGTCCCACCACGGCTGGCCGCCGTCGAGCGCCGGCGCCGCCGCCAGGCCGAGCCCCACGGTGGCCAGCGCGAGCCAGGCCGCCCCGGTGGTGTCCGGCATGCGCAGCTTCTCGAGCCGGAGGAAGGCCACCATCAGCAGCGCGAACACGGCGCCGCGCACGAACTCGGCCGTGAACTCGAGCGCGACGACCGGGATGACGTAGAGGACGATCAGCACGACCAGCGCGGCGACCGGGTGACCGAGCCCGCTCCGGCGCGGCCAGAAGGCCAGCGCCGCGGCGGCCAGCACGAGCGCGCTGCCGCCCAGCGGGATGTCGATGCGCACCCACTGGTCGAGCCCCTCGTAGGGCACGCGGATGCCCGGCAGGTCGGTGATGCCGCGGCCGATGCCGGCGCTCAGCTCGCCCCAGCGGTCGGGTGTGAGCAGGCTCGCCGGGACGCCGCCGGCCAGCGCGGCCAGGGCGGCGAGCGGGACGAGCGCGCCGACCGCGGCAAACGCGCGCCGGCGCCCCTCGAGGCGCCCGGCGGCGAGCAGCGCGAGCGCCGCGGCCAGGCCCACGCCCACCGCGGCCCAGCCCCGCCCCGGAGCCGAGGGCTGGAGCATCGCCATCCAGTGCAGGGCGCCCCACGAGCTGAGGAAGACGAAGGCGAGCCCGCGGGCCACCGGCAGGCTGAACAGCGTGTCGGTGTGCGGGCCCGCCCGGCCGGCGGCGGCCCGCGCCACTTCCGGGGGGCGGATGCGGCCGGCGGCGAAGCTCACGGGCGGCGCCTCCGGTCGGCCGCGCGTCTCATGCCACGCCCTCCAGCGCGGCCACCGCGGCCGCGCCCGACTGGCGCCCGGAGGCGTAGGCGCGGCAGCCGGCGACCTCGAGCACGGCGCGCCGGCTCGGCAGCGCGCCCGGCACGACGATCAGGCAGCCGCCCGGCGTACGCCCCAGTCCGCGCGGGGCGCGGTCGACCGGGCGGGCGGCCACGTAGACGACCAGCCCGCGGCGGTTCTGGGCCGCGGCCAGTGACGGGCCGGTCGACTCGTTCAGCAGCGCGAGCCGCACGTGCGCGGTGGGGAAGGCGAGCAGGTCGGGCTCGATCACGGTCGCCCGGCGGTCGCCGGGCAGCAGCAGCGAGCAGCCGGTGCGCTTGGCGAAGTGCACGGCCAGCGAGGCGGCCGCGCGCACCGCGGCGTCGAGCGCGTCCCGGGACGCCGGCGCACGCGGGTCGAGCACCACGATCGGCCGCGAGTCGGCCTCCGAGATGAGCTTGCGCTCCATCAGCCCGGCGCCGCGGGCGAGCGCGGGCCAGTGGATGCGCGACGCGGGCGAGCCCTCGCGCCACGGGCGCAGGCCGTCGATCTCCGTCTCGGCCGCCGCCAGCAGCGACGCGCGCGCGTGCGCGGGGGTCGCATCGCCGCCGCCCGCGGTCAGGTGCACCGGGTAGAGCTTCGGCAGGACGAGCACCTCGTCCGTGGCCGGCCCGGTGATCACGCGCTGGGCCAGCCCGAGCGGGTCGCGCAGCACGAGCATGGCCGGCGGCAGCGTGCGCCGGCCGCGCCGCCCGAACGTCACCTCGATCCGCACCCGCGCGTGGCGCCGGCCCGCGGGCAGGCGGATCGGCTCGGGCAGCAGCGGCTCGTCGATCCAGCCCGGCGGCAGCGGCAGCCGCCCCGACGCTGCGTGGATGCGCACGTGCAGCGGCTCCTCCTCGACCACCGAGCGGGCGAGGATCTCGCGCTCCAGCCGGGCGCCGCGGCCGCCGACGCCGATCCAGGCGAGCGCGCCGGCGCCGAGCAGCAGCAGCGCCGACCCCGTGACGTAGAGCGGCTCCGCGTCGAACGTGCCGGCGACCAGCAGCAGGAGCACACCCAGCGCCGCGCATCCGAGCGCCGAGCGCATGACGATTACAGGGCCGGGACGGCCGCGATCGCGTCCGCGACGACGTCGTGGCTGGAGACGCCCGCCGCCTCCGGCGCCAGCATCAGCCGGTGCGCGAGCACGGACCCCGCCAGCCCCTGGACGTCGTCGGGCAGCGCGTGGTCGCGCCCGCGGATGAGCGCCGTCGCCTTGGCCGCGCGCAGCAGCATCAGGCCGGCGCGGGGCGACGCGCCCAGCTCGACCCGGCTGTCGTCGCGCGTGCGGCGCAGCAACTGGACGACGTAGTTGCGCAGTGCGCGCGACGCGTGCACGCGGTGCGCCGCGGCGACGCCGTCGACCACCTCGGCGCGGTCGGCCACGGGCTCGAGGTCGAGCACGCGGTCACCCGACTCGTGGCCGGCCAGCATGTCGGCCTCGGCCTCGGCGTCCGGGTAGCCGAGCGACAGCCGCACCATGAAGCGGTCGACCTGGGCCTCGGGCAGCGGGTAGGTGCCCTCGTACTCGACCGGGTTCTGGGTGGCGAAGACGAGGAACGGGCGGGCCAGCTCGTGCGACGTCGCGTCCACGGTCACGTGGCGCTCCTGCATGCACTCGAGCAGGCCGGACTGGGTCTTCGGCGACGCGCGGTTGACCTCGTCGACCAGCACGACGTTGGCGAAGATCGGCCCTGGCCGGAACTCGAACCGCGCCTCGCGCTGGTTGTAGATCTGGCTGCCCACGATGTCGGCGGGCAGCAGGTCGGCCGTGCACTGCACGCGCGCGAACTGGCAGTCGATGGAGCGCGAGAGCGCCCGGGCGAGTGCCGTCTTGCCGACGCCCGGATAGTCCTCCACCAGGATGTGGCCCTCGGCCAGCAGCGCCACGATGACGCGCTCGAGCACCTCGGGCTTCACCTCGACGGCGCGCCGGATGTTCTCCGCGATGCGGCGGGTGACGGACACCGCCGCGTCGATCTCGGCCTGGGCGAGGCGCTCCGGGACGGCTTCCTCCAGCGGTTCCATCAGCGGCGCACCTTTATCTCTGATGATGAACGGGGGCTCAAGACGGTGTCGAGGATCGCCGCGGCGATCCCGGCCTTCGCTTCCTTCGGCACGTGTCGCTCCTGGAGAGCGGTGACGATCCAGACCTCGTTGTCGGGCGACTCGAAGCCGACGCCCGCGGCGCCGACGTCGTTGACCACGATCGCGTCCAGCCCCTTGCGGGCCAGCTTCTCGCGCCCGTAGGCCAGCGCGGCGTCGCCGTGCTCGGCGGCGAAGCCGACGATCAGCTGGCCGGGCCGGCGGCGGGCGGCCAGGCCGGACAGCACGTCCTCGGTGCGGGTCAACTCGAGCCTGAGCGTCTCCCCCGTCGCGTCCTTCTTGAGCTTGCCGGCATGCGCGCTCGCTGGCCGGTAGTCGGCCACCGCGGCGGCCATCAGCAGCACGTCGCAGGCGCCGAACCGGTCGGCGCAGGCCTCGGCGAGCTCGGCGGCGGTCTGCACGTTCGACATATTCGATGGCGGGCGGCCTCCGGATCGACACATTGGCCGCGACGACGGTCACGTTGGCGCCGCGCCGCTGGGCCTCTTCCGCCAGCGCGAGCCCCATCCGGCCCGACGAGCGGTTGCCGACGAAGCGCACCGCGTCGATCGGCTCGCGCGTGCCGCCGGCGGTGACGAGCACGTTCAAGCCGTCGAGGCTGCGGCCGCGCGCGAGCGCGCGCTCGATCGCCGCCAGCAGCTCGGGCGGCTCGGGCAGGCGGCCGATCCCGTACTCCCCCGGCGAGCCCAGCGGCCCGCTGCCGGGTTCGAGCACGATCACCCCGCGCTCGCGCAGGTTGGCCACGTTGGCCTGGGTCGCGGCGTGCTCGTACATCGCGTTGTTCATGGCCGGAGCGACGATCAGCGGTCGCCGGCAGGCGAGCGCGGCGGCGGTCAGGAGGTTGTCGGCGTGGCCGTGGGCCAGCTTCGCCAGAGTCTGCGCGGACGCCGGCGCGATGGCGAACACGTCGGCCCGCTCCACCAGCGCGAGATGCGAGAGCGGCGCGTGCTCGGGTGCCGGGTCGCCGGGGAACGCGCCGCGCAGCGGGTCGGGCTCCCACTCGGTGACCAGTACGGGCGCGCCGGTGATGCCGGCGAACGTCGCCGGCCCGACGAAGCGCGTGGCGGCCTCGGTCTGGACCACGCGCACGCTGTGGCCGGCCTTCAGCGCCAGCCGGGTGAGCTCGACGGCCTTATAGGCCGCGATGCCGCCGCACACTCCCAGCAGGATGCGCGGCACGTACCCTCAAGGTCGGATGATCGGGGTGGGGCGGAGGGGCTGCATCGCCTTACCCGTTACCGGTAGCGGTACGCGACCTTCCCGCCCGCGACCTCTTCGAGCGCGATGGTCAGGTAGTTCTTGGAGACGGTGTCCACCATCGGTGGCGGGAACTCCTCGAAGGTCCCCTCGCCGAGGTTGTGGTAGTAGCTGTTGATCTGCCGCGCGCGCTTGGCGGCGACGATCACGCTGGCGTAGGGGGAGTCGACGTGTTCGAGGAGGCGGTCAACGCGCGGAGAGATCACGGCATTGATTCTAGAGCGCCCTTCACAACACGCTCCAGATCGTCCGCGGCGTCGTCCAGGCGGTCGTTCACCACGACAGTGTCGAAGTCGTCCTGCGCGGCCAGCTCGGACTTCGCCGTGGCGAGCCGGCGCTCGCGCTGCTCGTCGTCGTCGGTGCCGCGTCCGACCAGCCGCGTGCGCAGCGCCTCCTCGCTGGGCGGGGCGATGAAGATGCGCTTCGCCTCCGGCATCTTCTCCTTGACCTGGCGCGCGCCCTGGACCTCGATCTCCAGCACGACCGACGCGCCGTCGGCCAGCCGCCGCTCGAGCTCCGAGCGCAGAGTGCCGTAGCGGCGCCCGGAGTAGGCGGCGTGCTCGAGGAAGTCGCCCTCGAGCACGTGACGGTCGAACTCGGCCTCGGACAGGAAGTGGTAGTCGACGCCGTCCTCCTCGCCCGGGCGGGGCGACCGCGTGGTCGCCGACACCGACAGCTCCAGTTCGGGCACCCGCTGCAGGAGCGTCCGGATCAGGGTCCCCTTGCCGACGCCGGAGGGACCCGTGATCACGAAGACGGGCAAGGGCGGGCGGGCCGACCTAGCGGCGCAGCATCGAAACGAGCTCGGCGCGCTGGCGCTGCGACAGGCCGCCGATCGTCTTCGACGGCGAGATGCGGCAGACCTGGAGCACCTTGTTGACCTTCACGCGGCCGTACTTCGGGACCGCCAGCAGCATGTCGAACACCTTGGCGGTCTCGACGTACTCCGGCGGGGTCAGGAGCAGATCATGGATGCTTCGCCGCCCGGCCTTCAGATCGCGCTTGAGCTGAGCCCGTGCCGTCCGGATCTCATTCGCGCGCTTGAGGGCCTCCATCCGCTGGTCGAGGGAACGCTCTGGGGCAGCCACACCGGGCTTGGGAGGCGTCTTGGTCGCTGGCGGCATGGGCGGAGACTCTACATCGATGTGAGCGCGCGACAAGCCCCCCGCCGCGAATTCATCTGAACCTTGACCTGAGGTCGACCGCTGTGGAGGGAACTTGACCCTAAGCGGTCTGTTTGCAGGGATTTCTGGACGCGTCAGCCGGGCACGGCGGACCGGCCAGGACGCAGAGCCCTGAGCTCTCGGCGGACGCGCTCGCCGGCCAGCGGGTCCCTGAAGGACTCCGTTCCGACCGCGACCAGGTCTGCGCCCGCACGCAACAGATCTTCGGCGTGACGGCCGCACTGTACCCCACCCATGCCGACGATGGGCAGGCGATCCGCGTCCGGACCTCGGTGACCTGCGCGAGTGCAATGACTCTGACCGCGGGGCCCGACACGCCGCCGGTTCCACCGCCGAGCCACGGCTCCCCGGGGCGGTGCGGATGCGGCGCCATCCCGCGCAGCGTGTTGATCAGCGAGACGGCGTCGGCGCCGTGCTCCTGGGCGGCATGGGCGACCGCGGCGGGCGACGCGGTGTTCGGCGTGAGCTTCACGATCAGCGGCTTGGCCGTGTGCGGCCGCACGGCGTCGAGCAGCGCGGCGAGCTCGCCGGGGTCGGCGCCGAACATCAGCCCGGTCTTGACGTTCGGGCAGGACACGTTGAGCTCGAGCGCGGCCACCTCGTCGCGCTCGCCCACCGCGCCGACGAGGCGCCGGAGCTCCTCGTGGCTGCCGCCCATGACGTTGACGATCAGCGGCACGGGCAGCTCGGCGAGCTGCGGCAGGTCGTGGGCGAGGAAGCCGTCGAGGCCCTTGTTGGGCAGCCCGATCGAGTTGAGCAGCCCGCCCGGGAGCTCGTACAGCCGCGGCGGCGGGTTGCCCTGGCGCGGCGCGAGCGTGACGGTCTTGGTCACGAACGCGGCGAACGGGAAGCGCTCGAGGAGCGCATCGCCGAACGCCCGCCGGGCGGCGATCGCGTCGAACGTTCCGGACGCGTTGACGACGGGCTCGGCCAGGTCGAGGAACATTCAGCCCACGAGCTCCAGGTCGGCGGCGTCGAGCACGGGGCCGTCGACGCACAGCCGGACGTAGCCGTGCCGGGTGGGCACGACGCAGCCGAAGCAGGCGCCGTAGCCGCACGCCATCCCGGACTCCAGCGCGAGCTGCGCGGGGACCTGGGCGCCGGCGCAGATGGCGCGGACGGCCTCGAGCATCGCCGGCGGCCCGCAGGCATAGACCTCGGCGTGAGCGTCATGGCCCAGCTCGGCGCGCAGCAGGTCGGTCACCGGCCCCTGATGCCCGGCCGAGCCGTCGTCGGTGGCGAGCCGCGCGTCGCGCAGCAGCGCCGCGCCGGCGGCGTGGGCGGCGTCGCGGAAGCCGAGCAGCACGAGCGGCGCCTCGCCGAGCGCGTCCTGCCAGATGGCCAGCGGCGCGGCGCCCACTCCCCCGCCCACCAGCAGCGGCCGGCGCCCGTCGCGCGGCGGCGCGAACCCGCGGCCGAACGGGCCGGCGAGCCACAGCGCGTCGCCCGCCCGCAGCTCGCCGAGGCGGTGCGTGCCCGGGCCGACGTCCTCCAACAGGAACTGGAGCGTGGCGTCGCCGGCGCGCATCACCGAGAACGCCCGCGGCAGGAACGGGCGCTCGCCGGCGCCCCCGCCCCAGCGCTCGGCGGCGGCGAGCATGTAGAACTGGCCCGGGTCGGGGCGCGGCGCGTCGTCGGCCACGGTCAGGACGTCGTAGGCGCCGACTCGCTCGTACGCCGTCACCGTCGCACGCCGGCGGCCCAGCGGCGCCAAAGTCATAACCTAGCCCTCGCCCTGCGGGCTCGGTCGTCGGCGGCGACTGCGTAGTCGCCGGTTCCACCGCCCTCCGGGACATCGTCTTCGCCTGAGACCCCGCGCGCGTGGAGCTCCTGCAGCGACAGAACCGGCGGCTCGTGCAGCCGGGCCGCGGCGATCGCCGCGCGCCGCGGCCATCCCGCCCGCGATCGTGGTGATGCACGGGATGCCGCGGGCGACGGCGGCGCGGCGGATCTCGTAGCCGTCCGCGCGGGCGGCGGTGCCCGTCGGCGTGTTGATCACCAGGTCGACGTCGCCGCGCTCGATCCAGTCGCGCACGTGCGGCGAGCCCTCCTGGATCTTGTTGAGCCCCTCGACCGGGATGCCCATGCGCTTGATCGCCGACGCGGTCCCGCGGGTGGCCACGATGCTGAAGCCGAGGTCGTGCAGCTGGGCGGCGATGCCCATCACGGCGGACTTGTCCGAGTCGGTCACCGATGAGGAACACGGTCCCGCGGTCCGGCAGCTGCGTGCCCGACGGCGGCCTGGGCCTTGGCGAACGCCGCCGGGAAGTCGGCGGCCACGCCCATCACCTCGCCGGTCGAGCGCATCTCCGGCCCGAGCAGCGCGTCCGCGCCCGCGAAGCGGTCGAACGGCAGCACCGCCTCCTTGACCGACACGTGGCCGTTGTGCGGATCCTCGGGCAGGTCGAGCGCCGCCAGCTTCTCGCCCAGCATCACGCGGCAGGCCAGCTTGGCCAGCGGCAGCCCGGTGGCCTTGGAGACGAACGGGACCGTCCGCGACGCGCGCGGGTTGGCCTCGATCACGTACAGGTCCTCGCCGTAGACGCCGTACTGGACGTTGATCAGCCCGACCACGCCGAGCTCCAGCGCGAGCGCGCGCGTCGCCGCGCGGATCTCCTCGAGCATCTCGTGCCCGAGCGAGTGCGGCGGCAGCACGCAGGCGGAGTCGCCGGAGTGGATGCCGGCCTCCTCGACGTGCTGCATGATGCCGCCGATCCACACGTCCTCGCCGTCGCAGATGGCGTCGACGTCGACCTCGATCGCGTTCTCCAGGAAGCGGTCGAGGAAGATCTCGCCCTGCCGGCCTGGCCCGCTCGAGGTAGTCGGCGAGCATGCTCCGCGTCGTAGACGAGCTCCATCGCCCGTCCGCCGAGCACGTAGCTCGGGCGCACGAGCAGCGGGAAGCCGACGCGCGGCGCGGCGGCCAGCGCCTCGTCGGGCCGGGTCGGCCAGCGCGTACGGCGGCGCCTTGAGGCCGAGCCGGTCCAGCAGCGCGCCGAAGCGCCCGCGGTCCTCGGCCAGGTCGATCGCCTCGGGCTGCGTGCCGAGCAGCGGCACGCCGGCGGCCTCCAGGCCGGCGGCGAGCCGCAGCGGCGTCTGGCCGCCGAACTGGACGATGACGCCCTCGGGCTGCTCGACCTCGACGATCGCCAGCACGTCCTCGAGCGTCAGCGGCTCGAAGTACAGCCGGTCGGACGTGTCGTAGTCGGTGGAGACCGTCTCGGGGTTGCAGTTGACCATCACCGCGTCGCGGCCGGACTCGCGCACGGTCATGGCGGCGTGCACGCAGCAGTAGTCGAACTCGATCCCCTGGCCGATCCGGTTCGGGCCCGACCCGAGGATCATCACGCTCGGCCCGGTCGCCGCGGCGGACCTCTCCGGATCGACGACACCGAGGGACCGCCCCTGGCGGTCTCCCTCCGACCCGAGCCCCCGGCGAGCGGTCGCGTTCCACGCGCTGTAGTAGTACGGCGTCTCGGCCTCGAACTCGGCCGCGCAGGTGTCGACCGCCTTGTACGTGCGCACGCCGTCGAAGGCCGCGGTCGAGGCCGCGCAGCTCGCGCAGGAACCACGGGTCGATGCCGGTGCGGGCGCGGCAGCTCCCCGTCCGCGGACGCCCCGCCGCTGCAGCTCGAGCAGCATGTCGTAGCGGTCCGCGCTCGGGCGCTCCAGGCGGGCGAGCAGCGCCTCGTCGCCGTGCGCGAGCTCAGGCCTGGCGTCGAGCTCGCGCGAGCGCATCGCCTTGGCGAACGCCTGCGCGAACGTGCGCCCGATCGCCATCACCTCGCCCACCGACTTCATGTGCGTCGACAGCGCCGCGTCGACGCCGGGGAACTTCTCGAAGGCGAACCGCGGCCACTTGACCACCACGTAGTCGAGCGCCGGCTCGAAGCTCGCGGGGGTCGGCTTGGTGATGTCGTTGGGGATCTCGTCGAGCGTGTAGCCGACGGCCAGGCGGGCGGCGATCTTCGCGATCGGGAACCCGGTGGCCTTGGAGGCCAGCGCGCACGAGCGCGACACGCGCGGGTTCATCTCGATCACGACGATCTCGTCGGTCGCCGGGTTGACCGCGAACTGCACGTTGGAGCCGCCGGTCTCGACGCCGACGGCGCGGATGACCGCGATCGCCTGGTCGCGCAGCGCCTGGTACTGGCGGTCGGTCAGCGTCTGCTGGGGCGCGACGGTGACGCTGTCGCCGGTGTGCACGCCCATCGGGTCGATGTTCTCGATCGAGCAGACGATCACGACGTTGTCCGCGCGGTCGCGCATGACCTCCAGCTCGAACTCGCCCCAGCCGAGCACGGACTCGTCGATCAGGATCTGGCCGATCGGCGACGCGGCCAGGCCGCGGCGGACGATCGTCTCGAACTCCTCGGCCGTGCGGGCGATCGCCGCCGCCGCGGCCGCCGAGCGTGAACGCCGGCCGGATGATCAGCGGCAGCCCGAACGCCTCCAGCGCGACGTGGCGCGTCGCCCGACCGAGGTGGCGATCAGGTTGCGGGCGGTGCGCAGGCCGGCCTCCTGCATCGTGCGCGTCGAAGAGCTCGCGGTCCTCGGCGCGGTGGATGGCGTCGTAGTCGGCGCCGATCAGCTCGACGCCGAAGCGCTCCAGCGTGCCGTCCTCGGCGAGCGCCTTGGCGAGGTTCAGCGCCGTCTGGCCGCCCAGCGTGGGCAGCAGCGCGTCCGGGCGCTCGCGCTCGATCACCTGCGCGACCGGTCCGGGCAGCAGCGGCTCGACGTAGGTCGCGGTGGCGAACTCCGGGTCGGTCATGATCGTCGCCGGGTTGGAGTTGACCAGCACGACCTCGTAGCCCTCCTCGAGCAGGACCTTGCACGCCTGCGCGCCGGAGTAGTCGAACTCGGCGGCCTGGCCGATGACGATCGGCCCCGAGCCGAGCACGAGGATCTTGTGGAGGTCGTCCCTACGCGGCATTCGCGAAGCGCTCCGATGAACTCGTCGAACAGGCCGAGGGAGTCGTTCGGCCCCGGGCCGGCCTCGGGGTGGTACTGGACGCAGCCGGCCGCGACGTCGAGCAGGCCGGATGCCCTCGACCGTGCCGTCGTAGAGGTTGACGTGGGTCAGCTCGGCGGCGCCGATCTCCGAGCTCGATCGACGCTCGCCGGCCTTCGCCGTGCCGACCGCGAACCCGTGGTTCTGCGAGGTGATCGCGATCCGCCCGGTGCGCAGGTCCTTGACCGGGTGGTTGGCGCCGCGGTGGCCGAACGGCAGCTTGAACGTCTCCAGCCCGGCCGCGCGGGAGAGCAGCTGGTGGCCGAGGCAGATGCCGAACACCGGCTTGTGCTCGAGCGAGCTCGCGGATGGTGTCGACGATGTAGTCCGAGCGCCGCTGGGTCGCCGGGGCCGGGGACGAGGAAGAACCCGTCGGGGTCGCGCGGCCAGCAGCTCGTCCGCGCTGCGTCGTGCACGGGTAGATCTCCAGCGTCGCGCCGCGCGACGTGAAGTTGCGGATGATCGAGCGCTTGATCCCCGTGTCCAGCGCGACGATCCGCGGGCCGCCGCCGCCGCTCGAAGAGCGCGGCTCCGGCGTGTCACCTCGCGGGCGAGGTCGCGGCCGGCCATGCTCGGCTCGGCGTCGACCCGCTCGCGCGCCTCGCGCTCGGGCACCTCGGCCGGCGAAGATCCCGCCGCGCATCGCGCCCGCGGAGCGGATGTGGCGCACCAGCGCGCGCGTGTCCACGCCGGCGATCCCGGGGATGCCGTGCGCGCGCAGCCAGTCAGCCAGCCCTGCTCGGCGCCCGGCGCGTCCTCGGCGTCGACTGGCCGCGCGCATGATCGCCCCGCGCGCGTGGATCCGGTCGGACTCCATGGCGGCTGCGCCGACACGCCGTAGTTGCCCACGTGCGCCGTGGTGAACGTGATGATCTGGCGCGCGAAGCGACGGGTCGGTCATCGACTCCTGGTAGCCCGACATGCCGGTGGTGAACACGACCTCGCCGGTCACCGAGCCGGGCGCGCCGACGGCCTCGCCGTCGAACCGCGTGCCGTCCTCGAGCAGGACGTAGGCGCTCATGCGGCGCAGGGCGAACGCCCGCTCCCGGTAGGCGACGCCGCCGGCGGCGACCGTGATCAGCACGCGGCCGCGCAGTCGGCGCCCGGCGAAGCAGCAGTTCTCCGACCGCGCGCTCGTAGCCGGCCTCGCCCACCTCCCAGATCGCCGGCGAGGTCGACCAGCGCGAGGTCGGCCGGCCGGCCCACGCGCGATCTCCGGCGTCGGCAGCCCCATCAGCGCGCGCGCCGGCGGTCAGCTTCTCGACCACCAGGCCCAGCGGCAGCACGCCGGGCACGACGAGGTCGCGTGTAGACCGCGGCGAACGCGGTCTCCAGGCCGGTCGTGCCCATCGGCGCCTCCTCGAACGGCACCTCCTTCTCCTCGCGCGCGTGCGGCGCGTGGTCGGTGGCGATGCAGTCGATCGTGCCGTCGCGCAGGCCCTCGATGAGGGCCGCGCCGGTCGTCCTCGGCGCGCAGCGGCGGGTTCATCTTCAGCCGCGTGTCGAGGCGCTCCAGCAGCGTCGTCTTCGGTCAGCGTCAGGTGGTGCGGGCTGGCCTCGGCGCTGATCCGCACGCCGCGCGCCTTGGCCTCGGCGACCGCCTCGACCGACTCGCGCGGCGCTGAGGTGCTGGATGTGGATGCGGCCGTCCTCGTAGCGCGGCGAGCGACGCGTCGCGGGCGATCAGCGTCGACTCGGAGATCGACGGGATGCCGGCCAGGCCGAGCCGGGCGCTGACCTCGCCCTCGTGCATGACGCCCTTGCCCGACAGCGTCGGGTCCTCCTCGTGCAGGGCGATCACCCCGCCGCACAGCTTCTGGTACTGCAGCGCCTTGCGCAGGATGCCGGCGCGGTGCACGGGCTTGCCGTCGTCGGTGAAGCCGAGCGCGCCGGCCTCGCGCAGCTCGGCCATCTCGGTCAGCGCCTCGCCGGCCAGCCCGCGCGTGACGGAGGCCAGGAACCCGACCGGGATGCGGGCGTCGCGCCGGGCCGGCCTCGCGCAGCGAGCGCAGGACCGGCGCCGAGTCGACCGCCGGCGTCGGTGTTCGGCATCGCCACGACGGCCACGTAGCCGCCCGGCGGCCGCCGAGCGCGTACCCGTCTCGAGGTCCTCCTTGTGCTCCTGGCCGGGCGTGCGCAGGTGCACGTGCGGGTCGACGAAGCCCGCGAACAGGTGCTTGCCCTCGCCGTCGACCACCTCGGCGTCGGCGTCCAGCTCGCGGCCGATCTCGGCGATCTCGCCGCCGCGGACGAGGACGTCGAGGCGGGCGTCGAGGCCGGCGCGCGGGTCGAGCACGTGCGCCCCGCGGATCAGCAGGTCGGCCGGCGGGGTCGGTCGCGGTGGTCGAGCATCACGCGCTGCACCGCGCGTCGTCGACCGCGCTCGGCCACCGCGCGGCCGGTCGAGCAGCTCGTAGAGCACCGCCATGCGCACCACGACGCCGGCCGCGACCTGCTGGCCGATCACGGCCTGCGGCGAGTCGATCACCTCCGCCGCGAGCTCGACGCCGCGGTTCACCGGCCCGGGGTGCATGAGCACCTGGTCGGGCTTCAGGCGGCGGCCGTCGATCTGGTACTGGGCGGCGTACTCGCGGATCGACGGCACGAAGGAGTCGGTCATCCGCTCCCTCTGCATCCGCAGCGCGTAGACCACGTCGGCCTCGCCGAGCCGGTCGAGCGTGTACTCGACCTCGCAGCCGAGCGCCTCCATCCCGCGCGGGATCAGCGTGGGCGGGCCGCACACGGTCACGGTCGCCCCGAGCTTGGTGAACGCCTGGATGTTCGAGCGGGCCACGCGCGAGTGCATGACGTCGCCGACGATCCAGATGCGCAGCCCGTCGAGCGCGCCCAGGCGCTCGCGCAGCGTGTAGACGTCGAGCAGCGCCTGCGTGGGGTGCTCGTGCTTGCCGTCACCGGCGTTGACGACGCTCGCCGTCGTCCAGCCGGCCACCAGCGCGGCGGCGCCGACGTACGGCGTGCGGATGACGATGAGGTCCGGCCGGTAGGCGCTCAGCGTCTGCACGGTGTCCTTGAGCGACTCGCCCTTCTCGACGCTCGAGCCCGAGGAGGCGAAGTTGATCACGTCGGCGGACAGCGACTTGGCGGCCAGCTCGAACGACGAGCGCGTGCGCGTCGACGCCTCGTAGAAGAGGTTCAGCACGCGCCGGCCGCGCAGGGCCGGGACCTTCTTGATCTCGCGCTCGGAGACCTCCGTGAACGTCCGCGCGCGGTCGAGGATGCGCTCGATCGCCGGCCGGTCGAGGTCCTCGATCGACAGCAGGTGCCTCATGCGAAGGCCTCCTCCAGCTCGGTGATGGTCACCGCGTCGACGCCGTCGAGCTCGACGACGCTCACGTTCACGCGCTCGGAGCGCGCGGTGGGCAGGTTCTTGCCGACGTAGTCGGGGCGGATCGGGAGCTCGCGGTGGCCGCGGTCGGCCAGCACGGCCAGCTGCACCCGCGCGGGGCGGCCATAGTCGAACAGCGCCTCGATGGCCGCGCGGGCGGTGCGCCCCGTGTACAGCACGTCGTCGACGAGGACCACGGTGTAGTCCTCGAGGCGAAAGCTCAGGTTGGAGGCGTGGACGGCCGGGTCGGCCGCGCGCAGCGAGAGGTCGTCGCGGTAGAAGGCGATGTCGATGTCGCCCAGCGGGACGTCGTGCTCCAGCAGGTCGCACACCAGCCGGTGCACGCGCTGCGCCAGGTAGGCCCCGCGGCGGTGGATGCCCACCAGGGCGACGGGGCGGCCGGAGTTCTTCTCCACGATCTCATGCGCGATGCGCACGAGGGTGCGGCGGATGTCGTCCTCGTCGAGGACGACCTTCGGATCGGGCAAGCGGTTCCTTCCTGGCCTCGCGGGACCTGGTTAAAGGGACGCCCGGAGTGATAGCAGCGGGTGCCGACGTCACGGGACGGCGAGCGCGGCGATGCGCCCCGGCCGCGACCGCGCGCACGGAGATCTATGTCGCGGGCTCCAGCTCCGCCTTGACCAGGTGCGGCTCGCCGCGCTCCGGGAATGGCACCTCGATCGCGTCGAAGTCGCGCGGGACGACCGTGTTGGCGAACGTGGCCCGGGCCTCGTCGCGCACCTCGCGGGGGAAGTAGCGCGTGGACAGGTGGGTCAGCGCGAGCAGCTGCACGCCGGCGTCGCGGGCGGTCTCGGCGGCCTGGCGAGCGGTCGAGTGGCCGGTCTCGCGCGCCCGGTCGCGCTCGTCCTCGCAGAACGTCGCCTCGTGCACCAGCACCTCGGCGTCGTGGGCGTAGACCTCGACGGTCTGCACGGGTGCGGTGTCGCCGGAGATGACGATCCGCCGGCCCCGCCGGCCAGGGCCGACGACCTGCTCCGGCCGGACGCCTCCGACGGTCTCGCCGCGCTGCAGGCGGCCGAAGTCGGGGCCGGGCTGCACACCCAGCGAGTGGGCCGCCTCGACGTCGAAGCGCCCCGGCCGGTCGGCCTCGACGAACGCGTAGCCGTACGCCTCGACCCGGTGCTTGACCGGGAACGAGGCGATCGCGTAGTCGGCGAACTCGACCTCGGCGTGCGGCTCGAGCTCGGTCACGTGGAGCGGGTAGCCCGTGCGGCCGAGGAATGGCCGCAGGTCGCCGAACAGCGCGCGCAGGCCGGGCGGGCCGTAGATGTCGAGCGTGCGCTCGCGGGCGCGCAGGTCGAACGTCTTCAGCATCCCGACCAGGCCGAGCCAGTGGTCGAGGTGGAAGTGGGTGATGAAGATCGCGTCCAGCTCCGGCAGGCCGACCGAGCGCAGGAGCTGCTGCTGGGTCCCCTCGCCGCAGTCGAACAGGACCCGGTCGCCGCCGGCGCGCAGCAGCAGCGCGGGCAGGCCGCGGCGCGGCGTGGGCACCGAGCCGGCCGTGCCGGCGAAGAAGAGCGACAGGTCCACGGCGGTCTAGTGAACCAACTCCCTGCGCGTGAGCAGGTACACCCCCGCCGCGCCGGCCACCACGGCCTCGGTGACGATCAGCAGCCGGTAGTCGACCGCGGTGGCCAGAACCGCGCCCAGCGCGATCGACACCGTCTGCGGCAGGCCGAGCGCGATCTCCATCGCCGAGTACACCCGGCCCTGCAGGTGCGCGGGAGACTCCCGCTGGATCAGCGTGTAGAGCGCGACCACCAGCCAGGGCAGCCCGAAGCCGAACAGCGCCTTGCCCACCAGCACGACCGCGACGCGCGAGTCCGCCGTGGCCAGGGTGCCGATGGCCAGGATCGCCAGCCCGAGGCCGCCCATCCGCCCCTCGCCGTGGCTCGCCATCACCCGCGGGGTGCTGAGCGCGCCGCAGACGGCGCCGGCCCCGGTGGCGAACATCAGCGCGCCGGCGAACGACGGCGGCCGGTGCAGGCCCTGCGGGATGGCGAACAGCAGCGTCTCGCTGAAGCCGATCACCAGCAGCGAGACGGCGCCGCCCAGCGCGAGCTGGCGCAGCACGGTGGTGCGGCGGACATGGCGCGCGCCCGCGGACACGGCGGCACGCCACGGCTCCGCCCGGGGGTGCGGCGGCGGCTCGCGGAACCGCAGCGCGAGCAGCGTCCCGGTGGCGACGAGGAACGTGGCGGCGTCGAGCAGGGCGACGGCGCGGCCGCCGGCCAGCGTGAACAGCCCGACGCCGAGCAGTGGCGCGACGAGCCGCAGCCCCTCGCGCACGGTCTGCAGGACGGTGTTGGCGGCGCCGAGCAGCTCGTCCGGCAGCATCGTGGCCAGCAGCGCGGACTGGCCGGCGCCGAGCAGCGTGTACGACACGCCGTACGCGAGCGAGACCGCGTAGATGATCCACAGGTCGCCGCGGTCGTGGACGGCGAGCAGCGGCAGGACGGCCAGCGCGGTCAGCGGGTTCACGACGAGCAGCAGCGAGCGGCGCCGGACGCGGTCGGCCAGCAGCCCGGACAGCGGCGAGGCGAGCTGCGGGGCGACGATGCAGAAGATCACCATGCCGCCCGCGGACGCGCTGCCCGACAGCTCGCGCGCCCACAGCGCGAGCGCCAGCCACAGCGCCGTGTCGCCCAGCAGCGAGCACGCCTGGCCGGCCAGGTACAGGCGCGCATCGCGCAGGGCCAGCAGCCGCCGCATCACGGCACCCGGTAGCCGACGGTGAGGATCTCCACCCGCTCCGTCCCGGGCGGCCGCTCCGTGCGGCGGTCGCCGAAGCGCTCGAGCATGATGCGCAGGAACTCCGCCTCGAGGTCGGCCAGCTCGTCGGCGCTGAGGTAGAGCCGCATCTGGTTCAGGCCGGTGGCCAGGCGCCAGTCCTCCGGCAGCGCCCGGCTCTCCTCGAGCGCGAGCTCGGCCCGCGCGAAGTAGCGGTCGCGCATCGTGCGGCTCAGCGCCCGGGCGGCGCGCGCGGCCTCCGGGTCGTCCTGCACGTCGCTGAACCGCATGCCCAGCTGCTTGATCCGCCACGGGCGGCGTCGCCCGGTGCCGCCCTCCGCCTCCACGACGAACCCGTACTTGGCGAGCTGGCGCAGGTGGAACGACGTGTTCGCGGGGCTCTCTCCCACGATCTCGCCGGCCTCGGTCGCGGTCAGTGCGGGCGCGTCGGCCAGCGCCTCCAGCAGCGCGAGCCGGACGGGATGGGCCAGGGCGCGCATCGCCTTCGCGTCGGTGAGGTCGCGTGGTTCGAAAGGCATGTTTCGAAAGTTAGCTTTCGAAACGGATGTTGTCAACCTAGGGCAACGAGCTCGAACGCGATCCGCCCGTCCACCACCGTGGCCATGCCCATCGTGTGACGCGGCGCCCGCCGGCGCTCGGTGGGCGACCCCGGGTTGAAGATCTGGAACCCGTCGCGCTCCTCGCGCAGCGGGATGTGCGAGTGCCCGAACACCACGGCCTGCGCCTCCGGGAACCGGTTGCGCATCCGCTCCAGCCGCCCGGCGGCCGGCCCCGCGTCGTGGAGCATCCCGACCTGCACGCCCCCGAGGTCGAGCAGCCGCCGCAGCGGCAGCCGAGCCTGCAGCTCGGAGCTGTCCACGTTCCCTCGCACCGCGTGCACGGGCGGCCCCAGCGCCTGCAGGGCACGCAGGACCTCGACCTCCATCAGGTCACCGCCGTGCAGGATCGCGTCGGCCGCCGCCAGCCGCTCCACGCAGGCGTCCGGAAGCCGCCGCGGCCCGCGCGGCAGATGAGTGTCCGAGATCACCGCGATGCGCATGTGAGGTGACGCTAAGCTCCCTCGCCCCAGCGCCCGTAGCTCAGTGGATAGAGCGCGCGCCTCCGGAGCGCGAGGTCGCAGGTTCGAATCCTGCCGGGCGCGCTTCTCACCTGGTGCCGACGCGCTCGACGCGACCCCGTGATCGGCGTAGGGTCGCGTGGACGATTCGGAGGTCCCATGGCCGAGCAGCAGGCACCCAAGTCGGGGCGGTTGCGGAGATGGCGCGAGCGGTGGCGCGCGTCTCGTGACCGCGCACGCGGAATCGAGCGCCGCACAAAGCAGAGACGCGACCTCGATAGCCGCAAAGGGCAGGACATCGGTGGGGGGCCGTCCGGCGGGGTCGGCGGGTTCTAGCCCGTTCCGGGCGCGCTGTCACGCTGGCGCGCTCAGGAACCCGACGATGGCCTCCGCGAGCGCGGGCGCGGCCAGCGCGGTGGCATGATCGCCCGGCACCCGGACGAGGCGCCCGTGGGGCAGCGCCGCAGCCAGCGCGTCCGCTGACGCGTGGGCGTCATCGCGGTCGCCCACCGCCACGAGCGTGGGCGTCCGCACCCCGCGCAGCGCCGACCTGTGCGTCGCCACGTACGTGTCCAGGACACGGAGCAGCGCGACCGGGTCGGCCCCGAGCCGGCCGATCCAGCGCGCGAGCTCGGCATCGGGCGAGCCCGGCTCGAGGGCCTCGCCGGCGGCCACCGCGGTCAACACGCGGCGGTACCCGCCGGTGCGACCCGTGGCCGGATCGAGCGCATCGAGCCCCTGACCTCCGACGATCGCCCGGCGAGGCCGGGCGCCCCGCACCAGCATTCGCAGCACGACCCGCCCGCCGAGCGAGTAGCCGCCGAGGTCGTAGTCGTCGAGCCCCAGCGCCTCGATGAGGGCGAGCCCGTCGTCGGCGAGCACATCGGGCGGATAGGCCGCGGGGGCGTGCGGCCGTGCGCTGTCGCCGTGACCCCGCAGATCCGGCGCCACGATGCGATGCCCGTGGGCGGCGAGCGTGGGCGCGGGGCCGTTGTCCAGCCAGAGCAGCCCGGTGGCGAGGAACCCGTGCAGCAGGACGAGGGGCCGGCCCTCCCCGATCTCGCGGTACGCGAGGGCCACCCCGTCACGACCACGGAAGCCTCGGACGAGCGGCGCGCGCACAGCGCCCACTATCGCGCGTCGATCGCGACGTCGCCGTCCACGCCGAGGAAGGCCAGGAGCTGCCGGCCCTCGGCGGCAACCGCGTCGCGCTCGGCCGCCGACAACCCGCGCAGCGGCGCGACGACCAGGCCGCCGCCCGCGACGCGCCACTCGGCGGCCACGAAGCCGTCCACCAGCAGCCAGGTCCGGCCGAGGTTCTGCAGCACGGCGTCGCGGTGCGCCGGCGGGATGATCCGGGAGCGGTCGGCGTGGGCCACGAGCACGTTGTCGAACTCGGGCAGGAACCGCGGCGGCGCCGGGGTCGACGGGTCCGGGCGCAACCCGTCCGGGAGGTCGAGCAGTCCGTCCACGCGCACCAATCCATCGGGCTCGCTGAGGCCGGTCAGGCCCGACCAGGCGCGCATGTCGGCCAGGCTCGCCGGCCCGAACGCGGCGACGTAGCGGCGCAGGGCCGCGGCGACATCTCCGTCGCGGGCCGGCTCGGCGCCCAGCCAGTCGGCCACCGTCGTCCAGGTCGGCTGCTTCGAGCGCCCCCATACGCCGCGCGGCGGGATCTGCACGATCGGGACGAGGTAGCGGATGGCGTAGGCCAGCGCCTCGGCGTCCCGCGACGGCCAGCGCTCGCCGAACGCCCGTCGCAACTCGGCCAGCGTCCGCGGGCGCTCGGCCAGCAGCTCGCGCCCGTACGCGACGGCCTCCGGCACCTCGCCGCGAGCGACGCGCCGGCCGAACGGGCTGCCCGACTCGAAGCCCCGCCGCCCGACCGCTGCCATCACCGGGTGCAGCGCCAGGCAGTCGCGCGCGGTGACGGTGTGCAGCGTGCCGCGCGTCAGCGACGTGCGCACGGCCCCGCGCGACTCCATCAGCGCCGCCAGCGCGGCGGGGGCAAAGCCGGCGACCCGCGAGAACAGGCCGACGTAGGGCGCGTTCGGCACCTGGGACTGCATGCCGACGAGCCGCTCCAGCGCCTCGGCCGCGCTCACGTCCCAGCGCTCCAACAGCCCCTGGCGGGCCAGCAGGGCGCGGTTCAACGCGAGCGCGTCCAAGCAGAGAAACCTAGCCTGGCAAGATCCCGGGCATGCCCCCGGAGCGCCGCCCCGCAATCGTCGCCGTCGACGACGACCCCGCCGTGCTGGCCGCGGTGGCGCGCGACCTGCGCCGGGGCTTCGGCGACCGCTACCGGATCGTGCGGGCCCAGTCCGGGCGCGAGGCGCTCGACCTCGTGCGCCAGATCCGGGCGCGCGGCGAGCAGGTGGCGCTGCTGATCGCCGACCAGCGGATGCCGGGCATGCCCGGCACGGAGTACCTGGTGGAGGCGCGCAAGCTCGTCCCGGACGCCAAGCGCGTGCTGCTCACCGCCTATGCCGACACCGAGGCGGCGATCGCCGCGATCAACGACGTCGCGCTCGACTACTACCTGCTCAAGCCGTGGGACCCGCCCGAGGAGCAGCTGTTCCCGATCGTCGAGGACCTGCTGACCACGTGGGAGTCCGGCGCGGCGCTCGAGGCCGGCGGCGTGCGCGTCCTCGGCCACCGCTTCTCCAAGGACACGCACGACCTGCGCGACTTCCTCGCCCGCAACCGCGTGCCCGGCCGCTGGCTGGACGTCGAGCGCGACGGCGAGGCGCGTGAGCTGCTCACCGTGGCGGGCGTCGACGCCGAGCACCTGCCGGTCGTGTTCCTCGAGGACGGGTCCGTGCTCGAGACGCCGACGGTGCTCGAGCTGGCCGAGCGGCTGGGCATCGCGAGCCGGCCCGCGTCCGACCACTACGACCTCGTGATCGTCGGCGGCGGCCCGGCCGGGCTGGCCGCCGCGGTCTACGGCGCGTCCGAGGGGCTGAGGACCGTGATGGTCGAGCGGGAGGCGCCCGGCGGCCAGGCCGGCACGTCGAGCCGGATCGAGAACTACCTCGGCTTCCCCGCCGGCCTGAGCGGCTCCGACCTCGCCCACCGGGCCACCGACCAGGCGAGGCGGCTCGGCGCCGAGCTGCTGACGATCCAGGACGCCACGCAGCTGCGCGTCGAAGGCTCCGGCCGCTTCGTCGACCTCAGCGGCGGCGGCTCGCTCAGCGCCAACTGCGTGCTGGTGGCGTCCGGCGTCTCCTACAACCAGCTCGACGTGCCGGGCTTCGCCGAGCTGACCGGCGCCGGCATCTACTACGGCGCGGCGCTGACCGAGGCGCGGTCGTGCTCCGACCAGCACGTGGCCATCATCGGCGGCGCGAACTCCGCCGGCCAGGCCGCGGTCTACTTCGCCCAGTACGCCAAGGAGGTGACGATGCTCGTCCGCGGCCCGAACCTCGAGCGCAGCATGTCGCACTACCTGATCGAGCAGATCGCCGCGCTGCCCAACGTCGACGTGCGCACGGGCACCGTGGCCACGGGCGCCGCCGGCGACGGGCACCTGCAGCGCCTCGACCTGGACGACGGCGGCACGCTGGCGGTGGACGCCTGCTTCGTGTTCATCGGTGCCCTGCCGCGCACGGATTGGCTCGACGGCGTCGTCGCCCGCGACGAGCGCGGCTTCATCCTCGCCGGTCCCGATGCGCGGGACAACGGCTGGCCGCTCAGCCGCGATCCGTACCTGCTGGAGACCACCGTGCCCGGCGTGTTCGTCGCCGGCGACGTGCGCGCCCGCTCGATCAAGCGCGTGGCGAGCGCGGTCGGCGAGGGCTCGATGGCCGTCTCGCTCATCCACCAGTACCTGGTCGACGCATGAACCTCCGGTCCATCGACCTGTTCGACGACCTCGACGACGAGCAGCTCGCCCAGGTCGCGGCGGTGGCCCACGAGTACACGCTCCAGCCGGGCGACGTGCTCGCGGACCCGGCAGAGCCGAAACGCGCCTGCCTGCTGCTGCTCGAGGGCACCGCGCAGTCGCTGCTGGTCGACGGCGACCGCACGGAGCCGGCCGGCAAGCACGTCGCACCGACCTGGATCGGCGCGATCGCCGCGCTCACCGGCGGCGTGCTCGGCGTGCGCATGGTGGCCGAGACCCCCTGCCGTCTCGCGCGCATCGAGCGCGACGACTTCCGGGCGCTCGCGTTCGCCCTGCCCTCCGTGCACGACCGGGTGATGCGCCAGGTCGCGCCCGTGATGAGCCGGATCACCGCGATCGAGCAGAACCGCGAGCGCCTCGCCGCGCTCGGCACGATGGCCGCCGGGCTGGCCCACGAGCTCAACAACCCGGCGGCGGCCGCCCGCAGCGCCGCCACGCAGCTGGTGGAGACGCTCGACACCGTCAACGCGACCCTGGCCCGCTTCGTCGAGGCCGGCGTCGAGCGCGAGGAGGCGGCGCAGCTGCTCAAGCTCCAGGCCGAGGCGATGAAGCGCGCGGCGTCGCAGACCGCGCTGGACGCGCTGGACGCGGCCGACGCCGAGGACGACCTGCGCGACAAGCTCGAGGACCTCGGCATCGGCGAGGCCTGGCGGCTGGCCGAGCCGCTGGCTGCGGCGGGCGTCGACGACGCCTGGCTGGAGCGCGTCATCGCGCTGGCCGGCCCGGCGGCGGACGCCGCGCTGCGCTGGGTGGCGGCCACGCTCACCGCGCACGGGCTGGCCGCCGAGCTCGAGGAGTCGACGGACCGCATGTCCAAGCTCGTCGGCTCGGTCAAGACGTACGCCTACATGGACCGCGGCGACCTGGTCGAGGTGGACGTGCACGAGGGGCTCGAGACCACGCTCGCCGTGCTCGGGTACAAGCTCAAGCACACCGAGATCAAGGTCGACCGCGCCTACGACAAGGCGCTGCCGAAGCTGACCGTGCGCGGCTCCGAGCTCAACCAGGTGTGGACGAACCTGCTCGACAACGCGATCGACGCGCTCGGCGAGCGCGGGACGATCCGCGTGCGCACCCGCCGCGACGGCGACTGCGCGGAGATCGCCATCGGCGACGACGGCCCGGGCATCCCGCCCGCCGTGCGCGAGCACCTGTTCGACCCCTTCTTCACCACCAAGGACGTCGGCCACGGCACCGGGCTCGGCCTGGCCACGGCCCGGCGGATCGTCGTCGACCGCCACGACGGCTCGCTCACCGTGGACTCGCGGCCCGGAGCGACCGTGTTCACCGTCCGCCTACCACTGTCGAGGAACGGCTCCAAATGACCCGCTGCACCCATCTCGATCACGTCCAGGTCACCGAACTGCCGGAGTCCGTCGCCGGCTGCGAGGAGTGCCTGGCCACGGGCGGCGAGTGGCTGCACCTGCGCATCTGCCTGGAGTGCGGTCACGTCGGCTGCTGCGACGACTCGCCCAACCGCCACGCCACGGCGCACGCCCGGGCGACCGAGCACCCGATCATCCGCTCGCTCGAGCCCGGCGAGGACTGGTGCTGGTGCTTCGTCGACGAGCTGGGGATGCTGATCCCCGACGTCCACGGGCACACCCGCATCCCGCCGTCGCCGATGCTCAGCTGAACACGGCGCCGGCCAGCACCTTGACGTCGTCGGGCGTGGCCGCGGCGACGTAGACCGCCCGGCAACCGCGCGCGCCGACCGCCACGACATTGCCGTTGCCGAACGGGATCAGCGCGTAGCCCGACGTGCCCATCTTCGCGTGGCCCTCCCGCACCAGGTGGTCGACGAACCCCTGCGGATCGCGCGTCGGCACGCCGACGACCTCGCCGTAGGTCGTCCCCGCCTTGGTGACCAGTCGCAGGTCGGCGCTCGCCCCCAGCTTGAGCGCGCGCAGCGTGCGCCGGCGCAGCGTCGGGGACGCGGTCACGTAGCTCAGGCCGGCCGGCGGCGGGCCGTAGACGGGGTGCGCCGGCCGGCACGGCACGGCCGCGGGCGTGTGCGACGCCTGCTTGTGCGCGGCGAACAGGTTCACCGCCAGGCCGATGACGATCGCGCCGCCGACGATGGCCAGGACCGCCTTGGCTCCTAGCTTGCGCTGAACTGCGCCTCCTCGGTCGAGCCGCGCACCGACGTGGTCTCGGACTCGTCTCCGGTGATGGCCACGGCGACCGCCTCGAAGGAGCTCGCGCCCACCTCGTGCCGGTGCTTGGCCGCGGTGTAGCCGTCGTCCTCGTGCAGCTCGCGCGCGAAGCGCTCGGCCTGCTCCATGTCCGGCTCGGCCGTCTCGCACCACACCAGGTCGGCGTAGGGGGCGTAGGCGATGCCGCGGGCGATCGCCTGCTCGATGCCGGCGTCGGTGCGGAAGAAGCCCTCGCCCGTGCGCTCGCCGGTGATGAACGCGTGGTCGCGCTCGTCGGCGTCGGAGGTCACCATGTCGGCCGCATCGGCATCGGTGCGAGCGATGATGACGGTCGGCACCCCGGACACGTCGGCGGCCAGGCGGGCGGCGACGAGATTGCGGATCGCCCAGCTCGTGGGCAGCAGCACCTTGCCGCCCATGTGGCCGCACTTCTTCTCCGAGGCGAGCTGGTCCTCCAGGTGCACGCCGGCGGGGCCGGCCTCGATCGGGCGCTCTACTCCCTCCCACCGCTTCGGGTCGTGACTGGAGGGGCTGGATCGCCCGACACGGTGCATGCTCCTGTTCGAGAGCGGCCCTCGGAAGCGTTGCCGTGTGCCGGGCCGCGCAAACTTGCGCTTCGTCACTCGGCGGCGATCCCGCTGATGGCGCCGGCTTCGCCGTGGTGCCCTAGTTTCCGGCCATGTCCGACTCGCGCATGACCCGCCGCGGCCTGGTCGGCGGCGCACTGGCCACCGGCACCGCCGCGTCGCTTCCGGCCGGCGCGCAGGCGCTCCCGGCGCGCCGCCGGGCCCGCAGGGCCGACGTGGTCGTCGTCGGAGCCGGGTTCGCCGGGCTCACCGCGGCCCGGGCGCTGGTGCAGGCCGGCCATTCCGTCGTCGTGCTCGAGGCGCGCGACCGGGTCGGGGGCCGCGCGCTGAACCTCAAGCTGCCGGGCGGCGAGGTGGCCGAGCGCGGCGCGACGTTCGCCGGCCCCACCCAGGGCCGCATCCTCGCCCTGGCCAAGGCGGTGGGCGTCGAGACCTTCCCCACCTACGACACAGGCGACAACGTCTACCTCAACCAGGGCCAGCGCCAGACCTACCCGAGCAACGGCCCGACGGGCACGGCGCCGCTCGACCCGCTCGTGCTGCCGGAGATGGCCGCGACGATCGCGCTGCTCGACCAGATGTCGACCAGCGTGCCCGTCGACTCGCCCTGGACCGCGGCCAACGCGGCGGCGTGGGACGGCCAGACCCTGGAGAGCTGGCTCAACAGCCGGAGCATCACCGACCGCTTCAGGCGGATCGTCAGCGTGGCCACGCGACCCGTGTTCGGCGCCGAGCCGCGCGAGCTGTCGCTGCTGTTCGTCCTGTTCTACATCGCGGCGTCGGGCGACGAGCAGCACGCGGGCACGTTCGAGCGCAACTTCAACACCCAGGACGGCGCCCAGATGTGGCGGTTCCGCGGCGGCACCCAGCGGATCGCCCAGCTCGCGGCGAAGGGGCTGCACGTGCACAAGTCCACGGCCGTCCGCCGGATCGACCAGACGGCCACGGGTGTCCGCGTGGAGACCGACAAGCTCGTGGTGCGGGCCAAGCACGCGATCGTGGCCATCCCGCCCACGCTCGCCGCCCGGATCGACTATCACCCCGCGCTGCCGGCGGCGCGCGACCAGCTCACGCAGCGGCTCGGCCAGGGCACGCTGACGAAGGTCACGGTGGTCTACCCCACCCCGTTCTGGCGGGCCAAGGGGCTGTCGGGCACCGCGACGAGCGCGGACGGGCTCGTGAGCGCGACGTTCGACGACTCGCCGGAGAGCGGCGCGCCGGGCATCCTGCTCGGGTTCGTCGGTGGCGACTGCGCGCGGCTGTTCGAGGGCACGAGCCCGGACGCGCGGCGCGCCGCGGTGCTGGACGAGCTCGCCACGCTGTTCGGGCCCGAGGCGCGCAGCCCCACCGGCTACCACGAGACGCGCTGGACCAGCGAGCGCTACACGCGGGGCTGCCCGGTGGCCATCGCCGGCCCCGGGACGCTGCTGGCCTACGGCGCGGCGCTGCGCCCGCCGGTCGGCCGCGTCCACTGGGCCGGGACCGAGACCTCGACCTACTGGAACGGCTACATGGACGGCGCGGTGCGCTCGGGCGAGCGCGCCGCCGCCGAGGTCATCGCCGGGCTCTAGTACCGGTGCCCGGACCTACGGTGGGTCGCTCGCGGCGGCGGCGGCGAGGGCCCGCGAGAATCCGGCGTAGTTGCGGGGCCGGTACTAGTCGCGCCGCGGCGCCGACCGCAGCCCCGAGTGGAACGCGGCGAAGGTGAGCGCCGACTCGGGCGTCATGCCGGTGAGATGGGCGACGAAGCGGGCCGCGTCCGTGCCGGCCAGCGGGGCCGGTACGGGCGTCGTGCTGCGGCGGGCCCCGTCGTCGTCCGTGTCGCGGGGTGGTGTCATGCGGGGACGGTACGCCCGGCCCCGGACGCCTGGCAACGAGACGATGGTCCAGTCCTGGCATGCTCTCGCCCCCGTGCCCCTCGCCCAGCATCGCAGCGCCTTCCTCGATGCGCTGCTCGCCCGCGACTCCTCGCGCGCCCGGCGGGCCGTCGACGCCGCGCTGGCCGACGGCGGCGAGATCCAGGACGTCTACCTCGACGTGCTCGAGCCGGCGCTGGCCGAGATCGGCCACCGCTGGGCCGTCGGCGAGCTCAACGTGGCCGAGGAGCACTACGCCACCGCGGTGGCGCAGTCGGTGCTCGACGTGCTCAGCGCGCGGCTGCTGCGCCCCGCTCGGGACGGCCGGCTCGCGGTGGTCTCCGGCACGCCGGACGAGCTGCACGCGCTCGGCACCCGGATGGTGGCCGACTTCCTGGAGGCCGACGGCTGGGAGGCGCTGCTGCTGGGCCCGGGCTCGCCGGCTCATGACCTCGTCGAGCTCGTCGACCTCGAGCGCCCGGACCTCGTGGCGCTGTCGACGTCGACGGCGGCGGCGCTGCCCGGGGTGATCGACGTGCTGGCCGCGCTCGCGGAGCTGCGCCCGCGGCCGTTCATCGTGGTGGGCGGGCGGTTCTGGACGGCCGAGACCGGCCGCTCGGCCACCGAGTTCGGGGCGGACGCGGTGGTCCAGGACCCGCGCGAGCTCGTGGCGATCCTGCGCGAGCGGGTGCCGCCGCCGTGAACATCCGCGTGGGCACCGTGGCGGATGCGCCGGCGTTGGTCGCGCTGTTCGACGAGGCCGTGGCCTGGCTCGTCGCGCGCGGCCAGACCGGGCAGTGGGGCACCGAGCCGTGGTCGGCCAGCGAGCCGCGGGTCGCGCAGCTGACCGCGATGGCGGCGGGCGGCGGCCTGCGGATGGCCGAGGACGCGGCCGGCGAGCCCGCCGGCGCGATCGTCCTGGGCGAGCGCTACCCCTGGGTCGAGCCCGCGCCGGTGCCGGAGCTCTACGTCACCGCGCTCGTCACGTCGCGGCGCCACGCCGGGCAGGACGTGGGCGGCGCGCTGATCCGCCGGGCGGCGGCCGAAGCCCGCGCCGCCGGCGTGCCGCTGCTGCGCGTCGACTGCTGGGCGGACGCGCCCGGGCTCGTGGGCTGGTACGAGCGCCAGGGCTTCCGCCGCACCGCCACGTTCGTGGTCGACGGCGGCTGGCGCGGCCAGGTGCTCTCGATGGAGCTCGGCTAGTCCCGGCGCAGCCAGCGCATCCCGGACACGAAGTCCATGAACGTGCGGGCGGACTCGGGCGTCATGCCCGTGAGCTCGGCGACCAGCCGCTGTGCGGCGGCGCTGTCCTGCGGGTTCGGTGTGCTCGGCGAGGTGGAATCCATTTCGTCCTCCTTGAGCAGGTGATCGGCCGATTGATACATGAGGCACAATCGGGCCCTCCGTCCGGGGGAGGCCGTACCGTGCCGACATGGCCGCGCTGACGCTGTGCCCGAGCTGCGGATCGCCGTTCCTGCAGCCCCTGCGCTGCGAGGCCAAGAGCGCCGATGTCGTGATGGTCGAGCTGCGCTGCTCGGACTGCATGACCTGGCTGAAGGCGCCGTACTCCCGCGCCGACATGCGCGAGCTGGACCGCCGCCAGGCGGCCTTCCGCGCCGAGATCCTGGCCGAGTACGAGCGCTCGGTGGCCGAGAGCATGGAGGCGCTGGCGGCGTGCCTCGGGCCGGCGCTGGAGCTCGACCTGCTGTGCGCGGATGACTTCGCGCCCCGCCGCGCCGCCTGAGCCTGGACTGACCGCCGGCCTGTCACGGGCCTTCGTGGCGGTGGTCGTCGGACTCGACGACGAGTTCGAGCAGCGGATGCCGCACCGCACGACCCGCGGCGGCGGCCGCGGCTCGTGGCTCGTCTCGTGGGTGAGGTGGCACAGCTGCCTGCGCCCGCTCGCTGACGCCGACGGCCTGACCGCGGCCGAGCTTTCGCGGCGCGTCGGCACCCGCACCAACGTGGACGGCATGCGCCGCTGAGCCTGCCGCCGCGCGTGATCGATCGCCTACGTGCGCGAACCGACCACGGTCGACCAGGAAGCTGTCACACCGGAAACACGTGGGGCGCCTAACCGTCGCATATGCAACGGTTAGGAGCCCAGCCGAGAGATCGGCCCCGCAAAACGATCATCCGCGGACGGCGGCCGAAACCCTCGCTCCCCTACCCAGCCGGCCGTTCGCCCGCCCCGGCGAGGCGCTCCGATACGGGCGCCAGCGCCCCGTGCGCCCGCAGCGCCGACACCACGGCCCGCGTCGCCGGCGAGCGGTTCAGCGTGTACAGGTGGATCCCGGGGGCGCCCTCGGCCAGCAGCTCGGCGGCCTGGGCGGTGGCGTAGGCCACGCCGAGGTCGGCGACCGCGCGCGGGTCGTCCTGGCGCGCCTCGAGCTCGCGGCGGAACGCCGCGGGGATGGTCGCGCCGCACAGCGACGTCATGCGGGCGATCTGGGCGACGCTCGTGACCGGGATGATCCCCGGCAGCACGGGCGCCTCCACTCCACCGGCCCGCAGCCGGTCGATGAGGCGCCGGTAGTCGTCGTTGTCGAAGAACAGCTGCGTCACCAGGACGCGGGCGCCGGCGTCGACCTTGGCCCGCAGATGGGCCAGGTCGGCCGCCCAGCCGCGCGAGTCGGGATGCGGCTCCGGGTAGCAGGCGCCGAGCACGCAGAAGCCCGCCTCGGCGGCCAGCGCCGTCAGCTCCAGCGAGCTCGAGAGCCCGGCCTCCGGCGCCCGCCACTCGGCGTCGCCGCGCGGCGGGTCGCCGCGCAGGGCGAGCACGTTGGCCGCGCCGCCCGCCGCCGCCTCCGCCAGCAGCGCCGCCAACCCATCCCGCGTGAAGCCGGTGCAGGTGACGTGCGGGACGGCCTCCAGGCGCCGCTCGCGGGCCAGCCGGCGGACCAGGGCGAGGGTCAGGTCGCGCGTCGAGCCGCCGGCGCCGCAGGTCACCGAGACGAACGCCGGCTCGAGCTCGGCCAGCTCCTCGATCGCGTTCCACAGCGAGAGCTCGGCCTCGACGGTCCGCGGCGGCCCGAACTCGAAGGAGACGATCGGGCCGTCGCCGCGCGCCAGGCGCTGATCGATGCGCACTACGACCCGCCCGCGACCGCTGGCAGGATCGTCACCTCGTCGCCGTCGCCCACGACGGTGTCGAGGCCGTCCAGGAAGCGGATGTCCTCGCCCTCGACGTAGACGTTGACGAACCGGCGCAGGCCGCCGCCCTCGTCCGAGATCCGCTCGCGCAGCTCGCCGTGCTCGGCGTACAGCGCCTCGAGCGCCTCGCCCACCGTGGACCCGGCCACCGACGCGGACGTCGCCCCGCCGGCCGCGTCGCGCAACTGCGTGGGCAGCTTGACCGTGACCGCCATCAGACCGTCACCGCCTCGGGGGCGAACCGCTCGTCGAACGCATCCAGGGACGCGTCGATCTCGGCCACCTCGAACGTCCCGCGCACGGCGTCGATCGTCTTCAGGCCGTCGCCGGTGACCATGGCCACCACGCGCTCGTCGCGCCCGATGTCGCCGCGCGCGGCCAGCTTGGCCAGCGTGGCGATGGTCACGCCGCCGGCGCTCTCGGTGAAGATGCCGGTCGTCTGGGCCAGCAGCCGGATGCCGGCGCGGATCTCGTCGTCGTTCACCGAGTCGATCCCGCCGCCGGTCCGGCGCGCCAGCTCGATGGCGTACGGGCCGTCGGCCGGGTTGCCGATGGCCAGCGACTTGGCGATCGTGTTCGGCTTCACGGGGCGGCAGACGTCGTGGCCCGCGGCGTACGCGGTGGCCACGGGCGAGCAGCCCTCGGCCTGGGCGCCGTTCATCGCCGGCACGTCGCCGCTCACCAGCCCGGCGTCGATGAACTCCTGGAAGCCGCGGGCGATCTTCGTGAACTGCGAGCCGGAGGCGATCGGCCCGACGATGCGGTCGGGCAGCTCCCAGCCGAGCTGCTCGACCGTCTCGAAGGCCAGCGTCTTCGAGCCCTCGGCGTAGTACGGGCGCAGGTTGATGTTCACGAACGCCCAGCCCGGCCGCTCGCCCGACACCTCGGTGCACAGCCGGTTGACGTCGTCGTAGTTGCCGCGGATGGCCACGATCTGCGCGCCGTAGGCGCCGGTGGCCAGGACCTTCGGCTCCTCGAGGTCGTGCGGGATGAGCACGTACGCGGGCATCCCCGCGGCCGCGGCGTGCGCGGCCACCGCGTTGGCGAGGTTGCCCGGTGGAGGCGCAGGCGATCGTGTCGAAGCCGAGCTCGCGCGCCCGGGCCAGCGCGATGGAGACGACGCGGTCCTTGAACGAGTGCGTCGGGTTCGCGGTCTCGTTCTTGATGTACAGCTCACGGAGCCCGAGGCGCTCAGCCAGGCGGTCGGCCCGGACCAAGGGCGTCCAGCCGGCCGGCAGCGCCGACCGCGTCGTGGGCTCGATCGGCAGGAAGTCCGCGTAGCGCCACAGCGAGTGCGGCCCGGCCTGGATCCGCCGTCGCAGCGCGGCCGGGTCGTCTCCGGGCGGCGTGTAGGCGACCTCGAGCGGGCCGAAGCAGCGCTCGCAGACGAACCGCGCCTCGAGCGGATAAGCGGTCCCGCATTCCTTGCACTTCAGGGCATCTGCCGGCATGTCTGCTGGTACCTCCGCCCGGTTCTGCGGCGGAGGTCTCGGCTCGGACGAGGGAGGCCCTGCACCGCATCTCCCAGGCCAATCGTCTTGGAGCCTGTTGGAATTGCCACCTTCTCCCGGCGTGCGACCGGGAAGGTTGGCGGGGTTTCATCGGGCCAGTCCCTCCACCCCTCTGGATGCGTCCAGCTATGTAATCGGCAAGAGTAGCGAATTCGCCAGCCGCGCAAGTACAATGCGGCGCGATGATGCCCGCGACCGACGAGCCGCTCAGTCCGCGCTGTGCCGAGCCTTCCGCGCAGCCCGTTCGGTCGTCGGCGCACGACCGCTGAGAGCCCGCCCACCGAGCGGACCGAGCCGCGGGTCGAGATCGTCGAGTCCCCCGGCCTGCGCTGGATCAACATCGAGCGCCCGCGCGCGCTCGAGCAGGCCTGGCTCGAGGAGCACTTCGACTTCCATCCCCTCGACTACGAGGACGTCCGCTCGCGCAACCAGCGGCCGAAGGTCGACGAGTACGACGACTACCTGTTCATCGTCCTGCACTTCCCGCGCTACGACAAGACGGTCTCGCGGCTCAACGCGGCCGAGGTGGACATCTTCGTCGGGCCCGAGTACCTGATCACGCTGCCGAACGAGCCCCTGCAGCCGATCAGCTACCTCTTCGACCGCTGCCGGTCCAACGAGGAGTTGCGCGACTCGATCTTCTCCAAGGGCCCCGGCTACCTGCTCTACAAGATCGTCGACGACAGCGTCGACGCGTCGTTCCCGATGCTGGCCAAGATGGGCAACAAGCTCGAGCGCATCGAGCAGGAGATCTTCGAGGGCAAGGGCGAGGAGGTCGTGCGCGACATCTCCAACGTCAAGCAGGAGATCATCAACTTCCGCAAGGTCGTACGCCCGCAGCGCACCGCGTTCCGCGACCTCGAGCGCAACAAGGCGCGCTACCTGGCCGAGGACCTCGACATCTACTTCGAGGACATCATCGACGCGTCCGAGCGCGTGTGGGACCTCCTGGAGAACTACAAGGAGGTGGTGGAGGGCCTGGAGGCCACCAACGAGTCGGCCCTGGCCCACCGCACCAACGAGACCTTCCGGGTCCTGACCGCGATCTCGCTCGTCTTCCTGCCGCTGACGCTGATCGCCAGCGTCTGGGGCATGAACGTGCGCGTCCCGGGTGAGCAGTCGATCACCGCGTTCTGGATCATCATGGTCGTGATGCTGGCGATCCTGCTCGCCG
Organism: uncultured Solirubrobacteraceae bacterium; assembly: GCA_963766165.1. Classification (GTDB taxonomy): domain Bacteria; phylum Actinomycetota; class Thermoleophilia; order Solirubrobacterales; family Solirubrobacteraceae; genus Solirubrobacter. The sequence continues at coordinate 599,137 of CAVXZC010000005.1, read as the reverse complement.
TGGTCGGGTTCTTCCGGCGCCGCGGATGGCTCTAGAAGAGCCGCGCGTCGACGCGCTCGCGGCACCCGAGCGCACCCGCCGGATGCTGGTGATCGTCAACCCGGTCGCCACGGCGATGTCCGACCGGCTGCGCAGCCTGGTCGTCTACGCGCTGCAGGGCCGCTACGACGTCACCGTGGCCGACACGCAGCGCCGCGGGCACGCCACCGAGCTCTGCCGGGCGGCCGCCGCGGAGGGCTACGACGTGGTCGTGGCGTTCGGCGGCGACGGCACGGTGAACGAGGCGGCCAACGGGCTCGCCGGGTCGGAGACCGCGCTGACCATGCTGCCGGGCGGCTCGAACAACGTGGTGGCGAAGATCCTCGGGATCCCCGCCGACGTGGTCGACGCCACCGAGCACCTGCTGCTGATGGCCGACCGCTTCCAGCCGCGCGCGGTGGACCTGGGCGAGGTCAACGGCCGCCTGTACACGTTCGCCGCCGGCATGGGGCTGGACGCGGCGGTGGTCGAGCGCGTGGACAGCCACCCGCAGCTGAAGGCCCGCTTCGGCCCGTGGTACTTCGTGGAGGCGGCGGTCGGGACGTTCCTGCGCCACTACGTGGTCAACCCGCCGCAGCTCGAGGTGGAGGTCGACGGGCGGACGATCGCCGGCGTGAGCGTGTTCATCCAGAACGCCGAGCGCTACACGTACTTCAAGCACCGGCCGGTCGAGCTCGTCGAGGGGGCGAGGTTCGACTCCGGCGTGTTCAGCGGCGTCGTGCTCACCCGCGCGCGCCCCTACGACGTGCCCACGGTGTCGTTCCGCGCGCTGTCCGGCGCCGCCCGGATCGCCCGCCACCGGGCGATCACGGCGTTCCCGGGCGTGACCGAGGCCGTGGTGCGCTCCACCGACGGCCGGCGGATTCCCGTCCACGTCGACGGCGACCACCTGTTCGACACGCTGGAGGCGCGCTTCGGCATTCGCCCGGGCGCACTGCAGGTGGTGAGCTAGGCACCCGGCGGGTGCTAGCCACACCTGCACATACGTGCTGGTGCGATGTATCACAAGGTCGGCCGGGCGGATCATCCGCATATGAGCACCGCGCCCACCCCCACCTTCTCCCGGCTGGTGACCCAGGCGCTGGCGCCCGGCCGCAGCGCCCACGACCGTCAGCGCGACCTCGTGCGGGCCAGCCTGCTGTGCTCGCGCCGCGCGAAGGGTCAGCCGCCCGCCGGCGTCACCCGGTAGGCGTCGAACACGCTGTCGATCGCCCGGAGGCGGCCGATCGCGCTCTTGAGCGCCTGCGTGTCCCCCACCTCGATGACGAACCGGTTGCGGGTCATCGGGTGCTGGACGAGGCAGCGGGCCTCGACGATGTTGATGCCGGCCTCGGCGAACGTGCGGCTGAGGTCCTCGAGCAGGCGGTGGCGGTCCCACGCGTCGACCTGGATCTCGACCTTGAAGCCGGTCTCGTTGTCGCCGTCCCAGGAGACCGGGACGAAGCGCTCCGGGTCCTTGCGCAAAGCGGCCACGTTCGGGCAGTCGTCGCGGTGGATCGTGATGCCGCGCCCGAGCGAGACGTAGCCGACGATCGGGTCGCCCGAGACCGGGCGGCAGCACTTGGCCAGCCGCAACGGGACGTCGGAGACGCCCTCGACGCGGATCCCGAACTTCGCGGCGTTGCCGTCCGGGCGGCGCAGCGCGGGCGCCTTGCGGCGATCCAGCAGCAGGTCCTCGCCGGGGCCGGGCTCCTCGACGCCCGACTCGCCCTGCTTGAGCCGCTGCAGGACCTTGTTGACGACGACCTTCGGCGAGACCTTGGCGCCGCCGAGCGCGATGTAGAAGTCGTCGGCCTTCTTGTAGCCGAGCTCGCGGATGACGTCGGCCAGCAGCGGCGAGCCGGTCAGCTTCTGCGCGGGCAGCCCGGCCTTGTTGAGGTGCTCCTGCAGCAGCTCGCGGCCGGTGTGCTCTGAGTCCTCGCGCGACTCGGCCTTGAACCACGCCTTGATCTTGTTGCGGGCGCGGGTCGTCTTGACCAGCGCGAGCCAGTCGCGCGACGGGCCGCGGTCGCGCTTGGAGGTGAGGATCTCCACGATGTCGCCCGACTGCAGCTCGTAGTGCAGCGGGACGATCTTGCCGTTGACCCGCGCGCCCACGCAGCGGTGGCCGACGTCCGTGTGGATCTCGTACGCGAAGTCCAGCGGCGTGGCGCCGAGGGCGAGCGACTTGACCTCGCCCTTGGGGGTGAACACGAACACCTCGTCCTCGATGAGCTCGCCGCGCAGCTGGTCGGTGAACTCGGCGGGGTCGTCGGGGTCACGCTGCCAGTCCAGCAGCGACTTCAGCCACTGCAGCTTCGCGTCCGTGGCGTCGAACCGGCCGCCGCCCGTGCCCTCCTTGTAGAGCCAGTGCGCGGCGACGCCGTACTCCGCCGTGTCGTGCATCTCGTTCGTGCGGATCTGGATCTCCAGCGGGCGGCCCTCGGGCCCGATCACCGTCGTGTGGAGCGCCTGGTACATGTTGAACTTCGGCATCGCCACCATGTCCTTGAAGCGCCCGGGGAGCGGCTTCCAGAGCGAGTGGATGACGCCGACGGCCCCGTAGCAGTCCTTCACGGAGTCGACGATCACGCGCATGGCCGTGAGGTCGTAGATCTCGTTGAACTCGCGGCCCTTGCGGGTCATCTTCGAGTAGATCGAGTAGAAGTGCTTGGCCCGGCCTGAGATCTCGGCGTGGATGCCGAGCGCCTCGAGCTCCTTGGTCAGGTAGCCGCCCGCCTTGGCGACGTAGCGCTCGCGCTCCTCGCGCTGCTGGTTGACCAGGCCCTTGATCTCCTGGTACTTGCGCGGGTGCAGGCTCTGGAAGGCCAGGTCCTCGAGCTCCCACTTGATGGCGTGGATGCCGAGCCGGTGCGCCAGCGGCGCGTAGATCTCCAGCGTCTCCTTGGCCTTCTCGATCTGCTTCTGCTTGGGCATCGCGCCCAGCGTGCGCATGTTGTGCAGGCGGTCGGCCAGCTTGATGAGGATGACCCGGATGTCCGTGGCCATCGCCACCATCATCTTGCGGTAGTTCTCGGCCTGGGCCTCGTCGCGCGACTGGAACGTGATCCCGGTGAGCTTGGTCACGCCGTCGACCAGGCCGGCGACCTCCTCGCCGAACTCCTCGCGCACCTCGTCGAGGCTGGCCGTCGTGTCCTCGACCGTGTCGTGCAGCAGCGCGGCGCACAGCGTCTGGGTGTCCAGGCGCATGCCCGCGCAGATCTTGGCCACGCCCACGGGGTGCGTGATGAAGTCCTCGCCGGACTGGCGGCGCTGGTCGGCGTGGTGCTCGCAGGCGAACAGGAAGGCGCGCATGACGGCCTGGCGGTCCACCGGCTCGGCCACCTCGTCGGCGTGCTCGAACACCACCGCGAACAGGTCGGACAGCAGGTCGTGCTCGAGCGGCGTGAGGTCGGCGGGCATGCGCACCGCGCCGTCGTCGCCGTGCTCGGCCTCATCGATCGGGCGGTGCGCCGCCACGGCGACGGCGCCGTTGTCGCCTTCGAGGGCGCCGCCGGCGATGGCGGCGCGGCGCGGGTCGGCCGCGCGGAGCTCGTCCACGCGCCGGTCCTCGGCGTCGCTCAGGCCGCCAGCCTCTGGGTCTCGGCGCTCGTCAGGAATTGCCGGCCGTCCTCGAGCCGTCGTTGATAGGCCGCAAAGGCGGCGGAGCGCTCGAGCGCCGTGGGCCCGGCGGCCTCGGCGACCTGGAGCGCCGGCCCGGCGCGCTCGAAGGCCACGAGCGCCAGCTCGGCGAGCACCCGCACGAGGCGTCCCGCGAGCGCCGCCGAGCGCGGCTCGCGGCCGTCGCCGCGCAGGAGCGCCTCGCACTCGTCAGCGCACGCTGCCCCGGCCGCGCGGAGCGCGCGGTAGAGAGCGGCGAGGGGGTCCCGGAGGGCGTAGTTCCATTCATGAACGCGTACGGCAAAGTCTAGTTCAGCCGTTCCCCAGGCCAGGTGGGTCCAACCCTCCCCGGACGGACGGTCGAGCAGCGGCCCGGCCGGCGGGTCGAGCGCGACCACGTGCGCGAACGGCGCGGCCAGGCCGGGAACGTCGGCGAGCGCCGCCCAGGAGGTGAGCGCGAAGCCGCCCACCCGAGCCGCCAGCGTGCGCGCCCGGTGGGGCGCGTGGGCGGTCACCGCGAGGACCGGCTCCCCCGTGGCCACGAGGTCGCCCAGCAGGCCGGCGATGCCGGTGCCGCGGACGTCGCGCAGGACGCGCCCGCCCCCGCTGGTGTCGCCGGACGACGCCAGGTCGCGGTCGAGCTCGGCGCACAGGCCGGCGGCGAAGCTCTCCGGCTCGCCGAGCAGGTCGATCGCCCCCGGGCGGGACGGCGCGGCGTGGCGCAGCACGAGCCGGGGCGAGACCGCGCCGTTCCAGCGGTCGATCTCCAGCCGGACGGCGGCGTCGGCCGGCACGCCCGGCGCGACCGGGAGGCCGCTGCCGGCGCCGAACGCCACGCAGCGCGAGCGCGCGCCGCCGGCGTGCAGCGTGAAGGCGACGTGCCGGCCCTCGCCCAGCGGGCGCGGGTCGGCCAGCGTGGCGGCGGGGACGAGCAGCGAGACCGCCGGATTGCCCATGCCGAACGGGGCGAGCTGCTCGAGCTCCTCGGCCAGCTCCAGCGACAGCGCGTCGCCCTGCACCACGGCGTCCACCCGCACCTCGGGGACGAGGTCCTCCGGCGAGAGCACCTCGCCGGCGTGGGCGCAGAACGCCTCCCGGAACGCGTCGACGTGCTCGCGCCGCAGCGAGACGCCGGCGGCGGCGCGGTGGCCGCCGTAGCGCTCCAGCCACCGAGCGCTCGCGTGCAGGCCGCCCAGCAGGTCGAACGCCGGGATGGAACGGCCGGAGCCCGTCCCCTCGTCGCCCTCCAGCGCGACGAGCACGGCCGGGCGGTGGTGGCGCTCGGCGATCCGCGCGGCCACGATGCCGATCACCCCCGGGTGCCAGCCCTCGGCCGCCAGCACGTACGCATTGGCCGGCGGGTGCTGGGCCACGAGCGCCTCGGCCTCGAAGCGGATCCGCGTCTCGACGTCCCGGCGCTCGCGGTTCACCGCGTCGAGCTCGCGCGCGATCTCCCCCGCCCGCGTCCGGTCCTCCGTGAGCAGCAGCTCCAGCCCCGCGTCCGCTCGGTAGAGCCGGCCCGCGGCGTTGAGGCGCGGCGCGAGCCGGAAGCCGACCGCCGCGGCGTCCACCGCGCTGGGGTCCACGCGGGCCACGTCCATCAGCGCCCGCAGGCCGGGCTTGCGCGTGACGGCGAGCGCGCGCAGGCCCGCCCGCACGAGCCGGCGGTTCTCGTCGCGCAGCGGGACGACGTCGGCCACCGTGGCCAGCGCGACCAGGTCGAGGTCCTCATCGGCCAGCCCCGGGTCCTCCCCCGCCGCGGCCAGCAGCGCCTGGGCGAGCTTGTACGCGACGCCGGTGGCGCACAGGTCCGGGCAGGGATAGCCGGCGAGCCGCGGGTGCACGACGGGCGCGTCCGGCAGCGCGCCGTCGGCCCGCGGGCTGTGATGGTCGGTGACGACGACGTCCAGCCCCAGCGCGCGGGCGGCGGCCACCTCGTCGACCGCGGTGACCGCGCAGTCGACGGTGATCAGCAGCTGCGTGCCGCGCGCGGCGAGGCGCTCCACGGTGGCGCGCGCGAGCCCGTAGCCGTCGTCGATCCGGCTGGGCAGGTACCAGTCGGCGTCCGCGCCGAGCGTGCGCAGCGCCCGGACCAGCACCGCGGTGGAGCACACGCCGTCCACGTCGTAGTCGCCGTGCACGGTGATCCGCGAGCCCCGCCGCACGTGCCCGAGCACGTGCGCCGCCACGCCGGCCAGCCCGGGGAAGGCCGCGAGCGGGTGCGTCACCCCCGCGGCCAGGAACTCCCGCGCGGCCGCCGGAGCGCCGAACCCGCGCCGCACGAGCACCTGCGCCAGCACGTGCGAGCAGCCCAGCGCGTCCGCCAGCCGGGCGGCGGCGGCGAACTCGTACGGCGACAAGACGAGGCGGGCATCCACGGTCCCGCCGGAGGCTAGGTGCGGGTGAGGACGGAAAACCGGGCAAGATGCCGTATATGGGGACCTTCCCGCCCGGGTTCTTCGACCGGGCCGAGCCGGGCCGGCCGGACCCGCCCGGGCTGGACGACGCCGCGCTGGCCGCCCTGCGCGACCTCTACGACGACCTCGGCATCGACGGCAGCGTGATCGGGTTGTGCGCCGGCTCGCGCGAGCATTTCAGCATGCCCCCCGACGAGCTGGAGACCCACCCGATCGCCGACCTGCCGCTGCCCTTCCCCGACGGCGGCTTCGACGACGCACTGTGCTTCGAGGGCCTCGCCGCGCTGGCGGACCCGCTGGCCGCGTTCGCCGAGGTGGCGCGGATCCTGCGCCCCGGCGGGCGCCTCGTCTGCTCGTTCACGAGCCGCCGCCCGGCCGCAGCGATCCGCGGCTGGCTGGCCACCGACGACACCGGCCGCGTACGGATCGCCCGCCGCTACTTCGAGCTGACCGACGCGTTCGGGCCGGCGGAGAGCGACCTGCGCTCCTCGCTGAGCGGGACCGGCGACCGCCTGTGGGCGGTCTGGGCCGCCAGGCGTGCGCCCTAAGCGGCGGCCTGCTGCTGCCTGATCTCGCGCTTGCCGAGCCACCAGGTCACGGCAAGCCCGAGGACCGCGCCGACCACACCCTCGACGCCGGTGATGAAGTCCGTCCCCGACTCCCCCGGGATGCTGCCGCCGTTGACGACGATCCCGAACACGATCGAGCCGATGACGGCGCCGACGAACGCGCCGACGATCCCGCCGTAGAAGTCGTCGGGCAGGAACACCGTGAAGTGCCACACGGCCAGCCCGACCATGACCCACACGAGCATGCTCATCAGCGCGGCCTCCCGTGACGGCGGTTGCGCGGCTTGCGCTCCTTCGGCGTGTCGTCGCCGGGCGGCTCGGGCGCCTGAGATCCCGTCCCACCATCGCCGGCCGGCGGCACCACCCCGTTGGCCCGGGCGCGCGCGCGCCGGCCGCCCGTGGGCCGCGACGGCGACGGCGCCGCGGCGGTGGCGTGCTCCGGCTGGCGGCGCTCGGCCTCCTCGATCCCGAGGTCGCGCACCATGTCCTGGAACTCCGACTGCGAGACCTCGGCGCCGGCCGGCGCGGTGACGCGCCGGCGGCCGCGCTGCTTGGGCGTGACGTCGATCGGGCCGCCCTGGGCGACCGTCGCGTACGCCGGAACCTCGCCCAGGGTCGCCAGGATGCGGTCGTGGCGGGCGCGGAAGCCCGGCTCGCGCTCCTTCCAGTGCGTCAGCACCGGCGTGGCGATGAAGATCGAGGAGTAGGTGCCGGAGGCGACGCCGATCAGCAGCGCGAACGCGAAGTCGCGCAGCGTGTCGCCGCCGAACACCAGCAGCGAGGCGATCGGCAGCAGCGTGCAGAAGCTCGTGGCCAGCGACCGGGTGATCACCTCGGACATCGAGCGGTTGACGATCTGCGTGAACGCCGCGCTCGGCATCCGCGGGATGTTCTCTCTGATGCGGTCGAACACGATGATCGTGTCGTAGAGGGAGTAGCCCAAGATCGTCAGGAGCGCCGCGACCGTCGACGTCGTCACCTCCCGGCCGACGAGGGCGTAGACGCCGGAGACGATGAGGATGTCGTGCATCAGGGCGATCAGCACCGGCACGGCGAACTTCCACTCGAACCGCAGCGCGATGTAGATCGTGATCACGATCAGCGAGACGACGATGGCCAGCACCGCCGACTTCGCCACGGTCTTGCCGAAGCTCGGGCCGATCGACTCCTCGTTGGCCTCGCCGCGGAACCCGAACGCCGACTTCAGCCTGGCCTCGGCGCGGTCGATGCCGCCCGGCCCGAGCTCCTTCGTCGAGACCTGGACGACGTGCGGGCCGAGCTCCTTGTTCTGCAGCGTCTGGATGTTGGCGCCCGTCAGGCCCAGCGGCGCCAGCGTGTTGCGCACCTGCTCGACCGTGGCCGCCCGCTCCAGCGACGCGGTGATCCGCGTGCCGCCGTCGAAGTCGATGCCGAAGTTGATGCCCTTGCCGGCGATGGCCAGCGCGCCGATCAGCAGGATCGTGCCCGACATGGAGAAGAACCACTTGGCCTTGCCCATGTAGTCGAAGCGCCAGCGGACCTTCTTCTCGCCGGCGCCGAGCGCCGTCTTGTGGCGGATCGCCGCCGTGTTGCGCAGCGAGTACAGGATCGCCTGCGTGGCCACCACGGCGGTGAACAGCGACACGATGACGCCGATGCCGAGCGTGAACGCGAAGCCCTGCACGCCCGCGGTGGCGATCACGAACAGGATGAAGGCGACCAGGAAGGTCACGATGTTGGCGTCGATGATCGCCGTCAGGCCCTTGCGGTAGCCGGTGACGATCGAGGCCGCCACCCCTCGGCCGGCGCGGATCTCCTCTTTCACGCGCTCGAAGACGACGATGTTCGCGTCCGCCGCGACGCCCAGGGTCAGGATGAGGCCGGCGATGCCCGGCAGCGTCATCGTGATCGGGACCAGCTTGATGATCGCGTAGAAGTAGAGGGCGTAGATGGCCAGCGCGAGCGTGGCCACGACGCCGAGGATCCGGTAGTAGAGGATCAGGAACAGCGCGACGATGATGAAGCCGGCGATGCCCGCCTTCAGGCCCTGGTCGAGCGCCTGCTTGCCCAGCGTGGCCGAGACCTGGGAGCGCGAGACCAGCGTCAGCTTCAGCGGCAGCGCGCCGATCTTCAGCGTCTTCGCCAGGTCCTGGGCGGACTGGAGCGTGAAGCCGCCGGAGATCTGCGCGCCGGTCGAGCCGTCGATGCCGTCCGGGTTCTCGCGCCAGTTGATGAGCGGGGCGGAGACCAGCGCGTTGTCGAGCGCGATGGCGAAGTGCTGCGACGTCTGCTCCGGGTCGCCGCCGAACGCGTTGTCGGCGCCACGCTCGGCCACCTTGCGCGTGATGTTCTGGAACGCCTTGCGGCCCTTGCCGGAGAAGTTGAACGTGACGATCGGCTCGTTGCCGAGCGTCTGGTCGAAATTCTGCTCCGGGTTCTTGATGTCGGTGCCGGACAGGCCCGGGCGGTCGCGCAGGACCCACCACGTGTCGGGCTCCGGGGCGGTCGCGCTGGCCTTCGCCTGGCGCAGCACCAGCACGCCGGCCGGCACCTCGACGACCTCCGCGTTCGCGCGCTGCGCCGGGGTCAGCGAGTCCAGCGCGTCGGCCCGGGTGTCGAAGGTCTGGCCGTTGGCGTACGGCTTGTGCAGCTTCTTGTCGAAGACGTAGAAGCGCGGCTTGGCCGCCGCCTGCGACGGGCCGCCGTCATTGCCCGCGCCGCCGCTGGTGCCGACCTTCGTGCACTTGGCCGCCTGCGTGACCGCCTTGTACAGCCCGACGACGGGCTGCGCGTTGTTGGCGTTCGTGTCCGGCGTGACCCGGCACTTCGCGTTGAGGAGGTTGCCCTCCCAGTCGTAGAAGAACAGCTGCGCGGTCGAGCCGACCTGCGCCGCGGCCCGCTGCGCGTTCTTGACGCCCGGCAGGCCGACCTCGATCTGGTCCGAGCCGGCCTGGTTGAGCTCCGCCTCCGACACGCCGAACGCGTTGACGCGCTGCTGCATCAGGTCGATCGACCGCTGCATGGCGTCGGGCGTGACCGTCTTCTGCTGCGCGGTCGGCTCCGCGTGATAGACGAGCTGGACGCCGCCCTGCAGGTCCAGGCCCAGCTTGGTGGACTTGGTCAGGACGAAGAAGATCGAGACGCCCATGAGGGCGACGACGACCAGCAGGACGAAGAGCGAGCGGCGGCGTTCGGACATGCGATCTCTCTGCGGGGAAGCGTACTCAGCGGCGGATGGCGCGGCCGGGCGGGCCTACTTGGACGGCGTCAGGATGAGCAGCAGGCCGCCGTCATCATCGTAGGCCGGGAACAGGTCCGCAACCGCCTTGGCCGGAAGATCGCCCTCGGCGTTGACCACGACGCGCTTGCCCAGGCGGCGGACGCCCCACTCGAGCGCCATGCCGACGGGGTCCTCCTCGCCCTCGAAGTCCAGCCCGAGCACCTCGCGCACGGGGCGGCCGATGACCTTCTCGTCGGACAGCCCCGTCAGCTCGCGGGAGCCGCGGCCGCAGCCGATGATCCGGCCCTCGCGGTCGCAGACGAAGAACGCCGCGTTGGGCGCCGGGTAGTAGTCGTCCAGCAACTCGAAGAGGAAGCCGAAGCCGCACTTCGTGCACCCCTTGGGCTGGTTGCGGAAGCCCGCGGTGCGCTCGGTCGCCGAGGACCGGTTTCCGCAGTTCGGGCAGATGAACAGGTGCGCCATCTCGTCCGGGAAGGGTAGAGCGATGGCTTAAGCCGGGATATGCGTCATTCGACCAGGCTGAGCCATTCGGCGCAGGCCAGGTGGACGGGATGCACCACGCGCTCCTCGAGCCCCCAGGCGAGCGCATGGGCGATGGCCCAGGCGCGGACCCGCTCGCGGTCCAGGCCGAGCGCGCGGGTGAGGACGTCCAGGCGCCGCTCGAGCACGCGCCGCGGGTGCGGGTCGGCGAGGAGCTCCGGGCGGCGGTCGCGGATGAGGCTGGCGCAGTCGAACGCGGCCTCGCCGGCCAGCGGCTTGGGGTCGATCGCCAGCGGCCCGCGCGCGGAGCGCAGGACGTTGCCGCCGTGGAGGTCCTGGTGGACGACCACGAGCGGCCCCTGCGTGCGCGCCAACTCGGGGAGCATGCGGGCGGTCCGCGCGACGACCCCCGCGTCGCCCGGCCGGCCGTGGACCTCCCAACGGCGGGGGATGTCGCGCGCCCAGCGCAGCGCGGCGTCCTCCAACCGGTCGAAGGCCGCCGGCGCCGGGCGGGCGTGCAGCCGGCCGAGCACCTCGGCCGCCGCCGCGGTCGCGGCGCCGTCGTCCTCCGCCCACAGCGGCGTGCCCGGCTCGGCCCGCTCGAGCAGCAGCGCGCGGCGGCCGTCGTCGCGCGCCAGCAGCCGGACGGCGCCGTCGCCGGCCCAGTGGGCGAGCGCGTCGGGTTCGCACGCGGACTCCGCGTGCGGGAAGTTGAGCTTCAGCACCGCGTCGCCGGCGGGCACGGCGAGCGACACGTGGCTGCCCGCGAACGGCTCGCCGAGACGCAGGTCCCACCGTTGCGCGCACTCGGCGGTCAGCCGCGGCAGCGCGGCGAGCCACTCGGCGCCGCCCGGCTCGGCGCGCAGCCACTCGAGGGCGATCAGAACAGGCCGACCGCCGTGTCCGCCGGGGGCTCCAGGCCGAGATGCCGGTACGCATGCGGCGTCGCGCAGCGCCCGCGGGGCGTGCGGATGAGGAAGCCGCGCTGCAGCAGGTAGGGCTCGTACACGTCCTCGATCGTGTCCTGCTCCTCCTGCACGGCCACGGCGAGCGTGGACAGCCCGACCGGGCCGCCGCCGAAGCGCTCGCACACGGCGCCGAGGATCTCGCGGTCGAGCCGGTCGAGCCCCTCGCCGTCCACCTCGAGCATCTCCAGCGCGGCGTACGCGGTGGCCGCGTCGATCGTCCCGTCGGCGTGGACCTGCGCGAAGTCGCGGACCCGCTTGAGCAGCCGGTTCGCCACGCGCGGCGTGCCGCGGCTGCGCTCGGCGATCGCCCGGGCGCCGTCGAGGTGGATGGGCGCGTTCAGCACGCCGGCGGAGCGCACCACGATCGCCGCCAGCTCGCCGGCGCTGTAGTGGTCCAGCCGGTGCTGGATGCCGAAGCGGTCGCGCAGCGGCGTGGTCAGCAGGCCCGCGCGGGTGGTCGCGCCGATCAGCGTGAACGCGGGGAGGTCGAGCGTCACCACGCGCGCCCCGGGGCCGACGCCGAGCGTGACCGGCAGCTGGCCGTCCTCCATCGCGGGATAGAACGTCTCCTCCACCGCGCGGGGCAGGCGGTGGATCTCGTCCACGAAGAAGACGCTGCGGGGCTCCAGGTCGGTGAGGTAGGAGGCGATGTCGCCCTTGCGCTCGAGCGCCGGCCCGGCGGTGGCCTTGAACGGCACCTCGAGCTCCTCGGCCACGATCCGGGCCAGCGACGTCTTGCCCAGCCCCGGCGGGCCGGCGAGCAGGACGTGGTCCATGCGCGTCGCCGCGCTCGGCGGCGGCGCGGATCGACAGGGCCAGCTGGACCTTCACCGCCGCCTGGCCGACGAACTCGTCGAGCCGCCGGGGGCGCAGCCGCGCCTCCTGGTCCTCCGGGCGCTCCTGCGGGTCCGGCAGACGCTCGACGCCGGGCGTCCGGATCATCGCCGCGACACCTTGAGCGCGTGGGCGATGAGCGCCTCCGGCGTGTCGCCGGGCGCGCCGTCGAGCAGCTGCTCGGCCTCCTGCGGGCTGAAGCCGAGCCCGAGCAGCCCGTCGCGCGCCAGCGTGCGCGGGTCGTCGCCGCGGCGGATGACGATCGGCTCCTCGCCGGCCGCGGCGCCGACCTTCTCGCGCAGCTCGACGACGATCCGCTCGGCGGTGCGCTTGCCGATCCCCGGCACGGCCTGCAGCCGCGCGGTGTCGCCGGCCGCCACCGCGGCCAGCAGCTCGCGCGGCGGGCCGCCGGACAGGACGGCGAGCGCCATCTTCGGGCCGACGCCCTGGACGCCGAGCAGCAGCAGGAAGAGGTCGCGCTCCTGCTCGGAGGCGAACCCGTACAGCTGCAGCGCGTCCTCGCGCACGATCAGGTGCGTGTGGAGCGTCGCCGCCTCCCCCACGCGCGGGACCTGGCGCAGCGTCTCCGCGGACACGGCGAGGCGGTAGCCGACGCCGCCGCACGACACGACCACGTGGTCGCCGCGGCGCACCGCGACCTCGCCGGAGACGAGCGCGATCATCCGGCTGCCCCCGCGAGGGCGGCGGCCAGCGGCGCGCCGTTGGCGTGGCAGATCGCCACCGCGAGCGCGTCCGCCGCGTGGTCGGGCCGCGGCAGGTCGGGCAGCGCGAGCAGCGCCTGGACCATCCGCTGCACCTGCTCCTTGGCCGCGCGGCCGGAGCCGCAGACCGCGTTCTTGACCTGCTGGGGCGTGTACGACGCGCAGTGGACGCCCCGCTGGCCGGCGGCCAGGATGACCACGCCGCGCGCCTGGCCGACCGCGAACGCGCTGCGGGCGTTCGCGCCGAAGTAGAGGTCCTCGACGGCCACCGCGTCCGGCCGGTACTCGTCCATCAGCCCGCCGATGCGGCGATGGATCTCGGCCAGCCGCGCGCCGGCGTCGCGCCCCGCGGGCGTCTCCACGACACCGCCGTCCAGCGCCACGAGCCGGCCGCGGTCCTGCGCCACGATGCCGTAGCCGGTGTTGGCCACGCCGGGGTCGATGCCGAGGACGATCACGTGCACGCGGTGGATTCTGCGCGCCGCCCCGGACGCCTTCTGGTCCGGGGGCCGATTCTAGGTCCCGGGCAAAGACGAACCGGCGAAGGCGAAGAACCAGACGCCGAAGAGGACGATCGCGAGGCCGACCGAGACGATCATCACCTGGTCCAGCACGCCGCCCCGGCGGTTCGAGGTCCGCTCGGCGCGCATCGACTTCAGCCAGGTGGCGCGGTGCGGCCCGCCGTCGTCGCGGCCGGTCAGGCGCGTGTGGGCGCGGTCGAGGTAGCCGAGCAGCTTGCCCACGATCGCCATGCCGATCGGCAGGCCGATGAACACGAGCAGGTACGGGCCGACGCTGGGGCTGGACGAGCCGGACAGCCTCGACGCGGCGTAGATGAGCCCGAGCGGCACCCCGAGCCACATGACGATCGAGCCCATCGCCATCAGCAGGATGAGGAGGATCGCGGCCGGCGACCAGGACGAGCGCAGCATCACGTTCGACCATGTTCCCGGATGAGGCTGCCACGATTCCCGTATGTACCGTGAGATCGCTCCACCCCCGGACCTGGCCGCCCACGTGGCCTGCCTGTGGACGAGCGAGGCGCAGGGCGGCGCGGTCCTGCCCGACGGGTGCGCCGACGTGGTGTGGACGGGCGCCGGGCTCGTGGTCGCGGGGCCGGCCACCGGCGCGGTGGCGGCGCACATCCCGCCCGGCACGCCGGTCTTCGGGGTGCGCTTCCGGCTCGGCGCGGCCGGCCCGGGCCTCGGCCTGCCGGCCGCCGAGCTGGCCGACCTGACCGTGCCGCTCGCCGACGTCTGGGACACCGCGGCCGAGGAGCGCGTGGCCGCCGGCGGCCTGCCCGCGCTGGTCCAGGTGGTCCGCCTGCGCCTGCGCGCGGCCGAGCGCGTCGACCCGCTGGCCCGCGCCGCCGCCCTCGGCCTGGCCGCGCCGGGCGCGCGCGTGTCGATCCTGGGCGACCGCCTGGGGATCAGCGAGCGCCAGCTGCGCCGCCGCTTCGCCGACGCGGTCGGGTACGGCCCCAAGACGCTGGCCCGCGTCCTGCGCTTCCAGCGCTTCCTGGCGCTGGCGGCCCACTCCTCCGGGGATCTCGCCGGGCTCGCCTTCGCCGCCGGCTACGCCGACCAGGCGCACCTGACCCGCGAGTGCCTGCGGCTCTCCGGCCGCACCCCGGGCGTCCTGCTCGCCGGCGACGTGCGCCCGGCGGGCGAGCCCGGGCTCGCCTGATCGCGTCCGTTTCGTTCAAGCCGCCCCGCCGCCCGCCGCGTACGGTCTCACGGCATGAGCGAGACGATCGACCGGGCCGAGCGACACATCTGGACGAGCGCACGGGTACTGGACCAGCGGCGCTTCGAGCACCTGTTCAAGGGCGGCCCGGCCGAGCCGGTGCGCGACGCCGTGCTCAGCTACCGCACGGCCGATGGAGGCTTCGGCTACGCGCTCGAGCCCGATGGGCGCGGGCCGCTCAGCCAGCCGCCGCACGTCTACACCGCACTGCAGATCCTCGAGGAGGCCGGGGGCGTCGACCCGGGGCTCGCCCGCGAGGTGGCCGACCACCTGCAGCGCATCTCCACGCCCGACGGCGGCGTGCCGCTGGCGCTGGCGAGCATCGAGGCCTACCCGCACGCACCGTGGTGGCGCGCCGAGCCGCGCGGCACGCTGGTCGCCACCGCGCGCGTGCTCGCGGTGCTCTTGCGCACGGGGATCGAGCACCCGTTCATGGACCGTGCGAGTGCATTCTGCTGGTCCGCGGTGGATGGCCTGGGCGACACGAACCCGTACGAGGTCGAGGCCGCGGTCGTGTTCCTCGACGCCGCCCCGGACCGCGAGCGCGCCGAGGCCGCTGCCGAGCGGATCGGCCGCCTCGTGCGCGAGCAGGGGCTGGTCGGGGGCGAGTTCGGCGGCCAGCCCGGCGAGGTCCACTCGGAGACCGACATGGCCCCCCGCCCCGACACGCTGGCCCGCCGCTGGTTCGGCGACGCCGAGATGGACCGCGCCCTCGACCGCCTGCAGGCCGAGCAGCGCGAGGACGGCAGCTGGCCGGTCAAGTGGATCGGCGGTCCGACGCCCGCCACGGCGGGCGAGTGGGCCGAGGTGACGCTGAACGCGCTCCTGACGCTGCGCGCCTACGGCCGGACTTAGTCTTAGCCGGCGACCCGCTCGAGGATCTCGGCGTCGACGTCGAAGTTGGCGTGCACCGTGTCGGTGTCGTCGAGCTCCTCGAGCGTGTCGATGAGCTTCATCAGCTTCGTCGCGCCGTCCTCGTCCAGCGGTACGAGGGTCTTGGGGCGCTGCATGACCTGCGCCTCCGCGACGGTGATGCCCGCCTCGACGAGCGCGGCGCGCACGGCGGCGAGGTCGGCCGGCTCGGTGATGACCTCGAACATGTCCTCGTCGCGCTCGATGTCCTCGGCGCCGGCGTCCACCGCCGGCATCAGGTCGTCCTCGGTGTAGCGCTCGCCGTCGACCACGACGACGCCCTTCTTGTCGAACAGGTAGGCCACCGAGCCGGGCTCGCCGAGGTTGCCGCCGTGCTTGTTGAACGCGTGGCGGATCTCGGACCCGGTGCGGTTGCGGTTGTCCGTCAGCGCCTCGACCAGGATGGCCACGCCGCCCGGGCCGTAGCCCTCGTACATGACGGCCTCGAGCGCGTCGGCATCGGCGCCCTCGCCGGTGCCCTTGGCGATCGCCCGCTCGATGTTGTCCTTGGGCATCGAGGCGTCCCGGGCCTTCTGGACGGCCAGCGCGAGCGCGGCGTTGCCGACGACGTCCCCGCCACCCTCCTTCGCGGCGACGGTGATCGCCCGCGCGAGCTTGGTGAAGAGCTTGCCGCGGCGAGAGTCGACGATCGCCTTCTTGTGCTTGATCCCCGCCCACTTGCTGTGTCCGGCCATGCGTTCGATTCTAGGCCCAGCACCGCCAGGGCGCAGCGCCCGACGCCCACAGGTCGTTGAGCATCACCGCGTCCTTGTACGTGTCCATGCAGGCCCAGAAGCCCTCGTGGCGGTAGCCGCGGAGCTGCCCATCCGTGGCGAGGCGCTCGAGCGGCTCGTGCTCGAGCACCGAGTCGGCGCCCAGGTACCGGAGCACCCCCGGCTCGAATACGAAGAAGCCTCCGTTGACCCAGCAGTCGGCCGGCGGCTTCTCGCGGAAGCCGGTCACGCGGTCGCCGCCGTCGAGGACCGCGACCCCGAACGGAAGTGGCGGCCGCACGAGCGTGACGCTCGCCAGCGCACCGTGCGCCGCGTGAAAGCGGTGCAGCGCGGCCAATTCCAGGTCCGCCACGCCGTCGGCATAGGTGAGCAGGAACCGCGAATCCAGGCGACCGGCCAGGGCATGGACCCGCCCGCCGGTGGGCGTGTCCGGGCCGGTGTCGACGCACTCGACGACGATGTCCGGCCCCCAGTCGGCGCCGGCGGTGAACGAGGCGACCTGCTCGCCCTGGTGCCCCGTGGCCAGCACGACGCGGCGCACGCCCTGCGCCGCCAGCAGGCGGACGACGTGCCAGACGATCGGCTGCCCGCCCACCTCGACGAGCGGCTTCGGCAAGCCTCCGTTGTTGCCCTGCAGCCGCGCGCCGCGGCCGCCACACAGGATCACGGCATCCATCGCCCATATCCTGGCGCGCCATGCGTCCCGGAGAGCGCGCCGCGCGCGCCGTCGCCTACGAGCGCGCCCGCCCCGAGATCCTCGTCCACGTGCCGCAGGACGCCCGGCGGGTGCTCGACCTGGGCTGCGCGACCGGGACCACCGGCGCCGCGCTCAAGGAGCGACAGCCCGTCGAGGTGGTCGGCGTCGAGCGCGAGCCCGAATACGCGCGGGAGGCGGCCGCGCGCCTGGACCGCGTCGTCACGGCCGACGCCGAGGCGTTCGACCCGGCCGGGCTCGGCACCTTCGACGCGCTGATCGCCGCCGACATCCTCGAGCACCTCGTCGACCCGTGGGCCGCCCTGCGCCGCTGCGCCGCGCAGCTGCGCCCCGGCGGGACCGCGGTCGTGTCGCTGCCCAACGTCGGCCACTGGAGCACGTACGCCCACCTGCTGCGCGGCACCTGGCCGCGCAAGCCGGAGGGCATCTTCGACGCCACCCACCTGCGCTGGTTCACGCTGCGCGACGCGCGCGAGCTGCTCGCCCAGGCCGACCTGGAGACGCAGGCGGTGACCCGCCGCGGCTGGCTCGCCTGGCGCGGCTCGCGCGCCGACGCGCTCGCTCCGCCGCTGCTGAAGGTCCCCGGGATCCGCACGCTCGTCACGTTCCAGCACGTGCTCGCGGCTATCTATGCTCCGCGCGCATGGCGGTGAGCGACCTCGCGCAGATCTTCAAGGCCTATGACGTCCGCGGCGTCTACGGGCGCGACATCGACGGCGACACCGCCGAGGCGATCGGCCGCGGGCTGGCCCGCGTGCTGGCCGAGCTGTCCGGCAAGCCGGCGGGCGAGCTGCGCGTCGGGCTGGGGCGCGACATGCGGCTCTCGGCGCCGGAGCTGGCCGCGCGCTACCGCGACGGCCTGATGGCCGAGGGCGCGCACGTCGTCGACGCCGGGATGGTCGGCACCGAGATGCTCTACTGGCTCGTCGGCTCGCGCGACCTCGACGGCGGGCTGATGTGCACCGCCTCGCACAACCCCAAGCCCTACACGGGCGCCAAGATGGTCGAGCGCGGCAGCGTCGCCCTGTCCGGCGACCGCGGGCTGGCGAGGTGCGCGCCCACATCGAGCGCGGCCTGGGCGACGCCCCCGGCGGCGGCTCATCGAGGACGGTCGACGTCTACGCCGCGTTCCAGCGGCGCGCGCTGGAGATCGATCGACCCGGACGCGATCCGGCCCGCTGAAGGTCGTCGTCGACGGCGGCAACGGCATGGCCGGCCCGATGCTCGGCCCGATCCTCGAGCGGCTGCCGCTCGAGCTGGTCAAGCTCTACTGGGAGCCCGACGGCGAGTTCCCCGACCACGAGCCGAACCCGCTGCTGCCCGAGAACCGCGAGCTCATCGTGGCCAAGGTGCGCGAGACCGGCGCCGACCTCGGCATCGCCTGGGACGGCGACGCCGACCGCTGCTTCTTCATCGACGACGACGGCGAGTTCGTCGACGGCGACTTCCTCACCGCGCTGCTGGCCGCCTCCGTGCTGGAGAAGGCGCCGGGCGCCGACATCCTCTACGACGTGCGCGCCTCCCGCGCCGTCCCCGACACCGTCCACCGCCACGGCGGCCGCGCGCTGGTCAACCGCGTCGGGCACGCGTTCTTCAAGACCCGCATGCGCGACGAGGGCGCCGAGTTCGGCGGCGAGGTCTCCGGCCACTACTACTTCAACGACGTTCTACAACGCCGACAGCGGGACGATCCCGGCGCTGCTGATCCTCGAGCTGCTGTCCCGGCGCCAGACCAGCTGACCGAGCTGCTCGCGCCGCTGCGCGCGCGCTACTTCATCTCCGGCGAGATCAACTCCGAGGTGACCGACCCGCAGGCCAAGCTCGCGGAGATCCGCGCCCGCTACGCCGGCGCGCAGATCACCGAGCTCGACGGCGTCTCCGTCGACCACCCCGACTGGCACTTCAACGTCCGCCCGTCCAACACCGAGCCGCTGCTCCGGCTCAACCTCGAGAGCCTCGTGTCACACGAGGACATGGAACGCCGGCGCGACGAGGTGCTCGAGCTGATCCGGTCGTGATCCACCGGCTCGCTGTCCCGACGCCCTTCCGGGTCGGCCCGGTCAACTGCTACCTGATCGACGACGACCCGCTGACGCTCGTCGACGTCGGGCCCAACCACGGCCGCTCGCTGGCCACGCTGGAGGACCTGCTGCGCGAGCACGGCCGGCGGGTCGAGGACCTCGAGCGGATCGTCATCACCCACCAGCACACCGACCACCTCGGGCTCGTGGGGATCCTGGCCGATCGCTCCGGCGCCGACGTGTGCGCGCTGCGCGAGCTCGCCCCGGTGGTCGAGGCGTTCGCCGAGCACGCCGACCGCAACGACGAGCTCGCCCAGACGCTGATGCTGCGCCACGGCATCCCGCGCGACATGGTCACGGCGCTGGTGGCCACGTCGCGCGCGCTGCGCGGCTGGGCCGGCAGCGCGCCGGTGACCACGCGCCTGGAGGACGGCGGCGAGCTGGCGTTCGCCGGGCGCACGTTCCAGGTCCTGCACCGGCCCGGGCACTCGCCGTCGGACACGATCTTCTTCGACGCCGCGAGCGGCGAGCTGGTGGCGGGCGACCACCTGCTCGGGCACATCTCCTCCAACCCGCTGATCTCGCTGCCGCTGGGCGGGCGCTCCGGCGAGCCGGGCGACGGCCGCCCGCGGGCGCTCCTGATGTACATGGAGAGCCTCCGCGCCACGCGGGCGATGCCCGTCGAGCGCGTCCTCCCCGGCCACGGCGAGGAGTTCACGGGGCACGCGGCCCTGATCGACGAGCGCTTCGCCCTGCACGAGCGGCGGGCGGAGAAGATCCTCGGCCTCCTGGCCGAGCGCCCCCGCTCGGCGCACGACGTCGCCCAGGAGATCTGGGGCAACGTCGCGTTCACGCAGGCCTACCTGACACTGAGCGAGGTGCTCGGCCACGTCGACCTGCTGCTGGAGCGCGGCGCGGCCGTCGAGGAGGAGGTCGGCGGCGTGGTCCGATACGCGGCGGCGTAAGTGGCGCAGACCGAGACCACGATCATCGCGCTGCTGCTGGCCGTCGTCGTCCTGTCGGCGGCGGCACGGGCGCTCGACATCCCGTACCCGATCGTGCTCGTGCTGGGCGGCGCGGCGCTCGGCCTGACCCACGGGCTGCCGGACGTCCAGCTGGACCCGCAGCTCGTGCTGCTCATCTTCCTGCCGCCGCTGCTCTACCTGAGCGCCTTCTTCGCCAGCCTCCGCGACCTGCGGGCCAACCTGCGGGTGATCTCGCTGCTGTCGATCGTGCTCGTGCTGGCCACGATGGTCGTGGTGGCGGTAGTCGCCCACGCGTTCATCGATGACCTGTCGTGGCCGGCCTGCTTCACCCTGGGCGCGATCGTCGGGCCGACGGACGCGCTGGCCGCCACGGAGATCTCGCGCCGGCTCGGCGTGCCGCGCCGGCTGGTGTCCGTGCTGGAGGGCGAGAGCCTGGTCAACGACGCCACCGCTCTCGTGGCCTACAAGATCGCCATCGCCGCGGCGGCCGGCGCGACGTTCTCGTTGGTCGACGCAGGCTGGGACTTCGTCTGGAAGGCCGCGGGCGGCGTCGCCATCGGCCTGGCCGTCGGCTGGGTGATCGCCGAGATCCGCCGCCGCCTGGACGACCCGCAGCTCGAGAACTCGATCGGCCTGCTGACCGCCTACGCCGCCTACGTGCCGGCCGACCGGCTCGGCTGCTCCGCGGTGCTCGCCGCGGTCACCGTCGGCTGCTACGTGGGCTGGCGCGCGCCGGAGATCGCCTCGCCCTCCACGCGCCTGCAGGGCTTCGGCATGTGGGGGCTGCTGCAGTTCCTGGTCAACGCGATCCTGTTCATCCTGGTCGGCCTCCAGCTGCCGCACGTCCTCAGCTCGCTGGGGTCGTACTCGGCGCTGACGCTGCTCGGGTACGCCGCGGCGGTGAGCGGCGCCGTGATCCTCACCCGCCTTGTCTGGAGCCACACCACCGTGTTCGTCATCCGGGCGCTGGACCGGCGCGAGAGCCAGCGCGCGCGCCGGGCGAACTGGCGGTTTCGCACCGTCAGCGGCTGGGCGGGCATGCGCGGCGCGGTCTCCCTCGCCGCCGCGCTCGCGCTCGCCCCGGACTTCGAGCAGCGCGACCTGCTGATCTTCCTGACGTACGCGGTCATCCTGGCCACGCTGGTCTTCCAGGGCCTGACGCTGCCGGCGCTGATCCGCGTGCTGGGCGTGCAGGACGACGGCAAGGAGGAGCACGAGGAGCTCAAGGGCCGGCTGCTGGCCACCAAGGCCGCGCTGGCCCGGATCGACGAGCTGGAGGGCGAGGAGTGGACCCGCGACGACACGATCGAGCGCATGCGGGCCCTCTACCGCTACCGCAAGCGCCGGCTGGCCGTCCGCGCCGGGATGGCCGACGACGACGAGGGCTACGAGGACCGCTCGAGCGCCTACCAGACGCTCGTGCGCGAGGTGCTGGAGGCGCAGCGGCGCGAGATCATCCGCCTGCGCAACGTCGGCACGATCTCCAACGAGGTCATGCACCGGCTCGAGCACGAGCTCGACCTGGAGGACGAGCGCCTCGAGATCTAGAGGGCGAAGTCGGCGGCGTCGATGAGGCCGTGGCGCAGCGCGCCGATCATGGCCTCCGCCTGGGAGCGCATGCGCTCGGTGTCCAGCTTGTGGAGCGTGCGGTGCAGGATGTCGGCGCGGCGGTCGAGCTCGAGGTCGAAGCGCTCGGCGACGGCGTTGGTCACGGTGACCTCGCGGAACGTCTGGCACTCGCCGCAGCGCAGGAGCATCCACCAGGCCTCGGGCGTGACCGGCTCCCAGTCGACCGGGTTCACGAAGTCCTTGCCGCAGAACGCGCAGTGCTCGAGCGCCGTGTCGACGTCGGGGCGACGCCGCCAGGACAGGGTGCGGGCGAGCCAGTTGCGGTCGGCGGAGGGGAGCACGTCCCGAGTATCGGCAGCTCAAACCACTTTCTCCAGCGTGTCCCCCCGAAGGTCGTGGTGGTGTCAGCCGTACGGCAGCCAGTCCAGCAGCGCCCGGGCCGCCTGCTCGCCCTCGCGGACGGCGTAGTTCGTGCCCCGGTCCTCGGGGAAGATCTGCGTCGTGTTGGCCAGAACAAGCCCGCGTACGGGCGTCTGCATCGCCGGGATCTTCTCCCGGTAGCCGACCGTGACGATCGGCTGCGCGGCGGGCTCGCGATGCAGCCAGAGCTGCTTGACCCAGGCGCGTTCGAACTCATGATTGACCGCACGCAGGCCGCTCATGTAGTCCGCGAGCAGACCTTCGGCGTCGAGCTCGAGCAGCCGGTGGCCGCGCGGCAGGTAGTTGGCGACGTAGAGGAAGCGGCGGCCGCCGTAGCGCTCGGGCGGGATGAGGTTCGTGTGCTCGATCAGGCCCACGAAGGGCAGCGCGTCGTCGCCGATGTTGGTCCAGTAGAACGGCGAGAACGGCCGGTCGAGCTCGATCAGCAGGCAGAGCGCCGTGAAGTACTCGATCCCGCGCAGCTGCGCAAGGTAGGCCTCGGGCAGCAGCCCCGGCGCGACGAGCTGCTCGAACACATCGGAGGGCAGCGTCGAGAGGACCGCGTCGTAGCGCTCGGGCTCGCCGCCCGGCGCGAACGCGCGCGGGTCGTGGCCGGCGCGGAACGAGCCCGGTGCGCCGGGCGTGACGGCGAATCCCGGGCCCAGCGCCGCCGCCGGGCGGTCGATCAGCACGCGCCCGCCGCCGCGCTCGATCCGCTCGCGGAGCGCGCCGAACAACGGCTCCCAGGAGCGCCGCGGGTAGCCGAGCTTCTCCTCGGCCGCGTCGTCGCCGCGCCGCAGCCGCAGCTTGTTCTGCAGCCAGACCATCGCGATGTCGTCCGCCCGCTCGCCGAACTTGCCGCGCAGCAGCGGCCCCCACAGCGCCCGCCAGGCGTGCGGGCCCATCCAGCGCTCGATCCACGCGCGCGCGGTCACGCGCTCGAACGGCGCCGGGTTGCCCGGCCCGCGCTGGATGGCCAGCACGGCGGCGCCGAGCCGCAGCCGGGCCAGCGGCGGCAGCGGCCGGAAGCGCAGCAGGTCGAGCGGAGTGACGAACGGCCACTGGCGCCCGCCGCTGAAGTAGGCCACGCTCGAGCTGATCCACTCGAGCTCGTCCGGCATCCCCAGCTCGTCGTACAGCGCCGCGATGTGGCGGTCGGTGGAGAACAGGTGGTGGTAGTAGCGCTCGAGCAGGTGCCCCTCCCCCACGTCGATCGTCGCCGCCTGGCCGCCCAGCCCCGGCCAGCGCTCGTACACGTCGACGGCGTGGCCCGCCTCGGTCAGGCGGTGCGCGGCCACCAGCCCGCACACGCCGGCGCCCAGCACCGCGATCCTCATGGGCGCTCGGCCGGCTCCTCGACGTTGATGCGCTCGCGCACGACGTACAGCGGCCGGTGCTTGACCTCTTCGTAGATGCGGCCCACGTACTCGCCGATGATCCCCACCGTGATCAGCTGGATCCCGCCCAGCAGCAGCACGACGACGATCGTGGTCGGGACGCCGCGCTCGTAGATGTTCGTGTAGCGCGCCACGATGGCGAGCGGGATGGCCAGGAACGCGATGCCGCTGAACACGAACCCGAGGAACGTGGCCCACTGCAGCGGCGCGCTGGAGAACGACGTGATCGCGTCGAACGAGAACCGCAGCATCTTGCGCAGCGGGTACTTGGTCACGCCCGTCGTGCGCTCGTGGCGGACGAACGGCACCGCCGCCTGCGTGAAGCCGATCCACACGGTCATCCCGCGCAGGAAGCGGCTGCGCTCGGGCATGGCGAGCAGCGCGTTCAGCGCCCGCCGGTCCATCAGCCGGAAATCTCCGGACTCCACCGGCAGGTCCATCCGGGTGAGCCGGCGGAACAGCTTGTAGAACCAGCGCGCGCTCGTGCGCTTGAACACGGTCTCGCCCAGGCGCTGGCGGCGCACGGCGTAGACGACGTCGACGCCGTTGCGCCAGTGGTCGAGCATCTCCGGGATGACCTCGGGCGGGTCCTGGAGGTCGCCGTCGAGCATCACCACCGCGTCGCCGCGGGCGTGGTCGAGCCCGGCGGTCAGCGCCGGCTGGTGGCCGAAGTTGCGCGCCAGCGTGATCACCTTCACGCGCGGGTCGGCCGTGGCCGCCGCCGCCATCGCGTCGGCCGTGCGGTCCTGCGAGCCGTCGTCGACCAGGATGAGCTCATAGTCGACGCCGTCCAGCGCGGCGGCCACCCGCTCGGCGAAGCGCGCGACGATCTCCTCCTCCTCGAACATCGGGGCGACGACGCTGAGCAGGCCGACCTCGCGCTCCATCGGCTGAGCGTACCGTCGTAAGCTCCGCAGCATGGTCGACGAGGCAGCGCTGGAACGGGAGCTGTTCGCGGTGGGCCGCAAGCTGGCCGCCGCCATGCCGTCGACCCGCAACCCGCTGAAGGCGCTCGACGAGAAGGCGATGGACCTCGCCTCCGCGGACGCCGAGCTCAAGGCGGCGCTGTTCCGCTTCGTCGACGTCGTCCCCGCCTGCCGCAACATGGACGACCTGGCCCGCCACCTGACCGGCTTCCTGGAGGAGGTCGACGACCCGCCCGCCTCGATGGGCGTGGCGATGAAGATGGGCAACACGAAGACCGGCCGGCGCGCGCTCGGCATCGCCGCGGCGGCCGGCGTGCGGCACATGGCGCACCGGTTCATCGTCGGCGAGGACCCCAAGGCGGCGCTCGGCGTGCTCAAGGACCTGTGGAAGGACGGGGTGGCGGCCACCGTCGACCTGCTGGGCGAGGCGACGGTCACCCAGGCCGAGGCGCAGCGCTACGCCGACCGCTGCGCCGACGCGCTCGACACGGTCGCCAAGGCCGCCGAGCGGCTGGCCGCCGCGGCCCCAGCTGGAGCGCGACGCCGCCGGCCCGCTGCCCCGGGCCAACCTGTCGGTCAAGGTGTCGGCGCTCACGCCGCTGCTGCGCCCGGACGCGCCCGAGCGCGGCAAGCGCGACGCCGCCGACCGCCTGCGCCCGCTGCTGCGCCGGGCGGCCGAGCGCGGCGCGCACCTGCACATCGACATGGAGTCGATGGACTCGCGCGACGCGATCCTCGAGCTGGTGCTCGACCTGCTGGCCGAGGACGAGTTCCGCGCCGCCCCGTCGGCCGGCCTGGTCCTCCAGGGCTACCTGCGCGACTCGCCGCAGACGCTGGACACGATCCTCGAGTGGCTGCACGGGCCGGGCGCCGGCCGGGCGCACCCGCTGACGATCCGGCTGGTCAAGGGCGCCTACTGGGACCACGAGCTCGTCCAGGCCGCCCAGCACGGCTGGACCACGCCGGTGTTCGAGCGCAAGGCCGACACCGATCGCCAACTACGAGCAGCTCACCCGCCGGCTGCTGGACGCACGCCGGGCTCGTCCGCCCGGCGATCGCCTCGCACAACCTGCGCTCGGTCGCCCACGCCATCGCCTACAACCGCCTGACCGGCGGCAGCGACGCCGACATCGAGCTGCAGGTCCTGCGCGGGCTGGGCGACCAGCTGCAGGCGGCGATCGCCGCCCAGGGCCTGCGCGTGCGCGCCTACTGCCCGGTCGGCGACCTGGTGGCCGGCATGGCCTACCTGGTCCGCCGGCTGCTGGAGAACACGTCCAACGACGCTTCCTGCACGAGCAGGCGCGCGGCGTGCCGCTGGAAGAGCTGCTCGCCCCGCCGTTGGCCACCGCATGAACCCGTTCCAGAACGAGCCGATTCTCGAGTTGCGGCGCGCGCCGGTGCGCGCGCAGCTCGCCGGCGCGCTGGACGCCTTCGACGCCCAGGGGACGTTGCGGGTGCCGGTGTGGATCGGCGAGGACCGGCGCGAGGGCGACGCGCTGGTGTCCACCGACCCGGGCCACCCCGAGCACGTGGTCGCGCAGGCCGCCGTCGCGTCGGAGGCCGACGTCGACCACGCGCTGCACACCGCCACCCGCGCCGCCCGCAGCTGGGGCCGGCGCAGCGCGGCGGAGCGCGCGCAGGTGCTGGTCGCGCGGCCGCCCAGTGGCTGCGCGAGCGGCGGCTGGAGCTGGCCGCGCTCGAGGTGCGCGAGACCGCGAAGCCGTGGCGCGAGGCCGACGCGCGACGTCTGCGAGGCGATCGACTTCCTCGAGTACTACGCGCGCGCGGCGGTCGCACTGGAGGAGCACCCGGCCGGCGTGCCCGGCTCGCTGGCGCTGGAGCTCATCCAGCCGCCCGGCGAGCGCAACCGATGCGCTAGGTGCCGCGCGGCGTGGTGCGCGGTGATCTCGCCCTGGAACTTCCCGCGTCGCGATCCCGCTCGGGATGGTCAGCGCCGGCCTGGCCACCGGCAACGCCGTCGTCCTCAAGCCGGCCGAGCAGGCGCCGGCGCTGCGCGTTCGCGCGTCGTGCGCGCGCTGCGCGAGTCCGGGCTCCCCGCCGACGCGCTGTCGCTGCTGCCGGGCGAGGGACCCGTCGGCGCCGCAGCTGTGGCCGACCCGCGCGTGCACACGATCGCCTTCACCGGCTCGGGCGCCGGTCGGGCTGGAGATCGTCAGGCGCGCCGCCGAGATGGCGCCCGGCCAGCACCACCTCAAGCGCGTGGTCGCGGAGATGGGCGGCAAGAACTGCGTGATCGTCGACTCCGACGCCGACCTCGACGACGTGGTCCCGGCGCTCGTCAAGTCCGCGTTCGGCTACGCCGGCCAGAAGTGCTCGGCCGCGGCCCGCGTGCTCGCGCACGAGGCGGTCGCACGACGCGCTGATCGAGCGCCTGGCCGGCGCGATCGAGGTGCTGCACGTCGGCCAGGCGAGCGACCCCGAGATCGACGTGCCGCCGGTGATCGAGCGCGAGGCGCAGGAGCGGGTCGGCCGCTACGCGCGCGAGGCGATGGCCCGCGGGACGATCAACGCCACGGCCCGCGAGGTGCCCGACGAGGGCTGGTTCGCCACGCCCACGCTCGCCGTCGGACCTGCCCGACGACTCGCCCGTGCTGCAGGAGGAGATCTTCGGGCCGCTGCTCGCCGTCGAGCGCGTCGGCTCGATCGAGGAGGCGTGCGACCGCGTCGACGCCTCGCCGTTCGGGCTCACCGGCGGCCTGTTCAGCCGCAACCCGCGCACTGTCGACTACGTGGAGCGAGCGCTCACCCGTCGGCAACCTGTACGTCAACCGCGAGATCACCGGCGCGATGGTCGGCCGCCAGCCGTTCGGCGGCAACCGGCTGTCGGGGACCGGGACCAAGGCCGGCGGACCGGACTACCTGCTGCAGTTCGTCGAGCCGCGGGTGGTCACCGAGAACACCGTGCGCCACGGGCTCGTCGTATGAAGGGCGTCGTCGCCGCCGTCCTCACGCCGATGCGCGACGACCTGTCGGTCGACCGCGCCGCGTTCGCCGCGCACTGCCGGCGGCTCCTCGACGCCGGCTGTCACGGCCTGGGCATCTTCGGCACGACCGGCGAGGCGAACTCGCTGTCGATCGACGAGCGGATCGAGGCGTGGACCGGGCTGGTCGAGGACGGCATCCCGGCGGACACGCTGCTGCCCGGCACCGGCGCCTGCGCGCTGCCCGACGCCGTGCGGCTCAGCCGGGCGGCGCTCGAGCTCGGCGCGCCCGGCGTGCTGGCGCTCCCGCCGTTCTATTACAAGGGCGTCTCCGACGACGGCCTGTTCCGCTTCTTCGCCGAGCTGATCGAGCGCGTGGGCGACGACCGGCTGCGCGTGTTCCTCTACCACATCCCGCCGCAGGCGGTGGTGGGCTTCACGCCGGAGCTCCTCGGCCGGCTGCTCGACGCCTACCCCGGGGTGATCGCCGGCACCAAGGACAGCGCGGGCGACCCGGACCGGATCGAGCGCGTCTGCCGCGAGTACGGCGACCGGCTCGCGGTGTTCGCCGGCTCGGAGCGCTACCTGCTGGACACGCTGCGCTGGGGCGGCGCCGGCTGCATCTCGGCCACCGTGAACGTGTTCGCCCCGCAGGCGCGCGAGGTCTATGACCGCTGGGCGGCCGGCGAGGACGCCGAGGCGGCGCAGGCCGCCCTGACCGAGGCGCGGGCGTTCATGGACGGGCGGCGCGCGCTGATCCCGGCGCTCAAGGCGCTGATGCGCGAGCTGACCGGCGACGAGCGCTGGCTGAACCTGCGCCCGCCGCTGGAGCCGCTGGACGACGGGGAGGCGCGCGATCTGCTGGCGCACCTCCCCGCCGCCGCCGGCCGGAGCCGCTGACCCGGCGGCTCCGACCCGTCGCGGACCCCCCTACGGGTTCGTCGTCGACAGCGTGAACGTCAGCGTCTTGCCGTAGCTGCCGGTGCGCAGGGCGTCGGTGGACCCGATCGCCTGCTGGAACCACAGCGTCACCGGGTCGTTGGACACCGGCGCGCTCCAGCTCAGCAGGTTCAGCGGGCTGCCCGACACCGCGTTGTAGGCCGTGTCCTGCGTGTTGGCCTTGGTCGCCTTGGCCTGCAGCGCCTGCGGCAGGAAGAACGACCCGTTGACCAGGTGGCCGGGGTGCGCCGTGTCGGGGTCGGCCACGCTCAGCGTGGCGTCGCCCGCCGTCGAGGTGACGGTGGCCTGCGTGTTCGCCGTGTACGTGTTGGCCACGCCCGGCGTGAACGTCCCGAAGCTCGCCGGCGCGCCGATGGTCAGCGCGAGCGTCGCCGGCACGGTGCCGCCGACGGTTCCGGTCGTCCCGGTCGAGGCCAGCGGCGCGGTGGTCGACGCCAGCGGCAGCGTCGCCGCCGAGTCGCCGTCGCCCACCGAGATCGTGCGCTGGCCGTAGTTGGTCACCCACTGGTTCTGCGCGGCGCTCCAGTACTGGAACGAGCGCGGCGCGAGGTTGATCACCTCGTGCTTGGTCGCACCCGACGCGAGCGTGATCCGGTCGAAGCCGCGCAGCGAGCGCACGGCCTGCTGGACCCCGCTGACCGCCGGGCCGGGCCCGACATAGACCTGCGGCGTGTCCGAGCCGGCGACCGCGCCGGTGTTCTGCACGTCGAAGGCCACGTCGACCGAGCCGTCGAATCGCGGCGTGACCGCCAGGTTCGCGTACTTGAACGTGGTGTAGGACAGGCCGTAGCCGAACGGGAACAGCGGCGTGACCTGGTTCTTGTCGTACCAGCGATAGCCCTGGAAGATCCCGTTGCCCAGCGTCGCGTCCAGGTTCGTGATCGTCCGGTAGCTGTGCGGCGACCTGGACGACGCCCGGATAGCGGTCGCAGCCCGCCAGCGTGGCCGGGTTGCAGTTCGGGTCATAGCTCGGGAAGTGCGTGGCGTCGGCCGGGAACGTGACCGGCAGGTGACCGCCGGGGTTCGCGTTGCCGAGCAGCACGTCCGCGGTGGCCGGGCCGCCCATCTGCCCCGGGTACCACATCTCGAGGATCGACTTGACCTGCGAGGCCCACGGCATCAGCACCGGGTCACCGGTGTTGAGCACGACCACGGTGTTCGGCTGCGCCGCGGCCACGGCACTGATCAGCGCGTCCTGGTAGCCGGGCGTGGCGATGCCGGTCTGCTGGTTGGAGCCGCCGCGGTCGGAGCCCTCCGTGCCCTCGTCGTAGGCGAAGATCACGGCCTTGTTGGCCTGGGCGGCGGCGGAGGCGGCGGCGGCGATCGACGCCGTCTGGTCGTCCGGCGGGACCCAGCGCAGCTGGATCTGGGTCGGGTTCAGCGCGGCGACGCGCAGGTCGAGGTGGACCCGCTGGCCGGCCGCGATCGTGATCGACGTGGAGCTCGCCTGCTCCAGCGTCTCGTTGCTGGGATCGTGCGACTTCTGCGTCTGCGTCAGCGAGGCGTAGGAGCTCGTCGGCGCGGCCGGGTAGGCGCCGAGGTTGACACGCCGCTGGGTGGTGGTGAGGCCATCGACGAACAGCTGCGCGCCGGTCGCCCCGCCCTGCTGACCAGGCCCTGGCCGGCGACGAACACCTTCAGCACCCAGCCCGTGCCGCCGGGATTGCCCGGCGCGGTGAGGTAGCCGGACCAGCGCCAGGCGGTGCCGGCCGGCAGCGTGTTGGCACCGGTGTAGTTGAGCGACGGATCGAGCTGGTCGGCCGCGCCGCCGCCCTGCAGCACGGGCTGCGCGCCGGACGCCACGGAGTCCGTGGTGATCTGCTGGCGCAGCAGGCCGTTCTGGCCGGCGAACGCCGAGTCGCCCGCGTTGAGCGTCCAGTTCGGGTAGTTCTCGGTCGGGTCGGGCGCGGTGAGCGCGCTGGACGGCACGAGCTGGCCGTCGAGGTCGTAGCCCGGGACGTAGCTGAGCTTCGCGCCGCTCGCGGCCTTCTGCGTCAGCGCGTCGTACGGTCCCTGCGCCGGGTCGTACGGCGTCACGTGCGCGGAGCCGCCGCCGCCGATGTACGGCGCGATCGCGGTCGGGCCCATCACGACCGTGCCGTTGCCCGACAGGTCGCCGCCGGTCAGCGGCAGCGCCGCGCCGTCGTTCTTGAGCAGCGTCGCGCTGTCCTCGGCGATCGACTGCGCCGCGGCGAAGGACTGCGGCTTGAGCGAGTCGAGGTCGGGCCGCGGCGGCACGTACGGCGTGCCGTCGGTGTGGTGGGTGCCCGCGGCCGTGCCCTCGAGCAGGCCGATCTGGTTCATCTCCCACAGGATCCGGAAGACGGAGCCGTCCAGCGCGGCCTTCCACTCCGCGCCGGTGTGCGCGGGCTCGGCCGGGAAGTCGCCGGTCGCCGGCACGGCGGCGGTGCCGTTGGCCACGGCGTCGGCGAGCGTCTTGAAGTTGTAGCTGCCCGTCGTGCCGCCCGGCTGCTCCATGTCGAGCCCGTGCAGCAGGTCGGACATGTGGTGGACCGCGCCCCAGTCGGAGGTGACGAAGCCCTTGAAGCCGAGCTGGCCCTTGAGGATGTCCTGCAGCGTGTGGCTGTTGGCGCAGCCGTAGACGTCGTTGATGCGGTTGTAGGAGCACATCACCGCGCCGGCGCCGGCGTTGATCGCCGGACTCGAACGCCTGCAGCTCGGTCTCGTGCAGCGTCTGCTCGTCGATCGTGACGCTGGTCGAGGTCCGGTTGTTCTCGAAGTCGTTCTCGATGAAGTGCTTGATCATCGCGATCATGCCCTCGGCCTGGACGCCCTTGACCTCGGGCGCCACCATCTGGCCCTCGAGGAACGGGTCCTCGCCCAGCGTCTCGAAGTTGCGGCCGCCGGTGATGTAGTTGACCTGGTTGATCATCGGCGCGAGCCAGACGTCCTGGTCGGTGGCGCGGCCGGCGTCGCCGACGGTCTTGCCGTAGAGGTTCGCGTCGTCGCGGCTGAAGCTGGCGGCCAGGCCGACCGGCGCCGGCATCGCCGTCTCGACGTGGGCGAGCCGGATCCCCGCCGGGCCGTCGGTCAGGCGCAGCGGCGGGATGCCGAGTCGCGCGTCACCCGGGATCCAGCCCGCCTCGCCGACGCAGTTGCGGTCGGTGTTCGGGTTGCACAGTCCCGAGTTCGGGTTGTCGCCGGCAGGCGGGTCGCCCTCGCCGTGCACCATCGCCACCTCCTCGGGCACCGTCATCTGGGAGATGAGGTCGAGGATGTTCTGCGTCGTCAACGTGCCCGACGAGCCGTAGGCCGGCGGCGGCGGCGACACGTCGGCGCGCGCGGCGGACCCACCGACCGCGAGCGCAAGGGCACCCGCGGCGACGCCCGCCGCGAGCCTGGACCGCTGCATGGACAGCTCCCCTCCTGTTTGTCCGGAAACCGAGCGGGAGCTTGCCTTTCGCGGCGTCTTCTGTCAAGACCGGGTCATAAAACGTGCCCGGGCTCTCATCTATTCCGCCACAGTCAACCCAGATCGCTACCCGTCAGAACTCGATCACGCTCCGGATCCCGTCCTGGGCCTCCATCAGCTCGAAGCCGCGGTTGACGTCGTCGAGCGCGATCCGGTGCGAGATGAAGGGGTCGACGTCGATGTCGCCGTCCAGATAGCGCTGCACGAGCTGCGGCACCTGGTCGCGGCCCTTGACGCCGCCGAACGAGCTGCCGGCCACGCGCCGGCCGGTGATCAGGTAGCGCGGCACGACGTCGAGCGTCTCCCCCTTGCCGGCCACGCCGGCCACCGTGCACAGGCCCCAGCCCATGCGCGCCGCCTCGACGGCCTGGCGCATGACCTTGACGTTGCCCGTCGCCTCGAACGTGTAGTCGGCGCCGAAGCCG
The DNA here is from genome assembly GCA_963766165.1 of uncultured Solirubrobacteraceae bacterium. GTDB lineage: Bacteria > Actinomycetota > Thermoleophilia > Solirubrobacterales > Solirubrobacteraceae > Solirubrobacter. Next base: position 567,102 of record CAVXZC010000005.1, on the reverse strand, counting down.
CGCGTCTCGTCGAGCACGCGCTGGACGGTGTTCTCGTCGCCCACCCAGGTGTCGGTCGCGCCCTGGCCGCGGGCGAGCTCGAGGCGGTCCTCGGAGAGGTCGACGCAGACGATGCGATCGGCGCCCTGCAGCCGGCAGCCGGCCACGGCGCCGAGGCCGACCATGCCGGCGCCGAACACCACGCAGGTCGAGCCGGGCTCGACCTTGGCGGTGTACATCGCCGCCCCGAGGCCCGTGGACAGGCCGCAGGCGAACAGGCAGGCGCGGTCCAGCGGCGCGTCCTGCGGCACCTTGGCGAGGGCGATCTCCGGCATCACCGTGTACTCGGCGAAGGTGCTCGTGCCCATGAAGTGGCGGATCGGCTCACCGCCGCGGGACAGCCGCGTCGTCCCGTCCGGCAGGTGGCCCTTGTTCTGCTCCTCGCGGATGGCCAGGCAGAGGTTCGTGCGCGGGCTGCGGCAGTGCTCGCACTCGCGGCACTGGGGCGAGAACAGCGTGACGACGTGGTCGCCGGGCGCGACGTCGGAGACGCCCTCGCCGACGGCCTCGACCACGCCGGCGCCCTCGTGCCCGAGCACGGCGGGCGCGTACCCGGACGGGTCGGCGCCGGATGCGGTGTACAAGTCGGTGTGGCAGACGCCGCAGGCCACGAGGCGGACGAGCACCTCGCCCGCCTTCGGGTCGGCCAGCTCGACCTCCTGCACGCTCAGCGGCGCGCCGAACTCCTCCAGCACCGCGGCCCGCATCCTCATGCCTCGTCTCCTCTGGTCGTGGTCGGCGCGACACTATCGGTCGGTTCGCCGTCGGACACGTCCGGGGATGCCGCCGGCGCCATCCTCCGCCACACGGGGGGGTGGCGCCCTTGCCGCGGCGTCGTCACGGCGGTTAGCGTCGGCGGATGCGCCGCCTCATCGCCCTCCTCACGAGCCTCCTCGGGCTCGCCCTCGCCCCCGCCGCCGCCCAGGCGTTCACGTTCTACGACTGGGGGCTCGCCGCCACCCCCGGCCCGGTCGCCATATCCGGCTCGACGCTGTACTACACGATCGGCGGCACCGGCGACATCGGGCGCAGCACGCTCGGCGGCGTGCCGTTGTCCAACCGCACCGCCGCCACCGGGACCTCGCGGCCGGGCAACCTCGTCGCGGCCCCGGACGGCAACCTGTGGTTCAACGACAGCGGCGACAGCAAGATCGGCCGCGTCGACGCCACCACAGGCGCGATCACGCAGTTCGGCTCCGGGCTCGCCACGCCGGCCGGCCTGGCCGTCGCCCCCGACGGCAACGTCTGGGTCATCGAGCTCGGCTTCCCGGGCTCGCTGGACTGCGTGTCCGGCGGCGTGGTGACGCGCAATCCACTCGGCTACGGCGGCACGCCCGGCATCGTGGCGGTGGCCACCGACGGCACGATCTGGTTCGGGGACGGGGCGCTGGTCGGCCACGCCACGCCGACCGGCGACAGCTGCACCGTCCCCACCAGCGCGATCAAGACGTTCACCTCGCCGGGCGGGATCACCGTCAGCGGCCTCACCGCGGCGCCGAACGGCGCCATGTACGTCGGCGGCGGGACGTCGCTGTACCGGGTGACCGCGCCGGCGATGGGGTCGACGTTCCAGAACCCGCCTCAGGTGACGATCGGCGCCGACACCACGCCGGCGATGCTGCGCACCGACGCGGCGGGCGATGCGTGGTACGTCGACCCGATCCACTCGCGGATCGGCGAGGTGCGCCCGGGCGACACGGCGGCCACGGAGTTCGCCGTCCCCGGCAACCTGCAGCCGCATCCGACGAGCCTCGCGTTCGCGCCCGACGGCGCGGTCTGGTACTCGGCCGACCAGGCGCTCGGCCGATTCTCGCTCGAGACGGGCGCTCCCGGGACGAACGGCACCAACGGCACCAACGGCACCAACGGCACGAACGGCACGAATGGCACGAACGGCACCAACGGCGGGCCGGGCCCGGCCGGGGCGCAGGGGCCCACGGGTACCGCGGGCGCGGCCGGGGCGCAGGGCGCGCCGGGGTTGCGCGGCGCCACCGGGCCGATCGGACCGCAGGGGCCGCAGGGGAAGCGCGGCAAGACCGGCGTCGTCAGCGTCCCGAGGATCAGGTGCAAGCTGAGCGGCACCAAGGTGACGTGCAAGGTGGTCGCCGGCAGCGGCGGCAGCGGCGGCGGCGGCACGATCGGCGGTGGCGAGTCGCGCGTGCACCTGAGCCTGCAGCGCGGCGGCCGCGAGTACGCGCGCGCGACGCGCGTGGCCCGCGGCACCCGCGACGTGCGACTGCGCAGCCTGCACCGGGTGCGCGCGGGGCGCTACACGCTCGTCGTCGCGCTCGGCCACGGCGTGACCGTGCGGATGGCGATGCGGCTGAGCTGACTCAGACGCGACCCCAGCGGGGGATCAACCGGCCCGCGGGCGGGCGGCGGAACCCCCTGCTGGGAGAGCGTGGAGCTGACGGCGACCAGGGCGAGTGCTGACCGTCAGGCGAGCACCTTGGCCTTCAGCTGCTCGAACTCGGCCTGGTTGATCGCGCCGCTGTCGAGCAGCTCCTTGGCCCGCTGGATCTCGCCCGCCGACCCGCTGTCCGAGGCGACCGTCCTGACGTACTGGTCGAAGTTGGCCTGCGAGGCCCGCGCCTCCTGGACGCGGCGCTCGCCCATCTCCTTGCCGTTCGCGATCAGGTAGATGAACGCGCCGAGGAAGGGCAGCACGATCAGGAAGACGCACCAGCCGGCCTTCCCCCAACCCGACATTTCGCGGCGGAAGACGTCGGTCAGGATCAGGACCAGCATCCAGATCCAGGCGACCCAGCAGAAGAACAGGATCATCGTCCAGAAGACGTCGAGGAACGGGTAGTCGGCCGCTAGCAGCATGGGTCTCACTTCCTTCTCGTAGGGACGCCCAGCATCCGTCGCCCGAGGACCGCGTTCATCCTCCGATCCGGAGGATGCTCACCTTGCGTCAGAGGTGGCCCTGGTCGTTCCAGGTGACGAGCGCCCAGCCGGCGAAGTCGACGCCGTCGATGTCCCAGGCCTCGCGGTGCTCGAAGATCGTGATCCCCGTGTTGGCGTGCGAGACGCGGTAGACGACCGGCAGGTGCTCGGGGCCGAACGCCGCGCCGAACATCGACGTCCCGAGGAAGAAGTGCAGGAAGCCCCAGTGGGTGACGCACAGGATCCGCTCCGACGCGCGGGCGGCCAGCCGCGCCTGCACGCGCTCCACGCGCCCGAGGATGTCCTCGAACGACTCCGCGCCCGGCTCGGCGAACGAGCGCTCGGCGGCGGGCATCCAGGTGATCGTGCCCGTGTCGCCGTAGTGCGGCGCGGCCGCGTAGTAGGCGTCGGACTGGCGCACCTCGTGCAGGTCCTCGTCGGTCTCCACCGGCAGCCCGCCCAGCACCGCGGAGACGGCCTGCGCGGTCTCCTGGGCGCGCCGGTAGTGGCTCGCGATGATCAGCTCGATCCCCTCCCCCTGCAGCCGCTCCCCGACGCCGCGCGCCTGCGCCCAGCCCCGCTCGGACAGCTGGTCGGCGTCGGCCGGGCGCCGCCGCAGCTCGCGGTCGGCGAGGTTGGCCACCGACTCGCCGTGGCGGGTGAAGAAGATCACGCCGCGACGCGGGAGCGCACGTCGCGCAGGAACAACTCGTGCACGCGGTCCTCGCCGGCGATCTCCGGATGGAAGGAGATCACCAGCATGTTGTCCTGCCGCGCGGCCACCGGGTGGCCGTCGACCTCGGCCAGGATCTCGACGGCCTCGCCGTGCTCGGCCAGCCACGGCGCGCGGATGAACACCGCCCGCACGGGCTCGCCGTCGATCCCCGGGATGTCGAGGTCGGCCTCGAACGAGCGGATCTGACGGCCGAACGCGTTGCGCACGCACAGCGTGTCCATCAGCCCGAGGTGCTCGCGGTCGAGCATGATCATGCCCGCGCACGTGCCGAGCACCGGCGCGCCGGAGCGCACGAACGCCCGCAGCGGCTCGGCCAGCCCCTCGCGGGCGATCCCGAGCGTCATCGTCGTCGACTCGCCGCCGGGCATGACCAGCCCGTCGAGCCCGGCGAGGTCCGCGGGCACCCGGACCTCGCGCACGTCGGCGCCCAGCCCACGCAGCATCTTCGCGTGGGCCTCGAAGTCCCCCTGCAGGGCGAGGACGCCGATGAGCGGCGTCACCAGCCGCGGTTCGCCAGGAGCTGGCCCTCGTCGAGCTTGCGGGTCTCCAGCGAGGTCATCGCCATCCCCAGGCCCTCCGACGCGCGGGCCACGCGTGCCGCGTCCTTGAAGTGGGTGGTGGCCTCGACGATCGCCGCCGCGCGGGTCGCCGGGTCCTCGGACTTGAAGATGCCCGACCCCACGAAGACGCCCTCGGCGCCGAGCTGCATGACCAGCGAGGCGTCCGCCGGCGTGGCGATGCCGCCCGCGCAGAACACGACGACGGGCAGCTTGCCGTCGCGGGCCACGCCGCGCACGAGGTCCAGCGGCGACTGGAGCTCCTTGGCCGCCGTGGCCAGCTCCATGTCGTCGAGCGTCTGGAGCCGGCGGATCTCCGAGCGGATCTTGCGCAGGTGGCGCACCGCCTCGACGATGTCGCCGGTGCCGGCCTCGCCCTTGGAGCGGATCATCGCCGCGCCCTCGCCGATCCGGCGCAGCGCCTCGCCCAGGTTGGTCGCGCCGCACACGAACGGGACCTTGAAGCCCCACTTGTCGATGTGGTTGGCCTCGTCGGCCGGCGTCAGGACCTCGGACTCGTCGATGTAGTCGATCTCCAGCGCCTCGAGCACCTGCGCCTCGGCGAAGTGGCCGATCCGCGCCTTCGCCATGACCGGGATGGTCACGGCCTCCTGGATGCCCTTGACCAGCGCCGGGTCGCTCATCCGGGCCACGCCGCCGTCGCGGCGGATGTCGGCGGGCACGCGCTCGAGCGCCATCACCGCGGCCGCACCGGCGTCCTCGGCGATCTTCGCCTGCTCGGCGTTGACCACGTCCATGATCACGCCGCCCTTGAGCATCTCGGCCAGACCGGCCTTCACACGGAACGTCGCCTCGTCTCTCATCGCCCCTGGAGAGTAGCCAAGGGCCGCATGTACGATCTGGCACATGGCGAGCGAACCGGCAGACCTGATCGGACCCGACGAGACCGCGTTCACGCTCGACCTGACGCCGGCGCAGCTCAAGCTCGTCCACGCCGCGGTCAAGTCGATGCTGGACGACTTCGGCCACAACGAGAAGGACGTGCACCGCGTCCTGCACGAGATCCTGGCCAAGCTGCCCGACGAGGCGTCGATCCGGGCGATCAACCTGGATCAGGGGCGCTAGCCGGCTAGGGCCGGCGGCGGCGCGGCGCCCGCCCGGGCGGCTGCGTCGGCTCGGGGCCGGCGCTCGGCGGCGACCACTCGCGCGTCTGCGGCTCCCCCTGCTCGAGGCGGATCCGCTCGTCGTGGTGGAACACGTCCATCGGCTCGCCGGCCATCAGCTCGTACGTCACCTCGCCGTGCCGCACGTCGACGCGCAGGCGCCGGCCGCGGCGGACCAGCCGGAAGCGCAGCCGCGCCAGGGCCGGTGGCAGCAGCGGCCGGAACGTCAGCCCGCGACGCGAGTCGCGCAGGCCGCCGAAGCCGGCCACGGCGGCGATCCACGAGCCGGCGAGCGAAGCGATGTGCAGGCCGTCGCGCGTGTTGTGCTCTAGGTCGTCGAGGTCCATCAGCGCGGCCTCGCCGAAGTAGTCGTAGGCCAGGTCGAGATGGCCCACCTCGGCGGCGACCACGGCCTGCACGCAGGCCGACAGCGACGAGTCGCGCACGGTGATCGCCTCGTAGTAGGCGAAGTCGCGCGCCTTCTCCTCGGGCGTGAAGCGGTCGCCGCGCGCCAGCAGCGCCATCACCAGGTCGGGCTGCTTGACCACCTGCGAGCTGTAGAGCCGGAAGTACGGCACATGCAGCAGCAGCGGATAGTGGTCCTCGTCCCAGCCGGAGAAGTCCGGCACGCGGTGGTGGAGGAAGTCGGCGTCCTGGGGGTGGACGCCGACGCGCTCGTCGTAGGGCACGTGCATCGCCGCCGCGGCGTCGCGCCAGGAGGCGATCTCCTCGTCGTCGACGTCGAGCGCGGCCGCCTCGTCCGTGAAGCGCGAGGCGAGCTCGGCGGCGTTGCGCAGGTTCCGCTCGGCCATCAGGTTCGTGTAGACGTTGTCGTCGACCACCGCGGAGTACTCGTCCGGCCCGGTCACGCCGTCGATGTGGAAGACGCCCTCGGCGTCGTGGTGGCCGAGCGAACGCCACAGCCGCGCCGTCTCGACCAGCAGCTCCAGCCCCTCGTGCCGGGCGAACGCGTCGTCCTCCGTGGCCCGGATGTAACGCAGCGCGGCGTCGGCGATGTCGGCGTTGACGTGGAACGCGCCCGTCCCGGCCGGCCAGTAGGCCGAGCACTCCTGCCCGCGGATCGTGCGCCACGGGAACGCCGCGCCGCGCAGGTGGAGCTGCTCGGCGCGCTCGCGGGCGAGGTCGAGAGTCGACCAGCGCCAGCGCAGCGCGTCCGCCGCCGCCTCCGGCGCGGTGTAGACCAGCAGCGGCAGCACGAACGACTCCGTGTCCCAGAACGCGTGGCCGTCGTAGCCCGACCCGGTCAGGCCCTTGGCCGGCAGCGCCCGCTGCTCGGCGCGGGCGCCCGCCTGCAGCCCGTGGAACAGCGCGAAGCGCACGGCCTGCTGGAGCTCCTCGTCGCCCTCGATCTCCACGTCGGCCCGGTCCCAGAAGTCGTCCAGGTACTCGCGCTGGCGGCGCACGAGCTCGTCCCAGCCCGTCGACCGGGCCGCCACCAGAGCGCCGTCGACCTGGTCGCGCACCGACGGCAGCGAGCGCTGGCTCGACCACCCGTAGGCGAGGTACTTGGTCACGGTCAGCGTCTCGTCGTCGGGCAGCTCGACGCTGAAGATCACCCGCGCGAGGTCCTCGTTGATGTCCGACGCCTGATTGACGTCCCGGGCGCAGTCGACCCGGTGGTCCATCGCCGCGGCCATCCGCAGGCCGCTCTGGCGCGTGCGGTGCACGAGCGTGGCGCGGGTGCCGTGCAGGGCCTGCGCCTCGGACACCAGCGGCGCGGCCAGCATCGCGGCGGCGCGCGGGTCGGCGCTCTTCATCGAGTCCGGCTCGTTGGCCACCAGCACGGACTGCACGGCGACCCGCAGTGGCGCGCCGTCGCAGGCCTTCACCGTGTAGCGGAAGGCCGCCACCGAGCGCTGCACGAACGACACGAGCCGGGTCGAGGTCACCTCGACCTCGCGGCCGCCGGGCGAGCGCCAGTGCGTCTCGCGCCGCAGCACGCCGGCGCGCAGGTCGAGCGAGCGGCGGTGGCGCAGCAGCTCCCCGTAGCGGATGTCGAACGGCTCGTCGTCGACGAGCAGGCGGATGATCTTGCCGTTGGTGACGTTGACGACGGTCTGGCCGTCCTCCGGATAGCCGTAGCCCGCCTCGGCGTAGGGCAGCGGCCGCGTCTCGTAGAACGCGTTCAGGTACGTGCCGGGCAGCCCGAACGGCTCGCCCTCGTCGAGGTTGCCGCGCAGCCCGATGTGGCCGTTGGAGAGCGCGAACACCGACTCGGTCTGGGCCAGCACGTCGAGGTGCAGGCCGTCCTCGGTGACCGACCACGGCTCGACGAGGAACTCCGGGTGGGTGATCACAGCAGCTCGGCCAGGTCGTCGACCACCACGTCGGCGCCGTGCTGGGACAGCGCGTCGCGCTGGCCGACCCGGTTGACGCCGATCACGTGGCCGAACTCGCCCGCCCGGCCGGCCTCCACCCCGGCCAGCGCGTCCTCGAACACCGCCGCCTGCGCGGGCGCGACGCCCAGCCGCCGCGCGCCCTCCAGGAACGTGTCCGGCGCGGGCTTGCCCTTCAGGCCCTCGGCGTCGGCCACCAGCCCGTCGACGCGCTCCTCGAGGTACTCCTCGATCCCCGCGGCGACGAGCACGTCGCGGCAGTTGTGGCTCGACGAGACGACCGCGCGGCGCAGGCCGGCGTCGCGCGCCGCCTTCAGGTACTGCACCGAGCCCGGGTACGCCTCGACGCCGTCGCGCTCGATGATCGCCAGGACCAGCGTGTTCTTCTTGTCGCCCAGCCGCTTGACCTCGGCGTCGTCCGCCTGGATCCCGCGCGAGGCCAGGAAGTCGCGCACGCCGGCGTCGCGCGGCTTGCCGTCGACGTAGGTGTCGTAGTCGTCGTGCTCGTCGAACGGCCGGTCGTCGCCCTGCTCGCGCAGGTAGTCGTCGAACATCTGCTTCCACGCCTTGGCGTGGACGACGGCCGTCTTGGTCAGCACGCCGTCGAGATCGAACAGGCAGGCGGTCACGCCCTCCGGGAGCCCCAGCATCCCGGGGGTTCTACTACTTCAGCCTGAACGCCCGGATGCGGTCGTCGTACTGCGCCGCGTCGCGGGCGTAGACGCCGTAGGCCAGCGCCTGGAGGACCGACAGCAGTCCGGTGTGCGAGCGCACGAACGCCGGCGAGTTCGACGAGTAGTAGAGCGTCCGCTCGGCCAGCTTGGAGACGTCCGACAGCGTGGCGTCGACGATGGCCAGCGTGGCCGCCTTGCGGTGGCGGGCGATCTTCATCGCGCGCACGACCAGCGGGTGCGGCCGGCCGGCGGACAGCCCGATGACCAGCGTGTGCTCGTCGATCCGGCCGAGCCGGCTCAGCGCCTCCTGCGACGGCGAGGCGGCGATCTCCGCGCGCACGTCGAGCAGCATCAGCAGGTGGCGCAGGTAGGAGGCGAAGAACGCCATCTGGTCGGTGCCGGCGATCAGCACCCGGTCGGCGGCGGCGATCGCCTCGATCGCGCCCTCGACCTCCGAGCGGCTGACCCGGCGGGCCGTGTCCTCGACGTTGACGTGGTCGGCGGCGACGGCCTGCTCGAACGCCGACTGGTCGAGGCTGAACAGCGGCGTCGCGGTCTCCTCGGGGCGGCCCGTCGTGCGGTGGTGGTGGCGGTACTCGTCGCGCGCCGCCTCCTGCAGCTCGGGAAAGCCCTCGAAGCCCGAGCGCCTGGCTGAAGCGCACGACCGTCGACGACGACGTGTTGGCGCGCCGGGCGAGCTCCTCGGCCGTGTGGAAGGCGACCTCGTCCAGGTGGTCGACCACGTACTGGGCGACGTCCTTCTGGGAGCGGGAGAACTCGTCGAAGCGTGCGGAGATGTACGTGGAGAGCGTCTGATGGCCGCGGGCGGCCGGGGGCATGGTGGCGGTCCTCGGCATGGCGAGCCCGTGTTTCGACGGCGCGGCCCTAACCTCCTCCCGGCAATGCAACGGCTTCCGACCCGCCTCGACGGGCTCGTCCTGCTCGAGCCCGAGGTGCACGGCGACGCGCGCGGCTTCTTCGTGGAGACCTTCCGCGCCGACGTCGCGCGCGAGCACGGCATCCCGACCGAGTTCGTCCAGGACAACCACTCGCGCTCGCGCCAAGGGACGCTGCGCGGCCTGCACTTCCAGACCCGGCCCGGGCAGGCCAAGCTCGTCCGCGTGGCCCGGGGGCGCGTGTTCGACGTGGCGGTCGACCTCCGCCGCGGCTCGCCCACGTTCGGCCGCTGGGAGGGGGTCGAGCTCGACGACGAGAACGGGCGGATGCTGTTCATCCCCGTCGGCTTCGGGCACGGCTTCCTCGTGCTGAGCGAAGTGGCCGACTTCGTCTACAAGTGCACCAACTACTACGACCCCGCGACCGAGGCGGGGATCCGCTTCGACGACCCTGACGTGGGCGTGGAGTGGCCGAGCGGCGTCGAGCTGCTCTATTCCGAGCGAGACGCGACGGCGCCGACGCTGGCCGACCTCGCGGACTCGCTGCCGTTCACGGTGTGAGCGCGGACGGGCGCTTCGCGCCGTCGCCCACCGGCGTCCTGCACCTGGGCAACCTGCGCACGGCGCTGCTGGCCTGGCTGTTCGCACGGTCCGCCGGAGCCCGCTACCTGGTGCGGATCGAGGACCTCGACGCCGGCCGGGTGCGGCCCGGGCTCGCGGAGGCGCAGTTGGGCGACCTGGCGGCGCTCGGGCTGGACTGGGACGGCGACGTCGTCGTGCAGACCGCGCGGAGCGCGCTGTACGAGGCGGCGCTGGGGCGGCTCGACGTGTACGAGTGCTTCTGCACGCGGGCGGAGATCCGCGAGAGCGCGTCAGCCGCGCACGGGCCGCCGGACCACTACCCGGGGACGTGCCGGGCGTTGAGCGCGGCCGAGCGGGCGGCGCGGCGGGCCGCCGGGCGCGTGCCGGCGCTGCGCGTGCGCGCGAGCGGGACGGTCGTGGCGTTCGAGGACCGTCTGCTGGGCCCCCACTCGAGCCCCGTGGACGACTTCGTCGTGCGCCGCAACGACGGCGCGTTCGCCTACAACCTCGCGGTCGTGGTCGACGACGCCGACCAGGGGATCGGCGAGGTCGTCCGCGGCGCCGACCTGGTGGACTCGACGCCGCGCCAGCTCTGGCTGTACCGGGCGCTGGGCCTGCCCGAGCCGGCGCACGCGCACGTCCCGCTGGTGCTGGGGCCCGACGGCCGGCGGCTGGCCAAGCGCCACGGGGCGGTCACGCTGCGCGAGGTCGGGGCGGCGGACGCGCTGGCCTGGATGGCCCGGTCGCTGGGCCTGCGCGGCACGACGCCGCGCGCGCTGCTGGCGGGCTTCGATCCCGCCGCGCTGCCGCGCGAGCCGACGGTGTTCGGGAGCGGCCCCGGTTAGGCTCCCGCCATGCTGGTCGGCCGCGAGGACGAGCGGAGGCGACTGGAGGCGCTGCTGGGCGCGGCCCGGACCGGACGCAGCGGCGCGCTGCTGCTGCGCGGGGCGGCCGGGATCGGCAAGACCGCGCTGCTGCGCTGGGCCGAGTCGGCGGCCACTGGCTTCTGCGTGCTGCGGGCGCGCGGCATCCAGTCGGAGTCGGGCATCCCCTTCGCCGGGCTGGCCGAGCTGATCGCCCCGCTGCTCGGGCTGCTGGACGACATCCCGCCTGTGCAGGCGCGGGCGCTGCGGGGCGCGCTCGCACTGGCGCCCGGAGCGGCAGCGGACCGGTTCACCGTGCCGGCCGCGCTGCTGTCGCTGCTCGCCCGCGCGGCCGAGGACGGGCCGGTGTTGGTGATCGTCGACGACTCGCAGTGGCTGGACGAGGCGTCGATCGAGGCGTTCCTGTTCGCCGGCCGGCGGCTCGGCCAGGAGGGCGTGGCCATCGTCGCCGCGATGCGCGGAGCGACGCCGCCCCCGCAGGCGCCATGGCTGGAGAGCGTCGCGGTCGCCCCGTTGGCGGACGACGCCGCGCGGGCGCTGCTGGACGCGGAGATCGCGCCCGGCGTGGCCGACCGGCTGCTGGACACGGCGGCCGGCAACCCGCTCGCGCTGCTGGAGATCCCGGCGCTGCTGTCGGCCGGCCAGCTCGCCGGCCGCGAGCCGCTGGAGGACCCGCTGCGGCCCGGCACGGGCGTCGAGCGCGCGTTCGCCGCCGCGGTGGCGGCGCTGCCCGAGCCGGCGCGGCGGGCGCTGCTGGTGGCGGCCGCGGCGGACACGCGGCGGCTGGACGCGATCGGCCGCGGGCTCGCGGAGGCCGGGCTCTCGCTGGCCGACCTGGAGCCGGCCGAGGCGGCCCGGGTGGCGGCGCTGAGCGGCGGCGAGCGGCACATGATCCGGCGCGGGATGTGCTCGGCCATGGTGCCGCAGCGCGGCGACCTCGTGGAGGCCTGCGTGCGCGCCGGCCGCCGCGACGAGGCCCAGGCCGCGCTGGCCCGGATGGACGCGGAGCCGGCCACCGGCGCGCGCCTGCCGGCGGCGATCGCCGCGCGCTGCCGGGGCCTGCTCGCCGCCGACGCCGACTTCCGGGCGGCGTTCGCGGCGGCGCCGGCCATCCACGCCGGGCTGCCGATGCCGTTCGAGCGCGCGCGGACCGAGCTCGCACTGGGCGAGCGGCTGCGGCGGGCCAGGCAGCGGGCCGAGGCGCGGGAGCCGCTCACGGCGGCGCTCGACGCGTTCGAGCGCCTCGGCGCGCGGCCGTGGGCCGAGCGGGCCCGGGCGGAGCTGCGCGCCACGGGCGGGCCGGCGGCGAAGCCGGGCGCCCGCGTGGCGGCGGAGCAGCTGACGCCGCACGAGCTGCAGATCGCCCTGCTGGTCGCCCAGGGCATGACGAACCGCGAGGCGGCGGCGGCCTGTTCCTCTCGCCGAAGACGATCGAGTACCACCTCGGCCAGATCTATCGCAAGCTCGACGTCCGCGGCCGCGCGCAGCTGGCGCGGCTGATGGCGATGGAGCTGCCCGAGGGCGAGCGCGACCCGGCCGTGCTTGCAGAAGCGCTGTCGTGACTTGACGGCGTCCTCCTTCACGTACAACATCCCCTGTGCGTGAGGGAGTTGCTCTATCTGGACCGGATGGAACAGGCCGAGGCGCTGTTGCGGCCGAAGCGCGTCGAGGTCCTGCGGCGCTTCGCCGAGCCGCGCACGTGCACGCAGGTCGGCGAGGAGCTCGGCGAGTCCCCGCAGGCGATCTACTACCACGTCAAGCGCCTGCAGAAGCCGGGCCTGCTCGAGCTGGTCGACGAGCGCCGTGTGCGCGGGATCGTCGAGGGGATCTACCAGGCCGCCGCCGGCTCGTACTGGGTGGCGCCCGAGCTGGTCGGCCGGATCGGCCCCGAGCGCGCCCCGTCGGACCACCTCGGCCTGGGCTTCCTGCTCAGCCTGTCCGAGTCGCTGCAGGCCGACCTCGCCCGCCTGGCCGGCGCGCCTGCCGCGCTGCCGTCGTTCGGCGTCTCGGGCGACATCCGGCTCGCCCCCGAGGCCGGCGCCGCGTTCGTGGCGGACCTCCAGCGCGCGTTCCAGGAGATCCTCGAGCGCTACTCGGGCAGCGAGGGCCACGGGTTCCGGCTCGCGCTCGCCTGCTACCCGCGCGAGCTGCCGCAGTGAGCGGCGAATCGCTGCGCGGATTCGCTGCGGTCGACCGCCTCTCCGGCGCGCCCGGCGTCCTGGCCACCGCCGGGCAGACCGTCGTCGTCAAGGGCTGGGACGGGTTCCTGCTGGCGCTGGTGACCTGAGGTCGAGCCGCCAGTCGTTGCAGCGCAGCACGTGGCCCGGCGGGTACTCGACCTCGTGCGCGCCGTGGAGGGTGAACCCGAGCCTGCGGCAGACCGCGTTCGACGCGGCGTTCTCGACGTTCGGGAACGCACCGAGGCAGCCCCGGTCGGCCGGGATCAGCGAGATCAGCTGCCGCATCGCGGCGGTGGCGAGCCCCCGGCCCTGGAAGGCCGGCAGCACGGACCAGCCGGTCTCGTAGATCGCCTCGCCCTGCCACTCGCGCTCCCAGTAGCCGACCCAGCCGGCCGGGCTGCCGTCGTCGAGGATCTTGAGCTGGGTCGGGGCGAGCGCGAGATAGCGCTGGTGGCGGTCGGCGATCCGGTCGTCCGGCTCCGGGCCGCCCAGGTGCTCCATCATCGCCGGGTCGCCCACGAGCCGGCGCAGGAGCTCGCGGTCGCCGGGCTCCCACGGCTGCAGGCGCACGCTCAATCCAGCCGCTCCTCCAGGCGCGCCACGTTGTCGCGGGCCGCCTGCACGGCGTCGCGGGCCTCCGCGACGGCCTGCTCGGCGGCCTCCGCGTCCCGGCGCGCCCGCGCAAGCCGCTCCGCGGCCTGCGCCGCCGCCTCCTCCGAGCCGGCCACGGCCCGCTCGCGCACGCGCAGGGCCTCCCGGACCTCGCGCAGCTCGGCCTCCAGCGCATCCCGCTCACGCGCGGCCGCCTCGCGCGCGGCCGCCTCGCGCGCGGCCGCCTCGCGCGCCGCCGCGTCGTCCTCGGCCGCCTCCACCTCGGCGTCCGGCTCGCGCCGCGCGGCCCGGCGGCCCACGACCTCGTCGCCCGCGGGCGGCGGGCCGAGGGGCCACGCGCCGCCGCCCTGCGCCTCGTCGACCAGGCGGCCGGCGGCCAGCGCGGCGCTGAGCGCCTCATCGCCCGCCGCGGCCTGGAGTGTCGTCCGCAGGCGGTCGGCCATGGCCCGCGAGAGCGCGCGGCCCGCCGGCCGGTAGGACTGGGCGGCCCCCATCACCGCCTCGACGGTGCGGCGCTGGCCGGCCATCGCGTCGCGCAGAGCGTCACCGCCGCCGCCGGCGAGCGCCTGCTCCTGCGCCTCGCGCAGCGCCGCGCCGGCGTCGAGCAGCGCCTCGACCAGCTCCGGGCGGTCGCGGGCGACCAGGTTCGCCGTCCAGGCCGCGGGCGTGGGCTTGGGCAGCTTGGCGAGCTCGGCCGCCGCCTCGCGGTCGCCCGCCCGGCGCAGCTCGCGCGCGGCGAGGTCCCGCTGCGCCGTGAACTCCTCCAGCGGCAGGCCGTACAGGCGGTCGACGACGTCGCCGGCGGCGCTCATCGCACCCGCGCCACGGGCGGGCCGGCGCCGGCCTGCCAGCCGTGCGGCATCGCCGGCGTGGTGAACCGGGCGGCGACGTCCCCGGCGGCGCCCACCGCGATCAGGCCGCCCGAGCCGCCGGCGGGCGCCAGCGCGGCCAGGGCCTGCTCGCACGCCTCGGCCAGCGGCAGCCCCGCGTGGCGCATCAGCGCGTCGACCTCGTGGGCCAGCGCCGTGCGGATGATCGCCTCACCGTCGCCCGTGCATGACACGGCGACGCCGGAGCCGCCCAGGTCCCGGCCGCCAGCAGCGGCGAGTCCCCGACCCGGCCGGGGTGCTTGCCGTTGATCCCGCCGGTGGAGGTGGCCGCGGCCACGCCGCCCCGCGCGTCGCGGGCCACCGCGCCGACCGTCCCCTCGCGCGAGGAGAGGTTCCGCCGCAGGGCCAGCTCGCGCTCGGGCGTGCGGAACCAGTCCTCCGGAGCCGTCTCCAGGCCGGCGTCGCGGGCGAACGCCGAGGCGGAATCGCCGACCAGCAGAATGTGGCGGCCGGCGTCGAGCACCGCGCGGGCGGCCAGCACGGGGTTGCGGATGCCGCGCAGCGCGGCCACGGCGCCCGCCGCGCGGTCGTGCCCGCGCATCACCGCCGCGTCGTGCTCGATCCCGCCGCGCTCGGTCAGCACCGCGCCGCGGCCGGCATTGAACACCGGGTCGTCCTCGAGCACGACGACTGCGGCCTGCACGGCGGCGAGCGCGTCCCCGCCGGCCGCCAGCACCGCCTGGCCGGCAGCCACCGCGCGCTCGACGCCCGCCACGGCCCGCGCGCGCGCGGACGCCGGCCAGTTGCCCGCGCCCCCGTGGACGACGATCGCCGTGTCGTTCACGTGACGAGCGAGACGAGGACGACGAGCATCACGCCGAGCAGCGCGACGACCAGGGCGGCCGCGATCCGCACCGCCCACAGGCTCAGCGGCGACGGCGCCACCTTCGGCACCCGGGCCGAAGCGGCGTGGCGGGCGGCGTCGACGCGCCGCCGGGTGGTCTCGGGCGTCACCACCGCCCGGGCGGGGCGAGCGGCGGGCTCGGCCGGCGCCGGCGTCCCGTTGGCCACGGCGGCCGACTCGGCCCGGCGCGTGTCCGCCGACTGCGCGCGCAGCGCCTCGAGCTCGCGGCGCATCAGCCGCGACTTCGCCCGCTCGCGGTCCAGGTCGCGCGACATCCGCTCGACCATCCGCCGCGACGCCTCCGCCGCCTCCGTGCCCTCGGCCGCCTCGACGCGGGCCATCAGCTCCTCCCGCAGCCGCGCCACCTCGGCGCGCTCGGAGGCGAGCTCGCGCTCGGTGTCCTCGCGCGTCTCGCTCAGCTGCCCGCGCAGGCGCTCGGTCTCCTCGGCCTCGGCGGCGATCGTGCGCTGGGTCTCCTCGCGCGCCGACGCCAGCCGGGCATGGACCTCGGTCGTGCTCGCGCGCTCCGCCTCGACGCGGCGCTCGGCGTTCTGCTCGGTCGCCGCCGCGCGCTCCTGGAGCTGGCGCACGAGGTCGGAGAGCTCGGCCCGGGCGCGCTCGTCCTCGGCCGCCTCGGCCCGTGCCCGCTCGAGCTCGCCCGCGAGCGCGTCGCGCTCCTCGCGCACGCGGCGCAGGTCCTCCAGCTCGTCCTCGAGCCGCTCGTGGGCGGCGCGCAGGCTGCCGTGCGCGAGCCGCAGGCCGGCCAGCTCGTCCGCGGGCGAGGTGTCGTCGCCGCCCGCGAGCTCCGCCCGGGCGGCCTCCGCGGCCGCGAGGGCCTCGTCGCGCTCGGCGTGGGCGGCCGCCGCGCGGGACTCCGCGTCGTCGCGCTCGGCCGCGGCGGCCTCCGCCGCGGCCCGGGCCTCGTCGCGCTCCCCTGCGACCGCCGCGGCCGCCGCCAGCGCGTCGTCGCGCGCGGCCTCCGCCGACCGGAGCAGCGCGATCTCGTCGCGCAGGCCGGACGCCTCGCGCTGGTGGCGCTCGGCCGCGGCGGCGAGCGCGTCGGTGTCCTGAGCCGACGGCGCGGCCGCGCGCTCGGCGCGCAGGTCGGCCACCATCGCCCGCAGCTCCTCGACCTGGGCGCGCAGCTCGGCCTCGGCGCCGCTGGCCGTGCGGCGGCGCCGGCGCCGCGGTGGCGGCAGCTCGACGACCAGGGTGCGGCCCATCTCCAGCTCGGCGCCCATCACCTCGCCGCCGTCCCAGGGGAACGTGGCGCGCCACGGGTCGTCCGAGACGAGCGTCCCGGGCAGCCGGTGCCGGCGGCCGCCCGAGTCGACGGTCAGCGCCGGCCGGCGCGGGCGGCCGCGCAGCCCGTTCCAGCGCCCGAGCACCTCCAGCCGGTCGTCGGCTGTCCACTCGAAGCGCTCGAGCTCGAACGAGACCTCGTGGGCGGACGTCATGATGACTCCGGCGCCTCCCCCTCCTCGGGGCGCGGGGGCAGCAGCGGCTCGCTGGAGCGCGAGACCGGCGCGCCGGTTTCCGTGGGCGGCGGTCGGTGGTCGACGGCGGCGACGCGCCGGCGCCGGTCGCGGCCCTCCACCGCCACGGCGAACGAGACGCGGCCGAACGTCAGCCCGCTGCCCACGACCATGAGCAGGGCGGCGGCGAAGCTGAGCCAGGCGCCGAGCCCCAGCGGCTGGCCGGAAGCGCCGGGGGGAGGGTTGATGAGCTCGGCGGCGGTGATGACGAACGCCGCGCCGGCGAGCCAGGGCAGCACGCGGCGGTCCAGCAGCTCGGCGTCGGGCGCGAGCAGCCCGACGGCGGCCACCAGCGCGCCGACGGCCAGAGCCGCGAGCAGCACGTCGGTCAGCTCGAACGCGTCCCATGCGTCGAGGTCGCCGTACCACCGCAGGAACAGGCCCACCAGCAGCACGATCGCGCCCAGGGCCACCAGGACGGGGCCGATGTCGAATCTCCGGATCAAGGGTCTCCTCGTGTCGGGGTCCCGTCCACAGGATGGCAACCGGTCCAGCCGGATGACGCGCGCCGCCTTGCACCGGAATGCCGTCGGATAGCTGACAGCACCGTTTCGCCGCGCTCCTGCCGGGAAGAGTCAAGGGTGACGCCCGCCTGACCGACGGGCGCCACTTCCCTCCTCTCACCGGGCGGACGCGCCGCCGACACGGCGTGGCCGCCCGGTGTCCTGCTGGGCCGCGGCGAGCGCCGCCGCCGACTCGCGCAGGTGCGTCCGCAACACGGCCGGGCCTTCGCGCTCCAGCCCCGCCACGAGCGCGATGTGGTCGGCGGCCATGCGCTCGGGCGTCCACAGCGGCTCGAGTTGCAGCAGGAACAGCCGCAGCTCGCCGCTCAGCGCGCGGTGGGCCGATTCGATGCGCGGGCTGGCCGCCGCGGCCACGATCGCCCCGTGCAGGGCGGCGTGCGCCTCGTTGACGTCGCGCCAGACGACCGGCTCCGCACAGGCGCGCACGAGCTCGTGCAGCGCCGCGTGCACGCTGCCGGGCAGCCGGCCGCCGTGGCGCTCCAGGGCCAGCTGCGCGGCCTCCAGCTCCAGCGCGGCCCGCAGCTCGTTCAGCCACACGACCTCCTCGCCGCTCAGCCGGGCCACCCGGGCGCCGCGGTTGGGCTCGATGCGCACGAGCCCCTCGGCAGCCAGCGCGCGCAGCGCCGCCCGCAGCGTGTGGCGCGCGACGCCGTAGCGGTCGCGCAGCTCCTGCTCGACGAGCCGCGTGCCCGCGGGGCGCTCGCCGGCCAGGATCTCGCGGCGCAGCGCGGCGGCCAGGCCGTCGACCGCGGTCATGCGAGCACCCGCCGGGGCGCGGCGAGCACGACGAGGCCGCCGAGGACGAGCGCGGCGCCGAGGGCGGCCGTCGGGCTGAGGCGCTCCGAGAGGACGACGAGGCCGAGCAACGCCGCGGTCAACGGCTCGGCGAGCGTGAGCGTGGCGGTCTCGGCCGCGCTCAGGCGCTCGAGGCCGCGGGCGAACAGCACGTAGGCCACCGCCGTCGGCACGATGCCCAGGAACAGCGCGAGCGCCGCCCCACCGGGCTGCAGCAGCCAGCCGGCGCCGGTCACGAAGAGGACCGGGACGAGCGCGAGCGCCCCGAGCCCGAACGCGCCGGCCATCACCTCCTCCGGCCGGTGCCCGGCGCCCAGCATCCGTTTGGCCGCCAGCGTGTAGGCGGCGTAGGACGCCCCGGCGCCGAGCGCCAGCGCCACCCCGGGCGCCGACACCGCCGCGTCGGCCCCCGCCAGCGCGAGCAGCGCGACGCCGGCGCAGGCCAGCGCGGTGGCGGACGCCCAGGCGCGGGCCGGCCTGCGCCGCTCGATCAGCCACTCGAGCGCCCCCGCCGTGGCGGGCGCCGACCCGAGCGCGACGATCGTCCCCACGGCCACGCCCGTGTCCGCCACCGCGGCGAAGAAGCACAGCTGGTAGGCGGCCACCCCGGCCGCGGCGATCAGCAGCGGGGTCCGCGGCAGCCGCGGCAGACCTCCCGCGAATGCGATCAGCAGCGCGCCGCCGACCAGGATCCGGGCCGCGCCCACGCCGGCGGGCGAGAGGCCGGCCGGGCCGAGCGCCTGGGCGGTGCCGGTGGTGCCGAAGCACAGCGCGGCGAGCAGGACTTGGGCGCGGGCGGGCATGGTGCGCCGATATTGTTCCACAATCAGTGTGATTGTTCAACAACAGCTAGATGAACGACGGGCTTGTAGGAGAGGGTGAGTGAGCGTGTGCGCGCCACTCCGGAGCCGAGTGGCAGGTTTGGTACGTCACGCGTCCCAAACCTGCCACTCGCCGCGGAACTGGCACGTCGCCGCTCGCGGAGGCCCGCCCCGCCGGGCTGACCACCCCCCACCCAGCCGGCCGTTCGCCGATCCCGCCCGGCGAGACTTTGTCAGCCGCCGCGCCGCAGCACGGCGGCGATCAGCGCGTCGAACGCCCGGTCCGGCAGCACCCGCGCCAGCGCCGACTCGATCCGGGCGCCGCGCCCGAACACGTAGCGCGCCCGCGGGCGGCGCGCCTCGAGGATGCCCGCGAGCACGGCGGCCAGCGCCTCGGCCGGCTCGCCGTCGCGGGCCAGTTGCTCGCTCTGCGCGCGCATGACCGCGTAGAGCCGGCCGTAACGGGCGTGGGCCTCGGACGGCATCGCGCGCCAGAGCGCGTCCGCGCGGCTCAGGCCGCGCTCCCAGATCGGCGTCACCACGCCGCCCGGCTCGACGACCACGACGTCCACCCCGCTCCCGCGCAGCTCGCGGCGCAGGCTGTCGCTCAGCGCCTCGAGGGCGAACTTCGAGGCCGCGTACGGGCCGTAGGTGCGGAAGGGCGACCCGGCCGGAGATCGAGGACACGTTGACGATCCGCCCGCGCGCCGCCCGCAGCGCAGGCAGGCAGGCCTGGGTGACGCGCGAGCTGGCCGATGGTGTTGACCTCGAGCTGCTCGCGCAGCTCGGCGAGCGGCAGGTACTCGAGCGGCCCCGTGACCGCGATCCCGGCGTTGTTGACCAGCGCGTCCAGCGGCCGGCCGCGCAGCGCGGCGACCTGGTCCGGCGACGTCACGTCGAGCTCGACCGGCGTGATGCCCGGCCCCAGCTCCGCCGGACGGCGCATCCCCGCGAGCACCGCCCAGCCGCGCCGCGCGAGCGTCAGCGCGGTGGCGCGGCCGATCCCGGTCGAGGCGCCGGTGACGAGCGCGGTCCGGGGCATCGGCGCCCGAGGCTATCGTCGCGGCGTGCTGTTCGCCGCGCTCGCCGCCGCCTCCGAGGACGTGCGCGCCCTCTCCGGGCGGCGCGCGAAGGTCGAGCGGCTGGCCGCGGCGCTGCGTGAGCTGGCGCCGGACGAGCAGGCGGTGGGCGCGGGCTACCTGGCCGGGGCGCCGCGCCAGCGGGTGCTCGGCGTCGGCTGGGCGGCACTGCGGGAGGCGCCGCCGCCGGCCGCCGAGGGGACGCTCACGGTCGCCGCGGTGGACGCCGCCCTGGCCGAGCTCTCGCGGCTGGCAGGCACCGGCTCTCAGGCGGCGCGACGCGAGGCGCTGGCGGCGCTCCTGGCCCGCGCCACCGCGCCGGAGCAGGCGTTCCTGCGCGCGCTGGTCGCCGGCGAGCTGCGCCAGGGCGCGCTGGCCGCGGTGGTGGGCGACGCCGTGGCGCGGGCGGCGGAGGTGCCGGTGGCCGCGGTGCGGCGGGCGCTGATGCTGCGCGGCGACCTCGGCGCGGTGACGGAGGCGGCCCTGCGCGAGGGCGAGGCCGGTCTGGCGGCGTTCCGGCTCGAGGTCGGGCGGCCGCTGCAGCCGATGCTCGCGTCGACGGCGCGCGATGTGGCGGCCGCGCTGGCCAAGACGGGCCCGGCGGCGGTCGAGTGGAAGCTCGACGGCGCCCGCATCCAGGTCCACCGCGACGGGAGCGACGTGGCCGTCTTCACGCGCACGCTCGACGAGGTGACCGGGCGCCTGCCCGAGGTGGTCGAGGCGGCGCTGGCGCTGCCCGTGCGCGCGGTGGTGCTGGACGGCGAGGCGATCGCGCTGCGCGAGGACGGCCGGCCGTATCCCTTCCAGGTGACCGGGAGCCGGTTCGCGAGCCGCCGGGGGACGATCCCGCTCACGCCGCTGCTGTTCGACGCGCTGCACCTCGACGGCGAGGACCTGCTGGATCGCCCCGGGGCCGAGCGGGCGGACGCGCTGGCCTCCGTCGTGCCCGAGGCGCTGCGGGTCCCGCGCGGGGCGGGCGAGGACGTGCTCGCCGCCGCGCTCGCCCGCGGCCACGAGGGCGTGGTGGTGAAGTCGCTGGCCGCGCCCTACGAGGCGGGCCGCCGCGGCTCGGCCTGGGTGAAGGTCAAGCCGGTGCATACGCTCGACCTCGTCGTGCTGGCGGCCGAATGGGGCCACGGGCGCCGCCGCGGGTGGCTGAGCAACCTGCACCTCGGCGCCCGCGGGCCTGACGGCTTCGTGATGCTCGGCAAGACGTTCAAGGGGCTGACCGACGCGCTGCTGGCCTGGCAGACGGAGGCGCTGCTGGCGCGCGAGGTCCGGCGCACCGCCCACGTGGTGCACGTGCGCCCGGAGCTCGTCGTCGAGATCGCGTTCGACGGCGTCCAGACGAGCCCGCGCTATCCCGGCGGCGTGGCCCTGCGCTTCGCCCGCGTGCTGCGCTACCGCGACGACAAGCGCGCGGACGAGGCGGACACGCTCGCCGCCGTCCTCGCGTTCCGGGCGGGCTAGTCAGAGGAGGTTGACGAGCAGCACGATCAGCGCGACGAGGAGCAGCCCGGCGAGCAGGATCGCGACGCCCCGCACGGGCCACGACGCCGCACCCTCGTCCTGGCCGGAGAAGCGCCGCCGCCGGGGCGGGAGCGGGTCGACGGGCGCCGGCCCGGCGGGGGCGTCCAGCGCCTCCTCGGGCGGGGCGGCCGGAGCCGGCGGGATGTCGGCCGGCGGGGCCGCCTCGAGCTCGGCGATGCGCCGGCGCAGGCGCTCGGCCTGCTCGGCCGCGTCGACCAGCCGGCGCTCGAGCCGGGCGGTCAGGTCGTTCGCGTCGCTCACCCGCTGGCGCAGGCCGGCGGTGGCCTGCTCGGCGCGCTCGGCGCGCCGCTTGGCCTCCACGAGCTCGCGCCGGCTCCGCTCCGGGACCGCCCGCGCCGCGGCCAGCTCGCTGTTCAGGTGGTGGGCCGCCTCGGTGCGGACCGCCAGCTCCGCCTCCGCGTCCGCGGCGCGCCGCTCGGCGGCCGCGATCTCCAGCCAGGCCCGCTCGCGCACCGCGGCGATCTCCGCGTCGGCCTGCGCCCGGGAGGCCGCGACCGCCCGGTCGGCCCGCGCCTCGGCCTCCGTGGAGCCGGGCGGAGACGCGGCCGCGGGCGGAGACGCGGCGGCGCCGGGCCGAGCCGCGGCGGTGGGCGGCGAAGACTCGCCGGTGGCGGCGGGCGACGAATCGGCGGTGGCCGGCGGCGACTCGTCGGCGGCGGCCGGCGCGGCCGGGCGGCGGCGGGGCGCCGGGCGCAGGAGCGCTTCCGGGGCCGGCTCTCCGGGCGGCGGCAGCTCGAGCACGACGCCGGGGGCGACCTCGAGCCGGGCGCCGGCGATGTCCTCGGGCGGGCCGCGCCAGGCGAACGCGGCGGTCCAGGCCGCCTCTTCGTCGGCGGCCCAGGGCTTGTGCTCGAGCAGGGCGATCATGCGGCGGCGCCGGCCGGCGGCGCGCAGCGTGAGCGTCGGGCGGACGAAGCGGCGTCCGCGCACGCCGAACCAGCGCCCCAACACCTCGAGGCGCTCGTCCCCCGTCCAGCCGAAGCGCTCGAGCTCGAAGCCGAGCTCGGAGGCCTCCGACGGGTCCGCCGGTGTCACCGTCCGCGCCATGCGACCACCCAGATCCTAGGGCGCTGCTTCACTGAACTGCCGTGCCGAAGCGGATCGCGGTCGATCTCAGCATCCTCCGGGACTCGCGCAACCTGCGTCTGCTGATCCTCGGCGAGGTGTTCTCCAGCCTCGGCGCGCAGGCCGCGCTGGTGGCCATCCCGTACCAGATCTACACGTTGACCCACTCGGCGGCGCTCGTCGGCCTGCTGGGGATCGTCGAGCTCGTGCCGATCGTCGCCTGCAGCCTGCTGGCCGGCGCGATCGCCGACCGGATCGAGCGGCGCCGGCTGATGTTCGCCGCCCAGGCGCTGATCACCGTCGCCGCCTCGCTGCTCGCGCTCGGCGCGTTCCTCGGCGACCCGCCGGTCGAAGTCGTCTACCTGCTGGCCGGCGCCCTCGCCGCCGGCGCGACGATCGACAACGTCACCCGCTCGGCGATCATCCCGGCGCTGGCCGGGGACCGCCTGCGGGCCGCGCTCAGCCTCAACTACGGCCTCTACCAGGTCGCCGCGGTCGTCGGGCCGGGCGTGGGCGGCGTGATGATCGGCACGCTGGGCGTCGGCGCGGCCTATGCGGCCGACGCGGTCGGCTTCCTCGTGATGCTCGGCGTGACGTGCATGCTGCCGCCGCTGCCGCCCGCGCCGTCGGACACCGCGCACCCGCCCCTGCTGCGCTCGATCGCCGAGGGACTCGCGTTCGTGCGGCGCAACCACGCGCTGATGGGCTCGTTCGCCATCGACCTGGTGGCGATGACGTTCGGCATGCCGCGCGCGCTGTTCGCCGTGCTCTCGCTGACCGTCTTCCACGCCGGCGCCGGCGGGACCGGCCTGCTCTACGCCGCGGTCTCGGCGGGCGCCTCGGTCGGCGCGCTGACCACCGGCTGGGTGGAGCACGTCAACCGGCTCGGCCGCGTGGTGATCGTCGCCGTGCTCGTCTGGGGCTTCGCCATCGCCGGCGCCGGCCTGATGCCCAGCCTGTGGCTCGCCGCGGCGCTGCTGGCCGTCGCGGGCGCGGCCGACAGCGTGAGCGCGGTCAGCCGCTCGATCATCAACCAGACGACGACCCCCGAGCACATGCGCGGGCGGATGTCGGCCATCTTCACGCTCGTGGTGACGAGCGGCCCGCGGCTGGGCGACGTGGAGTCGGGGATCGCCGCCTCGCTGACCACGGTCGGCATCGCCGTGACCACCGGCGGCCTGGCCTGCGTGGCCGGCGTGTTCGTGATCATGCTGGCCTTCCCGGAGCTCGCCGCCTACGACGCCCGGGCGGCGCTGATCAAGAGCTGACGGGCTCCGCGGGTGCGGCCGCGGACGGCTCCGCGCCGTCGGACCCGTCCGCCGCGGTCGGCTTGGCCGCCGGCGCCGCCGTGATCGTGATCTTGACCTCGTCGTAGCGGGTCTTGTCCCCCGCCCGCACGGTGATCGTCCCCGCCTTGTCGCCGATCTTGACCTTGCCGTTCATGTTGACCTCGCACCCGAGGTCGGGCCCGACGATCGAGTACGACGGCGAGGCTCCCGAGCCGTCGGCGGAGACGGTGACCTGGACCTCGTTCTGCTGCCAGGCGCCCTTGGCCGGCTTGGGCGGCGACGCCTCGATGGTCGCCTTGTCCGCCTTCGCGTTGCGGTACACGGCCGGGCCCGTGTACGGCATCGAGACCTCCTTGGCCCCGGCCTTGATCTTGAACACGAGCTTGCCGTTCTCCTCGGCCAGCGTCCGGACGTGCTGGGTGGTGGTGAACGCCGCCGACTCGAGCTTCGCCGACGGGAACGACTTGTTGTGGAACTCCTGGTCCATCGAGAACCCGGCCGGCAGTGTGCCCTTGGGCGAGGGGTTCGACGCCGAGGCGACGAAGTCCCCCGCGTCGACATCCTTGGAGTGCATCTCCACGTCATCGGTGCCGGTCATCGCGCCCGCGGCGTCGAGGTCCCAGCCCTTTGAGTTGGCCGCGTTCGCCTGCACGGTGAACGAGCCCCCCTTGAACGGCGACTTCGCCGTCGGCGTGGGGAACTTCTCGTTGACGTTGCCCTTGTTGAGCCCCGCCGGCTTGCCGGACGCCGTCGTGAAGGTGTGCGTGAACGAGCCCTGGTAATCGCCGGACGCCGCCCCGGTGGTCGAGGCGATGCCCGTCGGCTTCTCCACCACGCCGAACTCGCTGGTCGCCGGCGAGCCGCCCGGGGGCGTGGCGTTGGCCACCATCGTCCCGCCCGGCTGCGCCGCGTCGAGCGTGATGACGCCCGAGCTCGCGTCGATCTTCGTGCCTCCGGCCGGGGTCGTGGTGCCTGCCGTGAGCGAGAACTGCGCGCCGGCGACGGTCGCCTTGGCGGTCATCGTCACGCCGGACTCGAGCGGGATGGTCGCCTTCTGGGGCGTGACGGCGACGCTGAACCCGCCCCCGGCCGGCTGTGCGTCGTCGCGCTGGATGAGCCCCGAGGCGATGGCCCGGCAGACCGCCCGGTTGCCGGCAGTCCGCTGCAGCGAGAGGACCTGGTCGACGCCCATCGGCGCCCCGCCGACCGCCTCGGGCGCGGCGACGACGACCGGCGGAGCGGGAGCGGGCGCCTTGACGGGCGTGGCGGTCTCGTGCTCCATGCACGAGCGACCGTACCGGCGCCCGCCCGCCCGCACAAGGAGCGGACGGGCGCCGGGAAGGGCACTACGGATTCGTGGTGCTCAGCGTGAACGTGAGCGTCTTGGCGTACGTCCCCGTGCGCAGCGGGTCGTTGGCCCCGATGTGCTGGGAGAACGTCACCGGCTCCACGTCGTTGCTCACCGGCCCGGTCCACATCAGCAGCGCCAGCGGCGCCGCCCCCAGGTCGGCGAGCGTGCCGCCGCCCGCCTTGGCCTGCAGCGGGCTGGCCAGCGCGTACTGGCCGTTGACCAGGTGGCCCGGCGCCTGCGCGCTCGGGTCCGACACCGACAGCGTCGCGTCGCCCGCCGTCGAGGTCACCGTCGCGTTCGTCGACGCGGTGTAGGTGCGGTCCACGCCCGGCGTGAACGCCCCGAACGACGGGGCCGAGCCGAGCGCGACGGCCAGCGTGGCCGGCACCGTGCCGCCGACGCCGCCCGTGGTGCTCACTGACACGTTCGCCGCCTGGGCGAACTTGCGCACCGCGGTCACCGGGTCACCCGTGAGCACGGCGTGCTCGGCGTCCGCCGTCAGCGCCGAGTCGCCCGCGGCGACGCCGCGCTTGACCATCGCCGACTGGGCGATGTCGCGGGCCACGGAGACGATCGGGTCCTGGACGGAGAACGGCGTCCCGCCCAGCGCGCCGGCGAGCGAGGTCAGCCGCGCCAGCACGTCGCCGGCGTTCTTCACCGACCCGTCGGCGTTCCAGTCGTCGGCGGCCAGCAGCGCGTCCATCTGCGCCGCCGCGTCGCCGGTGAGCGACGGCCGGACGGCCTGCAGCCGCGCCTTGGCCGGGTCGGTCCGCAGGCCCCAGCCGAACGGGAACTGCGGATCGTAGCTCGCGTCGCCGACGTTGATCGGGAGCTGCGCCTCGGACCGCGGCCAGGTCACGGGCAGCCGGCCGGTGAACGGCTTGTCGCCGAACAGCGTGTCGGCCACGCCCTCGCCCTCGGTGCCGGGCAGCCACGAGGCGACGAACGCGTTGGCCTGCGCCAGCTGCGGGCCGATCGGCAGCGGCCGGCCGCTGACCAGCAGCACGACGCACTTCATCGCGCCGCACACGCGGCTGATCGCCGTCTGGTCGGCCGCCGACAGCGCGAACGTGTGGCCGTTGCCGATGTCACCCACGCCCTCGGCGTACGGCGTCTCGCCCACCACCACCACGCCGACGTCGTTGCCGGCCATCGGCGCCGACGCGTCCTTGGAGTAGGTGAACGTCGCGTTCGGCGCCACCTGCTTCATGCCCTGCAGGATCGTCGTGCCGACGGTGGTCGTGCCCGACGAGCCCTGCCAGGTGATCGTCCAGCCGCCGGCCTGGTTGCCCAGGTCGTCGGCGTTCGCGCCGGCCACGTAGACGTGGGCGGTCTTGGCCAACGGCAGCACGCCGTCGTTCTTGAGCAGCACCTGCGACTCGGCGGCGGCGCGCCGGGCCACGGCCCGGTGGGCGGCGGAGCCGAACCGCGACGCGCCCGAGCGGTCCGCGAACGGGTGCTCGAACAGCCCGAGCCGGAACTTCTCGCGCAGGATCCGCCGCACGGCGTCGTCGATCCGCGACTGCGGGATGTCGCCGTTGGCGATCTCGTTCTGCAGGTCGGTCTGGAACGTCGTGTAGTTGAACGGGACCATGATCATGTCCAGCCCCGCGTTGATCGAGATCTTCACGTCCTGCTGGTAGTCGGCCCGATCTGGTCGATCGCCGGCCAGTCGGAGATCACGAAGCCGTCGAAGCCCTCCTGCTGCTTGAGCCAGCCGGTGATCAGGTCGCCGCGGGCGTGCATCTTGGTCGTCTTGTCGTTCGGGTCGTCGTGTAGACCAGCGACGAGTAGGACGGCATGACCGAGCCGACGCCCAGCTTCACCGCCGTGTCGAACGGCGGCAGGTCGATCGTGCTGCAGATGCGCCCGCGTGACCTGGGTGATCCCCTGGTCGATCTTGTAGCGCCGGTAGTCGCGTGACCCGTAGGTCGTGCCGCCGTCACCCACGAAGTGCTTCGCGGTGGCCAGCACGCCGCCGTCCTGCAGGCCGGTGATGACGTCTCCATCTTCTGATCACGAGCGCCGGGTCCTCCCCGAAGCTCTCATAGGCCCGGCCCCAGCGCTCGTCGCGCGAGACGCACAGGCAGGGCGCGAACGCCCACGGCACGCCGGTCGCCTTCGACTCGTCGGCCGTGACCGCGCCCTCCTGCTCGGCCAGCTCCGGATCGCGCGTGGCGCCGATGCCCGATGTTGTGCGGGAACAGCGTGGCCCCGTAGACGTTGTTGTGGCCGTGGACCGCGTCCGCCCCGTAGATGATCGGGATCTGCAGCGGCGTGGCCATGCGCCTGCGTCTGGAAGCCGTCGATCATGTCCGCCCAGCCCTGCGGCGTGTTCGGCGCCGGCACCGAGCCGCCGCCGGACAGGATCGAGCCGAAGCCGGTAGGTGGCGATGTCGCGCCGGGTTGCGTGAACGCGCCGCGCTCGGCCTGGTCATCTGGCCGATCTTCTCGGCCTCGTCATCCGGCGACAGCAGGTCGTCGACGCGCTGCTCGACCGGCAGCGAGGCGTCCAGGTACGGCAGGCCGTTGGCGTCGATGACGATGTTCGGCGTGGCGGTCCCGACGTCGGCCGTCGTGCTCGTGAGCTTGATGCCGATCGTCTCGGCCGGCTCGGCCGCGGCGTCGTTCAACACGCTCACCGGGAACGTCTGCACGGCGCCGGAGGCGGTGCCGGCCGGGAACGTCAGCGTGCCGCTCGCGGGCGTGTAGTCGTCGATCGGCGTGGCCGTGCCGCCGCTGGTGGCGTAGCTCGACGTCGACCGGCGCCTTCGACGGCTGGCCGTCGCGCGTGGTCAGCTGGACGCCGACGCTGACGGTGTCGCCCTCGTGGGCCAGGTAGACGCGGCTTGTCGGTGGCCACGGACGTGTCCGCGGGCGCGCCCGCGACGCCGTAGACCTCGACCTCGTCCCAGTCGAACGAGCCCGGTGGTCGGTCGGCGGCGTCACCGCGTAGCCCCACATCTTCGTCAGGTCGAGCACGTGGTTGATGCCGCCGACCGGCTGGAAGTCGCGTCCGGTAGGTGAACTGGCTGAACGGGATCTCCACCTGGTGCCAGCCGACCGTGTCGTCGGGAACGAGCGTGGTCCACAGCTCGGACGCGCCGGGCCCGGTGCCGCCGTCCTTGATCTCGAGGTTGATCTTGACCGGCGCGGCGCCGTGGTCGCGCCCGAAGAACCAGAACCGGAAGCCGTTGAACGCGCTCCAGTCCTGCGGGTCGGTGAAGTCCTGCTGGAAGCCGCCGAAGCCGCTGGCCGGCGTGTTGTAGTCGACGCGCAGCGCGTGGTTGTCCGGCGCGCCGTCGCGCGGCTGGGCCTCGAACGACAGCGCGGGCGGCGCGTTGTTGCCGTTGAACACGGTGATGCCGTGGCTCGCCGGCGTGCCGCCGCTCTCGTAGTCGTCGATCGTCTCGACCTGCTGATAGACCTGCACGTCGTCGAGCTCGTAGTCCGAGTGCGTGCCGCCCGGCAGGTTCATCGCCCAGCCCCACATGTTCGTGAGGTTCAGCTTGCCGTCGGTCGGGGCGCCGCTCGGCTGGAAGTCCGTGCGGCGGGCGAAGCTGGAGAACGGCACCCGCACGAGCTTCCACTGCGTGGAGTCGTCGGTCACGTGCGAGTTCCACAGCTCGCCGTGCTCACCGTCGGTGCCGCCGTCCTTGATCTCGAACTCGATCGACTTGCCCGTGTTGGTGCCCTTGAACCAGAACGAGAAGCCGTCGTACTTCGTCCAGTCCTGCGACTGCGCGAAGTCATCCGAGAAGCCGCCGTAGCCGCCCGCGGTCACGTCGGCCACGAGGTGCATGGCCTGCGTGCCCGATGAGCCGGGCCGCGGGTCGGGGACCGTGGTGATCGCCGGCGTCGAGGCCGGCGCGTTGGAGAACGTGAAGAAGCCGACATTGTTGACCGGGTTGGGCAGCACGTTCAGCGTGCCCTCGAAGTCCCGGACGGTCTGCGTGGCGCCGCTGAACGGGATCGGATCGTCGTCCTGGATCGTCACCGTCGCCGTGGGCCGCGGCCCGATCACCACCCCGGAGGTGGCGCCGGACAGCGTCAGCGACAGCGTCTCGTTGGGCTCGTGGATGCCGTCGTCGAGCGACTGCACCGTGACGGTCTTCTGCGTCTCACCCGCCGCGAACGTCAGCGTGCCCGACACCGGTGTGTAGTCCTTGCCCGCCGTGGCCGTGCCGTCGGCGGTGGCGTAGTCGACGCTCACCGGGCTGCTCGACGCCTGGTTGAGCGTCACCGGGATGTCGACCGAGCCGTTCTTCTCCGGCATCTGGTAGGTCGACGCGCCGAGCGAGACGGCGGTCTGCAGGAACGTCCCGTCGACCTCGAACTCGTACAACGAGTAGCCGAACGCCGTCGCCCGCTGGGTGCCCACCATCCGCACGTAACGGCCGGACACGCTGAGGTTCGGGTAGTCGTCGACGCCGCCGTCGCCGCTGGTGGTCGCCGTGACCGGCGTCCAGTTGGTGCCGTCGTCGGACACGTCAATCGAGTACGCCTTGCCGTAGGCGGCCTCCCAGGTCAGCTTGATCTCGGAGATGGCCGCCTTGGCGCCCAGATCGAGCTGGATCGTCTGGGGGTCGCTGAACGCGCTCGACCAGCGCGTGGTGGTGGCGTCGCCGTCGATCGCGTTGGACGGCGGGTTGGCGTCGTTCTCCTGCGAGCTGGCGGTGGCCACCGCGCCGCGCGCCAGGTTCACGGGCGCGGCGTCGGCGTGCGAGAACGACGGCGCGACGAGCGCCGCCAGCGCGAGCGGGACCAGTACCAGGAGTCGCTTCATGGCATCACCACGGGTCGGATGACGACGGGGCCCTGCGTGTAGTCGAGCTCGGTCGACTGCGCGGTCCCGGCGGGCGTGAGCACGTCCATCGCCTTCGGCAGCTGGTTGGCCGGGAACGTGCAGTGCGGGTCGCTCAGGTTGGCGGTCGGCGCGCACTCGCCGAACTGGAAGTCCTGCGGGGTCGGCTGGAACTGCCGGGCCTGGTCGCCGTCGCCGCTGAAGCCGTCCTGGCCGTGCAGCACAACGCTGAAGCCCCAGCCCGGGGCCGGCTGGCCGAGGCTGGCCTTCGTCACGCTGAACGTGATGTAGCGCGAGACGTCGTTGGCCGAGATCGACACCTGGCCGAGCGTGTTGCCCGCCACGTCGACGTAGCGCTGGCCGAAGCCCTGCACCTCGATGAGCCGGTTCCAGGCGCCGCTCGGATCGATCGTGTAGTGGCGGGGGTTGCCCGTCGGCGTCTGGAACGACGACGCCGTGCTGGCCGGCGCGCCCGGGATGTGGACGTACACGTCGACGAGCTGCGCGCCCAGCGGGCTGCCGAACGTCGGCGTCAGGTCGCGTGTCCTGACCCGGAAGATGATCTTGTCGCCGTCGTCGTAGACCTGGAACTGCTCGAGGTCATACGCGCCGGGCTTGAAGTTGTCCGAGGTCGGATAGGCGTAGTTGCCCGGGCCGTTGTCGTCGCCGTCCGGGTCGTCGGCCGAGAACAGCAGCGTGCCGGGGGCGAAGTCGAACACCACCTCGCGGACGTCCCGCGCGGTGGCGCCTTGCTTGTCGGTGGCCGTGGTGACCAGCTGGGTGGTGCCGCCGACGAGCGTGAGCGGGATCGAGAACGACCCGTCCTTCGCCGCCGTCGCCGTCCCGGTGACCGAGGAGTCGGCGTCGAGGTTGACGCCGCGCACCACGACCGAGGCGCGCGGCGCGGCCGTGCCGGTGACGGTGGTCGCGCCGGTGACCGGCGAGCGGTCGGCCGGGGCGGTCACGGTCAGCGTCGTCTGGCCCTGCTGGTGGTCGATGTAGCGCTTGACGGTGTAGTCGGGCCGGTCGAGCACCTTCGCCGCCGAGACGTCGAGCATCAGCCGCACGTACTGGCCGGCCGACCACGTCAGCGCGGACGCCGAGCCGGCCGGCTCGCCGTTCTTGAAGCCGATCGACGCGATCGCCGGGTCGGTGCCGAACACGTCCGGCGCCAGGTCGGGCTCGTCCCACGCCTGCTCGGGGATCAGGCCGACGCCGCCGGCCATGTTGCGCATCGTCTGCAGCCGGCCGAGCGCCTCCGACAGCTGACCGCGGCTGATCTCGTACTCGCCGCGCTCGCCGTCGAGCACCGGCCACACGTGCCCCGTGCCCTTGTCGGTCGACACGGCCCCCGTGCTCGGGTCCGTGCACGTGCCGGCCCACGGGTGCCCGTCGTGACCGCAGTTGTCCTGGAAGCCGTCGCCGTAGCCGTCGCCGTTGTAGCGGTCGAAGCCCTGGCCGCTGGCGGTGTCGTGGGCGATGGTCTTGTCGACCACCGGCAGCGAGCTGACGATGTCCTGGTCGGTGGGCTTGAAGATGCCCAGCCGGGCGTACTCGAGGAAGCCGGCGTCGATGACCGAGCGCTGGTCGAGCGTCGGGCCGCCGTTGCCCACGTTGTAGGTGATGGCGGCGTTCGGGTCGCCGGTCTTCGACAGCCGGATGAAGTACGGCTTCGCCGACAGCGAGCCCGTGGTGGTCAGCGTCCACTGCTTGAGGTGGCGCTGGAACTCGTCGGCCGAGGCCCGCCAGGTCTGCGCGGACGCCGCGTCATGGTTCTTGTCCGCGATCTCCGCCGCGGCGAGCAGGCCGGCGATCTCCGCCGAGATGGTCGAGGGCGAGTAGCCCGACTGCTCCTCCCAGCGCTCGACGCTGTTGGTCTGCGGCCCGGTGGCGGCGACGAAGTTCGCGTCCGGGACTATGTGCTGCTGGTAGAAGCTCTTGTCGGTCAGCCCGACGGCCAGCGCCATGATCAGCGGGTACGAGGACTCGTCCAGCTGGTTGTTGAACGAGTCCGGCGCCACCTTGCCGTTGGTCAGGCTGTTGCGCGGCATCGCGCCGTCCGGCAGCTGCTGGCGCTCGAACAGGAACGTCGTCATGTCGCGCGCCGTCTGGCGGTCGCCGTCGAGGTACGCCGAGGTCCACGCCTCGTAGAGGTCGCGGGCGAACACCTCGCGATAGGAGCCGAAGTAGGTGTTGGCCGGGTCGCCGGCGGAGATCGCCTGCCCCCACGGGGAGGTGAGCGCGGCCGCCTCGGCGCCGGCGAACGTCTTGTCCTCGGCCGCCTTCACATAGTCGGCGCTCGTGTAGTACTCGTCGAGCAGGCCGTTCCACTGGCGGTCGGAGACGCCGTGCGGGCGGCGCGGCGCGACCAGATCGTGGTTGTAGGCGTGCCAGCCCCAGGCGTAAGCGGCGGCGGTCAGCCACAGCGGCGTGCACAGCGAGCCGTGGGCGGCGGACAGCGCGCCGGCCTGGTCGGAGCCGAAGCCGAGCGCGAGCGTGAAGTCGCCGGAGCGCCCGAGGTCGACCCGGCCGGTCTGGACGAGGTTGCCGGAGGGCGCGTCCGTGTAGTCGGCGGTGAGCCTGTGCGCCGCGTCGAGCTGGGTCAGGCCGTCGCTCGCCGTGCCGGCGTAGCCGTTGGACACCTCGGCGAAGCCGTCGTCGGTGTCGAGCGCGCTGAACACGGGCTGGGCGTAGTCGCGGTTGGCCGCGTTGGTCGCCGTGACGGTGTCCGAGCCGACCAGCACCTGGTGCCCGCCGTTGCCGGCCACGGTGCCGGAGTCGGCGCCGCCGTTGCCGGCGCCGCCGCCGCCGTTGCCGTTGAGCGTCGGGTCGAAGCGGACGTAGAGCTTGTAGTTGCTCAGGCGGCCCTTCAGCGGCACGAACCGGGTGTGCATCAGCACCGTGTTGCGGTGCGGATCGGCCACGTAGTCGGTGACGATCTCGTAGCGGCCGCTCTTGGCCGTCGCGGTGACCCGGCAGCTCAGCGAGCGGTCGTCGGGCGCGCTGACCGTGTAGGTCATGTCGCGCGTCTGCAGGTCGGTGAACGTCGAGCCGTCGGTGACGACGTACTGCAGCGTCTCGTTGTTCGTGTTGTCGTTGGTCGGGTAGTAGACGTCGCTCAGGACGCCGTTCGCCACGGTGAACCACACTTTGGAACGGGTGTTGCGCGCGGTCCCGACGCAGTCCTTGCGCGCCAGGTCGAAGTGCGAAAGGGCACCCGGGGCTCCGGGGGCCGGCGTGGCAGCGTGCGCCGTCGTGGCGCTCAAACCCAGCGCAGCAGCCGCAAGCGCGCCACCGAGCAGACGTCGGGACATCGATCCTCCTCCACAATCGACCTGGCAGCGCCGACGCTACCAGTCCCGAAGAAAGTGCGCTAGTGGCTGCGCGCCTTTCCGACGGAGGTCGTCTTTATGCCGCGTGCCTGGGGAGCTTTACGACGGTGACGAAGAACTCGTCGATCTGCCGTACGACCTCGATGAAGCGGTCGAAGTCGACCGGCTTGGTCACGTACGCGTTCGCGTGCAGGTCGTAGCTGCGCAGGATGTCCTCCTCGGCCTTGGAGGTGGTCAGCACCACCACCGGGATGGCCCGCAGCGCCGGGTCCGCCTTGACCTCCGCCAGCACCTCGCGCCCGTCCTTGCGGGGCAGGTTGAGGTCCAGCAGGATGAGGTCGGGCGGCGCTCGCCGCCGTTGCGCAGGAACTTCATCGCCTCGACGCCGTCGCTGACGACGTGCAGCCGGTTGCGCACCTTGTGGTGCTCGAACGCCTCCTGTATGAGGACGACGTCACCGGGGTCGTCCTCGACCAGCAGGACGACGATCGGCTGACTGTCACGTCCGGCTGCGTCATCGGCCGGCAGAGTGAAGCAGAAGCGTGAGCCGGGGTCGCCGTCGGCCGTGTCCAGCCAGATGCGCCCGCCGTGGTACTCGACGATCTTGCGGCACATGGCGAGCCCGATGCCGGTGCCCTCGTAGCTCGCCGCGGGTGCAGGCGCTGGAAGATGACGAAGATCCGCTCGGCGTACTGGGGGTCGATGCCGATGCCGTTGTCGGCGCACGCTGAACTGCCACTGCGCCCTCGTCGCGCTCGGCCGCCACGTGCACGCGCGGCGGCGGCCTCGCCGCGGAACTTGATCGCGTTGCCGATCAGGTTCTGGAACAGCAGCCGCAGCAGCGAGGCGTCGCCGTCGACCGTGGGCAGCGGGCCGGCGTCGACCTCGCGCGCCGCTGGCCTCGATCGAGGCCGCGAGGTCGTCGCGCGTGCGCGCCAGCAGCGCGTTGCAGTCGACCGGCGCGTGCGGGCGCTCGACCCGGCCCACGCGCGAGAACGCCAGCAGGTCGTTGATCAGCTCCTGCATGCGCTTGGCGCCGTCGACGGCGAAGTCGATGTACTGGTCGGC
Organism: uncultured Solirubrobacteraceae bacterium; assembly: GCA_963766165.1. Classification (GTDB taxonomy): domain Bacteria; phylum Actinomycetota; class Thermoleophilia; order Solirubrobacterales; family Solirubrobacteraceae; genus Solirubrobacter. The sequence continues at coordinate 532,624 of CAVXZC010000005.1, read as the reverse complement.
GCGCTCGTCGAGCTGGCCGCCGTAGCGCCGCTGCAGCAGCTGGCAGAAGCTCGCCACCTTGCGCAGCGGCTCCTGCAGGTCGTGCGAGGCGACGTAGGCGAACTGCTCGAGCTCCGCGTTGGAGCGCTCGAGGTCCAGCTGGGCGACCCGGATGGCCTCCAGCTCGGCCACGATCCGGCGGCGCATCGCGCCGACGTCCTCCCCCAGCTCCACCACCTCGAGCGCCCCCGAGCCCTCGACGCGATGCTCGAAGTCGCCGCCGGCCACGCGGCGCACGCTCTCGGCGAGACGGCCGAGCGGCAGCACGATCACCCGGCGCAGCAGCAACGCGGCCGCGGCCACGCTGAGCAGGACGACGATGCCGGTCCCCAGCACCCACAGCAGGGTCGTCTGCGCGCTGTCGTCCAGCCGCGCCCGCGCCTGCGCTCGCAGCGGCCGGAGATGCCCCTCGAGCGTGCGCACGGCGGCGCGGAAGGCGTCGAAGCGGTCCTTGCCGGCCAAGACCGCGGACGGCTGCCGGGCGGCCGCCGGATCGCTCTTGACCTGGGCGATGGCCGGGACCGCGTACTGCGACTCCCAGGCGCGCGCCGTGGCGGCGACCCCGCGCACGTCGCCGCGGATCTCGGGCACGTCGAGCGATTGCAGCCGGGCCAGCGCGGCGGCGGTGGCCGGCCGGCCGCTGCGGTAGGGCTCGAGATAGCGGGAATCGGCCGACAGCGCGTAGCCGCGCACGCCGGTCTCCTGGTCGACCATCGCGGCCAGGAGCGTCTCGGCCTCGATCGATGCCGGGTCGAGCCGGTCGGCCAGCGCCGTGCGGGCCGAGGAGAGGCGGCCGAGCGCGATCACGCTCGCGACCGTGCCGACGACGCCGACGAAGACGAGCGCACCGACCGCGAGCGCGAACCACTGGCTCGCCCGCAGCCCGCGTCTCACCCGGCATGCCTCTGGACCAGGACCGCCGCGACGTCGTCCAGCAGCGGGCCGCCGTTGAGCTCCTCCGCGCGCTCCACGAGCGTGGCCGCGAGCCGGTCGGCGCCGTCGCGCCGCAGCTCGCCCCGCACCATCTCCACGAGGCCGTCGTCGCCCAGCCGCTGCGGCCCGGGCCCTGTCCGGCCCTCGATCAGACCGTCCGTGTAGAGCAGCAGCGACCACTCTTCCGGCAGGGCATGGCCGGCGGCGCTCCAGCGGACGTCGTCGAGCACGCCCAGCGGCGGCCCCAGCGCGTCCCCTTCGAGCGGACCGATCGCGTCGCCGCTGACCAGCAGCGGCGCGGGGTGGCCCGCCCGGCGCACGGAGATGGCGCGGCGGTCGGGCGCGATCGTGACCATGCAGAGCGTGGTGAACATCCAGTCGTAGTGGCGCTCGTGGGAGTGGATGAGCTGGAGCGTCGGCAGGATGTCCTCCGGCCGGCGCCCGCCCAGGATCAGTGTGCGCCAGGCGATGCGCAGGCAGACGCCGAGCGCGGCGGCGTCCGGCCCGTGGCCGGACGACGTCGCCGATCACCGCGTGCACGGCGCCGGCGTCGTCCTGCACGGCGTCGTAGAAGTCGCCGCCCAGCAGCGCGCGCCGGCGGCCGGGCCGGTAGTGGGCCGACAGCCTCAGCCCCGGGTCGCTGACCAGCGGCGCGGGCAGCAGGCCGCGCTCCAGCCGGGCGTTCTCCTCGGCATGCAGCCGGGCGAGCTCGAGCTGCTGGCGCGCCTCGTCGGCCCGCCGGCGCTCGACCGCGTAGCGGACCGCGCGGCTCAGCCCCTGGCCGTCGATCTGCCCCTTGACCAGGTAGTCCTGCGCGCCCGCCGCGACCGCCTCGATGCCGCGCCGCTCGTCGTCGAGCCCGGTGAGCACCAGCACCGCCACGTCGGGCGACTCCGCCTTCAGGCGGTGCAGCGCGGCGAGCCCCTGCGCGTCCGGGAGGTCGAGGTCGAGCAGCACGCAGTCCAGGAGTCCGAGGTCCTCGCGCCGGGCGTCCGCGAGCGTCTGCGCGCGGACCACGTCCATCCGCGCGCCGCTGACGGCCAGGAGCTCCTCGACGAGCAGCGCGTCGCCGTCGTCGTCCTCGACGAGCAGGATGCGGATCGGAGAGGCACCCGCGGCCGGAGCATGCGGAGCCGTGTTGGCGGTCTCGGGAGGACTCAAGGTCGGTCGGGTGCGCTCCGCGGCGGACGCCCCACTCTACCCAGCGGCCGCGAGCGCAATCCCGGGCGCCGACGCGCCCTCGACGGCGCGGACGCCCGGCGCGTACAGCCCGGCGAACGTGACGACCCCGCCCAGGACGCCCGCGCCGATCAGCGTCCCCCGCACGCCGATCGCGCCGCTCACCGGCCCGGTGAGCGCATACGACAGCGGCAGCAGGCCGGTCGAGATCAGCCAGTCGAGGCTCGACACCCGGCCGAGCAGCGCGGCCGGGACGTGGCGCTGCTTCGCGGTCGCCCAGACGATCGTCCCGGCGGTCTCCAGCGCGTTGAACGCGACGCTCGCCAGCATCAGCTGCCAGACCGCGGTGGACAGCCCGTAGCCCGCCACGGCGAGCGTGGCCAGCGTCCAGGCGACGTACATGAAGGTGATGTCGTGGCGGGGCAGGCCGCCACGGCCGAGCAGCAGCGCGCAGCCCACTGAGCCCACGCCGCCGGCGGCGAGCACCAGCCCGAGCTGCGCGGCGCTGCCGTGCAGCGAATCCTTGACCAGATACGGCAGTAGGACCTCCGCCGGGCCCATGAACAGCAGGAAGGCGAGCGCCGCGACGGCCAGCGTCACCCACAGCCAGCTGCGCCGGGCCACGTAGCCCAGGCCGGCGCGCAGGTCGGCGCCCATGGAGGCCGGCTCGGCCCGGACGGGGTGGCGGTGCGGGCGCATGGCGACCAGCGCGCCGGCCGACACGGCGAACGACGCCGCGTCCAGCGCGAACGCCGTCCCCGGGCCGGCCGCCGCCACCAGCACGCCGCCGAGCGCCGGCCCGGCCAGCCGCTGGGCGAGCGGGCGCACGAGCTGGTCGAGCGCGTTGGCCGCGCCCAGCGCCTCGGGCGGCAGCAGCTCCGGCACGACCGCGTCGAACGCGGGGTTGAAGAACGCGCTGCCGGCGCCGTAGAGGCCGACGATGGCCACGACGTGCCAGAGCGCCAGGGTGCCGGTCAGCGACAGCCCGGCCAGCGCGGCGACCGCCAGCCCGCGGGCCAGGTCGGCGGCCAGCATCGCCCGCCGCCGGTCCACCCGGTCGGACACGACGCCGCCCAGCAGCAGCAGCGCGAGCGTCGGCACGGCCATGGCGATGCCGACGAGCGAGAGCGCGGTCGGGGCGTTCGACAGCGAGTAGACCTGCCAGGCCATGGCCACCAGGAACATGCCGTCGCCGAGGAGCGAGACGCACATCCCGCTCCACAGCAGACGGAAGTCGCGGTGGCGCAGCGGCCCCAGCAGGCTCACGCGAGCTGGAGCTCCCCGCGCTCGGCGAGCTCCTCCAGCGCCGCGATCAGCGTGTCGACCTCGGCGTCGGTGTTGGCGGCGGTGAGCTGGACGCGGAAGCCGACCTCGGCCTTCGGGACCAGCGGGAAGGCGGCCAGGGTGACGTAGACGCCGCGGTCGAACAGGAACTGCCCGACCTCGGCGATCCGGGTGTGGTCGCGGATCGGCAGCTCGACGATCGGGAAGCCGGAGCGGTTCGGCGTGTGGAGGCCGAGGCGGTCCACGGCGTCGAGCACGCGGCCCGTGAGCCGGCACAGCTCGGCGCGCATCTGGTCGCCGCGCGTCTCGTTGACGTCGAAGCCGGCCAGCACGGTGGCCAGCGACGCGACGGGCGACGGCCCCGAGTACAGGTACGGCGGCGCGCCGACCTTGAGCAGGTCCTTGACCTCGGTCGGGCAGGCGATGAACGCCAGCAGCGACGAGTACGCCTTGGAGAAGCCGCCGACCAGGATGAGGTTGTCGTAGGTCTCGTCGGCGTGGCGGACGACGCTGTTGCCGCGCATGCCGTAGGCGCACGTCTCGCGCGGGTCGCGCTCGCCGATGACGCCGAAGCCGTGGGCGTCGTCGACGTACAGCAGCGCGCCATGGGCGCGGCAGACGGCGGCGAACGAGCGCAGGTCCGGGGCGTTGCCGGTCATGCTGTTCACGCCGTCCATGCAGACGAGCTTCTGGCCCGCGCCGCGCGAGGAGCGCAGCAGGCTGTCGAGGTGGTCAGGGTCCTCGAAGCGGAAGCGCTGGACGACCGCGCCGCGCGACTTCGCGACCTGGCAGCCGTCGTAGATCGTCTTGTGCGCCCGGCCGTCGAGGAAGATCGTGCCGCCGGCCGCCAGCAGCGGGATCACCGACATGTGGATGTGGGTGATCGTGGCCATGACGAGCGCGTCGGGCGCGCCGAGCAGCTCGATCAGCTTCGCCTCGATCTGCTCGTAGAGCACCGGGCTGCCGAGCAGGCGCGACCAGCTGGGATGGGTCCCCCACGCGTCGAGGTACGCGGGGACGGCGTCGATGATCTCGCGGTCGAGGTCGAAGCCCAGGTAGTTGCACGACGCGAAGTCGGCGAGCCAGTGGTCGCCAACCCGGATCATGCGGCCGTCGATCTCGTCGATGACCGCGTCCATCATCGGGTGCGAGTGCTTGAGGGCGGCGAGGTCGCCGCAGGTCTCCAGCCAGCGATCGATCCAGGGGCGGGTGTCGGAGGTCGTGGCGGTAAACGACGGAGTGCCCGTCGGCGTCGGCGTCATACCCGCGTGGATCGGCCATCGCGCAGGCACCTTTAATCGGTACCCGGACCGTGTCCGTTGCCTGACTGAACCGATTCAGGGGCGCGGGTGACGGGGCTCGGAGGCCTCGGCGCTGAACAGGACGGCGTGCGCGCCGTCGATCACTCGGTCAGCTCCACCGCCGGCAGGCCGTCGAGGCTCACGAGATTGTGCTCGGCCTGGTAGTCGCGCATGGCGTCCGGGCCGTGCACGCGCATGCGCTTCGCCGTGGAGAGGTCGGAGTGCGGGCGCTGGCCCTCGTAGCTCATCAGCGGGACGCCGTAGCCGCACGAGTCGCTCACGCGGGTGACGGTGACGCGGATGAGCGCGCGGCGGGCCTCGGCGGCCTGCGGCTCGTGGAAGCCGAGGGCCAGCAGCTCGGCGAACTCGGGGTCGGACGGGTACAGCGCCTCGCCCTCGCCATGCAGGCGGACGATCCGCGGCGGCCCCGCGAACGCGCAGAGCATGATCACGATGCGGCCGTTCTGGCGCAGGTGGGCGATCGTCTCCGCGCCGCTGCCCACGATGTCGAGATAGGCCAGCGCGTTCGGGCCGAGCACGCGCAGCGACCCGATCGGCCCCTTGGGCGAGACGTTGACATGGCCGTCGTCGCCGGACGGGGCGGTGCCGACGAAGAACAGCGGCTGGCGGGCGATCCAGTCCGCCAGCCGCTCGTCGATCTCGGAGTAGGTGCGCGCCACGGTCCGCCAGAGGCTACCGTCGCGGCTCGCCAGGCCCGGCGAACTGCCGGCTGGGTAGGGGTGTGGTCAGCCCCGGCCGCCGATTCCCGCTCCCCCACCCGGCAAAGCCGTCGGCCGGCGCAACGAGGCGCCGGCCCGACCGTCAGTCGATCGGCGGGATCGCGTGGTTGGCCCGGATCACGTTGTCCGGGTCCACGCGCCGCTTGGTCACGCGCAGGCGGCGGTAGGTGAACGCGCCGTAGGAGGCGGCCGGGTCGACCGCGTACTCGGCGAAGTTCAGGTAGTGGCCGGCGCCGAGGGACGGCTGCAGGGCGTCCTTCACGCGGCCGGCGTGCTCGACGGCGGCCGCGGCCATCTCGGGGCTCATGGCCATGCCGAGCATGAACAGCACGAACTCGCCCTCGATCCGCGGCAGCGCGCCGTGGCCGGCCGTGACGCGCCCGACCGCGCCGCCGCACTGGCGCAGCTCGAGCAGCAGCAGCGGCGAGCCGGAGCCGGGGCCGGCGAGCTCGATGATCGTCCCGATGGCCTCGGGCGTCAGCTCGCTCACGAGCGCGCTCTCGGACACGTAGGGCACCGGGTCCTCGGGGTCCTGGTGCAGGCGGGTGAGCGAGCTCGCCGGGACGGTGGCGAACGTGTCCATCTCCGGCGCCAGCGCGCGCAGCGGGGCGATCACGGCCTCCGGGTCCTCGCCGGTCACGGCGCCGTCGATCATCACGAGTTGGCGGCCGCGGATCGGCGCCGGGATCTCCTCGAGCGGGGGCATCTGCATGATCCGGAACGAGGTGGTGACGTTGTCCGGCGCGGTCTTCGCCCACGCTGCCCAGCTCGTGAGCACGCGCTCGGCCTGGCTCCAGTCCCAGATCAGCATGCCGGCGTAGGCCTCGCGCAGCGGGTAGAGCTTGAACTCGATCGCGGTGACCACGCCGAAGTTGCCGCCGCCGCCGCGCAGCGCCCAGAACAGCTCCGGATCGTGCTGGGCGTCGGTGCGCACGAACTCGCCCTCGCCGGTCACCAGCTCGATCGCCGTGACGCTGTTGGCCTGCAGGCCGTGGCTGCGGGCCAGCCAGCCCATGCCGCCGCCCAGCGAGTAGCCGACGACGCCCACGGTCGGCGAGGAGCCGTGCAGCGGATAGAGGCCGTGCGGCGCGGCCGCGTCCATCACGGCCTCCCAGCGCACGCCGGCGCCGACGCGGGCGCGGCGGGCCACGGGGTCGATCTCGACGCCGCTGCAGCCCGGACGTCCGCACCAGCACCGTGTCGCGCAGGTCGCCGAGCGGGCCGGCGTTGTGACCGGTCGACTGGGCGGCGATGCGCAGGCCGGCCCGGCGGGCGAAGCGCACGAGCGCGGCCACCTCGGCGGCGTCGGCCGGATAGGCGACGCCGGCGGGGCGCTGGTCGAGCGCGAGGTTGAAGCCGGAGCGGGCGGCGTGGTAGGACTCGTCGCCCGGGAGGGAGACGGCGCCGCCGCAGAGCGCGCGGAGGTTCTCGAGGCTGTCGGCGGGGTCGATGATCGTCATGGCCGGCAGGCTCGCCGCCGGCGCTTGCCGCACGATTGCCGCAAGCTTGCGGCGGCCGGCAATGTGGGGCGCGTCAGCCCTCGAGGGCGAGCGCCAGCTCGCCCGGGGTGCTGGCGCCGAGCTTGCGCAGCGCGCTGCCGAGCTTGACCTCGATCACCCGCGGCGTGACGAACAGCTCCTGGGCGATCTCGCGCTCGGCCCGGCCCGCGGCGGCCAGCGCGGCGACCCGGCGCTCGGTCTCGGTCAATGCACTCACGCCGCGGGCCACCGCGCTGGCCGGCTCGACGCCGACGGCCAGCATCTCGGTGCGGATGCGCATGACCAGCCGCTCGGCCCCGCACACCTCGGCCAGCTCGTGCGCGCGGATCAGCGGCTCACGCGGCGTAGTCGGGCCGCCCGACCTGCCGGCGGGCCGCGCCGAGCGCGGCGAGGCACTTCGCCAGCTCCAGCCGGGCCGGCGCGCCCTTGAGCGCCTCGATCGCCTCCTCCAGGCGCTCGATCCCGTCCGCGCCCTCCAGCGTGCCGAGCACGCGCAGCGAGCGCGCCACGGTGCTGGGCGCGCCCCAGTCGCGCGCCCGGTCGAGCTCCTCCGCCGCCAGCGCGAGCGCCTTGCGGCGCAGGCCCTGCCGCTCCAGCGCGACGGCCTTCAGGCCGCTCCAGCGTGCCGCGGCGGGATTGTGGTAGTGGGCGAAGCGCTGCGCGTACTCGTCGGCCGCCGCGACCGCATCCTCGTAGCGGCCCTCGGCCACCAGCAGCTCCAGCCGGGCGTTGGCCCAGTAACGCGCGCCGTCGCCGCCGCCGCCCTGGTCGGGCCCGCGGGCCAGCGCCTGGCGGGCGCCCGGCAGGTCGCCGCGCTCGACCTGGCACCAGGCGAGGTGCGCGGCGTTCCACTGCATCGTCTCGGCGCCGTAGCCCCAGTTCTCGGCCTGGTCGAAGGCGACCGCGAGCTCCTCCTCGGCGTCGATCAGGTCGCCGCGCCACAGCAGCGTGAACCCGCGCCACAGGTAGACGCCGGTGACCGCATACAGCGACCCGCGCCGATGGGCGTCCGCGAGCGCGAGGTCGAAGAACTGCAGCGCCTCGTCGCGATCGCCGGTGATAAGCGGCAGCAGCGCGGCCAGCGTCAGCAGGTTGGCGTCGTCGCGCACCAGCTCTCCGCCGGCGAGCGCGGCCAGCCCGAGCCGCACGCAGTCGTCGACGCGGCCGCCGGTGCGCGTCCAGTCGAGCGCCGCGAACGCGGCCATCATCTTCTCCCCCGGCGTCCGCGGCGTGCCCTCGCGGTACGGCACGGCCGCCACGGCCTCCGCCGGGTCCAGGGCGCCGAACGGCACGCCCATGAGCGCGAACGCCTCCAGGCCGAGGCGCTCGTCGGCCAGCTCGTCCGGCAGGCTCGCCGCCGCCTCGCGCGCCACCCGCGCGCCCTCGGCCGGCGACGAGGTGAACAACAGCGCGCGGCCGAGCGCGTTCGCCGCCTCCACGCGCAGGTGCGGGTCCTCCAGCGCCTCGTAGGCCGCGCGCAGGTGCGCCGCCGCCTCAGGCCCGCGGCTCAGCGTCTCCACCCGGCCGAGGTCGAGCAGCAGGCGCGGGCGCAGCGCCGCGTCCGGCGGCTCGTCGAGCGCGCGGCGGAGGTACCCGGCCGCGCTGTCCACCGCGCCGCGGGCGGTGGCGCCGAGCGCGGCCTCGTGGAGCAGTCCGCGCCACGCCGGCGTCGCCGCGCGGGTGGGTGAGCATCAGCTGGCCGGCCACCTGGTCGAGCGCGGCGCCCAGGTCGCGCAGCACCTCGGCCGCACGGGCGTGCAGCAGCTCGCGCTGGCCGAGCGGCAGGCCCTGGTAGACGGCGTCGCGCACCAGCGGGTGGACGAAGCCGGGCGGCGACTCCGCGCGCAGGATCTCCGCGCGGGCGAGCGCGGCCAGCGTCGCCGCCACCTGGGCCTCGTCGAGCCCGGCCACGCCGGCCACGGCGGGGAGCACGGCGTGCTCGCCCAGCACGGCCACCGCGCGGGCCACCGCGCTCGCCTCGCCGGGCAGCCGGGCGAGCCGCAGCAGCACGCTGCTCGACACGGCGCGCGACCCGATCGCCCGCACGACGTCCGCGTGCGCGGAGTCGGGCTTGACCGCGTCGGCCTCGAGCGCGCTGAGCAGCTGGCGGACGAGCAGCGGGTTGCCGCCCGTGGTGCGGTGGCAGGCCTCGCGGAACGCCGCGTCCGGCGCGGCGCCGAGGCGCAGCGCGACGAGCTCCCCCACCGCCGGCTCGCTCAGCGGGCCCGGCTTGACGTGGGCGGTCGCCGGGTCGCCGGCGATCTCGGACAGCAGCGCCGGGTCCGTCGGCGGGTCGCCGGTGCGGACGCTGGCCGTGACGAGGATCGGCTGGCCCTCCAGCCGGCGCACCAGGTAGGCGAGGAAGCGCAGCGACGGGCGGTCGCACCAGTGCAGGTCGTCGACCTCCAGCAGCAGCGGCTGCTCGGCGGCCAGGTTGAGCGCCAGCCAGTAGAGCCCGTGCAGGGCGGCGAACGACGCGTCGCCGCCCGGCGGCCCGCTCCCGGGGGCGTCGAACACGACGTGCGCGGGCGCGGCCGCGCCGGCCAGCGCGCGGGGGTCGCCGACGGCCGCCTCGAACAGCTGGCGCACCACGCCGAACGGGAACTCGGTCTCCAGCTCGCCGGCGCGCGCGTTCAGCACGACCGCGCCGGCGCCGGCCGCCCGGCGGCGCAGCTCGGTCAGCAGGCGCGACTTGCCGATGCCCGGCGGCCCCTCGACGAGCACCGCTCGCCCCTCCCCCGCTGCGGCGCCGGCCAGGAGCCGGTCGAGCAGGGCCACCTCGCGGTCGCGCTCCACCAGCCCAGACGGCGACGGCGCGGGTGCGGGCGCGGCGGCGGTGGTCCGGGGCGCCGGCTCGGCGCGCAGGAGCTGCTCGTGCAGGGCGACGAGCCCGGAGCCGGGCGACGTGCCGAGCTCCTCGCGCAGCAGCACCCGCACGTCCTCGTAGACGCGCAGGGCCTCGGCCACGTTCCCCCGCGCGCGCAGGACGGCCATCAGGGCCGCCCTGGCCGACTCGCGGAACGGCTCCGCCTGCACGGCCGCGCGGGCCGCCTGCTCGGCCTCCGGCCAGGCCGCGGCGCCGAGCCGCGCGCCCGCGCCGGCCAGCGCCTCGAGGGCCTCGACGCGCAGGTCGGCCAGCTCGGCCCGCCTGGCGTCGATCCACGGCGCCTCGAGGCCGGGCAGCAGCCCGCCGGCGGCGATCTCCAGCGCGGCCCGGGCGTTGTCCCAGGCGGCCTGGTCGTCACCCCCGGCGAGGGCGCGCTGGGCCCCGCGGACGCCCTCGCGCACGGCCTCCCAGTCGATCCAGGCATCGTCCGGCAGCATGAGCTGCAACTCGCTGCGGCCCTCGAGCACGCCCGGGCCGAGCGTCTTGCGCAGGCGGCTGAGCGGCGGGGCGAGCAGCGAGTCGTAGCCCGCGGGCGCGTCGGTGCCCGCCCACAGCGCCTCGGCCAGCTCGTCGCGGCGGACCGGCCGGTCGCGGTGCAGCACCAGATAGGCGAGCAGCAGGCGGCCCTGGCGCCCGCGCAGGTCGTCCTCGAGCCTCCGTCCCTGGAGCTCGACCGTCAGACGTCCACAGACCCGGATCCGGGTGCCAGCCAAGGCCTCGAACCCTAGATGAGTGTTTCGCTCAGCGTGCGGCGGCCACCGAGGCGTCCTCCAGCACGGCCATGGCGGCGTTGCGGCCGTTCAGCGCGATCACGCTGCCGCCCGGGTGGGTGGCGGCGCCGCAGAAGTAGAAGCCCGGGATCGGCGTGCGCGGGGCCAGCCGGTGCTCCCACATCTGGTCGGGCGTCACCTCGCCCTGGAAGATGTTGCCGCCGGTCAGCCCGATGCGCGCCTCGATGTCGGGCGGCCCGAGCACCTCGTAGGCCTCGAGGCAGTCCTCGAAGCCCGGCGCGAAGCGGCTGATCAGGTCGATGAACTGGCGGGCCACGGCGTCGCGCCCGGTCGTCCCAGTCCGTCAGTCGTAGGGCGCGTACTGGCCGAACACCGACAGCAGGTGGCGGCCCTCGGGCGCCGGGCTGGGGTCGTAGCCGGTCTGGATGTAGATCTCGCCGAAGCCGACGGCGGACTCGCCGCCGGCGCACGCCTCGAACGCGCGCTGCGCGTCGTCGAGGCCGCCCGTGACGTCGATCGTCGCGCGGGCGGGCCAGGTCTCGCCGCGGCGCGGCGGTCCACTCGGGGAGCGCGTTCAGCGCAGCGTTGAACTTGACCACCGGGCTGCGGATCTTCCAGGCCTCCAGGCGGTCCCGGTAGTCGCCCGGGATCTCGCCCAGGAGGTCCAGGGCGCGCTTGGGGTCGGCGTTGCAGAGCACGGTGCGGGCGCGGATGAACGTGCCGTCCTCGAGCCGCACGCCCTCGCCGGGGACGATCTCGGTCACCGGGACGCCGGTCGCCAACTGCGCGCCGGCCTCCCGGGCGGCGTCGGCGATGGCGAAGCTGATCATCCCCATGCCGCCCTTGACGTAGCCCCACACCGGGCCCTGGCCCTCCAGGTCGCCCTGGTAGTGCATGAGCTTGATCGACGCGGTGCCGGGGTCGCGCGGGCCGCCGTAGGCGGCGATGATGCCCTGGCCGAACAGCGCGTCCTTGAGCCGCTGGTCCTTGATGAAGTCGTCGAGCACGTCGGCGATCGAGGCGTGGAAGACCACGTCGATCATCGTCCGGTCGCCGTCGAGCATGCTCCTCGATCTCGGCCCGGGTCGGGGTCTCCCCCACCCAGCTGTCGCGATCGCCCGTGCGCAGCTTGCGGCGGATCTGGTCGAAGAGGTGCTCGTAGGCCCAGTAGCCCTCGATGTCGCGCTTGGAGACCTTGAGCTCCTCCAGGTTGCGCTGGGTCTGCGCGTCGTCGAGCCACTGGGCGAAGCGTCGTGCCGTCCGCGAACGGCACCCACAGGTTGGGGTCGGCCACGTAGCACGTCGAAGCCGCGCTGGCGGAGCTGCAGCTCGTCGATGACCAGCTCGTCGAGCAGCCCGACGACGTAGGCGCACGGGCTGACCTGGTAACGGTCGTCGGGGAACGGGCGCTCGAGCGTGCAGGCGCCGCCGAGCCGCTCGCGCCGTTCCAGGACGAGCACGCTCTGCCCCGCCTTGGCCAGGTAGGCCGCCGCGGTCAGGCCGTTGTGGCCGCCGCCGACGACGACGGCGTCCCAGTGGGTGCCCGCCAGCTCCTTGACCGGCGCCGGCAGCCCCACCTCGCCGAGCTTCGCCGCGATCTCGTTCATCTCAGGACCTCCTCGTCGGCCAGGGCATCGACCGCCACCGCGCCCTGCGCGTGGACGATCACGGGATTGAGCTCCACGAGCACGAAGCCGGCGGCGGCCAGCGCGAGGGCGAGCTCGGCGACCGCGGGCGGCAGGCGCTCGGCGGTCGCCGGGAGCGGCAGGATGGCGACGTCGTCGAGCGCTTCGACGTCGGCGCCGCCGTGTCCGACCACGAGCACGGGCACGAACCCGTCGCGCCGCACCGCCACGAGCCATTCGGCGCCGGGCGGCGCCATCCGCTCGACCAGCACGGGAGTGCCGAGCCGCGCCTGCGCCGCCCGGATGCCCGCCTCGTCGTCCAGATCCAGCGCGACGCCGCCCGCGCGCGCCTTGTGGACGACCCCGGTGCGCTTGACCGCCACGGGGCCGCCGAGCTCGCGCCAAACCGCGACGGCGTCGTCGGTGACACGCCCGGGGACGACGTCGATCGTCCCGCGCAGCCGGTCCTTCACCGCGTGCTCCTCCAGCCAGCGCCCGGACGTCCGCCCGCGCGGCTCCGCGCGCATCGCGGCGATCCGCGCCGCGTCCGCCGGAGGCCGCGCGAGCGCTCGCACGGCGCGCAGCCCGCTGCGCAGCCCGGCGATCGCGCCGGTGGCGGCCAGCTCGGGCAGCGTCGACGCCACGGTCACCGGCGCGGCGCTCTCGGCCGCCGCCTCCCTGACCGCCGCGAGGACCACCCCCCACGAGTCGTCCTCGAACCCCGCGTCGTCATAGAGCACGAGCACCTGCCCGACCGCGGGGTCGTCGCCCAGCGCGAGCACGAGCTCCGTCAGCGCGGCGCGGTCGTCCCACAGCAGCGCCGTGTAATCGAGCGGGTTCGCGGCCGTCGCCGCCTCCGGGAGGACGCGGCGCAGCCGCGCGATCGTGGCGGGGGCGAGCGCCGGCAGCTCGACGCCGAGCTGCGCGGCGAGGTCCGCCGCGACCGCGCAGTCTCCGCCGGAGCACGCCATCACGGCCACGCCCGGCGATCTCGCCGGCCGCCGGCCGGCCAGCGCCTTCCCCAGCTCCAGCAGGTCGTGCGGGTCCTCGGCCCAGGCGGCGCCGGCCTCCTCGAAGAACGCGCGCACGATGCGCTGGTCGCCGGCCACCGCCCCGGTGTGGGCGCCGGCGGCGGCCGCGCCGGCGCGGGAGGCGCCGGCCTTCAGGACGGCCACGCCGATCCCGGCGTCGGCGCAGCGGGTCAGGGCGGCGCACCAGCCGTCGAGGTCGCCGTCGGCCTCGAGGTAGAGCGCGGCCGAGCGCACGCCGTCGTAGGTCGCCAGCTCGGCGAGGAAGTCCGCCGCGCTGAGGACCGCTTCGTTGCCGCACGACACGACCGTGTGCAGCCGCAGCCCGCGCCGCGAGGCGAGCGCGTTGACGGCCACGTTCCCGCTCTGGGAGATCAGCGCCACCGGACCGGGCTCGCGCGGCGCGACGGCATCGCCCCACAGCGCCACGCGATCCCACAGCGAGACGATCCCGTTGCCGTTCGGGCCGCACACCGGCAGCCCGGCGGCGGCCAGCTCGTCCTGCAGCGCCGCCGCGCCGGCCTCGGCGAACCCGGCGGCGAAGACCACCGCACCGCCGCAGCCCAGCCCGCGGGCCTGCGCGACGACGTCCGGCGCACCGGCCGCGGGGATGGCCACGACCACCGCGTCCGGCGCCTCCGGCAGGTCCTCCAGCGCCGGGTGGCAGCGGATGCCGGCGACCTCGCGGTGGCGCGGGTTGACGGCGTACACCCGGCCGGGATAGCCGAGGCGGGCGAGGTTGCGCAACGCCTCGCCGCCGTAGGACCCCGGCCGCGGGGACGCGCCGACGACCGCGACGGACGCCGGCCGGAGCAGCCGCGCGAGGCCGCTGCCCACCACCGTGGTCAATGCAGCACCCGCTCGACCCCGCGGCGCTCGAGCGCGCGGGCCACGATGAGGCGCTGGATCTCGCTCGTGCCCTCCCAGATGCGGTCGACGCGCAGCTCGCGCCAGAAGCGCTCGGCGACGTTCATCCGCGTGTAGCCGCGGCCGCCGAACGACCTGCAGGCAGCGGTCGGCGCAGCGGTTGGCGGCCTCGGACACGAACAGCTTGGCCATCGACGCCTTCGCGTGCACGACCTTCGGGTCGGCGCCCGCATCGGCCAGCCGCGCGACCTCCAGCCCGAGCAGCCGGCCGGCGGCGGCGTCGGCGGCCGAGTCGGCCAGCGGGAACGCGACGCCCTGGTGGTCGATCAGCCGGCGCCCGCCCTGCTCGCGGCCCACGGCCCAGGCGGTCGTCTCCTCGATCAGCCGCCACATCGCGCCGCAGCCGCGGGCGGCGATGCCGAGGCGCTCCTCGGCGAACCACGCGCGCTGGAGCTCGTCGCCGCCGCCGACGCCGCCGATCACCGCGTCGTCGTCCAGCTCGACGCCGGAGAAGCGGATCGTCGGGTGGCCGTGCGGATAGGTGTGGGTGAACGGCGGGTCGTCGACGACCGCGATGCCGTCGAGCTCGCGGTCGACCAGGAACAGCGTCGGCCGGCCCTCGGCCAGCGCCATGACGATGTAGACCGCCGCGATGTCGCCGTAGGTGACGAACCACTTCTCGCCGTCGAGCCGCCAGCCGCCGGCCACGCGCGTGGCCGTGGTGGCGATGCCGGACGGGTCCGAGCCGGCGTCGGCCTCGGTGACCGCGTAGGCGTCGTGCAGCTCGCCGCGCAGCGCCGGCTCGAGGTAGCGCTCGATCTGTTGCGGAGTCCCGCGCGCGAGGACGTTGTACGCGCTCGGGACGTGCCAGGACAGCGCGTTCGTCGAGCGCCCGAACTGCTCCTCGACCCCGAACCACTCGACGTGCGACCAGCCCTGGCCGCCGTGCTCGACGGCGTGCAGGCCGCCGCCGAGCCGCCGGGCCAGCGCCTCGCGCCGGATCAGCTCGACCTCCTCCTCCGGCAGCCGGCCGCCGGCCAGCTCGGCCGCCACCTCGCGCGGGATCAGGATCTCGTCGACGAACGCACGGGCCCGCTCGGCGGCAGTCATGCTGCCTCGCCAGTCGCCGCCGCTTCGTCCCCGGTCCGCCGGGGGCTCGTCACCGCTTCGCTCGCACTCCGGATAGCGTTGCGCGGGTGCGGGAGAACGCTCGGACGCGCATCCTCGAGGCCGCGGTGCGGCTGATCGCCCGCGACGGGCTCGACGAGGCGCGGATGGCCCGCATCGCCATGGCCGCCGGCGTCTCCCCCAGCCTCCTGCACTACCACTTCGAGACCCGCGACGCCCTGCTCGCCGAGGCGCTCGAGCACTCCTACGAGACCGCCGGCGACGAGCGCACCGCCGCCGCCGAGGACGCGCCCACGCCGGCCATCCGGCTCCAGCGGATGATCGACCAGTGCCTGCCCAACCCCGGCAAGCTGCGCGACGACTGGATCCTGTGGGTGGAGCTGTGGCTGCACGCGGCCCGCCGGCCCGAGCTGCGGGCCACCAGCGCGCAGCTCTACGCCCGCATGCACGAGTGGTTCTCCGCGACGGTCACAGAGCTGGGGGCACGCGACGTGCCGCGCACCACGGACCGGCTGCTCGCGCTGATCGACGGCTACGGCGTGCGCGCGCTGGCCGGCGACCCCGAGATGCCGATCGAGCGCGCCCGGGCGGAGATCTGGGCGGCGATCGCGCCGGAGCTTCACTCGCCGGCCTCCAGCACGCGCAGCCCGTCCGCCGGCAGGTAGACCGCCACCGGGTCGCCCTGCGCGTGCTCGACCACCGAGCCGTCGTTGGGCACGTCCGCGCGCACGAGCGCCCCCGTGGCCAGCCGCACGCGCACGTCCTGGTGGAACCCCATGTAGACGACCTCCTCGACCATGCCCGGCACGCGGTTCTCGCCCGGCGACCCGTGCGGCTCCAGCCGGACGCGCTCGGGCCGGATCATGGCCAGCGCCTCGCCCGCGACGGCGCCGTTCGCCGGCGCGGCCAGCGTGAAGTCGCCCAGCGTGAGCCGACCCGGTGCCGCGTGCACCGGGATCAGGTTGGAGGCGCCGAGGAAGTTCGCCACGAACGCGTTGACCGGCTGCTCGTAGAGCTCGCGCGGCTCGCCGCACTGCTGCACGCGCCCGTGGCGCATGACCGCGACCTTGTCGCTCATCGTCAGCGCCTCGTCCTGGTCGTGCGTGACGTAGACGAACGTGATCCCCAGCTGCTGCTGGATCCGCTTGAGCTCGGCCTGCAGGTCCACGCGCAGGCGCGCGTCCAGCGCGCCCAGCGGCTCGTCGAGCAGCAGCACCGGCGGGGCGAGCACGATCGCCCGGGCCAGCGCGACCCGCTGCTGCTGGCCGCCCGACAGCTGCCCGGGCCGGCGCTCCTCCATCCCCGTCAGCTGGACCATCTCCATCGCCTCGCGCACCCGCGAGGAACGCTCCGCCTTCGTGCAGCGCTGGTAGCGCAGGCCGAACGCGACATTGTCCGCCACGGTCATGTGCGGGAACAGCGCGTAGGACTGGAACACCGTGTTGACCGGCCGCTTGTGCGGCGGCCGGCGCGAGACATCGTCGCCATCGAGCCGGATCGCGCCCTCGTCCAACCGCTCGAACCCCGCGATCAGCCGCAGCGTGGTCGTCTTGCCGCACCCGGACGGGCCGAGCATCGTGAAGAACTCGCCGCCGGGGATCACCTGCGAGACGCCGGCGACGGCCAGCACGTCGCCGTAGTGCTTGACGATCCCCTCGAGCGTGATCTCGCCGCGGCTCACGCGCCCGCCCCCTGAGCCAGGTTCGCCAGCGCCGACCCGCCGCCCCGCCGCGCGAACCTCCGGAACACCAGATACGCCAGCAGCAGCGCCAGCAGCGTGACCACGAGCATGAGCGTGGCCAGCGCGTTCAGCGCCGGCGTGGGCGCGTTGCGGGCCGACGAGTAGATCCGCATCGGCACCGTCGTCGTGTCGGCCCCCGAGGACAGGTACTGCGCGACCACGAAGTCGTCGATCGACAGCGCGAACACGATCAGGAACCCGGCCGCGATGCCCGGCATCAGCAGCGGCAGCAGCACGCGCCGCAGCACCTCGCGCGGCGGCGCGCCGAGGTCGGCCGCCGCCTCCTCCACGTCCCTCCCGATCGTCACCAGCCGGCCGCGCACGATCAGCACCACCCAGGACACCGAGAACGTGACGTGGCCGATCACCTGCGCCGGCGTCCCCAGGCCGATGAAGGAGAACGCCGAGGTGAACAGCAGGAACATGCCGACCGCGAACACCAGCTCCGGCGTGACGAGCGGCAGGAGCATCACCACGTTGGCCGCGCCCGCCCCCGGTCCGCGCCAGCGCTGCAGCCCGAGCGCCAGCGCCGTGCCCAGCGGCGTGGCGATCAGCATCGCCAGGCCGGCCAGCACCAGCGAGTGCTGGAGCGCGCTCCACAGCGTCGGGTCGTGGCGCACGCTGAGCGTCGGGTCGGTCCAGAACCAGCGCAGCGAGAGCCCCTGCAGCGAGGTGCGCGAGCGGCCCGAGTTGAACGCGAAGCGGATGGCCAGGAGCACCGGCGCCAACGACCACGCCACGTACACCCACGTGATCACGGCGAGCGGCCGGATGCGCCGTCTCACGGCGTCTCCCGGCGCAGCGTGCGCAGGTAATAGAGCATGAAGATCAACAGGAACGCCGACAGCAGCAGGGTCAGCGCCGCGCCCAGGGCCTTGTCCGGCCCGCCCTGCACGTAGCCGTTGATGGCGTTGCCCAGCATCGCCGTCTTGGGCGAGCCGGACATCAGGTCCGGCGTGTAGTAGTCGCCGAACATCGGCAGCGCGATCAGCACCACCGCGCCCAGCGTCCCCGCCTTCGACAGCGGCAGCACGACGCGCCGGAACGCCTGCGTCGGCGGGGCGCCCAGGTCCCGCGCGGCCTCGATGAGCCGCTCGTCGATCCGGTCCAGCGCCGCGTAGAGCGGCATGATCAGGTACGGCACGTAGCCGTAGACCAAGCCCATGATCACCGCGATCGGTTGCCCGCCCAGCCAGTCGTTGCCCGTCCAGCAGCCCGAGCTTGTCGAACAGCGAGTCGATCGACAGCGCGTTGCAGCGCCCGGGCCGCGTAGCCGCCGGAGTCGAGCAGGTTCGTCCAGGCGAACATCCGCATCAGGTACGAGATCCAGAACGGCATGACGAGCAGGACGAGCAGCGGCGCCTTCCAGCGGCCGGCGTGGCGCGACACGTAGTAGGCCACCGGGTAGCCGATGGCCAGCGACAGCACGACCGCGATGAGCACGTACAGCAGCGTGCGCCAGAACACGTCCCACGAGCGGCCGCCCGGCAGCACGTCCTGGAACGCCTGGACGATGTAGCCGACGTTCCAGGTCGAGCGGGTTCCAGTGCGGGACCGGCTGGTAGAGCGTCGGTGACGTTGCCCAGCCCGACCGCCACGATCGGCGTAGAACGCGACCAGGAAGAACAGCCCCAGCCAGAGCATGCCGGGGGCGGCGAGCGCGGTCCAGACGCGGCGGCCGATCATCCGTTGCGGAAGGCCGCCCAGGCGTTGTCCCACAGCCGCTGCCCGGTCGAGGACAGCGTCAGGTACGCGTTGCCGTTGGCGTAGTCCTCGTGGGTGACCACCGTGTTGGCCAGCGCCTTGGGCAGCACGCCCTTCTCGAACAGCTGCTGGGCGTTGATCGCGTTCAGCGGCGGCTGGTAGCCGACGTAGCCGACGAAGTTCGTGTAGGCCACCTTGTTGTCGAGCAGGAAGTTCAGGAAGCGGTGGGCGATGACCGGCTTCGTGGCGTGGGCGCCGACGCAGATGCAGTCGTTGAACACCGGGCCGCCCGTCTGCTGGTACCAGTACGAGAGCACGCTCGGCGGCGTGCCCTTCGGCAGGTAGGAGATGACCGCGCCGATCATGTCGCCCGACCACGACTGGTGCAGCACCATCCGCCCGGCCGGCAGCGACTCGTAGCTCGTTGATGTCCACCTTGACCCGCACGAGCGAGTTGAGGTCCTTCAGGTCCTTGGTGGCCTGCGCGAGCTGCTCGGGCACCTCGGTGTTGAGGTTCGTCACGCCGCGGCGCATCAGCGCCATCCCGAGGCCCTCGCGCGAGTCGTCGAGGATGCCCACCTTGCCCTTGAGGCTGGTCGCCTTCCAGAACGACTCCCAGCCGAGCTGCGCGGGATCGAAGTCGCCCACGAGGTCGTTGCGCCAGCCGATGCCGGTCGTGTAGACGGTGTAGGGCACCGTGTAGCGCGGGCCGACGTCGTAGAACGGGCTGTGCAGCTCCGGCCAGGCGTTCTTGACGAGGTTCGGGACCAGGTCGAAGTTCAGCGGCTGGACGAGCTTGCGGCCGACGAGCTGCGACAGGTGGTCGGGCGAGCTGAAGATGACGTCGAACTCGAGCTCGCCGGTCGAGAGCTTGGTGAACGCCTCGTCGAGCGTGTCGAACGTGGTCACCCGGACGCTCACGTCCTCCTGCTTGCCGAACTGCCTTCAGCACGGCCGGGTTGAGGTAGTCGGCGTAGTTGTAGATCTGCAACTCGCCCCCGCGCTCGGGCTTCTTGCCCGTGCGGACCGGGTCGGTGAAGCGCGGCATCGTCACCGGGTAGTCGCGCCGGGCCAGCGGGATGCCGGACGCGTCCACCGGGCCGCCGGCGGTGGGGTCGCCGAGCAGCCCCTTGCCGCCGTGGCCGCCCACCACCGAGACCGGCGTCGTCGTGTTCTCGCAGCCCGCGAGCCCGGCGGCCGCCGCCGCCGCGGCCCCTCCCAGCAGCCGGCGCCGCGTGAAGTGCACGTCAGCTCCGCGCGAGCGCCTTGAGTGGGCTGAAGCGGCGCTTGCGGTCGCGCAGCACGCGCATCGCCGCGTTGTGGCCCGGCGGCGGCGATCACGCCGCCGCCGGGATGCGTCCCCGCCCCGCAGAGGTACAGCCCGTGCACCGGCGTCGCGTAGCGCGACAGCAGCGGCGAGGGCCGCATGAAGGCCATCTGGTCGAGCCCCTGCTCGCCCTGGAAGATCGAGCCGCCGACCAGGCCGAAGATCCGCTCGAGGTCGGGCGGGGCCAGCACCTCGTAGTGGATGACCGCGTCCTTGACGTTCGGCGCGTACTGGGCCAGCAGGTCGAGGCAACGCTGCGCGTAGGCCTCGCGCGCGCCGTCAGGCCAGCCGTCCTCGGAGTGCGGGCCGTATTGCGTGAACATGGTCATCACGGTCGTGCCGTCGTCGGTCAGCGTCGGGTCGATGGCCGTGGGCACCTCGACCTCGATGTAGGGGCCCTCGGCCGGGACCCCGCGGGTGGCATCCTGCCAGGCTCGCTCCAGATAGTCGATCGATGGGCAGATGGCCAGGCTCGTGTGCTGCAGCCGGGGGTCCGCGAACCGCGGCGGCTCGGACAGGATCCAGTTGACCTTGACGCTGCCGCCGCGCGAGCGGTAGCGGCGCATGTCCTCCACGACCTCGTCCGGGAAGTGCTCGCCGCCGACCAGGTCCAGCACCGTGGTCTTCGGGTGCGCGCCCGAGAGCACGAGCGGCGCCCGCAGCGTCTCGCCGGACGTCAGCGTCACGCCGGTCACGCGGTCGCCGGCCACGTCGATCGAGACCACCTCGGCGTCGGTGCGCACGTCCGCGCCGTGCGCCCGGGCGGACGCCGCGATCGCCTCGGAGATCGCGCCCATGCCGCCGCGCACGTGGCCCCAGGCGCCGCTCACGCCGTCCAGCTCGCCCAGCTCGTGGTGGAGCAGGTTGTAGGCCGTGCCGGGCGTGCGCGGGCCGGCCCACACGCCGACCACGCCGGTCGACGCGTACGCGCCCTTCAGCGCGTCGTCCTCGAACCAGTCGTCCAGCAGGTCGCCGACCGACATCGTCATCATCCGGTAGAGCTCGTGCAGGCCGCGCCGGCTCAGCCCGGCCGCCCGGCCGGCCTCGCGCAGCAGCTCGAGCACGTCCCCGGGCCGGCGCGAGCCCACCGCCGGCGGCGGCCGCAGCATCATCGGCCGCAGGACGTCGGCGACACGCTCCATCATCGCCTCGAACGCCGGCATCGCCGCGGCGTCGCGCTTGGACACCTGGGCGATCGACGCCTGCGCGGCGGCGGAGTCGTTGTGGAACAGGATCGGCGTGCCGTCGGCGGCGAACGTGGCGAACGGCGGGTCGAGCGGCATGGGGTCGTAGCCGAAGCGCTTGAGCTCGAGGTCGGCCACCACCTGCGGGCGCAGCATCGAGACCACGTATGACGCGCGCGAGACGCGCTGGCCGGGCCAGACCTCCTCTGTCACGCACGCTCCGCCGAGCACGTGCGCGGCGCTCCAGCACGCACACGGCCAGCCCGGCCCGGGCGAGGTAGGCGGCCGCGGTGAGGCCGTTGTGACCGCCGCCGACGACGATCGCGTCGTAGCTCATCGGAGCGCCTCCAGGTAGCGGCTCGCCACCATCCCGTCGAACTCGTGCACGTCGCCCTCCTGGGTCGTGTAGCGGCCGGGGATGAACGCCGCGCGACTCCAGGCCCAGCTGCGTGAGCCCGCACACCTGCCAGTCCTCGCGGTTGACCTGGTCCCAGAAGTCGACGGCATCGGTGGGATCGAAGCCGTCGCGGGCGATCTCCCCAGGCTCGAAGAACCACTCGCACACCACCTCGGTGCGGCCGGGCGAGCGCGGCCACAGCGTGTGCAGCATCACGTAGTCCGGGTGCAGCGAGATCAGCGTGTTCGGGAAGACGAGGAAGTAGAGGATCGAGCGCAGGTCGACGCCCGCGATCGGCTTGCGGCCGTGGCCGCCGTCGGTCGCCATCGTCTCCACGCCCTCGGCCAGCGTCATCGAGCCGCCGCACCAGAGACCGGCGCCGGTGATCGTCTCGCCCGACAGGTAGTGCGAGAGCCGGTTGAGCTCCGGATGCACGCCGGGGCAGTGCAGGCACTCGCTGTAGTTCTCGGCGATCGCCTTCCAGTTGGCGGCGACGTCGTAGACGATCCGGGCGGCGCGGCGCAGCTCCGGGCAGCCGGTACGCGGCCAGCGAGTCGGCCAGGTCCCCGATGTGCGCCTGCGGCGGCGGCGCGTCGCCGGCCAGATCGAGCAGGACGAGCCCCTCCACTACGGCGAGCCGCACCGCGTGCAAGCCGAAGCACGCGGGGTCGAAGTCCTCCAGGCCCTCGGTGAACGGCGCGTTCTTGAGCGCGCCGTCGAAGCCGTAGGACCAGGCGTGGTAGGGGCACTGCAGCCGGCGCGTGCGGCCCTCGGGCAGCATCGAGCAGGCGCGCGCCGCGGTGCCGGCAGGTGTTCAGGAACGCGCGCGGGAGCCCGTCGTCGTCTCCCACGACGATGCACGCTCTCGCCGCCCGCCTCGACCACGAGGTAGTCGCCGCGCTCGCGCACCTGGTCGACGTGCCCGGCGCAGATCCAGCCCCGGCGGAACAAGTTGGCACGTTCCCACTCGAAGACGTCGTAGTCCGTGAACGCCCGGCCGGGCAGCTGGGTGGCCTGCTCCAGCGGCAGGCACGTGCGCTCGATTTCGGCGGCGTAGAGCGGCAGAGCAGGCTCTGTGACCGGCATCGACCTCGACTCCTCCGGGATGGCCGGCGAAGCCTACCACGGACCTTGTGCGACTGGCTACAAGATCAGTTTGGACGCCTTGACCGCAAGTCTGGACGCGGACGAGCGTTTGAGATCAGCGTCCAGCGCGCACCCATTTGAAGGCACTCAATGTCTCCTCTGCTCAACGCCAGGCCGTCCGTCTCCGTGACGCTGCGCCTGTCGGCGCGTGCGCCGTGACGGCGCTCGCCGCGGCGATCGTGGCCGCGACCGGCCACGGCGGTCACTCCAGCGCCGTGGCGCCGGCGTGCCTGGCGGTGGGCTGCGTGTGCGCGGCGCTGGTCGCCCATATGTTCCACGCATCGTGGAAGGCGGTCGACGACCCGCGGCTGGCTTGGATGTCCGCCGGCGTGACCGTCGCGTTCGCCGGGCTGCTCACGGCGCTGCTGGCCACGCCGGCGCTGTTCCCCAACGGCGGTCCGCTAACCCAGTCCGGACGACGCGGCCGCGTCGCGCTATCTGATCTTGCACGTCGCGCTGGTCGTGGCCGGCGCGCTGGCGATCGCGGGAGTCGCTCCCCGCCCGCGGTCGCTGCTCCTCTTCGGCGGCCTGGGTTTCCTCCTCCTCGCCTGGGCCGCCGTCGACTCCAGCCCTGTCGGCGGCATCCCCACCGCCGACGGGATCGGGCTCGGCGCGCGCACGCGCGATCTGGGTGCTCGTGCTGGCCCAGACCGCCATCGGCGTGCTGTGGTGGCGGCGGACGAACGGCGCGCCCTCCTGGGTGGAGATGTGC
This sequence comes from uncultured Solirubrobacteraceae bacterium, assembly GCA_963766165.1. GTDB lineage: Bacteria > Actinomycetota > Thermoleophilia > Solirubrobacterales > Solirubrobacteraceae > Solirubrobacter. The sequence continues at coordinate 509,172 of CAVXZC010000005.1, read as the reverse complement.
GTGCTCGCCTGCATGGGTCTCGGCGTGCTCGACATGCTGGCCTACTCCGCCGCGCCGCGGGCGTTCGCCGGCCTGTGGTGGGCGAGCCTCGCCCTGCGCGCCGGCCAGTTCGCGGTGCCCGCGGTCGGGCTGCTGATCGGGTTCATCGCGGTGTCGGAGAAGCTGCGGGAGTTCGAGGACGAGCTGGCCCAGAACCTCGTGTCCGAGCGCGAGAAGGCGCAGCGCCAGCTCGAGGTGGTGTCGCTCGACTCGCGCCGGCTCGGGCAGCTCCAGGCGCGCATCCGCCGGCTGATCGACGGCCATGGGCTCGACGTGGCGTTCCAGCCGATCGTCGACCTGGCCAGCGGCCAGCGTGGTCGGCGCCGAAGCGCTCGCCCGGTTCACCGGCGCCGACGGCGAGCAGATGCCCACCGAGCGCAGCTTCCTCGACGCGCACGCCGTCGACCTCGGCGTCGAGCTCGAGCTCGCGGTGATCAAGCTGGCCCTCGACAACCACGAGCGGCTGCCTTCCGGGCGCTACTTGGCGCTCAACGTCTCCCCCGCCGTGCTCGAGACCGAGGACCTGCTCCTCGAGATCGGGCGCCGCAAGCTCACGCGGCCGCTCGTGGTCGAGCTGACCGAGCACCAGCCCGTCGAGGACTACGTCTCCCTGAGCACGTCGCTGCGGCGGCTGCGCGACCTCGGCCTGCGCGTCGCCGTGGACGACGTCGGCTCGGGCTTCGCCTCGTTCCGCCACGTCACGCGCGTGAACCCGGACATCCTCAAGCTCGACCGCACGCTGGTGTGCGGGATCGACGACGACCCGGTGCGCCAGTCGCTCGCCGCGGCGATCGTCTCCTTCGCCCGCGACATCCGCGCGACGGTCGTCTCGGAGGGCATCGAGTCCGAGAGCGAGCTGTGCTGCCTCAAGGGCCTGGCCGTGGGCTGCGGTCAGGGCTTCCACCTCGCGCGCCCGAGCCTCGACGCGATCGACTCCGAGGTGGCGCACCTCACGGCAGTGGCGTGACCACGTTCCAGGGCTCGACCGTGCGGCGCACGACGAGCCCGGCGCGCACGTAGGGGTCGGCCTCGGCGAACGCCTCCGCGTCGGCGGCGTCGCGGAACACGATCAGGCCGCCGTGCGGCGGATCGCCCACCGCGCCGGCCATCACGATCCGGTCGTCGCCGGCGTAGCTGCGGATCGCCGCCAGATGCGCGTCCCGGTGCTCGCCGCGGCGCTCGACGATGTCTTCGACGTACTCGTAGCGGAGGATCTGCAGGCGCTCGGGCATCCCGCCACGGTACAGAGGCCTGTGCGCCAGCCGCACGCTCGGGCGTTCGCTATGCCGATGGGGCGGGTATGAGCCCGACACGCGAACCCCGGCGCGCAGGGGCGCTTTGGCCGGGGAAGGAGGAGCAGATGCCCGCCTCAGGGACGGATGAGGCGCTGCGGCGATCCCAGGTCCGCCGAGCGCTCGTCGCCAGCACCGTCGGCACGTCGATCGAGTGGTACGACTTCTTCCTGTACGGGACGGCCGCCGCGCTGGTGTTCCCGAAGTTGTTCTTCCCCGGCGTGAGCAACTACGCCGGCGTCCTCGCCTCGTTCGCCACCTACGCCGTCGGCTTCGCCGCCCGGCCGGTCGGCGCGGCGATCTTCGGCCACTGGGGCGACCGCATCGGCCGCAAGGCGACGCTGATCTCCACGCTGTTGATCATGGGCCTGGCCAGCGCGCTGATCGGCGTGATGCCCACGTACGGGTCGATCGGCTTCTGGGCGCCCACCATCCTCGTCGTCCTGCGGGTCCTCCAGGGCCTCGGCGTGGGCGGCGAGTGGGGCGGCTCGATCACGCTGTCGATGGAGTGGGGCAACCCACGGCGGCGCGGCCTGGTCGCCAGCTGGCCGCAGGTCGGCGTGCCGATCGGCCTGCTGCTCTCCACCGGCGCCGTCTCGCTGTTCAGCCACCTCACGGGCGACGGGTTCGAGACCTGGGGCTGGCGGATCCCGTTCCTGTTGAGCATCGTGCTGATCGGCATCGGGCTGTGGATCCGGCTCGGCGTGCTCGAGTCGCCGCTGTTCGCCCGCCAGGTCGAGAGCCGGGACGTGGAGAAGCAGCCCGTGCTCCGGGTCATCCGGGAGCAGCCGAAGGAGATCCTGCTCAGCGCGATGCTGCGCATGTCCGAGCAGATGCCGTTCTACATCTTCACCGTGTTCGTGCTCGAGTACGGGACGGACACGCTGGGGTTCGGCAAGAACTTCCTGACGAACTCGGTGGCGCTCGCCGCGGCGGTGTCGCTGTTCTCCGTGCCGTTCTTCGGCCACCTGTCCGACCGCGTGGGGCGAAAGCGCATGTACATCGCCGGCGCGGTGGCCACCGCCGTCTTCGCCATCCCGTACTTCGCGCTGCTCAACGCGCAGGTCGCGGGGCTGGCGGTGCTGGCGATCGTGGTGTCGCTGATCCCGCACGACATGCAGTACGGCCCGCAGGCCGCACTGATCGCCGAGTCGTTCCCCACCCGCGTGCGCTACAGCGGGGCGGGGATCGGCTACCAGCTCGCCTCCGTGGTGGCGGGCGGGCCGGCGCCGCTGCTCGCCGCCTGGCTGCTGCACACGTTCGACAGCTCGCTGCCGATCGCGCTGTACATCATCGCCGGCGCCGTGGTCACGATCGTGGCGACGGTGCTGCTGCCCGAGCCGAACCGCGCGGCCGTCGCCCGCGAGCTGGAGGGCGGTCCGGAGCCGGCGGCGTCCCGGCGCTTCGAGCGCCGCGAGGCGCCGACGGGCGTCACAAGCTGAGGAGGGTTCCGGCGGAGGAAGGCTCACGCGGCTCTGGGGAGCGCCGCGTGAGCCGCATCCGCTGACGCGGACGCATCGGCTGGCGCCGATGCTTCGGGGATCGCCTCGCGGCCGTGCCTGCGGGTCGGGGCCGAGTTGGGCGATCCCGCCGGTGGGCGAGATGGGCGGGATGGGCGAGGGCGGTGCATACTGGACATATGCGTCCGCCCCTCTTTCCCCGTGACCGCGGGCTCGCCCTCCGGATGGTGCTCGCGGCAGTGGTCACGCCCCTGGTCGTGCTGGCCGGGCTGGCCGCGATCGTGCTGCTGGCGTCCCCGCGGATCGTGGTGTTTGCCGGGCTCGCGCTCGTCGTCGGGGTCGTGATGGCGGTCCAGGATCGCGAGCGCACGCGCTCGCGCGCGGGGACCGCGGCGGCGCCGCCGGAGCTCGAGTCGGCGGTCGAGCGGCTGTGCCTGGCCGCCGACCTGCCCAAGCCGGAGGTGGTCGTAGCGCCCGAGCGCCAGCCCAACAGCTGGATCGTGTGGCTGGGCCGCGGGCGCTACCGCCTGCACGTCACCCAGGGGCTGCTCGCCGCGCTGGAGCCGAGCGAGGTCGAGGCGGTCGTGGCGCACGAGCTGGCCCACGTCGCCCACCGCGACGCCGCGGTCATGACCGTGGTCGGCGGCCCGGGAGCGGTGCTGCTGCAGGGCGGGCTGAGGATGCGCGGCTGGCCGATCATGCTGGGCGGCCTGGCCGCGGCCGGCGTCGGCTGGCTGGGCAGCCTGGGCGGGCGGATCCTGTCGCGCTACCGCGAGTTCGCCGCCGACGCCGGCGCCGTCGCGCTGACCGGCAACCCGGCCGCGCTGGCCTCGGCGCTGACCAAGGTCTCGGCCGGCCTGGTGGCGATCCCGTCGCGCGACCTGCGCGCGTCCGCGGCGATGGACGCGTTCCACCTGCTGCCGGTCGCGCCCGGGGGCGAGTACCGGCTGCCGGCGACGCACCCGCCGCTGCGCGCGCGGATCGAGCGCCTGCAGCGCCTGGAATCCGCGCTCCAGTCGGCGCGGTTCTCCTCTAGCCTCGGAGAGTGACCTCCTCTCGCCCGCGTGCTCCCAGCCTGGGCGAGCTGACCATCCTCGACGAGCACCGTCTGCGCCGGCGGCTCGAGAAGCTGCGCCCGGACGACGCGCGCGGGCGCGAGCGGGTGGAGCGCGACGTCGAGCGGGCGCGCGAGCGGATCGCGCGCCGGCGCGCCGCCGTGCCCGAGGTCGGCTACCCGCCCGAGCTGCCGGTCAGCGCCCGCCGCGACGACCTGCTGGCGGCGATCCGCGACCACCAGGTCGTCGATCGTCGCCGGCGAGACCGGCTCGGGCAAGACGACCCAGCTGCCGAAGATCTGCCTCGAGCTGGGGCGCGGCGTGCGCGGGGCGATCGCCCACACCCAGCCGCGGCGGCTGGCCGCCCGCACCGTCGCCGAGCGGATCGCCGACGAGCTCGGCGTGCCGCTCGGCGACGCGGTCGGCTACGCGGTGCGCTTCAACGACCGCTCGGGCGAGGACACGCTGCTGCGGCTGATGACCGACGGCCTGCTGCTGGCCGAGATCCAGCACGACCGGCTGCTGCGCCGCTACGACACGATCATCGTCGACGAGGCGCACGAGCGCAGCCTGAACATCGACTTCCTGCTCGGCTACCTCAAGCGGATCCTGCCGCAGCGGCCCGACCTCAAGCTGATCATCACGTCGGCGACGATCGACCCCGAGCGCTTCGCCGCGCACTTCGACGGCGCGCCGGTCGTCGAGGTCTCCGGCCGCACCTACCCGGTCGAGGTCCGCTACCGGCCGCGTCGACGACGACGCCGACCAGATCGACGCGATCGGCGACGCGGTCGAGGAGCTGCTGCGCGAGCGGCCCGGCGACGTGCTCGTGTTCCTCTCCGGCGAGCGCGAGATCCGCGACACCGCCGACGCGCTGCGCGGGCCGCCTGCGCGCCGACGTCGAGGTCCTGCCGCTGTACGCCCGGCTGTCCGACGCGGCCGAGCAGCAGCGCGTCTTCGCGCCCGCACAACGGCCGCCGGGTCGTGCTGGCGACCAACGTCGCCGAGACGTCGCTGACCGTGCCCGGCATCCGCTACGTCGTCGACCCGGGACCGCGCGGATCACCCGCTACAGCGCGCGGCTGAAGGTCCAGCGGCTGCCGATCGAGCCGGTCTCCCAGGCCTCGGCCGACCAGCGCAAGGGCCGCTGCGGGCGGACCGCCGACGGCATCTGCATCCGCCTCTACTCCGAGGAGGACTTCGCCGAGCGCCCGCGCTTCACCGACCCCGAGATCCTGCGCACGAACCTCGCCGTCGGTGATCCTGCAGATGGCCGCGCTCGGCCTCGGCGACGATCGAGGACTTCCCGTTCCTCGAGCCGCCCGACCGCCGCCAGGTCCGCGACGGCGTCGCGCTGCTGCAGGAGCTCGGCGCGCTCGACGCCGACCGGGCGCAAGCTGACCGCCGCTCGGCCGCCGGCTCGCCCGGCTGCCGGTCGACCCGCGGCTGGGCCGGATGGTGCTCGAGGCCGACCGGCTCGGCTGCGCCGACGAGGTGATCGTGATCGCCGCCGCGCTGTCGATCCAGGACCCGCGCGAGCGGCCGGCCGAGCAGCAGGCCCAGGCCGACCAGTCGCACGCCCGCTTCGCCGACGAGGGCTCGGACTTCCTCGCCTACCTGAACCTCTGGCGCTACCTGCGCGAGCAGCAGCGCGAGCTGTCGGGCAACCAGTTCCGCAAGCGGCTCAAGGGCGAGTTCCTCCACTACCTGCGCGTCCGCGAGTGGCAGGACCTCGTCGGCCAGCTGCGCCAGGCGGCCAAGCGAGCGTCGGCGATGCACGATCAACCACACGCCGGCCGAGCCCGACGACGTGCACCGGCGCGCTGCTGGCCGGGCTGCTGTCGCACATCGGCCTGCGCGACGGCGCCCGCGCGCGAGTACGCGGGCGCGCGCGGCGCGCGCTTCGCGATCTGTCGCCGGGCAGCGGCGCTGGCAAGCGGCCGCCCGCCTGGGTGATGGCCGCCGAGCTGGTCGAGACGTCGCGGCTGTGGGGGCGCGACGGTCGCCCGCATCGACCCGCAGCTGGATCGAGCCGCTGGCCGAGCACCTCGTGCGCCGCAGCTACGGCGAGCCGCGCTGGGACCGCCGCGCGCGCGCCGGTGCGTGGCGACCGAGCGGGTCACGCTCTACGGGCTGCCGATCGTCGCCGGCCGCACGGTCGCCTACGGCCGCGATCGACCCGCGCGCTGGCGCGCGAGCTGTTCATCCGCCGCGCGCTGGTCGAGGGCGAGTGGGACGCGCGCCACGCGCTTCCTCGCCGACAACCGGCGCGCTGCGTCGAGGAGGTCGAGGCGCTCGAGGACCGCGCGCGGCGGCGCGACATCCTGGTCGACGACGAGGCGCTCTACGACTTCTTCGCCGCGCGGCATCCCGGCCGACGTCGTGTCCGGCGCGCACTTCGACCGCTGGTGGCGCGACGAGCGCCGCGCCGACCCCGACCTGCTGACCTTCACGCGCGAGCTGCTGGTCAACCCGGACGCCGCCGGGTCGATCGACGGGCGGCCCGGCGCCTGGCGCCAGGGCGACCTCGAGCTGCGCGCTGACCTACCGCTTCGAGCCCGGCGCGCGCGCACGACGGCGTCACCGTCCACGTCCCGCTCGAGGCTGCTGCCGCAGCTGCGCGCGACGGCTTCGACTGGCTCGTGCCGGCGCTGCGCGGCGGAGCTCGTCACCGCGCTGATCCGCTCGCTGCCCAAGGAGCTGCGCAAGCGGCTCGTGCCCGGTGCCGGACGTGGCCGCGGCCGGTCGCTCGAGCGGCTGCGAGCCGCGCCGCGGGCCGCTGCTGGCGGCGCTGGCGCGAGCAGATCGAGCGCCAGCGCGGCGTGCGCGTCCCGCCCGACGCCTGGGACCTGACGCGGCTGCCCGCCGCACCTGCGGATGACGCTTCAGCGTCGAGGACGACGCGCGGCGCGGTCGCTCGCCGCGCGGCCACGACCTCGACGCGCTGCGCGAGCAGGTCCGCGCCGCGCCTGCGCGCCGCGCTGGCCGCGGCGACGCGCGGCGCTCGAGCGCACCGGCCTGACGCGATTGGACGATCGGCGACGCTGCCCGCGGTCGTGGCGCTGCCCGGCACCGGCGCAGGCCGTGCGCGCCTACCCGGCGCTGGTCGACGAGGGCGAGACCGTCGGCGTGCGCGCGCTGGAGACGCCGGACGCCCAGGCGGCGCGCCATGTACGCTGGGCACGCGCCGCCTGCTGACGCTGACGAGCCCCTCCCCGCTGCGCTGGGTGCAGTCGCGGCTCGACGAGCCGCGAGCAGCTCGCGCTGGCCGCCGCGCCGCACGGCAGCCTGAGGGCCGCGCTCGAGGACTGCGTGACCGCCGCCGTCTCGGACGAGCTCATGGCCGAGGCCGGCGGCCCGGTGTTCGACGAGGCCGGCTTCCGGGCGCTGCGCGACCACGTCGCGGGCTCGCTCGCCGAGACGACATTGACCGCGGTCAAGCGCGTGGCGGCGATCCTCGACGCGGCGCGCGACCGTGCGCCGGCGGCTCGACGCGCTCCCCGGCGCCGGCGTTCGCCGACGCCCGCCGCGACGTGGCGCAGCAGCTCGGCCGGCTGGTCTTCGCCGGCTTCGCCACCGCCACCGGCGCTGCGCCGCCTGCCGGACGTCGAGCGCTACCTGCGCGCCGCCGAGCGCCGCCTGGAGCGCCTGCCCGACAACGTCGCCGTCGACCGCGACCGGATGCGCGCGGTCCACGAGCTCGAGCGACGCCTACCGGCGCCGGCTGGACGCCCTGCCGCGCGGAGCGGCGGTCACCGGCCCGCTCGCCGAGGTCCCGTGGATGCTCGAGGAGCTGCGCGTGCAGCCACTTCGCCCAGGCGCTCGGCGTCCGCGGCGGCGGGTCGAACAAGCGCATCCGCCAGGTCCTGGCCGAGTCGGCCCGTTGACGCGAACGACCCGCACTGGGCGGGTCGTCGCTTCGGTTCAACCTGCGCGGGACATCGGCATGGCTACGGCCTCCTTGATCGTGTCTCGGGCTTCGCGGTTCTCGGTTCGGTCTCAGTAGCGGGCCCAGGGCATGGGGCGCTCCTCTCGATCAGGCGGTGGCGACGTGCGGGACGGTCGCCGGGGCGCGGCGGACCGCGTGGGCGGCGAACACGGCGAGCACGCCGGCGAGCACGAGCTGGCCGTGCCGCCGCTGCCGGCCGCGGCCTCGGCCGAGCTGTTCGTGGGCCGGGCGCGCGCGCTCGACCCGCGGCTCCAGCTCTCCGCCGAGGACCGCGAGGCGGTCGAGCGCATCTGCGCGCGCCTCGACGGGCTGCCGCTGGCCATCGAGCTCGCCGCGGCCCGCACCAAGGTGCTCTCCCCCACGGCGATCCTCAGCCGCCTCGCGCGCCGGCTCGACCTGCTCAGCGCCGGCCCGCGCGACGCCCCGGCGCGCCAGCAGACGCTGCGCGCGGCCATCGGCTGGAGCTACGACCTGCTCGACCCGCCGGCGCGCGCGCTGTTCGCCCGGCTCGGCGCGTTCTTCGGCGGCTGGGCGCTGGAGACGGCCGAGGCGGTGTGTGGCCCGGACGCGCTCGACGGCATCGAGGCGCTGGTCGACCAGAGCCTGGTCACGCGGGCGGACGGGCGCTTCGGGATGCTCGAGACCGTGCGCGAGCTGGCGCTCGAGCGGCTGGCGGACAGCGGCGAGCTCGAGGCCGTCCGCCGCCGCCACGCGGCGGCGCTGCTCGCGCAGTTCGCCGATGCCGAGCGCGGCGTGAACGTGCGGGCGGCGATCGCCTTCGCCGTGGCCGAGCGCGGCGCGGACCTCGCGCTGGCGCTGTGCGCCGCGGTCTGGCGCTACTGGGAGCGCCGCGGCCACGTGGCCGAGGGCCGCGCCGTCCTGGAGAGCGCGCTCGCGCTGCCGGCCGGGTCCGACCACGCGCGCATGGTCGTGCGCAACGGCGCCGGCGTGCTGGCCGGCGAGCAGGGCGACCTGACCGCCGCGCGGGAGCATTTCGAGGCGGCGCTGGCGCTGGCGCACGCCCTGGGCGACGGCTTCCGGATCGCCCGCATCGGCGGCAACCTGGGCAGCATCGCGCTCTACGAACGCGACTATGCCGAGGCGATCCGGCGCTATGCGGAGGCGATGGAGCGCGCCGAGGACCCGCGGTCGCCGAGCCTCTACCTGCAGAACGCGGGGCTGGCCCACGACGCCGCCGGCGACCGGGCGCGCGGGGTCGAGCTCGTGCGCGAGAGCATCGCGGTGGCCCGCGACGCGGGCGACCCGTCGCACCTGTCCTCCCCGCTGCGCACGCTCGCCCGCCTGGAGCTCCACGACGACGCGGCCGACCCGGACGGCCCGGCGGCGCTGCTGCAGGAGGGGCTGGCGATCTCGCGCGAGCTGGCCGAGCGCCACGGGCTGGCCGAGACGCTGGAGACGCTCGGCGGCATCGCCCGCCGGCGCGGCGACCCGCGGACCGGCGCGGTGCTGATCGCCGCGGCGGCGGGCGCCCGCGGCGCGGCCGGCGCGATCCGGGCACCGGAGGACCCCTGGGTGCACCGCGAGGAGGCGGCGCTGCGCGCGGCGCTGGGCGACAAGGCCTACGCCGCCGCCGTCACCGAGGGCGCCCGGCTCTCGCTCGCCGAGGCCACGGACATCGGCCGGCGCGTCTAGCGAACGGTGATGGTGTATGTCATCCCGGCCGCCTCGTGGCCCGGCAGGTCGCAGAACAGCACGTAGCGGCCGGGCGGCAGGTCGACCGTGAGCGCCGGCGGGTCGTCGGTGCTGCCGGTCGGCACGTCGAGCGAGCCGTAGTGCACGGTGCGCGACTCCGAGTCGATGCTCAGGTTGTGGTCGTCCTGGCCGTAGTCGTAGGCGGTGAACGTGACCGGGCCGGCGGCCAGCGTGGCGTGGGCCGGCGCGAGCGTCCACGGGTCGCGCGTGTCGTCGAAGGTGACGCTGGTGCGCGCGGGCAGCGGGGTCGCCGGCGGCGTGGCCACGACCGTGGGTGCGGGCGGCGCGGTCGGGAAGGGCGGCGCGGTGGGCGCGGCGGTCGGGGCCGGCGTGGCGGCGTGCGGCGGCGGGCAGCGGTGGTGGCGTGGGCAGCCGCGGTGACGGTGGGCGACCGGCGCGGCCGCCGCCGCCGCGGCCAGGACCGCGGCGAGCAGCTTCACGCGAACAGCCCGGTCTGGCCGTCGCCGCGCACCAGCGCCCCGATCGGGTCGCCGGTCAGCACGGCCTGCGGGTCGTCACCCAGCCACTCGGCGATCACGGACGCGTAGACCGAGCGGAAGTCGGTGGGCACGGCGAGGTTCCCGCCCACCAGGTCGGCCGGCCGGCAGCCCGGCCACTGCGCCGCGAAGCCGCCCTTGACGTGGCTCCCCATGGCCATCATCAGCCCGCCTGCGCCGTGGTCGGTCCCGGCCGAGGCGTTCTCGCCCACGCGCCGGCCGAACTCCGAGAACACCAGCGTGGCCACGCGGTCGTCGATGTGGCGGGCCACCAGGTCGGCCTGGAAGGCGGCGAGCGCGGCCGAGAACACCTTCAGCTGGCTGTCCTGGGTGGCGATCTGCCCGCTGTGGGTGTCGAAGCCGCCCCAGTGGATGGTCACGATCCGGGTGCCCAGGTTGGCCGCGAACAGGTGCGCGGCGAGCTGCAGCCGCTGCGACAGGTACCTGGCCCGCCGGGTAGCCGGAGCCGGCCACGAACGCCGGCGCCCAGCCGCGCCCGGTCGTAGGTCTCCACCGCGAGTCCGTAGGTCGCGCGGGAGCGCCCGAGGTACGTGTTGGCGGCGCCCGCGGCGACACCGGCCAGCGCCGACAGCTGGTCGTTGAGCGCGACGTTGGGCGCCGTCGACGACGACGGGTAGCCGGCCGCGTTGTAGCTGTAGCCGAAGCCGAGCGCGGTCAGCGCCGGGATCGCGCAGACCGGCATGCGCGCCGTGCGGATCGACTTCGACAGCGCGGTGTCGATCGAGATCGCCTGCAGCGGGTTCGCGGCGTCGCCGTTGCGGTCGATCCAGCGGCCCAGCCAGCCGGTGGACTTGATCCCGCTCGTCAGCCCGCTGAACCACATGTCGCTGTTGTCGAAGTGGCTGAGCGAGTACTTCAGGACGTCGGCCGCCGGCATCAGCGCGAGGCCGGCCGCCGGTGTACAGCGTGTCCAGCCCGTCCGGTCGCGCCGTTGTCGCCGCCGCCCGCTGTCGAGACGAGCGGGTTCGAGAACGCCAGCGGTGTGCCGGCCACCGGCTGCGAGCCGGCCGCCGTCACCTTGCCGGTGCCGTCCTTCAGCGACGCGCCCTGGAGGCGGTGCAGGACCGGGCGCGCGCTCACATAGGCGCTGTAGTCCGGGTCGCCGGCCGGCGGGAGCGTGTTCAGGCCGTCGTTGCCGCCGGCCAGATAGAGCAGCAGCAGGCACCGCGGCGGCGGGTCCTCGGCCGCGGCGGCCACCGACTCCCACACCTCGTCCCAGCCGAGCTCGTGCGCGGCGTAGACCGACGCGACCCCGGCCACGCCCCACTGCAGCAGCCGCCGGCGCGTGAGCTCCGCGCGCCCGCGCCCGGCCGGGAAGCCGTCCAGCGCCGCGCAGCGGCACGGGCAGCGTCTGCGTCGGCCGCGCGTCGTGCACGCGGGCGAGCTCGATCTCCTCGCACTCGATGCAGCGCATCTACGATCACCTGCCCGTCGGGGCCGCCGAGGATCAGCGCCTGCAGCGTGTAGAAGCGCTGGCGCCGATGGGCCGCGGTGTCGGCCGCCGCCGCGTCCGCCCAGCTCGCGAGGTAGTCGCGAGTGGCCGCCGAGAGCCACGGCCGGCCGACCGAGGCGTGCGCGGCGTCGACGGCGTCCGCGCCGGCCTGCGCCCCGGGGTCGGCCAGCGGCGCCTGGCCCGGGTAGTAGGTCGAGTAGTTCAGATAGAGCGCGCGGACCGCGGCGTCGAAGCGCCCCTGGACGGTGTTCGTGTTGAACCAGGACAGGCCGCCCTCCCAGCCGGCCACGTTCGGCGGCTTGTACGCGACCTGCTGCATGTTCGTGGATGCCACGCGCATGTGGCTGCCCTTCATCGGCGCGCCGAGCGCCCGCATCAGCCCGACGAGGTAGACGACCGGCGGCTTGACCAGGTTCGGCTCGTCGAGCGACTCGAAGATCAGCGGGTGCGTGAGGATCCCGCGGATGAGCGGCCGCAGCGCGAGCGCGCCGTCCGCGGTGTAGGCGGCCACGAGGCTCGCGAGCGCGTCGGACGGGATCGGGCTGGCGATGAACTCCGCCCACAGCTTGCGCATCAGGAACTGGGCGTGGCTGGAGTGCGCGAGCACGGCGTCCACCGCGGCGCGCACGCCGGCCACCTGGACGTCGGCGGCGGCGCCGGTCGTGTCCGGGATCGCCACCGTCCCGTACAGCGACTTGGCGCCCGCGTCGAAGCTCGCCGGCTGGAAGGACACCGTCCCGCTCGTTGTGTCCAGCCGCCACCCGGTGAACGCCCGGGCCAGCTCGTGGACGTCGGCTGGCTGTAGTTCGGCGTGCCGTCGGGGCCGGTGGGGCCGAGGCAGAACAGCTCCTGGAACTCGCGCGCATAGTTCTCGTTCGGGCTGCGCTTGACGTTCTGGTTGCCGTTCAGGTACATCGACATCGCCGCGTCCTGGGTGGTCATCTCCCAGGCCAGCGCCGCGGAAGCTGAGGCCCGGGTCGGCGGCGAAGTCGGCGTAGCGGCGCAGGCGGTCGCGGTAGGCGAGGATCCAGGGCACCGGCACCGAGCCGTCCTCGCGGCTGACCGCCCAGTGCCGGTGCCAGAAGAACGCGAGCCGCTCGGAGAGCGGGTTGTCGGCCGCTGCATGGCGTCCAGCCACTCCATCAGCAGCTCGTCGTCGTTGGCCGCGCGGGTCGATCGGCTGGTTCTGGGAGCCGGCCGCGTCGCTCAGCGGCGGCGCGCCGGTCGGCGCGTAGCCCGCCGGCGTGCTCAAGCATCCAGTCGACGAGCTCGTCGGGCGCGCTGGCCGGTCCAGGCGGCGCGCTGATCGGGCGTGGGCCCGAAGCCGGCGCGCCAGAACAGGCGGTCGACCATCGCCGCGGTCAGCGCGACCGCGGGGGCGGGAGCCGGCACGGGCGCCGGCGCGACGGGCGCCACTGCCGGCGACGGGTTCGCGGTGGCCGACGGGGCGCCGAGCGGCGCCGGCTGCGGAACCCGCACGCGCACGACCGCCGAGGCGCGCCCCCGGCGGCCGCGGCGGTCGACGGCCACGATCGTGTACCGATACGTGCGGCCCGCGGCCACCCGGTGGTCGGTGAACGTGCGGTGCGTCGTGCGCCCGATCACCCGGCCGTCGCGCAGCACGAGGTAGCGCGCCGCGTGGCCGTGGCGCGGCGCCGACCAGCGCAGCGTCACGCCCGCCGGGCCGGAGGTGGCGGCACGGGGCGACCGCGGCGCCGCCAGACGGCGCGCGGCGACTGCGGCGATCGCGGTGAGGCGGACCACAGGTGACCCCCGGCGCGACTTTGTCACACACAGCGGCCGTCCGTCAACATCCCGCGCGATGGACGCGTTCGACCGCTTCGGGCTCGGCGAGGAGGACCGGGCGACCTGGGCGGCGAGCGGCGCGACGGACTTCGACGCCTGGCTGCTCGACCGCGTCGCCCGCCGGCCGGCCGGGTCCCGGGCCCGCGCCGTCTATGGCGCCGATGACGTGCACGACTTCGCCCGCCGGGCGATCCTCGAGGCGCTCGCGCTCGGCCCCGGCGACGCGCTGCTGGAGCTCGGCTGCGGCGGCGGGCTGCTGCTGCGCGACGCGCCCGCGGGGCGTGTCGTGGGCCTCGACCACAGCGAGGACATGGTCGCGCTCGCGCGCGAGACCGCGCCGCACGCCGCGGTGGTCCAGGGCGACGCGACCGCGCTGCCGTTCGGCGCCGGCGAGTTCACCGCCGTGGCCATGTCGATCGTGTTCATGTTCCTGCCCGACCCGGTCGCGGTCCTGCGCGAGTGCCGGCGCGTGCTGGCACCCGGCGGTCGCCTCGCCGTCTTCACCACCGGCGCCGAGCTGCGCGGCACGCCGGCGGCGCCGGAGCCGTTCGCGTCGCTCAGCCGCTTCTACGCCGACGCCGAGCTGGCCGGCCTCGCCGGCGCGGCCGGGCTGCGCGACGCCGCCGTGCACAACGACGGCGGCGGCCAGCTGCTCACGGCCCGAGCGTGACGACCAGCTCCATCAGCAGGCCGTCGTGCCAGCCGCGGCCGTCGGTGTCGCGCTCGTAGGCCCGCATCACCCCGACCGGGCGGAAGCCGGCCTTCTCGTAGGCCCGCACCGCCGCCGCGTTGCTCGCGGCGGGGTCGATGGTCAGCCGGTGGTGCCCGCGGGCCAGCAGCCGCGCGACCATCTGGCGCACCGCCTCGGTGCCGAGCCCGCGGCCGTGCAGCGCCGGGTCGAGGAACAGGTCGATCGAGGCGTGCCGGTACTTCGGCTCGGCCTCCTCGTAGCACTGGATCATCCCGGCCACCCGGCCGTCCACCACGATCGTGAACCGCTCGGACTCCGGGTCGTCGCCCAGCGGGAAGCCGTCCTCCAGCTCGTCCCACCAGCGGCTGACCTCCGGTGTGACCCGGATCCGCCGCAGCTCGGCGGCGTCGTCGCGGGCGAGCGGGCGCAGCGCGAGCATCCGGCAGGGATACCAGGCGGGAGCTCGGCCCTTGGGGCGAGCGGTCGCCGCTCAGCCGTGCAGGGCGCCGTCGAACGCTGCGCGCAGCGCGGCGATCTCGATGACCGAGCGCGTGACGAGCTCGGTGTGGGCGTCCGCGATGGCGGCCTCGAGGTGGCCGACGTAGGCGCAGGCGGGGTCGAGCCCGGCGTCGGCCGCCACCAGGCGCTCGGCCTGCAGGCGCAGGAGGCGGGCGCGGGCGTCGGCGGGCGTCGTCTCGGGCGACTGGGGGGAGGCGGGCGGCATGGGCGTAGCGTCCCAGCGCCCGGTTGGCGCAGCCTTGGGGGCAGCTTGTGGCCGCGGGTGCGGGCAGCCGCCCGCGTCACGGGCGGTGATCCACCCGCCGTTTCACTAGCCTTTGGGTGCAATGCAGCGCCCCGCCCAGCACACCGCCGCCGCCGTCGCCGACTGGCTGCACGAAGGCCGCCGCGTCGTGGCCGGCCTGCTCGTCGAAGTCGAGGGCTCCTCGCCGCTCGACGTCGGCGCGAGCATGTACGTCGACGACCAGGGCCACATCGAGGGCTCGATCACCGGCGGCTGCGTCGAGGGCGCCGTCGCGGCCGTGGCGATGGACATCGTCGAGGCGGGCGGACCGCCGCGGCTCGAGACCTACGGGATCTCGGACGAGCTCGCCGGCACGGTCGGGCTGATGTGCGGCGGCATCGTCCACATCTTCATCCACGAGATCCGCGACGACGCGCGCGAGGCGCGTGCTGAAGGACCTCGAGGCGCTCGTGGACGACCGCCCCGCGGCGCTGGTCACGCTGCTGGACGGCGAGCACGCCGGCGCCAAGCTCTACGTCGACGGCGAGGGCGAGACCGGCGGGCTGGCCGTGACGCCGCTGCTGGACGCCAACGCGTCGCGCGAGGCGCGCGGGCTGATCGGCGAGGGCCGCTCGACGACCCGCGCGACTTCGGCGAGGACGGCGCCTCGCTGGGCAGCGGCCTGCGCGTCTACGTCGCCGTCCACGCCGAGCCGCCGCGGATGATCGTGTTCGGCGCGATCGACTTCTCCTCTGCGCTCGCCCCGCTGGCCAAGGGCCTCGGCTACCGCGTCACGATCGCCGACCCGCGCCGCGCCTTCCTGGCGTCGCGGCGCTTCAGCGTGGCCGCCGAGACCGTCGTCGGCTGGCCGCAGGACGTGCTGGCCGACGATGGAGCTCGGCCCGCGCGACGCCGTGCTCGTGTTCACGCACGACCCCAAGCTCGACGTGCCCGCCGTGCAGGCCGCGCTGGCCACCGGCGCCGGCTACATCGGCGCGCTGGGCAGCCGCAAGCACCACGGCCGACCGCAACCGCCGGCTGCGCGAGGCCGGCGTGAGCGACGAGCAGATCGCCCGCGTCTTCGCCCCCTGCGGACTGGACATCGGCGCCTCGACGGTCGAGGAGACCGCGGTGTCGGTGCTGGCCGAGATCGTCACCCACAAGGCCGGCCGCGAGGGCAGGCCGCTGCGCGAGGCCGAGGGGCCGATCCGCCACGCCGACACGGTCGCGCACGCGTAGTGGCTTCGGTCGGAATTACGGCGCATAGCCCGACGGCAGCAACGGTCGTCGCTGTGCTGCCTCGCTGGCGCTCGTCACCGCTTCGCTCGGGCGGCCATCCGCTCGCATACTGGTGGTACGTGTGCGGTGGCCGCCGCCGGCGAGGCGAAGCCGGTGGCGAGCGAAGCGAGGCAGAGACGGCGGGCGGGGCCCGTCGGAATGCGTCGTAATTCTGGCCGTGGCCACAAAGCCGCGCACGGCCGTCGTCGTCGGGTCCGGGATCGCCGGCCTGGCCACGGCGTACGAGCTGGCCCGCCGCGGCGTGGACGTGCTCGACCTGGGCGACGGCGAGCCCGGCCAGTCGGCGGGGCTCGGGCGGATCTTCCGCATCGCCCACCGCGAGCCGCGCCTGTGCGCGCTGGCGCTGGAGGCGCACGCGCGCTGGCGCGAGTGGGAGGCCGAGCTCGGAGTGGGCACGCTGCTCGGGCGCGAAGGGCTCGTCGTCACGAGCCCGGGGCGCGGGGAGGCGATGCGGGAGGCGGGGGCGCCCGTCGAGGCGCTGGCCGGCGCGCAGATCCGCGAGCGCATCCCCCACCTCGCGGCGGACCACCCGTGGGACGCCGCGATCCTCGACCCGCTCGGCGGCAGCCTGCGCATCCGCCGCGCCCTGGCCGCGCTGGCCGGACGGGTGGCTCGCCAGGAGGCCACGGTGCAGGCGATCGAGCCGGACGGCACCGTGCGGACCTCCGGCGCCACGCACCGGCCCGACGTCGTGGTCGTGTGCGCCGGGCTGGGTACCCAAGCGCTCGTGGAGCCGCTCGGCATCGACCTCGGGGTGACGCTCACCCGCCACGTGCGGCTGACCTACGCGCCGGCGCCGCCGTCGGCCTGCCTGATCGCGCCCGAGTGCTACGCGCTGCCGCTCGGCACGACCGGGCGCTGGGCGCTGGGCATGCGCGACGCCGACCGGCCCTATGCGAGCTGGAGCGACGACGAGGCGGCGGCGTGGACGCGGGCCCAGCACGCGGATTGGGTGCCGGGCGTCTTCCCCGGCCTCCAGCCCGGCGAGGAGATCCGCTGCGTCTCGCTGCACGCCGGCTGGCTCGCCGACGGCGACGGGTTCCGGGCGTTCCGGGCGGGCCCGGTGATCGCCCTGGGCGCCGCCAACGCGATGAAGTTCGGGCCGCTGCTCGGCGACCGCCTCGCCCGCACCGCGCTGGCGGACGACGGCGTGCACCCCGATCTGACGGGCTGATGGCCGAGCGGGCCGACACCGGCATCGACGGCCGCGCGATCGCCAAGCGCGGCGCGTTCTTCGCCGTCGTCCTCGTGGCGGTCGCGGTCGCCGTCACCACGCTGCCGGGGATCGGCGACGTCCGCGACCGGCTGTCCGACGCCGACCCGGCCTGGCTCGGCGTCGTGGTGGCCTGCGCGATCGGCTCGATGCTCGGCTTCGTGCGCACGCTGTGGGCGGTGTTCGACCGCGTCCTGCCGTGGCGGCGGGCGCTCGTGCTCGGGCTGGCCGAGCAGGGCGCGAACGTGCTGCTGCCCGCCGGCGGCGCGGGCGGACCGGCCCTCGGCGCCTACGTGATGACCCGGCTCGGCGTGCCCTCGGAGCTGGCGGCGAGCCGCCACGCCGCGCTGTTCCTGTGCACGAGCTTCGTCGGCTTCGCCGCGGTGGTCGTGGCCGGCGTGGGCGTGGCCACCGGCGTGCTGGCCGGCGACGCGAGCCTGCCGGCCACGCTGCTGCCCGCCGCGGGCGGCGCCGCGCTGCTGATCGCGCTCTACGTCTATGCCCGGCTGCCGGCCGCCGCGGAGCCGGGCCGCGGCGGGCTCTGGCACGCGCTGTGGCGGCTGCGCCACTTCGCCCATGACGGCGTGCGCACGACGGTCGAGCTGCTGCGCCACGGCGACCGCTGGCTGATCGTGGGCGCGCTGACCTACTACGCGTTCGACGTCGCCTCGCTCGGTGCGGCGTTCCGGGCGTTCGGCGGCGGCGCGCCGCCGATCGGCGAGTTCGTGCTCGCCTACACGCTCGGGCACGCCGGCGCGCTGCTGCCCACGCCGGGCGGCGTCGGCGGCACGGAGGGCGGGCTGATCGGCATGTTCGCGTTCTACGGGACGCCGGTGAGCGTGGCCGCCGCGGCCGTGCTCGCCTACCGTGTGTTCCAACTCGGGCTGCCGGCGGTCTTCGGCGCCGTGGCGCTCATCCGCGTCCGCCACGTCCTCGCGAACCCGCCGCCGCGCGAGGAGATCGCGGCGCGCTTCGCCGGGCAGCACTGAGCGCCGGCGCCTACGGGAGCGCGGCGCGCGCCTCGCCCGGCGACCGCACGCGCAGGAACTCCATCAGTCCGGCCAGGTCCAGCAGCCGCTCGACCACCCCGCCGGGCTCGACGGCCACGACGAGCCGGCCCGCGCGGGCCTCGACCTCGCGAGCCGCGCCGAGCAGCGCGCGCAGGCCGGCGGAGTCGCAGAACTCCACCGCGGCCAGGTCGACGAGCACGCGCGGCCGGCGCCCTTCAGCGGCCAGGCTGATCGCGCGCACGAGCTGCGGTGCGGTGGCCAGGTCGAGCTCGCCGCTCGCCCGCACCACGGCCACCCCGTCGTCGAGCTCGCGCACGACCGTCAGCGTCGGGTCAGGGGGCATAGACGTCCTCGACCGTCGCGAAGCGGTCGGGGCGGGCGTCGCCGCGGCCGTACATCCCCAGGCCCTGGCGCTTGAACTCGCTGGCGAGGGCCTGCTCCTGGGCCGGCGTCAGCGCCTTCGGCGCCGGCCAGATCTCGCGCTTGAGCGCTGCGTACTCGGCGTCCGCGCCCCAGTCGGCGATGTCGGCGTCGGTCACGTTGTGCCAGCCCTTGCGCTGCCTCGGGAGCTTGGCGTCGTGCAGCCGGGCGATCTCCTGCAGGTGCGCCGTCACCTCGGCCGTGACGTCGCTCTTGCCGGTCAGCGCCCGCCACAGCGCGGCGGCGACGAAGTGCGGCCGGTTGACGCCGAGCGTGGCGGCGAGCGCGAGGTGCTCGTCGCTGGTCAGCGAGCCGCCGACCGTCGCGACGTCGGCCGGCGCCTCGAGCGCGAACTCGAACGTCTGCGCGCCCGCCTTGAACACCATCATGGCCTGGTGGCCCGGCTGCGCGCTCGCCTTCTCCTCGTAACCGTGCCCGACCCACGCCGTGGCGCCCGCCCCGGGCCGCACCGGCTCGCGCTTGAGCGCCTCGATCCACTCGCTCGCCGCGACGAGCTGATACGTCCGCAGGGCGCCGGTGCCCATCGCCTTGCCGGCGCCGCCGATCGCCTTCTCGATCTCCTCGCCGGTCGCCTTGTGACCGTGGAACGTGACCGCGCCCGCGTCGACGTCGATCCCGGCGTCGGTCACCTGCTTCCACGCGTCGACGTACAGCTTGTGCTCGGCGGCGTCGACGCCCGCCGCCGGCGCGTTCGCCCGCGCCTTGAGGTCGGCGAAGAACGCGACCATCGACGCTCCGGCCTGGTTGGTGTCGTGCTTGTCGAGCGCCCACTGGAAGATCCCGACGCTGCCCTTGTCGTCGCCGCGGTCGCTGGTCGCCTCGAACCCGCCCTCGTGCGCCATCACAGCGGCCATCAGCTTGACGTAGCGGTCGGCCTGCCGGCGCAGCGCCGCCGTCGGCAGGTTCGCCTCCTCGGTGGTCACGGCGGTCTGCATCGGCCCGGCCTCGCTGTGCTTGGACGCCGACCAGGCGCCGTTCTCCAGCGCCCAGAAGCTGCCGTCCTTGAGGCGCACGTGCGCCTCCGGCGCGGCGGTGATCGACGTCTTCAGCCCGGCGGCGAGCTGCGCGAGCGCCAACGGGCTCCAGGCGCCGCTCGCCTTCGTGAGCAGCGGGTCGCCGAAGCCGAGGCTCGCCGGGTCGAAGGCGATGCCCAGGACGGGTCCCCTGGGCGTGACCTTGACGTGCGCGGGGTCGCTCTTGTCGACGGTCGCCTCGCGCACCGCCAGCAGCGCGCCACCGGGGTCCGCCCGGCCCAGGTCCGCGTCCGGCGCCGGCACGCCCGCCGCGCCCGTGTCGGGATCGACGCAGACCCAGCTGCGACCGCCTCCGGCCCAGCCGGCGACCGCACCTCCGACCACGAGGTGGCCGTCCGCGCCGAGCGAGAAGTCCTTGGCCTGCCGGGCGAGGAGCGCGCGGGCGACCGCGGCGTTGCCGTGACCCAGCACCGCCGCGACGGCCGGCCGGCGCGCGGGCGCCGCGCCCGAGGCGCGGCCCGGCGGCTCCCGGTGACGCCGCTCGATGCGCTCGCGCACCATCGGGCGACCCTATCCCACCCGCGGAGGCCCGGGCAAAGCACCGGTTGATGGCCGCCGGGACGTGAGCTAGGTTCAGCGGCCGCGTGGCCGTGCACTCACCGCTGCCGCGGCGCGCCGCCGCCGTGCGCGCCGGCGTCCGCCCCGAGATCCAGGCGCTGCGCGCCGTCGCGGTGGCGCTCGTCGTCGTCTACCACCTGTGGCCGGGCGCGCTGCCGGGCGGATTCGTGGGCGTCGACGTGTTCTTCGCCATCTCCGGCTTCCTGATCACCGGCCTGCTGCTGCGCGAGATCGACCGGCGCGGGACGCTGTCGCCGACCGCGTTCTGGGCCCGGCGCGCGCGGCGGATCCTGCCGGCCTCGCTGGTCACGCTGCTGTTCTGCGCACTGGCCACGATCGCGTTCGTGCCGCTCGACTACTGGGCGCGCTTCCTCACCGAGGCGCGGACCAGCGCGCTCTACGTGCAGAACTGGCACCTGGCCCACAGCACGGTCGACTACTTCGCCCAGGCCGCGTCCGGGCCGTCGCCCGAGCAGCACTTCTGGTCGCTGTCGGTCGAGGAGCAGTTCTACCTCGCCTGGCCGCTCGTGCTGGCGCTCGCGGCCCGCAGCGGCCGCCGGGCGCTCGCCTGGACGATGCTCGCGCTGACCGCCGCGAGCCTCGCCTACTCGATCGCCGACACCGCGGCGAGCCCGGCCACGGCGTACTTCGTCACGTCCACCCGGGCCTGGGAGTTCGGCGCCGGCGGCCTGCTGGCGCTGCTGGGGGACCTGCGCGGCTCGGTCGTGGCCCGCTCCGTGCTGTCCTGGGCCGGCCTGGGGATGATCGGGCTCGCCGCCGCGCTGTACAGCGACGGGACGCCGTTCCCCGGCTCGGCGGCCACGCTGCCGATCCTCGGCGCGCTGTTCGTCATCCGCGCCGGCCTGCCGGCCCGCCCCTGGAGCCCGGCCCGGCTGATGGCGCTGAAGCCGGTGCAGTTCGTGGGCGACACCTCCTACTCGGTGTATCTCTGGCACTGGCCGCTGATCGTGCTCGCGCCGATCGCGCTCGACCGCGCCATGACCACCGCCATGCGGATCGCCATCCTCGTCCTCACGCTGCTGCTCGCCTGGCTGTCCAAGCGGTACGTGGAGGACCCGGTGCGCCGCTCGGGGCTCCCGGACCGGCGGACGTTCGCGCTCGGCGCGCTGGCCACCGCCGCGGTCGTCGGCGTGACCCTCGGCGGGACCGCGCACCTGCACGCGCAGGTGCGCAAGGAGAAGGCCGCGTCCCGGCGCGTGCTCGCCGCCGCGCCGCGCTGCTTCGGCGCCGCGGCGCGCGACCCACTGCATCCGTGCACCAACCCGAAGCTGCGGCTGTCAGTCGTCCCCACGCCGATCGAGGCCCAGACCCAGCCAAACGCGCCGTGCACGATCGTCTTCTACGTGGCCGGCAAGGACGTCTGCCGGTTCGGGGCGGCCGGCGGGCCGACCGTCGCGCTGATCGGCGACAGCCACGCCGGCGTGTATCGCATCCCGCTCGACGCCGTGGCCAAGACGCGGGGCTGGCGCGGGCTGCGCTTCGGGCACTCGAGCTGCCCGCTGTCGGCCGCGCCGCGCGACCTCGACCCGCCCGAGCGCGCCGACTGCACGCGCTGGCGGGCCGCGGTGGTGGCCTGGCTGGCCGCCCATCCTGGGGTGCACACGGTGTTCCTGTCCGAGCTCGCGTCGGGCCGCGGCGTGGTCACGCGCCCCGGGCAGGACCAGTTCGAGACCGCGGTCAAGGGCTACGAGGACGAGTGGCGCGCGCTGCCGGCCTCCGTGACCAAGGTGCTCGTGATCCGCGACAACCCCAGCGTCCATCTCGACACGAACGCCTGCGTGGAGCGGGCAATGGCCGCGCACGAGCCGGCCGGGCCGGCCTGCGCGCTGTCGCGCCGGATCGCGCTCGACCCCGACCCGGCGGCCGCGGCTGCGCGCCGGCTGCGCTCCCCGCGCTACAAGGTGCTCGACCTCACGCCGTTCTTCTGCGACGCCCGGCGCTGCGAGCCGGTGATCGGCGGCGTGCTGGTCTACAAGGACACGACGCACCTGACCGGGCTCTACGCTCGCACGCTCGGCCCGTATCTGGGCCGCGCCGTCAGAGCCGCGGTGCCGCCAGCTCGCTCGGGCGCTCGCTGAGCAGCGCGTCGACACCGGCGGCGAGCCGGGCGCGGCCCGTGGCGTCGAGCGGCCCGAGCACGGCGAGGAGATCGAGCTCCTCCGCCCCGGGGACCCGGCCGACCAGCGTGCCGAGCGCCCGCTCGGCCTCGGCGGCGTCCATCTCCGACGCGTCGATGGCCAGCGTGACGTCGCGCCGCCCCGCCATCCGGGAGACGTAGCGGGCGAGCAGCGCCGGGCGCTCGAGCAGCTCGCCGGCGTCGGCCAGCACGACCTGCGCGGCGGCGCCGCGCAGCGGCTCCTGGCCGGGGTGACCCTCTCCCCCGGGCGCCGCAGCGAACGCGGCGATCAGCGCCGAGCGGGCGGCCGCGGACTCCGGGCCCCAGGCCAGCGCCCGCGACAGCCGCGCCGCCGCCGCGTCGGGCTCGCCGCGGCGCAGCAGCGCCTCGCCGGCGGCCAGCTCCGCCGCGGCACGCCCCGGATCGCCGCCGGGGTAGGCGGACTCGGGCACCTCGGCGGCGTTGATCTCGATCGCCCGCCAGACCAGCGCGAGCTCGCGGGCCGGCAGCGCGTCGAGCCGGCGCAGGAACCACACCCGCAGCGCGATCGCCTTGCGCATCTCGCGCTCGCGCCGCGGGCCCTCGGCGCCGAGCGTCAGGTTGCCGCCGTGGAAGCGATACAGCGTGCGGGGCTCCTCGACGTAGGCGATCTCCGAGCGCTCGGCGGCCCGGACGGCGAACCACCAGTCGGTGTAGGGCACCGCGTCCGGGATCGGCGCGGCCATGCTGCAGCGGAACAGCAGCGAGGACGCGGTGGCGTCGTTGCTCTCCAGCATCCGGGCCAGGCAGCGGCCCTGGGGCGGGGCGTCGCCGGCCAGGAAGGACTCGTGCAGCACCCGCCCGGCCGCGTCGACGACGCGCATGTCGCCGTACACCAGGCCGACCTCGGGGCGGGCGGCCAGCACGGCCGCCTGGACGCGGAGCTTGTCGCGCGGCCACGCGTCGTCGGCGTCGAGCAGGGCGATCAGCTCGCCCCGCGCCGCGGCCAGCGCCGTGTTGGTCGCGCCGCACGCGCCGGCGTTCTCCTGGCGGATGAGCTCGATCCGCCCGGGGTGCTCGGCGGCGATCGCCTCGACCACGGCGGCGGTGCCGTCGGTCGAGCCGTCGTCGACCACGACGATCTGCAGCTTGTCGGCCGGCCAGTCCTGGGCGAGCGCGCTGTGCAGCGCTTCGGCGATGAACGGCTCGGCGTTGTAGGCGGCGACCAGCGCGGTGACGAGTGGCTGCTCAGGCATGCGCGAGCGCGCGCTCGAACACGGTGGCGTAGGTGGCCAGCGCCTGGGCGACGACCTGGTCCATGTTCAGGTACTGGTAGCTCGCCAGCCGGCCGACGAACGTCACGTTGCGCTCATCTGCCGCCAGCGCGGCGTAGCGCTCGTACAGGCGCCCGGTTCTCCGGCCGCGGCACCGGATAGTAGGGGTCGCCCTCGGCGCTCGGGTATCTCGTAGTGCAGCGTGCTCGCCGTGTGGTGCTGGCCGGTGAGGTGCCGGTACTCGGTGACGCGCGTGTACGGCGTGGCCTCGGCGGGGTAGTTGATCACCGCCACCGGCTGCAGCAGCTCGCCCTGGGGTGCGTAGGTCTCGGCGCGAAGCGCAGGCTGCGGTAGGGCAGCGCGCCGTAGCGGCGGCCGAAATACTCGTCGATCGGCCCGGTCCAGATGAGCTGGCCGTGGCCGTCGCGCACGTCCTCGAAGTCGACGCCGGTGCGGACCTCGATCCGCGGGTGGTCGAGCAGGCGCTCGAACATCGCCGTGTAGCCGTCGGCCGGCATGGCCTGGAAGCTGTCGGTGAAGTAGCGGTCGTCGGTGTTGGTGCGGGTCGGGATGCGGGCGCACACCGGCGTGCAGCTCGGACGGGTCCAGGCCCCACTGCTTGCGCGTGTAGCCGCGGAACAAGCGCTCGTAGAGGTCGCGGCCGACCTTGGCCACGACCGCGTCCTCGGAGGTCTGCAGCTTCTCGCGCGGCTCGGCGCGCTCGGCGAAGAACGCCTCGACCTCCTCGTCGGTGTCCAGGTCGCAGGCCGTAGAGCGTGTTGACCGTGTCGCGGTTGATCGGCATCGGCACGTGGAGGCCGTCGACGTCGGCCAGCACCCGGTGCTCGTACGGGCGCCAGTCGGTGAAGCGCGACAGGTAGCCGACCACCTTCTCGGAGTTGGTGTGGAAGATGTGCGGCCCGTAGCGGTGGATCAGCACGCCCGCCGCGTCGTTGTCGTCGAAGGCGTTGCCGGCGATGTGCTCGCGGCGGTCGACGACCAGCACGCGCAGCCCGCGAGTTGGCGAGCCGCTCGGCCATCACGGACCCGGCGAAGCCGGCTCCCACCACGAGCACGTCGTACACCCCCACCCCATCGGCACCCGCAGCGGGAAAGTTGATGAGAGCGGCTTAATCAGAAGGCGCCGCGGGCCGCGCGGTCCAGGTACGGCCCGAGCGTCGTGGCGAACTGCGGCGTCAGGTGCGAGAGGTCCTTGTAGACCAGCACCCCGCCCACCACCGGGTAGCAGCGGCGGCGGTCGCAGATGAAGCGGTTGAGGTCGACGAGGCGCACGCGGCCGCCCAGTTGCCGGGCGGCCACGGCGGCCGGGTCGGGCGGGAGCGCCGGGCCGCGGGCGAACGCGCAGTCCGGGCCGGCGCGCTCGTCGCGGTCCATGGCGCGCGTGATGCAGTCCTCCGTGCCCACCGGGGTGACCGGCGTGTCCCGGATAACCACGATGTGCCTCACCGTCGCCGGCAGCGCGCGCCAGGCGCGCTCGTAGCCGGCCACCTCGGCGGCGAACTCGCCCTGGCCGGGCGCCGGGCGCACCTTCACGGTGGTGGCCACGAAGTGGGCGATGACCGCCACGCTCGCGTCCGGGTGGGCGCGGAACCAGCCCGGCAGGTCGCGGTTGCGGGCGTTGCAGCCGGCCTGGTCGGCGGCGTCGCCGGCGATCACCACGGTGGCGGCCGAGTACGGGCAGTGGCTGCGGGCGTTCAGCAGCGCCAGGAGGCGGTGATCGTTCGCCGCCACCTGCACCGTCTGCTGCAGGTGCATGGCGTGGCTGTCGCCCACCAGCACCGCTGTCCCGCGCGGGTGGGCGAACCGCCGCCCGAACGCGCACACGGTCATCACCGGCGTGCGCTCGACAGCGTCGCACGGGCGCTGGAGCTTGATCGCCTGCGCGGGCGTGGGCACGACGGTGCGGGCCAGCTTCGCGTTGCGGCAGGGATGGCGCGGGTCGCGCGCCGCGGCGCCGAGGCATCTCGGCTTGGCCGCGAGCGTCCGCGCGGCGGTCCGCTCGGCGATGCGCAGCTGCTGGTGCAGGTGGGTCACCCCGGCCGCCGTGAGGCCGAAGACCAGCGCCGTGCCGGCCAGCGCGCCGGCGAACGTCCAGCGCGCCGGCCGGCGCGCCAGCAGCGGCCCGGAGCGCAGCGGGTCCTCCACCCACACCTTGCTGGCCCATGCGGCCAGCAGCGTGACGGCGACGATGGCCAGCTTCTGCGCCCCGGTCAGCCCGGTGCGGCCGAGCGCGTACGGCGCGATGATCAGCAGCGGCCAGTGCCACAGGTAGACGGAGTAGGAGACGTCGCCCAGCCACTGCACGGGCCGCAGTCGCAGCGGCGCCGTGGGCGCCTGCGCCGCGATCACCGCCACCGCCCCGAGCACCGGCAGCAGCGCGGCGATGCCCGGGAACGGCGTCCCTCCGCTGTAGGTCGCCGCGGCCACGCCGATCGCGGCCAGGCCGGCCCAGCTGAGCCATGGCCGGGCGCGCCCGACGGTGACCAGCGCCAGCAGCCCGCCCGCCGCGAACTCCCACGCGCGCGTGGGCGTGACGAAGTAGGCCGCGGCCCGGTCGACCGCGGTGTCGTGCACCGAGTACGCCAGGCTGACCGCGGCCAGCGTCCCCATCGCCGCCGCCAGCGCCCGCCGGCCGCCGCGCAGCGCCACCACGAGCCCGATCAGCAGCGGCCAGACGAGGTAGAACTGCTCCTCGGCGGACAGCGACCAGTAGTGCTGGACCGGCGACTGCACGCTGGCCGCGTTGGCGAAGTAGTCCGTGGCGGTGTGGGCGAGCTGCCAGTTCTCCACGTACGCCGTGCTCGCCCGCACCTCCGTGAGGAACTGGTCCCAGTGGTTCTGCGGGACCCACAGCAGCGTCGCCGCGGCCACCAGCCCCAGGACGAGCAGCGCCGCGGGCAGGATCCGCCGCGCCCGCCGCGCCCAGAACCCGGCCAGCGACACGCTCCCGGTCCGCCGCACCTCGCCCAGCAGCTGTCCCGTGATCAGGAAGCCGGAGATGACGAAGAACACGTCGACGCCGACGAACCCGCCGGGGAGCGCGCTCGGCCACGTGTGGCAGACGACCACGAGCGCCACGGCGAGCGCCCGCAGCGCCTGGATCTCCGGCCGGATCACACGCGGCGTCACGGCGTCCAGGCTACGAGGGCCACTACGACCTGTGTCCAGCGCGGCGCCTCAACCGGTCAAGGCGCGGCCCCGGGCGCCGATGTCACGACCAAGACAATCCATGCTGCTCAGGGCAAACCCGTCGCGAGGCGGGGACGCAAAGCCAGAGGTCTCACGCAGTGGAGACGGCTCAGCCGCCAGCGAACACGCCACGGACGGTGTTTGCATGAATCGAACTCGCGCGGCGCGCTCAGCCGCGTCCATCGCCCTCGCCGCGATCGCGGCCGGCCTCGG
Organism: uncultured Solirubrobacteraceae bacterium; assembly: GCA_963766165.1. GTDB lineage: Bacteria > Actinomycetota > Thermoleophilia > Solirubrobacterales > Solirubrobacteraceae > Solirubrobacter. The sequence goes on along the minus strand of CAVXZC010000005.1, from coordinate 482,086 downwards.
CGCGACCCAGGCGCAGGCCGCGGTCACCCTCCCCGGGGCCGCCCCGCTGGCGAGCTGCGCTGCGCAGTCCATGTCGCAGCCGTTCGCCGCGCTGGGCGACCGCCACAACTACACGCTCGCGCCCCAGGGCGACTTCAGCTCTGCCGGCGACTGGCAGCTGAGCGGCGGCGCGGCCGTCGTGCAGACGAGCGGGGCCGATGGGCGGACGGGCGACGTGCTCGACCTGCCGAGCAAGGCGCAGGCCACGAGCCCCGTGATGTGCATCACCTCGGACTACCCGACCGCCCGTCTCGACGTACGCAACCTCAAGGGCGCGGAAGGCGTGTTCTTCTACGTGTCCTACTACCAGAACGGGGCCTGGACCACGCCGAAGAACACCGGCCAGTTCCATGGCGACCACTCGGACTGGACGCTGTCGAACCCGATGAACGTCCAGCCGCTGAAGACGTCCGGCTGGCAGCAGGTGCGGTTCACGTTCGTCGCCGGGGGAACACCAGCCACTTCCAGGTCGACGACTTCTGGGTCGACCCGCGCGCGTACTGGTAGGCCCCGGCCGTCAACTGCGGCGCCCATGTGCCGATTGACATAGGAGTGGCCCTCAATCCCGGATACAGCGAGCAGCAGCTGCTCGCGGGCGCCCTCGCGCGCCGGACGGCGCGCCTGTCGCGGCGCGAGCGGATCGCGCACGGCGTGCTCGGCGGCGTCTACGTCGCCGTGCTCGCCGTGCTGCTGCTCGCGAGCCCGGCCGGCGTGCCGGCGGCGTCGCCGGTCGCCGCCGCCTGCGTGCTGCTGGCGTTCGGCTTCGCCGCCGTGACCGAGTTCGACACCGAGAACGGCGTCGCGCTGCCGACGGAGCTGGCGTTCGTGCCGCTGCTGTTCGCGCTACCGCCGGCCGGCGTCCTGATCGCGGTCCCGGCGGTGCTGGTGGCCGCGAAGCTGCCGAACGTCCTCCGGGGCGAGTTGCGGCCCGCCCGACTGGTCGCGGCGATCGGCAACTCCTGGTTCGCCGTGGGCCCGGTGACGGTCCTCGTGCTCGGTCACGTCGACTCGATCCACGCCGCGACGCCGCTCCTCCTGGTCGCCGCGCTGCTCGCCCAGTTCGCCGCCGAGGCCGGGGCGTCGGCGGTCCGCGAGGCGCTGCTGCGCGGCACGACGCTGCGCGAACGCTTCGAGGAGCTCTGGAGCTGTGCGGTCGACGCCGCGCTGGCGCCCGTCGGCCTGCTCGTCGCCTGGACGATGTACGGCCAGCCGTGGAGCGCCGCCGCCCTGCTGCCCCTGATCGGCGTCATCGCCGTGTTCGCGCGCGAGCGGCGCGCCCGCGTCGAGGGCCTCGTCGAGCTCAACGACGCCTACCAGGGGATGGCGCTCGTCCTCGGCGACGTCGTCGAGCACGACGACGGCTACACCGGCGAGCACTGCCGCGACGTGGTCGCGCTCGCGCTCGCCGTGGGCGACCGGCTGGGTCTGAGCGCCGACCGCCGCCGCAACCTCGAGTTCGCGGCGCTGCTGCACGACGTCGGCAAGGTGGCGATCCCCAAGGCCATCATCAACAAGCCCGGCCGGCTCGACCCGGAGGAGTTCGCACTGGTCAAGACCCACGCGATCGAGGGCCAGCGCATGCTCGACCGCGTCGGCGGCTTCATGAGCGACGTCGGGCGCATCGTCCGCTGGCACCACGAACGCTGGGATGGCTGCGGGTACCCGGACGGGCTCGCCGGCGCGGACATTCCGCTGGAGGCCCGGATCATCACCTGCTGTGACTCCTACAACGCCATGACGACGAACCGGGCCTATCGCGACGCGCTCGCGCCGCGCATCGCGCTCCAGGAGTTGCGGGACTGCTCGGGAGGCCAGTTCGACCCCGTCGTGGTGGCCGCCGTGCTGGCGGTCGTCGACGCCGATGCGGCGGTGCCGGCGCCGCCCGACCGGCCGCTCGTCGTCGTCTGACGCCACAATGCCGTCGTGAGCGACGGCGCCGTCATCGTGGGGCTCGACGTCGGCACCACCGGCACGAAGGCGGTGGCGTTCCGCGCCGGGAGCGAGTGGCGTCAGGCGGCCGAGCGCGAGTACCGCGACGCGGCGCCCGAGGTGCAGGACCCCGACGCCGTCGTCGCCGTGGTCTTCGAGGTGCTGGCCGAGTGCGCCGGCGACGACGTGGCCGGGATCTCCGTCGGCACGGCGATGCACGGGCTGATCGGCCTCGACGAGGACCGGCGGCCGCTGACGCCGCTGCTCACCTGGGCCGACGCGCGCGCGGCCGGGCCAGGCGCGAGCGCTGCGCGCGACCGCGCCGTCGAGCTGCTCGCCGCACGGGCACGCCGGTCCACCCGATGTCGCCGCTGGCCAAGCTGATCTGGTTCCACGAGCGCGAGCCGGAGACCGCTCGCCCGCGTGCGCTGGTGGGTCGGGTTGAAGGACTACGTGCTGCTGCGGCTCGACCGGCGAGCTGGTGACCGAGCTGTCGTCGGCCTCGGCCACCGGGCTGCTGAACCTCGCGGCCCGCGACTGGGACCCCGAGACGCTCGCGCTCGCCCACGTCGGCGCCGACCGCCTCCCGCCGGTCCGCGCCACCACCGACGTGCTCGCGCTCGCCGCCGGCGATCCCGGCCGCGCTCGGCCGCCGGCGGACGCCGGTCGTCGCTCGGCGCGTCCGACGGGCCGCTCGGCAACCTCGGCACCGGCGCGCTGGCGCACGGCGTGGCCGGCCTCTCGCTCGGCACCAGCGGCGCCGTGCGCATGATGGTCGACCGGCCGCAGGTCGACCCGGCCGGTGCGCTGTTCTGCTACGCGCTGACCGCTGACCGCTGGGTGCTCGGCGGCGCGGTCAGCAACGGCGGCATCGTGGCTGCGCTGGGCCGGCGAGGCGCTCGCGCCCGACCTGGACGGCGACGCCGCGCTGCTCGAGCTGGCCGCGATCCGTCGCCGCCGGGCGCCGACGGGCTGGCCATGCTGCCCTACCTGCTCCCCGAGCGCGCGCCGCTGTGGGCACCCGAGCTGCCCGGCGCCTACCTCGGCCTGCGCCGCCACCACACGCGCGCTCACCTCGCGCGCGCGGCGATCGAGGGCGTCTGCCTGCAGCTGGCGCTGATCCTCGACCGGCTCGACGCGATCGCCCCCGTGACCGAGGTACGGGCGACCGGCGGCGCGCTGCGCTCGCCGCTGTGGCGCGAGATCCTGGCGGCGACGCTCGCCCGCCCGCTGGTGGCCGTCGGCGACGCCGAGGGCACGGCGCTGGGCGCGGCGGCGCTCGGGCTGCTGGCCCTCGGACACGCGAACACGCTCGAAGCGGCGCTGGAGCAGCTGCCCAGCCCGAGCATGAGCGATCCGATCGACCCCGACCCCGAGCTGGTGCGCATCTACGCCGGCGCGCGCGCCGCGCTGCCGGAGCTGATCCGCAGCCTGGCGGTCGTGGCCGACCTGCTGTCAAGCTGACGCCGTGAGGCAGTCGCGCTCGGCCGGGCTCGCCGTCGCCGCGCTCGCCGTGGCGGCGATCACGGCGCTGATCTTCCCGCTGAAGCAGATCTCCACGCCGGAGTCCAACGGCGTCCTGTACCTGCTCGCCGTGCTGCTCGTGGCCACGTTGTGGGGCTTCCGGCTCGGCCTGTTCACCGCACTGCTCAGCGCGGCGGCGTTCAACTACTTCCACCTGCCGCCCGTCCACCGGTTCACGATCGCCGACAGCGGCCAGTGGGTGGCGCTGCTCACGTTCCTGGTCGCGGCCGTCGTGGCCAGCGGCGTCGCCGAGCTCGCCCGCTCGCGCGCGCAGCAGGCCGAGCAGCGCCGGCGCGAGGCCGTCGTGGCGGCGGAGCTGGCCCGGATCCTGCTCGGCGGCGCGAGCGTCCAGGCCGCGCTGCCCGAGGCGGCGGCCGCGCTCGGGCTGCCGCCCGGCGCAATCGGGCCGGACGGCACGGTCGCGGGGGACGTCTCCCCCGCCGCCGCCGCCTCGCTGGCGGCGCTGCTGGCGGTGGCGACCGAGCGCGAGCGGCTCCAGGCCGAGGTGGTCGAGACGCGCGGCGCTGCGGCGCAGCGACGAGCTCAAGACGGCGCTGCTGCGCACGGTCTCGCACGACCTGCGCACGCCGCTGACGGCGATCATCACCGCCGGCGCCGCGCTGGTGGAGGGCGAGCTGTCGCGCGAGGACCGCCAGGAGCTCGGGCGGGCCGATCGTCGAGGAGTCGGAGCGGCTCACCAGCCTGGTGGAGAAGCTGCTCGACCTCTCGCGGCTCCAGGCCGGCGCGGCCGAGCCGCGGCCCGACTGGGTCTCGGTCGAGGAGGTCCTGCGCGCGGCGGTCGAGCGCGCTCGATCCGGGCGGCGAGCGGTTCGCGCTGTCGATCGACGCCGACCTGCCGCTGATCCGGGCCGACGCCGCGCAGCTCGAGCGGGCGTTCGCCAACCTGATGGAGAACGCGGCGCGCTACTCGGGCCGCGAGCCGGTCTCGGTCCGCGCGCGCGTCGTGGGCGAGCGGCTGCGCGATCCGGGTGGTCGATCGTGGGCCCGGGATCCCCCAGCCCGAGCTGACGCGGATCTTCGAGGCCTTCTACCGGCGCCCGGGCGGGCCGCGCACCGGCTCGGGGCTGGGGCTGGCCATCGTCAAGGGGTTCATCGAGGCCAACGGCGGCCTGGTGTGGGCCGAGTCGCTGCCCGGCCAGGGGACGAGCTTCGTCGTCGCGCTGCCGCTCGAGCCGCGCCGAGCGTGCGTGACCCGCCGAGAGAGCGGGTGGCGCCGCCGACGAGCGACCGGCCCGCGCATCCTGGTCTGCGACGACGAGCGCGCACATCCTGCGCGCGCTGAAGATCGTCCTGCGCGAGGCGGGCTTCGAGGCGCTGCCGGCCGAGACCGCCGCCGAGGCGCTGCAGATGCGCCGCGCTGCAGCGCCCGGACGCGGCCATCCTCGACCTCGTGCTGCCCGACGGCGACGGCGTGGAGGTCTGCCGCGCGATCGCGCGAGTGGAGCGAGATGCCGATCCTCGTGCTCTCCGCGGTGGGCGACGAGGACCAGAAGGTGCGCGCCCTGGAGGCCGGCGCCGACGACTACGTGACCAAGCCGTTCGGCCCGCGCGAGCTGGTCGCCCGGCTGCGGGCGATCCTGCGCCGCGCGGCGCCCGCGCCTGGCGAGCCGGTGATCCGCGCCGACGGCCTGGAGGTCGACCTCGGCGCCCGCGTGGTCCGCCGCGACGGGGCCGAGATCCATCTGACCCCGATCGAGTTCGAGCTGCTGCGCACGCTCGTGCGCAACCGCGGGCGGCTGCTCACGCACCGCGCGCTGCTGCAGGAGGTGTGGGGCCCCGGCTACGCCGAGGACGTGGCCGACGCTGCGCACCAACATCGCCCGCCTGCGGCGCAAGATCGAGCCGGAGGGCGCGCCCCGGCTCATCCGCACCGACCCGGGCGTCGGCTACCGCTTCGCGTCGTAACGAAATCGTCATGCCGGCGCGCCGCATTGTTATGCGGCCGTCACGGGCGCGGGTCGAGAGTGATCGGCATGGACATCGTCGCGATCCTCATCGCAGTGGCCGCGTTCGCGCTGCTGCTCGCGCTCGTCGAGGGGCTCGACCGCGTATGAGCGGCGCCGACCTCTTCGGGCTGGTCGCGTCGGCGCTGGTGTTCGTCTACCTCCTCTACGCGCTGCTGCGCGGGGAGCGGCTCTAGATGCTCCAGGGCTGGCTGCAGATCATCCTCTTCCTCGCCGTGCTGCTCGCGCTGACGCCGCTGATCGGCGGCTACATGGCGCGGGTCTACGGCAACGAGCGCGTCTTCCTCGACCCCGGTCCTCGGACCGCTCGAGCGGCTCTTCTACCGCGTCATGCGCGCGGACACCGCCCGCGCCCAGGACTGGAAGGCCTACGCGCGCAGCCTGCTCGTCTTCTCGCGGCCTGTTCTGGCTCGCGCTGTACCTGATCCTGCGCACCCAGACGCTGCACCCGTTCAACCCCCAGGGCTTCCACTCCGGCACCTGGGACGTGACCTTCAACACCGTCTCGTCGTTCATCACGAACACGAACTGGCAGTACTACGGCGGCGAGACGACGATGACGTACTTCAGCCAGATGACCGGGCTGGCGGTGCAGAACTTCGTCTCGGCCGGCGTCGGCATCTGCGTGGCCGTCGCGCTGATCCGCGGCATCGTCGCCCGCTCGGGCACGAGCCTGGGCAACTTCTGGCAGGACATCGTGCGCACGCTGCTCTATGTGCTGCTGCCGATCTCGGTGGTCGGCGCGCTGATCCTCGTCTCGCAGGGCACGATCCAGACGTTCGCCTCTTACGCCACGGCGCACACGCTGACCGGCGGCACGCAGACGATCGCCCTCGGCCCGGTGGCGTCGCAGGAGATCATCAAGGAGCTCGGCACCAACGGCGGCGGGTTCTTCAACGTCGAACTCCGCGCATCCGTTCGAGAACCCCAACGGCGTTCACGAACTTCTTCGAGATGCTGATGATCCTGATCATCCCGGCCGGCCTCACGGCGACCTACGGCCGGATGGTGGGCAACCGCCGCCAGGGCTGGGCGATCTTGTCCGCGATGACGATCCTGTTCGTCATCGGCGTGGCCGTCGTCTACGCGGCCGAGCAGCACGGCACGCCGGCCCAGCACCTCGCCGGTGTCAACACGGGCCACATCAGCGGCTCGACCGGAGGCAACCTGGAGGGCAAGGAGCAGCGCTTCGGCATCGCCAACTCCGCGCTGTGGACGGCGATCACCACGGTCACCTCGTGCGGCGCGGTCAACGCGGCGTTCGAGTCGCTGACCGGCCTCGGCGGCGCCGTGCCGTTCTCCAACCTGTCGATGAGCGAGGTCGTGTTCGGCGGCGTCGGCACCGGCCTGTACTCGATGCTGATCTTCGTCCTGCTCGCCGTGTTCATCGGCGGGCTGATGGTCGGCCGGACGCCGGAGTACCTGGGCAAGAAGGTCGGGCCGCGCGACATCAAGCTGATCACGCTGGCCTCGCTGTTCACGCCGCTGACCGTGCTGATGACCAGCGCCACGGCGATCGCCGCGCCGGCCGGTAGGGCCTCGCTGGCCGCCTCCGGCCCGCAGGGCTTCTCCGAAGGCTTGTACGCGTACCTCTCCCAGGCCAACAACAACGGCTCCGCCTGGGCCGGCTACACGGGCTACATCCAGCCCAACCCCGGCAACCTCGGGGCCCACGGCGTGACGTTCGCCGACCTGCTCGGCGGGCTGACGATGGTGTTCGCCCGCTTCGCCCCGATCGTGCTCGTCCTCGCCATCGCCGGCTCGCTCGCCGGCAAGCGCATCGCGCCATCCGGCCTGGGGACGATGCGCACCGACAGCCCGACGTTCGTCGTGCTGCTGATCGGCGTGATCGTGCTCGTCGGCGCGCTCACGTTCTTCCCGGCCATCCTGCTCGGACCCGTCGTCCAGAGCCTGTCCACGAGCCTCTACTGATGCGGCGCGATCTCGTCACCTCCGTGCTGGCCATCCTGGCCGTCACCGTCGTCTTCGGCCTCGCCTATCCGCTGGTCGTCACCGGGATCTCGCAGGTCGCGTTCCCCGGGCGCGCCGACGGGTCGCTGATCCACCGGGACGGCAAGGTCGTCGGCTCGCGCCTGCTCGCGCAGGACTTCCGCAAGCCGGTGCTGGGCGCCAACGGCAAGCCGAAGACCGACAAGGACGGCAACCCGATCCTCACGCCCGACCCCGTACTTCCACCCGCGCCCGTCCACGGCCACCAACTACAACGCCGCCGCGTCAGCCTTCACGAACCTCGGGCCCAACAGCAAGACCGCCGCGTGACACGTTCAAGGCCACGCTGGCCGCCTACCTGAAGCTGGAGCGCCGCTACAACCCCGGCCTGACGGCCGCCGAGGTCCCGGTCGACGCCGTCACGACGCTCGGCCTCGGGCGTCGACCCGCGAGATCTCCGTGGCCAACGCCGCACATCCAGGCGCGCCGCATCGCCGCCGTCCGCCGCCTGCCGCTCGCGCAGGTCAAGCAACTGATCGACGCCAACACCGACGGCCGCTCCCTCGGCGTGCTCGGCGAGCCCGGCGTGAACGTCCTCGAGCTCAACCTCGCCCTCGACCACCACCCCACTCGATGACCGCCACCGAGCAGCGCACCGCAGCCCCAGCATCCCGTCGAGCGCCGCTCGCGCTCGCTGATGGATCGCTCGATCCTGGTCCCGGCGGCGATCGACTCCTTCCGCAAGCTCGACCCGCGCGTGCAGGTCCGCAACCCGGTGATGTTCGTGGTCGAGATCGGCGCGGTCATCACCACCGTCGCCTGGCTGATCCAGGTGTTCGGCGGCCAGCCGCTCGGCGGCGGCCACGAGGCGGCCTGGTTCACCTTCACGGTGACCGTCTGGCTCTGGCTGACCGTCGTCTTCGCCAACCTGGCGGAGGCGCTGGCCGAGGGCCGCGGGCGCGCCCAGGCGGCGAGCCTGCGCGCCATGCGCACCGAGACCGTCGCCCGGCTGCGCGACGGCGGCACCCGGCCGGCGTCCGAGCTGACCCGCGGCGACGTGGTCGTCGTGGAGGCCGGCGAGGTCATCCCCGGCGACGGCACCGTCGTCGAGGGCATCGCCTCCGTCGACGAGTCCGCGATCACCGGCGAGTCCGCGCCGGTCATCCGCGAGGCCGGCGGCGACCGCTCGGCGGTCACGGGCGGCACGCGCGTGCTGTCGGACCGGATCGTCGTCGAAGTGACCCAGGAGCCCGGCAAGAGCTTCCTCGACCGCATGATCGCGCTGGTCGAGGGCGCCTCGCGGCGCAAGACGCCGAACGAGATCGCGCTCGGCATCCTGCTGGCCGGCCTGACGCTGATCTTCCTCGTGGTGATCGCCGCGCTGCGCCCGTACGCGCAGTACTCCGGGACGCCGGTCTCGGTGACCACGCTGATCGCGCTGCTCGTCGCGCTCATCCCGACGACGATCGGCGCGCTGCTGAGCGCGATCGGCATCGCCGGCATGGACCGCCTCGTGCGCCGCAACGTGCTCGCCCTCTCCGGCCGGGCCGTCGAGGCCTCGGGCGACGTCGACGTGCTGCTGCTCGACAAGACCGGCACGATCACGCTCGGCAACCGCCAGGCGTCCGAGTTCATCGCCATGCCCGGCGTGGCCGAGAGCGACCTGGCCGAGGCGGCGCAGATGTCCTCGCTGGCCGACGAGACGCCGGAGGGGCGCTCGATCGTGGTGCTGGCCAAGGAGCGCTACGGCCTGCGCGAGCACGACCTCGCGGCCGTCGGCGCGCACTTCGTCCCGTTCACCGCCCAGACGCGCATGAGCGGCGTCGACTACAACGGCACGCGCCTGCGCAAGGGCGCCGGCGACGCGATCCTGCGCTGGGTCGACGGCGAGGGCGGCCAGGCGCCGCCGGAGCTGCCGGCCACGCTGGACCGGATCGGCCGCGAGGGCGGGACACCGCTCGCCGTGGCCCGCGACAGCCAGGTGCTCGGCGTCATCTACCTCAAGGACGTCGTCAAGGACGGCATGCGCCACCGCTTCGACCGGCTGCGGTCGATGGGCATCCGCACGATCATGGTCACCGGCGACAACCGCCTGACCGCGGCGAAGATCGCCGAGGAGGCCGGCGTCGACGACTTCCTGGCCGAGGCCACCCCGGAGGCCAAGCTCGCGCTGATCAAGGAGCAGCAGGCCGGCGGCCGGCTGGTGGCGATGACCGGCGACGGCACCAACGACGCGCCCGCGCTCGCTCAGGCCGACGTCGGCGTGGCCATGAACACCGGCACCCAGGCGGCGCGCGAGGCCGGGAACATGGTCGACCTCGACTCCAACCCGACGAAGCTCATCGAGATCGTCGAGGTGGGCAAGCAGCTGCTGATCACCCGCGGCGCGCTGACCACGTTCTCGATCGCCAACGACGTGGCGAAGTACTTCGCCATCCTGCCGGCGATCTTCGCCGCCACCTATGCCGCGGCGGGCAAGAAGGGGCCGCTCAACGCGCTGAACATCATGCACCTGGGCACGCCGGCCAGCGCGATCATCTCGGCGATCATCTTCAACGCGATCGTCATCCCGGCGCTCGTGCCGCTCGCGCTGCGCGGCGTGCGCTACCGGCCCGCCGGCGCGACCGTGCTGCTGCGGCGCAACCTGCTCATCTACGGCGTCGGCGGCCTGATCGCCCCGTTCATCGGCATCAAGCTGATCGACCTCGTCGTCCACAACCTGCTGGGGGCGTGATGACTACCGCGACGCATCTGCCGTTCGCGTTGACCCGCTCGCGGCACGGCCGGCTGGACCGGCGCCGCCGCCGGTACGCCGAAGGCCTCGAGCGCGCCGTGCTGGCCGCCCGCCGGCCGGCGACGCCCGGGACGCTGACCTCGGCCATCCCGGTACAGCGGCGCGCGGTGCTCCAGGAGCGCGCCCTGCTGCTCGAGCTGGCCTGCCAGGTCCGCGAGGCGGCCGGCGCGCCGCCTTCGGCGCTCGAGCCCGTGCGCCGGCTGCTGACCCATGGCGACAGCCCGCTGTACGTGCCGAGCGGGCCGGGCGCGTTGCAGGCGGCCGTTCTGGAGGCGATCCTCGCCCTTGACCATGACGGACCTCAGCCCGCGTGATCTCGCCGCCCCCGAGCTGGCGCGCCCGGTGCCGCGAGGCCGGCACAAGGTGTTCCTCGGGATGGCCGCGGGGGTCGGCAAGACCTACCGGATGCTCCAGGAGGGCCAGGCCGAGGCCGAGAGCGGGCGCGACGTGGTGATCGGCTATCTCGAGCCGCACAAGCGCCCGGAGACCGCGGCGCAAGCGGCCGGTCTCGAGCTCGTCCCGCGCCGTCGCGTCAGCTACCGCGACATCACCCTCGACGAGATGAACCTGCCGGCGATCCTCGACCGCCGGCCCGAGCTGTGCCTGGTGGACGAGCTGGCCCACACCAACGCTCCGGGCGTCGAGCACCGCAAGCGCTTCGACGACGTGGTCGCCGTGCTCGACGCCGGCGTCGACGTGTTCTCCACGGTCAACGTCCAGCACCTCGAGTCGCTCAACGACCAGGTGGCCGAGCTGACCGGCACGCGCGTGCGCGAAACGCTGCCCGACGGCGTGCTGAGCACGGCCGACGAGGTCGTGCTCGTCGACCTGACGCCCGAGGCGCTCATCCACCGTTTGCGGGCGGGCAAGATCTACCCGGGCGAGCGGGTGGAGGCGGCGCTCAACGGCTTCTTCAAGCTGGAGAACCTGGCCGCGCTGCGCGAGGTCGCGCTGCGCCAGGTGGCCGAGGACGTCGAGGCCAAGCGGCTCACCCTCGAGACCGTCTCGCACGGCGGCGAGGGGATGCTGGAAAGAGCGACGCCGCAGGCCGTGGGCGAGCGGCTCCTCGCGCTCGTCAAGCCCACGCCGAAGTCCCAGCGCGTCGTGCGCCGCGCCTGGCGCTCGGCCCAGCGCCTGCAGGCCGAGCTGGACATCCTGTGGGTCAAGCCGCACGAGCCCGACGCGGCCGAGCGCGACCAGCTCGACGCTCTGCGGCGGCTGGCCACGCTGCTCGGCGCCCACCTGCTGGTCGAGCCGGGCGACGACATCGCCGAGACCGTGCAGCGGGTGGCTGCCGACCGCGGGACCACCTACGTCCTGATGGGCCGCCCGCGGCCGCGCAACGCGCTCCGCCGGCTCGCCACGCCCGCCCTGCCGTTCCGGCTGATGCAACTGCTTCCGGGCGTCGACCTGCGGATCGTCGCCGACCGCAGCCAGAGGAGATCCGAATGATCGTCGTCGCACTCGCGGTGATCGCCCTGCTGATCGTGCTCATCGCCGTCGTCGCGCTCCGGCGGCGGCCGGCGCTGACCGCCGGCCCGCGGCGGATCCTGTTCCCGTTCACCGGCCACGCGCTGTCACAGCGCGCGCTGGACGCTGCGCTGCGGCTGGCCCGGGCCGAGCACGCCACGCTCGTGCCGGTCTTCCTCGCCCGCGTCCCGATGCAACTGCCGCTCGACTCGCCGCTGCCGCGCCAGTGCACCGCCGGGCTGCCGCTGCTGGAGACGATCGAGCAGCGCGCCGCGTCCGCCGGCGTGCCCGTGGACGCGCGCGTGGACCGCGGCCGGACGCTGCGCCACGCCATGCGCGAGGCGATCACCCACGAGCGCTTCGACCGCCTCGTCGTGGCCGCGGGCGACGGGTTCGACTCCGGCGACGTCGCCTGGCTGCTCGACCACGCGCCCGGCGAGGTCGTGATCATCCGTCCCGCCGGGGAGGCGCGCGATGACCGCCACGGCCACCGCCCGGAGCCCCTGGTGGCTTAGAACTGGCCGCAGCCGACCAGCGCGACCTTGCCCGAGGGCGTGCCGACGCCCCACTTGCTGTCGCGCGTGCCGGTCTCGTTCTTGCCCACGTTGCGCGAGCCGACGCCGTTGATGTCGCCCGAGTGCAGCCCGGAGCCGAAGCCGCTGACCGTGCCGTCGGTGTCGATCCCGACGTTGAGCCCGCCGTACGCCGTGCCCACGCTGGCCGAGCCCTTGGTGTTGAAGCAGTCGAGGTCGAGGTCGCCGCCGACCGTGGCGCCCAGCGGCCCGAAGCTCTCGCTGATCTCGCTGTGCAGCGTGGTCGAGGTCGAGGCGGCGTCGCCGAACGGGTCGACCGTCAGGCCGCCGCCGGCGCCGACGCCGCCCTCGGCGCAGACCGAGTTCTTGCCGTCCTTGTGGCAGAACGAGATGCCGCCGCCGACCGCCGCGTAGAACGAGAAGCTGGCGCAGAACAGCCCGCTGGGGTCCGTCCGCCCGACCGGGTCCGAGCCGCCGTAGGTGTAGAGGTTGAACGGGCTGCCGGAGAACAGGCTCGGGTCGCGCGCCGTGAAGCGGCCCTCCGCCGGGTCGTAGTCGCGCAGCCCGAGGCGCACGAGCCCGGTGACCGGGTCGGCGAGGCCGCCGGCGAACCCGATCGGCAGGTCGTCCGTCCCCGTCGTGCCCGCGGCCCGGGGGACGCCGAACGCGTCGTAGGCCATCGTCGCCACCAGCGCGCCGGTGGAGTCGGCGATCACCTTCGGCGTGCCCACCTGGTCGGCGGCGACGTACCAGCGCGTCGCCCCGCGCGCGTAGGCGACCAGCGCGCCCTCGTCGTCGTAGTAGTAGCTCGTCAGCACGCCGCCCTTGCGGCTCGCGGTGAGCTGGAACGGGTTGCCGGGATTGCCGTAGAGGTACTGCTCGGTGACGCCGCCCTGGGTGCGCGCGGTGCGGCGGCCGAGCGCGTCGTAGGCGTAGGTGACGGTCGTTCCGCCGGCCGTGGCCGACAGCAGGTCGCCGGACGGCGCGTAGGTGAACGTGTCGGCGCCGCGGCGGTGCAGGAACCCGTCGGCGTCGTAGGCGTAGTCGGTGCCGCCGAGCGCGGTCAGCCGGTCGGCGGCGTCGTAGCTCGCACCGCCGCTCGTGCGGTTGCCGTCCCCGTCGTAGGCGTAGCTCTCGCCGCCGGTGGCGCTCGTCAGCTCGCCGGTGTCGTCGTAGCCGTAGGTGCGCGAGGCCGGCGCGCCGGCCACGGTCTCGGTCGCGGTGGCCACGCGCCCGCGGCTGTCGTAGGTGAGCTTGAGGTCGTACGGGTGCGCCGAGCCGACGTCCAGCCGGCGCTCGGTCAGCCGGCCGCTGCCGTCATGGGCGTAGGTCGCGGTCAGCGTGCCGTCGGTCAGCCCGGTGGCCTGCCCGGCGCCGTCGCGGGTGAGCGTGAACGGCCCGTAGGTCTTCAGCAGCCCGTCCTCGTCGTAGTCCAGGCTGGTCGTGGCCGTGCCGTCGGGCGTCGTCGAGCTTGACGCCGGTCAGCTGCAGGTCGGCGCCGGTCGTGTAGTCGACGGTGCCGGTCGACGCGCCGCTGAACGTGTCCTGCGCCGGCTCGAAGCCGTCGTAGGCGAAGCCCAGCGTCTGGCCGTCGCGCACCGCGGTCTTGGGCCGCGAGTCCCCGGCGGGGTAGCTGAGCGTGTCGTGCTCGGCGCCCCAGTCGGTGCCGGTCTCCAGCCCGCTCGCGGCGTCGCGGGCGAGCGTGCGCGTGGCGCCGCTGGGGAACGTCTCGCGCGTGAGCGCGTCCTCGTGGTCGAACGCCTGGACGTAGGCGGGATCGCCCCCGGGTGCCTGGTAGCCCGTGACGTTGCCGTCCCCGTCGACCGTGAAGCGGTGGACGCCGCCGTTCGGCGCGGTGATCGTCGTCGTCCCCGGCGCGTAGGCGTACGTGTAGGTGCGGCCGCCCGGGAACGTCTCGCGTGTGCACGCGGTCGGCCGCGTCGTAGGTGTAGGCGACGCTCTTGCCGGCCGCGTCGGTGCGGGCGGCGAGCCGGCCGGCCGGCGTCGTAGGCGTACGTCATCGACTGCGTGCCCTGCGCGGTCTTGGTCACGAGGCCGTTCGGGCCGTAGGCGAAGGTCAGCGGGTCCTGGCCCGAGCCGCTGGTCACCGAGGTCACCCGGCCCTGCGCGTCCATCTGCGTCGTCCGCGTGTTGCCCGAGGGCGCGTCGCACGGAGAACGTCCGGTCGGCGCGGTCGTAGGTCGTCGTGGTCGCCGCGCCCGCGTCGGTGGTGACCGTCGTCGTCTCGGTGGCGTCGGAGAAGGGGTCGGCCGGGTCGGCGAGCGGCGCCGAGCGGCTCGTGGTGACGTGCAGGACCTGCCCGCGGGCGTCGTCGTGGTCTCGTCGACCGGCATCGGCGCGCGCATGCCCCAGCGCGGGTCCGGCCCCGAGACCTGGTCGACCGGTGCCGTCCGGCTGGACGGCGTGCGCGAGCCGTCGGGATGGACCGTCAGCGTGGTCACCTCGCCGTCGGGCGTCGTGATCGTGCGCACGCGGTCGCCGCTCGGCAGCGCCTGGCTCTTGTAGAGCGTGTCGCGGCCCTCGCCGCTGGTCACCGTGACCGTCGTCTGGTCGGTGTCGCCGCTGCGCGCCAGCCGCTGGACGCGGCCCGTCGGGCTCTCGGCGCGGATCAGCCGGCCGTCGGCGTCGAAGTCGTAGCTTGAGGTCAGCCCGCCCGGGCGCGTGAACGTGTCGAGCAGCCCCGTGCCCGGGTGATAGGTGAACGCCGTCGCCTCGCCCGCCGGATTCGTGACCGACTTCAGCCGGCCGTCGGCGTCGAGCGCGAGCGCGGTCGTCTCGCCGCCCGGCGCCACGATCGCCGTAGGCGCGCCGGCCGCGTCGCGGCGGATGGCGATCGTGTTGCCGTCGCCGTCGGTGGCGCTGACCAGCCGCGACTGCGCGTCGTAGCCGAACGTCCACAGCGTCGCCCCGGTCGTGCCGTCCAGCGTCTTCAGGTGCCGGCCCTGCGCGTCGAAGACATACGCCTGGCTGCCGTCCTGCGCGGGGACGATGGTCGTCCCGGGCTGGAAGCCGGGCAGCGCGGAGCCGATGCGGATCACCTGGTAGCGCCCGTCGGTGTAGACGACGTCGCCGTCCGGCAGCACGCCCAGCCCGTTGGAGTTCGAGTCGATCAGCGTCGCCTGGGCCTGCTCGCCGGTGTGGGTGAGGCAGGACGTGCAGCCCTCGGGCTCGCGGTTCAGGCCGGCGATCGGCGACACCGTGCCGTCGTCGGGCTCGATGCGCACGATGCGCACGTCGGAGCCGACGTGCGCCGGATTGTCGAAGTCGTTCGTGCGCACGTACACCTGGCCCTGCGGCCCGAGGTCGACGCGCACCGGCTCGCCGATCCCGGCCAGCGCCTTGCCGTAGTCGATCGAGAGCGTGCCGTTGCCGGCGAGCCGGGTGAGCGTGCCGTCGGGCGCCACCTTCTCCACGCGCCGGCCGACCGGGTCGGCGAGGTAGAGCGTGCCGTCGGGCGCGACGGCGATGCCGTAGACGCGGCTGAAGTTCCACTGCAGCGCGGGCAGGCCCGACGCCGAGGTCCTGCGTCGTGTTGTTGGTGCCGCCGCCGGCGACGCGCGTGACCATCCCCGCCGGGTTGATCTTGCGCACCACGGCCTTGTTGCCGTTGAGCGCCCCGGGGCGCTCGGAGAAGTACACCGAGCCGTCGGGGCCGACCGCGACGTCGATCGGGTCGTTGATGCGCGCCGCGGTGGCGGCGCCGCCGTCGCCTTCGGGGTTGTTGCCGCTGACGGTGCCGCGCCACTTCGCCCCCGCGATGGTCGACAGCGTGCCGTCCGGGGCGATCCGGCGGATGTAGCCGGTGAGGCTGCTCGTGCCGGCCGCCGCGTCGTCCTTGTCGGTGGCGGTGAAGTAGATCGAGCCGTCGGGGCCGATCGCCACGTCGCGCACCTCGTTGCCGAGCACGGCGCCGAGCGCGCTGCCGCCGTCGCCGGTCGGGTGGCCGGTCAGCGTGCAGCCGGCGTCGCCGTTGACGCAGGTCGGGCCGCCGACCTGGCGGATCGTCCCGCCGTCGGGCTGCTGGAGCCAGATCCGGCTCTCGTTCAAGCCCGAATAGCCGGCGATCGCGCCGTCGGGGCCGACGGCGATGTCGCTCAGGTAGTCGAGGTTCACGTCCGTGCCCTTGGCCGGCGTGGCGCTCGGGAACGGGTTGCCGCCGCCGGCCAGCACCGTCAGCCCGTCGCCCAGCGGGTCCGAGCGGATCGTCGTGCCGTCGCCCTTGTAGACGACGCCGTCGAGCGGGTCGTAGGCGTCGTGGATGGACAGCGTCGCGCCGCCGAGGCCGTCGACGTCGCGCGCGTCCCAGGTGCCGAGGTGCTGGGTGACCGTCTGGCGGGCCAGGATGCCGCAGTAGAAGTGCTGCGAGTTGCCGCCCGGCCAGGGGTTGTTCACGCCGCAGTAGGGCGCGCCGTTGAACACGTCGGTGGTGGTGGCCGGCAACTGGCCGAAGCTCGCGTCGAAGGTGTCGTCGGACCCGTAGTAGTTGAACTCGTAGACGTAGGTCTCGGTGATCGTGGCGACCGGCCGGCCCTGGACGGCGCGCCCGAACGCGTCCTTGCCGTCCCAGTCGAGGTGGTAGGTCGTGTTGGGCGCGAGCGGGTCCAGGCCGGCGCAGGTCACCGCGCCCGTCGTCGGGTAGCTCGGGTCGCACCACTTCTTCTCGTAGGTGCGGCCGGCGACCGTCACCTGCAGGTCGACGCCCTTCAGCCGCGGCGGCAGCGTCGACGGGGTGACCGGGATGTCGCTGGAGGCGTCGGCCGTGTAGCCGTCCTGGCGGCTCGACATGTAGTCGAGCCCCACGCTCGCGCCGGTCAGCGGCACGTCCTCCCCCACGGTCTGGGCCTCGCAGGCGATCGTCGAGCCCTTCCTGGTGCAGGGGTCGTTGGGGTCCTTCCACTCGAAGTCCTTGAGCTTCGGCGGGACCGCCCCGGGCGGCGGGCCGTAGGGCCAGTTGTGGTCCCACGGAGTGAAGTGGGTGATCGGGACGCGCCACAGCTCGGTCGCCGACGGCGTAGTGAGCGCGCC
Organism: uncultured Solirubrobacteraceae bacterium; assembly: GCA_963766165.1. GTDB lineage: Bacteria > Actinomycetota > Thermoleophilia > Solirubrobacterales > Solirubrobacteraceae > Solirubrobacter. Next base: position 464,816 of record CAVXZC010000005.1, on the reverse strand, counting down.
AGGTACTGGAGCTCGGCGGCGGAGACGGTGAGGCCGCTCGCCCCGGAGAGCGTCGCGACGCCGTTGGCGATCGTCGCGATCTTGACCACGCGGCCGTTCTTCTCCGGCACCCAGCGGCCCTGGACGCGGTCGTAGGAGGCGGTCGGGACGTTGCTGCCGACCGGAGCGCCGATGAAGTTCGGCGTGTAGTCGATCACCGGCGCCGCGAACGTGACCGAGCCGGCGTCGCCGGCCTCGTCGATCGTGAAGTCGGCGGCGTACGTGGGCCCGACGGTGCCGGTCATCGTGCCGGGCAGGCTCTCGGGGCCGGGGTACTCGGTGATGCGCACGGACTCCGGGCCGGTCAGCGCGTGCGCGGAGCCGTCGGGCATGTGCGCCGTCGCCGCGTCGTGGGCCGGGAACAGCAGCGTGCTCGGGGCGCCCGTGGCCGGCGTCTCGCCGGTCGCGGCCTGCAGGTCGCCGGACGCCGGATCGATCGTCGAGACCTTGTCGCTCAGCGGAGTCATCGCCACGGTGTCGGCGGTCAGGTAGTCCTGCCAGGGCGCGCTGAGCTGGCGCTGCACGGGGAGGTAGCCGGCCTTCGCGTAGGCGAGCTGCAGCTGGGCGCCGTTGACCGCCATGTGGAAGCGCCCGTCGGCGTCCGTCGCGGTGTGGCCGTACTCCGGGTGGTCCAGCACGGTGACGGCCACGCCGGCCAGGCCGGCGCCGGACTGGTCGTCGACCTCGCCCTGCAGGATCGCCACGCGGTCGGGGTCGATCGCGCCCGCGGCGACGCCCTGCTGCGGGGCGTCGGCGCCGGTGTAGAGGAACTTCGTGCTGTCGGCGAGCGACGTGACGGCGCCGGCGGCCAGCGGCGTGGGCACGCCGCCGCCGGTCGGCGTCGGCGTGGGCGTCGGCGTCGGCGTCGGCGTCGGCGTCGGCGCCGGGCCGCTGGGCTGGGGGATCGGCACCGGGGTCGTGGGCGGGACCGAGAACACCGGCGCGGGCGCGACCGTGACCGTCCGCGGCGCCGCGCGGCAGTTGTCGCGCTCGTTCGACTCCCTGACCTTGCCGCGGGCGTCCGCGCAGGCCAGCACGTGCCAGGCGCCCGCGGCCGTGCCGGCCGGCACGGCCAGGGTCGCGGTCAGCTTGACCGACTTGCGCGGCGCGAGCGCCTTGACCGCCTTGACCGCGGCGAGCTTCGAGTCCTTCGCGTCGCGCCGGGTGTCCGCTGACAGCAGGAAGCCGAGCGTGGAGGCCTTTGCCTTGGCCCGGCCGGTGTTCGCCACCGTCACCGTGACCGACAGCGGCTGGGCGCCCGAGCGCACGGCCTTGACCACGAGGTCGGGGCGCTTCGCCGCGGCGAGCGCAGGGCTCGCCCCCAGTGCGAGCGCGGCGACCGCGAGCAATCCGGAACGGAGCGTCCGCATGAGGCGCGCGACGCTATTGAACTGCAGTTCAGTGCGTCAAGCCGGCCTGGACGAACCGGTAGCCCATGCCGGGCTCGGTCAGCAGGTGGCGCGGATGGGCCGGATCGGCCTCCAGCTTGCGCCGCAGCTGCGCCATGTAGACGCGCAGGTAGTTCGTCTGCGTGTCATACGCGGGACCCCAGACCTCGCGCAGCAGCTGGCGCTGGGAGACGAGCTTGCCGTCGTGGCGGACGAGCACCTCGAGCAGGTGCCACTCGGTCGGCGTGAGGCGGACCGGTCCGGCGGCGGTGGACGCCTGCTTGGCCGCCAGGTCGACGGTGAAGTGGTCGGTGCGCACGGTGGGGGCGGCCTCGCTCGGCGCGCTGCGCCGCAGCGCCGCGCGCAGGCGGGCCAGCAGCTCCTCCATCCCGAACGGCTTGGTCACGTAGTCGTCGGCGCCGGCGTCCAGCGCGTCGACCTTGTCGGCCTGGGCGGAGCGGGCGGAGAGCACGATGATCGGCGCCTGCGTCCAGCCGCGCAGCCCGCGGATCACGTCCGTGCCGTCCATGTCGGGCAGGCCGAGGTCGAGCACGACCGCGTCGGGCGGGTTGCGCGCGGCTTCGGTGAGCGCGGCCGCGCCGCTCGCGGCCAGCGGCACGTCGTAGCGGCGGGCGCGCAGGTTGATGGCCAGCGCCTGCCGCAGCGCCGGCTCGTCCTCGACCACCAGCACGCGGGTCATGCCACTGGCTCGGCGCGCGCGGCGGCCAGCGGCAGCCGCAGCCGCATCGTCAGCCCGCCGCCGGGCGAGCGGTCGGCCACGAGCGCGCCGCCCATCGCCTCCGTCAGCCCGCGCGCCACCGCCAGGCCGAGCCCGACGCCGGAGCCGTCGCGGTCGCCCATGCGCTGGAACGGCGTGAACAGCTGCTCGCGGTCGGCTTCCCGCACGCCTGGGCCGTGGTCGACGATGGCCAGCTTGGCGCTCTCGGCGCCCGCCGTGGCCACGACCTGGACCGCCGCGTCGCCGCCGTGGCGCAGCGCGTTGTCGAGCAGGTTGGCCAGCACGCGCTCGAGCAGGCCGGGGTCGGCGTCGACCAGCGGCAGGTCCTCGGGCACGTCGATCTCCACGCGCTCGGCCGCCCCCGGCAGCCCGAGGACCGTCGCGCCGACGACCTCGTCGAGCCCGACCGGACGGCGCTGGACGACCAGCGCGCCGGCCTGCAGCCGGCTCGCGTCGAGCAGGTTCGTCACGAGCGCGTCGAGCCGGTCGGCCGACGCCTCGATGGCGGCCAGCAGCTCGTCCCGCTCGGCCGCCGGCCAGTCGACGTCGCCGGCGCGCAGGCTGCTCACGCTCGCCTTGATCGCCGCCAGCGGCGTGCGCAGGTCGTGCCCCACCGCGGCCAGCAGCGCCGTGCGCTGGCGGTCGACGTCGGCGAGCGCGGTGGCCTCGCGCGCCTGCTCGGTCAGCCGCCGTCCCTCGTAGGCGGTCTCGGCGGCCGCGGCGAACGCCTGCAGCACGCGGCGGTCCTCGGCGAACAGGGCGGGCCCGCGGCCGACGAGGCGCAGGTGCGGGTTGACCGGGAGGTCGAAGCGCAGCGGCCCCTCTTGCCCCTTGGGCGCCCAGCCGGCGTGCTCGACCTCGCGCCACTCGTCCGTGCCGCGCTCGCGCGCCCGCAGCGCCACCGACTCCATCCGGAACGTGCGGCGGGCGTGCTCGAGCACGTCCTTGAGCGCCTCGAACTGGTCGAGGTCGCCGCCGGCCAGCGCCGACAGCGTCTCCGCCTGGGCGGCCACGCGCTCCGCCGCCCGGGCGCGCCGCGCGGCGAGCTCCACCGTGCCGCTGACGATCGCCGCCACGACGATGAACACGCACAGCGCCAGCGCCTGGTCCTGGCGGGCGATGTCGAGCGTGTGGCGGGGGGCGATGAAGTAGAAGTTGATGAGGAACGCCGAGGCGACGGCGGCGAGGAGCGCGTCGGCCATCCCGCCGAGCAGCGCGACGGCGAGCACCACGATGAGGTACAGCAGCACGACGGTCTCGCGCGAGATCGAGCCCTGCGCGTGGTCCAGCAGCAGCGTCAGCAGCGGCAGCGCGACCAGGCCGAGCGCCAGGCCCGCCAGCCGGCGGCGGCCGCTCAGGCCCTGGCCGGGCATCGGCCGCGTCGGCTCGGGCTCGTCCAGCAGGTCCTCGGCCCGGATCCGCTCGATCATCGGACCGCCCCGATCAGCCAGGGCACGCTCGTCACCGTCACCGCCGGCTCGAACAGGAGCCGCCCCTTCAGCCGCAGCGCGGTCTGGTTGTGCAGCAGGTGCTGCCACCAGCGCCCGACCACGTACTCGGGGATGATCACCGACACCACTCGCCGGGGTGCTCGCGCCGCAGGTGGCGCACGTAGCGCAGCACCGGCCGCACGGTCTCCCGGTAGGGCGACTCGATGACGACGAGCGGGACCGGGCACCTCCCGATCCTCCCACTCGCGCGCCAGCGGGTCGTCGAGGTCGTCGGACACGGTCACCGCCACGAGGCTGTGCGGGTGCAGTGGCCTCGGCGAACGCCAGCGCCTGGAGCGTCGGCGCGAGCAGGTTCGACACCAGCACGACCGCGTGGATGCGCCCGGGCTGGGCGATCCCGGCCGCGGCGGGCGCGAGCTGGGCGTTGACGTCGCGGTAGTGGGTGGCGATCGCCTTCATCCCGGCGAACAGCAGCGGCGCCGCCAGCACGACGATCCACGCGCCCTGGGCGAACTTCGTGGCCAGCACGATCACCAGCACGATGCCGGTGATCACCGCGCCGGTGCCGTTGATCAGCTGCTCTGCGCCGCATCCCGCCGACCCGCTGCCAGTGCCGGACCATGCCGAGCTGGCTGAGCGTGAACGACAGGAACACGCCGAGGATGTAGAGCTGGATCAGCCGGTTGACCTGGGCGTCGAAGACCACGATCAGCAGCGAGGCGACGCCGGCCAGCAGGACGATCCCGTTGGAGAACACGAGCCGGTCGCCGCGGTGCGAGAGCTGGCGCGGCAGGTAGCCGTCGCGGCCGAGGATCGAGGCCAGCACCGGGAAGCCGTTGAACGCCGTGTTGGCCGCCAGCACGAGGATCGCCGCGGTGAACGCCTGCAGCAGGTAGAAGAGCGGCCCCTGGCCGAAGCTGGCCAGCGCCACCTGGCTGAGCGCCGTGCGCTGCTGGGCGTGCTCGTCGCATGTGCACGTGGGCCAGCAGGGCGAGCGCGGTGATGCCGGCGAACATCGTCGTGGCCAGTGCGCCCATGGCCACGAGCGTCCCCGCGGCGTTGCGGCTCTTGGGCGGCCGGAACGCCGGCACGCCGTTGGAGATCGCCTCGACGCCGGTCAGCGCCGTGCAGCCGGAGGCGAACGCCCGCAGCGCGAGGAAGACGGTCAGCAGCCCGCCGGTCTGGGTGACCTGGCGCAACTGGTGGTGGGCCGACTCCGCGGTGACGCCGGCGCCGAACAGCACCTTGGCGAAGCCGAACGCCAACATCAGGTAGACCGCGGCGACGAAGCCGTAGGTCGGCACCGCGAACAAGCGGCCGGACTCCTTGATCCCGCGCAGGTTGACCACGGTCAGCATGATCACGAACGCCAGCGAGAGCCAGACCGCGTCCGCGGTCAGCGCCGGCGCGGCGCTGGTGATCGCCGCCACCCCGGCCACCACGGAGACCGCCACGGTCAGCACGTAGTCGATCAGCAGCGCGGAGGCCGCCACCAGCGCCGCGTCCTCGCCCAGGTTGTCCTTCGACACCGCGTACGCGCCGCCGCCGTTCGGATAGGCGTAGCAGGTCTGGCGATAGGAGGCGACCACGACGATCAGCAGCACCACGACCGCCGCGGCCAGCCAGACCGACAGGTGCAGCAGCGCGACGCCGCCGAGGCCGAGCACGAGCAGGATCTCCTCGGTGGCGTAGGCCACCGAGGACAGCGGGTCCGAGCAGAACACCGGCAGCGCCAGCTCTTGGGCAGCAGCGTCTCGCCCAGCCGGTCGCTGCGCATCGGCTCACCCAGCAGCGCCCGCGCGATCATGTGGGCGTTGTACGCCGCCTGACCGGCGGCGCGGGCGATCTTGACGCGCTCTTAGCGCCGCCCGCACCGATCTTGACGCGCGCTTGACGCCGGCGTTCAGGTCGAGACACCCGCCTCGGCGAACGTCTGCATCCCGTCGTGGGCGGCCGCGGCGAGCTTCAGGACGGCCAGCGCGGCCACCGCCCCGCTGGCCTCGCCGAGGCGCATCTGCAGGTCGAGCACCGGGTCGAGGCCCAGGTGGCCGAGCAGTGCGGCGTGCGCCGGCTCGGGCGAGCGGTGGCCGGCCAGCAGGCGCGGGGTGAGGTCGGGGGCGAGCGCGACGGCGACGGCGACGGCGGCGGTGGCGATGACGCCGTCGCACACGTAGCCGAGGCCCTGCTCGCCCGCGCCCAGGGCCAGCCCGGTGAGGACGGCGATCTCGCCGCCGCCCAGCTCGGCCAGCGCGTCGAGGGGGTCGCGCGGGGTGGCGCGTTCCAGCGCGCGCTCGATCGTCGCCGCCTTGTGGGCGACGCCCCGGGCGTCCAGCCCGGTGCCGGGGCCGGTGAGCTCGCGCGGCGTTCGCTGCGTCAGATGGCAGGCCAGCGCGGTGGCCGGCGTGGTGTTGCCGATGCCCATCTCGCCGCCCACGAGCACCGTGACGCCGTCGTCCGCGGCCCGGTGGGCCAGGCGGCGGCCGGTCGCGAGCGCCGTGTCGACGGCCTGCGGCGTGAGCGCGGGCGCGCGCGCCAGGTTCGCGCTCGGCTTCAGCCCGGTGTGGATGACGGCGAGCTGCGACGTGTCCGCGTTGACGCCGGCGTCGACGCACACGAGCTGGGCGCCGACCTCGCGGGCCAGCACCGAGACCGCGCCGCCGCCGGCCAGGAACGTGGCCAGCATCTGGCCGGTGACCTCGGGCGGGAAGGCGGACACGCCCTCGGCGGCCACGCCGTGGTCGGCGGCGGCGACGACGACGCGCGCCGTGACGGTGGGACGGGCCTCACCGGTGACGCCGGCCAGCCAGATCGCCAGCTCCTCCAGGCGCCCGAGGCTGCCGGGCGGCTTGACCAGCTGCGCCTGGCGCGCGCGGGCCGCGTCCATGGCCGCCGCGTCGAGCGGCCGGATCTGTACGGGGTCTGTCATGGGGCCGGGTACCCTGCCGCATCCCGCGGCGGTATTCTCCGCGACCCCACCGCGAGGATGCGGGGAAGCCGGTGAGAGACCGGCGCGGTCGCGCCACTGTTATCGGGCCGTGCGAGCCCGGAGCCAGGACACCGCCCCTCGCGGACCCAACGCCGACGGGACGCGTCATCCCAAGGAGGTCCATCCTGCTCGCACCCAGCACACAGCCGCTCCGCCCCGCGCGGTGATGCGCCGCCTGCTGCTGGTGCGCCACGCGTCGACGGACGCGGTGCGCGCGGCTGCCTTCGGCGCCGACGAGCCGCTGGACGCGGGCGGCCGCGCCGCGGCCGCGCGGCTGCGGCTGCCGCGGGCGGACGAGGTGCTGGTCAGCCCGGCGGCGCGGCCCGGGAGACGGCGGAGGCCGCGGGCCTCGTCGTCTCGGGCTGCGACGCCGCGCTGGCCGAGTGCGACTTCGGCCGCTGGGCCGGCCTGTCGCTGCGCCGAGGTGGCCGAGCGCGAGCCGGAGGCGGTCGCCGCCTGGCTGACCGACCCGGACGCCGCGCCGCTACGGCGGCGAGTCGCTCGCGCAGGTCCTCGCCCGGGTGCGCGGCGTGGCTCGACGCGCAGGCGCGTCTCGACGGCACGGCCGTCGCCGTCACCCACGCCGGCGTCGTCAAGGCCGCGGTCGTCGCCGCGCTCGGCGCGCCGCTCGGCCGCGTTCTGGCGGATCGACGTCGCGCCGCTGTCGGTCACCGAGCTGCACGCCCACGACGGCCGCTGGACCGTGACGCGGGTCAACGACCGCGGCGCCGCCCGCGACCGCGAGCCGGTGGTGGCGTGAGCGCGGCGGCGCTCGGGCGGGAGTCGGCGCGGACCTCGTCTTCGGCGACCCGCGGCGCTGGCACCCGGTGGCCGGCTTCGGGCGCGGCCGCGCGGCGCTGGAGCGGCGCGCGTTCCGCCCGACCCGGCGGGCCGGCGCGGTGCACGCGGCGCTGCTGACCGGCGCGGCTGGTGGCGCTCGCCGCGGCCGGGGAGCGTGCGCTCGGCACGGCGTTGCCGGGCGGCGTCGCTGTGGGCGGCGCTCGGCGGCGCGCTCGCTGATGCGCGAGGCCGAGCGCGGTCGCCGCGCTGCGTCGAGGCGGACGACCTCGACGCGGCGCGGACGCGGATCCTGCCCTCGCTCGTGCGGCCGCGATCCCGCGGCGCTCGACGGACCGGGGCTCTGCGCGGCGGCGATCGAGTCGGTGGCCGAGAACACCGTGCGACGCCGTCGTCGGCGCGCTGCTGTGGGCGCGGCGGCCGGCGCGCCCGGCGGCGCTCGCCGCCTACCGGGCGGCCAACACGCTCGACGCGATGGTCGGCCACCGCAGCCAGCGCTACGCCCGCTTCGGCTGGGCCGCCGCCCGGCTCGACGACGCGCTCAACTGGCCCGCCGCCCGGCTCACCGCGGCCCTCGCGGTCGTGCTGCGCGCCGCTCGTCGGCGGCTCGTCGCGCGATGCCTGGGCGTCGTGCGCCGCGACGGCGCCGGCGCACCCGAGCCCGAACGCCGGCCGCGTCGGAGGCCGCGTTCGCCGGCGCGCTCGGCCTGCGCCTCGGCGGCCCGCTGGCCTACGGCGGCCGCGCCGAGCTCCGCCCGTACCTCGGCGACGGCCGCGCGCCGGGCCGGACGACGTCGCGCCGCGCCGTCCGGCTGGCCTGGGCGGTCGAGCCGCGGCGGCGCCGCGCTCGCGCGCGCCTGCGGAGGCCGCTCGTGAGCGGGGCCGCTGCTCGTCGCCGGCACGCACTCGGACGCCGGCAAGTCGGTGGTCACCGCCGGCGATCTGCCGCTGGCTGCGCCGCGCGCGGCGTGTCGCGTCGCGCCGTTCAAGGCGCAGAACATGGCGCTGAACTCGGTCGTCACGCCGCGACGGCGCGGAGATCGGGCGCGCGCAGGCGGTGCAGGCCGCGGCCGCCGGGGTCCCGAGCCCGAGGCGGCGATGAACCCGGTGCTGATCAAGCCGTCGGGCGCGCGCCACAGCCAGGTGATCGTGATGGGCACGCCCTACGCCGACGCCGACGCGCGCTCCTACCAGGCGCTGAAGGCACGAGCTGCGGCCGCTCGTCGCTCGACGCGCTCGCCGACCTGCGCGCGCGCTTCGACGTCGTCGTCTGCGAGGGCGCGGGCAGCCCGGCCGAGATCAACCTGCGCGACGCGCGACCTGGCCAACCTGGGCCTGGCGCGCGCCGCCGACCTGCCCGTGCTCGTCGTCGCCGACATCGACCGCGGCGGCGTCTTCGCCTCGCTGCTACGGGACGCTCGCGCTGCTGCGAGCCCGACGACCAGGCCCACATCGCCGGCTTCGTGATCAACAAGTTCCGCGGCGACGCGGCGATCCTCGCCCCCGGCCTGGAGCAGCTCGACGCGGGCTGCACCGGCCGCCCGACGCTCGGCGTGCTGCCCTGCGCTCGAGGACCTGTGGATGGACGTCGAGGACTCGCTCGCGCTCGAGGCCGGCCGCCGCACGCGGCGCCGGCCGGCGGCGACACGCTCGACGTCGCGGTCCTGCGCCTGCGCTGGATGAGCAACTTCACCGACGTCGACGCGCTGGCCGCCGAGCCGGGCGTGCGCGTGCGCTTCACGCGCTCGCCGGCCGACGTCGAGCGCGCCGACCTCGTCGTCGTGCCCGGGACGAAGGCGACGGTCGAGGACCTCGAGCGGCTGCGCGCCGCCGGGCTGGACGCCGCGCTGGCGCGCGCGCGAGCGCCGGGCGCGCCGATCCTCGGCATCTGCGGCGGCTACCAGCTGCTCGGCGACGCGCGATCGACGACGACGGTCGAGTCCCGGCGCGGGCGCGGTCGCGGGCCTCGGGCTGCTGCCGGTGCGCACGACGTTCGCGCCGCGAGAAGCTCCTGCGCCGGCGCAGCGGGCCGCTCGCGCCTGGCTCGGCCGACGCCGAGCGGCTACGAGATCCGCCACGGCCGGCGTCGACGCGCCACGGCGGCGAGCCGCTGCTCGCGCCGACGACGGCGGCCCGAGGCTGCGTGCGGCGCCGTGCTCGGCACGTCGTGGCACGGCGCTGCTCGAGCACGACGCCGTTCCGCCGCGGCGCTGCTGGCCCGGGTCGCCGAGCGCGCGCGGCCGCCGCTTCGTCGCCGGGCACGACGGCCGTTCGCCGACGCGCGCGAGGCGCGCCTCGACGCGCCTCGGCGACCTGGTCGCCGAGCACCTCGACACCGACGCGCGCTGCCGAGCTGATCGAGGGCGGCGCCGCCCGCCGGCCTGCCCGCGATCCGCCGACGGAGGTGCCGCGTGCTCCGCTTCGTGACCACCGCCGACACCGAGATCCTCGCCACCGCGCGCGCGCGGTGCGGCGGCTGCCCGACGACTTCCCGGAGGTGCGCTGCGCGAACCCGGGCGGCACGCCGCGACCCGCGGCGTTCGTGGCCGACGTCCTCGACGGCGCGCGCGTCGTGCTGTGCCGGGTCCTCGGCGGGCGCCGCGGCTGGCCGGAGGGCTTCGACCTGCTGCGCGAGCGCTGCGCGCGCGCACGGGCATCGCCCTGCTCGCGCTCGGCGGCGAGGCCGAGCCCGACGCCGAGATGACCGGCGCTCTCGACCGCGCCGGCCGGCGCCGTCGCCCAGGCGGGCGAGTACCTGCGCCACGGCGACGTCGACAACGTCGAGCAGCTGCTGCGCTTCCTCGCCGACACGTTCCTGCTCGAGGGCCACGGCTTCGACGCCGCCGCACGAGGTCGCCGACCTCGGCGTCTACGTGCCCGGGCGCGGCGACGTGCCGCTCGAGGAGGCGCTCGCCGGCGCGCGACCCGGCCGCCCGACGGTCGGCGTCTGCTTCTACCGCTCCCACCGCCTGACCGGCAACACCGGCTTCGTCGACGCGCTGTGCGCGGCGCATCGAGGCGCGCCGGCGGCCAACGCGCTCGCGCGTCTGGAGCTACTCGCTGCGGCGCGACCGCGACGGCCGCGTGCCCGCGCTGCGAGCTGCTCGACGGCCACGTCGACGCGCTGCTCACGACCATGCTCGCCACCGGCGGCGCGGCGCCGCGACCGCCGCCGCGGGCGAGGGCGTCGGCGAGCTGGCAGGATGGGACGCCGAGCGCGCTCGCCGCGCTCGACGTGCCGGTGATCCAGGCGGTCTGCGCGACCACCTCGCGCGCAGCGCTGGGAGGCAGTCCGACGCCGGGCCTGACGCCGCTCGACGCCGCGACGCAGGTGGCGATCCCCGAGTTCGACGGGCGCCTCGCTCGGCGGGCGTGATCTCGTTCAAGGAGCGCGACGCCGAGGCTCGCCGGTCGGCGTGCCGGTGCCGCGCTACGTCGCCGGACCCCGAGCGCTGCGCCGCGCGTCGCCCGGCTCGCCGTGCGCCACGCGCGGCTGCGCCACGCTGCCCGCCGGCGAGCGCCGCGTCGCGATCGTGCTGCTCACGCGCTTCCCGACCAAGCACGCGCAAGGTCGGGCATGGCGGTGGGGCTGGACACGCCGGCCAGCGCGATCGCGCTGCTCGACGCGCTGCACGCGGACGGCATGCGCGTCGAGCACGACTTCGCCGCACGGCGACGCGCTCATCCACGCGCTGATCGCCGCCGGCGGCCACGACCCCGAGTTCCTGACCGACGACGCAGCTCGCCGCGGCGCCGCTGCGCGCTGCCGGTCGCGCGAGTACCTGGCGTGGTACGCGACGCTGCCCGCCAGGCGCTGCGCGACGTCGATCGAGGAGCGCTGGGGCCCGCCGCCGGGCGACCGGTACGTCGACGGCGACGACTTCGTGATCGCCGGGCTGGCAGCTCGGCAACGTGCTCGTGGCGATCCAGCCGCCGCGCGGCTACGGCGAGGACCCGGTGGCGATCTACCACGACCCCGAGCTGCCGCCGACCCACCACTACCTCGCCGCTACCGCTGGCTCGACGCGCGTCTGGGGCGCCGACGCGATCGTCCACCTCGGCAAGCACGGCACGCTCGAGTGGCTGCCGGGCAAGATGCTCGCGCTGTCGGCCGCGTGCGCGCCCGACGCCGCGCTGGGCGACGTCCCGCTGTCTACCCGTTCGTGGTCAACGACCCCGGCGAGGGCGTGCAGGCCAAGCGCCGCGCGCACGCGGTGATCGTCGACCACCTCGTGCCGCCGATGATGCGCGCCGAGACCTACGACGAGCTCGCCGAGCTCGAGGCGCTGCTCGACGACTACGCCCGGCTGGAGGTGCTCGACCCGTCCAAGCTGCCCGGCGCTGGCCGGCGCGGATCTGGACGCGCGCATCGAGCGCGCGAACCTGCAGGCCGACCTCGAGCATCGGCGCGAGCGGCCCGACGACTTCGGCGCGCTGGTCGAGCACATCGACGGCTACCTGTGCGAGGTCAAGGACATCCAGATCAAGGACGGGCTGCACGTCCTCGGCCGCGCGCCGGAGGGCGAGCAGCTGCGCGGGCTGGTCGGCGCGATCGCTGCGGCTGCGGCTCGGGCGACGTGCCCGGGCTGCGGCGCGCGGTCGGCGCGGCGTTCGGGCTCGACGAGCCGGCGCTGGTGGCGGCGCCGGGCGCGCCTGCGCCGCCGCTGCCGGCGGCGCTGCTCGCGCGCTTCCGCGGCCCGGCGGCGAGCGACGGCGACCTCGTCGACCGGCTCGAGGACGCGCAGATGGCGCTGCTCGACGCGCTCGCCGCGCGCGACTGGGACCCGGCGCCGGCGCGGCTGCGGCAGGTGCTCGGCCGCGCGACGACGGCGTCGAGCGCGCGCTGCGCTTCGCCGCCGCCGAGGTCGTGCCGCGGATCCGCGGACGCCCGACGAGCTGGCCATCGTCGCGGCGCTGCACGGCCGCCACGTGCCCGCCGGGCCCGTCGGGCGCCCCGACCCGCGGCCGCGTCGACGTGCTGCCGACCGGGCGCAACTTCTACTCGGTCGACCCGCGCGCGCTGCCGTCCGAGCTCGTCCTAGGACGTCGGCGCGCGGCTCGCCGACGCGCTGCTCGACCGCCACCGCGACGAGACCGGCGCGCTGCCGCGGATGGTCGGGCTCGTCGCCTGGGGCACGGCGGCGATGCGCACCCAGGGCGACGACGTGGCCGAGATCCTCGCCCTGCTCGGCGTGCGGCCGCGCTGGCACCCGGAGACGCGCGCGGGTCACCGGGCATCGAGGTCGATCCCGCTCGGCCGAGCTCGGCCGGCCGCGGATCGACGTCACCGTGCGCATCTCGGGCTTCTTCCGCGACGCCTTCCCGCACCTGGTCGACCTGCTCGACGACGCGGTCGCGCTGGTCGCGGCGCTCGACGAGCCGGCCGAGCACAACTTCGTCGCCGCAGCACGCCCGCGCCGACGCCGAGCGGCTGGCCGGCGAGCTCGGCGCCGACGCGCGCCTGGCGGCGGGCGACCGACGCGCGTCTTCGGCTCCAAGCCCGGCACCTACGGCGCCGGCCTCCTCGCAGCTGCTGGACGCCCGCGACTGGCGCGACGACGCCGACCTCGCCGAGGTCTACGAGGCCTGGGGCGGCCACGCCTACGGCCGCGGGCTCGACGGCGCGCCGGCGCGCGACGCGATGCGCGACTGCTTCGCGCGCATCGAGGTGGCGGTCAAGAACGTCGACTCGCGCGAGCACGACATCCTCGACTCCGACGACTACTACCAGTACCACGGCGGCATGGTCGCCACGGTGCGCGCGCTCGCGCGGCGGCGAGCCCGCGCGCCTACCTCGGCGACTCGCTCGGACCCGTCGCGCGTGGTCGCCCGCACGCTGGCCGAGGAGACGCGCCGGGTCTTCCGCGCCCGCGTCGCCAACCCGCGCTGGATCGCGTCGATGATCCGCCACGGCTACAAGGGCGCGGCCGAGCTGTCGGCGACCGTCGACTACCTGTTCGGCTACGACGCGACGACCGGCGTCGCCGAGGACTGGATGTACGAGCAGGTCGCGCAGCGCTACCTGCTCGACGCACGACGTCGCGACGTTCATGTCGCCGCTCCAACCCGTGGGCGGCGCGGGCGATCGCCGAGCGGCTGCTCGAGGCCGCCGAGCGCGGGCTGTGGGCGACGCCGCGACGGACGCAGACGCTCGGCGGCGATCCGCGACCGCTACCTGCGCTCGAGGGCGAGCTGGAGGAGGCCGGCCGCGTGAGCGCCGCGCTTCCCGCTCTCGCGCGCATCGTCGGCCAGGAGGCGCTGGTCGAGGCGCTGCTGGTCTACGCGGTCGCGCCCGACGTCGGCGGCGTGCTCGTGCGCGGCGAGCGCGGCACCGCCAAGTCGACCGCGGTGCGCGGCGCTGGCGCCGCTGCTGCCGCCGGTCGCGGCGGCGGCGGGCAGCCGTTCGCGTTCGCGCCCGGGCGAGCTCGCGCCGCGGCGGCCCGGTGCCCGGCGACGCGCCCGTCGAGCTGCGCGCCGGCGCCGCTGGTCGAGCTGCCGCTCGGCGCGACGCTCGACCGCGCTCGTCGGCGCGCTCGACCTCGGCCGCGCGCTGGCGCGGCGAGCGCGCCTTCGAGCCCGGGCTGCTCGCCCGCGCCGCACCGCGGGATCCTCTACGTCGACGAGGTCAACCTGCTGCCCGACCACCTCGTCGACGCGCTGCTCGACGCCGCGGCGCTCGGGCGTCGTCCGCGTCGAGCGCGAGGCGGTGTCGGTCGTGCACGCCGCGCGCTTCCTGCTCGTCGGGACGATGAACCCCGAGGAGGGCGAGCTGCGCCCGCAGCTGCTCGACCGCTTCGGGCTCGGCGTCGAGGTGCGCCGGCGCCGCGCGACCCCGCGCGTGCGCGCCGAGATCGTCCGCCGGCGGCTGGCCTTCGAGCGCCGACCCGGCGGCGTTCGCCGCGCGCTTGCGCGGCCGACGAGGCACGCGCTGCGCGGCCCGGATCGCCGCCGCGCGCGCGCGCCTGCCGCGCGTCGCGGCTGCGCCGAGCGCGAGCTGCTGCGGATCGCCGGCGCCTGCGCCGCGCCTGGGCGTCGACGGCGTCGCGCGGCGACATCGTCTGCGCGCGCGCGGCCCGCGCGCTGGCCGCGCTGGACGGCGCCGACGAGGTCGCGCGAGGAGCACGTCCGCCGCGCGGCGCGCGCTGGCGCTGCCCACCGCCGCCGGCGCGACCCGCTGCGAGCGCGCCGGCCTCGACGACGCCGAGCTCGACGCGCGCGCTGCGACGACGCCGAGCCCGAGCCGCCCGAGGCGCCGGCCGGCCGGCGCCGCCGAGCGGCGGCCGCGCGCCGGCAGCCCGCCTCGAGGGCGCCGGCGCGGCGCCGCGCCCGAGGCGCCGAGCGCCCGAGCGCGCCGACTCGCGCCGAGCGCCCGCGCCCGCCGCGCGACGACCCGCCGCGACCCGCGCCGCCGGCCGCGCGCCGCGCTCGCGCTCGCCGGCGTCGGCGCGCGGGCCCGGCCGGCCGGCGCGCCGCGCCGCGGCGCCGGCCGCCGGTCGACATCGACAGCCGGCCGGCGCGGTCGCGGACCCGCGCCGACCGTCGCGCTCGGTCGCCACGCTGCGCGCGCGCTCGCTGCGGGCCGACGCCGCGCGCGCGACCTGCGCGAGCACGTGCGCGCCGGCCGCGAGGGCGCGCTGCTCGTGCTCTGGTCGTCGACGCCAGCGGGCTCGATGGGCGCCCGCCGGCGCCTGGCGCGCGTCAAGGGCGCGCTCCTCGGCCTGCTGCGCGACGCCTACGCGCGCCGCGACCGGGTCGCCGCTCGTCGCCTTCCGCGGCGACCGGGCGCGACGCGTCCTGCTCGCGCCCCGGCAGCCGTCGAGCGCGCCGCCGCGGCGATCGGCCGAGCTGCCCACCGGCGGCCGCACGCCGCTGGCCGCCGGTCTCGACGCCGCCGGCGCGGCTCGATCCGCGCGCGAGCGCGCGCGCGACCCGCGGCCGCCGCGCGCTCGCCGTCGTCGCTCACCGACGGCCGCGTCGCCGACGCCGCGCCGGCGCGGCCCGCGCCGCCGCGCAGCGGCTCGGCCGGCGCCGCCGACGGCGTGCGTCGTGTTCGACATCGAGGAGGGGCCGGTGCGCCTCGGCCTCGCCGCCGAGCTCGCGCAGGCCGCCGGCGCCCGCCTGCACCGCTGTCCGCGCTGCACGCCGCATGACTCGCGCGCGCGCCGCATGACCGGCGAGCTCGCCTGGCGGCCGCTCGCGCCGCGCGACGGCGGCCGCATGAGCATCGACGTCCCGCACCCCCGGACGACCGCGGCAGCGCCGAGCCCAAGCGCCGCAAGCCGCGCGACCGGCCGCTGCTGATCGTGATCACCGGCCACGGCAAGGGCAAGTCGACACGTCGGCGTTCGGGATGCTCATGCGCTCGTGGGCGCGCGGCTACCGCTGCGGCGTCTTCCAGTTCGTCAAGTCGGGCAAGTGGAAGGTCGGCGAGGCGAAGGCCGCCGCCGCGCTCGGCGGCATCGACTGGGAGAAGATGGGCGACGGCTGGTCGTGGATCTCCAAGGACCTCGAGGAGTCGGCCGACATGGCGCGCGCGGGCTGGGACGAGGTCAAGCGGCGGATCGCCGACGGAGCGCTACGAGTTCCTGCTGCTCGACGAGCTCACCTACGCCGATCAAGTGGGGCTGGATCCCCGAGCGAGGACATCGTCGACGACGCTGCGCGACCGCCCCGGCTTCCAGCACGTCGTGGTCACCGGCCGCGACGCCGCCCCCGGGCTGATCGACGCCGCCGACCTGGTCTCCGAGGTCGTCAAGGTCAAGCACCCGATGGACGCAGGGCATCCGCGCCCAGCAGGGGATCGAGTGGTGATCCCGCGGCTCGTCATCGCCGGGACGAGCTCGGGCGCGGGCAAGACGACCGTGGCCACGCGGGCTGATCGGCGGCGCTGCGCGCAGCGGGGAGCACGTGCAGGCGCCTTCAAGGTCGGGCCGGACTTCATCGACCCCAGCTACCACGCGCTCGCCGCCGGCCGGCCGGGCCGCAACCTCGACGCGTTCCTGAGCGGCCCGGAGCTGATCGCGCCGCTTGTTCCGCCACGGCGCGCGGGACGCCGGCGTCGCCGTGATCGAGGGCGTGATGGGGCTCTTCGACGGCGCGTCCGGGCGCGGCGAGCTGGCCTCCACCGCGCACGTCGCCAAGCTGCTGCGGGCGCCCGTCGTGCTCGTCGTCGACGCGGCGGCGATGGCGCGCAGCGGCGGCGGCGATCGTCCACGGCTACCGGACATTCGACCCGCGAGGTCGACGTCGCCGGCGTGATCCTCAACCGCGTCGGCGGCGAGGCCCACGACGCGCTGCTGCGCGAGGCGCTCGGCGGGCATCCCCGTGCTCGGCGCGCTGCGCCGCGACGCGGAGCTCGCGGTGCCCGAGCGCCACCTCGGGCTCGTCCCGGTGGCCGAGCGCGAGCCCCGCGCGCGGGAGACGCTGGGCCGGCTGGCCGCCGCCATCGCCGCCCACTGCGACCTCGACGCGGCTGCTCGCGCTCGCCCGCAGCGCGCCGCCGCTGCCCGGCCCCGCCTGGTCGCCTGAGGGCGACGGACCGCCGGCGCGGATCGCCATCGCCCGCGGGCCCGCGTTCTCGTTCCACTACGAGGAGAACCTCGAGCTGCTGCGCGGCGCCGGCGCGGAGCTCGTCCCGTTCGACCCGCTGGCCGACGAGGCGCTGCCCGACGCCCAGGCGCTGGTCCTGGCCGGCGGCTTCCCCGAGGTGTTCGGCCACGAGCTGTCGGCCAACACGCGGCTGCGGGCCGAGATCGCCGCGTTCTCCGGGCCGGTGCTGGCCGAGTGCGGCGGGCTGCTCTACCTCGCGCGCGAGCTGGACGGGCACCCGATGTGCGGGGTGCTCGACGTGACCGCGGAGATGACGCCCCGGCTCACGCTCGGCTACCGCGAGGCGACGGCGCGCCACGACCATCCGGTGTGGCCGGCCGGCACCCGCGTGCGCGGGCACGAGTTCCACCGCTCCCGGGTCACGCCCGAGGGCGGCGCGTGGGAGCACGCCAAGGGCCGCGAGGGCCACGTGCGCGGGCGGGTGCACGCGTCGTACCTCCACACCCACTGGGCGGCCACGCCGGACGTCGCTCGCCGGCTCGTGACCGCCGCGGCCAACGAGGCGCTCGTATGAGGCTCGTCGGCGTCGGCGTCGGCCCGGGCGACCCCGAGCACCTCACGCTGAAGGCGCTGCGCGTCCTGCGGGCGGCCGACCGCGTGTTCGCGCCCGCCGGCGGCCGGGCGGCGGCGATCGTCGCCGCGCACGCGGAGGTCACCCCGCTCGACTTCGCCATGACCGACACCGGCGCGCGCGACGCGCACTGGGACCGCGCCGGCGCGGCGATCGCCGAGGTGGTCAGGACCGGCACGGCCGCCTTCGCCACGCTCGGCGACCCCAACCTCTACTCCACGTTCACCTACATCGCCCACACCGTCCGGGCGCTCGTCCCCGATGCGGAGATCGAGACGGTCCCCGGGATCACCGCGATGCAGGACCTCGCGGCGCGCTCGGGCACCGTGCTGGCCGAGGGGGCCGAGCGGCTCGCGCTCGTGCCGTACACGGCGGGCGACGAGCCGCTGCGGGCGGCGCTGGCCGGCTTCGACACGGTCGTGGTCTACAAGGGCGGCCGCCGGCTGCCGCAGGTGCTGGAGGCGGTGCGCGCGGCGGGCGCGGGCGACCGCGTCGTCTATGGCGAGCAGCTCGGCACGCCGGACGAGCGCGTCGGAGCGCCGCGCCCGGGCGAGGCGCCCTACCTGTCGACGATCATCGTCCCGGCCGCCCGCGACGGCCGCGGAGGCCGGATATGAGCGGCTCGGCCCACGGCGCCGAGCCCGAGGCGGTCGTCGAGACCGCGCTGCACCGCGCACCCGCCGAGTGCAAGGTGGCGGCTACGGTGCTGTTCGTGCTCGCGGTGGCGCTCGTCCCCCGCGGGGACGTCTTCTGGCCGTACGCCGTCGACGCCGTCCTGCTGGCCGCCGTCGCGCTCGCCGCGCGCACCTCGCCGCGGCTGCTGGCCGGCCGGCTGGCGATCGAGGCGCCGTTCGTGCTGTTCGTCGTCCTGCTGCCGATCGTGTCCGGCCGGCCCGGGCTGTGGCTGGCAATCGGCATCCTCTGCAAGGCCACGCTGGCCGTGCTGGCGACGGGCGTGCTGACCTGGACGACGCCGGCGCCGGAGATCCTGGGCGGGGCCCAGCGCCTGGGCGCGCCGCGCGTGCTGACCGCGATCGCCGGCTTCGCCCTGCGCTACCTGCAGGTGCTGCTGGACGAGCTGCGGCGGATGCGGCTCGCCCGCGCCCAGCGCGGCGACGAGGCCCGCTGGCTGTGGCAGGCGCAGGGGATCGGCCGCACGCTGGGCGTCCTGGCCGTGCGGACGTTCGCGCGCGGCGAGCGCGTGCACGCGGCGATGCTCGCCCGCGGCTACGACGGCCGCCTGCCCGGGCTGGAGCTCGCGCCCCGGGCGCCCGCCGTCGCCTGGCCGGTCGCGCTGGCGCTGCCCGTCGCGGCGCTGGCCGTGCTCGCCGCCGCCCGGGGGTGGGTGTGAGCGCGGCGCTGCTGATCGTCGGGCACGGCTCGCGCGACGCGGACGGCGTCGAGGAGTTCTGGCAGCTCGCCGACCACGTGCGCGAGGCGGCGGCCGAGCTGCCGGTCGGCTTCGGCTTCATCGAGCTCACCGAGCCGCTGGTCGACCAGGGCATCGACGAGCTCGTGGCGCGCGGGAGCACGGACGTGGTCTCGATCCCGCTCGTGCTGCTGGCCGCCGGGCACCTGAAGAACGACGGGCCGGCCGCGCTGGCCCGGGCGCGGGCGCGCCACCCCGGGGTGGCGTTCCGCATGGGCCGCGACCTGGGCATCGACCCGGCGGTGCTGGCGGTGGCCGAGGACCGGGCGCGGGAGGCGCTGGGCGACGCGGACCCGGCGGAGTGCGCCGTCGTGCTCGTGGCGCGGGGGTCGAGCGACCCCGACGCCACCTCGGACCTCTACAAGGTGGCGCGGCTGCTGGCCGACCGGCGCGGCCTCGGCCTGGTGGAGCCGGCGTTCGCCGGCGTGGCTTCTCCCACGGTCACCCAGGCGCTGGAGCGCTGCCGGGCGCTGGGGGCGCGGCGCGTCGCGGTCGTGCCGTTCCTGCTGTTCACCGGCGTGCTGCTGCCGCGCATCTACGGCGAGGCGGCCGACTGGGCGGCGGAGCACCCCGAGGTGGACGTGCGGGCGGGCGCGCACCTCGGCCCGGACCGGCGCCTGGCCCGGCTCGTGCTCGAGCGCTACCGCGAGGCGCTCACCGGCCCGGTGCGGATGAACTGCGACCTGTGCACGTACCGCGTGCGGCTGCCCGGCTACGAGGACAAGGTCGGCCTGCCGATCTCGCTCACCCCGCACGGCGAGGGCCCGGCGCGCGGGCGCCGGCGGGCGCGCCGGGCCACCCGGGCGCCGCTGCCGCCGCCGGCCATCCCGCGGCCGGCGGCCTCGGTGGCGGTGCCTGCCGGTACGCCGCCGGCGCTGGCGCTCACCGGCCTGCGCTACGCCTACCCGGACGGGACGGACGCGCTGGCCGGAGTCGACCTCTCGGTCATGCCGGGCGAGCGGCTGGCGGTGCTCGGCCCGAACGGGGCGGGCAAGACGACGCTCGCGCTGGCGGCCTGCGGCGCGCTGGAGGACCTGGACGGCCGCGTCGAGGTGGGCGGCGAGGTGCGCGAGCGGCGCGCGCTGCGCCGGCGCGTGGGGATCGTGTTCCAGGACCCCGATGACCAGCTGTTCATGCCCACCGTGCAGGACGACGTGGCGTTCGGCCCGGCCAACCAGGGGCTGCGCGGCGAGGCGCTGCGCGAGCGGGTGCGCGCGGCGCTGGACGCGGTGGCGCTGACCGGCTTCGAGACGCGGCCGCCCCACGCCCTGAGCGCCGGGGAGCGCCGGCGGGCGGCGATCGCCGGCGTGCTGGCCTGCGAGCCCGACGTGCTCGTGCTCGACGAGCCGACCGGCGCGCTCGATCCCGCCGCCCGGCGCGAGCTGCTCGACGTGCTGGTGTCGCTGCGGATCGCCGTGCTGCTGGTCACGCACGACCTGCCGTACGCGCTGGAGCTGTGCCCGCGCGCGGTGGTGCTCGACCGCGGCCAGGTGGTCGCCGACGGCCCGACGCGCGAGATCCTGGCCGACGCCGGGTTCATGGCCGCGCACCGGCTCGAGCTGCCCGCCGGCTTCAACCCGCTCGCGGCATGACCGGGTCGCTGCGCATCGTCGGGCTGGGGCCGGGCGACCCGGCGCTGCGCACGCCCGCCGCCGAGCGGGCGATCCGCGAGGCCGAGGTGGTCGCCGGCTACGGCCCGTACGTCGACCAGTGCGCGGACCTGCTCGACGGCCAGGAGGTGCTGCGCGGGCGGATGGGCGAGGAGGAGGCGCGGGCGCTGGAGGCGGTGGAGCGCGCCGCGGCCGGCGCGCGGGTGGCGCTCGTGTCGAGCGGCGACGCCGGCGTGCACGGGATGGCGGCGCGGACGCTGATCGCGGCGGCCGGCGTCGAGGTCGAGGTGATCCCCGGCGTGACGGCGGCGCTCGCCGTGGCCGCGCGGGTCGGCGCGCCGCTGGCCGACGACTGGGCGACGCTGTCGCTGTCCGACCTGAACGTGCCCTGGGAGACGGTGGCGCGCCGGCTGTCCGCGCTCGCCGCCGCCGGGATCGCGCTGGCGCTTTACAACCCGCGCTCGCGGACCCGGCCGCTGGAGCGCGCGCTGGACGTGCTGCGTGAGCACCGGCCGCCGGAGACGCCGGTGATCGTGGCCACCGACGTGGCGCGGCCGGGCGAGTCGATCGTGGCCACGACGCTGGCCGGCGTCGACGTCGAGGCGGTGACCATGCGGTCGCTCGTGCTGGTCGCCGGCGACACCGCGCATTGGGCGGGCCGCTGGCTGGTGGCCACGAGGGGCGCGGCGTGACCGTCCACCTCGTCGGCGCCGGGCCGGGCGACCCGTCGCTGCTGACCGTCGCGGCGGTCGAGCTGCTGCGCTCCGCGCGCGTGATCGTCTACGACCGCCCGTCGATGGACGCCATCCTCGCGCTCGCGCCGCCGGACGCGGAGCGCCACTGCGTCGGCCGCGCGCCCGGGCAGCGAGCGCTCGGCCAGGACGAGGTCAACGCGCTGCTGGTCGACCTGGCGCGGCGCGGCGACGTGGTGCGGCTGAAGAGCGGCGACCCGTTCGTCGCGTCCCGCGGCGCCGAGGAGGCCGTGGCCCTGCAGCGGGCGGGGATCGGCGTGCGCGTCGTCCCCGGGGTGTCCGCCGCGCTGGCCGCCCCGGCCGCCGCCGGCATCCCGCTGATGCTGCGCCGGCTGTCGGTCACCGC
This sequence comes from uncultured Solirubrobacteraceae bacterium, assembly GCA_963766165.1. Lineage (GTDB taxonomy): Bacteria > Actinomycetota > Thermoleophilia > Solirubrobacterales > Solirubrobacteraceae > Solirubrobacter. The sequence goes on along the minus strand of CAVXZC010000005.1, from coordinate 443,098 downwards.
CACGGTCGTCGACGGCAACGAGGACCCCGAGCACGCCGAGCCACCCGACTGGCCGGCGCTCGCCCGGCTCGGCGGGACGCTCGTCATCCTCACCGGCCGCGGGCGGATCCGCCGCACCGCCGCGGCGCTGATCGCGGGCGGCCGCGCCCCGGACACGCCGATCGCCGCCGTCTCCGCCGCCGGGCGGCCCGAGCAGCGCGTGCTGCGCGGGACCTTGTCCGCACTGCCCGCTCCCCTCCCCCCGCCCGTGACCTTCGTCGTCGGCCCCGCCGCCGCCCTGGACCTGTGCACATCCCCGACGGATTCCTGAACGGCGAGGCCGCCGCCATCGGTGCCGTCACGGGCGCGGCGGGCGTCGCCGTCTGCCTGCGCGGCGCCCGGGAATCGATGCGCGAGCGCGACCTGCCGCTGGCCGGCCTGGCCGCCGCGTTCTTCCTGGTCGGCGACGCGCCGATGGTCCCGATCACCATCGGCACCGAGGGCCACCTGCTCGGCGGGACGCTGGCCGTCGCGCTGCTCGGACCGTGGGTGGGCGGGCTGACGATCGCGGTGGTCTGCGTCATCCAGGCGCTGTTCGGCGACGGCGGGATCACCACGCTCGGGCTGACGATCACGAACCTCGCGCTGATCCCGGCCTTCGTCGGCTACCCGCTGATCTGGCGCTGCGCCGCGTGATGTCGCTGCCGCTGGCCTGCGCACTCGCCGCGGTGGTCGACGTGATGGTCGCGGCGTGCATCTTCGTGGTGGAGGTGACGCTCGGTGCGGCGGTGCACATCGACAAGGGCGCGCTGGCGGCCTCGACGCTCGGCGCCTACGCGGTCATCTCGGTGATCGAGGCGACGATCACCGGATTCATCGTCCGCGCGCTGCTGGCCGTGCGGCCGGACCTCGTACGCGCCGGGCGGCCAAGGGCGGAGGCGTGAGCGGGCGCGTGGCGTTCGTCGGCGCCGGGCCCGGCGCCCCGGACCTGCTCACGCTGCGGGCCGTGCGCATCCTGGGCGAGGCCGACGTCGTCGTCTGGGCGCGCTCGCTGGTCGACGAGCGCGTCCTGGCCCACGCCCGGGCGGGCGCGGAGATCCTCGCGTCCGACGACAAGACGCTCGACGACGTCCTGGCCGTCTATGCCCGCGCGGCCCGCGACGGCCTGCGCGTGGCCCGCGTGCACTCCGGCGACCCGACGCTCTACGGCACGCTGCACGAGCAACTCGGCGCCTGCCGCGCGCTGGGCCTCGAGGTGGAGATCGTGCCCGGGGTCTCGTCGCTGGCGGGCGCGGCGGCCGCGCTCGGGCAGGAGCTGACCGTGCCGGACGTCTCGCAGTCGCTCATCCTCACCCGGCGGGCGCAGCGCACGTCGATGCCGGCCAACGAGGATCTGCGCGCGTTCGCCGCGCACGGGACGACGATGGCGCTGTTCCTGTCGGTGCGCCGGCCGCGCGAGCTGCAGGCCGAGCTGCAGGAGGGCGGCTACGCCCCCGGGACGCCGTGCGCGGTGGTCTACCGCGCCACCTGGCCCGACGAGCTGGTCATCCGCTGCCCGCTGGCCGAGTTGGGCGAGCGCATCCGGGCGGCGCGCATCACCACGCAGGCGCTCGTGCTCGTCGGCCCGGCGCTGGGCGCGGACGGCGGGCGCTCGCACGTCTACGACGCCGGCTACGGGCACCGCTACCGCCCGCTCGGCCGTCCCGACCGCTACCGGAGGCGCGCGGAGTGAACCGCATCGCCGTGCTGGGCGTCACCGGCGATCGCGTCCCGCCGGGGACCGAGCCGCTCCTCGCGGGCGCTGAGGTCGTCGCCGGCGGCCGCGCCGTGCTCGCCGCGCTCGCCCCGCCCGCCGCGCGCCGGGTGGAGCTCGGCGCCGGCCTCGGCGCCGCGCTCGCGTCGCTGGCCCGCGAGCCCGGCCCGGTCTGCGTGCTCGCCTCGGGCGATCCCGGGTTCTTCGGCGTGGTGCGGGCGCTCGGCGAGGTCGCGGGGCCCGAGCGGCTCGACGTCCACCCCGCGCCGTCGTCGGTCGCGCTGGCGTTCGCCCGGCTCGGGCTGCCGTGGGACGACGCGCTCGTGGTCTCGGCCCACGGCCGCGATCCGCGGCCGGCCATCCACGCCGCGCTCGCGCATCCGAAGGTGGCGGTGCTGACCGAGCCCCGGGCGCCGGCGCGCGCGGTCGTCGCCGCGCTGGCGGGGTCCGGCCGGACGGTCACGGTGGCCGAGGCGCTGGGCACCGGCGCCGAGCGCGTGATCACCGGCACGCCCGAGGAGCTGACCGGTCGCGAGTTCGCCGAGCCCAACGTGGTGCTGGTGCGCGGCGGCCGCATCCCCGAGCGCCCGCGCTCGTGGGCGCTGCCCGAGGACGCGTTCGCGCACCGCGCCGGGATGATCACCAAGGCCGAGGTGCGCGCGGTCGCGCTGGCCGCCCTCGGGCCCGGCAGCGGCGACCTCGTGTGGGACGTGGGCTGCCACAGCGGCGCCGTCGGCATCGAATGCGCCCGGCTCGGCGCCGCGGTGATCGGGATCGACAGCGACCCGGAGGCGATGGAGCTGACCCGGCGCAACGCCGAGCGCCACGGCGTCGCGGTGCGCACCGTGCTCGGCGCGGCGCCCGCCGCGCTGATCGACCTGCCCGATCCGGACGCCGCGTTCATCGGCGGCGGCGGCGAGGGGCTGCCGGGCGTGCTCGCCGAGGTCGCGCCGCGGACCCGCCGCGCGGTCGTCGTCGCGCTGGCGGTGATCGAGCGTGTCGGGCCGGCGCTCGAGTCGCTCGCCACCCACGGCCTGGACGCGACCGCCGACCACGCTCCAGGCGAGCCGGCTGCGGCCGCTGCCGGGCGGCCACCGGCTGGCCGCCGAGAACCCCGTCACGGTGGTCGTGGGGAGACGCGCGTGAGGCGCCTCGTCGTCGGCGCCGGCTGCAGTCGCGGCTGTTCGGCGGACGAGCTCGCCGCGCTCGTGGAGGCGGCGCTGGCCGGCGTGTCCGGGCGCGTGGTGGCCGTCGCCACGATCGACCGGCGGGCGCGGGAGCCGTGCGTGGTGGCGCTCGCCGGCGCCTGCGGGGTGCCGGTGCGCGCGCACCCGGCGGCCGCCCTGGCCGAGGTGGCCGTGCCGACGCCGTCGCCGGTCGTCGCCCGGCACGTCGGGACGCCGAGCGTGGCCGAGGCGGCGGCGCTGCTGGCCGCGGGGCCGGGGGCGCGCATCGCCGTGGCCAAGCGCCGCTCCGAGCACGCGACCTGCGCGATCGCCGAGGAGGCCGCATGGCCCGCGTGATCCACCCGATCGAGGCCGAGAGCTACCGGATCCTGCGCTCGCGGATCGACCTCGGGCACCTGCCGCCGTTGTCGCGCGCGGTGGCCGAGCGGGTCATCCACGCGTCGGCCGACCTCTCCTTCGGCGAGTCGCTCGTGCTCGACGAGGCGGCGCTCGCCCGGGGCCGCGAGGCGCTGCGGGGCGGCGCGCGCGTGTACTGCGACGCGCGGATGGTGGCCGCCGGCCTCACGACGCTCGCGCCGACGGTGACGCTCGACGACCCGCGGGCGCGCTCGTCCGGCGCGCAGACGCGCTCGGCCGCCGCGATGCGGCTCGCCGCCGCCGAGGCCCCGCCCGGCGCCGTCTGGGTGATCGGCAACGCGCCGACCGCGCTCGCCGAGCTCCTCTCGACCCCGCCGGCCGCCCCGGCCCTGATCGTCGGCCTGCCGGTGGGGTTCGTCGGCGCCGCCGACGCCAAGGCCGCGCTCGCCGCGTCCGGCCTGCCCTGCCTGACCAACCGCGGCGAGCGCGGCGGCAGCGCGGTCGCGGCCGCCGCCGTCAACGCGCTGCTCTACTTCGAATGAGCCTGACGCTCGTCCTCGGCGGCCGCCGCAGCGGCAAGAGCGCGTACGCCGAGCGACTGCTGGGCGGCGGCGCGTACCTGGCCACGGGCGCGGCGGCGGACGCGGAGATGGCCGAGCGGATCGCGGTCCACCGGGCGCGCCGCGGGTCGGCGTGGACGACGATCGAGGCCGGCGACGACCTCGCGGCGGCGTTCGCGGAGGCGGGAGACGGGCCCGTCCTGCTCGACGGGCTGGGCGCGTGGATCGCCGGCGTGATGCACCGCGCCGGCGATTTCGCGGGGCGCACGGAGACCGGCGCCGAGTCGCTGGTCCGGGCCGGCGTGGACAGCGTCATCGCCCGCCGCGGCCGGACGGTCGTGGTCGCGGAGGAGGCCGGGCTCGCGCCGGTGCCGGCCGACCCGGCGACGCGGGCGTGGCTGGACCTCGCGGGCGACGCCAACCAGGCGCTGGCGGCAGCGGCGGAGCGCGTGGTGCTCGTGGTGGCCGGCCGGGCGCTCGAGCTGCCGTCGTGAGGACGGCGCTGGCGTTCCTGACGCGCCTGCCGGTGCCGGCCCCGGCGAGCCCGCGGCTGGACCGCGCGGCGGCGTGGTTCCCGCTGGTCGGGCTGGTGGTCGGCGGGCTCGCCGCGGGCGTGCGGGCGCTCGCCGGCCTCGTCCTGCCGCCCGCGCCCGCCACCGTGCTCGCCGTCTCCGCCGCGGTCCTGGTCACCGGCGGGCTGCACGAGGACGGGCTGGCCGACGTCGCGGACGGGCTCGGCGCGCACACCACGCGCGAGCGGCGGCTGGAGATCCTCAAGGACCCGCGCGTGGGCACGTTCGGGGCGCTCGCGCTGATCCTCGCGGTCGGGCTCGTCGTCACGACCGTGGCGGGCCTCGACACCGGCCACGCCGTGCGGACGCTGATCGTGGCCCACGTCCTCGCCCGCTGGGCGATCCTGCCGGTCTCCCGGGCGCTCTCGCCCGCGCGGCCCGGCGGCGCCGGCGCGCTGCTGCGGGTCACCACGCCGGCGCTGGCCATCGGCACCGCGCTGGCCATCGCCACCGCGCTCGCCGTCGCGACCCCCGGCCCCGGCGCCGCCGCGCTCGCTGCCGCGGCGCTGGCCGCGCTGGTCGCCGGGGCGACGCTCCAGCGCGGCCTCGGCGGCGTGACCGGCGACGGCTACGGGGCGACCGCGAAGCTCGCGGAGCTCGCCGTGTGCACGACCCTCGCGGCGCTGTGGAGCTAGGGACGCCGCAGCAGGTAGGTGTCGAACATCCAGCCCTTGCGCTCGCGCGCCTCGGCGCGCGCGCGGGCGATGTCCTCCCCCACCTCGGCCAGCGGGCCGGACAGCAGGATCTCGTCGGGCATGCCCAGGTAGGCGGCCCAGTAGATGTCCACGCCGTCCGCCGCCACGTCCAGGAAGGCCTGGTCGCCGTCGAGCATCACCACGGCGTCGCCGGCGGACTCGGGCAGCCGCCGGCCCGTGGTGATCTGCACCGGGCGGCCGACGCGGTTCAGCGCCACGCGGTGGCGCGCCGCCAGCGCGGCCGGCGCGCTGATGCCGGGGATCACCTCGTACGCGAACGCGACGCGCCCGCGGGCGAGGATGTCCTCCAGCACGGCCAGGGTGCCGTCGTACAGGCCCGGATCGCCCCAGACCAGGAAGGCCCCCGCCTCGTCCTCGCCCAGCCCGGCGATCAGCGCCTCGCACACGTCGGCGCGCCGGTGCCGCCAGTCCGCGACGGCGGCGTCGCCGCGGCCGCGCGGCGGGTCGGCCGCGGTGGCGACGCGATACGGGCCCTCGATGTAGCGCCGGCAGATCTCGTGGCGCAGCTCGATCAGCTCGCGCTGCTCGTCGGCCTTCTCGAGCACGAACAGGACGTCGGCCGCGTTCAGCGCCCGGATGGCCTGCACGGTCACGTACTCCGGGTCACCGGCGCCGATCCCGATCACGAGCACGTTGCGCACGGCCGACAGCCTACGAGCCCATGCGGGTCCTGATCCTCGGCGGCACTACGGAGGCCCGGGCGCTGGCGGCGGCGCTGCACGCCCGCGGCGACCACGTCCTCACCTCGCTGGCCGGCGCCGTGCCCGACCCGCAGCGGCCGGCCGGCGAGACCCGGATCGGCCCGCTGGAGGACGCCCGGGACCTCGCCCGCCTCGCCGCCGGGTTCGACGCCGTCGTCGACGCCACGCACCCGTTCGCGGCGCGCATCTCCGCGCTCGCCGCGGGCGCGGGTGTGCCGCTGGTGCGGCTCGAGCGCCCGCGCTGGCGCGAGCGCCCCGGCGACCGCTGGACGCGCGTCCCCGACATCGCCGCCGCCGCCCTCGCCGTCCCGCCCGACGCCCGCGTGCTGCTGACCACGGGACGCCGCGAGCTCGCCGCGTTCGCCGACAGCCGCGCGTTCTTCCTGATCCGCGCCATCACCGCCCCCGACCCGCCGCTGCCCCGCCGTCACGCGCTGCTGCTCGACCGCGGCCCCTACGCGCCGCGCGGCGAGCTGGCGCTCATCGACCGCCACGGCATCGACCTGCTCGTCACCAAGGACAGCGGCGGCGAGGCGACCGAGGCGAAGCTCGCGGCCGCTCGCGAGCGCGGGCTGCCGGTGATCGTCGTCGAGCGCCCGCCGCCCCCGCCGGGCGTCCCCGCAAGAGGAACCGTGGATGAGATCTTCAGCGTCCTCTCAGGCGATATTGCCGGAACTCTTCGCCGCCGCCCGGCGGACCCGCCGATCAAGAGGACATGACGATCTCCTCCCTCAGCTCCACCGCCGACATCCAGGCGCTGCAGCCACAGCAGCAGCAGCGCCGCCAGCCGCCGAGCATGGACAACACCGCGCAGCTGCTCGGCCTGAGCACGGACGACCTGCAGTCGGCGCTGAAGTCCGGTCAGACGCTCGACGACATCGCCTCGTCCAAGGGCGTCTCCTCGACCGACCTCACCGACGCCGTCAAGTCGGACATCCAGGCCGACAAGCCGGCCGACGCGCCCGCGCTGAGCGACGACCAGCTCACGCAGATGGCCACGAACATCGCCGCGGGCAAGGGCCCGGGCCCCCCCACGGCGCCCACCATGGCCACCACGGCCACAAGAGCAGCAGCGCCAGCGACAGCGACGCGAGCACGGCCGACCAGAACCTCGCCACGCTGGCCGGCAGCCTCGGCGTCAGCCAGACCGACCTGCTGAGCAAGCTCACCCAGGGCGTCGACTTCGGCACCCTGCTGGGCGAGTCCCCGAGCACCGCGAAGCCCTACACGCCTGACGCCTCCACGTCGGTCACCGTGGACGGCGGCGTCGCCGTCGACACCTACGCGTAACACGATCGCTCGCGGGAGCGACCCCAAACTGCGCCCGTGACCGATGCGCCCGCCGCGACGCGGGGCGAGGCTTGGTCCTGTGACCAAGACCGCTCCCCTCGCCCCCGCGCTCGCACGGCCGGGTGGGCATCCGCGAGCGCGTCGCCGTCTACGGCGGCGCGCTGCAGTCGGGCGGCCGGCCCGAGGGCGGATTCGCGCTGCGCGCCGGCTGAATATCCTGCCCCGGCATGCCGGCCGCCGCGCGCCTCCCACGGAGCCGGCGACATCAGGGTCGCCGACGAGCCACAGCCCACGCCGCACGCCGGCGAGAGCCTCGTGCGCGTGGAGGCCGTCGGCCTGTGCGGCTCGGACCTCCACTGGTTCGAGGACGGCGGGATCGGCGGCACGCGCCTCGCCGCTCCCGTCGTCCCGGGCCACGAGTTCGCCGGGACGGTCGAGGGCGGCCCGCTGGACGGCTGCCGCGTGGCCGTCGACCCGGCGCTGCCGTGCGGGCGCTGCCGCCTGTGCGTCGAGGGCCACCACAACCTCTGCCCGCACACGGCGTTCGCCGGCCACGGCGACCGCGACGGCGGCCTCCAGCGCTATCTCGCCTGGCCGACCGCCGCGCTGTACCCGCTGCCGGACGGCTTCGACGCCGTCACCGGCGCGCTGCTCGAGCCGCTCGGCGTCGCCATCCACGCCTTCGACCTCGGGCACGTCGCGCTGGCCGCCGAGGTGGCCGTGCTGGGCTGCGGGCCGATCGGGCTGCTGATCATCCAGGTGGCGCGCGCGGCCGGCGCGCGCGTCGTCGTGGCCTCGGACCCCCTCGCGCACCGCCGCGAGGCCGCGCTGAAGGCCGGCGCCGAGGCCGCGGTCACGCCCGGCGCGCTGCCCGACGTCCAAGTGGACGTGACGTTCGAGGCCGCCGGCGCGCAGGACGCCGTCAACGCCGCGCTCCTGCTCGCCCGCCCCGGCGCGCGCGTCGTGCTGGCCGGCATCCCGAGCGACGACCGCACCTCGTTCTCGGCGTCGCTGGCCCGCCGCAAGGGCCTGACCCTTGTCATGTCGCGGCGCATGAAGACGGTCTATCCGCGGGCCGTCGCGCTCGTCGAGCGCGGGCTGGTGGAGCTCGACTGGCTGGTGACCGGCCGGTTCGCGATCGATCGCTGCGCGGAGGCGTTCGGCACGGCGGCGGCCCGCGACGGCCTCAAGGTGGTCGTGTTGACCTAGCCAACCGTGCGGCTGGCGCGCGCCGCCGGCCGGGCACGGATACTCCCGCAGATGAGCACCCAGCTCGAGTCGCCTTCGCGCGCCCCGCGCCGGCATCCGCTGCGGCGCTCGGTGGGTGCGGCGGCGGCCATCGCGGAGGGTCTGCTCGAGCGTCGCGAGCCCGCGCTGGCCCGGCGGCTGTCCGCACGCGAACGCCGGACGGAGCTGGTGGTCGCCACGCTGTTCGCGCTCGTCGCGGCGGGGCTGCCGCTGCTGCATCCCGAGAGCTTCGAGAGCCCGCGCACCGCCGTGCTGCTCGTCGCCTGCTACGGCCTCGTGCGCCGGGTGCGCTTCCCGCTCGGGCCCGGGCTGATCCGCCCCACGCAGCTGGTCTTCGTGCCGATGCTGTTGCTCACGCCCGCCGCCGGGTGCCGCGCTCGTGGCTGCGGCTCGGCGCTGGGCGAGCTGCCGGAGCTCCTGCTCCGGCGCGCGCACCCCGAGCGGCTCGCGGTCGTCGTCGCCGACGGCTGGTACTCGGTCGGCCCGGCGCTCGTGGTCACGTTCCTCGGCCCCGGCCACGGGCGCCGGCGCGCTGCTGCTCGCGCTCGCCGCGCAGTTCGCCACCGACCTCGTGGCCTCGAGCGGCGCGCGAGTGTTTCGGCGCCGGGATCACCCCCGCCGACTCTGCCCGTGCTCGCGCTCGTCTTCCTGATCGACGCCCTGCTCGCCCCGGTCGGCTACCTCGCCGTGCTGGCGTCCGCGAACCACGAATACGCCTACCTGCTGGCGATCGCGCCCGCGCGCTGCTCGGCCTGATCACCCGCGAGCGCAGCGCGCGGATCGCCCACGAGCTGGCGCTCGAGCGCGCGTTCCGGCGCTCCACCCGGGCGCTCGAGTTGCGCGCGCCGAGGACCTGCGCCGCCAGGCCGGCCGGGTCATGCGGCCCACGGCGGCTGGCCGAGACGGTCCCGGCGCCGCAGGACCGCGCCGCGCTGGAGTGGGTCCTGCTGACGACGTCGTCGAGGCGCTGCAGGCCGACGCCGGGCGGCTGAGCGAGGTCCGTCGACGACGGCGCTCAGCACGCGCGGCTCGCGATCGGCCGGCCGACCCGCTGTCGCTGCTGGCGGCCGAGTTCGCGCTCGGCACGCCGCAGGAGCAACGCGCTCGCCATCGGCGTCGGCGCACACCACGTGCTGGCGGTCGCGCGCACCGGGCGGCGTTCGACGCCGTCGAGCGCGACCTGCTCGAGCACCTCGCCGCGCAGGCCGCGGTGTCGCTGGAGAACCTGCGGCTCGAGGAGCTGATGCGGCGCAAGGAGGCCGAGCTGCGGGCGATCCTCGAGGGCGTGGCCGACGCGGTCGCGGCCGAGGATCCCGACGGCCGCCTCGTCTACACCAACGCCGCCGCGGCGCGGCTGCTGGCCGGCGCGCACGCGCTCGGCGACGCGCTCGGGGTGACGCCGGAGACGCTGCCCGGCCGGCGGGTGTTCGAGGGCGGCGACACCGATCCGGTCGTCGTCCACCACCACGAGCGCTGGTCGCGCGTGAAGGCCTCGCCGGTGCTCGAGGGCGGCGAGCCGCGGCTGGCGATCAGCGTGATCGAGGACATCACCGAGATCAAGCAGGCCGAGCAGGCCCAGCGCTTCCTGGCCGAGATCTCGCGCGCGCTCGCCGCGGTCGCTCGATCCTCGACGAGACGCTGCCGCGAGGTCGCGCGGCTGGCGCGCGCAGAGCGTCGGCGGCTCGTGCGCGATCTCGCTGGACGGCGCCGACGTGGCGCACCCCGGCCCGGAGTTCGTGCCGGTGCAGGAGGTCGCGATCCGCGCGCGTCGCCGGGACGATCCTGTTGAGCGGCCTGCTGGACCCGCGTCGACCGCCGAGGAGACCCGGGCTGCGCGTCGGCGCCGCGATCGACAACGCGCGCCTGTACCGCACGCGCTCGGCGATCGCCCACACGCTCCAGGCAGTCGCTGCTGCCGCCGGACGCTGCCGGAGATCCCCGGGTCGAGACCGCGCGCGCATCTACCGCGCGGCGGGCGAGGGCAACGAGGTCGGCGGCGACTTCTACGACGTCTTCTCCACGGCCGACCGCGAGTGGTTCGCGGTGATCGGCGACGTCTGCGGCAAGGGCGCCGAGGCCGCCGCGGTGACCGCGCTCGCCCGCTACACGATCCGCGCCGCGGTCACGCGCCACCGCTCGCCCGCCGAGCATCCTGCGCTGGCTCAACGCCTCGATGCTGCGCCAGGGCGCGGCCGCTTCGTGACGCTGGCCTGTCGCCCGGCTGCAGCTGACAGCGACACGGTGGCGGTCACCGTGGCCTGCGGCGGGCATCCGCTGCCGCGCGTGCTGCGTCGGACGGCGCCGTCCAGTCGCGCTCGGCGCCGGCGGCACGCTGCTCGGCGCGATCGCCGACGCGAAGCTGCAGGACCGCGCCGCGGCTCGCCCGGGCGACGCGCTGATCCTCTACACGGACGGGCTGACCGAGGCCACGGCACCGGGGTGTGGACGCCGGAGCAGCTCGACCTGGCATCGCGAAGGCGCTACGGCCGCGCCGCACGGGCATCGTGAGCACCTCGCGAGCCGGTCGCCCGGCCCTGCGCGACGACATGGCGCTGCTGGCGGTGCGGGTTCAGCCCTTGCTGTAGGGATCGATCCAAGACGTCGTCGAGCTGCCAGTCGCCCACGGAGGCGAAGCGGAACGCCACCTGCGAGGACAGCAGGTTGCCCACGATCGCCAGCACGGGCGACGGGGCCCAGTCGCCGCCGGCCGTCAGCGCGCCGACCGGCAGCGCGTGCTGGAGCCCGAGCGCGTCGCGAAACAGCGCGGTGACGAGCAGCACGCCCGACCCGCCGCGGGCGAAGAAGCGCAGCGTGGGATGCGCGAGGTCTACGCAGATCGGCGGCGTGGTGGCCGACGCTCCCGCGGGCAGCGACAGCGCGCTGGTCCCCGGCTCGTACGGGTCGTTGCCCGTCACGACGGCCGCGCCGTCGCCCAGCGCCCAGCCGGCGCCGCCGGCCTCGAGGCCGCCGTCCGGCGCCGCCTCGTACCAGGACGCGTCGAGCCAGGGCATGAACGTGTGGGCCAGCGGCTGCGGGCCGCAGTCGGCGCGGGCGAGCGCGGGCGCCACCAGCAGCAGCGCGAGTGCGAGAAGCGGGCCGATGAGGGCCGGCCGGGTGCTGGGGCGGCACACCACCGTGAGGCGGGATGCCCTCGCGGCGGCAGTCCAAACCCCGCGGCGCGTTGATAGCGTGAACATGTCCGTACGCGGACAAATGGGCAGTAAAACCCTGCCCGAGCGGCCGATGACCTGGGAGTGGACCACATGCGCATGGACGTCCCCGGGCCCGGCCTGGCGATGCACCACAGCCCCAGCCTGGTGCTGTTGTCGATCCTCGTCGCCATGCTCGCCGGCCACATCGCGCTGGACCTGACGCAGCGGGCAGCGCGCTGGCGGGCCCCCGGCGTCGGGCTCGCCGCCGCGGCGGCGACGATGGCGGCCGGCATCTGGTCGATGCACTTCATCGGCATGCTCGCGCTGGACATGGGCGGCATGCCGATGCGCTACCGGCTCGACCTGGTCGTCCTCTCGCTGCTCGCCGCGCTGGTCGGCTGCGGCGTGGCGCTGTGGGTGATCACGCGACCGGGCGCGCGCCGCGGCGCGCTGTTCTCCGCCGCAGGCTTCATGGGCGCCGCGGTCGGCGCGATGCACTACCTCGGCGTCGCCAGCATGGAGATGCCCGCGCACGTGCGCTGGAACCTGCCGCTGGTCGCGGCGTCGCTGGCGATCGGCTACGGGGCCGCGCTGTTCGCGCTCTGGCTGGTCTTCGAGCGCGGCGCGCTCGACGGGCCCTGGCGGCTCGGGCGGCGCCTGGGCGCCGCGGTGGCGTTCGGCGTCGGCGTGGGCGGCCTGCACTACACGGCGATGGCCGCGGCCCACTTCGAGCCGGCGGCCGGGCACGCGATGGACGGCGGCATGAACACCAACGCGATCGCCGCGCTGCTGGTCGTCGCCGCCGCGGTGATGCTGATCGTCCTGCTGGCCGGGGCGCACCTCGACCAGCGCCGGGCGGCGCTCGCCCAGGACCTCGAGCTCGTGGCCAAGCTGATGCGCGAGGTCGGCCGCAGCGCCGACGCCCGCGCCAGCATCTGCCGCGCGGTCTGCCAGCTCACCGGCGCCGACTACGGCGCGCTGATGGAGCCCGACGGGGCAGGCAACCTCGTGCTCGCCGCCGCGCACGGGCTGCAGCGGCCGCCCCTGCGGATCTCGCTCACCGAGACGTCCGGCTGCGGCCGGGCGTTCCTGACCGGCGAGGCGCGCTTCGTACCCGACATGGCGCGCGACCCGCACGTGCACGCCTCCGCGCGGTCCGACGGCCCCCACTCGGCGCTCTACGAGCCCGTGGTGCTGGACGACCGCCCCGTCGGGGTGCTCTACGTCGCGTGGACGCGGAGGATGCGCCGGCTGGAGGACCGGGCGTTCAGCGTCGCCGGCCTGCTGGCCGCCGAGGCGGCGTTCGTGATCGAGCGCGCCGACCTGACCGCCCGGCTCGAGCGGCTCGCCCGCACCGACGAGCTCACCGGCCTGGCCAACCGGCGCACGGCCAACGAGGAGCTCGAGCGCTTCCTCGCCCGCGCGGCCCGCGACCGCGAGCCGCTGTCGGTGGCGATCCTCGACCTCGACCACTTCAAGGCCTACAACGACTCCCACGGCCACGCGGGCGGCGACCGGCTGCTGCAGGCGGCGGCGGCCGCCTGGACCGACGCGCTGCGCGGCGGGGACCACATCGCCCGCTTCGGCGGCGAGGAGTTCCTCGTGCTGTTTCCGCGCTGCGCCGCTGAGGATGCCGCCGCCGCGGCGGACCGCCTGCGTGCCGCGATGCCCTCCGAGGCCACGTGCTCGGTCGGCGTGGCGGCCTGGGACGGCGGCGAGACCGCACAGCAGCTGCTCGCGCGCGCCGACGCCGCGCTGTACGCGGCCAAGGCCGCGGGGCGCGACCGCACCGTCGTGGCTGCCGCGGCGCCGGTAGGGTTGGCCGCGTGCGCGCGGCCCTCTGTGCCCTGACCCTCGCCCTCACCCTCGCCGCCTGCGGCGCCGAGAAGAAGACCGTCACCACCGGCCACGCCCCCGCGGCGTGCGCGAAGGGGACGCTCGCGCTGCAGACGCCCGGCCGGCTGACCGTCGGCACCGACAAGCCGGCCTACCCGCCGTACTACGCGGGCAACGACCCGGCCAACGGCAAGGGCTTCGAGAGCGCCGTCGCCTACGCGGTGGCGCAGCAACTGGGCTTCTCGCGGGATCAGGTCAAGTGGACGGTCGTGCCGTTCAACTCGTCCTACGCCCCCGGCCCCAAGCGCTTCGACTTCGACATCAACCAGATCTCGATCACGCCTGCGCGGGCCAAGCACGTCGACTTCTCCTCGCCCTACTACACCGCGCCGCAGGCCGTCGTGGCGCTGAAGAGCAGCCCGGCGGCGAACGCCACGAGCCTGGCCGCGCTGAGCGACGCGAAGCTCGGCGTGCAGGTCGGGACGACGAGCCTCGACGCGGTCACCACGTCGATCAAGCCGAAGCACCAGCCGCAGGTCTACAACGACTCCAACGACACCGTGCGGGCGCTCAAGCAGGGCCGGATCGACGCGATCGTCGTCGACCTGCCGACCGCGTTCTACATCACCGCCGCCCAGGTGCAAGACGCCAAGATCGTCGGCCAGTTCGCCGCGCCGGGCGGCGACCGCTGGGGGATGCTGCTGCAGCGCGGGTCGAAGCTCACGCCGTGCGTGGACAAGGCGCTGGCCAAGCTGTCGGCGCTCCGGTCGAGCTCAAGCAACTGCAGAACCGCTGGATGGGCGGCGGCGCGGCGCGCCGGCGCTCCACTGAGCCTGAGCCGGCCAGGCCCGCGCGGCGCGCGAGGCGCGCCGCCGCCGCGCCCGGCGCGACCGGGCGGTGGCCCACGGCCTCGACCGTGCTCGTGCTCGGCGTGCCTGGCCGTGCTGGTCCTGACGAGCCAGGGCTGGCCGGCGGTCCGCGAGACGTTCTTCTCCTGGAGCTCGCTGAAGTCGCTCGTTCCCGGACATCCTGAGGGGGTTCTGGCTCGACGTGAAGCTGTTCGTGGTCGTCGAGGTCGTGGTGCTCGCGCTCGGCCTCGCCATCGCGCTCCTGCGCACCTCGAACGCGCCGGCGCTCGCTCCGGCTGCGGCTGCTGTCGACCGTGTGGGTCGACGTGCTGCGCGGCGTGCCGACGATCCTCGTCGTCTACCTGGTCGGGCTTCGGCGTCCCGGCGCTCGAGCTGGCGGGCGTCCCGACCAGCCCCGTCGTGCTCGGCGGCGCCGCGCTGGCGCCTCCTACTCGGCCTACGTGGCCGAGGTCTACCGCGCGGGGATCGACTCGATCCACCCCAGCCAGCGCGCGGCGGCGCTGGCGCTCGGGCTGACGCGGCCGCCAGGCCCTGCGCTTCGTCGTCCTCCCGCAGGCCGTGCGCCGCGTCGTCCCGCCGCTGCTCAACGACTTCATCTCGCTGCAGAAGGACGTCGCGCTCGTCTCGATCCTCGGGCCGCAGGAGGCGTTCCGCGTCGGCCCAGATCGCCGCCTCGTCGAACTTCGAGTACACGCCGCTGGTGGCCGCCGCGCTGCTGTACCTGTGCGTGACGATCCCGCTGGCCCGGTGGTCGACCGCTGCAGCGCGAGCGCGCCATCGCGCCGGCGACGGGCTGGAGCGCATGAGCGCCGTCCTCGAGCTGCGCGGCGTGACCAAGGCCTACGGCGACGCGCGGTGCTGCGCGGCGATCGACCTCGCCGTGCGACGAGCACCACGCGGTCGCGCTGATCGGCGCGTCCGGCTCGGGCAAGTCGACGCTGCTGCGCTGCATCGACCTGCTGGAGGAGATCGACGACGGCGACGTCCTGCTCGACGGCGACGTCGATCACCGACCCGGGCGTCGACCCGGTGGCGGTGCGGCGCCGGCTCGGCCTGGTCTTCCAGGCGTTCAACCTGTTCCCGCACCTGCACCGTGCTGGAGAACATCGCCCTCGGCGCCGTGCGCGCGCAGCGGGATCGCCGGCGCGGACGCGCGAGCGCGGGCGCGCGAGCTGCTGGCGCGCTTCGGGCTGGCCGGGCGCGAGCACGACTACCCCGACCGCCTGTCCGGCGGCCAGCAGCAGCGGGTGGCGATCGTGCGCGCGCTGGCCACCCGCCCGCGCGCGCTGCTGCTCGACGAGGTCACGAGCGCGCTCGACCCCGAGCTGGTGGGCGAGGTGCTCGCGCTGATCCGCGAGCTCAAGGCCGAGGGGATGACGATGGTCATCGCCACGCACGAGATGGCCTTCGCCCGCGAGGTGGCCGACGAGGTGTGCTTCCTGCACGCCGGCGCGATCCTCGAGCGCGGCGCGCCCGCGCTCGTCTGGACGCGCCGCGCGAGCCCGAGACGCAGCGCTTCCTGCGCCGGCTCAGCCCGGGGTGAGCTCCGCCATCAGCGGCTGGCCGCAGCGCCAGCAGTAGACGGCGCCGCGGCCGTGGTCGGAGCCGCACGAGCGGCAGTGGCCGGCCACGCCCTGCTCGCCGGCGGCGAGCAGCCGCTCGGCCTCCCCCAGCTGGGCATCGAGCTCCTGCAGCTCGGCCGCGCGGCGGGTCAGCACGTCGAGCCGGTAGTGGTCGCGGATGGCCATCTCGTAGGTCAGCCCGCCGAGGTCGTAGGTCAGCTCGGCCACGCGGGCGGCGAGCTCTTGGCGCCGGCGGCGCAGGTCGGCGAGCGTGCTCATCCGATCGTGGTGAAGCCGGAGCCGCCGCCGGCCGGCTTGTCGTCCTTGGGCGGCGGCGTGCCGCCGGTGGCGATCGGCGCCTTGTGCTTGACGGCCTGCTTGATCGAGCCCTGCGACAGGTCCTTGACCGGCGTGGCCGTGGGGGTCGCCACGGTCCTGGCCGCGGCGTGGTGCTTCGCGGCCGGCGCGGGCGTACGGGCGGCGGCGGCGGTGGCGGTGGCCGCGGGCGCGGCCGCGTCGCCGGTGACCCGGATCACCTGCGTCGCCGGCGTGGTGGCCGCCGGCTGCGGCGTCTGCGTCGCCCAGTGGCCGAGCAGCGCGCCCACGCCGAGCGCGGCCACCACGGCCAGCACCGGCACGGCGGCGTTGCCGGGCGGGCGGGCCGGACCGGCGGGCGCAGGCGGGACGGCGGCCTCGGCCCGCAGCGCCTCCAGCGACTCGATGCGCGTGCCCGGGGTCCGCGCGCCGCAGTACAGGCAGTAGCGCTGGTCCGCGGCCAGCGGCGCGTGGCACGTCGGGCACGCCGTGGCGGTGAGGTTCTCGATCATGGCGCGACGGAGATCTCCACGTGAGCTCCCTTGGGGTTGCCGACGAAGATGAGGCGGAAGCGGCCCGGCTTGCCGCTGGGCGGCGCCTTGGGCACGAGCGCGCGGCCGGCGGCGACGATGCGCCGGCCGCGCAGCGCGACGGCGAACACGGGCAGGTTGCGCAGCAGCCGCCCGGTGCGGTTGACGATCCGGCCCGTCAGGTAGGTGCCGTTGCTGTCGGTGCGGTAGCCGACGCCGCGCAGCGCGACGCGGGGCGAGCGGGCCAGCGCGCGGCCGCGGCCCACGCGCGCGTGCACGCGTGCTGCCGCGGTCACGCCGAGCAGCTGGTCGTCGACCCACCACGCGCGGCCGCGGGCCGGCACCAGCCCCGCGTGCTGGAGCGCGGGCTGGAGCCCCTGCAGGTCGTTGCGGTAGACGGACGTCCCGTGTCCGTCGCGCACGTCGATCAGCAGCGGCACGCCGGACTGGGCGCGGGCGCCGCGGTTGCGCAGCTCGACCACCGCGGCCAGCGTCCCGCCGCCGCGCACGATCACCGCGCGGCCCACGTGCACGTCGCGGCTCTCCGGCCCGAGCCGGAAGCGCCCGGTGGCGGCGATCAGCCGCCGGCCCTCGCGGGAGATCCGCGCGCTGCGCGCGTAGTTGCTCTCGCACGCCGTCAGGGCGAGCAGCAGCAGCGCCGGCAGCGCCACCGTCCTCACCCGAACGCCCCCGCGACGTAGTCCCGCGTGCGCAGCGCCCGCGGGGCGCCGAAGACCTGGCCGGCCGGCGCCGTGCTCGACGAGGTCGCCCAGGTACATGAACGCGACCTTGTCGGCCACGCGGTGGGCCTGGGCGAGGTTGTGGGTGACGATGACGACCGCGAGCTCCTGCGCGCAGCTCGCCGATCAGCGCCTCGATCGTCGCCGTCGACTTCGGGTCCAGCGCCGAGCACGGCTCGTCCATCAGCAGCACCTCGGGCCGCGTGGCGATCGCCCGGGCGATGCACAGCCGCTGCTGCTGGCCGCCGGACAGCCGCAGCGCGGGTCGGTCGAGGTCGTCGGCCACCTCGTCGTAGAGGCCGGCGCGGCGCAGTGCGTCGACCACCTGCGGCGCGAGCTCGCGCCGGCCGGGCCGGCGTGCGGTTCTGCATCCGGATCGCGTAGGCGACGTTGTCGAAGATCGACATCGGGAACGGGTTGGGCTGCTGGAAGACCATCGCCACGCGGCGGCGCAGCGCGGTCAGCTCGAGCCGCGTCGACGTCCGCGCCGTCGAGCAGCACGCGGCCCTCGCGGCGTCGCGCCCGCGGTGGTCTCGGTGAGCCGGTTGAGCGTGCGCAGCAGGGTCGTCTTGCCGCAGCCGGACGGGCCGATCAGCGCCAGCACCTCGCCCTGGTGGATCGGCCAGCGAGACGTCCTTGACCGCCGGCTTGGCGCCGTAGCCGACGCTCACGCGCTCGAGCGCGCATGCGCTCCGGCCCGGCGGCCGCCCGCTGCGCCGCGGCCGGGCGCGTCGGCCGCGGGGTCGACGGCCACCGGCGTGCGGTCGAGCGCGCACGCGGCGGACGCGGCGGCGGCAGGATCGGCTCGCTCCTCGGGCGGCTCGGCGGCGGCGCGCAGCGTCACGAGCTGTCCTCCCGATCAGCGAGACGAGCGCCGTTGAGCGCCAGCACGATCAGCCAGCAGCACGAACGCGGCGGCGTAGGCCTTCTGCGGCGCGTTGCCCTCGCCGGCCGGCGAGGTGCCGTAGACGTAGCGTCGTCAGCGTCGAGCCGGTGCCGCGCAGCGACGTTCAGGCCCGGGCACGCTCGCCCTCGGGGTCGATCTGCAGCGACGCGCCGAGCAGGACCACCACGACGGCGGTGTCGCCGACGATCCGGCCCATCCCGAGCGTCGCGCCGGTGGCGATGTTGCGGCGCACGGGCGGCAGCAGGACCTCGCGGATCGTGCAGATCTTCGTCTTGCCCAGCGCCCAGCGACGCCTCGCGCATCCGCGGCGGGACGGCCAAGCAGGCCCTCGCGCGTGGAGCCGATAGACCAGCGGGAGCGCGATCAGCGACATCATCGCCCCGGCAGCGAAGAACGAGCGGCCGAACACGCCGCCGCCCGACGCGGTGAAGCACAGCGGCGCGAGCAGCGGCAGCTGGAAGATCGCCAGGCCGAAGATGGCGATGACGATGTCCGGCGTCCCGGCGACGACCTCGATCGCCGACTCGATCGACGCGGGCCAGCCAGCCCGGGCGGCCGTACTCGACGACCCACAGCGCGGTGCCGACGGCGATCGGCGTGGCCAGGGCGATCCCGATGACGCGTCAGCAGCACCGTGCCGAGCAGCGGGTCGAGGAAGCCGCCGATGCTGCTGCTGATCCAGGCCGGGCTGCGGGCGCTCGGTCAGCAGGCGCGGGCGCAGGTACTGCGCGCCCCGATAGGCCATGTAGCCGACGATCGCCACGGCGATCGCGCACAGCGCCAGCCCGGCCGCCCAGCAGGCGGCGAACGCCAGCCGGTGGCTGATCTTGCCAGCCGCTGCACCGGGTCGGCGCGCGCGGCGGGCGACGGTGGCCGTGGCCATCAGACGCGCATCCCCTGCCGGCGCATCGGCAGCTTGGCGAAGTAGCCGCCGACCGACAGCGTGAAGCTCGACAGCAGCAGCAGCAGCGCGAACGCGTAGATGGAGGAGCTGCACCGCGGGCGCGTTGATCGCCTCGGCGTTCTCGACCATCGTGGCGGCGAGCGAGCGCATCGGCTCGAAGATGCAGGTGAAGCCGTCGAGCGAGGTTCGGCGAGAACGCGCGCGAGCCCGAGACCATCGAGATCATCACGGCCTCGCCCAGCGCGCGGGCGCAGGCGAGCACGGCGGCGGCGACGATCGCCGGCCGGGCGGCGCGCACCGACACCGTCCAGGCGACCTCCCAGCGGTTGGCGCCCAGCGCGGCCGCGCCCTCGCGTCCAGGCCGGCGGGACCGCGCGCAGCGCGTCGACCACGATCGCGATCATGATCGGCGTGATCATCACCGTGAGCACCACGACGGCCACGAGCAGGCTCGTGCCGTCGAGCTGGACGACGTAGGCGAGCCGACTGCTTGCGGCTGGGCGCCGATCAGGTGGTTGCCGACGAACGGCGCGAGCACGAGGATGCCGATCAGGCCGTAGATCACGCGACGGCACGGCGGCCAGCAGCCGCACCGCGGGCACGACCGTCGCCGCGGAGCGGCCGGGGCGCGAACTCGACGATGAAGATCGAGGCGAGCGAGCGCGAACACCAGGCCGCAGACCACCGCGGCGCCGGTGGTCAGCAGCGTGCCGTAGAGGAGCGGCCAGGCCCGCAGGTGGTAGGCCGCGGCCGGCGGGTGCTGGCCGGTCTTGATCATCGAGCCGAGCTGCGTGTCGACGTCGCCGCCCGGCCCGAGCCAGGCGACGCCGTCGTTGTGGACCAGCGTCGGCCAGGCCCGGACGGCGACGAACACGACCATCGGCGATGACCGCGAGCCCGACCAGGCAGGCGACGGCACCGAGGCGCCGCTCGGCCTGCCGGTCGGTCCAGGGCTCGCGGAACCGTCGGCACTAGTTGAGCGGGATCGCGATCGAGCTGATGATCTTGCTTGGCGCGCCCGGCTGTGCTGGATCCACGGATGAACTTCTTGGCCGCGCCCTTGGCGGCGCCGCGGGTCACCTCGTAGTAGGTGCGCACGCCCGGGTACTGGCCGGACTTGGCCGCCTTGCAGATTGCAGGCGACGCCGTTGAAGGCCACCGCGTGGACGTTCTTCTGCGCGGCGTACCAGCCGGAGTTGAAGCCGATCGCGTTCTTGTCCGAGGCCACCGACTGCTGCACGAGGCCGTCCGACGGCTTCAGCGCCGTCAGCGACGAGATCGTCTTGTTCCCCGAGCAGCAGCTGTTGCACGAGCGGCGGCAGCGACGAGGCGGCCGTACGGCCGATCAGGTCGATCGTGCCGGTGACGTGCGCGCCCGGCACCTGGCTCCAGTCGCGGACCGCGCCCGTCCAGATCGCCTGCGCCTGGGCCAGCGTCAGGTTCGGCAGCGGGTTCGCCGGGTTGGTGTCGAAGCAGAAGTAGTCCTTGGCGATCGGGTAGAAGACGATCCCGGGCGGGTCGCTGGGCCGCGGGTCGCGCGAGGCGTTGCCGATCGTCACGCGGCCGGCCGCCGCGTCCTGGATGCCCACCTCGCCGCCGCCCTGGGCGAGCTTGAACCGGATCTTCCCGGGGTGGCTCTTGACGTACTTCTTGGCCAGCAGCCCGACGAGCGGCGCCGAGCCGGTGGCGCCGCTGATGGTCACGGTGGCGGGCTTTGCGAGCGCGGCGGCCGGCGCCGCACCCGCCACGGCGAGGGCGACCGCCACGGCGGTGGCCGGCGTGCGGAGAGAGGTCATGGGGCGTCGTTCCTTTCCCTGGATGGGGCGCTGAGGCGGGCCGAGCATACATCAACTTCACAAAGCTCATCGTTTTTGTAGAGAATGCCGTCCGAGTCAGTGCCATGACCGGCCCCGTCCACAGCCCCTGCCCGTCCTGCGGCGCCCTCCTGGCGGCCGATCAGCGCTACTGCCTGCACTGCGGCGCCCGGGCCGGCGAGCCGCGCGTGGACCCGCTGCGGGACATGGGCGTGCACGCGCCGTCACGCCGCGCCGCCGCGCCCGGCGGCGGGTTGCGGCGGCGGCCGGCCGGCCTCGTCGCCGGCGCGCTGGCCGTCGCCGCCGGCGTCGTGGTCGGGTGGCTGTCCGGGCCGGCGCCCGGGGTGGCGTCGCTCGCGGCGGCGCCGAACCGGATCGTGCTGCTCGACCAGCCGGCGGCCGCGCCGAGCGCGGTGGCGACGCCGACCGCCGCGCCCACGCCGGCGCCGGCGGACACGCCCGCGCCGACGCCGGACGAGACGGCCACGGCAACGGCCGCGACCCACGGCGACCACGATCGCGACCGCCGCCCCGACCGAGGCGGCGCCCGTGGCCGCCGTGACCGCCACGGCGACGCCCACGCCGTCGCCCGCGCCGGCGATCCGGCACGTCTGGCTCGTCGACGTGCTCGACGTGAACGCCGGTTATCCCGCCGAGCTCAAGGCGTCCGGGACGCTGCTGTCCGGCTTCGCGCCCGCGGACGCCAACCCGCTCGCCGAGGACGTGGCGCTGCTCTCCGGGCAGGCGCCCACGCCGCAGACCAGCGCCGGCTGCCCGCAGCCCAGCGAGATCACCACCGTCGACCCGGCCACCGGGCTGGCGCAGGGCGACGGCTGCCGCTACCCCGCCCAGGTGCTCACGCTGCCCGGGCAGCTCGCCCAAGGCGGCCTGACCTGGCAGGCCTACGTCGCCGACCCCACCGCGGGCTGCCCGCCCGCCTTCGCCGCCTTCCACTCGCTCGACGGCGCCTGCACGCCGCACGCGCTGGCCGCGCTGGCCTCCGACCCCGCGACCGCGCTGGACTGGCTCGAGGTCCCCGACGACGCCACGCTGCGCGCCGTCCTCCCCGGCGTGCTGGCGAGCCCCGCGTTCGCCGCCGGCGGGCTCGTCGTGCTCTCCGCGCCCGACGGCGCGCTGCTGCTCTCGCCGCTGGTCGCCACGGGCGCGACCGCGGCCACCGCGACCGGACCGTACGCGCTGCTGCGCACGCTCGAGGACGCGTTCGGCCTGCTCCATCTCGGCCATGCCGCCGACGCGGATGTCGCGGCGCTCGGCTCAGACGTCTTCCCCACCCCCACCCCCTGAAAGGACGGATCCGTGCCCCATCCCCTCCACCGCCGGCGCGCGCCGCTGGCCCTGGCCGCGGCGGCGCTCGCGCTCGCCGCGGCCGGCGCGCTCGCCCCCGCGGCCTCGCAGGCCGTCAGCAACCCCGACGACTACAACTGCTGGGGCCACACCCAGAAGGGCCGGCCGCTGCCCGGCGACAGCGACCCGCAGGTCCGCTACGTCTTCGCCTGCGACGGACCGATCACCGGCTACCAGATCCAGGCCGACCAGCCGATCGGCAGCTTCGACACCGCCCCGGTCGCGCTCGACGGCGCGGGCAACGCGGTGACCACCGACTCGTTCTCCTGCGACGGCGACATCCCCGGGCTCGCCGTGAACTGCGTCGGCGTCTACACCAGCGGGGTCGTGGACAACAAGTGGGAGACGGTCACCGGCTCGTTCTCCACCTCCCGCAAGGTGTGCGCCGAGCCGCGCACGGACCCGCTGCTCACCGTCGTCTACGCGACGGGCGACAAGACCGGCAAGGTCACGCAGCACATCGCCGGCCCGTACGACCTCGGCCGCCCGCGCGACTGCAAGCCCTCGCTGGGCGGCCGCCGGATCCCGAAGGCCGGGCTCACGCTCGGGGCCACGAGCAAGCCCAAGGCGGGCAAGAAGCCGAAGCGGAAGCCGAAGAAGGGCTAGGCCGCCGCGGTCCGGCGGGCTCCGGCCCGCCGGGCGCCGGCGCGCGTGACCCAGGACTCGGGCGCGCTCGCCAGCGCGACCACCGCGGCCGGCAGCCGGCCCTCCGCGAGGTCGGCCAGGGTGACCTCCTCGAGCACGGCGCGGACGTTGGCGCGCAGGGCGATCCACACGTCCTGCAGCCGTACGGCCGGCCCGGCGTAGCTCGTGTCCTCGGGCGCGATCCCGCGGACGTCGGCGAGCGGCCCCTCGACCGCCCGCAGCACGTCGGCGAGCGTGATCTCCCCCGCCGGGCGCGCCAGCCGGTGGCCGCCCTCGCGGCCGCGCTGGCTCACCACCACGCACGCCGTCTGCAGCTCGTGCAGGATCTTCTGCAGGAACGGCTGGGGAATGCCCTGGCGCGCCGCAATGGCGTCGGCGCTCAGCGAGGCGCCGCCGGCGGCGGCCAGCTCGAGCGCCGCCCGCACCGCATAGTCCGCCTTCGCCGAGACGTGCACGCTTGCTCTCCCAAAGTCGATCGGATTGATGCAGTATGCCGCATCCGACCGAATGGCGCCAGCGCTAGCAGGGCCCGGCGTGGCTCCCGGGCGACTTGCACAGGAACTCCATGCTCGGCAGGCCCGGCGTGGCGAGGCTGTAGTGCAGCTCCCGGCCGATCCGCCGCGTGTGCGTGATCGAGAGCACGATCCGGGCCGTCTTGGGCAGCGCCCGCCGCCCGAGCACCACGTGCAGGTTCACCTTGCGATGGGCGCCCCGGATCGTCTTCTTGACCGCCTTCGGGCACGCGCCCGAGCCGGTGCAGCGCAGGGTGATGACGGTGCCGTTGGGGAAGCCCTTGGCCTGCAGCGTCAGGTTGCGCGTGCGGTGGCCGACCTGCGTCCAGGTGCCCGAGACCGAGCCCGTGAGCGGCGGGAACGGGGCGACGATGCCGTCGCAGTTCTCGTCCACGGCATTGCCGATCACCTCCCGGGCGCCCGGGTGGATGGCGGCGTTGGTGTCGTCGCAGTCCTGCGGGCGGGGGAAGCCGTCGTGGTCGCGGTCGAGGTTGGTCGCGTCGACGCCGTCGCAGTTCTGGTCGATCCCGTCGTCGGGGATGTCGACTGCGCCCGGGTGGATCGCCGGGTTGGTGTCGTCGCAATCGAACGGGAAGCGCACGCCATCGAGGTCCGCGTCGCCCTGGACCTCCTCGCACGAGCTGCGCGTATCGCTGTCGTCGCTGATCGCCGTGTCGTGGCCGTCGCCGCAGTTGACCGCCTCGGCCTGGCCGTCGCGCGACACGATGTTGTCGTCTCCCGCGCCGCCATTGAACGTGTCGACGCCGCCGCCGCCGAACAGCCCGTCGTTGCCGCCGTTGCCCTCGAAGTCCACCGGGACCGGGACATTCGGGTTCACGGATGCGATGTCGTCGCCGTTCCCCAGGTTCAGGACGATCTTCGACACGTTCGTGAGCGGGCAGTCGACCGCGTTGCCGTCGGAGTGGCTGCTGCCGTCGCCGACGAACGTGCAGCCGGGGTCGGGCCCCACGCCCGTGCCGAACTGGACCAGTCGCAGCGTGCTGCCCGTGGAGAAGATGGCGATGTCGCTCGCGTCGGTCGGGGTGCCGACGCGGTAGGTGATGATCCCCGTCGCGGGGTCGAAGCCGATGAAGCCGAACGCGTGCGCCGAGCCCGGCGCCAGCGCGGCGATGATCAGCGAGAGCAGGAAGGCGCGCTTCAACATGCGCGGCTCTTCTTCGATCCGGGGTCGCGGCAGGTGGTGGTGAGCGCCGGCAGGTCGCCGATCCTGATCCGGTAGGCGTACGTGCGCCCTGTGAAGCCGGCCGCCGTGATGTTCACCGTCACGCGCGCACCGGCCCGCAGCCTGGCGTGGCTGAAGAAGCGCAACAGCGACGTCGGCGCCAGGTCGCGCTTGACCCTCACTCGCTTTGTGCCCTTGAAGCGGCAGCCGCCGCCCTTGCAGGTGGCGGCGATCCGCGCCCCGGCCGGGGCGTTGCGCACCACCAGCGCCCGCACGGCCGTGTAGTTCGGGCCGAACTGCCAGCCCGTGCTGACCAGCGAGCGCAGCAGCGAGAAGCCAGCCGCCTTGCCGTCGCAGTTCTCGTCCACCTTGTTGCCGGGGATCTCGAGCGCGCCCGGGTGGATCTTGGCGTTCGCGTCGTTGCAGTCGAGCGGGACCGGGAAGCCGTCGCCGTCGCGGTCGAGGATCCGCGCGTCGGAGCCGCTGCAGTCCTCGTCGATCCCGTTCTCCGGGATGTCGACGGCGCCGGGATGGATGGCCGGGTCGGCGTCGTTGCAGTCGGCGCCGGCGGCGAAGCCGTCGTGGTCGCCGTCGATGCCGCGCTCGCACTCGGCGAGGATGTCGGTGAAGTCGTTGCGGACCTGGTCGTTGCCGCCGCCGCAGGCGATGCGCTCGGCGTTGCCGTCGAGCGCCTGGATGGTGTCGTCGCCGTCCTCGCCGAAGTAGTCGTCGACGCCGCCCCCGCCGTCGAGCGTGTCATTGCCGGCGCCGCCGTCGAGCACGTCGTTGCCGCCGCCACCGGTCAGCGTGTCGTTGTCGGCGCCGCCGGCGATGGCCAGCGGCGTCGTCACGTTGAGGGTGTTCAGGACGTCGTCGCCGGCGGCGAGATCGATCGAGAAGCTCGCCACGAGGCCGGTGCAGGTCACCTGCGCGCCGGTCGCCGTGCACGGCGGGTTGGTGTCGGTGGTGATCGCGCCGGCGTTGAGGCTCGTGATCGTGTATCCCGTGGCCGACTGCGAGATGGTGAGCTGGTCGGCGGTGGCGTCGCCGGTGATGATGATCTCCTTGGGGCCGGTCGTCGCGGCCCCGCTGAAGCTGACCGTCGTGGCGGCCAGCGCCGGGCTCGCGGTCACGGCCAGGACGCACGAGGCGAGAAGGGTCAGCCGCAACAGCACGACGCCATCCTCTTGCCTACGCGGCGCCGGTGCAAGTAATTTCAGGGTGCATGCGGCTCTGCCTCCTGGTGACCCTGCTCCTCGGCGCGTTCGCGG
The DNA here is from genome assembly GCA_963766165.1 of uncultured Solirubrobacteraceae bacterium. Lineage (GTDB taxonomy): Bacteria > Actinomycetota > Thermoleophilia > Solirubrobacterales > Solirubrobacteraceae > Solirubrobacter. The sequence continues at coordinate 417,130 of CAVXZC010000005.1, read as the reverse complement.
CGCCCGCCGCGGCGGACACCACGCTCGTCCCGCGCGACGGCCAGGACTGGACGGTCGGCGGGGCGCAGGCGTTCGTGGCATACGCGAGCGACTACGACGAGCTCCCGGACGCGTTCACGTTCGCCGTGGCGGCGAGCCCGGCGACGGATCCGGACGGCGTGCTGGCCGCTTCGATCGACCGCTACATCGCGCCGGCGCAGCCCGACCACCCGGGCATCTACGCGGCGCCGGCCGCGCTGGGCACGCCGGGGACGTACTACTGGCAGGCCTCCTACGAAGATGACGACGGCGACACCTACGCCCTGCCGGTCCGCACGCTGACGATCCTCGCGGCGCCACCGCCCGACCCACCCACGCAGCCCGTCCTGGTCACGCCACCCGCCGCGCGGCTGCCGGTCGCCGCGCCGCGCCCGCCCGACGGGGGCACGGTGCGCATCGCCGTCCGCCGCGCGATCCACGCCGCCACGCATATGGTCCCGCGCGGGCTCACGTACCGCTGCGTGACCTCACCCGGCGCCGCCACCTGCCGCCCGTCCTGGCACGACGTGCGCTTCCGCTATCGCGGCACCCTCCGCCTGGCGTTCGGCGCGAGCCCGATCACCGCCCGGTTCACGGGCACCCGCGCGCCGCGGCGTCATGGCCGCGCGCGCGTGGTCACCTGGACGACATCGCTCTGAGCGCCGCGCGGTTGCCGACGCCCCGGGCGTCCGCTAATGTCGCGGCCGCTTACGGGATCGCAAGGAGAGGGTCGCCGATTTCGTAAGCCGCCTCTCATCATCGTCGCCGCCGGGGTCAAGATGCGCATACGCAGCCGATTCACCGTCCTCCTGGTCCTCCTGGCCGCGCTGGCGGCCATGCCGTGGCAGCACGGGATCGCGCACGCCGACCCGGCTCCGGCCGGCCACACGGTCACCTTCGACGGCTACTCGTTCATGGTCGACGGCAAGCGCACGTACCTGTGGTCGGGCGAGTTCCACGAGTTCCGGCTGCCGAGCCCCGACCTGTGGACGGACATCTTCCAGAAGATGAAGGCGGCCGGCTTCAACACCACGTCGCTGTACTTCGACTGGGGCTACCACTCCCCGGCGCCCGGCGTCTACGACTTCACGGGCGTGCGCGACATCGACAAGCTGCTCGACGCGGCGGCGAATGCCGGGCTCTACGTGATCGCCCGCCCCGGGCCCTACATCAACGCCGAGGTCGACGGCGGCGGCTTCCCCGGCTGGCTGGACACCACGAACGGCAACACCCGCACGGGCGACCCGAACTACACTCAGGTACGCCGACGAGTGGCAGACGCCAGATCGACAAGATCATCGCCCGCCACCAGCTCACCAACGGCACCGGCACCGTGATCGGCTACCAGGTCGAGAACGAGTACTACCACAACGACACGGCCGGCCGGGCGTACATGCAGCACATCGAGGACAAGGCCCGGGCGGACGGGATCACGGTGCCGCTCACCGGCAACCACAACGGCGACTTCAACTCGGGCGCCGCGGCGCTGGACGTCGACGGCATCGACTCCTACCCGCAGGGCTTCAACTGCTCGAACCCGACGTCCTGGAGCGGCCTCCCGAACATCAGCTCGGACCACCCGTCGACGCACCCGCTGTACACCGCGGAGTTCCAGGGCGGCTCGTTCGACCCGTGGGGCGGCCCGGGCTACGACAAGTGCGCGCAGCTCGTCAACGACCAGTTCGCCGACGTCTACTACAAGCAGAACATCGCCGTCGGCGCCACGGCCCAGAGCTTCTACATGCTGTTCGGCGGCACGAACTGGGGCTGGCTCGGCGAGCCGGAGAACTACACCTCCTATGACTACGGCGCGGCGATCCGCGAGACGCGCCAGCTCGACCCGAAGTACTACGAGGACAAGCTGATCGGCTACATGACGCAGGCCGTCACGCCGCTCACCAAGACCGACGCGATCACCTCGATCGCCCCGGACAACGCGGCGATCGTGGACACGGCGCGCATGAACCCGGACACCGGGACCCAGTTCCACACGCTGCGCCACTCGAGCTCCTCGTCGACCAACGTCGACACGACCCACATCGCGATCGACTTCAACGCCAAGGCCGGGCCGTCCACCTACACCTGGGACGACCCCGACCCGACGCTCCAGTACACGGGCACCTGGTCGCACGTGGCCAACCAGAGCTACACCGGCGGCGACTACAAGAGCACGGAGTCCTTCTCCAACGTCGCGGGCGACAGCGTCACGGTCCCGTTCACGGGCACGGCGGTCCAGTGGATCGGCCCGAAGACCAACAACCACGGCCGCGCCGACGTCTATCTCGACGGCGCAGCTGCAGACGACCGTGGACGACTACGGCTCGGCCAACCAGGCCGTCGTCTACTCGGCACCAGCGGCCTCGCCAACGGTCCGCATACGCTGAAGATCGTCGTCGACGGCACCCACAGCTCCGGCTCGACCGACAACTTCGTCTCGATCGACGCCATCAACGTCCCGCCGCCCGGCACCAACGCCGCGGCCACCTACCCGAAGGTCCCGCAGGAGCCCGGCACGGCGATCACGCTCAACGGCCGCGACTCGCACATCATCGTCGCCAACTACAAGCTCGGCACGAACCAGCTGCAGTACTCGACGTCGGAGATCATGACCAACGCCACGATCGGCGGCCGCGACATCGCCGTGCTCTACGGCGACGCCGGCGACCGACGGCGAGACGGTGCTGCGCTACAGCGCCCAGCCGACCGTCACCAGCTCGGGCGGCGACGTCAAGACGACCTGGGACCCGGCCAGCGGCGACCTGCGGCTGAACTACACGCACAACGGCCTCCTCCGCATCGCCGTCCAGGGCCCGGGCGACAACCCGCTGCTGCTGCTGATCGGCGACAAGGCCACGGCCGACACGTTCTGGCAGCAGAGCACCGGCGGCGGGCCAGGTGATCGTCCGCGGCACGCACCTGCTGCGCGGCGCGACGCTCGGCTCCGACGGCACGCTCGCAGCTGACCGGCGACAACGCCACCGACCCGGGCATCGAGGTCTTCACCGAGCGCGACCAACGTCACCTGGAACGGCCAGGCCGTCACCACGGCGGCCGGCGACGCGCACGGCGGGCCTGACCGGCACGATCCCGACGGCCCAGCCGGTCGACGCTGCCCGACGCTCACCAACTGGAAGCACCAGGAGGAGTCGCCCGAGGCGCAGCCCGGCTTCGACGACTCGAGCTGGGTCATCGCCGACAAGATGATCGTCGAACAGCACGACGGCGCCCGGCTCGCTGCCGGTCCTGTTCGCCGACGACTACGGCTTCCACACCGGCAACACCTGGTATCGCGGCCGCTTCCACTCGACCGGCAAGGAGACCGGGATCCACCTATCCTCCGCTGTCGGGCGGCGGCGCCCAGGCGTTCTCCGCGTGGCTGAACGGGACGTTCCTCGGCTCCTCGACCACCGGCAGCGGCGACTTCACCTTCCCGGCCGGCGTCGGTCAAGGCCCAGGGCGACAACATCCTCTCCGTGCTCACCGTGGACATGGGCCACGAGGAGGACTACAACGAGTCCAACGGCTCCAAGGCCGCCCGCGGGCTGATCGGCGCGTCGCTCAACGGCGCGCCGCTGACCTCGCTGACCTGGCGGCTGCAGGGCGTGGCCGGCGGCGAGAACCTGCGCGACACCGTGCGCGGCCCGCTGTCCACCGGCGGCCTGTTCGGCGAGCGGGCCGGCTGGCAGCTGCCCGGCTTCCCGGACGGCGTCGCTGGTCGACGGTCGACGCTGCCGACCACCGACACCACGCCGGGCGTCTCCTGGTACCGCACCAACGTCACGCTGACCTGCCGCAGCGGCCAGGACACGTCGCTCGGCGTCACGTTCACCGACGACTCGTCGCGCCGCTACCGCGTGATGCTGTTCGTCAACGGCTGGATGATGGGCAACTACGTCAACTACCTCGGCCCGCAGCACAGCTTCCCCGTGCCCAACGGGATCCTCGACCCGCACGGGAAGAACACGATCGCGCATGGCGGTGTGGAACCTCGACGGCAGCACGGGCGGACTCGGCACCGTGGCGCTGACCAACTACGGCAGCTACACGTCCTCGCTGCAGGTGTCGCATGATCGACAGCCCGGGCTATGACGCGGCGAAGTACGCGCTGCCGGCGACGCCCGGCACGACCGTCGCGCTGGACACGCCGGACGACGTCACGCCCGGCAAGACGTTCATCGCCAGCGCCACCGTCCAGGTGCCGCCCGGCGACGACGCGCTGAGCAACGTGACGGCCACGCTCAACACGCCGGCGGGCTGGACCGTCGGCCCGAGCACGCCGGCCTCCGTGGCCGCCGTCAAGCGGGGCGGTTGGGCCCGCTTCAACTGGCAGGTCACGGCGCCGTCGACGCTGTCGGGCAGCGCGTTCCCGCTGACCGCGACCGTCTCCTACACGCAGGACGGGCAGGCGGCGACGAACTCGGACGAGCGGATCATGAAGTCGATCCCCGCCCCGCCGCCGGCCGGCAACGTCTACGTCAGCGACCTGCCGTTCCTCTCGGCCACCAACGGCTGGGGCCCGGTGGAGCGCGACGAGAGCAACGGCGAGCAGGCGGCCGGCGACGGCAAGACGATCACGCTGCAGGGCACGACGTTCACGAAGGGCCTGGGCACGAACTCGGTCAGCGACGTCTCGCTCTACCTGGCGGGCCGCTGCTCGAGCTTCACCGCCACGGTCGGGGTCGACGACGAGCAGGGGTCGGCCGGCTCGATCACCTTCAGCGTGATCGCCGACGGCACGACCCTGATCACGACGCCGCGGCAGACCGGCTCCTCGGCCAACATCAGCATCAACCAGGCGATCCCGGCCGGCACGCAGATCCTCGACCTGGTGGTCGGGGACGCCGGCGACGGCAACGGCAACGACCACGGCGACTGGGGCGGCGCGCAGCTGTCCTGCGGCGGCGGCACGCTGCACTCGGACGCGCAGCTCTCGGACCTCGAGCTCAACGGCCACACGATCGCCGGCTTCGCGCCGGGCACGCTGACGTACGACAACGTCGGCGCCGACCCGAACGTCCCCCCGGTCATCACCGCCACGGCGGCCGACAACGGGACGGTCTCGATCACGCCGGCGACCTCGATCCCGGGCACCGCGACGGTCACGGTCACGTCGGAGGACGGCACGCACACCGCCACCTACACGGTCAACCTGGTGCCGACGTCGACCTCGGTCGACGGCGGCGTGGGCGGCACCGTGCCGGCGACGCTCGCGCTGACGCTCGGCGCGCCGGCGTCGTTCGGGACGTTCGTGCCGGGCGTGGCCGGCACCTACACGGCGTCGACGACGGCCAACGTGGTCTCGACGGCGGGTGACGCGGCGCTCACGGTGTCCGATCCCGACACGGCCCACCCGGGCCACCTGGTCAACGGGTCGTTCTTCCTGCCGCAGGCGCTGCAGGTCAACCACTCCGCGATACCGGCGACGCTCATGACCTGGTCGGCCCCGGTGTCGAACGACCTGGTGGCGGTCGAGTTCGAGCAGGCGATCGGGCAGAACGACGCGCTGCGCACGGGGACCTACGCGAAGACGCTGACGTTCACGCTCTCCACCGACCAGCCGTGAGTTGACCGGGGGGCGCCGGACGGCCGGCGCCCCCCGCTCAAGCCGGCCCCAGCTGCTCGGCAGCCTCGATTTGCGGGATTTTCCGGAGTCGGCGGGACAATGGGGCCTGACAGCCCTACCGCACCGTCCGCCGAAAGCGTGAAAATGCGCAACATGACCGCCACGACGCTCGGCCCCGACGAGACCGGCATCCCTATCCGCGAGGGCGAGTACGGCGACAAGGTCATCGCCGTCGAGCCGGGCGGCATCGAGATGATCCCCGACCGCGAGCGCCATGGCCGCCCGCTCGACCTGTTCTGGACGTGGATGTCGCCGAACCTGGAGTTCGCGACCGTCTACGTCGGCGTGCTGCCGCTCGCGGTGTTCGGCGGGAGCTTCTGGCTGACGGCGCTGGGCGTCCTGATCGGCACCGCGCTCGGCTCGCTCACGCACGGCATCCTGTCGAGCTGGGGCCCGCGCTACGGGATCCCGCAGATGGTCCAGGCGCGCGGCGCGTTCGGCTTCCTCGGCGCGTTCCTGCCGGCGGGCCTGAACGCGTTCACCGCCGGCGTCGGCTGGTTCGTGGTCAACAGCGTCAGCGGCGCGTTCGCGCTGTCCGCGCTCACCCACATGTCGTTCGACCTCGCGTTCGTCATCGTCGTGCTCGCCCAGGTCCTGGTGGCGTTCGTGGGCCACAACCTCGTGCACGCGTTCGAGCGGTGGGTGTTCCCCTACCTGGCAGCGGTGTTCCTCATCGCCACCGTGGTCACGCTGACCAAGGCCCACTTCGGGACGGGCTTCAACCCCAAGGCGCCGGTGGCCGCGGGCGGCTCCTCGGCGGCGTTCATCCTGGCGGTGGTCATCTCCTTCGGGTACGCGATCGGCTGGAACCCCTACGCGTCCGACTACACGCGCTACCTGCCATCGAGCGTCAATCGCTTCAAGGTCGGGCTCGCGGCCGCCTTGGGCATCTTCGTGTCCTGCGCGGTGCTCGAGATCGCCGGCGCCGCGTCGGCGACGCTCGCCGGGACGAACGCCAACCCGACGACGAACTTCACCGACCCGCTGGGCACGTTCCTCGGCGATCTCGTGCTGATCGGCGTGACCATCGGCGCGGTCTCCGCCAACGTCCTGAACATCTACAGCGGCGCGATGTCCTTCCTCACGCTGGGCGTCAAGCTCAAGCTGCGCACCCGCCGCGCGCTCGTGGCGCTGGCCAGCGGCGTCATCGGCCTCGTCGTCGGCCTGCACTTCCAGGCCGACGTCGGCCCGGGCTCGAAGTACGACAACTTCCTGCTGGCCATCAGCTACTGGATCGCGCCGTTCCTGGCGGTCGTGCTGGTCGACTACTTCGTCTTCCGCCGCGGCGGCGACTACAACGAGCGCGAGTTCTTCGACACCCGGCGCCGGATCTGGCAGGCGCCGCTGTCCATGGTGATCGGCATCGTGGCCTCGATCCCGTTCTGGGACCAGCAGCCACCCTTCCTCGGCTCGTTCGCCAAGGCCCACCCGGGCGCGGGCGACCTGAGCTTCATCGTCGGCTTCGCCGTGGCCGGCCTCGTCTATCTCCTGCTCGGCAGCGTGACCCGGCGGGCCAGCGCGCCGGCTGCGGCGACGTAGCTCGGCGGCGCCGGAGGTGGCGCCGTGCGGGCGGGCTCGGCGAACAGCGGGCTTATAGGAGTGGGTGAGTAGGCGTTCGTGCGCCACTCCCGGCCGCGTCAGCGCTCCTGGAGACCGGCGCCGCGCGGGTGAACCAGCCGGCTGCTCGCCGAGCCCTCCGCGGGTAGGTGGCGCCGTGCGGGCGGGCTCGGCGAACGACGGGCTTGTAGGAGTGGGTGAGTGAGCGTCTGTGCGCCACTCCCGAGCCGAGCGCTCGGTTTGTAGGGCATAGGCCTCCAAACCGAGCGCTCGATCCCGAGAGTGGCACGCTCAGCACTGAGCGCTCGGTTTGGCACGCGATGATGCGTGCTCAACCAATCACTCGTTGTGGAAGTGGCACATCCCCGCTCGCGGGGGACCCGCGCCGCCCCGGCTGACCGCCACCCCACCCAGCCGACCGTTCGCCGGGCCGGAGGTGCTGCGCACCGGCCGGCCGGGACCGGCGAACACCGGGGTTGTAGGAGTGGGTGAGTAGGCGTCCGTGCGCTACTCCGAGCGTACCCGCGGAGACCCGCGCCGCCGGCTGACCGCCACCCCACCCAGCCGGCCGTTCGCCGGGCCTGCCGCGTGGCGGCGACGCGGGTTCACCGGGGGGAGTGCGTCAGCCCGCGACTCACGGGGCCGAACGGTCGGTTTGTAGGGCATAGGCCTCCAAACCGACCGCTGGATGGCGGAAGTGGCACGTTGCCGCTCGTCCAGGCATCGAGCGGCAGGTTTGGTACGTCGTGCGTCCTCAACCCGCCACTCGATGTCCCAGTGGCACATCACAGCTTGGGGAGACCCGCGCCGCCCGGCGTCCCGCGCCAGGGTTCACCGGGGCCGGCGGGCGGGCGCCCGCCCGCCGGCCCCGTGGCCTCAGCTAGGGGTTCGTGGTGCTGAGGGTGAACGTGAGGGTCTTGCCGTAGGTCCCGGTGCGCAGCGGGTCGGTGGACCCGATGTGCTGGGAGAACCAGAGCGTGACCGGGTCGTTGGACACCGGCGCGCTCCAGCTCAGGAGGTTCAGCGGGCTGCCGGACACGTCGTTGTACGCGGTGCCCTGGGTGTTGGCCTTGGTCGCCTTGGCCTGCAGCGCCTGCGGCAGGAAGAACGACCCATTGACCAGGTGGCCCGGGTGGGCCGTGTCCGGGTCGACGACGCTCAGCGTCGCGTCGCCGGCCGTCGAGGTGACGGTGGCCTGCGTGTTCGCCTCGTAGGTGCGGTCGACGCCCGGTGTGAACGTGCCGAAGCTCGCCGGTGTGCTGCCGAGCGTGAGCGCGAGCGTGGCCGGGACGGTGCCGCCGGGGCCGCCGCTGCCGCGCGCTGCCCTGGTCGGTCGAGACGCTGACCGACAGCGGCATGCGGTAGATGCTGCGGCCGAACGTGGCCGCGTAGAGCCACTTGTGGTCGACCGACTCCTTGACGTCGAGCACCGGCGTGTTGGGCAGGCCGCCGTCCAGGCTGTACCAGTTCGCGTCGCCGTCCTTGCGCTCGAACGCGCCGTAGTCGGTGGCCGCGAACAGGACGTGGCCGACCTGGTCGTAGGTGATCATCTCGACGGGCGCGTTGGGCAGGTTGCCCGACTACGTTGTTCCACGTGGTGCCGCCGTCCGTCGTCTCGTAGACGTTGGCCGCGTTGTCGCCCTCGCGGTAGCCCGAGAAGGCGGCGAAGACGTGGTTGGCGTTCGTCGGGTCGACCACGACCGCGTTGACCCAGCGCGTGGGCAGGCCCTGCATCTGCGTCCAGGTCGTGCCGCCGTTCGTCGTCCTCCACAGCTTCCCGGTGTCGGTGCCGGCGAAGATCGTCTGACCGTTCCCGGCGGCGTCGGTGTTGCCGACGGCCACGCTGAACGCGGTGATCGAGCCGTACTGGTTGGCGTACTCGCCGCCCAGGTCCTCCTCATCGGGCGGGATCGGGCCCGGCAGGCTGTTCGGCTCGTCGGTCGGGCTGACCGCCGTGAAGTTGCCGGTGCGGCCCTGGTTGGTCGACTTCATCAGCGCGATGCCGCCGACGTACATCGTCTGCGTGTTGTTGGGGTCGAACCCGATCGGCGCGTCGGTGGTGAACCGCAGGCCGGACGGCGAGTAGCGGAACGTCCAGCGGGTGGTGGCCCCGTTGGCGTCCTGGCTGCCCTGGCAGCTGGCGTTCTGCGAGCACGCGAAGTACGTGTTCGAGTTGTTCGGGTCGATCGCCACCCAGTGGCCGTCGCCGCCGCCGTAGGAGTTGAACTGCGTCAGGTCCGTGGGATTCGGCGCGGTCGCGGTCCAGGTGCGGACCGAGCCGTTGTCCTGCAGGCCGGTGGCCATACGGTTGTCGTTGTCCGGCGCCACGGCCAGGTGGTAGCTCTGGTTCCACGGCTCGTAGGTCCCGTGGATCCAGGTGGCCCCGAGGCCGTTGCTGGTCGGACCGGTAGATGCCGCCGTCGTTGGCCTCATAGACGCGGTTGGCCACGCGCGGGTCCCACGCCATGCCGTGCTGGTCGGCATGCACGCCAGAGGAGTTGCGCCAGGTCTGGCCGCCGTCGATGGACTCGCGCAGCCCGACGTCGGCGTTGAAGATGTGGTTCTCGTTGGCGGGGTCGACCCAGATGCGGCCGAACCACCACTGGTAGCCGCCGGCGGCGTAGGGGTCGGCGATCGTCTGGAAGCTGTCGCCGCCGTCGTTGGACACGAAGCCGCCCTTCTCGGCGCCGTACGGGCCGCCGCTGACGACATAGACGCGGTTCGGGTCGCTCGGCGCGATCGCGACGCCGATGCGGCCGAGGCTCGGATCGGCCGTCAGGCCGGTGGCCGGGCGGTAGTCCGTCAGCGCCTCCGGCTGCGTCGTCGAGGGCGTGCCGACCGGGTTCGAGATCGTCAGGGTGCCGGCGCCGGTGTCGATCGCGGTGATGAACGTGTTCGCCGGGATGCCGGTGCCCACGATGTGATGGCCGACCTGGAACGCGCCGGAGGTCGTCGTCACGTTCGTGATGGTGGCCGAGCCGGCAGTCGCCGTGCCCCGGCCGGCGCCGCCGCCGTCCGTCGGGCGGTCGTAGTCCGGCAGCGGTCCGGTGATGTTCTGGAGCCGGGTCCACGTCTTGCCGCCGTCATCAGAGCGGAACAGGCCCGAGCCGACGCCGCCGTAGACGCGAGCGCCGTTGTTGCGGTGGTGATCCCACAGCACGGCGTAGACGCGCTGCGCGTTGGCCGGGTCGACGGCCACGTCGACCGCGCCGGTGGTGTCGTTCGGCGGGGCGAGCACCTGCGTCCACGTCTGGCCGCCGTCCGTGGTCTTGTAGAGCCCACGCTGGCCGACCGTGCGCGAGATCGAGCCCGACGCGGCCGCGTAGACCGTGTTCGGGTCGGTCGGGTCGACCGCGACGCGGCCGATCGCGGCGCTGTCCTGGAGCCCGATGTGCGTCCAGTTCTGGCCGCCGTCGGACGACTTGTACATGCCGTCGCCGGTGAAGGTGAGGCCGCCGCCGGACGGGTTGGCCTCGCCCGTGCCGACGTAGAGCGTGCCGTTGGACCCCTGGGCGATCGCGCCCATGGTCTGGGTCACGCGGGTCGGCCAGGCGGGCGTGTACGTCACGCCGGCGTCGGTGCTCTTCCAGATGCCGCCACCGGACGTGGCGATGAAGATCGTGTTCGGGTTCTGGTTGTCCACGACCAGGTCGACGGTGCGGCCGCCGACGTTCGCCGGGCCGGTCAGCTGCCACGGGCCCGCGTCGGGCGCGGACGAGACCGCCGCGGCCTGCGCGGCGGCGCGGGCGAGCTGCGCCCCGGTGACGTCCTGGCCCGAGCTGTCCTTGAAGTCCTCATAGATGTCCGGGCCGTCCGGCGCCTGCGCCGTCTCGTTCTCGAACTGCGGCGGCGTGCCCGCCGTCGTGGCCGCCACCCGTGTCGGGTGCGACGTCGAGTGCGCGCTGGCGATCACCACCGCGGCCACCGCGAGCACGGCCAGCGCGCCCACGAGCCTTGCCCAGACCAGCCTTTGCCCTTGCGGCATCCCTTCCCCCTCGATTCGGCCCCACAACTCCTACTGCGCTTCAGTTGCGCAAGCGCGCCGGTTGTGACATCGAGGTCACGCCGCTGTCATCCGCGCCTGCGTCGGCGCGAGCCGCCAGGCCGAGGCGGCGACCAGCGCGAACGCCAGCGCATGCAGCGCGGCGAGTCCCGGCGTGCGGCCGAGCGGGTCGCCGAACACGACGAACGCCCCGGCGATCGAGCTCACGTTCGTGGCCGTGGTCATCAGCGCGATCACCGGCAGCGGCCGCCGCCCCTGCAGGCCACGCTGGAAGGCGAAGAACGCGCCGGCGGTGGCGAGGGCGGCGACGAACACCCACGGGGCTCCGCGAGCGGAGAGCGGCGTGGGCAGCCCGGTGAGCGCCTTGATCGCGAGGTCGGCGGCACCGTAGAGCAGCCCGCCGGCCGCCGCCAGCAGCAGCGGCGCCGGCCCGGCCAGCCGCGCCGCGCGCAGGCTGAGCGCGGCCGCGACCACGCCGAGCCCCACGGTCCAGGCCGCCAGGCCGGCCGGGCTGAACCCGCGGCCGGCGCGGTCGGACGGCAGCCCGAGCGCGAGGCACAGCAGCGCGGCCACCATCAGCGCGAGCGCCTGGCGCTCCGCGCGCGACAGGCGCTGGCGCAGGGTGACGGCGGCCAGCGGCACGGTCAGGACGAGCCCGCCGGCCACGAACGCCTGCACGAGTGACAGCGGCGCCTGCCGCAGCGCGGCGACGTGGAGTGCCCAGCCGGTCATGCCCGCCACGGCGCCCAGCGTCCAGACGGGCGAGCGGAGCAGCGCCGCGAAGGTGCGGACGGGCCGCAGCGGGCTGATCGCGGCCACGTCGACGGAGCCCGCGTGCTGGAGCAGGTAGGACCCGTTGAGCGCGACCGCGGCCGCGAGCGCGAGCAGCGGGCCGATCACGGCCGCCGCCGCGCGCGCGGGATCGCCGCGCCGGCGGCCAGCAGGCCCGCCGCGGCCCAGATGGCGGCGCGGCCCGGCTGAGCCGCGAGGTGCGAGCCGAGCGGGTCCGACTCGGTGATCGCGTCGGCGAAGCCGCCGAGCGCCATCAGCAGCGCCGCACCGACGCTCAGCATCAGCGCTGCGCGCACCCAGCGCCGGGCGAACCCGGCGCGGGCCAGCAGCGCCCCGGCCACCAGGCCCGCCGGCAGCCACGCGACGACGAGCCGCGCGAGCGGCTGCGCCGCCCCGCCCGCGAGCCGCTGCAACGGCAGCGCCTCGGCCAGGGCCGGGCCGGCGGACAGCACGCCGGCGCCGCGCAGCAGGAACAGCCAGCCGAGCCCACCCAGCACGACCGCCAGCCCGGTCGCCGCCAGCGCCAGCGTCCGCCCGCCGGCCACGAGCCCAGCCCGCCCCACCCGCCGGCCGGACGCCGACCCGGGCATGGCGGCGGGTCGGCGTGCGGCGGGTCGCGCCGCGCCCGTAGGGGTGGGCGCGGGCGGCTCGGCGGCGACAGCGCGTCTCATCGCGGGGCCGCCGGCAGCGGCGGGGCCGGAAGCGGGGCGGGCAGCCAGGCGTGCGGGGCCATCCGGCGCCGGGGCGGGCGCAGGTAGGCCTCCGCCTGCATCACGCGCAGCGCGGCGATCGGCAACCGGGTGCGGCGCGTGTAGACGAGGTAGCGCGGGCGCCAGGCGGGATCGAACTTCGCCGTGAAGCGGGCGAGGCGCTCGAGCTGGAAGCGCCGGTGCAGGCGGCGCAGCGCCCAGCGCGCGAGCCGGTGGCTGCGGCGCTCCAGGGTGTCCGCCGCCATCAGGTGCCCGAACGCGGAGAAGTTCAGCGACACCTCGGCGCAGCCCTGCTCCGCCGCGTGCGCCAGGACCGCGGCCACGAGGCTGTCGGCCACCCCGTTGGGCTCGTCGTCCAGCCGGCGCATCGCGTCCAGCGACAGGCCGCGGCCGTAGGGCACGTAGCGCTGGAACGCCCGCAGCTCGCCGGCCGGGTTGCGGGCCAGCGCGTACACGTCGCCGGCGTCCTCCGGCGCGCCCCACAGCCGGTCGCCGGCCCAGGCGAATCCATAGAGCCGCCGATGCAGGCGCCGCCAGGCCGCCTCGACGGCCGAGATTCGCAGCGCCAGGCCGAGGTCGAGCTCCGCCGCCCGCACGACCTCGACCGTCCAGCCGTGGCGCTCCACCCGCCGGACCGCCTTGCGCACGGTCTTCGCGGCCGGGGCGTCGAGCGAGAACGCCCGCGGGTCGACCACCGCCTCGAGCCCGATCTGCATCGCGTGCAGGCCGAGCGCCGCGTAGCCGGCGACGTGCTCCTCGCGCGCGCCCAGCAGCACCACATCCCAGTCGCGGGCGTGCGCGGCCGTCAGGAACGAGTCGAGGATCGGCGCCGCGCTGCCCGGCGGGCCGACCGGGTCGCCGGCCACGACCGCCGTCCCGGCCAGCGCCCGGAAGGCCAGCACGCCGCCGTGGGCGAAGTGGAACGCCTTGTCGGTCCGCAGCGCGAACGGGGCGAACGAGTCGTCGCCGTGCGCGGCGATGAGCGCGGCGGCCCGCGCGTGCTCGCCGGCGCCATGGCCGTCGCGCGCCCGCACCGGGGCGACGATCTCGCGCAGCGCCACCAACAGCGTCCCCGCCGCCAGCGCCACCGCGATCTGCACGAGCCCGATCCGGCCGGGCGGAACGGCGCCCACCACCGCCTTCGCCGCCCGCACGGCGCTCGCCTCCAGGTGCGCCGAGCGGCCCGTGAGCAGCAGCACCACCAGCGTCGTGGCGTACGCCGCGCCGAGCCCGAGGAGCGCGGTGAACGCGGCCACCGCGGTGCGCGACGGCGTCGCGTCGCGCAGGAACCGCCGCAGGGCCGCGGCCAGCGCGAGCCCGAGGGCCGCCTCGTCGAAGTCCAGGCCCTTGGCCACGTGCACGACCGCCAGCAGCCCGAGCGCGACCGTCGCGGCGCGGGCCGACGAGCGCCGCCCGGCCAGCACGCCGATCCCGAGCCCGATGACCACGACGCCGCCGACCACGCCGAGCCCGTGCGCGACCAGGTGGGCGCCGCCCGGCTCGAACGCGGCGAGCGCACGCCGGCGGGCCGGGATATCGGGCGAGAGCGAGGAGGCCGTGGTGGCGACGCCGACGAGCGCCGTGGCGCTCCCGGCCAGCAGGCGGACCGCGCGCATGGGCCAAGTGAACGTGGCGCGAGTGAACCTGTCCTGAACGGATCATCTTCCTCTCACATGCGGGGCTCAGCCTCGGCACAGATGAGGTTCGTCGCCCTGCTCGCCTGGGTGGCCGTGGGGCTCGCCGGGACCGCCGCCTACGTGCAGGGGTACGAGGCCCACCGCGGCTTCGGCGCGCCGCGGACGCCGCCCGGGATCCCCCGGGGCACGCTGCGCGTGGTGGCGTTCCACTCCCCCGCCATCGGCCGCACCGAGCGCTACCTCGTCTACCTGCCGCCGGACTACGCGGCGGCCGCCGCCCGCGGCGCGCGCTTCCCCGTGCTCTACCTGCTGCACGGCGCGCCCGGGAAGATGACGTCGTTCACCGACGTCGGTGCGGCGCAGGTGGCGGCGAACGTGCTGATCGCCCGCGGCCGGATCAGGCCGCTGCTGCTCGTCATGCCGGCCGCGCTCGAGGGCCTGCACGCCGACACCGAGTGGGCGAACAGCCCGGCGGGCCGCTGGATGGACGACGTGGTCGACGTGGTGCACGACGTCGACCACCGCTTCGCCACCCTGCCGCAGCGGGCCGACCGCGGCATCGGCGGCGACTCCGAGGGCGCCTACGGCGCGGTCAACGTCGCCCTGCACCACATCGGCCTGTTCAGCGTCGTGGAGAGCTGGTCGGGCTACTACTGGCAGACCCGCAGCACGGTGTTCGCCCGCTCCCCCGCCGCGGCGATCGAGGCCAACAGCCCGGCGGCCGAGGTGCGCTCGCTCGGGCCGCAGATCCGGGCCCTCGGCCTGTGCGCGTACCTGTTCGAGGGCCGCCAGGACGTCACCGACCCCGCGCAGATGATCCACTTCGCCGACCACCTGCGCGAGGACGGCGCCCGGGTGGTCGTGCGCTTCCCGCCGGGCGGCCACGACTGGGCGCTGTGGCGGGCGCAGACGCCGCACATGCTCGCCGTCGCCTCGGGCTGGTTCTCAGATCCGGCGCAGCGCCGCGCGGGCCGCCGCGTCGCCCGGCACGCCGTGCACGGCGCCGCCCGGAAACGCCGACGCGCTGCCCAGGTAGAGGCCTGACAGCGGCGTGCGCGTACGGCGAGAGCTTCGGCACCGGGCGGAACACCACCTGGCGCAGCCGGTAGCTGCCGCCGCCCACGTCGCCGCCGACCAGGTTCGCGTCGCGGGCCTCGAGGTCGGCCGGCCCGAGGACGTGGCGGGCGAGGATGCGGTCGCGGAAGCCCGGCGCGTAGCGCTCCACCTGCGCCTCGATCCGCTCGCGGCGTGCCCGCTCCAGTCGGCGCCGGCCGGCCCGTGCGTGTACGCCCAGGCCGTGTGCCTGCCCTCGGGCGCGCGCGTCGGATCGGCGACCGACTGCTGGCCGAGCAGCAGGAACGGCCGCTCGGGCAGCCCGTGCCGCCTGGACGGCCGACCGTGGCCAGCATCTCGGGCTCGGCGCCGCCCACGTGGACGGTGCCGGCGCCGCACACCGCCCCGTTCTCCCACGGGATCGGCCCAGTCGAGCGCCCAGTCGAGCTTCATCGTCGCCGCGCCCGTGGCGTAGCGGCGCAGGCCCGCCCGGTACCAGGCCGACAGCGCGTCGCCGGCCATCGCCAGCAGCGCGCGCGGCATCACGTGGCGATCACACCGGCGCGGACAGCGTCTCCCCGCCGGCCAGCGCGACGCCGGTGACGCGGCCGCCGGCGGACAGGATCCGCTCGACCGGCGCGCCGGCGCGCAGCTCGCCGCCGAGGCTGCGCAGGTAGCCGACCAGCGCGTCGGTCAGCCGCTGCGCGCCGCCGCGCGGGCTGGGCCAGCCGACCGCGTGGCCGAGCAGGTTGAGGTAGAACGCCGCGATCGCGCCGAGCCGGCGCCGTCCGGCGGCGCGTCGCCGTGCAGGGCCGCGCCGTAGAGCCAGGCGCGCGACCCGGCGCTGGTCGAACAGCCGCCGGGCCGAGGCCGACGGCCGACCCGGGCAGCAGCCGGGCGAACCGGAGCAGGTTCGACCGGGCCGGTGCGGGCCAGCAGCCGCAGCGGCCCGCCGAGCGGCGGGAAGCCGCTGAGCATCGTGTCGCGGAGCGCGGGTCGAACGCCGCCAGGAACGGCTGCGCGAAGTCCGCCCACGCCGCCCCGTCGCCGGCGTGCAGGCCGTCGAGCGACGCCGCCGTGGCCTCGAGGTCGCGGTAGAGCACGACCGCACGGCCGCCGGGCAGCGGGTGCGCCGACGCAGGCGGCGGGGTGCACCCACTCGCAGGCCGTGGTCGGCCAGCGGCATGCGCGCGAACACCGGCGAGGCGGCGGCCGCCGGGTAGACCGAGGAGAACGTGTCGTGGTGGAAGCCCGGCAGGGTCAGCTCCTCGGTCCGCACGGCGCCGCCCGGACGCGTCCGCCGCCTCGAGCACGATGCACCGAGCGGCCGGCCTCGGCCAGGCGGATCGCCGCCGCCAGGCCGTTCGGGCCCGCTGCCGATCACCAGCGCGTCGCGTCAAGCGGCGATCCGGTTGCGCAGCTGGTGGAGCAGGCTCAGGCGCTCGACGTCGCCCTGGCCCCAGAACGCGTGCTGGGCGTCCTGGCCGGCGACCCTGTAGGCGCGCTCGAGGTGCCAGGGCATGGCGTCCCAGGTCCCCGCGGCGCGGACCCAGGCCTGCCCGTCCAGCGTGTAGAGCAGCAGCCGGTTGTGGCCGCGGCCCATGAAGTGCCCGCGTGCGTCGTGAGGTCGAAGCCGACGAGCGGGAAGGCCGCCCTCGGGCACCGCCCGCGGCTCGCCGTCGCCGTAGCGGGCGAGCCCGTCCTCCAGCGCGGCGAACCAGGCGCGCAGGGCCTCGGGGTCGTCCGGCGTGACGAGGTCGGTGATGGTGACGTAGCCGCGGGTGAAGACCGGGCGGGCCGCCTCGGTTCCGGCCGCCACCTCGATCTCGAACGTCTGGCCCAGCAGGCCGCCCGCCCGCAGCGGCGTGAAGCGGCCGATCTCCGAGGCGTAGTCGGGCCACGTCTCGGGCTTGCGTCAGCGCGGCGATCACGCGCTCGGCGGACGGCATCGCCACCGGCGGGTAGGTGTGCCACACCTGCTCGGCGAGCGGCGCCCGCTCGGGCGTCGGCTCGCCCAGGCGGGCGAGCGCCAGGCGCCGGCCCGGATCGTAGGCGTCGCGCTCCTCGACGGTCGGGAACGCGATCCCCCAGGCGCGCCGGGCGTCGTCGGCGTAGGCCGCGGGGAACCAGTCGCCCAGCAGCGCCGCGGCGCCGGCATCGAGCTGGGCGCGCGACAGCGTGCCGCGCGCCGACTCGCCGGTGGCGAAGCGCTCGCGCCCGTAGGCGCGGTGGAAGGCGGGCAGGTCGGCGGCGTGCAGGCGCCGCCCGGACGACTTGCGGTACCAGTAGGTGGTGAGGACGCAGAACGCCGCGCGCAGGTCGTCCACGTCGCGCTCGGCCGGCGGCCGGCGGTAATAGGCGGCGTTGAGGAAGTCGGTGACCCACGGCGCGGCGTCGCGGCCGGCAATCGACAGCCCGCTCATGCGGGCGAAGCCGAGCGGCCCGGCGTCGCGCGTCTCGGTGATCAGCTCGTCGGTCATACGTCCCCATCGTCGTCGCGCCGCGCCGGCGCGCGCTCCGGGGAAACTACGGAACGCGTGCCCCTAGACGAGGTCGAAGACCTGCTTCGAGAGCCGGCCGGCGATCAGGCCGATCGGCGTGAAGACCGCGTCACGGCCCCCCCGACCGCCGGCCGAGCCAGAACGCCGCGAGCAGCGCGCCGGCCCCCAGCAGCGCCAGCTTGTTCTCGCGCGCCTTGGTCGCCGCGGTGGCGGCGCCCGCCTGCGCGCTGGACGGGGTGTGCTCGCGCGCCGCGGCCTTCGCCTGGTCGGCCTTCGCGTGCACGTTGGCCTTGACCTCGTCCACGCGCGCGCGCGCCTGGGCCTTGACGTCGGTCTTGGCGGCCAGCGCCTCCACGGTGTCGCCGACCGCCTCGCGCGTGCGCTCGATGTCGGCCTGGATCTGCTCGGGCGTGCGCGGCTCCTCGCTCACCGGCGGCCCTGCTGTGCGCGGGTCTTGGTCCACTGCACGTCCTCCTTCACGCTCTCGACGCTGTCCTCGGGCACCGGCGGCATCGCCTGCTGGACCTTCTGCCTGCCGGCGAGCGCGACGACCCCGGCCGCGGCGGCCAGCACCGCGGCGACGATCAGCGCGGCGAGCCACACCGCCACGGCGGTGGCCAGGGCGGCGATCGCGGCGGCGGTCAGCGCGCCGACGGCGTAGAGGCCGAGCAGCCCCGCGCCGCCGAACATCCCGGCGCCGACGCCGGCCCGCTTGCCCTTGATGGCCAGCTCGGTCTTGGCCAGCTCGAGCTCCTGGCGCACCAGGCGGCTCGTCTGCTCGGAGAGCTGCTTGACGAGCTCGGCCGCGGTGGCGTCGCCCGGCTCGTGGGTGGCGGCCATGTCAGGCCTGCCCGGCGGGCTCGGGGGCGCCGCCGCCCAGCAGGCCCATGACGCGCGTGCGAGCCGTCTCGTTGGCGGCGACGAAGCCGCCGGCGCCGAGGACGACCAGCACGAGCAGCCAGCCGCGGCGGCTGCGCCGCTTCTGCTTCTCCGGGCCTTGCTTGATCGCCACGGCGGCGGCGAACCCGGCGCGGCCGCCCTCCGCCACCCGGTGGCGGAGCGTCGGGTCCTTGAGCGCCTTCTTCCTGCTCTTCGCCTTGCCGGCCCGGGCCTTCGCGCCGCGCAGGTTCGCGGAGGCGCGGGCGAGGTGGCGTTGGACGTCCGAGTCGTCGAAGAGCTGTTCTACGTAGGGCTGGATGGCTTCGAGCGTCGCCATCGGCGGGGCCTCCTTCAGGTGGGACTCCCCTGGCGCTGCCCAACGTCCGCACCGGGGCAAACGGCGCGGGGTCCGCGATCCGACGGAGTAGGGTGCCGCGTCCGTGGGCAATCCCGACGCCATGCCGCGGCCGTTCACCTCGCTCTACACCCACGGCCTCGCCCGCGTGGCGGCGGCCGTGCCGCATCTGCGGCCCGCCGAGCCGGCGTACAACGTCGAGCGCACGATCGGCCTCGCCCGCCGGGCGGCCGAGGCGCACGCCGCGCTGGTGGCGTTCCCCGAGCTGGGAATCTCGGCCTACGCGATCGACGACCTGTTCCACCAGGAGGCGCTGACCGACGCCGTGGTGGCCGCGCTGGGTGAGCTGGTGGAGGCGAGCCGGGAGCTGGCGCCGCTGATCGTGGTCGGCGCGCCGCTGCGCGCCGAGGGCGGCGTGTTCAACTGCGCCGTGGTCGTGCAGCGCGGCCGCGTGCTCGGCGTCGTGCCCAAGAGCTACCTGCCCGACTACCGGGAGTACTACGAGGAGCGCCAGTTCCGGGCGGCGCGCGAGGCGATCGCCGACACGGTCGAGCTGCTCGGCGCGGACGTGCCGTTCGGGCCGCGCGTGCTGTTCGCCGCCGCCGACCTGCCCGGCTTCGTGGCCCACGTGGAGATCTGCGAGGACCTGTGGACGCCGATCCCGCCGAGCACCTACGGCGCGCTCGCCGGCGCCACGGTGCTGGTGAACCTGTCGGCGTCCAACATCACGGTGGGCAAGGCCGACTACCGGCGCGTGCTGTGCGAGGCCCACTCGGCGCGGATGATCGCCGGGTACGTCTACACCGCCGCGGGCGAGGGCGAGTCGACCACCGACCTGGCCTGGGACGGTCAGGCGCTGATCTGCGAGAACGGCGACCTGCTCGTCGAGGCCGAGCGGTTCGCCGCCGGCGAGCAGCTGATCTGCGCCGACCTGGACCTCGGCCGGATCGCCGCCGACCGCGCGGCCACGAACTCATACGGCGACTCGATCCACGACCACCGGGCGGGGATCGCCGGCTTCCGCCGGGTCGAGTTCGAGCTGGGCATCTCCGAGCCGCGGATCCCGCTGCGCCGCCGGCTCGAGCGCTTCCCCTACGTCCCGGCCGACGCCGCGACGCGCAACGAGCGCTGCGAGGAGGTCTACAACATCCAGGTCCGCGGCCTGGAGACGCGGTTGAAGGCCACCGGGATCGAGAAGGTGGTGATCGGCGTGTCCGGCGGGCTGGACTCGACGCACGCGCTGATCGTGGTCGCGCGCGCGATGGACCGGCTCGGGCTGCCGCGGGAGAACGTCCTCGCCTACACGCTGCCCGGCTTCGCCACCGGCAGCCACACCAAGGGCAACGCCTGGAAGCTGATGGAGGCGCTCGGCGTCACCGCGCAGGAGATCGACATCAAGCCGTCGGCCCAGCAGATGCTCGAGGACATCGGCCATCCCGCCGCCCGGGGCGAGAAGGACTACGACATCACCTACGAGAACGTGCAGGCCGGCGAGCGCACGTCGCACCTGTTCCGGCTGGCCAACTTCCACAACGGGATCGTCATCGGCACGGGCGACCTCAGCGAGCTGGCGCTGGGCTGGGCCACCTACGGCGTCGGCGACCACATGTCGCACTACTCGGTCAACGCGTCGGTGCCCAAGTCGCTCGTCCGCTTCATCATCCGCTGGGCGATCGACACCGAGCAGTTCGCGCCCGGGGTCGGCGAGGTGCTGCAGTCCGTGCTCGACACGCAGATCTCGCCGGAGCTGATCCCCGCCGAGGGGGATGAGCCGACGGCCGACAGCGAGAGCAAGGTCGGGCCCTACGAGCTGCAGGACTTCTTCCTCTTCCACGTGCTGCGCTTCGGCTACAAGCCGAGCAAGGTGGCGTTCCTGGCCGAGCACGCCTGGGGCGACCGCGAGCGCGGCCCGTGGCCGGACCTGATCCCCGACGACGCGCGCAACGCGTACTCGCTCGCCGAGATCAAGCACTGGCTGGAGGTCTTCCTCGACCGCTTCTTCCGCCTGAGCCAGTTCAAGCGCTCAGCCATCCCGAACGCGCCGAAGGTGGGCTCCGGCGGCTCGCTGTCGCCGCGCGGGGACTGGCGGGCGCCGAGCGACGCGTCGGCGGCGGTGTGGCTCGCGGAGCTGCGCGCCAACGTGCCCGACTAGAACGCGTCGCCGTCCGCCGGGACTCCCGCGCTGGGATGCAGCAGCGGCACCGCGCCCGTCCAGCCGGTGCGCAGCACGGCGACGAGCGAGGGCGGCGTGAGCAGCGCGGCCTCGCCGGCGGGGCGCGGCGCGGGCTCGGCGTAGCCGGCCGGCGTCCAGCGCGCCACGGCGTCGCCGCACACGAGCCACGGCGCCCCGTCGCGCAGCACGAACGCGCCGTCGGGCAGCTCGTCGTACGCCGCGGCGTGAACGCGACGATCGCGGCCGGCGAGCCGCTCGGCGTGCAGACGGGTGTCGAGCGCGTCGGCGCCCGGCTCGCCCAGCAGCGCGCGGAAGCGCTCGTAATCCGCGCGCCGGCACAGCGCGCACGGCCGGTGCCCGGCGGCGAACGCGGTCGCCTCGTCGAGGAAGAACAGCTCGGTGAACTTCCCCGGCTGCAGCAACGGGCCGCGCTGCCAGCCCTTGAACTCCAGCCGGCAGGCGATCCAGCGGCGCGTGGCGTACGCGCGCCGGATCTCGCCGCGGGCGTCGTGCAGGCAGCCGCGATTGCCGTACACGAGCCCGCGCGCCGGATGGGCGACGAGCTCACCCAGCGGGGTCACGCGGTTGCGCAGCGGCATACCGGCGGGATGCTGACAGCCGGCGCGGCAGGGGTAGCTCCGTGCATCCGTGCGACGCCTCGTCGCGCCGGCGAACGGCCGGCTGGGTAGGGGTGTGAGGGTTTCGGCCGCGGTGCCCGGATGGTCGTTTTTCCGGCGCGGGCGGCGGGATGGGGCTCCTTAGCGTCGTATGGCGACGGTAGGCGCCCCACGTGTCCCCGATGCGACACGCATGCGGTCGATCGTGATCGCTTCGCCAGCCACGGCGATGGTTCCCGCGTGACCGCCCGGCCGACTCACCCCTACAAGCCAGCCGTTCGCCGAACCCGCCGCTCAGGCGAACACCGATCGCGGCAGCGTGAAGCCCACGTTCCACACGCCCGCGTCGACGATCTCCAGGATCTTCAGGTCGCCCGCCAGGCTGCACAGCACGTAGGCGTCCTCCGGCGACAGGCCGTGCTCCTCGACCACCAGCTCGATCATCGCCCGCACCGCCCGCCGGGCGCCCTGCATGAGGTCGCCGTCGATGCCCATCGTGCCGTAGTGGCCGCCCGCGTCCGTGCGCGGCGTGAGCGGGCCGGGGACGATGAACCGGGGCGTGGAGATCGACCGCTTGCGCAGGCCGAAGCGCAGCGTCGCCTGCATGTCGGTCTCGATCGCCGCCACGCACACCTCGCCGTCGCCCTGCGCGGCGTGCGGGTCGCCGCAGGAGAACAGCGCGCCCTCCCGGAAGACCGGCAGCAGCAGCGTCGTGCCGGTCTTGAGGTGCCGGGTGTCGACGTTGCCACCGCCCTTGTGCGGCGGGAACGGCGAGGCGTGGTCGATGTCGTCCGGGAGCGTGCCCATCGTGCCCAGGAACGGCTCGATCGGGATCCGCGCGCCGGCCAGCTCCGTGGTGTCGCCCTGCGTGAGGTCGAAGTAGCGGATGAAGGGGTCGGGGAAGTCCTCGGGCAGCAGCCCGAGCTCCGGCAGCACCGCCGTCCAGCCCCAGCTGCCCGTGCGCAGCGACACGATCTCGACCTCGAGCGTGTCGCCTGGCGCGGCGCCCTCGACGTGCACCGGGCCGAGCAGGTTGTAGAGCGTGTCGAAGTCGAACCGCGCGTCCGCGTAGGGCGCGCCGCGGTCGACCTGGCCGTGGCCGGCCATCCGGATGTCGAAGTGCACGGTGTCGCCCGGCTGGATGCGCAGCGTCGGCGCCAGCGAGGCGTCCCATGCGTGGTGGATGCGGTCCGGATCGATCGTGTGCTCCATGTGCCCTCCTCGAGTCAGCGCGAGCGAATTGTGCCGATCGTGACCGGCGCGCTCAGCGCCAGCCGGCGCGCAACCCGTCCAGGCGCCGCAGCAGGTACGGCCCGAGGGTGGTGGAGAACCCCGTGGCCAGGTGGGTGCGGTCCTTGTCGACGAGCGCGCCGCCGACCACCGGGTAGCAGCGCGTGCGGTCGCACATGAAGTCCGTCAGGTCGAGCAGCTGCACCCGCGGCGACCCGGTCTGCGCGACCGCGGTCACGGCCGGGTCGGGCGCGAGCGCGCCGGCGCGAGGCAGCGCGCATGCCTGCCCCGGGCTGTGGCGCGCGGCCACCGCGCGATGGATGCAGTCGAACGTCCCCAACCGGATCTGCGGGTTGTCGCGCAGCACGACGATGTGGGCCACCGAGGCCGGGAGCGCAGCCCAGGCGCGGCGGTAGCCGTCCACCTTGGTGGCGAACTCGCTGCGGCCATGGGCGGCCAGGACCGGCGTGGTGTCGCGACCGGCCACGAAGAGCACGCTGACCTCCGGATGCTGGCCGAGCCACGCCGTGACGTTCGCGTTCCAGCGCCGGCACCCCAGCCGGTTGGCCCGGCCGCCGGCGAGCGCAGCGTGCGTCAGCGGGCAGGACGCGCGGGTGATCGAGAGCCCGCGCCAGTGCTTGACCGCGGTCAGCGTCTGCAGGGCGGCGCGCCAGGTCATGGCGTGGCTGTCCCCGACCAGGGCGAAGGTCTGGGCCGCCGAGGCCGCGGGCTCGCCGAAGGCGCACACGCCGACGCCGCCGAGGAACGAGTCGGGACCGTCGCGCTCGGTCGGCCGGCAGTAGGCGTTCGGCACCAGCGGCGCATTCTGGGGCTGCGGCTTGACCGTGTGGTCCAGCCGCGGGTCGCGGCACGGGTGGGCGGCGTCGCGCGATGCCGCCCCGAAGCAGCGCGACGCGGCGGGGCCGGCCGCGGCACGCGCCCACGCCCCGCCGCCGGCGGCGAGAGCCACGGCCAGCGCCACGACCGCGGACCAGGCTTGCCGACTCACGCGCGAGAAAGTAGCGCGGCGGGCGGCGTCCCGGTCAGGCGGCCGTGCCGGCTCAGGCTCGGCGGGCGTGAGCGAGCCGGGCGTCGCCGGGCAGCGGGAACCAGCGCACGCGCTCGAACTCGGCGCTCAGCGGCGGGTCGGCCGGTGCCGGCCGCGGGACGGTGTCGAGGATGCGGCGCGCCCGCAGGAGCTGGCGGGCGAGTGCGCGGTCTGACCGCCGCGCCCGGCGCGGGGCGCGCGCGTCGGCGAGCGTCGGCGCGGGCGGGGCGTCGCGGTGCTGCCAGAGGCCGCTGGCCGGCTCGAAGCGGTAGAGCGGCAGCAGCTTCCAGCCGTGGTCGGCCACCATGTGCACCGCCGCCACGACGTATTGGAACTCCGCCTCGCTCATGAAGTAGTTGAACCCGAGGCGGACGAACGCCAGCTTGGCGCCGAGGAGGCCGCGCGCGCACTCGGCGTCCATGCCGGCCGACCAGGCGTCGTCGATCGGGTACATGCGGTGGATGTAGGGACCGGCGCAGAAGCAGCCGCCGCGGGTCTGGATCCCGAACAGGTCGTTGAGCAGCGCGACGGCGAAGTTGCCGTGCAGCAGCCGCGGCGGGTGGCGCAGGCCGACCGAGACGATCGGCAGCCGCTCGGCGCGCGTGCCGCCCAGGATCTCGATCCGCGGGTTGGCCCCCCACGACGCCAGCGCGCGCCGGGCGAAGGCGCGCTCCCGGCGGCTGATCGCCTCGTCGCCCACCTGCGCCTTGAGCGCGAACACGAGCCCGGCGCGGATCGACCCCACGATCGCCGGCGTGCCGCCCTCCTCGCGCACCTCGGGATCGGGGTGGTAGCTGTGGCCGCGCGGGCTGACGAAGAGGATCGTCCCGCCGCCGGGCACCGTCGGGACGCGGTTGCGCAGCAGTCCGCGCTTGACCACCAGCACGCCCGGGGTCCCCGGACCGCCGACGAACTTGTGCGGCGAGAGGAACACGGCGTCCTTGCCCGCCATGTCGATCGGCACGTACGGGCCGGCGGCGGCATAGTCCCAGCACGACAGCGCGCCGTGGCCGCGCAGCACGGCGCCGATCGCGTCGACGTCGGTGAGGATGCCGGTCACGTTCGACGCAGCGGAGAAGCTGCCGATCTTCAGCGCCCGGCCGGCGTGGCGGCGCAGCTCGGCGTCGAGGTGGCGCGCGTCGGGCCGGCCGTCGGCGTCGGCGCGGATCGTCACCACTTCGGCCGGCGACTCGCGCCACAGGAGCTCGTTCGAGTGGTGCTCGAACGGGCCGATGAACACCACGGGCCGCTCGTGCCGGTCCAGCTCGAGCGCGCGGATGAGCGTGTCGATCGCCCCCGTGCACCCGGACCCGCAGAACAGCACGACGTCGTCGGGCCCGCCGCCGACCGCGCGATGGATGACCCGCCGGGCGTCCTCGCGCAGCGCGGTCATGTGCCGGCCGGTGGCGGACGCCTCGGTGTGCGTGTTGGCGTACAGCGGCAGCACCCGGTCGCGGATGTAGTCCTCGATGAACGTCAGCGCGCGGCCGGACGCCGTGTAGTCGGCATAGACCAGCCGCCGCGGGCCGAACGGCCCGTCCAGGCGGCGGTCGTCGCCGATCACGCTGCGGCGGATGCGCTCGACGATGTCCACGCGGACGATCCTCCCGCCGGGGCGCCGGCGGCGACACCGGGAGGATCCCGGGTCTTTACCTCGATTCAGGGATCGTCGGGCAGCGCCGCGACGAGCTGGGTGCGCGAGCGCACGCCGACCTTGCGGTAGATCTGGCGCAGGTGGAACTCCACCGTCTTGGGGGCGAGGAAGAGCTCGCTGGCGATCTCGCGGTTGGACGCGCCGCGACGCACCGCGGCGACCACGCGCAGCTCCTGCGGCGTGAGGCCGCCCGGCGCGGCGGCGCGGCGGCGGCGCGCACCGGCCGCGCGCAGCTCGTGCTCCGCCTGCGCCGTCCAGGCCGCGGCGCCGAGGCGCTGGAAGCCGGCGTGCGCCTCGCGCAGGCGTACGCGCGCCTCGGCGCGCCGGCGCGCCCGGTGCAGGCGCCGGCCGAGCGCGAGCAGCGTGCGGGCGTGCTCGAACGGCATCGGCGTGGCGTCGTGATGGACCAGCGCCTGCGCGAACGGCGCGTCGAAGGCGTCGTCGAGCATGCCGCGCGTGCGCGCGGCGGCCGCCGCGGGGAAGGCGAGCCCGGTCAGCCGGGTGTGGCGCTCCAGCGTGACGAGCACGCGGCGCGCATCGGCGAGGCGGCCGCCGCGCACGTACGCCTCGGCCAGATCGGGCGCCCAGGGGGCGAGCATCGGCTCCTCGTGACCCGAGCCCGCGACCAGGCGCTCGGCCGTCTCCAGCTCGGCGATCGCCTCCGGCACCCGCTCGGCGCTCAGCTCGGCGAACCCCAGCGCGGCGTGCACGAACCGCAGACCGGTGCTGATCCCGCCGGCCAGCGCCACGGCCCGCGACGTCCGGGCCAGCTCGCGGGCCGCGTCCGGTTCGCCGCGCGCGCCCGCGAGCCGCACGCGGGTCACCAGCGCGTAGCCGTGCCAGCTGCGCTGCCCGGTGTCGCCCGCGACCTGGATCGCCTCGGCGGTGGCCGCGTCGGCGGTCGCCCAGTGGCCGCGCCGCAGCGCCGCGTCCGCCGCCACGATCAGGCCGCTGCCCAGCGTGGCCAGCGCGCCCGCCTCGCGCGCCCGGTCGGCCAGCGCGAGGCCGTCGCGCTCGGCGCGCTCGAGCTCGCCCAGCGGGATCCGGGTGCGCAGGAAGAGGTGCAGCCACGGCCAGTGCGGCCCCAGCGGGTCGAGCGGCGCGGCCAGCCGCTCGGCCGCGCGCATGACCGTGCGCCCGCGGTCGGTGTGGCCGCGCAGGATCAGCGCCCAACCGTGCATCGCCAGCACCGCGGCGCGCTCCTCCGGCGCGCCGGCGGCGCCCAGGACGGCGACGGCGCGCTCGGCCAGCGCGAGCGCGCGGTGGTAGTCGTTGGTCGCCGTGCAGCCGTTGGCGGCGTCGGCCAGCATGACCGCGGCCAGCACCGGGTCGCGCGGCGCGGTCGCCTCGGCCTCGTCGACCAGCAGCGCGGTGGCCTCCGCCGGGCCGCCCGACCACACGAGCAGCCGCCCGCGCAGCTGATGCGCCCGCGCGCGGAGCCGCGGCGGAGCGCCGACCGCCTCCGCCGCCTCGTCCCACAGCGACAGGGCGCGCTCCGGGGCGCCCGCGGCGCCGGCGGCCTCGCCCGCGGCCAGCAGCCGGCGGGCCGCGTCCGCGGGGCCGGGCGACAGGCGGGCGGCACGCTCGAGGGCCACGGAGGCCGACGCGAAGCCGCGGCGGGCGGCGGCCGCCTCGCCCGCTCGCTCGAGCTCGGCGGCCACGGCCGCGTCGGTGCCGATCGTGGCGGCGGCGAGGTGCCAGGCCCGGTGCTCCCCCGCGAGCGCTCCGGCCAGCGCCCGATGGGCGGCGCGCCGCTCGCCCGGCGTCGCGCCGTGATAGGCGGCGCCGCGGATCAGGGGGTGGGCGAAGTGCGCCTCGGCCGGCCCGAGCCGGAGCAGCCCGCGCTCCTCGGCGGCGGCGAGCGCCTCGGCGTTCGGTCCGCTGGCCCGGGCGAGCGTGGCCAGGTCGGACCCCGCGTAGGCCGCGGCGACCACCAGCGCCCCGCGCGCGGCGGGGTCGAGCTCGCCGATCCGGCCGGCGAACGCGGCCCGCAGGCGCTCGCCCGGCGCCAGCGGCTCGGCGAGCGCGACCACGCCCGAGCGCTGCGCCGGCGACAGCGTGGCCGGCAGCTCGGCCAGCGCCAGCGGGTTGCCGGCCGCCGCCTCGGCGACCGCCTCCGCCACCGGCGCGGACAGGTCGGGCGCCCGGCGGTGCAGCAGCTCCAGCGACGCCGCGCGGTCGAGCGGCGCGAGCGCCAGCTCCTCCAGCCCGGGCTCGCCGGTCGCCGCGCGCGTGGCCAGGACGGCGCCGATGCCGCCGCCGGCCCGGCGCGCGGCGTAGAGCACGCACTCGCGCGACGCGGCGTCCAGCCAGTGCAGGTCGTCGACGACCGCGAGCACGGGCGAGCCGGCCGCCCGCAGCAGGCCGATCGTGGCCACGCACACGGCCAGCCGGTCGCCCGGCGCGGGCGGCCCGAGCGCCAGCGCGGCGGCCAGCGCCGCCGCCTGCGGCCCCGGCAGCGCGCCGAGCTCGCCGGCCAGCGGCGCGAGCAGGTCCGACAGCGCGGAGAACGCCAGCTCGGCCTCGGTCTCCACGCCGCGCGCCCGGAGCACCACGATGCCCTCGCCGGCCCGCACGGCGAGCGCGTCGAGCAGCGTCGTCTTGCCGATGCCCGGGTCGCCGCGGATGAGCACCGCGCCGCCCTGCCCGGCCCGCACGCTGTCGAGCAGCTCGT
This sequence comes from uncultured Solirubrobacteraceae bacterium, assembly GCA_963766165.1. GTDB lineage: Bacteria > Actinomycetota > Thermoleophilia > Solirubrobacterales > Solirubrobacteraceae > Solirubrobacter. Next base: position 388,606 of record CAVXZC010000005.1, on the reverse strand, counting down.
CCAGCCGGCGCAACTCGGGGTCCCGGCTCAGCACGTTCTCACCGAACCTACGCCGACGGCGGGCGGCGATCAAGCCGCGCCGCTGCCGCTCAGGTGACGCTGGTGTAGACGATCATGAAGCCGCCGAACAGGATGCAGTAGATCCCGAACGGGATCAGGTTGCGGTCGCGGAAGTAGCGCACGAGGAACGCGGTGGCGGCCACCGACGCCGCTGCCGCGCACGCCGCGGCGAGCAGGGCCTGGCCGCGGACCCCGTCGCCCAGCGGTCCGAGCAGGTCGCCGACCTTGAAGATGCCGGCGGCCAGGATGATCGGCGTGGCGAGCAGGAACGCGTAGCGGGCGGAGTCGGCGTTGTCGAGCCCGCGGGCCAGGCCCGTGGTCATGCAGACGCCGTCGCGGCTGATGCCCGGGATGAGCGCCGTCGACTGGGCGAGGCCGACGACCGCCGCCTCGCCGTAGCCCAGCGTGTCCAGCCGGCGCCCGCCGTCGGCCTTCGGCTCGTGGGCCGCGGCGAGCGCGCGCACGTTGGCCCGCCGGCGGAAGCGCTCGGCGCCGATCAGGATGAAGCCGTTGAGGGTGAGGAAGATCGCGCCGGCGGCGGGCTTGGCCAGCGCGACCCGGGCGGCGTGCTCGAACGTCAGGCCGAGCAGGCCGGTGGGGATGCTGGCCACGATGATCAGCCAGGCGAGCCGCTCGGTCGGCGTGCGCACGCTGCGGGTGCGCAGCGTGCGGAAGAACGCGGCGACGATCGCCACCCAGTCGCGCCAGAAGTAGATCAGCAGGCCGACGGCGCTGCCGACGTGGAGCATGACCACGAAGGCGAGCCAGAACGACTCGGGGTCGGACTGAGAGCGGACGAGGGCGTGCCAGCCGAACAGCGTCGGGAACAGGACGGTGTGGCCGAGGCTCGATACCGGGAACAGCTCGGTGACGCCCTGCAGCAGCCCGAGGACGACGGCTTGGAATGTGGTGATCGGATGCATGCGCGCGGCGAGTGTCGCAGCGGTTCGGCCGCCGATCCCGGCCATGGGGCCAGCTCGCGCGCACGTGTTCAGGGTGCGTTCAGGGGCGCAGCAGGATGACCGCGTTTCGCAGTCGCCGCCGCGCGGTGTCCAGCCGGTAGACGGAGCGCGGGATGCCGAGCGCGGGGTCGTCGAGGAACGGGTAGTCGCCGTAGAACCGGGCACCGCGCAGCACTCGCGGGCGGGCGGGCAACTCGTCGCGCTGGAAGCGCAGCACCTCGAGCAGCTCCGGCAGCGCGCGCCGCCGCACCAGCTGCCACTTGAGCCGCTGGATGGCCGGGAGGCGGTCCTCGATCCCCGGCGCGAAGCGGGCGAGCAGCGCGTTCGCGTCGTCCAGGAACACCCGCCGGTAGGCATCGTCGGCCTCGCCGAGCGCGTCGAGGTGGTAGCGCAGGTCCTCCGCCACGACGCTCTCGTGGTACGGCCGGCGCGCTGCCGGCCGCTGCGTGGCGTCGAGGAAGTCGCACACCCGGGTGACGGCGGCCACGCGGTCGCGGAGCATCCCCAGCTCGGCCCGCCGGTGCGTGATCGACCGCGGGCGCTCCCGCCAGAGGTAGACCGGCGCGGCGACGACGTCGACCGCGCGCGCCAGGTAGTGGGCCGGGACGACCATCGGGATGTCCTCGTGGTAGACGCCTTCGGCGAAGCGCAGCCCGTGCTCGTCGAGGAAGGCGCGTCGCCACAGCTTGTTCCAGGCCACGCGATCGGACACGAGCCAGGGGAAGCGCGTGACGTGCGTGCGCCGCCGGTTGCGCCGGAACGCGTTGCGCAGGAACGGCGCGGGCCGGGCGCCGCGCTCGTCGAAGCGGAGCACCATGCCGGTGGCGAAGTCGGACCCGGTCCGGCGCAGCACCGCGTGCAGGCGCTCGAGCGCACCCGGCATCAGCATGTCGTCGCTGTCCACGAACGCCACGTGCTCGCCGCCGGCGGCCTCCAGGCCGGTGTTGCGGGCGTTTCCGAGCCCGCGGTTGGCCTGGCGGACGATGCGCACCCGGGCATCCTGCGCGGCGAAGCGCTCGGCGATCGCCAGGCTGCCGTCGGTCGAGCCGTCGTCGACGACGACGACCTCGAGGTCGCGCAGGGTCTGGCCGGCGATCGAGCGCAGGCAGGCGTCGAGGTACGGCTCGACCTGGAAGACGGGGACGATGACGCTGACCGCGGGCACGGCCGGGAGCTTCTCAGGCCGGCGCGCGTCGCTCGTCGCGACCGGCGGTCCGCGTTCGGACCGCCGGCCGGGACGGCGGCCGCGCCACCGTGCGCCCGCGAAGGCGCGAAGCGCCCCGATGCACCGCTTAGCCCACCTGGAGCGGGTCGAGACGACCCACCCGAACGGCCGTAGCGTCGGCCGCATGCGCAGGATCGCGTGGGCGAGCGGACTCGTCGCGGCGGTGCTGGCCCTGCCGGCGGCGCCGGCCGGCGCGCAGGTCACCTCGGTGCGGCTCGCCGGGGCCGCCGACTGCCCGGTGAACCCGAACTGCATCCCCGGGTTCAAGCGGGTCTACGGGGTCGACCCGACGCCGGACTTCGTCAAGCTCGCCGTGGCCGACGCCGGCATCCAGGCGCTCGACGACGGGATCGCCGAGGTGGCGGTCGCGTTCTCGTCGAACCCCCAGCTGTCGCGCCCCGACATCGTCACGCTGCGCGACGACAAGCACATGATCTCCGCCGACCACGTGGTGCCGGTGGTGCGCACGGCCCTGCTGCGCCGCTACGGGCCCGACCTGCGGCGGCGGCTGGACGCGGCGTCGCGGGTGCTCACCACGTTCGCGCTGCGCGGGCTCAACCAGGAGGTGATCGACGGCCGGCTGCCCGACGCGGTGGGCGGCGAGTTCGCCGACGCCAACGGCCTCGACCAGGGGCACCGGCGCCGCCCCGGCCCGCGGATCGTGGTCGGCTACCAGGACTTCGCCGAGAACCACCTGCTGGCCTCGATGTACGCCGAGGCGCTGCGCGGCGGCGGCTACCGCGTGAGCGTGCGCAGCGTGCACGGGCTGCGGCCGGCCGCGGTCAAGACGCTGCACTCCGGGCGCATCGGCATGTACCCCGGCTACTCCGGCTCGCTGCTCGCCTACCTCGGCGGCACGACGCTCCGCGGCGCGCTCGCCCGCCTGCACGCGACGCCGCTCGCCCTCTCCCGCGCGCAGGACCGCAACGGCTTCGCCATGAAGGCCGACGTCGCCCACCAGCTGGGGATCGCCACGCTGTCCGACCTGGCGCGCTACTGGCCGGCCCGCACGCTGTCGCGGCTCGCGGCCGACCCGCTGCAGGGCGAGCAATGGGCGTTCGCCCCCGACAGCCTGCTCGACCTGCCACGCGCCTGGCAGCTCTCCCAGGGCGCCGGCGTGACCGTCGCGGTGGTCGACACCGGCGCGCGGCTCGACCACCCCGACCTCGCGCCGAACATCTGGACGAACTTCGGCGAGATCCCCGGCAACGGCATCGACGACGACCACAACGGCTACGTCGACGACGTCCACGGCGTCGATTTGACCAGCACAGGACCCGGGCAGGACCTCGCTGACGGCTTCGGGCACGGCACGCACGTGGCGGGGATCATCGCCGCGGCGCAGAACGGCCGCGGGGTGGTCGGCGTGGCGCCGAAGGCCAAGCTGATGATCGTCAAGGTCATGGACGCGCAGGGCCGCGGAACCACCGGCGGCGTGGCCGAGGGCATCCGCTACGCCGCGGCCAACGGCGCGCGGATCATCAACCTGAGCATCCAGGGCGACGATCCCGACCCGCGCCTGAACGCCGCGATCGCCGCCGCCGGGGCGGCGAACGCGCTCGTGGTCGTCGCGGCCGGCAACAGCTCGCGCGACATCGACGCCAAGCCGTCCTATCCGGCGTCGATCGCCGCGCCCAACCTGATCGCGGTGGCGGCCACGTCGCCCGACACCGGCCGCGCGCTCAACTACGCCTCAAACTTCGGCCGGCTCGACGTCCAGCTCGCCGCGCCCGGCGAGGACATCCTGTCGACGGCCAACACCGGCGGCTACATCAGCCTCACCGGCACGTCGATGGCGGCGCCGATGGTGTCCGGCGTCGCCGCGCTCGTCGCTTCCGTCAACCCGGGGCTGAGCGCGACCGACCTGCGGGCGATCCTGCTGCAGAACGCCACCCGCAGCCAGCTGCCCGTCAGCGCCGGCTACGTCGACGCGCTCGGCTCCGTGCTCGCGGCCACCTCGGCGGTCGGCTACGACGGCACCCAGGCGCCGCGGCTGCACATCCTGCAGGCCACCGGCACGCGCAGCCGAACGCAGGTGCAGGTCGCGGTCACCGGCTCGGTGCAGGCCATCGCCCGCTACGTCGTGCGGGTGGGCGGCCGGCGCGTGGCGCAGCTCGCCGCGCGGCCCTCGCCGTTCACGCTGACGCTGCCCCGGCGCGCGCCGGCGATCCGCATCCAGGCGCTCGGCGCGGGCGGGCGCCCGCTGGGGAGCGCGTCGCGCCGGGTCGCCCGGCTGCGCGCCGGCACGCGCGGGGTGAGCGGGGGCCACGGAGTCAGGACGTGATCCGCCGGGCCGTGCTGCTGGCCGCGCTCCTGGCGCTGGCGGCCGCGGCGCCCGCCCGGGCGGCCACGATCACCATGAGCGGCTCCAGCGTGGCCGAGGCCCTCGTCGCCGACCTCGCCTACTTCTACCGCCACCAGGAACCGCGGGCGCCGCGCTTCTCGCTGGCCGGCGGCGGGACCGGCACCGGCCTGGCGGACGCCGCCCGCGGCGTCGTCGACGCCGGGCTGGTCAGCCGCAACCTGATCGCCGGCGACCCGCACGGCCTCGTGCTCACGCCGCTGGCGCTCAGCGGCGTCTGCCTGATCACCAACCGGGCCAACCCGCTGCCGAACATCACATTCAGCACCGTCCAGGACATCGTCGCCGGCCGCGTGACCAGCTGGACGCAGGTGCCGGGCTCGCCGCGCACCGACGCGATCGTGCCCGGCACGCTCGACACCGCCGGCGCGCGCGACGTCTTCAACTCCGTGTTCGTCTCGATCGCCACACCCCAGCTCTACACGCCGCGCACGTTCGACACCGCGGCGCAACTGCGCGACTTCGTCGAGCAGACCCCGGGCGCCTGGGGCTACGCCGATCTCGCGCTGACCCCGCCGGTGCACCGCCTGACCTACCAGGGCGTCGCCTGCAACCGGCGCACGATCCGCCTCGGCACCTACCCCGCCCAGCGGCCGCTCGGCGTGGTCACCCGCGGGCGCCCGCGCGGCGCGCTCGCGCGCTTCCTGCGCTGGGCCGCCACGAGCCCGGCCGCGCGCCGCGTGGTGGCCTCGCGCTACGTCCCCGTACGCCGCTGACGCCACAGCTCGGCCAGCGCGGCGGGCGACACCCGGCGCTTGTCGAGGAAGGCGGCGGCCGTGCTGCTCGCCGGCGTCTCGGCCCGGGGGGCCTCGACCGACACGAGCACGACCATCACGTCCGGAAGGCGCGCCGCGATCCGGCGGGCCGCCTCGATCCCTCCGATTCCGGGCATCCGCTTGTCGATCAGCACCAGGCCGGGCGCGAGCGCCTCGCACGCTGCGAGCGCGGCCTCCCCGGAGTCCGCCTCGCCGACGCATGTCATCCCCGCCGTGGCCGCGACGACATCGCGGAGCACTCCGCGGAACTGCGCGTTGTCATCGACCACGAGCACACCGACTCCCTCCGCCCGCGGCTGCTCTCCACTGTCGCCCGGCAACCCCCCCGATCATGTCGGACCAGCGCCTGCCGTGCAACGCCGAACCGCGATCACCCAGAACGGGTGATGGCGGCCGCCGGGGGGTCCGGTCTGCTTTCGGCATGCCCGCCACCTATCAGACCGTGCGGCTCGCCCCGGGCCGCCACGTGCACCCGAACGACGGCGTCTGCGTGATGGAGCTGGCCTCCATGCTCGCCGGCGAGCCGCTGAGCGATCATCCCCTGACGGTCTCCCCCGCGCTGGCCGCGCTGCTGCGCGGCTACAACGACGGGCTGGACGCCGAGCGCCGGCAGGAGCTCAAGCGCTACGCGGCCGACGCCCTGGGCACGGCGCACGGCCGCGCCGCCGAGCGCGAGCGGCGGCGCCGGGTGCGCCGGTGGCTCGCGGCCGCGGGCCGCACGGGCGGGCCGGTCTCACGAGTCGGCCTGCGGCTGCGGGTGTTCGACCTGCAGCACGTCGGCCGCATGCTCGGATTCCAGGTGCGCTCGAGCGCGGACGCAGAGCTGCACGAGCGCACCCTCGCGCTGGTCGACGAGCTCGTGGCGATCGCCGGGCCGCCCCCCGCGCCGGCCCTCCCCGAGCCCACGCGGGAGACGCTCCCGGCGTAACTACGCGTCGCTGCAGTCGATCTTGCCGTAGGTGGTGGCGTAGGTCTGCGCCAGCTTCTGCGCCGCCGCCTTGACGTTCCCGGACGCGCTCTGCAGCGACGCCAGGTCGGTCACGCTGCCGGCGGCGTCCTTGACGCTCGCGACGAACGTCTGGTTGGCCGACTGGACCTCGCCGCGGCGCGCCTCTGACAGGTCGGCGCGGGCGCCGGCGATGGTCTTGAGGTCGTCGGCGATCGCCTGCAGGCTCTCCTTCGCCTGGGACCCCGCGGTGCCCGGGGTCAGGCTCTGCAGGGTCTTGAGCTGCTGCGAGATGTCCGCCCGGGCGCCGCACACCTGGGCCAGCGCCTTGTCGGACTTGGAGTCGCCGCCGGTCACCGCCACGACAACGATCACCGCCACCACGACGAGGGCGATCGGGACGACGATCTTCCAGATCATCGGTCAGCCGAGCAGCTTGCGCTTCTCCGCCGCGAACTCCTCCTCGGTCAGGATGCCGTCGTCGCGCAGCGAGGCGAGCTCGCGCAGCCGCGTGATGGGATCCTCGGCTTCGGGCGGCGGGGCGGCCTGGGGCGGCGGCGGCGGCTCGGCGTAGCCGGCGTTCGGGTCGTCGTAGCCGCCGTCCTGCGCGGACCAGCGGCGGGCCTGGCGGCGCGAGACCCGGTTGCTCACGGCGGTCGCCGTTCCGGCGATCGCGGCGGTGCGGGCAACGCCGCGCAGCAGTCCTGGCATCGAGGCTCCTTTGCTCTTAGACGGTGGAGACCACCATCCAGGGCGCCCGCGCGGCCGGCATCATCCGATCGGGGTGACGCCCCGGCGCGCCGGCGCGACGCTCGCGGCGGGCGCGCCGCGGGGCACCACGAGCACCGGGCAGGCGGCCCGGTCGAGCACCGCGCGCGACACCGTGCCGAGCCGGACGGCATGTGGCGGGCCGGAGGCCCGCGAGCCCAGCACGAGCACGTCGAGCGCCGCCGAGACCGCGATGAGTCCATCCACCGGCCCGCCGGCCGGGATCTCCACGTCGGCGTCCAGGCCGGGGGCGAGCACGGCGACCGCGTCGCGCACCGCGGCCGCGCCGGCCGCGCCCGCCCCGGGCTCGGGCGCGCTGACCACCCGCAAGCGGCCGCCACCCGCGCGGGCGAGCCCGGCGGCCACACGGACGGCCTGGCGCGCCTCCGGCCCCGGGGCGAACGCGACGCCGACCACCGGTGGGCCCCCGCGCGGCCGGGCGTAGCCGCGCGGGACGATCGCCACCGGGCACGCGCTGATGTGGAGGACGCGGCGCGCGGTCGTGCCGAGCCGCGGCGCGCCGGCGCGCGCGCCGAGCGCGATCACCGCCGGCGTCAGCTCGTCGAGCGCCCGGGCCAGCCCGTGGTCCGGACGGTCGTCCTCGAGCACGCGCACGTCCAGGCCGCGCAGCCGGCGGCGCACGCGCGCGATCTCGAGGTGACCGACGCCGCCGCCGCCCACCACCGCGACCACGACCACCGGGCCGCCGATCGCCAGCGCGAACTCGACGGGCTCGCGCGCGCCGCTGACCGGACAGAACGCGGCGAGGACCGGCGCGCTCAACCCCGATGGGCCGTCCATTCACCCCAGGCTGCCTGGCCGGCGGGCGCGTTCATCGTCTCATCAGGGTGAAACGCGCGCCCGCGGGAGGGTGGTGCGCACCCCCATGCCGTGGGCGGGTGGGCCTCCTTGGCCTCCGCGCGGCGCGGCGGGATGCTGGCGGCTCGGTCGTGAGTTCCCAGCTCGTAACGGTCCCGACGCCCGCCTTCCCGGCGCAGGCGTACCCAACGCCCCGGCTGCGTGCCGGCACGGTGGCGCGCACGCACCTCGTCCAGCGGCTGATGGTCCGCCGCGACGTGCCGATCGCCACCCTCGTGGCCCCGGCGGGCTACGGCAAGACGACCCTGTTGGCGCAGTGGCTGCAGGCCGACCGGCGGCCCGGCGCGTGGATCTCGCTCGCCGCCCAGGAGCCGCGCGACGCGGTCCGGGCCGCCGCCCGGGCGCTCGTCGGCCCGCCGCAGCTGCTCGTGGTCGACGACGCGCACCTCGCCGACCCGCCGTCGCTGCGCCGGCTGCTGCTGGCGGCGGCCGCCCTGCCCGACGGCAGCACGCTGGCCCTCGCCTCGCGCCGGCCGCTCGGCGAGCCCCTGGCGCGCCTGCGGGCGCAGGGACTCGTGCTCGAGCTGACCGGGCGTGACCTCGCCATGTCGCGCCTGGAGGCAAGCCGGCTGCTGCAAGCCGCCGGGGCGGAGGTCGAGGACGCCGAGGCCGACCGCCTGCAGCGCGCCACCGACGGCTGGCCGGCGGCGCTCTATCTGGCCACGCTGTCCCGCGCCGAGGCTCCGGACGCGGACTTCTCCGGCGCCGACCGGCTCGTGGCCGAGTTCCTGCGCGACGAGCTGCTGGCGGACCTGACTGCCGAGCAACGCCACTTCCTGCGCCGCACGGCGGTCCTCTCGCGCCTGGAGGCGCCGCTGTGCGACGCCGTGCTCGAGGCCCGCGGATCGGGCCGCGTGCTCGACGAGCTGGTGCGCGCGGGCCTGCCGCTCGAGCCGCTCGACCGCGGCGCGACGGCGTTCCGCTGCCATCCCCTCCTGGCAGAGCTGTTGCGCGCCGACCTCGACCGGCTCGAGCCCGACCTCATCCCCGGCCTGCACGCCCGCGCCGCAGGCTGGCACACCGCCCGCGGCGACGCTGCCGAGGCGTTCGAGCACGCGCTGGCCGGCGGCGACCGGGCTGCGGCGGCGCAGGTGCTGTGGGCGCTCGCCCCGGCGCTGCTCGCCGAGGGCAGGCCCGCGCAGCTCGGCCGGCGCCTCGCGCGCTTCTCCGCGCGCGAGATCGCCCGCGATGCCGGGCTGTCGATGCTGGCGTCCGCCCACCATCTCGCCGAGGGGCGCCGGGCGCGGGCCGAGGTCTGCGCCGAGACGGCCCAGCAGACGGCGGACGACGGGGCGGCGGCCGGGCTCGCGCTGCTGCGCGCCGGCATCGCGCGCGGCGGCGTGGCGGAGATGGCCGCCTGCGCGGAGCGGGCGGGCACGCTCGCGGCCCCCGACAGCGCGTGGCAGGGCCCGGCGCTGCTGCTGCGCGGCGTGGCCCGGCAGCTCGGCGGCGACTCCCAGGGCGGCCTGCGGCTCATCGCCGACGCGCTGTACCGGGGCGGTGAGCTGCCCGTGGTGGCGGCCGCCTGCCATGCCCAGCTCGCCCTCGGCGCGGCGGAGGCCGAGGCCTGGACCGAGGCGCGCGAGCACGCGGAGGCCGCGCGCGCGGCCGTCGCCGCCGGCGCCCCGCTGCCGATCCGCGCGCTCGCGCTGTCGGTCGAGGCGGTGGTGGCGGCCGAGCGCGGGGAGATCGCGCAGGCGCGCCACACCGCGGCGGACGCGCGCAAGCTGCTGGCGTCCACCGCCGACCATCCGCCGTGGCTGCTCGCCGAGGCGCACGCCTGGCTCGCCCGTGCCGAGATCCGCCTGAGCGACGGCCCGGCCGCGCGGATGCTGCTGGCCCGAGGCGCGCGGCTCGCGGCGCAGGTGCCGGGGGCGACCACGCTGGCGCGCTGGATCCATGAGGGCTGGGCGCTCGCGGACGCGTTCGCGGCGAGCGCCACCGGCGACGGGCCGACGCTGACCAACGCGGAGCTGCGCGTGCTGCGGTTCCTGCCCAGCCACATGTCGTTCCGCCAGATCGGCGAGCGGCTCCATCTCTCCACCAACACCGTCAAGACGCAGGCGCTGGCCGTGTACCGCAAGCTCGACGTCTCCTGCCGCTCCGACGCCGTCGCGCGCGGCCGGATCGCGGGCCTGATCGACGGCTGATCTGCCTGACCTTTTCCCGGCGCTGGAATGTGTCGCCCGCCCCGGCTACGGTGGGCTCATGGCGATCCGCGTCGTGCTGGGCGAGGACAGCCTCATCGTCCGGGAGGGCGTGCGCCAGTTGCTGGAGGCGGACCCTGACGTGACGGTGGTGGCCGAAGCGGGAGACATCGCGACCTTGCGCGAGGTGTGCGCGCGGGAGCGCCCGGACGTCCTGGTCACGGACATCCGCATGCCGCCCGGCGACACCGACGAGGGCATCCGGCTGGCCGAGGAGCTGCGTCGCGATCAGCCTGAGCTCGGGATCGTGGTCCTCAGCCAGTACGACGACCCGGGCTACGCGCTGGCGCTGCTCGACAAGGGCTCCGACCGCCGCGCCTACCTGCTCAAGCAGCGCGTGCACAACCGCGCAGAGCTGACCGCGGCAATCCGCGCGGTGGCCGCGGGCAGCTCGATGATCGACCCGAAGATCGTCGAGGCGCTCGTCCGGGCGCGCGGCGCGGCCGAGCGCTCTCCACTGCAGGAGCTGACCGCCCGCGAGCGCGAGGTCCTCACCGAGATCGCCCAGGGCAAGAGCAACACCGCGATCGCCGAGTCGCTCTTCCTGACCAAGCGCGCGGTGGAGAAGCACATCAACGCGATCTTCCTGAAGCTGGGCCTGGCCGACGCCGAGGACGTCAGCAAGCGTGTGAAGGCCACGCTGATGCTGCTGGCCGAGACCCGCGACTTCGCCGACGTCCCCGCCCCCCGCTGATCACCCGGATCGGATGACGACGGCCCGCGCGCCGTCGGCGACAGTGCGCCCGTGTCCGCCGCCACCGCGCCCGGGTTCTCCGGCGAGCAGCTCGGAGAGCTCCTGGGGCTGATCAAAGAGTCAGACAGCGTCGAGCTCAAGCTCACCGTGCCCGAGCCGCACCAGCGGTCGGCCGCCGTTGCCCTCGGGATGGACCCGCTCGAGGCGCAGATCCGGATGGTCACGTTCTTCGACACCCCGGATCTGTCGCTCTACAAGAACGGCCTCGTCGTGCGCGCCCGGCGCATCCAGGGCAAGGGCGACGACTCCGCGGTGAAGCTGCGCCCGGTCGTACCGGAGCAGGTGCCCGACCGCCTGCGCCGCTCGGCCGCGTTCCGCGTCGAGGTCGACGCGCTGCCCGGCGGGTTCGTGTGCTCGGGGGCGCTGAAGGGCGCTCTGCGGCCCACCGACGTGCGCGAGACCGTGATGGGCAAGCGACCGGTGCGCAAGCTGTTCTCCAAGGAGCAGCGGGCGCTCTACGCCGAGCACGCCCCGGCCGGCGTCGGGCTCGACGACCTGTCCATCCTCGGCCCGATCTTCGTGCTCAAGCTGCGCTTCACGCCGCCGGAGATCGGCCGCCGGCTCGTGGCCGAGATGTGGGCCTATCCCGACGGCTCGCGGGTGCTCGAGCTGTCCACGCGCTGCGCGACCACCGAGGCGTTCCAGGTCGCGGCCGAGACGCGCGCCTTCCTGGCCGGCCGCGGCATCGACCTGACGGGCGAGCAGCAGACCAAGACGCGCAAGGCGCTGCAGTTCTTTGCGCGCGCCGCCGCCCAAGACAACGCCAAATGATCGTGCCGCGCTGGGAATGGCGGGCGTTCGGCGCGGCGGTCGAGCCGGTCGCGGAGCGGCTCGCAGCGCAGGCGGCCGAGCGCACCGAGGACAGCGACGAGATCTACCTCCTGTCGCGGCACAGCGACGCCTCGGTGAAGCTGCGGGGCGGCCGCGTGGACGTCAAGCGGCGGCTCGACGCCGCGGCGGACGGGCTGGAGCGCTGGCAGCCGGTGATGAAGGCCACGTTCCCGATGACCGCCGCCGAGGTCCGCTCGGTGCTCGCGTTGCTCGCCGCGCCGGCGCCGGCGCTCGACCGCGCCGAGTACACGCTCGACCAGCTCGCGGACGAGGTCCTGCGTTCGCACGCCGACCTGCTCGGGCTGCGCGTGCACAAGCGGCGCGTCCACTACGCCTACGGCGGCTGCCTCGCCGAGGCCAGCGTGCTGTCGATCCCCGGCCACGCCGTCCACACCGTCGCCATCGAGTCCGAGGACCCCGAGCGCGTACGCGCCGCCGTGCGCGCACTCGGCGCGGACGGGCTGCCCGTAGCCTGCGTCGCGCGCGGTCTCAAGGCGCTGGCCGGCTTCGACGCGCGCCGCGTCGCCGCGCTAGACGTGGGCACGAACTCGGTCAAGCTCTACGTGGCGTCGACCGACGGCGACGACGTGGCCGACCGGGCGGAGGTCACGCGGCTCGGAGAGGGCCTCGACGCCACGGGCCGGCTCGGCGCGGCGGCGATCAATCGCACCGCGAAGGCGATCGCCGGGCTGGCTGCGGAGGCGCGCGCGCTCGGCGCCACGGAGATCGTCGCGGTCGGGACGGCGGGGCTGCGCGCGGCGGCCAACGCCGGCGACCTGATCGGCGAGGTCCACGAGCGCTGCGCCCTCGAGCTGGAGATCCTGCCCGCCGATGAGGAGGCCCGGCTGGCCTACCTGGCGGCCGCGGAGGCGCTCGGCCCGGCGGCCGGCACGCGTCTGGTGTTCGATTCGGGCGGCGGCAGCTCCCAGTTCACCTTCGGCCGCGGCGACACCGTCGAGGAGCGCTTCAGCGTCGAGGTCGGCGCCGTCCGGATGACCGAGCGCTACGGACTGGCCGGCGAGGTGTCGCAGGACGTGCTGGCCACCGCGCTCGCCGGGATCGCCGGCGAGCTCGGGCGCCTGCGCGACCGGGTGCCGCCGGCGGCGATCGCCGGCCTGGGCGGCACCGTGACGAACCTCGCCGCGGTGCAGCACGGCCTGGTCGAGTACGACCGCACCGTCATCCAGGGCGCGATCCTCACCCGCGAGGAGGTCGACTGGCAGATCGAGCTCTATCGCACCCGCAGCGCCGCCCGGCGGCGCACGATCCCGGGCCTGCAGCCGGGCCGTGCCGAGGTGATCCTGGCCGGCGCGTGCATCGTCCGGACCGTGCTCGACCTGCTCGGGGCCGGCGAATTGACCGTGAGCGACCGGGGCCTGCGACACGGCCTGATCGCCGCGCGCTTCCGCACCGCCAGCCAGTCGCCGGCACCCGTTGCGACAGCCACTCCAAAGGAGGAACCCGTATGAGCACCCTCATCGCGATCGCCTATCCCGATGCGCAGACCGCGGAGCGCGTCCGCGGCGAGCTCATCCAGGCGACGAAGGAGCACCTGGTCCAACTCGAGGACGCTGTGGTGGTCGAGCACCAGCCCGACGGCAAGATCAAGCTGCACCAGGCGATGAGCACGACCGGCGTGGGCGCGGCCAGCGGCGCCCTGTGGGGCGGCCTCATCGGCCTCATCTTCCTCGCCCCGCTGTTCGGCATGGCGATCGGCGCCGCGTCCGGCGCCGTGGCCGGCAAGGTCACCGACACGGGCGTCAACGACAACTTCATGAAGGAGCTCGGGGCGAAGATGCCCCCCGGCGGCGCGGCCCTGATCGCGCTCGGCCGCAGCGACGCCCCGACCAAGGTCCTGGAGCGCCTCAAGCCGTACGGCGGCGAGGTCATCCAGACGTCGCTGGACGAGGCGGCCGAGGAGCGGCTGCGCCACGCGCTGGGCGAGACGGCCGACGCCAGCGCCTGACGTCGCGGACGGCCCCGCCGGCCCGCGCGCGGGCCGGCGGCGCCCCCGGCTTCACAGCCGGCGATGGGCCAGCCAGAGGTCGCGCAGCACGAGCGGCGTAAGCCGGTGCTTGCGCAGCACCGCGGCCACGCCCGAGGCTTCCGCCTCTTCGGCGAGGGGCTGCACGTCGGCGCTGGATACGAGCACGATGACGGCGGTCGGGTCGAACGCGCTCATCCGCCGCGCGGTCTCGATCCCGTCGATGCCGGTCATGCGCTGGTCGATGATGACCATGTCGGGGTGGGCTTCGCGGGCCAGCTCCACGGCGGTCTCCCCGTCGGCGGACTCGCCGACGAGCTCGAACCCGGGCGTCATGCCGACGAGCTCACGCGCCGCTTCCCGGAACACCAGCTGGTCATCCACGGTGAGGACCCGGACCACGTTCACAACTTCCCACGGCGGCGGCGGCCGGGAAATGGGGCGCGCCACTCGCCGCGCGGGGGTGTGCACCGTACGCCCGGCGGCGTGCCCACACGCTTGGCCGGCCGTCAGCGCGGCGCGACGCTCACCTTACCCTGGGAGGAGAGGCGACAGATGAGCCTGAATGTCCTGGCCGCGGCCTACGACGACCCGGCCGACGCGCTCGCCGAGTTCGAGTCGATCAAGGCCGCGTACGCCCACGCTCCGACATGGCCGACCGGGTGATCACCTCGGTGCGCCGGGCGCGCCGGACGGTGCGGCGCTCCGCCGACGTCTCCCTGCCCGAGCTCGCGGCGCAGGCGAGCGAGCCGCCGGTCCGCGACTGAGTCGACGTGGCGGCGACGCGCCCCGCCGCTGCGCCGGCCGCCCCGGGCGGGGGACGCGCGGACCTGCGCGCGCTGCTGCTCGCGCTGGGCGCCGCGCTGACCATGACCGGCGATGCGGTGAGCGAGATCGAGCTCCGGCTGGCGTCGGTCGCCGCCGCGTTCGACGCGCGCGACGCCCAGGTGAGCGTCCTGCCCACGCTCCTGATCGTCGCGCTCGGCGACGGCGCGCCCGCGTCGGTGGCGAACATCGACAGCTCGCGGCTGCTGCGGCTCGACCAGGCGTCCGAGGTCATCCGTCTCGCCGAGTCGGCCGCGGCGGGCGAGCTGGACATCACCGAGGCGCGGACCCGCCTGGCGGGCATCCTGGCGAGCCGGCCGCGATTCGGCGGCGCGGCGCGGGTGGCCGGCCACTGCGCGCTGACGGTCGGGCTGGCATTGGTGATCCGCCCCGCGGCCGTGGACCTGTGGGTGTACGTCGCACTGGGCGCGCTGGTCGGCGTCATGCAGCTCGGCGCCGGCCGCCTGGGCAGCGGTGGCTACCTGCTGCCCGTGCTCGCCGCGGGGGCGGTGTCGGCGATCGCCTTCCTGGCGCACCCGGGCAACGAAACGGCCTCGCTGCGGCTGACGATCCCGCCACTGGTCACGTTCCTGCCGGGCGCGCTGCTGACCATGGGCACCGTCGACCTCGCGATGGGCGAGACGCTCACGGGCGCGAGCCGCTTCGTGGCCGGCCTCCTGCAGCTGGCGCTGCTCGGCGTCGGCATCGTGATCGGCGCGGAGCTGGTGGGCAACCCGGGCAGCGCCCCCGTGGCCGGGCCCGCTCATCCGCTGGGCGAGTGGGCGCCGTGGGTCGGCGTGCTGGTGTTCGCCTGCGGTGTCTACGTCCATGACGTGGCGCCGCGGCACGCGCTGGGCTGGCTGGCGATCGTGCTGCTCGCCGCGCGCTGCGGACAGGTCGCCGGCGAGCACCTGGTCGACTCGACGCTCAGCGGCTTCGTCGGCGCCGCCGTCATGGTGCCGGTCGCCCACCTGGTCGGCCGGGCCCGGACGGCGCCGCCCGCCCACGTGATGTTCCTGCCGGCCTTCTGGCTGCTCGTGCCGGGGACGCTCGGGCTGATCGGCATCACCGAGCTGGTGGGCGGCGCGAACCACGAGGCGGGCACGGAGAACTTCCTGAGTGCGCTCGTGACCACGGCGTCGGTGGCGCTCGGCGTCCTCGTCGGCACGCTCGTCGTGCGCGCCGCCCGGCGCGGCTGGGCGGCGGCGATCACCCGTTCCGGGTGATGTGACCGGACGGTCCGGATGAGAGCTTGAAATCAGGGTTCGAACGCGGAGGTGCGCATGGCGTCGATGGATGTGCCGGCCGGAAATCGTGCCGCTGCGCCGGCGGCGAAGATCGCGGTGGCCAAGCCCACGTCGATCACGTGGGTGACGCTCGCGTTCATGACGACCGCATCGGTCGCCAGCCTGCGCAGCGCGCCCACGATGGCGGTGTACGGGCTCACGTGCGTGTTCCTGTACATCGTCCCCGCGATCATCTTCCTGCTGCCCCAGGCGCTGGTCGCCGCCGAGCTCGCCTCGGGCTGGACGGGCGGCGTCTATCGCTGGGTCAGCGAGGGGCTGTCGGCGCAGTGGGGCCTGCTCGCCGTGTGGTGCCAGTTCGCGATGACGATCTTCTACTACCCGACGCTGCTGGCGTTCGTGGCCAGCACGCTGGCCTACGTCTTCAACCCGAACCTGGCCGACAACGGCGTCTACACCGGCGTGGTGATCGTCGTCGTGTTCTGGCTCGGGGTGTTCCTGTCGGCCCGCGGCGGCACCGGCGGCATCGCCAAGCTCGCCTCCAGCGGGCTGCTCGTCGGCACGCTGATCCCGGGCGCGATGCTGGTGATCCTCGGCGTCATCTACCTGCTGCAGGGCAACGCCTCGGCGGCGCCGATGAACGCGAGCCACCTGATGCCCGAAGTGGACCGGCATCGCCAGCCTCGTGCTGATCGTCAACAACTTCCTGTCCTACTCGGGCATGGAGATGAACGCCGTGCACGTCGTCGTCGCTGAAGAACCCGGCGCAGCGAGTTCCCGAAGGCGATGTTCTTCGCCGTCGGGCTGGTGCTGCTGATCTTCATCCTGCCCGCGCTGGCCATCAGCTGGGTCGTCCCGGCCGAGCAGCTGAGCCTGACCGCCGGCGTGATGCAGGCGTTCGACGCGTTCTTCGCCTACTTCAACCTCGAGCAGGCTCGTCCCGATCGTGGCGCATCGCGCTGGTCTGCGCATCGGCCGGCGGGATGCTGACCTGGCTCGCCGGCCCGTCGAAGGGCCTGCTGCTGATCGCCCGGCGCGAGGGCTACCTGCCGCCGTTCTTCCAGCAGCCAGAACGAGAACGGGTCGCGATCAACATCCTCGTCGCCCAGGGCGGCGTGACCACCGTGATCGCGCTGATGTACGCGCTGATCCCGAGCGTCTCCAGCGCCTACTGGATCCTCAGCGTGATGACGACGCAGGTCTACCTCGTCGTCTACCTGCTGATGTTCGTCGCCGCCGTGCGGCTGCGGCGCAACCAGCCCGACGTCAAGCGCGGCTACCGCGCGCCGGCGCTGACGTTCCTGTGCGTCGTCGGCTTCCTCGCCTCGGCCGCGGCGATCCTCATCGGCTTCGTGCCGCCGTCGCAGTTCAAGAACGGCAGCACCGCGGCCTACGTGGCCGTGATCCTGGGCGGGACGGTGCTGATCGGGCTGTTGCCGGCCTGGCTGTTCCTGCGGTTCAGAAAGCCCAGCTGGAAGCGGTCCGGGACGGAGGCGGCGTCATGACCGCCACGTCCCCCGCCCCCGTCGACGCCGAGGACCGCCACCGCGGGATGTTCTGGGCCATCGGCATCGGCGTCGTCGTGCTCGCCGTGGTCGGGCTGATCACGTTCGGCGCCCAGAAGTCCGACCAGGAGGCGCAGCAGAAGGCGCAGGAGCTCACGCAGAAGTTCCGGGCGGCCGGGTTGCCCGTCCCGTCCGACCAGGAGGCGATCGCCCGCCAGCTCGGCTCCGACGGCGGCTACGTCTGCTACGACCCGGGCAGCGCGCTGGGGCGGGCGATCCTCTATGACCAGATCGCCAACGGCGCCGACTTCGTGGGCCGTCGCCCGGTCATCGCCGACACCAAGATCCTCAAGGGCGAGGTACTGATCCTCCAGACGTACTGCCCGGACAAGCTCCCGCAGTTCCAGGACAGGGTCGGCAACCTCAAGACCGACGACACCGTCAAGGGCTGATGTCGAAGGTCGAGCCTGCCACGTCCGGCTCCGCCGCTCCGGCGGCCGGGCCCGACCGGGCCGCCGCCGGGGGCGTGCTCGCGGCCGCCTGCGTCTCCGCCTTCGTGGTCAACGCCAACACGTCGGCGGTGACGATCCTGCTGCCGTCGATCAGCGAGAGCGTCCACGCCCCGGTCGCGCAGCTGCAGTGGGCGGTGACCGGCTACTCGCTCGTCGGGGCGGCGGTGATCGTCACCTCCGGCGCGCTGGGCGACGTGCTCGGCCGGCGCAAGGTCTTCCTCGCCGGGCTCGCGCTGTTCATCGCGTCGTGCGCGCTGATCGCCCTCTCCACCACCGCCGCCGGCGTGGTCGGCGGGCGGATGATCCAGGGCGCCGCCGGCGCGACGATCCTCGCCTGCGGGATGAGCCTGCTGTCCGTGGCCTCCTCGGGCAAGGGGCAGATGAAGGCGATCACGCTGTGGGGCGCCGCCTCGGCGGCTGGCGGCGCGGCCGGCCCGCTCGTCGGCGGGCTGCTCGTGGAGACGACCGGCTGGCAGGGCCTGTTCTGGATCGACGCGGCGATCGCCCTGGCCTGCGTGCCGGTCACGCTCGCCCGGGTGCAGGAGTCGCGCGACCCGCAGCGCTCGCGCTCGATCGACTTCGCCGGCACGTTCCTGATCGCGCTCGCGCTCGCCCCGATCGTGCTGGCCCTGAGCAAGGGCAACGACTGGGGTTGGGCCTCGGCGGCCACGCTCGGCTGCCTCGCCGTGGGCATCGCCGCCGCCGTCGGCTTCGTCTTCGTCGAGCGGCGGGTGAAGGCGCCGCTCGTCGACCTGCACCTGCTGCGCAACAAGATCCTTGTCGGCGCGACGCTGGCCATCCTGATCGTCGCCGGCACGATCAACGCGCTGATGTACCTGCTGAGCCTGTACTTCCAGAACCCGGCGGGGCTCGGCATGAACGCGCTCCAGGCCGGGCTGGCCACGCTGCCGGCGGCGGCGGGGATGATCGCCATCACGCCGCTGATCGCGCCGCTGGCCGGCAAGATCGGCGGCGGCCGGGCGATCGCGCTCGGGTTCGTGCTGGCGACGCTGGGCTTCGGCGCGCTGGCCTTCGTCCAGGCGTCGTGGGCCTACCTCGTGTTCGTGCTCCCGCTCGTCGTCCTGGCCGTCGGCCTGGGCATCGCCAACGGCCCCGCGTCCTCGGGGTCGACGTCCTCGGTGCCGCCCGAGCAGGTCGGCCAGGCCTCCGGGATCTCGAACATGGCCCGCTACATCGGCGGCTCGGTGGCCGTGGCGGCCGCGGCGATGCTCTCCAACGCGGTGACCGTCAACCAGGAGGACGCGGGCAAGTCCGCGGCGGACTCGCTGGCCGCCGGGCTCGGCGCCGCGTCGGTGATGATGGCGCTGTGGTGCGCCGCGGGCATCGGGCTCGTGGTCTTCCTGCGTCGCCAGGGGGCCGGCCGCACCGACGCCGCCGGCCGCGCGGCCGCCGCCGCGTCGAGCCTGCACACCATCCCGATCCCAAGGAGCGCCGATGCCGGCTGACGAGCTGCGCCAGGCCGTGCGGGAGCTGATGCCCCGCGCCAGAGACGACCTCGCGGAGTTGGTCGCGTTCAAGTCCGTGGCCGACCCCAAGCAGTACCCGCCCGAGGAGTGCCAGGCGGCCGCCGACTGGGTGGTCGACGCGTTCGCCGCCGCCGGCTTCGCCGACATGACGAAGAGCCCGACGCCGGACGGCAGCGAGGCCGTTCACGGCCACGTCGCGAGCGCCGACGGCGGACCCGACGGTCCTGCTCTACTGCCACTACGACGTCCAGCCGCCGCTCGGCGAGGACGCCTGGCAGACGCCGGTCTTCGAGCTCACCGAGCGCGACGGCCGCTGGTACGGGCGCGGCGCGGCCGACTGCAAGGGCAACATCGTCATGCACCTCACGGCGCTGCGCGCGCTGCGGCAGGTGCACGGCGAGCTGCCGTGCGCGGTCAAGCTGATCTGCGAGGGCTCGGAGGAGCAGGGCACCGGCGGCCTCGAGGCGTTCGTGCCCGAGAACGCCGACCTGCTGCGCGCCGACACGATCCTGGTCTGCGACACCGGCAACTTCGCGGTCGGCGTGCCCACGCTCACCACGACGCTGCGCGGCATGACGATCGTCGACGTCAAGCTCGAGGCGCTGGGCAGCGCCATGCACTCCGGCATGTTCGGCGGGCCGGCCCCCGACCCGGTGGCCGCCCTGCTCGGCATGCTCGCGTCGCTGCGCGACGCGCAGGGCAACACGACGGTCGACGGGCTGGACAACACGCAGTCGTGGGACGGAGTCGACTACCCCGCGGCGCAGTTCCGCGCCGACGCCCACGTGCTGGACGACATCGAGCTGATCGGCGGCGGCTCGGTGGCCGACATGCTGTGGGCCCGGCCGGCCGTGACCGTGCTCGGCATCGACGTCCCGCCGGTGATCGGCTCGGCCTCGGCCGTGCAGGCGTCGGCAGCCGCGCGGGTCAGCCTGCGCGTCCCACCGGGCATGGACGGGCAGGCCTCGCAGGACGCGCTCGTCGAGCACCTGCGCCGGCGCGTGCCGTGGAAGCTGCACGCGAGCTTCGAGCGCGTGGCCGTCGGCGACCCGTTCGTCGGCTCGCTGTCCGGCCGCGGCTACGAGTCGCTCAAGGCCGCGCTCGAGGAGGCCTACGGACGCGAGATGACCACCGAGGGGCAGGGCGGGTCGATCCCGCTGTGCAACGTGCTGGCCGAGACCTACCCCGACGCGGAGATCTTCCTGATGGGCGTCGAGGAGCCGCGCTGCCTGATCCACGCGCCCAACGAGAGCGTCGACCCGACGGAGATCGAGCGCCTGGCGCTGGCCGAGGCGCTGTTCCTGGAGCGCTACGCGGCGGCGGGGCGATGAGCCGGGGGTTCACCACGGCCGACTTCGCCCGGCGGATGGAGCGGGCGGGCGCGCAGGCGGCGGACGCCGGGCTGACCGGCGTGCTCGTCACGCCGGGGCCTGACCTCGTCTACCTCACGGGCTACGCGCCGATCGCCATCACCGAGCGGATCACCCTGCTGGCCATCCACCCCAGCCGCCGCCCGCGGCTGATCGTGCCGATCCTCGAGCGCCCCGACGCGGAGGCGGCGCCCGCCGCCGGCGCGCTGGAGCTCAGCGACTGGACCGACGGCGACGATCCGTACGCGGCCGCGGCCGCGCTGCTCGACGACAGCGGGCGCTACGCCATCTCGGACTCCACCTGGGCGATGCACGTGCTCGGGCTCCAGCGCACGCTGCCGGGCTCGCGCTACGTGTCCATGACCGACGCGCTGCCGATGCTGCGCGCGGTCAAGGGGCCAGACGAGGTCGAGCGGCTCGCCGCCGCCGGCGAGGCGGCCGACGCCAGCTTCGAGGACATCGCCCGCGTACGGTTCGAGGGGCGCAGCGAGGCCGACATCGCCGCCGACCTGGCCGGGTTCCTGCGCGAGCACGGTCACTCGCAGGTCGACTTCACGGTCGTCGGCTCGGGCCCCAACGGCGCCAACCCGCACCACGAGATGGGCGAGCGGACGATCGAGGCGGGCGACATGGTCGTCCTCGACTTCGGCGGCCTCAAGGACGGCTACGGCTCCGACACCACGCGCACGGTGCACGTCGGCGAGCCGACCGACGAGGAGCGCGAGGTGTTCGAGATCGTCCGCCGCGCCCAGCAGGCCGGCTTCGAGGCCGTCCGCCCCGGCGTCGCCTGCCAGGAGGTCGACCGGGCGGCGCGCAAGGTCATCGCGGACGCCGGCTACGGCGAGTACTTCATCCACCGCGTCGGCCACGGCATCGGCCTGACGACGCACGAGCCGCCGTACATGATCGAGGGCGAGACCCGGCCGATCGAGCCGGGGATGTGCTTCTCGATCGAGCCCGGGATCTACCTGCCCGGCCGCTTCGGCGTGCGCATCGAGGACATCGTCGTCGCCACCGAGGACGGCGGCCGGCGGCTCAACAACACCAGCCACGAGATGCGCATCGTCGCATGAGAGGGGCTTCCGCATGACCGAAGACGACTGCGTCGCGCACGACTGCGAGCACCACGACTCAGACCACGAGCACGGCCCGGGCTGCGGCCATGAGGCCGTCCAGCACGGCGACCACGTCGACTACGTGGTCGGCGACCACCTGCACCATCCGCACGGCGACCACTGCCACGACCACGGCCCCGTGGGGGCCGTGACGACGTCACAGGGAGGCTGACGAATGAGCACCACGAGGCCCGCGGGCCGGCGCGACACCCGCTCGTCGCCCGGCGGCTACAGAGCCCAGGGCGAGGGCTGGGTCCTGTTCTCCGGCATCATCCTGACGCTGCTGGCCATGATGAACGTCATCGACGGCATCGCCGCGGTGTCGAAGTCGTCGTTCTTCGTGGCCCAGGCGCAGTTCGTCGTGAGCGACCTCAAGTCCTGGGGCTGGTTCTTCATCATCGTGGGCGCATTCCAGGGCGTCACGGCGATCGGCGTGTTCCTGCGCTGGCACGGCTGGCGCTGGGTGGGCGTCTCGATCGCCGGCCTCAACTCGGTCATGCAGCTCGTGTTCCTGCCCGCCTATCCGCTGTGGGCGATCTGCCTGTTCGCGCTGGACATCCTCGTGATGTACGGCCTGGTCATGTACGGCGGGCCGCAGGACTAGTGTCCTGATTCAGAAATTCGCCGCCACTGGGCGGCGCCGGCCCGCGACCCGGCATCCACCCCGGTGACGCCGAATTTCCGACTCACGACACTAGGTCCGGCCGGCCAGCACGGCGTCGAGCGGCGCGAACGCGTCCGCGAGCCGGCCCGGCACGGCGTCGATCCCGCCGCGCGCCGCCGCCCGCCGCTGGCGCGCGTGGCCGGGGTCGGCCGCCAGCCGCGCGGCGAGCCCGAGCTCCTCGGTGCAGCCGAGTTCCCGAGCGGCGGGCGCGCAGCGCGCCAGCAGGTCGAAGACGGCGCTGCGCGCCTTGATCCGCCGGCCGCCTCCGTCCAACAGCGTGGCGTCCATGCCGTCGCGCGCGGCCAGGAAGCGGTTCTCGTCCAGCACCTCGGGGGCCACGACCGGCCCGCCGCCCTCGGCGTGCAGGCGGACGAGGCACTGCACGACGGCGGCGAGCCCGGCGGCGTCGGCCGGGCGCGACTGCGCGTCCATCCCCCGCACCTCGACCGTCCCGAGCCGCGGCTGCAGCCGCGCGTCCCACCACAGGAAGCCCAGGTCGGGGATCGCGCCCGCGCGCAGCAGCGGGTCGATCGCCGCGACGTAGCCCTCGTAGTCGCCGAAGGCCCGCGCGATGCCCGAGCGCGGGAAGGCCGAGAACAGCGGCGTGCGCACCGAGGCGAATCCGGAGTCCTCGCCGCCCAGGAACGGGGAGTTCGCCGACAGCGCCAGGAGCAGCGGCAGCTCGCCGCGCAGTCCGTCGAGCGCGCGCACCGCCGCCGCCGGATCGGGCACCGCCACGTGGACGTGCTGGGCCATCGTCGGCTCGCGGCGGGCGAGCGTCCGCGTCATCTCGGTCACCACGCGGTAGCGGTCCAGCGCGCAGATCTCCACCTGCGCGGCCGTGGCGAGCGGATGCGTGCCGGCGGCGGCGACCCGCAGGTCGAGCGCATCCTCCACCGTGTCCGCGAGCGTGCGGCGCAGCGCCGCGAGCTCCGCCGCCGCGCCGGCCACGGTGGCGTGCGGCGCGGTGCACAGCTCCAGCACGCACGCGTGCGTCTCCGCCATCGCGTGCTCCGCGGCCTCTGGCGGCAGCGCGGCGAGCACGTCCTCGACGCGGTTGGCCGGCTCCCACGTCTCAGGCTCGAGCAGCATCGCCTCGTCCTCGATGCCCACCGTCCAGGGGCGCTCTGCGGCGCGCGGGCTCCAAGCCGCCCAGGCCGGCGGCGCGCCGTCACGCATCGACGGGCATGCCCTGGAACGCCGTCACGCTGACGGGCGTGCGCGGCTGGAACGGCCGCTCCTCGAGCACGCCGCCGTGCTGGACGGACACCGCCGTGCTCGGCGGGATCTCCTGCCAGACGCCGGGCAGGTCGGCCAGCGGCTCTGAGACGATCAGCCGGTCGTCCTCCGTCAGGCTCGCCAGGCGGGCGTTCTTGGGATACAGGTGATGGATCGCGTCGACGTCGGACGAGGCGAACAGCGACCGCGGCGGCCCCTCGGTGGCATAGCGGACCGCCCACAGGCAGGTGCCGTCGGTCACGGCGAACGTGCCCTGGACGGCGTCCGGGATGCCGTGCGGCGCCGCCGTCGCCTCGATGAAGCCGATCGTGCGCTCGAGCGCGCCGAGCGGGTCGTCCTCGAGGCCGTTGGTGAGCGCGAGGTGGAAGATCGTCTCGGTGTCGGTGGAGCCGCTGATGGCGGGGAACAGCGACGGGTCGACGGCCATCACGAGGTCGCGGCGCACGGTCTTGAAGCCGCCGAGGTAGCCGTTGTGCACGAACAGCCAGCGGCCGTGGCGGAACGGGTGGCAGTTCGTCTGCTGGACGGGCGACCCGATCGCCGCGCGCATGTGGGCGATGAAGAGCGGCGACTCGATGTGCGCGGCCAACTCGCGCAGGTTGGCGTCCGACCAGGCGGGAGACACGCTGTGGTAGATCCCCGGCCCCTCGCCCGCGCCGTACCAGCCCAGGCCGAATCCGTCGCCGTTGGTCGGCTCGGCGCCCATGCGGGCGTGGAGGCTCTGGTCCACGATTCCGTGCTGCGTCTTGAACAGCAGCTCCTCGATCAGGACCGGCTGCCCCAGCCAGGCCATCCAACGGCACATGCCTTGCTCCTTCCGCGGCGGATTCTCAGCGCTGAGTCTCGTCCGCCGCGCCCGTGCGCGCCAGGGCGCGCGCATCCGGAGCGCGCCGGGCGTGCGCACCCCTCACCCGGTCCGGATGATGCCGCGTCCGCCGCGGGCCCGGAGGATGGCGCCGCGATGAGCGAGGGCCGCCCCGATCTGGCCGACGCGGCGCTGGCCGCCGCGGCGGCGGCCGTGGACCTGGCGCGGATCCCGCTCGGCCTGGCGGCGCGGCTGCCCGGCGTGCAGCTGCTGGCCCGCGACGGCGCGTTGGTGCGCTTGCGGGTGCGCTCGCGCGCCGAGGGGGTGCTGACGCGCGCGCTCGAAGCGCCGGAGGCGCGCCGCATCCTCCACCGGCTGGGCGAGGCGCTCGTCAGCGCGGACGGGACGCCGCCGCTGCGGCGGGCATCCCGGCCGCCGGAGCCGTGAACGGCGCGACCCCGCCGGCGGAGACCCTCGGCGACCGGCTCGAGCAGGCGATCGAGCGCCGCACCGACGTGGCCGCCGAGGTCGCGCATCCGCCCGCGCAGTCGCACAACCTGCGCCGCACGGTCTTCTGGCTGGCCGTGACCGGCGTGTCGCTCTATCTCGTGTTCCCCAGCGTGGTCGACGTGTTCGGCTCCTGGCGCGACGTCGGCCGGTTCTCGGTGGCCGCGCTGGCCGGCATGGCCGCGCTGCAGGCCGCATCGACGGCCTGTCTGTGGGGGCTGCAGGCCGTCGCCCTGCACGCCCGGCGCTGGCGCGCCGGTGATCGCCTCCCAGCTCGCGGGCAACGCGCTGGCGAAGATCGCGCCGGGCGGCGGCGCGCTCGGCGCCGGCTTGCAGTACCGGATCCTCGTGCGCGCCGGGCTGCCCGGCCCGGCCACGGCGGCCGGGCTGACGGCGGTCAACCTGATCGTGTTCGCCGTCGTGCTGGCCATGCCGGTGCTGGCCGTCCCCGCTCTGGTGCGCGGCGGCGTGGACAAGGGGCCTGCTGCACATCGCGATCGTCGGCCTCGGCGTGTTCGCGGTGGCCGGCGCGCTCGGCGCCGTGCTGCTCTCCACCGACGGGCCGCTGCGCTGGATCGGCCGGGCCGTGCAGCGCGTCCGCAACCGGCTGCGCCGCCGGGCGGAGCCGCTGCGCCGGCTGCCGCAGCGCCTGCTGCGCGAGCGCGACCGCATCCTGCGAGACGCTCGGGCCGCGCTGGAAGCGCGCGCTGGCCGCCACCGTCGGCCGCTGGACGTTCGACTACGCTGACGCTGCTCGCCGCGCTCGCCGCGATCGGCTCGCACCCGCTGCCCGGGCTCGTCCTGCTCGCGTTCTGCGGCGCGCAGCTGCTCGCGCAGATCCCGGTCACGCCCGGCGGCCTCGGGTTCGTCGAGGCCGGGCTGACCGGCGATGCTCGCGCTGGCCGGCGTCTCGGCCGGCGACGCGGTGCTGGCGACGTTCGCCTACCGGCTGTTCTCCTACTGGCTGCCGCTGCCGCTCGGGCTGGTCGGGCTCGCGCTGGCGCCCCGTCCCGCCTCAGCGGCGTGACGCGGACAGCAGGCGCAGGTCGCGCGCCCGCTCGACCGCCTCGCGCCGGTGGGCGACGTCGAGCTTGCGGTAGATGTTGCGCAGGTGGGTCTTCACCGTGTTGGTCGTGACGAACAGCTCGGCGGCGATCTCGCGGTTGGACAGCGTCGTCGGCAGATAGCGCAGGATCGCCTGCTCGCGCTCGCTGAGCGGCTCGAGCAGCGGGGCCACCGAGCGCCGCGCCGGGGCCGGCCGGCGAACGCGTCCAGCAGCTCGCCCACGACCGCGCGGTGCGCCGTGCCGTCGCGGATCTGCTGGCGCAGCAGCGTCCTCCATGCGCCGCCCCGCTCCACGAACGGCCAGCGCTGGCCGCTCGCCTCGGCCGTGCCGAGCGCGGCCTCGAGCGCGCGCCCGCGCGCCGGCGCGGTCGCCCGCCGCGTCGAGCGCCACGGCCTCCAGCACGACGCGCTCGAGCGCGTCGCCCGCGTGGCGCGCCGGCTGCTCGCGCGCGGCGGCGAGCACGCGGGCCGCCTCGTCCGGCTCGCCGCACGCGAGCCGGAGGAGCGCCTCGGCGACGGCCGCCGGCGGACGCGCGCGCACCGGCGCGAGCGCCGCCTCGGCGTCGTCCGGCCGGCCCGCGGCCAGCAGCAGGCGCGCGCGCAGCGCGGCGAGCGCCGCCGTCTCGTCCGGCGGCGCGCTGCCGTGGCGATGGACGGCCGCGAAGTCGTCGACCAGGCGCAACCCCTCGTCCGGCGCGCCCGCGGCGGCGCGCAGGCGGCCGCCGAGCTCGGCCACCAGCAGGTCGACGTCGCGCCGGCGCAGGCGGCGCGCCGCGGCGGCGGCAAGCTCCCGGTGGCGCTCGGCCTCCTCGGCCCGCAGGTCGGAGAACGCCGCCAGACCGAGCGCGAGCTGGGCGCAGGCGAGCTGCGGGAGGCTCCCCCAGCCGCGCCGCTCGGCGAGCGCGAGCGCCTCGCCGGCGCGCGTCGCCGGGCCGCCCTCCAGCACGTCGACCAGCGCCAGCTCGCCGAGCGCCGCGACCGCGACGAACTCGAGCCCGGCCGCGCGGGCCAGGGCAACGGCGCGCTGGAGCTCCTCGCGCGCCCGGGACAGCCGCTGCGCGCGCAGCGCCGCCGCGCCCAGCAGCCGGCGCACGACCGCCTCGCGGGCGGCGGCGCCGGAGTCCGGGTGGGCGGCCGACTCGGCCAGCAGGCCGTTTGCCGTCGCCAGCGCCCCGGCGAAGTCGCCCCGCAGGCCGGCCGTCGCGAGCTCGGCCAGCGCCAGCGTCTCGCGGCAGCGGCTCCGGCGCGGCTCGGGCAGTCGCGGCGCCGCCGCGCGGGCATGGGCGGCGTGGCGCTCGGCGCCCGCGGCGTCCCCGACCTCCAGCGCCGCGCAGGCCAGCGCCGCCGAGGCCTCGGCGTCAGCCGCCAGGCGCTCGGCGGGCAGCGCGCCGGCGAGCGCGCGGATCGCCCGCCCGTCGCCGCGCACGTAGAGCTCGAACCAGCGGTCCGCCAGGACGGCCAGCGCCAGGTCCCAGTCCGCTGCCGCCACCGCGTGGCGCAGCGCCTCGGCCCCATCGCCGCCGGCCGCGTACCAGGCCGCGGCCCGGCGGTGCAGCTCGGGCAGCTCGCCGGCCAGCTCGCGCCGCGCGCGCGTGGCCAGCAGCTCGCCGAACAGCCGGTGGTAGCGATACCAGCCGCGCGCGCCGTCCACCCGGAGCACGAAGCCGTTCGCGCGCGCCAGCGCGGCCAGCGCGTCCGCGCCGCCCGGCTCGCCGGTGAGCGCTTCGGCCAGCTCGCCGCAGATCCGGTCGACGAGCGATGTCCGCAGCAGCAACGCCCGCCGCCGTCGGGGCTGGCGGGCCAGCACCTCGGCCACCAGGTAGTCCGCCACCACGCCGTCGTCGCCGGCGAAGTCCGCCACGAACCGCTCCGGGTCCGCGTGGCCCTGCAGCCCGAGCGCTGCGAGGCGCAGGCCGGCCGCCCAGCCTTCGGTGCGGGCGAGCAACGCCCCCACGAGCGCCTCGGGCAGCGCGACGTCGTGGGCGCGCAGCACGGCGTCCGCCTCCTCGGGCGTGAACGCCAGGTCGGCGGCGCGCAGCTCGCGCAGGCGCCCCCGCACGCGCAGGACCGGCAGCGGCAGCGGCGGGTCCGCGCGCGTGATCAGGACCAGCCGCAGCGTGCCGGGGGCGTGCAGGATCAGCGACCCGAGCTCGGCCAGGCACTCGCGCGAGCGCAGCACGTGCACGTCGTCGAGCACGAGCACGACCGGCTCGGCCAGCTCGCCGACCAGCCGGGGGACGAACGCAGCCCGCGACGGCGGGAGCGGCGCGCCGGCAAGCTCGAGCGCCGCGAGCACGGCCTCCCCGAGCAGGCCGGGGTCGTCCTGCGCCGGCTCGAGCGACACCCAGGCCACCGGGTGCGCGTATGACTCGAGAGTGGCGGACACCAGCGCGGTCTTGCCGCTGCCGGCGGGCGCGCAGACCAGCGTCACCGGACCGGCGCAGCCCTGCTCGACCGCCGCCTCGAGCCGCGGCCGCTCGACCATCCCGGCGGGCGGGGGCGGCGGCCGCAGCTGCGTCGCCAACGGGAGGCTCACACGGTCTCCACCTCGGCGGGCGCGACCTCGGGCTGCCGGCGCAGCCACCACTTCCACACCTCGGACGCCACGACGACCAGCGCCCCCGCGCCGATGCAGATCAGCCACTGGTTGCCGGTCAGCTCCACCGTGTCGAGGAACCGCTGGAAGAACCGCAGCTCGGTGGCGAAGACGATCGAGGCCACCGACAGCAGCGACGCGAACAGGAACGTGCGGTCGTTGATCGTGTCGAGGCTGAACACGGTCCGCCGCTCGTCGCGGGCGGTGAACGAGAACAGCAGGTTGCCGATGCCGAACGTCGTCAGCGCCATCGTGCGGGCAAGCGCCGTGCCATCGCTGTGCTCGGCGCCCGCGGCCACGGCGAGCGTGGCCGTCGCCATCACCAGGCCGGCGATCACGAACCAGTGCGTGTCCCGGCGGGTCAGCAGCGGCGCATCCGGCTTGCGCGGCTTGCGCGCCATCAGGCCCTCGCCCGCCTCGCCATACCCCAGCCCGACCGACTGGAACACCTGCGTGGTGAAGTTCAGCCACAGCGTCTGCAGCGGCAGGAACGGGATGCCCGAGGCGATGTTGAGGATGCTGGCGCCGAGGAACGTCATGATCAGGCCGGCCAGCGCGCCCATCTGGAAGCGGATGTACCGGACGAGGTTGTCGTACAGGCGCCGGCCGAGCTCGACCGCCTTGACGATCGTGGCGAAGTTGTCGTCGGTGAGGATCATCGCCGCGGCCTCCTTGGAGACCTCGGTGCCGGTGATGCCCATGGCGATGCCGATGTCGGCGCGCTTGAGCGCGGGCGCGTCGTTGACGCCGTCGCCGGTCATCCCGACCACGTGGCCCTTGCGCTTGAGGATGTCGACGAGCCGCACCTTCTGCTCGGGCGTCACGCGGGCGATCACGCCGATCTCGTCGATCTCGGCGTCGATCCGCTCTTCGTCGATCTCGGCGAACTCGGCGCCGGAGATCGCCCGGCCCGGGATCCCCAGCTCGCGGGCGATCGCCTCGGCCGTGATCGCGTGGTCGCCGGTGATCATGCGCACCTGGATGCCGGCGTCGTGGGCCTTGGCGATCGCCGCCTTGGCCGCCGGCCGCGGCGGATCGACGATGCCGACCAGCGCGAGCAGCGTCAGCCCGTCCATCAGCTCGAGCAGGTCCTCGCCCGGGTCGAAGCGCGCCGGGTCGAAGTCGCGCCGCGCGGTGGCCATCACGCGCAGGCCCTGCTTGGCCAGCCGCTCGTTCTCGCCGAGGTAGCGCTCGCGGAAGCCGTCGTCGACCCGCGTGGTGACCATCGACGGGTCGAGGTGGGAGCTCGCGCGGGCCAGCAGCTGGTCGGGCGCGCCCTTGACGAAGCAGCGGACGACCTCGCGGCCGGACTCGTCGGGCATGCGGTGGAACGTGGCCATCAGCTTGTAGGCCGTGTCGAACGGCAGCTCGGCCACGCGCGGGTAGCGCTCGCGGGTCAGCGTCAGGTCGAGCCCGCCCTTCTCGGCCAGCACGACGAGCGCGCCCTCGGTCGGGTCGCCGATCATCTCGCCCGTGTCGGTGAGCACTGCGTCACAGGCCAGCGCCAGCGGGAACATGAACGGCTCCAGCGGCACCTCCGGCTCGCCCGCCACCCGCTTGATCTGGCCCTCGGTGGAATAGCCGCTGCCCGAGATCTTGTAGCGCCGGCCCGGGATCGTCAGCTCCACCGCAGTCATCTGGTTGAGCGTCAGGGTCCCGGTCTTGTCGGAGCAGATGGCCGATGTCGCGCCCAGCGTCTCGGTCGAGCGCAGGCGCTTGACGATCGCGTTCGCGTCGGCCAGCAGCCGCGTGCCGCGCGACAGGATCGTGGTCACGACGGCGGGCAGGCCGGTCGGGATCGCGGCGATCGAGAACGCCACCGCGACCGTGAACACCTCGGTGAACGACTGCCCGCGGGCCATGTTGAGCACGACCGACGCGACCAGGGCAAGGCCGGCGATCGTCACCAGCTGCTTGGTCAGGCGCTCCAGCTGGCGGGTCAGCGGCGACTTCGACTCGCTCTGCTGCTGCAGCATCCCGGAGATGTGGCCGACCTCCGTCGTCATCCCCGTCGAGGTGACCACGAACTCGCCCGCGCCGCGGGTGACGTTCGTGTTCATGTAGACCATGTCGGTGCGGTCGCCCAGCGCGGCGTCGGCGGCCGGCACCGGGTCGACGCCCTTCCCGACCGGCAGGCTCTCGCCCGTGAGGGCCGCCTCGGCGACCTCCAGCGTCGCGGCGGCGAGCACGCGCCCGTCGGCGGGGATGACGTCGCCGGCCTCGATCTCCACCACGTCACCCGGCACGAGCTGCTCGGCCGGCAGCTGCGCCAGCTTGCCGTCGCGGCGCACGCGCGCCTTGACGATCATCATCTTGGCCAGCGCCGCCACCGCCGCGGCCGCCTTGCCCTCCTGGTTGAGGCCGAGCACCGCGTTGAGCAGCGTCAGCAGCAGGATCATGATCCCCGTGCCCAGCTGCTTGACCGGGTAGATCGAGATCACGCCGGCGACCAGCAGCACTATCTGCATCGGGTCCTGGTACTGGCGCAGGAACGCCTTCCAGCGCGGCTCGGACTTGGCCTCGGTGAACTTGTTCGGCCCGTACTGCGACAGCCGCGCCGCGGCCTCGTCGGTGCTCAGCCCGCTCTCGGGCTCGACGTGCAGCTCGTGGACGGCGCCCTCGCGCGACAGCACGTGCCACGTCGGGGTCTCGGTCGCCGCCGGGGGCGGTGCAGTGGTGGCCATCTCGGGTCCTCTCTCTCAGCCCGTGTGTACGGGCGTCTCCAGGGCGATCCGGGTCCCGGCCTCGCCCCGCAGCAGCGCCGGCGTGTCGTGGATCGAGCCGATCGCCGCGAAGCCGCCGGTCCGCTCCGCGAACCGGCAGGCCGCGCGCACCTTCGGCCCCATCGAGCCCGCGGCGAAGCTGTCCGCCGCCAGTTCGTCCGGGGTCGCGTGCGCGATCGCCCGCTGGTCGGGCGTGCCCCAGCCCGCGTAGACGGCGTCGACGTCGGTGACGATCAGCAGCGCGTCGGCGCCGATCTCCTGGGCCAGCAGCGCGCTCGCCAGGTCCTTGTCGATCACGGCCTCCACGCCGCGCAGCCGGCGGCCGGCCGGCGCGGGGTCGTCGGCATAGGTCGTGGGGATGCCGCCGCCGCCGGCGCAGATCACCACGACGCCCTGGTCGAGCAGCGTCCGGATGACGTGGATGCCGAAGATGCGCCGCGGCTCGGGCGAGGGGACGGAGCGGCGCTGGCTGTCCCCGTCGGCCATGAACGTCCAGCCCTTCTCCTGGGCCAGCCGGGCGGCCTCGGCCGCGTCATAGAGCGGCCCGATCGGCTTCGTCGGGCGCTCGAACGCCGGGTCGGCGCCGTCGACCTCGATCATCGTCAGGAGCGTGGCGAGATGGCGCTCGAACGGCAGCTCGTTGCCGAGCTCCTGCTCGAGCATGTAGCCGATCATCCCCTCGGTCTGCGCGCCCAGGACGTCGAGCGGATACGTGTCGACCGCGGTGTAGGCCGAGCCCTGCAGCGCGAGCAGCCCGACCTGCGGCCCGTTGCCGTGGGCGATCACGAGCTCGTGCTCGAGCGCCAGCGGCGCGAGCGCACGGCAGGCCGCCCGGGCGTTCTCCCGCTGGTTCTCCGCCGACAGCGCCTGCCCGCGTCGCAGCAGCGCGTTGCCGCCGAGCGCGACGACGATGCGCACCTCAGCTCCCCAGCGTGGCGACCATGACCGCCTTGATCGTGTGCATGCGGTTCTCGGCCTCGTCGAACACGATCGACGCCGGCGACTCGAACACGTCCTCGGTGACCTCGAGCGCCGACATGCCGAACTTCTCCTCGATCTCCTTGCCCACCTGCGTGTCGGTGTTGTGGAACGCCGGCAGGCAGTGCATGAACTTGACGTCCGGGTTGCCGGTCGCCGCCATCGTGTCCGCGTTGATCTGGTAGGGCTTGAGCAGCTCGATGCGCTCCGCCCACACGGAGTCGGCCTCGCCCATCGACACCCACACGTCGGTGAGCAGGACGTCGGCGCCGCGCACCGCCTCGGCCACGTCGTCGCTGATCGTGACGCGGCCGCCGGACGGGTCGGCGAAGCCCTGGGCCATGTCGATCAGCTCCTGGGACGGCCACAGCGACCGCGGCGCGGCGATCCGCACGTCCATGCCGAGCTTCGCGCCCACCACCAGGTAGCTGTTGGCCATGTTGAAGCGGGCGTCGCCGAGATAGCAGAACGCGACCTCGCCGTCAGGCTTGTGCAGGTGCTCGCGCATCGTCAGGAAGTCGGCGAGCATCTGCGTCGGGTGCCACTCGTCGGTCAGGCCGTTGTAGACCGGCACGCCGGCCCACTGGGCCAGCTCGTCGGCCACCTTCTCGCCGAAGCCGCGGTACTCGATCGCGTCGTACATCCGCCCGAGCACCCGCGCGGTGTCCTTGACCGACTCCTTGTGGCCCATGTGCGAGCCGCTCGGCCCGATGAACGTCACGTGCGCGCCCTGGTCGTAGGCCGCGACCTCGAAGGCGCAGCGCGTCCGCGTCGAGTCCTTCTCGAAGATCAGCGCGATCTCGCGCCCGGCCAGCTTCTGCTCCTCGCGGCCCTCGCGCTTGGCCGCCTTGAGCTCGGCCGCGAGGTCGATCAGGTAGCGGATCTCGTCCGCGCTGTAGTCGGTCAGCGTGAGGAAGTGCCGGCCGCGCAGCGCGGCGGCCACGTCGGGGTGCTCGGTGGCTGCGCTCATGAGGTTCCTTTCAGGCGTCACGGGAGATCGGGCAGGTCATGCAGTGGCCGCCGCCGCGGCCGCGGCCGAGCTCGGAGCCGGCGATCGTGTGGACCTCGACGCCCGCCTTCTCCAGCTTGAAGTTGGTCGCCTCGTTGCGCTCGTAGGCGACGATCACGCCGGGGGAGAGCGCGACGACGTTGTTGCCGTCGTCCCACTGGTTGCGCTCGGCCTCGAACTCGTCGCCGCCGGTCGTGACCACGGTGAGGTCGGCGATCCCCAGCGCGTCCTTGACCTCGTCGAGGAACGGGCGCTCCGACAGCTCGCCCTTGACGCCGCCGTTGCCGTCCGGCGTGAAGCGGATCGGGATGATCTGCGAGACGACCGGCTCGTAGATCGTCACGACGTTGCGGTCGCAGAACGTGAACACGGTGTCGAGGTGCATCGCGGCGCGCTCGCGCGGCATCTGCGCGCCGATCACCAGCCGCGCCGCGCCGGCGTTGAACATGTTCTTGGCGAGGATGCTGGTGGCCCGCGCCGTGCTGCGCTCGCCCTGGCCGACGAGCACCACGCCGTCGCCGGCGGGCATCATGTCGCCGCCCTCGATCGTCGCCATCCCCCAGTCGTGGTCGACGCCGCCGAACCAGATCGGGAAGCCCGCGCCCTTGAAGCGCGGGTGGAAGCGGTAGATCACCTCGAGGTTGAGCGACTCGCGCTGGCGGGCGGTCCAGAACATCGCGCTCAGCACGACCCCGCCGTACAGCCAGGCGCTGGTGTCGCGCGTGAACAGCTGGTTGGGCAGCGGCGCGAGCACGAAGTCGGTCGGCCGCAGGGCCCGGCCGATGATCGACTGGATGTCGTCGGGCAGCTCCTGCACGGTCACGCCGCCGGTCAGCCGCGTGGCGAGCTCGTCGGCCGGCATCTCCCCCATCCAGGCCTGCAGCTCGTCGGAGAACAGCGTCGTGACCTCCTCGGGGCGCAGCCTCCGGCTGAGCAGCCACTCGCGTGCCTCGGCGTCCGCCAACGTCTCGGCCAGCAGCTCGTGCAGCAGCAGCACCTCGACCTCGCGCGAGCGCATGAGGTCGACGAACGCGTCGAACTCCTGGCGCGCGCGCCGCGTCCAGATCACGTCGTCGAACAGCAGCTCGTGGCAGTTGCTCGGCGACAGCCGCTCGTGCGCCAGGTCCGGGCGATGGACCATGACGGTGTGCAGCGTCCCGACCTCTGAGGCGACGCCGAAGGCGGCGGTGGTGGCGGGGGTGGACACGGTCACTCCTCTGGGTCGGGATCAGCTCAGGGCGGCGGCGCCGCCCACGAACAGGCAGGCGACGACGAACGCGGTCGCGGCGAACGGCCAGACGAACTTGAGGTAGCGGTCGTAGCCGACCTTCGACAGGGCGAGGCCGCCCATGATCACCGCGGAGGTCGGGGTGATCAGGTTGACGAGGCCGGAGGCCGACTGGAACGCAGTGACCGCCACCGAGCGCGACACGCCGGCGAAGTCGGCCAGCGGCGCGAGGATCGGCATCACGAGCGCGGCGTGCCCGGACGACGACGGCACGAGGAAGGCGATCGGCAGGTTGACCACCAGGGCGACGACGCCGAACACGCCCTGCGAGCTGCCCGACACCGCCTTCTCCATCCAGTGCAGGACGGTGTCGGTCATGTACGTGTTCTTCATCACGACCGTGATCCCCCGCGCCAGCACGATGATCAGCGCCGCGCCCAGGAAGTCGGCCGCGCCGGCCACGATGGTGTTGACCGTCCCCTCCTCGCCGAGCTTGGCGATCAGCCCGATCACCACGGCCATGATCAGGAACAGGGCCGCGGCCTCGGGGAAGTAGAACGAGGCGAAGGTGGGCAGCGGGAAGTCGCGGCCGAACCCCTCCTGCCACAGATCGTTCCAGGGGATGAAGCCGTAGATCATCACCAGGAAGGACCCGATGAACAGGACGAGGACGAGCTTCTGGCGGCCGGTGAGCCGCGGCACGTCGTCGATCAGGCCGCGGGCGTCGCGAGCGTCGGCCTCGGACACCCCGACGACCGAGCGCGCGGGGTCGCTCCGGACCCGGCGGGCGTAGCGGATGACGTAGCCGACGGCCAGCGCCACGAGCACCACCCACATGGCGATGCGCAGCCCGATCCCGTCGCCCAGGCTGATGCCCGCGGCGTCGGAGGCGACGCCGGTGGCGAACGGGTTGACCGTCGAGCACAGCACGCCCGTGCCGGCGCCGAGGAAGATGATCGAGGCGGCGACCATCCGGTCATAGCCCAGCGCGAGCGTCAGCGGGACGAGCAGGACGAAGAAGCCGAGCGTCTCCTCCCACATCCCGTACGACGTGCCGCCGAGCGCGAAGACGCCCATCAGGATCGCGATCAGCACCGACCCGCTGTGGCGGAAGCGCAGCGCCAGGCGGCCGATCCCCGTCTGGATCGCCTCCGTCTTCATCGTCACCGTGATGAACGCGCCGACGGCGAGGACGAAGAAGAAGATCATGGCCGAGCCGTAGAGCACGCCGGTCTCGTCGGCGCTGACGAACCCGCGGTCGTTCTCGAGGCCGTAGAGCCCGTTGGGCGTGGCGATGAACAGCTGCTTGAGCCGCTGGTCGAACGCCGTCTCCACGCACAGCGCGTCGCCGGTCGCGTTCGAGCACGACGGCAGCGTGTGGTAGCTGCCGGGCACCGGCCCGCCGGTCTTGGGGTCGAGCTTGTACGCGCCGGCGGGGACGAAGAACGAGGCCACCCACACGAGCGCGAGCACGGCAGCGAGCACCGTGAAGGCCGTCGGGAACTTGAGCTTCTTCGGCGCCTGCGGCTGCGGAGGCGCAGCCGCAGGCTCGGAGGCCGGGCTCGTCTTGGCCATGCCGGAAGCATCCGATCCGCCCCCCGCGTGCGGCAATGATGCGCGCCTGAGTGGCCCGGGGATGCACGCACCCTTGGCGGCCGGGCGCTGCGGCGGGATCGTTGCCGTCGCCGCCATGGCTGCCGACCCCGACACGCCGTCCACCCGGCCGCCGAGCCTGGCGGACGCGCTCGCGCCGCTCGTCGTCCTGATCGGGCTGATCGCGCTGA
This sequence comes from uncultured Solirubrobacteraceae bacterium, assembly GCA_963766165.1. Classification (GTDB taxonomy): domain Bacteria; phylum Actinomycetota; class Thermoleophilia; order Solirubrobacterales; family Solirubrobacteraceae; genus Solirubrobacter. Next base: position 352,196 of record CAVXZC010000005.1, on the reverse strand, counting down.
CGATCGCCACGTTCGGCGTGAGCGCGACCGACGGGCCGCTCCAGGTCGCGCTGATGCTGAGCGCCGGCTTCGCCAGCCTGGTGGCGCTCAAGAACGGCTACACCAGCGCGGCGCTGGCCGACGCGGCGGTCGGCGGGGTCAGCACGGCGGTCGGCGCCATCTTCATCCTGCTCTCGGTCGGGGCGCTGATCGGCACCTGGAACATGGCCGGCACGATCCCCACGGTCGTCGACTACGGGGTCCGGCTCCTGCACCCCGGGGATCTTCTTCCTGGCCACGGCGGCGATCTGCGCGATCGTCGGGCTGATCACCGGCAGCTCGTGGACGACCGCGGGCACGCTCGGCGTCGCGTTCGTGGGCATGGCCGGCGTGATGGGCGTGTCCAAGGCGACGGCCGCCGGCGCGGTCATCTGCGGCGCCTACTTCGGCGACAAGATGACGCCGCTGTCCGAGACGACCATCCTCGTGCCACGGCTGGTGGGAGGCGGCCTCACGACCGGTCAGCACATCCGCAACATGTTCTGGACGGCCGGCCCGGCACTGGGCATCAGCCTGCTGATATTCCTGTTCATCGGCCTCGGCACCGAGGCGACCCCGGGCACCAACCCCGACGCCGCCGTGGCCGCGGTGGGCAACGCGTTCCACATCTCGGCGGTCAACCTGCTCCCGCTCGCGCTGCTCGTCCTGTTCACGGTGCGCAAGGTGCCGCCGTTCCTGGCCATCCTCGGCGCGGCGCTGTTCGCCGGCATACTCGCCTGCTTCACCCAGTGGGACGCCGTCAAGGCGTTCGTGAACGACGACAGCCTCGGGACGTTCGCGACCGCGGTGAAGGCGATCTACGGCGCGATGGCCACGGGCTTCGTGAGCCACAGCGGCGTCAAGGAGGTCGACGAGCTGTTCTCGCGCGGGGGGATGGCCAGCCTGCTCTCCACGGTCTGGCTCGTGCTCGCGGCGATGGCGTTCGCGGCCATCCTCGAGCACGCCGGCTTCCTCGAGCGGCTGCTGCGGCCCGTGGTCGCGCGCGCCCGCAGCCGGGGCCGGCTGATCCTCGCCGTCAACGCGAGCGGGATCGGCCTGAACCTGACGGCCGGCGACCAGTACGTCGCCGACGTCCTGCCCGCCCGCATGTTCCAGGCCGAGTTCGACCGCCGCGGGCTCGCGCCGGAGGTGCTGAGCCGGGCGGTGGAGGACTCGGGCACCGTCACGTCCCCGCTCGTGCCGTGGAACACCTGCGGCGCCTACATGGCGGGCGTCCTCGGCGTCTCCACCGCCAGCTATCTGCCGTTCTGCTTCTTCAACCTGCTCAGCCCCGTGCTCGACGTGCTCTACGGCTTCCTCGGCTTCAAGGTGCGGACGCTCGAGCCAGAGCCGCGAGGGGCCTAGTCGTCCGGCAGCCGCCGGACCTCCACCAGCTCCAGACCCAGCGCCTGCAACCGGCCCAGGAGTCCGTGCAGCGCCTCCTGATCGCTGACCGGGCCGGACAGGATGGTCTCCACCGGCTCGACCTCGGCGGCCAGGCCGAGGGACTCCGCGAGGTGCTCGCCGACGCGGCCGCGCACCCGGAACTCGTAGCGCAGGCCCATCGCCGTCATCGCAGCGGTCGCACGTCGACGAGCTCGAGCCCATCCAGCCGCAGGCGCTCGAGCACCCCGTGCAGCGCCGAGCGGTCGGCCACCGCGCCGCGCAGCACGGTGTGCCGCGGCGCCTGGCGCACCTCGAGGCCGAGGCGCTCGACCGCGCCGGCAGGGGCGCAACCGCGAACGCGGATCTGCACGCGGGCGGGGTGAGCGTGGGCGTCCATCGCCTGCCACCGTCGCGCGCCGCGGTGTGACCGTACGTCATCCCGGCAGGGTGAGGCGCCACCGCTCATGAACGCGGACGATGCACGCCGTGAGGCGGATCACCTGGCTGGGCCACGCCACCGTGCTGCTCGAGGCGAGCGGCGCGCGGCTGCTCACCGACCCGCTGCTGCGCGCCCGCGTGGCCCACCTGCGCCGCCACAGCCCGCCGGCCTCCGCGCCGGACGCGCTGGACGGGGTGCTGATCTCGCACGTGCACCGCGATCACTTCGACCGGCCCTCGCTGCGCCTCGTGGCCGGACCGGAGGTGACGCTCGTGCTACCGCGCGGCGGCACGGCGCTGGCCCGCGGGTTGCCGTTCGGGACCGTCCGCGAGACCGTCCCGGGCGAGGAGCTCGCCATCGCCGGCGCGCGCGTGCGCGCCGTGCCGGCCTGGCACGACGGGCGCCGGCAGCCCGGCGCGGCGCCGCTGCCCACCCTCGGGTTCGTCGTCGACGGCATCTGGTTCGCCGGCGACACCGAGCTCGCCGACGGGCTGGCCGACCTGCGGGGCGGCGTCGAGGTCGCGCTCGTGCCGGTGTGGGGCTGGGGGCCGAAGCTGGGACCCGGGCACCTGGACCCGGAGGGCGCGGCCCGCGCGGTGGCGCTGATCGCGCCGCGCCTGGCCATCCCGATCCACTGGGGCACCTACTACCCATACGGCCTGCGCCCGGGCGGGCGCCTGGAGGACCCGCCGCGGCGCTTCGCCGCTCACGTGGCCGAGCTGGCGCCGGGCACCCGCGTCGCCACGCTCGCGCCCGGCGAGGCGCTGTCGCTGTAGGCGGTGTGGCCGTCCGCGGCCAGCCAGCCGCGCATGATCCGGTGCACCGCGGTCGCCCCCACCACCGGCTCGTCCGGCCAGGGCAGCTCGGGCGGGGCGAGCACGAACGGGTGCGCCTGGCCGCCGCCGAGCCCGCCGTGGGAGCCGACGAGCTCCTCGAACGCCGCCACCTCGTCGAGCTCGGGCCAGTAGCGGCTGTTCACCATCAGGTCGGGGCAGTGGGGGAACGCGTCCGTACGCGCGACGTGGTCGGCGGCGTTGGGCCCGAACGGCGCCAGCGGGTCCTCGCCCTCCACCGCGCCGGTGGCCAGCACGCGGCGCCCCGCCGGCCCGAGCACGACCGCTCCGTCGGCCTGGGAGCGCACGAGCACGAAGCCGATGCCCGGATGGGTGCGCAGCGCCTCCACCAGCCCGGGGCGTTCGGACTCGACCTGCTCGAGGGTGGCGCGCCCGGGCAGGCGCGGGAACGTGATCAGGCCGAGGTTGCCCGAGGCCATCACGGACACCTCGGGCGTCCCCTCGATCTGCTTCGGCTCGTCGAGCCGGTGGCCGGCCGCCGTGCGCACGGCGTGGCCCGTCGCCGTGTCGCGCGTCGCGAGCTCGGTCACGCCGGCGGTGAAGGACGCGGCCCCCTCGTCGCTGCGCGCGTCCTCTGCGCGCACGTCACCGCCGCCGTGGCGCCGGACGACGTCCTCCAGCGTCTCGCCGTAGCGCTGCAGGAACGTGGCCCCCTGGCTCTGGCCGTGGTCGGAGAGGACGACGAGCCGGTAGGGCCGCGGCGCGTGCGGGACGGCCGCGGCGATCATGGCGATCGCGCGGTCGACGCGGCGCAGGACCGCCAGCGTGTCCGGGCGCTCGACGCCCGAGTGGTGGGCCACCTCGTCGTAGGCCAGGAACGTCGTGTAGACGACCGGGCGCCCGGCCAGGATGTCCGCGGTGACCGCGGCGACCTGCAGGTCGAGCTGGATGACCGTCGCGTAGCCGCGCACCAGCGCGTACTCCCAGCCGCGATGGATCGCGCGGGCGGACGTCGCGCTGCATCTGCTGGACGGCCGCCCAGCGCTCGATGACGAACTCGCCGATCACGCGCAGGAACGTGCGGGCGACGCCGTACGGGCTCGCGAAGTAGGCGAAGTAGTCCTGCCCCAGCCGCCCGGGCCGGCCGCGGTCCAGGACCGTGCTCATGGTCAGCATGCTGTGCGGCGCGTCGCCGGAGAGGATGTTCGCCCGGCTCGCGCCGTCGGCGTACAGCAGGCCGCGCCCGTTCGAGTGGCGGCGCTCGATCTCCTCGGCATCCTTCGGGTGGTTGGTGACGATCGCGCGTCCGAGGTCCTTCTCCCACCAGCGGAACGCCGGCATGTCGTGGTCGTCGCCGTGCAGCAGGCCGGCCTGGCAGGCGCCGGTCTGCGAGGACCAGTTCGTCTCCCACTGGTGCAGGTGGTGGCCGTCGTCGTGGATCCAGCGTGCGAGCGCGGGCGCGTTGCCGTCGCGGAGCGCCCGCCGCAGCACGCCGTACGCCAGCCCGTCGATCTCCAGGCAGACGAGGCCGGGCACCTCCGTGCGCTCGGCCAGCTTGCGCCCGCTTGAGCTGGCGGCGCACGACGGTGCGGTACCAGGTGTCGCCGCGGTCCAGCGCGAGCACCCCGCCGGTCAGCGTGGTCAGCGCGGTGAGGCAGAGCACGACGACGAGGGCGCTCCAGAACCCGTCGACGTGCACGTCGTGCAGCAGGGCCGCCGCGCCGAGCAGCACAGCCGCGTTCAGGGCCAGCGCGCCGAGGCCGAGCGTGGCCACGGTGAACGGCAGTGCGATCCGCAGCATGAGCGGCCACACCACGGCGTTCGCGAGCCCCAGCGCGAACGCCAGCGCCAGAGCCGAATAGAAGTGGTCGATCGTCAGCCCGGGCAGCACCCAGCTGAGCACGAGCAGCGCCACCGCGTCGATCAGCAGCACGAGCACGAGTCGTCCGACCAGCCGGGTGGGCATGCGGGCACCGTCGCGGCGCCGCGGGTGAGCGGGCATCACCCCGCCGGGGCGAGGAACTGTCACCCGCTGCGCGAACAGCATCGTCCGATGGGCCGACAGCGGCTCCCCGACGACCTGACCGCGCGCCGCGCCGGCCTGCTGATCGGCGGGATCACGCTCGTCGTGGCCATCGGCTCGGGGCTGCTCATGCGCAGCATCGACCACGAGGACTTCCCGACCATCGGCACCGGCCTGTGGTGGGCCGTGCAGACCGTCACCACGGTCGGCTACGGCGACCAGGTGCCCACGACGCTCGAGGGGCGCCTCGTGGCGACGCTCGTGATGGTCACCGCGCTCGGGTTCATGAGCGTCCTGACCGCGTCCATCAGCGCGGTGTTCGTGGAATCGACCCGGCGCCGGCGCAGCCGCCGCGACGACGCGACGCTCGAGCACATCGCCGACCGCCTCGACGCGATCGAGCGCCGCCTCGCGGAGCTCAGTGCACCACGGCCTTGAAGGCGATCAGCACCGCGCCGATGGCCATCACCGCGGCCGCCTGCAGCAACGCCGAGACCATGCCGTCGCCGGCCAGCCGGGCGGCGCAGAAGCCGTAGAAGCCGATCAGCGCGATCCCCGACCACTTGGCCAGCCAGAACGCCGTGTGCAGCTCGATCAGCCCGGTGGAAGCAGCCAGGAAGAACACGCACGGGAACGCGATGCCGAAGGCCACGGCCGCCACCTCCCCGCTCAGGTGCTGGAGGTGGTGGCGCTCGACATGGCTGCGCGTGCGCGTCTGGTGGCCGATGACCTCGCTGTAGAGCTCGGCCAGCCCGACGGCGAGCGCGGTGGACAGCAGCGTCCCCACCACGACGAGCGCCGACGGCGGGTGCCCCTGCAGCACGACGATCAGCGCCTCGCCGATGATCGCGCCGTAGGTCACCCGGGCGACGCGGGCGGACCCCAGGTGCTCCTCGAGCGCCCGGCCGAGCCGGGCGGTCAGCGACGACGACGGCGGCGGCTGGGCTTCGGCTGCCACGGCAGGCGGGGTGGGCGGGCCAGGGTCACGCGCCAGGCGGCGCGCACCAGCCAGGCGGCGGCGAGCACGTCCAGGGCGATGTCGTCGAGGCGGCGGCGCATCCGCCGGTCAGCGTGCGCACGTCGGGGGTGAGCGCGCCTCACGCCGGGGGGGTGAGCGTCAGACCGCCACACGCTCGCCCTCCGCCGCCGAGCGCAGCGCCGCCATGCGCGCCCGCCGCGGCGCCCCCGCCTCCCGCACCACGATTTTGATGACCGCGGCGAATGGCACGGCTAGGATCGCGCCGACGACGCCGAGCAGGGAGCCGGCGATGAGGACAGCGACGATCGTGGTCAGCCCGGATAGCTCGACCGCGCGGCGGTAGACGATCGGATAGACGACGTAGTTCTCCAACTGCTGGTAGATGAGCTGGATCACCACCGTGGCGATGGCCGCAGGGGTGCTGACGGTGAGCGCCACCGCGGTGAGGATCACGGCCGCCACGGTCGCGCCCACCTGCGGGATCAGGTCCAGCAGGCCGGTGATCACCGCGAGCACGATCGGGAACGGCAGCCCCAGGATCGTGCACGAGATGAAGGCGACCGTGCCCGCGACGATCGACACCGCGATGTTGCCCAGCAGCGACGAGGAGACGGCGTGCACGGAGTCCTCGACGACCGGGCGCCAGCGCGCGTCGCTCTCCGGCGTCGCGAAGCCGAGCAGCCAGTCGGTGATCGTCGGGCGCTCCATCAGCAGGAACAGCGCGAGGAACGTCAGCGTCACCAGCGACAGGACCGATCCGAACACCGCGCCGGCCGCGCCGAGCAGGGTGCTGGCGGCGTCGGGCACTTCGTTCGCCAGGTTCTTCAGCGCGTCGTGGACCTGCCCGCTCGCGCCGACCGAGTCGACGAGCTTCTTGAACCAGTCCGTCTGCTGCATCTGATCCCACAGCGCCGGGAGCTGGTGCACGAAGTCGACGATCTCGTTCCACACCGGCGCGGCGACGGCAGCGACGATGAGGAAGACCGCGACGAACAGCCCGGCCAGCACGACGACCGCGGCCCGGCCGCGCCCCCACCCACGCGCCACCAGCGCCCCGACCACGGGATCCAGGCCCAGCGCCAAGATGGCGGCGAGGAAGATCGACAGCAGCGTGCCCAGCGACAACAGGGTCAGGGCGACCAGCACGCCGACGCCGAGCAGGGTCGCCAGCGTCCGGGCGCCGATGACGATCTCCACGCGCTGGGGCGGCACGGAGCGGACGATGGCCGCGCCACGGGGGTCGCCGCATCATCCCGGTGGGGTGATCCGGCGCGATGACGACCTCGACCGTCTCGATCGGCGCGCCCGCCGCGGTCGCCCGCCGCGGGGCCGTGGCGGGGCTGGCCGTCGTCGCGGGCGCCGTGAGCCTGCTCGCGGCCTTCTTCGCCGCCAGCGGCGCGGGCCGGCACGAAGCGGCGGGCCGGGCGGTGCTCGAGCTGCTCGTCGTCGGCACGCCGCTGGCCGTCGGGCTCTACGCCGTCCACGGGGGCCGCGACGTCCGCTTCGGGACGGTGATGCTCGGCACCGGCTTCGCCTGCTCGCTGACCGCGCTCGGCGAGTCCACGGCGAGCCTGCCGTACAGCATCGGGCGCGTCGGCGCGTGGCTCATCTTCCCCTGGCTGATCTACGTGCAGCTCGCGTTCCCCTCCGGCCGCCTCGAGCGGCGGGCCGACCGCGGCCTGTTCGTCGCCCTCAACGCCGTGCTGGCGGTGCTGTACCTCGGCTCGGCCCTCCTCGTCCGCGCGTACCCGGTGGCCACCCCATGGGCCTCATGCGACCGCGACTGCCCGGCCAACGCGTTCATGCTGGTCGCGCACGAGCCGGCGGCGATGCACAGCGTCGTCGCACCCGTGCGCGAGACGCTGGCCGTGCTGCTGTTCGCCGGCGTCGCCGCGTCGCTGGTCCGGCGCTGGCGCGCGGCGACGCCGCTACGGCGCGAGACGATCGGCCCGGTGATGCTGGTCGGCGGGCTCCTCGGGTTCCTCGTGAGCGCGTTCTTCGTCGCCCGGAAGGTGTCGGGCGACTCGGACGTCACCCTGGCGGTCGGCACGCTGTGGAGCCTGTGCATCCCCGCGCTCGCCGCGGCGTTCTTCGCCGGCCTGCTGCGCCGCCGGCTGATCCTCGGCAGCATCTTCGAGCGGCTGGGCGCGCTGCTGCCCACCCAGGCCGGCCCGCCGCGTTTCCGCGACGAGCTCGCCGCCGTGCTGCGCGACCCGAGGCTCGATGTGCTCATGCCCGAAGGGCCGGCTCGCTGGCGCGACAGCCACGGCAGCGTGACGGACCTGGCGACGGCCACGGCGAACGGGCGCAACGTCACCGTGATCCGCGAGGACGGCGTCGCCGCGCTCGCGCTCGTCCACGACAGCGGGCTGCTGGCCGACGACGAGATCCTGCGCGCCGTGGGCGCGCTGGTCCTCGCCGGTCTGCGCCAGGAGCGGACGCGCAGCCGGCTCGCCGCCTCGCTCCTGCAGCTCGAGACCTCGCGCCGGCGGATCGCCGGCGCCGCCGACCGGGAGCGCGCGCGGATCGAGCGCGACCTGCACGACGGCGCCCAGCAGCGCCTGATCGCGCTGCGCGTGCGGCTGACGCTGATCGAGGAGCAATTGCACAGCGACCCGCGGGCGGGCGCGGCGGCGCTCGTCGCGCTCGGCGACGACATGGACGAGACGCTCGACGAGCTGCGCTCGCTCGCCCACGGCGTGTACCCGTCGATGCTGCGCGATCGCGGGCTCGCCCAGGCGCTGCGCGGCGTCGCGGCGCAATCCCCGCTGCCCGTGCGCGTGCAGACGTTCGGGCTCACCCGGCACTCGACGGAGATCGACACGGCGGTCTACTTCACGTGCCTGGAGGCGCTGCAGAACGTGGTCAAGCACGCGCCCACGGCGACGCGGGTGCGGATCGTGCTGCGCGAGGACAGCATGCTGACGGTCGAGGTGCGCGACGACGGACCGGGCTTCGACCTGCGGCGCGCGGAGCAGGAGCGCGGCGGCCTGCGCAACATGCGCGATCGCATCGAGGCCGTCGGCGGCACGCTCACGATCGAGTCGGCGCCGGGCGCGGGGACGCGCATCCTGGCGTTCGTCCCTCTCCGCTGACCGGTCGGCTATCGGACGGTGATCGCGTCGGGCGGCCCGGGCTCGCCGAAGCGCTCGGCGATCGCCGCCGCCGCTCGCTCGGCGTGTGCCGGATCGGCCAGCTCGACCGTCACCTCGACGCCCGTGCTGCCGCTGCCGGTCGTGCGGAACCGCGCGGCCACGGGCCTGCGCAGGCCGAGCCCGGCGGCGTGCAGCGCCTCGCCGGCGATCGCCCGCACCGCGTCCAGGATCGCCGCCGCCTGCTCGTGGCGCTCGCGGAACGTGCCTTCAGCGTCGCCCGGCATCCGCGGACATATATCCGGTGCGACCCGCGCTGCCAAAGGGATGTGTCAGGCGGATGGCAGCGCCGCTCATCCGCCGCGAGCGATGCGCGCTCATCCCCCGCGCCGCGAGCGTTCGCCCGTGCTCGCCTTCCTGCTCGCCACCGCGACCGCGGATCGCCCGACGACGTTCCTGGCGGTGTTCCTCGGCGAGGCGCTGTCCTGGGCCGGCGTGCCCGCGCTGGGCGCGGCGGCGGTCGGCGCGGCCGGGGCGCTGGCGAGTCAGGGCACGGTCGAGCTGTGGGCCGTTGTCGTGGTCGGCACGATCGGCGCCGAGTTGGGCAGCTTCGTGGGGTGGTGGCTCGGGCGCCGGATGGCGCGGGCGGGGACCCGCGGGAGCGGGCGCACCGCGCAGCGGCGCGCGCAGGCGCTGGCCACCGGCGCCCACTTCGCCGACCGCTGGGGTCCGCTGATGGTGTTCTTCGTCCCGTCGTGGGTGTCCGGAGCGCTCGCCCTGGAGTTCCGCCGGTTCGCGGCCTGGAACCTCGCGGCGGCGTTCCTGTGGACGCTCGGCGCCGGCCTCGGGGCCTACGGGATCGGCACCGCGGTGTCCGGCGGCGACCTGTTGGACTCCGCGCTGCCGCTCGTGATCGCGGTGGCCGCGCTCGCCACGATCGTCCTGCTGGTGCTGCGCCGGCACCGGCGCGCACACGCCTGACGGCTCAGGGCGCCGAGTCGCCGGCCAGCAGGCGCGCCTTCTCGGCGCGGAACTCGGCGTCGTCCAGCGTCCCCGACTCGTGCAGGCGGGAGAGGCGCTCGAGCTGCTCGAGCCGCTCGTCGTGATCGTGGCCGTTGCCGAGGGTCGGCCCCGCCGGCGCGGCCTGGACCACCGTGTCGGGCCGGCGCCGCAGCGACCCGACGGCGGCCTGGAAGCGCTGGGCCGTCTCCGCCCGGTCGGCGGCCGGGAACTCGCGCGCGGACTGGCGGCGCAGCGCCTCCAGCCCGATCGCGGACAGCGCCGCCAGCACGAGCGCGGTGACCGGGTTGTGCATCGCCGGCGTCGGCGCCCACCACAGGATCACCACGGCGAGCACGACGGCGAGCGCGCCATAGGCGATCGCGGGGTCGCGCAGGTATGGGGCCAGCGCGCGCCGGGTCGCCACCGCCCAGCTCATGGGGCCGGCCAGCCAGGCGCCGACGACCATCACGGCGCCGTAGAAGATCGCGGCGGACGCCGCCTGCCGGAGCAGGCTCGTGGCGATCGTCCAGGTGTCGCGGATGGCGGGCTCCTGCGCCTGGGTCCGGGCCAGCGAGTGCACGACCTCGCTGCCGATGAGCGACGCCGCGGCCAGCGCGCCGGCGCCGGCGACGACGAAGCCGATGCCGTACGCGCGCACCGCCCGCCGGCGCCAGCCCGGTGCGATCCAGAGGGCCACGGCGAACAGCGCGAGCGACAGCACGACGAGCACGATCGGCAGCGATTTGAGGATCCGGAACCCGTCCTGCGCGCCGCGCAGCTGGTCCGACCGCAGGATCTCGATCTGCACCGCGCCCGGCGCGAGCTTGTCGGCGAGCCGCCCGCCGACGCCGACGCGCTGCTGCGTCTGCGCGAGCAGTCCGTGCAGGTCGAGCACGACCCGCCCGTTGGTGGTCGACAGCGCCGGGCCGCCGCCCTTGAGCGCCTGCAGCAGCAGCAGGTGGGCCTGCCGGTTGGCGTTCTCCCACGCCACCTGGGCGCGCGGCCGCTGGAGCAGCTCGTTCGTCGCCTGCTGCGCGAGGTTGCGCAGGCCGCCGGCGGCCGGGCCGGCGAGCGGCTTCAGGCGGTCGGGCAGGGCTGCACGGATCTGCGCATTCACGTCGACGTTCGCGTAGAGCTGGTCGACCAGGTAGTCCGCCACCTGGGTGCGGATGCCCGGGTTCTCGAGCAGCCGGCTGCTCGTCGTCGTCCAGTTGTCGGTGTTGAGCAGCTGGCGGTTCGCCCAGATGGCGAACACGGCCAGGAACGCGAGCAGCGACGCGACGACCACGAGCACGGTCGCGGTCACGCGCCGCCCGCGGCCGGGGTGGGTGGGTTCCGTATCCACGTCGGTCATCAGCGATGGACCTCCTGCATGGGTATGGCCGCGCGCGCCGGTGCGCGCCGGGGCGGCGTCTTGACCGGTGCGTAGACGACGACCGAACCGACCAGCCGGTCGTGCAGCGCGCGCCGCTGGTCGTCGAAGAGGATCATCAGGAAGCCCGCGCACAGCGGGATGGCGGAGAGCACCAGCGCGAACACGCGCAGCACCGCCCGGAGCGGGTGCAGCGGCTCATCCGTGCCGGCGCGCACGACCCGGATGCGAAACACGCGGTCGCCCGGCGTCTGGCCGTCCGCCGACCAGAAGAACGCGAGGTAGGCGATGCTCCAGATGATCGCGAGCACCGCGCCGATCACGCCCAGCGCCACCTTCACCGCGCTCGGCAGGACGAACAGCGAGAGCCCGAGCGCGACCAGCACCCCGGTGAACCAGGCGACGCAGTTGATGATCAGGGCGTCGATGCCGAACGCCAGCGTGCGCGTGGCCAGGCCGGCGTAGGCCGGGGCGAGCGGCGCCGGTGGGGCGGGCAGGGCGGGCGGGGCGCCATTTGTGCTCATGTGACCGGCGTGGTCGTGGGATCCGGGTCGGCCGGACGCGCCTTCCGCCGCAGCAGCCCGCGGGCCAGCCGCTCCAGCCGCGCGTCGGCGGTCTTCGAGCGCTCGCGCACGCGGCCCGCGACCTCGTCGGCGAAGCCGGCGCCCTGCTGCGTGATCGCGTCGGTCACGGTGGGGCTGGCGGCGATCTCGTCGATGAGCAGCCACACCGCCTCCCGGCGCGGCAGCTCCGCGATGGTCTCGTCGACCACGCGCGCCACGGTCGCGTCGACCACCTGGCTCTCGACGATCTGGGTGAGCATCCGCTCGACGCCCGGGCTGGCCAGCGCGACGGCCACCAGTCGCTCGGCGCCGGCGCTCTCGAGCGCCTGCTCGAGCATCCGCTCGACCCGCGGGCTCTCCAGCGCACCGGCGATCGCCTCGCCCAGCGGCTCGCTCTCCAGCGCGAGCTCGATCATGCGCTGCAGCTCCGGCCCGGCCAGCAGGCGCGCGGCGACCTGCTCGGCGATCCCGTCGGCCAGCAGCTGCCCGGCGATGCGCTGAGGCACGGCGGCGGTGTCGAGACGCTCCAGGACGCGCTCCAGCGCCTGCCCGGCGAGCAGCGGCTCGCTCACCCGCTCCACCACCTCGTAGCGGGCGATCTCGCGCGCGACCACGTCGACCAGGCCGCCGCGCAGGGTGCGCGCGATCGCCTGCTCGACGACTCCCGTCGCCATGCGTCGCACCTCGTCCTCGACCCGCAGGCCCACCCGGGCGAGCGCCCAGACCGGGCGAAGGGCGACCCCGCGCAGCGAACCCGTCATGCCGCGACGATCCGCAGTGGGCGGCGGCGGCGCATCATCCGATCGGGGTGAGGCGGCGCCGCGGCGATCGGGTGAGCCTGGCTGCCTCGTGTACTACATGCACCCGGCCGCCACCCCGCACCCGGCACACGGCTCCGGACTGCTGATGCTGGTCTGCCTGGTCGTCCTCGCGCTCGGGCTCCTCCTCGTCGCCCTGCGCGGGCTGCGTGCCGAGCGGATGGCGCTGCGGGCCTGCCCGGTGTGCGCGGCCGTGGCCGTGCGGGCGTCGGACGCCGAGGAGCTGGACGGCGGCCGGGTGCGCCTGCAGCTGCAGTGCGGCCAGTGCGGGACCTGGCGGCGCGCCCTCGCCAGCGCGTCGGACATCGCGGCCTACGGGCGCGCGCTGCAGCGCGACCAGCGGCGCCTCGGCGACGAAGCGTTCCGGCTCGTGCGGCTGCGGCTGCGGCGCGATCTCGCCGCCTTCAGCCGCACGCTGCGCTGGGACGTGGTCGGCGCGGAGGACTTCCTGGCCCGCGCGCGCTGCACGCTCCCGCGCGGCCGGGGGCTGTGATGCCCGGCGAGCCCGTGCAGCTGCTGGTCTATCGCTTCACCGGCGACCTCGCGTTCCGCGGCCAGCTGGCCGGCGCATTCGAGCGCGTGGAGGCCGGCGGCGCGGTCCGCATCCTCGACGTCATCGTGGTCGGCCGCGACGCCGGCAGCGGCGAGCGGTTCGCGCTGGCCCTGCACGGCGGCCGGGCCGGCGGGCTGACGTCCGCGCTGCTCAGCTTCCGGCTCGACGCCCGCGGCCGCGCGGACGCCACCCGCCGGGCGCTCGCGCCCGGCGACGAGCGCGCGCAGCTGATCGAGGAGCTGGCCGAGCGGCTCGGCGCGGGCGACACGCTCGTGGCCGTGCTGGTCGGCCACACGTGGGCCCGCCACGTGGGCGACGAGGTGGCCCGCGGCGACGGGCGCGAGGTCGTCAACGCGTTCGTGGCGCCCACGACGCTCGCCTCGCTGCGGTCCGAGCTGCTCGCCGCCCTGGGGTAGCGAGCGCAGGCGAGCACGCAGCGACCGGTGGTGCACACCCCCGTGCGGCGCCTACAAACGGGCGCCAACATCGAGAGCGCCGGCCGTGGCGGCCGGTTCCACCGGACAAGGAGGCAGAAACATGAGCACGACGAGTGCTCGGTCCGACCCGCTGCTCGAGGCGGACCTGAGCGCCGCTCGAGCGGTCGCGCAGGAGGCCTCGCGCCTGTGGTGGCTGTGGTTGGTGACCGGCGCCGCCTGGCTGGTCGCCGCGCTCGTGATCCTGCAGTTCGACCAGGCATCCGTGACGACCGTCGGCATCATCATCGGCTGCATGTTCATGGTGGCCGGCGTCCAGCAGTTCGTGCTCGCGAGCGTCACCGATCACTTTCGCTGGCTGTGGATCACGGTCGGCGTGCTGTTCCTGATCGCCGGCGTCCTGTGCTTCATCGAGCCCAAGGCCACGTTCGCCGGCGTCGCCGACATGCTCGGCTTCCTGTTCCTGATCGTCGGCGTGTGGTGGACGATCGCCGCGATCCTCAGCGCCGGCCGGCCGCTGTGGTGGCTGGGCCTGATCTGCGGCATCGCCATGTGCATCCTGGCCTTCTGGACCAGCGGCCAGTTCTTCATCCACCGGGCCTACACGCTGCTCGTGTTCGCCGGCATCTGGGCGCTGATGCAGGGCGTCACGGACATCGTGCGCGCGTTCCAGGCGCGCAGCCTGCGCAACGTGGTCTGACCTGCTCCCCGCGCCGCTGCCGGGGAGCGCGCGCTCCCCGGCGGCGGGCGACGGTCAGACGCCGGCCTCGGCGGCCTCGGCCGCCTCGAGGGCGGCGATGATCGCCTGGACGGGGAGCCGTCCGTCGGCCACGAGCTGGCCGCCGGACTTGCGCAGGGCGATGGCGACCGGCGCGGCCCAGCGGTTCTCGTAGACGAGCACGGCGGCCGACGTCCCCGGGTTGAGCGCCGCGGCGGCCTCCGCGAGGTCGTCCTGGCCGATCAGGCCGGAGGTCGCGCCGTCGAACTCGGAGAACCCGCCGCAGTCGCCATCGGCCCCGCCCAGGTCGACGGCGGCCACGGATACCGTCCTCGCCCTTGACCATCAGCGCGATGTCCAGGATGCGGATGATCCCGCGGTCGTGAAGATCGAGGATCAGCGGCGCGACCTCGCCCTGCGGCTGGCGCCCTGGCCACTCCAGGACGATGTAGTCGATCGGGCCCATCTCGTCGAGCGATGGTTCGCTCATCGTTCCTCCTTCGCCGGGGTGCCGAGGATCGGCGCGCGGGCGGGCGGGCGCATCATCCAATCGGGGTGAGGCGGGGGCGCCCCGCGGGTGGTGCGATGCCGCCATGCCCGATGCCCCGGTACTCGTCGCCTTCGACGGATCGGACGCCGCGTCCGCCGCGGTCCGCGCCGCCGCCCGCCTGTTCCCCGGCCGGCGGATCATCGTGGCGACGGTGTGGGAGCCCGGCCTGGCCATGACGATGGCGTCCTCGGGCGACCCGGCTGCGCTCGCCTACAACCTCCCCAGCGCGGCGGACATGGTCGCGGTCGACCGCCGCGAGCGCGACCACGCGGCCGAGGCCGCCGAGCAGGGCGCGCGACTGGCCGCCGAGCTCGGAGCGCAGGCCGAGCCGTGCCCGCTCCCCGACGACGACGGCGTCCCGGAGACGATCGCCGCGTTCGCCGCGAGCTGCGGCGCGTGCGCGGTGGTCGTCGGCTCGCGCGGGCTGCGCGGGATGCGGTCGCGGCTGTTCGGCTCCACGTCCCGCGCGCTCCTCGAGCACGCCCAGCTGCCCATCGTCGTCGTCAAGTCCCCCGACGATTCCCACTCAGGAGGTTCCCGATGAGCACGACCGATCCCGCCCGCGCGCGGCCCACCGTGCCGCAGTACGAGGGGAGCGGACCCGGCGGCTATGACGCCGACGGCACGGGCTGGTTGCTGTTCGCCGCGTCGATGCTGTCGATCCTGGCGGCGCTGAACCTGATCGACGGCATCGCGGCCGTGTCGAACTCGAAGTTCTTCGTGGGCCACGCCGAGTTCGTGATCAACGACCTCAAGACGTGGGGCTGGACCCTGATCTTCATCGCGCTGATCCAGGCGGTCGTGGTGGCCGGGATCGTGCTCGAGTGGCGCGGCTTCCGCTGGGGCGGCGTGGCGATCGCCGGGTTGAACGCGATCGCGCAGCTGATGTTCATGCCGGCCTACCCGCTGTGGGCGGTGTGCCTGTTCGCCCTCGACATCCTCGTCATCTACGCGCTCGTCCGGTACGGCACGACGAGCCGCGACTGACATGGCCACGATCGACCCCTCGACCTACGACGTCGACCCGGGACGCGGCTGGGTCGTCTTCGCCGGCGCGATGCTGGCCCTGGGCGGGGTGCTGAACCTCGTCTACGGGATCGCCGCCATCGGCAACTCGCACGTGTTCATCCGCCACGTCGACTACGTGATCGGCGACCTGAAGACCTGGGGCTGGCTGCGCGTGGCGACCGGCATCCTGCAGATCCTCGTCGCGTTCGGGATCTGGGCGGCGACCGAGTGGGGCCGCTGGCTCGGCGTGATCGCCGCGGGCCTCAACATGATCGTGCAGTTCCTGGCCCTGCCCTCCGCCCCTGGACAGGCGATCGTCATGTTCTTCGTCGACGTGATCGTCATCTACGCGCTGCTGTCCTACGGTGGACGGGACCGGCACTCGCTCGGGGGCTGGAGCTGATCGGCGGCTAACCGT
This sequence comes from uncultured Solirubrobacteraceae bacterium, assembly GCA_963766165.1. Classification (GTDB taxonomy): domain Bacteria; phylum Actinomycetota; class Thermoleophilia; order Solirubrobacterales; family Solirubrobacteraceae; genus Solirubrobacter. The sequence continues at coordinate 336,029 of CAVXZC010000005.1, read as the reverse complement.
CGATCAGGCCGCCGCCGACCGCCTTGGCCACGAGCTGGGCGCGGGAACGCGCGCCCAGCTTGGCCATCGCGTTACGCACGTGGGTTCGCACCGTGTCGTCCGCGATCCCCAGCTCGGCGGCGATCTCCGGGCCCGTCTCGCCGAGCGCCACCCGGTGCACGATCTCCCGCTCGCGCGCCGTGAGCGCGCCCGGCGGCGCATCCGGGTCGCCGGCCGGCCGCAGGCGCCCGCCCCAGCGCGAGCTGTTGAGCGTCACGAACAGGATGAGCCGGCGCCCCGTGACCACCTCCGTCGTCGCGCCCCACTGGACCGCGACGCGGCGGCCGTCGGCCGCGACCAGCACGGCGTCGCCGCTGAACCGCCGCTGCGCGATCGTGTCCTGCCACTCGCGCGGCGTGGCCAGCGGCCCGCCGGCCAGGAACTCGAAGATCCGGTGGCGTACCAGCGCCCGCGGCGGCCGGCCCAGCAGCCGGGCGAACGCGGGGTTGGCGTCGACGATCTGCCGGTCGGCGTCCACGAGCACCATCGCGTTGCGCGACTGGTGGAACGCGCTCGCGAACAGCGCCGGCCAGCCATCTTCCGACACGCCCCGATCCTGGCGGCGCGCGCCGGTCCTGTCATCGCCCGGATCGGGTGAGGCTCAGCGATGCGGGGCGAGCAGCGCCGCGAGGTCGAGCTCGGCCAGGTCCCGCTTGGCCACCGGGCCGTGTGCGTACGGTGACTTCGGCAGGTGGTCGACCTCGCACGACACGAGCACGATGCCGATGCGCGGATGCCGGCGCCGCAGGATGCAGGCCAGGGCGAACCCGTCGTCGGCGCCCAGCCGCACGTCGAGCAGGACGGCGTCGGGCTCGACCTCGCCGATCACGGCGAGCGCCGTCCCGGCGCAGCCGGCCTCGCCGACCACCGCGAAGCCGCGCCGGGCGAGCAGCCCGCATGCGGCGTGCCGGAAGTCGGGATGGTCGTCGACGACGACGACCCGTGCGCGGGCGGCGGCCACGGCCTGCCATGGTGGGCGGTCCGCCGCGCCCGTCCCATCCCACGGCTGCGGTATCCGTCAACGCGCCGGGAGCGAGGCGCCGGGGGCGAGAACGGCGCGCAGCGCGGCGGCGGCGCCGCGCGGCAGCACGAGCACGGGGCAGACGGCCCGCTCGGCCACCCGGCGCGAGACGCTGCCGAGCGCCATCGCCCGTTGCGGCGCGTGCGCGCGCGAGCCGACGACGAGCAGGTCGACGTCCCGCGCGGCGGCCAGCAGGCCGGCCGCCGCGTCGTCGTAGCGCACGTCGCGCTCGATCGCGAGCCCGTCGCCGAGCCGCGCCACCGCCTCCTCCAGCCGGTCCGCCGCGGTCGGCAGCGCGCCGGTGGCGCGCTCGCGCGGCGAGGACTCGAGCACCGTGATCGCGCGCAACCGCGCGCCGGCCGCGCGGGCGAGCGCCGCGGCCGTCTCGAGCGCGTCGCGGCCCTCCGCGGTGGGCGCGAACGCCGCGCCGATCACCGCCAGCGCGGCCGGAGCGCGCTGGGCATGCGGCACGACGGCCACCGGGCAGGCGTGGGCGTGGATCACCCGCTCGACCGTGGTGCCCAGGATCGCCGCGGCCACGCCACCCCGCGACGTCGTCCCGAGCGCGACGAACAGCGGCTGGATGCGCTCGAGGGCGGCGATCAGGCCCGCCCCCGCGGTCACGGCCTCGACCACCTCCAGCCGGGCGGCCGCCGCGCGCCGGCGCAGGTCGACGCGCAGCGCAGCGAGCGCGCGGGCCTCGGGCCTGCCGTCGCCGCCCGCGGCGACGGACCGCTCCGGCACCACCGCGACGATGGTCAGCGGCGCGTGCAGCCGGCGGCTGGCCACGAGCGCGAGCTCCACGGCCTCGCGCTGGCCCGTGCGCGGATTGAAGCCCGCGACGATCGGCGGCGGTGCCATGGCGTCACGTTGCGGGCTCGGCCGGGCCGCCGCAATGGTGCGGGCACGCCCCGCGAGAGGGTGGTGCGCCTCATTGCCCGCGCGGTCGCGCTCGCGGACGATGGTCACGGTCCCCCCACGTTGGAGGCAGCCCCCGTGAACATCCTCTGGTTCCTGCTCGTGGCCCTCGCGTTCGTCGCCGCGCTGGGCACGATCATCGACGTGTTCGGCCGGCGCCTCGGCGGCTGGCCGACCGCCGCGTGGGTGGTGGGCGTGCTCATCTTCCCGCTCATCGGCGCCGCGGTCTACTGGATCCGCCGCCCGATGTCGCGCAAGGAGGTCGACGAGACGGCAATGGCCCGCGCGGAGCTCCGGCGCGAGTCGGAGCGGCGGCCATTCGGCTGATGCGGCCCGGCGGGGGCAGTGGGAGACGAGGCCGGCGTGGCGGTTGACATCGAGGCTCGGCCGGCGACGCTCCGCGTCGCCCTGGGCGAGGACAACCTCATCGTGCGCGAGGGCGTCCGGCAGCTGCTCGAGATCGACCCCGGCATCGACGTGGTCGCCGCGACGGGCGACATGGCGAGCCTGCGCGACGTCTGCGTGCGCGAGCGGCCCGACGTGGTCATCACCGACATCCGCATGCCGCCGTCCGACACCGACGAGGGCATCCGGCTCGCCGAGGAGCTGCGCGACACCTACCCCGAGATCGGCGTGGTCGTCCTCAGCCAGTACGACGACCCCGGCTACGCGCTGGCGCTGCTCGACCGTGGCTCGGACCGCCGCGCGTACCTGCTCAAGCAGCGCGTCCACAACCGCGCCGAGCTGACCGCGGCCATCCGCGCGGTCGCCGACGGCGGCTCGATGATCGACCCGAAGATCGTCGAGCGGCTCGTCCACGCGCGCGAGCAGGCCCGCCAATCGCCGCTCAACGACCTGACCGCGCGCGAGCGCGAGGTGCTCGGCGAGATCGCGCAGGGCAAGAGCAACGTCGCCATCGCCGAGTCGCTGTTCCTGACCAAGCGCGCGGTGGAGAAGCACATCAACTCGATCTTCCTGAAGCTCGGGCTTGCGGACGCCGAGGACGTGAGCAAGCGCGTCAAGGCCGCGCTGATGTTGCTGGCCGAGGGCAGGGTCTAGCCACTCGACGCGAGGAGCCGGAGATGGATGAAGCCCGCGGGCGCCACATCGTCACGTTCGGCGCGCTGATCCTGATCCTCGCCGGGGCGTTCAACGTCCTGGACGGGATCGTCGCGCTCACGAACCCCCATTACCTGCACGACGACGTGCTGGTGTCCAACCTCACCGGCTGGGGCTGGTTCGCGATCGTGTGCGGGGCCCTGCAGGTGCTCACCGGCGTCGTCGTCCTGCGCGGCAGCGTCATCGCGCTGTGGCCCGGCATCGTCCTGGCCGGCGTCAACGCCCTCGCGCAGATGGCGGAGGTCGCCCAGTACCCGATCTGGTCGCTCGTGATCATCGCCGCCGACGCGCTCGTCATCTACGGCTTCGCCGCGCGCGGGCTCGCGCTGGGCGTGGAGACGGTCGAGGCCGAGCCGGCCCGCGACGCCGACCTGTCGAGCGTCTGAGCCGCCACGCGGCACGCGCCGTCGCGGCGCGATTTCCTGGTTATCGCCCGCTGGAGTCGGGGTACCGGGGCGGTCGTGGTGCAGCGCAACCCGCAGTCGAACGCCATCCTCGACGCGGCCCGGGCGATGATCACGCGCCTGCTGGCCCAGCGCGGCTTTCGCCTCGCCGAGCCCGTGGACGCCGGCTTTCACGTGTGCACGCACGGCAGCACGGGGGTCAAGATCACCGTGAAGCTGAGCGAGCCGCGCCGGGCGCCGGCCGCCCGCGCGGTCATCGCCGAGCGCTTCGGCGGCGGCCCCGCCGGCGTCGACGTGTTCGACGTCCGCTGACGATCCGCGCCCTTCTGGTGCTCGTCGCGCTGGTCTGACATGCTTGCGCGGTGTCCGAGGCGCAGATCGCGCGCGGCATCGCCGGGCTGCGGCGGCGCGCCTGGCGGCCGTCGGTGTCGCGTCTGTTCGAGGACCCGGCAGCCCGCCGGGTGGCGGGTGTGCTCGCCCTCGCGGCGCTGTATCGCGGCGTCGCCGAGGTCGGTTTCGCACTGCAGTTCGCCGGCCCGGTGGCGGCCATCGTCTGGCTGCCGGTGGGCGTGGGGATCGCCTTCCTCTACCTCTTCGGCCTCGGGTTCTGGCCCGGCGTGCTCGTGGGCGACCTGCTGGCCAACGACTACACGGCGCTGCCGCCCGGCGCGGCCGTCGGCCAGAGCATCGGCAACGTGCTCGAGATCGTCGTGGCGACGCTGCTGCTGCGGCGGCTGGTGCGCGGCCGCGACCCGCTCGGGAGCGTGCCCGGCATCGGCGGCGTGCTCGTGGCGGTCGCCGTCGGCACGGCGGTGAGCGCGAGCATCGGCTGCCTGTCGCTGCGGCTCGGCGGCGTGCTCGACGCCGCCGCGATGCCGCGGACCTGGCGCACGTGGTGGCTCGGAGACGCCTCCGGTGCGCTGGTCGTGCTCCCGCTCGCGCTCGCCTGGGCCCGGCCGCTGTGGTGGCGGCGCCAGGCCGGCGCCATCGCCGCCGCGCTGGTCGCGGTGGGCGCGCTGACCTACATCGCGCTGTCGAACCGCGGGCCGTACATGTACCTGGTGTTCCCGGCCCTGCTGGTGGCGGCCCTGTGGTTCGGCCGGCGCGGCGCGACGGCCGCGGTCGCGGTGGCGAGCGGCTTCGCCATCTGGGAGGCCACCCGGCGCGCCGGGCCGTTCGCCCTCGAGCCGGCCACGGCGACCGTGCTGGCCACGCAGCTGTTCATCGCCGTGGCGGCGCTGTCCACGCTCTGCGTCGCTGCGGTGGTGTCCGAGCGCGAGGCGTTCGCGCACTGGCTCCGCGCCTCGCGCGCGCGCATCGTGGAGAGCGCCGCGGACGAGCGCCGGCGGATCGAGCGCGATCTGCACGACGGGGCCCAGCAGCGGCTCACCGCGCTGCTCGTCCGCCTCCAGCTGGCGGCCGAGCGCGCCCGCGAGGACCCGGCGACCGGGGTCGCCGCCCTGGAGGCGGCGCAGGCCGAGGTGGCCGTGGCGACCGACGAGCTGCGCGAGCTCGCCCGCGGCATCCACCCGTCGGTCGTCACCGACCACGGGCTGGCGGACGCCCTGCGCGGGATGGCGGCGGCGTCAGTGCTGCCGATCCGCCTGAGCGACCTGCCGGCGCGACGCGCCGACGCCGCGGCGGAGGTCACCGCGTACTACGTAATCGCCGAGGCCGTGACCAACGCCCGCAAGCACGCGCACGCCGGCACGGTCGACGTCTGGGTCGCGATCTCAGACGACGTGCTGCGCGTCGAGATCGCCGACGACGGCATCGGCGGGGCGGGCGAGCACGACGGCTCCGGCATCCAGGGTCTCCGCGACCGGGTGGAGGCCATCGGCGGCACGTTCAGGATCGCGAGCCCGCCCGGGCGCGGGACGCTGATCATGGCCGAGCTGCCGGCCGGCCCTGCGGCCTAGTTTCACCCGGATCGGGCGATGCCGGCCGGCCGCAGGGCATGCGACGGTCGCAGCCGATGGACCGCACCCGCATCCTGGTCATCGCCAACCGGTCGATCGCCACGCCGGCGCTGCTCGCCGAGCTGCGCCGGCGCGCCGCCGGCGGGTCGTGCGAGTTCGTGCTCCTCGTGCCGGACGCACCGCCGGGCGTGGCCGGCGACTGGCTGCTCCGGCACGCGCGGCGGTTGTTCGAGCGGGCGACCGGCGCGCCGGTCCAGGCCACCCTCGCGCGCGGGTCCGCGCCGTTCGACGCGATCGCCGCGGCGCTGGGCGACGGGCGCTACGACGAGGTGATCCTGTCCACGCTCCCGCGCTGGGGGTCGCGCTGGCTCCGCGACGGGCTCCCGGGCCGCGTGGAGCGACTCGGGGTCCCGGTGACCGTCGTCACCCCGGCCGGCGAGCGCGCGCCCGCCGCACCCGTCTAGCGCGCCGCGCTCTTCTCGCGCTCCTGCTCCTCGCGGTAGGCGGCACGGCGTCCGCCGTAGGAGAGCAGCCCGTAGATCGCGATGATGTCGAGCGTCAGGATCGTCATCGCCAGGATCGGATAGGCGGGGATCCACAGCGTCTGGAGCAGGGCGTTGACGCTGGCGCAGGCCACGGCGAACCAACGGCCCCACGACCGGCCGCCCCACAGCGCGAACGCGGCGAAGTACTGGACGATGCCCAGAGCGAGCATCACCCAGCCCCAGAGGCTGAGATTCCCGAACACGTAGTGCGCGTTGTGCACGAAGACGTGCGCCTTGGTGATCGCAGCGATGCCCCAGAACGTGTTGAGCGTCGCCACGAGCATCAGCAGCACGCCGGCGAACGTGACGAGTCCCTGCCCGCGGGAGTCGTCGGAGTCGTAGTAGAACTCGCCTCTCGCGGAACTGCCTGCGGGGATGTACGGCGCTGTCATGACCACCTCGCATGTGGGGCTGGTACTCGCGCCGGATTGGCGCGGGCTGGAAGCTAGAGGCGCCCGAGCGCGCAGACATCGTCCGAACCGGATGACGCGGGCATGCGGCGCTGCGGCGAGCGTGCCGCCCATGGACGGAACGCGCGGCCGGCCGATCGGGCGGTGACGCCGGCATGGGCGCGGCGCTCGGCTGGGGGGCGCTGGCCGCATCCTCGCTGGTGATCGGCGGCGTCCTCGGGCTCGCCTGGACCTGGCCGCCGCGGCTCGTGGGCCTGGTGCTCGCGTTCGGGGCAGGCGCGCTCATCAGCGCGGTGAGCTTCGACCTCGCCCAGGAGGGCGCCCGGGTCGGCGGCCCGGGCACGCTGGCGGTCGGGCTGGCGGCCGGCGCCCTCACCTACTACGGGCTCGACCGGCTGGTGGAGCGCGGGGGCGGCGGCGGTTCGCTCGCGCTGGGCGCGCTGCTCGACGGCGTGCCCGAGCAGATGGTGCTGGGGATCGGCATCGCCTCGGGCGAGGGCGTCAGCGTCGGCCTGCTCGTGGCCATCTTCGTGTCGAACCTGCCAGAGGCGATCGGCGGCTCGGCCGACCTGCGCCGCACCGGCCGCAGCGCGAGCGCGATCCGCCGGCTGTGGATCGTCATCGCCGTCGTCTGCACGGTGGCGGCGGTCGCCGGCTACGCCCTCGCGCGCGCCACCGGGGGCGACTTCCGCGCGGTGATCGACGGCTTCGCCGCTGGCGCGCTGCTCGTGATGCTGATCGACTCGATGATCCCGGAGGCCGCGCAGGCGGCCGGCGGCCCGGCCGGGCTCGTCACCGTGCTCGGGTTCTCCGTCGCGGCCGCGCTGAGCGGGTTGTCGTGATCACCCACAGCGGTGGAGAACGCCACGCCCGGAGCCGAAGGCTGACGATGGGCCGGGTGGGAGTCGAACCCACGCGCGACGGATTATGAGTCCGCTGCTCTAACCGCTGAGCTACCGGCCCCGGTCTGTGTCGGCAAGGCTAGCCGGGACTCGTTCTTACGATTCGTTCATGTTCGCCTAGGGGCAGGTTCAGCCCCGGGTGGTGGGCTGGCGCCATGGCCATCTCCCGCAGGCGCAAGCTCGCCGCCGGCATGGCCGGGGCGGTCGTCCTGGCCGGCTCCGGCGGGGCGTACGCGGCCACCCAGAAGGGCACGGCGGCGAGGCCGCCCGACGCGGCCGCGGAGCAGAAGGCGTTCCTCGACGACCTCGCCGGCCGGCTGAACGTCACGCCCGACCAGCTCGGCGCTGCGATCAAGGGCGCCGCCATCGACCAGATCGACGCCGCCGTCAAGGCCGGCCGACTCAGCCGGGAGCAGGCCGGCGAGCTCAAGCAGCGCATCCAGCAGGCGCCCACCGGCCTGCCGCTGCGCGGGCTGTTCGGCCCCGGGCCGGGCGGGCCGCATGCCCAGGGCTTCGGCTTCCGCGGCGGGCCGGGCTTCGGGCCGGGCCCGGGCGGCGACCTCGGCGCGGCGGCCAAGTACCTCGGCGTGACGGAGCGGCAGCTGTTCTCCGACCTGCGCGGGGGCAAGTCGCTGGCCGATGTGGCCAAGGCCCAGAACAAGTCCGTGGACGGGCTGAAAGCGGCATTGAAGTCCGACGAGACGGCGCGGCTGGACCAGGCGGTCAAGGCCGGGCGGCTGACGACCGACCAGCGCGCGAAGATCGAAGCGGGCCTCGACCAGCGGCTCGAGGCCCTGGTCGACGGCACGCGGCCGGCAGGCGGGCCGCGGATGCCCGGCGGGCCGCGCTTCCGCTTCCCCTAGCGTCCGGCCCACAGGCGCGGGTGGTTGGATACCGCCCATGCCAGAGCGCGCCGCCATCGTCACGGGAGCCTCCAGCGGGATCGGGCTCGCGATCGCCGAGGTGCTCGGGGAGACCGGCCACGGCCTGACCGCTGGCCGCCCGCCGCCCCGAGAAGCTCGACACGGCCGCCGAGGCGCTGCGCCGCGCCGGCCACGACGTCGAGGCGGTGGCGGGCAACACGGGCGACGAAGCCGACGTGCAGCGGGTCGTGGCCGCGCACCGGGAGCGCTACGGCCGGCTGGACGTGCTCGTCAACTGCGCGGGCGTGGGCATCGGCGCGCCGGTGGCCGAGATCGAGACGCGGCGCGCGGATCTGCAGCTCGCCGTCAACCTCCGCGCGCCGATCCTCTTCTACCGCGAGTGCGCCGACTTGCTGCGCGCCGCGGGCGCCGAGCACCGCAGCGCGCTCGTGGTCAACCTGGCGTCGATCTCGGGCAAGTCCGGCCAGCCCTGGCTGTCGGTCTACTCGGCCACCAAGGCGGCGCTGATCGGCTTCACGCAGGCCATGAACAAGGAGCTGGCCGGGGACGGCGTCAAGTCGGTGGCGCTCGCGCCCGGCTTCGTGGACACGCCGATGACCGAGTTCGTCAGGGGTCAGATCCCGCCGGAGGAGATGATCCGCACGAGCGACATCGCCGCGGCGGTGCGCTTCCTGCTGGCGCTGTCGCCGTGGTGCGTCGTGCCCGAGATCGTCTTCCAGCGCCCCGGCGAATCGCTGTAGCTCGCAGCAAGATCCCCCGCCTCGCTGCGTTGAGGTGAGCAGTAGGCTAATCCGCTGCGTGGCAGGCCCCGATGGTGACGATTTGAGCGCTCCGACCGGTGAGGACAGCGTCGCGATCCTGCGTGCCCGCCTGGCGCGCACGGAGCAGCAGGCCGCCGCCCGGCAGCGGCAGCTGGAGCGCTACGCGGCGGACCTGCGCGAGGTGTTCAAGCAGGAGCGCACGCGCGCGCAGGAGCTGCGGCGCTCCTACCGGGCGACCGTCCGGGCGCTGTCGAACGCGGTCGAGGCCCGCGACGCCTACACCGGCAAGCACGCCGAGCGCGTGACCGCGTACGGGATGGAGCTCGCCCGCGCGGTCGGCCTGTCGCTGGAGGAGTCGCCGCAGATCGAGTTCGGCTTCCTGCTGCATGACATCGGCAAGGTGGCCGTCCCGGACGCGATCCTGTTCAAGACCAGCCGGCTGACCGAGGAGGAGTACGCGCTGATCGCCCAGCACCCCGTCGTGGGCGCGGAGATCCTGCGCGACGTCGACTTCATCGGCGAGGGGAAGCTCGTGGTCCGGCACCACCACGAGCGCTGGGACGGCACCGGCTATCCCGACGGCCTGGCCGGCGAGGAGATCCCGCTGGCCGCGCGCGTGTTCGCCGTGGCCGATACGCTGGACGCGCTGACCACGGACCGGCCGTACCGGCCCGCGTCCGGCTGGGAGGAGGCGCGCACGGAGATCCACCGCGTCTCCGGCAGCCAGTTCGACCCGGCGGTGGTGGCCGCGTACGACGCGATCGCGGACACCGAGTTCGACCGGTTGCGGGCGGGCGCGCAGTGACGCGGACCATCCTGATCGTCGACGACGATCCGATGATCCGCCGTCTGATCGCCACGACGCTCGAGGACATCTCGGGCTACCGGCTGCAGGAGGCGGGCGACGGGCTGGAGGCGGTCGAGCGGGCCGTGCGGGCGCGGCCGGAGATCGTCTTCCTCGACATCGACATGCCGCGGCTGAACGGGATCGAGACCTGCCGGCGGCTGCGCTCGGACCCGGCGACGGCCGGCGCGACGATCGTGATGCTGACCGGCGACAGCGGCGACGTGGCCGAGCGGGGCGCTCAGGACGCCGGCGCGGACCTGTTCCTCACCAAGCCGTTCTCGCCGCTGCACCTGCTGCGGCTCGTCGACCGGATCGGGACGGCGCGCTGAGGCGGCGGGCGCGGATCTCGGGCGCGCGCCGGGCCGCCAGCGCGGCCCGGTGCTCGGCGATCGCCTGCGAGAAGTCGGTCTCGTCGGACAGCGAGGCCAGCAGCAGGTCCTCGAGGATCCGCAGCTCGCGCGCCGTGGCGCGGCGCACCCGGTGCGTGCGGGCGAGCGCGTCCCACGCGCGGCTGAACGGCAGGTAGGTGGTGCGCCCGCCGTGGCGGTGGGCGGCGAGCATCGGGCAGATGCCGCCGCGGCCGTCCGTGTAGGCGCCCGCCACGATCGGGTGCTCGCGGATGCCCTGCAGCATCGCCTCGCGCGTGCGCACCGGCAGACACCGGATGGCGCGCTGCAGGGCGGTGATAGGGTCGCGCGGCCCGCGCATGGTGCCCGTTGTACGCCCGCGCCGGGCGCGCGACAACGGCTGGGAGGACGCTTGCAGTGAAGCTCGGGCTGCACATCGGATACTGGGGGCTGGGCCTGGACGCCGGGCAGCAGCTGCAGCTCGTCCAAGAGGCGGAGCGGCTCGGCTACGACTCGGTGTGGACGGCCGAGGCCTACGGGTCCGACGCGGCCACGATCCTCGGCTGGCTCGCAGGACAGACTGCATCGATCCGGCTCGGCGCGGCGATCTTCCAGATGCCGGCACGGTCCGCGGCGATGACGGCGATGACCGCGGCGACGCTCGACCAGCTCTCCGGGGGGCGGATGCTGCTGGGCATCGGGTCCAGCGGGCCGCAGGTCGCCGAGGGCTGGCACGGGCAGCGCTTCGCCCACCAGCTGCAGCGGACGCGCGAGTACGTCGCGGTGGTGCGGATGGCCCTCGCGCGCGAGCGCGTCGAGTTCCATGGGGAGACGCTCGAGCTGCCGCTGCCCGACGGGCCGGGCAAGGCGCTGAAGCTGACGATCGCGCCGGTGCAGCCGACGATCCCGGTCTATCTGGCCGCGATCGGTCCGCGCAACACGGCGCTGGCCGCCGAGATCGCCGACGGCTGGCTGCCCACGCTGTTCTCGCCCGAGCACGTGAGCGAGTTCCGGCCGCTCCTGTCGGAGGGATTCGCCCGGGCGGGCGGCGGCAAGGGGTTCGCCGACTTCGAGATCGTCCCGACGGTCACCGTCAACGTGAGCGACAACCTCGAGGCCGCGCGCGACTCGATGCGGGGCTACATCGCGCTGTACGTCGGCGGGATGGGCTCGCGTCGCCAGAACTTCTACAACGCTCTGGTGCAGCGCTATGGCTTCGAGGCGGCGGCGCGGGACGTGCAGTCGCTGTATCTGGAGGGCCGCAAGGAGGAGGCGGCCGCGGCGCTGCCGGGCGAGCTGATCGACATCGTCGCGCTCGTCGGCCCGCGCGACCGCGTTCGCGACCGGCTCGCGGTGTACCGCGAGGCCGGCGTCGGCACGCTGATGGTCTCCCCCATGGCCTGGACGCTGGAGGACCGGCTGACGCAGTTGCGCACGGTGGCCGAGCTGGCCTCGTGACGCTGCCCGGGGACCTGCGCGCGCGGCCGCTGGAGGCGGGCGACGGTCCGGCCCTGGCCGCGCTGGTGCGGGCGTGCGATCAGAGCTATCTCGACTGGGCGCCCGCCGGCTGGACGGTCCCGGAGATCGCGCCCGACTGGGCGGCGCGGTTCGCCGAGCCCGGCCGCTGGTCGTGCTGCCTCGTGGACCCGGGCGGCGCGATCGTGGGGTTCGTGGCCTCCCGGCCGGCGCGGGCGGGCGAGACGCCGGGGCGGGCCGACGGACCGGTGCTCGAGGGCGTCGCGCACATGGGCGCGCTGTTCGTGCACCCGTCGCACTGGCGGGAGGGGGTCGGCGCCTCCCTGCTGCAGCGCGCCGAGCGCGAGATGCGCGCCCGCGGCTACACCGCGGCCGAGCTGTGGACGCCCGAGGGCGCGCCGGCGGAGCGCTTCTACGCGGCGCAGGGCTGGCGCCGCGACGGCCGGATCGCCTGGCACGGCTGGCTCGGGCTCACCGTGGTCGGCTACGCCAAGCCGCTGTGAGGTGGTACCTCGGCGCGTTCGGCGACGCCGGCCACGCCTTCCCGATGCTCGCGCTGGGCTGCGCGCTGCGCGCGGCCGGGCACGACGTCGTGCTCGAGACGTGGCAGCGCTGGCGCGCCGACGCCGAGGCGGCGGGGATGGCGTTCGTCCCCGCCCCCGAGTACCAGGTCTGGCCCACCCGCGAGCGCCCGCTGCGGCCCTACGAGGCGGCGGTCTACGCGGCGCGGACCACCGCTTCCGCGATCGCCGAGGCGCACCCCGGACGCGGTCGTCTCCGACATCCTCACGCCCGCCCCCGCGCTGGGCGCCGAGTTGCAGGGCGTGCCGGTGGCCACGCTCGTGCCGCACGTGCACCCGCACCTGCCGCCAGGGTTCCCGCCCTACTCGATCGGCGCCCGGCTGCCCCGCACGCCGGCCGGCCGAGCGTTCTGGCGGCCGTGGGACCGGCTGGTGGCGATCGGGCTCGAGCAGGGCCGCCGCGACTACAACGAGTGCCGCGCCCGGCTCGGCCTGCCGCCGCTCGAATATGTCCACACCGGCCTCTCGCGCGAGCTCACGCTCGTGGCGACGCTGCCGGCGCTCGAGTACCCGCGTGCCTGGCCGAGTTGGCTGCGGGTCATCGGGCCGCTGATGTGGGAGCCGCCGGGCGAACGCGTGGATCCGCCCCCCGGTTCCGGCCCGGTCGTGCTGATCGCACCGTCCACCGCCCAGGACGGCGAGCACCGCCTCCTGCGCGCCACGCTCGCCGGCCTGGCGCGCGAGCCGGTGCGGGTCATCGCCACCTGGAACGGCCGCGAGCCGTCGCCGCCGATCACCCCGCCCGCCAACGCCGTCCTCGTCCCCTGGCTCTCCTACTCCCAGACGATGCCCGCCTGCGACCTGGTCGTCTGCCACGGCGGCCACGGCACCCTGATGCGCGCCCTCACCACCGGCATCCCCGTCGTCGTCTGCCCGGCCGGCGGCGACATGCCCGAGAACGCCGCCCGGATCGACTGGGCCGGCCTCGGCGTCCGCCTCCCGCACCGCTTCTGCACCCCGACCGGCGTCCGCCTCGCCGTCCGCCGCGCCCTCGCCCAGCCCCGCCTGCGCGACCGCGCCTCCGCGATCGCCCACTGGGCCGCCGAGCACCCATCCGGCCCGACCGCCGTGGCCGAGCTCGAGCGCTGGGCGGCGCGCTCACCCTGAGCGACCGCGCACCTCCAGGCCTCACCGCCCTCCGGCTTCAGCGAGAAGACGGGGCCGGTACTCGGGGGGTGGGACTCGAACCCACAACCCTTCGGTTAACAGCCGAATGCTCTGCCGATTGAGCTACCCCCGATCAGCGCCGCTGGTCGCGGCGTCCTCATAGTAGTAAGGACGCGGCAACCGTACGGCACCCGCCTCGACCTCCGCGCTCAAGTCAGGCGGTGGCGGATCTCCTCGAGCACGCGCTGGCGCTCGGCGGCGAGCGCGCCGATCCCGCCGGTGCCCGACAGCCGGGCCTCCGAGATGTGGCGCTCCAGCCGGTGCAGGTCGAGTTGCAGCGCCTCGAGCTCCAGCTTCCCCGGGGTGGCCTCGAGGGCGCCCGCTCGCACCACCAGCTCGGCCACCAGGCGGGCGAGGGGCTCGTCGCCCAGCGGCAGGTCGGCCGCGGGCGTGCGCAGGCGCCCGCGCAGGTACGCCGCGGCCTGGCGGGTCGCCGGCGCGGAGAAGTAGTCCTCGACGTCGGCGGCGGCCAGGCGCGGCTCACCCTCCTCCGGCAGCGCCACGCAGAGCGCCAGGAACGCCCGCTCGCTCTGCTCGCGCCGAGCCAGGGCCGCGTGCGGGTCGACGGGCTCGGGCGGCGGCGCCTCCATCGGACCGCGGAAGGGGCCGCCGCGCCGGCGCTCCCGGTCGCGCCGCGCCCGCCACTCCGCCTCGGGGAGCCACGGGCGCCGCGGGCCGTCCTCGGCCACGCCGACGGCCACCGGTGCCCCGCCGCGCAGCGCCGCGTTCACCAGCTCCTCGCCGAGCCCGAGCCGGTTCGCCACGAGCCGCACCAGGTCGTCGCGCAGCACGCTCGGCGGCAGCGGCGCGATGGCCCCCACGGCATCGGCCAGCACGGCGTCCTGGCTCTCCCCCGTCCGCTCCAGCGCGCGCTCGACCTCGAAGCGCTCCAGCTCCACGGCCCGGTCGAGCAGTGCGCGCAGGGCGTCGGCACCCGACCGCTGGACCACGTCCGCGGGATCCTGGCCCGCCGGCAGCCGGACGATCCGGAACTCGACACCGCGGGTCGTCCGCGCCGAGTTGTGCTCGCGCAGCCCCGCGACCGCCCGCGCCACCGACTCCTGCCCCGCGGCGTCCGGGTCCTGGCAGAACAGCGCGCGCGGCGCGAGCCGGGCGATCGCCTGCACCTGCGCCTCCGTCAGCGCCGTGCCCATCGAGCCGACCACCTCGGGCACGCCCGCCTGGTGCAGCGCGATCACGTCCGTGTAGCCCTCGACCAGCACGACCCGGCCGGCCCGCGCCGCGGCCGCGCGCGCGAGGTCGGCGCCGTAGACGATGCCGCCCCTTGTGGAAGACCTCGCCGTCGGAGGTGTTGAGGTACTTCGGCTGGTCCTCGGGCCGCATCGCCCGCGCGCCGAACCCGAGCACGCGGCCCGCGCTCGTCGGCCAGCGGGAACGTGATCCGCCCGCGGAAGCGGTCGATGAGCCCCGCGCCGCCCCGCGACCGCTGCGCCAGCCCCGCCGCCAGCAGCTCCTCGTCGCTGTAGCCCGCGCGCCGCGACGCGACGATCGACCCGGTCCCACGCGCCCGGCGCCCAACCCACCCGGAACGCCCGCAGCGCCCCCTCCTCCAGCCCGCGCGCAGCGAGGTACTCGCGCGCCGGCTCCGCCTCGGCGCTCTCCCACAGCACGCGCACGTACCAGGCGGCCGTGCGCTCCAGCAGCGCCAGCAGGCGGTCGCGCCGCTCGCGCCGCGCCGCGTCGCGCGGGTCCTCCGTGTCGCGCTCCAGCACCACGCGGTAGCGCTCGGCCAGCGACTCCAGCGCCGCCCCGAAGTCGAGCCCCTCGGTCTCCATGACGAACCGGAAGACATCGCCGCCCACCCCGCAGCCGAAGCAGTGGTAGAGCTTCTCCACCGGGTCGATGCCGAACGACGGCGTGCGCTCCTCGTGGAACGGGCACAGGCCCTGCAGCCGGCGCACGCCCGCCGCGCTTGAGCTCCGTCCGCGCGCCGACGACCTCCGCGAAGTCGACCGCGTCGCGCACCCGCTCGACGCGACTCGGCGGTGTAGCGCGCCATCAGAGGGCGAGGCCCTGCGGCACGAAGCGCTCGGTCCAGGCGCGGATGGCGAACCGGTCGGTCATCCCGGCCAGATAGTCGATCACCCGGTCGGCCTCCGTCGCGCCGGCGGCGGCCGCCGGCAGCTCGTCCGGACGCTCGCAGTAGCAGTCGAACAGCCCGCGCAGCACCCGTTCGATCTTGGCGTGCTCGGCCCGCGCGCGCGGGCCCGAGGTAGACCCGCTCGAACATGAACGAGCGCAGCGACAGCATCGCCCGGCCGACGGTCTCGCCCTGCACGATGTCCCCCGCGCGCTCGGAGTGCTCGACGAGGTCGTGCACCAGCGTGTCGATGCGCGCCGAGCCGGTCGGCCCCAGCACGCCGATCTCCTCGACCGGCAGGTCCGCGATGGTCGAGCACGCCGGCGCGCAGCGCGTCGTCGATGTCGTGGTTGATGTAGGCGATCCGGTCGACCAGCCGGACGATCCGCCCCTCCAGCGTCGCCGGCGTCGCCGGCGCCGGTCGAGTGGCGCAGGATGCCGTCGCGCACCGGCTCGGTGAGGTTGAGCCCCTCGAGCACCGACACCACGCGCAGCGAGTGCTCGTTGTGGCGGAACCCGCGCCCGAAGCGCTCGCGCCCGCAGCGGTCGAGCACGTCCTCGCCGATGTGCCCGAACGGCGGGTGGCCGACGTCGTGGCCGAGGCCGATCGCCTCCGTCAGGTCCTCGTTGAGCCGCAGCGCGCGCGCCACCGTGCGCGAGATCCCCGTCACCTCGAGCGTGTGCGTGAGCCGCGTGCGGTAGTGGTCGCCCTCCGGGGCGACGAACACCTGCGTCTTGTGCTTGAGCCGCCGGAACGCCTTGGAGTGCACGATCCGGTCGCGATCGCGCTGGAACGGCGTGCGCAGGCCGCAGTCCGGCTCCGCTTCGCGCGCGCCGCGCCGGATACGAGGGCGTGGCCAGCGCCGAGAGCCACGCCGCCTCGCGGGCGCGCTGGCGCGGCGGCGAAGTCCTGCTCGGCGGCGGGGAACGCGGTCACGCGATCGATTCTGACGCGCGGGTCACCCGGAATCGGGCGTTTTCCGCAGTTTCGGCACGAAGCTCAGCTGTTTTGGTGCGAAAGCACGGCCTGGGCGGCGGCCACGCGGGCGATCGGCACCCGGAACGGCGAGCAGGACACGTAGTCCAGCCCGGCCATGTGGAAGAAGTCGATCGACTCGGGATCGCCCCCGTGCTCGCCGCAGATGCCGAGCTTCAGCTCCGGCTTGGCCTCGCGCCCGACCCACGACGCGAGCCGGACGAGCCAGCCGACGCCCGGCTTGTCGATCGTCTCGAACGGCGAGCGGTCGATGATCCTGCGCTCCATGTAGGTCGGCACGAACTTGCTCTCGACGTCGTCGCGGGAGAAGCCGAGCGCGGTCTGCGTGAGGTCATTCGTGCCGAAAGAGAAGAAGTCTGCGAATTCTGCGATCCGATCTGCCACAAAACACGCGCGGGGCAGCTCGATCATGGTCCCGACCGTGTAGTCCTGGCCGGCATGCAGCCGCTCCTCGTCGCCGACCCGGACCACGAGCTCGCGCATGATCTCGAGCTCCTGCTCGTAGTCGACGAGCGGGATCATGATCTCCGGGTGCGGCGGCTCGTCCATCGCCTTCGCCGCGCGCAGGATCGCGTGGACCTGCATCTCGTAGATCTCGGGGTAGAGGATCCCGAGCCGGCACCCGCGCGTGCCGAGCATCGGGTTCTCCTCCGATATCTGCTCCGTGCGCGCCAGCAGGCGCTCGAGCTCCTCCAGGTCGTCCGTGCGCTCGATCCGCGCCCGCTCCACCTGGGCGGCCAGGTCCGGCAGGTCGGGCAGGAACTCGTGCAGCGGCGGGTCGAGCAGCCGGATCGTCACCGGCAGCCCTTTCATCGCCTCGAACAGGCCCTCGAAGTCCTCCTGCTGCAGCGGCAGCAGCTCGGCCAGCGCGTCTTTGCGGCTCTCCGTGTCGTCGGCCATGATCATCGCCCGCATCTTCGGCTGGCGGTCCTCGGCCATGAACATGTGCTCGGTGCGGCAGAGGCCGATGCCCTGCGCGCCCAGCTCGCGCGCCTTGCGCGCGTCGGCCGGCGTGTCGGCGTTCGCCCGGACGCCGAGGCGGCGGATGTCGTCCGCCCAGCCGAGCACGGTCTCGAACGACTCGAGGATGTCCTCGAACGCCGGGTCCTCGTGCGGGTCGACGAGCGGCACGTCGTCGAGCGTGACCTCGCCGTTGGTGCCGTTGATGGCGATGAAGTCGCCCGCGTGGATCTCGTGGTCGCCGACCCGGACGACCCGGTGCTCGAGGTCGATCTTCAGCGCCGAGGCCGCGGTCACGCAGGGGACGCCCATGCCGCGGGCGACGAGCGCGGCGTGCGACGCCTTGCCGCCCAGGCTGGTGAGGATGCCCTTGGCCGCGTGGAAGCCGGCGACGTCGTTGGCGTTCGTGTCGGGGCGGACGAGCACGACGTCTCTGCCCTCGTTGGCCGCCGCGACCGCCTCCTGGGCGGTGAAGACGACCTCGCCCTTCGCGCCGCCCGGGCGCGGCGGCCGACGCCGGTGGCGATCACCTCGTAGTCGGCGTTGGGGTCGAACGTGTCGACGAGCAGCGCCGTGAGCATGTCCGCGTCGATCGTCGGGAGCGCCTTCTCGCGGGGTCAGGAGCCCTTCGTCCACCGCGTCGCGGGCGAAGCGCACGGCCGCCTGGGCGGGGCGCTTCGCGTTGCGCGTCTGGAGCATGTAGAGCTGCCCGTCCTCCACCGTGAACTCGGTGTCCTGCATGTCCTCGTAGTGGCGCTCGAGCGTGCGCAGGATGTCCATGAGCTGCGCGTGCGCCTCCGGCAGCCACTCCTTCATCTCGGCGATGTCGCGCGGCGTGCGCGCGCCGGACACCACGTCCTCCCCCTGCGCGTTGGGCAGGAAGTCGCCGCTCGGCTCCGGCGCGCCGGTGACCTCGTCGCGGCTGAACGCCACGCCCGAGCCCGAGGTGTCGCCCTTGTTGCCGAACACCATCTGCTGCACATTGACCGCCGTGCCCCAGTCGTCGGGGATGCGGTTGATGCGCCGGTACTCCCGCGCGCGGTCGCCCGTCCACGAGTCGAACACGGCGCGGATGGCCAGCCGCAGCTGCTCCTGCGGGTCCTGCGGGAAGTCGTCGTCGGTGTGCTCGCGGTAGATCTCCTTGAAGCGGTCCACGAGCGCCTTCAGCGCGTCGACGTCGAGGTCTGTGTCCTCCTCGACGCCCCGGTCGCGCTTGATCTCGGCGATCGCCGCCTCGAACGCCTCGCCGTCGATGCCGCGGGAGACGTTGCCGAACATCTGCACGAAGCGCCGGTAGGAGTCCCAGGCGAACCGCGCGTTGCCGGTGGCGTTGGCCAGGCCCGCCACCGAGGTGTCGTTCATCCCCAGGTTGAGGACCGTGTCGAGCATGCCGGGCATCGACTCGCGCGCGCCCGAGCGGACGGACACCAGCAGCGGGTCCTCGTCGTCGCCCAGCCGCTTGCCGGCGTGCTCCTGCAGGCGCTCGAGCGCCTCGGCCACCTGCTCGGCCATGCCGCCGGGCTCCTCGCGGTCGGGCCCGCATGTACTCCACGCACGCCGCCGTGGTGATCGTGAAGCCGGCCGGCACCCGGTCGGCGCCGAGCACACGGGTCATCTCGGCCACGTTCGCGCCCTTGCCGCCGAGCAGATCCCGCATGTCCCTGGAGCCTTCGGTGAAGTCGTAGACCCACTGCTCGGCCATGGCTCAGAACACCCGCTGCCGGGCGACGGAGACCATGAAGCCGTGGCCCGAGCGCGCGCTCCGGCAGGTGATCCCCGTGCGCCGCGACGTGCACTTCAGCCGCCCGAACGACGTGTTGTGCCCGTACGCCAGCACGGGCGCGTTCGGGTCCAGCACCGTGTCGCTGATCCTGATCCGCCGCGCCCGGCCCTGCTCGGTCAGGGTGAGCGCCCGGTCGTTGCTGCCGCGCCACTCGCAGCGCACGGTCCGCGGCGTCTGCGGGTCCTTGTAGAACGCGCAGCCGAGCTTCCCCGTGGGCGAGCGGAACGCCCGGTAGGACGCCGAGGCGCTCGCGGGGACGAGGGCGAGCGCGCCCGCGGCCAGACAGGCGGCGAGCCGGAGCGTGGACCGTCGGGCCATGAGCCGCGGAGCCTATCTGGCCGGCCGGCCCGGCACGCGCGATCGGCGACTAACGGGTGCCGACCGGGCGCAGCCGCAGGTTCGCGTGGTGCTCGAGCGTCTCGAGGATCGCCCGCTCGGCCTGCGCGAGCGCTCGCTCCGAGGCGTCCGGGGCCTCGGCGAGCGGCCGGCCCAGCGCGGCGACCATGAACGCGTGGCCCTCCTCGTCGAGCGGGAACGCGCTCGCCTCGCAGGCGGCGCAGACGACGCCGCCGGCCGCGCCGGAGAACCCGACGAGGTGGTCGCGCTCGCCGCACGAGGCGCAGCCGCCGAGATGGGGCGCGAAGCCGGCGGCCAGCAGCAGCTTGAGCCGGAACGCGAGCGCGTTGGCCCGGCCGGCCCGGGCGGGCTCGCCGTCGAGCAGCGCGAGCTCGTTGGCCAGCAGGTGGTAGACGCCGGCGTTCGGCTCGCCGTCGTCGAAGACGCGGGCGACGGCCTCGCACGCCCGGGCGGCGCCGTCGAGGGTGCGGGCGTCCTCGCGCAGCCGCGGGTAGCCGGCGACGGTCGCGGCCGAGGTGACGGTCAGCAGGTCGCTGCGTCCCTCGTAGAGCACGAGCTCGAGCCGGAAGAAGGGCTCCAGGCGCCCGCCGAACCGCGAGCGCGCCTTGCCGGACGCCCTTGGCGATCGCGCTGACCCGGCCCCGTCCTGGGGTATATAGGTGGAGGATGCGGTCCGCTTCGCCGTACCGCAGCGTCCGCAGGACGATCCCTTCGGTCTTCAGCGATCCGGAAATCGCACTATACTTTCTGAAGTCATGAGCCAAGTCACCGTTTACACGACCGAGCCCTGCGGCTATTGCCGCGTCGCCAAGGCCCTCTTGAACAAGCGTGGGATCGCCTATCGAGGAGATCAACCTCGCCAAGGATCCCGAGGGTCGCGCGGAGCTCGTGCGCCGTACCGGCATGATGACGTTCCCCCAGGTCGTCATCGGCGGCGAGACCCTCGGTGGCTACCAGGAGCTCGTGGCCTACGACAAGTCCGGCAGCCTCGCGGAGCTCGCCGCCGCCGCCTGAGCGCCCGCCCGTGCGCGGCGCGCGCGGCCGCGGCTGGCAGCGCTCGCACACGTAGGTCCCGCGGCCGGCCGACGCGCAGCTTGCGCACCGGCCCGCCGCAGTTCGGGCACGGCTCGCCCTCGCGCAGGTGCACGAGGAACTGGTCCTGGAAGCTGCCGCTCACGCCGTACGGGTCGCGGAAGTCGTCGATCGTCGCGCCCTTGGCCTCGAGCCCGGCCAGCAGCGACGCGACGACCGCGTCGCGGATCGCCGCGCACTGCGCGCGGCTCAGCCGGTTCGCCGGCCGCAGCGGGTGCACGCGGGCCCGGAACAGCGCCTCGTCCGCGTAGATGTTCCCGACGCCGGCGACCCGCTTCTGGTCGAGCAGGAACGCCTTGACCGGCGCGCGCGACGTGCGCGCCAGCGCGTAGAGGTGCTCGGCGGTGAAGCCCGGCTCGAGCGGCTCGACGCCGAGCCGCGCGTCGAAGAACGCAGCCAGCGCGTCCGGCCCGAGCGCCAGCTCGCCGGTGCCGAACCGCCGCGGGTCGTCGAAGACCAGCACGTGATCGCCGAGCGCGAGCCGCACGCGGGCGTGCCCGGTCGGCGCCGGCGGGTCGAGCAGCAGCGTGCCGGTCATCCGCAGGTGCATGAGCAGGAAGACGTCGTCGGTGAGCTCCCACACGAGGTACTTGCCGCGGCGCGAGAGCTGCTCGACGCGGCGGCCGCGCAGGGCGGCCTCGACCTCGTCCGGCGCCAACGGGCGGCACCAGCGGGCATCGAGGATCTCGACCGCCTCGAGCGTGCGCCCCTCGACATGCGGAGCGAGCCCGCGGCGGATGGTCTCGACCTCGGGCAGCTCGGGCATCGCCCGCAGAGGCTAGAGATCGCTCAGACGGTGGCGTGGGCGCGCGCGAACGCCTCGGCGTCCGCCTGCACCGACCGCAGCGACTCGTGCAGGACGTG
Source organism: uncultured Solirubrobacteraceae bacterium (assembly GCA_963766165.1). Classification (GTDB taxonomy): domain Bacteria; phylum Actinomycetota; class Thermoleophilia; order Solirubrobacterales; family Solirubrobacteraceae; genus Solirubrobacter. The sequence continues at coordinate 314,535 of CAVXZC010000005.1, read as the reverse complement.
CCGGGTCACGCGGTTGTCGAGCCGGGCGCCCGCCCGCCCGTGGATCGACTCGTCGTTGAACGCCTTGTAGAGGCGCAGCAGCCCGTCGCGCCCGTACTTGGCGGCGATCGCGTACGCCGCGGCCGAGGAGAACGAGTACGCCAAGGCGAGAGGGATGGTCGAGAGCCGGTTCATCGCCCGCGGCCGCGCGAGCCGGGCGAGCGAGAGGACCCGGTCCGCCGCCGACTGCTGGGAGGCGTCCCGCAGGCGTGCGCCGGCCAGCAGCGCGCCGGCGTCGCCGGCGCGCTCGTCACCCGAGGCGTACATGGCGATCCCCTCCACCAGCCAGGCCGGCGTGCGCCCCGTCGTGCGGCGGGCCAGCGCGGCGTGCGTGAGCTCGTGGGCGATGACCATCCGCCGCTCCTGCGTCGAGCGGCCGCCGTAGGCGCGCCAGAACACGACGATGCGCTGGCCGCTGAGCACGCTCACGCGCCGCGCCGGGCCGCGGAACGTCACCTCGGACTCGGCCATCGCCGTCAACGAGCCGAGCGCGCGCACGTCGCGGGTCAGCGCCCGCGCGTCCGAGCTGCCGCGCGTGACCAGCACGAGCATCCGGCCGGGCGGCCGGGCGGAGGGCAGGCCGTGACGCTCTTCCGTGCGCCCGTGCTCGAGGTCGGACATGAGGCTGCCCACGTGCAGGCCGTGCGGCGACAGCGCCAGGAAGTGCCGGCTCCGGCGCACCGTGTAGCGGCCCAGCTCCCACGGCGCCATGACGCCGACGGCCCGCTCCCGGGTCACCCGCCAACCCTGCGCCGTCCGCCGCGCCGTCACCCGCGAATGCTTGACGAACAGGCTGCGGACGCCGGAGAAGCTGTAGATCGTCTCCACGTGCAGCACGGCCCGGCGGCCGTCGACCTGCGTGGTCTGCGGTGTCATCGCGAGGTGGCTGAGCTGCAACGGGCCTGCCGCCGCGGCGGCGCGGCCGTCGCGCCGGCGCTGTCGGCCGGTGCTCGTGCGCTCGAGCGCGGTGGCGTCGCCTGCGCGCGTCGCCGCCGCGCGGGCGTTGAGCAGCGCGTGCAGCTGGTCCGTGTCGCTGGGCGGGCGGGACGCCTTCGCCTCGGCCTTCGGCGTGGCCGCAGCGGCCGCGGCCGGCCGGCTGTGACCGCCGCAGCCCGCGAGCAGCGCGGCGGCCGCCGCGCCGGCGAGCAACGACCGCGCTGCGCGGACGGCTGAGGCCACGGAAGAAGGATTCCCTGACCGGCCGATACTCACACGAATGGAGTGCCGGGCAGCGCCGGCGCGTCGCGGCCCGCGAGCCAGCGCAGCACGGAGGCGCCGACGTCGGCGAACGGCCCGTCGTGGCGCCGGTGCCCGTGCCCGGCGAAACGGGCGAGCAGCGGGACGTGCTCGCGGGTGTGGTCGGTGCCGGGGGTCGTCGGGTCGCAGCCGTGGTCGGCGGTGATCACGAGCAGGTCGCGCTCGGGGTCGAGGCGCTCGAGCCAGCGGCCCACCTCCGCGTCGATCCCCTGCAGCGCGCGATGGAATCCCGGAACGTCGCCGCGATGCCCGTAGACCTGATCGGTCTCGACGAGGTTCGTGAACACGAAGCCGCGCTCGAGCCCGTCGATCAGCTCGGCGGTCGCGGCGAGCGCCGCCGCGTTGGTCGCCCCCTTGTGCTGGTGGTCGACGCCCACCCCGTCGAACACCTGGCCGATCTTGCCGACCGTGTGGACGGGGAAGCCATCGGCCTGCAACTCCTCCATGTAGGAGCGCCCGGGCGGCGGCAGCGCGAAGTCGCGGCGGCCGTCGGTGCGCTCGAACGCGCCGGGCGCGCCGCGGAACGGCCGGGCGATCACCCGTCCCACCGCGTGCTCGCCGGTCATGATCTCGCGCGTGGCGAGGCAGATCGCGTACAGCTCGGCCGACGGGACCTCGTCCACGTGGGCGGCGATCTGCAGCACCGAGTCGGCCGACGTGTAGACGATCAGGTCGCCCGTGGCGAGGTGGCGCTCGCCGAAGTCCTCGATCACCGCCGTGCCGCTGTAGGGGCGGTTGCACAGCACGCCGCGCCCGCCGGCGTCGCGGAGCTGGTCGAGGATCTCCTCCGGGAAGCCCTCCGGATAGGTCCGCAGCGGCACGGGCGTCACGACGCCCATCAGCTCCCAGTGGCCGGTGATCGTGTCCTTGCCCGGGCCGAGCGGGTGCAGGCGGCCGTGGAGGACCCGGTCGGGCGACGACGGCACGCCCGCGAGCGGCAGCACGTCACCCAGGCCGAGCCGCTGGAGGACCGGCACGTCCAGGCCGCCGGCCGCCTCGGCGACGTGGCCGAGCGTGTTCGTGCCCGCGTCGCCGTAGTCCGCGGCGTCCGGGAGGGCCCCGGCGCCGCAGGCGTCGATGACGATGACGAACGCGCGCTGCACGCGCCGATTCTGGCAAGCCCGGCTTCAGCTCGCCTTAGCGCGCGGGTGGGCGTCGAAGTAGACGTCCTTCAGGCGCTCGGCGGAGAGGTGCGTGTAGAGCTGCGTGGTGGCGATGTCGGCGTGGCCGAGCATCTCCTGCAGCGAGCGCAGGTCGCACCCGCCGGCCAGCAGGTGCGTGGCGAACGTGTGGCGCAGCGTGTGCGGGCTCATCGCGCCCGGCGAGGCCCGCCCCGGCGGCATGGCGCTGGACGATCTTGTAGAGGCCCTGGCGCGTCAGCCCCGCGCCGCGCTGGTTGACGAACAGCCGCGGCTCGAGCCGGTCGCCCACCAACCGCGGGCGGCCGCGGTCGAGATAGACGGTGACGGCGCGGGCCGCCGCGGACCCGACCGGCACGAGCCGCTCCTTGGACCCCTTGCCGCGGGTGCGCAGCACGCCGGCGTCCAGGTCGACGTCGTTGGCCTCCAGGTCGATCGCCTCCGAGGCGCGCAGGCCGCAGGCGTACATCAGCTCGAGCAGCGCCCGGTCGCGCAGCGCCGCGGGCGCGGTCCCGCGCGGCTGCTCGAGCAGGCGGGCCACCTGGTCGCGGCTGAGCACGTGCGGCAGCCGGCGGCTCTGCCGCGGCGCGTGCAGGTTCGCCGTCGGGATCGGCCTGCAGCAGGCCCTGCCGCCGCAGATGGCGGTGGAAGGAGCGCAGGCAGGCGACTTTGCGCTGCAGCGTCGCCGGCGCGACCGGCGGCCGGTCGCCGTCGCCCCGGCCCACCGCGTCCACGAACGCGGCGAGGTCGGAGTGCGTGACGGCGAGCGGATCGCGGCCGTCGAGGTACGCGCCGTACTGCAGGAGGTCGGACCGGTAGGCCTCGAGCGTGTTGCGCGAGAGCCCGCGCTCGAACTCGAGGTAGGCCAGGAAGTCGAGCACGAGGTGCTCGAACGGCTGCGCGGAGGCAATGGGGAAGCGGGCGTCGGCGACGGCCATCCCCGCGACTTCGCCGCGCCGCCCGGCGCCCCTGCGACTGCAACGCGCCGTGCGCGCCGCGGGGCCGTGCCACGCGGCCTCAGCCGTGGGCGAGCCGGTCCTTGAGCTTCATCAGCGCGATCAGGGTCTTGGAGTCGCGGTTGGCGGCGATCAGCGCGTCGAGGTCCGACAGCGGGTGCACCTCCACGTCGATGCGCTCGTTCTCCTCGACCGCGGGGCGCTCGTCGACGTCGGAGACGCCCGTGGCGAGGAAGAGGTGCACCTCCTCGTTGGTGAAGCCCGGCGAGGTGAAGAACGAGCCGAGCGACTCCCAGCGGTCGGCCTGCTTGCCGATCTCCTCGGCCAGCTCGCGCTTGGCCGTGGCCAGCGGATCCTCGCCGCGCTGCGTCGAGCTTGCCGGCGGGGATCTCCAGCAGGTCGGGCACGCCGACGGCCTCGCGCGGCTGGCGGACGAGCCACAGTCGGTCGCCGTCCAGCACGAGCACGCCGACGGCGCCGGTGTGCTCGACGATCTCGCGTTCGGCCACGTCGCCGTCCTCGTGGCGGAAGCGGGCGTGGCGGACGGAGAAGAACTTGCCCTCGATAGCGGGTCTCGGCGTCGAGCGGTTCGAACTCGGAGCTCATCGCCGCGGGACCGTAGCGGGTCAGGCCGCGGCGGCCGCGTCGAGCAGCGCGAGGGTCACGTCGAGCATCGACTCGAGCGCGCTGACCGCGACCCGCTCGGTGGGCTCGTGGTTGTGCTCGGTGCCGTTGGCGACGTTGACGCACGGCAGCCCGGCCGCCGTGAACACGTTCGCGTCCGAGGCACCGCCCGTGGCGATCCGCCGCGGCGCGTACCCGCAGGCGCGCAGCGCCGCCTCGGCGGCGGCCACGGCCGGCGCGGACGGCCGCTGGCGGTAGCCCGTCGACCTGCTTCTCGGTGATCACGTCGACGTCGCACTCGCCGTGGGAGGCGCCGTCGTGCAGCGCGTCGATGACCCCGGCGAGCACCTCGTCGGCGCGGTCGGCGTCGACCGAGCGGACCTCGGCGAGCAGCCGGCAGCGCTCGGCGACGACGTTGGTCGACTCGGCGCCGCCGTGCAGGAGCCCGATGTTGGCCGTCGTCTGCGGCGTCGATCCGGCCGTGTGGCATGCCGCGTCGCGCGTGCGCCGCGGCGATGATCGCCGAGCGGCCCGCCTCCGGCCGCATACCGGCGTGCGCGGCCTTGCCGCGGAACTCGGCCTCGATCCGGAACAGGGTCGGCGAGGCGACGACGACCTCGCCGATCGGCGTCGCGTGGTCGAAGACGTAGCCGAACTCGGCGTGCAGGCGGGAGCGGTCGAAGCGCTTGGCGCCCTGCAGGCCGACCTCCTCGGCGACGGTGAACAGCAGCTCGAGCCCGACCGGCGCGCCCTCGATCGCGCAGCGCCGCGCCACCTCGAGGATCGTCGCCACGGCGGCCTTGTTGTCGGCGCCGAGGATGCCGTCGTGGGCGTTCTCCCAGCCGTCGTCGACCAGGACGGGCTCGATCGGCGCCACCGGCTCGACGGTGTCCAGGTGCGCGCACAGCAGCACGGTTCGCGCGTCGCCGCGCGCCGGGACGCGGGCCAGGAGGTTGCCGGCCCCGTCCTCCTCGACCCCGAGGCCGATCGCGCGCAGCTCGCGGGCCACCCGGGCCGCGCACTCGCCCTCCTGCCACGAGGGGCTGGGGATCCGGCAGAGCTCCGCGAAGAGGCCGGCCAGGCGCGCCTGCTCGGCCTCGCTGGCCGGCCTCACCGCGCGGCGGCGGCCGCTCTGCGCCGACCTCCTGTGGGCCGCTGCGTCGTGCGCCCGGGCGATCGCCGCCTCCACGAAGTCGCGGAACAGCGGCGCCGGGCGCTCGGGCCGCGACTTGAACTCCGGGTGGTACTGCGAGGCGACGAAGAACGGGTGGTCGGCGATCTCGATGATCTCCACGAGTCGCTCGTCCGGCGAGGTGCCGGAGCAGACCAGCCCCGCCGCCTCCAGCCGCTTGCGCAGGAAGTTGTTGACCTCATAGCGGTGGCGGTGGCGCTCGTAGATGACCGCCTCGCCGTAGATCTCGCGGGCGCGCGTGTCCGCGTGCAGCTTGACCGGGTCGGCGCCCGAGGCGCATCGTGCCGCCCATGTCCGCGACCTCCTTCTGCTCGGGCAGGAGGTCGATGACCGGGTAGGGCGTCTCGGGGTCGAACTCGGTCGAGTTCGCGCCGTCCATCCCGACGACGTGGCGGGCGAACTCGGCCACCGCCATCTGCATGCCGAGGCAGATGCCCAGGATACGGGATCCGCTGCTCGCGCGCGATCCGGGCCGCCGCGATCTTGCCCTCGATGCCGCGCACGCCGAAGCCGCCCGGGATCAGGATGCCGTCCGCCTCGGGCGAGCCGCGCCGCGCACCTCGCCGTCGTCCGAGCGTCTCCGAGTCGACCCAGTCGATCTCGATGCCCGCAGCCGTGCTGGAAGCCGGAGTGGCGCAGCGCCTCGACGACCGACAGGTAGGCGTCCTCGAGCTTGACGTACTTGCCGACGAGCGCGATCCGCACGGTCGGCCGGCTCTGCGCCTCGCTGGCCTGGCGCAGCGAGCCGCTCCCACCCGCCGAGCTCCGGCGCCGGCGGCCTCCAGCCCGAAGTGCTCGAGGATGAAGTCGTCGACGCCCTCGGCGTGGAAGTAGAGCGGCACCTTGTAGATGTTGTCGACGTCGCGGCCGGAGACGATCGCCTCCACCGGCAGCGACGCGAACAGCGCGATCTTCTTGCGCATGTCCAGCGGCAGCCCGCCCTCGGAGCGGCAGATCGACCATGTCGGGCGCGATGCCGATGCGGCGCAGCTCGTTGACCGAGTGCTGCGTCGGCTTGGTCTTCAGCTCGCCCGCGTGGCCGATGTAGGGCACCAGCGTGAGGTGGATGAACATGCAGCGCCGGCGGCCGACGTCCACCGGGAACTGGCGGATCGCCTCCAGGAACGGCAGCGACTCGATGTCGCCCACCGTGCCGCCGATCTCGGTGATCACGACGTCGACGTCCTGCGTCTCGCCGATCAGCCGGATCCGGTGCTTGATCTCGTCCGTGATGTGCGGGACGACCTGCACCGTGCCGCCGAGGTAGTCGCCGCGGCGCTCCTTGCGGATGACGGAGTTGTAGATCCGCGCCGGCGGTCACGTTCGACGCCCGCGACGTGTTCGCGTCCGTGAAGCGCTCGTAGTGGCCGAGGTCGAGGTCGGTCTCCGCGCCGTCCTCGGTGACGAACACCTCGCCGTGCTGGAACGGCGACATCGTCCCGGGGTCGATGTTGATGTACGGATCGAACTTCTGCAGCGCGACCTTCAGGCCCGCGGGCGACGAGCAGGCGGCCGATCGAGGCGGCGGCGATCCCCTTGCCGAGCGAGGAGACCACTCCCCCGGTGACGAAGATGTATCGGGTTCGTGGCCTGGATTCGGGCATGGCGTCTCCTTGAGCTCTCCTCCCTAGGATAGAGCGGCGGACCGGCGCGCTCACGCCGCCTTCAACAGCTCCCTGGCGTGACGGCGGCGCGGCCGACGTCCTCGCCGTCGGCGCCCGAGCATGCGGACGAGCTCGCCCACCACCTCGGCGCGGCGCAGCTCGGTCACGGTGGTGCGGGCGGTCTCGCGCCGTGCGTGTCCTTGACGATCGTGAAGTGGCGGTCGGCCAGCGAGGCGATCTGCGGCAGGTGCGTGATGCAGATGCACCTGGCGGCCCGCCGCCAGCGCGCGCAGCTGCTCGCCGACGGCGCGGGCCGTCTGGCCGCCGATGCCGGCGTCGACCTCGTCGAACACGAGCGTCGCCGGCGCCGCGCCTCGCGCGGCCACGCCCATGCAGCGCCAGCATCACGCGCGACAGCTCGCCGCCGGACGCGATCTCGCGCAGCGGCCCGGCCGGCACGCCGGGGTTCGGCGCGATCAGGAACTCGACCTCGTCGGCGCCGGTCGGCCCGCCCGTCGCGCGGGCGCGAGCGCGACCTCGAACTCGGCGCCCTCCATGGCCAGCTCGGCCAGCCGCTCGCGGACCGCGCCGGCCAGCGCCTCGGCGCCGCCGCGCGCGCGCCGCGGTGAGCGCCGCCGCCGGCCGCGCGAGCTCGGCGCGCGCCGCCTCCAGCTCCTGCTCGGTCGCCTCGATCGCCTCCTCGGCGCCGGCCAGCTCGTCGCGCCGCGCGCGGCAGCGCTCGGCGTGGCGAGCACGGCCTCCACCGTCCCGCCGTGCTTGCGCTTGAGGCGGTCGAGCAGCGGCGAGGCGCTCCTCGACCTCGTCGAGCGGCCCGGCGGGTCGCCGTCGACGCCCTCGGCGTAGCGGCGCAGCTCGCCGCACGAGGTCCTCGGCCTCGAGCGCGAGCGCCCGCGCGCGGCCGGCGAGGTCGTCCAGCGCCGGGTCGACGCCGGCGACGCCCTCGAGCGCCTGCGCCGCCGCCGCGAGCGGCCAGCGTCGCGCCGCGCCGTCCTCGCCGTCGTCGTCGAGCGCCCCCGCGCCGGCGGCCGCCGCGCCGCGCAGCGCCTCGACGTGGCGCAGGCGCCCGCGCTCGGCCTCCAGCGCGCGCCTCCTCCTCCGCGCTCGGCGCCACGCGCTCGATCTCCGCCAGCTCGCACTCGAGCAGGTCGAGCTCGCGCTCGCGCGCGCCGGCGCGCTCGCGCAGCTCCGCCGAGCCGCGCGAGCGCACGCGCGCTCGTGCGCGTAGGCCTCGCGCGTACGCCGCGCGACGCGCCCGCCTGCTCGGGCCCGGCAGAAGCCGTCGAGGATCTCGAGCTGGGCCGAGGCGAGCGTGAGCTTGCGGTGCTCGTGCTGGCCGTAGAACGACAGCAGCGCGGCGCCCAGCTCGCGCAGGTCGGCCGCCGGGCCGCTGCGGCCGCCGAGTACGCGCGCGTGCGCCCCTCGGCGCTGACGCGCCGGGCGAGCACGAGCTCCTCGGCGTCCGCCGGCAGCCGCTCGCCGAGCTCGCCGCGCAGCTCGTCGCGGCAGCGCGAAGACGCCCTCGACGTAGGCCTCGGCCGCGCCCGGGCGCACGATCCCGGGCCGCGCGCGGCCGCCGAGCAGCAGGTCGAGCGCGTGGGCGAGCACGGTCTTGCCCGCGCCGGTCTCGCCCGTGAGCACGTTCAGGCCCGGGGCGAGGCGCAGCTCGGCCCGCTCGATCAGCAGGAGGTTCTCGACGCGCAGCTCGTGGAGCACGCAGTGGGTCTACCAGCGGCGCCCGACGGATCGGCGCTCGGGCACGTGCATCTCGTGCAGTCGGTGCAGATCGTCACATCGCGGCTGAACGTCGCTGCACGATGCGACGACCGCGTCACGCCAGGCGGCCGAACTTCTCGCGCAGCCGGTGGTAGAACGACGCGCCCGGCAGCTGGGCCAGCGTCGCCGTGCTCGAGGCCGAACGCGAGTGATGTCCTCGCCCGGCGGCAGCTCGACGGTCGGCCGGCCGTCGACGTGGATCTCGACCGGCTCCTCGCGGGAGGCGTTGTTGATCGTCAGCTCGTCGGCCGGGGCGACGACGAGCGCCCGCGCGGTCAGCGAGTGCGGCGCGATGAAGGACACCACGTAGCCCTCCACGCCCCAGGCCAGCACCGGGCCGCCGTTGGCGAGGTTGTAGCCGGTCGAGCCCTGCGGGCGTGGCCACGACGAGCCCGTCGCAGCGCACGCGGCCGATCTCCTCGCCGGCCGAGCGCGTAGGCCGAGGTCGGCCACGCGCAGGCCCGCCTTGCGGTGGATCGGAGATGTCGTTGAGCGCGCTCCAGGTTGCCTCGGGCCGGCCCGACGGAGATCGTCGGCAGCGCCAGGATGTCGAACTCGCCGGCGAACGCGCGGGCGAAGTCGCTGCGCGAGCGCGTTCGGGTCGATCGTCGGCGAGGAAGCCGACCTCGCCGTAGTTGACGCCGAACACCGGGACGCCGGTGCCCGCGTAGCGGCGCAGCGCGGTGAGGATCGTGCCGTCGCCGCCGAGGGCGATGCAGAGGTCGACGTCGGCGGACAGCTCGGAGGCGATCTCGATGCCAGGCCCCGGCTCCAGCCCGTGCTTCTCGGCCTCGTCGCGAGGGAACCGCAGCGTCACGCGCGGCCCGGCGCGCGCGTGCGCCGATCAGCTCGGCGACCGCGGGCGCGGTGTCCTGCGTGCGCCGGTGCGTGAGCGACCGCGGCGGATCTCACCATGCCCGCACCTCGCCGCGCGCGCCGGGCCGGTCGCCCTCGGCCAGCCAGAGGAACGTCTCGCGGTTGCCCGACGGGCCCGCCAGCGCGGATGGCGCCGTGCCCAGGACCGCGGCGCCGAGCTCGCGCGCGCACGCTGCCGACCGCCTCGACGGCGGCGCGCCGCAGCTCCGGGTCGCGGACGACGCCGCCCTTGCCGGCAGCCGCTCGCGGCCCACCTCGAACTGCGGCTTGACCATCGCCAGGCAGTCGAACCGCGGCGCCGCGGCCGCCAGGACGGCCGGCAGCACCTTCGCCAGCGAGATGAACGACACGTCGATACGTCAGGAGCTCGGGGCGGTACGGCAGCTGCTCCGGCGCGAGCGCGCGCGCGTTCGCCCGTTCGATCACGGTGACGCGCGGGTCCTCGCGCAGGCGCCAGTCGAGCTCGCCGTACGCTACGTCCAGCGCGACGACGTGGTCGGCGCCGCGCTGCAGCAGGCAGTCCGTGAACCCGCCCGTGGACGCGCCGACGTCGAGGCAGCGGCGCCCGTCCACGGCCACCCCGAGGGCGTCGAGCGCGTTCGCCAGCTTGACGCCGCCGCGCGAGACGAACGGCGGCTGGCCGTCGATGTCGAGCTCGACCTCGGCGTCCACGAGCTGCCCGGGCTTGTCGGCGCGGCGGCGGCCCGCGCCCAGGTGGACGTGGCCGGCCAGCACCGCCGCCGCGGCGCGCGAGCGTGACTCGAACAGGCCGCGCTCCGCCAGCAAAGAGTCCAGGCGCACGCGGGGCACGGCTCGAACGGTACTCAAGGCCGTCCCGGCCGCCGCCGATGCCGAACGGGATGCGCTTCCTCGTCGCCGCCCTCGTGCTCGGCTCCCTGCTCGCGCCGGCCGAAGCGTGGGCGCAGCCCGCGCTGCGCTATGCGGCGCCGGCCGCATCGATCGCCCGCGGCGCCCCGCTGACCTTCGCCGTCCAGACGACGGCGCCGGCGGGCACCGTGACCGTGCGCGTGGCGGGGGCGCTGGAGACCGACGCCGATGGGCTGCTCACGGGTGCGGACGGCACCTGGCTCGACGAGTCCGCCGCGCCGCTGGCCTCCGGGGTGCTCGGCTGGACCGTGCCGCGCGGGTCCGTGCTGCGGCAGCGTCCCGGCACCTACTACTGGCAGGCCTACGTTCCCGGCGACCCGCCGCAGCTCGTCGGGCCGGTCCAGAAGCTGGACGTCACGCTCCCCGCGGCCGACCGCGGCCGCGGCCGGCTGTTCCCGCGCTTCGGGCGCAAGGGTGCGGCGACCTTCCTGCTGTCTTCGGCGAACCTGCCGACCGCGGTCTCGCGTGGGCGCTTCCGCAGCCTCGCGCGGACGACGGCGGCACGGTGGGGCCTGCGCGCGGCCGGCTGGACGCACCTGACCGCGGGCGTGCAGGACGGCTACGACGTCGCCGGGTTCTCGCCGAACGTGCCGGCCGGCGTCCTGGGCCTGCAGACGGACTTCACGCGCGGCGGGCGGGTGATCGAGCAGGACCTCGCGCTCAACCCGGCCGAGGACTGGGCGGCCGGGCCGGGGTACCCCGGGCTCTCCCAGATCGACCTGGAGAGCGTGCTGCTGCACGAGCTGGGCCACATGGCGGGCAACAAGCGCCATCGTGTGCTGTGCACGAACTCGCCGATGGTGGTGGCGCTCGGCGCCGGCGAGTGGTGGCGCGGGTCGCGCGACCATTGGTTCGACCAGTGCTCCGGCGCGGTGGCCGCCGCGGCCTCGGTGTCGGGCCTGCTCGCGCATCGCGTGGTGCGGGTGGATTGAGCCTCGGACGCCGGCCCGCCGCGTGGCGGCGGGCACGGCGGCCGGACATCCGGGCTCGGCGACTGGGCGTCAGGGCTGGCCGGTGGTGAGCGTGAAGACGACGTTCTTGGTGTAGGTCCCGGCGCGCAACGGGTCGGCGGCGCCGATCGACTGCTTGAAGTCGAGCGCGACGGCATCGTTGCTGATGGGAGCCGTCCAGGTGAGCAGGGTCAGAGGGCTCGGCGCGCCCGCAAGCGGGGCGAACGAGGTGGCCGGGTTCGCGCCGTTCGTGGCCCGCAGCTGCAGCGGCTCCGCCAGCGCGTACTCGCCGTTGACCAGGTGGCCCGGCGCGGTGGCGCTGGAGTCGGCGGCGGTCAGCGCGGCCTCACCGGCGGTACTGGTGACGGTGGCGGCGAGGCTGGCGGTGTAGTCGGCGGCGACCCCGAGCGCGAAGTTGCCGAGGCCGGCGGCGTTCGTGCCGACGGCGAGCGACAGCGTGGCGGGCACCGCGCCGGAGACCGGCGAGGTGACGCTGGTCCCGACGACGTCGATCGTCCCGGTCATGGTCGGATGGACCTGGCAGACGAAGCTGTAGGCACCCGGGGCGTCGAAGCGGCAGCTGGCCGTCCATGACGGCGCCCGCGGCGGGTTCGGGACGGTGTACGGCGGGTTGAGCGTGGTCGTGCCGGCGATCTGGCACGTCGGCTTCAGCGCGCTGGTGAACGTGACGTTGTGACGGGTGTTGCCCGTCACGTAGTGGAACGTCGCCACGCCGCCGGACGCGATCGTCGACGCCGTGGTCGTCGTTCCCGTGACGTACCACTGATGGTTGATGCTCGAGATGTCCGCCGCCGAGTAGTCGACGCTGAGCGGCGGCGGCGTGGCGGCGCTCGCGGTGGCCGGCAGGAGCGCGCAGAGCAGCGCGCCCGCCACGGTCAGATGCCTCCCGTTCACTGCTCCCCCTCTCTACTGCGGTGAAGAACCGGGCGACCGGCCCCGCCGTGCGGCGGGGCCGGTCGCCGCGTTCACGGCGTCGTCGTCGACAACGTGAACGTGAGCGTCTTGCTGTACGCGCCGGTGCGGAGCCCGTCCGTGGACGCGACCGGCTGGCGGATGCCGATCGTGACCTGGTCGTTGGTGGTCGGCCCGGTGTAGGACAACAGCGTCACCGGGTTGGCCCCGATCGGCGCGAACGCGCTGTTCGGGTTGGCCGCGTTGGTCGCCTTCGCCTGCAGCGCCTGCGGCATGGGGAATGCGCCGTTGATGAGGTGGCCGGGCGCGGTGGCGCTGGGATCAGACACGCTCAGGGCCGCGTCGCCGGCCGAGCTGAGGACCGTGGCCGTGACCGCGGTGTCGTAGTTCTGCGCGACGCCCGGGATGAACGAGCCGAGGCTCGCTGCCGGCGCGAGGCTGAGCGATAGGACGCTGCCCACCGTGCCGCTCACCGGGAGCGTCTGCGAGGGGCCGCCCGGAGGCGTCGCGGTCGGGGTCGGCGTGGGCGTGGCGGTGGGCGTGGCGGTGGGCGTCGCCGTCGGCGTGGCGGTGGGCGTCGCCGTCGGCGTCGCGGTGGGCGTGGCCGTCGGCGTCGCGGTGGGCGTGGCCGTCGGGGTCGGCGTGGGCGTGGCCGTCGGGGTCGGCGTGGGTGTCGGCGTCGGCGTCGCCGTCGGGGTCGGCGTGGGTGTCGGGGTCGCCGTCGGGGTCGGGGTCGGGGTGGGCGTGGGCGTCGCCGTCGGGGTCGGGGTCGGGGTCGGCGTCGCCGTGGGCGTGGGCGTGGGCGTGGGCGTGGCCGTCGGCGTCGCCGTGGGCGTGGCCGTCGGCGTCGGCGTCGGCGTCGGCGTGGGCGTGGGCGTGGCCGTCGGCGTCGCCGTGGGCGTCGCAGTGGGCGTGGCGGTCGGCGTCGCGGTAGGCGTGGCCGTGGGCGTCGCAGTGGGCGTGGCCGTCGGCGTGGCCGTGGGCGTCGCCGTCGGCGTCGCCGTAGGTGTCGCCGTCGGCGTTGCCGTGGCCGTGGGTGTCGGCGTCGGTGTGGCGGACGCGTCGACCACGGTGATGGTCCCCCTCATCTGCGTCGGGTGGAAGTCGCAGTGGAACGTGTAGACGCCCGGCGTGGTGAACCGGCAGGACCCGGACCAGCCCGCGGCGTCGTCGATCCCCAGCGGCGGCAGCGGCGGCACCTGCGCCGACGGGTTGCCATCGAGGCTGCAGGACGACGGTTGCGCCGCCGAGTCGAAGTCCACGTCGTGGAAGATCGCGCCCTCCGGATAGCTGAAGTCGACCCTCCCGCCTGACGCGATCGTCACGTCCCCCGAGTTGCCCTGGTCGTCGGAGAATCCGATGTCGAACGCCTCGACGGAGGCCGTCGACGGCGGTGGCGGATCGCCATAGGCGAACGTCGGTATGCCGACGCCCACCGCCGCCGCGGCGACCAACCATGGCAGGTACCTCGTCCTGAGCCCCACGCGCAGCCCCCCTCCGGAAGGTGTCGTTCCCGGTCGGGATTACGCAGGCGTGCGCCGCTGGTTCACGCGCGGGGCGTTGAGATGGACCAACGCAGGCGAGGCCTGGCGCATAGCCGCTCGCGGCGGCCGCGACGACCCGCGCGCGCGCTCAGGCGAACGAGCCGCGGGGGTCGAGCACCGCGGCCTCGACGCGCTCGGCGATGCGCTCCGCGGTGAAGCCGACCTCCTCGTGCAGGAGGGCCGGCGCGCCGTGGGTGACGTAGCGGTCGGGCAGGCCGACCCGGAGGATCCGCGGCGCGGCGGCGCCCTCCTCGGACAGCGCCTCCCAGACCGCGGACCCGAAGCCGCCGGCCAGGACGCCCTCCTCGACCGTGACGAGCAGGTCGTGGTCCAGCGCGAGCGACGCCAGCAGCGCCGTGTCCAGCGGCTTCGCGAAGCGGGCGTCGGCCACCGTCACGTCGAGCCCGCGCTCGGCCAGCAGGTCGGCCGCGCCGAGCGCCTTGCCGACGCCGGTGCCGTAGCCGATCAGCGCGACGCGCTCGCCCGCCCGCAGGATCTCGCCCGTGCCCACGGCGATCAGCTCGGGGGCGTCGGGCAGCGGGACGCCGACCGCGGTGCCGCGCGGGTAGCGGAGCGCCGCCGGCCCGGCCCACTGGAGCGCGGTGTGGAGCATGTGCACGAGCATCGCCTCGTCGCGCGGCGCCATCAGCGTGATGTTCGGCAGCGGCCGCAGGTAGGCGATGTCGAACACGCCATGGTGGGTCGGGCCGTCGTCGCCGACGAGCCCCGCCCGGTCCAGGCAGAACGTCACGGGCAGCTTCTGGAGGCAGACGTCATGGACGATCTGGTCGAACGCGCGCTGCAGGAAGGTCGAGTAGATCGCGGCCACCGGCCGCATGCCCGTCAGGGCCAGGCCGGCGGCGAACAGGACCGCCTGCTGCTCGGCGATGCCGACGTCGAAGTAGCGCTCGGGCAGCGCCTTCTGCAGCAGCGACAGCCCGGTGCCCGAGTTCATCGCGGCGGTGATGCCGACGACGCGCGGGTCGCGCTCGCACTCGCGCACGAGCGCCTCGCCGAACACCTGCGTGTACTGGGGCGGCGCGGGAGAAGACGGCGCAGACGGGGCCGGCCGGCGCTGCGCGATCGACTTCGGCTTGGCCGCGTGCCACTTCTCCATGCCCTCCAGGCCGCCCTGCTCGGCCGGCGCGAAGCCCTTGCCCTTGACCGTGGCGCAGTGGACGACCACGGGGCGCTCGGCCTCGAACGCCGCCGACAGCGCGCGGCGCATGGCGCGCACGTCGTGGCCGTCGATCACGCCGAGGTAGGCCCAGTCGAGCTCCTCCCACCACAGCCCGGGCGCCCAGAACGCCTTGACGGACTCCTTCAGCCGCGGGCCGAGCCGCTCGAACGCGGCGCCGATCCCCGCCGGCAGCTTGGTCAGCTTCTCCTCGACGCCCTCGCGCGCCTCCCACAGCCCCGGGTCGAGCCGGACGCGGTTCAGGTAGCGCGAGAGCGCGCCGACGTTGGGCGCGATCGACATCCCGTTGTCGTTGAGCACGACGACGATCGGCGTGCCGAGCCCGCCGGCCTGCGAGACGGCCTCGAAGGCCACGCCGCCGGTCATCGCGCCGTCGCCCACCACGGCGACCACGCGGCCGTCCTCGGCGCCCTCGCGCAGCATTCCCTCCTTGATGCCGACGGCGTAGCCGATCGCCGTCGAGGCGTGGCCGGCGCCCATGATGTCGTGCTCGGACTCCGCGCGCGAGCAGAACGGCGCCAGGCCGCCGTACCGGCGGATCGTGCCCAGCGCGTCGCGGCGGCCGGTCAGCAGCTTGTGCGGGTACGCCTGGTGGCCGACGTCCCACAGCACCTTGTCACGCGGCGAGTCGATCAGCGAGTGGATGGCCACCGCGATCTCGCAGGTCCCGAGGTTGGCCCCGAAGTGGCCGCCGACCTCGCCCACGGTGTCGATGAGCAGCTCCCGGACCTCCTGGGCGACGAGCTGGAGCTCGTCCTCGGAGAGGCGGTGCAGGTCCTGGGGGCGGTCGATGCGGTCGAGGAGTCTGGTCATGAGGTCCGGGTGAAGATGAAGTCCGTGATCCGGGCGAGCTCGGCCGCGCCGTCGGGGGCCGCGCGCTCGAGCGCGGCGCGAGCGTTCCCGTGCGACTCCGTCGCCATCGCGCGCGCGCCGTCGAGCCCATAATGGCTCACGTAGGTCAGCTTCCCGTGCCGTTCATCGCTTCCCCGCGGCTTGCCCAGCGCGACGTCCGTGCCCGTCACGTCGAGGATGTCGTCGACGATCTGGAACAGGACCCCGAGCTCCTGGGCGAACTCGCGGAAGGCAGCCAGTGTAGTGGAGGCCCCTTGGAGCAGCAGTACGCACTCCACGGCGGCGGCGATCAGCCGGCCGGTCTTGAGCTCGTGCATCCGGCGCAGCTCCGCGGCCCCCGCCTCGACCAGCCCCCGCACGTCGATGTACTGGCCGCCCACCATGCCGTCCACGCCGGACGCCGCGGCCAGTTCGGCCGCCGCGGCGAGCACCCGGGCCGACTCGCCGCGCTGCTCGCGCAGGACGAGCCGCATCGCCTCCGCATACAGCGCGTCGCCGGCCAGGATCGCGACGTCGACGCCGTACCGGACATGACAGGTCGGCCGGCCGCGACGCAGGTCGTCGTCGTCCATCGCCGGCAGATCGTCGTGGATCAACGAGTAGGTGTGGATGAGCTCGAGCGCCCCGGCCAGCGGGAGGACGTCCGCGCCCGGCAGCCCGACCGCGTCCGCGGTGGCCAGCGCCAGCACTGGCCGGATCCGCTTGCCGCCGGCCAGCAGCGAGTAGCGCATGGCCTCCTCCAACCCGTCCGTCGCGGCCTCCGCGGAGAACCGCAGTCCGGCCAGGTACGCCTCGACCTCGGCCCGCAGGTGCTCGGGGTAGCTCACGAACCGAGCGCGAGCTGGCCGGCCGGCGCGGGGCCGGAGTCGGCGGCGCGGACCTCCCGGTCGAGCTCGGCGCTCGCCTCGGCCGCCAGCCGGGCGCAGTCCTCCACGAGCGCGGCGGCGCGCTCGGCGTCGAGCTCGCCGGCGCGCAGCGAGGTGGCGGCGAGCTCCAGGCGCTCGATCAACCGCTCGAGTGGCATCGGGCGGGCATTCTGGCAGTTGGCTACGTCGGGAAGCCGCGAATGGCCAGCAGCGTCCAGCTCGTCCCGGCCGACGCCGGCCACACGTGGTATTCGTTGACCGCGCTGTCGGTGACCGTGCGGTCGGCCTGCAGCGGGCCGAGCTTGAGCGACGAGGTGACGCCCATCCAGGCCAGCAGCGCGGTGTCCTGGGCGGAGTGGTCGAGCCCGACGAGCTTGGTGACGAGGTCCTCCTCGGCGCCGCCCTCGTCCCACAGCACGTCCGGGCCGCCGGTGGCGTACGGCCTGTAGGCCGAGAACGTGGCGCTCGAGCTGTAGGTCATGAAGGTGGCCGTCGCGCTGGACTTGGCGATGGTGCGCCCGGTGAGCTTGAACGCGGACTCGATGGAGTTGTGCACCTTGAGCGCGTCGGCGTAGCGGCCGCGGGCGAGCAGGTAGAGGATGCCGAGCGTCTGGGCGTCGATCGGCCGCAACGCGTCGTTGGTGCCCTCGACGAAGCCCAGCTCGCCACTCGCGGGCGTGATCGTGAGCAGCGAGTCGATCCCCGCGGCGATGAGGTTGGCCGCCGTGGCCCGCGTCGTCGCGCTCAGGCCGCCGACGGGATCGGCGGCCACGGCGGCGAGGCACAGGTAGGCGATCTCGTTGTGCTGCGTGGAGGCCCAGGTGACGTCCGGGCGGCCGGCCAGCAGGCCGCTGGACTGGTGGCGGGCGAGCAGCCACTTCGCCGCGCCGGCCTCGAGCGAGTCGTAGCGCTTGGAGCCCGTGACCGCCCGGTGCAGCGCGGCCGCGTAGCCGACCCAGGCGACCGTCCCCGTCCGGAACAGCTGGATGCTGTTGCCGTTGCTCAGACGACGCATGTCCATTCAAGTTCACGGTGTGAACGAGAGTCAAACCGCGCCCGCGCGGAGCACGGCGCCGAGGATGCCGTTCACGAAGCCGGGCGCCTCGGCGCCGCAGAAGGCCTTCGCGGTCTCCACGGCCTCGTCGATCGCCCCCTCCGGGGGGATCGGCCGCTCGCCCTCGACGAGCTCCGGGTGCTGCATCTCGAGCAGCGCGGCGCGCAGGATCGCGCGCTCCAGCGGGGCGATCCGGTCCACCGTCCAGTTGCGCGCGTGCCGCTCGATCAGCTCGTCGAGCTCCTCCGCGTTGTCGGCCGTCGCGTGAGCGAGCGCCCGCGTGAACGACGGCGCGTCCCGCTCGAACAGGTCGTCCAGCGGCCGCCCGGTCAGGTCGTGCTGATAGAGGGCGAACACGGCCGCCCTCCGCTGGTCGGTCCTACGCACGCGACATGTACGAGCCCGAGCGCGTGTCCACCTTCACCCGGTCGCCGATGTTGACGAACAGCGGCACGTTCACGGTCGCGCCGGTCTCCAGGGTCGCCGGCTTGCTGCCGCCGCCCGAGGCCGTGTCGCCGCGCACGCCCGGCTCGGTGTGCGTGACCTCGAGCTCGACCGATGCCGTGAGCTGGACGTCTGACGGCTCGCCGTCGATGAACAGCAGGTCGACCGTCTCGTTGGGCTTGACCCACTTGAGCGCCTCGGCCACCGAGGGCTCCGGCAGCGCGAGCTGCTCGTAGGATTCCTGGTCCATGAAGTGCGCGTCGGTGCCGTCCGCGTAGAGGAACTGCATCTTGCGCGCCTCGGTGTGGATGGGGCGGAACTTCTCGCCGGCCCGGAACGTGCGGTCGATCACGTTGCCATCGCTGGTGCGCCGCAGCTTGGTGCGCACGAACGCGCCGCCCTTGCCCGGCTTGACATGCTGGAACTCGAGGATCTTGAAGACCGTGCCCTCGACCTCGATGTGGTTGCCGTTCTTGAACTGGTTGGTGCTGATCACGAGGGATCAAGTCTAGGCGCGCCCGCGGCGCGGAGCCGTGCGAGGGTGCGGGCGCGGGCGGTGATCGCCTCGCGCCACGTGATGCGCAGCACGCGCTCGCCGTGGGCTTCGAGGAGCGATTGGCGTTCCGCGTCCTCCTCGCGGGCCAGGCGGTTGTCGTGCCACGCCGCTCCGTCGGCCTCGACGACCAGGCGCGCCGCGGGCCAGCGGAAGTCGGGGATGACGCGGCGGCCCGCGAGCTGGAGGGGCCGGTTGACGTCCGGGTGGGCGAAGCCGCCGGAGAGGATGAGGTCGAGCACGATGTCCTCGAGCTGGCTGCGGGTGGGCGTGCGGCCGGTGGCGAGCAGTGCCGTGAGGCGGCGGGCGCCGCGGCGCGGCCCGAGGCGCTCGAGGGTGGCGAGCAGCTCGCGCGGGGTCGTGAGGCCGAGCGATTGGGCGTGGCGGGTGGCGCGGCGGAGCGCGGGCGTATTCAGGTGGGCGGCGAGGTCGGCGAGGGTGCGGGCGGGTGCCGTGAGCTCGAGCGCGCCGTGGCGCACGACGTCGAAGGGCTCCAGCGTCGCGGTGCGGTGGACGCGGATGCCCGGGTGCTGCCGGTGCGCGGCCGAGCGGATTGTGACCTGCGGATAGCGCTCGTCCCAGGTGAAGATTCCGTGGACAGCGGCCGCCGAGAAGTGGCTGAGGACGGCGGTGCGGCCGCACGCCATGACCGCGGCGAGGAAGCGGCCGTCGCGGGGCGGGTTGGGGTGGCCGACGGCATAGACGCCGCGATGGAGCGCGTGGAGGTGGCCCTGGGACACGCGAACCCGGACCGCGCGGCGGGTCAGGCCGCAGGCATTGAGGAGGTCATCGAGCGAGACGACGCCCCATTGGCCCCCCGCCAGCTCGGCGACCCGGAGATCAACGGCTCGGGCGGACATCCCGCCACGATGCGCCGGCCAGCGTCACAGAACAACGCGCGATCGTGACGAAAGCACGCCTTTCGAAATCGAGTGGCAGGTTTGGTACCTCCTGCGTCCCAAACCCGCCACTCGGGTCAGCGATCGAAGTAGCGCATCGCGCCCGTGACGTTGCCGCTCGGGTCGGCGAGGAAGACGAGCTGGCCTACGCCCGGGATCTCGGCTCGCGGCATCAGCACGGAGCCGCCGTGGCGCTCGGCGGTGGCGGCCGCCGCGTCGGCGTCGGCGACCGCGAACGTGACCTCGAGGCCCGCGTCGCGGGCGAACGTGCGGCGGCCCTGGACGGCACCGATCGCCGGGCCGGCGTCGGTGGTGCGCCAGAACCCCGGGAAGGCCTCCGTGAAGCGCCAGCCGAACAGGGACTCGTAGAAGCCGCGGGTGGCGGCGACGTCGTCCGCGTTGATCGCGAAGTGGGTGAGCTGACCGTGCATGGGTTCGAGCGTATGCGGCGCAGCCCGTGACGCCCGCGAAGGCCCGGCGTGACGCGGCCTGGCGCGCACGCCGTCGGGTCGAGCGGACTCGCGCCGACAGGGCCGGAACCGACCGACCGACCGACCGACCGACCGGCCGCAGCGGGCAGGCTGGAGGGCATGGCTACCCGTTCCGCATCGCTGCCCCGGACGCGCGAGGCCTCGCGCCCGCCGTACGAGGCGATCGTCGCCGTGTGCGCCGTGCTGGCGCGCTCTGGTTCGTGGAGATCCACACGGCGTTCGGCCTCCCCGCCCACTCCCTGCTCCTCCACGTGCCCGTGATCTTCGTGCCGCTGCTCGGCCTCGGCGCGCTCGCCGTGGCGGTCCGGCCGTCGCTGATGGCGCCCCACGGGCACCCTGCTCAGCGCGTCGCCATGGTCACGATGCTCACCGCCGGCGCAGGCGACGCGTTCGAGACGTCCCGGCCCGGCCCGCCGAGCCGGCTGCTGCACGAGTGCTCGCCCGACCCCGCCGACAGCGGAGCGGCGGCCGGATCGTGCTGTAGCTGCTGGCCTCTTGACAACGTCAACGAGATAGTTGATGGTGTCAAGCAATGGTCCAGCCCGAGCGGGTCGTCGCCGTCCGCGCGTTCAATCGCTTCTACACCAGCCGCCTCGGCATGGTCGGTGGCGGGCTGCACCGCACCGACGCACCCGCTCGCCGAGGCTCGCGTGCTCTATGAGCTCGGCGCCGGCCCGCAGCCGGTCGCAGAGCTGCGCACGGTCGCTGGCCATGGACGCCGGGCAGCTCAGCCGCCTGCTGGCCCGGCTGGAGGCGCGCCGGGCTGATCGCGCGGCAGAAGTCGCCAAGCGGACGCGCGCCGGCAGACCGCGCGGCTCACCGAGAGCGGCGCGCACGGCGTTCGCCACCCTCGACCGCCGCTCGGCCGAAGACGTCGCCGCGCTCCTCGACGACGCTGCCAGAGCCCGACCAGGCGCGCCTGATCGCCGCCACGCGGACGATCCGCAGCGTGCTCGACCCGGCCGCCCCACCCCCCGCTCGTGCTGCGCGGCCCCCGCCCCGGCGACCTCGGCTGGCTCGTCGAGCGCCACGGCGCCCTGTACGCCGAGGAATACGGCTGGGACGCGAGCTTCGAGCGCCTCGTCGCGCAGATCGTCGCCGACTTCGATCCGCGCCACGGACGCGGCCTGGATCGCCGAGCTCGACGGCGAGCGCGCCGGCTGCGTGCTGTGCGTGCACCACGACGACGCACACGGCGAAGCTGCGCACGCTGCTCGTCGAGCCGCACGCCCGCGGCGCCGGCCTCGGCGCGCGGCTCGTCGACGAGGTGCATCCGCCACGCTCGCGCACCGCGGCTACCGCACGCTCACGCTGTGGACCAACGACGTCCTGCACCGCCGCCCGGCGCGTCTACGAGCGCGCCGGCTTCACCCTGCGAGCGCGAGGCGCCCGCACCGCGCGTTCGGCAAGCGACCTCGTCGAGCAGACCTGGTCGCTTACCCTCCGACCATGGAACGCGACGAGCTGAGGGCGCTGCAGGCGCCGCTGAAGGAGCGCTACCGCGACGAGCCCGAGGCGGCGCTGATCACGCTCAAGGCCGACGGCACGCTGGGCGAGGGCGTCGTCCTGCTCGGTCCAGACCGGCCGGGCGATCGCCGAGGCCGGCCTGCACCCCGCGACCGGCGGCGACGGCTCGCTGCTGTGCTCGGGCGACATGCTGCTCGAGGCGCTCGTGGCCTGCGCCGGCGTGACGCTCAAGGCGGTCGCCACCGCGCTCGGCATCGACGTCGAGGGCCGCGTCCACGCCGAGGGCGACCTCGACTTCCGCGGCACGCTCGGCGTCGACAAGGCCGCGCCGGTCGGCTTCGCGAACATCCGGCTCAGCTTCGAGCTGGACACCGACGCCGACGACGACCAGCTCGCCACGCTGCTCAAGCTGACCGAGCGCTACTGCGTCGTGCTACCAGACGCTCGCCCAGGGCCCGCGGCCTCGACGTGCACGCTGGCGCGCGCGGCCGCGACGGCCTAGAACGACCGAGGGCCCGCACCAGGCGGGCCCTCGGGCAGACGGGCTGGGAGGAGAGGCTCAGCCCCGTCAGTTGAACACGTAGTACTTCAGGCCGTCCGGGGTGAACGGCGCGTAGTCGAATTGCCGATGATCGGGTGCTGCTCGCAGCTGCGGGAGTGCGGATCCGGCAGGCAGGGGTTGAACGGGTTCACGCAGCCCTCGGGGACCGCGGCGCTCGTCTGCTGGCCGCTGGCGGCCACGCAGGCCTGCCCGCCGCTCTGGATCGGCCGATTGCTCGCGCGCTGGCGGCTGAGCTCCATGATGTTCGGCACGTCGTCGTGGTCCTGGTCGTCGGCGCCGTCGAGGATGCCGTCGCCGTCGCTGTCGGGGTCGTCGGCGAGGTGCCGGCGTACTGCGACGGGGTAGGCGCCCTCGTCGCCGTAGCAGGTGCTCCACCAGCTCGGCCCGCTGATCGGCCCGTCGGCTCGTCGTAGTTGGTCAGGCCGTCGCCGTCCTCGTCGCGCTGTCGTCGGACACGAACGCGTTGCGGGTCGCCGTTGGCCCAGTAGTACTGCTCGTCGGCGGTGACCGAGCCGTCGCGGTTGAAGTCGTAGAGGTTGAACGCCGCCCAGGTGGACCCGCCGACGTCGTGCAGCAGCGGGTTCTCGTAGCCGTTCAGGGTCGCCCAGCTGTTGAACGCCTGCGGCGGGGTGTAGTTGGCGGCGGTCATGCTCGGGACGCGCACGCCGGTGCCGTTCTGCAGCGTCGAGAGCGAGTACCGCGTGCCGTCGGAGTACGACAGCGGGGTCAGCGTGCGGGTCGCCGTGTGACTGACCGTGTAGCTGTAGCGCCACAGGTCGTACTCGACGCCCAGGGTCAGGCCGTCGCCGTCGTAGTCGGTGTTGGCGTCCTTGAAGAGCGGGTTCGGGTACGGGAGCTTGTGCGGGTAGAAGACGACCTGGTTGACGTTCTGGTAGTCGTCGTTGTTGAGGTCGATCGCGGACTGATACTCGTAGCCGTCCTCGACGCCATCGCCGTCGGTGTCGGCCTTGCACTGGTCGGTGCCGATGACCTGCTCGAGCTGGTTCGGCAGCAGGTCGCCGTCGATGTCCGGATCGTTCTTGTTCGCGATGCCGTCGCCGTCGACGTCACCGTTGGGGTCGCCGCAGTAGAGGGTCGTCGTCGACGTGCCGCCGCCGGTATCGGTACCCGTGCCGGTGCCGGTACCGGTGGTCGGGCCGACGGGCTTGGGCCCGATCACGGGCGAGTACTTGGTGGTCGTGAACGCCTTGCTCAGCTTGGTGGTGAGGACCCGGAGGCGGAAGCGCGTCGGCAGGGCGTGCCGCCGGAGGCAGGCATGTACTGCTCGAGCGCCTTCGGCACGACCACCGTCATGCGCACCTTCGTGCTCACATCGGCCTTCACGAACAGCGACTTGCCGCCGGTCGCGCTGGAACAGCACGCGGTTGTGGCCCTTGCCAAGGCGGAAGTAGCTTGCCGCGGATGATCAGCTTCTGGCCGACGACTCACGTGCGTGGGCGCGACCGAGGTGATCACAGGGGCCTTCACGGCCGCGCCCGCCGTGGCGGGCGCGGCGAGCGCGCCGAGCGCGGCCAGAACGGCGGCGCCGCGCAGCATCGAGCGGGTGCGGGATCGGGTCTCCATCGACCCGAATATCGACCGCCCGGCACCCCGTCTTGAGCCGAAGGGCCTGGGGTGAAGACCCTAAGCGACGATCTGGAGCTCTTTGCCGGTACGTGAGATGACGTCCCGGCCGTCCTCCGTGACCACGACGAGGTCCTCGATCCGGACGCCCCCGCGGCCGGGCAGGTAGACGCCCGGCTCGACCGTGACGACGTTGCCGGCCTCGAGCCGCGCCTCACCGTTCGTGCGCGAGAGCCGCGGGGCCTCGTGGATCTCCAGGCCGACGCCGTGCCCCAGCCCGTGGCCGAAGTGGTCGCCGTGGCCGGCCTCGGCGATCAGGTCGCGGGCCAGCGCATCGACCTCGCGCCCCTCGGGGCCCGGCCGGACCGCGTCGAGCGCCGACAGCTGGGCGCGCAGGACGAGCGCGTAGACCTCCTGCAGATCCTCCCCCACGTCCCCCGTGGCCCACGTGCGCGTGCAATCCGAGCAGTAGCCGTCCAGGCACGCGCCGATGTCCAGCGTGACGAACACGTCGCGGGCGATCGGCACGCTGCGCGGCTCGGCGTGCGGCAGCGCGCCGTGCTCGCCGGAGGCGACGATCGACGGGAAGCTCGGCCGGCTCGCCCCGCGCAGGCGCATCTGGTGCTCGAGCTCGACCGCGACCTCGTGCTCGGTGCGCCCCACCAGCCCGCACTCCCGCAGCCAGACGTAGACGTCGTCGGCGAGCGCGGCGGCGGCGCGGATCGCGTCCAGCTCGGCCGGCTCCTTCACCGCGCGCTCGGCCTCCACCACGCCGGTCGCGGCCACCAGCTCGACCCGCTGGGGCAGCAGCTCGCGCAGCCGCTCGTAGGTGCGCACCGACACGTCCGCCTCATCGAAGCCGAGCCGCACGGCGCCGTCGGGCCAGCCCTCGGCGAGCGCGCCCAGCAGCTGCGACGGGCCCTGCTCGCGGTCGAAGTCGCGCACCTCGCCGCGCGCCCGCTCGACGTAGCGGAAGTCGGTGACGAAGCGCCGCACGGCCGGGCCGACGACGGCGTACGCGGTCGAGCCGGTGAAGCCGGTGAGATAGCGCACGTTGGCCATGCCGGTGACCAGCAGCGCGTCCAGCTGCCGGTCGGCGAGCCGCGCGGACACCCGGTCGGCCCGGCTCACGCGAGCGCGCCCTTCAGCCGCTCGAGCGCGGTGCGATAGCCGTCCACGCCCGCTCCGGAGACGCGCGCCAGCACCACCCCGGCGAGCACGGACACGCGCCGGAACGGCTCGCGCGCGTCGACGTCGGACAGGTGCACCTCGACGGCGGGCAGGCCGGACACCTCGAGCGCGTCGCGCAGCGACCAGGCGTAGTGCGTCCAGGCGCCGGGGTTGAGCACGAGGCCGTCCGCGTACTCGGGGGCCTTGTGCAGCTCCTCCACGAACTCCCCCTCGTGGTTGGTGTGGAAGAACAGCGCCTCGAGCGAGAACTCGTGGGCGAAGCGGCCGATCTGCCGCTCCAGCTCGGGCAGCGTCAGCGTGCCGTAGTGCTCGGCCGGCCGGTGACCGAGCGCACTGAGGTTGACGCCGTGCAGGACGGCCACCCGGTTCTTCACGCCCGCAATCCTTCCAGCGCGGCGCGCACGTCGCCCTCGGCCACCGGGACGCCCGTGCGCACGTCGCCCGGCGCCTCGACGATGACGAACCCGACGCGGCCGCCGCGGCGCTTCTTGTCGCGCTGGACGGCGGCGACCACGGCGTCGTGGTCCACCGCGGCGTCCAGCGTCGTGGGCAGCCCGCGGGCGGCCAGGAGCTCCGCCACCTCGCCCCGCAGGTCGGGCTGGCCGGACAGCGTCAGCGTCGCGAGCAGCCCCAGCCCGACCGCTTCGCCGTGGCGGTAGCGCGCGTAGCCGGTGGCGGTCTCGATCGCGTGTCCGACGGTGTGGCCGAGGTTGAGCACCTGGCGGCGGCCGGCGTCGCGCTCGTCGCCGGCCACGATGGCAAGCTTCGTCCGCGCGCAGGCCAGCACGAGGTCGCGGTCGACCGCCACGTCGCCGCGCCGCACGCGGGCCCACAGCGGCCCGCCGGCGATCAGCGCGGTCTTGACCACCTCGGCCCAGCCGGCGGCCAGCTCCGCGGCGGGCAGCGTGGCCAGCGTGCGCGGGTCGGCCAGCACGGCGCGCGGCTGGTGGTAGGCGCCGACGTAGTTCTTGCCCTCGGGCAGGTCGACCCCGGTCTTGCCGCCGTAGGCCGAGTCGACCTGGGCGACGAGCGTGGTCGGCACCTGGACGACGCCGACGCCGCGCTGGTAGACGGCCGCGCAGAACCCGCCGACGTCGCCGACCACGCCGCCGCCCAGCGCCACCACGTGGTCGTCTCCCGCCATCCCGGCGGCGGCCAGGCCGCGCAGCAGTCGCTCGGCGCTGGCCAGGGTCTTCGCGGACTCGCCGGGCGGCATCGTCAGCACGGCCTCGCACGGCGGCAGCTGCGCCGCGTAGCGCTCGGCCACGGTCGCGTCGCTGATGGCGAACCGGCGCCCGCCGACCGGCCAGAACCGGCCGTCGAGCACCTCGCCCACGTAGACGGGGTACTGCGCCGGGCCGGCGACGGCCCACAGCACCTTGACGCCGGCCGGGATGCCGCGGAGCGCGCCCGCGGCCCGGCGGACGGTCTCGGCGCCGCCGTCGAGCAGCACCGCGTCGGCCAGCGACTCGTACAGCGGCGCCCGCTCGGCGTGCAGGGCGGCGAAGCGCTCGCGGTCGCGGGCCAGCGGGCGCCGCTTGCCGCCCGCCCGCCGCCAGGCCGTCTCCTCGTCGACGTCGAGCATCACCACCGTGTGGTGGGACAGCAGCTCCCGCACCCGGGCCGAGCCGATCGAGCCGCCGCCCAGCGAGATCACCGGCGCCGGGCGGCGCCTCCAGCACCTCGCTGACCAGGTCCTCCTCGGCCTCGCGGAACGCCCGCTCGCCGTGGGAGGCGAAGTAGTCCTCGATCGTGGTGCCCAGCCGCTGCTCGAGCTCGCGGTCGGTGTCCAGCGCGCGCACGCCGAGCGCCGCCGCGGCCGCCCGGGCGCCGGTCGTCTTGCCGGCGCCCATGAACCCTATGAAGACGAGCGCGGCTTCCATCCGATGCGCTCGCAATACGCGGCGAGCGCCCCCTTCACGTCGTCGATGTGGTCGCCGCCGAACTTGTCGCGGAACGCGCCGGCCAGCACGATCGCCAGCATCGCCTCCCCCACCACGCCGGCCGCCGGGACGACGCACGAGTCGGTCCGCTCGCGCAGCGCCTGAGCCGGCTCGAGCGTGGCGATGTCCACCGAGCGCAGCGGCTTGGTCAGCGTCGGGATCGGCTTCATGGCCACGCGGGCGACCAGCGGCTCGCCGGTGGTCATCCCGCCCTCCAGGCCGCCGGAGCGGTTCGTCTCGCGGTAGTAGCCGCGCTCCTCGGAGTAGAAGATCTCGTCGTGGGCCTCCGAGCCCGGCCGCCCGGCCAGGTCGAAGCCGTCCCCCAGCCCGACGCCCTTGGCCGCCTGGATGGACAGCAGCGCCATCCCGATCCGCCCGTCGAGGCGCTGCTCCCAGGACACGTGCGAGCCGAGGCCCGGCACGAGCCCGAACGCCCGCACCTCGAAGATGCCGCCGATCGACTCGTTGCGCTTGCGCAGGACGTTGATCTCCTCGACCATCGCCCGCGACGCCTCGGCGTCCAGGCAGCGCACCGGCGAGGCGTCGACCTCGGCGAAGTCGGCGAACGCGAGCCCGTCACGCTCGGGCGCCCGCACCGACCCGATCTGGGTGACGTGCGAGACCACCTCGATGCCCACCGCGCGCAGGAACGCCTTGGCCAGCGCGCCGCCGGCCACCCGGGCCGCGGTCTCGCGGGCCGACGCGCGCTCGAGCACGTTGCGCACGTCGGTGAAGCCGAACTTCTGCACGCCGGCCAGGTCGGCATGGCCTGGGCGCGGGAGGTGGACCTCCGGCACGTCGGCCTCGACCGGCCACGGGTTCATCCGCTCCTCCCAGTTGGCGTAGTCGCGGTTCGCGACCTGCAGGGCCACCGGGCCGCCCAGCGTGCGGCCGTGGCGCACGCCCGCGGTCACCTGGGCGGAGTCCTTCTCGATCTTCATCCGCCCACCGCGACCGTGGCCGAGCTGGCGGCGCGCCATGTCGCCGTCGATCGCCGCCTGGTCGAGCTCGAGGCCCGCCGGCAGGCCCTCGACGACGCAGGTCAGGCCAGGGCCATGGGATTCGCCGGCGGTGACGACGTGCAGCGGCACGCCGCAGATCCTATGAGGCGAACGAGCAGCGGCGGGCCCGAGGGCCCGCCGCGCGCGTCATCGGCTTCCCGCCGCAGGTGTTACGGAGTGGGGGTGGCCGTGGCGGTCGCCGTGGCGGTGACCGTCGCGGTCGGCGTCGCCTTGGTCACCAGCGCGCTGGCGGAGGCGGACGCGGACTTCGTCGCGTGGATGTCGTTGACGTCGAGTTCGTACTCGCCGTCGGCCTTGGTGCCGGCGAACGTGAGGAACTCGGTCTGGCCCTTGCGCAGCAGCAGCGTCTCGCAGCTCACCGGGCTCGGATCGCAGTGGCCGTCGCCCTCCGCGGTGACCGTGCCCGTGAGCATGAACACCGCATCCTTGCCACCGTGGACGAAGCCCATGAACACGGCCAGCGGCGAGGAGGCGCTCGGGAGCGTCTCCAGGCGCGTCAGCGTCGACTTGACCATGCCGCCGCCGCTCGTCTTGCCGAAGCGGACCTGCACGGAGTTGGCCGGGTAGCGCTTGACCGGGGCCGGCGTGGCCGTGGCCACGGGCGCGGCCGGGGTCGTACCGCCGCCGGTCGAGCCGCCGGACGCATCCGGGGTGCTCGTCGCGGTGGGCGTTGCAGTCGCCGTGGCGGCCGCCTCGGCCTTCTTGGCCTTCTTCGCCTTGGACAGCGGCGCCGGCTCGAACGGGTCCTTGGGCGCGCCGAGCACGCGGCGACGCGGGGGGGCCTGGGTCGCGCTGTCGTCGCTGGCCAGCTGCACGTAGGACTGGGCGGGCGTGGCCACCGGAGCGGCCGCTGTGGCGTCCGCCGGCGCGGCCGGCGGCGTGCCGGGCTTGGCCAGCACCACGGGGACGGCCACGAGGGCCGCGACCAGCAGCAGCGCCATCGGCCAGAGGCGGCGCCGCACGAGCTGGCGCCAGGTTTGCGTCAGGACGTTCATCGGACTACTCCGGGCGATGGTCGGCCGCGGCGCCCGTGGACGTCGAGGTCGTGGTCGGGGTCGTGGTGGAGGTGGAGCTGGAGCCGCCGGACGGCGCCGAGCTGGTGGCGTCCGGGACGATGTACGTGCTCGCCGTGATCTTGGCGGTCAGCGCCGGCCAGCCATCGGCGCCGGGCTCCACGTCGATCGCCTCGATTCGCATCAGGCGGCCGTTGACGAGGATCTTGTCGCCCTTCAGCGTGACGAAGCGCTGCATGCGCCCGAGGAAGTTCTGGAGCGTCCCGAAGGAGCCGCTGAACGAGAGCGAGAACGGCATCTCCGAGTAGGAGCCCGCGCTGATCGCGCCCGGCGCCACCGGCGTCGTGGTGGCGCCCGTCGTGGTCGCCGCGTTGGTGCCGCTGCCGACGTCGAGCGTGTCGAACGCTGCGCCCGAGCGCTTCGCCGCGGCGTCGAGCTGCACCAGCAGCGAGCGCGTGTCGTCGTCCGACGGCACAGCCTCGCCGAGGCGCACCACGGTGGCGAAGTTGGTCTTGTACTGGCCCTGCGCGCCCTGGTAGGTCGCCAGCAGGCTGCGGCTCTGGGCGAGCTGCGCGTCCGCGTCGGCGACCTGCTTGGCGAGGTTTTGGGCCTGCGCGCGCTTGGGGGCGAGCGCGAGCTTCCAGAAGCCGCCGACGGCGAAGATCGCCACGACGGCCGCAAGCAGGATGCGGTAGTTGCGGCTCACGGGTTGGCTCCGGTGGTCGAGGTGGCCGAGCTGCCGGCCGGGGTGGCCGTCGGGGTCGGCGTGGCCGTCGCGGAGGTCGTGCCCGAGGACGAGCTCGCCGGCGGCGCCGAGACGGCCGCGGCGGCCTTCTCGAAGAACGCGACCATCTGGAAGGCGGGGTGGTTGCCCATGCCGCACGGCGCGGCGTTGCGGGTGGCGCGCTCGGTCGTGCCGCTGGAGTCAGCCGTGGTGTCGGTGTCCTCGGACTTGCTCAGCGACACGCGTGTGACGCCGTCGACGTTGCGCATGCTCGCCATCAGGCGGGCCACGGCGGTCTGGCTCGGGGCGCAGCCCTCGAGCGTGACCGCGGGCGCCGAGATCGCACCGCGCAGCGGGTCGTCGCTCGAGCCCGTGTCGGCGTTGATGTCGCCGCTGAGGCTCTTGAGGGTCACGTTGGCCGGCATGGCGCGGGCGATGTCGCCGAGCACCTGCTGCCAGTCGAAACGGGCCGTGGCGAGGTCGCGGACGGTCTGCGTGCTGGACTTGGCCTTGGCGTCGAAGTCGGCGTAACGGCTTCAGCGCCGCGACGCGCGCGGACAGCGCGGTCTGCTGCGCGGTGACCGAGGCGAGCTCGGCCTGGCGCTGCTTGACGGTGTTGCCGGCGAGGACGAAGCCCGCGGTGCCGGCCACGCAGGCGGCGAGGACACCCAGGACGACGAAGGGACCGGCGCCGCCCGAAGGGCCTCCGGGCCACGCTGAGCTCGGCGGTCGTCTTCGAGGCGCCGCGCAGGTCGGGGGGAAGGAGGTTGACGGCTCTCACGTCCCAGGTATCGGCACCCCCGGGGCCGTCTTGAGGCGTGTGGGGCCTCGACCCCAGTGGCCCCTAGTGCGTGAAGTTGTCCAGGTACCAGTTGACGATCGCGTCGCCGACGAACAGCCCGACGAGGCTGCCCGCGGCCAGCCACGGGCCGAACGGGATGCCCTTCTTGCGGCCCTCGGCGCACGCCGTAGCGGGCCATCACGCCCGCGCCGACGATCGTGCCGAGCAACAGCGCGGCGAAGATCGCGGGCACCACGGCGCGGCCGAGCACGAGGCCCATGACGCCGGCGAGCTTGACGTCGCCCATCCCCATGCCCGGCGGGATAGACGATCGCCGCGATCAGGAAGAACCCGCCGGCGGCGACGCCGGCGATCAGGTGCGCGACCAGGTGGTCGGAGTCGAACGCGGCGGTCAGCACGATCGCCGCCACGGCGCCGATCAGCGTCAGCGAGTTCGGGATGATCGTGAACTCGAGGTCGATCAGCGTGATCGGGATCAGCAGCAGCACGAAGACGAGCGGCAGCCAGACGTCGCTGTCGGCGCCGAACTTCAGCACGCACAGCGCGCACAGCAGGCCGCTGACCGCCTCGACGGCGGGGTAGTGCCAGGAGATCGTCGCCCCGCAGGCCCGGCAGCTGCCCGCGCAGCCACAGCCACCCGAGCACGGGCACGTTGTCGTAGGGCTTGATCGGCGTCTCGCACTGCGGGCAGCGCGAGCCGGGGTGCAGCAGGGACTCCTTGCGCGGCAGCCGGTAGGCCACCACGTTGAGGAACGAGCCGACGATCGCCCCGAAGATCGCCGCCACCGCGGCCGCCACACCGACGCTCATCGGGCGATCAGTGTGGCGGACATGCGGCGGATGCGATGCGCTTACGGGCGCTCGGCGACGGCCAGGCCGGCGGCCACGGTCAGGCGGCCGGCGTCGGCGTCCTCGCCGGCGGCCACGACGCGCGCCTCCAGCGGCAGGCGCAGGTGCTCGGAGAGCCGCTCGACGAAGCCGGGGATGGTCACCGCGGCGCCCGTGACCACGCCCAGCTCGACGGGCTGGGAGTTCTCCTGCGTGCGGTAGAAGTTCAGCGAGGTGCGGATGGCTGTCCGCGAGCTGCAGGACGCCGTCCTCCAGCGTGGATGCGCGTGGCGGAGACGAGGTCGAGGTCGCCGTCGATGCCCTCCAGCGGCGCGACGAGCCCGACGTGGGTCATCCACTGGCGGGCGTGCTCCAGCGTCAGCCCGCGCCTGGTCGGCCAGCGACTGGGCGATCGCCTCGGTGCCGCCGGCGGCGGCGCGCGTGAACAGGCAGCCCGACGCGTCGGCGACGGCGACGTTCGTGAGCCCGGCGACGTTGACGTAGAGCAGCGCGCCCTCGTGCTCGGAGGCCAGCGCGCGGACCATGCCGAACGCCGACAGGTCGATGCCCTCGATCTCGAGGCCGGCGCCCTGGACGGCGGCGGCGGCCCGCTCCACCATCTCCTTGCGGACGGCGACGACGACGACGCGCGAGCGCAGGTTGCCGCTCGGGCCGGCGACGACGCCCAGCGGCTGGAAGTCGAGGATCGCCTCGTCCATCGGCATCGGGATGTGGTCCGGGGCGGCCTGGCGCACGGCGGCGGCCAGCGCCTTCGGGTCCTCGATGACGTTGGGCAGGTCGAGCGTGCGGACGACGATGCGCTGGTGCGCGATGCCGAGGCGCACGCGCTTGGGCAGCTCGTGCTCGGCGAAGAGCGCCTTCAGCGCCTCCGCGAGGGCGATCGGGTCGACGACCTCGCCGTCGCGGACGATGCCTGGCCGCAGCTCGGCCACCGCGCCGCGGGTGAGGGTCAGGGAGCCGTCGATGCTGACCTCGGCGGCGGCGATGTGGCTGGCGTCGAGCTCGAGGCCGACGACGCTGGGCTGGGAGGAACGCTTCTTGCGGAACACGGAACTCCTATCGGCACGCGCGGCGCGCCGCTTGAGGGGCGTTAAACGCAGCGAAGCGGGCCCGGAGGCCCGCTTCGCGGATGGTTCAGATCAGTGCGGCGCGACTACCAGGTGAGGCTGGACGGGCAGTTGCCCTTGGTGCCGGTGCACGCGCGGGTGACGGTGCCGTTGGCGGCCTTCGTGATGGTGAAGGTGTCGCCGTTGGCGGACGTCGACATCAGCACGTAGGTGCCGGCAGCCGGCACGCTCGGCTCGGTCAGCGTCGCCTTGCCCTGGCCGAGCGTCGGCTCGATGGACGTGAGCGCGGGGACGTCGGCGTTGACGTAGCTCTGGTTGTCCGTGTAGTAGGACTCCATCGCGGTCTGAGCGGTGCGGACCTGCTCCTTGGCCTCGGTGTCCTGCGCCTTGCCGCGCTGGTTGAGGAACGCGGGCAGGGCGATCGCGGCGAGGATGCCGATGATCAGGATGACGACCAGGAGCTCGATGAGGGTGAAGCCCTTCTCGTCCTGGGCACGCTTGCGCAGCTTGTGAAGCATTGTGGGTGAACCCTCCTGAAGGGATCGTTGGGCCTGTTGGTCTTGACGGCCAGGTCCTTGGTCCCGTTCCACCGGAAGTGGCAGTCCGGCCGGCTCCGAATCCGTCGGAGCCCCGTGGACTTTGCGCCCCGCCCTCGCGGGCGGTTTGCCGTTTTGACACCTCGGTCTGGCTACTCCAGGTATCGGCACCTCCCCCCGCCACCTTTACCTCTCGGGCCGATCTCGGGCGGGTATGGGGTCCCGACCCCAGGCGTCCAGAACGCGCGAAGCCCGGCTCAGGGCCGGGCTCCGGACGCTTCGTAGGGCGGCGCTCAGGTCGCGGGGACCTGCTCGTTGAGGCGGATGACGGACCACTGGGCCGCCACCGGACTGAGGAAGTACGGCGGCGAGCGGTAGCGGAAGCGGGGATCGTAGTGGTAGTCCTTCAGGAAGCCGCTGGAGTGGCTGCCGGTGCCCACCGGGCCGCGCCACTCCTGGGCGATCGCGCCGCTGACGGTCAGCTTGCCCGCCGTGCCGCAGTCGTAGTTGTCGACGATCCACGAGTGTCCGAGCGCGAGGATCGCGGCGTCGACCTCGAGGTTCAGGGTCTTGTAGCCCGAGGCGACGTTCGTGCACGATCCGCTGCGGTTCACCGCATGGCCCACGCGCACGAAGCGCTGGGCGATCAGCCCGAGCACCGCGTCGGTGCTGGCGCTCTTGTACACACCCTCGTCGGTCGACGTCCAGTCGACGGTCCCCGCGCTCGTCGTGGGCGCGATGATCACGTCGTTGGCGGACGCGATCGTCAGGTTCGAGGCGTAGGTGCCGCTGACGTAGACGTTGCCGCAGCCGGAGTCGTTCTCACTGTAAGTGACGCTCGACGGGTAGACGGTGTCGCACTGCGTGCCCACCTTCGAATCCACGAAGATCACCCCGTTGCCGGGCATCGCCGTCGTCTGGGTGGTCCCGCCGTTGTTCACGGTCATGGTGTTGTTAGCGTTCAGCCGGATGACGGTCTCGCCGTAGTAGAGGCTGCCGCCGTTCTGGGCGATCGTCTTGAGCGGCTGGTCGTCGGCCGGCGGGATCAGCTTGTCGACGCCGGTCCGCCAACTGCCCGTCATGGTCGTGCTGTCCGTGCAGCCCGATGCGGTGACGCGCGGGTTGACGGTCGGCACGACCTCGATGCGGTCGCTGCTGCTGCCGCCGAACTGCGGCGAGTTGCAGATGAGGAGGCTGTCGTTGGAGTGCAGCGGACCGTCGACGACGTCGCCGGTGATCCACTGGATCTCCGTGCAGGCGCCGGACGGGGCGCCGGCCGAGGGGCGCTGCCAGCGATAGTAGGGCTGCGGCGGCGAGTTCTGCGACTCGCAGTACTTGGCGGCGTTGGTGCGCTCGGTCTGCGTGGCCATCGACTGCGGGTCCTTGTCCTCCACGTCGGTGAACCACAGGAAGTCGAGGAACCCCTTGCGCTTGAACGTGGCGATGATGCTGCGATGCAGCGGGCTGTTGGCGCGCGCGCGGCCGGTGACGCGGATCCGGAACGTGCCCGTGCTCTGGTCGAGCACGGTGGCCTGGTTGCCCTCGATGCACTTCGCGCTGCCCGGCGCGGGCAGGATCTCGATCGTGTACTGCGACGACGCGCCGGTCACGTTGCGCCAGCGCAGGTTGCTCGCGCCGGCCAGGTTCACCGGGTTCTGCTCGGTGCCGTTGGGCGCCGCGACGTTGTCGCAGTGCGTCCAGTAGTCCGGGTCCGCGTTGAGATGGGTCTCATAGAAGTTCAGCCCGGCCTCGGCGGCGGCGTACGCCGTCTTGCGATCCTTGGGCTGGCCGGAGAGCGGCAAGTCGCCGTTGGCGGCCGCGAAGGCCGCGGCGACGAACATCGCGGTGATGAACATCGCCATGATGGCCAGGAACATCGAGAAGCCTCGGTCCGAGCGAGTGGAGATCATGCGCATTGGGGGTGGGGGTCGTCGGCGTTCGGGTCCACGAGGCGCACCGTCACCTGGTCCTTGAAGTCGATGCTGCCGGGCGGGTCGGTCACCGTCGCCGGCGCGCGACTGGGCGTCACGCGCAGGTTGATGCCGATGCTGGAGATGTCATCGAGGCTGCCCGCCGCCACCGGCACGGCCATCGGCGTGGTCGAGCCGAAGGCGTAGTAGCTGAACATCGGCACGCCCGGGATGGGGCGTACGTCCGTCAGCAGCACCCGCGTGGCGGGCGACCCGCTGTACGTCGGATCGACGCTCGGGTTGCTGGGCACCGTCGCCGTCCAGTCGGACTCGACGATCTGGAGCTTCGTCGCGTCGTAGGTCAGCGTGTGCAACTGCGGCGCGACCGTCGGATTGCTGCCGTTGGTGAGATCGACGAAGAAGGAGGCGTGGGTGGCGTCGGTCGGGTTCGTGGTGCTGTTGACCATCGGGGGCGTGCCGCTGGGCTGGCAGACCTGGCTGCGCAGCTGGCGCGTGATCAGGTCCATGGCGACGCGGCCGCGCTGGTCGGCGTCGACGCGTCCGGCGACGTCGGCCGCGCGGCGCATGCTGAAGTCGATCAGCGCGAACGCGGCGAGTGAGATCACCATGGCGATGACCATGGCGATCATCATCTCGACGAGCGTCATGCCGCGCGCGTCCCGGAGCCGTGTCACGGTGTGCACGCCCCGGTGGAGCTCGCGCCCGTCGCGGTGGTCGACCACGTTCCGGGAGTGAACGACTCGGTGGTCTTCTGACCGGTGGGTGGCGTCGTGTTGTCGTAGTAGGCCTTACCGGCGGCCGTCCCGGCGTTGGGATAGGCCGTCGGGCTCCAGTACTTCGAGCCGTCCTTGAAGCAGAGCGTGTACTGCCCGTACGGCACGCCGGCGTCGATCTGGCTGCTGGCGTTCACCGAGCGCCCGACCATCCAGTTGCTGCCGACTTTGTATGTCGACAGCGTGATGGTGGGCTGGTCGCAGTCGTCGTCGCTCGGCGGAACCGCCTTGACGATCACCGTCATCGCGGCGGTCGGCGTGCTGCCGGCCGAGTTCTTGGTGATCACAGCGTTTAGCGGCGGCTGGTAGACGGTGGGGCTCACGCCCGCGAGCGTCTGCTGGCCGGCCAGCAGCCCGGCGATGGTCGTGCCGGTGTTGCCGTACGTGCTGGTGGTCGGGTCGTTGTAGTGGCAGTTGCCGGTGAAGAACGTGTACGCCGTGGGAAACGGGAACTGCTTGTCCACCGTGACGCTCGCGAGCTCGGACGCGCCGGCGGCGAGCGGCCAGTTGCGCAGCATCCCGGTCTCGCCGCTGTTGGTGGCGGATACCTGATAGGCGGCCGACGGGATGGCCGTGCCCGGCGCGGCGATCGTGGAACCGGGTGCGTAGGTCTTCACCGTGGCCGCCGCCGACTTGGCGAGGTCGTAGTACATCGTCACCCGGTTCACCTTGTTGGGCGTGACCGGCGCGTCGACGGTGGAGCTGCTGTTGCCGAAGTGGTCGACGTAGAGCGAGTCGCTCACCGACGCCTGGTAGGTCTGGCCGCCCGTGATGGTCGGGACCTGCTCGAACACCACGCAGCCGAGCGAGTTCGTGGTCTTGGATCCGATGCCGTTGTTCACCGTCACGGTCTTGTTCGGCACCGGGTTCCCGCTCGCGTCCAGCACCTGGATGACGAGCGTGCCCACCGTCGAGCTGTAGGCGAGGTTCGGGGCGATGATCGAGTCGATCGTCACCGGCGCGAGGCGCGTGCCCACCACGGCCGAGGTCACGGTGGTCCGGATGTGGAAGTACTGCGTCGCCTTCGTGTCCGTCGTGCAGCTGGCGCTGCCGCCGCTGTCGTCCGCCACGAACTGGGCCGTGGAGGCCACCGTGTAGACGACGCCGTCGACGGTCTTGCTCGTCGCCACCTGGGTGCCGCCCGACAGCACCGGTGTGCCGACCGGATCGGGGATGTAGTAGCCCGCCGTGGCGGCGGCGGTCGCCAGGTCGTCGACCGACGTGGCGCGCAGGCGCTCCTGATCGGATTCGGCGAGCGTGGCGGCGACATTGCGGGCCTTCTCGCGCCCGGACGAGGCCGAGGCGCCGTCGATGCCGGCCAGCACGGCCAGCGCCACCATGGCGAGGACCGCCGCGGAGACGATCGCCTCGAGGAGGGCGAAACCGGATTCCGAGCGCATGCGGGCCATCGGACTCTTCATCGACGCGAATGGCGTGCGGGTTGAGCGGTTGGGGTCCAGACCCGACGCGTCGCTCACCAGCGGTTGCCCTGCGCGTCCGCGGCGGCCGCGCACCCGCCGCCACCGGGGTTCGTGCAGTCCCGCAGCACGGAGCCGTCGTCCGCCCGCGCGAGCGAGAAGGTCCCGCCGTCGCCGACGGAGTCGACCTGCACGGTGTAGGCGGTCGCGGTGCTGGTCACGGACAGGCCGCGGGCCTGCGACAGCGCCGGCTCGATCTTGATCAGGTCCGCCGGCGTCGCGCCGGCGTAGCCGGCGTTCTCGGTGTTCCACGCCTCCATCGCCTTCGCCGCCGTGGACACGGCGGTCTTGGCCTCGGTGTCCTGCGCCTTGTGGCGCTGGTCGAGGAACGTCGGCAGCGCGATCGCCGCCAGGATGCCGATGATGAGGATGACGACGAGGATCTCGACGAGCGTGAAGCCGTCGTCGGCGGCGAGGCGGGAACGGCGCATGTCCCCGTGTGGTCGGCCGGCGGTCGCCGCGGCTTGAGTCAGGCGTCGGCCGGGTGGCCGTCTCTCGCAGGGGCTTGGGCGTCGCGGCCCCGGTCGAAGCGGCCACTGCCGTCGCACCACGGGCAGCGGACGCGATGCGGCTCGCCTCCGAGGCCGGAGATCAGCTCACCGCTGCCGCGGCAGGCCGTGCAAGCGCTGGGATCGTGATCGGGCACTCCGACGCAGACTAGAAGCCCGGGGGCGCGACGGAACCGCTGGGGCCCTCGCCGCGGGTCACCGTGGGGTCGGCCGTCTTGTCGGTGGGCAGCGAGCGGCGCAGCGTCGGCGGGACCTCGCGATCGGTCAGCGGCCGCAGCAGGCCGTAGGCGCGGAACGCCGTCTCGGCCTTGACGGGGTCGGCGCAGCGGAAGAGCACGCCGGGCACGGCCGGGACGCCCAGCGGCGAGCGCGCGGCCAGCGCGTCGAGCGCGGCGGGGCGCAGCGCCTCGCGCAACTGCTCGGGCCCGAGCGGCTTGGTGAACAGCAGCGCGGCGTTGGGGGCGGCGTCCTCGTCGCCCAGCACGGTCAGCGCCGAGCCGCCCGTGCTCGTCCACAGCCAGCCCTCGATGCCCTGCTCGCGCGGCAGCACGGCGGTGGCGGAGAGCCGGCGCAGCACCGGGAAGCGGCCGAACGCGCCCGAGCCGCGGGCGGAGCCGCGCTCGACGAGGCCGATCTGCAGCTGGCCGAGCAGCAGCCGCAGCGGCGCGCGCAGCAGCGCGTCGACCTCGATCGCCGCGCCCTGCGGCGTCAGGCGCAGCACGTCGCGGGCCACCCGCCGGCGCCCGCCGCCGGTCTCGAGCTCGATGCTGTGCACGCGCCCGCCGGCGCCGCCGGGCGGGGGCGCGGATCCGGAGGCGGGCGGCATGCGGGAGATCGTAGTCAGGCGGCGGCCGACAGCTCCCCGGCCGCCCCGGTGAACCGCAGCACGACCATCGCCCGGTCGTCCACCGCGGTGCCGGCCTGGAACTCCTGCAGCGCCGTCTCGATCCGGTCGAGCACCGCGTCCGGCTGCGCCGGCGCCACGTCGAGGATCGCGCTCAGGCGCTCGTGGCCGAAGCGCTCGCGGGCACCGCCCGGGGTGTCGGTGACGCCGTCGGTGTAGAGCAGCAGGGTGTCCCCCGGCGCGACGGTCACGGACACCTCCGGATAGGTCTGGGCGCCGACTGCCCCCAGCAGCACGCCGCGGGCGCCGACCTCGCTGACCGCGCCGGCGCGGCGCAGCAGCGGCGGCGGGTGCCCGGCCGCCGCCACGGTGACGTGGGGCCCGTCCACGAGCGCGCACACGAGCGTCACCGGCGCCAGCCGGGGCTGCTCGACGAGGATCTCGTTGACCAGCGCGAGGACGGCGCCGGGACGGGGGTCGAAGCGGGCGGCGGTGCGCACCGAGTGGCGGACCAGCGAGGTGAGCGCGGCCGCCGCGATGCCCTTGCCGGTCACGTCGCCGAGGAACACCAGCCGCCGGTCGCCGGTCACCGCCACGATGTCGTAGAAGTCGCCGCCGACGTCGGCGCCCTGCTCGCCCGCCTGGTAGGAGGCAGCGCCGAGCCAAGCCGGGACCTCAGGCAGACGGTCGGGCAGCAGGCTCGCCTGCAGGGTGTGGGCCACCCGGGCCTGCTCCTCGTACAGGCGGGCGTTCTGGACCGCGGTGGCCGCGCGCAGGGCGAGGTCCTGGGCGAACGCGAAGTCGTCGTCGTCGAACGTCCGGCCGCTGTCGGCGCTGACGAACGTGATCGCGCCCAGCGTGTCGGCGCCGATGCGCATCGGCACGATCATCACCGCGCGCATGCCGATCGCCCGCAGTGCGGCCAGCGCCTCGGGGTCCTCGATCGCCTCGGCCAGCAGCTCGTCGGGGATCTCGCGGAACAGCTCCGGCGGGCCGCCGCGCAGGACGCCGGGGACGCCGGTCGCCTCATCTGGATCGGGTGGGAGCCGCTGACGCAGCTCCTCGGCCATCGCCACCTTGGACGGATCGCTGTGGGCGAGCGCGACCTGGACGATGCCGCCGCCCGGTGCGGGCAGGTCGACCGCGCACCAGTCGGCCAGCCACGGCACGGCGAGCTCGGCCACCCGGCGCAGGGTCCGCTCGTAGTCCAGCGAGGAGGCGAGCACCTGGCCGGCCTCGGCCAGGAAGCGCGAGCGCAGCTCGGCCTCCTTGGCCTCGGTGACGTCCTCGATGATGTTGATGGCGAGCGTGCGGTCCTGGTCGTGCAACGGCGTGGCCTTGGTCAGCAGCCAGTACGCGCGACCGGTGGCGTGATCGACGCTGCGGGTCAGCAGCTCGGGCGCGGGCTCGCCGGCCACGAGCCGGCGGCCCGGCAGGTCGGCGATCTCCACGGGCGTCCCGTCCTCCTTGGTCATCGTGAAGCGGGCCCCGAGCTCGCCGGGCCTCGCCTGCGTGACCTCGCCGGGCGAGGCGAGCCCGAGCAGGCGCGCGGCGGCGTCGTTGGCGTAGATTGTCTGGCCGGCCTCGTCGTTGACGGTGACGGCCTCGGCCAGGCCGCCGAGGATGCCGTCCAGCCGGGCCTGGGTGGAGCGCAGGTCGGTGACGAGGCGCGCGTTGGCCACCACGAGCGTGACGCGGCCGGCCAGGATCTCGAAGAATGCCCGGTCGGCGTCGCCGTACCGGCGCCCGGATGCGTCCGTGGTCTCCAGGCCGAGCGTGCCGATCGTCCGCCCGCCGCTGACCAGCGCGACCGTGGCGCGGTCGAGCGCTGGTCCGGGCGGGTCGCCGTGGCGCTCGCCGTCCACGTCGATCCACGTCCGGTCGGCGACGGCGGGCACGAGCGCCTCGTGGACGCCGGGCGCCGCGGCGGCCACCCGCTCGGCCCCGGACAGCCGGCCGACCGCGGCCAGCACCGCCATCCGCCCCCGCTCGCGGGCGGCCGTGGCGATCGCGCGGGCGGCCAGCACCGCCAGGCCGCTGCCCACGGCGACGATGAAGACGCGCACGAGGTGGTCCCCGCTGCCGGCGAAGTGGTTCCAGAAGCCGCTGGCCACGGCGAGCGCGACGGCCGCGACCCCTGCTATGCCCACGTCGCGGGCGCGCCCGGTGATGGCCAGCGCCGCGGGGGCGAGCACGAACGTCGTCGTCAGCGGGACCGACGGCCCGGCCACCTGGTCGAGCAGCGCGAGGACGGCTTCGAGGGCCAAGGCGGCGGGCAGCGCGAAGCGGGCCGGATCGCGCGCGTCGATCCGGCCGGTGCCGCGCACCTGGCCGTTGTCCTCCACCTCGCGGGCGATACTAACCCCGAGCGGCGTCGCCGAGGAGGCGCTCGACCAGCATCGTGTCCTTCCACTCGCCGTCGAGGCGGCCGTGGCGGCGCTGGATCCCGACCTCGGTGAATCCGGCGGACCGGTGCAGCGCGAGGCTCGCGGCGTTGGTCGTGAACACCCGGCTGGTCAGCTTGTGGTAGCCGGCGGCCTCCGCCGCCTCGGCGAGCGCCTCCATCAGCGCCCGGCCGACGCCGTGCCCGCGCGCCTCGGCCGCGACGTAGACGCCGTGCTCCCCCACGCCCGCGTACGCCTTGCGGACCGAGTACGGCGACACGCGCGCGAAGCCGAGCACGGCGCCGTCGTCGCCGGCCGCCACCAGGAACGGCCGCCCCTCGTCCAGCCACGTCGCGACGTCGTGGGGCCGCCGCGCCCGGGTCTCGAACGTCGCCTGGCGCTCCGTAATGCCGTGGTTGTAGATCGCGGCGACGGCGTCCACATCGCCCGGCTGTGCTGGCCTGATCACCATCGGCGACCCATGATGGCGAGGCGCGCTTTTTCCGTCCGGCCGGCGCGAGATGCTGCTCGGTCCTGCCTGTAGGAAGGAGCCGTCCGATGCCCCGCCGAGCCGCCATCCGCCCCCACACCGTCCCGCGCCGGCCGCGCCGGCGCCCCGAGTCGCCGCCCAGCCTCTTCGACGCGATCGCCCCGCCCCCCGAGGACGCCGAGTTGCTGGAGGACCTGCTGGCACTGGTCGCGCTCGGGCTGCTCGAGGAGCGGCCATCACCGGACGGCCCGGTCTACGCGCTGACAGAGCTCGGGAGGCGCAACGCGTAGGCTTGCGGTCATGTGCCGCAACATCCGCACCCTCCACAACTTCGCGCCGCCGGCCACCCATGAGGAGGTCCACGAAGCCGCGCTGCAGTACGTCCGCAAGATCAGCGGCGCGACGCGTCCCTCGCAGGCCAACGCCGAGGCGTTCGACGAGGCCGTCGAGGCGGTCGCCGCGGCCACGCACCGGCTGCTGGACCGGCTGGTGA
The DNA here is from genome assembly GCA_963766165.1 of uncultured Solirubrobacteraceae bacterium. GTDB lineage: Bacteria > Actinomycetota > Thermoleophilia > Solirubrobacterales > Solirubrobacteraceae > Solirubrobacter. The sequence continues at coordinate 272,720 of CAVXZC010000005.1, read as the reverse complement.
CGCAGGCCCCGCCGAAGAACCGCGAGGAAGAGGCCGCCAAGGCGCGCGCGCGCAGCGCCGCCCGCTTCGCCGCCTGACCCCGCGGCCCTACCGCGCCTCGAACGACGCGCGGCAGTGCTCGGAGCAGAACACGTGGCCGTGCGCGTGGATGGCCTTGGCGCGGTCGACCGTCATCCCGCACACCGGGTCGGTGGCGCCGCGGCGGGCCGTCAGCCAGAACAGCGCGGCGAAGATCGCCAGGCCGAGCAGGTTCAGGACGAGCTTGTAGTCGAGGCCGAGGCTGCCGAAGACCGCGTCGCGGCTCGGCCGCGGGCCGGTCGGCACCAGCCCGAGCGCGGAGAAGACGCCGTCCACGGCCAGCGCGGCGACGACCATCGTCCCGAACATCAGGGCGCTGATGCGCAGCGCGAACGGACGCCCGTAGTACTTGATGTAGATGGCCACGATCGGCAGCACGATCAGGTCGGCGAACAGGAACGCCAGCACGCCGGCGAACGAGATCCCGCCCGACCACAGCACCGCGGCGAGCGGGACGTTGCCCACCGAGCAGACGAAGCTCAGGACGGCGATCAGCGGCCCGACGAGGACGTTCTCGACGACGCGCAGGCCGGCCGGGCCGTCCTGGATGAACAGGGCGTTGAAGAAGCCGTCGCCGAGCTGGGCGACGAAGCCGGCCAGCAGGAACCCGGCAGCGATCTCCTTGTAGAGCATCTGCCAGTCGCCGCGGAAGTTGTGCGCCACGTCCGACCAGGCGGCCACCGAGGTGAGCCGCGCGCGCACCGGCACGTCGTCCCCCGCACTGTGGTGCTGGTGGCCCGTGTCCGCCGCCTGCGCGTGCTCGCGTGCCGCCGCCTCGAGCCGCGGCGAGACGAGCAGCCGCAGCGCCAGCGCCATCAGCACGATCATCACGATGCCGCCGACGTACTCGGCCAGCGTGAACTGCCAGCCGATCAGCACCCACAGCACGAGCCCGAGCTCCCACACCAGGTTGGTCGAGGCGAACTGGAAGGCCAGCGCGGTGGCCGCCGACGCGCCCTTCTGGAACAGGCTCTTGGCGATCGCCACCGCGGCGTAGGAGCAGCTCGAGGACGCCGCGCCGAGCCCGGTGGCCAGCGCGACGGGGCGCGGTCCGGACCCGGACAGCGCCGCCTCGATCCGGCGGCGCGGGACCCAGGCCTGGACGATCGCCGAGATGGCGAACCCCAGCACGAGCGCCCACCAGACTTCCCAGGCCATCAGGAAGGCGTCCTTCAGGCCGCCCCAGATCACGTCGAGCACCTTGGGCACTATACCCCTCAGGGGTATCCACAGGGCCCCTCGGGAGCCGGTAGCGTCGCAAGCGCACATGCTCGCCCCCCTGCTCGCCGCCCTCGTCCTCGCCCAGGCCCCGCCCGAGACGACGATCGTCTCCGGCCCGCCGGCCGTGACGAGCGCCGCCACCGCCACGTTCGCCTTCACTGCGTCCGACCCGGCCGCCGGCTTCCGGTGCAGCGTCGACGACGCCGACTTCGCCGCCTGCGCCTCCCCCTTCACCACGCCCGTGCTCCCCGACGGGTCGCACACCTTCGCCGTGCAGGCCGTCAGCGCGGCCGGCGTGCCCGATCCCACGCCCGCCACGGTCGACTTCGCCGTCGAGTTGCCGGTGACCGCGATGCTGCGCGGCTCGTTCACCCACGCCGCGCGATCCACCGGCGTCAAGGCGCTCACCATCAGCGGGGTCCCGCGCGGCGCCACCGTGACCGCCACCTGCCGCGGCCACGGCTGCCCGTTCCACGGCCCGAAGACGTTCAAGGCCAAGGCCCGGGTGGCGAAGCTGACCGACGCGTTCAAGAAGGCCCAGCTGCGCACGCGCGCCGTGGTGGAGGTCACCGTGGCGGCGCCCGGGGCCACGTCGAAGGTGTTCCGGCTGACGTTCCACAAGCCGCCGGCAAACCCCCGGGTGGCGATCCTCTGCCTGCCGGCCGGCGCGGCACAGGCGCAGGACTGCGGCTCCGACTGACTACCAGAGGTCGCCGTCGCGCCAGTCGCAGGCCAGCGGCCGGGTGAGGTCGAGCGGCACGTCCGTCTCCAGCACCCAGATGTCGCCGTCCTCGACGGGCGTGCGGCGGACGCCCTCCAGCGTCAGCCCGGACACCGGCCCCTCCCAGCGGCGCCAGCCGGCCGCAGCGTACAGCCGCGCGCCCGCCTCGGTGGCCCCGAGCGCGCCGAGGTCATAGGCGCCCCGGATGAACGGCTCGAGCGCGCCGAGCAGCGCCGCGCCGTGGCCGCGGCGCCGATGCTCCGCCTGCACCGCCACGCCCTCGACGTAGCCGGTGCGCAGCGCCCGGCCGGCATGGAGCAGCCGGCGCTGGACGAGCGCCGCGTGGCCGACCAGCTCGCCGCCGGCGTAGGCCAGCGCGTGGATGCCGCCCAGGCAGTGCTCCCAGTCCTCCTCGGTCAGCTCGCCGGAGAAGGCGGCGTAGAGCAGCGCCCGGGCGGCCGCGCGGGTGGAAGCGTCGAGCTCGGAGGTGTGGGCGGTGCGGATCACGGCGCGAGGTCCATCTCCACGACCTCCCAGTGGTCGGCGTGGAGGTCCTTCTCGGCGAGCAGCGCGTCGTCGCCGGGGTAGAAGCGGGCCTGCTCGGGATCGTCGCCGGCGAACCGGCGGACGGCGTCCAGCGAGTCCCACAGGGTCAGCGTGATCACCTCGACGAGATCGCCCTGCGGGCGTGAGAGCACGAGCACCCCGCGGTTGCCCTCGGTCTCCCGGTAGTCGCGCACGCCGGTCTCTGATTGGTGGGCGAGATAGCGCTCGGCGTCCCCAGGACGCACGGCGCCGCGCCAGCTGCGGAGGATCATGCGACGATGATGCCGCGTGGCGGCGCTTCAGCTCATCCCACCCGGCGGCGGCGAGGTGATCGGCGACGCGCCCGACCGCCGCGTGGAGATCCTGTGTGACGCCGAGTGGCTGAACGCCACGCTGTCGCGGTTCGGGCCCGGGCGCGCGGGCGCCGACCTGCACGTCCACTACGAGCACGCCGACATGTTCTTCGTGCTCGCGGGCACGCTCACCGTGCGCCTCGGCGCCGAGGACCGCCAGGTCGAGGTTCCCGCGGGCAGGCTGGCGCGCGTGCCGCCGGGCGTCGTCCACGGCTTCCGCAACGCGAGCGCCGCCGACGTGCGCTACCTGAACTTCCACGCGCCCGGGCGGCGGTTCAACGACTATCTGCGCGCGCTGCGCGACGGACGCGCGTTCGCCTACGACCAGTTCGCGCCGCCGGAGGACGGCGGCATACCCGCGGGCGCCGCCACGATCGGCCCGCCCGAGCTCGACGCGCCCGAGCTGCAGCTCGCTGTGACCGAGGCCCCGGCGGCCGGCGGGCGCCTCGACGTTGTCTACGTCCTCGACGGCGTGCTCGCGCTCGACGGCGTCCCCGCCCCCGCGGGCACCTGGGCGACGCTCGTGCCCGGCGCCGACGTCGCCGGCTCGGCGCGCTGCCTGCACGTGCGCGTGCCGTGAGCATCGCACGCGGGACGCTCGGGCCGCTGCCCTACGCGGCGCTGGGCGACGGTCCGCCGGTCGCCGTGCTGGCCGGCCTCTCCCCCACCACGGGGTTCGAAGGGGACGGGATGGTGCGCGCCACGGTGGGGCCGTTCGCGGCGCTGTCGCGGCGCCTGTTCGTGTTCAACCGCCGGGCCGGCCTGCCGCCCGGGCTGACGATGGCCGCGCTGGCGGCCGAGCACGCCGAGGCGCTGCGCGCCATCGGCGCTGGTCCGGTCGACGTGATCGGCACCTCGACCGGCGGCAGCATCGCCCAGCAACTGGCCGCGGACCATCCCGACGCGGTCCGCCGGCTCCTGCTCGTCAGCACGGCCTGCCGGCTCGGTCCGCTCGGCCGCGAGCTCCAGCGCCGCGTGGCGGCGCGGATCCGGGCCGGCGCGGACGGCCAGGCGCTGGCGCTGATGGCGGCGTCGATCGTGCCGCCGCGGCGCGGCCAACTGGCCGCCGGGGTGGCCGGCCGGCTGCTCGGCCGGCTGGCTCGTGCGCGGCGACCTGTCGGACATGGCCGCCACGATCGAGGCCGAGGACGACTTCGACCTCGCGCGCTGCCCGCCCGTCCGCGCCCCCACGCTCATCCTCGCCGGGAGCGACGACCGCTTCTACTCGCCCGAGCTGTTCGCCGAGACCGCCGCGCTGGTCCCCGGCTCGACCCTGCGCATCTTCCCGGGGCGCGGGCACATCACGGTGATGCGCGACCGCGGCTTCCGGGCGGCGTTCAGCCAGTTCCTGCGCGGGTGAGGATGAGCGCCGAGTGGGCGGCGAGCCGGGTCGACGCCGCCGCGCGCAGCCCGTCGCCGCTGTAGGTCCCGCCGAAGCCCACGTCCTGCGCCGCGGCCGTCGGGTTGACCAGCACGAGCCCGCGGGAGAACGCGCGCCGGCGCACGCCGGTCGGGTCGGCGGTCAGCGGGCCGGACGGCGCGCCGAGGTCGGTGTCGTAGTCGGCGAACCAGGGATCGCTGTGGTAGTCCGCGGTGGACTCGAACAGGACCCGGCCCTGGGAGGCCAGCAGCGCCGACGCGTAGCCGTAGCGCGCAGCCGCGGCGTCGCGGTTCGACGAGTGGGTGACGGCGAGCACGGTCACCCCCGCGGCGGTCGCGTCCGCCACGTTGGCCACCTGCCGCGCCCAGCCCGCCTCGTCGCGCCAGCCGCTGCCGGGCCGGTTGCCCCACTTGACCCACTGCTCGTCCATCGCGCCGTCGAGGTCCGAGAGCCATGGCCGGACGGCGTCGCCGTAGTCGGCCCAGGCGCCGATGTTCGCGTAGGCGATGCGCCCAAGCGCGTGGACGCGCGCGGTGATCGTGGCCAGCGCGCGCCCGGTGGCCGCCGAGTAGGCGGCGTCGCCGGGCAGCTCGCGCACGTTCGCCGGGTCCCAGTGGTAGGCGAGCGTGGGGTTCACGTCGTCTATGAACACGCCGTCGAACTCCGGGTGGGCGGCGAGCAGCCGCGTGGCGTTGCGCGCCCACTGGGCGGCGTAGCCGGGCGCGCCGACGTTCGCCGCCCACAGCCAGTCGTAGTCCCAGAAGGTGAAGCGCGCGCCCCGGCGCGTGTGCAGGTACCAGCGCGGGTGGGCGGCGGCGTAGCGGCTCCGGGCGCCGGGTCCGCGCGTCTGCACGCCGGTGGAGAACCCGTTCGGCGCGGCCGGGCTCATCGCCGAGAGGTCCAGGTACGCCAGCACGATCACCCGCGGGTTCGCCAGCTTGAGCCGCAGCGCATCCGCCGTGCGCCAGCTCTGCAGCACGACGACGCGCTGCCGCGTCGCCGTCAGCGCCGGGTCCGGCAGCCGCGCCTGCGTGTCGATCATCGTGGCGAACTGGCCCACCTCCGAAGTCCGCGCGTCCGCCGGCACCGGCGCGACGGCGGCGGCGGTGGCCAGCAGCGCGACGAGGGTCAGCGCACGCATCGCCCCTGCATGTTCCCGCTCCCAGGCGAGCGCGCTTAAATCCCTTATTGCACAGGGTTCCGGTACTTCAGCGATGAGTTTCGCGGCTCCGGGCAGTCTCAACCCCCATGCAGAGCCACACCTTGGACGTGCCCGGCGCCCAGCTCACCTACGACGTCCGGCCGGGCGAGGGCGACGATGGCGCGCCGCCGCTGATGCTGATCGGCTCCCCGATGGACGCCCGCGGCTTCATCAGCCTGGCCGCCCGCTTCCCCGACCGGACCGTCGTGACCTACGACCCGCGCGGGACGGCGCGCAGCGCGAAGGCCGACCCGGAATCCGAGTCCACGCCCGACCAGCACGCCGACGACGTGCACCGCGTGATCGGCGCGGTCGGCGCCCCGGTCGACCTGTTCGCCACGAGCGGCGGCGCCGTCAACGCGCTCGCGCTGGTCGCCACTCACCCTGAGGACGTCAGCACGCTCGTCGCGCACGAGCCGCCGGCCTCGCAGCTGCTGCCCGACCGCGAGGCCGCCCTCGCCGCCTGCACCGACATCCGCGACACCTACCTGCGCGCCGGCTACGGCCCCGCGATGGCCAAGTTCATCGTGCTGGTCCAGCTCACCGGCCCGGTGCCCGCCGACTTCGCCACGAGCGTCACCCCCGACCCCGCCCAGTTCGGGCTGCCCGCCGAGGACGACGGCCGCCGCACCGACCCGCTCGTCAGGCAGAACATCGTCACCTGCAACTTCCACGAGTACGACCTCGCCGCACTCCGCGCCGCGCCCACCCGGATCGTCGTCGCCGTCGGCGCCGAGACCGCGGACACCCTCGCCCACCGCGGCGGCCTGGCGGTGGCCGAGCGGCTCGGCCTCGCCCCCGTCGTGTTCCCGAGCCACCACGCCGGCTTCGCCGGGCCCGAGCTCGGCGTCCCGGGCGACCCCGACGGGTTCGCCGCCAAGCTGCGCGAGGTGCTCGGCTGACGCCGGGTTGTGCCGCGCCGCGGCTGGTGATCTAGTCTCGGCGCGATGTTCGACCACGTCGGCATCGCCGTCTCGGACCTGGCCGCGTCCGAGCGGTTCTACCGCACCGTCCTCTCCGTGCTCGGGGTCGAGCCCAGCCACGCGGACGCCGAGCTCGTCGAGTGGGAGGACTGGGACATCGGGCCCACGGACCGCGAGCACCCCGTGACCCGCGGCCTGCACGTCGGGTTCCGCGCGCCGAGCCGCGCGGCCGTGGACGCCTTCTGGCAGGCGGGGATCGACGCCGGCTACCACGACGACGGCGCGCCCGGGCCGCGCACGGAGTACGGGCCCGACTACTACGGCGGGTTCCTGCTCGACCCGGACGGCAACAGCGCCGAGGCCGTGCACAGCGAGCGGGCGCGCCCCGTGCCCGACGGCTGCGTCGACCACCTGTGGATCCGCGTCGCCGACCTCGCGGCGTCCAAGCGCTTCTACACGACCATCGCGCCCCACGCCGGGATCCGGCTGGGGGACGACGAGCCCGGCCGCGTGCAGTTCACGGGCGAGGACTACAGCTTCTCGCTGATCGACGACGAGCGGCCGCTCACGGAGCACGTCCACCTCGCGTTCCCCGCCCGCGAGGACGCCACGGTGCGCGCGTTCCACGCCGCCGCGCTCGCCGCCGGCTACGAGGACCACGGCGCTCCGGGGGAGCGCGCCGTGTACCACCCCGGCTACTACGGCGCGTTCGTCCTGGACCCCGACGGGCACAACGTCGAAGTCGTCAACCACAACCGCTGAGCGACGACCGGCGAATCGCTCGTTGGAGAACGCGGGAGGCGCCAGAGAGCCGCAGACCGGGCGGTCAGCAGGCGCTTCGCAGTGACTGGACGCTACCCGGCCGATCCCGTACGGTGTCGTCGCTCACATCGAATCCGCGAGGTGGTCCATGCCGTCGACGTTGGTCGTGTCCTCGTTGGGCTCCCCGGCCGGCCGGATCGACAGCGCGCACGCGCTGACCGCGTTGGACCGCGTCTACTACGCCGACCGCGCCTGGTCGGTGACGCTCGACGACTGGACGCAGGGCGATATACGCGACGATGACCTTGACGCGGCGGCGACGGCCGCCGATGTCCTCGCCGACGCCATCGTCGCGCTGCCCGAGGCGTTGCGCCCGGCCCGGGAGATGCTCAACGGCGCTGACAGCGACGGGATCGAGGCGGCTGTCCGCGCGCTGCTCGGCCCGGAGCGCGCCAGCGAACTGGCGGATGAACTAGGCGAGGCGAGCTTCCGCGGCGCCGCGGTGATTGCGCTGGACGAGCTCATCGACGGTGCCTATCAGGACGCCGACGACGTCCGCGCCCAACGCGCCGCCGTCGCCTCCGGCGAGACGCCCGACAGCGAGAAGCGGCGCCGCAAGAAGTGCCTGGCCGCCCTGGCGAACTCGTCCTTGCCGGAGCGGTGGTCGTCGGCACGCACGGGATCGCGCTCGCCGGAGGCATCGGAGGCGCGGCCTTCGCCGCCTGGGAGGCTTGGACCGAAGGACGCTGCCAGGAAATCTTCCGCGAGCGGTGAGCGGTCGCTTCGGCTGACCGCCTCGGCATTCGGCGATCGGGCTAGCTAGCCCCGGAGCGGCAACCGGCGCACGTGCGGGTGGCCTCGTGGGCGGTTGGGGGCGGCGACACGGCGGGCTGGCAATCCGCGCCCGGCACGCGAGCCGCCGTGCATGGTCGAGCCGGGTCCCACGAGGACAGGACCCGCCACCCGAGCTACCATCCCTAGGCCGTTCACCGACGGAGGCTGGCGATGGCGACCTCCAAGACAGCCAAGAGCCCGAGCCGGCGCCGCGCCTGCGCGCCGGCGAGCAGAGAGCGCGTCTACTTGATCGCGTCGTAGACCTTGAACATCGGCATGTACATCGCGATCACGATGAAGCCGACGATGCCGCCGACGAGGATGATCATCACCGGCTCGAGGATCGAGGTCAGCGCCTTGACGGCCGCCGCGACCTCGTCCTCGTAGAAGTCGGCGACCTTGGAGAGCATCGCGTCGAGCTTGCCGGTCTCCTCGCCCACGGCGATCATCTGGGCGACCATCGCCGGGAAGATCGGGGCGTCCTTGAGCGGCTCGGCGATCGAGCCGCCGGACTTGACGGAGTCGATCACGTCGGCCATCGCCTTCTCGACGACCGCGTTGCCGGCGGTCCGGCCGGTGATCTCGATCGCCTGCATGATCGGCACGCCGGCGGAGTAGAGCGCGGACGAACGTGCGCGACCAGCGGGCGAGCGCGATCTTCTGCACGGTCGTCGCCGATCTTGAACGGGATCTTGCAGGCGCATGCGGTCCCACTGCGGCCGGCCCCACTCGGACCGCTTCCACTTCCGGAAGCCGACCGACGATGCGCCGACCGCGACGACGATCAGGATGTACCAGCTGGCTGGTGACCAGCGTGCGACACGTCCACCGTGATCTGGGTGATCATCGGCAGCTCGCCGCCGAAGTCGCTTGAAGACGCTCGACGAACACCGGGACGATGAACGCGATCAGGCCGATCAGCACGCAGCAGCGCGAACGACAGCACGACGGTCGGGTAGACCATCGCGCGACTTGACCTGGCGGCGCAGCGCGTCGTCCTTCTCGAGCTGGTCGGCGACGCGGTCCAGCGACTGCCTCGAGCACGCCGCCGGTCTCGCCGGCGCGGACCATCGCGACGTAGAGCGGCGAGAAGACCTTCGGGTGCTTGCGCCAGCGCCTCGCGAGAACGCGCAGGCCGGCCTCGATGTCCTTGCGCACCGCGCCGACGGTCGTCGCGCAGCAGCTTGTTCTCGATCTGCTCCTCGAGCACGTAGAACGCCCGCAGGAGCGTCATGCCCGAGGTGACCATCGTCGCCAGCTGGCGCGTCATGACCGTCAGCTCCGGCGGCCTTGACGCGCTTGAACGAGCGGCGATGTCGGCGCTTGAAGCGTGCTTCTTCTCGGCGAGCGTCGACGACCTTGAGGCCCTGCGCGCCTTGCAGCTGCTCGGCGACCGCCTGCTTGGACGTCGCCCTCGACCTCGCCCTTGGACGGGACGCCGGCGACGTCGACCGCCTTGTAGGTCCAGACGCGCGGCGCCCATCAGGCGGCCACGACGGTCGAGGTGCCGCCCTGCACGAGGCGGCGCAGCTCCGTCGGGCTGCGACGAGCGCGTCTCGGCCAGCTGGCCATGCGTGATCCGGCCGGCGCGGACGAGGCCGGCCAGCGAGGCGTCCATCGTCTGCATCCCCTGCTCGGCGCCGGTCTGGATCAGCGAGTAGATCTGGTGCGTCTTGCCCTCGCGGATGAGGTTGCGGACGCCCGGCGTCGGCACCAGCACCTCGGCGGCGACGCAGCGGCCGGCGCCGTCGGCGGTCGGCAGCAGCGTCTGGGTGACGATCGCCCTGCAGGCCGATCGCGAGCTGCGCGCGGATCTGGCCCTGCTGCGCGGGCGGGAAGACGTCGATGATGCGGTCGACCGTCTGCGGCGCGTCCTGCGTGTGCAGCGTCGCGAACACGAGGTGGCCGGTCTCGGCCGCGGTCAGCGCCGTGCCGATCGTCTCCATGTCGCGCATCTCGCCGACGAGGATCACGTCGGGGTCCTGGCGCAGCGCGGCCTTCAGGCCGCGGCGAAGCGTCGGCGCGTCCTGGCCGATCTCGCGCTGGTTGACGATGCAGCGCTTGTGGCGTGTGCAGGAACTCGATCGGGTCCTCGATCGTGAGGATGTGCTCGTCGCGGGTCTCGTTGATCTCGTTGATCATCGAGGCGAGCGTGGTCGACTTGCCGGAGCCGGTCGGGCCGGTGACGAGCACGATGCCCGCGCGGCTTCTTGGCGAACTCGCGGACGACCGGCGGCAGGCCGAGCTGCTCGATCGGCACGGTCTCGGACGGGATCAGGCGGAACGCGGCGCCGAGCGTGCCGCGCTGGAAGAACGTGTTGACGCGGAAGCGGCCGACGCCCGGGACGCTGTAGGCGAAGTCGAGCTGCCAGTCGGTCTCCAGCGTCTGGCGCTGCGAGGACGAGAGGATCGCGTAGACGATCTCGCGCGTGTCCGTCGGCGTCAGGTTCGGCATGCCCTCGAGCGGGACGAGCGAGCCGCGCACGCGGATGGTCGGCGGCGCGCCGGAGGTGATGTGGAGGTCGGAAGCCTTGTGCTCGACGACCTTGAGCAGGATGTCCGCGAAATCGAAGTTCATGCCACCACGTTCATCGGCAGCGAGGGCGCGCCGCCTGAAGTGGGGTCGGCGCCCTACCGCGTACCGGCGACGCGGGCGATCTCGGCGATCGACGTCAGGCCGCGGCGGACCTTCTCCAGCCCGTCCTCGCGCAGGCGCATCATGCCCTCGTGGACGGCGGCGTGGGCGATCGTCTCGGAGGGCTCGCGGGCGACGGCCAGCGAGCGGATCGTGTCGCGACACCCACATGACCTCGTAGAGGCCGATCCGGCCCTTGTAGCCCGAGCCGCCGCAGCGCGCGCAGCCCACGGGCTCGTAGGCCTCGAGGTCCAGGCCGACGTTGAAGCCGTTGGCGCGCATCACCTCGGCGGTGATCGTCGTGCGCCGCTTGCACTCCTCGCACAGCAGGCGGGCGAGGCGCTGGGCGACCACGCAGTCCACCGCGGAGCCGACCAGGAACGGCTCGATCGCCCATCTCGATCAGGCGGGTGACCGCGCCCGGCGCGTCGTTGGTGTGCAGCGTGGACAGCACGAGGTGGCCGGTCAGCGCCGCCTCGATGGCGATCTGCGCCGTCTCGCGGTCGCGGATCTCGCCGACCATGATGATGTCCGGGTCGGCGCGCATCATCGAGCGCAGGCCGGAGGCGAACGTCAGCCCCGCCTTGTTGTTGACCTGGACCTGGGTGATGCCGGCCAGCTGGTACTCGACCGGGTCCTCGATCGTGATGATGTTCTTCTCGACCGTGTTGAGCTGGTTGAGCGCGCCGTAGAGCGACGTCGACTTGCCCGAGCCGGTCGGGCCGGTGACGAGCACGGCGCCGTGGGCCTGCGCGAACGCCTTGGTGAAGCGCTCCAGCGCCTGCGGCAGCATGCCGAGCCCCTCGAGCTCGATCATCACCTTCGACTGGTCCAGGATGCGCATGACGACCTTCTCGCCGTAGGAGGCGGGCAGCGTGGCGACGCGCAGGTCGATCGGCTTGTCGGCCACCTCGAGCGAGATGCGGCCGTCCTGCGGGACCCGGCGCTCGGCGATGTCGAGGTCGGAGAGGATCTTGATGCGCGAGACGACGGCCGGCACGGCGCTGGACGGCACGGTGGCGGCCTCCTGGAGCACGCCGTCGATGCGGTAGCGGATCCGCATCTCGTCCTCGCCGCGGCTCGAAGTGGATGTCGGACGCGCCCCGCTCGACCGCCTCCTTGATCACCCGGTGCACGAGCTGGATGACCGAGGCGTCCTCGCCGCCCGCGCCGAAGTTGATCGGCGCGTTCTCGCGCAGGTCGTAGAGCGGCCCCGCGGGCTGGGCGGGCTGGTGCTCCGGCGAGCCGGCGGCGTCGGGGTCGTCCTCATCGGGGGCGATCGCGCCGTGGCCGAACTCGGGGTCCTCGAGGCGCTCGAGCAGCTGCTCGACGTCGGCCCGCGAGGCCACCGCCGGGCGGACCTCGTAGCCGGTCATGACCGCGATGTCGTCGATCGCCAGCACGTTGGCGGGGTCGACCATGGCCACGAGCAGCGTGCGGTCGCCGGCGAATGACACGGGCACGGCCTGGTAGCGGCGCACGGCGGCCGGCGTGACGAGCTTGGCCGCGTCGGGGTCGACGCGGTAGAGGGCGAGGTCGACGTGATCGAGCCCGAAGCGCTCCGCCACCGCGCGCGCGAGATGCTCCTCGGTCAGCGTGCCGTCGGAGACGAGCACGCGCTCGGGCAGCGAGCCGGTCTCGGTCCCGCGCGTCGATCGGCGAGGTCCATCGTCCCGCGGTCGACGAACCCCAGGTCGACGATCACGTCCGTGAGCACGCGGCCCGAGCCGCCGCGCCGCGAGGGCGTGGTGATCGCCGTTGCCGCGCTTGGGCTTGGGAGCGGTGTCTGTCGTCGAAGTCATGTGGCGATGTCTCTCGACGGCCTCCCGCATCGCCGTGATCGGGAGCCGTCCGGCCGGTCCAGCGCTCGAGTGACGCTGCGCCCTGGGCGACCAGGATCTCCAGCCCGTCGACCACCTCCGCCCCGCCGGCTCTGGCCGTGTTGAGGAGGAGGGTGCCGCCGTGCCGATAGACGAGGTCCACGACGAGATGTCCGGCACCCACTTCATCGGCCTGCAGGGGGAGCGCCTTGAACGTGCGCTCAGGGTCCTCCAGGCCCACCGAGCGTGCAGTTGACGATCACCTCGGCCGGCTCGGCCCCGGCGATCGCCGCCGAACTCGGCGGCCAGCGCCTCGGCGCGCTGCTGGGACCGGTTCCACACATGGACGCTGCGCGCGCCCGCCTGGCGCAGCGCGTAGAGCACGGCGCGGGCCGATCCGCCGGCGCCCAGCACGAGCGCCGTCCGGTCGTAGACCGAGGTCGGGAGCGCGCTCAGGAAGCCGGTGGCGTCGGTGTTGTCGGCGTGGATCGCCGTCCGCGAACGTCAGCGTGTTCGCCGCGCCGATCGCGCGCGCGGTCTCCGTGGCGCGCGTCCGCCAGCCCGAGCGCCGCCTCCTTGTGCGGGATCGTCACGTTGACGCCCCGGAAGCCGGCCGCCGGGAGCGCGCGCACCGTCTCCGCGAAGCGCTCGCGGCGGGACGGGCAGCAGCTGGTAGCGCCAGTCCGTGAGGCCCAGCGCGGCGAGCGCGGCGTTGTGCATGCGCGGCGACCGGGAGTGGGCCACCGGCCACCCACACACGCCGAGCCGGATCACTGCCCGCGGGACTTCTGGTACTTCGCCACGTCGCGCTCGAACTGCGCGTCGGTCGAGGAGAACGCGTGGGCGCCGGACTTGCCGGGCTTGCGCACGTAGAAGAGGTAGGGCTTGTGGGCGGGATGGGCGGCGGCCTGGAGCGAGGCGAGGCCGGGGTTGCCGATCGGCGTCGGCGGCAGACCGCGGTTCAGCCGGGTGTTGAACGGCTCGTCGCTTCTGAAGCTCGGACTCGCGGATGGGACGCTGCCAATTGTTCGTGTAGTAGCGGATGGTCGCGTCGATCCCCAGGGGCATACCCTGCTTGAGCCGGTTGTAGATGACCGCGGCGACCAGCGGGCGCTCGCGCGCCAGCTCGGCCTCGCGCTCGATCATCGAGGCGATGATCAGCACGTCGTAGCGCGTGAGGTGCTTGCTGTGCGCGTAGCGCATGTTCACGTGCGCGAAGTTCTGCTTGAACGCCTGCAGCTGCTTGTTGACGAGCTGCCTGGCGCTCGAGCCGGCCGTGAGCGTGTAGGTGGCCGGGAACAGGAAGCCCTCGGGCGTCTTGGTGCGCTTGGGGGCGCCGAGCTTGCGGATCTTCTTCAGCACCGCGCTCGACGTCGCGGCCTTCATGTAGCTGCCGGTGACCTTGTGGCTGCGGTCCACCAGCGGCGCCATCTCCTTCAGCGACGGCCCCTCCGTGAAGCGGACCGTGGTGGTCGGCGGCGCCTTGCGGGCCTTCGGCGGCGTGGTCAGCTGGCTGAGGACGGAGCTGAACTTGGCGTCCTTGGCGAAGACGTAGGTGGCCGGGGCGCAGGTCGCCGCGCTTGCCGGTGACCGTGGCGTTGATCTCGAAGAACGTGGAGTTCTCGATCACGCCCTTGCGCTTGAGCAGGGCCGCGATCTGGCCGGTCGAGGCGCCCTGGGGGACGACGACCTGGACGACGCCGTGGCCGTCGCCGTGGAACGGCTGGAAGACGCCGTTGATGGCGTACAGCAGGGCGAGGATGACGACCAGCGCGACGACGGCGAAGATCCGCCGCCCCCAGTGGCCCTCGCCGGTGGGCCGCTTGTTGCGGCGCGGCCGGGGCGGGGCGGCGCGCCGGCGGGAGGACTGCGGACGCGGCGGCGCGGGCCGCGGCGGCGGCGGCGTCGGCGGTTCGTAGGTGTCGTCGGGGCCGAGCGCCCCGTTGCGGTGATCGTCGTCCACGTTCTCCTGCTCGGCCGTGTCCACGGGAGCCTCGTCGCGCGCCAGCCGGCGCGCGGCGACGAGCCGCGGGGCGGCCCGGCGCGCGCTGGGCGCCACGTCGGGCACCTCGCGCGCGAGCGAGGACGGCTCGTGCCGTGGCGCGTCGGCGTCGCCGAGCGCCGCGAAGTCGTCGGGCGCGGGCGCCGGCTCGTCGTCTGCGAGCGGGTCGTCGGGCTCGGGCGCCTCCGGCCCCGGATCGTCCGCCGGCGCGGCGTGCTCTCCGGTCTCGAAGGTCGGCGTGTACTCGGCGGTGCGCTGCTCGCGCTCCTCGACGTCCGGCGGCCGGACGGCGTCGGCGAACGCCTCGGGGGGCAGCGGTCGGCCGGCGCGGCGGGCGGCGCGCTCAGCGGCCGCGCGAGCGCGGTCGTCGGCTGTGCGTGATTTGTCCGAGCGCTTCCCGAACACGACGTGGCTGACCCTGGCACGCCGGGCGGATGCCCAGGGCGGCGTCAGGGTGGTCGACCGGCGGGCATCCTAGCGACCGCCGCCGACGACTACATGTGGTGGCGGTCCTCGGCGGTGAGGACGAGGTGGCTCGGGAGCCCGTCCTCGCCCGCCATGGCGGACAGCTTGCCGACGACCGGGACCATCAGGCCCTGGCCGTGCATGTAGGTGCTCTGGACCTCGACCTCGCGCAGCTCGCCGGACTTCAGCTGCGCCAGCTGCTCGAGTTGGTCCTTGTAGTCGCGGCGGTCGTGCGGCGACGGCCAGGCGGCCTTGGCGAACTCGTGCTCCTGATAGCCGACGAGCTTGGCGAACGCCGGGTTGAGCTCCTTGAACTTGCCGTCGAGGCCGAGGATGGCCAGCGGCGAGGCGGCGTCGTCGAAGCCGTGGCGCGGCTCGCGCTGGACCGGCTCGGGCTTCTTGGGGGCCAGCGACGGCGCCTCGCGGCGCTGACGGCCGGCGCCGCCGCGGGCGGCGGCCATGCCGAGGATCTGCTGGAAGACCTCCGTGACGCGCTCGGTGGAGCCGTCGCCTGCGTGCTGGGCGGCCTTGCGCGCCTGCTCGGCCTCGCGGCGGGCGATCACCGCGGCCTGGCCGGCCGAGCTGAGGCCCTGCTTGAGCTCCTCGAGGCTCGCCAGCGCGTAGGCCAGCTCGGACTGCATCGCCTCGACGCGCTCGTCGCCGCGGCGGGCGTCGGCCTTCGCGGCCTCGGCGGCCTCGCGCACGGCGGCGAACTCGGTCCGCACGGACAGCGCCTCGTCGCGCACCCGCACGAGCTCCTCGCGCAGCGCGCGCAGCCCGGCGTCGGCGGACTCGGCCACGTCGCGGACCTGAGAGATCTCGCTGCGCAGCGCCGCGGCGCGCTCGTCGGCGGCGCGGCGCGCGTCCTCGGCCTGCCCGACGGTCTCGCCCAGGCGGCCGACCTGCGCGTCCAGGGCGGCCAGCCGCTCGCGGCCGGAGCCCAGCTCGGCGCGCAGCGCCTCGGTGTCGCGGTCGACGGCGGCCAGGCGCTCGCCCAGCCCGGCGGCGTGTACGCGCGTCTCAGATGCCGTCTCGCGCACGCCCGACAGGCCGTCGGTGAGCCGCGCGACCTCGTCGCCCAGCAGGCTCAGCCGCTCGCGGTCGCCGTCGAGGTCGCGCCGCGCGGCGGCCGCCTCCTCGCGGGCCGTGGCGGCGTCGGTGCGGGCCGCCGCGGCGGCCTGATCGGCGGCGGAGGCGGCCTGGCGGGCGCCCAGCGCCTCGCTCTCGGCCCGCTCCAGCCCGCCGCGGGCCACCTCGAGCTCGCCGCCCAGGCGGGCGATCAGCTCGCGCAGCTCCTCGTTCTCCGTCCGGCCCGTCTCCTGCGCGGAGCGGGCCAGCGACAGCGCCTCCTCGACGCGCTCGCGCAGCTCCCGGACGTCCGTGAGCACGGTGCCCGCGCCGCGATCGACGGCCTCGATGCGCCGGATCGCCTCCTGCGCCAGCTCCTGCCCGGAGCCGCCGGCCAGCTCGTCCAGCCGGGTCGCCAGGTCGGCGCCGGCGGCGCGCAGCTCGTCCAGCTCGTGGCGCGCCGCGGCGGCGGCGAGGTCCTCGCGCAGCTCGTCGAGCTGCTCGCGCGAGGCCAGTCCGGCGAGCTCGTCGCGCGCGGCAAAGCCGTCCAGGCGGTTCCACAGCGCGTCGACCGCGTCGCGGGGGGCGAGCGCGGAGAGCTCGTCGCGGCCGGCAAGGCCGTCCAGGCGGTTCCACAGCGCGTCGACCTCGTCGCGCGGCGCGAGCCCGGAGAGCTCGTCGCGGCCGGCGAGGCCGTCCAGGCGCGCCCGGACCGCATCGACGTCGTCGCGCGCCGCCAGGACGGCGAGGCGGTCGTGGACCGCGTCGAGCTCGTCGCGCAGCGCAAGGTTCTCCAGGCGGCCGCGCAGCTCGTCCAGCTCGGCGCGGGTGACCAGGCCGGACAGCTCGTCGCGGTCCGCGAGGCGCTCCAGGGCGTCGGGGGAGACGGTGCCGTCGAGGCGCTCGCGGAGGGCGGCGATGTCGGAGCCGACCTGCTCGCGCAGGGCCGACAGCTCGCGCCGGGCGTCGCCGACGAGGGTCTCGACCTCGAGGCGCGGGAGCGCGTCGGGGTCGGCGGCGGGATCCGCGGGGCGCGCGTCGGCCAGCGCCCGGCGCAGGTCGGCGACCTCGGCGTCGTGGCGGGCCGCCGCGTCGCGCAGGGCGGCGAGATCGGCGTCGTGCCGGGCCTCGGCGGCGCGCAGCTCGGAGAGATCGCCCGCCTCGCGCAGCGCGGCGATGTCGGCGTCGTATCGGGCGGTGACCTCGCGCAGGGCGGCGACGTCGGCGTCGTGGCGCGCCTCGGCCTCGCGCAGCGCGGCGACATCGGCGTCGTGGCGGGTGGTGGCCTCCCGCAGCGCGGAGATCTCGGCGTCGTGGCGCTCCGCGACGTCGCGGAGCCCGGCCACGTCGGCGACGGCGCGGGCGGCGGCCTCGCGCAGCTCGGCGATCGCGGCGTCCTGGGCCTCGCGCAGCTCGGAGACGGCGGCGTCCTGGCGGGCCACGGCGTCGCGCAGCTCGCCGGCCACCGCGTCGTGGCTCGCTTGCGCGGCCTCCAGCGCGGCCGGATCGGACGCCGCGTCGCGCAGGCCAGCCAGCTCGGCGGCGGTGGCCTCCTGGCGCGCCTCGAGCTCGCGGACGACCTGCTCGGCGGCGTCGTGGCGGGACACCACCTCGGTGAGCTGGGCGGCCGTGACCACCCGGAGCTCGGAGATCTGGGCGGGGAGCTGGACGAGCTCGGCCAGCTCCTGCAGCGCGGCGTCGTGGCGGCCGATGGCGTCGCGCAGCTCGCCGGAGGCGGGCTCCGCGCGCAGCGCCTCGACCCGGGCGGCCAGCTGGTCGGTGGCGGTCTGCAGCTCGTCCAGGCGGCGGTGGTCCTCGCCGGCGATCGCGCGCTCGACCGTGACCGCGGCGAGCTGCTCGCGCACGGCGTCGGCCTCGCGGCGGACGCGCTCGACGACCTCCAGGGCAGAGGCCAGCTCGACCCGGTCGGCCTCGCGCTCGTGCTCGCGCTCCCGCGACAGCTTGTCGACCGCGGCCGCAAGCTCCGCCCGGGCGGCCGACGCGGCCTCCTCGTGCTCGGCGCGCACGCGCTCGAGCTGGGCGCCGAGATCGGGCGCAGCAGCGCGCTCCAGCTCGGCCACGCGGGACTCCACCGCGGTCCGCGCGACGGCCAGGCGCGACTCGGCGGCGGCGACCGCCTCGGCCAGCCGCTCGTCGGACACGCCGGCGCTGCGCTGCTCGACCTGGTCGACCCGCGCGGACAGGCGCGCGACCAGGGACTCCGCCGCGGCCAGCGCGCGCCGCTGCTCGGCGCCTGCCTCCTCGGCGTCCATGCGGGCGCGCTCCAGGCGCTCCACGCGGGCGAGCTGCTCGGTCGTGTCGAGCTGCGACGGGACGGCGGACAGCGCGCGCTGCACGTCGGAGCGCAGCGCCTCGGCCCGGCGGTCGGACTCGCGCCGCGACTCCTCGAGCTGCGCCGGCAGCCCGCCGGCCACGCGCTCGAGGTCGTCGATGCGCTCCAGGGCGCCCAGCAGCCGCGCCACCACCGCGGCGGCGTCGTCGAGATCGTTGACGGAGCCCTGGATGCCCGGGTCGGGGTTGGTCAGCCGCTCCTCGGCCTGGGCGTCCGCGGCGGCCCGCTCGGCCTCGCGGCGGGCCAGCTCGGCCTCCACCCACGGGGTCGGCTGCAGCGGCTTGAAGACGACGAGGGTGCCGGCCGTCCGGCCGCCGCCCCAGGGCTGCGCCTCCGGCTCGATGCCGCCGCGCAGCGCGCGCACCACGACCGGGTGCTGCTGGCGCATGCGCATCAGCATCAGGTTCAGCGGCAGGTCGAAGGACAGGTCCTCCAGGAACAGCGAGAAGTCGAAGCCCTCGTCGAGCTTGACCGGGACGAAGACGGCCTCCAGCGGGAACTCGCCGTCCGCGTTGCGGCCGGTCAGCTCGACCGTGCCGGGCACGCGCGGCGGCTCGCCCGTGTCGAGGAACATCCGCCAGGCCTGGCCCGCCGGCGGCAGCGTGCCGCCGATCAGCGTCGCGAAGAAGCTCTCCCCCAGGATCTCCTCGGCCGCGCGGCCGAACAGCAGCTCGGCCGGCTCCGACCACTTGGAGACCGCGCCGTTGCCGTCGGTCAGGACGAAGTAGCCGTTGACGATCTGCCGCAGCAGCTGATCGAGCGGCTCGGCGACCACGCTCTCGGCGATGACCTGGTCAGGGGTGCTCGGGAGGTTCATCTCCCCTCTGTATCGGCAGCTGGAGCCATTCTTCCAATAGCACCGCCGCCGCCCGCGAATCGAGCGACCCGGCGCCGCCCGCCCGCGCCGCCAGGGAGGTGGTGAAGCGCTCGTCGTAGAGCTCCACCGGAACGCTCACCGCGGCACCCAGCCGCGCCGAGAACGCCCGCGTCTCGCGCGTCTGCGCGGAGTCGCCGCCCGACAGCGACAGGGGCAGGCCGACGATCACCCGCTCGGCGCCGACGGACCCCACGAGCGCGACCAGCGACGCGAACCCGCGGCGGGACGCCGGCCGCAGCACCGGCTCGAGCGGCGTGGCCAGCGTGCCGGTCGGATCCGAGACCGCGACGCCGCAGCGCGCGGAGCCGTAGTCAATCGCCAGGATTCGCAGGGTGGCCCCATCCGAGATCACGACACATTCCGGCGGGCCCCGCCCGCCCCTGCCGGGCCGCGGCCACCGCCCACGTACCACCAGTATGCGAGCGGACGGCCGCCGCGGGCAGCGACGACCGGTGCAGTCGCCGGATTATGCGCCGTGCTCCCGAACGGAACCACCAAGCGCGCGCTCGATCTCCGCGCGCGCCGCGGCCAGGGCGTCCGGGAGCTTCTCCGGCTGCCGGCCGCCCGCCTGGGCCATGCTGTCGCGGCCGCCGCCGCCCCCGCCGACCGCGGCCGCCGCGACCTTGACGATCGCGCCCGCCTTCACGCCGCGCGACACCGCGCCGGGCGTCGCCGCCACGAGCAGCGACGCGCGGCCGTCGCCGGGCGCGCCGAGCACCACCACCGCCGGGTCGCCGAGCTGGTTCTTCATCCGGTCGGCCAGGTCGGGCAGCATCTTCGGGTCGGGCACGTCGCGGACCTCGAACACGGCGCGCACGCCGTCGATGGTCACGATCGACTCCTGCGGCACCGCCGTCTCGGCCGGCGTCCCGCCGCCCGAGCGCAGCTGCTTCTCCAGCTCGCGCCGCTTGCGCTCGCGCTCCACGGCCACGTCGGCCACCGCCTCGGGCTGCGTGCGCAGCGCCACGGCGGCGTCGTGGAGCACGCGGTCGTGCCTGCGCAGCAGCGTGGACCGCCACCGGCCCCGTGACCGCCTCGATCCGGCGCACGTTGGCGGCGCTGGAGGTCTCGCTGCGTGATCTTGAACACGCCGATCTCCGCCGTCGCGCGCACGTGCGTGCCGCCGCACAGCTCGCGCGACCAGCCGCCGTCGCCGACCTCGACCATGCGCACGACGTCGCCGTACTTCTCGCCGAACAGCGCCATCGCGCCGAGCGCGCGGGCCTCGTCGAGCGTCGTCGTCAGCGGCGCGCACGGGCTGGTTGGCCAGCACCCACTCGTTGACCCGGTCCTCCACGTAGGCGCAGGTCCTCGTCGCTCAGCGGCGCGCCGTGCGTGAAGTCGAAGCGCAGCTTGTCCGGGCCGACGTAGGAGCCGGCCTGGCGGACGTGGCGTGCCGAGCCGCTCGCGCAGCGCCGCGTGCAGCAGGTGCGTCGCGGTGTGGTTGCACTCGGTCGGCGCGGCGGGCCGCGCCGTCCACGCGCGCGAGCACGCGCTCGCCCTCGTGCAGCTCGCCCAGCTCGCTCTCCAGCACGAGCGCCTGGTCGTCGCCCAGCCGGACGACGTCGACCACGCGGGCGCGGCAGTCGCCGTACTCGCACTCGACCACGCCGGAGTCGTGCACCTGGCCGCCGCCGGTGGCGTAGAACGGCGACTCGACGAGCTTGGCCAGCACGCGGCCGTTCTCGATCACCACCGCCCGCCACCGCCGTGGCCTGCTCGATCGTCTCGTAGCCGGTGAACACCGACGGCGCGCCGGCGGACGTCGCGAACGCGCGCAGCCGCTCGCGCTCGCCCTCCTGGCCCTCGCGGCCCGCGGACGGCGCGCGCCCGCACGCGCTGCTCCTCCATCAGCGCCTCGAAGCCCTGGTGGTCGACGCCGAGTCCCTGCTCGGCGGCGAGCTCCAGCGTCAGGTCGAACGGGAAGCCGAAGGTGTCGTGCAGCCGGAACGCCTCGTCGGCGCCGATGCCCTCCTCGCCGCGCTCGCGCGCCCGCGCGATCACGTCGTCGAGCATCCGCATGCCCTGCTCGAGCGTGTGGTTGAACGTCTCCTCCTCGGTGGCGAGCCACATGTCGACGGTCTCGGCCTGCTCGTGCAGCTCCGGGTAGGCGGCGCCCATCGTCTCGCGCACGACCTGCGCGTAGCGGGGCAGGAAGCCGGGCTCGATGCCGATCCGCGCGGCCCTGCACGATCGCCCGCCGCATCAGCCGGCGCAGCACGTAGCCGCGGTCCTCGTTGGACGGCACGACGCCGTCGGCGATCAGGAACGACATCCCGCGCGTGTGGTCGGCCAGCACGCGCAGCGCGCGGTCGGTCGGGAAGTCGGCTGCCGTAGCGGCGGCCGGACAGCTCCTCGCCGAGCGCGATCAGCGGCGTGAACTGGTCGGTCTCGAAGACCGACTCGGCGCCCTGCAGGATCGCAGCGCCATCCGGTTGAGGCCCAGCCCGGTGTCGATGTTCTGCGCCGGCAGCGGCGTCAGCGTCGTTGACCGGGTCCTGCTCGAACTGCATGAAGACGAGGTTCCAGTACTCGAGGAAGCGCTCGTTCTCGCCGCCCGGCAGGTCGTCGGCCTTGCCGAACGTCCAGCCCGCGGTCGAGGTAGAGCTCCGAGCACGGCCCGCACGGCCCGGTCGGGCCGGCCTGCCAGAAGTTCTCCGAGCGCGGGCACTGGACGATCCGCTCGCGCGGCACGCCGATCTTCAGCCACGCCTCGATCGCCTCCTCGTCCGGGCCGAGCCCGAGCTCCTCGTCGCCCTCGAACACCGTCACCCAGATCGCTCGGGGTCGAACCCGAAGCCCTGCAGCGACAGCTCCCAGGCGAACTCGACCGCGCCCTGCTTGAAGTAGTCGCCCATCGAGAAGTTGCCGAGCATCTCGAAGAACGTCAGATGCCGGGTGGTGGTGCCGACGACGTCGATGTCCGGCGTGCGGAAGCACTTCTGGCACGAGGTCAGCCGGTCGTGCGGCGGCTTCTCGCGGCCCTGGAAGTACGGCTTGAGCGGGTGCATGCCCGCCGTGGTGAGCAGTACGGACGGGTCGTGCTCGGCCGGGACCAGCGAGCCGGAGGGCAGCCGCTGGTGGTCGCGGCTCTCGAAGAAGCTGAGGTAGCGCTCGCGGATCTCGTCGGAGGACGTCACGCGCCTGAGTCTAGGCTGCGACCCGGTGCGCGTCACATCGACTCGCGTCGTCTACGAGAACCGCTGGATGCGCGTCCATGAGGACCGCACGGAGCGCGAGGACGGCACGCCGGGGGTGTACGGCTGGGTGGAGAAGCCTCCCGCCGCGCTGATCGTCCCGCTCGACGGGGACGACACGTGGCTGGTCGAGCAGTTCCGCCACCCGGTGGGGGAGCGCTTCTGGGAGTTCCCGCAGGGCGCGTGGGAGGACGCCGCGGACGCGAGGCGCTCGCCCGCGGCGGAGCTCGCGGAGGAGACCGGCCTGCGGGCCGGTCGCCTGGAGCGGCTCGGCCGCCTGTACTTCGCCTACGGCCTGCTCGACCAGCCCGTCGACGTCTGGCGGGCCACAGGACTCGAACCCGGCGCGCAGGCGCTCGAGGCGACCGAGCACGGCCTGATCGTCCGGCGCTTCACCCGTCGCCGAGGTCGAGCGGATGATCGCCGACAACGAGCTCCAGCGACGCGGCCTCGGTCGCCGCGTGGCACCTCGCTACGCGCTGATCGTCCCCCAGCCGACGATCACGTCGCCCCGCAGCAGGCAGGCCGCCTGGCCGGGCGCGGCGCCGTGGAAGTCCTCGTCCAGCGCAGCTCGAGCCGCCGGCCGTCCTCCGCCGCGACGCGGCAGGGGACGGCGCGGGAGTGGTAGCGCAGCCGGACCGCGTCGACCTCGGCGGCGGGCCGGTGCAGCCGCGCGCCGCGCACGCGCACGCTGCGCGTGGCGAGCTCGGCGCGCGAGCCCACGACCACGCGGTTGGCCGCCGCGTCGGTGCGCAGGACGTACAGCGGCTCGTCGGCGCCGCACGCCCAGCCCCTTGCGCTGGCCGACCGTGAAGTGGTGGTGGCCCGCGGTGCACGCCGACCACGGCGCCGGCGCGGTCGACGATCTCCCCGGGGACGTCGGCGAGCCGCGCGTGGCGGGCCAGGAACGCCGCCTTGCCCGTGCCGGCCAGGAAGCACAGGTCCTGCGAGTCCGGCTGCGCGGCCACCGGCAGCCCGGCCTCGGCCGCGAGCGCGCGGACCTCGGGCTTGGTCAGCTCGCCCAGCGGGAAGCGCATCCGGGCGAGCGACGCCGGCGCCAGCGCGGACGAGCATGTACGCCTGGTCCTTGGCCGGGTCGGCGGCGGTGCGGCAGCAGGCCGTCGGCCGTGCGCCGCGCGTAGTGGCCGGTGGCCAGGTCGGCCGCGCCCAGGCGGCCGGCGAGGTCGAGCATCGCGTCCAGGCGCACGTGGCCGTTGCAGCCGACGCACGGGTTCGGCGTCTCGCCCGCCGTGTAACCGGCCAGGAACGGGTCGACCACGCCGGCGCGGAACGCCTCGCGCAGGTCGAGGGTCAGGTGCGGCAGACCCATCCGGTGGGCCAGCGAGCGGGCCAGCCGGACCGCGTGGGCCGAGCAGCAGGACGCCTCGGCGTCGTTCTCCGGGTCCGCCCACAGCTCGAGCGTCACCGCCACCGCCTCGCGACCTGCGTCCCGGACCAGCAGCGCCGCGACGGCGCTGTCGACGCCGCCGCTCATGGCCACGAGCGTGCGGCTCACCGCGGCCGGCACGGCGGCCTGCACGGCCGCCGCGGCGCCGAGCGCCCGGTGCAGCGCGTCGGCCGCCAGCTCGGCGGCGTGCAGCTTGCCCGGGGACAGGCCGCCCAGCTCGTCCGAGATCTCCCGCGTGCCCACGCGGGCCGCGTCGAACAGGGACTCGCCGTCCACCAGCGCCACCGCCGCCGATCCGGCGGCGATCGCCGCCCCGCAGCCCGACGCGTCGAACCCCGCTCGCACGATCGCGCCGTCGACGGCGACCGAGATCCGCACGAGGTCGCCGCACACGGCACCGCCGGCCGCCCCATGACAGGCGTCCGGCGGGACATGCCCCCGGTTGACCGGGGCGGAGAGGTGCTCGGCGAAGCGCTCTATGAAGGCGAGTCTAGGACCGGCGGCCGTGAACACGACGGGTCGCTCGCGGCAGCAACCGTCGTCGCTGCCGGTGCACGGCAACCCGCTCGCATGCTGGTGGTACGTGTGCGGGTTGCCGGGTGCTGGCAGAGGCGGCCGGGGGCCCGCGAGAACCCGGCGTGTTCCGGGCGCCGGTCCTAGGACCGGCGGTCGACCGCGCAGCCCAGGGCGCCCGCGCGGTTGAAGCTGCGGTCGAGCGCGACGGCCGCCGGCGAGGTGTCGGTGCGGAACCTGCCCGCGGAGATCTGCGCGCCGTTGCGCGCCGCCGCCCGCAGGCTCGTCTCGCGCCCGGCGAGGTAGCGGACGAACTGGGTCTTCAGGCTCCGCCACTGGGCCGGGGCGGGCGTGGCGGCCACGATGCCGCGGTAGGTGGCGACGATGCCGATCGCGTCGCGGTTGGACGCCGTGCGGGCGGCCTTGCCCTTCTCGGTGGGCAGCGACCAGCGGGCGACGCGTGTGTAGTAGCGGGTGCAGGTCAGGCTGAGCTTGGCGAGATAGGGATCGGCGATGGCCGTGCCGCGGGCGTCGGCGATCGCCTGGTTGATCGCGGCCTGATCGACGTAGCCGGGGAGCACGGTGCCCTGGAGCTTGCGGTCGATGACGACGATGCTCGGCGTCTGGTCGACCTCCAGGTCGCCGACGAGCGGCGCGTAGCTCACGAGCGAGCCGACCGGGATGCGCTTGACCAGCACCTGGCCGTGGTAGCGATTGACGCGCTGCAGGGCGTTGCGCACGTAGCGATCGTCGTCCGCCAGCGGGCGCAGGTCCGTCGCGCCGTCGGCGGTCACGCCGAGCACAAGGGTCTTGCGGGCCTTCAGCGCGGTCGCGACGTCAGTCGGAAGCGTGGCCAGGACCTTCGCCGGGATGGCGATCGGCGGCTGCGCCGGGGCGGTCTTGGCGGCGGAGCCGGTCTGCGCCTCGGTCTGCGGCGGCTGCGTCTCGCCGGCGTCGCGCGCGGCGGCGGCGGAGGTCTGCGCGGCGGCGCCCTTCGCCTTGGCGACGGCCCGGCCGTACGCGTCGGTCGGCGTGCCGGTGGCCGTGGCGGTGGCGGCCGGCGTGGCGGGCGGCGCGACGGTGGCGCCCGACTTGGGGCGCAGCACCGTGAACCACGCGGCGAGGAAGAGGACGGCGCCGACGAGGATGATGCGGACGGGCGGGGAGATCTGGCTCACGACCAGAGGATCGGCAGCCCGCCGGGCCGCTTTAGCGATATGGGGTCTAGGCCGGAGGCGGCGGCCCGGCCAGCTTGATGCCGACCTCGGCCAGCTGGCGCGGCGTCCACCGGCGCCGGCGCGCCGGTCAGCGGGTCCGAGCCGCTGGCCGTCTTCGGGAACGCGATCACGTCGCGGATCGACTCGCGGCCGGCGATGATCGCCACGATCCGGTCGATCCCGAGCGCGATCCCGCCGTGCGGCGGCGCGCCGTACCTGAGCGCCTCGAGCAGGAAGCCGAAGCGGGCGTCCGCCTCCTGCTCGGAGATGCCGAGCGCGGTGAACACCTGCTGCTGGACCTCGGGGCGGTTGATGCGGATCGACCCGCCGCCGATCTCCGAGCCGTCGAGCACGATGTCGTAGGCCCGCGATGTGCAGCTTGCCCGGGTCCTCGAACGAGCCGACCGGGGCGGTGAACGGGTGGTGCAGCGCGTCCCAGCGGTGCTCGCCGGCGTTCCACTCGAACATCGGGAAGTCGACCACCCACAGCAGCTCGTGGCGGCTGCGGTCGATCAGGTCGTAGCGGCGGCCCAGCTCCAGCCGCAGCTCGCCCAACGCGGTGGCGACGACGTCGGCGTTCGCGTCCGCCACGATCAGCAGCAGGTCCCCGGGCTGACGCCTGCAGCGCGGCCTCGATGTCCGCCCGGTCGGCGTCCGACAGCGCCTTGCCGGCCGGCGAGCGCCAGGACCCGTCCTCCTGCACGAACGCCCACACCAGTCCGCCGGCGCCGAAGCGCTTGACCACCTCGGTCAGCTCGTCGAGCTCGCGGCGCGACGCCTCGCGCCGCCCGGCGTTCAGCCGCGCGCACCGTCGCCCAGGCCTGGAAGACGCGGAACTCCGTGTTCGCCACGGCCTCGCGCGAGGTCCTGGATCTCCAGCCCGAAGCGCAGGTCGGGCTTGTCGGAGCCGTAGCGGGCCATCGCCTCGTCGTAGCCCAGCCGCGGCCAGGGCGGCGGCGGCGCCGGGAAGCCGGCCTCCTCGAACACGCGGGCCAGCAGGCTCTCGGTGACGCCGAGGACGTCCTCCTCGTCGACGAAGCTCATCTCGAGGTCGAGCTGGGTGAACTCGGGCTGGCGGTCGGCGCGCAGGTCCTCGTCGCGGAAGCAGCGGGCGATCTGGTAGTAGCGCTCGTAGCCGCTCATCATCAGCAGCTGCTTGAACAGCTGCGGCGACTGCGGCAGCGCGTAGAACGCGCCCGGGCTCAGCCGCGACGGCAC
Organism: uncultured Solirubrobacteraceae bacterium; assembly: GCA_963766165.1. Lineage (GTDB taxonomy): Bacteria > Actinomycetota > Thermoleophilia > Solirubrobacterales > Solirubrobacteraceae > Solirubrobacter. The sequence goes on along the minus strand of CAVXZC010000005.1, from coordinate 245,927 downwards.
CAGGAAGTCGCGCGCGCCCTCGGGCGTGGAGCGGGTGAGGATCGGCGTCTCGATCTCGAGGAAGTCGTTGGCGTTCAGGTAGTCGCGCATCGCCCGGTTGACGACGTGGCGCGCGGCCATCGCCTCCTGCATGCCGGAGCGGCGCAGGTCGAGCATGCGGTGGCGCAGGCGGATCATCTCGTCCACCGGGCGCGTCCTCGTCGATGGCGAACGGCGGCGTCTCGGCCTCCGCGAGCGGCTGCGCGTCGCTCACCGACAGCTCGATCTCGCCCGTCTCGAGGTTCGGGTTGACGTTGCCGGGCTCGCGCCGGACGACCTCGCCGGCCGCGCTGAGCACGTGCTCGGGGCGCAGCCGCTGGGCCAGTGCGTGGGCCTCCGGCGCGGTCTCCGGGTGGAAGACGAGCTGGACGATGCCCGAGCGGTCGCGCAGGTCGATGAAGATCAGCCCGCCGTGGTCGCGCCGGCGGTTCACCCAGCCGGCCACGCGCACGTGCTCGCCCACGCGCGCGGCGTCGAGCTCGCCCGCCCAGGCGTCGCGGTACTGGTTGGCGCGCGGTGGCCTCATCTACATACGTCCTCGGATGTGGTGCATGACGGTCTCGGGCTCGACGAGCTTGTCCTCTCCGCCCTCGCGGTCGCGCAGCTGGACGCCGTCGTCGCCGAAGATGGCAACGTAGCGAGCGCCGCTGCGCGAGGCCTGCTTGAGCTGCCCCTTGACGCTGCGTCCGGCGAGCTCGATGCGGGCGCCGAGCCCGGCGCGGCGGACGTCGGCCGCCAGCCTGAACGCCGGCGACTTGTGGCCCGGCTCGTAGGCGACCAGATGTCCAGCGGCGGCTCGGCCGGCTTGGGCTGCCGGGAGGCCATCAGCATCCGCTCGACGCCGGCGGCCCAGCCCATCCCGGGCGTCGGCGGGCCGCCGATCTGCTCGGCCAGGTCGTCGTAGCGCCCGCCGCCGCCCAGCGTGTTCTGCGCGGCCTCCAGCGCGCCCGACCGGTACTCGAACAGCGTCCGCGTGTAGTAGTCGAGCCCGCGCACGAGCGTCGTGTCGACCTCGTAGTCGCATGCCCGGCCTCGTCGCAGCAGCTGGCAGACCTCGGCGAAGTGGTCGAGGTCCTCCCGGGGGAGCCGGTCGATGCAGCCGCGGCGCGTCCGCCATCACCCGCTGGGTGCCGCGCGTGCTTGGCGTCGAACGCGCGCAGCGGGTTGAGGTCGATCCGGGCTCGACGACCTCCGCGGAGAGCTCGGATCTCGTGCGCGCGCAGGTAGGCCCTGAGCTCCTCCCGGTACGCCGCCCGGGACTCCGGCTGGCCGAGCGTGGCCAGCACGAGCTTGACGTCGCGCGCGCCGATCGCCTCGAGCAGCTCGCCCAGCAGCAGGATCAGCTCGGCGTCGACGGCGGGGTCGGCGGAGCCGACCGCCTCGGCGCCGATCTGCCAGAACTGGCGGTAGCGGCCCGCCTGCGGGCGCTCGTAGCGGAAGAAGCTCGTCGAGGTACCACAGCTTCACCGGCTGCGGCAGCTTGTGCATGCCGTGCTCGAGGTAGGCGCGGACGACCGGCGCGGTGCCCTCGGGGCGCAGGGTCAGGCTGTCGCCGCTGCCGTCCGCGAACGTGTACATCTCCTTCTGGACGACGTCGGTGGCCTCCCCCACCGTGCGCGCGAACAGCTGCGTGGCCTCGAAGACCGGCGTCTCGACGCGGCCGTAGCCGGCGCGGGCCAGGATCTTGCGCGCGGTCTCCTCCAGCCGGACGCGTTCCGCCGCGACGTCGGGCAGCACGTCGGAGGTGCCGCGCGGCGCCTGGAAGCGGCTGCTCAACGGGCCGTGAGCTCGCGCAGGAACGGGTTCGTGGCCCGCTCGCGGCCGAGCGTGGTGGTGCCCATGTGACCCGGGATGACCCGGGTGTCGTCCGGCAGCGTGTCGAGCAGCGTGGCGATCGAGGCCATCAGCGTGGCGTGGTCGGAGCCCGGCAGGTCGGTGCGGCCGACCGAGCCCTGGAACAGCACGTCGCCCGAGAAGATCACCTGCTCGTCGGCGATCGAGTACGTGACGTGGTCCGGGCTGTGGCCGGGCGTGGAGAGGACGTCGATGGCGAAGCCGGCGAACTGGAGCGTGTCGCCGCCCGACGACCGTCTGCTCCGGCGTGTAGCCCTCGTAAGGGCCGAAGCCGGGGAACGTGAGGATCTGCTCCGAGCATCTGGACCTCGCCCTTGGGGCAGTGCACCGGTGCGCCGGTGGCCCGCGCCAGCGGCGCGACGGCGCCGACGTGGTCGAAGTGGCAGTGGGTGATGAGGATCGCCTCGACGGTCACGCCGAGCGCCTCGATCGCCTCGATCAGCCGTTCGGGCTCGTCGCCGGGGTCGATCAGCAGCGCCGCGCGCGCGTCCTCGCGGCGGGCGATCCAGGTGTTCTCCTGCACCGGCCCGACGGTGAATCCGCGGACGTCCATCAGCTCTTGCGCTGCTGCTGCTGGCGGCGCTGCACGCGGTTGTAGACCGCGCTGGTCGGTGAAGTAGGCCAGCGGCGTGTAGACGACCATCGCGAACACGGCGAGGACGAAGCCCTGCGAGATCGACGTGTTCTTGCCCAGGATGTGGAACTGGGTGAGCGCGAACAGCACGGCGGCCATGGCCATCGCCTTCAGCGCGGCGCTGTTCCAGCTCGGCGGCTTGGCCGCGCGGCGCTCGCGCGCGGTCTGGCGGGAGGCCTTCTTCTGCTCCTCCGCCGTGGGCTTGCGCCCGGTGCGGCCGCGGGCCTCGATGGACCCGGCGGCGTTGCCGCGGTGCTTGGTCCGCCTCTTGCGCTTCGTCTGGGCCATGAGGACTACGAGGGTAGTTCATCCTCGAGCGGCGCAGGGGCCCGAAGTGGCACGTCTTGCGGGAAGTTCGCGAGCGCCGCGCGCGGCGCCGGCGCGACGAGCTCGGCGCCCGTCACCCGCGCCCGCCGGCGGACCGCCGCGACCACATCGGCGGCGGACGTGCGCGTGTGGTCCTCGATGTTGGTCGAGACCTGGACGACGCCGGTGCTCGCGAGCCGCAGGCCGAGCGCCTTCACGTGGTCGCTGCGCAGGCCGGCGGCGATCTGGCGCGCCAGTTCGAGCGGCGCGTCGACCTCGACGTTGAACGCGACCAGCGGCGGCCGGGCGGCCACGAGCGTGGCGCCGGCCGTGGGGTGCGCGCGCGGGCCGAAGTCGGGCGTCGAGGCGGTCGAGCGCGCCCGGCCGGCGCAGCTCGGCCCGCGTGCGGCCGCCGGCGAGCTCGCCGTACAGGTAGACCGGGACGCCGAGCTCGCCCAGCGCGTCGGCCAGCACGAGCGCCTCGGCGATCGCCGCCCCGCGCTGCTCGGTGTCGAGGTAGACGATCGGCGCCACGTCGAGCGCGCCCACGCGCGGGTGGACACCCTGGTGTGTCGTCAGGTCGATGCGGGCGATCGCCTCGCGGGCGCCCGCGATCACCGCTTGGTGCAGCCGCCCCGGCTCGCCGACCAGCGTGAACACCGACGCGGTGGTGATCGGGGTCGGACGACGCAGATGGACCGCGCCGAACGCGCCGCGCGATCGCTTCGAGGAGCGCCCGATCGCGCCCCTCGGAGACGTTCGGGACGGCGATCAGAGGACGAATCGGCCCGCCTCGATGACCCGGGTGCCGCCGATGTCGAGCGTCGGCTCGAGCACGACCGAGTCGAGGTGGACGGGCACGGACACGGTCCCGCCGATGCCCGCGCTGGCGCCGAACGCCACGTGCACCGTGCCGAGGATCTTCTCGTCCTCGAGCATGTTGCCGGTCAGCGTGGCCTTCTCGTTCGTGCCGATCCCCAGCTCGGCGAGGTTCGTGCCCTGCGCGCCGGCGGCTCGCAGCGTGGCCAGCAGCTGCTCGGCCTCGGGCCCCTCGGCCGCGGTCAGGTGCCCGTCCTCGACGGTCAGGGTGCCGGTGCCGAGCCCGATCCCGGCCAGCGACGCCACGACGAACCGCCCCTCGCCGTTCAGCGGGGCGATGAATCCCTCGCCGCACGGCAGGTTGCCGAAGGCTCGGGGCGCAGTCAGGTCGCCGTCGTCCGGCATCCCCGTGCGGCCGCTCAGGTCCAGGCGGAAGTCCGAGCCGCGCGGGCAGGTGAAGCGCGCCTCGTCCGCCTCGGTGAGCAGCCGCGCGAGCTTCCGGCTGCGGTCCTGCAGCGTCTCGAGGTCGGCCGCCATCAGCCGCGCGAGCAGGTCGCCGGTGACGCCGGGCAGCGTCGCGCCGCGCGCGCCGTTCTCGCTGGCCGCCTTGCGCGCGCGGGTGTGCGACAGCGACTTCGAGGTCGGCGCGATGAACACGTCCGCCGCCGCCAGCGCCCCGGCCACCGCCGCCGGCGGCTCCTGCCCGTCGACGGCGCGCGGGTCCATCACGGCCAGCACCGCCTCGGCACCGCGCCGCGCCGCCTCCGCCCGCAGCGCCTCGCCGATCTCGCGCGTGCCCGCGTCGACCACGACGACGACGTCCTCGCCCTCCCGCACGCCCAGGCACCGGCCGACGACGCCCTGTACGGCCTTCTCGAGTTCATCCATGGCCGCTGATCCTCGCACGGGGACGCGTGTTGCCCCGGCGAACGGCCGGCTGGGTAGGGATCGAGGGAATTGGCCGCGGTTTCCCGGCTGATCGCTTCTCCGGCGCCAATGGTGAGCTGGGGCTCCTTGGCGTCGAATACTCGACGGTCAGGCGCCCCACGTGTTTCGCAGCGCGACGAGGCGGTCAACGGAGCAGGTGCTTTGCTAAGCTAATTAGCAATGCAAACCATCTCCCCCCCAGACCTCGCGCACCGGCTCCGCCCGGTCATCGCCCGGCTCGGCCGGCGGCTGCGCCAGGAGGCCGGTGGGGAGCTGAGCCCGTCGCAGGCCGCGGCGCTGACCACGTCGCCGCCACGGCCCGCTGACGCCGTCGGAGCTGGCCCAGCGCGAGCGCATCCAGCGCCCCACGGCCACCCGCGTCCTCGCCCGCCTCGAGGAGGCCGGGCTGCTCGAGCGCGCCGGCGACCCCGCCGACCGCCGCTCCAGCCTCATCACCGTCACCCCCGCGGGCCGCGCGCTGCTGGCCGCCCAGCGCGACCGCAAGGACGCCTTCCTCGCGCCGCCGGCTGGACGGCCTGACCCCGGACGAGCTCGCCACGCTCGACCGGGCGGCGGCGATCCTCGAGCAGGTCCTCGAGGAGGCCGCGCGCGTGACCGCGGCGCTCGAGCGTACCGTTCACCTCACTGCGCGTCCCCAACTACCGCCGCTACTTCACGGGACAGGTCGTCTCGATCAGCGGCAACTGGATGCAGAACGTGGCCACGATGTGGCTGATGGTCACGCTGACCGGCTCGCGGCGTGACGGTCGGCCTCACCGCGGCGATGCAGTTCCTGCCGATCCTGCTGTTCGGCGCCTGGGGCGGCCTGCTGGCCGACCGGATCCCGAAGCGGCGGCTGCTCACGTGCACCCAGCTGGCCATGATCGTGCCCGCGCGCGACGCTGTTCGCGCTGACCGAGACCGGTGCGGTGACGCCGTGGATGGTGCTGGCGCTCGTCTGCGTACGCGGCACGATCAACGCGCATCGACAATCCCGCCCGTCAGGCGTTCGTCGTCGAGATGGTCGGGCCCGACCGGGTGGTCAACGCGGTGGCGCTGAACTCGGTGATCGTCCACTCCTCGCGGATCATCGGCCCAGCCGCGGCGGGCGCGATCATCGCGCTGCTCGGCGTCGGGCCCTGCTTCGGCGATCAACGCGCTCTCGTTCGTGGCGATGCTCGTCGCCCTGCGCGCTGATGGACCCGCGGCAGCTGACGGCCCCGAAGGCCGTCGAGCGCAAGCCGGGGCGAGCTGCGCAGCGGCGCTGCGCTACGTCCGCCGCACCCCCGAGCTGTTCATCCCGCTGGCCATGATGGCCCTGGTCGGCACCGTCTCCTTCAACTTCCAGGTCCTGCTGCCGCTGCTGGCCAGCTACACCTGGCACGGCACCGCGACCGACGTACGCGCTGCTGACCGCCGCGATGGGCGTCGGCTCGGTGTCCGGCGCGCTGGCCGCGGGCGCCCGCGGGCGCGTGACGCCGCGCCTGCTGGTCGCCTCGTCGCTGGCCTTCGGCACGGCCGAGCTGCTCGTGGCCGCGGCACCCACGCTGCCGCTGCAGATCCTCGCGCTGCTGCCGCTCGGCGCGGCCAGCGTGACGTTCGCCGCCGGCGTGAACTCCTCGCTGCAGGTCAACGTCGAGCCCGCGATGCGCGGGCGCGTGATGGCGCTCTACTCGATCGTCTTCCTCGGCTCGACGCCGATCGGCGCGCCGCTGGTCGGCTGGCTGGCGGAGGCCGCCGGCCCGCGCGCCGGCCTGCTGGCGGGCGCGCTGGCCGCGTTGCTGGCCGCCGGCGTGGCGCGCGCCGCGTTCCTACGCCGCGACGCGCGCGAGGCGCCGACGGGCGAGCTCGTTCAGGCGTAGTCCCCGTCGTCCGGTTCCCAGACGGGAACGCCCTGAGGCGGCTCCGCGTCCAGCGAGACCGGAGGACGAAGGCGGTACTCGCCGGTCACCGGGGCGACGTCGCCCGGGTCGATTACGTGCGTGTCCGTGTCGTGCGGCTGGAGGTTCATGGTCCGGAGCCTACGGTGCCGGGCGGCGTCTCCCTGCCAGGACCCCCCGTCCGGGGGGCCGATACTTAAGGGTCTTCACCTGATTGTCAGGTGGCGCGTTCGCCCTCAGCCTGATTCGATGGCGCGTGAGTGTGGTGAACGCGAACCAGCAGGCCATCGTCGTCGGGCGTGACAGCGAGCTTGCGGCGCTGCGTGAGCCTCCGGCCCCGGCGCTCGTGCTCAGCGGCGGGGCCGGGATCGGCAAGACGACGCTCTGGGAGGCCGGCCTCGAGCTGGCCCGCGAGCGCGGGGACCGCGTGCTCGCCGTCCGGCCCAGCGGGGCCGAGACCGGGCTCGCCTTCGCCGCGCTGATCGACCTGTGCGACGGCGTCGCGGGCGACGAGCTGGACGAGCTGCCGCCGCCGCAGCGCGCGGCGCTCGAGGTCGCGCTGCTGCGCGCCGAGCCGGCGGGCGTCGCCTCCGAGCCGCACGCGATCGCGCTCGCGCTGCGCGGGCTGCTGCGGTCGCTCGCCGCCGCCGCGCCGGTGCTGGTGGCGATCGACGACGTCCAGTGGCTCGACGAGCCGTCGGCCCAGGCGCTGGTGTTCGCCGCCCGCCGGCTCGCCGACGAGCCGGTGCGCTTCCTGCTCGCCCGCCGCCCCGGTCCGGCCACGGACCTGGAGCGGGCGCTGGAGCGGCGCGGGCTGGAGCACCTGCGGATCGGCCCGCTCAGCCTCGGCGCGACCCGGCGGCTGCTGAGCGAGCGGCTGAATCTCTCGCTGCCGCGGCCGCTGCTGCGCCGCGTCGTCGAGTCGACGCTGGGCAACCCGCTGTTCGCGCTCGAGGTCGGCCGGACGCTGCTCGAGCGCGGCCTGCCCCGGGTCGGGGAGGACATCCCCGTCCCCGCCGCGGTCAACGAGCTGCTCGGCTCCCGCGTGGCCCGCCTGGGGCAGGCCGACCGCCGGCTGTTGCTCGCAGTGGCGCTGAGCGGCGACCTGCACCTCGACGAGCTCGCGGTCGTCGAGGACGCCGAGGCGGTCGAGGCGGCGGTCGACGCCGGCCTGCTGCGCGTGGACGGCGACCGCGTGCGCCCGTCCCACCCGCTGCTCGCGGCAGCCGCGCAGCAGCGCTCGCGCCGCACCGAGCGGCGCGAGCTGCACCGCACGCTCGCCGGCGTCGTGGCCGACCGGCGGCTGCGCGCGCTGCACCTGGCCCGGGCCACCGACCGGCCGGACCCGGAGCTGGCCGACGCGCTGACCCAGGCGGCGCTGGACACGTTCGACCGCGGAGCGCGCCGCCAGGCCGCCGGGCTGGCCGAGCACGCGCTGCGCCTCACCCCGCCCGGCTCGCCCGAGCACGAGGAGCGCCTGCTCGACTACGCCGCCTACCTCCAGCGGGCCGGCGAGCTGCAGCGGATGACCGACCTGCTGACGCCGGCCGTCCCGCAACTCGCGCCCGGCCCGGTCCGCGCGCGCGGCTGGCTGATGCTCTCCGAGGGCGTCGGCCCGCGCCGGCTGGCCGACCTGGAGCACCTGTGGGAGCAGGCGCTGGCCGAGTGCCCCGACGAGCCGGGCCTGCGCGCCTATGCGCTGGCCAAGCGGGCCTGCAACGCCGCCGCGGCCACGGTGACCCGCGTGCCGGACGCGGAGGCGTGGGCGCTGGAGGCCCTGTCGCTCGCCGACGCGGCGGGGCGGGACGTCGAGCGGCTCGCGCTCTATGCCCTCGGGTGGGTGCGGGCGATGACCGGACGGCCGCTGGACGACCTGTGCGAGCGGTCGGCCGTCTTCGCGGACGCCGGCTCGTTCATCGTCAACTCCCCGGAGCGCGTGGCCGGGCAGCGCCACGTCTGGCGCGGCGAGCTGGACGCGGCGCGCCGGACCCTCAAGGGCCTGCTCGACCTCGCGGACGAACGCGGCGAGCCGGCCTCCTACGCGTTCGGCCGCCTGCACCTGACCGAGCTGGAGCTGCGGGCCGGCCAGTGGGACGCCGCCGAGCGCCGGCTGGACGAGTGGGCGGAGTCCTCCGAGGGCGCGATCCTCATCAAGCCGATGTACCAGCGCTGCCGTGCGCTGCTGGCCGTGGGCCGGGGCGACGCGGAGACGGCGGAGCGCTGGGCGGCGGACGCGATCGCCCGCGCCGCGAGCGTGGACTCGAGCTGGGACCGGCTCGAGGCCCTGCGCGCCCGCGGCATCGCCGCGCTGCTGGCCCGCGAGCCGGCGCCGGCGGCGGAAGCGCTGCGCGCCGTGTGGGAGTACACCGAGCGCGAGGGCGTGAGCGAGCCGGGCGTCTTCCCCGCCGCCCCCGACCTGGTCGAGGCGCTGTTGGAGTCCGACGAAGCCGAGGCGGCGCGCGCGGTGGCCGAGCGGTTCGCCGAGCTGGCCGCCGCCCGCGAGCACCCCTGGGCCGAGCTCACCGCCCGCCGCTGCTCGGCGCTGGTCGTGTTGGCCACCGGGCCGTACGCCGCAGAGGCCGGCGACGCGCTCGCCGAGGCGGCCGCAGGCTACGCCGCCCTCGGGCTGCGCTTCGACGCCGCGCGGACGCTGATGAGCCTCGGCCTGGCACAGCGCCGGCTCAAGCAGTGGGGCGGCGCGCGCGAGTCGCTCGCCGCCGCCGTGGCCGCGTTCGAGGCGCTCGGCTCGCCCGGCTGGGCGGCCCGCGCGTCCGGCGAGCTGTCGCGCGTGGGCGGCCGCCGCCCCCGCGCCGAAGGCGAGCTGACGCCGAGCGAGCGCGACGTCGTCGAGCTCGCCGCACAGGGGATGGCGAACAAGGAGATCGCTCGCACGCTCCATCTCGGCGTGCACACCGTCGAGGTCCATCTGTCCCGCGCGTACGCCCGTCTCGGGGTCCGCAACCGGGGCCAGCTGGCCGCCCGGCTCACCAATCGTAACCCGTGAGGTTTCCGTGATTTCGCCCCGTCCAGGTCAACCCTAGGGTCACCACTGTGTCCGAGTTCATCGTCGAGGTCTACGTCCCCCGCACCGGCGCGGTCGGCACGTCCGGGGTGCGAGAGGCCGCCGAGGAGCACACCCGCGGAGGCGTGCCGGTGCGCTACCTGCGGGCGATCCTCGTCCCCGAAGACGAGACGTGCTACCTGCTCTTCGACGCGGGCTCGGTGGACGACGTGCGCGCGGTGGTCACCCGCGCGGCGGTGCCGTTCGAGCGCATCTCGGCGGCGATCGAGTCGGTCTGAACTTCAGGGGCGACCACCGATTGCGGCGCGCCGGACGCTCCGATTAGCTGCGCAACGCACCGGGTGCCCGCGGTCGCCCCCCATCCCTCCCACGGCCCCGCGGGCCGTTGACGAGCCCGGCGCGTCATCCCGCGCGTCGCGGGCCCTGCATGTGCTCCTTCCGGGTTGCAGGGTCCGCGGTGCGCACGGCTCGCCGTGAGTGAGAATGCCCGCCATGGACAAGTCGCTGGCGGGCAAGACACTGGTCATCTCCGGCGGGAGCCGCGGCATCGGCCTCGCGATCGCGCTGCGCGCGGCGCGTGACGGCGCGAACGTCGCGCTGCTCGCCAAGACCGCCGAGCCGCACCCCGGCTGCCGGGCACGATCTTCACCGCGGCCGCCGAGATCGAGGCGGCCGGCGGCCAGGCGCTGCCGATGCGTGGGCGACGTGCGCGACGAGGGCGCAGGTCGGCGTCGCTGTCGCCGCGGCCGTCGAGCGGTTCGGCGGGATCGACATCTGCGTCAACAACGCGAGCGCGATCAGACCTGACGCGGCTCGCTCGACCTGGCGATGAAGCGCTACGACCTGATGCACGCGATCAACGCCCGCGGCACGTTCGTGCTGACCCGGGCCTGCATCCCGCATCTGCGCGCGGCGTCGAACCCGCACGTGCTGACGCTCTCGCCGCCGCTGTCGCTCGACCCGCGCTGGTTCTCCGGCCACTCGCCTACACCGCCGCCAAGTACGCGATGAGCCTCTGCGCGCTGGGCTGCGCCGAGGAGTTCCGGGGCGACGGCATCGCCTCCAACGCGCTCTGGCCGCGCACGCTATCGCCACCGCGCCGTCCAGAACCTGCTCGGCGGCGACGACGCGATCGCCCGCTCCCGCCGCCCGGAGCTCTACGCCGACGCGGCCCACGGGATTATCACCCGCCCAGCGCGCGAGTGCACGGGCAACACGTTCCTGTGCGAGGACGTGTTGGCCGCGGCCGGCGTCACCGACTTCTCGCCCTACGCCTACGTCGACGGCGCGGAGCTCCAGGCGGATCTCTACGTCGACAGCGTCGACCCGCCGAGCTGATGCCCGCGGCACGGCGCCGTCGCCGGCCGGCGGAGGAGGAAGTCGGCGCGCACTCCGCCCTGCTGTGGGCCGGCATCGAGTCCGATTCCTCGCGGCGGATCCTCCTCGCCGCACTGGCGGCGTTCGCCCGGCGCGGCTTCCACGCGGCCACGACGCGGGAGATCAGCGAGGGCGCGGGCATGAGTCCGGCGGCCATCTACGTCCACTACAAGTCCAAGAGCGACCTGCTGTACGAGATCAGCCGGATCGGGCACCAGTCCGTGCTGGACGCCGTCGTGGCCGCGCTGCACGACGCGCCGCCCGAGCCCGAGCAGCGCGTGCGCCGGTTCGTCGCCGCGTTCGCGAAGTGGCACGCCGACCACCACGTCGTCGCGCGGGTCATCCAGTACGAGCTGAAGGCGCTCCCGGGCGCGCAACTGCACCGGATCGCCCTCGTGCGCGACCGCTTCGAGGAGCTGCTCGGGGCCGAGCTCGCCGCGGGCGTGGCCGCGGGCGCCTTCGACATCCCGGATCTGGAGGGCACCACGCTCGCGATCCTGTCGCTCGGGATCGATCTCGCCCGCTGGTATCACCCGGCCGCGGACCACAAGACCTCCGACGAGGTGGGCCGGCTCTACGCGGACCTGGTGGCGCGGATGATCCTGCCCTCGCGCGGTTACTAAGCGCTTGCTTACCACCGTGCGGTGTGGGGTACTCGCGGAGTTGGTCGCAGAGAGGAGTCCCATGGAGATCTCGTGCGCGTTCCCGACGACGCTGCAGTCGCATGAGCACATCGGCCTGGCCGAGGAACTCGGATACGAGCGCGCCTGGCTGTACGACACGCCGCAACAGAGTCCCGACGTCTGGATGATGCTGGCGCTCGCGGCCGAGCGCACGGAGCGCATCGGCCTCGGTCCGGGCGTCCTGGTGCCGACGCTGCGCCACCCGATGGTCAACGCGGCGGCCACCGCGGCCCTCGCCGCGCTCGCGCCCGACCGCGTCGCGGTCGCCTTCGGCACCGGCTTCACCGGCCGGCGGGCGATGGGCTACCGCGCGATCCCGTGGGCATACATGGACCGCTACATCCGCGCCTACCGCGGCCTGCTGCGCGGTGAGACGGTCGAGTGGGAGGGCGCGCGGATGCGGATGCTGCACCCATCCGGCCACGCCGCGCCGCGGCCGGTCGAGGTGCCGATCAGCGTCGCGGCCCTGGGACCCAAGGGCGCCGCGGTCGCCCGCGAGCTGGGCGACGGCCTCTACATCACGCTCGCGCTGCCCGAGTTCGCCAAGGAGTTCGCCTGGGTGTCGTACCTGTTCTGGGGGACCGTGCTGGACGAGGGAGAGGCTCCTTCATCGGAGCGCGTGCGCGCAACGGGAGGGCCCGGGCTCGCGCTCGCCTACCACGGCGCCTACGAGTTCGGCACGCCGCTGGAGGACCTGCCGGGCGGCGCCGAGTGGCGCGCCGTGATCGAGCGCACGCCCGCCGAAGAGCGCCACCTCCTCGTGCACTCGCAGCACTGCGTCGGGCTCAACGAGGCCGACCAGGCCGCCTGGGACGCCGGCGGGCACGCGATGCTCGGGGAGGCGACCATGAGCGGGACCGCGTCGCAGCTGCGCGAGCGGCTCGCCGGCTTGAGCGACCACGGCGTGACGGAGCTCGTCTTCCAGCCCTGCGGCCCCGACGTCCGCCGCGAGCTCGAGGTGTTCATGGCCACCGCGAAGTCCGCGGTGGCGGCATGAGCGGCCACGCTGACGCCGTTCTGCGAGGGCGGCGCGTACTTCGAGTGCCCGCGCTGGCACGACGGCCAGTGGTGGGCGGCCGACTTCTACCGCTTCGGAGTGTTCTCCTACGACGACGACGGGCACGAGGGGCAGGTGTTGGAGGTCCAGGCCCAGCCGTCGGGGCTGGGCTGGCTGCCCGACGGCGACCTGCTCGTCGTCTCGATGAAGGACCGCCGCGTGCTGCGGCATTCCGCGGGACGGCGCCGTCGCGTCCACGCCGACGTGTCCGCGCTCACGGCAGGGCACCTCAACGACATGGTCGTCGATCGTTCGGGCCGCGCCTATGCCGGCAACTTCGGCTTCGACCTCATGGGCGGCGGCCATCCCGCATCGACCACGCTCGTGCGCATCGACCCGGACGGCACCGCCGCCGTCGCCGCCGAGGACTGTGGTTCCCAACGGCTCGGTGATCACCGAGGACGGCACGCTCATCGTCGCCGAGACGATGGCCGCCCGCCTACCGCGTTCACCATCCAGCCCGACGGAACGCTCGCCGATCGCCGCGTGTGGGGCCAGATCGAGCCCTCACCGGAGCCGGGCGACACCGCCACGATGTTCGGCGCCATCACGTTCGCCCCAGACGGCTGCGCCCTGGACGCCGATGGCCACATCTGGGCGGCCAACGCCCTCGGCGGCCCGCTCAGCCGGATCGCCCCGGGCGGCAGGATCGTCGACGAGATCCCGATCCCCGACGGCCTCATCGCCGTCGCCTGCGGACTCGGCGGCGAGGACGGCCGCACGCTCATGGCCTGCACGGCGCCAGACTTCCACGAGGAGGCCCGAAAAGCCGCCCGCGAAGCCGTGTTGATGACCACCACCGTGGCCGTCGGCCGCGCCGGACTGCCGTAAAGGTCAGTCGCTAGTCTGTGCGCTCGCCCTCGCCGGAGTAGCTCAGTCGGTTAGAGCAGCGGAATCATAATCCGCGTGTCGGGGGTTCGAGTCCCTCCTCCGGCATCCCCGTTCCTCGCCGCTTTCGGCGTCGTTGCAGGGCTTTCGCGCGAAGCCTTTGTTCGCGGTCCGACCCCAACGGACCCCAGCGAACCCCCTCTCTGTGTCCCCTTGTGTCCCCCACGGTGTCCCCCGGGGGCGACCTTCTGAGGGTCGTCGCTAGAGGCTCCATGGCCAACTGGCGCAAGACCCGCTTCCCGGGCGTCTACGTCGCCCATGCGAAGGCCTGCCCGGCCTTCGCCGACCCCCACGCGCTGCCGCTGCACGCCATCGTGGCGCGGCCGCCGGCGCAATCCCATCATTGGACTAAGCGGACTAAGTCCACTACGCTGAGTCATATGGACGCCGTCTCGATCCACGAAGCCAAGACCCACTTCTCGCGTCTCGTAGCCCGCGCCGAGGCCGGCGAGGAGATCATCGTGCGCCGCGGGTCGACGCCCGTCGCCAAGATCGTCGCCTACCACGCGCCGACGACGCCGCGCCGGCCGGGAGCGATGAAAGGCGAGATCGAGATCGCCGACGACTTCGACGAGACGCCGGCGGACTTCGGCGAGTACACGTGAGCCGGCTGCTGGTCGACACGCACGTCCTGCTGTGGTGGCTGACCAACGACTCGAGCCTCTCCCCCACCGCGCGCACCGAGATCGCCGATCCGGAGAACGAGCCTCTGGTCAGCATCGCGAGCCTGTGGGAGATCGCGATCAAGCGCTCGCTCGGCAAGCTGAGCGCGCCCGACGATCTGCCCGACCGGATAGCCAACGAGGGGTTCTCCTGGCTCAGCCTCAGCGCGGAGCATGCTTGGGAGGTTCGCAAGCTGCCAATGCATCACCGCGACCCCTTCGACCGCCTGCTCGTCGCCCAGGCGCTGATCGAGCGGCTACCCGTCATCACCGCCGACCCACGCTTGCAGCCCTACGGGGTCGACGTCCGGTGGTGAGCTATCTCCGAAACGGCCCCTAGCTGCACCCGAGTTCAAGCTTGTAGCCAGCCGGGCCGCAGGGGCGTCCCCCCGTCGGCTTGCCTCTGACCACGCGCTTGGCGGCTCAGAGGGCCATGATCGTGCGGATCAGCTTCAGCACCGCGGCCGGGATCTGCGCGTAGCCGATCGCGATGCCCATGTAGAACTGCGTGAAGCGGTAGCGGACGGCTCCGAGGCCGGGCACCCGCGCGATCCGCACCTGGTACTGGCCGATGTTGATCGGGTTGCCGTTGAACGGCTGGCCGCCGCAGAGGTTGATGATGTTGCGCAGGTCGCCGACGATCTGGGCGTCGCTGATCCCAGCGGCGAAGAACGTGGAGTTCGGGGCCCGGTCGATGTTGGTGTCCGAGAAGTCGAAGTTCTCGAACGTGTGGCGCTCGCGCACGTGGTTGACGATCCAGTCCGTGATCACCACCTGGCGGCCGGTCGGGTCCGCGTGGGTGACGCCCGGGGCCGGGCTGGCCGGCGCGCCCTGGTAGCCCGTGACGAACCAGCGCAGCCAGTTGGCGCTGTTGCGCACGCCCGGCTGGTTCAGCCCGGCGCGGACCGCCTGGTTGTTGATGAACGCCTGCAAGGCGGCCCAGCGCGTCGAGACGAGCTGGAACATCTCGCGCAGCGTCTGGGCGCTGCCGGCGCTGCAGGTGCCGTTCAGGACGAGCGCGTTGACGCTGTTCTCGAGGCTGGAGAACTCGGTGTGGACCTGCTGGATCGTGAGAGCAGGGCCGCCGGGGGCCAAGGCGGTCAGGCTGCCGATGCGATCGTTGAGCGCGGCGGCGGTCAGCTCCGGCGCGAACACCGGCGCCGGCGGCGCCACGCCGCCCGGTCCGAGCTGCTCGCCGCGGCGCAGCATCACCACGCGGTGGGGTTGCGACAGCGGTTGCACCGCCTCCAGGAGCGACACCATCACGGCCTGTGTGGCGTTGCCCGGCCGGCGCGCGATGAGGGTGATGCACTCCGCCATCCCGTTGGCGCCGAGCAGCGCCGGGTGAGCGGTCAGCGTCGTGTTGGCGTGCGGCGCGAACGCCGGATGGCGGAGCATCGCGACGACCGAGGCGCTCGCCTGGTTGAGCCGCGGCAGCGTGGGCTGGTGTGTGGCCAGCGAGCGCAGCAGCGTGGAGACCGTCGGCGCGTTCGCGCCGGCGGCGACCATGTCCAGGCACGGCTGCGTGAGCTCCGCGACACCGTAGGGCCGGTTGAGCGGGTCGAGGTGCGCGCGCAGCAGCTCGTGCTCCCCGTCGATCCCGAGCGCACGGTTGATGGGATGGCGGTCGTCGACCACGTGGCCGCTCGGGCCGGCCCAGCCGGCGAGCGGGTGGGCGGTCGGCCCCGGCTGGGCGGGAGGGCGGCGCGTCGACTGCAGGTAGCTGTCGAGCGCCTCGGGACCGCCGTTGCGGTCGGCCGGGCGACCGGCGATCGTGATGGCGACCCGCCGCTGCTCCGGCGTCAGCGCAGGACGCTCGGCCATGATCGCCTGGATGGCCGCCATCGGGTCGGCGATGCGAGCGACCAGTCCGACGACGGTCACCAGCTCGCCCTGGTCGGCCGGCGGGTCGAGCACGAGGATCGTCATCGCCGCGAGCGCGACCGTCTGGTTGCCGGACGCGGCGTCGAACACGTCCGCCGCCAGCTGCTCGCGGCGGGGGAAGCCCCGCGCGAACTGGCTGCGCGCCGGTGACGCGACGCCCAGCGGCGGCGGCGGCGCCGGCAACCCGAGCGGCGCGGGCGCCCGCATGGGCGGCGCGGGCAGCGCTCCGCCGCCCGGCACCAGGTGCACGAGGCCGGCCTCGGCGAGCGCGTCGCCGTTGAGGAGGACGTCGTCGAAGCCCAGGATCGGCTGGAGATCCGTCCCCAGGAGTGTGCCGAGCAGCGCCACCACCGAGTGCCACGGTCCCGCCCCGATGCCGTCGCCTCCGCTGGTCCCGCCCCCACCCCCGGGCCGGTGCGGGACGATCGCGGAGCCTCCGTCCGCGCCGCCGCCCAGGCGGGCGAGGGCGGACAGGATGGGCAGCGCGGCCATCACCGCGGACTCCGTGACCTGCAGATCGCCCGAGCGCATCGCGGCCGCCACGCGTTGCACGATCCCGGCCAGCCAGGGGGGCAGCGTGGTGAGCAGGTTGGCCAGGATCTGCTCCCACGGTGGCCTGCGGCCACGCTCCCCCGTCTCCCCGATGCGCTGGAGCGCCGGCGTCCGCGACGCTGAACCAGCCGTGGTCGCGCGCGATCGCACGAGCTGCGTCACCGCCTGGTTGCCGAGGCTGCGCTGGAGGCCCAGCAGCGCCGCCGGTGACGGCGCCGGCGCGTCGAGCTCGCGCATCGACACCTGGGCCGGATCACGCCGGGGGCGGCCGGTCAACGGCTTCGGCCGACCAGCGTCGCCGCCGCGCTTCTCCTCATTGAAGTGTTGCGTCACTGCCTCCTTGACCAACCACGGTCGAGCTCCTCGACGACCACGCTAAGCGAGCCCGCGCCGCTCGTCGGGCGGATCCGACGTGCTCCGCGCGGGCCAGGAAACCGGTGCCCCGCGTGGCGACCGGCGTTCCGGGGTCGGAGCTGGCGCGGGGCCGCGGTCGCAAGGGACATCGAAAAGGTCCGGCCGCGAACCCAGGGCTCGCGGTGGGGGAGCGGACGCGGCGGTCGCGCTCCCACCGCTGCCAGAGCAGGGGCGCCGACGGGACGGAGCCCTGAGTCAACTCGCTTGCGCAATCGCCTGAACGCGCCCCGAAGCCCTCGCGGTCGCCGCCGCGGTTCAGGCGCGACAGAGGCGGCTTGAGTACCCCACGCGGCGCCTCATCCGTCGGGTACGCGCCCTCTCGCCCCAGCGGACTGCCAGCCCGAAGTTCGCCGTGTCCCCCGGGGAGTTGCTCCGCGTCTTCGCCGATCAGAACGTCCCGGGCCGCTGCGATCATCGCTATGTGGTGAGCCCCGATGCTGAACTCCCCTCGCAGCGCGGAGAGACCTGGAACGACACCGAGGCGATCGCTCGTCATCGCGCCCTGACCCCGTCGCAACGCGTTGCGCTGGCCGTCGAGGTCAGCCGCGCCGCGCTTCACTTTGCCCAGGCCGAGCGCGTCTCCGATGATGCAGCCGACGTTCGCGCCTGAAGAGCTCGTCGCGGCGCTGAACGCCGCCGACGTCGCCTACGTGATCGTTGGCGGCATCGCCGTCGCCGCGCATGGCGTCGTACGCGCCACGGCCGACCTGGACATCGTCCCGCAGGCCGGCGCGGAGAACCTCGAGCGGCTCGCCCAAGCTCTTACCGATGCCGGTGCCGAGCATCCCATTGACGGCCCGCTCACAGGCGCGTCGCTCGCCCAGCCAGTCTCGTTCAAACTCCACACGCTGCACGGCGATGTCCAAGTCTTGAACCGGATGCCGTCCGTGCCGCCGTACGAGCAGCTGCGACAGAACGCGATCGTCGTCGACCTCGGCCAGGACAGGCCGGCACGCGTCTGCTCGCTCGCTGATCTGCGCGCCATGAAGCTGGCGTCCGGGCGACCCCGCGATCTCGTCGACGTCGCCGAGCTCGACGAGTTGCACGGGCTCGGACGCTGAGCCGTCGGAGCTGTACGCGGACTCCCGGAGCGGCGTCGGCGCCTCGACCAGATGGTGCGCGTGACGGTGGATTGAGCGCTCGGGCTCGGCGATCGGGATCAGCACGAGTTGGCCGCATAGCACCACCTTGAGCTCGGGCTGTAGGTGGCGCTCGAAGTGGTTGAGGCTCATGCCCGAGGTCACGAGCCCGCGCCCGGTTGAGGACCCGTTGGTTCTTCGGCTCGAGCGACCACTCGTACTGCCGGGCGTCGGCCACCTGGAGCTCGCGTTCGCCGAGAAACGGCCGCGCCGCGTGGAGGTGTTCGGCTGCCCCGCGCTCGGCCACGGCGTACGCGTTGCCGGCCGCGCGCTCCTGCTCTCGCGCGCCCTCGAGTTCGCGGCGTCGCCCCGCGGCCAGGACAAACGAGCGGTCGACGGTCAGGCCCTGCGCGACGTGGCCGGTGATCGCGTAGCCGTGCAGCAGCGTGGGATCTCCGGCCTGCGTCACGCCAGGCAGGAATGCCGCGTCGGGCAGCGGCCCGGTGATGGGTCGCCCTGAACGACGAAAGCCCGCTCTCGCAGGCTTCGGTCATCAGGAGATCGGGCGGGCGCAATTGCCGGGGGGACGTTCGAAGAAGGTCTCAGCCCTCAAGGTGCCTTCGCTGCCTGACACGTCCGTCTTCGGCAGCGAGCGCCGGTGGCTGTAGACCCGCTCGCCGGACGGTCGGCTTCATGACTCGCGCGGGCTCGCTTCTCAGCCGTGGCCGAGCACAACGTCGCGGACGAACGCCGGCTGGGAGAGAAACGGGTGATGCCCGGCGTCCACCTCGATCACCCGATCGGCGCGGCGAGCGAACTCCCGCTGGCGATCGGCCGGGGTGCCCCGGTCCTGTGCGCAGACCAGGTAGCTCGTGGAGACGTGACCCCAGACCGCTGCCTCGACGGGCTGTTGCGTGACCTGCACGCTCTGGCGCGTGAGGCGGGCGGCGGCCTCATCGGCCAGCTCGCGGCAGTCGTGCATGAAGGTGTCGGCGAACCGCTCGGGGCGCACCTCGAAGGTCCCGGCCTCGGGATCGACGGCCAAGAACGGCGCCGGGCTGCCGTCAGCGAAGGACGACAGGCTCTCCCCCACCTGCGCCAGGTAGCTCGAGATCAGCAGCACGTGGCACACCGCCTCGACGCCGACGGCCGCCTGGGACGTCACGATGCCGCCGTAGCTGTGGGCGACCACGACGGTCGGCTCGTCCTGGGCCTCGAGCAGCTGACGGACCGCCGCCACGTCCTCGGCGCAATCCCGGGCCAGCGGCGCCCGCTGACGCCGGCCCTTCCCCACAACTGGGCAGCGCCGCGGCTGCGCCGTACACGCCGGCGTCTCGCAGCAGTTCACCGGTGGGTCGCCACCACCACGCGCCGTCTCGGACGCACGCCCCATGCACGAACACCACCCGCATCGCTTCCACCTCGCCGTCGGACACCGGACGAGCTTCCACGGTAGACGTACGGGCTGTTACGTCAAAATGTGCCGGACATGGGCCGACGCCCGCAGCCCGAGATCCGTGAGCACCTCCTCGACGCGTGCACCAGCTACGCGCTCGAGTGTGAACTGCCCGACCGGATGGGCCCGCTCGCGACCGCCGCCGGGACCTCGACGCGGATGCTCGTCTACCACTTCGGCACCCGCGACCGGCTGCTGCGGGAGGTGCTCGGGCGCGCGCGAGAGCGCCAGCGCGAGGCCTTCGGGCAGATGCTGGCGCTGCGACCCGATGAGCCCTACCTGGACACGCTCGCCCGCACATGGGAGCAGATGACCGGCCCCGAGGGCCGACCCTACCTGCGCATGTTCGACCAGCTCCACATCACCCAGTTGCGCGACAGCGCCGGCCGCCCGCTGTGGCCGGACTTCCGCCGCATCGCCACCACCGACTGGCTCGGCCCCCTCGAGGACGGCCTGGCCAGCCTGCACCGCCCCGAGCTGGCCACCGTCGTGCTCGCCACGCTGCGCGGCCTGCTCATGGACCTCGGCGCCACCGGCGACGCAGCCCGCACCACCCGCGCCTGGCGGGACTTCCTGGACGCCATCCGTGCCTGACTGTCTGGACGGAGGACCGGCCGCCTGTCGATGGACTTGGCAGGACTAAGCCTGGATCACTTCTTGCGTCTCGTCGTCCGCGCCGAGGCCGGTGAGGAGATCGTGGTACGCCGGGGGCGACGCCCGTCGCCAAGATCGTCGCGTATCAGGTGCCGACGACCCGGCGCCGACCAGGAGCGCTGAAGGGCCAGATCGACATCGCCGACGACTTCGATGTGCTGGCTGACCGACGACTCGAGCCTCTCCGCCACTGCGCGAGACGAGATCGCCGATCCGGCGAACGAGCCCCTGGTCTGCGTCGCGCCCATGCCTGGGAGGTCCGCCGGCCGCCCGTCGTCACGGCCGACCCGCGCTACCAGCCTTACGGGTCGACGTCCGCTGGTGAGCGGTCTCCGAAGGGCCCGATGAGTCTCGCGCGGACCGCCGGCCTGGGGACCCACGCGGTCTTCGCCGCGCTCCGGACGACCTACTCCGGGTCCTCGCCGGTCTCGCGGGCCAGCCCGCTCAGACGCCACGTGCCGACCACGCCCGCGACATCGATGCTTCGCGCAACGCTCGCGAACTCGGCTGCGAGCGGCGAATCCTCGGGCAGTTCCCCGGCGAGACGGCGCAGCGTCTCGGCAAGCGCGGTCATCGCGGCGCGCTCTGCCTGGGCGACGTCGTCGACGGATGGGGCACTCCCGCCCGGTCCCTCAACGACGCCGAGGGACCGGACGGGAGCGGGGCCGCGTCGCGACCGCTTGCGCTTACCCAGCGTGATCACCATCCGTGGATCCTCCGGTCTGACCGATGTTGCCTCGGTCAAGGCTGCGACCGCGTCCATGCGGGCTGCGGCCGACGATATAGGCGGCACGGCGGTTGGCGACACGAACATCCGTCCATCCCGCTGTCGCCGGAACGTCCCGGGCCGATGTAGACGGACTCCGCGCTGCCAGGCACGACCCGGCTGAGCCGAGACCCACCGATGAGTTCCGCGCGTTGGGCCGGTCTACCAGGACGTAAGCCATCGAGCCCACCGACTGGAGACCGCATGACCGCTCCCGCACACCCCGGCCGCATGCTGTTCGTGAACCTCCCCGTGGCCGACCTCGAGCGCAGCAAGGCGTTCTTCGCCAAGCTCGGGTTCAGCTACAACCCGAACTTCACCGACGACACGGCCGCCTGCATGCTGGTCGGCGAGCACGCCTTCGTCATGCTGCTCACGCGCGAGAAGTTCGCCGAGTTCTCGAAGCTGCCGATCGCAGATCCCACCACGCACACGCTCGCGCTGTACTGCTTCAGCGTCTCATCCCGCGACGAGGTCGACACGGTCAGCGCCGCTGCGCTCGCCGCCGGCGCCACCGAGGCCGACGACGCCGAGGACTACGGCTTCATGTACTCCCGCAGCTTCTTCGACCTCGACGGCCACGGCTGGCAGATCATGTGGATGGACCCGGCGGCGGCCGAGCAGGGCCCCGAGGCGTTCGCGGCCTCCGTGCAGGATGCCGACTAGGGCTCCGCGTCCCCGCGCAGGATCGCGCGCACCTCGCGCTTGACGGCATCCTGGAGCGGCTCGACGCGCGCGGTGTAGTCGTCCTGGCAGAGGCCGAAGTACGCGATCCGCACCTCGAAGGGGAGCGTGCGCAGCGCGGCGCGCAGCGGGTCGGGCATGGTCGCCTGGCCCGCGGCGTCGCTGCACGCCTGGGCGAACACGCGCACGCGGTCGAAGTACACGAACGAGCCGCCGTGGACCATGCACGTCACGCACGTGCGCATGAGCAGCTCGCTGGGCAGCGCGCGCCCCAGCCAGGAGAGGAAGTGGGCGTTGCCGGCAAGCTCGCCGCGGTCTGTCGGGTTGCAGGCCTTGTAGGCGTCCTTGATCTCGTCCGGGCTGCGCGCGGTGATCGCGTCCAGGAGCGCGGTCACCCGCGGGCTCTCGCCCGGGTTGAGCTCGTGCCCGTAGCCGACCGCCGCGGGCGAGGTCAGTGCCTTCTGGATGCGGTCGGCGTCGCGCCCCGGGAGGGCGGTGAGCAGCGTGGCGATCAGCGTTGCGCCCGCCGCCTCCGCGCGCTCCTTCGGCGACAGGATCCCGACCTGGAACAGCACGTCCTCCACGCTCGCGGTGCCCGCCTGCTCGTCGCGCAGCAGGTGGACCAGCCGGTCGAGATACGGGCTGTTGTCGAGGTTGAAGCCGTCCGGGCGCTTGTGCAGCAGCGCGTCGTGGTGGAACTGGTTGGTGTCCAGCGGCTCCGCCCAGAAGGCCTTGTCGAGGTCCGCATAGGAGCCCGCGCCGGCGCTGGCGCCGACGATGTGGTCGCGGATGGCCCCGGCGCGTGCGTCGGGGTCGGCGATCGCCGCGAACGTCGAGTGCGGCGCCAGGAAGTAGGAGCGGAACTCGTCGCGGTAGCGGTCGAAGCTGCCCGCGTCGGTCGACGTGCCGGGATGCTCACCGTAGTCCTTGACGATGATGTGGCTCGTCTCGTGCACGAGCGTCTCGATGATGTCGTCGCTGGTCTGCGTCGTGCCGTCGGGGCGGGTCCCGCGGATGACGACGGTGCTGCCGCCCTGGATCGTCCCGAGCGTGTTCGGGCCGAACTCGTGCGTGTTGTCCTGGCGGGAGCCGTAGAAGTAGTAGGCGGTGGCCGCCGGGTCCTTGCCGTTGCGGGCGATCAGCTCCGCGGAGTCCGAGCGCAGCGTCATCGGCGTGGCGCCCACGCGGCCGCCCTGCTCGCGCTCGCCGGGCGGGTCCATCATCAGCGCGGTGTTGTGCACCCGGAGGTCGGGGCTCTTGAGCATCAGGTGATACGTGTCCCGCAGCAGGCCGAGCGTGCGCAGCGCCTCCGCCTCGGCCGCCGCCTGGGTGCCCGCGGCCGGCGCCGCCGGCGCGCCCTGGCGGGACAGCAGCGCGCTCACGGCCCGGTTGCCCGCGCTCTGCTGCAGGGCGAGCACTCGCGCCTGCTCGGGCGCGGGCGGGCGCCGCTCGCCTTCGGTCTCCCGGCTCGCATGCGCCGCGTTGCGATCGGCACGCTCACGCATGGGGTCTCACCTCCACGCGGTCGAGCATCCGCGCGAGCTGCGCCCGGACCGCCTCCGGCGCGCCCTCGTCGACGCGATAGCCGATCCGCAGGCGCTGGTGCTCTCCCGGGACGAACAGGAGGTCGCTGAGCTGCTCGGTTTCCCGCTCCGGGAGGCTCCGCAGGCCCTCCGGCGCCTCCTCGAGCCGGCGCGGCCGGCGCTCGGTGGAGCGCAAGACGACGCGCCGCGCCCCCGATCCGGCCAGCGGCGCCGGCGCTTCGGAGACGACGCGCGCGCCCTCGCCGGGGGTGGAGTAGGCGTCGTCGGCGCCGGCCGAGATCATGAAGAATGCGCCCGGCGCGGCGGTCCACGTCAGGTGCCGCTCGCCGTCGGGGAGCCCGTCGAGCTCGCCGAACTCGGCGCCATCGGGAACGGGGAGCGTCACCGTCGCCTCGTCGAAGTCGAACGTCTCAATGCGCTCCGCCACGTCAGGGCCATCTGACCATGGGTGGCCACGCCGGCGCAAGCGCGTTCGGGCAGACCTAAGGGTCGGACATGGTGCCCGCGCCGGAGGTCGGCGGCACCGCCATCCATCCCAGCCCGCTCTTGCGCCCCTCTCATCAGGCCCATAGGGTCCTCTCACGCGTAAACGGGTTCATGGAGGGCCGCAACCGTGCGTCGCCTGATCGGTAGGGGAATGCTTGCTGCGGCCGTTGTCGCAGCGTCGTTGACAGCAGCACAGACCGCGTCCGCGGTGCAGCCGAACCCGCCGGGTGCCAAGCCCTACTTCGACTCCCGCGCCGGCGCACGGGACGCCGCCGAGGCGAAGGGCGTGACCGTCGCGGCTGCCCGGCCGAGCGCGGCGAGCAAGTCCGCGCGCGCCGGCATGCGCCGCGCTCTCGGCCCGCGCGGCGTGCTGGAGGTCGACGCGCTCACCGGCACCGTGCGCATGCTCATGCGCACCGATGGAGCATTGACCGGCCCGACCGCCGGTTCGCGCGCGGACATCGCACTCGACTACGTGCGCAGCCACCTCTCCGTGCTGGGTCTCACCTCAACCGATCTCGACTCGCTGGGGGCGCCGCGGATCGTGCGCGGCGCGGACGGCCTCGAGGTCGTGCACTATCAACAGCTCTACCGGGGGATTCCGGCCTTCGACAACGACCTGCGCGTCGCCATCGACAAGGCCGGCCGCGTGATGACGGTCGGCGGGTCGCCGGTGCACGGCCTGTCGGTCGCGTCGGTGGCCCCGCAACTCAGCGCCGCGGACGCGCTCGCGCGGTTGCAGGACAACGTGAACGTCTCCCGGCCCGACGCGGTGACGGCCGGCCCCGACGGCGCGCGCCAGACCACCACGTTCGAGCGCGGCGACTTCGCTCGGCTCGTGTCGTTCACTTCCGCCACCGGGCCGCGCCTGGCCTGGCACGTGATCTATGACGCCGGCCCCGCCGCCGTCTACGACGCGGTCGTGGACGCCTCGAGCGGCGCGGTCCTGTTGCGCGCGAACCTGGTCAAGTCCGACAGCAGCGCGCATGTGTACGAGAACCACCCGGGCGAGAGCAGCCCCGGAGTGCCCGGGCCGATCACCGTCGACCTCGAGGACTACGGCCTGACGGCCAACGCGCCGAACCTGTCGGGCACGTTCAGCCGCGCCTACTCGGACATCAATGACGACAACCAGGCCGAGCCGGGCGAGGAGGTCGGCCCGAGCGGGGCGCATGACTTCATCTACGACTTCACGCCGTTCTCGCCCGCGGGCGACGCGTCCTGCACGGCGGCCACGCCTTGCGCCTGGGATCCGACGGTCCCGACGTCGTGGCAGGCCAACCGCGCCCAGAACGCGGTGCAGGCCTTCTACCTCGTGTCGCGCTATCACGACCACCTCGCCGAGCCGCAGATCGGGTTCGACGACGCGAGCGGGAACTTCGAGGTCGGCGGCACGGGCGGCTCCGACCCGGTGCTGACCGAGACCGACGACGGCGCCGCGACCGATGCCAACGGCGGGCCGAACACCACCCACATCGACAACGCCAACATGGCGACGCGGCCGGACGGCCAGTCCCCGCGGATGCAGATGTACCTGTTCGTGAACACGCTGGGCGACGGGCCCGACTTCCGCTCGGTCAACGGCGGCGACGACTCGGGGGTGGTCTGGCACGAGTACACGCACGGCCTGTCCAACCGCCTGGTCACCAACGCGGACGGCACCGGCGCGCTGAACACGCCGCAGGCGGGCGCGATGGGCGAGGCCTGGAGCGACTGGTATGCCACGGACTTCCAGACCTCGCTCGGCCTGAAGAGCGACGACCTCGCGACGCCAGGCGAGATCGACGTCGGCGCCTACACCGACGCCGACCCGCACGCGCTGCGCACCCAGGCCCTCGACTGCCCGGTCGGGGCGGTCACCCCGGCCTGCCCCGGCGGGGTGCTCACCGCCGTGGGCGGCTACACGTTCGGCGACTTCGGCGACATCGCCGGCGCGCCCGAGGTGCACGCCGACGGCGAGATCTGGTCCGAGACGCTGTGGGACCTGCGCCAGACGCTGCAGGTGTGGCTCGGCTCGGCCGACGCGGGCAGCCAGATCGCCGAGAACCTGGTCACCAACGCGATGCGCGTATCGCCCCCGGAGCCGAGCATGCTCGACATGCGCAACGCGATCCTGGTCGCCGATGACATCTCGTTCGGGGGCCAGTTCGACAACCTGATCTGGAACGTCTTCGCCCGGCGCGGGATGGGGTACTTCGCGGGCGCGGCCGACGGCGATGACACCCATCCGGTGGAGGACTTCCGGAAGCCGCCCGCGGCCGACGGCCCGCAGGGGACCGTCACCGGCACCGTGATCGACGCCACCACCGGCCTGCCGCTCGAGGATGTCGCCGTCGGCTTCGGCGGCCATACGTCCGACATCGGCCTCGGCGGCGATCTGGACGACGTCACCGACGCCGACGGCCACTACACGATCACCGGCGTGCCGGTCGCCACCTGGCCGAAGCTGGTGTTCAGCAGTGGCGGCTACAACCAGGTGGTCGACCAGGGTGTCGAGGTCCACACCAATCAGACCACGACGCAGGACGCGAGCATGCTGCGCGACTGGGCCGCGCTCAGCGGCGGCGCGCAGATCGTCTCGACCAGCGACGACGGTCCGTCGGCGCCGGACTGCGACACGGGCAAGATGTTCGACCAGTCGCAGGGCTCGGCGTGGGAGGCGTACAACCCGACCGGCAACTTCCCGGGCAATCCGCACGCCGGTCCGCCGACGGTCGTGCTCCGACTGCCGGCCACGATCCACGTCGACCAGTTCCTCGTCGACCCGGGAACCGGCTGCAACGACGGGCTGTCGGCCAGCACGCAGAAGATGACCATCGAGACGTCGGCCGACGGGACGAACTGGCGACTCGCGGTCGACGGGTCGGCGCCGGGCTTCTTCACCGACGACAACGCCGGCGTGCTCAATCCGCTGACGCCGACCGGCACCACCGGCGACAACGTGCAGTACGTGCGGATCGTGCTGCTCGCGCCGCTGCGCGTGGATCCGCAGTGCGGCGCGGGGTCGCACTGCTCGGGCACCGATTTCATCGACTTCTCGGAGTTCGAGATCGCCGGCGGCGCTCCGAACGTGCTGCCCACCGGCACGCTCGCGGCCGATCGAGGCTCGGTGACCGCCGGCAGCCCGGTGCAGTTCACCGCGTCCTTCACGGATCCCGACTCGGCGATCGCCGGGTACGACTGGGACTTCAACAACGACGGCACGGTCGACCAGTCGACCCCCGGCCCGACGGTCGCGCACGTGTACGCCACCCCCGGGGTCTATACGGCCAAGGTGGCCGCGAAGGACTTCCACGGCGGCGGCGCCGGCACGGCCACGACAACGGTCACGGTCGCCGCGACGCCCGCGCTGCCCGCCGGACCGGCCGGACCGGCGGGGCCGGCAGGCCCGCCCGGCCCCGCGGGCCCGAAGGGCGATCGAGGCCCGGCGGGTAAGAGCGCGCCGCCGAAGATCACGCTGGGCACGCGCACGACCGGTGCGCGTGCGGCCGCGGCGTTCGCCTGTGCCGAGCGCTGCCGCACCCGGGTCGAGGCGACCCTGGCCGCGTCGTTGGCCAAGCGCCTGGGTCTGTCCAAGCGGTCGCTCGGCACCTCGAGCCGCACGCTCCGACAGGGCGCGGTGAAGACGATCGTCGTCAAGCTCCCGGCCGGCGTCGTCAGGCGCGCCAAGCACGCCGGCCTGCGGTCGCTGGTGGCGACGCTCTCGGCCCGCGCCAGCTACGCCGACGGGCGTCACGCGCAGAAGACCGCAAAGGTCCGGATCCTGTTGTGAGCCGGCCGGCCGGGCGGCGGCGGCGTGTGGCGCCGCCGCCCGCCCGGCGGCGAGCAGCAGAGAGGCCGACGTCGGGCTGATCTGCGCGTGCGCGCGGCAAGCACTTGACGCGCCGCGGCGCGGCGGTAGTGTCGCGCCGTGATCCCCCTCCTGCTCGTCGCGCTCGGCCTCGCCCATGCGGCGCCCGCGCCCAAGACGGTGACCGAGTCCGACAAGGGCAGGACGGTGGCGATCGCCCCGCACCAGCTGCTCCGGATCAAGCTCGACGAGTGCGGCAGCTGCGGCTACGGATGGGAGACGACCCGCAAGCCCGACCCGGCGGTGCTGAGCCACCGCAAGACGATCCGCACGCAGCCGAGCTGCACGCAACTCGTGTGTCCGGTCGGCGGCGACGACACGGTGGTCTTTCGCTACGTGGGCAACGGGGCAGGGCGCACGAAGCTGCGGCTCGGCTACTTCGGGCCCGGGCGGCCGACCAAGCCGACGGCGTCCTTCGGGCTCACCGTGCGGGTGCGCTGAGCCCCCGGCCGCGCTGCGATCATCCCGCCGGTGGCGCTGCGCGCGGTTCTGCTCGATCTCGACGAGACGCTGATCCCGGAGGACGAGCCGCTTGCCGCCGCCTACCTGGCGGTCCTACGCGCCATCCATGGCGGCGAGGCGGGTGACGACGAGGTGAGCGCGTTCCGGACCGGCCTCCGGGCGCGCTGGCAGCGCGATGCGCCGTGCCCGGACTACCGCGCATGCGTGAACGTGAGCGCGAGCGACGGCCTGATCGCGGAGTTCACCGGCGACGATCCGGCGCTGGCGGCGATCCGGGGCTATCTCCCCCGCTTCCGGGCCGAGGCGTTCGGCGCCGATGAGCTGCTGGAGCTCTGGCAACGCACCCGCGTCGCACACCAGACCAGCTATCCGCACGCCGGCGCCGTGCTCGAGCGCCTGCGCGCGGACGTCCGGCTCGCGCTGGTGACGAACGGGACCTCCGACCTGCAGCGCCGCAAGCTGGCGCTGAGCGGCCTCGAACGCCACTTCGACGTCGTGGTGGCCTCGTGCGACATCGGCGCCGGCAAGCCGGACCCGGCCATCTTCGCGGCCGCGCTCGCCGCGCTCGGCGTCGCCCGAGACGAAGCCGTGATGGTCGGCAACGACCGCCGCCGCGACATCGAGGGAGCAGAGGCCGCCGGCATCCGCGGACTGTGGATCCAGCACCAAGAGAACGGCCGCGCCGATCTGCACGACCTCAGGGAGTTGCCGGAGCGGCTCGGGCTCACGGAGTAGGCTCGCTCCGTGTCCGATCAGGACGAGCTCCGCGAACTCGACGAGCAGGCGCGGCGCGGAAGCCTGTTCGCGCAGGCGGTGGCCAGCGGGCAGATGGCGCGCGCCAACCAGACCGAGGCGGCGGTCTACGGGCTGATCGACCTGCTGATCCAGAAGGGCGCGCTGACCTCCGATGAGGTCGCGGCCGCGATCGAGCAGACCGGGAACGACATGCGCGACGCCGGGCGCCAGGCGAACCTGGAGGTGATCGTCCGCGAGGACGGCCCCGAGCCCGCGGTGTCGGCCGACGAGATCGACTGCGCGGCGCGGATCCCGTTCTGCAAGGCGTCCTGCTGCCGGCTGCGCTGGCCGCTGGCGCTGGAGGAGATCGAGTCGGGCCCGGTGAACTGGGACCTGGGGCGGCCGTTCCTCAATCGCCACGGCGCCCACGGCTACTGCCACCAGCTCGACATCGACACCCACGCGTGCCACGTCTACGACCAACGCCCGACGCCGTGCCGCCAGTACAGCTGCATCGGGGACGGGCGGATCTGGCTGGACTTCGAGAACATGGTCCCGAACACGGAGTGGATCGAGGGCTTCCGGGAGCGCGACCCCGTCGAGATGTTCCTCAGGGACGGCTGACCGCCGGCTCACTACCCTCTGCGGCCGTGTTCGAGCGCTTCACCCAGCCGGCGCGCGAGGTCGTGCGGGTCGCGCAGGACGAGGCCCACCTGATGCATCACGCGCACATCGGGACCGAGCATCTGCTCGTGGGGCTCGCGCACGGCGAGGACGACGCCGCCGTCCTGCTGCACCGGTTCGGGTTGACGGGCGAGCGCGCGCGAGCGGAGGTCGTCCAGCTCGTGGGCATGGGCGACCGCGAGACCGTGGGCGAGCTCCCGTTCACGCCGGCGGCCAAGGACGCGCTCCAGCAGGCGCTGGGCGAGGCGATGCGGCTGGGCCAGGAGCGCGTCGACGCCGCGCACCTGCTGCTCGCGATCCTCCGCCAGCCCGACGCTGTGGCGCGCCGGATGCTGTTGAGCGCCGGCGCGACGCCGAGCGCCGTGCGCAACGAGCTGATCCAGCGCGTGAGCGCGCGCCCGCGCGTCCCCCCCGGGGAGCCGGTGACCGTGACGCTCGGCGAGACCCTGGTGGGCGACCTCGGCCAGCCGAGCGTCGACGCCCGGGTGCTGCTGGAGATCCTGCAGCGGGGCGGCGCCGTGGGCGCCTGGTTGCGCGAGCGCGGCGTCGACGAGGCCGCGGTGCGCCGCATGGCCGGGGAACGCTAGGGCGCCCCCGGGCTAGCCTGGACTGAGATGTCGACGCTCGCGCGCAGGAAACGGCGGCAACACCACGGCTCGCCCGTGAAGTGGCTGGTGTTCATCCTCTGCGTGTTCGTCGTGCTCGTCGCCGGCGCGGTCGGCGCGGGCGGCCTGTGGGCGCTGCGGATCTACAACTCGGCGCCGGCGCTCAGCGAGCTGCACCCCCGCAAGCAGACCCGGGTGACGAAGATCTACGGCGCCGACGGCTCCCAGCTCGGGGTGATCCACGCCGACACGATCCGCGAGCCCGTGGCGGGCAGCAAGATCACGCCCTGGCTGAAGAAATCCACGGTGGCGATCGAGGACAAGAACTTCTTCAAAGAGGGCGGGGTCGACGTCCAGGCGATCGTCCGCGCCGGCTGGCGCGACCTCAAGGCCGGCGGCAAGCCGCTGCAGGGCGCCTCGACGATCACGCAGCAGCTGGTGCGCAACCTCTACATCGCGCACCCGAGCCAGACGATCCGCCGCAAGATCATCGAGGCGCACCTGGCCAACGAGGAGAACGACAGCCACCCGAAGGACTGGATCCTCACCACGTACCTGAACACGGCGCCCTATGGGACCAACGGCGGCGCGACCGCGATCGGCGTGCAGGCCGCCGCGGAGACGTACTACTCGCGCCCGGCGAGCAAGCTGACGCTGCGCCAGGCGGCGCTGATCGCGGGGCTGCCGCAGGCGCCGTCGGAGTACAACCCGCTGCTGCACCCGCACGCGGCGCTCCAGCGGCGCAACGACGTGCTGCGCGCCCTGCTCAAGCAGCGCTACATCACCGCCGACCAGTACTCGCGCGCGGTGGAGAAGGGCCTCGGGCTGCACCCGTCGCGGCGCTACAGCCGGATCCGCCAGCCGTACATCTTCAACTACGTCCAGCGCGAGCTCATCCAGCGCTACGGCATCAACACGGTCCGCACCGGCGGGCTGAAGGTGTACACGACGATCCGGCCGCGCCTGCAGGAGGCCGCGCAGAAGGCGGTCGACGCCTGCGCGGTCTGCTACCCGAACGGCGGTCCCGCGTCGGCGCTCGCCTCGGTCGATCCCGACACCGGGGAGATCGTGGCGCTCGCGTCCAGCCAGCACTACTCGGGCTCCAGCCAGTTCAACTTCGCGGCCCAGGCGCACCGCCAGCCGGGCTCGTCGTTCAAGACGTTCGTGCTGACGACCGCGATCAAGCAGGGCGTCGACCCGGACTCGACGTACTACGACGGCAGCTCGCCGAAGACGCTGGACCTCCCCGGCGGCGGCGCCCCGTGGACGGTCAACAACGCGGAGCCCGGGAAGGGCACGATGTCGCTCACCGACGCGACGATCAACTCGGTCAACGCGGTGTTCGCCCAGCTCGTGCTCGACGTCGGTGTCCAGGACTTCGCCGACACCGCGTACTCGATGGGGATCACCTCGCCGCTCGGCGTCAGCGCCCACGGCCATCCCTGCAAGCGCGGCTCGAGCTGCTACATCCCGCCGGCGGCGGCTATCGGCGGGCTCAGCGAGGGCGTCACGCCGCTCGAGATGGCCGACGCGTACGCCACGCTGGCCGACGGCGGCGTCCACCACCCCCCGACCGCGATCGCCAAGGTCGTGTTCCCCGACGGCCACGTCGACCGGCCGGCCCGCGCCTCCGGCCGGCGGGTGCTGACGCAGGGCGAGGCCTACGACGTCACGCGGATCCTCGAGCGCGTGATCACCCAGGGCACCGGCGCCGGCTACACCTCGATCGGCTGCAGCTCGGAGGCCGGCAAGACCGGCACCACCGACGGCCTGTCGGACGCCTGGTTCGTCGGCTACACGCCGCTCTTCTCGACCGCGGTCTGGACCGGGCACCCGCTCTCGCGCACCTACACGGGCTTCGGCGGCCCGACCTCCGGACCGATCTGGCGCTCCTACATGGAGGCCGCCCAGGGCCACGACTGCGCGAACTTCCCGGTCCCGACGGAGCTGCCGGCGCTCTCGGCGCTGCGCAGCGGCCGGACGAGCTCCGCCGCGGCGGTGGCGCCGTCGGTCACTCCCGGGCCCCCCGGGACCACCCCGCTGACCCCGACCCCCACCCCCACCAACGGCACCGGCGGGACCCCCGCCCCGACTCCCACCACCCCCGCCGCCCCGACTCCCACTCCCGCCGCGCCCGCCCCGACGGCCACTCCCTAGCTCACGGGCCTGTCATGTCCACGCCCCGGCGGGGGCGTAGAGTGGCTCGGTGACCGGCGCACGCGAGCATGCTGAACAGGCGCCGGCCGCCGTGCCCGAGGCGCCGGCGCCGCTGGCCGAGGCGGCTCCGGGCCTCACGCTGACGCCGGCTGCGCTGCTGCGGCTCCAGGCGTCGGCGGGCAACCAGGCGGTGACCCGGCATCTGTTGGCGCGCCAGCCCGCGGCCACGCCGACGGGGCCGCCGGCGACGGCGGGCGCGCCGCCCGCGCCGGCCGACGTGCCCGGCCGCTCGCGGGTGATCGCGCCGCCGGACCCGACCCAGAACGTGGCCGCGGGCAAGGACGACGACGCGGTGCACCCGGCCGTCGACCTCGCCGCCGACGCCAACAACGTGACGGTCACCCTCGTGCTGCGCAACTTCAACCTGCCGGCGTCGGGCGACGCCAGCACGATCGACTTCCTGCACGAGCCGGGCCTGAGCATCCAGGTCAGCCCGGGCACGCCGCAGCCGGTCGTGCAGGCCGCGATCGCGGCGATCAACGTCCACCTGCGCCAGCACGGCCGCGATCTGGTCGAGCTCTCGGTCAGCCCGCAGGCCTCCGTCGACTCCACCGGGCGTCCGTCGGCCGGGCTGCAGGGGCAGGCCGAGCTGCACGTCACGGCCAGCTTCTCGATCACCGCCGCGACGTCGATCAGCGTGGCGCCGCACAGCGACACGCCCGATCCGGGCTCGGTGCCGCTGCCCTCGCCCGACCGCCACGTCGACCTCCGCTGGTCGCCGATGTCGATCGGCGTCCTGTTCCACCTCGACGCCGCGGACAGCAAGCCCGATCACGGTCCCGGGCTCGACTACGACGCCCTGCGCTCGGACGCCGCGCTCATCAACTGGGTGGTCAACCAGCTCGACCGCGGCGACTTCGCCTCGCAGGCCGCGGGGCAGCTCGAGGTGAGCGAGTTCGTGACCCAGCTGCTCGACGTGATGCGCAGCGCGGGCAGCGGCGAGGCGCAGTGGACGATCCACCTCGGCGTCCTGCAGGTGGCCGAGATCCCGGCCGGGCTGACCCGCGGCCTCACGCGCGCCGCGCAGCTGATCGCGGGCGCGAACCAGGCCGCCGGCGGGGTGACCCGCGTGCGGGTCTCGATGATGAACCTCCCACCGAGCGGCGAAGGCGCCGAGCGCGTCGTGCGCTGGACGGTCCTGCCCGTGGCGGGCCAGGCCGCCGCCCCCGCTCCATAGGTCTGCATCGTGACATCGGCGGTGGCAGCGAGAGCCTGCGCGGCGAGAACGCCGTGATCGCCACGCAGCCCGCCGGTTAGGCTCGCCGGGACTCGACGCAGAGGAGACCGATGAAGATCCTCGTCGCCGGAGGCTTTGACGCCAGCGATGGCAAGCAGAAGGAGCGCCTCACCGAGTTCAGCCAGGCGCTGGGCTCGGCGATCATCGACCGGGGCCATGTGCTGCTGAACGGCTGCCGGACCGAGTTCGACTCGCTCGTGGCCGACGCGGCGCAGCGGGCGCTGGTCGAGTCCGGCGATCCGGATCCGGACAAGCGGATCGTGTCGTACGTGCTGGCCGGGCACGAACCGATCCACCACTGCGGCACGATCATCAAGTCGCGGCTCGCCGACTGGGAGATCGCCAAGGAGACGTTCTACATCCCCGAGCAGCTCCAACAGGCCGACGTGGTCATCCTGATCGGCGGATTCGAGGGCACGTTCCGGGCGGCGAACTGGGCGCGCATCGCCGGCAAGCCGCTACTGCCGTTCACCGCCTTCGGGGGAGCCGCCGAGAAGATCTATGCGCAGGAGCTCAACGACTTCGACAAGAAGTACGCCGGCCTGGTCGAGCCCATCGAGTACGAGCAGCTGAACAGCCTCAAACCCGACTGGGCGGCCCACGCCACCGATCTGCTCGCCCTCGCCGAGAAGGTCGCCGAGTCTCGCCGAGCGCTGGTGCTCATGTCGTACGCGCAACGCCCGGAGCTCGACGACGCCTTCGACAGCATCAAGACGGTGGTCGAAGGCATGGCGTACCGCTGTGACCGCATCACGCAGGAGAATGCCCGGGACCGCATCCTGCCCGAGATCCTCGAGGCCATCCGGCGCGCCGCCTTCACCGTCGTCGATCTCACGGACCTGCGGCCCAACGTCCTGTACGAGCTCGGATATGCCGACGGGCTGGGCAAGCGGGTCATCGTGACCGCCAAGGAGGGCACCGACATCCCCTTCGACGTCAAGGACATCCCGACGATCCTCTGGACCGGGCAGACAAAGCTGAAGAAGGACTTGGAGATGCGGATCCGCACCGTCGTCAAGAGCGCGGTGCCGGCGGCCGATCCGCCGATCGGCCCTGTCTGAACCGGCCGGCTCAGAGACGCCGCAGCTTCTCCGGGTTGCGGACCGCGTCGATCCGCGCGATCCGGCCGTCGGCGACGACGAACGACAGCGGCGCGCGGCGGCCGTCCTCGGCCGGCAGCAGCGGCCAGGCCTCCTGCACGACGTCCTCGGCCTCCCCCACGTCGCCGAGCTCGCTGTACGCGAGCCGCAACAGGCGCGGGCGGGCCCGGGCGAAGCGCTCGACGGCGGTCATGCCGCCACCCGGCCCCAGCCGTCGTGCCCCGCGCGCACGCGCGGCGCCCAGCCGCTCGCCTCGCGCAGCCGGCGGTTCGAGACGCGCTGCGAGCGCGCCAGCGGTCCGGCCTGCGGCGCCCGCGGCCGCAGGGACTCGACCCCGACCGCGGCGGCCAGCGCGGCGTCGATCTCGGCGTTGGTCGGCGGGTCGTCGTCGGCGACGTTGTAGGTCCCGGCGGGCGCGTGCAGCGCCGCGGCGATCGCCGCCGCCGCGTCGTCGAGCCAGATCGTCGGCCGGTAGGCGCCGGGCGGCCCGGGCGCCACCGAGGCGCCGCCGCGGGCGGCCGCGAGCGCGGCCTGCGTGGAGCCGCTGTCGGGTCCGATGAACAGGCCGAAGCGCAGCACGACGCTGTCGCCGGCGAACCGCTCGCGCGCGTTGCCCTCCGCCGTCAGCGCGGTCCTCGTCACGCCCCCGCCGGCGACCGGCGCGTCCTCGTCGAGCCAGGAATCGCCGCCGTCGGCGTACACGAACGCGATCGACTCCTGCACGAGCCGGCCCACGCCGGCGGCCCGGGCGGCGTCCGCGATGGCCGCCGACGCCTCGGTGCGCACCCGGTCGTTCTCCGCCCAGCCGGCCGGATCGGCCATCCGATCGGCCCGCGGGACGTGTGTCAGCAGATTGACGACCGCGTCCGCCCCGGCGAACGCGCCGCGCAGCGACGCCGCGTCGAACACGCCGGCCTCGACGGCGCGCGCCCCGAGGCCCTCGAGCCGCTCGCGGCCGGCCGCGGAGCGCGTCACGCCCGTGACGCCGTGCCCGGCGGCGAGCAGCGCGCGGACGGCGCGCCGGCCGATGACGCCGGTCGATCCGGCGATCACGATCTCGCTCATGCCGACCTGACGACGCACGCGGGCCGAGCGTGACATGTGTTGACAACGCGGACATCAGCCGGAAGGCTGGCCCCGAACGGCCAACAAGGGGGACCGGAATGGCACTGCGACGGGCATGTGCGGAGGCGATCGGGACATTCGTCCTGGTGTTCGGCGGCGTCGGCGCGGCGGTGGTGGCCGGCGACAAGATCGGCAACCTCGGGATCGCGTTCGCGTTCGGGTTGTCGCTGCTGGCCATGGCGTACGCGATCGGGCCGGTGTCCGGCTGCCACATCAACCCGGCCGTGACCCTCGGGCTGGTCGTGGCGCGCCGGATGGAGCTGACCGAGGCGGTCCGCTACTGGGCCGCGCAGGTCGTGGGCGGACTCGTCGCGGCCGGGGTGCTCCTGGCGATCGTGTCGGCCCGCAAGACCGGCTACGACGCGGGGGTCCAGGGCCTCGGGGCCAACGGCTACGGCGCCCACTCCCCCGGCGGCTACCCGTGGGGCGCGGCGTTCGTCGCCGAGATCATCCTGACGTCGTTCCTCGTGTTCACCGTCCTGGCGGCCACCGATCGCATCGCCGCCGTGGGCTTCGCGGGGATCCCGATCGGGCTCGTGCTCGTCCTGATCCACCTGGTCGGGATCCCGATCACCAACCTGTCCGTCAACCCCGCGCGCAGCATCGGGCCGGCGGTGTTCGTCGGCGGCTGGGCGCTGAAGCAGCTGTGGCTGTTCATCGTCGCGCCGTTGCTCGGCGGCGCACTCGGCGCGCTGGTGCACCGGCTGCTCTACGAGGGCGCGGCGACGGTGGCGCCCGATGAGTCGGCGGTCGCGGCCGAGCCCGCGCGCGCGGTCAAGGCTTAGATCGCGGGGTCGAGCAGCTCGGCGTGCTCGTCCTCGGGCGGGTAGCCGTACGCGTAGACGAGCAGGTCCTCGTCGCCGTGGTTGGCGGTCTGCAGCGGCGTGCCCGGTGGGACGTTGACCAGGCCGCCGACGGGGACGTCGACGCGCTCGGGCGGCTCGCCGAGGTACATGGTCAGCGTGCCGGAGACGGGCACGAACGTCTCCTCCTGGAGCGGGTGACGGTGCCGGCGCCCGCGCGCCCCCGGCTCGTAGCGCCAGAGGTTGCCGCGCACGTGCGAGAAGCCGGCCAGCTCGCTCAGCTCGGCGACGTGCCGCGCGGGCTCGCCCGGCTCGTGCGGCCGGGTGATCCACTCGTAGTCCTCCGGGCGGACGGCGCGATGGCTCATGCCGCAAGACCCTAACCGCGCCCTCGCAGCAAGGCGCCCAGATCGGCCGTGGGGCCGAGGTGGACGAGCTTGTCGGGATTGACGATCCCGGCGATGCCGGTGACCTCGCCGCCGGTGATCTCCAGCGCGCACGCGCCGATCACCCGCTGCTGCGCGTCGAGCAGGAGCGCTCCGGCGTCGCCGTTGAGCTCGACCGGGCGCACCGAGACGCCCGGCACGCTCATCACCCGGCTGACCCAGGCGGACACCGCGCGGGCCACGAGCACCCGCCCGCGCAGCGTCCGCGCGATCGCCGGCGCCTTGCCGCCACCGTCGCCGGTCAGCTCGACGTCGTGGGCGAGCAGCGCCTCGAGCCCGGCGAGATCGCCGTCCTCGGCGGCCGCGAAGAACCGGCGGGCCAGCGCGTCGCGCTGCTCGCGCGTCGTCTGGAAGCGCGGCCGGCGCCGCTGCGCCTGGCGTCGCGCCCGGGTGGCGAGCTGCCGGACGTTGTCGTGGCTGCGGCCGATGATCTCGGCGATCTCCGCGTTGTCATAGCCGAACACGTCGTGCAGCAGCAGGACGGCGCGCTGCTCCGGGGAGAGGCTCTCCAGCACCACCAGCATCGCCAGCGACAGCGAGTCGGCCATCTCGGCGCGTTGGGCGGGGTCGTCCCCGGTGTCGGTGACGATCGGCTCCGGCAGCCACTCGCCGACGTACCGCTCGCGGCGGGCGCGCGCCGAGCGGAGCTCGTTGATCGCCAGCCGGGTCGTCACCGTCGCCGTGAACGCCTGCGGAGAGTGGATCCGCTGCCCGTCGTCGAGCGCGCGGTGGAGCCGGAGCAGCGCCTCCTGGACGATGTCCTCGGCCTCGGAGACGCTGCCCAGCATCCGGTAGGCGATCGCGAACGCGAACGGCCGCAGCTCGCCGAGCAGTTGCTCGCGGTCGGTCACGCCGCGGCGAACCCCCGCCGCCAGCTCGGGTGCGCCGGCCGCCACCCCAGCTCGCGCTTGGCCTTCGCGTTCGAGGCGCCGCGGACCGCGGTCATCATCCTCACGCCCGCCTCGCCGGCGAACATCCGCCCGACGAGCCGCGGCACGCGCATCGGCCGCTTGGCCCCGAGCTCCCGGGCCAGCGCGGGCAGCCACTCGGCGACCGGGGCGGGATCGTCATCCACCACGTTGTAGACCCCGCGGCGCCCGTGCTCAACCGCGGCCACCGTGGCGTCCGCGGCGTCGGCGACGTGGATGAACGACCACACGCCGCCGCCGTCGCCGACCAGCGGGAACTTGCGGCGGCGGACCAGCTCGAACTGCTCCTCGCCCGGCGCCAGCGACGTCCCCGGCCCGTAGAACGCGCCATAGCGCAGCACGATCCCCTCCGTCCACGCCGCCTCGAGGACCGCGTCCTCGAGGTGGCGGAGCGCCGCCAGGGTCGCGCGCATCTCGCGCGCGGGCGCCGATGCGAAGGCGTCCTCCTCGCGCCTCACCTGCCCGCCGGCGCCGCCGTACGCCCCGTAGGCGGCGACCGCCTGGGCCACGAACCGCCGCACGCCCGCGGCCTGGCCGGCCGAGAGCAGGTGGTCCGTGCCCTCGGTCCGCAGGCGGTTGGTCAGCGCGAAGTCGCGATCGAAGTGCCGCATGTCCAGCGCCCCCGGGATGGCCGTCAGCTGGTGCACGATCACCTCCGGCCGCGCCCGGGCCACGGCGTCCGCCACCTGCTCGGCGTCGAGTGCGTCCGCCACCACCGGCACGGCGCCCAGCTCGCGCAGCAGCGCCCGCTTGGACTCGCTGCGCGTCATCCCGTGCACCTCGTGCCCCGCGGCCACCAGCCGCGGCACCAGCTGCCGGCCGATCGCCCCCGTCGCTCCTGCCACGAACACTCGCATCGTCACCACACCTTCGTCTCGAGGATCGCCTACACCCCCTAGACAAGGCGCCGGGCCCGGCAGTGACAGCCCCGTACGGATCCGCCGGGTGACGCAGGACCTGAGCGACCTGGCCCGGCTGCGCCGCGTGCGCGACCGGATGGACCGGGAGTACGCCCAGCCGCTGGACGTCGAGGCGCTCGCCCGCGACGCGCTGATGTCGGCCGGGCACTTCAGCCGCCAGTTCAAGCTCGCCTACGGCGAGTCGCCCTACAGCTACCTGATGACGCGGCGCATCGAGCGCGCGATGGCACTGCTGCGCCGCGGGGACCTCAGCGTCACCGAAGTCTGCTTCGAGGTCGGCTGCTCGTCGCTGGGCACCTTCAGCACCCGCTTCGCCGAGCTGGTGGGCGTGCCGCCGAGCGTCTATCGGGAGCAGGCCACGGGTGAGATGGCGGGCGTGGCGCCGTGCGTCGCGAAGCAGGTGACGAGACCCGTCAGGAATCGAGAAGCGCCGCTACCGGGCCGCAACTAGCCTCAGCGCCATGGACATCACCATCCATTCGACCATGCTCCCGCAC
The DNA here is from genome assembly GCA_963766165.1 of uncultured Solirubrobacteraceae bacterium. Classification (GTDB taxonomy): domain Bacteria; phylum Actinomycetota; class Thermoleophilia; order Solirubrobacterales; family Solirubrobacteraceae; genus Solirubrobacter. The sequence goes on along the minus strand of CAVXZC010000005.1, from coordinate 206,650 downwards.
GAGGACCCGGAGGCCTCGGTGTCCTTCTACCGGGACACGCTCGGCTTCGAGGTCCGCAACGACGTCGAGTACGGCGGGATGCACTGGATCACGGTCGGCCCGCCCGACCAGCCCGCCACGTCGATCGTGCTCTACCCGCCGCAGGCCACGCCGGGCATCACCGACGCCGAGCGCCGCACGATCGCCGAGATGATGGCCAAGGGCACCTACGCCAGCATCAACCTGGCCACCACCGATGTGGACGGCGCCTTCGAGCGGCTGCAGGCCGGCGAGGCCGAGGTCGTCCAGGAGCCGACCGACCAGCCGTACGGGATCCGCGACTGCGCCTTCCGCGATCCGTCGGGCAACCTCATCCGCATCCAGGAGGTGCGCTCATGACCGAGACCCAGGGAATCAAGATCGTCCTGCACCCGGTGACCGACCTGGCGGCGGCCAAGGCCGTGTACACCGCGCTGCTCGGCCTGGAGCCCCAGCACGACGCCGACTACTACGTGGGCTATGAGGCCGCGGGCCAGCACATCGGGCTGGTGCCGGGGGGCGGGCCGCACGGCATGACGTCGCCGGTCGCCCACTGGCAGGTGGCGGACATCGAGGCCAAGCTGGCCGAGGTGACCGCCGCGGGCGCGACCGTGAAGGACGCCGTGCGCGACGTCGGCGGCGGCCGCCTCGTGGCCAGCTTCACCGACCCCGACGGCAACGTCCTCGGGCTGATGCAGGACCGATGAGCGTCGCCCCGAGCCCGGAGACGGCGGCGGAGCACGTCGCCGACAGCCACGGCCTGATCCGCGTGCACGGCGCGCGCGTGAACAACCTCAAGGACGTGAGCGTCGAGATCCCGAAGCGCCGGCTCACGGTGTTCACCGGCGTCTCCGGCTCGGGCAAGAGCTCGCTGGTGTTCGGCACGATCGCCGCGGAGTCCCAGCGGCTGATCAACGAGACCTACAGCACGTTCGTGCAGGGCTTCATGCCGACGCTGGCCCGGCCCGACGTCGACGTGCTCGACGGGCTGACCACGGCGATCGCCGTCGACCAGGAGCGGATGGGGGCCAACCCGCGCTCGACGGTCGGGACCGCCACCGACGCCGACGCGATGCTGCGGATCCTGTTCAGCCGGCTGGCGCAGCCGCAGATCGGCGGGCCCGGCGCGTACTCCTTCAACGTCGCCTCGGTCCACGCGAGCGGCGGGATCACGGTCGAGCGCGGCGACAAGACGATCACCCGGAGCGCCAGCTTCAGCCGCACCGGCGGCATGTGCCCGCGCTGCGAGGGCCGCGGCTCGGTCAGTGACTTCGACCTGTCCGCGCTCTACGACGACGCCAAGTCGCTCAACGAGGGCGCACTCACCATCCCCGGCTACAGCATGGACGGCTGGTACGGCCGGATCTTCAGGGGCTGCGGGTTCTTCGACCCCGACAAGCCGATCGCCAAGTTCAACAAGCGCGAGCTCCACGACCTGCTCTACAAGGAGCCGACCAAGATCAAGGTCGAGGGCATCAACCTGACCTACGAGGGCCTGATCCCGCGGATCCAGAAGTCGATGCTGTCCAAGGAGGTCGACGCGATGCAGCCGCACGTCCGCGCCTTCGTGCAGCGGGCGGTGGTGTTCCGGACCTGCCCGGACTGCGACGGCACCCGGCTCAGCGAGGCGGCGCGCGAGTCGAAGGTCGCCGGCGCCAGCATCGCCGACGTCTCCGCTCTGCAGATCAGCGATCTGGCCGCCTGGGTGCGCGACCTCGACGAGCCGTCGGTCGCCCCGCTGCTCGCCGCGCTCGGCGACACGCTCGACTCGTTCGTGGACATCGGGCTCGGCTACCTCTCGCTCAACCGGCCCGCGGGCACGCTGTCGGGCGGCGAGGCGCAGCGGACCAAGATGATCCGCCACCTCGGCTCCTCGCTCACCGACGTCACCTACGTCTTCGACGAGCCGTCCATCGGCATGCACCCGCACGACATCCAGCGGATGAACAACCTGCTGCGGGAGCTGCGCGACAAGGGCAACACCGTGCTCGTGGTCGAGCACAAGCCGGAGATGATCGCGATCGCCGACCACGTCGTCGACCTGGGGCCCGGCGCCGGCGCAGCCGGCGGCGAGGTGGTGTTCGAGGGCAGCGTCGACGGGCTGCGCGACAGCGACACGATCACCGGGCGCCACCTGGACGACCGCGCGACGCTCAAGGAGTCGGTGCGGACGCCGGCGGGCGCGCTGGAGGTGCGCGGGGCGAGCACGCACAACCTGCAGGACGTGGACGTCGACATCCCGCTCGGCCTGCTGGTCGTGGTCACCGGGGTCGCCGGGTCGGGCAAGAGCTCGCTGATCGGCGGCTCGGTGACCGGCCGCGACGGGGTGGTGACGGTCGACCAGGGCGCGATCCAGGGCTCGCGCCGCAGCTCGCCGGCGACCTACACCGGCCTGCTCGACCCGATCCGCAAGGCGTTCGCGAAGGCCAACGGCGTCAAGCCGGCGCTGTTCAGCGCCAACTCCGAGGGCGCCTGCCCCAACTGCAACGGCGCCGGCGTCGTCTACACCGAGCTGACGATCATGGCCAGCGTCGCCTCCACCTGCGAGGAATGCGGCGGGAAGCGCTTCGAGGCGTCCGTGCTCGAATACAAGCTCGGCGGCAGGGACATCAGTGAGGTGCTGGCCATGCCGGTCGCGGAGGCGCTCGAGTTCTTCGGCGCGGGCGAGGCGAAGGTCCCGGCCGCGCACAAGGTCCTGAAGCACCTCGGGGACGTCGGCCTCGGCTATCTGACGATCGGCCAGCCGCTGACCACGCTGTCCGGCGGCGAGCGCCAGCGGCTCAAGCTGGCCACCCATCTGGGCGAGAAGGGCGGGGTGTACGTGCTCGACGAGCCGACCACCGGCCTGCACCTGGCCGACGTCGAGCAGCTGCTCGCCCTGCTCGACCGGCTCGTCGACTCCGGGAAGTCGGTGATCGTCATCGAGCACCACCAGGCGGTGATGGCGCACGCCGACTGGATCGTCGACCTCGGCCCGGGCGCCGGCCAGGACGGCGGCCGGATCGTGTTCGAGGGCACCCCCGCCGACCTCGTGAGCACACGCGCCACGCTCACCGGCGAGCACCTCGCGGACTACGTCGGCGGCTGAGTGGGCACGATCGGCGGCTGCCCGCGGATCGCCGCGGCCGCTCGGATCACAGCCCGGTCCTGCCCGCCACCACCGGGCGCACCGACTGGCCGGAGTCGCCCTTGGTGCAGACGCGGTGCGGCTTGGCCCGGAAGAACGCCGCGGTCTGGTCGGGCGCGAACACGCGGAAGCCGGCGACGGTCCTCGGGCGGCACTGCTTGGCCGGGAACACGTCCACGCTGACCAGTGTCAGGACCGCGCTCGCCTTGCCCCCGTGGGCGGCCAGCCGGATCGTCCTGACCTTGAAGCCCGTCTCGCGGTCCGCCGCGGTGCCGACCTGGCGGCCGTGCGCGGCGGTCACCGACGAGACGCCCGGATAGCCGGTCAGCGTGCAGGCGCGGGCGCTGACGTTGGTGAAGATCAGCGGCCAGAACGTGTGGCTGGTCGCGTGGTCGGCCCGGCCGAACCGGAGGCTCAGCTGCGCCTTGTGGCAGGCCGGGGCGCCGGCGCCCACGGCGGCCGGAGCGGCGGCGACGGCGCCGGCCAGGGCCAGCGCGGCGATCAGGACGGTGCGGCGTGGCATGCGGGAAACAATAGGGTCGCGGCATGAGCTACTCCATCGTCAACGTCGATGAGATCGAGGGCGCCGGCCCCGGCGGCGTCGTGCGGTTCGTGCGGCGCGAGCTCGGCGTCGCGGCGTTCGGCATCAACTGGTTCGAGCTCCCGGCCGGCGCCTAGGGGCGCGAGCACGACGAGACCCGCAGCGGCCAGGAGGAGGTCTCCGTGGTGGTGCACGGATTCGGGCACTGGCGCGTCGACGGCACCGACGTGCCGGTCCGGACCGGCAGCTTCATCCGCTTCGATCCCGACTCGGTGCGCTGCCCCGTCGCCGGGACCGGCGGGATGACGTTCGTGTCGGTCGGCGCGCGGCCCGGCGCCTACGAGCCGCACGGTCCGTTCTAGGCGGCGAGCACCCGGGCCAGCCGGCGCAGCGCCGGCAGGCTGAGCTGTCCCTCGACGCGCAGCAGCACGCCGTCGCCGCGCTCCACCAAGAGCGTGGTGCCGGCGAGGCGACGCTCCTCGAACCCGAACTGGCCGCCCGGGCCGAGCCAGGCGAAGCCGTGCGGCCTTCCGGTGATCGCGTACGCGCGGCCGCCGGGCACCGCGATGCGCGTCACGCGCGCGCCCTGCCCCAGTGTCTTGCCCAGCACCGGTGTGACCCTGGCGCGGAACTCGGTGACGAGCACGGCGACGTTGGTGTGCGGGGACACCGGGATGCCCGGCCGGCGGCCGTAGATCAGCGAGACCCGCGTCGGCTGGCCGAGCGTCGCCGCCAGCCAGACGGCGTCGGGGCGCCCGAGCCCCGGCGGCAGCGTGAGCCGGAAGCGCACGGCGCGGCGCGCATCGGCCGGCAGGACGGGGCGGCCGAGCCGCAGCCCGGAGCCGAGCCGCCCGGGGCGCTCGGCGGGGTGCGGCGGGACCGGGGCGCGCCGCACGGAGGCGCCGTGCAGGCCGAGCAGGTCGCCGATCGCCGAGCGGGCGGCCGGGGATGCGGCCAGCCCGCCGGCCACGAGCAGGGCGAGGCCGACCGCCACGCGCCGCCGCCAGGGCGACCGGCGCGCGCGCAGCCGCGGCGCGACGGCGCCCGCCAGGTCGGGCGTCGGCGGCCACTCGACCGCCAGCGCCTGCAGCTCGCGCTCGAGGCGGTCAGGCATCGCCCAGCTCCCCGCGCAGCCGCTCCAGGGCCCGGGACAGGCGCGACTTCACGGTGCCCCGGGCCACGCCGAGCGCGGCCGCGGTCTCCGCCTCCGACAGTGAGAGGAGGTAGCGGCAGCCGATGACCACCCGGTCCTCGTCGCGCAGCCGGCCGAGCGCGGCGGCCAGCTCGTCATGGTCCAGGCGAGGCTCGTCCGCGACCGGAGCGGCGACCGGCGCCACGGCGGCGACGCGCAGGACGAGCCGCTCGCGCCGGCCGGCAGAGCGGCGCCGGTTGCGCGCCTCGTTGGCCACGATCGTCAGCAGCCAGGGCCGCAGCGGCTCGCCGGCCCGGAAGCGGCGGAGCGCGCGCCACGCCTTGACGAACCCGTCCTGCGCCGCGTCCTCGGCGTCCTGGGCGTTTCCGGTGATCAGCATCGCCGTGCGGAAGGCCACGTCCTGGTGGCGGCGGATGAGCGCGGCGTAGGCCGCGGCGTCGCCGCCGCGCGCCTGCGCGATCAGCTGCTCGTCCGCGAGCGTGCGCTCCACCGCCCATTCGTACCGCCGAACGAGGCGGAAGGTTCCCGTCAGCGCCGCCGGACCACCAGCAGCGCGCCCGCCGCCACCGCGCCCGCCGCGGCGACGATCACCCACCAGCCACCGCCCGCCCCGCTCTCCCGCGGCGCCGCCGCGGACGCCGTGGCGGTCGGCCCCGGCACGCCGGGCGCGACGTCGTCCACGCGCAGGCTCGCCGCCGGCCGGGGCGTGAGCCGGCCCGCGGCCGCGCGCAGCACCGGCGCGATCTCGCCGTTGACCGCGTACCAGGCGTAGCCGCCCCCGCCGGCGTCGCCGACGCGGATCAGGCCGAGGCCTGGAACGTACGCGCTGGTGAGCACGACGGGCTTCATGCCCTCGCCGCCGATCCGCGTGCGCAGCCGGTACCAGCCCGCCGCCCGGCGCGGCGCCGCCGTCCGCGCGCCGGTGTCGGCGAGCAGCTGCAGCTTGCCGCCGGCGTTGCCGCGGTCGAACGTGAAGCACTCCGCCACGCCGCAGACCTGGACGGCCTGGACCTCCTTCGCGGACGCCGCCGGCGCCGCCGCGAGGCTCGCCGCGATGATCGACACGAGGATGGCCTGCCGTCTCATGCCCCTTCTACACCGCCGGCGTACCGGGGGGTTCCGTAGGCTCTGCGCGCATGACCGAGCCACCGGACCTGCTGATCGTCGGCGGCGGGCGCATGGGCGAGGCGCTGCTCGGCGGGCTGATCGCCGGCGGCCGCGACGCCGCCGACCTGGCGGTCGCCGAGGTCGCAGCGCCGCGCCGGGACGAGCTCGCGGCCCGCTATCCCGGGCTGACCGTCGCCGCGGAGCCGGTCCGGGCGGCGGGCGCCGTGCTCGCCGTCAAGCCGTACGACGTGGCCGCCGCGGCGGCCGCGGTGGCCGCGGCCGGCGCCGAGCGCCTGCTGTCCGTGGCCGCCGGCGTGACCACGCAGGCGATAGAGGCCGCCGCGCCCGGGCTGCGCGTGGTCCGGGCGATGCCGAACACCCCGGCGCTGATCGGCGCGGGCGCGGCGGCGATCAGCCCGGGCAGCGTCGCCGACGCGGACGACCTCGCCTGGGCCGAGGAGATCCTCGGGGCGGTCGGCGTGGTGGTGCGCGTACCCGAGAAGCAGCTCGACGCCGTGACCGGCCTGTCCGGGTCGGGCCCGGCCTACGTCTTCCTGGTGGCCGAGGCGCTCACGGAGGCCGGCGTGCTGGCCGGCCTGTCACGCGACGTGGCCGAGACGCTGGCGTTCCAGACCCTGCTGGGGTCGGCGCGGCTCGTCAGCGAGCGCGGCGACTCGCCCGGCGGGCTGCGCGCCGCCGTCACCTCCCCCGGCGGCACGACCGCCGCCGGCCTGCGCGAGCTCGAGCGCCACGGCGTGCGCGCGGCGTTCCTGGACGCGGTCATGGCCGCCACGGAGCGCTCGCGCGAGCTGGGCGCCCCGTGAGCCGGGGCCCGCACGCGGCGGGCCCCGGCCGGCGGGACGCTACGGCTGGTCCGTCGACAGCGTGAACGTGAGCGTCTTGCCGTAGGTCCCGGTCCGCAGCGGGTCGTTCGCCCCGATCGACTGCTTGAAGTCGATCGCCACCGGGTCGTTGCTGACGGGGCCCGCGTAGGTGAGCAGCGTCAGCGGCGACGCCCCGAGCGGGGCCAGCGGCCCCGTCGAGGCGCCGCCCGGCGAGCTCGCGTGCGCCTGGAGCGCCTGCGGCAGCGCGAACGAGCCGTTGACCAGGTGGCCCGGGTGCGCCGTGTCGGGGTCGGCCACGCTGAGCGCGGCGTCGCCCGCGGTGGAGACGACGGTTGCGGTGGTCGCGGCCGTGTAGTTGGCCGCGACGCCCGGCACGAACGTCCCGAACGTCGCCGGGCCGCCCAGCGACAGCGCGAGCGTGGCCGGGACGCTGCCGCCCACGCCGCCGGTCGTCGAGGTCGACGACGGCACCAGCGCGAGCGTGTAGGTCCGGGTCGCCGACCCGTCCTCCGAGGTCACGGTCACCGTGGCGGCGCCCGGCACCGACAGCGGCGGCGTGATCGTGACCGTGCCGTTGTCCGCGGCCGTGGCGGTGATCTGCGGGTTGACCGGATCGGCCCCCACGTTGGTGTAGCTCAACGTGCTCGGGTCGAACCCGGGCACGGGCCGGCCGTCGACGGCGAGCGAGCTCAGCGCCGCGTCCGAGTTGAGCGTCACCACGTTGCCGGTGGCCTGCAGCTCGGTGATGGCGAGGTTGCCCGTCGTGGCGTTGCGCGGCGACGCGCTCGTCATGTCGAGCTTGAGCTTCGTCGTGGAGACCGGGTCGAACGTGATGGTCGAGGGCGTGTTGGTCGCCGTCGCCCAGGTCACCTGCTGGTTGCTCACCGGCACCCAGTCCGCACCGTTCCAATACGACACGGTGAGCGACGCCGGGAGCTGGTTGTTGGCGTTGGTGGTGAAGTACGCCGCCAGCGACCCGGTGCGCTGCGGGTGCGCCCAGCCCACGCTCACCCAGTCGCTCGCGTGCGAGAGGGTGAACGCCGGGAGGATGTTGGTGGCGATTTCGGTGTACTTGTTCGACCAGCCGCCCGACGTGGTCGTGCCGTCGAGCATCGCCGCCGGCAGCGTGTTGGTCGCGCCGCTGAAGCTGGCGTCGGCCGCGGGCTGCGTCGGGCTGGTCGCGCGGGCGATGTTCTGCGCCGCCTGGAACTGGTCGGTGACCCGCACCGTGGCCAGCGCCTTCAGCGCCGTGCCCGGCACGCTGCCCAGCACCGAGAACGAGCCCGGCGCGGCGTACTTCGACGGGTCGACCGCGTCCCAGGTCACCGGGACGAGCGTCGTGACGCCGTCATTGTCGATCAGCCGCACCTTGGCCGGGAGCATCGGCGCGTCGCCCACGGCGACCGCCGTCGAGTAGCTCTGGATGCCGGCGTGGCGGTAGACGGTGACCGTGGCCGTCGCGGGCGCCTGCGTGCCCTGGACGGTGCCGTTCACGGTGTAGACGCCGGTGTGCGTCGCCGCGGCGGCCGGCAGGGACTGCCAGGTCACCGGCAGCGTCTGCGTGCTGTTGTCGGCGTTGACCGCGGTCACCGTGGCCGGCAGGCTCGGCGTCGAGCCCAGCTCGCTGCGCACCTCGACCGGCCTGACCGCCACCAGCGCGCTGCCCTGCTGGTCGCTGGAGAACAGCGTCGTGCTCCCGGGCACCAGGCCGTCGGACGAGGCCGTCACGTGGATCGGCCCGGTCGACGTCTTGGACTCGATGATGCCCAGCACCTTCCCGTTGAACGCGTTGTGCGTCGTCGGGTAGTAGGGCTCGGCGTCATCCTCCTTGCCGTTGTCCGCGCCGGCGAACGTGCCCGCGCCGGTCACGTCGAACTTCACCGTGTTGTTCGCGTCCGGCACCATCACGCCCTTGGCGTCGACCACCTGGGTCTCGATGTAGGACAGCGACTTGCCGTCGTCGAGCAGGACGGTCTTGTCCGGGATCAGCTTGAGCGTGTACGGCGCGCCGGCGGTGTCGACCTCGTCACGGGCGATCTCCTTGCCGTCGGCGTCGCGCGCCACGGCCACCAGCTGGCCCGGGCGCGAACGGCACGTTCCAGGTGAGGTGCAGCTTGCCCGAGCTGCCGTTCGGGCTCTGATAGCTGCCCGGACACGTGCCGGTCGTGTACTGCTTGTCGTCGTTGGTGCACTCGGTCGTCTCGTTGTACTTGATCCCCTCGGTGGAGGTCTTGGCGTCGAACGACTTGGCGCCGAGCGACTGCCCGTTCAGGTACAGCTCGACCGTCGGCGCGTTCGAGTACGTCCACACCTCGACGTTCTCGCCCGGCTTGTAGTCCGTCCAGTTCATCGGCAGTGATGTGGACCATCGGCTTCGACGTCCACTGCGACTGGAACAGGTAGTAGGCGTCCTTCGGGAACCCGGCCGTGTCGATCGTGCCGAAGAACGACGCCTTGACCGGGAATAGCGCTGTACGGCGTCGGCTCGCCGATGTAGTCGAAGCCCGGACCAGATGAACTGGCCGGCGAAGTACTGGCGGTCGCGGTCCTTCTTGAGCCCGTACTCGTCGCTCATCGTCCACGACGCGAGGTTGTTGTCGTAGGACGAGACGCTCGTGCTTGCCCGGCGTGTAGTTCGGCCCCGTGTTGTGCTGGTCGGGATCCTGGTAGTCGCCGCGCGTCGAGGTCTCCGAGGAGGACTCCGACTCGAAGAAGAACTTCGTCGGATACATCTCGTGGAGCCCGTCGACCACCTGGGCCGGGTTGTAGTTGAGCCCCGAGGCCGTCGAGGTCGCTGGAGCATCAGGTCGGCGCCCGAGCCGACCTTCGGCAGGCCGCGGTACTGGTCGGAGCCGGTCACGACCGGCCGCGTGGTGTCGATCGACTTGATGTCGCCGACCAGCCGCGTCTCGTTCGGCAGCGTCAGATCGGCGGATGTCGACCAGCCCGGGATCTCGTTGCCGATCGACCACATCATCACGGCCGGCGAGTTCTTGGCCTCGTTGACCATCTCCTTGATGTCGTAGTCGCTCCACTGGGCGAAGTACAGGTGGTAGTCGCTGCGCGAGCTTCTGCGAGTCCCAGGCGTCGAAGGCCTCGACCATCATCACGATGCCGAGCCGCTGGCAGACGTCGATCATCTCCGGCGACGGCGGGTTGTGCGACGTGCGGAACGAGTTGACGCCCTCGGACTTGAGGATGCTCATCTGGCGCCACAGCGCGTCGTAGTTGTCGGCCGAGCCGAGCGCGCCCTCGTCGTTGTGCAGGTCGACGCCCTGCAGCTTGATGTGCTGCCCGTTGATGAAGACGCCGCCGCTGGGATCGACGGTGATCCAGCGGATGCCGAACGTGTGTTCAGCGAGTCGACCTGCTGGCCGCCGCTCGGAGACGTCGGTCTCGCAGCGTGTACAGGTACGGCGTGTCGGTCGACCACAGGTGCGGGTTGTCCACCCGGATGTCGCTGGGCGTCGGTGGTGGCCGTCGCGCCGAGCGCCACGCCGGTCGACGTGGCCTGCGCGACCACGGCGCCGGAGGCGTCGCGCGACCTTGTAGCGACTGTCCGCGGTGGAGCCGTTGCCGGTCTCGTTGACCACGTTCGCGGTCGCGCGTGCACGGTCGGCGTAGCCGGACTTGATCGTGTCGGACAGGCCCGGCGTGGTGACGAAGTGCCGTCACGGGCGATGTGCACCGGGTTCGTGACCGTCAGGTGCACGTGGCGGGTGATGCCGCTGCCCGAGTACCAGCGGCTGCTCGGCTCGGCGTTCTGCACCACCACGGCGAGCACGTTCGGCGTGCCGTCGGTGTGGACGGCGTTGGTGATGTCGAAGCTGTAGCCGGTGTAGCCGTACGGGTGGTTGCCCAGCAGCTGGCCGTTCAGGTACACGTAAGAGTTGTCGAAGACCCCGTCGAAGTCGACCGAGATCTTCTTGCCCGGCGTCCGCCGCGGGCAGCGTGAACGTCTTGCGGTACCAGCCGAGGCCGCCGGGGAAGTAGCCGGTGGCGTTCGTGATCGACGGGGCGGGTCCTGGAGTGATGCTCCAGTCGTGGGGCAGCGTGACGTTCTGCCAGTCGGCGTCGGGGAAGTCCGTGGCGGCCGCGAGCGGGTTCGCCGAGTTGCCGTACTGGCCGGTGGGATCGGTCGCGGCGTTGGCCGTGCTGACGAGCTTGAACTTCCAGTCGCCGTCGAAGTTCGTCGTGCGCGTCCCCTGGTTGAGCACGCCGAGGTTCGGATCCGGCGGCGGCGCGGCGTCGGTCTGCGACTTCGCGGCGTGACTCGCTACGAGCACCGCGACCACGATCAGCGCGGGCACAACCGCGCGGGCAATCCTCAACACCCCGTCTCCTCCTCCTTGCGGACACCGCCGGACCCGTGGCGGTTACCGCGGTTATACACGCACAAGCCGCCAGCTTCAACTTGGCAAGCGAGACCTTTCGAAGCCGATAGGCCTCTGCAGGGGCGGTCTGCTAGGGCGAGACGTCCTCGAAGCGCCGGTTGCGGGTCTCGATCCCGAAGGAGCCGACGATCGCGGCGACGACGAGGCCGGACGTGATCAGCAGCAGCGACCCCAGAATCGACAGGTGCGGGACCGCGCGGGGCGATCAGCAGCACGCCGATGCCGCCGCCGAGGTGGCCCGACGCCGTCGACCAGGCGCGAAGCCGGTGGTCGCGCGCGCGGGTCGGGAAGCTCTCGGCCGAGCGGGCGTAGGTCATCGGCACCCACAGGTTGAAGCCGAAGAAGATGACCGCCGACGCCGATGAACGCGAGCGCCGAGCGTGTCGCCGGCCGCGGCGATGATGACGCAGCCGATCAAGGTGACGACCGCGGAGATCGGCAGCCAGATCTTGCGGTTCAGCCGCTCCGACCACAGCACCGCCGCGACCGCGCACAACAGGAAGCCGAACGCGCCCACGGCGACGATCACGCCGGCCTCCGGCGGCTCGTAGCCCTGGGCCGTCAGCACCGAGGTGAAGCCGGCGGAGAAGCCGTAGACGGTCACGTAGCCGGTGAGCCACACGACCACGAGCAGCAGCACGCGGCGCAGATAGACCGGGTTGCGCAGCACGGTCCGGTAGGGCATGTGCCCGTGCGCGGAGTCCGCCGTCGGTCTCGGCCGCCTCGCGGGCGAAGCGCGGCTCCGCCAGCGGACCGTGCCGGGCGGCCACGCGCTCCATGTCGGCCACCACCGCGTCGGCCTCCTCCACGCCGGCCGCGGCCGATCAGCCAGCGCGGCGACTCGGGCAGCTCGATGCGCAGCAGGACGGCGATCAGCGCCAGCACCGCGCCGACCGCGTACATCCAGCGCCAGCCGTTGTCGAAGCCCGGGCCGGCCTGGGCGAACGACAGCCCCTTCGGCCACGGCGCCGCCTCCGTGGTCAGCACGAGCCCGAGCCAGATGCCCAGCAGCGCGCCGAGCGCGGACATGACGAAGATCAGCGACGTGAACTTCGCCCGCGAGCGCCGCGGCGCGACCTCGCCGATGAACGTGTTGACGATCGCCAGGTCGGCGCCGATGCCCATGCCGGTGATGATCCGGGCGATGACGAACTGCGTGTAGTCCGGGGCCAGCGCGTTGTAGAGCGAGCCGAGCCCGGTCACGGCCATCGTCACCATCAGCATGTTGCGCCGGCCGACCCGGTCGGCGATCGGGCTGAGGATCAGCGTGCCGACCACGTAGCCGGCCAGGTTGAGCACGACCGGCGTCTTCAGGGCATCCAGCGCCGTCGGCGGCGTGCACCCCGGTTTGAGCGCCACGCACGTCTGGATGAACGAGACGTTGATGTCGAAGATGTCGTAGAAGGTGAACAGGAACCCGAGCCCGATCACCCCGATGAACACGAAGGGCAGCGACCACGTGTCGATGCGGTCGAGCCGGGCCAGGACGTCGCGCGGCGACGGCCGCGCAGCGGCGGTCCCGGCGGGCGTGTGCGCAGCGGTCATGCCGCTCCTGTACCCGCCGGGGCGCTCAATCATCTGACTTTATGGCTGGGTCGTGGACAGCGTGAACGTCACCGGCGCGCTGTAGGTCCCGGTGCGCAGCGGGTCGCGGGCGCCGATGTGCTGGCTGAACGCGATCGCCACCGGCGCGTGCGACACCGGCGCGCTCCACGCGTTCGGCGTAGCCGCGACCTGCAGCGGCTCGGCCAGCGCGAACGAGCCGTTGCGCAGGTACACCGGGCCGGCCACGCTCAGCGCCGCGTCACCGGCCGTCGAGACGACGTCGGCCGTGGTAGCGGCGGTGTAGCTGCGGTCGACGCCCGGCGTGAACGCCCCGAAGGACGCCGGATCGCCGAGCGTCAGCGCGAGCGTCGCCGGCACCGTGCCGCCCACGCCGCCGGGCGCGGTCGCGCCCGGGCTGAAGTGCGTGTCGCCCGAGCCGACGGTGAACACCGCGTCGCCCACCCGCTGCGGCGCGCCGTCGCCCACGCCGACGTAGTTCAGCCCGGCGGGGTTGGGGATGGCCACCGTGGCGGTGACGTTGTCCGGCACGTGGACGTCGAGCACGTAGCCCGCGGCCGTACGCGTCCACTGCACGCCCACCGTGCCGCGCTGCGTCCACACCGAGCCGCCGACGTGGTGCAGGTCGGCGCTCGACAGCGCCGGTGGCGCGATCCGGACGGTCGCCGCGCCCGGGCTGGTCACGGACACGCCGAGCAGCGTCTCGAGCATGTCGACGACGCCCCAGGAGCCCCAGCCGTGCGACATCGACTCGTTCGAGCTCTGCGACGGGTTCGGGCACGGCGAGACCGTGCAGCCCGGGTCCCACTGCTCCCACATGTACGTCCCGCCTTCGGCGAGCGTCTTGGCCGGGCCGTCGGACGTGGGGTCGGTGAGCAGCTTGACGATCTGGTCGTCGTGGCCGGTCTTGTGCAGCGCGTCCAGCAGCACGTGCCAGGTCATCGGGCCCTGGTGCATGCCCTGGGCCACCATGTCGTCGCCCAGCGCCTTCAGGTTCGCTGTGGGGGCGATCCCGTAGGCCACCGGGTAGCTCTGCGCCTGCTCGGCGTGGTTGTCGATCTGCGGGTTCCCGGCGTCGCCGGACAGGCCGTCGGTGTAGAGCCCGTCCGGGCGGATGAGCTTGCCGTTCATCGCCGCGCTCAGCGCATCGGCCCAGCCGTCGTACTGCGCGGCGTCGGCGGTCTGGCCGAGCGTCCGGGCGGCGTCGGCGGTGGCGCGGAAGGCGTCGACCGCCTCGGCGTTGTGGATCGTCCGCGCGGCGTCGTTGGTGAACGTGTAGCCGTAGCGCATCGGCGCCGGCCAGTCGATGATCCCGTTCAGGTACGAGCTCGTGCCGCCGAACAGGTTGTAGATCAGCCCCGCCGCATTGCCGCTCGCCGCCTCGTTGGCCTTCAGGTAGGCGGAGATCAGCTTCAGCGTCGCGTAGGACGACTGCAGCGTCGCCGTGTCGCCCGACTGCACGTAGTAGCGCCACACCCAGCCCGGCACGAACTCCGTGTAGTCGGGGATGTCGCGCATGTTGTCGCCGTTCGGATAGACCGAGTTCACCCGGCCGGGCGTGCCCAGGCTGGCGAACGAGCACGGCACCTGCGCGGCCGTGCAGTAGCCACTCGAGCTCGTCTTCCACGCGTGGTAGGCGCTGGAGACGATCTCGCGGATCGCCCGCTCGGTGGCCGTGCGGTCGCCCAGCGCGCTCATGTTCGCGAAAGAGATGTCGACCGAGTCGCCGGTGAACTGGCCCTTCTCGCGCGTCGGCGTGTCCAGGAACGTCTCCTGCGACGAGTACTGGCCGGAGCGCTGCATCAGGTCGAACACGTCGTCGAGCGTCCGATTGTCGCTGCTGAACGTCGCGCGGCGGTCCTGCGGCGCGTGCGCGTACTGCACGACGGCGGAGATGTCGTCGGCGGTCAGCGGCTCGCCCGGCGCCGAGATCTGCAGGTAGCGCCAGCCCCAGTAGGTGAACGTGCGGGCGGTCTGGGGGCCGTCCTTCTCGGTGTAGACCCAGCTCATGTTCGAGCCCTGGGTGTCGAGCGCGGAGGTGCCGGCGCGCGAGCCCTCGACCCAGCGGCCCGAGGCGTGCCCGCGGCTGAGCGGCGAGTCGAGCGTCAGCGTCTTGGCCGTCGTGTCGACCCCGGTGATCGTGCGCACCTCGGGGTCGCCGGCGCCGTAGCCGTCGGCCGGGCCGTCGATCGTCACCTTGTCGCCCACGGCGAAGTTGCCGACGCTCGCCAGCGTGACCGTGCTCGTGCCCGCCCCGGCTGCCGCGGCGAGTGTCGTGTTGGTGAGCCGGTAGCTCGTGAGCAGGTTCAGCGTGCGCCCGGCCGCGCCGCTGTGGATGGAGATCTGCGGGTGCGCGGCCAGCACCTGGCCGAAGTCCGCCACCACGGTGCCGTCGGCGAGCGTGGTCACCGACTTCGGGTGGACGGTCTCGAAGTCGAGCGAGGACAGCGACGGGTCGAGGTGCGAGAACTCGTCGCGGAGCGGGTTGACCGGCCGCGGGTGCGGCCCGATGGCGTAGGCGTAGCCCCACTGCGAGTCGTCGAAGCCGGCCGTGTCCCAGCCCGTCGCCTCGTTGCGGGCGTCGTAGCGCTCGACCCGGTCGCCGGCGTCGCTGTTGCGATAGGTGATCGTGCCGTTGAGGTACTGCGCGGCCTTGGTCACCTTCCAGGTGCCGTCGGACACGAACGTGTCGCGGCTGCCGTCGGCGTGGTCGACCACGGCCTTGACCAGCATCCCCGACGGGCCGGCGAGGTCGACCACCGCGCTCGCGGAGGCGTGCGCGGCCGCGAGCGCCGGCGAGACGGTGATGCCCGTGCCGCCCGATCCCGCGGTGCCGACGCCGGTCACCGTGACGGTCTCGCCGCCCACCGTGACCTGGTCGCCCGGGTCGAACACGGCCACGCTCGCCACCTTCAGGTTCGTCGCGCCGGCCGCCGCGGCGGCGGACAGCGTGGTCGTGGACGCCGGGCCGTTGGCCCGCCCCTGGCAGGTGCAGGTCCAGTAGTGGTAGAGGACGCCGAGCGCGAGCGGCTGGCCGGCGCTCACGTCAGGCGTGATGTCGACGGCCGCGTACTGGCCCTCGCCGGGGTAGTCGAAGCTGTCGCCGCGGTAGACCTCCTGGCCGTTGACGTGCAGCTGGTACTGGCCCATGGCGGAGACGTACACGCGCGCCCGCGTCACCGGGCTCGCGCCGACCGCGAACTGCTTGCGGGCCAGGGTGTAGTCGTCGATCGAGTCGTTGCCGGTGGTGATGCGGCGGATCCACTGGGCGCCCGACCAGCCCGAGTCGGTCAGCCCGGTGTCGAAGCCTGCGGCCGGCGCGTACGGCGACGCCTGGCCGCCGCGGTCCCAGGTGCGGACGGTCCACGTGTAGCTCGCGCCCTTGTCGAGCGCGGGACCCGCGTAGGGCACGTACGACTCCTCCGCCGAGGCGACCCTGCCGCTGTCCCACACTTGCCGGCCGGAGGCATCGCCGACCTGGATCTCATAGGCGCTCTGGACGTCGTCTCCCTGCACGCTGCCGGGCATCCAGCCGAACTGCGGCGCGCCCTCCACGTTCAGCGGCCGCGTGGTGTCGCCGACGGTGAGCTGCGTCGGCGCCGGCGGAGCGGGCGGCCCGTCGGCCCGCGCACCCTGCCCGATCGAGATCGCGGCGGCCACCGTCACGGCGGCACCGACCGTCCATCGCCTCATCGCGTCCCCTCCCGTCGTTCGACCTGTGCGACCGTGTGCTTTTACGATCGACGATGGTGGTTTATCGCTTTCGGAAACGCAAGTCAAGCCGAAAGTGAGCGAGCTGACCCACGCCGTCCGTCACACGCGCGCCACGCGGCCGCGCGGGATCCGCAGCGCCCGCCGCACGCGCTCCGGCAGGTACCAGTTCCAGTCGCCCGAGCATCTTCATCAGCGCCGGCACGAGCACCGCGCGGACGATCGTCGCGTCGAGCAGGATGGCCGCCGACAGGCCGATCCCGAACTCCTGCAGCCCGACGAAGCTGCCGGCGGTGAAGCCCGAGAACGCGGCGATCATGATGATCGCGGCGGCGGTGATGATCCGGCCGGTGTGCTCGAGCCCGTAGGCGACGCCGCGCTCGTTGTCGTGGCGTGCGGTCCCACTCCTCGCGCATCCGCGAGAGCAGGAACACCTCGTAGTCCATCGAGAGGCCGAAGAGCATCGCGAACAGGAAGATCGGGATCCACGCCTCGATCTGCGGCGTGCCCTGCAGGCCCAGACGGCGTGCCCCAGCCGTGCTGGAAGGGCAGCACCAGCACGCCGTAGGTCGCGCTCACCGAGAGCAGGTTCATCAGCACGGCCTTGAGCGGCAGGAAGACCGAGCGGAACGCGCGCAGCAGCAGCAGGTAGGAGAGGACGAGCACGGCCAGCACCAGCCACGGGAAGGCGCCATAAGCCGTGTCGACGAAGTCGACGCCGAACGCGGGCGCGCCGGTGAGCAGCACCGTGGAGCCGGCCGGGAAGCGCGCGGCCGGATGTAGTGCGTCGCGGATCCGGTGAACGAGGTCGACGGCCGGCGGCTCGCCGGAGTCGCTCTTGCCGGCGGCCCGGATCTGCAGCAGCCCGCCCAGCGCCGTCGACGAGGTTCGCCTGGCGCGCGACGCGCGCGGCGGCACCATGAACGGGGCGATCACGGTGCGTGGGCACTGATCTCGGGGTCGCGCCGCAGCAGCGCGACCAGCCGGCGCTGCGCCGCGAGCGTGGCCGGGTCCAGGCGCCGCCGGGCCGTGCCGGTGTCGACGACGATCTGGTGCGGCGCCAGCGCGCCCGGGCCCGAGCGTCGTCTCCAGCAGCTTCAGCCCTCGCGTGGCCTCGGTGGTCAGCGGCACGCCGCGGTTGTCGCCGCCGGTCAGGTGCAGCTGGAGGGCCGGCAGCGCCAGCGCGAGCATCAGCGCCGGCCGCGGCCGCACGAGCCACAGCGACGGGCCGGCGCATGATCGAGTGCGCGAGCCGGTGCCAGACGCCGGTCGCGTCCTGCGGCCCGCCGCTGCAGCACGCTCCTCGGGATCACCCGCAAGCGGTTCACCCTGCGGCCCGAGCACGGCCAGCAGCGCGGGCAGGAAGGTGGCCGAGGCGGCGATCGAGACGAGCGGGACGAGCAGCGCCGCCGACGCCCATCGAGCGCATGAACGGCAGCGGCATGAAGACGAGCAGCGCCAGCCCGACCGCGACGGTCCCGCCCGAGAACAGCGTCGCCCGGCCCGCCGTCCGCATGGTCATCGATCAGCGCGTCCTGGGCGTCGACTCGTGGCTCTCGAGCTCCTCGCGGAAGCGGAAGACCACGAGCATCGAGTAGTCGATTGCGATCGCGAAGCCGATCAGCGAGACGATGTTGGTCACGTAGACCGCCATGTCCATGTAGTGGGCGACGACCCAGACGAGCCCGAGCGTGGTCGGGATGCTGACCGCGCGAACGCGAGCGGGACCACCGATCGCCGCCAGCGTGCCGAACATGAAGGCCAGCACGAGCAGCGCGATCGGGATCGCGATCGACTCCCCCTTGCGCAGGTCGCTAGTTGTAGATCTTCTGCGTGTCGTGGTTGATCGCCGGAAAGCCGGACAGGTAGGTGCGCACGCCCGGGACGCGGCCGATCGCCCTGCGCAGCCGCGGTGTTGGCCGCCGCCGCGTCCGCGTTCTCGAGCGGGGTCGACAGCTGCAGGTAGACCACGCCGCGGCCCGCGGGCACGACGGGCCCCGCCTTCGCCCCGGGGATCGTGCGCGCCGCCCGCGCCGCGGCGGCGGCCACGGCGGCCCGCTCGGCCGGCGCTGCCGACGCCCGCGACCACGAACGTGAACGCGCCGTCGGAGCGGTCGTGCATGTGGTCGCGGAGCAGGTCAAGGCCGCGCTCGGCCTGCGACCCCGGCACGCTGAAGCGGTTCGACAGCAGGCCGCCGAGGTGCGACGCGGCCACGGCGCCGAGCACGAACGCCACCAGCCAGGCCGCCAGGATCCGGCGGCGGTGGGCGATGACGAAGTCGGTCCAGCGGCGCGTCGGCCGAGGCTACAACAGGCCGCGACGCTCCAACGCGTCCAATACGCGCTGGGCCGACGCCTCGGCCGGCTCGGCCGTGGTGTCGAGGTGCACCTCGGGGTCCTCCGGGGCCTCGTAGGGCGAGTCGATGCCGGTGAAGTTGAGGATCTCGCCGCGGCGCGCCTTGGCGTAGAGGCCCTTGAGGTCGCGCTGCTCGGCGACGGCGAGCGGCGTGTCGACGAACACCTCGACGAACTCGCCCTCGTCCATCAGCGCCGCGCGCCATCCGCCGCTCCGCGCGGAACGGCGAGATGAAGGACACGATCACGATCAGGCCGGCGTCGGCCATCAGCCGCGCCACCTCGGCGACGCGGCGGATGTTCTCCACGCGGTCGGCGTCGGTGAAGCCGAGGTCCTTGTTCAGGCCGTGGCGGACGTTGTCGCCGTCCAGCAGGTAGGTGTGGCGGCCGCGCCGGTGCAGCTCCGTCTCGACCAGGTTGGCGATCGTCGACTTGCCGGCGCCGGACAGGCCGGTCAGCCAGACCACGCACGGCTGCTGGCCCTTCATCCGCGGCGCGCGCGCCCTTGTCGACGTCGACCGCCTGCCAGTGGATGTTCTGCGAGCGGCGCAGCGCGAAGCGGAGCATGCCGGCGCCGACCGTGTCGTTGGTGATCCGGTCGATCAGGATGAAGCCGCCGGTGTCGCGGTTCTCCGCGTAGGGGTCGAACGCGACCGGGCGGTCGAGCTCGAGGTCGCACGACGCCGATCTCGTTCAGCTCCAGCTGCGTCGCCGCCACCTGCTCCAGCGTGTTGACGTTGACCTTGTACTTGAGCGGCGCGACCGTCGCCGTGGCCAGCTGCGACCCGAGGCGCATCAGGTAGGAGCGGCCGCGCAGCAGCGGCTCCTCGCTCATCCACACGATGGTGGCCTCGAACTGGTCCGCCACGCCCGGCGGGTTCGCCCGCGCCGGCGAGCACGTCGCCGCGGCTGACGTCGATCTCGTCGGCCAGCGTGACCGTGACCGACTGGCCGGCGACCGCGACGTCGAGGTCGCCGTCGTAGGTGACGATCCGCTCGACCGTGCTCTCGCGCCCGCTCGGCAGCACGCGCACGCGGTCGCCCGGCCGCAGCGTGCCGCCGGCGATCGTCCCGGCGAAGCCGCGGAAGTCGAGCGTCCGGGCCGGTTGCACCCACTGCACCGGCAGCCGGAACGGCGCCGTCTGCATCCGCTCGTGGTCGACCTCGACGTTCTCCAGGTACTCGATCAGCGTCGGGCCCGTGGTACCAGGGCAGTGTTGCTCGCCGCGCTCGAGGATGTTGTCGCCGCGCAGCGCCGAGATCGGGATGCAGGTGACGCGATCCAGCCCGATCCCGGCGGCGAACGCGCGGTAGTCGTCCTCGATCTCGCGGAAGCGGTCCTCCGAGAAGCCGACGAGGTCCATCTTGTTGACCGCCAGCACGATGTGGCGGATGCCGAGCAGCGAGACGAGGTAGCTGTGCCGGCGGGTCTGCGTCAGCACGCCCTTGCGCGCGTCGATCAGGATCACTGCGCAGTCGGCGGTCGAGGCGCCGGTGACCATGTTGCGCGTGTACTGCTCGTGGCCGGGCGTGTCGGCGACGATGAACTTGCGCCGCTCGGTCGAGAAGAAGCGGTAGGCGACGTCGATCGTGATGCCCTGCTCGCGCTCGGCGGCCAGGCCGTCGACCAGCAGCGCGAAGTCGAGCTCGCCGCCCTGCGTGCCGACCGTTGCGCGAGTCGCGCCTCCAGCGCGGCGAGCTGGTCGTCGAAGACCAGCTGCGACTCGTAGAGCAGCCGGCCGATCAGCG
Organism: uncultured Solirubrobacteraceae bacterium; assembly: GCA_963766165.1. Taxonomy (GTDB): domain Bacteria; phylum Actinomycetota; class Thermoleophilia; order Solirubrobacterales; family Solirubrobacteraceae; genus Solirubrobacter. The sequence continues at coordinate 186,087 of CAVXZC010000005.1, read as the reverse complement.
TGCTCTTGCCGTCGTCGACGCTGCCGCAGGTGATGAAGCGCAGCAGGCTCTTGCTCGTCGCTCGAGCGCGTCGAGGTCGGTCGGACGAGCTCCTCGGCGGGCGCGGACATCAGAAGTAGCCCTCCTGCTTCTTCTTCTCCATCGAGGCGGCTGCGTCGTGGTCGATCACCCGGCCCTGGCGCTCCGAGGTCCGGGTGGCCGAGCATCTCCTGGATGATCGCCGCCAGCGTGTCGGCCTCGCTCTCGACCGCGCCGGTCAGCGGGTAGCAGCCGAGCGTGCGGAAGCGCACCATCGCATGCTCGGGCGTCTCGCCGGCCTCGAGCGGCATGCGGTCGTCGTCGACCATGATCAGCGTGCCGTCGCGCTCCACCACCGGCCGCTCCGCGGCGAAGTACAGCGGCACGATCGGGATCTGCTCGCGGTGGATGTAGTGCCAGACGTCGAGCTCGGTCCAGTTGGACAGCGGGAACACCCGGATCGACTCGCCCGGCCGCTTGCGCGCGTTGTAGAGCCGCCACAGCTCGGGCCGCTGGTTCTTCGGGTCCCAGCGGTGCTGCGCCGAGCGGAACGAGAAGATCGCGCTCCTTGGCGCGCGAGCGCTCCTCGTCGCGCCGCGCGCCGCCGAACGCCGCGTCGAAGCCGTACTTGTCCAGCGCCTGCTTGAGCGCCTGCGGTCTTCATCACGTCGGTGTGCACCTGCGACCCGTGCGTCGAACGGGTTGACGCCCTCTCGAGCCCCTCGCGTTGACGTGCACGAGCAGCTCGAGCCCGAGCTCGCCGGCCATCCGGTCGCGGAACTCGTACATCTCCCGGAACTTCCACGTCGTGTCGACGTGCAGCAGCGGGAACGGCGGCTTGCCGGGATAGAACGCCTTCAGGGCCAGGTGCAGCATCACCGCGCTGTCCTTGCCGATCGAGTAGAGCATCACCGGCTTCTCGGCCTCCGCGACCACCTCGCGCATGATCTGGATGCTCTCGGCCTCCAGGCGCTGCAGGTGGGTGAGCGGCAAAGCGCCTACGCGGGCTGCGGCTCCGTGACGCCCTCGGCCGTCTGCTGCCGGCGCCAGACCGACGTACAGGGGATCATCTCGCGGTCGCAGCGGTCGGCGTAGCGCTCGGCGATCTCCGTGACCTCGGTCATCAGCTCCTCCTCGAGCGTGATCGGGTCGAGCCCGAGCTTGAGCAGGTGGTCGTTGGCCACGAGCAGGTCGTTCTCGGCGCTGGCCTCCTTGCGCGGGTTCGGCGACCAGGTCGATCTCCGCGCCGGTGAGCCGCGCGACGATCTCCGCCAGGTCGATCACCCGGTGGCACTCGGTCATCTGGTTGAAGATGCGCACGCGGTCGCCGCGCTCGGGCGGGTTCTCGATGGCCAGCTGGATGCAGCGCACGGTGTCCTGGATGTGGATGAACGCGCGCGTCTGGCCGCCCGTGCCGTGGACGGTGAGCGGGTAGCCGATGGCCGCCTGCATGAGGAAGCGGTTGAGCACCGTGCCGTAGTCGCCGTCGTAGTCGAAGCGGTTGATCAGCCGCTCGTCGAGGCGCGTCTCGGCCGTCTGCGTGCCCCAGACGATGCCCTGGTGCAGGTCGGTCACCCGGACCTCGTCGTTCTGTTGTAGAACGCGAACATCAGCTGGTCCTGCGTCTTGGTCAGGTGGTAGACGCTGCCGGGGTTCGCGGGGAAGAGGATCTCGCGCTCGACCTCCTCGCCGTCGAGGCCGTCCATCCGCACCGGCAGGTAGCCCTCGGGGATCTTCACGCCGACGGCGCCGTAGCCGTAGACGCCCATCGTCCCGAGATGCGCCACGTGGATGTCCTGGCCGGACTCCACGACCGCCGCCAGCAGGTTGTTGGTGGCGTTGAGGTTGTTGTCCACCGTGTAGCGCTTGTGCCAGGCGCTCTTCATCGAGTATGGCGCGGCGCGCTGCTCGGCGAAGTGGACGACGGCGTCGGGCTGCTCGGCCTCCAGCAGGTCGAGGAGCTCCTGGAAGTCGCGCGCGACGTCGAGGTTGTGCCAGGCGATCTCGCGCCCGGTCAGATCCTTCCAGGCCGCGAGCCGCTTGGGCAGCGTCCGGATCGGCGTCAGCGACTCGACGCCGAGCTCGACGTCCGTCTTGCGGCGCACGAGGTTGTCGGCGATGACCACGTCGTGGCCGCAGGCCGAGAGATGCAGCGCGGTCGGCCACCCACAGAAGCCGTCACCACCCAGAACAAGTACGCGCAAGGGGCCTCCCCGTTCAAGTATCGAATATCAACCGCGCGGACCTCACGCGTGCCTTGCGGCGAGACGGTGAGGATACCCGCGCGTCCCGACGGGACATGCGGGGCGCGCCGCCCGTTTAACTGTCGCTAACGACTCTTAGAATCGGCTGGGATCGCGGCGGACGGCCCGCGATGATCAGCACGGCGAGCTCGGCGATGATCGTCACCACGCGCAGGGTGAGCGCGCCGGCCACGAGGTCGGCGTGGCCGATCGGGCCCTTGAGCAGCTCGACGTACACCCACTCGCGGGCGCCGACGCCGCTCGGCGCGATGACGACGACGAGCCCGGCCGCCCAGGACAGGCAGGCGGCGCCGGCCACCGCGGCCAGGTCGTGCCAGCCGGAGATCGCGCCCTGGACGAGCACCGCGGCGGCCATGTAGCCGACGAACGCGACGAGGTAGCTCACCGTGGCGCGACTGGCGCGCGCGGGGCCGACGCGCGAGCGCGACGCCGTGAAGCGCGACGCCACCACCGGGACGGCGGCCGCGAGGATGAGCGGCGCCCACGCGAGCTTGCCCGCCGCGGCGAGCGCGACGCCGCCGAGCGCCACCGCCGCGCACAGCGAGACGACGTTCTCCGCGGCCACGGTGGAGAGCCGGTCCAGCGAGCTGCCGTGCATGATCGCGCCGCGCGACACCGGTGCCCAGATGCCGCCGGGCAGGTAGCGCAGCGCCTGCGTGCGGCACCACGACGAGAAGTCGGCCCGGTTGAGGCCGCCGGCCAGCAGCAGCACCCAGCCGCGGCCGAGCAGCACCCACCACGCCGTGGCGGCCAGCACGCCGATCGGCAGCGGCCACCATTCGATCTGCGAGAGGTGGACGTCGCCGGCCGCGCCGACGCCCATGGCGATGACGATGCCGACCGCGACGACGAAGCCGACGGTGCGCAGCAGGGGCACGAACCGGGCGATCCGGCCGTACACGCGCGTGGCGAGCCCGCGGACGCCCGGCAGGCGCGTGCGCGCGCCGGGCGGCTCTTCGACGTGATCCATCCCGGTCACCGGGCCAGCAGTCTACGAGGCCGCGCTGGCGAGGGCGGTACCGTGCTCGCGCGATGGCCGTCATCGGGCGCGACGACAGTGCAGTGCACCGGCTGCCGGAGCTGCCCACGCCCGACGCCGGGCCGACCGGCTCGGGCTGGCTCGAGGCGCTGGCCTGCGTGGTGCTCGCGGCGCTGACGCTGCTGTGGGCGCGCAAGCCCACCTACGACCCGACGGCCTGGCTGGTGTGGGGCCGCGAGCTCACCCACCTCGACCTCGTCACGCTCGGCGGGCCGTCGTGGAAGCCGCTGCCGGTCTTCTTCACCACGCCGTTCGCCCTGCTCGGCGCGACGGCCGCGCCGCTGCTGTGGCTGACCGTCGCGCGCGCAGCCGGGCTGTACTCGTTCGTGCTCGCCTATCGGCTGGCCACGCGGCTCGCCGGCCCGGTGGCGGGCGTGGTGGCCGCCGGGTCGCTGCTGCTGGAGAACGTCTTCATCTTCCACTTCGCCCGCGGCAACTCGGAGGGCCTGCAGGTGATGCTCGCGCTGCTGATGGTCGAGCGGCATCTGGACGGCCACCGCACGCAGGCGTTCCTGCTCGGCGTGGCCGGCGGGCTGCTGCGCCCGGAGGCCTGGCCGCTGCTGGCCGGCTACGGGCTGTGGCTGCTGTGGGCCGACCAGCGCGAGCTCGGACGGATCCCCTGGCGCACCGTCGCGCTGGTCATCGGCAGCGGCGTCGGGCTGATCCTCATCTGGTTCCTGCCCGAGTACATCGGGTCGCACAACCTCCTGCGCGCGGCCAGCCGCGCGGCCGACCCGGTGGCCGGCTCGCCGGGCGAGGCGGACTTCCCGTTCCTGGCCACGTTCACCAACGCCGCCTCGGCGCTGATCATCCCGACCTACGTCGGCGGGTTCGTCGCCGTGGCGTCCGCGCTGGCCGCCCGCGCGCGGCGCCCGGGCGACCGCGCCACGCTCGGCATCGCCGCCGTGGCCACCGCGTTCATGTGCGCCGTCGCGCTCGGCGCGCAGGTCGCGTTCACCGGCAACCAGCGCTACCTCATCGTCGCCGCCGCGCTGGCCTGCGTGGTCGGCGGGATCGGCTGGGCCGAGCTCGCGCTCGCCGCCCGCCGGCGCTTCTCCCGCCACGTCTTCGCCGCGCTGGTCTGCGTCGCGGCCGCCGCCTGGGCGCCGTTCGTCTACGCCGGCGTCGCCCGCCAGCGCGACCGCCTGACCGTCGTCAAGCACGAGGCGGACCACTACGCCGGCCTCAAGGTCGCGATCGCCGCCGCCGGCGGCCCGGCCGCGCTGAAGCGCTGCGGCACCGTCTACACCACGCGCTTCGACACCCAGGCCGTGGCCTACGACCTGCGCCTGCACCTGTTCCAGGTGCAGATCTTCGCCGCCGCGCCGGGCACGATCGCCGCCGCCGACACCACGGCGCTGTCGCGCGACCCGCGCTTCCCGCACGTCCTCTCCCGCAGGGCGGGCTGGACGATCGCCACGTCCTGCTAGACGGCGGCGGCGCGCGGCCGGGCCGCGGCCGGCAGCACCTCGCCGGTCACGGGGCAGGCCGCCGCGGGGCGCTCGACGCGCAGGAAGTTCGGCAGCCGCACCTCGGCCCGGTAGCGCTCGTGGAAGACCGGCGTGGCGGCGGCGGAGATCGGCGGGATCATCCACGACCACTCGGCATCGACCTCGCGGCCGTGGCGGCGCTCCGCCTGCACCCACTTGTGGAACTTCTCGCCGGCCGCGTGGTGGTCGTCCATCCGCATCCCGGCCTTGTCATAGGAGTGCAGGACCGCCGTGGTCAACTCGATCATCGTCCGGTCCTTCCACAGCGTGCGGCCGGCCCCGACCACGATGCCGAGCGCGCGGGCGATCGGCTCGAGCATGTCGTAGCGGTAGCTGTCGGCGAAGTCGCGGGCGCTCAGCTCGGGCGCGACGTACCAGCCGGTGAACGGCGTAGTCGGGTACGTGATCCCGCCGATCGTCATCCCCATGTCGGAGATCGACGGGAAGCCGTACCAGCGCAGCCCGAGCTCGGCCAGGCCGGGCTGCTCCGGGTGCTCGATCTCGACCTCGCAGGCCAGCTCGGCGGGCACGTCGTGCGCCGACAGCTCGCCCTCCGGGGTCTCGAGGATGAGCGGGAGGATGTCGAACGGCGTCCGCTCGGCCGGGGCCCAGCCGCAGGACTTCGCCAGCGCGGTCAGCTCGACGCTGCCGCCGTCGCCGGTCAGCGTCCCGTCCGCCTCGCGGTGGCCGGCATAGGCGACGAGCTGGGCGTTGCGGATGCGCGGCGCGGGCCGGCCGGGCGCGTCGGGCGCGAAGATCGTGATCGTCGGGCGCACGCGGCCGCCGTTGAACACGGTGCGCTGGTGCTCGAAGCAGGCCTCGGCGATGCCCGCGGGGTCGCTGACGTCGCGGCGGTCGATCACGGTCAGCGAGCGCCAGTAGAGCTTGCCGATGCAGCGGGTGTGGTTGTACCAGGCGAGCTTGGCGCCGACGGCGAGCTCGTCGGCCGTGTGCGTGTAGGTCCCGGTGGCGGCGATCTCGGCCGCCACCTCTGCCAGCCGGGCGTGGTACGCGGCCTCGGGCAGGTCGACCTGCTCGCGGTACTGGCGGAAGAACTCGCGCACCTCACCCGGGTCCGGCCCGGCGGGGGCGGACGGCGCCGGCGCGTCGGCCAGCGTGGCGACCCAGGTGACGTCGTGGAACGGGCACACGCTCATGTCGGCCCGGTAGTCGGACCGAGCGGTCCGGGATTGAGGCGACTGGACACTTGTCCGTCCAGGTCGTCTGGTGACATTGCCCGATGCCCGGCACACCACGCGACCTCTCCGATGGCGCGCTGTGGGAGGCCTCGCTGGCGCGCTCGCGCCGGCGGCGGGAGCTGGCCGCCCAGCGCAGCCCCACCCGGCACGCGGCGTCGACGGTGGCGCTGGCCGCCACGCTGGCCGCCTCCCCTGCCACGGCGAGCGCGGCGCTGTTGCGCCTCCACAGCCGCGGCCCGGCGGTGGTCGCCGCGCAGCAGGCGCTCGGCGTCGCCGCGGACGGCGAGTTCGGGCCGCTGACGCGCGGGGCGGTGGAGTCCTTCCAGAGTGCGCACGGCCTCGAGGTCGACGGCGTCATCGGGCCGATCACGGCCTCCGCGCTCGGGCTCGCCGCCTCCGCGCCGACGGCCTCCGGCCCGGCGCCGCCGGCCGCCACCACGCGGGCAGTCCAGGCGAAGCTCGGCGTCGGGGTGGACGGCGTGTACGGGCCGGTCACCCGCGCGGCCGTGATCGCCTTCCAGCGCACGCACGGGCTCGAGGTCGACGGCGTCGTGGGGCCGCAGACGCTGGGCGCGCTGGGCATCGGCTCGGGCGCGCCCACGCTGACCGGCGGGGGCAGCGGGGGCGGCGCGGCCGCGCTCGCCGCCGCGCGGCGGGAGATCGGCGCGCCGTACGTGTTCGGCGGGACCGGCGCCGGCGGCTTCGACTGCTCCGGGCTGACCCAGTGGGCGTTCGCCCAGGCCGGGATCACGCTGCCGCGGACGAGCTACTCGCAGTACACGGTCGGCGTGGCGGTCAGCCAGTCGGCGCTCCAGGCCGGCGACCTCGTGTTCTGGGACACGGACGGCTCCGGCGCGTCGCACGTCGGCATCGCGACCGGCGCCGGCACGGCGATCTCCGCCACCACCCACGGCGTGCTCGAGCACTCGATCGGCGGGTCCTACTGGGGCGCGCACTACGTCGGCGCGCGCCGCGTGGGTTAGCGACGGGCTGCCGAGCCGCGGCTGGGCGCGCCCGGCTAACGGCTTTGCCGAGCAGGGAGTGAGGATCTCGCCCGCCCAGCGCAGATGATCGTTCTCTTGCGCCGCCGGCGAGGCGGGGCTCCTAACCGGTCGAATACCGACGGTCAGGCGCCCCACGCGATTCCGGTGTGACACATTCCCGGTCGGTCGTGATCGCTTCGCCAGTCACGGCGATCGTTCGTGTGCAACCGCCAGGCCGACCCACCCCTACAGGCAATGCCGTTCTCCGAGCCCGCCCGACGGCTTCATCAGAGGAGGTCGCACAGGTCGGGGTCGGCGGCGAGCGCGGCCCGGTACTCGGGGTGTGCGGCCAGCACCTCGGCCAGCAGTGCCCGGGCCTCGTCCGCGTCCGCGAGCAGGGCCCGGCCGATCAGGTCGCCCGGCGAGCCGGGTCGCAGCGCGTGCAGCTCGTCGAGGATCGTGCGGGCGCGTGCGGGGTCGGTGCGCAGGTACGGGCGGGCGCGCTCGATCCACTCCGAGGCGGACGGGCGGAAGTCCGGCTCGTCGCCGAGCGCGAGCACGGTCGTGCCCGGCTCGGCCGCGACGGCGGCGCGGCGCACCGCGGGCGCCACGCGCACGAGCGTGCCCGCCGGCGCGTCGAGCGCCTCGCCGTCGAGCGTGAACGTGGCCCGGCCGCGCAGCACGACGTAGACCTCCTCGTGGCCGCGGCCGTCCGCGCTCTCGCGGTGCGGCTCGACGACGGTCTGTCCCGCCCCCTCGGCGGTGAACGCCGCCAGCCCGGCCACCCGCGTGCCGAGGGCGTGGCGCAGCGGGCGCCAGACGAGGTCCGTGCGCCGCCACGGCACCGCCTCGACGTCGTCGACGCGCACCGCGGTCCAGCCGTCGCTCATGGCCGGGACTATGACGGCGCGAGCCACCCGTGGCCGCGTGAGATCGCGCGCGACCCGCGCGCTCTACGCCGGGCAGGTGTACGTCCGCGCTACCGGGGGCCTGCGACGGCTGACCGGTCCCCGCGGCGCATGAACCGCCGCCCCCGCGGCGGCGAGGATGCGGCGGTGAAAGCGGCCGATCGGCGTCAGCCGCCCTCGGCGAACATCCGAAGGCGCAGGTCGCGCGCCGCCGCCATGTGGCGCTCGGCCGCCCGGCGGGCGCGCTCGGCGTCGCCGGCCGCGATCAGCTCGACGAGCTCGTCGTGCTCGGCCAGGGCGGTGGACCAGCGGCCCGGGGCGCTGAGCGTCGTCTCCGGGTAGCGGCGCAGGTGGCCCTGGAGTCGCCGCAGCAGGTCGGCCAGCGCGGCGCTGTGGCCGGCCGCCCACAGCGCCTCGTGGAAGCCGCGGTTCGCCGCCGCCATCGCCCGGGCGTCGCCCGTGCCGGCCGCGCGCATCGCCCCGGCGGCCCGGCGCAGCCGGGCAAGGTCGAGCGGCCCGGCGCGCTGCGCGGCCGCGCGGGCCGCCAGCCCCTCGAGCGCGATCCGCACCTCGTAGATGTCGAGGATCTCCTCCGGCGAGCGGGCGCGCACGCGCAGCGAGCGGTCGCGGCGCTCGACCAGGCCGTCCTGCTCGAGCCGGCGCAGCGCCTCGCGCACCGGCGTCCGGCTCACGCCGTAGCGCCGCGCCAGCGCCAGCTCGACCAGCGGCTCGTCGTCCCACGCACCGGCCACGACGTCGTCGTAGAGCCGGTCGTAGACCGTCATGCGGCGGCGGCCTCGCCCGCGCGGCGCCCGTAGACGGCGCCCGCGGTCAGCCCGGACCCGCCCGGGTAGTTGCCCGAGAACAGGCCCCCGACCAGCTCGCCGGCCGCGAACAGCCCCGGCAGCGGCCGCCCGTCCGCGTCCAGCACGCGGGCGTCCGCGTCGACGTGCAGGCCGCCGAACGTGAAGGTGATCCCGCAGGCCACCGCGTAGCCGTAGAACGGCGGCTGCTCCAGCGCCAGCGCCCAGTTGGACTTCGGCGGCTCGACGTCCGCGCGGCGCCCGTCCTTGACCGCCGGGTCGAGGTCGCCGCCGGAGATCGCCCCGTTGAACTCCGCCACCGTGCGCTCGAGCCCGCCGGCGTCGATCTGCAGCAGATCCGCCAGCTCGCGCAGCGAATCGGCGCAGGCCATCGTGATCGGCTCGGAGTCGTACTCCTGCGGGCGCAGCAGCGGCCGGGTCCGCGCGTCGAAGAGCTGGAACGCCCGCCCGCCGGGCTGGCGCAGGATCCCGCGCCCGTACTTGGCGTACGTGTAGTTGCGGAAGTCGGCGCCCTCGTCGACGAAGCGCTCGCCGCGGGCGTTGACCACGATGCCCAGCGGATAGCTCTGGCGCGTGAGCTGGTTGGTGAGCCGCCGCTCGCCGCCCTGCGGCGGCGCTCCCGCGTCCCAGGCCACGCTGTGGCAGGAGCCCCAGTCGCCGTGCGGCGCGGCGCCGGCCGCGAGCGCCAGATCCAGCACCTCGCCCGTGTTGGTCGGCGTGCCGCGCACCAGCGCCCGCTCCCAGCCCTCGCCCAGGTGCCGCGCCCGGCGCGCCGGGTCGGCCTCGAAGCCGCCCGCGGCCAGCACGACGGCGTCGGCCCGGAGCACCGAGGCGCCCACGCGCACGCCCTCGCCGACCAGCAGCTCCGTGACCGCGGCGGCGTAGCGAACCTCGACGCCCGCCCGCTCCGCCGCCCGGGTATGCTGCTCGATGAGCCCCTTGCCGCCGTCCACGGTGCCGAGCGCCAGCCCGCCCCAGAACGTCCAGCGCCCGTCGCGCTCGTAGGCCTGGCGCTCGTACATCAGCCGCCAGCGGATGCCCACCGCGGCCAGCCAGCCCGGCAGCTCCGCGCTCTCGCGGGCCAGCTGCTCGGCCATCGCCGGGTCGCAGCGGCCGTCCGTGACGCGCTCGAGGTCGGCCCGGAACTCCTCCGGCGGGTACGGCGCGAGGTCGGTCGCCGCAAGCCGCTCGTCGGGCTCGACCACCGCGGCCAGCGCATCCCCGCCGTCGTGGGCCACCCGGAACGCCCCGGCCGTGTAGAAGGAGTTGCCGCCCGCCTGCTCGCGCGGCGCCTTCTCCAGCAGCACCACGGAGGCGCCCGCCCGCGCGGCGGCGTGCGCCGCGCAGAAGCCCGCGTTGCCGCCGCCCACGACGATCACGTCCGCCACGGGATACAATTGTATACTGTGGATCTGATGCTCGAAGGCCGCGGCGCGCTGGTCACCGGCGCCAGCAGCGGCATCGGCCGCGGGATCGCGCTCGCGCTGGCCCGCGAGGGCGCGCGGCTCGCGGTCACCGCCCGGCGCGAGGCCGCGCTGCAGGAGCTCGCCGCCGAGGTCGAGGCGGCCGGCGGCGCCCGGCCCGCCGTCGTCGTCGCCGACTTCCTCTCCCCCGGCGCGCCCGCGGAGATCGCCCGCGCGGCCACCGAGGCGCTCGGCGCCGTGGAGATCCTGGTCAACAACGCCGGCGGCTCGCGGCCGTTCGGCAAGGGCGCGACCGAGGAGCAGTGGGACGAGGCGCTGACGCTGAACTTCACGCGCCACCGTCAGCTCACCGGGCACCTGCTCGCCGGCATGGAGACGCGCGGCTGGGGCCGGATCGTGAACATCTCCGGCAAGTCCGAGCCCGAGGGCGTCAACGGCGCGTTCGCCGCCAAGGCCGCGCTCCACTCCTGGGCCAAGGGCCTGTCACGCGAGGTGGGCGGCCGCGGGATCACGATCAACTCGATCCCGCCGGGCCGGATCATGAGCGAGCAGATCGAGCGCAACTACTCGCCGGAGTACCGGGCCAAGCAGTCCGCCGAGGAGATCCCGGTGGGCGAGTACGGCCGTCCGGAGGACATCGCCGACCTCGTGTGCTTCGTGGCCTCGCCGCGCGCCCGCTACATCACCGGGACGGTCATCCCGGTGGACGGCGGTCTGCGGCGTTACCAGTTCTGACGCGGCGTTGAGGCTTCTGCACGGCCACTGGCCGTGCCCGTGTGGACTTCCCGGTCCGCTCCCGTCACGCTTCCGGAAGTGGGCCGTTCGGGGGGCGGGCGGCCGAGGTCGAAACCGGAGGGAAGTGCATTGAGGATTGGGGCAAAGGCGCTGGCCGCGAGCGCGCTGGCGCTGGCGAGCCTGGCCATCGGAGGGCCCGCGATCGCGCGCGCGGACGGACCGACGATCACCGTGCAGAACGGCGAGACGCAGCCGGTGTTCAGCTATCAGGACGCGATCCGCGAGCGCGTGTTCATCCCGGTCGCCGGCGTCGACTCCGACAACGACGGCCAGACCGACCGCATCTCGATCGACATCATCCGGCCCAAGGAGTCCGGACCGAACCTGCAGGTCCCGGCGATCATCGACGACAGCCCGTACTACACGTCGGTCGGCCGCGGCAACGAGACGCAGTACATCCACACGACCGCCGCGGGCGTGCTGGACAAGTACCCGCTGTTCTATGACAACTTCTTCGTCCCGCGCGGCTACGCGGTCGTCTTGGCCGACGCGCTCGGCACCGGGTTCTCGAGCGGCTGCGCGCTGCACGGCGGCCCGACCGACGTCGCGGCGTTCAAGGCCGTCGTCGACTGGCTGATGGGCCGCGTCCCGGGCTACACCTCCATGACCGGCACCACGCCGGCGGTGGCCAACTGGGACAACGGCAAGAACGCCATGATCGGCAAGTCCTACGACGGCACGTTCGCCAACGGCGTCGCCTCCACCGGCGTCGACGGCCTGACGACGATCGTCCCGATCTCGGCGATCTCCGCCTGGTACGACTACTCGCGGATGGGCGGCATCGTCTACTCGTCCGCCGGCTCGCACTACCCGAACTTCCTCAGCAGCGACATCTCCGGGCTGCCGTCGAGCACCGCGACGACGAACCAGACCCTCCTCGGCGTGCTCCCGCCGGACCACCTGACGGTGTGCAAGCCGATCTACAACTCGGTGCTGAACAGCAGTGACGGCGACGCGGACGGCGACGTCAACCAGTTCTGGCAGGACCGCAGCTACGTGGCCAACGTCAACAAGGTCAAGGCCGCGGTCTTCGAGTCGCACGGCATCGACGACGACAACGTGCGCCCGAACAACATGGCCCAGTGGTGGGCCGGGCTGACCGCCAACAACGTCCCGCGCAAGCTGTGGCTGTCCCAGGAGGGCCACGTCGACCCGTTCGACTACCGCCGCTCCGCTTGGGTCGACACGCTGCACCGGTGGTTCGACTACTGGCTGCAGGGCGTGCAGAACGGGATCATGGACGAGCCGATGGTGGACATCGAGCAGCCGCAGGGCGACGTCTGGAAGACCTACTCCAGCTGGCCCATCCCGGGCACGGTCAACACCGACGTCTTCCTCGACGGCCGCGCGGCCGGCACCTCCGGCAGCCTCGGGCTCGCCCAGGGCGGCGGCGCCACGGACACCGAGACGTTCGCCCAGCCGGCGACGGGCAACCCGCCGTCGGAGACCACGGACATCAACACGCCGAACGGCTCCCAGACCAGCCGGCTCGTGTTCCTGACGACCAAGCTCAAGCAGGACATGCACATCTCCGGCACGCCGCAGATCGACATCCAGGCCTCGCTGAGCCAGCCCCAGACCAACCTGACGGCGCTGCTGGTCGACTACGGTCCTTACAGCCGCGTCGGCCGCGGCGGCTCGGAGGGCGTGACGAACACCACGACGCGCGACTGCTGGGGCGACAACAGCACCGACGCCCAGGGCAACGTGCTCGACAGCGCCTGCTACCTCGAGGTCAGCAAGCCGGTGCAGACCGGCAGCTCGTGGCGGGTCTCGCGCGGCCAGCTGGACTCGTCCAACCGCGACTCGCTCATCTCGGGCCAGGCCACGCCGGTGACGGTCGGGCAGACGTACGAGTTCAAGTTCCCGATCCTGCCGACGGACTACACGTTCCCGGCCGGCCACCAGGTCGGCGTGATCCTCGTCACCAACGACACCAGCCTGGGCACCGCGGCGACGCGCGGGACGGCGGTCACCGTCGACACGCGCAACAGCAAGATCGTGCTGCCGGTCACCGGCGGCACGCAGGCGGCGACCGACTCGGGCGGCTTCGTGGCCGACACGACCGCCCCGGTGCTCGCGCCCGCGCCGAACGTGACGGTCTACTCGAGCGACCTGACCGGCGCGACGGTGACCTACACCGCGCCGACCGCGACCGACACGCAGGACGCGAGCCCGATCGTGACCTGCACGCCGGCCTCCGGGACGAAGTTCAAGATCGGCACGACCACCGTGACCTGCACGGCCACCGACGCCAACGGCAACGCCTCGGCGCCCGGCACGTTCAACGTCACGGTCCTGTTCGCCACGTCGGCCACCGGCGGCCCGACCGGCTCGGTGCCGGCGACGCTGGCGCTGACGCTCGGGTCGACGCCGGCGAGCTTCGGCACGTTCACGCCGGGCCTCGCGCAGGACTACACGGCGCAGACGACGGCCACCGTCATCTCCACCGCCGGTGACGCGGCGCTGAGCGTCAGCGACCCCGACACCGCCAACCCGGGCCACCTGGTCAACGGCACCTTCGTGATGCCGCAGGCGCTGCAGGCCCAGGCCACCAGCCCGGCCGCGGGCCCGGGCTCCGCGTTCGCGCCGCTCGGCACGTCGCCGCTGACGCTGCTGAGCTGGACCGGCCCGACCAGCAACGACCCGGTGGCGATCACGTTCAAGCAGTCGATCGGCCGCAACGACGCGCTGCGCACGGGCAGCTACAGCAAGACGCTGACGTTCACGCTGTCCACCACCACGCCGTGAGGCACGTGGGGCTGCTCCGCCGCCTGGCGGGGTAGCCCCACCCCCTCCGGGGGGCTCCCCCGTTCGAGGGATCGGGCGGTCCTGCGTAGGTTCTGGACATGCTCGCCGCCTCCCCTCCCCACCGGTCGAGCTGGCCGCGCATCTCCGTCTCCCCGCGGGCGCGCGCGCAGATCGGCCTCTATCTCCTTGCCTACCTCGTCTACAGCGCCGCGCGCTACGTGACGGTCGGCGACCTGCCGTCGGCGAAGTCCCATGCCGCGGCGATCATGTCGCTCGAGCGTCACCTCGGCGTCGGCGTCGAGGCGTCCGTCCAGCACGCCTTCGCCGGCTCCTGGGCGATGTGGGTGCTCAACCACGTCTACCTGGCCGCCCAGCTGATCGTGCTCCCCGGCTCGCTGGTCTTCCTCTACCACCGCTCGCCGGCCGTCTACGAGCGGCTGCGCAACACGATCCTCGCCACCTGGCTGCTCTCGGTCCCCGTCTACGCGCTGTTCCCCGTGGCCCCGCCGCGGCTGGCCGGCGTCGGCCTGGCCGACACGATCAGCAAGTCCACGGGGTTCGGGCTCGACGGCAGCCTGACCACGAGCTTCTACAACCAGCTCGCCGCCGTGCCCAGCCTGCACGTGGGCTTCGCCGTGGCCATCGGCATCGCCGTCGCCGCCTCGCTGCGCCACCCGCTGCTCAAGGGCCTGGCGCTGCTGTGGGGGCCGCTGGTCGGGCTGGCCGTGGTGGCCACCGGCAACCACTTCGTGTTCGACATGGCCGCGGGGATCGTGGCCGCGGCGCTGGGCTACGTCCTGGGCGCCGCCGCGACCCGCGCCCGCGCGCGCCGGCCGATCAGCCACGCGCTCAGGCCCTGCTTCGGCGAGGCCTGAGCGGCGCGCAGGCAGATCGCGGTGGCCACCAGGGTCCCCGCGATCGTCAGCACCGCGCTCGTGCCCAGGAAGAACGCGGCGACGTCCGCGGCGGGCACGCGCGTGCCCGTGACCGGCTCGAACGCGGCGGCGAGCATCGCGGCGCCCGCGCCCACCGACGCGGGGGCGAACGGCACGAGCCGGCCGCCGCCCTGGGCGAAGACCACGAGCAGGATCGCGGCGGGCGTGACGGGCAGGCCGAACGCCGCCAGGAAGCACCCGAGCGCGGCGAGGCGGCAGAGCCGGGCGACGAGCTGCCACGGCAGGACCTGGCGCGCGAACGCGCCCGGCGGCAGCGCGGAGCAGCCGCAGCCCAGGCGCGCGGCGGCGGCGACGACGCGGCTCCACGCCTTGGCGCGCCAACCGCCCGGGACCGGCGCCGGCACCTCGGCGCGGACCGCCGGCGGCGGCTCGGCCGGCGCCAGCAGCGGAGCGCTCGCGACCGGTGCCGCGGCATCCGCCGTCGGCTCGACGCACGGCGTCACCACGCCGCGGCGGTGCCGCACCCCGGCCACGATCAGCGCCAGCGCCGCCACCCCCACCGCGGCCGCGACCGCCTTGACCGGCACGCCGGGCGCCGCCCCGAGCGCGAGCGCCGCCGGCACCAGCATCAGACCGCCGGCCAGCTCGCCCGCGCCCTCGGCCACCAGCGTGCCGGCGAGCACCGCCGCCGGGACGCGCGGGACGCGGCGCAGCAGCAGCAGCACGCGCACGGCGTCGCCGCCGCGGGCGAAGGTCAAGCCGGCCGCGCCGGCGCCCGCCATCCAGGCGGCGACGGCGTCGCGGCGGCGCAGCGCCGGGTCGTAGCCGGCCGCGGGGCGCAGGATCGCCCACCAGCCGCGTCCGCGGGCGACCTGGTTGGTGAGGTGCAGCAGCACTCCCAGCGCCAGCCACCCCGGCGCGTTCAGCGCGCGCGCGAGGGCATCCGCCGCGTCGGCGACCGTGTTCCCCATCTGTTACCGAAGGTACCCAACCGGGGCGGGCGCACGCGCTACCCGTTCAGGTTGTTCACAGACTCAACGCTCGGCGAGCCCGCCGGCCGAGCGCACGAACTCCGCCGGATCCCGCAGCGCCTCGATCGCCTTCTCCAGCAGCGACGCCTGCAGATCGAGCAGCTCGGCCGACTGCTCGAACGCCGCCGCGGCCGCCTTGAACGCGTCGGACTGCGTGTGCATGGCCTTCGCGGTGCCGTCGAGCGAGTCGAGCACCACGCCCAGCGGCGTGAGCAGCCGGCCGACGAGCTGGCGCTCGAAGTCGAACTGCCGGCGGACGACGCCCTCGAAGGCCTCGGTGGCCGGCGTGGTGGCGCCGCGGATCCCGCGCAGTGCGTCCTGCCAGGCGTTCAGGAGGTCACGGGCGTCGGCCATCAGCTCACACCCGTTGCCAGTCGCGGCGCGTCATCGACACGAAGTATCGCCCAGGGCTCTCCGGGATGTTGTGTTGACCTGCCGGCGCAGCGCCGGGCGGCGCTGCGCGAAGCCCACACGGGCGCGAAGTTGGTCAGCGCGTGGAACTCCAGCCGGTTGCGCAGCCCGTCGCGCGCCGTACTCCTCATCGGCCGACCCTACATAAGCTGTCGTGCTCGATGGCCTCGCCCGACCAGCCCACCGCCCCCTACCTCGACGCCGTCGTCGCCTACGGCTTCCGCGGTTCGACGCGCTTCCACGTGCCCGGTCACAAGGCGGGCAACGGCGCGGACCTCGGCGTGCGCACGGCGATCGGCTGGCAGACGCTCAAGCTCGACATCCCGCAGGACATCCACGGGGTCGACCTGGGCGAGGAGCCGACGCCGTACCGGCGCGCGGAGGAGCTCGCCGCCGAGGCCTACGGCGCGGCGCGCTCGTGGTTCCTGACCAACGGCGCCTCGCAGGGCAACCACGCGCTCTGCCTGGCGCTGGCGCCGCTCGGCGCCCCCGTGGTGGTGCAGCGCAACGCCCACGCCTCGGTGATCGACGGCCTGGTGCTGTCCGGTGGCGCGCCCACCTGGGTGGCGCCCGAGTACGAGCCCGTGCTCGGCATGGCCCATGGCGTCACGCCGGACTCGCTCGGGCAGGCGATCGCGGCCACCCCGGGCGCCCGGGCGGCGATGATCGTCTCCCCCACCTATTACGGCATGGCGGCCGACGTCGCCGGCTGCGCCGCGGTCTGCCACGCCGCCGGCGTGCCGCTCGTGGTCGACCAGTCGTGGGGCCCGCACTTCGGCTTCCATCCGGACGTGCCGGAGAACTGCCTGGCCGTCGGCGCGGACGCGATGCTCACCTCGGTGCACAAGATCGCCGGCTCGCTCACGCAGTCGGCGCTGCTGCACGTCAGCGGGTCCGGGCGGATCGACCCCGACGCGGTCGCGCGCACGGTCCGGCTCGTGCGCTCGACGTCGCCGTCGTCGCTGCTGATGCTGTCGCTGGACGGCGCCCGGCGCCAGCTCGTCCTGCACGGCCGGGCGCTGCTGGCCGGCACCGTCGCCGCCTCCCGGCGCACGGCGGCGGCGATCGACGCGATCCCCGGCTGCCGCGTCGTGGGCGACGAGCAGGTCGGCCGGCCCGGCGTGGCGGCGCGCGACCCGCTGCGGCTGGTCATCGACGTCCGCGGCACCGGGGCGTCCGGGTACGTGGTGGCCGAGGCGCTGCGGGCCGGCTTCGACACCCAGGTCGAGCTGGCCACCGAGGCGACGATCGTGCTCGTGCTCGGCATCGACGAGCAGCCCCGCGAGCTCGAGCGCTTCACCTACGACCTCGAGACCGTGGTGTCGCGGCTCGAGCGCCCGGGCGAGACCGAGGAGGTCACGCTGTCGAGCGCGTCGTTCGAGAACGAGATCGTGGTGCCGCCGCGCGACGCGTTCCTGGGCGAGGCGGTCGGCCTGCCGGTGGACGACGCCGTCGGCCGGGTGAGCGCGGAGACGATCGCCGGCTACCCGCCCGGCATCCCCGTGCTGCTGCCGGGCGAACGGATCACGGCCGAGATCATCGGCTACCTGCGCGAGCTGCGGGCCGCCGGCGCGCGCCTGCACGGCGCCAGCGACCCGGAGTTCCGCACGCTCTGCGTGCTCGCCGATCAGTCCTTGTAGGGATCGAACGTGTCCGCGCCGGCCATCGCCACGCCGAGCGGGGTCAGCCGGTGCACGACCTCGATCGTGTCGCCGTGCGCGGCCAGCACGGCGTCGAGCCGCTTGTAGGCGGCCGGCGCCTCGTCGGCCGCGCCGCCGCGCAGCTCGATGCCCCGGCCGGTCAGCTCGGCGCGCACCGCGGCGTAGTCGATCCGCCCCTCCTTGACCCGGCCGCGGCGCTTGAGCAGCCGTGCGTCGGGGTGGTGCGGGCAGCGCCCGTCCTCGGCCCTGTACTGCCGCCAGCTCATCCAGAAGTCGCAGTCGCGCCGGCCGCACTCGGCCCGCGTGCCCATCCGCCCGGCCGCCTGCGTACGCGACATCACCCGGCCGGCGCCGTGGACCGTGCTGTACATGAGGTCGCGCGACGCGTCCGAGTCGCGCCCGCGCAGGATCACCGACGGCTCGCCCATCGTCGCCCCCACGAACCCGGCCTGGCCGGGGAACGCCGGCGTGCAGCCCTTGCGGACCACCCACACGTCCGTCCCGAAGTGCCGCTCGCGCCAGGCGAAGTTGTGGTGGTTGTGCACCTCCTCGGTCGCCTCCGCGCCGAGGATCTCCAGCACCTTGGCCACCACCGTGTCACGCCCGGCGTAGGCGTACGCGCCGGCCAGGTGCATGGCCGCGATGTAACCCTGCCCCAGCTCGGAGTCGGCTCCGAAGAGCACGGGCGGGCCGTCCATCTCGCCCTCGCGCGCGTGCTCGCCGAACTCGAGCCCCTGGGCGAGCGCGAGGAAGCCGCTGGCCGTCTTGTGCCCGAACCCGCGGGAGCCGAAGTGCACGCCCACCCACAGCCAGCCGTCCTCGTCGGCGAACAGGTCGACGTAGTGGTTGCCGGCGCCCACGGTCCCGAGCTGCTTGGCCGCCAGGTCGCGTAGCCGGCGCTGTGGCGCGAAGTCCGCCCCGCGGATCGCGTCCAGCACCGGATGGTCGACCGGCTCGTCGTTCTTGCGCCCGACCCCGAAGCTGATCCGGGCGAAGATCGCGTCCATGATCCCGGCCAGGTCACCCCGGACGTCGTCCACGCGCACGTTGGTCCGCGCCGCTTTGTTCCCGCAGTTGTGCACCACGACGCCGTCGGCCAGGAAGCACGCGGCCGGGTCGCCGGTGACGACGTCGTAGACCTCCACGCTCTCCCCGGTGGCCTCGTTGGCCACCACCGGCAGCCAGGCCACCTCGCCGGAGTGATCGGGCGCCGGCCGCCAGCCCTTGGCCACGCGCGGCGCGCCGCGGCCGTACAGGCCGTGGTGCACGAGCGCCGCAGGCACGTCGAAGCGCGCCCCGAGGGTCGC
The DNA here is from genome assembly GCA_963766165.1 of uncultured Solirubrobacteraceae bacterium. Lineage (GTDB taxonomy): Bacteria > Actinomycetota > Thermoleophilia > Solirubrobacterales > Solirubrobacteraceae > Solirubrobacter. The sequence continues at coordinate 167,086 of CAVXZC010000005.1, read as the reverse complement.
GGTGATCTCGCGGACCGCGCCGACGCCGGCGGCGCGCAGGTGCCGCGCCTCGACGATCGCCGCCTCGCGCCGGCCGATCTCGGCGTGGCGCTGGGCGACCGCGCTGAGTATCGCGGCGGCGGCCAGGCGCTTGTCGAGCGCACGGTTGAAGCCGACCTCGCGCAGGTAGCGCAGCGTCTCGGCCTCGCCGCCCTGGAGTCGCGCGACCCAGGACTGGCGGCCATCCTCCTGCGGCGGCCCGCTGGGCGTCACGTGCACGGTGAAGCCGAGCGAGCCGAACAGCCGCTCGACGAAGCGGATCGCCGCATCGGTCACCCCGGACTGCTTGATGCACGGCGGCGCCACGTACCCCGTACCCGCCGCGAGGACGGGCGCGGTGCCCTCGGCGCTCATGAGCGCCGACAGGAAGACGCCGCGCTGCCAAGCGGGCAGCGCGCAGAGCCAGTCGAACGGCCGCTCGGGCCAGACGTAGACCTTCTTGCCCACCGGGCAGCCGAGTCCGGCCAGCAGCGCGTGCAGCGCGACAGAGTGGCAGAGCAGCGTGTGCTGGTCTCGTTCGGGGCGCACGTGCACGCGGCCCGTGAACCCGAGCGCGGCGAGGTCCGCGCGGAGTTCCGCGACGTCCGCCGCCGAGTTGCTGTACCAGGCCACGTTCTTGCCGTCGACGGCCAGGTGCCCGTCGCCCGCGCAGTAGCCGAGCAGGCGCAGCAGCGCGGGCATCCGCTCATCAGCGGCGCGCAGCGGCCGTAGCTCGCGCTCCGCGAGATCCGCCGCGCGGTCGAGACGCGCGCCCGTCGGTACGTCGTACTCCACGACCGCGTCCGCCGTCGCGAACGGCAGCCCTACGAATGGCGCGCAGGCGACGGCATCGCCCGGCCGCAGCGCATCCGCGCGCGTCCAACCGAGCTTCGTGCGCACGAGATGATCGTCGGTGAGCCGCAGCTCGCGCCCCAGCGCCAGCGTCAACCGGCGCAGCGGCCGCTCGCCACGGGCCACCGCGCCGTCGCACGGCGCGACCGCGCGCAGACCTCGCGTGTCCCAGCCGGCCACCGCGTCGCCTGCTGCCACCGCCTCGATCGGGCGCCACCACCCGTCCAGGCTCGTCACCGGCGTGCCGGCGCCGAGGCAGGCGATGTCGTAGCCGACGCCGCTCGGGGAGATGTGGTCAGGGTAGGCGACCACTCCGCCGATCGGCTGCGAGTAGCCGACGTGACCGTCGGCGCAGAGAGCGCCGCGCAGCGCGTCGCCCGCCTGCGCGCAACGGCGCAGCTGGGCGACCGCACGGTCGTCGACGTCGCCGTAGACGGTGATCGGGATCTCGGGCATCACGCCGACGATACGGCTGCCCGCGGCCGGCTCGAGAGGTGCGCGTGAGTTCGAGTCCTGCGTAGGGTCCCCGGGATGGGAACCGACTTCGCGGGCCGCCCTTACGCCGAGGCGACGCTGTTCACACTCGCCCACGGCTTTGAGCAGGTCACCCACCACCACCGCGGGCCGGAGGCCTGCCCGTGACCGCCGTCGCGGCCACCGAACTCGACCTGGCGGAGCTCAACTACCTCGACCCCGAGCTGCGCGGGGAGCGCTTCCACGCGGAGCTGCGGAGCCTGCGGGAGGCCGGCTGGCTGGCGAGCATGCCGCTCGGGTTCGTCGTGCTCGACCGCACGGCCGGCGAGTTCTTCCTGCGCAGCCGGTCGTTCACGTTCCCGGGGCTGAAGATCGCCGAGATCTTCGGGATCGACGACGGGCCGCTGTGGGAGGAGATCCGCCGCAACATCCTGCACATCAACGGCGCGCCGCACAGCCGGCTGCGCGGCCTGGTCAACCCGGCGTTCACGCCGCGGGCCGCCGAGCGCTGGCGCCCGACGATGCGGCGGATCATCGGCGAGCTCTTCGCCGCCGTCCCGCCGGGCGGGTGCGACGCGGTCGAGGCGCTGTGCAAGCCGTACCCGTCGCAGGTGATCGCCACGATCATGGGCGCGCCCACCGCGGACGCCGGGCGGCTGTGGGACTGGTCGACCTGGATCCAGCGCCAGTTCGGCATGAACGTGCACGAGGAGCGCCCGCGGATCGAGCAGGCGGTGACCGAGTTCTACGCCTACGCCACGGAGCTGCTGGCCCGGCGCCGCACGGAGCCCGGCGACGACCTCGTCTCGCAGCTGCTCCAGCAGCCCTACGCGGACGATGCCGAGCTGCTGAACCTCGTGCTCAACGTGTTGGTGGGCGGCGTGGACACGACGCAGAGCCAGCTCGCGCACGGGCTGCGGCTGCTGGCCGAGCACCCCGAGCAGTGGGCCGCGCTCGCCGCGGACCCCGCGCTCGCGCCGCAGGCGGTCGACGAGATCGTCCGCTACGAGCCGATCACGCCGTTCACCGCCCGCATCGCCATGGAGGACGTCACGTACGACGACGTCCTCTTCCCGCAGGACACGATCGTGCTCGTGTGCGCCCACACCGGCAACCGCGACCCGGCGGTCTACGACGACCCCGACGCGTTCGACATCACCAAGGACCGCCGGGGCGCCCGCCCGCTGACCTTCGGCGCCGGCCCGCACTACTGCCTGGGCGTCAACCTCGCCCGGGCGGAGATGCAGGAGGCGCTGGCGCACCTGGCGCCGCGGATGCCGGGCCTCCGGTTGGCCGGCGAGCCCGAGTACGGCTCGATCGACGGCATCTACGGCCTCGACCGGCTGCCGCTGCGCTGGGCGCCTACAGCCAGCCCACGCGCTTGAACAGCACGTAGAGGCCGGCGGCCGACGCCACCATCAGCGCGACCGAGGCGAAGAACGTCGCGTGCGAGTGCAGGTCGGGCAGGAACGTGTTCATCCCGTAGAAGCCGGTGATGAACGTGGGCACGGTGATGATCGCCGCCCACGAGGAGATCTTGCGCACGACCTCGTTCTGCACGTTGGAGACGACCGCCATGTTGGCCTGCAGGATCGTCGACAGCAGGTCGCGCTGGGCCACGATCTCCTCGTTGACCAGCTTCAGGTGGTCGTCCACGTCGCGGAAGTACGTGCGCAGCCCGTCGGAGATCTCCAGCACGCCGCCCCCGGTGATCGCCGCCGCCGGACCGAGCAGCGGGTGGACGGCCCGGTAGAAGTCGGTCACCTCGCGGCGCAGCAGGTAGATCCGGTGCGTCGGCGCGGCTGCGCCGGCGAACACCATCTGCTCGACCTCGTCGATGTCGTGGTCGAGCCCCTCCACCACCGGCGCGTAGTCGTCGACGATCTTGTCCAGGATCGCCCACAGCACGGCGGCCGGCCCCTCCTCGAGCAGCGACGGCCGCTGCTCGAGCCGCAGCCGCGCGCCGTGCAGGTCGCTGGCCACGCCCTGGCGCACCGTGATCACGAACCCCGGGCCGGTGAAGATCGACACCTCGCCGAACTCCACCTCCTCCTTGTCGTCCACGTAGCGGGCGGTGCGCAGGACCGCGAACGAGATGCCGCCCTCGTAGGTCTCGAACTTCGGCCGCAGGTGGAAGCTCTGGGCGTCCTCCACCGCCAGCTCGTGCAGCCCGAACTCGTCCTGCACGGCGGCGAGCTCCTCCGCCGACGGCTCGACCATGCCCAGCCAGATGAACCCCGGCTCGCAGCGGGCGATCTCCGCGGCATGCGCCGCCTCGATCTTGGCCCCGTGCTGGCGCCGGCCCTCCAGGTAGTGGGCGCAGTCGACGATCACTCGGCACAGCATGCAACAGCCGGGCCGCGAGCGCCAGCCCGCGGCCCCGCGGCACGCCGCGTCAGGAGCGCTTGAGCGTGCTGCTGGTCGCGCCCGCCGCCTGGAAGCGGTAGGACGCGCCCTTGCGCAGCGCGGTGTGCCAGCTCCAGAAGCCGAGCGCTGTCGGTGTGGACCGTCTTGACCGTGGTCCACGTCTTCGCGCCCTTCAGGCGGCGCTGCACGGTCACGCTGGGCGCGTTGCGGGTGCGCACCTGGCCCCACAGCCGGTTGCCCGACGTGTCGAGCGCGAACGGGTCGGCGAAGTGCTTGAGCGCCGGCTTGGCCTTGCCGTTGGCGTACTCCAGGCCGGACTGCCAGCCGCCGTAGCCGCCGCCCTTGGTCACCGGGTCGTCGCGCCACAGATACTGCGAGAAGAGCTTCACCCGCGGGTCGCGCCAGGCCATGTACGCCGCCTGCTGGAGCCACTTGTCCTGATGGGAGAGCGACACGCCGGCGAGCTTGTCCGGCGGGTTGGTCTGGAAGCCGAACTCGTCGAGGTAGAGGTAGAAGCGGTGCGTGGTGGCCTTCAGCCGCCCGCGGCGCTGCAGCTTGTCGAGCGTGCTCTCCACCCGGCCCAGCGACGCGATGTCCGCGTCGTCGTGGTTGGGGAACGGCTTGTTCGGCGCCAGCAGCACGCTGTGCGGGTGGTAGGCGTAGCCGTCGCCCGTGGCGGGCTTGAAGCCCTTGCACTGCCCCGAGCGCAGCTTCTTGTAGTGCGCGTTCACGCAGCCGAGCGCGCGCAGGAAGACGAGCGGGCGCTCGGTCGAGCTGGCCGACACCAGGTCGCTGCCGCGCGAGGAGGTGGCGCCGATCAGCACCGTGGCCCGCCTGTCCGCGGCGTGGATCGCCGGATAGGCGGCCCGTACGAGGCTGCGGTAGATCCGCGGCGCCACCGGCGTGCACCCGTGGTGCTTGACGCACGTGTTCTGCGGGCTCAGCCAGGCGGCCAGGTTCGGCTCGTTCCAGACGATGTAGGAGTCCACCCGGTCGCCATAGCGCGTGGCGACGGCGCGCGCGAAGTTGCCGAACGCGCTCGGGCTGGGGTAGTAGGTCCCGCTCTTGTGCGAGGGATGCTGGCTCCCCCAGTAGGGGCCGGGGCCGGAGACCATGAGGATCGGCTTGATCCCGTTCGCGGCCAGCAGGTTGATCGCGTTGTCGAGCGCGCCCCAGTTGTAGCCGGGCGCGTTCGGGTCGGCCGCGTTGAAGCCCTTGGGACGGGTCTTCGAGCGCGGCGACGGGGCGATCCGGTTCCACATGGCGGTGACGCGGACCTCCTGCACCCCGAGCTTGGCCCACTGCTGCACGGCCTGCTGGGCGGGGGCGCCGCCCCCGAGCAGGATGCGGTCGTCCGCGATCCCCAGCTGGGGGCCGGCGGCGTGGGCGGAAGTGGCGTGTCCGAGCGCGGCGAGCACCGCGACGGTGGGGAGGATCAGTCCTGCAAGTCGTCGCATACAGGTTCTCCAACGCACTACCCGCGCCGAGAGTTGCGCTTTCGGACATGATGGGAACATGGCCACGACGCACGTCAGCGAGAAACAGGCCCGCGAGGTCGCCGAGGCCGCGCGGGAATCGGAATGGAAGCTGCCGAGCTTCGGCAAGGAGCTGTTCCTGGGCAACTTCCGCCTGGATCTGATCCACCCGCAGCCGCCGTCTGGACGCCGAGGCGACCGAGAAGGGCGAGCGCTTCCTGGCGCGCCTGCGCGAGTTCCTGGAGACCGAGGTCGACCCGCTGCAGATCGAGCGCGAGGCGAAGATCCCCGACCGCGTCGTCGAGGGCCTCAAGCAGGCTCGGCGCGCTGGGGATGAAGGTGTCCGAGGAGTACGGCGGCCTCGGGCTCTCGCAGGTCTACTACAACCGCGCGCTGGCGCTGATCGGCGTCTGGCACGCCTCGCTCTCGACGCTGCTGAGCGCGCACCAGTCGATCGGCGTGGCCGAGCCGCTGCGCATGTTCGGCACCGAGGAGCAGAAGCGCGAGTGGCTGCCACGCGTGGCCACCACGGACATCTCGGCGTTCCTGCTGACCGAGCCCGACGTCGGCTCCGACCCCGCGCGTCTCGGCGCGACGGCCACGCCGGACGGCGACGGCTACGTGCTCGACGGTCTCAAGCTGTGGGCGACCAACGGCGCGATCGCCGACGTCGTCGTGGTCATGGCCGTGGTCCCGAAGTCCGACGGCCACCGCGGCGGCATCAGCGCGTTCATCCTCCCGTACGACACCGAGGGCGTCACGGTCGAGCACCGCAACGCGTTCATGGGCCTGCAGGGGATCGAGAACTCGGTCACGCGGCTGGAGAACGTGCTTCGTGCCCAAGGCGAACCTGATCGGGCGCGAGGGCATGGGGCTGAAGATCGCGCTGTCGACGCTGAACACCGGCCGGCTGGCGCTGCCGGCGATCTGCGTCGGGCTGGCCAAGTGGGCGACGAAGATCGCCCGCGAGTGGGCGCACCGAGCGCGTCCAGTGGGGCCGGCCGGTCGGCAAGCACGACGCGGTCGCGCAGAAGATCGCGTTCATCGCGGCGAGCGCCTTCGGCCTGGAGGCGATGCTCGACGTGGCCAGCCGGCTGGCCGACGACAAGCGAACGACATCCGCATCGAGGCGGCGATCGCCAAGCTCTACGGCTCGGAGATGGGCTGGAAGGTGCTCGACGAGCTCGTCCAGGTGCGCGGCGGGCGCGGCTACGAGACCGCCGAGTCGCTGAAGGCGCGCGGCGAGAAGCCCGTGCCGGTCGAGCAGGCGCTGCGCGACATGCGGATCAACCGCATCTTCGAGGGCTCGACCGAGATCATGCACCTGCTGATCGCGCGCGAGGCGGTCGACCAGCACCTGCAGGTCGCGGGCGACATCCTCGACGGCCGACACCGCCGCTCAAGGACAAGGCGCGCAGCGCGGTCAGCGCGAGCGCGTTCTACGCGAAGTGGCTGCCCAAGCTCGCCGTCGGCGAGGGCCACCGGCCCGGGTCCTACGACGAGTTCGGCGAGCTCGCCACGCACCTGCGCTACGTCGAGCGCGCCTCGCGCCGGCTCGCACGCTCGACGTTCTACGCGATGACCCGCTGGCAGGCCAAGCTCGAGCAGCGCCAGGCGTTCCTGGGCCGGATCGTGGACATCGGCGCCGAGCTGTTCGCCATCTCGGCCGCCGTCGTCTACGCCGACACGATCGCCGGCGAGCAGCCGGAGCGGGGCGAGTCGGCGCGCGAGCTGGCCGACCTGTTCTGCCGCCAGGCGCGGCGGCGCGCGGACGCGCTCTTCCACGCGCTGTGGGCCAACGACGACGACGCCGGCCACCGCACCGCGCTCGCCGTGCTGGACGGCCGCCACACGTGGATCGAGGAGGGCGTGAGCGATCCGTCCGGTGAGGGGCCGATGATGGGCGCCGGGGGGTAGTCACCGCACAGGAGGTTCGCGTTGGGAACGACGGCCACGCCGCGCAGCTTCGAGCATCTGCGCGAACACTCCATCGGCCTGCCGCAGGTCCTCTTCCAATCGATCACGCACATGGCCCCGGGCGCGGCCGTGGCGTACTCGATCTACATCTCGGTGCCCGATGCCCGCCAGGCGCTGCCCCTGTCGGTCGCGCTGGCGCTGATCGCCTGCATCTGCGCCGCGACGGCGATCGGGCAGCTGGCCAAGCGGTTCCCGTCCGCCGGCGGCATGTACACCTACGCCGCCCGCTCGCTCGGCCCGGGCGCCGGGTTCCTCGTGGCCTGGCTGTTCGTGCTGTTCGAGCCGCTGGTCGCGCCGTTCCTGTACCTCGAGTTCGGCTGGGCGATGCGCGAGGTGTTCCAGAGCGAGGTCGGCTGGCACTTCAACGGCCAGTGGTGGATCTGGGTCGTCCTGATCACGATCGTGGTGTTCCTGCTCACCTACCGCGACATCCGGCTGTCCACCACCGCCGGCGTCATCCTCGGCGCGTTCGAGATCGTCATCTTCGCCGCGCTGTCGGTGTGGATGCTCATCTCCAACGCCGGCGACATCAACCTGCAGCCGTTCAACCCGAGCCACGCCGCCGGCGGCATGAGCGGCGTGTTCAAGGGGATGGTGTTCGCGATCCTGGCGTTCATCGGCTTCGAGGCCGCGGCGCCGCTGGGCGAGGAGGCGCGCCACCCGCAGCGGACGATCCCGCGAGCGGTCGTCGGCTCGGCCATCCTGATCGGGCTCTTCTACGTGTTCTGCGCGTTCGCCTGGGTGTTCGGCGCGGGCTTCGACGGCTTCGTCGCGCAGGCCACCGGCGCCGACCCGTGGCGGGCGCTGGGCAAGGTGTTCTGGGGCACGGGCTGGATCCTGGTGTTCCTGGCCATCTGCAACTCGATCGTGGCGAACTCCAACGCCGCCGTGAACGCGGCCACGCGCGTGTTCTACGCACTGGCCCGCAACGGCCTGGCGCCGCGCCAGCTCGGCCGCACGCACCCCGAGTTCAAGACCCCGAACGTGGCGATCATCTGGATGAGCGTGTTCGCGCTGGTGCTGGCGCTGATCGCGGGGGCGATCTGGGGGCCGCTCGTCGCGTTCTCGCTGCTGGCCACGATCGCCGTGCCGGTGGTGATCGTCGTCTACATGATCATCTCGGTCGGCTGCATGCGCTACTACCTGACCGTGCGGCGCGACGCGTTCAACCCGCTGTTGCACGTCGTGCTGCCGATCGCGGGCATGGTGCTGTTCTTCTTCCCGCTCTACTACCAGTACGTCAAGGCGCCGCCGACCTACCCGATCAAGGCGGCGAACTGGGTGGCGCTGACCTGGCTCGTCGTCGGCGTCGCGCTGGCCTGGTGGCTGTCGACGCAGCGCCCGGAGCGGCTGCGCGACGTCGAGCACGTCTACGTCGAGGAGGAGGACGCCGGCGCCTGAAGCAGGTCGGCGAGGATGAGCGCCAGGCCCTTGGCGCCCAACACGAGGTCGTCCACCGAGATCCGCTCGTCGGAGATGTGCGACAGGCCGGTGGTGCCCGGGCCGTAGACGAGCGAGTTCGTGATGCGGGCGCGGTGGACGACGAAGCGCTGGTCGTCGCTGCCGGCCGAGATGAGGATCCGCGGCTCGAGGCCGAGCCGGCGCACGGCGCGGCACGCCGCCTGGACGACGGGCTCGTCCGTGCCCACGAGCGTCGGCTCGGTCGAGTAGGTCTCGCGGTAGTCGTGCCGGACGCCGGCCAGCGGGGCGAGCAGCTCGCGGCGCGCCTCATCCAGGTCCTCGCCCGGCAGCAGGCGGCGGTTGAACGTCACCGTGCAGCGGTCGGGGACGATGTTCGTCGCCGCGCCGCCGTGGATGGTGTCGAACGACAGCGTCGAGTGGATCGACTCGGGCGGCGTCACGCCGAGGTCGGTGATCCGCTCGTCCAGGCGCGGGCGCAGCTCGGCGTCCAGCCGGGCGAGGTAGCGGGCCATCGCCTCCACGGCGTTGTCGCCGAGCCGCGGCGAGGAGCCGTGCGCCTGCTTGCCGTGGATGGTGATCTCGCCCCAGATCGCGCCCTTGTGGCCGATCCCCACGCCGGCGGGGCCGAACGGCTCGGTGATGATCACCGCGTCCGCGCCGTCGAGCCGGCCCTGCTCGACCAGGAAGCCCATGCCGGCGTTGTCGACGCCGACGGTCTCCTCGTCGGGCACCGCGCTGTGGACGATCCGGCCGGTCCAGCCGGCGGCGCGCCGCAGCGCCTCGACGGCGATCACCTGCGCCGCCAGCCCGCTTTTCATGTCGGCGGCGCCGCGGCCGTAGATCCAGCCGTCGGCCAGCTCGCCGCCGAACGGGTCCCGCGTCCAGTCGTTGCCCACCGGCACGACGTCGTAATGGCCGTTGAGGTGGACGGTGGGGCCCGGGCGCCCGGAGTCCAGCGTGGCCAGCAGGTTGGGCCGCGGGCGCCCGTGGGCGTGCGGCGCCAGCTCGTCCAGGCGCTCGGGCGGGACGCGCACGATCTCCGTGGCGTAGCCGAGGTCGTCGAGCGTCGCCCGCAGCGCCGCGCAGAAGTCCTCGTAGCCGTCGCCGGGCGGGTTGACGGTCGGGATGCGGATCAGCCGCCGGAGCAGCTCCACCAGCTCGCCCTGCAGGTCGTCGACCGCCGCCTCAATCTCCATCGCTTTCTCCACCGCGCGCTCCGGGTAACGTCACACAGCATGCCGATGAGCACCGAAGAGCTGGAGCGCCGCCTGCTCAACGACCTGCAGACACTGGGCGACCTGGTGGCCGACGAGTCGTTCCACCACGAGCTCTACCGCGCGCTGGCCGGCCCGCGGTGGTTCCTCGACGACGAGGAGGGCGCGCACGTCGCCTTCAGCTGGAAGCGCGCCGAGGAGGCGGTCAACAACGTGCGCGCGGAGCACGGCCGCGAGCCGCTCGCGCTCGCCCAGACCGGCGGCGAGGGCCAGGTGAGCGACCGCGTGGCCGGCGCGCTGGAGACGCTGGGCTGGCACGCCCGCCCCGCGACCGCCGGCCACGACGACGCGCACGTGGACGCCGAGCCCGAGCGCCGCCGCTAGCCCACCGCCACCGGCACGAATGCGGCGATCGCCTCGGCCAGCGCGGCCGGATCGTCGACCGGCACCCACGTCTTCGCCTGGGGCATCGGCACCAGCGTCGCGTCGGGGAAGTCGGCGGCGAGCCGCTGCCCGTGCGCGAGCGGGAAGAACGGGCACGCGTCGCCCCAGGCCAGCAGGACGGGCCGGTCGAACCGGGGATCGCCGCGGCGGCGTCGAGCAGCAGCTGCGGGCGGAAGCCGGCCATGGCGGCCACGAGGTCGTCGGCGATCCGCGGGTCGCGGCGGACCGGCGCGAAGAACGACTCCGCGCGCTCGTCGTCCAGCCCGCGAGCCGTGACCGTCGAGAGGCCCCGGCGCCCGCCGGCCGTGAGGCGCACCGCCGCGCGGGCGACCCGCGGGGCCCGGCGACTGAGCGCCGACGCCTTCTTGAGCGCGTCCGGCGGGAACTGGTCGTAGCTCTCGCAGTTGGTCAGCACGAGGCGGCCGACCCGCGCGAGCGCCGGGTGGTCGGTGCCGAGCGCGAGCAGCAGCAGCCCGCCCGCCGTGTCGTTGGCCACGACCGTGGCGTCCTCGACGTCCAGCGGCTCGAGGCAGTCGGGCAGCAGCCGCGCGAGCGACAGGGCCGACCGGTCCGCCCCCTCGGCCAGCGGCCAGGGGTGCGCGCCCAGCGGCAGGTCGACCGTGATGCAGCGGTAGCGGTCCTCGAGCGCGGCGACGACGTCGCGCCAGAGATCGCCGTTCGCCAGCGCGCCGGCGAAGAAGACGAGCGGCGGACCGGATCCGGACTCCCGCCAGGCCAGCGCGCCGAGCCGCGTGTCCAATCGGTGACATTCCATGGGTATGGAAGATACCGTCGGTATGCTGAGGCGGTCAAGGCCCGGTGTCCGGCGCCAGACCGCGCAGCATCGCGGTGAGCGCCGGCCCGAGCGTCGCCCGGGTGGCGTCCGGGTCGGGCGAGCGGGCGATGATCAGGCCGCCCTGGAGCGCGAGGCCGGCCACGAGGTGCGCGAGGACGTCGGGGTCGAGGTCGGCGATATGGCCGCCCGCGATCGCCTGGGCGAGGAACGCCCGCAGCGCCTCGTGCATGGCCTCCTGGCCGGGGATGTCGGGATCCAGCCCGAGCAGGGCGGGCCCGTCGACGAGGGTGATCCGGCGGATCTCCTCGTCCAGCGCGGCGTCCAGGTAGCCGTTCAGCTGGGCCGCGATCCGGTCCAGCGGGGCGGCACCGGGGTCGTCGGCGCGGGCGGTGCGCGCCATCGCGTCGGCCTCCACCTCCGCGTGCACGGCGCGGAACAGTGCCTCCTTGCCGGCGAAGTGGTGGTACACCGCCCCTTTGGTCACCCCGGCGGCGGCGGCGATCTCCTCCACCGACGCCTGGGCGTAGCCCTTGGCCCCGAAGGCGCGGCGAGCGGCGTCCAGGACGGCGCGCCGCGTGGCCTCGACGTGCCGGGAGCGCAGGCTCGACACTAGTGGCCGCCCCCGCAGATACGCCGGGTTCTCGCGGGCCCCCGCCGCGCCTGCCGGCACCCGTCGGGCGCCCACGTGCCACCAGCATGCCCGCGCCCACCGGGCACCGGCAGACACGACGGTTGCTGCCGCGAGCGACCCACCGTATCTACGGTGACGACCATCAGAGCGCCACGCAGACGTTCTTGACCTGCGAGTACGCGAGCAGCGCCTCGATCCCCTTGCCACGGCCGTAGCCCGAGCGGCCCATGCCGCCGAACGGCAGCTCGACACCGCCGCCCACCCCGTAGCCGTTGACGAACACCTGGCCGGCGCGGACGGCGGCCGCCATGCGATGGGCGCGCGCGAGGTCGCGCGTCCACACGCCGGCCACCAGGCCGTAGGCGGTCGCGTTGGCCAGCTCGACCGCCTCGCGCTCGTCCGCGAACGGCAGCGCGCACAGGACGGGGCCGAACACCTCCTCCTGGAAGATCTCCGAGTCGGGCCGGACGCCGGTGACCAGCGTGGGCTGGAGGAACAGGCCGCCGGTGTGCTCGCCGCCGGTGACCACGGTCGCCCCGGCCGCCCGCGCGTCGGCCAGCATGCCCAGCGCGCGCTCGAGCTGGCGGCGCGAGATCAGCGGGCCGAGCTGCGGGTCCTCGATGCCCGGGCCGACGCTCACCGCCGCGAGCGCGGCGGCCACGCGGGCGATCGCCTCGTCGTAGACGGCGCGCTCGACCAGCAGCCGCGTGCCGGCCGAGCAGCTCTGGCCGGCGTTCTGGATCAGCGCGCTCACCACCACGGGCACGGCGGCGTCGAGGTCGGCGTCGGCGAAGACCACGTTGGGCGACTTGCCGCCCAGCTCGAGCTCGAGCGGGACCAGGCGCCGCGCGCACGCCTGCCCCACCACGGCGCCGGTGGCGGCCGAGCCGACGAACGTGACATGGTCGACGCCGGGGTGGTCGACGAGCGCCGCACCGGTTTCCCCCGCCCCGGTGGCCACCTGCAGCAGCCCGCGCGGCACGCCCGCCGCCTCGGCGTGCTCGGCGAGGCGCAGCGGCGTCACCGAGGCCAGCTCGGACGGCTTGAGGATCACCGCGTTGCCGGCGGCCAGCGCCGGCGCGGCGCAGCGCGCGGTCACCTGCAGCGGGTAGTTCCAGGGGATGACCTGGGCGCACACGCCCCAGGGCTCGCGCACCGTGTAGTCGTGGAAGCCGGGGCCGAGCGGGATCGTCCGGCCCTCCAGGCGCTCGATCGAGCCCGCGTAGTAATCGAGGTAGCGCACGGTGGCGGCGACGTCGGCGCGGGCCTGGGAGAGCGGCTTGCCGGTGTCGCGGCACTCCAGCTGGGCGAGCGCCTCCGCCTCGTCCTCGATCCGGCGGGCCAGCCGCGCGAGCGCGCCGGCGCGCACCACCGGCGTCCGCCAGTCCTCCTCGGCCGCCAGCGCCCGGCGGGCCGCCGCGACCATCTGCGCGACCTGCGCGGGCGTGGTCTCGGGCAGCTCGGCGAACTCGTGCCCGGTGGACGGGTCGACGGCCATGAAGCTGCTCACAGGTCCCTCCCACCGTCGACGTTGAACACCGTGCCGGTGACCGCGCGCGCCTCGTCGGAGGCCAGGTAGACGGCGGCCGCGGCCACGTCGTCGGGCTCGATCAGCCGGCCGAGCGGCAGCGCCTCGCCCACGGAGGCGTCGAAGCCGAACGCTCCCAGCATCCCGGTGTTCGTGGGGCCGGGGTTGATCACGTTGACCCGCAGCGGCGCCAGCTCGAGCGCCAGCGCCCGGGCCAGGCCGGTCACGCCGGCCTTCGCGGCCACGTAGGCCGCCAGCCCGGACCGCGGGCGGCGCGCGATGATCGACGCGGTCACGAGGATGCTGCCGCCGGGCCGCAGCACGGGCGCAACGGCCTGCGCACCGAGGAAGAACGCGGTCAGGTTGACCGCGATCACGCGGTCCCACTCGTCGCGGCTGATGTCGGCCAGCGGCTTGACCTGCTCGGCCAGCCCGGCGTTGTTGTGGAACACGTCGAGGCCGCCATAGCGCTCCAGCGCGGTCGCGACCATCCGGCTCACGGCGGCGGGGTCGGTGACGTCGGCGGCCACCGGCGTGGCCTCGATCCCCTCGCACGTCTCCTGCGCCCGGGCCTCGTCGAGGTCGGCGGCCACGACGCGCGCCCCCTCGGCGGCGAAGCGCCGGGCGGTGGCGCGGCCGATGCCCGCGCCCGCGCCCGTGATCAGCGCGACCTTGCCCGCCAATCTCATAGCTCGAAGTCGCTCCAGCGCTCGCCGGTGCGCGGCAGGATCTCGACCCACACGCTGGCGGCGCAGTGCGGGCACACGCTCTGCTCGGCCGCGAGGTCGGGGTGGACCTCGATCAGCGGCCCGAGGTCCTCCCGCCCGAGCTCGACGGTGCCGCACAGGTCGCGCCAGTCGGCGCCCATGCGGCCGAGCTCGGAGCCGCAGCGCGCGCAGCTCGCCACGCCGCCGGCAAAGTCGAGCGCGTCGCCCCAGCGACCGTCGGGCACGCGTCCTTCGCCGCGCGACCCGCGCGGTGCGCGCATGCGCTGCCGTCGCTCCTCGCGGATCGCCTCGCGCCGCCGCTCCGTGGCCGCCTCGTCGCCGGGCACCACGCCGTACACGGTCTCGGCCCGCTCGGCCGACACCGCGCCGTCCGCCACGTCGCGTTCGACCGCCGCGGGGTGGCGCTCGATCGGATCGCCGTAGCCGCCGCCGTTCTGCAGCCGGACATTGACCACCTCGCCGCGCCCGATGACCGCGCCCGCGGACACGCTGGGCAGCACGGAGTACTCCCCGTCGGCGTCCTGGAGGCGCTCGATCGCCTCGCCGCGGCCCATCTGCTCCAGCACGTCGCCGCCGCGGACCAGCTCGAAGTGCGCGCACGAGCCCGGGTAGCCGCCGAAGATCCCCGTCCGGTTGGGCAGCGCGACGCCGTGGGTGGCGATCACGCCGGACACGCCGTCGGTGTCGATCGGCGTCATCGCGAACTCGATCCCGACGCCGCCGCGGTGGCGGCCCGCGCCGCCCGAGTCGGGCACCTCGCGCCGCCACAGGTACAGCAGCGGCTGGCCGACCTCCTGCTGCTCGACGTCCTCCGTCCCGCCGCCCAGGATGACCATGGCGCCGCCGGAGTCGACGCCGTCGCGGTCGATGAACGCCGGGCCGCCCCACAGCAGCGAGTCCAGGTACATGGCGGCGAACGGCTCGCCGTACTGGTTGAGCCCGCCGAACTGCGCGAGCTGCCACGAGCCGTCGCCCGGGCCGAAGGCCAGGTCGCGGTGCTCGTCGGAGAACGAGACCATCTTGGCGATGCAGCCCGCGGCGGCGTTCATCGCCACCCAGTTCGCGCCGGCCGCGCCGCCGGACACCGGCGCGGGCTCGACGGCGGTCACGCACAGCCCGTCCTGCGCCACGACCTCGACGGGCCGCATCAGCCCGTGGTTCCAGGGCACGCGCGAGCCGAACAGGCAGAGCATCAGCGTGGCCACGGCGCCGACCGTGCCGGCCCGCGTGGCCATGCCGTATGCGGGCGACTGCTCGTCGGAGCCGTCGTAGTCGAACACGAGCCGGTCGCCGGCCTTGGTCATCCGGCAGTGGACCTTGACCAGCTCGGACCCCTCGCCCGCCGGGCGGTCGAGGTAGGACTCGTGCTCGAACGTGCCGTCGGGCAGCGTGCGCAGGAGGTCGCGCAGGCCCTGCTCGGACGTCTCTATCGCCTGGCCCATCACGTTGCGCACCGTGTCCGCGCCGTAGCGGTCGCACAGCTCGGTCATGCGCTCGCCGGCCACGCGCAGCCCGGCCAGGAACGCCGTGAAGTCGTTGGACACGGTCGAACGGCATGCGCGAGTTCGCGGTGATCGTGTCCCACAGCTCGCGGTTGGTCTCCCCCTTGCGCACGATCCGCCCGGGCGGGATCCGCAGACCCTCGGCGTAGACCTCGGTGGCCGTCGGGCACCACGAGCCGGCGTCGGTGC
Source organism: uncultured Solirubrobacteraceae bacterium (assembly GCA_963766165.1). GTDB lineage: Bacteria > Actinomycetota > Thermoleophilia > Solirubrobacterales > Solirubrobacteraceae > Solirubrobacter. The sequence goes on along the minus strand of CAVXZC010000005.1, from coordinate 151,469 downwards.
CGCCGAGGTCGGTCTGGTGGGCCATGCAGCCGATCCAGGCGATCAGCTCGCCATCGTGGAAGAACGGCGCGCAGAACTGGACGTCGTTCTGGTGCTCGGCCGCCAGGTAGGGGTCGTTGATGATGAAGACGTCGCCTTCGGCGATGTCGTCGAAGCGCGCGAGGAACTCGCGGATCGCCATGTAGCCGGTATAGATCGGCACGAGCAGGTAGACGCCGATCACCGCCATCTCGCCCGCCGCCGTATAGAGGCCGAAGTTGTAGTCGGTGGCGTGCACGACCGGGGAGCCGGACACGTGGATCATCGTGGCCGAGCCCTCCTCGTTGATCGACCACAGCTTGTGGCGGATCACCTCGAACGTGACGGGGTCGACGGTCTGGGTCACAGCCATCTAGCTCACCTCGATGATCACGTTGCCCTGCTCGTCCACGACGGCGCGCTGGCCCTCGCCGATCACGATCGTCGTGTCGGGGAGCTCGACGATCGCCAGCCCCTCGAGCTCGAGGCCCGCGCCGGCCTCGCGCAACACCCGCGCCGGCTTCCACTCGCCGCCGCTGAACACCCGCCGCTCGCCCGGCGCGGCGCCGTTCGCGGCCGGCGCGCCCGCCAGGGCCGGCGTGCGCGAGGGCGCGCGGGCGACCACCCGGAACGTGGTCATCTCCACACCGGCGGCCGAGAACGCCGAGCCCTCGCCGAAGCGCGCTTCGTAGGTCTCGATGAAGCGCCCGACGACGGCGTTGACGTCGATCTCGCCCTCCGGCACGGGCACGGTGAGCACGTGGATCTGGAACCGGAAGCGCATCTCGATCGAGCGGCTGAACTCCAGCCCCTCGACGCCCAATCGCTCCCGGGCGCGCTCGGTCAGGCGGTCGAAGCGCGCCGCGATCTCGCCGGCGTCGAGCGCCTGGGCGTAGTCCTCCGTGCCGGGCGGCGAGAGCAGCGGGTCGCTCAGCTCCTCGGCGGTCGTCAGGTCGCTGGCGGCGATCCCGAACGCCGAGTGCACCGAGGCGGTCAGCGGCACCACCACGCGGTCGATGCCCAGCTCGGCGCCGTAGGAGAACGCGTGCGTCGGGCCGGCGCCGCCGTAGGCGTAGAGCACGAAGTCCGCCGGGTCGTAGCCCTGCTGGATCGTCGCCGTGCGGATCAGGTCGGCCATGCGGGCGTCGACGATCGTCTTGATCCCCTCGGCGGCCTGCTCGACCTCGAGGCCGAGCGGCTCGGCGACATGGGCCGAGATCGCCTCGCGGGCACGCTCCACGTCGAGCGCCAAGCGCCCGCCCAGGAAGTTGTCCGGGTTCAGGTAGCCCAGCACCAGGTCGGCGTCGGCCACGGTCGGCCGCTCCCCGCCGCGCCCGTAGCAGGCCGGGCCGGGCACGGCGCCCGCGCTCTCGGGCCCGACGCGCAACAGGCCGTGCTCGACGCCGGCGATCGACCCCGAGCCGGCGCCGACGGTGCGCACCGACACGCTCGGCAGCGCGATCTCGTGGCGGCCGATCCACGTCGTGTTGGCGATGTGAGCCTCGCCGTCGAGGATCAGCCCGACCTCGAAGCTCGTCCCGCCCATGTCGGTGGCCACGATGTTCGGGTGGGCAGAGCCGAGCACGCGGCAGGCCACGACGCCGCCGACCGGCCCGGACATGACCGTGGAGGCCGCCTCGCGGTCGATCTCGCGCACGCGGGCCAGGCCGCCGTTGGACTGCATCAGCAGCGGCTCCTCGGTCAGCCCGTGCTCGCCCAGGCGCGACTCGAGCGACTGGACCGCGCGGCGGACGGTCGGGCGCAGCGACGCGTTCAGCGCCGTGGTCACCGCGCGCCGGTACTCGCCGAGGCGTGGCAGCAGCTCGCAGGAGAGCGTGACCAGCGCACCCGGCGCCTCCTCCGCGATCAGCTCGGCGACGCGCCGCTCGTGGGCGTCGTGCTTGAAGCTCCACAGCAGCGAGACGGCGTACACCTCGGCGCCCGCGTCGCGCAGCCGGCGCACGGCGCGGCGCGCGTCGTCCTCGTCGAGCGCCAGCACGACCCGGCCCCGGTAGTCGACCCGCTCGGACACCTCGGCGATCAGCTGCTTGGGCACGACCAGCTCCTGCTTGACCAGCGAGCGGAAGCGCTTGATCGCGTCCTCGTCGAGGCCGAGCGACTTGAAGCCGCGCATGATCGGCAGCGTGTCCCCGAAGCCGCGCGTCTGGATCAGGCCGACCGGCGCGCGCTTGCCCTCCAGCATCGCGTTCGTGGCCACGGTCGTCCCGTGCGCGAACAGCTTCACCCGGCCGAGCAGCGCCTCGACCGGCACGCCGGCGTCGGCCGCCGCCAGCTCGAGCGTCTCCAGCACGCCGGCCGCCGGGTCGTCCGGGACGGTCGGCGCCTTGTAGCGCCCCACCGCGCCGGCCTCGTCGATCGTGACCGTGTCCGTGAACGTGCCGCCGATGTCCGAGGCGACGAGCAGCTCACCCATGTCGTTCCTCCCTGCCGTGACTCCGCCCTCACAGTGGCAGATCGATCGCTCTGAGAGAATCCGCCGCCGTGCTCGCGGCGCTGGCCCCCGTTCAGCAGGACTACCTGCTCGAGGCGCGTCAGATGCAGGCACTGTCGTTCGCCGTACACATCCCGCTCGTGTGCTTCGGGATCGCCTTCCCGGTGATGATCCTGTTCGTCGAGTGGCTCCATCACCGCACGGGCGACGACGTCTACCGCACGATCGCCCGCCGCTGGACGCGGATCATGGTCGCGCTGTTCGCCGTCGGTGTGATCACGGGGACGATCCTCAGCTTCGAGATGGGCCTGCTGTGGCCGAACTTCACCGCCACGTTCGGCAGCGTCTTCGGGCTCGGGTTCGCCATCGAGGGGTTCTCGTTCTTCATGGAGGCGATCTTCATCGGGATCTACGTCTACGGCTGGGACCGGCTCTCGCCGCGGGCGCACCTGCTGAGCGGGATCCCGATCGTGATCACCGGCTTCACCGGGTCGTGGATGGTCGTCGCGGTCAACGGCTGGATGAACCACCCGCAGGGCTTCCGGCTGGTCAACGGCAACGCCGTGGACGTCCACCCCGTGCACGCGCTGTTCGGCAACTCGTACTTCTGGCACGAGCTGATCCACATGTACGTCGCGGGCTACATGGTCACCGGCTTCGCGATGGCCTCCGTCTACGCCGTGTCGAGGCTGCGCGGGCGCTGGACCCGCTACGAGCGGACGGCGATCGCCATCCCGCTGACGATCGCGGCGCTGGCCTCGCCGGTGCAGATCCTGGTCGGCGACTGGGCGGGCCGGCAGGTGGCGGCGGAGCAGCCGGTCAAGCTCGCCGCGCTCGAAGGGCTGCCGCACACCGAGAAGGGGGCGCCGATCCACATCCTCGGCGTCTACACCGACAACCAGGTCAAGTACGGCGTCGCGATCCCCAGGCTGCTCTCGCTGCTCGCCTATCACGACCCGAATCACGTCGTGCCGGGGCTCGACAGCGTGCCCGCGAACGACCGCCCGCCGGTCAACGTCGTGCGCTTCGCATTCCAGACGATGGTGGGGATCGGCACGCTGCTCGCGCTGCTCGGCGTCGTCTTCGTGGTCGTGCGCATCCGCCGCCGGCGCCTGCCGGAGTCGGACTGGTTCTACAGGGCGGTCGCGCTCGCCGGGCCGCTGTCCGTCGTGGCGCTGATCGCCGGCTGGACGGTCACGGAGGTCGGCCGCCAGCCGTGGGTGGTCTACCGGGTCATGCGCACGGCCGACGCGGTGACGGGCGCGACCGGCATCCCGGTCGGCTACGCCCTGCTGGCCGCCGTCTACGCCGCCGTGGCCGTGGCCGTGTGGTGGATCCTGCGCCGGCTGGCCAAGCTGCCGCTCGAGGGGGTGCCGCACTGATGCACCTCTACGACGTCCCGATGGTCTTCGTCCTCGTCGGCCTGGCGCTCTACGTCGTGCTCGGCGGCGCAGACTTCGGGGCGGCGATCTGGCAGCTGCACGCCGACGCGAAGATCCGCAACTTCGCCCACGAGTCGATGGCCCCGGTGTGGGAGGCCAACCACGTCTGGCTGATCTTCGTGCTCACCGTGATGTGGACGGCCTATCCCGTAGCGCTCGGGTCGATCGCGTCGACGCTGTCGGCCGCGCTGCTGCTGGCCGGGTTCGGGATCATCGCGCGCGGCTCGGCCTATGCGCTGCGCGCCGGCGTGGAGACGCCGGGCCAGGCCCGGCGGATCGATGCGCTGTCGGCCGTGTCTTCGATCCTCGCGCCGTTCGCGCTCGGCGCGGCGGCCGGCGGGATCGCCTCCGGGCGGGTCCCGGTGGGCAACGCCCAGGGCGATCTCGTCACGAGCTGGCTCAACCCCACGGGGATCATGATCGGGCTGATCGCCGTGGCGTCCTCCGCCTACCTGGCCGCGGTGTTCCTGTCCGCCGACGCGCAGCGGCACGACCGGCCGGCGCTCGTCGCCGCGTTCCGGTCGCGCGCCCTGGTCGCCGGCGCCGTGGCCGGCGCGCTGGCCGTGGTCGGGCTCGTGGTCGTGCACGACGACGCGCCCGCGCTCTACCACGGGCTCGTGTCCGGCGCCGGGCTGGTGGCGCTGATCGTGTCGGTCCTGGCCGGGCTGGGCACGGGAGCGCTCGTGTGGACCGGGCGCTTCGGCGCGGCCCGGCTCAGCTCGGCGCTCGCGGTGGCGGCGGTGATCGCCGGCTGGGCGCTGGCCCAGGAGCCGGTCATCCTGCCCGGCCTGACCATCCGCCAGGCCGCCGCCCCGCACGACACGCTCGTGGCGGTGATCGTCGCCGTGCTGGCCGGCGGGGCGATCCTGTTCCCGTCGCTGGCGCTGCTGTTCCGGCTCGTCCTGGGCGGCCGGCTGGGCTATGGCGCCGACACGACGCCCGCCGCACCGGCCCAGGCCGCCGGTGCCCTGGCGCACGGGCTCCTGGCCCGCGTCGCCGCGGCGCTGCTCGTGGCCGGCTTCGGGCTGCTCACCGTGGCCGAGGCGGGCTGGGCGCACGCGCTCGGCGTGGCCGCGCTGCTGGCCTTCGTGGCCACCGGCTTCCTGGCCGCGGTGCCGGTCGAGTGAGGCTGGCCCGGGTCATCCACTGCGTGGACGCCCACGCGGAGGGCGAGCCGAGCCGGATCGTGGTCGGCGGCGTGCTCGACGTGCCGGGCGGGTCGATGCTGGAGAAGATGCGCCACCTCGAGGGCGACGACCGCCTGCGGCGGATCGTGCTGTTCGAGCCGCGCGGGTCGGCGCCGCTGTCCGCCGACCTCGTCCTGCCGTCCGCCGTGGCGGACGCCGGCTTCATCATCATGGAGTCCTCGTCCTACGAGGGCATGTCGGGGACGAACACGATCAACACCGCCGCGGTGCTGCTGGAGACGGGCATGGTCGAGATGGCCGAGCCCGTCACGGAGCTCGTGCTCGAGGCGCCGGCGGGGCTGGTGCGCGTGCGGGCGCAGTGCGCCGACGGGCGGGTCGAGCGGATCGAGTTCGAGAACGTGCCGTCGTTCGCGCTCCACCTCGACGCGCCGGTCGAGGTGCCGGAGCTCGGGACGCTGCGGGTCGACGTGGCCTACGGCGGCGCGTTCGCCGCGTTCGTGGATGCGGCGGCGCTGGGGTTCGCGATCGTGCCCGCCGAGGCCCGCGAGCTGGCCGAGCTGGGCGAGCGCATCCGCCCGCACGTCGCCGCGCAGCTGGAGATCGCCCACCCGTCCGCGCCCGACCACCTGTCGTTCGTCGTGTTCGTGGCACCGGGGCGCGACGGCGGCGACGCCCGCCACGCCACCGTGGTCAGCCCCGGCCGGTTGGACCGCTCGCCCACCGGCACGGCCACGTCGGCGCGCATGGCCCTGCTCGACGCCCGGGGCGCGCTGGGCGAGCGCTACGTGGCCGAGAGCGTGCTCGGCACGCGCTTCACCGGCCGCCTGGTCTCGCGCACGACGGTCGGGGACCGTCCGGCGATCGTGCCCGCGATCTCCGGCCGCGCCTGGATCACGGGCTTCCACCAGCTCGTGGTCGACCCCTCGGACCCGCTGGCCGGCGGCTTCACGCTGCCGGATACGTGGGGCCCGGGGCGCGTCGAGGGCCTGCTCAACCGCGCGCCGCCGCCGCCACCACGATGAGCTCCAGCGCGACGTCGAGCCCGATCGCCGTCGTGTCGATCACCAGGTGGTAGAGCGCGGGGTCGCGGACGTCGGCCCGGTAGAAGTGCTGTGCGTAGGCCTCGCGGGCGCGGTCGGTCTCGACCAGCTGGCGCTCGGCGGTCGCGCGGTCGACGCCCAGCAGCGTCACCGCCTGGGCGATCCGCCGCTCCGGCCGCCCGTCGAGGCGGACGTGCAGCGCGTGCGGATGATCGGCGAGGATGAGCGCGCCGGAGCGGCCGAGGATCACCGCGTCGCCGGCGTCGGCGTGCGCCCGCACGGTCGCCTCGGTGGCCTGCACGTAGGCCTCCTCCTCCAGCGGGCCCTCGGGCGCGGCGCCGAACGCGGCGCCCATCGGGGCGAGCCGCCGCACGACGCGCGAGAGCAGCCCGCCCACCTGGTCCTGGTGGGCCTCGGCCTGGGCGAGGTCGACGGCGAGCCGCTCGGCCACCTCGGAGGTGATGGCGCGGTCGAGGAACGGGACGCGCAGCCGCTCGGCCAGCCGCGGGCCGAGCTGGCTGCCGCCGGCGGCGTAGGAGCTGGACAGCGTGACGAGGGTCATCCTGCCGGGGGTCTTCCCGGCGGGCGGCCGACGACCTCCTCGAAGTGCGCCGGGTCGGTGACGCCCTCGGTCAGCAGGAGCACCACCGGGCCGTCGAGGTCGCCCATCTGCGCGGCCGCGCCGACGACGCCGCCGGCGCACTCGCCGCGGTCGAGGCCGAGCTCGGCGAGCCGCCGCATGCCCGCGTCGGCCAGCGCGTCGGGGATCGCCGCGAACTCGTCGAACGCCGCCCTGACGGCGGGCCAGGCGAGGGCGGACGGCGTGCCGCAGTTCAGCCCGGCCATCACCGACGTGTGCGGGCCGGGGACGGTGACCGGCTCGCCCCGGGCGATCGACCGGCGCAGGCAGTCGGCGGACTCGGGCTCGACCGCGATGAGCCGCGTCGGTCCGGGCCGCAGCGCCCGCGCGGCGGCGGCGGCGAGCGCCCCCACGCCGACGGGCACGAGCACGGCGGCGGGCGGCTCGGGCAGTTGCTCGGCCAGCTCGGCGAAGATCGTGGCGTAGCCCTCGATCACCCGGGCCGGGATGTCGGTGTAGCCCGGCCAGGAGGTGTCGGAGACGAGCAGGTGACCGTCGGCCTCGGCCAGCTCGGCCGAGCGGCGGACGGCCGCGTCGTAGTCGCCGTCGACGACCTCGACGCCCGCGCCCTCGCCGGCGATGGCCGCGATCCGGGCCGGCGCGGTGCCGGCCGGCACGAGCACATGCGCGGCGAGGCCGCGGCTACGCGCCATCCAGGCCACGGCGCGGCCGTGGTTGCCGTCGGTGGCGCAGACGAGCGTGTGCGGGTCCGCGTCGCGCAGCGCGGTCTCCACCGCCCACGACGCACCGAGCGCCTTGAACGCGGGCAGCCCGAAGCGCTCGGCCTCGTCCTTCAGGTGCACGGCGGGCACGCCCCATTCCCGCGCCAGCTCCGGCGCGGCGATCAGCGGCGTCGGCGCGTAGCCGGGCAGGGTGCGGTGGAACCCGCGCGGGTCGGCGGCGAGCGGCGCCGGCGCGTACGCGGGGTCCCGGTGCGGATTGCGGTCGCGGATCAACCCCGGCCGGCGGCGTCGACGTGGCCGGCCGGCATGGCCGCGCTGCCGGACAGGAGCGCGGCCGCGACCTGGTCGGGGTCGTCCCAGGTGGGCAGGTGGCCGCAGTCGCGCAGCACGACCTCGCGTACGCCGGGCGGCAGCGCGCGCGGCCGGGAGACGAGGCGGTCGCGGTCCGGCCAGGCGAGCGTGATCGGCACGTGGATGCGGCCCATCCCGGTGAACCGCCCCGCGCGCATGCCGGCGTTGGCCGCGTCGAACCCGGGCGCGTCCGCGTACGCGCGCACGAGCCGCAGCGCCGCCCGCGGCGGCACGCGCTCGGGATGGGCGACCGATCCGGACAGCGCGGCCCGCCGCCCGCGCGCGCTGCGCACCACCAGCGGCAGCACCGGCCGCAGCGCCCGGGCCAGCGCCCGCGCCCGCGAGCGCCGCGGCAGCGGCGGCTGCGGCCACAGCCCGGCGGGAGCGATCGCCGTCACCGACTGCACGGCGTCCATCCGCCCGAGCTCGAGCGCGACCCAGCCGCCGAGCGAGCTCCCGGCCACGTGCGGCCGCACGACGCCCAGCGCCGCGAGCTGCCCGCCCACCGCCCGGGCGAGGTCCACCGGCGCGGCCGGCGAGATCACGGGCGACGCGCCGAAGCCCGGCATGTCCAGCGCGATCACGTCCCGCTCCACCGCCAGCCGCTCCACGACCGGGTCCCACATCCGCCGATCGGCGCCGAGCGCGTGCAGCAGCACGAGCACCGGCCCCCGGCCACGCCGGTCGTAGGCGAGCGGCGCCGCTCCCGAGTCTCCGCGGGCGACGGCGGTCACTCGCCGGCCGCCGCCAGCACGGCGGCGCTCAGCGCGGCGGAGGCGCCGGCCACGACGGCGGTCGCGGGCGCCGCACCGGCCGGGAGGCCGCGGCGCGAGGCCGTGGTGGCCGCGATGTCGCTGACGTCGCCGGCGATGCTCACGGCGAGCCAGGGCTGGATGGGCGCGCCGCGCAGCGCGGCGGCGAGGCCGGCGCCGTGGACGGCCACCTCGCGCGCGCCGAGCCCGCGCAGCGCGACCGTGGCCGCGGCGGCCTCCCGGCCGGGGCCGAGCCAGCGCTTGGTGACCTTGTCCGGCGCGGCGAGCAGACCGGCACCATAGGCGATGCGCAGGCCGAAGACGACGATGGCGGCGATGCGGGAGCGGCTCATTGCCCGGAGCTACGGACCGCCACGGCGGGCCGGATCAGCTCAGCCGGCGGCGCGGCGGCGCCGACCTGGCCGTGCCAGCGCGGCTTGGCCAGCACGATCTGCACGTCGCCGATGCGGCGCTCGGCGAAGCCCGCCTCGCAGAAGCTCAGGTACAGCCGCCACAGCCGCTGGAAGCGCTCGTCATACCCCAGCGCGAGCAGCTGCTCGCGGGCGGCCTCGACGTTGGTCCGCCAATGCCGCAGGGTCTCGGCGTAGTGCGGCGTGATGTCCTCCAGGTCGACCATCCGCAGGTCGCCGTGGCGGGCCACGCGAGCGGGCGATCGCCGCGACCGAGGGCAGGCAGCCGTTCGGGAAGATCAGCGTGTTGATGAACGAGCGCGAGGCCTTCTCGGCGTCGTAGAGCCGGTCGTCGATGGTGATCGCCTGCAGCGCCATCACGCCCTCCGGGCGCAGCAGCGCCGCGCAGCGCGCGAAGAACGTGCCGAAGTCCTTCCAGCCCACGGCCTCGATCATCTCGATCGACACGAGCTTGTCGTAGCGGCCGCGCAGCTCGCGGTAGTCCTCGAGCAGGACGTCCACCCGGTCCTCCAGGCCGGCGGCGGCCACGCGCTCGAGCGCCAGCGCGCGCTGCTCGACCGACAGCGTCGTCGTGGTCACGCGGCACCCGGTGGTCGCGGCGGCGTGGACCGCGAACCCGCCCCAGCCCGTGCCGATCTCCAGCACGTGGTCGCCGGGGCCGAGCGCGAGCTTGCGGCAGATCCGGTCGAGCTTCGCCCGCGACGCCTCCTCCAGCGTCATGTCGCGGCGCTCGAAGACGGCCGCCGAGTACATCATCGTCGGGTCGAGCATGAGCGCGAACAGGTCGTTGCCCAGGTCGTAGTGGGCGGCGATGTCGCGCCGGCTGCGCGCCGGCGTGTTGCGCGCCACCGCGCCGCGCACCCGCTGCACCGGGGTCAGCAGCGGCGCGAACCGCCGCCGCAGGCGGTCCAGGCCGCCGAGGTTGCGGGCGGCCACCCGGATGAGCGCCGTGAGGTCCGGAGAGTCCCACCAGCCCGCGGCGTAGGACTCCGCCAGTCCGCGCCCGCCCCGCAGCGCAGCCCGCCACACCTCCGGCGAACGGACGACCACGGTGGCCTGCGGCGACCCGCCGGGGCCGAACTCGTGCCGGCGGCCGGCCTCGACGACGACCAGGCGCCCGGACTCGATGCGCTGCAGGAGCGAGAACAGCACGGAGCGGGCGATCACGTGGCCTCCGGATGCGCATGCACGCCGATGCCCTTGAGCTTCAACGCCAGCGCGTGCGCGTAGATCAGCGCCAGGGTGCGCAGCGACGCGCCCAGGAGCGGAGCCCGCGAGAACGGCCGCCGGCGCAGCGCCAGCGTCGCGTCGAACGCCAGCCGCCCGGCGCGCCGGCTCTCCATGTGCACCGACAGCGTCTCCGCGGGGACGCCGGCCCGCAGCGTGTAGACGTGGTCCATGCCCATGAACGGCGACACGTGCAGCCGCTTCTCCAGGCTTGCCCCGGCCGCCGGGATGACGTACGCGTGGCGCTCGCCCCACGGCGTGTTCGTCACCTCGGCGACGACGAACCGCAGCCGCTCGGCCGGGTCGAAGCAGTAGTACAGCGCGATCGGGTTGAAGCAGTGGCCGACCGAGCGCAGCGCGGCGAGCAGCCGCACCGGCCCGTCCACCGCCTCCCCCGTCCGCGCGAGCACCAGGGCGCGGACCGCCGCCTCCAGCGGGACCGCCGGGTCGCCGAGATAGTCGGAGCGCTCGAAGCGCACCCACCGCGCGGGCGAGGGCGGCGAGGCCACGTCGAAGTAGGCCAGCGCGATCCGGTGGCGGAAGGCGTGCGAGCGCACCGCGAAGCGCCGGTGGCGGATGGTGCCCGCGTAGACGTTCACAGCGCCAGCCCGAACCGCCGGGCCACCCGCAAGCCGCTGACGACGCCGTCCTCGTGGAATCCATACCCCCAGTAGGCGCCGCAGAAGTGGGTTCGCCCCACCCCGCTGATCTCGTGGTGGCGCGCCTGCGCCCGCTGCCCCGCCGCCGTGTACACCGGGTGTGCGTAGCGGAACGTCCGCAGCACCCGGGACGGGTCGATCGCCTCCGTGCGGTTCAGCGTGACGCAGAACTCGCGGTCCGCGCGCAGCGCCTGCAGGCGGTTCATGTGGTAGGTGACGGTCGTCTGACCGGTCGGCTCCGGCAGCAGGTGGTAGTTCCAGCTCGCCCACGCCCGCCGCCGCCGGGGCAGCAGCCGCGCGTCGGTGTGCAGCACCGCCTCGTTGGCCTGGTAGGGGATCGCGCCCAGGATCTCGTGCTCGCGGTCGTTCGCGTCGGACAGCATCCGCAGCGCCTGGTCGGAGTGCACCGCGAGCACCACGTGGTCGAAGCGCTCCGGGTCGCCGTCGCGCGGGCGCACGAGCACGTGGCCGGCGGCCCGGGCGATCTCCGCCACCGGCGTGGCGAGCCGCACCCGCTCGCGCCACGGCCGGATCAGCGCCTCCACGTAGGCCCGCGACCCGCCCACGACGGTCCGCCAGCGCGGCCGGCCGCGGAACCCGAGCATGCCGTGATTGTCGAAGAACTCGACCAGGAAGCGTGCGGGGAACGACCACATCTGCCCCGGGTCGGCCGACCAGACCGCTGACGCCTGGGGCACGATCAGCCGCTCCACGAACGGCCGCGAGAAGCGCAGCTCGTCCAGCCAGTGGCCCAGCGACGGCCCGTCGCCGCCCGCGTGCAGCAGCGCCCGCGCCTCGCGGTTGAACCGCAGCAGGTCGGCCACCATGCGGTGAAACCACGGCGTCACGAGGTGCGCGCGCTTGGCGAACAGCCCGTTCGGGGACGCTGCGCTGTACTCGAAGTCGCCGCCGTCGGAGACGCCGAAGCTCATGTCCGACGGCTGCGACGGCACCCGCAGGGAGGCGAGCAGACGCTGGAAGTTGGGATAGTTGCGGTCGTTGAAGACGATGAACCCGGTGTCGAGGAGATGCGTGGCGTGCTCCGTGTCCACCCGGACGGTGTTGGCGTGGCCGCCGGGCCGCTCGGAGGCCTCGAACACGGTGATCTCGTGCTCGCGGGCGAGCAGGTGGGCGGCGGCGAGCCCCGAGATGCCGGCTCCGACGATGGCGATCTTCATCGCCCCTTTCTTCGAATGACGGCGGCCGAACGGATCACATGCGCCAACTGACCAGCCTCGACGCCCAGTTCCTGGCCGTGGAGTCCGCCCGCATCTACGGCCACGTCGCCTTCCTCGGCGTCTACGACCCGGCGACCGCGCCGGGCGGGCGGCTGGACCTCGAGGCGGTGTCGCGCCTGCTCGACGAGCGGCTGCACCTGCTGGCCCCGCTGAGGTGGCGGCTCGTGCCGGTCCCGCTCGGCCTGGACCTGCCGTACTGGGTGGAGGACCCGGACTTCGACCTCGACTTCCACGTGCGCGAGACCGCGGTGCCGGCGCCGGGCGACGACCGCGTGCTCGCCGAGACCGCGGCGCGGCTGTTCGGCCGCCCGCTCGACCGCGGGCGCCCGCTGTGGGAGCTCTACGTCATCCAGGGGCTGCAGGACGGGCGGGTGGCGGTCCTCACGAAGATCCACCACTCCGTGGTCGACGGGATCTCGGGCAACGAGATCATGGCCGTGCTGCTCGATCCCGAGCCGACGGGCCGGGTGTTCGACGCAGCGCCGGAGCATCCGCGGGCCCCGCCGCCGCTGCCCCGCGACCGGGCGATGCTGCTGCGCGGCCTGCGCGGGCTCCCGCGCCAGCCGCTGCGAGCGCTGCGCTCGCTGCCCACCACCGCGCCGGCGTTCCCCGACCTGCCGGGCGCCACGGCGCTGCCCGGGGTGCCGACGCTGGGCCGGATCTACTCGCGCGCCCGCCGCGCGCTCGGGTCCGACGAGAGCGCGGGCGTGCTCGAGGTGACCACGGCCCGGCCGCCGCGCACGCCGTTCAACGGCCCGGTGTCGGCCCACCGGCGGCTCGCGTTCGGGTCGCTGTCGCTCGACGCCGTGCGCCAGGTGCGGCGCGAGTTCGGCACCACGGTCAACGACGTCGTGGTCACGATCTGCGCCGGCGCGGCGCGCGAGTGGCTGCTGGAGCGCGACGCACTACCCGACGAGCCGCTGGTGGCGATGATCCCCATGTCCGTCCGCAAGCGCGACGAGCGCGGCAGCTGGGGCAACCGGATCTCGATGATGATCGTTCCGATCCCGACCAACGAGGCCGACCCGCGCCGGCGCCTGGAGCGCACGCACGAGCTGCTGCGCAGCGCCAAGGAGCGCCACAGCGCGCTGCCGGCCTCGCTGCTGACCGATGCCACCGCGTTCATCCCGCCCGCCGTGTCGGCGCTGGCCGCGCGCAACACGGTCGACATCCTCAGCCGCACGCGGCCGCCGCTGAACCTCGTGATCTCGAACGTCCCCGGCCCGCGCACGTCGCTGTACTGCGCGGGGGCGGAGCTGCTGGCGAACTACCCGATCTCGGTGATCGTCGACGGCGTCGGGCTGAACATGACCGTGGTCAGCTACAAGAACCGGGTCGACTTCGGGATCGTCGGCGACCGCGAGCAGATCGACGACGCGTGGGCGTTCCTCGAGGGCGCCGCCCACGCGCTGCGCGAGCTCGAGCAGATCCTGCACTGAGAGGAGGAGCCATGCCCGTCCAGCCACCGACGCGCCAGCAGCTCGAGTGGATCGCCGACGCGTTCCACATGCCGCTCACGGAGGAGGAGCTCGACGTCTTCCACGCGGCGGCCGGGCCGGCGCTGGCGGCGCTGAACCGGCTCGACGAGCTGCCGGACGAGCAGCTGCCGGTCTCCTATCCGCGGGCCGACACGGGGCACCGGCCCGTGGGCGAGGAGAACCCGTCGAACGGCTGGGTGTGGCGCTGCTCGATCCCCGGCGCGGCGGACGGGCCGCTGGCCGGGAAGACCGTGGGCGTCAAGGACAACGTGTGCGTGGCCGGCATCCCGATGCTCAACGGCTCGCCGATCATGGAGGGCTACGTCCCGCGCGAGGACGCCACGGTGGTCACCCGGCTGCTCGACGCCGGCGCCGAGATCGTGGGCAAGACCGCGGTGCCGGCGTTCTGCTTCGACGGCGGCGGGCTCACGGGCTATCCCGACCCGCAGCCCGTCAACCCGCACGACCCCGCGTACCTGTGCGGCAGCTCGTCCAACGGCAGCGCCGCCGTCGTGGTCGAGGGCCAGTGCGACCTGGCGCTGGGCGGCGACCAGGGCGGCTCGATCCGCCTGCCGGCCTCGTGGAGCGGCTGCTGCGGCCACAAGCCGACGCACGGCCTGGTGCCCTACACCGGGATCTTCCCGATCGAGCTCACGCTCGACCACATCGGCCCGATGGCCCGGACCGTGGCCGACTGCGCGCTGATGCTCGACGCCATCGCCGGCCCGGACGGCCTGGATCCGCGCCAGATCGACGTCCGCACGCAGGCCTACGCCGACGCGCTGGAGGTGGGCGCCGACGGTCTGCGCGTCGGCGTGCTGGCCGAGGGCTTCGGCATCCCGGACGCCTCGGAGCCCGACGTCGACGCCGCGGTCCGCGCGGCGGCGGAGGAGCTCGCGCGCGCCGGGGCGGTCGTCGAGGACGTCTCGATCCCGATGCACCGCGACGGGCTGCCGATCTGGAACGCCATCGCCACCGAGGGCGCGACGGACCTGATGGTCCGCGGCGACGCGTTCGGCACCAACCACAAGGGCCACTACAGCACCGACCTCGTCGACTTCTACGGCCGCGCCCGCCGCGCCCGGGGCGCCGACTACTCGCCGACGGTCAAGCTCACCGTGCTGCTCGGCGGCTACCTGTCCGACGACTACAACCACCACTACTACGCCAAGGCCCAGAACCTCGGCCGGCGGCTGAAGGCGCGCTATGCCGAGGCGCTCGAGCGCTACGACGTGCTGCTGCTGCCGACCACGGCGATGAAGGCGAAGCCGATCCCGGTCGAGCCGACGATCCCCGACGTCCTCGCCGCGGCGCTCGGCAACCTGCACAACACGTCGCCGTTCGACGTCACCGGCAACCCGGCGCTCAGCGTGCCGTGCGGGTTCTCGGACGGGCTGCCGATCGGGTTGATGCTCGTCGGCCGCCACTTCGACGACGCCACGGTGCTGCGCGCCGGCAACGCCTACCTCAACCTGACAGCGCCTCCCACACCCGCAGCGGGCTCATCGGCAGCTCGGTGAGCCGCACGCCCGTGGCCGCCGCGATCGCGTTGGCGATCGCCGGCGGCACGGCGCACGACCGGCGGCTCGCCGACGCCCTTGGCGCCGAACGGGCCGTCGGGCGCGGGCACCTCGACGATCAGCGTCGTCGATCGGCGGCACGAGCTCGGAGGACGGCAGCGCGTATTCGGCGAACGAGCCGCCGCGCAGCTGGCCGTCCTCGTCGTAGGCGAGCTCCTCCAGCAGCGCCCAGCCGATGCCCTGGGCCGTGCCGCCCTGCATCTGCCCCTCGACCAGCGCCGGGTTGAGCGCCCGGCCGACGTCCTGGGCGATGGCGTGGCCGAGCAGCGTCACGCCGCCGGTCTCGCCATCCACGCGCACGTGCGAGAGGTGGGCGGCCGCGCCCGGCGCGCGGCTCACCTGGGCGACGCCGCCGTAGCCCTCGATCGGCTCGTGCGGCGAGCCGAACGTGAGCGTCTTGGCGGCCAGCTCGGCGATCGGCACCGCCGCGGCCGGGCGCGCCCACCGGCCGCACCTCGCCGTCGACGACCTCGAGGTCCTCGGGGGCGATCTCCAGCTCGGCCGAGGCGACCCGCAGCAGCCGCTCGCGCGCCTCGGCGGCCGCGCGCTCGATCGCCTGCCCGAACGTGTACGTGACCTTGCGCCGCCGCTGACGCCGCCGTAGGGCGCGTTGGCGGTGTCGCCCTGGAGACCCGCACGCGGTCCTCGGCCAGCCCGAACGTCTCGGCGGCGATCGTGGCGAACGCGTTGTCGATGCCGCTCATGTCCGCCGCGCGCGGTGATCGACGGTCAGGCGGCCGTCCGAGTCGAGCCGGCAGATCGCCGCCGCCGGCTCCAGCCCGCCCGGCCAGAAGCCGAGCGCCACGCCCGACGCCCTCGCCGTCGGGCAGTGCGGCGCGGCGCTGCCAGAGCGGATGCTCGCGCAGGCGCTCCAGGCACTCGCGCGCGCCGAACGACCTTGATCTCCTGGCCGTCGATGCCCGTGTCGCCGGCCACCAGCACGTTCCTCAGCCGCAGCTCGATCGGGTCGAGGCCCAGCTCGGCGGCCAGCTCGGTCGATCAGCGTCTCCAGGGCGAACGCGGCCGGCGGCGCGCCGCGGCGCACGGTAGGCGCCGGCGCCGACGCGGTTCGTGACCACGCCGACCGCGGTGAGGTCGTGCGCCTCCCAGCGGTACGGGCCGGCGGCGAGCATCGCCGAGATGCCCTCGACGCCCATCTCCCCCAGCCCGCCGCGGTCGCCCACGACGCGGCCGCGGATGGCGGTCAGCGTCGCCGTCGCGCGTGCCGCCCGAGCTCGAGGTCGATCAGCTGGCCGGGCGCGGGGTTGGCGGCGGCGAAGTCCTCGGTGCGCGCGAACACGAGCCGCACCGGCCGGCGCAGCGCGCAGCGCCGCCGCGGCCACCAGCGGCTCGGGGATCGACGAGCTTGCCGCCGAACGCGCCGCCGAGCGGCGCCGGCCGCACGCGCACCCGATCCAGCGGGCAGCCCGAGCGTCGCCGCGATCGTGCCGGCGCGCCATGAACGCGCCCTGGGTGCTGGCCTGCACGACCAGCTCGCCGTCCGGCTCGACCCAGGCCATGGCGGACTGCGGCTCGAGGTAGCCCTGGTGCACCCAGCTCGTGCGGAAGCGGCCGCGGAGACCACGGCGGCGGACCGCTCCAGCGCCGCGGCGGCGTCGCCGTTGGCCAGCCGCTGCTCGACCGCGACGTTGGCCGAGCCGTTGCTCGCGCCCGCCCCGGCATCGGCGGGCGCGTCGGTGTGCGCGCCCGCCGCGCCGTCGCCCCCGGCCGGCGCCTCGGTCAGCCGCGCGGCCGGCGCGTCCGGCGCCATCGCCGCCTCGAGGTCCATCACCGCGTGCAGCGGCTCGGCGTCGACCACGACCAGCCCGGCGCCGTCCTCGGCCGCCGCCTCGCTCTCGGCCACCACGAGCGCCACCGGCTGGCCCGCCCACACGATCTCCTCGCGGGCCAGCGGCTCGGCGGCCCGGCCGGAGCCGCCGACGATCGGCAGGTCCTGCCGCCGTCAGCACGGCCACCACGCCGGGGACCGCGAGCGCCTCGGACCCGTCGATCGCGGTGATCCGCGCGTGCGCCTCCGCGGCCAGCACGAGCCGCGCGTGCAACAGCCCGTGCAGCGGCATGTCGGACACGTAGCGCGTGAGCCCGCGCACCTTCGCCTCGCCGTCCCTGCGCCGGCGCGGCACCCCGATCGTGGTCATGCGCCCGATCCTACGCACGGACTGTGACCGGCCCCACTGTTAGGGGGGTTGAGGGCGCCGTAACCGCTGCCGATGTGAGTGCTAGATCAGACGTATGAACCCCGCCGCCCTGCTCACCACCGCCCGCCGCCGGCTGTCGCCGCGGCTGCTGGCGATCGTGCAGACGGCCGCCGCCGCCACGATCGCCTGGTACATCGCCGCGCTGGTCACCTCCGACCGCAGCCCGGTCTTCGCCTCGATCGCCGCGATCGTGGCCCTCGGCGCGTCGCACGGCGCGCACCGCCAGCGGGCCCTGCAGCTCGTCGGCGGCGTCGTGGTCGGGCTGTCCGTGGCCGACCTGATCATCCACCTGATCGGCACCGGCGCGCCGCAGATCGGGATCATGGTCGTGCTGGCCATGGGCACCGCGGTGATGCTGGGCGGCAGCGAGATGGTGATCTCGGAGGCCGGCGTCTCGGCGATCCTGCTCGTCGCGTCCAACGCGCAGCACGGGTACTCGCCGAACCGCATCCTCGAGGCCGTGATCGGCGGCGGCGTCGCACTGGTGGTCGGCGCGCTGCTGTTCCCGCCCGACCCCGCGCTGCAGGTCGGGCGCGCGGTCCAGGCCGTGTTCGGCGAGCTCGGGCGCGCGCTCGAGCGCACCGCCTCCGCGCTGGCCGAGGGCGACACCGCCCGCGGCGAGCGGGGGCTCGCCCAGGCGCGGGTCGATCGACGCGCTGATGGACGAGCTCGACGACGCGCTGGTGGCCGGGCAGGACATCGCCCGCCTGGCGCCGCAGCGCTTCGGCGCGCGCAGCGAGATCGTCCGCTACGAGCGCAGCCTGCGCCAGGTCGACCTCGCGGTGCGCAACACGCGCGTGCTGGCCCGCCACGCGCTGCGGGCCGTCCGCACCGACACCCCCGTCCCGGCCGACCTGCCGTTCGCGATCACCGAGCTGGCCCAGGCCGTGTGGACCCTGGCCGGCGCCTACGAGGACCCCGAGCGCGCCTGGGAGGCGCGCGACCTGGCCAGCCGCGCCGCCGCCCGCGCCACCCGCCTGCACGCCGGCGCCGACCTGACGCTGTCCGAGATCCTCGCCCAGGTCCGGTCGACGGCGGTCGACCTCATGCGCGCCGCCGAGCTCGTGGCGGGCTCCCCGGACGAGCAGCCCACCGAGGAGCTGCTCCCCGCCCTGGCCGCTGCCTAAAGCCTCGTAAAGGCGGTCAACCCCGGCCGCCCGGCCGCCGATGGCATGGGTGTGCCCCTACTACGTATGACCACCCGGCCGCGCACGATGCGGGCGCGACTTCTGATACAGATCCTGCCCCTTGTCGCCCTGGCCATCGCGGCCGTCACGGCGGTGGCCGTCAAGGTGGCCTCCGACCACGAGCGCTCCGCCGTC
Organism: uncultured Solirubrobacteraceae bacterium; assembly: GCA_963766165.1. Classification (GTDB taxonomy): domain Bacteria; phylum Actinomycetota; class Thermoleophilia; order Solirubrobacterales; family Solirubrobacteraceae; genus Solirubrobacter. The sequence continues at coordinate 132,789 of CAVXZC010000005.1, read as the reverse complement.
TACGGCGAGATCCAGCGAGCAGATCGGCCGCCAGGCCCAGCGCTTCGAGACCGACGCGGCGGCGCACGATGCCGTCGCCCACGACCTCGCCGCGGACGTGGAGGGCGACCCCCGCCACGACCGCGCCGCCAGCTCCGGCATCGTGGTCCGCACCGGCCAGCGCCATCCCGACATCTTCGGGACCTGGGTGGCCTACGCGCACAATGCGTTCGACGGCGCCGACGCCCGCTACGCCGGCCGCGCGCCGTACGGCGACAAGCACGGTCGCTTCGCCATCTGGGCCAGCCGCCCGCACGGCCGGGTCGAGCTGAGCGCGTTCGACAACTCGCCGCCCAGCGTGCCGTGGGAGACCGAGGACTACTTCCGGGTCCCGCGGCACACGAACCGCGACTTCGTCGTCCAGCCCTACCTCGACACCGGCACGATGATGACGAGCTACACGACGCCGATCCGCCACCGCGGACGGGCGATCGGCGTGGCCGGCGTCGACATCGCGCTGTCCACGCTGGACGCGCAGACGCGGGCCATCAAGATCCTGCAGAGCGGCTATGCGTTCGTGGCCGCACCGAACGGGCAGCTCGTGTCCTTCCCGGCCCGCAAGGGCTGGGCCGGCAGGAAGACCGTCCGCCAGATCGGCCTGCCGGTGCTGCACGGCCCGGTCGAGGCGACCGATCCGGTCACTCATCGCGACGTCGTGATCTTCACGGCCAGGGTGCCGACCGGCGGCTGGACGTTCGCCGCCGTGGCGCCCAAGGCCGAGGTGCTCGCGGCCGTCCACCAGCTGCGGACGACGCTGATCCTGATCGGCCTCGGCGCGCTGCTGGCCATCGCCGGCGTGCTCGTGCTCGTGGCCGGGCGACTGGCCCGCCCCGTGCGCGCCGTGGCGGCGGCCGCCGAGCGCATCGCCGAGGGCGACCTCGCGGTCGAGGTCGCGGCCACGGGCGAGGACGAGGTCGGCCGCATGGCCGCCGCGTTCGCCCGCATGGTCGACGCGCTGCGGGGCCAGGCCGAGGTGGCCGAGGCGATCGCCCGGGGCGACCTCAGCGGCCGGTTCGAGCCGCGCTCCGAGCGCGACGTGCTCGGCAACGCCCTGGCCACGATGGGCGCGCGACTGCGCGAGATGGTCGGCGAGGTGTCCGGCACCGCCGGGAGCCTGAGCGCCGCGTCCGAGCAGCTCGCCGCCACCTCGGACGATGCCGGGCGAGCGAGCGGCGAGATCGCCTCCGCCGTGGGCGACGTGGCCACCGGCGCCGAGGTCCAGGCCCGTGCGGTCGAGACCCTGCGCCGCTCCGGCGCCGACGTGGCGGAGGCCGCGCAGTCGGGCGCCGCGCACGCGCAGGACACCGTCCATGCCGCCGCCCGCGCCCGCGAGGTGGCCGACACCGGCGCCGGCGCCGCGTCGTCGGCGACCGCGGCGATGGAAGCGGTCCGCACCTCCGCGCACGACGCCGTACAGCAGATCCAGGCGCTCGGGCAGCGCTCTGAGCGGATCGGCGCGATCGTCGGCACGATCACCGGGCTGGCCGAGCAGACGAACCTGCTCGCGCTCAACGCGGCGATCGAGGCGGCCCGCGCCGGCGATCAGGGCCGCGGCTTCGCCGTCGTGGCCGAGGAGGTGCGCAAGCTCGCGGAGGAGTCGCAGGCGGCGGCGGCCACGATCGGGTCGCTGATCGGCGAGATCCAAGACGAGACGGCCCGCGCAGTGGCGCTGGTGGAGGCCGGCGCGGAGCGCAGCGACGACGGCGCCGCGACCGTGGCCGAGGCGGCGAGCGCATTCTCGGCGGTGCGCGACGAGATCGGCGCCGTCGACCGCGAGGCGATGGCGATCGCGGACGCGATCGCGCGCATCGAGCGCTCCGCCACCGCGATGGCCGGCGAGCTCGAACACGTCGCGCACGCCGCCGAGTCCTCGTCGACCTCGACGCAGCAGGTGTCGGCCGCGGCGCAGGAGACCAGCGCGTCGACGCAGGAGATCGCGTCCTCGGCCCACGCGCTGTCCACCCAGGCGGAGCGCCTGGAGCAGCTCATCGGGCGCTTCACGCTGGCGTAACCCCCGCCGCTCTACAGTCGGGCCGGTGCCCGCGCTGACGTTGGAGTTCGCGCCGATCCAGCTCACCCCGGCTGCGGTCGGCGCGTTCGCCTACTGGCGGCGCGCGCGGACGCTGCGCGACCGCGGGCATCCCGTGCCGGCCTGGCGGCAGTGGTGCTGGTACGGCGGCGTGGCGCTCGGCGTGGCCACGCTGGTCGGGCTCGGCGGGATCAGCGGCCAGCTGTTCCTCGCCCACATGGTCGAGCACCTGCTGATCGCCGACCTGGGCGCGCTGCTGCTCGTGCTCGGCCTGACCGGGCCGCTGCTGCAGCCGATCCTCGCCGTGCCCTGGCTGGCGTGGCTGCGCGTGCTCACCCACCCGGTCGTGGCGATCTCCGTGTGGGCCGTCGACTTCTACCTCTGGCACCTGCCGTTCCTCTATCAGGGGGCGGTGCAGAACGACTACGTGCACGCGCTCGAGCACATGATGTTCGTGGCCTGCGGGATGGCCATGTGGATGGCGCTGCTCGGGCCGCTGCCCAAGCCGTCCTGGTTCGGCAACGGCGCCAAGCTGGTCTACATCATCGTCGTGCGGCTGATCGAGTCGGCGCTGGCCAACGTCCTGCTCTGGTCGGGCACCGAGTTCTATCCCCGCTACGCCGCCGGCGAGCGGCTGTGGCATGTCAGCCCGCTGGCCGACCAGAGCACGGCCGGGGCGATCATGATGGTCGAGGGCTCGATCGTGACCATCTGCCTGTTCGGCTGGCTGTTCTGGCGCGCCGCCGGCGAGAGCGAGGAGCGCCAGGCGCTCGTCGAGCTGGCGGCGTCCCGCGGCGTCGAGCTGTCGGAGGAGCGGGCCGCCCGCGCCGTGTCTGCGGGCCGGGGCGACGCGCTGCGCGAGCGCATCCTCGCGGGTCAGTTCCACGCCAGCGAGGAGCGCAGGCCCCAGTAGGCGTCGCTGGCCTCGACGAGGTCGGCCAGCTCGCCGGGCGCCGGCCGTCCGCGGGCGCGCAGGTTCGAGCGCAGCGTCTCCACGGACGCGGCGCCGCTGAGCACGACGCCCGCCCACGGCTGGGCCAGCGCGGCGGCGAGGGCCTCGGCGTCGCGGGCGGCCAGCCGGCCGTTGGCCAGCGCCTCCTTGACGATCACCGTCAGCCCGGCGGCGTGCGCCCGGGCGAGCGCCGGCGCGGCCGCGCGCTCGTGCAGGTTCCAGGTGGCCTGGACGGCGGCGAAGATCCCCAGCTCCACCGCCCGGTCGATTGTCTGCGGCTGGCCCGGGCCGCTCACGGACACGCCGATCGGGAGGCCGGTCTCGCGCATGGCGCCCAGCACGGCGTCGTCCTCGAGCACGCCGCTGTCCGGCGTCGCGGAGTGGATCTGGTAGAGCGCGAGCCAGTCGCCCAGGTGCGCCCGCGTCTCCTCGTACTGGCGGAGGAAGGTGTCCATGTCGTGGTGCTTGACCTCCGGCGGCTGCGTGGCCACGCCCCAGCCCGCCGTGTAGACGTAGCCCCACTTCGAGCTGACCGTGACGCCGTCGGGCCGGCGCGAGCGCAGCCACTCGCCCAGGAACGCCTCCGCCCGCCCGTACGAGCGGGCCGCGTCGAAGTCGCGGATCCCGGCCTCGTAGGCCGCATCGAGCACCGCGTGCGTGCGGGCGCGCAGGGCGGCCACGCTGCGGTCGGAGCCGAGCTGGACGCCGTGGCCGATGTTCAGGTATCCGGGGCGTCCGAGGGCCGCCAGGCCGAGTCCCAACCGTGCGCTCATCTCCCGTATGCTCGCGCGCCGTGGCGGCGCTGTCGCGCAACGAACGGATCGTGCTCGGCGCGGTCGCCGTGTTCACCATCCTCGCCGCGGTGGCCAACTACGGCGGCTGGCCGTCCGGCGTGGCGTTCGCGCTCGCCACCGTCGCGCTGGCCGGGCTGGCCCACGTCGTCGGCCTGGGCACCGAGCAGGTCGGCCACCGCTTCGGCCCCGCGGTCACCGGCGTGCTGCAGTCGACGCTCGGCAACCTGCCCGAGCTGTTCGTGGTCATCTTCGCCCTGCACGACGGCGAGGTCGTCGTGGCGCAGACGTCGATCATCGGCTCGCTCTTCGCCAACGCGCTGCTCGTGCTGGGCGTCGTGATCGTGGTCGGCGCGCGAGCGGCGCCCGATGGCGTGATGCGCTTCAAGTCCAAGCTGCCGATGGACACGTCGACGCTGCTGCTGCTGACCAGCTTCATCATCGTGATCATCGGGCTGGCCCACGCCTCGCACGACCCGGCGTCCAAGCACGTGCGCGAGATCTCGGCGATCGGGGCGGTCGCCCTGCTGCTGGTCTATGCCTCCTGGGTCGTCCCGTACCTGCGCAGCGACGACACCACGGAGCCGGAGGCCGACGACACCGGCCCGACGCTGCCGATGTCGGTGGCGGTCACGCTGCTCGTGATCGGCGGCCTCGGCTCGGCGTTCGTGTCGGACTGGTTCGTGACGGCCCTGCGGCCGACGATCGACGCGCTGCACGTGTCCGACGCGTTCGCCGGCATCGTCATCGTGGCCATCGCCGGCAACGCCGTCGAGAACTTCGCCGGGGTCCTCCTGGCGTCGAAGGGCAAGTCCGACCTCGCGATCTCGGTGGTCAAGAACTCCGTCGCCCAGGTGGCGGCCTTCCTCTATCCGCTGCTCGTGCTCGTCTCGCTGCTGTTCGCCCACCAGCTGACGTTCGCGCTCGCGCCCGTCTACATCGGCACGCTGCTGCTCACCTCGCTCGCCGTCTGGCAGATCACCGGCGACGGCGAGGCCGTGGCGTTCGAGGGCTGGGCGCTCGTGGCCATCTACGCCGTCCTGGCCGCGCTGACGCTGTATGAGTGAGTCCGCGCGTCTACGTCTAGCGCCATACTGGCCCTGTGCCCAATCCCGACGAGCTCCTCGCGGAGGCGCCGCTGACCGCGGCCGTCGCCGCGCTCGCGGAGCGCAACCGCCACCACCTCGCCCAGATGACCGAGGCCGAGCAGGCCGATGCCCTCGCGCACTGGCACGACCTCGCCGTCGCGGTGCTGACCGCGGCGGGCGCCGCGATCGGCGGCGACGGCGACGCGGCGGCGGAGGCGCAGGGCCGCGCGGTGATCGTGCTCGAGGACGCCGGGCAGGACGAGGTGGCGGTGCACGCCAGCTTCTTCCCGCAGCTCGAGGACGTCGACGGCGAGGTGCTGGTCACGCCCGCGCAGGCGGCCGCGCTGGAGCTGCTCGAGGCGATGACCGGGCCGGGCGAGGACGAGTAACGAAACGGCCGCTCGACCTACTGTTAAGCATATGTTCCTCCTAGGCTCGAAGACCAAGCTGGTGGCGCCCGAGGACGCGCTCCGCGGCCGCCCCGATCCCATCCCCACCGCCGACACGCACTTCGTGCTCGGCACGCCGCTCAAGCCCCCGTTCCCGGAGGGCCTCGAGACGCTCGTCGTCGGGATGGGCTGCTTCTGGGGCGCCGAGCGCATCTTCTGGCAGGCCCCCGGCGTCCACACCACCGCCGTCGGCTACGCCGGCGGCTACACCCCGAACCCCACGTACGAGGAGGTGTGCAGCGGGCGCACCGGGCACACCGAGGTCGTGCTCGTCGCGTTCGACCCCGCGCAGACCTCGCGCGAGGAGATCCTCAAGCTGTTCTGGGAGAACCACGACCCGACGCAGGGCATGCGCCAGGGCAACGACGTGGGCACCCAGTACCGCTCGGCCGTCTACGTGGGCTCACCCGAGCAGCGCGCCGCGGCCGACGCGACGAAGGCCGCGTTCGGCGAGCGCCTGGGCGCCGCCGGCTACGGCGAGGTCTCCACGGAGATCGCCGACGCCGGCCCGTTCTACTACGCCGAGGACTACCACCAGCAGTACCTGGCCAAGGTGCCGAACGGCTACTGCGGCCTCGGCGGCACCGGCGTGAGCTGCCCGATCGGCCTCTCCGCCTAGTACCGGTCCACGCAAATACGGTGGGTCGCTCGCGGCGGCAATCGTCGTCGCTGCCGGTGCCCGGCGGGCGCAAGCATGCTGGTGGCACGTGTGTGCCCGGTGGGTGCCGGCAGCGGCGGCGAGGGCCCGCGAGAACCCGGCGTATGTACGGGGGCTGGTACTAGAAGTGGCCCGATAGCCAGGCGTGCACTTCGCCGACGTTGTGCTCGACGACGGTGAGGTGCCCGTCCTCGGGGCTGATGTGGACGTCGGCCCCGGGGACGTGCCGGGCCAGCCATTCGCCGTGGGCCTGCGGGACCATCAGGTCCTGGCCGCCCTGCCACAGCTGGACCGGCGCCGAGATCGACCCGACGTCGAACCCCCACGGGCGGGTGAACGCCAGGTCGTCGTCCAGCCAGCCGCCGACGCCGTGCCTGGTGGCGACGGCGAAGCTCTCGTACAGGTACTCGGCCAGCTCGCCCGTGAGCGCGGCCGCGTCGGGCGGGCTGAGCAGCGTCCGCATCTCGTCGGCCAGCTGCTCCGGCGTCGCCGCGGCCACGCCGGCGGCGAACTCCTCCAGGAACGGCCGCACGGCGTCCTCGCCCTCGATCGCGGCGCCGAACTCCTTGACGTTGTCCTCCCCCATGCCGGCCAGGAAGTCCAGGTCCGGCTCGCCGTAGGGCGCGGCGCCGGCGAACGTGGCCGCCGCGACCACCCGGTCGCCGAGCAGCGCCGCGCAGGCCAGCGTGTGCGGGCCGCCGCCCGAGGCGCCCCAGGTGGCGAAGCGCGCGATGTCCAGCGCGTCCGCCACCGCGGCGATGTCGGGCGCGACGTCGGCCACGCTGCGCCCGGCCCGGCGGTCGGACTCCCCGTAGCCGGCGCGGTCGTAGCCGATCAGGCGGATCCCGCGCGCCTGCGCGTCCTGCGCCTGGAGCCGGTAGATGTCGCCGCAGCCCGGCGTGCCGTGGTGGACGAACACGGGCGCGCCGGCCGGGTCACCGGCCTCGACGACCGCCAGCGCGCGGCCGTCCGGGAGATCGACCACACGTCGGTCCTGGGGCACGCGGCGGCAGGTTACGCTCTCGTGATGCCCGAGTCCTCCTGCACCGTCGGCGACGTCGAGATCTGCTTCGAGACCTTCGGCGACCCGTCCGACCCGGCGACGCTGCTGATCATGGGGCTGGGCACGCAGATGCTCGCGTGGCACGAGGACTTCTGCGCGCAGCTGGCCGCGCGCGGCTTCTTCGTCATCCGCCACGACAACCGCGACATCGGCCGCTCGTCGAACCTGCGGCAGCTGGGCGCGCCGAAGCTGTGGCAGATCATGGCCCGCAACCGGCGCTCGGCCTACACGCTGACCGACATGGCGGCCGACAGCGTCGGCGTGCTCGACCACCTGGGGATCGAGCGCGCGCACGTCGTCGGCGCGTCGATGGGCGGGATGATCGCCCAGACGATCGCCATCCGCTTCCCGCCCCGGGTGCTGTCGCTGGTGTCGATCATGTCCAACACCGGCAACGTCTGGACGGGCCAGCCGGCGCTGACCATGTACGGCGTGCTGCTCAAGCCGGCCCCGCGCGAGCGCGAGGCCTACGTCCAGCGCGCCGTCGACGTGTTCAGCCGGATCGGCGGCAAGGGCTTCGCGCCCGACGTCGAGGACCTGCGCGACATCGCCGGCCGCAGCTACGAGCGCGGCGTCAACCCGGCGGGGTCGCTGCGCCAGCTGCACGCGATCGTGGCCGACCGCGACCGCACGCCGCAACTGCGCCGGCTGCGCGTGCCCACGACGGTCATCCACGGCGGCGACGACCGGCTCGTCCGCCCGTCCGGCGGGCGGGCGACGGCGAAGGCGGTCCCGGACGCGCGGCTCGTGATGATCGACGGCATGGGCCACGGCCTGCCCCGCGGCGCCTGGCCGCAGATCGTCGACGCGATCGTGGAGAACGCCGAGCGCGCGCAGGCGCCTACGCCAGCGCGAGGATGAGCACGACGATGACGAGGACGGCCAGGACCGCGCCGCCGATCGCCAGCGGCTGCCACTGCGTCGCCCAGAAGCCCGGGTCGGCCCGGTCGCGGCTGTAGCGGCCCTCGGGCGGCTCGCCCACCCAGTCGTCGTCGTCGGCCATCACGCCACCGCCGGCACGAGCTCGCGCCCGATCAGCTCGACCGCCTCGAGGTCGCGATGCAGCAGGTGCTGCAGGTAGACCCGGGAGACGCCCGCCGCGGCGTAGTCGCGCAGCCGCGCCGCCACCTGGTCGACCGTGCCCACCAGCGCGGAGCCGCGGTCGAGGTCGCGCCCCAGCTCGGCCAGCCGCGCGTCCACGCCGGCTCGGTCGGCGGCCACGACCGTGGTCGTCATGTAGGAGAACGGGATCGGCTCGCGCCCGGCCTTCGCGCACGCCGCGGCGATGTTGTCGCGCCGCCGCCCCGCCTCCTCCGGCGGCACGAAGTTCGTGTTGTACTCGTCGGCGTAGCGGGCGGCCAGCCGCGCGGCGCGCGGGCCGGCGCCGCCGCCCATGATCAGCGGCGGGTGCGGCCGCTGCACCGGCTTCGGCCGGGCGTCGAGGTCGATGAGCTCGTAGTGCGAGCCGTGGAACGAGAAGCCGCCGTCGCCCCAGTGCCCGTCGTGCACGATCGCCAGCTGCTCCTCCAGCACGTCCATCCGCTCCTTCATCTCCAGGAACGGGAAGCCGTAGGCCGTGTGCTCGACCTCGGACCAGCCGGTGCCCATGCCCGAGCTCGATCCGCCCGCCGGACACGTGGTCGGCCGTGGTGGCCAGCTTGGCCAGGATCGACGGGTGGCGGAAGCTCGTGGGCGAGACCATCGTGCCCAGGCGCAGCCGGGTCGTCCGCGCCGCGAGCGCGGCGATCGTCCCCCAGGCGTCGAGCGCGCCGTTCTGGAACTCGCCGCCCACCGAGAGGTAGTGGTCCGAGCGGAAGAGCGCCTCGATCCCGGAGCGCTCGCAGGCATCGGCCAGCGCGACCCAGTCCTCCCAGGTCACGTCCTCCTGGCCCTCGATCATCAGCGCGACCCGCATCGGGGCAAGTCATACCCGCTCGGGCCCGGGACGTGCGCCGCGGGCCGAGCGTGCGCGCCTGACAGGATGCGGGGATGCCCGCACTCGTCGTCCTCGGCGCCCGCAACCTCGGCGGGGCGATCCTCCAGCACCATCTCGCCGCCGGCTGGCAGGGCGGCGCCGTCGCCCGCTCCGACGACACGCTCGACGCCGTGCGCGCGGCCGGCGCGCTGGCGCTGCGGGCCGACGCGTCCGACCCCGGCGAGCTGCGCGGGGCGCTCGAGGAGGCGCGCGCCGAGCTCGGCTCCCTGGACCTGATCGTCAACGTGGTCAGCGCCGCCCGGCCGCCCTCGTCCGGCCCGTTCGGCGGCGGCCCGTTCGCCGAGGCGACGCTCGAGGGCTTCCGCGGCTGGACCGGCGCGGTGGCCGAGCAGGCGTTCGTGTTCCTCAGCGAGGGCGTGCGGGCGGGCGCGGGGACGCTCGTCCAGGTGACCGGCGGCTCGGCCCGGCGGGCGATCGCGGGCCGCGGCCTGTGGGCGGCGGGCGCCGCCGCGACGCGCGCGCTCACGCACTCCGCCGCGCTCGAGCTGCGCGAGCAGGGCATCCACGTCGCGCTGCTGATCGTCGACGCCACGATCGACTCGCCGAAGACGGCGGGGATGACCGCCGGCCGCGAACCGCGCGAGACGGCCGATCAGGCGGAGATCGCCAAGGCGGTCGAGTACCTCGCGAACCAGACAGAACGGGCGTGGACGCACGAGCTCGTCGTCACGCCCGCCGGAGACAGGTGGCTGCCATGACGCTCTCGATCGGCACCGGCCCGCTGGCCGGCTCCCCCGGCGGCGAGTTCAACTTCGAGCTGAACGCCCCCAAGCACCGCATCTGGTTCGCCGACTACGCGCCGCGCCTGCGCGCCGTGCTCGGCGAAGGGCCGGTGTTCGACACCACGCGGGCCAAGCTGCTGTATGAGACCGGCATCCTGCCCGTGCCCTATGTGCCGCTGGAGGACTTCGACAGCGCGCGGATGACCCGCAGCGACCGCGTGACGCACTGCCCGTTCAAGGGCGACGCGTCCTACTGGTCGGTGGGCGACGCCGAGAGCGTCGTCTGGGCCTACGAGGACCCCAAGCCCGAGGCGGCCTGGCTGAAGGGCTACGCCGCGCGTCTACTGGAACCGGATGGACGGCTGGTTCATCGAGGAGGAGCGGGTCTTCGCGCACCTGCGCGACCCCTACCACCGCGTCGACGTGCACGAGAGCTCGCGGCCGGTCGAGGTGCGGCGCGGACGGCAGCTGATCGCCCGCTCGAGCGCCCCAAGCTGCTGTTCGAGACCGGGCTGGGCGACCCGGGTCTACGTGCCCCGGGCCGACATCGCCGCCGGCGTGCTCAGCCAGGCGGAGAAGCGCACGGAGTGCCCGTACAAGGGCGAGGCGACGTACTGGTCGCTGCCGGGGATCGCGGATGCCGCCTGGAGCTACGAGGCGCCGCTCCCCGAGGCGGTCGAAGATCCAGGGGCACGTCTCCTTCGACGCCGAGGGCGTCGAGGTGGACCTCGGCCCGCCGCGGGCTAGCGTGCCGCCAGGGCCTCCGACGGCTCGCTGACCATCTCGAACGACTCGTCGATCGCGGAGATCGCGAACAGCCGCTGAATCGCCGCCGGGCCGCGCACCAGCAGCAGCCGGTGGCCCATCCGGCGCGCGCGCCGGCGCGCGGCGAGCAGGCGCGCGAGCCCGCAGGAGTCCAGGAACGACAGCTCGCGCAGGTCGAGCACGACGCACGTCGGGCGGTCGGCCTCCACCCGGCGCAGCTCCTCGTCGAACGTGTACGCGTGGGCGAGGTCGAGCTCGCCGCGCAGCGCGATCCGCACCGTGCCGGGGCCGAGCTCGTCGATGATCAGGCCGAAGCCCTGCATGTGGTTCCTCTCCTGGGGCCGGGAGGTTACGAACCTGACAATGCCCTGTTCCGGCCCCGGTCAATCCTCGGGCTGTACCGTTCTGCGGCATGTCCAGGCGGTATGTCCACACCTGCGTACGCGTGCTCGACGCGGACGCTCGATCCGCTTCTACGAGGCGCTCGGCTACGAGCGGCGCGGCAAGCTGCGGTTCGAGACCGCATTCAACGTCTACATGGGACTTCCTGGTGATCGGCGACACGCTCGAGCTGACCGTCAACATCGGGCGCGAGGAGCCCTACGACCTCGGCGACGGCTACAACCACATCGCGATCACGGTCGACGACCTCGACGCGCGCTGGCGGAGCTCGCCCAGAGGGCATCGAGCCCGAGAAGCCGCCGTTCCACCCCGGCGGCCGGCCCGAGGTCGGGCGCATCTGCTTCGTCCAGGACCCGGACGGCTACCGCATCGAGCTGATCGACGGCGGCGAGTTCCGCACGCCGCAGGACCCCTAGGGCCGATCCCGCCCGCCCGCGTCGTCCGGCGCCGCCGCGCCGCTGTGCTCGCCGCCGCCGGCGCGGCGCTGGTGGCCGGGGCCGCGGTGGGTGCGCAGGGCCAGGACTCGGCGCGCCCCGAGCTCGCCCCCGACCCCGCCGCCGCTGGCCTCGGCGACGCCGGCGCCCGCGCCGCGGCCCACCCCGACGCCGCGGCCGCTGCGGGTCCCGCTCGCCCAGCAGGTCGGGCGGCTCGTCGTGCTGCGCTTCGACGGCACGAGCGCGCCGGCCTACGTGCTGCCGGATCCTGCGCCGCGGCGGGCGGCCGGGCGCGATCCTGTTCCGCGACAACATCGCCTCCCCCGCCCAGCTGCACGCGCTCACCCGCTCGCTGCGCGCCGCCGGCCGCGCGGGCGGCGCACGCCGATCGTCTGCACCGACCAGGAGGGCGGCGCGATCCGCAACATCGCCTGGGCCGGGCCGGTGGCCGCGGAGGCCGACGCAGGACCCGGGCGCCGACGCCCGCGCCGCCGGCCGCGCGCTCCGGCCGCGGGCATCAACGTGGCGCTCGCGCCGGTCGCCGACGTCCCGTCGGTCGCCGGCGCCGCGCTGGCGACGCCGGCCTTCTCGAGCGACCCGGACCGGGCGGCCGAAGCCGTCGGCGCCGCCGTCGCGGCTGGCGGGCGGGCGGCGTCGCGCCGACGGTCAAGCACTTCCCCGGCCTCGGCGGCACGACGCGTCAACACCGACCACGGGCTCGGCGACGATCGGCGGCGGCGCGCCGACGGCGGCGGACCTGGCGCCGTTCCGGGCGGCGATCGCCGCCGGCGTCCCGCTGGTGATGAGCTCGCACGCGCGTCTACCCCGCGCTCGACGCGCGGCCAATCGCCTCGCAGTCGCCGGCCATCCTCGGCGGGCTGCTGCGCGAGCAGCTGCAGCTTCCGGGGCGTGGTCATGACCGACTCGATCGAGGCCGCCGCGGTGCGGGCGACGGGCACCACTCGAGCAGGCGGCGGTCCGCTCCGTCCGGGCCGGCGCCGACATCGTCCTGACCACCGGCCAGGGCTCGTGGATCCGGGTCTACCGCGCCCTGCTCGCCGAGGCGCGGCGCTCGCCGCGCGTTCCGCGCCCGCGTGCGCGAATCGGCCGCCCGCGTCGCTCGCGCTGCAGCGCACCCTCTCCTAGGACATCCGTCCGTGCCTAAGAGGCGGGTAAAGCCCGGCGGGCCGTCCAGCTGCGCCTGCGTATACTGAGCTTCGTGTCGAGGGATGAGCCGCCGCGCGCTGCAGCGGCGCGTAAACGAGCAGGCGCTCTCGCTGGCCGAGCGAGTGGCGCGCGCTGGGGCGCGCCGCGACCGTCGTCGCGCTGATCACGTCACCGGCGCTGTACGTGCTGCTGCACAACGGGCTCGGCTGGGCGCTCCTCGTGGTCGCTCGCTGGGCACGCTCGCCGGCGTCGTGATCTTCCGCGGCGCTGGTCGACGTGCTGGCGCACAAGCTGATCCCCGTTCCCGCGCTCTACGGCGCCGAGGCGGACGCTCAAGGAGCACGACGTCATCGCCCGGCGCCGGCTACTGGTACTGGCGCCACAAGTTCCGCGTGTGGTTCTGGCTCGGGCTGATCCTCGTGGTCGATCCTCGGCGCGATCTCGCTCATGCAACGCACGAGCCGTTCTTCGACGCCGTCGACTCGATCGGCGAGCAGCATCCCGCACCTGGCCGACGCAGGCCGCTCCGCTGGTCGTTCACGTATCTTCATCCTGTTCTTCGATCAACTTGGTGATCCTGTTCGGGCCGCTGGTCTGCTTCGGCATCCAGCAGATCAAGGCCTACGAGCCGGGCGACGCGGACTGGGGCGTCAAGCTCGACGACGTCCGCGGCCAGGCCGAGGCCAAGGAGGAGATCACCCGCGTCGTCTCGCTCTGGCAGTCCGGCGAGGAGTTCGAGAAGGCGGGCGGCAAGCGCGAGCGCGGCGTGCTGTTCCTCGGCGCGCCCGGCACGGGCAAGACGATGCTCTCGAAGGCCATCGCGACGTCGTTCAACTGCCCGTTCGTGACCATCCCGGGCTCCGGCTTCGCCCAGACGTTCATCGGCATGGACGCGGTGATCGTGCGCTTCCTGGCCCGCAAGGCCAAGAAGCTGGCCGCGCAAGTGGGGCGGCCAGTGCATCGTGTTCATCGACGAGATCGACGCCGTCGGCATGCGCCGCGCAGTCGCTGGGCTCGGGCTTCCAGCCGCTCGACACGCGGCGACGATCCACGACCCGCACTTCTTCGGCCCGATGGGGCGCGCTGACCTGCGACCGGCGACCTCGTGTGGAGACCAAGGCGTGGCGCGACCAGCTGTTCGCGCATGCGCGCCGAGCCGCCGCGCCAGCATCTACCCGCCGGTTCGTCACCGCGAGATCGCCGACATGCATCCGCAAGGCGGTCATCCCGGCGGCGATGGGCGGCATGGGCGGCGGTCTGGCGCTGAACCAGCTGCTGGTCGTGATGGACGGCATCGACGAGCCGCCGCTGCTGCAAGCGCTTCCGCACGCGCAAGCTTCAACACGTTCCTCGACGCGATCTACTTCGTGCCCCAGCGCATGTTCGGCAAGCGCGGCTGCGCCTGAAGGCGCCGAAGCCGCGCAAGGAGCAGATCTACTTCATCGGCGCCTGCAACGTGCCGCTGCGAGATGCTCGACCCGGCGCTGACCCGCCCGGGCCGGATGGGCCGCCACATCTACTTCCGCACGCCCACGTGGGAGGACCGGCGCGACATCTTCGACCTCTACCTGGGCAAGGTCGCGCACGAGGAGAGCCTCGACACGGCGAAGGCGCGCGACGAGCTCGCGCGCATCACCAACGGCTACTCGCCGGCGATGATCGACCAGGTCGTGCTCGCTGGCGCTGACCTACGCGCACTCCGACGACCGCGCCGCGCGTTCAGCCGCGAGGACCTGCTCGAGGCGATGACCACCGTCGAGACCGGCGTCGCGATCGGCCAGCAGGGCCCCAAGCACGAGCTGCGGGCGACCGCCATCCACGAGGCCGGGCACGCCGTGTGCGGCAGCCTCTTACAGGAGAACGGCTGTCCACGCGGCTGTCGATCAAGAAGCGCGGCGACAGCGGCGGCCACCACCAGGCGATGGCGATCGAGGACCGCTTCGGTCACCTGGCGCTCGGAGGAGGTCGGGACCTCATCTGGGGGCTCGGCGCGATGGCGGCCGAGCACGTGTTCTACGGCCAGAACGACCGACCGGCGTCGGCGGCGACCTGGGATGGCCACCGGGCGCGCGGCGATGATGGTCGGCGCGGCCGGCATGGCGCCGACGCCGATCGACCTCGTCGGACCGGATCGCCGACCGCGAGGAGCGCGAGCAGGCCGAGAAGACGGTCATGCGAGCGCTTCGAGAAGCTCGGCGAGCAGCTGATGCACCGCTCCGCCGGCATGAACGAGAGCTCGTTCGGCGTGGCGCTCAACGACGGCGCCAAGCGCCGGCTGGTCACCGGCCTGCTCGGCCAGGCCTTCGTGGTGGCCTACATGACGCTGCGGGTCAACCGCGAGGCGACGGCACGGATCGCCGACCGGCTCATCGCCGAGGAGGAGATGTACGGCGACGACGTGACCGAGATGCTCGACGAGGCCCGCCTGCGCAAGCCGGAGATCGACGTGCTGGACGAGACGACATGGCCCGTGATCTGATCCCCCCGCCGTCGCCGGCCGGCCGGCCCACCACGCAGGGCGGCACCCCGAACCTGATCGAGCTGCCGCCCGAGCCGCCGCGCTCCGGCGCCGAGCCGGCGCAGGAGGCCGACCTGCGCGCCGTCGCAGTTCCGCAACCGCTTCGGCTTCCTGATCGGCGCGCTGGCCGGCGTGGTCGTGGCCGTGGGGATCGCCGTGGCGTTCGTGCTGTTGACCGGCGACACCGCGTCCCAGGAGGGGTTCGCCGAGCACTGGTCGCACTGGCAGCCGCCGCAGTCGGACACCACCCAGGGCGCCCGGGAGATCGCCGACCATGTGGGCGCCGAGTACAAGCAGCCCAACGGCAGCCAGCTGACGATGGTCAACGGCACGCCGATGCCCAGCTTCCCGATCGCCGTGCGCCCGTCCAGCGGGCCGATCGTCACGATCAACCCCTCGCACGGGGTGATGTACACGCTCAACGGGCTGGGCAAGGACGGCGCGATGACCGGCTCGCCGTCGCCGCAGCGGCTGCAGCTGCTGCGCCGGGAGGCGCTCGAGCTGGCGCTCTACACGTTCCGCTACATCAAGGACGTGGACACGGTGATGGCGCTCCTGCCCACGATCCCCAAGGGCGCGCCGACCAAGGGCGGCCCGACCACGCAGTCGCAGTCGCAGGCGATCTTCTATCGCCCGGGCGACCTCAAGCAGCAGCTGCAGGTGCCGCTGACCGCGACGATGTCGCCCACGACGCCGGTGGCCGGCGCCATCCACGACGGCCGCACGGTGGACGCGCTGACGCTGTCGAACCTGTTCAAGTGGTCGCTCATCCAGGCCCAGACCGGCCAGCCCTACCTCGTGCTTGACCGCTCCGGCACCGGTTGACCCCGGGCTCTGCGCCCGCTGCGCGCTCCAGCGGGTCGTGCGCACGGGGCGCGGCTCCGTGTTCTCGCTGTGTGAGCGCGGGCTGGCCGGCGAGCCGGGCTACGCGAAGTACCCGCGGCTCCCGGTGCGGGAGTGCGCCGGCTTCACATCCGCCGATGGCCCATCCGGGCCAGCTCCTCGTGGTGGCGCGTCACCCGCTCCTTGACGGGGTCGCCGTCCGGCCGCGCGTGGACGAGCCCCCACATCCCGTCGGCCACCTGTTCAGCGGTCTCGGGCGTGGCGCGGCGGCGCATCTCGTCCACGAGGGCGAGCTCCAGGCGCTCGATCTTCTGCTCGGCGGTACCCTCGCCCAGCGACGGGAACGGGACGCCGCGCAGGTGCTCGTCCCAGGCGCCCTTGACCATGGCGAAGCGGTTGCGCAGCGCGATCGGATCCGTCATTCGGGCGCGAGTGTAACCGCGGCCGGTCCTAGGTCGAATTGTTGACGGACCCGAGCAGCGCGGCCTCCTAGCATGTAGTTGCGTGCACACCTTTGGCCGTCTCTTGGGATTCCTGCGCCCCTACAAGCGCGGGGTGGTCGTCTCGCTCGTGCTGGCGGCGCTCGCGATGGTGTGCACCGTGGCGATCCCCTGGCTGACCGGCCAGGCGGTCAACCAGATCACGGCGCACGACCAGCACGGGCTGCAGGTCCTGGCGCGTGGCGGTGCTCGGCATCGGGCTGCTGCGGCTGGTGTTCTCCGTCCAGCGCCGGCTGGTGGCCGGGCGGGTCTCGCTGGCCATCGAGTACGACCTGCGCAACCTGCTCTACGCGCACCTGCAGCGGCTCGAGCTGGGGTTCTTCGCCTCCCAGCAGACCGGCCAGCTGATGTCGCGGGCCACCGTGGACCTCTCGTCGGTGCGCTTCTTCCTCGGCTACGGGCTCGTGTTCGTCATGCAGAGCGACGCTGACGATCGTGCTCGGCGCGACCGCGATGTTCCTGCTGCAGCCCGGGCTCGCGGCGCTGGCGCTGATCCCCGTGCCGTTCGTGGTCGTGATCGCCGCGCGCTACGGGCGCCGCTCGCGGCCGGCGCTGCAGGAGGTCCAGCAGCGGATCGCCGAGGTCACCGCGGACGTCGAGGAGAACATCTCCGGCGTGCGGGTGGTCAAGGCGTTCGCCGCCGAGGAGCGCCAGCTCGCGCTCTTCCGCGGCTCGGTCGCCCGCGTGTTCACGCAGTCGATGTACGCCACCCGGCTGCAGGCGTTCTACAACCCGTTCCTGGCCTTCCTGCCGCAACCTCGGGCTGGCCGTCATCCTGCTCGTGGGCGGCCGCCAGGTGGTGCAACGGGACGCTCTCGCTGGGCGACTTCACCGCGTTCTACACCTACCTGCTGATGCTGATCGGGCCGATGCGCCATGCTCGGCATCACGCTCGCGCTCGCCCAGCGGGCCACGGCGTCGGGCGCCCGGCTGCTGGAGATCCTCGACCGCGAGCCGCGGATCGTGGCGCCGCCGGGGGCGCCCGGGTTGCCGCCCGGTCGCGGCGCCGTGGCGCTGCGCGGCGTGACGTTCGCCTACGGTGCGGGTGCGCCGTCGCTGGCCGACGTGTCGCTGGAGGTGGAGGCCGGCACGACGGTGGCGCTGGTCGGCGCGACCGGCGCGGGCAAGACCACGCTCGTCCAGCTGCTGCCGCGGCTCGTACGACCCGCAGGCGGGGACCGTGGAGATCGACGGCGCGGACGTGCGATCGGTCGACGTGCACTCGCTGCGGCGGGAGATCGCCGTGGTCGACGACGACCCGTTCCTGTTCTCCGACACGGTCGCGGGCAACATCGCCTACGCCCGCCCGGACGCGCCGCGGGAGGAGGTCGAGCGCGCGGCGGAGCGCGCCCAGGCGGCCGGGTTCATCGCCGAGCTGCCCAACGGCTACGACACGCGGGTGGGCGAGCGCGGCCTGACGCTGTCCGGCGGCCAGCGCCAGCGGATCGCGATCGCCCGGGCCCTGCTGGCCGACCCGCGCATCCTCATCCTCGACGACGCCACCTCGTCGGTCGACGCCTCCACGGAGCGCGACATCAAGGCGGCGCTGCGCGAGGTCATGGCCGGCCGGACGACGTTCGTCATCGCCCACCGGCTGTCGACGATCGCGCTGGCCGACGAGATCGTCGTGCTCGAGTACGGCCGGATCGTGGCGCGGGGCACGCACGCCGAGCTGCTGCGGGAATCGGAGCTCTACGCGGAGATCGCCGCCAAGGGCCTGCCCGACCAGGTGTTCCTGACGCAGGACCCGAAGGAGCGTGTCGCCGGCCTATGAGCGCGCCGGTGACTCGACGCGACGACCTCGTCCGCCGCTGGCGGGCCACCGGCGGGCGCGCGCGCAAGCTGCGCGGCCTGATCGAGCTGCTGCGGCCGTACCGGGCGCGCGTCGCGCTGATGTTCGTCGCGCTGGTGGTGGGCACGGCCGCGGCGCTGGCGCCACCGCCGCTGGCCAAGCTGGCCATCGACAAGGGCATCACGCCGGGCAACCTGCAGGCGCTCAGCTGGATCGTCGCGGCCTTCCTGCTGTCGGCGCTCGTGTACTGGGCGGCCACGTACGCGGAGACCTACCTCGTCGGCTGGGTCGGCCAGCGCGCGCTGCAGGACCTGCGCATCCAGCTGTTCGCGCACCTGCAGCGGATGTCGATCGGCTTCTACTCGCGCCGCCAGGCGGGCGTGCTGATCTCGCGGCTGTCCAACGACGTCGAGGCGCTCGACTCGCTGGTCACCGACGGCGTGGTCACGCTGTTCGGCTCGTCGCTGACGCTGATCGGCACGGCGGCCATCCTGTACGCGCTCGACGCCCACCTCGCGCTGCTGACCTACCTGATGTTCCCGGTGCTCGGGCTCGGCTCGCTCGGCTTCCGGATCGTGTCGGCCGACGCCTACCGGGCCACGCGCGAGAAGGTGGCGGCGGTCACCGCCTACCTGCAGGAGACGCTGTCGGGCATCCGCGTCGTGCGCTCGTTCGGGCAGGAGGAGCGCCACCTGGAGCGCTTCGCCGCGCTCAACGAGGAGAACCGGATGGCGAACCTGAAGACGGTCAACCTCAACGCCGCCTACTTCCCGGGCGTCGAGCTGCTGTCGGCCGTCGCCACCGCCGGGATCCTGCTCTACGGCGGCGCCCAGGCGCTGAACGGCAACATCACGATCGGCGTGCTCGTCGGCTTCCTGGCCGCGCTGAACAACTTCTTCGACCCGATCCAGCAGCTGTCCCAGCTCTACACGACCTACCAGGCGGGCATGGCGGCGCTGGACAAGATCTTCGAGCTGCTCGACGAGGACCCCGAGCTGGTCGACGCGCCGGACGCGATCGAGCTGGCCCGGATCCGCGGCGACATCCGGCTGGACGACGTGACGTTCTCCTATGGCTCCGGCGACGCCCTCTGCCACGTCTCGCTGCACGTCCCGCCCGGCCAGACCGTGGCGCTCGTCGGCACGACCGGCGCCGGCAAGTCGACGCTGGCCAAGCTCGTCGCCCGGTTCTACGACCCGACCGACGGGCGGGTGCTGATCGACGGGCACGACCTGCGCACGGTCACCGCCCACTCGCTGCGCTCCCAGATGGGCATCGTGCCCCAGGAGGCGTTCCTGTTCAGCGGCTCGATCCGCGACAACATCGCGTTCGGGCGCCCGGACGCCGGCCTGGACGAGGTCCGCGCCGCCGCCCGCGCCGTCGGCGCCGACGACTTCATCGCCGCGTTCCCGGCCGGCTACGACACCCCGGTGGGCGAGCGCGGCGTCCAGCTCTCGGCCGGCCAGCGCCAGCTCGTGGCGTTCGCCCGCGCCCTGGTCGCCGACCCCCGCATCCTCGTGCTCGACGAGGCCACCTCGAACGTCGACGTCCACACCGAGGGCCGGATCGAGGCCGGCCTGCGCCGCCTGCTGGCCGGCCGCACCGCGATCGTCATCGCCCACCGCCTCTCCACCATCGAGCGCGCCGGCCAGATCGTCGTGCTCGAGCACGGCCGCGTGGTCGAGCAGGGCACCCACGAGGAGCTCCTGGCCGCCGAGGGCGCCTACTGGCGCCTGCACCAGGACTGGCGCGAGCAGGCCGCCGCCTAGGCACGGTCTCCGCCCGCGCATGGTCGCGCCGGCGAACGGCCGGCTGGGTAGGGCGTCGGCCGGCGCGGCGCGGCGGGTCTCCGCCGGCCGTGGTCCCTTAGGCGCGCATACCGCGACCGAGGGACCACACCGTGGGAATCTGGGACCGGATACCGGGCGTGGACTCCCACGCGTGGCGCGCAGCCGCTCATCCCGCTCCCTTACAAGCCCAGCCGTTCCCGCGGGCCTGTCTCGGCGATGCACGGCAGCCAGCCGCGCCGCGACGGCTGGCTGAGTGGGGAGGTGGTTCACCGGTCGCCCGTGCCATCCGAGTCGCGGATACCGCGATTCAACTGGCACGGGTCGCGCGCAGCCGCTCATCCCGCCCCGTACAAGCCCAGCCGTTCCCGCGCGCGGGCCTGGCTCAGCAGTGCACGGCCGCCAACAGCGCCGCGAACGACCGCACCAGCAGCGCGCGCTCCTCGCGCAGCAGCGGGTGCCCCGGGTCGCAGCCGGCCTCGATCCAGCGGTCGGACACGTCCATCGCCTCCGCGCGCAGCTCCGCCGCCGCTCGGACGTCGCCGGCGGGCACCGAGTACGTGAAGGCGTACAGCGCCTGCAACGCGCCGACCAGATCCGCGTGGGCGTCGGCGCCGCCGCCGTGCTGGTCCTCGCGGTGCGCGCGCCACCACTCGACCTCGAGCTCGGATGCGCGCACGGGGTCGAACCCCGCGCCCTCGGAGGCCTTCAGCAGCGCGTAGAACCGCGCCATGTACGCGCGGGCGGCGTTCGCGTCGTTGTCCGGGAACGGCGCCCACTTCTGGTTGGCCCGCAGCACGTACCACGCGCCCTGCAAAGTGCGCGGCCAGCTCATCCCGAACGCCGAGCGGATCAGCCCGACGAACGCGACCAGCACGGCGAGCCACTTGCGCCGGTAGTACATCTCCCACGCCCGGCACTCCAGCGAGCCGACCGAGCGGGGATCGAAGTTGCGCGCGGAGGGCCTCACGACGCGACTCTACGCCGCGCCCGGCCTCGCAGATCACGGCGACCGCTCGCCCTGCGGGCTCGGGTCGCTGGGAGTGTCGGCCCAGGGGGCCGAACTCCCGCAAGCTGCCGGGCAGGGACTCGAACCCCAACTACCAGAGCCAGAATCTGGCGTGCTGCCAATTACACCACCCGGCAACGGGCTGGCGGAGGAGTATAGGCCGGGATTCCCGGACTGACCGGTCCGTACCCCCTTCCACCCGGCGTTGGTGGGCGCTACATTTGCGGTCAGGGGCGCCTCGTGTAGGCAGGGGTGCCTACGCCGCCGCCGACCCAGCCGAGGGACCGCCGCATGCCAGACGCCGGTAATGGCTCCGTTCAGCTTCTGGAAGCAGACCCCGAGCTCGCGCGGGGGTTGGACCCCCGTCGCGTACGCGAGGTCAGCCAGCGGCTGTTCGCCCGCACCATCGACGTGTCGCGCGGCGCGTGGTCGCCGGCGCGTGCGCTGGCCGGCGGGACGAACCCGATCGGCCTGCTGGTGCTCGACGGACTGCTCGTCCGCGAGGCGATCGTCGGCGACCACCCGTGCGCCGAGCTGCTCGGCCCGGGCGACCTGCTGCGCGCCTGGGACGACCGCGACGCCGAGGTGCTGCTGCCCCGCAGCGTGGAGTGGAACGCGCTCACCAGCGTCCGCCTGGCCGTGATCGACCAGGCGCTGGCCGTGCGCGCGGCCCAGTGGCCGGAGATCTTCGCGTCGCTGGTGGAGCGGGCCGCGCGGCGCGCCGAGCGGCTCGTGGTCATGCAGGCCATCGGCCACCTCACCCGCGTGGACGACCGGCTGCTCGCCCTGCTGTGGGCGCTGGCCGAGCGCTGGGGCCGCGTGGCGCCGGGCGGCGTCGTCGTCTCGCTGCGCCTCCCCCACCGCACGCTCGCCGGCATGGTCGGCGCGCGCCGGCCGTCCGTGACCACCGCGCTGGGTCAGCTGATCGAGCGCGGCGAGATCGAGCGCCGGCCAGACGGCGGCTGGCTGCTCAAGGGCGAGCCGCCCGAGCCGCGCCACCGCCCCGCGGACGACCACACCAGCTACGCGTTCGAGCGCCACACGGCGTAGCGGACGGCGGCGGAGGGCGGCCCGTCCAAGGAGGACGGACCGCCGGCCGCTCGCGTCGCCTTCAGCCCACTGGGCCCAGGGCGGAGGGGTGCCCCTTGTTCGCAGGCCGGGCGCTCAGGCGCCCGTGACGACGACGAGTCTGTGCTGCTGGTCGGCAATGCTACGGGAGAACGGCCTCAGCCGCGGCCATTCTCTCCCACAAACTGCGCGGTGATGTCCTCTTCGATGCCCGGATCGAGCACCACGAGCACCTCATCGCCGGCTTCCACGATCGTATCGGCCTTCGGCACGAAGCCCGATCCGCCGCGCAGCACGGAGATCACGAGCGCCCCGTCCGGCAGGCCCATCTGGGCGATCGCCCGGCCCGCCGCCGGGGCGTCGTCGGACACGACGAGCTCGATGATCTCCAGCCGCTCCTCCGGCAGGTCGAGCAGGTGGACGAGGCCGTAGCGCGGCACCTCGTGCTCGATCAGGCGCAGGATCAGGTCGGTGGCCGACACCGCCGGCTGGATGCCCAGCAGCTTGAAGTGGTCGAGGTTCCGCGGATTGTTGACGCGGGCGATGATCCGCTCGCACAGGTACTTCTCCTTGGCCACCTGGCAGATCAGCAGGTTGTCCTCGTCGTCGCCGGTCACGGCGACCACCAGGTCGGCCCGCTGGATGCCGGCACGCTCGAGCACCCACAACTCCGTGGCGTCGCCGTACTGGACCGCGTGCTCGAGCTCCTGCTCGACGGTCAGGTAGCGGCGGCGGTCCTGCTCGACGCAGGTCACCTCGTGCCCCTTCTCCAGGAGCTCGCGGGCCAGGTTCCAGCCGACCTTGCCGGCGCCGGCGATGATCACGTAGAGGCCGGCCATCAGAGGTCCGCCAGCGCCGCCTGCTCGAGCTGCTCGATGGCGATCTGCGTCGGGCAGATCGTCTGCAGGCCCTGCTCGGAGTACCAGGCCGCCCGGCGCGGGTCGAGCACGCGGGCGATGACCCGCTCGACGCCGTAGCGCCGGTGGGCGATCTGCGCCACCACGAGATTCGTGTTGTCGCCGTTCGTCGAGGCGACGAACACCTCCGCCTCCTCGATCCCGGCCTCCAGCAGCGCGTCGACCTCCAGCGCGGTGCCGATGGTGAAGCGCCCGCCGGCCTCCTCCCACGAGCGGCCGAGCTCGACGTCGAGGCGCTCGTGCGAGAGCGGGTCCTCGTCGAGCACCGAGACCGTGTGACCTGCCTGGAGTGCAGATGTAGCCAGGGCGGACCCCACGCGGCCCGCTCCCACAACCATCACGAACACGCCCGCAACCCTAGCGCCCGCGGCCGCGGATACCACGCATTCCGACGGGCCCGGCCCGCCGCTGCCGGCACCCGGGAGGCGCACACGTACCACCAGTATGCGAACGCCTGCCGTGCACCGGCAGCGACGACCCGTGCTGTCGCCGGATTATGCGCGCCACCCGCGGCCGCGGACGCTCAACGTCCGGCGTCCCCGTTCGGCGATGCGAGCGGATGGCCCGTCGGCACCGGCATGCTCGTCGGGCGCGGACCCATCGGGTCCAGGCCGGGGCGCGCGGGCGGCGCCGTGAGGATCACGCGGCAGGGGGCCTTGTTGACCACGTAGCGGGTCGTCTCCCCCACGACCGTGTCGTGCAGCCCCGGCTTGCCCCCCAGGTGCAGGCCGCCGCGGAGCCGCGACGGCTCCTCGGCCGCCAGCACGACCGCCTCGACGCCGCGGCGGCGCGCCTCCAGGACGATCGCCTCGCCCGCCCGGCGGGCGCGCACCACCGCCGTGGCCACCTCGACCCCCTGGTACTCCTCGCCCACCGCCTTGGCCCGGCGCAGCGCCGCGCGGGCGCGCTTGAGCTCGTCGTCGGGCACGCGCGTGTCCAGCGGCAGCGACATCGGCACCTCGAAGATCCACAGCGCCTCGATCACCGCGCCGCCCTCGTCCGGGTCGGCGTCCTCGGCGGCGAGCCGCCCCGCCGTCTGCATGATGTCGTCGTCCAGCGGCGTGCCGAGGACCGGCACGAGCATCGAGCCGAACTCGGCCTCGGCCTTGCGCCGGGTCAGCGCCGCCTCGGGGACGGTCACGCGCCGCAGCACGGGCTTGCCCTGGGACGTGCGGTAGGCCACGTACAGCGCGACCCCGAACCCCATCCACGACAGGCCCACCCAGCGCGCCGCGCCGTGCTCGATCAGCAGCGAGGCGAACGCCGTGACGGAGATGGCCACGCACAGCACGGCCGGGATCGGCAGGTCGCCGCCGGCCACGCGCACGTTCAACGGCATCCGGTAGGGGCGGTCGCGGTCCGGCTCGCGGTAGCGCAGCCGGATCACCGACAGTCCGACCAGCGTGAAGGCCAGCGTGGCGCCGAACGCGCAGATCGCCGCTAGCGCCTCGAGGTTGGCCGGGATCAGCAGGCCGATCGCCACCACCGCGCCGAACGCGATGATCACCACCGGGGTGGCCCGCCGCGGGTGCAGATAGCCGAGCCGTGACGGGATCTGGCGGTTGACGGCCAGCGCGTAGCCGAGCCGCGAGAGGCCGAGCATCGCCGCCTGGGCCGCCGAGACGAGGATCACGATGGCGAAGATCGCCACGAGGTAGCGCAGCGGCTCGCGCAGCCACGCCTGGTCGAACCCCTCGACCACGCCGATCATCGGGCTCTCGACCCAGCGCTTGCCGGTCCCCGGCAGCACCGAGGAGGCCACCAGCGCGATCCCCAGGTACGGCACGACCGCCGCGATCAGCCGCACGCCGATCAGCCGCCGGAGCCCGCGCCGCCCGATCGCCACCTGGCCGGCCAGACCCGACGACGCGTCGATGCCGCTGAACGCCACCAGCACGAGCGGGAACGCGAACACGAGGTCGCCGAACGACGGCGCCCCGGCCACCTCGGCCGGGTGCGTGAGCACGTCGGGGTCGAACAGCAGCGCGAGCCCCAGCGCCACGATCAGCAGCTGCAGCACGAGGTCGCCCAGCACGAGCAGGGCCACGCGCTCGTAGCGCTTCGGGCGCGGCCCGCGGATGGCCACCAGCGCCACGTAGAGCACCACGATCGCGCCCACGCCGAACTCCGGGACGCCGCCGTCGAACCCGTGCCAGAAGACGCCGAGGTAGTCGGTGCTGGCGAACGCGCACAGCGCGATCAGGATCAGGTAGTCCAGGCAGATCGCCCAGCCGGCCACGAAGCTGGCCAGCTCGTTGAACGCGTAGCGGGCCAGCACGGTGGCGCCGCCGCGCTCCTGGTGCAGCGACGCGCCCTCCACGTAGCAGGGGACGACGACGGCGAACAGGACGCCCCCGGCCAGGTAGACGAGCCACGTCAGCCCCAGCGCGCGCTCGGCCACCAGCCCGGTGGAGAAGTAGATCGAGGCGGCGATGAACCCCTGGACGATCCCGAACAGCGCCGGGCTGCCCAGCGTCTTGCGCAGCCCGTCCGGGGCGTCGAGGTGGCGGAACGGCTCGTACTTCAGCCGCGGCATCAGCGCTTCGCCTCCAGGTAGAGCCGGCCCGCGCCCGCGGCCACGAACAGCACGCCGAACACGATCCCGATGGCCAGCGCGCCGCCGCCGCCGCTCAGCGTGCGCACGATCAGCGCGAGGCCGATGATCACCATCAGGGCGGGGAGCACGCGCGTCCGCATCAGACCAACGCCCTCGCCCGCGCGAGCGCCCGCCGCCGCGCGACGCGGTCCCGCGGCGCCGGCGTGGACTCGATGATCACCCGGCAGGGCCGCTCGGCCAGCACGGTCTCGACCGTCTTGCCGAAGATCGATGCCCCGTTCGTGCGCTGCGGCAGCGGCATCACGATCGCCGCCGCCCGCATGTCGACCGCCTCCTCGATGATCCGCCGCCCCGCCTGGCCCGAGCGCACGCGCTCGACGTGCCCCGACACGCGCGCGCCGGCCTGCACGCGCGCCTGCTCGATCAGCGATTGGGCGGCCGCCTCGGCGTCCGCCATCGGCGCGTCGATGGCCAGCGCGCTCGGCACCGTGACCAGGGCCAGCACGTGGATCCCGCGCCGGCGCCGCGCGGCCAGCTTGGCCGCCGTGGCCAGCACGGTCTCGTCGAAGCGCCCGTCGGCCAGCGGCACCAGGACGGAGTCGTACTCCGCCTCGTGGTCGACCACCGGCGTCGGGATCGCCACCTTGTGCGTCGAGGTCAGGTCCAGCCCGTGGCGGCGGCGGAAGAAGTAGTAGATGACCACGCCGAAGATCAGCCAGGTCACGCCGAACGCCGCCACGCGGGGGTTCAGCACGACGATCACCACGAACGCGATCGCCGTGAAGAAACCGCCGCCGATGGCGAACAGCGGCAGGTCCACGCCCTTGTACATGACGTTGCCCGGGCCCTTGTAGGGGCGCGGGAAGTCGGGCTTGGTGAACCGCAGCCGGATCACCGAGAAGTGCGCCATCGTGAACGACAGCAGCGCGCCGAACGAGTAGACGCTGCCCAGGAACGTCGCCTGGCCCGGCAGCGTGACCAGGATGGCGAACAGGCTGAAGACGATGATCCCGATCCAGGGCGTGCGGAAGCGCGGGTGCAATCGCCGCAGTGCGTCGGGCATCTGGCGGTGGATGCCCATCGAGTAGACGAGCCGGGAGATGCCGATCAGCCCGGCGTTCGTGGCCAGGAAGAGGATGGTCGCGGCCAGCAGGCCGACGTAGATCTCGGCGGGCCGCTGGAGCATGCCCAGGTTGAGGTGGCGCACGACGCCGAGCACCGGGTCGCCGGCGTAGCCGCCCTGGTCGTCCGGCACGCCCAGCAGCGTCTGGTACTTGCCGTCCGTGTACGTCACCGGCAGCGCCGACAGCGCCACGGACGGCAGCGTGAAGTAGATGGCGAACACGGCCAGGCGCACGCGGGCGATGGCCTTGGGGATCGTGGTCGACTCGTCCTTGGCCTCCTCGGACATGTTCGAGACGGTCTCGATGCCGGTGTAGGCCAGCATGCCGATCGGAATGGCCAGGACGAAGTTCGTCCAGGTCGGCGCGACCCCGAAGTGGATGTTGTCCACCAGCACCTGCGGCGAGAACACCAGGACGATGCCGACCATCACCAGCAGCGCCTGCGTGGCGAAGTCGATCAGCGCCAGCAGCACGTTGACGCCGGTCGACTCCTTGACGCCGACGATGTTGATCGCGCCGAGCACCGCGATCAGGATCACGGTGAAGATCACGTCGCCCGGCGAGTGGCGCAGGCCCTCCCAGAACAGGCCGCCCAGATAGTGCGGCACGAAGAACGCCGACGTGGCGATCGTCGCCACGTAGGTCAGCATCTGGGCCCAGGCGGCGAAGAACGACCAGAACTCGTTGAACGCGCGGCGGGCGAAGCTCGAGGAGCCGCCGGCCTCCGGATACATCGTCGTCGCCTCGGCGTAGGACGCCGCCGTGCACAGGAAGAAGAAGCCGGTGATGACGAAGACGACCGGCGTGAGGCCCAGCGCGTAGGAGGCGACGAGGCCGAGCGCGTAGTAGATCGACGAGCCGACGTTCCCGTAGGCGGTCGAGAAGAGGGCGTTGACCCCCAGGACCCGCTCCAGTCCTTCCAGCCGGCGTCGTGCCATCGCGCTAGCAGGCGATTCTAGGCTGAGCGGGCGGCCCCGCGGGCCGCCCGCAACGCGCCGTGCTTAGAGCAGAGGGATGATCAGCAGGGCGACGATGTTCGCCACCTTGATCATCGGGTTGATCGCGGGGCCGGCCGTGTCCTTGAACGGGTCGCCGACCGTGTCGCCGGTGACCGACGCGGCGTGGGCCTCGGAGCCCTTGCCGCCATAGGCGCCGTCCTCGATGAGCTTCTTCGCGTTGTCCCACGCGCCGCCGCCCGAGGTCATCATGATGGCGAAGAACAGGCCGACGACGATGACGCCGATCAGCAGGCCGCCGAGCATCCGGTAGGACAGCACGCCGACGATCAGCGTGACGACGATCGGGATCAGCGACGGGACGATCATCTGGCGCTGGGCCGCGCGGGTGACGATGTCCACGCAGGTGCCGTACTCGGGCTCCTCCGTGCCGTCCATGATCCCCGGCTTCTCCCGGAACTGCCGGCGGACCTCCTCGACCACCGCGCCGCCGGCCCGTCCGACCGCCTCCATGGAGAGCGCGGCGAACAGGCAGACCATCATGCCGCCGATGATCAGCCCCATCAGCACGAGCGGGTCGTCGAGCGAGAACGTGATCGACGCGACCTTCAGATGCGTGGCCAGCTCGTCGCGGAATGCGGCGAACAGCACCAGCGCGGCCAGCGCGGCCGAGCCGATCGCGTAGCCCTTGGTGACCGCCTTGGTCGTGTTGCCGACGGCGTCCAGCGGGTCGGTGATGTCGCGCACCTCGTGCGGCATGTCGGCCATCTCGGCGATGCCGCCGGCGTTGTCGGTGATCGGGCCGAACGCATCGAGCGCCACGATCACGCCGCACAGCGAGAGCTGGGCCATCACGGCGATGCCGATGCCGTAGACGTTGTCGTTGGCCAGCTTGTAGGAGCCGTAGATGCCGAGCACGATCACCAGCGACGGCGCGGCCGTCGACTGCAGGCCCTGGGCCAGGCCCTGGATGATGTTCGTCGCGTGGCCGGTCTCCGAGGCGCGGGCCGTGGAGCGCACGGGCGGGAAGCGCGTCGACGTGTAGTAGTCGGTGATGACGAACAGGCAGGCGGTGATCACCAGGCCGATCAGCGCGCACAGGTAGATGTCCCACTTCGTGATGCCGTGGCCCAGCCCGCCCATCATCCACATCGTCACCGGCAGGATCAGCACGGCCGAGATGAGGCCGGCGGTGATCAGGCCGAAGTAGAGCGCGCGCTCCACGTTGGTGCCGCGGACGGCGTAGGTGCCGATGATCGAGCCGATGATCGACACGCCGCCCAGCACCAGCGGGTACAGGACGACGCCGGCGTGGCCCGGGAACGTGAGGACGCCGAGCAGCATGACCGCCACGGCGGTGACCGCGTAGGTCTCGAACAGGTCGGCGGCCATGCCGGCGCAGTCGCCGACGTTGTCGCCCACGTTGTCGGCGATCACGGCCGGGTTGCGCGGGTCGTCCTCGGGGATGCCGGCCTCGATCTTGCCGACGATGTCGGCGCCGACGTCGGCGCCCTTGGTGAAGATGCCGCCGCCGAGGCGGGCGAACACCGAGATCAGCGAGCCGCCGAAGCCGAGGCCGATCAGCGCGTTCACGGCCGTGTGGGTCGGCTCGTTGAAGATCCAGGTCAGGATCCCGTAGTAGGCCGCCACGCCGAACAGCGCCAGGCCGACCACGAGCATGCCGGTCACTGCGCCGCCGCGGAACGCGGCCTGGAGCGCGTTGGCGATGCCGCCGCGCGCCGCCTCGGCCACGCGGGCGTTCGCGCGCACCGACACGTTCATGCCGATGAAGCCGGCGCTGGCCGACAGGAGGCCGCCGATGGCGAAGCCGATCGCCACCCGGATGTCCTGCAGGGGGATGAGCACGATGAACAGGACGATGCCGACGATGCCGATCGTCGTGTACTGGCGCCGCAGATAGGCCTGGGCGCCCTCCTGGATGGCGGACGACAGCCGCTGCATCGTCTCGTTCCCGGGCGACAGCGCGAGCAGTGACCGGGCGGTGACCACCCCGTATCCCACCGCCAACATGGCGCAGACGACGGCAACCAGGGCGCCGTGGTTCGACAGGAAGCTAGACAAGCGGAACCTCGCTGGACTCAGACAAAGCGAAAACGGCAGCCAGATCAGGCCGCCGCGGAGCGGCCGCGGAGTCTACCGCGATGCTCGGAGTTACTGTCCGGGAACCCACAACCGGCCCGAGCGCTGGGCCGGGCCGCCCTGCTCGGATTCCGGCCCACCCGCGCCGGGCGCGCCCTCCGCGGGCGGCGCCTCCGCCTCCAGCGGCGGCGCGCCGCCGGACATCTGGACGAACGCCATCTGCAGCTGCGACAGCGCGTCGCGCACCTGGCCGAGCTCGGCGGCGTGGCGCGGCTCGACCTGCGCGAGCAGCGCCCGGGCGCCGTCGATCGCCTGCCGGGCCTGCGCCATGTCGCGGCCCTCGGCCTCCTGGCCGGGCGGCATGTCGGGGCGCAGCTTGCGGGCGCCCAGGTTGATCAGGGACACCAGCGCGTCGAGCATGATGTCGTCGGGCGCCAAGCGCGCCATCTGCTCCTCGAGCGCGCGCAGCTCCTCCTCGGTGAACTCAGGCCTGCTCAAGGGACTTCTCCTGTGCCGGGTACGTCGCTCGCGTCTCTTCCACCGCCGCCCGGTAGACCTCGTACGGCGACAGGCCGGCGTCGATCATCCGCCGCTGGCGCTGCGCGCCGTTGAGCTCGGGCAGGGCGACGTCCGCGCCCGTCCAGGCCCGCAGCCGGTCGAGCGCCTCCGCCGCCGGGTACTCCTCGATCGCCGGCGCCTCCAGGTCGAGCAGCCGGCCGTCCTGGCCGTGGCGGATGGCCCGCCACATGTTCTCCTCGATCAGCCGCGCCGGGACGTCCGGGCGGGTCTCCCCCGCGTCGATCTCGCGCAGCGCCTGGGCCACGCAGGCCACGATCAGCTCGGCCAGCCCGTCGGCCTCCGGCCCGGTCGTCTGGGCGTCGCAGATCCGCACCTCGATCGTGCCGAAGCTGTGGTGCGCCCGCACGGACCACCAGAGCTGGGTGAACTCCACGATCGACTGCGTCCGCAGCAGCAGGCCGACGTAGTCGCGCCAGGCGTCCCAGCCGCCGAACACGTCGGGCACGCCGCAGCGCGGGAACGACTTGGTGAACAGCTGGGAGCGGCCGGAGTGCAGGCCGGAGTCGCGGCCGTCGATGAACGGCGAGTTGGCGCTGATGCACAGCAGCATGGGCAGGATCGGCCGCAGCCGGTCGCACGCCCGGATCGCCCGGTCGGCGCCGCGGACGCCGACGTGGACCTGCAGCGCGAACGTGTTGTTGCGCCAGGCCACGTACTTCAGGCCGTCCTCGACGCGGTGGTAGTGCGCCGTGTCGATGATGTGCTGCTCGCGGTAGTCCGACAGCGGGTGCGTGCCGGTGGCGGCCAGCGCGACGCCGTGGGCGTCTGCCACCGCGAACAGGCGCCGGCGGGCCTCGTGCTGCAGCGCCCGGGCGTGGGCGAGGTCCTCGCCGCGGCCCGAGCGGATCTCGATCTCCGAGGAGATCAGCTCGCCGGCCACGGCGTCGGCCAGCACGGGGTCGCTCGCCGTGGCGGCGCGCAGCACCTCGAAGCGCGGCACCAGCTCGAGGGTCTGCGGGTCGACGAGCGCCCACTCCTCCTCGATGCCCACGGTCAGGTCCTGGGAGGTCTCGAAGACCTCGCGCGCCGCGTCAAGATCCATGACGGTCAGGTGAGGTAGAAGTAGAGGGCGTAGAGCAGATCCACCGCGGGGCTCGAGGTGTGCACGGTCACCTCGGGCGGCACCTGCAACAGCGCCTCAGAGTAGTTGAAGATGATCTTCACGCCCGCGTCGACCAGCCGATCGGCGAGCTCTTGGGCCGCCCCTGTCGGCACGGCGAGGACGCCGACGACGATGTCCTCCTCCTCGACGACCTGCTTGAGCTGGTCGGGATGGCGGACCGCGGCCGGACCGACCCGCTCGCCGATCTTCGCCGGGTCGGAGTCGAAGATCGCCACGACGCGGAACCCGTGGTCGGCGAAGATGTCCGAGGAGGCGATCGCCAGGCCGAGGTGCCCGGCGCCGAACAGCGCGATGTTGTGCTGCCCGCTGGTCCGCAGGATCTTGCGGATCTGGCTGACCAGCGAGTCGACGTTGTAGCCCACGCCGCGCTTGCCGAACTTGCCGAAGCCGGACAGGTCGCGCCGGATCTGGGTCGAGTTGACGTGCGTGTACTCCGACAGCTCCTGCGAGGAGATCGTCTCCTTGCCCATCTTGCGCGCCTGCGTGAGGACCTGGAGGTAGCGCGACAAGCGCGCGGCCACACCGAGCGAGAGACGGTCGGAGAGTGGGCCGAGCCCGCTGTCGCTCTGCTGGGCGACGTCGCCGAAGCTCATCGCGCCTCACGATAGAGAATGCGCCGCCGCAGGGCTTCCTCATCAACGAAGTAGTCGAACAGCTCCTCGCCGTCCAGCGCCACGACGGGGATCCGCTCGAGATAGCGCGCGTGCAACGCGTCGTCGGTCTCGATGTCGATCTCCTGGAGCGCGAACGGCGCTTCGGCGCGCAGGCGCTCCAGCGCCGCGCGGGCGTCGTCGCACAGATGACAGCCGGGCCGCGTGTAGAGCGTCACGGTCCTCACGGCGTGAACGGCGCGGACGTGCCGGTGGTGGGCGACTGCTGGCGCGGCGCCCAGGCCTGGGCGCGGAAGCGGTAGCGGCCGGCGGGGAGCGCGGCCAGGGCGTCGGAGGGCAGCGTGTAGCCGTACTCGGCCGGCATCAGGCCGCGCGCGCCGCCGGGGACGGTGAGCGTGCGCGCGACGTTCCCGTGGGCGTCGATCAGCGTCAGCACGAGCCGGTCGGCCAGGCGGATGCTCGTGCCGCCGGCGAACGGGTCGCCGCGGGTGAAGGCGCCGAGCGTGAAGCGCACCCGCCCGTGGCTCGCGTGCAGCGGGCCGAGCGGGACGGGCGCGACGTTCAGCGGCCGCACGAGCCACGGGACCGAGGCGACGACGTCGCCGGCCGGGTCGGCGGCGGTCAGCCGCCCGTCGCCGGTGGCGCCGGCCCGGGTCAGCCGCACGGCGATCGTCGCGGGCGCGCCCGGGCGGACCGTGACGGTCGACGGCTGGACGGTGGCGCCGGCGCGGGTGGAGAGCTTCAGCGTGGTGGTCTGGCTCACCGAGAGCCGGAGCGAGACCGGGTCGAGCGGGCCCGTGACCGGCGCGGGCGGATCGGCGGTGACCGTGCCCGGCTGGGCCAGCGCGCCCGCGCCGGCGCGCTGGACGGGCAGGTTCGCCGGGTCGGCCCCGGCGATCAGCGCGGCCCTCAGCTGCGCGGGCGCGAGGTCGGGGCGCTGACGGGCGAGCCGGGCGGCCGCGGCGGCCACGCGGGCGGCGGCGATCGCGGTGCCGCCGGCCACCACGGCCTGGCCGGTGATGCCGACCGTGAGCGCGCTGCCCGGCGCGGCCAGCTCGGGCTTGGGCAGGCCGCCGGCGGACGGCCCCTGCGCGCTGAACGGATCGACCTGCGGCTGGGCGCCGGCGTCGGACGCCGGGCCGCGGGTCGTCGCGCCGAGCCGCACGCCGACGCCCGCCTTCTTGGCCAGCAGCTTGCCCGCGGCGTCGCCGGTCACGCCGACCACGGGCGCCGCGCCGCGGCCGGCCGCGATCGCGGGCAGCGGGCGGTCGCGGGTGTCGGCCAGCAGCACGAGCGCGGCGCCGCTGTTGGCCGCCGCCGCGGCCTGGGCGCTCGGGTCGGCGCCGGCGCGCACGACCACCGCCTTGCCGCGCAGCTGCGTGGCGAGCTTGCCGAGCGCCACTGGGTCGCTCGTGGTCACCGGCCCGGCGGTGACCAGCGGGCTCGTGGGCGGCGCGCCGCCGAGCACGGCCGCGGTGGCGAGCGTGTCCCCGTCGAGGGTCAGCTTCACCCGCGGGGCGGGCTCGGGGCCGACGAGCGCGCCGACGGCGAGCGCGCCGGGCGCGGAGGCGGGAGAGCCGACCGTCCCGCTGCCGGGCGCGGCCGCGCCCTCGTCCCCGGCGGGCGCGACGACGAGTGTGCCGAGACCGGCGGCGCCGGCGATCGCCTGCGCCTCCGGCGTCGCCGGAGAACCCGGCGTAGGGCGCGTTGACGCCGATCAGGGCGACCGGGACGTGGTCGGACGTGTCGCCGTCGCCGTTGGGGTCGACGGCGCGCTCGAGCCCGTCGAGCAGCTCGTCCGTCGTCCCCACCGCCTCGACGGCCCGGCCGGCCGCCGCGCGCAGCGAGGCCACGCGGATCGGCAGCACCCGCTCGCCGGCCGCGGCCAGCACGCCGGCCAGCGCGGTCCCGCTGGTCTCCCGTCGCCCGCTGCCGCTCGGGTCGCGCCCGGGCCTCGCGTCGTCGCGGCGGTTCGACGGCGTCATAGCCGCGCTCGACCGCGCCGGGCAGCGCCGTCCGGCTCGACGCCGGTGTCGAGCACGGCCACCGGCGACTGGCCGGCGGGGGCGCTCGGCCGCGGCGCGGCGCCCGGCACCGGCACGGGCTCGCCCACCGCGGGATACAGGCGGCGCACGACGCGCACCTGCGTGCCCGGCGTGTTCAGCTGCGCCACGTCGCGCGTGGAGACGGTCGCGGCGAACCCGTTCCACACGAGCCCGTAGGACACGACGTCGGAGAAGTGGATGCCGCGGGCCTCCAGTGCCGAGCGCGTCGTCCTGGCCTCGAGCCGCAGCGAGGCCACGTAGCGCCGCTGCTCCGCCGCGCCCATGGCCCGCGCGTTCGGGAGCTCGCCCAGCGCCGGCCGCGGCATCTGCACGAGCACGCGCTGCTCGTCCCCCGGCGGCTGGTCCGGCGTCCGCCCGTCGTAGGGCACCGGGTCGGCCAGCGACGTCGGCGGCGGCCCGATCACCGGCAGCGACGAGGGCGCGTGGCCGCTGAGCGCGAGCACCAGGACGACGACGACCGCGGCGGCCGCGACCACGATCGCGGCCCGCGCCCACACGGGCAGCCGGCGCAGACGCGCGAGGAGGTCAGGCGGCACGCCGGGCGGTGGCGTACGCGTCGAGCCCGAGGTAGTCCGGGAACGGCTGAGCGGGGGTCCAGCGCGCGGCCGAGGCGATCATCGCGGCGTTGTCGGTGCACAGCGCGACGCGGCGGTACGTGGACGGGCACGCCGAGCGCCACGGCGCGGGCGCGCAGCAGGCGGTTGGCGGCCACGCCGCCGCCGATCGCGAGCCGCGGGTCGGGCTCGGCGTCCAGCGCGCGCTCGACGCGGGTCATCAGCGCGGTGACGATCGCGTGCTCGTAGCTGGCCGCGAGGTCGGCGGCGCGGCGCGCGGCCTCCGCCTCACCCAGGTCGCGCACCTTGTAGAGCAGCGCGGTCTTCAGCCCGGCGAACGAGAAGTCCAGCCCGGCCACCCGCGCGGCGGTGGGGAAGGCGAACGCCGCCGGGTCGCCGTCGGCGGCGAGCTGCGACAGCGCCGGCCCGCCGGGGTAGCCGAGCCCGAGCAGCCGCGCGCCCTTGTCGAACGCCTCGCCGGCCGCGTCGTCGAGCGTCTGGCCGAGCGTCGCGTAGCCGGCGTGGTCGGTCACCCGGGCCAGCAGGGTGTGCCCGCCGGAGGCCAGCAGGCAGACGAACGGCGGCGCGAACGGGTCCGGCGGCGAGGAAGTTCGCCGCCACGTGGCCCTGCAGGTGGTCCACCGCGGCCAGCGGCAGCCGCCGCGCGCCGCGCCAGGCCCTTGGCCGTGGCCACGCCGATCAGCAGCGCGCCGATGAGCCCCGGACCCTGGGTCACGCGCGATCAGCTCGATGTCGTCCAGCGTGGCCCCGGCGCGCGCGAGCGCGTCGTCGACCACCGCGTTGACCAGCTCGAGGTGGTGCCGCGAGGCCCACTCCGGCACCACGCCGCCGAAGCGCCCGTGCACGCCCTGCGAGGACACGACGTTGGACGCGGATCTCGCCGGCCCGCGTGACGACCGCGGCGCACGTGTCGTCGCAGGAGGTCTCGATCCCGAGGATCATCGTGCCGGGGACGTCGTCGAGCGTGCCGCGCAGCGTGGCCGGCGTGCGCCACATCACGAGCGCGTCCTCGCCGTTGTCCTGGTAGTAGCGCCGGCGCACGCCGGCCGGGCGGAAGCCGAAGCCCTCGTAGAGCTCGATCGCGCCGGCGTTGGAGCGCCGCACCTCGAGCGTGAGCTGCGCGTCGGCGCTCCACGCGGCTCGAGCAGCGCTCCATCAGCGCCGTGGCGATCCCGCGGCGGCGCAGCTCGGGTCCACGGCGACGTTCATGATGTGCCAGACCGTGTCGTAGCGGGAGCAGATCAGGTAGCCGACGAGCTCGCCGGCTCGATCGCTCGGCGGCCAGGCAGATCCCCGACGGCTTGGAGAGCTCGAGCACGAACATCGCCAGCGACCACGGGCTGGTGAACGCGCGCCGCTCGATGGCGACGACCTGCGGCAGGTCGGCGTACGTGAGTCGGCGGACCTCGATGGCGGCGGCGGGCGGTGCGGTCAATTCGTCGTAGGCGGTACGGCGTCCGGCTCGCGGCGGTAGTCCGGCAGCAGGGCGTCGCGATCGGCGGGCTCCCTCGCCCGTCCGAGCCGGCAGACCATCAGGGCGCTGACGCGATGGGCGGTGGACCCGTCGGCCGGGACCGCGACTCCCGCCCGCTCGAGCTCCGCCCGGAAGCGTACCGCCCCGTCGCCGACGGCCAGCATCGCGCTGCGGCCCCACTCGCGGCGGGCGGCGAGCCGCTCGGCCAGCTCGGCGGGGGTGATCGCCACCGGCTCCAGCGTGCAGCGGTGATGGCGTAGCCGGCCGACGAACACCTCGCCGCGGCGGGCGTCGATCACCGCCAGCACCGGCCCGTGGGAATCGGGGTGCCCCGGCGCCTCGAGCTCGCGCGCCGGGACCATCTCCACGCCGCGGGCCAGCGCCTCGAGGCTGGACACGCCCACGAGCGGCAGTCGCCGGCCCTGGGCCAGCGCGCGGGCGGTGGCGACGCCGAGCCGCAGCCCGGTGAAGCCGCCCGGCCCCACGCCGACGCAGATCCGGCAGACGTCCGTCCCAGCCGCACGCCGGCCTGCTCCAGCGCCTGCTCGAGCAGCGGCTGCAGCGTCTCCGCGTGGCGCGGGCGCTCGCCGGGCCTCGGGCTCGTCGCGCAGCTCGACCTCGGCGGCCGCCCGCGACGAGCACCGCCACCGACGGTCGCGGGGGTGGCGGTGTCGAGCCCGACGACGGCGCTCACGGCTCGACCTCGATCTCGCCGCTCGTCGCCGCCGGCGTGCGCGCAGGTGGACGCGGTCGGCCACCCGCTCGGCCGGCCAGGCGCCACTCGCGTGCTCGGGCCACTCGACGAAGGCGATCGCGTCCGGGCGCGAAGAACGGGTCCAGGAGGCCCGGGTCCTCGCCCTCCATGCCGGCGAGCCGATACAGGTCGAGGTGCGCGAGCGGGCCGTCGGCGCGCCGTCGTGCAGGTGACCGACCACGAAAGTGGGCGAGGTCACCGGCCCCGCGACGCCGAGGCTGCGCAGCGCGCCGCGCACGAACGTCGTCTTCCCGGCGCCGAGCTCGCCCGAGACGAGCACGACGTCGCCCGGGCGCAGCTCGGCCGCGAGCCGCGCGCCGGCCGCCTCGGTCGCCTCCGGGCCGGCGGTGCGCTCAGTCCGGCTCACGGAGCCGGACGCGCAGCGCGACGCCGGCGCCGAGCAGCAGCGGCGCCGCCCAGCGCCGGGGATGCCAGGCGTCGACGCCCGTGTACGGGCAGCGTGCGGGCCGCTCGACACGGCCGACCGTGGCGCGGGGGCGGGCGTGGCCGTCGCGGCGGCGCGCAGTGCGCCGGCGCGGGAGCGGCGGTGGCGGCGGGCGCCGGGGTCGCGGTGGCCCGCGGGGTGGCCGTCGGGAGTCGGCCTGGTTGGAGCCGAACGGGTCGGAGTACTGGTCGTCGCCGGCGCCGTGCCCTGGGCCGGGCGGCGGGCGCGCAAGGGCGAGCCCGGCGCAGCTCACGGCCAAGCCGCGCCGGAGACGCGAAGCTGACGGCATCGGCGCCATGGTAGTCGCCGCCTATGGGGTGGCCTACGATGCGAGCGCCGACGCCCGCCGGTGGCGTCGTGCTGCCTCCGATGCCGCTGCACATCCTCCTGCTGACCGACCGCGACTGGACGCACCCCCAGGGCGGCGGCACGGGCGCGAACCTCTACGGGCAGGTCGCCGCCTGGCTGGCCTGGGGCCACCGCGTGACCGTCGTCGCCGGCAGCTACCCGGGCGCGGCGCCGGTCGAGCGGCCCGCGCCGGGCCTCGAGCTGCACCACATGGGCTCCCGCACCACGGTCTTCCCGCGCGCCGCCTGGGCGGTCCGCCGCGGGGTGGGGCGCGACGCCGACGTGGTGCTCGAGGTGATCAACGGCATCGCGTTCCTCACGCCGCTGTGGCTGCGGCGGCCGCGCGTGACGCTCGTCCATCACGTCCACCGCGACCACTACGTGACCGAGCTGGGGCGGCTCGGCGCGGTGGCCGCGCTGGTCGCCGAGACGCTGCCGCTGAAGCTGCTCTACCGCTCCGGGCCGTTCCTGACGATCTCCGAGGCGGCCAAGCACGACCTGACCGCGCTCGGCATCGCACCGGACGACGTGCACGTCGGCTACCTCGGGGTCGAGGGCTTCCCGGGGCCGCAGCCGCCGCGGACGAGCGCGCCGCGGCTGCTCTATCTCGGCCGGCTGAAGCGCTACAAGCGCGTCGAGTGCCTGCTCGACGTGCTCGCGGCGGTGCCCGGCGCCGTCCTCGACGTCGCCGGCGAGGGCGACCACCGGCCGGCGCTCGAGGCCGCGATCGCCGCCCGCGGGCTGGGCGACCGGGTCACGCTGCACGGCCACGTCGACGAGGCGACGAAGGCGGCGCTGTACGCCCGCGCCTGGGTGAACGTGACGGCCTCCTCGGCCGAGGGCTGGTGCCTGACCGTGATGGAGGCGGCGACCTGCGGCACGCCGAGCGCCGCGCTGCGCGTCGGCGGCCTGGCCGAGTCGATCGTCGACGGCGAGACCGGCCTGCTGGCCGACGACGTGGCCGGGCTCGAGGCCGCTGTGCGGCGGCTTGTCGACGACGGCGGGCTGCGCGCCCGGATGGGCGGGGCGGCGCGCGCCCGGGCCGCGCAGTTCACCTGGGAGCGCACGGCCCGCGAGTCGCTCGCGCTGCTGGAGGACGTGGCGGCGCGCGAGCCGCCGCGCCTGCGCGACGTCCTCGCCGGGTCGGAGACGCTCAAGGCCGTCGGGATGGCCGCGGCCACGCTCGGCTCGAACGCGATCGCGCTGCTGTTCACGGTCCTCTTCGCCCGCATCCTCGGCGCCGCCGACTACGGCTCGCTGGCCGCGCTGATCTCCACCTTCGTGATCCTCGCCGTCCCCGGCTCCGCGCTGCAGGTCGCCGTGGCGCGCGAGACGGCGCTCGGCCGGATCGGCGGCGCGGAGACGCTCGACGCCTGGCGGCGGCGATTGTGGCTCGCCGGGCTGACCACGACGGCCGCGGCGCTGCTGCTCCGCCGAGCCGATCGCCGAGCTGATCTCGGTGCCCGAGACCTGGGCGGCCGCCGCCACGGCGCCGACCGCGTTCCTGTGGGTGCTGCTGTCGATCGAGCGCGGGGCGCTCCAGGGCCGGCACGCCTACGGGCCCGTCGCCTGGTCGGTGGTCTGCGAGGCGTTCGGCCGCCTGCTGATCGGCCTCGCGTTGGTGGCCGTCGGACTCGGCGTCACCGGCGCGTACCTGGGCACGCCGCTGTCGATGTTCGCGGTGGCGCTGGTGCTGTGGTGGATCTCGCGCCGGCGCGTCGGCGGCGCCCCGGACGACCGGCCCGTGCGGCGGCTGCGCGAGCTGGTCGGCGGCGCCTGGCCCGCGGTCGCCGCGCTCGTGCTGATCGCGGTCCTGCAGAACGTCGACGTGATCCTCGTCAAGCGCCGCATCGGCGGCGAGGCCGCCGGCGCCTACGCCGCCGCCGCGGTCGCCGCCAAGGCGGTCGTGTGGGTCGCGATCGGGATCGGGCTGTACCTGCTGCCGGAGGCGACGCGCGCCAGCCGCACCGGCCAGGACCCGCGCCGCGCCCTGGTCCGCGCGCTGGCCGTGGTCGGCGCGGTCGCCGTGCCGATGCTCATCGTCTACGCCCTCGTGCCGGGCACCGTGCTGCGGCTGGCCTTCGGGCCCGAGACGGTCCGCGCCCAGGGCGCGCTGTTCGTCCTCGGCTGCGCGATGACGCTGCTCGCCGTCGGCTACCTCGCGGTCCAGTACATGCTGGCGCTGGGCCGGCTGGCGTTCCTGCCGGCGCTGGCGCTGGTCGCCGGGCTCGAGATCGCCCTGCTCGCCGAGGTCGGCACGCGCTCGCTGTCGGACTTCGCCACGGTCGTGCTGGTCTTGCAGGCGGCGGCCGCGGGCTCGGTGCTGGTCATCGGGCTCGTGTCCCGGCGCGCGCCCGCCCCCTGAGCTTCGCCGCGCCGCACATCAGCCGGTGGTGGAGGTCGCGCCGTCCGGGAGCACGAAGTCGCCGGTGAGGGCGGCGACGACGGCGAGCGCGAGGACATGGGCGCCGGCCTCGTTGAGGTGCATGCCGTCGGGTTCGCGCACCACGGTGTCCACGCCGTCGACCGGCATCGCGTCGCGGTAGCCGTCCGGCGTGAAGATCGCGCCGCCGTCGATCAGGCGCACCTGGCGCGCCCAGGGCTGGGCGGCCACCGCGATGGCCGCGTTGATCAAGCGCCCGATGGCGGTGCGCCGGGCATCGCGCAGCGCCGGCACCGTGATCCAGTAGACGCGCGCGGCGCCGCCGCGGCGGTAGGCGGCCAGCATCTCGCGTCCGCGGTTGGCGTAGGCGGCGGCCCAGCTCGCGCTGCAGCAGGCCACCTTGCGGCCGTTCGCCCCCCGCAGGGGGAAGCCCTCATTGGCGCCGATGAACACGATCGTGGCGTCGGGCCTGAGGTGGCGCGCGATCGAGGCCGCCTCGTCCGGCCAGTCGAACACGAAGTCCTTGGAGATCCCGCCGCCGTAGTGCAGGTCGCTGTAGACGTGCACGCCGTGCAGGTGCAGCAGCGTGTAGAGCTCGCTGTTGAGCGGCGTGGACATCGAGTCGCCGGTGACCAGCAGGTTGCGCAGCACCTGCTTGCGCGGCGCCGGCAGGCCGATCGAAGCCGGATCGAACGCGTCCGCGGTGACCGTCGCCACGCTGATCGCGCGCGCCAGCGTCACCGTCGCCGGCGGCGTCGCCGGCCGCGACAGGGCGAACAGCGCAGCCACGAGCGTCGCGCCCGCGGCGAATCCGATGATCGCCCTCCGCACGCGCCGACTGCACCACACCGCGCGGGGGAATGTCAACCGCCACGCCTCGCGCCCCTCCCTACCCGCGCGGTGGCCAGCGTGCGGGCCAAGGCGAACACCAGCAACATCACCGCCGCCGCGGCACCCCAGTGCACGGCGACGCGATCGCCGGCGTAGGACGGGTTGAAGCCGCCGCGGTCGCGCACCGGGAGGACCAGGGTCAGCACCGGCACGACGACGACCAGCAGGGCGCCGGCGGCGAGCGCCAGCGGCCGCGCGCCGATGCCCCGCCACAGGATCACGAACGCGGCCAGCCCGAACACCGGCGTGGCGCGGGCGGCGAACGCGAAGCCGAGCGCGAGGGCGATCGGCACGGCCAGCAGCGCCGCCCGGCGGGCGGGCAGCCGGGCCGGTGGCGCGTCGCTGCCCGGCAGCCAGACAGAGATCACCGACGGCCCGCGGCGGCGGCGCAGCAGGACCAGCAGCAGCCCGCAGCCGGCCACGAGCGAGACGATGTACCCGGCGCCGACGAGCCGGTCGGGCGCGAACGCGATCTCGACGTCGCGGCAGCCGGCGGGCACGCGCCAGGCGGTGCCGTAGGCGTCGCCCACCTGTGGCGGGCCGAGGTCGCGGCCGTCGCAGGTCGCCCGGCGGCCCCGGTTGAAGCTCTCGGCCAGCACCAGGCGGGCGGGCGCGCGCACGTCGAGCCGGACGCCGGTGCGTCCGCCGCGGGTCGCGCGCCCGGCGGAGAGCACCCGGCCCGGGGCGGGCGCCGCGGGCGCCGGCGCCCCCGAGCGCAGCCGCAGCAGGTAGGGCGCGAACGTCCCGGCCGGCAGCGACAGCCGCGCCGGCCCGGCCGCGAGCGCGACCGTGCCGCAGCCCCGCACGCGCAGCGGCCGGCCGGCGTCGAGCTGGTCGATCGTGCCGAGCACCCGCAGCCGCAGCGGCCGGCTGGACAGCCGTCCTGCGAGGTCGCCGCACGAGCCGCGCAGCGCGCCCGCCCGCG
This sequence comes from uncultured Solirubrobacteraceae bacterium, assembly GCA_963766165.1. Taxonomy (GTDB): domain Bacteria; phylum Actinomycetota; class Thermoleophilia; order Solirubrobacterales; family Solirubrobacteraceae; genus Solirubrobacter. The sequence continues at coordinate 90,889 of CAVXZC010000005.1, read as the reverse complement.
GGACGTGGACGTGCGGGACGCCGGGGCCGGTGATCTCGGCGATCCCCACGGCGCGGCGCTGGCGGACGACGCCGGAGGTCCCCGGAGGGAACGCCGCGCGCAGGATCTCCAGCCGGAACGTGCGGCCGTGGACGGGCGCCGGCAGCGTCACCGTGCCGCCGCGGACCGGCAGCGGCGCCGACGGGCGGCCGTCCACGACGAGGCGCACGAGCGTCGGGCGGCGCACGCCCGCCACCGGCGCGAGCCGCAGCCGGCGCAGCGTGGCCGGGCGGGTCCACTGCAGCCACGCGCTGCCCGGCCAGGAGCCGATCCACGGCCGCGGGGTGCCGTCGAACGCGCTCGAGGCGCGGAACCCCGGCCGGCCCTCGAACCGCCCCGAGGAGGTGAAGCGGCCGGGCACGCCGGCGAGGCGATCGAGCGCCGCGTCGGAGGCGTCCGGGGCGACGGTGGCCCAGCCGTCCGCCGCCCAGGCGCGAGCCGCGGGCGGCGCGAAGACGCGCTCCAGGCCGGACTCGCCGTCGCCGCGGTCGCGCACCAGGTCCGCCGCGGCCGGACCGTGCCGCGGATCGCGCCGGAACGGGTCGTCGCCGGTCGTGCGCTGGAAGACGTAGGCCAGGGCGGTGTGCGAGAGGTCGCGCCCGGCGAGCGCCCGCTCGGCGCGCACCGGCGGCCGCAGCGCCTCGCTCGCCCGGACGCCGGGGATGCGCAGCTCGCTGATGCCCGGCGCGTACACCGTGTGCGCGCCGCGGAAGTCGCGCCAGCCGGCGATGCGCACGCGCAGCGTGGAGACCCCGTGGAGGTGCACCGGCAGCCGGTTCCAGCCCGGATGGACCGTGAAGCGGCGCCCGCCCACGTCGACCGCGGTGACCGCGGCCACGCGGTCGTCGTAGGGCAGCAAGTCGACGTGGTCGACGTCGCGCGGCCGGTCGAGCGCGACGCTGAGCACCCAGCGCGCGGGGTCGAGCGCGCGGTCGGCCTGCCAGTGCGTGCTCGGGTCGCCGTCCACGGCGGCGAACGGCCGGCGCTCCGGGAACTGCGGGAAGCCGGGCGAGGACGGCGCGCTCACCGCGCGGATACCCGAGTACGCCGCCACCGTCTCGTCGGCGGGCGACGTGAACGGGTTCAGCCGCGCCGCGTCGACCGAGGGCGCCTCGTCCGCGGCCAGCGTCAGGCCCGTGTTCTGCGCCAGGCGCGACGCGACGAACACCCGGCGCCGGTTCGAGTCGGTGATCACCACCTCGCGCGCCCGGGCGATCGCGGCCGGGGACAGGTCGGCCGCATAGGCCACGTCGTTCAGCCTGCCGCCCAGCGCGGCGAGGCCGGCCAGGCCGTCGGCGGAGCCGTCCACGACCGTCTGCGGCGCGGCCGGCTCGAGCCGGACGAGGCCCGGGGCCCGGGGCCGGTCCCACGCCCGCACCTCGGGCAGCCGCCGATCGCGCCCGAGCGTGCCCGCGCTGCGCTCGCGCGGCCGTACCGGGCCCCACGCGCGGGTCGGCCGGCCGAGAGCGTCGAGCACGTCGGCGGCGTCGGACGCGGGCACGGCGCCCGAGCGGCTGCGGTCGTCGTCGGCGCCGGCGACCACCGTGCGCGCGCCGAGCAGGTCGAGCAGCGGCCCCAGCTGGCCGGGCAGGGCGCGCCGCTGCTGCACGAGCGCGTCGACCGTCCACAGCAGGTCGGTGGCCCGCAGGTCGCCGTAGGGCACCGCGCTCCGCACGGCGACCGGCTTGGTGGCCAGCGTGGGCAGCACCGGGTCGATCGTGCCGCCCCAGTCGTAGTAGGCGTAGAGCTGGCCGGGGAGCACGACGGCGCGCCCGTCCCCCGCGGCGGCGTCGACATGCCGCGCAGCCGCCCGCCAGGCCGGCGGGATCCGCTGCCACGTGACCTGGCGGTCGATCGCCCGGCCTGTGACCAGCGGCCAGGCGGCGACGAGCGTGAGCGCGACGGCCAGCAGCCCGAGCCGCCGCGGCGCCAGGCCCGCCAGGCCGGCGATCCCGAGCGCCACCAGCGGGCCGGCCTTGTGCGTCGTGCGCAGGAACTGCAGCGCGGCGAAGTGGTTGTAGGCGAAGTTCGCGCCGCGGCGCAGCGGCGTCCCCTCCGGGAAGCCCACGCTCATCACGAGCAGGCCGGCAAGGACGAGCGCCAGCAGCAGCGGGGCGTAGCGCGTCCGCCGGCTCCAGGCGAAGCCGAGCAGCGCCAGCGCCGGCACGAGCAGCCCGGCGAGCACGACCGGCGTGGAGAACAACAGCACGCGGCCGTCGCCGAAGTAGGGGCGCAGCACGCCGCCATAGCCGACGCCGAGATACGACACCCAATAGCCCATCAGCCGCAGCGACTCCGGCAGGCTCGTGGTGCTCCAGATCGTGCCCGGCTGCTCGGTGAAGCGCAGGAAGTCCGCGCCGTAGCGCGACTGCACGAGCAGCGGCACGACCCACCAGGCCGAGGCGAGCGCGGTGGCGACGACGGTACGCCAGGCGAACGCGACCACCGCCCGGCGCTCGACCGCGCGCGTCCACAGCTCGTAGGCCGCGAGCAGCACCGGCCCGAGCAGCACCCAGGCGGTCACGGCGGCGTTCACGCCGCCGCCGGACGCGGTGACGATCAGCGCAAAGGCCGCCGGCCAGCGCCAGGACGGCCGCGAGCGCAGGCCGCGCAGCGTGCAGGCCAGCAGCCAGGGCAGCGCGGCGTAGCCCAGGAGGGTGATCGACGTCCGCGCGGTGAAGATCACGACGTACGGGTTGACCATGTAGAGCACCGCCGCGACCGCCCGCGGGCCGGAGAACGCGTCCATCAGGCGCGCTGCGCCCCAGCCGGCGAGGAACAGCACGAGCGCCAGCCACAGTCGCTGGGCGAGCCACGGCCCGAGCGGGTGCAGCAGCGCGAGCACCGGCCCCATCGGGAACAGGTAGCCGCCGTACTGCCCGCCCTGCACGTGCCCGAGGTCGCCGGTCGACGACCAGGCGGACGCCACCTGGCCGAGGAAGCGCAGGGGGTCGACGTGGAGGTCGATCTTCGTGTCCGTCGTCGCGGTCCCCGGCCGCTGGATCAGGGCGAGCAGCAACGCGAGGGCGGCGAGCCAGACAGTGATCGCCCGCTCGCGCATCGGGCGCAAGATCGGCACGGCGCGCGGAGTCTAGGCTTCCGCGCCGATGCGCCGCCACGCCTCCGCCCTCACCGCCGGCGGGCTGCTGTTGCTCCCCGTCGTGCTCGCGTTCAGCCGCGGCGGCTACTTCGACACCGCCCGCCTCCGCGCCGCGATCGCCGCGTGCGTCCTCGCCGCGGTCGCCGCGCTGGCGGCGCCACGTCTGCTCCCGCCCACGCGGGCCGGGCGGGTCGCGTTGGGCGGTCTGGCCGCGCTGACGGGCTGGACCGCGCTCTCGCTCACCTGGGCCGCGGAGCGCGGCCCGGCGCTCGACGACCTCGAGCGGCTCGTGCTCTACCTGGCCACGCTGACCGCGGCCGCCGCGGTGCTCGACCGCCGCTGGACGGAGCCGGCGCTGCTGGTCGCGCCGGTCGCCGCCGCGGCCTATGGCCTCTCGGAGCGGCTGCTGCCCAGCCTCGTCACCCTCCCGCGCTCCGCCGCCGCCGGCGACCGCCTGGCGCAGCCCTTGACCTACTGGAACGCGCAGGGCGCGCTCGCCGCACTCGGCCTCGTCCTCGCCGCCGGACTGCTCGCCGAGCGCGGCCGCACGGTGCGGATCGCCGCCGCCTGCGCGGCGCCGCTGCTGGGCCTCGACCTCTTCCTCACGCTGTCGCGCGGCGCGCTGGGCGCGTTCGCGGCCGGGCTGCTGGTGCTGCTGGCGCTGCGGCCCACCCGCGCCACGCTCGCCGCCGCGCTGCTGGTCACGGTGGCCGCGGCCGCCGCGCCGGTCGCCGTCGAGCTGGCCTTCCGCGCGGTGCTGCACGCCGGATCGAGCCCCGGCGCCGGCGGCGGCACGCTCGCCGTGCTCGTGCTGGCCACCGCCGTCGCGGGAGCGGTCGCCGCCCGCGCCCCGCGCCGCGCGGCCCCGCTGCCGTGGCTGCGATCGGCCGCCGTGGTCGCACTGGCGGCGGCCCTGACCGTGACCGTCGCCGCCGCCGCCCACAGCGGCCGCTCCGGCGCGCCCGCGCCGACGTCCGGCCGGCTCGCCTCGATAGAGAGCAACCGCTACGCCTACTGGGGCGTGGCGCTGGCCACGTTCGCCGATCATCCGCTGCGTGGCGTCGGCAGCGCGGGCTTCCGGGTGGAATGGCTGAAGCGGCGCCACATCACCGAGGTCGTGCGCGACGCCCACTCGCTCTACCTCGAGACGGCCGCCGAGCTCGGGATCGTCGGCCTGCTGGCGCTAGGCGCCTTCCTCGGCGGCGTGGGGGCGCGGATCCGGCCCGAGACGGCGGTCGCCGGCGCCGCTCTCGCCGCCTGGGCCGTCCACACCGGCGTGGACTGGGACTGGGAGATGCCCGCGGTCACCCTCGTGGCGCTGCTGCTCGCCGGCAGCGTGATCGCGCGGCCGGCGCCACGGCCGTGAGCCGGCGCGGAGGATCGGGCGCTCGGCTCCGTACCAGCTCGCGGCGGCGATCACGCACGTCGCGGCCAGCGTGACGAGCGTGACCACGATGAACGGGTGGAAGCGCAGCGAGCGCTGGAAGCCGACGTCCTCCAGCGCTTGCAGCACGGTGAGGTGCCACAGGTAGATGCCGTAGGACACGACCCCCAGCCACAGCGCCACCGGGTTCCCGAGCACTCGCCCGACGACGCCGCGCCGTGGCGTGGCGGCGACCGCCGACGCCACCAGCGAGACGCCGACGACCGCGTAGAGCGCGTGGCGGGCCATGTACTGCCAGCGGTCGTACGGCTCGAACAGCGCGCGCCCGATCCCGATCTTCACGCTCACCGCCCAGAAGGCCAGCAGCGCCGGCCCCCACAGCAGCACGGGGCGGCGCACCCGCAGCCCGCGGGCGGAAACGCTGGCGACCGCCAGCCCCATCCCCAGCGCGAACTGGTCCAGGTACGCGGGCAGCGAGCGCAGCCAGGCCGTGTCGTGCACGTCGCCGGCCGAGCCGCTCCACACGAACGCCGCCTTCCAGGCCAGCGACGCCGCCGCCAGCGCGATGAGCGCGTACACCTCCTGGCGCAGCGTCGCCCGGCGCAGCAGCCACGCCCAGACCGGGATGAACACGTAGAAGGTGACCTCGACGTCGAGCGTCCAGGCCTGGATCAACCCGCCGGTGAGCGTGGACTGCGAGTAGATCTGCCCGAAGCCGTAGTAGGCGAGCAGGCCCTTGGGCGTGAACACGCTCCAGCGCGCCAGCACGAGCGCGGACAAAGTCAGCGCGATCCAGTACGCGGGGACGATCCGCAGCGCCCGCCGGCGCGCGTAGCGGCCGACCCGCGGCAACTCGGAGGCCTCCAGCCGGGCCAGGAGGAACGGCCGGTAGAGGACGAAGCCGGAGATGACGAAGAAGATCGTCACCCCCACCTCGAGCCGCTGCGCGTAGCGGAATCCCGTGGCGCCGGTGGTGACGAGGCCGGAGGAGATCGCCGCGTGCGTGAGCAGCACGCCGATCGCGGCCGCGGCGCGCAGTCCGTCGATCAGCGGGTAGCGGTCCCTCCTCATCCCCTGAGGCATACTGCCACCCGATGGCCGCGCGACTGCCGGCATTCCGTCACCGGCTCGCCGCGATCGTGGTGGCCGGCGTCACGCTCCGCGCCCTCTACCTGTTCACCGTCGGCCGCCACGTGTCAGGCGTGGGTGACTGGTGGTTCTACCACTGGCAGGCCAATGACCTGGCGTCCGGGAAGTTCTTCGTCGAGCCGTTTCGTCTGCGCCTCCAGCACCGGGAGTTCCCGTCCGCCGGACACCCGCCGCTCTACCCGGCGCTGCTGTCGATCGTGTCGCGGCTCGGCGGGACGAGCGTGCTCTGGCACCGCTCCTTCGGCCTGCTGTGCGGGGCGGCGTCGATGACCCTGATGGGGGTTCTCGGCCGGCGCGCGGTGGGCGAGCGGCTCGGCCTGGCGGCGGCGGGCGTGTGCGCGGCCTACCCGCTGATGGTGGTCGTCGACGGCGCCCTGATGAGCGAGACGGCGTACACGCCGCTGGTCATCCTCGTGCTCCTGGCCGCGCTGTCGGCGCTGCGCCGGCCGCGGCCCGGCATCGCGCTGGCGCTCGGCGCCGCGATCGGGCTCGCCGCGCTGTGCCGCTCGGAGGCGCTGCTGCTGCTGCCCGTGCTCGCGTGGCCCGCGGCGTGGCGCGGCGGCCGCGGGTGGCTGGGTCGCGCCGCGCTGGCGACGCTGGGATGCGTGCTCGTGCTCGCCCCGTGGACGATCCGCAACTTCGACGTGTTCGGCCGCTTCGTGCCGATCTCGACCAACGACTCCACCGTGCTCGCGGGCGCCAACTGCCCGCGCACCTACCACGGCGAGGACATCGGCTTCTGGCGGCTGGACTGCCTGCCGCCGCGCAAGGTCGACGACGAGGCCGCCCAGGCCGCGATCTGGCGAGCCGACGGGCTGCGCTACATGCGGACGCACCTCGGCCGGCTGGCGGTCGTGATCCCGATCCGCGTGCTGCGGACGTTCTCGCTCTACCAGCCCCGGCGCCAGGTGCTGTTCGCGGAGGGCCGCTGGATCCGCGGCGAGCAGATGGCGGTGGCGGCGTTCTACCTCCTGGCGCTCCTGTCGCTCCTGGGCTACCCCGCGCTGCGCCGTGCGGGGACGCCGGCATTGATCCTGCTCGCCCCGCTGGTGGTCGTGCTGATCACGGTCGTGACCGGCTACGGCCATCCGCGGCTGCGGCACGTGTTCGAGCCGTCGCTGATGCTGATGGGCGCCGCGGGAGCGCTGTGGCTGTGGGATCACCGTACGGCGGGGACGAGCCGGGTCAGACGCGCCCGGGCGACGGCGGCGAGCGCATCGTCGTAGCCGGCGGCGGCCCGGGCCAGCGCGGCCCAGACCTCGGCGTTCTGCGGCTCACGGCGGGTGATCGAGCGAAACGTGGCCACGGCGGCGGCGCGGTCGCCGGTGCGCAACTGCAGGACGCCGATCGCCTCGTCCACCTGGACGTCCGGATTGAGCACGCGGGCGCGCGCGGCCAGGTCCTGCGCGCGCCGCAGGTCCTGCCTGGACGGCGCCTGGCGGCCGAACGCGAGCCCGATCATCGTCGCCTGCGCCTCGCTGCTGCGGAGCTCGACCGCGAGCCAGCCGGCGACGACCAGCGCGAGCACGGCGACGGCGACGCGGGCGACCACGCGGCGAGTATGGCGGTCAGCGCGGCACGAGCACGTCGTAGTAGCCGTAGCGGGCCCTGAGGCGGTAGGCGCGGCTCAGATAGGCGTCGAGCGCCCGGGAGCCGCTCGGCCGCCCGCGGAGGTTCGGCTCCGGCCGCGACGACGCCGGGTCGGTCCAGCGGACGACCGCGCGCGGGCGGGTGCGCTCCAGCGCCGCGACGATCGTCCGCTGCTCGGCCGGCTTGGCCTGCAGCAGCACGTCCCGGCGCAGGACGTTCGGGCGCCGGACGAGGAAGTGCAGCAGCGGGTCGGAGAACGTGACCAGGTCCGAGCGCCGCGGCGCGACGTAGATCGGCTGCCCCGGCGGGACGAGCCGGTCGACGAGCGCGACGACCCGCGGCAGCGCCGCAGCGTCCGCGGGCGGGACGCGGACGCCCGCGGCGCCGGCCACGCGCAGGGGCGCCAGCCGCGGCGCTCGCAGCAGCGCGTCGCCGCGGTTGGCCGCGCCCACAGCGATCAGCAGCGCCAGCGCGGCGGCGCCGGCCACCCGCGGCCGCACGAGCGCGGCGAGTGCGCAGGCGACGACGAGCAGCACCTGCGCATGTTCGGCGTCCGCCCGCGAGGCGTAGTAGGCGGTCGCCCCGAGCGCCAGCACCACCAGCCCGGCCTGCACCCCGCGCAGGCGCCGGAGCGCCAGCACGGCGACCGCGAGCGCCGCGAACGGCGCGAGCCAGCCGGCGAGGTCCTTGAATGCCGCGGCGCCCGTCAGCGCCTCGTGGAAGCCCGGCGGGAACGGCAGCCGCCACCACGCGCCGTCGCGCGTGGACTGCACGACGAGCCCGTCCCACACCGCGTGCGGCCCCGCGGCCACGGCGAAGGGCGCGTACAGCACGACCACGCCCACGACGGCGGCCCCGAGGCACACCGCCGCGCGGCGCGCGCGCTCGCCGCGGCCGTCCAGGGCCAGCGTCGCGGCCGCGGCGATCGCCGCGCACGCGCCGATGTCCGGGCGCCAGAACGCGGCCGCCGCGGCCGCCAGGCCCGCCCAGGCCGGGCGGCGGCGGGCGGCCAGCAGCACCGCGCCCAGACCGAACGCCAGCGCGGGCTGGGCGGGGTTGGCGCTGGTCGGCTGCGCGGCGGTCAGCGCGGCAGCCGCCCAGGCGGCGAGCGCCAAGCGCGGCGCGGACGGGCGCGCGTGCCGGACCAACGCCCACACCAGGACGGCCACCGTCGCATCCGCGGCCGTCCGCAGCAGCCGCCACCACAGCAGCGAGGGGCCGAACGCCTTCCCGGCGGCCATCACGACGAGCGGCTGGCCGGGGCCGTAAGCCCAGGTGAAGTCGCGCCACGGCCATTGTCCGGAGGCCATCCGCGTCGCCGCCTGCATGAGGATCCCCTCGTCCAGCGGCCCGATGTAGCGCAGCAGCGTGAACGCGGACACGAGCGCGGCGGCCAGCCACAGCGTCGCCGGCTGCACCCAGCCCGGGACCGCGGGCGCACGCAGCCGCAGGTAGCCGCGCAGCTCGGCGATCAACGGGGCCTCGAGGCGCAGGCTCGTACCGGCGAGCACCGCCGCCCATACGCCCAGCTCGAGCAGCGCCTGCCACAGCGGCCGCGGGCCGCCCCACAGCGCCAGCCGCAGCCCGAGCGCAACGGCGCTCGCGGCGGCGACCGGCACGGCCGCCCGGAGCGCGATCGCCCCCAGGCGCACGCCCGGCAGCAGCCGCCGCAGGTAGGCGCGGCGGACGGCGAGCACGGCGAAGACGCCCGCGATGCGCCCGGCCACGAACCACCCGGTGCCGCCGAGCAGCTCTCCCGGCACGGCCAGCAGCAGGAAGGCGGCGCCGAGCACCGCGGCCTCGACGGCCTGCGGCCACGACTCGCCCGTCGCCCGGAAGAACGAGAACCAGTTGTAGCCCACCTGCTGGAGCGCGCCGGCCACCGCCAGGCCGGCGATCAGCACCACCGCGCCCTGCCAGCGGTCGCCCAGCACGAAGTGGACGAGGTCCTGCCCGAACAGCGCCAGCCCCACGCCGAACGGGAACGCCCACAGCAGCGTGAGCCGGTTCGCCTTGGCGAACAGCTCCTCCAGCACGTCGCCGCGCTCGCGCACGCGCACGATCGCGGGGTAGATCGTGGTGGCCAGGATCTGGTCCGCCCGGTCGGCGTAGCGGGCGAGCGTCGTGGCCAGCGTCACCCAGCCGGCGGCGGCGAGCCCCTGGTGCAGCCCGAACAGGCTGATCTGGCCCTGCCCGATCACCAGCGCGACCGCCGCGGTGACGAACACCGGCCAGGAGAAGCGCAGGTAGCGCCGCGCCGCAGCGGCGTCCGGCCGCAGCCGCAACCGATACGGCGACGCCCGCCAGGCGGCCAGGACGGCCGCGAGGTTGCCGCAGGCCGGGCCGATCACGAGCGCCCAGACGCCGAGCCCGGCGAGCAGCAGCGGCAGCGCGACCGCCACCGTCCCGAGCGGCACGATGGCCTGCAGCGTCCGCAGCCGCAGGTACTCCATCCGCTTGAAGAAGATCCACTGCGGCGCCTGCAGCGCGAACGCGATCGGCAGGTACGTGACGGCCAGCGTCAGCCCGAGCAGCCGGTCGTCGTCGTAGACGGCGGCGAGCACGGGCGCGAGCGCGGCGATGGCCAGCGCGACCACCACGCCGATGGCCAGCTCCACCGTCAGCGCCCGCTGGAACTCCGCCTCCTCGTCGGCCGCGGCCGTCTGCACGAACGCCTCGTCGATCCCGACGCGCCGGAGCGCGACGATCGTCATCGCCGTGGTCGTCACGACGCCGTACAGGCCGATCGACCGCGGGCCGAGCAGCGCCGTGGCGAACAGCCCCTGGGCGGCGACGAGCGCCTCCGCGCCGGTGAGGAACGCCGCATTGACCACGCCGCCGCGGGCGGTGGCGACGCGCAGCCCCGGCCCGGCGCCGTCCCCCGGCCCTGGCTCGTCGACCGTGGCGACCCCGGCCGGCACCGCCGTGCGCGCGTCGCCGGCCGGCGGCTCGCCGGGGGTGCGGCGGGGCGGCATGGCCGGCGATGCTAGTAGTGCGCCGCGTGTCCGACCTCCGGCCCGTGCTGATCGCGTCCTACGCCGGTGGGCTCGGCGGCGCCGAGCGCGCGCTGCTCGACGCCGCGGTGCGGCTCGGCCGCCCGGTGGTCGTGGCCTGCCCGCAGGGGCCGCTCGCGGACGCGCTCGCGGCCGCCGGCGTGCCCCACCGGCCGCTGGCCGAGCGGCCGCTCCGGCTCGGCCCCGGGCACGCCGCCGCGCTGCTCGGGATGGCGCGCGAGCTGGGCGCGCTGCCGGACGCGGCGGCGCTCGTCGCCTGGGGCGGCCGCGCGGTGCTCGCGGCGGCGCTGCTGGGACGCCGGCCGGCCGTGCTCGCCGTGCACCACGACCTCATGCCGCGCGCCGCCCGCCGGTGGGGAGTTTCCGCGCCGGCCGCGAGCTGGCCGGCCGACGCGGCCACCGCCGCGGCGGCCGCCGGCCGCGCCGGGGTGCGCGCCGCGCTGCGGGCGGCGAGCCGCCGGGCGGACGGCGTCGCCGCAGCCTCGGCGGCCATCGCCGCCGATCTCGGGCTGCCGGACGTGACGGTCCTGCATCCCGGCGTCGACCTGGCGGCCTTCACCCCGGCGCCCGCGCCCGCCGGGCCGCCGCATGCGCTGGTCCTGGGCGCGCTGGTGGCGTGGAAGCAGGCCGACCTGGCCATCGCCGTGGCCGAGTTGCTCCCCGAGCTCCGCGTCACCATCGCCGGCGCGCCGCTGCCCGGCGATGCCGGGCGCTTCGCGGCCGCGCTGCGCGAGCGGGCCGCGCCGCTGGGGGACCGGGTGACGCTCGCCGGCCCCGTGGACGCCCGCGCCGCCCTGGCCGGCGCCCACGTCCTGCTCCACTGCGCCGACGCGGAGCCGTACGGCCTGGCCCTCGTCGAGGCGCTGGCCTGCGGCCGCCCCGTGGTCGCGCCCGACGCGGCCGGGCCGCGCGAGATCGTGGCCGGCGGCGCCGGCCGCCTCTATCCCCCGGGCGACACCCGGGCGGCCGCCGCCGCGGTGCGCGACGTGCTGGCCGATCCGGCCGCCCCCGCCGCCGCCCGCCGCCGGGCCGAGGCGGAGTTCGACGTGGAGGCGTCGACGCGCCGCCTCGCCGCGGCGATCGAGCGCGCGGAGCGGCGATGACCTACGCCGCGGTCGTCGTGCTGCACGAGTCGCGCTCCGAGCTGGCGGCGCTGCTGGACTCGCTGGAGCGCGCGGGCGAGGCCCCCGAGCTCGTGGTGGTGGACACCGGGCGCGACGACGGCGGCGCGGAGCTGGCGGGACGCCGGGGGGCGACGGTGCTCGAGCGGCGCGACAACCCCGGGTTCGGCGCCGCGACGAATGCGGGGCTCGCGCGGGTGACCGCCGGCGTCGCGATCCTGCTCAACCCCGACTGCGAGGTGCGCGACGACGCGCTGTCGCGGCTCGCCGCCATCGCCGCCGCGCATCCGCGCGCGCTGCACGCGCCGCGGCTGCTGAACACGGACGGCTCGGTCCAGCGCAGCGCCCACCCGCGGCCCGGCACGCTCGGCGCGCTCATCCCGGCGGCGCTCCCGGTGCTGCCGCGCGGCCTGCGCGAGCGGGCCGAGCCCTACCGGGCGAGCACCGCCCGCACCGTCGGCTGGGCGGTCGGCGCGTGCCTCGCGGCGGCCACGGGCACCCTGCGCGCCCTCGGACCGTTCGACGAGACCATCCACCTGTTCGCCGAGGACATGGACCTCGGCCTCCGGGCGAGACAGCAGGGCATCCCCACCGTCCTGCACCCGCAGTTCGCCGTCACGCACCACGGCGGCCACAGCGTGCTGCGCGGCGGCGAGCCCTTCGCCGAGCTCGCCGCCACCCGCCGCGCCGTCATCCAGCGGCGCCTGGGCACGAAGCGGGCGGCGCTGGATGACGCCGCCCAATACCTGACCTTCGCGCTGCGGGCCCCGTTCAAGCCCCGCGCGCGGCGCCAGCTCAAAGCCCTTAAACGACGCGACCCGGGTCAAGACCCGGGTCGCGATTGACGGCTTCGCCCTCCCGGCGACGTTACCTATGCCGCCTCGCGGAGAGCGATGAGCTCCGGCCGCTGCGAGAGGCGCTTCAACGCGCGCTCCTCGATCTGCCGGGCCCGCTCGGTGGAGACGCCGAGCTTCCGGCCGGCCTGCGAGAGCGTCTGCGGCTCCCGGTCACCGGCGCCGAAGCGCATCTCGATCACGTCGCGCTCGGCATCGGGCAGTTCGGCGATCGCGTTCAGCAGCGTCTCGGACTTCAGCGCCTCATGGACCTCTTCGTCCACGGCGGGCGTCTCGATCGCCAGCAGGTCGCCGAAGGCGGTGTCGCCGTCGTCGCCCACCGGCTTGTCCAGCGAGACCACTGCGCGGTCCGCCTTGCGGATCTCGATGACGTCCTCCAGCGGCAGGTCCGCGGCCGACGCGATCTCCTCGTCCGACGGCTCGTGGCCGAGGCGAGTGGTGAGCTCGCGCTCGATGCGCCCGACCTTGCGGGAGCGCTGCGCCACGTGCACAGGGAGGCGGATCGTCCGGCTGGTGTTCTCGAGGCCGCGCTGTATCGCCTGGCGGATCCACAGCGTCGCGTACGTCGAGAAGCGGAAGCCCTTGCGCCAGTCGAACTTCTCGACCGCGCGGATGAGGCCCAGCATCCCCTCCTGGATCAGGTCGCCGAGGGCGAGGCCCTGGCCCTGATAGCGGCGCGCGTTCGCGACCACCAGGCGGAGGTTGGAATTGATCATGCGTTCCTTGGCAGCCAGGTCCCCGCGTTCGATGCGCTTCGCGAGCTCGATCTCCTCGCTTGGCTTGAGCAGCGGGTACCGGCCGGCCTCACGCAGGAGCAGCTGCAGCGAATCGAGCGTCGGGTCGGCCTCGTGCTCGGTCTCGGTGCGGCGGCGTGGGGTTGCGGTGATAGTGCTCGTTTTGGGGTCCTTCCAGTTCAAATGCCTAATTGTCCACTGAGAATCATACCCGATTTGGTTGATTCTGCAACCACCGTGAGTGAGGGCCGTCACAGACTTCGCCGGCCCCGGCGGTTTCACTGCTTGGCGGGCGGCAGGACCGTTGCAGGACCGCCGTCCCCCCGAGGGTCCCCACCACGCCGCTAAGCTGTACGCCTTAGCCGCGTGGCAGGCGCGCAGACTTGCGCCCGCGCACTACAGACAACCCGTAGGATGCCACGGGGTTACGGGGATTCTGCCCACGCGGGCGGAGATTTAACGGTTCCTCATGGAATGAGGGCCGTTTCGTGCGCCTTTGCGCGGCAAGAGGCCGCCGACCGGCCGCTCCGGGACCGCCCGTGGCGCCCGGGCCGCGTCGCGCACCGCCGCCGCGACGATCGCCCGCAGCCGCTCCTGGAAGCGCTCCACACCGAACTGCCGGGCCGCGGCCACGCACTCCTCGGGGTCGACCGCGTCCGGGTCGAACCCGGCGACCGCGGCGGCCAACGCCCGCGGGTCGTCGCCGTCGTCGTAGAACGCGCCCGTGCGCCCCTCGCGCACCGTCTCGAGCACGCCACCCGAGCGCAGCGCGATCACCGGCCGCCCCGACGCGAGCGCCTCGACGGCCGCGATCCCGAACTCCTCCTCGGCGGTGACCACCAGCGCCTGGGCGCTGCGCAGCAGCTCGGCCACGTCGTCGTCGGAGAGGCGACCGCTGAGCCGCACCGTCGGGCCGGCGAGCCGGCGCAGGCGACGCCACTCCGGCCCGTCCCCCACCACCACGAGCGGCCGGCGCAGCGCGTTGAACGCCCGGATCGCCACGTCGATCCGCTTGTGGGCCATCAGCTCGGCCAGCACGAGATAGTGGCCGCCCACCGCTCCGGGCGAGAAGCGCGCGAGTTCTACCGGGGGATGCAAGACCGTCGACTCACGCCCGAAGTAGCGCCGGATGCGGGAGGCCGTCACGGCCGAGTTGGCCACGTAGCGGTCCACCCGCTGGGCGGCGATCCAGTCCCACTGGCGCCAGCGCGAGAGCAGCAGGCGCAGCGCGGGCCGCGTCAGCGGCGTCCGGGCGGCCAGCGTGGCCTCGCGCTCGGACCACGCGTAGCGGAACGGGTTGTGGCAGTAGCAGACGTGGACCGCGCCCGGATCGACCAGCACCCCGTGCGCCCAGGCGCTCGAGGACGAGATGACGATGTCGTAGCCGCGCAGGTCGAGCGACTCGACCGCGTGCGGGTACAGCGGGAGCAGCGGCCGGAACGTCCGCGCCGTGGGCCGGACCCGCTGCAGGAACGACGCCTGCGGGGAGCGCGCGGCGAAGCGCCCCTCGGTGCCGGACTCGTCGTACACCGCCGTGAAGACGTCGGCCTCCGGCCAGGCGTCGCAGATCGCCGCGAACACGCGCTCGGCGCCGCGCAGGTCCAGCAGGAAGTCGTGAACGAGCGCGACGCGCCGCATGGCGCGGCATCCTATGAGGCCATGCGCCGAGCCGTGCTGATTGCCATCGTCCTGACCCTGCTCGCCCCCGCCGCCGCGCTGGCCGCGCCCCGCAAGGTCCCGTCGGGCTGGCTCGGCGTGGTGGCGGACGGGCCGCTGACCAGCCCGGCGTTCTCCTCGGCCGGCGAGTGGGACAGGCTCGCCGGCAGCGGCGCCGAGTCGGTCCGCACCGCGTTCTACTGGTACGCCGTCCAGCCCAACGGGCCCGGCGACGCCGACTGGACGGCGACCGACGCGACGGTGCTGGCCGCCGTCTCACGCGGGCTCACCGTGCTGCCCGTCGTGCAGGGCACGCCCACCTGGGCGGCGCTGCAGCCGGGCGACGCCGGCTCGCCGCCGGCCGACCCGGCGGCGTTCGCCGCGTTCATGAAGCTCCTGGTCACACGCTACGGCCCTGCGGGCTCCTTCTGGACGGAGCACCCGGAGGTCGCCCGCCGCCCGATCCGGGCGTGGCAGATCTGGAACGAGCCGAACATCCCCCGCTACTGGGACGTGGCGGACTGGGCACCGCCCTACGTGAAGCTGCTCAAGGCGGCCCACGCCGCGCTGCGCCACGCCGACCCGCAGGCCCAGGTGATCCTCGCCGGCCTGCCCAACGAGAGCTGGGTCGCCCTCCACCGGATCTACGCCGCCGGCGGCCGGAACGCGTTCGACGTCGTGGCCCTGCACCCGTACACGAGCAAGCCGAGCAACGTCATCAAGCTCATCCAGCTCTCGCGCGCGGAGATGCGCCGCCGGGGCGACGGCAAGCTGCCGGTGTGGCTCACCGAGTTCGGCTGGCCGGCCTCGGAGGGCAAGGTGCAGAACGGCGTGCGCGGCTTCCAGACCACGGACTCCGGCCAGGCGACGCGGCTGCGGGCCGGTCTCGACCTCCTGGTCAAGGACCGCCGCAAGCTGCGGATCGGGCGCGTCTACTGGTACACCTGGCTCTCCCAGGAGGCCTCCACGGGCAGCTCGTTCGACTACTCCGGGCTGCGGCGGGTCCGCGACGGCCAGCTCGTCGACGCGCCCGCGCTGGCCGTGTTCACGCGCGCGGCCCGCACCCTGGAGGGCTGCGCCAAGTTGCTGGGCGACGCCGCGCGCTGCCGCTGAGGCGGTACGCGTACGCGTACGCTCCGGTGCGTGGGCGCGGGGCGGGGGTATGGCGCAGTGCTGGCGGAGCGACCGGTGCGCCGGCTGCTCGCCGCCTCGCTGGGCGGACGGCTGGGGTTCTCGATGCTGCCGCTGGCGCTCGTGCTGTTCGCCACCGCGCAGACGGGCTCGACGGCCGCCGCCGGCGCCCTGATCGCCGCGTTCTCGGGGACGAGCATCTTCGCGCCCGCGCGCGGACGCGTCGTCGACCGGCGCGGGCCGCGGGCCCTCGTCGCGTTCACGCTCGGGTGCTCCGGCGCCCTGCTCGTGCTCGTCGCGGCCGGCGCCGCGGGCGCGCCCACGGCGGTGCTCGTCGCGGTCGGCGCGGTGGCGGGCCTCACCGTGCCGCCGCTGGGCCCGTTCACGCGCGCGGTGTGGGGCGGGGCGCTGGGCGCCCGGCCCGAGCGCCTGCGCCGGGCGTTCGCGCTCGACTCCGCCGGCGAGGAGGCTGCGCTCGTCGTGGCGCCATTGGTGGTCGCGCTGATCGTCGCGGTGGCCACGCCGGGCGCCGCGGTCGTCGTGGCCGCGACCGGCCTGCTCGCCGGGACGGCGGCGGCCGCGCGGAGCCCGCTGGCCGGCGAGGTCCGGCGCGACGCGGCGGCGCGGGCGCAGGCCGGTCGCGGGCGGCTGCCGCCGGCGCTGTGGCTGGCCATCGCCGCGTTTCTCGGACCCGGCATCGCGCTGGGCGCGGTCAACCTCGCGGTGCCGGCGCTCGCGCGCGCGGCGGGCGCACCCGCCCGCGCGGGGCTGGTGCTCGCGGCGCTGGCGCTCGGCACCGCCACCGCGAGCCTCCTGGCCGGCCGCGCGGGCACGCAGCGCGCGCCCTGGCGCCCCGCGGCGATGCAGACCGCGCTGGCCGCCGCGTTCGCCGCCGCCGCGGCGGTGGCCGCGTCGCCGCTCGCCCTCGCGCTGGCGATGGTCGCGGCCGGCGCGGCCCTGGGCACGCTGTTCGTCACGCTCTACGTCCTCGTCGATGCGCTCACGCCCGCAGGCGCGCACACGCGCGCGTTCGGGTGGCTCGTGGCGGCGAACAACGGCGGGATCGCGATCGGCGCCTTCGTGGCCGGGGAGGTCGTGCGGGCCGACGGCGGGGCGGCGGGCCTATGGGTCGCCGCCGGATGCGCGCTCGCGGGCGTCCCGGTCGCGCTGGCGCTCGGCCTTGCACGTTCTCGTTCGGACATCGGCCACGCTTCGCCGGGGACGGGTCCTTGAGTACCGTGCGGGTGGTTCGCTCCACTGGTCCCGGAGCGAAGGCAGTGACCGGGGGCGTAGATGTGGCAGGTCAAGTGCCGACCCGATTTGGGCGAGCGCGGCGCTTGGTCGATAAATGGTCAGCCGACCCGACGCGAGGGGGTGCGTGATGTCGAACATGAAGTGCTGATCTCCCTGACAGGCTCATGACCAGACCGTCATCTGGCCGATCGACCGATCTTCCTTCCGCTCCGCTGGTATGTACGCTGCCGGACGTGCAGTCGATGGTCCATTCCCGGCGGCGGATCGCCGGGCTCGCCATCCACGCCGCCGCCGCGGCGTTGCTCGTCCCTGCCTTCATCTGGCTGGCTCCCGCCTCGCACTGGGACCAGCCCGCGCTCTTCTTCGCCCTGCTGGCGCTCGGCGTGGTGGCCGACTTCCACGACGTCCCGCTGCCCTCGGGCATCCGCGTGGACGCGGGCATGGCGCTGGCGCTGATCACGCTCGCCTGCCTCGGCCCGCTCCCCGCCGTGCTCGTCGACCTGGTGCCGATGGTCGTGGGCGGCCTGGTCCGGCGTGAGAAGCTGGTCCGCGAGGGCAACCTGGCCAACGTCGCCGCCTACGGGTGGAAGGTGCTGGCCGCGAGCGCCGTGCTGGCCCTCGCGCCGCGCGGCCTGCCCGTCGCCGTGCTGCCCTGGCTGCTGCTGGCCGGCGCCGTGCAGTTGCTGGTCAACTGGAGCGTCGGCCCGGCCGTCTACGGCACGCTGTGGCTCGGCCATCCGCTGCGCACGATGGCGCGCACGCTCGCCGACTTCGTCCCGGCCGCGACGGTCATCTTCACGTTCGCCGCGCTGACGATCGTGCTCACCGTGCCGCTCGGCCTGCTCGCGCTGGCGCTGTTCGCCGTCATCGCCGTGCTGCCGCAGACCGCGCTCACCTACGCCGCCCGCACGCGCCCCGTGGGGCGGCTGGAGGCCGCCGCGGCGACGCAGCGCTACACCCACGCGCTGGCCCTGCACCTGGGGCTGCGGCACGTCGAACGCCGGCATCTGGCGCGCGTGTGCGAGCTGGCGATCGCCCGCCGCGAGGAGGCGGGCGACCCCATCGCCTACGCCCGGCGCACGCTGGCCGACCCGAGCCGGGCCAGCTTCGAGGCCGGCCACGCCGGCGAGTGGTGGAACGGCGGCGGCGGCCCGGCCGGCCTGCGCGGGGCGGTGACGCCCCTCACCGCCCGGATCGTGGCGGTGGCCGACACCTGGAGCGCACTGACCGCGCGCGGCGGCCCGCAGCTCAGCCACGCCGACGCGCTCGAGGAGCTGGACAACGCCAGCGGGACGAGGTTCGACCCGCGGGTAGTACTCGCCGCCCACGCCGTGGTGTCCGAGGAGCGGGTGTCCGCGGCCGAGCCGGCTCCGGAGCCGCGCCTGCACGGGCTCGGCGTGCCGGCGCGCCTGCGGCGCGCGCTCGCCGCCGCCTAGCGCGCTGCCGCGCGGCGGCCTGCCGCCGCGCATGATCGATCGCCTCCGCGCGCCAACCGATCATGACCGACCGCGAAGGCGTCACACCGGAAACACGTGGGGCTCGTAACCGTCGCTATGAGGCCGTTGCACAAGTCGGTCAAAGATGAGGTGCGTCAATGTGCCGTGGGACGCCACCATGCACGGAGAGCCGGCACGGCAGTGTCAGTGGGACGAGACCTTCTGAGGAGCCGCCTTCGCCCGCCCGTATCCCACCGTTGAGGTCCGAGCGCTTCGGCGCGGCTTTGCGCAACAGCCTCTATGCGACGCTAAGGAGCCCCATCCTGGCGGCGGCGCCGGAGAAACGATCATCGGGGCGCGACGGCCGAAAACCTCGCTCGCCACCCAGCCCGCCGTTCGCCGGCGGCGAGGTGGCGCCGACAGAGCCGTGCACCTACTGGCCCACCGCCGCCTGGACGATCGCGTCGATCTCCCGAGCGGTCCGGTCCCAGGTGAACTGCCGCGCGCGGGCGAGCCCGAGCGCGCGCAGCCGTGCGCGCTCGCCGGCGTCGGCGAGCAGCTCGGCCAGCGCCGCGCGCACCGCCTCCGGCTCCGGCTCGACCAGGCGGGCGGCCCCCCCGCACGTCTCCGGGAGCGCGCCGGCCGTGGTGGTCAGGACCGGCGTGCCGGACGCCATCGCCTCCAGCACGGGCAGCCCGAAGCCCTCGTAGCGCGAGGGGAGCACGAACGCCTCGGCGCCGGCGTAGAGCCCGGGCAGCAGCGCGTCGTCGACGTGGCCGAGCTGGCGCAGGCCGGCGAGCCCGGGCTCGGCCGCGAACTGCGGGCGGTGGCCGCCGGCCACGACGAGCTCGACGCCTGCTGGCGCCGCCCCGGCGAGCGCGGCGAGGTTCTTGCGCGCGGTGTGCGAGGCGACGCACAGCACGTACGGCCGCTCCAGCCGCAGCGCGCGCCGCGCCGCGGCCGCGTCGGCGTCCGGCCGGAACCGGCCGTCGACGGCGCCGGGCACGACCGCGGCGTCGACGCCCAGCAGCTCGCGCAGCTCGCCGCGCGAGAACTCGGAGACCGTCACCACGCGCCGCGCGCGGCGGGCGATCCGCGGCAGCGCCGCCCGCTGCCAGGCCGCGTAGCCGCGCGAGTACCAGCCGGGGTGTCGCAGCGCCGCCGCGTCGTGGATCACCACCACCGTGTTGCGCGCCGCCAGCGGCGCCAGGTTCGCCGGGCACAGCAGCGCGCCGGCGCGCGCCGTGCGCAGCGGCAGGACCAGTTGCTCCCAGGCGTGGCCGGCGCGATGGGCCAGCGCCGCCGGCGGCCGCACGACGGCGTAGCCGCCGGGCCGCAGCGCGGGCAGCCGCGCCGCGAGCTCGCGCGCCCAGCGCTCGACCCCCCCGAGCTCCGGCCGCACGGCGGCGCGGGCGTCGATGGCGACGGGAGCGGGCACGGCCGCGACCGTAGCGACCCCGTGCACGCATCTGCGGCGTGCGCTTTCATTGCTCGGCGATGCGCCGTCCCGTCCTGCGCCGCCGCCCGGAGGATTTCCTGCGCCCCTCCGACCACGTCCCGGCCGAGCCGGCGCCGGGCGCGCGTGTGCGGCTGCGGGTGCTGGCCCGGGAGGACCGCACGGAGTTCCTGGCGCTCGCCCGCGAGAGCCACCGGCTCCACCGGCCGTGGACCTACCCGCCCGAGCGCGCCGACCAGTTCGACGAGCTCTACGGCCGCTCGCGGCGCGACGACTTCGTCTGCCTGCTCGCCTGCACGGTCGACGCGGGCGAGATCACCGGCGTGTTCACCGTCTCGCAGATCGTCCGCGGCGCCTTCCAGTCGGCCTACCTCGGCTACTACGCGCACGAGCGCCACGCGGGCCGGGGCTACATGCGCGAGGCGCTCGAGCAGGTGCTCGACCACTCGTTCGGCCCGCTCGGCCTGCACCGGATCGAGGCGAACATCCAGCCGGGCAACGCCCGCTCCATCGCCCTGGCCCGCGGCTCTGGGTTCCGTCTCGAGGGCTTCTCACCGCGCTATCTGCTGATCGGCGGCCAGTGGCGCGACCACGAGCGCTACGCGATCACCGGCGACGAGCGCGCGGCCGCGAAGGCCGCCCGCGCGGCCTAGAAGAGCCCGAGCTGCTGTGGCTCGAGCTCGCCCTCGGGCTCGGGCTCGTCCTCGACCAGCAGCACATCCGGCTCCGGCACCACGAGCTCGACCGCCTCCGGCACGGGCTGGGGCGGCGCGGGCAGCGCCAGCAGCTCGGGCAGCCGGGCGAAGTCCTGGCGCAGCGTGGCCAGCATCGACGGCGTGTACAGCGCCGCCGCCGGATGGAAGATGCGGATACAGCCGCACCGTCCGCGGCCCGATCCGCCGCACCTCCTCGCGCCCGTGCAGCCGCGTGATGCCCGTCCCGGGGTCGCCGCGCAGCAGCTTCGTGGCGAAGTTGCCCAGGGTGCAGACGACCCGCGGCTCGATCAGCTCGAGCTGGCGGAACAGGTAGTCCCGGCAGTTGTCGATCTCCTGCGGCAGCGGATCGCGATTTCCCGGCGGCCGGCACTTCAAGGTGTTCGCCACGAACACGTCCGCGCGGGTGAGGCCGATCTCGCCCAGCAGCGTGTCCAGCAGCTGCCCGGCCTGGCCGACGAACGGCACGCCCTGCTTGTCCTCGTTGGCGCCCGGGGCCTCGCCGACGAACATCAGGTCCGCGTCGGCGTGGCCCGAGCCGAAGACCACCGTGGTGCGGGCGGCCGCGAGCTGCGGACAGCGGGTGCAGGCGCTCGCCTGCTGCCAGACCGCCTTGAGCTCCTCGCGCCGCTCGGCCGCGCTCGCCATGGGCGCCAAAGTACCGCCCGGCACGGCAGAAACGTCACAGAACGCCGCATCCTGCGGCACTATCCTTGAGAGCCGAGCCGGTATCTCGATGCGAGAACTGGACCCGCACAGCTCCCCAGACCTGCCCGCCTGCGCCGTCGTCGGCGCGGGGCGTCTCGGCACGGTCCTCGCCGCCGCGCTGGACGCGGGCCGGTCCGCTGCGCCGGGGCGAGCCGATCCCGCAGGGCGCCGAGGTCGTGCTGCTGTGCGTGCCGGACGGCCGGATCGCCGAGGCGGCTGCCGCCGTCCCGCCGGGCCCGCTGCTCGGGCACTGCTCGGGCGCCACCGGCCTGGAGGTCCTCGGCGTCCGCGAGGGCTTCTCGCTGCACCCGCTCATGTCCGTGCCGCACGGCAGCCCGCCGGACGTGCTGCGCGGCGCCGGGGCGGCGATCGACGCGACCTCGCCGCACGCGCTCGCGACCGCCGAGCGGCTCGCCCGGGCGCTCGAGCTCCACGCCGTCCGCGTCGCTCCCGAGGACCGCGTGGCCTACCACGCCGCCGCGGCCATGGCGGCCAACTTCCTCGTGGCGCTGGAGGCGGCGGCGGAGCGGCTCGCCGCGACCGCCGGCGTCACCCGTGCCCAGCTCGCGCCGCTGGTCCTGGCCACCGCCCGGCAATGGGCCGAGCTGGGACCGCACGACGCGCTCACCGGGCCGATCGCCCGCGGCGACGAGGAGGTCGTGGCCCGCCACCGCGCCGTCGTCGCCGAGCGCGCGCCCGACCTGCTGGCGCTGTGGGAGGCGCTGGCCGCGCAGACCCGGGCGGTTGCGGGTACAACCGCGGCGGTGTCCGCGTGAGGACCATCCGCACGATCCCGGAGATGCGCGCGCGCCTCGGCCACGCGCGCGGAGAGGGCCGGACGATCGGCCTGGTGCCGACGATGGGCGCGTTCCACGCCGGCCACCACTCGCTGATCCGGGCCGCCCGCGAGCAGCAGGACGAGGTCGTGGTGTCGCTGTTCGTGAACCCGGCGCAGTTCAACGACGCGGGCGACCTGGCCGCCTACCCGCGCAGCGAGGCGCAGGACGGCGCCGAGGCCGCGGACCTCGGGGCCGACGTGCTGTTCGCGCCGCCGCTCGAGGAGGTCTATCCGCCCGGCTTCGCCACCAGCGTCTCCGTGGCCGGCCTCGCCGAGGTGCTGGAGGGGGCCGAGCGCGGCCCCGGCCACTTCGCCGGCGTCTGCACCGTCGTGGCCAAGCTGCTGAACATCGTCCAGCCCGACGTGGCCTACTTCGGGCAGAAGGACGCCCAGCAGGTCGCCGTCGTCAAGCGGATGGTGCGCGATCTCGACATCCCGGCGCGGATCGAGGTGCTGCCGACCGTGCGCGAGCCCGACGGCCTCGCGCTGTCCTCGCGCAACCGCCGCCTCTCCCCCGCCGACCGCCGGCGGGCGCTCGCGCTCTCGCGCGGCGCTGGACGCCGCCCGAGCGGCCTACGCCGCCGGCGAGCGCGACGCCGCCGCCCTGCGCGCCGCCGCCGCCGAGGGCTTCGACGGCCTCGAGCCCGAGTACCTCGCGGTCGTCGACCCCGACAGCTTCGCCCCGCTGACCACCCTCGCCGGGCCGGCGCTCGTCGCCGTGGCCGCCCACGTGGGCCCGGTCCGCCTCATCGACAACGTCCTGCTCGAACCCGTCCCGGTGGCGACCGGCTGAGCCGGCGCCAACCAAGGAGGCAACCAGCGATGTCCACCCCGCCCCGCCCCGATCAGCCGGACCAGCCCGCGCGCAAGCGGGTCACGCTGACCAAGCTCGCCGAGATGCGCGCGCTGGGCGAGCCGATCGTGATGATCACCGCCTACGACCACCCGAGCGCGCTCGTGGTCGAGCAGGCCGGCGTCGACGTCGTGCTGGTCGGCGACTCCGCCGCCAACAACGTGCTCGGCTACGCCGACACGGTGCCGGTGACGGTCGAGGAGCTGCTGATGCTCACCCGCGCCGTCCGCCGCGGCCTGCGGGCGCCGCTGCTGGTCGGCGACCTGCCGTTCGGCTCCTACGAGGCGTCCGACGAGCTGGCCGTGGCCACGGCCCAGCGCTTCGTCAAGGAGGCGGGCTGCGACGCGGTCAAGCTCGAGGGCGGCGGCGCGAGCGCCGAGCGGGCGCGCGCGATCGTGCGCGCCGGCGTGCCGGTCATGGGCCACGTCGGGCTGACGCCGCAGACGGCCACGATGCTCGGCGGCTACCGTGCCCAGGGCCGCACGGCCGCCCGCGCCCGCCAGGTGCTGCGACGACGCGCTGGCGCTGCAGGACGCGGGCTGCTTCGCCATCGTCTTCGAGGCGATCCCGGCGGCGGTGACGGACGAGATCATGCCCCGGCTCGAGATCCCGGTGATCGGCATCGGCGCCGGCCCCAGCACCGACGGCCAGGTCCTCGTCCTGCACGACCTGCTCGCCATCCACGACGACTTCCAGCCCAAGTTCGTCAAGCGCTTCGCCGCGGTCAAGGCGGAGATGCTGCGGGGCGTGCGAGGCCTACGCCGAGGAGGTGCGCACGCGGCGCTTCCCCGCGCCCGGAGCACACGTACGGGATCGCCCCGGAGGAGCTCGAGCGCTTCCGGGCCGAGCTCGGCCCGGCCACGCCGGCAACAACTCGATAACAGGGCGTTCACATACACTGGCCCGCGATGGGCCGGCTCGGTCAGCTCTTCGCGCCGAAGGAGCGCGAGTTCTTCGACCTCTTCGAGGAGGCGGCGCGCAACGCCGTCCGCGCCGCCGAGCTGCTCGAGCAGATGCTCGAGCACTGGCCCGACGGCGGCGCCGACTGCTTCGTCGAGATCGTCGACTGCGAGCACGAGGGCGACCGCATCACCCACGACATCATCCAGCGCCTCAACCACGCGTTCGTCACGCCGTTCGACCGCGAGGACATCATCGCGCTGGCCTCCGGCCTCGACGACATCGTCGACTTCATCGAGGAGGTCGCCGACTTCCTCGGGCTCTACCGGATCGAGGCGCCGATGGAGCAGGCGCAGGAGATGGCCGGCGTGCTGCGGCAGTCGACGCGCGCAGATGCCGCGGCGGTGCCGCGGCCTGCGCTCGCTGCAGGACGTGCACGAGTTCACGGCCGAGGTCAACCGGCTGGAGGACGAGGGCGACCGGCTGCACCGCGCCGCGGTGGCGTCGTTGTTCGACCACGGGATCGACCCGATGATCGTGATCCGCTGGAAGGACATCTTCGAGCGCCTCGAGGACGCGATCGACTCGACGGAGACCGCGGTCAACATCCTCGAAGGCATGGTCATCAAGAACCGCTGAGACGTGCATTCGGACGCCGTGCTCGTGATCGTCGTCGCCACGGCGATCGCCTTCGACTTCACCAACGGGTTCCACGACACCGCGAACGCCATCGCGACGTCGGTGTCGACCCGCGCCATGTCGCCGCGTGTGGCGGTGGCGATGTCGTCCACGCTGAACTTCGTCGGGGCGTTCCTGTCGCTGTCCGTGGCCGCGACGATCGCCACCGGGATCGTCGACTCCGGCGCGGTGACGCTGCTCACCGTGTTCGCCGGCCTGGTCGGGGCGATCGCCTGGAACCTGGCCACCTGGGCACTCGGGCTGCCGTCGTCGTCCTCGCACGCGCTGATCGGCGGCATCGTCGGCGCGACGATCGCCGCCCAGGGCCCCGGCGCGGTGCTGTGGAGCGGGCTGATCGAGAAGGTCGCCGTCCCGGCCCTGGTCGCGCCCGTGCTGGCGATGGCGGCCGCCGGGATCGCCATCCTGCTGTGCTACCGGATCGTCGGCCGTCAGTCGCCGGGGGTCGTCTCGCGCGGGTTCCGGATGGGGCAGCTGGATCTCCGGCGCGCTGTTCTCGCTCTCGCACGGCACCAACGACGCCCAGAAGACGATGGGGGTCATCTTCCTGGCGCTGGTGGCCAACGGGAACCTCTCGGCCTCGGCCGCCGTCCCCACGTGGGTGGTCGTCTGCTCGGCCACCGCGATCGCGCTCGGAACGTACGTCGGCGGCTGGCGGATCATCCGGACGATGGGCTCGCGGATCATCAAGATGGACCCGGCCCAGGGCTTCGCCGCCCAGGCGGTGGGCGCGGCGGTGATCCTGTCGGCCTCGCACGTCGGCTTCCCGCTGTCCACCACGCACGTGGCCTCCGGCGGGATCATGGGCGCGGGCGCGGCGAAGCGGCTCTCGGCCGTGCGCTGGGGCGTGGCCGGCAACATCGTCGTCGCCTGGGTCCTCACGCTGCCCTGCGCGGCCGTGGTCGGCGCGCTCACCTACGGCGTGGTGCGGATCTTCGGCACCGGCTCGGCGGGACCCGTCGTGGTGATCGCGCTGATCGTGCTCGTGCTGGTGCTGCTCGCCCGCCGCGCCGCGGCCGCTGCCGCCGTCCCCGTGGAGGGCCGCTGATGCTCGCGGCGATCGACCCCGGCCAGATCCTCGAGGTCGTCTGGGTGTCGCTGCTGGCCGGCGTGGGGATCACCGGGGCCTACTCGCTGATCGTGCTGGGCAGCGCGCGCTCGTTGAAGGCGCGCCGGTCCGGGCAGAGCACCGCCGCGGTCGTGTACGCCGGCGTGGCGGCGGTCATGTTCTGCCTGTTCGCGGCCGCCGTGGTCTACGGCGTCCACGTCATGCTGGCGAAGAGCTGAGCGGGTACTCGATCGTCCGCAGCACGCGGGCGGGCGCGCCGGCGGCGATCGAGTACGGCGGCAGGTCGGTGGTGACCACCGAGTTCGCGCCGATCACGCAGCGCTCGCCGACGGTCACGCCGCTGGTGATGACGACGTTGGCGCCGCACCACACGTTGTCGCCCACCCGCGTCGGGCCCTTGGACGTGAACCCCTGCCAGGTGACGGGCTTGTCGGGGTCGTCGAAGCGGTGGTTGCCGTCGGTGACGAAGCAGCCGTTGGCGAGCATGCAGTGCCGGCCGATCTCCACGAGCTCGACCGCGGCCACCATCACGCCGAGGTTGAGGAAGCTGCCGCCGCCGATCCGGATCCGCCCGGGCGCCGGCGCCGTCAGCCACACGTTCGGCTCCAGCAGCACGTGCTCGCCCAGTTCGAGGCGCCCCTCGAGGAGCATCTCGAGCACGTTCCCCTGCACGGGCCAGCGGCAGAAGGCGCGCCGGCGCGCGAACTCGTAGTGGAGCCGCGCGCGGCGCCAGGGCAGCGAGGAACGCTCGTACCAGCGCCATTTCTGGAGCCACAGCTTCGCGTCGGCCGGTTGCACCACGCCTTGCAGGGTGACGTAAGGGCGCGCGCAGCGCTTCCAATCCGCGTGGCGAAGGGCAAGCCTCGTGAGGTCAGATCCGACGCATGGAGGCTCGTTTTGCGCATCCGTACGCTGTCCGCCGTCCTGTTCGCCGTCTTCGCCGCCGCTCCTGCGTGCGCGAGCGCGGCCGTGCCGCATGTCGTCCAACCGGGCGAAACGCTGTGGTCGATCGCCGCGGCGAACAACCTGACCACCCGCACCGTGGCCGCGTTCAACGGCCTGTCCGAGAACTCCCAGGTCGTCCTCGGCAGCACGATCATGGTCCCCTCGACCGTCGAGGGCTACGCCGCGCTGCAGAAGGCGGGGCTGGTCTCATCGCCGGCGGCAACCGCCGCTCCGGCGTCGACCGCGTCCACGTCCGCCGCGCCGCCGGCGCTGGGCGGCTACACCGTGCGCCTGGGCGACACGCTGTCCGGCCTGGCCGCGAGCTCACGCGTGTCAGTGGCCGCAATCGCCGCCGAGAACGGCCTCGACCCCAACGGCTTGCTGCTGGCCGGCACGGTGATCAAGCTGCCGACGGGCGCCCCCGCCCCGGCGCGCGCCTCCCAGCCCGCGCCGGCCGCCACGGTCGTCCCCGCGGCCGCGCCCGAGCCCACGGCGACCCGCGTGGGCGCCTCGACGGTCCAATCCGTGGCCGCGGCCAACGGCGTCTCCCCCTCGCTGGCCGCCGCGATCGCCTGGCAGGAGAGCGGCTTCAACAATGCCATGGTCTCCGGCGCCAACGCGCGCGGCGTGATGCAGGTGATGCCGGGCACGTGGGACTACGTGCAGCAGAACCTGCTGGGCGGGCGCACCCTCAACCCGGCGTCGGCCACCGACAACGTCACGGCGGGGGTGCTCTACCTGAAGAGCCTGCTCCGCCAGACGGGCAGCGAGTCCGGCGCCATCGCCGCCTACTACCAGGGCCTCGGCGCGCTCCAGTCGCGCGGCGTGCTGCCGGAGACGGCGCACTACGTGGCGAACGTCGAGGCGCTGCGCTCCCGCTTCGGCGGGTGATCGTCCGCTCTGTAGATCATCTGTTGCGGGACGGCCATGCTAGCCTCGGCGGCATGGTCGATCTCGCCTTTCTCCTCTCGCAGACCGGCCACGCGCTGACCACAGAGCTGACGGCGAAGCTCGCCTCGGCCGGGATCACCCCGCGTGGCCTCTGCGTGCTCAAGCACGCCCAGGCGGAGGAGCTGACGCAGATCCGCCTGGCCGAGCGCTGCGGGCTCGACAAGACCACGATGGTGGTGACGCTGGACGACCTGGAGCGCCGCGGCCTGGCCGAGCGCCGCCTGTCGGCCGCCGACCGCCGCGCCCGCATCATCGCCGTGACGCCGGCCGGCGCGGAACTGGCCGCGCAGGGCGACGCCGTGCTCGAGGCCGTGTTCGCCGACGTGCTGGCGACGCTGCCGGAGGACGAGCGCGACGTGTTCGTGCGCGCGCTGCAGCGCCTGGCCGGCGAGCGCCTCGCGCACCCCGTGGCCTGCGAGACGCCGGTCCGCCGCCGCGCCCCGCGCGTCCGCGCCGCCGCCTAGCGCCGCCCCCAGCGCAACGCCGAGGCCATCGAGCGCGTCGAGCGCCGCGGCGCCCGCGATCACGCCCGACGGCAGCTCCGCGAATGCGCCAAGCCGAGATCGTCCCGAAATAATTCATCTGCTACGGTACGATAATGTTCGGGACGACACGAGACGGAACCGACCGCTCGCGCACGCTCGCCCTCGTCGTGCTGTGCGCCGGGATGCTGATGATCATCCTCGACCAGACGATCGTGAACGTGGCGCTGCCCGCCATCCGGGCCGACCTCGGCTTCTCGCAGGCCGGCCTCGCCTGGGTGGTCAACGCCTACCTGATCGCGTTCGGCGGGCTGCTGCTGCTCGCCGGGCGGATCGGCGATCTGGTCGGGCGGGCGCGGGTGTACCTCGCGGGCCTCGCGCTGTTCACCGTCGCGTCGCTGGCCTGCGGGCTGGCGGACAGCCCGGCCATGCTGATCGGCGCGCGGTTCGTCCAGGGCGTCGGCGGCGCGCTCGGCTCCGCGGTCATCCTCGGCATGATCGTCTCGCTGTTCCCGCGGCCGGGCGAGCAGGCACGGGCGATGGGCGTCCTGGGGTCCGTCACCGCCGGCGGCGCATCGGTCGGCCTGCTGGCCGGCGGCGTGCTCACCCAGGCGCTCAGCTGGCACTGGATCTTCTTCGTCAACGTGCCGATCGGGGTCGCCGTCGGCCTTGCCGGGCTGCGCGTGCTCGAGCTTGACCGCGGGCTCGGGCTGTCCGCCGGTGCGGACGTCCCCGGCGCGGCGCTGGTCACCGCGGCGCTGATGCTCGGGGTCTACACGATCGTCGACGCCCGCTCGCCGTGGCTCGCCGCGCTCTCGGTCGCGCTGCTCGCCGCGTTCGTGGCGCGCGAGGCGACCGCCGCCCGGCCACTGCTGCCGCTGCGGATCTTCCGCTCGCGCGCGCTGACCGGCGCCAACGCGGTGCAGCTGCTGCTGATCGGCGGGATGCTCAGCATGTTCTTCCTCGGTGTCCTCTACCTGCAGCGCGTGCTCGGCTACGACGCGGTGCAGACGGGCCTCGCCTTCCTGCCCGTGTCGCTGGCGATCGGGACGCTGTCGCTCGGCTTCTCCGCGCGGCTGTCCGCCCGCTTCGGGCCCGACCGCGGTGCTGCTGGCCGGGCTGGCGCTGATCGCCGCCGGGCTCGCCTGGCTGACCCGCGCGCCGGTGGACGGCCGCTACGCGATCGACCTGCTCCCGGCCTTCCTGGTCATGGGCGTGGGCGCGGGGATCTCGTTCCCCAGCCTGATGACGCTCGCCATGGCCGGCGCGCGCCCGGAGGACTCCGGGGTCGCGTCGGGCCTGGCCAACACGACCCAGCAGATCGGCGGCGCCCTCGGGCTGTCCGCGCTGGCCACGCTGGCCGGTTCCCGCACGGCCGGCCTGACCGCAGCCGGCCACTCCAGCGCCGCCGCGCTCACCGGCGGCTACCAGCTCGCGTTCGCCGGCGGCCTGGCGCTGGTGATCGCGGCGCTCGCCGTCACGGCGACGGTGCTGCTGCCGGCCTGCCCGCGCGCCGCGGCCCGCGAGCCGGTCCCCGCCTAGAGCCAGAAGCTCTCGTGCTTGACCGACTCGGCGCGCGGGTCCTCGGACTTCACCGAGCACATGAGCAAGGCGGCCTCGGCGTCGGAGTCGTTGCGCACCGAGCGCGGGGTGCCCGGCGGGATCAGCACCGCGTCCCGCGGGCCGAGCGCGACGACGTCGTCGCCGAGCTTCACCGCCAGCCGGCCCTCGAGCACGAAGTAGATCTCCTCGATCGTGCGGTGGCTGTGGCCGAAGCCGTCGGGGTCGCCCGGTGGCTTGTGCTCCGTGTGGGGCGCCAGCACGCGGACGTTGAGCCCGAGCTGCGCCGAGCCCATCGGGCGGGCGTAGCCGAGGAACGCGCCCGGGGCCTCGCCGGTGTAGTCCGGCGCCTCGGCGGCGCGCATGACGGTGTATTCGCTCACGCCGGCGTGGCCACCTTGCGCCGGGGCGCCCGCCTGGCCTTCGGCTTCGCGGCCGGCAGCAGCCCCTGCAGGAAGTGGCCGGTGTAGGACTCCGGCACCGCCGCCACCTCCTCCGGCGTGCCCCAGGCCATCAGCGTGCCGCCCTCCTCGCCGCCTTCCGGGCCCATGTCGACGATCCGGTCGGCGGTCTTGATGACGTCGATGTTGTGCTCGATGACCACCACCGAGTTGCCCTGGTCGACCAGCCGCTGGAGGACCTCCAGGAGCTTCTGGATGTCGGCGAAGTGCAGGCCGGTCGTCGGCTCGTCGAGGATGTACAGCGTCCGGCCGGTGGCCACCTTGCACAGCTCCGACGCCAGCTTCACGCGCTGGGCCTCGCCGCCGGACAGCGTCGTGGCCGGCTGCCCGAGCCGCATGTAGCCCATCCCGACGTCGACCAGCGTCTGCAGGCGCCGCTTGATCTTCGGGATGTTGGCGAAGAACTCGACCGCCTCCTCGATCGGCATGTCGAGCACGTCGGCGATGGTCCTGCCCTTGAAGCGGATGTCCAGCGTCTCGCGGTTGTAGCGCTTGCCGTGGCACTGCTCGCACGGCACGTAGACGTCGGGCAGGAAGTGCATCTCGATCTTGATCTGCCCGTCGCCGCGGCACACCTCGCAGCGGCCGCCCTTGACGTTGAAGGAGAAGCGCCCGGCCTTGTAGCCCCGGGCCCGCGCCTCCTGGGTCTTGGAGAACAGGTCGCGGATCTGGTCGAAGAGGCCGATGTAGGTGGCCGGGTTGGACCGCGGGGTGCGGCCGATCGGCGACTGGTCGACGCTGATGATCTTGTCCAGGTGCTCGAGCCCGCGGATGCGCCGGTGCGTGCCCGGGCGCAGCTTCGCCCGGTGGAGGCGATTGGCCACCGCCTTGTACAGGATCTCGTTCACGAGCGTGGACTTGCCCGACCCGGAAACACCCGTGACGCAGCAGAACACGCCCAGCGGGATCTTCACGTCGACTTCGCGCAGGTTGTGCTGGGCGGCCCCCTGGATCTCGACGTAGGCGGATGGCTTGCGCCGCCGCGCCGGCACCTCGATCCGCCGCGCCCCCGACAGGAACTGGCCCGTGGGCGAGTCCGGCACGCCCATGATCTCCTCGGCGGTGCCGCGCGCCACCACGTGGCCCCCGTGCTCGCCCGCCCCCGGGCCCATGTCGACCAGGTAGTCGGCCGCGCGCATCGTCCCCTCGTCGTGCTCGACGACCAGCACAGTGTTCCCGAGGTCGCGCAGCCGCTTCAGCGTGCCGATGAGCCGCTCGTTGTCGCGCTGGTGCAGGCCGATCGACGGCTCGTCGAGGATGTAGAGCACGCCGACCAGCGACGAGCCGATCTGCGTGGCGAGCCGGATCCGCTGCGCCTCGCCGCCCGACAGCGTCGCCGACGCCCGCTCCATCGACAGGTAGCCGACGCCGACGTTGTCGAGGAAGCGCAGCCGCTCGTCGATCTCGCGCAGGATGAGCCGGGCGATGGCCCGGTCCTGCGCCGACAGCTCGAGCCCGGCCAGCCACTCAAGCGCCCGCCGGGCGCTCATCGCCGTGAACTCGTGGATGGCCTTCTCCCCCACCGTCACGGCCCGCGACTCCGGCCGCAGCCGCGCGCCCTTGCACTCCGGGCACGGCCGCACCGACATGTACTCCTCGATCTTCTCGCGCGAGTAGTCGGAGTCCGTCTCCTTGTAGCGGCGCTCGAGGTTGGGGACGATGCCCTCGAACGTGGTCATGTAGGACCGCTTGCGGCCCATCCGGTTGCGATAGGAGACGTAGAGCTTGTCGCCGTTGGTGCCGTACAGGAACAGGTCCTGCTGGTCCTGCGGCAGGTCGGCCCACGCGGCGTCCACGTCGACCTCATAGCGGTCGGCGATGGCCTGGGTGATCTGCTCGTAGTAGCCGGTGGCGCCGGCGGACCACGGCAGGATCGCCCCCTCGTTGAGCGACAGCGACGGGTCGGGCACCACGAGCTCGGGGTCGATCTCCATCTGCGAGCCCAGGCCCGTGCAGCGCGGGCAGGCGCCGTGGGGCGCGTTGAACGAGAACGAACGTGGCTCCAGCTCGGGCATCGAGATGCCGCAGTACAGACACGCGAAGCGCTCGCTGTACGTAAAGACCTGCGGCTTGTCGTCGCGTGGCACGGTCTCGACCTCGACGATGCCGTCGGCCAGCGCCACCGCGGTCTCCACGCTGTCGGCCAGCCGCTTGCGCAGCTCGTGCCGCATGACGAGGCGGTCGACGACCACCGAGATGTCGTGCTTGTACTTCTTGTCGAGGACGATGTCCTCTTCGAGCGTGCGCAGCTCGCCGTCCACCTTCACGCGCGTGAAGCCCTCGCCGCGCAGCTCCTCCAGCTGCTTGCCGTACTCGCCCTTGCGGCCGCGCACGATCGGCGCCATCACCATGAACCGCGTGCCGTCCTCCAGGCCCATGATCTGGTCGATGATCTGCTCCGCCGACTGCGCGGCGATGGGCCGGCCGCAGTTGAAGCAGTGCGGCTTGCCGATCCGCGCCCACAGCAGGCGCAGGTAGTCGTAGATCTCCGTGACCGTGCCGACCGTGGACCGCGGGTTGCGCGACGTGGTCTTCTGGTCGATGGAGATGGCCGGCGACAGGCCCTCGATGGAGTCCACGTCCGGCTTGTCCATCTGCCCCAGGAACTGGCGGGCGTAGGCGCTCAGCGACTCCACGTAGCGGCGCTGGCCCTCGGCGTAGATGGTGTCGAAGGCCAGCGACGACTTGCCCGAGCCCGACAGGCCGGTGATGACGACCAGCGAGTCGCGCGGCAACTCGACCGTGACGTCCTTGAGGTTGTGCTCGCGGGCGCCGGTGACGACGATGGAGTTCTGGCGGCTCGACATAAGACCGCCTCTCAGTCTACGGAGGCGGGCGGACGGGAAATCCGAACCTATGTTCGATCGCGGACGGGCGCGACGAGCAATCCCGCATCGAGCAGCTTTCGCTCGAGATAGGCGAGCCAGGGCTCGACGCTCAGCGTCTGCCCGGTGGCCTGCAGGAGCAGCTCGCCTGCGTCGAGCTTGCGCCCGTGGCGGTGGATGTGCTCGTACAGCCACTCGCGCAGCGGGCCGAAGCGGCCGGCGGCGAAGTCGGCGTCCCGGTCGGGCAGGTCGGCGGCCAGCGTCTCCCACAGCTGGGCGGCCATCAGGTTGCCGAGCGTGTAGGTGGGGAAGTAGCCGATCATCCCTGAGCCCCAGTGGATGTCCTGGAGCACGCCGTGCAGCACATCCGGCGTCTGCAGGCCGAGCAGGCGCTCCGTGGCCTCGTCCCACGCCTCCGGCAGGTCCTTCACCTCCAGCCGGCCCTCGATCAGCGCGAGCTCGAGCTCGAAGCGCAGCGCGATGTGCAGGTTGTACGTGGTCTCGTCGGCCTCGATCCGGATGAGCGAGAGCTGGACGTGGTTGACCATGCGGTAGAGCTCGTCGGCGTCGATCCCGGAGAACGGATCGCCGAGGTGGCGGCGCAGCAGCGGCAGGACCCACTCGCAGAACGGCCGCGAGCGGCCCAGCAGGTTCTCCCACAGCCGGCTCTGCGACTCGTGCACGCCGAGGCTCGCCGCCTCGGCCAGCGTGGTGCGGTAGTGCGCGGGCTGCATCTGCGCCTCGTAGAGGCCGTGGCCGAACTCGTGCAGGCACGAGTAGAACGCCATGGCCAGGTCGTCCGGCTCCCAGCGCGTGGTGATCCGCACGTCGGTGTGCGCCATGCTGCGGGCGAAGGGGTGGATGGTCGGGTCGAGCCGCCAGTGCTCGTGCTCGAACCCGACCGCCTGCAGGACCTCGTCCATCAGCGCGCGCTGGGCGGCCTCGGGGTGCCGGCCCGGCAGGACCACGGTCCGCTGCGTGTCCTCGCCCGACAGCGCCGCGGCGGCCGAGACGAGCGGGACCAGCTCCTCGCGCAGGCGGCCGAAGATGCCGCGCAGCTCGACGGTGGTGAGGCCGGGCTCGTAGTCGTCGAGCAGCACGTCGTACGGGGCCGCGAACTCGCCCGTGCCGTCGAAGCAGGCGGCGTAGCGGTGGGTGAGGTCGAGGACGCGCTCCAGCGCGGGCCGGAAGACGGCGAAGTCCCGCGCGGCGCGCGCCTCCTGCCAGGCGTGGTGCGACAGCGCGGCGGCGCTGGAGAGCTGCGCGGCGAGCTCGGTGGGCACGTGCACGGCCTTGTGCCGGTCGCGGCCGATGACGGCGACCAGGCGGGCGTCGTCGGACTCGGGGTCGGCGGAGCCGGCCCACGGCTCGAGGCGGTCGAGCAGGCGCCCCAGCTCCGGGTCGATGAGGCGCTCGTGCAGGATCCGCTCGAGCGTCTCCATCTGGTCGGCCCGGGCCGCGGCGCCGCCGCGGGGCATCGTGACGTTCTGGTCCCACATGGCCAGGCCGGCGACGGCGCTGAGATCGGAGAGCTCGGCCGCGCGGCGGCGCAGCTCGGCCAGCTCGCGTGGCGCCTCGGTCACCGCTCGGCCCGGGAGTAGACGTCCTCGAGCAGCGCCTCGCGGATCGGCCAGGGCGAAGTGCTCGGCGAGATAGCGCGCGGCCTCCTCGCGGGGCGTGCCGTCGAGGGCCATGTTGAGGGCGATCAGCCGCGCGCCGGCCTCGTCGTCCGAGGGGAGCTCGGGTGGCTCGTCGCGCTCGACGTCCTCCTGGCCCGCCGGCGCCGGGGCGGCGAAGTCCTCCTCCGGCGGCGGCGGCGCGCCGGCGGCGCGGGCCGCGTCGGCCTGGAGCGCCTCGAGCCCGGCGACCAGGCGCTCGCCGCTCTGCCGCAGGCCCTGCAGCAGGCGGGTGAGCTCGGCCTCCAGCTCGTCGAGCCGGCCGAGCAGCCCGTCGGCGGCCTCGCGCACGCGCCCGACGTGCGCGGAGGCCTCGTCTCCGGCCCGGGCGCGCAGCTCCTCCGCGCTGTGCTCGGCCGCCTCGAGGATCAGCCGGACCTGCTCGGACGTGCCGCCCGACAGGCTGGGCGGCGGGGCGGGCCGGCGCAGGCCCTCGAGCTCGTCGGCCACGCGGCGCAGGTGCGCGTCCACCGCCGCCGGGTCATAGCCGCGGCGGCCGGTCGGGAAGTCCTGGCGCTGGATCTCGTCGCGCTCCACGCGCCGGAGGATATTGCGCCGCCACGCACGGTCGCGCCGGACGGCGGCGCCGCTCAGGGCAGGCGGACCTCGGCGGCGTCGCGCACGACCAGCCCGTCGCGCTCGAGGCCGGCCAGCGCCCGCTCGAGCCGGGCGCCGGCCACCGGGAACGGCTCGCCGGCCAGCAGGGCGGCGACGATCCGCCCGCGGGCCCAGCGGTCGGTGGTCTCGAAGCGCGGCGCGGGGCGGCGCGCCGGCGGCGCGGGCAGGCTGTCCGCGGCGCAGCCGGCGGCCACCGGGCAAGCCTCGCAGCGGGGCGCGCGCGGGCGGCAGACGGTCCCGCCGAGCTCCATCATCGCCTGGTTGAAGTCCGCCGCGCGCCCGGCCGGGAGCAGCTCCGCGGCGCGGCGGGCCAGGGCCGCGGGCAGGCGGGCCACGCCGTCGTGGCGGGCGAGCACGCGGCGGACGTTCGTGTCCACCGCGGCGACCTGGCGGTCCCAGGCGAACGAGCCGACCGCGGCCGCGGTGTACGGCCCGACGCCCGGCAGCTCGGTCAGGTCCTCGGGCCAGCCGCGCTCGGCGACGACGGCGGCCGCCGCGCGCAGCGCCAGGGCGCGGCGGTTGTAGCCGAGGCCGCTCCAGGCGGCGAGCACGTCGCGCGGCGCGGCGGCGGCGAGCGCGGCCGCGTCGGGGAAGCGCGCGAGCCAGCGCTCGTAGTACGGCACGACCCGGAGCGCCTGCGTCTGCTGGAGCATGACCTCGGAGACCAGGAGCGCGTACGGGTCGCGGGTGGCGCGCCAGGGCAGCGGCCGCCGCACGCGCGCGTACCACCGGAGAAGCGCCGCCGTGTCCACGCGCGGGAACGGTACGCGAGCGCGCGGCGCCGGAGCACGGCGGCTCAAGGTCCGGCCGGAGTCGCCGAATCCCCGGGGATGAGCCTGCGCATCCAGGACACGACCGAGGCATTCGACGTGCACCGCCGGCTGCTGGCGTCGGGCGCGGCTGCGTCGGCGTCGATGCAGCGGCTCTCGTCCGGCAAGCGGATCAACAGTGCGGCCGACGACGCGGCCGGGCTGGCGATCAGCGAGCGGATGGCGGCGCAGGCCGGCGGGCTCGCCGTGGCGCAGCGCAACGCGCAGGACGCGATCTCGCTCGTGCAGACCGCGGACGGCGCGCTGGGCGAGGTCCACTCGATGCTGCAGCGGCTGCGCGACCTGAAGGTGCAGTTCAACAACGGGACCCTGGGCTCGTCCGACCAGGACGCGATCGCCGCCGAGGTGGCGCAGATCGCCGGCGAGATCGGCGACATCACGTCTGGCACGAAGTTCAACGGCAAGGCGCTGTTCGCCGGGACCGCGTTCACGTTCCAGGTCGGCGCGAACGACGGCGAGACGATCTCGACCGCCGCCGCCGACTTCAGCCCGGGAGTCGCCGCCGGCGGGCTCTCCGACATCACCGCGCCGGCCGGCTCGGCCACCGCGGCCAAGGCCGCGCTGTTGTCCGGCAGCCTGTCCGACATCGCCACGCTCGACGGCGCCATCCGGAACGTCTCGACGGTCCGCGGCCAGCTCGGCGCGATCCAGAACCGGCTCTCCTACCGCCTCGACAGCCTCTCCGCCTACCAGGAGAACCTGACCGCCGCCCAGTCGCGGATCAGCGACGTCGACATGGCGGCCGAGATGACCGCCTACACGAAGGCGAGCATCCTGCAGCAGGTCGGGACGAGCATGCTGGCACAGGCCAACCAGGCGCCGCAGGCCATCCTCACGCTCCTGCGCGGGTGATCTCGCACTTCGCGACGAAGTGCGCCGCCAGCGCGTCGCGCTCGGTGAACGACAGGATGTGCACCCACGCGGCCAGCGGGCCGTCGGGGACGTCGAAGCGCCCGTGCAGCTCCATCGGGCCGGGGCCGGACGGGTCGCGGTAGCCGTCCCAGGTCTCCTCCCCCGCCCGCCACTCCACCTCGAAGTCGCACAGCGGCCGCGGATAGAGCCCGAGCGTCTCCTCCTGCGGCGTGAGGTCGAGCCGGAACAGCCCGGGGGCCAGCAGGATCGCCGCGCGGCAGCCGAACTCGACGAGCCGCGACGCCGTGATCAGCAGCCCCCCGTTCGGCAGCGCGCAGGCCAACTGGCCGAGCGCCGCGCCCTCCGCCGCCGCCCGCTCCGGGCTCAGCAGCTCAGCCGCAGCGCGAGCCACTCGTCCTCCGTGCCCAGCGCCTCCGCCGGCGTGTAGCCCGCGGCGCCGTAGGCCCCCAGGACCGCCTCGGCCTCGCCGGCGACGATGCCCGACACGATCACGTGGCGCACCTCGGGCGTCACCGCCGCGGCGACCCGTTCCTGCACCGGCGGCGGCGCGTTGACGAGCAGCAGCGCCGCCAGCGGCACGTCGTCCACGGCCAGGTCCGCCACCGCGCAGTCGACCTCCACCCCGTTGCGGGCCACGTTCGCGCGCGCCTGCTCGACCGCCACCGCGACGCGGTCGACGCCCACCACCGGCGCCCAGCCGAGCTTCGCCGCGGCGATCGCCAGCGTCCCCACGCCGCAGCCCAGGTCGGCGGCGCCGCCGCACGGCTCCAGCGCGAGCATCAGCGCCACGCACATCTGCGTCGTGGGATGCGACCCCGAGCCGAACGCGCTGCCCCGGCGCTCGACCACGACGTCGACCACCCCGGGCGGCGCGGGCGGGTCCCAGGGGGACGGATGAGCACGCGATCGCGCACGAGCACGCCGCCGCCGCCGAAGCGCGCGCGCCGCTGGCGCCAGTCGGCGGGCACGTCCTCTACGCCGAACGCCTCGAGCGCGCGGCCGGCCGCCGCCTCCAGCACGCCGCGGTCCGGCAGCGCGCCGGCGCAGCTGGAGAGCTCCACCCAGCCCTCGCCCTCCTCCTCGCGCACGCCCGCCGGCAGCAGCGGCAGCAGCGCGTCCAGCACCGCCTCCTTGTCCACCTCGGGCACGCGGAACGCCAGCCGCCGCATCGGCACATGTTCGCAGGGTGATTACGAGCGGTTGCGGTCGGTCGTGTGCGAGTCGTAACTTTTCGGCGGCGCCGTGAGGTTCGAGGCCGCCCCGGCTCCGCGTGGGGCGGCGCCGGCGCCATGCCGGGCCCAGCGAACGGCTGGCTTGTAGGGGGTGGGTCAGCCCGGCGGCCGCTCACAGGCGAACGCCGTGGCCGACGAAGCGATCACGATCGACTGTCATGCCTACACACTGGAAGCTGGCGTGGTGTTCTGTGCGCCGTGTATGGGCCTAGATTCCCACGGCCCCCGGCGCGGGGGAGAGAAACGATCATCCCGCCGGCGCGGCCCCGGAGTCCTAGTCGCCGGCCGGCGCCGTCGCCTCGTCCAGCTCGCGGCGCAGGTCGCGGATCTCGTCCCGGAGCTTCGCCGCGTACTCGAAGCGCAGCTCCTCGGCCGCGGCGAACATCTCCTCCTCGAGCTCGCGCATCATCTGCTCGATCTGCGCCGGCTCCATCTCGACCTGCTTGTCGCGGCGCCGACGGCGGCCCTTGGTGGGCACCTTGGAGTCGGACATCAGGAACTCGGTGATGTCCGAGATGCCCTTGACGATCGTCTCCGGCGTGATCCCGTGCTCGGCGTTGTAGGCCCGCTGGATGGCACGCCGGCGGTCGGTCTCCGCGATCGCCCTGCGCATCGCGTCCGTCTCCTTGTCGGCGTACATCAGCACCTTGCCCTCGACGTTGCGGGCGGCGCGGCCGATGGTCTGGATGAGCGATGTCTCGCCGCGGAGGAAGCCCTCCTTGTCGGCGTCGAGGATGGCCACCAGCGAGACCTCTGGGAGATCCAGCCCCTCGCGCAGCAGGTTGACGCCGACGAGCACGTCGTACTCGCCCAGGCGCAGCTCGCGGATGATCTGGATCCGCTCCAGCGTGTCGATCTCCGAGTGCAGGTAGCGCACGCGGAAGCCCATCTCCAGCAGGTAGTCCGTCAGGTCCTCGGACATCTTCTTGGTGAGCGTGGTGACGAGCACGCGCTCGTTGCGGTCCACGCGGCCCCGGACCTCGCCCATCAGGTCGTCGATCTGGTTCTTCGTCTCGCGCACGTCGATCTCGGGATCGACGATGCCCGTCGGGCGGACGATCTGCTCCACGATCCGGGCCGAGTGGTCGCGCTCGTACTGGCCGGGCGTGGCCGACACGAACACCATCTGCGGCGTGATGGCCAGGAACTCCTCGAACGTCTGCGGGCGGTTGTCCAGCGCGCTGGGCAGGCGGAAGCCGTAGTCCACCAGGGTCGACTTCCGCGACCGGTCGCCCTCGTGCATGCCGCCGATCTGCGGCACGGTCTGGTGCGACTCGTCGATGAACACGACGAAATCCTTCGGGAAGTAGTCGAGCAGGCAGTACGGGCGCGAGCCGGGCGCGCGGCCGTCCAGGATGCGCGAGTAGTTCTCGATGCCCGAGCAGAACCCGACCTCCTTGAGCATCTCCATGTCGTACTGCGTGCGCTGGCGCAGGCGGTGCGACTCCAGGAGCTTGCCCTCGGCCTCCAGCTCGGTGCAGCGCTGGCTGAGCTCGGCCCCGATCTCGGCCACCGCGCGCTCCATCGTGCCCTCCTTGACGTTGTAGTGCGTGGCCGGCCAGATGGCCACGTGCTCCAGGTCGTCGCGGATGAGCTCGCCGGTCAGCGGGTCGAAGTGCTGCAGGCGCTCGACCTCGTCGCCGAACAGCAGGGCCCGGAACGCCGTCTCCTCGTAGGCCGGGAAGACCTCCAGCGTGTCGCCGCGCACGCGGAACGTGCCGCGGCCGAGCGCGGTGTCGTTGCGGTTGTACTGCAGGTGGACGAGCTTGCGCAGGAGCTCGTCACGGTCGACCTCGCCGCCCTTGACGATGACCTGGCAGTTGTCGTTGTACGTCTCCGGCGAGCCCAGGCCGAAGATGCAGGAGACGGAGGCGACGATGATCACGTCCCGGCGGGCGAACAGCGACGCCGTGGCGGCGTGGCGCAGCCGGTCGATCTCCTGGTTGATGGCCGAGTCCTTCTCGATGTACAGGTCCTTCGAGGGGACGTAGGCCTCAGGCTGGTAGTAGTCGTAGTAGGAGACGAAGTACTCGACCGAGTTGCTCGGGAAGTACGTCCGGAACTCGTTGCACAGCTGGGCGGCCAGCGTCTTGTTGTGGGCGATGACCAGCGCCGGGCGCTGCACCGCCTCGATGGTCGCCGCCATCGTCATCGTCTTGCCCGTGCCGGTGGCGCCGAGCAGGGTCAGCCCGCGCTCGTCCGCCTCTATGCCCTCGGCCAGCGACGTGATGGCCGCCGGCTGGTCCGCGGTGGGGGAATAGACGGAGTCGAGCTTGAAGGGCGGCATGGACCCATGAACGATAGAGCGCCCGCCGGACGGAACCGCCGGGGCGTCAGACCGCGCCGGCGCAGGCCGGCGTGAAGGACGCGAGCGCCCGCAGGTCGGCGCTGAAAGGGAACCGCGGCGCGCGCGTGCGGCGCGCGAAGGGGCGGTTCCGCCCGGCCGCCTCGCGGCTCTGGCCGCCGCCCAGCGCCTCGAACTCGAGCTCGAACCACATGACGACGGTCGGCTCGTGGTCGACGCCCCAGGAGCGCGACATGCGCTCGACCAGCACCATGCCGAACCCGCCGCCGCCGGACAGGTCCGGCGTCGTCACGCGCGGATCCGCCTGGATTCCGGTGTCACGCACCTCGACGCGCGCTACGCCACTGTCGAGCGAGACCAGCAGATCGATCTCGCCGTCCTCCCCCACGCGCCCGTGGCGCACGCAGTTGGCCACGATCTCGGTGACGAGCAGCTGCATGTCGCCGAGCCGGTCGCCCGGCACGGCGTGCGCAAGCCAGCGCGCGAGCACGCGGCGTGCGTGCCCGGCGGCCTTCTCTCCACCGGGGAAGACCTCCCGGAATCGCTTGGGGCCTGGCATGGGGGGCGTGCTGAAGCTACACGACTCCGGAGATCGGCGTCACGATCGATCGGCGGCTTGCAGATCGGGCGCCAGCGGCCGATCCGCGAGCTCGATCACGGCGGCCTCCCAGGCGCCCAGGGCGACCGTGCCGGACACGTGCTCGCCGTCGCGGTCGCGGTCGGTCGCGACCAGCACGACACCCGCGAGTCCGTCCACCGCGACCGCCTCGGGCGACAGGTTGAGCGCCACCGCGTGGCGTTCGCCGCGGCGGTACGCCCAGGCGCCCGGCGGCGCAGCCAGCGCGGCGTAGTCGCCCCGCCGCAGATCCTCCCGCTCGCGCCGCAGCGCGATCAGGTCGCGGGTCAGGCGCAGCGTCGAGCCCGGGTCGCGGCGCTGACCGGCGACGTTGCGCGAGAGCGCGCCGAACGGCAGCCAGGTGCGCGGGCCGGCGGTGAAGCCGCCGCCCGGCTCGTCGGTCCACGGCATCGGCGTGCGGCAGCGGTCGCGGTCGTGCTCCGGGTCCTCGCGCGCCGCCGGGTCGAGCGACTTCGCGGGGTCGAGCGCGACGTCCTCGAGCGCGATCTCGTCGCCGTAGTAGAGGAACGGCGTGCCGCGCAGGGTGAGCAGCATGACGAGCGCCGCCCGGGCCGCGCACTCGTCGCCGTGCGCCCAGCGGGTGGCCAGGCGGCCGGCGTCGTGGTTGGACCCCGCGTAGACCGGCCACGCGCCCGCGGGCAACTTGGCCTCCATCGCCTCCACGATCGCCCGCATCGGCTCGGCGGCCAGCGCCTCGTGGACCATGAGGAAGTTGAACGCCAGGTGCAGCTCGTCCTCGGCGGCGCCGTAGTAGGGCACGAGCTGGTCGACGTCGAGCACGTACGTCTCCCCCACGAGGATCCGCTCCGGGTCCTCGGCGCGGGCCAGCGCGCGCCAGCGACGCAGCACGTCGTGGACCTCCGGGCGGTTCATCGAGAACACCTGCTTGTAGCCGCGCCGGCGGACCCACGGATGGTCCTCCGGACCGGCCGCGGGGTCGTCGCGCAGCTCGGCGTCCTTGACGATGCCGTGGCAGACGTCGATCCGGAACCCCGCCACCCCGCGGTCGAACCAGAAGCGCAGGATCGCGTCGAACTCTTCCCGCACCGCCTCGTTCCACCAGTCGAGGTCGGGCTGCTCCGGCGCGAAGTTGTGCAGGTACCAGCGCCCGGTGCGCTCGTCGCGCGACCAGGCCGGGCCGCCGAAGCTCGACCGCCAGTTGTTGGGCGGCCCGTGATCGTCGGCCCAGACGTAGAAGTCGGGGCGCTCGCGGAACCACGGATGCCGGTCGCTCGTGTGGTTGGGGACGAGATCGAGGAGGACGCGGATGCCGCGCGCGCCGGCGTCGGCGATCAGCGCGTCGAGGTCGTCCAACGTGCCCAGTTCCGGGTGGACGCCGTAGTAGTCGGCGACGTCGTAGCCCCAGTCGGCGTTGGGCGACGGGAACGTCGGGTTCAGCCAGATCC
The DNA here is from genome assembly GCA_963766165.1 of uncultured Solirubrobacteraceae bacterium. Lineage (GTDB taxonomy): Bacteria > Actinomycetota > Thermoleophilia > Solirubrobacterales > Solirubrobacteraceae > Solirubrobacter. Next base: position 48,393 of record CAVXZC010000005.1, on the reverse strand, counting down.
CGGCGACGCCGAGCCACTCCAGGTGGTCGAGCCGCGCGCGGATGCCGCGCAGGTCGCCGACCCCGTCCCCGTCGCCGTCGGCGAACGACCGCGGGTAGACCTGATACAGCACCCCGTCGCGCCACCAGTCCACGGCGCGGGAGGATACGTGGCGATGAACCCTTACCTGCGCTGGGCGGCCGGACCGGTCGCGCTGATCCTCGTGGCGACCGCGCTGGTGATCGCGTCGAGCGCGACCGCCGTGCGCGCGGTCGCGGTCGCGCTGTTCGGGATCGCCGGCGTGATCGCGGTCTCGCTCGTCTTCCTGGCCGTCGGGCGCTCGGAGGACGAGGAGCGGGCCGCGCAGGCGCCGCCGCCGAAGCCGCCCCCGCCTCCACCTCCGCCCGGGCACGAGCGGCCTGCGCTCAGGCACCGGCGCCCGCGGCCCCCGCGGCGGCCGAGCTGAGACCTGGCGGCGGGCTCGGCGAACGGCCGGCTGGGTAAGGGAGCGAGGGTGTCATCCGCGGTGCCCGGATGATCGTTTCTGTCGCGCCCGCGGTGAGCTGGGGCTCCTTAGCGTCGCGTGGCGACGGTCAGGCGCCCCACGTGTTTCCGGTGTGACAACCTTTCGGTCGACCGTGATCGGTTCGCGCGCGTAGGCGATCGATCATGCGCGGCGGCAAGTCATCGTCGCCGATAACACGAGGTGCCCCGCGTCAGAGGATCAGGCAGCTCGTGGTGGCGTGCGCGAACAGCGTCTCGTCGGCCTCCGCGTAGAGCTTGCCCTCGGCCGTGGCCAGCCGCCGCCCGGCGTGGACGACGTGGCAGTCGGCCAGCACCCGGCCGGTGTCGGCGCGGATGGCGCGCACGAAGCGGACGTGGAGGTCCGAGGTCGTGTAGCGCACGCCCGCGTCCAGCACGGTGTGGACCGCGCAGCCGAGCGCGGAGTCGAGCAGGGTCGAGGCCACGCCGCCGTGGACCGAGCCGATCGGGTTGTACATCCACTCCGCCGGCTCCAGCGCGAAGATCACGCGCCCGCGCTCGGCGTGGGTGATCTCGAAGTCGAGCAGGCGGGCGATCGGCGGCGGCGGGAGCTCGCCGTCCATGATCGCCCGGATCGCCTCCAGGCCCGACATCCCGCCGGTCGCCTCGGCGGTGACGAGCGGATCGGCCCAGGAGAACGTCCGCGTCCGCTCAGGTTGCATTCTGCAACTGTACGCGACGGGCGCGGCGCTCATCCGTAGAAGTTGCGCTCCCAGCGGTGGGCCTTGAGCTTCGCGACCTGCTCCGCCGGCAGGCCGCGCCCGTCGCCCAGCGCCGTGTTGCGCTCGACGTTGCGGACGCTGCGCATCCCGGGGATGACCGTGCTCACGGCCTCGTGCGAGAGGATGTAGCGCAGCGCCACCTCGGCCAGCTCGTCGCGCTCGATGCCCAGGTCGTCGACGATCGCCCGCACGTGCTCGTCGACCTCCCGCAGGCGCCCGTCGCGGAAGTAGTCCCAGCGGAAGTCGCCCTCCGGGAACGTGCTGTCGGGCGTGATGCGGCCGGTCAGCGCGCCCTCGTCCAGCGGCACGCGGGCCAGCACGCCGACGCCGTGCTCGGCGCACGCCGGCAGCAGCTCGTCCTCCGGCGACTGGTCGAAGACGTTGTAGATGACTTGCACCGTGTCGGCCGCGCCGCTGCGCACGAGCAGATCCCGTTCCTGGGCGGGATCTTCGTGGCCACGTAGACGCGCTCGGAGCGCTCGCGCACCACCCGGCCCACGAGCTCCTCGGAGTGTCCGCCGCCGTAGCCCAGCGCGGTGTCGATGAAGTTCACGCCCTCGTCGATCGCCCGGTGCAGCGCGCGCAGGGACTCGTCGTCCTCCGCACCCAGCCACTTGCTCCCGCCGATCCCCCAGGCGCCGTAGCCGACCTCCGAGACCTCGAATCCCGTCCGTCCCAGCTTGCGTAGGTGCATCCGACCTATGGTCCCCCGCCGGACGAGGTGATCACCTGCCCGGTCACCCAGCCGCCCGCCGGCGAGCACAGGAACGCGATCAGCCGGGCCGCGTCGTCGGGCTCGCCCCAGCGCCCGAACGGCGCCTCGGCCAGGACGGCGGCGTACGTCTCCGCGTCCGGCCAGCCCGTGTCCGTGGCGCCCGGGTCGACGCAGTTGACGGTGATCCGCTTGTCCGCCACCGCGGCCGCGAGGCTGCGCGTGAGCTGGTGCAGCGCGCCCTTGCCGGCGATGTAGGCCAACTCGCCGGGCATCGCCCCCCGGTGCTGGCCGGACGTCATGAGGATCACCCGGCCGCCCTCGCGCCCGTCGTGGCGCGCGTAGAACGCCTGCACGAGCAGCAGCGAGGCGCGCACGATGACCGCCAGCGCGTGGTCGATGTCCGCCGCCTCCAGGTCGCCCAGCCCGCCGCGGGGGTCGTCGGTGTGGTTGACCACGAGGATGTCGAGCCCGCCGCAGGCCTCGACCACCCGCTCCGGCGCCTCCGGGTCGGCGAAGTCGGCCTCGACGGTCTCGACCACCACGCCGGGCCGCTCCTCGCGCAGCGCCGCGGCCGCGTCCTCCACGCTGTCCCCCCAGCCGTGGAGCACGATCCGGTCGACCTCCAGCCGCCGGGCGATCGCGTAGCCGATCCCCGCCCGCCGCGAGGCCCCGGTGACCAGCGCGGTGCCCGTCACCGCGAGTACGGCGGGTCGCTCGCGGCGGGGGCCCGCGAGAACCCCTCGTGTTCCGGTGCCGGGTGCCCATCAGCGTAGGCCGAGCTCGTGCGCGTAGTTGTGCCGGTACTCCCGCTGGGCCGAGAGGACGCGGTGCACGTAGTCGCGCGTCTCCGCGAACGGGATGTGCCTGGCCACGTCGAACGGCTCACCGCGCGCCTGGGCGGCCCGCGACCACTCGTCGACCTTGCCCTCGCCGGCGTTGTAGGCGGCCAGCGTGAGCACGACGTTGCCGTGGTACTTCGCCAGCAGGTACCGGAGGTACCAGGTGCCGTAGGCGATGTTGATCTGCGGCGTGGCCAGGTCCGAGCGGGTGAAGCGGGTGCCGCCGGACTTGCGGGCGATGTAGGCGGCGGTGGACGGCAGGAGCTGCATCAGCCCCGTCGCGCCCGCGTGCGACGTCTGGTCGCGGAAGTGCGACTCGGTGTAGATGACCGCGGCGATCAGCGACGCGTCGACGCCCTTCTCGGCGGCCTGCTGGCGGATGATGTCCTCGTGGCGCAGCGGGAGCTTGATCTCCTGCACCGCGTGGTCGACCGGGTGCACGAGCGCCAGCACCGCGAGGACGACGATGGCCAGGCCGGCCGCGAGAACCAGCCGGCGGCGCAGCAGCGCCCGGCGGCGCGCGCGCTTGCGCGACGCGGCGGAAGGCCGGCTCTGGCGGCGGGCGGCTGCGGGTTGGGCGCTCATCGGCTCAGGCTCAGGACGTCAGCTTCGCAAGAACCCCCGACAGCTCCTCCTGAAGTTCGCGGAGGCTGCGGGAATTGTCCACAGCGTAGGTCGCCCGCTCGGCCTTCTGCGCCTGGGTGAGCTGGCGCGCCGTGCGCTCGTCCAGCGCCGCGTGCCCGCGGGCGCCGGCCCGCGCCGCCCGCACGGCCTCGTCGGCCACGACGGCGATCGTCGCGTCGTAGCCGCGACTCCAGCCCGGCCTCGAACAGCAGCGGCGTCTCCACCACCAGCGCGCGCGGCGGCGGATCCTGGTGCGATTCCGCCGCCCGCCACGCGGCGATCCGCTCGCCCACCCGCGGCCAGATGCAGCTGCTCCAGCCACTCGCGGTCCGCGTCCGTGGCGAACGCGCGCCGGGCCACGGCGGAGCGGTCGACCCGGCCGCCCGGCGCCACCTCGTCGCCCCAGCGGGCGACCACGGCGGCCCGCACCTCCGGGTCGTCGTAGAGCTCGTGGACGACGGCGTCGGCGCTGATCGTGGCCGCGCCGAGGCGCTCGAGCGCGGCGAGCGCCTCCGACTTGCCCGCGCCGATGCCGCCCGTCAGCCCGACGAACGGCGGCGGCGTCACTCCGTCTCGGTGTCCTCTCCGCCCGGCTGCTCCTCCTCCGGGAGGTCGTGGGCGCGCGGCGCCTCGGCCTCCACGTCGGCGGCTTCGGCCTCCAGGTCTGCCTCCTCCTCGGAGGCCTCGACCTGCGGCTGCTCGGCGAACACGTCCTCGGACAGGCCGAGCTCCGGCATGTCCTCGAGGTCGCCGGCGTCGGTCACGCCCTCGGTGCGGCGCGGCAGGACCTGGCCCTCGACCCGCTTGATGGACAGCGAGAGCCGGCGGCGCTCGGAGTCGATCTCCAGGATCTTGACCTTGACCTCGTCGCCCGGCTGGACGATCTCGCGCGGGTTCTCGACGTGCTGCTGGGCGAGCTCGGAGATGTGCACGAGCCCCTCGACGCCCTCGAGGATCTCCACGAACGCGCCGAACGCCACGACCTTGGTGACCGTGCCCTCGAGCTCGTCGCCCACGTGGTAGGTGTCGACCACGCGCTGCCACGGGTCCTCCTGGGTCTGCTTGAGGCCCAGGGAGATGCGCTGGCGGTCGCGGTCGATGTCCAGGACCTTGACCTCGACGGTCTGGCCGATCGACAGCACCTCGCTCGGGTGGTTGACGTGCGACCACGAGAGCTCGGAGATGTGGATGAGGCCGTCGATGCCGTCCAGGTCGACGAACGCGCCGAAGTCGACGATGTTGGAGATCTGACCCTCGATGATGAGGCCGGGCTGCAGGCGCTCCAGGATGGCCTGGCGCTGCTCCTTGCGCTCCTCCTCCAGCACCGCGCGGCGGCTGAGGACGACGTTGTTGCGCGAGCGGTTGAGCTCTATGACCTTCGTCTGGATGGTCTGGCCCAGGTACTCGTCCAGGTTCGGCACGCGGCGGATGTCGACCAGCGAGGCGGGCAGGAAGCCGCGCACCCCGAGGTCCACGATGAGGCCGCCCTTGACGACCTCGATGACCGCGCCGTTGACGGGCTCGCCGGAGTCGGCCGCCGCCTCGATCTTGCGCCAGGCGCGCTCGAACCGGGCGCGCTTCTTGGACAGGATCAGCCGGCCGTCCTGGTCCTCCTTGGTGAGGACGAGCGCGTCGACCTCCTCGCCCATCTCGACCTCGTCATGCGGGTCGACGGACTTGCGGATCGAGAGCTCGTTGTTGGGGATGACCCCTTCGCTCTTGTAGCCGATGTCGACGAGGACCTCGTCCTTGTCGATGCGCACCACCTTGCCGGTGACCACGTCGCCCTCTTCGAAGGGGACGATGGTGGCGTCGTAGTTCGGGACGATCTGGCCGTCGATCTCGAGGAGCATCCCGTCGGAGCCCTCGACGACGCGGGGATCCGAGATGGCAGGGGGAGTGAGCGTGGCTTCCATTAGCGGCCAGATACTGTAGCGGCCCATGCCGGTCAGAGCGACGAAACGCGGTACCCAGAGAGTGCCCTTCGCACGCGGCGCGGACGCCGACGTGCTGATCTGCGGCGCCTCGTTCGCGGGCCTGGCCGTGGCCCGCGAGCTACGGGCCACCGGAGCGCACGTGATCGTGCTCGACCGCTACGAGATCGGCGAGCGGCAGACCTCGGCGTGCGCCGCCCCGACGGAGTGGCTGCGCAACCTGGACGTCGAGGCGTCGATCCGGCAGACGTTCGACTCGCTGCTCGTGCACACGCCGCGGGTCCCGAGCACGCGCTGGCCGCTGCCGTTCACCTTCTCCACGTTCGACTATCCGGAATTGTGCGCGCTGCTGTGGGAGCAGAGCGGCGAGGCGGAGTTCGACACGGCGAAGGTCGAGGGGCGCGACGGCGCCACCGTCGCCACCGACCGCGGCGACGTGCGCGCGCCGTTGATCGTCGACGCCCTCGGGCTGGCGCCGGGTGCTGGGCGCGGGCGCGAACGTGCAGCCGCCGGACGCGCCGCTGTCGCGCGGACTGGAGGTCCACCCCGGGGGCCGCGGGGACGACCTCGAGCTGTGGATCGACCGCCGCTACGTCGACGCCGGCTACGGCTGGTCGTTCCCCGCGCGCGACGAGCTGCGGATCGGCGTCGGCTCGTTCGACCCGCGCGACCCGGTCAAGCAGCCCACGCTGCGGCTGGTGGCCGACGTGGACGCGCAGCCGGACGGCTACCAGGGCAACTGGATCCCGCACCGGCTGCGGCCCGCCACCGAGGACGGCGTGTTCTTCGCCGGCGACAGCGCGGGCCACTGCCTGCCGCTGACGGCCGAGGGCATCCGCACGGCGTTCTACTTCGGCATCGCGCTCGGCCGGGAGCTGCGGGCCGTGCTGGACGGCCGCCGCGACCGCGCGGCCGCGTTGGCCCGCTACGGCGCCTTCTCGCGCTCGCACCGGGCGAAGTTCGCCGCCATGTACCTGACCCAGCAGTCGATCCGCCATCTGCACGGCCGCCCGCTGGACACGCTCGCGCGCGCGTTCGCGCGCTCGCGCACGTCCATGTGGGGCTTCCGCCACTACCTGGACATCGCGCCGCCGTCGTTCGCCATCCCGGCGCCGCCGGCGGCGCGGATCCAGGCCCTAGCCGCCTGAGCTCGCGCCGCCGAGGCGGTCGAGGCCGGCGCGGATCGCGTCCGCGATCTGCTGGATCTGTCCGTGGTCGACGGTGAGCGGCGGCGACATCGCCACGCCGCTGAGCAGCGGGCGGATGAGCACGCCGGCCTCGCGGGCGCCCTGGGCGACCTGGGCGACCGCGCCCGGCTCTGAGGCCAGCGCGTCCGCGGACAGCTGCACGGCGGCGAGGAAGCCGAACCCGGCGCGGATCTCGCCCACCGCCGGATGGTCGGCCAGCGTGGCCAGCGCGTCGTGCAGCGGGCCTTCGAGCTCCTGCCCGCGGGCGATCAGGTTCTCGCTCTCGTAGATGTCGAGCACGGCCAGCGCGGCGGCGCAGCAGCTCGGGTGGCCGGCGTAGGTGGCGCCGTGGCGCAGCATCGGCCCGCCCGCCTCGGCGAAGAACGGCTCGGCCACCCGGCCCGCGACGACGACGCCGCCGAGCGGCAGGTAGCCCGCGGTCACGCCCTTGGCGAACGTGATCAGGTCGGGGCGGACGTCCGGCCAGCGCTCGATCCCGAACCACGTGCCGAGCCGGCCGAAGCCGCAGATCACCGCGTCGACGACGAACAGGACGCCGTGCTCGGCGCACAGGTCCGCCACGCCCTCGATGTAGCCGTCGGGCGGCGCGTAGACGCCGCCGGCGCCGATCACCGGCTCGCAGAAGAACGCGGCGACGCGGTCGGGCCCCACGCGCAGGATCTCCTGCTCGAGCGCTTCCAGCGAGTCGTAGGGGACCGTCGAGGTGCCGCCGATCAGCGGCCCCCAGTTGGTCACGTTGGCCTCGATCCCGCCGATCGAGGTGCCGAAGCCGTGCGTGCCGTGGTAGCCCTGGGTGCGCGAGATGATGTGCGTGCGCTCGGTCTGCCCCTGCAGGATGAAGTGGCGGCGGGCGATCTTGGCGGCCGTGTCGATGGCGTCCCCGCCGCCCGAGGCGAGGAAGATCCGCGCGTCCTCCATCGGCGCATAGCCGGCGAGCCGGGCGCACAGCTCGTTGGCCGGGTGGTTGCCGAAGTCGCCGAACGTCGAGTACGCCTCGAGGCGCCGCATCTGCGTCGCCACGGCGTCGGCGACCTCCGGGCGCCCGTGGCCGATGTTCGCGTACCAGAGCGACGCCGTGGCGTCGAGGTAGCGGTTGTCCTCGCTGTCGTACACCCAGACGCCCTCGCCGCGCTCGATCGTCAGCTCCCGGCGGGAGACGGCGCCCATGTCGGCGAAGGGATGCCAGAACGCGGTCGTCATGGTGGCCATGCCTGGACGGTAGACCCTCGCGGGCCTCGCCGCTGTCCAATCGCGCAGCGATCAGGAGTCCAACGCGGCGCGCAGGGCCTCGCCGGCCGTGCGGGCGGCCTCGCGGGCGACCGCCGTGGTCTGCCAGCGCCAGAACCCGTGCACGACGCCCGCGTGCCGGTGCAGGGCGACGTCGACGCCCGCGTCGCGCAGCGCGTGCGCGTACGCCTCGCCCTCGTCGCGCAGCACGTCGCACTCCGCCGTGAGCACGTAGGCGGGCGGAAGGCCGCGCAGGTCGCCGGCGCGCAGCGGCGAGGCGTCGGGCCCCAAGCCGTCGGCGCCGTCGAGATAGACCTCCCAGAAGCGCCGCATGCCGGCCGCGGTCAGCCCGAAGCCGTCGGCGAACTCGGCGAACGACGGCGTGTTGACGCCCGCGTCGGTCACCGGGTAGACGAGCAGCTGGGCCGCCACGTCGTCCTTCAGGTGGCGGGCGACGATCGCCGCGAGGTTGCCGCCGGCGGAGTCGCCGGCCACGCCCAGCGGCCGGTCGCGCAGGGCGCGGGTGACCGCGAGCGCGTCCTCCAGCGCCGCGGGATGGGGATGCTCGGGCGCCAGCCGGTAGTCGACGCTGACCACCGTGGCGCCGGCGGCGTTCGCCAGCGCGCGGCAGACGGCGTCGACGGAGTCGAGGTTGCCCAGCACCCAGCCGCCGCCGTGGAAGTAGGCGACCGTGCCCCGCGCGGCCTGCGGCCGGTACGCGCGGACCGGGATCCCGGAGAGCTCGCCGTCGTAGACGTGCGCCACGTCCGGGCCGCGGCCGGCGAGCTGCGCGGTCTCCGCGGCGTGCGCCGCCCGGGCCTGGTCCACCGGCACGTCCTCCGGCGGCGGCCCGGACAGGGCCAGCATCGCGTCGACGATCGGCTGCAGCTCGGGGTCGATCACCCCGGGGAAAGTACCGGTGACCGTAAATACGGTGGGTCGCTCGCGGCCGCGAGGGCCCGCGTCAACCCGGCGTAGTCGCGGGGGCCGGTACTAAGCGATGCGGAAGCGGGCGACCAGCTCGTGCAGCTCGCCCGCGCTGCCCTGCAGCTGCTGGGCGGACGCGGCGATCTCCATCGTCGAGGCGCTCGTCTGCTCGGTGCCGGCCGAGACCTGCTGGCTGGCGGCGGTCGAGCGCTCGGCCACGGAGGCGACCTGATCGAGCTCGGAGTGAAGGCCCGCGGCGCCCTCGACGACGGCGCGGGCGCTCTCGGCCACCGAGCTGATCCGCTCGTCCATGGCCGCGATCGCGGCGTCGATGCGCTCGAATACGGCGCGGCTCTCCTCGACGGTGGCCGTGCCCTCCTCGGTGCGCGTCGCGCCCTCGGCCACGACGGCCACCACGCTGCGCGTCTCGGCCTGCATCTGGCCCACGAGGCCGCCGATCTCGGCCGCGGCGCTGGCGGCGTTCTCGGCCAGCCCGCGCACCTCCTCGGCCACCACGGCGAAGCCGCGGCCGTGCTCGCCCGCCCGGGCCGCCTCGATGGCGGCGTTGAGCGCGAGCAGGTTCGTCTGCTCGGCGATCTCGGTGATCCGGCCGACGATCGACCCGATCTGCGCGGACTTGGACTCGAGCTCGCCGATCGCCTCGGAGGTCGAGCGCGCGGACTCGCGCACCGCGGACATGACGTCGCTCGACTTGCCGACGGCCTCGACGCCGGCACGGGCCAGCTCGCGCGCCTCGCGGGCGGCGCCGGCGGACTCGCGCGCGGCCTCGGCGGAGGCCTGGACGGCGAGCGCCATCTCCTCGGCCGAGCGCGTGGCGCTGCCCAGCAGGCGCAGCTGCTCCTCGGCGCCGCCGGTGATGTCGCTCATCGCCTGGGCGGCCTCGCCGACGGCCTGGCCGGCCTCGTCGGACGTGCGGGCGACGTTCTCGGAGGACTCGCGGACGGTGGTCGCGGTGGCCACCACGTCGCCGATCATGTGGCGCAAATTCTCGGTCATGCGCTGGAAGGCGTGTCCGAGCGCGTCGCCCTCGGAGCGCGGCTCGACCTCGACGGTCAGGTCGCCGTCGGCGATCCGGCCGCCGGCGCGCTCCATCGTGCGCAGGTAGTCGACCATGTCCTCGAACGCGTCCGCGGTCGCGCCGAGCTCGCCGCCCACGTTGACGTCGACGTGCTGGTCGACGTCGCCGGCGGCGATGCCGCGCGCGGCGTTCACCAGGGCGCGGGCCGCGCGAACGAGCGGGCGGGAGACCAGGTAGCTGACGCCGAGCGCCAGGAGCGCGGCGGCGGCCAGCAGCAGCTCCACGAGGTGCTCGCCGGAAGTGGCGGTGGCCTGGGCCTCGCGGGCGATCCGGTCGGTCACGGCCTGCTCGCGGGCGACCAGCTTGTCGTTGTCGCCGTCGGCGGTCTCGGTGTCGGTCTCGACGCGGCCCAAGGCCTTGGCGGCCGCAGCGGGCAGCGGCTTGCCGGCGGACGTCGCGGCCTGCGCGAAGACCTGCCGGCGCTCCTGCCCGATCTTCGCCACCAACGCGGCCTGGGCCAGCGCGGCGCGGCGCAGCGCGGGGGTGCGGGCGCGGGAGGCGAACTGGCGGAAGCCGGTGACGGACTCGTTGGTCACGTCGGCCTCCTCGCCCTGCATCTCCTTGAAGTCCTTCGGCGTGGTCGCGCGCAGCGCCAGGCTGAGGAAGCGGTCGCCCTCGAACATGCGCGAGTTCGAGTCGCGCAGCATCTCCACCGCCGTGGTCTCGTCCGCGGAGGTCTTGGCGTGGCCGGCGAGGTTCGACTGGCCGCGGTAGCCGGCGAAACCGAGGACGCCCATCAGGACGAGCACGACGACGGGCGCGATGAGCAGCTGGCCCCGGATGCCGAGGCGGGAGAGCAGAGCGGGCATGATGCCCCGGTGATCGGCCGATCGGGTGACGCGCTTTAGAAGCCGCGGCGCTCGCGCGCCCGCATGCTCGCCGCGTCGCGGGCGCCGGCGGTGCGGCGGGCGACCCAGACGGCGTGCACGACCCACAGCGCGGCCAGCACGGCGATCGTGATGGAGAGCCCCACCACCTGGCCCGGCTTCAGCGCCCCGAGCGCGACGAAGAACGCGAACAGCGCGACCGCGAAGATGATCAGCACGAAGAACGCATCGCTCAAGAGCTGCAGCGTGCGACGGCGGTCGCTCATCCCGCCGCGATCGTACCGGCGACCGCGCCGGATGCCTAGCGGCGGATGATGCGCAGGAGGATCAGCAGCACGAGCGCCGCGCCGACCACCGGCACGGCCCGCTTGAGCACCGCGTCGCGGCTCACCTCACCGAGGTCGAGGACCTCGGGCGTGGGCCGGGGCTTCGGGGGCTCGGCAGCGACGTGCTCGGTCGCGCCGCCCGCCAGCACCTCGCCGCCCGCCGACGGCGTCGTGGCCTCGGCCGGGCCGCCGTCGGGGGCGGCGATCACCTCGCCGCCGGCCGACGGCGCGGTGGCGGCGGTCTCGTCGGCCGCGGCTGGTCCGCCGGGGGGCGGCCCGGTCATCTCCCGCGCCAGGCACTCCGCGAACTGGCGCATCATCTTCGCCGAGACGTCCTGCATCACGCCGCGGCCGAACTGCGCCGCGGGGCCGGTCACGCGCATGTCCGTGACCACCTTGACCTTCGTGCCGCCCTCGGGGGCCGCCTCCATCGTCGAGGTGATCGTCGCCGCCGCCGTGCCCTGGCCGCGGGCGTCCTTGGCCTGGGCGCGCATGACCGCCCGGCGGGCGGCCTCGTCGGCCTCCTGGATCCGGACCGAGCCCTTGTAGCGCGCGGTGATCGGCCCGATCTTGACCGTCATCGTGCCGCTGAACTCGCCGTCGTCGCCGGCCGGCTCGACGGCCGCGCCGGGCAGGCAGGGTGCGACCCGCTCGACGTCGAGCAGCACGGCCCACGCCTCGTCGATCCCCGCCGGCACCGTGAACTCGTTCTCGAGCTTCATGCCCTGCAGGCTACTTCGCGTCGAGCCAGTTCTCCCCGACGCCCGCGTCCACGGCCAGCGGCGGGTCGATATCCGCGGCGCCGACCATCTCGCGCGTGACGATCTCCGTCGCCTGCTCCATCTCGTCCGGCCGGGCCCTCGAACAGCAGCTCGTCGTGGATCTGCAGGATCACGCGCGTCTGCAGCCCCGCCTCGGCCAGGGCGTCGTGGCAGCGGACCATCGCCACCTTGATGATGTCGGCCGCCGTGCCCTGGATGACGGTGTTGACGGCCAGCCGCTCGCCCAGCTTGCGCATCTGCCAGTTGCGGGCGCGGATCTCGGGGATCTGGCGGCGGCGGCCGAACAGCGTGGTCACGTAGCCGTGCTGCTCGGCCTGCTCGACGGCGTCCTTCATGAACTGCGCGACGGCCGGGAAGCGCTCCAGGTAGCGGTCGATGAACTCCTGCGCCTCCTCCTGGGAGATCCGCAGGCGGTCGGCTCAGGCCGTAGGCCGACAGGCCGTAGACGATCCCGTAGTTGACCATCTTGGCCTTCGAGCGCATGCCGACGTCGAGCTGCTCGGGCGGCAGCTCGAACACGGCGGAGGCGGTCTCGGTGTGGACGTCCTCGCCGCGGGCGAAGATGTCCCTGCAGCACCTGCTCGTTGGCGATGTGGGCGAGCACGCGCAGCTCGACCTGGCCGTAGTCGACGGATCAGCAGCCGGTTGCCGGTCTCGGCGACGAAGCAGGCGCGGATCTCGCGGCCGGTCTCGGTGCGGATCGGGATGTTCTGGAGGTTCGGGTTGATCGAGGACAGGCGCCCGGTGGCCGCGGTCGTCTGCTCGAACGTGGTGTGCAGGCGGCCGTCGTCGCCGATCCACGCTCGGCAGCGCGTCCAGGTAGGTCTGGGCGAGCTTGCTCAGCTCGCGGTAGCGCTCGATCTTGGGGATGATCTCGTGCTCGTCGCGGATCGCCTGCAGGACGCGGGCGTCGGTGGAGAAGCCGGTCTTGCCGCGGCGCTTGCGCGCAGAGCTTGAGCTTGTCGAACAGGACCGCGCCGAGCTGCTGGGGCGAGCCGATCACGAACTCCTCGTCCGCCAGCTCCCAGATCTCGCGCTCGAGCGTGACCACGTCGGCGCTGGATCCGGCTCGCCACGATCTCCAGCCGGCGGGTGTCGAGCTTGATCCCCGCCTTCTCGGTCTCCCTCAGCACGTGGACGAGCGGCAGCTCGATCTCGCGCAGCAGCGGCTCCAGGCCGCGCTCGTGCGATCTGCGGCGCGCTGCCGGGCGGCGAGCGCGTGGATGAGCACCGCCTGGGTGGCGAGGGGGTCGCCCGCCGTCGGCGGCGATGCCGCGCTCCTCGGCGAGCTCCTCGAGCGGGTAGCCGCGGCGGGCGGGGTCGAGCAGGTAGGCGGCGACCTCGGTGTCGAAGGCCAGGTTGGCGCGGGACCTCGCCCAGGGCCTTGGCGTCGTGGGCCACCACGGGGCGGTCCCCGGCGGCGGCGACGACTTCGGCGGGGTCGTCGACCTCGCCCGCGAGCGCCCGGTTGCCGCCCGCGTAGGCGGCGAAGCGCCACTTCTGCTCGCGCGGGATCAGCTCGCCCTCGGGGATCTCGGGCGGGAAGACGATCAGCGCCAGCTCGTCGCCCGTGCAGGCGGGCGGCGTCGCCCGCCGTGCCGGCGGGTCGGTCGTGACCTCGATCCGCTCGACGTCCTCGGGGCGCGGGATGGCGTCCAGCTCGGCCGCCTCGAGCGCCTCTTCCAGGCGCCGCAGCGGGTCGCGCAGCTCCCAGTCGCGGAAGATCTGCGCGCAGGTTGCCGCGGTCGGGCGCCCGTGGTGAACTCGACCTCGAGGTCGATGTCGATCGGGACGTCGCGGACCATCGTCGCCAGCTGCTTGGACATGCGCGCGTTGTCGGCGTGCTCGACGAGGTTCTGCTTGCGCTTGGCGCCGCGTGATGTCGTCGACGTGGCCGAGGACGCCCTCGAGGTCGCCGAACGCTGGAGCAGGTCGGCGGCGGTCTTGTCGCCGATGCCGGGGACGCCGGGGATGTTGTCGCGAGGTGTCGCCCTTGAGGCCGATGAAGTCGGGGATCAGCTCGGGCGGGATGCCGTAGCGGTCGATCACGCCCTCGCGGTCGTAGACCTTCGTGTCCGTGACGCCGCGGGACGTGGACATGATCCGCACGCCGTCGTCGACGAGCTGGTAGGCGTCGCGGTCGCCGGTGACCACCATCACGGGGATGCCGCGCTCCTTGGCCTGCTCGGTCAGCGCGGCGATCACGTCGTCGGCCTCGAAGCCCTCGACGGAGATGTTGCGGTAGCCGAACGCCTCCACCAGCGGCCGCAGGTGCGGCCACTGGACGCTTCAGCAGGTCGGGCCGGCTGGACCGCTGCGCCTTGTAGTCGGCGCGAGATCTCCTTGCGGCCGGACATGCCGGCGTCCCACACCACCACGGTCGGCACGTGGCCCGTAGTCGGTGAGGATCTTCACCAGCATCGAGGCGAAGCCGAAGATCGCGTTGGTCGGGCCGGCCGTCGGAGGTCGAGATCGACTCCGGCAGGGCGAAGAACGCGCGGTAGGCGAGCGAGTTCCCGTCGATCAGGAACAGCTCGCGCGGGGTGTCTCCGTTGGCGCCGGCCATCGCGTCGATGCTAGACGTCCGGGCCTGCCGCGGGTGTGCTGTCGAAACCGGAAACACCGGCTTGTCAGCACGGCCGCGCGGGTGGCCGGCGCACGCCTCCGGACCGCTATGCTGGCCAACGCGGCTTCCGGGCGAACGAACGCCCTGGGGCCCTGCCCGCGCGCGCACTGCCGCGTGAGCCCGTCCTGCGCCGCGCGCCGACCCGAGCCAGCCAGAGGTCCACCACATGACCGAGACGCCCTCCCCCGAGGACCGCGCTCCGACCACCGAGTCAGAGACCACCGACACGTCCCCGACCCCGTCACAGGAAGACGCGGTCGCCGAGGCGGCCGTCGCCGCCGACGCACCCGGCCTCGACTCGACCGTGGACCCCCAGCCCGACCCGGCCGCGACCCCCGCCGACACGCCCGGCCCGGCGACCCCGACGACCTCCCACGGAGACCCCCTCGCCGCCGAGGCGATCCCGGCCGAGCCGCCGGCCGCGGAGACACCGGCGCCGCCCGCCGCCGAGGCGCCCGCGGAGCCTGCCGCGGAGTCGCCCGCCGAGGTCGCCGCGGAGACACCCGCTGAGCCGGCCGCCGAGACTCCCGCGGAGCCCGCCGCGGAGACGCCCGCCGAGGCGCAGCCTGCTGCGGAGTCGCCCGCCGAGGCCGCCGCGGAGACACCCGCTGAGCCGGCCGCCGAGACTCCCGCGGAGCCCGCCGCGGAGACACCCGCCGAGGCGCCCGCGCAGCCCGCCGCGGAGTCGCCCGCCGAGGCTCGCCGCGGAGACACCCGCTGAGCCGGCCGCCGAGACTCCCGCGCAGCCCGCCGCGGAGACGCCCGCCGAGGCGCAGCCTGCTGCGGAGTCGCCCGCCGAGGCCGCCGCGGAGACACCCGCTGAGCCGGCCGCCGAGACTCCCGCGCAGCCCGCCGCGGAGACGCCCGCCGAGGCGCAGCCCGCCGCGGAGACGCCCGCCGAGGAGACACCCGCGTGCCGGCCGCCGAGACTCCCGCGGAGCCCGCCGCGGAGACGCCCGCCGAGGCGCAGCCCGCCGCGGAGACGCCCGCCGACGAGACACCCGCTGTGCCGGCCGCCGAGACTCCCGCGGAGCCCGCCGCGGAGACGCCCGCCGAGGCGCAGCCCGCCGCGGAGACGCCCGCCGACGAGACACCCGCTGTGCCGGCCGCCGAGACTCCCGCGGAGCCCGCCGCGGAGACGCTCGCCGAGGCGCCTGCTCCGGCCGCCGCTGAGACTCCCGCACAGCCCGCGGCGGAGACGCCCGCTGAGACTCCCGCGCAGCCCGCGGCGGCGACGCCCGCGGAGGTGCCCGCGCAGCCCGCCGCGGAAACACCCGCGCAGCCCGCCACGCCGCCGCAGCCCGGCGCGCCGGAGGGCGGGGCGCAGCAGCGGCGCCCCGGGCGGCCGGACCAGCCGCGGCGGCGGCGGCGGCTGACCGCCGCCGAGCGGCACCGGCGCACGTTCTTCGCGAAGTTGACCGAACTGCGCAAGCAGGAGCAGGCCGCGGTCGGCGAGGCTGAGGAGCAGGCCGGCGAGGCTGCGCCGGCCGCCGAAGTGGCGCCCGTCGCGGAGGGCGAGGCCCCGGCGGCCGCCGCCGAGCCGGCGCCGGCCCAGCAGCCGCAGGCGCCGGCCACGTCGCCCACGCGCTCGGCGCGGGCGCAGGCGCGGCTGGTTGCGGCGATCGAGCGCGTCGGGGGCTCGGAGGCGGTGCTCGAGGCGCTGCAGCCCAAGCGCCGGGACGATGGCGAGACGATGAAGTGGTCGTCGGTGTGCGCCGAGCAGGCGCAGGGCCATCAAGCCCGGCGATCCGACGTTCACCGCCTGGGTGCGGCTGGCGGCGACGCCGGTGCGCGACGTGAAGGCGATCGTCAACCCGCGCGTCCGCGACGACCGCGGTCGGGGCGGGCGCGGCGGACGCCGCGGCGGCGGGGGCGGCTACCGCGGCGGCGGCGGCCGCTACGACCGCGACCGGCCGGGCGGCGGCAGCGCCGGCCGGGGCGACGTCGAGCAGCACGGCCGCGACGGCAGCTTCCGCTCCAGCGTGCGCATCGTCGGCCTCGAGCAGCTCGAGGAGGCCGCGCGCAACAACGAGAAGGCGCAGGAGGCCGGCGACGACGCGCCCGCCGAGGGCGCATCCGGCTCCGAGAACCTCGCCGGCCGGCACTCCTCGTAGAGCGCGCCAAGCCGCTCACGGCGGCGCCGGGATCGGCTAACGGCCAAGCTGGGTAGGGCGGGGCGGTTCATCGACCGCCGTGCCATCCGAGTTGCGGAATCCGCGATTCAAATGGCACAGCCCACCGTCCGCGCCCGACAAGACGTCGGACTGAACGTCAAGCGTAAGCTTTACGCGGGTTCGGTGGCCGGCACCGGACGGCGGGCGCCCGCCGGGTGGCGGGGCAGGAACATCGCCGGGATCAGCCCGAGCGCGGTGAGGCCGACGGACCACCAGAACGTGTTCGCGAAGGCGTGGGACAGCAGGCGGGCGTAGATCGGGGGCGCTCCCTGCAGGCGGCCGAGCGAGCCGGTGCCGAAGTCCGCCGAGCCGACCGCCGAGAGCTGGGCGGCGATCTGGCGCTCAGCACGACCGACAGGATCGCCGTCCCGAGCGAGCCGCCGACGGTGCGGACGATGTTGATCGAGCTGGTGGCCCGGGGCACCGCGGCGCGGTCGAGCGTCTGGTAGGCCGCGGCCATCGCGGGCATCATCGTCATCCCCAGGCCCACGCCGCGCACGAAGAGCGACACGGCGAGCAGCGCGAAGCTCGTGTCGCGCGGCGAGCTGCGTGAAGGTCAACGTCCCGATCAGCACCACCACGATCCCGAACGGCACGATCCGGCCGGCGCCGCGCGGTCTGTGAGCCGGCCGGCGATCGGCATCGCGGTGGCCGCCCCCAGCCCCTGCGGCGCCAGCAGCAGGCCGGCGTCGAGCGCGCTCTGCCCCCGCACCACCTGGTAGTAGAGCGGCATCACGAACATCGCGCCGAACAGGGACATCGCCGAACACGAGCGTCGTCCCCGACGCGGCGGCGAACGCCCGGTTCGTGGAACAGCCGCAGGTCGATCAGCGCGCCCGCGCCGGCCCGCAGCGCGTGCACGACGAACCCCACGAGCAGCACCGCGCCGGCCACGATCCCGACGAGCACGGTCCAGTGGTCGAGGCCGCCCTTGATGCCGAACTCCGACAGGCCGTAGACCAGCGCGGCGAGCCCCGGCGAGAGCAGCAGCAGCCCCACGCACGTCGAGCGCCGGCCGCGTCCGCCGCGCGTCGGCCGCCGGCAGGATCCGCCACGCCAGGACCAGCGCCACGATCCCCACCGGCATGTTCACGAAGAAGATCCAGCGCCAGGACAAGTTGTCGACGATGACCCCGCCGATCACCGGGCCGAGCACCGGCCCGAGCAGCGTCGGGCACGCCGATCACGCTCATCACCCGGCCCATCCGCTGCGGCCCGGCGGCCTGGGCGAGGATCGCCTGGCCGATCGGCAGGATCATCCCGCCGCCGAACCCCTGCAGCACGCGGAAGACGATCAGCGACCCGCGCTACCACGCGAGGCCGCACAGCGCCGAGCCGAGCATGAACAGCGTCACGCGAGATCATCCACATCCGCTTGCCGCCGAAGCGCTCCATCGCCCACCCGGTCAGCGGGATCACCGTGGCCAGCGCCAGCAGGTATCCCGTGGCGACCCACTGGATGCGTCGACAGCGACGAGTGGAGCTCGCGCGAGAGCGTCTCGATCGCCACGTTGACGATCGTCGTGTCGAGGATCGACATGATCGTCCCGAGCACTACGACCGAGGCCAAGCGCAGCAGGGCCCGGTCCAGGCCGGGCGACGTGGACGGCATGCGCCTCACCCTACCCACGGCGTGGGAAGATCCCCACCCGTGCCGTCCCTGTCCGCGCAGTACTCGATCATCCTCCGCGTCGAGATCGACCACCGCCCCGGCATGCTCGGCCGCGTCGCCACGGCGATCGGCGAGGCCGGCGGCAGCATCGGCAGCATCGACCTGGTCTCGCTCGACCAGCGCCACACCGTCCGCGACATCACCGTCGAGACGGCCGGCGAGGAGCACGCGGCCCGGGTGGCGGACGCCGTCCGCGGCGTCGACGGCGCCAACCTCATCGACGCCACCGACCGCACGTTCCTGCTCCACGTCGGCGGCAAGATCGAGCAGCGCAACAAGCTGCCGCTGCGCACCCGCGACGATCTCAGCATGGCCTACACGCCCGGCGTCGCCCGGGTCTGCGCGGCGATCGCCCGCGACCGCGACAAGGCGTTCCAGTACACGATCAAGCGCAACACCGTGGCGGTCGTGTCCGACGGCAGCGCGGTCCTGGGCCTCGGCGACATCGGCCCCGAGGCGGCGATGCCGGTGATGGAGGGCAAGGCCGTCCTGTTCAAGGAGTTCGGCGGCGTCGACGCGTTCCCGATCTGCCTGAGCACCCAGGACCCGGACGCGATCGTGGCCGCGGTCACCCACATCGCCCCCACCTTCGGCGGCATCAATCTCGAGGACATCAGCGCGCCCCGCTGCTTCGAGATCGAGGAACGCCTCAAGCGCGACCTCGACATCCCGGTCTTCCACGACGACCAGCACGGCACGGCCGTGGTCACGCTCGCCGCGTTGCTCAACGGCGCCAAGCTGACCGGCAAGGCGCTCGCGGACCTGGACGTGCTGATCGTCGGCCTCGGCGCCGCCGGTGTCGCCGTGGCGAAGATCCTGCTGCAGGCGGGCGTGCACCGGATCGTGGGCTGCGACTCCAGGGGCGCCGTGCACACCGCCCGGGCCGACTACGAGGACGGCTCGATGCCGGAGATGAAGCGCTGGCTGGCAGAGCACACGAACCCCGACCGCCGCGACGGCGGCCCGGCCGACGTGATCGACGGCGCCGACGTGTTCATCGGGCTCTCCGGGGCGAGGGTCATGGACCCCGGGGCGCTCCAGCGGATGAACGACGACGCGATGGTCTTCGCCATGGCGAACCCGAACCCGGAGGTCACGCCCGAGGAGGCCGAGCCGTACGCCCGGGTGATCGCCACCGGCCGCAGCGACTACCCGAACCAGATCAACAACGTCCTCTGCTTCCCCGGCATCTTCCGCGGCGCGCTCGACGTGCGAGCGCGCGAGATCACCGAGGAGATGAAGATGGCCGCGGCGCGCGGCATCGCGTCGATCGTCCGGGACGACGAGCTGCGCGAGGACTACATCGTCCCCTCGGTGTTCAACCGCGACGTGGCCGAGGCGGTGGCCGCCGCCGTGTCCGACCAGGCCAAGGCGCAGGGCGCGGCGGAGGCGCACGGCGCGGAGATCGGCTACGCCCGCGGCGACACCGAGGAGTTCCGGGCCGTCAAGCCCCGCTGAGCCGGCGGGCGAGGACGGCCGTAGCCACACCATGCGCGTCACCGTCACCGGAGCCGGCGGGCTGATCGGCTCGCGCCTCGTGCAGGCCCTCGAGGCCCGCGGCGACGAGGTCACGATCCTGTCCCGCCGCACCAACTGGGACCCCGCACGGGGGCCCGCCCCATCCGATGCCCTCGCCGGCCGCGACGCCGTGGTCCACCTGGCCGGCGAGCCGGTCGCCCAGCGCTGGAGCGACGACGCCCGCCACCGCATCCGCGAGTCGCGCGAGCTCGGCACGCGCCACCTCGTCCAGGGCATCGCCGCCACCGACCCGCGCCCGCGGGCACTCATCTGCGCCTCGGCCGTCGGCTACTACGGCAGCCGCGGCGACGCGCCGCTCGACGAGGGCGCGCCGCCCGGCGACGACTTCCTCGCCCAGGTGTGCGTGGCCTGGGAGCACGAGGCCCAACAGGCGGAGCCGCTCGGGCTGCGCGTCGTGCGCGTGCGCACCGGCGTCGTGCTGGACAAGGGCGGCGGCGCCCTGGGCAAGATGCTCCTCCCGTTCCGCCTCGGCATCGGCGGCCCGGTGGCCGGCGGGGAGCAGTACATGCCCTGGATCCACGCCGACGACCTCGTCGGCATCTACCTCGCCGCGCTCGACGGCGACGAGTGGGCGGGCCCCGTCAACGCCACCGCGCCCACGCCCGTGACCAACCGCGCGTTCTCCAAGGCGCTCGGCCGGGCCCTGCGCCGCCCCGCCGTGGCACCGATCCCCGGCGCCGCCATCCGGCTGCTCTACGGGGACATGGCGGAGATCGTCACGGAGGGCCAGCGCGCCCTGCCCCGGCACACGCTCGAGCTCGGGTACGCGTTCCGGCACGCGGACCTCGACGAGGCGCTGCGCGCCGCGCTCGGGTAACGCACCGGGGCGTGCGGGCGGGCAGACATCCCGGCCCGCCAGTCGCCATGACTCGGGTGGAGATGCGCGCGCTGCCCGAAGACCTCGATCGCCTCGGCCTCCAGCTCACCGAGGCGATCGCCCGCGCGCAGTCAGGCCGCGGTGCGGCTCCGGCCGCGCCCGAACGGCCCGAGCGTCTTCCACTTGGAATCCGCCCGCGGCGGGATGATCAGCCAGATGATCACGGCCACGAACGTCAGGCAGATCCCGGTGGCCAGGCCCGGCTTCTCGCCATAGCCCTTGCGGCCGGACAGGTAGCTGGCGGCCACCGCCGACAGCAGCCAGATGTATAGATAGATCAGCGCCTTGGCGCCGATCAGCGCGAGCAGGGTGGTCATGTGCCGAGGTACGCCTTCTGGACCTCGGGGTTGGTCCGCAACGCGTCCGAGGTGTCGGACATCACCACGCGGCCCGTCTCCAGCACGTAGCCGCGCTTGGACACCTCCAGCGCGAAGTTCGCGTTCTGCTCGACGAGCAGGATCGTCGTTCCCTGCTGGTTGATCTCCGCGATCGTCTCGTAGATGCGCTCGGTCAGCACGGGCGAGATGCCCATCGACGGCTCGTCGAGCAGCAGGATCTTCGGCTGCCCCATCATCGCCCGGCCGATGGCCAGCATCTGCTGCTCGCCGCCCGACATCGTGCCCGCCTTCTGGCTCTGGCGCTCGTCCAGGCGCGGGAACAGCCCGAACACCCGCTTGAGGTCGGCCTCGATGCCCTCGTTGTCGCGACGCAGGTACGCCCCGAGCTCCAGGTTCTCCCGCACGGTCATGCGCTGGAAGCACTTGCGGCCCTCGGGGGACTGGCAGACGCCGAGCCCGACGATCTCCTGCGGCGGCAGCATCGAGATCTCCTCGCCGGCCAGCCGGATGGAGCCGCTGCGCGGCGGCGTCAGCCCGGAGATGGAGCGCAGCGTGGTCGACTTCCCGGCCCCGTTGGAGCCGATCAGCGTCACGCATTCGCCCTCCTCCACGGTCACCGAGACGCTCTTGAGCGCCTGGATGTTCCCGTAGTAGGTGGCGATGTCCTCGACTTCCAGGAATGCCATCGCCTCAGCCCTCCTCCGTCGCCGACTTGCCCAGATAGGCCTCGATCACCCGCGGGTTCGCCCGCACCTCGGCGGGCAGACCCTCGGCGATCTTCTCGCCGTGGTCGAGCACCGTCACCCGCTCCGACACGCCCATGACGACCTTCATGTCGTGCTCGATGAGCAGGATGGTCAGCCCGCGCTCGGCCCGCAGCTTGCGCATGAACTCGCGTCAGCGCGGCGGACTCCTGCGGGTTCATGCCGGCGGTCGGCTCGTCCAGGAGCAGCACCTTGGGGCTCGAGGCCAGCGCGCGGGCGATCTCCACCCGCCGCTGGTCGCCGTAGGACAGGTTGACCGCCAGCTGGTCGTGCCAGCGCGGCTTGATGCCGACGTACTCGAGCTCGGCGTGCGCCTTCTCGCGCACCTCGCGCTCCTCGCGGCGCACCTTCGGCGTGCGGAAGATCGAGCCGAACAGCCCCGCGGCCATGCGCGAGTGCTCGCCGATCATCACGTTCTCCACGGCCGACATCGTCGAGAACAGCCGGATGTTCTGGAACGTGCGCGCCATCCCGATCTTCATGACGAGGTCCGGCCGGGCCCCCGTGATGTTCTGGCCCCCGAACGCGATCCGGCCGAACGTCGGCCGGTAGAAGCCGGTCAGCATGTTGAAGAACGTCGTCTTGCCGGCGCCGTTGGGGCCGATGATCGAGACGATCGACCGCTCCGGCAGCGAGAAGGTGACGTCGCTGACGGCGGTCAGGCCGCCGAACTGCTTGGTGATGCCGGTCGCGTCGAGGATGGCCGGGTTGGCCAGCGACGACGGGGAGCCGGGAGTCTCTGTCGCGCTCATGCCCGGGCGGTGTAGAGGGTCTCGTCGCTGGTCTCGGCGTGCTCGGTCAGCTCCATCTGGTGCCTGCGCTCTGGTATCAGGCCCTGCGGCCGCAGGATCATCATCAGCAGCAGGATGAAGCCGAAGATGCCGAAGGTGATCTGCGTCATGTCGAAGCTCGACCCGAAGTGCTCCGGGATCGTGTTCAGGACGTTGGGGATGAACCGGTGTTGGTGAACGACAGCACGATCGCGCCCAGGACCACCCCCCAGATGCTGCCCATGCCGCCCATGATGATCATGGCCAGCACCAGGATCGAGACGTAGAAGGCGAACTGGTCGGCGTTGACCGTGTTCAGGAACGAGCCCAGGAACGCCCCGGCGATACCGCCGAACGCGGCGCCCGTGGCGTAGGCCTGCAGCTTCGTCTTGACCGACGGACGCCCATGGCCACCGCGGCCACCTCGTCCTCGCGCAGCGCGATCCAGGCCCGGCCGAGGCGCGAGTCGCGCAGGCGGAAGTTGACGAACAGCACGATCGCCACCAGGACGAGCGCGAAGTAGTACCAGGGCTTCAGCGCGAGCAGCTGGAACCGGCCGACGATCGGCAGGTTGATCGGGTCGATCGGCGTGATGCCCTGGCGGCCGGCGGTGAACGGCTGGCCCTTGATGACGATGCCGTCGCCGTTGATGGCGATGCGGCCGATGATCTCGCCGAACGCCAGCGTCACGATGGCGATGTAGTCGCCCCGCAGGCGCAGCGTCGGCAGGCCGATGATCACACCGGCGACCGACGCGAAGATGACGGCGATGACCAGCACGATGATGAAGTTCAGGTGCACCCCGGGCAGCTGGGCGGCGAGGCCGGTGACGAGGACGTGGATGCCCTTGCCGTGGTTGACGAGGGAGAGGAAGCCCGAGCCGAACCAGCCCATCGTGTAGGCGCCGATGGCGAAGAACGCCACGTAGCCGAGGTCGAGCAGGCCGGCGAAGCCGACCACGATGTTCAGGCCGAGCGCCATCACGACGTAGGCCAGCGCCTCGACGCAGTCCAGCAGGAACGGCGCGCCGGTGTCATAGAAGAACGGGAGGATGATCGCCGCCAGGAAGACGACGGGCACGGCGGCCTTCTCGGTCCACGGGGGCAGCTGCCGCTTGGGCATCCGCCCGCGGATGCCCGGCTCCCGCTCGGGTGCGACGGCGGTGCTCATCCCGCGTCCCTCGTCTGCTCGCCCAGCAGGCCCGACGGCTTGAACGCCATGATCAGGATCAGGTAGCCGAACACGATCGCCGGGGTCCATTCCGAGCCGATGCGATTGTCCGACATCTGCTGGATGAACGCCGATGATCAGGCCGCCGAGGACGGCGCCCGCGCAGGTTGCCGATGCCGCCCATCACGGCCGCGGTGAACGCCATGAGGCCGCCTGTGAAGCCCTGGAAGTACCAGATGGTCGTCTGATAGAGCGCGTAGATCAGGCCGGCCGCCCCGGCCAGCATGCCGCCGATCAAGAACGTCAGCGAGATCGTGGTGTCGACGTTGATGCCCATCAGCCGCGCGGCCTCGGGGTCCTGCGCGGTGGCGCGCATCGCCTTGCCGAGCCGCGACCGGTTGATGAACGACGTCATCAGGAGCAGCAGCGGGATGGTGACCGCAACCGCGAGCACGTCGCTGTTCTCGATCGCCACCCCGAAGATCGTCACGAGGTCGTGCTGGGCGTTGATCAGGTCGTCGATGCCCACCTGGGAGCCGCCGTGCCAGAGCAGGCCCACGTTCTGCAGGATGAACGACATGCCGACCGCGGTGATCAGCGGCGCCAGCTTGGGCGCGCTCGCAGTGGCCGGTAGGCCACGCTCTCGATCAGCACGTTGAGCGTGCCGGCGACGAACATGGCCACGACGAGGGTCACCAGCAGCCCGCCGAGCAGCACGACGGCGCCCTGCCCGGAGTGCAGCCCGAGCGTGCTCCAGAACGAGGCGGCGACGAACGAGCCGAGCATGAACACGTCGCCGTGGGCGAAGTTGATCAGCTCGATGATGCCGTAGACGAGCGTGTAGCCGATCGCCACCAGCGCCCAGATCGAGCCGTTGGAGATGCCGGCCACGATGTTCTGGCCCGTGCGGATCGCGTTGCCGTCGTGGACGAGATCCTGGATGAAGAAGACGACCGGGAGGGCGAGCAGGACGATGATGAGCCCGTAGTTGGAGACCCACGAGCGCACGCGCGGCGCCAGAGGCGTGGCGGCGGGGATGCTGGCAGCTTCCATGGCGTATGCGGCTTTGATCCGTTGTGGATGTAGGGCCGGGCCGGGGGCGGAACGCTCCGCCCCCGGCCCGGGTTTCACACCTGTTCGGGCGACCCTACTCCGACTGGCCCTGCCTTGATGGCCTTGTCGAAGGCCAGGGCGCCGTTCTTGACCTTGTACGCGCCGTAGTCGGTCAGCGTCGTGTCGCCGTTGGCGTCGATCGAGTACGTGCCGAGCACGCTCTGGCGGTTCTTGGTGTCGAACAGCGCCTTGAGGATGTCGGCGCGGTCGCCGGTCTTGGAACGCTTGATCGCGTCCAGGGCCAGGTTCATCGCCTCATAGCCGTAGATCGCGTACGGATCGGGCTGGCTCTCGCCGTACTTCTGCTTGAACGCCGTGAAGAACTGCTGGCCGGCAGGCCGGGTACTCGTCCGGCGGCAGCGTGGCGACCGTGCAGAACGTGCGCGAGTCCAGGTCGGCCGGGATGCCGCCCTTCTTGGCTCGAGAAGGCGCTCTCGCACACGCCGTCGGGGCCGAACAGCTTGGCGTTCGGGCCGAGCGCGGCGGCGAAGTCCTTGTACAGCCTGGACCGCGTTGTTGGCCGTCATGCCCGCGAAGACGAAGCAGTCCGCGCCGCTCGCCCTTGATCTTCTGGGCCAGCGAGCGGTAGTTCGGCGCCTTCGGGTCGATGCCCTCGTCGCATGACCACCTGCAGGCCGCCGGCGGACTTGGCCGCGAGCTCGACGTTCTTGGCGATGCCCTTGCCGTAGACCTCCTTGTCGTTGACCATCGGCCAGCTTCGTGCAGCCGTTCTGCTTCATGAGCTTGACCATGGGCCGCGCCCTGGATCGTGTCGATCGGCACGATGCGCGCGTAGGTGCGCTTGCCGGTCGGGTAGTACTTGTCGCGGCTCGCCCGGCGTCGCGCCCGGCTTGTTGGTGGTCAGGCCGACGGCGGTGTTGGCCGGGGAGATCTGCAGGATGCCCGCGTCGTTCAGGATCGGGATCGAGACCGCGCTCGCGCCCGAGTTGAACTCGCCGATGTAGATGGTGGTCGACTTGTCGTGCGGCCGCCTTGCGGGCGTTGGCCGAGGCTGGCCTCGGCGTCCAGTTGCCCGCCTGCGGCGGTCGAGTCGTCGAGCGAGACGTACTTGATCTTGAACTTGCCGGCCTTGCCGCCGGCCTGCTCGAGCGCGAGCTTCGCACCATTGACGACGTCGCCGGTGGAGGCGCGCGACGCGCCCTGCAGCGGCACGGACGAATAGATCGTCAGCGTCTTGCCGGCGTTGCTGCCGCTGCTGCCGCTGCTGCTCGAGCCGCTTGTCGCTGCTGCCGCACGCGGTTACCCCGAGCGCGAGCGCGGCCGCAACGCAGCCTGTTGCCGCGATGAACTTAGATTCCAAGGAACCCTCCTCATGAGGCTCGTGTTCGGGCGGCGATTCTACGCGCGCCCGGTTCAGGCGTGCAACAGCCTAGTCGGCCGTTCAGCGGAAGTTCGACCGTCGCGCACCGGGCGGTGCGGCGCGTCAGCGCTCGGGACGCGGGCGCCCGCCGGGCAGGAAGGGGAGCAGAAGGCGGCCCGCGGCGGCGAGCAGCACCAGCACGATCGTGACCAGGAAGGCGTCGAACGACTTGATGCCGACGGCCCAGACGACGATCCAGATGGACGAGTCCGGCGATCAGTGGTGACGAGCAGGCCCATGCGCCGGCGAAGGCTATCGGACCAGGGCGGCGGCCAGTTCCGCCACGCGCTCTGCCGCCTCCGCGGCGGGATCGCGCCCCGCGTCGTACGCCTCGGCCACCGCCCGCACGAGCCGCGTGCCGACGATCACCCCGTCCGCGCCCGGCGTCCGCGGCGGCCGCGGCCTGCGCGGCCGTGGAGATGCCGAAGCCGAGCGCCACGGGCACCGGGCTGTGCGCCTTCACCCGCCCCAGCAGGCCGGCCAGGCCCGCCGGACGGCGCCGCGCTCGCCCGTGGTGCCGACCACGCGAGACCGTGTAGATAAATCCGCGGGCACTGCGCGCCGATCGCGCCCAGCCGGTCGTCCGGCGTGGTCGGCGCGACGAGCGGGACGAGCGCGAGCCCGGCGGCGTCACAGGCGGCGCAGGATCGGCGTCGGCCTCCTCCAGCGGCAGGTCGGGGACGATCAGTCCGCTGATGCCGCGAGCGGCGCAGCTCGCCGCAGAAGCGCTCCGGACCGCGCGCCAGCAGCGGGTTGGCGTAGCACATGAGCACGACCGGGACGCGCTCGGCGATCTGCGCGCCCGCCTCGAGGACGCCGTGCACGGTCGCGCCCGCGGCCAGCGCGCGCGGTGCCGGCGGCGTGGATGACCGGGCCGTCGGCCAGCGGGTCGGAGAACGGGACGCCCAGCTCCACGAGATCCGCGCCGGCCGTCGGCGTAGGCCACGCCGACCGCCACGAAGCGCTCGACGTCCGGGAAGCCGCCCATCAGGTAGGGCATCAGCGCCGCACGGCCCGGCGCGCCGGCGAACGCGGCCGCGATCCGCTGCGCCCCCGTCTCCGTCAAGTCTGCCCCAGCACCTCGGCCAGGTCCTTGTCGCCGCGGCCGGACAGGCAGACGAGGTCGAGCTCGTCCGGGCCGGCCTCGGCGGCGCCTGGCCCAGCACCCAGGCCAGCGCGTGCGCGGACTCGAGCGCCGGGATGATCCCCTCCAGCGCGGCCGTGCGGCGGAACGCGGCCAGCGCCTCGGCGTCGGTGATGCCCACGTAGCGGGCGCGGCCGGTGTCGCGCAGGTGGGCGTGCTCGGGGCCGGTGCCGGGGTAGTCGAGGCCGGCGGAGATCGAGTGGGCCTCGAGGATCTGGCCCTCCTCGTCCTGCATGATCGCCGAGTAGGCGCCGTGCAGCACGCCGGCGCGGCCGCCCACGGTCAGCGGCGCGCCGTGGCGGCCGCTCTCGATGCCCTCTCCGGCCGCCTCGACGCCGATCAGCTCGACCTCGGCGTCGGCGACGAACGGCGACGAACGTGCCGATCGCGTTCGAGCCGCCGCCCACGCAGGCCACGACGCGGCCGGGCAGCCGGCCGGCCGCGCGCGAGGAGCTGTGCGCGCGCCTCGTCGCCGATCACCCGCTGCAGGTCGCGCACGAGCGCCGGGAACGGCGCCGGGCCGACGCACGAGCCGATGACGTAGTGGGTGTCGGCCACGTTGGCCACCCAGTCGCGGATGGCGGCGCTGACGGCCTCCTTGAGCGTGCGGGCGCCCGCGTGGACCGGCGCGACGGTGGCGCCCAACAGCTCCATCCGCTGCACGTTGGGGCGCTGGCGGCGCATGTCCTCGGTGCCCATGTAGACGACGCACTCGAGCCCGAGGAGCGCGCAGGCCGTGGCCGTGGCCACGCCGTGCTGGCCCGCGCCGGTCTCGGCGATGATCCGCGGCTTGCCCATCCGCCGGGCCAGCAGGCACTGCCCGAGGGCGTTGTTGATCTTGTGCGCGCCCGTGTGGTTGAGGTCCTCGCGCTTGAGATAGACCGGGTGGCCGACGGCCTCGGAGATGCGCCGGGCCTCGTACAGCGGCGACGGGCGGCCGACGTAGTCGCGCAGCAGCCCGTCGAGCTCGGCCCGGAAGGCGCCGTCGTCGCGGGCGGCCAGCCAGGCCGCCTCGAGCTCCTCCAGCGCCGGTACGAGCGTCTCCGGGACGTACTGGCCGCCGTAGGGGCCGAAGCGGTGCTCGACCGCGCTCACGAGACGTGCACCTCGTCGACCGCGGCGAAGAACGCCTCGAGCTTCTCCGGGTCCTTCACGCCGGGCGAGGCCTCGGTGCCCGAGGCGACGTCGACGCCCCACGGGTGCGCCGCGGCGATCGCCTCCCCCACATTGTCCGGCGTCAGCCCGCCGGAGAGCAGGAACGGCGTCTTCGAGCGCCGGGACGCGAGCAGGTCCCAGTCCCACGTCTGCCCGCTGCCCCCGCGCAGGCCCGCGACGGCCGTGTCGAGCAGGTGCAGGTCGGTGTGGAAGCGCTCGAGGTCCTGCAGGTCGGAGGCGTGGCGGATGCGCGCGGCCTTGATCACCTTGGCCCCCGTGCGCTGCGCGACCGCGGCGCAGAACGCCGGACCCTCGTCGCCGTGCAGCTGCACGTAGGAGAGCCCGAGCGTGTCGGCGTAGCCCTCGATCTCGTCCAGCGGCTGGTTGACGAACACCCCGACCAGCTCGACCGGGCGCCGCCGCAGCGAGCGGGCGATCCCGGCGGCCACGGCCGGGTCGGCGGCGCGCTTGGAGGACGGCCAGAGGATGAAGCCGAGCGCCCAGGCGCCCAGCGACACGGCGAGCTCCGCGTCCTCGGGCCGCGTAATGCCGCAGATCTTGACCCGCATCAGGGCTCCTCGCCGCCGAACGTGAGCGCGCGGCAGGCCGCCTCGATGTCCGGCGCGCGCATCAGCGTCTCGCCGATCAGCACGGCGTCCACGCCCACGCGCTCGAGCTCGTCGAGCTGCTCGCGATGCCTGAACCCGGACTCCGACACCACCGTCTTGCCGGCCGGCACGTCGGACAGCAGGTCGTAGGTGCGCTCGATGTCGACGCTGAAGTCGTCGAGGTCGCGGTTGTTGATGCCGAGCACGTCGGCCTCGACCTCCAGCGCGATCTCCAGCTCCTTCTCGTCGTGCACCTCGACCAGCGCGTCGAGGTCGAGCGCGCCGGCCTCGTGCAGCAGCTCGGCCAGGTCCTTCGGCTCCAGCGCGGCCACGATCAGCAGGATCGCGTCGGCGCCCGCCGCCGCGGCCTCGTAGAGCTGGTAGGGGTCGACGATGAAGTCCTTGCGCAGCACGGGCAGCGTGGTGGCGCTGCGGGCGGCGCGCAGGTCGTCGAGCGAGCCGTCGAAGTGGAACGGCTCGGTGAGCACGGACAGCGCGGCGGCGCCGCCGCGCTCGTAGGCCTGGACGACCTCGGCCACCGAGCTGCCCTCGCGGATCAGCCCGGCCGAGGGCGAGCGGCGCTTGTGCTCGGCGATCAGGCTGATCCCCGGCCGGCTGAGCGCCTCCGAGAACGGCCGGGACGTGTCGACGTTGCGCTGGTCGACCAGCGCCTCGAGCTCCGTCAGCGGAACCTGCTTGCGCCGTCGCTTCACCTCGTCGCGGGTGTCGTCGACGATGCGGTCGAGGACGCTCAAGCGGCCAGCTCGTTGGTCAGGGAGGCCAGGGCGGCCAGCGCGGCGGCGGCGCGGCCGTCGTCCAGCACGGCCTCCGCGGCGCGCACGCCGGCCTCGAGGCTGTCCACGCGGCCGGACACGTAGATCGCCGCCCCGGCGTTCAGGGCCGCGACGTCGCGCTCGGGGCCGGGCTCGCCGGCGAAGATGCGCCGGGTGGTCTCCGCGTTGACGTCCGGCGTGCCGCCGGCCAGCGCGGCCGGATCGGCGCGTCTGAGCCCGACGTCCTCCGGAGCGACGTCGTACCCCCGCACCTGCTCGCCGTCCACTTCGACGACGCGCGTTGTCCCCGACGTGCTCATCTCGTCCAGACCGTCGGCGCTGGACACTACCAGCGCCTTGCGGGCGCCCAGCTGCGCCAGCGCCCCGGCGATCGTCTCCAGGAACGCCGGGTCCGAGACGCCGATGAGCTGCCGCGTAGCTCCCGCCGGGTTGGTCAGCGGGCCGAGGAAGTTGAAGATCGTGCGCACGGCGAGCTCCTTGCGCACGGGGACCACGAACCGCGTCGCGCCGTGGTGCGCCGGGGCGAACATGAAGCCGAAGCCGACGTCGGCGATGCAGCGGGCCACGTCGGCGGGCTTGAGGTCGATGCGGACGCCGAGCGCCTCGAGCACGTCGGCGGAGCCGGACAGCCCGGTGGCCGAGCGGTTGCCGTGCTTGGCCACCTTGCAGCCGGCGCCGGCGGCGATCAGCGCGGCGGTGGTGGAGACGTTGAACGTCGGCCGCCCGCCACCCGTGCCGGCGGTGTCGATGAGGTCCTCGCAGCCGGTCACGACCGGCGTGGCGAACGACCGCATGGTGCGGGCGAGGCCGACCAGCTCGGCGATCGTCTCGCCCTTGGTCCGCAGGGCCACCAGCACGCCCGCGGTCTCCACCTCGGAGGCGTTGCCGGCCATCACCTCCGCCAGCACGGCGGAGGTCTGCTCGCTGCTCAGGTCGCGGCGCGACGCCAGCGCGTCCAGCGCCTGCGTGATGACTGGGTTCGGCATCAATGACCGTCCCCGAAGATACGACGGGTTCTCGCGGGCCCCCGCCGCGCCTGCCGGCGCCCAGCGGGCCCACACGTGCCACCAGCATGCTCGCGCCCGCCGGGCACCGGCAGACACGACGGTTGCCGCCGCGAGCGACCCGCCCTATTTCCGCGGACGATCACTGGTCGTTGAGGAAGTTCTTCAGCAGCTGCTTGCCGTCCGGCGTGAGGACGGACTCGGGATGGAACTGGACGCCCAGCGCGGGCAGCTCGCGGTGGCGCATCGCCATCAGCACGCCGCCGCCGTGGGCGGTGGCCTCGAGGCCGTCGGGCAGGTCGGGGTCCACGACAAGGGAGTGATAGCGCGCGACGGGCAGCGGGTTCGGGAGCCCGCTGAACAGGCCCTGTCCGTCATGGGTGATCTCGGTCGTCTTGCCGTGCACGGGGGCGTGGCGGACGACGCGGCCGCCGAACGCCTGCCCGAGCGACTGGTGCCCGAGGCAGACGCCGAGCGTGCGCACGCCGGCCTCCGGGAAGCGTCGCATGACCTCGACCGAGATGCCCGCCTCGTTGGGCGTGCACGGCCCGGGCGAGACGACCACGCGGTCGTAGCCGCGGCCGAGCAGGTCGTCGACCGTGGCCGCGTCGTTGCGCACGACCTCGAGCTCGGCCCCCAGCTCGCCCAGGTACTGGACGAGGTTGTAGGTGAACGAGTCGTAGTTGTCGACCATCAGCACCCTCATGGCCAGGCCGCCTGGCGGGCCGCCAGCTCGACCGCCCGGACCACGCCGCGCGCCTTGGCCCGCGACTCCTCGTACTCGTAGTCCGGCTTGGCGTCGGCCACGGTGCCGCCGCCGGCCTGGATGTGCGCCACGCCGTCCTTGACCACCACGGTGCGGATGCAGATGCAGGTGTCGAGCTCGCCGGCGTAGGACAGCCAACCCACCGCGCCGCCGTAGGCGCCGCGCTTGACCGGCTCGAGCTCGTCGATGATCTCCATCGCCCGGATCTTGGGCGCGCCGGACAGCGTCCCGGCGGGCAGGACGCTGCGCAGGGCGTCGATCGCCTGGACCTCGGGGCGCAGGGTCCCGGCCACCGAGGACACGATGTGCAGGACGTGGCTGTAGGTCTCGACCTCCATGAGCCGCTCGACGTAGACGCTGCCGGCCTCGCACACGCGCCCCAGGTCGTTGCGGCCGAGGTCGACCAGCATCACGTGCTCGGCGCGCTCCTTCTCGTCGGCCAGCAGCTCGGCGGCGATCTTCGCGTCGTCGTCGCCGCGCGGGCGGGTGCCGGCGATCGGCCGGGTGGAGACGTGGCGGCCGGACACGGTGAGCAGCGGCTCGGGGCTGGCCCCGACGAGCTGGAAGTCCTCGAAGTCGAGGAAGTACATGTACGGACTCGGGTTGACCGCCCGCAGGCCGCGGTAGATCGAGAACGGCTCGACCGGCGTCGGCGCGCTCCAGCGCTGGCTCGGGACCACCTGGTAGGCGTCGCCGGCGTGGATGTACTCGACGATCCGGGCGACCATCGCCTCGAACTGCTCGCGCGGCATGTTGGATTCGAACCGGGGCTCCGGGCGGGGCGGATGGAGCTCCTGGTGGGGCAGCGGTCCGGCGAGCCGGGCGCGCACCGCCCGGATCGCCTCGACGGCGCGGGCGTGCGCGGCGTCCAGGCCGCCCTCGTCGTCCAGATAGGCGTTGGCGAGGATCGTCACCGTGTGGCGCAGGTGGTCGAAGGCGACGATCACGTCGGACAGCATCAGGGCCATGTCCGGCAGCCCCAGGGCGTCGGGGTTGGGCTCCGGCAGGCGCTCGACCGCGCGCACGCAGTCGAAGGCGAAGAAGCCCACGGCGCCGCCGGCGAACGGCGGCAGGTTCGGCACCGGCGCCTGCCGGTGGTCGGCGATCGCCTGCGCGGCCAGCGTGTAGGGGTCTCCCCCGTCGTCCAGGCTCCAGCGCAGGATCCGCCGCGGGCGCCAGCCGATGAACGACCAGCGGCCGACGCGCTGGCCCTGCTCGGCCGACTCGAGCAGGAACGCCGGCCCATCGCCGCGCAGCTTCAGGAACGCGGAGACCGGCGTCTCGCAGTCCTCGACGAAGCTGTGCGTGACCGGGATCAGGTTGTGGTCACCGGCCAGTTTCCGCGCCTCGTCGAGCGTCGGCGTGACGTCCAAGACCTCACCGACGGCGGCCAACCAGCACCTCCTCGGCGTCGGCCAGGCTGAGTCCGCGGCTCTTGAGCAGCACGGTGAGGTGGTACAGGACGTCGGCCGCCTCTTCGGCGACGCGCTCGTCGGACTCCTCGCGGGCCGCCCGGGCCACCTCCTCGGCCTCCTCCTGGACCTTCTCGCCGATCTGCGGCGGGTCGTCGAGCAGCGTGACCGTGTACGAGCCCGCGGGCCGGCGCTCCGCCCGGTCCGCGAGCGTCCGCTCGAGCCCGGGCAGCACCTCGTGGGGCGCCGGGTCCGCGACGCCGTTGTGGAAGCACGTCCGCTCGCCCGTGTGGCAGGCCGGCCCCGCCGGCTCGACGAGCGCCAGCACGGCGTCGGCGTCGCAGTCGTAGCGCAGCGCCTTCACGGCCTGCGTGTTCCCCGAGGTCGCGCCCTTGCGCCACAACTCGCCGCGCGAGCGGCTCCACAGGTGCAGCTCGCCGGTCTCGCGGCTGAGCCGCAGCGCCTCCTCGTTCATGTAGGCCAGCGTCAGGACCTCGCCGGTGCGCCAGTCCTGGATCACGCACGGCACGAGGCCGCGGTCGTCGAAGCGGACGTCCATCAGTCGGTCGGAGTCTAGGGCCGAGCCTGGTCCAGGTACCACGTGAACGCGCGCCGGCACGGCCGCTCGCGGCCCATGAGCCGCAGCAGCGCGTGCAGGACGCGCGGCGGCAGCCGGGGGATCGCGCGCTGGGCCAGCAGCGCCCAGGCGAACGCGCGGGCGTGGCGGCGCGAGAACGCCGCGTAGCGGGCGAGCGCCTGCGCGCGGGTGCGCTCGCCGGCGTGGACGGCCCGGAGCTCGCGGCCGGCGGCGATCCCGAAGTAGAACGCCGTGCGGATCCCCTCGCCGGAGAGCGGGAAGCAGTGGCCGGCGCTGTCGCCGACGAAGAACACGCCGTCCTCGGTGGCCGTGCGCAGCCGGTGCGGGAACCAGTTGCCCTGGTAGCGCACGGCGTCGACGTCGAGGCGGCGGGCGATCTCCCGCGTGGGCTCCTTGACGTGGTCGCGCGGCTCGTAGGAGCCCACGCCGACGCGCTGCTCGGTGTCCGCCGGCACGCTCCAGGCGTAGCCGTAGCGGACGAGCGAGCGGTCGATCCACACGTCGAGGTCGGTCCCGCCGCCGTCCGGATGGACCTCCAGGCCGCGGCTGATCGCCGCCTCCGGGGGCTGGACGTTCGCGCCCGGGGCGAGGACGCGGCGCCAGCCGAGCGCGTCGACGACGAGCGGCGCGCTCACGGCACCCCGGTCGGTGACGACCCGAGCGCCGTCCCGTCCCTCCACCTTCGCGATCGCGAAGCGCGCGTCGCACTGCTCCCACAGCGCGTGGCAGAGCTCGCGGTAGTCGAAGCTCGACCAGCTCCAGGGCAGCCGGAAGCGCGTGGAGCCGTACGGCGTGTGGAACGTCATGCAGGGGATCTCCTGGCGGATCGCGCGCTCGACGCCCATCGCCTGCAGCCACACCGTAGGCGCCGCGCAGGCCGACGTGGCGCGCTCGCCGATCTCGTAGCGGTCGACCACGAGCACGTCGGCGCCGCTCCCGGCCAGCTCGCGGGCCACGGCCAGGCCGGCGAAGCTGGCGCCGCAGATCAGCACGTCGGGCGACTCGTCCAGCGGCGTGCGCGCCGCGCCGCGCAGCGTGGCGCGCCTCACGACAGCGCCTCGCGCGCCGCCCCGGGGACGTGCCACGCGCGGACGCCCGCGCGGCGGCCCAGCACGTCGAAGCCGGAGGCCTCGATCCGGTCGAGCATCCGCCGGTAGAGGCCGATGGCGAAGCGGACTCCGGGCCGGACGCTCGACGGGGCGGCGGCGATCGCCGGCGCCGCGCCGGCGAACAGCCGCCGGGCCCGCGCGACCTCGTGGGCCACCAGCGCGCGCAACTCGGGGCCGGCCTCCGGCGCGGTCAGGTGCTCCTCGGCCACCCCGAAGCGCTCGCGGTCCTCGGCCGGGAGATAGATGCGGTCCAGCCCGCGGTCCTCGCGGACGTCGCGGATGAAGTTCGCCAGCTGGAACGCGACCCCGAGCTGCCCGAGCTCCGCGTGGTGGCGCGCCGGCAGGCCGAGCAGCGGCGCCATGATCCGCCCCACCGAGCCGGCCGAGCCGTCCATGTAGGCCGCGAGCTCCTCCCAGGTGCAGATCCGCACCGGCCCGCAGTCGCTGCGCATCGAGCGCATGTACGTGCGCAGCTCGCCCAGCGGCAGCTCGTGGCGCCGCGCCGCGTCGGCCAGCGCGCGCACCAGCGGGACGCCGGACGCGTCGCCGGCCGCCAGCTCGGCCTCCCAGGCGTCGAGCGCGGCCATCCGCGCCGCCGGCGTGGGCGGGCGCTCCGGCCCGTCGACGATCTGGTCGGCGATCCGGACGTAGCCGTACAGCGCGTGGGTGGGCGGGCGCAGCTCGGCCGGGAGCCGGCGCGTGGCGAAGTAGTAGGTCGGGTCGTGCCGGCGGAGCATCCGCCGGCTCGTCTCGTAGCCCTCGCGCAGCTGCGGATCCATCCGGGGCATTGTCATAGGGTGACCGGGAGGATGAACAGTCTCCTCAGCGACCGGGCGCTGCTCTACGTGACGGGCAAGGGCGGAGTCGGAAAGACGACCGTCGCCGCCGCCCTCGGGCTGGCCGCCGCGCAGCTGGGCCGGCGGACGATCGTCTGCGAGGTGGCCGAGCAGGACCGGATGTCGCGCGCGTTCGCCCGCCACGGCGTGCGGCCGGAGATGGAGGTCGAACTCGCCCAGGACCTGTGGGCGATCACGATCGACCCGCAGCGGGCGCTCGAGGAGTGGCTGGCCAAGCAGGTCGGCCCGGCGGTGCGGCTGCTCAGCCACTCGCACGCGTTCCAGTACTTCGTCGCCGCCGCGCCGGGTGCGAAGGAGCTGATCACCATCGCCAAGGTCTGGGAGCTGGCCCAGGCGCAGCGCTGGGACCGCCACAACCGGCGCTACGACCTGGTGGTGGTGGACGCGCCGGCCTCGGGCCACGGCGTCGCGATGCTGACGACGCCGCGGATGTTCGGCGAGGTCGCCCGCATGGGGCCGATCCGCCGCCAGGCCGAGAAGGTCTCGGCGATGCTGGCCGACCCGGCCCGCACGGGCTACGTGGCCGTGGCGCTGCCGGAGGAGATGCCGGTCAACGAGACGATCGACCTCGAGGGCCGGCTGCGCGCGGCCGTCGGGCTGGGGCTCGACGCCGTCGTGGTCAACGGCATGTGGCCCGAGCGCTTCACGTCGAGCGACATCACGAAGCTGCGCGCGGCCGAGCGCGACGGGCTCGACCCCGACGGGCTGGCCGCCGTGCACGCCGCGCTGGCGGCGCACGAGCGCGTCAAGGCCCAGCGCGCCCACCTGCGGCGGCTGTCCGCGCGCACCGAGGCGCCGGTGACCACGCTGCCCTTCGTCTTCGAGTCCGAGCTCGAGCTCGAGCACTACCGCCGGCTCGCCGCGGAGCTGCTGAGCTAGTGGTTCCTCGCGTGATTCGCGTGAGGGGCCACTGGTGAGGACGCTCAGCCCCGGTGCGCGCTGGGTCTGGGGCGTGCGCCAGGCGCTGGTCTGGGTGGTGCTGCTCGTGCTCGCGCGGGTGTTCGGCGACCGCCTGTGGGCGGGGCTGTGGCTCGTGCCGCTGGCGGGGCTGCTCGTGCTGCCGGTGGCGGTGAGCCTGATCCGCTGGCGGCGCTGGCGCTGGGACATCGGCGACGACGGGATCGACATCCGTCATGGCACGCTGACCGAGCGGCGCACGCTGATCCCCTGGATCCGCGTCCAGCACGTCGACACGCGCCGCGGGATCGCCGAGCAGCTGTTCGGCCTGGCCACCGTGGTCGTCCACACGGCGGCCGGGGGGCATGAGATCCCGTTCCTCGACGCCCGCGAGGCCGAGGTGCTGCGCGAGCGCATCGGTGCGCTGGCCCGCCGCGATGACTGAGCGGCGGCTGCACCGGGCGGCGATCGCCGTCTACTCGGCCACCGCGCTGCGCCACTTCGCGTTCCCGCTGCTGATCATCTTCGGCGCCACCCTGCTCGGCGGGCGGCCGGACACGCGCGGGCTGATCCAGGCGCTGATCTACGGCGGGATCGGCCTGGTCGCCGCGCTGGTCAGCGGCACCGTGCGCTGGATGACGACGCGCTACAGCGTGGCCGGCGGGGTCATCGAGCACCGGGTGGGCCGCCTGCACGTGCGCCGCACGCACGTGCCGGTCGAGCGCGTGGAGGCGCTCGACGTCCACCAGGGCCCGATCCAGCGGCTGTTCGGCGTCCAGTCGGTCGACGTGCAGACGGGCGCCGCCGGCAAGGGCGGCGAGATCGCGTTGCCGGCGGTCGGCGCCGCCGACCTGCGCGCGCTGCGCGACGCGGTGGCCGCGCGCCGGCCGGACGCCGTGGCGCGACCCGATTCTCCGCCGCGCCCCACCCGCCGCCTCGCCGGGCGCGACCTCGCGCTCGCCGCGGTGACCGCGGCGCAGCTCGGCGTCATCGTGCCGCTGCTCGCGGGCGCGTTCCAGGTCGCGCAGCAGCTCTCCACCCCGCGGGAGGGCGAGCGCGCGGCGCGACAGCTCGTCCCGCATTCCGCCACCGTCTGGGTGCTTGCCGTGCTTGCGCTCGTCCTGCTGGCCTGGACGCTCTCGGCGGCCGGCGCGCTGGTGGCCTTCGCCGGCTTCTCCGTGACCCGCGACGGCGACCGGCTGCGCATCCGCCGCGGGCTCGTGGCCCGCAGCGACGCCACCGTCACGGTGCGCCGGGTGCGCGCGGTGCGGGTCGTCGAGGGGCCGTTCCGGCGGCCGTTCGGGCTCGCCGCGCTGTACGTCGAGGTCACGGGCTACGCCAAGGAGGCGGCGGCCGCGCGCACGCTGTTCCCGCTGCTGCGCCTCAGCGAGGTCCCGGCCTTCCTGGACGAGCTGCTGCCCGAGCTGGCCGACGACACGGGCGGCCTGGCCCGGCCGCCCCGGCGGGCCGCCCGCCGCTACCTGCTCTGGCCAACGCTGGCCGGGCTGGCCGCCGGCGCGGTCGCCTGGGCCGCGGGCGCGACGCCGTGGCCGCTCGGCGCCACGCTGCTGGGCTTCGCCTACGGCTGGATCGCCTGGCGCGGCGCCGCCTGGCGCCTGCGCGACGGCCGCCTGGCCGTCCGCCGGGCCGCGCTCGCCCGCACGACGATCCTCGCTCCCGCCCGCTACCGCGAGTCGCACACCATCTCCCAGTCGCTGTTCCAGCGCCGCGCCCGCCTCGCGTCGCTGCACGTCGAGTTCGGCAAGCGCACCGACGCGCGCATCCGCCACCTCGACGCCGCCGACGCGCGGGCGGCCTGGGACGCGCTCAGGTGATGCCGAGCCGGTCCAGGAGCGCGTCGTCGGCCCGCCACGAGCGGCGGACGCGCACGGAGAGGTCGAGGTGGACGTGGCGGCCGAGCTCGCGCTCGAGCTCCGACCGCGCGGCCGTGCCGATCGCCTTGATCATCCGCCCGCGCGCGCCGATGACGATGCCCTTCTGGGACTCGGTCTCCACCCACAGGAGCGCGCGCACGTAGATGACGTCGTCGCGCTCCTCGATCTCGTCGATCTGCACCTCGACGGAGTGCGGGACCTCCTGGCGGGTGCGGCTGAGCACCTGCTCGCGCACCAGCTCGGCCAGCATCACGTTCTCCGGCTGGTCGGAGACCTCCTCCTCGGGGAAGTAGAACGGCCCCTCGGGGAGCAGCGAGACCAGGTGGTCGAGCAGCTCCGGCACGCCGCGGCCGTTGCGGGCCGAGATCGGGAACACGTCGGCGTCGGGCAGGCCGAGCTCCGCCGCCGCCTGCAGCGCGGGCACCTCGTTGTGGCGGCTCAGCCGGTCGACCTTGTTGACCGCGATCGCGGCGCGCACGCCGGAGCGGGCGATCGCCTCGGCGATGAAGCGGTCGCCGCCGCCGCCCACGCCCTGCTCGCCGTTGACCACGAACAGCGCGGCGTCGGCCTCGGCCAGCTCGAACTCGACGCGGCGCTGCATGCGCGCGGTCAGCGCGTCGCGCGGGCGCTGGACGCCCGGCAGGTCGGTCAGGACGACCTGGTAGCGGCCGGGCGCGGTGACCACGCCGCGGATGGCCCGGCGCGTGGTCTGGGGCTTGTCGGACACGATCGCCACCTTGCGCCCGACGAGCGAGTTGACCAGCGTCGACTTGCCGACGTTCGGCCGCCCGGCCAGCGCCACGAAGCCCGAGCGGGTCACTGCAGCCACGACCGGATCTCGGCCTGCACGGCGAGCATCTCGCCCTGGTCGGTCTCGTGGTCCATCCCCGTGAGGTGCAGCACGCCGTGGACGACGGCCTCGACGAGGTCCTGCGTGTGCTCCGGGCAGATGACCACGTCGCCCAGCTCGCGCTCGCCGGCGATGGGCCCGGTCCTCGTCGACCGGGAACGACAGCACGTCGGTCGGGCCGGCCTTGCCGCGCCACTGCGCGTTGAGCGCGGCGATCCGCTCGGCGTCGACGAACTCGACCGCGACGTGGCCGTCCGTGATGCCCGCGGACGCGGCGGCGTAGCCCACCGCCTCCGCGACGCGGCCCTCCGGCAGCGCGCTGCCGATCACGTCCACCTCCAGCAATCTACGCCGTGCGGCGCCGGTGGTCGGCCAGCGGCTTCGGCTGCCCGGCGGCGTGGGCGTCGTAGGCCTCGACGATCCGCTGCACGAGCTTGTGGCGCACGACGTCGTCGCCGCCGAACCGCACGAACTCCACGCCCTCGATCCCCTCGAGGATGTCGCCCACCACGATCAGCCCGGACTTCTGGTCGCGCGGCAGGTCGACCTGCGTGACGTCGCCGGTGACGACCATCCGGGAGCCGAACCCGAGCCGGGTGAGGAACATCTTCATCTGCTCCGGCGTGGTGTTCTGGGCCTCGTCGAGGATGACGAACGAGTCGTTGAGCGTCCGGCCGCGCATGAAGGCCAGCGGCGCCACCTCGATGACGCCCTTCTCGAGGTGCGAGGCGACCCGCTCGGCGTCCATCATGTCGTGCATCGCGTCGAACAGCGGGCGCAGGTACGGGTCGACCTTGGCCATCAGGTCGCCGGGCAGGAAGCCGAGCCGCTCGCCCGCCTCCACCGCGGGGCGGGTGAGGATGATCCGGTTGACCTCGCGCCGGGACAGCGCCGCCGTGGCCATGGCGATGGCCAGGAACGTCTTGCCGGTGCCCGCCGGGCCGACGCCGAACGTCACCGTGGCGCGCCGGATGGCGTCCACGTAACGCTTCTGGTTGACCGACTTGGGGGCGACCCGGAGGTTGCGGTGGCGCCAGATGACGTCCTCCAGCACGACCGAGGGCGACTCCGCGGACTCGAGCACGCGGGCCACCGACTCGATCGTCGCGGGCCCGATGTCGTGCCCGCGCTCGACGAGCGACGACAGCTCGCGCACGACGGTCGCGCCGGCCTGCACTGCCTCGGCCTCGCCGTCCAGGGTGATGACGTTGCCGCGCAGATAAACCTCGCAATCCAGGTTCTGCTCCAGCGTGCGCAGCGCCGCGTCCTGCGACCCGGCCAGCTCCGCCGCCACCTCGTTCGATACCTCCAGTTGCCTTCTTGCCATCTAGCTGAGCGCTTCCTTCACCTTGGTCGAGACCTTCCTGCCGTCGGCCCGGCCGCCGGCGGCCCCCATCACGTGCTTGATCACCATCCCCATGTCGCGCGGCGAGGCCGCGCCGGTCTCCGCGATGCCCGTCCGCACCAGCGCGTCCAGCTCATCGTCGGACAGCTCGGCGGGCAGGTACGCCTCGATCGTGGTCGCCTCGAACGCCTCGCCGGCCGCCAGGTCCTCACGGCCCGCCTCCCGGTAGGCCGTCTCGGCCTCCCGGCGGCGCTTGCGCTCGCGGCGCAGCACGGCCAGCTCGTCGCCGTCGCCCTCCTTGGCCGCCTTCTGCAGCTCGGAGAGCACCAGCCGCAGCGCCGAGACGCGGTCGCGCTCCCCCGCCTTGAGGGCGGTGGTCACGTCCGCCCTGATGCTGTCGGCGATCGACACCCACCTTCCAGTGTACGGCCGCGCGCGGCGACCTCACCACCGGCGCCGCAGCGCGATGCCGGCGATGACGCCGATCAGCAGCCCGCCCACGCCGGCGCCCGCGGCGGCCGCCGCGCCGCCGCCGCCCGCGCCGCTTGCGGACGGCGTGGCGGTGGGCCGCGCCGTCGCCGTGGGGGTGGGCGTGCGGACTGGCGTGGGCGTCGGCGTGGGCTGCACCGCGCCCTCGACCGAGACCGTGAAGTGGAACGGGATCTCGGCCCGCGGCGGGTCCAGCTGGGAGCCGCGGTAGACGGCCTGGACCGACAGGAAGTACACGCCGGGCCCGGTCCAGGGGCCGTCCGTGTCCTCGTCGCCCGAGGCCTGCACCGTCGGGCCCTCGAACCTCGCCCCGCCCGGCGAGCCGAGGTCGCCCTCGCTGTCGCCGTTCGAGAACGCCGAGACGTCCATGCGGGTCGGCGAGTGGATCGTCAGGTAGACCGCCGCGACGCCGAGGTGGAGCAGATCGGTCGGGCCGAGGCCCGTCGCCCCGGACAGCCGCAGCCGCTGGCCGGCCCCCACGCGGACGGCGTAGTAGATGTACTCCGCCGGCTCCACCGTGTCCGTGTAGGACCCGGGCGCGAGGATCGGCGCCGAGTTGAACGAGCCCGCGCCGACGACGGGCGTGGAGACCGACTGCGCGCGGGCGGGCGCGGCGGACAGCGCGCAGGCGGCGAGCGCAGCCACGGCGGCGCGCCTCACGCGGGCCTCCGGCGGCCCAGCACCGCGGCCGCGGCCAGCCCCATGAGCACGCCGGCCAGCCCGACGCCGGCCACCACCGCGGCGGACGTCCCGGAGCCGGAGCCGCCGCCTTCCCCGCCCGGCGCGGCGGTCGCCGTCGGCGTGGGGGTGGGCGTCGGCTTGGGCGCCGTCAGCGGCGCGCCGCCGTTGTTGCGCACCAGCCCGGGGTCCTCGCCGGGCTCGAGCACCTGGACGCCGATCTCCAGCGGGATGTCCAGCGGGTCGATCGTGTTGCCGCCCTTGGCGATCTCCGCCTCCAGCAGGTAGCGGCCGGCCGGCAGCCGCCCGCCCGCCGGCTCGTCCATCCGCGGGCTGAAGGTCTGCGCGCGGCCGGTCACCGACTCGCGGCCCTCGATCGCCTCCGACTGGAAGTCGACCTGGTTGCCCTGCGGGTCGAGCAGCCGGGCATGGAACTCCGCGGTGCCCGCGGCCTTGAACGAGGCGATCTCGGTCAGCGAGGTCACGAGCCGGCGCCCGGGCGGCACCTGGATCGAGTACCAGCGCTGTCCGTACGGGTGGATCACGTCCTGGTAGAGCCCGGCGCCCAGCGGCGTGGCCTGCGCCTGCGCGGCGCCGCCGGTGACGGGCGTGCCCGAGGGCTCGTAGGACCGGAACGCCCGGGCCAGGGCCGCCGCCAGCTCCTCCCCGAGCCGGCTGGCGTCGTGCACGTCGACATAGGCCCCGCCGCCGGCGCGGGCGATGCACTGCAGCTGCCGGCGCGCCCGCGGGTCGACCTGCAGCCCGACGACCGAGATGGCCTCCTGGATCCCCTGGTGCGCCACCCGCGCCGCCGCCTTGCAGGGATCCGGCGGCGCACAGTTGTCCCCGCCGTCGGACACGAGCACGACGCTCCGGCGCCCCGGGGCGCTGCCCAGGTCGCCCGGCGCGGCGAGCAGCGAGTTGCCGATCGGGGTCATCCCCTTGGCCTGCAGCGAGTCGACCGCCGAGCCGAACGACGCCTTGTCCAGCGGCCCGACCGGTATCTGCAGCTGCGTGTCCCGGCACTCGCGCGCCGGCGTGGTGTGGTTGAGCCGCGTGCCGTACACCCGCAGGCCCAGGTTCGAGCCCGCCGGGAGCCGGTCGAGCAGCTGATGGACCGCCGCCTTGGCCGCGTCCAGCCGCGTGCCGCCGTTGCCGGCCGGCTTGTTCATCGACAGCGAGCCGTCGAGGATGATCAGCGCCCGGTTCTGCTGGGCCGCCGCGGGAGCCGGCGCGGCCAGCGCGAGCACTGCGAGAGCCACCACCCAGCGCGCCACCGCGGCGATCCTAGCCCCTCAGGGCGATGTTCCGCCGCCGATCGCGTTGACGATGTCGGACACCCGGTCCGCGATCCCGTGGACGATCCCGCTCTTGTAGGCGCCCGCCACGATCACCGCGACGATCAGCAGGATGCCCATGTACTCCGAGGCCGTCTGGCCGCGCGCGTCGACGGCGCGGACGTAGACCCGGAGCAGCGCCTGACCCATCCGCGCACCGTAACCCGGGCGCCGGGGACGCCGAAAGGGTCTGGAGGCCCATCATGGGCATGGGCCGAAGGGCCCAGACACGCGTAGGACCCGGCGGGGTCTCGCCGGGTCCTGCCGCGCCGGAACGGGGATCCGGGGGGAGAAGTCCTACGGGGTGACGCCGTTGCCGATGGCGGTGACGATCTTGCCGAGCCGGTCCTTGAGCGTGTCGCCGAGGTGGGCGCCGACGACGCCGACGATGATCGCCGAGACGACGAAGAGGATGCCCATGTACTCGGCCGCGGTCTGGCCGCGGTCGTCGCGCATGCGCTCGACCAGCGACTCGGCCATGGCCTGCAGGCCGACGAACGCCTCGATGCACTGCTCACGGAAGGTGTCCTGCGCGGTGGTGATGAGGTCGGACATTGAGGGAAGCCCCCTGGCAGATCGGTTGACCAACGACTGCGGTCAATCTACGTCCGGCCCGGGCACCCCGCGAGAGGCGCAGGACTCAACTTCGAGGCGGGCCGAAGGGCCCACGGGACCTAGGACCGGTCCCGGACTCCGAGCCACAGCGCGATGGCCTCGGCCCGCGAATGCACGCCGATCTTCTCGTAGATGCGCGAGAGGTGGTTCTTCACCGTCTTGTTGGTGATCACCAGCTCCTCGGCGATGGCGGCGTTCGACAGCCCGCGGGCCAGCAGGTTGAGCACCTCGCGCTCGCGCGCCGTCAGCGAGCCCATGCCCAGCTCGTCGCCCTCGTTCTCGGTCCCGGGCGCGCGCCGCAGGGCCTCGAAGACCGCCGGCGTGACGGCGGGCGAGAGCACCATCTCCCCCGCCGCCACGGCCTTGATCCGGGCCTCGAGCTCCTCGGGCTCGAAGCGCCCGTGCACGAGGTAGCCCGCCGCGCCGTTGCGGATCGCCCCCGTGACGAGCTGCTCGTCCTCGGAGTAGGACAGCATCAGCACCTTGGCCCGCTCCGACAGCGGCCCGGCCGCGGCCACGCCGTCCATCACCGGCATCCGCACGTCGAGGCAGACGACGTCGGGGCGCGTCTCGCGCGCGAGCTCGATCGCCGCGCGGCCGTCGCCGGCCTGGCCGACCACCTCGATGCCGGACGCGTCGGCGAGCAGCGACGCGATCCCGCGCCGCACGATCGCGTTGTCGTCCACCAGCAGGACGCGGATCACTGCCACGTGAAGCCCTCCACCGCGGCCGGGACCGTACCGGACGGCGGCGGCTCCGGCGTCTCCCGCTGGCGCGCGGGGGCGCCGGCCGGAACCCAGGCGGAGATCACGCACCCCTCCCCCGGCTCGGACTCCACGCTCAGGTCGCCCCCGGCCAGCCGCGCCCGCTCGCGCATCCCGCGCAGCCCGAACGAGCCCACGCCGGCCAGCGCGTCGAGGTCGTCGGGCG
Source organism: uncultured Solirubrobacteraceae bacterium (assembly GCA_963766165.1). Taxonomy (GTDB): domain Bacteria; phylum Actinomycetota; class Thermoleophilia; order Solirubrobacterales; family Solirubrobacteraceae; genus Solirubrobacter. The sequence continues at coordinate 3,734 of CAVXZC010000005.1, read as the reverse complement.
CCTCGAAGCCCTCGCCGTCGTCGGCCACGGTGAGCACCACGCGCTCGCCCAGGCGCCGCAGATGGACGTCGACGCGCGCGGCGTGCGCGTAGCGCTCCACGTTGGCCAGCGCCTCGCGCAGGATCCAGCGCAGCTCGCGCAGCACGAGCGTGGGCAGCGGCCCGACGTCGTCGAGCGAGCCGCCGACCGGGATGCCGGTGCGCTCGCCCCAGCGCGCCGCCTCGGAGCGGATCGCCGTCGGCAGCGGCAGCTCGGCGTCGTCCCGCCCCCGCAGCCCGGACAGCAGCTCGCGCGCCTCCTGGGCGGCCGTGCGGGCGTCCTCGGCCAGCTTGCGGGCGTCCTCCTCCGCGCCGGGCGGGTCGACCCGGATGCGCCGCGACAGCGCCAGCGCGGCGAAGCCGATGCCGTGCACGGTCTTGGCCAGCGAGTCGTGCATGTCGCGGGCCAGGCGCTCGCGCTCCTCCTGCGCGACCAGCCGGCGCGCCTGGTCGGACAGCGCCGACTCTGCCGCCGCCTGGCGGTCCAGCAGCCGCCGCGTGCCCGCCCCGGCCGCGCCCACGATCGGGTACAGCGCGGGGAGCACCACCAGCGTGTTGAAGTCGAGGTCGAGGTGGTCGACGCCCGAGCGCACGTCGATCGCCCAGAAGTAGCCCAGGATGAGCAGCGCGGAGAACAGCGCCGCCCCCGGGTAGCCGTAGACCAGGCCGCCCAGCAGCGCCGTGGCCACCGTGAAGAAGAAGAACGGGCTGTCGACGCCGGTGAGCACGAGGATGGCCACGGCCAGCACGAGCTCGCCGGCCAGATAGGACGGGTGGCGGACGATCGCCGGCCCGACCTGGTTCCAGCGCAGCAGCGGGACGAGCGAGGCCACGGCGGCCACGACCAGCGCCGCCGCGGTCAGCGCGCGGTGCTGGGTCTCGCCCAGCGAGAGCATCGTGACGAGCAGGATCCCGGCGCGCAGGTTGATGATCTGCCGGCAGGCCGAGGCGAGCCAGCCGCCGGCTCCGTCCGGTCCGCGCCCCTCCAGCCGCTCAGCCAAGTCCGTGGTTCCGCAACCCGCTCGCGAAGTAGACCGACAACACGATCAGGATCATCGCACCGGGCACGATCAGCGTGGTGGCGATCAGGCTGACCCGCGGCGCGGCCCGCTGGGCCCGCCGGCGGGCGCTCTGGTGCGCCACCCGGCGCATGTCGGTCGCGATGTCGTTGAGCGCCTCGGCCAGCGGCACGCCCAGCTCCTCCGCCTGCAGCTGGGCGGCCACGAACGACTTCAGCGAGTCGGACTTGTTGCGCTCGCGCAGCGCCAGGAACGCCTCGCGGCGGTTCTGGCCCAGCTCCATCTGGCGCAGCACGATGAGCATCTCGTCCGACACGGGTCCGCTCAGGGACTCCGCCACGCGCCGCAGCGCGTAGCGGTAGCCCAGCCCGGCGCGGACGCTGACCGCGAGGATGTCCAGGAAGTCGGGCAGGCCGCGCTCGATCGCCTCCTGGCGCAGCCGGCCGGTGCGCGAGAGCCAGACGTCGGGGGCGAACCAGCCGGCGGCGCCGAGGATCACGATGAAGACGGGCGTCGAGCCGAGCAGGAACAGCAGGCCGCCGATCCCGAGCCCGGCCATCAGCGCGATCGCCCCCTTGAGCCCGAGGAACCGCTGGACGCTCAGGCCGCCCGGCCTCCCGGCGTAGTCGAGCCGGCGCTCCAGCGCGCCGCGCCGGCCGGCGCGCAGCGTCGGCGCGAGCCGCGGCCCAAGCCGCAGCGCCAGCCAGTTGGCCAGCCGCGCGGTCAGCCAGCCGCGCTCCTCGCGCGTGCCGGCCACCCGGCCGCCCAGGCGCTCCACCGGGCCCTGGTCGCGCAGCATCGGGATCGCCGCCAGCCCGATCGCGCAGAACAGCGCCGCCAGGACTCCGTACAGCGCCGGCATCAGACGTCGACCTTCGTCGTGCGCCGGATGGCGATGAACGCGATCGTCCACAGGATCACCGCGATGGCCAGGCCCGCGATCCCCTCGGGCGCCGAGGTCATCTGGCGCGTCACCCCCGGCGACATCAGGTTGACGATGAGGATCGTGCCCGCGCCGATGCCGGCCACGAGGTAGGAGGTGAAGATCACGCCCGACAGCAGCGTGGAGATCTCGCGCCGCAGGTCCTTGCGCGCCTCCAGCGTGCCGGCCAGCTCGGCCAGCGCGGCCACGGTGTCGCCGCCGCCGCGCTGCTGGATGATGATCGTGGTCATCAGCACCGACACCTCGCGCGACGGCAGCCGCTGGCTGAGCGCCTCCAGCGCGTCCTCGATCGAGCTCCCGACCTGCATCTCCTCGATCACCCGCTTGAGCTCCGAGCCCGCCGGGTCGGCCAGCTCGCGCGAGGCCATCCGCACGGCCTGGGGCATCGACAGCCCGGCCGAGGCGCCGTTGGACAGCATCCGCGCCACCTCCGGGCAGCTGGGCCACGAACGCGTCGCGGCGGCTGCCCCGCTTGCGCTCGATCCACACCCGCGCCGCGCCGATCGATCCGCCCACCGCCAGCACGAGCGCGAGCCAGGTGGCGAACAGGTTGGCCAGGATCAGCGTGCCGACGGCGGAGGCGGCGACGATCAGGCCGAGCAGCTCGACCGGGCGGAAGCCGACGCCGGCGCCGGCCAGCCAGCCGGCCATCCGCTCGCCGCTCGCCGTGCGCCGGAAGCGCATGTCCAGCGCGCGCACGAGGCTGCGCGTGGAGCTCTCGCCGGCGCCCGCGCGCCCGCGCACCGCGAGCTCGGCCCGCCGGCTGCCGCCGGCCAGCAGCTGCCACAGCCCGAGGACCCCGACCGCGCCGGAGGCGCCGAGCAGCAGCAGCGCGTAGCCCGCTTCGTTCACCCGTGATTCCTCTCGTGGGTATCCGCGCGAGGGGTCACTCGCCGGCCGACCTCTCCACCGCGGCCTCGTCCGCCACCGCGGTGAAGTCGCGCGGCACCTCGACGCCGGCCAGCACCAGCCGGCGCAGCACGCTCCGGCAGCCGGCGGTGGCGCGAAGCGGCCGGTGACGTCGCGGTCGGGACCGATCGGCTCGGGCTCGAACCCCATCGCCGAGGCGAGTCGGAACGTGCTCGCGCCGGTGCGACGCGACGACGGCCAGCTCGGACATCCGGCGGCTGCCGTCGACGTGGCGGTCGAGCTGGACGATCACGTCGATCGCCGAGTTGATCTGGTCGCGCAGCGCCTCGAACGGGATCTTGCAGCTCGCTCATCGAGGCCAGCGTCTCGAGCCGCAGCATCGCGTCCTCGCGCGGAGTTGGCGTGCACGGTGGCCAGCGAGCCGTCGTGGCCGGTGTACATCGCCTGGAGCATGTCGAGGGTCTCGCCGCCGCGGACCTCGCCGACGATGATCCGGTCGGGCCGCATGCGCAGCGAGTTGCGGACCAGGTCGCGGATGGTGATCTCGCCCTTGCCCTCGACGTTGGGCGGCCGGGCCTCCAGCGGGATCACGTGCGGCTGCTGGAGCTGGAGTTCGGCGGCGTCCTCGACGGTGATGATCCGCTCGCCGTCGGGGATCAGCCCGGACAGCGCGTTGAGCAGCGTGGTCTTGCCCGAGCCGGTGCCGCCGCTGACGATGATGTTGCACTTCGCGCGGACGAACGACCGCAGCAGTCAGCATGTGCTGGTCGATCGAGCCGAGCGCGACGAGCTCGTGGAGGGTGTAGGCGCGCGGGAAGCGGCGGATGGTGAGCGTCGGGCCGGTCAGGGCCAGCGGCGGGATGA
>CAVXZC010000004.1:0-138696 GCA_963766165.1 uncultured Solirubrobacteraceae bacterium | reverse complement strand
GTGATCGTGTCCTCCACGACCTCGACCTCGACGCCATCCGCACGGGCGAGAAGTCCAAGGAGCAGGTGCTGAAGGAGCTGAAGGGGATCGCCGGCAAGGCACGGCTGCAGATCCAGAAGGACTACGTGGCGTGGCCGCTGTTCAGCGCGGCGATTCTCCACCGGCGTGCGGGCGGCCGTGCACGCGGCGCGCAAGGAGCGCCGGGCCTGCGCGACCGGCTGCGCCGCCGGCCCGCGCCGCGCTTCGACGCGCCGGCCGCGTTCAAGGACGCCTACCTGGCCACGCTGACCGCGGACGCCGCTGCTAACGTCGTGCGCAATCTGTGGGCGCACGCGATCATTTTCTGCGGGCACTTTCCCGACCAGACCTACACGTTCTCCGAGGACGAAACCGCGGACGAGACCCGCGGCGCGAAGTAGTCGCCAGTTGATCGGCGCGGCGAACATCGATGGCGGCCCGTTGTTCCACGTGATGAGCGGCAACCTCGGCTACCAGGTCGAGCACCACCTCTACCCGGACATGCCCAGCACCCGCTACGGCGAGATCGCCCCCCGGGTGAGCGAGATCTGCACGCGCTACGAGCTGCCGTACAACACCGGCCGCTGCTCCAGCAGTGGGGCATGGTGTAGCGCACGATCCTCCGCCTCGCCTTCCCGGGCGGCAAGCCGCGGCCGAAGCCCGGTGCGTACACGGGCGAAACGGTGCTGACCGCGGGCGAGGGCGTGCCGGCGGTCGCCTAGTGTCGTGAGTCGGAAATTCGGCGTCACCGGGGTGGATGCCGGGCTGCCTGCGGGTGCACGGCAATCCGCTCGCATACTGGTGGTACGTGTGCGCCTGACGCCGGAATCCTAGCCCTAGAGCCAAAGCCGGGCGCCGCCCTTTCCGAATGGCAGCGCGGATGGCAGCGCCAGCGCGAGAGCGACTGCTGCACTCGGCAGGGCGCTGCTGCTGCTTCTGCCTCGATGCGAAAGTACGCGGCGGCGGCCCGCCAGGCTGTCGCGCTTCGGCAGCAGCACTGAGACGTGAGTCATGGGCAGCGGAGTTGACGTGCCGATGGTCGGGTACAACTGTCTGGACACCGGCCAAGCCAAGGGAGGACGGCATGCCGTCGGGAGGCGCTCGACGCACGCTCATCGTTGCGAATCGGACCGCTGGACGCCGCTGCTGCTTCAGGAAGTCGAGCGCCGCGCACACGAGCGCCCGACAACGTTCGCGCTGCTCATCCCGAACGTCCGGTCGCGCAGCAGCGACGACTGGACGCTTGAGAGCGCGGTTGCTGCTTGAGCGCGCCGCTCATGGCCCGGTTGAGGGCATCGTCAGCGACGCCGACCCGTTTCAGGCGGTCAAGCACGCGCTGGCCGAAGGGAATTTCGACGACGTCCTGATCTCCACGCTGCCGAACCGCGTGTCCGAGTGGCTGCGAGCGGACCTGCCCCACAAGGTGCAACGGCTCGGCGTGCCCGTGACCGTGATCAGCCAGGAGGAGGACCCCGCAAGTGCCGTCCTCGAGGCGACCTGGTGGCCGACGAGGATTCGCGACCAGCCGCGCTCGACGCGTGCCGGTCGCGCCCCGGGCATGCGCATCTGACCGCGCGGCGTTGGGCAACAGCCCCCGATCCAGGGCGTTCACGACGCCGGTGCGCAGTGCTGCTTCCGCCTGACACGAGCACTCGCGTCGACCCATTACCGCCCCACCACCCCCGGGCCCGCCGGCTAGCTGTAGGACCTAGCCAGTGGTTTCTTTGAGGCCCGGCGGACAGGCTCACGCGCCGAGCGGGCAGGAATCCGACCATATTGGTCGGATCTAGGGGTTATGGGTGGGTTTCGCGCCGCGCGGGTTGTGGTGGCGGCAGACGGCGCGCAGGTTGGTCGGCTCGTCGCTGCCGCCGGCGGTGACCGGCTCGATGTGGTCGACCTCGGTCGCCGGCGCGCCGCAGACAGTGCAGCGGTAGCCGGCGCGCGCGAGCACCTCGGCACGTCGCCGGCGCCACGCCCGGGTGGAGCCGGCCCGCGGGCGATGCGCGGCGCAGTAGGACCCGCGGTCGATCAGTGCTCGGCAGACGAGGCAGCGGCGCTGCACGTCAGAGCCACCCGAGCAGCTCGGTGACCGGCTGCTCGTGCTCGGCGGCGTCGACGGCCATCGCCAGCGCCACGATCGCGTCGATGTTGACGCCGGCGGCGCGGGACGGGCGGTCGAGTCTCCAGCCGCGCCGGGTGTGTCGAGCCACCGCGTTGGCGGCGTGGCGGGCGAGGGTGGATCGTTGGGCACGCTCAGCCGGCGCTCGACGACGGCTCGGTGTGGCGCGGTCGACGCCGGGATCATGCGCGCGTCGGTCTGCGGGAACGCGGTGCACGTTACGCCCTCGCGCTCCAGCACGGTGGCGATCGTCGAGGCGCGCCACGGATCGAAGGCCACCTCGTGCACGCGGTAGCGCTGTCCCAGCTCGCGGATCAGCTCCAGCGCGTCCAACTCGGCGCCCTCGCCCTCGAAGATCTCGACGCCGGCCCGCAGCGACTCGCTGACCCAAGCCACCGCGGTGTCGCCCTCCTGGCCGCCGCCGCCGATGTCGACACCGACGTAGATCGGCTCACCATCCGTAAGCTCGGGCGTGCCGGTGATCCGCTGCCACGCGCCCGGGGGCAGCCAGTGGCCGGCGCGCTCGGTCCACTGGTTACAGACGAACCGCCGGAACGCGAGATCGGGCAGCGCCTCGCGCGCGTGGCGCAACTGCTCGACCGTGATCCAGCTCGCGGGGTTGGCGGTCTTGACGTCGCGCATGTGGTCGACGTCGGCGTCGTCGGCCAGCTCCCAGGCGAGCATGCGCAGCGATGGCCCGCGGGCGTCCGTGACGGCCCCGGAGCGCCTGACCGAGGGTTGTGACAGGGCGCGCGCCCGCAGCGCGCCGAGCGGGCTGTCGGCGCCCTGCCCGGCGGTGCTGATGACCACCAGCTTTGCCCCCGGGCGCTTGTGCAGCGCCGAGGACATGGCGACGTACACCCGGTCATCCGGGTGCGCTTGCAGCTCGTCGACCACGGCCAGCGAGAACGTCAGCCCGTGCAGCCGGCCGGCGTCGGCCGCCCACACCTCCAGCGAGCGCGTGTAGACCTTCGCCCGCCCGGGGTCCGGGCACCACCGCAGCACGCGCCAGCGCGGCACGAGGTGCGGGTCGGCCAGCTCGCGCGCGAACCGCAGCGCGTACTCGTACAGGTGCTGCGCCTGCTCGCGGCTGGACGCGACCACGACGACGCGCGCGTCCTCGACGCTGACGAGGTGGTGCAGGGCGACCATCGCCATCAGCGCGGTCTTGCCGTTGCCGCGCGGCAGCAGGATGACGACCTCGCGCTCGCCACCCGTGACCGCGCGGGTGATCCGCCGTTGGAACGGTTCCAGCGGCAGCCCGCACACGCCGGCGAGCGCCCCGATCGAGGCGGCCCGGAGTCGAGCGGATGCTGCGCGTCCCGCCGCCACCGGTGCCGTGGATCGTCCGGCCGCTGCTCGTCGCCGGCTGCGTGACGATGCTCGCCGGCCGCGAGGGACAGGGAAAGTCGATGCTGGCGCTCGGGCTGGCCGCCGCCATCGGCCACGGCGGCGCGATCGCCGGGATGGAATGCCTGCCCGGCACGGTGCTCTACGTCGACGCCGAGAACGGCGAGCGCGAGGCGCATCGCCGGATCCACGGCGTGGGGATCACGCCGGGCACGCTGGTCTACGTCGAGGCGGAGCGGTTCAACCTCGCCGACGACATGCCGGCCATCAGCCGACTCGTCGACGAGCAGGCTCCGGGCGTGGTCGTGCTCGACTCGCTGCGCTCGCTGGCGCCCGGCCTCGACGAGAACGACAGCCGCGCTACCGAGGCAGCGCTGCGCCCGGTGTCGCGGCTCGCCCAGCAGCGCAACGTCCCGATCATGCTGCTCGCGCACGCCGGCAAGAGCGGCGCGGAGTACCGCGGCTCGACGGCGATCGGCGCCGCCGTCGAGCTGGGCTTCACCCTGTCGCGCCACGAGGACGATCCGCAAGCCAGCACGCGGCGCAAGCTGGCGTGCTGGAAGTGCCGGCCGGCGAGTGAGCCGCCGGCGCGGTGGCTGTCGCTGGCCGCCGGCGACGACGGGATCGAGATCACCGACGCCGAACCGTTCGTGCCCGAGCGCGGAACGCCGGTGCTCGACGAGTTGGCCGCCGAGCTGAGAGCAGAGATCGAGTGTCGCACTGTCGCACCGTCCCCTAGGGGCGACTGCGACAGTGCGACACCCTCGTGGACCAGCGCCGACCTGGCGCGGATGATCGGCCGCGACCGCAGGGATAACACCGCTCGCCGCGCCGTTCAGCGGCTAGCCGACCTCGGTGTGATCTACCGCAACGGCGACGAGCGCTGGCGTCCGTCGCCCACCCTGCTCGACGACGCGGGGGAGGAGGACCGCGTCGAGTGAGCCAGCCGCGCGAGATCGCGTCGGTCCCGCGGAGCGCGCTCGCGCGAGTCCTGCTGGCCGAGCTGGCGGCCGACCCGGAAGCCGCCGCCGATCTCGCCGCTGTGCTCACGCCGTACCTGCCCGGCCGGGAAGGCGACGAGTGGCTCAGCCACGAGGCCGCCGCTGCCCACCTCGGCGTCACGTCGAGGGCGCTGTACGCGCTCGTCCGCCGGCACGGCATCGCCTACGAACAGCCGACCGGGCCCCATGGGCGCCGCCGCTACCACCGGGCCGAGCTGGACCGCTATGTCACCGGCGGCTGAGCGTGGCAGCGGTCCTTATGTGCGGCCAAGGCGCGGCCGATGTAGTGGGTGTCACCCCAACCAAGTGGGGCGGCGCCGCGCCAACGGCCCGCCCCCGGACCGAGTCCCCAAGGAGGACCCGATCATGAGCAAGCATCCCGCATCCGCCCGCGTGAAGGTCGAGCCGGGTATCTGGAAGCGCCAGCTCGCGGACGGCACGACCGTCTACGAGATCACCTACCGCGACTCCGACGGGCGCCAGCGCCGTCAGGTCGTCGGCCCGAAGCTGGGCGAAGCCCGCACGGCCCTGCACACGGCCAAGGCCGAGATGGGCAGCGGCCAGCGCGTGGCCCCGGCGCCGCGTTCGCTCACCGTGGCCAAAGCGGCCGAGCACTGGCTGGACACGATCGACGTCCGCCCGGCCACGCGCGCCGCCTACCGCACGTCGCTGGAGGCGCACATCCTGCCCGCGTTCGGCCGGCGCCGCCTCGACGCGGTCGAAGTGGCGGCGGTCGTGAAGTGGATCGGCCACGCGAAGACGCTCGCCTACCGCGTCGAGTGCGACCAGCGCGCCCACCCCGGCGCCCGCGTGCGTCCGAGCGAGCCGTACCGCGCGGCCACGCTCAACCGGGCGTTGGAGGCGCTGAGCCGGGTCTACGGCCACGCCATCCGCTTCCTGGGCTACGGCGGGCAGAACCCGGTGCGGGCGCTGCTGCCGGGCGAGCGGCCGTCCGACGAGGCGGTGCTGCCGACGATCCTCTCGCCGGCCGAGCTGCGGCGCGTCGTCGAGCAGGCCCGCGAGCCGTACGCCCTCGCGCTCGACCTGCTGGCGGGCAGCGGCGCCCGGATCTCCGAGGGCCTCGGGGTCGCGTGGGGCGACGTCGACCTGAAGGCCGGGACGATCTCGTTCCGCTCCGGTCTGAACCGCGCCGGCCAGCGGGTGGCGCTCAAGACCCGCAAGAGCCGGCGGACCATCGACCTGCCCGGCGCGCTCGTCCAGCGCCTGCGGGTGGCCAAGCTGGCCGCGGTGGACTCGTCCGACACCGCGCTCGTCTGCGTGGACGTGACCGGCGGCGGCGCCCGTGCGCCCCGGATTCGGCTCTAGCGCGTACAGTCGAGCCATGCTGAGCCACCCCGCGCACGATGGTGGTACGTGTGCGGTTGTCGGGTGCCGGCAGGCGCGGGCCGGCGCCGCCCAGTGGCGGCGAATTTTCGAATCAGGGCACTAATTCGACTCGGGGCGGTGGACCATCGCGTCCACCGCCACCACCACGTCCGACACCCGGTCGCACACGTCGACGCGCGGCAGCCCCAGCACGCGCGAGGTCAGGCCGCGCCCGCCGATCACGAACCCCGCGCCCGGCCGCTCCTCCAGCACCGCGCGGATCGCCAGGAGCAGCCGGTCCGAGCCGGACATGGTCGTGCTGAGGCAGACGACGTCGACCTCGTGGGCGGCCGCGGCGGTGGCCAGCGCGTCGGCCGGCACGTCGGCCCCGAGCAGCAGGGTGTCGTAGCCGGCCCGCCGCAGCAGGTTGGCCACCATCCGCAGCGCGACGACGTGGTGCTCGCCCGACGGCGCCGCGAGCAGCGCCCGCCGGTGCAGCCGGGTGCGGGCGACGCGGTCGAGCTCGTCCTCGAGCACGAGGATGCGCACGCAGATCTCCGTGGCGAGGTGCTCGTCGGCCACCGTGATCTCGCCGCGGGCCCACAGGTCGCCGATCAGCCCCAGCGCCGGCGTGACGATCTCCTCGTTGATCCGCGCGACGGTCAGGCCCGCCCGGAGCGCGTTGCGGACGGCCACCTCCGCCTCCACCTCGTCGCCGGCGATCAGCGCGGCGAGGAAGTTGCGCGCGAGGGCGCTCTGGCGGGCGTCCTGGCCCATGCGCCGACCATAGCTCTATGGCGCGGGCGCGGCAGCACGCCGGCGTGCGTAGAGGCGGCCGTCGGCCACGCGGACGAGCGCCTCGATGTCCGTGCCGTCGGCCGGGGCGCTTGAGGAGCCCGGCGTGGCGAGGATGCGCTCGGCCAGCGTGGCCCGCACGCGCTCGGCCACCTCGGCCGCGGTCTGCGGCAGCTGGCGGGCGTTGACCCGCGCCTGCCAGATGCACATCAGCGCCACGATGCCGAGGATCGCCGCGAACAGCCAGATCGACTGCGCCCCGGGCGCGCTGTCGCCGGGCTGGAGCAGCACGAGGCCGAGGTAGGCGATGACGCTGGACGCGCTGATCACGCCGGTCAGCCACAGCGGATAGGACATGGCGGCGAAGACGAGCGTCAGGAAGTACATGAGCGTCGTCGGGCTGCGGGCGCCCCCGTCGGCGGCGGCGAGCACGGTGATGATCACGATGTCGCCGAAGCTCCAGGCGAAGAAGAACGGCTCGCGCCAGCGGCTGCGCAGCACGCGGTCGACCGGCGCCAGCGCGATCGCCGTGGCCGTGACGGTGGCCAGCACCAGCACGATGCCGATCAGCACGCGGTGCGGCGCGTTCAGCGTCGTCGCCACCCAGACCGCGAGCGCCGCCACCGTCGCGTAGGTGACGCCGACGCCGATCGGCACGGTCTCGGCGCGCAGGCGCAGAGCATCCTCGAGCGCGCCCTCGCCGCGGCCGGCGTGGTCCTGCGAGAGGTCCATCAGTGAGGTGCTCGGCCGGACGGCCGCAGGCTTGAGTCAGAAGTCCGGTGCGTCGATGAACTCGAGGCGCTCGGTCATGCGGGTGATCTCGAACACGCGCTGGACGTGCTGGAGACCACGGACGAGGACGAGCCGCCGGTCGCCGTCGCGGAGCCGGCGGTCGGCGACGAGGATCAGCCGCAGCCCGCTCGAGTCCAGGAAGTCGAGCCCGCGCAGGTCGAGCACCACGGCCTCGATGCCCGGCACCTCGGCGAGCCGCTCGAGCTCGGGCTCCAGCTGGGGGGTCGCGGGCAGGTCGAGCTCGCCGCGCAGCGTCACGAGCGCCAGCGCACCCCGCTCGCCGGTCTCGAACTCGAAACGCGCCACGTGGCGCAAGCCTAAACCGGCTGCGGGTTGGGGAGGCTTGCGTGATGGCCCGGCTGCGACGCGCTGACTGCTCGGGGCCCGGGATCGCCCGGCGGCGTTCCGGGCGCGGGTTCGCCTACGTCGACGAGGACGGCGAGCGCGTCGACGACCCCGAGGTGCTCCGGCGCATCCGCGAGCTCGGGCTGCCGCCGGCCTGGCGCGAGGTGTGGATCTGCCCGTATCCCAACGGGCACCTGCAGGCCACGGGCGTGGACGCGGCGGGCCGCAAGCAGTACCGCTACCACGACGCCTGGCGCACCCGCCGCGACGCGGAGAAGTTCGCGGACATGACCCGGTTCGCCCGCGCGCTGCCGCGGCTGCGCGAGTCCGTGGAGCGCGACCTGCGGTCGACCGACCGGCTCACCCGGGAGCGCGTGCTCGCCTGCGCCGTGCGGCTGCTGGACCGCGGCTTCTTCCGCATCGGCACCGAGGAGTACACGGTGTCCAACGAGTCCTACGGGCTGGCCACGATGCGCAAGGAGCACGTCACCGTCGAGCCCGACGGCACGATGGTGTTCGACTACCCGGCGAAGAGCGGCAAGCGCCGGATCCAGGCCGTCGTCGACCCGCTGGCCACGGGGATCGTCGGGCAGCTCCGGCGCCGGCGCGGCGGCGGGCCGGAGCTGCTGGCCTACCAGGACGGCCGGCGCTGGATCGACCTGCGCTCCCCCGACATCAACGCCTACCTGAAGGAGTCCACCGGCGGGGACTTCTCCGCCAAGGACTTCCGCACGTGGAGCGCCACCGTGCTCTCCGCGGTCGCCCTGGCCGTCTCCGGGCCGGCCCTCGGCTCGCCCACCTCGCGCAACCGGGCGATCACCCGCGCGGTCAAGGAGACCGCGCACTACCTGGGCAACACGCCCGCGGTCTGCCGGGCCTCCTACATCGACCCGCGGATCTTCGACGCGTTCCGGGCCGGGCTGGTCATCGACCGCGGCGTGCTCGACTCCGCGCTGGACGCCGAACCGGGCGAGCTCCCGACGCACCACCCGGCGATCGAGCGCGCGGTGCTCGACCTCATCGACGAGCGCGCAACCGCGCCGGGGGTCGAGCGGGTCGCCTAGCGGGCGGGGTCGGGGACGTCCGGGCCGTCCGGGGCGGGCGGCGGCGGGTCGTCGGGCGGCGGCGCGTCGGGCGCGTCGGGCAGGTCCGGCGGCGCCTCTGGGCCGGGCACCGGGTCAGACGGCACGGTGGGCGCCTCGGGGACGGCCGGCTGCACCGGGTCGTTGGGCGGGGGGATCTCGAGCGTGGTCATGCGCGGTGCCCTACCCGGCCGCCCCGGCGCCGTAGGCGTAGAGCTTCTCGAGCGAGGCGCGGATGATCCGGGAGACGTGCATCTGCGAGCAGCCGACGCGCTCGGCGATCTCCGACTGCAGCAGGTCCTCCTGGAAGCGCAGGCGCAGGATCTGCTGGGCCCGCTCGTCGAGGATCCCGGTGAGGCGCTCGAGCGTCACCCCGGCCTCCACGCGCTCGAACTCGGCGTCGTCGGAGCCGATCAGGTCGCCGGCCGAGGCCGAGTCGTTCTCCTCGTCGTGCACGGGCGCGTCGAGCGAGCGCAACGACCGGCCCTCGCTGGCCTGCAGCGCCTCGATGATCAGCTCGGGCGAGCGGTCGAGCCGCTCCGACAGGTCGGCCACGGTCGGCGAGCGGCCGAGCTGGCCCCACAGCTTCTCGCGCGCCTCCTCGACGGCCAGGCAGAGCTCCTGCAGGTCGCGCGCGGGGCGGACGTCCCAGGTGGAGTCGCGGAAGTAGCGGCGCAGCTCGCCCAGGATGGTCGGCACGGCGTAGGACGAGAAGGCCAGCCCGCGGCCGGCGTCCCAGCGGTCGACCGCCTTGACCAGGCCGACCGACGCGACCTGGATGAGGTCGTCGAGCGGCTCGGACGCGCGCCGGTAGCGCAGCGCGAGCGAGCGCGCCAGTGGCATGTAGCGCTCGATGAACTCGTCGCGCGCGCGGCCGTCGCCGGCCTGCATGCGCTGCATGAGGCGCTGGTCCTCCTGCTGGCGGCGCGCCCGGTCCAGCGAAGTCGCGGGCGTGGACCGCGCAGCCGTTGACGTCTCTCCCATCGCTTCCAAGCCGTACCCCTGCTCGCGGGCAATTCCCGCATCCTTGTCGGGACGACCGTCTTAATGCGGACAGCCACGGGTTGACGCCAGCGCGCGGGCGCTCAGGGACTACTCATCCACGAACGTGAAGTAGCCGGCCATGCCGGTGATCTCGAACAGCCGGTGGACGCGGTCGTCGCCGCGGATCAGCGCCAGGCCATAGCCGTCGTCGTCGCCGTCGCGGCGCCAGCGCGTGAGCAGGGTCAGCCCGGTCGAGTCCATGAACTCCAGCCCGCGCAGGTCGACGACGAGCTGCCGGGCGCCGCCGTCGCGCGCCCGGCGCAGCTGCTCCTCGAGGATCGCGACGCTGCTCATGTCGAGCTCACCGCGCGGGCGCAGGAGGATGACTCCGTTGCTCTCGCCGACGTCGCAGTGGAAGGGCTTGGGCATGAACTCGGGCAGCGCGGGCGTTCCTCGGATGACTTCACCGGCCCGGCCGAGCCGCGTCGGGAAGCCTATCCGGTCCCGCCGCGCGTCACCGGCCTGCGCGCCCGTCGCCGGCGGTCCCGGGTAGCGTCAGCCATCGTGGCCCCCAAGGTGGTCCCGTTCGGAATTACGGCGCATCGCCCGGCGACCGCACCGGTCGTCGCTGCCGGCGGCGGTCATCCGCTCGCATACTGGTGGTACGTGGGCGGTGGCCGCCGCCCGGCAGCGGCGGGCGGGGCCCGCCGGAATGCGGGGTAATTTCGAAACGTGGCCACCAAGCGCGTCGAGGTCAGCGTGGGCGAGCGGACGCTCTCGCTGTCCAACCTGGAGAAGCTGATGTATCCCCGCGCGGGGTTCACCAAGGGCCACGTGATCGACTACTACATGCGGATCGCGCCGGTGCTGCTGCCGCACCTGCAGGGCCGGCCGCTGACGTTGAAGCGCTACCCGAACGGCGTCGAGGGCGGCCACTTCTACGAGAAGCGCTGCCCCGACCACCGGCCGGACTGGGTGCGCACCGCGGGCGTGTGGTCGGGGCGCAACGAGGGCGAGGTCAACTACTGCGTGTGCGAGGACCTGGCCACGCTCGTCTGGCTCGCCAACCTCGCCGACCTCGAGCTGCACACGCCGCTGCACACCGTGCCCGACACGCAGCGCCCGCGGGTGATCGCGTTCGACCTCGACCCCGGGCCGCCGGCCACGATCGTCGAGTGCGCCCGCGTCGCGCTGCTGCTGCGGGAGGCGTTCGACCACTTCGGCCTGCAGGCGTTCCCGAAGACGTCGGGCTCGAAGGGCATGCAGGTCTACGTGCCGCTCAACACGCCCGCGGTGAGCTATGAGGACACGCGGGCGTTCTCGCTCGGCGTGGCGAGCGTGCTCGAGCGCCGGTCGCCCGAGCTCGTGGTCACCGACATGAAGAAGCACCTGCGCCGGCACAAGGTGCTGGTCGACTGGAGCCAGAACGAGCGCCACAAGACCACGGTGTGCGTCTACTCGCTGCGCGCCATGGAGCGGCCGACCGCGTCCACGCCGCTGCGCTGGCAGGAGGTCGAGGCCGTGGTCGAGGCCGGGGACCCGGCGTCGCTCGCGTTCACCTCGGCGGACGTCCTGGAGCGCGTCGCCGAGCACGGCGACCTGTTCGCCCCGGTGCTCGCGCTGGAGCAGGCGCTGCCGCGGGGATAGCGCTACCGTGCCCCCATGGACCTGGAAGAGCACACCCTCGACGACACGCTGGCCCGCCGCTGCGAGGTCTGCGGCGCCGAGCTGACGACCGCCGAGATCGAGTCCTCGCGTGAGGCGGGCGGCCCGTTCCTGTGCACGGTCCACGCGCTGGAGGAGGCGCCGGCGGACGAGCTGTCCGCCGGCGACGAATCGATCTAGGCGGCGGCGCCGACCAGCTGCTTGGCCGCGGCGGCGATCGCCTCGGCGTCGATGCGGGCCTCGTGCAGCAGCTCGGCCGGCGTGCCCGAGCCGGGCATCTCGCGCACGGCGAGCTTGACCACGTGGGCGCGCTCGTCGCCCGCGGCCAGCGCCTCGAGCACCGCATCGCCCAGCCCGCCCTCGGGCCAGTGGTCCTCCACCGTGACGAGCGCGCCGCACTCGCGGGCCGCGGCGCGGACGGCCTCGGCGTCGATCGGCTTGATCGAGTAGCAGTCGAGCACGCGCGCGTTCACGCCGTCCTCGGCCAGCCTCTCCGCGGCCTTCACGGCCTCGTCGAGCGTGATCCCGCAGGCCAGGATGGCCACGTCGTCGCCCTCGTGGGCGATGCGGCTGCCGCCGATCTCCACCGCCTCGCCGGGCGGCGTGCGCACCGGCGTCTTGGCGCGCAGCGTGCGCAGGAACGAGATGCCCTTGCGGTCGGCCATCGCGGCCACGAGCTTCGCCGCCTGGTTGGCGTCGGACGGGTGCAGGACGGTCGAGCCGTGGATGGCCCGGAAGGACGCGATGTCCTCCAGCGCCATCTGCGACGGGCCGTCCTCGCCGATCGACACGCCGGCGTGCGAGCCCACCAGCCGCAGGTCCGCGCGCGAGATCGCCGCCATGCGGACGAAGTCGTAGGCGCGGGCGAAGAACGCCGAGAACGTGGAGGCGAACGGCGTCCAGCGTCCGCCCACCTGGATGCCCACGGCGGCCGAGACCAGCTGCTGCTCGGCGATGAACATCTCGAAGTAGCGGTCCTCGTGGGCCGCGCGGAACTCCTCGGAGTGCGTGGAGTTCGAGACCTCGCCGTCCAGCGCCACGACGTCGCCGCGGGCGCTGCCCAGCGCGGTCAGCGCATCGCCGTAGGCCTTGCGGGTGGCCTCCTCGTCGCCCAGCTCCCAGCTGGGCAGCTCGGCCCCGGCCACGGCGAACGTGTGCGGCTCGCCCGCGGCCGGCTTGGCCACGTCGACGTGGAGGTCGCGCTCGCCGCCCAGCTCCTGGATCGCCTCCTCCGGGTCGTCCAGCGGCTTGCCGTGCTTGCCGGGCTGGTCCTCGACCGCCTTGACGCCCTTGCCCTTCTTCGTGCGGGCGACGATCGCGGTCGGCTGGCCCTGCGTGGCCTCGGCCTCGGCGTAGGCCTGCTCGATCTGCTCGACGTCGTGGCCGTCGATGGCGATGGCCTTCCAGCCGAACGCCTCGATCCGCTTGACGTAGCCCTCGACGTTCCAGCCGAGCATCGTCTCGCGCGTCTGCCCGAGCCGGTTGACGTCGATGATCGCCACGAGGTTGTCCAGGCCCTCCCAGCCGGCGTGCTGGAAGGCCTCCCACATCGAGCCCTCGGCCATCTCGGAGTCGCCGCACAGGCACCACACGCGGTAGGGCAGGCGGTCCAGCCGGGCGCCCGTGAGCGCCACGCCGACGGAGATCGGCAGGCCCTGGCCGAGCGAGCCGGTGGCCACGTCGGTGGGCGGGATCCGCGGCGTGGGGTGGCCCTCCAGGCGCGAGTGGAGCTTGCGGAACGTCAGCAGCTCCTCGTCGTCGATCGCCCCGACCGCCTTCAGCACCGAGTAGTAGAGCGGCGAGGCGTGGCCCTTGGAGAAGATCAGGTGGTCGTTGGCCGGGTTGTGCGGGTGCTCGTAGTCGAGCCGCAGGTGGCCGTCGATCAGCACCGCCATCAGGTCGGCCGCCGACATCGAGGACGTGGGGTGCCCCGAGCCGGCGGCGGCCGACGTGCGGACCGAGTCGACCCGGAGCTGCTGCCCCAGCTCGCGCCGGAAGTCCGCGTCGTGGGCCATTACGCGGCCACCAGCTTCAGCTTGCTCTCGAGCCCCTCGATCAGGTCCTCGAAGGACTTCTCGAACTTCTGCACGCCCTCGTCCTCGAGCACCTGGACGACCTCGTCGTAGCTCACGCCGGCGGCCTCGAACGCGTCGAGCGTGTGCGAGGCGCCCTCGACGTCCTCCTTGAGGGTGTCGCCGCGGATCTCGGCGTGGTCCTCGGTGGCGTCGATGGTCTCGCGCGGCATCGTGTTGACCGTCTCCGGGCCGACGAGCTCCTCGACGTAGAGCACGTCGCGGTAGTCGGGGTTCTTCGTCGAGGTCGACGCCCACAGGCAGCGCTGCCTGGTCGCGCCCTTGGCCTCGAGCTCCTGCCACTCGGGGCTCGAGAAGATCTCCTCGTAGGCCTGATAGGCCAGCTTGGCGTTGGCGATCGCCAGCTTGCCCTTGAGCTCGTCGTGGCCGCCGATCTCGTCCAGGCGCTTGTCGGCCTCGGTGTCGACCCGGGACACGAAGAACGAGGCGACCGAGGCGAGCTTGCCGGTGGGGTCGCCGCCGCCGTCGACGAAGCGCTTGACGCCGCGGATGTAGGCCTCGGCGACCTCGCGATAGCGCGCGAGCGAGAAGATGAGCGTCACGTTGACCGGGATGCCGTCGGCGATCGTGTCCTCGATCGCCTGGATGCCCGCCAGCGTCGCCGGGATCTTGATGTAGAGGTTCGGCCGGTCGACGAGCTCGTGCAGGCGGCGCGCCTCCGACTTCGTGACGCCTGTGTCGTGGGCCAGCGTCGGATCGACCTCGAGCGAGACCCAGCCGTCCTTGCCCCGGCCCTCGTCCCAGGTCGGGCGCAGCACGTCGCAGGCGTCGCGGATGTCGTCCTTGGCGAGCAGCCAGAAGATCTCGCGCGGATCGTGGTGCTCCTTGCTGAGCTCCTTGATCTGCTCGTCGTACGCGTCGCCCTCGGCGATCGCGGCCTGGAAGATCGTCGGGTTGGAGGTGACGCCCACGATGCCCCGGTCCACGAGCGCCTTGAGGCCGCCCTCCTTGACGAACTTGCGCGACAGGTAGTCGCTCCACACGCTCACGTCGTGTTCGGCCAACTCATGCAGTGGGGTCGGAGCCATGTGGCTCTCTCCTTTCAAGACTCTGGGGGGCTCTCACATGCTGACACCCCTCTCTTGTCTTGCGTTCCCCGCAGGTGAACGGGTGGAAACGCAGGGACGCCGCGGCGCGCGCAGCGTCCCTGCGGACTGCTCTCTTCGGGTCCTAGCGAGGCCGGCTGGCCAGTTCGCGCAGCCACATGGCTACGGCCTGCTCGTCACGTCTCGCCTCCCGCCGCTGGGCGGCGCGCGCCTGGGAGGCCGTGATGGTGTTCGGCTCGGTCGTCCGGGCAAAGCGCCGGGTCGGGGCCGCAGGCGGCCGACCCGAGCGCGGTTGCTGATCCGCCTCGGAGGCAATCGACATTGCCGACAAACCTACAAGTCGTGTTGAGCCTTGTCCACGCCTTTACGGCGAACGGTCAGCGCTCGAACTGGACTGCTTGTCCAACCATTTAGCTGGCCAGGCAGGCGAGCGGGACCAGCAGGTACTCGAGGAAGAACAGCGCCCACACGCGCATGTAGAAACGGGTGAACGCCTCGTGGTCACGCGGGTCGGCCGCTCGTGACCAGACGCACAGTAGCGCGAGCGCCGCGAGGTGGCCGACGACCATGACGGCGGGTTCCGCATCGTGTCGCAGAACGACCGCGCCGACGGTGGCCATGCCCAGATAGGCGGCGGCGAGCGCGGTCAGACCGATCGCCTTCACCCGCTCGGGGCCGAGGCGGACGGAGAACGTGCGGATGCGGAACCGGCGGTCGCCCTCGATGTCCGGGACGTCCTTGAGCACGGCGATGGCGAAGCTGAACGGGAGCACGAACGCGCACAGCGCCCACACCGGCGGGTCGATGCGGTGCGCGAAGTGCCAGTACACGCCCAGGTTCACGGCCAGGCTGCGGACGCCGCTGATGCACAGGCTGGCGGCGACGGGGAAGCGCTTGAGCCGGACGGGCGGGAGGCTGTACAGCGCTCCGACGAGCAGCGCGGCGGCCACCGCGACCGTCTCGGCCGCGCCCTGCGAGAGCGCCATGAGGAGCGGCAGCGCGGTGGCCGCGAGGACGATCAGCTTCGCCTTGGGGAGGGTGAGGTCGCCGGCGGCGATCGGCAGGTAGGGCTTGTTGACGCGGTCGATCTCGACGTCGGTGATCTGGTTGACGCCGACGATGGAGACGTTGACCGCCAGAGCGGCCAGGAGCGTGGCGGCGAGGTCGGCGGCGCCGGTGGCGGCGTGCGCGGCGACGGCGATCGCGTAGAGGCCGAGCACCGACAGCGCGGTGCCGACGATCGTGTGCGGGCGGCTGAACCGCCACAGCACATCGGCGGCGCGGACCTCAGCGACGACGGCCACGGCGGGCGCGCAGTGTCAGGACGGCGGCGATGGGGATGAACGCGGCGCCGGCGGCCGAGCCGAGCACGAAGCGGGCGGCGAAGCGCAGGCGGCCCGCGGGCGGCTCCTCGGGAGCTTTGAGGTGCGCCGCCGGCGACGGGCCGGGCGCACGCTTGGTGCCGCTCACCGCGAGCGCGTACGGCGTGTGCGCGTTGCCGTACCAGTCCGGCGCGAGCGCGATCGTCCCCACGTCGTCGAAGCCGGCGGTGCGGAACCAGCGCTCGTACTCGGCGGCGGGCGGGAAGAGCATCCAGGTCGTGGCGAGCGCGCGCGCGATGCGGTTGGCCGGGCGCACGGGGCCGATCAGCAGCGCGGTGCCGCCGGGCTTCGTCACGCGGTAGGCCTCGGCGATGCCGCGCTGCGGGTCCGGCCAGTACTCGATCGAGCCGGCGGAGACGTAGCGGTCGAACGTGTCGTCGGCGAACGGGAGGCGCTCCGCGTCGCCGAGCACGCGCCGGCAGCGCGCCAGGGCGGGCCTCGCCTCGCTGCGGGCCAGTTGGTGCGGGCTCTGGTCGAGCATCGTCACGTTCTGCGGGTCCACGCGCGCCACGATGCCGTCGGTGGTGAAGCCGGTGCCCGCGCCGACGTCGAGCACGGTCAGGTCGCGGCCGGTCAGGCCCGCGCCGTCGAGGGCGCGGGCGCGCATCTCGGGCGTCCAGAACAGCGGGTTGACCCAGCGGTCGTAGCCCAGGGACAGGAACCGGTAGAACCAGTACGCCTCCCGTTTGTGCTGGATCAGTCCCACCGACCCGGCACGATACGAGCAATGACCGCCCCGCTGGACGAGTGGCTGCCCTCCGCGGCGGTACGCACGTGCCATCGCCACCCCGCCGCGGCGCCGGCGGGTGCGCTGTGGCAGGCCGCGCACACCGTCCGCCTGTCAGAGACGCGCCGGCTGGGCCGCCTGGTGCGCTGGCGGATCCCCGGCCTGGCGGCGGACCTGACCTACCACGAGCTCTTCCGCGCCTATCCGTTCTGCGTGCTCGACGAGGGCGACGGCCGGCTCGTGTCCGGGCTGTGCGGTCGCATCTGGACCCTCTCGCGCGACTACCCGGCGTTGTCGGGCGCGTCCGACTTCGCGGCCTGGGACGAGCCCGGCACCGTGCGCGTGGCCTTCGCCCACTGGGTCGAGCCGGCCGGCGACGGCCGCGCCGAGCTGTTCTCGGAGGCGCGGGTCGAGCCGGTCGACACCCGCGCGCGCCTGCGCCTGAAGGCCACCTGGGCCGTGGTCGGCCCGTTCGAGCGCCTGGTCGGCGCGGAGCCGCTCACCCTGGCCGCCACGCGCGCCGAGGGCTGACCGCGGCGGGCTTTGAGGGGTGGGTCCGACGGGATGGCGCGCGACTACAAGTCACCCGTTCGCCCGTCCTCCAGCGCGGCCATCGCGATTCCTCGCGCAGCCAGTAGCCGCGGCCGCGGCGGACGGTCACGCGGACCCGCCCGAGCAGATGGTGCGTCGACCGTGTCTCCAGCCGGCGCTCGTCCGGGATCGGGACGGGGAGGCGGAGGCCCGGGCCGGGCGCGGCGCCCTCGAGGTCGATCCAGGTCAGCGGGGTGCGCGCGCGGATGCGCCACTCGCCGCCGCCGGCCTGGGTGACGGTGCGGGCGAGCGGCGGCGCCAGGCGGACCAGGCCGCGCGGGCTCCAGACGACGATGGCGGTGGGCGCGGCGCCGTGGACGCGTCCGCCGGCGAAGGCGACGCCGGCGTCCTCGGCCAGCGGCGCCTGGCCCCACCACCAGTGGTCGGCGAACGCGCCGCCCCAGTTCTTCTCGGCGTACACGCGGCAGCCGTCGAGCCGGCGGCCGAGCGCCTCGCCGGTGACGTGCGCGCCGAGCAGGTGCGGCGTCCAGTACTGGCCGAGCCCGGGCATCCAGTGCGCCGGGCCGAGCGCGCCCCAGGCCCGCCGCGGCCACCCGCGCGGGGCGGAGAAGCGCGCGTGCAGCCGCGCGCCGTCGCCGAGGTCGACGTCGAGGCCGCGGGCGTCGGCGCGGAACGCCGGGCCGCCGGCCGTCACGCCCAACCCCTGTGGGTCTCCCCAGGCGGGCTCGAGGATCTCTGTGCGGGCGAACCCGCCGGGCTCGGCGGCCAGCGTGACCATCGCCCAGTCCCGGCACAGGCCGCAGATCGCGGCGATGCTCCAGCCGTCGCCGGCGAAGCGCCAGTAGTAGCCCTCGAAGCCGATCCCGTGCGCGCGGCGTGGATCGCCGAACGGCAGGTCCGCCCCGAGTCGGCGATAGGGGTTCAGCGGGAGATCAGCGCGTGGGTGACGGGGACGTTCCAGCGGGACTCGGCTTCGGCCAGTCCTTCGTCCTCACGGTAGCCGCGGTCGCCCTCGGGGTGGGAGAAGATCCCCGATCCGGTCGGCGGCGAACGTCGCCGGCGCGTCCTCGATCGCGACCACGAGCAGCTTCACGCGGGGATCGCTACCCCCGGCTGCGACGGCGAAAACGCCAGCGCGCGCTCCCAGCCGGCGCCGAGGGCGGCGAGCGACGCCTCCCACGTGCGCCCGCGCACCGCGGCCAGCCCGCCGCGGGCCAGCCGCGCCCGCGCGCGCGGCCCGGCGGCGAGGCCGGCCACCGCGCCGGCGAGCTCCGCGGCGCTCGCGTGGCAGAGGACGCCCGAGCGCCCGTCCTCGACCAGCTCGGCCGGCCCGCCGGCGTTCACCGCGACGACCGGGAGCCCGGACGCCTGCGCCTCCAGCACCACCTGCCCGAACGTGTCGGTCTGCGAGCAGAAGAGGAAGAGGTCGGCGTCCGCGTACGCGCGGGCCAGCGCCTCGCCGTCGAGCCAGCCGAGAAACGTGGCCGCGCCGCGGAGCCGCGCGCGCAGGGCCGCCTCCTCCGGCCCGCCGCCGGCCAGCACGAGCTCCAGCCGGGGGTCCCGCGCCCGGGCGGCGAGGAACGCCGAGGCGAGCAGGTCGACCCCCTTCTCGCGCGTCAGCCGGCCGGCGTAGAGCACGCGCACGGGCCCGTCGTCCGCGCGGCTGCGCAGGGTGGGCGAGAAGCGCGCGACGTCGACGCCGCGGTCCCAGCGCCCGAGCGCGGTCACGCCCAGCTCGGCCAGCCGCGCGTCGGAGGCGGCCGACGGCGAGAGGACGATGTCGCAGGCGCCGTAGAACGCCGAGAGCGCGCCCTCGACGACCTGGGCGACCTCGGTCGGGTGCAGGCCGGCGATGCCGTCGGCGCCCGCCGCCCGGATCGCCGCGTAGGCGGAGAGCTCGGTGTGGTATGAGCCGGCCAGCGGCAGCCCGAGCAGCTTGGCCACGGCCACGGCGGCGACGCCTGCGGGCCCCGGCGCGCAGACGTGCACGAGGTCGTAGCGGCCCTCGGCCAGCGCCTCGACCACCGCCGGCAGCGACGGGACGCCGATCCGCAGGCCGGCGTAGCAGGGCACATCGAGCTCGGCGGCGGCGCTCAGGCGCCGGTCGACCGCGCAGTCCGTCCCCACCACCTCGACCTCGTAGCCCGGCACGCCGCGCTCGCGGATCTCCTCGAGCGTGTGCGTGACGCCGTGCATCGAGCCGATCCCGTCGGCCACGAGCGCCACGCGGGTGGGCTCGCCGTCGCGCGGCGGGCCGATCCGGCCCTTCTCGCGGGCCAGGAACGCTGCGGCCGGCGCGTACGGGATGGCCGCGCAGCAGGCGCCGAACAGGTCGTCGAGCGCGAGCCGCTCCACGGCGTCCCGCAACCGGCGCTCGTGCCGGCGCCGCGCGCGCCGCTCGAGGCCGGCGTGCGAGAAGCCGTCCGACTGGAGGAGGGCGAGCAGGTCGCGCTCGCCGATCCGCAGGTCGACTGCGTCCAGCCACGCGTGCAGCAGCGCCCGGGCGTCCTCGGGACACAGGTCGGAGCCCATCGGGCCGCTGCGGGCATCGCCCTCCGTCATCACGCGCTCGACCATGCGCAGGACCGCTGCCGGGTCCGGCGCGGGCGCGTCGCCCGAGCAGCCGAGCGCGCGCACCGCCAGCGCCATCGCCGCGTGGGCCCACTTGGCGGCCGAGCCCTGCTCGCCGTGCGCGCTCGCGCAGCCGGCGCGAATCCAGCCGAGGAACTCGCCGGGCGTCGTCGCGGCCGGCGTCTGGGTCCACGTGCGGCCGATGTCCACGCCCGCGTGGTCGTCGCTGCCGCCCACGCCGATGCCGCCATGCGTGTCGACGTAGACCGCGGCCGGCTGGTTGAGCTCGGGGGCGCGCGCGCCGTTGCGCACCTCCCACACGTCGAACAGCCGCGCGAGCCGGCGCCGGTGGCGCGCCTGCAGCGGCGCGGCCACGGCGTAGAACGGATGGGCCAGCGCGCAGGCGATCTCGTTCTCGCGCAGGTACGCCGCCACGACCTCGACGTCACCCGCGTGGGCCTGCAGCCAGTCGTGATCGTCGCGCGTGATCCCGTAGCAGAGGACGTGCACCGCCTGGGGCTCGCCGCGGAAGCGCGCGGTCAGCTCCTCGGACACGAACACGTCGGGGCGGTCGGCGATCCGCGCCACCCCGTCGATCGTGTCGTGGTCGGTGATCGTCACGAAGTCCATCCCGCGGCGCTTGGCCAGCGAATAGACCTCCTCGGGGGGCGTGGCGCACTCCGGCAGGCCGAGGGCGCGCTGCACGCCGAGCCTGGACTCCTGCGATGCCGTCGAATGGCAGTGCAGGTCCGCGCGGCTGAGGGTCATGACGCGAGGATCGTGCGCAATTGCAGGGCATTCGTGAACAGCCCGCCAACAGCGCGTGACCGTTCGGTGAAGCTCCGGTAGACCACGCGGATGCCCACCGTCAGCGTCCGCTACATCGTCGACGACGTCGACGCCGCAATCGCGTTCTACCGCGACCGCCTCGGCTTCACCGAGGTCATGCACCCGGCGCCCGCGTTCGCCATGCTCGCCCGCGGCGACCTGCGCCTCGTGCTGAGCGCGCCCAATCCCGAGGGGGGCGGCGGCCAGGCCATGCCCGACGGCACGGAGCCCGCGCCGGGCGGCTGGAACCGCTTCATGCTGCAGGTCGACGACCTCGAGGGGCTGGTCGCCCGGTTGCGCGAGGCCGGCGCGCGGTTTCGCAACGAAATCGTGACGGGGATGGGCGGCAGGCAGATCCTCGTCGAGGACCCGGCGGGGAATGCGGTCGAGCTGTTCCAGCCGCTGCGGGACGAGGCGCGGCTCGCCGGGTCCGGCGAACAGCCTGCCGGGTAGGGAGCGGGTGGACCTGCGGACGCGCATGATCGATCGCCTCCGCGCGCGAACCGCCCACACTCGACCGCGCTCGCCACGTCACGGAATCGAGTGGCAGGTTTGAGACCCGTGACGTCGCACACCCAGCACTCGATTTCGCGGCCACTCGGAAACGATCATTTGGGGTCGAGGAGGCGCACAACGGGCTGTTCACAAGCTTTGCCGTGGTGCTGAACATCCTGCATCCATGGCCCTTGCCTCCGCAGAGCCGCTCCGCCGGCCCAGCCCCGGCACAGCGCGTCGCGCCCGCCTCACGCTCGCCGACGGCGCGACGACCACCATCCACATCGCCGCCCATGACGCCGCGCGCACCGAGCTCCGGGTCGCGCTGCTGCGCGGGCAGGCGCGGCTGGAGCCGTGGTGCGCCGCCCGCGGCTACGAGGAGGCGCTCGTCGGCGGGTTCTTCACGCGGCCGGACGGCCGGCCGCTCGGCGAGGTGCGCACGCGCGGGGTGGCCCGCCGCCACGTGCCCTTCGCCCCGCCCTGGGACGGCGTCCGCGCGTGCGTGCACGTGCAGGGCGGCGTCCCGACCATCGCCGCGCGGGCCGAGCTGCCGGCCGCCCCGCGCGGCGACCTGCTGCAGGCGGGGCCGCTGCTCGTGCGCGGCGGCGCCCCGGTCTACCGGCGCGCGGGCGACCCGGAGGGCTTCCGCGCCGGCGCCGCGCAGTTCGACTCCGACATCACGGACGGCCGCCACCCCCGGGCCGCGCTGGGACTCGCCGAGCACCGCCTCTACGCCGTGGCCTGCGACGGCCGCTCGCGCCACGACGCCGGCCTGACGCTCGAGGAGCTGGCCGCGCTGATGGCCGCGCTCGACTGCCACACGGCCCTGAACCTGGATGGCGGCGGTTCGACGTCGCTCGTCTCCGGCGGGCGGCTGCGCAACCGGCCGCGCCGCGGCTACGAGCGGCTCGAGCCCGGCGGGCGGCCCGTGTCGACCGCGCTGCTGTTCCTGCCCCGCGGCTGAGCCACCTCGATCGCCAGGAGCGCCTGCTCGTGCTCCACCTGGAGCGTCGTGTGCTCGATGTGGAAGTCGTCGTGGAGCAGGTGCTCGAGCGCCTCGCGCGAGGCGTGGCAGTCGTCGCCCTGCCCGACCAGCACGTGCGCCGACAGCGCCGGGAAGCCGGAGGTGACCTCCCAGACGTGGAGGTCGTGCACCTCCCGCACGCCGGCCACGCCGAGCATGGCGTGGCCGATGGCATCGGGGTCGACGCCGCGCGGCGCCGCCTCGAGGAAGATCCGGCCGGACTCGCGCAGCAGCCCCCAGGCGGCGCGCAGCATCACCGCGGCGATCACCAGCGAGGCGACGCCGTCCGCCTGGTGCCACCCGGTCAGCAGGATCACAAGCCCGGCCAGGGCGGTGACGAGGAACGCCACGAGGTCGGTGAGCACGTGCTGGAAGGCGCCCTCGACGTTGAGGGAGCGCCGGTCCGCGCCGTGCAGCACCCCGGTGGCGGCCAGGTTCACCGCCACCCCGGCCAGCGCGACGACGAGCACGACGCCGCCGGCCACGTCGGGCGGCGCGATGAGCCGGGTCACGCCCTCGTAGACGATCAGCAGCCCGAGCACGAGCAGCGTCGCGCCGTTGAACTGGGCCGACAGGATCTCGGTGCGGCGCAGGCCGTAGGTCAGCGCCCCGCCCGCCGGGCGGGCGGCCAGCCGCACGGCCACCAGCGCGAGCGCCAGCGCGCCGGCGTCCGTCAGCATGTGCGCGGCGTCGGACAGCAGCGCCAGCGAGTGCGCCAGCACGCCGGCCACCACCTCGCCCGCCATCAGCGCCAGCAGGAGGCCGAGCGCCACCGCCAGGCGCCGCGACGACGCGTCCGCCGGCGCGTGATGGTGATGGTGGTGGGCGTGCGCGCTCACGCCTGCATGGTGACCTACCGGCGGGCGCGCTTGCAGGCGAACATCGCCTGGTCGGCCGCGCGCAGCAGCTCGGCCGCGTCGCCCGCCTGGTGCGGGAACGTGGCGCGCCCGATGCTGGCCCGCACGTGCACCGCCCGGCCGTCGATCTCGAACGGCTGCGCGAGCGCCTCGTGGATGCGCTGCGTGAACGCCTCGAGCCGCGGCGCCGGGGCCGTGGGATCGAGCACGATGGCGAACTCGTCCCCGCCGAGCCGCCCGACCACGTCGCCGTCGCGGGTGCAGCGGCTGAGCCGGTCGCCGACGGCGATCAGCACCCGGTCGCCGGCGTCGTGGCCGAGCTCGTCGTTGACCGGCTTGAAGTCGTCGAGGTCGAGGTAGAGGACCGTGCACTCGCGCTCGTCGCGGCCCGCCGCCTCGACGGCCTCGCGCATGTGCTGGGTGAGCCGCGCGCGGTTGGCCAGGCCCGTGAGGCTGTCGTGCAGCGCCTGGTGGGTGATCTGGTCGAGCAGGCGCCCGTTCTCCAGCGCGGTCGTGGCCTGCGCGGCGACGCCGGACAGGCGGTCCAGCAGGTCCGGCGTCGCCTCCAGCCGCTCGGCGCGCTCGCGCACGGCGACGGTGAGGACGCCGAGGAAGCTGTCGTCCCGCGAGATCAGCGGCACGATGATCGTGGCCAGCGTGCCCAGCTGCGCGGACAGCCGGCGCAGGGCCGGGTCGCCGGACTCGGGCGTGACGAACAGCGGCTCGGGACGGGGGTCTCGGAGCAGCCGGGCGACCGGGCCTCCGGGCCGGGGCGCCGCGCTGAACTCGCCGCCGTCGCCCGCGGCGTCGCTCGCCGCCCGGCGGACGATGTGCTCGCCGTCCCACAGGTAGACGCACACGCGGTCGCAGTCGACGACGTCCGGCACCGCGTCGACGAGCCGGCGGGCCACCTCGCCGCTGGTACCCGCGGTCGTCAGCGCGCGGGCCAGGCGCAGCAGCGCGTTCGCCTGCTCGTGCCGGCGCTTGGCCTCTGCGAGGGCCGTGGCGCTGTCGAGCGCGGCCGCGGCGTAGCGGCCGTACACCTCGAGCAGCACGCGCTCGTGCTCGAAGAACCCCTGGCCGCCGTCGTGCATGGCCAGCAGCCGCCCGTAGTCCTTGCGGCTCGACCGCACCGGGACGCTCAGGCATGAGTCCGGAAGGGCCGCCGGGTCGTCGAGCAGGCGGGCGGCGAGCGCCTCGGCCTCGACCGCGGAGAAGCCCTTGTAGTGGCAGTGCACGGCCTCCGTGCGCACCGCCAGCAGGTAGCGCGGGGCGCGCACCTCGACCGCGGCGCGGTCGGTGATGCGGGCCAGGACGCCCGAGAGGTCGCCGGCGCTGATCAGGTCGGCGGCCGCGGCGAACACGCCGGCCAGCCGCTCGCGCATCGCCTCGAGTTGGAACTGCAGCGCGTCGGCGTAGGCCGAGGAGGGACGCTCACCCGCGTCCCATTCGATCTCGTAGCGACAGACGGGGGCGCCCAGCGCGGCGCATTCGGCATGCTCGATCCGGGCCGGCGGCAGCCCGAACAGCACCGTGGTCTGCGTGAGCAGGCCGCAGGTCCAGCCGCAGTGGTCGGCGTCGCGCGCGAACCCGTCGACGGCTGTGGCCTCGATGACCGCCCGGCCCGGGGCGACCTCGACCGCCCGCAGCCGCGCCACGGTGCTGAAGCGCGGGGCGCTGTCGGCGATCCGCCGGTACACCTCCTCGGGCGAGCCGAGCGAGCGCAGCAGCGCCGCGACGGGCGAGGCGTTCAGGCGGCGGCCGGCGTCCTCGCCCACCGCGCGGGCGAAGTGCGGGTGGCGCGTGATCCGCGTGCCCGCGCGCCAGAGTGCGACCGCCTCCGCGTAGGAGATCCAGTTGCCCGTGTCGAGCAGGTACTCGAGCGTGCGCGGGCTGCCGGCGTCCGCCAGCAGGCGGGCGGCCGCCGCGTCGCCGCCGTGGTCGCGCAGCCGCCCGATCATCACGGCCGACAGCGAGCAGGAGAAGTGCTGCCCGTGTGTCATCCGCCTCGTAGTCGGCGGCTGTGGCGTGGACTGAAGCCCGCGCCGCGCAGGGTATGTTCACGGCCTGGCCACATCCTCTTCACAGCGTCCGCGGGTCGTGATGGGCCTGCTCTTCTATCCGCGCGGCGGCTCGGCGCACGTCGCCCGCAACCTGGCCGCGACGCTGCCGCGGGCGGGCTGGGACGTGACGGTGGTGTCCGGGTCGGTGAGCCTGCCCGGCCGCCCGGGCGACGCCGCGAGCTTCTACCGCGGTCTCGACGTCCGGCCGCTGGACATGACGCGGGCGCTCAGCGCGCCGGACCCGATGTGGGCCGAGCCGCCGTTCCACCCGTCCTACGAGGACCGGCCGGGCGCGCCCGACCGGGTCTTCGCCGCGCTCGACGCGGCCGCGGCTGAGCACCAGGCGGCGAGCTGGGCGCGCTGCCTGCAGGCGGTCGACGCGGCCGGCGCCGACGTCCTGCACCTGCACCACCTCACGCCGCTCAACGAGGCGGCCCGGCGGGCCGCGCCCGGCGTGCCGGTGGTCGGCCACCTGCACGGGACCGAGCTGCTCATGCTCGAGGCGATCGACCGCGACCCGGGGCGCTGGGCGTTCGGCCCCGCCTGGGCGGATCGCCTGCGCGACTGGGCGGCGGGCTGCCGGCGGCTGATCGTGCTCACGGAGACCCAGGTGGAGCGCGCCGAGCGGCTGCTGGACGTCCCGGCGGACCGCTACGTGCTGGTCCCGAACGGGTTCGACCCCGAGACGTTCACGCCCCGCCGCGTCGATCGCGATGCCGTGTGGCGGCGGCTGCTGGTGGACGAGCCGCGCGGCTGGGCGCCGGGGGAGGAGGCGGGCAGCGTGCGCTACGACGACGTCGACGCGTTCCGCGACG
This sequence comes from uncultured Solirubrobacteraceae bacterium, assembly GCA_963766165.1. Lineage (GTDB taxonomy): Bacteria > Actinomycetota > Thermoleophilia > Solirubrobacterales > Solirubrobacteraceae > Solirubrobacter. The sequence continues at coordinate 112,766 of CAVXZC010000004.1, read as the reverse complement.
ACGCGCCGGTGCTGCTGTACGTCGGCCGCTTCACGGAGGTCAAGCGGCTGCCGCTGCTCATCGAGGCCTACGCGCGCGCCCGCCCGGGATTCGCCCGGCCGGCCCCGCTCGTCCTGGTCGGCGGCTTCCCCGGCGAGTGGGAGGGGGAGCACCCGCTGGAGACGATCCGGCGGACCGGCGCGCAGGACGTCTATCTCGCCGGCTGGCACGAGCACCACGAGCTGCCCGACATCCTCGCCGCCTCCGACGTGGTCGTGCTGCCGTCCGTGCGCGAGCAGTTCGGCCAGGTGCTCGTGGAGGGGATGGCGTGCGGGCTGCCGGTGATCGCCGTCGACGCCTTCGGCCCGGCGGACATCGTCGATCACGGCCGCACGGGCTGGCTGGTCGAGCCCGACGACGCGACCACGCTCGCCAACGCGCTCGTGGAGGCGGTCAACCGCCCCGACGAGCGCCGCCGGCGCGGCGCCGCGGCCGCGGCGGACGTGGCTCAACGCTTCGCCTGGCCTGCGCTGTCGCGCAAGGTCGCGGCGGTCTACGACGCAACGATGTTGCGCATGAGCGCGGCCTGAAGGCGCGGAACGCTGCGTGTCACGGCCCACCTGACCGATTGCCCCCTGGGCGCCCGCCGGACGGCTCGCTATCGTTCCCGCTCCCTTCCGAGCCCTCGGTTTGGGGCGCCCTGACCCCCACCCGTCCGCCCGCCCATGCCTGAACGTCCCCGCGGCCGAGTCGGCCTCTACGACCCGACCTACGAGCACGACGCGTGCGGCGTCGCGTTGGTCGCCAAGCTCGACGGCACGCCGTCCCACGAGGCCGTGGTGCGGGCCATCGTCGCGCTGGAGAACCTCGAGCACCGCGGCGCCGCCGGCGCCGACCCGAACACCGGCGACGGCGCCGGCATGCTGCTCCAACTGCCCGACGACTTCATCCGCGGCGTCATGGACGAGGACCTGCCGCCGCCGGGCGCCTACGGCGTGTGCGTCTGCTTCCTGCCCCGGGAGCCGGCCCGCCGCGAGGAGCTCGAGCGCCTGCTGGAGGCGAAGGTGCGCGAGGAGGGGCAGCGCGTCGTCGGCTGGCGCGACGTGCCGGTCGACAAGGACTACGTCGGCATCACCGCCAACCTGTACGCGCCCTACGTCAAGCAGCTCGTCGTGGCGGCGTCGGACGAGCTCGCGTGCGACCAGGACGCGTTCGAGCGCAAGCTCTACGTGATCCGCCGGGTGGCCGAGGTCGCCGCCGGCCCGGACCTCGTCATCCCGAGCTTCAGCAGCCGGACGATCGTCTACAAGGGCATGCTGACCAGCCCGCAGCTGCTCGGCTACTACCCGGACCTGGCCGACCCCCGGACCAAGACCGCGCTCGCCCTGGTCCACTCGCGGTTCTCCACCAACACGTTCCCGAGCTGGGAGCTCGCGCACCCGTACCGGATGATCGCCCACAACGGCGAGATCAACACGCTGCGCGGCAACGTCAACTGGATGCGGGCGCGCGAGTCGCAGCTCGCGTCCGCGCTGTTCGGCGACGACCTGGCGAAGGTGCTGCCGGTCGTGCGCCCGGGCGGCAGCGACTCGGCGACGTTCGACAACGTGCTCGAGCTGCTCGTGCTGGCCGGCCGCAGCCTCCCGCACGCGGTGATGATGATGATCCCGGAGGCCTACGAGGACCGGGACGACCTGCCGGAGGACCTGAAGGGCTTCTACGCGTTCCACTCGTGCCTGATGGAGCCGTGGGACGGGCCGGCCGCGGTGGCGTTCACCGACGGCCGGGTGATCGGCGCGACGCTCGACCGCAACGGCCTGCGCCCCGGCCGCTGGCTGGAGACCTACGACGGCTGGGTCGTGCTCGGCTCGGAGACCGGCGTGATGGACGAGGCGCCGGAGAACGTCAAGCGCAAGGGCCGCCTGCAGCCGGGCAAGCTGTTCCTCGTCGACCTGGCCCGGGGCCGGATCGTCGACGACGGCGAGGTCAAGCGCGAGGTGGCCGGCGCCCAGCCGTACGCCGAGTGGTTCGAGCGCGGCATCGTGCACCTGGCCGACCTGCCGGACGCGCCCGTGGAGGACGCGCCCGCCGAGCCGCTGGCCGCCCGCCAGCGCGCGTTCGGCTACACGCAGGAGGACCTGCGGGTGCTGCTCGCGCCGACGGCGGCAAAGGCCGAGGAGCCGATCGGCTCGATGGGCAACGACGCCGCACTGGCCGTGCTCTCCGACCGTCAGCCGCCGCTGTTCAACTACTTCAAGCAGCTGTTCGCCCAGGTGACCAACCCGCCGATCGACCCGATCCGCGAGGCGATCGTCATGAGCGTCGGCACCGGCGTGGGCTCCGAGCGCAACCTGCTCGACGAGACGCCCGAGCATGCCCACCAGCTGTCGATGAAGACGCCGATCCTGTTCGACGGCGAGCTGCAGAAGCTGCGCCACGTCGACTCGTCGGTGTTCGCCGCACGGACGCTGGACCTCACCTGGCCCGTGTCCGAGGGGCCGGCGGGGATGGAGCGGGCGCTGGAGCGCGTGTGTGCCGAGGCCGACGCGGCGCTGGTCGACGGGGTCAACATCCTCATCCTGTCCGACCGCGCCGTGTCGCCCGAGCGGGCGGCGATCCCGGCGCTGCTCGCCGTGGCCGGCGTGCACCACCACCTGGTGCGCGAGGGCACGCGCCTGCAGACCGGCCTGGTGATCGAGTCCGGCGAGCCGCGCGAGGTCCACCACTTCGCCACGCTGATCGGCTACGGCGCCAGCGCCATCAACCCCTACGTGATGCTGGGAATCGCTCGCGCAGCTCGTGGCCGACGGCCGGATCCCGGGCGTGGACGACGTCGCCACGGCGGAGAAGAACGTCGTCAAGGGCATCGCCAAGGGCCTGCTGAAGACGATCTCCAAGATGGGGATCTCGACGGTCCAGTCCTACAACGGCGCGCAGATCTTCGAGGCGGTCGGCCTGGCGGACGAGCTGGTGGAGCGCCACTTCACCGGCACGGCGTCGCGGATCGGCGGCGTCGGCATCGACGTGCTGGCCATCGAGACGCTGGAGCGGCACGCCCGCGGCTTCGGCCTCGCCCTGGAGGACCTGCTGCCGGTGGGCGGCGTCTACGCGTGGCGGCGCGAGGGCGAGCACCACATGTGGAACCCGGAGACGATCGCGCTGCTCCAGCACGCGGTCCGCGCCGGGGGCCGGCCGACCTACGAGGAGTACGCGAAGCTCGTCAACGAGGACGCGGCGCGGCGGGCCACGCTGCGCGGCCTGCTGGCCTTCCGCGAGCTGCCGGAGGACGAGTGGCTGCCGCTGGAGGAGATCGAGCCGGCGAGCGAGATCGTCAAGCGCTTCGTCACCGGCGCGATGTCGCTCGGCTCGCTGTCGCGCGAGGCGCACGAGACGCTGGCGATCGCCATGAACCGGCTCGGCGGCAAGTCGAACACCGGCGAGGGCGGCGAGGACCCGGTCCGCTACACGCCCGACCCCAACGGCGACCTGCGCCGCTCCGCCATCAAGCAGGTGGCGTCCGGGCGCTTCGGCGTCAACATCAACTACCTCGTCAACGCCGACGAGCTGCAGATCAAGATGGCCCAGGGCGCCAAGCCCGGCGAGGGCGGCCAGCTGCCCGGCCACAAGGTCGACCGCTACATCGGCTCGATCCGGTTCACCACCCCGGGCGTCGGGCTCATCTCGCCGCCGCCGCACCACGACATCTACTCGATCGAGGACCTCAAGCAGCTCATCTACGACCTGCGCTGCGCGAACCCGGCGCGCGCGGATCTCGGTGAAGCTCGTGAGCGAGGTCGGCGTGGGCACGGTGGCCGCGGGCGTGGCCAAGGCGAACGCCGACCACGTGCTGATCTCCGGCCACGACGGCGGCACGGGCGCGTCGCCGCTGAGCTCGATCCAGGCGGCCGGCGTGCCGTGGGAGATCGGCCTGGCCGAGACCCAGCAGACGCTGGTGCTCAACGACCTGCGCTCGCGCATCTGGGTGCAGACGGACGGCCAGCTCAAGACGGGCCGCGACGTGGTCATCGCCGCGCTGCTCGGCGCCGACGAGTGCGGCTTCTCCACCGCGCCGCTGATCTCGACGGGCTGCATCATGATGCGCGCCTGCCACCTGAACACGTGCCCGGTGGGCATCGCCACGCAGGACCCGGAGCTGCGCAAGCGGTTCAAGGGCCAGCCCGAGCACGTGGTCAACTTCTTCTTCTTCGTGGCCGAGGAGGCGCGCGAGATCATGCGCCGGCTCGGCATCCGGCGCTATGAGGACCTCGTCGGGCGGGTCGACCTGCTCGAGGCGAGCAGCGCGATCGAGCACTGGAAGGCCCGCGGCGTCGACCTCACGCACGTGCTGCGCGCGCCCGCCGTGGACGACGAGGCGCCGCGCCGGCGCGTGCGCCCGCAGGACTCGCCGCTGCCCGCGGCGCTCGACTGGGCGCTGATCGACCGCGCCCGCGCGGCGGTGGACAACCGGCGCAAGGTCACGGGCGAGTTCGCCATCCGCAACGTCAACCGCACGGTCGGCGGGCTCCTGTCGTCCGCGGTGACCAAGGTGCACGGCGCGGCCGGGCTGCCGCCCGGGACCGATCCGGTTCACGCTGCGCGGCTCGGCCGGGCAGTCGTTCGGCGCCTGGCTCGCCCCGGGCGTCGAGCTGACGCTGATCGGCGACGCCAACGACTACACGGGCAAGGGCCTGTCCGGCGGCGTGCTGTCCGTGCGCCCGCCCGAGAAGGCGGCGTTCGTGGCCGAGGAGAACGTGCTCATCGGCAACACGGTCCTCTATGGCGCCACGTCCGGCCGGGCGTTCTTCCGCGGCCTGGCCGGCGAGCGCTTCGCCGTGCGCAACTCGGGCGCCGAGCGCGGTCGTCGAGGGCGTGGGCGACCACGGCTGCGAGTACATGACCGGCGGTCGCGCGGTCGTGCTCGGCCGCACCGGGCGCAACTTCGCCGCGGGCATGAGCGGCGGCGTGGCCTACGTGCTGGACGACGACGGGACGTTCGGCGAGCGCTGCAACATGGGCCTGGTCGGCTTCGACGAGATCTCGGAGTCCGACGCGATCGAGCTGCACGGGCTCATCGAGGAGCACCGCGAGCGCACGGACTCCGCGCTGGCCGAGCGGATCCTGCGCGACTGGTCGTCGTACCTGCCGAAGTTCGTCAAGGTCATGCCGCACGACTACAAGCGCGCGCTGCGCGAGCTGGCCGAGGCGCGAGACGAAGTCGGTGACGAGCGAAGCGAGGCAGTCGCGGAGTCGACCGGCGGCGAGGGGTTCGTGACCACCGAGACGGAGACGCGGGTCTGATGGGCAAGGTCGGCGGCTTCATCGAGATCTCCCGGGTCGACGCGCCGGAGCGCGACCCGCGACAGCGCACCGGCGACTTCAAGGAGTTCGTCGAGTCGCTCCCGGTGGACGGCCTGCGCCGAGCAGGGCGCGCGCTGCATGGAGTGCGGCGTGCCGTTCTGCCACAACGGCTGCCCGCTGGGCAACCTCATCCCGGACTGGAACGACCTCGTCTACCGCGACCGCTGGCGCGAGGCGATCGACCAGCTGCACGCCACCAACAACTTCCCGGAGTTCACCGGGCGCCTGTGCCCGGCGCCGTGCGAGGCGGCCTGCGTGCTGGAGATCCGCGAGGGCGACGCGGTCGCGATCAAGCAGATCGAGGTGGCGATCGTCAACCGCGCGTGGGACGAGGGCTGGGTGGTCCCGCGGCCGCCGGCCGCGGAGAGCGGCCGGACCGTGGCCGTCGTCGGCGCCGGCCCGGCGGGCCTGGCGGCGGCGCAGCAGCTGCGGCGGGCCGGGCATCGGGTGACCGTCTACGAGCGCGACGAGGCCGGCGGCGGCCTGGTCCGCTTCGGCGTGCCGCACTTCAAGATCGAGAAGTGGGTGGTCGAGCGGCGGCTGGACCAGCTGGTCGCCGAGGGTGTCGAGTTCCGCTACGGCGTCGACGTGGGCCGCGACGTGGACCCGGCCGAGCTGCGCGCGGCGCACGACGCGGTCGTGGTGGCCACGGGCTCGCGCGTGCCGCGCGACCTGCCGGTCCCCGGGCCGCGAGCTGGACGGCGTGCACTTCGCCATGGAGTACCTCTACGACCGCGCGCGCTGCCTGGACGGCAACCCGCCGCCGGATCCGATCTCCGCCGCGGGCCGGCACGTGCTGGTGGTGGGCGGCGGCGACACCGGCGCGGACTGCGTGGGCCACGCGCACCGCGAGGGCGCGGCGTCCGTGTCGCAGATCGAGCTGCTCGGCGAGCCGCCCGCCAACCGCCCGGACGACCTCACGCCGTGGCCGCGCTGGCCGATGAAGCTGCGCATGTCGTACGCGCTCAAGGAGGGCGGCGAGCGCGACTTCGCCATCTCCACCACGTCGCTGACCGGCAACGGCCGCGTGCAGCAGGTGCACTGGATGCAGAACACGGGCAAGCCGCCGTTCGACGCCGTGCCGGGCACCGAGGAGACCCACCCGGCCGAGCTCGTGCTGCTGGCCATGGGCTTCCTGCACCCCGAGCAGCCGCTGCTCGAGGCGCTGGGCGTGGAGCGCGACCCGCGCGGCAACGCCAAGGCCGGCACCTACGCCACCTCCGCCGACGGCGTGTTCGCCGCCGGCGACGCCCGCCGCGGCCAGTCGCTGATCGTGTGGGCGATCAACGAGGGCCGCCAGTGCGCCCGCGTCGCCGACCGCTACCTGCGCGAGCTGCCGGCGGTCGACCCCCGCGAGGAGGAGTCCGCCGGCACGTCCGAGCGCTTCGGCTCGCCGGACCTCGGCGCCGACCCGCCGCGGCAGGCGACGTTCGGCACGGGCCACGGCGTCACCGACTAGACCCCGCCGTTCAGGCGGGATCGGCGAACGGCGAGCTTTCGGGGGTGGGTCGGCCCGGCGGTCGCGCATGGTCGATCGCCTTGGCCGGCGAAGCGATCACGTTCGACCGCAACGGCGTCACACCGGAAACACGTGGGGCGCCTAACCGTCGCCATGAGGCTGTTGCACAAGTCGGTCAAAGATGAGGTGCGTCAATGTGCCGTGGGACGCCACCATGCACGGAGAGCCGGCACGGCAGTGTCAGTGGGACGAGACCTTCTGAGGAGCCGCCTTCGCCCGCCCGTGTCCCACCGTTGAGGTCCGAGCGCTTCGGCGCGGCTTTGCGCAACAGCCTCCATACGACGCCAAGGAGCCCATCCCGCCGCCGGTATCGGAGAAACGATCATCCGGGAACCGCGGCCAATCCCTCGCTACCTACCCAGCCGGCCGTTCGCCGAGCCCGTCGCGCCGCTCGTTCACCGGCCGCTCAGTGCGGCGGCGCGACGATCGCCGCGTCTCCGGCCAGCGGTGGCGCCGCGGGCCGGCGGGCGGTAGCTTCGCGGCGTGCACGAGCTCAGCGCCGAGGCGGCGACGCCGCCGGTGGCCGCGCCGGCGCCGGCCCGGCTGCCCGGGCCGCCGGCCGCGCTCGCGGCGCGTGTGCTCGCGCTGCAGCGCGGCGCCGGCAACGCCGCCGTGAGCGCGTGGCTGGGTCGCGCGCGGATCGGGCGCCAGTCGGTGCCGCCCGGCCACTCCGCCGGCTACGGGACGGCGCACCACGACATCGTCGCCAACCCGGCGCGGCGGCCGGCAATGGCCGCCGCGCTCGCCGCGGCGGAGGTCGGGTCATCGGCCGATGACGTCCTCGTGCATCTCCCGCCGCCGCTGGTCAACGTCCAGCTCAGCCGCGGCGAGCTGACCGAGCTCCAGCAGCTGATCGCCTCGCTCGGCGTGGGCCGCCCCGGGCAGACGGGGGAGCCCGTGGTCGCCCTCGGGCTGGCCACCAGCGGCGCGGCGGGCAATGGAGGTGCGCTCGGGCCCGGCGTCGTCGCCAGCTACTTCATCTGCGGCGTCGAGCTGCGCTTCGACACGCTGGAGGCGGAGGGCGCCTACGCGAACCTGCAGCCGCGCCAATGGGCGGGACCCGAGGGGTTGTGGCTCAAGCGTGGGCAGCCGCTGGGCGGCGACTGGACACGGGTGCCGCAGGGCGGCGGCGGGGGCGCCGACGACCCGCAGCCCGAGTCCGTCACGCGGCGCCCCGGCCGCGTGGACTACTACGACAGCCCGGGACCGAGCGTCTTCAGCATCTCGCCGCGCGACGGGGCGGCGCCGTCGCGGGCGCACGTCGTGCAGTGCTTCACCGGCTGGATCGAGGGGACGCCCGCGGGCGGCGGCCCGCCGCAGCGCCTCTCGCCGGTCGTGGGCTGGCACAGCATCGTGAGCCTCTACAACGACCGTTGGGACGCCGACGGCGGCGTGCCGCACTGGCAGCACATGGGAACCTCCGGCGCCGGCGAGGGTTGGGTGCCGGTCGAACCGCCCAGCGTCTGAATGACGCCGGACCCGAGTAACGTGGATGACATGGGCTTGCTCCTCTACCTCATCATCACGGCCATCATGGGCCTCGTCATCGGGGGCCTCGCCCGCTTGGCGCTGCCGGGGCCCGATCCCATGTCGCTGTTCCAGACGGCGCTCGTGGGCATCGGCGGCTCGCTGATCGGCGGCGTCGTCGCCTGGCTGCTGTTCCACAGCGCCGGCGGCCTCTTCTTCTCGTTCGCCGGGGCGTTCCTCATCGTCTACCTCATCCGCCGCTCGCGCGGCGGCGGGCTCACCAGCCCGGGCTTCCGGCGCTGAGCGGCAGCGTCCTCATCACGGGCTGCTCGACCGGCATCGGCCGCGCAACGGCGGCGCGGCTCGCGGCCGGCGGCTGGACCGTCTATGCGACCGCCCGCCGCCCGGAGACGCTGGCCGGGCTCGACGGCTGCCGGACGCTCGCGCTCGACGTCACCGACGAGGCCTCCATGCAGGCCGCCGTGGCCGAGGCGCAGGCCGAAGGGCCGCTCGCCGCGCTCGTCAACAACGCGGGCTACAGCCTGTCCGGCGCGCTGGAGACGCTGCCGCTGGACGACGTGCGCCGCCAGTTCGAGACCAACGTCTTCGGCCTCCTGCGGCTCACCCAGCTCGTGCTGCCCGAGATGCGCCGGGCCGGCCGCGGCACGATCGTCAACCTCAGCTCGATGGGCGGCCGGCTCGTGTTCCCGGGCGGCGGCGCCTACCACGCCACCAAGTACGCCGTCGAGGCGCTGAGCGACGCGCTGCGCATGGAGGTGCGCGGCTTCGGCATCGCCGTCGTCTGCATCGAGCCCGGCCTCATCCGCACCGAGTTCGGCGAGACCGCCGCCGGCGGCGTGGGCGACGACACCGGCCCCTACGCGGAGTTCAACCGCTCGGTGGCGCAGCAGACCCGCGGGATCTACGCAGGCCCGGCAGCGCGCCTGGGCGGCGGCCCGGAGGCCGTCGCCGAGGCGATCGCCCGCGCCCTGGCCGCCGACCGCCCCCCGACGCGCGTGCCCGTCACCGCCTCGGCCCGCATCCTCATGGGCCTGCGCCGCGTGCTGCCCGACCGCCTGTGGGACCGGGTGGTCATGGGGAGCTTCGCCACGCCGCGCTGAGGGTTTGCCGAGCGGCGCGGCATGGGACACCGGGTCCTGCTGCGCGCCCACGACGCCACGCTGGCACAGCGCCGCCCCCGGCCCGGGCATGTACTGGGACGGCCGCACCCCTCCGCGGCGGCGACCGACGACCTGACGAACGTCGTCCTGTTCGCCGCGGGTGGCGTCGACGCGCGCGCGAGCAGCCCGGTCAGGGGCGCTCGCCGACGAGCTCCCGCGACAGGCGCTCGAGCAGCTCCTGGACCTCGGGGGCGCGCTCGGCCTGCGGGTCGGCGAGGCGTTCGCACAGCACGTCGCGGCGGGCGCTGACGAGCTGGTCGGCGAACGCCACGCCCGGAGGGGTCAGGCCGTCGTCGTCCAGTAGCCCGCGCTCGCGCAGCTGCGACGAGACCGCGTCGATGCGCTCCTCCGGGACCGACTGGCGGCGCGCCGCGGCGACGGCGCCGTCCACGCCGTACTGGGCGATCCGGACGAGCGCCCAGGTGGCGCCCTCGGACACGTCGAGGCCCGCGCGCGCCGCCACCGCGCGGTGGAAGCGGTGGCGATCCTCGACGTCGGTCGCCCGGGCGAGCGCGCGCTCGACGACCGCGAGCGAGCTCGGGCTCTCCGGGGCGGCCAGGCTGTCGTCCAGCCCGGTGCTCGTGGCCGCCGTGGCGCGCAGCGGCTTCTCGGGCAACAGCCACGACACGAAGAACCCGAGCAGCGCGACGATCGACGCCACGCGGAACACGGGCGACAGGGCGTCGACGTAGGCCTGCTGGTAGGCCGTGCGGGCGGCGGGCGGCAGCTGCGAGACCATCGCGCCGGTCAGCCGGCCGCCGCCCGAGAGAAGCTTCTGCAGCGCGGGTGGCAGCCCGCCGCCGGTCAGCTGCTCGGTGAGCTTGTGGGTGAACAGCGAGCCGAACACCGCCGTGCCGACCGACCCGCCGACCCCTCGCATCAGCGTCACGCCCGACGTCGCCGCGCCCAGCACCGCGTAGGGCACGGCGTTCTGCACGGCCAGCACGAGCACCTGCATGACCAGCCCGAGGCCCAGGCCGAGGATCAGCAGGTACAGCGACGCCACCGCGGTGCTCGTCCCGATGCCGAGCCGCGAGAGCAGGAACAGGCCGACGGCCATCACCCCCGTCCCCACCACCGGGAAGACCTTGTAGCGCCCGAGCCGGGAGATCGCCTGCCCGGAGCCGATCGACGTGGTGAGCACGCCGAGCATCATCGGCAGCAGCCGCAGACCGGAGCCGGTCGGCGACGCCGCGTCGACGGTCTGGAAGTAGAGCGGCAGGAACGTCACCGCGCCGAACAGCGCGAAGCCGACGATCAGCGACAGCGCGCTCGCCGTGGCGAACACGCGCTCGCGCCACAGCGAAGGCGGGAGGATCGGCTCGGGCGCGCGCCGCTCGGCGAACATGAACACGCTCAGCGCGATCACGGCGAGCACGGCGACGATCACCGCGGGCGACGAGCCCCAGGCCCAGGTCGTGCCGCCCAGCGAGGTCACGAGCACGATCCCGCTCAGCCCGCCGGCGAGCAGCCCCGCGCCGAGGTAGTCGATGACCGGACGGCCCCGGGTCTGGGTGGCCGGCAGCGTGACGGCGAGCACGGCCAGCGCGGCGAGCCCGATCGGCAGGTTCACGTAGAACACCCAGCGCCAGGAGGCGGACTCGACGATGACGCCGCCCAGCAGCGGCCCGGCCACGCTGGCCAGCCCGAACACGCCGCCGAAGATGCCCTGGTAGCGGCCGCGCTCGCGCGGCGGGACGATGTCGCCCACCACGGCCTGGGTGAGCACGATCAGCCCGCCGGCGCCCAGGCCCTGCACGGCCCGGAACGCGATCAGCATGGTCATCGACTGCGCCAGGCCGCACAGCGCCGAGCCGGCGAGGAAGATCACCACCGCGCTCTGCAGCACGCGCTTGCGCCCGTACAGGTCGCCGAGCTTGCCGTACAGCGGCGTGACGGCGGTCTGGGCGAGCAGGTACGCGCTGGTGATCCAGGAGATGTGCTCCAGGCCGCCGAGATCGCCCACGATCGTCGGCAGCGCGGTGGCCACGATCGTGCTGTCGAGCGCCGCCAGCAGCATCACCAGCACGAGGCCGGTGAAGACGACGGCGACGCGCGGGCGCTCCTCCATCGCTACAGCGAGGCCACCGCCGCCAGGAGCCGTTCCGCGTCCGCGGCCTCGTTGTAGTGCAGGAAGCCGGCCCGCACCGCGCCGTGCGGCGCGAGGCCGAGGTGGCGCTCCAGCTCGTGGGCGTAGTAGTTGCCGTCCCACACGGCGATCTCCTGCTCGGCCAGCGCCCTGGCCACCTCCGCGGCCGAGCGCCCGGCCACGTTGAACATCAGCGTCGGCGCCCGGTCGGCCGCCGCGCCGTAGACCGTCACGCCGTCGATCTGCTGCAGCCCGTCGAGCGTGGCGTCGAGCAGCGACTGCTCGTGCGCCTGCACGGCGTCGAAGTCCAGCTCGAGCAGGTACTCCGCCGCCGCCCGCACGCCGGCGAGCGACTCGAACGGCAGCGTGCCGAGCTCCCAGCGGTCCGGCGGCTCGTCCGGCGAGGGCTTGAGCTTGTCCGGGTAGAACTCGGCCAGGATCTCCGGGCGGGCGCACAGCATCGACGTGTGCGGGCCGAACCACTTGTAGGCCGAGCAGCCGATCACGTCGGCGTCGAGCGCGGCGAGGTCGTGCCGCCGATGCGGCGAGGCGTGCACGGCGTCGACGTACACGCGCGCGCCCGCGCCGTGCGCGGCGGCGACGATCCCGGCGAGGTCGGGCACGGTGCCGACCGCGTTGGACGCGGCGGTCACCGCCACCCACTTCGTGCGCTCCGACAGCGCCTCCTCGACCGCGGCGGCGGGCAGCTCGAGCGTCTCCGGGTCGGGGATGGCGAAGCGCACCGTCGCCCCGGCGCGCTCGGCGGCGATCACCCACGGGCGCACGTTGGAGTCGTGGTCCAGGTAGGTGCAGACGATCTCGTCGCCCGGCGCCAGCGCGCGCACGACCGTGGCGGAGAAGCGGAACGTCAGCGCGGTGAAGCTCGGGCCGAACACGACGCCCTCGGGCTCGCCGCCCAGCAACGTGGCCACGGCGGCCCGGGTGGAGGCGAGCAGCTCGTCGGTCTCGCGCGCCGCCTTGAAGACGCCGCCGTGGTTGGCCTGGCTGCCGGAGCGCAGCCAGTCGGCCATCGCCTCGATCGCGCTGTCCACGGCCTGGCTGCCCGCCGGGCCGTCCAGTCGGGACCAGCCGTCGCGCAGGGCGGGAAAGCGCTCGCGGTTCACGCGACCTCCTCGATCAGTTCGGCGTCGTGCGGATAGCTCAGCAGGGCCGCCGCCTCGGCGGGGGGCAGCCAGCGCAGCTCGTCGACCTCGTCGTTGAGCGTGAAGCCGTCGTCTGCGACCACGTCCATCAGCCAGTAGCGGACGACCTTGGGCGCGGCCCTTGCGATCGGTGTAGCTGGTGTGCGACAGCTCGGCGCCGAGCGTGCAGCGCAGGCCGGTCTCCTCGTAGACCTCGCGCAGCGCGCACTCCTCCCAGCCCTCGCCCGGGTCGAGCTTGCCCTTGGGCAGCGACCAGTCGTCATAGCGCGGCCGGTGGACCACCGCGATCCGCCCGTCGCGCAGCACGACGCCGCCCGCCGCCTTGACCTCCGCCTCCTCGGGATCCATGGCGCGCACGATAACGACGGCTGGCCGGATGTCGGGTCGCGCAGCGCCCGCGGCGCACTAGGCTCGGCTGATCGCCCGGGTCCGCGTCATCGTCCTCGCGCTGCTCGGCGCGCTCCTCGCGCCCGCCGCCGCGCACGCCCAGAAGCCCGCGTTCGACGTGCGCTCGTCGCGCGCGCCGGAGATCCAGGCCGCCCGCCCGCTCACCGGGCCGGCGCCCACCGCCGACCGCGTGACCCGCGCCCGCGCCTACGCCCGCGCCCACGCCGGCGCGCTCGGCCTGACCGCGGCGCGCGTCGACGCGCTCGGCGCGCCTGAGCGGGTGACCGGCGGCGGGGTCGAGCAACTGCACTGGCGGCGGTCGTTCGCGGGGATTCCCGCCGTCGACGACGAGCTGCGCTTGGACCTCGCGGGGAACGGCGCGGTGCTGTCGGCGATCGGCAGCGCCGATGACGCCGTACCGGCCACGCTGACGCCGGCGCTCGGCCCGGTGCAGGCGATGCGCGTCGTCCGCGACGATGCCGGCGCGGCCGGGCAGCCCCAGGTCACCAGCGGCCCGACCGGCCCGCGGCGGGACACCGGGTTCGCCGGCAGCGGCCGCGCTCGCCTCGTCGTCTTCGCCGGCCGGCTCGCGTGGCGCGTGGACTATCCCGCCTCGGCGGCGGCGTTCTACGACACGATCGTCGACGCGGCCAATGGCGCGATCCTGCACCGGGCGAACCTCGTGCGCGCGGACGCGACGACGACGGCCGACGTGTGGGACGACTTCCCCTCCGGGCCGTTCAAGCAGGTCGGCCTGGTGACGACGACGGCGACGTCGCTGGCCAACCAGTGGCTCCACGTGTTCTCGGACGCCAACGGCAACGACACCGACGATGCCGGCGAGGACGTCGCTCCCGGTGAGTACGCCCTGACCACGTTCGACGGCACCGGCTGCGCGGCGGCCACGCCCTGCACGTGGACGCCGAACACGTCGAACTGGACGACCAACCGCAACGAGGAGGCGGTCGAGGCCTACTACCTGGCCAACGTCTACCGGACTCACCTCGCCGGCGATCCGTTCGACTTCGACGGCTTCAACGCCTCGAACGACCACCAGCTGCGGATCGAGACCGACTGGGATATCGACCACGGCACAACGGACAACTCGAGCATGCTCACCGTGCCGCCCGGCGCCACGGACGGTGCCAACCCCGTGTATCCGACGATGAGCCTCTTCCTGTTCGACCGCCAGAACGGCTTCCGGGCGATGTCGGGCGCCATGGACGCCTCGATCCTCTTCCACGAGTACACGCACGGCTACAACGACTCGATGGTCGTCGACTCCGACGGCTACGAGCAGCTGGACACCGCGCAAGCCTGGGCGCTCGACGAGGCGTCGGCCGACTTCTTCGCCAAGTCGTTCCTGGTGGACAGCGGGATCGAGACGGACACGGCCGCTCCCGGCGAGGTCGACATGGGCAACTACACCGACGCCACGCCGCACTCGATCCGGGCGGAGCCGCTGGACTGCCCGGTCGGCACGCAGAGCGCGGCCTGTCCGGGTCACGGCTACACGTACGCCGACTTCGGGCACGTCTGGGCGTTCGGGCCCGAGCCGCACTACGACGGCGAGATCTGGTCCGAGACGATGTGGGACCTGCGCGCCGCGCTGGGCGCGCCGGCGGCCGTCGCACTGGCGGCGCGCGCGTTCCGCGACGTCCCCGAGCAGCCGTCCTTCCTCGACATGCGCGACGCGATCCTGCGGGCCGACCCGGGCGACGCGGCCACGATCTGGCGGGTGTTCGCGGCGCGGGGGATGGGCTGCGACGCCACGACGGACGGCAGCGACGACACCGCCCCGCACGCCGGCTTCTCCACGCCGCCGTGCCCGGTGGGCCCGCAGCCGACCGCCACGCCGCAGCCGACCGTCACCCCGGCGCCGACGGCGACCCCCACGCCCGTCCCGGCCCCGCGGCCGCCGGCGCAACCGAGCTTCGGGCTGAAGGCGTCCGGCCGCCGCGCGGTGGCGTTCACCGTCAGCTGCCACGCGCTGTGCACCATCACCGGCACGCTCGGCGTGGACGCCAAGACCGCGAAGAAGCTGAGGCTCGGCTCGCGGCGGATCGTGGGCAAGCTGACCGGGCGGCTGACGGCGGCGGGCACGAGGACGTTCACCGTGCGCCTCAACAGCGCCGCGGCGAAGGCGCTCAAGCGGGCGCGGAAGGTGAAGTCGTTCAAGGCGACGCTGACCGCCCGGGCCGGCTATCCCGGCGCGGTCGTCGCGTTCAAGCACCGCACCGTGACCGTCAGACGCTAGGGGTCCGGGTAGGGCTGCAGCGGCACGCTGTGCGTGAACTCGCGGCCGCCGAGCTCGTAGGCGCCGCCCGCCGGCGCGTAGAGCTCGGCCGACGTCCGGCCGGGGCGGCGGACGCCGAGCCGCACCTCGGCGATCCCCGCGTGCAGGACCTCGCGCGCGCCCGCGTCCGGCTCGCTGCCGACGCCGGCGTAGCGGAAGCCCGCGACCTGGCCGAGGTCGGCCTGCACGGCCACGCGGATCTCCACGCCGCCGCCCGGCACGATCGCCTCCAGCCGGCCGGGCAGCGCGGCCACGCGCACGCCGGGCACGTGGCCGAGGCCGCCCAGCCGGAGGCGCTCGCCGCCCAGGGACACCGCGCCGTTGGCCACCCAGGGCAGCGTGGCGCCGCCCACCCGCACGCGGGCCAGGGCGAGCTCCAGCCACGCGTCCGGCTCGTCCTCGAAGCCGGCGACGTGCAGCCACGCCCAGCGCTCGGCGTGCTCGGCGCCCCAGTTGTGGCCCACGGTGGCCCGCCAGCCGACCACCTCGAGCACGCGCCCGTCGATCACGAGCCGGCCCGCGGCGTGGCCGTCCGGCACCGGCGCCTCCAGCTTCGTACGCGGCACCGGGGCGCGGTAGAGCCCGGCCGGGCGCAGGTGGCGCAGCGGCGCGCCGGCACCGTTGACCGCGAGGTCCCAGGCCGCCATGCGGCCACGGGCGTGCGCCTCGCCGCGGAACCCCGCGGGCCCGGACAACGCGCTGCCGCCGAACGCGGCGGAGGACTCCTTGACCGCGCTCGGGCCGCCCTGGGCCGGGTCGAACAGCGTGCACCACATCGCCACCGTCTCGGCCGGCGCGCTCGCCGCCCGATGGCGCGTGTGGCGGACCCACAGGGCACGCGGAGGCCGGCCGGGCTCGGCGTCGCGCGCACTGAGGAACCACGACTCGTAGCGGCCGGCCACCTCCCCATTGTGCCGTCCGACGCACCCCGTACCGTGAGCGGCGTCGGCCTCCCATCCGACTTCGGGGAACTTCAGCGATGCCACTCTGCTTCATCGAGCCGCAGGACGCGATCCGCGTCATCGCCGAGTCCGTCGGCCGCGAGGCCCGCCGCCAGCTGCTGGGGGAGCTGGTCCGCGCCTGGGTGGACGAGATCCCGGAGGCGGAGCTGGCCGCCCACTACGCCAAGGCGGTGGCCGACCTCGACGAGCACGACCTGTCGATGCTCGCCGCCTGGCACGCCTCGCTCGAGGTGGGCACGCCGCTGCCCAACAAGGACTTCCTGGTGGGCGCGTTCAAGGGCCTGGGGGAGAACCGGCGAGAAGCGCTGAAGATCGCCGCCGGCCTGCGCGGCGAGGACGCGTTCAACGCCGGCGTGGCCGAGGAGCAGGCGCTGGAGAGCGTGCTGCCGTGGCTGTCGCGCGAGCGCGCCACCGAGCTGCTGGCCGAGTGCCTCGAGCTCTACTGCTGGGACCGCCTAGGGTCCGACAACTAGGGCGTCGATCTCGGAGATCGCCTGGGCGGTGTTCCGGTAGTGCACGGTGTGCATGCCGAGCGCGGCGGCGGGCGGCAGGTTGACCTCGACGTCGTCGACGAAGACGCATGCCTCGCCCGGCAGCCCGAGGCGCGCGAGCGTACGCTCGTAGATCTCCGGCTCGGGCTTGCGCACGCCCTCGAAGCTCGAGTCGACCACCAGCTCGAACAGCTCGTCGATCCCCCACGGCCCGCGCCAGCTGGGCTGCCACTCGCGCACGTTGTTGGTCAGCACCGCGAGCCGGAGGCCGCGCTCGCGCCGCAGCGCGCGGTAGTGGGCCAGCAGCGGCTCGTTGGGTTGCATGGCGGCCATCAGCCGGCTGCCGTAGTCGCGCGTGTCGACGGCGCGGCCGGTCACCTCCTCCAGCCGCTCGGACAGCCCTGCGAAGAACTCGCCCGCGCTCATCTGCCCGCGCTCGAGCCGGAACAGCGGCGGCTCGGGCTCGCGCTCGGCGGCCAGCGCCATCGCCCGGCGCAGCGCCTCCGGCGGGATGCCCGACTGCTCGTTGGCCTGCCAGAACGCGTCCATCAGCGGCGTCGTCAGGACGCCGCCGAAGTCGGAGACCAGCGCCTCGATCACGCGCGGCGCAGGATGTCGTAGCGGCCGACGCCGGTCCGGCCCTCGACGTGCCAGCGGAAGAACGCGCAGTCGAGCCGCAGCGCGCCGAGGTCGAGCGTCGTCCCCGCCAGCGCCTCGCCGATGCCGCGGACGGAGAAGTCCTCTTCGCCCCACAGCTCGAGCCCCGCGCGGATCTGCCGGCCGGCCGAGTCCGTAGTGGTGGAGAGCCGGGCGTCCTCGATCGCGCGCACCTGCTCGGTGTTCAGCGCCGCCGCCCAGACCGCCTCGTCGGCATGCGACTCCGCCCCGATCGCCCGGACCGCCGCGATGACGACGCCGCTGCCGTCGTCGAGCCACGCCCCGACCGAGCGGGTGAGCGCGATCCGGTCCCAGTCCGGGTTGCCCCAGGCGTGCCCACGCTGGCCGAGCCCCAGCACCGGGCGGTCGCGGCCGTCGACGCGCACGGTGCCGCGCACGCGGCACAGCTGCTCGTAGCCCTCCAGCCCGCCGGCCTTGGCCGCCGCGTGGCGGCCGGGCAGCTCGGCCGGCGGCGTCACCGCCTCGAACTCGAGGTCGAGGGCCGGCTCGTCGGCGCGCACGCGCCAGCGGACCAGCGGCTCCTCGAGGGTCGCGCGGACGGCGCCGGCCTCGGCGCGGGCGCCGACGGTCGCCCGCCCGGCGAGCGTCAGAGCCAGCGCGCTCTCGCCGCGCGAGCCGTCCGCCGCGAGCCCGGTGGCCACGCGCACGAGGCCGTAGAGCTCGGCGGCGGCGTCGGCGAACGAGAACGTGACCGCGTCGGTGTCGCCGGGCTTGCGCAGGTGCCGCGGCGCCTCGAGCGCGCTCACCGCGGCGGGTCCAGGCGGTCGGGGTCGACGTCGATCGCGGTGGCCTCGATGTCATCCGGCCGCCCGTTGCGCGACGGCGCCGCGCCGCCCACGACCCGGAGCACAGCCCGGCGCAGCAGCAGCCGGCGCATCAGCGCGCGGGTCGGCGGCAGCAGGAACAACGCGCCGAACACGTCGGTGATGAAGCCGGGCGCGAGCATCAGCGCCGCGCCGAAGATCACCAGCACGCCGTCGATCACCTCGCGGTGCGGCAGGCGCCCCTCGCCCACCGCCGCGGAGAAGCGGCGCCACACCGCCCGGCCCTGCGAGCGCAGCAGCAGCGAGCCCAGCACGGCGTCCGCCAGCAGCAGCGCGATCGTCCACCACACGCCGATCCACTCGCCGACCTTGATGATCAGCGCGATCTCGGCGATCGGCACGAGGATCAGCAGCAGCAGGAGCGGGAGGAGCACCATGGGGCGGCCGGGTACGTTAGCCCGGCGTCCGCTCTAGGTATACGCGGGCTGGCCGCCGTCGATCCGCACGGCGGGCAGCCGGTGCAGGCCGACCGTCTCGATCAGCGTGCGGATGTTCGGCTGCGGGTGGGCAAGGCACAGGGTCATCCCCTGGGCGCGCAACCGCTGGGCCAGGCAGGCGAGGTCGATCATCAGCGACGAGTCGGCGAAGCGCAGATCGGAGAGGTCGACGATGACGTCCCGGGTGGCAGCGAGGGCAGCCGACAGCGGGCGCCTGCGGCGGCCGCTCGTCGTTCGGTCCTCGTCGCCCTCGATCTTGAGGATCGCGAGCTGTTGGTCGAAGCTGACGATGCCGGGGAAGTTACAACGTACCCTGGGGTACGTACAGGCCGAAGCCCGTAGATATTCCTACACTCCTCTGGCGATGATCCACGAAGACGACGTTCTCGAGGCGCTTTCGAACGTGATCGATCCGGAGCTCGGGTTGGATTTCGTCGAGCTCGGCCTGGTCTATGAGATCGAGATAGACGGCGCCCGCGTCGGCGTGACCTACACGCTGACCACCCCCGCATGCCCGATCGGCCCCCAGGTGGCCGAGCAGATGCAGGAGTTCATCGGCGAGCTCCCGGGCGTCGAGGAGGTCGTGCCGACCATGGTCTTCTCGCCGCCGTGGACCCCGGACAAGATGTCCGAGGACGCGAAGTTCGCCCTCGGCTATTAGTCGAGACCTCCCGCGGGGCGGTCCGCGGCGAGGCCATCCCGGAGGGGGCGCGGTTCCTCGGCGTCCCGTACGCCGCGCCGCCGGTCGGCGAGCGCCGCTATCGCGCGCCGGCGCCGGCCGAGCCGTGGGACGGCGAGCGCGACGCGACCCGCTTCGCCCCGCCGGCGCCGCAGGCGCACCGCAGCATGCCCGGGCTGGACAGCGGGCCGCTGCTCGGCCCCGGCTGGCACGGCGAGGAGCCGCAGCTGGCGCTCAACGTCTGGACGCCCGGCACGGCCGGGCCGCACCCGGTGATGGTCAACTTCCACGGCGGAGCGTTCGTGGCGGGCACGCCGAGCTCGCCCATGTACGACGGCGCGGCGTTCGCGCGCGACGGTGTCGTGCTGGTCACGGTCACGTATCGCCTCGGGATCGAGGGCTTCCTCCCGCTGGCGGGCGGCGACACGAATGTCGCGCTGCGCGACCAGCTCGCCGCGCTGCGCTGGGTGCAGGACGAGATCGCGGCGTTCGGCGGCGACCCCGGCAACGTGACGGCGTTCGGCCAGTCGGCGGGCGCGATGAGCCTCGGCTGGCTGTTCCCGAAGCTCCCGGGGCTCGTGCACCGCGTGATCTCGCAGAGCGGCGGGCTGACGCTCACGCGCAGCCCGGAGCAGGCGGCGAAGGTCACGCGGCACGTCGCCGGGCTGCTGGGCGTCGAGCCCACGTGCGCCGCGTTCGCCCGCGTGCCGATCGCCGACATCGTCGCGGCCCAGGCGCAGCTCGTGCCGGGCAGCGTCGCGTTCGACGACGAGGATCCCGCCGGCGGCCTGATCGTCCTGCTGCCGGTGCGCGACGGCGACACGGTGCCCGACGACCCGCTCGCGGCCGTGCGCGACGTCGGCCTGCCGCTGCTGATCGGCGACACGACCGAGGAGGGCAACCTCTACGTGGCCGGCCTGCCCGAGGCCGGCCCGGCGGTCGCCGAGCGCATCACCCGGACGATCTTCCGCGACCCCACGGCGGCGTTCGCGGCGGCCCACCCGGGCCCGACCTGGGTCTACGAGTTCGCCTGGCGCTCGCAGGCCCTCGGCGGGCGTCTCGGCGCCGCGCACGCCGTGGAGCTGCCGTTCGTCTTCGACACGCTGGACGCGCCCGGGCTCACCGGCGAGAACGCGCTGCTCGGTCCCGGCGGCGGCCCGCCGGAGCTGGCGGCGCGGCTGCACGGCACCTGGGTCCGCTTCGCCCGCGACGGCGACCCGGGCTGGCCCGCGGGCGAGCGCCGCGAGTTCGCCTGAGCCTCAGCGCGCGGCGGCGGGTGAGCGGCGGCGCGCGCGCCGGCGGGGCGGCGGGCCGGCGGCGGCGACGAGCTCGGCCAGCGACGCCTGCAGGTCCGTGCCCAGCTCCTCGAGGTCGGGCATCGCGTCGTAGTCCCCGAGCAGCCCGAAGTCGATGCTGCCGTTGTAGGACATGATCGCCACCGCGAGCGCCTGGTTCTCGGGCAGGAACGCGACCGGGAACAGGTCGAGCAGCTCGCGGCCCAGCACGTAGAGCGGGAACTGCGGGCCGGGGACGTTCGTCACCAGCAGGTTGAACAGCCGCGTGGAGAACTGCAGGCGCGACGCCTGGGCGAGGATGGTGGGCGGCGCGAGCGCCTCCAGGCCGCTGATCACCTCGGCGCCCACCGCCTGCTTGGACTCCTTCAGGCCGTCCATGGCCTGGCGCACCACGCGCAGCCGGGCGACCGGGTCCTCGACATAGACGGGCAGCGGGCCGCGCATGGCCACGATCCGGTTGCCCATCGTGTCCTGCTGCTCGCGCGTGCGGATGGATACGGGGACGAGCGCGCGCAGCTCGAGCCCCTCGGTGCGCACGCCGCGGTCGCGCAGCCAGGCGCGCAGGCCGCCGGCCACGACGGCGAGCACGACGTCGTTGACCGTGCCGCCGAACGCGTCCTTGACCCGCTTGAAGTCGGCGAGGTCGTTGCGCGCGAACGCGAGCCGGCGGTGCGGGCCGATCGGCACGTTGAGCGGCGTCGTCGGCGCCGGGTTGAGGGCGGCCCAGGCCACCTCGCCGACGCCCTCGAGCGACTCGCGCAGCTGCTCGAGCGCGTCGCCCGGATGCGTGGCGGCCGACAGCGCGCGGCCGGCCGCCTCGACCGGCAGCCGGGCGAGCCCGCGCACGCCGCGGGCGGCGAGCTGCAGGCTGCTCGGCTCGGCCGTGGCCACCCATGGCTCGCCCTCGTGCGGCAGCTGCTGCGGGACCGGTGTGGCATCGAACAGCACGGTCATCAGGTCGACGCCGGCGATGCCGTCGACGAGCGCGTGGTGGGTCTTGGAGATCAGCGCGAAGCGGTTGTCCTCCAGGCCCTGGACGAGCCACGTCTCCCACAGCGGCTTCGCCCGGTCGAGCCGCTGCGAGTGGATGCGCGCGGCCAGCGCGCGCAGCTGCTCCTCGGAGCCCGGCGCCGGCAGCGCGGTGTGGCGGACGTGGTACTCGAGGTTGAAGCTCGGGTCGTCGATCCACACCGGCCGGCCGGTCTCGATCGGCGGGAACGCGAGCTTGTGCCGGTAGCGCGGCACGCGGTGCAGGCGCGAGCGGATGTGGGCGAGGAAGTCGCCGTACGCCGGCGCCGGGCCCTCGAAGATCAGCACGGCGCCGACGTGCATGTGGCTGTTGGCGCGCTCCTGCGCGAGGAACGAGGCATCAGTGGCCGAGAGCCGGTCTCCGTGTGCCTGCGCCATCGGGCCCAAGCGTACCCGTCAGGCGAGCACGCCGATGAGGCCGGCGAGCGCGGCGACGGCGAGCAGGACGTTGAGGAGCTTCTCGTACCCGCCGCCGGTGGCCAGCCGGGCGAACAGGCGGCGTCCGACCAGGTGAGCGGCGAGGACGGCGGGGATGAGGCCGAGCACGAGCGACGCGTCCGGCAGCGCCGGCGTGCCGGTGACGACCAGCGCCAGCGCGCCGAGCACGGCGAGGCCGAGGAAGGTGACGGTCATCGTGTCGCGCACCGCGGCGGGCGACGCGCCGCGGTCGAGCAGGTGCAGGAGCATCGGCGGCCCGTTGGTGGAGGTCGAGGTGGTCAGCGCCCCGGCGGTGAAGCCGGCCGCCCACGCCGGCACGTGCGCCCGGCGCCCGGCCCCGTGGCGCACCGCGAGCGTGCCGAGGATCCCGAGCGTCACCGCGATCTGCAGTGCGACGGCGGGGAGCGCGCGCAGGATCGCGACGCCGGCGAACGCGCCGGGCGCGGCCCAGGTGAGCATGGTCACCGTCGAGTCGCGCAGCGGCTCGGGGCGGCGGGACTCGGCCAGCGTGAGCAGGTTCACCTCGGTGCTGAGGACGAGGATCAGCCCGACCGCGGGCGCGGGGTCGACGGCGGCGAACGTCAACGGCGCGGCCAGCAGCGAGAACCCGAAGCCGGTGGCGGACTGCAGCACCGCGCCGGCCACGATCGAGGCGCACGCGCCGGCGAGCAGCAGGCTCACGGCTGGCGGGGAAACACCTCGCCGGGGTGCTCCAGGATGTTCAACAGCGCGCCGAGCTGGCCGGCGAGCTCCTGCAGCGCGCCGTCGGCCGCCTCGGCGTGGGCGCGGGGGCGCGTCGTGCGCTTGTCGGCCTTGGTCAGCTCGATCGCTCCGGGAGCGACGCCGATCGTCCAGCCCTCGATCGGCTCGCCGCCGCGCAGCATCACGCCCTCGTCGAGCAGGGCCTGCCAGGCGAAGCGCAGGATCTCCTCGCGGCGTCCGGAGGCGGCCAGCCGGGCGAGCGCGTCGGGGGCGACGCTGTAGAGGTCATCGCTCATGGCCCCGTATCTTGACCGCCCGATGCTGCTGGGGCGGGATGCCGAGCTCGCGCAGGTCGCCGCGTTCGCGCAGCGCACCGGCGTGCTCGTCGTGACGGGCGAGCCGGGGATCGGGAAGACCGCGCTCCTGCGCGCAGCTGCGGCGGCCGCGCCGGCGCGGGTGCTGCGCGCCACCGGGATCGAGGCGGAGTCCGAGCTGCCGTTCGCCGGGCTCCACGAGCTGCTGCGCCCGGTGCTGTCGCTGACGTCCGCGCTCGTGCCGCGCCAGGCGCAGGCCCTGCGCTCGGCGCTGGAGGGCGGCGCGACGGACCGCTTCGCCGTCTCTGCCGCGGTCCTCTCGCTGCTCGCCGAGGCGGCGCCGGTGCTCGCGGTCGTCGACGACGCCCAGTGGCTCGACGGCGCCTCCGCCGACGCGCTGGCCTTCGCCGCCCGCCGGTTGGACGCGGAGGGCGTCGCGCTGCTCGTCGGCCTGCGGGCCGGCGCCACGTCGCCGCTCGCGGCCCCGGGCGTCTCCACGCTCGCTCTCGGCCCGCTGGACCCCGTCGCCGCCCGGGCGCTCGCGGCGCGCGACGGGCGGCCCGAGGCGGTGGACGACGTCGTCGCGGCGGCGGCGGGCAACCCGCTCGCGCTGATCGAGCTGGCGGCAGCGGGCGGGGGCGAGCGGCTCGTCGCGCGCGTGCTCGGCCGCCGCGTCGCCGGGCTGTCGCCGGCCGCCGAGACCGCGGCGCTGGTGGCCGCCCTGAGCGAGGACGAGGCGCTCGAGCCGGCCCTGGCCGCGGCGGCGGCGCTGGGCGCCGGGCTGGCCGGCTGGGAGGACGCCGAGGCGGCGGGCGTGCTGGACATCGAGCCCGGCCGCGTGCGGTTCCGCCACCCGCTGTTGCGCGCCGCCGTGCCCGACCGGGCGACGCCGCGGGCCCGCCGCGCCGCGCACGGAGCGCTGGCGGACGCGCTGGCCGAGCGCGGGGAGGCGCAGCGCGCGGCCTGGCACCGCGCCGCCGGCGCGGTGGCGCCCGACGAGGCGATCGCCGCCGCGCTGGAGGACGCGGCCGCCGACTACGCCCGGCGCAGCGGCCACCTCGCCGCGGCCCGCGCGCTCGAGCTGGCGGCCCGGCTGAGCCCGGACGCGAGCGAGCGCGCCCGCCGCCTGCTCGCCGCCGCCGAGACCGCCCGCCGCGCCGCCCGCGCCGACTGGGCGCGCGCGCTCGCCGGCGAGGCCCGCGCCGCCGACCCGGCCGTCGGCGCGGCGGCCGCGCTGCTCGACGCCCACGTCGAGACCTGGCACGGCACCGCCCGCGAGGCGCTCCGCCGCTACCTCGCCGTCGCCGCCGGCGCTGAGCCCGAGCTTGCGGCGATCGCGCTCAGCTGCGCCGCGGCCGTCGCCGCCGTGTGCGGCGATCTCGACGCCGCGCAGGCGGCCGCCGACCGCGGCGCCGCGCTCGCCGCCGAGCCGCTGTCTGACGCCGCCGGGCTGGGCGTGCGGGAGGCGCTCGGGACGGTGCTGGCGCTGCGGGGGCGCAGCGAAGCGGCGCGGCCGCACCTGGATGCGGTGGCGCGGCACTATGAGGCGCTGGCCGAGCCGCTCGGGGCCGAGTATGTGGCGCAGGCGCTGCTGTGGCTGGGCGAGCCCGCCCGCGCCGGGGCGCTGCTGGACGCGGTGATCGGCGCGGCGCGGCGGCTCGGCGGCGTGCCGGTGCTGTGCGAGGCGCTGGTGATCCGCGCCGACCTGGGCTTCCGCACCGGCGCCTGGGCGTCCGCGGCCGCCGATGCCGCCGAGTCGGTCCGGCTGGCCGAGGACGGCGGGCAGGACGTGCAGCTCGCGTACAGCCTGGCGATGCTGGCGGTGCTCGGGGCGCCGCGCGGCGATGCGGAGGCGCGGGATCACGCGACCCGCGCGCGGGAGATCGCCGAGCTCCGGGGCCTGCGCGCGGTGGCCGACCAGGCGGCGTTCGCGCTCGGCGCGCTGGAGCTCGCGGCGGGGCGGCCGGAGGCGGCGCTCGAACGGCTCGACGCGATCGCGCCCGGCGAGCCCGAGGTGCTGTTCTGGCGCGCCGACCGGATCGAGGCCGCGCTCGAGGCCGGCGCGCCCGACGCGGCGCGCGCCGCGCTCGCCGAGCTCGAGGCCGGTGCCGGCGGCGCGTGGGGACGGGGCGCCGCGGCGCGGGCGCGCGGGCTGCTCGCGAGCGGGGTCGACGACGACGCGTTCGCCCAGGCGCTCGACCTCCACGCGGAGCTGCCGTTCGAGCTCGCGCGCAGCCGCCTCTGCTACGGCGAGCGGCTGCGGCGGGCCGGCCGGCGCGTCGACGCGCGCGCCCAGCTGCGGGCGGCGCTCGACGGTTTCGAGCGCCTGGGCGCGCGGCCGTGGGCCGAGCGGGCCGAGCGCGAGCTGGCCGGCAGCGGCGAGCGCGCGCGGGCGCGCCGCAACCCGCCGCCGGCCGAGGCGCTGACCGCCCAGGAGCTGCAGATCGCCCGCGCGATCGCCGCCGGGGCGACGAACCGCGAGGCCGGCGCCGACCTGTTCCTCAGCCCCAAGACGATCGAGACGCACCTCACGCGCATCTACCGCAAGCTCGGCCTGCGGTCGCGCACCGAGCTGGCCCGCGCGCTCGACCCGTAGGGGCCACAGAGAGGGGATCCCCCGACGCGAGCGCGACCGCGCAGGCCGGATCATGCCCCTGTCGCCGGGACGAACACCGGCGCCCCGAATCCCCGAATCACCCCCGTCCTCAAGCAGGAGGCTCCATGTCCCGTTTCCGCCGCTCGCTGACCCGTGTCCGCGTCGCCACCGCCGGCGTCGCCGTCCTCGGCGCCCTCGCGGTCGCCGTCCCCGCCACCGCGAGCGCGTCCAGCCCGATCACGCTCGATCGCGGCGCGAGCGTCCTGTTCCCCACGTGGTCGTTCGGCATGAGCACGCAGGTCTGCGCCACCAACCTGGGCAGCGGCTACAGCTACGCCCGCGTCGACCCGTTCCCCTACGGCGACGGCATCTACGACATGCTCTACGTCCCGTCGCGCGGCACCGGCTGCGAGAACGGCAACTGGTGGGGAAACCCGATCCAGGTGACCAACCTGGGCGCCAACCCGCTCCGCGTCTACACGGCCTAGCGCGGTGTGCCGACGGCGGTCCGGCGCTCGGCCGGATCGCCGTCGCGCCAGGCGTGGAAGCGCCGGGCGGCGGCCAGCCGCGGCGGTACGGGCGGCGCGGGGGCGACGGCGCGGCGCGGCGCCGCGGGCGGTGCGGCGACGGCGGGCGGGCGGCGCGGGCGCTCGTCGCTCGTCGCCACGTGCAGCATCCCGACCAGCGGCCCGATCGCCACGACGACGAGCGCGACCGTGAAGGTCAGCGGCGTCGCGGGCCACCAGCCGAGCACCCAGCCGGCCACCTCGGCCGCGAGGAACACCGCGCTGGCGGCATGGGCGAGCAGCGAGAGGGCGCGAGCGGACGTCACAGCGAAGGCATCGGCGCGCCCGCGCCGCGGCTTTACCCGCGCAGGATGGCCGCGGCGGCGCGCTCGACGTCGTCGCCGGTGGTCGCCCAGCCGGAGACCGAGACGCGCATGGCCGGCCGGCCGCGCCACACGGTGCCGCCCACCCAGCAGGTGCCGTCGCGCTGGGCCGCGGCGATCACGTCCGCCGTCCGCTCGCCGAACGACACGAGCACCTGGTTGAGCACGACGTCGTTCAGCACCTCCGCGCCGCCCGCGGCGAGCAGCGAGGCCATCCGCGCCGCGTGCGCGCAGCAGCGCTCGACCAGCTCGGCCACGCCCTGCCGGCCCAGGCAGCGCAGCGCGGCGTAGACCGCGAAGCCGCGCGCCCGGCGCGAGGACTCGGGCACGTAGTCGAAGTTCTCGCGGTGCTCGCTCGGCGGGAGGTACGCCGCGGCGATCGTCATCGCCCGCCGGTGGACCGCCCGGTCGGCCACGATCGCCAGCCCGCTGTCGTAGGGGACGTTGAGCCACTTGTGCCCGTCGGTGGCCCACGAGTCGGCCCGCTCCACTCCGGCCACCAACGCACGGCGGGCCGGCGCCGCCGCGGCCCACAGCCCGAACGCGCCGTCGACGTGCAGCCAGGCCCGCCCCGCGCACGCGTCGGCGATCGCCGCGAGCGGGTCGCAGGCGCCCGTGTTGACGTTGCCCGCCTGCGCGCAGACGATCGCCGGCCCGTCGACGCCGTCCAACTCGCGCGCCAGCGCGGCCGGGTCCATCGCGCCCTGCCTGTCGACCGGCACGCGGCGCGCGGTGCCCAGGCCCAGCCCGAGCAGCCGCAGCGCGGTGAAGACCGTCGCGTGCGCCTCCTCGCCGCACAGCACGGTCAGCGCCGGCGCGCCGATCAGCCCGTCCTCCACGCAGTCCCAGCCGGCGCGCGCCAGCACGGTGTCGCGCGCGGCCGCCAGGCAGGTCACGTTCGCGCCCTGGGCGCCCGTGACGAGGCCCACGCTGGCCGCGGACGGCAGCCCGAGCACGTCGAGCACCCACGCCTCGACGACCTCCTCCACCGTGGCCGCGGCGGGCGAGCAGGCGTACAGGCCGCCGTTCTGGTCCCAGGCGGCGGTGAGCCAGTCGGCGGCCAGCGCGACCGGCAGGCTGCCGCCGGTGACGAAGCCGAAGAAGCGCCCGCCGGCCGACGCGACGATCCCCGGGTCCGCCGCCGCCACGAGCTCGTCGACCACCGTCTCCGCCGGCACGCCGGCGTCGGTCAGGGCGACCCGCAGCCCGTCGGCCTCCGAGCGCGCCGCCACCGGGCGCTGGCCCACCCCCGCCAGGAACGCCTCCGCGTGCCGGGCGGTCCGCGCGAGCAGCTCCGCGTCGAGGATCATCGCCGGGGGCACCCTACACTCGGAGGGGATGCAGGCCCCCGAGAAGCTCCTCCTGGCGGCGCCGCGCGGCTACTGCGCGGGCGTCGACCGCGCCGTCCAGACCGTCGAGCGGGCGCTCGACCTCTATGGCGCGCCGGTCTACGTGCGCAAGGAGATCGTGCACAACAAGCACGTCGTCGAGGGCCTGCGCGAGCGCGGCGCGATCTTCGTGGACGAGCTCGCCGACTCCATCCCCGAGGGCGCCGTCACGGTCTTCTCCGCCCACGGCGTCGCGCCCTCCGTGCACGCCGAAGCGCAACGCCGCGAGCTGCGCACGATCGACGCGACCTGCCCGCTCGTGACCAAGGTCCACCGCGAGGCGGTCAAGTTCGCCGCCGAGGGCTACACGATCGTGCTGATCGGCCACGCCGGCCACGAGGAGGTCGAGGGCACGATGGGCGAGGCGCCCGACCACATCGTGCTGGTGGAGACCGAGGAGGACGTCGACCGGCTCGAGGTCCCCGACCCCGACCGGATCGCCTACATCTCCCAGACCACGCTGTCGGTGGACGAGACCCGGGCGATCATCGGCCGCCTGCGCGACCGCTTCCCGAACATCACGGGCCCCCGCACCGACGACATCTGCTACGCCACCACCAACCGCCAGGCCGCGGTCAAGCAGATGGCCGAGCGGTGCGACCTCGTGCTGGTCATCGGCTCGCGCAACTCCTCCAACTCGCAGCGCCTGGTCGACGTGGCCCGCGCCGCCGGCGCACAGGCCCATCTGATCGACAACGAGTCCCAGGTCCGCGAGGAGTGGCTCACCGGCGCCCGCGTGGTGGGCATCTCCTCCGGCGCCAGCGCTCCCGAGGAGCTGGTGGCCCGGCTCGTCGAGTTCTTCCGCGGCCGCGGCACGCGCGACGTCGAGGAGTTCGAGGTGCTGCGCGAGGACGTGCGGTTCATGCTGCCGAAGACCATCCGGCAGGCCATGACCGCTGCCGCCGCCTCCAGCTGAGCCGCTGCCCGAAGGCCCGCCCGTTTCCCCCTGGCCGGGGCGCGGGCGCGCTGGTAGCTTCGGCCGGTGAGACGATCCGCCGCCCGCGTGCAGAAGCCCGAGGAGCGCCGCCACGCCGAGGACCCCGACCGGCGCGAGCCCGCCGCGACGGTCCTGCAGCTCCAGCGGGCCGCCGGCAACGTGGCCACGCGCGCCGCGCTCCAGCGCGCGCCGCTGACCGCGGCCGAGAAGGAGCAGAACCTCAACTCGGCGCGCTACGCGGGCGACCCGGTGCTGGAGGCGGCCTACGACAACTCGCCGCCGCTGTCGGCCGGCATGAGCAGCCCGAGCATCGGCAAGATGCAGGCCCACCTGGTCGAGCTCGGCTACCAGATGCCGGTCTCCATGGCCTCCGGCGCGCCCGATGGCATCTTCGGCAAGGAGACCGCCGCGGTGGTGCGGCAGTTCCAGGCCGACAACGGCCTCAAGGCGGACGGCCTGGTCGGCCGCCAGACGATGGGCCGCCTCGACGAGCTGGCCGGCGGCAAGGCCTCCGGGGAACCGGAGATCCAGAACACCGAGGACGAGCTGGGCAAGCACGTCGCGGCGGAGATGGAGCGGGTCAACCAGGGCGACAGCTACGGCCCGGACAAGGGCGTCTGGTACGACTACAACTACTTCGCCGAGCACAAGAAGGACCCCGCGACCTACCCCTGGAACGACGACTGGCGCGCGGGCCTCGCGAGTCCGGAGTACTTCGACCGGATCGCGCCGCTCGACTGGGTGCTCAAGCCGGGCAAGAGCGCGTCCGCGGCGATCAAGGCGTGGCTGCGCGGCCTGACGATCGCCGAGTGCCTGACCACGATCATCGCGATCGAGATCGAGACGCTCCGCGCCGCGCTGGGCGACACCGAGTTCGACAAGCGCTTCGGCGCCGAGGGCGCCACGCTCGCGCCCGACAAGCGCCTGCGGATCCACCAGGACACCAAGGGCACGCCGCTCGAGGGCCGGCTGCTCGCGGCCAACGTCGGGGACCCCGGCACGTTCGGCCACCGCAACGTCAAGGTCGGCGACTGGGTCTACTTCTACAACCACCCGAAGTACCTGCTCAAGCACCCCGGCGGCGCCTGGCAGGGCGAGAACGCCGTCTACACCGGCGACGACGCCGCGGGCAACCAGCTGTTCACCGGCCTCGGCGCGGCGGGCAAGACCGAGGGGGCGATGCTCGGCGAGATGATCGGCGCCTACAACCCGCCGCGCGACGGCTACGACTACGTCCGGCTGCTCGACCGCTACTGCGCAGACACGCCCGAGGTCCAGACCCAGGACCAGCGCTACAAGGACCGCGACACCGAGTACACGCGCGGGCTCTACGAGAAGTACAAGGACCGGATCGACGCCAAGTACCGCGAGGACTCGGGCGAGTTCCCCGACCAGATCACCGGCGAGATGATCCTCAACGACCCGGCCTACGACAAGATCGACGGCACCAGCCGCAAGGGCGGCTTCTCACCGGGATCGACCCGCATCGACCCGGCCAAGGTCGCGCTGTGAGCGGGCTCGACGTCGCCTATGTGGGCGCGCGGCGCCAGCGCCCGCCGCGGGCCGAGCTGCGCCTCGACGTGACCCTGCGCAACGAGGCCGAGCAGGCGCGCTGGGCGGTGCTGCCGTCCACGCTCGGCGCCGCGCCCGCGCACCGGGTGTGGTCGCTCGACGCCTTCCGGCTCGGCGAGCTGCGGCGCGTGTGCGTCGTCCAGGCCACCGCGGACGCCGGCTGGTACGCCGTGCTGCTGCCCGGTGCGGCCCGCATCACGCTCTCCGGCATGCCGTTCGGCTGGTGGGGCGAGGTGCCCGACGACGTCACGCTCACGGCCGTCACCGTCGCGGGCCTCCAGGTCGACGGCGTCCCGCTCGGCGAGCGCCTGGGCGTCGAGGCCTACAGCGAGCCGGGCGCCGCGGTCGACGCGTCGCCGCTCGCCGACCGCTCGGCGCTGATCGCCTCGGTCGCCGGCAGCCCGGCCGAGCCGCTGCAGGTCGACTGGACGGTGGCCGAGTCGCTGCAGGCGCACGCCGCGCGCGCCTGAGCGCTCACGGCCCATCATCTCATCGTCGAGTCAACGTCCGCGGCGAGGTTCGCCACGTCCGGCACGCCCCAACCGGACACGTAGTCCCAGCCCGGGCCGGCCTGGTAGGCGCCGTTGCTGCCGGTCTGCAGGTCGTAGAAGTCGCGCGCGTACTTCGCCGGGTCGCCGGCCAGGTGCTGGCCGAAGTACGGGTGCACACCGCTGACGTCGGGCGCCATGCCGGTGCGGGGCATGGACATGCCCGCCAGAACGCGGCGGCCGCCCCGAACTCGCGGGGCGGCCGCGCGTCCCGGATCAGAAGGCGCCGGCGCCGATCGGCGTCCCGAGGCCGGTCGGGCCGTCGTAGCCGGCGCCGGCCGTGCACAGGTACGACCGGCCGCAGGACCCGTTGGTCCCGGAGGTCACGTCGAACAGGTTGGTCCCCTGGTGGCCGAGCGCGTAGGGCAGCGGCTCGCCCGTGTCGCTGCTCGCGTTGCCGGCGAGCGCATAGACGGAGGCGATGATCGGCGCGCTCACGCTGGTGCCGCCGAACACGAGCCAGCCCGACTCCTGGTAGGTGTCGTACACCGCCACGCCGGTGCCCGGGTCGGCCACCGCCGAGACGTCGCCGACCACGCGGCGCGAGCACACGCCCGCCTTCGGAAGCACCGGCGTCTGCCAGCTCGGCTGGGCGAACGTCCGCGAGCAGCCGCTGCCCGTGCCGTTCCACACCGTCTCCCGCGTGCGTTGGCTGCTCGAGTTCAGCGTCAGGCTCGTGCCGCCGACCGCGGTGACCGTGGTCGCGCTTGCGGGGAAGGAGACGCCGTAGCCGTCATCACCGGCGCTGGCGGTGATGGCGATGCCCGGGTGGTTGTAGGCGCTCGCGTAGCTGCTCACGCCGGACTCGCTGCCGCCATAGCTGTTGGAGATCTCCGTCGCGCCGAGCTTTGCCGCCTCGTTCGTCGCCGCGGCGAGGTTGGCCAGCGTCGGCGACTTCGCCTCCACGAGCAGGATGTGGCAGTTCGGGCAGATCGCCGAGACCATGTCGAGGTCGAGCGAGATCTCCTCCGACCAGCCGGGGTCGCCGGCCGGCAGCGAGGTCGTGCCGGTCTGGCTGACCTGACGGAAGCAGGTCGACACCGGGCAGGCCGGGAGATTGAACTGCTTGCGATACGCGGCGAGGTCGGACGCTGCGTTCGGGTCGTTGTACGCGTCGACGATCGCCACCGTCTGGCCGCTGCCGCCGCTCGCCGAGGGCAGCGCGTAGGCCGTCTGCAACTGCGTCGGGCCATAGCCTGCCGGCGTCGCCGCGGCGACCGCCTGTCCGGCCGCGGTGGTTTCGACCTGGGCCAGGCAGCGCGCCCGGCCCGGTGCGACGCTGCCGCATACCGCGCGGTCATAGCCCGCGTTCGGACCCCGGAACGCGTGCCAGTCGGCCCGCGCCGGTGCCGCCAGTGCACCGGCGACGCAGACAGCACCCAACGCGGCCGCCCAGCGGCAACGCTTGCTCGACATCTTGGCCTCCCATCGAGGATCTGTGCCCGCGCATGCACCCCTGCCGGCGGGCGCCGGGCACTGTAAGCAGCCGTTGACGCCGCGTCAAACGGCGCCTTTCCGGCGTGTCGTGATCCGGACAGCCGGCGCCGGGGCTACGCGGCCGCGGCGCCGCCGGGGGGCGCCACGTCGCGGTTCTCCGGCACGAACTTGCTGGCGGTGAACACGGCGCCCTGGGGGTCGGCGAGGACGGCCATGCGGACCCAGGGCGCGTCGAACGGCCCGGCGAGCACCTGGCCGCCGAGCTCGGCTGCCCGGGCGGCGGTCGCGTCCGCGTCGGCGACGGCGAACGTCACGCTCCAGTGCGCCGGCCGCTCGTCCTCGATCCGCAGGTAGCCCGCCACCACCTCGATGAAGCGCTCCATCACGCCCATCCCGGACATCCGCGCGCGCATGCCGGGCGTGCGCTCCTCCAGGAAGTCCCCGTACGCGGGCAGCGCCCACATGGTGCCGGCGCCGCCGAGGTCGAGCAGCTCCCAGCCGAATACCGGGCCGTAGAACGCGCGGGCCGCCTCCGGGTCGCGCGAGTTGAGGATGTTGAAGTTCAGCGAGCCGGGCTCGTTGACCACGGTCGCGCCGCGGTGCCGGCCGGGTTGCCAGAGGAAGAACTGGGCGCCCTCCCGGTCGGTGCAGCCGGCCATCCGGCCGGCGTCCATGACGTC
Organism: uncultured Solirubrobacteraceae bacterium; assembly: GCA_963766165.1. Classification (GTDB taxonomy): domain Bacteria; phylum Actinomycetota; class Thermoleophilia; order Solirubrobacterales; family Solirubrobacteraceae; genus Solirubrobacter. Next base: position 79,431 of record CAVXZC010000004.1, on the reverse strand, counting down.
CATCGGCTCCATCGCGACCGTCCCGCCGGCCTCCCGGACCTTCGCGGCGGTCGCGTCGGCGTCGTCGACCCAGACGTAGCTGTTCCACATCGCCGGGGAAGGCGCCATCTGCCCGCTGATCGCGGCCACGTCCTCGCCGCGCAACCGGGCCATGAAATATTGCCCCGGGGCGTCGGGCGGCATCACGTCCTCGACCTGCCAGCCGAACAGGTCGCCATAGAACGCGGCGGCCGCCGCGGGGTCGGGGTGCGACGTGTCGATCCAACACGGCACGCCGGGGATGTAACGGTCGCTCATAGGCGCCACAGTACGCGCGATTCAGGTCAGGAGCGGTCCGCGATCACGGCAGGCGCACATCGTGACGCGCCCGCGCGCGGATGCGGTCGCGGGCGGACAGATCGGCGTCGCGCACCGGCCTGACGAGCGTCCAGTGATGGCCCACCGGGCAGCGCTGCAGCCGGGCGACGCCGAAGTCGAGCGCCTTCAGGTTCACGCCCGGGATCCAGATCGTCGTGAACAGGTGGCCCTCGCGGCAGCGGACGGGGGTGTTCAGGCCGAACCGATACCCCGCCGCGCGACCGGCCAGCGTGAACGCCCCGATCGCGCCGACCGCCACGGCGGCCTTCGTTCGCGACGATGTGATTGTTTTCATAGTTGAGAACATTACTACCAATGTGACGAAACGTCTAGACTCGCGGCGTGGCCACCGCCGACCTGCTCCTGCACCCCGTCCGGCTCCGCATCGTCCAGGCGTTCCTGGGCGAGCGCGCGCTCACCACCGGGCAGCTGCGCGAGGAGCTGCCCGACATCCCCGCCGGCAGCCTGTACCGCCACGTCGCCCGGCTGGTCGACGGCGGGGTGCTGGCCGTGGTCGGGGAGCGGCGCGTGCGCGGCGCCGTCGAGCGCACCTACGTGCTGCGCGCCTCGCGCGCGCGCCTCGGCGTGAAGGAGATCGCCGCCATGAGCCGGGAGGAGCACCGCCAGGCGTTCCTCGCGTTCCTCGCCGGGCTGATCGGCGACTTCGACCGCTACCTGGCCCGCGACGAGATCGACCCGCTGCGCGACGGCGCGAGCTACAACCTGGCCGCGATGTGGCTCGACGACGCCGAGCTGGCCGAGCTGGCCCGCGAGCTGGCCATCGTGCTCCAGCCGCGGCTGGCCAACGAGCCGGCGCCCGGCCGGACGCGGCGCATCCTCGCCACCGTGCTGGTGCCGGGCGACGGCTAGTGTCCGGATTCAGAAATTCGCCGCCACTGGGCGGCGCCGGCCCGCGCCTGCCGGCACCCGGCAACCGCGCACGTACCACCAGTATGCGAGCGGATTGCCGTGCACCGGCAGGCACGACCCGGCATCCACCCCGGTGACGCCGAATTCCCGACTCAGGACACTAGATCGTCGCGGCGACCGCGTCGGTGAGCGCGGACCGGTCGACGTCGGCGAGCGCCAGCGCGCGCGGCACGGTCCCGACCTCCGCCCGCAGGACGCCGAGCGCGACGTGGCCGCAGGCGATGCGCCGGTCCCCGCGAGCGGCGGCGACGCGCACCGTCCGCTCCAGCGCGAGCTTGGCCGACGTGGCGAAGCGCGGGTCGCCCACCCAGGGGCTGAACGGCGTCGGCTCGAGGGCCACGCCGACGGCGGCGAGGCTGCGCTCCGTCTCGCGCTCGAGCGCGGCGAGCAGCGTCGCGTCGTCGAGGCCGGCCGCTCCCATGGCCCGGGCGGCCGGGCAGTCGGCCCGGGCCACGGACAGCAGCAGGTGCTCGGCCTCCACCCGCGGCGACCCGAGCTCGCGCGCGACCAGGGTGGCGCTGACGACCGCCGCGCGGGCGTCGCCGGCGAAGCGGTTGAACAGCATCACCGTCTCCTCAGCTCGACGCCCGCGGCGATGAGCCGCTTGGCGTGCTTCTTGTGGACCGCCTGGCGGGTGACCCCGAGCGCCTCGGCCACCTCGGGCCAGCTCCAGCCGTCGCGCAGCGCCCGCTCGACCTCCGCGGCCTCGAGCTGCTCGGCCAGGCGCCGCAGCGCGACCACCGCCGCCAGGCCGTCGGCGGGGTCTTCGGGGGACGTGAGCTGGATCTCGGGCACCAAGCAACCGTAGTTGACAAACGGGCGGGTGTCAACCTGGGTTGCTTAAGGCGGGCCCGGCGAACGGCTGGCTGGGTAGGGTGAGGGGAGATCCCGCGGCGGGGCGGGATGATCGTTTCCAGGGCCGATCTCTCGGCTGGGGCTTCTAACCGTTGCATAGAGGCTGTTGCACAAGTCGGTCAAAGATGAGGTGCGTCAATGTGCCGTGGGACGCCACCATGCACGGAGAGCCGGCACGGCAGTGTCAGTGGGACGAGACCTTCTGAGGAGCCGCCTTCGCCCGCCCGTGTCCCACCGTTGAGGTCCGAGCGCTTCGGCGCGGCTTTGCGCAACAGCCTCATAGCGACGGTTAGGCGCCCCACGTGTTTCCGGTGTGACGGCTTCCTGGTCGACCGTGGTCGGTTCGCGCACGTAGGCGATCGATCACGCGCGGCGGAAGGCTCACCCACTCCCTACCCACCCCGCTGTTCGCCGGGGCAACGAGGCGCCGAAGGCGCGACTAGGGTGCCCCAAGTGCTCGTCCAGATCAGCGACCCCCACCTGAGAACCGACGACCGCGACTCCGCGGCGGCGCTGACCGCCGCCGTCGAGCGCATCCGCGCGCTCCCGGACCGGCCGGACGCGGTGCTGCTCAGCGGCGACATCGCCGACACCGGCTCAGACCCCGAGTACGCGCTCGCGCGCGAGCTGCTGGCGGCCCTGGAACTGCCCGTCCACCTGATCGCCGGCAACCACGACCGGATGCCGGAGCGCACGCAGTACGCCGTGCGCTGCGGCGACCTGCGGCTCGTGGCCTGCGACAGCACGATCCCCGGCGAGGACGGCGGGCGGCTCGACGTCGGCTGGCTGGACGAGCGTCTGGCCGAGAACCCGCGGGCGCCGACGATCGTCGCCCTGCACCATCACCCCGTGCCGATCGGCATCCCGTGGCTCGACCGGATCGGGCTGCGCGACGAGGACCGCGCCGCGCTGGCCGGCCTGTTGCGCCGCTCGCCGCAGGTCCGGCGCGTCGTCGCCGGCCACGTCCATCGCGTCTCGCACACCACGCTCGGCGGCTGCCCGGTCGTCACGTGCACGGGCACGAACTGGCAGGCGAAGCTCGAGCTCGGCGCCACGGCGATGGCGGTCACGCACGAGCCGCCGTCGCTGCTCGTGCACGTGCTCGTCGGCGACGAGCTCGTGACCCACCTACAGCCGGTCTAGCCAGGCCCGCAGCTCGTCGCCGTGCTCGTCCAGCTCCGGCGGGCGGCGGCGGATCGGCGGGCGCTCGCCGTCGACGCGCAGCGGCGGCCGCACGAGCGGTATCCCGTCGACGGTCTCCACCGGCTCCATGCCGAGCGCCTCGGCCAGCGCGAACGCCTCGTCGACCTCGTTGATCGGGCCGGCCGGGACGCTCGCCGCGCGCAGGACCTCCAGCCAGTGGTCGGCCGGCTCGCGCCGCAGGCTCTCCTCCAGCGCGGCGGCCAGCTCGTCGGCGTGGGCCACGCGGTCGGCGTTGCTGGCGAAGCGCTCGTCGTCGACCAGCTCGGGCCGCCCGACCGCCTCGCACAGGCGGGCGTAGAGCCGCTGGTTGGCGGCGGCGACGGCCAGCGGGCGGTCGGCGGTCTCGTAGGTCTCGTACGGGACGATGCTGGGGTGGCGGTTGCCGCGCCGGCCCGGGCGCACGCCGCCGGCCACCCAGGCGAAGCCCTGGTTGAGCAGGCTGAGCAGCGCGCTGTCCATCAGCGACACCTCGACGTGGCGGCCGCGGCCGGTCGATGCCCGCTCGACCAGGGCCGCCTGGATCCCGTTCGCCGCCAGCAGCCCGCAGACCAGGTCGACGACCGCCGCGCCGACCTTCAGCGGGCGCCCGTCAGGCTCGCCGGTGACGGCCATCAGGCCGCCCATCGCCTGCAGCAGGAAGTCGTAGCCCGGCAGCCCGCGCGCGGCCTCGGCGCTGCCGAATGCGGTGACCGAGCACGACACGAGGCCGGGGTTGGCCTCGCGCAGCGTGTCCCCGTCGAGCCCCCAGCCGGCCATCAGCCCCGGCCGGAAGGACTCGATCAGCACGTCGGCGCGCCCGGCGAGCCGCCGCGCCCGTTCGCGGTCGCGCTCGTCGGCCAGGTCGAGCGCCAGTGAGCGCTTGTTGCGGTTGAGCGTCAAGTAGTACGTGCTCACGCCGTCGCGCCACGGCGGCCCCCAGGCCCGGGTGTCGTCGCCGCCGTCGGGCCGCTCGACCTTGACCACGTCGGCGCCCAGGTCGCCCAGCAGCATCGCGGCCAGCGGGCCGGCGAGCACGCGTGAAAAGTCGGCGACCAGGATGCCGTCGAGCGGGGGCACGGGCCGCCAGACTAGTGGCGCGATGCGGACGCTGGTCGTCTCCGACCTCCACCTCGGCCGGGCCGACGGCCAGGACCTCCTGCGCCGCCCCGAGCTGCGCGAGCTCCTGCTGGCGGCGCTGGCCGGCGTCGATCGCCTGGTCATCCTCGGCGACGGGCTGGAGCTGCGCGAGGCGCCGCACCGCGCGGCGGCGGACATCGCCGCGCCGTTCTTCGCGGCCGCCGGCCGGGCGCTCGGCCCGGACGGCGAGCTGCTCGTGCTGGCCGGCAACCACGACCACGGGCTGGCCGCCGGCTGGATCGACGCCCGGCTGCAGAGCGAGGCGCCGGGCTTCTTGAAGCTCGAGCACCGCTACCCGCCGCACGACTCCGGCCCGCTGGCCGAGCGCCTGGCCGCGGCCGCGCGGCCGGCCCGGCTCGAGCTCGCCTATCCCGGCGTCTGGCTGCGCGACGACGTCTACGCGATCCACGGCCACTACGCGGACGTGCACGCCACGGTCCCGACGTTCGAGCGCCTGGCCGCCGGCGCGATGGCCCGCTTCTTCGCCGGCCGCCCCGGCGACCGCGCCGCCCCCGACGACTACGAGGCGGTGCTCGCGCCGCTGTACGGCTGGATGCACGCGCTGGCCCAGCGCTCGGCGCACGGCACGGTCATGGGCGCGGGCGCGTCCGCCCGCACGTGGAGCGCGCTCACCGCGGCCGATCGCCACCGCCGGCCGCTGCGCACGCTCGTGCTCGGCACCGGCTACGCCGCCGCAGTGGCCGCGCTGAACGCCGCCGGGATCGGCCCCGTGGACCGCGATCTCTCGCCCGCCGCCCTGCGCCGCGGCTACCTGCACGGCTTCCGGGAGGTGCTGCGGCGGCTGGACGTCGGCGCGGCCCACGTGCTGTGGGGGCACTCGCACCGCTCCGGGCCGTGGCCGGGCGACAAGCTCGCCGAGTGGACGGCCGGCGGCACGCGGATCGTCAACGCCGGCTCGTGGGTCTACCAGCCGCACTTCCTCAGCGCCGAGCCGAACCGCTCGCCCTACTGGCCGGGCACGGCGATCCTCGTCGAGGACAGCGGCCCGCCGCAGCTCCTCCGGCTGCTCGGCGACCGCGGGCACGCGGCGCTCAGGCAACCCCCGGCGTGAAGCAGGTGGCGTAGACCTCGACGCCCGGGCCGGGGGAGAGCTCGAGCCGCGCGCGCGTGTGGCGCGGGTGCTCGGCCAGCGCGACCACGCCGGGCTCGCGCACGGTCAGCTCGCGGCCGTTGACGCGCAGCGCCCCCGCACCGTCCACCACCGCGTACGCGCCGCCCGCCTCGTACGGGCCGGAGTAGGCGCCCGGCTGGTCATCGGTCTGCGCGGCCAGCAGCGCGTCCGGCGCATCCTCGGGGCGCACGGGCGCGACCGGCTCGCGCTCCGGGACGCCGAGCAGCGCCTGGATCTCCCGCTCGGTCTCCGCGTACGCGCCCTCGCCGTAATGCAGCGAGCGCAGCAGCCCGTCGCCGTCCCACAGGTAGCGGGCCGGCCAGCCGCGGTTGCCGTACAGGCTCCACACCTCGAGCTGCGTGTCGATCCCGACGGGCCACTCGATGCCGAGGCGCGCGACGGCGCGCCGCACCTCCGCGTCGTCGCGCGACGGCGGGAAGCCGCCCGTGTGGATGCCGATCACGCGCAGCCCCGCCTCGGCGTAGCGCGCGTGCCAGGCCTTCAGGTAGGGCAGCGTGCGCAGCGAGTTGACGCGGCAGAAGTCCCAGAACTCCACGAGCGCCACGCGGCCGCGCTGCTGATCCATACGCAATGTGGCCACGTTGACCCACGGAAGCTTGCGCGGGAACGCGGGAGCGGAGATGCTGGGCAGATCGGCGCGCATCGGCCGGCGACGCTAGCGAAACCTTCGAGGACCTGGCGTGTTTCTTGAGGTATCGCGCAGCGGCGAGGTCTGCCTGCGCCCAACCCGGAACCAGTTGAAGGAGCAGTCCTTGCGTAAATCCCTCATTGCCGCGGGTGCGGTCGCGTTCGCGCTGAGCGGCGCGGGTGCCGCCTACGCCCAGAACGCGGCGCCGCAGATCACGGTCACGTCTTCGCTCAGCCCGTCCAAGGCGGGCACCAAGCACAAGCCGGCGGGCGCGAAGTTCAAGCTCCTGGTCACGAACAACGTGAACGACAGCAAGGCGACGGCCAGCCAGATCAAGATCACCTTCCCGAAGACCGTCACGCTCTCCACCAAGGGCCTGCCCCAGTGCACGAAGAGTGATACGGCGATCCTCCTCGCGCCCAAGACGGCCTGCAAGAAGTCGATCGCGGGGTCCGGCACCTCGCACGCGATCCTCGGCAACTCCATCCTCGGCCCGCCGTTCGACGGCGCGCCGATCACTTTCGTGGTGACGCCGATGGTCGGCAAGAACGAGATGCTCTACTACCTCAACTCGCCGATCGCGCAGGCCGTGCTGCACGGCAAGCTCAGCGGCCGCACGCAGACGATCCGGATCCCGGACGGCTCGCGCCCCGGCGAGCCCAACCTGCAGCAGCCCGGTCCGAGCAGCGGCGAGCCCAACACGGGCACGTGGTCGGCGATCCAGGACCTGCAGACCACGATCTCCCTGAAGAAGGGCAAGCACTCGCTGATCACCACCAGCGGCTGCACCGGCGGCTTCCAGAACGTCACCGTGAGCGAGTCCTTCGTGCCGAACCCCGCGCCGCCCGCCGCCTCGACGGCGACGGCCACGGGCAAGGCCGCCTGCAAGAAGTAGCTCCGCGCCATTCGGGGGCCCGGCGTCCGCCGGGCCCCCGGCGCTCCTAGACTCGGCGATCAGTGCTCCTGCTCGCGCATGGGATCGTCGGCCGGGCCGACCTGCCGATCCCCGAGTCGCTGTTCGGCGCCGCCGCTGCGTTGGTGCTCGTCGTCTCCTTCGTGGCGCTGGCGTTCGGCTGGTCGCGGCCGGTGCTCGCCGGGCTCCGGCAGCGCCCGCTGTTCCGGCTGCCGCTGGCCGTCGACGTCGTGCTCGGCGCCGTCGGCGTGCTCGTCTTCCTCGTCAGCGTCTACGCGGGGCTGGCCGGCACGAGCACGCAGAGCGACAACCTCGCGCCCACGGTGGTCTTCGTCGCCTTCTGGGTCGGCGTGCCGTTCGCGTCGCTGCTGTTCGGCAACGTCTGGCGGCTGTTCAGCCCGTGGCGGGCGCTCGGCCGTCTCACGGGCTGGTTCGCCGCCAACGTGGCGGGCGAGCTGCCCGAGCCGCTGCCCTATCCGGTCCGGCTGGGCCGCTGGCCGGCCGCGTTCTGGATCTTCGCCTTCGCGGTGTGCGAGCTGTGCTGGGCCACCGCCACCGAGCCGGGCCCGCTGGCCATCCTGATGATCGTCTACTTCGTGGTCATGGTCGTGGGCATGAGCACGTTCGGCGTCGAGCCGTGGACGCGCAACGCCGACGGCTTCGGCGTGCTGTTCGGGCTGCTCGGGACGCTGGCGCCGATCGGGCGGCAGGATGACGGCCGGCTCGTGCTGCGCGTGCCGGGCACCGGCACGCTCAACGCCGCCACGGTGCCGGGGACCGTCGCGGTGCTCCTCACCTCGGTCGGCTCGACGGCGTTCGACGGCGCCAAGGAAGGACCGCTGTTCAACCACATCGCCGAGCACCTGCAGACGTTCTTCCACTCGCTGGGGTTCTCGCTCGGCACCGCGCTGGAGATCGGCTTCGTGATCGGCCTGCTGATCACGATCGGCATCGTCACGGCGATCTGGCTGGCCGGCATGGAGGGGATGCCGCCGGCCAAGGACGCGCACACGCGCCAGGCCCGGGCGCGCGTGTTCGCGCACGCGCTGATCCCGATCGCCGCCGGCTACCTCGTGGCCCACTACTTCTCGCTGCTGGCCTACAACGGCCAGGACCTCTGGCGGCTCGCCTCGGACCCGCTGGGCAACGGGTCGGACCTGTTCGGGGGCGCCAACTTCTCGATCCACTACGGCGTCGTGTCGGCCACCGGGATCTGGTACGTCCAGGTGGGCGCACTGGTCGTCGGCCACGTGGCCGCGCTCATCCTGGCGCACGACCGCGCGCTCGAGCTCTACGGATCGGCGCGCGCGGCCACCCGCTCGCAGATCGTCATGCTGATGCTGATGGTCGCGTTCACCTGCCTCGGGCTCTGGCTGCTCTCGGCGGCCCTGCAGACACAGTGAGCGTGCTCGCCCACGCCGGGCACTGGCTTCCGCAACTGCTCTATCTCGTGCCCGTGGCGGTGATGGCCGGCGCGGTCGGCTGGGGCAAGCTCAAAGAACGTCGCAAAAAGCGGGATCCCGAGGTTTGAACGCGGGGCGGCCGGGGCAAGCAGCCGCCGAGATGGTCGGTCATCCGGACGAGACGTTCGTCCTGTGGAGTGCTGCGCGCGCCGAGGCGAACCTGGCCTACGACGACTGGTGTGCCCACCCGGGCCGCGAGGCCTATGCCGTCTATCGCGCCGCCGAGGACCGCGCGGACGCCGCCGAGGCCGACCTGGCGCTGGCGCGCGACGTGCTCGCGTTCGCCTGAGCGCCGGCCTCCCGGACGCGAGTCCGATTACAACCGTCGCAGGTGTCAATGTGCGCCGATCGGGAATCCCGTTCGCGCGCAGATGAGCCTGAACGAGTTGAGAGTGCTCCTGGACGACGTGCCCGACACGCTGGAGATCGTGCTGCGCACCCCCCGCCGTGACGCCGGCTGGAGCCTCGACGCCGAGGCCTGGCGCGACGCGCACGAGGACGCCGCGCACGCGTGGAGCGCCTGGCGCGCCGCGCCCGGCGATCCGCTGTCCTACGCCGCCTACCGCGCGGCCCAGGACCGCGAGGACGCCGCCCAGGAGGCGCTGGCTCAGACCCAGACGTCGCGCAGCAGCGTCTCGTAGCCGCCGTCCTCGGCGGCCGCCGCGGCGCGGGCCTCGTGACCCTCCTCGCTGCGCTGGGTGAACACGAGCCGGCCCGGGCCGACGTGGCGGCGCCAGGCGCGCAGGAACGCCTCGGCCCGCTCCTTGTGGCGGGCCAGGTCGGCCGGCACCGGGTGCAGGCGCTCGCCGAACGGCGGCCGCCGGCGCAGCACGCGGCCGAGCAGGCCCCAGGCGCCCACCCCGGGCTCGGCCAGCGGGCGGGTGACCAGGTAGCGCGGATTGTCGGAGACGCTCGCCAACTCGTCCAGCGCGGCGGCGAACCGGCGCCCCTCCTCGGGCGTCGCCGCGGTCAGCTCGCAGCGCAGGTAGCCCGCGGCGCGCGGCTCCAGGGTCAGCGACGCCGCCGCCTCGGCCGACATCTCGCCGAGCGCCCGATAGGCATCGCAGACCGCGCGGGCCGCGCCGTCGAGCGGCAGCACGAGCGGGATCGTCCGGCGGACGTGGCCCAGCCGCACGGCGGCCCAGGTCAGCCCGAGCGGCGCCAGCGCGACCCCGGCGAGGAGCGCCGGCGCGCCGGCGGCCACGCCGAGCAGGCCGAACGCCGCGCCGCCGCCCAGGCCGGAGGCGATCGGCACGCGCTGGGAGTACGGCGGCACCGCCCGGCCCGCCGGCGCCTCGGGCGTGGTCTCCGGCCCGGCGCCGTGGCCGCGCACCAGCAGGGTGGGCAGCTCGACGCCGCGGTAGGGCGTGCCGAGGTGCCAGCGCTCTCGCGCTGCGGCGCGGTCGGCCGCCCGGGCGGTGAGCTGCGCGTTGAGCGCGGCGAAGCGCGCGACCGGCGGCGGGGCGAACGGGCCGAACTCGGGGTGGACGTGCGACGGTCCCGCCTCTACCTCGCCGTCCTCGGCGGGGGCGAACACGTGCAGGTGCTTGCGCACGAAGCGCTCGTAGTCGGCGCTGCCGCGCACCAGCTCTGGCGCCACGCAGACCACGTCCCAGTTGGACGCCACCTTCCCGGCGTCGCCCGGGTCGAGCCGCAGCGAGCGCCCGCGCATCTGCTGCACCGACACGCCGGTGGTGGCCACGGTCATGTCCACCAGCACGTTCAGGGGCGGGCAGTCCCAACCCTCGCCGAGCAGCGACCGCGTGCCCACGAGCGCGCCGACCACGCCCTCCACGAGCAGCCGCGTGGCCAGCTCGACCCAGGCGCGCGGGACCCACTCGGCGCCGGAGGAGCGCAGCTCGACCAGCAGGCCGTCGAGCTCGGTGTCCCACTCCGGCAGCGCGAAGCGCCCCTCGGCGTGCTCGCCCAGCGCGGCCAGCAGCGCCTCGTCGTCGGCCGGGGCGCAGCGCAGGCCGCGGCCGGACACGAGCAGCGGCCGCAGGGTGGCGGTGCGCGGGTCGGCGGCCAGCGCGAGCAGCGCGTGCCGGGCCGTCCCGGCCGCCGGGTCGAGCACGCCGGTGAGCGCGTCGTCGGGACGCGGCGAGGCGAGCTCGGCGTCGCACAGCACGAGCGCGCGCAGCGCCTCGCCGCGGGCGTCGCGCTCGGCCGCCAGCACCTCCACCAGCCCGAGCGACTTGGCCTGCGAGCCGGTCAGCAGCCGGTCGACGTCGCTCTGGCCGCGGCGGATGCCGCGCCGGGTGAGCTGGAACCCGAGCTCGCGCAGCGCGGCCGCCACCGCCTCGTACCGGGTGGCCGCGGCCGGGTCCGGCGACGGCGCCAGGCAGCGCAGCGCGTAGTCCTCCAGCAGCACGATCCAGTCCTCGAGGTCGGGCTCGCGCCGGTAGGCCTCGCCGCGCGGCGCGCCCGCCGGCAGCTCCAGCCCGCCCGACAGCAGGAAGCGGATGCCGGCCCGGGCGAGCGCGGGGTGGTCGTGCTGGAACGACGACCACGGCACCTCGGCGTCGTCCTCGGCCGCGCGGCGGCGGTCGCGCATCCGCCCCATCACCCAGGCGGGGAACGAGAGATCGCTCTCGGCGTCCTCGTGCAGCGCGCCGACCAGCTCGCGGAAGCGCGTGTCGTGCTCGGCCAGCCAGGCCTTCTCCGTGGGCAGCGGCTCGGTCAGCCAGGCCAGCTCCTGGTAGGGCGCGAGGTGCCCGTCGCGGACCACCGCCGGCGTCGGCACGGTGTAGTCGACCGGGCCCAGCAGCGCCGCGTAGAGCTCGGCGTCCTCCGGCGGCAGGCTGACCGGCGGCGTCGCGGTCAGCCCGATCACGTGCACGCCCTCGGCCAGCTCCTGCAGCACGGCGCGCACGACGTAGCCCCACAGCGAAGCGAGGTGGTGGCACTCGTCGAGCACCACCGTGCCGACGCCGAGGTCGTTGAGCGCCTTCACCCGATCTCGCGCGGTGCGGGACAGCAGGTCGCGCAGCTCGACGCCGGCGTGCTCCCCGCGCGCCACCTCGCGCTTGAGCGTCGCCGAGATGCGCGTGAGCTCGCGCGCCCGCCGGTCGGCCGCCGCGCCCGCGAACGTCGCGCCCTCGCGCATCGCCGCCTCGGCGGTCGTGCCCGTGGCGGACGCCCGCTCGGCCGCCCACCGCGTCTGGGTCAGGCGCCCGAGCACGATCTCCGGATCCTCGAGCTGGCACAGCGCCTGGTAGGTCAGGCAGGCGATCGGCTTGCCCACGTCCGAGCCGACGAGCGCGACCGCGTCGCGGCGCTCGCGCGTGAACTGCGAGACGGCGCGCGGCCACTGCTGCTGGATCGCCTGGTTGGGGGCCAGGATGAGCGCCCGGGAGCCGACGCGCCGGATCAGCTCCACGCCGATCAGCGTCTTGCCGGAGCCCGGCGGCGCCACGATGTGCGTGCTGCGGCGGCCGGCCTGGCGGTCGCGCTCGAAGGCGGCGATGGCGGAGCGCTGGTAGCGGCGCCACTCGCCCTGGAACGCGAGGCCGTCGAAGCGGCTCAACTCTTGGCGAGGCGCGCGAGGTCGTGCGCCAGCCGGTCTTCCGTGAGCTCCTCGAACGGGAAGCCGATCCGCTGGCGGCCCTGGGCGTCGGCCAGCACGACGTGCGCCGAGTGCTCGAGCCCGTTCTCCTGCGGCTGGATGCCGAACGCCTTCCACACCGGCGCGAGCTGCGCCTGCGTGCCCAGCAGGAACTTCATGCGGCCGGTCATCTTCTGGTCGAGCAGGAACGCGATCGCGCTCTTGCGCGTGTCGTTGCGCGGGTCGACCGACACGCCCATCACCGGCACGTCGCGGCCGAGGTCGTCCAGCGCGCCGCGGATGGTCTGCACCTCGGCCGGGCAGGTGTCGCGGCAGGTCGAGTAGACGAATGCGTAGACCACCGGCTTGCCGCGCAGCGACTGCGACGTCACCACGCCGCCGTCCTGGTCGTGCAGCCGGAAGCTCGGCACCATCAGCCCGGGCGGCCGCAGCGCGCCCGCCCAGCCGTTGCTGAGGTTCAGCCCGTCCTGCGCGCCGGCCTGCCGGCCCGAGGCGAGCACGACGCCGAAGACGGCGGCGGCGGCGCAGGCCGCGAGGGCGATCAGCGCGAGCTGCAGGCGTGCGGGGAGCACGGTCACCAAGCCTAGAGCTCGATGTGGCTGCCCATCACCACGGTGCGCTCGTCCGGCAGCTTGAAGTACTCGACCGGGTTCGCCGCGTTGCGCGAGATGGCGAGGAAGAGCTTCTTGCGCCAGCGCGGCATCGTCGCCGAGTCGTTCTTGACGATGCTGATCCGCGACAGGAAGTACGAGGGGTTCGTCAGGTCGACGTCGCCCTCCAGTCCGCGGGCGGCGGCCTGGCGCAGCAGCGCGGGCACGTCCGTCGAGTCCTGGAAGCCGAAGTGGCCGACCACGTGCGTGATCCCGTCGTCGCGGTAGCCGAGGTCGTCGATCTCCACCCGCTCCGCCTCGGGTACGTGCGGCACCTTCATCGTCTCGATCGACACGATCACGACGCAGTGCGTGCAGCGACGTGGTTGTGCTCGACGTTGGCCCGCAGCGCCAGTGGCGTCGTCTCCTTGTTGGCGTTGAGGAAGACGGCGGTGCCGGGCGACGCGGTACAGCGGCGGCTCGAGCCCGTGGATCTTGTCCACGAAGGCGCGGCAGCGGGCCCTCCTCGCGCGTGCGGTTGGCGGTGACGATCTCGCGGCCCCGTCTGCCAGGTCGTGAGGACGGTGAACACGACGGCGGCGATCGTCAGCGGGAACCAGCCGCCGTGCAGGACCTTGGTCAGGTTGGCCGCGAAGAACGTCAGGTCGACCAGGAGGAACGCCGCCGCGCCCCCGATCACCACGGGCAGCGGCTTGTGCCAGAGCACGCGCACGACGAAGAAGAACAGGATCGTGTCGATGGCCAGCGTGCCGGTGACCGCGATCCCGTAGGCGGTGGCCAGATGCTGGGAGGACCCGAAGCCGACCACCAGCGCGACGACCGCGACGTAGATGCCCCAGTTGACCGCGGGGACGTAGACCTGCCGCCCTCGTGGTGGGAGGTGTGGCGGATGTTCAGCCGCGGCAGGAAGCCGAGCCGTACCGCCTGGCGGGTGACCGAGAACGCGCCGGAGATCACCGCCTGCGAGGCGATCACGGTGGCCGCGGTCGCCAGGAACACCATCGGCAGTCGCGCCCAGTGCGGCAGCAGCAGGAAGAACGGATTGGCGATCGCCTCCGGCGAGTGCAGGATCAGCGCGCCCTGGCCCATGTAGTTGAGGATCAGCGCGGGGAAGACCGCGAGCGAACCAGGCCCGGCGGATCGGCGGCCGGCCGAAGTGGCCCATGTCGGCGTACAGGGCCTCGGCGCCGGTCACCGTCAGGACGACCGAGCCGAGCGCGATGAACGCCGTGCCGCCGTGGTCGAACAGGAACTGGGCGCCGTAGCTGGGCGACAGCGCGCGCAGGATGCCGGGGTGCCGGACGACCTCGCGCAGGCCGGCGACGCCGAGGATCGTGAACCACACGGCCATCACCGGCCCGAACGCCCGGCCGACCACGCCGGTGCCGAACCGCTGCACGAGGAACAGCACGGTGAGCACGGCCAGCGTGATCGGCACCACCACCGAGTGCAGCGACGGCGTGACCACCTCCAGGCCCTCGACCGCCGACAGCACCGAGATCGCCGGCGTGATCATCCCGTCGCCGTAGAACAGCGAGGCGCCGAACACGCCGAGCAGCGACCAGCGAGACCTTGGCGGCGCGGCTCGAGCTTCACCTGCTGGATCAGCGCGATCAGCGCCATGATCCCGCCCTCGCCGTCGTTGTCGGCGCGCATGATGAACGTCACGTACTTGATCGAGACGATGATCGTGATCGCCCAGAAGACGAGCGAGATCACGCCGTAGACGTCCCCCTGCGTGGCCTTCACCGCGTGGTTGTCGGAGGAGAAGACCGTCTGCAGCGCGTACAGCGGGCTGGTGCCGATGTCGCCGAAGACGACGCCGAGGGCGCCCAGCGTGAGGGCGGCCATCCCCGCCTGGCGGGTCGGCGTGCGCCGGGGTGCTTCGCTCGCCGCGACGGCCATTGCCGCCGCAGACTACGCCTCGGTCAGCCCCCGGCGGATGGCATACCGGACCAGTTCCACGCGGTCGCGCATGCCGAGCTTGCGCAGCAGGTTGGCCCGGTGCGACTCGACGGTCTTCTCGGCCAGGTGCAGCGTCTCGGCGATCTGCTTGTTCGTGAACGCCTCGGCGATCAGCTTCAGCACCTCCTGCTCGCGCGGCGAGAGCGGCTCCTCCGGCCCGGAGGAGTCGTCGCGCATCCACTCGCGCACGATCGTGCGCTCGACCGCGTTGGTCAGGAAGGCGTCGCCGCGCGACACGGCGCGGATGGCGTTCAGCAGCGCGCTGTCGACCTCGCGCTTGAGCACGTAGCCGGACGCGCCGGCCTTCAGCGCGTCGAACACGTAGCGCTCGTCGTCGTGCATGGACAGCGCCAGCACCTGCGTCTGCGGCAGGTGCGCGCGGATCTGGCGCGCAGCCTGGAGGCCGGTCATGCGCGGCATCGACACGTCCATGACGCACAGGTCGGGCTTGGTGGACAGCGCCTGCTCGAACGCCTCGACGCCGTCGCCCGCCTCGGCCACGACCTCCATGTCCGGCTGGCGGTCGATCAGCAGCTTCATGCCGCCGCGGACGATGCCGTGGTCGTCGGCGATCAGGATCCTCATGATGCTCCCATTGTCAGTTCGATGGTCGTGCCCTCACCCGGGGCGGAGAACACGTTCAGGCGGCCGCCCACCAGCAGCGCGCGCTCGCGCATCCCGGAGACGCCGAGGCTGTTGCGGGGCTCGCCGTGCGCCGGCACGGCGAAGCCGCAGCCGTCGTCGCGCACGCGCAGCACGGTGCGCCCGATCGCGGAGAGCTCGACGCGGACGCTCGAGGCGCCGGAGTGCTGGACGACGTTGGACAGGCTCTCCTGGGTCACGCGATAGAGCACGAGCTGCTCCTCGTCGACAGCCGCGGCAGATCGCCGTGGCGGTGGAAGCTCGTCCGGATGCCCGTGCGCTCGCCGAAGTCGGAGACCTGGGACGCGAGCGCCGGCACGAGGCCGTGGTCGTCGAGCGCGGTCGGGCGCAGCTGGCGGGCGAGCGTGAGCAGCTCCTCCATGGCCTGCGTGGCCAGGTGCTGGATCTCCTTGCAGCTCGGAGCGCAGCCCGTGCGGCACGTCGAGCGCGGCGGCCTGCAGGCGCAGCAGGATCGCGGTCAGCGCCTGGTTGACCTCGTCGTGCAGGTCCTGGGCGATGCGGGCGCGCTCCTCCTCCTGGGCGCGCAGCACGGCGCGGCCGGCCTCGCGGCGCTCCTCCTCGAGGCGCTCCAGCATGCGGTTGAAGTCGGCGGTCAGGCGCTCGATCTCCCGCGGCGCGTTCTCGGGCGCGCACGCGCGCTGGCCGGGGGAGTGCAGGTCGACCCGGTCCATCGTGTCGTGCAGCCGGTCGAGCGGGTCCAGGCGCTTGCGCAGCAGCAGCGAGTTGGCGAAGACGGCGCCCGCCACGGCGAGCACGATGAGCAGCGCGCGGCTCGGCGAGGCCACCCCGGACGCGCGCACGGGCGCGAGCGCCGCGGCGACCAGC
The DNA here is from genome assembly GCA_963766165.1 of uncultured Solirubrobacteraceae bacterium. Lineage (GTDB taxonomy): Bacteria > Actinomycetota > Thermoleophilia > Solirubrobacterales > Solirubrobacteraceae > Solirubrobacter. Next base: position 63,184 of record CAVXZC010000004.1, on the reverse strand, counting down.
GCGGTGGCGGCGACGAGGCCCGTGTTGACGGCGAGGACCTGGCTGAGCAGGGTTCGGGTGCGCATCCTCGCGCCTTACATCGGCAGAACGGGCGCGGAGGATGACCCGGTTTGGACCCCATTCGGGGCGCTACACTCTGTGAAGTATTGGAATCCCGATCCGCTTTAGAGGACACTGATCGCATGAGCCCGTCAGGGGCGGAGATCATCCGCCAGATCCGCAGCCAGATCGAGGAGGTCGACCCCTCCGAGGTCCGCTCCGCGCTGAACGGCAACGGCAACGGGAACGGCCATGGCCATGGCCAGCGTGGTCCTGCTCGACGTGCGCGAGACCGAGGAGTGGGACGCCGGCCACATCCCCGGCGCCAAGCACGTCCCGCGCGGGTATCTGGAGTCGCGCGTCGAGGGCGCGATCGGTGCCGACCGCTCGCAGCGCGTGGTCGTCTACTGCGCCTCCGGGCAGCGGTCGGCGCTCGCGGCGAACACGCTCACGGAGCTGCTGGGCTACGAGGACGTGGCCTCGATGAACGGCGGCATCACGCTGTGGAAGGACCGCGGCTACGACGTCGAGGTCCCGGTGTCGCTGACCCGCGAGCAGCGCGAGCGCTACTCGCGCCACCTGCTCGTGCCGGAGATCGGGCTCGAGGGCCAGACGAAGCTGCTCAACTCGAAGGTGCTGCTGCTCGGCGCCGGCGGGCTGGGCTCGCCGACCGCGCTCTATCTCGCCGCGGCCGGCGTGGGCACGCTCGGGCATCGTCGACGACGACGAGGTCGACCTCTCCAACCTGCAGCGCCAGGTCATCCACACCACCGACCGGATCGGGACGCCGAAGGTCGACTCCGCGGAGATCGCCGATCAAGGCCATCAACCCGGACGTCGACGTCGTCAAGTACCGGACCCGCCTCGACGCCTCCAACATCATGGAGATCATCGACGGCTACGACGTGGTCGTCGACGGCGTCGACAACTTCCCCACGCGCTACCTGCTCAACGACGCGTCGGTGCGGCTGCAGATCCCGGTGGTCAGCGCGTCGATCCTCGGCTTCGACGGCCAGCTGTCGGTGTTCAAGCCCTACGACGGCCCGTGCTATCGCTGCCTGTATCCCGTGCCGCCGCCGGCCGAGCTGGCGCCTTCGTGCGGGGCCAACGGCGTGCTCGGCGTGCTGCCGGGGACGATGGGGCTGCTGCAGGCCACCGAGGTCGTGAAGCTGGTCACGGGCGCCGGCGAGCCGCTGGTGGGCCGGCTGCTCCTCTATGAAGCCCTGGGCGCCACGTTCACGGAGCTCAAGGTGCGCCGCGACCCGGAGTGCCCGATCTGCTCGCGCGACCCCTCGGAGATCACGGACTCCGAGATGGGCGTGTTCCCGGACTACGAGGCGTTCTGCGCGGCGGCAGGCTAGCCTGCCCGGACGTTATGGCGACGATCAAGATCCCCCCGGTGCTGCGGCCGTCGGTCGGCGGCGAGAAGGAGGTGCAGGCGGGCGGCGGCGACGTCGGCGCGGTGCTGCGCTCCCTGGCCGACCAGCATCCGGCGACCCAATCCCAGCTGTTCGGCGCGGACGGCTCGCTCAACCGCTACGTCAACGTCTACCTGAACGACGAGGACGTCCGGGTGCTCGACGGCCTCGAGACGCTCGGTCGGCGAATCCGACACGCTGGTCATCCTGCCGGCCATGGCCGGCGGCGCATGACCAAGCGCTGAGCGATACCTTCGCGGCCGTGGCGATCTCGGACCCTGCGGCCGCTCAGCACCGGCGAGATCCTCGACGCGGGGATCAAGGTGCTGACGCGCCACTGGAAGGTCCTGATGGTGTGCGTCGTCTTCCTGGTCGGGCCGATGAACGTCCTCCAGGTGCTGCTGCGGGCGTCGATCGACCCGAATGCGTTCAAGACGGGCACCGACACGACCACGACCACGTCCGACGTCGGCCCGGCGCTGGCCGGGCTGCTCGGATCGGCGATCCTCACCGGGCTCGCGTTCCTCGTCGCGTTCACGGCCTGCTTCAAGGGGGTGGCCGACGCCTGGCTCGGCGGGGAGCCGGAGGTGGGGCGCTCGCTGCGCTTCGGCGCGCGGCGGCTCCTCCCGGTGCTCGGCACGTGGATCCTGTGGAGCATCCTGATCGTGCTGGCGTTCGTCGCGCTGATCGTGCCCGGCGTCTACCTGTCCGTCGCCTTGTGCCTGACGCTGCCGGTGCTGCTGTTCGAGGGGGGCGGGCCGTTCCACGCGTTCGGCCGGTCGCGCAGCCTGGTCAAGGGCCGCTGGTGGCCGACGTTCGGGCTGCTGCTGGTCGGCTACCTGCTCGTGTCGATCCTCGGCGGGATCATCCAGGGGATCGCTGCTGCTCGGGCATCGCGGGCGCGTCGAGCACGAGCGACGTGCCGGCGGCGTCGCCACGGTGGTCGGCGCCACGGTCGTCCAACGCGGTCACCACGCCGTACCTCGCCGCGGTGCTGACGATCCTGTACTTCGACCTGCGCGTGCGCAAGGAGGGCTTCGACCTGCAGCTGATGGCCGAGGATCTCGGCGCGCCCGCGCGACCCCGACGCGCCGATGCCGGCGCCGCTGATCGGCGACGACCTGACGCGCCGAGCAGCGCGCCGCCGCGCCGTACTGGCCGCCGCCGCCCGGGTGGACGCCCCCGCCGGCCGGCGGCCGTGGAGCGCCGAGCCCGCCCACGCCGGCTGGCCCGCCGCCGCTCGGCGGATGAGCAGCAGGAGGACCGGCCGCCGCCTGCGCCGGACGATTCCGCCGCCGCCGCGCGAGCTCCCGGCGACGCCGACTGGCTGCCCCCCGAGGCGCCGCGCGGGCCCGGAGGGCTGTGAGCCTGGCGCGGTGCGGGTGGCCGCGCTCGCCGCCGCCGCGCTCGTCGTCACCCCCGCCGCCGGCCCGGGCCGACGCGGTCACCGGCGCGCAGCTGCGGGCGCTGGCCGCGCGGGCGCGCCGGCGACCCGGGCGCGCTCGCGCAGCTGCGCGCGTGTCGACCGCGTCGACGGGCGGCCGGTCGACTCGCGCGGCGCGCTGCGGGGCGCGCGGCGGCGCGCTCCGGGCGCGGCTGCGCGCCGCTCGCCGCCCGCGCGCTTCGCCGGCGCCGGCGGCCGGCGACCCGCGGGCGCAGGCGCGGGCGATCCTCGGCGAGCGGCGCTTCCGCGGCTCGGCGTCCCCGGGCCGTTTCACGGCGCTCCTGCAGCGGAGCTCGGCCACCTGCTGCGACCGGCTCAGCCGGGCGTTCGCTGGCTCGAACGCGCGGCATTCCCGGGCCCGCGCGTCGTCGTCTGGCTCGTCCTCGCGGCACTGGTCGGCGCGGGCGCGGCCGTGGTCGCGCGCCGCGCGCTCACCCGCCGCCTCGGCGCGCCGCGGCGGCGGCCGCCGCGGCTGGCGCGCGGCCGCGCGACGACGCGCACAGCTCGAGCGGCGGGCGGACGGCGGCCGAGGCGGCCGGCGACCTCGAGGCCGCGCTGCGGCTGCGCTTCCGCGCCGGGCTGCTGCGGCTCGACGCGCGCGGCCGCGATCGAGTTCCGCCCGTCGATCACCACGCACGAGGTCCGGCGGACGCTGCGCTCGGACGACTTCGACGCGCTGCCGCGACGTTCGACGACGTGGTCTACGGCGGCCGCGCCGCCCGACGGCGACGACCTCGCCGCGGCGCGCGAGCGCTGGCCCGAGGTGGTGGCGGGCGGGTGAGGCTGCCGCGCGGGATCCCGCGGGCGCGGGCGGCGGTGGTGGTCATCGGCGCGCTCATCGCGTTCGGGCTGCTGCTGCGGCTCGTCGACGCGCTCCTGCCCGCGCCGCACGGGCCGGTGCTCGTCCTCCTACGCCACCTCGGCGCATGGGCTGGCCGCCTACGCCTCGCTGCTCGAGCGCGCCGGCCATCCGGTGCGGCAGGTTCGCGTGCCGATCGCCGACCGGCGCCCGCGCGCCGGGCGAGACGCTCGTCGTCCTCGATCCCGACGTCGTCGACCCCGGCGAGGCGAGGGCGATCGGCGCCTGGGTGCGCGGCGGCGGGCGGCTGCTCGCCGGCGGCGAGAACGCCGCCTGGCTCGATGCGGTGCTGCCCGCCCCGCCGTCGCCGGGACGACGGCGCGCCCGGCACCCGGCACGCGCTCGTGCCGGTCGGCCGGGCGTGACCGGGTGCGCCGCGACGGCGGCGGCTGGCACCGCGCTCGGCCGGGCGCTGCCGGCGCTCGGGCCCGCCGGACCGCGCCGCTGCTGGTCAGCGCGCGCAGCGGCCGCGGGACGGTCGCGCTGCTCGCCGACGCGACGTCGCTCCAGAACCGCGCGGCTCGGCCAGGCCGACGCGCCGCGCTCGGCGCTCGCGCTGCGCCGGCGGCCGACCGGCCGGTCGCGTTCCTGGAGACCGTGCACGGCTACGGCGCGGCGCGCGGGCTCGGCGGCCTCCCGGCGCGGGTCCAGTGGATGCTCGCCGGCCTGCTGCTCGCCGGGCCTCGCGGGCCTCTGGGCGGCCGGCCGGCGGCTCGGGCCGCCCGAGGACGCGGAGCGGCGCGCTCCCGCCGCCGCGGATCGAGTACGTCGACGCGCTCGCCGCCGCCCTGGCGCGGACCAGAGAAGGAGGACCGCGTGAGGGAGCTGCACGCGCGCGTCGCCGGCGAGGTCGGCAAGGTCGTCGTCGGCCACGACGAGGCGCTCGAGGACGTGCTCGACCGCGCTCGCGCTCGGCGGCCACGTGCTGCTCGAGGGCGTGCCCGGGCGTGGCCAAGACGCTGCTCGCGGGCGCGATCGCCCGCGCGCTCGGCGTCGAGTTCCGGCGCGCTGCAGTTCACGCCGGACATGCTGCCCTCCGACGTCACGGGCACGATGGCGCTGCGCGGCGGCGAGCTCGCGTTCCGGCCCGGCCCGGTGTTCGCCGAACATCGTGCTCGCCGACGAGATCAACCGCACGCCGCCCAAGACGCAGGCCGCGCTGCTGGAGGCGATGCAGGAGCGCCAGGTGACCGTCGACGGCGAGTCGCACCCGCTGCCCGACCCGTTCCTCGTCCTCGCGACGCAGAACCCGATCGAGTACGAGGGCACCTACCCGCTGCCCGAGGCGCAGCGCGACCGCTTCCTCGTGCACGTCGCGATCGGCTACCCGGCGCGAGGCGCAGGAGCGCGCGATGCTGCGGCTCGCCCGCCGCGGCGTCGCGCCGACGGCGCTCGACGACGTCGCGGCCGGTCGCCGAGCGCCGAGGACCTGCTGGCCGCCCGCGCCGAGGTCGACGCCACCGAGGTCACGACGAGGTCGTCGGCTACGTCGTCGCGCTCGTCCGCCGCACCCGCGAGCTGCCCGCGCGTCCACCTCGGCGCCAGCCCGCGCGCGGCCGTGCACCTGCTCGCCGCCGCCAAGGCGGCCGCCCGCCTCGCCGGCCGCGCCTACGTGACGCCCGGACGACGTCGCCCGCGATGGCCGCGCCCGGTCCTGCGCCACCGCCTCGTGCTCACGCCGGAGGCCGAGCTCGAGCGGGCCACGCCCGGCGGCGCCATCCGCGCGGCGCTCGAGGACGTGCCGGTGCCGCGGTGACCTCCGCGGGCCGCCGCGTCGCCGCCGGGCCGCGCGGCGTGAGCCCGACGCCGCGCACCGCGTCGTCGCTCGCGGTCATCGCCGCCGCGGCGCTGATCCTCCCGCCGGGCGTCGCGATCCTGGCCGCGGTGGCGCTGTGGCCGCGGTCGTCGTCGACGCAGCGCCGCGCGCCGGGCGCCGGACATCGGGCGCGAGGTGCCGGAGGTGCTCTCACGCGGCGTGCCCGCGCCGGCTGCGCGTGCGCGCGGTGGCGGCGCAGGCCGGGGAGGTGCGGGTGCGCCAGCCGGCGCCGCCCGGCTGGACGTCGCGCCGCGCGAGGGCGACGGCGGCCTGGAAGCGACCGTCGACCGCTCGCGTGCGCGGGCGGCACGTGCTGCCCGCCGTGGCCGCCCGGGCGACCGGGCCGCTCGGGCTGGGCCGCTGGGACCACCGCCCGCGGCGGCCCGGCCGAGGTGCGCGTGTTCCCCGACCTGCGGACGGCCCGCCGGCTCGCGCTGGCCGTGGCGCGCGGGCCGCTTCCGCGAGCAGCGGCGCGACGGCGCGCGGGCCGCTCGGGCTGGGCACCGAGTTCGAGCTCGTCCGCGACTACGAGCCCGACGACGACATCCGCCAGGTCAACTGGCGCGCCACCGCCCGGCAGGGGCGGCCGATGAGCAACCAGTACCGGCTCGAGCAGGACCGCGACCTGATCCTGCTGATCGACGCCGGCCGCCTGAGCTCCGCCCCGCTGATGGCGGGCGAGGACGGCCGGGTCGTCACCGTCCTCGACGCCGTGCTCGACGCCGCCACGGCGCTGGCGTTCGTCGCCGACGAGCTGGGCGACCGCTGCGGCGCGGTGGCGTTCGACGACGGCGTCCGCGTCGCGCTGCCGCCGCGCCGGGCCGGCGGCGCGGCCGCCGTGCGGGCGCTGTTCGACCTCGAGTCGCGGCCGGTGGACAGCGACTACGAGCTGGCCTTCCGCCGCGCCGAGGGGGCGAAGCGCGCGCTCGTCGTCGTGCTGTGCGACCTGCTGGAGGAGTCCGCGGCGCGCCCGCTCGTGGCCGCCGTGCCGGTCCTCACCCGCCGCCACGCCGTCGTCGTGGCCTGCCCGTCGGACCCCGCGCTGGAGCGGCTCGCGCGGCCGCCGGACGCGCCCGCGCCGCTCGACACGGCCCGCGCCGTCGTGGCCGGCGACGTGCTCGCCGCCCGCGCCCGCGCCGCCGGCCGGGTCCGCGCGGCCGGCGCGCGCGTGCTCGAGGCGCCGCCGGAGAAGCTGCCGGCGACCGTGGTGGCCGCCTACCTGCGCGCCAAGGCGCGGGCGGTCCTGTGATCCGGCCGCCCGCGCACCGCCACGAGCGTCCAGAACGTGCCCGCGAGCGTCAGGCCGATCGCCACCTGCACGGGCAGCGGGATCCCCGGCCCCGTGAGGAACCCCTCGGCCAGCCCGCAGATCACCAGGATCGGCGCCGTGCCGGCGGCGATCTCGATCGCCGGCCGGGCCTCGGCCCGCAGCGCCGCGCCGCGCCGCCGCGGCCCGGGGCGGACCAGCGCCCAGCCCATCCGCAGCCCGGCCACGCCGCCGCACACGATGCAGGACAGCTCGAGCGGCCCGTGCGAGGAGATCAGCCGCAGGAACGCGGCGCCGTGGCCGGCGCCCACCGCGAGCCCGGCCAGCACCCCCACGAGCAGCCCGTTGAACGCGATCGGCAGCACGGTGAGCACGCCGAACGCGATCCCGCCCGCGAACGCCACGAGCGTGACCCGGATGTTGTTGGTCATCACCGCGGCCGAGAACGCGGCGCCCTCGCCGGCGCCGTAGTTGCGGCCGCTGGCCGGCGGATCGGCCGCCGCCTGGAACTGGGCCGGCACGAGGCCGGCGGCGGTCGCCGGGTCGGCGGCCGCCCAGGCCGCGCCGGCCGCGGCGGGCACGAGCAGGCACAGCCAGGCGGCCAGCAGGATCGCCGGGCGCTCGGCCAGCCGGCGCCAGTAGCCGCGCACGAAGAACCGCCAGACCGACCGGCGCCGGCCGGCGCGCGCGTAGACCGCCGCCCGGCCGCGCAGCACCAGCGCCTCGAGCCGCCCGGTCAGCGGGTCGCGCGGGAAGCGCCGGCGGGCGAACGCGAGGTCGGCCGCGGCGGCGCGATACAGCGCGCCGAGCTCGCGCACGCCATCCGCCCCGAGCCGCTCCGGCCGGTCGCCCGCCCGGCGCACGGCGGTGTCCAGCGCCGCCCATGCGCTCCCGCGCTCGGCCGCGAATGCTTCTGGCGTCATCGCGCTCCGGAGACGTTCATCATTCGCGGCGCGAGGTCCATGGCCGATGGAGTATGAGGATCACCGGACGATCGCCACGCCGGAGGGCGTGGAGCTGGCGCTGCCGCTCGCCGGCCTCGGCTCGCGGTTCATGGCGCTGACGCTCGACTCGATCCTGCAGGGGGTGATCGTGGCCGCCGCTGCGGTCCTCGGCTTCCAGCTGCTCGGGAGGCTGGGCGCCACGATCGTCACCTCCGCCGGGCTGCTGTTCGCCTACCTCGTCTATGACGTGGCGTTCGAGGTGCGCGGCGGCGGCCGGACGCCGGGCAAGCGGGCGGTCGGGACGCGCGTCGTGCTCGACGGCGGCGGCGCGGTCGGGCTGCGGGCCAGCCTGATCCGCAACGTCATCCGGTTGCTCGAGGCGGCGCTGCTCTACGTCCCGGCGGTGATCTCCGTACTGGCCACGCGGACCAACCAGCGGCTCGGCGACCTCGCCGCGGGCACGCTGGTCGTGCGCGACCCCAAGGCGGCGCTGCTCGCCGCACCGGCCCCGGCGATCCCGGCCGACGCCTTCGCGACCTGGGACGCCACCGCGGTCGGGGAGGCGGAGATCTCCGCCGTGCGGGCCTTCCTGCAGCGCCGCGAGGAGCTGCGCCCGGCGGCGCGCCGCTCGTTGGCCGCCCAGCTGGCAGCCCGTGTGCGACCACGCGTGGCCGGCGTCCGTCCCGGCTTGGACGACGAATCGTTCCTGGAGCGGCTGGCCGCGGCCAAGGCCGGCACGCAAACACCGGACAGCGGGCTCTAGGGTCCGAGTTCAGCAAAGGAGGGTTCAGCAGATGTCCCAGTCCTACGAGCCGGCGCCTCCCGCCCCCGCCGGCCCGGCACCGGGCGGCCCGAGCGGTCCCCGCGCCGGCTTCTGGCGGCGCTTCGCTGCGGCCTTCATCGACGGGATCCTCCTGGGCATCATCGATCAGATCCTGGTCCGCATCTTCTCGGTGGGCCTGTACTACGGGCTGTCGCTGATCATCTGGCTCGCCTACTACACGGCGATGGAGGGAAGCGTGCGCGCGGCGACGCTCGGCAAGATGGCCCTCGGCATCAAGGTGCTCGACTTCGACAACGGCGGCCGCCTGAGCTACGGGCGCGCGCTGATCCGCAATGTGGCCAAGATCCTGTCCGCGATCCCGATCTTCCTCGGCTACTTCTGGATGCTCTGGGATCCGGAGAAGCGGACCTGGCACGACAAGATCGCCGGCGCCGTCCTCGTCCCGGTCGACGCCTACCGGTAGTTCGTCCGAAACATTGACAAACCGGGTGCGATCCGGTCCAATCGGGAGCGTCGATGGCCCAAGGTCGCGCCGGCTCCCTGGAATCCCTCCGCCGCCTCAACCGGCTGCGCGTGATCCGCGCGCTGCGCGAGGAGGGGCAGATCTCGCGCGCTGAGATCGCCCGGCGGACGGGGCTGTCGCGCTCGACGGTCTCCAGCCTGGTCGCCGACCTGCAGGCTGACGGGCTGGTGGTCGAGCGCCCAGAGCCCGGCCTGGCGCACGGAGCGCAGGGCGGCCGGCCGCCGATCCTGCTGGCCTTCGACGCCTCGGCCGGCGCGGCCGTCGGGATCGACTTCGGCCACTCGCACCTGCGCGTGGCGGTGTCCGACCTCGCCTCGACGATCCTGGCCGAGCGGACGCAGCCGCTCGACACCGACCATGACGCGCAGGAGGGCCTGGACGCCGCGGCGGAGCTCGTCGAGGAGACGCTCGCCGACGCCGGCGTCGACCGCACCGCGGTGATCGGCGCCGGCATGGGCCTGCCCGGGCCGATCGAGTCCGGCGAGGGCGTCGTGGGCAGGTCGGCGATCCTGCCGGGCTGGATCGGCATGACCGCGGAGGCCGAGATGCGCCGCCGGCTCGACATCCCGGTGATGGTCGACAACGACGCGAACCTCGGCGCGCTGGCCGAGGCGGCGTTCGGCGCCGGGCGCGACGCCGGCGACCTGGTCTACCTCAAGGTCTCCTCGGGGATCGGCGCCGGGCTCATCCTCAACGGCCGGCTCTACCGGGGCGCCGGCGGCCTCGCCGGCGAGCTCGGCCACGTGCTCGTCGACCCGAGCGGGGTCGTCTGCCGGTGCGGCAACCGCGGCTGCCTGGAGACCGTGGCGGGCACGGGCGCGCTGGTCGACCGGCTGCGCCCCACCCACGGCGACGACCTGACGGTCGAGGCGATGCTGGCGGCGGCGCGCGACGGCGACGCCGCCTGCCGGCGGGCGATCCACGATGCCGGGCGCGCGCTCGGACAGGTCGTGGCGACGATGATGAACGTGCTCAACCCCGAGCTGTTCGTGGTGGGCGGCCACCTCGCCCGCGTCCCCGAACCGCTGCTCGCCGGCGTGCGCGAGTCGGTGGCGCGCGCCGCGCTGCCGGAGACCTCCCGCGGCGCGCGAGGTCGTGGCCGGCGTGCTCGGCGACCGCGCGCACGTGCTCGGCGCGCTGGCGCTCGTGGTGTCCGAGGCCGACCGGGTCCTGGTGCCCGCCTGAGATGGTCCGCTGGGGGATCCTGTCGACCGCCCGGATCGCCCGTCGCGTGGTCGAGGGCGCCCGGCTGGCGCCGAACGCCGAGATCGTCGCCGTCGGCTCGCGCGACGCCGGGCGGGCGCGGGCCTACGCGGACGAGCACGGCATCCCGGTCGCCCACGGGTCCTACGAGGACCTGCTGGCCGACCCCGAGGTCGACGCGGTCTACAACCCGCTGCCGAACTCCCTGCACGTGCCGTGGAGCACGCGCGCGCTGGAGGCGGGCAAGCACGTGCTGTGCGAGAAGCCGCTGTCGCGCAGCGCGGCGGACGTCGAGGCGGTGTTCGCGGCCGCCGATCGCGCCGGCCGGATCCTGATGGAGGCGTTCATGTGGCGCTTCCACCCGCAGACCGAGCAGCTCGTCGAGCTGGTGCGCGGCGGCGCGGTCGGCCGGCTGCGCTACGTGCGCGCGGCGTTCGGGTTCGACCTGCCGGACGAGGCGAACGTGCGCTGGCTCGACGACCTGGAGGGCGGCGCGCTGATGGACGTGGGCTGCTACTGCGTGAGCGCGCTGCGGCTGGTCTGCGGGGCCGAGCCCGAGCGGGTGAGCGCGGAGCAGGTGACCGTGGGCGGCGTCGACGCGCGGCTGGCCGGCGTCCTGCGCTTCCCCGGCGACGTGCTCGGGACGTTCGACTGCGGCATGGACGTGTCCGCGCGCGCCGGCATCGAGGTCGTGGGCGACGCGGCCACGCTGCTGCTGCCCGACCCGTGGCACGGCCCGAATCCGGAGATCGTCGTGCTGCGGGAGGGCGCCGAGCCCGAGCGGCTGCGGCCGCAGCGCGTCGACCCGTACGCCCGCGAGCTGGAGGAGCTGTCGGCGGCGATCGAGGGCGGCCCGCCGCCGCGGCTGGGCCGCGCGGACGCGCTCGCCCAGGCGCGGACGATCGACGCGCTCTACCGCGCGGCCGCCGAGGGTCGCGCGGTCACGCCCTGACCGTGGCCGCGCGCTCGACGTTCTCGGCCAGCAGCGCGTGATAGTGGCGGAAGCTGCGGGCGACGCCGCGGCGGATCAGCGGCTCGGCCAGCTTCGCCAGGCCGCTCAGCTCCCCCTCGGCCACGAAGTGCACGCGGGCGCCGCCCGCGCCGTCGTCGGCGAACGTCCAGCGCCCGTCGACGGGCATTGCGCCCTCGACGATGTGCGTGCCCAGCGCGCGGCCGGGCTCGAACTCGACGAACTCCACCACCTGGTCCCAGGTGCGCAGGCCGACCCGGGTGCGCTCCTTGATCCGGAACCCGCGGCGCGGCGGCCCGTCGGTCAGCGGCTCGACGGACAGCTTCGAGGTCTGCCAGGCGGCCAGGTTCGCCGGCTCGACCATGTAGGCGAACACGTCGGCCGGCGGGCGGGCCACGGTGAAGGACTGCTCGATCTGCATGAGCGCATCGTGACCGCTCAGCCGCACAGGCGCGAGGCGAATTCCGCGGCGAGGCCCGTCTCGCCGAAGTGGCCGCGGCGGGCGAGCGCGCCCATCCGCCGGCGGGTCAGCGCGTCCAGCAGCCGGCGCGGCGCCAGGCGGGCCAGCGCGTAGCCCACGCCGCCCTGGCGCGTCGTGGCCAGGTCGCGCACGGGGCGGCCGAGCGCGGCGCGCGCCAGCGCGCGGGCGGCGTCCTCGACCCGCTCGGCCGGCACCGCCCCCGCGAGCGGGACGCCGGCGGCGGTCGAGCGCGCGTGGATCGCCGTCCGGATGAACCCCGGGTAGACCGTCGTCACCGTGATCCGGTCGCCGTGCTCGAGCCGCAGCGAGTCCGAGTAGGCGACCACGCCGCGCTTGGAGAGCGTGTACGCGGTGGCGAACGGCACGTTGAGGTGCGCCAGCCCGGACGCGACATTGACCACCCGCCCGCGCGACTCGAGCAGTGCGGGCAGCGCGGCGCTCGTCACCCGCCACGGGCCGAGCAGGTTGACGTCGATCACGGCCAGCGCGTCGTCGTCGGGCGGGCGCCCGGCGCTCTGCGGCGTGCCCAGGCCGGCGTTGTTGATCAGCACGTCCAGGCCGCCGAGGCGCTCGACCGCCTCGGCCACCGCGCGGTCGACCGACGCCTGGTCGCGCACGTCGCAGGCCACGATGTCCTCGCCCGGGTGCAGGTCGAGGCCGACGACCGGCGCGCCGCGGCGGCGCAGCTCGGCCACCGCGGCGGTGCCGATGCCGCCGGCCGCGCCGGTGACGATCACCCGTCGGGCTCCGCGTGCGCGTGGCGACGCCGCCCGCGATGTCGAGCCGGTTCGGTCGGTCATGCGCAGACGTACTCCCGGGGATCGAAGCGCGCCGTGCGCTGCCGGAAGCGCCAGGTCCAGTCCGGCCACAGCGTCGGGTTGTTGCCCTTCTCGTCCAGGTACCAGCTCTTGCAGCCCGTGCTCCAGACCGTGTCCCGCATCCGCGCCTGCACCTCGCGGTTGAAGCGCTCCTGGACCTCGGGTCGCACCTCGACCGTGCGGTGGCCGTTGCGGCGCAGCTCGCGCAGCGCGTCCATCACGTAGGCGATCTGCGACTCGATCATGTAGACCATCGAGCTATGGCCCAGGCCGGTGTTCGGGCCGAGCAGGATGAACAGGTTCGGGAAGCCGGCCACCGTCGTGCCCAGGTGGGCGTTCGGGCTGCCCTCCCAGACGTCCTCCAGCGCGCGGCCGTCGCGCCCGTGGACGAGCTTGGCCACCGGCATGTCGATGACGTGGAAGCCGGTGCCGAACACGATCGCGTCGACCTCGCGCTCGGTGCCGTCCGCGCTGACGACCGAGTGCTCGCGGACCTCCGCGACGCCGTCCGTGACCAGCTCGACGTTGTCGCGGGACAGCGCGGGATACCACTCGTTGGACGGCAGGATGCGCTTGCAGCCGAGCGTGTAGTCCGGGCGCGACCTTGGCGAGCAGGGCGGGGTCGGAGATCGCGCTGCGCCGGTGGCGCTCGGCGACCTTCTCGATCGCCTTCATGATCCGCGGCTGCTTGACGAAGCCGAGCACGAGCAGCTCGCGGGCGGCGTAGATGCCGCCGCGGACCAGCCGCTGGGTGAACGGCAGCGCCGTGTAGACGCGGCTGCTCGAAAAGGCTGATCGGCCGGCTGGAGTGCGGCATGACCCACGGCGGCGTGCGCTGGAAGACGTGCAGTTGCGCGACGCCGGGGGCGATCGCGGGCACGAACTGGATGGCCGACGCGCCCGTGCCGATCGCCGCCACCCGCTTGCCCGCCAGGTCGACCGAGTGGTCCCAGCGGGCCGAGTGGAACGCCGGCCCGGCGAAGCGCTCGAGGCCGGGGAACGGCCGGGATCTTCGGCTCGACCAGCGGGACCGGTGGCCGGCGACGAGCACGCTGGGCGCGCGAGCGGGCCGCGCGAGGTCTCGAGCTCCCAGCGCTGCGCGGCCTCGTCCCAGCGCGCCGACGACACCTCGCGTGTTCAGGCGGATCTTCGGCGCCACGCCGAAGTCCTCGACCACCCGGCGCAGGTAGGCGCGGATCTCGGGCTGGCGCGAGTAGGTGCGCGACCACTCCGGGTTCGGCGCGAACGAGAACGAGTACAGGTGCGAGGGCACGTCGCAGGCGCACCCGGGATAGGTGTTGAAGTGCCAGGTGCCGCCGACGCCGTCGCCGCGCTCGAGCACGGCGAAGTCCTCGATGCCCTCCTCCCGGAGCCGGATGGCCAGGCCGATCCCGGAGAAGCCGCTGCCGACGATCGCCACGGAGAGGTCGTCCATGTCTGGTTACATTACCGTAAGCTACACATCTGTAACATCGTGTGACGCATGTCCACGCGGATGACCGCCGAGGCGCGGCGCGAGCAGTTGCTGGACGCCACGAAGGAGATCGTGCTGGCGGACGGCTTCCACGACGTCTCGATCGAGGCCGTGGCGCGCGCGGCGGGGATCACCCGGCCGATCGTCTACGCCCACTTCGCGGACCTCGCCGGCCTGCTGGACGCGCTGGTGGCGCGCGAGACCGTGCGCGCGCTCGAGCAGTTGGAGGCGGCGCTGCCGGACGACCTCGCCGGCGACCTGCCCGCGGCGCTGCGCGGCTATCTGGAGGCGGTGCGCGCCGACCCGGCCACCTGGCGGCTGGTCCTGATGCCGCAGGAGGGCGCGCCGCGGATCCTGCACGAGCGGATCGCCGCCGGGCGGGCCGCGGTCGTCGCCCGGCTGGCCGCGGGCCTGGGGCTCGGCGCGGGCCCGCCGGACGCCGAGCTGACCGCGCACATGCTCTCCGCCTACGCCGACGAGGCGGCGCGGCTGCTGCTGACCGACCCGGAGCGCTACTCCGTCGAGCGCATCCTCGAGCTCACGCGCTGGGCGCTGGACCGGCTCGGCCGATGATCGGCCGGGCGCTGCGGGCCGTCGCCCTGGACGTCTCGCTGCTGCGCCGCCGCCGCGACCTGCGGCTGCTGACCGTCGGCTACGCCGTCTCGCTGGCCGGCGGCGAGTTCACGATCGTCGCGCTCGCCGTGCAGGTGTACGGGCTCACGCACTCCACCGTGGCCGTCGGCCTCCTGGGCATCGCCGAGTTCGTCCCGATCGTGGTGCTGGCCCTGCTCGGCGGCGCGCTGGCCGATGCGTTCGACCGCCGCCGGCTCATCCTCTGCGCCGAGGCCGCCGCGATGGTCGTGTCGCTCGGCCTGGTGGTCAACGCGCTGCTGGCGCACCCGTCGCTCGCCGCGCTCTACGTCGCCGCCGCGCTGTTCGCCGCGGCGAACGCCGTGCTGCGGCCGCCGCTCGACGCGCTGCTGCCGCGCGTGGTCGAGCGCGACGAGCTCAAGCCGGCCACGGCGATCAACTGGGCGTTCGCCGAGATCGCCACGATCGGCTCGCCGGCGCTCGCCGGCGTCCTGATCGCCACGGCCGGCGTGGAGTGGGCCTACGCCATCGACGTCGTCTCGTTCTGCCTCTCGCTGACCGCGTTCGCCCGCCTGCGCACGCCGCCCCCGCCGCCCGACGCCGAGCCGCCCAGCCTGCGCGGGATCGTGGACGGCGTGAAGTACGCGGTGTCGCGCCAGGAGTTGATCGGCTCCTACGTCGTCGACATCAACGCGATGTTCTTCGGCATGCCGTTCGCGCTGTTCCCGGCGATCGCCGCGCAGTCCGGCGGCACGGCCGTGGTCGGCTTCCTGTTCGCCGCGCCGGGCGTGGGCTCGCTGCTGGCCATGCTGACCAGCGGCTGGACGCGGCACGTGCACCACCACGGGCGGGCGATCGTCTTCGGCGCGTCGGCCTGGGGGCTGGCGATCGTCGGCTTCGGGCTGGCGCCGGCCCTGTGGGTCGCGCTGCTGTGCCTCGCGCTGGCCGGCGCCGGCGACGCGATCTCCGGCATCTTCCGCGGGACGCTGTGGAACGAGACGATCCCCGACCGGCTGCGCGGGCGGCTGGCCGGGATGGAGATGATCTCCTGGTCGTCGGGGCCGACGCTCGGCAACGCCGAGGCCGGCATCGCGGCGAAGGCGATCGGCCTGCGCGGCTCCGTGGTGCTCGGCGGCGTGCTCTGCGTGGCCGGCTCCATCGTCCTCGCCGCGCTGCTGCCGCGATTCTGGGGCTACGACTCGCGCGTCGCCTCGGAGGCGTGAGCGGCGAGCCGGCGGGCCGCCTCGTCGATCACGTCCGGCCGCTTGCAGAACGCGAAGCGGACGTAGGGGCGCAGCCGCCCGGGGTCGGCGGCGAAGACCGAGGTCGGGATGGCCACCACGCCGGCGGCGCCGACCAGCGCGCGGCAGAACTCCGTGCCGTCGCCGCCCGCGTCGACGTTGGCGAAGTAGGTGCCCTGCGGGCGCAGGACCGTGAGACCGGCCGCGGCCAGCCCGTCGCACAGCCGGTCGCGCTTGGCCTGCAGCGCGGTCGCGAACGCCGTGTAGAACTCGTCGCCGAGGCGCAGCGCGGCCGCGCCGGCGTGCTGGAACGGCGTCGCGCCGGCGAAGGTGAGGAACTGCTTGGCCGCGCGCACGGCGGCGACCAGCGGCGCCGGCCCGGTCGCCCAGCCCACCTTCCAGCCGGTGACCGAGAACGTCTTGCCCAGCGAGGAGATCGTCAGCGTCCGCTCGGCCATCCCGGGCAGCGTGGCCAGCGGGACGTGCTCGCCGTCGAACACGAGGTGCTCGTAGACCTCGTCGGTCACCGCGATCAGCTCGCGCTCGCGGCACACCGCGGCCACCGCCTCCAGCTCGGCCCGGCCGAGCACGCGGCCGGTCGGGTTGTGCGGGGTGTTGAGCAGGATCAGCCGCGTGCGGTCGGTCACCGCGGCGGCCAGCTCGTCGCCGTCCAGCGTCCAGTCGGGCGGGTGCAGCGGCACCGGCACGAAGCGCGCGTCGGCCATCGCCGCGGCGGCGGCGTAGGAGTCATAGGAGGGGTCGAGCGCGATCACCTCGTCGCCGGGCTCGCACAGGCCGAGCACGGCGGCGGTGATCGCCTCGGTCGCGCCCATCGTCACCTGGACCTCGGTGTCGGGGTCGAGCGCGAGCCCATAGAAGCGCTGCTGGTGGTCGGCGACCGCCCGGCGCAGCGCCGGCACGCCGGGCAGCGGCGCGTACTGGTTGTGGCCGGCGTGGATGGCCGCCACCGCGGCCTCGAGCACCTCGGCCGGGCCGTCCTCGTCCGGGAAGCCCTGACCCAGGTTGATCGCCCCCGTGCGCTCGGCCAGCGCGGACATCTCCGTGAAGATCGTCGTGCCGAAGGCCGACAGGCGGCTCGCGGTGGCCATCCGCGGGGAGGCTACTTGCACTGCGGGTCGCGCGAGGCGACCGTGCCGCCGTACAGCGAGGCGGCGGTGGCGACGTCGATCGGCGCCGGCACGCAGGCCAGCTCGGGCGCCGTGGGGGAGCCGGACGTGAGCGCGGGGGCGCAGCGGGTGTCGAACGCGTGCGGGGACATCACGGAGCAGCGGCTGCCCTTGCGGTGCTGGAGGCCGATCACGTGGCCGAACTCGTGCGCGGCCACCCACACCGACAGCGGGCGCGTCGGGCCGCCCAGGCTGGAGCGCAGGAGCACCGTGGTCTTCCCGCTGCTCGGCCGGCCGATCGACGTGGTGTAGCCGAGGCAGTCCTTGCCGCACAGCCGCAGCAGGCGCTTGTCGTCCACCTTGACGATCACGTCGGCCTGCGCGGGCCGGGGGACCATCTCCAGGTAGACCTTCGCGCCCGATGCCGACCAGCGCTCGGCCGCGGTCTTGACCGTGTCGTCCATCCCGCTCTCGTCGTAGATCCGGACCAGCCCGCCCGGCCAGACCGGGGTGTGCCCGCCGGCCGCCGCCGGGATGAGCCGGCCGGCGAGGAGCGAGAGGGTGACGATCGCAGCCAGCCCGAGACGCAGCGTCATGCGGCGCCGTCTCGAGGCATGGTGCGGCCGCCCGGATGAAGAAGAGCCGGTGGGAAGCACGCGCTGGACGGCGGCGGCCCGAGGGAATGACTGCTTGAGGCGCTCACGCGCCAAGGCCCCCGCCAGGCCTATGTATGCCCGGCGGTCGCGCCGAGTAACCCGCCGGTAAGGTGCGCGACGGTGTCCACGGCCATCGGGATCGACGTCGGGACCTCCGCGGTCAAGGCGATCGCGGTGTCCGCGGACGGCGAGGTGCTGGAGCGCCGCGAGGTGGCCTATCCGCTGTCGACGCCGCGGCCCGGCTGGTCAGAGCAGGACCCCGAGGACTGGTGGCGGGCCACCGAGGAGGCGCTCGACGGGCTGGCCGGCGACGTCGCCGGCATCGGGCTGTCGGGGCAGATGCACGGCCTGGTCACGCTCGACTCGTCCGACGCGGTGATCCGGCCGGCGATCCTGTGGAACGACCAGCGCACGGGCGAGGAGTGCGCGGAGATCGAGGCGCGCATCGGCCTGGACCGGCTCATCGAGCTGACCGGCAACCGCGCGCTGACCGGCTTCACCGCGCCCAAGCTGCTGTGGCTGCGCGCGCACGAGCCGGACAGCTACGGCCGCATCGCCCACGTCATGCTGCCCAAGGACTACGTGCGGCTGCGCCTGACCGGCGAGCGGGCGATCGACGTCGCCGACGCCTCCGGCACCCTGCTGCTCGACGTCGCGCACCGGCGCTGGAGCGACGAGGTGGTCTCCGCGCTCGACCTGGACGCCGCCTGGCTGCCGCGCGTGCTCGAGTCGCCGGAGGTGTCCGGGCGGACGGCGTCCGGGATTCCCGTCGCCGCGGGGGCGGGCGACCAGGCGGCGGGCGCGCTCGGCGTGGGCGTCGACCGGCCCGGGCCGCTGTCGGTGGCCATGGGGACGTCGGGCGTGGTGTTCGCCGCGCTGCCCGAGTTCACCGCCGAGCCGCAGGCCCGCGTGCACGTGTTCTGCCACGCCGTGCCGGGCGCCTGGCACGCGATGGGCGTGATGCTGTCCGCGGCCGGCTCGCTGGCCTGGCTGCGCGGCGTGACCGGCGGCGAGTTCACCGAGCTCACGGCCGAGGCGGAGCGCTGGGACCCCGGCGTCGAGGGGCTGACGTTCCTGCCGTACCTGACCGGCGAGCGCACCCCGCACGCCGACCCGGATGCGCGCGGCGCGTTCACGGGCCTGGAGATCCGCCACGACCGCGGCGCGCTCGCGCGCGCGGTGCTGGAGGGCGTGGCCTGCGGGCTGCGCGACTCGCTCGACCTCGTGGCCGGCCTCGGGTCCGCGTCCCCCGAGCGCGGCAGGGCCTCCGGCGGCGGCGCGCGCAGCGAGCTGTGGCTGAAGATCGTCGCCTCCGTGCTCGAGCTGCCGCTCGAGCGGATCGCCGTCGAGGAGGGCGCGGCGTACGGCGCCGCGCTGCTCGGCGGCGTGGCCGGCGGCATGTGGGGCGACGTGCACGAGGCAGTGGCGGCATGCGTCCGCACCCGCGACGTGGTCGAGCCCGTGCCCGAGTGGATCCAGCCCTACCGCGAGCTCGTCACCCGCTACCGCGGGCTCTACCCCGCCTGCGCCTGAGCGCCCAGGCGGTCCGCGGGCTCGCTCACGGCGTGCCCGCGGCGCCTGCGACGGCTAGAACTTCGCTGTCGACCCACTGCCCATGTTCGGGCACAGGCCGTGGTGGTGGTGGAACTGGCCGAGCGTCCGGTGCGGGACGATCTGGCGTTCCTGGCGTGCCGCCGCTGCACTTCCCTTGTCGGTCAGCGCGGACGCGCCGGCGACGACGGCGCCCATGGTGAGCGCCGTCGCGACCGCCACGGCCGCGGCGCGCCAGACGTGGCGCGGCCGGCGGGGCGGCTCGGGCTCCTCCTCGATCACGTAGGAGACGTCATCGAAGGACATGCTGGCCATCGTACCTCACTACACTTCCTGAAGCTATGGCCGAGCAACTGCAGAACCGCCCCTGCGGGGGCCGCTATGGCGACATCGTCCAGGCGATCGGCAACACGCCGCTCGTCGAGCTCAAGCGCCTCTCGCCGAAGCCGAGGTGCGCATCTGGGCCAAGCTCGAGTCCCACAACCCGACCGGCTCGGTCAAGGACCGCGTCGCCCGGGCGCTGATCGAGGACGCCGAGGAGAAGGGCGCGATCCGGCCCGGGCCAGACGATCCTCGAGCCGACCTCGGGCAACACCGGGATCTCGCTGGCGATGATCTGCTCGCGCAAGGGCTACCGGCTCAAGGTCGTGATGCCCGACAACGTGACGCCCGAGCGGACGCAGCTGCTGAAGATGTACGGCGCGGAGATCGTCTACTCGCCGGGCAACAAGGGCTCCAACGGCGCGGTCGAGATGGCGCTGGAGATGGCCGAGGCGGACGCCTCGTACTACATGCCCTACCAGTACGGCAACCAGGCGAACCCGCTCGCCCACTACAACGGCACGGCGCCGGAGATCCTCGAGGAGCTCGACGAGGTCACCGCGTTCGTGGCCGGGCTGGGCACCGGCGGGACGCTGATGGGCGTCGGCCGGCGGCTGCGCGAGGAGCTGGGCGACGCGGTGAAGATCGTCGCCGCCGAGCCGATGCAGGGCGAGCCGGTGCAGGGCCTGCGCTCGCTCGACGACGGCTTCATCCCGCCGATCATCGACCTCTCGCTGCTGGACCGGAAGATCTTCGTCACCAACCACGACGCGATCGTCTGGACGCGGCGGCTGCTCGACGAGGAGGGCATCTTCGCCGGCGTCTCCTCCGGCGCGATCGCCTCGATCGCCGTGCGGATCGCCAACGAGCTCGACGAGGGCAACGTCGTCTTCATCGTCTGCGACGACGGCTGGAAGTACCTGTCCTCGGGCCTCTACACCACGCCGGTCGACGAGCTCGAGAACCTGGACTCCACCGTCTGGTGGTGACGCGCCGGGCGCTGCTCGCGGCCGGCGGAGCGGCGCTGCTCGCCGCGCTGCGGGGCCGCGAAGGACCGGCGGCGACTCGCCCGACCGAGCTGCTCGGCGCAGCAGCTGGCCCCCGAGCAGGCGGTGGTCGGCGGCCTACGCGGGCTGCGCGGCCGCGAACGTGCAACGGCCGCACGCGCGCGCCGCGCGCGCGCACGCGCGAGCTCGAGCGCGCGCTGCGGGCCGCGCGGGCGGCACCGCCGGCGGCCCGGCGCACGCCTCCGGCGGCGACCTCCAGGCGCGCTGGCACGCCGAGCCGGCGCGCTGCAGGCGCACGTCGCCGGCGTCGGGCAGACCACGCGACCGCGCGCTGCGCGCAGCTGCTCGGCGACGCTGATCGTCGCCTCGCACGGCGCGGCCAGGCGCTCGTCGAGCGCGCTGCTCGGGCAGCGAGCCCGCTGGCCACCGCGTTCCCGGGCGAGCCGCGACGTGAGCGCGCGCATCACCCGCCGCGGCCGTGCTCGCCGGCGACGCTCGGGTCGCCGGCTGCTCGCGCCGCGCCGCCCGCGCTGGCCGGCCTCGATCGAGGAGCGGTCGCTCCTGCGTCGCGCTGTGGCGGCGCGAGACGGCGCCGCGCTCGCCTACCGGGCGCACGCGGCGCGAGTTCGCCGGCGCTGCCAGGCAGCGCTGCGAGGCCGACTCCGGCGGCCGCGCTGGCGAGCCGAGCTCGCCGCCGGCTGGGCCGCGACTCGGCGCCCCGTCCTCGCCAGCCGCGCCGGCCGGCGCGTACGACCTCGCCGCCGCGCAGCGCTGGCCAGCGCGCGCCGACGCGGCGGTCGTGCCGGCGGCGATCGCCGCTCGAGCAGGGCCTCGTCGCCGCTTATCAGACGGCGCTGCCCGAGCTCGACGGACCCCAAGATCGCGATGACGCGTCGCGACGATCCTGGCGTCGCATGCTCAGCACCTGCTCATGCTGCGCGCCGAGCTGGTTGGAGCCCCTTGGCGGCGCGCGTGGCCGGCCGGGTACCCTCCAGAGCCGACACGCCGCTAAGGGGATACCGTCCATGCCGTTCAACAACATCGGGCCGGTGGAGCTGATCATCGTGCTCATCATCGCGCTCGTCGTCATCGGACCCAAGAAGCTGCCCGAGGTCGGCAGTCGCTCGGCAACGGCATGCGCGAGTTCAAGGACTCGCTCGGCGGCGCGACGGCCACGCCGACGACGAGGACGAGGACGCCGACGTGCCCCGCCGCTCCGCCGGGCGAAGTAGCCCTGCGGATCTCCCGCACACTCCTCGACGAGATCGTCGACCACGCGCGCGCTGAGGCGCCGAACGAGTGCTGCGGGATGATCGCCTCGCGCGACGGCGAGGCGGTCACGGTCCACCGCGTCCGCAACACTGCCGCGAGCCCGCTGCACGTACAAGATGGACGGGCAGGAGCAGTACCAGATGCGAGACGCGATCGAGGACGCTGGGCTCGACGCTCGGGCGCGATCTACCACTCGCACACGCGCTCGGACCCCGTTCCGTCGCAGACCGACATCAACCTCGCGCGGTTCGGACCGGCTCCCGCCTTCCCGGGCACGCTCTACCTGATCGTGGGCGTCAAGTCGGCCGAGCCGACGATCTGCGCGCTGTGGTCGATCGTCGGCGACGACGGTCGACGCAGCGTCGAGCTGCAGGTGACGGATGACCCGGCCGACCGCCGCTGGTCTGCCCCGGCTGCGGCGCCGGCCACGCCGGCCAGCGAGCGCTTCTGCACCGCGCTGCGGGCTGCCGCTCGTCCACGCGCCGGGCGCGGCCGAGCCCCCGCCGAAGGACTCGCGGCTGCCGAGCGCGCCCGCAAGATCCGCCCGGGCTACGCCGAGGGCCCGCTGGTGCGGGTCGGCCGGCGCGCCACCAGGCGGAGGCGGAGCTCGTCCAGGGCATCCTGCTCGAGGAGGGCATCCCGTCGCTCGTCCCGCCGCTCCGGCGGCTTCGACGTGCCCGACTTCCTGGCCTCCGGCCGGCGCGACATCCTCGTGCCGTCCTCGGGCGCCGACGCGGCCCGCGAGGTGCTCGGGGACCGCCGCCCGCCGGGCTTCGCGCTCCACTCCCGCCGCCCGCCGTGGATGCGCGCGCTGGCCGCCACGCTGGCCGTCGTCGTGCTCGTGCTCGCCGCGGCGGCGATCCTCGCGCCGCTGTATTAGATCGTCGCCAGCTCCGCCAGGTCCTGCTCGGAGAGGCTCAGCGCCGCGCCGGCGACGTTCTCGCGCAGGTGCGCGACCGACGAGGTGCCGGGGATCAGCAGGATGTTCGGCGAGCGCTGCAGCAGCCAGGCCAGCGCGACCGCCATCGGCGTCGCTCCCGAGCGCGCCGGCGACCGCCGCCAGCGTCGTCCGACTGCAGCGGGCGAGAAGCCGCCGAGCGGGAAGTAGGGGACGTAGGCGATGCCCTGCGCGGCGAGGGCGTCGATCAGGTCGTCGTCGCCCCGGTGGGCGATGTTGTAGAAGTTCTGCACGCAGACGACCGGCGCGATCGCCTGCGCCTCGGCGACCTGCTCGGCGGTGACGGTGCTGACGCCGAGGTGGCGGATCAGCCCCTGCTCGCTGCAGCTCGGCCAGCGCGCCGAACGGCTCGGCGATCGAGCCCGGCTCGGGGCCCTGCGAAGCCGCCCATGCGCAGGTTGACGACGTCGAGCGCGTCGAGCCCGAGGTGCTCGAGGTTGTCGTGCACGGCCTGGCGGAGCTCGCTCGGGCGCGCGGGCCTGCGGGCCAGCCGCCCTCGGCGTCGCGGCAGGCGCCGACCTTGGTGACGATGTGCAGGTCCTCGGGGTAGGGGTGCAGCGCCTCGCGGATGATCTCGTTGGTGACGTGCGGGCCGTAGTAGTCGGAGGTGTCGATGTGGGTGATGCCGAGCTCCACCGCCTCGCGCAGGACGGCGATGCGCCTCGTCGCGGTCGGCCGGCGGGCCGAAGACGCGCGGGCCGGCCAGCTGCATCGCGCCGTAGCCCATGCGGGTGACGGTGAGGTCGCCGGCCAGGGCGAAGGTGCCGCCGGGAAGGGTCGTCGCATGGTCATGGGTGACAGGGTGGTCCGCGCCGGCGCGGTTGACCAGAGCCCGGCGGATCCAGGGACACGCTGTCCCTGGATAGCGACGCCGGGCGCTGCGCATACTTGGGACATGGACCGCGACGGCCTCGCCGACTTCCTGCGCCGCCGCCGCGAGGCGCTGCAGCCCGACGACGTCGGCCTCGCGCCGGGGCGCGCCGCCGCGCCGCCGGGCCTGCGCCGCGAGGAGGTCGCCGCGCTCGCGCACATGTCGACCGACTTCTACGCGCGGCTCGAGCAGCGGCGCGGCTCGCGGCCCTCGGAGCAGACGATCGGCGGCGCTCGCCCGCGCGCTGCGGCTCACGCCGGACGAGCGCGACCACCTCTTCGCGCCTCGCCGGCCACGACGCCGCCGCCGCGCGCGATCCGCACCGACGAGCCAGCCCGGCGCTGCTGCGCGTGCTCGACCAGCTCGACACGCCCGCCCAGATCGTCTCCGACCTCGGCGTGACCCTGCGGCAGAACCGGCTCGCCGAGGCGCTGCTCGGCGACCAGACCGCGCTACACCGGGCCCGCGCCGCAGCATGATCTACCGCTGGTTCACCGACCCGGAGCGAGCGCGCGCATCCACCCGGCGGAGGACCACGACGTAGCACTCGCGCAGCCTACGTCGCCGTCCTGCGCGCCGTCCACGGCCGCGCCGGGCGACCCGAAGCGCGCGAGCTGGTCGCCGCGCTGCCGGCCGAGAGCCCGGAGTTCGCGGCGCTCTGGGACGCGCCACGAGGTCGGGAGTCCGCCGCGACACGACAAGCGCTTCGTCCACCCGCCGATCGGCGTGCTGACGCTCGACTGCCAGATCCTCACCGCCGAGAACCACACCGAGCGGCTCGTCGTCTTCACCGCCGAGCCGGGCACGAGGACGCCGACCGGCTCGCGCTGCTCGCCGTGGTCGGCACGCAGTTCGCCTGAGTCACGTCTCCTCGGCCAGCCGCCGCAGGTGGCTGCGCCACGCGCCCTCGGTGTGGCGCAGCGCGCGTGGGAACGCGACCTCCAGCGCGCGCAGCGGCCCGTCGGGGTGCGGGCCGCGGGCCAGCGTGATGCAGGCGCCGGAGCCCTGCTCACGCGCCAGCAGGTCGAACACCGAGCCGCCGAGCAGCAGCGCGTCGGCCCGACCCGGCGGGAAGCCCGGCTCAGGGCCCTCGCGCAGGCGCCGGGCCACCGCCGGGCGGACGTGGCGCGTCTGGCCCGACAGCCACTGCGCCGCGCCCTCGACGAGCCACGCCCAGCGGGCCCAGCGGGCCAGCCTGCGCGGCGCGGCCGGAGGCGGCAGCAGCGGATGGCCCTCGGCGACGTAGCGGCGGGCCAGCAGCGCGGAGGGCGCCAGCATCAGCATCTCCAGCGAGCCCGCGACGTTCGACGCCCGGTGGGCGAGCAGCCGGGGGAGAGGACGTGCAGCTCGCGCGGACCGGCCCAGCCGACGACATAGCGCCGCGCGGCCGGCGCGGTGAGCCGCCGGAAGATCGGTAACCAAGGTTGCGCAGCGTCGAGCTGGGCCGGCGAGTTGTGCAGCACCACCGCCAGCTCGCCCGGGCGGGCGGGGAAGCGCTCCTCCAACCGCAGCCGCGCACCCTCGAGCTGGGCGAGCACGCGCTCGACGTCATCGGCGTCCCGCGCGTCGTGGCGCGCGACGAAGGTCTCCGAGGCGCTCTCCACCCAGGGCATGCTCGTGGGAGGATGACGGGCGCGTCGGCTGTCGGCGCCTCGTTCTATCGGCGAACGGCCGGCGCCTCCGGCGCCTCGTTGCCCCGGCGAACGGCCGGCTGGGTAGGGAGGCGGGGAGATCCCAGGGCGGGACGGGATGATCGTTTCCGAGTGGCCGCGAAATCGAGTGCTGGGTTTGCGACGTCATGGGTCTCAAACCTGCCACTCGATCCCGATGACGTGGCGCGCGCGGTCGGTCGTGATCGGTTGGCGCCCCGTGGCGATCGATCACGCGCGGCGGCAGGCTCACCCACTCCCTACAAGCCGGCCGTTCGCCGGGTCCGGCTCACCGCGGCACGGTGTGCCCAACCTCCACGGCCTGCTGGAACGTCGGCCGGTTGATCCACTCGATCAGCGGCTGGGTGGCGCCACCGGTGGGCCGCTGCCGGATCGAGTCCCAGCACAGCTGGTCGCCGGCCTTGCACAGCGGGTCGCCGCTGTAGACCGTCGTCGCCGGGATCTTGATCGCCGCGGCCAGCGACGCCCGGAGCACGCGGCGGCAGTGCTTCAGCGTCCCGCAGAACCGCCGGGCGTAGCGCCCGCGGACCTTGCGCTTCAAGGTCGTGCGCAGATCCTTGGACACGTACCCGTACCACGAGCCCTGGAAGGCCGAGCCGTGGTGCTGGCCGCCGCCGTTGGGCGAGTCGTCGATGGGGATCGTGGAGGTCAGCGTCCTATAGGCGTCCGCTCCGAGCGCCGGCCCGAACTCCGCGCGGATCCACAGCGGCCACCAGGCGTCGAGGATCCGGATCGCGTCGCTGTAGCTCGTAGGCGCCGTTGCGGTCGGCGTCATTGCGCAGCCCGCCCGCGCGCGCCACGCACGCAGCTCGGCTGCCGCGGACCGCAGCGCCGGGTCCTGCGGTCGGCCGATGATCTTCATCGCCAGCGGCAGGTCGACGAGCGCGCGCAGGTCCTGCGAGCCGCCGACCTCCATGGCGTCGATCAGCTTGGGCAGCGTCATCTTGCGCCCGTGGGCCAGCCGCAGCTCGACCTGGTGCTCGAGCATCACGGAGCGGTAGGTCGACGAGTAGGCGTTCGCGTCCGCCGACGCGAAGCCGCGCGCCTGCTTGTTGTTCCAGTTGATCAGGTACTCCTGGTCGATCGCCTGCGGGTGCTGCGAGGCGGGCGTGAACCTCGCCTGCCAGGTGTCCGGGTTCCAGCCCTGCCACGCGTACCTGGCCGCGACCGGGAAGTTCGTGTTCAGCCCCTTCGCCCGCACCGGGTTGTTCGCCCGAGTTGAAGTAGGCGATGTGCTTGGGGTCGACGTAGAACCAGTTGAACGTGTAGCCGACCTTCGCGGCCGCCTGCTGGAAGTCCTCGGCGAGTGCACGACCGACGGCGTGTTGAAGTCCATGAACCCGGCTGCCGAGTCGACCTCGTGGAAGTAGGTCGAGCGCAGCGTGGTGAACAGCACCGGCCTGCCGTGCACGGTCCCGCGCCCGGCCACCAGCCCGAGCTTGGTCCGCTCCGCGTGCAGCGTCTGCGAGCCGGCCGGCGTCTGGTCGCCCAGGTTCGGCGTCCAGGACTCGGTCTTGTCCAGCACCTCGATCGGTAGCAGCGCCCCTGTAGCGGTAGTGCGTGGCATCGCACAGCGGCAGCGCGAACGTGTCGATGATGTCCTGGCCGGCCGATGTCGCGCTCCAGGCGTAGTCGCGCCCGCGGCCGAGCTGGACGTAGAGGTTGATGCCCGTCGAACGCCGCGCCCGCGGCGTCGATGCCCGGCCCGTCGGCGCTCGCCGGAGCGTGCACGTCCTCCTCCATCAGGATCTGCGGGTTGAAGTAGGCCGACCTGCGGCCCGGCGACCATCAGCGGGTGCCCGCTCCTCGGACTCGCTTGCGCCGAGACCAGCAGCGCGTTCGACGCCCGCGCCGGGAACGCCAGGAACGAGCTCACCCCCGGCGAGCCGGCGGACGCCGGTCCAGCGGCTTGAACGAGCCGGGTCCGGCCGCGCGACGCTCCCCCGGCGACGTGCTCGGGCGGCGTCTCGTAGGGGAACCGCCGTTGAACACGGTCACCGGCGCCTCCGGGTCCTCCGCCGAGCGGAAGCCGCTCAACACCTTCATCCCCAGCCGCTGCCGAACCGCTTCTGCAGCGCGTCGGCGATCGCCGAGAACTGCAGCTCCTCGCCGCCGCCCTTGCCGAAGATTCCCCCGACGAGCGCTGCGGTGGCGATCAGGTCGGCCGGCTTGAAGCGGTCGGGCCCCTGCGGCCGGCCGATCGCCGCGTACTCGCCCGGCATCTTCGTCGGGTCCAGCTTCGCCTCGACGATGTACTGGTTGATCCCGGCCACGTAGTTGTTCACATCGGCCACGATCTGCCGGCCCTGCGCGCCCAGGTAGGGGGCAGGTCCGCCGCCTGGCGCTCCAGGTCGGCCTCGGTGTACGGCGCGAGGCCCACTCCTCGCGTCCATCTCCGGTTCGACCCGCCGGCGAAGCCGGCAGCTCGCCCCGCCCCGCGTGGCGCAGGACGTCCATGAAGAACAGCCGGTCCTCGGCGCCGGCGTAGCCGAGCCCGAACATCGCACCGGCCCGCGTGCGGCCGTAGACGTGCGGCACGCCGAACCCCGTGTCGCGCACGATCGTCACGTCGCTGCGCGGCGACTCGGTCGACTCGACCTGGCCCGCCGGGACGCCGAACGTGGAGTCCTTGAAGTACTTCGGGATGTCGGCCGCCTTCAGCCCCGGCGTCGCGTACTTGAGGCTCGCGTACATCGGCAGCTGGTCGCAGCAGTGCGGCACGGTGGTGCCGTTGGCCTCGAACGCGGCCAGCTCGCAGCGCGTCGTAGCGCCCACGCGTGCCTGACGGCAGGATGTCGTGGAACCCGCCGCCGTCGTTCGGTCCCGTACGGCTCGGGCGCCGGCCCGGGCTGCGGCATGACGGTGGGGAGCGGCGGCACGGTCGGCGTCGGGATCGGCAGCTGCGCGCGCGCCGCGGGCGCCGCGGTCAGGTCCGCGGCGCAGACGATGACCCGGAGCAGCGCGCGCACCGCCGCGCCGTTACCCCGGAAATCGAAAACTTAGGCGTACGCGGGGACGCCGTTCGCCGCGGCGATCGCGGCGATCTCCTCGGAGGCCCGGTCGAACTCCTCGTCCGACAGCACCGGGGTGCCCTCGAACGGCAGGTCGCGGGTGATCTCCAGCCACGACCGGCATCCGCCGTAGTCGTCGCGCACCCGGACGGTGACCGGGCGCGGGATGCGATAGGTGCGCAGCAGCAGCACGTGCAGCGGGTGCCGGCGCTTCCAGGCCAGGCGCTTCTCGGCGTAGTCGGTCGTCCACACGTGGAACGGCGAGAGCGCGTCGACCGCGCGACGGTCGGTGACCGTCCAGGCGCCGGCCACCTCGGCCCAGGCGCGGATCCGCACGCGGTCGGGCTGGGCGATGCCGCCGTCGATGGTCAGCGCGCGGGCGGGCGGCTCGCCGTCCGGCCATACGCCCTCCTCCAGCGCGCGCCGCAGCTCGGGCTGATGCGACTCCCGGACCAGGTCGTTGCGCTGATGGTCGAACGTGGGATACAGGAAGAAGCGGTCGTGCTCGAGCCTGAAGTGCTTCTCCGGCTCGCGGATGCCGCCCTTGCGCAGGGTGAGCAGCTGCTCACCTTCGGCAAGGGCGCGCACGGTGACTGCCCATTCCTTGAAAGCGATCGGCATAAGGCGTGGAGGGAAAGTAGATTGTGAGAGGACCTGCCGCGCCACGTCGGCGCCCTGCGCGACGACCCTGCCCGAGACTGTGATTCGGAAACCCCGCGGAGGACGTCACATACTATGCACAAAGTCGCGAAAACTCAAAATCCACCTGCAAAATCACGGTTTTCCTTGCGAAGCACCGATTTTCGGTGGCGAGCGCCAACGCGCCAGATCGCTCACAACTTCGTGCCCGCGAGGCCCTCGATGACCTCGAGCACCGCGGCGAAGTCCTGCTCGCCCAGGCCGCGGCCCATGCCCGCGCCATAGAGCTCGGCGGCGAGCCCGGCGAACGGGAACGTGCCGCCGGCGGTGCGCGCCTCGGACAGGCACAGCTGGACGTCCTTGAGCATGTGCGCGAGCTTGAACAGCGGCGTGAAGTCGTGCGCGAGCATCGGCTTGCCCTTCAGCTGCGCGCATCGTCGAGTCCGCCGAGCCGCCGTCCATCGCCTCCAGCAGCGCCTCGACGTCCACGCCGGCCTGGCGGGCGAGCACGAGCGCCTGCGCGAGCGTCGCGCGTTGATGGCGGTGATCGTGTTGGAGATCACCTTCACCGCCTGGCCCTGGCCCGCCTCGCCGCAGATGCACGATCTTCTCGCCCATCGACCTCGAACAGCGGCCGCGCGCGCTCGACGTCGGCCTCCTCGCCGCCGACCATGATCATCAGCGTGCCGGTCCTCGCCTTGGGCGAGGAGCCCGTGACCGGCGCGTCGACGAACGCGTGGCCGGCCGCGCGCAGCCGCTCGTCCGAGCCCGCGGGCCGTGCCCGGGGCGATCGTCGACATGTCGATGAACAGCGTGCCCGTCGCGGGCGCCCGCCAGCGCCTGCGCCGATCATGTCCTCCACCTGCGGGCCGTCGACCACCATCGTGATCACCACGTCGGAGCGCTCGGCCACCCGCGCGGGCTGTCGGCCACGGTCCCGCCGTGCTCGGCCACCCAGGCCTCGGCCTTCTCGCGCGTCCGGTTGTAGACGGTGAGCTCGTAGCCCGCCTGGGCGAGGTTCATCGCCTGCAGCGAGCCCATGATCCCCAGCCCGATGAACCCGACCTCATCCATGCCCGCCACCTCCCGGCGTCTCGATCCGCAGCCTTTGACCCGGCCGCAGGCTACCGCGCGCCTCCGGGACCGGCGCGGCGCTCGCGCGCCGCGCCGGCGATGCCTCATCAGGCGGCGATCGGGATGCCCTCGGTCTCCGCCAGGTGCTGGTGGGACGGGCAGTACCCGTTGTGCGGCAGCGGCGACCGCTGGCACGGCGTCCCGCGCCGGGTGGTGGCGCGACACTCCATCCGCTCCGCCATCGGGTTCGACGCGAAGTAGTCGCGGGCGAACGTCATGTAGCGGTCGACGGTCTTGTAGACGCGCAGCTGCGCGGACATCGGGAAGTAGATCCGGATGTCATTGAAGAGCGTCTTCGTCGGCCTGGCGAAGTAGTGCCAGTCCGTGGCGAGCCGCTCTACGCACTGCTCGCAGGAGCGCAGGACGCGCTCGTGGTTCGTGGGGCTTCCGCAGTGCCGCTCCTCTTCGAGGATGTCGGCTGCGAGCTCTCGGTAGATCGAACGGCTGAAGTGGTACATCGATGTCTCCCCGGGACGCGCCCTTCTGGCGGCGAGTCCCCTCCGTGGCCCGGTGCTGCAGTGTTTGCCGCACGCGTGGAAACTCGAACGTCGTCTTTGTTGACTTCGCGTTAAGAGTGACCACCACGCCGTTTCCCATTGGCGGCGCGGCTCACTCCCACGGAACGAAAGCTGGCGCGTCGGCGCTCGCCGGGATGACGGTGTGATGGCCGTCGAGCGCGCGGTCCGGCTCAGGGAACTCGCGCCCGGGCGTGGGCGCCGCGGGACTCCTCGCGGGCCAGCGCGGATGCGGCCACCAGGCGGGCGAGCGGGTGGGGGTCGCGGAGCAGCGCCTCGAGGTCCGCGGCGGTCCGCTCCAGCCCGGCGAGCCGCCAGACGGCCTCGCGGGTGGCGCGGGTGGGCGGCTCGATCGGCGCGGCGTCGCCGGGCGCGACGTCGCCGCGCGGCGGCTCGTCCAGCCCGGCCAGCGCGGCGCGGCGGCCGAGGACGAAGCACTCGCTGAGCGAGTTGGAGGCCAGCCGGTTGGCGCCGTGCAGGCCGGTGCAGGCGCACTCGCCCACCGCGAAGAGCCCGGGGACGCCGGCCGCCCGGCCGTGCAGGTCGGTGACGATCCCGCCCATCATGTAATGGGCGGCGGGAGCGACGGGCACGCGGGTCGTCGCCGGGTCCAGGCCCGCGTCCCGGAGCGCGCCGACGACGTTGGGGAAGCGGCCGGGATCGATCATCGTCATGTCGAGCTCGGCGGCGCCGAGGCGGAAGATCGCCCGGGCGACGGCGTCGCGGGGGGCCAGCTCGTCGACGAAGCGCTCGCCGTCGGGGCCGTGCAGCGTCGCCCCCTCGCCGCGCACCGCCTCGGAGATCAGGAAGCCCTCGCGGTGCGGGATCCCGACCACCGCCGTCGGGTGGAACTGGGTGAACTCGAGGTCGGCGAGCTGGGCCCCGGCCCGCCGGGCCAGCAGCAGCCCGGAGCCGAACGAGCCGGGCGGATTGGTGGTGCGCGACCACAGCGCCGCGGCGCCGCCGGTGGCCAGGATCGTCGCCCGGGCGTGGATGACGCGGCCGTCGTCGAGCTGCACGCCGTGGACGCCCTCGCTCGTCAGCAGCTGCGCGGCGCGGGCGGTCTCGAGCACCTCGACGCGGGGGTTCTCCGCGACTTTGGCGGACAGCTCGCGCAGGATCCGCCGCCCGGTCGCGCTGCCGCCGGCGTGGATGATGCGCCGCCTCGAGTGGCCGCCCTCGAGTCCGAGCGCCAGGTCGCCGTGGCGGTCGGCGTCGAAGTGGACGCCGAGCTCGAGGAGGTCGCGGACGCGGGCCGCCGCCTCTCCGCAGACGACCTCTGCGGCCGCGCGGCGGACGAGCCCGCGCCCGGCGGCGATCGTGTCCTGGACGTGCAGCTCCGGCGAGTCGTCGACGGCCAGCGCGGCGGCGGCGCCGCCCTGCGCCCAGTAGGACGCGGTCTCGGCCAGCGGGCGGGCGGAGACGAGCGCGACGCGCGCGTGCTCGCGGGCGGCGGTCAGCGCGGCGAACAGCCCGGCCGCGCCGGCCCCCACGACGACGATGTCGGATCGCACGCCGTCGTACGGTACGGGCGATGCGAGGCTCCGTCTGGCTGCGCCACGACTCCGGCATGGCGCACGACGTGCCCGGCCATCCGGAGCGGCCGGCGCGGATCCGCGCGCTCGAGGGCGAGATGAGCGCCCACGAGTGGTTCGGGGCCGATGTCCGGTCGGCGCCCGCGGCGTCCCGGGAGCAGTTGCACAGGGTGCACCCGGAGCCGCACGTGGCGTTCATCGAGGACCTCTCGGCCGCGGGGGGCGGCGCGATCGACGCCGACACCTACGCGGTGCCGGGGACGTATGAGGCGGCGCTGCACGCCGCGGGCGGCGCGTGCGCGCTGGTCGACGCGCTGTGCGGCGGCGAGGCGGCCGTCGGCGTGAGCGCGCTGCGGCCGCCGGGCCACCACGCGGAGCCGACGCGGGCGATGGGGTTCTGCTTCTTCGGCAACGCCGCCGTGGCGGCGCGGCAGGCGACGGCGGTGCACGGGCTGTCGCGGGTGATGATCGTCGACTGGGACGTCCACCACGGCAACGGCACCAACGCGATCTTCGACGCGTCGCCGGATGTCCTGTTCGTGTCGATCCACGAGTGGCCGCTGTATCCGGGGACCGGGCCGGCGTCCGACGTGGGGTCGGGGGACGGCGAGGGGTTCACGGTCAACCTGCCGGTCCCCGGCGGGTCGGGGGACCTGGCATGGGGGTCGCTGGCCGAGCACGTCGCCGGCGCGCTCGTCGCCGAGTGGGAGCCGCAACTGCTGCTGATCTCGGCCGGCTTCGACGCCCACCGCGACGACCCGCTGGCCACCTGCCGGGTCACCGAGGCGGGGTTCGCCGGCATGGCCGCGTCGCTGCGGCGGGCCGCGGATGGCGTCGGCGCGCCGGTCGGGGTGGTGCTGGAGGGCGGCTACGACCTGGGCGCGATCAGCCGCTCGATGGCCGCTGTCATGCCCGTGCTGACCGGCGAGGCGACCCCGCCGGCCCCCGCGGTCGAGCGCCATCCGCTGGCCTCCGCGGCGTTGGAGCGGCTGCGGCCGTACTGGCCGGGCCTCTGAGGGCCCCCATCACCGCCGCGCGCCGTCGGCGTCAGCCGGAGCTGACGTCGGCTCAGGTGGCGACCTTGCGGACGTACGCGTCCGAGAACTTCGCCCGGACGCTGTCGAGGTTGCCCTGCGCCTCGCTCTTGGAGGCGTAGTGGCCGGTGAAGACGACCCAGTAGCCGGCGTTCAGCGAGGAGTAGTCGTCGGACTTCAGGATGCCGGCGTGTCAGGCCCTGGCCCTGCGCCGAGCTCGCCTCGCTCTCCGCCTTCGACTGCGTGGTGGCGGACTCGATGATGATCGTCCAGCCGTCGCCGCCGGTCCAGCCGGGGAAGCTGCTCGACCCCGTCGTGGTGGGCGCCGGGGTCGCGGTCGTGCCGGGCGCCGGTGTGGGGGTCACGCTCGTACCGGGCGCGGGCGTGGCCGTCGCGAACGGTGTGGCGGTCGGGACGGCGGTCGACGCGGTGGGTACCGGCGCGGCCGCGGTCGGCGTGGGCGTGGTCGAGGCGAGCTTGTCCGGCCCGCTGGCCAGCGCGACGATCAGCAGCACGACGCCGATCAGCGCGAGCAGCCCGAGCCCCGCCGCCCAGCACGATCGGCACCCGCCACCCGCGCGGCTCCGCCACCTCGGTCTCGGCCGCCGCGCCGCACGCCAGGCACCACTCCTGATCGGGCGCGAGCGTGCTCCCGCAGCGCGGGCAGCGCCGCTCCGGCGGGGCCGGCGGGAGCGTGGCGTCGTGCGGAGGCGGCGTGACGGTGCTCATCGGCGTCGCTCCAAGGGGCTGTAGGGATCTCCGGGCGAGTCGTGCCACGCGGCGCCGCCGCCGGGCTCGGACGCGCGACCATCGGCCCCGCCCGGCGCCTCCGCCTCGCCGCCCGCAGTCTCGCCACCCGCCGCGTCGTCGCGCGCCGCGGCGGTCTCGCCGCCCGCGGGCTCGTCACCCGGCGCGTCGTCACCCGCGGCGGTTTCGCCCCCCGCTGCCGCCGGCTCGCCGCCGCGTCGGTCGTCGTCGGCCGCCGCGGCGTCGTCGCTCGCCGCCGGGTCGCCGCCGACGGTCTCGTCGTCCGCGGCGTCGTCCCGCGCCGGGGCCGCCTCGCCGGCCGGAGTGTCGTCGGCCGCCGCCGGCTCGCCGCCCGCGGCCTCGTCGCTCGCCGCCGCCGTCTCGCCGCCCGTGGCGGTCTCGCCCGCGGCCTCGTCGCTCGCCGCCGCCGTCTCGCCGCCCGCGGCCGGCTCGCCGCATCACGCCGGTCGCCTGGTCGTGCGGATCGGCCGCCGCGGTGCGGTTGGGCCAGTCGAACTCGTGCCCGAGCGTGGAGTACTCCTCCGTCGGCTGGTCCGTGACGGCGGGCGGCTCGGGCGCGGCGACGGGCTCCGGCAACGGGGTGCTCGCCCGCGACCGCGCGGCGCGCGGACTCGGTCAGCGGCAGGCCGCAGTGCGCGCAGTAGTGGGCGTCGCTGCCGAACAGCTCGCCGCAGTTCGGGCACTCGCCGCCGACCCCGGGCTCGCGGACCACGACGTGGCGGCGGACGTCGTCGAGGCGCAGCTCGAGCTCGTGCAGCTCTGCGTCGAGCCGGGACAGCCGCGCGAGCTTGATCTCGCGCAGACGGCGGTGCGCCTCGTGCTCGATGTCGCGCGCCGTGCGGTGCAGCTCGTAGACGAAGCCGCCGAGGTCGCGCATCAGCACCTCGCGGGCAGCGCGCAGGAAGCTGACGCGCCGGCGCAGCCGGCTGCGCCGGGCGCTCGTGGCCGGGGCGGCGGCGAGCTCGTCCGGGTCGATCCCGGCGGGCAGATCGGTCACCGGGATCAGCGGGGCCTCGTAGGGCGGCTCCGGATGCGGCGCCGCCTGGAGCCGCACGACGGGGTGCACGGTCGTGGCCGGGTCCGCCGGGGTCGCGGCGGCGGGCTCCGGGGCGGGGGTCGCCGGCTCGGGCGCGTCTTCGTCGCGGAGCACGCGCGTCTGCGCGGCGGGTCCACGAGCAGGGACTCGTGGCCGCCCGGCTCGGCGGGGGCGTTGGCTGGCGCTTCCGCGGCGCCCGGCTCCGACCGGGGCGCCTTCGGAACCTTCGGAGCGCCGGCTGGACAGGCGTCGGAACAGGCCGCTCATACGTGGGCGGGGCGCACAGCGGCTCGGGCCCCGCGCGGTCGAGTATAGGGTCGGCGTACGCGGCCACGACCAGCACAACGCGGCGGCGTGCGCC
Organism: uncultured Solirubrobacteraceae bacterium; assembly: GCA_963766165.1. Taxonomy (GTDB): domain Bacteria; phylum Actinomycetota; class Thermoleophilia; order Solirubrobacterales; family Solirubrobacteraceae; genus Solirubrobacter. The sequence continues at coordinate 27,846 of CAVXZC010000004.1, read as the reverse complement.
GGGCTGCGGGAAGGTTCGGCGAGCACGTCGCGCCAGGCGGCCACGACGCCGGTCGGCCATCGCGTCGGCCGAGAACAGCTCGGCCCGCGCGCGGCCCGCGACGCGGGGATCGGCGGCCTCCAGGTGCGGGCCGCAGCGCGGCGCGCCAGGCGTCCGGCGTCCCACGGCGCGCAGTAGGCGCCCGCGATACCGCCCGAGCGCGACCGGGTGGATGCCGACCGGCGTGGCCGAGCACCGGCACGTCGCAGGCGAGCGCCTCGATCACCGACAGGCCGAACGCCTCCTTGCGCGGACGGCACGAGCACGGCGTTGGCGGCGTTGACCCAGTAGCGGGACCTCGTCGGGCGGGACGCCGCCGAGCGTCAGCAGCCGCGCGTCGCCCGCGGCCTCGACGCGCGCGGTCGTGGCGCTTGAGCGGCCGCGACGGGTCGTGCGGGAACAGCAGGTACGGCCCGTCGGGGTCGAGCCCGAGCCGCGCGCGCGCCTCGGCGCGCGGGATCGGCCGGAAGCGCTCGAGGTCGATGCCGACCGGCAGCACCGCGACCCGGCGGCGCGTGCCCGGCGCCGGGCAGGTTGCGCGCTGAACTCGCGCGAGACGGCGGCGGCGAGCGCGGTGAACGGCAGCGCAGCGCGGGTGACGCAGATAGGAGCGGCGGACGAGCAGGTCGTTGCCGTGCAGCGTCACCACCACCGGCCCGAGCCGCGCGAGCAGCGCCGGCCACGCCGTCAGCCCGAAGTGCGCGTGGACGATGTCGAAGCGGCTGGCCGCGGTAGCGGCGGCGCAGCGCGCGCGCGGCGCGCGACGAGCGCGCCGCGGGCCGGGGCGAACGCGAACAGCTCGACCTCGAGGTCGCCGGCGCCGCCGCAGCGCCTCGACCTGGTCGCGCACGAACGGGCCGAGCGCCGGCCGCTCGGCGGTCGGATACATGTTCGTGACGACGAGCACGCGCATCCGGCCGCGGACCCATGCCGCACAGTTCCGGCACACATTCGGTCACAGTTCCGTGGCAATCGCGCGTAGACCCGTCACGCGCGCCCGCCGAGACTGGCTGCAGCCCCGCTGAACCGGGGCGCCGGCCCCGGGCAGCGGGGCGCCGAGGCCTCCGAGGGAGAGTCGCGATGTACGAGCTGATGGGGCGCGCGCACGCCGCGCTGGCGCGCGAGCGCGGGCAGGGCACGGTCGAGTACGTCGGGCTGATCCTGCTGCTGGCGATGCTGCTGGCCGGCGTCGTGGCCGCGAGCAAGAACTTCAAGGACACGGGCGATCGCCAACGCGGTGGTGAACAAGCTCAAGTCCGCGATCGACACCGTGGCGGCAAGAGGCTGACGCGGGCGGCTCCGCCCGGCGGGCCTGCCAGACTGGCGGCGTGGTCGCGCCGCCCGTTCCACCGTCCGCGCCCGACGCGCTGCGCCGGCGCCCGGTCGGCGTGTTCGACTCGGGCGTCGGCGGGCTCACGGTGCTGCACGAGCTGCTCGTCCAGCTGCCCGCACGAGGACTTCCTCTACTTCGCCGACTCCGCGCGGTGCCCTACGGCGCCGCGGCAGCGCGGAGGAGATCGAGGCGTTCTCGCTCGAGATCGCCGAGGAGCTGCTCGCGCGCGGCATCAAGCTGCTCGTGGTCGCCTGCAACACCGCGTCGGCGGCGGCGCTGCCGGCGCTGCGCGAGCGGCTGATGCAGACGACGCTCGGCGTCGACGTGCTCGGCGTGGTCCAGCCCGGGCGCGGTGCAGGCGGTGGCCGCGACCCGCAACGGCCGCGTCGGGCTGCTGGCCACGCCAGGCCACGGTGGCCAGCGGCGCCTACGAGCGGGCGATCGCCGCGGCCGACCCGTTCGTCGACCGTGACCGCGGTGGCCTGCCCGGACCTCGTGCCGATGATCGAGCGCGGCTCCCCGTTCGACGAGCGGATGGTCGAGGCCGTGCGCGCGCTACACGCGCCGCTGCGCGAGGCGCGGCGTCGACACGGTGATCCTCGGCTGCACGCACTACCCGCTGATCCGCGCCGATGCTCCAGCGCATGCTCGGCCGCGGCGTGGAGATCGTCAGCTCCGGCGCGCCCGTCGCCCGCCAGGTCGAGCACGTGCTCGGCAGCCGCGGCCTGGGCAACCCGCGCGCGGGCGAGGGCGACTACCGCTTCCTGTCGCACCGGCGACGCCGAGGCGTTCCGCGCGCTGGGCACGCGCTTCCTGCAGCTGCCGCTCGGCGAGGTCGAGCACGTCGCGCTCGGCCGGCGTGCCCGAGGTCGCTGAGGCCGCGGCGATGACGCGCGAGCGCAGCTACGGCGCGCGCGGCCGACGAGCTGCGGCCGGTGACGATCGAGCCCGGCTTCGTGCGCACCGCGACCGGCTCGGCGCTGATCTCGCTGCGGCGAGACGCGCGTGATCTGCACGGCGTCGGTCCAGGAGTCGCGTGCCGCGCTGGATGGCGGGCCAGGGCCGCGGCTGGGTCACCGCCGAGTACGGGATGCTCCCCGCGTCGACCGGCGACCGCAAGCAGCGCGACATCACCAAGGGCCGCCCCGACGGGCGCACCGTCGAGATCCAGCGGCTGATCGGGCGCTCGCTGCGCGGCGTCATCGACTTCGAGGCGCTCGGCGAGCGCACGATCTACCTCGACTGCGACGTGCTCGCAGGCCGACGGCGGCACGCGCTGCGCGTCGATCACCGGCGGCTACGTCGCGCTCGCGCTCGCCTGCCGACGCGCTGCGCGGAGCAGGGCGCTCGAGCGCTCGCCGCTGACCGGCAGCGTCGCCGCGGTCTCGTGCGGGATCGTCGACGGCGCGCCGCTGCTCGACCTCGACTACCCCGAGGACTCGACCGCCGAGGTCGACGCCAACGTCGTCATGACCGGCGACGGCGGCCTCGTCGAGGTGCAGGCGACCGCCGAGCGCACGCCGCTCTCGCGCGCGCACCTCGACGAGCTGCTCGCGCTCGCCGCAGACGGCATCGAGGAGCTGCGCGCCGCGCAGGACGCGGCGCTGGCGGCTGACGCGCGCGTGCGGCTGCTCCTCGCCACCCGCAACGCCCACAAGCTGCGCGAGTTCGGCCGGCTGCTGCCCGGCGTCGAGCTCGACGCCGCTGCCCGCCGGCGTCGAGCTGCCGCCGGAGACCGGCGAGACGTTCGCCGAGAACGCGCTGATCAAGGCGCGCGCGGCGGCGCGCGGCCACCGGGCGGGCGGCGATCGCCGACGACTCCGGCATCGAGGCCGAGGCGCTCGGCTGGCGCCCCGGCGTCCGCTCGGCGCGCTTCGCCGGCGAGCACGCCACCGACGCAGAGAACCTGGACAAGCTGCTCCGCGAGGCGCCCGCCGGGCAGCCGCGCTGCGCTACGTCTGCGCGATCGCCCACGTCGACGCCGGACGGCGAGGAGCACGTGTTCGAGGGCCGCTGCACCGGCACGCTGGCCGCCGAGCCGCGCGGCGCGGGCGGCTTCGGCTACGACCCGCTCTTCGTGCCCGACGACGGCGCCGACGGCCGCACGATGGCCGAGCTCAGCGACGCGGAGAAGGACGCGATCAGCCACCGCGGCCGCGCCGCGCGCGCGCTGCTGCCTGGCTGCCGGTGGGATCAGGCGATCAGGTTGGCCGAGTCCGACGCCCCGCCTCAGAACAGGTTGATCCCCGCGGCGATCGCGACGGCGAGCGCGACGCCGGCGTAGCCGTGTAGCCGGAGAGCAGCAGGATCAGCGCGGCGATCAGGCAGCGCCCACGGTGACAGCCAGGCGAGACGGGTGAGCCGCGGCATGCGCGGGCTATTCTCGCCGGACGCCCATGACGGCCGCGCTTGACGCCCGCCCTGGCGCTCGCCTTCCTGCGCGAGCTCTCGGCCGACTGCGGGCCGCCGTGCGTGCTCGACGCGCGCCGGCGAGCGGCTCGCCGGGCCGGCCGCGCTGCACGCCCCCGCGCGCGCGCGCTGCTGGCCGCCGCGCCGCGCGCGCCCGCGATGCACGGCGCGCACCGCGCCGGCGCCGTCTTCGCGGCCCGCGACGACGCGCACGCGGCTGGTGGCGGCCGACCGGCCCGCTCGCCGCTGCCCGGCCTGACGCGCCACGACCTGCGCGCTCGCGCGCTCGCCGGGCCGCTCGGCCGGGACGAGCCGCCGGGCCCGGGCAGCACCGACGCGGCGGTCGCCAGCCCCAGCCGCGCCGATCGAGGCCCCGCAGGCCCTCGTCGAGGCCGCTCCTGACCGCCGCTCGAGGTCGGCTTCAGGACCGTTTTCGGCGCCACAGCGCCGTTTATCCGCATCGGATCCTGGCCGCCGAAATCCTCGCAAATTGCGGTATTTTCCCCGCTACAGGCCCCAACGCGTCCGGAGCCGCTGTTAGCTTCGGGCCTTCCACCCATCCCCTGAGGGATACACAGGAGGACGCATGACGAAGAACGAGTTCGTCGACCGGGTCGCTGCTGAGAGCGGCTTGAGCAAGAAGGACGCTGGATCGGCCGTCGATTCGGTGATCAAGTCGATCGAGGGCGCGCTGAGCAACGGCGAAGAGGTCAACTTCACCGGCTTCGGGAAGTTCCACGTGGCCGAGCGGGGCGCTCGCGAGGGCCGCAACCCGCGTACGGGCGAGACGATGACCATCGCCGCCAGCCGGGTGCCGCGCTTCACGGCCGGCTCGGGCCTCAAGAAGGCCGTCAAGTAGCCCACGACCGAGGCTCCTGTCGGGCGCCGGTGGAGCCGTGCCGGCGCCCGGCCCGGCGGGGCGTCGCCCCGACCGGGCGGCGGGCGGGACCCGCCGCCGCCGTCCGGAGCGGCTATACCCGGGAGCGATGACGACCTCCGGCAACGGCCATCCACCCCCGCGGCCGCATTTCGGCGACCGGCTCGCCGCCGCGGTGGCGGCGAGGGAGTCCCAGCTCGTGCTGGGGATCGACCCCGACCCGTCCCGGCTGTGGCCGGCGGCCGTCGAGGGGTCCAGCGAGGCCCGCGCGCACCTCGCCACGACGCTGTCCGACGCCGAGGACGCCGCGGGCGGCGTGCGCGCCATCAGCGACGCCCCGGCCGGGGCGGGCGTCGTCTCGCGCCTGGAGGCGGCGGCGGCCGTGCTCGCCCACTGCCTCGCCCTGATCGACGCCGCCGGGCCGGCCTGCGTCGCCGTCAAGCCGCAGCTCGCCTGCTTCGAGCGCCTCGGCGCGCCCGGCTGGCTCGCCCTCGAGCACGTGTGCGCGCACGCGCGGGCGCAGGGCCTGCTCGTGCTGGCCGACGGCAAGCGCGGCGACGTCCCCGTCACCGCGACCGCCTACGCGCAGGCGCTCGTCAGCGGCATGCCCTCGCCGTTCGGCCACGTCAGCGGCCTGGACGCGGACGCGTTCACGGCCAACCCGCTGCTCGGGCTCGACGCGCTGGCGCCGCTCGTCGCCGCCGCCCGGGGCCACGGCGCCGGACCGTTCGTCCTCGTGCGCACGTCCAACCCGGGCGCGGCCGACGTGCTCGACCTCCCGCTGGCCACGGGCGAGCGGCTGTGGGAGCGCCTCGCCGCGATCGTCGCCGAGCTCGGCCGGACGGGGCGGAGCGGGCTCGCCGACGTCGGCGCCGTCACCGGCGCCACCGAGCCCGCGCACCTCGCGCGCCTGCGCGAGCTGATGCCGGCCACCCCGTTCCTGCTGCCCGGGATCGGCGCCCAGGGCGGCGACGTGGCCGCACTGGCGCCCGCGTTCGCGCCCCAGAAGGCGGCGGGCCTCGTGACCGCCGCGCGCTCCATCGCCAACGCTCACGAGGCGGGCGGCCAGGCCCCGCCGGTGGCCGCCCGCGCCGAGGCCGAGCGCCTGCGCGAGCAGGCCTGGAACCTCGGCTGAGCCGCCTGCGCGCCGACTATCATCGCCCGTGATGGCCGCTCGCAGCCCCGCGCGCTTCCTCGCGCCGATCGCACTGGTCGCCGTCGCGTTCGCGCTCTACACCGTCGTGCAGCATGCGCGCGACGATGGCGCCGGCTCGTCGTCCTCGGGCACGCCCGCGCAGCCGACGCCGGCGCAGTCGGGCTCGGGCAAGAAGTCGAGCAAGAAGGGCAAGCACAACGTCAAGACGTTCCACCGCGTCCGCAACGGCGAGACGCCGTCGTCGATCGCGTTGAAGTACCACGTCTCGGTCAAGACGCTGGAGAAGCTGAACCCGAAGATCGACCCGAACGCGCTCACCGTGGGCGAGCGGCTCAGGCTGCGCCAGTGAGGCGCGCGGCCGTTCTGGTGGCGGCGGCGGTGCTCGCGTGGGCCGCGCCGGCGGCCGCGCAGGCCCGCACGCCCGCCTGCCCGGCGTCGGTCGGCGCGCCGAGCGCGATCGTCATCGAGGTCTCGACCGGCGAGGCCGCCTGCGCCCGCGCGGCCGGCCGCCGCCGTCCGGTCGGCTCGACCACCAAGCTCATGACCGCGCTGCTCACGCTCGAGCGGGCGAAGCTGTCGGACGTCTTCACGGCCTCGAGCTACCGGCCGGCGCCGGTCGAGTCGAAGATCGGCCTGCTGCCGGGCGAGCGGATGAAGGTGCGCGACCTGATGCGCGGCCTGCTGCTCGAGTCCGGCAACGACGCGGCCGCGGCGCTGGCCCAGGGCGTGGCCGGCTCCCAGCACGCGTTCGCGAGGCTGATGAACGCCCGCGCGCGCGAGCTCGGGCTCAAGAACACCCACTACGAGAACGCGATCGGGCTCGACGCGGCCGGCAACTACTCCTCCGCCCGCGACCTCGTGACGCTGGCCGCCGTCCTGCGCACGAACGCGTTCTTCAAGCACACGGTCAACCTGCCGTCGGTCACGCTGAAGTCCGGCGCCTACCCGCGGACGTTCGCCAACCGCAACGACCTGGTGCGCCGGTATCCGTTCGTCAACGGCGTCAAGACCGGCCACACGCTGGGCGCCGGCTACGTGCTCGTCGGCTCGGCCAGCCGCCACGGCGTCCAGCTGATCAGCGCCGTGCTGGACGAGCCCTACCGAGGCGGCGCGCGACGCCGACACGATGCGCGCTGTTCGCGTTCGCGTTCAAGCGCTTCGAGCGGATCCGCGCGGTGATCAAGGGCCGCACGATGGCCACGGTGCCGATCCGCGAGCGGCGGGAGCGCAGCTCGACCTCGTCGCCGGGCGGCACGGTCGCGCGCGGATCGTCCGCCGCGGGCACCAGCGCGACGTGCGCGATCGCCGTGCACGCGCCGGACTCCGTCGCGGGGCCGATCCGCCGCGGCCAGCGGCTGGGCTCGATCGACGTCGCCCAGGACGGGCCGGCGCGTCGCCACGGTGCCGCTCGTGGCGGCCGCGCACGTGCCGCCGGCCGACCTCGCGCAGCAGACGAAGAACCTCGCCGCGGCGCCGCTCGTGCTGATCGGCGTCGCGATCGCCCTCGTGGCCGGTACGTTGCTGGTGATACGCCGCCGGCGCCGTAGCTCCCGCCGGCGGCCATCCGCGCGGAGGCGCGCAGCCGCATGATCATCACCGTCACGCTCAACACGGCCATCGACAAGACGCTGTCGGTGCCGAACTTCCGGCTCGGCCGCCGGCACCGCACGGTCGAGCAGACCACGATGCCGGGCGGCAAGGGCGTCAACGTCGCGCGGGTGCTCAAGACGCTCGGGGCGCCCGGTGATCGCCACCGGCCTGGCCGGCGGCCCGACCGGCACGCGGATCGTCGAGCAGCTCACCGCAGCTCAACGTCCTCTCGGACTTCGTGCGCATCCGCGAGGAGTCGCGCACGAACACGGCGGTGATCGATCCGACGACCGGCGAGCAGACCGAGATCAACGAGCGCGGCCCGCGCGGTGCACGCGCGCAGGAGGTCGAGCTGTTCGCCGACAAGCTGCTCTACCTGGCCAAGGGCGCGAGCCTGTGCGTGTTCGCCGGCTCGCTGCCGCGCGACGTCGACGCCGACATCTACGCCGGGCTGATCCGCGAGCTGCGCGCGCTCGGACGTCACCACGGTCGTCGACACCGACGGCGACCCGCTGCGCCGCGCCGTGCGCGCCGAGCCGGACGTCATCTCGCCGAACGTGCTCGAGGCCGAGGAGCTCGTCGGCCACGAGTTCAACGACGACGAGGACCGCACCTATCGCCGTGCGCGAGATGTGCGAGCTCGGGCGCGCGCGAGGCGATCATGACGATGCCCGACGGCTGCTTCGCCCGCATGGTCGCCGAGGACGGCGCCGGCGAGCCTGCGCCTCTACCGGGTGCGCGTGCGGCCGGGCGCGTCGAGCCGCGCTCCACCGTGGGCTCCGGCGACGCGTTCCTGGCCGGCTTCGTCGCCGCCCGCTACCAGGAGCCAGCCGGTCGAGGAGGCGCTGCGCTTCGGCGTCGCCTGCGGCGCCGAGTCGACCCAGCACCTCGGGCGCCGGCCTGATCGACCCGCGAGCGCGTCGAGCGGCTGCTCGGCGACGTCGAGGTCGAGCGCCCGCCGCTGCCCGTGGAGTGACATAACGCAGGGTCTAACCTCGGAGGCCACCGTCCGCACCCCACCCTAGGATTCCGTCATGGAGATAGAGATCGGCCGAGGCAAGAAGGCGCGCCGCGCCTATGGGTTCGACGACGTCGCCATCGTCCCCTCCCGCCGGACGCGCGACCCCGACGACGTCGACATCTCCTGGACGCTCGGCCCGTACCGCTTCGAGCTGCCGCTGCTCGCGTCCGCGATGGACGGCGTCGTCTCGCCGGAGACCGCGGGCATCATCGGCAAGCTGGGCGGCCTGGCCGTGCTCAACCTCGAGGGCATCTGGGCCCGCTACGAGGACGCCGACGCGATCCTCGAGCGGATCGCCTCGCTGGATCCCGAAGGAGGCCACGCGCGAGATGCAGGAGATCTACCTGGAGCCGGTCAAGGAGGAGCTGATCGCCCAGCGGATCGCCGAGATCAAGGCGCACGGCGTCGTCGCGGCCGCGTCGCTGACGCCGCAGCGGGTGCGAGCGCTACTACGAGCTCGTGCCTCGACGCCGGGCTCGACATCCTGGTCATCCAGGGCACGGTCATCTCGGCCGAGCACGTCTCCTCGCAGGGCCACGTCGCTCAACCTCAAGGAGTTCGTGCGCGAGCTGCCGATCCCGGTGGTCGTGGGCGGCTGCGCCGTCCTACTCGACGGGCCTGCACCTCATGCGCACCGGCGCCGCCGGCGTGCTCGTCGGCGTCGGCCCGGGCGCGGCCTGCACGACCCGCGGCGTGCTCGGCATCGGCGTCCCGCAGGCGACGGCGATCGCCGACGTGGCCGCCGCGCGCTCGCAGCACATGCTCGAGACCGGCGAGTACTGCCGCGTGATCGCCGACGGCGGCATGCGCACCGGCGGCGACGTGGCGAAGGCGATCGCCTGCGGCGCCGACGCGGTGATGATCGGCTCGCCGCTCGCCCGCGCGCTACGAGGCGCCGGGCCACGGCTTCCACTGGGGCATGGCGACGTTCCACCCGACGCTGCCCGCGCGGCGCGCGCGTGAAGACCACGCAGAACGGCACGCTGCAGGAGATCGTCAGCGGCCCGGCGCGCGAGAACGACGGCACGTTCAACCTGATGGGCGGCCTGCGCACCTCGATGGCCACCTGCGGCTACCAGGACATCGCCGAGTTCAACCGGGCCGAGCTGATGGTCGCGCCGGCGCTGCAGACCGAGGGCAAGCACCTCCAGCGCGACCAGGCCATCGGCATGGGCGCCCGCGGCGGGGCGGTCGCGCTTGTCGCGACTGAAGTCAAGGACGGCAGCCCCTCGCCCGCCCGATCATCCGACCTTGCGTGCGCGGGTTCCTCGCTGCCGGCGGAGCAGCCGGTCGAGGAGCTCGCGCTCGAGCGCGAAGTCGCCACCGACGAGTCGTCGTCCTCGACTACGGCGGCCAGTACTCGCAGCTGATCGCGCGCCGCGTGCGGGAGCTCGGCGTGTTCTCCGAGCTGCTGCCCCACCACGTGGGCGTCGAGGAGGTGCGCCGGCGGGCGCCCAAGGGGCTCATCCTCTAGCGGCGGCCCCGCGTCGGTGTACGCGCCGGGCGCGCCGCGGCTCGACCCGGAGCTGCTGGAGCTCGGCATCCCGGTGCTGGGCATCTGCTACGGCATGCAGGCGCTCGTGCTGACGCTCGGCGGGCGCGTCGAGGGCGCCGAGGTGGGGGAGTTCGGCCGCTCGCAGCTGACGCGTGGCCGCGCCGGGGCGGCTGCTGGCCGGCACGCCGGCGGAGCAGGCGTGCTGGATGAGCGCACCGGGACACGGTGTACGCCGCGCCGGAGGGCTTCACGGCGCTCGCCTCGTCCACCGAGTCGCCGGTGGCCGCGCTGGAGGACGCCGCGCGCGGGCTGTACGGCATCCAGTTCCACCCCGAGGTCGTGCACACGCCCTACGGGCAGCAGATCCTCACGACGTTCCTGGAGGGCATCTGCGGCTGCGAGCGGTACGTGGAGCGCGGCGTCGATCATCGACGAGCAGGTGGCGGCGATCCGCGCGCAGGTCGGCGACGGCCGCGTCATCTGCGGGCTGTCCGGCGGCGTCGACTCCTCGGTGGCGGCCCTGCTCGTGCACCGCGCGGTGGGCGACCAGCTCACGTGCGTGTTCGTCGACCACGGGCTGATGCGCAAGAACGAGGGCGAGCAGGTCATCGCCGCCTTCCGCGACCACTTCAAGGTCCCGCTGGTGGCCGTCGACGCCGAGGACCGCTTCCTGGCGCGGCTGAAGGGCCTGAGCGAGCCGGAGGCCAAGCGCAAGGCGATCGGCGCCGAGTTCATCCGCGTCTTCGAGGAGGAGGCGGCCAAGATCGGCGACGCGCGGCTTCCTCGTCCAGGGCACGCTCTACTCCGACGTGATCGAGTCCGGGCGGCGGCACCGGCGCGGCGACGATCAAGTCGCACCACAACGTCGGCGGACTCCCCGAGGACCTCGAGTTCGAGCTCGTCGAGCCGCTGCGCGCGCTGTTCAAGGACGAGGTGCGGGCGGTCGGGCGCCCAGCTCGGCCTGCCCGAGCGGCTCGTCTGGCGCCAGCCGTTCCCCGGCCCCGGCCTCGCCATCCGCGTGGTCGGCGGCGAGGCGACCAAGCAGCGCCTGGACACGCTGCGCGCCGCCGACGCGATCCTCCAGGACGAGATCCGCAAGGCCGGCCTGTACCGCGAGCTGTGGCAGTCGTTCTGCGTGCTGCCGGACATCCGCACCGTCGGCGTCCAGGGCGACGAGCGGACCTACGGCTACGTGGTGGCGATCCGCGCGGTCACGTCCGACGACGCGATGACCGCGGACTGGGCCCGTCTGCCCTACGACCTGCTCGAGCAGATCGCCTCGCGCATGATCAACGAGATCCGCGAGGTCAACCGCGTCGTGCTCGACATCACGAGCAAGCCGCCGGGCACGATCGAGTGGGAGTAGGGCCGGGCGGCGAGGACGAGCCGGGCGGCGACCTGCCGCCTGCGCGCGGCGAGCACCACGACCGGCTCGGCGTGCGCGGGCGCATCGCGGCCGGCGTCGCCTTCGGCGTGCTCTACGCGGTCAGCTTCGCGCTCCGCGGCCAGGTGCTGCCCGGGCTGGTCGGAGGCCTCCTGGGCGGCGTCGTCGTGTACATGGTGTTCAAGCAGGTGGACGAGCGCAGCCGCCGGCGCCAGAGGAACCGCCGGCCCGGTCCCGGGCGCTGACGCCAAGACGGCGACAGGCGCCCCGCGCGGTGGTCCTCGGGCAGGCCGGGACGACGCGCGCAGATCATGTCGGAGCGTCATGTCGGTTACATGGACGGACGTCTAGTGCCGGTTGACTCGCGCTTCGCCGCCGCCAGTATCGGCGGCGGTTTTGAGACGCGGACGCGTAATCGCTGTCGCGTCGATCGTCTCGACGCTGCTGCTGCCCGCTGTGGCGCGCGCAGACGGCGTGACGATCGGCGCTCAGGATCCGATGCAGGCCACACTCGACGGCGTGGGCGGTCTCCTCGTGACCTACCACGGCACGGGCCAGCTGTATCCCAATGCCCAGAACGGCTTCGCGCTCCGCAGCGGGAGCACGGTGTCGTATCCGGGATCGCCGGACCGCACGAATGTGTCCGCGAGCGTCGACGGCACTATGGCGACCATCGCGTACGACGTGTCGGATCTGCACCTGCACCTGCACGTGGTCGAGACGGACGAGCTCTCCGACGCGAGGCATGAGCTCAAGCGGACGTTCGACGTGACCAACGCCGGGACGGCCGACATCGGCCTGCGGGCGGGCGAGTTGGCCGACACGGCGGTCGGCGGCGCTCTCGATGACGGGTTCGGCGACGATTCGGGCCGCGGAGTGGCGCCCTCGGCCAGCCCGCGCATCATCGCCGGCCTCAGCCGGGACGGCCAGATCTCCGGTCTGGTCGAGGCGACGCCGTGGAGCCACTACCAGGAGGGGTTCTACGAGGGTGTGTTCAACAGCTTCGCGTCCCGGACGCTGCACGACTCGGTCGATCCCGACTACGCCGACAACGGGGTGGGCGCCGAATGGGACTTCGAGTTGGCGCAGGACGCCACAAAGACGATCGCGGTCGTCTGGCGATTCGACGGGGCGGTGGATGTGACCTCGCACGCCGATCACGACGACGGGAGCTGCGATTCCGATTGCACCCTGCGTGAGGCGCTCGCCGATTCCGGCGACGGCGCGGTGATCAGCGTGCCCTCCGGCACCTATGTGCTCGACCCGAAGCTCGGCCCGCTGATCGCCGCTCACCGGGACGTGGCGATCTACGGTGCTGGCGCTTCGACGGACGGCGGCACTGTGGTCACCGGCGCCGATCTCACGCGTGCGCTGGAGGTGGCGGCCGGCGCGGACTTGACGGTGTCCGGGCTAAGGTTCGAGAACGGCAGCGGGACCGCCGGAGCGCACTCGGAGGCCAGCGACGGCACGGGCGGCGCCATCCTCGTCGCCGTCGGGGCACCCTCAGCCTGGTCGACAGCGAGATCACGCAGAGCGCCGCGGCGGTCGACGGCGGGGGGATCGCCAGTGCCGGGACGCTGACACTGATGCGCACCACCGTGGCGGGCAACACCACCGGTGGCGACGGTGGCGGCGCAGAGGGTGGCGGCATTGCCCTTGCCGGCCCCGGCGCGACGACGATTTGGACAGCACAATCGGCCAGAACGTCGTCTACGGCGGCGGGGCGGGCATCGCGGCGAGAGGACCGCTGACGATCCTCAGCACCACGATTGCCGACAACCGCGTAGGCGGCACGGTGGCGCCCGGGTGCCACCAGCGCCGTCCTCGCGGGTGGCGCGGCGATCACCGCGCGAAACTCGATCCTGGCTGGCGCCGCACCGGTGTGCAGTGGCGACCCGGGTGCCTACGACACCGACGCGGACCTCGCCAGCGACGAGAGCTGCAGCCTCCAGGGCAAGGACGATCAGCAGGGGGTCGACCCGCAGCTCGGCGAGCTCACAGTCAACCAGCCGAGCAGCAGCAACGACCTCGCGCAGGCCGACACGTTCGCTCCGGATGACGGGAGCCCGGGCATCGACGCCGGTGACGATGCACAATGCGCCGACGCGCGGCTGCTGGACCTCGACCAGCTCGGCCAGCCGCGCCGCGTCGGGAACGCGTGCGACATCGGTGCAGTCGAGCGCTACCAGCCCGCGAAGCCGGCCGCTCCGGCGATCGGGTTGCCGGCGGACGGCGCGGCGCTGTCCAGCGGCACGATCACCTTCTCCGGCACCGCGCCGCCCGATGTCGCGGTCTCGGTGATCGTCGACGGTGGCACGGCGGAGATCCCGTCCACACAGTCCGATGACGACGGCCACTGGACGCTGCAGTATCCCGTGCTTGCCCCCGGGACGTACACGTTCTGGGCCGTCGCCGCCGATCCCGAAACCGCGGTCGAGTCCGCGCTCTCCGATCCGTTGGCCCTCACCATCGACACGTCGACGCCGCCCGCGCCGGAGATCGACGACCCGGGGTCGGATCTTCTGGTCGGATCGACCGTGACGCTCACTTGCACGGCTGAGCCCGGCGATACGGTCGCCATCGTGGAGAACCAGATGCAGCACGCGACGACCAAGCCGGATGAGAACGGCCGCTGGACCGTCGTCCTGACCGACGTCGCGCCAGGAACGCACACCTACACTGCGGTCGCGCGGAACTCCGCCGGCACCGCCTCGACGCCCTCGGAACCCCGCACGGTCAACGTGGTCGAGCCGGAGTCGACCCCGACCGATACGCCGACGCCGACGGCCACGCCGACCGAGACACCGACGCCCACGCCGACCGAAACGCCGACCGAGACACCGACGGCCACGCCGACCGAGACACCGACGGCCACGCCGACCGAGACACCGACGGCCACGCCGACCGAGACACCGACGGCCACGCCGACCGAGACACCGACGGCCACGCCCACTGAGACGCCGACCGCGACGCCCACTCCCACCCCGACGCCGCCCCTGTTGTCGCTGACCCTCGGGGACCCGGTCGGGTTCGCGCCGTTCAGCCCTGGGTTTTCGCGTACCTACACGACGACGACGACGGCCACGGTGATCTCGACCGCCGCCGACGCCACTCTCACCGTCGTCGATCCCAGCGCCACCGCCCCTGGGCATCTCGTCAACGGCAGCTTCGTGCTGGCCTCGCCGCTCGAGGCGGCGGTGTCAGGCCCGCTCGCCCCGATCGGCGCCACGCCGCTGGCGCTGCAGACCTGGGACGCGCCGGTCTACGACGGCACGCTCGTCGTGACCCTGAAGCAGCCGATCGGCGCGACCGACGCCCTGCGCACGGGCACGTATGCCAAGGCGCTGACGTTCACCGTGTCGACGACGTCGCCCTGAGAACGACGCACGGCGCGGTCGCTCCGGCCGCTATCATCCCGGCCGCCGCGCGGTCCCCGCGTGGCATGTCCACGCCCTCGGGCAGGAACCGAACCTGTGAAGACCTACGTCGCCAAACCAACCGACCGCGAGCGCAACTGGCTGCTCGTCGACGCGGAGGGCCAGACCCTCGGCCGCCTCGCCACGCAGATCGCGGACGCGCTGCGGGGCAAGCGCAAGCCGACCTACACGCCGCACATCGACACCGGCGACTTCGTCGTGGTCGTGAACGCCGAGAAGATCGCGGTGACCGGTGCCAAGCGGACCGAGAAGATGTACTACCGCCACTCGGGCTACCCGGGCGGCCTGAAGTCCCGCACGCTGAACGACATGCTGGAGCGCCGGCCGGAGGAGGTCATCCGCCTCGCGGTGCGCGGCATGCTGCCCCGCAACCGCCTGAGCCGCAAGCAGCTGACCAAGCTCAAGGTCTACGCGGGCCCCGACCATCCGCACGCGGCGCAGCAGCCGCAGCCGATGGCGCTGATCGACACCAAGTAGGAGATCGAGACTTCCGAGATGGCCGAGAACGAGGGCGAGCAGGGACAGGTCAACGAGCCGGAGACCGAGGACGCCGCCGGCGCGCAGGAGACGCCGGGCGCCGAGCAGCTCTCGCGCGAGCAGCAGATCGTCGGCGAGCCGCTGGACGAGTCCCTGGAGCGCGCCGCCGAGGAGACCTCGATGGCCACCGGGCGCACCGAGGACGCCGAGGAGGCCGAGGAGTTCGTCGAGGAGACGCCGCGCCAGAAGCCGGCCATCCCGGGCATGGACCTCGAGGTCGACATCGTGCCCGAGGGCGAGGAGGCGCTGGGCGGCCGCCCGCGCTACAGCGAGGACGAGGACTACGAGGAGGTCTCCGAAGGCGGCGACGCCGACGACGAGCTCCCGCAGGTCATCGCCGAGGCGTCGATCGACCTCGCCGCCGGCGCCCGCTATCGCGCCACCGGCAAGCGCAAGACCGCCGTCGCGCGCGTCACCCTCAAGCCGGGCACGGGCGAGTACTCGATCAACGGCAAGACGCTCGAGGTGTTCTTCCCGCGCCACACGCTGCAGCGGACGATCCGCCAGCCGCTGGAGACCGTGGGCTACGAGACCCGCATGGACGTCGTGGCCAGCATGCACGGCGGCGGCGTCTCCGCCCAGGCGGGCGCGCTGCGCCACGGCGTCTCGCGCGCGCTGCTGGAGGCCGACCCCAACCTGCGCTCGGAGCTCAAGCGCCGCGGCTTCCTCACGCGCGACGCGCGCGTGAAGGAGCGCAAGAAGGCCGGCCTCAAGAAGGCCCGCAAGCGGCCGCAGTTCTCGAAGCGCTAGTGGAAGCGGCGACGTCCGCCGCTCCCCGCCGGCTGTTCGGCACCGACGGCGTCCGCGGCGTCGCGGGCGAGTTCCTCACCGCGGAACTCGCGCTCGCGCTGGCGCGCGCGGCCGCCGCGCGGGTGCACCCGCCGGACCGCCCCGCGCGCGTGCTGATCATCCGCGACACGCGCGAGTCCGGCGAGATGCTCGAGGCGGCGGTCGCCGCGGGCGTCGCCGCCGCGGGCGGCGAGGCGCTGCTCGGCGGCATCCTGCCCACGCCCGGCGCGCC
The DNA here is from genome assembly GCA_963766165.1 of uncultured Solirubrobacteraceae bacterium. Classification (GTDB taxonomy): domain Bacteria; phylum Actinomycetota; class Thermoleophilia; order Solirubrobacterales; family Solirubrobacteraceae; genus Solirubrobacter. The sequence continues at coordinate 11,547 of CAVXZC010000004.1, read as the reverse complement.
GCTGCTGATCAGCCGCCACGGGCTTCGACCTCGGCGTGGTCATCTCGGCCAGCCACAACCCGTACCGCGACAACGGCATCAAGTTCTTCGGCGGCGACGGCTACAAGCTGTCGGACGCCACCGAGGCCGAGATCGAGCGCGCGCTCGACCGAGCCGCCGGCCGTCCCCGCGCACCTGGGCCGCGTGCGTCGCTTCGCCGGCGCGCTGGAGGACTACCTGCAGGCGCTGGAGGAGCGCTTCGGCGCGCTCGACCTGACGCGGCCGGCGGATCCTGCTCGACTGCGCCAACGGCGCCGACCTACCAGGCCGCGCCGGAGATCTTCCGCCGGCTCGGCGCCGACGTCGGCGTGATCGCCGACGAGCCCGACGGGCGTCAACATCAACGACAACTGCGGGCTCGACCCACCTCGGCCGCCTGAGAGCCGGCGATGCAGGCCACGGCGAGGACGACGCCGGCTTCGCCTTCGACGGCGACGGCGACCGCGTGCTCGCGGTCGACCGCAACGGCGCAGTGGTCGACGGCGACGAGCTGATCGCGCTCGCCGCGCTGCACCTGCGCGAGCACGGACCGGCTGCCGGGCAACGGCGTGGCCGTGACGGTGATGACGAACTACGGCTTCCACACCGCGATGCGCGAGCACGGCGTCGAGGTGGCCACCACCGCCGTCGGCGACCGCTACGTGCTCGAGGCCCTGCGCGAGCGCGACTGGGCGCTCGGCGGCGAGCAGTCCGGCCACATCATCGACCGCAACTTCGTGCCCTCGGGCGACGGGATCGCCGCCGCGCTGCTGACGCTCGAGGCGCTCGGCGGCGGCGACCTGGCCGACCGGCACGCGATGGAGAAGCTCCCGCAGGTGCTCGTCAACGTGCGCGTCGCGCGATCGCGAGGCGCTCGCAGCGGCGCCGCGGCGGTGCACGCTGCGGTCGCGCGAGGAGTCGGCCGCGCTCGCCGGCCGCGGCCGCGTCCTGCTGCGCCCCAGCGGCACCGAGCCGCTCGTGCGGGTGATGGTCGAGGCGCCGACCGCCGAGGAGGCCGAGGCGGTCTGCGACGCGCCTCATCGACGCTCGTCAGATCCGAGCTCGCCTGAGGGACCTGGACTAAGAGGTAGCGGAGGGCTGCAACGGCGCCCGTAGAATCTCGGACCGGACGGTGGAGCGCGACCGCGCCACGTCCCGAAGCATCAGTTCCCGTCGAAAGGAGGCCCGAGCCATGTGCGGCATCGTCGGCTATGTCGGACAGCGCGCCGTGCAGGAGGTCCTCCTCGCCGGTCTTGAGAAGCTCGAATACCGCGGATATGACTCGGCGGGGATCTCGATCCAGACCGACGCCGGGCTGGACTGCGTCCGCGCGGTCGGCAACCTGTCGGCGCTGAAGGCGGCGGTCGCTGCCGAGCCGTCCACGGAGGACGGCGTCGTCGCGGTGCTCGCTCCACCGGCCACCACCGGCATCGGCCACACGCGCTGGGCCACGCACGGGCGCGTGACCGAGGAGAACGCCCACCCGCACTACGACCCCGAGAACCGCGTCCATGTCGTGGTCAACGGGATCGTCGAGAACTACATGGAGCTCAAGCAGGAGCTTCTCGCCCAAGGCGCGTGCTTCACCTCCGAGACCGACGTCGAGGTCATCGCCCACCTGATCGCCCGCGACCTCGACGCCTACGGCCTCGTCGAGGCAACCCGGCGGACCTACAATCGCCTGCGTGGCCACTACTCGTTCGTGGCGGTCGCGAACGACGAGCCCGGCGTCCTGGTCGGCGCGCGAAAGGAGTGCCCGCTGATCGTCGGACGCGGCGACGGCGAGCAGTTCCTGGCGTCCGGCATCCCCGCCTTCCTCGCGCACACGCGCACCGTGCAGACGCTCGAGGACGACGAGCTGGTCGTCCTGACCTCCGCCGGTGCCGAGTTCATGAAGGCGGACGGCACGCCGATCGAGCGCGAGGTCGATGTCGTCGACTGGGACGCGGACGCCGCCGAGAAGGGCGGCTTCGAGACATTCATGCTCAAGGAGATCTACGAGCAGGCCGACGCGGTGGCCGACACGATCGCCGACCGCACGGTGCGGCCGGACGGCGTCGACCTGCCCGAGCTCGACGACGAGCTGCTCCGCGGCGCGCAACGGATCATCATCGTCGCCTGCGGCACCTCGTACCACGCCGGCCTGATCGGCCGCTACGCGCTGGAGGAATGGGCGCGCGTGCCGGTGGAGATGGACATCGCCTCCGAGTACCGCTATCGCAACCCGGTCGTGGGACCGGGCGACCTGGTGATCGGCATCACGCAGTCCGGGCGAGACGCTCGACACGCTGGCCGCCATGCGGCTGGCCCGCGAGCGCGGCGCGACGGTCCTGGCCGTCACGAACATCATGGGCTCTCAGGCCACGCGGGACGCCGACGGCGTCATCTACACCCGCGCGGGCCTGGAGATCGGCGTCGCCGCGACCAAGACGTTCGTCGCCCAGGTGGCGGTCATGTACCTGCTGGCCCTGCGGATGGCCGAATTGCGCGGCACGCTGTCCACGGAGCGCCTCACGGAGCTCGTGGCGAAGCTCAAGCGGATTCCCGCACGACATCGGCGCGATGCTCGACCGGGGCACGGAGGCGATCGACCGCGTCGCCGCAGCGTCACTACGACAAGGACTTCTTCCTCTATCTCGGCCGCCACGTCGGGCTGCCGGTCGGGCTCGAGGGCGCGCTGAAGCTCAAGGAGATCTCCTACATCGCCACGGACGCGTACGCGGCCGGCGAGATGAAGCACGGGCCGATCGCCCTGCTTGACCAGCGACACGCCGGTCGTCGTGGTCGCGACCGACTCGCCCGTGCTCGAGAAGGTGATCTCCAACATGCAGGAGGTCCGGGTGCGCGGCGCGCACGTGATCGCGGTGGCGAGCGAGGGGACCGACCTCTCCGAGCACGCCGAGGAGACCCTCAGCGTCCCGTCCACCGACTGGATGCTCCAGCCGCTGCTCGCCGTGATCCCGCTGCAGATCCTCGCGTACCGGATCGCGCGCCTGCGCGGGCTGAACGTCGACCAGCCGCGCAACCTGGCCAAGACCGTGACCGTGGAGTAGCGGCGTCAGTCGCTGTGGGCGGCGGCCGCCGCCCACAGTTGCCGGCCGAGCTGCTCGGCATCGCCGGCGGGGAGCACCAGTTGCGCGCCAGCCTGTAGCAGTGCCTCTGCCGCGGGGTCCTCCTCGCGCTCGCCGAGCAGCGCGACCCGGCGCATGCCGCGCGAGCCGGTTGTCGTCGGCAGAGCCGCCGCAGCAGCGACGTCGCCGGCATCTCGCCGGGCGTCGTGCCGACGACGATGCGTCCGGCCTGAGGTCGGCAGCGAGCCGGAGCGCCTCGCCCGCATCGCCCGGCGACACAGGTGATAGCGACGTCGCCGATGCCTTGCGACGATCGATGTCCGCGCGGCCCGCCGCCTGCTCGACGATCACGACGGTAGGCACCTGCGGCTGACCGGCCCGGCGACCAGTTCGGCCTCCAGCGCGGAGCGCACGATACTCGGTCCGCTGCGCGGCCGCCGCGTGCTGGGCGAGCGTGGCGTGACGCGCCTCGCCCTCGGCGGCTGGGCGCAGCGGGAGCGAGACGGTGAACAGCGCGCCGCCCTGCGGCGCCTCGCCGAGCGAGATGGCGCCGCCGTGCAGCTCGACGAACTCCCGCACGATCGCCAGGCCGAGCCCGGCTCCCGCGCCGCCCGGCGCGCCCGTCGCCGCGCAGCCCCGACCGGAAGCGGCCGAAGACGCGCTCCCGGTGCTCGGGCGGCACGCCCGGGCCGGAGTCGGCCACGCTGCAGCGCGGCGCGGTCGCCCGCGCGCTGAGCGCGCAGCGGACGGAGCCGCCCGACCGGCGTGTGGCGGATCGCGTTGGCCAGCAGATTCGAGACGATCCGGCTCATCCGCTCGACGTCGAAGCGCGCGGACGAGCGCTCCGGGCGCCTCGACCGACGAGGTCGATGCCGCGGTCCTCGGCCAGCGGCTCGAACGACTCGGCGACCGTGCTGACCGCGCGCGCGAGGTCGGCGTCGACCACCGCCAGCCGCGTCTCGCCGTGGTCGGCCTTGACCTGCTCGAGCATGTCGTTCACCTGCTCGAGCGCGCCCAGCGCGGCGATCCGGATGTTCATCACCTGGCTGCGCACCTCGGCCGATCGGCTCCGAGCGCAGCACCTGCTCGGAGCGTGTGATCGACGGCGTGCAGAGGCGCGCGCAGGTCGTGCGAGAGCTCGCCCGAGCAGGCGCTCGCGGTAGTCGTGGACGCGAGCCAGCCGCTCGGTCAGCGCCGACAGTTCCGCGTTCTGCGGGCGAGCCGCTCCTCGACGCGCTTGCGATCGGTGATCGAGCGCCCCTCGGCGACGATGAACGCCACACGGCCGTCGCGCCCGCGCAGCGGCCGGATCATCAGATCGAACGTGCCGGGTCGTTCCCGGCTACGTCCGACCCCGACGTCGAAGCGGGCGAAGCGGCCCTCGCGGCCGTCCGAGACCGGCGGTCGCGGACCGTGCGCACGTCGTCGGCGTCCGCGCGCCGACCACCATGGCGTCGACCACAGCGGAAGGCCCGACCACCTCGGACCGGTCGACGCCCGCCGGCGATCAGCGCGGCCGGGTTGACGTCCAGCACGTGGCCGCTCGGCATCTAGCAGCGCCATGAAGCTCGACGACTTCGCGTGCGCCACCTGCGCCATCAGGCTGGGTCGCTATCGTCGTCCTCGTGCGGGTCCGGGACCTGCTCGATGCGGGCGCGCAGCGCCTCGACGGCGTCGAGTGATGTGCGCCAGTGATCCAGGCGTTCCGGTGAGCTCATCTCGTCCGACGAATCTATGCCAAGAAACGCGTCGATTGGCAAACTGTCGACGCAAACGGACGAATGGGCGATCCGTGCCGCTGTGCGCTGTCGCCCACGACGGGGCTATTCCATCGGATAGGCGGAGATGACGGGGGTCGCGCGAGAATACGGTCGCTGGCGGCGGCAGCCGGCGGCGGCTTCTTCTCCACGGAAAGAGATAATGCATGGCGATCTGCGTAGTCACGGGTGGTAGCGGCTTCCTCGGTTCGCACTTGTGCGAGGCCTTGCTCGAGCGGGGCCACCGGGTGATCTGCGTCGACAACTTCGAGACCGGGTCGCTGGACAACATCGCGCACCTGCGCGGGCCCGGAGTTCGTGCTCCTGCAACCCGACGTCACCGAGCCGTACTTCATCGACGAGCCGGTCGACTTCGTCTACCACTTCGCCTCGCCGGCCTCGCCGATCGACTACCTGCGGCTGCCGCTGCACACGCTGAAGGTCGGCTCCTACGGCACCCACCACGCGCTCGGGCTGGCCAAGCGGCACCGCGCGCGCTTCCTGACCGCATCGACGTAGCGAGGTCTACGGCGACCCGCAGGTCCACCCGCAGCCCGAGGGCTACTGGGGGCACGTCAACCCGATCGGCCCGCGCGGCGTCTACGACGAGGCCAAGCGCTACGCCGAGGCGCTGACCATGGCCTACCACCGCCAGCAGGGTGTGGACACCGCGATCGTGCGGATCTTCAACACCTACGGCCCGCGGATGCGCCCCCACGACGGCCGGGCGATCCCGACGTTCATGCGCCAGGCGCTGCAGGACGAGCCGATCACGGTGTTCGGCGACGGCTCGCAGACCCGCTCGTTCTGCTACGTCGACGACCTGGTCCGCGGGCATCATCCGGCTCGCCGAGTCCGGGCAGCACGAGCCGGTCAACATCGGCAACCCGGACGAGTTCACGCTGCTGGAGCTGGCGCGAGGCGGTCATCGAGGTCACCGGCTCGGAGTCGGAGATCGTCTTCGAGGCGCTGCCCACCGACGACCCGCAGGTGCGCCAGCCGGACATCGCGCTGGCGCGCGAGCTGCTCGGCTGGGAGCCGAAGGTGCAGCTGCGCGAGGGGCTTCGGCGGACGCTCGAGGCGTCGGCCGTCGAGGCATTGATCGGCACGCTGCCCGGCTAGTCCAAGTTCCTACGCGCCTTCGTCAGTAGGCATCCGGGCCTCGCTGGAAGCTGAGCGCTGTCGAGGCAGCTCAGTACAGCGGGCCTGGATGCAGGTTCACGCTGGAACACCGCTCCGTCCGATCGCTGCCGCTGGATCGTCCGCTCAAACGTCTGCGGCCGCGGCGCGAACAACGGACGGACGTCGCACAGGTATCGCCGACGACCGTTCTCGACGCGGTGCAACCCGGCTGGTCGAGCAGCTCGCGGACCCTGATCCCGGGCAGCTCGGGATCGTCGCGCATCAGGCGGCAGGTCTCATGAGTGGAGAGATCGCCAGTTCGATCTTCGGCAGCCGCGTGTCGCGGTGCCGCTCGGCCATAGTCCGTGGGGCGTTGATCTGATCCGATCTGGCGGCTCGTGGCAGGTGACCGAGACGCTCCGAACAGCCGGCGATCCCGGCCAACAGATCATGCGACTTCGCGCGAGAAGCCAGAACGCCGGCACCGGCGTGCGAGAGCCCAGGCACGCGATGAGCACCCAGCCGCGGCGCATCTGCCCGTAGACGCTGCGTGTCCGCCCGGTCGATCCTCCCTCGCTCACGAGCGAAGGGGTGATGGCGCCGCTGCCGGATCGGATGCCGGACACCGCGACGATGCGCGTCCCGCCCGCCCCGCACCCTGCGGCTGGACACCAATGACTGCAGGCTGAACCCGGAGCTGGTCGGCCGGGCGCGTTGAGGTCACGTGCGATCGACGTAGCGTCGACGCGGCTGAGAACGATGGTCTGAACTGGCCCCACTGTGACGGCTTGAACTGGCCCCACCTCCGTCCGATCGGTGGCCTGACGGTTCGGCGCTCATCGCGAGCGCGAGCGGGAGGCGCCGGAGGGAGTGGGATCCAGGGTGGAGCAGTTCGAGCAGATCAGGCGGGATCGTGATCGGGAGGGGCTGTCGATCCGGGCGTTGGCGGAGCGGCATGGGGTGCATCGCCGGGCGGTGCAGGCAGGCGTTGGCGTCGCCGGTGCCGCCGGCGAAGCGCGCGCCGGTGGGCCGGCCGGCGCCGAAGCTCGGGCGCGTATCGGGCGATGATCGACGGGTGGCTTGAGGCCGATCGGGAGGCGCCGCGCAAGCAGCGGCACACGGCGAAGCGGATCTGGTCAGCGGCTGGTCGATGAGCACGGCGCTGAGGTCGCGGAGGTCGACGGTCCGTCAGTACGTGCGGGCGCGCAGGCGGCGAGCTGGGTTGGCCGGTCGGCGGAGGTGTTCGTGCCGCAGGTCCACGCGCCCGGGGTCGGAGGCGGAGGTCGACTGGGGCGAGGCGCGAGGTCGAGCTCGGCGGGCGCGTCGGTGACGGTGCATCTGTTCGTGATGCGCGCGTCGTTCTCGGGCGCGGCGTTCTGTCAGGCGTCGCTGGTCGAGACCCAGCAGGCGTTCCTGGAGCTGCACGTCGAGGCGTTCGAGTGGTTCGGCGGCGTGTTCGCGCAGATCCGCTACGACAACCTGAAGTCGGCGGTCAAGAAGGTGCTGCAAGGGCCGCCGGCGCGTCGAGACCGACCGGTTCGTCGCGCTGCGCTCGCACTACCTGTTCGCGTCGCAGTTCACGACGCCAGGCCTCGAAGGCGCGCATGAGAAGGGCGGCGTCGAGGGCGAGGTCGGCCGCTTCCGCCGCAACCATCTCGTCCCGGTCCCGCAGCTGTCGCGACCTCGCCGAGCTCAACGCGATGCTGCTGGCCGGCTGCGAGGCCGACCTCGCGCCGGCGGATCGATCGGGCGCGCGGTGACGGTCGGCCAGGCGTGGGCGCTGGAGCGCCCGTTGCTGCTCGCGCTGCCGGCCGAGCCGTTCGACGCGCGCGAGACCGCGGCGCCGCGGGTGGATCGAAGTCGTTGGTCACGATCCGCCAGAACCGCTACTCGGTCCCGGTCGCGCTCGCCGGGCTGAAGGTGTCCGCGCGCGGATCGGCGCGCGGGAGATCACGATCAGCCACGGCGGCCAGCGTGGTCGCCCGCCATGAGCGGCTGCACGGCAAGTTCGGGACCAGCGCCCAGCTCGATCACTACCTCGAGCTGCTCGCAGCGCAAGCCCGGCGGCCTGGAGCACTCCGTCGCGCTGGCCCAGGAACGCGACCGCGGCGCCTGGCCCGCCTGCTTCGACGAGCTCTGGGCCGCGCTGACCGACCGTTACGGGCGCTCGGACGCCGCCCGGCAGATGGTCGACGTCGTGCTGCTCTGCCGCGAGCACGGCCCCGACCGAGGTCGAGCTCGCCGTCCGCGGCGCGCTGGCCGCCGGCGCGATCGACGGCCGCGCGGTCGCGGTCCTCGCCCGCCGCGCGCAGACGCGCGCCGACCGCGCCCGCGCCGCTGACCGGCCTGGACGCCGCGGCTCGCGGCGCACGAGCGGCCCGCGCCGGACCTCGCCGACTACGACCAGCTGCTCGGAGGATCCCGATGACCGCACCCCGCCCGCAACGCGCAGACCGCCGCCCTGGAGGCGCTGATCGAGGCGCACGCGATCGAGCTGAAGCTCCCGACCGTCCGCCGCCGCTTCCGCGCGCTCGCCGCCGAGGCCACTCCGCGAGCAGCAGACCCCGATCGCCTACCTCGGCGCGCTGCTCGAGGCCGAGATGGCCGAACGCGCCGAGCGTCGCGAGACGCCGCCGCCTGATCGACGCGCGCTTCCCGCAGATCAAACGCCTGGAGGACTTCCGCTTCGCCGACAACCCCAAGGTCCCGCAGGCCACGATCGCCGCGCTCGCCGAGGGCTCCTGGATCGATGACCGCGAGAGCGTGATCTTCATCGGCGACTCCGGCACCGGCAAGACGATGCTCGCGACCGCGCTCGGCGGTCTGCGCCTGCCACCAAGGCCGCCGCGTCCGCTTCACCACGCTCGCCGGCGCTCGCCAACGAACTCCAAGAAGCCCAAGGCACGCCGCGAGCTCGCCCGCGTCGTCGCCCGCTACGCCCGCACCGAGCTTGTCGTCTGTCGACGAGCTCGGCTACCTCGCGTTGCCCGACGGCGCCGCCGAGCTCGTCTTCCAGGTCCTCTCCGAACGCCACGAACGCGGCAGCCTGATCGTCACCACCAACCTGCCCGTTCGGCGAATGGACCAAGGTCTTCCCCGACCCGCGGCTCGCCAAAGCCGTCGTCGACCGCCTCACCCACCGCGCGCACATCATCGACACCGGCAACGAGTCCTGGCGCTTCCGCCACGGCCTCAAACGCAAAGAAAGGCAGCCTGACCCCCGCCCGGATGACCGCGCACGCGGCTACCGCCGCTCCGGCACTCGCCCTACGGGCGTCGCCTCCGCGACGAGCAGCCGCGGCAGCATCACCACCACCGCATCAGGCAACATCAACACCAACAACAACCGACGCCAGGTGGGGCCACTTCAAGCCATCGCGCCGGGGCCAGCGCAAGCCATCGTTCTCATCGGGGTGGATGGCGTGACGTGGAGGACTACGGGCGGAGATCTGGAGCGCAACCTTCGAGGACCTGCACGCCCGGGTCCAGCGCGGGAGCTATCGGGCGAGGCCGACTCGCAGGGTGTTCATCCCCAAGCCCGACGGGCGGCTGCGGCCGCTCGGGGTCGCCGCGCTGGAGGACAAGATCCTCCAGCGGGCGGTGGTCGAGGTGCTGAACGCGATCTACGAGGCGGACTTCCTCGGTTTCTCCTACGGGTTCCGGCCGGGGCGCCAGCCGCATGATGCGTTGGACGCGCTCGCGGTCGGGATCGAGCGCAAGAAGGTGAACTGGGTGCTCGACGCGGATATCCGCGACTTCTTCACCAGCCTCGATCATCGCTGGCTGGAGAAGTTCCTCGAGCACCGGATCGCGGACAGAAGGGTCCTGCGGCTGATCCAGAAATGGCTGGGCGCAGGAGTCATCGAGGACGGGGACTGGTCGGAGACCGAGGCCGGGACGGCGCAGGGAGCATCGGCTTCGCCGCTGCTCGCGAACGTCTACCTGCACTACGTCTTCGACCTGTGGGCCGACCAGTGGAGACGCCGCCACGCGCGCGGCGACGTGATCATCGTGCGCTTCGCCGACGACTACGTGGTCGGGCTTTGAGCATCGCGACGACGCCGAGCGGTTCCTGGCCGACCTTCGCGAGCAGGCTCGCGAAGTTCGGCCTGGAGCTGCACGCGGAGAAGACGCGGCTGATCGAGTTCGGGCGGTTCGCCGCCCGCGACCGGCAGCGCGCGGCGACCGGGCAAGCCTGAGACGTTCGAGTTCCTGGGCTTCACGCACATCTGCGCGAAGACCAGGAACGGGCGGTTCAAGCTCAAGCGGATCACGAGCAAAACGGATGCGGGCCAAGCTCACGAGGTCAAGGCCGAGCTGAAGCGACGCCGGCATCTACCCGATCCCCGAACAGGGACGCTGGCTCGCCAGCGTCCTGCGCGGGCACTACAACTACTACGCGGTGCCCGACAACAGCGAGGCGCTGCACGCCTTCCGCAACGAGGTCATCCGGCACTGGCTGCAGGGCGCTTCGGCGCCGCAGCCAGCGACACCGGCTGACCTGGAAGCGGATGTACCGCCTCGCGACCCGATGGCTACCCACCGCCCGCATCCTGCACCCCTGGCCCGACAGCGCGCTTCGACGCCAACACCCAAGGCAGGAGCCCAGTGCGTTAGACGCGCACGCTGGGATCTGCGCGGGGGGCCGCCGGCAACGGCGGTCCCTACCGCGATTCGATGGAAGCGATGCGGCGCCTTCCACCCGCGGTGACGCATGCCGAGAGGTGAGGCTGGCCTCGGCGGCCGGCCGAGCGGGACGGGAGTTGCCATCGGCCGCGGGTTGCGCCTGCTTGACCCGCTCAGATCACGGTGAGATGGTCGCGGGTGAAGGCTGTCCATGCGGTCGCAATCCTCATCTGCTGCGCGGCGCACGTTCGCCGCTGTGGCCTGGCTCGCGCTGTGACGGGCGGATTCTAGCTTGGCCGCGGCGGCGGCTTCGGCCGCGTCCCCGAGCGGACGCTTGTTCACGGTGGCGGGTGGACACGCTGATCACGGGCGCCCGGACTTCGGCGCGCCGGCGTCGGGGTCGTCGGCGCCCGCGTTCAGCGGTGCGACGGTGCTGGGCCTGCCGGACGATGGGTTCCTGGTCGGCAAGAACCGAGTCGTACTCGTCGACCCCATGGGCGTGCTCCGGCCGTTCGCCGGCAATGGCCATGCAGGCAGCTCGGGCGACGGCGGCCCGGCGACCCGAGCGCGATTCTGGAACGTCTCGGCTCTCGCCCGCCGTCCGGACGGCGCCATCGTGATCCTCGACGACATCGGTCAGACGGCGCGCGTCGTTGGACCTGACGGGATCATCCGCCGGCTACACACGTTCGGGCTCGAGTCCGAGGTCCTGCAAAGCGTGGCGGCGCTGTCCGACGACAGCGTGCTGATCGCGGATGAGGACAAGAGCCGCGTGTTGCGCGTCGGGCCAGACGGCGCAGGGCGAGCGTGTGGTCGCGCGGGAACGCCCTGATCTGTCGCCGTGGCCGGGGACTGACGAAGTCTACGTGTCCGTCGACGGCAACGAGGGAAGCGCGCACCCGACCAAGCCGCCCGCGCTGTTGATGGGTGGCGCGAACGGGTCGCTGGGATTG
>CAVXZC010000003.1:0-176253 GCA_963766165.1 uncultured Solirubrobacteraceae bacterium | reverse complement strand
TTGCGGACTGCACCGACGGAAGGCATATTGAATGGCCCCATTCAGACGAGGATCGGTTTCTCCCGAACCGATATCTTGGTGGACACATAACTTTTTTAGAATGTCGGTTAGCTGTTCTATGCTAACGACGCGCCGCTCGCTACGGTACTGATCCAGGTATGCATTGGTGAGCAGTGCCTTGAGCCAGCCTTCGAGTGATCCTCTTCCGCTATAGGAGGCGAGCTTGGAGGGCGAACTCTCTGCAGACGATGGCTGCGTGACGAACAAATCGCCTGCCACTGAATCGGCCAGCTCTCGGGCGCGTTCCTCATCTTTAACAAGCACTAGGGCCGCCGCATACAATCGACTTTGAGAGCGCTGGAGAAAGCATTCCCAGGCAACGGCATAGCCATGACTGCAGGCTTGCGCCAAGGCCCAGTCTTTTAAGTGCAGCTTCTCGTAAAATGCCTTCTGCTGAACCCGGGTAGCGTTCTGTGGTAAGCACCTCTCGGCAACGACTTCGAGCGCTTCCCGAAACGCCTGGAAGCTGAGACCGAGAGACCCGGCTTCGGACCGCTGATAAAGCCGTTGCCAGTCAGAAGGAGAAAGGGTAGCCATAGCCGAATGAGTCCGGTCTCCTCCGTTGCCGTCCGCGGAGAATTCTATACAGGAAACCCGCTCAGCCTGTCACGGAAGCCCGAAACTGTCTGACGTGCTGGTCATGGAATTTCGTTCCAGGAAAAATATGCCCCACCCCGCCGAAAAAAGATTGCAAGAAAACAAAAGTGGTTCGTCCGGTGAATAGGACGTAGGCAAGCACTATCAGAGTCAGACCTCAGAAAAGTCGAGAGCTGTTTGAGGCGGGAAGGAGCCGTACCAGCCTCTCGATTGTGCCGGCATGTCTGGCAGGTGGGCTCTGTGCTGATCACTTGTACTAGGCTCAACGGCCAATCGATAGTCCTCTGTTCTGATGCACTCTCCTATTTCCAATCATGCATATATTTTGGATTGTTGCAAAACGAAGCTCCCCAATCATCGCTACTCTAAGCCTCTGCCTATCCGGATGGGCACAAATTCCGGCAACCAAGGTGGGAGTTATTAGCATTCAAGGAGCCATCGTTTGCACAAAAGACGGGCAGAAAGCTTCGCAGCAATTGGATGCGAAGTTCCAACCAAAGCAGAAGGAGTTTAATCAACGCCAAAGTGGGCTGGCGCAATTACAAGATCAGTTCAACAAAGGAGGGGGTGTCCTCAACGAGTACAAACGAAATCAGCTGGTTCGGATATCGAGCAGAAAAAGAAAACACTGGAACGTGAGATGTCCGATGCCAAGGACGACTTGACGGCAGAGCAGCAACGGCTCCTGCAAGGCTTGGGACAGCGAATGATGACAATTATCGAAAAGTATGCCAAAGAGAGGGGATACAGTCTAGTCTTGGACGTGAGCAGTCCCGATACGCCGGTTCTGTTTGCTTCCAGTGCTATCGATATCACCCAGGACATTGTGACCCAGTACGATCAGGCAAGCGCCGTGATAGCCAATCCGCCCTCGGCCCCAGCTACGCCTTCTGCAGAAAAAAAATCGGCACCGGTCCGGACGGCGCCTCCTCCGGCACACTGAAGCTTCGCAGCTAGCAGACCCACAATGCGGCCCCGGTCGCCTCACGTCTCTTCCACACAAGGCTGCTTGCCGGTTCCCCTCGCCTACCCGCTCTCTGCGAGTTTCATAAGGCAAACCAATATAGGTTGCAAGAAACGAGGCACATACTGTTTGTCCAGAAAGCAAGCTGGTTTCCGGATAGTCTCCAGATCACGGGCAACCCGGACAAAACACAAGTCATCTCGGTGGCGCTCAATCGCAAGCTCGCGCCCCCTAGGTTAGCGCTTACCGCGAGAGTCATACTTAAAGCACTGCTCAAGCGACACGCCAAGCACCATTGCCACTTTGAACGCAGTCTCGAGAGAGGGCGAATATTTGTCTTGTTCCATGGCTATGACCGTCCCGCGTGTCACTCCGATTTTGTCCGCGAGCTCTTGCTGCGTGATCTCACGAACTGCTCGGAGTTCTCGAATCTGATTGCGTATAGCTGGCATTAGAGTGGCTTCCGGTAAGCCACAATCTTGGTGGCGGTTTTGGTGATATCGGCGATGATCAACATCCCAAAGAAGGCGCTCAAGAAATGAAGCCCTACCATTCGGCTGTCCAATCGAAGATGGCCGACGGTCGCATGAAACCACAGCATGCCCAGCCCAAGCACCATCAATGAGGCGAGCGTTAGATAACCGGCACGATAGCCTCGGAGTTCGATCAACCGATCGCGCTCATCTGTTACGCGGTTCCTCGTCACGGCGGCAATGACCGATTGGAGAATTATCTGGAGCACGATAATTGCGATAATCATTCCGGCAACCTTGTTGACCGAGTTTTGCTGGTGCAGTAAGAAGTAAGGGCCGTACACAATAACTGCGCCGCAAGCGAGGCGTAAAGAGTCTTCTCCCGGTAGGAAAGGCTTGTCAGCATGGCAAAATCGCTCCAGTGTCAAAAATATTTGACATGTCTAAACATAGCGCCCTCCTCTCACGCGTGTCTCCACGGGCGCGAGCAGCAGCGCGTCGAGCGCCTGCGTCTGCTCAGCCCCGTCGTCCTTTTCTGCGTCCATGCGCCCTTGGGGAAACCCTAATCCGCCGGCACCGGGCGGCGCAATGGGGCCGCGACCCGAGCGCGCAGCCCGAGCCGAGCGTGCGGGGTGCGGCTACCCGCCCGTCGAGCGGGTCGCTGGCCCGCTTGACGGCGTCGGCACCAGCCCGGAGAGTTGGCCCCACTCCGTGATCGCCACCGCCTCCAACCCGGCCCGGTTGCTGCGGGTCGAGCACGCGGTCGCCGCCGCCCTCACCGCCGACGCCCCGCTCGACGTCCTCCTGGCCGAGATCGCCGCAGGCCTCGGCTGGCACTACGGCGGCGCCTGGCTGCCGCAGGCCGGCGCGGTCCGCTGCGTCGCCACCTGGGCCGCGCCTGAGGCCGCCCGCTTCGCCGCGGCGTCGCGCGGGCTCGCGCTCGCGCCCGGCGAAGGCCTGCCCGGCCGCGTGCAGGCCAGCGGCGAGCCGGCCTGGATCCCGGACATCGCCGCCGACGCGAACTTCCCCCGGGGCCCGGCGGCCGCCGGCCTGCACTGCGCGTTCGCCGTCCCGCTGGCCGGCGGCGGCGCGCTCGAGTTCCTGACCACCGCGGCCGCACCGCCGGACGCCGACCTGCTGCGCACCCTGGCCAGCCTCGGCCGGCGGATCGGCCAGTGGCTCGAGCACCGCGAGAGCGAGGCGCGCAAGCGGGCTATGCTCGACGCGGCGCTCGACGCGGTCATCACCATCGACCACACCGGCACCATCGTCGAGGCCAACGCGGCCACCCACGCCGTCTTCGGCCACGGCCCGGACGCGCTGGTGGGCCGCGAGCTGGCCGACGTGCTCGTGCCGGCATCGCTGCGCGGCGCCCATCGGGCCGGCCTGTCCCGCGGCGCCGGGAACCTCATCGGCACGCGCATGGAGACCACCGGCCTGCACGCCGACGGCCACGAGATGCCCGTCGAGCTGACGATCACGCGGATCGACGTCCCCGGGCCGCCGATGTACACCGGCTACGTCCGCGACATCACCGAGCGCGTGCGCCGCCAGGACGAGCTGCGCGCGTCGCGCGCCCGGATCGTCGCCGCCGCCGACGAGGCCCGCCGCCGGATCGAGCGCGACCTGCACGATGGCGCACAGAGCCGGCTGCTCGCGGTGGGGCTCGAGCTGAACCTCATCCAGGCCGAGCTGCGCCGCGACCCCGAGCTGGCCGCCCAGCGCCTCGCCGTGGCCCGCGACGAGCTGCAGCGGGCGACCGCGGAGCTGCGCGAGCTCGCCCGCGGGATCCATCCGGCCGTGCTGACCGAGCTGGGCCTGGTCCCGGCGCTGCGCACGCTCGTGCGGCGCGTGCCGCTGACCGTGAAGCTGGACTACGACGGCGAGGCGCGGCTGCCGCGCGCCGTCGAGGCCACCGGCTACTTCCTGGCCGCAGAGGCGCTGGCCAACGTCGTCCGCCATGCCGGCGCGACGCGCGCCGAGCTGCGCGTCGAGCGGGCCGGCGGCACGCTCGCCGTGAGCGTGCGCGACGACGGTGCGGGCGGCGCCGACGCGCACGGCGGCTCGGGGCTGCGCGGGATGGCCGACCGGCTGGCGGCGCTCGGCGGGCGGCTCGAGGTCGACAGCCCTCCCGGCGGCGGGACGCTGGTCAAGGGGGTGATGCCCTGCGCGCCGTGATCGGCGAGGACTCGCTGCTGCTGCGCGAGGGGATCGCCCGGCTGCTCGAGGCCGAGGGGATCGAGGTCGCGGCGATGGCCGGGGACCTCGACGAGCTGCTGCGCAAGGTGCGCGGCCACAAGCCCGACGTGGTGATCTCGGACATCCGCATGCCGCCCACCCACACCGACGAGGGCCTGCAGGCGGCGCGCCGTATCCGCGAGGAGCTCCCGGGCACGGGTGTGCTCGTGCTCTCGCAGTACCTCGACGAGGACTACGCCTACGCCCTGCTCAGCGACGGCACCGAGGGCGTCGGCTACCTGCTCAAGGACCGCCTCACCGACGGCGACCGGTTCGTCGACGCCGTGCGCCGCGTGGCCGCCGGCGAGTCGGCGCTCGACCCCGAGGTGGTCTCGCACCTGCTGGGCCGCCGGCGCGACGAGCGCACGCCGCTCGACGACCTGACCGAGCGCGAGCGCGCGGTGCTGGGCGAGATGGCGGAGGGCCGCTCCAACGCGGCGATCGCGCAGCGCATGTACCTGTCCGACCGCGCGGTCGAGCGCCACGTGACCGCCATCTTCGCCAAGCTCGGGCTCGACGCCACACCCCAGTCGCACCGCCGCGTGCTCGCGGTGCTGGCCTACCTGCGGGCCTAGATTTCGACGCGCTCGACTATCTCGAGCTGTGCCGCTCCGAGTCGCTGCTGCGCTAGTACTTGAAGCCCATGGGAACGGCTCCTTCGGGTCAGGGGTCTGGGGCTGGCCCCGTCATCGGACGCGCCGTCGCGAGCTGAACTCGATTACCCCGTTCCGGGGAGGGCGTGCGCCCGCACGAGCCGGTCGAACCCGAGCTCGTGCTCGAAGTCGACGTCGTCGGCGTGCCTGAACGACAGGTCGCCGCGGGCCACGAGGTCCGCGAAGACCTCGACCATCGCCGGGTCGAGCTGCGTCCCCGCCACGCGCCGCAGCTCGGCCACGGCCGCCTGCGGGCTGACCGGCTTGCGGTAGGAGTCGCGGGCGGTGAGGACGTCGTAGGTGTCGGCCACGGCGATCACGCGGGCGGCGGCGGGGATCGCCTCGCCGGCCAGCCCGCGTGGGTAGCCGCCGCCGTCCCAGCGCTCGTGGTGGGCGAGCACGACGTCGGCCACCGGCGCGTAGCCGTCGAGCCGGCGCAGGACCTGCGCGCCGTCGGTGGGATGGGCCTTCACCGCCTCCCGCTGGGCGGCGGTGAGCCGCGAGTCGGCCAGCAGGATCGAGTCGGGGAAGGCGAACTTGCCGATGTCGTGCAGCAGCCCGGCGGTGTGGGCGAGCTCGCGCTCCGGCTGCGCCCAGTCGAGCGCGGCGGCGATCGCCGCCGAGTAGCGCGCGACCGCCGCCGAATGGCGCGCGGTCATCCGGTCGCGCAGCGCCAGCGTCTCGATCAGCGAGACCAGCACGCCGATCTGCAGCCGGGCCAGCCGGTCGGCCCGCTCGCGCGACAGCAGCAGCGCCCGCAGCAGATACTGGAAGACGAGCAGGACGAGGACCATCAGCGCCATCGCGGCCACGCCGGTGCGCACGTAGACCGCGGCCACCAGCGCGCACAGCAGGCCGCTGATCACCTCGGAGGGCAGGACCGGCAGGAAGATCGCCCGGAACTCGCCGGCCAGCGAGACGCGGGCGTGGACGGCGTGGTCGCCGGCGATGATCAGGAAGTTCAGGAGGTTCGTGACCAGGAAGACGCCGAACACGAGCAGCGGGAACCAGCCGCTGCGCTCCGGCACGTCGGCCCAGCGGACGAGCAGCGCGCCGACGAGCGGGAACGTGGCGAACGCGGCCAGGTTGGTCAGCAGCCGGGCCGGCGGGTTGCGGGCGCGCACGTGGTCGGCCAACACGGAGGCGACGCCGATGGCGACCGCGGGCGCCGGCCCGAGCAGCGCCATGGCCAGCACAAGGGCCAGGAACGAGCCCGAGATCCGCTGGCCCTCGTGGCTGACCGCGAACAGGTCGGTGATCACGGCGAGCGCGAGCAGGACCAGCACGAGCCCCGGCGGGCGCCAGTCGGCGGCGGTCGACGTGGCCGCCGCGACCGCGAGTGCCACCGCCAGCAGGACCCCCTCCCCGGCCAGCAGCGATGTCGACCGCCTGGACATCGCGGCCCATTCTGTCAATCGGGGGGCGACCCCGAACCTCGGCGGTGCGGGTGGCGCCACCCCCGGACGCCGGGAGCCCCCCACGAACCGGGGCCGCCCACGCCCGACACTACGCGAGCCTCTCCAATCCTCCCCAGGAGTCTCCCCAAGTGCAGAAGAACCTCGCGGCCCGCATGGGCCGGTGGAGTGCTGAGCACCGCAAGCTCGCGATCGGCGGCTGGATCGCCTTCGTCGTCCTGTCGCTCGTGATCGGCGGCATGGTCGGCGTCAAGAAGCCGGCCGACGAGAACGACCGCGTCGGCGACTCCGGCCGGGCGATGTCGCTCGTCGACGATCACTTCCCCACGCAGAACGACGAGAATGTTCTCGTCCAGGCGCGGCCGGGCGGCCACGCGACCGATCCGGCGGTGCGCGCGGCGGTCGCCCAGACGATGGCCGCGGTCTCCAAGAGCCCGCGCGTCTACGACGTCGAGTCCCCCTACCGCCACGCCGACCACGTCGCCAAGGACGGGCGCTCGGTGCTCGTGACCTTCAAGCTGCACGGCACGCAGACCGAGGCCGAGAACGCGATCCAGCCGATCGTCGACTCCGTGCATCGCGTCGCCCGGGCCAATCCGGCGGTCTACGTCGGCGAGTTCGGGTCCGCCAGCGCGTCCAAGGCGCTCTCCAAGGCGTTCAGCGACGACTTCCAGAAGGCGGAGAAGCTGTCGCTGCCGATCACGCTGGTGATCTTGCTGCTGGCCTTTGGCGCGCTCGTCGCCGCCGGCGTCCCGCTGCTGCTCGGCCTGACCGCGGTGGCGGCCACGCTCGGGCTGTCGGCGCTGCCGAGCCACCTCGTCCCGCTCGGGCAGAACCTCGACTCGATCGTGCTGCTCGTCGGCCTGGCGGTCGGCGTCGACTACACGCTCTTCTATCTGCGCCGCGAGCGTGAGGAGGTCCGCAAGGGCGCGAGCAAGCAGGAGGCCGTGCTGACCGCGGCGGCCACGTCCGGTCGCGCCGTGCTGATCTCCGGGTTCACCGTCATGGCCGCCATGGCCGGAATGTTCCTGGCGGGTGACAGCACGTTCACGCAGCTCGGCATCGGCGCGATCATGGTGGTCGCCGTGGCCATGATCGGCTCGGTCACGGTCGTCCCGGCCGTGCTGGCCGCGCTCGGCAACAAGGTCGACAAGGGCCGCGTGCCGTTCCTGCACCGCATCCGCCGCGGCGACGGCGAGAGCCGGATGTGGGGCGCGGTGCTCAACCGCGTGCTGGCCCGGCCGGCGATCTCGGCGGTGGCCGCGGTGCTCGTCCTGCTGGTGCTGGCCACGCCGGCGCTGAAGATGCACCTCGTCAACTCGGGCACGCAGGACCTGCCGCGCAAGCTCGAGGTCATCCGGGTCTACGACCGCATCGACGGCGCCTTCCCGGGCGGGCAGATCCCGGCGATCGTCACCGTCAACGCCAAGGACGTGACCACGTCGCAGTTCGTGGCGGCGACGAAGGCGCTGGAGCGCCGCGCGGTGGCCAGCGGCCACTTCAACGGGCCGTTCAGCGTGACGGTGTCACCTGACCGCCAGGTCGCGCAGATCAACATCCCGATCAAGGGCGACGGCACCAACGCCCAGTCCGACGCCGGCCTGGCGGCGCTCCGCGGCGGGATCGTCGACGCGACCGTCGGCAACGCGCCGGGCGTCAAGGCGGCCTACGTCGACGGCATGACCGCGCAGACGAAGGACTTCAGCGACCTGATGAAGAGCCGTGCGCCGATCGTGTTCGCGTTCGTGCTCATCCTGGCGTTCCTGCTGCTGCTCGTCACGTTCCGCTCGATCGTCATCCCGATCAAGGCGATCGTGCTGAACCTGCTGTCGGTCGGCGCGGCCTACGGCGTCCTCACCTGGATCTTCCAGGACGGGCACTTCGAGAAGGCGCTCGGCTTCAAGTCCAACCACGGCGTGACCGCGCTGGCTGCCGATGTTCCTCTTCGTGATCCTGTTCGGGCTGTCGATGGACTACCACGTGTTCATCCTCAGCCGGATCAAGGAGGCCGTGGACCGTGGCCGCCGGACCGAGGACGCGGTCGTCGAGGGCATCAAGGCCACCGCCGGCACGGTGACGAGCGCCGCGATCGTCATGGTCGCCGTGTTCGCGATCTTCGCCACGCTGACGTTCATCGACTTCAAGGAGATGGGCGTCGGGCTGGCGGTGGCGATCCTGGTGGACGCCACGATCGTCCGCGCCGTGCTGCTCCCGGCCACGATGAAGCTGCTCGGCCGCTGGAACTGGTACCTCCCGAGCAAGCTCGGCTGGCTGCCGCGCTTCAGCCACGAGCCGCTTCCCGAGGCGGCGTAGTCATCGCAATCGAGGGCCCCGCTCCGGCGGGGCCCTCGTCGTTTAACCTGCGGCGTGCGCCAGTTCTCGCCCGAGCACCTCGCCGCGCTCGCGGTCATGGCGGTGGCGATCGTCGTGGCGGTGCGCGCGCCGCGGGCGGTCCCCCGCCGCGGGCTCGCCGCGCTGATCCTCGGCGCGTTCCTGGTCGAGTACGCCGTCAACGCCTTCCAGGGCCGCTGGGACTGGGGCTTCAACCTCCCGCTGCAGCTGTCCGACGTGGTCGCGGTGCTCGCCCCGGTCGCGCTGTGGACGGGCGTGCCGGTGCTGGTCGAGGTCGTCTACTTCTGGGGGCTGACCGCGTCGCTGCAGGCCGTGCTCACGCCGTCGCTCAACGAGGCGTTCCCGAGCGTCTTCTACTTCACGTACTTCACGACCCACTGCGGCGTGGTCGTGGCGGCGTGCCTGCTGGTGTTCGGCCTGGACCTGCGGCCGCGGCCGGGAGCGGTCCGCCGGGCGTTCGCGGCCACCGTGGCGATGGCCGCGGTCGCGGGCTCGGCGGACCTGCTCACCGGGGGCGACTACATGTACCTGCGCGCCAAGCCCGCCGACGCCTCGCTGCTCAGCGTGATGGGGCCGTGGCCGGTCTACATCGCCGCCGCGGCGGCGCTGGCGCTGGCGCTGTTCGCGCTGCTGTACGCGCTCGCTACGTCAGCCCCATCCTCGGCTCGCCGTTCCCGTTGAGCCCGTTCTCGCTCCGGGTGCAGCTCCCGCCGCGGACCGCGCCGCCGTTGTAGGCCTGGCGCAGGCAGTTGCGCAGCGCGAGCTGGCCCCAGTAGTCCGGGTGGCCGTCCTCCTGGAGCTGGTAGGGCGGGAGCAGCGTGGTGACGGTGCGGATCTGCTCGACCCACTCGCTGTTGTCGGCCGCGTCCGGGCTGCGCCAGTTGGCGATCCCGCGCTCCTCCAGCAGCCCGTCGCTCTTCTCGCACAGCCGCCGGCCGACGAGCGCGTTCTGCATGTCGAGCAGCTTCACGTTGCTCAGCCCGGTCTGGGCGACCGCGTTGCGGATGGTCGAGTTGAACGTGGCCACCACGGTCGCGTTGGCCCAGTCGGCGTCCTTGTTCCACACGCCGCACCCGCCGGTCGTCTGGCGCGTGTAGCCGGTCTCCGGGTAGCGGATGCCGGAGCCGTTCGGGAGCGGGGACGAGTAGGTCTGCGCGAGGATCGTGTAGCTCGAGTCGGCGTAGCCGGCGGTGTGCATCGCCTGGTGGATGTTCAGGTAGGCCTGCCTGACCTGGGCGGTGACGGTCGCAACGTTGGCTGCCGAGAACATCGCCTTCTCGGTGCTGTCGTCCTGGCAGTAGTCCTTCCACCACGACGGCGACAGCAGCCAGTCCTCCACGCAGTCCTGCACGACCGTCGAGAAGCCGTAGTTGTTGGCCCCGATCAGCACGACGACGGCCTTGACGGCGCCCGGGTGCGCGGCCGCCCAGTTCTGCAGCGCCAGCGCCTGCCCGACCTGGCCGCCCGAGTCGTAGAAGTCCAGCCCGGGCTTGAACGCGCCGTCGTCGCCGGTGTGCGTGTACGTCCGGGCGCCCGAGCAGGCCAGGTTGACGCCGGTCACGCCGCCGCCGAGCAGCACCTCGGCCGACTTGGAGCGATGGCAGCCCGGGATCGCCTCGCCCGTCCCGGCGGCGTTGTCGTAGTACGCGGTCGGACCGAGCGCGTCGGTGCGGGCCGGGTCGCCGTTCGTGTTCCCCGCCCAGCGCCCGGCCTCGCCGGAGATCGCCGAGTCGCCGACCGCCACCACCGCGGGCGACGCCGCGCGCGCCGCCGCGGGAACGAACGCGAGCGCCGCCGCCGCTGCCACCAGGACCTTGCCGAGCACCATCGACCTCCCTCCGATCACGGTCGGCGTAGCCAACCAGAGCCCGGTTGGCGAAAGCTTGGAAGGATTCGCCGCCATGGGGGAGCTGAGGGTGGAGACCGACCCGGAACAGGCCGGGTTCGCCGCGGACCGGCTGGAGCGCATCGATCGGCACTTCGACCGCTACGTGGAGGACGGCAAGCTGGCCGGCTGGCTGGCCGTGGTGGCGCGCGACGGGCGCGTCGTGCACGTCGGCAAGGGCGGTCGGCGCGACCTCGACCGCGGACTGCCGGTGGAGGACGACACGGTCTGGCGGATCTACTCGATGACCAAGCCGATCACCTCGGTGGCGGCGATGATGCTCTACGAGGAGGGGGCGTTCGAGCTCAAGGACCCGGTGGCGAACTGGATCCCGAGCTTCGCCGACGCCCGGGTGTGGAGCGCCGGGACGGCGGTGAAGCCGGTCACGGTGGCGGTGCGCGAGCCCGTGCGCATGTGGCACCTGCTCACGCACACGTCGGGGCTGACCTACGGCTTCCACTACGCGCACCCGGTCGACGCGCTCTACCGCGCGCGCGGCTTCGAGTTCGGCTTCCCGCCGGAGCTGAGCCTCCAGGACTGCTGCGACGCCTGGGCGGAGCTGCCGCTGCTGTTCGAGCCGGGCAGCGAGTGGAACTACTCCCACAGCACCGACGTGCTGGGCCGGGTGGTCGAGGTGATCTCCGGGCGGACGCTGGAGGAGTTCTTCGCCGAGCGGATCTTCGGGCCGCTGGGGATGACCGGCACGAGCTTCGGGCCGGCCGACGCCGACCGGCTCGCCGAGGCCTACTCGCGCGATCCGGCGACCGGGCGACCGGCCGTCAGCCCGCTGGCGAAGGCGGCGAAGGTCAAGCCGAAGGCGTTCTCGGGCGGCGGCGGGCTCGTCGGCACGGCCGCCGACTATCACCGCTTCACGCGCATGCTCCTCAACGGCGGCGAGCTCGACGGCGTGCGCCTGCTCGGGAGCCGTACGCTGCGTTACATGGCGAGCAACCACCTGCCCGGGCGCGCGGACCTGGAGGCGTTCGGGCGCCAGCTGTTCGCCGAGGTGAGCTTCGCGGGCGTGGGCTTCGGGCTCGGCTTCGCCGTCAACCAGGACGCGGTGGCCCAGAAGGTCCTGTCGACGCCGGGCGAGTACAACTGGGGCGGGCTCGCGAGCACGGCGTTCTGGGTCGATCCGGCCGAGCGGGTCACCGCGCTGTTCTTCACGCAGATGATCCCGTCGAGCACCTATCCGATCCGCACGCAGTTCCGCCAGCTGGTCTACCAGGCCCTGGTGGACTAGTGGCCCCTCGCGCGGACACGCACGCCGCCTGGCGGCCGCTGATCACCGCCTGGCGGCGTCCTCGACCACTTGAAATCCCAGAGGGATTCCCGCGGGTCTGCGTCCTGGCCAGGCGGCGCCAGCGACCCCCAGTCGACGCACGCACCCACGCGAGGAACCACTGATGCACGCCACGCTGCTCGGCCTGCCCGGCTCCCACCCGTCGCTGGCGGCGGAGCTGATGCTGCGCCACAAGGGCATCCCGTACACCCGCTACGACCTGCCGAACATGTCGCACCGGGTGATCCTCCCGCTGCTGGGCTACCGCGCGACGACTGCGCCGGTCATGCGCCTCGACGGCCGGCGAGTGACGACGACCCGCCGGATCGCCCGCGCGCTCGACGCGGCCCAGCCCACGCCGCCGCTGGTGGCCGGCGAGGCGATGCAGCGCGCGGAGGCGTGGGCCGACGACGCGCTGCAGGACACGGTGCGCCGGCTCACCCGCTGGGGTGTCGTGCACGACCCGCCGGCGATGGCGAGCTTCCTCGCCGGGGCGCGGCCGCCGGTCAGCGCGCTCGCGCCCGCGCTGCCAGTGCTGCGCCCGGTGGTCGCACTGCAGATGCGCGTGCCCGACGCCGCCGGCCAAGCCTGTGCCCAGGCGCTCCCCGCGCAGCTCGACCACGTCGACGCGCTGCTCGCCGAGGGCGTGATCGGCGGCGAGCAGGTCAACGCCGCCGACTTCCAGGTGGCCACCTCCGTCCGCCTGGCCATGTGCTTCGACCAGCTGCGCGAGCGGATCGCGGCCCGGCCCGCCGGCGCCCACGCGCTGCGGGTCTGCCCCGACTTCCCGGGCCGCGTCGGCCCGGTCGTCCCCGCGGAGTGGCTCGCGTGACGCCGAACGTGTTCGAGCCCGACTGGGACGTCGAGCGCGACGAGCCGCCGTTCGTGTGGAAGCGCTCGCGGCTCGGCCGCCAGGCGGGCGCGCGGGACCTCGGCGCGTCCCTGTTCGAGGTCCCCCCGGGCGCCGCCACGTTCCCGCTCCACGCCCACTTCGCCAACGAGGAGCTGCTCGTCGTCCTCGCCGGCCGGCCGACGCTGCGGACGCCCGAGTCCCGGCGCGAGCTGGCGCCGGGCGACGTGGTCGCCTTCCCGGCCGGCGAGGCGGGCGCGCACCGCCTCGACAACCACGCCGACGAGCCGGCGCGCATCCTCATCGTCTCGACCATGCGCGCGCCCGAGATCAACCTGATGTACGAGCAGGGTCAGTACTGGCTGCGCGACCACGCCCCCGGCAGCGACCCGCCGGACGACGCGCTCGACGTCTGGACTAGCCAAAAGTGAACGCGTAGCCCGCGACGCCGGGGGCGAAGTCCAGGCGCAGGTCATAGACGCCCGGGCGGGGGCGGGAGATCAGGTGGTAGAGGCGCTGGGTCTTCACCTGCAGCACCTTCTCCGTCCGCCCGTCCACCGTCACGCGCACGCGGCCGGAACCGTGGGCCGGGGGGCTGAGCACCAGGTAGACGTCCTTGCCGACCACCCGGCCGAAGAGCTGCGCGTTCGCCCCCGCGGTGGCGGCCTCGCCGGTCAGCGTCCAGGTGCCGGCGAGCGAGAAGTGGCTGAGCGGCAGTTGACCGGCGTAGCGGCGATAGCCGTGCGTGCCGGGGAGGTCCGGGCCGGGCAGGAAGTTCTCCGCCCGGTTGAGCCCGAGGTAGGTCTCCGGAGTGGCCTCGTTCGTCGGGTCGTAGGTCTTGGACGGGTGCGAGCGCCCGCCCAGGTCCTTGGCGCCGGCGTCGGCCAGCAGCGTGCGGATCTGGTTCTCGATCGTGCCGTACTCGCCCTCGCCGAAGTGGGCGGCGCGGACGTGGCCCTGGGCGTCGATCAGGTAGTCGGCCGGCCAGTACTCGTTGCGCCAGGCGTTCCAGGTGGCCAGCTTGTTGTCCTGCACCACGGGGTAGTGGATGCCGTCGTCGCGCACGGCCCGGGCCACGTTGCCCGCGTCGCGCTCGAACGGGAACTCCGGCGAGTGGACGCCGACGATCGTCAGGCCGTCGTGCCGGTACTTCGCGTCCCACGCCTCCAGGTGGGGCAGCGTGCGGATGCAGTTGATGCAGGTGTAGGTCCAGAAGTCGACGAGCACCACCCGCCCGCGCAGGGCGGCCAGCGACAGCGGCCGCGAGTTGAACCACTCCTGCGTGCCGGTGAACTCCGGCGCCGGGCCGTAGTCGGGCAGGCCGTCGTGCCGGGCCGTGCGGTGGGCGGTGAAGCGCGACGGAGCGCGCAGCTCCGCCAGCCGGGAAGCGACGGCGTGGGACGTCTCCAGCGAATTCGTCGGGTCGACCACGGCGGCCGGGAGATGGTTGGCGATCGTGCTCTGGAAGCGCACGTCGAGCTGGAACGCCATTGCCACCGCGGTCAGCACCATCACGCCGCCGAGCGTGCGCTGGAGCCAGGGCCCGCGATGGATGCGGCTGAACACGGCGCGGCCGGCGAGCGCGAGGACGAGCAGGACGGCGGCCGACCCGAGCGCGAATCCGATCGCCACCGCCAGCGAGCGCCCCGACGCGGCCACCGAGATCACCGCGGCGAGGATCGGGCCGGCGCACGGCGCGTAGACGAACCCCAGCGCGCCGCCCACGATCAGGCCGGACCAGAAGCCGCGCCCGGTCGTCCGCGGCCCGAAGCGGGCCAGCCGGCTGAGCGGCGCCTCCAGCCGGTCGCCGATGGCGGGCACGGCGATGGCGAGGCCGAATCCGGCGAGCGCGACGATCGCCAGGACGCGCGTCGCCGAGGCTCCGAGCCCGACGCCGTCCACCACCGTGGCGAGGCCGACGATGGTCAGGGTGAACGTCAGCGCCAGCCCGAGGACGATGCCGAAGGGCCGCCGCCGCCCGCCCGTGGCCCCGGCGCTGAGCAGCGCGGGCAGCACCGGCAGCACGCAGGGGCTCAGCGCGGTTCCGGCACCGGCGAGAAACGCGAAGAGGACGAGCAGTGAGATGGCGACCCAGTTCTACGCAGTGAGACGGGACCCGGATCATGTTCCTACTCTTTTCTTATATGCCGCTGACCGTCGAGATCTGGTCGGACGTCGTCTGCCCGTGGTGCTACATCGGAAAGCGGCGCTTCGAGGCCGCGCTCGAGCGCTTCGATCACCGCGACGACGTGAGCGTGCTGTGGCGCAGCTTCGAGCTCGACCCGCAGGCGCCCGTGAACCCCGAGGGGGCGAGCGCGGAGCGCCTGGCCGAGAAGTACGGGATGACCCTCGAGCGCGCGCAGGCCGCGCAGGCGCAGGTCACCGAGCTGGCCGCGCAGGAGGGCCTGGAGTACCACCTCGACGTCGCCCGGGGTGGCAACACGTTCACCGCGCACCGGCTCATCCACGAGGCCGCGGTCCACGGGCACCAGGCCGACGCCAAGGAGCGGCTGATGGCCGCCTACTTCACCGAGGGCGAGGCGATCTCCGACCCCGAGACGCTGGCCCGGCTGGTGGCCGAGGCGGGCGTCGACCCGGACGAGGCGCGCGCCGTGGCGTTCGGCGACCGCCACGGCGACGCCGTGCGCGAGGACGAGCTGCTGGCCGCCCGGCTGGGCATCCAGGGCGTGCCGTTCTTCGTGCTCGACCGCCGCTACGGCGTGTCCGGCGCCCAGCCGGCCGAGGTCCTGCTCGAGGCGCTCGAGCGCGCCTGGGCGGACATCGCCGCCGCCGCGTAGCCGTGAAGCTGCCGGTCGCCCACGCGGGCTGCGCGCCGGCCAGGGTTAAGCTCCGCTGATGCCCGACCGCCTGTACTTCACCGACTCCGACGAGGCCAACGCGCTGGTCGCGCGGGACCCGATGGCGCTGCTGGTGGGCTTCGCGCTCGACCAGCAGGTGCCGGTGCAGAAGGCGTTCTCCGGGCCGCTGGCGCTGCGCGAGCGGCTCGGCACGCTCGACGCGGCCACGCTGGCCTCCGCCGACCTCGACGCCGTGTTCCGCGAGCGCCCGGCCATCCACCGCTTCCCGGGGGCGATGGCCACGCGCGTCCAGGACCTGGCGCGCCACGTCGTGGAGCGCTACGACGGCGACGCCGCCCGCGTGTGGACGGACGCGCAGACGACAGACGAGCTGCGGGCGAACATCGCGGGGCTGCCGGGGTTCGGCGAGATGAAGGTCAAGGCGCTCGGGTCGGTGCTGGCCAAGCGCTTCGGCGTGAGCGCGGCCGAGGGGCTCGTGCCCTGGCACCCGACGCTGGGCGACGTCGACTCCGCGCAGGCGCTGGCCGACTACCAGGCGGCCAAGCGGGTCCACAAGCGCGAGTGGCAGGCCGCTCAGGCAGCGCGCCCGTAGCGCGCCGCGTCGGTACGCCGCGCCTTGTTGCACCGGCGAACGGCCGGCTGGGTAGGGGAGTGAGGGCGCCGGCCGCCGTCCGCGGATGATCGCTTCTCCCGCGCCCGCGTCGCGTCGGCCCACGTGTTTCCGGTGTGACGCATCTAGGTCGACCGTGATCGTTCCGGCAGCCACGGCGGTCGTTCTCGAGCGCACGCCGGGCCGACCCACCCCTATCCAGCCGGCCGTTCGCCGAGCCCGCCACGCCCATTCGATGAGCGAGGGGGCGATCAGGCCGCGACCGGAGCCGGCTGCGCGGCCGGCGCGGCGACCCGGCGCACCAGCGTCGCCGCCGTCAACGCGGAGATCAGCAGGATCGCCGCGCCCGAGACGGCGAACACGCCGCGGGCGCCCCACAGGCTCGCCAGCGCGCCGGCGACCACCGCGGCGCCGGCGAACCCCCAGGACTCGATCATGCCGTTGATCGAGTGGAAGCGCGAGAGCAGGCGCTGGGGCACGAGGTGCTGGCCCAGGCCGCGGCCGTGCGTCGCCTCGACCGAGCTGCCGAACCCGGTGACGAAGAAGCTCAGCAGCGCGAACGGCAGCGACGGAGCGAGCGAGGAGCCGAGCAGGCCGAGGCCGAGGATGGCCAGGCCGCCGGCGAAGCCGAGGCTGAGCCGGCGCAGGCCGGTGCTGCGGCCGCTGAACAGCGACCCGGCGAGCATGCCGATGCCGAACACGGCGACCATCGCGCCGAACCCGGAGCCGCCGACGTGCAGCGCGCGGCGGGCGAGCAGGACCTCGGCGACGTTCATCATCGCCGCGCACAGCGTCACGCCGCCGCCGGTGACCGCGACCAGGATGCGCACGCTGCGGTCGCCCAGGACGAAGCGCACGCCCTCGCGCACGCCGTCGGCCAGCGACTCCGCCTCGGGCTCGTCCTGCTCCGGGCACCCGACCAGCCGGACGCGAGTCAGCAGCAGCGCGCAGCCGGCGAACGCGGCGGCGTCGACGGCCAGCAGCAGCGAGGCGCCGCCGACCGCGATGCAGACGCCCGCCAGCGCCGGGCCGAGCGTCATCCCCGCGTCGCCCACGGCGCTCCACAGCGCGACGGCGGCCATCCGGCGCTCCTCGCCGACGGCGCTGGGCAGCAAGCCGTACACCGCCGGGCGGAAGATCGTGTTGCCCAGGCCGGCGACCAGGGCGAGCGCGAGCATCGGCACCGCGCCGGGGACGACGATGATCCCGGCGAGCGCGGCGGCGCGCAGCCCGTCGGCCAGCGCCGCGCTGCGCCGGCGGTCGTGCCGGTCCAGCCAGGCGCCGACGAGCGGCCCGAGCACCATCCCCGGGAGGATGTCGGCCAGCAGCACGAGGCTGGCCGCCCAGGCCGAGCCGAGCCGGTCGTAGGCCACGACCATGATCGCCACGTAGCCGGCGCCGGTGCCCAGCGCGCTCTGCAGCAGCGCGAGGAAGAACGGGCGCGTCGCCGGCTCGCGGCGCCAGAGGTCGACGAAGGCTCCCATGACGCCGGGCAAGGTAGGGCCGCGACCCCATCCGCCTCAGGCGGACATCCGTCCTCACCTAAAGGGGTCAGGCACGTTTAACCCGTGCGGTGGTTAAAGGGGTCAGACCCCTTTAGAAATTGACCATGCCGGCGCAGACCCAGTTGTGGGCGCCGGCGCCGCCGGCCCACAGCCGGGCGGCGAGCCGGTCCTGCTCGGCCTTGGACGCCTGGTAGGCGTGCGGCGTGGAGCCGCCGAGGCCGTGCCAGGTGGAGTCGAGCATCTGGTAGTAGCCCGATGCGGTGGCCGAGTTGGGCGGCAGGTTCTGCCCGCCGGACTCGCACTGCACGATCGGCCACGGGATCGCCCACGGGCCGCCGGGGCCGACGGCGCGGGCGGCCGCGGCGCGCGCCGCGAGGAGCCGGTTCAGCGCGTGCTCGGCCTGCAGGCGACCCGCGCGGGTGCGGCTCAACGCGGCCTGGCGGGCGGCGCGCGCGCGGGCGAGCTCGCCCTGGCGCGCCTGCAGGCCCGCCAGGATCCCGGCCAGCGCGTCGCGGCGGACGCGCACGGCGGTCGCCTGGCGCTCGCGCGTGACGGCCAGCGCGCTGAGCACCCGCTGCTCGCGCGCCGGCGTCGGTCCGGGCGGCGGCGACGATCTCGAGCAGGTGCGCGTCGCTGCGCTCCACCCGGTGCAGGAAGTTCAGCGTTCTCCAGCAGCTGCTGGAAGCCGTCGCTGTGCAGCACGACCGTCAGGAAGTCGGGCGCGTCGCCCTGTAGCGCTCGCGCAGCAGCGTCGCGAGCGTCGTCGCGGACCTGGGCGAGCCGCCGGCGCAGCCGAGCCACTCGCCGCTGGGCGGCGGCGAGCTGGGCCTGGGTGGCGGCCAGCCGCGCCTCGGCGGCATCGAGCTGCGCCTGGGCGTCGGCCACCCGCCCCTGCAGGACGGCGATCTGGCCGGCCGTGATGCGCTCCAGCCGGTTCAGCCGGGCGATCGCACCCGACAGCGTCTGCTCGTGCGCCCTGGCGGCGCCGATCTGGCCCCTGAGCGAGCCCTCGCTCTGCGCGCCCGTGCGGGCGGGCGCGACCGCAAGCGCGGCGGCGAGCAGCAGCAGGATGGCGACCGGGCGGCGCAAACGGGCCTCACGCTAGCCGGGCCGCGGCCCGGCGCTGCAAGCGCTCGTGCGGGCACTAGAGTCGGCCGCCGTGCCCACGGTGTGGACCATCGGCTACGAGCGGCTGCTGCCGCCCGAGCTCGTGGCGGAGCTCCAGGCCGCCGGCGTGCAGCGGCTGATCGACGTGCGCTTCCGGCCGCAGTCGCGCCGGCCCGGCATGTCGAAGACGCGGCTCTCGCAGCTGCTCGGCGACCACGGCATCGCCTACGAGCACCGGCGCGAGCTCGGCACGCCGGCCGACCTGCGCTGGCTGTTCCACGAGGGCCGCGTGGCCGAGGGCGCGGCGGCCTACCGCGCCCACGTCGAGCGGGCGGCGCCGGACGCGCTCGACCGGCTCGCCGCCGAGCTCGACCACGGGCCGGCGACCGCGCTGCTGTGCCTTGAGGCCGACCCGGCCGGCTGCCACCGCCGCGTGATCACCGACGCGCTGCACGAGCGGCGCCCCGACCTGCGGGTGGTGGATCTCTGAACGGTCGGCCAGTCCGCCCTTGACGCGGCGACCCGGCGCGGCGACGCTCGCGTCTGGCGTGTGCCCCCGGAACGGCGTCGGGGGCACACGATCCGCTGCCCGTTAGCTTCTACGCCCATGGCGTCTCCCGGGAGGGGAACCGCGCGGCACCGCAGCGGCCCGCGGATTGGACACGGGCGCGCTGCGGCGGCTGCTCGACGCCACCCCGTCCGCCGTCGCCTGCTTCGACGCCGCGCTGCGCGTCGTCTACGCCAACACGGCGTTCACCATGACCACGGGCGCCCAGAGCGGCGCGCTGCTCGACGACGACGTGACCGGCGGCCTGGCCTCCGCGGTGCGGGACATGCTCGCCGGCACCGGGGCGCCGCGGCGGGTGCGGCTGACCGGGCGCGGCCGGATGCCGGTCTCCGGCACGCTGTTCGTGCGTCGACCGCGGGCTGATCGGGATGGTCCTGGACGCCGGCGCGCACGAGGCGCTGGCCGTGCTGGCCGACGAGCAGTCGGCGCTGCGGCGGGTGGCGACGCTCGTGGCCGCGGGGTCGGAGCCCGACGCCGTCTTCACCGCGGTCGCCGAGGAGGCGGGCCGGCTGCTGGACGCCCGCTCGGGGGCGACGATCCGCTACGAGGGCGCCGTGGCCGCGACCGTCGGGCGCTGGAGCGGACCGGACGACCTGGGCGGCTTCGAGATCGGCACGGTCGTGCCGCTGGGCAACAGCGAGGGGCTGACCGCGATCGTGGCCCGCACCGGCGCGCCCGCCCGGATCGACGACTACACCGACGTACGCGGCCAGGCCGCCGAGATGATGCGCCGGCGCGGCTACCGCTCCGCCGTCGCCGCACCCGTCGTGGCCGGCGGGCGCGTCTGGGGGCTCGTGCTCGTCGCCTCCGAGGGCGTGCTGGGCATCGACGCCGAGCAGCGCCTGGCCGGCTTCGCCGAGCTGCTGGCCCTGGCGCTGGAGAGCGCGGACGCGCGCGCCCAGCTCAACGCCTCGCGCGCCCGCATCCTGGAGGCGGCGTTCACGGAGCGCCGGCGGCTGGAGCGCAACCTGCACGACGGCGCCCAGCAGCGGCTCGTGGCGCTGGCCATCCAGCTGCGGATGCTGGAGAAGCCGGCTCGACGAGCCCGAGCGCGCCGCTCCGCTGGTGCGCGCCGCCATGGACGAGCTCGACCAGGCGCTCGCGGAGCTGCGCGAGCTCGCCCGCGGCCTGCATCCGGCCGTGCTCGCACGACCGCGGGCTCGCCCCTGCGCTGGAGACGCTGGCCGCCCGCGCGCCGCTCCCGGTCAGCGTCGAGGGCGTGCCGGCCGAGCGGCTCGACGAGCCGCTGGAGGCCGCGGTCTACTTCGTCGTGGCCGAGAGCCTGACCAACGCGGTCAAGCACGCCGGTGCGTCCGAGCTGCGGGTGCGCGTCGACGCCGCGGGCAGCGAGTTGCGCGTCGAGATCTCCGACGACGGGCGCGGCGGCGCCGACCCGGGGACCGGCAGCGGGCTGCGCGGGCTGGCCGACCGCGTCGAGGCGCTCGGTGGCCGCCTGGCGCTCGACTCGCCGCCCGGCGCCGGCACGGTCGTGCGGGCGGCGCTGCCGCTCGCCGTCCGCACGGAGACGTGAAGCTTGCGTGAATCGGCACGATCTGCGACCCTCGCCGCACATGGTTGAGCCGCCGGACCGTCTCACGACAGCGTTACGGCGACGGGCAACCGCCCGCCACACCCGGCTCTGAAGCCCGGCGGCCGCGCTGCGGCCCCCAATGAGATCGGAGAGCAGCCCGGACGGTGACAGCGTTCGGGCTAGCCCCGCAGCCCGAAGTCGAACGCGCGCGCCACGTCCGGCGGCGTCTTCACCATCCCGATCCGCGCGTCGAACGCCGACCAGCGCTGCAGCACCGCCCGGTTCATCCGCAGCCCCGGCGCGAACGCCGAGCGCACCGCGTCGAGCTGGGCGCGCACCAGCTTCGTGTCGCGCGTCTGCGCCGCCGCGGCGATCAGCCGCACGGCGTCCGCCGGGTGGGCCAGCGTCGTCCGCTCGCCGTCGGCGATCGCGTCCAGCGCCGCGGCGATCCGGGCGCGGTGCGCGGCCAGCGTGCGCCGCGACGTGATCAGCACGACCTCCGGGTAGCGCGGCGCGCCGTAGTCGTCGATGTGGAACTCGCGCACGTCGCGCCCGCGCTGCTTGAGCGCCACGCCCTCGGCGTTCCAGAACGCCGGCACCGCGTCGACGCGGCGGGTGAGCAGCCGGCTCACCGCGGCGAAGCCGATCGTCACCTCCTTGATCTTGGCCGGGTCGCCGCCGTCGTGGCGGACGATCGCCGACACGAACGCGGGGTCCGACGGGAGGCCGGAGACGCCCACGGTCTTGCCCTCCAGGTCGCGCGGGCGGGCGATGCCGGGCTGGGCGATCAGCGCGCCCAGCGGCCGGTCGATGAGCTCGCCCACGGCCACGACCGGGACGCCCTGGCCGGCGGCGATGGCCAGGTCCTGGATGTCGAGCACGCCCAGGTCGACCTTCCCGCTGGCCACGAGCTTGAGCGAGTCGGGGCCGGAGCCGGGCTTGCGGATCTGCAACCGCACGCCGTGCGAGGCGTGGCGCGCCGCCTCGTAGATCGGCGCGTGCACGGGGTTCGGCGTGAAGTCGAGCGCCACGACGACCGTGGGCGGCCCGGACGTGCCGCCGCACCCGGCGAGCACGAGCAGGAGGACGACGAGGGCCGCCGGGCGCATGGGCGGGCACCGTAGCCTGTCCACGTGCTGTGCGACGACGTGCGGAGCCACTGCGCGGCGATCGCGGCGCGTGCGCGTCATGTCCGCATCGACCCGGACGCCACGGTCCCGCCCGCCGGCACGGCCGGGCTGGATGCCGTGCTGCACTTCCTCGAGGGCCCGGCGGAGGACGTCGCCCGTTACGTCCTCGTCCTCGACGCGATCAACTTCGGCTCGGGCTGGTTCGCCGAGCTGGGGACCGGCACCGACGCCCTGACCGCCCGGCTGACGGCCCAGGCCCGGGCCGAGGGGCCGTGGCGCGCGGCGCGGCTGCGTACGCTCGCGGCGGCGGACGTCGGCGCGGTGCTCGGGCTCGACCCGGCGCACACGCTCACCGGCCTCTACACGCAGGCGCTCAACCAGCTCGGCGCCTGGCTGGGCGACGAGCCGCTCGCGCCGGGCGGCACGGCCGAGGCGTTCGCGCGGCGGCTGACCGCGATGCCGTTCTTCGCCGACGCCGGCTTCTACAAGCGCGCGCAGATCGCCGCGCACGACCTGTTCCTCGCCGGCGTCGCCGACTACCCGGACATCGACCGGCTGACCATCTTCGCCGACAACCTCGTGCCGCACGTGCTGCGCCACTTCGGCGTGCTGGCCTACGACGACGCGCTGGCCGCGCGGGTCGACGCGGGCGAGGAGCTGCCCCAGGGCGGCCCTGAGGAGACGGAGATCCGGGCCTGCGCGGTGCACGCCTGCGAGGGGCTGGCACAGCGGTTCGGCGTCCCGCCGGCGACGCTCGACAACTGGCTGTGGAACCGCGGCGGGGAAATCCCCGGCCGTCCGCACGTCACCCGCACCGTCTACTACTGAGCGTCATGCGCGAGACGTTCGACGCCATCGTGGGCGAGCTCGAGTACCCGATGTTCATCGTCACGGCGCGGGCCGCCGGGGAGCCGCTCGGCTGCCTCGTCGGCTTCGCCACGCAGACGAGCATCGACCCGCCGCGGTTCGCCGTCTGCCTGTCGCACAACAACCGCACGTTCCGCCGCGGCCGCGACGCGCCGGTGCTCGGCGTCCACTGCGTGCCGGCGGACGCGGCCGACCTGGCGGAGCTCTTCGGCGGGGAGACGGGCGACGAGGTGGACAAGTTCGCCCGGGTCGACTGGCACGACGGGCCGGAGGGCGTGCCGGTGCTCGACCGCTGCCGCAACTGGTTCGCCGGCCGCGTGCTCGCGCGCGTCGACGCCGGCGACCACGACCTCTTCCTGCTCGAGCCGGTGGCCGGCGAGGCCGCCGCGGACGACGAGTTCACGTTCCACCGGGCCAAGCGCATCGAGCCCGGCCACGACGCCTGACGGGCAGCCGGCCTCAGCCGCGGCGGAGGCCGAGCAGCGCCACGTCGTCCTCGCGCGAGCGGGGCAGCGCGGACAGCAGCGTCTCGGCGAGGCGCTCGAGGTCGCCGCGCTCGTGCCCCGCCAGCTCGGCCAGCGCATCCAGGCCGGCGTCGATCGGGCGCTCGCGCGACTCGACGAGGCCGTCGGTGTAGAGCCACAGCGTGTCGCCCGCGCCGAGGCGGAAGCGCGCCGACCCGCACGGCGGGGCGCCGCTGAGCCCGAGCGGCGGGCAGATCGGGATGTCCAGGTACTCCGCCCGCCCGTCCGCGTGCACGAGCAGCGGCGGCAGGTGGCCGGCCGTGGCCAGCTCGCCCTCGCCGGTCGCCGGGTCGAGCGCCACGTAGATCGCCGTGGCGAACGTGATCGTTCCCCCCGAGGCGTCCACGAGGGCGTGGAGATCGTCCATCACGGCGGCGGGCGCGGCGTCCTTGAGCGCGTAGGCGCGCAGCGCGTTGCGGATCTGCCCCATCGTGGCCGCGGCCGCGATGCCGCGGCCGCCGACGTCGCCGACGACGATCCCATAGCGCCCTTCCGGGAGCGCGAACGCGTCGTACCAGTCGCCGCCGGCGTGGTCGCGCGCGTCGCTGGGCAGGTAGCGCACGACGAGCTCGTGACCCGGGATCGCCGGCAGCGCGCCGGGCAGCAGGGCGAGCTGCAGCGTCTCGGCCGCCTGGTGCTCGCGGGCGAACAGCCGCGCATGGTCGAGCGCCAGGCCGGCGCGGCGGCCGAGCTCCTCGGCCAGCTCGAGCTCGCGGGTGCCGTACTGGCGGCCGGACTCCGCGTAGACGAACGTGATCGCCCCCAGCGTGCGGCCGCGCGCGACCATCGGCACGATCATGCCCGAGTTCATCTGCAGCTGGCGGACGATCTCGCGCTGCTCGTCGTCCAGTGCCGCGGCCTCCAGCAGCGCCGCGTCGATCACGGGGTAGAGCTCCGAGCGGCCGGAGCGGATGACCTCGGGCGCGCCGGTGGGCGCGTCGGGGTCGGGCGGATAGCGGTCCTGGAGCTCCCGCGCCCAGCGCACCTTGGCGGGATCGACGTGGGCGACGGCGACCTGCTCGTAGGCGCCGCGCACGTTCGGCGCGAGCTGGACGGCGCACCAGTCGGCCAGTCGCGGCACGGCCAGCCGGGCTACGTCGTCGAGCGTCTCCACCGGGTCGAGCGACGCCGAGAGCACCTGGCTGGCGGCGTCGAGGAACGCGTGGGCGTCCTCGCGCCGCCGGCGCTCGGTCACGTCGGTGAGCAGCCCGACGATCCGCTCCGGGCGCCCGTCGGGCCCGCGCAGCACGCGCGCCCGCGAGTGCAGCCAGCGCTCGCCGCCGTCCGGCAGCGCGATCCGCAGGTCGTGCTCGTAGCCCTCGCCCCGGTCCAGCGCGGCGCGCAGGTGGGCCTGCACCTCCGCGCGCTGGCCCTCGTCGACGTGGCGGTCGATGTACTCGGCGTGCCCGGACGGCTGCGTGCCGCGGGGCAGGCCGTACATCGGGCCCATGTTCTCCGACCACTCGACGGTGTCGGAGGCGATGTCCCACTCCCAGAAGCCGGTCTCGGTGCCCTCCAGCGCGAGGCGCAGGCGCTCTTCGAGACCCCTCATCGGCGGGAGTCTAGATCGCCGCCGGCTCAGCGTCGGCGGTTCGCGCGACCACGATGGCCGCGGCGATCGCGGCGTTGGCGCTGGGCTTGACGGCGCGGAGAGGCACAGGAGCTGGATCGGCCCCGTGCGCCGCGGCTTGCGCGGTTCAGTTCAGCAGCAGGTGGAGGTCGCCGAACTCGTGCCAGCGGTAGCCGTGGGCCAGCGCGGCGGCGTAGGAGCGCTCGAGCAGCGGACGCCCGGCGATGGCCTCCAGCATCAGCAGGTGGCGTGGCATCCGGCTCGTGCCAGCCGGTGAGCAGCCCGTCGACCGCGCGCACCCCCCGCTCGGGGGTGACGACGAGGCTCGGTCCAGCCGGCGGCGGGCTGCACGGTGCCGTCCGCGTCCGCCGCGGTCTCGAGCGCGCGCACCACGGTCGTGCCGACGGCGACGACGCGGCCGCCGCGCGCCCGGGCGCGGTTGACGCGGTCCGCCGCCGCCCGGACACCCGGAAGCGCTCGGGGTACGGCGGCTCGCCGCGCTCGGGCGAGCAGACGCCGGTGTGCAGGACGATCCGGGCCACGCCGACGCCCCGGTCTCGCAGCACGGCAAGCGCCCGCGGCGTGAACGGCCGGCCGGCGCTGGGCATCTCCGCGCTGCCGGGCTCGGCGGCGAACATCGTCTGGTGGTCGGCCAGCGGCCGCGCGACGGTCTCGTGCGCGTAGCGGATCGGCGCGCCGTGCACGGCCAGGTAGGCGTCGAGGCCGCTCGGCAGGTCGAGCGCGGCCACCCACAGCCGGCCGGCGCGACAGGTACGGCGCCAGCAGCGTCGGCGGTCGCCGTCGCCGGGCAGCCGGAGCCGCTCGCCGGCGGCGGCGTCGCGCACGCGGCTGCCGCAGTGGCGCAGCTCGACGACCCAACGCAGGCCGGGCCCGGCCGGGCCCGGCTCCGGGGTGGAGAGGTGCAGCGTCGACGGCTCCCGTCCTCGCGCGCGGCGGTCAGCGCCGCCGGCATGCGTGGCCGACGTGTTGACGACGAGCAGGTCGCCCGGGCGCAGGTGGTGCGGCAGCTCGAGGAAGCGGGCGTGGGCCAGCGGGCGGCCGGGCCGGGCGACCATCAGCCGCACGTCGTCGCGCACGGCCGTGGCGGCGGTCGGCCGCCTCGAGCCCGCGCGGCAGCTCGAAGGCTGAGCGCGCTCACGCCGGCGCCTCCGCGAGCGCTCGCGCCTGGTAGCGGCCGCTGGGGAGGTCGCCCTCGATCAGCGCGCAGCAGGCCGGGGACGCTGGCCTCGGGCGCCGGGCGGTCGGAGATGTCCTCGCCGGGGAACGCCTCCTGGTGCAGCCGCGTGTTCATGTCGCCGGGGTCGACGGCGTACACGCGCAGGTCGGCGCGCTCGACGGCGAGGATCGCGCTCAGGTGGTCGAGCGCGGCCTTGGCCGACGCCGTAGCCGCCCCAGCCCTCGTAGGCCTCGACGGCCGCGTCCGAGGTGACATTGACGATGCGCGCTCCCGCGCGGCGAGCTGCGGCAGCGCGAGCTGGATGAGCGCGAGCGGCGCCAGCACGTTGACGCGGTAGACGTGCTCGAGCACGTCCAGCGGATAGTCGCGCGAGCAGCGGCTGCGGGCTCGGGCCGAGGACCGCGGCGTTGTTGACCAGCAGGTCGACCGCCCCGCCCGCGGCGGCCAGCAGCGCCTGCCGGTGCGCGGCGTCCGCCACGTCGCCGGTGAGCGCGGCGACGTCGGTGGAGCGCGCCAGCTCGGCGGCGGCGTCCTGCAGCGCGACGGGCTCGCGGGCGTCGATGACGAGGCGCCAGCCGCGCTCGGCGAGCGCGCGGGCGAGGGCGAGTCCGAGGCCGCGGGAGGCGCCGGTGACGATGGCGGTGGGCATGACCGCCACGCTATGCCGCCCGCGGCCCGGGCACCATCGGGAATTGGGCGTAGGACCCGGTCACACGAGCCCCTGCCTGACGGCGTACAGCGCGGCCTGCGTGCGATCGCCGAGGCCGAGCTTGCCCAGGATGTGGGACACGTGGGTCTTGACCGTCTTCTCGGCGACGCCGAGCTCGCGGGCGATGACCTTGTTCGAGCGGCCGCGGGCGATCAGCGGGAGCACGTCGCAGCTCGCGCGGCGTGAGCGTCGCCGGGCGCGGTGGCGCCGCCGTGCGCGACCTCCTCGACGATCCGCGCCGCGACCGCCGGGTCGAGAGCGGCGCCTCGGCCGGCGTGCACCGCGCGGATCGCCCGCACAGCTCCTGCGGCTCGACGTCCTTGAGCAGGTAGCCGGCGGCGCCGCCCCGCACCGCGGCGAGCACCGAGTCGTCGTCGGCGAAGCTCGTCAGCACGATCACCCGGGCGACGGGTCGCCGTCGCGCAGCCGGCGGATCGCGCCGAGCCCGTCGAGCCCCGGCATCACGAGGTCGAGCAGCACGACCTCGGGCGTCAGCCGCCGCGCGGCGGCCACCGCCTCCTCGCCGTCGCCCGCCTCGCCCACGACCTCCATGTCGTCCTGCAGGTCGAGGAACGTCCGCAGCCCTGCGCGGACCACCGCGTGGTCGTCGACGAGCAGCGTCGCGGATCGTCGTCGCAGCGCCACGCTCCAGCCGCACCGTCGTCCCCGCGCCGGGCGCCGACCGGATCGCCAGCGGCCGCGCCGAGCGCCGTCGCCCGCTCGCGCATCGACGTCAGCCCGAGCCGGCGGTCGCGCAGCGGCGCCCGGGTCGAAGCCCGCGCCGTCGTCGGCGACGACCAGCGCACGCACCGTCGTCGCTGTGCACCGATCGATGCGGCGCGCGCGCGCGTGGCGCAGCGCGTTGCCCAGCGCCTCCTGGGCGATCCGCAGCACCTCGCGCGGCCTCCTGCCCGGCAGCCGCGGGACGTCGCCGATGTCGCAGGTCGAGGCCTGCCCGGAGACGCGCCGCAGCACCTCGACGTGCTTGCGCAGCACGGTCCCGAGCCCCTCGGCGCTCGAGTCGA
The DNA here is from genome assembly GCA_963766165.1 of uncultured Solirubrobacteraceae bacterium. Taxonomy (GTDB): domain Bacteria; phylum Actinomycetota; class Thermoleophilia; order Solirubrobacterales; family Solirubrobacteraceae; genus Solirubrobacter. Next base: position 148,321 of record CAVXZC010000003.1, on the reverse strand, counting down.
GCCCGGCCGCAGCTCGAACACGACCGCGCGCAGCTCGTCCATCGCGCCCCGGGCCAGGTCGCTGACCCGGCGCAGCTCGGTCGCCGCGGCGGCGCGGTCGTCGCGGTCCAGCAGCGTCGCCGCCGACTCCGCGGCCAGCGCGACGCCGAACAGCGGCTGGGTCACCGAGTCGTGCAGCTCGCGGGCCAGCCGGTTGCGCTCCTCGACGATCGACAGCTCGCGCGCTGCGCTCGTACAGCCGCGCGTTCTCGATGGCGATGGCGGCGTGCGCGGCCAGCAGCTCGATCAGCCGCTGGTCGGCGTCGGAGAACTCGTCCGCGTCCTCCTTCTCGGTCAGGTACAGCGCGCCGATCACCTCGCCCCGGGCCACGATCGGCACGCCGAGGAACGAGCGCATGTCGCGGGTGCGCGCGCGGCCACCAGCCGCTTGAAGCGCGGGTCGGCCCGGATGTCGGCGGTGCGGTGCGGCTCGGGCGACTCCAGCATCGCCCCGAGCAGCCCGTGCGTGCGCGGCAGCGGGCCGATCGCGGCGATCAGCTCGTCGCCCATCCCCGCCGTGATGAAGCAGGCCGAAGCCGCCCTCGCCGTCCGGCATGCCCGAGCGCGGCGTAGCGGGCGCCGGCCAGCTCGCGGGCCGAGTCGACGACCGCTGCAGCACCGGCTCGACCTCGTGCTCGGCCGCGATGGCCAGCACGACGTCGCTCAAGGCGCGGAACGCGGTGGAGTCCTGGGCGGCCATGGCCCCAACGTTACGCGCGGCTGAGCGACCTGCCATCGGACTCTCGTCCTAGGCCGTCCGGCGCAGCCCGGCCAGCGCCTCGGCCTCCAGTGCGGCAAGGCCCTCGGCCCGGGCCCAGAGCGCCAGCGTGGCGCACAGCATCACGGCCAGCACGCGGGCGCGGAGGAGCTGCGCGTCCGACACCGGGCCGTAGGCCGCGCGGAACTCGGCCCGGCCGGCGGGCGGCAGCAGGCACCAGTACAGCGCCAGGTCGATCGCCGGGTCGGCGCGGCAGACGTCGCCGAAGTCGATCACCCCGGCCGCCCGGCCGGCGGCGTCGACGAGCAGGTGGCGCAGGTGCAGGTCGCCGTGCGTCAGCGATGTCGCCACGGGCGCGGGCAGCGCGAGCGCGGCGGCGAACAGGGCCTCGGGCGCGGGCTCGCCCACCGCCGCGAGCCGCTCCCGGGCCATGCGCACCCGCTTGGCCATGTCGGCCCGGCCGAGCGGGTCCTCCGGCAGGCCGTCGCCGGGATCGGCGTGCAGCGCGCGCAGGAACTCGCCCAGCGGGCGGCCGAGCCCGCGCCGGAGGTCCTCCGAGAGCCCGACCGGCTCGCGTCCGGGGATGAACGGGCCGCCGAACCACGGCCACGGGAATCCCTCGTCCGGCTCGCCGACGAACACCGGCCGGGGGATCGGCAGCGGCAGCCGCAGCCGCGGCAGCACGGCGAGCTCGCGCCGCACACCCGCCACGGCGATCTCGCGGCGGGGGAAGCGGAACGCCCAGCGCCCGGCCGCCAGCCACACCGTCTGGTCCCAGCCGGCGTCGAGGAACTCCAGCGGCGCGTCACGCAGGTCGGGGAACTGACCGCCGATCAACCGCCCGGCGAGCGCGGCGTCCACCACGACCTCCGCGCTCCACTCGGGCACGGCCGGAGCGTAGCCTCCGCCCATGCCGCAGGCCCGCGACGTCTACCGCCGGCTGGCGCTTCTCGGCGCCGCGCTCGTCGCGCTCCTCGTCGCCGGCACCGCGGCCTACGCGCTGGCCGAGCACACCAGCCCGTGGGACGCGTTCGTGTGGGCCACCGACACGATCGCCACCACGGGCGCGATCCGCCCGCCGACCGACACGGCGGGCGAGATCATCAAGGTCCTGCTCACGTTCCTGGGCGTCGGGACGCTGTTCTACGCGCTGATCGCCTTGACGGAGCTCGTCGTGACCGGTGAGCTGGGCACCATCCTGTCCGAGCGACGGGCGCGGCGGATGACCGAGCGGCTGAGAGATCACTACATCGTGTGCGGCTTCGGCCGCGTGGGGCGCCAGGTGGCGCACGACCTGCGCGCGGCCGGCGCGCTGTACGTGGTGGTGGACGACGACCCGGCGAACCGCGAGGCGGCCTACGCGCCCGGCGTGCGCTTCATCCTCGCCCGGCCGTCCGACGACGACGCGCTGCGCGACGCCGGCATCGCCCGCGCGCGGGCCGTCGTCGCCTGCGTGGACTCCGACGCCGAGAACATCTTCATCGCGCTGACCGCGCGCGAGCTGCGGCCGGACATCGCCATCGTCGCCCGGGCCAGCCAGGAGGAGGCGGAGAGCAAGCTGCGCCGGGCCGGCGCCGACCGCGTCATCTCGCCATACAAGGCCTCCGGGACCGAGATGGCCCGGCTCGCGCTGCACCCCAACGTCACCGGCACGATGGACGTGGCCGCCGAGTACCGGCTGGAGGAGATCACGGTGCAGCGCGGCTCGACCGGGGTGGCGCGGACGATCGGCGACGTGCGCGGCGGCTCGTTCATCGTCGGCGTGCGCCACGCCGACGGTGCCTTCCAGCCGCAGCCCGCGGCCGAGACGGTGCTGCGCGAGGGCGACGTCGTGATGGCCATCGGGACGCCGCGGACGCTCGAGCGCCTCGAGGCGCTGTTCGCTCAGTCCTCCTCGCAGGCCACGTTGACGTAGCCCGAGCGGAACGGCGTGGCCGTGCCCGAATCCGGGTCATAGGCGTGGCGCCACACGCAGCCGGTGTCGTTGGTCAGCAGGTGGATCGACACCGAGGTGACGTCCGAGGTGGTGCGCACGCGGTGGATGTCGTCGCGCGGCGGCAGCAGCGCGTAGAAGTCGCCGGGCGCCAGGGCGCGGCGCTCCACCGGCTCGACGCTCTCGCTGAAGATCTCCTCGTCCTGGGTGCCCTTGTAGAGGCCGACGAGCCCCCAGGCGAGATGGTCGTGCACCGGCGTCTGAGAGCCCGGCGGGACGACGAGCGCGAACAGGGTGAGCGAGCGGTCCTCGGCGCGGAACAGCAGCCACTGGCCGATCCCGCCGCCCATCCCCGACGCCGGGTCGCCCTCCTGGTAGCGCTCGGGCAGCCAGTCGGGGTCGTCGAGCAGCGCGGCGAACCGCGGCTGGATCGCCTCGCAGGCCGCCTCGGGCGACCCCGCGCCCGCGATCGCCCGGCGCACGTCGGTCACGAACGCGCGCACCACCGGCGTGTCCAGCAGGTACTCGTCGCTCATGGCAGCACCTTCCCGGGGTTGAACAGGTCGTCGGGGTCGAGCGCCGACTTGACCGCGCGCATCATGGCCAGCGCCTCCGGGCCGTGCTCGAGCTCCAGGAAGGCCGCCTTGCCGTAGCCCACGCCGTGCTCGCCCGTGCACGTGCCGTCCATCGCGATCGCCCGGCGCACGAGCCGTTCGTTGAGCGCCTTGGCCCGCTCGAGCTCCCCGGGGTCGTCGGGGTCGACGAGGATCGCCAGGTGGAAGTTGCCGTCGCCGACGTGGCCGACGATCGGCGCGACGAGCCCGGACGCGTCCACGTCGCGCTTGGTCTCGACGATGCACTCGGCGAGCCGGCTGATCGGCACGCAGGCGTCGGTGGTGAAGCCGCGCGCGCCGGGCCGCAGCGCCCGGGCGGCGTCATAGGCGCGGTGGCGGGCGCGCCACAGCGCGCGCCGCTCGGACTCGTCGGCCGCCCAGGCGAAGCCCTGGCCGCCGTGCGCGTCGGCGATCTCGCCGGCCTCGGCCGCCTGCGCCTCGACCTCGGCCGGCGTGCCGTGGAACTCGAGGAACAGCGTCGGCGCGACCGCCTGGTCGAGCCCGGCGTAGCGGTTGATCGCGTCGACCTGGACGTCGTCGAGCAGCTCGATGCGGGCCACGGGGATGCCGTGCGCCAGCACCTCGATGACGCAGTCGACCGCGTTCGCCAGATCGGGGAACGCGCAGGCGGCCGCGGTCATCGCCTCGGGCGTCGGCTGGAGGCGCAGCGTGGCCTCGGTGATCAGCCCGAGCGTGCCCTCGGAGCCGATGAACAGCCGGGTGAGGTCGTAGCCGGCCGAGGACTTGCGGGCCCGCGAGCGCGTGCGCACGACCTCGCCGGCGGCGTTGACGACGGTGAGCGAGAGGACGTTCTCGCGCATCGTGCCGTAGCGCACCGAGGTCGTCCCGGACGCGCCCGTGGCGACCATCCCGCCGACCGTGGCGTCCGCGCCCGGGTCGACGGAGAAGAACACGCCCTCGGGGCGCAGGCGGTCGTCGAGCTGGCGGCGGGTGACGCCGGCTTGCACGGTCACGTCCATGTCCTCCACCGAGAGGCGCAGGATGCGGTTCATCTCGCGCGTGTCGACGCTCACGCCGCCGTTGAGCGCGGCGACGTGGCCCTCGAGCGACGTGCCGGCGCCGAACGGGACGATCGGCGCGCCGTGCGCCCGGCACGCGCGCACGACCGCGGCGGCCTCCTGGGTGTCGCGCGGGAGCACGACCACGTCCGGGTCGGCCGGCGGATGCCAGGACTCATCGCTGCCGTGCAGGCGGCGGACGTCGGCGCCGGTGAGGACGCGGGCGGCGTCCAGCGCCGCGGTGAGGTCCGCGAGGAGGTCTCCCACCTCCCGCACGTTACGGGATGATCGGGATCTCCGGGATCGGGATCTCGGGCACCTCGGGGAGCTCCGGGACCGCGGGCGGCTCGGGCTCCGCCGGCGCCGGCTCGTCGCCGCCCTCGCCGGGCGCGCCGGGCTTGCCGCCGCCGGGCTCGTCGCCGCCGCCCGGCCCGTCGTCGCCGCCGGCCCACGGGTCGTCGCCCGGCTGGTCGTCCCAGTAGTCCGGGCCGCGCGTGGGCTTGAAGTAGGTCTTGGTCGTGCCGTCCGGGTTGTAGGAGCCGAACTCGTTGGTCGCCGGGTCATAGACGCGGATCGTCCCGTCGCCGGGGTCGACCTTGGTCGGCAGGTGCTCCTCGATCGCGCGCTGGAAGAAGTCGCGCGCCTGCTGCGCGTACTCCTCCGGCGAGGACGAGTTGAAGTCGCCGCCGTGGCGGTTGAAGTGGTCCTGCAGCGTGCCCGGGTTGCCCCAGCCGTTGCCGTCGTCCTGCGCGACCTGGTCGGCCGCGTCCTGGACCTTGGCTGCCAGCGCGCCCGCGGCGGCCGCGCCGCCCGGGCCGGCGCCGCCGCTGGGCGACTGGGCGCCGCCGCCGCCCGTGGAGGCCTGCGCGGGGCAGCCGCCGTGGCCGATGCAGTTGACCTGACGGGCCAGCGCGCCGGCGATCCGGGGCGCCAAGCCGCCGTGGAAGATCGCCGCGATGATCGCCGCGACCACGAACAGGATGCCGAGCAGCTCCGCGGCGGTCTGGCCGCGCTCGCCGTCCAGCCCGGCGGCCCGCAGCTGCGCCCGCGGCTGCCAGCCGGCCGGCGCCGGGTTCGCGCTCCGCCACGGCATCCCCGCGCCGATCCAGCGCGCCCGCCAGCCCGCGTACGTCTCGCCGCGGTCCTCGTCGTCGACCCCGAACTGGAACCCGCAGGACGGGCAGATCTCGTACGAGCCGCCGCCCGAGCGCGACATCGGCGGCTCGGTCAGGCCGGGGAAGCCACAGACGGGGCACGTGAACGGCATGCCCGGCATGTTCGCCCGGTCGCGCGCGGGCCACCAGAGGCTCGAGGCCCAACCTTGCCGTGGGACCCGTCCGGTACAAAGGTCCCGTGCCCCGACGGTCTGCCGGCATCCTCCTCCACCGCGCGGGGCCAGAGGTCCTGCTCGTCCACCCCGGCGGGCCGTTCTGGGCCAAGAAGGACGCGGGCGCGTGGTCGATACCGAAGGGCGAGCACCAGGACGGCGAGGACGCGCAGGCGTGCGCGCTGCGCGAGTTCGCCGAGGAGACCGGCAGCGCCCCCGCGCCGGGCGAGCTCGTCGACCTCGGCACGGTGCGCCAGAAGTCCGGCAAGGTCGTCCGGGCCTGGGCGCTGGCCGGCGACCTCGACGCGGACGCGGTCCGCTCGAACACGTTCGAGCTGGAGTGGCCGCCCCGGTCGGGCCGCCGTCAGGAGTTCCCGGAGGTCGACCGCGCCGCGTGGTTCCCTCTCCGGGACGCCCGCGTTCGGATCAATCCCGCGCAGGCGGCCTTCCTCGACCGCCTGCGCGAGCTGCTCTAACGGCAGGGCTCGCCGCGCAGGCCCGGGCAGGGCGGCAGCGGCGTCGGCACGGCGATGCCCGGCACGACCGGGAGTGCGAGCCGCGCGCTCTGGACCTGAACGTGCCCGCCGTCAAGCGTCTCCGAGAAGCCCCAGACCGGCTGGTCGCCGCCCGGCGCCGACAGCGTGACTCGGATCCGCGAGCCGGCGCGGTACGCGTGGCCCTCGTAATAGAGCGGGATCGTCACCTCCGTGAACTTGCCGCGGGGCAGCGGCGCGACGTCGGAGCGGCGGTTGCCGCGGCGCTCGCTCGCCCGCAGCCAGCCGCTCTGCACGAACGTCTCCTTCCCATCCGGGCGCAGCTCGGAGACGGTCGCCTGCAGGTCGACGTCGGGCTTGGCGACCTTGATCCGGGCGGTCAGCGAGCCCGTGCCCACGACGACGGTGTTCTCGGTCAGCGCCGCGGTGGTGTAGCTGACCGCGGTGCCGGCGGCGGACGCGGTCCAGTGATACGCCGGCGCCGCGGTCCACAGCCCGCCCGCGCCGGTGTTGGCGCCGCTGAAGTCCGTCCCGCGCCGGGCCCAGGTGAACGCGCCCGCGCCGAACGACCACGTGCGGCTCGTCGTGCCGGGCAGCGGGAAGCGGGCGAACGACTGCTCGAACCCCGCGACGGGCGTGCCGGGTGCGGCGCCGGCGCCGTTGTCGAACCGGATCCGCACGGACGGCAGCGCCTGGAACGCGGCGAGCGCCGTGTCATAGCCGCCGGCGCGCTGGATCGGGTCGTCGGGCAGCGTCACGCCCTGGACGCCCGTGAACGCGGCGAAGATCGCCGGCGCCTGCGCGCGCACCGCATCCGAGATGACCGGCGTGCGGTGCGCGACATAGAGCGACAGGAAGTCGAACCAGCGGTTGAACGTCTCGGGGTCGAGCGAGTCGATGTGCGTCCCGTTGGTGAAGGTGAACCACTTGTGCGCCGTGCCGGTGAAGCGCGACGCCAGCGCCGGGCAGTGGCCGCCGGTCTGCTCGTCGGTGAACTGGCAGGCCAGGAACACCGGGACGTCGATCTTGTGCACGAACGTGACCGGCGCGAGCGGGCCGGCGACCTTCGTCGTGTAGTAGCGGTTGGCCCGCACCTGGGCGATCAGGTCGGGCGCCTGCGCGTGCAGGAGCTGGTTGGCCCGGCACACCGCGTCGCCGCCCTGGATGCGCTTCTCCGCCCACGGCTCGCCCCCCGGCGCCGGCTGCGCGTCGTGCGCGCGGTCCTTGCCCCACGACAGCGCGAAGCCTGTATTGAGGATCCCACCGGGGTAGAGCGTCGTGGCCGTGTTGTCGATCACCGACAGCGGCGCGATCGCCGCCAGGTGCGGCGGCCGCGTCTGCGCGACGAACAGCTGGCTGATCCCGCCGTAGGAGATGCCCATCATCCCGACGCGGTGGCCGAGCACCCAGGATTGGCGGGCCACGGTCTCGATCACGTCGTAGCCGTCGAGCGACTGCAGCGGCTCGAAATAGTCGAACGCGCCGCCCGAGCAGCCGGTGCCGCGCATGTTCACGTCGACGACGGCGAAGCCGAGCAGGTTGGCGATCGGCGCGATGCCCGACTGGGGCCCGGCCGGATCGGCGTACCCGTAGCCGGCGTACTCGATGAGGGTCGGGTACGGCCCGGGGCCGGCCGGCAGCCGCACGTCGACGGCCAGCCGAGTCCCGTCGCGGGTGGTCAGGTAGCCATAGCCCTGCGCCGGGATCTTCTGCGCGTAGAGCCGCGTGCTCGGCGGCGCCGAGCGGTCCGAGAAGACGGCGAACGGCTTGGAGGCGTCGACGCGGTAGCCGCTTCCCGGCTTGACGCCGCGGAACACCGCGCCGCCCAGCGCGCCGGCGCGCGTGCGGGCCACGCGCCGGCCGTGCCGGGTCAGCGTGAGGCGGGCGCCCGTGTGGGCGCCCGTGACCTGCACCTGCTCGGCGCTGCCGCGCGCCGTGATCGCAGCCGAGGCCGTCGCCGGCGCGACCGCCAGCGCCAGCAGCGCGAGCAGGACGCGCATGAAGTGGCCCCGCGCGCGGATGCGCACGCCGCCTGGCGGCCGCTGATCGCCGCCTGGCTGTGTCCTCGACCACTTGAAATCCCAGAGGGATTCCTGCGGGTCTGCGTCCTGGCCAGGCGGCGCCAGCGACCCCCAGTCGACGCACCCATCCACGCGCGGAACCACTAGGCGATCGCCGGAATGTTGTCGGGCAACTTGTCCAGCGCCGACCGCATCTCGTCCTCGTCGAAGTCCGGGTCCTCGAGCTTGCCGGCCAGGAACGCGTCGTAGGCGGCGAGGTCGAAGTGGCCGTGGCCGCACAGGCCGAACAGGATCGTCCGCGCCTCGCCGGCCTGCTTGGCCGCCTCGGCCTCCTCGACCACCGCGCGGATCGCGTGCGCCGGCTCGGGCGCCGGGATGATCCCCTCGGTGCGGGCGAACTGCACCGCGGCCTCGAACGTCTCGTTCTGCCGGTAGGCGCGCGCCTCCACCAGGCCGGCCTTCACGAGCCCGCTGACGATCGGCGAGTCGCCGTGGTAGCGCAGCCCGCCCGCGTGGACGGGCGGCGGGACGAAGTCGTGGCCGAGCGTGTACATCGGCATCAGCGGGGTCAGCCCGGCCGTGTCGCCGTAGTCATAGGCGTAGACGCCGCGGGTCAGCGTCGGGCAGGCCGCGGGCTCGGCGGCCACGAAGCGGATCTTGTGCTCGCCGCGCAGCACGCCGCGCAGGAACGGGAACGTCAGGCCGCCGAAGTTCGAGCCGCCGCCGACGCAGCCGATGATCACGTCGGGGAACGCGTCCGCCATCTCGAGCTGCTGGATCGCCTCCTGGCCGATGACGGTCTGGTGCAGCAGCACGTGGTTGAGCACCGAACCCAGCGAGTAGTTGCAGCGCTCGTCCTGCGCGGCCACCTCGACGGCCTCGGAGATGGCGATCCCCAGCGAGCCGGTCGGGTGGTGCGCCTGGGAGCGGCCGGAGTTCGTCAGGTCGCTCGGCGAGCGGTGCACGGTCGCGCCCCAGGTCTGCATCATCGAGCGCCGGTACGGCTTCTGGTCGTAGCTCGAGCCGACCATGAACACCTCGCACTCCAGCCCGAACAGCGCGCAGGCGAACGCGAGCGACGAGCCCCACTGACCGGCGCCGGTCTCCGTGGAGAGTTTCTTGATGCCGGCCTGCGCGTTCTCGTAGGCCTGCGGGACCGCGGTGTTCGGCTTGTGCGAGCCGGCCGGCGAGACGCCCTCGTACTTGTAGAAGATCTTCGCGGGCGTATCGAGCGCCTGCTCGAGCCGGCGCGCGCGGAACAGCGGCGTCGGCCGCCACAGCCGGTACGCGTCGCGCACCGGGTCCGGGATGGCGATCTCCGGCTCCGGCGAGACCTCCTGCATGATCAGCGCCATCGGGAAGATCGGCGTCAGGTCGGGCGGCCCGGCGGGCTGCCCGGTCTGCGGGTTCAGCGGCGGCAGCGGCTCGCCCGGCAGGTCGGGGAGGAGGTTGACCCAGTGCGTCGGGATGGCGTCCTCGCCCAGGACGTACTTCGTCGTCTCGCTCATGGCCGCGATCCTATTCCCGAGGGTGCGTTGCGCGGCGCCGCAACCCGGCGGAGGGAGAGTGGGCCGCGGCGCTGGTCAGGCGCCGCGGCCCTGAAGCATCGACGGCCAGCGAGCGTCGGGGGAGTCGAATGACAGCCCGGGGCCGGAGCGAGAGGGTCGACCCGTCCTTGGGTCCGGTCAATCCGTTGGGAGGAACTGAATGAATCCTGACGCGCGGACCTTGGCAGGACCTTGCGCGTTCCTTGGGATCGGCTGAGAGAGGAGGAGTGGGTCGCCGCGCTGGTCAAGCGCGGCGACCCGAAGGCTTCCGACCAGGGGGACGCCGGGGAGGAGAGAGGGAACGTCCGAGGGTCGGAGCGGGGAGAGGACGGCCCTTCCCTGGGCCTTGTCGTTTCCGTCGCAGGGAACGAACACCATGGTTCCACCCGCGCCACGCGCGCGAGATACGGCTTGCAGGCGGACGATGGTGTGGCCAACCGCACCGCCCCCGCGACTACGGTTACGCCTGTGAGCATCACCGAAGCCGCGCCCCCGCAGGCGCATCGCGCGTGGTGGTGGCTCGTCGCCGCGAGCGCGCTCGTGCTGGTGCTCGCGGCCGCACTGCTCACCGCGTGGTGGGCGGCGACGCGCGAGACGCGCACGTCGACCTATGACGTGCTGGGCGACCTCGCGGGGATCACGCTCGACCTCCAGGACGCCGACGTGCAGATCGACGGCGGCAGCACCGCGGTCGAGGTGCGCCGCGTCGACCGCTACGCGTTCGGCCGGCCCGGCACCGAGCGCCGGTCCGTCAACGCCGGCGTGCTCACGCTCGTGTCGCGCTGTCCCGACCAGCTGGTCGGCGCCTGCCACACGAGCTATCGGCTCAGCGTGCCCGACAACGTCCCCGTGACCGTGCGCACGTCCAGCGGCGGTGTGCGCCTCAGCGGCGTGCGCGCGTCCGTGCAGGTCAACACCGGCTCGGGCGCGATCGCCGCCACCGGCTTCTGCGGCCATGCCCTGTCCGCCGTGTCGGACTCCGGCACGGTCAGCGCCACCGCCGAGTGCTCGGTCGAGCAGCTCACGCTGCGCTCGCGCAGCGGCGACGTGCACGCGATCGTGCCGGCGGGCCGCTACCGCGTGGACGCCGAGAGCGACTCGGGCACGAGCCGCGTGCGCGGCGTGGCCGACGCCGACGACGCGCTCTTCCAGGTGCAGGCGCTGAGCACGAGCGGGAACGTGTCGGTCGACGGCGCGGCGTCGTGACCGCCTCGCTGGACCTCGGGCTGCACCTGCGCGCCGCCGGGCGCGCCCTGCTCTACGTGACGATCGGGCTGGTCCAGGGCGCGGCCTACCTGCTCGTGGTCGGCGGCGGCCTGCTCGCCGGCGTCCTGCTGGCGCCGCTGTGGGTGGGCGGCCCGATCCTGCTCGGCACGGCCCGGCTCGCCTGGCGCCTCGGCGAGCGCGAGCGCCGCCAGGCCAACCGGCTGCTGGAGACGCACCTGCCGCCCGTGCCCCGCCCGGCCCCGCGCCGCGGCTCGCCCTGGCAGCGGCTACAGGCCGAGAGCGGTGGCCGGCTGTTCTGGCGCGTGGTGGCGATGCTGGCCCTGCGGCTGCCCGGCGCGCTGGCCGGCGTGATCTTCGCCGGCGTACCGGTGCTGCTCACGCTCGTCCTCGCCGGGCTGGGCGTGAGCGGCCTGGCGCGCGACCCGGGCCGCTACGTCGGGCCGTGGTCGCTCGGGCCGTTGACCGGCGTCGTGCTCTGCCTGCTCGCGCTCCCGGCCGCGGTCCTGTCGATCGCCGCGCTGGAGGCCATCGGCGCCGGCTCCCGCGCGCTCGCGCTGCGGCTGCTGCGCTCCCGGCTCCCCGACAGCGGCCCGGTGCGCGAGCTGCTCGCCGAGCGCCTGGGCGACCGCTCGCTCACCATCGCCTACTGGCTGCCCGCGCGCGAGATCTTCGTCGATGACCGCGGCCGCCGGGTCGAGCTGCCCGAGCCGGGCTCCGGGCGCACGTGGACAGCGGTCGACCACGAGGGCGCGCGGGTGGCCGCGATCGTCCACGACGCCGAGCTCGACGCCACGCCCGAGCTGGTGAGCGCCGCCGCCTCCGCCGCCGGGCTGGCCATCGACAACGAGCGGCTGAAGGCCGAGCTGCGCGCCCGGGTGGAGGAGCTGCGGGTCTCGCGCCTGCGCATCGTCGAGGCGGCCGACGACGCCCGCCGGCGGATCGAGCGCGACCTGCACGACGGCGCCCAGCAGCAGCTCGTCAGCCTCGCGCTCGACCTGCGCATGCTCAAGGCCCGGCTGGGCGACAGCGGGCTGGCCGGCACGGTGGACACCCTGGGGGAGAAGCTGGCCGCGGCGCTGGCGGAGCTGCGCGAGCTGGCCCGCGGCATCCACCCGGCGATCCTGTCGGAGCGGGGCATCGGCGCGGCTGTCGAGGCGCTCGTGGCCCGCGCGCCGCTCGACGTCGACTTCCGCGTCGACGTCGACGAGCGGCTGCCCGCGCCGGTCGAGGCCGCCGCCTACTTCGTCATCGCCGAGGCGCTGACCAACGTCGTCCGCTACGCCGAGACCCGCAAGGCCGCCGTGCGCGTGGCGCGCCGGGGCGGCGAGGTCGAGGTGATCGTGAGCGACGACGGCGTGGGCGGCGCGGCGCTCGAGGGCGGCACCGGCCTGCGCGGGCTGACCGACCGCCTCGCGGTGCTCGACGGCCGGCTGGAGCTGGCCAGCCCGCCCGGCGTGGGCACGCGCGTGGAGGCGCACATCCCGTGCATGCCCGGCTCGCTGGTGGCCGAGGCGGCGGCGCCGGCGGCCCGCGCACCGGAGATGCCCGAGCCGTTCCCGGGCCCGGAGATCGAGGCGGCCTCGTGAGACGGGTCGCGCTGCTGATCGCGCTCCTCGCGCTCGCCGGCTGCGGCAAGACCGTCGCGGTGCGCGAGCGAGACATCGTCGTGCAGGGCGACCAGGTGGCGTCGCGGCCGTCGCCCGACTCGCGGGCGCGCGGACTGCAGATCCACTCGATCCGGATCGTCGTCGTCACGCACGGCCAGGCGTCCGACCCGTTCTGGGCGATCGTCAAGAAGGGCGCCGACGACGCCGCCCGCCAGACCGACGTGGCCGAGTCCTACCGCGCGCCGGACACGGACGACCTGCAGGCCATGAAGCGACTGGTCGAGCAGGCGGTCCTCGACCGCCCGGACGGCCTCGTCGTCTCGCTGCCGGACGCCACGGTCCTCGGCCCGGCGATCCGCGACGCGGAGCGGGCCGGGATCCCGGTGGTGACCATCAACTCGGGCAGCGACGCCTACCGCAGGCTCGGCGTGCTCGCCCACGTCGGCCAGCCCGAGTACTTCGCCGGCGTGGGCGCCGGCGAGCGGATGGCCGCGGCCGGCGTGCGCCACGCCGCCTGCGTCGACCACGAGGCGGGCAACGCCGGCCTGGCCGCGCGCTGCGCCGGGTTCGCCGCCGGCATGCGCCGCCACGGCGGCACGTCGAAGGTGGTGATGGTCACGCTCCAGGACCTCGCCGGGACGCGCCGCAAGCTCGCCCAGGTGGTGGCGTCCGGCGACTACGACGGGATCGTCACGCTCGGGCCGGCCGGGGCGATCCCGGCGCTCGCCGCGCTGCGCGCCGGCGGGCTGGACAAGCGGATCAAGCTCGCCACGTTCGACCTCTCGCCCGAGGTGCTCGAGGCGGTGCGCCAGGGCCGGATGCTGTTCGCCGTCGACCAGCAGCCCTACCTGCAGGGCTACCTGCCGGTGGTGATGCTGTCCGAGGAGGTCCGGCACGGGATCTTCCCCGCCAAGGGCGAGTTGATCAAGACCGGCCCGCACTTCGTCACGCGCGCCACCGCCGATCAGGCGATGCGGCTCAGCGCCCAGGGGATCCGCTAGGCCGGCGCCTTGTTGCCCTGGCGTACGGCTGCGCCTCCGGCGCCCCGTTGCCCCGGCGAACGGCCGGCTGGGTAGGGAGGTGGGGAGATTCCGCGCGGGGGCGGGATGATCGTTTCTCCCGCGCCGGGCGGTGATCTGGGGCTCGTTAGCGTCGAATAGAGGCTGTTGCGCAAAGCCGCGCCGAAGCGCTCGGACCTCAACGGTGGGACACGGGCGGGCGAAGGCGGCTCCTCAGAAGGTCTCGTCCCACTGACACTGCCGTGCCGGCTCTCCGTGCATGGTGGCGTCCCACGGCACATTGACGCACCTCATCTTTGACCGACTTGTGCAACAGCCTCATAGCGACGGTTAGGCGCCCCACGTGTTTCCGGTGTGACGCCTTCCCGGTCGACCGTGATCGCTGCGCGGCGGCAGGCTCACCCACTCCCTACCCAGCAGCCGTTCGCCCGCGCAACGAGGCGTCGCCGCTGAGCGAGCGGACGTAGGGCTCCAGGCCCTCGCGGGCGCGGGCGATCGCCCAGTCGTGGTTCCAGCGCAGCGCCGGCCGCAGCACGGGCGTGAGCGCGCGCAGCAGCGGCCGGTCGGCGTGCACGCGCCAGTCGAAGCGCACGTGCGTGCCGGCGTCCGTCGGCGTGAGCGTCCAGACTCCGCGGCCGCGCAGGTCGCCCTCGGTCTCGCCCTCGATCAGCCGGGGGCGCTCGAGCCGGACGGTGCGCGTCCGCGTGCGCAGGTGATAGGGGAGCCGCCCCTTGAAGTGCTGGCGGGTGACCTTGCCCACCGCGGCCGGGCCGGGGTCGGCCTCGACGTCGAGGTAGACCGGCTTCCACCAGCGCGGGTAGCTGCGGGCGTCGGCCAGCGTGTCGAACACGGCCTCGGGCGGCGCGGCCACGTCCCACTCGTCCGCGAACTCGTACGCGGTGCCGGCGAAGCGCAGGATCGTGCGGGCGAGCGCCTGCTGGACGCGCAGCGGCGGCCGCGCGGCGTGGCCCTGGTCGCCCAGCTCGAGCACGAGCCTGGCCCCGGCGGCCGGCCGCGGGTAGCCGAAGCGGTTGTAGTCCAGCTCCGCCAGGCGCTCGAGGAAGGCCTCGATGGCGCGGGCCGGCCGGACGGTCACGCGGATGTGGCCGGGCCCGTCGCCGGCCGGCAGCTGGGAGTGCGGCGTGCCGGGCGGGATCTCGATCGAGTCGCCGGCGCGCAGGACGTGCGTGCGGCCGTCGAAGCGGACCTTCATCGCCCCGGAGATGACTTCGTGGCGCTCGGTCTGCCCGGGATGCACGTGCGCCGCCCGGATGAAGCCCTTCGGCCGGCCGATCACGTCGACCTGGGCGTACTCGCCGCCCGTCGACTCCGCGGTGGCGCGGAACTCGAACCGCAGCCCGATCGCGGGCACCTCCAGCACGTCACCCGGCTTGGCCATCGTCTCTCCTCCTGGGTCCGTTTCGAACACCATGCGCACGAGCCGGGCGGTTGGATGACACACTTCCGGCGCATGGGTGACGAGGTCGCCGCCACCACCTTCACCCGCGAGGACCGGCAGCGGTACCGCGACAAGGTCAAGCGCTGTCTCGACGTGTTCGCGCAGATGCTGCGCGAGTCGCGCTTCGACCCCGACCGGCGCTCGATCGGCCTGGAGATCGAGCTCAACCTGACCGAGGAGACCGGCGACCCCGCGCTGGCCAACGAGCACGTGCTCGAGCTGATCGCCGACGACGACTTCCAGACCGAGCTGGCCCAGTTCAACATCGAGATCAACATCGGGCCGCGCAAGCTCGAGGAGGGGGTGTTCTCCGAACTCGAGGCGACGATCCGGCGCGACCTCAACCACGCCGACGAGCAGGCGCGCCGCGCCCACGCGCACATGATGATCATCGGCATCCTGCCGACGCTCACCGAGCAGCTGCTCAACGGCGCGGTGCTGTCGGCCAACCCGCGCTACGCGCTGCTGAACGAGCAGATCTTCGCCGCGCGCGGCGAGGACCTCCACATCGCCATCAACGGGGTCGAGCGGCTCACCGTGTACGCCGACACGGTTGCGCCGGAGGCGGCCTGCACGAGCGTGCAGCTGCATCAGATGGTCGACCCCGCGCGCTTCGGCGCGCACTGGAACGCCGCCCAGGCGGTGGCGGGCGTCCAGCTCGCGCTGGCCGCGAACTCGCCGTTCTTCCTGCAGCGCGAGCTGTGGCGGGAGACGCGGATCCCGCTGTTCGAGCAGGCCACGGACACGCGCCCGGAGGAGCTCAAGGCGCAGGGCGTGCGCCCGCGGGTGTGGTTCGGCGAGCGCTGGATCACGTCGATCTTCGACCTGTTCGAGGAGAACGTCCGCTACTTCCCGTCCCTGCTGCCGGTGGTGGAAGACGAGGACCCGATGGAGGTGCTCGAGTCCGGCGGCGCGCCGCACCTGCAGGAGCTGCGCCTGCACAACGGCACGATCTACCGCTGGAACCGCCCGATCTACCAGGTGGTCGGCGACCGCCCG
The DNA here is from genome assembly GCA_963766165.1 of uncultured Solirubrobacteraceae bacterium. Classification (GTDB taxonomy): domain Bacteria; phylum Actinomycetota; class Thermoleophilia; order Solirubrobacterales; family Solirubrobacteraceae; genus Solirubrobacter. The sequence continues at coordinate 132,298 of CAVXZC010000003.1, read as the reverse complement.
CACCTGCGCGTGGAGAACCGCGTGCTGCCCGCCGGCCCCACGATCGTCGACACGCTGGCCAACGCGGCCTTCTACTACGGGCTGGTGCGCGTGCTGGTCGAGGACGACCGCCCGATCTGGACGCAGATGTCGTTCTCGGCCGCCGAGGAGAACTTCCACGCGGGCGCCCGCGACGGGATCGAGGCGCGGCTGTACTGGCCCGGGGTGGGCGAGGCGCCGGCGGCCGAGCTGATCCTCCGCCGGCTGCTGCCGATGGCCCGCGACGGGCTGGGCCGCTGGGGGGTCGACGCCGCCGACGCGGACCGCCTGCTGGAGATCGTCGAGCGCCGCTGCGTGCAGCTGACCAACGGCGCGGCGTGGCAGGCGGCGATGTTCCACCGGCTCTACGAGCGGCTCGACCGGGTGGACGCGCTGCGCGAGATGACCGTCCGCTACCGCGAGCTCATGCACTCCAACGAGCCGGTTCACACCTGGCCGTTGCCGTAGTCTGGGCTGGGTGCCCGCGGTAGGCGTCGAGGACCTGGTCAAGCGCTACCCGAAGTCGGCGGTCAACGCGGTCGACGGGATCTCGTTCACCGTCGAGCCCGGCGAGGTGTTCGGGCTGCTGGGCCCCAACGGCGCCGGCAAGACGACGACGGTCGGGATGCTCACCACCCGGATCCGCCCGACGGCGGGGCGCGCGCTCGTCGGCGGCCTCGACGTGATGGCCGACCCGGTGGGGGCGCGGGCGCGGCTCGCGGTGGTGCCGCAGCGCTCCAACCTGGACCGGGCGATCTCGATCCGCGACAACCTGACCTTCCACGCGGCCTACCACGGCGTCCCGTCGGCGGAGGCGGCCGCGCGGGCGGACGAGCTGCTCGAGCAGTTCGGTCTCGCCGAGCGGGCGACGGTCAAGCCGGACATGTTCTCGGGCGGGCAGGCCCAGCGGGTGATGATCGCGCGGGCGCTGATGCACGAGCCGCAGGTCCTGTTCCTCGACGAGCCGACCACCGGCCTGGACCCGGCGGCGCGGCTGTTCGTGTGGGACCGGCTGCGCGAGCTGCAGGTGCGCGGCGTCACGCTGATCCTGACCACGCACGACATGCAGGAGGCGGCGACGCTGGCCGGCCGCGTCGGGATCATGGACCACGGCCACCTGCTGGCGCTCGACACCCCGGAGGCGCTGATGCGCTCGCTGCCGGGCCGGACCACGCTCGAGGTGTCGACCAGCGCCGTCCAGGACGGCGCGCGCGAGCGCCTGGTCGGTGCGCTGGCGGGGCTGCCGGACGTCGAGCGGGCCGAGCCGTTCGACGACGCGGGCGCGCTCCATGTCCGGCTCTATCTCACCGGCGAGGCGCCGCCGCTCGTCGCTCCGGCGGCCGGCGTGCTGGCCGATCAGGGGCTGCCGCTGACCGACGTCAACCTCGGCGCGCCGACGCTGGAGGACGTGTTCATCCACCTGACCGGACGGGCGTTGCGATGAGCAGCCAGGCGCGGGTGTTCCGGGCCGTGCTGCGGCGCGACGTCTACGTCACCCGGCGCGAGTTCCACATCTTCCTCGCGCAGGTGATCCTGCAGCCGCTGTTCCTGCTGTTCGTGTTCGGCAAGGTGCTCGGCAGCCTCGGCTACACGCAGAACAACTACGCCCAGCTGCTCTTCCCCGGCCTGCTCGCGCTGACCGCGGTGATCACCGGCATGCAGTCGCTCGCCTTCCCGCTCGTGCTCGAGTTCGGCTGGACCAAGGAGATCGAGGACCGGCTGCTGGCGCCGATGTCCACGGGCCTGGTGGCCGCGGAGAAGGTGGTGTTCGCCACGCTGCGGGCGATCGTCGCCACCGTGCTCATGTTCCCCGTGGGGATCATCGTGCTCGGCTCGGTCCCGTGGCGCTGGAGCGGCCTCCCGCTGCTCGTGCTGATCCTCCTCCTCGGCGCGCTGCTCGGCGCCGCGCTGGGCCTCGTGCTCGGCACGCTCGTGGTCCCGCAGCGCATCAACATCGTCTTCACGCTCGTCTTCACCCCGTTGCTGTTCACGGGCTGCAGCCAGTACCCATGGCCGTCGCTGGACACCCTGCGCTGGTTCCAGGTCGTCACGGCGTGCAACCCGATGACCTACGTCTCCGAGGGCATGCGCGCCGCGTTGGTGCCCGAGGTGCCGCACATCGCGGCGTGGATCTGCGTGCTCGTGCTGTTCGGGTCGCTGGCCGTGCTGTTCTGGATCGGCGTGCGCGGCTTCTACCGGCGGGCGATCGACTGACCGCCCCTTAAAAGAAGTGGCCGCCGCGCTGGTCAAGCGCGGCGGCCAGAGGTGTTTCTGGGGGCCGGCGAGCGTCGGGGTGGGGGGAAAGGACTACCCGGGGGCCTTGTATGTCGAGGTGGTCAGCCTCTGTGCGGTGCAGTCTGTCCGGACCGCACGCCCTGAGCTATCGCTCGTGGGGGTGAAGTGGATCACTCCTCGCGGGCAACGCTGTTGACCCAGTCGGCGAACGGGTCGGCCAGGCCGTCCGGGTTGGCCCGGCGGCTGTGGCGGGCGGTGGCCGTGTCGTACTCCAGGCCGTGGATCAGCACCGGCACCGGCCGGCCGAACACCTCCGCCACCACCCCGTCGCGGTGCAGGCCGTCCACGACGCGCGCCAGCAGGGCCATGAACGCGGCGAGGATGTCGCCGGCGTGCTCGGCGAACGGCGTGACGCCGTCGCGGGCCGCCAGCTCGACGAGCCAGCGGGCGCGCAGGCGCAGGCCCACCTTGTCGGCGCGGTCGGAGGCGAGCGTGCCGAGGTCGTTCTGCAGCCAGTGCGCGTAGCTCCAGCGCGCCTCCCCGGGCTCGGCGCCGCGGGCGACGGCCGCGGCCACCGCGGCCTCGGTGTTGTAGCCGACCGCTGCGGTCGGCCGCGTGGGGTCCTCGTGCTCGTCGGACACGAACAGCGAGGCGACATATGCATCGCACCCCTCGGCGGGGGCGATGTCCCGCAGCGCGGCTTCGACGAACGCCCGCGCGTGGCGGGCGAACGCTCCCTGAACGTTCATCGCTCAGAGATCTTATTGATCAGGCAGATCGACCAGCAGCTTGCGCAGCAGTCCGGCCAGCGCGTCGCGCTCCGCGGGCGTGAGCGCGGCCAGCAGCCGGGCCTCGTTGGCGAGGTGCGGACCGGTCACGCCGTCGATGAGCGCGCGGCCCTGCCCGGTCAGGGCGATCAGCGTGCCCCGGCGGTCGCCGGGGTCGGGGGCGCGGGCGACCATCCCGGCCTTCTCCAGCCGGTCGAGCCGCTTCGTCGTCCCGCTCGACGTGAGCATCAGCGCGTCCATCAGGTCGGTGGGCCGCATCCGGTACGGCGGCCCCGCCCGGCGCAGCGTGGCCAGCAGGTCGTGCCAGCCCGGCTCGAGCCCGTGGGCGGCGTAGACCGGCTCGAGCCGGCGCTCCAGCTCCCGCGCGAGCCGCGACACCCGCCCGACGACGCCGATCGGCGACGGGTCGAGGTCAGGCCGCTCGCGCCGCCACTGCTCGAGGATCTCGTCCACGCCGTCGCGCGCCATCGCGGCAAGTGTAGTCCTGAGAACTTGCTTCCTAGGAAGATACGTACTAGGATGGAGCCATGTTCACACGACGCTTCATCCGCCGCCTCCGGCGCCTGCCGCAGCCCAAGCCGCAGCCCCGCATCCACTACCCCTAGCCCTAGGACTCGGGGACGTAGTGGCGCTCACCGCCCGCCGCGTCCACCCAGACGCGCATCACGCGGCGCGTGCTGGGGTCGACGAAGCGCTCGCGCGTGGGCAGCCAGCCGGGCTGGGGGCGGTCGGACTCGCCGTGGCGCCGGCCCCAGCGCCGGCGCGGCTCGGGCGCCGGCTCCAGCGGCGGCAGCCCTGCCAGCGTGGTCGCCGGGTCGTCGCCGTAGAGCACGTCCAATCGCCGGCCGAGCTCGCCTGCGTCGATGTGGTCCTCCGCGTAGTGGCGGCCGAGCGCCCGGGCGAGCCCGTCGCGCTGCGCGTCGTTCACGCCAGCGGCTCGACCTTGACCGCCGTGCCGTAGGCCACGATCTCGGTCAGGGACTGGCCGACCTCGGAGGTGTCGAAGCGCATCGCCACGATCGCGTTCGCCCCGAGCAGCTGCGCGTTCTGCACGAGACGGTCCAGCGCGTGCCGGCGGGAGTCCTCGAGCAGCTCGGTGTACTCGCTGATCTCGCCCTGGCGCAGCGCCTTGATCCCGGCCGTGAAGCCCTTGGCGAACCCCACGCTGCGCACCACGAGCCCGAAGGCCACACCGAGGTTCTCACTGATCCGCCGGCCCGGCAGCTCGTTCGCGGTGGTGATCGGCAGCTCGTTCATGAGCGCCAGCCTACCCGGGTCATGGTCCTGATCGCCTCCGTTTCCGTTTGCCCCACCCGGGGCACGCAAACGAGCAGATGCACGCACAGACGCTCGACCTGACGCTGCCGACCGCGCCCGAATCCGTGGCCGAGGCGCGCACCCGCGTGCTCGCCGCGGTCGGGCCTGCGCTGGTGGGCGCCCAGGTGGAGACCCTGCGGCTGCTCGTCTCCGAGGTGGTGACCAACGCGATCCGCCACGGCGCGTCCGACGAGCCGGTCGAGGTCCACCTCAGCTGGAACGCCGAGGTGCGCGTCGACGTGGTCGACCACGGCGACGGCTTCACGCCGGCGCCGCGCGCGGGCGGGTTCGACGAGCCGGGCGGCTTCGGCCTCTACCTGATCGGGCGCCTCGCCGACCGCTGGGGCGTCGAGACGAACACCGGCACCAGGGTCTGGTTCGTACTGCGCCGCGATTGACCGCGGTCCGCTACGTTTCGCCGACGCGCACGCCCGGCCCGACGAGCTGGAAGGTCACCGAGGTCGCCGACCTCCACGGCGACAGGCTGTTGGTCGTCCACGGCGAGCTGGACATCGCCACCGCGCCGGAGCTCACGCGCCTGCTCACCCGCCTGCGCGCCCACGGCCACTCGGTGACGCTCGACCTGGCCGAGGTGACGTTCATCGACTCGACCGGGCTGAGCGCGCTGATGGACGCGCACTTCGAGTCCCAGCGCAACGGCTGGGAGTTCGGCGTGCGCAGCCCGTCGGCGGCGGTCCGCCGGGTGGTCGCGCTGGCCGGGATGGGCGAGGTCCTCGGCGACTGACCCGCCGCGTAGTCTTAGCGACGAGGATGGAGAGCCATACCGTTCCGCCGGAGCCGTCGGTCAGCATCGACGCGCTCGAGACGTTCGTCGAACTGCTCTCGCGCGTGGAGGCCGACCCGGCGAGCGACATGTTCTACTCGCGCCTGTGCGAGGCCACGTGCCGGCTCGCCGACATGGACCGGGCGGTGATCTTCCGCTACGACGGAGCGCGCCGGCGCGTGCGGGCGGCCGGTGCGTACGGGCTTGACCTGGAGGTGTTCGCCGACGCTCGGGTGACCGTGGAGACGGTCCCGGTGGCCCGCGAGTCGCTCGTCGAGGACCGGGTGATCGAGGTGTCGAGCGAGTCCGCGGAAGGCGTTCCCGCCGAGTACGCGAGCCTCATCCGCGACCGCACGATCTTCGTGACGCCGATGGCCGCCGCCGGCCGTTGGCTCGGCGTGATCCTGTCCGACCGCACCCCGGACCGGCCGCCGCTGGGCGACGCCGAGCGCTACCTGCTGTGGACGCTGGGCAAGACCGCCGCGCTGGCCGCGTTCGCCCGCCAGGCCACGAACAAGCAGGCCCAGGCGCGCTCGCTGCAGGAGCGGATCGACCTGGCGCGCGAGGTGCACGAGTCGGTCATCCAGCGCCTGTTCGGCATCCAGCTGGTGTTCTCCAGCCAGGCCGAGCTCACCCCGGCGGCCCGCGAGCGCATCGGCGCCGAGCTGCAGGCCGCGCTGTTCGACCTGCGGCGGGCGCTGCAGCGCCCGCTCGGCCGCCCGGCGCCGGAGACCGAGACGACGCTGCTGGACGAGCTCGCACGGCTGCGGCGCGACCACCGCGAGCTGGGCATCGTGCTGCGGCCCGGCTCCGAGCGCGTCGCGCTGCCGGCGCAGTTCGAGCCGCTGGCCCAGTCCGTGCTGGCCGAGGCCGTCCGTAACGCCCACAAGCACGCGCGGCCCACGAAGGTCGAGGTGTCGCTCGCCCGCGTCGACGGCGCGCTCGTCCTGGACGTGGTCAACGACGGCGTGCGCGGCCGGCCCAAGCAGTCCGGGATGGGCCTGCGGCTGGCGGCCACCGAGGCGCTGCAGGTGGGCGGGATCGTGGAGTTCGGCGAGCCCGCGCCCCGGAACCTGGCGGGTGCGGCTGGCGGTGCCCGATGAGCGGGCCTGACCTCAACCCGGCGCGGATCGCCACCGGCGGCTCGGACCGCAAGCTGCGCGTGCTCGTGGTCGACGACCACGAGGTCGTGCACTGGGGCCTGCGGTTGATGCTGGGAGAGCAGCCGTGGGTGGAGCGCTGCCTGTCGGCCCGCAACTCCGAGGAGGCGCTCGCGCTGGCCCGCCGCTACGACCCGCACGTCGCGCTGGTCGACCTGTTCGTCGGGCAGGAGTCCGGCGCGGAGATCTGCACGAAGCTGCTGGCGCTCTCGCCGCGGCTGAACGTCCTGCTGATCTCGGGCGCAGGGCGGATCTCGCCCAACGCGGCGCGCGCCGCCGGCGCATCCGGGTTCATCTCCAAGGACTGGCCGGCGGCGGACATCGCCGGGGCGGTGCGCATGGTCGGCCTCGGCATGACCGTGTTCAAGCCGCACGAGGCGCCGGCCGGACCGCCGCTCTCCGAGCGCGAGCGCGAGGTGCTGGAGGCGATCGCGTCCGGAGCGACCAACCGGGAGATCGCCGGGACGCTCTACCTGAGCCCGCACACGGTCAAGGAGCACACGTCCTCGCTGTACCGAAAGCTGGGCGTGCGCAACCGCGCCGAGGCCGTGCAGAAGGCGCAGCGTCTCGGCCTCATCTCATAGTGGCCCCGGGAACCACTGGGGGTGTCCACCCCCCGGACAGGGGGTAGCCGATCGGGGAGGGTGTGACGAGTCGTGCCCGTCGGTGATGGTGCAAGTGTGAGCAACGCAAGACAACCCGCGGCGCTCTTCCCGGGCCAGGGCAGCCACACGCCGGAGATGCGCGACCTGGTCGCGCAGCGCGCGCCGGATCTGCTCGAGCGCGTGACCGACCTGGTCGGCGAGGACCCCTTCGCCCGCGTGCAAGAGAACACCCGCTACGCCCAACCCGCGATCTTCTGCGCGTCCCTCGCCGGCTGGGACGCCCTCGACCTGCGCCCGTCCGCCGCCGCCGGCCACTCGCTGGGCGAGCTGTCCGCGCTGGCCGCCGCCGGCGTGCTCAAGCGCGACGACGCGCTGGAGCTCGTGGTCCTGCGCGGCCGCCTCATGGGCGAGGCCCGCAACGGCTCGATGCTCGCGCTCGTCGGCGCCTCGCTCGAGGACGCCCGGGCGATCGCCCAGGAGGGCGGCGTGGTCGTGGCCAACGACAACGCGCCCGGCCAGGTCGTGCTGTCCGGCAGCGTCGACGACCTCGACAGGACCGAGGCCCTGGCCACCGAGCGCGGGACCCGGGTCATCCGCCTCGATGTGGCCGGCGCGTTCCACTCGCCCGCCATGCAGCCCGCGGTCGCGCCGTTCCGGGCCGCGCTCGACGAGGTCGAGATCTCCGAGCCCGCCTTCCCCGTCTTCTCCTGCGCGAGCGCCGCGCCCTTTTCCGAGGTGCGCGCCGAGCTCGCCAACGCCCTCGTCAGCCCCGTGCGCTGGCGGGAGACCGTGATCGCCCTGCACGAGGCCGGCGCGCCGAGCTTCGTCGAGGTCGGGCCGGGCAAGGTCCTGGCCCGCATGGGCAAGCGGATCCTCAAGGGCGTCACGTTCGACACCCCAGCTGAAGGACTCGTCCATGCCTAGCGCCACGCTCCCGCCGGAGCTCCACCAGATCGCCCGCGAGGCGGCGCGGACGGGCCGCCGTGCGGCGCCGCCGCGCACCGCCACCATCCTCGGCCTCGGCCACTACCTGCCGTCCGAGGTCGTGACCAACGGCGCCATCGCCGAGCACATGGAGGGCGTCGACGACGCCTGGATCGTCAAGCGCACGGGCATCCACGCCCGCCGCCGCGTCGCGCCCAACGAGCGCACGACCGACCTGGCCGTGTTCGCCGGCCGGCGCGCGCTGCAGGACGCGGGCATCGAGGCGATCGACCTCGACTACGTGATCGTGGCCACGATGAGCGCCGACGAGATCACGCCGAACTGCGCGCCGCTGGTCGCCCACGCGCTGGGCGCCGAGCGCGCCGCGGCGTTCGACGTCGGCGCCGCCTGCACCGGCTTCCTGGCCGGGCTCACCCAGGCCGCCGCGCTCGTCGAGGTGGGCCGCGCCGAGCGGATCCTGCTGATCGGCGCCGAGACCCTCACCCGGCTGACCGACTTCCACGACAAGAAGACCGGGATGCTGTTCGGCGACGGCGCCGGCGCGGCCGTGATCGGCCCGTCGGAGTCCACCGCCGGCGTGGGCCCGATCGACCTGATGGCCGACGGCGGCCTGGGCGACACGATCGTGGCCACGTTCGAGGACGGCAAGATCCGCATGGACGGCATCTCGACGTTCAAGATCGCCGTCAAGCGGCTGTCGGAGTCGACGGTCTACGCCGTGGCCGCCGCCGGGCTGGAGCTCGACGACATCGACCTGTTCGTCTACCACCAGGCCAACGCCCGCATCATCAAGGCGGTGGGCGAGCGGCTCGACCTGGAGCCGGCCAAGGTGGCCGACTACATCTCCCAGCTCGGCAACACGTCCGCCGCCTCGGTGCCGCTGACCCTGTCACTGGCCCGCGAGGACGGCCGGCTGCGCCCGGGCCACAAGGTCCTGCTGGCCGCGATCGGCGCGGGCTTCACCTGGGGCGCCGGCGTGATGGAGTGGACCGCTTCGTGAGCGGCCGTCCCGACAACGCCGCCGCGCTCGTCACGGGCGCGTCCAAGGGCATCGGCGCCGCGATCGCGCGCGCGCTGGCCGCGGACGGCTGGCTCGTCGGGGTCAACTACCGCTCCGACGAGGCCGGCGCGAAGGCGACCGTGGAGGCGATCGAGCAGGCCGGCGGCCGCGCCGTGGCCATCCACGGCGACGTGGCCGGCGGCGGCAAGGCCCTGCTGAAGGAGCTCGAGGGCGAGCTCGGCCCGGTGCTGGCGCTGGTCAACAACGCGGGCGTGGCCCGCGACGGCCTGGCCATCCAGCTCGAGGACGACGACTGGGACGCGGTCATCGCCACGAATCTGTCGGCCGCCTTCCGGATGACGCGCGACGCGCTGCGCGGCATGATCAAGGCGCGCTACGGGCGCGTCGTGAACATCGCCTCGGTCGTCGGCCCGCGCGCCAACGCCGGGCAGTCGAACTACGCCGCGGCCAAGGCCGGCCTGATCGGCATGACCAAGACGATCGCCCACGAGGTGGCGCGGCGCGGGGTCACGGTGAACGCCGTCGCCCCGGGCTTCATCGCCACGGACATGACGTCCGAGCTCGACACGGACGCGATCGTCAAGGCCATCCCCGCCCGCCGCCAGGGCACCCCGGAGGAGGTGGCCGCCGCCGTGCGGTTCCTCGCCTCCGAGGACGCCGGGTATATGACCGGCACCACGCTGTACGTCGACGGCGGCATGTCCGCCTAGAACCAGAGAACAAGGAGAACCAGACCATGGCCGCATCCATCACCGAGGAGAACGTCCAGAAGACCGTCTTCGAGGCGCTTCCGCAGTTCGGCGTCGACGAGTCGCAGATCACCCGCGAGGCCACGTTCGAGGACCTCGACGTCGACTCGCTCGACCTCGCCGAGCTGTCGCAGATCATCGAGGACGAGTACGGCGTCACGCTCAAGGGCGATGACGTCGGCAAGATCAAGACCGTCGGCGACGCGATCGACCTGGTGGTGAGCCGGGGGGCATGAGCCGCAACGTCGTCATCACCGGCGTCGGCGCCGTCTCCGCTCTCGGAGTCGGCGCCCGCACGCTGCACGAGCGCTGGAGCGCCGGCGTCGTCGGCATCGAGGACGGCACCGGTGCGGCGACGGAGTTCGACCCCACCGCGCACCTCACCGTCAAGGAGGTCCGGCGGGCCGACCGGTTCACGCAGTTCGCGCTGGTCGCGGGCGACGAGGCGCTGACCGAGGCCGGCTGGGACTGGAAGGACGGCGAGCTGCCCTACGCGGGCAACCGCATCGCCTCGATCCTGGGCACCGGCATCGGCGGCATCGGCACGCTCGAGCGCGGCAAGGAGATCCTGATGGAGCAGGGCGCCAAGAAGGTGCCCCCGCTCTCCGTGCCGCTCATGATGTCGAACGCCGCGGCCGCCGCGGTGTCGATGCGCTACAAGCTGCTCGGCCCCTGCCACGGCATCGTCTCCGCCTGCTCGGGCGGCGCCGACGCGATCGGCGCGGCGAAGATGATGATCGAGTCCGGCATGGTCGACGCGGTCGTCACCGGTGGCTCTGAGGCGGCGCTCACGCCGCTGTCCAACGCCGCGTTCAACGCGCTGGACGCGCTCTCGGTCAAGGGCATCTCGCGCCCGTTCGACAAGGACCGCGATGGCTTCGTCATGGGCGAGGGCGCGGGCATCCTCGTGCTCGAGGCGGCCGACACGGCGGCCGAGCGCGGGGCCAAGGTGCTCGGCACGCTGCGCGGCTACGGCGCCAGCGCCGACGCCTCCCACCTGACCGCCCCGGACAAGACCGGCGGCGGCCCGTCGCGCGCCATGCTGGCGGCGATGGAGGACGCCGGCATCACGCCGGCCGACATCGTCTATGTCAACGCGCACGGTACGTCCACCAGCCTCAACGACGCCGCGGAGACCGTGGCGCTGAAGATCGCGCTGGGCGACCGCGCGCACGAGATCCCGATCTCGTCGCTGAAGTCATCGATCGGGCACCTCCTGGGCGCCGCCGGCGCCGTGGAGGCGGTGGCGACGATCCTCGCGCTGCGCGACCGGATCGCCCCGCCGACGCTGGGCCTCAAGGAGCCCGGCGAAGGGTTGGACCTCGACTACGTCCCCGGGTCCGCCAAGCCGCTGAACATCGACGGCAAACCGGCCATCGCGCTGTCGTCCTCGTTCGGCTTCGGCGGCCACAACGCCGTGTTGTGCCTGGAGGCTGCGTGAACACTCGCCCTGCGGGCTCGGTTCACGGGGGAGTGTTCGCCCAGGGGGCGAAACTCCCGCGTGAGATAGCCGAGCCGGACGATCGCCTCAGTCCGGTCGAGCGCCTCGAAGCGCTCTGCGACCCGGGCTCGCTGACCCTGCTGCGCTCCGACGTGCGGTCCCGCCGCATCGGCGAGCGCGCGCAGGCCGGCGACGGGGTGATCGCCGGGTCGGGCCGGGTCGACGGCCGTCCCGTGTTCTGTTACGCCCAGGACCCGTCGTTCCTCGGCGGGTCGCTGGGCGAGCAGCACGCCGACTCGATCGTGCGCGTCCTGCGCCTGGCCGGACGGGCGAGCGTGCCCGTGGTCGGCTTCATCGAGTCCGGCGGGGCGCGCCTGCAGGAGGGCACGGCCGCGCTGGCCGGCTACGCCCGCATCTTCCGCGAGCACGTCGCCCTGAGCGGCCGCGTCCCGCAGATCTCCGTGGTCTGCGGCGCCTCGGCCGGCGGCGGCTCCTACTCGCCGGCGCTCACCGACTTCGTCGTGATGACGCAGCGCGCCACCATGTTCCTCACCGGGCCCGCCGTGGTCCGCGAGGTGATGGGGGAGGACGTGAGCGCGTTCTCGCTCGGCGGCCACAAGGTGCACGAGCGCAACGGCGTCGCGCACTTCGTCGCGGCCGACGACAACGACGCCGCGCTGCTGGTGCGCGACCTGCTCGACCACCTGCCGTCGCACAGCGGCGAGCGCGCTCCGCGCTGGCGCCCGGCCGGCCCGCCCGGCTACGGCGTCTCCGCGCCCGTGCCGGACTCCGACCGCTCGGTCTACGACATCCGCGACGTCGCGCGCGGCATCCTCGACGGCGGCCGGCTGCTCGAGTACGCGCCCAAGTGGGCGCGCAACATCGTCTGCGGCTTCGGCCGGCTCGACGGCCGCGCGGTCGGCCTGGTGGCCAACCAGCCCAAGTACCTGGGCGGCGTGCTCGACGCCGAGTCGGGCTCCAAGGCCGCCCGCTTCGTGCGCACGTGCAACGCGTTCGGCCTGCCGCTGGTGGTGCTGGTCGACACGCCCGGGTTCCTGCCCGGGTCGTCCCAGGAGGCCGCGGGCGTGATCCGCCACGGCGCCAAGCTCGTGCACGCGTTCGCCGAGGCCACCGTGCCGAAGGTGACCGTGGTGCTGCGCAAGGCCTACGGCGGCGCGTTCATCGCCATGAACGCCCGCGACCTGGGCGCCGACTACGTGTTCGCCTGGCCGCTCGCTCAGCTCGGCGTCATGGGCGCCAAGCAGGCTGTGACGATCGTCCACCGCCGTGAGATCGCCGCCGCCGACGACCCCGTCGCCGCCCGCGACGAGCTGGCCGCCGGCTATGCGGAGGAGCACCTCTCGGCGAGCATCGCCGCCGCGGAGGGCTACGTCGACGAGGTGATCCTTCCCGACGACACCCGCCGGCGCCTCTGCGATGCCCTGACCACCCTCGACGCCGTGCGCGCAACCGGCGCCCGGAGTGAGGAACATCCCGCTGTGACACATCTTGAAGGCAAGAAGCTCCTGATCACCGGCGTGATCAACCGCGAGTCGATCGCCTATGAAGTGGCCAAGCAGGCCCAGGCGGCCGGCGCGGAGATCGTGCTGACCGGGTTCGGCCGGGCGAAGCGGATGACCGACCGCTCGGCGCAGAAGCTCGACCCGGTGCCGGACGTGCTCGAGCTCGACGTCAACAAGCCCGAGGACATCGAGGCGGTGGCCGACGACCTGCGCGAGCGCTGGGGCCGCGTCGACGGCATCCTGCACGCGATCGCGTTCGCGCCCGAGGACGCGCTCGGCGGCAATTTCCTGAACACGCCGCCGGAGAGCGCGGTGATGGCGTTCCAGACGTCGGCCTACTCGCTGAAGGCGCTGGCCGTCGGGCTGTGCCGACCTGTTCCCGGAGGAGGGCGCAGCGGTGGTCGGGCTGGACTTCGACGCGACCGTCGCCTGGCCGGTCTATGACTGGATGGGCGTGGCCAAGGCGGCGCTGGAGGCGACTGCGCGCTACCTGGCGCGCGACCTCGGGCCGCAGCAGGTGCGGGTGAACCTGGTCTCCGCCGGTCCGCTCGGCACGCTGGCCGCGCGGCGGCATCCCTGGCTTCGCCAACCTGGCCGAGGCCTGGCAGCGCCAGGCGCCGCTGGGCTGGGATGTCGACGACCCGGGCCCGGTGGCGTCGACGATCAACTTCCTGCTGTCCGACGCGGCGCGCGGCATCACCGCGGAGATCATCCACGTCGACGGCGGCTTCCACGCCATGGGCACCGCGCTCGCGCCCGTGGCCGAGCAGTCGAGGCATGAAGCCGCCGGTCTTCCTGACCGGCGCCACCGGCTTCCTGGGGATGGAGGTCATCGCGCGGCTCCTCGAGCGCGGCGACCGCGAGGTGCTGGCGCTCGTGCGGGCCGCCGACCAGACCGCCGCGCAGGAGCGCCTGGACGGCATCCTGGCCAGGTTGTGGAACGACCCGTCGCCCTATCGCGAGCGCGCCCGCGCCGTCGTGGGCGAGTTGACCGAGCCGGGCCTCGGCATGTCGTCGCGCGACCGTGGCGCGATCGCCGAGGAGGCCGGCGCGGTCATGCACTGCGCCGCCTCGATCACGTTCGACCTGCCGCTGGAGGAGGCGCGGGGGATCAACGTCGAGGGGACGCGCGAGGTGATCGGCTTCGCCCGCGAGGCGAAGGCGCTGGGCCGCCTGGACCGCTTCGTCCACGTCTCCACGGCCTACGTGGCCGGGATCACCCGCGGCACGTTCCGCGAGCGCCAGCTCGACGTCGGCCAGGAGTTCCGCAACACCTACGAGCAGACCAAGTGGGAGGCCGAGCACGTCGTCGCCGACGCGGACGACCTCGCGCCGGTGGTCGCCCGCCCGTCGATCGTCATGGGCGAGTCGACGTCGGGCTGGACGCCGGCGTTCAACGTGTTGTACTGGCCGATCCGGGCCTACGCCCGCGGATTGTTCGAGACGGTCCCCGCCCGGCCCGAGGCGGTCGTGGACGTGGTCCCGGTCGACTACGTGGCCGACGCGCTGGTGCACCTGCTCGAGCACAACGGCTCCTCCGGCGTGGTCAACCTGACCGCGGGACGCGACGCCTGCACCGTCGACGACCTGATCGGCCTGACCGCGAGCGCCTTCGGCCGCGAGCGCCCGGCGGTCGTGCCGCCGGGCAGCGCGGGCACGGGCTCGTCGCACGCCGACGACCAGGCCGCCGTCTACTTCCCCTACTTCGACATGGACATGGTGTTCGACGACTCGCGCGCGCGAGCGCTGCTCGGGCCGGCCGGCATCCGCTGCCCGCACCTGTCGGACTACTTCCCGCGCTTGATCGAGTACGCGCAGACCACGCGGTGGGGCAAGAGCCCGCTGACGCGCGAGGACGCCCAGGCGGCGGCCGCAGCCGCCGCCTAGTACGACGCTGCCGACGCGGGAACGTCATCGGCGCCGGCGCGCCGCCCCGGGGCCTGCTGGAGGGCGGCGACGGGAAACGTCAGCGGCCCGGGCTCGGTCCGCCGCCGCGACTCCGCGACGAGCGCGTAGCCGCGGCCGCGGGTGCGGATCACGGCCCGGACGTGGTCGATGTCGGCGCCGCGCCGGGGCTCGCGCTCACGCGGCCTCATGCGTGCACCCCGCCGAACGACCGCACGGCGAGGTCGTTCCACGCCTCCCACTCGGCGATCCGCTTGGCGTACTCCGCCTTGATCGCCTCCAGCGGCCAGTCGCCGAAGAACACGCGCAGCGGCGGCTCGGGGGCGTCGACGAGCTCGAGGATCGCCGGGCCGGTGGCCTCGGGGTCGCCGACGGGCGCCCCGGCGCGCATGGACTCGCGGCGCTTCGCGCACCTCCGTCGTACGCCGGGATGGCGCTCGGCCCGGACGCCGGACGGCCCGGCCCAGTCGGTGGAGTAGCCGCCCGGCTCGACGATCGTGACCTTGATCCCGAAGTCCGCGACCTCCTGGGCCAGCGCCTGGCTGAAGCCCTCCAGGCCCCACTTGGAGGCGTGGTAGAGCCCGACCGTGGGGAACGCGTTGACGCCGCCGATCGACGACACCTGGATGATGTGGCCCGACCCCTGCTCGCGCAGGATCGGCAGCGCGGCCTTGGTCACCCACAGCGCGCCGAACAGGTTCGTCTCGATCTGCGCGCGGGCCTGCGCCTCGCTGACCTCCTCGACGGTGCCGAACAGCCCGTAGCCGGCGTTGTTGACCACCACGTCGAGGCGGCCGAACCGCTCGTGGGCCTGCGGCGACCGCCGCGTCGACCGCCGCCTTGTCGGTCACGTCGAGGCGCGAGCGCGAGCACGTCGTCGCCGTAGCGCTCGACCAGCTCGTCGAGCGTGCGCGGGTCGCGCGCGGTGGCCGCGACCCTGTCGCCGCGCGCGAGCGCGGCCTCGGCCCAGATGCGGCCGAAGCCCTTGGAACGTGCCGGTGATGAACCAGACCTTCGACATTCGGGAGGGCTCCTCTACACTTGAAGCGGAGGCAAGCTCCGGTTGCTCCCACAAGGTATCACACAACCGGAGGCGCCCTCCGCTTAGTCATGACGAAGACACCCACGAAACTCCGCGCCGACGCCCAGCGCAATCGCGACAAGCTCATGTCCGCGGCCCAGGCCCTGCTGGCCGAGGCCGGCCCGGACGTGCCGCTGGAGGCGGTCGCCCGGCAGGCGGGCGTGGGCATCGGCACGCTCTACCGCCACTTCCCCACCCGCGAGGCCCTGCTAGAGGCCGTCTACCGCAACGAGGTCGTCCAGCTCTCGGAGGCGGCCGACGCGCTGCTGGCCGAGCACCCGCCGGACGAGGCGCTGGCGCTGTGGATGGAGCGCTTCCTGTCCTACGCCGAGACCAAGCGCGGGATGCGCGACGCGCTGAAGGCCATCGTCTCGTCGTCCGAGCTGTTCGCCGACGCGCGGCGCTGCAACATCGGCGCGATAGAGCGCCTGCTGGCGGCCGGCGTGGCCGCCGGCACGCTGCGCCCCGACGTCGATGCCGAGGACGTGCTGCACGCCATGGGCGCCGTCTGGTCGCTGAGCGGCGACGGCTGGGACGAGCGCGCCCGCCGCGTGCTCGCGCTCGTCATGGACGGCCTGCGCTACCGCGGCTGAGTCACGGCGCGCAACTCGTCCATCGACTCGCGCATGACCTGTCCGAGGTCGTGCGCGTTCTCCGGAGCGACCCAGCGCTCGAACGCGACGCGGAAGACGGCGACGCCGGCCTCGGCGGCGAGGATCGCCGCCGGGTCGCCGACCCCGCGGCCGCGCAGCGCCACGGCGACGGCGGCCGCGAGCGACGCGAGCTTGATCCGCTCGCGCTCCTGCAACTCGGGATTGCGCGGCGATGATCCGCTGGCGCCGGGCGGAGTGCTCGCGCCGGCCGGCGAACATCCGCCGCGGCGGCGTCCAGCCCGGCCGCCACCGCGTCGAGCGGCGCCACCGCGGCCGGCGCTGCGGCCACGGCGGCCACGATCTGCTCCTGGAGCTCCGCCGAGCCCCAGAACAGCACCTCGCGCTTGTCGGCGAAGTAGCGGAAGAACGTGCGCTTGGTCAGCCCGGCGCGCTCGGCGATCTCCGCCACGGTGGTGGCGTCGTACCCGCGCTCGCCGTAGAGCTCGTACGCCGCCTGCTGGAGACGGCCGCGCGCGTCCGGTTGCCATCTGCCCACACGCGCCACCCTAGTTGATGGCACCCGGTGACATCGTGGTGATACGGTGATGGCACCAAGTGTCATCGAGGAGGCTCCCCATGCGCGTCTTCATCACCGGCGCATCCGGTCACATCGGCTCCGCCGTCGTCCCCGAGCTGCTGCAGGCCGGGCACCAGGCCGTCGGCCTGGCCCGCTCGGACGCGTCCGCGGCCCGGCTCCGGGAGGCCGGGGCGGAGGTCCACCGGGGCGACCTGGCCGATCCGGCCGGCCTCGCCGAGGCCGCCGCCGCGGCCGACGGCGTCATCCATCTCGCGTTCATCCACGAGTGGATGCGCAGCGGCAACTTCGCCGGGGCGGTCGCCGCCGACCTCGCCGCGATCGAGGCGATGGGGAACGCGCTGGCCGGCTCGGGCAAGCCGTTCGTGACCACCTCGGGCACGTTGATGCTGGCCATGGGCGGCATCACGGATCGGCCCGGGACCGAGCAGGACGTCATCGCGGGCGGCCCGCGCGTCGACGCCGAGAACCACGTCATCGCGCTCGCGGGCGAGGCGTGCGCTCCTCGGTCGTGCGGCTGCCGCCGACCGTCCACAGCACGCTCGACCGCCACGGCTTCGTCCCGCGGCTGATCGCCCTCGCCCGCGACACCGGCGTCGCGGGCTACGTGGGCGACGGCGCCAACCGCTGGCCGGCCGTGCACACGCTCGACGCCGCGCGCGTCTACCGGCTCGCGCTGGAGTCCGCGCCCGCCGGCTCGCGCCTACACGCCGTCGCCGACGAGGGCGTGCCGTTCCGCGAGATCGCCGAGTCGATCGGCGGCCACCTGGCCGTGCCGGTCGAGCCGCGCCCGGCCGAGCACTTCGGCTTCCTCCAGGGATTCGCCGGCCTGGACGGGCCGGCGTCGAGCGCGGAGACCCGGGAGCTCCTCGGCTGGCGGCCTGAGCACCCGGGACTCATCGCCGACCTCGACACCGGCCACTATTTCGATCCGGTGACCGTCTAGGTCTTCGGCACCCCGTTCGCGGGCGGGCTCGCCTGCGGCGGCGAGGTGGTCTTGATCGGGCCGCTGCCGTCGTCGGTGGTCATCGGCTGCCCGGACAGCTGGATCGCGCCGTTGGACACGGTTCCCATCTGCGCGCCCTCATAGCCCGCGTGCGACTGGGCGCTGAAGGCGAACGGCACGAGCCCCGGCCCGGTGAGCTTGCCGCTCTCGACGCTCTTGAGGATCGACTGGCGCGTGGGATTCGAGCCGGCGCCGGCCAGCGCCTCGGCGAACGTGTAGCCGACGGCGAGCCCGTAGCCGACGTTGCCGTCCCACGGCAGCTTCGGGATGTATTTGTCGTGGATCTGCTTGAACAGCGAGATCCAGCCGTTCGAGCTGTCGCCCAGGGAGGGCAGGTAGCCGTCCGTGACCATCCCGTCCGTCAGCGTGGCCGGCGCCTTGCCCTTCGAGAACGCCTGCAGCAGACCGCCCAGGGTGGTGGGGTCGGACCCGACGCTGAGACCACGAGCTGCGGCTTGTAGTTGAGCTTCAGGTCGGTGAGGATCTCCAGCGCCGTGAACGCGGGGATCGAGAAGGAGGCGATCGACCTGCGCGCCGGACTGCTGGATCTTCTGCATCTGCGGCGCGATGTTCACGTTGGTCGGGTCGTAGGTCTGGCGCGTCACGACCTGCGACTTCGGGATCTCCATGTCGAGGCCCTGCGCGCCGTCGGCGCCGAAGTCGTCGTTCTGCAGGAAGTAGGCGACCTTCTTGCCCTGGTAGTGCTGGGTGATGTACTGGCCGAGGATCTTGCCCTCGCGCACGTAGTCGGGCTGCCAGCCGAACGTGTACGGGTGCTTCTGCGGGTCGTCCCAGCAGCGGCAGCCCGAGGACACGAACAGGTCGGGCACGTGCGAGGCGTTCAGGAAGTCGACGACCTTGGTGTGCGTCGGCGTGCCGAGGCCGCCGAGGATGGCGAACACCTTGTCCTGCAGCACGAGCTGGTGCGTGACCTTGACCGTGTTGACGGGGTTGTAGCCGTCGTCGCGGATGATCATCTTCAGCTTGCGGCCGTGGATGCCGCCGTGGGCGTTGACGTACTTGAAGTAGGCGGCGATGGCGCGCGGGATCTCGCTGTAGCCCGGCGCCGCCGGCCCGGTGAGCGGGAAGTGCCCGCCGACGGTCACGCTCGTGGCCGTGATGCCCGGCGCAGATGCCGTCGGCTTGCCCGACGTGGAGCCGCTGCTGCTGCTGCTGGATCCGCAGGCGGCCACCGCCAGCGCCAGCGCGAGCGCCGCGGCGACCACGGGGATGTACCTCATTGCACTCTCTCCTTCCGCAGCTCCTCGCCGCGGGATCGCTCCGTCCAGAACCCTGTGACACGGCCGAGTGCGCCGGTGATGCCCAGGGGCGCGAGGGGCATCAGCAGGATCAGCACCAGCCCGTAGACCGCCAGCGAGAGGTTGGCCTGCACGCCCGCCGGCAGCGACAGGCCGCGGCTGAGGTCGTCCGCCCACTGCGGCATCAACACCAGCAGCGCGGCGCCGCACGACCGCGCCGACCAGGCTGCCCAGGCCGCCCAGGATCGCCCCGGTGAGCAGGGCGACCGACAGCGCCAGCGGGAACGCGCCCGGCGCGGCCAGCCCGGTGACGACCACGAGCAGGCCGCCGGCCAGTCCGGCGGCCGCCGCGCTGATCGACGAAGGCCAGCATCTGCGTGCGCGCCACGTCGAGCCCGGCGAGCTACGCGGCGATCTCGTCGTCGCGCACCGCGCGGAACGCGCGGCCGACCCGGCTGCTGCACGAGGTTGGCGAGCAGCAACGTAGACGATCAGCCGCGGCCAGGCAGCCGATCCACGCCTGCCAGCGCTCGAGCGCGAACGTCTGCGCCGAGCGACTGCGGCGGCGCGGTCGGGGCGACGGTCAGCCCGTTGTCGGCCGCCCAGGAAGTGCGGGAACCGCTCGGCCAGCGCGGGCAGCCCGACCGCCAGCGCCAGCGTCGCGCCGGCGAGGTACGGGCCGCGCAGCCGCGCCGCGGCCGCGCCCGGCCAGCACGCCGGCCACCGCGCCGGCCACCGTGGCCGCGCGCAGCGCCGACCGCCAGCGGCGGCCCGGTCCCGTGCTCGCTCGAGCACCTTCGCCGTGGTATACGCGCCGACCGCCATCAGCGCGCCGTGGCCGAGCGAGATCTGCCCGTTCAGGCCGGTCAGCACGGTCAGCCCGGCGACCGCGCAGAAGTAGTAGGCCATCGTCGCCAGCTGCAGGTTGTGGAACTGGCTCGAGCGGCGCTCGGTGAGCAACGAACAGGACCAGCCGGCGGCGAGCGCGATCGCCAGGTGGCGCGGCGGCAGCGTCGCGGTCAGACACCGGCGCTCGGCCGCCTCGCCTCCGGGTGAACAGCCCGGTCGGGCGGACCATCAGCACGGCGACGAGGATCACCAGCGCGCCGAGCGTCACCGTCGACGCGCCGACGTAGCCGAGACGTAGCTGCAGCGCCAGCCCGAGCAGGACGCCGCCGACCAGCGGCGCCGCGGCGGGCTCTCCAGCCCGCCGATCACCGCCGCGGTGAAGCCGAACACCAGCACGGCGTCGAAGTTCGTTCGGGGCGACGAAGCACCGCCGGCGCCACGAGCACGCCGGCCAGCGAGCCGGCCAGCGAGGCCAGCGCCCAGCCGGCGGTGAACATCCGCCCCACGCGCACGCCGAGCAGCCGCGGCGACCTCGGGCGCGAACGCCGAGGCGCGCATCCGCAGCCCGAGGGTCGTGCGCCGGAACAGCAGCACCAGCGCGACCAGCAGCGACGGCCGACGACGATCACGGTGAACAGGTCGAACGGCGAGAACAGGCACGGCGTGGCCGGCGATCTTGTAGCCCTGGATCGAGAACGCCGGCGGGAACGACTTCGGGTTGCCGCCCCAGATCATCCCGGCCACCGCCTCAGCAGCACGAGCAGCGCCGAGCGTCACGATCACCGCGTTCAGCGGCGGGCCGCCCTCGACCGGCCGGACCACGACCCGCTCGACCACCGCGCCGAGCACCAGGCCGGAGACCAGCGCGGCCACGAACCCGACGCCAGTACGGCGCGCCCTTGTCGATCAGCTCCCAGGCGATGAACGTGGTGAACATCAGCATCCCGGCCTGGGCGAAGTTGAGGATCCGGGTGGCGCGCCAGATCATCACGAGCGACAGCGCCACCGCGGCGTAGATCGCGCCGTTGGCCGACGCCGTTGAGGGTCAGGTCGACGAAGCGCTGCACTCAGAACCCCAGGTAGGCGTGGCGGAGCGTCTCGTCGGCGGCCAGCGCGTCCGGCTCGGCGTCGGCGGCCACCCGGCCCAGCGAGAGCACGATGCCCTTGTCGGCCACCGACAGCGCGCTGCGCGCGTTCTGCTCGACCAGCAGGACGGTGAGCCCGCTGCGGTCGCGCTCGTCGCGCAGCAGCGACGACGATCTGGGCGGCCACCTTGCGGGGCCAGCCCGAGCGACGGCTCGTCGAGCAGCAGCAGCCGCGGCCGGGCCATCAGCGCGCGGCCGATCACCAGCATCTGGCGCTCGCCGCCCGACAGCGTGCCGGCCGGCTTGGCCCGGCGCTCGGCCAGCGCGGGGAACAGCTCGTAGACGCGGCCGGCGTCGCGCTCGCGCCGCCACAGGCCGCCCAGCCTCAAGTTCTCCTCGACGGTCAGCTCGGCGATGACGCCGCGGCCCTCCGGCACGTGCGCGATGCCGAGCCGGGCGATGTCCTCCGCGCGCGACCCGCGGATGTCGCGGCCGGCGAAGGCGATCGTCCCGCGTGCGCGGACGAGACCGGAGACGGCCCGCAGCAGCGTCGTCTTGCCCGCGCCGTTGGCGCCGAGCACGGCGGTGATGCTGCCCTCCGCGACGTCGAAGCTGACGCCGTCGAGCGCCATCACCGGCCCGTAGGCGACGTGCAGGCCGTCAACCCGCAGCATCCAGCTCCACTCCGAGGTAGGCGTCGAGCACCTGCGGGTCGGACTGCACCTCCGTCGGCGTGCCGGCGGCGATGCCGCGGCCGAAGTCGAGGACGACGACTCGGTCGCACACCTCCATCACGAGGTCCATGTGATGCTCCACGAGCAGCACGCACGTCTCGCCCTTGAGCGCGGCGATGCGCTCGCCCAGGTCCTTCATGTCGTCCGCGTCGAGCCCCCCGGCCGGCTCGTCGAGCAGCAGCAGCCGCGGCCGGGCCACGAGCGCGCGGGCGAGCGCGACCCGCTTCTGCACGCCGTAGGGCAGGGTCCCCGGCAGCCGGTCCGCGCAGCCGGCCACGCCGAGCTCGCCCAGCGCGAGCGTGGCGCGCTCGCGCAGCGCGGCCTCGTCGCGGTCCGAGCGCGGCAGCGCCAACAGGCCCGCCAGCGCACCGGCGCGGGCGGTGGGCTCCGCGCCAACCATTACGTTCTCGAGCGCGGTGAGGCCGGCGAACAGGCCGACCCCCTG
Source organism: uncultured Solirubrobacteraceae bacterium (assembly GCA_963766165.1). GTDB lineage: Bacteria > Actinomycetota > Thermoleophilia > Solirubrobacterales > Solirubrobacteraceae > Solirubrobacter. The sequence continues at coordinate 110,160 of CAVXZC010000003.1, read as the reverse complement.
GAGCGTGCGGGCGATGCCGCGGCGCGCCAGCTCGTGCGGCTGGACGCGGTCCAGCGACGCCCCGTCCCAGCGCACGGCGCCCGCGTCCGCGCGCACGAACCCGCAGATCACGTTGAACAGCGTCGTCTTGCCCGCGCCATTGGGGCCGATCACGCCGACCACCTCGCCCGGCCCGACGGACAGCGACACGCCGTCGAGTGCGGTCAGCCCGCCGAAGCGCACGGTCACGCCCTCGACGTCCAGCGAGCTCATCGGGCGAAGGTTCGTCGTCGCGGGCGGCGCACTCATCGGCGGGATTCGCCAAAGTTCCCTCCGCCCCCTTGTGCCATCGACACAATGCCGGGGGCGGGAGGAGGAGCCAGATGTCGACCGGGATTCTCGAGCCCCTGACCCAGGGAGCGGAGGTCCGTGCGGAGCGGGCCCGGATCCTGGGCGTGGTCCAGGGCCGAATCGACGGCGTCGTCGACGCCGCGCTGGCCAAGATGCGCGACGAGATCCCGGCCTACGCGGCGGCCGGCCCGGCGTTCTTCGCCGACGTCCGCCATCAGATCCACCTCCACTACAGGCTCAAGCTCGAGCGGCTGCTGGGCGGGGACGACGTCTCGCTCGACGACCTCGCGTTCGGCCGCAACGCGGCGATGCGGCGCGCGCGGTCCGGGTTGGCGCTGGAGGACTACATCAACGCGTTCCGGGTCGGCCAGCAGGTGTTCTGGGAGGCCGTGCTCGCCGCCGCCGGTCCGACCGCGGCCGGCCGCGAGGCCGCGCTCAGCCTGGCCACGCCGCTGATGCGCTACTGCGACTTCGCCTCCACCCACGCCGGGCACGCGTACGCCGAGTTCCGCCAGCACGCGGTGGCCGACGCCGACCGCGAGCGGCGCGACCTGCTCGAGCACCTGCTGGCCGGCGAGCTGCCGGGACGCGGCCCGCTGCGCGGCGCCGCCCAGGCCTACGGGGTGTGCGCCGGGGCGCGGCTGATGGTCGTGGTGGCCGCGCCGGCCGGCCCGGACGGCGACCCGGACGCGGCCAGCGCGGCGCTGGCCCGCACCGTCCTGGGCGACACGCGCACGCTCGTGGTGCTGCGCCAGGCGGAGATCGTCGCCGTGCCCGCGCTCGGCCCGGGCTGCGACGCCACGCGCGTGTGCGAGCGCGTGGACGCGGTGGAGGCGCGGCTGCGCGAGGCCGGGCTGCCGCTGGCGCTGGGCATCAGCACGCCGGCGGCCGGGGTGGCCGAGCTGCCGCGCGCGTACGCGGAGGCGCACGCCGCGCTCGAGCTCGTGGCCGACGGCGGCGTGGCCGCGCTGCCGCGGCTGGCCGCGTTCGACTACCTCACGCTGAGCGCGCCGGAGACCGCCCACCGCCTGGTCGACCCGGCGCTGCGCGAGTTCCTGGCCGAGGACCGCGCCCGCGGCGGCGGGCTGCAGGACACCGTGCAGGCGCTGGCCGCGGCCGACCTCCAGGTGGCGGGCGCCGCGCGCCGCCTGCAGGTGCACCCGAACACGCTGCAGTACCGGGTCAGCCGGATCGAGGAGCGCACCGGGCGCAATCCGCGCCGGGTGGCCGACCTCATCGAGCTGTTGGTGGCGATCCGGCTCGAAGGCTGAGCGTCACCTACAGACTTCGCGGACGGCCGCCGCCACCTCGGCGGGGCGCTCCTCCGGCACGAAGTGGCCGCAGCCGGCCAGGAACTCCGTGCGCGCGTCGTCGCCGTGGCGGTCCAGGTCCTGGGCCAGCGTCGTGCCCAGCGGGTCGCGCGTGCCGAACAGCAGCCGGGTGGGGACGGCGAGGCGCCGCCCGCGGAACTCGCCCATGGCCGCGGCCTCGTGCCTCAGGAAGGACCGGTAGTAGCGGCTGCCCGCCGCGGCGCGCTCGGGCTCGCGGTAGGTGCCGGCGTAGATGCCGACCGCCGTGGGGTCCCAGGTCGCGCGGTCACCCCAGGCGGCGCGCAGGAGCCTCTCGACGATCCGGGGGACGAGCCACGGGCCGAGCACCGGCGCGGCGAGCGGCGGCTGGTAGGCGAATCGCGGCAGCTCGCGCAACATCCGCTTGGTGGGCTGCCAGGGATGGGGGATGCCGCAGGCCACGTAGCCGCTGAAGCGCTCAGGCGCGTCGAGCACGGCGCGGAAGCCGGCCCAGCCGCCCCAGTCGTGGCCGACCAGGCCGGTCCGCTCGATCCCCTCGGCGTCGAGCAGCGCCAGCAGGTCCTCGGCCAGGCGGGCCTTGCGATAGTCGCCGTCCGGCGCGGGGCCCGACCAGCCCAGCCCGCGCAGATCCACGGCCAGGATCCGGTACTCGCCGGCCAGCGCCTCGATCACCCGCCGCCAGCAGTACCAGTGCTGCGGGAAGCCGTGCAGGGCGACGAGCGGCGGCGCGTCCGCCGGCCCGGCGCAGGCCACGTGCGCACGGACGCCCGTGGAGAGGTCATGGCGGCGGTGCTCGACGCCGGCGAGCCGGGGCAGGGGAGTCACGCGGCAAGCCTAGGGCGCGCTATCCTCTCTTGCCGACCTCGCGCCGGTGCGGGGTTTTCCTTTGCGCCGGCGCCGCAACGAACCACAGACTCTCGGAGCACGCCGTCCATGGCCCGTGGAGATGTCCGGATCGCCGTCACCCTCGCCTGCGAGGAGTGCAAGCGCCGGAACTACCAGACCAAGAAGTCCAAGCGCAACAACCCGGATCGCATCACCCTGCGCAAGTACTGCAAGTGGTGCCGGCGGCATACGGGCCACCGCGAGACCCGCTAGGGGCCTGGCGCGGATGGCCGAACACCGTCAGCGGCGCGGGCGCTCGGAGGAGGAGCGCGAGCTCGAGGCCGAGGCGCGCGACGACGCGCTGCGCGGCGAGACCGAGCCGGCCGACCCGCTCGGGCAGGCGCTGCCCGACGTGACGGAGGCGCGGCGCGCCGAGGCCGGCCCGGAGCCGCGCGTCCCGGCGGGCGGCGGCGGGAGCCGCCGTGGCCGCCCGGTGCGCGACGGCGACGACGAGCCGGAGCATCACGGGCATGCGCACGAGCACTCCACGCGCCGCAAGGGGCTGTTCGGGCGGGCGGCAGACTTCCTCCGGGCGTCGTGGGCGGAGCTGGGCCGCGTGCAGTGGCCGGACCGCCGTCAGGTCGGCCAGGGCACCGCCGTGGTCGTCGGGTTCGTGTTGGTCGCCGGCGCCTATCTGGGCGTCCTGGACGCGATCTGGAACCCGATCGTCCAAGCCATCCTCTAGCTCCGCTCCCTCCTTGAAGGCATTCAATGTTCCGCTGGTACGTCATCAACACCTACTCCGGGCACGAGAACAAGGTCAAGCAGAACCTTGAGCACCGCGTGTCCTCCCTTAACCAGTCCCGCGCGGTCCGGCAGGTCGTCGTGCCGACCGAGACCGTGCAGGAGCTGAAGGACAACCAGAAGATCTCGGTCGAGAAGCGGACCATGCCCGGCTACGTGCTGGTGAACATGGACCTGAACGAGGACTCCTGGCAGGTCGTCAAGGGCACGCCGGGCGTCACGGGCTTCGTCGGCGCCTCCAACGAGCCGATCCCGCTGACCCAGGCGGAGGTCGACCGCCTGCTCCACCGCGAGGTCGCCGTCAAGCAGCCGAGCAGGGCCCAGTTCTCGATCGGCGAATCCGTCAAGGTGATCAGCGGGCCGCTCTCGGACTTCTCGGGCGAGATCTCCGAGATCAACGAGGACGCGAGCAAGCTCAAGGTGCTGGTATCCATCTTCGGCCGCGAGACTCCCGTCGAGGTCGGGTACGACCAGGTGAAGAAGATCTAATGGCCAAGAAAGTTCTGACGACCATCAAGCTGCAGGCGCCCGGAGGCCAGGCCTCGCCGGCGCCGCCCGTCGGCCCGGCCCTGGGCCAGCACGGCATCAACATCATGGAGTTCGTCAAGGCGTTCAACGCCCAGACCTCCGGCGACATGGGCGTGACGATCCCCGTGGTCATCACGGTCTTTGAGGACCGCTCGTTCACGTTCATCACCAAGACGCCGCCCGCCGCGGTGCTGATCCGCCAGGCGATCGGGATCGAGAAGGGCTCGGGCGAGCCCAACCGCACGAAGGTGGGGACGATCACCAACGACCAGGTGCGGGCGATCGCCGAGAAGAAGCTGGCCGACCTGAACGCGCACGACGTCGACCAGGCGGCGAAGATCATCGCGGGCACGGCCCGCTCGATGGGCGTGGAGGTTGTGGCCTGATGGCTCATGGCAAGAAGTTCGCCGAGGCGCTCGCCAAGGTCGACCGCACGCACGAGTACACGCCCCGCGAGGCGGTGCAGCTCGTCAAGGAGACCAAGCGGGCCAAGTTCGACGAGTCCGTCGAGGTGCACATCCGCACCGGCCTGAACGTCCGTCACGCGGACGAGCAGCTGCGCGGCACGATCGCGCTGCCGCACGGGCTGGGCAAGGAGGTCAAGGTCGCCGTCTTCGCCAAGGGCGACAAGGCGCGCGAGGCCGAGGAAGCCGGCGCGGACGTCGTCGGCGCCGAGGACCTGGCCACCCGCGTCCAGGAGGGATTCACCGACTTCGACGTGGCCATCGCCACGCCGGACATGATGCCGATCGTCGGCCGCCTGGGCCGGATCCTCGGCCCGCAGGGCAAGATGCCGAACCCCAAGGTCGGCACGGTCACGATGGACGTCGGCAAGGCCGTCGAGGAGTCCAAGGCCGGCAAGGTCGAGTACCGCACCGACCGCACGGCGATCGTGCACATGACCGTCGGCAAGACCTCGTTCCCGGATGAGCAGCTGCTGGCGAACTACCAGGCCGTGATCGAGGAGCTGATCCGCGCCAAGCCGTCCGCGGCCAAGGGCAAGTACATCCGCTCGATCGTGATGGCCTCGACCATGGGCCCGGGGATCAAGGTCGATCCGTCGCGCACCCGCGATCTTGTCGACTCGGAGGCTGCCGCCGCCTAGCTGCGCGCGCCAGTCTCCTCCAGAGACCCCCGGCAGCCATAAGCCCGGGACAGGAGGAACCGCTTGAACCGAGACCAGAAGGCCGCGGTCATCGACGAGGTGGCCGGCCAGATCACCGGCGCTGAGGCCGTCTTCGCCGTCGACTACCGGGGCATCTCCGTGCCGCAGGCGGCGGAGCTGCGCACCCGGCTGCGCGACGCGGACGCCACGTTCCGGGTGGTCAAGAACACGCTGACCGAGCTCGCCGCCGACCGCGCGGGCGCGGACGCGCTCAAGGAGCTGCTGCAGGGCCCGACGGCGATGACGTTCGTCCGCGGCGACGCGGCGGCCGCCGCCAAGGCGCTGCGCGACTTCCGGCGCTCCACCGGCAACCAGCTGCTCGAGTTCAAGGGCGGCTGGATGAACGGCGCCGCGCTCTCGTCCGCCGACGTCGACGCGATCGCCCAGCTGCCGAGCCGCGAGCTGCTCGAGGCGCGCCTCGTCGGCATGGTCGCCTCGCCGCTCACCGGCCTGGCGAGCGCCATGAGCAACATCATCTCCGGCCTCGCCCGGGCACTTCAGGCCGTCGCCGAGCAGCAGTCCGGCGGCGCCACCGACACCCCCACGGAGGAATAGAGCATGGCCACCACTGACGAATGGATCGAGGAGCTCAAGTCGATCAGCGTCCTTGAGCTGTCGGAGCGGATCAAGGCGCTGGAGGAGGCCTTCGGCGTCTCCGCGGCGGCCGTCGCGGCGGCCCCGGCGGCCGGCGCGGGCGGCGGCGACGCCGCAGAGCCCGAGGAGGAGCAGACGGCGTTCGACGTCGTCCTCACCGCGGCCGGCGACAAGAAGATCCAGGTCATCAAGGTCGTCCGCGCGGCCACCGGCCTGGGCCTCAAGGAGGCCAAGGCGCTCGTCGACGAGGCCCCGAAGCCCGTCAAGGAGGGCGTCGACAAGGACGAGGCCGAGAAGCTCAAGTCCGACCTCGAGGAAGCCGGCGGCTCCGTCGAGATCAAGTAGGTCTCAGGCGGCCGGGCCGCGCCGGAGAACGAAAAGGGCGGCCTCGCGGCCGCCCTTTTTTTCGTAGCTCCCCCCAGGAACCCGCGCGCTCTGTGACGGTGCGCCGGCGCTGCGCCGGCTGGACAGGCCGGGGGCGGTGACGGGCCGCTCCCCGGGTGAGGCGCTGCGGTGCTCGGACTGCCAGAAGGGTACGGAGGCGGAGGCCGATCGACCATCCCCCGGAAGTGGTAACCGGAAACTGGGGAAACTGCGGAAGTTGACGCAACCGCTATCCTGAGGCCACTCGGCCGATAGTCGCAGCCGTCCACAGCGCCCTTCCCGCCACATACGGGAGCCGGGCCGGGCGGGGTCCGTGAGCGCCGAGCGCCCCTCGCTCAGGGGTACGCATTCCCCTGTGCTATCTTGGCTGGTCGCGCCCGTATGCCTTCGGCACGTCCTGCGCACCTCTCCCGCCGCTTCTCCGACCTCCCCGAGGAGTCGCCGTCTTGGCTTCCGTTGATGCTCCCCGCACGCGACGTACGTTCGCGCGTCTTGACAAGCCGATCGAGGTCCCGAACCTCATCGACATCCAGAAGAAGTCCTTCGCCTGGCTGGTGGACCCAGAGGGTGGTGGCTTGCGCGAGACGATCGACGACATCTCGCCGATCGAGGACTACACCGGCAACCTCGCCGTGCAGTTCGGGGAGTTCACGTTCGACAACCCGGTCGCGACGCTCGACGAGTGCCGCGAGAAGGACCTGACGTACGCGCGGCCGCTGACGGTCACGGTCGGGTTCATCAACCGGGAGACGGGCGAGATCCGCGAGCAGTCGGTGTTCATGGGCGACTTCCCGTGGATGACCGAGCGCGGCACGTTCATCATCAACGGCACCGAGCGCGTGGTGGTCACGCAGCTGGTCCGCTCCCCGGGCGCGTACCTGATGGAGCCCAAGGACGCGGAGAAGCAGGTCTTCGTCGCGCAACCTGATGCCGGCGCGCGGCTCCTGGCTGGAGCTCGAGATCGACAAGAAGGGCCGCGTCTACGTCCGCATCGACCGCAAGCGCAAGCTGCCGGTCACGGTCCTGCTGCGCGCGATGGGCTACGCCGCCGGACGAAGAGATCCTCAAGCTCTTCGACGACAGCATCTACATCCGCAACACGATCGACGCGGACACCGAGGTCACGCGCTCGGAAGAGGGCGCGCTGATCGAGCTGTTCAAGAAGCAGCGCCCGGGCGAGCCGCCGGCGTCGACAACGCGCGCGCGCTGCTCAACCAGCTGTTCTTCGACCCCAAGCGCTACGACCTCACGCGCGTCGGCCGCTACAAGCTGAACTCGCGCCTGAGCCTGGACATCGACCTCGACGTCCGCACGCTCACGCACGACGACATCATCGCGCTGGTCCGGGAGCTCGTCTCGCTGCCGAAGATCCTCGGGCATCCCCGAGGAGCTCGACGAGGAGCTCAAGGACTACGCCGCGGAGGCCATGAGCCGCCCGCGCGAGGCCGTCGGCCGAGCACCTCGACGAGTACGAGCACTTCGGCAACCGCCGCCTGCGCACGGTCGGCGAGCTGATCCAGGAGGCCTTCCGCATCGGCCTCTACCGCATGGAGCGCGTCGTCCGCGAGCGCCTCACCACCGAGGACGCGGACACGATCACCCCGCAGACGATCATCAACATCCGCCCGGTGGTCGCGGCGCTGAAGGAGTTCTTCGGGTCCAGCCAGCTGAGCCAGTTCATGGACCAGACGAACTCGCTCTCCGGCCTGACGCACCGGCGCCGCCTGAACGCCCTCGGCGCCGGCGGCCTGACGCGCGAGCGCGCGCCGATCGAGGTGCGCGACGTGCACCCGACCCATTACGGCCGGATGTGCCCGATCGAGACGCCGGAGGGCCCGAACATCGGCCTGATCGGCTCGCTGTCGAGCTACGCCGAGGTGTCCGAGCACGGCTTCGTCACCACGCCCTACCGCGTGGTTCAAGGACGGCAGGATCACCGACGAGATCGTCCGCCTGGACGCGACCGAGGAGCAGGAGCGCCTGATCGCGCAGGCCAACGAGCCGCATCGACGAGAACGGCAAGCTGACCGCGAGTCGCATCCTCTGCCGCACGCACGCCGGCCAGTACGTCTACGTCGACGCCGAGCGAGGTCGACCTGATCGACGTCTCGCCCGGAGCAGATCTGGTCGGTCGCGACGGCGATGATCCCGTTCCTCGAGCACGACGACGCCAACCGCGCGCTGATGGGCTCGAACATGCAGCGCCAGGCGGTGCCGCTGCTCAAGACCGACGCGCCGCTGGTCGGCACGGGCATGGAGCGCCGCGCCGCGCTGGACACGGGCGACGTGCTGCTGGCCGAGCACGCCGGCACGATCGACTTCGTCGACGCCACGCGCATCGTGGTCAACACCGACGACGGCGAGCGCGACGAGTACGAGCTGCAGAAGTTCATGCGCTCCAACCAGGGCACGCTGATCCACCAGAAGCCGATGGTGAAGGCCGGCCAGGCCGTCGAGCAGGGCGACCTGCTCGCCGACGGCTCGAGCTCCGACAAGGGCGAGATGGCGCTGGGCAAGAACCTGATGGTCGCCTTCATGTCCTGGGAGGGCTACAACTTCGAGGACGCGATCATCCTGTCCAGCCGCCTGGTCAAGGACGACGAGCTCACCTCGATCCACATCGAGGAGTACGAGATCGACGCCCGCACGACCAAGCTGGGCGACGAGGAGATCACGCGCGACATCCCGAACCGCTCCGAGGAGTCGCTGCGCAACCTCGACGACCGCGGCATCGTCCGCATCGGCGCCGAGGTCCAGTCGGGCGACCTGCTGGTCGGCAAGGTCACGCCGAAGGGCGAGACCGAGCTGACGGCCGAGGAGAAGCTGATCCGCGCGATCTTCAAGGAGAAGGCGCGCGAGGTCCGCGACACGTCGCCTGAAGGTCCCGCACGGCGAGGGCGGCGTCGTCATCGACGTCAAGACGTTCTCCCGCGCAGGCCGGCGACGACCTGTCCCCGGGCGTCAACGACCTCGTGCGCGTGTTCGTGGCCAAGAAGCGCAAGATCGCCGAGGGCGACAAGCTCGCCGGCCGCCACGGCAACAAGGGCGTGATCTCCAAGATCGTCCCCGAGGAGGACATGCCGTTCCTGGAGGACGGCACGCCGGTCGACGTGATCCTCAACCCGCTCGGCGTCCCGAGCCGGATGAACATCGGCCAGATCCTCGAGACCCACCTCGGGTGGGCCGCGGCCCAGGGCTGGTACGACGACGGCACCGAGGCGTACAAGGTCTCGCGGCGACGACGACAACCGCGTCTACGTCGCCACGCCGGTGTTCGACGGCGCGACGCGTCAAGGACGTCGACCACGCCCTCGTGCAGTGGCAGCGCGAGCACAAGGGCGCGATCCGCATGGAGATCGACGAGAAGCGCCGCGCCGGCGAGCAGGCCTGCGGCAAGTTCACGCTGTTCAACGGCCGCTCCGGCGAGCCGTTCGAGAAGCAGGTCACCGTCGGCTACATGTACATCCTGAAGCTGCTCCACCTCGTGGACGACAAGATCCACGCGCGCTCCACCGGCCCGTACTCGCTGGTCACCCAGCAGCCGCTGGGCGGCAAGGCGCAGTTCGGCGGCCAGCGCTTCGGCGAGATGGAGGTGTGGGCGCTGGAGGCCTACGGCGCCGCCTACACGCTGCAGGAGATGCTCACCATCAAGTCCGACGACACCGTCGGGCGCGTGAAGGCCTACGAGGCGATCGTCAAGGGCGAGAACATCGCCGAGCCGTCGATCCCCGAGTCCTTCAAGGTGCTCCTGAAGGAGATGCAGTCGCTGGCGCTCGACGTCAACGTGGTCTCCGAGGAGGGCACGCGCGCCGAGATGGGCGACGAGGACGACGACCTCCTGCGCGCCGCCGAGGAGCTCGGCATCGACCTCTCGGGCGTCCGCGCGACCGACGGCCAGGCGGCCGACGAGTCCGAGGACACCGAGGTCGAAGAGGGCGAAGAGGGCCAGACAGAAGACGAGGCACAGACGGACGCCGGCTACATCGAGGCCGCCGCCCCCGGCGAGGAGACCGAGTAACTGAATGATCGACATCAATAACTTCGACGCCATCGAGATCGGTCTCGCCTCCTCCAAGCAGATCCGGAGCTGGAGCTCCGGGGAGGTCACGAAGCCCGAGACGATCAACTACCGGACGCTCAAGCCCGAGAAGGACGGCCTGTTCTGCGAGCGCATCTTCGGTCCGACCAAGGACTGGGAGTGCTACTGCGGCAAGTACAAGCGCGTCCGCTACAAGGGCATCGTCTGCGAGCGCTGCGGCGTCGAGGTCACGCGGTCCAAGGTGCGCCGTGAGCGCATGGGCCACATCGACCTCGCCGCGCCCGTGAGCCACATCTGGTTCTTCAAGGGCGTGCCGTCGCGCATCGGCTACCTGCTCGACATGGCGCCCAAGGAGCTGGAGAAGGTCCTGTACTTCGCCGCCTCCATGGTCACCTGGGTCGACGACGAGGCCCGCACGGCCGACCTCGAGTCGCTGGCCGGCCAGGTCAACGAGGCCCTGGACGAGTACGCCGCCGAGAAGAACCTGCGCCTGCAGGAGATCGACGAGTCGCTCGAGCGGCGCGAGGAGTACCTGCGCACCGGCTCCCAGGCCGGGTTCTCCGACGAGGACCACCTGTGGGCCGAGCAGCTCGACCTCAACGTGAAGAAGCTCGAGGACGACGAGCGCACCAAGCACATCAAGGACATGCGCAAGCTCCTCGAGGCCGACCGTAGCGATACGGAGGCCTACATCGAGGACGCGATGGAGCGCCTGCGCCAGGTCTGGGAGCTCTTCCAGACGATGGAGCCCAAGCAGGTCATCAACGACGAGACGCTGTTCCGCGAGCTCAAGGAGCGCTTCGGCTCCCCGTACGGCTGGGGCGAGTACTTCCGCGGCGGCATGGGCGCCGAGGCGGTCCGCGACCTGCTCGAGCAGGTCGACCTGGACGCCGAGCGCGAGGAGCTCGAGGAGCAGGTCCGCACGGCCAAGGGCCAGAAGCAGCAGCGCGCCGTCAAGCGCCTGAAGGTCGTCTCGGCCTTCCTGCACTCCGGCAACAAGCCGGAGATGATGATCCTCGAGGCCGTGCCGGTGATCCCGCCGGAGCTGCGCCCGATGGTCCAGCTCGACGGCGGCCGCTTCGCCACCTCGGACCTCAACGACCTCTACCGCCGCGTCATCAACCGGAACAACCGCCTCAAGCGGCTCCTGGACCTCGGCGCGCCGGAGATCATCGTCAACAACGAGAAGCGCATGCTGCAGGAGGCCGTCGACGCGCTGTTCGACAACGGCCGCCGCGGCCGCCCCGTCACGGGCCCGGGCAACCGCGCCCTGAAGTCCCTCAGCGACATGCTCAAGGGCAAGCAGGGCCGCTTCCGCCAGAACCTGCTGGGCAAGCGCGTCGACTACTCGGGCCGCTCGGTCATCGTGGCCGGCCCGTCGCTGCGCCTGCACCAGTGCGGCCTGCCGAAGCTGATGGCGCTCGAGCTGTTCAAGCCGTTCATCATGGCCCGGCTCGTCGAGCGCAAGGCGGTCCAGAACATCAAGGCGGCCAAGAAGATGGTCGACTCGATGATCCCCGAGGTCTGGGACGTGCTCGAGGAGGTCATCCACGAGCACCCGGTGCTCCTCAACCGCGCGCCGACGCTGCACCGCCTGGGCATCCAGGCGTTCGAGCCGGTGCTGGTCGAGGGCAAGGCGATCCAGGTCCACCCGCTGGTCTGCCACGCGTTCAACGCCGACTTCGACGGCGACCAGATGGCGGTCCACCTGCCGCTGTCCGCCGAGGCCCAGGCCGAGGCGCGCGTGCTGATGCTGTCGTCGAACAACATCCTGTCGCCGGCCCACGGCGCCCCGCTGGCCACGCCGACGCAGGACATGATCCTCGGCACCTACTACCTGACCTACGGGCCGGACGCCGAGGAGCTCGCGGTGATCGACCCGGCCACGCACGAGCCGAAGGTGCACGTGTTCCGCTCCGCGCAGGAGGCGGAGCTGGCGTACGAGCACAAGATCGTCGGCCTGCACGACCCGGCGCACTACCGCGCCGAGTGGGTCGAGGGCGGCCACCTGGCCACCACCGTCGGCCGGATCATCTTCAACGACCGCATCGAGCGGGCGCTGGAGGAGACCCTGGGCGAGGACTTCGACCGCTCGCAGTACGTCTACATCAACAAGTCCCTGAAGAAGCGCGACACGACGCAGTTCGTCGACCAGCTGGTCCAGACGTTCGGCGCGTCCGCCATCTCGCAGGTCCTCGACGCGTTCAAGGACCTGGGCTTCCGCTACGCCACCCAGGCGGGCATCACGATCTCCAAGAACGACGTGATCGTGCCGCCCACCAAGGAGAAGATCCTCAACAAGTACGAGGAGCGCGTCCGGGCGCTGCAGGAGCAGTACGAGGACGGCCTGATCACGCAGGAGGAGCGCCACCTGGCGGTCACCGATCAGTGGAACGCGGCCACCGACGAGGTCGCCGACGCGATGATCGAGAACATCAAGACCACCGACCGGCTGAACTCCATCTACATGATGGCCGACTCCGGCGCGCGCGGCTCGTTCAAGCAGATCCGCCAGCTGGCGGGCATGCGCGGCCTGATGGCCAACCCGAAGGGCGAGATCATCGAGCGGCCCGTGAAGGCGAACTTCATGGAGGGCCTCGACGTGATCGAGTACTTCACCTCGACGCACGGCGCCCGCAAGGGCCTCGCCGACACGGCGCTCCGCACGGCGGACTCGGGCTACCTGACCCGCCGCCTGGTCGACGTCGCGCAGGACGTGATCATCCGGATCGAGGACTGCGGCACCCAGGAGTTCCTCGAGACGTCGCTGTTCAAGACGACCGGTGAGCCGGAGGAGCAGCTCGTGGGCCGCGTGGCGGCCGCCGACATCAAGGTGGGCAAGGAGCTCATCGTCGCCAAGGGCGACGAGATCGGGCGCGACCAGCTGGCCGCGATCGTGGCGGGCAACCAGGACTCGGCCGGCGCCAACGGCGCCGGGATCCGGATCCAGGTCCGCTCCGTGCTCAAGTGCGAGGCCACGACCGGCGTGTGCCAGAAGTGCTACGGGCGCGCGCTGGCCACCGGCAAGACGGCCATGATCGGCGACGCGGTGGGCATCGTGGCCGCCCAGTCGATCGGCGAGCCGGGCACGCAGCTGACCATGCGGACGTTCCACACCGGCGGCGTCGCCGGCGCGGACATCACGCACGGCCTGCCGCGCGTCGTGGAGCTCTTCGAGGCGCGCAAGCCGAAGGGCCTGGCGAAGATCGCCGAGGTCGGCGGCTCCGTCTCGGTGGAGGACACCGACAAGGCCCGGACCGTGGTGATCACGGACGAGGCCGGCGAGGAGCACCGCCACACGTTCCCGCGCCGGACGCGCCTGCACGTGACCGAGGGCGAGGTGATCGAGGCCGGCACGCAGCTCAACGAGGGCTCGCTGTACCCGCACGAGCTGCTCGACCTGCGCGGCCGCACGGCGACCGAGGTGTACCTCGTCAAGGAGGTGCAGGAGGTCTACAAGTCGCAGGGCGTGGACATCCACGACAAGCACATCGAGCTGATCGTGCGCCAGATGCTCAAGAAGGTCCGCGTCGAGCAGAAGGGCGACACGGACCTGCTGCCGGGCCAGTTCGTGGACCGGCACGAGTTCCGCCGGATCAACGAGCGCGTGCAGGCCGAGGGCGGCGAGCCCGCGATGCACGCCGAGATCATCCTCGGCATCACCAAGGCGTCGCTGGCCACGGACTCGTTCCTGTCGGCGGCTTCCTTCCAGGAGACCACCAAGGTGCTGACCGACGCGGCGCTCGAGGGCAAGATCGACCGCCTGGCCGGCCTCAAGGAGAACGTGATCATCGGGAAGCTGATCCCGGCGGCCACGGGCCTCAAGCGCTACCGGACGATCGAGATCGAGCCGGCGGAGCCGCTGCCCCGCGGGATCGACGACGTCGGCCTGCTGGAGGGCGACGACCTGGCGGCCGAGCTGGGGCTGGACGACGGCGACGGGCTGCAGGGCTTCGGGCCGGCGTTCGACACGGCGGAGCTGGACGAGATCAACGCGGGCTTCGGCCCGGCGGGCGGCTCGTTCGACGACATCGGCGCCGAGCTCGGCGGCGATGACGACGACCGCCGCTAGCTGAGAAGACGTTCGGCGACGGGCCCGCTTCGGCGGGCCCGTCGTCGTTGACCGGCCTGGTCTCCGGCCGCCGGGAGTTGACGCGGGTCCCAGCGTCCTCCCAGGCAGCCGCCAGCGGTTTCGCGGGCACGCGCGCGACCGTGGGGCAGATGGCACTCAATCGCCGCGACGCCCTGAAGGCCGCGCTCGCGGGCGGTGCCGTGCTGCTCGGCGGTCCTCGCGCCCTCGGCGGCGCGGACGCCGTCGCCGCCGGCGCCTGCACGCCGGCCGCCTCGCAGGAGGAGGGGCCGTTCTACGTCGCGCTCGAGCGGATCCGTTCGGACATCCGCCTCGGCCGGACCGGCGTGCCCCTGCGGCTGCGGATCACGGTCACCCACGCGACCACCTGCCGGCCGCTCAAGGGCGCGGCCGTCGACATCTGGCACGCCGACGGCCTCGGCGAGTACTCCGACGAGTCCAGCCAGGGCACCGTCGGCCAGACCTGGCTGCGCGGCGTCCAGCTGACGGACGCGCACGGCCTCGTCAGGTTCACGACGATCTATCCGGGCTTCTACCAGGGCCGGGCGCCGCACATCCACGCCAAGGTCCACACGGGCGGCCACGTCGTGCACACGGGGCAGTTCTTCTTCCCCGAGCCGACCAGCACGAAGGTCTACCGCACGTCGCCCTACACGCAGGACCCCAATCACCGCACCCGCAACGCCGGCGACCGCGTCTACACCGGCCAGCACGGCGCAAGCTCGATCCTGCGCATCACCGGCAGCCCGGGGACCGGCCTGCAGGGCCGGATCACGCTGGCGGTCGACGCGTGATGCGACGATCCGGGCCGTGCGCATCCAGGACCTGCCGTTCAGCCAGATCGCCCACGAGCTGGTGGGCTCCGACCACGACGTCGACGCCTGCGTCATCTTCGTCGACGCGCCGCCCGGCCGCGGGCCGAGCCTGCACCGGCACCCCTACGCCGAGATCTTCATCGTGCAGGAGGGCGAGGGCACGTTCGTCGTCGGCGACGAGGAACTTCGGGCCGGAGCCGGGGAGGTCCTCATCGTCCCGCCGGACACGCCCCACGCCTTCACGAGCACCGGCGAGACGAACCTGCGCCAGGTGGACATCCACCTCAGCCGCCGCTTCCAGACCGAATGGCTCTAGCCCACCGCGCCAGCGCGGCGCCCTGAGCCTCGGTCAGGCCGACGTCGGGCTCGGTCGCGACCAGCAGCGTCGGTCCGGGCCGCGCCGCCGCCCAGGCGGTGCAGTCCGCGTCGTGGGCGTCGTCGATCCAGGCCAGCGGTCGCGAGGCGCCCGCGAATGCCTCGATCCCGGCCAGCTTCCAGTGGGCGTCGAGCGCCGGCGTGCCGCCGAGCCGGACGAACGGCCAGCCGCGCGGCAGGCCGAGCAGCCCCGGCAGCTGCTCGTCCGCCCGCTCCTCCCAGCCGGTGCACCACGCGCACTCGAAGTCTTCGATAAGACCGCCCAGCACAGCGGCGGCGCGCCGGGACAGCAGGTGCGGGACGCCGTCGACCAGGCACGGGACGAGGGTTCCCGGCTCCGCGCGGGCCGCGCCGTAGAGCGACAGGACGCCGTCGACGTCGACCAGCAGCAAGGGCCGAGATGAGCCGCTTCCCATCTGGCGAGTTTGCCAAGCCCCGGAGGGTGGAATCTTGATCCGGAACTTAGACCGGCCACTAGATTGGCCGGACCCGTGCTCAAGGGCGCGGGGATGGGGACCGATGTAGAGGAGGACTCGCCGGGGACACCGAACCCCCTCCTGGGGACGGCGGGCGAGAACTCCACCGACTGACCTACGAGGACACGTGTCGCTGAATCTGGGCATCCTGCTTGCGCTGACCTGCGCTGTGGCCACGCAGCTGGGCTTTCTGTACAAGCACAAGGGCGCGAACCAGGCCCCGTCGGTCGACATCCGGCATCCCTTCCGCACGGCGCGGCAGCTCTACGCCTGCAAGGAGTTCGCCATCGGCATGGCCGTGGCCACCGGCGCCTGGATCTTCCACGTGTTCGCGCTCAAGTTCGCCCCGCTGTCGGTCGTCCAGGCCGTGCTGTCCACCGGCGTCGTGATCCTCGCCGTGTTCGCGGAGCGGATCTTCGGCTTCCAGGTCGGCTTCCGCCAGTGGATCGGCGTGGCCATGACCGCGCTCGGCCTGCTGCTGCTCGTGATCACGCTGCCCGCCACCCACGGCGCCCACTCGGCCTACTCGCTGGCCGGCATGGTCTCCTTCGAGGGCGCGATGCTGGTGATCGGCGCGCTGCTGATCGGCGGCAAGCACATCGGCGCCCCGGACCACCACCACGGCGCGATGCTCGGCGCGGCGGCCGGCGTGCTGTTCGGCGTCTCGGACGTCGCCATCAAGGCCCTCACCGGCGCCCACGGCGTCGTCGGCGTCGTCTCCTCGCCCTGGCTGGCCGTCACCGTGCTCGCCTCGGTCGTCGCCTTCTACGCCAGCGCCCGCGGCCTGCAGGACGGCGCGGCCGTCCCGGTCATCGCCGCCACCTCGACGGCGTCCAACGTCTCCTGCATCCTCGGCGGCATCATCGTGTTCGGCGACCCGATGCCGGGCAACGCCGTCGGGATCTGCGTCCAGGCGTTCGCCTTCATCCTCGTCGTGGCCGCCGCCCTGGTCACGCCCCCGCCGGTCCAGGCGGCCGGCGCGCAGGCGCACGCCTGAGCGCTGAGAACTCTCCACGCCCTCTTGATTGACACCTGACCCTGCGCGCGCGACCGTGCGCGCGAGGGTTTCAATCGAGGGGGAATGGCATGCAGCCATGGATGTGCGCCCGGACGGGTGCGGTTCTGGCCGTCACGCTGGCGCTGGGGTGCGCCGGCGCGGGCGTCGCGCGGGCGGATGACGGCGTCTCGGAGGTCGAGTTCAAGCTGCCGGACCGCGCCGCGGTCGACACGCTGAACACCATGGGCGCCGATCTCGCCGAGAACGTGACCCCGGGCCCGGACGGCTCGGTCTACGTCGAGGCGATCGTGACGCCCGACCAGAAGGCGGAGTACGCGGCGCTCGGCTATCAGCCGATCCAGACCGTGGCCGACGAGTCGACCTGGAAGCAGGTCACCGACGAGGCCAACGCCGCCGACAGGGCGCAGGCGGACGCGTTCGCCAACCTGCGGGCCGGCAGGACCGTGGCCAACGCCGGCAGCAGGAGCCTGGCCGCCACCGACACCGTCAACGTGGGCCGGGCCGACTACTTCCAGAACTACGCCGGGCGCTTCATCTCGATCGAGGCCCACACGAGCGCCGGCGGCGTCACCGCCAACGGCGGCTACACGGGCCCGGCGCTGACCGCCGCCTGGCTCGACGGCTCCGGCACCACGATGGGCTCGGGCACGCTGTCGGCGTTCGTCGACGACAGCGTCTACCTCTACCACCGCATGCTGTTCCGCGTGGGCGCGGTCGGCGACGGCGGCACGATGCCCGCCACCGTGCGCGTGGCCAGTGCCAACGGGGGCATCGACACGCTGCCCGTGAAGGAGTGGACGAGCACGAACGGCACGTCCTCGCCGACCGGCTTCATCTCCGACTTCAACAGCAACTACGTCGATCCCCAGCAGGCCTACCAGCGGATCAGGGACCTGGCGGCGCAGTACCCGAACCTCGCGCAGATCTACGACCTGCCGTACAAGACGAACGGCTACCAGCGCAAGTCGCAGGCGATCGTGGGCACGGTGGCGCCGTACAACCCGAACCTCGGCTCGCAGAGCAGCGCGGGCACCGTCTCGAACAGCGGGACCGACCCCGACACCGGCAAGGCGGTCGTGGTCACCTCCCGCCTCTACGGCCAGGACGGCGGCAACAGCCAGTCGATCGCCATCGCCGATCCGCAGGGCGCGACGAATCAGCCGCTGGGCGTGTCCGTGACCGGCAACGACATCACCGTCGACCCGGCGACCGACGCGACCGGCAAGATCACGAGCACCTCGCAGCAGGTGGTCGACGCGATCAACGCCGGCCCGGCGGCGTCGAACCTGGTGTTCGCCGAGATCCTCACGTCGACGAGCACGCGGGGCAGCGGCGTGGCCACCAACGCCGGCAAGGGCGTCGTGGCGCCGACCGCGAAGACGATGCTGTCGGACTTCCTGAAGGCTCCGCCGTCGTATCCGCGCGGGCCGCAGACGGTGCAGATGATCCGGATCGGCGCGCACCGCGACGGCACGAAGACCGGCGTCCTCATCTACTGCCAGGAGCACGCCCGCGAGTGGGCGACGCCGCTCGTGTGCCTGGAGACCGCACAGCGCCTCCTGGTCAACTACGCGACCGACCCGGAGACGAAGAGCCTCATCGACAACCTCGACATCTACATCATCCCGACGATCAACGCCGACGGCGCCGCGTTCTCCCGCTACGACTTCACGATGCAGCGGAAGAACATGTTCAACTACTGCGCCGGCACCGGCTTCGCGTCGGGCCCGACCGCGCGCAACCTGTGGGGCGTGGACCTCAACCGCAACTTCTCGGTGGGCTCGCTCTTCGACGGCTACGACGGCGCGAGCACGGACTGCACCAACGAGGTGTTCGCCGGCCCGGGCGAGTTCTCCGAGCCCGAGTCGCGCAACGAGCAGTGGGTGCAGAACACGTTCACGAACATCAAGTTCGCCATGAACGTGCACTCCTCCGGCGGCTACTTCATGTGGCCCCCGGGCGCCTACAAGCTCGCCGGCCGCCAGCTGCTGCCGTACGCGTCCCCCGGCACCAACCAGTACTTCGAGCAGACCGCCCGGACCGTGCTGGACCGCATCAAGAGCTACCGCGGCACCGTCGTGCTGCCGGCCCGCACGGGCCCGGTGGCGGACGTCCTGTACTCCGCGGCGGGCAACTCCGCGGACGAGGCCTACTACAACCACGGCATCATCGGCTACGACTTCGAGATCGGCGCCCAGCGGTTCACGCCGCAGTCGGGTGGGACGAGCACCGGCAACCTGTCGGACCCGGGCTTCACGCCGACCTTCAACAACGAGGGCCATGACGAGGGCATGGAGTTCGCCAACGGCAACTACGCCCTGCTCGACGCCGCGCTCGACTACGAGAACGACACGACGCCGCCGACCGTGACGCCGGTCAGCTCGACCGGCTCGAACATCTCGCCGGCGCCGTACTCGGTCACGTTCGCCCAGAGCGAGGCGGCGGACATCTGGTACACGACCGACGGCTCGACGCCGACCGAGAGCTCGGCGGCACTACGGCCCGGCGCTGACCCGCGGCCAGCCGGTGCCGATCCCCATCGGCGGCACGACCACCCTGCGGTGGCTGGCGAAGGACTTCAAGGGCAACGTCTCGACGGGGTCCCAGACGTTCTACCTCGGCACGCAGGCATCGGGCGGACCGAGCGGGTCCGTGCCGGCCACGCTGGCCCTGTCGCTCGGCACGGCGCCCACGTTCGGCGCGTTCACGCCGGGCCTGGCGAAGGACTACACGGCGGGCGGCACGGCCAGCGTCCTGTCCACCGCGGGCGACGCCACGCTGAGCGTGAGCGACCCGAGCACGACCGCGCCCGGCCACCTCGTCAACGGGGCGTTCTCGCTGCCGTCGGCGCTGCAGGCCGCGGCGACCAGCCCCGGCGGGACGGGCGCGGCCACGGCGACCGTGGGCAGCGCGCCGGCCACGCTGGAGACGTGGAGCGCGCCGGTGTCCAATGACCCGGTGGCGCTCACGTTCACGCAGCACATCGGCCAGACCGACCCGCTGCGCACCGGGAGCTACAGCAAGACGCTGACGTTCACGCTCTCCACGACGAGCCCGTAGGACGCAGCGCAGCGACTCGGAGGGGGGCCGCCTGGCGGCCCCCCTTTCGCGTTACTGTTGTACGCAGCGGCGCAGGCCCTGCGCCGGAGTGGAGAATGGATGCTGCCCCTGCGTGACCTGCTGCGCGACCTCGACGTCCGCGTCGTGGCCGGCGAGGCCGGGCTCGACCGCCCGGTGCGCTGGGTGCACATCTCCGAGCTGGCCGACCCCACGCCGTGGCTGTCCGGGGGCGAGCTGCTGCTCACCACCGGCCTGCAGCTGGGCGACGACGCCCAGCAGCGCGACTACGTGGCCCGCCTGGTCGAGCGCGGGCTGACCGGGCTCGGGTTCGGCGCCGGCTTCTCGCACGACGCCGTGCCGCCGCGCGCTGGCCGCCGCGGCCGAGGCGCACGGCTTCCCGCTGTTCGAGGTGCCCTACGAGCTGCCGTTCATCGCGGTCACCGAGAAGGCGTTCACCCAGCTGGTCAACGAGCAGTACGCCGTGCTGCAGCGCGCGCTGTCGGCGCACGAGCGGCTCGAGCGGATCGTCCTGTCCGAGCGCGGGCTCGACGGCGTCGCCGCCGCGCTGGCGGCGATGATCGGCGGCCCGGCGATCATCCTCGACGGCCGCGGCGAGGTGCTGGCCCGCCGCCACGCGCGCCACGCCCCGAGCGACGCCACCGTGCAGGCCCTGGTCGCCGAGCTGCGCGAGCGCACCGCCCAGGGCGCGCGCCGCGGCTATGCGCCGGCGGGCGAGGCGTTCGTCCCGCCGGCCCGCGCGCTCGCGCTGCCGGTCGCCCGCTCGCCGCAGCCCCGCGGCGACGGCCCGCTGCCCGAGGCCTGGCTGATCGCCGCCAAGGACCACGGCCCGCTGACCGAGCTCGACCGGCTGACGCTGCACCAGGCCGTGACGATCGTGGCGCTCGAGCTGCTGCGCCGGCGCGTGGCCGACGACACGGAGCGCCGGCTGGCCGGCGACGTGCTGTCCGCCCTGGTGGCCGGCGACCTCGAGGGTTCGGAGCTGGCCCGCCGGCTGGAGCCGTTCGGCCTGCGCGAGCGCGCCGGAGCGCTCGTGTTCGCGCCGCCGCGCAGCGTGCGCGGCGCCGCCGAGGCGGCGCTGGCCGCCGCGGTGCGCGAGGAGGTCGGCGGCGGTCTGGTCGCACCGGCGGGGAAGTTCCTGTGCGCGCTGCTGCCGGCGGGCGGCGACGACGAGCTGTTCGACGCTCGGCGAGCGGCTGCGCGCCCGCGTGGCCCGCGAGGCCGGCGAGCCGCTGTCGGCCGGCGCCGGGCGGGTGGTCGCGCCGGAGGACCTGCGGCGCGGGTTCCACGAGGCGCGCTGCGCGCTCGAGGCGCGAGCGCTGGCCGTCAACGGCCACGGCGGCCTGCGGCGCGCTGGCCACCTACCGCGACCTCGGCTCCTTCCAGCTCCTGCTCTCGCTGCAGGACGAGGACGCGCTGCGGCTGTTCTGCGACTCGATCCTCGCGCCGATCGAGGACTCGGAGGGCGCCTACGGCGGCGAGCTGATGCGCTCGCTGGAGGCGTTCATCGAGGCCAACGGGCAGTGGGAGCGGGCGGCGCGCGCGCTGTTCTGCCACCGTCACACCCTGCGCTACCGGATCCGCCGCGTGGAGGAGCTCACCGGGCGTTCGCTGGACTCCGCGCGCGACCGCATCGACTTCTGGCTGGCCCTGCGTGGGCGCGAGCTGGTCAGGCCAGCCAGGCTTGCGCCCAAGATCGCGACGGAAAGGAACCCATGAAGGTCGGCGTCCCCACCGAGATCAAGACGGACGAGTACCGCGTCGCGCTGACCCCAGCGGGCGTGCGCGAGCTGGTCGAGCACGGCCACGAGGTGGTCGTCCAGGCCGGCGCCGGCGAGGGGTCGGCGATCGGCGACGCCGAGTATGTCTCGCAGGGCGCGAAGATCCTCCCGGACGCCCAGGCGGTGTTCGCCGAGGCGGACATGGTCGTCAAGGTCAAGGAGCCGCAGGCGGTCGAGGTGGCGATGCTCGAGCCGCGCCACACGCTGTTCACCTACCTCCACCTCGCGCCGGACCCCGAGCTGACGAAGGGGCTCGTCGAGTCGGGCGCCACCTGCGTCGCCTACGAGACCGTCGAGGACGTCGCGCGGGCGGCTGCCGCTGCTGGCCCCCATGAGCGAGGTGGCGGGCAAGATCGCCACCCAGGCCGGCGCGTTCATGCTCGAGAAGCCGTTGGGCGGGCGCGGCATCCTGCTCGGCGGCGTGCCGGGCGTGGCCGCGGCCAAGGTGATGATCATCGGCGGCGGCGTGGTCGGCATGAACGCGGCGTTCATCGCCCTCGGCATGGAGGCCACGGTCTACGTCTACGACCGCAACATCGACCGCCTGCGCGAGCTCGACATCGCGTTCGGCGGCCGCGCGGACACGTGCTACGCCTCGACGCTGGACATCGAGCAGCGGCTGCCGGAGATCGACCTCGTGATCGGCGCGGTGCTCGTCCACGGCGCGAAGGCGCCGTACGTCATCCGCCGCGAGCAGCTCAAGCTGATGAAGCGCAACGCGGTGCTCGTCGACGTGTCGATCGACCAGGGCGGCTGCTTCGAGACCTCGCGGCCGACCACGCACACCGACCCGACCTACGAGGTCGACGGCATCACCCACTACTGCGTGGCCAACATGCCGGGGGCGGTGCCGATCACGTCCACGCGCGCGCTGACCAACGCCACGCTGCCCTTCATCCTGCACGTGGCCGACGCGGGCGTGGCCGGCGCGGCGCGCGAGAACCCCGGGCTGGCCAAGGGCGTCAACGTGGTCGACGGCAAGGTGACCTACCAGCCGGTGGCCGAGGCCACCGGCCAGCCCTACGCCGACCTGTTCGAGGCGCTGGGCGCCGCGGTGTGAGCGGCCACGACGCCGTCATCGTCGGCGGCGGGCACAACGGCCTGGTCGCCGCCGCCTACCTCGCCCGGGCGGGGCGCTCCGTGCTCGTGCTCGAGCGCCGCGGCCACGTCGGCGGCGCGGCGGTGTCCGAGCGGCCCTGGCCGGGCGTGGACGCGCGGCTCTCGCGCTACTCCTACCTGGTCTCGCTGCTGCCGCGGGCGCTGGCCGCCGAGCTGAACGTGGGCGTGCAGATGCGCCGCCGGGCCGTGTCCTCCTACACCCCGCGCCCGGACGGCAGCGGCCTGCTCGTGTACTCGGGCGAGCCGCCCAGCGAGGCGTGGCGGGACTTCTACGCCATGACCGGCCGGATCGCGCGGGCGATCTTCCCCACGTTCACCGAGCCGCTGGTGTCCCGGGACGCGCTGCGCGCCCGGGTGGGCGACGACGCGGCCTGGGAGGCGCTGTTCGAGCGGCCGCTCAGCGACACGCTCGACGCGGTGTTCCCGGACGACCTGGTGCGCGGCGTGGTGCTCACGGACGCGCTGATCGGCACGTTCGCGCCCGCCGACGACCCGCAGCTGCGCCAGAACCGCTGCTTCGCCTATCACGTGATCGGCAACGGCACGGGCGACTGGGACGTGCCCGTGGGCGGGATGGGCGCGCTCACCTCCGAGCTCGCCGACATCGCCCGCGCGGCCGGCGCCGAGCTGCGCTGCGGCGTCGAGGTCACCGGGATCGATCCCGAGGGCCGCGTGCGCTGGGACGGCGGCGAGGCGCGCGCCGGCGTCGTGCTGGCCAACGTGGCCCCGCACGTGCTGGCGACGCTGCTGGGCGAGCCGCCGCCCGGGCCGCAACCCGAGGGCGCGCAGCTGAAGCTCAACATGCTCCTCGCCCGGCTGCCGCGGCTGCGCGACCCCGGCGTCAACCCCCGCGAGGCGTTCGCCGGCACGTTCCACGTCAACGAGTCCGCGTCGCAGCTGGCCGCGGCGTACGCGCAGGCCGAGGCGGGCGAGATCCCCGCGCTGCCGCCGTGCGAGATCTACTGCCACTCGCTCACCGACCCGTCGATCCTCGGGCCGCAGTTGCAGGCGGAGGGCGCCCAGACGCTGACCTGCTTCGGCGCTGCACATGCCGGCGCGGCTGTTCCGGGCCGATCCCGCGGGCGCGAAGGCGCGCGCCGTGGCGGCGACGCTGCGCTCGCTGGACTCGGTGCTGGCCGAGCCGCTCGAGGACTGCCTGTGGCGCACGCCCGACGGCGAGCCGTGCCTGGAGGCGCGCACGCCGGTCGAGCTCGAGGCCGAGCTGGGGCTCCCGGGCGGCAACATCTTCCACCGGGACCTCGCCTGGCCCTTCGCCGAGGACGAGGCCCAGGTCGGCACCTGGGGGGTGGAGACGGCGTTTCCGCGGGTGCTGCTGTGCGGCGCCGGGGCCCGTCGAGGCGGCGGCGTGAGCGGGATTCCGGGCCACAACGCGGCGAAGGCGGTGCTCAGCCCGGCCAGAACCTGACGCTTACGTTAGAATCAGGTTCGTGGCCGTCGAAGAAACCCTCGCACGTCCGCGCCGCCGCCCCGGCGTGGACGCGTCCCACGAGCACTACAAGTGGTGGGCGCTCAGCTGCACGAGCCTCGGCATGCTGCTCGCCACGATCAACTCGGGCACGCTGATCATCGCCCTGCCCGACCTCGAGCGCGCGCTGCACACGAGCATCCTCTCGCTCGTCTGGGTGATCCTCGCGTACATGATCTCCTCGACCGTGCTCGTGCTGTTCGCCGGCCGGCTGAGCGATCTGTTCGGCCGCAAGCGGGCCTACGTGCTCGGGTTCGTGGTGTTCGGGCTGGCGTCGCTGGGCGCGGGCTTCTCGGGCAACGGCACCGAGCTGATCCTGTGGCGGATCGCCCAGGGCGTCGGCGGCGCGTTCCTGTTCGCCAACGCGAGCGCGATCGTCACGGACGCGTTCCCGCGCGAGCAGCTCGGGCTGGCGATGGGGACCAACACGATGGTCGCCGCGGTCGGCCTGGTCATCGGCCCCGTGCTGGGCGGCGCGCTGGTCGACATCTCCTGGCACTGGGTGTTCTGGTTCAACGTCCCGTTCGCGGCGTTGGGCTCGCTGTGGGCGTTCACGATCCTGCGCGAGCTGGCCAAGCCCGACCAGGTCCGCGGCTACGACGTCCCCGGCGTGACGATCTTCGTGCTCGGCCTGACGGCGCTGGTCTACGGGCTCTCCCGTGCCGGCCTGAGCGGCTGGACCGATGCGCTGACGCTGGGCAGCATCGCCGCCGGCGTCGTGCTGCTGCCGCTGTTCGTGCTCAACGAGCGCCATCACCCGGCGCCGATGCTCGACCTGACGATCTTCCAGAACCGGCTGTTCTCGGCCGCCACCGCGGCGGCGTTCATCAACGGCCTGTCGCGCTTCGCGCTGCTGTTCCTGTTCGTCTTCTACTTCCAGGGCGTCAAGGGCGACGACCCGATCACCGCGGGCATCGAGCTCGCGCCGATGGCCATCGGGATGCTGATCGCCTCGCCGCTGGCCGGGATCTGGGCCGACCGGCGGGGGTCGCGCGCGCTGGCCGCCTGGGGCATGGTGGTGAGTGCGCTGGCGCTGGCCGCGATGACCACGCTGGGCGTCCACACGGCCTACTTCTGGGCGGCGCTGTGGCTGTTCGTGGTCGGCGTCGGCTCCGGCATGTTCAACAGCCCGAACACCGCGGCCATGATGGGCACCGTGCCGACGTACCGGCGCGGGATCGCCGCCGGCGCGCGGACGATGCTGCAGAACACCGGCGCGGTCATCTCGATCGCGTTCGTGCTGGCCATCGTCACCTCGTCGGTGCCCAAGGAGACGCTGTTCAAGATCTTCTCCGGCGTCAGCTCAGGGCTGTCCGAGCGTGCGCTCGACCCGTTCGTGGCCAACATGCACACGGCGCTGTGGGTGCTGGCGGCCACGTCGGCGGTCGGCGCCGGGGTCTCGCTGCTGCGGCCCAAGGGGCGACTAGCGATGCGGATCGGCGAGCTGGCCAAGACCGCGGGCACCACGCCCCGCACCGTGCGCTACTACGAGGAGATCGGGCTGCTGGCCGCCTCCGGCGAGCGCGTCGCCGGCGCCCACCGGGAGTACGGCGAGGCCGATCTGGCGCGCCTGCGCGAGCTGCTGCGGCTGAAGTCGATGCTCGGGCTCTCGCTCGACGAGCTCAAGTCCGTGATGTGCGGCGAGGACGCGCGGGCACAGCGGCGGCGCGAGTGGCACGAGACCGACGACCCCGCCGAGCGGCGGCGGATCCTGCTCGAGGGCAGGGCGCACACCGACGCGCTGCTCGCGCTCGTACAGCGCCGGCGGGCGGACCTGGAGGGCTTCGAGGCGGAGCTCAACGAGCGCCGCCAGCAGCAGGTCCACCTGCTGCGGGAGCTCGGCGACCGGGTCTGAAAGGGCCCCACTGCTACCATTTCGCGCCGTATGCCGACGACGTCCCAGCTGGTCCGCAAGGGCCGCAACCCGAAGACGAAGAAGCTCGCCACCCCTGGCTTGAAGTCCGGCAAGGGCCGCAAGAAGAAGGTGGCCGCTCCGCAGCGTCGCGGGGTGTGCACGCGCGTTTACACCACCACGCCGAAGAAGCCGAACTCGGCGCTGCGCAAGGTGGCCCGCGTGCGCTTGACCAACCAGATGGAGGTCACGGTGTACATCCCGGGCGAGGGCCACAACCTGCAGGAGCACTCCGTGGTGCTCGTGCGCGGCGGCCGCGTCAAGGACCTCCCGGGCGTGCGCTACAAGGTCGTGCGCGGAACGCTGGACGCCGCCGGCGTCTCGGACCGCAAGAAGGCCCGCTCGCAGTACGGGGTCAAGGCCAAGTAATGCCGCGCCGCGCCGCCGCAAGCATCCGCACCATCGACCCGGACCCCGTCCACCGGTCCAAGCTCGTCCAGCAGGTCATCAACAAGGTGATGCTGGACGGCAAGAAGTCGACCGCCGAGCGGATCGTCTACGACGCGCTGGCGATCCTGTCCGAGCGCACGGGCAAGGACCCGGTGGAGGCGCTCGAGACGTCCGTCAAGTCGCTCACGCCGGTGCTCGAGGTGCGCTCCCGCCGCGTCGGCGGCGCCACCTACCAGGTGCCGGTCGAGGTGCCCGCGCCGCCGCGCCCGCACGCTGGCCGTGCGCTGGCTGGTCGAGTTCTCCCGCAACCGGCGCGAGAAGTCGATGGCCCAGCGGCTGGCCAACGAGCTGATGGACGCGCAGTCCCAGCAGGGCGGCGCCTACAAGCGCAAGGACGACATCTTCCGCATGGCGCAGGCCAACAAGGCCTTCGCCCACTACCGCTGGTAGACCGTTTGTCCGCCGCGCGCCTCGGATAGAGGGGCATGATGCGGGCCATCGCAGTCAACCGCTGGGGCGGGCGCGACGCGCTGGAGCTCGTCGACGTCGCAGCCGCCCCCGCTCGCCCCGGACGGCGTGCTGCTGCGCGTGCGCGCGGCGGGCGTGAACCCCGTGGACTACAAGGTCCGGGAGGGGAAGCTGGCCGGCGGGTTCCCCTACCACTTCCCCGTGATCCTCGGCTGGGACGCGGCGGGCGTCGTGGAGGAGGTCGGGCCGGCGGTCACCTGGTTCAAGCCGGGCGACCGGGCCTACGGCTACTGCCGGCGCCACGAGCTGGAGTACGGCACCTACGCGGAGCTCGCGACCGTGCCCGAGGGCTTCCTGGCCCACATGCCCGAGGGCCTCGACTTCGTGCAGGCGGGCGCGCTGCCGCTGGCCGCACTGACCGCCCATCAGAGCCTGGAGCGGCTGGGCCTGCGGGCGGGCGAGGTGCTGTTCGTCAGCGGTGGCGCCGGCGGCGTGGGCCACCTCGCCATCCAGCTCGCCCGCACGCGCGGCGCGCAGGTCGTGGCCACCGGCAGCGAGGCCAGCTTCGGCTTCCTGCGCGAGCTCGGCGCCGAGCCGGTCGACTACGCCGCGCCCGACGTGGCCGACCAGGTCCGCGCGCACAACTACGGCGGCGGCGCGGACGCGGCGTTCGACCTCTTCGGCGGGCCGGGCCTGGAGCAGGCGTTCGCCTGCCTGCGCCCCGGCGGCCGCCTCGTGTCGATCGCCGCGCCGCCCGGCGAGCGCGAGCACATCGACGCCGGCTACGTGTTCGTGCGCCCCAGTGGCTACGACCTGGGCGAGCACATCACGCCGCTGGTCAACGAGGGTGCGCTGTGCCCGCGCATCGCCGGGACGTTTCCGCTCGAGCGTGCCGCGGACGCGCACGCCGAGATCGAGAACGGCCACGTGCACGGCAAGCTCGTGCTCACGCTCCCTTGATCACCGGCGTCGCGCCGGCGGGCGGCGCCGGCTTGGCCGTGCCGCACGTCCCGGGGTCCGGCGCCGTGTCGGGCGGGCTCAGGTCGACGCCGCAGGCCTGCAGCGCCGCCTTGCCGGCCGCGGTGCTGTCCTGCTGCACCATCCACGGCTTGAGCTGAGCCACATCGCCGGGCGGGTTCAGCCCGTGCGAGCGCAGGCAACCGACGAGCGCGGCGGGCGCCTTGGACCGGGGCATGCAGGCCCCGACGGCCGGGTCGTCCGAATGCGCGGCCACCCACTGCTTGAGCGCGAGCGGATCGTCGCCGGAGGGCGCGTCGGCGGCGCCGTGGGAGTGCAGGCAGGCGGCGACCGTGGCCGCCGACCGGTCCGCGCTCTGATCCGCGCCGGCCGGGAGGGTGAGGACCGCGGCCACCGCCGCGGCGGCGGCCGTGGCCGCCAGGACGCTGAGCAGCTTCATGGCTCCACTGCACCGGCTCGCGGTGATCACCCTGGGAAGCGCCCATGAAAATCCGTGGAAAACGCGTCACGCCCCCGCCCTCGCGCGCGAGACTTGCGCCGTGGCGCCCACAGTGCTGCTGGTGGAGGACGAGCCGGAGATCGTCGGGCTCCTGTCCGACTTCCTCGCCGTAGAGGGCTTCGGCGTGGTCGCGGCGGCCACCCCCGCCGCCGCGATCGACCGGCTCGCCGCCCACGACATCGCCGCCGTCGTGCTCGACGTGATGCTGCCGGGTGGCACCGGCTTCGACGTCTGCCGGCGCATCCGCGAGCACTCCGACGTGCCGCTGCTGTTCCTGTCGGCGCGCGGGGAGGACGAGGACAAGCTGCGCGGACTCGCGCTCGGGGCCGACGACTACATCGTCAAGTCGGCGACGCCGGCCGAGGTCGTCGCGCGCGTGAAGGCGGTCCTGCGGCGCAGCGCCCCGCGTGACCCGCACCGCCGCAGCTACGGTCGCTACACGTTCGACCGGGCCGCGCACGAGGTCACCGCCGACGGCCGCCCGATCCCGCTGACCGCGCGGGAGTTCGAGCTGCTGGCGCTGTTCGCCGACCACCCGCGCCAGGTGCTCACGCGCGAGCAGATCTTCGAGCGCGTATGGGGCTCGTGGGGGGACCGCAGCGCGGTCGCCGTCTACGTCCGCCGCCTGCGCGAGAAGCTCGAGCCGGCGCTGTTCGTGACCGTGTGGGGCGTCGGGTACCGCTTCGACCCGCCGGCGGCATGAGGTCGCTCCGCACGTGGCTGGCGCTCGGCCTCGTGCTCGCGCTCGCGGCGCCCGCCGCTGCGGCGGCGGGTGCATATGCGGTCGCGCACGTGTGGCAGGCGCACCGCCAGCACGTCCGTGTCGCCGCCGCCGAGCGGCTGCTGCGCACCGCCGCCGGCACGCCGGGCCTCGGGAAGCGGATGACCGCCCTGGGCGTGGAAGCGATCCTCAAGCCGCTGCCCGACAAGGCGCAGGCCGTGAAGCTCGGCGGTACCGCCGTGGCGGAGAGCCGGCAGCCGCTGGTCACGCCCGGTCTGCAGGCGGTCCTGCAGGGCTCCGACGGCAAGCGCGCGGTGGCGCACGGGTACACGGCCGAGGACGTCTCGCTGCCGGGAGTCGCCGGCACGCTCTACGTGCGCAACGCGAGCGTCGCGGCACGCTGGGCGGCCGCGCTCGCTGCCGCGGTGGTCGCGCTGGCCGCGGCGCTGACGCTCGCGGTCGGCCTGTTGCGGCGCTGGGTGCTGAACCCTCTGGCCGGCCTGGCCGCGGACGCCGACCGGATCGCCGGCGGCGAGCTCGCGCTCGAGCCCGTGCGGACCCGCGCGCGCGAGGTGGCGCAGGTGGGCGAGGCGCTCCATGGCATGGCCGGCGCGCTCGGCCAGGCGCTGAGCGCCACCGCGGACGCCGAACGCGACCGCCGCTTCCTGGTCACCGCGATCGCGCACGACCTGCGCACGCCGCTGTTCACGCTGCGCGGCTCGCTGGAGGCGATCGAGCACGGGATCGGCGATGGCGCCGCGCTCACCCGCGCCCAGGCCAAGGCGGCCCACCTCGACCGCCTGGTCGGCGACCTGTTCGCCTACTCGCGTGCGGAGTACGCCAATGGCGCGCGCGCGCCCGAGCCGCTCGACCTGGCGGAGATCGCCCGCCGGGCGGCCGAGACCGTCGACCCGGGGCCGGTCGCGCTGACGATCCGCGCGGCCCCCGCACCGGGCACCGGCGACCCGGTGGGGCTCGAGCGAGCGCTGACCAACGTGATCGAGAACGCGGTGCGCCACGCCCGCACGCGCGTGGAGGTGCAGGTCGACGGTGCCCGCGTCGCGGTCGCCGACGACGGTCCCGGCTTCGCGCCCGATGACCTCCCGCACGTGTTCGAGCCGCTGTTCCGGGGCGACCGCGCCCGGCGGGCGAACGGCTCCGGGGCCGGCCTCGGGCTGGCCATCGCACGCCGCCTGGCCCGCGCGGACGGCGGCGACGTCACGGCGGCGAACCGGCCCGGGGGCGGCGCGGTCGTCACGCTCTGGCTGCGGCCAGCGCCCGCGCCTGACGCTCGCCCGGACAACGGTGGCGGCCCGCGCCGAACGGCAGCCCGCTGAGGTCCAGCTCGACTTCTCCGCCGGGGCCGATCCGCCGCGTCGAGGGGACGGGCGGGTCGCGGCCCTCGATCAGCGCCGCCGTGGCCCGCGACGCCTGGACCAGGATCGAGATGTCGGCGGCCACCGCCTCGGGGTCCCCGGGACCGACGGCGGCCACCAGGCGCGCGACCGCGTCGTCCGCGCCCGGTCCGCCGGTGAGGTACAGCGCAGCCACCGCGTCGACCGCGGCCTCGACGTCCGCGGCGATGCCGAGCGCGAGCGCCAGCGCGCGCACCGGCGAGACGTCGCCGCGGAGGTCGCCGACGGTGGCGAGCCGCGCCTCGACGAGCGCGCGCCGCCGGGCGTGGTCGGTGCCCTCGGCGAAGCGGCACACGGTGGTGCGGAGCCAGGCGAGCGTGCCGAACGGCCCGGGCTCGGCGGGCGGGACGATGTAGGCCGGGTCTTCGAGGATCGCCGCGACCCGGTCGCGGCCGGTGACGAGGGGCATCGCGGCACGTTACGCCCGAGACGGTTCGGCGCCCGCCGAAATGGCGGCGTCTGTGACGCCTCGTTGTTCCGGCGAACGGCTGGCTTGTAGGGGTGGGTGAGCCTGCCGCCGCGCATGATCGATCGCCTACGTGCGCCAACCGATCACGGTCGACCGGAAGGCTGTCACACCGGAAACACGTGGGGCTCCTAACCGTCGCTATTGCGACGCTAAGGAGCCCCAGCTCCCCGTCGGCACCGGACAAACGATCACCCGGGGGCCGCGGCCGAAACCCTCGCTCCCCTACCCAGCCAGCCGTTCGCCGGCGGCGAGACGGCGCCCGTGTCGACTACGCGAGCGCCGCGCGCATCGCCTCCAGCCGCCGGCGCCGCTCCGCCCGCGCGGCGAGCGCGTCGTCGAGCGACACGGCCACGAAGCGCGTCTGCGCGCCCGGCGCCGACTGGGCGACCGCGTCCATGTCCGCGCTGATCACCGTGGCCACCATCGCGTAGCCGCCGCCGGACACCGCGTCGCGGTGCAGGACGATCGGCTCGACGCCGCCCGGCACCTGGATCGAGCCGATCGGGTAGGGGGCGTCGACGATGTTGGAGGGGTCCGAGCCGGCGCCGAACGGCTGCTCGCGCTCGAGCATGGCGAGCTTGGCGCCCTTGTAGCGGAAGCCGACGCGGTCGGCGGTGGGGGTGAGGGTCCAGACGGTCTCGGCGAACGCGCGGCGGCCGTCGTCGGTCAGGAGGTGGTCGTAGAGGCCCATGACGACGCGGATCTCCAGCTCGCCGGCGAACGCCGGCCGGAGCTCCTCGGGCACCGCGCGACCGGAGGCGGGGCCCGCGGCCGGGCCGGCGGGCAGCGAGTCCCCCGCGGCCAGCGGGCGGCCCTCGAAGCCGCCCAGGGACCCCAGCGCGTAGGTGGAGCGCGAGCCGAGCAACTCGGGCACGTCGATCCCGCCCGCCACGGCGAGGTACGCGCGGGCGCCGCCGCGCAGGTGGGCGAAGCTCAGCGTCGCTCCCGCGGGGACGGTGAACGCCTCCCACAGCGGGCGCTGCTCGCCGTCGACCCGGGGCGCGAGCTCGGCGCCCGCGACCGCGACCACGGCCTCGGCGCCGAACCGCAGCTCCGGACCCAGGTAGGCGATCTCCAGCGCCGCCGCCCCCTCGTCGTTGCCCACCAGGAGGTTCGCCGCGGCCAGCGAGAACTGGTCGAGCGCGCCCGAGGGCGGGATGCCGAGGTTGTAGTAGCCCTCGCGGCCGGCGTCCTGGACCGTGGTGGACAGGCCCGGCTTGACGACCTCGATCATCCGAGCACCTCCAGCAGCCGCGCGGTGTACGTGTCCGGGTCGGCCTCGAAGTCCTCGAGGCTGAAGCTCGTCTCGCCGTAGCGCGGCTCGCGCGGCGACTCGCGCAACGCGTCGTACTCCTCGCGCGCGATCGGGTCGAACTTGACGATGTCGCCCGTGCGGAAGAACACCTCGCCCTGCGCCGGCGCGTAGATCGGCAGCGGCGTGATCCCGAACATCTGGTAGCCGCCGGCGCCGCGCACGGAGTAGATGCAGCCGAAGCAGCCGCCGTGGCCGATCGTCAGCGCCGGCGTGTCGGTGCGCGGGCGCACGTACTTGGGCACCTCGAGCTGGCGCTCGCGCGGGACCATCTGGTACAGGAACGGCAGCCCGGCCACGAAGCCGACCATCGACGCGAACCACGGCGCGCCGGCGTGCGCGGCGATGAACGCGTCCTTGCCGGAGAAGCCGTTGATCCGCGCGGCGTACTCCAGGTCGGTCGCGTCCGGGTCCTGGTGGCGGTCGCGGAAGCGCATCAGCGTCTCGTTGGTCCACGGGTCGTCATAGAGCACCGGGATCTCCACCACGCGCGTGTCGAGCGTGAACCCGTGCGCGTCGCCCACCTCGTCCTCGACACCCCGGATGAGCGCCTTCAGCTCGGCCGGCGGCACGACGTCGGGGTCGAAGCGCACCTGGAACGAGGCGTTCGCCGGGCAGACGTCGAGCAGGCCGTCCGGCCGGCGCTCGCGCAGCACGGTGGCGATCGCCATCACCTTGAAGTTGGCCTGCAGGCTCATCTCCTCGGAGATCTCGACGAACAGGTGCTCGTCGGCCCCCCAGCTGTAGCGGCTCATGCCAGCCACTCCTCCAGCGTCGTCGTGTGGAAGTCCCCGCGCGCGAACCAGTCCTCCTCGAGCAGCCGGGCCAGCAGCGGCGCGGTCGTCTTGATGCCCTCGACGCGCAGCTCGCGCAGCGCGCGCCGGGCCCGGGCCACGCACTGCCCGCGGTCCGCGCCCCAGACGATCAGCTTGGCCAGCAGCGAGTCGTAGAACGGCGGCACCTCGACCCCGGGCTCCAGCCACGTGTCCACCCGCACCCACGGCCCGGCGGGGAACACGACCTCCGACACCGTGCCGGGCGAGGGGAGGAACTGCTTGTCCGGGTCCTCGGCGGTCAGCCGCAGCTCGAGCGCGTGGCCCCGCCGCTCGAAGGCGGGCAGCTCGCCGGTCAGCTGCGCGGCGATCAGGTCGACGCCGGTGACCAGCTCGGTCACGGGGTGCTCGACCTGGATCCGCGTGTTCATCTCGATGAAGAAGAAGTCGCCGCTCTCGTCGTCCACCAGGAACTCGAGCGTGCCCGCGCCGCGGTAGCCGATCGACTCTGCCAACGCGGCCGCCGCCTCGCACAGCGCCGCGGCGTCGTAGGTGGCGGCGGGCGCCTCCTCGACCACCTTCTGCCGGCGCCGCTGCAGCGAGCACTCGCGCTCGCCGAGGTGCACGCCGCCGAACACCTGGACCTCGATGTGGCGCGCGTGCTCGATGAGGCGCTCCACGTAGAGCCGGTCGTCGCCGAACGCGCCGCCGGCCTCGCGGGCCGCGCCGGCGAACGCCTTGCGCAGCTCGGCCTCGTCGCGGGCGATCCGGATCCCCCGCCCGCCGCCGCCCGCCGCGGCCTTCACCGCCACGGGGTAGTCCGCGGCGGCCGCCACCGCAGCCTCGACGTCCGCCACCGCGCCGCCGGAGCCCGGGATCACCGGCACGCCGGCCCGCGCGGCCGCCTCGCGCGCGGCCGCCTTGTCGCCCATCAGCTCGATGTGCTCGGGCGTCGGCCCGATGAACCGCAAGCCGGCGTCTTCGACGGCTCGCGCGAACCCGGCCCGTTCCGCGTGGAATCCGTAACCGGGGTGAACGGCTTCCGCGCCCGACTCGCGGGCCGCCCGCAGCAGCGCGTCGCCGTCCAGATAGGCCCGGGGCGGGCCCAGGCCCACGGCCTGGTCGGCCAGCCGGACGTGCGGCGCGCCCGCGTCCGGCTCGGTATAGACGGCCACGGACTCGAATCCCAGGTCGCGGCAGGCCCGGATGATGCGGACCGCGATCTCGCCGCGGTTGGCGACCAGGACTTTCAACTGCCGTCGTCGATCACGGCCACGACCTGGCCGGCCTGCACGGCGTCCTCGTTGCCGACGAGGAACTCGACCAGCGTGCCGCCGACCTCCGCCTCGACCTCCTGGAAGTTCTTCATGATCTCCACCAGGCCGATCGTCGCGCCCGCCGAGACCGCGTCGCCGTCCGAGAAGAACGGGTCGGAGTCCGGGTCCGGCCGCCGGTAGAACGTCCCGGGGACCGGTGTGACCACCTCATGCCGCGCCATTGAGCACCTCCGCCACCGCCGCCGCCAGTTCCGCCGCCCCCGGCGTGTCCGAGTGGACGCACACCGTGTCGGCCCGCATCGGGATCTCGCGCCCGGAGGCCGAGACCGCCACGCCCTCGCGCAGCACGCGCGCGACCCGCTCGGCGGCGACCGCCGGGTCGTAGGCCACGTGCCTGCGCGTGATGATCAGCCCGCCCTCGTCGTCGTAGTCGAGGTCGGCGTAGTACTCGGCCCAGAACTCCAGGCCTCGCTCGGTGTAGACCGTCTCGTGCATCGTCCCGCCCATGCCCATGACCGGCACGCCGAACACCTCGGCCGCGTCGGCCACGGCCTCGGCCGCCGCGCGCTCGCGCGCCGCCACGCCATACAGCGCGCCGTGCGGCTTGAGGTGCGAGAGCGCGGTCCCGCGCGCGTCCAGGAAGCCCTTCAGCGCGCCGGCCTGGTAGATCAGCGCCGCCGCCAGCTCCTCCCGGTCCATCGCGATGACCCGCCGGCCGAAGCCCTGCAGGTCCGGGTAGGACGGATGCGCGCCCACGCCCACGTCGTGCTCGGCGGCCAGGTGCACGGTGCGTTGCATCACCGCCGGGTCGCCGGCGTGGAAGCCGCAGGCCACGTTGGCCAGCGAGACGAGCGGCATCAGGGCCTCGTCGGCGCCGAGGTCATAGATCCCGAACGCCTCGCCCATGTCGCAGTTCAGGGAGACCCTCGCCATCCCTGGAGTGATACCTGAGCCCTGCTATATTCGGTCGCCGCGCAGGGCAGAACTGCCCTGCCGGTCCCCCCCCCGGTCCTTCACATGGAGTCACGCGAGACATAGCCCACCTGCGACAGGGCCTCGCACGCAGCATGTGAAGACATCGGGCCCGCAAGGGCCCGTTTCTTTGCCGCGAGTCGGGGCAATCCAACTACGCAGGAAGACCGCACACAGAGAAGAGAATCCTCCATGCCGCGCAAGTTCACGCTCCAGAAGACCCGCAACATCGGGATCATGGCCCACATCGATGCGGGCAAGACCACGACGACCGAGCGCATCCTCTATTACACCGGCCGCTCCCACAAGATGGGCGAGGTCCACGAGGGCGCCGCGACGATGGACTGGATGGAGCAGGAGCAGGAGCGCGGCATCACGATCACCTCGGCGGCCACCACCTGCGAGTGGGCCGACCACCGGATCAACATCATCGACACGCCGGGCCACGTCGACTTCACCGTCGAGGTCGAGCGCTCGCTGCGCGTGCTCGATGGCGCCGTCGCGCTGTTCGACTCCGTCGCTGGTGTAGAGCCGCAGTCCGAGACGGTCTGGAGGCAGGCCGACAAGTACCACGTCCCGCGCATCGCGTACATCAACAAGATGGACCGCATCGGCGCGGACTTCGACCGCGGCGTGCAGACGATGATCGACCGCCTGGGCGCGCACCCCGTGCCGATCCAGCTGCCGATCGGGGCCGAGAGCGACTTCCTCGGGATCGTCGACCTCGTCGGGATGAAGGCGATCGTCTACAAGGACGAGCTGGGCAAGGATGTGTCGGTGGAGGACATCCCGGGCGAGCTGCTCGAGGACGCGCAGCTCGCGCGCGAGCACCTGCTCGAGGAGATCTCCCACTACGACGACGAGCTGCTCGAGATGATCCTCGAGGAGCAGGAGATCCCGGCGCCGCGGCTGGTCGCGGCCATCCGCAAGGCGACGCTCTCCAGCCAGCTCACGCCGGTCCTGTGCGGCAGCTCCTTCAAGAACAAGGGCGTGCAGCCGCTGCTGGACGCGGTCATCGCGTACCTGCCCTCGCCGCTGGACGTGCCCCCGGTCACGGGCCTCGAGCCCGTCAGGGGCGGCGAGGACCGCGAGGCCGAGCGCCACGCGGACGACTCCGAGCCGTTCTCGGCGCTCGCCTTCAAGATCATGGCCGACCCCTACGTCGGCAAGCTCACCTACTTCCGCGTCTACTCGGGCAAGCTCGAGGCCGGCTCGCGCGTGCTCAACGTGTCGCACCGGCCGCACCGAGCGGATCGGGCGCATCCTGATGATGCACGCCAACGACCGCGAGGACGTGCAGGAGGTCTTCGCCGGCGACATCGCCGCCGCGGTGGGGATCAAGCAGGTCGTCACCGGCGACACGCTGGCCGCGCCCGACAAGCCGATCAAGCTCGAGGCGATCACGTTCGACGATCCGGTGATCTCCGTGGCGATCGAGCCGAAGACCAAGTCCGACCAGGAGAAGATGTCGGTCGCGCTCGGCCGCCTGGCCGAGGAGGACCCGACCTTCCAGGTCCGGACCAACGAGGAGACCGGCCAGACCGAGATCTCGGGCATGGGCGAGCTGCACCTCGAGGTGCTGGTCGACCGCATGATGCGCGAGTACAAGGTCGACGCCAACGTCGGCCGCCCGCAGGTCTCCTACCGCGAGACCGTGCGCGGCACCGCGGAGAAGATCGAGGGCCGGCACGTCCGCCAGACCGGCGGCTCGGGCCAGTACGGCATCGTCTACATCAACATCGAGCCGGCGCCCGGCGAGGGCTTCGACTTCGTGAACAAGATCAAGGGCGGCTCGGTCCCGACCGAGTTCATCCCGGCGATCGAGAAGGGCGTCGAGGAAGCGCTGGAGAACGGCGTGCGCGCCGGCTATCCGATGGTCGACGTCCGGGTCACGCTCGTGGACGGCAAGTACCACGACACGGACTCCTCGGAGATCGCCTTCAAGATCGCCGGCTCGCTGGCGCTCAAGGAGGCGGCGCGGCGGGCCAAGCCGGTCCTGCTGGAGCCGGTGTTCGCCGTCGAGGTCGTCACGCCCGAGGACTACATGGGCGACGTGATCGGCGACCTCAACCGCCGGCGCGGCCGTGTCAACCACATGGAGCCGCGCGGCAACGCGCAGGTCATCAGCGCGCACGTCCCGCTGAGCGAGATGTTCGGCTACGCGACCGACGTGCGGTCGATGACCCAGGGCCGCGCGACTTACACGATGCAGTTCGACAGCTATGAGGAGGTGCCGCCCAACATCGCCGAGAAGGTGGTCGAGGGCCGCACCGGTGAGCCGGTGCCCGCGTAGACGCGGTAGTCTGCACGGGTTCGCCTCAGCAACACAAGGTCTTTGGATAGGAGCGAATAGAAAGTGGCGAAGGAGAAGTTCACGCGGGACAAGCCGCACGTCAACGTCGGCACGATCGGTCACATCGACCACGGCAAGACGACGCTGACTGCTGCCATCACCAAGGTCCTCAGCGAGAAGTACGGCGGACAGGCCCGTTCCTTCGAGGAGATCGACAACGCTCCCGAAGAGAAGGCGCGCGGCATCACCATCGCCACTTCGCACGTCGAGTACGAGACCGAGAACCGGCACTACGCACACGTCGATTGCCCCGGTCACGCCGACTACGTGAAGAACATGATCACGGGCGCCGCCCAGATGGACGGCGCGATCCTCGTGGTCTCGGCGGCGGACGGCCCGATGCCGCAGACGCGCGAGCACATCCTGCTCGCCCGTCAGGTGGGCGTGCCGTACATCGTCGTGTTCCTCAACAAGGCGGACATGGTCGACGACGAGGAGCTCCTCGAGCTCGTCGAGGTCGAGGTCCGCGACCTGCTCAACGAGTACGAGTTCCCGGGCGACGACATCCCGTTCGTCATCGGTTCGGCGCTGAAGGCGCTGGATGGCGACGAGGAGTACGTCCAGAAGATCATCGACCTCGCCGAGCAGCTGGACACCTACATCCCGGAGCCCGAGCGCGCCCTGGACCGCCCGTTCCTGATGCCGGTCGAGGACGTGTTCTCGATCACCGGCCGCGGCACGGTGGCCACGGGCCGCATCGAGCAGGGGATCGTCAACACCGGCGACACCGTGCAGATCGTGGGCATCCACCCGCAGGTCGGCTCGACGGTCGTCACCGGCGTGGAGATGTTCCGCAAGATCCTCGACGAGGGGCGCGCCGGCGACAACGTCGGCTGCCTGCTGCGCGGGATCAAGCGCGAGGAGATCGAGCGCGGGCAGGTGCTCTGCAAGCCGAACTCGATCACCCCGCACACCAAGTTCAAGGCCGAGGTGTACGTCCTCAAGAAGGAAGAGGGCGGCCGCCACACACCGTTCTTCAACGGGTACCGGCCCCAGTTCTACTTCCGCACGACGGATGTGACCGGCGTCGCCAACCTGCCCTCGGGCACGGAGATGGTCATGCCGGGCGACAACATCCAGATGGAGGTCGAGCTGATCCAGCCCATCGCCATGGACGCCGGGCTGCGCTTCGCCATCCGGGAGGGCGGCCGCACGGTCGGCTCCGGGGTGGTCACCGAGATCGTTCAGTAGCACTCCGGGGCGGGCGCGGGTGCCCGCCACGGCGCGAAGTCGACAGATACGACCTATTGAGGGCGGGCCCCGTGCCCGGGGTTCGCCCTCATTGCGCGCACAAAGCCAGTCAGAGACTTAACTCCAAGCACCGGACAGAACGTGGCCATAGCCCAGAACAAGATCCGCATTCGTCTCAAGGCGTACGACTCGTCCGCCATCGAGACCGCGGCCAAGGAGATCGTGGAGACCGCGACGCGCACGGGCGCGACGGTTTCCGGCCCGGTGCCGCTGCCCACAGAGAAGAACGTGTACGCCGTGGTGAAGTCCCCCTTCAAGGACAAGGACTCCCAGGAGCACTTCGAGATCCGGACGCACAAGCGCCTGATCGACATCCACCAGCCCACGCCCAAGACCGTCGACTCGCTGCAGCGGCTCGACCATCTCCCCGCCGGCGTGGACATCGAGATCCGACTCGCCTTCAACTGATTCACGGCATGCATCCCCTCCACCCCACCCCGATCATCCGACCTTAATGCCCGCCATCCTCGCCAAGAAGCTCGGCATGACCCAGCGGTTCCTCGAGGACGGCCGGGTCGAGCGCGTCACCGTGCTCGAGGCCGGGCCCTGCCCGGTGACCGCCATCCGCACGGTCGACGTCGACGGCTATGAAGC
The DNA here is from genome assembly GCA_963766165.1 of uncultured Solirubrobacteraceae bacterium. Lineage (GTDB taxonomy): Bacteria > Actinomycetota > Thermoleophilia > Solirubrobacterales > Solirubrobacteraceae > Solirubrobacter. Next base: position 70,559 of record CAVXZC010000003.1, on the reverse strand, counting down.
TGTTCAGCTCGGCTTCGGGACCGTGCGGGAGAAAGCGCTGAACAAGCCGCTGCTCGGCCACCTGAAGAAGGTCAGCGCGCCACCGGTGAAGACGCTCGCCGAGTTCCGGAACGAGGCCGGCGAGCTCACGGTCGGCGAGACCGTGACCGTCGAGGCCTTCGCGGTCGGACAGACGGTCAAGGTGTCCGGCATCACCAAGGGCAAGGGCTTCCAGGGCACGATCCGGCGTCACAACTTCCACGCCGGTCCGAAGGCCCACGGCTCGCACAACGTGCGCGCGCCGGGCTCGATCGGCGCCTCGGCCACGCCGTCGCGCGTGTTCAAGGGCATCCGCGGCCCGGGCCGCATGGGCGGCGGCCGCGCCACCCAGAAGGGCCTGACGATCGTCGAGCTGATGCCGGACCGCAACTTGATGCTCGTCCGCGGCTCCGTCCCGGGGCCGAAGGGCGGGACCGTGGAGGTGCGCACCGATGCCTGACGCCACCGCACTGGGCGGCGGCGCCGCCGTGACGCTCGACGCCGACGTGTTCGGGACGCCGTTCAACGGCCCGCTCGTGCACGAGGTCGTCGTGGCCGAGCTGGCCGCGCGCCGCCGCGGCACGCACGCCACCAAGACCCGCGGCATGGTGTCCGGCGGCTCGGCGAAGCCGTGGCGCCAGAAGGGCACGGGCCGCGCCCGCGCCGGCACGTCGCGCTCGCCGATCTGGACGGGCGGCGGCACGGTGTTCGGGCCCTCGCCCCGGTCCTACGTCCTCAAGGTCAACCGCAAGGCCCGGCGGGCCGCGCTGCGTGCGGCGCTGTCGGTGCACGCCGACCGCTCGACCATCCACGTGGTCGACGCGGCGGGCTTCGCCGAGCCGTCGACCGCCCGGGCGGCGGAGCTGCTCGAGGCGCATCGCGGCGGCTCCGTGCTCGTCGTGCTGGGCGACGACGAGCTGACCGCGGCCAAGTCGTTCCGCAACCTCGCCCGCGTGGGCGTCCTGCACGTCGACGACGTCGGCGTGGCCGACCTGATCGGCGCCGCCACGCTCGTCCTGTCGCAGGCGGCGCTCGACTCGCTCACCGCGCGCGCGAAGAAGGAGCGAGGCCTAGGCGTAGCCCAGACCGGTGACGAGCCGGGCGCCGCCGAAGGCGGCCGCGGTGGCGAGCGAAGCGAGACAGACGAGGCAGGTAGCTGATGGACCATTCCCAGGTGATCATCCGCCCGGTCGTCTCCGAGAAGTCCTACGCGCTGGCGACCGCGGACAAGTACACGTTCCGCGTCCATCCGGACGCGCACAAGACGCAGATCAAGCAGGCCGTCGAGGCCCTGTTCGACGGCGTCAAGGTGCTCGAGGTGCGCACCGCCCAGGTCCGCTCCAAGCCCAAGCGCCGCGGCTACACCGCCGGTCGCACCCGGGCCTGGAAGAAGGCCATGGTGCAGGTGCGCCCCGGCGACAACATCCCCATCTTCCAGGGCCTGGAAGGCGACCTCTAAGCCATGCCGATCCGCAATCCGAAGCCAACTTCCCCCGGCCGCCGGTTCCTCACGTATCCGGACTTCGCCGAGATCACGAAGACCGAGCCGGAGAAGACCCTCGTCGAGGGCCTCAAGAAGTCGGGCGGGCGCAATGCGCTCGGCCGCAAGACCGCCCGCCACCGCGGCGGCGGCGCCAAGCGGCTGTACCGCAAGGTCGACTTCAAGCGGACCAAGGACGGCGTGCCCGCGCGCGTGGCGGCCATCGAGTACGACCCGAACCGCTCGGCCTACATCGCGCTGCTGCACTACGTCGACGGCGCGAAGGCCTACATCGTCGCGCCGAACCGGCTGCGGGTCGGCATGACCGTCATGTCCGGCCCGGGCGCCGACATCACCGTCGGCAACGCGATGCCGCTGGCCGCGATGCCGGTCGGCACGCTCGTCCACAACGTCGAGCTCCAGCCGGGCCGTGGCGCCCAGATGGCCCGCTCGGCCGGCGCCGGCGTGCAGCTGATGGCCAAGGAGGGCGACTACGCCACGCTGCGCCTGCCCTCGGGCGAGATGCGGATGGTGCGCTCGGCCTGCCGGGCGACGGTCGGCGTGGTCGGCAACTCCGACCACCAGAACGTCACCGTCGGCAAGGCCGGCCGCAAGCGCCACATGGGCGTGCGCCCGCAGACCCGCGGCACCGCGATGAACCCCGTCGACCACCCGCACGGCGGCGGCGAGGGCGGAAACCCCTTGGGCAACCATCCCCGAACCCCGTGGGGCGTGCCGACCCTCGGCTACCGCACCCGCCGCAAGGGCAAGAAGTCCGATCGTTACATCGTCCGTGGCCGGCGCCGCGGCAAGAAGGGTGGCCGCTGATGAGCCGTTCCTCGAAGAAGGGCCCGTGGGTCGAGGATCGCCTCATGGCCCGCATCGAGGCGATGAACACGGCGAACTCGCGCCAGATGATCCGTACCTGGTCGCGCGCGTCGACGATCTTCCCCGACATGGTCGGTCACACCATCGCGGTGCACGACGGGCGCAAGCACGTGCCCGTGTTCGTGTCGGAGTCGATGGTGGGCCACAAGCTCGGCGAGTTCGCGCCGACGCGCACGTACCGCGGGCATGACTCCAAGGGCAAGGTGCGATGAGCCCCGATCCCGAGAACCCGCAGCAGGGCAAGGTGGGCGACACGTCCGCCGAGGACGCCGCGCAGGCCAAGCAGGACGCGGCCGCGAAGTCCGCCGAGCAGCCCGAGCCCGTCGAGAGCGAGGGCGGCACGCCCTCCGCCGAGGGGACGGCCGCCGAGGCGACCGGCATCGACAAGGCCGCCGCCGACGCCCTGGCCGGCGCGGGCGCCGAAGAGCCGCAGGCGGCTCCGGGCGACGACGACCCGGCCGCGACCGGTGGCGACGTCGAGACGGTGGCCGCGGCCGACGCGGCCGAGGAGCCCGCCGACCAGCAGGAGCGCGCGGACACCGAGGCGGCGCGTGCCGCCGCCGCGGCCGAGGAGGCCGCCGCGGCCGCCGAGGACACGCATACGCCGACCGCCGAGGCCGCCGCGGCCGAGGCCGAGGAGCTCGCCGAGCAGGCCGAGGAGGCCGCGGAGGCCGCCGCGAAGGCGCCGAAGCGCTCCCGCAGCCGCAAGGCGCGCGAGGCCGAGCAGGCCGCCGACCAGGCCGAGGAGGCCGCGGAGGAGGCCAAGGACTCCGCCCGCCGCTCACGCGCGCGGCGTGGTCGCAAGGAGCCGGAGGCGCCCGCGGCGGCGCCCGAGTCCGGCCGTCGCCGCCGCGCGCCCGCGCCGGCCGGCGTGCTCGTTCGCGCCCAGGCCAAGTACGTGCGCACGTCCGCCCGCAAGGCGCGGCTGGTGTGCGACCACATCCGCGGCAAGGACGTCGTCGAGGCGCGCGCCATCCTGGCGTTCACGTCGCGCGACGTGGCCAAGGCGTGGAGCAAGCTGCTCGAGTCCGCCGTGGCCAACGCGGAGCACAACCACGAGCTCGTGGGCGAGGAGCTGCGCATCCTCGACGTCCACGCCGACGAGGGCCCGACCCTCAAGCGCTACCGCCCGCGCGCCATGGGTCGCGCGACGCGGATCCGCAAGCGCACCTCGCACCTGTCCATCACGCTCACACCGAAGGAGCTCTAGCCCACCATGGGTCAGAAGGTTCATCCCGAGGCCATGCGCGTGGGCTACATCCACGACTGGAAGTCGAACTGGTTCTCAGAGAAGCAGTTCTCCGACTTCCTGATCGAGGACGTCCGGATTCGCGATCACATCACGAACAAGCTCGCGCACGCCGGCCTCTCCGACATCACGATCCGCAAGGACGCCGCCGAGGTGGAGGTCAACATCCACACGGCCCGCCCGGGCATCGTGATCGGCAAGTCAGGCTCCGAGGTCGACGCCCTGCGGCGCGACCTGCACCGGATCACCGGCAAGTCCATCAAGGTCAACATCCTCGAGATCAAGCGCCCCGAGCTCGACGCGAAGCTCGTCGCGCAGTCGATCGCCGAGCAGCTGCAGAACCGCGTCGCCTTCCGGCGCGCCATGAAGCGCGCGCTCACCAGCGCCATGCGCTCGGGCGCCAAGGGCTGCAAGATCCAGGTCGGCGGCCGCCTGGGCGGCGCCGAGATGGCCCGCTCGGAGTCCTACTCCGACGGCCGGGTGCCGCTGCACACGCTGCGCGCCGACATCGACTACGGCTTCTACGAGGCTCGCACGACGTTCGGCCGCATCGGCGTCAAGTGCTGGATCAACAAGGGCGAGATCATGCCCGCCGGCTACACCGGCCAGGACCTCACCTCGCTCGACGAGCCCGCCGGTGGCGGGCAGGACCGCGACGACGACCGCCGCGGCGGTCGCGGCCGTGACGGCCGCGGGCGCGGCGACGGGCGCGGCGGCGGCGGCGGTGGCCGGCGGGCCGCGGGCGCGGCGGCCGGGGCGGCCAGGGCGGCGGTCCGGGCGGCCGCGGCGGTGGCGGCGGCTTCGGCGGTGGCGGTGGCGGCGGCGGTCGGCGGCGGCGGCGGCGGCGGTGGCGGCCGCGGTGGCGGCGGCTTCGGCGGCGGTGGCGGTCGCGGCGGCGGTGGCGGCGGTCGCGGTGGCGGCGGCGGTGGCCGCGGCGGCCGCGCGTCCGGACCTCAGCGGAGGGATCAGCCGCTGATGCTCTCCCCGAAGCGCGTCAAGCACCGCAAGGTGCACCGCGGACGCGCGGCATGGCCTCTCGCGCGGCCAGCAGACCGTGGAGTTCGGCGACTACGGCCTGAAGGCGCTCGAGGCCGGCTGGCTGACCAACCGCCAGATCGAGGCCGCCCGTATCGCGATGACCCGCAAGATCAAGCGTGGCGGCAAGGTGTGGATCAACGTCTTCCCGGACAAGGCCTTCACCAAGAAGCCGGCCGAGACCCGCATGGGCTCCGGCAAGGGCAACCCCGAGGGCTGGGTCGCCGTCGTCAAGCCGGGCCGCGTGATGTTCGAGCTCTCCGGCGTGCCGGAGTCGCTCGCCCGCGAGGCCATGCGCCTGGCCGGCCACAAGCTGCCCGTGAAGACCAAGTTCGTGCTGCGCGAGGACGGCCAGTGATGAAGTCCGCCGAGCTGCGCGACCTCAACGACCGGAGCCTGCGCGACCACATCGCCACGCAGCGGCGCGAGCTGTTCGGCCTGCGTCTCCAGCACGCCACCGGCGAGCTGGAGAACACGGCCGGCGCTGCGCGGCGCCAAGCGCGAGCTCGCCCGCGCGCTGACCGTCGCGCGCCAGCGCGGCGTCGACCCGAACTGAGAAGAGCCGATGGCTGAACCGAAGAGACACCGAGAACATCGCGAGGAGGTCGAGGCCCACGGCGACCGCCGGACGAGGCCGGCCGCCGACGGCCGAGGCGCGCCGAGACCGAGCGACGCGCCGCAAGGAGCGCAACGCCGCCGCGCGCGCGGCCAAGGCCGAAGCACGGCCAGCGCGGCCCGCGCACGCTCGAGGAGCGCCTGGCCGAGCGCGCGGCGCACCGCGAGCGCAACGCCGACGCAGCGCCGGCCTACCGTGCCAAGCAGAAGGCCAAGCGCGCCGAGGCGCGCGCGGCGGCGCCGGCCGCCGAGGAGCGCACGCGCCCGAGCACGGCCCGGGCCGCCCGAAGGTGCGCCAGGGCATCGTCATGTCCGACAAGGGCGAGAAGACGATCACCGTGCGCGTCGACATCGCGCGCCGGCACAAGCGCTACCACAAGATCCTCCGCAGCTCGACGACCCTGCACGTCCACGACGAGACCAACGACGCCCATGCGGGCGACACGGTGCGCGTCCAGGAGTGCCGGCCGATGTCGCGCACCGAAGCGCTGGCGGCTGCTCGAGGTCCTGGAGCGGGCGCGATGATCCAGAACGAGACCCGGCTGCGCGTCGCCGACAACACCGGCGCGCGCGAGATCCTCACGATCCGCGTGATGGGCGGCTCGCGCCGCCGCTACGCGGGCGTGGGCGACATCATCGTCGCCACGGTCAAGCAGGCCAACCCGAACGGGCACGGTCAAGAAGGGCGAGGTCGTCAAGGCGGTCGTCGTGCGCACGAAGAAGGAGTTCGGGCGCGACGACGGCACCTACATCGCCTTCGACGAGAACGCCGCCGTGATCATCGACGCCCAGAACAACCCGCGCGGCACGCGCATCTTCGGCCCGGTGGCGCGCGAGCTGCGCGACGGCGGGTTCATGAAGATCGTCTCGCTCGCCCCGGAGGTGCTCTAGGCATGGCGAAGATCCGCACCGACGACAACGTGTCGTCATCTCGGGCAAGGACAAGGGCAAGACCGGCAAGGTCCTGCGCGTCGACCCGACGCGCGAGCCGCGTCTTCGTCGAGGGCCTGAACATGATCAAGCGCCACCAGCGCCCGCGTGCCCGGCCGCCCGAACATGCAGGTCGGCGTGATCGAGAAGGAGGGCCCGATCCACGTCTCCAACGTGGCGATCGTCGACCCCAAGGACCACAAGCCGACGCGCGTCGGCATCACGCCGCAACGAGCAGGGCAAGCGCGTCCGCGTCACGCGCCGCTCGGGAGCGGAGCTCGACTGATGGCACGACTCAAGGACCGCTACAACGACGAGATCCGCGGCCGAGCTGGTCGAGCAAGTTCGGCTACACGTCGCCGATGCAGGCGCCCAAGCTGGTCAAGGTCACGCTCAACATGGGCGTCGGCGAGGCCAAGCAGGACTCCAAGATGCTCGAGGCGGCGCAGCAGCAGCTGGCCGACATCGCCGGCCAGAAGCCGAACATCCGCCGCGCCCGCAAGTCCGTCGCGGCGTTCAAGCTGCGCGAGGGCATGCCGGTCGGCCTGACGGTCACCCTGCGCGACGAGCGCGCCTACGAGTTCATCGACCGCCTGGTCTCGGTCGCCATCCCGCGCCTGCGCGACTTCCGCGGGCTGAACCCGCAGCTCGTTCGACGGCCGCGGGAACTACAACATGGGCATCCGCGAGCAGATCATCTTCCCGGAGATCGACTACGACGCCGTCGACCAGGTCCGCGGGCTCGACGTCACGATCACCACCACCGCGCAGACCGACGCCGAGGCGTTCACGCTGCTCGAGGCGCTGGGCCTGCCCGTTCGCCCGTGACGGGCGCCCGGGCGGCTTACGAGACCGCATGGCCGGCGAGCCGGTCGCCGCATAAGAGAGAGAACTGCAATGGCCAAGACATCCAAGATCGTCGCCTCGCAGCGGACGCCCAAGTACAAGACGCGCGCGCACTCGCGCTGTCGTCGCTGCGGCCGCCCGCGCGCGGTCTACAGCAAGTTCGGCCTCTGCCGCCTGTGCCTGCGCGAGCTGGCGCACAACGGCTTCATCCCCGGCATGACGAAGTCGAGCTGGTAGGTCGCCATGTCGATGACCGACCCCATCGCCGACTTCCTGACGCGGATCCGCAACGGGATCATGGCCGCCCACGAGACGGTCGAGATCCCCTCGAGCCGGCTCAAGCGCGAGATGGCGCGGATCCTCACCGAGCAGGGCTACATCGAGGGCTTCGACGAGGCGCCCGGCGTGCCCGGCTCGCGCCGCCGACAAGATCCTCGTGAGGCTCAAGTACACTGAGAACCGGACTTCGGTGATCTCCGGCCTGCGCCGGGTGTCCCGCCCCGGCCAGCGGACCTACGTGGACTCCAAGTCGCATCCCGAAGGTCCTCGGCGGCATGGGCACCGACCATCCTGTCCACCTCGCACGGCGTCATGACCGGCCACGAGGCCCGCGCGGCGGGCGTCGGCGGCGAGGTCGTCGCCGAGGTCTGGTAGCCACGCAATGTCCCGCATCGGTAGAAAGCCCATCCCCGTCCCCTCGAGCGTCACCGTCACGGTCGAGCCCGAGGTCGTGCGCGTGGCCGGGCCGCGGGGCAACCTCGAGGAGCGCAAGAACCGCGCCATCGAGGTCACCCAGGAGGACGGGCAGCTGCTCGTCACCCGCCCGACCGACCGCGCCGAGCATCGCGCCCTGCACGGGCTCACCCGCTCGCTCGTGGCGAACATGGTCGAGGGCGTCACCACCGGCTTCACCAAGACGCTCGAGATCCAGGGCGTCGGCTACCGCGCGCAGCTGAAGGGCCGCGACCTCGAGCTGGCGCTCGGCTACTCGCATCCGGTGCCGATCAAGGCGCCGGAGGGCATCGAGTTCGAGGTGCCGCAGCCCGACGCGCATCATCGTCAAGGGCATCGTCCAAGCAGGCGGTCGGCGAGATCGCCGCGATCATCCGCAAGCAGCGGCCCGCCGGAGCCCTACAAGGGCAAGGGCATCCGCTACCAGGGCGAGTACGTCGCCCGGAAGGTCGGTAAGCGCGCATGACCGTCCTCACCGCTCCCGCGCGGCGCCTCAAGCGCCGCCGCCGCGTCCGCGCGAAGGTGCACGGCACCGCCGAGCGCCCGCGGCATCTCGGTGTTCCGCTCCAACCGCGGGCATCTTCGCCCAGCTCATCGACGACGACGCGGGTCGCACGCTCGCCTCGGTCCACTGGACCGAGGCCGACCTGCGCTCGCTCAAGCCGATGGAGCAGGCGAGCGAAGGCCGGCGAGCTGCTCGCCGAGCGCGCGAAGGCCGCCGGCGTCGAGACCGCCGTGTTCGACCGCGGCGGCTACCAGTACCACGGCCGAGTCAAGGCCCTCGCCGATGGCGCCCGCGAGGGCGGCCTGATCTTCTAGACCGCTACCCTCGAAGGACTCCATGGCAGCTCCCGATCGATCCATCTCAGCCTCCGGCTTCGACCTGCAGGAACGCGTCGTCGAGATCAACCGCGTCGCCAAGGTCGTCAAGGGCGGCCGGCGCTTCTCGTTCACGGCGCTGGTCGTCGTCGGCGACGAGAACGGCGTGGTCGGCGTCGGCTACGGCAAGGCCAACGAGGTCCCGCTCGCGATCCAGAAGGGCGTCGAGCGCGCGAAGAAGAACCTCTTCCGCGTGCCGCGCCACGGCTCGACGATCACCCATCAGACGACGGGCATCTTCGGCTCCGGCCGCGTGTTCCTCAAGCCCGCCTCGCCCGGTACCGGCGTTATCGCCGGCGGCGGCGTGCGCGCGGTGCTCGAGCTGGCCGGGATCCACGACATCCTGTCCAAGTCGCTGGGCTCGCAGAACCCGATCAACCTGGTCAAGGCGACGATCGCCGGCCTGCAGGACCTGCGCAAGCCCGAGGAGGTCGCGGCGCTGCGCGGCCTGTCGTCGACAAGGTCCTCGGGCCTGGGCGCCAAGTCCGCCGAGGCCGCCGACGGCCGAGCCGCGGAGGAGGCGCCCGCCGAGGCGGCGCCGGCCGAGGAGGCGGTGACCGCATGAGCACGCTCGTCATCACGCAGGTCAAGTCCGCCAACGGCGCCAACGGGCGCCAGCGCGACACGCTGCGCTCGCTCGGCCTGCGCGGGATCGGCAAGACGGTGGAGCGCCAGGACTCGCCGCAGCTGCGCGGCATGGTCCACGCGGTGCGTCACCTTGTTACGGTCGAGTCTAGGCGAAGCCAGACCGGTGGCGAGCGAGCAGTCAGCGATGAGCGAGCAGGACGCCGTCAACGAGGAGCTCGCGGCGGAGGCCGTCGGGCTGCATCGCTGAAGCCGGCGCCCGGGTCCACGCAAGGACCGCAAGCGCGTCGGCCGCGGCCACGGCTCGGGCCACGGCAAGACCGCCGGGCGCGGCCACAAGGGCTACGGCTCGCGCGCGGGCGCCAAGGACCGCGCCCGCTTCGAGGGCGGCCAGAACCCGATCCACATGCGGATGCGCAAGCTGCGCGGCCCGAACAAGAAGATGTCGATGCCGTTCGAGCCGTTCCGGACGCACACGCAGCACGTGAACCTGGACGACCTCGAGGCGCCGCTTCGACGCCGGCGCGGCGATCGGCCTCGACGACGCTGCGCTCCACCGGGCTGGCCAAGCAGCGCGACGATCCCGGTCAAGATCCTCGGCCGCGGCGAGCTGACGAAGAAGCTAACGGTCACGCGCCCACGAGTTCTCGAAGAGCGCCCGCGAGCGCATCGAGGCCGCCGGCGGGACCTGCGCTCGACATCGAGGACTGAGCCGTGTCTCGGCACGATCCTGAACTCCTTCCGCGTCGCGGAGATCCGGAAGAAGCTCCTGTTCACGGCAGGAGTGCTGGCGCTGTACCGGCTCGGGTCCTACATCCCGGTGCCGGGCGTCAACCTCGACGCCGTCAACGCGATCCAGCAGAACTTCGGCGGCGGCGGCATCCTCAACCTGCTGAACACGTTCACCGGCGGCGGGCTGTCGCGCATCGCGCTGTTCGCGCTGGGGATCATGCCGTACATCACGGCCTCGATCATCCTGCAGCTGCTGACGGTCGTCTCGCCGGCGCTGGAGAAGCTGCAGAAGGAGGGCGAGGTCGGCCAGGCGCGGATCACGCAGTACACGCGCTACCTGACCGTCGGGCTCGCCGCCGCCCAGGCCATCGGCTACACGTTCCTGTTCAAGTCGCAGGGCTCGTCGGCCGGCACGGCGGTGTTCACGAGCTTCAACGCCCGGCACGGTGATCCTCGTCGTGCTCTGCTTGACGGCGGGCTCCGTGCTCGTCATGTGGATGGGCGAGCTGATCACCCAGCGCGGCATCGGCAACGGCATCTCGCTGATGATCTTCGCCTCGATCGTCGCGCGCCTGCCCAGCGGCATCCAGTCCTGGTGGACCAACCCGGACCCGGTCTTCAAGATCATCATGCCGTTCCTGGCCGTCGGGGTCGTCGCCGCGGTCGTGTTCATCCAGGAGGGCCAGCGCCGGATCCCGATCCAGTACGCCAAGCGCGTGATCGGGCGCCGGATGAGCTCCGGCGGCCAGACCTACCTGCCGCTGCGCGTGAACATGGCGGGCGTCATCCCGGTCATCTTCGCGGCTTCGATCATGGCGTTCCCGCCCACGATCGGGCAGCTCGTCCCGTCTTTGAACTGGCTCGCCACGTTCTTCAACCCGGGCCGCTGGGCCTACGTGGCCGGCGAGACGATCATGATCATCCTGTTCACGTACTTCTACACCGCGGTCACGTTCAACCCCGTCGACCAGGCGGACAACCTGAAGAAGTACGGCGGCTTCATCCCCGGTGTGCGACCAGGGAGGCCCACGGCGGAGTTCCTCGACCGCATCCTCGCCCGGCTGACGCTGCCGGGCGCGCTGTACCTCGCCGCCGTGGCGGCGCTGCCGACCATCATCATCGCCTCGACCGGCGCCTCGCAGAGCTTCCACTTCGGCGGCACGTCGCTGCTGATCGTGGTCGGCGTGGCCCTCGACACCATGAAGCAGCTCGAGGCCCAGCTGATGATGCGCAACTATGAAGGCTTCTTGAAGTAGCCTGTCCCGCTTCTGTGAGCGAGCTCAATCTGATTCTTCTGGGTCCTCCCGGGGCCGGTAAGGGCACGCAGGCGGGCCGCCTGCGCGACGACTTCGGGCTGCCCTACATCGGCACCGGCGACCTGCTGCGCGAGCACAAGGCCAACGGCACCGAGCTGGGCGAGAAGGCCAAGGAGTACATGGCCAAGGGCGAGCTCGTGCCCGACGACCTGGTGATCGAGATGATCCTCGAGAAGGTCGAGGACGAGGGCGACGACGGCTTCCTGCTCGACGGCTTCCCGCGCTCGGTGCCGCAGGCCGACGCGCTGGCGGACGCGCTGGAGCGCAAGGGCCGCCGGCTGACCGCGGCGCTGCTGATCGAGGCGCCCGACGACGTCGTGGTGGAGCGCATCTCCGGTCGCCGCGTGTGCAGCAACGGCCACGTCTACCACGTCTCCTACGACCCGCCGAAGCACGAAGAGGTCTGCGACCAGGACGGCAAGCCGCTGGCGCAGCGCGACGACGATCGCGAGGACGCGGTTCGCGCCCGGCTCGCCGTCTACCACAAGACCACCGAGCCGGCGATCGACTACTACGAGCAGAACGGCCTGCTGCGGCGCTTCGACGGCACCCGCACCGTCACCGAGGTCCACGACCACATCCGCGCGACGCTGGCCACGCTGCGGCTCGAGGAACGGCTGTGATCATCAAGAAGTCGCCGGCCGAGATCGAGGCGATGGCGGCCGCCGGCGAGATCCTCGTCCGCACGATGGACCTGCTGGCCGGCAAGGTCCGCCCGGGCGTGACCACGAAGGAGCTGGACGCCGCGGCGGAGAAGTTCATCCGCTCGCAGGGCGCCACGCCGGCGTTCAAGGGCTACCGCGGCTTCCCGGGCTCGATCTGCGCGTCGCCCAACGACATGGTCGTCCACGGCATCCCGGGGCGGTTCAAGCTCTCGCGCGGCGACATCCTGTCCGTGGACATCGGCGTGATCAAGGACGGCTGGGTGGCCGACGCCGCCCGCACGTTCGCGGTCGGCGAGGTCTCCGCGGTGGCGGCGTCGCTGCTCGAGGTCACCGAGGGGTCGCTCTTCGCCGCCGTCGAGCAGTGCCGCGCCGGCAACCGGCTGGGCGACGTCTCCAACGCCGTCCAGAACCACGTCGAGGCGCGCGGCTTCTCGATCGTCCGCTCGCTCGTCGGCCACGGCGTCGGCCGCGACATGCACGAGGAGCCCCAGGTCCCGAACTACGGCGCCCCCCACAAGGGCGTGGTGCTCGAGGAGGGCATGGTCCTCGCCGTCGAGCCGATGGTCACCGCCGGCCGCCACATGGTCCGCATGGGCGACGACGGCTGGGCGATCTACTCCCAGGACGGCTCCCTGGCCGCCCACTTCGAGTTCACGATCGCCATCACCGCCGCCGGCCCGCGCATCCTCACGCCCTGGCACCACCCGGCGGCTCAAGCCGCGGCGTGAGCCCGCGCGTGGCGCGGTAGCCAGAAGACGGCGGCCCAGGCGGCCGCGAGGAATGCGACGACGAACAGCAGCGCGTGGCCGGCCGCGCCGACGAACCCCGCGGCGTCGTGGGCGGCGCCGAGGCGGCCGAAGAGGGCGGTGCCCGCCGCGGCGATGCCCAGTGACATGGCCAGCTGCTGGACCGACTCGAGCAGGCCGGAGGCCGAGCCGAGCTCGTGCGGGCGGACGCCGGCGAGAATGACGTCGAACATCGGGACGAAGACCATGCCCATGCCGAAGCCGGTGACGGCGAGCGGGGCCGCGAGCTGCCAGGCGGAGATGCCGCCGCCGGCGGAGCGCAGGACGAGGTCGGCGGCGACGAGGCCGCCGGCCATCACCGCGAGGCCGGTGTGCATCGTCCGCCGGCCGATCCGCGCGAGCAGCGCCGACGAGGTGATCGAGCCGGCGATGGCGGCCAGCGGGACCGCGATCGTGGCCACGCCGCAGGCCAGCGGGCTGAAGCCAAGACCGACCTGGAACATCACGTTGAGCGTGAGCATCATCCCGCCCATCCCGCCGATGAAGCCGACGACGACGGCCAGCCCGGCGACGTACGGGCGCCGGCGCAGGATCGACGGCTCGACGAGCGGGGTGCGGCCGGCGCGCGCCCGCCGGGTCTGGCGGACCGCGAAGGCGATCAGCGCGGCGACGCCGCCGGCCAGCATCGCGAACGACCAGGCCGGCCATCCGTGCTGGCGGCCTTCGATCAGCGGATAGACCAGCGCGAGGCCGCCGCCCACGGTGAGCAGGACGCTGAGCGCGTCCACGCGCAGGCCGGGGACAGCGGGCGCGGTGCGGGGCAGGAAGCGGCGGCCGGCCACGATCGCGGCGACGCCGAGCGGCAGGTTGACCAGGAAGATCGCCCGCCAGCCCACGCCGGCGATGTCGGCGCCGACGAGGGCGCCGCCGACGACCGGGCCGGCGACGGCGGCCAGCCCCATCACCGGGCCGAACACGGCGAACGCCTTCTGCTGGCCCGCGTCGCCGAACAGCTCGCGGATGAGGCCGAAGCCCTGTGGGACCATGACCGCCGCGAGCACGCCCTGGACGGCGCGGCCGGCGATCAGCGCGCCCGCGGACGGGGCGAGCGCGCACAGCACGGACGCGACGACGAAGCCGGTCATGCCGCCGAGCAGCACGCGCCGGCGGCCGAGCGCGTCGCCCAGGCGGCTGCCCACGATCAGGAACGCCGACATGGCGAGCAGGTAGGCGGCGGAGATCCATTCCAGCGAGGCGTAGGAGCCGCCGAGGTCGCGGCGGATCGCCGGCGCGGCCGTCTGCGCGATGGTCGAGTCCAGCAGGTCCATGACCGCCGAGGCCACGACCACGGCGAGGCCGAGCCAGGCGGCGGAAGCGGTGCGGTGTGTCGCTCGGGGAGCGGAGAGAGCGGCAGCTGTCATGCCGCGAAGGCTCGCGTGGATTGCGGTCAGCTTCGGTCCTGGTTCGGAAGGATTGCGGTCAACTGTTGTCCGCGATCTCCGGCATGATCCGCGGCACCATGGTCCGGACCTCCGCCCGCCTGCTCGCCCTGCTCTCGCTGCTGCAGGTGCGCCGCGAGTGGACGGGGCGCGAGCTGGCCGACCGCCTCGAGGTCGGCCCGCGCACGATCCGGCGCGACGTGGAGAAGCTGCGCTCGCTCGGCTATCCGGTGGAGGCGGCGCCGGGCGTGGCCGGCGGCTACCGGCTGGGCGCCGGCGGCGAGCTCCCGCCGCTGCTGCTCGACGACGCCGAGGCGGTGGCCGTGGCGGTCGGGCTGCGCACGGCCGCCGGCGGGATCGCCGGCATCGAGGAGACGTCGGTGCGCGCGCTGGCCAAGCTCGAGCAGGTGCTGCCGGAGCGGCTGCGGCGGCGCGTCAGCGCGCTGGGTGACGCCACCTCGGCGTTCGCCGTCGACGGCCCGCGGATCGCCCCCGAGCTGCTGGCCGCGCTCGCCGGCGCCTGCCGCGACGCCCACCGCGTGCGCTTCCACTACGTGACCAAGGACGAGCGCGCGGCCGAGCGCCGCACGGAGCCGGCGGCGGTCGTCCACAGCGGCTACCGCTGGTACCTGCTGGCCTTCGATCTCGACCGGGACGATTGGCGCACGTTCCGGGTCGACCGCATCAAGGGCCGCGTGCGCGAGGACGGCCGCGGGCGCCGCCGCGCGGTGCCCGGCGGCGACGCCGCCGCCTACGTGCGCCGCCAGCTGCACGCCCAGGGCGTCGACGAGGGCGAGGCGGTGCCGGGGCGCGTCCGGCTCGGCGTCCCCGCGGCAGAGGCCCGCGCCCGCATCCCGGGCCGGTACGCCGCCGTCGAGCCGGCCGGCGAGGACGCCTGCATCGTCACCACCCGCGGCCAGTGGTCGCGCAGCTTCCTGGTCTGGATGGCTACCCTGGATGTGCCGATGCGAGTGCTCGATCCGCCGGAGATGGCCGCGGCCGCACAGGCCGTCGCCGAGCGCCTCTCAGGGGCCTAGCACGACATCCGGTCGGCACGCCCCGCTTTGCTATTCTGCTCTGTCGCGCTCGGAGCCGGGAGGCTTCTGCGTGTGACCGCTCCGGGGGCCTGGTAGCGGCGGCCGGCCCGGCCGCCAGAGCCACCCCGTCTGGATCATCAGCCGAAAGGGACCATGAAGGTACGACCGTCGGTCAAGCCGATGTGTGAGAAGTGCAAGATCATCCGGCGCCACGGCCGGGTGCTCGTCATCTGCCAGAACCCGCGCCACAAGCAGCGCCAGGGGTAGAGGAGCGGACGAACGATGGCTCGCATCGCCGGCATCAACATCCCCCTGAACAAGCGCGTCGAGATCGGGCTGACGTACATCTACGGGCTCGGCCGGCCGACCTCGAACGAGATCCTCGCGGAGCTCGGGATCGAGCCGGACCGCAAGGTCCGGGACCTCACGGACGACGAGGTCGCGAAGCTGCGCGACATCATCGACCGCGACTACGTGGTCGAGGGCGACCTGCGCCGCGAGCGCTCGCAGAACATCAAGCGCCTGATGGAGATCGGCTGCTACCGGGGCATGCGCCACCGGCGCGGCCTGCCGGTGCGGGGCCAGAACACCAAGACCAACGCCCGCACGCGCAAGGGTCCCAAGCGCATGCAGGTGGCGGGCAAGAAGAAGGCCGGTAAGAAGTGAGCTTGCGAACGTTCAACCGAGGCTGGATGCCGAGGCCGGCATCAGGCGCGGGGCTGGATGCCCCGCGGAGGTAACCATGCCAGCTCCGAGAAGGCCCCAGCGCGGCCGCCGCAAGGTCAAGAAGAACGTCCCGATCGGCCAGGCGCACATCAAGACGTCCTTCAACAACACGATCGTCGCGCTGACCGACCGCGAAGGCAACGTGATCGCGTGGGAGTCCGCCGGCGGCGCCGGCTTCAAGGGCTCGCGCAAGTCGACCCCGTTCGCCGCGCAGGTGACGGCCGACGCGGCCGCCCGCAAGGGCATCGAGCAGGGCATGCAGAAGGTCGAGGTCTTCGTCAAGGGCCCGGGCTCGGGCCGTGAGACGGCGATCCGCAGCCTCCAGGCCGCCGGGCTCGAGGTCACCGGCGTCAAGGACGTCACCCCCCAGGCACACAACGGCTGCCGCCCCCGCAAGCGGCGAAGGGTTTAACAAAGCACTTACATGGCACGCGATCACTCTCCCCAGTGCAAGCAGTGCCGCCGTGAGGGGCAGAAGCTGTTCCTCAAGGGCGAGCGCTGCCTGACCGACAAGTGCGGCGTCGAGCGCCGCTCGTATCCGCCCGGCGACCACGGCCGCGGGCGCCAGAAGCAGTCCGAGTACCGCGTCCAGCTGCGCGAGAAGCAGAAGGCCCGCCGCTACTACGGCGTCCTCGAGAAGCAGTTCCGCACCTATTACGAGAAGGCCTCGCGCCAGCAGGGCATCACGGGCGAGAACCTGCTGCGCATCCTCGAGTGCCGGTTCGACAACGTGCTCGTGCGGCTCGGCTTCGCCGCCTCGCGCCGCCAGGCGCGCCAGCTCATCCGCCACGGCCACTGGGCCATCAACGGGCGCCGGGTGGACATCCCGTCCTACCAGGTGCGCGAGAACGACGTGATCACCTTCAAGCCCGGCTCGGATGCCGAGACGGTGATTCGCGACGCGACAGAGCTCGTCGCCCAGGTCCCTGCCTGGCTGCAGGCCGACCACGACCAGCTCACCGCGAAGGTGCTGCGCCGGCCCGAGCGCGCGGAGATCGCCGCGCCGGTCCAGGAGCAGCTGATCGTCGAGCTCTACTCGAAGTAACGATTTCCCCTGCCTACCTGGCCGCGCACCCGGCGCCGCCAGGTTTCCGCTCCCCCCAAGAGAACGACGTTAGGACCCTGATGCTCGACTTCCAGATCCCCCGAATCACGTCCGAGTCGGTTGAAGAGAACCGCGGGCAGTTCGTGGTCGAGCCGCTGGACCGCGGCTTTGGCTACACATTCGGGAACTCGCTGCGGCGCGTGCTGCTCGCCTCGCTGGCCGGCGCCGCGGTGACCTCGGTACGGATCGAGGGGGTGGCGCACGAGTTCTCGACGATCAAGGGCGTGACCGAGGATGTGACCGACATCGTCCTCAACCTCAAGGGCATCGTGTGCCGCATGCACTCGGATGCCACCGAGGTCGAGGCGCCGCTCGTGGTCACCGGCCCCGGCGAGATCACCGCCCGCGACATCGACCTGCCCTCCGGCGTCGAGATCCTCAACCCGGACGCGCACATCGCCACGCTCGACAAGAAGACCAAGCTCGAGCTCTACCTGACGATCGGCCGCGGCCGCGGCTACCGCCCGGCCGAGGAGAACAAGTCCCCGGACCAGCCGATCGGCGTCATTCCGATCGACTCGATCTTCAGCCCCGTCCGCCGCGTGGCCTACAGCGTCGAGCAGGCGCGCGTCGGCCAGCGCACGGACTTCGACAAGCTCACGCTCGACATCGAGACCGACGGCTCGATCGACCCTCAGGCCGCGCTGCGCGAGGCCGCGGAGATCCTCATCTCGTCGCTCTCGATCTTCACCGACGAGGACCGGATCGAGGACCTGCGCCAGGGCCCCGGCCTGCAGCTGGACAACGGCGCCGGCGTCGGCGGCGGCGTCCTGGCCTCCGGCGGCCGCCAGGGCGGCGGCCCGATGGACGACATCCTCATCGAGGAGCTCGAGCTCGGCGTCCGCTCGTACAACTGCCTCAAGCGCGCGGGCATCCAGACGGTCGGCGACCTCGTGTCGAAGTCGGAGGGCGAGCTCGCCGCCATCCCGAACTTCGGCAAGAAATCGATCGACGAGGTGATCGAGACCCTCTCGCAGCGGGGCCTTACACTGCGGACCGATTGAATGGCGGCACATCCCCACCGCCCCACCCCGATCATCCGACCTTAATCTCATGCGCCATCAAAAAACGCGCCACAAGCTCAGCCGCGACAGCGCCCATCGCAAGGCGCTGCTCGCCAACCTCTGCATCGAGGTCATCGACCACGAGCGGATCAAGACCACCGAGGCCAAGGCGAAGGCGGTCAAGCCGGAGATCGAGAAGCTGATCACGCTGGCGCGCAAGGGCGACCTGCACGCTCGCCGGCAGGCCACGTCGATCCTCCAGCACCCCGCGAAGGGCGTCATCTACAAGCTCTTCGAGGAGATCGCCCCGCGCTACACCGAGCGCCCCGGCGGCTACACGCGGATCCTCAAGCTGGGCCCGCGCTCGTCGGACTCGACCGAGATGGTCTACCTCGAGCTGGTCTGAGCGCCAAGCTCGTCCTGGAGTACGACGGCGGCCCCTTCGCGGGCTGGGCGCAGCAGCCCGGCCGGCGGACGGTGGCCGCCGAGGTCGTTGACGCGCTGGCGACTGTGCTGCGGCAGCCGGTCGACCTCGCCGTGGCCGGCCGGACGGACACGGGCGTGCACGCGCTCGGCCAGGTGGCGTCGTATGACGGCCCGCTGCCGCCGCTGCGATCGCTGAACGCGGTGCTGCCGCGGGAGATCGTGGTGCTCGAGGCGCAGGAGGCGCCGGAGGGCTTCAGCGCGCGCCACGACGCGATCAGCCGCACCTACCTGTATCGCGTGCTGGCCCGCCGGACGCCGTCGGCGTTCGAGCGCGGCCGGGCGCTGTGGTGGCGGTACCCGCTCGACCTCGACGCGCTCGACGAGTGTGCGGCGGCGCTGGTCGGCACGCACGACTTCACCGCGTTCACGCCCACCGAGACCTACCACCAGCGCTTCGAGCGCGAGGTGTTCCGGGCGGAGTGGCGGCGCAACGGGGACGTCCTCGAGTTCTGGATCGAGGCCGACACGTTCATGCGCAACATGAACCGCGTCCTCGTGGGCACGATGCTCGAGGTGGCGGGCGGACGCCGCACCGAGTTCGCGCGGCTGCTCGAGGGCGAGCCGCGCAGCGCCGCCGGCCGGACCGCGCCGCCGTACGGCCTCTACCTCGCCTCGGTGCGGTACTAGACGGCTGCGAGCACGCGGTCCTTGCCGGCGCGCTTGGCGTCGGCCGGCGCGCGGTCGGCGACCAGCAGCAGCGCGTCGGCGTCACCCGCGCGACGCCGCTGAGCTCCATATGTCGGGTGATCGGCTGCGATCCCGGCGGGTTGCAGCACTATCCTCGTACGGGGGATGCTCCGGGTCCTGCTGACCAACGACGACGGGATCGACGCCGAGGGCCTGCAGGCGCTGCGGCGGGCCCTGCTCGCGCTCGCGGACGTCCGCGTGGCGGTGATCGCGCCGGACGCCAACCGCTCGGCCACCGCGCGGTCGATCACGTTCCGCCGCCCGCTGTGGGTCAGCGAGGTCGACTTCGGCGACGGCACCGTCGGCTACGCGTGCGACGGCACGCCGGTGGACTGCGTCCGGCTGGCCTCGCTCGGGCTGGTCGAGGGCTTCGAACCCGACCTCATCGTCTCCGGCATCAACCACGGCGCCAACCTGGGCGACGACATCACCTACTCCGGAACGGTGGCCGCCGCGCTGGAGGGCGTGGTGCTGGGCATCCCGGGGATCGCCGTGTCGCAGCAGTCCACCCGGGGCGAGATGGACTTCCGGCTCGGCTACTCGTTCGACTTCACGCACGCCGCGGCGTTCACGGCCCGCGTGGTCGACCGGCTCGACGACGTGCCGCTGCCCGAGGGCACGCTGCTCAACGTCAACGTGCCGACCGGCGAGGTCAAGGGCGTCGAGGTCACCCGGCTGGGCAAGCGCATCTACCGCGACCAGCTCGACCTGGTCGAGGAGGACACGGACCGCAAGCTCTACCGCATCTACGGCGACTCGCCGGTGCACGACGACGAGCCGGGCACCGACCTGGCGGCCGTGCACGGCGGGCGGATCGCCGTCACCCCGCTGCACTTCGACCTGACCGCCGAGCACGGCATGGAGGCGCTGCGCGGCTACGACCTCGACGCGCCTGCTGGAGCCGGCAGAAGAGGAGCTAGGCGAAGCCGGTGACGAGCGAAGCGAGGCAGTGGAGTGAAGGTGGCCGAGCGCGCGGAGGAGCTGCGCGGCAGCTCGCCCACCATGGCCACCGCTACTACGTCCTCGACGACCCCGAGATCACCGACGACGTCTACGACAAGCTGCTGGACGAGCTGCGCGCCATCGAGGCCGAGCACCCCGAGCTGCTGACGCCGGACTCGCCCACCCAGCGCATCGGCGGCGAGCCGGTGTCCAAGCTCACCAAGGTCACGCACCTGCAGCCGATGCTCTCGCTGGCCAACGCCCGCAGCGAGGAGGAGCTGCGCGCCTGGGTCGACCGCATGCGCAACCACCTGGCGCGCGAGGGCATCGAGGACCCCGCGTTCGAGTTCGTCGCCGAGCCGAAGATCGACGGGCTGGCCATCTCGCTGATCTACCGCGACGGCGTGCTCGAGCGCGGCGCCACGCGCGGCAACGGCGAGGTCGGCGAGGACGTCACCCACAACCTCGGACGATCGGGTCGATCCCGCTGCGCATCGACGATGCGCCGCCGCTGCTGGAGGTGCGCGGCGAGGTCTACATGTCGCTGCCCGACTTCACCGCGCTCAACGAGCGCCGCGCCGCGGCCGGGCTGTCCACGTTCATGAACCCGCGCAACTCCGCCGCGGGGACGATCCGCCAGCTCGACCCGGCGCTCGCCGCCGAGCGCCCGCTGTCGATGTGGTGCTACGCCGATCGGCGTCACCGAGGGGCTGACGCTCGGCAGCCACTGGGAGGCGCTCGAGTGGCTGCGCGCGCACGGCTTCCGCGTCAACGGCGACGTGAAGCAGCTCGGCTCCGAGGACGAGGTGGTCGCCCAGTGCCTGCACTGGCAGGAGCGCCGCGGCGCGCTGGACTTCGAGATCGACGGCGTGGTCGTCAAGGTCGACGACTTCGAGCTGCAGCGTCGGCTCGGCGTCGTCGGGCCGCGACCCGCGCTGGGCGATCGCCTGGAAGTTCCCGCCGACCACGGCGATCACCCGGCTGAACGCCATCAACTGGAACGTCGGCAAGTTCGGCGACCTGCATCCGTTCGCCGCGCTCGAGCCCGTCCACGTCGGCGGCGTGACCGTCAAGGCGGCGACGCTGCACAACGAGGAGGACCTCGCGCGCAAGGACGTGCGCCCCGGCGACGACGTGATCGTGCTGCGCGCCGGCGACGTGATCCCGCAGGTCATCTCGCCGGCGCCGCACGCCGTGGAGAACGCCGGACCGCTCGCCGCCGCCGAAGCCGCCGGAGCGCTGCCCGTTCTGCGACACGCCGACGGTCAAGACCGAGGGCGTCGTCTTCACCCGCTGCCCCAACCGCGACTGCCCGGAGCGCCGCTGGCAGCTGCTGACCACGTTCGCGGGCGTGATGGACATCGACGGCCTGGGGGAGAAGCAGGTCGCGACGTTCCAGCGGCTCGGCCTCGTGCGCACGGCGGCCGACTTCTACCGGCTCGACCCCGAACAGCTGCTGGAGCTCGACGGCTACGGCCAGGTCAGCGTGGACAACGCTGCTGCGCTCGATCGAGGCCTCCAAGGAGCGGCCGTTCGGCGTCGTGCTGTTCGCCATCGGCATCGAGGGCGTCGGCTATGTCACCGGCCGCAGCCTCGCCGCAGCGCTTCCGGACGATCGATGCGCTGCTGGCGGCCACGCCCGAGGAGATCGCCGAGACGCCAGGGCATCGGGCCGATCGTGGCGACGCTGATCGCCGAGCAGCTCGCCGACGAGCAGATGCGGGCGCTGATCGCGGACCTGCGCGGGCTGGGCCTCACGTTCGAGCAGGAGGGCCCGCCGCCCGGCGAGGGGCCCGCTGGCCGGCAAGACGTTCGTGCTCACCGGCACGCTGCCCGACCTCACGCGCGAGGAGGCGCAGCGAGCGCATCCTCGGCGCGGGTGGGCGCGTCACCTCGTCGGTGTCCAAGAAGACCGACTACGTCGTCGCCGGCGCTTCGCCGGGCTCCAAGCTCGAGAAGGCCGAGCGCCTCGGCGTGGCCGTGCTCGACGAGCCCGCGCTGCGGGCGCTACTCGAGCAGCCGGGCGGCGACGCGGACCTCTGAGCCGGGCTCGACGCGGTAGGCCGCGGCCCCGTCGCGCAGGGTCACCGCCTCCACGAGCTCGCCGCCGGGAAGTGCAGCGCGGCTTCGTTGTCGGCCGCCCAACCGGGCGCCAGCTCGCCGGCGTCGACCAGCCGCCGGTAGAGCGGGCGCCGCTGCTCCTCGCCGTCGTAGTGCGGGCAGGCGGAGCCGGTGAGCAGGCCGAGCCCGTCGTGACAGCGGCGCGAGCGTCAGGCCGAAGGAGTCGGTCGTGCAGCTCTCGAACCAGCAGTTCATCCCGGCCGAGATTCCGCACAGCACGGCGCCGCGCTCGTAGGCGGCGCGCAGCGGCCCGTCGAGTCCGTGCAGGCGCCAGAGCGCGAGCAGGTTCGCGGTCGATCCGCCCCACACCCAGACGACGTCCTGCTCGGCGACGAGCGCCGGCAGGTCCTCGACCGTGCGCGGGAACAGCGTCAGGTCGGTCGGGCGGCAGTCGTGCCGGGCCATCGCCCGGTAGAAGCGCTCAGCGCGTGATCCGGATCGCCGCTGGCCGTGGGGAGGAAGCACACGCGCGGCCGCTCGACGCCGGTCAGCGACAGGATGAACGCGTCGAGGCGGGGTCGCCGGGCGGGTCCCAGAAGTCGCCGCCGCCGATCGCCACGATGTGCCCGGTCACTTCGCTCCGCAGGTGTGGAACACGCGCGTGCGGCTGATCTTACGGCCATGGCTCCGGGCCCTGATGCGCACCTTCACGGTCCGCTTGCCGAAACCGCGCAGGTCGACCGTGATCTGGGGCCGGTGCTGCACGCGGCGCACCTTCACCCGCTTGCCGGCCACGGTCACCCGGATGTGGCGCCACCTGCGGCGCAGATGCAGGACGAAGCGCCGGTGCGAGACGCACTTCGCCGCGGTCGCTGCGGCCGGCGTGAACGCCGGGCCGACGGCGGCGGCGGTCGGCACGGGGAGCTCCAGCCGGATGGCGCTGAAGGTCAGCGCGGCGGCGTCGCGGACCGGTCCGTACAGCTGCGAGCCGCCGGTGATCTGCAGCGTGTACGTCCCGCCGGCCGGCACGGAGATGGCGATGCCCTCGAGCGAGCGCGTGACGGTGTGGGCCTGGCCGTCCAGCGTCACGGGGATCGGCGTCGCCTGGTTGCCCAGCACCACGCCGCGCTTCTCGTCGACGATCTGGGCGAACACGTGGCTGGACGGCGCCGAGCCGGTGCCGCGAGTACGTCAGCGTCAGCGCCGGCTCGCCCAGCAGCTGCGTGCGCGGCGGGCGGCGGCGGGACCGTCACGTTGACCGCGTTCGGCCGCCCGGCCGGCGGCGATCGGGGTGCCGGAGGCGGCGTCCGCCGGGGTTGAGCGCGAGCGTCCCGGAGCCCGTCGCGACCACCGGCGCGCCGGCGCGGCAGCGGGTAGTCGGCTCGCCGAGCGCCAGACGTCGTCGTCGGCCAGCCACTCGAACCGCGGCCCGGTGGCGATCGCCGTGTCCCGGCCAGGTAGCGCTGCAGCCAGGCGATCACCGCCGCCTCGATGTGGCCCGCCGGCCCGGTGCCGGTCAGGCACGTCGCCGTGCCCGCCGCAGAACCACATCATCTTCGTCGGGCACGCCGTTGGCGCGCAGGATCGCGTAGTTCTGATCGCCTCGTGCAGCGTGAACAGCGTGTCCGCCGTGCCCTCGACCAGGAACGTCGGGATCCGGATGTCGTCCACCGCGTCGCCCGGCCCGCGCGAGTCGAACCAGGCCTCGTCGTCGGCGCGACAGGCGCCGCCGAGCGACACGCCGCTGGTGAACGCCGAGCTGACGTGCGGGTCCAGCCGGTTGTGCGAGCGTCGCACGCCGTCGGCGTAGAGCAGCGACCGACCAGCCGCCCTTGACGATGTCCTCCTTGTAGAGCGACGTGAGCAGCGAGTGCCAGGCGATGATCGGCGCGATCGCGTCGATCCGCCGGTCGCGCGGCGCCGTGACGAGCTCGATCCCGCCGGCGTAGGAGACGCCGGTCATGCCCACGCGCGGGTCGTCCGGGCCGTCGAGCTGCGCCTCAGGCTGCTTGGCCAGCCAGTCGATCAGCGCGCTGACGTCGCGCGCCTCGGCGTCCGGCGAGTCGACCTCCACGGTGCCGCCGGACTTGCCCGAACCCGCGCGCGTCCCAGGTGAGCACGTTGAAGCCGGCCCGGCGCAGCGGCCCGACGCCGACGTTGCCCGTCTGCTCGCTGCTGGCGCTGTTCTCGTCGGTGTCGCGCGAGCCGCCCCAGCCGTGGCCCTCGAGCACGGTCGGCGCCCTCTGGCCGGGCGGGAGGCCCGCGGCCGGAAAGAACGACAGCACGATCTGGGTGCCGTCGAAGGAGGTGATGGTGGCGTCGCGCGCCTGGGCGGCGGCGGGGAACGCCAGCGCGGCGGCGAGGGCGAGCAGGAGGGAGCGGAGACGCATGGCTCCGCCCTGGTACCCGGAAAACCGGCGCGTCAGCCGGAGTAGCGGGCCAGCGCCACGGTCATCTTGTCCTGGAGCACGTGCGCGGCCAGTGGATAGACGTAGTTCATCAGGAACGCGAACGCCACCCGGTCGCCGCCCAGCGTGGTGCAGTAGCCCGCCAGCGAGGAGACGTCGTGCAGCGTGCCGGTCTTGGTGTGGCAGCGGTCCTGGGCGGCCGTGCCGCGCATGCGGTCATAGACGGTCCCGGTGCGGCCGGCCACGGCCAGCGCGCTGTCGAGCGCCGTCCGCCTGGGCGGTGGCCGCCATCCCGGACAGCAGCTTGACGACCTGGCGCGGCGACGTCCGGTCCAGCCGGGAGAGCCCGGAGCCGTCGACGATCGTCGGCGCGATGCCGAAGCGCGCGATGGTCGAGCGCACCACCGCCGTCCCGGCGGCGGTGCTGCCCGCGGCGCCGTAGTCGGCGCCGAGGTCCTTGGCGAGCATCTCGGCGTCGTAGTTGTCCGAGGGCGGCAGCATGTCGTGCAGGATCGTCGCGACCGTGGGCGAGTCCCACTCGGTCAGCGGCGTCATCCCGGCGCTGGCCCGGCCGGCGCGCGCCTTGGCGTCGATGGCCACGCCGCGGTGCTTGAGCGCCTTCGTCAGCGCGTCCGCCGTGAACTGCGCGGGGTTGCCCTGCCAGAACGGGCGCCGCTTGCCCGTCACGCCGTGGTCGTACGACAGGGCGCTCAGCGGCCCGACGTCGCTCGTCAGCGCGTAGTGCGAGGACGGGACGCCGCGGAACGCGTCGAAGTCCGACTCGTCGCCCAGGATCCGCCCCTCGACGTGGGTCAGGCCGCCGTTCACCAACCGCGTGGCGAGCTGCCCGAGCGCCGTCTTGTCGAACGTGGGGTCGCCGCCGCCGCGCAGCACGAGATTGCCCGGAACGGTCCCGGTGTCGTCCGGCAGCGCGGGAGCGAGCACGGACGTGGTCAGGCGCCCTTGGGCGCCGTAGAGCAGCAGCGCGGTGGAGGCGGTGTAGAGCTTGTTCACCGAGGCCGGCATGCGCGGCGTGTCCGCCTTGTCCGTGTAGAGCGCCTGGTTGGTGTCCAGATCGAGCACGTAAGCGCCCGCGTAGGCGCCGGCGCGCGCCATCTCGCGGTTGAGGACCCGCTTGGTGGCGCTCAGGCCGGCCGCCTCGGCGGGCGCGGCGGTGAGCGTCAGGACGGCGACCGAGGAGGACGAAGAGACGCGTCATCGGCGTTCGAGGCTACGGAACCCGCCGGTCCGGCGGAAGTCGCGGCGCGTCGCGCTCCATACAATCGCGGTTGTGAGCAATGTCGTCGACATGAACGCTCCGGCCCGCCGGCGGCGCCGCGCAGTCCCGCAGCGCGCTGGTGCTGGGCGGCGGCGGGTTCACCGGCGGCGTCTACCAGATCGGGGCGCTGCGGGCGCTCGACCTGCTGTCGGTCAACCGCTCGGTCAACCAGTTCGATGTCTACGTGGGGACCAGCGCCGGCTCGCTGATCGCCTCGCTGGTGGCCAACGGGGTGAGCCCCGAGCAGATGATGCGGACGGTCAACGACCAGGTCCCGCATTCGCTCCCGGCGCTCGATCGGCGCATGCTGCTGCGGCTGAACCGCTCGGAGATCGCGCTGAAGGCGCTCAAGCTGCCGCTCCATGCGGTCAGCGTGGGCCGCAACCTGGTGCGCAGCTTCGGGCGCGATCTCCGCCGTCGACCTGGTGCTGGCGCTGGGCGACGCGCTGCCGTCGGGCATCTACACGGGCGAGGGCATCGAGCGCTACCTGCGCGAGGCGCTGACCGGCGACGGCCGCACGGACGACTTCCGGCTGCTGAAGAACGAGCTCTACCTCGTGGCCACCGACCTCGACACCTGCGAGCGGATCGTGCTCGGCGCCGAGGGCTGGGACGACATCCCGATCTCCTCCGCCGTACGCGCCTCGACCGCGCTGCCGATGATCTACGCGCCCTACCGCGTGCGCGAGCGCGAGCTGATCGACGGCGGCATCGTCTCCACCACCAACCTGGACATCGCGGTCGAGGCCGGCGCGAAGCTCATCGTGGTGGTCAACCCGCTCGTGCCCTACGTCAACGACTTCTCCACGACGATTCCGACGCTGTTCGGCACCCGCGCCCGCCGGGTCTCGGACATGGGCTTCCCGAAGATCGGCTACCAGACGTTCAAGCTGCTGGCCTACCAGCGGCTGCACGAGATGGCCAGCCACTGGAAGGAGCGCTACCCGGGCGTCGACATCGTGCTCATCGAGCCCGACCCCGACGACGAGCTGATGTTCCAGACGAACATCCTCAACTTCGCCTCGCGGGTCGCGGTGGCCCGCCACGGCTTCGAGAGCGTCACCCTCAAGCTGGCCAAGGACTACGAGGAGCTGCGGGCGGTCTGCCGCCGCCACGGCATCGAGATCTCGGCCACCCGCGTGCGCAAGGTGGTCCGCCACTTCTCGGCCGAGCGCGAGAAGACCCGCGCCTGGCGGCGGATCCTCGAGCAGACCACCGGCACGCTCCTGCGCCAGAGCTCTCAGGACGCGTAGAGCGCGCCGAACTCGGCGGCGTAGCGGTCGTTGATCACGTTGCGCTTGACCTTGAGGGTCGGCGTCAGCTCGCCGGTCTCCTGCGAGAGGTCGTGGTCGAGGATGAAGAACTTCTTGATCTGCTCCACCCGGGCGTAGTTGGCGTTGACCCCGTCCAGCTCGCCCTGGATGAGCGCGACCACCTCCGGCGCGGTGCACAGCGCCGCGACGTCCTCGGGCAGGCCGCGCTCGCGGGCGAAGTGGACGATCTCCTCCCCGTCGAGCGTGATCAGCGCCACCGGGAACGGGCGGCGGTCGCCGTGCATGACCGCCTGAGAGATCCAGCGCGAGCGCTTGAGGTCGTTCTCCAGGTTCGCGGGCGTGAGGTTCTTGCCGCCGGCCGTGATGATGATGTCCTTCTTGCGGCCGGTGATGGTCAGGTAGCCGTCCGCGTCGAGCGCGCCGAGGTCGCCGGTGTGCAGCCAGCCGTCCTCGATCGCCCCGAAGGCCTCGTTGTCGGCCTTGCCGTAGTAGCCGCCGAAGATGTGCGGCCCGCGGATGAGCACCTCGCCGTCGTCGGCGATCCGCACCTCGGAGCCGGGCAGCGCGCGGCCGACCGTGCCGAGCCTGTGGTCGGCCACGGTCGAGGTGGTGGCGACCGTGGAGGTCTCGGTCATCCCGTACCCCTCGAGCACGGGCGCGCCGCAGGCGAAGAAGAACTCGAGGATCTCCTTGGCGATCGGGGCGGCGCCGGAGGTGGCCTGCTTGAGGTTGCCGCCGAAGATGTTGCGCACGTTGACGAACAGCTCGGCGTCGGCCCGGTCGAACGCGGCCTGGAGCTCGGGCGGGACCGGCTCGCCGGCCGCCTGCATGCGCCGGACCTGCAGGCCGACCCGGGTGGCGGCGGCGATCTTCTCCGGGTCGCCGTGCGCCGTGACCAGCGTGTAGATCTTCTCGAAGATGCGCGGGACGGACGGCAGGTAGGCCGGCTTGACCGCCATCAGGTCCGCCACGATCTGGTCCGGGTCGCCGCTCCAGTAGGCGATCGTGCCGCCGAGGTCGATCGCCAGCAGCTGGATCAGCAGCGCGTAGGAGTGGGCGAGCGGCAGGAAGAGGTAGACCACCTCGCCGTCGCCCTCGATCACGCCGAAGTCCTCGCACATGCGCGTGACCCGGCGGTAGTTGCCGTGGCTGAGCACGCACCCCTTCGGCGGTCCGGTGGTCCCGGACGTGTAGATGATCGTGTAGGTGTCCTCGGGGGCGACGGCGGCGACGCGGGCGGCCACCTCGGCCCGGTCGCGGCCGCGGCCGCGCTCGCGCAGCTCGTCCAGGGAGAGGGCCTCGGCGTGCCGGTTCGACGGCGATGACGCCCTCGAGCTCGGGCAGCCGGTCGCGCACGGCGGCGATCTTCGCCACCTGCGCCGCGTCCTCGCAGACCACGAAGCGCGACCGGGAGTCGCCGGCCACCCAGGCGCACTCGTCCGGCGAGTTCGTGGGGTAGACCGGGACGACGACGCCGCCGGCGCTCGTGATCCCGAAGTCCACGAGCGACCACTCGACGCGGGTCGTGCACAGCAGCGCGACGCGATCGCCGGGCTCGAGTCCGAGGTCGATGAGGCCGCGGGCGATCTCCGAGGCGATCGCGGCGAACTCGGTGTAGGAGAGCTCCGTCCACTCGCCGTCGCGCTTGAACCGGGCCGCCGGGCGCGTGTCGTAGCGCTCGGCGGCCAAGCTGACGATGTCGGCGATCGTGGCCGAGTCCGTGCCGCGGTGGCGCGGACCGGCCGTGCTCTCCTGGATGCTCAAGATCTCCTCCTCGGGGAACTGCGAGGAGTCGATCGTATCCCGCGCGCGCGGCGGGAGTGCTACGCGCGGCGGGTCAGGCGGCTACCTGCCTCGCGCCCTGTTGGTCTGTCAGGTTGGCGAGGAACAGCGTCTTGTCGATTCGGCCCTGAAAGATCGGCACGCCCAGCTCCATGCACTTCTCGATGACCTCGCGACGTTCCATTCCGGCTTCGCGAGCGAGCTCCGTGGGCGTGAGATGGATTGCCATCAGACCGGTGCCTCCTGGTGAGGTTTGCCACGTGGAGCCCACGGTAGCGCCTTCACCGGATGTCCACAACGTCAACCTGCTCAATCTGGGCTAAACAATCGGTTAGACCGGGTTGGGCAGATCGACGAACGTGTGCTCGATCCCGAAGCGCTCGGCCAGCAGGTCGCCGAGCGCGCGGACGCCGAACGTCTCGGTGGCGTAGTGGCCGGCGGCCACGAAATGCACGCCGAGCTCCTCGGCCTCGGCGGTGATGTGCTCGCGCGGCTCGCCGGTCAGGAACGCGTCGAGGCCCTCGGCCGCCGCCTCGTGCAGCGTGTCGGCCGCGGAGCCGGAGACGATGCCGATCGAGCGGATGCGCTCCGGGCCGGCACCGAGCAGCAGCGGCTCGCGGCCGGTGGCCTCGCGTGCGCGCGCGCGCAGGTCGTCCAGGGTGATGCCGTCGCCCGCGAAGGTGCCGGCGCGGCCGATCGGGGTGCCCTTGTAGTCGCCGAACGGCCGCTGGGTCTCGCAGCCCGATGCGGCGGCCAGCAGGGCGTTGTTGCCGAGCTCCGCGTGCGCGTCCAGCGGCAGGTGGTAGGCGGCGAGGTTGACGTCGTGCTTGAACAGCGGGCGCAGCCGCGCGGCCAGCAGAGGCGTGAGGCCGGTCGGCTGGAAGTCCCAGAACAGGCCGTGGTGGACGAGCACGAGCTCGGCGTGCAGCGCGACGGCGCGCTCGGCGAGCTCGCGGCGGGCGGACACGCCGGTCACCACGTGGGAGACCTCGGACGCGCCGGGAACCTGGAGCCCGTTGGGCCCGAGATCCCGGAATCCGGCGGGTTGCAGGAGCTCGTCGAGGGCGGCGATCAGCTGGTCGATGTGCGGCATGACGTTTGGAGTCGGACAATTCCGGCCATTGGTACCTACAGTGTCCGGTGTGGCCACGCCGCAGGGGCGCACGGACACGTTCACAGGGAATCACGATCGGCCCCGGGAGGACCTTCCAGGTGGGTAGGGGAACTGGCTCCGCGTTGCTGGCGCGGGCTCACGAGGACGGCTCCGCCGACGCGACGGACCATCGGCTCGTGGCCGCCGTGCGCCGGGGCGACGACCGGGCCTTCGAGCTCCTCTACCAGCGCTACCACCGGCGCATCCACGCCTACGTGCTGGGGATGGTCAAGGACCACGGGCGCGCCGAGGACGTGACCCAGGAGGTCTTCGTGTCGGCGCTGCGGCGGATGCGGGCCACCGAGCGCCCGATCGCCTTCAAGCCCTGGGTCTACGAGATCGCCAAGAACGCCTGCATCGACGTGTTCCGGCGCTCCAAGCGGGCCGAGGAGGTGTCCTACGACGCCGAGGACGGCCCTGGCCCCGTCCGACCACGCGCGGCTCGCCGGCTCCGGCCCGACGCCCGACGCGGCGGTGGCGGCCAAGCACGACCTCGAGTCGCTGTGGGGCGCGTTCGGCGGGCTCTCCGAGACCCACCACGAGATCCTCGTGCTGCGCGAGCTCGAGGGGCTGTCCTACGCGGACATCGGCGGCCGCATGGGGATGAGCCGCGCCGCCGTGGAGTCGACCCTGTTCCGCGCCCGGCGCCGGCTGACGCGAGGAATACGACGAGCATCGTCTCCGGCGCCCGCTGCCTGCGCATCCAGGCGATCATCCAGATCGCCGCCCGCTCGCGGCTCGGAGCCCGCGACACGCGCCGGCTGGCCCGCCACCTGGCGCACTGCCAGCCGTGCCGGCGCGAGGCGATGGAGGCCGGCCTCGACCGCGGCCTGCTCGCCCGCCCGCCCGTGCGCGAGCGGATCGCCTCCCGGGTGGCCGGCCTGCTGCCGTTCCCCATCTTCGCCCGCCTGCGCCACGGCGGGGACGCCACGTCGTCGTCGTCCGCCGGCGGGCGCGGCGCCGGCCTGATCTCGCACCTGCCGCTCGTCTCGGACCACCTCGGCGACGGCTGGGGCCGGCTCGTGGCCGGCGGCGCGCTGCTGGTCGCCGGCGTGGGCGCCGGCGTCGGCGTGCACGACGCGGCGACGGCGCGCCACCATGCGGCCGCGCCCGCCCGCCCGGCCGCACTGACCGCGCACCACGTCGCGTCGTCCCGGGCACCGGCGCCCGCGCCGCGGACCCGGGCCGCGGCGGACCACACCACCTTCGCCGCCTCCGTCGCCCGCGCCCCGCGCCGGGTCCACCGCGCCGCGGTGCGCGGGACGCACAGCGGCGCCGCCGCCCGCCGCGCCGCGCCCGCCACGCAGGCCGCCCCGGCCCCGGCCCAGGCGCAGGCCAAGCCGGCCGCCGCCCGCGCCGCGAGCCCGGCGGCCACGACGGTCGCCACGGCCGTCCCGGCTGCCACCGCGGCCCCGGTCCAGCAGGTCAAGGACACCGTGAACCAGGCCGCGGGCGCGGTGAACACCACGGTCCAGCAGACCACCGGCGCGGTGAACAACGCCGTCCAGGGGGCCGCAGGCGGCACGCCGGTGGGCCAGACCGTCCAGGACGCCACCAACGCGGTCCAGCAGGCGACCGGCGGCGTCACGGACCCGCTGACCGGCCACTGACGAGCGGCTAGACTGCGAGGCGCCTCGGGGCGTGGCGCAGCCTGGTAGCGCGCACCGTTCGGGTCGGTGAGGTCCCCGGTTCAAATCCGGGCGCCCCGATGAGCAGGAACCCGCGCCATGGCGCGGGTTCCGTCGTTTCAGGGCAGGCGCCCAGGTAGCAATGAGGTAGCAATTGCCCCAGGACCGGGGTGCACTGCCTAGCCCGACTGAGCGGCAACGCGCCACAATCGACGAGGGCCCTAAAGTTCCCGTTGCGCGTTGCCGATAACACGGATGCGAGCCGCCGACCAGGCGGCTCTTGCTGTTCTCCGTGAGCCGCTGCTTAGCGAGGTGGGGGCGTGGACGCTCCGGCATTGTGGTCGGACGAGGCCGAGCGGCGTCGCAGCGGCGCCGTCCACCGTCGGCTCCTTGCCCGCCGGGATCGTTCGTCACTGGACCTGGTCGTCGTGGGGCGCAGCAATCGTCGTGGCCGGCCCACCATGGGCGGGGTCAAGCCGAGCGGGCCGGAACGGCAGCTCTCCTCGGCGCGCCAGAGCTCCGGCCCGTCGCGGCCGGTTAC
This sequence comes from uncultured Solirubrobacteraceae bacterium, assembly GCA_963766165.1. Lineage (GTDB taxonomy): Bacteria > Actinomycetota > Thermoleophilia > Solirubrobacterales > Solirubrobacteraceae > Solirubrobacter. Next base: position 38,291 of record CAVXZC010000003.1, on the reverse strand, counting down.
CAGCGCGATCGCCGGCGACGGGATCGAGCCAGGGCAACGCGCCCGTGGTGGCCACGGCAAGGAGGGCGGCCGAGCGCGGTGGGCCAGCCGCTGGCACTCGGACGTCCCTGGCCCTACCGACAGCAGGAGAAGCTCCGTGCTCACCGTCGCGCGACTGCCTCGCCGACGACTGCCAAGGCGAGCTGCATGCCAGCTGGCGTGGGCGCGTCGACACTCGGTCGGACCGCTGCTGGCTTCGACTGCAGCGATCACCTCCTGCGCCGACGCCGGCACGGTTCGGGCCGACGCCGCCCCGGCTAGCACGCCAGCCGGGCGGGCCATTCCAACGCGGTCGCTGCCTTGATCGGCGTCAACGATTACGGTCTCTCCACGTCGGATCAACAAGCGCCCGCGACGCCACGCTGACCCGGGGCGCCCGGGCATGCCAGGAGGGAGAGGACCCATGCCCGCCACCGAACCCGAGCAGATGCATGGCCTGTTCGAGCAGGCCTTCAATGCCGGCGACATTGAGGCGCTCATGGCGCTCTATGAGCCGGACGCGGCGCTGGTCCCGCAGCCCGGAGCGATCGCCGAAGGCTCCGCGGCCATCCGGGAGTCGCTGCGCTGGTTCATCGACCGTCGGGGCCGGATCTCGCTCGACACCAAGCTCGTGCTTCGCGTGGGCGATCTCGCGTATCTCGCGAACCGCTGGTCGCTGACCGGGGGCACGATGCCGGACGGAAGCCCCGCCGAGCTCGGAGCGACTACGGCCGAGGTCGCTCGCCTGCAGTCCGACGGGACCTGGCTGTATGTGATTGACAATGCCTGGGGCGACCTGGCCGCCTGAGCGCGGCGGGTCGAGCCCACGCCTCGCGGCTAGAGCACCTCACTCGTAAGAGAGTCCGCAGTCCAGCCGTCCGTGCGAACCAGGCGCCGGATCTAGTGGGTTTGCAGCGACTTCCTGCGCGATCGCGTTCCCTGTCGAGTCGTCATCCGGACCCGCGTTTCGCCATGTTTGGCCACCTCCTGCAGTACCAGCGCAGTATGGGATTCGGCCGGTTCGTGAGCCCGCAACAGACGACTCGTGCCGGTCTACGAGGCCCACCGTGCTGTCTGCAGCCACCGCCACGCTTCGACGAGACCAGCGTGGAGGCTGGCTGGTCGCGACTCCGCCGTCGAGATCACGCGAATGCGCTAGTGCGCCGGCGGGCGAGATCCCAGGCGATCGCGCCCGACACCACGAGGACACTGAGGAGGCCGATGATGGGCGTCGCACGCACGTATGTCTGAGGCGAGTCGGTGCGGCGCGGACCGGCAGTGCGTAGAGGTCGCGCTCGGCGTTCGGTGTCCACCAGATGCCCTGTGGCCGAGCTTCATCGATTTCCAGCCACCGACCGGCTACCAGGCGACGCTGACTCGTTCGCGGGCGTGGCTGCCGCTTTTCAGCAGGTCGGCGATCGCGATTGCGTAGTCCTCGGTGCTGATCTCGCTGTTGCCGTCCTCGTCGACGAGTAGTTGATCCCCGCCAAGGCGGTAGCGCTCCGTGCGCTGCCCCGGGTGGGTCGAGGCGGCCGGGCTGGCGAACGTCCAATCGAGATCGTCGCTACCGCGGTAGACCTCGAGTGCGTCCGCGTGTTGCAGCGCCTCGGCTTTCCACTCGGCCGGAACGGCGGGTGTGTCAAGGAGACGAACGCCGGGCGCGACCTCAAGGCTTCCGGCCCCGCCGACAACGACGATCCGCCGCACCCCGGCCCGGTGAGCACCGGCTACCAGCGAGCGCGCGACGTCCGCGAGCGTATAGTCGGTGCCACGGGCCGAAACTGCGCTGATGATCGCGTCGGCTCCCGCCGCGACCGTCGCAACAGACTCAGGTGAAGTGACGTCAGCACCGGTTGAGCGGTCTACTCGCGTGACCTCGTGCCCACGCCGGTCGAGCTCGGCGGCGATGTCGCTGCCGATCATTCCCGTCGCGCCAAACAAGACGATCTTCATTTCGGTTCCTCCTTTGGATGCAGCAGTGTTATCGCTGCTAACCTATCGCCGTAACCGTCGTTCGTCAAGGCGATAACGTGATAGCGTTAGCTGTGATTGCATGAGTGAGCGCACCCCGGACGCCCGTGAGCGCATCCTGCGCGCTGCTGTGCGGCTGCTCGCCGACGGCGGCCGTGGCGCCGTGACCACGCGGGCGGTCAGTGCCGCCGCGCAGGTGCAACCGCCCACGATCTACCGACAGTTCGGCGACATGCGGGGATTGCTCGACGCCGTCGCCCGCGAGACGCTCGCCGCATTCGTGCGCGGGCAGGCGACCCGCGAGCTCTCGGAGGACCCGGTGGAAGACTTACGACACGGGTGGGATATGCACGTGGCGTTCGGGCTGGCCCACCCGGACGCGGCCGCCTTGATCTACGCCGGTCCTGACGCCGCGGTTAGCCCAACGGTGCAGGAAGGCTATGCAGTCCTACGGGGTCTCATTGTGCGCATCGCGCAGGCGGGTCGATCTACGGATGGACGTCGATCACGCCCTCCGTGTCATCGACGCTGCCGCCATGGGCGTGACGCTCACTCTCGCGGCAACCCCGCACGATGAACGCGACGCCCGGCTCTCAAAGACCACGCGCGAGGCAATACTCGCTGCGATCACCACGGCGGACCCGTCGGAGACCCCAGGGCGAGCGCCCGAAACCGTTCAGGCCGAGGAACGGGTCGCGGCGCATGCCGTAGCCTTGCGCATGCTTCTCCCAGAGGTATCCGACGCTCTCTCCCCGTCTGAGCGCCAGCTACTCGGTGATTGGCTCGACCGACTAGCGGGCGCATCGACGATCCACGGCGATCGAGACGAAAACCGTCCTTGACCGTGGCTGTAGGCGGCCGGGCACCCGCTTCGGGCTGCGCACGATCCGCGCGGCCCGCGCTGCCGCCGAACGGCTCGTGCAGGAACGGGGGGCGTAGAACTCCCAGGACTGAGCCTGTTCCTCGACGAGCTCACCGAGTTCCGAGGCGGCTGCTCGCGCGTGGAAGCGAGCGCATCGTCGGATGCGAGTCATGCTCCTGCTGCGGACGAGCACCAGCGATCCGCGATGCCGCTCGCATGCCGCTCGCGCACTACCGCAATGCGCGATTAGCAGCAGTCGACGGTCGCCGCAATTGTGCTTCTCCTCGACGAACTCGCATGAACCAGTCCGCGCAGTTCAGCCCGACGGGGCGTGCCTCCACGCGGGCGTCGCTGGGGGGCTTCGCGGACATGGGCCGGGCTTCCCGACGCTCGCCCTGATTGATCGGGCCCCGCGGCGATTGCTGCCGGGGGGCGGGTGACTGGCTGCCTCGGGACGCGCGAGTGGACGCGCCCCGAGGCGGCGGGAGAGCGTTCTAGCCGCGTGCGCGGAAGCCGTGGCCGAGGTCGTAGTCGGCGACCTCGCGTCCGAGGGCCGAGCCGGCCCGGACGGAGAAGCGGTAGTGCAGTCCGGCCCAGACGCGGGCGTTTTCGACCTCGGTGCGCAGGTCGTCCGCGGTGGCGAAGTGCCGCGTGGCGGTGAGGGTCGGCCCGCCCTGGACGTCGGCGTCGATCGCGTCGGTGCCGAGGAATCGCGACAGGACCTCGACGATCGCGGAGGAGATCGTGGCGTGCGCGGACGGGTACTCGGGATGGTTGGGTGTGGCGATCAGCGGCCGCCAGCCGGGCTGCTCGACGGTCGCCGGGTTGCCGTCGTCGTAGCCCGGGGTGGGGCCGAAGCCGTCGGTGGTCACCGACGTCGGATCAATCGCGGTGACCGGCCGCCAGAACAGGTAGTGGTACTTGGCGTCCATCATGGCGATCATCGCGTCGGCACCGACCTCGTTGATCATCGCCAACAGTCGGGTGGTCTGGGGCACGTTGAGGCTCAGCTCGGTGGCGGTGCTGCGGGCGAGGGTGTTGTACTGGCGGATGACGTTCGCGGTCCAGAACATCGCGATCGCGGTCTCATCCGATGTGCGCGTCGTGCTCGTCGGCGGCGCCGAGCGACTTGGTCTCGTTGAACGCGGCGACCCATTGCCGGCTCGACAGCGACGGGGGTGGTGCCGGCCGGAACTGGTCGGGGCGCTTGAGCAGGAACGGCCGCACGTTGGCCATCCAGGGTGTCTGTGGCGCGGCGTAGGCGCTCGGCACCAGCCGCCAGACGCCGGGGCCGGGCGCCGCGGTCGCGAACGGCGAGGTCGAGGCGATCGGCGTCTGCAGCCCGTCGCCGGCGCGGTCGCGCAGCACCCTCTCCGCCGCGTGCGCGCCCTGGTTGATCCCGGTGCGCTTCGCGCGGCCGTCGGGGATGGCGGCGAGCGCAGCGTCGTGGAGACGCCATCAGGGCGGGCGCGTTGCGCTGGGAAGTAGTGGACGAGGACCCGGTAAGCGGCTTCGGTGACGGCAGCGTCCGCCGACTGGCCGCAGCGCCGGCCGGGGGCGACGGCAGCGTGCATCGCCCGCGAGACGTACGCCATGTAGACGAACCCCTCGCCCTGGAACGCGCCGGAACCCACGACGGTGTCCTCGGCGATCTGGTCCCACTGCTGCGCCGCGTTGCCCACTGGCAGCGCGGCCATGGCGGTGCGTGCCGTGCCCGCCAGCATCGCGACCGCCGTCGCGCCGACCGCCAGCGCGCGCAGCGCTCGCGCACTCGCCGGGCGTTCGTTCCGCTTCACCCGCCTCGGCGGTCGCGGCGCCGGGTCGTGTTCGTGACAGTCAGACATTTGTGAGCTCCTTCGGATCGAGATGGAGAACTGCGCGAGCGTCGGATCGGGCGGCGTCAGCGCGCCGCATGCAGGCGCTTGCGGCGGGAGATCGTCACGGCGACGACCCAGCCGGCACCGATGGCGAGCGCGAAGCCGGTGCCGACGAGGGCCGCGGTGCCCCAGTCGAAGCCGTCGGTGTGGTGGACGACGACCGGTGCCGGGGCGAACCTGATCCGGTCCAGGCGTGGGCTGGCGTGGATCTCGCGGTAGGCGGGGTTTCGTAGGTCTGGTGGGATGACGCCCACGTCCCCCCGGGCGGGCGTGACGGCGAGAAGACAGGCGCACAGCCCGAGCGCGGCGAGAGCGGTGAGTCGGTGGAGCATGGCCGGGGGCCTCCTGGTGGTGGTGGGTGTGGCGCAGGCAGCGTCCCGGGGGCCGGTGGCGATCTGGTGGCGCACGGTTGCGATTCGGTGGCAGGCGGGTTAGCGTCGGGCCGTGACGGTGCGCGAGTTCCGCATGCTGGGACCGTTTGAAGTGGTGGCGGACGGCCGGCCGCTCAGCTTGGGTGGACCGCGGCAGCGGTCGCTGCTGGCGATCTTGCTCCTGCGCCGCGGGGAGGTGGTCCCGAGCGATCAGCTGATCGACGAGCTGTGGAACGAGCGCCCCCCGGCGACGGCGGCCAAGACGCTGCAGGGGCACGTCTCGCACCTGCGCAAGCTGCTCGGCCCGAACGTGTTGATCACGCGCAACGGCGGCTACCTCGTCGACGTGCCCCCGGAGCAGGTGGACGCCGAGCGCTTCGCTGCGTTGGTCGCGGACGCGCGCGCGGCGCGCGACCCGCCCGCCGCGCGCGAGTTGCTCGGACAGGCGCTCGGGTTGTGGCGTGGGGCGCCGTTGTCCGATCTGGCGTATGAGCCGTTCGCCCAGGGCGCGATCGCGCGCCTGGAGGCGGCCCACCTGGATGCGCTCGAGGATCGCCTCGCGGCCGACCTGGCGCTCGGGCGCCACCGCGCGCTGATCGGCGAGCTCGAAGGGCTCGTGGACGCGCACCCGGAGCGCGAGCGGCTGCTCGGGGCGCTGATGCTCGGCCTGTATCGCAGCGGTCGCCAGACCGAGGCGCTCGCGGTCTATCGCCGCGGGCGGGAGGCGCTCCAGGAGGAACTGGGGCTCGTGCCCGGGCCCGAGCTGCGCGCATTGGAGCGGCAGATCCTCGATCACGACCCGCGGCTGAAGGTCCACGAGACGCCGGCGTCGCGCGCGCGGCGACGGGGGCTGATCGCCACCGGCGTCGTGGTGGTGCTCGCCGCGGCGCTCACCGCCGGGTTGGCGGCGCGTGGCCACGCCACCGCCATCCGGGTGCAGCCGGACTCGCTGGTGGCGATCGACGCGACCACCAACCGGGTCGTGGGCGACGTGCTCGTCGGCGCGCGGCCCAGTGCGGTCGCGGCCGCGGCCGGGTCGTTATGGGTGGGAAACCTCGACGAGCAGACCGTCTCGCGTGTCGACCGGCATCGACTCCGCGCGCGAGCCATTCCTGTCGGCGACTCGCCGACCGGAATCGCCGCGGCCGGCGGCCGCGTATGGGTGGTGCGCTCCCCGAGCGGCCGGCCTCTCGGTGTCCGTCATGTCGATCGACCCACAGTTCAACCACTCGGGCCGCCCTGTCCGGGTCCCAGGCGCGGTGCCCGGCGCCGCGGGTGCGATCGCCGCCCACGGCTCCACGGTGTACGTCGCCCCCGGATACGGTCGGCTGGCGACGCTGGACGCGAGCGGCCGGATCGTCGCCAGACCAGATCCCGACGCCGATGTGACGGCCATCGCGACCGGCCTCGACGGTGCGGTGTGGACGACCGACAATGACGCGAACACCGTCACGCGGATCGATCGGACCGGCTCCCGCGTGACGATCCCCGTCGGCAACCGGCCAAGCGGCATCGCGGCCGGCGCGGGAGCGATGTGGGTCGCGTACCGCGGCGACGGCAAGCTCGCCCGGATCGACCTCGAGACGCACACACCGACGCGCCTGATCAGCGTAGGGAGTGCGCCGGCCGGCGTCGCGTTCGGCGCGGGGCTCGGTGTGGGTGGCCAACAGCGGCGACGGCACCGTCAGCCGCATCAACCCGCGTACCGGTGACGTGACGAAGACGATCGCGCCGTTCGGCGGAGCCCGCAGGCCATCGTGGTCGCGTACGGCCGCGCCTCGGTGACCGAGGACGCGCGCCCATCCCTCCCGCCGCGGGCCAAGGCACGCTGCGCGTCGACTCTCCCGGCGGCGTCGACTCCATCGACCCGGCCAAGGCGAGAACGTCCGCTCGGCCAGCTGCTCTACGAGACCTGCGCCCAGCTGCTCAACTACCCCGACCAGCCTGGCGCCGCCGGCACCGACTGGTGCCGAGGTCGCCGCGGCGCTGCCCACGATCTCGCCCGACGGCCGCATCTACGACTTCACGATCGCCGGGCTTCCGCTTCTCGCCACGGTCGCGCGCCCGTGACCGCTCGGACGTTCAAGGCCACGATCGAGCGCACCCTCGATCTGCGGATGCACAGCGCGATCGCGACGGAACTCAGCAACATCGCCGGAGCACGCGTGTACATGCAGGCAGATCGGCCCACGTGTCTGGCGTCCGCGCCCGCGGCGACAGGCTCACGATCCGGCTGGTCGCCCCCGAGGGAGATCTGCCCACGCGGCTCGCGCAGCCCGCGTTCTGCGCCGTCCCGCCCAACACGCCGCACCTGTCGCGCGGCGTGCGCCGGATCCCGATGGCAGGCCCGTACAGGATCGCGGACGATACCCCCGGCCAGGGCGTCGTCCTCACCCGCAACCCCAGCTACCACGGCAACCGGCCGCGGCGCTTCGCCCGCATCGAGTACGCGGTGGGGATGACCAGCCATCGCGCGGTCGCCGAGGTCGAGCGGGGGACCGCGGACTACACGGACGGGGTCCCGGACGAGGAGAACGCGCGGCTGCGCGGGCGCTACGGCGACGACCGCTATCGCGTGCAGGCCGGCGCGCAACTCGACTACTTCGCTTTCAACACCCAGCGGCCGCTGTTCGCCGACGTGCGGACCCGGCAGGCCGTCAACTACGCCATCAACCGCGCCGCACTCAACCGCCTGGGCGGCGAGTGGATCCCCCTCCCCCGACCACTACATCCCGCCGGGCTTCCCCGGCTACCGCGACACCCACGTCTACCCCGTGGTCCCCGACCTCGCGCGGGCACGGCGGCTCGCCACCCCGCGGGCGCAGAACACGCTCGTACTCGACGTCTGCGACGTGTCGCCGTGCCCCCAGCAGGGGCAGATCGTCAAGACCGATCTCGAGCGGATCGGCCTCAAGGTCCAAGTGAAGCGGCTGCCCGACCAAATCCTGTTCGCGCGGGAGGCGCATCCCGGCGCGCGCTGGGACATGGCCTGGGGCGGGTGGTTGCCCGACTACCGGGATCCCAGCGCGATCCTCAACGACCTCCTGTCTGGGGGCGCGGTGCTTACGCCGCTCGCGGACTCCGGCTTCCAGGCGCGGCTCGAGGCGGCTGATCGCCTCTCCGGCGCCCGCCGCTACCTCGCCTACGCGCAGCTCGACGTCGACCTCGCCCGCGACGCGGCGCCGCTCGTGGCGTTCGGCAACGACCAGAGCAGCGAGCTCCTGTCCGCGCGGGTCGGCTGTGGGTTCGACAGCGTCTACGGCATGGACCTCGGCGCGCTGTGCCAGCGCGGAACGGAGACGTCGTGAGCGTGACCGCTTAGATTGGATCCGCGAGTGCCGCGCATCGCGATCATCGCGTCCGCCAGCGGGAACGGCAAGACCACGCTCGGCAGCGCGCTGGCCCAGCAGCTGGCGGTCCCGTTCCTGGAGCTCGATTCGCTCGTGCACGGCCCCAACTGGACCGAGGCCCGCTGTTTTGCGTCATCAACGGCCGTACGTGCGGTCGGGCGTGGCACGCCTCGGCGGCACGCGCCGCTCTGCGCCGGCGTGCTATCCGGGCTGGGGTGCGGCGCCGCTTCGCGCCGCACCAGTTGCGACACGCGCACGCGCTGGAACTGCTGCGCGAGGGCGTGCCGCTAAACGTCATCCAACGCCAGCTCGGCCATCGGAACCTCGGCGTCACCTCCATCCTTCTGCAGGGCATCGATCCCGACGAGATCATCCAGACCGTCCACGCCCGCCGACCGCCGATGATCCCCGCCTGCGTCGGACTCGCCCTCCCACGCCGCCGCTGATCGAGGCCGAGTCCAGCGGCTCGCCTCCCCGGAGCCGCTCTCGCTCGTCCACAATCTGGGCACATTTCGTGGGACGGCTGCCCGACGCGCGCCGCTAGGAAGTGTCGGCTCGCCTGCGACGACGCGCGCGGGATTGGAGTGAGCCTTGCGCAGCAAGGGAGCTGATGGTACCTTGCAGTGCATGGCACCGGCCCCCCAGCGACGAACCGCCCTCTTGCGTGGCGTGCTCGACCTCTGCCTGCTCGCGGTGATGACCGAGGGCCCGGCGTACGGCTACGAGATGACCAAGCGGCTGCGAGACCGCGGCCTTGGCATCGTCGGCGAGGGCTCGATTTACCCGTTGCTCGGACGTCTGGAGCGTGACGGTCTGGTCGAGACCTACCGGGCGGCCAGCGACGGCGGGCCGCCACGGAAGTACTACCGCCCCTCGAGCGCCGGACGGGTGGCGCTTGCGCTGGGCGTCTCCGAATGGCGAACTGCGCGCGACGCCGTCGACGCCGTGCTCGCGCCCGTGAAGGTCGAGGTGGCGTCATGAGTGACTTCGTCGGGCAGTGCCGTCTGGAGTGGAAGCGCCTCGGCGTCTCCGATCAACTCGCCGACGAGATGGCCGGAGACCTGACCGCCGACCTCGCCGAAGCCGAGGCCGACGGCGTCTCCGCCGAAGAGCTCCTGGGAACCAGCGCCGCCGACCCGCGTGCGTTCGCCGCCGACTGGGCGGCCGAGCGCGGGATCGTCCCACGTCCCTCCCGCCGACCGGACGCACGTCGCAGACGGCGCGTCCTGGTGGCGTTCACCGCGCTCGCGGCCACGGCGCTGATCCTCTCGGCATTGCTCCTTGCGACCGGCGAGCCCAAGGTCGCACTCGTCACCTCCACGCCGGCGCATGCCGTCCTGCCGTCATCCACACTCCCGGTCCCGCCGGGCCGTGTGACCGCGAGCGCGGCCACGCCGATCGAATCGATCCTGCTCGTCCTCGCGGTCGTGGCGCTCGCCTTCGCGGCCTGGCTGTGGTCGACCTGGGGGCGCACACGACCGGCCGCCACCGCCGCCCCGTCATCACTTCCAGGGCTCTGAGCGAGCACCGGACAGCGCCCAGCGCGGGCGGCACACTCCGCGCCGGCTCCGCAACGTGCCGGCTGTCGTGCCCTCGATCAGAGGTGCTCTTTTCGACGAGACCGTTGAAAAAGTCCGGGGCTCGACTTCTGCGCACCCGTGCCGATCCCGCCGCTGGTAGTGGAGCTCGGCCGGTAGCTCGGCATCGTCAGGAAGATCGAGGCCCCGCCGGGGTGTGGGCTCTCGGCGTGTGCGCTACCAGTACATGACGATCTCAGCGCTATGTCTTCGTCGACGGCCGCGTCTGGCGGTCTCGGTGCTCGACGGGCCGGGCGGTAACGAGGCGCTGCCGGTCGTCAAGGCGATCCCGACGACCGAGGACTTCTACGACTTCGAGCGCGTTACGAGTTCGGCCGCCCGCGCGTCGTCTGCCTGGCCGAGCTGCCCGAGAAGCAGACCGCGCGCGCAAGAGTTCGCGCTGGCCAGCCGGCGGGAGTTCGGCGGCGCTGGCTTCGCCCGTGTCGACCAGCTGCTCAAGGCCGACACCGGCGAGCTGACCGTGCTGGAGGCCAACGCGATCCTCGGCCTGACCGACATGTCGCTGCTGCCGCTCGCCGCCGACGCGGGCGGCATCGCGTTCGACGCGTTAGTCGCGCGGATCCTGGACCTTGCGGTCGCGCGCGCGGCCGCGTGTGGCCCGGCGCGACTCGTCCGCCATCCAGGAAGCGAATCCGGCCGAATCCGCGCCGCGGCTGACCATCCCGCGCGCCACGTCGTTGCCGCGCAGCAATAGGCCGACGTGCCGGATGGCGGCGCCGAGGAAGGCGAAGACCGCGACGACGAACAGGACGTTGTGGGCGGTGCCGCGGAAGAACACGAGGGCCACGCCGCCGAGCAGGACGGCCACGAGGTACCACTGCCAGGTGTGCGTGCGCAGCCACGCCATGCCGACACTCACCTTTCGCTCATCACGCCTCAGGCGAGGGCGTCGAGTCGCCCCTAGCCTCGGGCCGATCGTACTCGACGTCTTGGTGCATTTCAGCTTGGAGGCGATCCCGCGCTCGGCCTGCGCTGGGCGCTCGGCCTCTACCGGCACGCCCGCCACCGCATCGCCGCTTGGACGTCGCTCGGCCTGCTCACGTCGTGGCTCACCGTTGCCATGATCGGCTAGCGGCGCGCAGCCGGTAACCCCACCCCGCGGACCGGGCGCGCTCGCCGTGCCGCTCGTCGTCGTTGGCGAGTTGCTCGACCGTGGGCAGCAGCTAGCGACGCTGGTATCGGTGCGAACGGCGCCGGCCTCGGCGCTTCCAAGGTGTGCCCATATTCGACGGTTCGGGCGCGCGTCAGGGCGCCGCGACGACCAGCGGTGGAAAGCCACGCTCCTCCCAGCCGGGACGGTCGCATCGCTGACCACGACGCTCGAACACCTGTCCAATCAGACTTCCGTACTCAATGGCGGTCGCCGACACTCGCGCTCGGCGTCCATTTCGTCGGCGCACCTCGTCTCTACCCCTCCAGAGACGGCCGTTCCACATCAGCTTGCGAGGTCTGACCCCCTCACCGCTCGAATCTGCCGACGCATGGACGCCACCCCCACCACCCGACCGTCGCCCAGCCCAGGCGCCACGCGCCGATGCACCGTCGAGGTTGCGATCATGTACTCGCTCGCCGTAGGGTCGCTTCGAGGTCTTGATGTCGAGATATTGCGTGTGGGTCGTCGTCGTGGCGTTGGTTGGCTGCGGTGGCGGTCACCGGAAGTCCGCCGCTCACGCGGGCGGGCCGACGCTGACCAAAGCGCTCGCGCGGACGCTGGACGCGCAGTTTCGCCGCGAGGTGAACCTGGCGGGGATCCCGGGCGCGTCGGCCGCGATCGTCTTTCCCGATGGACGCGAATGGAGTCGCGCCGTCGGAGCCGCCGAGCTCAAGCCGCGGGTCGCGATGACCACACGCACGAGCTTTCACTTCGCCAGCGTGACCAAGATGGCGACCGCCGCGCTCGCGCTGCGGCTCGCCGAACAGGGCCGGCTGGGCCTCGACGACCCGATCATTCGCTGGTACCCCGCGTGGCGCGGCGACCGCGCAGCGACCGTACGCGATCTGCTGGGCCACACCGCGGGAACGAAGGATTCCCACCGACGCGGCTCTGACGCGACTCGACCGACACGCTCGCCCCCTGACCGTCCGCGCGTACATCGGCGCCGCTCCCCGCCCGGGTCCACGGACGACTCAGGCGGAATATTCCGACGTCGGCTTCGCGATCGCGGGCATCATCCTCGCCCGCGCCGCCCGCGAACCGCTCGCCCAGGCGATGCGTAGGCGCGTGTTCAACGTGCCCGGCGGCGCCGGGCTGGCGCTCCAGCCCGACGAGCGGCCCCACGCGCCACTCGTGCACAACTACTACTACCCGCGCAGTCTGAGCGACCCGGTCGACCTCAGCGACGGCAGCGGACTGATCCCAAATCGTGGCTACTTCGCCGACGGGTCCATCGGTGCGGTCGGGCTGGCCGGCGACGTCCCGTCACTGGCGCGCTGGGGCCATGCGCTGCTCGGCGGCGGACTCCTCTCGCCCAACTCGCTGCGGACGATGACCCGCTTCCACAACACGTCGCCGCAACTGGCCGACACGCTCGAGCTGCCCGCGCACCACAGCTACGGCCTCGGGCTCTTCCGCGACTCCCTCGACGGGCACCCCATGTGGGGCCACCCCGGCGGCGGGATCGGCGGCCACAGCGAACTCTGGCAGCTCCCACACGACCGGATCACGATCGCCGTCAGCTGGAACGACGACGCCCTCGGCCGCGACGCGGCACCATTCCTCCTCTCGCTGCTCCGGACCACGCTCGCCTCCCACTGACCCACCGCGCCGCCCCCAAGCGCAACCAGCGACGGCCGGCCCGCCCAGTCTCACGGCGGTGCAGCAGACATGGGCTCCACGAGCCTCAGGCGGAGACGACCGCCACGCCCTAGCACCTCAGACCGCCCACGCCGCCCCCAGCCGAAGCTGGTTCTCCTCGGCCATCTGGGCACAACCCGAACGACCGGGCCGCGCTCGAAGACTGGACCTTGCCCACAGGATTATCGCCGGCTGCCGCGCCACGAGGTGGCTGATCCGCGGACCCAGTCGGAGTAGCGGCAGGCGGCTGCCGATCGGCAACGCGCGATCGTGCAGGCTCCGGGCGAGGAGTGCGTGGTCGCCGCCGTCAATTCCGCTGCGCCCGCGAATCTGAGGTCCGCAGAGAAGCTTTCCTGCACAACGACCTCAAGACATCGAAGATAGGCTGAGCGGATGTGGCGCGGGTCGTCCAGCGATACGCCGAACTCCACCGTGGAGGTACAAATGTCCCGATCGGGTCGGCCGCCTCACTGGCGGTTGCGGGCGCGCGTGATTCTGCCACTGGTGACCGCAGCGCTCACCGGCAGCGTCTGGCTCCTGCCGACAGACGCGCACGCCGTGCCACCGGCGCTCGCGGCGGCACAGACTGGACATGTCCTCGGTGGGGTTACGGCGCAGGGCTGGCCGATCGTCATCGAGCTCAATCGGACAGGCCGCCAGATCGGCCAGGCGCTGGTCGGGATGGATCTCAAGTGCACGTCCGGAGATCAAGACTCATTCCCCTACAGCTTCCGCAGGGTTTCCATCACCAAGCAGGGCCGGTTCCGCTATTCGTTCACACCACAAACGCAACGCCTGCCGGACGGCACGACCGAAGACTACGCGGGCGGCATTTCCGGCCAGCTCAACCGGACAGGCACAACGGCCTCGGGCAGGTGGCAGTTCAAGGAAACGTTCTACGACAACACCGGCGCGCTATCGGACACCTGCGAGTCGAGCAACGTCGGGTGGTCCGCCAAGGCATAGCCCGCGCCTCGGGTCACGCCGCGATCGTGGGCGCGGTCCGCCACCGCCGCCGCCAACCTCTCAGGCGCCCAGGACGGCACGATCCGGAGTCTCACAGTGCTCCTTCTCGACGAAACCGAGCAGGGGGCTACGCGGCTCCCTTTGCTCGCCGTGCGCGCAGCCACAGATAGCCGTACGGGGCGAGGTCCAGGTGCAGATGCCCGCTATCGACCCGGTGCTCGCGGTTCTCGAGCAGATCGTCGACGTCTTCGACGTCCTCGCCGAGGTCGAGCTCGGTCTTCACGGTTGCGGCCGACAGGTTGTGGACGGTGATGACAGTCGACTCCTGCCAGTCGCAGCGATGGGCAAGGAGGGCCGGAGGTTCGTTCTCGAGCAGAGTGCTGGTGCCCCAGCCCAGCTCGGGCGTCTCGCGACGGGCATGGATCAGCCGGGTCAAGAAGCGCAGGAGCGAGTCCTCGGCGCGCCGCTGCGCAGCGACACTCACCCGGTCGGGACCGAAGGCGCCGGCGACGATCGGCCGCACGAGCCGCTCAGCGGCCGAGAAACCCGCGCCCGGGCCTGGTGACCATTGCATCGGCGTCCTGACGCTCATGCGGCCCTCCAGCCCGAGGTCCTCAGCCATGCCGATCTCGTCACCGTAGAGAACGACCGGCGTGCCCGGCAGGGTCAGCAGCAGCGACCATGCCATGCGCAGTCGCGGACCGTCGCCGCCGAGCATCGACGCGGTCCGCCGGCGGATACCGTGCCCGTAGATGCGCATGTCCTCGTCCGGCGCGAAGGCGGCGAACACCTCGTCGCGCTCGGCCGGCGAGAGCCGGTCCAGCGTCAACTCGTCGTGGTTGCGCAGAAACGTGGCCCAGCCGCAGTCGTGCGGCGGGACCGGCAGGTCACGGATCAGATCCTCCAGCGGCTCGGCCTCGCCGCGGGCCAGCGAGAGCCAGAGTCGCTGGTTGATCAGGAACGCGAGCTGAAGGTGCAGGGCGTCGCCGTGGTCTTCGAAGAACGACTCCACGTCCTCCTTGGCGACGTTGCACTCGCCCATCAGCATCACGTCGCCGCGGCGCCGCATCGCGTACTCGCGCAGCGAGTGCAGCCACCGCTTCCCCGCACCCGGGTCACTGCCCGTCCCTTCCACGACCTGGACCAGGAAGGGCACGGCGTCCATGCGGAAGCCCGACACGCCCAGCGTCAGCCAGAACCCCACGGTCTTGGCGATCTCGTGGCGCACGCTCGGGTTGGCGATGTTGAGATCCGGCTGGAAGGGCGCAAACTGGTGCTGGTAGTACTGGCCCGCCATCTCGTCCCACGCCCAGTTCTCCCTCGCGGTGCCCGCCTCGCCGTCGGGATCGTCGGTCCAGACGTAGTACTCGCGGAACGGCGACGAGCGATCCGCGCACGCAGCCTGAAACCACGCATGACCATTCGACGTGTGGTTGACGACCAAGTCCATGAGGACACGCAACCCGCGGTCGTTGGCATGGCGGATCGCCTCGACGACATCGCCGAGATCGCCAAGCCGGCCGTCGACGCCGAGATAGTCGGTGATGTCGTAGCCATCGTCGCGATTCGTCGTCGGATACAACGGCATCAGCCACACGCAGGTGGCGCCGACGTTGGCGACATGGTCGATCCGCTCGACGAGCCCGGCGAGATCGCCACAGCCGTCCGCGTCGGAATCCGCGAACGTCTCAACGTCGAGGCAATACACCACGGCGTTCTTCCACCAGAGATCGCTTGTCGCGGCCGCCCGCAACTGCATCGGCGCAACGCTAGTGCACACCGCGCCGCGCCGCGCCGCGCTCGACGTCGCAGGACGTCCGAGCGAAACGTCGACGCCCGGGATGTGCCCGTTCTCGACGGGGCTGGCCTGAAAATAGCCGTGGCGATCTTCATTCCTCAACGGTGGCCGCCGGCGGCCACGGCCGCTGTCGCATAAGTCTCCGCCGAGACGCGAAGGCGCGATTCGCGGCAAGTGATTTGCCTCGGAGTCGTCTCAGAAGCCCTTAGAACGAACGCAAACGCGTCGGCACTCGAGCGCGACGGCTGCCAACGGACTTATGCGACAGCCCCCGACGGTTCGAGCACTTCGTCGGCCCTTGATCCGCGCGGCTCGCGCTTTGCATGGAAACCACAAGCGCGGCCGAGGGATAAGGTGGCGTCTCTTTGCCGCTGTAGATTGGCCCGCGGCTCAGGTTCCCGGGGTCAGTCTATGCGGCCGTCACCTCCTCGGGGATCGCGTGGTCGGGCTCGTGGTATCTGGCGTTGTTCAGGCGTTGGCGGTCGAGCTCGGTGAAGCGGATGCCGTTGGTCTGGTGAGTGATGAGCAGATCGAGGACGGCCCAGACGAGGGTCAGGCAGCTGTCCTCGCCGGGGAAGCGGCCCATCACCTTCGTGCGTCGTTTCACTTCGCCGAGTGACCGCTCGAGCAGGTTCGTCGATCGCCATCGGCGGCGGTGGCGCAGTGGGTAGCGCAGGTGCACCACGAGCGCGTCGAGGTCGTCGGCCAGGCACTTCGCGGCGGCGCTGAAGCCGCTCGTGTCGAGTTCGTCGACGAGCGCTTGGAGGCGTTGCTTGGCGTCGCGTTCGTTGATCGCGTCATCGAGCGCTTGCCAGTAGGCGTGCTTGACCCGTTCGCGCTCGCGTTCGGGCAGCTTGGCGTACAGGTTGCGCGCGCGAGGTACGCAGCAGCGTTGGCGGTCAGCCGCTGGCCAGCAGTGCTCGATCGCCTTGCTCAACCCGGGGGCGCCGTCGGCGACGATCAGCATCGGCGCCGCCAGGCCACGGGCGATCAGATCGCGGCCGAGCGCCTGCCAGTCCTCGTAGGACTCGCGCATCCCGAGCATCACCGCGAGCAGCACGCGCTCGCCGGCGTCGCTGAAGCCCCAGGCGACCAGCACGCCCTCCTTGGGCCCGCTCGGCCGAACCGAGATGAAGGTCGCGTCGAGAAACAACGCGACCAGCCGGATCTCGTAGAGGCTGCGGCGCCTGAACACCTCAAAGCGCTCTTTGAGTTCCTCGCAGATCCGCGAGGCGGTCGATTTCGAGAGCTTCCCGAGCCCGGCCTGCTCGCACAGCGACTCGACGTCGCGCATCGACAACCCGCGCACGAACGCGCCGATCACCAGCGCCTTTAACGGCTCGGTGCGCAACAGCTTCGGCGTCCGCGGGAACAGCTTGGAGGCGAACGTCTCCGCCGCCTCCCGAACCTGCGGGATCTCGACCGACAACTCTCCCTCGGCCGTCTGCACCCTGCGAGGGCGAAAGCCGTTACGTAGCCCGCTCTCGTAGTTGCGCAGGCCGCGCTGAGACTCGGGTCGGCGTTCGTAGCGCGCCCGACCGAGCCAGGCCTCGAACTCCTCCTCAACCGCGCGCTGGATGATCAGCCGCGCCCCGAGCTTGGCCAGCTCCGACAACGACTCGCGTGGGTTCTCGCCGACCCCCACGGCCAACAGCGCCTCAATCTGCGCCTCGATCTCCGCCGACGGCGGTACGGTACGTCTCACGGCGTAGGTCCTCCTTCGATGTCTTGCAGGACTTGAGGGAACCTACGCCGTAGCCGTGACGGCACCGGGCTTATTTACAGCAGTTCTGAGACGCCACCGACCTGACGACGAGACCGCTGGATCTCGTCCGAAGCGGCAGTCTCACCTCGGAGCCGGCTTTTGCGCGGTGGCGAGCTTGACCGCGACGGGTAGCTCGAAGCCGTCACCACGTCGGTAGCCGTCCGCGAGGCGATCGAACGCAGCCCGGATGCGTTGCCGGACCTCCTCCGGCTGGCGCATTATCAGTGCGGACACCCGCACCGTCGCGCCGAGCATGCCGTTCCAGAGCTCATCGGCGCTCGCGAACCGCAGCACGAACGTGATCGCACGTCACGGCGGGACTCGCCAGACCCTGCTGCCGGAGCGCCGCGGCGAACGCTTCGTCGTCGGAGAACCGGAAGAAGTCAGGGCCTGGTGGGAGATCCGCGGGCGGCGTCGCTCGCGCCTGCGCCACCGCATCGAGGAACACCCCGGCCAGCCGGTGCTGCGAGGGGTCAGCCCAGGCCGTGAGGGCCAGCCTGCCGCCGGGACGCAGCACGCGCACGAACTCAGCCATGGCGCGCTCGGGACGCGAGAGGTGCATGACCACCAAGTTGCCCACGACAGCGTCGAAGGAGGCGTCTGCGAACGGCAGCGCGTGCGCATCCGCCCAACGGAACTCAAGCTGCGGGTGAGCGTTTCGAGCACGCTCGATCATCGCGTCCGCGACGTCGACGCCCACGACCGATGCGCCGCGCTCGGCAGCTTGGGCGGCCACCCACCCCGGGCCCGTGGCCACGTCCAAGACCCTCGTGCCGACACCAACTGAAGCAGCGGTCAGGAGAGGCTCAACCACCCGACCGGTGACGATGCCGAAGAATCGCTCATAGGCGGCCGCCTTCTCCTCCCACCCCGCTGCCTCGAAGGCGTCGAAAGCGTCGGCGTCAACGGGCGGGTTCCCCACAGCAGAGACCGTACGACCTTGCACCGTGCTCGTCGAGAAGCAACGGCCGGTCGATCGCACCGCTTGCGCCTTCCATGCCAGGCAGCGGCGCGGGCCTGCGTTGGAAGTGACGCTGCCGTCGAGAAGAAGCCCAAGTCGACCAGAGCCGGCCGCTGCTGTCGCCCGTTGCGCTCGTCGGGTTGCTGGCGCTCGGTGTTAGAGCTTCCGCATCGAAGCGAAAGACATCAGTCTCGTCAACGCAACACCGCGGACCATACGAGCACCGCGCCCAGGGCATCCAGAGCCAAGCCTCCGACCGTATGTCCGTGCGCGCCAACCACGACGCCTGCGATCAGTGCGGAGATTCCGAATCCGAACGGACCGAAGCCAGGCGCGGGCATCACAGAGTCGTAAGTGGTAGTTCTGTCGTCTCGACTGGCCCGCTCGTCGAACGCCACGTGTCGCATCGCACGATCTGGATGTCACGGGCGGATATGCAGGCGTGGTCGTCTCGGCGCCGACGGAGAGCCATGGTCCGGTTCTCGTCCTATCCCGATCAGACTTGAGTCGTCCGGCTCAAGCGCGAGCGGGCTAAGGCGAGGTGCTCACTTCGTCGAAACTGGGCAGAACCGAGTCCATCTTCGCGGCCGCGTGGGCCACGGAGCGTGCACACCGGCGCTCTTTCTCTTGCCGCGAGGCGCAGCGCGACTCCGCCCGCTCGGCCTCTTGGCGGCGTTCCCGCTGATCGTTCCGAGGCGATGGCGATGCCGGGTTCTGTCACGGCCGTGGCGGACGGCCGACGTTACGTGGTTGACTCGGAGCGAATGGATCCGCTGGACTGGGTGTGCGAGCAGGGCGTCGTGTTGCAGTCCGCTCGGGGGCCTCTGCCAAATCTGGCGGAGCAGATCGCGGGTGAGCCGATCTCAGGAACTTGGTGGGGCCACTCCTCGGGCCATGAGATCTTCGCCGTGCTCACTCGCCTGCTCGGCTCCTCCGACGTGATCGCGACGCGCTTGGTCAACGGAAAGATCACGTTGATCCACCGCCGCCTCTGGCCAGCCCTTGTGCGGGTCGCTGACCGCTTTCCTGCTGAGCGTCTCGCCGCTGTCGACGAGGTGCACACGGCGTCGGGTGCTCACCGGACAATCGAGATTCCCTTCCCCGAGTGGATTCCGGCCGAAGTCCTCGACGCCGCCGCGCTGCTCTCCGTCGATCAGGCGCTCGCGCTGTTGCCTGCCTGCCTGCGCTGACGGTCGACTCGCTCGTCGAGACCGCCGCCGCTGCAATCTCGCGTTCTCCTGTGCGAGCGCGACGCGCCGGCCCGCGGAGACCGCTCCTTGTGCCTTGTTGCGATAACGCTGCTCGGGAGGTTCGCCGCGTCGCCGCGCTGGTGCTGAGCGTCCTACGCGAGAGTGTCGCGGCGCCCCGTCGCGCGCCCCTAACTTCGCCACAGGCGGTTCGACCCCGTCGTGCGTCAAGATCGCGCTGTGACGACAGGGCCGCGGCGGGCAACGTCCGCAGAATCTCCTCGCTCCGGAGCTCCAGTCCGCCGATGGATCCGCGCGCGACCGGCCGACGTCATCGACCTCTCCGTCTATGTGGTCGTGCTCAACCTCGCCATCGAGTACGTCCCATCGGTTATCAGCGAAAGTTTCACCCTCTCGCTGCTGACTGCGGCGCTCCTCAAGCTCGCCTTGGAGGTGGTGATCCTGCTCAAGGGCCGGATCGTCACCAGGCTCCGCGCCGCGGACAGCCGGCGCGCCACGCTCGCAGCCGGGTCTCGCTGTGGGTGGTCGCGGCTGGCAGCAAGCTCGTCGTGCTCGAACTGGTCAACCTCGTCTTCGGCGATGCTGTGAGCCTGGGCGGCTTTATACCGGTGACGTTGCTCGTCGTCGCCCTCCTCTTGTCACGGGCTGCAGTACGGCGCCTCCTGTATGACACCGCGACCGCGGCCTGACAGCAACGACATCGGGGAGGCCGACGGCCGATCGCGAATGCGCGCCGCGAGACACGGGGCGCGAGACGTGAGGTAGTCCATCGTGCTGCTGCGTTCGCATGGAGGGAGCGGCGGCACCGAGGGCTGCCCGGCCGTCGACAGTTGTGCCGCGGCGTCGAGAACAAGCACAATCGGGGCAGGCTCGGTGACTGCTCCGTTCGTCCTGAAGAACTAGCAGGCGATCCGTGCCGGCGGGGATGCGGCGCTGATCGGAATTAGGCACGGACGTGCCGGCGGGCGGATGACTCTCACCAGGGCGCGGTCGAGGTTGTTGGTCACCACGGGTTCGGGTTCGGCGGCGGTGGCGGCCGCGACCAGCCTGACCGGGGACAGAAGGTCTCGGCTGCGCGCCCTGATGCGGACCTGCACGGACTCGCCCGGTTCGATCCGTGGCACGTCGCAGATCCCGACTGCGCGTGAACGCACGCACCCGCCGCTGATCACCTTCAGCGAAGCTGTACGCGGAGGCAGCCCGGCCTGGTGAACGTCGATTACGAGCCGCACCGCCGTGGCTGAAACTGCGCTGGGGTTGCGCACCGTCACGAACCAGCGGGCGTCCGCGCCCGCCGCGATCCGCTGGCTGATGGCCCGCGCCGTAACGTCGAGGTCGAGCTCGCCGATGCCGCCGCCGGCGGGCGCCGGGGCCGGGTTGGGCTGTGGCGGCGGGGCGGGGGCGGGCGGGATGCGCCTGAGGTTGATCAGGACACACGCGACCACCTGATCGGCGGTGGCCGTGTAGCTCACGCGCCGCCTCAGCGCCTCGGCGACGACCGGGCCGCGCCCCGCACGCGATCGGCACTCGACGCCCGACACATAGTCAGACGCTCGCGTGCCGGGCGCCGCGCGCTCGGACACCACCACGCGATCTCCGGCGTCGAGCGCGACAGGCCCGGCCACGGCGCGATCGCCCGCGGCGGCCGTCTGCACCCGCCCGTTGATCAGCAGGTCGAACCGTCCGCTCGCGCCCGGCGGGTAGAGCACGTTCTGGGCCACCACTGCCGGGGCGCGCACGTTCGCGACCGTGCACGCCGCATCACGCCGGCGGTCAAAGCTGAGCAGCAGCTCAGGCCCGGCGGCCTGCGCGAGCAGCTCGCCGGACACGGCGTCGCGGCAGAAGACCGCGCTGGCGTACTCGTCCAGACGCGTCCCCGCGGCCGCGCGCTCGGACACTCTCACCGCGCCCAGCGCGACCGGCCCCGCCGGGCCGCGGCCGCCGTCACCCGCGCCCGCGACGAGCACCTGATCACCGAGCAACAGATCAAACCGGCCAGGGTCCGCGGCCGGGCGCAGCCGCTTGGAGAGCGTGACCGAGCAGCGCGCCGACCCGAACGTCACCCCGTCCAGGAAGTTGCCCGCCGAGATCAACGACGACGCGCTCGACAGCGCGGCGAACCCGAACCTAGTCACCGTCTGCCCGGTCGGCACGCGATAGGTGCCCAGCACCTGCTGCCAGCCCGTGTTGCCGGTCGAGACGTCCCGCGTGAAGTTCGGCGCGACGCCGGGCGGACCGATCTGGATCTGCATCGTGTCGACGCCATCGCGGCCGCGGTGCGAGACCGCGTACCCCAACTGCGTGCCCGCTACGGTCGCCACGTCCTGGTAGAGCTCGCCGGGCTCGTTGGCGGCGAGCTCTGCGAACTGCTCCCCGGACGCGGCCGGCACCCCCTTATAGCCGGACTGCCACAGCTCGATCCGCCCGTCCGGCTCCGTCGTGCTCCAACCCGGCACCTGGTCCTCGTCGATGATCCCGAACGTGCCGATCGACGCCGGATCCTCAAAGCTGCCGTTGACCAGCGCGACCGGGCCCGCGCAAGCGCTCGCGGGAGCCTGCGACCACGCCAAACCCGGAAACACGCCGATCAACGCGACGACCATCAAGGCCGCGTACGCCCCGACCTGCCGCCGAGCCCGCGCCATCGTGGTCACCCTACCCCCCGATGCCGCCGCCGATCGCTGCATGTCGCGGCGCTGCGCGCGGCGTGATCACGGCGAGCACTCCCGCTCGTTCAGCGCCGTTCAGTTGACCTTGATCAGGTCCTCGGCACTCCAGGTCTTGTCGAACAGCGGTTTCTGCGGTCCGTAGCAACGCAGGATGAGCCAGAAGTCGCGGCCCTCGGTGGGGATCCAGTTCTCCTGCCAGCCGTCAGGCGGCTGTGGTCCGACGTAGATATCGATCGACCATCGTCGTTGACGGTAAGCGTGTCCTTGTCATACGTCGAGAAGAAGCACAAGCCGGCGCGGGAGCGCATGGGTCGTCGTTCTCCTAGACGCTCCGGGTCCGGCGTCGAGCATCGCCGGCCGATCGTGTTCACCGGCCTCGACAACCCGACGCACTGGTTGTTCAGCGCGATCGTCGCGGTGATCGTGTTCGGACCGAAGCGACTGGCCGAGCTGGGCCGCTCGCTCGGGTCCGGGATCCGCGGCTTCCGGGACTCGCTCGGCGGCAGCGACGACGACAGCGAGCGCGAGCGTCCCACTGCGATGGTCGAGACCCAGGCCCGAGACGCCGGCTCGACGCCGGCAAGCGACGAACCCGCGCCGGTCACGACGGCGGGCGAGGCTCCCGACGCGTAACGAACGCGCCGACAGCCGCGCAGGCGGTGGCCCGCGGCGGTTGGCGGTTGAGCAGCAGGGTCGTCGACGGCGCGCGATGGATCGCGCCGTCTCCGCGCAGCGCGCGTACCGTGTCATGGCCGCCGGCGGCGTGGATCAGGGTGCGGCTCAGGCCCGGCCGTGATCAGCTTGGCGGACGCTCCGGGGGCTAGCCGATCGGCCGCGAGCACGGCGTGACGCTCACGGTGGGTGGCGCGGAGGCATCGCGCTGGTTGTCGGGGTCGCCGGGGACCCGGGATCCGGAACGCCTTGGTTCCGGGGACGAAGACGCGGCGCTGGAGCGTGAACGCCGAACCCGGCCGTGCGCGTGGTGCGGGTTTCTCCGGGCTCTCATTGCGCCGGTGTCCACTTCTGGGCCGTGCGGCAGGACGTCGATGCTGAACGTGTGGGCGCGATCGCGGTCGATCACCTGGGCAACGTTCCGCGACCGGGCCGGCCGTGGGTCGCGGATTCCCTCGTCCTGGTCGCCGCCATCGCCCAGCGTGCCGTCCGGGTCACAGCATGACCGCGGTCAGCAGCCCGGTGAGAGCGTCCATGCGCCGGCGGGCCGCCGGTCGACTCACCGTCGCGCCCGACATGTGGGCGCTGTTGGCGATCGTCGTGACCGTTCTGATCGCCAATCTGCCGTACCTGCTCGGGTTGTTCGACCCGAATCCGCTGGATCTCCGGGGCGGGCTCTCGAGTGCGATCAGACCGGGGTTGCTCGCCGGCAAACCGGTGATCGACCCGGCGTACGGGGTGGTCTCCCAAGCGCTCGGTCACCTGGCGACGCTCGACGTCCTGCATCTCCGGTTGCCGTGGTGGAATCCCTATGAGGGCACGGGCATGCCGTTGGTCGGTGAGACGCAGGCGGCCGCGCTGTTCCCGCCGACGCTTCTGACCGGGTTGGTCAGCGGGCAGCTCTACGAGCGCGTGTTGCTCGAGGCGAGCGCCGGAATCGGCACCTATCTGTTGTCGCGGCGCATCCGCGTCGGGCGCCCCGCCGCGATCGCTGGTGCGATCGCCTACGCGCTGAACGGCAAGTTCGCGTGGTTTGCCGATGCCACGGTGAATCCGCTGCCCTTCCTTCCGCTGGTGCTGTTGGGGATCGAACAGGCCTACGCGGCGGCGCGGACCGGCCGGGCGGGAGGCTGGCGTCTGATCGCGCTCGCCGGCGCGCTGTCGGTCTATGCGGGCTATCCGGAGGTCGCCTATCCCGACACGCTCATGGCGGCGTGTTGGCTCGGCTGGCGATGCGGATGCCTTCAGCGCCGCCGGCTGCGCCCGTTCCTGACCAAGGCCGCGCTGGGGGCTGTCGGCGGGGTGCTGCTCGCCGCTCCGATGCTGCTCGCGATGGACGAGTCCCTGCGCCACGTCGCTCTCGGGATTCATGCCGGTACGCGGCTGGGCCGGACGCATCTCGGCGCTGCCGCGATGCCGCAGCTGCTGCTGCCGTACGTCTATGGCCAGGTCAATGCCGATCCCCATGCCACCACGTGGATCATGGTGGGCGGGTACCTGCCGACGACGCTGCTGGCGCTGGCCGTGCTGGGGTTCTTCACTGCGGGACGCCGTGGGCTGAAACTCGTGCTGCTGAGCTGGGTCTTGCTGGTGTTCGCCCGCATGTACGGCCGGCCGCCGCTGCTGGGCCACGTCATCGGTGCGCTGCCCGACGTGTCGAGGATCCGCTTCTACCGCTACGCCACGGCCACGCTCGAGCTGGCGGTGATCCTGTTGGCCGCTCTTGGGCTGGATGAGCTGACGCGCGCGCCCGTGCCGCGGCGCCGATGGCTCATGAGCGGCCTGGCGGCGCTCGCCGCCGCGGTGGCGGCCGCGCTGTGCGCGCGGCACATCGTCCACTCGCGTGGAGCGGAGCTTCACCCTGGCGCCTACTTCTCTGCTGCCGTGGCCTGGGGAGCCCTGATCGTGGCGGCCGTCACGGCCGTCGCTCTGGTCGGGGGCGAGCGCCTGCGTGCCGCGCTGCTCGTGTTGGTGGTGGCGGTCGACGTGGTCGTCCTCTTCGCCGTGCCTGAGTTCTCAGCCCCACGCGCCACGACCGTCGATCTCGCTCCGGTCGCCTATCTGCGAAAGCACCTGGGCGAGGGTCGGTTCTTCACGCTCGGCCCCATCGCGCCCAACTACGGCTCCTACTTCGGCCTGGCGTCGTTCGCCCTCAGCGACTTCCCGCCGAACGACTTCGCACGGTACGTGCGGGCCCGCGCGGATCCCGCCGTGAGTTTCGCCGGCTTCCGCGCGCGGAACAAGCCTTCTCGGCAGTGGGAACTGATGCATCACCTCGCGGGCTACCAACTCGCCGGCGTGCGCTATGTCCTCACGGCGGCCCGCGATCCGCTGCGAGAGAACACGTCACTGTTGCGGCGCGTGTTCCGCAGCCCGACCACCGACATCTATCGTGTCACCGGCGCCTCGCCCTACTTTCAAGCCCCGGGCTGTCGCGTGAGGTCCAGACAGCGCGACAGCGCGATCGTCGCATGTCGACAGAAGGCGACGCTCATTCGTCGCGAGACGTGGTTCACGGGTTGGCAAGCCCAACTCGACGGTCACGCAACGTCGATGCGCGCAAGCGGGCTCTTTCAAGCGGTGACGGTGCCGGCCGGCTATCACCGCGTCACCTTCAGCTACGCGCCGCCGGACATGGGCTGGGCGGGCGTCGGCCTGCTGGGGGGATGCGTAATGCTGCTTGGGCCGGCGATCCGCCGGCTGGCTCGAGCCTCATTGCCGCGCCGACCGTGCGTGAGTCAGGTGATCTGGCGCGTCAGGGTGCTCGTGTCGGAGCAGATCCATTCCTCGGCGATGCGCGTCGGCGATGCGGTAGATCTCGTGGCTGACGTAGCGGATGTCGCGGCCGGTGGCGGGCACGCCCATGAAGTCGCCGGTGTGGGTGCCGCGGAAGGTCAGGCGTATCGGCGGTCTCCGAGTCCGTCTGCCCTGGAGGTTGACGCGTGCGACGATCGGCGGGTGGCATTCATCCCTGGCGACTTTCAACCACCCCACGGACTCGTTACGGATCATTTCCTACTCGAGCCGCTCCGCCCTGAGCACAACGAGGCCGATCATGAGGCGTGGTCGTCCTCGATCGAGCACATCCGCGCGACGCCGGGGTTTTCAGGCGGTCGCTGGCCGCGCGTGATGTCGCTCGAGGAGAATCGCGCGGACCTCGAGCGCCACGCCCGCGACTTCGCGGCGCGTTCCGGCTTCACCTACACGGTCCTGGACCCGTCGGACCGCCGCGTGATCGGCTGCGTCTACATCTATCCCGACAACGACCGCGTGCACGACGCCGTGGTCACCTCGTGGGTGCGTGCCTCTCGCGCCGGCTGCGATGCCGCACTTCGGAAGCTCGTTGCCCGCTGGCTCGTCGAGGCGTGGCCCTTCGAGCGGATCTCGTACCCCGGGCCGGCGTAGGCGCCGCCCGGGACGCCCGGCGATCTGGTGTCTGGGCGATATGGTCGGCACCGGCCCCGAGCCGGCGGCGTGCGTGGCGCTCATGTGCGGCACTGCGACCTCGCAGTGGGCGGCAATCACGACCAGTGGGCGGTCCGCGACGGGAACGTCCCGCCCATGACCGGGGGAGGCGGTGAGCCGTGGGATGTCTCGGCACCAGGCGCCTCTGAACCGCAGCCGGACGACGATCGCTGGTGAGGTCGACGTCTACTGTCTCGCTGCAAGGGAGCGGCGAGACGCCGAAGTGCTCGATCCGTCGGGGGCCGTCGCATAAGTCTTCGCCGTTGTCGCAAGCTCCAACGACGTGCGCGAGCGCGACTCACCGACGGCGATACAACGCGGAACCGCGTCGCTGCGGCCGCCCCGATCGGCACGCCGTTGTGGCGACCCACAACGAACGCCGTTGGGCGAAGACTTATGCGACAGCCCCGTCGATAAGGAGCACAACTGCGTGGCCGCCGGTCCTCCGTGCTCGCCGCTCGCGTGGGCTCGCGGTCGCTAGCGCATCTGCCTCGGAGCGATCGCCCGCGGTTTGGACGGACACGGACCGCCGGAGGTCGGGCGGCGCGACCGCTGAGCCTGACTGCTGGCGGCAGTCATAGTGGATGCGAGGTCCACGGACCCCGAGTTGCCGTCCCGACGAACGAGAGCGAGCCCATGAGGTTTCTGATGCTGGTCTGCCGCGACGAGTCAATCGAATTCACGTCCGAGGACCGGGCGAACATCGGCCCCGAGGTGCAAGCGTGGGTATCTGAGATGAAGCTGCGCGGCGTGCGCCTGGAGGGTGATGTACTCGCTCCGGTCGACGCCACCTCCACTGTCTCCGTGCGAGGCGGCGAAGTGCTTGTCGGCCACGGACCTCGCGTGGAGATGGCTGCACCCGCCTCCGGCTTCAATCTCCTTGAGTGTGCCGACGTCGACGAAGCGATCGATGTGTCGGCCAAGCACCCCATAGCGCGCTTCGGGGTCATTGAGCTCCGGCCGTTCGCCGAGGGGTAGCGGAGAGGGCTGGCGACCCAGACCGGCGGCCGACGCTGCCGCGCTGCTGAATTCGGCGATGCCCAGGCCCGCCGGGCCCTCATCCGTTGTGCCCGATGCGTGGGGGGCTGTCGCATAAGTCTCCACCGCGGACCGAAGGCCTGTTTTGTGGCAACGGATTTGCCTCGGAGCCTTCTCACAAGCCCTTAGAACGGACGCAACCGCGTCGGCGCTCGAGCACGAGGACTGCCGACGGACTTATGCGACAACCCCGTCGAGAAGAGGCACATCCACGCTGGCTGGTGGTTCCGAGCGAGCCGGCGGACTCGAGCGCGCTGCGCCGTTAGGCTCGCGACGTTCAGCCTCGAACCAGCGCCTCACAAGACGCGGCTGATCGAGTTCGGGCGCTCAGCCGCCCGCGACCGCGCTCGCCGCCGGCTGAGCAGGCCTCAGACGTTCGTTTCCCGAGGCGTCGCGCACTGCGCGGGAAGACCAAGAACGGGCGCTGTGGATTCCTCTGGCTTCGACGTCCATCCTGCTCGTCCGTTCCGCTCGTGTCCAGCTTTGGATCGGACGCACCCTCGCGCCGATGTACCCCGGGTTCGTTCTACCGACCCGCGCGCGCCGCGGCGGCCTACATCAGGGATGTATCGACTCGCACGGTGCCCCTCCGACATTTGCGCCGTTTTGCTGGACCTGCACACACACCGAGCCGGTCTTCTTTTAACGCCGTAGTTCTTCTTCCACTGTCCTGCCGCGGCTCGACAGCCGACGTGTGTCGGGGAATAGTCGGTCTCGTAGAGATTGTTGTTGATGTCGCGAAAGCGGATGCGGAATCGGTAGTTGCACAGTGTCCCGATGCCGAACCAGTCGCCCTGGACGGAGACGACCGTGTTTCCGTAGCCCTCGATGTCGATGCAGGTGTAGGCGGAATTGAGGCCATACCACGGCAACCCACTACCGGCCGTGGTACAACCGACCGCGCTCGCTGTCGCAGCCGGTGGGACTGCCGCCGCGATCGCCGCCGTTGCTGCCAGTGCAGCCAAGGCGACGGCGACGCGAGCCCGAACCATCAGAAACCGTCGCATGTGTACCCCCTCGAACCTCGATCACCTCGTGGTCCGCATCGCCGCTACCGACAGCAGATCCGTCGGCATTGGTGACACTACACCGCACGCTAGCGCGTGTCCACCACGTCAACATGAGTTACTCATGAGGGCCGGGCGGGCGAAGTGCCCTTGTCGTCGAGAGGCAGCACAACTCGCCGACCCCTCGCGACGGCTCCTATTCGTCTGTTCCGCCCGTCGGCAGCGAGCGCCGCTACTAGCTAGATCCGGTTGATCGCGGCCAACTCAACTTTCGGCCGGCCGCGTGGTCCCCGGGCGATGGACTGAGGGTGCTCGAGGACTTCGGTGCCGATTGGGGTCAGGCTGTTGCGGTGTCCCAAAGGGAGGTGCTCGTTGTCGCCTATGCCAACCATTGGCCCCGTGCGCTCCTCTGGTCATTGGATTCCGGACGGTTTCGAGAGGTCGGAGGCTCAGACGGGGTCAACCCCGTGGCCCTCACACCGGACGGGACCGTCCTTGGAAAGGTGAATACCAAGACGGGAGATGCGTTGGCGGTTATCAGTCGCGCCAACGCGCGATGGGAGGCTCTTGGCACCGATCCGGGCTGCTACGCGACCGCGATCAATGAGCGGGGCGACGCTGCAGGCTCCAAGGTGGTCGACGGGTTTGAACGCCCATGGCTACGTCGGTCCAACGGAGAGATCGTGTGGCTCCCCTTCTACAGCCATCACTGGTGCCGACCTACGGCGCTGAGCGCGAGCGGAACTGTTGTCGGGTACGCTCAAGCGGATCACGGTTATCACGCGTTGATGTGGACGACCCGCCGTTAGCCGAGCCTCGGCGACTCAGTGGCGGCGGACGCCGCGGTGGCCGGCTTAATCTGTCATCGCACAGCACATCCTTGATCACGCTCTCGCTAGCGTTGAAGTTCGCCCACTCGGCCGCGGATCTGCGACCAACGAGCCAGGGGCCGAGGCCATCGCCCAGCGCTGTGCTCGGCGTCCGCACCTATGCCTTCCGGGGACTCTGCAGCCCCCTAGGCGGAGTCGGTGGGTGCGATTCTCGCCATGCAGCCTCATCCGTTCTGAGCGACGCCACGAAGCGAGCGCCCGCAGGCGCGTCGCGGTAGTTGGCGGTGGCCAGGAACGACCGCAGCCGCAGGCGAGCGGCCGCGTCGAAGTTCTCGGTCAACCGTCCCGGCCGCTCTCGCGAGTTACGCGGTTGTGCCCATACTGTGGAATCTCGAGACTTCCGCTGACCGCTGGCAGCGCGCGAGTGGGGCACTCTACCGTCGGCGCCACGGGCGCTCGGCGCCTTGCCGTGACGGAGCCGTCTGAGGCGACTCGAGCGCCCGCTCACGCGTGCGCCAACAGCCGATTGAGCTTCCGCCAGCCGCAATCGGCCGGCTCCAGCGGCTCCGCGCCACGATGCTCGTTTCGTCTCGTCAGTCGAGGGCGGCTCCCATCACCCGCCCGGCGTGGCGAGCGGCGCCCAGCACGACGTCCGGGTAGAAGGGATTGCCCACGCGTCAATTGTTCGAGCCGATTCCGCTCGGCGTCCTCGGCGCTAGTGGACCAGGTCCGCCCGCGCGCGCTGCTGCGCGCACTCGTCCGCGCTCACCGGCTCGGCAGTGGTGCTGGCGAGCCCGAGCGCCCAGCAGCGCTGGGGTGGGGCGAGCTCCGTCACCACGAGCCTGCCTATGCTCAGTCCGAGATGCTGGCGGATGCGCTTGGCCGACAGCCCACGCCGTGACGGACGGCGGCGACGCCGTCAGCGTCCGCATCTCGAGCCTGCGTGACGCGGCGGGACTCGAGCAGGCCCTGCGCGACCACGGCGTTCCAGCGGACACCTGTAGTCGTCGGTGGTCGAGGCGGCCGACTGGGCGTCGGCGCCGCGTCGCGGTGGAGAATCGATTCAGCGGCCGCAGGATCGGTAAAGCGCGGCCCGTGGAAGGCGTCGCGAGCCGCTCGGCGATCTCGAGGCCCATGTGCGGGCGATCGCCGAGCGGCTCGACCGGTCGCGTCAGATCTTGAAGCGCTTGGTCGCGGGCGTGGCGTCGCCGACCGCGCGCACCTGGAACGTGTACGTGCCGCGCGCGAGCTTCTTGTAGGTCTTGGGCGACGCGCAGGACGCGAACCTCGCCTTCTTGCCCTTCCTGGTCAGCGCGCACTGGAAGCGTCTCGCGCCATTGACGTTGGCGAACGTGAACGTCGCCGTGCGCTTGCCGGGCGTGATCTTCGCCTTCACGAGCTTCGTGTCGATCACGAGCGCTGGCGCACCCGAGCCCGCCGGCGACGGCTCGGGCTGCGGCGTGGCGGTCGGCTCAGGTGTCGCGGTCGGCGTCGGCGTCGGCGTGGGTGCGGCGGCCGGCTCGAACCTGGCCGTGACCTGCGTGTCGCCGTCGACGCTCACGACGCACTCCGTGTTGGTCCCCGAGCAGCCGCCGCCCGACCAGCCGGCGAACGTCGAGCCGGGGTCGGCCTGCGCGGTGAGCGTGAGGATCGCGCCATTGAGCACCACCGTGGAGCACGTCGTGCCGCAGTCGATGTAGCCGGCCGGCGACGAGGTGACCCTGCCCGAGCCGGCGCCGGTCGCGACGACCGAAAGTGTGCGCGGGACGTACCACTCCGCGATGTCGCTCATGTTGCCGGTGACGGTGAACGTGCAGGTCGTCTTCGCGTCAAGACCCTCTTCACAGCCGCCGTCCACCCCGTTGAACGCCAGACGCGAGCCCGCGTCCGGGATCGACGTCAGCACGACGTTGGTCCCGAGGGCGAACACGGCGGAGCACACCCGCGGGCAGTCGATCCCGGCCGGCACGCTGGTGACCGTTCCCGACCCGTCGCCCCCGTATTGGACTGTCACCTTGCCGCCGGCGTTGAACGTCGCCTTCACGTTCTCCGCGGCATCGAGCGTGACCGTGCACGAGCCGGTGCCGGAGCAGCCGCCGCCCGACCAGCCGGCGAAGCGCGAGTTGGCCGCTGGCGTCGCCGTCAGCGTGACCTGCGCGCCCTGGTCGACGGTGGCCGAGCACGTGTCGCCGCAGTCGATGCCGGCATCGCCGCTGACCGAGCCCGTGCCCGTCCCGTCCTTGGTGACGGTGAGCGTCTGCGTCTTCGTGAACGTGGCCGTGATCGTCGTGTCGGCGTTCATGGCCACCGAGCAGCCGGACACCGGTTGCGCCGAGCAGCCGGCCCCGGAAAAGCCGGCGAAGCGGCTGCCCGCATCGGCCGTGGGGATGATGCACTCGTACGCGAGGCAGTACTGGTCCTCGTGGAAGTCGACGCTGAGCCCCGTGTCCATCGTCTCGGTGCACACCGCGCCGCAGTCGATCGGCCCCAGTGTGGCCTTCAGCCGCCCGCTGCCGGTGCCCGTCGTGGCGACCGTCAGCCGCCGGTAGCTCGTGAACCGTAGATCCAGCCGCTTGGGGGCGCTCATCGTGAACGTGCACGTCGTCGGCGCCGAGCCGCTGCCGCTGCACACGTTGCCCATGGAGAAGCTGGACTCGCCGTTGGGCGTGATCGTGAGCGTCACCACGGTGCCGGGCAGGAACGCGGCGGAGCAGAAGTCGGTGCAGTCGATGCCGGCAGGCGAGCTGGTGACCCGGCCGCTGCCCGTGCCCGTCGGGTCGAACGAGACCTCGAGCGCGTACGGCGACACGAACGTGGCGGTGACCGTCTTGGCCGCGTCCATCGTCACGGTGCAGGCGTCGGTTCCGGAGCAGCCGCCGCCCGACCAGCCCGCGAAGACGTTCCCGTCATCGGGCCGCGTGCTCGCGGTCAGCGTGACCGTCGATCCCTGGTCGAACGCGGCGCTGCACGTCACACCGCAATAGATCCCGGCCGGCGTGCTCGTCACGCTGCCGGTCCCGTTGCCGGCCTCGGCCACCGTCAGCGTCTGGGTCTTGACGAACGTCGCGACGATCGTCGCCGGGATCGGCGGCACCAGCATGCAGACGGTCGTCGTGGAGGTGCTGCACGGCCCCGACCAGCTCGCCAGGCGCGAGCCGGCGTTGGGTGTCGCCTCCAGCCCGATCCCCTGGTTGGAGGCGAAGGAGCCCGTGCACACGTTGCCGCAGTTGATCCCCGCCGGGTCGCTGACCACCGTGCCCGAGCCGGCGCCTGCCTTGAGCACCGTGATCGAGCTGTTCGCGGCCGCAGCCCGCGGCGCGCCGATCCCCACTATCGCCAGGGCGATGACGACCGCCCACCAGATCCTTGCGTTCATGCACCGGACCCTCGACGAGCCGCCGCGCGCGCACAATCGGGCGACCCCTATACGGGTACCCCAGTCTTTGGGGCGGTGGTCGAGGTGATCCGCAACGAGCGCTCCGAGCTCGCTGGCCGGACGCCCAAGGCTCGATCGACTCAGACGGCGGTGGAGTCGCGATCGAGCAGCCCGGCCAGATCGTGGCGGCTGCGCGCTCCGAGCTTGCGATAGGCGTTGCGCAGGTGCAACTCGACGGTCTTCGGCGTGACGAACAGCGCCTCGGCGATCGCGCGGTTCGTCTGGCCGGCTGCGGCACGCTCGACCACGCGCCGCTCCGAGGGCGTCAGTGCGGCGGCGCCGCGTTGCGCGGTCGTGCGCGGGCGCCCGCCGGCGGCGTAGAGCTCGTGGCGCGCCCGCTTCGCGAGCGCGTCTGCGCCCAGGGCGTCGGCAATCGTCAGCGCCTGGCGCAGCGGGTCGCGCGCCTCGGTCGGACGGCGCGCAGCGCGCAGCGCCGAGCCCTCCTCCGTCAGCGCCTTGGCGTGCTCCAGGCGGGCGGGGGAGCGGGCGGCGAGCTCCGCGGCGTCGCGCAATCGCTCCGGGCTCTGCTCGATCGAGCCCAGGACGCGCAGCGCCCGCGCCAGGATCGACGGCGCGCCCCAGCGGCGGGCGATCTCGACCTCCTCCCCGGCAAGCGCCAGCGCCTCCTCGCGCCGGCCGAGGTGGTGCAGCGCGACAGCTGCGTGCGAGCGCGCCGGGGTGTCGATCGCCGTCACGGAGGAGAAGCGCGCGATGGCGTCGCGGGCGACCATGAGCGCCTGCTCGTGATCCTCCTCGGCGAGCAGTTGCTCGGCGAGGCTGTCGAGCCGGTAGCGGGAGCCGTAGGAGCTGTCGCCGCGCTCCGGTGCGGCCTCCAGCGCGCGGCGCGCGCCGGCAAGGTCGCCGCGCTCGCGCTGAACGGCCGCCAGCCATGCGCCGGTCTGGGTGAGGCCTTCGTCCCCGAGGCGCGACAGCATGTGCGCCTCGACCCCGTCGCGCAGCGAGGTCTCTGCCTCGGCGAGCTGACCGTGGCGATACAACGTGTAGCCGCCGTAGATGCTTGCGGCCGCCTTGAAGCCCATCGAGCCGTACGCGAGCGCGTGCGCGAGCAGCGCGTCCCACGCGTCGAGCGCCTCCTTGCGGTCGGCGAGCACGAGGACCAGCGTCGCGGCGACCGAGAGGACGAGATTGTCGCCGCGGATCAGCTCCCAACCGTCCAGTGCGGCGAGCGCCAGCGGGACGCACGCGTCTGCCGAGCCCCCGTCGTAGGTCCACTGATGCGCGGCGATCGCCGCCAACAGCTTCGGCCCCGCGCCTGGCGCCAGAGGCAACCGTCGATGGCCGGCGAACCGCTCCGGCGCGATCGGCTCGCTGGCGCCCAACAGCGGCGCGGTCAGCTCCAGCGCCTCGAACCCGGCGAGCAACAGCTCGGCGTCGGGAGGAAGCTCGGCGGCCGCGCGGCGCGCGAGCGCCACGGCTTCATCCGCGCGACGGCTCATCGCCAGCCCGCGCGCCAGCTGCAACGTGGCGAATCCCCGGGGGAGCGGGTCCGCGAGCAGCTCGATCGCGGCGCTCAGATGCGCGTTCGCGTCTAGGAGGTTGTGCCCCTTCTCCGCATTTGCGAGCGCAAGCAGCACCGACGCGCGCTGCTCCGCGGCGGGCGGCTCGGCGAGCGCGCGGGTCAAGTAGGTCGTGGCGCTCTCGGCCGCGCCCGCGCGCTGCGCGGCTCGCGCGGCCTCTGCGAGCACGTCGACGACCCAGGCCTCGCCGCGCGCGCGGCGCATGCGTCAGCTGCGTGGCGATCACGCCGGGAGCGGCGGCGCGAGCTTGCAGCGACCGCGCGGCGCGCTCGTGCGCGAGCGCGCGCTCGTGGACGGGGATGTCGTCGTAGACCACCGCGCGGATGACTGGGTGCACGAACGCGATCGACGTCTGGTCGGCGAGCACGTCGGCGGCGACCAGCTCACCAGCGGCCGCGACCGCGGCGTCGTCGTCCAGCCCGGCGAGCTCGGCCACCAGCGACAGCCCGAGCCCATCGCCGAGCACGGCCGTCGCGCGCGCGACCGCCGCCGCGTCGGCGCTCAAGTGCCCGATCCGCACAAGCACGGCGCGCGACGCCGCCCGCGGCGCGATGCGCTCGACGTCGGCCACGTGGTCGGCACGCGGCGGCACGGCCTCGGCGCGCAGCGCCCGCTCGAGCTCGACCAGCAACAGTGGGTTCCCGCCGGTCGCGGCGTGACAGGCGCCCGCGAAGGTCTCGTCGCCACCGATCAGCTCGGCGGTCGCGCGCTCGCTCAAGGGCCTCGGACGGAGGATCACGGCGAGCGGGTCGCGGGTCAGCTCGCCGATCAGGTGCACCCGGGCGTGGCGCTCAAACGGCCGGACCCCGCACAGCACGGTCACGGGCAGCCCGCTCCAGCCGGCGGACGAGATAGCTGAGCCAGCGCAGCGACGGCTCGTCGCACCACTGGAGATCGTCGACCACCAGCAGCAGTGGCGCACGCTCGGCGAGCTCGACCGTCAGCCGATACAGCGCGTGCAGGATCGCGAAGGACGCATCCTCGCGGCCGACGCCGCTTGCCGGACCCTCGAACACCTCCCGCGCCGCAGCGGCCGCACCCTCCAGCAGCGACTCGGAGATCGCGGTCTCAAACAACTGGCGCACGACGCCGAACGCGAGCCCCTGCTCCAGCTCGCCACCGCGGGCCGTGAGCACCCGCAGATCGACGTCGCGCCGGGCCTCCGCCAACAGCCGCGTCTTCCCGATCCCCGCCGGCCCTTCGACCACCACGAGCCCCGGGCCGCCGTGATCCACGGCCACGCGCAACGCCGTCAACTCGCCGTCGCGCTCGAGCAGCATCCGCGCAATCCTAGGGTGCACGTCTCGGGTCTGCCGAGATGTCCCGGCGGCCGCGGCAATGCATCGTCTGCCGCACGGATGGAGACACATGAAATCCACCTCGAGCTGCGCCTGGACGGCCCGGCACCAACCGGGCACGCACGCCTCGCTGGCGGCGAGCCACGGCCCTTCTCCGGCTGGATCGGCCTCGTGTGCGCCGTCGAGACGCTGATCACCGCCGAATGCGAGCCGGCGAGCCCAACCGCCGGGAGCCCATCATGATCCGACACTGCTCGATCGTCCCGCTCATGCTCGGCGCGCTGCGCCGGCCAGGCTTGCGAGCGTGGGCAACCGCGCCACCGCGAGCTCGCACCCCAACGTCCTCACCGCAACACAGCTTCCGGCTTCCAAGGCTACGCCGGAAGTGGCGAAATGTGCTCATTCTGTGGCCTTCTCAAGCTCGGCCTCCGCGCGCTCGGCGCGCCGGCGCAGCTCCGCCAGCTCACGGACGCGACGGTCGGCCGGCTTGCGCCCCCGCGGACGGCCCAATTCCTTCGCGCCGTCCTTGCGCTGCTTGCGCCAGTACGTCAAATGCGACGTGTACAGGCCCTCCCGGCGCAACAGCGGGCCGACCTCGCCCGGCCGGGTGCAGGCGTCCGCCCGCTCGAGGATCTCCAGCTTGTACCTCGCGGTGAACCGGCGGCGCTTGGGCCGCTCGACCAACTCAGGGTCAGGCGGGGACCCCGAAGCGGCGCCCGCGCCGCGGCCCGATTCCCCTCGCTCGCCCACGGCTCGCTCGGCGAACCGGGCCGCGGCGCGACTCCTCTCGTGTCCGTTGTCCTGCGACATCCCAGCATGCTCCGAGTCTCGCCCTCAAGGTCAGTGAATCCCTGATCGTGAGCGTCTCACCGGACGTTGGCAGAGAGGGGGGAGTCCTGCCTGCCCCGACCTCGGGAGCGATCCGCTTCCCAGTTCGCCGGCCAGCCAAGTTGGTAGGTAGCCGTCGACTTCGCGATCGTGGCCCGTGTCGCAGAGCGCTGCTGGCGCACGGTTGGGACACGTCCTACCGACCGCCGCGGGCGCGCAACGGCCAAGCCGTGGGGCAATGCGCGACTATCGGGCCATGCCGGCCACAAGGGCAGCCCGACCGACCCGCGGGGGTTCAGGCTCACCGCTTGGTCGGGGCTGCGAGGACGAGGCAGAGCAGGGCGGTGAGTCCAGTGCGGCGCACGGCGCCGAGGATCGGCGCTTCGTCATGAGTTCACGTAACGCGCCTTCGCGCGCGCGTACAGGTGCTGCGCCCACATCCGTCTGGCTACGAGTTGTGACTAGGTGAGAGCGTCAAGGCGACTGCGTGGTCCAGAGATGGGGGACAGTGCGACGCCGGGCGCTGGTCGCCCGGGGCACGGCTCGGGCGTTGGTGGAGGTTCGCCGCGATACCGGCACGATCTGTGGTGTCGTGTGCGGCTCAGGCGTTGATCACGGTCTGCGTCCATGTATCGGGGCCGAAGTCGTTGCCGTTGCCGTCGCGGCTCGCGCAACGCATGTACGCGGCTGGGCTGCGGGCCTCCCAGGGGTAGTGGAAGTCCGGACCGTAGATCTCGTCGCCTGTGGTGTCGCCGATGTGCGGCTGGTAGTGCCACTCGCCGATCGACGTCCCCCTGCGGTGCTCAATCCTCTCGGGATTCGTGTCTGTGGTCGCCTCTCGGTCCAAGGCAACGATTTCCAAGCTCGGCGGCGCGATTGAAGATCCAGTTGACTGCGCCGGTCAGGCATCTGACAATCGCGCGATCTCGTACACGGATGGGTGACGCTCTACGCAGTGACCACCGGCGACGAGAGCCCCGCAATCAGGCACGTCGCCAACGCGAGCCGTAGCCCATGGCGCGCCAGACTCGCCCCATGGCCAAGATCCTCAAGTGCGTCTCGCATGTGCTGCTTTTCGACGATCTGATCACAACGCGCCGGGCCGGCGATGTCGTCGTCAGCTCGCGCGAGGGTGGCGTAGGCCTGCGCCGCCCTCGCGATGGCCGGGCTGGTGGTTATCGGACGAAGGTGGCGATCGGTTGGTCGGCTTCGACGATGTAGGTAGAGAGCATGCGGCCTGTGTCGGGGCCTAGGTCGATGGCGTTGTGTGGGGTGCGGGGCGGGATGAGGAACGGGGTGCCGGTGTGCAGGGTGAGGGTGGGTCGGTCGTGGATGTGCATCTCGACGGTCCCGGCGAGGATGTAGCCGACCTCTTCTCCGGGGTGTTGGTGCCAGCCGGACTCTACGCCCTCAGGGATCTCAGTCAGGACTTGCACGATCTCGCGACCGGGGATCGAGGAGGCGCTGTGCTGGAGCTCGGTTCGCTTGAGCTTGCCGGCGAGCTCGTCGATGGTGTCGGTCATGTGCCGAGGGCGTGCCGCAGGAAGGTGACGGCCTGGGCGATCGCCGCGCGGGTGGCGTTGGCCTGACTCATCGCGTCGAGCAGCATGAAGTCGTGGACGATGCCGTCGTAGCGCACGGTGGTGACGGCGACGTCGGCCACGCGGAGCTTGGCCGCGTAGGCCTCGCCCTCGTCGCGCAGCGGGTCGGCTTCGTCGACCAGCAGGAGTGTGGGCGGCAGGCCTCGGAGCTGCTCGGTGGTGGCCTGGTTGGGGGAGGCGGTGATCTCGCTGCGCTGGGCGAGATCGGGGATGTAGGCGTCCCAGAACCACTCCATCGCTTTGCGGGTGAGGTAGTAGCCCTCGGCGAACTCGTCGTAGGACGCGGTGTCCATCGCGGCGTCGGTGACGGGGTAGTACATCGACGTCTGCACGAAGCGGACGTCGCCGCGCTGTTTGGCCATGAGCGTCA
>CAVXZC010000002.1:0-370572 GCA_963766165.1 uncultured Solirubrobacteraceae bacterium | reverse complement strand
GATACGCTGCGCCAGCTGACCGCTCAGGCCGCCGGAAATCCCCTGTACCTGCGCGAGCTGGTTGACGCCCTGGCGCGCGAGCGAGCGCAGCCCAGTCCCGCCAGGCTCGGCGTCTGGCCCGCCCAGGAACAGCTGCCGGCCTTGCTGGCTGCCCTGCTGAATGACCGGCTCAGCTCCGTCTCGCCGCAGACGGCGCAGATCCTTCGGACCGCCGCGCTGCTCGGCGCCAAGTTCACGGTCACCGACCTGGCCGTGCTGCTGCGCAGGCCGGTGTCCGAGCTGGCCGCGGGCCTGCAGGAGGCCGTGACGGCCCGCATCCTGGTTGGCTCGGATGCCGAACTGGCGTTCCGGCATCAGCTGATCCGCCAGGCGCTGTATGAGAGCATGCCGGCGGCACTGCGCACGGCACTGCACGCCGAGGCGGCGCGAGAGCTCGCGGCCACGGATGCGGATGCCCTGAGCGTCGCGCAGCAGCTTTTCGCGGCGAGACAGCCGGGTGAGGGCTGGTCTCGAGCCTGGCTCATCCAGGCGGCGCCCACGCTGACCACGCGGGCGCCGCAACTGGCGGCCGAACTTGCTGCGGCGGGAACTTGACGAGACGCCCGGTGGGGATGAGGCCCGGACGGGCTGACATCCAGGCTGGCACGAGCCTTGCTCGCGGGCGGGCTCCTATGACGAGGCGGCCCGGCAAGCCAGCGTGGCGCTGCCGGTGATGGCCGACCCGGTGCGGCAGGCCGAGACGTACTCGGGTGCTGGCGCGCGCCCAGGTCAGCGCGGGCCGCAGCGATGAGGCGATCACGACCATGCGGCAGGCACTGGCGTCGGCCGACCTGCCCCGCACCTGGCAGGCCCGGATGCGGGCCTTGCTGGCGATGCTCGAGCGGGCCGACACCGGCGACCTGGACACGGCAGACGCGACCGCCCGCCAGGCCCTCACCCTCGCCGAGGAGGCCGGGGACGCGTTCGCCACCGCGCACGCCCTGACCGACTTGTGGCTGAGCCATAGCGTCAGGCGCGACCATGCCGCCGCGCTCGGCTACGTCGACCAGGCCCTGCGCGTGCTCGGCGACGACCCGGGCTACGCGGACCTGCGCTCGTTCGCCGTCGACGGCCGCATCTTCACCCTGCAGAACCTCGACCGGTGGCCGGACGCGGAACTGACCCTCCAGCAGACCCGGGAGGCCGCCCAGCGCAGCGGCAGTCCGGACCGTAACATCTGGGTCGCCGCGGCGGTGTTGCGGTACTGGCTTGGCCAGTGGGACGACGCGCTGGCCGAGCTGAGCCCGGATGAGGCGCGACGCTCCCGGGGCTCACGTACACGTTTCTGCGCGAGCGCTGGGCCAGCCCTGCTGATCCACGGCGTGGCCGCGCTGATCGCCGGGCGCCGCGACCAGCGCACAACGGCCTGACCAGCATCTCCGCGCGGGTATGGCTCTGCCTGTGCTGCGGATCCCCCCGACCGGGAGAACCGGGACTTCCTCGTCGCCGCGCACGCGGTGGCACTGGAGCAGCGTGGCGAGACAGGTCAGGCCATGCAGGCGCTGGCCGCGATCTTGCCCCGGCGCGACGGCGAGATGACCCTGACCCACCAATGGCTACCGGACCTCGTACGGCTCGCGATCGCCACCGGTGACCGGCAGGTCGCGCGGACCGCGGCGCGGGCCTGCGAGGCGGAGGCCGCGGCTGAGACCCAGCCGGCCCGGGCGGCCGCGGCCAGCTTGCGGTGTCAGGGACTGCTGGAATCTGATCCGGCCCCGCTGCGGGACGCCGTTGCGCATTACCGAACGGTCGGCCCGGCCGTGGAAGTGCCTGCCGCT
The DNA here is from genome assembly GCA_963766165.1 of uncultured Solirubrobacteraceae bacterium. Classification (GTDB taxonomy): domain Bacteria; phylum Actinomycetota; class Thermoleophilia; order Solirubrobacterales; family Solirubrobacteraceae; genus Solirubrobacter. The sequence continues at coordinate 368,755 of CAVXZC010000002.1, read as the reverse complement.
ACGGAGGACCTGGCCGCTGTGCTGGCCGAGCGCGGCCAGCACGAAGAGGCCCGGGCCGCGCTGAACGAGGCCATCCGCCTGTACGAGGGGATGAATGCCCGTCTTGGCACGTCGCCGGGCCGGCAGCGGCCTTCGCCCCTATGGCATCAGGCGCGGCGTCCGCGGTCCGCGCGGGCAGCGGGGGCGCCTCCGGCTGGGGCGCGCTCACGCCGACCGAGGTCAAGATAGCCGCCCTGGTCGCCCGGGGGTACTCGACGTCGGAGATCGCCCGCGGCATGTTCTTGTCCAGGCGCACGGTTCAGACCTACATCTCCTACATCCTGGCCAAGCTCGGCGCCAAGAGCCGGGTGGAGATCGTCCGCGAAGCGCTGCGCCACGGCGTCGCCCCCTAGGCCGACGCGGCGGACCGCGCGAACATGGGAGAGGCGGCCGCCGCAAGGTGTCGTCAGATGACGACTATTCATCGCCCGGCCCGGCGGATTCCCTTGAAGGGTGATACGCAGACCAGGGCTGGAGGCATGGGCGCGCTAGCCACGCGCCCGGTTGTCCCGCGGGACCTGAGATCTTTCCGGGCCGGTCTTGACGGGCCCGGCGACGGTGCTGTCGGCTTCCGATACGTCAGGGGCCGCTCCTCCCATCAAAGGAGGAGTCGTGTCCCGGTGCACGCTGTTCCGGCGGCTGGCCGAAGCGGAACGCGTCGTTCAGATATCGGCGCCGGCGGGGAGCGGGAAGACGGTGCTGATGCGGTCGTGGATCGCCGAGGCTGGCCTGGCCCGGCACGCCGCGTGGGTGCCGGTGGACGGCGAGGAGCGTGATCCGCAAGGGTTCTGGATCTCGGTAGCCGACGGGCTGCGGGGGACCACGGCCGGGTCGGCGCTGGTGCGGCCGTTGACTGCGGCGCCGGACCCCACGGGGCTGGTGGCGGTAGAGCGGCTGCTCACCCGGCCCCGCTGGAAGACCGGCTGTGGCTGATGATCGATGATGCCCATCTGCTGGATTCGCGTGAGGTGCTGCCCCAGCTGGAGCTCTTGCTGTTGCGCGCGCCGGCCGAGCTTCGGATCGTCCTTGCGACCCGGCACGGCCTGAGGCTGGGGCTGCACCGGCTGCGGCTGGAGGGCGAGCTGACCGAGGTCTGCGCGGCCGATCTGCGGTTCAGCCTGGCCGAGGCGCGGGCGCTGTTCGGCGCGGCCGGGGTAGAGCTGCCGGCCGGCGCGCTGGCCCGGTTGCACGGATGGACCGAGGGCTGGGCGGCTGGGCTACGGCTGGCCACGCTGTCGCTGGCCGGGCACCCGGACCCGGAGCAGTTCGCCGCGGAGTTTTCCGGCACCGATCGGACGGTAGCTGAATTCCTGCTGGCCGAGGTGCTGGACCGGCAGAGCGAGGCAGGTGCGCCGTCTGCTGTTGCGCACCTCCGTGCTGGAACGGGTGTCTGGCCCCGCTGGCGGACGTGCTGACCGGTAACCTCGGGCGGGGAACGGATCCTGCAGGATCTGGAGCAGGCCGGCGCGTTCGTGGTCTCGCTGGACGCGGGGCAGGTCGTGGTTCCGCTACCACCGGTTGTTCGCGGACCTGCTGGAACTGGAGTTGCGCCGCACCGAGCCGAAAGAGCGGGCCGCACTGCATGGCGCGGCCGCCGCGTGGCTGGCCGAGCACGGGCACCCAGTGGAGGCAGTCCGCCAGGCCCAGGCCGCCGAGGACTGGGGGATGGCCGCCCGGCTGCTCGTCGGACCACTGGCTCGACCTCTACCTTGGCGGGCGGGGCGCCACTCTGGTCGAGCTGCTGGCCGGGTTCCCGTGCCGGGTCGTCACGGCCAGCCCGGAGCTCGTCGCCCGTGCAGGTGGCCGGCGATCTGATCCGGGGATCCCTGGTCGGATGCCGGACGGCACCTGGCCCAGGCCGCAGACGCACTGCCCGCGGTGCCTGCTGACCGCCGCGGACGCGTGCAGGTCATGCTGGCTGTGCTGCGACTGTTTCTGGCCCGGCGCCTCGTCGACGTCCCAGTCGTGGTCGAGGAGGCCCAGCGGCTGCTCGCCATCACGGAGGCTGCCGATGCCGCGCACCTCGGGCTGGGGGAGCTACTGCGCGCGGTGGCGTTCATCAGCCTTGGCATTGCCGAGATATGGGCCTGCCGGTTTGAAGACGCGGAACGGCATGTGAAGCACGGCATTGCCATGGCGCGCCGGATCGGGCTACTGTACCTGGAGCTGCACGGCCTGGCCCATGGGGCGCACGAAATGCTGCTGTTCCGGCCCGATGCGGCACAAGCGGAGTGGAGCACGCAGGCGATCGAGCTGGCGGAACGGTACTGCTGGGGCTCGAGGAGTCGCTCGCCGGAGTGGCGTACGCGCACCTCGGAATCGTCATGCTGTTCCAGGGACGGCTGGATGAGGCAGAGCCGTGGCTGGACCGCGCCGAGCGCACCCTGCGCACCGAGGTGGAACCGGGTGCCGGGATGAGCCTGCGTCATGCTCGCGCGGTCCTGGAGCTGGCCCGGGGTCGGCATCACGAGGCGCTGGCGGCGTTCCGCGGCGCCGAGAAGCTAACCGCGACACTGGTCAGGCCGCATAAGCTGCGTGACGTCGATGCGATCACGGATACCGAGACGCTCGTGCGGCTAGGCCAGCACGAACGCGCCGAGCAGGTTCTCGCCGACCTGGCCGAAGACGAGCGAGCCAGCGCGGAGATGCGGACCGCGGTGGCGGCGCTGCGACTGGCCTCGGGCGAACCGCAGGCGGCGGCTGATGCGCTCGCACCCGTCCTCGACGGCTCGCTCTCCGGGGTCTGTCAGGTGCCGATGGTGACGGCGCTGCTGCTGGAGGCACGAGCCCGCGACACGCTGGGCGACCAGGCCGCCGCCGGACGTGTCCTGGAGCGGGCGCTGGACATCACCGAGTCCAACGGCATGGTGCTGCCGTTCCTCCTGGATCCCGCCCCGGCGCTGCTCGAGCGGCATCGCCGGTACCGCACCGCTCACCCCGCCTTGATCTCCCAGATCCTGAACCTGTTGCTAAGGCCGACTAGAGCCGTGCCGCCGCCCGGCAGCCCAAGCGCGATGGCTCTCCGCCACCGCGGCCTGGATGAACAGCTCACCGACAGCGAGACCCGCGTGCTGCGCTACCTGCCGACCCACCTCACCGCGCCCGAGATCGCGAATGAGCTGTACCTCTCGGTGAACACCGTCAGCACCCACACGCGCCACCTGTACGCCAAGCTCGGCGTCCACAGCCGTCACGAGGCGGTGGACCGCGCCCGCGCTCTGGGCCTGCTCGCGCCCTCCACGCGACGGGCTCAGGACGGAATCAGCCAAGGCCATGTGATGTCGGTTTATCGCCCAGGCAGGCACAATCATTCATTCCGAACGAGCGCCGGTTTCTGCTCCCCGCACGTGCGTGCCATCCAGCGGCAGGCCCAGGTGCTCTCGGCCAGCCACGGACCGGTCGCGCTGACCGGGGCCCGCGCGACATCCTCTGGCTTGCCCGCGGTGTAGATGCGGCCGCCGTCCGGGCCGCCGCCCGGGCCCATGTCGATGAGGTGGTCGGCGGCGGCGAGCAGGTCTAGGTCGTGGTCGATGACGATGATCGTGGCGCCGGCCTTCAGCAGCCCGCCGAACACGCCAACCAGCGTGGCCACGTCGAGCGGGTGCAGGCCGGTGGACGGCTCGTCGAAGACGTAGAGCGCGCCGCGCTGGCTGCTCCGCAGCCGGGAAGCGATCCGTAGCCGCTGCGACTCGCCGCCGGACAGGGACGGCGTTGGCTCGCCAAGCCGCAGGTAACCCAGGCCGACGTCGCTGACCGGTCGCAGCGCCGCGGTGACCGGGGTCTGGCCGGCGAACTGTTCCAGGGCGTCGTCCACGCTCAGGCCGAGCACGTCGGCGATGGTCAGGCCGTCGACCCGGACGGCCAGGGTGGCGTCGTTGAAGCGGGCACCGTGGCAGGTCGGGCACTGGACGGCGATGTTGGGGAAGTACTGGACGTCGAGGTCGATGTGGCCGAGCCCGAGGCAGGTCGGGCACTGTCCCTCGCGGGTGTTGAACGAGAAGTGACCGGGCTTCCAGTGCCTGCGCCGGGCGTACGCGGCCGCGGCCGCGTCATCGTCGGCACGCTCAACAACGGCGGCAACCTGCTGGCGATCAACTCCTTCTACCTGCAGATCATCATCGGCGCGCTGATCCTGGCCGCGGTGGCGTTCGACCAGTGGCAGGGGCGGCGCGTCCGCAGCGCCTGAGCGGCCGGCGGGGAGGCGCGCCCGGCTGGCGGGCGCGCCTCCCGGCCTTCAGTGGCGGGCCTGGCTGACCTGGGTGGTCAGGCTCACCTTCGGCTGGCCCGAGCCGATCTTCGCCGCCTTGACCTTGAAGCGCAGCTTGCCGCGCACGAGGTGCGTGACCTTGACGACCACGAACGTCGTGCCGCGCTTGGTCGTGAGCTTGAGCTTGCGCACCTTGCGGGCCGCGACGGCGACGGTCTTGCCCTTGCTCACGATCTTCAGGCCGGAGATCGTGAACTGGTCGAGCGGGCTCGTCCAGGACAGCGCGAGCTGCGCGCTGCGCGAGCCGGGGGCGATGGTCACCGTGTGCGGCGTGCTCTTGCCCTGCGCGAGCGAGTCGGTGAACGTCTTCGGCGCCGACTGGCAGGTGAGCGTCGCCTCGATCTCGTCCATCACGGACTGGAGGGCGCTGCTGTCGGGCAGCGGGAAGTACCTGCCGCCCGTGTCGGACGCGATCTGCTGCAGGCGCGCCTGGTCCTCGGGCGCGCCGACGCCCGCGCTGAACCCGATCACGTACGTCGGCGTCTGCGGTGGCGTGGGGTTGAGGTGCGCGTTCGCGTAGTCGCCGACGTCGTGGCCGCCGTCGGTCAGGAAGATCCGCGCCTGCGCGCCCGGGTCGGCCGCCCGCGCCGTGTCGAACGCGCCGTTGTAGTCGGTCGCTGCCGTTGTCGGCCTGGATCGCCGTGTCGAGCGCGGACTTCATCGCCGCGGCGTTCGGGCCGACCGGCTCGGGGTTGAAGACGGGGTCCGCAGCCGGCGTCGGCGGCGTCGCGAACTCGTCCCCGGAGCCGAACTCGATCGCGCCGAGCGTCGTGCCGTTGCCGAGCGCGTTGATCAGCAGATCCAGCGCCTGCACGCGCAGGCGGTTCGGATCGGTGATCGACATCGAGCCGGAGTCGTCGATGATCGCCTCGATGTTCGTCGCCGCCGTGCACGCCGGCGCGGCGTGCGCCCGGGGCGCGCCTGCGCCGCTCGCGCCCACGGCCAGTCCGACGGCCGCCATTCCCCACACCAGCCTGCTAGGGCCTCGCATCCCTGGAGCGTCTCCTGTCCTTGACGGAGGTCGGGTCTGGGCGAACCTAGCCGCCCGCGCGACCCGGCGTCAATCGCCGGTCGGCTAGGTCGGGCGGGTGATATGCGTGTGCGCCGTGACCGGACATCGCGATGGCGTGCCGCGCCTGTCGGCGTTCCCGAAGGGCTTCTTCGCCGCGATCCTCGAGCGGCGGATGCCGCTGCTCGAGTGGATCGAGCTCGCCGGGACGCTCGGCGTCGACGGCGTCGAGCTCTACCCGCTGTTCCTCGAGGCCACCGACCCGCGCTACCTCGCGGGCGTGCGGGCCGCGGCCGAGCGGCACGGGCTCGCCGTGCCGATGCTCTGCCACTCGCCGGACTTCACCCAGCCCGACGCCGGCGCGCGGCGCCGCGAGGTCGAGAGCACGCGCGAGCTGCTCAAAGTCACCGCGGAGCTGGGCGGGCGCCACTGCCGTGTCCTGTCGGGCCAGAACCGCCCCGGCCTGGACGCGGACGAGGCGACGCGGTGGGTGGTGGAGAGCCTGTGGGCGCTCGTGCCCGACGCCGAGGCCGCGGGCGTCGTGATGTGCCTGGAGAACCACTACCGGGACAGCCTCTGGGAGCACCCGGAGTTCGCCCAGAGCACCGCCCGGTACGTGGCGATCCTCGACGCCGTCGACTCCCCGTGGCTGAAGGCGCAGTACGACCCGTCGAACGCGATCGTGGCCGGCGAGGACCAGTACGCGCTGCTCGAGCGGGTGTTGCCGCGCGTCGCCACGATGCACGCGTCCGACCGCCGGCTGCGGGCGGGCGAGCTCGTGCACGGCGTGATCGGCGACGGCGACAACGACTACGACCGGATCTTCGCGGCCCTCGCGGGGGCGGGCTTCGCCGGCTGGATCAGCATCGAGGACGGGGAGGGCCCGACCGTGGCGATCGGCCTGGACAACCTGCGCCGCAGCGCGGAATTCCTCCGGGCGGCGATCGCCCGCCACTTCACCGGCGTAGGCTAGGAGGATGTCGACGCTTTCCCGTGAGCGCACGCTCGTGCGGCTCGAGCCCGAGGGCGAGTTCGCGCGCGTGACGATGGACATCCCCGAGCGGCGCAACGCGCTCTCGCTCGAGCACATGCGCCAGCTGCTGGCCGCGGTCCGCGAGGTCGGCGAGAGCGAAGCCCGCGGCCTGCTGCTCGCCGGCGAGGGCCCGGTGTTCTCCGCCGGGCACGACTTCGCCGACATGGTGCACGCGGACCTGGCCGAGATGCGTGCGCTGCTGCAGCTGTGCACGGAGCTGATGACCACGCTGCAGTCGATCCCGCAGCCCGTCCTCGCCCGGGTCCACGGCCTCGCCACCGCGGCCGGCTGCCAGCTGGTGGCCACGGCTGACCTGGCGGTCGCGTCCGAGGACGCGGGGTTCGCGATCCCGGGCGGCAAGGGCGGCTGGTTCTGCCACACGCCGCTCGTCGCGCTGGCCCGCGCGCTGCCGCGCAAGCGCGCGCTGGAGATGGCGTTCACCGGCGACGTGATCGACGCGCGGACGGCGCTCGAGTGGGGGTTCGTGAACGCGGTCGTGCCGGCCGCCGAGCTCGACGCGGCCTGCCTGGACCTGCTGCGCCGGGCCACGCGCGGCAGCCGGCGCTCGAAGGGGATCGGCAAGCAGGGCTTCTACGCTCAGGTGGACCTCGACCAGCCGAAGGCGTACGCCTACGCGGTCGAGCTGATGGCCGCGACGAGCCAGACGCCCGACGCGCGCGAGGGCATGGCGGCGTTCCTGGAGAAGCGCCGGCCGCAGTTCGACTGACGCCTGTTATGGTGATTGCTCGTGCAATCACTGACCGCCCCCCGCGGGCGTTGACGCTGCGTGTCGACCGCCCACACCGCCAAGCGCTGGACCCTCATCCTCTGCTGCCTCGCGCAGTTCATGGTCGTGCTCGACGTCTCGGTCGTGAACGTCGCGCTGCCGGCCATCCGCAGTGACCTGGGCTTCTCGGTCGTCGACCTGCAGTGGGTGGTCAACGCCTACACGCTGACGTTCGCCGGCTTCCTGCTCCTCGGCGGCCGGGCCGCCGACCTGCTCGGCCACAAGCGGATCTTCATCGCCGGACTCGCACTGTTCGCCCTGGCGTCGCTGGCCGGCGGGCTGTCGCAGGGCCAGGGGCAGCTGATCGTGGCGCGCGGGCTCCAGGGCCTGGGCGGCGCGGTGGTGGCGCCGGCGACGCTGTCGATCCTCACGCGGACGTTCACCGAGGGCTTCGAGCGCAACCGGGCGCTGGCCGCCTGGGGCGCGATGGGCGCGGCGGGCGGGGCCGCGGGTGCGCTCATCGGCGGCGTGCTGACCGACGTGCTGGGCTGGCAGTGGATCCTGTTCATCAACGTCCCGATCGGGATCGTGGCCGTGCTGGCCGCCCGCCGCTTCATCGCCGAGAGCGCCCCCTTCGCCGGCGAGCGCCACTACGACGCGCTGGGCGCGCTGACCGTCACCGCGGGGCTGATCATCCTCACGTTCGGGATCGTGCGCACCGACCAGTTCGGCTGGGCCGCGGTGCAGACGCTCGTCCCGATAGCCGTCGGGCTCGTGCTGCTGGCGGCCTTCCTGGTGATCGAGGGCCGCTTCTCCCCGCGCCCGCTGATGCCCCTGCACGTGTTCGCCGTGCGCAGCGTCGCGGTGGCGAACATCGTCGTGTTCTTCCTCGGCTGCGCCGTGTTCGCCATGTGGTACTTCGCGTCGCTCTACCTGCAGCAGGTGCTGGGCTTCTCCCCGATCGAGGCGGGCGTCGCGTTCCTGCCGATGACGGCGGCGATCGCCACGGCCTCCACGTTCGCGGGCCGGCTGTCCAGCCGCCTCGGCCCGGGACGCGTGCTGACGGCCGGAATGGCCCTGATCGCCCTCGGCATGGTCGGGTTCTCGTTCGTGCGCGCCGGCGGCGGCTACTGGGCGGACGTCTTCGCGCCGTCGCTGGTCACCGCCGCCGGGATCGGCCTCTCCTTCGTCCCGGTGACGATCGCCGGCGTGGCCGGCGTGCGCCGCGACGAGGCGGGCCTCGCGTCGGGGCTGATCAACACCTCACGGCAGTTCGGCGGCTCGCTCGGGCTGGCCGTCCTCGCCACGATCGCCTCCTCCCACACCGCTGCGCTGGCCCACGCCGGCCAGACGACGGCCGCGGCGGTCACCGGCGGCTTCTCGGTCGCGTTCCTGGTCGGCGCCGCGTTCGCGGCCGCCGGGGCGCTGGCCGCGGGCTTCGGCCTGGCGCGGATCCCGCGCCCAGAGCCCGAGCCGGCGCCGCAGCGCGCCTAGTGTCCTGATTCAGAAATTCGCCGCCACTGGGCGGCGCCGGCCCGCGCCTGCCGGCACCCGGCAACCGCGCACGTACCACCAGTATGCGAGCGGATTGCCGTGCACCGGCAGGCACGACCCGGCATCCACCCCGGTGACGCCGAATTTCCGACTCACGACACTAGCGGCCCGGGGCGGGCGCGGGGCGCGGGATCTCGCGCACGACCGGCGTGGTGAAGCGGTGGGGCCTGGTGGTGAGCATGCCCCACAGGCTGCCGCCCCGCCGGTCGCGCCGGTATCGGGGAGACCCCGGTGCCTGCACCCTGAATGCCGCTAGCCGATCCGCTCGTCGATGCGGACGTGGACGGTGTCGCCCGCCTCCTTGCCGATCGCCTTGCGGATCTGCGCCCGGACGGGCAGCCGGTGCGTGCCGTCGCCCTGGGCCATGAGCGCGCCGTCGAACGGCTCGCCGTCGATCGCGCCGCGGACCTTCACGAGCCCGCGCGTGCCGAAGAGCTGCGCGACGTCGTCCATGACGACGCACGTCCACGCGCCCGGGTTGTCGCCCTTGTGCAGCCGGGCGTCGAACTCCTTCACCACGACTACGCCGTCGTGAACTCGATCCCGGCCAGCGAGCAGAACACGCGCCAGTCCTCGCTGCGCCGCCCGGGGTTCAGGACCTGGTGGTGCGGCCCGCCCAGCGCCAGCCAGCGGTCCATGCACGTCCGCACCCCCGTGTCCGGCCGGAAGAACCCGTAGGGCATCTCCAGCGCCGGCAGCTCGTCGGTGTCCAGGACCTCGCCCTCGACGACCAGCAACCGGAACTTCTCGCCCCCGAGCGACGATCAGGCGGGCCAGGGTCATCGGGCCCGTGGCGTACTGGAACAGGAACGTCGGCGGATCCGCCGAGCCCGCCGATCCCCAGCGGGCGCTTGATCAGCCGCACCGGGCGGTCGGGCCGGGCCAGCGCCCAGTTGCCCTCGCCCATGTGGCTCATCAGGATCGAGTCCGTCGGGAAGTCCATCGCGTACATCTCGGTGAACTGCGTGTCGCCCAGCAGGTCGCGCGCGGCCACGAAGAACGCCGCGGTGAGCGCGTCGCCCTCCGCGCCGAAGCCGTAGCCCGCGGCCATCAGCGACGAGGCCGCGGCGAGCGGCAGCCGGGCGAAGCGCCCGTCCTCGCCGATCGCGTCGAAGTGCGTCGAGTACGCGCCGTAGCCGCGCGCGGAGAGCAGCGCCTCGAGCGCCGAGCTGCATGCGGGCGTGGTCCTCGCGCTCCTCGGCGCTCAACGCCGCGGTCGATCGCGAACCGCGCGTCCTCCCACGCCATCAGCGAGGCCACGTCGTCCGGCGACACGGCCTCGATCGCGCGCACGAGGTCGCCCGGGGCGACGGCGTCGATCTGCGGCCCCAGCGACCGGATCAGCGCGTGCGGGTCGACCCGGATGTCGCCCATCCCGTTCATCGCGTAGCCGAACACGGCGACCTTCAGCGAGCGCCACCGCGTGACGGCGGCCGCCGCGCGCGCCCAGGTGCCCACGGCGGAGGCGAACGACGGCGCCTGCCAGTCGTCGGTGATGACGTGGAACGGCCGGCCGGCGCGGACCATGGCGTTCGCCGTGTCCTGCGCGCCGTGGATGCCCTGGTTGTAGGTCAGGTCTGCCATGTTCCACTCGGCGGTCACGGCCGGCACCGGCTGGATGTTCGCCAGGCAGAGGGGCAGCCGGGTGTCGCGCAGCACGCGCGCCACGCGCATCGCCGGCCCGTACGTCAGGTTCACCACGAGCAGGCCGTCGAGGTCCTGCGACTCGAGGAACCGCATCCGGTCCTCGATCTGGTCGCGCTCCTTGGCCGGGTCGGCCACGACCACGTCCGCGACGCCCGACAGCGCCTCGCCCACCGAGCGCGCATAGCCCGCCTGGCGCTCGACGATCCCGGGGACCATGTCGTCGTAGAGGCTCTGCATGATGCCCAGCAGCCCGATGCGGGGCCGGGCGGGGCTCACGCCGGAGTCAGCGCTGGCCGTAGACGTTCTGGTAGCGGTCATGGAGGGCCTCGATGTCGTCGGGGTCGAGCGGCGTCACGTCGCCGAGCGTGCGCGCGAGGTGCACCGTGCGGGCGACGTCCTCGCACATCACGGCCGCCTTGATCGCGTCCCGCGGCCCCGGGCCGATCGTGAACACGCCGTGGGCGCGCATCAGCACGGCGGGGGAGTTGTGGCCGGACAGCGTCTCGACGATGCCATGGCCGATCTGCTCGTCGCCGATCAGCGCGAACGGGCCGACGGGGATCTCGCCGCCGAACTCGTCGGCCATCGCGGTCATCACGCAGGGGATCGGCTCCCCGCGCACCGCCCACGCGGTGGCGTACGCGCTGTGCGTGTGCGCGACGCCGCCGACCCCGGGCATCTCCCGGTAGACATACCCGTGGGTGGCGGCGTCGCTGGAGGGGGAGAGGCGATCCCTCCACGCGCTCCCCGTGCAGATCGCAGAGCACGATCGCCTCGGGCGTCAGCTCGTCGAACGCGACCCCGCTGGCCTTGATGACCATCAGGTCCTCGCCGGGCACGCGCGCGGACAGGTTGCCGCTCGTCCAGGCCACGAGCCCGTTGCGGGTGAGCTCGGCGTGCAGGTCGCACACCTCGCGGCGGAGATCGGCCAGGTCAGGCATGGGCCGGCTCCCGCCCGGCGCGGATCGCGCCCAGCTCGTGCAGCACGTCGTCGCCGCCGCGTCCGAAGTGGTCGTGCAGGCGCTTGTAGCGCGCGTACAGCGCGTCGTAGGCGTCCGCGCGCTCGGGGTCGGGCGTGTAGGCGTCGCGCCGCACCCGGCCCATCGCCGCCGCGGCGGCGTGCACGTCGGCATAGACGCCCGCGGCCACCGCGGCGTGGATGGCCGAGCCGAGCGCCGGCCCCTGGTCGGAGACGATCAGGTGCAGCGGGAAGCGCGTGACGTCGGCGTAGATCTGCATCAGCACCGGGTTCTTCAGCAGGCCGCCCGCCACGACCAGCTCCTGCACGGGCACGCCGGCGTCGGCGAACGCCTCGAGGATGACCCGGGTGCCGAACGCGGTCGCCTCGATCAGCGCGCGGTAGACGTCCTCGGGCCGCGTGGCCAGCGTCATCCCGACGAGCACGCCGCTCAAGGTGTGGTCGACCAGCACGGAGCGGTTGCCGTTCTCCCAGTCGAGCGCGATCAGCCCGTGCCGGCCGACCTCCTGCTCGCCGGCGAGCCGCGAGAGGTGCTCGTGGACGGAGACGCCGGCCGCGCGCGCGGCCTCGTGGTAGTGCGGCGGCACGAAGTTGTCGACGAACCAGCCGAAGATGTCGCCGACGGCGCTCTGGCCGGCCTCGTAGCCCCACAGCCCGGGGACGATCCCGCCGCGCACGACGCCGCACATGCCCGGCACCTCGGCCAGCGACTCGGCGTTCATCACGTGGCAGGTCGAGGTGCCCATGACCATCAGCATCTGCCCGGGGTCGACGGCCTGCGCGGCCGGGGCGGTGACGTGCGCGTCGACGTTGCCCACCGCGACGGCGATGCCCTCGGGCAGGCCGGTCCACTCGGCCGCCTCGGCGGTCAGCGAGCCGGCCCGGTCGCCGAGCGCGTGCACCGGGCCGGCGATCTTGTCGTCGACGAAGCCGGCGAAGCGCTCGTCCAGCGCGCCCAGGAACTCCCGCGACGGGTAGCCGCCGTCCTGCCGGATCGCCTTGTAGCCGGCCGAGCAGGCGTTGCGGGTCTCCTCGCCGCACAGCTGCCAGATGATCCAATCGGCGCCCTCGACCCAGCGGTCCATGCGCGCGTAGACCTCGGAGTCCTCCTCGCACACCTGCAGGGCCTTGGCGAACTCCCACTCGGAGGAGATCTTGCCGCCGTAGCGGGGCAGCCACGACTCGCCGCGCTCCTCGGCCAGGGCGTTGATGCGGTCGGCCTGGCCCTGGGCGGCGTGGTGCTTCCACAGCTTCGGGAACGCGTGTGGGCGGTCGGTGAGGCCCTCGACGCGGCACAGCGGCGTCCCGTCGGCCAGCACGGGCAGCGGCGTCGACGCGGTGAAGTCGGTGGCGATGCCCACGACATCCTGCGGCTCGACGCCGCTGTCGCGCAGCGCCGCGGGCACCGCGGTCTTGAGCACCTCGACCCAGTCGTCCGGATCCTGCAGCGCCCAGTGCGGCGGCAGGTCGGACTCGATCACCCCGTGCGCGTACTCGTGCACGGCCGAGCCGACCTCGGCGCCGTCGACGGCCCGCACCACGACGGCGCGGCCCGACAACGTCCCGAAGTCCACGCCAACGACATGGGCGAGCGGATCCCTCCCCGGCATGGCGCCGATGTTAGCGCTCACAACCAACCACTGTCAATCGCCGCGCCCGCCGGTAACATCGCCCGCCTGAGCACCGCAGGAGAGACTCCCCGCAAGCGCCGCCCGGTGATGTCCGACGTCGCCCGGCTGGCGGGCGTGTCGCACCAGACCGTCTCGCGGGTCATCAACGACAGCCGTCACGTGCGCGCGGAGACGCGCGAGCGCGTGGAGATCGCCATGCGCCAGCTCGACTACCGGCCCAACTCCGTGGCCCGCGCGCTGGTCACCGGCCGCTCGCGCACGCTCGGCGTGGTCAGCTTCGACACGACGCTCTACGGCCCGGCGTCGACGCTGTACGGGATCGAGCGCGCTGCCCACGAGGCCGGCTACTTCATCACGATCGCCAGCCTGGAGGCGCTGGATCGGCCGTCGGTGCTCGACGCGATCGAACGGCTGCGCGTCCAGGGCGTGGACGGGATCATGGTGATCGCGCCCCAGGAGGGGGGCGCCCGCGCGCTCATGCAGGCGCCGGCCGGCGTGCCGCTGGTCGCGCTCGAGGCCGGGCCGCGCGACGTCGTCTCGCTCGCCTCGGTCGACCAGGTGGCCGGCGCGCGGCTCGCCACCGAGCACCTGCTCGGGCTGGGGCACGAGACGGTCTGGCACCTCGCCGGCCCGGCGGGCTGGCCGGAGGCGGAGGACCGCGTGCGCGGCTGGCGCGGCGCGCTGGAGGCCGCGCGCGCCGCCGTCCCGGCTCCGCTGTCCGGCGACTGGAGCGCCCGGGCGGGCTACGAGCTGGCCCAGGGGCTGCTGGGCGACCCCGCCGTGACGGCGCTGTTCGTGGCCAACGACCAGATGGCGCTGGGCGCGCTGCGCGCGCTGCACGAGGCCGGCCGGCGCGTCCCCGCGGACGTCAGCGTCGTCGGCTTCGACGACATCCCGGAGGCCCCGTACTTCATCCCGCCGCTCACGACCGTGCGTCAGGATTTCGACGAGATGGGGCGCACCGGCCTGCGGCTGCTGCTGGACACGATGGAGGCGCCAGAGCGCGCCCCCGCGCATCTCGAGGTCGCGCCCGAGCTGGTCGTCCGCTCGAGCAGCGGCCCGCCCCGGGCTTGAATTTTCACATGTGAGCGCTCACACTCCCGGCGGACCGAAGGGAGGAGCCTCATGCGAAGGTTGTCTGCACTGCTGGCCGTGGTGGCCTTGGGGGTGGTCGCGGCGCCGGCGAATGCCGCGACGCCGAAGATCGTCCAGAGCTCGTTCGGCTCGCTGAACGGGACGACGCCGATCTCCAAGTACACCCTGACCAACAAGAAGGGCATGTCGGTGGCGATCATCACCTACGGCGGGATCATCCAGTCCGTCAAGGTGCCGGACCGCCACGGGCACATGCGGGACGTGGCGCTCGGCTTCAAGGACCTGGCGGGGTACACGAGCGCCGCGTACATCAAGAGCAACCCGTACTTCGGCGCGACCATCGGCCGCTACGGGAACCGCATCGCCAAGGGCATGTTCACGCTCAACGGCACGACGTACAAGCTGGACATCAACAACGACCCGAACACGCTCCACGGCGGCTTCAACGGGTTCAACACGCAGGTGTGGAACGCCACGCCGATGCCGGGCAAGACGGTGGCCCTCAAGCTCAGCCGCGTCAGCGCGGCCGGCGAGGGCGGCACGACGCCGGGCACGACGGGGTACCCCGGCAACCTCACGGTCGCGGTGACGTTCACGCTGCGCAACGACAACTCGCTGCGCATCGACTACAACGCCACGACGGACGCGCCGACGGTGGTCAACCTGACCAACCACTCGTACTGGAACCTCCACGGCGAGGGCATCGGGACGATCAATGACCAGGAGCTGCAGCTCAACGCGAGCCGTTACACGCCGGTCGACTCGACCCTGATCCCGACCGGGATGCTCGCCTCGGTCAAGCACACGCCGATGGACTTCCTCAAGTTCCACACGATCGGCGATCGCATCCGCGACGACTTCCAGCAGCTCGTTATCGCGAAGGGCTACGACCACAACTGGGTGCTCGACCGCGGCAGCAAGACGGGCCTGTTCGTCGGCGCCCGCCTGCGCGACCCGCAGACGGGCCGCGAGCTGACCATCTCGACCACCGAGCCGGGGATCCAGTTCTACGCCGGCAACTTCCTGGACGGCACGCTCTACGGGACGAGCGGCCACCAGTACCGCCAGGGCGACGGGCTGGCGCTGGAGACCCAGCACTTCCCCGACTCGCCGAACCACCCGAACTTCCCCACCACGACCCTGAACCCGGGCCAGACGTACACGTCGTCGTCGGTCTACGCGTTCACGACGTTCAAGGGCAAGAAGTAGTCGAGTTCCGGACGATCAGCTCGGGCGCGACGGTCTCACCCGTCGCGCCCGCGCCGTCCTCGATCCGGGCGAGCAGCAGCCGCAGCGCGCGCGCCCCGATCTCGTCGAAGCGCTGGCGCACGGTGGTCAGCGGGGGGAGAAGTACGCCGCCTCGGGGATGTCGTCGAAGCCGACGACGCTGATCTGCTCCGGCACGCGCCGGCCCAGCTCGTGCAGCGCGCGCAGCACGCCGAGCGCCATCTGGTCGTTGGCCGCGAACACTGCCGTGGCCGCGGACAGCCGCCGGCCGGCGGCATAGCCCGAGCGGGCGCTCCAGTCGCCCACGAGCGGCGGCGGGACCTCCGCGCCGGCCGCCTCCAGCGCGGCGCGCCAGCCGCGCACGCGGTCGGCCGCCTCGAGCCAGCCGTCCGGGCCGGCCACGTGGAGCACGGTCTCGTGGCCGAGCGCCAGCAGATGCTGGGTGGCCAGCCGCGCGCCCGCCTGCTGGTCGACCGCCACGAGTGGGACGTCGCCGGCCGGCGCCGCCTCGGTGGCCACCACGGGGACGTCGGGCGGCAGCTCCAGCAGCCCGCGCGCCGCCGCCTCCTGGGGCGCGATCACCAGCACGCCCTCGACGCCCTGCTCGAGCAGGCGCTCGACGCCGCGGTGCAGCGAGTGCGCGTCGGGCGCGCGGGGGCTGGCGATGCTGACGAAGTAGCCCGCCTCGTGGGCGGCGCGCTCGATGGCGAACAGCGTCGACGCCGGGCCGTAGAGCGACGTGTCGAAGCTCAGCACGCCGAGCGTCCGCGAGCGGCCGGTGACGAGCGCCCGGGCCAGCCGGTTGGGGCGGTAGCCGAGCTTGCCGATCGCCCCGAGCACGCGTTCACGGGTGGCGGGCCGGACGTGCGGACTGTCGTTGAGCACGCGCGAGACCGTCTGCTGGGACACGCCAGCGAGCCGCGCCACGTCCGCCATCACGACCGCCCGAGGCTGAGCCGCCGCGCGACCGGTCATAGTGGGCGCGATGCTAACGCTCACACGCCCCGATGTGAACGCTCACAGCCGATGCCGGTCGATCTGACGCGCTCGCCGTACGCCCGCGCGCGCCCGGCCGACGCCACCATCGATGGCGGCCTCTGGGCCGACCGGCGGCGGCTCAACCGCGAGCGGCTCATCCCGGACGGCGCCCGCCAGCTCGAGGCGGCGGGCAACCTGCACAACCTGCGCCTCGCCGCCGGCCGCGCCGTGGGCGGCTATCGCGGGCGCCGCTTCTCGGACTCCGACGTCTACAAGTGGCTGGAGGCCGTCGGCTGGGAGGGGTCGGACGCGGGCGAGGAGGCGATCGGCCTGATCGAGGCGGCCCAGTGCGAGGACGGCTACCTGAACACCTTCTACCAGGTCAGCCCGCCCGGGCCGCGGTTCGGCCGCCTGGCCTGGAACCACGAGCTCTACTGCGCCGGGCATCTCATGCAGGCGGCCGTGGCCCACGCCCGCACCCGGGGCGACGAGCGCCTGCTGCGGGTGGCCCGCCGCTTCGCCGACCTGCTCGTGCGCGAGTTCGCCGAGGCCGGCACCGAGGGCCACCCGGAGCCCGAGATGGCGCTGGTCGAGCTCTACCGGCTCACCGGCGAGCGGTCCTACCTCGAACTGGCCCAGAAGCTCGTCGACCGCCGCGGCCGCGGCACGCTCGGCCCGGTCGAGTTCGGCGCGAGCTACCTCCAGGACCGCGTCCCCGTGCGCGAGCAGGCCGAGGTCGAGGGGCACGCCGTGCGCGCGTTCTATCTGAACGCCGGGGTGGCCGACCTCTATCTCGAGACGGGGGAGACGGCGCTGCTGGAGGCGCTGGAGCGCCAGTGGGACGACTTCACCACGGGCAAGGCCTATCTGACCGGCGGCGCGGGCGCGCACCACATCGACGAGGCGTTCGGCGACCCCTACGAGCTGCCGCCCGACCGTGCGTACGCCGAGACGTGCGCGGCGATCGCCTCGATCCTGTGGAGCTGGCGGATGCTGCTGGCCACCGGCGAGGCCCGCTACGCCGATCTCATCGAGCGCACGCTCTACAACGGCTTCCTGGTCGGGCTGGCGCTGGACGGCGGCGGCTACGCCTACGCCAATCCGCTGCAGGTCCGCGACGCCCACCGCGACCCGATGGACATCGGCTCGCGCCGGCGCCCGTGGTTCGACTGCGCGTGCTGCCCGCCCAACGTCATGCGGCTGCTGGCCTCGCTGCCGCACTACCTCGCCACCCGCGACGGCGAGGGCATCCAGGTCCACCAGTACATGGACGCCACGCTGCCCGGGCTGCGGATGCGCACCGGTTACCCGTGGGACGGCCGGGTGGAGCTCGAGGTCACCGAGCCGGGCGAGCGCACGGTCTCGCTCCGGGTCCCGCCGTGGGGCGCGACCCGGCTCGACGGCGCGTCCGTCGCCCCCGGCTACGCGCGGGTGCGCCGCGACTGGCGGGCGGGCGACCGGCTCGTGCTCGAGCTCGACCTGACGCCGCGGCTGACCGCGCCGCACCCCCGCATCGACGCCGTCCGCGGCTGCCTGGCCGTCGAGCGCGGCCCGCTCGTCTACTGCCTGGAGGGGGCGGTGGACGACGCGCGCCTGGACCCGCGCGGCGAGCTGCGCGCGGCGCCCCGCGACGACCTGCTGGGCGGCATCGTGGCGATCGAGGCGCGCGGCGCCCGCGTGACCGCGCCGGCGCCCGCGTGGCCGTACGGCGAGATGGCCGCGCCCGCCGTGCCCGAGCCGCTCGAGCTCGTCCCCTACGCCTGGTGGGGCAACCGCGGCGACGGCGGCATGCGCGTGTGGATCCCGGTCACCCCTTGAGGCCCGTGTCCGTGGCGTGAACGCCTCGCTCGTCATCGACCCCGGCTTCCGGGTGGGCGACGTGGACGAGCGGCTCTACGGGTCGTTCGTGGAGCACATGGGCCGGGCGGTCTACGGCGGCATCTACGAGCCCGGGCACCCGACCGCCGATGCCGACGGCTTCCGCGGCGACGTGGTCGAGCTCGTGCGCGAGCTGGGCGTGACGATCGTCCGCTACCCCGGCGGGAACTTCGTGTCAGGCTACGACTGGGAGGACGGCGTGGGGCCGTCGGAGGCGCGCCCGACGCGGCTCGACCTCGCCTGGCGCTCGATCGAGCCCAACGCCGTCGGCACCGACGAGTTCCTGCGCTGGGCGCGGCTGGCCGGCGTGGACCCGATGCTGGCGGTCAACCTGGGCACCCGCGGCGTCGACGCGGCCCGCGCGCTGGTCGAGTACTGCAACGGCGCGCCCGGCACGCGGTGGGCCGACCGGCGCGTGGCCAACGGCGTGCGCGAGCCGCACGGCGTGCGCGTCTGGTGCCTGGGCAACGAGATGGACGGGCCGTGGCAGATCGGCGCCAAGGACGCGGTGGCCTACGGCAAGCTCGCCCGCGAGGCGGGCAAGGCGATGAAGCTCGTCGACCCCTCGATCGAGCTCGTGGCCTGCGGCAGCTCGAACTCGCGCATGCCCACGTTCGGCCGGTGGGAGGACACGGTGCTCGACCTGACGTGGGACGTGGCCGACCACGTGTCGCTGCACACCTACTACGACCCCGCGAGCTTTGCGGACGCGGACGCCTACCTCGCCTGCTCACGCGACCTCGACCGGATGATCTCGGTCGTCGCGGCGACCGCGGACGCCGTGGCCGGCCGCCGCCGCTCGCGCCGCCGGCTGACCCTCAGCGTGGACGAGTGGAACGTCTGGCACCAGACGGCGAACCCCCACTCGGATCCCGGCCGGCCGTTCGCGCACGCCCCGGCCATCGCCGAGGACACCCACACCGTCGCCGACGCGCTCGTGGTCGGCTGCCTGCTGATCACGCTCCTGCGCCACGCCGACCGCGTGCGCATGGCCTGCCTCGCCCAGCTGGTCAACGTGATCCCGCCGATCCGCACGCTGGACGGCGGCCCGGCCTGGCGCCAGACGACCTACTTCCCGTTCGCCGACGCGTCGCGCTTCGGGCGCGGGACGGTGCTGCGCGTGGAGGTCGACGGGCCCGCGTACGACGTGCCGGACGAGGGCCCGGTGTGCGCGCTGGAGGCGACCGCGGTCGCGGGCGACGACGGCGTGACGCTGTTCGCGGTCAACCGGGCGGCCGAGCCGGTGTCGCTGGAGGCCCGCCTCCGCGAGCTCCCGGGCGCGCGGGTGGTCGAGCACCGGGTGCTGGACGGGGATGTGGGCGCGGTCAACACGGCGGAGGCGCCGGACCAGGTGGCGCCGCGGGTGGCGGCGGGCGCGGCTGTGTCCGGGGACACGTTGCAGGCGGAGTTGCCGGCGCGGTCGTGGAACGTGCTGCGGATCGCCGCGTGACTGCTGCGCCTCGTGGCCGCGGCGAACGGCCGGCTGGGTGGGGGTGTGAGGGTTTCGGCCGCCGTCCACGGATGGTCGTTTCCGAGCGGCCGCGAGATCGAGTGCTGGGTTTGCGACGTCATGGGTCTCAAACCTGCCACTCGCTTCCGGCGACGTGGCGAGCGCGGTCGAGCGTGGGCGGTTCGCGCGCGGAGGCGATCGATCATGCGCGGCGAAAGGCTCACCCACTCCCTACCCAGCCAGCCGTTCGCCGATCCCGCCCCCGCCGCCCCCAGGGTCAGGCGGTCGGGGGCTCGAGGGCGGTCGCGCGTGCGCGCTCACATCGTGCGCACGCCGGCCAGCTCGGCCGGCCCTCCGGCCCAGGCCAGCACGGCCACGTGCCCCTCGGCCACCGCGAGGTCGGCGAGCGCGTACGCGCCGGGATCGGTGGTGTCGAAGCGCAGCGGCTCCCACCCCAGGCCGCCGCCGATCGCCTTGGCCAGCGCCTCCTTGCCGCACCACGTGCGCAGCAGCGCCGCGTGCCGGTCGGCCACGTCCTCCAGCGCCGCCCGCTCGCCCGCCGTCAGCGTCCGCTCGACCGCGCGCGACGAGCGGTCGAGGCGCTCGACATCCACCCCGACCTCGAACCCGTCGGCCAGCGCGATCACCGCCAATTCGGCGGTGTGCGACAGGTTGAAGCGCAGCCGGGCGCCCGGGACCTCCGGCTTGCCGCGCGGACCGGCGGCCAGCGCGACGCGCTCCGGCGGGACCCCAAGCCGCTCGCCGAGCAGCGTCCGCAGCGCACCGCGCGCGACGGCCCACGTCGCGCCATCGCGCCGGTCCGCCGCGCGGGCCTGCTCGTCCACCGAGAGGGTGGCCGCGAACCGCTCCGGATCGGCCCGCAGCCGGACCTGAAAGACCTCGACCAGATGCACCG
The DNA here is from genome assembly GCA_963766165.1 of uncultured Solirubrobacteraceae bacterium. GTDB lineage: Bacteria > Actinomycetota > Thermoleophilia > Solirubrobacterales > Solirubrobacteraceae > Solirubrobacter. The sequence continues at coordinate 348,325 of CAVXZC010000002.1, read as the reverse complement.
CGGCGAGGGTAGGGAGTTGACAAAAACGACGAAGACTGGAGAAAATCAACCAAATGGAGACAGGCACCGGATCGCTCGAAGCCCTGCGCGAGGCCAACCGCGTCCGCGTGGTCGACGCGCTCCGGCGCGAGGGCAGCGCGAGCCGGACGGACCTCGTCAAGCTCACCGGGCTCTCGCGCACCACCATCACCACGCTCGTCGGCGACCTGCAGGCGCGCGGGCTCGTCATCGAGGACGGCAACGGCGCCGACCGCGGCGAGCGGCCCGGTCGCGGGCGCCCGCCCGTGCTGCTGCGGCTCGCGCCGCCGGCCGGCGCGGCCGTGGGGGTCGACTTCGGCCACAACCACGTGCGGGTCGCCGTCGCCGACCTGTCCTCGACCGTGCTCGCCGAGCGCCGGATCGAGATCGACGTCGACGCCGCCGCCGCGACCGCGCTCGACGCCGCGGCGGAGATGGTCAGCGACGCGCTGCGCGAGGCCGGCGTGCCGCGCTCGCAGGTCGTGGGGGCCGGCATGGGCCTGCCCGGGCCGATCGACCGCCGCACCGGCACGGTCGGCTCCTCGGTGATCCTCGCCGGCTGGGCGGGCGTGAAGGCCGGCCCGGAGCTGGCCCGCCGGCTCGGGATGCGCGTCGACGTGGACAACGACGCGAACCTGGGCGCGCTGGCCGAGCTCTCGCTCGGCGCCGGGCGCGGCGTCGAGGACCTCGTCTACGTGAAGGTGTCGAGCGGGATCGGCGCCGGGCTCGTGCTGGGCGGTCGCCTGCACCGCGGCGCCACGGGGATCGCCGGCGAGCTCGGCCACGTCCAGGTGCGCGCCGACGGCGCGGTCTGCCGCTGCGGCAACCGCGGCTGCCTGGAGACCGTGGCCTCCGGCCCGGCGCTGCTGTCCGTGCTCATGCCGGCCCACGGTGCGGACCTGACCGTCGGCGACATGCTCGAGCTCGCCCGGGCGGGCGACCTCGGCACCCAGCGCGTGCTCAACGACGCCGGGCGGGCGATCGGCCGGGCGCTGGGCGACCTGTGCAACTCGCTCAACCCGGCGGCGATCGTCGTCGGCGGCGACCTCAGCGCGGCCGGCCCGCCGCTGGTCGACGGCATCCGCGAGGCGGTCGACCGCTATGCCCAGCCCGGCTCCGCCCAGGCGGTCACGGTGACGCGGGGCGTGCTCGGCGAGCGCGCCGAGGTGCTGGGGGCGCTCACGCTGGTGATCGGCGACACGCAGTCCGTGCGCTCGATCGGGCTCGCCGCGCTGAACGGCTGAGCCTGAGAAGATACGCGGCGTGGGCTGCCTGATCGTCCTCATCGGCCTGCTGTCGCCGCGGCTGGCGATCTTCCTGCTGGCCCTCTTCACCAACGACCTCACCCGCGCGTTCCACGGCAGCTGGGTGGCCCCGCTGCTGGGCTTCTTCCTGCTGCCCTGGACGACGCTGATCTACACGCTGCTGTGGACCACCTCGCGCCATGTCTACGGCATCGAGTGGCTGTTCGTCGGTGTCGCCTTCCTGCTCGACCTCGGGTCGCTGTTCGGCGGGAGCCGGTACCGGCGCCGCGCTTGATGCGGCTCCGCGCCGACACGCACACGCTCGCCCTGCGCGAGACGTTCCGGATCGCCCGCGGGGCGGCGGACGAGGAGACCGTGGTGGCCGTCGAGCTCGAGCACGACGGGGTGATCGCTCGCGGCGAGGGCGCGCCGGTGGACTACTGGGGCGAGACCCCGGAGGCCATGGTCGCGGCGATCGAGGCCGACGGCGCGGCGCTGCTGGGCGAGGACCTGTTCGCGCTGGAGGCCGTCAGCGACCGGCTGCGCGCCTGGGACGGGCCGCAGGGCGCAAAGATGGCGCTCGACGGGGCGCTGCACGACTGGCTCGGCCGGCGCGTCGGCCAGCCGCTGCACCGGCTGCTCGGCACCGACCGGGTCACGCCGCCCACCTCCTACACGATCGGCATCGACACCGTCGAGGGCACCGCGGACCGCGCCCGGCGGGCGGCCGGCTTCCACGTGCTCAAGGTCAAGGTCGGCGGCCCGGGCGACCTCGAGCGGCTGCGCGCGGTGCGCGAGGAGGCGCCCGGCGCGACCATCCGGATCGACGGCAACGAGGGCTGGGACGTCGCGACCGCCCGCGAGCTCACGCCGGAGCTGCGCGCGCTGGGCGTCGAGTTCGTCGAGCAGCCCTTCCCGGTCGACGACGCCGACGGCTTCCACACCTACCGCGAGCTGGCGGGCCGGCTGCCGGTGCTGATCGACGAGGGCTGCAAGGACCTGCGCTCGGTGGCCGGCATCGCCACCTACGCCGACGGCATCGTGATCAAGCTGTCCAAGTGCGGCGGCATCCGCGAGGCGCTGCGGATGGTCCACGCGGCCCGCGCGCTGCGTCTGCAGGTCATGTTCGGCTGCATGATCGAGTCCGAGCTCGGGATCGCGCAGGCCGCTCAGCTCGGCTCGCTGGCCGACCACATCGATCTCGACGGGCACCTGCTGATCGCCGAGAGCCCGTTCTCCGGGCTCGGCCTCGAGAACGGGCGGATCGTGCTGTCGGACGAGCCGGGGCTCGGGGTGGCATGAGCGACCGGCTCGCGCTGTTCACCGCCGGGCTGCTGGCCGAGACGCACGCCAAGACCGCCCACGGCATCCTGCGCTACGGCGAGCGGGAGGTCGTGGCGGTGGTCGACGACGCCCACGCGGGGCGACGCGTGCCGGAGGTCGTGCCCTACGCGCGGCGCGACGTGCCGGTCGTCGCCACGGTGGCCGAGGCGGCGGGGCTCGGCGCGAACGTGCTCGTGATCGGGGTCGCCCCGCTGGGCGGCGCGCTCACGCCGGAGTGGCGGGGCGTGCTGCGCGAGGCCGCGGGCGCCGGCCTGGCGCTGGAGGCCGGGCTGCACACGGAGCTGGCGGCCGAGCCGGAGCTGGCCGGCGCCGACGTGCGCGACCTGCGCGCGGCGCCGCCCGGGCTCTCCGTGCCCGCCGGCCCGGCGCGGCGCCCCGACGTCCGGGTGGTGCACACCGTCGGCTCGGACTGCGCGATCGGCAAGATGTCGGTCACGCTCGAGCTCGACGTCGCGGCGCGGGCGCGCGCCGTGAGCTCGGCGTTCGTGCCCACCGGCCAGACCGGCATCGCGATCGCCGGCTGGGGGATCGCCGTCGACCACGTCATCTCCGACTTCATCGCCGGCGCGGCCTTCCGGCTGATCGAGGAGGGCGCGCGCCGGGCGCCGCTGCTGTTCGTCGAGGGGCAGGGGTCGATCATCCACCCGGCCTACTCCGGCGTGACGCTCGGGCTGCTGCACGGCTGCCTGCCGGACGCGCTCATCCTCTGCCACCGGGCGGGCGCGACGGTGCTGGACGACTACCCGGAGACGCCGATCCCGCCGCTGGCCGAGCTGGTGGGGACCTACGAGCGCCTGGCCGGCGCCGTGCGTGCGGCCAAGGTCGCGGCGGTGGCCGTCAACACGCGCGGCCTGGACGACGCCGGCGCTCGGGCGGCGATCGCGGCGGCGGCCGCGGAGACCGGGCTGCCGGCCGACGACCCCGTGCGGTTCGGCGGCGACGCCCTGCTCGAGGCCGTGGCGTGAGCGTCGCCGCCGACGTACACGTCGCCCTGCGCGACGGCTCGACCGTCCACGTGCGCCCCGTCGTGCCGGCGGACCGGGACGCGCTGCGCGACTTCCTGGGCGGGCTGTCGGAGAACTCGCGCTGGCTGCGCTTCTTCTCGCTGGGCGTCGACCTCGACCGGGCGGCCGAGCGCGCCGCCGCCGGCGACCGTCCCGAGGGCTACGGGCTGATCGTCACGACCGGCGCGCAGGAGCGCGTCGTGTCCCATGCGGTGTTCGAGGTCGAGCGCCCGGGCCGCGCCGAAGTGGCCTTCGCCGTGGCCGACGAGATGCAGGGGCGGGGCGTGGCCACGCTGCTGCTCGCCCATCTCGCTCAGGTCGCCTCGGCGCGCGGCATCGACACGTTCACGGCCACGGTGCTGCCGGAGAACCGCCGGATGATCGGCGTCTTCCGCGAGTCCGGCTTCCCGGTGCGCGTGCATGCGTCGCCGGACGGCATCGAGGTCGAGTTCCCGACCGAGCTGGGCGAGGACGCGCGCCTGCGCTTCGAGGACCGCGACCGCGTGGCCGCGGTGGCGGCCATGGGGCGGATCCTGCGCCCGCGCTCGGTGGCGGTGATCGGCGCGTCGCGGCGCGCGCAGTCGTTCGGCGGCGCGGTGTTCCGCCATGCGCTGGACGCCGGCTTCCGCGGCGAGCTGTATCCGGTCAACCCGAACGCCGACTTCGTGGGCAGCCGCCGGGCGAGCCCGTCCGTGCGCGACACGCCCGGCCCGGTCGACCTGGCGATCGTCGCGGTGCCGGCCGAGCAGGTGCCCGCCGTCGCCCGCGAGTGCGCCGAGGCCGGGGTGGCCGGGCTCGTGGTCATCGCGGCGGGCTTCGCCGAGGCGGGGCCGGAGGGCGCGGCCCGCCTGGCCGATCTGCTGGAGGCCTGCCGGGCCAGCGGGATGCGGCTCGTCGGCCCGAACTGCCTCGGCGTGGTCAACACCGACCCCGAGGTGTCGCTGACGGCGACGTTCGCGCGCTCTGGCGTGCCCGCGGGCAGCATCGGCTTCGTCTCCCAGAGCGGCGCGTTCGGCGCGGCGGCGATCGACGGCGCCGCCCGCCGCGACCTCGGCCTGTCCGCCTTCGTGTCGCTGGGCGACAAGGCCGACCTGTCGAGCAACGACGTCCTCCAGTACTGGGAGCAGGACCCGGCGACGGCCGTCGTCGCGCTGTATCTGGAGTCGTTCGGCAACCCGCGCAAGTTCGGCCGGGTGGCCCGGCGGGTGGCGCGGGCGAAGCCGGTCCTCGCGGTCAAGGCGGGGCGCACGTCGGCCGGCGCCCGGGCCGCCGCGTCGCACACGGGCGCGCTGATCGCCGCGTCCGAGACGAGCGTCGAGGCGTTGTTCGCCAGCGCCGGCGTGATCCGCTGCGACGGCCTCGACGAGCTGCTCGACTCGGCCGCGGTGCTGTCGGAGCAGCCGCTGCCGGCCGGCGCGGGGGTGGGCATCGTCGGCAACGCCCGCGGGCCGATCGTGGTCTGCGCCGACGCCTGCGCGGACGCCGGTCTGGACGTGGTGGCGCTGACGCCGGAGACCCAGGCGGCGCTCGGGCCGGTCCCGGTCGCGGCCGGCCCGGTCCAGCTCGCGGCCGGCGAGCGGCCGGAGCGCTTCCGCGCGGCGGTCGAGCACGTGGCCGCGGACGCCGCCGTGCACGCGGTCATCGCCATCTTCGTCGAGCACATCGCCACCGCCGCGGACGAGGCGGCCGCGGCGCTGTCGGCCGCCGAGATGGGCGGCAAGCCGCTGCTGGCCGTGTTCATGAACCCCGGTCCGCGCCCGGACGTGCTGCGCAGCGCGCCGAAGATCCCGACGTTCGCGGCGCCGGAGGCCGCGGCGCGCGCGCTCGGGCACGCCGCGGCGTACGCGCGCTGGCGCGCAGCGGCGCCGGCCGTGCCCGAGCCGCCGGCCGGCGTCGACCCGGACGCCGCGGCGGCCGTGCTGGCCCAGTCGCTCGCCCGGGGCGGCGGCTGGATGGCGCCCGAGGAGGTCGAGGCGCTGCTCGGCGCCTACGGGATCCCCCTGGTGGAGCAGCGGCGGGCGGGCTCGCCGGCCGCGGCGGCCAAGGCGGCGGCGGAGCTGGGCGGCGTCGTGGCGCTCAAGGGCATCGCGCCGGGCGTCGTGCACAAGGCGCGCGCGGGTGCGGTGCGGCTCGGGCTCTCCGGCCCGACGGCCGTCCGCCGGGCCGCCCAGCAGGTGGCCGACCGCCTGAGCGCGGCCGGCGCGCCGCCCAGCGGCTTCCTGGTCCAGCGGATGGTCGGGCCGGGCGTGGAGATGCTCGTCGGCGTGCTGGCGGATGAGCGGTTCGGGCCGGTGGTGGCGATCGGCGCCGGCGGCGGCGCGGCCGAGGTGCTGCGCGACGTGGGCGTGCGGCTCGCGCCGCTGGGCCGCGAGGAGGCGCTGACGGCCATCGGCGGGCTGCGCTCGGCCGCGCTGCTGGAACGCGAGGCCGCGGACGTCGCGGCGCTGGCCGACATCGCCGTGCGGGTGGGCGCGCTGGCCGACCAGCAGCCGGCGATCGCCGAGCTCGATCTCAACCCCGTGCTGGTGGGGCGCGACGGCGCGGCCGTGGTCGACGCCCGCGTACGCGTGGCGCCGCCGCCCACTCAGCCGGTGTTTCCTGCGCTCACGGCGGCCTAGGCGGGCCTGGGAGCAGCCCCGCCTGCCGCAGCGCCCGGCGCCCGGCCGGGGTCTTCAGGCTGGCCACGAACGCCCGCGCCGCGTTCAGGTGCGCCGCGCCCCTGACCACGGCCACGCTGTAGGTCATGTGGCGGGCCAGGTAGTCCGGCAGGCTGATCGGCAGCAGGCCGGCGGCGTCGGTCGTGTACACGAGGGCGGCGTCGGCCCGGCGGCTGCGCACGAGCCGCGCCGCAGCGGCCGAGCTGCCCACGCGGAAGCGCACGTTGGCCTGGATCGCCCGCCGCTCGGCCGGCTTCATCTTGGCGAACACCATCCGCGTGTAGACGGCCGCGGGCGAGGCGCCGGCGACGATGGCCAGCCGCACGCGCGGCCGGCGCAGCCGCTCGAGCCCATTGACGCGATGCCTGCGCTGGGGCACCGCCAGCGCGAGGTCGTTCGAGCCGAGCACCTGCGGCCGCTCCACCAGCCCGGCGCGATACAGCGCCGGCAGGTCGGCCGAGCGGGCGGCGAGGATGTCGGGCTGGGGGCGGCGGCGCAGCGCGCTCACCGGCGAGCGGGAGAAGGATGCCTGCACGGCGGCGCCGGCGAACGCGCGGGCGTAGGCGCCCAACGCGGGCTTCAGCGACTGCGCGGCCGCCACGTCGAGCCGCGGCCGTTCGGGGCCGGCGCCGCACCCCGCGAACGGGAGTGCCAGGGCCACCAGCATTCGGCGCATCGTGCGCCGAAGCCTACGCCGGGGCGTGGGCGGCAGCCGGCTGAGAGCGCGGACGGCGGGTGTCGGGGATGGCCAGCGCGGCCAGCACGGCCAGCAGGGAGGCCACCGCCGCCACCGCGAACGCGACGGTGTAGGCGGACTCCGAGGGCACCGCCGTGCCGGCGATCGTCTTCGCCGCCAGCAGCGTGGCCACCAGCTCCGCGCCCAGCGCGCCCCCGAGCGTGCGCATGATCGTGTTGATGCCCGTGGCGATCCCGACCTCGTCCGGCGAGACGGAGGCGACCACGAGGTTGGCCATCGAGGCATAGGCGAAGCCGATGCCCAGGCCGGTCAGCGCGCCGCCCACGCACACCTCCCACACGCTGCCGTGCGCGGTCGCGTAGACGACGAAGGCCACGGCCATGCTCAGCGCGCCGAGCACGAGCGGCCGCCGCGGCGAGCTGGCGGCGAGCCGGCCGGCCCATGGCCCGGCCACGAGCATGACCAGCGTGCTCGGCAGCATCACCAGGCCCGAGCCGGTGACGCTCGCGCCGAAGCCGTAGCCGAAGCGCTCCGGCGTCTGCGCGAGCTGCGGGATGAGCAGGAACGACGCGAACATGCCGAAGCCCACGAGCACCGCGGTGATGTTCGTCATCAGCACGGGCCGGCGGCGGAGCACGCGGATCTCCACCAGCGGCTGCGCGATCCGGGTCTCCAGCCACACCCAGCCCACCCCGAGCGCGAGGCCGCCGAGCAGCAGCGCCAGCACCCGCGGCGAGCCCCAGCCCCACTCGTTGGCCTTGCTCAGGCCGAAGAGCAGCGCGGCGAGCGCGGCCGACAGCACCCCGGCGCCGAGCCAGTCGATGTGCACGCCGGTACCGATCGCCTCGCGCGGCACGTAGCGCCAGATCGCCGCAGCCGCCGGCAGGGCCATCAGCCCGAGCCAGAACAGCCAGGAGACGGACAGCGTGTCGACCACCACGCCGGCCAGCACGAGCCCGACGCCGCCGCCGATCCCGAACGTCGCGCTGATGCCGCCGATCGCCGTCGCCACCCGGTCGTGCGGGAAGTGGTCGCGGATGATCCCGAAGGCCAGCGGGAAGATGCCGCCGCCGACGCCCTGGATCACGCGCCCGATGACCAGCACGAGCAGCGACGTCGACAGCGCGCACACGACGCTGCCGACCGCGAACACCAGCAGCACGACGGTGAGCACGCGCCCGCGCCCGTAGACGTCGCCGAGCTTGCCCACGATCGGCGTGGCCACCGACGCCGCGAGCAGGTAGCCCGTGAAGATCCACGCCGCCGAGGCGGCGTCGGCGTGGTAGGCGCGCTGGAGCTCCGGCAGGGCGGGGGCGACCACGGTCTGCGAGAGCGCGAACGCCATCCCCGCGAGGAGGAGCGAGAGGAAGACGACGCGCGTGTGGTCCTCGTGGGGCGCCGGGGTCACCGGCGGGAGTCTATGGAGCAGCGGACCGGGCGGTCCGCAGCGCGACGCAGCAGCGGCCGGGGCCGGGCTCGAGCGCGACCTCGGTCGCCGTGTCGGCCAGCCCGCGCAGCAGCGCCAGGTTCATGTCGCAGACCACGTCCGGGTGGCGTTGCGCCACGGCGTGGAACGGGCAGTTGCGCAGCCGCAGCGCGTCGCCGTCGCGGTACGGCTCGTAGCCGCGCTCGCGCAGCCGCGCCTCGAGCGAGGCATCCGGCTCCTCGGCGGCCAGCTCGCGCCCCAGCCGCCCGGCGGCCGCGGTGAGCGAGCGCCGGACCGGGCCGTCCGCGGCGTCCGCCGCCGCCGCGTCGGCCAGCAGCCGCGCGGCCAGGTGGTAGTCGCGCGGCGGGACGCTCACGGTGAGCTCGGTGCCGGCCCGGGCGTACAGCTTGGCCGGGCGGCCGGCGCCGGGGCCGGAGCGCCCGGAGCGGCGCCGGAAGGTCACGTCGAGCAGGCCCTCGGCGGCGAGCCGGTCGAGGTGGTAGGCGGCGAGGGTGCGGCCGATGCCGGCGGCGGCCGCGACCTCGTCCCGGCCGACCGGCCCGGGCTGGGCGGCGACGTGGTCGTACACGCGCCGGCGGGTCGCGTCGCCGAGCGAGCTGAGGGCGGACAGCGGATCCATCTCTATGTCCAATGGTAGTTGACAAATGTGTGCGGCGGGCGTAGCGTCGCGCCAACAGTCGTTGTTTTTAGAACGAGGAGGTTCTCATGTCCCTGCTGCACGACGCGCCCGCCCGCGCCGCGGCCCCCGCGGCCCCCGCGGCGCCCGCGGCGATCGGCCGCGACGCCGGCTACGACGCGTTCCTGATGCTCCGGGCCGCGTTCACCGTCGCCCCGATCCTGTTCGGGCTCGACAAGTTCTTCAACGTCCTCACCGACTGGCCGAAGTACCTCGCCGGCTGGGTGGACAACCTGATGCCGGGCAGCGCCCAGGACTTCATGTACGTCGTCGGCGGCGTGGAGATCCTCGCCGGTTTGCTCGTGGCGCTGCGGCCGCGGCTCGGCGCGCCGGTCGTCGTGCTCTGGCTGGGCGGCATCATCGTCAACCTGGTCAGCGGGCCGGGCTACTACGACGTGGCGCTGCGCGACTTCGGCCTGCTGCTCGGGGCGCTGACGCTCACCCGCCTCGCGTACACCTATGACCCGCTGAGACGTTCGTCGTCGTCGGCGCCGGCCTGGCCGGCGCCAAGGCGGCCGAGACCCTGCGCGCGGAGGGCTTCGCCGGGCGGCTCGTGCTCGTCGGTGCGGAGGCCGAGCGCCCGTACGAGCGCCCGCCGCTGTCGAAGGACTACCTGCGCGGGGAGTCGGCCCGCGACGCCGTGTTCGTCCACCCCGAGGGCTTCTACGCGGAGCACGACATCGAGCTGCGCCTGGGCGCCCCCGCCGCGGCGCTCGACCCCGCCGCGCGCACGGTCGTGCTCGACGACGGCGAGGCGCTGCGCTACGACGCGCTGCTGCTGGCCACCGGCGCCGAGCCGCGCCGTCTGCCGGTTCCCGGCGCGGAGCTCGACGGCGTGCTCTACCTGCGCGAGCTGGCGGACTCGGACGCGCTGCGCGAGCGCCTGGGCGGCGGCGGCCACATGGTCGTCGTCGGCGGCGGCTGGATCGGCTGCGAGGTGGCCGCGTCGGCCCGCATGCGCGGGCTCGACGTGACCGTGATCGAGCCGCAGTCGGTCCCGCTCGAGGGCGTGCTGGGCGCCGAGGCCGGCGCCGTCTACCGCGACCTGCACGCCGACCACGGCGTGCGCTGGCGGCTCGGCGCGGGCGTGGCCGCGTTCGAGGGCGCGGGCGCAGTCGAGCGCGTGCGGCTGAGCGACGGCTCGGCCGTCGACTGCGACGTCGTCGCCGTGGGCGTCGGCGTGCGGCCGCGGGCCGCGCTGGCGGCCACGGCGGGGCTGGCCGTGGGCGACGGGATCCTCGTCGACGAGCGGCTGCGCACGGAGGCGCCGGGCGTGCTCGCGGCGGGTGACGTCGCCTGCGCGTGGCATCCGTTCTATGGCGAGCGGGTGCGGGTCGAGCACTGGGGCACCGCGCTCGAGCAGGGCCCGGCGGCGGCCCGCGTCATGCTCGGCGGCGGCGCGGCGTACGACCGGCTGCCGTACTTCTTCTCCGACCAGTACGACGTCGGCATGGAGTACACCGGCCTGGCCCGGCGCTGGGACCGCGTGGTGTTCCGCGGCTCGCCCGCGGAGCGCGAGTTCATCGCGTTCTGGCTGGATGGCGACCGCGTCGTGGCCGGGATGAACGTCAACGTGTGGGACGTGGTCGAGCCGATCGGCCGGTTGATCCGCGAGCGCGTTCCGGTCGAGGACCGGCGGCTGGCGGACCCGGACGTGCCGCTCGACGCGCTCACGCCCGTCGGAAGGGAGACGCCATGAGGCGCCGCTGGATCGTCCCGTTGCTGCTGGCCGGCGCGCTGGCCGTGGTCGCCGGCCAGCCGTCCCACGCGGCCGCGCCGCAGCGGTTGAACGCCCGCCAGCTCGCGTTCCACGACGGGATGCGCAAGCTGTGGGAGGACCACATCACCTGGACGCGGCTGGCCATCGTCAGCTTCGCCGCCGGACTGCCCGACCTGCAGGCCACCGAAGCGCGGCTGCTCGCCAACCAGACCGACATCGGCAACGCGGTAAAGCCGTACTACGGCCAGGCGGCGGGCCACGAGCTCACCGCGCTGCTGCGCACCCACATCCTCGGCGCGGTGGCCGTGCTGCAGGCGGCGAAGGCCGGCGACCAGGCAGCCACCGCCAAGGCGGTCACCGGCTGGTACGCCAACGCCGACGACATCGCGGACTTCCTGCACGCCGCGAACCCGCTCCAGTGGTCGCGCGCCGACATGCGGGCGATGATGAAGACCCACCTCGACGAGACGCTCAAGGAGGCGCAGGACCGGCTGGCCGGCCACTTCGCCGCCGACATCTCGGACTATGACGCGGTTCACCGCCACATCCTCGAGATGGCCGACATGCTGAGCGACGGGATCATGCGGCAGTTCCCGCGGCGCTTCCGGTAGACCCTTCAGCCGGTGGTGGCGAGCCGGCATTTCGAGAGCATGGGCACGACCTGTCACGTGGTGCTCACCGGGACCGGCGCCGAGGCGGCCGCGGACGCTGCTGAGGCGCTGGTCCACGCGCTCGCCGCGGCGCTCACCCGGTTCGACCCGGCCAGCGAGCTGTCGGCATTGAACGCCGACCCGCGCAGGGTCGTGCCGGCGAGCCCCGCGCTGCGGGACTTCGTGGGCGCCGCCGTGTGGGCGGGCCGCGAGACCGGCGGCCTCGTCGACCCGACGCTGGTGGGGGAGATCGAGGCCGCGGGCTACCCGGGCGCCGGCTGGGCCTCCTGGGACGCCGTCCGGGCGCTGGCGCCGCCGCGCCGCCCGGCCGCCCCCCGGCCGGCGCCGTGGTGGGCCGGCGTGCACGTGTCGGACGACGCGATCGCCCGGCCGCCGGGCCTCCGGCTCGACTCCGGCGGGATCGCCAAGGGGCTGATCGCCGACCGCGTGCTGGCCCGTGAGCGCGAGCGGGAGCTGGCGTTCTGCGACTGCGGCGGCGACGTCGCCGTCGGCGGTGCGGGCGCGGCGCGGCGGCCGTGGGAGGTGGCCGTGCGCCACCCGCTGACCGGCGAGGTGGCGCACCGGTTCCGGCTGGCGCGCGGCGGGGTGGCCTCGTCGGGGATCGCCCGCCGGCTGTGGCTGCGCCCCGACGGCATGCCCGCCCATCACCTGCTCGACCCGGCGACCGGCGAGCCGGCCTGGACCGGCCTGGTCAGCGCCAGCGCGATCGGCGGCTCAGCGCTCGAGGCCGAGGCGCTGGCCAAGGCGGCGTATCTCGGCGGGCCGTCCGGCGCCCGCGCCGTGCTGGCCGCCCGCGGGGGCCTGCTGGTGCACGAGGACGGCGACGTCGAGGTGCTCTAACGGGATTCGAGCCCGCGCAGCAGCGCGAGCAGTCCGTCCTCCAGCCCGGCGTAACCCTCGCCGGGGCGGACCAGTCGCTGCAGCGTGTAGCCGTCCACGAACGCGACGACGATCGGCGCCGCCCAGACGAGGTCCGGACGGCCGATCGCCCGGATCACGTCCTCGGCCGCCTTGGTCATCGCGGCGAGCGCCGACTCGACCTCGCGCTTGAGCGCCGGGTGGCTCGTGGCGTACAGGTAGGCGATGAACTGCAGCCGGGTCGCGCGTGCCTCGGCGGGTGCGCCGGCGGCGTAGGCCCGGATCACCGCCTCCGGCGTCATCGCGGTCTCCCCGACCGCCGCCGTGAGCGCCTCGATGCGCGCGATGAACCCGTGGATCGCGGTCCGGAACGCCTCGACCGTCAACTCCTCGATCGAGTCGAAGTAGTAGCTCGGCGCGGAGTCGGGCACGCCCGCCCGCCGCGCCGCGGCGCGGTGCGAGAGCGGCTCGGCGTTCTCCGCGATCAACTCGACGGCGGCGTCCACGATCGCCTGCCGGCGGGCCTCGCCCTTGCTGCGCCGCCGTCGTTCGGCCATCCGTCCAGCATACGCGACGAGTTGGGGCGATCGTCCTAATTCGGCTGCTACGTTGCCGGTCATGCGTCACGTCGACCGACGCGCGTTCCTCGGAGCGGGCGGTGCCTCCCTGCTGTGCGCCCTCGGCGGAGCCAGTGCGCTGGGCTCGCGCAAGGACGTGCTGGCGGCCGACGCGCTGGCGCGCACGGCCAAGGCTCCGCGCCGGAAGGGCACGGCCGACCCGGTCGACCAGCTCACGTTCCAGACGCCGGTCCCGCAGCCGGGCGGCCAGGTCCGCGAGTACTGGATCCAGGCGAAGTCGCTGCGCTGGGACATCGCGCCGACCGGCCGCGACGACTGGATGGGGATGCGGTTGCCGCCCAAGTCCCGGCGCACGTTCCGCGCCTGGGCCTACCAGCCGTTCAGCGCCGGGTTCGCCGACCCGCTGGCCCCGCCGTCGATCCCCGGGCCGACGCTGCAGGCCAATGTCGGCGACGTGATCGTCGCCCACGTGCGCAACGCCGACGAGCACTTCGACCAGGCGATCACCATGCACCCGCACGGCGTCCGCTACAACCCGGACTACGACGGCGCCTACTACGGCGACTACACCCGCGTCGGCGGCTTCATCGCCCCGGGCGAGGAGTTCAAGTACACGTGGGAGGCGACGCCCGACGCGGTCGGCGTGTGGCCCTATCACGACCACGGCCCCAACCACCTGGTCAACACCGCGCGCGGGCTGTTCGGCGTCGATCATCGTCCGCGAGCCCGGCGCGAAGCTCCCGGACGTCGAGACGGTGCTGTTCCTGCACTCGTTCCCGCCCAACATCACGGGCCTGGACGAGCAATTCCAGGTGGTCAACGGGCGCACCGCCGCCGGCAACACGCCGATCGTCCGCGCCCGCGTCGGCCAGGACGTCGCCTGGCACGTGTTCGGCGGCGACTCGATGTTCCACACCTTCCACGTCCACGGCCACCGCTGGCAGGACCCGTCGGGGGCCAACGTGGACAACCCCAACCTCGGCCCGCTGAACTCGGTCACCGCCCGGTGGACCGAGGACAACCCGGGCCGCTGGCTCTACCACTGCCACGTCGGCCCGCACCAGATGGGCATGTCGGGGTGGTATTTCGTCGAGGAGTGAGAGGAGCGACATGCGTCGCATCGCTGGTCTGACCATTGTGCTGGTGGCGTGCCTCACCGGCGCCGCGCAGGCGGCCCCGCCGGTGTATCCACCGCCGACCAAGCCCCAGATCCAGGGCAAGCCGAAGGGGCCGTTCCACACGCTGCGCGTGGGCCGGCACGCGAAGTTCAAGACGATCTCCGCCGCGGTGCGCAAGGCCAAGGCCGGCGACACGATCCGGGTCGCGGACGGCACGTACCGCGAGGGCGTGATGGTCAGCGGCGCGGGCAAGCGCTACCTGAAGATCGTCGGCGACCAGGCGCACCCGGCGAAGGTGCTGCTCGAGGGCAAGGGCCTGTCCGGCGCGCGCGCCCAGAACGGGGTGCAGGTCAACGGCGCCGACCAGGTCACGGTGCGCGGGATCACGGCGCAGCACTACAAGGCCAACGGCTTCTTCTTCGTCAACGTCAACGGCTACACGGCGAGCTACCTGCAGGCGTTCCAGGTCGGGACCTACGGCATCTACGCCTTCAACTCCGTCGGCGGCACGATGAGCCACGACGTCGCCGCCTGGAACAACGACTCCGGCTACTACGTCGGGCAGACGCCGTCGCAGGTCAAGCCGGTGCGGACGATCGTCGACCACGTCGTCTCCTACGGCAACGTGCTCGGCTTCTCCGGCACCAACATGCGCTACGTGACGATCGAGCACTCGCAGTGGTTCGACAACGGCACGGGGATCGTCCCGAACGCGCTGCACTCGGAGAAGTTCGCGCCGCCGGAGCACAACGTCATCACCGACAACGACGTGTTCTGGAACAACTTCAACTACTACGCCGGGGCGCCGTTCAAGGTGGCCAAGAACAACAAGGACGCGACGCCCTATCCGGTCGGCGTGGGCATCCTGCTGTTCGGCAGCCGCGACACGCAGGTCACCGACAACCGCGTCTGGGGCAACTACCTGGGCGGGGCCGGGATGATCCAGCAGTTCCTGCTCACGCAGGAGCCGGGCGCACAGGACCTGGTCGGCAACTCGTTCACGAACAACGCGTTCGGGCTGAACGGCACCGACCTCAACGGCCGCGACCTGTTCTACGACGGCAACGGCACGGCGAACTGCTTCGCGGGCAACACCGGCGTCCAGGTGACCGAGCCGGCCGACCAGTCGACGTTCGCCCCCTGCCCGTTCAGCGGCGCGAACGCGTTCTCGTCGTCGGTCCAGCAGGAGATGGTCAGCTGGGCGCTCGACCCGACCCACGAGCAGTACTGGATCAAGCACCCGCATACGCCGCAGCCCGGGCTCGTGCCGCTCGAGCTCTACAGCAGCTACACGGGGAAGAAGGCGCCCAAGTGAGACGGCAGGCTGCGGCGGCCCTCGCGGTCGCCGCCTGCGCGTTCCCGGCCGTGGCGCTCGCCGCGCCCACCAAGCGGATCCAGGTGGGCGACGACTACTACGGCCCGACCAAGATGACCGTCAAGCCGGGCACGACCGTGAAGTGGGTCTGGCTCGACGACAACACCAACTCGCACGACGTGAAGCTCAAGTCGGGGCCGAAGGGGGTCAAGCGGTTCCACTCGGCCTCGGCGGCCATGGACTACACGTTCTCGCGCAAGCTGACCAAGCCCGGCACCTACAAGATCGTCTGCACGCTGCACCAGGACATGACGATGACGATCAAGGTCAAGTAGCTACCGGCGCGCCCACAGCGGGGCGGACTGCGGCTCCGGCGGCGGCGGCGCGGTCGCGCGCGGCGCCGCCGGCTGCCGCGGCGGCGCCTTCACGGGCTCGGTGAGCCAGCGCAGCGCGAGCAGGACGGTCGCCGTGCCGCACAGCGCGAACGCGGCCGCGGTCATCCACCAGGTGCCGGCGTCGCTGCCGGCGGTGAGCGCGTGGACGGTGCTCGCCACGAGCACGAGCGGGGCGAAGCGGTGCAGCCGGCGCCAGGCGCCGGGCGCGAGCTTGCGGCGCAGGTACCAGGAGCCGGCGAAGGCCACGAGCAGCCAGCCGGACAGGATGCCCGCGGCCACCGCGAGCGGGCGGTAGCCGATCGTGAACGGCACGAGGATCCCGGCCAGGCCGGCCTTGAGGAACGGGTCGAGCGCGATCGCCACCCCGTGGCCCGCCACGGCGATCAGCGTGGCCAGCGTCAGGTGGCGGTGCAGGTCGCGCACCTGCGGGCCGCGGTCCACGAGCCGCGCGGCCATGGCCAGGCCGAGCAGCGTGGCCAGCCCGGCCAGCGCCCAGGCCACCAGGCCGGCCGAGCGGGCCGACAGCCAGGCGAGCTGATGCAGCGGGTCGTCGCTCACGACAGGCGCGACTCCGGCTGCGGCACCTGGCCGGGGTCGAAGCCGCCCTGCGGAGCCGCGTCGTTCGGGTCGACAAAGCCGCCCTGCCCGCCCTGCGCGTCGTTCGGGTCGACGAAGCCGCCGCCGCCCTGGTACGGCTGCGCCGCCGGCGCCGGCCGAGCGTGCCGCGAGGCGGCCAGCGCCGGGTCGTGCCCGGACGCCATGCGTGCGCCCTCGAAGCCCGCGAGCGCGACGAACGCCGCGGCCGAGGCGAGGTACACGTGACGCGGCCGGATGTTCTTGAGCGACATCGCTCTCCAAGCTGCCAAGCGACCCTGGGAATTCGCCGAGAGTTCGCGCCGCGCGACGCGCCGACCGCGGGTGTCCCCATACTGCACGCCATGCACACCCCGCTCGCCACCGGGCTCGGCGGCCTGATCCCGCTGCCCGCGCGCGCCGCCAAGCCGCGCACGGTGGGCGTCACGCACGTGGTCGACCCGGGCCTGACCCGCGTCGAGGCCGAGGGGCTGATGGAGCTCGCCGCTCCGCACGTCGACGTGGTGCGGCTCGGCTGGGGCTCGGCGCTGATCACGGGGGCGCTGGAGGCCAAGCTCGCCACCTACCGCGAGCACGACGTCGCGCCGATGCTCGGCGGCACACTGACCGAGCTCGCCTGGCGCCACAAGCGCGTCGGCGCGCTCACGGACGCGCTGCAGCGGCTCGGCATCCGGCACGTCGAGGTCTCGGAGGGGACGCTCGACCTGCCGCCGGGCGAGAAGCGCCGGCTGATCGCCGAGCTGGCCGCCGAGTTCGTCGTGTTCGTCGAGGTGGGCAGCAAGGACGGCCGGCTCGCCCCGTCCGGCGAGTTGTGGATCCGGCAGGCGTCCGAGGCCCTCGAGGCCGGGGCCCAGGCCGTGGTGTGCGAGGGCCGGGTGTCCGGCGACGCCGGCCTCTACTGGCCCGACGGCTCCATCCGCGACGAGCTGGTCGAGGCGCTCGTGGGGGCGGCCGGCGCCGAGCGGCTCATCTTCGAGGCGCCGCGGCGCTCCCAGCAGGCCTGGCTCGTCCGCCACTTCGGGTCGGACGTCAACCTGGGCAACGTGCTGCCGCACGACCTGATCGCCGTGGAGAGCCTGCGCCTCGGGCTGCGCTCGGACACCCTGACGCGCTTCCATTGAGCCGGCCGGCGGTCCTGCTCACCGGCGTCGGCAAGCGCTACGACATCGTCAGCGCGTTCGCGCAGCACGCCTTCGTCGTCGCCGCCGATCCGAGCCCGCTGGCGCCCGCCCGGTACGCGGCCGACGTGCGCGTGGCGCCGCCGCGCGTCGACTCGCCCGACTACATCCCGTTCCTCACCGAGCTCGTCGAGCGTCACGACGTGAGCGCCGTCGTCCCGCTCACCGACCTCGACCTCGAGGTGCTGGCCCGCAGCGAGCTGCCGGCCTTCGTCCCGGACGCCGAGGTCTGCCGGGCCACGTTCGACAAGTACGAGGCGCACCGGCTGCTGGTGCGCCACGGCCTGCCGAGCCCGCCGACCTGGCTGCCCGGCGAACCGGCCGACGGCTACCCGGCGGTGGTCAAGCCGCGCCAGGGCTCGGGCAGCCGCTCGATCCACCCGGCGGCCGACGCGCGCGAGGTGGAGTTCTTCGCGGGCTACGTCAAGGAGCCGGTGATGGTGCAGCGGCTCCTCGCCGGGCCGGAGTTCTCCGTCGACCTGCTCTGCGACCTGGACGGCCGCTGCCTGAACGCGATCCCGCGCACGATGCTCGAGTCGCGCGGCGGCGAATCGATCAAGGGTGCGGCGCTCGCCGACCCCGAGCTGATCGAGCTCAGCCGGGCGGTCGCGGAGGCGCTGCCGCTGCGCGGCCCGGCCACGATCCAGATGTTCCGCGACACGGCGCTCGGGCTGCGGATCACAGACATCAACGCGCGCTTCGGCGGCGCGTTCGCCTGCCCGATGTACGCCGCACTGCCGGGCCGGACCTACCCCGAGCTGATCGTCCGCCTGGCGCAGGGCGAGCGGATCGAGCCGCACGTGGGCGAGTTCCTCGCCGGGCGCACGTTCACGCGGTTCTTCTGGCAGATCGAGCTGGGCGAGGACCTCGAGCCGACGGGCCGCGACATCGTCCCCGACGGGCCGCGGCCGCCGCGCTAGCCGCCCAGCGTGGGCGGAAGGCCGAACCGGGAAGCCGCGGCTGTCGGCGAACCAGGTGATCGCGGAGATCCGGCCGCCCGCGAGCGTCAGCACGAACAGCGAGAACGCGCCCGCGCCCCGCCCCGGGTAGCGCGCCGAACGCCGGCTGGCCGTTGGCGCGCGTCGGGAGCAGCCGCAGCGGCGCGCCGCGGCGCGCCTCAGCGCCGCGCAGGAACGCGCCGATCGCCTCGCGGCCCTGGTAGGCGTGCGGGAGCGGCGGCATCGTGAGCCACGCGTCGTCGGTGAGCAGCGCGACCATGCCGTCGATGTCGCCGTCCTCGACGGTCTCGGCGAACCGGCCGACGACGTCGCGCTCGAGCTTCGAGCTCGGGAGCGGCGCGCGCTCGCGTCCGGCGGCCGGCAGCCGCGCCTCGAATGCCTCCCGCGCGCGGCGCAGCAGGCTGTTGACCGCCGCCTCGCTGGTCTTGAGCATCTCGGCGACTCCGCCGCGCGTAGCCGAGCACGTCGCGCAGCACGAGCACCGCGCGCTGCTGCGCCGGCAGGTGCTGAAGGCCGACGATGAACGCCAGCGCGATCGCCTCCCTGCCTCGTAGCGCGCTTCCGGCCCGGGGGCGCTCGTCGGGGATCCCCTCGAGCAGCGCGTCGGGGTAGGGCTCGAGCCGGAGGGCTCGTTCCAGCGCGTCGGCTCGGGCATCGGGGCACCGCTGGTCTGCGGCGCGGCGCCGGCTCGCCCGCAGCGCATCGAGCGACGGTTCGTCGCGATCCGGTACAGCCAGGCGCGCACGATCGCGCGCCCTCGAACCGCTCGAGGCCGCGCCAGGCGGCCAGCAGCGTCTCCTGCAGCAGGTCCTCGGCGTCCTGGGTCGAGCCGACGATCCGGTAGAGGTGCACCTGGAGCTCGCGCCGGTACGGGTCGGTCAGCTCGCGGAACGCATCCTCGTCGCCGGCGCGCGCTCGGGTCAGGGTCTGCTCCGTCATGCCCGCATCCTCGCATCGATTCGCCTGTGCACCCACATCACCACTATGACGTCGGGGAGGCGCGAAATTGGTCGCCCAGTTTCCGTCGCTCCCGGCGCCTCATCGCACGACAAGTCATCTTCGAGAACGGAGCGCAGCGATGGGAAGATCGTGATCAGCACCAACGTCTCGCTCGACGGGGTCGTCCAGGACCCCGACGGCCGCGAGGGCTTCCGGCTCGGCGGCTGGTTCCGCGAGTTCGGCGGCCGGACCTCGAACCTGGGCGAAGGTCCTGTCGCGGAGGCCGGGGAGACGGCGGCCCTGCTGCTCGGCCGGCGCAGCGACGCGTGGTTCGCCGAGCGCTGGACTCGCGCGACGACGCCTGGGCGGACCGGTTGAACGGTCTGCCCAAGTACGTCGTGTCGTCGACCGTCGGCACTCCGCGCTGGAGCAACGCCACGCCGCTCGCGGCGACGTGGTCGCCGCGGTGGCCGAGCTCAAGCGGACCCTCGACGGCGACATCGTCGTCTACGCCAGCTATCCGCTCGCCCGCACGCTGCTCGACCACGACCTGGTCGACGAGCTGCGGCTGTTCGTCTTCCCGGTCGTGCTCGGCGCCGGCGAGCGGCTGTTCGGCGAGACCGCCGACCAGAAACCGCTGCGCCTCGTCGCGAGCCGGACCATCGGCGACGGCCTCGCGTTCCTCACCTACGAGGTCGGCTGAGCGCCTCAGGCGCGTTCCACGTAGCGCACGGCGACGTTGCCCAGCACGAGCGCGTCGCCGTCGCGCAACCGCGCCTCGCTCACCCGTTCGCCGTTGACGCGCACGCCGTTGAGGCTGCGGTCGTCGAGCACGAACGTCGCCTCGCCGCGGCGGGCGAGCAGCGCGTGCCGGCGCGACACCGAGGCGTCGTCGAGCACGATGTCGTTCGCGGGGCTGCGCCCCAGGCGCACGAGGTCATTGGCGAGCGGCAGCAGGACCAGCTCGCCGGCGTCCTCGACGGCCAGGTAGCGACCCGGCGCGAGCTGCGGCAGCACCGCGCCCCGGCGGCGTTCTCGGTCCGGGATCCGGGGCAGGGAGCCGGTCTCCTGCGTCGGAACCTGGGTGTTCAGTTGGGTGTCGGTGAAGCTCACCGGCAACCTCCGGGACGGGCGTGGTCAGTGCCGCTGCGCCAGGAATCTTCCGGGCGCTTCTCAACGCCCAGCTAAAGATCGGCCCAGGAAACGCTCAGAGACCGGGCGGGTGGCGGGCGACGTAGCCCGCCGGCGAGCGCATGTCCGTGTGCCAGCGCGTGCCCGCGCCGCCGGCGCCCGACGTGTCGAAGCGACGCCCGGCCACGACCATGTAGGCGTGCCCCGCGTTGGCGTAGACCGTGATGTAGCGGCCCTTGCCGGGCGCGCCCCACGACTCGAGCTGGGTCGAGTCGAGCGGCGAGTCGAGCAGGCCGGCGCCGTGCAGGGCGTACGACACCGAGCCCGAGCAGTCGTACCCGGTGTCGTTCCACGTCGCGTGGCCGCCGCCGTACCTGTAGGGGAAGCCGGCGATCCGGTTGCCGGCGGCGATCACGCGGCGCACGCTGCGCGGCAGCCCGCCCCGCCGGGCGGTGCGCCCGCGCTCGAGCACCGTGGCCATCCCCGGGTGGCCGAGCGCCGTCCAGGTGGCCGGCCCGACGACCCCGTCGGCGGTCAGCCCGTGCGCGCGCTGGAAGCGCTTGACCGCGCGCTCCGTGGCCGGGCCGAACACGCCGTCCGCCGAGACCCCGAGCGCCCGCTGCAGGAGCGCGACGCGGCTGCCGCGGTGGGCGATGGCGAGATGGCGCTGCCCGGCGTACGCGCGCTTGAGCGCCGCCCAGGTGGCGGGGCCGACGACGCCGTCCGGCGTCAGCCCGTGGCGGCGCTGGAAGCGCTTGACCGCGCGCTCGGTGGCCGGGCCGTAGATGTGGTCGGGCGTCAGGTGGAACCAGCGCTGGATCGTGGCCACCTTCGGGCTGCGGTCGCCGCTGTGGAGGTCGCCGGCCCGCGCCGCGGCGGGCGCGAGCAGCGCGACTGTCGCCGCCAGCGCGCACGCGCATCGTGATGTCCGGCCCCGTCTGTGCATGTCCCATGGCGCCTACGAGGTGAGCTGACGGGCTCGCTTTCGCTACGCCGGGCTCGATCCCGGCGATTCGCCCCCGCGGCCTGGGCCGCTGTGGTTCCCCCGCTCGCCGGCCCGGGGGCGCGACGACTCGGCGGCCGTCGTTCTATCAGCGGGTTCCCCTGCTCAGTGCAAGCGGCATTGCAGGCAGCCGCCGGATCTCGGGCACCGCCAGGAGCGCGACGGAGGTCGCCGCCTGCACGGCGGCGGCGATCCACAGCGCGGACGAGAGCCCGCTCGCCGCCGCGATCGGCCCCCACAGGATCAGCCCGAGCGGGGCGAACGCCATCGAGCCGAACCAGTCGTAGGCGCTGACGCGCGACAGCTGGTCCGGCGGGATGTGGCGCTGCAGCGTCGACTCCCAGACGGAGTTGCACACCATCGTCGCCACGCCGGTCAGCAGCGCGCCGGCGGCGAGCACGGCCAGCGGCGCGCCCGCGGCCAGGCAGGCGAGCGGCACCGAGAACGCGATCCCGACGACCGCCACCACCACGAGCGGCCGCGCCGGGTCCGTCCGCACCGCCGCCACGCCGCCGAGCAGCGCGCCGACGCCGAAGACGGCCAGCACCGTACCCCAGGCCGTCGCGCCCCCGAGCCGCTCGTGCGCCACGACCGGCCCGAGCGCGCTCCAAGCGCCCCACAGCACGTTGTCGATCGCGATGATCGCCACGGCGGCCCACACCCACGTGCGCGAGCGGAACGCCGTCCAGCCGTCGCGCAGTTCGGTGAAGAAGGACGTTGTGCGCTCGCCCGCCGGCAGCGGCGGCAGCCGCAGGTTGGCCAGGCACGCCGCGCTGGCCGCGAACGTGGCCGCGTCGGCCACGATCGCCCAGCCCGCGCCGGCGCCCGCCACGAGCACGCCGGCGACCGCCGGCCCGACGATCTCCCCGCCGGCCATCGCCGTGCTGCGCAGGCCGTTCGCCGGCTGCAGCTCCTCCGGCGTCACGAGCGACGGCAGCAGCCCGGTCGAGGCCGGTTGGAAGAAGCCTCCCGCCGCGCCGGTGACCCCGGCCAGCACGGCGAGCGTCCACACGTGCGCCGCGCCCGCGAGCAGCAGCGCGCCCATCAACCCCTGGCTGCCCACCCGCACGAGGTCCGCGGTCACCATCACCGCCCGCCGCGACACCCGGTCGGCCACCACTCCGCCGGCCAGCAGGCACGCCACCATCGGCAGGAGCCGGCAGGCCAGCACGAGCCCCACGTCGCTCGCCGTCCCGCCCAGCCCGAGCACCGCGAACGCGAGCGCCACCGACACCATCCGGTCACCCAGCACCGAGATGCCCTGCGCCAGGAACACGAGCCGGAACTCCCGGTGCCTCAGAACCCCCAGCCGCATCGCCGCGGCAGGCTATCCCGCGGTTCCGTTCGCCGCCCGTGCGAACATCTGTTCGCCATGCATCCGCCGGCCCTCCGTCACTCGGTCCTCGAGTTGGTGGCCGCGGGAGTCAACGACTGCGAGATAGCCCGCCGCCTCGCGCTACCCCGCAGCACGGTCCGCGACATGCGCCACGCCCGCGTGCGTCCCGGACCTGCGGCCTCGCTGCCCGCGCTGCTGGCGACCGGCGACGCCGGCGCGCTTCACGCCGGACGACTACGCGGAGCTTCTCGGCCTGTACCTGGGCGATGGCCACATCTCGCAGGGCGCTCGCTCGCAACGCCTGCGGCTCTCTCTCGACTCCCGTTACCCCGATGTCGTAGGGGCGGCGGAGGCGCTGCTCCGCCGGTGCTTCCCGGGCAACCGCATCGGTCGCGTGGTCGCGGACGGCGGCGCCACCGTCATACCGCACGTCTACCACGCTCACCTGACGTGCGTATTCCCGCAGGCCGGCCCCGGCAAGAAGCACGAACGGCCGATCGTGCTGGAGCCGTGGCAGGAGACGATCGTGGCGAGCGCTCCATGGGCGCTGCTGCGAGGCCTCATCCGGTCCGACGGCTGCGTGTTCGTCAACCGGACTGGCCGGTACGAGTACGTGAGCTACTGCTTCGGCAACCGCTCCCAGGACATCCTCGATCTCTTCGCCGCCACCTGCGCCACGCTCGGCCTGCGTCCGCGCCGGACTGCCCGGGATGTCCGATTAAACCGCCGGGAGGACGTCGCTCAGCCTCCTCCTGCACGTGGGCCGCAAGACTTGAGTTGGGATAGGGGCGCGGTATCCTGCTCGGCTCGAGCTGGCGGCTGTGGTGAAATTGGTATACACGCACGGTTCAGGTCCGTGTGGGGGAGACCCCGTGGAGGTTCGAGTCCTCTCAGCCGCATCCCGGACCCGTTGCTACGCTGGTCCGGTCGTTCCCTGCCGCTATCGTCTAGGGGACTAGGACGCCGCCCTCTCACGGCGGAAACCGGGGTTCGAATCCCCGTAGCGGTACCTTCTGAAGCCCGCCTCCGTGGCGGGTTTCGTCGTTCTTGGAGCGCCTGCGCGCCGGTGCGCGCCAGCCGGCCTACAGGAGGATCTGCCCGTCGCCAGCGACGTCCGGAAGGAAGCCGAGCATGACCTCCTGCCTTGCCCGAATCCCTTCGGGGTGCGTTCGATCAGCCCGAGTTCTCGAGGGCGTTCATGTCACGGCTGATCGTCTTGGACCCCGTCCCGGCGTAAGCCTCTGCGATGACGGGCGTGAGGTGTCGGATCTTGTTGCGCGCGATGCCCTCGGCCGGCAACGCGAGCAGAGGGTCGCGCTGGCGCTTCGCGGTCTGGCCGTGCGCGTGGCGGAAGTGTTCGTAGACGTAGACGCGGCTGGGGCCTCTCGAGCGGCGCACCCTCCGGGGCGACGATGACGATGCGTCCGCCCTCGCCCTGCTCAAGGATGCTCAGGCGATCGTCGCGTTCCGCCGGCGAGCGTCCGAACGTCGCGCTCTCAACCTGCGCCTCGGCGAACTCCAGCGTCCGCCCCGACGCGAACTCCAGCGACAGGACGTTGTCTCGGTGGCGCGGCTCGTGGCGAGTTCGCGCGCCCAGCAGCACGTCACGCCAGATCTCCGAGCCATCCGGGCCGCCCTCAAGCACCGTGACGGCCTGGTCGCGCCGGACCTCCAGCGTGCGCTCGATCGCTTCGCCCAGCGTGGTGTTCTCGTGCGTGTCGACGACCATCAGCTCGTCCCCATCGCTGCGCGGCGCTGCCGGATCCGGGCCTGCTGGGTTGTCGCGATCACCTGCGGCGTCGCGCTGGCCCCGAGAACGACGACGGGTACGCGTGCTCCGTCGGCGGCGATGGCGAAGCCGGTTGCGGTGGCCGTCGCGTTGACGGGGTTGCCGGCGATGTTGCCGATGGTCCAGCGGGCGCCCGACCCGGAGATCAGGTAGCTACCGGCAGGGCACGGCCCCCGAGACGGACGGACCGCTGCGCTGGACGAACGAAGCCCGGGCGCTCATGGAAACGCTGGTGAACGAACGCGGGCTCTCGCCGCGCGACGCCTTCCAACGGTTCGTTGCGCCGCCGCTGCGTCTCGTGGTGCGCGTGAAGGGCGGCCAGGATCTCTCGGCTCCCGTCGATGGCGAGATCGGCTCGGACGAGTCGGGCATCTGGTGGCGCTCCGGGAGATCGCTGCTCGCCGTGTTCGCGAGCAGCCGCGGACGCCTGGTGGGTCTGGCCATTCGCAACTCGGACGGCGTGGAGATCGCCAGCAAGCGCTCCGGCCGGCCATCCCGCTGCCGGTCGCCGGGTCAATCCGCACGGTCACCGTGGAGTCAACCGCGATAAAGCTGACGTTCCCGCGCGACGAACGGTTGCGGATGACCCCCGCGTAGGCGCGCGGCGGCACGCGCCTCAGACTTCCTCGCCGTGGGTCGGCTTCCCGACGACGGACCCTGAGGCCGCGTTCGGGTTCGCGAGGTCCCGCACCGCTCGTGACCGCCGACTACGACGCCCACGGCAAACTGGCGGGGGTATGCGGTTCTGTCTCCCGCGCCGTGTCCGGGGCACTGGACAGGTTCCACCTGAACGCTCTCGTTCATCCGGGTGAAGCGCCGTCGGAAGCGGACCGCGAGATGGCATCCTCGTTGGCGGCGAGCGCCGTCGTCTTGACGGGCGCACTTACCCCCCACGGGCGTCGGCGCTTCGCCGGCGTCCGGCCCGCACCTCCGACTCATCCCCGGGTGCGGGTCGGGCGCCGACGAAGCGCTTGCGCGCAACCGCGTCAACCGTCTCAGGCCGGCCGCATGACCCGGCGCCGATCCGTGCCGTACTGGACCTTCGCGGGAGTCGTCATAGCGTCCGCCCCCTACATTTGGCAAGCGACCAGATCAATCGGAAGGTAGTCGTCATGGAAGACGTCGTCCTGCAGGACCCCGCCTGGATGCCTGAGGCCTACGAGCCGCCGTCTCTGACGGTGCTGGGCAGCGTGCACGTAATCACGCAGGCTGGCCACGGCCGCAAGATGGATGGCCACTCAGACGGTTTCAGCTTCACAGGCTTCACCATTACAAACGCATCCTGATCCGACCTCCCCGCGGCCGGCTCGCTCGCGGCGTCGGCCGCAGCAGCACATCGCGACCAGGACGCGCACAATGGCTCAGGCCGGCCACGTGAGCCGACGCAGCCGACGCCCGAAATAGCGCAACCGGGCCTCAAGGACCGTAGGCCCGGATCCCCCGCCGCCAAAGGTGGCTAAAGCGGCATAGGCCGGCGTCGTGTCAGCGTTGAGCCGCCCGCGTCGAGAGGTTGAGCGCCCGCCTATCCCGAGACGCGTCCGGCGCAGTGGATCGTCGCCGGCCACGATCACCCGCCCGCATCGACGGTCAAGAATGTCTTCGGCGCCTGGTCTGCCGGGCTTCAGGCGGCGGGACTTGAGCCCGGCCTACACGGGACGTGGACCGGGCGGAGATCCTCGACGGGCTGCGCGCGTTCGAGCGCGACCACGGACACCCACCGCACACTACGAGATGTTCGTGCGTTGGCACGACGCGATCGATGCAGGTGTTCTCGCGCCACCGCTCTCGCTTACTCCTGTCGACGTCCACGCTGATCTCGGCTTTGGTGAGGCAGGCTTCGGCTTCGTGCTCACGGAGGTTGTGCACCGACCAGTGTCGGAGCGCTTGAGTCTCGCCGAGCCGGTCGTGACGGATGGGATTTCCTGGCGTTCGCCGTGGCGTGCCGGTGGCTGTCGGACTAGACCTACGTCTACAACCCGGGCGGGGGCGACGACGTCCTCCTGTACTTCAAGGAGGACTACGACGTTGCAGCCTCAAACCTCAGGCTTCCCCACCTAACGTCCGAACAGCTCAAGCAGGTGCAATCGAGTCCATTCGCTCGGCCGCAGCCGACGCAGACGGAGCCGGCCCTTCGGTTCAGACAGATCCGTGGGGCCGACTTCAGAGCCGAGGAACCTTTCGACGCGGTGTGTCTCGCTCGGTCGCCCGGGTTCACGCCGTCCAGCGCAGACGAAGTCTTTGACGCCATTCGCGCTTCGTTCATCGACGAAGAGGCGTGGCGGTCCGCTGTGTCAACCGCCTGAGCCAACCACGACGGCGACGGCGTGGAGAACACCGAGCGGGCGACCACGACGAGACCTGACCACAGGACCAATGGGAGCGGCCCGTCCGAGCGCTCCAGCGGACGGCGTACGCGCGCCAGTCGCGCGCCAGCGGCCCCCGACTCAGTCGGATTCGGCCGGATCGGACCGGAGCATGCAAGACGGGCATATCCGCGACGAACCGCCGAATTCGGCTCTACAGCGTCGATCGCGCGAATCCGGGCGCGCGCTTCGAATCCCCGTAGCGGTACCTCAGGCCACGTAGGCCGTCATCCGGATCGAGACGAGCACGCCCGGCGGCTCTGGGCCTAGCCTGGCGACATAGCGGGTCGGTGGATCGGACGTGAACCACCGCGCGTATTCCTCATTGAGGCCGTCGAAGTCGGTGGGGTGGGTGAGCAGGATTCCCACCTCGATGACGTCGTCCAGACCGGCGCCGGCGCCCGCGAGGATCGCCTCGCAGTTCGTCAGCGCCTGGCGAGTCTGGTCCTGGATCGTGTCGCCGGCGAGCGTGCCGGTGCTCGGGTCGACGCCCACCGTGCCGGAGACGAGGACGTGGGGTCCGGCCTTGACCGCCTGGCTGTAGAGGGGCGAGCTCGGCGCGGTCGCGGTGGTGATGATCTGCCGTGGCACGACGCGGCAGCATCGCAGGGCCGGCGCGCGCACGAGCGCCGGGATCGCGGCGGCTACCTCCGCACCGGATACCGGCGCGCGGCGGCGCGGCGGGCGCTACGGTCGCGGATCGGCATGCGGAGGCTGCGCTGGACGGGGATGGGGGCGGCGGTGATCGCGGTCGTGCTCCCGGCGCGCGCCCTGGGCGCGGCGCCGGCGCGCTACTCGCTCGTCCACGGCTGCTACTCGCTCACCGGGGTGGCCGGCGCGCAGCGCGTGCGGATGCAGGCCACCGCGCTCGGGCGCTACCTGCTCTACCGGCCCGACCGCACGTTCGTCGCCGCGCAGCCGGACGGGAGCGTCGGGATCGCGCGGCAGCCGAGCACCGCGGCTGATTGGCCGCTCGCCGGCTCCAGCGACCCGAGCGTGAACGCCGCGCTGGCGCTGCTCTGCCACCTCCAGGTCTCGGCGCCGTCGTGAGCGCGGACACGACCCCATTCAAGCTCGAGCCCGGGGCGGACGGCCCGGTCTACGCCGGGCCGCACGGGCCGATGACGATCCGCATGGTCGTCGGCGAGGGCGTCTTCCTGGACACGCCGGCCGGCGAGGCCCACGTCGACTGGGACATGTCGCGGCGCGACCAGGGCGCGCTCGACGCCGGCGTCGCGATCTCGCTCGGCGACATGACCGGGCGGCTGCGCCGCGAGCGCAAGGCGCTCGTCTGCGAGGGGCCGGACGGCCGCCTGGCCACGATGCGGCCGAACTTCCTCGGCCATTTCGCCGTCGAGGACGCGCGCGGCTCCCGGGTGATGCGGGTCAAGGGGCCGCGGTCCGGCTGGATCGGCGCCGACGCGGGCTTCGAGCAGATCGCGCTCGCGCTGCTCGTGCTCGCCTCCGGGGCGTACCTGCCGAAGCGCGGCGGGGGCGGCCCGCTGACCCCGTTCTGACGCGCCGGAACCCGAGCTCAGCGTGCGCTGAGGCGCGCCAGATCCGGCGCTTCTCATTTCGGATTCGCAAATGATGTGGCTGACCGGCTTGCCCTAGGACCACTACTTGAGGTAGAAACCTCGCTGGGTTCGGAGGTTTTTTCGGAGGGTGGAACAAATGGACGCAGGACCGGCTCGGAGGCCGGCGCTTTCCACGGTGTCGCTCGCGGCGGCTGGAGCGGCTGCCGTGACGCTGGCGGTCGTGGCCGTGCCGTGGCTGCACAACTCCTTCGAGGCGCCCTCGCTGCGGGCTGCGCTCGAGAGCTGCGGCGCGCTGCTGGCCGTGGCCACGGTGGCGACGCTCGTGCGCCAGTGCGGGATGGGTTCGCGCGCGGACCATGTCTGGCTGGCGGCCGGGCTGACGGTCTTGGCCGTGACCGCGCTGGCCGTGGCCGCGCTCATCGTGTCGGGCGCCTGGTCGCCGCGCGAGGCGCGCTACGCGATCGGCGGCAACCTCGCAGGCGCGTTACTGCTCGCCATCGCCGCCTACGCACCAGCACGTGCGCCCCGCGCACGCCCGCGCACGTTGTGGCTGGCCGCGCTCGTGGTCGCGCTGGCGGCCGGCGCGCTGACCGCCGTCGTGGCCGGCGCGGGCCCGCCGGTCCGCCTCGCCGAGCCGACCCGGCCGGGCGGCCGCCCGGAGCTCGGGCGGCTCGTGGTCCAGATCGCCATCGCCGCCACGCTCGTCATCGCGGCGGCCGGGCTGGCCCGGCGCGCCAACCGGCGCGGCGAGCCGTTCCTGCGCTGGGTGGCGATCGCGGTCATCCTCGGCGGCTTCGCCAAGCTCAACTACGCGCTCTTCCCGGCGCCGGACGACGGCGTGGTCCGGGTGGGGGACGCCCTGCGGCTGCTCGGCTGGCTGGTCCTGGCGGCCGGCGCGGCCGACGAGCTGCGGCGCCGCAGCCGCGCCCGCGCCGAGTCCGCGCTGGCCCGCGAGCGCCGGCGCCTCGCCCGCGAGCTGCACGACGGCGTCGCCCAGGAGCTGGCGTTCATCCGCCGCCGGGCCGGCCGTCTCGGCGAGCTGCCCGAGGGCCGCGAGATCCTGTCGGCCGCCGAGCGTGCGCTGGCCGATTCGCGCCGGGCGATCGAGGCGCTCGTCCCGCCGGCCGGGGAGCCGCTCGGAGTCGCGCTGACCCGCCACGGCGCCTGGCTGGCCGCCGAGTGCGACGTCGAGGTCCAGGTCAACGTGCGGGTGGCCACCGAGGTCGCGCCGGACGTCCGTTCCGAGCTGTTCCGGATCGTGGCCGAGGCGGTGCGCAACGCCGCCCATCACGGCGGTGCGCGGCACGTGCGCGTGGAGCTGGCCGGCTCGCCGCTGCACGTGCGGGTGATCGACGACGGCTGCGGCTTCCACAAGGGCGCCACCAGCGGCCTCGGCGTGGCCGGCTACGGGCTGATCGCCATGCGCGAGCGGGCGGAGCAGGTCGGCGGGCGGTTCAACGTCGAGTCCGTCCGCGGCGCCGGTACGCTCGTGCAGGTGGTGCTGCCATAGGTCAGGTACGGGTCCTGGTGGCCGATGACCACGCGCCGACGCGCGGGGACATCGCCGACATCCTCGGCCAGGACGGCGGCTTCGACGTCATCGCCGAGGCGGAGGACGCGCCCGGGGCCGTGGACGCGGCACTGCGCGAGCAGCCCGACCTCGCACTGCTGGACGTCAACATGCCCGGGAGCGGCCTCGCCGCGGCCTGGGAGATCAGCGCGCGGCTGCCGGCCACGCGCGTGGTGATGCTGACCGTCTCGCGCGACGACAGCCACGTGTTCGCCGCGCTGCGCGCGGGCGCGGCCGGCTACCTGCTCAAGGACACCGAGGCCGAGCGGCTGCCCGGCGCGCTGCGCGACGTGATGGCCGGCGAGGCGGCGCTGCCGGTCACGCTCGTCACCCGCCTGGTGGAGGAGTTCCGCGACCGTGCGCCGCGCCGGCGGGCGCTGATGCCCGCCCGCGAGGGCGAGCCGCGCCTGACCTCGCGCGAGTGGGAGGTGCTCGAGCTGATGCGCCGGCGGATGAGCACGGCGCAGATCGCCCGCACGCTCGTGGTCTCGCCCGCCACCGTGCGCTCGCACGTGGCGGCGATCCTGCGCAAGCTGCGGGTGCCCGACCGCGACGCGGCCGTACGGCTGCTGGACCACCCGGCCGAGGCGGAGTAGCCCACGGAGCTCCCGCACGGCAGCTTCCTCGCCGCCGAGGTGGGCCAACTCGCCGGCGTGAGCGGCAACACGATCGGCCAGTGGGCGCGCTGGGGCTACATCCGCTCCTCGCGCTCGGAGGGCGAGCCGCGCGTGTACTCGGTGGAGGACGTGGCCGAGGCGGCGATCGTCCACGCCCTGCTCGACCGCGGCGTCAAGCACGCCCAGGTGCGCCGGGTGATCGCCCGGCTGGGGGAGTTCGGCGACTGGCCGCTGTCGGAGGCGCCGCTGGCCACCACGGAGGAGCGGCGCCCGCGGATCGTCCTGCACGAGCGCGGCGCGGTGTCCGCGCTCACACCCCGCGGCTGGCAGCTGATGGCCGCGCCGCCGCCGGTGCACGATGTCCGGCTGCGGCTGCGGCGCACGCGTCAGCAGCCCTTGAGAAAGCGCCGGTAGGCTCGGTGCGGATGCGCCGAAGGCTCCTGCTCGCCGCCGGACTGTGCGCCGCCGCGGCCGCGGCGGTGTGGGCCGCCGCATTCCATCTCGGCCCGGTCGAGCGGCTCGACGTCAGGGTCGTGGGCCGGCTGCTGTGGCTCGGCGGCGAGCGCGGCTGGCAGCTCTCCGGCGACCTCATCGGCTTCTTCGATCCCGCGCCGTACGCGGTGCTGGCCGCGGCCGTCGTCGGCGGCGCGCTGGTGGCCGGGCGGGCCCGCGCGGCGCTGGCCGCCGCCGTGCTGCTGGCGGGCTCCGCGCTGACCACCCAGGTGCTCAAGCACGCGCTGGCCGACCAGCGCGCGTTCCCGGACGGCCACTACATGCCCGCGGCGTCCTGGCCCAGCGGGCACACGACCGCGGCGGTCGCCCTCGCGCTCGCGCTGGTGCTCGTCAGCCCGGCGCGGCTGCGCCCGCTCGTCGCGGCGGCCGGCGCGCTGCTCTGCGCCGCCACCGCATTCGCGCTGCTCGTGCTCGGATCCCACTACCCGACCGACATCGCGGGCGGCGCCCTCGTGGCCGGCGGCTGGGCCTGCCTGGCCGCGACGCTGCTGCCGTCAGCGGTGCGCGCCCGGCTGCCACAGCGGCTCGCCGCCGCCCGCGGCGACGTTGAGGCCGCGTGACAGGATGAACAGCAGGTCCGACAACCGGTTCAGGTAGCGCACGCACTCGGCGTTGACGTCCTCGCCGCAGGCGATCGTCCGCCGCTCCGCCCGCCGGCACACCGTGCGGCAGACGTGCAGCCGGGCGGCGGCCAGGGTGCCGCCGGGCAGGACGAACGACTTCAGGTTCGGCAGGTCGGCGTTGACCTCGTCGCAGGCCGACTCCAGCCACGCGGTCTGCTCGGGAGCGACCCGGAGCCGCTCGCGGGCGCCGCCCTCGGGCACCGACAGGTCGGCCCCCACGTCGAACAGGTCGTTCTGGATGCGCCGCAGCCAGTCGGCGTAGCGGTCGGGCAGGTCGCCGGCGGCCAGCGCCACCCCGATCTGGGCGTTGAGCTCGTCCACGGTGCCGTAGGCCTCGATGCGCGGGTGCGTCTTGGGGACGCGGCTCATGTCGCCCAGGTGCGTCTCGCCGCCGTCGCCGAGGCGGGTGTAGATGCGGGTCAGGTTCACGGTCATGGCGCTTGTCAGTCGTATCATGCCGCCGGGTGCGCGTCGCGCTGCTCCTGTGCCTGGTCGCCCTGCTCGCGGGGTGCGGCGGCTCGTCGGATACCGGCGTGACCCTCACCGTGTCGCGCGACTTCGGCGAGAAGAACATCCAGCCGGAGAAGTCGGCGACGGCCGGCGACGGCACGGTGCTCGACCTGCTGCAGAAGGACTTCGCCGTGCGCACCGGCGGCGGCGCGGTGCAGGAGATCGACGGGCTGAGCAACGGCCAGAGCCAGGGCCTCAAGGCGAACTGGGGGTACTGGGTGAACGGCATCGCCGCCAGCAAGCCGGCCGCCAGCGCCAAGCTCCACCCCGGCGACCGCGTGTGGTGGGACCACCACGTCGTCGAGGCCACGGCGCGCGTGCCCGCGGTGGTCGGCGCCTTCCCCGAGCCGTTCCTGTCGGGCAGCCAGGGCAAGAAGTTCCCGATCCGGCTCGTCTGCCTGCCGGGCGCCGGGCGCTCGTGCGACGAGGTGGAGAAGCGCCTTCAGAACGAGGACGTCGACGCGCTCGCCCGCTCGGACCTCGATCAGTCCGTGGGCGACGTGCTGCGCATCCTCGTCGGGCCGTGGCGCCAGGTGCGCCGGGACATCGCCGCGCGGTCGCTGGAGTACGGGCCCAAGCAGTCCGGCGTGTTCGCGCGGCCGAACGCGGCCGGCAACCGGATCGCGCTGCTCGACGACACGGGCAAGACCGTGAAGACGCTCGGGCCGGGCGCAGGCCTCGTGGCCGCCACGACGTTCACCGGCCAGCAGCCGACGTGGATCGTCACCGGCACCGACCAGGTGGGCGTGGCGGCCGCGGCGGGCGCGCTGACCGAGGACGAGCTCGACGGCCACTTCGCCATCGCGATCGACCAGGGCGAGGCGCTCGCCCTGCCGGTCCGCGAGCCGTGACGGATATCGTTGCGCGCCGCTTGAGGATCGGAGTCCCCGCAGAGACGGCGGCGCGGGAGCGGCGCGTCGCCCTGGTCCCGGACGTCGTCCGGCGGCTCGTCGCCGCCGGGCACGAGGTCGTGGTGGAGCCCGGCGCCGGCGTGCGCGCCGGGGCGCCGGACGCCGCCTACACGGAGGCCGGCGCCACGCTCGGCGACCCCTGGGGCGCCGAGGTGGTGGCCAAGGTGGCGCCGCCGGCGGCCGAGGAGGCCACCCGGCTGCAGCGGGGGAGCACGCTCGTCGGCTTCCTCGCCCCGCTGACCGACCCCGAGGGCCTGCAGCGGCTGGCCGACGCCGGCGTGACCGCGCTGGCCATGGAGTCGATCCCGCGCATCTCGCGCGCCCAGTCGATGGACGCGCTGTCGTCGCAGGCCACGGTCTCGGGCTACCGGGCCGTGCTGATCGCCGCCACGGAGCTCGAGCGCTTCTTCCCGATGTTCATGACCGCCGCGGGGACGGTGCCGCCGGCCCAGGTGCTGGTGCTAGGCGCCGGCGTGGCCGGCCTGCAGGCCATCGCCACCGCCCGCCGGCTCGGCGCGGTGGTCACGGCGTTCGACATCCGCAGCGCCGTGAAGGAGCAGATCCAGTCGCTCGGCGCGCGGTTCTTCGAGGTCGAGGGGATCGGCGACGCCGAGGCCGCGGGCGGCTACGCCCGCGAGCTCACGCCGGAGGAGCAGCAGACCCAGCGCG
Source organism: uncultured Solirubrobacteraceae bacterium (assembly GCA_963766165.1). Lineage (GTDB taxonomy): Bacteria > Actinomycetota > Thermoleophilia > Solirubrobacterales > Solirubrobacteraceae > Solirubrobacter. The sequence continues at coordinate 314,340 of CAVXZC010000002.1, read as the reverse complement.
AGGCGCTGTCCGTGCAGATGGGCCGCTCGGACGTCATCGTCACCACTGCGCTGGTCCCGGGGCGCCCCGCACCGAAGCTCATCCCGGCGAGCGCGGTGGAGGGCATGAAGCCCGGCAGCGTGATCGTCGACCTGGCCGGCGAGGCGGGCGGCAACTGCGAGCTGGCCAAGCCGGGCGAGACGTACACGACGGACAACGGCGTGATCATCGCCACGCCGCTGAACCTGCCGTCGCAGATGGCCGAGCACGCGTCGGCGCTGTACGCGCGCAACGTGCTCAGCCTGCTCGAGCTGGGCTTCGACTTCGACGACGAGGTGGTCGCGGGCGCCTGCGTGGTGCGCGACGGGAAGGTGGTGGAGCGCTGATGGACCTGCTCACGGAGATCGCCATCCTCGTGCTGGCCGCGTTCGTGGGCCTCGAGGTCATCTCGAAGGTGCCGAACACGCTGCACACGCCGCTGATGAGCGGCACGAACGCCATCCACGGCATCGTCGTGCTCGGCGGGCTGCTGCTGATCGGCCCGGCGCACGGGGTGCTCAACGACGTGCTGCTGGTCATCGCCATCGCCTTCGGGACGATCAACGTGGTCGGCGGCTTCCTGGTCACCGACCGGATGCTGGGGATGTTCAAGGGGCGCAAGCCGGACCGAGGCGAAGCCGGTGACGAGCGCTAGCGAGGCAGTCGATGAGCCGTAGCGACGTCATCCAGCTGCTCTACATCGTCGCGTTCAGCCTCTTCATCATCGGGCTGCGGATGCTGCGCGGGCCGCGCACCGCCGTGCGCGGCAACCAGACCGCGGCGGTGGGCATGGCGGTGGCGGTCTTCGCCACGCTGCTCAACCGCGCGGTCGGGGACTGGATCCTGATCGTCGTCGGCGTGGCCATCGGCACGGCCGTGGGCGTCCCGGCGGCGCGCAGCGTGAAGATGACGGCGATGCCGCAGATGGTGGCGCTGTTCAACGGCGTCGGCGGCGGCGCGGTGGCGCTGATCAGCGTCGTCGAGTTCCGGGCCCTGCACGGGATCGTCGCGGGCCGCGAGCTGATCCCGATCCTGTTCGCGGCGATCATCGGCTCGATCTCCTTCTGGGGCTCGAACATCGCGTTCCTCAAGCTCCAGGAGATCATGCGGCGCGGGATCGCCACGCCGAAGGCGGTCACGGGCGGCCTGCTGGCCCTGGCGGTGGCCTGCGCGGTGGTGATCGCCGCCGGGTCGCACTCGCAGCTGCTGTTCTGGCTGATCCTCGTGTTCGCCGGTGCGCTCGGCGTGCTGGCCGTGGTGCCGATCGGCGGCGCCGACATGCCGGTGGTCATCTCCACGCTGAACGCATTCACCGGGCTGTCGGCCGCGGCCGCCGGAATCGCGCTGAACAACACGGCGCTGATCGTGGCCGGCATGCTCGTCGGCGCCTCCGGATCGATCCTGACCAAGCAGATGGCCGCGGCCATGAACCGGTCGATCGCGAACGTGTTCTTCGCCGGCGTGGGCACCGGCGGCGGCGCCGCGCTGGTCGCGCCGGGCGGCGGCGGCACCGCGCGCTCCACGAGTGCGGCCGACGTGGCGATCCAGCTCTCCTACGCCCGGCTGGTGGTCGTCGTCCCCGGCTACGGCATGGCGGTCGCCCAGGCCCAGCGGGCGGTGGCCGACCTGGCGGCCGCGCTGGAGAAGCGCGGGGTCGAGGTGCTCTACGCCATCCATCCGGTGGCCGGCCGCATGCCCGGCCACATGAACGTGCTGCTCGCCGAGGCCGACGTGGCCTACGAGAAGCTCAAGGAGATGGACGACATCAACGGCGAGTTCGGCCGCACGGACGTGTCGCTGGTGATCGGGGCCAACGACGTGACCAACCCGGCGGCGCGCACCGTCCCCGACTCGCCGATCTACGGCATGCCGATCCTCGACGTGGACAAATCCGCCTCGGTCGTGATACTCAAGCGCTCGATGGCCTCGGGCTTCGCCGGCATCGACAACCCGCTGTTCTACGACCCGAAGACGTCGATGCTGTTCGGCGACGCCAAGGCCTCGGTCTCCGACATCCTCAGCGAGGTCCAGGCGCTGTGAGCGCCGACGCGCTCCGGGCCGAGATCGAACAGCTCATGGAGCAGGTCATGACGAGCCTCGGCGGCGGCACGATGATGATCCCCGACGAGATCCAGCGCGGGATGAACGAGCTGGGCAACCCGTCGCTCGGCGAGGACGGGCTCAGGCAGTTGCGCGACGATCTGCGCGCGCTCCTCTAGGCGGGCGGGAGGGTCGTCCCCGCGGGCTTGAACCCTGTGCTGGCGGCGTTGGGTGCTCATGCCGGTATAGACACCGCGCGGCGCTGAAACTCATCGCCGCGCCTAGCGCGCGAGCGCGGCGGGTATTCCGACCAGGCAACCGGGAAGGGGTGCCATGGGAATCGGAATGCTGCGGGAGCAGGCACAGGGCCTGACCCGCGATCAGCGCAACGCGTTCGTCGCCGCCTGGCTGGGCTGGGCGATGGACGCCTTCGACTACTTCCTGCTCATCTTCGTCATCACGGACGTCGCGGACACGTTCCACACGTCCAAGACGCACGTCGCGGTGGCCACGACGCTCACGCTGGCCGCGCGGCCGGTGGGCGCGGCGATCTTCGGCTATGCCGCCGACCGCTTCGGCCGCCGGCCGACGCTGCTCGTCTGCGTGCTCTTCTACGCCACGGTCGGCTTCCTCACGGCGTTCTCGTCGTCGCTGACCATGCTGCTCGTGCTGCGCTGCCTGTACGGCATCGGCATGGGCGGCGAGTGGGGCCTCGGCGCGTCGCTGGCGATGGAGAAGATCCCGACGGCCAAGCGCGGGTTCTACTCGGGCGTGCTGCAGCAGGGCTATCCGGTCGGCTATCTGCTGGCCGCGGTCGCGTTCTTCCTCGTCACGCCGACGTTCGGCTGGCGCGGGATGTTCGTCTGCGCGGCCATCCCGGCGCTGCTCGCGCTGTTCATCCGCATGCGGGTGGGGGAGTCGGAGGCCTGGCAGGAGACCCGCGAGCGGAGCGTCCGGAACAAGGTCAGCTACCGCCAGGTGCTGCTGAACCCGGTGATCGCCCGGCGCTTCGTCTACCTCGTGCTGCTGATGGCCGCGTTCAACTTCATGAGCCACGGCACGCAGGACTACTACCCGACGTTCCTCAAGGACACGTTCGGCGCCAGCACCGACACGACCGTGCTGATCGCGATCATCTACAACATCGGCGCGATCATCGGCGGCGCCTACTTCGGCGCGCTGTCCCAGGGCTTCGGCCGCAGGAAGACGATCATCCTCTGCGCCGCGTTCGCGCTGCTCGTGTCGCCGCTGTTCGCGTTCGCCCCCGGCATCGCGCTGATCACGGTCGGCGCGTTCATGATGCAGCTGTTCGTCCAGGGCGCCTGGGGCGTCATCCCGGCGCACCTGACCGAGCTCTCGCCGGACGAGATCCGGGGCTTCTACCCCGGCGTGACCTACCAGCTGGGCAACCTGCTGGCCGCGATCAACCTGCCGCTGCAGACGTCGCTCGCCGAGAGCCACAGCGGCCGCTTCGCGCTGTTCGTCGTGATCGTGCCCGTGCTCGTGGCGGTGATCGCGCTGACCGCGATCGGCCGCGAGGCCCGCGGGATCGAGTTCGGCCGCGGCGCCGACCCGGACGCCGTGCGCTCGGGGCGCTTCGAGCGCGGGGAGGCGCCTAGCTCCGTCCCCACTGCCCGCGGTGGATGACGTCCGCCGCGGCCCGGCGCCGGCGGGCGAACGCCGAGCCCTGACGCGGTAGCTCCTTGGCGCGGTGGCCGACGGTCACCGCGCCGATGGGCTCGAGCCGCTCCGGCACGCCGAACTCCGCCCTGAACGGCCCGAGGTGCTCGGGGAGGATGCCGATCAGGCACGCGCCGAGGCCCTCGTCGACACAGGTCAGGAGCATCAGCAGCGCCGCCATCCCCGTGTCGACGTGCCAGTAGGGCACGGGCCAGCGCTCCTCCGCGCGGTCCTCCCAGCCCTTGTCGGCGTCGGCGTAGCGGTCGAGGTAGACCTGCTTGTCCGACATGGCGACCACGATCAGCCGGGCGCCGCGCAGGCCGGGCGCGGGCTCGAGGCTGGTGGGCACGAACGGCCAGAAGCGCTCGCGGTCCTCGGGCTCGGTCAGGGCCAGGAACGCCCAGCCCTGGGAGAAGCCTCCAGAGGGCGCGCGCAGCGCGCTGGCCAGGATCCGCTCGACCAGCTCGGGGTCCAGCGGCTCGCCGGTGTAGTCGCGCACCATGCGCCGGCGGCGCAGCACGTCGCGGTATTCCATGCCGGCACCTTAGGCTTCGGGGTGTGAGCCCTCCCATCTCGCGCGGCTTCCGCCGCCGCCGGCCGGACGTGGACCCGTCCCGGCTGCCGCCGGGCCAGTACGTGACCCGCGACTTCCCCGTGCTGTCGGCCGGCCCGACGCCGCATACGCCGCTGGACCAGTGGAGCTTCCGCATCGACGGCGCGGTGGAGAACGAGCGCCGCTGGAGCTGGGACGAGCTGCTCGCGCTGCCGTCCGAGTTCGTCACCCGCGACATCCACTGCGTGACCAAGTGGTCGAAGTTCGACACCGGCTGGAAGGGCGTGTCGGTCGACACGCTGCTCGAGGACGTCGACCCGGTGGGCGACTACCTCACCGCCTACAGCGACGGCGGCTACACCACGAACCTGCCGCTCGAGGACGTGATGGACGGCAAGGCGTGGGTGGCCTACGAGTACGAGGGCGAGCCGCTGGAGGACGAGCACGGCGGGCCGGCCCGGCTGCTCGTGCCGCACCTGTACTTCTGGAAGAGCGCGAAGTGGGTGCGCGGGCTGACCGTCACCGAGGACGACGAGCCCGGCTTCTGGGAGGGCTACGGCTACCACAACTACGGCGACCCGTGGCGCGAGCAGCGGTACTGGGGCGACTAGTCGCCTGGCGGGTCGCGACGGTCCGCGAGGTCCGGCCGGAGGCGCCGGGCGTGCGCACGCTCGTGCTCGACGTCCCGGACTGGCCGGGCCACCTCGCGGGCCAGCACGTCGACGTGCGGCTCACCGCCGACGACGGCTATCAGGCCCAGCGCTCCTACTCGATCGCCTCGGCCCCGGAGGCCGACCGGCTCGAGCTGACCGTGGAGGAGCTGCCGGACGGCGAGGTCTCGCCGTACCTGGTGGAGGAGGCGCGGCCCGGCGACCAGTTCGAGGTGCGGGGGCCGATCGGCGGCTACTTCACCTGGCGGGCGGAGGACGGCGGGCCGCTGCTGCTCGTGGCCGGCGGCTCGGGCGTGGTGCCGCTGATGGCCATGATCCGGCACCGCGGCGCGGCCCGCTCGGACGCCGACGCCCGCCTGCTGCTGTCGGTCAAGACCCGCGCGGACATCATCTATGGCTCAGAGCTGGAGGCGTCCGGCGTGGCGCTGCACATCACGCTGACGCGCGAGGCGCCGCCGGACTGGGCGGGCGGCACCGGCCGGGTCGATCTCGACCTGGTGCGCGCGGTCGGCCCGCCGCCGGCGGAGGCACCGCACGTCTACGTCTGCGGCCCGACGCCGTTCGTCGAGACGGCGGCGCGGCTGTTGGTGGAGGCCGGCCACGAGCCGGGCCGGATCCGGACGGAGCGCTTCGGGAACACGGGGGGTTGAGATGCACACCGATGGAAACGAGCTCGCGGGCGTGCTGGCCGAGCTGTTCGGCGGCGACGTGTCGGCCGCGCAGCGGCGCTGTGGCTCCTGCCGCGCGCTGCGGATCGTGGCCGAGCACCCGCTCTACCACGGCGCCGGCTACGTGCTGCGCTGCCCGGCCTGCGGCGATCTCGCCGCCACGGTGGTCGAGCGCGGGGGTGACTACGCGGTGACGCTGCGGGGGACATGGCTGCTGTCGCGGGCGGGCTGAGCGAGCGGACGGCGTGGGCGCGCAACCTCGCCGCGCCGCTCCGCGACTACCTCGACACCCAGTCCGCCGGCGCGGTCGCGCTGCTGGGCGCCGCGGTGGCGGCGCTGCTGTGGACGAACCTGCCCGGGTGGACGTCCTACGAGCACGTGTGGACGACGGAGCTCGTCATCCGGCTCGGCGACGCGCGGCTCGGCGAGAGCCTGCGCTACTGGGTCAACTCTGGACTGATGACGTTCTTCTTCCTGGTCGTCGGGTTGGAGGCCAAGCGCGAGCTCGACGTGGGGGCGCTGCGCGAGCGCCGGCGGGCGGCGCTCCCGTTCGCGGCGGCGATCGGCGGCCTGACCCTGCCCGTGCTGATCTTCCTGGCGTTCAACGCGGGCAAGCCGAGCGCGCAGGGCTGGGGCGCGGCGATGTCGACCGACACGGCGTTCCTGCTCGGCCTGCTCGGGCTGGTGGCGCGCAACGGCACGCGGCTGCGGGTGGCGATGCTGACCGCGTCGGTGTTCGACGACCTCGTCGCGCTCGTGGTGATCGCCGTGGCCTACACGGACCATCTGGCGGTCACGCCGCTCGTGATCGCCGCGGCCCTGTTCGCGTGCCTGTTCGCGCTGCGCTGGGCGCCGCCGGAGTGGCGGCTGAAGGTGGCCGCGGTGATCGGCGTCGGCGTGTGGATCGCGCTGCACGCCTCGGGCATCGACCCGGTGATCGCGGGGCTGTCGGTCGGGCTGGTCACCGGCGCCTATCCGCCGGAGCGCCAGGAGCTCGAGCGCGTCACCGCGCTCACCCGCTCGTTCCGCGAGCAGCCGACGCCGGCGCTCGCCCGCTCCGCCCAGCGGAGCCTGGCGTTCGCCATCTCGCCCAACGAGCGCCTGCAGTACGTCCTGCACCCGTGGACGAGCTACGTGATCGTGCCGCTGTTCGCGCTCGCCAATGCCGGCACGCACATCACCGGGGCGCTGCTGAGCGCCGCGGTCACGTCGCCGATCACACTGGGGATCTTCCTCGGCTACGTGATCGGCAAGCCGGTGGGGATCACGTTCGGCGCGTGGGTGGGCGTGCGCGTGTTCCGGCTGCAGCGGCAGATCAGCTGGCCCGTGCTCACGGTGGGCGGGGTGGCAGCCGGGATCGGGTTCACGGTGTCGCTGCTGATCGCCGGGCTGGCGTTCCACGGGCAGGCGCTGGCCGAGGCGAAGGTCGGCGTGCTCGCCACGGGCCTGGTCTCGTCGCTCGGCGCGTTCGTCGGCGTCCGGATCCTCCGCCGGCTGCCGGCCTCGCTGCGGGCGCGCCAGCTGGCCGGGACGGCCGACGACCTGCTCGACCTGTCGGACGAGGTCGACCCGGCGCGCGACCACATCCGCGGCGGCGAGGAGGCGGCGGTGACGCTGCTGGAGTACGGCGACTTCGAGTGCCCGTACTGCGGCCAGGCCGAGGTCGTGGTGCGCGAGCTGCTGTCCTCGTTCGGCGCCGACCTGCGCTATGTGTGGCGGCACCTGCCGCTCAACGACGTGCACCCGCGCGCCGAGGTGGCGGCCGAGGCGGCCGAGGCGGCGGCGGCCCAGGGCCGCTACTGGGAGATGCACGATCGGCTGCTCGCCGACCAGGAGCTGCTCGACCTCGGCCGCCACGCCGAGGAGATCGGGCTCGACATGGACCGCTTCTGGGACGACGTGACGCGCCACCGCCACCTGCCGCGGATCGCCGAGGACGTGGCCAGCGCGGACGCCAGCGGCGTGGCGGGCACGCCCACGTTCTTCGTCAACGGCCGCCGCCACTTCGGCGCCTACGACGTGGAGACGCTGACCGCGGCGGTCGAGGGCGGCGCAGCGGCGGGCGCAGGTCAGGCAGGCGACGGCGGCATGACCGTCTCCAGCCAGGCGGCGACCGCCTGGCGCAGCCCGTGCACGTCGCTCTTGAGCGCGTGCGTGCCCTTGATGCAGGCGACGGTGCGCCCGGGCGCGGGCGTGGGCATGCCGAACGAGTCGCGCTCGCCCTGCACGACCAGGACGGGCACGTCCACGCCGTCGAGCTCGGGCTGGCGGCTGGGCCGGTTGCCCGGCGGCTGGAGCGGGAACGCGAGGCAGAGGACGCCGATCGCGCCCGTCTGCGCCGCGGTCCGGCAGGCCACCCGGGCGCCGCTGGAGCGGCCGCCGGCGATCAGCGGCAGCCCGCCGAGCGGGAGCTGCGCGACGACGGCCAGCCAGGCGGCGTCCAGCACGGCCGCGCGCGGCGGCGAGCGGCGCCCGGCCACGCGGTAGGGCTGCTCGACGAGCACGACCGTCGCCCCGGCGGCAATTGCCACCTCCGCCGTGGCCTGGAGGTCGGGCGCGTTCACCGACCCGCCGGCGCCGTGACCGAGCACCAGCGCCGCCCGCGGCGCCTCGGCCGCGAGCACGTGCGCCCGCGCCGGGCCGTGCGATGTCTCGAGCTCCAGCACCCTCCCAACATAAAGGGGTCAGGCACGTTTAACCGGCGCGACGAGTTAAACGCGCCTGACCCCCCGCGTGCCGCCTGCGACCCCCCTGCCTAGAATCGGGCTATGAAGGCCGATCGGGGCCCGCTGCGGCGCGGGGCGGACACGCACCACACCGAGTACCGGATCGCGCGCTCGGGCGTCGTGGCGGCCGGCACGTTCGCCTGCCCGCACTGCGACGCGCCGGTGCCGCCGCACGTGCCCGTCACCCCGGCCACGCTGCTGATCTGCCCGTTCTGCCTGCGGTCGGGCCGCGGGCGCGACTTCCTGTCGCTCGCCGCGCCCACCCGGCCGGCCCGCGTGCGCGTGCGCGTCGTGCCGCGATGAGTTCCGCCGTCGCCGCCGGTCTGTAGGCCATGGCGGTCGTACGACTCCGGGGACAGCTGAAGGCGATGGCCGGCGCGGCGGAGCACCCGCTCGACGCACCCACGGTGGGCGAGCTGATGCGCGCGCTCGAGGCCGCGCGCCCGCCGCTGTCCGGGTGGATCCTCGACGAGCGGGGCCTGATCCGCCGCCACATCAACGTGTTCGTCAACGGGGAGCGGGGAGGAGAGGAGACGCCGGTGGCCGCGGCCGACCGCGTCGACGTCCTGCCTGCGATCTCGGGAGGAGGGTGAGATGACGGAGCTGCTGGTCGGCACGAAGAAGGGCCTGTTCGCGTTGGAGGGCGACCCGGGCGGCGAGTTCGCCGTGACCGCGCGCGCGTTCGCCGGCGAGCCGGTGGAGTACGCCATGCGCGATCCCCGCAGCGGCCGCGTGCTCGCCACGGTGACCAACCCGTTCTACGGGCCGAAGATCTTCCACGCCGACGACCCGGCGGGCGAGTGGACGCAGGCGGATGGCCTCGCGCTGCCCGCGGGCGGCGACAAGGCGCTCGAGCGGATCTGGACGATCGTCCGCGGCGAGGGCCGCGACGCCCCGCTGTACGCCGGCGGCGACCCCGGCGTGCTGTTCGAGAGCCGCGACGACGGCGCCACGTGGGAGCTCAACCAGACGTTGTGGGAGCACCCGACGCGCGACAGCTGGCAGCCGGGCGGCGGCGGGCTGTGCCTGCACTCGATCGTCCCCTGGCCGGACGAGCCGGACCGGCTGGCCATGGCCATGTCCGCCGTCGGCGTCTGGCTGACCGACGACGGCGGCCACAGCTGGCGCCACGGCAACCAGGGCATCCGCGCCCGCTACCTGCCCGACGACGCGCCGGAGGACACGATCAACCTGTGCGTCCACAACCTGCACCGCGCGCGCCGGCGGCCGGAGCGGCTGTTCATGCAGTTCCACGGCGGCGTCTTCCGCTCCGACGACGCGGGCGAGAGCTGGACGGCCATCGGCGACGGCCTGCCGTCGGACTTCGGCTTCCCGATGGCGCTCGACCCGGCCGACCCGGACAGCGCCTACGTGATCCCGCTGACCGCCGACATGGACCGGGTCACGCCGGACGGCCGCGTGCGCGTCTACGAGACCCGCGACGCCGGCGAGAGCTGGACGCCCCGCGGCGACGGCCTCCCGGCCGAGCACGCCTACCTGACCGTGCTGCGCCAGGCGTTCCTCTCCTGCGGCGAGGGCCAGGGCCTCGAGCTCTACTTCGGCGCCACGTCGGGCGAGGTGTTCGGCTCGGGCGACGCGGGCGCGAGCTGGTTCACCGCGGCGGCCCACCTGCCCCCGGTCTACTCCGTACGCTGAGGGGCATGGCCTACACGTCGGCGGAGGGACGGCGGCAGCTGCTCGAGGACCTCGGGCGGGCGATCGAGGCGCTCGACGTGGCGCTGGCCGCGCTCGGCGCGGCCTACGACGCGCTGGACGAGCACAGCGCCGACCGCCTGGAGGAGCAGCTGTTCCGGCCCGTCCAGTCCGCCGCCGGCCGGGCGCGGCGGATCTACGCCACGTTCGCCGCCCGCCATGGAGAGCCGGTGCCGACGTTCCCGGCGGTCTCCGCGGGCCTGCCCTCGCTCGGCGCGCGCGCGTTCGTCGACCGGGCCACGGACGCCGTCGACGAGGCCGACGAGGCGCTGGCCGAGCTGCAGGACTCGATGCTGCCGGTCGAGGTCGGCGACCCGGAGCTGCGCGCCGGCCTGGCCGAGGTGCGGGCGCTGGTGAGCGACGTCCGCGGCCGCGCCCGCGCGCTGGTCCGTACGCTGGGCCGATGAGCCTCGTCACCCGCGTCGACTTCGTCGGCATCCCCACGCACGACCTGGACCGCGCCGTCGAGTTCTACGGCACCACGCTCGGCATCCCGATGTCGGTGCACCGCCCGGAGCGCAACTTCGCCGAGTTCGAGACCGGCAACCTGACGCTGAACCTGATGGACGCCGAGAAGATGGGACTCGAGCACCACACGGTGCGCAACGCGATCGCGCTGCACGTCGACGACGTCGCCGCGGCCCGCGAGCGACTGGAGGCCGAGGGCGTCGAGTTCGCCATGGACACGTTCGACACCGGCGTCTGCCACATGGCGTTCTTCACGGACCCCGACGGCAACGCGCTGATGCTGCACCACAACTACGCGCGCAGCAGCACCTCCGCCAGCGCGCGGTAGTCGTCCACCGGCGCCGGCCCGTGGCCGAGCGGCTGCAGGCAGACGTGGTCGGCGCCGGCGTCGAGGTGCTCGCGCACCGCGTCGGCGATCGCCGCCGGCGTGCCGTGCGGGATCACGGCGTCGATCATCCGGTCGCTGCCGCCGTCGCGCACGTCCGCCTCGGTGAAGCCGTGGCGCAGCAGGTTCGAGGTGTAGTTGCTCATCCGCAGGTAGCTCTGGGCGTACTCGCGGGCGATCCTGCGGGCCGTCTCGGCGTCGGGCTCGACCACCACCGCCACCTCCGGGGCGACGAGCACGCCGGCGCCGACGCGCTCGCGGGCGTAGCGCGTGTGCTCGGCGTGGACGAAGTACGGGTGGGTACCGAGCGAGCGCTCGGCCGCGAGGTCGAGCATCTTCGGGCCGAGCGCGGCCGCGCAGCGCTGGTCGGAGGGGACGGGCGTCCCCGCGGCGTCGAGCCCGTCGAAGAACGCCCGCATCTTGGCCAGCGGCCTCTGGTACTCGCTGGTCGCCTCCGGGTGGCCGATGCCGATGCCCAGGATGAACCGGTCCGGGTGGTCGGCGGTCAGCTGCGCGTGCGCGGCGGCCACGTCGGCCGGCTCGTGCTGCCAGACGTTGAGGATGCCGGTGATCACCGGCATCCGCTCGGCCGCTTCGACGTACTCGCGCGCCTGCTCTACGGACGGGCTGCCGCCCAGCCAGAGCGCGCCGTAGCCGAGCGCCTCGACCTCGCGCACGCCGCCGGTGCCCGAGCGCCGGCTCTTCCAGATCCCGATCTTGCCGATGTCCATGCCCGTCAGATTGCCACGAGCCGCGCGCCGAGCCGGTGCACGGCGGCCCGCAGCTCGTCCGGGGCGACGACGGTGAACTCGCAGCCCGCCGAGGCCAGCAGCCCGGCCACCCAGTCGAGCGAGTCGGCGCGCAGGCGCATGCGGGTGCCGGCGGGATCGGGCTCGAGCTCGGCCAGCGAGGCCGGGAACGGGGCGTGGGCGGTGTGCAGGACGACCTCGACCTCGTGTGCGTGGGGGATGCGGGCCAGCGTGCGGTTGACGAACGCCACCGCGTCGAAGCCCTCGGGCGCGGGCACGCCCCGGCCGCCGTCCCGCACCGCGCCGAAGCGGTCGGCGCGGAACGCGCGCAGCTCGCCGCGCCCGTGGTCGAAGGCGGGGACGTACCAGCGGGCGCCGTGGGCCACGAGCCCGAGCGGGCTCAGCTCGCGCCGCGCCGTCTCGCCCGCGGACGTCGTGTAGTCGGCGTGCACGCGCCGGCCGCGGCGCGCCGCCTCGGCCAGCGCAAGCAGCTGCTCGCCGGGGGCGGCCGACGGTCGGCCCGAGCGGGTGAAGCGCAACGTGGCCTCCAGCGCCTCGACCCGCAGGCGGATGCGCTCCGGCAGGACACGGCGCAGCTTGGCCAGCGCTCCCGCCGCGTCGACGCCGTCGCGCTGCGCGGCCAGCAGCCCGAGCGCCACCGCGGTCGCCTCGGCCGGCGTGAACATCAGCGGCGGCATCCGGTAGCCGGGCCGCAGGCGGTAGCCGCCGCCGCGGCCGCGCTCGGCCTCCACGGGCAGGCCCAGCTCGCGCAGCGCGGTCACGTCCCGGCGCAGCGTGCGCTCGTCCACCCCCAGGCGGGCGGCCAGCTCCGGGCCGCGGGCGAACGGCTGGTCCTGCAGCGCCTCGAGCAGCGCGATCACGCGGGAGGCTTTCGCCATTTGCGGACAGATACTGCCCTGTTTTACCCGTAGCGTCCAGGGCATGGCCCACGAACCCCGCCACATCGCCTTCCTCGGCCGAGACGGCGCCGTCAAGCACTACGGCATCGCGCTCGGCCGCGAGACGCCGCGCGAGCGGCTCGCCGCCGCCACCCGCCGGCTCGCCGCCACGCTGTTGCCGGCCGGCGCCGCCGGCTTCACCATCGCCCACGACGCCGCCACCGCGGCCCTGGCCATCGTCTACTGGTGGGCGAACGAGAACGAGCTGCACGCGCGCCACTTCTGGGCGCCGCTGGAGGACCCGGGGCGCTGGTGCCGCTGCAGGACGCCGGCCTGGCCTGCGTGTGGGAGCTCGAGATCATCGACTTCGAGCGCCGCGCCTGGCTGCGCGACGTGCTGGAGGACGGCGACCGCGAGGCGTACCTGGAGCGCTCGCTGGCGGAGGCGCTGGTCTGATGGGCGCCCACGACTTCGACTTCCTGCCCGGCCGCTGGGACGTGGCGAACCGCCGCCTCGTCGACGCTCTCGACCCCGGCTGCGAGGCGTGGGAGACGTTCCCCGCCACCTCCGAGGCCCGGGCGATGCTCGGCGGCGCCGGCAACGTCGACCACTTCGTCAGCGAGGGCTACGAGGGGTTCTCGCTGCGCCTGTACGACCCGGAGGCCGACCTGTGGCGGATCTGGTGGTCCTCCACGGCGCGCCCGGGCCGGCTCGACCCGCCGGTCGAGGGCCGCTTCAGCGCGCCGGACTTCGCCCGCTTCGAGTGCGACGACGTGCTCGACGGCCGGCCGCTGCGGATGCGCTTCGACTGGTCGGACATCCGCGAGGGCTCCGCGCGCTGGGAGCAGTCGTTCTCGTTCGACGGCGGCGCCACCTGGAAGCCGAACTGGGTGATGGAGCTGACCCGCCGGGCATGATGCGGGGGTGCTCGGTCCGATCGTCGCGCCCGGCCTGCGCCTGCTCTTCGTCGGCATCAACCCGTCGCTGCGCTCGGCCGAGGCCGGGCACCACTTCGCCCGCCCGGGCAACCGCTTCTACCCGGCGCTCCACGCGGCGGGGCTGACGCCGCGGCTGCTGCGCCCGGACGAGGACTCCGAGCTGCCCGCGTTCGGGCTCGGGGTGACGAACATCGCCTGGCGGCCGACCCGCGACGCCGCGCAGCTCTCGCGCGCGGAGCTGCGGGAGGGCGCGGCGGAGCTCGAGCGGGACGTGGCCGAGTACGTGCCGCGCCTGGTGGCCATGCTCGGCCTCACCGCCTACCGGGTCGCCTTCGCGCGCCCACAGGCGGCGATGGGCCGGCAGGACGACACCATCGGCGGCCGGCCCGTCTGGGTCCTGCCGAACCCCAGCGGGCTGAACGCGCACTACAAGCCCGCCGACTTCGCGCGCCTGTACGGCGAGGCCGCGGCCTTTGCGTGAGCCGCGTGGGGGGATCGGCGAACGGCTGGCTTGTAGGGAGGTGGTCAGCCTGGCGGTCGCGCAAGATCGATCGCCGTGGCTGGCGAAGCGATCACGATCGACCGGGAAGGCGTCACACCGGAAACACGTGGGGCTCCTAACCGTCGCTATGAGGCTGTTGCATAAGTCCGCGCGGGGTCTGTCCGGCGGGTTTAAATTAAGAGGCTTCGGGGATGGTGCAGAACTTCTTGTCGTGCGATCGCGATCAGGATTTCTTGATGCCGCCGAGTGTGCGTGAGTGGCTGCCGGCCGGGCATCTCGCGTGGTGGCTGTTGGAGGTAGTCGAGCGGCTGGATCTCGATGCGTTCTATGGCGAGTACCGCGCGGACGGCAGCGGCCGGCCGGCGCATGATCCGGCGATGATGGTCGCGTTGGTGTTGTACGCGTATTGCGTGGGGGAGCGCTCGTCGCGGCGGATCGAGCGCGGCTGCGTGGAGGACGTGGCGTTTCGGGTGATCGCGGCCAACCGCGCGCCGGATCACAGCACGATCAGCCGGTTTCGTCAGCGGCATGCCGAGCGGCTGGCCGAGTTGTTCGTGCAGGTCTTGGCGATGTGCGCCAAGGCGGGGATGGTCCGGGTCGGGACGGTCGCGCTGGATGGCACCAAGCTGGCGGCCAATGCGGGGATCTCGGCCAACCGGACCTACGAGAAGATCCGCGAGGAGGTCGACCGGATCCTGGCTGAGGCCGACGCGGTCGACGCGGCTGAGGATGCGCGCTTCGGCGCCGCGCGGGGTGATGAGTTGCCGCCAGAGCTGGCCGATCCAGTCACGCGGCGCGAGCGGCTGGAGCGCGCCCAGCGTGAGCTTGAGGGTGAGCAGGCGGCGCGTGTGGCCGAGCATGAGGCGATGCTGGCGCGTCGCGCCGAGCATCGCGAGCGGACCGGCCGCTCCCCGAAGGGCCGCCCGCCGGGTGACGGGCCGGGCGCGCAGCCGCCGGCTGACGCCAAGCGCAACCTCACCGATCCCGACAGCCGGATCATGCGTGACAAAGGCGCGCATGTGCAGGCCTATAACGCCCAGGCGCTGGTCGGGGAGGGCAGAGTGATCATCGCCGCCGACATCACCAGCAGCCCCAATGACAGCAACCAGCTCGGGCCGATGCTCGACGCGGCCCGCCAGAACCTCGCGCGGGTCGGTCACGTGCAAAAGATCAAGTGCGTGCTGGCCGACGGCGGCTACTGGAACCACGACCAGATCGCCCAGGCCCGCCAGAGCACCACGACCGTGGTGATCCCGACCAGCGACCCGCACCACAAGGGCCCACGCAAGAAGGCCCCCCACCAAGGTCCCGAGGCCGACCGCATCAACCAGATCCTCGCGACCTCCGCCGGCCAGCGCCTCTACCGCCGCCGCGCCGAGCTCGTCGAACCGGTCTTCGCCCACACCAAACACACCCGCCGGATCGATCGCTTCAGCCGCCGCGGACACAGCGCCGTCCGCGCCGAATGGCGGCTGATCGCCGCCACCCACAACCTGCTCAAACTCTTCCGCTACCAGCCCCACACCGCCTGAGGCAACCGCCCAGCAGGCATCCCCACCCCCGCCGAGCACCGCGCCCGCCACCCGCCAACCCGCCAACCCGCCAACCCGCCGCCCCGCTGCCGGCCGGCGGCTGGCGGCCGGCGGCCGGCGGCCGGCGAGCACGATCCCCACGCGCCCAAACCGCGCCCGCCGAACCCTTACGCAACAGCCTCTATCCGACGCCAAGGAGCCCCAGCTCACCGTCGGCACCGGAGAAACGATCATCCCGGCCGGCTCGGCGGGCTGACCGCCGCCCTACCCAGCAAAGCCGTTCCCATCGGCCTGTCTCAGCGCGACACCGAGACCGCGAATCAGGCGCGCGCGTAGGCCAGCGCCTCGTCGGCGAAGCCGCCCCAGTCGTCCGCATCCCGCTCGGGCACGGCGATCCACTCCTTGAGCGGCGTGCCCTTGCCGCGATCCCACGGCAACGCCGCGCCGTCCGCCAGCAGCTGGGCGCAACGCGCCGCCGGCAGCTTGACCACGAGCGCGTCGTCGAGGCGGATCGCGAAGATCCGCCCGCCCGACCGCAGCCCGCCGCGCGAGCCGAACCCGGTCCCGGCGGTCACGTCCGGTTCGGCCAGCAGGCGCTCGGAGAGCGCGGCGAACGCGTCCATGCGCCTAGCATCCCACGGTGTGAGCGTCGTCAAGATCAACGCCATCACCGTCCCGCGCGAGCGCTTCGAGGAGTTCGCCCGCCGCTTCGCCAACCGGGCCGGCCGCGTCTCATCCGCCGAGGGGTTCGAGGCGTTCGAGCTGCTGCGCCCCAACGACGAACGCGAGGTCTGTCTCGTCGTGACCCGCTGGCGCTCGGAGGAGGACTTCCAGGGGTGGATGAAGAGCGCCGACTTCAGCGCCGGCCATGCCCAGCACCGCACCGACGGCCCGGTCGGCACCGCCAGCGAGCTGTGGTCGTTCGACGTGCTCGAGCGCGAGGAGCGCTAGTCCAGCCACTCCCGGAAGCGCCCGGACCCCTTCAGCCGTGACGTGTCGCCGTCGCGCAGCGCCTCGGCGGCGTCGGCGAACGCGTCGATCGCCGCCCAGGTCAGGGCGCCGCCCACGCTCACCCGCCGGCCGCCCGCCGCGTAGATGTCGGCGACCGACAGCCCGGGGTGGGCGAGCACGTTGACGGGCGCCTCGACGGAGGAGCAGACCGCGCGCACCTGCTCGGCGTCGCGCAGGCCCGGCGCGTAGAGCACGTCGGCGCCCGCCTCGCCGTAGGCCTGCAGGCGGGCGATCGTGTCGTCGAGGTCGTGCACGCCGTGCAGGAGGTTCTCCGCCCGGGCGGTGAGCACGAACGCGCCCGCGGCCGCCTCGACCGCCGCGCGCACGCGCTCGACGGCCTCGCCGAGCGGATAGATGCGGTCGGCGTCGCGGTCGTAGTCCTCGATCGACCCGCCGGCCAGGCCGGCCTCGCGCGCGGCGCGCACCGCGACCGCGGGCGACGGCCCGTAGCCGTTCTCCATGTCGGCCGACACCGGCAGCGGCGTGGCGGCGTCGATCGCGCGCGCGTTCTCGATCGCCTCCTCCAGCGTCACGCCGCCGTCGCGGCGGCCGAGCGTGAACGCGCAGCCCGAGCTCGTGGTGGCCAGCGCCTTGAAGCCAAGCCCGGCGAGCACCTTCGCCGAGCCGGCGTCCCAGGGATTCGGGATGATGAACGGCTCACCCGCGTGCAGGGCGCGGAATGCCTCGACTTTGTCACTCATCGCCCCAGAAGCTACTCAGGATCCCCAGGTGCGTACCGAACCAGTGAGGCAGCGCCAGCTCGGCGTGCTCGTGGTCGGCGCCGCCGAGCCGGAGATCCAGCCGTGGTTGCACGCCGCGGGGCACGCCGTGCGCGTCGCCCGCAGCCTCAAGGACGCCGAGGCGGCGTTCGAGGAGGAGCCGTTCGACCTGGTGATCGTGGACCGCGACCCGTCCGGGCTGGACGCCCCCGGGGTGGCGCGCACGCTGAAGGCCGACCCGCGGCTGGGCGACGCCTGGCTGCTCGTGATCACCGTCCAGGCCCGCGGCCGCGCGGCCGACGCCGCGCTCAACGCCGGCGCCGACGACTACCTGCACCGCCCGTTCACCCGGGCCGAGCTGCTGGCCCGCGCCCGTGCCGGCTTGCGCGCCGCCCACCAGCGCTCCAACGACGCGCTGCTGCGCTCGCTGATGGCCAACGTGCCCGGCGCGATCTACCGCACCGCCTGGCACGCCGACGGCGCCGTCGAGCTGATCACGGACGAGATCGAGAACATCTGCGGCCACCCGTCCAACAGCTTCGTCGCCTCCAACCGGCGCACGCTCGTCGGGCTCGTGCACCGCGAGGACCGCGCCGCGCTGCGCGAGGCGATCGACGAGGCGGCTGCGCTGGAGGAGCCGTACTCGCTCGAGTACCGGATCGTCCGCGCCGACGGGGCGATCCGCTGGGTGCTCGATCGCGGCCAGCCCGTCCCCGGCCCGGGCGGCCGGCTGTGGCTGGACGGCGCGCTGTTCGACGTGACCGAGCGCCGCGCCGCGGAGGAGGCGCTGCTGCGGCGGGAGATCGAGGCCGCCCGCAGCGCCGAGCTGCACGCCTCGCGCGCCCGCATCATCGAGGCCGGCGACGCCGCGCGGCGCAAGATCGAGCGCGACCTGCACGACGGCGCCCAGCAGCGGCTGGTGAGCATGGCCCTCGACGTCCGCCTCGCCCGCCGCGTGGTCGCCCAGGACCCGTCTGCCGCCGCGCCGCTGCTCGAGCGCCTCGGGGACGAGCTGCAGTCGGCGTCGGCCGAGCTGCGCGAGCTGGCCCGCGGGATCCACCCGGCGGTGCTGACCGAGCGCGGGCTCGGCCCGGCGGTGGAGGCGCTGGCCACGCGCGCCCCGCTGCCCGTGGAGCTGGTCGACGTGCCGGAGGACCGGCTCGCGCCGGTGACCGAGGCGACCGCGTACTTCACCGTCTCCGAGGCGCTGACCAACGTGGCCAGGTACGCCCAGGCGACGCACGCCAGCGTGCGCCTGGCCTGCGAGGACGGGCACCTGGTGGTCGAGGTGCGCGACGACGGCGTGGGCGGCGCGAGCCCCGGGTCCGGCTCGGGCCTGAGCGGGCTGGCGGACCGCGTCGGCGCGGCCGACGGCACGCTCAGCGTGGACAGCCCGCCAGGTGCCGGCACGCTGGTCCGCGCCGTGCTCCCGCTGGCCTAAGCTCCCGAGCCGCATGTCGCGGCCCGAGTACTACGGCAACCCGGCCGGCCTGACCGGCGACCTGGAGGTCGTCCGGGCGATCTACGCCGCCTTCGCGCGCCGCGACCTCGACGGCGCCCTGCGGTTCATCGCCGCCGAGTGCGAGCTGTACGCCACCGGGACCGCCGCCGCGGCGGGCCACGACTCGCCGTACCGGGGGCACGCCGGCGTCCGCCGCTACTTCGCGGACGTCGCCGCGGTGTGGGAGGAGCTCGTGCTGCACGCCGAGGACTTCCGGGCGGTCCCCGGCTCGGTCATCGTGATCGGCCACGTGACCGCCCGGCGCGAGGGGCAGCCGATGCGCCGCTCGGTCGTCTGGACGTGGCGGCTGCGCGGCGGGCTGGCCACGTTCGTGCGCGTCTCCGACATGGGCCCGCTGGCGTGAGCGGGCCGCTGACCGGCATCCGCGTGCTCGACCTGAGCCGGCTGCTGCCCGGCGCCTACGCCACGGGGCTGCTGGGCGACCTGGGCGCCGAGGTGATCAAGGTCGAGCAGCCGGGCGGCGACCCGATGCGCCACTTCCCCCCGCGCCTGCACGGCACGTCGGCCTTCTCCTGGGTCACCGACCGCAACAAGCGCTCGATCGTCCTCGACCTGCGCGACCCGCGCGGCACGGACGCGTTCCTGCGCCTGGCCGAGCGCGCCGACGCCGTCGTGGAGAGCTACCGGCCCGGGGTGGCGGACCGGCTCGGCGTCGGCTACGACGCGGTGCGAGCGGTCAACCCGCGCGCGGTCTACGTGTCGATCTCCGGCTACGGCGCCGACGGCCCGCTGGTGCGCGAGGCGGGCCACGACGTGAACTACCTCGGCCGGGCCGGCGTGCTCAGCGTCACCGGGGCGATCCCGGGCGTGCAGGTGGCCGACCTCGCCGGCGGCTCGCTGATGGCGCTCACCGGGCTGCTGGCCGCCCTGCTGCACGCCCAGCGCACGGGGGAGGGCGACCACGTCGACGTCTCGATGACCGACGGGTCGTTCTCGCTGCTGGCCATGAGCCTCGGGCCGCACTTCGCCGACGGGCGCGTGCCCGCCGCCGGCACCGAGCTGCTCAACGGCGGCGTCCCCTGCTACGGGATCTACGAGTGCGCGGACGGCCGGCAGGTCACCGTGGGCGCGCTCGAGCGGCCGTTCTGGGAGACGCTGTGCGAGGGCGTCGGCCGGCCGGACCTGCTCGACACGCAGTTCGACCCGGACGCCCGCGACACGTGGCGGGAGCTGTGGGGCTCGCGCGGGCGCGACGAGTGGCTCGAGGCGCTGGCCGGCCGCGACGCCTGCGTCGGTCCGCTCAACGACCTGGCCGAGGCGGTCCGCGAGCCCCAGCTCGTCCACCGCGGGATGGTGCGCGGCGACCAGGTGGGGCCGCCGCTGAAGCTGCGGGCGCACCCGCCGAGCCCGCAGGCCCCGGCGCCGGCGCTGGGCGAGTCCACCCGCGCGCTGCTGACCGACGCCGGGCTGGACGCCGACGCGCTGATCGCCGCCGGCGTCGCCGCATGAACATCCGCCTCGCCCGCCCGGGCGACCTCGACGCGGCGCTCGGCGTGATGAGCGTCGGCTTCGGCTCGACCTACACCAAGCCGTCCGTGCACACGCTGACGGCCGAGGCGCCGGAGGGCCGGCTGCTGGTGGCCGAGGACCCCGCCGGCACGATCGTCGGCACCTCCGGCGCCGTGTCGTTCGGGCCGACCGCCTGGGTCGGCGGCGTGGCCGTGCTGCCCGAGGCGCGCGGGCAACGGCTCGGCGAGGCGCTGACCGCGGCCGCGCTGGACGCGATCGGCGAGCACCCCACGGTGCAGCTGCTGGCCACGGCCGTCGGACGGCCGATCTACGAGCGGCTGGGGTTCGTGCCGGAGGCCGACTACCGCGTGTTCACCGGCGCGGGTCACGGCGACCCGAGCGGCCTGGTCCCGGCGCCGCCCGAGCTCGTGCGCGAGCTGGACCGAGAGGCCAGCGGCGAGGACCGGCGGCTCGGCGTGGACGCCGGCATCGCGGACGCGCTGGCCACGCCCGACCACCAGGGCGTCGCCCTGCGGCCGCCGTGGGCCGCACGGCCGATCCTCGCCCGCGACCCGGCGGCCGGCCGCGCGCTGCTGGCCGGCGTGATGGCGCCCGGGATCCGCCTCGCCGCGCCGGTGGAGAACCGCGCGGCGATCGACGCGATCCTCGCCCACGGCTGCCCGGAGCGCCCGGGCGGCGTCGTGCGCATGCGCCGCGGCGCGCGGGTCGACTGGCGCCCGGACGAGCTGTGGAGCGTGTTCAGTCTGTTCTTTGGCTGAGCAGCTGCTCGACGTCCGCGGGGACGTCGCCCTCGGAGGGCTCGCGGCGCACCGACAGCAGCCGCTCGTTGCCGAAGCGCACCGTCGACACCGAATAGGCCCAGACCGGCACGTCGTGCGCGCCGGACAGCCAGTCGATCGTGGTCAGCGCGCGCGGGTCGTAGCCGCCGGCCACCAGCACGAGTGAGGGCGACCCGCCGCCGTCGACGGTCGCCAGGTCCTCGTGGACGCCGGCGAGCCGCTCGCGGTCCCACGAGGCGACGTCCGCCGCGGCGCCCAGCGCCCGCCCGAGCTGCCACTCGACGGTGTCGCCGGTGACGAGGATCACGACCGCCCGCCGGTTCGGCTCGTCGAGCCCGAGCAGGTCGATGTAGGGCACGGGCTCGCGGGCCACGAGGCGCACGCCGCTCAGCCCGAGCTCGCCGGCGAACACGTCCCATGACGAGGTGACCAGGCCGAGCAGCTCCTCACGGTCCGGGGCGCGTCCTGCACCAGGCCCCCCGCCTGTGGGGGCACGAGCGTGCCCGAGGTCTCATCGATGCGCAGCACGGCGGCGGTTCCTCCTCCAACGCGATTGGAAGCGCCAAGCCTAACCGAGGTCGACGGCCTCGCCGATGACGATCCGGCCGCCGACGATCACGCGCGTCTCGATCCCGGGGCCGTCCGCCCGCGAGCTGATCAGGCGCAGCCGCACGCCGTCGGCGAAGCGCAGCTCGTTGCCCGCCCAGCCGCCGGGCGGCAGCGCGATGTCCAGCTGGACGTTCACGCCGGCCAGCGCCGCGTCGGCCTCCGGCGGCACGGCGGCCACGACGACGGGCTGGACGGCGTCGGTGTCGCGCACGAACTCGAGCGCGAGGCCGGTGAGGCGCTCCAGCTGCGCGTGCAGCCGCGGGTCGCCCCAGCGGAAGCTCGCGCCGGCGCCGTGCAGGATCGGATACGGGGGCTGGCGGCGGACGATCGCCCCGTCGGGGTTGAACGGGAACTCGGCCCGCCAGGCCGCCAGCGCCGGGGCGTCCTGCGCGGTCAGCGGCCCGCGGGGGCCGTGGACCACGTGGCGGCGGTCGCCGGCCACGCCGCGCTCGTCGAGCCGGGTCGAGCGCAGCCGCTCCCCGGCCAGCGGCAGCACCGGAAAGCGCCAGAGGGACTTCACGGTGCCGGTCGCCATCGCCGGGTCGCACGTTAGCCTCAGGCGCCGGATGCTGTCGCGCTCCGCCGCCGTCACCGCGCTCACCGCCGAGCCGTTCGACGTGCTCGTGATCGGCGGCGGCATCACCGGCGCCGGCGTGGCGCTGGACGCGGCCACGCGCGGCTACTCCGTGGCGCTGGTCGAGCGCGGCGACTACGCCGGCGGCACGTCCTCGCGCTCGAGCAAGCTCGTGCACGGCGGCCTGCGCTACCTGCAGAACTTCGACCTCGGCCTGGTGCGCGAGGCGCTGCTGGAGCGCCAGGTCAACGTCAACCTGGCGCCGCTACCTGGTGCGGCCGCTGCGCTTCGTCGTGCCCGCGTTCGACGGCGTTCGGCCCGACCGCGTGGTCGGGCTGGGGCTGAACATGTACGACGTCATGGCGGTCCGCCGCGGCCGCCGCGACGTCGACTGGAGCCCGGCGCGCCACCGCACGATCTCCGGCGCCGAGGTGGTCGAGCTCATCCCCGCGCTGGCCGAGCGGCGCGCCCACCGGCGGCTACCTGTTCTACGACTGCCAGACCGACGACGCCCGGCTCGTGCTCACCGTGCTGGCCGAGGCGGAGCGCTTCGGCGCGGTCGCGGCCAACCGGGTCGAGGCGCTCGGAGCCGGTGGACGGCGGCGCGCGGGTGCGCGACCGCGAGAGCGGGGACGTCTTCGCGGTCCGCGCGGCCAACGTGGTCAACGCCACCGGCGTGTGGGCGGACCGGCTGCGCCCGGCCGAGCTGCACGACGAGGCCGAGGTGCCGGTCATCCGGCCCAGCCGCGGCACGCATCTCGTGGTCTCGGCGGCGGCGCTGCCGATGACCGCGGGGACGATCGTGCCCGCGGGCGGCGGGCGCACGATCTTCGTGCTGCCCTGGCTGGGGCGCACGCTGATCGGCACCACCGACAACGACTACGACGGCGAGCTCGAGCACGTCCGCCCGGCGCGGGACGACGTCGCCTACCTGCTCGACGCCGTCAACGCGTTCTTCGGCAGCGGGCTGGATGCGGGCGACGTGGTGGGCGCCTACGCGGGCGTGCGGCCGCTGATCGCCACGGGCGACCCGCGCAAGTCCGTCGACATCTCGCGCAAGGCCGAGCTCTACGAGACGTCGAGCGGGATGATCACGATCACCGGCGGCAAGCTGACGACGTGGCGGCGGATGGCCAAGCTGGCCGTCGACCGGATCGTCGAGCGCGACGGCTCCGAGGCGCCCTGCCACACGGCCCAGGTCCCGCTCGGCATGGCGGTCGCCCCGGACGACCTGCCGTCAGGCGATGCCGAGGCGCGCGCCCAGCTGGCGGGCCGCTACGGGCACGTGGCGCACGACGTGCTCGCGCTGACGGCCGATCGGCCCGAGCTGGGCGAGCCGATCCTGCCCGGCCGGCCGGACCTGCTCGCCGAGGCCGTGCACGCGGCGCGGCGCGAGCAGGCCCGCACGGTGGGTGACGTGCTGCTGCGCCGCACGCGGCTGGGGCTGACCGCGGCGCGGGACCTGCTCGCCCCCGGCGGCGGCGCCGTCGAGCGCGTGGCGGCGGCGATGGGGGAGGAGCTGGGGTGGGACGCGGCCCGGTGCGAGCGCGAGTCCGCGGCGTTCCGCGACGAGGCGGCGGCCGAGGGCATCCTCCCCGAGCCATAACGTTCACGCCCGCATGCGCCGCCTGCTCGTCCTCACCGCTGTGCTGCTGCTCGTCCCGGCGGCGGCCGCCCGCGCCGCCTGGCAGGCGCCGGTCGCGCTCGAGGGGCCGGACTCGCTCGTCGCCGGGCTCGGCGGCGTGGCGGTGGCCCGCGACGGCACCGGCGGCCTCGTCCTGCTGCGGGCTGACGGCGTGTTCGTCTCGCGCCTGGCCGGCGGCGTGTTCGCGGCCCCCGGGCTCGGTCGGCTCGGCGGGGACCGAGGCCAAGCCGGCCGCGGGCGACGGCGGCCGGCTGGCCGTGGCGTGGATCGCCGGCGGGACCGTGTGGGGCACCGTGGCGCCGGATGCCGCATCCGGCTTCGTGGCGCCGGTGGCGCTCGGCGGCCCGGGCGCGGAGAACCTGGACATCGACCTGGGCGTGGACGGCGTGGCCTACGCGGTCTGGGAGCAGGGCGGCGACGTGCGCGCGGCGCGGCTGCAGGACACGACCTGGACGCCGGTCGCGCAGCCGCTGGACATCGATCCGGCGCAGGCGGCCGGCACCGGAGCGCTGCGCCCGCGGGTGGCCGTCGACGCGGCCGGCGACGCGCTCGTCGTCTGGGGCGAGGCGGGCACGGACGGCCGCACGCACGTGCTGGCGCGGCGGCTCATCGGCACGGCGCTGTCCGCGTATCCACAGGACGCGACGCTCGCCGGCGGCAACGCGGACTCGCCGGATGTCTCGAGCGAATACGACGGCAACTTCGAGTGGGTGGTCTTCCGGCAGGACGTGGGCGGCGCCACGCACACCTACGCCCGCCACTTCCTCGGCTCGACGTTCGACCCGCCGGTCCAGCTCGACGCGGGCGTTGCGTCGGACGCGCCGCGGGTCTCGATCGACGGGGGCGGCGACGGCGCCGCGGTCTTCCACGCCGCGGGCGACACGGTCATGGGCGCGGCGCTGGCCAACAGCGCATTCAAGGCGCCGCAGCCGCTGGGCTCGGGCGGCGCGGTCGCGCCGGACGTGTCCGCCACCGACAACGGCAACGTGGCCGCGGCGTGGCTGGCGGGCGGGCAGGCGCACGGCGCGTTCCTCGAGCCCGGCCAGCCGTTCCAGGCGGACACGCCGCTGTCGAACCCGGCGCTGGGCGCGGTGAGCGACGTACAGCTCGCCGGCGACCGCGTGGGCGACTACGCCGTGGCGTTCGCCCAGGGCCCGGACGGGGCGCGCGCGGTGTCGGTCGCGGTCTATGACCGCCCGCCCGGGCGTCCGTCCGTGCCGTCGTCGACCGCCTACACCCGCAGCGCGCGGCCCGGGCTGGGCTGGACCCCCGGGCTCGAGCTGTGGGGGGCGCAGACGTTCCAGGTCGTGATCGACGGCAAGCCCGCGGGGACGACCGCGGCGGACACGTTCGTCCCGCCGGCGCCGCTGCGCAGCGGCAGGCACACGTTCCAGGTCGTCGCGGTCGACCGGGCGGGCCAGACGACGCCGAGCCACACGCGCACGCTGCGGATCGACGCGCTGGCGCCGCGGGTCAGCGTGGCGGCGAAGGGGCGGCGCGTCCGTGTGCGCACCCGCGATCGCGGCGGCTCGGGCATCGACCACGTGACCGTGTCGTTCGGCGATCGCCGCAGCGCCCGCGGCGGCGCGACGGTCTCCCACGTCTACGCCGGGGGCGGCCGCTACCGGCTGCGGGTCACGGCCGTCGACCGCGCGGGCAACGTGGCGCGGCGGACGGTGCGGCTGCACCTCCGATGACGCGGTTGATGGGCATCCTCAACGCCACGCCGGACTCGTTCTCCGACGGCGGCGAGGAGCCCGAGGCGGTGCGGCTCGCCCGCGGGCGGGCGCTGATCGCCGCCGGCGCCGACATCCTCGACGTCGGCGGCGAGAGCGCGCGCGGCGACCGGCCGGCCGTGTCCGCGGACGAAGAGATCGCGCGCGTGTGCGGGCTGGTGCGCGAGCTGTCGCGCTCGGTGCGCGTGTCGGTCGACACCTACAAGCCGGCGGTGGCCGAGGCGGCGATCGCCGCGGGCGCCTCGATGGTCAACGACGTGTCCGGGCTGCGCGACGTGGCGCTGGCCGAGATCTGCGCGCGGGGCGGGGCGTCGCTCGTGATCATGCACACGCGGGTGGCGCCCAAGGGGACGCTGCTGGATCCCGGTGCGTACGACGACGTCGTGGCCGACGTGGCCTCGTTCCTGCGCGAGCGGATGGCCGCGGCGGTGGCCGCGGGGCTGCCGGAGGAGCGGATCGTGCTCGACCCCGGGCCCGACTTCGCCAAGACGCCGGCGCAGACCGTGGCCGTGCTCCGGCGGCTCGACGCGGTGCGGGCGCTGGGGCGGCCGCTACTGCTCGCCGTGTCGCGCAAGGACTTCCTGGGCGCGATCACGGGTCGGGCGCCGGCGGAGCGCGATCCCGCGACGCTGGCGGCGGTCGCCTTCGGGGTCGACGCCGGCGCCTCGATCCTGCGCGTCCACGACGTCGCCGGCACCGCCGACTTCCTGGCCGTGCGCGCGGTGCTGCGGGGCGAGCGCGTGCTCGGGCCGTTCGCCGGGTTGACGCCCGAGCGCTATCCGGACGGGGTTCCGCCACATCTCTCGC
Source organism: uncultured Solirubrobacteraceae bacterium (assembly GCA_963766165.1). Taxonomy (GTDB): domain Bacteria; phylum Actinomycetota; class Thermoleophilia; order Solirubrobacterales; family Solirubrobacteraceae; genus Solirubrobacter. The sequence continues at coordinate 287,926 of CAVXZC010000002.1, read as the reverse complement.
TAGGCTGAAGGTGTTCGCCGGCCGCTGAACCCAACGCGGCCGGAGCCCACCGACATCCGCTTTAGGAGAGATCGCATGCCCTCCGTCCTGGACCGCTCCGCGCTGGAGCAGAGCCCGCTGGCCGACCTGCACCTGCTCGCCAACGAGCTCGGCGTCGACGGCTTTCGCCGTCTGCGCAAGCCCGAGCTCGTCGACGCCATCCTCGCCCGCCAGGGCGGGGAGCCTTCCGCGCCTCCGGAATCCGGGAGCCCGCGGAAGCCTCCGAGCCCTCGGAGTCGGCGGAGTCCGCCGAGCCATCGGAGCCGTCGGAGCCCGAGGCCGACGAGGCCGCCGAGGAGCCCCGCCGCTCCCGCCGCGGCCGGCGCGGGGGTCGCGGCCGCCGGCGCGACGAGGATGCCGGCGAGGCCGAGGAGGCCGCGCCCGTGGCGGCGGTCGACGAGCGCGAGGACCGCGTCGTCGAGGGCGCCGTCGAGCTGCTGTCCAACGGCTCGGGCTTCGTCCGCCTGTCCCCGCCCGACCCGACCGACGACGACGTCTACATCTCCGCTGCGCAGGTCAAGCGCTGCGAGCTCGTGTCGGGCGACCGCGTGAGCGGGCCGATGCGCGCGCCGCGCCGCTCCGAGCGCTTCCCGTCGCTCATCCGCGTGGACACGATCAACGGCCGCCCGGCCGACGAGGTGGCCGAGGGCACCCGCTTCGAGGACCTGGTCGTCGACTGGCCGTCGGAGCGGATCGAGCTCGGCTCCGAGGACCCGACGGTCAAGTCGATCGAGTGGCTGACCCCGTTCGGCAAGGGCTCGCGCGTGGTCATCGCCGGCCCGCCGCGCTCGGGCAAGAGCGAGGCGCTGCGGCGGCTGGCCCGGGCGTTGAGCGAGGTCGAAGGGCTGGAGGTCAGCGCCGTCCTGGCCGGCGTGCGGCCCGAGGAGGCGGGCGACTTCCCGGTGGCCCCGGGCGCGGCGCTGACGTTCGCCGCCTCGGTCGACGCCCAGGCGCAGGCGGTCGAGCAGGCCGTCGAGCAGGGCCGCCGCGTGGCCGCCCGCGGCGGCGACGCGGTCGTGTTGATCGACACGCTGGAGTACGTGCCGCCCGCCGCGGCCCGCCGCGCCCTGGCCGCCGCCCGCAACCTGCGCGACGGCGGCTCGGTCACGGTCATCGCCACCGCGCCGGCGCCGCTGGGCGGCGAGACGACGGTCGTGGCGCTCGACGGCGCCGCCGCCGCGGTCGGCCGCTTCCCGGCGCTCGCGCTCGTCCAGTCGGGCACGGTGCGCCCCGAGCTCCTGGTCGGCGACGCCGGCGCCCACGCCGTCTGGACGGCCGCGGCCGAGCAGGCCGGCGTCCCGGCGCCGGCGGCCCCGCCCGCCCCGGCCGCCACGCCCGCGCCGGCGCCCGCGAAGAAGCCGAGCGCCAGGAAGGCCGCGGCCAAGAAGACCGCGACCCGCAAGAAGAAGGCGACCGACTCCTAGCTCGACGTCGGCGCCACGGTCCCGGCGCACGCCACTCCCGGCATCGAGCGCTCGGTTTGTCGGCCTATGCCGACAAACGCAGCACTCGCCGCCGGAGTGGCGCACACACGCTCACTCACCCTCCCCTACAAGCCCGCCGTTCGCAGCGCTCGCCTCGCCCTCGCGAGGCAACAGCCTTACCGCCGGCCGCCGTACGCGACCCGGCGCCAGCTGGGCTCGGGCGACAGCTCGATCGGCTCGCGGTCGCGCTCCGGCTGCACGTAGCCGAACGTGTGCGTGATGTCGTCGAACGCCACGTCCAGCTCGCCCTCCTTGACGCGCTGGTCGAGCCAGGCGGAGCGGAAGACCAGCCGGCGCAGCCAGTGCACGAGCGAGCGGTCGGCGGGGCCGACGAGCTCGGGCCAGCAGTCGTTGACGTGCTCGCCCAGGGCGGAGGCGGGGTCGGCCACCTCGCCGTTGACCGTGAGGTTCACGAGGTCCTCGAGCTCGGTCTCGCGCAGGCGGCCGCGCACGAATCCGAGCTTGCGCCCGGCCTGCTCGACGCGCTCCGCGAAGTCGCGCTCGTTGAAGGTGAAGCGAAGTTCACCGTACTCCAGGACATAGTCCTGCCCTGAGTCGTAGTTGCCGCGGCGAATCTGGTCCATTCGGATCACGCCCGGGATCGCCGGGGCGTCTGCATCTTATGCGCGGATCCTGCTCCGAGTCTGCGGGTGAAGGCGATCTTTCACGCAGCGCTCAACCCCGCGCGCAGGTCGAACGCGCGCACGGCGCCCGGGGCCGTGTCGGGGAAGTCGGCGAAGCGGCGGTTGAGGCAGTGGAACTCGTCCCCCGGGGCGCGCTCGTGCGCCTTCTCGACGGCGAACGCGCACTGCGGCAGCGGCTCGCGGGCGAGCTTGAGCGTCCCGTATCCGCGCCCGCGCTCGGCCTCCGCGAACAGGGCCACATCGATCTCGGTGGCGAACACCTCGTGGGCACAGCCCATATAGCGGTTGCCGCTCAGGGGATCGTCATAGGTGTAGAGGGACGGACAGCGGGCCGCCATGCAGGTCGCCGGCGCGATGACGCGGTCGCAGTACGTCAGGCACTGGCGGCATTCGGTGGCGGCGGCGCGGCGGACTGTCCGGCCCATCGGCGCGAGTTTACCCGCCCGGGCCTGGACGAAGGTCCAGGGTCGCCCCAATACACCGTGTTACGGTAGATGAGAACGGATACGTTCGCTTCATGCCTCACCGTCTCACCGTCGCCGTCTCATCCACCCTCGCCGCGCTGACCCTGGGCCTCGCCCCGGCGGCGCCCGCCGCGCAAGCGCCCGCCCCGACGCCGGGCACCATGCTCAGCGGAAAGATCAGGTTCCCGCGGGCGGAGGGGATGACGCTCTCCGTCAACGCCCAGGATCCCTCGCGGGCCACGGCCACGCTCGGGTTCGACGGCAAGTGCAAGGGCGGCGGCCTCGGCGAGTTCTGGTCGTCCTACGTGCCCGCGCGCGAAACGCTCCGCGTCCGCAACGGGCGCTTCACGGCGCGCCTGACCGGGGTCACCCCCAACGTCGGCGGCGTCACCGGCCGCACCGGCCGCTTCAGGTGGAGGCTGCGGGGACACTTCACCGGCAGCGATACCGCCACGGCGCTCGTCACCGGCACAGCGGTCCTGCGCTCGGCCGGCCACACGGTCTCGCGCTGCAAGATCGCCCGGCCGGCGGTCGTCAGGCTCGCGATCGGCGGCTAGCGAGTACCGCCAGGACGCGCGGCGGCTCGACGTCCAGGTCGTCGTCCCCGACACGAACTTCCCGGCGCAGGGGGCGAGGCCGCGCGCCCCCGGCCTAGAGGAGCCGTGAACGAGGCCGCCGCCCGCATCCTGCTCGTCGAGGACGACCCGGTGGTCCGGGCGTTCCTGGCCGACAACCTGCTGGCCGACGGCTACGAGCCGCTGGTGGCCGAGACCGCGCGCGAAGCGCTGCGGCTGCTCGAGTACAAGCAGCCCGACCTCGCGGTGGTCGACCTCAACCTGCCCGACGGCTCGGGCCTCGAGCTCATCCGCACCGTCCGCGCGGCCGACGGCATCGCCTCGCGGCTGGACCCGGCGCTGCCCGTCGTCATCGTGTCCGGCCGCACGGGCGAGCTCGACCGGGTGCGCGGCTTCGAACACGGGGCCGACGACTTCGTGGCCAAGCCGTTCTCCTACGGCGAGCTGCGGCTGCGGATCGCCGCCGTCCTGCGCCGCACGCGCGGGCGGCGCCACCGCGGACGCCTGCGCGTCGGCGCCCTGGTCGTCGACCCGGCGGCGCGCGAGGCCCGGCTGCGCGGCACGGTGGTCGAGCTGGCGGCCAAGGAGTTCGCGCTCCTGCGCACGCTGGCCGCCGCGCCGACGCACGTGTTCGCGAAGGAGCAGCTCCTGCGCGACGTCTGGGGGTTCCGCTCGCTCGGCAGCACGCGGACGCTCGACTCCCACGCCTGCCGCCTACGCCGCAAGCTCGCCCGGGACGGCGACCGCTTCGTCGTCAACGTGTGGGGGGTCGGCTACCGCCTCGTCGACGGCCCGGCCATGGAGGACTCGTGCTGACGTCCACCCGCCGGTCGCCGCCCCGCGTCGCCTCCGGGAGCCCCCTCGCGTGGGCGGCGACGCTGCTCCTGTGCGTCCTCCAGCTGCGCGCCCGGCGCCGGCTCGCGCGCGTCGCGCGCGCCTGCCACGAGGTGCGCGGCCCGCTCTGCGCGGCCCGGCTCGGGCTCGGCACGCTGGAGGCGGACCCGCCGCGCCTCGCGGCGATCGACCTGGAGCTGCGCCGCGCCGCCCGCTCGCTCGACGACCTCGCCGACGACCGCCCGCCCGACCGGCCGCGAGCTCGTCGACCTGTGCGCGCTCGCCCGCGCCCACGCGCCGGCCTGGCAGGCCGTGGCGGCGGCCCACGGCGCCGGCCTGCGCCTCGACGTCATCGCCGAGGCTCCGCCGGCGGGCGGCATCGTCGTGCCGCTGCGCCCGCGGCGCCCCTCCCGCTGCGCCCCGCCCGGTCTCGCCCCGGTCGCCGCGCCGCCGAGCACGGCGGTCCTCGGCGACCCGCAGCGGCTGGCCCAGGCGTGCGCGAACCTCGTGGCGAACGCGGCCGAGCACGGCGGCGGCGTGGTCCGGGTGCGGATCGCCGTCGTGGGCGACCGCGTCCGGTTCGAGGTGGCCGACGACGGGCCCGGGCTGCCGGCGCCCGTGGCGGCGCTCGCCGGCCGCTCGCGGCGCTCCCGCCGCGGCCACGGGCTCGCGGTCGCGGCCGCCGTGGCCGCGCGCCACGGTGGCCGCCTGACCGCGGCACCGGCGGGAGCGGGGGCGCGCATGGTGCTCGATCTGCCGGCCGCCGCGGCCGCCCGGCTCGCGCGGCGCGACGCGGCCGCCCCGCCCGAGATCGTCGCGTGACGCGGCGGCGTCGGGCGTGTCTGCTGCTCGGGCTGGCGACGGTGCTCGGCGCGCTCGCGGCCTCGAACGTCAGCCACCGCGAAGCGGCGCTGCGGGCGCAGCTCGGCCCGCTCACGCCGGTCGTCGTGGCCCGCCGCGACCTCGACGCGGGACGGGTGCTGCGGCTCGGCGACCTTGGCTCGCGGCTCGTTCCGGCGCGCTACGCCCCCGCGGGCGGCCCGGTGTTCGCGCCCGCGCTGGCCGGGCAGCGGCTCGCCGTGGCGGTGCCGGCCGGCGGCGCGCTCACCGCGACGCTGCTGGTCCAGCGTGCCGCCACGCCCCAAGCCGCCCTGCGCCGCGGCCAGCGAGCGGTCGACGTCGTGGCCACCGGCTCGCCGGCGACGGTCGTGGCCGGCGTCCGCGTGGACGTCCTGGTCACGACCGATCACCGCGACGGCTCGCCCGGCGGGACGCGGCTGGCGCTCCAGGACGTGCCGGTGCTCGCGGCGCACGCCGCGCCGGCGGACGACACCACGCGGCAGCCGCGCGTCCTGGCGACGCTGCGGGTCTCCGCCGCGGCGGCGGTCTACTTGGCGGCCGCCGAGTCCTTCGCGCGCGACGTGCGCCTGCTGGCCCGGCCGCCGGGGGACGACTCCCGCGTCGGCGGCCTCGCGGTGGACGACGGGCTGTGATCGGCGAGCAGCAGGCGGCGCAGGCGCTCCTCGTCGTGCGCGGCCGGCTCGGTCGCGGCGACGAAGTCGCGCAGCACGCGGGCGAACCGCAGCGGATCGTCATTGAATGGGAAATGGCCGGCGTCGGGGAACACCTCGAGCCAGCTGCCCGGCATCTCCGCGTGGGCGGCGCGAGCATGCGCCACGGGGATCATCGGGTCGTTCTCGCCCCACAGGATCAGCGTCGGCATGCCCTCGGCGAGGTAGAGCCGGTCGCGGGCGCTGACGCGCTGGCCGCCGATGTCGATGATCGACCGGGCCGTGTGCAGGAACGCCCGCCGCGCGTCGACGGCCGAGAGCGAGGCGAAGCCCTCGAGCATGCCCTGGAGGTCGGCGCCCGCCCGCAGCCCGATCGCGCCCATCACACGGCCCACGCCGCGGACCGCATCGCCGATCGCCGGCGCGCACAGCAGCGGCAGCACGTACTCCGAGCCGGGCAGCGTCGCCGCGCGCAGCATCAGGTTCACCTCGCGCCCCAGCCCGCCGCTGGACACCAGCGCGAGCCGCTCGATGCGCTCCGGGAACTGGTAGGCGAGCTGCATGGCGATGCCCCCGCCCAGCGAGTGGCCGACGACCGTGGCCCGGGGGTGGTCGAGCGCGATCATCAGGTCGCGTATGCCGCTGGCGTACGCGCCGAGCGAGTAGTCCCCGCGCGGCTTGGCGGACTCGCCGTGACCGAGCAGATCCGGCGCGAGCACGGTGAAGTGCTCGGCGAGCGCCGGCAGCACGCGCTCCCACGTGCGCGAGCTGGACGTGATCCCGTGGATCAGCACGAGCACCGGCCCGCTGCCGGCCAGCCGGTAGCTGACCGGATGCCCGTGGAGCTCGATCGTACGTCGCTGCAACGCCTCGTGGGCCATGGAGTCAGGTAACCCACAACCCCCACGATGTAACCGTGAGGGAGCGCACAGGGGGCGAGAATCCGCGCCCACGGCCTATGAGCGGCATGGACCCGCTCGACGCCCTCGCCGCCGATCTGCGCGAGCGCCTGCTCTCCGCCGCCGGCGCGGCCGGCCGACGAGGGCGACCTGCCCGGCCGCATCCGCTCGCTGGTCGACGCGCGAGGCCGGGGTGCTGGAGGAGCCCCGCCGCGCCGAGCTGGTCGCGCGGATCGCCGAGCGGGCGTTCGGCCTCGGCCCGCTCGAGCCGCTGCTGGCCGACCCGGCCGTCGACGAGATCATGGTGTGCGGCACCGCCCCGGTGTGGGTCGAGCGGGCCGGCCGCCTCGAGGCCACCGCGGTGCGCTTCGCGCGCGAGGCCGACCTGCGGGACGCGATAGAGCGCATCCTCGCCCCGCTCGGCCGTCGCGTCGGACGAGGCCGAGCCGCTGGCCGACGCCCGCCTGCCCGACGGCTCGCGCGTCAATGTGGTCCTGCCGCCGCTGGCGCTCGACGGCCCGGCGCTCACCATCCGCCGCTTCCGCCGCAGCGGGTTCACGCCGGACGACCTCGTGGCGAACGGGACGCTGACCCGCCCGCTGCTGGAGTTCCTGGCCCGCGCCGTGCGGGCGCGCTGCACCGTGCTCGTCTGCGGCGGCACGGGCTCGGGCAAGACGACCACGCTCAACGCGCTGTCGAGCTTCATCGGCGCGGACGAGCGCGTCGTGACCATCGAGGACGCGGCCGAGTTGCGGCTGCGCCAGCCGCACGTCGTCCGCCTGGAGGCGCGGCCGCCGAACCTCGAGGGCCGCGGCGAGGTGACCATCCGCCGGCTCGTGCGCAACGCGCTGCGCATGCGCCCCGACCGGATCATCGTCGGCGAGGTCCGCGGCGCCGAGGCGCTCGACATGCTGACCGCGCTGTCGACCGGCCACGACGGCTCGCTGTGCACCGTCCACGCCGGCTCGCCCGCGGAGGCGCTGCGCCGCATCGAGGTGCTCGCCCTGATGGCCGGCCTCGGCCTGCCCGCATGAGGCCGTCCGCGAGCAGGTCGCCGACGCGTTCGACCTCGTCGGCCTGCCAGGCCCGCGCGTCCGACGGCACGCGGCGGGTCGTCGCGGTCGCCGAGGTCGTGCGTGTGGCCGGCGGCGCCGCCGCCCGCGAGCTCTACGCCTGGCGCGACGGCGGCGGCCGGTGGCGCGCCGCGCTCACCGACGCGCTGGCGGCGCGCCTGGAGGCGGCGGCATGACGCGCGGGGGAGGCCGCTGATGCCGGCGCCGCTGCTCGCGGCCGCGGCGGCCGTCGCCGCCGTGCTCGGCGTCTGGGAGGCCGTCGCCGCGGTCGAGCGCACCCGGGTGGCGGCCGGCGTCGGGCGGCTCCTCGCGCCGGTGGTGCGGGCCGGGCGCGAGGGCGTTGCGCCCTCGGTGCCCGAGCGGCGGCGCCTGGCGCTGGTGGCCGCGGCGGCGCTGGCCGGCGCCGGCTGGCTGATGGGCGGCGCCGTCGCGGCTGCGCTCGCCGCGGTGGCCGGTCCGGCGCTGGCGCTCGGCGCCGTGCGCGCGCGGCAGCGGCGGTTCAGTGCGACGCTCGCCGCGGCTGCGCCGACCGTCGCCCGCGCGCTGGCGGACGCGCTCTCCGCCGGCCGCTCCGTGCGGGGCGCGCTGGCGCTCGCGGCCGGGCGGCGTGCCCGGCGCCGCGGGCCACGAGTTGCGCGCGGCGGCGCAGCGCGCTGCGCGCTCGGCGCGCCCACGGAGGGGGTGCTCGAGCGGCTGCGCCGGCGCGCGGCCACGCCGGCCTGGGACGCGATGGTCGCCGGCGATCCTGCTGCAGCGCGACGCCGGCGGCGACCTGCCGGCGCTGCTGCGCGAGCTCGCCGCGGCGCTGGAGGCCGCCGCCCGCCAGGACCGCGACGCGCTCGCGGCGACCGCGCAGGCGCGCTTCACCGCCCGCCTCGTGCTGCTGCTGCCGGTCGGGGCGGCGCTGCTCGCCGAGCTGGCGAGCCCCGGCTTCATCGCCGGCCTGGTCGGCAACCCGGTGTCCGCGTCCCTCACCGCCGCCGCGCTCATCCTCCAGGTGCTCGCGCTGGCCTGCGTGCACCGCCTGGCGCGGAGCGTGCTCCGATGAAGGGCCAGGACGCATGACCCTGGCGGCGGCGCTTGCGGGCGGCGCCGGCGCGGCGCTGGGCGGTGCCCTGGCCGACCTCGCCGCGCTCGCCCCGCGGCGGCGGCACGGCGCTCCGGCCGCGCTCGTCGCCCGCATGGGCGCGCGGTTCGGCCTCAGCGCGCCGCGGGGGCTCGCGGCGCGCGTGGCGGCGGCGGGGCTCGACCGGCCCGTGGGGGACGTGGTCGCGCTGCAGGCCGGGCTCGCGCTGGTCGCGACGCTGGCGGTCGCGCCGCTCGTGCCGGCGGCGCCCGGCCGGCTCGGACTCGCGCTCATGGTCGCCGCGCCGGCGGCCGGCTTCGCCGCGCCCGAGCTGGGCCTCAAACGGCGCATCACGGCGCGCTGCGAGGCGCTGGCGATCGAGTTGCCCGACGTCCTGGATCTCTTGCGCGTCGCGGTCGGTGCCGGGCTCGCGCCCCGCCGCGCGCTCGCCGAGGTCGGGCGCCGGCATCCCGGGCTGCTCGCCCGCGAGCTGGCGCGGATGACCGAGCGCGCGCGGCTGGGCGAACCGATCGACGCGGCGCTCGACGGGCTGCTGGCCCGCTGTCCCGCGGAGGGCGCCGGCGCGCTGGTCGCCGCGCTGCGCCGGGCCGAGCGCCACGGCGCCCCACTCGCCCCCACGCTGGCCGCTCAGGCGGCTGAGGCCCGCTCGCGCCGGGCCGCGCGGCGGTCCGAGTCCGCCGCGAAGGCCGCGCCGAAGATCCAGCTCGTCGTCGCGCTCCTGCTCGTCCCGGCGGTGCTGCTCCTCCTGGCCGCGGCGCTGCTCCCGGCGCTTGCCGGCGGCTGAACGCAGGCACACGCCGCCCGCGGCCGAATTCCTCCCACACCACCCCACACGGGCGCTGCGAGCTGCATGTCCGCGTGCAACCGCCGCGACTGCACATCGCGTTGCGCCCACAGCGTCTGAGCCCGCCTCACGGCGAGCCTCGCGATTTGCAGGGAGTTTAGGTTCGAAGGGTGACCAGATGGCGCCAAAGTGGGGGAGCCAACGGGTTCTGTGTTGCAGAGTGGGGCAATGTGGGGTACGTTGCTGGTGCGAAGCCGGTCCGGGGTGGCGGGGCTCCTCCCACTCCGCCACCTCGGATCGACTGACCGCCGTCTCCTGCTTCGCGATCGACATGCGCCTTGGCCTTCACCGGCACCTTCGAACACAACCTCGACGCCAAGAACCGGCTGACCATCCCGTCGAAGTTCCGGACGGCGCTGTCGGGGGGCGTGGTCCTCTCGCGCGGGGTGGAGCGCTGCCTCAGCCTCTATCCGACGCAGACCTACGCGCAGATGGCGGAGCAGGTGCTCGCCGGGATCAACCCGCTGTCGCCACGCGGGCGCGAATTGCGGCGGATGCTCTACTCGACCGCGCAGGAGACCGAATTGGACTCCGCCGGCCGCGTGATGCTGACGCCGAAGTTCCTCGCCCACGCCGGGATCGACCGGGAGGTCGTCATCACCGGCGTCGGCGAATGCCTCGAGCTGTGGGACCGCTCGAATTGGGAGGCCTACGACACCGACCTCACGGCGCGCGCGCCTGACCTCACTGAGTCACTTGGCCATCCTGCTTGACATGCCCCAGACACACGTCCCGGTCCTCGCCGGCGAGCTGATCGAGGCACTGGACCCACAGCCGGGCCAGATCGCGGTCGACTGCACGCTCGGCGGCGCCGGCCACGCGCGGCTCGTGGCCGAGCGGCTCGGGCCCGCCGGGACGTTCATCGCCATCGACCGCGACCCCACGGCCGAGGCGGCCTACCTGGAGCTGGCCGCCGAGGTCCCGTGCGAGACCCGCTTCCTGCGCGCCGACTTCGCCACCGGCCTGCAGCAGCTCCACGAGGAGGGGCTCAAGGCCGACCTGGTCTACCTCGACCTGGGCATGAGCTCGATGCAGGTCGACACGCGCGAGCGCGGCTTCTCCTACGCCTACGACGCCCCGCTCGACATGCGGATGGATCCCGACCAGGAGCTCACCGCGCGCGAGATCGTCAACACCTATGACCGCCGCCGGCTCGCCCGCCTGCTGCGCGAGTACGGTGAGGAGCGCTTCGCCGACCGGATCGCGGGAGAGATCGTCCGCCGCCGCCCGCTCGCCACCACGTTCGAGCTCAACGACGCGATCACCGCGGCCGTGCCGGCGCCCGCCCGCTTCGCCGGCGGCCACCCGGCCAAGCGCACGTTCCAGGCCATCCGGATCGCCGTCAACGGCGAGCTCGCGCAGCTCGACGAGGCGCTCCCGCTCGGCTGGGAGATCCTCGCGCCCGGCGGCCGGCTGGCCGCGATCAGCTTCCACTCGCTCGAGGATCGCCGGGTCAAGCGCTTCCTCGCCGCGCGCGCCCGCGGCTGCATCTGCCCGCCCGACCTGCCCGTGTGCGGCTGTGGCCGCACCCCCGAGGCCGAACTCGTCCACCGGCGCTCGATCGTGCCCACGCCGGGCGAGGTCGCGGCGAACCCGCGCTCGAAGTCCGCCCGCCTGCGGGCGGCCCGCAAGCTCAGGGAGGAGCCCTAGACGATGCCCGAGCACGCCACCGTACGCCGGCGCATCGCGCCGTCCCAGCCGCGCCGGGTCTCCGGACCGAGCCGGCCCCGGCTGATCGCGGCGGGTGCGGCCGCGCTGCCGCAGCGCACCGGCGTCTTCGAGCGCCTGCGCACGCTGCCGGACACGCGCGCGGTCGACCGCCTGCTGCGCAGCCGCGCCTGCATCTGGCTGATCGGCGTGATGCTGGCCGGCATCGTGGCCATGCAGGTGTCGCTGCTGCGCATGAACACGGCGATCTCCCGCGCGGTGGAGACGCAGAGCACGCTGGTGCGCGAGAACGCGAGCCTCGAGGCCGTGATCGCCACCAAGACCACCGGCGACAAGGTCCGCGCCACCGCGCTGCAGGACGACATGATCGACCCGCCGGCCGGCGAGACGCGCTTCGTGGTCGCCCGGCCGGGCACCGACCCGTGGCTGGCCGCCCGCCGGATGAAGCCGCCGAGCGACGCGGCCCGGCAGGTGATGGCCGACGGCGGCCGCCTGCCCGGCGTCGCGGCGACGGGCGCAGCCGCTCCACTGGCCGGGACGTCTGGCACGGGCCTGGCCACGGTGCCGGGGACGACGACCGCCACGCAACTGTCCGCGCCGCAGGCGAGCGTGGCCGCCACGCCGACCGCGACGGCCGCGCCGCCGGCCACCGCCACGCCCGTGGCCACGGCCACGCCGCTGGCCACCGCCACGCCGCTGGCCACGGCCACGCCGCCGCCGGTGGCGACCGCCACGCCTGCGCCCACGCTCGCCCCGGCCCCGCAGGGCTGAGCTCGTGCGGTTGATGGAGCGCCGCATCGGGCTGCTCTTCGCCACCTTCCTCGCCCTTCTCGCGCTCGGCGCCACGAAGGCGGCCTGGCTCGGCGTCGTCAGGGCGGGCACGCTCAAGCGCGCTGCGGTCACGCAGCAGGAGGCCGATGTCCAGGTCCCCGCCCGTCGCGGCTCGATCGTCGACGCCAACGGGATCGAGCTCGCCGTCTCCGAGCCGGCGATGGACGTCGCCGCCACGCCGTACCTGATCGAGGACGCGACCAAGGCGGCGCGCGAGCTCAGCCCCGTCCTCGGCCGGCCCGAGGACGAGCTGTTGCGCGCGCTCGCCCGCCGCGACACCGGGTTCGTCTACCTCGCCCGCCGCGTCCCGGCGCTGCAGGCCGACAAGGCGGAGAAGCTGAAGATCCCCGGGCTCGAGTTCATCCCCGAATACCGCCGCACGTACCCGCGCGACTGGATGGCCTCGCAGCTCCTCGGCACCGTCGGCACCGACGGCACCGGCCTGGCCGGCCTCGAGTACCTGTTCAACCGGGACCTGCGCGGCTCCGACGGCGAGCGCAAGCTGGTCAAGGACGCGCTCGGCAACCCGATCGAGATGCGCGACACGACGCCGGTCCACGCCGGCACGACCCTGAAGCTCACGCTCGACGCCAACCTGCAGGACGAGGCCGAGCAGGTGCTCGGGCAGGTCGGCGAGACGTGGAAGCCCAAGGGCGCCACGGCGATCGTCATGGACCCGAACAGCGGCGCGATCCTCGCGCTGGCCAACTGGCCGCGCGTGAACGCGAACGACCTGGCCGGCGCGCCGAGCTACGCCACCCAGGACCGGGCGATCTCCGTCAACTACGAGCCGGGCTCGACCTTCAAGGCCTTCACCGTCGCCGCCGCGCTGGAGGACGGCAAGGTCACGCCGGACACCTCGTTCGACATCCCGCCCGTCCTGCAGTTCTCCGACCGCCAGATCCACGACGCCGAGGACCACGGCTACGTGCGCGACAGCGTCGCCCAGATCCTCAAGGTGTCGTCGAACATCGGCGCGGTGCTGATCGGCCAGCGCGTCGGCGCGAGCAGCTTCTCGCAGTGGGTCCAGCGCTTCGGCTTCGGCAAGCCGACCGGCGTCGACCTGCCGGGCGAGCAAAGCGGCATCGTGCTGCCGCTCGCGCGCTATTCCGGCTCGACGATGGGCAACCTGCCGATGGGCCAGGGCATCGCCGTCACGCCGATGCAGATGGCCGCCGCGTACTCGGCGATCGCCAACGGCGGCATCCTGCGCGCGCCGCACATCGTCGCGGCCGTCGGTGGGCACAAGCGCCCCGAGCCGAAGGGCAAGCGGGTCATCTCCGAAGCCACCGCGGCGTCGATCCGCTCGATGCTCGAGGGTGTGCTCGGGCCGGGCGGCACCGCCTCGGGCGCGGCCATCCCCGGCTACGACCTGGCCGGCAAGACCGGCACGGCGCAGAAGGCGATCCCCGGCGGCTACTCGCAGACGAAGTACGTCGCGTCGTTCGTCGGCTTCGCCCCCGCCGCGCACCCGAAGCTCCTGTGCGCCGTCGTCGTCGACGAGCCCAACGGCGAGATCTACGGCGGCCAGGTCGCCGCGCCGGCCTGGCGGGACATCGTCAACTTCGCCCTTGGCTACCTGAAGATCGGCCCCAAGAGCTAGTCTCGCCCTCGTGGCGACCGACACCTTCCGCGGCACCCACGAGGTGCTCAACCAGTCCGTTCCGTTCGAGGACGTCGACCTGCTCGCCCTCGACCCGGCGCTGCGGGAGGGGCTGGAGCGCGAGGGCGGCGGCTGGGCACGCGAGCGGGTCGCGGAGGCCGGGCGCACCGCCGGCTCGGCCGCGGCGCAGGAACACGGCCGCCGCGCCGAGCGCCACGAGCCGCGGCTGGTCACCCACGACCGCTTCGGCCACCGGGTCGACCGGGTCGAGCTCGACCCGAGCTGGTACTGGCTGCTGCAGGGCGCGATCGACCGCGACATCCACGCCCTGCCCTGGCGCGAGCCGCGCCCCGGCGCCCACGTGGCCCGGGCCGCGCTCGAGCTGCTGTGGACGCACGCCAACGCCGGCGTGATGTGCCCGATCTCGATGACCTACAGCGCCGTGCCCGCGCTGCGCGCCGACCCCGAGCTGGCCGCCGAGCTCGAGCCGCGGCTGCTCGCGGGCGCCCTGTGCGGCATGGCGATGACGGAGAAGCAGGGCGGCTCGGACGTCCGCGCCAACACCACCCGCGCGGAGCCGCTGGGCGACGGCTGGTTCGAGCTCACCGGCCACAAGTGGTTCTGCTCCTATCCGCCGTGCGAGTACTTCCTCGTGCTCGCGCAGGCGCCGGCCGGCCTCTCCTGCTTCGTGCTCGAGCGCGGCCCGGGGATGGAGTTCCAGCGGTTGAAGGACAAGCTCGGGACGCGCTCGCTGCCGTCCTCGGAGGTGGAGTTCCGGGCCGTGCCCGCCCGCCTGCTGGGCGAGGAGGGCCGCGGCGTGGCCACGATCATCGAGATGGTGACCCACACACGGCTCGACTGCGTGATCGGCAGCGCCTCGGGCATGCGCCGCGGCGTCGCCGAGGCGGTCTGGCACGCCCGCCACCGCTCGGCGTTCGGCGCGCGGCTGGCCGAGCAGCCGGCGATGGTCAACGTGCTGGCCGACCTGGCGCTCGAGTCCGAGGCGGCCACGGCCACGGCGCTGCGGCTCGCCCGCGCCTATGACGAGGGCGACACCGTCTTCCGCCGCTTCGCCACCGCGGTGGCCAAGTACTGGGTGTGCAAGCGCGCCACGCCGCACGCCGCGGAGGCGCTCGAGTGCCTGGGCGGCAACGGCTACGTCGAGGAGTCGCCGCTGCCGCGGCTGCTGCGCGACGCGCCGCTGAACGGCATCTGGGAGGGCTCGGGCAACGTGATCGCCCTCGACGTGCTGCGGGCGCTGGCCCGCGAGCCGGGCGGGCTGGAGGCGTTCCGCGCCGAGTGCGAGCCGGCCCGCGGGGCGAATGCGCTGCTGGACGAGTGGCTCGACCGGCCGCTGTCACTCGAGCCGTGGTCGGCGCGGCGCGGCGTGGAGCAGCTCGCGCTGACCTTCCAGGCGTCGCTGCTGGTCCGGCACGCGCCGCCGTACGTGGCCGACGCGTTCTGCGTGGCCCGGCTGGGCGACGGCGGCCGGGCGTTCGGGACGCTCCCCGCAGGCGTGGACGGCGCGGCGATCGTCGGCCGCGCCCTACAGATCGACTGAGCGGGCGCTGAGCACCCGGCGGAAGCCGAGCGCCTCGTAGAGCCCGATCGCCCGGTTGCCGTCGGTCACCGCGAGGCCGAGCCCGGGCAGGCCCGCCGCGGCGCTGCGGTGCAGCGCGCGCTCGAGCGCCGCCCGGCCGGTGCCGGGGTGCTCCGGGTCGCGGAAGAGCTCCATCACCCACGGCCCGCCGAGCGGCGGCTCGCCGGGGAAGCGGCCGACGAGGATCGCCGCCACCACCCGGCCGTCGCGCACGATCACGCCGCTGGCGTCGAGCAGCTGCCCGCCGGTGACGTGGTGCAGCGAGGACCGCGCGTCGCGGAGGCCGTCGGGGTGGTCGGGGGCGAACGCGGCGGCGAACGCCGGCGCGAGGTCGTCGATCGTGCGGTCGCCCAGCGGCTCGCCGGCGCCGCGGCCGGGGAGGTCGCGCAGGGCGTGGGTGTAGACGTGGGCGTGGCGGACGGGCCGGGCGCCCGCGGCGATCAGGGCCTCGCCGAGGTCCGCGTCCGCGCCGATGCGCCAGCCGCGCAGGTCGGCGAGGATCGCCGGGACGGCCGCCTCGGGCGCCACCGCCCGCTCGAACAGGTCCGCCATGGGGCGCCCGTCGCGCTCGGTGCGCAGGAAGCTGCCGACGAGCGTGCCGCGGTCGTCGACCAGCGTCGACCAGTCGGGACGGGCGGGGTCCGGACGGAGCGGCATCCGGGCTTGACCCTAGACTCCTCGCCGCATGACGCTCCGCGAGTTGCTCGGGGCGGGCCCCGACGTGGACGTCTCCCGCCTCACCTTCGACAACCGGCTCGTCGAGCCCGGCGCGCTGTTCTTCTGCGTGCCCGGGTTCACCCGCGACGGGCACGACTTCGCCGCCGACGCCGTGGCGCGGGGAGCGGCGGCGCTCGTGGTGGAGCGGCCGCTGGGCCTCGGCGTGCCCGAGGTCGTGGTCGACGACGTCCGCGCCGCGATGGCGCTGGCGGCGTCGCGCTTCTATGGCGATCCGTCGGCCCGGCTGCGCGTGGTGGGGATCACCGGCACCAACGGCAAGACCACGACGGCGTTCCTGACCCGCGCGCTGCTGGAGGCCGCCGGCCTGCAGTGCGGCCTGCTCGGCACGGTCAAGTCGGTCGTCGGCGGCATCGAGCACGCGGTGGTGCGCACGACGCCCGAGGCGTTCGACCTGCAGCGGACGTTCGCCGAGATGCTCGCGGGGGGCGACGCGGCGTGCGCGATGGAGATCTCCTCGCACGCGCTCGAGCTGCGCCGGGCGGACGCGATCCACGTCGCGGCGGCGGTGTTCACCAACCTCACGCAGGACCATCTCGACTTCCACGAGACGATGGAGGACTACTTCCAGGCCAAGCGGCTGCTGTTCGCGTCTCCGGCGACCGACGTGCGGATCGCCAACGCGGACGACGAGTACGGCCGCCGGCTGATCGCGGAGTTCCCCGGCACGCTCACGTTCGCGATCGCCCGCGAGGCCGACTACCGCGCCGAGTCACGTGCGCTTCGACGCCACGGGCTGCGACTTCGTCGCCGTCACCCCCGACGGTCGCTTCCCGGCGCGCGTGCCGCTGCCCGGCCGCTTCAACGTGCTGAACGCGCTCGGCGGCGTGGGCGGCGGCGCGTGCCCTCGGCGCGCCCGCGGACCTCTCGGCCGGGCTTGCCGCCGCGGCCACGGCGCCCGGGCGCTTCCAGCCGGTCGACACCGGGCAGCCGTTCTCGGTGGTGGTCGACTACGCGCACAAGCCCGATGCGCTGGAGCAGGTCCTGCTGGCCGCGCGCGAGCTGGCGTCCGGGCGGCTGATCGTGGTGTTCGGCGCGGGCGGCGACCGCGACCGCGGCAAGCGCCCGCTGATGGGCGAGATCGCCGCCCGGCTGGCCGACGTGGCGCTGGTCACCTCCGACAACCCGCGCTCCGAGCCGCCCGAGGCGATCATCGACGAGATCATGGCCGGGGTGCCGGCGTCGCCGCACGCCGCGGTCGAGCGCGACGGCGACCGCCGCGGCTCGATCTTCCGCGCCGTGGGGATGGCCGCGCCGGGCGACGTCGTCGTCATCGCCGGCAAGGGCCACGAGCAGGGGCAGGAGTTCGCCGGCGGGCGCAGGGAGCCGTTCGACGACGCCGCTGTGGCGCGCGAGGCGCTGGCGGCGCGGGTGCCGGCGCGATGATCTCGTGGGACGCGCGGCGCGTCGCCGCCGCGGCGGGCGCGGACCTGGCGGCCGACCGGCCGGGCCACGGGCCCGTCCGGGCGGTCGTCGACACCCGGGCGATCGAGCCCGGCGACCTGTTCGTCGGCCTGCCCGGCGAGCGCGTGGACGGCGGGCGCTTCGCCGCCGCCGCGCTGGCCGCCGGCGCCTGGGGCGTGCTGGTCGGGCGCGAGCATGCGGCGGATTCCGCCGGCGGCGCGGTCCTCGTCGCCGACGACCCCCTCGCGGCGTTGCAGCGGCTCGCCACCGCCTGGCGCCGGGCGCTCGACGCGGCGGTGATCGGGGTCACCGGCTCGGTGGGGAAGACCTCGACCAAGCAGCTGCTGGCCGCGCTCATCGCCCCGGCCCGCTCCGTCGCCGCCAACCCTGCCAACTACAACACCGAGATCGGGCTGCCGCTGGCGGTGCTGGCGGCGCCCGAGGGGACCGAGGTGCTCGTGCTCGAGATGGGCATGCGCGGGTTCGGCCAGATCGACGAGCTGGCGCGGATCGCCGAGCCCGACGTCGGCGTGATCACGAACATCGGCCCCGTCCACCTCGAGCTGGTCGGGGACCTGGCCGGGGTCGCGCGGGCCAAGGCCGAGCTGCTGGCCCACGTCCCCGTGTCGGTCGTCCCGGCCGGCGAGCGCCTGCTGGATCCGTATCTTCACGGCGACGTCGTGCGCTTCGGCGAAGGGGGGGACGTCGTGCTCGAGTCGTTCACGCCGCCGGAGGTGTCGATCCGGGCGCGCGAGCTGCCCGTCTCGCTCGAGGTCCCGTTCACCTCGCGCCACCAGCTGGGCAACCTGCTGGCGGCGGTCGGCGCCGCCCAGGCCGTCGGCGTGGAGCCGTCCGGCCGGGTCGACGTGTCCTTCGGCGCGCTGCGCGGGGAGCACGTCGCGCTGCCGTCTGGCGCGGTGGTGATCAACGACTGCTACAACGCCAACCCGCTGTCGATGCGCGCCGCCCTCGACGACCTCGCGACGCACTCGCCCGAGGGGCGGCGGATCGCCGTGCTCGGCGACATGCTGGAGCTCGGCGCCGGCGAGGCCGAGGCGCACCGCGAGCTCGGCGAGTACGCCGCCCGGTCGGGCGTCGACGTGCTCGTCGCGGTCGGCCCGCTGTCCGCGGAGACCGCCCGGGCGTTCGGGGGCGAGTCATGGCACGCGGCCGACGCGGCCGAGGCGGCGCGGGTCGCCGGCGAGCTCGTCGGGCCGGGCGACGTCGTCCTGGTCAAGGGCTCCCGCGGCATCGCGCTCGAGGCCGTCGCCGAGCGGCTCGTCGCGGCGGAGGCGCCCGCGCGTGGGTGAGGTCCTGATCGCGGGGACCGCCTCGCTGCTGATCTGCATCTTCCTGTCGCCGAAGTTCATCGAGTTCCTGCGCGAGCGCGAGTTCGGCCAGTTCATCCGCGAGGAGGGACCCGAGCATCACTCCAAGGCCGGCACGCCGACGATGGGCGGGATCATCATGCTTATCGCCATCGCGGTCCCGTTCCTGCTGCTCACGGACCTCGACTGGCGGGCCCTGGGCGTGTTCGGCGCGGCGCTCGCCTGCGCGCTGCTCGGCTTCGCCGACGACTACACGAAGCTCATCCGCAAGCGCTCCCTGGGCCTGCGCGGGCGGACGAAGCTGATCGTCACGCTCCTGATCGCCGTCGGCCTGTGGCAGGCGGCCACCCGCGGCGCCGACCTGCCGGACACGCTGAACCTGCGCATCGTCGACGCCACGATCAACCTCGGCTACCTCTATCCCGTCTTCATCTACCTCGTGCTGGCGGGGACGACGTCCGCGGTGAACCTGACCGACGGCCTGGACGGCCTGGCCGCGGGCTGCGCGGCGATCGTCCTGCTGAGCTACATCGCGATCACGTTCACCACGGGGCAGACGAGCCTCGCGCTGGTGGCCGGCTGCGTGGTCGGCGCCTGCGTCGGGTTCCTGTGGTTCAACTCGTTCCCGGCCTCGATCTTCATGGGGGACACGGGCTCGCTGGGCCTCGGCGGCGCGATCGCCGGGATGGCCGTGATGACCAAGACCGAGGTGCTGCTGATCATCCTCGGCGGGATCTTCGTGATCGAGGCGCTGTCGGTGCTGATCCAGGTCTTCTCGTTCCAGCTGTTCCGCAAGCGCGTGTTCCTGATGGCCCCGATCCACCACCACTTCGAGCTGCAGGCCTGGTCGGAGACCAAGATCATCCTGCGCTTCTGGATCGTCGCCGCGGTGCTCAGCGCGATCGGCTTCACGCTGTACCAACAGTCCGTCTGACTGCGACAGAACTGCAACTTCTCCGGCCGGACGGGGGCGAGCCCCGCGCTGCGTGCCCTCCAGGTCGCAGTGACCACCCGGAGAGGAGCGCCCCATGGATCTCGATCGCCTGCGTGAAGTCGTCGCCGCCATTCCGCCCGGCGGGTGGATGAGCTACGGCGACGTCGCCGCGGCCGCCGGCGGCACCGACCGGCACGCCCGCACGCTCAACCAGCGCTTCATCCGCGAGGGGCACGAGGGCGCCCATCGCGTCCTGAAGTCGGACGGCACCGTCGGCGCGACGGCGCTCGGCGACCCGGCCGAGGTCCGCCGCCGGCTGGAGGCCGAGGGCCTGGAGTTCGACGGCGGCCGCGCGAACCCGTCCGCCCGCATCCCGCGCCCCGCGGTCCAGGCGGCGGCGTGACGCGCCGGACGGGCGCCGCCACGCTCGCGCCGGGCGGCCCGCTGTTTGAATGGCTGGCGTGATCGCTCGTCCGCCGCTGCCGCCAGGCCCGTTCGCGGTCGTCGGCCTCGCCCGCTCGGGGGTGGCGGCGGCGCTCGCGCTGCGGGAGCGCGGGGCGGCGGTGGTGGCCACGGACACGCGCGCGGTGGGCGACGAGGTGCGGGCGCGGCTTGCCGCCGCCGGCGTCGCGGTGCGCGACGGCGAGGACGGCGTGGCCGCGCTGGCCGGCGCGCGGACGGTGGTCAAGAGCCCCGGCGTGCCGCAGGAGGCAGCCGCGGTCGTGGTCGCGCGCGAGCGCGGGCTGGAGGTGATCGGCGAGGTCGAGCTGGGCTGGCGGCTGGTGCCCAACGAGTTCCTCGGCGTGACCGGGTCCAACGGGAAGACGACGACGGTCGAGCTGCTGGGGCACGTGCACCGCGTGGCCGGTGCGCCGGTGGTGGTGGCCGGCAACGTCGGCACGCCGCTCGTGTCGCTCGCGGGCACGCTGGCGCCGGAGACGCTCGTCGTGTGCGAGCTGTCGTCGTTCCAGCTCGAGGACACGGCGGCCTTCGCGCCGGAGACCGCCGTGCTGCTCAACCTGACCGAGGACCACCTGGACCGCCACGGCACGTTCGCGGCCTACCGGGCCGCCAAGCTGGAGATCTTCGCCCGCCAGCCCGCGGACGCGCGCGCCGTCGTGCCCGCCGGCCTCGCGCTCGGCGACGCGGGCGGGGCGGCCGCCCGGGTCACGTTCGGCGACCCGCCGGCCGACCTGGCGTACGCCGGCCGGGCAGGGGCGGGCGGCGAGCTGCGCTGGCGGGGCGAGACGCTGATGCCCGCGGACGAGATCCGGCTGCCCGGCGCGCACAACCGCGAGAACGCGATGGCGGCGGCCGCCGCCTGCCTGGCCCGCGGCGTCGCGCCGGAGGCGGTGCGCGAGGGCCTCGCCACGTTCGCCGGCGTGCCGCACCGGCTGGAGACCGTGGCGACCGTCGCGGGCGTGCGCTACGTCAACGACTCGAAGGCGACGAATGTGGCCTCCGCCGAGGTGGGGCTGGAGGCGTTTCCCGGCGGCGTCCACCTGATCGCCGGCGGCAGCCGCAAGGGCTCGGACTACCGGCCGCTGGCCGCGCCCGTCCGACAGCGCTGCACTGCGGTCTACCTGATCGGCGAGACCGCGCCCGACCTGCGCGAGGCCCTGCGCGGCAGCGGCGTGCCCCTGCACGACTGCGGTGATCTCGCGCGCGCCGTCGACCGGTCGCATGCGGCCGGCCGGCCCGGCGAGGTCGTGCTGCTCTCGCCCGCGTGTGCGTCATACGACCAATACCGCTCCTACGAGGAGCGGGGCGACCACTTCCGCGCCCTCGTGGCCGCTCTCCCCTGAGCCGCCCGCCCGCTCATCAAACCCGGGAGGCGTCCGGCCCAGGGTGTCGAATGGCGGGCTGATGCCACGCCGTCAGCAGCAGCCGCTCGAGCACCGACTGCTGCTGACCGCCACGTTCTGCCTGCTGGCCGGCGGCGCGGTGATGGTCTACTCGGCGAGCTCCGCCCGCACGCTGCTGGACGGCTCGGGCGACGGGACCTCGTACCTGGTCAAGTACCTGATGTACGGCGCCGTCGGGCTCGTCGGCATGCACGTCGTGTCGCGGCTGCCGCTGACGTTCTTCCTCAAGCACACGCGGCTGCTGCTCTTGGCCTCGTTCGCCATGCTGATCGCCGTCCGGCTGCCGGGCATCGGGCTGCAGATCAACGGCGCGCGCCGCTGGCTGGGGGCAGGCCCGCTGCAGTTCCAGCCCAGCGAGGTGATGAAGGTGGCGCTGGTGCTGCACGTGGCCGGCGTGCTCGCCGCCCGGCCGAAGATGAGCCGCAGCCTGCGCGCGCTGGGCGGCCCGATCCTCGGCGTCGGCGGCTGCGCGGTGCTGCTGATCGCCAGCCAGCCCGACCTGGGCACCGCGCTCGTGGTGTGCGGGACGCTGGCGGCGATGCTCGTGGCCGCCGGGCTGCCGCTGCGGCAGCTCGGGCTCGTGGCGGCGGTCGGCGCGTTCCTGGTGTTCGTGCTACGCGATGACCGAGCCCTACCGGCGCGCCCGGCTGTTCAGCTTCCTCGACCCGTGGCAGCACGCCGGCGGCGCGGGCTTCCAGGCGGTGCAGGGGCAGATCGCCATCGGCTCGGGCGGGCTGTTCGGCCACGGGCTCGGCGCCTCGATCCAGAAGATCTACTACGTTCCCGAGGCCCACACGGACTTCATCCTGGCGGTGATCGGCGAGGAGCTCGGGCTGGCCGGGATCGTCTGCCTGTTGTCGCTGTACGGCATGATCGGGTACGCCGGCCTGCGCACCGCCCGCAACGCCAAGGGCGCCTACGCCAAGCTGCTGGCCGGCGGCCTCACCTCGCTCATCCTGTGCCAAGCCCTGCTCAACGTCTACGCCGTCCTCGGGCTCGCGCCGCTCACGGGCGTCCCGCTGCCGTTCATCTCCTCCGGCTCCACGTCGCTGATCACGCTGCTCGCGGGGATGGGCCTGCTGCTGAACGTCGCCGCCGGCGGCTCCGCGCACCTGCGCGTCGTGCCCGCCCGGCCGAGGCCCGACCGTGAGCGCTCCGCCGCGGATCGTGATCGCCGCCGGCGGGACGGCGGGCCACGTGGTGCCGGCGATCGCGGTCGCCGACGCGCTGCGGGCTGAGGGCGCCGAGGTCAGCTTCGTCGGCGGCGAGCGGGCCGAGCGGGAGCTCGTGCCCGCCGCCGGCTACGAGATCGACACGATCGCCGTCGAGGGCATCAGCCGCACCAACCCGCTGAAGGCCGCCCGGGCCGTGGCCAAGGCCGGCACGGCGCTCGGCACCGCTCGCCGCATCCTCGCCGCGCGCCGCCCCGACGCCGTCCTCGGCGCCGGCGGCTACGTGGCCGGCCCCGTCGGCCTCGCCGCGGTCACGCGCGGCATCCCGCTCGTGCTCGCCGAGGCGGATTCCCACCTCGGGCTGGCCAACCGGCTGCTCGCCCCGCGGGCCGGCCGCGTCTGCCTGGCCTTCCCGCTGGACGGCCGCGAGCCGCCGCGCTACCGCGTGACCGGCCGGCCCGTCCCGCCCATCGTCGGCGACCGCGCGCTCGCCCGGGCGCAGCTGGGCATCGAGCCGGACGAGACCTGCGTGCTCGTGTTCGGCGGCAGCCTGGGCGCGCGCTCGATCAATCTGGCGGCGCCGGAGGCGTTCAAGGACGCGCCCTACCGCATCGTCCACGTGGCCGGGGCGCGCGACTATCCCACGCTGACCGCGCCCGGGCCGCACTACGTCCTGCTCGAGTACCTGTCGCCGTTCGGGACCGCGCTCGCCGCCGCCGACGCCGCCGTGGCCCGCGCCGGCGGGAGCGTCTTCGAGCTCGCGCAGTACGGCCTTCCCGCGGTCCTGATCCCGTATCCGCACGCCGCGGCCAACCACCAGGAGGACAACGCGCGCTGGATGGCCGAGCGCGGCGCGGCGATCGTGCTGCCCGACGCCGAGCTGACGCCGGAGCGCCTGCGGGCGCAGACCGACGCGCTGCTGGCGCGCCGCGAGGAGATGGCGGCGGCCGCGCGGGCGCTCGCCCGGCCGGACGCGGCCCGCGACGTGGCCGGCGAGCTGCTTCAGGCCGCGCGCAGCAGGTCGCGCGAGCGCACGACCTCGAGCGCCAGCGTCTTGTAGCCGGCCTCGTCGAACAGCACGACCATCGCGTCGTCGTCGTAGCGCTGGACCACGCCCTCGCCCCACTGCCCGTGGGCGACCCGCGCGCCGACCGGGAACGGCACGTCGGCCGGGGGGGCCTTGACCTTCCCGGCCAGGCAGTTGTCGCAGTTGCCGCACGGCGGCGTGAACGGCTCGCCGAAGTAGGACAGCATGAACCCGCGCCGGCACTCGTCGGTCTCCGCGTAGGCGCGCATCATGTCCACGCGCGAGCGGTCGAACGAGCGCCGCATCTCCTCGGCCTCGGCCGCCGCTCGCACCGCCTCCGCCACCGGCGGCGACGACTGCGCCGCCCGCACGGCGCCGTCGGGCAGCAGCTCGACCGCGCCGGCCTCCTCCAGCCGCGCCAGCGCCGTGGCCAGCCGCGTCTCCGACAGGTCGGTCGCGGAGCGCAGCTCGCCCGGCTCGACCGACCCGTGCTCGGGCACCGCCTCGACCACCCGGGCCAGCTCGTCGACCTCGACGTGGCCGCCGGAGGAGAAGAAGCGGCGCAGCCCGAGGTCCTCGGCGCGGTAGAACAGCAGGGCCTCGGCCGGCTGGCCGTCGCGGCCCGCGCGGCCGACCTCCTGGTAGTAGGAGTCCAGCGACTCGGACACCTCGGCGTGGTAGACCCAGCGCACGTCGGCCTTGTCGATGCCCATCCCGAACGCGGTGGTGGCCACCACGACGTCCAGATCGCCGTCCATGAAGCGCTCCTGGACGGCGTCGCGCTCGCGCGAGCGCATCCCCGCGTGATACGAGGCCGCGCGCGCCTCCCGCGCGCACAGCGCGTCGGCGAGCTCCTCCGCCTGCCGGCGCGTGGCCACGTAGACGATCCCGGGCGGCGGGCTGTGGGCGATCCGCTCCTCCAGCGCGCGCAGCTTGCGCTCGGCGCCCAGCTCGCCGTGGAAGCGCTCCACGCTGAAGCGCAGGTTCGGCCGGTCGAACCCGCGGATCAGGATCTCCGGCTCGTGCAGGTCCAGGCGGGCGACGATCTCGTCGCGCACCGGGGGCGCCGCCGTGGCGGTGAGCGCCAGCACCGGCGGGCGCCCGAGCGCCTCGATCGCCGCGTGCAGGTGCAGGTAGTCGGGCCGGAAGTCGTGGCCCCACTCCGAGATGCAGTGCGCCTCGTCGACCACGAACAGCGAGATGTCCGCCACCGCGAGCTCGGCCAGCACGTCGGGCTTGCGCAGCTGCTCGGGTGCGAGGAAGACGAACTCGAGCGCGTGCTCGGCCAGCTCGGCCAGCGTCTGCTCGCGCTGGGCGCGCGACACGGCCGAGTTCAGCTGCGCGGCGCCGCCGGCGGCCCGTTCGCGCAGCGCCTCGACCTGGTCGCGCTGCAGGGCGATCAGCGGCGAGACGACGACGGTCGAGCCCGGCGTCAACAGGCCGGCGATCTGGTAGATCGCCGACTTGCCGGCGCCCGTGGACATGACCACGAGCACGTCCCGGCCGGCGAGCGCGGCCTCGATCGCCTCGCGCTGCCCGGGCCGCAGCGCCGCGTAGCCGAACGCCTCGTGCGCCACTCGCACGATCCGCGCGTCGACGGGCTCCTCGATTTCCGTCTCGTCGGCCAGGCTTTCTAGGGTGACACCCCATGGAACCGTGGGCCGGACGCAGGCTGCACTTCGTCGGCATGGGCGGAGCCGGGATGAGCGGGCTCGCGTTGGTCGCCCACTCGCTCGGGGCCACGGTGACCGGCTCGGACCGGGCGGCGGGCTCGCCGTACGCCGCGCCGCTGGCCGCGGCCGGCCTGCGCGCCTCCGTCGGGCACGCGGCGGAGAACGTCCCTGCCGGCGCCGAGGTCGTCTACTCGAGCGCGATCCCGGCGGACAACCCCGAGCGCACGACCGGCGCGCCCGAGCTCCACCGGGCCGACCTGCTGGGCGAGCTCACGCGGCTGAAGCCGGCGATCGCCGTGACCGGAACGCACGGAAAGACGACCACGTCGAGCATGCTCGTGCACGCGCTGCGCGGCGCCGGGCTCGATCCGTCGTACCTCGTGGGCGGCGAGGTGCGATCGACCGGCGCGAACGCCGCCTGGGGGAGCGGCGAGTGGCTCGTGGTCGAGGCCGACGAGTCCGACCGCTCGCTGCTCAAGCTCGCGCCCCGGATCGCCGTGCTGACGAACGCCGAGCTCGACCACCACACGACCTATGCCTCGCGGCGCGACGTGGACGACACCTTCCGCGCGTTCCTGGCGAGCGCCGAGCAGGCGGTGGTGTGGGACCGGCCGGAGCTGCTGGCGCTGGCGGGGGAGACCCCGGTCACGCCGTTCGACGCGCAGCCCGAGCTGACCGCGGGCGGCTCGCGCTTCACGCTCGACGGCGTGGCGGTCACGCTGCGCGTCCCCGGCGCCCACAACGCCCGCAACGCCGCCGCCGCGCTCGCCGCGGCGCGCCTGGCCGGCGCGGACCCGGCGGCGGCCGCGGCCGCGCTCGCGGACTTCGAGGGCGCCGGGCGGCGCTTCGAGCGCCTCGGCACCACGCCGGCGGGCGCGCTGGTGGTGGACGACTACGCCCATCATCCCACCGAGGTGGCGGCCACGCTGGCCGCCGCCCGCACGCTGGCTCCCCGGCGGGTCATCGCCTGCTTCCAGCCGCATCTCTACTCGCGCACCGAGCGCCAGGCCCGCGAGTTCGGCGCCGCGCTGGCCGCGGCCGACCTCGTCGTGACGCTGGACATCTATCCCGCGCGGGAGCGCGCGGAGGACTACCCCGGCGTCACGGGCCTGCTCGTGGCCGAGGCGGCGGCCGACGCCGCCGGCGGGCGCCGCGTCGCCTGGCTCCCGCGCCACGAGCTGGCCGTGGCGTTCCTGCGCGACGAGCTGCGGGCGGGCGACCTGCTGCTCACGCTGGGCGCCGGCGACGTGGACCGGGTGGGCCGCGCGCTGTTGTCATAACGCCGGGCAGGGACTCGCCCGGCCGGGTCGAAGCACCCGCCCGAGTGACTTTCGGGCTCACCCTCACCCGGCGGGGCCGCCGTGCGCTGCGGCTGGTTCCGCTGCTCGCCCTGCTCATCGCGCTCGCCGGCGCCGGCTGGCTGTGGTTCCGCGACTCCGGGCTCGTCCGCGTCCGCCAGGTGGAGGTCAGCGGGCTGACAGAATCCGACGGCGAGCAGGTGCGCGCCGCGCTCACGCAGGCCGCGCAGGAGATGACCACGCTGCACGTCCGGCCGAGCGTCCTGCGCGACGCGGTCGCCCAGTTCCCGTCGGTCGAGCGGGTCAGCGCCCGCGCGGACTTCCCCCACCGGCTCACCATCCGCGTGGCCGAGGAGCACCCGGTGGCCGCGCTCGCGTCCGACACCGGCAGCCGCGTCGCGGTCACCGGCACGGGCATCGTGTTGCGCGGCCTGACCGTCGACCGCGACCTGCCGAGCCTGCGCGGCACGGCGATCGGCCCGCGGCTGACCGACCCGCGGCTGCTCGGCGCGCTGCGGGTCGCCGGGGCCGCGCCCGCGCCGTTGCTGCACCGCACCGACGAGCTGACGCTCGACGGCCGCGGCGTCGTCGTCGCGCTCAACAACGGCCCGCAGCTCGTGTTCGGGAACGGCGCCGACGCCCGCGCGAAGTGGGCGGCGGCGGCCGCCGTGCTGGCCGATCGGTCGGCCGCCGGGGCCACCTATCTCGACCTCCGCGTGCCCGGCCGCGTCGCCGCGGGCGGCCTCGCTCCCATCACGGACCCTAACGTTCAAGTTCAACCTCAGAATGGCCCAACTCTCAACCAAGGGTAGAGAGTTCTGCGCTCTGCAACGTTTCTTGCCGAGGTTCGCCGACGTTGACAAAGGGAACGAAACCGCCGTACCTTGCGGCAATCCGCGCCGTCGTCGAGCCTGCTAAAACGCTCGACTCTAACTAGAGGTCCGGACGGAAACTCTCATGGAAGCCAGCGGTTATCTCGCAGTCATCAAGGTCGTCGGCGTCGGCGGCGGCGGAACCAACGCCGTGAACCGGATGATCGACGCCGGACTGTCCGGCGTGGAGTTCATCGCCGCCAACACGGACGCGCAGGCGCTGCAGATGACCGACGCCGACCTGAAGCTGCACATCGGCGCCAACCTGACCAAGGGCCTCGGCGCCGGCGCCAACCCGCAGATCGGCCAGGGCGCGGCCGCCGAGTCGCGCGACGACATCA
The DNA here is from genome assembly GCA_963766165.1 of uncultured Solirubrobacteraceae bacterium. Taxonomy (GTDB): domain Bacteria; phylum Actinomycetota; class Thermoleophilia; order Solirubrobacterales; family Solirubrobacteraceae; genus Solirubrobacter. The sequence continues at coordinate 260,121 of CAVXZC010000002.1, read as the reverse complement.
AGGAGGCGCTCAAGGGCGCGGACATGGTGTTCGTCACGGCCGGTGAGGGCGGCGGCACGGGCACCGGCGCCGCGCCGGTGATCGCCGAGATCGCCAAGAACGAGATCGGCGCGCTCACCGTCGGCGTCGTCACGCGGCCGTTCGCATTCGAGGGCTCGCAGCGCGCGCGCCAGGCGCAGGAGGGCATCGACCGCCTGCGCGAGATGGTCGACACGCTGATCGTGATCCCGAACGAGAAGCTGCTGGCCATCGTCGAGCGGCGCACGAGCATCCTCGACGCGTTCCGCGAGGCCGACAACGTCCTGCGCCAGGGCGTCCAGGGCATCACCGACCTGATCACGATCCCGGGCCTGATCAACCTCGACTTCGCCGACGTGCGGGCGATCATGGAGAACGCCGGCTCGGCGCTGATGGGCATCGGCACGGCGTCGGGCGAGTCGCGCGCCTCCGAGGCGGCCAAGGCCGCGATCTCGAGCCCGCTGCTCGAGGAGTCGGTGGAGGGCGCGACCGGGATCCTGCTGAACATCACCGGCGGCCGCGACCTCGGGCTGTTCGAGGTCAACGAGGCCGCCGAGCTCATCCACTCGGCAGCGGACGCGAACTCGAACATCATCTTCGGCGCCGTGATCGACGAGGGGATGCAGGACGAGATCCGCGTCACGGTGATCGCCACCGGGTTCGACCACGGCGGCGTCCGCGCGGCCCAGGAGCGCGCCCGGGCCCCGCGCGACCGCGGCCCGCGGATCGACGAGCGCCAGCGCGACTCGCTCGTGATCCGCGACGACGACCTCGACATCCCGCCCTTCCTGCGCTAGGGCCGCCCCGGGCAGCGAGCGCCCGGCCGTTCGCCGGGGCACCGGTCTCCGGTCCGTCGCCGTCCGGTTGCTGACAGACGGCCTCCGACGCGTCAGCGCGCAGGCCGATAACCCGCCCGTGGCAACCCTGCCCTCGCGCCCTCGCACCATCGCCCGCGCCGTACTCGCCGTCTGCGGACTCTTCCTGGTGATCCAGGAGGTGCGCGTGGTCGCCTTCGGCGGCGCCTCGCTCGGCCCGCTGAGCGGTCGCGGCGCCCACGACGTGGTCCTGCTCGCGGCCGCGCTGGTCTGCCTCGCCCGCGGCATCCTGGTGAAGGCCGAGCGATGGGCCTGGCTGCTGCTCGGCGCCGGCGTGCTCGCCTGGACCGGCGGCGAGATCTACTACACGTTCGTGCTGTGGGACGCCAGCGACCCGCCGATCCCGTCGCCGGCCGACATCGGCTACCTGCTCTTCCCGGTGCTCGCGTTGGCCGGCATGATCGGGCTGCTGCGGGCGCGCACGCGCTTCTCGCCGGCGCTCGTGGTCGACGGCGCGGCGATCGCGCTGGCCGTGGCCGCGCTGAGCGCGGCGATCGTCTTCCAGACCGTGCTCGCGCACGCCTCCGGGCAGCCGCTCGCGGTCGCGACGTCGCTGGCCTACCCGATCACCGACCTGATCCTGCTGGCCGTGGGCGCCGGCGCGCTGGCCGGGACCGGCTGGCGCATCGACCGCACGTGGCTGCTGCTCGCCGCCGGCATCCTCGCCTTCTGGCTGGCCGACTCGCTCTACCTCGTGCGCACCGCCGCCGGCACGTATGAGGCCGGGGGCTGGTTCGACATCGGCTGGTGGTTCGGGCTGGTGCTGATCGCGGTCGCCGCCTGGCAGGCGCCGCCGCAGCGCCGCCACCGGCCCGTGGCGGACGACCTGCGGGCTGATCGCGGCGCCGCTCGTGGCCGGCGCGGTCGGGCTCGAGCTGCTGGTCCACGCGGCGCTCGGGCACATCAACGCGCTGGCCGTCGGCCTCGCCGCGGCCGCGCTGGCGTTCGTGATGATCCGCTTCGCGCTGACGTTCCGCGCAGAACGTGGCGATGCTGCGCGCGTCGCGCACGGAGGCGCTCACCGACGCGCTGACCGGCCTCGGCAACCGCCGCGCGCTGACCCGCGAGCTGGCCGAGTTGCTGCCCGAGGCGGGCGAGGACGCCCCGCTCGTGCTCGCGCTGTTCGACCTCGACGGCTTCAAGCACTACAACGACACCTTCGGCCACCCGGCCGGCGACACGCTGCTGGCCCGCCTCGGCGCCAACCTGCGCGCGTACTTCGACGCCCGCGGGCGCGTGTTCCGGATGGGCGGCGACGAGTTCTGCGCGCTGTTCGAGCCGGGCATCGCCGACCTCGGCACGCTGCTCGACGGCGCCGCGCTGGCGCTCTCCGAGCAGGGCGAGGGCTTCTTCGATCGGCTGCTCGTTCGGCGCCGTCACGCTGCCGGCCGAGGCCCGCGACGCCGCCGAGGCGCTGCGCGTCGCCGACCAGCGCATGTACGCGCAGAAGCACGCCGGCCGCATGTCGGCCTCCCGCCAGAGCCGAGGACGTGCTGCTGCGCGCGCTGACCGAGCGCAACCCGGACCTGGCCGGCCACCTGAACGTCGTCGGCGACCTGGCCGAGGCGCACCGCCCGCCGGCTCGGCCTCGTCGCGCGAGGAGGTCGAGACGGTCCGCCAGGCCGCCGAGCTGCACGACGTCGGCAAGGTCGCGATCCCCGAGGAGATCCTCGCCAAGCCCGGCCCGCTGACCGAGGAGGAGTGGACGTTCGTGCGCCGCCACACGCTGGCCGGCGAGCGCATCATCGCCGCCGCGCCGGCGCTGTCGAACGTCGCCCGCCTGGTGCGCTCCTCGCACGAGCGCTGGGACGGCGACGGCTACCCGGATGCGCTGGCCGGCGAGGCGATCCCGCTCGGCGCCCGCATCGTCGCCGTGGCCGACGCGTTCGACGCGATGACCTCCGACCGCCCCTACCGCACGGCGATCTCGCGCGCCGACGCGCTCGCCGAGCTGCACCGCTGCGCCGGCACCCAGTTCGACCCGGCCGTGGTCGACGCGTTCTGCGCCGCGAGCGCCCAGCAGCCCGCGCCGGCGATCTAGCGGACGCGGATGCCGACCGCGGGCGAGTGCCCGAGGTCGTAGTTGGGCGACGCGTCAGCCGAGCCGTCGCAGTAGTCCGGGCCGGAGGTCGTGCCCACGATCGTCCGGTCGCCCGGCGTGGTGCCCGAGCGGGCGACGCCGATCCAGTAGTTGGTGGCCGACGCGGCCTGGCGCGCCGCGAGGTAGCGGTCGATGGCGACGGTCTTGATCGTGTTGCCGGCGGGCGCGCGGAAGACGAACGCGATCCCGTCGCCGTTCTTGACCGACTTGGTCGTGCCGGGATCGCCGTGCGCGCTGAGCGTGCCCGCGGCCGGGCAACCGGTGACCGAGGCGGGAACCACGAACGCGGACAACGGCGGGGGCGCCGCGCCCATGCTGCTGTACGGCTCGAGCGTCCACGCATCGTTGACGTTGCCGCCGCCCGGCGCCTGGCACGCCAGCACGTCGTGCGTCCCCGCGCGCGCCGTCGGAGCGAACCAGAGGACGGCGACCACCACCGCCGGACGTGCAGCATCCTTACGCAACACCCGACGCACAACATATTGGCGAATCGACGGACCCGCCAGTCGCGCTAGGGTCCGGACCCCATGGCCACTGGTGTAGACGCGCTCAAGCGTTCGCCGCTGCACGACCGGCACGTGGCCGCCGGGGCGCGGATGGTGCCGTTCGCCGGCTGGGAGATGCCGGTCCAGTACGCGGGCATCCGCGACGAGCACGTCGACGGTGCGCGACCGCGGCCGGCGTGTTCGACGTCTCGCCACATGGGCGAGATCGAGACGACCGGGCCGGGCGCCGAGGCGTTCCTGCAGCGGATCCTCTCCAACGACGTGGCGAAGCTCGCCGACGGCGGCGCGCAGTACTCGCGTGCTCTGCCGCGAGGACGGCGGCGTCCTCGACGACCTCTTCAGCTACCGCCTCGCCCCCGACCGCTTCCTCACCGTCACCAACGCCGCCAACCACGAGAAGGACCTCGACTGGTTCAGGCGACACGCGGAGGGCTTCGACGTCACGCTCCATGACCGCCCCCGCGACTACGCCATGCTCGCCGTCCAGGGGCCCGACGCCCGCGGGGTCGTGCAGGCGCTGGCCGACGGCGAGCTGCCCGCGCCGCTTCCGCACCGCCACGCTGACCGTCGCCGGCGCGCCCGGCGTGCTCGTCTGCGGCACGGGCTACACCGGCGAGGACGGCGTCGAGCTGCTGGCCGCGCCCGAGCACGCCGTCGCGCTGTGGGACGCCATCGCCGCGGCCGGCGTCGAGCCCGCCGGCCTGGGCGCGCGCGACACGCTGCGGCTCGAGGTCTGCTTCCACCTCTACGGCAACGACCTGATGGAGACGCGCGGTCCGATCGAGGCCGGGCTGGGCTGGTGCTGCAAGGAGGACACGGGCTTCATCGGCGCCGACGCGGTCCGCGTCGGCCCGCGCGCGACGGCCCGGCCGAGAAGCTCGCCCCGTTCGTCCTCACCGGCCCCGGCATCCCGCGCCAGGGCAACCCGGTCATCGGCGGCGGCGAGGTCACGTCGGGCACGCTCAGCCCCGTGCCTGGACGTCGGCATCGGCATGGCCTACCTGCCGGCCGATCAGGCCGAGCCAGGCACCGCGATCGAGATCGACGTCCGCGGCAAGACGCGCCCCGCCGAGGTGCGGGCCAAGCCCCTGTACAGCAAGGAGACCTGACACCGTGGCCGAGGCCAGCTACCCCGACGACCTCAAGTACCACCCCGAGCACGACTGGGCGCGGATCGACGGCGAGAGCGCCACGTTCGGCATCACCTGGTACGCGCAGGACCAGCTCGGCGAGGTCGTGTTCTTCGACCCGCCGGAGGTCGGCACGACCGTCGACAAGGACGAGCCCGTACGCCGAGGTCGAGTCGGTCAAGGCGGTCTCCGACGTGATCGCGCCGCTGTCCGGCGAGATCGATCGAGGTCAACGAGGGCCTCAAGGACAGCCCGGAGCACGATCAACGATGACCCCTACGGCGAGGGCTGGCTGGTCAAGGTCAAGCTCACGGAGCCGTCGGAGGTCGACTCGCTCCTGGACGCCGAGAACTACCGCTCCTCGCTGTCCTAACCTCAAGTACGTGAGCCGCTACACGTCCGCCACAGACGCCGACCGGCGCGAGATGCTCGCGGCCATCGGCGTCGACTCCATCGACGACCTGTTCGCCGACGTCCCCGAGGGCGTGCGCCTTGGCCGCGCGCTCGACCTGCCGGCCGGGCAAGCCCGAGCAGGAGGTCTACGCGTACCTGCGCGCGCTGGCGGCGAGCAACGTCTCCGCCGAGGACGAGATCAGCTTCGTCGGCGCGGGCATGTACGACCACTACGTCCCGGCGCTGATCGACTCGATCCTCCAGCGCTCCGAGTTCCTCACGCCCTACACGCCCTACCAGCCCGAGATCTCCCAGGGCGGGCTGCAGGTGATGTTCGAGTACCAGACGGCGATCTCCGAGCTCACCGGCCTGCCCGTCTCCAACGCGTCCGTCTACGAGGGCCCGAGCGCCGTCGCCGCCGCCGGCTAGCTCGCCCACGTGCACACCGGCAAGCCCCGCTTCCTGGTCTCCGCGGGGCTGCACCCGCACTAGCCGCGAGACGCTCGCGCACCATGAGCGCCGGCTGGGGGACCACGATCGAGGCGATCCCGCTCAACGACGGCCTGACCGACCTGGGCGACGTGGGCGACGACGTCGGCCGCGGTCATCCTCGGCCAGCCGAACTTCCTCGGCGCGGTCGAGGACCTCGAGACGCTGTCGCCGATCGCCCGGGCGACCGGCGCGCTGCTGATCGTGCAGTGCGACCCGCTCACGCTCGGCGTCCTGCGGCCGCCCGGGGACTTCGACGTCGACATCGCGGTGGGGGAGGGCCAGACGCTGGGCAACCGGCTGGACTTCGGCGGCCCGTCCTTCGGCTTCTTCGCCGCCCAGCAGGCCTACCTGCGGCGCATGCCCGGCCGGATCGCCGGCGAGACGAGCGACGTCGACGGCCGCCGCGGCTTCGTGCTGACGCTGCAGACGCGCGAGCAGCACATCCGGCGCGAGAAGGCGACCCACAACATCTGCACCGCGCAGGCGCTGAACGCGCTGGCCGGGATGATCTACCTGAGCTGGCTGGGGCGTCGAGGGCATCGCGGAGCTGGGCGAGCTGCTGGTTCCGCGCACGCACTACGCGCGCGAGACGCTGACGGCGCTCGACGGCGTCGAGGCCCGCTGCACGAGCAGCCGGTGGTGCGCGAGTTCGCGCTCACGCTCGCCGCGCCGGTCGAGCGACGTGATCGAGCGCTGCGCCGCCGAGGGCGTCAACCCCGGGCTACCCGCTGGAGGACGACGGCCTGCTCGTCGCGATCACCGAGCAGCGCTCCAAGGCCGACATCGACCGGCTGGCCGAGGTGCTGGGCGCCGCCGTCGCCGCGGAGCAACGGTGGCGCAGGACGAGCGCCAACGCGCCTGCACGCCGACGCTGGCGGGAGCGGGCGCACGCGGAGCCGGACGCGACGCGCATGCCGCCGAGACCGCCCAGCAGCGCGACCGCGCCGACGACGATCTACGAGAAGTCCGTCGCCCGGCCGCCGCGCGTTCGTGCGCGCCCGAGCTCGACGTGCCCAGGCACGAGCTGCCCGAGCGCTTCCGCCGCGCGAGGCGCCGAAGCTGCCGGAGATCGCCGAGCCGGAGATCGTCCGCCACTACGACCGCCTGTCGAAGCGCAACTTCGACCTCGACACCGGCTTCTACCCGCTCGGCTCGTGCACGATGAAGCACAACCCGAAGCTGCACGAGCGCGTGGCGGCGCTGCCCGGCAACGCCCGCCTGCACCCGCTGCAGGCGCCCGCGCAGCGCGCAGGGCGCGCTGCAGCTGATGTACGAGCTGCAGGGCGCGCTGGCCGAGATCGCCGGCCTGCCGCACGTCTCGCTGCAGCCGTCGGCGCGGCAGCCACGGCGAGCTGGCCGGCGTGCTGCTGACCCGCGCCTACCACGAGGACCGCGGCGAGCACGCGCACGAAGGTCCTCACGCCCGACACCGCGCACGGCACCAACCCGGCCACGGTGACCATGGGCGGCTACGAGGTGGTCAAGGTCGGCACCGACGACCGCGGCGGCGTCGACGTCGACGACCTGCGGGCCAAGGCCGACGAGCAGGTCGCCTGCCTGATGCTCACCAACCCGAACACGCTCGGGCTGTTCGACCGAGAACATCGAGGAGATCGCCAGGATCGTCCACGGCGTCGGCGCGACGCTCTACTACGACGGCGCGAACCTCAACGCGGTGATGGGCCGGACCCGGCCGGGCGACATGGGCTTCGACATCGTCCACTTCAACCTGCACAAGACGTTCACCCAGCCGCACGGCGGCGGCGGGCCGGGCGCCGGGCCGATCGCGGTGTCCGACCGCATCGAGCCCTACCTGCCGCGTCCGCAGGTGGTCCAGCGCGACGACGGCACGCTTCGACCTCGACTACGACGCGGCCGAAGTCGATCGGCCGGCTGCGCGGCTTCCAGGGCAACTACGGCGTGTTCGTGCGCTCCTACGCCTACATCCTCTGCCTCGGCGCCGACGGCCTGCAGGAGGCGTCCGAGACCGCGGTGCTGAACGCCAACTACCTGCTGGCCAGGCTGCGCGAGCTCGGCGTCGCCGAGCACCTGCCGGCCGCCTACGACCGCGCTGTGCATGCACGAGTTCGTGCTCTCCGGCGCGCCGATGAAGCGCGAGCTGGGGCTCCGGACGCTCGACCTGGCCAAGCGCCTGCTCGACCACGGCTTCCACCCGCCGACGGTCTACTTCCCGCTGCTGGTCGACGAGGCGCTGCTGGTCGAGCCGACCGAGACCGAGACGCGCGAGACGCTCGACGCGTTCGCCGCAGGCGTCGCGCGACGATCCTCGACGAGGCCGCCGAGGACCCGGAGATCGCCCGCGACGCGCCCTACAGCGACGCCGGTGCGGCGGCTCGACGAGGCCGGCGCCGCCAAGCGCCCGGTCATCCGCCAGCCGCTGTAGACGACGTCAACGCCAGCTGACGGCGAGTCGGGAATCGCGGCGCACCGGTTTTCAGGCCGGACCGGGTCGGGGCATGCAGCTCGGCGCGTCAGTCCCAAGGCCTCGCCGCGGAGGTCGCCATGTCGAGGACATCGCCTGGCCGCCCTCGCGGCCGCGCTCGAGCGTGCGCACAGCTCGTCGCGCGTGCACCGGCATCGCCGCATGCCGCAGCACGCGACGCGGCAGCCTCGCCAAGACTTCAACGGTCACCGGCGCCAGCAAGCCGGCGTGCTCACGCGCGGAGATACACGATCCGAGTCGCTTCGTCGCCTCGGGCAGCCGTCTACGCCGTCGGCACGCTCAAGCGGCAGCTCGGCGCCGCAGGCACTGGTGAAGTAGCCAACGTGAGGCATACCGGCCGCACTGCGCCGGCGTGGTCAGCAGCGCGCCAGGGCTGCCGGCGAGCGCGGGGTCAGGCCAGGTGCTCGACCTGGCACGTCGTCGAAGCTCGATCACCGCTCAACCGGCTCGGGGCTGTCGGTGCGACGACCAGACCGACCGTGCTGAGCATCACGATCATTTCCCTGGCGCCGGGTAACCTGCTCGGCAACCTGCTGTGCGGGATCACTGCGGCGCTCGCATGCAACCCGGCCGACCGGCCGGGTCGCAGGCGTGCCGCCGAGCGCGAGCTCGACGCAGTTCGGGCCGCAACGCCATGCCTGGGTCGCGCCGCGCCTCTGATCGTGGCGGCAGCGCGCTGAGGTGCGGATTCGAACCGGCGATGGGGCTGGCTGCCGCTACCGGCCGCCGGCGTCGATACGACCTGCGAGCCGCGAGCACGATGCGTCGATCTTCTCCGGAATCCAGCCCACGGGCCGCAAGCACCTCGGCAACTACATCGGCGCGATCCGCAGTACGTCGAGGGCCAGGACCGCGGCGATCCGGCCATCTACTGCATCGTCGACCTGCACGCGACCACGGTGCCCTACGACCCGGCCGAGCTGCGCGAGCGCTCCACGACACCGCGGCGATCCTGCTCGCCGCCGGGCTCGACCCCGAGCGCTGCATCCTCTTCCGCCAGGGCGACGTCCGCGAGCACACCGAGCTGACCTGGCTGCTGTCGGCGCGTGACCTCGGTCGGCGAGCTCAACCGCATGCACCAGTTCCGCGACAAGTCGGCCGGCGCAGCGCGAGCTGGTCTCCGCCGGGCTCCTCTTCTACCCGGTGCTGATGGCCGCCGACGTGCTCGCCTACCGCGCCGCACGAGGTGCCGGTGGGGGAGGACCAGCGCGAGCACGTCGAGCTCATGCGCGACGTGGCCGAGCACTTCAACGCGCGCTTCGGCGAGACGCTGGTCGTGCCCGAGGGCAACATCCCGAGGTCGGCGCGCGCGTGCGCGACCTGCAGGACGCCCGAGCGCAAGATGTCGACCACCGGCGGCACCGCGCAGGGCACCGTCTACGTCGACGAGGAGCCCGACGTCGATCGTCAAGAAGTTCCGCGCCGCGCCAGTCACCGACTCGGGCACGGAGATCGTGCGCCGCGCCGGACAAGCCCGGCATCACCAACCTGATCGAGATCCTCGCCGTGGTCCGCGGCACCACGCCCGAGGCGATCGAGGCCGAGTTCGCCGGCTCCGGCTACGGCGACTTCAAGACCGCGGTGGGCGACGCGAGGTGGCCGAGTGGCTGGCCCCGGTGCGCGAGCGCTACCTGCGAGCTGCGCGAGGACACCGAGCGCATCGAGGACATCCTCGAGGCCGGGCGCCGACAAGGCGCGGGCGATCGCGTCCGGGGTGGTCGGCGACGTGCGCGAGGCGCATGGGCGTCGGCCCGCCGCGCCGGTCTGTCAGCCCCGCCGCCTAGCCTTCCGGCGTGATCCGCTCGCCGCAGCTCGAGCTCGACCTCGACGTCTTCGCCGGGCCCGTTCGACCTGCTGCTCTCGCTCGTCCTGCGCGAGGAGCTCGACCTGCTCGAGGTCGACCTCGCCGAGGTCGTGGTGGCCTACCTCGACCACCTCGAGGCCGGCGGCGAGCTCGACCTCGAGGTCGGCCACCGAGTTCCTGGTCCTGATCGCCGCGCTGCTCGAGCTCAAGTCGCGGCTGATGCTGCCGGGCGAGGAGGTCGAGGAGCTCGACGAGCTCGAGCCCGCGCGAGGCGGCGGAGGAGCTGCTCGCGCGGATGCTCGAGTACGCCCGCTTCCGCGGCCGCCGGCGCGCACCTGCCCGAGCTGCCACGAGCACGGCCAGGCGCTTCCTGGCGCGCTCGGCCCGGCTGCCGGAGGCGCTGCGCCGCGTGCCGCTGGCGACCGCGGACGGCGTCTACGCACCCGCCGTGCTCGGCGCCGCGCTCGGCGGCGCTGCTGCGGATCGCCGCCGCCGATCGACCTCAGCCACATGGCGACGCCGCGGGTGACGGTGGCCGAGCGGCTGGCCCACCTGCGCGGCGCTGCTGCGGCGCGGGACGTTCTCGTTCGACGACGCCGTGGCGGGGCGCCGACCGCGTCACGGTGGCGTGACCCTGTTCGCGCTGCTCGAGCTCTACAAGCGCGGCGAGGCGGCGTGGGAGCAGGCCGAGCCGTTCGGCGAGATCACCGTGCACGCCCAGCCGGCGGACACGGGGCGGGCGGCGGCGTGAACCTGCCCGCGCTCGTCGAGGCGCTGCTGTTCCTGGCGCCCGAGCCGGTCTCGGTGGAGGAGCTGGCCGACGCGCTGCAGGTCGCCGAGCCGGCGGTCGAGCGTGCGCTGGACTCGCTCGAGGACGTGCTCGGCGGCCGCGGCGTCGTGCTGCGGCGGGTCGCCGGCGGCTGCGATGCTCGCCTCGCACCCGGACGCCGAGGAGGCCGCCCGGCGGCTGCTGGCCCGGCCGCGCACGCCGGCGCTCACGCCCGCCCAGGCCGAGACGCTGGCGATCGTCGCCTACCTGCAGCCGGTCTCGCGCCCCGAGGTGGCGCGCATCCGCGGCGTGGCGTCGGAGTCGGCCGCGTCCGCGCTGACCGAGCGCGGGCTCATCGAGGAGGCCGGCCGCTCGCAGTTCGGCGCCGTGCTCTACCGCACGACGCCGCTGTTCCTGAAGCTGTTCGGGCTGGACTCGCCGGAAGCGCTGCCGGACCTCGCCCAGTGGGATCCCAGCCCGGAGGAGGCTACGGCGCTGCGCGACCGTCTGCTGCGCGCCGGCGAGGCGCGGAGCGGCGCCCCGGGCTGAGCGAGGCGCCGATCGCCGCGCCGAGGATGGCCACGATCGCGCCCAGCGACACGGCGAGCGGGATGTGCACGAGGTCCTCGAGCAGCATCTTCGCGCCCACGAACACGAGCAGCGCGGCCAGCCCGTAGTGCAGGTGGCGGAAGCGCGCCGCCGCGCCGTCGAGCAGCACGTAGAGCGCGCGCAGGCCGAGCAGCGCGAAGGCGTTGGCGGCGAAGACCAGGAACGTGTCCGTCGTGATGGCCAGCACGGCGGGGATCGAGTCGACGGCGAACACCACGTCGGCCACCGCCACCGCCAGCAGCGCGGCCACGAGCGGCGGCGCCCCGAGCCGGCGGAGCGCCCGCAGCGGCCGGCTGTCTGCGGCCCCCTCCGCGTCGTCGCCCTTGACGGCCAGGCGGATGCCGGTCGCCACGAGCAGCGCGCCCATGACGTAGAGCACGGGGTGGAAGAGCTCGATGAGCGCGACGCCGGCCACGATGAACGCGGTGCGGAGCACGAGCGCGACCACGATCCCGAACGTCAGCACGTCCGGGCGCTTGGCCTGCGGCACGGCGAACGTGCCCATCAGCACGGCGATCACGAACACGTTGTCCAGCGACAGCGCCTTCTCCATCAGGAAGCCGGCCCAGTAGGACCCGGCGGCCGCGCTTCCGGCCGTCGCCAGAAGCACCAGCCCGAAGGCGACGCCCACCGCCATCCACAGGCCGCTCCACGCGGCGGCCGCGCGCAACGTGGCGGCGGTCCGGTGGGCGAAGAACAGGTCGAAGGCGAGCAGTGCGGCGAGTGCGCCGATCAGTGAAAACCAGCTGAGAGCAGAGATGTTTCAACGGTAGCGGTGGCTCGCGCAACTTCGCCACGGGCGTAGAGTTGCCACCCTCGTGCGGACACCCATCCTCGCGCTGGCGCTCTTCGCCGCGCTCGCCGGGCGCGCCGAAGCGGCGCAGTTCAGCGTCTATCCCTCGCCCCACGCGCACTTCGCCGCGCCGGGGTCCCAGATCAGCTTCCGTGGCGGCACGCCGGCGCAGATCGGCTCGGTCAGCGTGACCGGCTCGCGCAGCGGCCGCCACACCGGCAAGCTGCTCGCCCACTCCGACGGCCAGGGCGCCAGCTTTGAGTCCCAGCAAGCCGTTCACGCCGGGCGAGCGGGTGATCGTCCGGACGCACGACCACATCCTCGGCGCCGCACGACGGCGACTACGGCTTCACCGTCGGCGGTGCCCGGCCCAGAGCCGGCGCCGACGTTCTTCCGACGTCCAGCAGGGCAAGCTGCAGTCGTTCGCGTCCGAGCCGAACCTCAAGCCGCCCGCCGTGGTGATCAAGACGCGCAACCCCGGGCTCGCCCCGGGGCTGCATCTTCGCCGCGCCCAAGGGCGGCAGCGCGGACGCCGGGCCGATGATCTTCGACGACACCGGCCGGCTCGTCTGGTACCACCCGATCCCCGGTCCGGACATCGCCATGGACTTCCGCGCCCAGACCTACCAGGGCAAGCCCGTGCTGACCTGGTGGCAGGGGCAAGTGTACCTGGGCGACGGCACGGGCTACGGCGAGATCTGGAACACGAGCTACCAGCCCGTGGCCAAGGTGAACGCGGCGGACGGGCTGTCGTTCGACCTGCACGAGTTCACCATCACGCCGCACGACACCGCGCTGATGACCGTGTACCAGCGCGACCGCGTGGACCTGCGCCCGTACGGCGGCCCGAAGGACGGCGTCGTGGTCGACGGCATCGTGCAGGAGATCGACATCAAGACCGGGCTGCTGCTGTTCGAGTGGCACAGCCTCGACCACATCCCGCTGACGCGACTCCTACGTCCCGGCCGCGGCCCGGCGCCGCAGTGGGACTACTTCCACATCAACGGGATCGACGAGGACAGCGACGGCAACCTCATCGTCTCGGGCCGCAACACGTGGTCGATCTCCAAGATCAGCCGGGCCACGGCGCGACACGATCTGGCGGCTCGGCGGCAAGCGCTCGACGTTCAAGCTCGGCCCGGGCGTGCAGATCGGCCTGGCAGCACAACCCGCGCGTGCAGCCCGACGGGACGCTGACGATCTTCGACAACGCCAACGGCGGCGGGGGCAAGCCGTTCCGGCCGCGTCGCGGGCGCTCACCGTCCGCTCGACACGGCGACGCAAGACGGCGACGCTGGTCAGCGGTTCACCTCCCCGGAGCAGGCTCAGCGCCGAGCTCGCCAGGGCGACGTGCAGCGCCTCGCGAACGGGGACGAGTTCGTCGGCTTCGGCGCCTTCGCCGAACTTCACCGAGTACAGCCCCAACGGGCACGGTGCTGTTCGACGTGCGCCTCGTCGCGTCGACAACGCGTCCTACCGCGACCTTCCGCTTCCCCTGGAGCGGCCGGCCGGCGAAGCCGCCGCACGCGGCGGCGAGCAAGCCGGGCTCGTCGGTCAAGGTGAGCGCGAGCTGGAACGGCGCCACCGGCGTCGCGTCCTGGCAGCTGCTGGCCGGGCCCGGGACCGAAGGGATGCAGCCGGTCGCGTCCGCGCCCGCGACCGGGTTCGAGACCAGCATCACGGCGGCGGTGAGCCAGCCGTTCGTGGCCATGCGGGCGTTCGACTCAGCCGGGAACATCATCGGCACGAGCGCGCCGGTGAAGGTGCCCTGATCCCTGATTGGCCTCGGTGCGCCGGCGAACGGCTGGCTGGGTAGGGGTGTGAGGGTTTCGGCCGCGGTGCTCGGATGATCGCTTGTCTCGCGCCGGCGGCGGGTCTGTGGGAATCTGGTCTCGCATACTGCGCATCAGGAACCACACCAACTTCCGGTGTGAGCGACTCCGGTTGAGCGTGATCGGTTCGCGCGCGGAGGCGATCGACCTTGCGCGGCGAAGGGCTCACCCACCCCCTACAAGCCAGTCGTTCGCCGATCCCGCCGCGCGGCCGGCCCAGACGCTGTCAGCCCCGAGCCGCCAGCTGCCCGCAGGCGGCGTCGATGTCGCGGCCGCGGGTCAGCCGGACCGTCGCCGCGCATGCCGCGCGCCTCCAGCGCGGCGCGGAACGCGGCGATCGCGTCGCGGCTGGAGCCGTCGTAGGGCGAGTCGGTCGGGTTGTAGGGGATCAGGTTGACCTTGAAGGCCTCGCGCGGGTCGAGCAGCTGCGGCGAGCGCGAGGCCTGCTCGTAGCGGTCGTTGACGCCGGCGAGCATCACGTACTCGACGAACACCCGCCGGCGCTTGCGCTCGAGAACGCCGCGGCAGGCGGCGAGCACGTCGGCCAGCGGGTAGCGGTCGTTGACCGGCATCAGCTGCGAGCGCAGCGCGTCCTCGGGCGCGTGCAGCGAGAGCGCGAGGCGCATCGGCACGGCCGCCTCGGTCAGCCGCTCGATGCCGGGGATCCAGCCGACGGTGGAGATCGCCGTGCGGCGGTGGGTGATGCCGAGGTCGGGCAGCCGCTCGCAGGCGCGCGAGCACGTTGTCGAGGTTCATCATCGGCTCGCCCATGCCCATGAAGACGGCATGGTCGACCGGCTCGATGCGGCGGAAGTGCAGCGCCTGGTCGAGGATCTCGGCGGCGCGTCAGGTTGCGGCCGAACCTCATCTGCCCGGTCGCGCAGAACGTGCAGGTCAGCGGGCAGCCCGACTGCGAGGAGAGGCAGAGCGAGCGGCGGCCGTCGCGGTAGCGCATCAGCACGGCCTCGACGGCGCGCCCGTCGGCGGTCGCGAACAGCGCCTTGACGGTGCCGTCGCTCGCGTGCGCCTCGTCGCTCGAGCGCAGCGTCGAGAACGGCACGCTCCGCCGCGAGCGCGTCGCGCAGCGCGGCCGGCAGGTCGGTCATCTCCGCGTAGGAGCCGGCGCCGCGCGGCCGTCCAGCGCCCAGACCTGGCGGGCGCGGTAGGCGGGCTCGCCGTGCGCGGCGAGCGTCGCGTCGAGCAGCGTCGAGATCCATCGCGCCTATCGTTGGCAGCCGTGCGCCTCGCCAAGTACCTCGCCCACGCGGGCGTCGCCTCGCGCCGCGCCGCCGAGGAGCTGATCGCCGACGGGCGGGTCACGCGTCGACGGCGAGGTCGTCGACTCGACCCGGCGCGCGACGTCGGCGACGCGCAGCGCGGTCGCGCGTCGACGGCCGCGCCGTCGCGCGGGCCGAGGAGCCGCGCGTCGTCTACGCGCTCACAAGCCGGCCGGCGTCGTTCGACCGCGCGCGACACCGCACGGCCGCCCGACCGTGGTCGAGCCTCGTCGCCCGACGCGCGGCCGCCTCTACCCGGTCGGCCGCCTCGACGCCGACACGACCGGCCTGATCCTGCTCACCAACGACGGCGAGCTGGCCAACCTGCTGATGCACCCGCGCTACGAGGTGCCGCGAGACCTACCGCGCGCGCGTCGGCGGCGGCGCGCTCGAGCGGCGGCGCTGCGCGCGCTGCGCGACGGGCGTCGAGCTCGACGACGGCCCGACGGCGCCGGCGCAGGTGCGCCGGCTCGCCGCCGACCGTGCTCGAGCTGAGATCCACGAGGGCCGCAAGCGCCAGGTGCGGCGGATGTGCGAGGCGGTCGGCCACCCGGTGCGCGAGCTGCGAGCGCGTCGCGCTTCGGCCCGCTGCGAGCTCGGCGAGCTGGCGCCGGGCGAGCACCGCCGGCTGAGCGCCGCCGAGGTCGCGCGCTGCGCGACGCAGCGCGTCGCGTAGGCATGACGCCGCTGGGCGATGCGGCTGTACGCGCTGCGCGGCGCGACGAGCGTCGAGCGCAACGACGCGGAGGCGATCCTCGCCGCGCACCGAGGAGCTGATGCGCGAGCTGATCGCGCGCAACGGGCTCGAGCCGACGACGCTCGTCAGCTGCATCTTCACGCTCACGACCGGACCTCGACGCCGAGTTCCCGGCGCGTGGCGGCGCGCGCGCATCGGGCTTCGAGCGCGTGCCGCTGCTCTGCGCGCGCGAGATCGCCGTCCCCGGCTCGCTGCCGCGGGTGATCCGCGTGCTCATCCACTACTACGCGCCGACGGCCACGAGCCCGCAGCACGTCTACCTCGGCGAGGCGCGCAGCCTGCGCGCCGACCTCGAGTGCCGCACAATAGGCAGCGCCATGGCCCTCGAGTTCGCAGCGAGCGGTCCGCCGGCATCCCCGTCTACCCGGCCGCCGACGGCTACGCGCTCGGCCGAGCCGACGTCGCGCTGCTGGCCTCGCAACGAGTCGCCCTATCCGCCGCTGCCCGGCGGTCGTCGAGGCGGTCGCAGCGCGCGCTCGCGCGGCGCTCAACCGCTACCCGGACCCGACCAACGCGCGCGCTGCGCAGCCGCGCTCGCCGACCGCTACGGCGTCCCGCGCCGAGCGCATCGCGATCGGCAACGGCTCCTGCGACATCCTGCTCGCCGCCGGCGAGGCGCTGCTCGAGCCGGGCGCCGAGCTCGTCTACGCCTGGCCGTCGTTCTCGGTCTACCCGCACCTCGCGGCGGCCTCCGGCGCGCGCGCGATCGCGGTCCCGCTCGACGCCGACGACCGCCACGACCTCGACGCGATGGCGGCGGAGATCACCGTCGCGACGCGCCTGGTGATCGTCTGCAACCCGAACAACCCGACCTGCACGGCGCTGCCGCTGGACGAGATCGCGGCGTTCCTCGAGCGGTCCCGCGCCACGTCGTGCGTGATCCTCGACGAGGCCTACTGCGAGTTCAACCTGCTCGACGACCCCGACGCGTCGATCGACGCTGCTCGAGCGCCACCCCAACCTCGTCCTGCTGCGCACGTTCTCGAAGGTCTACGGCCTCTGCGGGCTGCGCGTCGGCTACGCGCTGTGCGGCTCGCGAGAGCTTCCGCACGCCGTCGACCAGGTGCGCCAGCCGTTCTTCTGCAACGCCGCCGCGCAGGCCGCGGCGCTCGAGGCGCTGCACCACCAGGACGAGGTCGCCCGCCGCGTCGAGCGCGACCGTCGCCGAGCGGATGCGGGCTCGAGCGACGGGCTGCGCGGGCTCGGGCTCGAGCCGGCGCGACTCGCAGGCCAACTTCGTCTGGTTCGACCTCGGCGAGGACCGCTCGACGAGCCCGAGGTCATGCGCGGGCTGGCCGAGCGCGGCGTCCTCGTGCGCGCCGGCGGCGGCGCTCGGGCGCGAGGGCGCGCTGCGCGTCACCTTCGGCACGCAGGCCGAGAACGAGCGCTTCCTCGAGGCGCTGGCGCGCTGCTCTAACCACCGGACCTTGAACCTGCTACACATCGGCCACCAGATGCAGTCCCGCCACGGCTAGCACCACTTCTACGCCTACGCCGCTCCGACAGCGGCGCGGGCGTTCCGTGCGCGTATCGCTGGTCCTGGCGATTTAGCTAGGCGCTCGGCCGGCGCCGTCGTCGCGCCGCCCGCACCTCGGGCCGCAGGGCCGAGCGCCGGAGCTCGTCACACGCTCGTCCGTTCTCCGTCCAGGTCCCTTTCAAGGAGCACGCAGATGATGATCGTCATGAAGCCGACGGCCACGGAGGAGGACATCCGCGCCGTCGTCGACCGCATCGAGAGCGTCGGCGCGCGCGCCCACCGTCGCGCGGGCGAGGAGGTCACCGTGATCGGCGCCATCGGCGACCGCGAGCACGTCGCAGCGCCTCGGGCTCGAGGGCCACGCCGGGCGTCGACCAGGTCGTGCCGATCCTCAAGCCCTACAAGCTCGCCTCGGCCGCAGCTCCGCCATGGCGAGCGCACCGTGCTCGAGATCGCCGGGCGCAAGGTCGGCGGCGAGCACTTCGCCCTGATCGCCGGCCCCTGCACGGTCGAGTCGCGCGACCAGACGCTCGACACCGCCCACGTCGTCAACGACGCCGGCGCCTCGATGTTCCGCGGCGGCGCCTACAAGCCGCGCACGTCGCCGTACTCGTTCCAGGGGCTCGGCCAGGAGGGCCTGCGCCTGCTCGCCGAGGCCAAGGCGGAGACCGGCCTGCCGATCGTCACCGAGCTGATGGACGCGCGCGACCTCGAGGCGGTGCTCGAGGTCGCCGACGTCATCCAGGTCGGCGCGCGCAACATGCAGAACTACCCGCTGCTGGCCGAGATCGGCCGCACCGGCAGGCCGGTGCTGATCAAGCGCGGCCTGTCGGCGACGCTCGAGGAGCTGCTGATGGCGGCCGAGTACGTGCTCAAGGAGGGCAACCCGAACGTGATGCTCTGCGAGCGCGGCATCCGCACGTTCGAGACCGCCTACCGCTTCACGCTCGACCTCATGGCCGTGCCGGTGCTCAAGGAGCTCTCGCACCTGCCGGTGATCGTCGACCCCAGCCACGCCCCGGGCCGGCGCGACCTGGTCGCTGCCGCTGTCGCTGGCCGCCGCCGCCGCGGGCGCCGACGGGATCATCGTCGAGGTGCACCCGAGCCCGGAGGAGGCGATCTGCGACGGGCCGCAGGCGCTGGACGGCCGACGACTTCGCCGCCTACGTCGCGCAGCGTGGAGCGCGTCGCGGCGGTCGCCGGCAAAGTCCTGAGCGCGCGCCGCGTGAAGCTCGCCGTCGTCGGCGTCGGGCTGATCGGCGGCTCGATCGGCTTGGCCGCGCGCCAGCGCCTGGGCGCGCAGGTCAGCGGCTACGACCCCGCGCCGGCGGCGCGGGCGGCGGCCGTCGACCGCGGCGCGATCGTCAGCGCCTGCGACTCGGTGGCCGAGGCCGTCGCCGGCGCCGACTTCGCGTTCGTGGCCGCGCCCGTGCACGCGCTGCCCGAGCTCGTGGCGGAGACGCTGGCGGCGGCGGGCGAGGACTGCGTGGTCACCGACGTCGGCTCGACCAAGCGCGCGGTGGTGCGGGCGGTCGAGGACCCGCGGTTCGTCGGCGGCCACCCGCTGGCCGGCGCCGAGACGGCGGGCGTCGAGCACGCCCGCGCCGACCTCTTCGACGACGCCACCTGGTACCTCACGCCGACCGCCGCGACGCAGGGCACGACCTACGAGCGCCTGCACCGGCTGATCACCCGGCTCGGGGCCTGGCCCGCGGCGATCGACGCCGACACGCACGACGTCGTCATGGCCACCGTCTCGCACCTGCCGCACGTGCTCGCCAACGTGCTGGTCGCGCAGGCCGCGCGCGTGCTCTCGGCCGAGGGGGAGCGGCTGCCGGCGACCGGCCCGAGCTTCCGCGACGTGACCCGCGTGGCCGGGGCCAACACGCCGCTGTGGCGCGGCATCTACCTCGCCAACGCCGACGCGCTGGTCGACGCCATCGACGACCTCGTCGAGCGCCTGCGGCGCGGCGCGCGACCTGCTGGCGGCGGCCGACGGCGACGCGGTCGGCGCCTGGAACGACGCCGCCCGCGAGGAGCGCCGGCGGCTGCTGGACGCCGGCCTGGCGGGCGGCGAGGTGCACGAGCTGCGCGTGCTCGTGCCGAACCGGCCCGGGATCGTGGCCGAGATCGCGCTGGCGCTCGGCCGCGGCGACAATCAACATCGTCGACATGGGCCTCTATCCCGCAGAGCGGCACGCACGGCACGGTGGCGCTGTGGATCCGCGGCGACGCCGTGACCGCGGAGGCCGCCGCGCTCGTGCGCGGGCTGGGGCTGGAGGTGGCGCGGGCATGAGGCGGCGGTTCGACCCGTCGGGGCCGCTGCGCGGCACGCTGCGCGCGCCCGGGGACAAGTCGATCTCGCATCGCGCCGCGCTGATGGGCGCGATGTGCGCGGACCCCGTCCACGTGACCGGCTACCTCGACGCCGCCGACACGCGCTCGACGCTGGACGCGGTGCGGGCGCTCGGCGCGCTCGTCGAGGAGGGCGCGCCGGGGACGCTGACGATCCGCGGGCCGGGCCTGCGCGCCGCGGTGGAGAGCGACGATCGACGTGGGCAACGCCGGCACGCTGATGCGGCTGCTGCCGGGCTGGCTGGCCGGGCAGCCCGGCGGGGCCTGGACGCTCGACGGCGACGACTCGATCCGCCGCCGGCCGGTCGACCGCATCGCCGCGCCGCTGGCCGCGATGGGCGCGCGGATCGAGGCGCGTGACGGCCGCTTCCCGCCGTTCACCGTCCACGGGGCGCCGCTGTCCGGGATCGAGTACGCGCTGCCCGTGGCCTCGGCCCAGGTGAAGTCGTGCGTGCTGCTGGCGGGGCTGGTGGCCACCGGCCCGACGGCGGTGATCGAGCCCCAGCCGAGCCGCGACCACACCGAGCGCCTGCTGGCGCGGGCCGGCGCGGGGATCACGCGCGACGGCGCGCGGATCGAGGTCACCGCGCAGGACGAGCTCGAGCTCGGCTCCGTGCACGTGCCCGGCGACCCGTCGTCGGCCGCGTTCCACGTCGCCGCCGCGGTGCTCGTGCGCGGCTCGCGGATCGTGATCTCTGACATGAACGCGAACTGGACGCGCACGGGGTTCATCCGGATCGCCCAGCGCATGGGGGCGATCGTGCTCGGCGACCTCGAGCCGGTGCGGGCGGGGGAGATCCCGACCGAGGAGCCGGTCTGCGAGCTCGACGTCGCCGCCGGGCCGCTGGTCGGCACGGTGGTCGAGCCGCGCGGAGGTGCCGCTGGCCATCGACGAGCTGCCGCTGGTGGCGCTGCTCGGCTGCTTCGCCGAGGGCGAGACCGTGGTGCGCGGCGCCGCCGAGCTGCGCGTCAAGGAGTCCGACCGGATCGCCACCGTGGTCGACGGCCTGCGCGGCCTGGGCGCGGAGATCGAGGCCACCGAGGACGGCTTCGTCGTCTCAGGCAACGGCGGCCTGCGCGGCGGCGTGCTCGCGGCGCACGGCGACCACCGGCTGGCCATGCTCGGCGCCGTCGCCGGCCTGGCGAGCCGCGAGGGCGTCGAGGTCGACGGCATGGAGGCCGCCGCCGTCTCCTATCCGGGCTTCGAGCGCGACCTGGCGTCGCTGCTGTGAGCTTCGACCTCGGCGCGTACAAGCGGGCGGTCGAGGCCAAGGACGTCGAGGCGTGGCTGGCGTTCTACGCCGACGACGCCGAGTGGCTCGAGTACCAGCCGGGCCGGCCGCCGGCGAACCCGAGGCGCCACGCCGGCCGGGCGGAGATCCGCGCCTACCTCGAGTACATCCGGGGCGAGCTGGAGCCGCTCGTGGTCTCGTCCGAGGTCGCCGCCGGCGACCGCGCCTGGTTCGCGCTGTGGATGGACCTGGGCGCGGGCCGGCGCTTCGTCGAGCACTGCCTGCTGGAGCTGCGCGACGGGCTGATCGTCCGCCACGTCGACGTCGAGGTCTGGGACCGCTAGGTCAGTGCGGTGAGCGCCGCGTCGACGTCGGCCTCGGTGTTGTAGACGTGGAACGACGCGCGGACGCGGCCGAGCTTGACCGCGGCCATGATCCCGGCCGCCGCGAGCTTCTCCCGCGCGTGCGGGACGTCCGTGGTGACGATCGCCGAGTCGCCGGGCGCGAGGCCGAGGCCGGCGCGGAAGCGGTTGGCCAGCGCGAGGTCGTGCGCGTGGATCTCCGCGACCCCGATGCGGTTGATCAGCTCCAGCACCGGCGCGGTGCCGACCCAGGAGAACCAGGCGGGCGACGTGTCGAACCGGCGCGCGTCGGCGGCCAGCCGGAGCGGCGGCCCGTAGACGGCGTCGAGCGGGTCCTCGGTGGCGAACCAGCCGGCCTGGGAGGGGACGATCCGCTCGGCCAGCGCCGGGTCGAGGTACATGAACGCCGTGCCCCGGGGGCACATCAGCCACTTGTAGGCCGCGCAGGCGAGCGCGTCGAAGTCCGTGGCGTCGAGCGGCAGCCAGCCGACGGCGTGCGTGGCGTCGACGACGGTGAGCGCGCCGTGGTGGCGCGCCGCGGCGGCGATGCCGGCCAGCGGCGCGACCGCGCCCGAGGAGGACTGGACCGCGCTGACGGCGACGACGTCGGTGTCGCCGTCGACCGCCTCGGCCAGCTGGGTGAGCGGGACGAACCGCACGTGGACCCCGCGCTCCGCCTGGGCCAGGAACGGGAAGATCAGCGACTCGAACTCGATGTCGGCGGCCAGCACCCGGGTGCCGTCGGGCACCGAGGTGGCGATCTGGCCGATCAACCCGGACACGTTGGCGCCGACCGTGACGTCCGCCGCGTCGGCCCGGGTCATCTCCGCGAACGCGGCGCGCGCCTGGGCGACGAGCCGGTTCCAGGGCTCCCAGCTCGTCCGCCCGCCACGCCAGTCGGCGAGCGCCGCCTGCAGCGCCTCCCAGGCGGGCTCAGGCGGCAGGCCGTAGCTCGCCGTGTTGAGGTAGATCGTCTCGGGCCGCCACAAGCGCTGCGCTTCGGCGACGGCGAGGGGGAATGCGCGGGTCATCCCCCCAAGCTTGCCTAACTCCCCAGCTCGACCTTCTCGAACGTCGCCTGCCCGTCCTCGGCCTTGAGCTCCGCCTCGTGCACGGTGCGGCCCGCGGCGAGCGCGTCGCTCGCGCAGTTGTCGTCATCGCCGTCGTCGCCGTGATGATGGCCGTGGCCGTCGTCGCCGTCGTCGCCGCCGCCGTGGCCGCCGTCATCGGAGGCGCGCGCCATGTCGTCGCACTCGATCTCCGTGTCGCCGGTCACCGCGCCGGTGAGGGTGCCGCCGCCGGCCAGGTTGATCGTCAGCACGCCGTTCTTGAACGAGGCGATCGTCCCGGCGTTCTCGTCGCCGTCCTTGATGCCGTCGCCGTCGGTGTCGGCCTTGCGCGGGTTCATGTGCGCGCGGAACTCCCCGCGGTTGTCCAGCCCGTCATGGTCCTGGTCGCGCCGCGCCTGGTTCACGTGCAGCGAGAGATGGTGCGCGCGCTCCCAGCGATCCGGGATCCGGTCGTGGTTGCGGTCCTTTGCACTCGCGGCGGACGCGAGCCCCAGCGATGCCGTCACGGCGAGCGCGGTGGCCGCCGCCGTGGCGATCCTGCGATTGAGCGTCATGTGAGAGGAGACGCGCCGGCCGGGCCGGCGTGACGGCGGTTGGCGCGCCGGCCGCCGAGCGGGCTCGGCGAACGGCCGTGGCGCTCATCCCACCGCCTCAAAGCCCGCCGTTCGCCGGCGCAACGAGGCGTTCGCGGCGTCAGTCGCCGCCGGAGCCGTCGTCGTCGCCGCCCGAGCCGCCGTCGCCCCCGCCGGAGCCGCCGCCATCGTGGCCGCTGCCAGAGCCGCCATCGCCGTCGGTCGTCGTCGGCACCGCCGTCAGGATCGCCGCCGCGGTCGGCACCGGCGCCGCCGCGCGGTGTCCGTCGTCGCCGCCGCGGTGCGAGTCGTCTCCGTCGTCCCCACCGCGATGCTCGTCGCCGCCGCCGCCCGACCCTCCGCTCCGCGCGCCGGCGCGGTTGCGCTCGTCGTCATCGCCGCCCTTGCCTCCGCCCGACCGGCCGCGCTGGTGGCGGCCGCCCGACCCGCCGCGGTGCGGCGCGCCCTCCTCGCGCACCGCTGCCGCGCGGTGCGGGGCGGGGGACGCGACCGGCCGTGGCGCGGCCCGCGCGATGGGCCGGGGTGCCGGCGTGGGGCGGGGCGTCGAGGCCGGCGGCGCGATCGCGGCGGCCGGGGCCGTGGCGCCGTGATGGGCGAGCAGCGGGGCGGAGACCGCGGTGGCGGCCACACCGGCCACCGCGCCGGCCTTCAACAGGGCGGCCGAAGCGCCGGTGCCGCCCGCGCCGGCGACCAGGCCGGCCACCCGCGGCGCCAGGTCGCCGTCGCCCGCGCCCACGGATGCCGCCCAGGACACCACCGGCAGCGGCACGACCGCCGTCGCCGCCCCGCGCAGGGCCGTCCGGGCGCGGTGCACGAGCTGGCGCACCGCCACGGCGGACAGGCCGAGCTCGCCCGCGACCTCGTCCTGGCTGCGGCCCTGGACGGCGATCCGCAGCAGCGCCTCGCGCTGGCGGTCCGGCAGCTCGGCGATCGCGGCCAGGGTGTCTTGCACCACCGCGCGCCGCTCCGCCTCCTCCGCGGGGCTGGGGGCGAGGCTCAGCGTGTCGACCAGCTCGAGCCCGTCGTGGCCCGAGCGCCGGCGGTGCGAGACCGCCGCGTTGCGCACGATCCGGTACAGCCACGCCCGCAGGTCGCGCACGTCGTCGCCCCGCCGCAGCCCCGCCCAGGCGGACAGCAGCGCCTGCTGGAGCACGTCCTCGCCGCGGCCGTCCGCGCAGATCCGCTGGCACGCGCCGAGCAGCGGCCGCCGGTAGCGGCGGACGATGGCCTCGAAGGCGCGCTCGTGCCCGTCGCGGGCGAGCGCGACGAGCCGCTCGTCCGACTGCGTCCGCAGCAGCACCGCCGACGGAAGGCCCATGTCCACTAGACGCCTGGTGCCCCGGCCGCGTTACGGCACTCATCTATCGTGTCTGCGCCATATGGTCATCGCCATCGACGGACCCGCGGGGGCCGGCAAGTCCACCGTCGCCCGCGCCGTCGCGGAGCGGCTCGGCTTCACGTATCTCGACACCGGGGCGATGTACCGCAGCGTCGGCCTGGCTGCACTGGAGACCGGCGAGCCGCCGGCCGCGCTGGCCGAGCGGCTCGACCTCGAGGTCGGCGACCGCGTGCTGCTCGACGGCCACGACGTCACCGACGCGATCCGCGCACCCGCGGTGTCCGAGGCGGCCTCGCAGGTGGCCGCCGACCCCGGCGTCCGCGCCGCCCTGGTCGGCAGCAGCAGGCGCTCGTCGCCGCCGGCGACTGGGTCGCCGAGGGCCGCGACATCGCCACCGTCGTCGCGCCCGACGCGGCGGTGAAGGTGTTCCTGTTCGCCAGCCCCGAGGAGCGCGCGCGGCGGCGGGCCGAGGAGACCGGGAACGACTTCGCCACCGAGCTGGCCCATCAGCGCGAGCGCGACGAGCGCGACGCCACCGAGAACCGCTCCGTGCTCGAGCCGGCGCCCGACGCCGTGCCCGTCGACACCACCGGCCTCGAACTGGACGAGGTGATCGAGCAGATCGTCATGCTCGCCACCGAGGCCAAGGAGATCGGCGCGTGAAGGTCGCGGTCGTCGGCTACCCGAACGTCGGCAAGTCGTCGCTGGTCAACCGCCTCACGCAGAGCCGCGAGGCGGTCGTCCACGAGCGTCCCGGCATCACCCGCGACCGCAAGGAGCTGGCCACCGACTGGAACGGCCGGCACTTCACGCTGATCGACACCGGCGGCGTCGACCTCGACGACGAGGACCCGCTGGCGGTCTCCATCCAGGACCAGGCGCGCGCGGCGCTCGCCGACGCCGAGGTCGCGCTGCTCGTGGTCGACGCACGCGCGGGGCTGCGGCCGGGCGACCGGGAGATCGCCGACCTCCTGCGCCGCGGCACGCTGCCGGTGGTCGTGGCGGCGAACAAGATCGACGCGCCGGCGGACCTGCCGCTGGTCGCACGACTTCCACGGCCTCGGGCTGGGGGAGCCGCTGCCCGTCTCCGCCGCCCAGGGGCTGGGCACGGGCGACCTGCTCGACCGGCTCGTCGAGCTGCTGCCCGAGGGCGGCGAGGCGCCGGAGGATGACGACGACGTCGTGCGGCTCGCGGTGATCGGGCGCCCGAACGTCGGCAAGTCCTCGCTCGTCAACGCGTTCCTCGGCCGCGAGCGCGTGATCGTGTCCGAGGTCGCCGGGCACGACCCGCGACGCGATCGACACGCCGATCGAGGTCGACGGCCGCCGGCTGCTGCTGATCGACACCGCGGGCATCCGCCGCGCCGCCAAGGTCGCGCGAGTCGGTCGAGTACTACACGGCGCTGCGCTCCCAGCGGGCGGCCGAGCGCGCCGACGTGGCGCTCGTCGTCTGCGACGCGCAGGACGGCGTCACCGCGCCAGGACCTGCGGATCGCCGATCTGGCCATGCGCTCCGGCTGCGCCACCGCGCTCGTGCTGAACAAGTGGGACGTGACCGGCGGCGCGGGCGACCCGCTCGGCCCGGGCGGCGGCATCGGCGCCCAGGAGCTCGAGCGCGAGCGCGCGCGCGTGAACCAGAAGCTGCGGCTGCGCCCGCGCGTGCTCACCGCGTCCGCGCAAGACCGGCCGCCACATCCAGCGGCTGCTCCAGGAGGCGCTGTCGATCGCCGACCGGGCGCGCCACCGCATCCCGACGCCCGAGCTCAACCGCTTCCTGGCCGACGTCATCGCCGCCCGCCAGCCGCCGGCCAAGCAGGGCCACCGGCTGAAGATGCTCTACATGGCGCAGATCGGCGTCCGGCCGCCGCGCTTCTCGATCCAGGTCAACTCGCGTCAGCGGCGTGACCCGCGACTACGCCTACTTCGTCGAGAACCGCCTGCGCGAGCGCTATGCGCTGGAGGGCGTGCCGGTGATCATCGACTTCGCCGAGCGCAGCAGCCGCCGGGCGGACGGTCGCTGAGCCCGTCTCCCGGCCGAAGGTCGAGGGGCGAACTCCGTGGAAGCCGCTAGCCTTTTCCGCCGCCTATGAACGACAACGAGTACCTGTTCACCTCCGAGTCCGTCACCGAGGGCCACCCCGACAAGATCGCCGACCAGATCTCCGACGGCGTCCTCGACGCGGTGCTGCGCGACGACCCCGCCGGCCGCGTGGCCTGCGAGACGCTGGTGAACACCGGCCTCGTCGTCGTGTCCGGCGAGATCTCCACGACGACGTACGTCGACATCCAGGACATCGCCCGCGAGACGATCCGCAAGATCGGCTACACCGACGCCGACCTCGGCTTCAGCGCCGACTCCTGCGCGGTCATCAACGCGATCGACAAGCAGTCGCCCGACATCGCCCAGGGCGTCGACCAGGCCTACGAGGCGCGCCACGACGCCTCCGACGACGACGCGCTCGACATCGCCGGCGCCGGCGACCAGGGCATGATGTTCGGCTACGCGTCCAACGAGACGGAGGAGCTCATGCCGCTCCCGATCTCGCTGGCGCACAAGCTCGCCAAGCGCCTCGCGGACGTGCGCAAGGGCGAGGTCGTCCCGTACCTGCGCCCCGACGGCAAGACGCAGGTCTCCGTCCGCTACGTCGACGGCAGGCCGGTCGGAGATCGAGAAGCTGCTGATCTCGACGCAGCACAAGGAGGGCGCGGAGTCGCTGCATCCCGGACGACCTGTGGGAGCACGTCGTCGAGCCGATCCTGCCCAAGGACCTCTACGACGAGCGCAAGCTGCGCACGAACTTCCTCGTCAACCCGACCGGCCGCTTCGTCATCGGCGGCCCGGTGGGCGACGCCGGCCTGACCGGCCGCAAGATCATCGTCGACACCTACGGCGGCATGGCCCGCCACGGCGGCGGCGCGTTCTCGCGGCAAGGACCCGTGCAAGGTCGACCGCTCGGCCGCCTACGCCGCCCGCTACGTGGCCAAGAACGTCGTCGCGGCCGGCCTGGCCGACCGCTGCGAGGTCCAGGTCGCCTACGCCATCGGCGTCGCGCACCCGGTCTCGGTGATGGTCGAGACGTTCGGCACCGAGAAGATCGGCCGCGGCCGCATCGCCGGCGCTCATCGACGAGTACTTCGACCTGCGCCCGGGCGCGTTCCGCGAGTACCTGCGAGCTGCACCGCCCGATCTACCAGAAGACCGCGGCCTACGGCCACTTCGGGCGCGACGACCACGACTTCACGTGGGAGCGCACCGACAAGGCCGCCGCGCTGCGCGAGGCCGCCGGGCTCGGCGCCGCGGTCGCCTGAGTTCAACCGCGCCAAACCTGGGTAAGGGGGCCTCCTGAGGAGGCCCCATGAACCAAGTCCGGCTCGACACAGACTTCGTCGACTACGCGATAGTCGTGACCTACTTCGCCGTCGTGCTCGGCGTCGGGTTCGCGGCGAAGCGCTACATACGCACCAGCCTCGACTACTTCCTGTCGGGGCGCTCGCTGCCCGCCTGGATCACCGGGCTGGCGTTCATCTCGGCCAACCTCGGCGCCACCGAGGTGCTCGGGATGGCGGCCAACGGCGCGCAGTACGGCGTCGCCACGGTCAACTACTACTGGATCGGCGCGATCCCGGCCATGGTCTTCCTCGCCCTGGTGATGATGCCGTTCTACTACGGCTCGAAGGTCCGCTCGGTCCCCGAGTACCTGCTCAAGCGCTTCAACCCGGCGTCGCACAAGTTCAACTCGTGGACCTTCGCGGTGGCCACGATCCTCATCGCCGGCGTCAACCTCTACGCGCTGGCGCTGGTGCTGAAGTTCCTGCTCGGCTGGCCGATCATCGCCGGGATCATCGTGGCGGCGGTCATCGTCGCCGTCTACATCAGCCTTGGCGGCCTCTCGTCGGCCATCTACAACGAGGTGCTCCAGTTCTTCGTGATCCTGGCGGCGCTGATCCCGATCGCGTTCGTCGGCCTGCACGCCGTCGGCGGCTGGAACGGCCTGCAGGACAAGTTCAAGCACACGAAGGTGGGGGAGGCCGGCCTGCACGCGCTGCACGGTACGGGCGTCAGCCACGTGACGAACCCGATCGGCGTGTCATGGATCGGGATCGTCTTCGGCCTCGGCTTCGTGCTCGCGTTCGGCTACTGGACGACGAACTTCGCCGAGGTCCAGCGCGCGCTGTCGGCGCGCGACATGTCGGCGGCCGAGCGCACGCCGCTGATCGGCGCGATCCCGAAGCTCTTCCTGCCGTTCATCATGATCCTGCCGGGCATGATCGCGCTCGTCGTCATCCCGAAGCTCGGGACGACTGACAACCTGCAGTTCAACAACGCGATCCCGCTGCTGATGAACAAGTACCTGCCCAACGGCATGCTCGGGATCGCCCTGACCGGTCTCATGGCCTCCTTCATGGCGGGCGTGGCGGCGAACGTCAGCGCGTTCAACACCGTGGTCACGACCGACCTGGTGGAGCCGTACTTCAAGCCGAACCAGTCCGACGACTGGTACATCAACTTCGGCCGCGTGGCCACGGTCGGCGGCATCGCCATCAGCATCTTCACGGCGCTGATCGCGTCCACGTACTCGAACCTCATGAACTACCTGCAGGCGCTGTTCTCGATCTTCAACGCGCCGCTGTTCGCCACGTTCATCATCGGCATGTTCTGGAAGCGGATGACGCCGGCGGCCGGGTTGTGGGGGCTCATCGCGGGGACGTTCGCCGCCGCGCTCACGTTCGTCCTCTACAAGTTCGGGGCGATCACCTTCGGGTCGGACCTGGCCGAGTCCATGTGGGGGGCCGGCCTGGCCTTCGTGGTCGACGCCGTGGTGTCCGTGGCGGTGACGCTCCGCACGCGGCCCAAGCCGGTGGAGGAGTTGCAGGGGTTGGTCTACGGCATGGCCAACACGGACGAGAGCGTGCGCGACAGCGTCGTCCCGAAGGTCATGGGCGGCGGCATCCTCGTGTGCGCCGCGATCCTGACGATCATCTTCTGGTAGGGGAGGCGAGCGATGTCGCAACCGACGAGCAGTCGCGCGGAGCGGGCGGCCAACCTCTTCGACCTGCGCCGGATCATCGGCGGGGTGATGACGGTCTGGGGCGTCCTGCTGATCATCCTCGGGCTGACCGGATCGGTGGTCGAGAAGAACAAGGCGGCCGGCATCAACATCAACCTGTTCGCGGGCATCGGCATGCTCGTGGTCGGGCTGCTGTTCCTGCTCTGGGCGTTCAGCCGGCCGCTCGGCGCGCAGTTGCGCGAGGCCGAGTCCGCCTCAGACGAGGCGGGCCGGGGGACCCGGAGCGACAGCGAGCGCTCCGGCGGGGGCGGGGACCCCGGGAGCCAGTAGCGCCAGTACGGAGCCGCCGAACCCGCCGCCCACCATGCGGGCGCCGGCGGCGCCGGCGGCCTTGAGCGCGTCCACCGTGGCCTCCACCGCGGGCACGGAGGACTCGTAGTCGTCGCGCAGGCTGGCGTGCGACGCGTCGAGCAGCCGGCCCGCGGCCTCGAGGTCGTGGGCGTGCAGCGCCGTCTCCATGGCGTCGACGCGGGCGTTCTCGGTGACGATGTGGCGAGTGCGCCGGCGCAGCGCGCCGTCGAGGCGCCCGAGGTCGGCCTCGGTGGCGTCGCGCAGCGAGGCCACGCCGAGCGCGCGCGCCGCCGCCTCGCACTCCGCACGGCGCTCGTTGTAGCCGGAGCCGGCGTGCGTGTGGGTCGCGCCGGAGTCGACGGTGACCAGGCGCCAGTCGCCCAGGTCGAGCGGCACGGGCCGGACCTCGAGCGAGCGGAAGTCGATCCGCAGCGCGTGCCCGGGCTGCGACAGCAGCGCGGCGAACTGGTCGAGCAGCCCGGTCTGGGCGCCCACCCAGTCGTTCTCGACGCGCGAGCACAGCTTGGCCAACTCGCGCCGGTCGTCCGGCGGGGCGTCGCCGGCCAGTTCGAGCAGCGCCAGGCAGAGCGCGGTGGAGATGGCCGCCGAGGACGACAGCCCGCTGCCCTGCGGCAGGTCGCCGGTGATCTCCAGCGTGGCGCCGCGCAGCGCGTGGCCGGCGGCGCGGAGCTCCCCGACCGTGCCGCGCACGAACGCCCGCCAGCCGTCGCCGGGCTCGGTGTTGTCGAGCGCGAACTCGTCGGTCTCGCCGAGGTCGAGCGCCCGGGCGGCGATCCGGCCGTCGTCGCGGGCGGTGGCGGTCACCGTCACGCCGCGCTCGATGGCGAACGGCATCGCCAGGCCCTGGTTGTAGTCCGTGTGCTCGCCGATCAGGTTGACGCGGCCGGGGCCGCGGGCGGCCACACGGTCAGGCATCTCCGAGGCGCTCCCGCATGACCCGGACGGCCTCGGGGCTCTCGTCGATCAGCAGGTAGCGGCGGTCGAGCTTGCGGGCCACCGCGCCGAGCGTCCCCGAGCCGGCGAACGGGTCCAGGCACAGGTCGCCGGGGCGCGACGACGCCTGGACGAAGCGCCGCAGGAGGCCCTCCGGCTTCTGCGTCGGGTAGCCGGTCTTCTCGCGCCCGGTGGGGGAGACGATCGTGTGCCAGATGACCGACACCGGGCGCTTGCCCCGCTCGACCTGCTCGGGCGTGACCAGCCCCGGGGCCATGTACGGCTCGCGGTCGACGCCCTCGGAGTCGAAGTAGTACGCGTCCAGGTCCTTCACGTAGACCAGGATCGTGTCGTGCTTCTGCGGCCAGCGGCTGCGCGGCTTGGCGCCGTAGTCGTAGGCCCAGATCAGCTCGTTGAGGAAGCACTCGCGCCCGAACAGCTCGTCGAGCAGCAGCTTCACGTAGTGCGCCTCGCGGTAGTCGAGGTGGAGGTACAGCGTGCCGGTGGGGTCGAGGACCCGGCGCAGCTCGCTGAGCCGGGGCTCCAGGAACCCGAGGTAGTCGTCGAAGTCGTCGCGGTAGGAGGACTCGGCCAGCAGCTTGGTGGCGTAGCGGCGCCCGCCGAAGCCGGTGCGGTCGCCTTCCGCCGTCCCCACCGTGGCCAGGCTGCGGCGCGTCTGCCTGCGGCCCGTGTTGAACGGCGGGTCGGCGTAGACCATCTGCGCGATGCCGTCCGGCAGCGTCCGCAGGTGCGGCAGGTTGTCCCCGATGAGGATGGTCACGGCGGTGTATCGTCGCACGGAGGCTCGACGGCGCGGCCGCGCCCGCGACTGCCGGCGACCGGAGGGCGAAACCCGGCTTCCGGGGCGAGGTCGTCTTCGCGGGCCCCTATCGTCGGCGGTCCCGTGATCGCCCGCATCGAGCCCCTGACCACCACGCGCCGGCTGTCCGGCCCGTTCGACTACCGCGCGCCGGACGGCGCGGCGGTCGGCTCGGTGGTGCGGGTCCCGTTCGGGCACCAGCGGCTGGAGGGCGTCGTGGTCGGGCTGGCCGAGCGCTCGGAGCTGCCGGACGAGCGGCTGGTGGCGCCGACGGCGGTGCTGGACGACTCGGTGCCCGCGGAGCTGGTCGACCTCGCGCTGTGGATGGCGGAGGAGTACTGCTCGACCCCCGCCCGGGCGCTCGGGCTGGTGCTGCCCCCGCCGGGGCGGGCGAAGATCGCGCTGTGGGCCGCGCCGACCGGGGCCGACGGGCGGTTGACCGAGCGCCAGCGCGCGCTGCTCGCGCGGCTGCCCGGCCCGGCGGGGCGCGACCTCGCCGCCCTGCGCCGGCTGGAGGCGCGCGGGCTGGTGACGATCGCCCCGCGGGCCACGCGGCGGGCGCCGCGCACCAACGCCGCCGCCGACCGGGTGGTCGAGCCCACCGCGGCCCAGTGGGCGGCGCTGGCCGCGCTGGAGGACGGCGGCGACCACCTGCTGCACGGCGTCACCGGCTCGGGCAAGACCGAGGTGTACCTGCGCGCGGCCGCCGCCGCGCTGGCCCGCGGCCGCGGCGTCATCGTGCTCGTCCCCGAGATCGCGCTCACGCCGCAGACCGTGGCCCGCTTCCAGGCCCGGTTCGGCGACACCGTCGCGCTGCTGCACTCCGCGCTCTCGGACGGCGAGCGCTACGACGAGTGGCGGCGGCTGCGCCGCGGCGAGGCGCGGATCGCCGTCGGCCCGCGCTCGGCCGTGTTCGCCCCGGTGGCCGACCTCGGGCTGGTGGTGGTCGACGAGGAGCACGACCCGTCCTACAAGCACGAGGGCGACCCGCGCTACGACGCCCGCCACGTGGCCGCCGAGCGCGCCCGCCGGGCAGGGGCGCAGCTGCTGGCCGGCTCGGCCACGCCGCGCCCGGAGACCGCGCACCGGATGCACCGGCTGGTCCTGCCCGACCGCGTGGGCGGCGGCCGCGGCCTCCCGCCCGTGCGCGTGCTCGACATGCGCGGCTGCGACCACCCGCTGCACCCGGAGACGCGGCGGGCGCTCGCCTCGGCCGGCAAGGCGATCGTCCTGCTCAATCGCCGCGGCTGGTCGAACTTCCTCACCTGCCGGTCGTGCGGCCGGGCGTGGGAGTGCCCGCACTGCGACGTGGCGCTCGTCCTGCACCGGGCGGAGAACGCGCTCGCCTGCCACCACTGCGGCCACCGCGAGCGGGTCCCGCAGCGCTGCGACGCCTGCGGCTCGCTGGCCGTCGCGCGCCACGGCGCCGGCACCGAGCGGGTGGAGGCGGAGCTGCGGGCCGGGCTGGACACGCCGGTGTTCCGCCTCGACGCGGACACGGCGGCCACCAAGGACGCCGTCCCGGAGCTGCTTGCGCGCTTCCACGCCGCGCCGCGCGGGCTGCTGCTGGGCACGCAGATGGTGGCCAAGGGCCACGACTTCCCCGACGTGACGCTCGGGGTCGTGCTCGACGCCGACGCGACGCTGCGCTTCCCCGACTTCCGGGCCGAGGAGCGCACGTTCGCGCTCGTCGCCCAGCTCGCCGGCCGGGCCGGCCGCGGCCCGCGCGGCGGCCGCGTGCTCGTGCAGACGCTGGACCCGGAGGCGCCGTCGATCCAGGCGGCCGCCCGGCACGACAGCGACGGGTTCCTCGCGGAGGAGCTCCAGCGCCGCCGCGCGCTGCGCTACCCGCCGTTCGCGGACCTCATCCGCGTCGTGTGCAGCGCCGAGCAGGGCGACGCCGGCGCGCGCGGCCGCGGGGCAGATCGCCGCCGCGCTGCCGGACTCGCCCGCCACGGAGCGGCTCGGCCCGGCGCCGCTGTTCCGCCTGCGCGGCCGCGAGCGCGTCCAGATCGTCCTCAAGACGACCGAGCGGGCGGCCGCGGTCGCCGCCACCGGCGCGGCCGTCGAGGCCGCCGCCCGCGAGCGGGCGTTCCGCTCCGTGAGCTTCTCCGTGGACGTCGACCCCGTCTAACATTTCCCGCCCATGTCCGACGAGGTAGCGACCGAGGCCCACGGCGAGGTGGCCGAGCCGCAGGAGCGGCTCGACCCGGAGACCCGCGCCCGCCGCGAGGCCGCGCTGCGCCACGTCGTCAAGTACGGCGACCCGGCGCTGCGTGCCCGCGCGCGAGAGATCGACCGCTTCGACGCCGCGCTCGTCGACGAGGTCCGGCGGATGGGGCACCTGATGCACGACGCCTACGGCATCGGCCTGGCCGCGACGCAGCTCGGCGTGATGCACCGCCTGCTCGTCTACCGCACCGAGCTGGAGGGCGAGGTGGCGGCGCTCGTGAACCCCGTGCTCGAGTGGGCGAGCAAGGACAAGGAGACGGCCGAGGAGGGCTGCCTGTCGCTGCCGGCCGTGGCCGTCGAGGTCGAGCGGCCGGTCCACGTCCGCGTCCGCGCCCAGGACGAGCGCGGCGAGCCGATCCTCGTCGAGGCGTCCGGCCTGGAGGCCCGCGTCATCCAGCACGAGATGGACCACCTCGACGGCGTCCTGATCCTCGACAAGACGTCGCGGGACCAGCGCAAGCAGGCGATGCGGGCGCTGCGCGAGGCGCTCGAGCCGCGCGCCGCGGCATAAGTGGCCCCGCGCGCGGATACGCACGACGCACGTACCCACCCGCGGAACGACTAGTGCGCACCGTCTACCTCGGCACCTCGGAGTTCGCCGCCGTCGTCCTGCGGCGCCTTGCGGACTCGCCGCACCGCCCGCAGCTCGTCGTCACGCGCCCCGACGCGCCGCGGGGGCGCGGGCGCAGGCTGCTGCCGCCGCCGGTCGCGGACGCGGCGCGCGAGCTCGGGCATCGAGGTGATCCAGCCCGAGCGCCTGCACGCGCCCGAGGCGCTGGAGCGGATCGCCGCCGCGCGGCCGGATGTCCTCACCACCTGCGCGTACGGCGTGCTGATCAAGGAGCCGCTGCTCTCCGACTACGAGATGCTCAACGTGCACCCGTCGCTGCTGCCGCGCTGGCGCGGGGCGGCGCCGATCGAGCGGGCGATCATGGCCGGCGACGCGGAGACCGGCGTCTCGATCATGCGCGTGACCGCGGGCTGGGACGCCGGGCCGGTGTACCTGCGCGCGGTCGAGCCGATCGGTCCCGACGACGACTTCGGCAGCCTGTCGGAGCGGCTCGAGCGGCTCGGCGCGCGAGCTGCTGGTCCGGGCGCTGGACGAGCACCCGGATCCGGTCGAGCAGGACGAGGCCGGCGTCACCTACGCGCACAAGATCACGGCGCGCGACCGCGCCCTGGACCCCACGCGAGCCGCCCGCGGCGGTGGAGCGCGCCGTCCGCGCGCTGCGCCCGCACATCGGGGCGCGGCTGCCGCTGCCGGACGGGAAGTTCCTCGGCGTGGCGGCCGCCTCGGTCGACGGCCCGACCGTCGCCCCGGCGGGCGGGCTGGTGCGGACGGAGGGCGACAGGCTGCTGCTCGACTGTCACGGCGGCGCGCTCGAGCTGACCGTGGTCCGGCCGCCCGGGGGGCGCGAGATGCGCGCGGCCGAGTGGCTGCGCGGCCGCCCCGACCCGGGGCTGACGCACTTCCGGCTGGACCCGGCGCTGCCCGGGCGCCCGCTGGACGAGCTGCTGACCCGGGCGCGGGCGGAGTGGGCCGACCACGGCGACGAGTGGAAGCCGCACGTGAGCGCGCTGGTGGCCCGCGAGACCCGCGACGTGCTCGACGCGGCGGTCGCGCTGGGCGCCGACCCGGACCCGGCGGCGCGCGAGCTGGCCGCGGTGGTGCTCGGGCAGCTCGGCGACGCGCGGCGCGCCTTCCCGGCCGAGCAGGAGGCCGCGCTGGCCGCGCTGGCCGAGGACGAGGGCGATCCCGAGGTGCTCGCCGCCATCGCCTGCGCGTTCGGCCATCTCGGCGGCCGGGCCGGCCAGGACTGGCTGCTGGACCACGCGCGCGACGAGGCGGCGGAGGTGCGCGAGGGGGTGGCGTTCGCGCTCGGCGGGCGCGCGGGCGACGGCACGCTGGAGACGCTGATCCGGCTGTCGGCCGACCCGGAGCCGCGCGTGCGCGACTGGGCGACGTTCGCGCTGGGGACGCTCGCCCAGGACGACTCGCCGGAGCTGCGCGACGCGCTGGCCGCCCGGCTGTGGGACGAGGACGCCGACACGCGCCTCGAGGCCGTGCACGGCCTGGCGATGCGCCAGGACGACCGCGCCGCCGGGCCGGCCCGCGAGCTGCTCGCCCGCGCGGACCACGAGACGATCTGGAACCGCCACCTGCTCGACGAGACGGCGCGCGCGCTGGACCTCTGAAAACGACTCGAGGCGCCCGGAGGCACCTCGAGTGCAGATCGCGTGTGGTGCCTGTGGCTACCAGGCCGGGGTGGCCGTGGCGTCGGCGGGCGCGGGCGCGG
Organism: uncultured Solirubrobacteraceae bacterium; assembly: GCA_963766165.1. GTDB lineage: Bacteria > Actinomycetota > Thermoleophilia > Solirubrobacterales > Solirubrobacteraceae > Solirubrobacter. Next base: position 224,210 of record CAVXZC010000002.1, on the reverse strand, counting down.
CCGGCGCGGGCGGCCGGGGCGGGCGCCGGAGCCGCGGCGGCGGCCGGAGCCGGAGCCGGAGCGGCGGCGGGAGCCGGGGTCGCCGGGGCGGCCGCAGCGGGGGCGGGAGCCGCGGGCGCGGCCGGCGCGGGAGCCGGAGCGGCCGGGGCGGCCTGCGAGTCGTCGGTCGTGGCCGGGGCCTGCGAATCGTCCGTCTTGGCCGGGGCCGGCGAATCGTCCGTCTTGGCCGGGGCCTGCGAGTCGTCGGTCGTGACCGGAGCCTGCGAGTCGTCGGTCTTGGCTCGGGGCCTGCGAGTCGTCCGCAGCCGGCGCGGCGGCGCTCGGCGCGGGGTTCGCCGTCGCGTCGGTGCTCGGCGCCGCGTCGGCCGTGGCCGTCGTATCGGCGCTCGGCGCCGGGTTCGCCGCGGCATCGCCGCTCGGCGCCGCGGCGGACACCGGAGCCGGCACCTCGCCGCTGACCACCGGAGTGGCGGTCGCCGTGGGGGCCACCGGCGCCTGGGTCAGCGTCGTGCCGCCGGCGGGCGGAGTCGTCGTGTCGGCGGGCGGAGTCGTCGCGTCGGCGGGCGCAGTCGTCGCGTCGGCCGGCGGGGGCGTCTGGGCGTCGCCGGCCGGGGGCTCCTGCGAGTCGATGTAGCCGTCGCCGTTGAGATCCTCGAGCCCGTCCGGGATGCCGTCGCCGTTCTGGTCGGCGTTCGCCGGGTCGGTGCCGATGCGCTCCTCGACCGCATTCGGGATGCCGTCGTGATCGGAGTCGTCATTGCCGTCGATGACGCCGTCGCCGTTCGTGTCGCCGTCGGCGACCTCAGAGCGGATGTGGAAGACCGTGAGGTTGGACAGGCCCGTCGAGCCGTCGGTGGCCGTGGCGTCGGACGCATTGGACGCGTTCAGGTTGTTCGCCGTCTCGTAGACGTCGGGCAGGCCGTCGCCGTCGCTGTCCGTCGTGTTCGGGGGCGCGAAGCTCACGGTGCCGCCGGCGGTCACGGTGCCGGTGCCGCCGCCGGCCACGGAGATCGTCGTCCCCCCGCCGGCCGGCTTGCGGGCGCCGGTCCCGGGAACCTGCACGGCCAGCACGCCGACGCCGCCGGTCGTCGGACCGCCGGTCGCCGTGCCGCCGCCGAGCGGCGTGCCGCCGAGCGCGGCCAGCGCCGAGGCGCCGCCGGGGATGCTGGTCGACGTGCCGGGCACCGCGCCGCGGCCGCGGGCCGTGTTCGGCTCGCGCTGCGCGGCCGGCTTGGCCAGCTGCACCGTCGTGGGCTGGTCGGCGGTCAGGCCGGAGGGCCAGTCGCGCCAGCCGACGAGCGGCGCGGCGAGCGCGCCCAGGCCGAGCGTGCCGGCCACCAGGCCGGTCGCGATCGTGCCCGCGAAACGCAGGTCGCCGAGAGCGGAGGGCCGCGTCATGCGGCTGGTTTCGAATGTGGTGATGTCAGTGTCCGACATTGCTTGGCTTCCCCTTCCACGGGAAGTGTCGGCAAGTGTTACGGCTTCCATTAGCCCTTATGACTCGGATTGACCCTGGTTGAGCAAATTTGGACGAACGTATGACCTCGCGCGAAAACCGCTGCAAACCCAGCGGTTCCGGGCTTGAGCACCGGACCGGAAACTGGACGACCGTATGACCTGGGACCCGCAGCCGCCCCTGGGGCGCGGCCCCGCGCACGCGAGGCAACCGAGCGACCGCCCCCACACCAAAGCAGACCGGCCGGTCCGCGTAAAGACCGGAGGGACGAATCCGGACGCGGGCGGGCGCGGCGGCGCGGTGCCGGGCGGACGTGATGGTGGGCCGAGCGTGGCGCCCGCGCGCGCGTGCGCATACGCCGTGGTGCGCCGGGTCTTCGAGCAGGGCGCCTGGGCCGACCGGGCGCTGCACGGCGAGGCCGCGCGGCTGCGCCTGGACGCGCGCGACCGAGCGCTGGCGATGCGCCTGGCCTACGGCACGGTCCAGCGGGCGGCGGCGCTCGACCACGCGATCCACGCCGCCACCGGCCGCGACCCGGCCAAGCTCGACCCGCCGGTGCGGGCGGCGCTGCGGCTCGGCGTCTTCCAGCTCGCCTACCTGGACCGCGTCCCCGCCCACGCCGTCGTGGCCGACGCCGTGGAGCTCGTCAAGCGCGACCTGCCGCGCGCGGCCGGGCTCGTCAACGCGGCGCTCCGGCGCGCCGCCCGCGAGGCGCGCCCGCTGCTGCACGACCTCCCGGACGACACGCCCGCGCAGGCCGCGCTCCGCCACTCCCACCCCGAGTGGATCGCCGCGCTGTGGTGGGAGGCGCTCGGGCCGGACGCCGCGCGCGCCCTGATGGCCGCCGACAACGAGCCGGCGGAGGCGGTCATCCGCGCGAACACGCTCAAGACGGACCCCGAGGCACTCGCGCGACGCCTGCCCGTCGAGCCGGTGCCCGGCCTGCCCGAGGCGCTGCGGCTCACGGAGCCGTTCGACGCCTTCGCCGCCCCCGAGTGGCAGCAGGGCCTGTTCATGCCGCAGTCGCGCGCGGCCATGGTCGTGGGCCGCCTGCTCGACCCCCAGCCGGGCGACGCCGTCCTGGACCTGTGCGCCGCCCCCGGCGCCAAGACCACCCACCTGGCCGCCCTCGCGCGCGACGCGGCGCGGATCGTCGCCGTCGAGCAGCACCCCGGCCGCGCGGAGGCGCTGCGGAAGACCGCGCGCCGCTTGGGCGCGACCAGCGTCGAGGTCCGCGTCCACGACGCGCGGCAGCCGCAAGAGCCGGAGTCCTTCGACCGGGTCCTCGTCGACCCGCCGTGCTCGGACCTGGGCACGCTGGCCTCCCGCCCCGACGCCCGCTGGCGCAAGGCCGGCCGCCCGCAGGCGCTCGCCCCGCTGCAGGCGCGGATCCTCGCCGCGGGAGCGGCGGCCGTGCGGCCTGGCGGTACCCTCGTGTACTCGACGTGCACGATCTCGCCCGTGGAGAACGAGCGGGTGGTGGAGGATTTCCTCGCCGGCCACCCGGACTTCACGGCCGACGACCTGGCCACCGTGCACCCCGTCTGGAAGCATCCGACCATGCCGCGCACCCTGCAGACGCTGCCGCACCGCGACCGCACCGACGGCTTCTTCATGGCGAGGTTCACGCGCACGTGAGCAACTCGCCCGTCGACCTCGGGGCGATCTGCCCGTCCTGCCACGAGCCGTGGCTGCGCCCGACGACCAACCTCCCGGGCCGCTACCGCTGCGTGAACTGCCTGCAGCGCTTCGAGCTGCGCTCGGTCTGCCCGAACTGCGGCGAGCACTCGACGATCGTCCGCATGTCCAACAGCGCGATGTACATGTGCGGGCACTGCCAGTCGTCGATGCTCACGCAGATCTGATGGCCGTGCGGCTCCAGGGCATCGCGCCGTCGATCCTGGCGGCCGACTTCGGGCGCCTCGTCGAGCAGGTCGAGACCGTGCTGGAGGCGGGCGCCACGGTGATCCACGTCGACGTGATGGACGGCCACTTCGTGCCGCCGATCACGATGGGCCCGCTCGCCGTCGGCGCCATCGCCGAGGCGGTGCATCGTGCCGGCGCGGCGATCGACGTCCACCTGATGATCGAGCGCCCCGAGCGCCAGGTGGAGGCGTTCGCCGAGGCGGGCGCGGACTCGATCACCGTCCACTACGAGGCCACGCCGCACGTCCACTACGCGCTGCAGGCCGTGCGCGAGGCGGGCTGCGCCACCGGGCTGGCGCTCAACCCCGGCACGCCCGTCGACGTGGTGCGCGACCTGACCGACGAGACCGACATGGTCCTGTGCATGACCGTCAACCCCGGCTGGGGCGGCCAGGCGTTCCTCGAGCGCTCGCTCGACCGCCTGCAGCGGATCCGCGCGCTGCTCGGCCCCGACAAGGCGCTCGAGGTCGACGGCGGGATCGACGAGCACACCGCGCCCCGCTGCGCCGCCGCGGGCGCCACCGTGTTCGTGGCCGGCACCGCGGTGTTCGGCGCGCCCGACCCGCAGGCCGCGGTGCAGGCCATCACGGCTGCGCTGCACCGCTGAGCGTTGTACGGCCAGCCGTATGTGAAGGGGTCTGCGTGGTGACGAGAATCGAACCCGTGGACTGCACGGTCCTGATAGTCGACGACCATCCCTCGTTTCGCGCCAGCGCGCGGGTCCTGCTCGAATCCGAGGGGTTCCACGTCGTCGGCGAGGCGGTCGACGGCGCGAGCGCGGTCAAGGAGGCCTGCCGCCTGCGCCCGCAGCTCGTGCTGCTGGACGTGCAACTCCCCGACATCGACGGCTTCGACGTCGCCGCAGCGCATCACGGGCCACCCCGACTCCCCGGCGGTGATCCTCGTCTCGAGCCGCGACTCGTCGGACTTCGGCCCGCTCGTCTCCCGCTCCGGCGCGCGCGGCTTCGTCCCCAAGGCCGAGCTGTCGGGGGAGCGCGTCCAGGAGCTCTTGGTTTGAGCACACTGACCCGGGCGCTGGCGATGCTGGCGCTGGCGGCCGTGCTGATCGGGCTGCTCGGGTGCGCGCTCATCCTCGGCTCCGACCACGTCGACCAGCCCGCGCTGACGGCGGCGGTCGGCCTCGCGATCGCCGCGCTGTGGATCGGCACCGGCCTGTACGCCTGGTGGCGGCGCCCGGCCAACCGCTTCGGCGCGCTGATGACGTTGACCGGCTTCGCCTGGCTGCTCAACGCCTTCACGGCGTCCAACGACCCGGCGGTGTTCACGGTCGCCGTGGTGTTCTCGAACGTCTTCGTCGCCACGTTCGTCCACCTGCTGCTGGCCTATCCGGGCGGCCGCCTCAAGCGCCCGCGCCGCCGGCTGGTCGTCGCGGCCTACGTGCTCGCCATCGTCGGCACGCTGCCGATGCTCATGCTCGGCCACGACCCGATGGACGGCTGCGACGGTTGCCCGCACTCGGTGATCCACGTCGTCGGACAGCGTGACCGCCGAGCGCGTGCTCGACGGCGTGACGACCGCGCTGGCGGTGGCGCTGGTCGGCTACCTGCTGTGGATCGTCGTCGCCCGGCTGCGCACTGCCACGCCGCCGCAGCGGCGCGCGCTGGCGCCCGTGCTCTGGTCCGGCGTGGTGTTGATGGTGCTGCTGGTCGGCACGCTCGGCACCCAGACGCTCTCGGGCAGCGACGGCGTCGGCGGGCTGCTGTTCTTCGGCGTCCAGGTCGTGTTCGCCTCGGTTCCGGTCACGTTCCTGGCCGGCCTCCTGCGCACGCGGGTGGCCCAGGCCGACGCGGTCGGCGAGCTGCTGCTGCGGCTGGGCGAGGAGCCGCGCGCCGACGGCCTGCGCTGCCTGCTGGCCGACGCGCTGGAGGACGACTCGGTGGCGCTCGTCTACTGGATCGACGGCCGCTGGCTGCGCGGCGACGGCTCGCCCGCCGAGCTCGGGCGCGCCTGGACGCCGGTGGAGGTGGAGGGCGAGCGGGTGGGCGCGATCGTCCACGACCCCAGCCTGCGGGCGGAGCCGGATGTGCTGGCCTCGGTGGCCGCGGCCGCCGGCCTGGCGATGCAGAACGAGCGCCTCCACGCCGCCCTGGGCGCGCGCCTGGACGACCTGCGCCGCTCGCGCGCCCGGATCCTCGAGGCCGGCCTCGCCGAGCGCCGGCGGCTGGAGCGCAACCTGCACGACGGCGCCCAGCAGCGCCTGGTGGCGCTCTCGCTGTCGCTGCGCATGGCCGAGCGGAAGATCACCCGCGACCCCGAGCGGGCGCAGGCGATGGTGGCCGACGCCCAGCAGGAGCTCAACCAGGCGCTGGAGGAGCTGCGCGAGCTGGCCCGCGGCATCCATCCGGCCGTGCTGTCCGACCGCGGCCTGGGCGCCGCGGTCGAGGCGCTGGCCGTGCGCTCGCCGCTGCCCGTGCGCGTGGTCGAGGTGCCGGAGGAGCGCCTGCCCGAGGCCGTCGAGGCGGCCGCCTACTTCACGATCTCCGAGGCGCTGACCAACGTGGCCAAGTACAGCGAGGCCAGCGAGGCCACGGTCGCCGTGCGCCGGACCAACGGCCACGCCGAGGTGGAGGTGGCCGACGACGGCGTCGGCGGGGCGGATCCGGACCGCGGCACGGGCCTGCGCGGCCTCGCGGACCGGCTCGGCGCGCTCGACGGCCGGCTATCGCTCGACTCCCCACCGGGCTCGGGGACTACTCTCCGTGCGGAGATCCCCGTATGACTTCCGATACGCCACTGAAAGTCGTCGTCGCCGAAGACTCCGTGCTGCTGCGAGAGGGCCTGTGCCGCCTGCTGGAGGACTCCGGCTTCGAGGTCGCCGGCCAGGCCGGCGACGCCGAGGACCTGCATGCGCAAGGTCGGCGCCCACAAGCCCGACGTGGCGGTCATCGACGTCCGCATGCCGCCCACCCACACCGACGAGGGGCTGCGCGCCGCGCGCCGCATCCGCGCCGACCACCCCGGCACCGGCGTGCTCGTGCTCTCGCAGTACGTCGAGGAGGCCTACGCGCTCGACCTGCTGTCGGAGTCCACGGAGAGCACCGGCTACCTGCTCAAGGACCGCGTCGCCGACGTGGACACGTTCACCGACGCCGTGCGCCGCGTGGCCGGCGGCGGCAGCGCCCTGGACCCCGAGGTCGTCGCCCTGCTGCTCGGCCGCCGCCGCCGCGAGGACCCGCTGGAGGGCCTGACCGCGCGCGAGCGCGAGGTGCTGGGCCTGATGGCCGAGGGCCGCTCGAACGCGGCGATCGCCGAGGCGCTGGTGGTCACCGAGCGCGCCGTCGAGAAGCACGTGACGTCGATCTTCTCCAAGCTCGACCTCGTGCCCACGGTCGTGGACCACCGCCGCGTGCTCGCGGTGCTCGCGTACCTGCGCGCGGCCTAGGGATAGCCCCACCCCCCTCAGACGGCCAGCCGAACCCCGCCGGTTCGTGATTGGGACAAGCTTGCGGCATGCACATCGTCTCGACTGCGGACCTGCGCCGCACCTACGGTGAGGGCGACACCGCCGTGCACGCGCTCGCCGGCGTCACGCTGGACTTCCCGGCCGCGCAGTTCACGGCGATCATGGGAGCGTCAGGGTCCGGCAAGTCGACCCTGATGCACCTGCTGGCCGGGCTGGACCGGCCCAGCTCGGGCACGGTGGTGATCGACGGCCAGGAGCTCGGCTCGCTCGACGACAAGGGCCTGACCCGGCTGCGGCGCGACCGGCTGGGCTTCGTCTTCCAGGCGTTCAACCTCGTGCCGGTGCTCACCGCGCGAGGAGAACATCACGCTGCCGCTCTCGCTGGCCGGCCGCAAGCCCGACCAGGCAGTGGCTGGACCAGCTGATCGACACGGTCGGCGCTGCGCGACCGGCTGACCCACCGCCCGGCCGAGCTCTCCGGCGGCCAGCAGCAGCGCGTCGCGGTGGCCCGCGCGCTCGTGCACCGCCCGGCCGTGCGTGTTCGCCGACGAGCCGACCGGCAACCTCGACTCGCACGCCTCCGAGGAGGTCCTGGGGCTGCTGCGCCAGGCCGTGGACGAGTTCGGGCAGACGGTGATCATGGTCACCCACGACCCGCACGGCGGCCGCGGTGGCCGACCGGATCGTGGTGCTGCAGCGACGGCAAGGTCGTCCACGACGGCGCCGGCGAGACGACCGAGGGCGTCCTCGACCTGATGAAGGCGGTGGCCTGACGTGACCAAGGTCGCGCTGCGCGGCCTGCTGAGCGCAAGCTGCGGTCGGTCCTGACCGGCTTCGCCGTGGTGATCGGCGTCGCCTTCGTCGTCGGCACGCTCGTCTTCACGGACACGATCAACGAGTCGTTCAAGAACCTCTTCGAGCGCACGCAGAAGGGCGTCGACGTCGAGATCGAGTCCCGCCAGGCGGTCAAGGCCGACTTCTCGCAGGCGCCGACGATGCCGGCGTCCGTGCTGGCGAAGGTCGAGTCGACGCCGGGCGTGAAGGTGGCCGAGGGCAGCGTCTCCAGCAACGTCACGCTCCTCGACAAGCAGGGCAAGCCGATCGTGTCCAACGGACCGCCGACGCTCGGCGTGTCCGGACTCGGCCGCGAAGATCTTCCAGGTCCTCGACTACGACAGCGGCGGCCGGCCGCAGACCGCCGACCAGGTGGCGCTCGACCGGGGCACGGCCAACAAGTACGGCTTCAAGGTCGGCGACCCGGTGCGCGTGGCCGGCGAGCGCGACGTCAAGCCCTACCGGGTCTCCGGCGTCGCCTCGCTGGACGGCAAGGACAACCTGGCCGGCGCCCGGCTCGTCGTGATGACGCTCCCGGAGGCGCAGCGGGTGACCGACCACCACGGCTACGACACGATCTCCGTGTCCACCGGCGGCTCGGACCCGAACAAGGTCAAGGCGGCGCTGCAGCGCGATCTGGGGAAGGGCATCAACGTCCGCACCGGCAAGGAGGCGGCCGAGCAGCAGGCGCAGGACCTGTCGAATGCGCTCGGGTTCATCCGCACCGCGCTGCTGGTCTTCGCCGGCGTCGCGCTGCTCGTCGGCGGCTTCCTGATCTTCAACACGTTCTCGGTCACCGTCGCCCAGCGCACGCGCGAGTTCGCGCTGCTGCGGGTGCTCGGCGCGTCGCGCGGCAGGTGCTCCGCTCGGTGCTGATCGAGACGTTCGTCGTCGGCCTGGTGGCGTCGATGCTCGGCGTCCTCGTGGGCGTCGCCCTCGCGCCCGGCCTGGCGGCGATGCTGAAGGCGTTCGGGCTCGACCTCGGCACCACCGGCCTCGTCCTCAAGTCCGGCACGGTGATCATCGGCCTGGTCGTCGGCCTGGTGGCCACGATGGTCTCGGGCTTCGTGCCCGCCCGCCGCGCGACCCGGGTCGAGCCCGTGGCGGCGATGCGCGACAGCGTCACGCCGGGCCTCGGCCACCTGCGGCGGCGGCGGGTCGTCGGCGCCGCGGGGCTGATGCTGGCCGGCCTGGTGGCGCTGTTCGTCGGCCTGTTCGGCTCGCTGAACTCCGGCTCGGCCGCGGCGTCGCTGCTCGGCCTGGGGGCGCTGCTGATGATGTTCGGCGTCGCCCTGCTGGCCCCGCTGCTCGTGCGCCCGCTGGCCCGCGTGCTCGGCGCGCCGCTGGCCCGCTGGCGCGGGCTGACCGGCGTGCTGGCGCGCGAGAACGCGATCCGCCAGCCGCAGCGGACCGCCGTCACCGCCGCCGCGCTGATGGTCGGCCTGGCGCTGGTGGTCTTCGTGACGATCTTCGCCGCCGGACTGAAGGCATCGGTGAACAAGGCGATCGACGACCAGGTGACGGCCTCGCTGATCGTGCAGACGCAGAACGGCTTCAACCCGATCCCGAACCAGACCGTCGACGTGGTGCGGCAGATTCCCGGGCGTCACCGGCGCCTCGCCCGTGCGCTTCTCCACCGGCAAGGTGCGCGGCGTGGGCGGCAACACGGCCGCCACCGGCGTCGACCCGGCGACGATCGGCGACGATGCTCCACCTCAAGTGGGACCAGGGCGTCCCAGGCCACGCTGCGGGCGCTCGGCTCCGACCAGCGCCGTGGTCGACTGCCGGCTGGGCGAAGTCGCACCACTTCAAGGTGGGCAGCGTGCTGCACGTCACCACGCCGGCCGGCAAGGTCGTGCCCTACACGATCACCGGCACGTTCAAGAACCAGGCGGGGCTGACGTCGAACCTGCTGGTCAGCCAGGCCACGATGCCCACGGAGTGGGACATGAAGCAGCTGGCGTTCGTCATGGCCTCGGCGCGGCCGGGCACGGACGCGGACAAGCTCGCGGCCATCGCGGACAAGGCGCTCAAGCCGCTGCCGTCGACCGACGCGCTGTCGATCAGCCAGTTCGTGAAGAAGCAGGACCAGTCGGTCAACCAGCTGCTCGGGCTCGTGTTCGCGCTGCTCGCGCTGTCGGTGATCGTGGCCCTGCTGGGCATCGTCAACACCCTGGCGCTGTCGGTGCACGAGCGCACGCGCGAGCTCGGGATGCTGCGGGCGGTCGGCATGAGCCGGACGCAGGTCAAGCGGATGATCCGCGGCGAGTCCGTGATCACCGCCGGCATCGGCTCGGTCCTCGGCACGGCGCTGGGGATCGTGTTCGCCGTGATCATCTCGCGCCCGCTGGCCGACCAGGGCTTCGTGTTCCGGCTCCCCGTGGGCACCCTGATCGTGTTCTTCATCCTGGCCGGCGTCGCCGGCGTGCTGGCGGCGGTGCCGCCCGCGCGCCGGGCCGCCAAGGTCGACGTGCTGCGGGCGGTGACCACCGAATAAGCCGCTAGCCTCGGGCGCGATGGTCGTCGGTGAACAGACGGCCGCGCCCGAGGCGCCGGCGCGGCGGCTTGCCGTGCCGCGGGACCGCTGGTCGCGCGCGGTCATCTTGGCGGTGATCGCGCTGACCCTGCTGGGCGGCGCGCTGCGCGCGGTCCAGTCGGCGTCGCCGGACCTGAAGAACCGCTCGAGCGACGAGCGGGGCTACGCCCGGGTGGCCAAGACGTTCGAGGGCGGCCACTTCCACGGGACGTCGCTGCACTGGCCGCCGGGCGCGCCGCTGATGTTCGCGGTGGCCGACCGGATCCACCCGACGCACGACCTGCGGCTGTCCTACTGGTCGAACGCGCTGGTGGGGACGCTGCTGATCCCCGTCGTCTTCCTGCTCGGGCTGCTGGCCGCGCCGCAGCGCTGGGGCCGGTGGGTCGGGTTGGGCGCGGCGTTCCTCGTGGCCATCTACCCGCCCTACGTGGTCATGGGCGGGCAGCTGCTGGCCGAGCCGCTGGGCACGCTGTGCCTGGCCGGGGGGCTGGTCGCCACGCTCGCCGCCTGGCGGCAGCCGCGGCGCTGGCTGCTGGTGGCGGCCGGCGTGCTGCTGGCGGGGACGGTGCTCACCCGCGCCGACCTCATCCTCGTGCCGCTGATCCTGGTGATCCTCACCGCCTGGTTCCTGCGCGCGCGCGGGCGAAGGGTGGCGCTCGGCTCGGCAGGGCTGATCGCCGGCGTGTGCGTGGTCGTGATGCTGCCCTGGCTGGTGGTCGCCGCGACCCAGGTGGGCCACTTCGTGCCGGTCACGGAGGGCGACGGGGCGGCGCTGTTCGTCGGCACCTACCTGCCCGGCAAGGGGACGACGCTCGGCTTCAAGCGCGCCGTGGTGGCCGAGACGCGGCGCAAGCACCCGCGCTTCGCCAACGTCGCGCCGTACTACATCCCGGCGGCGATCGTGCTGGCCGACCAGGCCAAGCACCGGCCTGGCCTGTCCGAGGACGCGTCGCTGCGCGCCCAGGCCCGGGACAACCTCAGCAAGTACGCGCTCGGGCAGCCGCTGCAGTTCGCCCGGATGATGTGGAACAAGGCCGCGCGGATGTGGCTCGTGTCCAGCCGCGCCGGCCGGGCGCAGAACATCGGCACGCTCACCCGGCCGCTGCACCACGTGCTGGTGATCGTGTTCATCCTCCTGCTGCTGGCGGCGTGGGCGTGGCGGCGCCCGCCCCCGTTGACCGCGTTCGTGGCGATCATGGGCTACGGCACGCTGATGCACGCGGTGTTCGTGTCCAAGCCGCGCTACGCGCTGCCGCTGCTGCCGCTGCTGGTCGCCGGCGGCCTGGCCGGGCTGGCCTGGCTCCTCAGCGCGCGGCGACGTACGGCGCCGACACGCCCCACGACGTGAGCCGGCGCCCGCGTCCGGTGGCGCCGGCGGTCGCCTCCGCCGCCTCGCGCAGCTGCGCGTAGCCGCTCGCCTGGCCGATCGCGCACACCCGGCCGTCGCGCCCGATGCCGACCAGCGCCGGCAGCGCGGCCGGCTGCAGCGCGGGCGGCAGGTCCTCCGCGGCCACCACCGGCACGCCGGGGGGGACGGGTGCGCGGCCGCCGCGGCGCGCGGCAGGGCCAGCACGCTCACCACGCTCGCCTCGCCGGCGAGCAGCGCCAGCGCCGCCTCGACGTCCCCGCAGGTCGCGCACCCGGGCTGATGGGCCACCAGCAGCAGCGGCCCGGTCAGCACGACCCGCCCGCCGGCCACCGCCGGCACCTCGATCGGCGCGACCTCGTCGTGGAGCTCCGCGGCGACGATGCCGGGGGTGCGGCCGGTCTGGCGCAGCTCGCCGAGCTGGCGCAGCAGGCTGAGCACGACCACCGTGAGCAGCACGAGGACCACCCAGGCGAGCACCAGCGAGACGATCCAGACCGCGCTCATGGCCGGCGCCCGGGCGCCACCGGCCGGAGCCCGACGGTGGCGACGGCGAGCTGCCAGGCGCAGGCCGCGCCGGCCGCCACGGTGGCCGCGCCGGCCAGCTCGCCGGCGCCCAGCGTCCACAGGTCCGCGGGCGGCCAGGCGATCAGGGCGACGGCGCCGGCGGCGAGCAGGGCGTTGCGCAGCCGGCCCGCGCCGCCGTCGGTGGCGCCGAAGCAGTGACAGCCGGCGGACACGGAGCCGAGCCGCGTGAGCGCGACGGTGAAGGCGGCGAGGAGGGCGAGCACGGCGGCGGCGACGACGCGCGGCGCCACGCCGGCCAGCAGCAGGGCGGCCAGGCCGAGCTCGGCGGCCGGCACTGCAACGGCGAGCCAGGCGGGGGCGCCGAGCGCGCGCAGCGTGGCCCGGAACGGCGCGGGGGCGGCGGCCTTCGCCGCCCCGGCCCAGGCCAGGGTGCCGGCGAGCAGGAGGCAGACGGCCGCGGCCACGGGCCGAGGTTAGAACGAGAGCTCGACGTGGTCGAGGTCGAGCGGGTCGTGCGCCGGGTCGTCGAGGTCGCGGTCGAAGACGCGCCGGACCGAGTTGCCGGCCAGGTCCTCCAGCAGCGCGTCGACGCGCAGCACGCCGCGGCCGGGCCCGCGCCACGACAGCTCGCCGGGCCCGGCGACGCCCGGGCGGCCGTCCACGGTCAGCGCCCGCTCGAGCAGCGCGCGGTCGAGCGGCCGATCGAAGCGCACCAGCGGCGGCTCGATGCGCCAGGCGCCCGGGTCGACACGGGCGTAGACGGGCGATCCGACGGTGTAGCGCCGCTCCGTCGTCGACCCCACGCGCAGGACCACGTCCCGGCCCTCCTCCAGCGGGTAGCCGTGCGACGCCAGCCCGCGCTTGATCCGTCCCGGGTCGAGCAGCAGGGTCACCCGGCGCCGCTCCCGGTCCCACAGCTCCATGTCCAGGAACGCGCCCTCGAGCCGCTCGCCGGTCACGCCGTCGTGCAGCCCGACGCTGCGCTGCGCCCAGCCCTCGGCCACCGGGGCGGAGAGCTCGACGTACACGCGCAGGAGGTTGCGCGGGACGACTGCGCCGCTCGGGTACACGGCGACCACCCCGGCGTCGCCGCCGGCGGGGCGGACGATCGTGGCGGCCGGCCGGCCGTCGACCAGCAGCGCGTAGCCGCGTCCGGCGAGGAACTCGAAGCGCGGCGCGAACCGGGTGTCCGCGCCGTCGCGCCAGAAGCGCCCGGCGAGCGGGTCGCCCGACCCGTCCAGGGCGACGGCGAGCCGCTCGGGCTCGCCCCAGCGGTGGACGCGCAGCGCGTCGCCGTCCCAGGACAGCTTCAGAGCACGTCCGCGTCGTAGGCCCGCAGGTGCAGGCCGGCGTCGTCGCGCTGGAGCATCAGCACGTGCCCGTCGACCGCGGCCAGCTTGGTCACGCCGGCGTGCGGCAGCGCCTCGCGCGGCGCACCCACCGGCTCGCGCGGCGTGGTCAGCCCCTCCTGGGCCTCGAGGTCGGCGACCCGGAGCTTCAGCAGCGGATGGCGGCTGTTGGCCACGAGCAGGTACTCCTCGCCGTCGCGCCGGTAGGCGACCATGTCGAGCGGCGTGTTCATCGCGCCCAGTTCGGCCACCGTCCGCCCGCGCGCCTGCGCGGCGCCCAGCTCCCCCACGGAGAACTGCACCACCGGCGTGCACGTGTAGGCCGCCAGGATGCTTGCCCCGCCGGCGAATGGGACGAACGTGCGGATGGGGGAGTGCGTCTCGTACTTGCCGTGCGAGACGTGGAAGATCTCGAGCGAGCTGCGCGCCGCCGGCCCGCCGAACGGGAACGGGATCCGCCGCAGCGTGGAGACGAACTCCTCGTTGGAGGCGCCGGCCACGAGCAGGGCGCCGTCCACGTACGCCAGGTCGGTCACCGTCGTGGCGCGCAGCGGCTCGCGGGCGAGGCGCAGGTGCACGCCGTTGAACTCGCGCTCCTCCGTGGCCGGCTCGCCGGGCGGCACGACCCGGATGTCCTCCCGTGCGTCGTCCTCGTCCGGCGCGTCGTCGATCGCCGCGGATGCGAACGGCACGTCCTCCAGCCCGACGTCGGCCAGGGAGCCGTCGGGGCCGACCGTCAGCAGCAGCGGCGCGCCCGCGCGCGCGACGGACAGCCACACCTCACCCGTGTCGGGGTGCGCCGCGAGGTCGCGGATCCGCACGTCGTCGGGCGCGCAGCCCAGATGGGAGGCGAGCCGGCCGCCGAGGTCCTGCACGTCCCCGGTGGCCGGCGCGTCGGCCCGCGCGACGTCGAGCGCGTAGATCGCGGCGGCCGCGTTGTCGGCCACGAACACGATGCCGCCCGGCCCGAAGGCGAGCGGCCCGGCGGAGCGGAGACCGGGCGTCCCGACCTCCAGCCCGTAGCCGGCCTGCCGGATCTCCGTCCCGCTCATGTCAGCCTCGCTCAGTCGTCTTTGTCGATCTTCTTGCCGGACGGCGCCATGACGTACCACTCGGCGCCGAACCCGTCGACGCCCTCGCCCTTGGTCTGCCCGGACTTCGTGTCCTGAACGAAGTAGTACACAGGGTGACCCTTGTACGTCACCTGGACCTTGCCGTCGCTGCGCTTGGTGGTGCCCAGCAGCGAGGCCTTGGCCTTCCCGGACGCCTTCGGCTTGCTCGACGTGAGCAGCGGCGGCCAGAAGGTCGCGCACTGGCCCGAGCACGTGCTCTTGGACGTCTTGTCCTTCTCGAACAGATAGAGCGTGCGGCCGTTGCTGCCGACGAGGAACGTGCCGAGCTTGCCGTGCCGGGTGCTCACGGTGGCGCGACTGGCGGCGCTGCCGGTCGCGGCCACGACGAGCGCGACGGCCGCCGCGAGGACGAGTGCCGCGGTCATGCGACGCATGGGGAGATACCTCCTGCTGGGGAGTGACCTGTCGCTCGCGGCATACGCACGCCTTCCCCAAGCGGTTCGAGTCGCATCGGCTCTTCGGGGACCGCCGCGCGCCGGAGAGCGGGTCTGAGCCGCGCTGGGCGGTCCCGCGCCTGACGGTACCCTCACCGGCCGTGGCTGACCGGGTTGTACTCGAGCGGCCGGCGCCCGGTGAGCCCGACGCGCGGGTGCGCGGCCGCCGGCGCCCAAGCGGCTGGCTGCTCGCGGTGGCCGGCCTGACGCTGCTCGCGCTGATCCTCAGGTTGTGGGGGATCCGCTGGGGGCTGCCGTTCGCCTACAACCTGGACGAGCGCTCGCACTTCGTCCCGCGCTCCGTCGCCTTCTTCCGCGGCCACTCGCTCGACCCGGACTACCAGCTCAACCCGTCCGGGCTGATCGAGTGGGTCGCCGGCGCGCTGCTGGTCACGCACGGCTCATCCGGCGCGGTCGTGCGGACCTGGGCGACCGACCCCGGCGCCGTGTGGACGGTGGCCCGCGTGGCCTCGGCGTTGCTGTCGGCCTCCGCGGTGCCGCTGCTCTACGTGGCCGGGAAGCGGATGTTCGACCGCTGGGCGGGCCTGATCGCCGCCGCGGTGCTGGCCACGAGCTTCCTCGCCGTTCACTACGGCCACCTCGCGCTCAACGACGCGCCCTCGCTGGCCCCCACGGCGCTGGCGCTGGTCGGCATCGCCGGCATCCTGCGCACCGGCCGGGCGCGCGAGTACGCGCTGGCCGGCGCCGGGCTGGGGATCGCCGTGGGCTTCAAGTACAACGCGGCGTTCATCGTCATCCCGCTGCTGTGCGCGGCCGGCGTCCAGCTCGCCCGCGACCGCCGGGCGTGGCGTCCCGTCCTGCTCGGGCTCGTGCTCGCCGGCGCGGTGGCGCTCGTCGCGTTCGCCGCCTGCGACCCGTACGCGTTGCTGCGCCCGCACTTCTTCCGCGCGCAGCTGCGCAAGCTGTCGGCCTATACGCACGGCGGCCTGCTGCTGGGGGAGACGCAGCGCTCGGGGTACCGCTACTACGCCTGGACGCTGCTGTGGGGCTTCGGGCTGCTGCCGCTCGTCCTGGCCGTGGCCGGCGGCATCCGCACGATCCTGCACGAGCGGGCCGCCGCGGTCGTGCTGATCCCCGCCACGCTGCTGTTCTTCGCCGTGATCGGCTCCCAGGGCCGCTACTTCGCCCGCTACGAGATGCCGGTCTACCCGCTGCTGGCGCTGCTGGCCGGCGCGGGGGCGGTGTGGATCGGCCGTGCGCTGCCGGCGCGCCGCATCCTGGTGCCGGCCGGGCTGGCGCTCGTCCTCGCCGAGGGGCTCGTGCTCACCGTCCACAACGACCTCGTGCTCTCGCGCCCGGACACCCGCAGCACCGCGCGGGCCTGGATGGTCGCGCACATCCCCGCCGGCACGCAGATCGCCGTCGAGCCGCTGGTGCCCAAGGAGTGGTACGCCGACGGCGCCCGGCTACCCGACCCGAAGACCCGCCAGGGGTACCGCTGGCGGCGCTTCGTGCGCACGAGCGCGGACGCCCGCCGGCTCGCCGAGCAGTACCCGGGCGCGGCGAAGAAGGCCGACTTCGCCAACTACGTGGCCACGCTGTTCCCGGGCCAGCTGGACTTCCTGCGCTCCAAGGGCGTGTGCTGGATCGTCTCGGGCTCCTCGCAGTCCGGCCGGGCGTTCAACAACCCGCAGCGCGTCCCGCAGGCCATCGCCTACTACCACGCGCTGTCCCGCCAGGCCGACCTGCGCTACCGGCTCGCGCCGTTCAGCGGCAAGGACGCCGACAACTACTTCCAGTACGACTTCGCCATCGACTTCGCGCCGCTGAAGTTCCACCTGCCGGGCCCGACCATGCGGGTCTACCGGCTGCGCAACTGCACGCCTCAGTGAATGTAGACCGACCCTAAGAACAGCGCGAGCCAGACCGCGCCGATCAGCCGCATCCCCGGGTCGCGCAGCATGATCTCCTCGGGCGCGCCGCCCTGGCCGCGGTCGACCAGCAGCCCGTAGCGCAGGATCCCGATCACGAACGGGACGATCGACAGGCCCCACCAGGGGATCGAGCTCGTCTTCGGGTGGTCGAACGCCCACAGGCAGTAGCTCATGATCGTCACCGCGGCGCTCGTCGAGACCACGAACTGCAGGTGCTCGACGGTGTACGCGGCCAGCGCCGGGCGCGTGGCCGATGAGCCGCTGGTCACCAGCTCGCCGTGGCGCTTGCCCGCCACCACGAACAGCGAGCCGAACGAGGTCACGGCCAGGAACCAGTGCGAGAGCTCGATCCCCGTGGCCAGGCCGCCGGCCACGGCGCGGACCATGAACCCGCTCGCCACGACGACGATGTCCACGGTCGGCGTGTGCTTGAGCCGGAACGTGTACGCCGTGGTCAGCGCCTTGTAGCCCGTCACCAGCAGCCCGAGTTGCCAGGAGACCGCGTACGCCACCGCCAGGCCGGCCGCGAGCAGCACGCCGATGCCCACGTAGGCCGCCCGCGGCGACACGTGGCCGGCGGCGATCGGCCGGTGGCGCTTGACCGGGTGCCGCCGGTCGGCGTCCGCGTCGACCAGGTCGTTGAGCATGTAGGTGGCGCTGGAGACGAGGCAGAACGCCACGAACGCCCCGACGGCGCTCCAGATGACGTCGCCGTGGCCGAGCACGCCGCCGGCCGCCGGGGCGGCGAACACGAGCAGGTTCTTGACCCACTGCCGCGGCCGGGCGGAGCGGACGAGCGAGGCGGCGCGCCCCGGGGGCGGCGCGGGCGCCGGCTCGGCGGGCCGCTCTTCGACGGGGGCGCTGGCGCTCATGCGCCATCCAGTGTGTCAGGCCTGACGGCGGGCCTAAACCGGGGCCGGTGCGCGCCGATACCCCAGGAGACATGGCCACTTCCCGCATCCTCCGTCGCGCCCTCACGGCCGCTGTGGCCCTCCTGGCGCTCGCCACCGCTCCCGCCCACGCGGAGAGCCTGCGGCTGCACCCGCGCACCCTGCTCGCCCACAACACGGTCGGCGCCGAGCCGAACGCCCCGGCCACCGACCCGGCGCTGTCGGGTGACGGCCGCATCGTCCGCTACGCCGCCTACGCGTCGGCCGCCACCGACATCGTGCCCGGCTCGGGCACGGCCAAGAACATCTTCCTCGTCCACCGCCGGCCGCCGTTCAGCCTCAACGGCACGCCGTGGGTGATGGGCGACACGACGCTGGTGACCCGCGGCCTCGGCGGCCAGCCGGCCGACGGCGACTCCTGGGACCCGTCCTTCGACGGCTACGACTACGCCCACGGCGGACGCGAGTCCACGATCGCGCCGACGTGCATCGCGTTCGTCTCCAGCGCCTCGAACCTCGTCCCGGGCGACACGAACGGCATCGCCGACGTCTTCGTGATGCGGCTCGCCACGGGGAAGATCATGCGCATCGCCTCGGCCGGCCCCGCGTCCGCGGTGGCGGTGGACGGCCGCTGCTTCAACGTCTCCTACGTGGCCGGCGGCACCGTCTACACCAAGTTCATCCGCTTCGGCTCGGGCAAGGTCCGCCGGCTGTCGGCGCCCGGCGGCGCCACCGGCGTCCCCGCCGTCTCGGCCAACGGCCAGGTCACGGCGTACGAGCGCAACGGCGCCATCTATGTCAACCGCGGCGGCCGCAACCGCTTCGTGGCGACGGGCTCGGAGCCGTCGACCGACGACTGGGGCCGCTACGTCGCCTACACGCTCAACGGCCAGGTGTGGGAGGCCGGCATCGCCGGCACGGCCCACGCCCACCAGGTCAGCGCGGCGATCAGCCGCCGCGACGGGCAGCGCCTGATGAGCGGCACCTGGCCGTCGATGACCACCGGCGGGCACTTCGTGTTCTTCGTCAGCGGCAACATGGTCGACTCGAACGTCTATGAGAAGTTCGCCAGCTGCCCCGCCGGCGACGCCATGCAGGTGGCCGGCAGCCCGCACGGCAACTACGCCGCCTACTCCTGCACCTCCGGCGCGCTCTACCTGAGCTACGTCGGCGGACGGTGAGCGGTCGCCCTCGGGTAGGACAGGGGGAGCGGCGGCCGCCGAGAGCCTGCGGCTGCACTCGCGCACGCCGCTGGCTCACACGCCGTCGCACGGCGATCCACCGCCAGGACCACCAGAAGTCACGAACGGCATCGCGCCATCAATGACGGCCGGCGGCCACTTCGTGTGCTTCGCCACGGCGAACCTGGTCGACTCGAACGTCTGCGAGAAGCTCGCCAGCTGCCCGGCCGGCAGCGTCACGCAGCTTTCCGGCAGCCCGCACGGCAACTACGCCGTCCATACCTGCTCGTCCGGCCAGGTGTACATGTCCTACGTGGGAGGCCGGTGATGCGCCAGATAGATTGGACGCCGATGATCGCTCGTCGAATCTTCCGCCGGGCGCTGCCCGCGGCCGTGCTGCTGGCCGCCGCGACCGCCGCGCCCGCGCTGGCCGAGCACCCGAAGGCGCTGCTCGCGCACACGCCGTCGGGCGGCCAGCCCAACGCCCCCGCCCAGGACCCGGCCATCTCCAAGGACGGGCGGATGGACCGCTACGCCGCCTACGACTCGGCCGCCACCGACATCACGCCGGGCACCGACGGCCATCGCAACGTGTACCTGGTCCAGCGGGCCGGGGCGATCACCCGGACCGGCACCCCGTGGAAGATGGGCGCGACCACGCTGGTCTCCCAGGGCATCGGCGGGCCGGCGAACGGCGACTCCTTCGGACCCGCGTTCGACGGCTACGACTACGTCCACGCCGGGCGCGAGATCACCGTCAAGCCGAAGTGCCTGGCGTTCGTCTCCGCCGCGTCGAACCTGGTGCGCGGGGACAACGACGGCCACGCCGACGTGTTCCTCAAGCGGCTGCCGACCGGCAGCCTGAAGCGCATCGCCACGCCCGCCGCGGCCACCGAGGTCGCGCTGGACGGGCGCTGCTGGTACATGGCCTACGTGGCCGGCGGCAACCTCTATTGGCAGAACCTCCGCACCGGCGGCGGCGCGAAGCGGATCGCCGGCGGGCAATCGAGCTCGCCCGAGCTGTCGGCCAACGGCAAGATCACCGTCTTCTCGCGCAACGGCTCGGTCTACGTCAACCGCCAGGGCGACGGAGGCACGCACCGCGTCGGCACCGGCACCCTGACCACGGGCGACGAGTGGGGCCGCTTCGTCGCCTACCAGAGCGGCGGGGACGTCTGGCAGGCCAACACGCAGGGAGCGCCGCACGCCCACGTGCTGGATCCCAACGGCGGCGCCCCCTCGATGACCGCGGGCGGGCACTTCGTGTTCTACGTCAGCGGGTCGATCGCCACGTCGAACGTCTACCGCAGCTTCGGCACCTGCCCGGGCGGCAGCGCCGCTCAGCAGATCGCCGGCTCGCCGCACGGGAACTACGCCGCGTTCAGCTGCGCCAGCGGGCCCCTCTTCCTGTCCTACATCGGACCGAAGTGAGTTGGTCGACCGCATAGACGAGCTTGTCGCCGCCGCCGCCCGCGCCCTGGCCGGGCGGCGGACCCGGCGCGATGTGCTCGAGCGGTTCGGCGCGCTCGGCGCCGGCATCGGCGTGCTCGGCGTCGTCGAGCCCGTGGTCGACATGTTCAGCGCCGAGCCGCGGCGGCCCTGGCGCAGCTGGCGCGCCGGCGCGTACGGCCAGGACGAGGTCGCGGTCTGCTACACGCCGCTGCAGGTGCTGGCCACCGAGCCCGCGCTCGCCCGCCGGGGCCTGAGCGGCGTGGTCGTGCGCAAGGCGCCGTCGTTCGACGCCCCGCCGGCGCCGCAGAACGACGGCTCGCTGGCCGTGGCGCCCGTCGGGACCCACTTCGCCCGCCAGAGCGCCCGCCGCCACGCCGGCCCGGGCTGCCTGGCCCCGGCACCGCGCGCGGCGGTCAACGGGTTCGTCTGGGGCTATCCGGCCGACGACGTCCGCACCAACAAGTCCGGCTGGGTCCCGCTGGAGGTCGACGGCGTGCGCTACCTGGGCGAGGACCCGTCATACGGGAGCCGGCCCGGCGACCCCGAGCAGTGGGTGTGCGGCCCCAACTCGAAGGACTTCGACTGCCGCTCGGAGGCCTCCAAGCCGTACTGCGGCTACGTGTGCGGCGGCGGCCATCTGACGGGCTTCCACTACGTCGGCCACCTGCGGAGCGTCCTGGCCACGGGCTACGGCGAGCCGCGCGACAGCGGCGAGGAGTACTACCTGCGCCTGGCCGCGTCATCCACGGCGTTCGCGTACCTGGCGCCCGGGGACATCGTGTTCGAGCTGGGCCGCAAGCCGGGGCTGTCCTACGGGCCGCACACCGTGCCCTGGAGCTTCGTCGAGATCCGCTCCGGCGCGTTCACGCCCGCCGGCACAAGGGGCTGGTGCCTGCACGACGCGTTCATCCCGGCGGACGAGCGGCTGCTCGCGCCGCATCTGCGCAAGTGACCTCGCGGCGCCTCGTCGCCCCGGCGAACGGCGGGCTTTGAGGGGGAGGGATGAGCGGGAGCGCGTCACTGTGGTCCTTGAGTCGCGGTATGCACGACCGAGGGACCACGCGGCTCGGTCAACCGCCTCCCTGCCCTGCCGGCCGTTCGCCGGCCCCGCCGCGGCGGTACACGGCAAACAGCAGCCCGCACAAGACCACCGCGGCGCCGAAGTACCCCACCTCGGCCCGGACCAGCTCGTCGCCCACGACATCCGCCAGCATCCAGGCCACGAAAACGACCGCGCACACGAGCCAGGCGGCCGCGGCGGCGACGGCGTGGTCGCGGGCCAGGGCGGCCTGGTTCAAGGTGCCCGCGGCCAGGTGCGCGCCCATGCCCAGGGCGACGGCGGCCAGCCCGAACCGGCCGTACTTGGCCGCGTCGTCGAACAGCACCCCCATGGCGAACGGGCCGACCACGAGCAGGCCGAGGGCGAGCGCGCCGGCGAAGGCGGCGATGGCCAGGACGGTGAGCTTGATCGCGCGGTCGAACTGCGCGCGGCCGTCTGTCTCGCTTCGCTCGCCACCGGCTTCGCCTCGGGCCTCCAACCCCGTCAGGTGCGGGAGCAGCGACCCCTGGACGGCCTGGAAGAGCTGCAGCGGGGCGCGGGCGATCAGCAGCACGTTGAACACGTAGCCCGCGGCGGCCGGGTTGGACGACGTGGCGTTGACCGTCAGCACGCCGGCGTTCAGCAGGGTCTGCTCGGCGGCCATGATCACCAGCACGCAGACGGCGAAGCGCCCGCCGCGGGCCAGGCCGAGCGCCTCCTCGTCGGTCTCCTCGCGCGCCTCGCCGACCGTGGGGCGGCGGGCGAAGGCCAGCGGCACGACGACCAGCGAGACGAACGGCGCCGCGGCCATGCCGAGCGCCACCGCGGTCTGGCCCGTGGCGATCCCGATCGCCACGGCCACGGCGAACAGCAGCCGCGAGAAGGACTCCATGAACACGAGCCCGCCGTACAGGGCGAACCACTGGTGCCCGGCCAGCCAGCCGCGCGCGAAGTAGCTCGCCGCGTAGGCCAGCACTCCCGCCACCAGGACCCAGTAGAGCGCGTTGACGCCGTCGAACACCTCGTCCTGGAGCACGTGCCGGAAGGCCAGCGCGGCGCCCAGGAAGGCCACCGCGAACCCCGCCTGGATGAGCAGCGGCGTGCCCAGCGGGTGGCCGGTCTCCAGCCCGCGGGCGCGGCGGCCGGCGATCGTCCGCGAGAGCAGCTGCTCGATCGGCCGGTAGATCACCGACACGATCACGAACATCACCGACCACAGCAGCGAGACGCCCTTGTAGTCGACGTCGCTCAGGACGTGGGAGGCGACGGAGAAGTAGGCGAACGTGACGACGCCCGTCGAGGCGATCCCGACCGAGAGGATCTTCGCGCCCGCGCTGTACCCCGACCGCGGCGCCCGCGTGTGCGTCACGCGTGGACGAGCAGCATGGTCCACGGGAACGGCGAGCGGACCTCTCGCACCTCGCCGTGGCGCGACAGCAGCGCCACGAACGCCCGCCGCGACCAGTGGTTGAGGTGCCCCGGCGTGTTGCCCCAGTCGCGCAGATAGGCGCCCCGGGCCATGTTCAGGCCCCGCCACAGCGGCTCGCGCGGCACGGACACGAGCAGGTGCCCGCCGCGGGCCACCCGCGCCATCTCGGCCACGGTGTGCTCCGGGTCCGGCACGTGCTCGAGCACCTCGACCGCCGCCGCCAGCTCGAACTCGCCATCCGCGAACGGCAGCCGCTCGGCCTTCATCACCCGATACTCGAGGTTCGGGGCGGTCCGGCGCGCCCACTCGGCCTGCAGCGCCGGGTCCTCGAGGTCGATGCCCACGACCCGCCCGTCCCGCAGGCGCCCGGCCCACTGGTGCGTGAGCACGCCCTCGCCGCAGCCCACGTCGAGCACCGAGCGCGGCGCCGCCTTGGCCCACAGCTCGTCCAGCGTGCGCTCGAAGCCGGCCATCAGCCGCCGGACGACCGGGTTGGTGGACCCGTACTTGTCGTAGGTGTTGCCGGTGACCGTGCCCTCGGCGTCGCGCGTGACGGTGGGCGTCACAGCTCCACCCTTTCGCGCTCTTCGGTCCGCCCGGCCGACGCCCGCGCGCCGGTCGTCGGCGCCTGGCCCTCCGAGCCGGGGCCCGGCCCGGGCTCGTAGTGCGACGGCGGGATGTCCAGGTGCAGCTCGATCCGCCGCACGCGCTCGAACACGCGCTGGAGCATGATCCGCTGCCCGGACAGCAGGTCGCTCATGACGGCGAGCGCGGCCAGCACCACCGCGGCGTTGAACAGCACGGCGCCGAGGATCAGCGACTGGACGTGGCCCTTGCCGTCGCCGTCGAGCCAGGCGACGAGGAAGCGCCCCCACACCACGAGGGCCAGGAAGCCGACGACCGTCGCGGCGGTGAGGAACACCTTCAGCGGCTCGTACATCGCGTAGATGCGGAAGATCGAGACCCCGTTGCGGCGCACGTAGGCCCACATCGAGGGGAACAGCCGCGACTCGCGCGTCTGCGGGTTCGTGCGGACCGGCACCGAGTCGACCGCCACGGTCATCTTCCCGGCCTGGATGATCGTCTCCAGCGTGTACGTGAACTTCGAGACGACCTGCAGCTGCAGCGCGGCCTCGCGGTTGTAGGCCCGGAAGCCCGACGTGGTGTCCGGCACGCTGGTGGCCGACGCCTGGCGCACGACCCACGACCCCAGCCGCTGCAGCGCCTTCTTGGCCGGCGAGAAGTGCTCGATGGTGCTGACCTGGCGGTCGCCCACCACCATGTCGGCGTCGCCGGCCAGGATCGGCGCCACCAGCCGCGCGATGTCGCCGCCGTAGTACTGGTTGTCGGCGTCGGTGTTGACGATCACGTCCGCGCCGAGCTTCAGCGCGGCGTCCAGCCCCGCCTGGAACCCCGAGGCAAGGCCCTTGTTGTTGGTCAGCCGGACGATGTGGTCGACCCCGTGGGCGCGCGCCACCTCGACCGTGCGGTCGGTCGACCCGTCGTCGATGATGAGCCATTCGACCTCGTCGAACCCGGGCAGCTCGCGGGGAAGGTCGGCGAGCGTGACCGGGAGGGTCTGCTCCTCATTCAGACATGGGATCTGGATGATCAACTTCATCGGCGACGGCAGAAGACGGTATCGCGCACGTCATCCTGTCTGACCGCATGGACGGCACCACGCTCACCCGGCCGCGCCCCGGCGGCGCCGAGCCGGCCGCCCCCGTGCGGCCCGGTCGCGGCACCCGCCTCGCGGCGGCCGCGTTCGCGCTCGTCTGCGTCGGCTTCGTGGTCGGCTACTTCGTGTTCCCGACCTATCCCGTCTACGACTCCTACTACGCCCTGCTGTGGGGACGCGGGCTGCTGCACGGGCAGGCGCCGGCGTTCGCCGGCTTCCGCTATCCGACCGAGCACCCGCTGGCGATCGCGCTCGGCGCCGTCCTGTCGCTGTTCGGCCATGTGGCCGACCGGATGTGGATCGCGCTCATGCTCGGCTCGTTCCTGGCGCTGGTGGCCGGCGTCTACCGACTGGGGCGGATCGCCGCCACGCCGCTCGTCGGGGCCGTGGCCGGCGCGCTGCTGCTCACCCGGCTTCGACTTCGCGTTCCTGGCCGCCCGCGGCTACATCGACGTCTGGTACATGGCGCTGGTCGTGTGGGCGGCCGCGCTGGAGGCGTCCCGGCCGCGCCGCGGGACGCCGGTCCTGCTGCTGCTCGCGGCGGCCGGGCTGCTTCGCCCCGAGGCGTGGGTGCTCGCCGGGCTGTACTGGTGCTGGCTGGCCTGGAGGGCCACCTGGCCCGAGCGCATCCGCTACGCCGCGCTGGCCGCCATCGGCCCGGTGGTGTGGGCCGGCCTCGATGCCGCGGTGACCGGCGACCCGCTGTTCAGCCTGCACCACACGGGCGGGCTCGGCCGAGGACCTCGGGCCGCTCGAAGCCGCTGTCCCAGCTGCCGGCGTCGATCCCCGGGTTCTTCGCCGACCTGGTCAAGCTGCCGGTGCTGGCCGCGGGCGTGCTCGGGCTCGGGCTCGGCGTCGTCATGGCGCCGCGGCGGATGGTCATGCCGCTGCTGCTGCTGGCCACCGGGCTGTTCACGTTCGTGCTGATCGGCGTGGCCGGCGCGTCGGTGATCGAGCGCTACCTCGCGGTGGCCGCGCTGGCGATGATGGTGTTCGCCGCCGTCGCGCTGGGCGGCTGGACGATGCTCGAGCGCGGCGCCCTGCGCACCGGCTGGATGGTCGCGTCGGTCGTCGCCGTGCTGGCCGGCGCGGGGTTCACGGTCGCCCACCTGACCTCTCGCACTTCGACGTCCGAGCTGCGCTTCCGCGGCGAGGCGCATCAGGACCTGTCGGCGGTCCTGCACGCCGCGCCGGTCCAGGCCGCGCTGCGGTGCGGGCCGCTGACCACGCCGAACCACAAGTATCGTCCCGGACTCGCGCTGGATCGCGAGCCTGTCGACGGCATGCTCGCGCGCGTGGTCGATCCGCGGCGACGCCGACCCAGGTCGAAGCAGCGCAGCCGACGCCGGCGCGGCGCTCGGCCAAGGGCGTGGCGCTCGTCGGCACGAGCCGCTTCGCGATCCTCAACACGCCTGGACGAACCCGTTCGACGACCCGCGCATCCAGGTGCCGCCCGCGGGTTCACGCCGCGTGGCCACCTCGCGCTTCTACGCCGCGTATGTCGCGCTGCTGAGGGTCGGGCGCGTCGGCCGCTCGGCTGCTGGCCGCGCTGCCGCTGTTCGCCGCGCGCTGATCGCTGCGGCTCTGGTCGGCCTGAAGACCGGGCTGCCGTACGTCTACAACTCCGACGAGAACACCACTTCGTGCCGCGCGCCGTCGGGATGTTCGGGCACAGCCTGAATCCCAACTACTTCGTCAACCCGCCGGCCTACACGTACCTCGTCCACCTGCTGTTCCTGGCCCGCTGGGGCGCTGATCCGGCGAGCGTCGGGGCGGCGTACGCGGCCGAATCCGACGACGGCGTTCGTGATCGCCCGCGGCGCGAGCGCCGTGCTCGGCGCCGCCGCCGTGCTGTTCACCGCGCTGGCCGGCGCGCGGCTGTTCGAGAGCCGGCGCATCGGCATCGTGGCCGGAGCGCTGCTGGCGGTCGCGTTCCTGGCCGTCAGCTACGGCCACTTCGCGCTCAATGACGCGCCCACGCTCGCGCCCGCCGCGCTGTGCCTGCTCGGCGTGGCCGGGATCTACCGGTACGGCCGCCGGCGCGACTTCGCGCTGGCCGGGATCGCGCTCGGGCTGGCCATCGCCACCAAGTACACGGGCGGGATCATGATCGTCGCGGTGGTGGCGGCCGCCGTCGCCGCGGGGCGCTGGCGCGGCCTGTTGCTGGCCGGCGCGGCGACCGTCGTCGCCTTCCTGGTGGCCGACCCGTACGCGCTGCTGGACATCCACGCGTTCCATCAGGGCCTGACCACGCAGACCGAGACCGCGTCGTCGAGAGGGCGGCAAGCTCGGCCTGGCGCACATCTCCGGCTGGCGCTACTACGCTCGGGGCGGGCACGTGGGCGTTCGGCTGGCTGCCCTCGCTGGCCGCGCTCGGCGGCGGCGATCGGCCTGGCGATCAGGGATCGCCGGCTCGCGCTGATCCTGCTGCCGGCGCCGCTCCTGCTCTACCTCTACCTGGGCCACCAGACGCGCTTCTTCGCCCGCTGGCTGCTGCCGGTCTATCCCATCCTCGCCCTGCTGGCCGCCTACGCCGCCGTCGAGCTCACCCGCCGCATCCGCTTCGGCTGGGTGATCGCCGGCGCGCTGCTGTGCGCCCAGGGGCTCGTGTTCTCGGTCCACAACGATCTCGTGCTGGCTCGCGCCGACACCCGCCAGCTGGCCCGCGACTGGCTCGTCGCCCACGTCCCCGCCGGGACCAAGATGGTGGTCGAGCCGGTCTTCCCGGACCAATGGGCGGCCGACGTCGGGCACCCGAGCCCCGCCACCCGCAACGGCAACCGCTGGAACAAGTGGCCGACGTCGCGCGTGCGGCTGAACCCCGACGGCACGCCGGTGCACGGCCAGGGCGCGCTCGTCAAGCTCGAGGACTACGAGAAGCACGTCCAGCCGGCGCTGGTCGACCGCTACCGGCAGCTCGGCTACTGCTGGGTGGTCGCCGGGTCGACCCAATACGGCCGGGCGTTCGCGGATCCCCCGGCGGTCCCGCGCGCGCTGCCCTACTACGCCAAGCTCAAGTCGAGCGCGGATCTGGCCTACCGGGTGGCGCCGGACAAGGCGGGCGCGAAGGGCGTGCCGTTCTCGTTCGACTACTCGTTCAACTACTACCCGCTGCAATACGATCGCCCGGGTCCCGAGATCGACGTCTACCGCCTGCGAAACTGCTCCTAGATGAAGCGCGCCATCGCCTTCGCCGCCGGGTTCGTCGTCGTGCTGATCGGCACGGCCAACGCCGTCGTGTGGCTCGGCGGCCGCGGCCCGGCCACGCGCGACGTCGCCCGGGTGCCGCCGGCCGAGGCGGCGCTCGTGCTGGGCGCGCAGGTCTACACCAACGGCAAGCCGTCGATCATGCTGGCCGACCGCGTCCACGCCGCCGAGGCGCTCTACCGGGCCGGCAAGGTGAAGAAGATCCTCGTCTCGGGCGATCACGGCCGCTGGAGCTATGACGAGCCCGGCACGATGCGGCGGATGCTGCTGGCCGACGGCGTCCCGGCGCGCGACGTCTTCACCGACCACGCCGGCTTCGACACCTGGGACTCCGCCCAGCGCGCCCGCCGGGTGTTCGACGTGCGCAACGCGGTGGTGGTCACGCAGGGCTTCCACATGGCGCGGGCGCTGTTCGACGCACGCCGGGCCGGCCTGCACGTGACCGGGTTCATCGCGGACCGGCGGGACTACGGCCGCGTGATGGACAAGCTGGTCGTGCGCGAGGCGATGGCGCGGGTCAAGGCGCTCGGCGACGCGGTGGTGGGCGCCGGCCCGAAGTTCCTCGGCGCGCAGATCCCGATCACCGGCGACGGACGGGAATCCTGGGGCCCGCCCGGTCCCTGACCCCGTGTCAATATCGATACCGTGACGGCCCCGCTGCTCACCGACCAGGCCCACCTCGCCCGCGCGATCGAGCTGGCCGAGGGCGGCCGCGGGCGGACGAGCCCCAACCCGCTCGTGGGCGCCGTGATCGTGCGCGACGGGCACGTGCTGGGCGAGGGCTTCCACGCCGAGTTGGGCGGCCCGCACGCCGAGCGCGCGGCGATCGCCGCCGCCGCCGGGGCGGACCTGCGCGGGGCGACGCTCTACGTCTCGCTGGAGCCGTGCGCGCACACGGGGCGCACGCCGCCGTGCACCGAGGCGATCATCGCGGCCGGGATCGCCCGCGTGGTCATCGCCTCCGACGACCCGACGGAGAAGGCCGCCGGCCGCGGGCCGGGGATCCTGCGCGACGAGGGCATCGCGGTCGAGTTCGCCGACGGCGAGCTGGCCACCCAGGCGCGGCTGCTCAACCAGCCGTTCCGCAAGCACGCCCGCACCGGCCGGCCGTTCGTGCTGTTCAAGTCCGCCATGACCCTCGACGGCAAGGTGGCCACGCGCACCGGCGACTCGAAGTGGATCTCCCACGAGGACTCGCGCCGGCTGTCGCACCACTGGCGCGCGGAGTGCGACGCGGTGGCGGTGGGCATCGGCACCGCGCTGGCCGACGACCCGCAGCTGACGGCGCGCATCGACGGCGTCCGCCGCCAGCCGCGGCGGATCGCGTTCGACTCCGAGGCCCGGCTGCCGCTCGACTCCCAGCTCGTGCGCGGCGCGGCGGAGGTGCCGCTGACGGTGGTCGTGTCGCGGGCGGCGCCGCGGGTGGCCACGGACGCGCTGGAGGTGGCCGGCGCGGAGATCATGGTGGCCACGGGGGCCAACGAGCCCGACCGCGTGCGCAACGCGCTCGCCCAGCTCGGCGCGGCGGGCGTGACCTCGATCCTGCTGGAGGGCGGCCCGCACCTGGCCGGAGCGTTCCTGGACGCCGGCGAGGTGGACGAGATCCGGTTGTTCGTGGCGCCGGTCGTGCTCGGCGGCAGCTCGGCCCGCGACCCGCTCGAGGGCGAGGGCGCCGAGCGGATCTCCCAGGCCCTGCGCGCGCTCTCGCTCGAGTGCGCCCGAGTGGCCGACGACGTGCTGATCACCGCCCGCATGCGGGAGTGGTGAGGGTGTTCACCGGGCTGGTCCAGGACCTCGGCACGGTCGTGGCGGTGGACGCCACGGCCGACGGCGTGCGCCTCGGCGTCCGCAGCGCGCTGGCCGGCGAGCTGCGCGAGGGCGACTCCGTGGCGGTCAACGGCGTCTGCCTGACCGCGACCCGGATCGCCGACGGCGCGTTCTCGGCCGACGTGATGCGCGAGTCGCTGCGGCGCTCCTCGCTGGCCGAGGTGGGGGAGGGGGCGAGCGTCAACCTCGAGCTGCCGCTGCGGGCCTCCGACCGCCTCGGCGGCCACGTCGTGCAGGGCCACGTCGACGGTGTCGGCGTCGTCCAGCGACGCGCGGGACGACGGGTTCTCGCGCATCGTGACGGTCGGCGCGCCGCCGGAGCTGCTGCGCTACGTGGTCGAGAAGGGCTCGATCGCCGTCGACGGCGTGTCGCTGACGGTGGCGGAGATCGGCGGGGACTGGTTCTCCGTCGCGCTGATCCCCGAGACGCTCGAGCGGACGACGCTCGGCACGGCCGCGCCCGGCCGGCCGGTGAACCTGGAGGTGGATGTGCTGGCCAAGTACGTGGAGAAGCTGGTTCGCACGATGAGCCGCCCGTTCGCGAGCATCGAGGCGGCGCTGGACGACATCCGCGCCGGCCGCATGGTCGTCGTGTGCGACGACGAGGACCGCGAGAACGAGGGCGACCTCACGCTGGCCGCGCAGTTCGCCACGCCCGAGGCGATCAACTTCATGGCCAAGGAGGGGCGCGGGCTGATCTGCCTGGCGCTCACGCCGGAGCGCTGCGACGCGCTCGGGCTGGACCTGATGGCGGCGAAGAACGAGTCGCCGTTCGAGACCGCGTTCACGGTGTCCATCGAGGCGCGCGACGGCGTGACCACCGGCATCTCGGCCGCCGACCGGGCGCGCACCGTGCAGGTGGCGATCGATCCCGGCTCGGCGCCGCGCGACCTCGTCCAGCCCGGCCACATCTTCCCGCTCAAGGCCAAGCCGGGCGGCGTGCTCGAGCGCACCGGCCAGACCGAGGCGGCGGTCGACCTCGCACGGCTGGCCGGGCTGAACCCGGCCGGCGTGATCTGCGAGATCATGAACGACGACGGGACGATGGCCCGCGTGCGGGACCTCGAGCGCTACTGCGCGCGGCACGGGCTGAAGATGATCACCGTCGCCGACCTGATCGCCTACCGGCGCAAGCACGACCGCCTCGTCGAGCGCGTCGTCGCCACGCGGCTGCCCACGGGCGTTCGGCGAGTTCAACGCGGTCGGCTACCGCTCGCTGGTCGACGGCAAGCACCACGTGGCGCTGGTCAAGGGCGACGTGGCGGGCGTCGACGACGTGCTCGTCCGCGTGCACTCCGAGTGCCTGACCGGCGACGTCTTCCACTCGCTGCGCTGCGACTGCGGCGAGCAGCTCGAATCCGCGCTGGCGATGATCGAGCGCGAGGGCCGCGGCGTGCTGCTCTACCTGGCCCAGGAGGGCCGCGGCATCGGGCTGCTGAACAAGCTCAAGGCCTACAACCTGCAGGACCAGCGGGCTGGACACCGTCGACGCCAACCTCGAGCTCGGCCTGCCGGTCGACCTGCGCGACTACGGCATCGGCGCGCAGATCCTGGCCGACCTGGGCCTGTCGTCGATCCGGATCCTCACCAACAACCCGAAGAAGATCCGCGGCCTGGAGGGCTACGGGCTGTCGGTCACCGCGCAGGTGCCGATCGAGCACGCGCCCGAACCCGCACAACGAGGCCTACCTGCGGGCCAAGCGCGACCGCATGGGCCACACGCTCCACCACCAGGGCCTCGCGCTGGACGAGCAGATGGTGCACGACGAGCAGGTCCACGACCGCGAGCGGGACGCCCGTTGACGATCGCCATCGCGGTCGGCGCCGAGCATTGCGAACTCGCATGACGTTCGCCATCGCGGTCGGGCGCTTCTACCAGGATCTGGCCGAGCGGCTGATCGCCGGCGCCCAGCGCGCGTTCGCCGACGGCGGGGAGGGCGTGGCAGACATCTACGACGTCCCGGGCGCGTTCGAGCTTCCGCTGGCCGCGCAGTACCTGGCGGAGAGCGGCCGCTACGACGGCGTGGCCTGCCTCGGCGCGGTCATCCGCGGCGAGACCGACCACTACGACTACGTGTGCGCCGAGGCCGCCCGCGGCATCCAGGAGGTCCAGCTGCGCACCGGCGTGCCCTGCGCGTTCGGCGTGCTCACGGTCGAGAACATGGACCAGGCCCTCGCCCGCACCGGCGGCGGCAAGCGCGACCAGGGCGCCCACGCCGCCGAGGCCGTGATGGCCCTGGCCCGCCTCAAGGCGTCGCTCGACTAGTCCTTCGGGCCCTTGCCGCCGCCGTGGTCGTCGCCGGGGCCGGGGCCGGGGCCGCCCGCGCCGCCGCCGGCCTCGCGCTCCGCCCTGCGCAGCAGCGCCTTGACGGTCCCGTTCTGGTTGTCGAAGCGCTGCAGGCGGGCCTGCAGGATCGGGATCGCATCCTGCGGGCGGCCAGAGCGCATGAGCGCGTCTGCCAGGTCGTACATGGCGTAGGCGCACGGGTCGACGGCGGTCGAGTTGCCGCACGCCTTGACGGCCGCGCCGAGGTCGTTGAGCGCCGCGGGGTAGTTGCCGGCCTGCAGCTCGCCGTGGCCCTTGGCCTCGAGCGCCGACGGGTCGGCGGCGCTCGGCGCCGGCGGGGTCGGCGTGGCGGTGGGCGCGGCGGTCTGCGTGGGCGTGGGCGTCGGCGTCGGCGTATGCGTGGCCGTCGGCGTGGGCGTGCGCGTCTTCGCCGGCGTGGGCGTCGCGGTCTGCTTCGGCGTCCGCGTCGCGGTCGGGCTCGGCTGGCCGCCGCCGCCCGACCCGCCGTCGGCCAGCAGGACGATCCCGATCACGGCCAGCAGCGCGAGCGCGGCCAGCCCGACCAGCAGCGGCGCCCCGGCGCGCCGCGCCGGCTGCGCGACACCCGCGCGCCCGCTCCCGCGGCCGCCGGTGCCGCGGTGCGCCGTCGTCCCGTTGCCGCGCCCGGCACCGGCCGCGCCTGCGCCTGTTGCGGCTCCGCCGCCGCCACGCCCGGCCGCGGGGGTGCCGTGCGGCGGTGTAGGCCCGGCCGCCGCTGGGTCCGCGGCCGCCGCGCCCGCCGCCAGGCCGCCCGCCGCAGCCGCGCCGCGCCCGCCGCGCGCCGCGTCGTCGCGCTGCTCGCGCCGGCTCAGCCGCCGCGTCGGGGCCGTCGGGTGCCCGCCCAGCGTGCGCTCGAGCGCGTCCACGAGCTCGGCGCTCGACGCCCAGCGGTCGTCGGGGTCCTTCGCGAGTCCCTTCTCCAACACGGCGTCAACCGCGGGCGACAGATCGTCGGCCCGCGAAGACGCGGGCGGCGGCGGGTCCTCGACGTGCGCCCGGGCCTGGGCGGCGAAGTGCTCGGCCTCGAACGGGCGCGTGCCGGTCAGCAGCTCGTAGGCCACGACGGCCAGCGCGTAGCGGTCGGACGCCGCTGAGGCCGGCTCGCCGAGCGCCTGCTCGGGCGACAGGTAGGCGGCCGTGCCGAGCACCTGCCCGGTGGCCGTCAGCTGGTCCTCCCAGGCCACGCGGGCGATCCCGAAGTCGGCCACGCCGAGCCGGTCGCGCTCGTCCAGCAGCAGGTTGGCCGGGCTTGATGTCGCGGTGGACCACGCCGGCGTCGTGGGCGGCGTCGAGCGCGCTGCCGGCGTCGCGCAGCCAGCGCAGCGCGGTGGCGTGGGGGATCGCGTCGCCCGAGCGCAGCCGGTCGGCCACCGTGCCGCCGCGCATGATCTCCATGACCATGAAGACCCGGTCGCGGAAGTCGCCGACGTCGTAGATCGTCACCACGTTCGCGTGCGAGGACAAGCCGGCGGCGGCGCGCGCCTCGCGCTGGAAGCGGCGGCGCGCGCGCTCGTCGGTCCCGAGATGGGGTGCCAGCACCTTGACCGCCACGTCGCGGCCCAGCAGTTCGTCGTGCGCCTCCCACACGCTCGCCATGCCGCCGTTGGCCAAGTGGCGAACCACGCGGTAGCGGTCGGGCAAGGATATGCGGTCCGGTGTCACCGGGGGCATCGCATAGACGGTACCCGCCGCCGCGGCTCCTATACTCTGCGGCGCGATGGCCCAGATCTGTCATTCCTGCGGAAAGCGACCGGCCTTCGGCCAGAGCCGCTCGCACTCGATGGTCGCCACCAAGCGGCGCTTCAACCCGAACCTGCAGAAGGTGCGGATCGTCGAGAAGGGCGCGCCGAAACGCGTGTACGTGTGCACGCGCTGCCTCAAGGCCGGCAAGGTCACCAAGGCCTAGCCGGCGGCCACGTCGTGGCCGATCCGAGCCTCCTCCGCTTCCGCCTCGTCATCGAGGCCGCCCTCGCGCAATTGGAGTCACGCCGCGAGGAGGTCAACGACCTCAACGTGTTCCCCGTCGCCGACGGCGACACGGGCGACAACATGGCGCTGACGCTGCGCGCCGTGCTCGACGAGCTCGACAACCTGTCCACGCAGGGCGAGATCGACGAGATCGGCCGCGCGCAGATCGTCGACTCCGTGGCCCGCGCCGCGCTGCTCGGCGCCCGCGGCAACTCGGGCGTCATCCTCAGCCAGCTCATCCGCGGCGCCGCGGAGGAGCTGATCTCGCCGCCCCGGCGATCTCGTCGACCCCGTGCTCGTCGCCGCCGCCATGGCCCGCGCCGCCGAGCGCGCCTACGGCTGCGTGCGCGACCCGGCCGAGGGCACCATCCTCACCGTGGTCCGCGAGATGGCCGCCCGGGTGGCCAGTGAGATCGCGCACATGACCGAGCCGCGGCTGCAGCACCGCGTCGACGACGCCACGCAGAACGAGATGCTCGCCTACGTGCTCGAGCACGCGCTGGACGCCGGCCAGTCCTCGGTCAAGCGCGGCCCGGAGCTGCTGCCGGTGCTGCGCGAGGCCGGCGTGGTGGACGCGGGCGGCTATGGGCTGACGATCATCTTCGCCGGCGTCGTCGCCGCCCTGCGCGGCGCCGACCCGCCGCCGCTCGAGCACCACGCCCCCGCCCGCATCACCCACCCGCAGCACGAGTCCTCGACCTACCGCTACTGCACGAACTTCGCCGTCATCGGCGAAGGGCTCGACCCCGCGCAGTGGGTCGCACCAGCTGGAGGCGATCGGCGACTCCGTGCTCGTCGTCGGCGACGCGCGCACGCTCAAGGTCCACGTCCACACCGACGACCCGGAGCGCGCCACCGCGCTGTTCGACGGCGCCGGCGACGGTCGGTCGCGCCTCGACGTGGCCGACATGCACGAGCAGGTCGCAGCAGCGCACGGACCGCCTCGCGGAGGCGATCTCCGACCTGCGGCGTGCTCGCCGTCGTCTCCGGCGACGGGATGCGCGAGCTGTTCGAGGGCCTGGGCGCCGCCGTGCTCGACGGCGGGGCGACGATGAACCCCTCCACCTACGAGCTGCTCGCCGGCATCCACGCGCGTGCCGGCCGAGGAGGTCGTCGTGCTGCCCAACTCGCCCAACGTGCGCATGGCGGCCGAGCGCGCCGCCGAGCTGTCGGAGAAGACCGTCCGCGTCGTGCCCACGCGCTCGATGGCCGCCGGGCTGGCCGCCGCGGTCGCGCTCGAGCCCGGCGCCGACGCCGCCACCAACGCCGCCGCGATGGAGGAGACGCTGCAGCGCGTGCGCACGGGCGGCGTGACCGAGGCGGCGCGCGACGACGCCCAGGGCCGCTTCCGGCGCGGCGACAGCGTGGGCTTCATCGACGAGGAGCTCGTGGCCTGGGGCGAGCCGGGGGAGACGCTCGAGGTCGTCCTCGGCGAGCTGGGCCGCGAGGCCGAGCTGCTGACGGTCATCGAGGGCGACGGCGCGCCGCTGCACGGCGACGTCGTGGCCGCGCTCGCGCCGCTCGGCGCCGAGCTCGAGCTGTCCCGCGGCGGCCAGCCGTCGTGGTGGTGGCTGGTCGCCGCCGAGTAGCCCACCACAATCTCTGGCGTGGGCCCGACCGCCTTCGCCACCTCCGACCCGCTGCCCGCCGCGGCTGACGGCCTGCGCCTCCCGCGGCCGTCGCGGCTGGACGAGCCGCTGAAGCTCCCGGGGGAGAAGGCGGAGAAGGCGGCCGAGCGGCTCGGCCTGCACACGGTGGGCGACCTGCTCGCCCACACGCCGCGCGACCGCTCGAGCCGCCCGCACCGTCGCCGCGCTCAGCCCGGGCGAAACCGCGTCCGTCGTCGTCGAGGTCCGCTCGATCTCCAGCCGCTCGGTGCGCCGCCGCGGCATGAAGCCGCTCGTGGAGGCGGTCGTGGCCGACGGCACGGGGACGATGAAGGCGACGTTCTTCAACCAGCCGTGGCTGGAGCGCCGCTACCGCGCCCGGGACGCGGCTCCTGCTCAAGGGCAAGTTCGAGGGCCGCAACCGCTTCCGCGTGCAGGAGCACAGCGTCACCGGCGAGGTCGCGGCGGACGGCGACGAGGTGGCCACCTACCCGGCCACCGACGGGCCTGAGCTCGACGCAGATCGCCGCGCTGGTGCACGAGCGGCGCGACGAGGTGCGCCACGTCGTCGAGCCGCTGCCCGCCCGGCTGCGCGTGCGCGAGCGGCTCCCGGACCGCCCGGCGGCGCTCGACGCGGCCCACTTCGGCGACCAGGAGGGCGGCCGCCGCCGGCTGGCCTTCGACGAGCTGCTGCTGCTCCAGCTCGCGCTGCTGCGCCGCCGCACCCGCCGGCGCGAGAGCGCCCGCGCCGCGGCCCTGGCGCCG
This sequence comes from uncultured Solirubrobacteraceae bacterium, assembly GCA_963766165.1. GTDB lineage: Bacteria > Actinomycetota > Thermoleophilia > Solirubrobacterales > Solirubrobacteraceae > Solirubrobacter. The sequence goes on along the minus strand of CAVXZC010000002.1, from coordinate 187,960 downwards.
CGGGGCGAGCTGACGACCCGCTGGCTGGAGAGCTCGCTGCCGTTCGCGCCCACCGGCGACCAGCGGGCCGCGATGGCCGCGGTGGACGAGGACATCGCGACCGAGCGGCCGATGCAGCGGCTGCTGATGGGCGAGGTCGGCTCGGGCAAGACCGTCGTCGCGGTGTACGCCATGCTGCGCGCCGTCGAGTCGGGCGCGCAGGCGGCGCTGATGGCGCCCACGGAGACGCTGGCCGAGCAGCACTTCGCCACGCTCCAGGCGCTGATGCCGGGCGAGCTCGTACAGGCCGCGCTGCTCACCGGCTCGACGGCCCAGTCGCGCCGGAACGACCTGCTGGGCAAGCTGGCCAGCGGCGAGCTGAAGCTGCTGGTGGGCACGCACGCGCTGATCGAGGAGGCGGTCGCGTTCGACCGCCTGGCCGTCGCCGTGGTGGACGAGCAGCACCGCTTCGGCGTCAACCAGCGCCGCGCGCTCGACGCCAAGGCGCCGCCCGGGTTGGCGCCGCACGTGCTGCACATGACGGCGACGCCGATCCCGCGCACGCTCGCGCTGACCAACTACGGCGACCTCGACGTCACCGTGCTGCGCGAGCTGCCCGCCGGCCGGCGGCCGATAACCACGTTCGTCGCCGGCAGCGAGCGCGAGCGCTCCCGCGCCTATGAGCGCATCCGCGAGGAGCTCGACGCCGGCCGCCAGGCGTTCGTCGTCTGCCCGCTGGTGGAGGAGTCCGAGCTGCTGCAGGCGCGCGCGGCGACCGCCGAGTACGAGCGCCTGCGCACCGGCGAGCTGCGCGACCACCGCGTCGTGCTCCTGCACGGCCAGATGCGCTCCCGGGAGAAGCAGGAGGCGATGGCCGCGTTCGCCGCCGGCGGCGCCGACGTGCTCGTCGCCACGACGGTGATCGAGGTGGGGATCGACGTCCCGAACGCCACGGTGATGCTGGTCGAGGACGCGGAGCGCTACGGGATCTCGCAGCTGCACCAGCTGCGCGGGCGGATCGGCCGCGGCGCCCACGACTCGCTGTGCCTGCTGTTCGGGCCCAAGGAGTCGCGCCGTCTGCGCGCGCTGGCCGAGCACCGCGACGGCTTCAAGCTCGCCGAGATCGACCTCGAGCTGCGCGGGGAGGGCGAGATGCTCGGCGTCCGCCAGTCCGGCCTGCAGGCGTTCCGCTTCGCCCGCCTGCCCGAGGACTTCGACCTGCTGGCCTCCGCGCGCCGCCACGCGAGCGACATCCTGGCCGCCGACCCCGGGCTGGCCGCGCCCGAGCATGCGCTGCTGGAGGACGCCCTGCAGCGCGCGTTCGGCGCCGAGGCGCTCGCGCCGATCCCCGCGTGACGCAGGCCGCCCCGGCGCGTGGTTCGTCCGCGGCGACCAGAGGACGTCTCCATCGCCGCGAGCCGGCTCGGCCAGACGGCGCGCCGAACAAGCTCGACCCGCTCAGCCCGGCGGTGTGATCTCGAGCCGGCTCGCGTCGCCCGCCCGCAGGCGAGCGACGTGCTCGGCCAGGTTCGTCATGGTGATCAGGTCCTCGCCCGCCCGGATGCCGGCGAGGACCGCCGCCTCGGTGCGCTCGATCGCCTCCGCCCGCTCCAGCGCCGCCTCCAGCTGCGCGGCCGGCGCGACCACGATGCCGTCGTCGTCGGCCAGCACCAGCTCGCCCGGCGTCACGCGCACGCCGCCCACCAGCACCGGCTCGCCCACCCGCGGCGCGACGTCGCTGCGCCCGGCGTTCGGCACCGTGCCGCGCGCCCAGATCGGCAGGTCCGGCAGCCCGCTGCGGTCGCGCACGTAGCCGTCGACCACGATCCCGGCGATCCCCCGGCGGTGGGCCTCGCTGGCCAGCAGCTCGCCCAGCGCGGCCAGCGGCGCCCGGCCGCCGTCGACCACCAGCACGTCCCCCGGCGCCGCCCGGGAGATCGCGTAGAGCACCGAGAGGAACTCGCCGGCGGCCACCACCGTGAACGCCGGCCCGGCAAGCCGCGCCGTGCGCAGCGGCCGGATCGCCGGGTCGAGCACCGGCAGCGACTTGTCGGCGTCGCACAGCGTGGAGACGGGGACCTCGGCGAGCCGCGGGTGCATGCGGCGGAGCCTAGCCGCGCGCCGCCGGGCGCGGCCCGCCGGCGCCCCTATCGTGCGGTCCCATGCGCGTGATCGCCGGGCAATGGCGGGGGCGGCCGCTGAAGGCGCCGCACGGCGCGGCGACGCGCCCCACGTCCGACCGGGTGCGCGAGGCCCTGTTCTCCATCCTCGCCGCCCGCGTCCCCGGGGCGCGCGTGCTCGACCTGTTCGCCGGCTCGGGGGCGCTGGGCATCGAGGCGCTCTCACGCGGCGCGGCGAGCGCCGCGTTCGTCGACGCCGCGGCCCCCGCCATCCGGGCGATCGAGGCCAACCTGCAGGCGCTCGACGCGCACGCCGATGTGCGCCGGAGCGACGCCCTGCGGTTCCTCGCTGCGGCACGCGAGCGCGGGGCCTTCTACGATCTCGTCTTCCTCGACCCGCCATATCGGGACGCGGAGCGCCTCGCGCCCGCGCTGTCGGAGGCCCTCCCCACCGTGCTGGCGCCCGGCGCGGTGGCCGTGGCGGAGAGCGACAGACGGGCGCCGCTCGACCTCACCCTGCCCCTCCACGACGAACGCCGCTACGGCGACACACTCATCCGCATCCATGGCTCCTGACCCTCGCATCGCCGTCTGCCCCGGCTCCTACGACCCGGTGACCAACGGCCACGTGGACATCCTCTCCCGCGCCTCGGCCGTGTTCGACGAGGTGATCGTGGCCGTGGTGAACGCGTCCGTGCGCAAGTCCCAGGCGCTGTTCGCCGCCGAGGAGCGGATCGCGTTCATCGAGCACGCGACGGCCCATCTGGGCAACGTCCGGGCCGAGCCGTTCGACAAGCTCGTGGTCGACTTCGCCCGCGAGCGGGGGGCCAAGGCGATCGTCAAGGGCCTGCGCGCGATCTCCGACTTCGAGTACGAGCTGGAGATGAATCAGCTCAACCGCTCGCTGGCCTCAGACGTCGAGTCGATCTACCTGATGGCGTCGCCGCAGTACAGTTTCCTCTCCTCCAGCGGAGTCAAGGAGATCGCCACCTTCGGGGGCGACGTGTCGGGGCTGGTGCCGGAGGAGGTCGCCCGTCGCTTGAAGGAAGCGCTCGGGCGGTAGCGAAACACGGGAGCGCCATGGACGTCCTGGTACTGATCGACAAGCTGGACGACCTCGTCCACAACGCGAAGAGCATGCCGCTCACGGACCAAGTCCGCGTGGACAAAGAGGAGATCTACGACATCCTCGATCAGATGCGCGCGACGATCCCCGAGGAGATCAAGCAGGCGCGCTGGATCGTCAAGGAGCGCCAGGAGATGCTGGCCGAGGCCAAGCGCGAGGCCGAGCGCATCGTCAAGGAGGCCCGCGAGCGCCAGGAGCAGCTCGTCTCCCAGCAGGAGGTCACCCGCCAGGCCGAGCGCGCGGCGGAGGACATCATCGAGGACGCCCGCGCCCGCGAGCGCGAGATCCGGCTCGGTGCCGAGGACTACGCCGACGAGATCCTCAACACGCTAGAGGTCAACCTCTCGAAGTTCATCGCCGCCGTCCAGCGCGGCCGCGAGCGGCTCCAGGGCCGCGACGAGCCGGCCGAAGTCGGCTAGCACCGGGGGCCGGTACTCGTTGCGCGAGGCGCTGCTGGCCCACCTCGGCGTCGGCGCGCCGCAGGCGGACCGCGCCGGGCTGTTCGCCCTCCACCGCGCCTACCTGGACCGTGTGCCCTACGAGGACGTGGCGGTGCAGCTCCGGGAGAGCGGGCCGCTCGACGAGGCGGCGCTCGCCGCCCGGGTGCTCGGCGGCCGCGGCGGCTACTGCTTCGAGCTCAACACACTGCTGGCCGCGCTGCTGCGCACCGTCGGATTCGACGTCACGCACCACCAGGCCGTGGTGGGCGGCGAAGGCCCGACGAACCACATGGCGCTGCTCGTGCACCTGGACGGCGAGGCCTGGCTCGCCGACGCCGGCCTCGGCGAGGGCTTCCTCGACCCGCTGCCGCTGCGCGAGGGCGCGCACGCGGTCGGCCCGTTCACGTACACGCTGACCCGCGAGCCGGCGGGCACGTGGTGGATGGGCCAGCACGAGTGGGGGAGCGTGAGCGGCTTCCGGATGGCGCCCGAGCCGTCGCCGCTGGACGCGTTCCAGCCGCACCACCGGCGACTGTCCACCGACCCCGCGTCGTCGTTCGTGCAGACGCTCGTGGTCCAGCGGCCGCGCCCCGACCGGATCGTCACGCTGCGGGCGCGGACGCTGAGCGAGGTCGGCCCGGCCGTCGACACGAGGCGCGTCGTGGCCGGCCCGGACGAGTTCGCCACGGTGCTCGCCGGCCTCGGCGTCCGGCTCGACGCGGAGCGCCGCGAGCGGCTCTGGGACCTGGCCTGCGCGCAGCACGACGCGTTCACCGCCAGATCTGGACGCTCTTGAGCGTTACATAAACGCGTCCAGTTCGGGGTGCCAACATCCAAGATGTGGTGTGTAGGGGCGCTGCGTCGTCATCCGCTGCCGCTGTCCGGCGGCAGCATCGACGCGACGACCAAGACCGGCGACGTCAAGCTCGCCGGCGGCCTGACCGTGAACGTGCCGTCGCTCGGCACCTCGGCCACGTTGATGAATCCCGAGCTGGTGATCGCCGCCACGAACGACGCCAGCGGCCTGTACGCCACGGTCAGCGGCGTCCGGCTGAAGGTCGGCGACCTCGACACGAACAACCTGAACCTCGACGTGGCCGACGGGACCGTCAACGTCCAGGGCCTGCACGTCACGGTGTCCGGCGCGGCCGCCCCGGTGCTGCAGCAGATCCTGGGCACGCCGCTGATCCAGGCCGGCACGCCGCTGGTCTCGCTGGACCTCTCCACGCTCCAGCTCTAAGTCTCCTCCCGGAGAACCGGCCGGGCCGCCCCGGAGGCGGCCCGGCCTACTCCGGTCTAGAACCGGCCCCCGCAAATACGCCGGGTTCTCGCGGGCCCTCGCCGCCGCTGCCGGCACCCACCGGGCACACACGTGCCACCAGCATGCTCGCGCCCGCCGGGCACCGGCAGCTATGACGATTGCCGCCGCGAGCGACCCACCGTATTTACGGTCACCGGTCCTCGCTGCGCGCCAGCAGGGCCTCGATCTGGGCGAGGTGGCTGCGCACGCGCTCGGCCATCGCCTCGACCACGCGGCGCGCCTCCTCTATGCCGGAGGCGGCGTTCGTGAGGTGCAGCTTGACCCGGCGGACGTCCTCCATCGCGCCCACGGCGCGCTCGACCTCGGCGCGCAGCGCGGAGGCGTCCAGCCCCTCGACGCCGCCCTTCGCCATCAGCACGCGCGCCCGGGCGAGCGAGTAGGCCACCTCGAGCGCCAGCCGCGTGCCGTCCTCGGGGTCGTAGACCACGAACAGCTTGTCGCCGCCCACCTCGCGCAGCGCCGGCGCGCGGGCGGGCAGCTTGTCCTCCGACGGCACGACCCAGACGCCGTAGTCGGCCGCGCGGGTGGCCAGCGCCTCCTCCAGCTCGGCCAGCGCCTCCTTGCGCGAGCGGCGCGAGTTCTTGGCCTCGAAGACGATCCGCCCGCGCGGTGCGCCGGAGCAGCCGTCGATGTCGACGACCACGTCGCCCTTGCGCCCGCCCAGGCCGCGGAAGTCGCCCACCGCGTCGCAGTCGTCGCCCTGGGCGCGGGCGATCGCGTCCACCGCCTCGGCCACCGCCTCCTCGTAGGGGCGGCCCTTGGCCGTGGAGCGGTCGTGCTCGGCGGCCACCTCCACGGCGCGCTTGCGCTCGGCCTGCAGCGACTGCAGCTCGAGCTTGAGCGACACCAGCTGCTCGCGCATCGCCTCCAGCTGCACCTCCTGGCGGGCCGCCGCGTCGCGGGTGACGCGCAGGTGGGCGGCCTTGAAGTCGGCCAGCGGGTTGGACCCGTCGGCCGAGGAGAACTGCCTGAGCAGGTCCTCGCGCATGCGGGCCGACTGCTCGAGCATCACCTGGCGCAGCTGGTGCTGGACCGCTGCGGTGGAGCCCTCGCCGAACAGCCGCTGCAGCTCCTTGGCCAGGTGCCCGTCCTCGGGCCCGAACACCTCGTCGACCTTCGTGCCGAAGAACTCGGCCACGACGCGCGCCTTGTCCGTGAACGCGCGCTCGACCTCGCCGGACACGCGCTCGAGCTCGTTGCGCACGAACTCGGCGTCCACGGCCGCCTGCTCGCGCTCGAGCACGCGGGCGCCGACCTCTATGGCGTCGGCGACCACGCGCTCCGGGTCCTCGCCGGCGTCGATCCGGCGGGCCACGAACGCGGCCGCGGCCGGGTCGTCGACGACGACGTTCTCGACGATCACGCGCCCCATCAGGACGTGGACGCGCGGTGGGCGCAGTGCGGTGGCGGCCTCCATGGCGACCACCCAACCTAGGGCGCCCGGCGGACGGAGAAGCCGCTCAGGCCCTCAGGCGCCTCCTCGCGCACCTCGACGTCCGAGACCTCGGCGTGGCCCGGGCCGGCCCGTACGAACGCGACCATCGCCTCCACGGCCTCCGGCGCGCCCTCGAAGACGGCCTCCACGGCGCCGTCGGAGCGGTTGGCCGCCCAGCCCGCCACGCCCCGCCGCTCGGCCTCGCGGCGGGTCGCGTCCCGGAAGAAGACCCCCTGCACGCGGCCCCGGGCGACCACGTTGCGGCGGGTATCGGCCATGGAGGTACCGTAGACATGTGAACGCGCTGGAGGCCGAGCTGGACGCCTGTGGCGGCGCCGCGGCCCCGGCCTCGGCGACCGCTCGGCTGCGCCACGTGCTCACCGCCGCGCTGCGCTCCGGCCGCGCCGAGATGGCCAAGGCGCGCTCGGGCTACGACGAGCCCGTGCAGGTGGGGATCGCCGAGCACGGCGGCCTGTTGGTGGCCGCGACGCCCGCCGGCGCGGCGCTGCGCGTCGACCCCCAGGCGGCCGGCGGGCGCGAGTGGCTGCTCGTGGCCGCCACCGTGGGCGCGCTGGTCGAGCTGGCCGAGCCCGGCCCGCCCGGGGAGCTGCTGCTGCGCGCCGGCGAGCTGCCCGGCGGCTTCCTGGCGCTCGGCTTCCCGGGGACGCTCGACCCCGACCTGGTCCAGCTGGCCTTCGACGAGCACGCCGGCGGGTTGGACCGCCTGCGCGCCCGCGCGCACGCGCTGCCCGCCGGGGTGATCGAGGACGTCGAGCTGCGCGCGCCGATCGGCGCCGGCCACCCGCTGCGCGTGGCGGAGGCGGTGGCCCGGCTGGGCGGCCACCCGGCCGACCCGCACGACGTGGAGGCGCACGAGGACGCGCTGCTCGCCCTGCTCGGCCGCGACGACGGCGCCGTGCGGCCGCACGAGGACCCGGACCCGGGGCGCCGCGTGGCCCGGCGGATCCTCCAGCGGCTCGACGGCATGGGCAAGTGGGGCGGCTACCACACGGAGTTCGCCCACCTGGCCCGTGGCTTCGCCGGCAACGACCGCGCGCTGGCCATGGAGGCCGGCGAGGCGCTGCTCACCGCCGGCCTGTTGGCGGAAAAGCCGTCCGTGGGCCAGCGCCACGTCTACCTCAACCCGCGCCGCGCCGCCGAGATCCGGCGCATGATCGACACGGGTGAGGTTCCATCGGGTATGACGCTGCCGTCCAGATAGGGAGAGGAGAGCCGTGCCGACGATTCCGGATCCCCGGCAATTGATGACCGAGGCGACCACGAAGCTGCACACGCTCGTGACGCTGACCCGTGCCGGGATCGTCCAGCCCGAGCGGCCCGACCATCTGTGGCACACCGCCCGCGCGCTGCTGCGCTTCGGCACCACGCCGGCCGCGGGCTACAGCGCCGCGGCCCGCAACTTCCCGGACGCGCCGGCCGTCATCGACGAGCTCGGCACGCTGTCGTTCCGCGAGGTGCACCAGCGCACGAACGCGCTGGCCCACGCGCTGCGGGCCGACGGCATCTCCGGCGGTGACAACGTCGCGGTGATGTGCCGCAACCACCGCGGCTGGGTCGACGCCGTGCTCGCCTGCTCGAAGCTCGGCGCCAACGCGCTGTTCCTCAACACCGCGTTCTCCGGCCCGCAGCTGGCCGACGTGGCCAAGCGCGAGAAGCCCACGGCGGTCGTCTACGACCACGAGTTCGCCGAGGTGCTGCACGACGCCAGCCGGCGGCGCAAGCGCTACATCGCCTGGCACGAGCCCGAGGACGGCAAGGTCGAGGACGCGCTGCTCGACGAGCTGATCGACCGCGGCGACATCGCCGACGTGTCGCCGCCGGAGCAGCAGGGCCGGGCGATCATCCTGACGAGCGGCACCACGGGCACGCCGAAGGGCGCCGAGCGCTCGATGCCCAAGACGATCGACCCGATCGCCTCGCTGCTGTCGGTCATCCCGCTGCGGGCGCGCGAGCGGACGATGATCGCCGCGCCGCTGTTCCACGCCTGGGGCTTCGCCAACTGGGCGCTGGGCATCAGCCTGGGCTCGACCGTCGTGCTCAAGCGCAAGTTCGACGAGGAGGCGACGCTGTCGCTGACCGCCCAGCACGAGTGCACGGCGCTCGTGGTGGTGCCGATCATGGTCCAGCGCATCCTCGAGCTGCCCGACGAGGTGCTCGACCGCTACGACCTGTCCAAGGTCAAGGCGGTCCCGGTGTCCGGCTCGGCGCTGCCGGGCGCGCTGTCGGACCGCTGGATGGACCACTTCGGCGAGAACCTCTACAACCTCTACGGCTCGACCGAGGTGGCCTGGGCGACGATCGCCACGCCGCGCGACCTGCGCGCGGCGCCCGGCACCGCCGGCCGCCCGCCGCGCGACAGCGTGGTGAAGATCTACGACGACGACGGCGAACCGGTCACGGCCGGCGAGACCGGCCGGATCTTCGTCGGCAACGCCGTGCAGTTCGAGGGCTACACGGGCGGGGGCAACAAGGACGAGATCGACGGGCTGCTGTCCTCGGGCGACGTCGGCCACTTCGACGCCAGCGGCCGGCTGTTCATCGACGGCCGCGACGACGACATGATCGTCTCGGGCGGCGAGAACGTCTTCCCGGCCGAGGTCGAGGACCTGCTGATGCACCACAAGAGCGTGGCCGACGTCGCGGTGTTCGGCGTCGACGACGAGAAGTTCGGCCAGCGCCTGAAGGCCGTGGTCGTCAAGCGGGGCGATCTGACGGCGAAGCAGGTCCAGGACTACGTCAAGAAGAACCTGGCCGGCTACAAGTCCCCGCGCGACGTCGTGTTCGTGGACGAGCTGCCCCGGACGTCCACCGGCAAGGTGCTCAAGCGGGAGCTCCAGGACGCCTGACTAACCTGAACGCCATGCCGCAGCGCACCGACCTCTTCGATCTCGGGCGCCTCGGGCTCTCCTCCGGCGAGGGGCGGCGGCTGGACCTCCACGTCCACGTCGACCCGTTCGATTACGGCGGCTCGTCGTATGCCGTCACGCCGGCGCTCGTGCCCGCGCGCCTCGACGTCTCCCGCACCACCGGCCAGGGATGGGCGCTGCGGCTGCGCTTCGACGCGACGCTCGCGGGGCCGTGCATGCGCTGCCTGGAGAGCGCGTCGCCGACGTTCTCGGTCGACGCCTACGAGGTCCACCAGCCGGGCGGCGGCGAGGAGCTGACGTCGCCCTACATGGACGACGGGCTCGACCTCGCGGGCTGGGCGCGCGACGCGCTGGCGCTCGCCCTGCCCACCCAGCTGACCTGCCGGCCGGAGTGCGCGGGCCTGTGCCCGCAGTGCGGCGCCAACCTCAACGAGGACCCGGATCACGGCCACGCGCGCGAGCCCGAGCGCCCGCTGGGCGAAGCTCTCCGAGCTCAAGTTCGATGTGCGCGGCACGTGCTCGCTGCTCACCGACATCTCTCGGAGATGGTGTCGGCGATCCTGCCGCTGTACCTGGTCTTCACGCTCGGCTTCACGCCGCTGCAGTACGGGGTGGTGGACGGCATCTACCAGGGCGCCGCGGCGCTGATCAACCTGGGCGCCGGCTACCTCGGCGACCGCCTGCGGCGCCACAAGGTCGTGGCCGCGTTCGGCTATGGGCTTTCGGCCTTGTGCAAGCTCGGCCTGGCCCTGTTCTCGGGCGCCTGGGGCGGCCTGAGCGCGCTGATCCTGCTCGACCGGACGGGCAAGGGCATGCGGACGGCGCCGCGCGACGCGATGATCTCGCTCACGGCGCCCAGGCGCGAGCTCGGCTTCGCCTTCGGCGTGCACCGGGCGATGGACACCGCGGGGGCGATGATCGGCCCGCTGATCGCGTTCGCCATGCTGGCCGCCGCGCCGAACGCGTTCCACTCGCTGTTCCTCGTGTCGTTCTTCGTAGCGGTGCTCGGCTTTCTGGTCATCGCGATGCTCGTGCGCCAGCCGCAGGCGCGCGTGGATACGCCCGCCGCCGAGAAGCCCGACCTGCGCGCGGCGATGCACCTGCTGGCGGGACGCGAGTTCCGCGCGCTCGCCATCGCGGGCGCGGCCCTGGGCCTGACCACGGCGAGCGACGGCTTCATCTACCTGGTCCTGAAGAGCCAGTCCGGGTTCGACAACCGCCTGTTCCCGCTGCTCGCCACCGGCACGGCGGTCCTCTACATGCTGCTCGCCGCGCCGCTCGGCCGCCTGGCCGACCGCTGGGGCCGCGGGCGGGTGTTCATCGCCGGCTACGTGCTCCTGCTCGCCGTCTACTGCCTGCTGATGCTGCCGACGGCGGGCACGGTGACCATCGTGCTCGTGCTCGCCCTGCTCGGCACCTACTACGCGGCGACCTCCGGGGTGCTGATGGCGATGGGGAGCGCGCACGTCCCCGAGGCGCTGCGGGGCAGCGGGCTGGCACTGCTCGGCACGGGCGTCTCGATCGCCCAGTTGCTGGCGTCGGTGATCTTCGGCGCGCTGTGGAGCGTGGTGGGCGTCCAGACCGCCGTGGCGGTCTTCGCCGCCGCGCTCGTGGCGGCCATGGCGCTCGCCGTGCGCGGGCTGCGCATCACGGCCGCCACCGCGTAAAGAATCGGGCACGCGCGCCGATTCCGGTGGCGTGGCCACGGTCGAGTACCTCGCGTATCACGATTCCCTGACGGGGCTGGCCAACCGTGCCGCGATGGACGCCGCGCTCGCCGAGGCGGTCAACGAGGCGCGCCTCGACGGCCGTGGCGTGGCGCTCGCCTATGTCGACCTCAACGACTTCAAGCGGGTCAACGACTCGCTCGGCCACGACATCGGCGACGAGCTGCTGCGCCAGGTGGCCGCGCGGCTGCGCGGCGCGGTGCGCCCGGGCGACCTGCTGGCCCGCCGCGGCGGCGACGAGTTCCTCGTGCTGCTGCAGGGCGACGTCGAGCCCGAAGCGGTCGGCCAGCGGCTGATCGACGCGCTGGCCGGCCCGTTCGCGCTGGGCGCCGCCGAACTGCTGGTGGAGTGCAGCGTGGGCGTCAGCGTGCTCGGCGCCGACGCGGATTCCGCGGCGGCGCTGGTGACGCACGCCGACGCGGCGATGTACGACGCGAAGGAGGGCGGCGCGGGCCTCACCGTCTACGGCGAGGCGACCGAGGACCCGCTGGAGCGCCTGGCGCTCGCCGCACGGCTGCGGCGGGGGATCGAGCGCGGCGAGCTCGAGCTGCACTATCAGCCGATCTGCCGCGCGGCGGACGGCGGCGTGCTGGGGTTGGAGCCGCTCGTGCGCTGGCGCGACCCGGAGCGCGGGCTCATCCCGCCGCTCGAGTTCATCCCGGTGGCCGAGCGCACAGGCGTGATCGACGCGCTGGGCGACTGGGTGCTCGAGGCGGCGTGCGTGCAGGGCGCGGCCTGGGCCGCTGACGGGCTGCATCCGCGCCTCGGCGTTAACGTCTCGCCGCGGCAGCTGCGCCGCGCCGGGTTCGCCGCGCGGGCGGCGGAGATGGTGGAGCGCTTCGGGCTGGACACGTTCGTGTTCGAGCTGACGGAGTCGGCCTGGTCGCTGGAGGCCTCGCGGCTGCTGCCCGTGCTGCACGACCTCCGCGCCGCCGGGTTCACGCTCGCCATCGACGACTTCGGCGCGGGCTATTCGTCGCTGTGGCGCCTGCGCGAGCTGCCCGTGCACGTGATCAAGGTCGACCGGGCCTTCCTCGCCGACGTGCCGTCCGACCCGCAGGCCTGCGCCGTGTACGCGGCGATCCTCCAGCTCGCCGACACCGTCGGCTGCGACGTGGTGGCCGAGGGCGTGGAGACCGCCGAGCAGGCGGCGTTCCTGCGCGATCAGGGCTGCGCGATCCTCCAGGGCTACCACTTCTCGCGCCCGCTGCCCGCGGAGGAGGCCGGCGCGCTCCTGCGCGAGCGGCTGATCTCCGACCGCCGGTCGTAGGCGGGTCGCGTCAGCGAGTACGGCGCATCGCCCGGCGACTGCGGCGGGCGGGGCCCGCCGGAATGCGGCGTAATCGTGGATGCGGCCGCCAGTTCGCTACCCTTTCGCGGCCGATGGCCGTCCCCAAGCAGAAGCAGTCGCACGCGCGCACCGCGCAGCGCCGCTCGCAGCACAAGATCACCGCGCCCGCGGTGAACGCGTGCCCGCAGTGCCACCGCCCGCGCCGTCCGCACCGGGTCTGCCCGCACTGCGGGTTCTACTCGGGGCGCGAGGTCGTGCACGTGCACGACCACGACCACGATCACGAGCACTGAGCGCCCGCCAAACCGCGGTGTGACGCGATGATGGGCTCCGCGCCGCGCCCGCGAAACCGCGCTCGGACGCGATGATGGATTCTGCGCCGGTCACCGTCGCGGTCGACGTCAACGGGGCCGACAAAGGCCCCGCGGAGGTCGCTCGGGGCGCCGCCCGCGCGGCGGCCGACAACGTCCGCGTCGTCCTGTTCGGCCCGGCGGCCGAGATCGGCGCCGTGCCCGACGGCGTGTCTGTGGTCGACGCGCCGCTGTCGGTGGCCAAGGCGCCGGATCCGGCGCGCGCCGTGCGGGCCAACCCGGACGCCTCGATCGTGCGCGCCGTGGCCGCGGTGGCGGCAGGGGAGGCCGACGCGCTCGTCTCCGGCGGCTCCACCGGGGCCGCGCTGGCCGCCTCGCTGTTCGCGTTCAAGCGGGCGCGCGGCGTGCACCGGCCGGCGCTCGCGCTGCTCGTCCCCGTGCCCGGGCGGCCGTTCCTGCTGCTCGACGCGGGCGCCAACGACGCCGTCCGGCCCGAGCACCTCGTCCAGTTCGCCCACATGGGCGCGGCCTTCATGGAGGCGGTGCATGGGCGTGGCATCAGCCGCGCGTGGCGCTGCTGTCCAACGGCACGGAGGCGACCAAGGGCACCGAGATCGTCGTCGCGGCCCACGCGCAGCTGGCGGGGACGCCGGGGTTCGTCGGCAACGTCGAGGGCGTTCGCCATCGGCACCGGTGAGGCCGACGTGATCGTGGCCGACGGGTTCACCGGCAACGTGGCGCTGAAGGTGATGGAGGGCACCTCGGCCGCTTTGCTCGGCGCCGTCCGCTCCGCGGCGATGTCGTCCCGGCGCTCGAAGCTCGGCGGGCTGCTGCTGCGGCCGGCGCTGCGCGGGCTGCGCGACCAGATCGACCCCGAGGAGGCCGGCGGCGCGGTCCTGCTCGGCCTGCGCCGGCTCGCCGTCGTGCCCCACGGCTCGTTCGGCGAGCGCGGCTTCGCGCGGGCCGTCGCGGTGGCCGCCCGCGGCGTGCGCGAGGACGTGGCCGGCCGCACCCACGCGCGCCTCGCCGCCGCCGGGGCGCTGCGCACCCCGCCCGGGGCGTCCGAGGCGGCCGCTAGCGTCCCCGAACATCCATGACCCGCGAAGCAGTCCTGGAGCTCATCCGCGCGCACCTGGCCGACGAGCTGGAGCTCGACCCGGCGCGCATCAGCGAGGCCACGCACTTCCGCGACGACCTGGCGGCCGACTCGCTGGACCTCTACACGCTCGTGCAGGAGCTCGAGGACTCCTATGGCGTGAAGATGCCCGACGAAGAGGCCGCCCGCATCCACACGGTCGGCGAGGCCGTGGACTTCGTGCTCGCCCACGACCCCTCCCCGAGGCCCTGACCGCTGCGCAAGCTCCACGACCTGCTCGAGCGTCTTCCGGATGGTCTGGCCAAGCAGGCGGTCACGCACTCCTCCTGGGTGGAGCGGCGCGCGGAGTCCTACGAGCGGCTCGCCTTCCTGGGCGACTCGGTGCTGGGTCTGGCCGTGACGACGCACCTCTACCCGCGGCTGGAGGCGGACGTCTACGGCGCCGGCCGGCTGACCAAGGTCCGGGCCCAGGCGGTGTCCGGGCGCTCGTGCCGGGCCGTGGCGGAGCGGCTCGGCATCCCGGAGCGGCTGCGGGCGGCGGCGCCCGCCGAGTTCGCCGGCCCGGCCACGGAGCAGCTGTCGCGCACGGAGCGCGTGCTGGCCTCGGTGATCGAGGCGGTGATCGGCGCCTGCTACCTGGAGTTCGGCTACGCGGAGGTGTCGGCGGCCGTGGTGGAGGCGTTCCAGCCGGAGATCGAGCGCGCGCTCGTGCAGCCGGCGGACTTCAAGTCGGCGCTGCAGGAGCAGCTCGCCCGGCGCGGCACGGTGGTGACCTACGAGGTGACCGCCGAGGAGGGCCCGCCGCACGAGCGGACGTTCGAGGTGGCGGCGCTGGTGGACGGCGAGGTGGTGGCCCGCGGGAGCGGGCGCTCCAAGAAGGACGCCGAGCAGGCCGCCGCCGAGGCGGCGCTGGCCGAGCCGAGCGGGACAGGTCCGTGATCTAGATGCATCTCAGCTCGCTCACGCTGAAGGGCTTCAAGTCCTTCCCCGACCGCACGAAGCTCGCGTTCTCGCCCGGCGTGTCGGTGGTCGTCGGCCCGAACGGCTCGGGCAAGTCGAACATCACGGACGCCGTGCTGTGGGCGCTGGGCGAGCAGTCGCCGGTGGCCGTGCGCGGCCAGTCGATGCAGGACGTCATCTTCGCCGGCGCCCACGGCGTGCAGGCGCGCGCCGAGGCCGAGGTCGAGGTCGTGCTCGACAACGCGGACGGCGCGCTCGACCTGCCCGTCGGCGAGGTGGCGATCGTGCGCCGGCTCAACCGGGCGGGGGAGGGCGAGTACCGCATCAACGGCGCCCGCTGCCGGCTGGCCGACGTCATCGAGATCCTGTCCGACACGGGCCTGGGCAAGGAGATGCACTCCGTCGTCTCCCAGGGCCGCGTCGAGGCGATCGTCACGTCCAAGCCGCGCGACCGCCGGCTGCTCATCGAGGAGGCGGCCGGGCTCGGCAAGCACCGCAAGCGCCGCCGCCGGGCGCAGCTGAAGCTCGAGCGCACGCAGGACAACCTCGACCGCGCGCTGGACGTCGAGCGCGAGGCGCGCACCCGCCTGAAGCCGTTGAAGCGCCAGGCGGAGGCCGCGGAGCTGCACGAGCGGCTCGAGCGCCAGGCCGACGAGGCGCGCTGGACGCTGGCCCGCGATGTCGCCCGGTCGGCCCGTGAGGCGCTGGGCGCGGCCTCCGTGGTGGTGGCCGCGGCCCGGGCGGCGGCGGCGGAGACCGAGCAGGAGCTGGCCGCGGTCGCTGCGCGCCGCGAGGCCGCCGAGGAGGCGCTGTCGTCCCGCGGCTCCGAGCGCGAGTCGCTGTCCAATCGCTTCCACGCGGCCCGGTCCGCCGGCGAGCGGATCGGCCTGCGCGCCGAGGCCGTGTCCCGCGTCGAGGGCGAGCTGTCCGAGCGGGGGGAGCGCCGCCACGCACGCATCGCGGCGCTCGAGGCCGAGGCCGCGGCGGACACCGGCGACGACGGCGCGGACGAGCGGATCGCCGCGCTGCAGGCCGAGCTGGCCGAGCTCGCCGAGGACCACCGCGCCCGGCTGGAGCGCGAGCTGGCCGAGCTGGAGGGCCGCCGCGCCGCCGCTGAGGCCGCGCTGGCGAGCCTCGCCGCCGCCGCCGACGCCGCCGCCGCGGTGCAGCGCGAGCGGGCCGAGGCCGCCGAGGCCGCCCGTGCGGCCCGCCGCGACCTGGACGCCGCCGCCGACCGCGCCCGCCGCGAATCTGCCCGGGTCGGCGCCGAGCTCGCCAAGGTCAACCAGTTCCTCCGCGCCCAGGCGGGCGCGCCCGGCGGCGCTCCGGCGCTGGCCGACGCGCTGACCGCCGCTCCGGGCTACGAGCTCGCCCTCGCCGCGGCGCTCGGCTCGCGCCTGCGCGCCGCGGTCGCGCCGGACCTGGCCTCCGCCGCCGCCCTGCTCGACCGGGCCGGCCGCGACGGCGGCGCCGCGCTGGTCGTGCCCGATGAGCGTCCTGGGCTCGCCGGCTTCCCGCCGAGCGAGCGCGCCGTCGCCCTGGCCGCCCACGTGCGCGCGGCCGACGCGGACGCCGGGCACCTCGTCGCCGCGCTGCTCGCCGACGTCTGGGTGGTCGAGGCGGTCGACGACCTCGCGCCCGGCTTCGCCGGCCTCGCCGTCACCCGTGACGGCCGCGTGTGGTCGCCCGCCACGCGCGAGCTGCGGCAGGTGCCGGCCGGCGGCGAGGACCGCGTGCTGGCCGAGCGCAACCGGCGCGAAGCGCTCGTCGCCGAGATGCAGCGGGCGGCGCAGGGCGAGCAGGCCGCGCTCGCGCAGGTCGAGGCGGCCCAGCGCGCCGTGACCGGCGCCGAAGCGGCGCGCGACGCCGCCGACCGCGAGGCTCGGGCCGCCGCCCGGGCGCGCGCGGAGGGCGCCGAGGCGGAGCGGCACGCCGGCTGGGTCATCCAGCAGCGGCGCGCGGCGCCCGACGAGGGCCCGAGCGCGGGGCGCCGCGCGCACGTGGAAGCGGCCATCGCCACCGAGCGCCGGCTGGCCGACCGCGCCCGGCGCGAGCGCGAGGAGCGCGAGCAGCGCCTCCAGCACGAGCGCGCCCGGCTGCAGCGCGACGAGGGCCTGCGGCCCGTCGCGGAGCGGCTCGCGCAGGCGCTCGAGGCGGCGCGGGCGGCCGTGGCCACCCGGGTCGAGGCGCTGGAGGCCGAGCTGGCCGCCGACCGCGCGGCCGGCGAGCGGCTCGCGGCCGAGCTGCGCGAGTGCGCGGCCGAGGAGTCCCGCGTCCAGGCCCGGCTGAAGGAGCGCGGCGAGGAGGTCACCCGCGGCGAGGTGCGCGCGCAGCAGGCGCGCGACCAGGCGCACGAGGCGGACGCGGAGCTGCGGCGCCTGGCCGGCAGGCTCGGCCTGGCCCCCGAGCCGGGGGAGGACGCCCTGGGCGACGGCGAGCGCTCGCAGCTCGCCACGCGCATCGAGCGCCTGCAGCGCCGGCGCGAGCAGCTCGGGCCGGTCAACCCGCTCGCTCAGCGCGAGTACCGGGAGGCGCTCGCCCACGTCGAGGAGCTCGAGCGCCAGCGCGAGGACATGGAGACTGCGCTGCGCGAGCTGCAGGGGCTCATCCGCGACACCGACCGCCGCATCCGCGAGGCGTTCGAGGAGACGTTCGCCGCGGCGGCGCAGAACTTCGAGGAGGTCGTCGGCCTGCTGTTCCCGGGCGGCCGCGGCGCGCTGCGGCTCGTGCGCGACGACGCCGGCCCGCGGCCGGTGCTCGGCGGCGCCGGCGAGGAGGCCTCGGACGCCGACGAGGACGAGGCGCCGGAGGACCGCATGGGCGTCGAGATCGAGATCACGCCCGCCGGCAAGTCGACCAAGCGGCTCACGCTGCTCTCGGGCGGCGAGAAGTCGCTCACCGCGCTCGCGTTCCTGTTCGCCGTCTTCCTCGCCCGGCCGTGCCCGTTCTACATCCTCGACGAGGTCGAGGCCGCGCTCGACGACCTCAACATCGACCGGTTCCTCAACGTCCTGCGCTCGTTCGCCGGCCGCGCGCAGTTCATCGTGGTCACGCACCAGAAGCGCACGATGGAGGCCGCCGACGCGCTGTACGGCGTGTCGATGGCCGGCAACGGCGTCTCCAAGGTCGTCTCCCGGCGCCTGCCGCAGAGCGAAGAGCAAGCGGCATAGGGCCCGGTACGCTCCGCTGCGTGGCCCGCCCCGACGTCACGCGCTCGGCCGGCGTCGCCGGCTCCACCGGCGTCACCCACTCGGCGGGTGTGGTCGGCTCCGCCGCGGTGGCGGGCTGCGCGGGCGTCGTCGGTTCCTCGGCGGTCGCCGGCTCGGCGGCGGTGGCCGGCTCGTCCGCCGTGGCGTCATCCGCCGGCGTCGTGCTCAGCGCCGCCGTCATCGGCGGCGTCGGCATCGCCGGCTCGCTCGGGATCCTCGGCGGCCTCGGCAACGTGGGCTGCGTGGGGTGCGTCGGCTGTATCGGCTGCGTGCGCTGCTACGGCTGCGTGGGCTGCGTCGGGCTGACCGGCGCGGTCGGCAAGCTCGGCGTCCGCGCCTGACGGCGGGGGAGCGCCGCGGTCAGCGCCACCACGGCGCCGGCCACCAGCAGGAAGCCGCCGGCGTCGTCCCACAGGTCCGGCGCCAGCGCGCGCAGCAGCAGCGCGCCGGCCACCAGCGCGCCCACCGCGGCGGGCAGCGCCCAGGTCTCGCCCAGCACGAGCTTGCGCAGCGCCTTCATGCCCGCGCCAGTCTCCGCACGTGCAGCTGCGAGACGGCGAGCATCGCCACGACGACGTACAGCAGCGCCGCGTCGCCGCCCGGCCAGTCGACCCCCAGGCCCTCGCCGAGGAAGAACACGCCGAAGCTCGTCAGCATCACGCCGACCGCGTACTTGAGCTGCGACTCGGGCAGCCGGGCCAGCGGCCGGTGCACGACCACGCCGATCGCCGCGACGACCAGCACGGCCAGCGCCGCCCCCGCGAGCGCCGGCGCGGCCCCGTGCGACCCGCCGGCCAGCGCGGCCACGATCAGCACGACCTCGAGGCCCTCGAGCAGGACGCCCTTGCCGGCCACGATCCGGGCCGGCCAGTCGGCGCCGTCCGCCGCCGGCAGCGCCTCCATCGCCTCGCGCTCCTCGAGGTACTCCTTCAGCGAGTCCGACAGCGCGCGCCGCCCGGCCAGCCGCAGCACGCCCTTGCGCAGCCACTCCAGGCCGAAGAGCAGCAGGGCCACGCCGACCACGCTGCGCAGCAGCGACAGCGGCAGCGAGGCCAGGAGCACGGGCCCGACCAGCCCGGCCACCGCCGCGAGGATCACGACCGCGCCCAATGCGCCCAGCGCCGCGTCGCTCCAGCGCCGCGTGACGCCGACGGCGAGCACGATGGCCAGGGCCTCGAACAGCTCGAGCGCGACCGCGAGCGTGGCGCCCAGCATGGTCAGGATCCAGGCGGTCATCCCGCTCCATCCTGGCGCATGCCGCCTCAAGGGCGCACGCAGCGGCGGGGATACGGCACCGGCATGGCGCCGAGGCTGCTCTACCTCGCCTGGACGCTGCCGCTCGGCGCCGCGCTGGTCCTGGCTCCCGCGCCGGCTCGCCGGCTCGCGCCCGCCCCGGCCTGATCCCGGGCTATGCTGCCGGGCCGCATGGCCCGAGACTGGCAGGACCTGTTCGTGCTCGGCGACGGCGTCGTCGTCGCCGCGGCCCCGGAGCCCGAGCGCGAGGAGCATCGCCGCGGCTTCTTCCGCCGCCTGCGCGAGAACATGCGCAAGACGCGCGAGGCGCTGACCGCCGAGGTCCAGGCCACGCTGTTCGAGGGCGACCTCGACGAGGAGACCTGGGAGCGCCTCGAGGAGGCGCTCATCTACGCCGACGTCGGCGCGAGCACGACCGCCGAGGTGGTCGAGCGGCTCGAGCGCGAGGCCGAGGAGGGCAGCCTCGTCGGCGGCGAGGCCCTGACCGGCCGCCTGGCCGAGATGCTCGCCGAGCTCGCCCGCACGGGCGACGACACGATCGACCTGCGGCCCGACCCCACGGTCATCCTCGTGGTCGGCGTCAACGGCACCGGCAAGACCACGACGATCGGCAAGCTCGCCTGGCACCTGCGCAAGACGCTCGACCGCAGCGTGGTGATCGGCGCGGCCGACACGTTCCGGGCGGCCGCGGTCGAGCAGCTCGAGCGCTGGGGCGAGCGCGCGGGCGTCGACGTCATCAAGGGGCCGGAGGGCTCCGACCCCGGCGCCGTCGCCTTCGACGCGATCGCCCGCGGGCGCGAGCGCGGGGCCGACGTGGTGATCATCGACACGGCCGGCCGCCTGCACACGCAGCACAACCTGATGGAGGAGCTCTCGAAGGTCCGGCGGGTCATCCAGAAGCAGATGCCCGACGCGCCGCACGAGACGCTGATGACCGTCGATGCCACCACCGGCCAGAACGGCGTCCGCCAGGCCAAGCTGTTCGGCGAGGCCGTCGACGTGACGGGGATCATCCTCACGAAGCTCGACGGCACGGCGAAGGGCGGGATCGCGCTCGCCATCGCCCGGGAGCTCGGGATCCCCGTCAAGCTGATCGGCATCGGCGAGCAGCTCGAGGACCTGCGCCCGTTCGACGCCGACGACTTCGCGCGGGCGTTGCTGACTGCGTAACGACGGTCGCCCGGCCGGATACGATCGGTTTCAGCAATGGATTCCTGGGCGTACTGGCTGATCGCGGCGGTCATCCTCGCCATCGGCGAGATCGCCACCACGGGCCTCTTCCTGGCGCCGTTCGCCGCCGGAGCGCTCGTGGCCACGCTCCTGGCCGCCGCCGGCGCGGGGGCGGTGATCGAGTGGGCCGTGTTCCTGGTCGTGTCGGTCATCGTTCTCGCCGCCCTGCGGCCGGTCGCCCGCGAGCACCAGCGCAGCCGGGCCAAGCTCAGGACGGGCACGGCGGCGCTCGTGGGCCAGGGGGCGATCGTGGTCGAGCGCATCGCCAACGCCGAGGGGGTCGGCTGCGTGCGCCTGGACGGCGAGATCTGGACCGCCCGCGCGTACGATGAGGACGAGGTCTACGAGCCCGGGACGCGCGTCCAGGTGCTCGAGATCCGGGGCGCGACAGCGCTCGTGAGCGAATGAGGGAGAACGCATGACCGCCGGCCTGATCGTCCTGATCGTCCTGGCCCTGTTCGTGTTCATCGTCGCCGCCGCGGGGGTGCGGATCGTCCCGCAGGCCCGCGCCGGCGTGGTCGAGCGGCTGGGGCGCTACGCCCGCACGCTCGAGCCCGGGCTGACGCTCATCGTCCCGTTCATCGACCGGGTCAAGCCGCTGATCGACCTGCGCGAGCAGGTGGTCACGTTCCCGCCGCAGCCGGTGATCACCGAGGACAACCTCGTGGTGGGGATCGACACCGTCATCTACTTCACCGTGACCGACCCCCGGGCGGCCACCTACGAGGTGGCGAACCCGCTGCAGGCCATCGAGCAGCTCACCGTGACCACGCTGCGCAACGTGATCGGCGGCATGACGCTCGAGGACACGCTGACGTCGCGCGACAACGTCAACCAGCAGCTGCGCGCCGTGCTCGACGAGGCGACGGGGCGCTGGGGCATCCGCGTCAACCGCGTGGAGCTCAAATCCGTCGAGCCGCCGCGCACGGTCCAGGAGGCGATGGAGAAGCAGATGCGCGCCGAGCGCGACCGCCGCGCCGCGATCCTCACGGCCGAGGGCGTCAAGCAGTCCCAGATCCTCACCGCCGAGGGCGAGAAGCAGTCGGCGGTGCTGAAGGCCGAGGGCGCGCGCACGGCGGCGATCCTCAAGGCCGAGGGCGAGGCGAAGGCGATCGAGACCGTGTTCGGCGCCATCCACGACGGCGCCCCGGACCAGGCGCTGCTCTCCTACCAGTACCTGCAGATGCTCCCGCAGCTCGCCCAGGGCGAGGCCAACAAGATCTTCGTCATCCCGAGCGAGTTCTCCCAGGCGCTGGCCAACGTGGCGAGCCGCTTCGCCCCCGACGGCGCGGCGCCCGCGCGTCCCAGGCCGTCGCACTCGACCGCGGGCATCGACGCGAAGGCCGCCGCCGACGCCGAGGACGCCGCCCGCGCGGCCCGCGAGGCCACCGAGCAGGCCGAGAGCGCCGCCAACCCGGCCGCCGGCGTCCCGCACCTGCCCCCGCCGCCGCCTGCGCCGGAGGAGTAGGGGCCGCCCGCCGCCAGCCGAGCTCGGCGAACGGCGCCTTGGAGGGGAGGGTGAGTGAGCGTCTGCGCGCCACTCCGGAACCGAGTGGCAGGTTTGGTACGCAGGGCGTCGCAAACCTGCCACTCGATTCCCTGCGGCAGTCCGACCCGCCCCCTCGAAGCCCGCCGCCCGCCCGCCTTTATGACCCGAACCGCCGGCCCAGCTACACCCGCGGCGCCGCTGCGCTAACCGAAGCTCTCCATCGCCCGGATCCGGTTCATGGCGTCGAGCGCCGCCACCTTGTAGGACTCGGCGAACGTCGGGTAGTTGAACACCGCCGTGACCAGGAAGTCGAGCCCCTCCGAGCCCGTTGCCATCACCGCCTGGCCGATGTGGACGAGCTCGGTGGCGCCCGTGCCGAGCACGTGCACCCCGAGCAGCCGCCGGTCCTCGGAGGACACGAGCAGCTTCAGTAGGCCGTCGCGGTCGCCCGTGATCACGCCGCGGGCCAGCTCGCTCCAGCGGGCGATCCCCGCCACGTAGGGCACGGCGGCATCGGTCAGCTGCTCCTCGGTCTGCCCCACCATCGCCAGCTCGGGGATGGCGTAGACGCCCGTGGGGATGAGGTCGGCCAGCTCCGCCACCGGCTGGTCGAACGCGTGCAGCGCGGCGATCCGGCCCTGCTCCATCGCCGTCGCCGCGAGGCCCGCCCCGCCCGCACAGTCGCCCACGGCGAAGATGTGCGGGACCGCGGTGCGATAGCACTCGTCGACCTTGATCCGCCCGCGCTTGTCGGTCTCCAGCCCGGTCTTGTCGAGCCCGATCTCCGCCGTGTCGCCCTGGCGGCCGGTGGCATACAGGACCGTCTCGGACACGATCTCCTTGCCCGAGCCGAGCTTCAGCCGCGCGCCCCGGCCGTGGAGCGCCTCCACCGCGTCGACCTTCTCGCGCAGCCGGAACGTCACGTTGTGGCGCCGCAGCAGGTACTGGAACGCCTCGCCGATCTCGGCGTCCAGCCACGGCAGGACGCGGTCGCGCTGGTCGACGACCGTGACCTTGGACCCGAGCGCGCCGAACATCGACGCGTACTCGACGCCGATCACCCCCGCGCCCACGACGGTCATCGACCGCGGCACCCGGCTCTCCAGCTTCAGCAGCCCGTCGGAGTCGATGATCGTGCGGTCGTCGAACTCCACCGACGGCGGGCGGGCCGGCCGCGTCCCCACGGCGATGACGACCCGCCCGGCGTGCACCGGCTCCTCCTCGCCCTCGATCGTCACCGTGTGGTCGTCGACGAAGCGCGCATTGCCGGGCAGCAGCCCGACCCGGTTGCGGCGGAACTGCTCGCGGGTGATCGCCGTCTCCGCCGACACCACCGCGGCCGCCCGGTCCATCAGCTGCTGGATGGCCTCGCGCTCGGTGTCCTCCACCCGCGTCGGGTCGAGCACGTCGAGCGGCCGCGTGGCCAGTTGCTCCAGCACGGCCTGGCGCAGCGTCTTGGACGGGATCGTCCCCGTATGGATGGAAACACCGCCGAGCCGGTTGCGCCGCTCGGCGACGGCCACGCGCTTGCCCAGCTTCGCGGCCTGGATGGCGGCCCGCTGGCCGCCCGGGCCAGAGCCGATGACGAGAAGGTCGAGCTCCACGGACTAGAGTCTTCCCTAGTGTTCGACTCGCTGTCGGAGAAGCTGCAGGGAACCCTCGCCGGGGTGCGCCAGCGCGGCGCGCTGACCGAGGAGGACATCAGCCGCGCGATGCGCGAGATCCGGCTCGCGCTGCTGGAGGCCGACGTCAACTTCAAGGTCGTCAAGCAGTTCACGTCGACCGTCAAGGAACGCGCGCTCGGCAGCGACATCGCGAAGCAGCTGAACCCCGGCCAGCAGGTCGTCAAGATCGTCAACGAGGAGCTGACCGCGCTGATGGGCGGCCAGTCGGCGGGGATCACGTTCTCGCCCCGCCCGCCGACGGTGATCCTCATGGCCGGCCTGCAGGGCTCGGGCAAGACGACCGCCACGGCCAAGCTGGCGAAGCTGCTCAAGGAGCAGAACCAGTCCTCGGTCGCCGTCGCCGCCTGCGACGTCTACCGCCCGGCGGCGGTCGAGCAGCTGATCAAGGTCGGCGGCCAGGCCGGCGCCACCGTCTACGAGCAGGGGACCGACCGCAACCCGGTGGACATCGCCGGCTGGGCGCTCGACCAGGCCAAGCGCGACGGCAAGGACGTGCTGATCGTCGACACGTCGGGCCGCCTGCACATCGACCAGGCGCTGATGCAGGAACTGGCCGACATCAAGACGCGCATCCGGCCGCACGTCGTCCTGCTCGTGGTGGACGCCATGACCGGCCAGGACGCGGTCAACGTGGCCGAGCAGTTCGCCGAGGTGGCCCAGTTCGACGGCGTCGTGCTGTCCAAGCTCGACGGCGACGCCCGCGGCGGCGCCGCGCTCAGCGTCAAGGCGGTCACCGGCAAGCCGATCCTGTTCGCCTCCACCGGCGAGAAGCTCGGCGACTTCGAGCGCTTCCACCCCGACCGGATGGCCCAGCGGATCCTCGGCATGGGCGACGTGCTGTCGTTCATCGAGCGCGCCGAGCAGCAGGTCGACGAGGACGAGGCCAAGGAGCTCGAGCGCAAGCTCCGCAAGAACCAGTTCACGCTCGAGGACTTCCTCGACCAACTCAAGAAGATCCGCCGGATGGGGCCGCTGACCTCGCTGCTGGGGATGATCCCCGGCCTGGCCGGCCACCAGCTGTCGAAGCTCCAGGTGGACGACAAGGAGCTCGACCGCGTGGAGGCGATCGTGCTGTCGATGACGCCCTACGAGCGCCGCCGCCCGGAGCTGATCAAGGGCTCGCGGCGGCTGCGGATCGCCAAGGGGTCGGGCACGACGGTCCAGCAGGTCAACCAGCTCGTCAAGCAGTTCGAGCAGATGCGCAAGATGATGCGCGGCATCCAGCAGGGCAAGATGCCGGACCTCGGCCAGCTGATGCGGCAGAGATAGTCCCGCTATCCTGCTCCGCCGATATGGCAGTCAGCATGCGACTCACCCGCGTCGGCGGCAAGAAGGACCCGCAGTGGCGCGTGGTCGTCGCCGACCGTCGCTCTCCGCGCGACGGGCGCTTCATCGAGACCCTCGGCCGCTACAACCCGCAGACCGAGCCGTCGACGATCGTCCTCAACGAGGAACGCATCCGCCACTGGCTCTCCGTCGGCGCCGAGCCGTCGGAGCCCGTTCGGAAGCTCCTCAAGACGCAGGGCATCAACTAGCCGCCCGTGCGCGAGCTGCTCGAGTACCTCGCGCGGCTCCTCGTCGACCACCCCGAAGATGTGGCGGTCGAGCAGTTCGAGGAGGACGATGGCACCCTGGTCCTCGAGCTCTCGGTCAACGATGATGACTACGGACAGGTCATCGGACGCGGCGGGCGCACCGCCCAGGCCCTCCGGACGGTCGTCAAGGCCGCCGCGGTCAAGGACAACCGGCGCGTCCTCGTCGACATCGTCGAATGAGCTGCCGGTCGGCCGCGTGGGGCGGCCGCACGGGCTCGACGGGTCGTTCTACGTGATCGACCCGTCGCCGGACCTGCCGCCCGAGGGCGGCGAGGTGATCGTGCGCAACATCGCGCGCAGGGTCGTCCGCCGCGCGGGCACCGAGGAGCGGCCGATCCTCCGGCTCTCCGGGGCGGTGGCACGCGAGGACGCCGAGCGCCTGCACGGCGCCGAGCTGCGCGCGCAGGTGCCGCTCGGGGAGGACGAGTTCTGGGCCAGCGACCTGGAGGGCTGCGCGGTGGTGGACGGCGAGGAGGCCATCGGCTTCGTGCGCCGGATGACCGCCCTGCCCAGCTGCGAGGTGCTCGAGGTGGACCGCCCGGACGGCTCGGAGCTGCTGGTGCCGCTGGTGCGCGACGCGATCCGCTCGATCGACGTCGCCGCCCGCCGGATCGACGTCGACCTCGGCTTCCTGGGTGAACGCTGACGTCTTCACCCTGTTCCCGCAGTGGTTCGGCTGGTTCCGAGAGCAGCGCCACGTGGCCAACGCGCTGGCGTCGGGGCACTCGCTGGAGGCGGTCGACCCGCGCGCGACCACGCTGCTGAAGTGGGGGCAGGTGGACGACACGCCGTTCGGGGGCGGAGCGGGGATGGTGCTGCGCGTGGACGTGATGGAGGCGGCGCTGCGGGCGCGCTACGGGGTCGATCCGGTGGAGTTGCCGTCCCGCCGGCGCGTCATCGCGCTGACGCCGGGCGGCCGGCTGCTCGACGACGCGCTGGCCTCGGAGCTGGCCCGCGAGGATGCGCTCACGCTCCTGTGCGGCCGCTACGAGGGCTTCGACGAGCGAATCCTCGAGCACTTCGTGACCGAGGAGGTGTCGATCGGCCGCTACGTGCTCGCGGGCGGCGAGCTGGCGGCGATGGTCCTGCTGGACACGGTGCTGCGCAAGCTCCCGGGCGTGCTCGGCGACGACGAGTCCGCGGTCGAGGAGTCGTTCTCGGCGGCGCTCGAGGGCGCGCCCGAATATCCCCACTACACGCGGCCCGCCGACTGGCGCGGCTGGGCCGTGCCGGAGGTGCTGCTCTCGGGCCACCACGCGCGGGTGCGGGAGTGGCGCCGGGAGCAGGCGAGGTCGCGGGCTCATAAGCGTCCGCTACCATGAGCGGCCGCCCGCGGTGGTCGTTTCCGGGGGCTCTCCTACGCCCATGAGCACCGTCATCGACTCCCTCGAGCGCACGCAGTTGCGCCGCGTCCCCCGCTTCCAGGCCGGGGACCGCGTCAAGGTCCACTTCCAGGTCATCGAGGGCACGCGGCGCCGCACGCAGGTCTTCGAAGGCGTGGTCATCAAGCGCCAGGGTGAAGGCGTGCGCGAGACCTTCACGGTCCGCAAGCAGTCCTTCGGCGTCGGCGTCGAGCGCACGTTCCCGCTGCACAGCCCCAAGATCGAGAAGATCGAGGTGGCCGCCCGCGGCGACGTCCGGCGCGCCAAGCTCTACTACCTGCGCGGCCGGGTCGGCAAGCGCGCCCGGGTGCGCGAGCGCCGCTACACCGGTCCGGAGGAGATCGTGGAGCGCGGCCTGCTCTACGACCCGGCGGCCGAGGCGGCCGCCGCGGCGGATGACGAGGTCCCCGGCGGCGCGGTCGACGAGCAGGCGCTCGAGGAGGCCGAGACGGCGGACGCGCAGGCGTCGGCGGACGTCGAGGCAGCCGCCGCCGGTGACGAGCAGACCGGGTAGCAGGCCAGTGGCGGCCAAGAAGGGGTCGTCGTCAGCCTCGGGCTCGCTGCTCGAGCTGGTGATGATCGTCGCCGTCGCGCTCGCGCTCGCGCTGGGCATCCAGGCCTTCCTGGTCAAGCCCTACCGCATCCCGAGCGAGTCGATGGTGCCGACCCTGATGGTCGGCCAGCGCGTGCTGGTCAACCGGATCGGCATGCACTTCAGCTCGCCGAAGGTGGGCGACATCGTCGTCTTCCATCCGCCTGACGGGGCCGAGCAGGACAACATGTGCGGCGGCGGCCAGCCGCCCGCCGGCCAGGTGTGCGACAAGCCCACGTCCAAGCGCGCCTCGGTCAACTTCATCAAGCGGATCGTGGCCGGTCCGGGTGACCGCGTGTCGATCCAGGACGGTCACGTCATCCTGAACGGGAAGCGGCAGAAGGAGTCATTCGCCGAACCGTGCGGGGGCGGCGAGGGATGCGACTTCCCCGTCACGGTCACGGTTCCGGCCGGGGAGTACTTCATGATGGGCGACAATCGTGGCTCCTCCGACGACAGCCGCTTCTGGGGTCCCGTCCCCAAGAAGTGGATCATCGGCGAAGCATTCGCCACCTACTGGCCGCCGAAGCGCATCGGGCTCCTCTAAGGCCCGCTCGTCCGGCAGCCGGCTCTTCCGGTTCGACCGGGCGCTCGGCTACCGCTTCGTGGCCGGCGCCGACGAGGCCGGGCGCGGTTGCCTGGCCGGGCCGCTGGTCGCCGCCGCCGTCCTGTTCGACTACGAGCGGCTGTCGCTGAGCGACGTCCGCTCGCTGTCCGCGCTGAACGACTCCAAGCAGCACACCGCGGAGATGCGCGAGCTGCTGTATCCGCGCGTCCTGCGCGCGGCGGTGCGCGTGTCGATCACGTCGCGCTGCGTGCGCGGGATCGACGAGCGCGGCCTGCACAAGACGAACCTCGCCGCGCTGAGCGACACGCTGCGCCGCGTGGCAGTCGACGGCTGCGTGTGCCTGTCGGACGGCTTCCCGGTGCCGGCCACCGGCTTCGACCAGCATCCGGTCGTGGGCGGCGACGCGCGCTCGGCCGCCATCGCCGGCGCGTCCGTGATCGCCAAGGTCACCCGCGACCGCTTCATGCAGCGGATGGAGGACCGCTACCCCGGCTGGGAGTTCGCCACCCACGTCGGCTATTCGACGCCCGAGCACCGCGACGCCGATCTCCCGCCTCGGCGTCTCGCCGCTGCACCGGCTCTCGTTCCAGTCGATGGCGTACCAGCAGCTCGCCCTCTGAGCGAGTCGCTCGAGTCCATCGTCCGCGCGACGCCCTGGCTCGCGCGCGCGCTGCACGCGGCCCGCGCGGTCGACGCGCCGGACTGGCTGCTCACTGCGGGCGCCATTCGCACGGCCGTCTGGGATGACCTCCACGGGTTCTCGCCGCCCGCCGGGGCTTCGGCTTCTCCGGCGCGCCCGCCCGCGTCGCTCGCCGACATCGACCTCGCGTTCTTCGACCCGGCCGACCGCACGCCGGCGCGCGACGCGGCGGTCGAGGCGGCGCTGCGCGCGGCGGCGCCCGACCTCCCCTGGGACGCCAAGAACCAGGCCGCGGTGCACCTCTGGTATCCGGACCGGTTCGGCTTCGCGGTCGAGCCGTTCGCCTGCAGCGCCGATGCGGTCGCGACCTATCCGGAGACGGCAACCTGCGTCGCCCTCCACCTCGACGCCGGCGACCGCCTCACGGTCGTCGCGCCGTACGGCCTCGACGACCTCCTCGGCCTCGTGCACCGCCACAACCCGCGCCGCGTGCCCGCCGAGCTCTACGAGCGCCGGCTCGCCGAGAAGCGCATTGCCGAGCGCTGGCCGCGCGTCACCGTGATCCCGGCCGCCAGGCCCGGGTCTCGTGCTCCTCGCCCACGACGCGGAACCAGCCCACCTCGGTGACGTCGACCGCGAACAGGTGGAACCGGTCGTCCGGTGGGCGCCAGCCGATCTTGGCCTCGAGCGCGCGGCAGTAGGACTCGCGCGCGCCGGCCTCGGGCACGTCGACCGCGCGGCCGTAGAGCTTGAAGTCGCCGTCCTTGCCGCTCTTGTCGGCGTGCGCGTTGTGCACCACGCAGCGCGGGTCGCGCAGCAGGTCCCGTGCCTTGCGGGACTGCCACATCATCCCGAGATACAGCCGTCCGGCGTGCAGGAGCGGCTCGACCGGGCTGATGCGCGGGTAGCCGTTGGCCCGCAGGGTCCCGAGCATGCACAGCCCGGCCGCCTCCAGGCGCTCCTCGCCCAGCCGGGCGAGCTCGGGCTCCTCGCGTGCGAAATCCGCCCAGCTCACCATGCTGGGAAACGCTCCCACACCGCGCGGACGGAAGCGCAGAATCGGCACAGTTGCGGCGCACTTTCGTCACATCTGCGCGGTGATCGGGCACGCGACCGCACGTAGCGTCGCCTTCGATGACCGACGCCCGGCACACCCGAGGCCGCCAGGGGGAGGACCTCGCCGCCCGCCACTTCGAGGCGCTCGGCTTCGCGGTCCTGGCCCGCAACCACCGCACGCGTTACGGCGAGCTCGACCTGGTCGTCTACGACGGTGAGACGCTCGTCTTCGCCGAGGTCAAGACGCGGCTGGCGGGCGCGGGCGACCCGTTCGAGAACCTGCACGACCGCAAGCGCTCCCAGGTCCGCCGCATCGCCCTCGCCTGGCTGACCGACACGCCGGACCGCCCGTTCGGCGCCCGGCTGCGCTTCGACGGCGTCGCGGTGCTCGTCGACCGTGCGGGCGCGCTGGTCCAGCTCGACCACCTCGAGGCGGCGTTCTGATGCTCTCGCGCGTCAGCACGTTCGCCGTCGACGGCGTGGACGCGCGCCGCGTCTGGGTGGAGGCCGACATCCGGCTCGGCCTGCCCGCGTTCACGGTGGTCGGCCTGGCGGACAAGGCCGTCCGGGAGGCGCGCGAGCGCGTCCGCGCGGCCATGGTCAACTCGGGCTACGAGTTCCCGCTCAAGCGGATCACGGTGAACCTCGCGCCCGCCTACCTGCGCAAGGTCGGGCCGGCGTTCGACCTGCCGCTCGCGGTCGCGCTGCTCGTGTCCTCCGGCCAACTCGACGCTGCCGCCGTCGACTCGTGCGCGATCGTCGGCGAGCTGTCGTTGAACGGTGCCGTCCGGCCGGTCCGGGGCGTCCTGGCCGTGGCCGAGGGCGTCCGCGCGCACGGACTCGGCCGGCTCGTGGTCCCGCTCAGCCGCGCCCGCGAGGCGACGCTCGTCCCCGGCGTCGAGGTCCTCGGCATCGACTCGCTCGCCCAGCTCGTGGCCACGCTGCGCGGCGAGGCCGCTCCGCCGCCGCCCCCGCCGCCGGAGCCGGAGCCCGAGCCGGCCGACGTCGTCGCGGACCTCGCGGACGTCCGCGGCCACAACGGTCTCATCGCCGGCCTCGAAGTCGCCGCGGCCGGCGGCCACAACCTGTTCATGCAGGGCCCGCCCGGCACCGGCAAGACCATGCTGGCCCGCCGCCTGCCCTCGATCCTGCCGCCGCTCGCCCCGGACGAGGCGATCGAGGTGACCCGCATCCAGTCGATCGCCGGGCTGCGCGGCGGCGCGGGCCTGGCCGCGACGCGGCCCTTCCGCGCGCCCCACCACACCATCTCGGCCGCCGGGCTCGTCGGCGGCGCCAACCCGCCGCAGCCCGGCGAGGCCACGCTCGCCCATCGTGGCGTCCTGTTCCTGGACGAGCTGTCGGAGTTCGCCCGGCCGAGCCTGGAGGCGCTGCGCCAGCCGCTGGAGGACGGCCACGTGACGATCGTCCGCGGCCAGCACGTCATGGCGTTCCCGACCCGGTTCATGCTCGTGGCCGCGTCCAACCCCTGCCCCTGCGGGCTGGGGGCAGCCGCTGCAGCTGCACGCCGCCGGACCTCGCGCGCTACCGCCGCCGGCTGTCCGGGCCGCTGCTCGACCGGATCGACATCTTCCTGCGTGTCGAGCGCCCGCGCGCCGAGGCGCTCCGGCGCCAGGTCGCGCCCAGCTCCGCGGAGGTGGCCACGCGGGTCGTCGCCGCCCGCGAGCGCCAGCTCGCCCGTCTCGACGGCCAGCCCGAGATCTGCAACGCCCAGCTCACCTCGCGCCAGATCCGCGAGCTGGGCAACGTCACCCCGGGCGCGCTGCGCCTGCTCGCGGAGCTCTACGACCGCCACGCGCTCTCGGCCCGCGGGCACACCCGCATCCTCCGCGTGGCCCGCACGGTCGCCGACCTCGAGGAGGCCGACGTCGTCGGCCCCGAGCACATCGACGTCGCCGCGAGCCTGCGCCTCGACGACAGCCGGCCTCTGGCGGAGGCGGCATGACGCGCAGCGCCACCGCCCGCCCCGCCGCGGTCCCGGAACGGTCATGACCGCGTGCGACGACTGCCTGCGGCGCGCCGCCCTGATCGCCGCGCTGACCGGGCGCCTCCAGGTCGAGTTCAAGCGGCGGACCGCCCCGCCGCGCGTGCTGGCGCTGCCCGACGCCGATCTGCTGGAGCTCGCGGGCTCGGTGCAGGTCCGGCGCCGCTACGGCCGCTTCGACGCCCCGGCCGCACGGGCGGCGGCGTCGGCCGCGGCGCTCGTGACCGTCTGCCGCTGCCGCGACGAGTATCCGCAGCGGCTGCGCGACCTGGAGGACCCGCCGGCCGCCCTGCACGTGCTCGGCGAGCCCGGCGCGCTGCATGCCGAGGACGGCGTCGCCGTGGTCGGCGCGCGCCGCGCGGCCGACTACGGGCTCGACGTGGCACGCTCGCTCGGGCGCGGCCTGTCGGCCGCCGGCGTGACCGTCGTATCGGGGCTCGCGATGGGCATCGACTCCGCGGCCCACGCCGGGGCCCTGGCGGCGCCCGCCCCCACGGTCGGCGTGCTCGCCGGCAGCGCCCACGTGCCCTACCCGGCCGGCGGCGCCCGCCTGCACGCCGCGGTCGCCGCGCGCGGCGCGGTCGTGTCCGAGCTGCCGCCCGGGGCCGAGGCCCACGGCTGGTGCTTCGTCGCCCGCAACCGGATCATCGCCGCGCTGGGCGCGGTCACGGTCGTCGTCCAGGCCGCGGAGCGGTCCGGCTCGCTCACCACGGCCGACTTCGCGGCGGAGCTGGGCCGCGCCGTCGGCGCGGTGCCCGGGCCGGTGACGAGCCGGCTCTCGGCCGGGACGCACGGGCTCATCCAGTCCGGCGCTCCGCTCGTGACCGGCCCGGGCGACGTCCTCGAGCTCCTGGCCGGCGAGACCGGCCGCGCCTACGACGAGCCCCCCCGCGCCGTCGTGGCCCTCGCCCCGCGGCTGGCCGAGCTGCTGGCCGCGGTGGAGAACGGCCACGGCACGCTCGGCGAGCTGGTCACCGAGCCCGAGGACGCCCGCGTCGCGTTGGCCGGCCTGGGCGAGCTCGAGCGCCTGGGCCTCATCCGCCGCGGCTTCGCGGGCCGCTGGGAGCGCGCCGCGTGAGCGGTGCCGCGCCCCGGCCGCCCGCGCGGGCTCAGGCCAGGATCCAGGTGTCCTTCGCGCCGCCGTTCTGGGACGAGTTGACCACCAGCGCCCCCGCGTCGCGGGCCACGCGGGTGAGGCCGCCCGGGAGCACCCGGGGGTTGCCACCCTCGCCGAGGAACACGAACGGCCGGAGGTCGATGTGACGCGGCGCCAGCCGGCCGCCGGCCACCGTGGGGTGCGTGGAGAGCATGACCAGCTGCTGGGCGATCCACGCGCTCGGCTCGGCGATCACCGCCTCGCGGGCGCGGGCGATGTCCTCGGGCCGGGCGTGCGGGGCGATCAGCACGCCGACGCCGCCGTGGCCCGCCCGGGGCTTGACCACCAACTCGTCGAACTGCTCCAGCGCGGCCTCGAGCTGGTCGGGCTGCGCGAGGTCGTACGTCGGCACGGACGGGATCACCGGCTCCTCGCCGAGGTAGTAGCGGATGATCGTCTCGGCGTAGGCGTGGGTCAGCTTGTCGTCGGCCACGCCGGTGCCGAACTGGTTGATGAGCCCGAGCGTGCCGCGCCGGACCGGCTCGTAGAGGAGCTCGCCGATCGGCGAGTCGAGACGGTCGGCGTCCGTCCGCCGGTAGACGACGTCGACGAGCGTCCGCCGGCGCTCGCCGGGCGGCCGGAACCACAGCCGGCCGTCGTGCTGCTCGAGGTCCGAGGGCTGGACGAGCGGGATGTCGAGATGGCGGGCCAGCCAGGCGTGCTCCCAGAACGCGGAGTTGCGCAGGCCGTCGGTCAGCAGCACCGCCTGCGGCGCCCGGTGGCCCTGGGCGGACGCGGGCGCGGCGAGGTGCAGCGCGTCGCTGAGCAGGTCGATCTCGCCGTCGAGCGGGCGCGGCATCGCCTCCGGGGGGATCTCGAGGTGCTCGAGCAGCGCGTGCCGCGCGGCGTGCAGGTAGGCGAACCCGCTCGGCGTGCGCAGGTTGTCCTCGAGCACGAGCCAGCGGCCTTCGGCGTCGCGCACCACGTCGAGCCCGGCCACGCCGATCCAGCCGCCGCCGGGCGGCTCGACGCCGCGCATCCGCGGCTCGTAGTAGGGGGCGGTCCGGACCACGTAGGGCGGGACGACCCCGTCGGCCACGATCGCCTGGTCGCCGTAGACGTCGGCCACGAACGCGTTCAGCGCGCGCACCCGCTGGGCGAGCCCGCGCTTGACGAGCGTCCAGTCGTCCGCGGTGACGACCCGCGGCACGGGGTCCATGTGGAACTCGGTCTCGCCGTCGACGGACTGGAACGCGACGTCGTGGCGCGCGAGCGTGGCGCGCAGCTTCTCCACCAGCTCGGCGGGTCCGGCCCGCAGCACGGCGTCGATCGCCGCCCGCGCGTGCGGGAGCGGCGTCCCCGTCGCGTCGAAGCCCTCGTCGAAGGTCCCCTCAGCGGCGGCGTAGCCGGCGAGCTCGTCGGCGGGCAGCGAGGCCATCGTGCCGAAGCCTTTCACACCGCGGCGGCCGGCAAACCTGGACCGCCTACCCTCACCCGGGTGGCCCGATCCGTACCGACGGTCCTCTCGATCGCCGGCTCGGACTCCGGCGGCGGCGCCGGCATCCAGGCCGACCTCAAGGCGCTTCGCCCGCTGCGGCGTCCACGGCATGACCGCGATCACCGCGATCACGGCCCAGAGCACGGTCGGCGTCGACGGCATCCACCCGGTGCCGCCCGCGATCATCGTCGAGCAGGTGCGGGCCGTGGCGGACGACATCGGCGTCGACGCGGTCAAGGTCGGGATGCTCGGCACGCGCGAGATCGTCGCTCGCGGTCCGCGACGCACTCGACCTGCTGCCCGGCGCGCCCGTCGTCGTCGACCCGGTGATGGTCGCCGAGTCCGGCGCCGCCTGCTCGACGAGCCGCCCGGGCCGCGCTCGTCAGGACTCGCTGCCGCGCGCGACGGTGTCACCCCGAACCTCCCGAGGCGCGCGTGCTCGCCGGCAGCGAGCCCGGGAGCAGGCGGACGACGCGGAGGCGCTCGCGCGGGCGCTGCACGCGCTCGGGCCGGAGGCGGTCGTCGTGACCGGCGGCCACCGCGACGAGGCGACCGACGTCTTCTTCGACGGCGCGACGCTCGAGCCGCTAGCCCGGGCGCGCGCCACGCCGACGGCGCGGCCCACGGCTCGGGCTGCACGCACTCCTCGACGCTGGCCGCGCACCTGGCGCTCGGCTGCGCGCCGCTGAGGCCGCCCGGACCGCCCGGAGCATCGCCGCGGAGGCGGTGCGCGACGGGCTGCGCGACGTCGGGGCCGGGCCGGGCCCGTGGACGTCCTCGCAGCGTCCGGAGAGACCGCCGGCCGGACTTGGCGCATGCCATCGAGCGGCTTGGCGGGGCCGCGTGACATAATCGCCGGCATGAGGTTCCTGCGGATGAAGCCCGGGCACGGCGAGGTAGCTGATCGCCGAAGGCGACGTCGAGGTCGGCCGAGGAGGAGCGGCGCGCTCATCGAGGAGTTCCGCCGCCAGCTCGACGAGGGCATGTGGGCCGCGATCCCCGTGACCACCGAGCAACGGCCGCCGCGAGGCCGAGATGGTCACGGCGTTCGACGAGATCCCGCGCGACGCCGACCGCGTGATCTTCTTCCCGCGCGCCGCCGGCGGCGCGGCCTGAGGCATGCAGCCTCCGCCCACCGATCACCGCTAGGCCCCGGCGGTGACCGTCGCCCTCTGCGCCACGGCGATCGTCGTCGTCGCGCTGCTGTGGGAGGTCCTCGCTGCCCTGCGCTCGAGCGGCGCCGTCGAGCGCGCACGGACGCGCCGGCGCGACCGTGCCGCCGGGCGCCGATCCGCGTACGACCCCGGCCGCGAGCGCCGCGCCGAGCAGCGCGCCCGCCAGCTCTGCGAGTCTGCGTCAACGAGGAGGAGTGGGCGATGTACCGCGACCTCGGGTTCATCCGCGTCTGGGGCGGCCAGAGCCGCGAGCCCAGCGCCAAGGGCCCGGGCCGCGACCCAAGCGGCGTGCCGTACGCCTACCTGATCTACCCGCACAAGCCGATCGTCGCCTTCCTCCCGCAGACCGCGCGACTGCTCAACGAGTACTGCGTCGAGTTCCCGGACGAGCCGCGCCCTACGGCAGCGCGCGGCTGCCCGACTCCGACGACGTGCTGGCCAAGTGGATGGCGCTCACCGGCGACGAGCAGCGGCTGATCGCGCCGGCCAACATGCACCTGCCCGGCCGCCAGGTCGACCCCAAGGCCAGCTCCGGCGCGACCTCTGGCGCCTGAGCCACTGGGAGCGGCGCAGCCGGACGCCACGGGCAGGCGACTTCCGCGGCGACCGGACGCTGGCGCGGTCGCCACTAGGCTCGGCGAGCCGTGTCCGCCGCCGTGAGCACCGACACCGGCTTCGACCTCAAGCACCGCTCCCGCCGCTCACCGAAGGGCCCGACCGCGCCGCCGCGCGCGCCTACCTGAAGGGCATCGGCTACGACGACGAGGCGCTGGCCAAGCCCATCATCGGCGTGGCCTCGACCTGGATCGAGACGATGCCGTGCAACTTCCACCTGCGCGCGCTCGCCGCGAAGGTCAAGGAGGGCATCCGCGACGGCCGGCGGCACGCCGATGGAGTTCAACACCATCGCCATCTCCGACGGCATCACGATGGGCACGAGCGGGCATGAAGACCAGCCTCGTGTCGCCGCGAGGTCGATCGCCGACAGGATCGAGCTCGTCGCCCGCGGCCACCTCTTCGACGGCGTGATCGCGCTCAGCGGCTGCGACAAGACGATCCCCGGCACGGTGATGGCGCTGGCCCGCCTCGACGTCCCCGGCGTGATGCTCTACGGCGGCTCGATCCCGCCCGGCCGCTTCCACGGCCGCGACGTCACCATCCAGGACGTCTTCGAGGCCGTCGGCGCCCACGCCGCCGGGCAAGATCACCGACGAGGAGCTCGCGGAGCTCGAGGCCGTCGCCAGCCCCGGCGCCGGCGCCTGCGGCGGCCAGTACACGGCCAACACGATGGCCATGGCCTTCGAGGTGCATGGGCATCTGCCCGATCGGCGCCGTCCTCGTCCCCGCCCAGGACGCGCACCAAGGCGCGAGGCGGCCTACGACGGCCGGGCGAGCTGGTCGATCGACGTCCTGCGCCGCGGCCTGCGCCCGAGCGACATCATCACCAGCGACGTCGCTCGAGAACGCCATCGCCGCCGTGGCCACCAGCGGCGGCTCGACCAACGCGCGTGCTGCACCTGCTCGCCGTCGCCCGCGAGGCCGGCGTCGACGCTCGGACATCGACGACTTCGACCGCATCGCCGAGAGCACGCCCGCGCTGTGCGACCTCAAGCCCGGGCGGCCGCTACGTGGCCGTCGACCTCTACGCGGCCGGCGGCATCCGCTCGTGCTGCCCAGCGCCTGCTCGAGGTCGGCCTGCTCCACGAGGACGCGCTCACCGTCACCGGCCAGACGATCGGCGAGCACGCCGCGCGAGGCCGAGGAGGCCCCGGGGCAGCAGGTCGTCCGCGCCGCTCGACGACCCGCTCAAGCGCCACCGGCGGCCTCGCCATCCTGCGCGGCAACCTCGCCCCCGAGGGCTGCGTGGTCAAGCTCGCCGGCCACGACGCCGCCGCCATCACCGCGGCCCGGCGCGCGTCTTCGACGGCGAGGAGGACGCGATGGCCGCCGTCACCGGCCAAGCAGATCAACGCCGGCGACGTCGTCGTCATCCGCAACGAGGGCCCCGCCGGCGGCCCCGGCATGCGCGAGATGCTCGCGGTGACCGCGCGCGATCGTGGGCGAGGGCCTCGGCGAGGAGGTGGCGCTGCTCACCGACGGCCGCTTCTCCGGCGCCACGCACGGCTTCATGGCCGGCCACGTCGCGCCCGAGGCGGCGCGCGGCGGCCCCATCGCCGCCGTCCGCGAGGGCGACACGGTCACCATCGACGTCGACGCACCGCCGCCTCGACGTGGACCTCAGCGACGACGAGATCGCCGCGCCGCGTGGCCGAGTACACGGCCGCCGACCGCCGGCCTACGACCACGGCGTGCTGGCCAAGTACGCGACGCTGGTCTCCAGCGCCTCCGTCGGCGCCGTGACGCAGGCCGAGCCGGCGCGCGCGCCGGCCACCGCGCCGCGCTAGCCGGTCGACGCCCTCGATGTCGTCCTCGGGGCGCTCCTCGCCGGCGAGGAAGTCCTCGAGCGCTCGTTGAAGCGCGCCGGGCGCTCGAGCATCGCCACGTGCCCGGTGTCGGCGTAGACGACCTTGCGCGCGTTCGGGATCAGCTCGCTCGAACTCGTCGGCGTCGCGCAGCGGCACGAGCCGGTCGCGCTCGCCCCAGATGATCAGCGTCGGGACCGAGATGCGCTCGAGCCGGTCGCGCAGCGGGTAGGCGCTGAGCGCGTCCAGGGCGTCGATGAACCCGGGCTTGCCGCTGCGCCTTGGCCTGCTCGAACAGGCAGCGGGCCCGGCAGCCGCTCGGGGTGAGCGAACGACCAGCCGCAGCGCCTGGCGCCCGCGCGGGCGCAGCAGGAAGTTCGGCTTCGGGTGGGTCGAGGCCCAGGCCGGAGCGCGGCCTCGAACCGGCGCATCAGCGGCCAGCGCGCGCTCGTTGCGCTAGGTGCTCGACCGTGATGCCGGCGGCCGACACGAGCACGAGCCTGTCCACCCGCTGCGGGAACGCGATCGCCACCTCGGCGGCGATGAACCCGCCCATGGAGTTGCCGACCACCGAGCCGCGCTCGACGCCCGAGCTCGGCGCAGCAGTGGTCGAGCACGCGTCCGTAGCCCGGGATCGAGATCTTCTCCGGCGGCATCTCCGAGCGCCCGAACCCCGGCAGGTCGGGCGCGATCACCCGGTGCGTGCGGGCGAAGTACGGGATGGTCTCGCAGCCAGTTCTGCCACGAGCCCGCCGAGCCCGTGGATGAGGAGCAGCGGCGGGCCCTCGCCCATCTCGATGCTAGTTCACCGGGGTGCCGTCGACGAGCACCCAGCTGCTGGTGCGCGGCCCAGTCGATGTGGCGACCACGCGGAGCCCGACGCGCCGGCCCGTACCGGTCCGGGTGCTCCTGCGACGGCCAGTCGGCGGAACGGCCAGGCGCAAGTCGTCGCCGTCGGCGAGGTGTCATCGGCGCCCGGGCGGACGCAGCGCGTGCGCCGGCGTGCGAGCTCTTCCTGCCTCGGTGAACCGCTGAGCGACGCACGCGCCGTGCCCGTCCCTGCTGCCCGCGCGGAGCCCCGACGACCTGATCCCCGCGGGCGCACCTGCCCGGCGTGGAGCCCGAGCGCCAGGTCACCGACTGGGGCCGCTGCGAGCGCGTCGAGGGCGCGATGGACCGCCACGCTCTCCGAGTTCCTCTACCGCTACTGGTTCCGCGTCGAGGTCGAGGGGATCGAGCACGTGCCCGCCACCGGCGGGGCGCTGCTGGTCTCCAACCACGCCGGCGCGCTGCCGCCGGACGCGCCGATGATCGCCAAGGCGATCAAGGAGGAGCACCCGCGCCCGCGCCCGGTGCACCTGACCGTCGAGCACTTCTTCAAGGGCTATCCGGCCTGTTCAGCATGCTCCTCGCCAAGGTCGGCGGCGTGCCCGCGCACCCGGCCAACGTGCACCGGCTGCTGCTACGACGAGGAGCAGCTCGTGCTCGTCTTCCCCGAGGGCCGCAAGGGGACCGAGAAGCTCTACAAGGACCGCTACCGGCTGCGCCGCTTCGGCCGCGGCGGCTTCGTCGAGGCGGCGATGCGCGCGAGGCGCCGATCGTCCCGGTCGCCGTCGTCGGCGCCGAGGAGGCGATGCCGATCTTCGCCCACGTCGGCCTCGCTGCAGCGGCTCACCGGCCTGCATCTACTTCCCGATCACGCCCAGCTTCCCCTGGCTCGGCCTGGCCGCCGGCGTCGGCCTACCTGCCGGCCAAGTTCCGCATCCGCTTCCTCGAGCCCGATCCCGACCGACCAGTGGGGCGACGAGCCGTGGAACGACCAGGGCCTCGTGCAGACCGTGGCCGAGGACATCCGCGGCCGGATCCAGGAGGAGCTCTCGACATGCTGGCCAGCGCCGCCGGTCCGTGTGGCTCGGATGACAGCGCGTCCTCATCACCGGGCTCTCCACCTACTGGGGCGGCCGGCTCGCCCAGGTGCTCGAGCGCGACGACGACGTCGAGGCGCTCGTCGGCGTCTCGCCCGACGACCCGACGCTCGAGCTGCGAGCGCACCGAGTTCGTCCGTGTCGGCACCCAGCACGCCCTGCTCCGGCGGATCGTGCAGGCGGCGGAGATCGACACGGTGGTCGACACGCGGCTCGTGGTCGATCGGCCACGGGCAGCGCGCGCACGGCCCACGAGCAGAACGTCATCGGGACGATGAACATCCTCGCCGCCTGCGGCGGCCCGGACTCGCCGGTCAAGAAGGTCGTCTTCAAGTCCTCGGCGCACTACTACGGCTGCCAGCAGGACGACCCGAGCTTCTTCACCGAGGAGATGCAGCCGGCCGCACCCGCCGCGAACGCCGGCTGGAGTCCGACATCGTCGAGGCCGACGACGCCGTCCAGGGCTTCGCCCTGCGCAACCCGGCCATCACCGTCACCACGCTGCGCTACTGCAACGGCCTCGGGCCGGACCTCAGCGACGGCGCACACCGCGCTCCTGAGCTGCCCGGCCGTGCCGGGCATCCTCGGCTTCGACCCGCGCTACCAGTTCATCCACGAGGACGACATCGTCGGCGCGCTCGCCCACGCGGTGACGCAACGACCTGCCCGGGCGTCTACAACGCCGCGCCGCGACGGCGTGCTCGTGCTCTCCGAGGTCGCCGAGCCTGCTGGGCAAGCCGTACGCCCCGCTGCTGCCGCCGTGGGGCACGGGCCTCGCCGCGGCGCTGCTGGGTCCGCTCGGCCTGCGCGTCCCCGAGGAGGTGCGGCGCCAGCTGCGCTTCGGCCGCGGCCTGGACAACCGCAGGCTCAAGCTCGCCGGCTACCGCGTTCGCGCTGACCACGCGCGGGAGACCGTGCAGGCGTTCGCCGAGGCGCTGCGCCTCGCGCCGCTGCGCGAGAGCGCCGGCGCGCCGTATCGCTACGAGCGCGAGGTGGAGGAGTTCCTGCGCTGGTCGCCCAGCATCCGCCGCGAGGGTCAAGATCCTGACGCGCCAGAACGCTTGCAGCGGTAGCTGACCGCTTGCTCATCCCCCTACCATCTCGCGCAGCGGAATGCGTACGCGCCTGTTCGTCCTCGCCGGGTTCCTGGCCTCCCTCGCGCTCGGTGTGACCGCCGCTGCGTACTTCGTCGACCGCGCCCACAAGGACACGATCGCCGCCGGCGTGCGCGTCAACGACGTGTCGATCGGCGGCCTGAAGCCCGCTCAGGCCGAGGCGAAGCTCCGCGCCGCGCTGCTCGAGCCGCTCGCCCGGCCGATCAAGGTGCGCTACGGCCACCGCCGCTTCACGCTCACGCCGAAGGCGGCCGCGGTCGGCATCGACATCCAGGGCACGGTGGCGGCGGCGCTTGCCCGCTCGCGCGCGGGCGGCATGTTCAGCCGCGCCTGGCGCGACCTCAAGGGCGACCCCGTGGACGCGAGCCTGGCCGCCGACGTCACGTACTCGCAGGCCGCGATCGACCGCGTCGTGCGCCGCGTGCAGCGCAAGCTCAACCGCCCGGCCAGGAGCGCCGCCGTCGACCTCGAGCACGGCAGCATCGACCCCACGGCCTCGGTCACCGGCCGGCGCGTGAAGTTCAACACGCTGCGCAAGGACCTGCGTACGGCGCTGCTCGACCCGCGGGCGACCACGGTCCGGATCCACGCCAAGGCGGTCGCGCCCGCCGTCAGCACCGCGCAGCTGGCCGCCTCCTATCCGCACGTGATCATGATCGACCGCGGCGCGTTCACGCTGCGGCTCTATGACCACCTGAAGCTGGTCAAGACCTATCCCATCGCGGTCGGGATGGCGGGGCTGGAGACGCCCGCCGGGCTCTACCAGATCCAGGACAAGCAGGTGAACCCGTCCTGGCACGTGCCGAACTCCGCCTGGGCGGGCGACCTGGCCGGCAAGGTGATCCCGCCCGGCCCGGCCGACCCGATCAAGGCGCGCTGGATGGGCATCTACGCCGGCGCCGGCATCCACGGCACCGACGAGGACGGCTCGATCGGCTCGGCGGCCAGCCACGGCTGCATCCGCATGCACATCCCCGACGTGATCGACCTCTACGACCGGGTCGACGTCGGCGATTCGGTGTACATCGCGTAGTACCGGCCCCCGCGACTACGGCGGGTTCTCGCAGGCCCTCGCCGCCGCTGCCGGCACCCGCCGGGCGCACACGTGCCACCAGCATGCTTGCGCCCGTCGTGCGCCGGCAGCGACGACGATTGCTGCCGCGAGCGACCCGCCGTACTCACGGTCACCGGTACTAGCCGCCGAGGCCGGCCAGGCCGTCGGGGGCCTCGGCGGCCGGCGCTCCGGGGAAGCCGGCGGCGATCTCGTCGACCGGCACCTCCTGCCAGCCGCCCTGCAGCAGGGAGGCGTGGTGGTCGGAGTGGCGAATGCAGAGGGTGCCGATGAAGACGTCCTTGACCTGCTTGCGCATCACCGCGTACCACAGCGTGCTCGCGTCGCGGTCGCCCCGGACGGGGTGCCACGGCGCGGGCGGCCGCTCGTCGGACGGCGTGATGCCGGCCGCGACGAGCTGCGTCAGGGTGGCGACCTGACCCGTGGAGGTGTCGATGAAGAACGCGGCCACGGCGTCCCAGGGTACGGCGGCCGTGTCCGAGCCCTGGCGGGAGGCGCTGCGGCTGTTCGACGCCGACCTGCGCCGCCGCGGCGCGGCCGAGCGGACCCGCCGCGCCTACGGCACCGACGCCGCCGAGCTGGCGCGCGTGGGCGACGGCGAACGGCCTCGATCCGGAGGCCGTCAACTACCAGGCGCTGCGCCGCTGGGCCGCCCGGCTGTCGCAGAAGGGCGCCGCGCCGCGCACGATGGCGCGCAAGCTCGCCTCGCTGCGCTCGCTGTTCCGCAGCCTGGTCGAGCACGGCCGGATCGACGCGAACCCGGCCGACCTCGTGCCGCGCCGCGGCTGCCCCAGACGCTGCCGCGCACGCTCAAGCCCGACGACGTCGCCCGGCTGCTGGACCGCATCCCCGCCTCGACGCCGCTCGAGCAGCGCGACCGCGCGCTGTTCGAGCTCGCCTACGCGTCCGGGCTGCGCGCCGAGGAGCTGGTGGATCTCGACGTCGCCTCGATCGAGTTCGACGCCGAGCAGGTGCGCGTGGAGGGCAAGGGCGTCCAAGACCCGCTTCGTGCCCACGGGCGAGCCGGCGCTGCGGGCGCTGGCGCGCCTACCTCGAGCGCGCGCGGCCGGCGCTGAGCGCCAATGACGGCGAGCCAGCGCTGTTCCTGTCCAAGAGCGGCCGGCGGCTGTCCACGTCCGACGTGCGCCGCCGCCTGCGCGTGTGGGCGCGGCACGCCGCGACCCAGACCGGCGTGCACCCGCACGCCCTGCGCCACTCCTTCGCCACCCACCTGCTGGAGGGCGGCGCGGACCTGCGCGCGATCCAGGAGCTCCTGGGCCACGCAAGCATCTCGACGACCCAGGTCTACACTCGGGTAGAGTCCGCGCGGCTGCGGGCGGCATACGCGAAGAGCCATCCGCGGGCCTAGGGGGCCGCACTGGAGACCAACGTCAAAGCGATCGAGCTCAGGGACCTGTGGCGCCGGTACAAGTCGGACGGCTCCGACAAGGCCCGTGAGCAGCTGGTCGTCGCCTACTCGCCGCTGGTCAAGTACGTGGCCGGCCGGATGTCGTCCGGGCCTCCCTGCGCACGTCGAGGAGGCCGACCTCATCTCCTACGGCCTGCTCGGGCTGATCAACGCGATCGAGCGCTTCGACCTCGAGCGCGAGATCAAGTTCGAGACGTACGCGATCACCGCGCATCAAGGGCGCGATCATCGACGAGCTGCGGGCGCTCGACTGGGTGCCGCGGTCGGTGCGCGCCCGGGCGAGGGAGATCGAGAAGGTGCACGCCAAGCTCGAGCACCAGCTGCACCGCACGCCGACCGACGAGGAGATGGCGCGCGAGCTCAACATCTCCATCGAGGAGTTCCAGGAGGCGCTGGTCCAGATCTCCAACTCGACGGTCGTGGCGCTGGACGAGCTGTGGGCGGTCTCGGACTCCTCCGGCGACGCGGTCTCGCTGCTCGACACGCTCCAGGACCCCGATGCGCCCGGACCCGGCAGCAGATGCTGGCGCAGTCCGAGCTCAAGGACCGCCTCGCCGACGCCATCGCCGGCGCTGCCCGAGCGCGAGAAGCTCGTGATCGCCCTCTACTACTACGAGAACCTGACGCTGCGGGAGATCGGCGAGGTCCTCGGCGTGACCGAGTCGCGCATCTCCCAGCTGCACACCAAGGCCGTGCTGCGGCTGAAGTCGCGGCTGCAGGGCGACAACCTGCGCGACTGACGATAGCTTTCGTTCCTCGT
Organism: uncultured Solirubrobacteraceae bacterium; assembly: GCA_963766165.1. Classification (GTDB taxonomy): domain Bacteria; phylum Actinomycetota; class Thermoleophilia; order Solirubrobacterales; family Solirubrobacteraceae; genus Solirubrobacter. The sequence goes on along the minus strand of CAVXZC010000002.1, from coordinate 144,071 downwards.
AGGACCCGCAAGGGAGAGAGGAGCGCAAGGCATGCCGTACGCCGCAGACAGGATCCGCAACGTGGCCCTAGTCGGGCCACCGGGGGAGCGGGAAGACGTCGCTGCACGAGGCACTGCTGTTCGAGGCAGGCGCGACGACCCGGCTCGGCTCGGTGGCTGACGGCACGACGGTCTCGGACGCCGACGAGGACGAGAAGTCCCGCGGCATGTCCATCTCCGCGTCGCTCGCCTCGTTCGAGTGGCGCGACACGAAGGTCAACCTGATCGACACGCCCGGCGAGCCGCAGCTTCATCGCCGACGCGCTCGGCGCGCTGCGGGTGTGCGAGTCGGCGATCTTCGTGATCAACGGCGTGATGGGCGTCGAGGTCTCCACGCGGCGGCTGTGGGAGCGCGCCGAGGAGCTCGGCGTCGCGCGGCTGATCTACGTGAACATGCTCGACCGCGAGCGGGCCGACTTCTTCCGCACGCTGGACTCGCTGAAGGAGGCCTTCGGGCCGCACGTCGTGGCCACCGAGATCCCGATCGGCTCCGAGCACGAGATCCGCGGCGTGATCGACCTCGTCGACATGAAGGCGCTACGAGTACGCGCGACGGCGAGTGCACGCGAGATCCCGATCCCGGACGAGCTCGCCGAGCAGGCCCAGGAGTACCGCGAGAAGCTCATGGACGAGGTCGCGGAGAACTCCGAGGCGCTGATGGAGCGCTACCTCGAGGGCGAGGAGATCTCCCACGACGGAGATCGTCACCGCGCTCGAGGACGGCACCGACCACGGCCACATCTTCCCGGTCACCTGCGGCGTGGCCACCACGCCGCCTGGCCGCCAACCGGCTGCTCGACGCGATCGTCGACGACCTCCCGTCGCCCGGTCCAGCACGGCGGCGCGTCGAGCGTCGACGGGCACATCGCTCGAGCCCGACCCGAGGCGCGGAGATGTTCGCCTACGTGTTCAAGACCCGCGCCGACCCGTTCGCCGGCCGCATCAACCTCTTCCGCGTCTACCAGGGCACGATGACCGCACGACACGCAGGTGCTCAACACCCGCACGCACAACAAGGAGCGCGTCGGCCAGCTGCTGAGCCCGCGCGGCAAGGAGGTCACCCACGTCGACGCGTTCGGCCCGGGCGACATCGGCGCGGTGGCCAAGCTCAAGGAGACGCACGCGGGCGACTGGCTGGCGGCGCGCGACACGCCGATCCACATGCCGCGGATCAAGCTGCCCGCCCCGGTCATGGCGTTCGCCATCGAGCCCAAGACCAAGGGCGACGAGGACAAGGTGTTCACCGCCCTGCGCCGGCTGCAGGAGGAGGACCCGACGATCGACCTGCACCGCGACGACGCAGACCGGCGAGCAGATCGTGGCCGGCCTGTCGCAGATCCACGTCGAGGTGATCGTCGACCGCATGCAGTCGCGCTTCGGCGCCGAGGTCGACCTGCACCCGCCGCGCGTGCCCTACCAGGAGACGATCCGCGGCTCGGCCAAGGCCCACGGGCGCCACAAGAAGCAGACCGGCGGGCGCGGCCAGTTCGGCGACTGCCACATCGAGATCGAGCCGCTGCCCGGCGGCGACTTCGAGTTCGTCAACGCGATCAAGGGCGGCGTGATCCCGCACGGGCTTCATCCCCGCGGTCGAGAAGGGCGTGCTCGAGGCGATGGCAGGCGGCGCCGTGGCCGGCTATCCCGGTCAAGGGCGTCCGGGTGCGGCTCTTCGACGGCTCCTACCACACGGTCGACTCGTCGGAGATGGCGTTCAAGCTCGCCGGCTCGCTGGCCATGAAGGAGGCGATGGCCAGGCCGGGCGCGGTGCTGCTCGAGCCGATCATGCTGGTCACCTGCATCGGTGCCCGACGACGCCGTCGGCGACGTGATGGGCGACCTGCTCGCCGCCGCGGCCGCCCGCTGGGCACCGAGGCGGTCGGCGGCATGACCGAGGTCAAGGCCGAGGTGCCGATGGCCGAGATGCTCAGCTACGCGCCCGACCTGCGCGCGCTGACCGGCGGCCAGGGCGAGTACACGCTCGAGTTCCTGCGCTACGAGGAGATCCCGGCCCACCTCGCGCAGAAGGTGATCGACAAGTCGCAGGGAAGAAGCCGAAGCAGTGGCATGAGTTCGTGCGGGGGCGAGGGCGCGATTTCGCTACCCTCGCCCCCGTCATGGCGCGGACCCGCGACATCAAGACGAACCAGCTCGACATCGCCTGCGACGTCTGCGGGCGCACGCTGCTGCGCGGCGAGCACGCCGAGCACTACCTGACCGGCGGCGAGCGCCGCATGGTGTGCGACCTGTGCGGCCCGCGGGCCCAGCACGAGGGCTGGATCCGCGAGTCCGGGGCCGGACGACCTCGCGCTGCGCCATCCGCGCCACGAGGGGCGCGGCCGCTCGCTTCCTCGAGCGCCTGCGCAACCGGCGCGAGCGCGCCCGCGAGCTGCACGAGCTGCGCGAGGACGACGAGCCCGCGCGGCCGCGCCGCCCGTGCCGGTGCCCGAGCCGCCGCCGCGCAGCCGCGCCACATCCGCGCCGTGCCGACCAACGCCGAGCTGAAGATGCAGCGCGCGCTGGACGTCTTCAACGCCTCCGACCACAAGCGCACGGTGGGCGGCGTGGCCCGCTCGCTGGGCGCCCCGGCGGTGTGCGTGCGCCCGCGCACGGACCGGCCCGCGGTGGTGGCGATCACCGTGATGTGGGAGCTGTCCTGGTACCGCTTCGAGGTCGACCTGTCCGACGAGGCGGGCGGCGTCCGGCGCGATGCCCAGGGCGACGAGCTGTCGGAGCTCGTGCCCGAGGAGCAGGTGGCCAACGCCGCGGCCGACGAGCGCGGCGCGCTGCACCTGGGGGTCAACACATGACCGAGTTCGGAACGCGGCCGCGAGAGCTAGGATCGCGGGCGTGATCTACTGCGTCGTGCCCGAAGCGCTCGCCGACGAGCTCTACGAGAAGCTGGCGGACTACTACGACGACGACCCGAACGTGACGGTGATCGTCGACCGCCGCAAGAAGGAGCGCCGCCTGCCCGGCTCCACCGGCGGCGGCCAGCGCGAGGTCCGCGACCGGCGGCGCGTCGCGCGATCACGGGCGACTTCCCGCCGCTCGCCCCCGTGGAGTAGGCCATGCGGGTCACCGTCCACGTGGACGGTGGCGCCCGCGGCAACCCCGGTCCCGCCGCCGCCGCGGCGGTCGTCAGCGCGCCCGGGGTGCACGAGGAGTCCAGCGTCCGCCTGGGGCGAGACCACGAACAACGTGGCCGAGTACCGCGGGCTGCTGCTGGGCCTCGAGCGGGCCCGCGCGCTCGGCGCCACCGAGGTCGACGTCGTCATGCGACTCCGAGCTGGTCGTCAAGCAGATCGAGGGCCGCTACCGCGTGCGCAGCCAGGACCTCGCGCCGCTGCACCGGGCGGCGCTGGACGCGCTGGGCGGCTTCACGCCTGGACGATCCGCGCCGTCCGCCGCGCCGAGAACGCACGCGCCGACGCGTTGGTGAACGCGGCGCTGGACTCCTGACCGAGTCGGCGCGCCCGGGGGTTCACCCGGCATATGCGCCTGGTGAGAGGCTCGTCGAACCCCCCGAAGCATCGCCCTCTGGGCGATGCGTCACCATCGGGCGGATGATCTGATCACCCGCAGCACCTCCTCTGCCGGCGCGCCCTTGGACAGGAACCCGACCGCGCCCGCCCGCATCATGTCGTACTGGTTGGCCTGCGAGTCGTCGGCGCTGATGGCCACGATGCGCACGTCGGGCAGCGACTCGCGGATCTGCACGGCGGCGCGGGCGCCGCCGCCGCCCGGCATGTCGACATCCAGCAGGACGACGTTCGGGCGGCGTTGCCGGGCCAGCTCGACCGCCTCCGCGGCGTCGCCCGCCTCGGCCACGAGCTCCAGCCCCGCCTCGCGGCGCACCAGCGCGCCCATGGTCAGCCGCGACACCGGGTCGTCGTCGGCGATCAGCAGGCGCAGCGCGCCCTCCTGGGACGCCTGGCCGACCACGCCGCCGCCGGCCGCGCTGGCCGCGGCCACGGCCTCGGCGGCGCGGGCGAGCAGGTCCCCGGGGTCGCACTCGCTGCCCGCGGACGTGACGATCCCGCAGCTCACCGTGGCGCCGGCGCCGGCCGCCGCCTCGGCCCGCACCCGCAGCCGCTCGCCCGCGAAGCCGGCCGTGTCCAGCTTCTGCTCGGGCAGCAGCGCGACGAAGCGCGAGCGCGCGCTGCGGTAGAGCGCGTCCCCGGAGCGGATGCCGTGCAGCAGCGCCCGCCCGGCGGCTCCGGCCGCCGCCTCCGGTGCCACGTCGAACATGGCGAGGCAGTAGACGTGGCCGTAGCGGGTGACGCGCGCGCACAGCGCGTCGAGGTCCTCGTCCATCCGGGCCCGGCTGAACGCGCCGGTCTCGGGGTCGTGCGTGGACGCGGCCAGCATCTGGCGGTGCAGCGCCACCAGCCGCTCGGCGGCGATCAGCCCGCGCTCCAGCACGGCGGCGTCGAGCGGCTTGGCGAGCACCTCGTCGGCGCCGGCTCGCGCGGCCTCGCGCGCCGCGCCCTCGTCCGCCCGCCCGGACAGGAGGATCACGTAGGTGTAGCCCGGCGCCGGGTCGGCGCGGATGCGCTGCACGAGCTGCGTGCCGTCCAGCCCGGGCATCGACCAGTCGGTGATCACGACCTCGGGGCGCTCCTGCGCGAAGCGCCGCAGGCCCTCCTCGCCGTCGCCGGCCTGCCGCGCGGTGTGGCCCAGCCGCTCGACCGCGGCGGCGGTGAGGAGGCGTGTTCCGGGCTCGTCGTCGACGATCAGGATGTCCATGGCAGCAAGAGGCTCGGCCCAAGGCCGAGGCAATGATTTCAACCCAAGCGGGCATCCTGCCGATGAAGTGGCTGCGATGCTCCGTCCCTTCGCCATGTCCGCACGCCTGCGCGCGCGCAGCCTCAGCGGGCCGACGTTCGCCCTGCTCGGGCTGATCCTCGTGGTCGTGGCGGGGATGCTCGCGACGGTGATCGTCACCGTCCACTCGCTGGACTCCGTGTCGCGGGCCTCCCGCGACGCCACGCAGGTCAGCCAGGACGCCCTGCAGCTCGAGCGCACCGCCGTCGACCTCGAGACGGGCGTCCGCGGCTACCTGCTCACCCACGACCGCAAGTTCCTCGAGCCCTACGACCGCGGCCGTGCCGTCATCCCGGCCCGCACGGCCGCGCTCGTCCGGCTCAGCCCGCCGGACCAGCGGCCGCTCGCCCAGCAGATCCGCCGCGACCTCAACTCCTACGTCACCCGCTACACCGAGCCGCTGATCAACCGCGGCGGCCAGGGCGCGATCCTCCAGGAGACCACCCAGGGCAAGCAGCGGCTGGACGCGCTGCGGGCCGAGTTCGCCCGCCTCTCGGCCGCCCAGCAGCGGTTGATCGTCGAGCGCCGCGCGCACTCGCAGCGCCTGCGCCACCGCATGCTCGCGCTCGCGGCCGCCGGCTGCCTGCTGATCGCCGCGCTCGTGCTGCTGCTGGCCTTCGGCCTGCACCGCTTCATCCTCGCGCCGGTGCGCCGCGTGGCCGCCGGCGCCCAGACGGTCGCGGAGGGCGATCTCGGCACGCGCGTGCCCGCCGACGGCGCGGGCGAGATCGGCCGGCTGGGGCGGGCGTTCAACGAGATGGCGGAGGCGCTCGCCACTCGTGAGGAAGACCTGCGCGTGCAGACGGACCGCCTCATGGGCATCCTCGCCCATACGACGACCACGATCTCCGTCAAGGATCGCGACGGCCGCTACCTGCTGGTCAACGATCAATGGCGCCGGGCGATGAAGCTCGTCGGGGCCGACGTGATCGGCCGCACCGACGCCGAGCTGTTCGATCCGGCGGAAGCCGACGCCATCACCGTGACCGACATCGAGATCCTGCGCACCGGGCGCGTCAAGGAGTTCGAGCGCCCCAGCCAGGTCGGCCGCATGCTGCACCTCGTCAAGTTCCCGCTGCGGCGCGAGGACGGGCACGTCTACGCGATCGCCACGATGGGCACCGACGTCACCGACCTCAAGCGCGCGGTGGGGGAGGCCGAGCACGCGTCGCGCTCGAAGTCGGAGTTCCTGGCCAACATGAGCCACGAGATCCGCACGCCGCTGAACGGCGTGATCGGCATGATCGACCTGCTGCTGCAGACCGACCTGACGCCGGAGCAGCGCGAGCACGCGGCCACCGCGGCGGGCTCGGGCGACGCGCTGCTGGGCGTGATCAACGACATCCTCGACTTCTCGAAGATCGAGGCCGGCAAGCTCGAGCTCGACCGTCATGACTTCGACCTGCGCGACACGGTCGAGGGCACGAGCGAGATGCTGGCGCCGCAGGCCCACGGCAAGGGCGTCGAGCTGCTGGCCTGGATCGACGAGGACGTGCCGGCGATGGTCCACGGCGACCGCGCCCGCGTCCGCCAGGTGCTCACCAACCTGCTGTCCAACGCGGTCAAGTTCACCGAGAACGGCGAGGTCACGGTGCGGGTGCACGCCGAGTCGGCCGACGACACGGGAGTGCTCGCACGCTTCGAGGTGACGGACACCGGCATCGGCATCCCCGGCGACGTCCTGCCCGGGCTGTTCGACTCCTTCGCCCAGGCCGACACGTCGACCACCCGCCGCTACGGCGGCACCGGGCTCGGCCTGGCCATCTCCACGGCAGCTCGTCGAGCTGATGGGCGGCGAGATCCGGCTGCGCTCGACGCCCGGCGAGGGCAGCACGTTCGTGCTTCACCGCCCGCTTCGGCGCCGCCGCCGGGCCGCGGCCCTCGCGCAAGCGCACGCCGGCCGCTGCCGGACAGCCTGCATGCGCTGGTGGTCGACGACAACGCCACCAACCGGGCGATCGTCGAGGCCTACCTGAGCGCCCGCGACGTCCGCTGCGAGAGCGCCGAGTCCGGCGCCGCCGCGCTCTCCGCCATGCACGCCGCCGCCCGCCGCGGCGAGCCGTTCGAGGTCGTCCTGCTCGACGGCCAGATGCCCGGGATGGACGGGGTCGAGCTGGCGCGGGCGATCTCGATGGCGCCGTCGCTGCGCGCCGCCCGCCTGATCATGCTGACCTCCACCACCGACCGTCGCGCCGCGGCGCGCGAGGCCGGCGTGCACCACTACCTGCAGAAGCCGGTCCGCCGCGCCCGGCTGCTGGAGAGCGTCGCCGACGCGCTCAGCGGGCTGACCGCCGAGTCGCCGGCCGAGCGGCTCGAGGCGGGCGCCCCGGCGGCCCGCACCGACCGCCTGCTGGTCGTCGAGGACAACGCGGTCAACCAGCGCGTGCTGGAGGCGATGCTGGCCAAGCGCGGCTTCGGCGTGGAGACCGCGGGCAACGGGCGCGAGGCGCTGTCGATGCTGGCCGCCGGCGACTACGACCTGGTCTTCATGGACTGCCAGATGCCGGAGATGGACGGCTACGAGGCCACGGCGCGCGATCCGCGCCCGCGAGGAAGGCGGCGACGCGCACCTGCCCGTCGTGGCCATGACCGCGCACGCGCTCAAGGGCGACCGCGAGCGCTGCCTGGCCGCCGGCATGGACGACTACCTGTCCAAGCCGCTGCGCCCGAACGAGCTGGATGCGGTGCTGGAGCGCTGGCTGGGCGCCGCCCCGGCCGGCGCGGCCCCCGCGCCGGCCGCCGCCGAGCCGGATGACACGCTCGTCGACGAGGCGCGCATGCGCGTGTTCCGCGACGACTACCCGGAGATCGTCGAGCAGCTCGTCGACCTGTTCGTCGACAGCACGCCGCCGCTGCTGGCCGACCTGCGCTGCGGCGTCCAGGACGGCGACGCCGAGGCCGTCCGCCGGACCGCGCACAAGCTGAAGGGCAGCTGCCAGAACATCGGCGCCGCGCGCCTCGCCGGCCTGGCGGCGGCGATCGAGAAGGCCGAGTCCGGCCCGGCCCCCGACGTCGACGGCCTCGACGAGGTCTTCGACGCGACCTGCGATGCGCTGCGGGCCGCGCTCATGCCCGCCGGCCGATGATCGCCCTGCTCGCCCTGCTGGCCGCCGTGGCGGTCGCGCTCGCGGTGCTCGTCTCGCGCTCGCTGCGCCAGGCGCGCCTGGCCGACGAGCGCTACCGCACGCTGGCCGCGTACTCGCCGCAATCCGCGCTGATGGTGGTCGACCGCGACCGCCGCGTCGTCCAGTTCGAGGGGCTCGCGTTCGAGCGGCAGGGCTGGCGGCCCGGCGAGCTGGTGGGCCGGACGCTGCCCGAGGTGCTGCCCGCGGAGCGCCTGGCGGCGCTCGAGCCCCATCTCGAGGCCGCGCTGCGCGGCGAGAGCCGCGCCTTCGACTGGGAGAGCGTCCGCTCGGAGGCGGTCTTCCGCGCCGACACGGTGCCGTTCCGGTCCGGTCGCGCCGGGGCGATCGACCACGTGATGGTGGTCATCCGCGACGTCAGCGACGAGCGGGCGCTGCAGGCGAGCCTCGAGGAGCAGAGCGGGTTCTTCTCCGCCGTGCTCGGCGAGGCGGCCGGGCGGATCCAGGTGTGCGACGCGCAGGGCCGGCTGCTCATGTTCGGGCCGGGCCTGCTCCACCCCGCGCTCGCGGACGACATGCACCCGCTCGAATGGGCCGAGCACTTCGGGCTCGAGCACCCGGACGGCACGCCGTTCGGGCCGCACGAGACGCCGCTGCTGCGCGCGCTGCGGGGCGAGCCGGTGAGCGGCGTCGAGTTCCGCGCGACCACCCCCGGCGGCAAGCGCGCGCTGCTGGCCAGCGGCGGGCCGGTGCACGCCGCGGACGGACGGCTGCTCGGCGCGGTGATCACGCTCGCCGACCTCACCGCCCGCCACGAGGCCGAGGAGCAACTGCGGCGCAGCGAGGAGCGGCACCGCCGGGTGGTCGAGAGCATGAGCGACTGCGTGTTCGAGACCGACGCGCGCGGCCGCTGGACGTATCTGAACGAGGCCTGGGAGCGCGCCACCGGGTTCACGGTGGAGGAGTCGCTCGGGCGCCTGAGCACCGAGTTCGTGCATCCCGACGATCGGGCGCAGCACGCGCGCTCGCTGGCGCCGCTGCTGCGCGGCGAGCAGGAGGCGGTGCGGCTGGCGCACCGGTTCCTCACCGCGGCCGGCGTCGAGCGCTGGGCCGAGGTGGAGGCGCGCGGCGTCACGGGCTGGGACGGGCTGCCGACCGGGTTCGTCGGCGTCATGCACGACGCCACGCCCGAGCGCCGCGTCGAGGCGCGTGCCGCGGCGGAGCGCGCGGTGGTGGCCGTGCTCAACGCGGCCGGCGACCTGCGCTCCGCGGCCGAGCCCGCGCTCGAGGCGCTGTGCCGCGAGCTCGGCTGGGAGGCCGCCGAGCTCTGGACGATGTCCGGCGACGAGCGCCTGCGCGTCTACGCCGCGTGGTCGGCGACGCCCGAGCTGGACGACTTTCTCGCCGGCGGCGCCCGGGAGGCGTTCGAGGTCGGCGACGCGCTCCCCGGCCAGGTGTGGATGGCGCGCGAGCCGATGTGGCGCGAGGGCGACGCCGGCGAGGAGCACCCGCGCAGCCAGGCCGCCGGGATCCGGGCGGCCGTGGCGCTGCCGCTGCGGCTGCAGGGGCGGACGCTGGCCGTGGCCGTGCTCGTCTCGCGCGCGCCGCGGGAGCGCGACCCGGCGCTCGGGCGCCTGCTCGAGACGCTCACGGCGCACGTCGACCAGTTCGCCCAGCGCCGCGCGGCCGAGCAGCACGCCGCCGCTCACGCCGAGGATCTGCGCGCGCTCGCCCGGGTGGCGCACGAGCTCGCCTCGCAGAACGACCTCTACGCAGCCCGCAACGCGCTGTGCGCCGCCGTGCGCGAGGTCACGGGCGCCGGCTCCGTCGTGCTCTGGGAGCCGGGGGACGCCGCCGGGACGCTCGCGGTCACCGCGTCGGCGGGCGCCGCCGTGCACGGCATGACCGTCGAGCTCGCCCAGCCGTCCGCGGCCGGCGCGGCCTTCACCTCCGGCGACGCCATGTTCGTGCCCGACGTCGCGCTGGACGAGCGCGTCCGGCTCAACTGGCACGCGGTCACGGGCTCGGCGTCCGGGGCCTGGTTCCCGGCGATCCACGAGGGCCGCTGCGTCGGCGTGCTCGCCGTCGGCTGGACCGAGCTGCGGGACGCGCTGACCCAGCGCGACCAGGAGCTGCTGCAGCTGCTGGCCGCCGAGGCGGCGGTGACCATCCACCGCACCGCGCTGGTGGACGGGCTGCGCTCCACCGCGCGCACCGACCCGCTGACCGGGCTGCCCAACCGCCGCGTGTGGGAGGACGACCTCAAGCGCGAGATCGCGCGGGCCAAGCGCCACGGCGGCAGCCTCTGCCTGGTCATGCTCGACCTCGACCGCTTCAAGGCGTTCAACGACGCGAAGGGCCACCCGGCCGGCGACCGCCTGCTGGTCGACACGGCCGCCGCGTGGCGGCCGATCATGCGCGAGACCGACACGCTCGCCCGCTACGGCGGCGAGGAGTTCGCCGTGCTGCTGCCGCACAGCGACCACGCCGGCGCCTGCGCCGCGGTCGAGCGCCTGCTCGGCGCGGTCCCGTTCGGGCAGACGGCGTCGGCCGGGATCGCCGTGTGGGACGGCGCGGAGTCCGCCGAGGCGCTGCTGGCCCGCGCGGACGCCGCGCTCTACGCCGCCAAGGGCGCCGGCCGCGCCCGCGCGGTCACGGCCGCCTGACGCGCGCGGCCTCGCGGATCGCCCGCACGACCTCCTCGGGCGGCGCGCCCTTGACCACGTAGCCGACCGCGCCCGCCGCGGCCATCTCCGCGCGCGCCTCCTCGGCCGCGTGAGCGCTGAGCGCGAGCACGCGCACGCCCGGGGGCGCGCTCGCCGATCGCCCGCGCCGCCGCCACGCCGCCGCCGCCCGGCATCTCGACGTCCAGCAGCGCCACGTCGGGCGCCAGCCGTTCGGCCGCGGCCACCGCCCCGTCCGCGTCCTCGGCCTCGGCCCTCGCCGGCGAGGCTCAGCTCCGGGTCGCGGGCGACGATCGCGCCCGGGGTTCGCTCGGGCGGCGCCCGAGAACTGACGCTACACGAACATGTGTTCGTGTATGCTCCGCCCATGGAGCCCGCCGTCCACCGCCTCACCGTCCTGTTCCCGCAACCGGTCGCCGTCTGGGACCGCATCGCCTCCGAGCTGGCCGCCGGCGGCAGCCCGCCGATCAGCATGGCCCGCTCGGAGTCGAGCGTCACGTTCGTCGCCGACACCGGGGAGTTCATGCTCCGCGCCCGGGTGGCCGACGCGCTGATGACCGCCTGCGACCACGGGGAGTGGCGCCGCTGCTTCGCACCGGAGGATTGAGACAGGGTGCAGCCCCTCCGCCCCACGCCGATCATCCGACCTCTCTAGACTGCCGGGCTTGAGCGAGCCAGTTCTCATGACGCCGGAGGCGCACGCCACGCTGATGGCCGAGCTCGAGCGCCTGGAGACCGACGCGCGCCGCGAGATCGCCGAGCGCATCAAGACCGCGCGCGAGTGGGGCGACCTCAAGGAGAACTCCGAGTACCACGACGCCAAGAACGACCAGGCGCACCTGGAGACGAAGATCCTCCGCATCCGCGAGCAGCTGCTGGCCGCGGAGGTGCGCGAGCTCGACACGCAGACCGACGTGGTCGGCTTCGGCAGCACCGTGGAGGTCGAGGACGCCGGCTCGGGCCGGCGGACCACCTACTCGCTCGTCTCGCCGCCCGAGGCGGCGCCCGCCGAGGGCAGGCTGGCGATCGACTCGCCGGTGGGCAAGGCGCTCGTGGGCGCCCGGGTGGGCGACGAGCGCGCGCTGGCGACGCCGCGCGGCGAGCGCCGGCTGACCATCGTCAGCATCAGCTAGGTCGCCGCGGCGAAGCGGCGCACGCTGTCGGCCAGCACGTCCGTGCGCTCGAGCGCCGGAAAGTGGCCGCCGCGGTCGTGCTCGTCCCAGCGGACGACGTCGAACACGGTCTCCACCAGCGCGCGCGGCACGTGGACGAGCTCCTTCGGGAAGTCGAGGTAGGTCAGCGGCGCGGCGATCCGCCCGCCGGCGGCGGCCACGTCATCCAGCACCCACTCGCCGTGGATGCGGCTGAAGTACGGCCAGAACGAGGCGCCGATGGTCTGCGTGACCCAGTAGAGCGTCACCATGGCCAGCACGTCGTCGGGGTCCAGGCTCGCGTCCGTCCAGACCTCGAACTTCTCGGCCAGCCAGCCGCACAGGCCGGCCGGCGAGTCGGCCAGCGCATAAGCGAGCGTCTGCGGCCGGGTGCCCTGGATGGCCGCGTAGGCGCCCTCCTCGAGCTGCCAGGCCCTCAGCGATGCGCGCGACTCGGCCAGCGAGTCCGGCCAGGTCTCGGGCCGGCGCAGCGGCATCATGTACAGGTGCAGGCCGGCCACCGCGTCCGGATGGGCGTGGGCCAGCCGGCAGGCGATGCTCGCGCCCCAGTCGCCGCCCACGACGAGGTAGCGGTCGTGGCCGAGCACCTCGGTCATCAGCTCGTGCACCGCGTCCGCGATGTCGACGACGCCGAAGCGCCGCTGGCCGGGAGCGAACGAGAAGCCGTAGCCGGGCAGCGACGGGACGACGACGCGGTGGTCGTCGCGCAGCCGCGGGATCAGCTCGTGGAACTCCCACACGCTGCTCGGCCAGCCGTGCAGGACCAGCAGCGGCGGCCCGCTCTCGCCCTCGGCGATGAAGTGCAGGCCGATCCCGCTGACCGGCGCCGTGAACTGGGCGAAGCCGTTGAGCGTCGCCTCCACCGCGCGCCAGTCGAAGCCGTCGCGCCAGCGCTCCACGAGCGCGCGGACGTGCGCCACCGGCGCGCCCTGCTCCCAGCCGGCGCCCGGCGGCTCGTCCGGCCAGCGCGTGGCCGCCAGCCGGCGCCGCAGGTCGTCCAGCACGGCATCGTCGACTCCGACGGTGAACGGCTTCATCGCGCCGTCAACAGCTCGGTCAGCGCACCCAGCAGCGCCGGCGGCAGGCCCTGCGCGTGCAGCTCGGCCAGCTGCACGGCGGCCGGCAGCTCCGCTGTGAGCGTCGCCCAGGCGGCCGCCTTGGCCTCGGTGTCGTACTGGGCCGCGCTGAGCAGCGCGAACAGCCGGTCGGACCGGTCCGGCGTGGCGGCGCCGGGGTCGGCACCCGCCCGCACGGCCAGCCGCTCGCCGGGCGCGCCGGACACGGTCTCGCGCACGTCCGTGCCGAGCAGCCGCACCGTCCACTCGCGGCGCGCCGGCAGCACGCCGTGCGGATCGTCGGCCGGGCCGATGGCCAGCTCGCCGGCGGCCTGGTCCCAGGCGAGCGGCGTCCGGGCGGTCGGGATGTCGGCCGGCGTCGCGCCGGTGCCGTCGTCCTCCACCAGCGTGAACGCGCCGTCGGCGCCCGCCGCCACCACGATCTCCAGCCGCTCGGGGTTGCGAGTGGCGTCGAGGTCGTCCGGCGCGGCCAGCGGCACGATCCCGCCGGCCCGGACCAGCGCCGGGATCGACCGCCCGTCGCGGTGCAGCTCGAGCTCGCGGTCGCCGTCGTACACCGTCTCGGTGAACAGGTCGATCCAGCGCCCGGGCGGCAGCCACGCGCGCACCGACCCGCGCAGCGTGACCGGGTCGCGCGGCCCGGTGATCGGCGCCACCAGCAGCTCCGAGCCGAACGCGAACTCGGTCGGCACGGCGTAGGCGCGCGGGTCGCCGGGCGCGAGGAGGTACACCGGCCGCACGAGCGCCACGTCCTCCGCTGCCGCGCGGTGGTTCATCGTGTGCAGGTAGGGCACGAGCCGGTGGCGGAAGCGCAGCGCCTCGCTCATCGCCTCGCGCGCCTCGGATGGGTACAGCCACGGCTCCTTGACCAGGAACGGGTTGCTGGACGAGTGGAGGCGCAGGATCGGCGAGAAGACGCCGAGCTGCACCCAGCGGGCGGCCAGCTCGTCGTCGCGGCGGCCATAGATGTGGCCGCCGATGTCGTGGCTCCACCAGCCGTAGCCGATGTTCGCCGCGGTCGCCGTGAACTCGGGCTGGAACTCGAGCGACGCCCAGCTGACCAGCGCGTCGCCGGAGAAGCCCACCGGGTAGCGGTGGCTGCCCGGCCCGGCGTAGCGCGAGAACGTCAGCGGCCGCCGGCCGTCGCGGCCGGAGTCCAGGAAGTGGAAGTGGTTGAGCAGCCACAGGGGGTCCACGCCGGGCAGCCGCGAGTGGCCGCCCTGCTGCCAGTCCAGCCACCAGAAGTCGATGCCCTGGTCCTCGAGCGGGTGATGGAGCACGTCGAAGTAGGCGCGCACGAAGTCCGGATCCGTCAGGTCGAACGCGATCGGCTCGTCGGCGTCCGGGTCGCGCCCCAGCGCCTCGGCCATCGCCCGGTAGGCGTCCTCGTAGGGCCGCACGCCGTCCGCCGGGTGCACGTTGAGCGTCACCCGCAGGTCGCGCCGGTGCAGCTCGGCCAGGAACGCCTCCGGGTCGGGGAACAGCTCGCGCTCCCAGCTGTAGCCCGTCCAGCCCGAGCCGTAGCGCTCGGGCACCGAGTCGACCCGGTGCCAGTCCATGTCGATCACCGCGACCGACAGCGGGATGCCCTCGGCGGCGAAGCGGTCCATCAGCGCCAGATACGATTCCGCGCTGTAGCGGTGGTAGCGGCTCCACCAGTTGCCCAGCGTCCAGCGCGGCAGCACCGACGTGTGCCCGGACACGGCGTGGAACGCCTCCAGCGCGGCGGCGTAGTCGTGCCCGTAGCCGAACACGTAGAGGTCGGTCCGGCCATCCGGGCGCGGGCTGAACCAGCCGTCGTCCTCCCACAGGAACGACCCCGAGTCGTCGAGCACGGCCACGCCCCGGTGCGACAGCACGCCCGGCTCGAGCGGGATCCGCCCGTCGGCCTCGTCGAGCGTGCGCGCGGTCCCGCCGAGGCTGCGCATCGGCTCGCCGTAGCGCCACACGCTGTGGTAGTTGCTGACGTTGCCGCGCGCCTGGACGGTCAACCCCGCGGGCGAGAACGGCGCGCGGTCGTAGACGAGCCGCAGCCGGTCGGTGACGATCTCCAGCGCCGGCTCGCCGTCCAGCAGCTGGAACTCCGGCACCGGCAGGTCGCGGTGGAGGGCGAACGTCGAGGCGCGATCCTCGAACCCGCCGTCCTCGGACCACTCGAGTCGCAGCAGCCCGTCGGCGAGCACGCTGATGCGCCAGCGGTCGCCCTGGACGACGGCGTCGGGATGGGCCACGGGGGAGGTCGGCAGGCGCAGGTGAGGGGCAAGGCGGTCAGACATAAAGGCGGCACGCTATCCACTCGCACCCGGTGTGAGCGATCTGCGTGCGGGCTGCGAGCGCCGGACCCGATGCTGCCGGCATGGAATACGCGATCGAAGCCGAAGGGCTCCGCAAGGCCTTCGGAGCCACCCAGGCCCTCGACGGCGTCGACCTCGCCGCCCACCGCGGCAGCGTGCTCGGCGTCCTGGGCCCCAACGGCGCCGGTAAGACCACCGCCGTGCGCATCCTCGCCACGCTGATCGCCGCCGACGCCGGCCGCGCCCGCGTGGCCGGCCACGACGTCGCCCGCGAGCCCGCCAAGGTGCGCGAGCTGATCGGGCTGACCGGCCAGTACGCCTCGGTGGACGAGCTGCTGACCGGCGAGCAGAACCTCGTGATGATCGGCCAGCTGCTCGACCTGAGCGGCCGCGCCGCCCGCGCCCGGGCGAAGGAGCTGCTCGCGTGGTTCGGACTGGCCGAGGCCGGCAACCGGCCCGCGAAGACCTACTCCGGCGGCATGCGCCGCCGGCTCGACCTGGCCGCCGGCCTGGTGGGCCGCCCGTCGGTGATCTTCCTCGACGAGCCGACCACCGGCCTGGACCCGGCCAAGCGCGAGGACATGTGGGGCGTCGTGCGCTCGCTCGTGCACGACGGCTCGACCGTCCTGCTCACCACCCAGTATCTCGAGGAGGCCGACGCGCTGGCCGACGAGATCACGGTGATCGACCACGGGCGCGTGATCGCCCACGACACGCCGGAGGGCCTCAAGCGGGTCGTCGGCGGCCAGACGCTGACCGTCCGGCCCGTCGACCCGGGCCGCCTGGGCGACGTCGCCGCGATCGTCGGCGGCCCGGTCGAGGGCGGCGCCGTGAGCGTGCCCGTGACCGGCGACGCCGTGCTCGGCGACGTCGTCCCGCGGCTCGCCGCCGCCGGCATCGCCGTGACCGAGCTGTCGCTGCACCTGCCCAGCCTCGACGAGGTGTTCTTCACGTTGACCGGCCGCACGGCCGAGCTCCAGGAGGCCGCATGACCGCCATCGCCGCCGACGCACCCGCCGCCGTGACCAAGACCGGCAACCCGCTGCGCATGATCCGGCACAGCTTGGTGCTGGCCAAGCGCAACCTGATCGGCGTCACCCGCAACCCCGAGGCGTTCCTCGACGTGACGCTGCAGCCGATCATCTTCGTCGGCATGTTCACGTTCATCTTCGGCGGCGCCGTGGCCCACGGCTCGCGCCACGACTACCTGGAGTTCCTGCTCCCGGGCCTGCTGGCGCAGCTCGTGGCCTTCAGCGGCGCTGCCATCGGCGTGAACCTCAACAACGACATCGAGAAGGGCGTCTTCGACCGCTTCCGCAGCCTGCCGATCGCCCGCGCCGCGCCGCTGGTCGGCGCGGTGCTCGCCGACATCGTCCGCTATGCCGTGCTCTGCGCCGTCACCGTGGGCTTCGGCTACGCGCTCGGCTTCCGCGCCCACACCGGCGCGCCCGAGGTGGTCGCCGCCTGCCTGCTCGTGATCGCCTTCGCGCTGTGCCTGAGCTGGATCTCCGTCTGGATCGGCATGCTCGCCCGCACGCCGGGCGCGGTCCAGGGCATCGTGATCATGCTGATGTTCCCGCTGACGTTCGGCACGAGCATCTTCGTCCCGGCCAGCACCCTGCCGGACTGGCTCCAGTCGTTCTCCCGCATCAACCCGCTCACCCATCTCGTCGGCGCGCTGCGGGGGCTGATGCTCGGCGGCCCGGTGCAGAGCGACATCCTGTGGACGTTCGCCTGGATGGGGATCCTGCTCGCGGTGTTCGTGCCGCTGGCCCTACGGGCCTACGGGCGCCGCGCCTGACACCGCCGCCCCCAGGCGGGACAGCGCATCCTCCCGTGACAGCGCCCGGCCGCGCGCGTACGCCGCGGACCGGGCGTCGTCGCGCAGCCGGACGACCTCCGGCGCCGTGAAGTCGTCGGCCCCGCGCACGGCGGCCGCGGCGCCCAGCAGCTCGGCCGCCTCGTCGAGCCGGCCGCGCGCGTGGGCCACGGCGGCCGCCGCCACGCCCACCATGGCGATGACCGGCATGTCAGACGTTCCGGCCGCCGCGGGGAATGCGGCGGCCAGCCGGCGCTCGGCCTCGTCGAGGTCGCCGGTGTCGGCGGCGACGATCGCGCTCTGCGCCTCGACCATGGCCTTGCCGTGGGCGTACTGCGCCAGCACCGGGCCGCGGCGGTCGATCCGCTCGCGGGCCTCGTCGAGCACCGCCCGCGCGGCGCCGGGGTCGCCGTCCAGCCAGGCGATGCGGGCGATCATGGCCTGCACGAACGTGGCGTCGTCGGAGCCCATGTCGCGCCGGGCCAGCGCCTGCTCGGCCCGCCGGCGCGCGCCGGCGTGGTCGCCCGTGCGCAGCAGGATGTCGCTCATCCGCACGTCGAGCATGCCGGCGCCCGTGTCGGGATCGAGCCCTTCGAGCGCCTCCGCCGCCTCGGCCAGCGTGTCCCGCGCCGCCTCGAGCTCCCCGCCCACGAGCTGGCGCCCGGACTCGATGAACAGCGCCATCGCCTGGCCCCAGGCGTCGCCCACGGCGGCGAACTCGGCCCGCGCGGCGGCCAGCTCGCCGGCCATCGCACCGAGCTCACCGTCGTTCTCGGCCCGGCCGGCGTTCAGCAGGTGCAGCGCCGCGCCGACCCACGGGTCGGGGTGCGCGGCCGCGGCGGCCTCGGCCCGGGCGCCGCGCTCGGCGTCCCCGGCGAACAGGGCCAGCACCGGCTTCGCCACCGCCACGAGCGGCCGCTCGCGGTCGTCGACGGCCTCCAGCTCGCGCGACAGCGTCTCCATGCCCGCCTTGAGCGCGTCGGCGTCGCCGCCGTCGGAGAGGCGGTTGAGCTTGCGGATGCCGGCGGCGATGAAGCGGTCGTCGGGGTCGGCCTCGCCCGGGACGGCCAGCGCGAAGTCCAGCCACGCCTCGGCCTCCTTCTGGCTGCCGGAGACCAGCCAGAACCACAACAGGTCCACGGCCAGGCGCAGCGCGCCGCGGGCGTCGCTCGCGCTCGCCCAGCCAGCGCAGGGCGGCGAGGATGTTCTCGCGCTCGGCCTGCAGCAGCGCGAACCAGCGCTTCTGCCCGCGGCGGCGCAGCTGCGGCTCGGCGGTCGGCGGCGAGGTGCGCGAAGTAGCGGGCGTGGGCGTCGCGCGTGGCCTCCAGCTCGCCGGCCTCGGCCAGCTTCTCGAGCCCGTACTCGCGGATCGTCTCGAGCATCCGGTAGCGCACCGGCGTCGTCCCGGGCACGATCTGCAGCCAGCGAGCGGTCGACGAGCGCGGCCAGCCCGTCGACAGTCGCCGCCGCACGGCGCGCCGGCGCTCTCCACGGTCGCCCCGGCGGCGAACACGGCCAGCCGGCGGGCGAGCCGCCGCTCCTGCGTCGCTGAGCAGCTCCCAGCTCCAGTCGACCACGGCGCGCAGCGTGCGGTGGCGCGGCAGCGCCGTGCGGCTGCCGCCGGTGAGCAGCCGGAAGCGGTCGTCGAGCCGGGCGGCGAGCTCGGATGCCGGCAGCACGCGCAGGCGCGCCGCGGCGAGCTCGAGGGCGAGCGGCAGCCCGTCGAGCCGGCGGCAGATCTCGCCGCGCGGCGTCGTCGACCACGAAGTCCGGGTCGGCGGCGTGCGCGCGGTCGGCGAACAGCTGGACCGCCGGCGCCTCGGCCAGCGGCGGCACGGCCGCGAGGCTCTCGCCGGCGATGGCCAGCGCCTCGCGGCTCGTGGCCACGATCCGCAGCCGTGGGCACGCCGCGAGCAGCCGCTCGGCCAGCTCGGCGACGGCGGCGATCAGGTGCTCGCAGTTGTCGAGCACGAGGATCGCCTCGCGGTCGGCCAGCACGTCGACCAGCCGCTCCAGCGTGTCGCGTGCGGCCGCGGGCGCTCCGCAGCGTGCTCGCGTCGCGCACGCCCAGCGCGTCGAGCACGGCCGGCACGATGTCGTCGCGCGCGGTCACCGGCGCGAGCTCGACGAGCCACACGCCGTCGGCCACCCGGTCCACCCAGCGGGCCATGGCCTCGCGGGCGAGCCGCGTCTTGCCCGCGCCGCCCGGGCCGACGAGCGTGACCAGCCGGCCGCGCTCGAGCAGCTCGCCGATGCGCTCGATCTCCGCCTCGCGGCCGACGAAGCTCGTGACCTCGGCCGGCAGGTTCGTGCGCACCGGCGCGGCCGGCGCGCTGGCCGTCTCGCCGCGCAGCACGGCGAGGTGCGCCGCCTGCAGCTCGGGCGACGGGGGCACGCCGAGCTCGTCGGACAGCCGCGCCGCGGACGCGCTCGTAGGCGGCCAGCGCGTCGGCCTGGCGGCCGGCGGCGTAGAGCGCGGCGATCAGCTGGGCGGCCAGGCGCTCGTGCAGCGGGTGCTCGGCGGTCAGCGCCTCGAGCTCGCCCACGAGCCGGTCGCCGCGGCCGAGCGCGAGCTCCGCCTCGATCCGGTCGGCGGTGGCGGCGAGCCGCAGGTCGTCCAGCTGCGCCGCCGCGGCGACGGCGAACCGGTAGTCGGTCAGGTCGGCGAGCGCCGGACCGCGCCACAGCGCTTCAGCGCCTCGGCCAGCAGCTTCGCCGCCCGGTCGGGAGTCGCCGGCGGCCAGCGCCCGCGCGCCGTCGTCGGCGAGCGCGCTCGAAGCGCTCCGCGTCGACGTCGGCGTGCAGCACGTAGCCGCCGGGCGCGGCGGCCAAGCCGGCCGTCGCCCAGCGCGCGCCGCAGCCGCGAGACGAGCGACTGCAGCGCGTGCAGCTGATCGGCCGGCAGCTCGTCCTCCCAGACGGCGTCGACCAGCCGGCCGGTCGTCACCGGCCGCCCGGCGTCCAGCGCCAGGCGGGCCAGCAGCGCCCGCAGGCGGCCGCCGCCGACGCGGCGGCCGTCGCCGTCGAGCTCTAAGGGGCCGAGGACACCGACGATCACCCCTCCACGATGGCACGCTCGCGCGCCTCGGTACGGTCGAAGCGGCCCGTGCGCGCGGGCGCGGCGCCCCGGGTGAGCGCGCTCACCACGATCATCACCACCAGGTTGACCGCGAGCGCGACGATGCCGAGGTTGAGCTGGCCGATGAAGCCCGGCAGGCCGCCGATGAAGCTGTCGACCGTGGTCGAGGTCCCCGGCGTCGCGCCGGAGAACGACATCCCAGCGACCATGCCGACGCCGGCCACCACGCCGGCCCCCGCGCCCCACTTGGTCACGCGCCCCGGCGCGGCCAGCGCCATCAGCAGCGGCGGGAACAGCTGGGTGACCAGCGCGTAGCCCAGCAGCAGCAGCGTGACGAGCGTCTGGCCGCCGGAGAACACGAAGCCCACGCCGCCCAGCGCGACGATGGGGACGAGCAGCTTGCTCAGCCGCGCGGTGGCGTCGTCGGACATGCCGGGGTTCAGCCCGCGCACGACGTTCTTGGCGATCGTGGTCGCGGTGGCGATCATCAGCATCGAGCCGGGGACGAGCGCGCACAGCACGCCGGCCGAGCCGATCAGCCCGACGAACCACTGCGGGAACGCGTCCTTGGCCACGGTCAGCAGCGCGTAGTCGCTGCCGGTCTCGCCCAGCTTGGGCGCCTTCAGCACGGCGGCGAAGCCGACGAAGAACACGAACGCGATCAGCAGCTGGTAGAGCGGCATGAACACCGCGTTGCGGCGGAACACGTCCTCGTGCTTGGCCGTCAGCGCCGAGCCGAACGTGTGCGGCCACATGTAGAAGCCGAGCGCGGTCAGCAGCACGGTGGAGGAGAACCACACCGGGGTCAGCTCCTTGTCGCCGACAGCGCCGCGAAGCCCGGCTTGGCGTGTCGACGGCGTGGAACATCGCGCCGATCCCGCCGAAGTAGTGGAACGGCAGGTAGAGCCCGATGATCACGACGATGCTCAGCGTGAGGACGTCCTTGATCGACCGCCGTCCAGGCGCTGCCGCGGATGCCCGACGCGGCCACGTAGATCGACATGGCGAAGGCGCCGATCCAGATCGCCGGGGTGGCCGAGAGCTTGCCGTAGGACGTGGCCGAGACGATCTCGCCCAGGCCTTTGAACTGCAGCGCGAGGTAGGGGATCATGGCCGCCACCGCGACGACCGACACGAGGATGCCCAGCGCCCGCGAGCGGTAGGCGGTGACGAACACGTCGGCCTGCGAGACGAGCCTGCGCGGCGTGGCGTAGCGCCAGACGGCCGGCAGCAGGTAGTAGGACAGGATGTAGGCGAGCGTGCCGTAGCCGAGGATGTAGTAGGCGGCGCCGCCCGAGCCGTACACGAGCCGGCGCCGCCCAGGAACGTGAACGTCGAGTAGATCTCGCCCGCCATCAGCAGGAAGACGAAGATCGTCCCGAAGCCGCGGCCGCCGACGCTCCACTGCTCGAGGTCCATGTCGCGCCCGCGGCGGGCGCGCAGCGCGAGGCCGATGGCCAGCGCGCCGCAGAGTGTGATGACGGCCAGCGCGACGTTCATCGGTCCCGCTCCCGGTGGTCGAGCCGGTAGACGACGGCCATGATCGCCGCCGCCAGCAGGACCCAGAGCGTCACCCAGAACAGCGCGAACGGCAGCCCGAGGACGTAGGGCGTGACGGAGTTGGCGAAGAAGATCCCGACGAGGATGCCGAGGAAGGGCAGCGCGGACAGCGCGTGCTGGAGCTTCATGTGGCGTACTCCTTCAGGGCGTTCAGCGCCACGTCCACGTGCAGGCG
This sequence comes from uncultured Solirubrobacteraceae bacterium, assembly GCA_963766165.1. Taxonomy (GTDB): domain Bacteria; phylum Actinomycetota; class Thermoleophilia; order Solirubrobacterales; family Solirubrobacteraceae; genus Solirubrobacter. The sequence continues at coordinate 122,266 of CAVXZC010000002.1, read as the reverse complement.
CGTGCCGATGGCCAGCGCCCGCTCGTCGATGACGAAGCGCGGGTGGTGGTGGGGGAACTCGCCGCCGGCGCCGACGAACGCGTAGCAGCCGGGGGCGTGCTCGAGGTAGGCGGAGAAGTCGTCGCCGCCCATGATCGGGGCGAGGTCGGTGAGGGCGTGCGGGTCGATCGCGGCGCGGACGAGGTCGGTCGCGCGGGGCTCGTTGACCACGGGGCGGTAGCCGAACGTGTAGTCGAGCTCATGGTGCGCGCCGTGGGCCGCGCAGATGCCGGCGGCGACCTCCTCGATCAGCTCCGGCAGGCGCTGCCGGGTCTCCTCGGCGAACGAGCGCGTCGTGCCGCGCAGCACGGCCTCGCCGGGGATGACGTTGGGCGCGTCGCCGGCGTGCAGGCTGCCCACTGTGACCACCGCGGGCTGCAGCGGGTCGAGCCGGCGGGCGACGATGTGCTGCAGGTTCGTGACCACCGCCGCGGCGACCGCGACGGCATCGACGGCGGTGTGCGGGAGCGCCGCATGGCCCCCGCGGCCGGTGATGGTGAGCGTGAAGAAGTCGGCGGCGGCCATGAACGGGCCGGGCACCGCCGCCACCTTGCCCAGCTCGAGCGGCGTCCACAGGTGGCAGCCGTAGACGAAGTCCACGCCGTCCATGACGCCGGCGTCGATCATCGACTCGGCGCCGCCGGGCGCGAGCTCCTCGGCGTGCTGGAACAGGAGGCGGACCTCGCCGGGCGGGCGCTCTTCGTCTCGCAGCAGCGACGCCGCGCCCAGGAGCATCGCCGTGTGGCCGTCGTGCCCGCAGGCGTGCATGACGCCGTCGCGCTCGGACGCGAAGTCCACGCCGCTCTGCTCGCGGATCGGCAGCGCGTCGATGTCGGCCCGCAGCGCGACCACGGGCGCGCCCTCGCCCAGCCGCGCCAGCACGCTGGTCTCCGTCGGGCGCTCCGGCGCCAATCCGAGCTCCTGGAGCCTCTCCGCGATCCACGCCGCCGTCTCGTGCTCGTGGAAGCTCGGCTCCGGATGGCGATGCAGATGGCGCCGCCACGCCACGACCTGCTCGTCGACCCCCATGCCACCCAGGTACCCGCAAACCTAAAGGGGTCAGACCCCTTTAGCCCGTGCGGTGGTTAAGGGGTCAGACCCCTTTATGTTGGGCGTGGGAAGTAGGGTGCGCGGCGTGCTGCGGGTGTCGCCGGAGCCGGAGGAGTGCGTGCGCGTGGGCGAGGTGCTGATCGGGCGCTTCCCGGTCACGAACGCCGCGTTCGCCCGCTTGCGGCCTGATCACCCGCGGGTGCGCGACCCGCAGCTCGCCGACCACCCGGTCGTGCTGGTGACGCGCGACGACGCGCTCGCCTACTGCGCCTGGCTGGGCGGGCGGCTGCCGACGAGCGGGGAGTGGCGTGCCGCGGCCGGCAACGGGACATGGCCGTGGGGCGACGCGTTCGACGAGGCGCGCTGCAACTGCGCCGAGGCGGGCTGGGGCTGGACGACCCCGGTCCGGGCGCACCCGGACGGCGCCGCGCCGTGCGGCGCCGAGCAGCTCGCGGGCAACGTCTGGGAGTGGGTCGCCGACACCGGGCCGGACGGCTGGGGCGTCCTGCGCGGCGGCAGCTACCTCGACACCGCGCACGGCGTGGCCAGCGTGCGCGAGCTGCCCGCCGACCCGGCGCGGGCCACCGCGACCACGGGCTTCCGGATCGCGTTCGACCACGAGAGGAGAGAGGCATGGACCGAGCGGTCCTGATCGACGCGCTGCGCGGCGTCTACGACCCCTGCTGCGCCGATCGCGGCGTTCCATCGTCGACATGGGGGTGGTGGAGGACGTCCGCGTAGGCGGCCGGCCACGTCGAGGTCGACCTCATCCCGACCACCGGCTGGTGCCCGTTCGTGGCGAACATGTCAGCCGCGATCCCGGAGGCGCTGCGCGCGCTCGACGGGGTCGAGACGGTCGACGTGCGCGTCGTCTGGGAGCCCGCCTGGACGCCGGACCGGCTCTCGGAGTCGGCCCGCGCGCAGCTGAGCATGCCATTGCACGAGCTGGAGCCATACCGAGCACAGAGGAGCGCCGCCTGATGGTCGACGCGTTCGTCTTCGACTGCGTGTGCCACGTCTTCAACTTCGACCCGGCGAACGCCCTCGGCCGCCCGGGGCTGATGTTCGACGAGCACCTCTTCGCCTTCCACCAGCTGCTGACCAAAGACGGCGAGCGCGTCCTCAGCCGCGAGGAGTTCATGAAGGAGTGGAGCGTCGACGAGATCTACGACATGGTCATCGAGGGCTCCGACACCGACATGATCGCCGCCCAGCCGCTGCCGCTCACCGACCTCTTCCACGACGGGCTGTCCGACTGGGCAAGTGCGCGGAGATGGCCGCAGAAGCACCCCGACCGGGCCGTGTTCTGGGGCTCGGTCAACCCGCTCGAGGGCAAGAAGGCGCTCGACCTGATGGAGCGTCCAGGTCAAGGAGTACGGCGCGCAGGCGTTCAAGTTCTACAACGTCCGCTACGACTACGGGCAGCCCTTCCCGTGGCGCATGGACGACCCGCGCGTCGCCTACCCGGTGTTCGAGAAGGCGCAGGAGCTGGGGGTCAACCTGATCGGCGTCCACAAGGGCGTCCCGCTGGGGCCGCAGCCGATCGAGCACACGCGCACGTTCGACATGGACGGCGCGGCGGCGAACTTCCCCGACCTCAACTTCGTCATCTTCCACGTCGGGCTGCCGTGGCTGGACGAGGTCCTGTGGCAGATCGTCCGCTACCCGAACCTGTACGCGTCGATCGCCGCCACGGTGAACTTCATCTCCCGCCAGCCGCGGGTGTTCGCCGAGACGCTCGGGAAGATGCTGTGGTGGTGCGGCGAGGACAAGATCCTCTACGGCGGCGAGGCGCCGATCTGGCACCCGCAGTGGGCGCTGGAGGCGTTCTGGGACTTCGAGCTGCCCGAGGACATCGTCGAGCGAGCGCGGCTACCCGCCGCTGACCGACCAGGCCAAGCGCAAGATCCTCGGCGGCAACCTCGCGCGCCTGCACGGGATCGACCCCGACGCGAAGCTGAAGGAGCTGCGGGGCTGAGGCTCGACCACGTCATCTACGCCACGGCCGACCTCGACGCCGCGGCGGCGCGCGTCGAGGCCGAGCTGGGCCTCGCCGTGGCCGCGGGCGGCCGCCACGAGGGCATGGGCACGCACAACCGGATCGTCCCGCTCGGCGGCGGCTACCTCGAGCTGCTCGCGGTGGCCGACGCGGCAGAGGCGGCCGGCTCGCCGCTCGGGGCCGCGGTGGCGCGCCGGATCGACACCGTGGGGGAGGGGCTGCTCGGCTACGCCGTGTCGGTCGAGGACGTGCCGGCCACGGCCGCCCGCCTCGGCGTCGCCGTGTCGACGATCACCCGCTCGGGCTTCACCGGGACGCTGGCCGGCGTGGCGGAGGCGATGACCGAGCCGTGCCTGCCGTTCTTCGTCCACCGCGCCCGCGGCGTGGCGGATCCCGGGGCGGGTGCGCCGGCCGGCGGCATCGCCTGGCTGGAGGTGGCGGGCGACGCCGCGCGGCTGGAGCGCTGGCTGGACGGCGCGGAGCTGCCCGTGCGGGTGGTACCGGGCGAGCCGGCCGTGCGCGCGCTGGGCGTCGGGGCGGACCGTGTGATCCACGCGGACGGCACGATGAGGTTAAGGTGAGCGCATGAGAGCCCGCCACGCCGCGCCCGCGTTGCTCGCGGGCCTCGCGCTCACCGCCTCCGCCGTCGCCGCGCCCCTCCGCCCGGGGGCGGCGAAGATCTCGGGAGCCGGCGTCGACGGCGTCAAGGTCGGCGCGTCCTACACGTCCCTGCGGCTCGCCCACAAGCTCGCCAAGGCCACCCGCGGCTGCGAGCTGGCCGGCCCGCAGGCCCGCGCGGCCAAGCTGCTCGCGCCGCTGAAGGGCTCGGTGGACCTGACCATCAGCCGGCCGCGCAAGGTCGACACGATCACCGTGGTCGGCGGCGCCAGGGCCAAGGGCGTCGGTGTCGGCTCCAAGCGCGCCGCGGTCAAGGCGGCGTTCCCGCAGGCGAAGTTCCGCCACGTGCTCGGGATCACCATCGCCCGCGTGCCGAAGGCCGAGGGCGGGCCGTTCGAGTTCTCGCTCGGCACGGCGGGCAAGCAGGTCGACTCGATCGGCATCCCGCACCTGGCGTTCTGCGAGTAGCAGCTACCTTCCATCGCCATGGCGATGAACTCCAAGCCGGTCGTGGAGGTCCCCTCGGACCAGCCGCCGTCCTACCAGCTCGAGCTCGACGACATCGTGGAGGGTGACGGCGAGGAGGCCGTCGCCGGGCGGATCGTCGAGGTCCACTACGTCGGCGTGTCCTGGAAGACGGGCAGCCAGTTCGACGCGTCATGGGACCGCGGCGACACGTTCAAGTTCGGGCTCGGCAAGGGCCAGGTCATCCCCGGCTGGGACCAGGGCGTGGCCGGCATGCGGGTCGGCGGCCGGCGCCGGATCACGATCCCGCCGAACCTGGCGTACGGCAAGCGCGGCGCCGGCGGGGTGATCGGCCCCGACGAGACGCTCGTGTTCGTGGTCGACCTCATCGGCGTCCGCTAGTGGCCGACCGCCGCGTCGTCTACTCGACCACGGACGGCGACCTGCGCCGTGCCCGGCCGGAGCAGCGCGCGGCCCCGGCCGGGGGGCGCGTCAAGGTGCGGCGCGAGGTGGCCGGGCGCCGGGGCAAGGCGGTGACGACCGTGAGCGGCGTCCCGCTCGACGACGCCGGCCTGCGCGAGCTGGCCGGCCGGCTGAAGAAGCGCTGCGGCGTCGGCGGGTCCGCCAAGGACGGCGTGATCGAGCTCCAGGGCGACCACCGCGACGTCGTGGTCGCCGTGCTGCGCGAGGCCGGCTACGACGTGGTGCTCGCCGGCGGCTGATCGAGCTCCTCGACCAGGTCGGCCACGGATTCGACGGTCCGCGACGCGCGGAACGGGAACCGCTCGGCCATCTCGCGCGTCGTCACGCCGGTGAGCACGAGGATCGTCTCCAGGCCCGCCTCCAGCCCGGCCACGATGTCGGTGTCCATGCGGTCGCCGATCATCGCCGTGGTCTCAGAGTGCGCGTCGATCGCGTTCAGCGCCGAGCGCATCATCAGCGGATTCGGCTTGCCCACGTAGTACGGCTCGACGCCGGTGGCACGGCTGACCAGTGCGGCCACCGAGCCGGTGGCCGGCAGCGGACCGTCGGGGCTCGGGCCGGTGTTGTCCGGGTTGGTGGCGATGAACCGCGCGCCGCTGACGATCAGCCGGATCGCCTGCGTGATCCGCTCGAACGAGTACGTCCGCGTCTCACCGAGGACGACGTAGTCCGGGTCGCGCTCGGTCAGCGTGTAGCCGGCCTCGTGCAGCGCGGTGGTCAGCCCGGCCTCGCCGATCACGAACGCCGAGCCGCCCGGCCGCTGGGACTCCAGGAAGCGCGCGGTGGCCAGCGCCGAGGTCCAGATCGACTCCTCCGGCACGTCGATGCCGCTGGCCCGCAGGCGCGCGGCCAGGTCGCGGCGGGTGTAGATCGAGTTGTTGGTCAGCACCAGGAACGGCGTGCCGGTGTCGCGCAGCCGGCTGAGGAAGCGGTCGGCGCCGGGCATCGCCTCCTCCTCGTGCACGAGCACGCCGTCCATGTCCATCAGCCACGAGCGGATCTCTCGTCGGGTCACGCGGGACAGGCTACGGCGCGGGACAGGCGTCAGTAGGCTTGCGCAATGGCAAAGCTCGAGGGTCCGGGGAACGGCGAGTCGCCGGTCAACGCGACGCTCCGGCGCGACCGGATGCTGGCCGTCATCCGCGAGCGCGACTTCGTGCGCGTCGGCGAGCTGAGCGAGCGCTTCGGCATCTCCGAGGTGACCGTCCGCTCGGATCTCGACGCGCTGGCCGGCCGCGGCGAGGTCCACCGCATCCGCGGCGGGGCCATCCCGCGTACGCTGCCGGACAAGGAGCGGCCGTTCGAGGAGTCCGAGACGAGCTTCGCCGAGGAGAAGGTGGCGATCGGCCGCGCGGCCGCCCAGCTGGTGCGCGACGGCGAGACGCTGCTGATGGACGTCGGCACGACCACCGCCGCCGCCGCCCGGGCGCTCACCGCGCGCACGGAGCTCAAGAACGTCACGGTGTTCACCAACGGCCTGAAGACCGCGCTGGAGCTCGAGCCCGCGTTCCCGCGCATCACGGTCGTGCTGCTCGGCGGCACGCTGCGGCCGCTGCAGCACTCGCTGGTGGAGCCGATGGCGACGCTGATCCTCGACCAGATCAACGTGCACACGCTCATCCTGGGCTGCAACGGCGTGGACCCGGAGGCCGGCGTGACGAACGTCAACCTGCCCGAGGCCGAGGTCAAGAAGCGGATGTTCAAGGCCGCCGCCCGCCGCGTGGTGCTGGCGGACGGCAGCAAGATCGGCCGCGTCGAGCTCGCCCACCTGTGCGACGTCGAGGACGTGGACCTCGTCATCACGGGCGAGTCGGCGGACCCCGGCGTGGTCGACGCGCTGCGCGACCGCGGCACCGAGGTCCGGCTGGTGTCCTGACCGGCGAGGGCTACGATTGCCAAAGCGGAAGCGCCGCTTCGCTTCGGTAAGTCGAGAAGCCGCTCCGATCACGTCGCCTGCGGGTTGAGGCGTGGTAGGTCTGTTGTGTGCGGAAGGGGTCTGAGGTGGAGTTGAGGTCAGTCACGGCTCGGCGCGCGGGCGCCGTCGCCGCAGTGCTCGCGGTCGCGGGCGGAAGCGCTGCGCTGCTCGCGCACGCCACGCCGGCGCGGTCCGCGGCGGCCCAGGGCGGCCTGTCGCTGTCGCCGGTGGTCATCGAGCAGACGGCGAAGGCGGGGGCGCCGGTGACGGTCACGGTGGCCAATCGCAGCGCGCACACGCTGGCGGTCACGGTGGCCGCCCGGCCGTGGACGCAGTCGGTCACGGGCGCCGCCGAGCCGAACCGGCGGGACACGCTGTCCAACGTCGCCGTGAGCGCGCCGTCGTTCACGCTGAAGTCGCGCGCGCAGCGGACGCTGACGGTGACGCTGCAGTCGGTGCCGTCCGCCGGCTACGAGTACGGCGCGCTCGAGGTGATCGGGCTGCCGCCGGGCGCCGACAAGCAGAAGGGCCTCGTCACCGGCTACCGGCTCATCGGCAACCTGCGGATGGACCCCGCCACGGCCGTGCTCAAGCTGTCCGCCGGCAAGGTGACGACCGCGACCCTCGGCGGCAGGCGGATGCTGGCGCTGCCGGTGGCCAACCACGGCAACACGGTCAAGCCGGTGACCGGGAACGTCGACCTCAAGGGCCCGCTGGGCACGCGCAACAGCGACATCCAGTCGCTGCGCATCCTCCCCGGCAAGACCGTGGACGTGCCGCTGCGCAGCACGAAGGGGCTCGCTCCTGGCGCCTACAAGGCGACCATCGAGCTCGACCAGGGCGGCCAGACCACGAAGGTCAGCCGCAACGTGCGGATCAGGCGCTAGACGCCTGGAGCTGCGCGGCGAGCGCGTCGAGCGGCGCGCCCCAGTCCTCCAGCGAGGCCGGTGCCGGAATGCTGTAGCCGGCGCCGGCCACCGACACGGCGCCGCGCAGCGCCCACTTGGCGAACGTGTCGGCGAAGCGCTCGCGCGCAGCCGTGCAGTCGCCGCTGTCCGCGGTGACGCACGTGCCCGTGGTGGGCACCTCGGCGGCGAGCCGGTCGACGATGTCGTCCGGCACCTCGGCGAAGTCGACCACGTGGCCGAGCTCGTGCAGGACGACGGTGTCGCGCTCCCCGACGCCGCGCCGGCTGTTCAAGAAGGAGAGGTTCAGCTCGACGACGTAACCGTCGCCCCGGGTGCTCGTCAGGCCGGCCCAGGATGCGTCTGGCACGTACGCCGTCACAAAGGTGACCCGGCCGATCGCGTGCCGGATCAGCGTGGCCGCCTCGGGGCGGGCCTGGGCGATCGAGGCCTCGATCCACGCCTTGTCGGCGGGCGCGACGCCGGCCCAGGTGGGCGCGGTAGAGGCGGATGCGGGCGCGGCCGCGACGGCGTGGTGGCCGAAGTAGCCGAGGGCGAGCCCCACCGCGACGACGGCGATGGCGACGATCGGGCGATGGCGCTGCATCTCCCCGCTTCATCGGCTTGCGGAGTGCTGTCCCTGAGTGCCGGGTACGCCGGAGGACATGAGCAGCATCACCGCGGGCAGGGCCGCGGCACGCAGCCGCGCGTACCCGGAGGCGAGTTGGTGGGCCGCGCTGGGGGAGAAGGGACGGCGGGCGTTCGCCGCGGCCTTCGCCGGCTACATGCTCGACGCCTTCGACCTCATCGTGCTGACGTTGAGCCTCACGGCGATCGGCACCACCTTCTCCGTCGGGACCGGCGCCACGGGCGCGCTCTCCACCGTCACGCTGTCGGCCTCGGCCATCGGGGGGGTCGCCGGCGGCATCCTGGCCGACCGGATCGGCCGGGCGCGCACGCTGATGATCACCGTCGGCGTCTACTCGGTCTTCACGTTCCTGTCGGGCCTGGCCACGAGCTACCCGATGCTGATGTGCTTCCGCGTCTGCGAGGGGATCGGGTTCGGCGGCGAGTGGGGCGTCGGCGCCGTGCTGGTGGCCGAGCTCGTGCGCCCGGAGGCGCGCGGGCGGGCGCTGGGCTGGGTCCAGAGCTCGTGGGCCGTCGGCTGGGCGATCGCCGTCGTCGCCTACCTGGTCGTGTTCTCGCTGTTCGACGACACCGTCGCCTGGCGCGTGCTGATGTGCCTGGGCATCCTGCCCGCGCTGCTGATCGTGTGGATCCGCCGGCGCGTCGAGGACCCGGAGGTCTACCGCGAGGCGCAGGCCCGCGACCGCGTCCCGGGGGCGCCGCTGGCCGCGATCTTCCGCAACGGGCTGGCGCGCACGACGATCGCCGCCTCGCTGCTCGCGACCGGCATCCAGGGCGGCTACTACGCCATGTTCACCTGGATCCCGACGTACCTGAAGACGGAGCGCGACCTGACGGTCGTGGGCACCTCCGGCTACCTGTTCGTCGTCATCGCCGGCGCGTTCCTCGGCTACCTGTCCGCGGGCTTCGTGCACGACCGGCTGGGACGGCGCCGGACGTTTGCGCTGTTCTCCGCCCTGGCCGGTGCCTCGCTGGTGCTCTACTTCGCCGTCCCGACCGGCTCGAACACCGTGCTGCTGGTCGTCGGCTTCCCGCTCGGGTTCTTCTCGTCGGGCTGCTTCTCCGGCTTCGGCTCCTACCTGGCCGAGTTGTTCCCGACCCGGATGCGCGCCACCGGGCAGGGGTTCTGTTACAACGTCGGCCGCGGCATCGGCGCGCTGTTCCCGGGCGTCATCGGCTTCCTCGCCACCACGATCGGGCTCGGCGGCGCGGTGGCGTTCGGCGTGTTCGGCTACGTTCTCGCGATGGCCGCGCTCACGCTCCTGCCGGAGACCCACGGGCGGGAGCTCAGCGCGCTCGAATGAGCGCCGTCATCGACGCGCTGCAGACGGCGCGCGCCTACGACCTCGAGCAGCCGCGGTTCGCCGGCGCGCCGGTCTTCCCGGCGCACGAGCCGGGGCTGCTCGTCCACCTGCACCGGCGCCACGAGGCCGACGCGGAGGAGTCCCGCACGAGCGCCTCCGCGCTGCTGGTGATGACCGAGCACTCCGGCACGCACATCGATGCGCTCTGCCACCAGGCGTTCGACGGGCGCCTGCACGGCGGGCTGCCCGTCAGCGCCCGCGTGCAGACGCCGGTGGGCTTCACCGCGCTGGGCATCGACACGGTGCCGCCGCTCGTGTCCCGCGGCGTGCTGCTCGACGTGGCCGGGGCGCTCGGGGTGGAGCGGCTCGCGCCGGGCTACTCGGTCAGCGCCGCGGAGCTGGAGCGGGCGGCCGCGGGGGTCGAGCTGCGGCCGGGCGACGCGGTGCTGGTGCGGCTCGGCTCGGGCGCGCTGTGGGCCGAGCGCGCCGCCTACGAGGCCGCCGGCGGCGTCAGCGCCGAGGGCGCGCGCTGGCTGGCCGCGCGGCGGCCGCTGGCGGTGGGCGCCGACAACCTCGCCTGGGACGTGGTCGGCGACCCCGACCCGGAGCTCGGCTCGCTGCCCGGCCACACGATCCTCATCGTCCAGTCCGGCATCCACATCATCGAGTCGCTGTTCCTGGAGGAGCTCGCGGCCGACGGCGTGCGCGAGTTCGGGTTCGTCTGCCTGCCGCTGAAGGTGCGCGGCGGCACGGGGTCGCCGGTGCGCCCGATCGCGCTCGTGTGACCGATGAGTCCGGCCGCGCCGGCCGGTCTATAGCGCCATGATCCTCACGTTTCCCGGAGAGTCGGCCGAATACCGCGCGGCGCGCGAGCGCCTGCTCGAGCAGGAGATCGAGCTGCGGCGGGCCACCGAGGCGGTGGCGGAGGCGCGGCGCGCCCTCCCGCCGGGCGGCGTCGTGCCGCAGGACTACGTGTTCGCCGGCGCCGGCGGCCCGGTGCGCCTGTCCGATCTGTTCGCGCCCGGCCTCGACACGCTCGGCATCTACCACTTCATGTTCCCGCGCCACCCGCAGGACGACCGGCCGGGCGAGGCCGACGGCCCCTGCCCGTCCTGCGTCGCGTTCCTGGACCAGCTCGACGGCGCGGTGGACCACGTGAGCCAGTCGATGAACCTGGCGATCATGGCCCGCGCGCCGATCGACCGCGTGCTGGCGTTCGGCGCCGAGCGCGGCTGGCGGCGCCTGCGGCTGCTGTCCGCGGCCGGCACGAGCTTCAGCTGCGACTACCTGGCCGAGGACGAGGCGGGCGCGTCGCAGCCGATGTTCAACGTCTTCCGGCGCGACGGCGACGTCATCCGCCACTTCTGGGGCTCGGAGATGCTGTTCGCGCCCTCCGACCCCGGTCAGGACCCGCGCCACATGGGCACGCTCGAGCCGCTGTGGAACGTGTTCGACCTCACGCCCGCGGGCCGGCCGGACTGGGACGAGCAGCTCGACTACTGCTGCCACTAGAGCGTCGCCAGGGTCTCATCCCGAAGGTCGGTGACGAACATGTGTCCCGGGGCGTGGGTGATCATCAGCTGCGGGCGGCTCGACGCGGCGACGGCCTGTGGCGTCACGCCGCAGGCCCAGAACACCGGCACCTCGCCCGGGCGGACCTCGACGGCGTCGCCGTAGTCCGGCGCGCCGAGGTCGGCGATGCCCAGCGCGGCCGGGTCGCCGACGTGCACCGGCGCGCCGTGCACGGCGGCGTAGCGCGTGGTCACCTGGGTCGCGCGGATCGCCTCGGCGGGCGTCATCGGGCGCATCGAGACGACCAGCGGCCCGGAGAACCGCCCGGCCGGCGTGCAGTCGACGGCGGTGCGGTACATCGGCACGTTGACGCCCTGCTCGACATGCCGCACGGGCACCCCGGCGGCGAGCAGCGCCCGCTCGAACGTGAACGAGCAGCCGATCAGGAACGCCACGAGGTCCTCGCGCCAGGCGTCGCGGGCGTCGGTCACCTCGCCGGCGAGCTCGCCGTGGCGGTGGATGCGGTAGCGCGGGAGGTCCGTGCGCACGTCCGCCCCCGGCGCGATCCGCGGCTCGACCGCGCCCGGGTCCATGACCTCCAGCAGCGGGCACGGCCGCGGGTTGGCCACGCAGAAGCGCAGGAAGTCGAACGCGTCCGCCTCGGGCAGCGCCACGAGGTTGGCCTGCGCGAAGCCGGACGCGGCGCCCGCGGTCGGCCGCGCCCACTCGCCGCGGCGGATCGCCGCGCGCACCTCGCCGGGCCCCTCCATGACCCTCTTTGTATCGTGCCCGGAGGTGCCCAGCCGCTGGGGAGCGATCGGCGCGTACGCCGCGGTCGCGGCGGCGAACCAGCTCCTGTGGCTGACGTTCGCGCCGATCACGACGGCCACCGCCGACCACTATGGCGTCTCCGAGGGCGCCGTCGGCTGGCTGTCCCAGGTCTTCCCGCTGCTCTACGTCGTGCTGGCGATCCCCGCCGGGCTGGCGCTCGACCGCGCCTTCCGGCCCACGCTGCTGGCCGGCGCCTGGCTGACCGCCGTCGGCGGCGCGGTCCGGCTCACCCAGGACACGTTCGCCGCCGCGCTGGCCGGCCAGGTCCTCGTGGCGGTCGCGCAGCCGCTCATCCTCAACGCGGTGACCAAGGTGGCCGGGGTCGCGCTGCCGCCGGCGCGGCGGCCGCTGGGCATCTCGCTCGGCTCGGCGGGGATCTTCGCCGGGACCGCGCTCGCGCTGCCGCTCGGCCCGGCGCTGGGCGACGCGGACAGCCTCGCGCCGCTGCTGCGCGTGGACGCCGCGGCGGCGCTGGCCGCCGCCGTGGGCCTGACCGTGGCGCTGCGCGGGGTCACGGCGGCGGCGGGCGCCGCCGCGCCGCCCCGCGGCGAGATCCGGGCGGTGTGGGGCGACCGCGTCGTGCGGCGGCTCGTAGGGATCGCGTGCCTCGGCTTCGGGCTGTTCGTGGCGCTGACCACATGGCTGCAGGCGCTGCTCGAGCCGGCCGGGGTGTCGGACACGACCGCGGGCTGGATGCTGGCGGCGATGGTGCTGGCGGGCGTGGCCGGCTCGGTCATCCTGCCGCCGGCGGTCGCGCGCCGGGACGCGGCGTTCGCGTTCCTGCGCGTGGCCTCGCTGGTGGCCACGGCCGGCTGCGCGCTGCTGGCGGTGGCGCCCGGCGCCGGATGGGTGGCGGTCGTGCCGCTGGGGTTCGTCCTGCTGGCCAGCCTGCCGGTGATCCTCGAGCTCACCGAGCGCCGGGCGGGCGCGGCCGGCGGCGGCGCCGCCGCGCTCGTGTGGCTGGCCGGCAACGCCGGCGGGATCGTCGTGGCCGTGCTCGTGCAGGCGCTGGATGGCCACCCCGCCGCGGCGTTCGCGCTGCTCGCCGCCGTCGCCGCGCTGGTGCTCCCGCTGACCCGGCAGGAAGCCGGCGCCCCGGAGCGAACACGACGCGCATGAGCGAGTGGGACAACACAAGCGAACCGCACGTCTCTCCGGACGAGCTCCGCGCCGCGCTGGCCCCGCGCAGCGGGCGCCGCAACCCGGTCCTGGTGAGCGAGCATTCGCCGCAGGCCGACGACGAGGTGGTCGAGCTGCGCGCCGCGCTGGAGCTGGCCCGGGTGGGCGAGGACGAGTTGCGGGAGACGCTCGAGCGCAACCGCCAGGCGATCGATGCGGCCCGCGCCGACGCGATCGAGCTGCGCGCCGCCCTCGACGCCTCGCGCGGGGACGCCGCGGAGCTGCGGGCGGAGCTGGCCTCGGTGAAGGTCGACATGCGCGAGCGCCGCGGCGCGCTGGACCGGCTCGCGTCGGCCGGCGTGTTCTCGCGCCGCAAGGTCCTCCGGGAGCTGCGCGGCCACGGGCTCCTGTAGTCAGCGCCGCAGCCGCAGGTTCTGCATGCCGCCGTCGACGTGCAGGGCGACCCCGGTGCTCGACGCGGCCTCGGGGGAGGCGAGGTAGGCGATCGCCTCCGCGACCTCGGCGGCGCTGACCAGGCGGCCCATCGGCTGGCGCGCCTCCAGGGCGGCGCGCTCGGCCTCGGGATCCTCGGCGGCGTCGAGCAGTCGCTGCACCCACGGCGTGTCGGCCGTGCCGGGGCAGACGCAGTTGACCCGGATCCCCTCGGCGACGTGGTCGGCCGCCATGGCCAGCGTGAGCGAGTAGACGGCGCCCTTGGTGGCGCTGTAGAGCACCCGGTTGGGCAGCCCGGCGGTCGCGGCCACCGAGCAGGTGTTGACGATCGCCGCCTGCGAGGACCGGCGCAGGTGCGGCAGCGCCGCGCGGGCCACGCGGACCATCCCGAGCACGTTGACGTCGAGCACGCGGCGCCATTCGTCGTCGTCGTTGTCCTCGACCGTGCCCTGCGCGCCCACGCCGGCGTTGTTGATCACCACGTCGAGCCCGCCGAGCCGGGCCGCCGCCTCGTCGACCGCGGCCTGCACGGCGGCCGCGTCGGTCACGTCGGCCTGGAGGAACAGCGCGCCGTCCGGCCCGCCGCCGGACAGGTCGAGGACGGCGACCGAGGCGCCGCGCGACTGCAGCAGCGCGGCCACGGCGCGGCCGATCCCGGAGGCGCCGCCGGTCACCAGGGCCCGCATCAGATCGCCGCGTGCGCCTCGGCGGCGCGCTCGAGCTCCTCGATCTCGCGCCGGGCCAGCCGCGCCTCGGCGTCCACGTCGATCGAGCGGGCGAACCAGTAGTAGAGCCCGCCGGCGATCGGCAGGCCGAGGAACAGCGACAGGTCCGCGCCGTTGAGCGCCTTGGCGATCGGTCCCGTGAACTTCGGGGTGGAGAAGAACGGCACCATCACGGCCAGGCCGATCAGGTAGGCGGCGATGCCCCGCCACGCCCAGCGGCCGTAGATGCCGTCGGACTTGAAGATCTCCGCCACCGCGTAGTGCCCCTTGCGCACGACGTAGTAGTCGATCAGGTTCACCGCCGTCCAGGGCACGAACAGGTAGAGGATCAGCAGCAGGAAGCTGTTGAAGTTGTCGAGGAAGTTCGCGCTGGCGCTGAACGCCACGATCAGCGAGAGCGCGCCGGTGAAGCCGATCGTGAGGATCCGCACCAGCAGCGTCGGCGTCACCTTCACGAACGAGTCGACCGCGCTGATCAGCGTCAGCGACCCGCCGTAGAGGTTCAGCGCGGTGACCGAGATCAGCCCGAGGATCGAGAACAGCAGCACGATCGTGCCGAAGCCGTCGAAGATGCCGTTGCCGGCGTCATAGATCGACTTCACGGTGTCGAAGTTCTTGCCCGCCGACGCCGCGAGCAGCGCGCCCAGCGCCATCAGCCAGATGCCGCCCAGCGCCGAGCCCCCGTAGGTCCACAGGAACGTCTTGCGCACGGTCACGTCCGGCGGCAGGTAGCGCGAGTAGTCCGACACGTAGATCGCCCAGGAGATCTGGTAGCCGGCGGTCACGCCGAACTGCGTGAGGAACGGCGTGACGTCGAAGTTGCTCAGCGAGAGCTGTCCGGGCGGCAGCCCGAGCGTGACGATCGCCCCGATGGTGAACACGCCGAAGATCAGCAGGAACGCGTAGGTCAGCCCCTGCTCGACGCGATGGATGAAGTCGTAGCCGATCAGCGCCACGACCACCGCGAGCGCCGTGGCGATGGCGATCCCCGGCTTGACGCCCAGGTGGATGGTCTGCTTGCCCGCGTCGCCCGCCAGGATCGTGTTGAAGACGTTGAACCCGGCGTACTGGGCGTAGGCGAACAGCCAGACCAGCAGCGCGCCGACGTAGCCGAACTGCGGCCGCGACTGGACCATCTGCGGCAGCCCGAGCTGGGGCCCCTGGGCGGAGTGGAACGCCATGAAGAACGTCCCGACGCCGACCCCGAGGAGGATGGCGATCAGCGACCACAGCAGGTTCCCGCCGATGCTCACGCCCACGACGCCGACCGCGAGCGTGGCGATCTGGGCGTTGCCCATGAACCACAGCGGGCCGAGGTGCCAGAGCTGCCCGTGCCGCTCGTTGAGCGGCACGTAGTCGATCGACCGGACCTCCACCTGCGTTGCCACCGCGACCTCCCCTCAGACGACGGCCTCGATCAGATGCGGACCGGGCTCGGCCACAGCTTCCCGCATCGCGGCGGCGAACGCCTCAGCGGTGGTGACCCGGCGGCCCGGCACGCCCATGGCCTGCGCCAGCCCGGTGAACCCCAGCTCGGGCCGGCCGATGTCCATCAGCGCGTGCGCGGCCGCCCCGTCGCCCTCGGCGCCCACGCGGGAGAACTCGAACTCGAGGATGGCGTAGGAGCGGTTGGCCACGATCACGGTGGTGACGTCGAGCCCCTCGCGGGCCTGGGTCCACAGCGCCTGGATCGTGTACATGGCCGAGCCGTCGGCCTCCAGCGAGAGCACCGGCCGCTCCGGGCAGGCCACGGCGGCGCCGGTGGCGGCCGGGAGGCCCCAGCCGATCGCCCCGCCGGTCAGGTACAGCCAGTCGTGCGCCGGCGCGCCGGCCGTGCGCTCGACGAAGAGCGCGGACGCCGTGACGGCCTCGTCGACCACGATCGCGTCCTCGGGCAGCAGCGCGCCCACGGCCGCGGTGAGCGAGTCGACGGTGAGCTCGCCCGTGGGCAGCGCGGGCCGCTCGGGCGGCGTCGCGGCCGGCGCCGCGGGCGCGTCCAGCGCGTCGGCCAGCGCCTCCAGCGCGGCCACCGCGTCCTCCTCGGGCCCGGCCAGCCCGTGGACGGCCGTGTCCGGCGCGGCGAGCCGGCTCGGCAGGCCCGGGTAGGCGAAGAACGCCACGGGCGGCCGCGTGCCGGCCAGCACGAGCGCGTCCAGGCCGGACAGCGCCTCCACGGCCAGCTCGGTCAGGTAGGGCAGCGGCCGCGGGCGGAAGCGGTCGCCGCCGCGGGCCAGCCGCGGGGCGAACGTGTCGTGCAGGAGGCGGGCGCCGGTGGCCGCGGCGATCCGCGCGGCGGCGCGCAGCCCGGGCTCGCCGCAGGCCGCGCCGCCGAGCAGCAGCCCGGCGGAGCCGGCGCGCAGCGCCCGCGCGGCGCGCTCCACCGCCTCGGCCGGCACCGGCGCCCGCGGCGCCGGCGTCACGGGCGCGGCCGGCCCCGCGCTCTCGTCCCAGCCCGCGTCCGCCGGCAGGACCAGCGTCGCCACGCCGCCGCCCCGCGACTGCGCCGCGGCCAGCGCCGCCGCGGCGTCCGTGGCGGCCGAGCGGGCGTCGCGCGCCGTGGCCAGCCAGTGCGACGCCGGCCGGGCGATGCCCTCGACGTCGCTCGTCAGCGGCGCGCCCAGCGGCTTGTGCAGCACGGCGTGGTCGCCGACGAGGTTGATCATCGGCGAGCGCGCCTTGTAGGCGTTGTGGACGTTGGCGAACGCGTTGCCGAGCCCGGGGCCGAGATGCAGCAGCGTGGCCGCCGGGATCTCGGCCATCCGCGCGTAGCCGTCCGCCGCCCCCGAGGCGACGCCCTCGAACAGCGTCAGCACGCCGCGCATCTCCGGCACGCGGTCCAGCGCGGCCACCAGGTGCATCTCCGACGTGCCCGGGTTGGCGAAGCACACCCGCACGCCGCCCGCCGCCAGCGTGCGCAGGACGCTCTCCGCGCCGTTCACAGCGCGGCCTCGAACGCCCGGTACGCGTCGTCGCCGAACAGCCAGAAGCGCGCCTCCTCCACCTCGGGGTGCGCCTCGAGCGCCGCTCGCGTCGCCGCCAGCGCCACGCGCGCCGCGGCCTCCAGCGGGTAGCTGTAGACGCCGGTGGAGATGGCCGGGAACGCGACCCGCGCGTCGCCGTGCTCGGCCGCCAGTTCGATCGCCCGCCGATAGCACGCGGCCAGGGCCTCGGGCTCTCCGTGCTCGCCGCCGCGCCACACCGGCCCGACGGCGTGGACGACGTGCCGGACCGGCAGCCGGCCGGCGCCGGTGAGCTTCGCGTCGCCGGTGTCGCAGCCGCCGAGCCGCCGGCACTCCTCCAGGAGCTCTGGACCGGCGGCGCGGTGGATCGCCCCGTCCACGCCCCCGCCGCCGAGCAGCGCGGAGTTCGCCGCGTTGACGATCGCGTCCGCCTCTGCGTCTGTGGTGATGTCCCCGCGATGCAGCGTGATCCGCCCCATCGCGGGGAATCTACGGCACCTCGAACGCGTCGATGGTCGCGGCGCCCAGCGCGCGGGCGACGCTCACGCGGTGGTGGCCGTCGCGCACGGCGTAGCGGTCGCCGACCCGCACCACGGAGATCGGCGGCAGCGTCTCACCGCGGTGGGCGGCGAGCCAGACGCGCTGCCAGCGGCAGCCCGCGATGCGCGCCGGCCGGAAGCAGCGGTCGAACTGCGGCGCCCGGCTGGGCTCGAGCGTCGCGGTGATGGCGTCCAGCGGGATCTCGCGGATCCCCTGCGGCACGCGGGTGCGCGCGCCCAGCAGGTCGCGGTCGTCGAGCACGTCCAGCATCGGTGCGGGGCTGCGGCGCAGCGTCCCGAGGAGCGCTGCCCGGCGCCGGGCCCGCGTCGCGCGCCGGAAGGCCGACTCGGCGTCGATCTGGGAGTTGCCGGTGAGGAGCATGCGTGCAGCATGCCGCTGAGGCCGGGGGCCTCACATCGGGCAGACGGTCCCAATCGCCCCTTAGTCTGTTCGCCATGAGCGACGACGCGCTCCCCGAGCTGCGGGCCTCCGACGCCGACCGCGAGCGCACGGCGGACCTGCTGCGCCGCGCGGCCGGCGAGGGCCGGCTGACCATGGACGAGCTGGAGGAGCGCCTGCACACCACTTACGCGGCCCGTACGCACCGCGAGCTGGAGGGCCTTACCGCCGACGTCGTGGCCGGCCGCCCGGCCGGCGCCTCCCCGCGGATGCCGGTGCGCGAGGGCGACGACGGGGCGCACTGGCTGATCTCGGTGATGAGCGGGCGCGAGCGCAAGGGGCGCTGGCGCGTCGGCCGCCGCTGCCACGTCGTCAATGTGATGGGCGGCTCGGATCTCGACCTCAACGACGCCGAGCTGGCCGGCGAGCGCGTCGAGATGACCGTGTTCTGCCTGATGGGCGGCGCGGAGATCCGCGTGCCCGACGGGCTCAACGTCGAGGTGTCCGAGTTCGCGTTCATGGGCGGCAACGACGTCAAGCTCGGCGACGAGCTGCCCGACCCGGGCGGCCCGGTGCTGCGGCTGCGGCTCGTCTCGATCATGGGCGGGGCGGACGTCAAGCGCGGCCGCAAGCGCAGCCGGCGCGACAAGCTGCGTCAGCGCGAGCTGGACCGGCGGGGGCTGTAGCTACGAGTGGACCGGGCGCTGCTCGAGCGCCCGCGGCACGAGCCGGGCCGTCACCGCGCCGATCGCCACGCGCTCGGAGCTGCCCGGCCGCAGGTCCCCGCGGGCCGCGCGCTCGTCGCGCGGCGGCGCCTTGAGGCCGAACAGCCGGTGGCCGAAGTCCGCGGCGTGCAGGCGCAGCGCGCGGCCGGCGTCGGGGCGCGACAGCCGCCAGCCCGACGCCACGAGCCGCGGCCCGTGCCACAGCTCCCACTTCCAGCGGCGGAACGGCAGCCGGCCCGGCGGGAGCGGGTACAGCGAGTAGGCGAACTCCAGCCCGTGAACGGTCGGCACCGGAGTCAACCTAGCGCCCGCGGCCGCGAGCACCACCCATTTCGGCGGCCCCGGCCCGCCGCTGCCGGCACCCGGCAGGCGCACACGTACCACCATCGTGCGCGGATGGCTCACCATGGCTCACCTGTACCCGCTAGAGCCGAATCCGGGGCGCAACGGCGCCCCGGAGTGCTCACCATGGCTCACCTGTCGCTGCCACGCTGCTGCCACGCCGCCAGCTTAGGCCGCGCGACCGTAGATGGCATCGAGGCGCGAACGCTCCCGCTGGCGGGCGTCCACGTCGTGGATTGCGTGGCTGTAGATCGTCGCCGTCATCACCACGGACGAGTGCCCGAGCCGGGCCGACACGTATGGCAGCGGGGCGCCCTCTGAGAGCAACTGCGAGGCGTGGCTGTGGCGCAGGTCGTGCGGGTGCGCCACGGGCACCCCCGCGGCCTTGCACGCGGCCTCCAGGGCGCGGGCGGTCGAGCGGTGCTTCAGCGGCGTGCCGGCGCTGGCATCGACGCACACGAGCGCGGCGTCGGACGAGTCGGCCGCGGCCAGCTTGGCCAGCCGCAGGCGCTGCACGAGCGCGCCCGGCAGGTCGATGGTGCGCCAGGCTCTTGCGCGTCTTCAGCGCCACGCGCTGGCCGGCGCGGTTGAGTCCGTACCGGAACGCCAGGGTCCCGGCCTTCAGGTCGACGTCGCCCCACACGAGTCCGAGCACCTCGGAGATCCGCGCGCCATTGCCCGCCAGCAGGTCCAGGGCGAGGGCGTACGGCTCGCGGGCCTGCTCGACCACGCGGCGCAGCTCGGCCGGGCTGAGGATCACCGGCAGCACGGCCTCGTCGGACGGCCGCTCGCCCGGCAGCAGCGCCCGCACGGGGTTCTGGCCGCCGTAGCCCAGGAAGCGGATCGCGTGGCCGTAGACCCGGCTCAGCGCCTCCAGGGCGCGGTTCAGCGTCGCCGCCCGGTAGGGCTGGCGCGGGCGCGTGCGGGCGCCGGGGTGGGCGCGCTGGTCGCGCTCGACGCGGTAGGCCAGCGTCTTGGCGTGGCGAATCCACTTGACGATCGCGGCCACGTCGACGGCGTCCAGGCGACAGCGGCCGAACGCCGGCAGCACGTGCATCTCCAGTGACGTCCGGTAGGCGGCGCGCGTGGCGGGGCGCACGTCGATCGTCTCCAGCCAGTGCTCGGCCGCCTTTGCCACGGTGAGCGAGCGCGGCGCCGGGGCCACGCGCTGGCCGCTGCCCATCTTCGCCTTGACTGTGGCCAGCGCCGTGCGAGCGTCGGCCAGGCGCGGCCCGGTGGCCTTGCGCCGCTGCTTGCCGTCCGAGTCGCGGTAGGTGATCTCGTACGTGGTCGTGCCGTCTGCGAGCTGGCGCTTCCAGATGCCGGGCTCGACCTTGACGCGCGTCGATGCGGGAACATGCTGCATGGTGGGCCTCCTGTTTAGGTCCATCCGGGGGCGGGCCGTTGGCGCGGTGCCGCCCCACTGTGTTGTCGGGGTTCTATCGACACGTAACCCCGACCGCACAAGTGGTTGCGCTGCCACGCTTCAGCCGCCGGTGACGTGGCGGTCCAGCTCGGCCCGGTGGTAGAGCCGGTGTCCGTGCGGCCCGCTCGGCTGTGCGTAGGCGATGCCGTGCCGGCGCACGAGCGCGTACAGCGCCCGGGGCGTCACGCCGAGATGCGCGGCGGCCGCCACGTGGCTCAGCCAGTCGTCGCCCTCCCGGCCGAGCAGGTGGGGCGCCAGCGCGGCGGCCAGCTCGGCCGCGGCCTCGGGGTCCTCCCGGCAGGCAGCGGCGAGTTCGGCCAGCAGGGCGCGCGCGAGCGTCACGACGGCGGCCCTCACTCATCCTCGTCAGGGGGTGGCCCACTGGCCCACCCCTTAAGGAACTGGGCCAGTGGGCCACCCTCCGGGCCGGCCGTCCAGCCGGCATCCATCTTGACGGCCGCGTTGCGATACGACAGCCAATCGAGCGCGCGTTGAACCGTCGTCCGCGAGACCCCGGATGCGCGGACTACCCCGCGTTCGCTCTGCGGCTCGTTGCTCAGCGCGTCGAGCACGGCCAGGCGAGCCGCCCGCTGCTGGTCCTGGCGGAAGCTTCGCCGGGGCGCCGGCGGCGCGTGGCGGCTCTGCGGCTCGATCTCCTGGGAGGACTCGGTGAACAGCCACGTGTCGCCCTTCGACACTTGGGCGCGCGCTGCGCGGACCTTCGTGCAGGTGACCCGCAGCGCCAACGGCTGCTCGACCACCTCGCACGAGAACAGCAGGTCGGCCTTGTGCATCTTCTGGCTCGGGCCGAACGGCCGGTGTTGGGCGTCCTCTCCGTGGCCGACGTTGTCGAGTATCACCACGGCCGCTCCCGCATCGCGCAGCGGCTCGATCACACGCTTGTAGAACCGCAGGTAGTCGGCCGCCTTGTCCTCCAGGCTGAGCGTCGCCATCACGTCGCCCAGCGGGTCGATGATCACGACGTCGTAGGCGGCGGAGGCGTCCGCGATCCACTGGTCGGGTCGCTTCCAGGCCGTGGCCATCACGTCGCCCAGGTCGAGCCAGCGCACGCGCGCCAGCTCGCCGCGCAGCCGGTCCGTCACCTCGTCGCCGCGCAGCTCCGCCAGCAGCGCCGCGCGATCGTTGAACTCCGACTCGGTGACCTCGCCGCCCAGGTAGGCCACCCGCAGGCCGGCCAGCGCCGCGTCATACGCGCCCGCCTGCACGAGCGACGAGCGTCCACCCCCAGTCAGGCCGGAGATGTGCGCCGTCATGGCCCGGTGTGTGTACGGGAAGCCGGGCAGCAGCGGTGGGGGGTCCGGCGCCACAGCCGCCGGGTCCATCGGCGCACCGGCAAGCCAGTCCAGCGCGGCGGGGTCGGCCGGGTCGTACCGGCCCGCGATGTCGAACGCCTGCTCGAGCACCTGGGCCGCGCGAGAACGGCGGGTCGGCAACGGTCCGCGTTGACCTGCAGCAAGGCCGCGCCGATCTCCCGGTCGGTCATGCCGGCGCGGCGCATCGTGCCGGCGAGCGAGACCAGCGCGATGTGGCGTCGGCCCTCTGCGACGCGGCCCTCGTCGGTCGCCCGGTCCGGCTTCACTCGCTCCCGCTTCACCGACCGCAGCTCGGGCGGCAGCGGCAGCATGGCGTCCGGCATCCACGGCCGCTGATCGCCCACCCATTCGTAGACCACGCCGGACGGGTGAGGCGAGCCCGGCAGGACGACGTACGCGTTCCTCCCCGCGGACCTCCACCCCCTCCAGCGGCGTGGCGGCGGTCCGCGCCGGGCCGGCGCAGTAGACGTGCAGCCCGCGCCCGCTGCCGTTCGCCTGCCCGGTCATGACGGTCGGCCCGGCGACCAGCGCCAGCACGGCCTGCGGGTCGGCGCCGTGCTTGACGTCGACGTCGACAACGGCGAGCTGCTCGCCACAGACGACCGCCCAGCCGACCGTCGGCCAGCGCCTATGCCACGCCAGGAGTTGCTCCGGTCGGTGCTGGCGTTGTGGAATCTCACCCCTACCGACGAGTGGGATCTTCTCCCGCTCAGGAACACCTGGTAGCCGTGCGCCGCGAACTCGCATGCCGTCCGGTAGGCGTCGATCATCGCCGCCCCTCCGGCCGCTCGCCCCCTGGCTCGAAAGACGCGGCCCACGGCGGGCGAGCGGCCGGGACGCGCTCGAAGCGGGCTAGGCGTCGTCAGTTGGTGATGGTCCGTCGTCGCCCGAGTCGCTCGACGACGTCGAGCGGGCAACGTGGCGCTCACGGCGCTCGCGCGGGCGCACGCTGCGCTGCGTGCCCGCGCTCGCACGGACGGGCCTGGCGGACGCGTCGCCGTCCGGCGAGCCTGCGCCGCCCGCCGCAGCCCCCGCACGTTCGCGTGGGCGCCCGCCCGCTCGAAACTGTCGGCCAGCTCGTCGAGGTGATCCGGCTGGTCGCCGCGACCAGCGTCAGGCCGTGCTCGACGCAGGTCGACGCCAGCCGGTCGTCGTGCTCGCGCTCCTTGCGGTCGTGCCAGTCCTCAGCGCCGCCATGAGCGCGTCGCGCTCGTCGGGCGGGCGCTGGTCGTAGAGCTGCTCGACCAGCCGGTTGGTCTCGGCCTCGCGTGGCGTGCGCCACGAGCCGGCGCCAGGACGTCGGCACCGCCTGTACGAGCAGGTCGCCACGCTCGACGGCTTCGCGCACGTCGGCGCGGCTGTCGGGCAGCTCGCACGACCAGTGCAGGCCATCGGCGCGGTCCTCGACGTCGAGCGTGCGTGGGTAGCGGCCGAGCGGCACACCGGCGTGCTCGACCGTGAGCACGAGGTCGTCGAGCGTGGCGCCGCGCAGCGCCATGGCGTCGATCGTCTCGCGGTAGCCGCCGAGTCGCGGCTCTCGATGCCGTACAATCCGGCCGCGCAGCCGCCGGTCCTCCACCTCCAGCGTACGCGCGCGTCTCCAGCGCGCCGGCCACGTCGATCAGCACTGGCGTCCTCCTCGTGGCACCGCAACGCATCGGCGGCCGTCCTCCAGCGCGCGCACCTCATCGACGGTCAGCCACGCCGGATGCGTGGCATCGCCGAGCGCGCGCGTGTAGATCTGCGAGCGTGCGTCGGCGTCGCCGCGCAGCAGCGCGTCGAGCGCGAACTCCACGTAGGTGCCGCCGGGGCAGAGGTCGGGGTCGCCTGAGATCGCCCGCTCGATCCGCACGAGCCACGGCCGCAGCGAGTAGTCGATCAGCGCCCGCGACTGCTGCTGGACGTTGCTGTAGGTCAGCGAGTCGCCGGTCGCGGCGTCGATCACCCACGCCGGCACGCGGAAGATGCGCGCCACCTCGCGCGCGCTCAGCTCGCGCTGCCCCAGGAACTGGGCGTCCTCGTTAGAGAACGCGATCGCCTGGAACTTCGCCTCGCCGCTCAGCACGGCCACGCGGTGCAGGTTCTCCGTGCCGCCATGGCGGGCGTCCCAGCGCGCGCGGATGGCCTCGACCGTGTCCTCTGACTGCGGGCCGGTGAGCGACAGCACTCCGCTCGGGCGCGACCCGTTGCGAAAGAACTGGCGCGCGGATGCCTGCAGGTTCGAGGACAGCTCCAGCGCCAGCAGGCACTGCTGGACCGGCGAGAGGCCGCGCAGGCCGTCGATCCCGGGCATCGCCTTGATGTGCAGGACGTCCGCGGGACCGTGCTCGCGGCGATCGAACCCGAGCGTGTAGACGACGCGCCAGGCCGGCCAGCTCCACCTCGACCTGCGCGGGGTCGAGCAGCCCGAGCTGGACGATCTCGCCCTCCGAGCGGTACTTAGCCAGGAACGCGTCGCCCGTCACGTTGAGGGAGACGACGATCTGTGAGAGCAGGTCGCAGATGGTCGAGCCGCGCACCGGCCGGTTGAGTAGCCGCACGATCCGCGCGTCCACGCCCGCCGGCACGCGGCCGGCGTCGGAGCGGCGGTAGGCGTGCAGGGGCAGCGACGCAATGGTGTCGGCCAGCACGCGCACGCACGCGTAGGCGTCGGCGACCCGCAGCGCGTTGTAGGTGGTGACGTCCAGCGGCTGCTCGGTGGAGGCCAGGTACAGCGGCGGCGAAGCGGTGGCATCCGGCGCGGCCAGCGCGCGGTCCTCGGCCTCGTCGATCCGGCGCTCAATCGAACGTCGCAGCCACTCCACAAGGTAAGCGTAATGCCTACCTCCAAGGTAGGGTTTTCCATGATGCGTGCTACCGCGGAGCTGGAGCACTTCGCCACCGTCTGCGGCCTCGATCTCGAACCGTTCCAGCGGCGCATCGTGCGCGCCGTGGCGCGCGGCGAGCGCGAGGTCGTGGTCCTGCTCCCGCGCGGAAACGGCAAGACGGCGCTGATGGCGCTGATCGCCCTGCACCACCTGGTTGATTTTCCAGGACGCCAAGTCGTGGTCGCGGCCTCCAGCACCGCTCGCAGGCGACCAACCTGTTCGGATACGCCGAGCGCTTCGCGCGCGAGCTGAGCGACCCGCACGTGGTGCATCGCCACCTCGTGCTGCGCTGTTGCCCAGAGGCCCGGCGCGTGAGTAGGTCTGTACCCGCAGCCTGGAGGTGTGAGCGTCAGACGCGCGCTAGCTGCACGCGCTGACCTACTCGCTGGCCATCGTCGACGAGCTACAGGCGCACGCCGACGCGAGCGTGTATGTGGCGATGTCGTCGGCGCTGCACAGCGCCCCGCGCGCAGCTCGTGGTCATCTCGACCGCCGGCAGAGCGCCGACAGCCCGCTCGGCGTCCTGCGCTCGCGCGCCCTCAGCCAGCCGTCGTCACCCGCCGCGGCGCGTCTCGGAGCCGCGAGCGCCGGCCTGCGCATGCTGTCGTCGGAGCTAGGCGTCGACGCCGACCTCTCGCCGCGATGTCTAGCGTCAACCCGTCGTCGTAGATCACCGCCGAGCAGCTCTAGCACGCGCGCGACTCGTTGCCCGAGCTGTCCTTCCAGCGTTCGTCTGCAACCAGTGTACCGAACGCGCCTTTCACTCGTTGCCGCCCATCGCCTCGCAGCGCATCGTCAGCACTCCCTAGCTGTCAGAAGTGAGCCGATCTACGTGAGCGTCGACGTCAGCCGTCGTGTCCAGGAGAGCGACACCGCCGTGTCGTATATCTCAGAGAGCCTGCAAGCCATCGTCTAGTCTTCTAGAGCGAATCGCCTAGCTGTACTCGCTGTAGCTGATCCGCTAGCTGCATCGCCTCTACCTCTTGCTCGTAGTGTCGTTCTACTCTTATCTCTCCTCTACTATCTCCGCCTTGCTCTAACTCTAGATCTTGCTGTGCGTCTCCTTCTCTCAGTCCTACTCTCTCATTATCCTCTCCTCTCAACTCCTTCACCTAGCCGTCGTCTAGCATCATCTGTGTGTGCCTATCTACCCTATCCTCTCCCTCCACTCCTCCAACTCCGTCTCTCTCCAGTCTCTCCTCCTCTATCCTCTCTATCACCCCTTATCTATCAAAGCCATCTTGTACATGAGCGCTATCTTCTCTCTGTCCATATCCGTCTACGCCTCCTAGTGCCAGCAGCCATCTATCTAACTGCTTTCGTATCTATGTATCGCCTCTGCGTCTTCTGCCTATCTCTGATCTACCTCTTCATCTACTTCTCCTCTCACTCACCTCGTCCCCTCTCTACTCTATCGTATCGTACTCTGCTCGTACACTTGCTCTCCCTCGACTTCCACTCTTGCTTTCTTCTGCAGCACGCCATCTACCTAGTCTACCACATCCTTCCTTCAGCACTATCTTCATCGACTACCCTTCCAACCTGCTCTCCTTCTGCAGCATCACAACCCTCTCTTCCTCTATCTACACCATAGACCGTCTCTGCTGCTCCTACCTCTCAGCAGAAGCTCAACTCCGACTGTCTATAGCCATCTCTTCCCTATCCGAGCGTCCAAGCTCTGCCGTCCTCCTTGACGTCTAGCAGCGCCTCTCATCTTCCTGCCCGAAATCTGCGCTCTATAGCCGTCTCGTCTAACTCCTCTCTAAAGCTAGTTGCTCTCTCCTCCTCCACATAGAACTCCACCGTGAGCTCGTCTCCTTCCCAGACCAAGTGCTCGTAAGAGCCCTTCAGTTATACACTACACGTCCTCGTCTAAATACAACCAGAACTCGTCCTCGTCTTCTCTTGCAATCTCTAGTTTGACTTTCAATCTAGCCATGCCGCAGTAACTCATCTTCCTCTTACTCCTGAACTCTGCACTCTCTCCTACACCCCTTGCCATCCTCCACCATCGTCTCTAAGCTCCTTACCCATTCCTACCCTATCCGCTCTTACTCCTATCCACTACCTCTATAAAAAACCTCACCTATCAGTCATCGTCTTCCTCTTTAGCTAGCCTATCTCTTAGTGCTCCTTGTCCTGCTCTTCTCTCACTACATCTCCTACACCTCTTACCCTCATCTCTCAGCTCCACCTATACTCTCGTCTTTTCTATCAGCCCTCTCACTCTGCTACGCTTGTCTCCAACATACCAATGAGATCAACACTCCACCTTTCCTTCCATCTGCTCACATCCTCTCTCATCACTTCTTCACTTACATTCCCCCCCTACCTCCATCCCCTCCATTCCTCCCCCCATTTCTCTACTAATCCGCTCACGCACACGTACCACCAGTATGCGAGTGCCTGCCGTGCACCGGCACCGACGACCCGTGCGATCGCCGGGTGACGGGCGGTGCCCACGACCGCGGGACGCCGGGCGGCCGGCAATGTGCGGGCAAGGCCGCGGCAAGGACGTTCGTCCAGGCTGCGGCCCATGAACAGCGACTCGCTCCCCGCCCGCCTCGCCATCTACGCCGCCGCCGCGGTGACGTTCGTCTTCGCCTACCGGTCGTCTGCGCGATGATCTGAGGCGTGCCGCCCGAGACCGTCCTGACGGCCCCCGTCGCCGGCACCGTCGTCGCGGTCGCCGCGCTGGGCGAGCGGCTGCCGGCGGGGACGCCCGTGGTGGTGCTCGAGGCGATGAAGATGGAGCACGAGGTCGTCTGCCCGGACGGCGGCGTGCTCGAGCGGCTCGACGTGGCCGTGGGCGAGACGGTGGCCGAGGGGCAGCCGCTCGCCCGGCTGGCCGGCAGCGCCCCGGCCTCAAGGGCGGCGCCGGTTCCGGCCGGCGAGCGCGCCGACCTCGCCGCGGTGCGCGAGCGCCACGATGCCGGGCTGGACGCGGCGCGGCCGGACGCCGTGGCCCGCCGGCGCGAGCAGGGCCGGCGCACCGCCCGCGAGAACCTGGCCGACCTGGTGGACGCTGGCACGTTCGTCGAGTACGGCCCGCTGCTGTTCGCCGCCCAGGAGCGCCGGCGCGCGCGCGAGGAGCTGATCGCCCGCACGCCGGCCGACGGCCTGGTGGCCGGGGTGGGGGAGGTCGACGGCGCGCCCGCCGTGGTCATGTCCTACGACTACACGGTCCTGGCCGGCACCCAGGGCATGCGCAACCACCTCAAGAAGGACCGGCTGTTCGAGGTCGCCGAGCGCCGCCGGCTGCCCGTCGTGCTGCTGGCCGAGGGGGGCGGCGGGCGCCCGGGCGACGTCGACTGGCCGCACGTGGCCGGGCTCGACTGCCGGGCCTTCCACCTGTTCGCGCGGTTGAGCGGGCTCGTGCCGCTCGTGGGCATCGCCGCCGGCTACTGCTTCGCCGGCAACGCGGCGCTGCTCGGCTGCTGCGACGCGGTCATCGCCACCGAGGACTCGAGCATCGGCATGGGCGGGCCGGCGATGATCGAGGGCGGCGGCCTGGGCGTCGTCGCGCCCGAGGAGGTCGGCCCGATCGGCGTGCAGGCGGCCAACGGCGTGGTCGACCTGCGGGTGGACGACGAGGCGGCCGCGGTGGCCGCGGCCAAGCGCTACCTGTCGTACTTCCGCGGCGGCGTGCACGAGTTCACCCCGCCCGACCAGTCGCGCCTCCGCGCGCTCGTGCCCGAGGAGCGCAAGCGCCCGTACGACGTGCGCGGCGTGCTGGACGCGCTGTGCGACGAGGGGTCGGTGCTCGAGCTGCGGCGCGGCTTCGGCGCCGGCGCGGTCACCGCGCTGGCCCGGGTGGACGGCCGCGCGCTCGGCGTCGTGGCCAACGACCCGGCGCACCTGGGCGGGGCGATCGACGCGCCCGCGGCCGACAAGGCCGCCCGTTTCCTCGGGCTGTGCGACGCGTTCGGGCTGCCGGTGCTGTTCCTGTGCGACACGCCGGGCTTCATGGTCGGCCCCGAGGCCGAGCGCACGGCCACCGTCCGCCACTTCGCCCGGCTGTTCCTGGTCGGTGCGAACCTCGGCGTCCCCACCGGCACGATCGTGCTGCGCAAGGGCTACGGGCTGGGCGCCCAGGCGATGGCCGCCGGCTCCTTCAAGGCCCCGCTCTTCACGGTGGGCTGGCCCACCTCCGAGTTCGGCGGGATGGGGCTGGAGGGCGCCGTGCGGCTGGGCATGCGGCGCGAGCTGGAGGCGATCGCCGACCCCGACGAGCGCGAGCGCGCGTTCCAGGCCGCGGTGGCGGCGGCCTACGAGCGGGGCCGCGGGCTCAACATGGCCGCCTACGGCGAGATCGACGACGTCATCGATCCCGCCGACTCGCGCCGCTGGATCGCGCAGCTGTTCGACACGCCGGCGCGGCGCGAGGGCAAGCGGCGGCCGCACGTGGACGCGTGGTGAGTACGGTGGGCGGATGCCCTCGCCCGCCTCTGACCAGGAGCTGATCGAGCTCGCCCGCCAGGGCGACGAGTCGGCCTACGAGAGCCTGATCGAGCAGCACCGCACGGAGCTCCACGCCCACTGCTACCGCATGCTCGGCTCCGTGCACGACGCCGAGGACGCCCTCCAGGACGCGTTCCTGCGCGCCTGGAGGGGCCTGCACGGCTTCCAGGGTCGCAGCTCGCCGCGCTCGTGGCTGTACAAGATCGCCACCAACACGTGCCTGGACACGATCGCCCGCCGGCCGAAGCAGCGCGTGCTGCCGTTCGAGTACGGCCCAGCCACCGAGGCGCTCGCCGGCCCGGGCGCGCCGATCACCGAGTCGGTGTGGATCGAGCCCTACCCCGACCATCTGCTGGACGCCCTCGCCTCGCCGGAGGCCCGCTACGAGCAGCGCGAGAGCGTGGAGCTGGCGTTCATCGCCGCGCTCCAGCACCTGCCGGCGCGCCAGCGGGCGGTGCTGATCCTGCGCGAGGTGCTCGGCTACTCGGCCGCCGAGGTGGCGGGCCTGCTGGACACGACCGTCGCGTCGGTCAACAGCGCGATGCAGCGCGCCCGCGCCGCGGTGGACGCGCGGCTGCCCGAGCCGTCGCAACAGGAGACGCTGCGCACGCTGGGCGACGACGAGATCTCCGCGCTCGTCGACCGCTACGTCGAGGCGTGGGAGAGCAACGACGTCGACGCAGTCGTGGCCATGCTCACCGAGGACGCGGCGATCAGCATGCCGCCGCTGGCCAGCTGGTTCGGCCCGCGCGCCGTGTTCGCCGAGTTCCTGGCCGCGTTCCCGATGTCCGGCGCGTGGCGCTGGAAGGTGGCGCGCACGACGGCCAACGGCCAGCCGGCGCTCGGCTTCTACGCCTGGGACGACCCGGCGCGGGCGTACCTGCCGTTCGCTCTGAATGTCCTGTCGTTCCGCGGCGACAAGGTCAAGGACGTGACCGCGTTCGTGGTGCGCACGACGGAGGTCGAGCGCGAGGCGCAGTTCCACCGCTGGGTCGACGTGGTGGCCGACCCGAAGCGCCTCGAGCTGGCGTTCGGGCGCTTCGGGCTGCCGGAGTCGCTGCCGTAGCGGTCGGCGGCGTCAGTGCTTGCGCGGGCGCGCGAGGTAGCTCTTGCCGCCGCGCACGAGGACGGTCTTGTGGCGCACGCGGTCGGTGACCGCCACGAGCCCGTGGGCGACGCGCGTGAGCGTGCCCGCGCACGTGTCCTGCACCAGCCACTGGGTGCCGCGCACGGTCGCCGCGCTGTACTGCCCGGACGTGCGGAAGCTGCCGTGCCCGTCGCCCCACAGCTGGCGCGACTTGACCTTCTTCTTCTTGGCCGCGGCCGACGCCGTCCCGCGCGCGGTGCACGTCGGCTTGGGCCCGGACAGCGTGAGCACGGTCACCGGCCCGGACTGGGTGACCGTGAAGATGCCGGCGTAGAACTGCGCCGTCTCGGGCTTGCCGCCGCGCTTGGGCACCGACGTCAGCGCGATCCGCCCGTGGGTGACGTCGACCTGCGAGCCGAGCGGCACGCCGGCCTTGGTGTCCAGCGGCACGAACGTCTTGGAGCCCTTGCGCCGCACGAGCACCGTGCCGCTGACCGGCCGTACGACGACCTGCTGGTGGAAGACCGGCGTGGGCGGCGGGGTCGGCGTGGCCGTGGGGGCCGGCGACGGGGTCGCGGTGGGTGATGGGGTCGGTGTCGGTGTCGCCTGCTGCGGCGCCGAGATCAGCGCCCACTGCTCGCTGCCGGGCCGGTTGGAGTACTCGATCTCGATCGGGAAGTGGCCGGCGGCGGCGTAGGTGTGGCTCGCCGTCAGCGTGCCGGCGCTGCCGGTGCACGACGCGTCGGCCTGCGACGTGCTGCCGTCACCCCAGTCGATCGTGGCGGACGGGCAGTCGCCGTCGACGCCGAAGTCGTCGCGGATGCTCACCGATTGCCCGGTGAGGGCGCTGACCTGCGGCTCGGTGGTCAGCACCTCGTCGCGGCTGTCGGTCGACCCCTGGGCGTTGGTGGCGACGACGTCGAAGTGGTACTGGGTCCCCGGCTGCAGGCCGGTCAGCGTGGGCGAGACGTTCTGCGCCCCGGGGTCGCTGCCGAGCGCGATCGGGCCGTAGGTCTGCCCGTAGCTCGCGCTCGTGCCGTATTCGATCACGTAGCTCGTGCCGGCCCCGTTCGGGTCGACGCCGAGGTTCAGCTGCGCGCCGGTGTCCGTCACGGGGCCGATCTCGACGCCGTCCGACAGCACCGGCGGTCCGGCGAACCGCGCCGTGACCGTCTCGTCCTGGCCCATCGACAGCTCGCAGGTGCCGTCGCCGTCACACGCGCCGCTCCAGCCCACGAGCTTCGATTGGCCGTTGTCGGGCAGCGCGTCGAGGGATACCGGCGCGCCGTCGTCGTAGTCGTAGAGGCAGGTGCCGCGGCTGCACTCGACGCCGTCGCCGGTGACGGTGCCGGGGCCGGAGGCGATGATCGTCAGCACGTGCTGCGAGGTGCCCGAGATCGCGGCCCAGATCCGCGGTCCCGGCCCTTCCGGGCCATAGCCGATCGTGATCGGGTAGTGGCCCGCGGCCGTGTACTGGTGGTCCGCGGTCAGCTCGACCGCCACGCCGTCCTCGCCGTCGTCCTGGCAGTCGGGGGTCACGGTCGCCGGCGCGCTGCCGTCACCCCAGTCGATCGTGGCCTGCGGGCAGCTGCCGAAGTCCTCGCTGTCCGCGACCGTGACGTGGCCTCCGGGGTGCGCCGTGACCTGGCGCTCCGTGGTCAGCTGGGAGGTGCCCTGGTCGGGCGAGTCGCCCTGCTCGTTCGTGGCCACGACTTCGTACTGGTAGGTCGTGTCCGGCGCCAGGCCGGTCAGCGTGACCGTTACCGGCTTGGCGCCGGGTGCGGAGCCGGCCGACACCGGATCGGTGCTGTGTGTCAGGTCGTCGGTGCCGTACTTGACGACGTAGGTCGTCTCCTCGCCGGCCGGATCGACCGAGAAGCTGATCGTCGCGGTCGTGTCGGTCGTCGACTCGACGCTGACATCGGACACCACCGGCGGCGCGGTGTCCGTGGTGAACTGCGCCACATCGCCCGGATCCGACGCCGCGGTGGCGTTGTCCGCGATCGCCCGGAAGTAGTAGGTCGTCCCCGGCTCGAGGCCGTCGATCGGCACGCTCGCCGACGGCCCCACACCCGCGGCGCCCACGGGCGTGGTGTGGTCCAGGTTCTGCGGATCCGTGCCATAGAGGAAGTGCGCGCCGCCGGCTTCTCCCTGGAGCGCCACGGTCGCGTTCAGCGTCGCGCTGGAGGCCTGGATGTCCGACGCGGGCGAGGTGCTGACCGTGGGCGTGCCGGCCTTGACGGCCTCGAAGGCGCCGATGTCGCACGCGTCGCCCTGTGGACGCGCCGTCCCCCGCTGGTCGGTGAGCGAGCAGCCGGCGCCCGCGTCGAGCGCCGGGCTGCCATGCAGCAGCGCCATCGTGGGGGTCCCGCCGCCGTTGTCGGCGAGCGGCGCGAGGTGCGCGCCCAGGCCCGTGATGTCGCCCGTGGCGCTCAGGCCGCAGTGACCGTCCTCGTCGAGATTGTGGCCGCTGTCGATCGTGATCGCCGGGCCGGTGTTCGAGCCCGAGTCGGTCGGCTCGTTCGCGGCGACGCAGGCGTAGTCCGCGCCGCCGTCGTCGAAGCCTGCGCCGATGATCGTGTCGCCGACGTCCGTGGTCGCGCCGGCGTGGGTCTCGAGCGCGCCGCGGACGTTGTCCGCGAGGGTCACGCCGCGCAGCGTGAGCCTGCCGCCGAGGTTCTCGATCCCGCCGGCGCGCGAGGACGCCCAGCCGCTGCCGGTGACCGTCGAGTCCGTCAGGCTCAGCGCGCCGCCGTAGACGAAGATCGCGCCGCCTCCGAACGAGGAGCTGCCGAGGTCGTGGAACGATGACCGGGCGACCGTGGCGGTGCCGCCGCGGACGAACAGGCCGCCGCCGAACGCCGCGCCGTCGCGGGAGAACTCCACGCGGGTCATGGCCAGCGTGCCGCTGCTGGACAGGCCGCCGCCCAGGCCGCTCGCGGAGTCGCCGGTGAAGTGGACGTCGTCGAGCGTCAGCGACGCGTCGCTGAAGACCGCGCCGCCGCCGGTCAGCAGGAACGTCGAGCAGGGACTCGTGCCCGGCGGGCACTGGTCGTCGGCCGCGTCGTTCGCGCCGGTAAGCGTGGCTCCGGTCAGGGTCAGCGGCGCGTGGACCGTGAAGATGCGGTGGTTCGCGTTGCCAGAGGCGTCGATCGTCGTCGCGGCCGCGCCGGCGCCCGTGATGGTGATCCCCTGCGACACCGTGATCGGGGCGCCCGCCGTCAGCGTGTAGGCGCCGGCGCCGAGTTGCACGGTGTCGCCGGTCCGGGCGCTCGCCACGGCGGCGCGCAGCGTGCAGGTGTCCGGGCACGCGCCGGTGCCGTCCGTCGTCTGGTTGACGGTGATCGTGGCCGCCTGCGCCACCCCGCCGGTGCCGAGCGCCCCCGCCACCGCGAGGGCGGCCGCCCACATCCCTGCTCGCGACCTCATGCGGACCATCCTGTCCGCCTAGCTTCTCGGATCCCTGGCCGAAGGTCCAGTCGTGGTCTCAGCACGGCAGCGCGGCCGTGACCGTGGTGCCGCCGCCCGCGGGGCTGCGCACGGTCAGCGTGCCGCCGGCCGCCTCGGCGCGGTCGCGCAGGCCGAGCAGGCCCGTGCCGCCGGCGGTGTCGGCGCCGCCGCGGCCGTCGTCGGACACCTCGCAGCGCAGCACCGCGCCGTCGCGGCGCACGGACACGGTGGCCTGGGTGGCGCGCGCGTGCTTGGCCACGTTGGTCAGCGCCTCGGACACGATGTAGTAGGCGGTGGCCTCGACGTCCCCGGGCAGCCGCTCGTCCGGCGCCTCCACGGCGACGGCGACCGGCAGCCGCTCGGCCAGCGTCTCCAGCGCGTGGCGCAGGCCGTGCTCGCCCAGGACCGCCGGGTGGATGCCGCGGGCGATCTCGCGCAGCTCCTCCAGCCCGGTGGCCAGCTCCCGCGCCGCGTCGTCGAGCAGCTTGGCCGCCGTGGCCGCGTCCGCCGCCACGCAGGCGCGGGCGACCCGGAGCGTCAGCGCCACCGAGACGAGCCGCTGCTGGGCGCCGTCGTGCAGGTTGCGCTCCAGCCGGCGGCGCTGCTCGTCGCCCGCCTTGACCAGCCGGGCGCGCGAGGCGATCAGGTCGGCCCGGGCCTGGGCGCTCGCGACGGCGAGCGAGACGAGCTCGGCGAAGCCCGCCAGCCGGCTCTCGGAGTCCGGCGGCAGCGGGTCCTCGCTGGCGATCGCCACCGCGCCCCACAGCGCGCCGGCCACCACGATCGGCGCCGCCGCCGTCGAGCGATAGCCGGAGTGGAAGTCGCCGCCGCCCCAGTCGTCGACCCGCGCGGGCGCGCCCGTGCGCAGGACGCGGCCGACCGGCGCGTCCTCGTCGGCGGCGACCTGCTGGCCGACGGCGAAGACGTCGATGCTGTCGCGGTTGTGGCGGCCGACGCTGGTCGCCGAGCCGTCGCCGCCGTAGCGCAGGACCGCGGAGGCGTTGACGCCGAGCACGCGCGCCACCTCCTCCGACACCGCCATGAACACGCGGTCCGGGCTGACCTCGGAGGCCACCAGAGTGGCCACGCGCCGCAGCGCGCGCTGCTCGGCGGCCAGCCGGCTGATCTCGACGAGCTTCGCCTCGGGGTCGCCCTCCATGGCCCGCTCGTCCTCGGGGAGCGGCTGCCGGTCGGTCAGGTCGATCCCGGAGGTGACGAGCGAGCGCAGCGCGCCGTCGGGCCCGCTGAGCGGCTTGTTCGACCAGGCGAGCAGCCGCCGGGCGCCCGCGCGAGTCTGCCAGTGGCCGACCTGCGGGCTCGGCCGGCCCGTCCGCCACACGTGGGCCAGGAACTCGCCGAACGCCTCGCGCTCCTCCGCCGGGATGACGAAGTCGCGCGCGTCGCGGCCGAGCACCTCGTCGCGGCTCCAGCCGGTGGCCCGCTCGCAGGCGTCGTTGAACAGCAGGATCCGCCCGTCGCGGTCGTAGACGCAGATCAGCGACTGGGTCGCCTCGGTGAGGATCCGGGCGAACGGCTCGTCGAGGATGAACGCGTCCACACGCCAACCGTAACGGGCGGGGTGCCGGCGGCACGAGGCCGCCGGCACCCAGGGTCCTCTACGGGTTGGTGGTGGACAGGGTGAACGTCAGGGTCTTGCTGTAGCTGCCGGTGCGCAGCGGGTCCGTCTTGGCGATCGACTGCTGGAACGTGATCGCCACCGGATCGTTGGACACCGGGCCGCCGTAGGTGAGCAGCGTGGCCGGGCTCCCCGAGATCGGGGCGAACGCGCTCCCGACCCCGGCCGGGCTGGTGGCCTTGGCCTGCAACGCCTGCGCCAGCGCGTACGAGCCGTTGACCAGGTGGCCCGGTGCGCCGTGTCCGGATCGGACACCGAGAGCGTGCCGTCACCGGCGGTGGAGACCACGTTCGCCGTGGTCTGCGCCGTATAGTGCCGTCGACGCCGGGGGTGAACGTGCCGAACGTCGCCGGCGAGCCGAGCGTCAGCGCCAGGGTCGCCGGCACCGTGCCGCCCACCGTGCCCTGGGCCGCCGAGGTCAGCGGCGTCACCACGCCGCTGAGCGGCAGGTTGGCCGTGGCGTCGGCGTCGCCCACGGAGATCGTGCGCGCGCCGTAGTCCGGCAGCCACTGCTGCGTGGTGTCGTCCCAGTACTGGAACGAGCGCCGGTCGAGGTTGATCACCTCGTGCTTGGTCTGGCCGGCCGCGAGCGAGACGCGGTCGAACCCGCGCAGCGAGCGCACGGCCTGCTGGATCCCGGCCCTGTCCGGCCCCGGCCCGACGTAGACCTGCGCGGCCTCGTCGCCCGTGCGCGCGCCGGTGTTGGTGACGTCGAAGTTGACGTCGACCGTGCCGTCGAGCTTGGGCACCAGGTTCAGGTTCGAGAACCCGAACGAGGTGTACGAGAGGCCGTAGCCGAACGGGACCCGCGGCGTGATGCCGAGCTTGTCGAAGTAGCGATAGCCCGCGTAGATGCCCTCGCTCTCGACCGTGTTCCCGGCCGCCGCGCAGGTCGCGCCGCTGCCGGCGATCACCGCGCAGCCGCCGTTGCCGTTGAGCCGCTCGGGATGCTCACCGCCCGGCGAGCCCGGATACAGCGCGCCGGCCGGCTCGTTGTAGCCCCAGATCGTGTCCGTGCCGTTCTGCGGCCAGGTCATCGACGAGTGGCCGCCCGGGTTGGCCAGGCCGAGCAGGACGCGCGCGGTGGCGGTGCCGCCCTCCTGGCCCGCGAACCACATCTCGAGCACGCTCTTGACGTTCGAGAACCACGGCATCTGCACCGGGTTGGCCGTGTCCATGACCACGATCGTGTTCGGGTTGGCCGCCGACGACGGCGTTGATCAGGCTCGTGCTCGCCGCCGACAGCTGCGTCACGCCCGAGATCGTCGTCCCCGGGTGTGCCGGGTCGGGCGTCGTCGACGTCGCGCCGACGCCGTCATTGACGAACACGATCGCCGCCTTCTTGCCCACGGCGGCGGCGGCCGCGTCGTCGATGTCGCCCTGCGCCCGCTGGTCGGCGAAGCGGAAGCTCGCCGGCACGCAGGCCGCCGGGACCGGGGCAACGGCGGGCGGGTTCGGCGGGTTGCCGTTGCCGGCCGCGGCGGCCGGGGTGGAGACGCAGTTGGTCTTGTTGTTGACCGTGATCTGCACCGAGTGGAAGCCCGGCGTGAGCGCGGACTGCGCCGCGGTGCAGTTGGTCGTCCCCGGCTCGAGCGCGGCCGTGCCGGTCGCGCAGGTGCGGCTGACCAGACCCTGGTCGGTGTAGCCGGCCTTGGTCGGGTTGCTCGGCACCGTGGCGCCGTAGATCTGCCCCGTGGTGGCGTTGAGGTTCAGCTGCGTGCCGTCCAGCGAGAACGTCACCGCGTCCGGGACCTGGTTGGTCTGCGACGCGTTGGCCGCCGTGAACGCGCTGCAGTTGGTCAGCGACGGCGGCGTGGTCTGCGGCGTACCGTTCTG
The DNA here is from genome assembly GCA_963766165.1 of uncultured Solirubrobacteraceae bacterium. GTDB lineage: Bacteria > Actinomycetota > Thermoleophilia > Solirubrobacterales > Solirubrobacteraceae > Solirubrobacter. Next base: position 85,137 of record CAVXZC010000002.1, on the reverse strand, counting down.
CCCGGTCTGCGGGCAGTTCAGCGTCGTCGGCAGCGTCGGGCTCTGCTGCAGCGCGAACGTGTACGTGTCCGCCTTGGGCACGTACAGGTAGCCCGTCCACGTGTACGTGTGGCCCGCGGCGAGCTGGTTGCCGTTGGCCGAGCTGTGGTCGATGGCGCTCTTGTCCTGTGTCGCCGCGCCGCCGTCCACCGACAGGTTCAGGCCGCCGATGCCGGCCTGGTCGGCCGAGGTCGACAGCGCGGACGCCGGCACCGGGGCGCCGGTCGGGTCGTTGGCGGGCACGTACGTGAACGCGCCGGGCTTGGTGCTGTACTGCTTCAGCTGCTGCAGCGGGTTGATCGCGTCGCGGTCGATCGTGCCCGTCGAGGCCTCGCTGGTCGGGTCGGCGACGGTGTGGTTGGCGTTCGCGCCCGTCACGAGGACGTCGCCGTCGTTCAGCGACGAGGAGTCGAGCGGCAGCGTGCTGCCGTCGTTCTTGAGCAGGGTCGCGCCCTCCTCGGACATCCGCTCGACGATCGCCGCGTCACCGTTGAACGTCCCCAGGACCGGAGAGCCGCTCGAAGCGCCCGCCGGCAGGTTCGCGGTGCCGGAGCGGTCGCTGCCGACGCCGCCGGGGTTGGTGCACAGCGACGACACCGGGGTCTGGTTGCAGCCCAGGATGCCGAAGCGCTGCTCCTGGTAGAGGATGCGCGCCAGCGACTGGTTGAACACGGCCAGCGGGACGCTGCCGTTCATGACGGCGTCGACCAGCTTGCAGCCGTTGACCGGGCAGCCGGTGCCCGGGATGCCCCCGGCGTGGACCGCGCCCGCCGTCGAGCAGGAGACCTGCGTCTGGCCGGTGGCGTCGCCGCACGTGCTGCCGGTGGGATCGGTGGCCGGGTTGCCCGCGTCCGCGCTGAAGAAGCCGTTGGTGGTCGGCATCTCCTGGTCCTCGCCCTGGAGGATCCCCGAGGTCGAGTGCGTCGCCGGGTAGTCGGAGCCCACGAACGCCTGCGAGTGCCAGAGGCTGCGCAGCACGTAGTTGAGGATCAGCGGCTGCTCGCAGGAGAAGTGCGACTCGTTGAGGTTCCAGGTCGGCGAGATCAGCGACCCGGCCTGGAACGGGCTGATCTGCGAGAGCGTGGAGACGGTCGACGGCAGGTGCGTCGAGGTGTCCTTCCAGATCTGGTAGGAGCACATCGTCGCCGCGGCCTTGCCGTCGACGAACCCGCCCTCGTAGGGGAGCAGGTAGTTCTCGTGCAGCGGCCTGGTCGCCGATGTCGGTCTCGGCGTTCTGGTTCTGGCCGTTGTAGACGGCGAAGTGCTTCATCTCCGACATCGCGCCGGAGCCCTGGATGCCGTTGATCTGGGAGGCCACCATCTCGTGGCTGAGGTACGGGTCTTCGCCCGTGGTCGTGAGGTTGCGGCCCCAGTTCGGCAGGCGGTCGAGGTCGGTCTGCGGCCCGAAGAGGCCGGTGACCATGAACGCGCGCGACTCGCTGCCCTCCGTCTGGCCCCAGGCGTTGCCCAGCGCGCGGTCGAACGTCGAGCCGAGCGCCATCAGCGTGGTCGGCCCGGTCGATCCGCGGGCGTTCGGGCCCGAGGTGTTCAGGACGCCCTGGGCGTCGGTCCAGCAGATCGGCGCGATCGACGGGTTCGTGCCGGTCGGCGCGCTGACCGGGCCGACGTTGTGGCAGGAGCCGTTGGCCCCGTCGTGCAGCAGCAGGCCGGCGTTGGCGAGCTCCGCCCGCGTCGGCGGATTGTCCGGCTCCAGCTGGTGGATCAGATCCACCACCACCGTCGTGTACGGCGCGTTGGCGTCAACCGCGGGCGACGTCTTCGCCGCCGGCAGGACGACCGGGAATTGATACGGCGGCACGTCGGCGGCGGCCGCGGCGGGCCATGCCACCGCGGCGGCCAGCGCGACTGTGGTTGCACCCAGGCAGCCGCGCGCGACCCATCCATCCGCCGTGCGGCGGACCCGACCAGGACCTCGCATAGTCCCTCTCTCCTTGGCCCGCGCCACGCAGCCCTCCCGCGTGCGCCCGGGCGTGTTGACCGGATTAGGTAAACGCTATGCCGACTGCGTGAGCCTTGTCAAGCTGATTTGCGAAATACCTCGGTTGAAACGGGGATTCGCTCTCGCCGATCACCAGCGTCAGCGCGCCGAGCACCTCCGCCCGCTCGCCCAGCCGGCCGGCGCGCACGCGCACGGCGCGCGCGGCGGCGGGCAGGGCGTAGCGGTCGACGGCCTCGCGCACGCCCTCCAGCAGCGCGTCGCCCGCCCGGCTGAGGTCGCCGCCCACGACGATCGCCTCGGGGTTGAGCATGTTGCACAGGTCGGCCACGGCCCGGCCGACCGCGCGGCCCGCGTCGGCCACCACCCGGCGGACCGCCACGTGGCCGCCGCGCGAGAGCTCGAGCGCGCCGGCCAGCGTCAGCTCGCGGCCGAGCAGCGGGCGCAGCAGGTCGAGCACGGCGGCCGAGGACGCCACGGTCTCCAGGCAGCCGCGGTTACCGCAGCGGCAGACGTCGCCGTCCCGGCGCAGCTGGACGTGGCCGATCTCGCCGGCGGTCCCGCTCGCGCCGTGGTGCAGCCGCCCGTCGAGCACGATGCCGGCGCCGATGCCCGAGGACACCTTGAGGTAGATCAGGTCCGCGGCGCCGTGGCCGGCGCCGAGGCACAGCTCGGCCAGCGCGCCCAGGTTGGCGTCGTTGTCCACCGCCACCGGCACGCCCAGGCGCGTTGCGAGCTCCTGCGCCGCGGGCCGGCCGCCCCAGCCGCCGAGGATCGAGGACGGGCTGACGATTGCCGTGCGCTGGTTGAGCGGCCCGGGGAGGCCCATGCCGGCGCCGACGACCTGGGCGATCGACAGGCCGGCCTCGGCCAGGACCGCGTGCGCCAGCCCGGTCGCCGCGTCGAGCGCGGCCGGCGCGCTCGCGCCGACGGCGAACGGGACGCAGCGCTCGGCCAGGACCACGGCGGACAGGTCGGCCACGGCCACCCGGATGTGCGAGTGGCCGAAGTCGATCCCCAGCGCCGCGCCCGCGGCCGGCTCGAGCCGCAGCAGCATGGCCGGCCGTCCGCGCGGTGAGCGCGCGCCGTCGGCGATGCCGTCCTCGGCGACGATGCCGTGCGCCTGCAGTTCGGTCACGAGCGTGGTCACCGTCGTGCGCGAGAGCCCGGTCGCCGCCGCGAGCTCGCCGCGGGTGGCCGTGCCGCGCCGCCGCAGCTCGTCCACGATCCGCAGCCGGTTGCCCTCACGCAGCTGTGCCAGCGCCCCCATCGACGCGGGACCCTCGCACGAAGCGGCGACTTTTGTCAACGCCTTGACCGACTAGGTCGATGACACGCCCGTCAGTGGCCGAGCTTCGCGCGCAACTCGGCGCCGCTACGAGGACGCCGCGTACTCGTCGTCGTCGACGTGCCGGCCCCAGCTGGCGGCGCTCCCGGACGCGTCGGTCTGTTGCATGGCGACGTGGGCCATGAAGCGGTTGGGTGCGGCGCCGTGCCAGTGGTTCTCGCCGGGCTCGAAGAAGACGCGGTCGCCGGGGCGGATCTCCTCGATCGGCCCGCCCTCGCGCCGGCAGCGGCCGACACCCTCGGTGACGAAGATCGTCTGTCCGTGCGGATGGGTGTGCCAGGCGGTGCGGGCGCCGGGGGTGAAGTGGACGAGCGCGGCGGCGACCGTGGAGGTGCCGGCGGGGGCCGCGACGGCGTCGATGTAGACGTCGCCGGTGAACCAGTCCGCCGGTCCCTTCTGGGTGTCGGTGCGGCTGCGGGTGATCTGCATGTCGGGCTCCTTCTAGCGGCGGCGCAGGCCGGCCTGGAGGACCTGCTCGCCGTAGCTCGTGTCGGCGGGGTTGAGGTTCACGCCCGGGTGGACGATCGCGTCGATCCGGTCCAGGGTCGCAGCGTCGAGCGGGACGTCGGCGGCGGGGAGCTGGCTGTCGAGTTGCTCCATGGTGCGCGGGCCGATGATCGCGGAGGTTACGGCGGGGTGGTTGACCACGAAGGCGATGGCCAGCTCGATCATCGCGACGCCGGCGTCGTCGGCCACCGTGGCGAGGTGCTCGACGGCTGCGAGCTTGCGCTGGTTCTCGGGCAGCGACATGTCGAAGCGGGCGGCCAGGCGCTGGCGCGCCGGGGAGGTGGGGGAGCTGTCGGCGGTCCAGCTTCCGGACAGCCAGCCGCCGGCCAGCGGGCTGTAGGTGAGGATGCCCATGCCGTGGCGCTGCGCGGTCGGGAGCACGTCGAGCTCGATGCCGCGGACCAGCAGCGAGTAGGGCGGCTGCTCGGTGCGGAAGCGCTCCAGGCGCCGCTCGCGGGCCGCCCACTGCGCCTCGACGATCTGCCCGGCGCTGTAGGACGAGGAGCCGATGTAGCGGACCTTGCCCTGCTGGACGAGGTCGGTCAGCGCGCCGAGCGTCTCCTCGACGTCCACGGCCGGGTCGGGGCGGTGGACCTGGTAGAGGTCGATGTAGTCGGTCCCGAGCCGCCGGAGCGAGTTCTCGACCTCGGTCATGATCCAGCGGCGCGAGCCGCCGCGCTGGTTGGGGTCCTCGCCCATCGGGACGAAGAACTTCGTGGCCAGCACGACGTCGTCGCGGCGGCCCTTCAGCGCCTTGCCGACGATCTCCTCGGACTCGCCGGCGGAGTACACGTCGGCGGTGTCGACGAAGTTGATCCCGGCGTCGAGGGCGCGGTGGATGATCCGGATCGAGTCGTCGTGGTCGGTGTTGCCCCAGGCGCCGAACATCATCGTGCCGAGGCAGAGCTTCGAGACCTGGACGCCGGTGCGTCCCAGGGGCCGGTAGTCCATCTCAGGCCTCGCCGGGGGCGGGCATCGTCACGCCGTTGTCGAGTGTCAGGGCAACGGTTGTCGCAGAAGTCATCGTCCCGGTCCTCTCGTGTAGTGGTGCGTCAGGTGGGGGTGGCGGTCCAGCTGGCGGGCAGGTCGAGCGCCGGTTGGGAGCGGCTGCCGGGCTCGGCGGTGGTGACGGCGATGGTGAGGCCGGTGCCGGCGGAGAGGTCCATCACCTCGTACGCGAGCTCCAGGTCGCCGAAAACGGGATGGTGCGGCCGCTTGGTCCCGGTCTGGTGAAAGTGGCCGTTGTGCGCACCCCTGTGACCGGGCCTTCCGGTGCGTCGAACGCGAAAAACCCCCGGCGGAGCGGGGGTTTCCGAGGAGCGGCTGAAGGGACTCGAACCCTCGACCTTCTGCATGGCAAGCAGACGCTCTAGCCAACTGAGCTACAGCCGCGCGAGGGGCCGAGTATAGCCACGGGCCTACCGGCGCCGCCGAGTACAGTCAAGCGATGGCGGACTCCCCGACCGAACGGCGCCCTCGGACCCCGCTGCAGTCCTCCGACCGCGGCGGCCCGCCCGGGCAGCGCCGGCCGCCCGGGTCGCCCCAGGGTGCGCGGCAGATGCCGCGGATGCCCGGCTCGCGGACGTTCTGGATCGTGGTCCTGGTCGCGCTGACGCTGAACTATGTCGTGGTCGCGCTGTTCGCGCCCGGCAAGGAGCGCAGCGTCACGATCCCGTACAGCCCGGCGTTCCTGCAGCAGGTCAAGGACAACAACGTCAAGCGCGTGTCCACGCAGGGCGCGACGGTGACGGGCGAGTTCAAGAACGACGTGCGCTACCCGGACGAGAAGGCGGACCCGGCCAAGAACTTCCAGACCGAGATCCCGACGTGGGTGATCGCGAGCAGCGGCACCGAGCTGACGAACCTGCTCACGCAGCACAATGTCGAGCTGTCGGCCGAGCCGATCAACGAGGGCCGGGGGTTCCTCTACAACCTCATCCTCGGCTTCGGCCCGGTGATCCTGCTCGTCGGCCTGTTCGTGTGGCTCGGCCGGCGCGCCGCCGGGAGCCAGATGGGCGCGATCGGCGCGTTCGGGCGCTCGCGCGCGCGGCGGGTGGAGGGGTCGCAGACGCACATCACGTTCGCCGACGTGGCCGGCATCGACGAGGCGAAGTCCGAGCTCACCGAGGTGGTGGACTTCCTCAAGCAGCCGGAGAAGTACCAGCGCCTCGGCGGCCGGATCCCGCGCGGCGTGCTGCTGGCCGGCGCGCCGGGCACGGGCAAGACGCTGCTCGCCCGCGCGGTGGCGGGGGAGGCCGGCGCGCCGTTCTTCTCGATCAGTGCGTCGGAGTTCGTGGAGGCGATCGTGGGCATCGGCGCCTCGCGCGTGCGTGACCTGTTCAAGCAGGCCAAGGACGCCGCCCCGGCGATCGTGTTCATCGACGAGCTCGACGCGATCGGGCGGTCGCGCTCGGCCGGTGTCGGGCCGTTCAGCGGCGGCAACGACGAGCGCGAGCAGACGCTGAACCAGATCCTGACCGAGATGGACGGCTTCGAGCAGGGCGACACGGTGATCGTCCTGGGCGCGACGAACCGCCCGGAGGTGCTGGATTCGGCGCTCCTGCGCCCGGGCCGCTTCGACCGCCGCGTCACCGTCCCCCCGCCGGACGCCGAGGGCCGGCGCAAGATCCTCGAGGTGCACACCCGCTCGCTGCCGCTCGACGACGACGTCGTCCTCGAGGACATCGCGGCGATCACTCCGGGCATGGTCGGCGCCGACATCGCCAACCTGGCCAACGAGGCGGCGCTGCTGGCGGCCCGGCGCGGCCATCAGAAGGTCCAGCGGACCGACTTCACCGACTCGCTGGAGAAGATCGTGCTCGGCGCGCCCCGCGGGATCGTCCTCTCGCAGCCGGAGAAGCGCCGCACCGCCTACCACGAGTCCGGGCACGCGATCGTCGGGATGGTCACCCCGGGGGCCGACCCGGTGCGCAAGGTCTCGATCATCCCGCGCACGATGTCGCTGGGCGTGACGATCTCCTCGCCGGACTCCGAGCGCACCAACTACGACGAGGAGTACCTGCTGACCCGGATCCGCGTGGCCCTGGGCGGGCGTGTGGCCGAGGAGATCGTCTACGGCTCGATCTCGGCGGGCGCGGAGTCGGACATCCAGCAGCTGACCGGGATCGCCCGCCAGATGGTCGGCCGCTGGGGGATGAGCCCGAAGATCGGCCCGATCGCGGTGATCCCGTCGGACGCGCAGGGCCCGCTGCTGCCGGGAGCGTCCGAGGTCTCGCAGGCCACGCAGGAGCTGATCGACTCCGAGGTCCGGCGGATCGTCGACGAGGCGCACGGCGAGGTGACCCGGCTGCTGGCGGACAACCGCGACAAGCTCGAGAGCCTGACCGAGCGCCTCATGGTCAAGGAGACGCTCGACATGGACGAGGCCTACGAGGCGGCGGGAGTGCGGTCGCCGCGGCCGGAGGAGCTGGCCGCGGAGACGCCCACGGTGGTCTAGGCGCTGACCTCAAGGCGGCGGCCCCGGCGGCCGACGCCTAGAGGATGCGTCGCACCAGTCTCCTGGCCGTTGCCGCGGCCGCCGTCGTCCTGCCCGTCTCCTCCGCGCCTGCCGCCACGCTCGGCACGTGGAACAAGCCCGAACAGCGCGCCGTGGTCGCCGCCGGCGTGCTGCCGAAGCTGAGCGACGGGGCCTTCCACGGCGAGCGGCCGCTGACCGGCGCGCAGCTGTCCGGTGCGCTGGGCGCCGTGGCCGCGCGCGAGGGGCAGCCGCCGCTCGCCGCCGGCGCGGCGGCCACCGTGACCGTGACCGCGTTCGACGCGCGGCTCGTCGACCAGCTCGGGCTCGGGGACGTGGCCGCCCACGTGCAGGCCACGGCGCGCGCGCGCCGGGCTGAACCCGCCGCGGACGTTCGGCACTGAGGTGGTCGCCCGCGACCTCGGCCTGCGCGACGACCACCCGGCGCCCGACGAGACACTCGAGCTCTACCCGTGGGACCCGATCACCCGGGCCGAGGCGGCCCACTCGTTCGCCGTCCTGCTGCACGCCGGCGACTGGGCGGCCGCGGGCGCCCGCGCGCAGCTGTCCGGGTTCGCGCTGCCGCGCTACGACGCCGCCCAGCGCACCGCGCTGTCGCTCGCGGTCTCCAAGATCGGCATGCCCTACGTGTGGGGCGGCGAGACCGACGGGGTCTCGAGCCAGTTCGGCCTCCAGGCCCACGGCGGCTACGACTGCTCGGGCTTCGTGTGGCGCGTGTTCAAGCTGTCCGGCAACCCGGCGGGGGCGAGGATCGGCGGCCGCACCGCCGCCCAGATGGCGGGGGAGATCCCGAAGTCCCAGCGGATCCGGCTCGACGGCGTGCAGCCCGGGGACCTGCTGTTCTTCGGCCGCGCGTCCTTCACGGGCAAGGCGACCGAGCGCAGCGTCGACCACGTCGGCATCGCGCTGTCGGCCCACTGGATGATCAACTCGTCCGGCCAGGGCGTGTACGTCGAGTCGCTCGACGACGCCTGGCGGCGGGCGAGCTTCACCTGGGCGCGCCGCATCCTCTAGCTGCGCCCGCGCGAACCCTCCATGACGCGGGTGCGTAGACCCCCGGGTCTGGTCTTCTCCCCACACGACATCGGAGGCATGCCCGTGTTCTCGAAGAAGCTGGTCGCGGCGGTAGCCGTGACCGCAGCCGCGGCCGGCGGAGCCGCGGCGACCCAGGTGGCCGGCGCCACCCCGAACCGCCCCGCGGCCGCCACGGTGCGGCTGAGCGCCGCCAAGAACAAGCTGGCGTTCAACGTCAAGACGCTGCGTGCCAAGCACGGCAAGATCACCCTCCGGATGAGCAACCCGTCCGGCCTCCCACACGCGATCGCGGTCAACGGCCACAAGGGCAAGGTCGTCGGCAAGGGCGGTGTCTCCACCGTGACCATCAGCCTGAAGAAGGGCCGCTACACGTTCTTCTGCCCGGTGGACGGCCACAGGGCGGCGGGCATGAAGGGCACACTGATCGTCAGCTAGCCCAATTCCTCCTCTTCGTGTCGCTTTCTCGCCCGTGATGGCGTATGTTCCGCCGCGCTGCGAAGGAAGCGATTCGAGGAGGGGGAGATGCAGCTCAAGCCGCTCGCGGGCGCCGGCCTGGTCCTGGCCGCGCTGGCGCTGACCGCCGTGCCCGCACGGGCGCAGGCGCCGGCCGTGGTGTCGCCGGAGGTCACGCACACGGGGACCGCGCCGACCGGCTACACGGTCACGTTCCGGATCTATGACCCGACCGCCACGCGGATGCGGATCCGCGGCGAGTGGTTCTTCTCCGGACCTTCGGACACGACGCCGACCTCGTCGGCCGGACGGCTCCCGTCGCAGTGGCAGCCGGCCGACTTCCCGATCGCCAACCCGAACAACGGCGCCGCGGCGAACTGGCCCGTGGCGGACATGACGCTCGACCCGGGCACGGGCATCTGGTCCTACACGACGCCGATGCCGTCCGGCACGTACACCTACGGCTTCTACCGCAACTGCACCTCGGCGACGCCGAACCTGCCCGGCTGCACGGAGGTCTCGGATCCGGCCAACCCGCCGTTCAACCTGGTGGGCGGCGTCAACGAGGGCGCGGTCGAGCCGACGAGCCAGGTCTACGTGCCCAGTCCGATCCGAGCTTCGGCACGCTCGACCTCTCGCAGGAGGCGCCGAACGCCGGTCCACGGCACGGTGACCGACCTGACCTACGCCGACCCGGAGTCGACCAACCCGGTGGGCCAGCACTACGTGGCGGTCTACACGCCGCCGGGCTATGACCCGAACCGCGCGCTGCCGTACCCGACGCTGTACATCAGCCACGGCGCCGGCGGCAACGAGGCCGACTGGTTCACCCAGGGCGTGGCCAACCGGATCGTCGACAGCCTGATCGCCGCCGGGCGGATGCAGCCCACCGTGGTCGTGTCCACGAACTTCAACGGGCTGCCCAACGGCAACGCGGGCTACCAGAACGACGTGCTCAACCGCGTGATCCCGTTCGTCGAGTCGCACTTCCACGTCTCGACGGCCCCGGCCGACCGGGCGTTCGCCGGGCTGTCGGCCGGCGGCTCGCGCGCCAACCAGCTGATCTTCAACGCCACCACGGCGTTCGGCTACTACGCCACCTGGAGCATCGGCACCGGCGGCGCGCCCGCGGCCGGGAGCCCGCTCTATGCCAATCCGCAGCTCAAGACAGCTGCTCGGCCTGGTGGTCGGCGGCGGCCGGTTCGACTCGATCACCTACCCGCCGGTCAACCGGACCGGCAAGCTCGACCTGGAGATGCGCCTGGCCGCCGCCGGCGTGCCCTTCCTCGACGACACGATCCTCGGCGGCCACGAGTGGTACGTGTGGCGGCAGCTGCTCAACCACTTCGCCGGGAAGGTCGCGTTCAAGACGACCTCGACCGCGGTGGCGGCGGCCGGGCCGCGGCTGACGGCGACGGTCACGCCGGCCACCGACGAGCCCGCCGCGCCCACCGGCACGGTGCAGTTCGGGACGGCCAACGGGCCGCTGGGCGCGCCGGTGCCGCTGGCCAACGGGAGCGCGACGCTCGCGGTGACCGACACCGCCGGCGCCGGGGCGATCACGGCGGTGTACAGCGGCGACGCGCTCTACAACGCGTCGCAGGCCACCGTGCCGTTCGAGGCGCGGCGAGCGGGACGATCACCGGCAGCGTGCCGGCCACGCTCGCGCTGTCGCTCGGCGGCGCGCCGGCGACGTTCGGGGCGTTCACACCGGGCGTGGCGCACGACTACCTCGCCACGACGACCGCGACCGTGGTCTCCACGGCGGGCAACGGCACGCTGTCGGTGTCCGATCCGGACACCGTCGCGCCCGGCCACCTGGTCAACGGCGCGTACGCGATGGCCCAGCCGCTGCAGGCGCAGGCGACGAGCCCGGCGGGGACCGGCGGGACCTACGCGACCGTGGGCGGGGCGTCCGCGCCGGCCACGCTGCTCACCTACGCCGGTCCGGCGAGCAATGACCCCGTGGCGATCGGCTTCAAGCAGCCCGTCGCCGCGAACGACCCGCTGCGCACGGGGACCTACGCGAAGACGCTGACGTTCACGCTGTCCACCACGCAGCCGTGACGCGTGGAGCGGGCGGGGCGCGCCGCGTCCCGCCCGCCGGCGCGGCGATCGTGAGAGGCTCCCGGCGATGACGGACTACATCGTGGTCGGCGCCGGCTCCGCCGGCTGCGTGCTGGCGCACCGGCTGACCGAGGATCCCGGCACCAGCGTGCTCCTGCTGGAGGCCGGCGGCGCGCGACCGCTCGCCGAACATCAAGATCCCGGCGGCGTTCGCCAAGCAGTTCCACACCAAGCTCGACTGGGACTTCGCCACCGAGCCCGAGCCGCACGTCGACGGCCGCTCGCTCTACGTCCCGCGCGGGAAGTCGCTGGGCGGCTCGAGCTCGATGAACGCGATGCTCTACGTGCGCGGGCGCCCGCTCGACTACGACCTGTGGGCCGAGCAGGGCGCGCCGGGCTGGGGCTGGGACGACGTCCTGCCCTACTTCCTGAAGTCCGAGGACAACTCGCGCGGAGCGTCGGAGTTCCACGCCGCCGGCGGGCCGCTGAGCGTGCAGGAGCAGCGCTCCCCGCGCGCGTCGGTGGCCCGGCGGCTGATCCGGGCCAGCGAGGCGGCCGGCATCCCGCTGCGGGCCGACTACAACGGCCCCGAGCAGGACGGCGTGGCCATGTTCCAGGTCACCCAGCGCCGCGGCGCCCGCTGGAGCGCGGCCGACGGGTTCCTGCGCCCGGCGCTCAAGCGGCCCAACCTCGAGCTGCGCACGCGACGCGCAGGTGCTCGGACTGAGCTGCAGGGCGACCGCGTCACCGGCGTCCGCCCTGCCGGCGGCGAGACTCGTGCGGGCCGCCCGCGAGGTGCTCCTGTGCGCGGGCGCGATCGGCTCGCCGCAGCTGCTGCTGCTCAGCGGGATCGGCGCGCGCCGACGAGCTGCGCGCGGCCGGCGTCGAGCCGCGCCACGAGCTGCCGGGCGTCGGCCGCAACCTCCAGGACCACCCGTTCGTGAGCATGATCTGGGAGATCTCCGACGAGGACACGCTGCGCTACGCCGAGCGCCCGCAGTACCTCGCCGAGTGGGCGCTGCGCCGCAGCGGGCCGCTGACCTCGACCGTGGCCGAGGTCGTGGCGTTCGTCCGCACCCGGCCCGGCCTGCCCGCCGCCGACATCCAGTTCCACATGGGCGCCGCCTACTACGAGGACCACGGGCAGGAGACCTACGACGGCCACTGCGCGGTGATCGCGCCCGTGCTCGTCTCGCCCAAGGCCCGCGGCCGGGTCTGGCTGCGCTCCGCCGACCCGACGGCCAAGCCGCGGATCGTCACCAACTCGCTGTCACAGCCCGACGACGTCCGCTCGCTGGTCGACGGCATGCGCCTGGCCCGCGAGATCGCCGCGCCGGCCGCCGCTGTCCGACGCGGTCGTGCGCGAGCTCAAGCCGGGCCCCGGCGTGACCGCCCCCGAGGACCTCGAGGCCGACCTGCGCCGCCGGCTGATGCTGATCTACCACCCGGTCGGCACCTGCCGGATGAGCGACCACGGCGAGGACGCGGTGGTCGACTCCCGGCTGCGCGTCCACGGCCTGCAGGGACTGCGCGTGGTCGACGCGTCGGTCATGCCGGTGATCCCCGGCGGCAACACGAACGCGCCCACGATCATGATCGCGGAGCGCGCGGCGGACCTCATCCGGGCCTGAAAAACGGCCGCCGGCCGCGCCTGGGAGCGCCGCCGGCGGCCGGTACGGCGAGCGGCTAGCCGCTGAAGCTCGAAGCGATGCCCTGCTCGGTCGACTCGTAGTGCGCGCCGGCCTGCTGCGTGAGCTGGCTGATCCCGTGCAGCGCCTCCTGGATGCCGCGCGACGAGCGCTGCCACTCCGCCCACAGCTCCTGGAACCGCGCCTGGGCGACGCCCCGCCACTCGGACTGCAACGGCGCCACCTGGCCCGCGAGCTGCGACAGGATCGACTCGATGTTCGAGGCGCCGGCGTTGAGCTGGCCACCGATGGACTGCAGCTGCTCGGGGGTTACGGCGATGTTCGGCATGTGTGGAAAGCCTCCCGGTCGGTTACTGCCTCATGCGATGAGTACCCCACCCCCGCTCAGGGAACACGCCGTTTAGCTGTCAAACGCCACGGATGACGATGACGCCCCAGCCCCACACCCTGCACCGCCCCCCGCGCGCCTATCCGCCGGCGGTGCCCAGCGAGCCGCTCCGGCTCGCGGCGCCGCCGATCGAGCAGCCGCCCGCGCAGGTCGGCCTCGTCCAGGTCCTGATGCCCGTCGTCGGCGGCGTCGGCATGCTCGGGTTCGCGCTGGTCTACGGCAAGAGCGCCTTCCTCTACATCGCCCTGGGCATGGTCGTGCTGATGCTGGTCTTCTCGCTGGCCATGCGCGGGTCGCAGAAGCGCGCGGTGCGCAAGCGGGTGGCCGGCGAGGCCAAGCGCTACGCCGGCTACCTGCGCCGGATCGACACGGAGCTCGCCCGCGCCGGTGAGCTGCAGCGCGGCGCGCTGTCCCGCCTGTACCCGGAGGCCAAGCACCTGTGGACGCAGCTCGTCAAGGGCCGCGACGTCTGGGAGCGCCGCCCGCACGACAAGGACTTCCTGCACGTGCGGCTCGGCGAGGGCACGGTCACCCTCGACCGGCCGGTCGAGTTCGACGTCGCCTCGACGCCGCTGACCAACTACCACGGCGACTCGCTGCGCGAGGCGCGGCGGCTGATCGACCGGCGGACCCGGCTGCGCTCCGAGCCCGTCGTGATCGACCTGGCCGAGACCGGTGTGCTGGCCGTCACGGGCGCCCGCGGGCGCTCGCGCGCGTGGGCGCGCGGGTTGATGGTCCAGCTGGCCGCGTCGCGCGCCCCGCACGACCTGCGCATCGTGACCTGCTTCGCGCCCGAGGACGCCGCCGACTGGGAGTGGGGCAAGTGGCTGCCGCACCAGCGCGTCGATCCGGGCGCGCCCGCGGCCGGCGACCTGCTCCTGGCCCGCTCGCCGGCGGAGCTGGAGGCGCTGCTCGAGCGCGAGGTGCGCCCGCGCGCCGACCACCTGCGCCGGCTGAGCGACGCCGATCCGCACACCCGCATGCGCTTCGAGCTGGCCGCTCCCGAGCTCGTGGTGATCGTCGACGGCTGGTCGCCGAGCAGCCCGATCGGAGACGGGCCGGCGTTCAAGGAGCTGGTGAGCCGGGCCCGCACGCTGAAGGCGGCGATCGTGCTGCTGATCGACGAGCGCGCGGAGGAGCCGTCGCACATCGACGCCCGCCTGTCGGTGCCCGCGCGCGGACCGGGGGCGTGGGCGGTGTGGGGCCAGGACGCGCCGTCGATCCCTGAGGTGCGCCTGGACGAGGTCGACCTCGGCGTGGCCGAGGCGATCGCCCGCACGCTCGCGCCGCTGCGCCTCGCCGAGGACGGCGGCGACGGCGAGCGCGGCCTGGGCGCCAGCGTGCGGCTCGTCGAGCTGCTCGGCGCGCCGGACGTCCGCCGGCTGGAGCCGGCGCGTGCGTCGAAGCCCCGCGCGGAGGCGCTGCGGGCACCGATCGGCCGCACGGCGCAGGGCGAGGTCCTGTGGCTGGACCTCAAGCAGGCCGCGGAGAACGGCATGGGGCCGCACGGCGTGCTCGTCGGCGCCACGGGCTCGGGCAAGAGCGAGCTGCTGCGCTCGCTGGTGGCCGGCCTGGCGGCCACGCACGACCCGCAGCAGCTGGCGTTCGTGCTCGTGGACTACAAGGGCGGCGCGGCGTTCGCCGACCTCGCCCGGCTGCCGCACGTGGCGGGAATGATCACGAACCTGTCGCGCGACCTGTCGCTCGTCGACCGCATGCGCGACGCGCTGATCGGCGAGCAGGAGCGCCGCCAGACGATCCTGCGCGAGGCCGGCAACGTCGACGACATCGTGGCCTACCAGGCGCTCCGGGCGGTCGACCCGTCGCTGGCGCCGCTGCCCGACCTGCTGGTGATCGTCGACGAGTTCGCCGAGCTGCTCACCGCCCGGCCGGAGTTCATCGACCTGTTCGTCGGGCTCGGCCGGGTCGGCCGCTCGCTCGGCATCCACTTGCTGCTGGCCTCCCAGCGCCTCGACGAGGGGCGCCTGCGCGGCCTGGAGAGCCATCTGCGCTATCGCATCTGCCTGCGCACGTACTCCGCGGTCGAGTCCAAGCTCGTGCTCGGCACGCCGGACGCCTACCTGCTGCCCTCGCTGCCCGGCCTGGGCTACCTGAAGGTCGACACGGAGCGCTACGAGCAGTTCCGCGCCGCGCTCTCGTCCGCGCCCGTGGGCGAGGAGGACGTCGCCGTGGCCGCGCCGCCGGCCGTCCGGGTGTTCGACCCGTCGGCTGCCGCGCCCGCACGTGCGCGAGGCCCCGGCGTGCCCGCGACCGCCGGGGCCCAGACCGAGCTGCAGGCGCTGGTCGACCGCCTCCGTGAGGGGCGCGAGCCGGTCCACCAGGTGTGGGTCGCGCCGCTGCCCGAGGCCGAGCCGCTCGACGCCGTCCTGGCCGAGCCGCCGTTCTGGCGCGGCGCAAACGAGGGCCTGAAGGCCGTGATCGGCCGCCTCGACCGCCCGGCGGAGCAGCGCACCGAGCCCTACGTGCTCGACCTCGCCGGTTCCGGCGGCCACGCCGCGATCGTCGGCGCGCCGCGCGCCGGCAAGAGCACGGCGCTGCGCACGCTGGCCGCCGCGCTGATCCTGCGCCACAGCCCGCGCCGGCTCCAGCTCTACGCCATCGACCTCGGCGGCGGCCTGCTGGCGCCGCTGGCCGCCGCCCCGCACGTCGGCGGCGTGGCCGGCAAGCTCGACCGCGAGGCCATCCCGCGCGTCGTCGCCCAGATGCACGCCGTGATCGAGGACCGCGAGGCGCTGTTCCGCGAGCGCGGCTGGGAGGGCATGCGCGACGCCCGCGCCGCGGCCGACGGCGTGCCGGACGTCGTGCTGCTCGTCGACGGCTGGGAGGTGTTCAAGCGCGAGTTCGAGGGGCTGGACCGGCAGGTGGAGGAGCTGGCCGCGGGCGGCCTGAGCTTCGGCGTGCACGTCGTCGTGGCGGCCAACCGCTGGGCGGAGATCCGGCCGGCGCTGCTGGACAATCTGGGCTCACGGCTCGAGCTGCGGCTCAACGACGCGATCGACTCGCTCGTGTCCAAGCGCGCCGCGGAGTCGCTGCCCACCGAGGTCGCCGGCCGCGGGCTGACGCCCGATAGCCTCCGCGTCCAGGTCGCGCTGCCGCGCGTGGACGGCCTGGCCGCCGAGGCGGGCGCGGGCGAGGCGCTCGGGATGATCGCCCGCCGGGCCGCCGAGCACTGGGACGGCCCGGGCGCCGAGCCGATCCGGCTGCTCCCGCGCGTGCTCGCGCCGGACGACCTGCCGCCGGCCTCGCGCGCGGGCGTGGCCATCGGCGTCGAGGAGCGCGGGCTGGAGCCGGTGCGCGTCGACCTGTTCGGCGCCGACCCGCATCTGCTCGTGTTCGGCGACTCCGAGACCGGCAAGACGTCGCTGCTGCGACTGCTGGCCCGGGGGCTGACGGCGCTGACCGACCCGCACGAGCTGCGGCTGACCGTCGTCGACGTCCGCCGCTCGCTGGCCGACCTGGCGGAGGGCCCGCACGTGCAGGCCTACGCCGCCAACCCGCTGACCGCCCAGCAGGCGGCGCAGGCGCTGGCGCACGAGCTCCTGCCGCGGCTGACCGACGGCTGGACCGGCGGCCCGCGCCACGTCGTCCTGTTCGACGACTACGACCTCAGCGCCGGCCCGACCGGCGGCCCGCTGGCCCCGCTGCTCGACGTGGTGGCCGTGGGCCGGGACATCGGCCTGCACATCGTGCTCACCCGCCGCGTGGGCGGCAGCGCCCGCGGCGCCTACGAGCCCGTCTTCGGCCGCCTGCGCGAGCTCGGCTCGCCGGGCGTGATCCTCAGCGGCGATCCGGCCGAGGGCCAGCTGCTGGGGAGCGTCAAGGCGCAGCCGGAGCCGCCCGGCCGCGGCCTGCTGGTCCGCCGCGGCGAGCGCCCGCTGCGCATCCAGACCGCCTTCACCCCGGCCGGCTATCCGGCCGCGACCGACCACCCGCCCCATGGAGACCGCGTGAGATGAACACCGCCGCCGTCACGATCGCCGGGCCCGACCGCAAGGTCGACCTCGTCGTGTCCACCGAGACGCCGTTGGCCGAGCTGATCCCGACGTTCGTCGAGCTGAGCGCCGACGAGTCCACCGACGGCCGCGTGTGGAGCGTCGCCCCGCCCGGCGGCGGCCCGCTGCCGCTCGACCTCACGCTGGCCCAGAGCGCGGTGGCCGACGGCACGGTGCTCACGCTCACCCAGCTGCGCTCCGCCGCGCTGGCGCCGCCCAGCCCGGCCCGCGAGCGCGTGCGCGACACCGAGCCGCAGCGCGGCACGCCGCGCGAGCGCGCCCAGGCGGTCCTGCCGGAGCGGCTGACCGGCGGCCAGCGGATGGGCAAGGCGATCAAGGCGTTCTTCGGCTACGAGGACGAGCCGCCGATCGTCGAGTCCGCCGAGCCCGCGCCCGAGACCAACCGCGACACGCTGACCAAGCCGGTCCAGCGCTCGGCCACGGAGCGGGCGAAGGCCGCCTACCGCGAGTCGGACTACATCGGCCGGCTCGACCGGGCGATCGCCGCGCCGCGGCTGGCCCGCTGCGCCACGATCGCCGTCGTCTCGCCCAAGGGCGGCGTGGGCAAGACGACGCTGACGATCCTGCTCGGCTCGCTGCTCGCCCGGGCGCGGCGCGACCGCATCGTGGCCGTCGACACCAACCCGGACTACGGCTCGCTCGGGCGGACATTGACGCCCGACCACGACGTGTTCGTCGACGACCTGGGCGACATCCTCGAGCAGCCCGACCTGTCCGTGACGTCGCTCGACCGCCGGCTCGGACGATCCAACGAGGGCCTGATGGTGCTGCCGGCACCGACCGACCCGTCGCGGATGGCCAAGCTCAACGAGGACGCCTACCTGCGGGTCATCCGGCGGCTGCAGAGCATGGTCGGCGTGCTGGTGCTCGACTGCGGCACCGGGCTGCAGGAGCCGGCGGCGCGGGCCGCCCAGGCGTGCGCGGACCAGCTCTTGCTCGTCACGGACGCGAACCCGTCGACGGCCTCGCTGGTCACCGAGGCGGCCCAGCTGCTGCGGACGGTGGGGCCGCCGCTGACGCTCGTGGTCAACCGCATGCCGGCCGAGAAGAGCGCCCGCATCGACCTCGACGGCCTCGACCGGCTCATCCCGGACGCCCAGGGGCTCGTCTGCGTGGCCGAGGACCCGCAGGCGGCCCAGCGCGTGGCCTCGGGCGACCACGGCTGGGACGGCGCGCCGGACACCTGGTCGCGCCAGCTCCGCGAGCTCGCCGTCGTCCTGCAGGCCGACTGGCCGCGGCTCGGCCTGACGGCCTAGCCGCGGCCCACTGGCGCCTACCAGTAGCGGCTGCCGCGCCGGCGCTCGAAGACGCTCGAGAGGTCGGCGACGGCGGCGTCGCGCGAGCTCAGCGGCTTGAGGCCGTAGCGGTGCTCGATCGTCGCGACGATCGAGGTCGTGTCGTGCTGGGTGTGGTCGACCACGAAGTAGTCCGGCAGGCATGGGCGAGACCACGAGCGCCGGGATCCGGGTGCCCGGGCCCACTGCGTCGTGCGGGCCGTACGTGCCGCCCTGGCCGGGCGGGGAGACGTGGTCCCACTGGCCGCCGAACTCGTCGTAGGTGACGACCACCATGCGTGTCCTTGGCGCAGGCGCTGCCCTCGATCGACTTGAGCAGGTCGACCAGGTGGTCGGACTGCCGTTGGGCTCGCTGGCGTAGCCGGGGTGCTCGTTCTCCTCGCCGATCGGCTTGATGAAGCTGACCGGCTTGAGCGTGCACGGCGCGTGGACTGCGCGGCCAGGTCCGCGAACTCCGCCTCGTCCCGCAGGTGCTGCGGCGCGCGCCGCCGTGCCGGGGGCGAACGACGCGAAGTAGTTGAGCGGCTGGTGGTGGAACTGGAACAGCTTGTCCGGGCAGTTGGGGTACGTCGGCGGTGGCCAGCGCGTTCGGGTCGCGTGCAGCTGTCGGCCCGTTGCCGTTCGTCCAGCCGGGCGCGCCGACGTCGCCGTCGGCGTTCGACCAGCCGCCCGAGTACCAGGCCCAGTCGACGCCCGGCGGCGCTCAGCCGGTCGCCGATGGTCGGTGCGGTCTGCGGCGGGAGCCGCCGCGCGTCGGCGGTGTCGGGCGCGTACGGCTGGTAGAAGGGCTGGATCGTGTTGACGGCGTAGTCGCCGCACAGCGTGCCGGGCGGCGCGTGGCGCGGCCCGCCGGCACGGCCGGCGGGTTGCACGACTCGGTCAGCTGCGCCGTCCTTGACGGTGCGGACGTCGGCGTGTAGAGCGGGTAGTCGTGTTCGGGAATGCCGTTCGCGTCGACCACCGAGTGCAGGTCGTTGCGCCGCCCGTCGTTGTCGGCGTTCGGCCAGCACCGGCGTGCGCGCGGCGACCAGCCACTGGTGGTTGAGGAACGAGCCGCCGAACGCGCCCTGGAAGAAGTGGTCGGCGATCACGTAGTGCGGGTGCGCCGTGGCTGTGCAGGTACTGGTAGATCGGCAGCGCGCGGGTGTCGTAGTCGCCCTGCGTCAGCCCGACCGCGTCGCTGCCGGTCACGTAGCGGTCCTGCTTGCCGCCGTCGAGCTGGTACTGCTCCTGGTAGAAGCGGTGCACGAGGTCGCGCGTGCAGCCGCCGGGCAGGCCGGTGCCGCTTCGGCACGCCGTTGGCCGCGAACACGCCCGGCGCGGCGGGCAGGTCGTGTCGGTCGGCGCGATGTAGTCGTCGATCGTGAACGGCGCGTTGGTGAAGTGGCTGTCGAACGCGGCGTCGCCGCGTCGTGTCGGTGCAGGTCGGCGTCAGCGGCGGCGACGTCAGGTTGACGTCGATCTGCAGCAGGCAGCTGTAGGCGCTGGCCGTCCTGGCCGACCTGCGACGGTGTGGCTGCGTCGGCACGCGCGCAGGCCGTTGACGCCCTCCCAGCCGCCGTACAGGTTGTCGAAGCTGTGGTTCTCCTCGTAGATCACCACGATGTGCTTGATCGTCGCGCAGGCCCGTGCCGCCCCCGTGGTCGTCGTGCGCGGGCGCCACGGCCACGCCGACCGCGCCCACGGCCGCCGCCGCTCCTATCGCGGCGACCGCCAGTCGATGTCCTCGCATCGACCCTCCTCTCCTTGGTTCGGCCGGCGGCCCTCCCGCCGGCTTCACAACTCTTTCACGCGCGCGGCCCGTCGGGGAGAATCTGTGGCTGGATCAGGCCAGGGGCAGCGGCGCGCCGCGCTCGGACTCCGGGCGCGGCCCGAAGATCCGGCGCTCGTCCTCGGCGATCGCGACGTCGTTGATGCTCGCCTCGCGCCGGCGCATGTAGCCCTCGTCGTCGAACTCCCACTGCTCGTTGCCGTAGCTGCGCCACCACTGGCCGGCGGCGTCGCGGCTCTCGTACTGGAAGCGCACGGCGATGCGGTTCCCGGTGAACGCCCACAGGTCCTTGCGCAGCGCATAGTCGAGCTCGCGCGCCCACTTGCCGCGCAGGAACTCGACGATCGCCGCGCGCCCGCTGACGAACTGGTCGCGGTTGCGCCACTGCGAATCCTCGGTGTACGCGCCCGCGCACGCGCTCGGGGTCGCAGGTGTTCCAGGCGTCCTCGGCCGCCTGCACCTTCTGGCGCGCGGTCTCCTCGGTGAACGGCGGCACGGGCGGGCGCATCGGCTCAACTCCTCGGGGGCCGCCAAGGTTCACCGGGCTCGCGCGGCGGCGGCGTCCAGCCCGAGGCGGTCATCTGCAGCGTGTCCATCGCGCGCCGCTTGAACGCCCAGGGCACGCGCCGGTAGAGCGGCACGAACAGCAGCCGCCACAGCCGCCCCTCCGCGCCGTGGTAGGGCTTCACGGTGGACGGCGCGCCCTTGCCGAGCCGCTCGGCGGCGTCGAGCAGCAGGTAGTGCTCGGACTGCTCGCGCAGGCGCCGCTTGAGCTCGGGGATCATGCGACCCCCGCCGGCTGCTGCGCCCGCTGCGCGTCGCGCAGCGCGGCGAGCCCGTTCTGGGCGGCGATGGCGATCGGCTCGAACAGCGCCCCGATCGGCGGCGAGTAGATGTTCTCCATCCAGGCGAGGTCCTCAAGCGTCGCGCCGCGCTTGGCGGCGAAGGCGAGGAAGTCCGAGCGCTCCTTGACGCCCTCGCCGCCGTGGATCTGGGCGCCGATGATCTTCAGCGTGCCCGGCTCGGCGAGCAGCTTCACGTGCGTGCGCGTGGCGCCGGGGAAGTAGCGGGCGCGCGACACGCCGACGCCCTTGGCGACGATGTACGGCACGCCCATCGCGCTGGCGAGCGTCTCGCCGATCGAGAAGCCGCCGATCACGTAGTCGCCGGCCACCATCCCCCAGGGCACCCACACCGGGTCGTAGACGAGGCCCCGGCCGGCGGCGTTGAACGCGCCGTGCGGCCCTGCGCGTAGGCGTGCGAGCCGGTCAGCCCGCGGATCGGCAGCATCGAGAGCCCGTGCGGGACCTCGACGACGTCGCCGGCCGCCCAGACGCCGTCCCGCGAGGTGTGCATGCGCTCGTCGACCATGATGCCGCCGGTGGTGCCGAGCTCGAGCCCGGCGGCCTGCGCGAGCGCGGCCGACGGCTGCTTGTGCAGGCAGACGATCACCGCGTCGCACTCCAGCTCGCCCGCGCGCGTCGCGACCGCGCGCACGCGATCCTCGCCGGTGAAGCCCTCGACCCGCGTGCCCAGCCGGAGCGTCACGCCGCGCTTCTGCAGGGACTCGTGCACCGGCTCGGCCACGTCGGGGTCGAGCACCTCGCTACAGCACCCACGGGCCTTCGTCGACGAAGTCGACGTGCAGCCCGCGGTGGCCGAGGTTGCCCGCCATCTCGACGCCGAGCGGTCCGGCGCCGATCACCACGACGCGCTTGATAGTCGTCGAGCTGCTTGTCGAACTCCATCGCCGCCCGGATGTCCTTGACGTAGTGCAGCCCGGGCAGGTTGGCGCCCGGGACGTCCGGCTTCTCCCACACGAACCCGGTGCAGACGATCAGCTTGTCGAAGCCCTCGTGGGTGTTGCGCGCGGTGACGGTACGGCGGTCGAGGTCGATGTCGGTGACCGTCGTCTCCATCCGCATGTCGAGCCCGTCCTCGACGTAGCGCTCGACGGTGGAGAGGAACAGGTCCTCGAACTTCGGGATCTCGCGGCCGTGGACGAACGGGATGCCGCACGGCGAGTACGCGATGTCCGGGAACTCGGTGAACAGCGTCACCTTCATGTCCGGGTTCAGGCGCTTGGCGATGGTGGCGGCGGCGGTTCCGGCGCCACCCCCGCCGATCACGATCAGTCGCTCGGTCATGGGACCTCCGTGGCTCGGTACTCGATCTGCGGCGGCTGGGCGAAGGTGTTCGACACCCAGCAGAAGCGGGCGGCCTTCTCCACCAGGTCGGCGAGCTGGTCCGCCGGCATGTCCGCGGACGCGCTACACGCGCACGCGGTCGTAGCGCAGCTCGCGGCCGGGGCGCTCGGCGGTGACCTCGACCCGCAGGCCGGGAACCGCGATGTCGCGCTTGCGGGCGGCATGGCCGAGCGCCAGGGCGAAGCAGCTCGCGAGGCCGGCGAACAGCAGCTCGGTGGGCATGAACCCGCCGTCCTCGCCGCCGGCGTCCGCGGGCTCGTCGACCTCGACGCGATGGCCGCGCGCCTCGACGGTCGCGGCGTAGCCGCCGTGGTAGGTGGCCAGCACCTTCACGGCGCCACCGCCATCCGCTCGTAGGCGCGCTCGTGGGCGCGCGCGGAGGCCTCCCAGGTATGCCGCGCGACGACGGCCACGCCGCCGCGGCGCAGCCGCACCCGCAGCGGGCCGTCGTGGGCGACGCGCTCGAGCGCGCCGGCCAGCGCGCCGGCGTCGCCGACCGGCGTGAGCAGCGCGCTCTCGCCGTCGGTCAGGAAGCCGCGGAAGACGTCGAGGTCCGACGCGATGAGCGGCAGCCCGGCCGCCACCGCCTCCAGCGCGGCGAGCCCGAACCCCTCCTTGACCGACGGGAACGCGAACACGTCGGCCGCGCGGAACAGCCGCTCGATCTCCGGCTGCTCGAGCGCGCCGAGCCGCCACACGTGCTCGGTGACGCCCAGCTGGTCCGAGCGCTCGGCGAAGCGCTCCAGTTCGTGCCGGTAGTCGAACAGCGTCGTGCCGCCGGCGATCACCAGCAGCGCGTCCGGCACCCGCTCGCGCAGCCGCGCGAAGCCCTCCAGCAGCGTGATCGAGCCCTTGCGCGGCTCCATGCCCCCGACCGTCAGCACGGTGAAGCGGTCGCCGAAGCCCGCCAGCCGGCGGGCCTGCTCGCGCTCGGCGCGGTCGCGCGGGGGCCGGAAGCGGCGGGGGTCCACGCCGTTGGGCACGAGTCCCGCGTCGACGCCGAAGTCGCGGGCGAGGCGCCGGACCCACGGCTCGGAGACGCAGAGGACGTGGTCGGGCGCGAGGATCGAGCGGTCCTGGCACTCGATCAGCGAGGGCGACGTGAAGTCGTCGACGTGGTGCACGGTGCGGATCACGTGCCCGATCGCGCCCTCGTCGCGCAGCGCGAGCGCCGCGTTGGCGGACAGGCAGTCCTGCGAGTGCACGACGTCGAAGCCGGCCAGCAGCGGCCGCAGTCCCTCGGTGTAGACCTCGAGCATCGCCAGGATCCGCTCGTCGAACGGCGCGTCGACCGGCACGTGGCGGACGAGGTTCTGGACCACCCGCGTCGGCCGGTACAGCGCCTCTCCCTCGCGGGCGAGCGCGAACAGCTCGACCTCGTGGCCGCGCCGGGCGAGCGCCTCGGACACCTGCGAGCGCGTGCACGACGCCGCCGCGGGGCTTGACCGAGTAGGTGAGCATCGCGACCTTCATGCCCACCGCCCGGCAGCGGCCAGCCGGGCCGCGATCGCGTTGGTCGGCGCGACGATCACGCCCGCCGCGCGCAGGGTCTCGCTCCTGGCGGCCGCGCGTCCTGCGGGTCGCCCGGCGTGCCGCAGACGTGCGCGATCACCGGCCGGCCGGCCGGCGAGCCGCTCCAGCGCCGGCGCGAGGCCGCCGGCGGGGTCGGCGTTGCGAGCCGTGCCCGATCACCACGTCGAGCAGCACGCAGCCGACGTCGTCGCCGGCGGCATCGAGCATCCGCGTGCGCACCTCGAGGTCGACCATCGGGTGCGGGCGGCCCTGGGTGTACTCCTCCTCGCCGAGGTCGTAGATGACGTGCCCGGCGTCGCCGCCGTCGCCGGCGTTGCCGCCGATCGCGCCGAGGGCGGGCGCGAGCACGGTCAGCGCCTCGTGCGCCAGCGAGCCGCCGGAGAACAGGCCCAGCAGGCGCCCGCCGTCGGGCGGTGGACGTCGGCCTCGAAGTCCGGCAGCGGCGCGCCCGCGGCCGCGAACGCGCCCGCGTCGAGCGTCGGGTGGATCTCGAACGGCGCGGCCGCCCGTCCCAGCCCACGAACGCCGCGACCACGCGCTTGCCGGCGACGTCGACGGCGCCGAGCCGCTCCACCGCGTCGCGGTCGGGGGCTTGGACACCAGCAGCAGCGTCTCGGTCTGCGTCGTCGGCCGCGAGCATCCGCATCGCCTCACCGAACATGATCCCGCCGACCGCCGCCGACAGGTCGCGCCCGCCGACGCCGATGATCTGCGACACGCCGACGCCGGCGCCGTCGAGGAGGATCGCCGCCTCCTGCGCGCCCGTGCCGGCAGCGGCGACGATGCCGACGGGGCCGGAGCGCACCACGTTGGCGAAGCCAAGCCCGACGTTCCCGAGCATCGCGGTGCCGCACCCCGGGCCCATGACGAGCAGGCCGCGCGCCGCGCCGCGCCGCTTGAGCTCGACCTCGTCGGTCGCCGAGACGTGGTCGGAGAACAGGAAGACGTGCATGCCGGCGGTCAGCGCCCGGTGCGCCTCGAGCACGGCGTACTCGCCGGGGGTGGAGATCAGCGCGACGTTGGCGCCCGAGCCGAGCAGCGAGCGGGGCAGGGTCGGCGCGCCGGGCCGTCTGCGGACACGGGCGCGGCCAGCTCGCCCTCGGCCGCGGCGAGCGTGCCGTCGTCGCCGCCCTGCACGGCGATCACCACGTCGGTCGGCGTCGCATCGACGTCCACGCCCAGCGCGGCGAGGTTCGCCGCCGTCCCCATCGCCACCTCGGCCCGGGTGACGCCGTCGCGGTCGCGCAGCACCTGCGCGACCTTCATCAGCCGCACGCTGTCGACGTACCGGTTGCGGACGACGCGGACCTCCCAGCTCATCGCCTCATCTCACCTCGCCCAGCGACGCGAGCCCCCTGGGCGAGTCGTCGCCGCGCTCGGGCACGATCCAGGTGCCGTCCGCGCCCGTCACCGCCGCCAGGAGATGGTCGGCCGAGTGATCACGAGCGCGCGCCGGCCGGACTCCGACACGAAGCGGCGGCGCGGACTCGATCTTCGGCCCCATGCTGCCGGCGGGGAACTCGCCCGCCTCGAGCCCGCGCGCCGCGTCGGCGACGGTCAGCGTCGCCACCTCGCGCTCCCACCGGGTGCCGAAGTCCAGCGCCACGCGCGGCACGCCGGTCAGCAGCACGAGCAGGTCGGCGTCGATGTCGGCCGCCAGCCGGGCCGAGCAGCGGTCCTTGTCGATCACGCCGGCCACACCCGACGACCTCGCGCCCCTGCTCGGCCACCGGGATCCCGCCGCCGCCGCAGGCGATCACCACCGAGCCCTGCTCGAGCAGCGCGCGCACGTGGCGCTCGCCCAGCACCTCGAGCGGGTGCGGCGAGGGCACGACTCGGCGCCAGCCGCGGCCGGCGTCGGGCGCGACGTCCCACCCGAGCACGTCGGCGCGCCGGCGCGCCTCGGCCTCGTCATAGAACGGGCCGACCGGCTTGTCCGGCGCCCCGAACGCGGGGTCCTCGCGGTCCACCATCACCCGCGTGAGCAGCACGGCGGTGGGCACGCCGGGGTCCAGCGCGGCGAAGCTGCTCTCGAGCAGGTAGCCGATCCAGCCCTGGGTCATGGCGATCAGCGCGTCGAGTGGCAGCGGCTCGGCCTCGGACTCGCCGAGCTTGTTCTGCAGCAGCAGCGCGCCGACGTGCGGGCCGTTGCCGTGCGTCAGCACCACGTCGTGGCCGAGCCCGCGCAGCGCCAGCACGGCCGCCGCGATCTCGCGCACGTTCGCGAGCTGCTCCTCCCAGGTGCCCGCCTGCCCGGCCCGGATGAGCGCATTGCCCCCGACCGCGACGACGATGCGCATGTCAGGACGACCGCACCACGAGCCAGATCGCCCGGGCCGGCCGGTCGCTCGGATTCGCCCATGAGTGTGGGAGGCGTGTCCGATAGTGAATGGAATCGCCGGCGCGCAGCTCGTGGCGCTCGCCGTCCACCGTGAACACCATCTCGCCTTCCAGGAGGATCACCAGCTCCTCGCCCGGGTGGTTCATCGGCGTCGGCCCGCTGTCCGCGTACGGATCGGCCACGGCTTCGGCGCCGGCGATCTGGAACGGGCCGTAGCGGCCGGAGATGTTCTTCAGGTCCAGCCCGTCCTTGGACGTGTAGACCTGGGCGCGCTCGTCGGCGCGAACCACGCTCACGTCCGGCGTCGAAGGCTCTTCGACGAAGAAGGACACGCTCTTGCCCAGCGCCGCCGCCACCTTCATCAGGCTGGCGATCGTCGGCGTCATGCCGCTCTTCTCGATCTTGTGGACGGCGGCCGGCGAGAGGCCGGAGCGCTGGGCCAGCTGGGCCAGCGACCAGCCGCGCTCGGCCCGCGCGGCCGCGACCTTGGCCCCGAGGGCCGAGACGGTCCGCTCGATGTCCGGGAGCATCCCCGGGATCTCAGTTCGCGTCACGTTTCCTATGGTATACGCTTCGTCCACGATCCGATACGCGGTCGAAGGCGAGTGAAGGGGGACGCAGTGGCGAAGTCCGACACCATCCAGCTGCCCGACAAGGGCACTGAGCTCTTCGACACGTCGGAGAAGGTCTTCCCCGACGTGCAGGCGGAGCCGGGGAGAGCGCGTACACGTTCATGCACACGGTCCCGTACGAGGGCTCGGTCGGCCTGGTGAACCTGCTCACGACCACGCGCGTGCTGCGCAAGGGGTTCAAGACGCACCTGGTCCTCTACGGGCCCGGCGTGCTGATGGCCTCCGGCTCGCGCGGCTTCCCGAAGGTCGGCGACGAGGCCTTCCCCGGCCACATGGCGATCAACAACCAGCTGCGCACGTTCCTGGACGAGGGCGGCACCGTGTACGCCTGCCGGTTCGCGTCGGGCGCGCTCTACGGCTTCCCGGAGAACCTGCTGATGGAGGGCGTCAAGCCGTTCCACCCGCTCGACGTGCTCGACTCGGCGCTGACCGCGTGGCGCGACCGGGCGTTCCAGCTGAACACCTGGACCGTCTGAGCCCGATGCCCGTGCTGGAACGCGAGGACGCGATCGCCGCCTGGCGCCGCGCCGAGGCGCGCGTGTACCCGTCCGTGATGGTGAACGCCGAGCTCTACCAGCAGTACATCGGCGTGGTGCGGGCGGTCGCCGACGAGCTCGCGGACGTGCGCACGGAGGACGACCTCGTGCTCGCCTGGCACGAGCGCCGGGACCTCGTGCGCGCCGTCGTCTCGCGCTCCGCCCCGCCGATGCTGGCGCTGATGGACCAGGGGTCGATCCGCGACGCGGCGTTCTGCCACCGCCATCGCGAGATCACCCGCGAGCAGGGCAAGGCGCTCGCCGCCGAGCGCCTGGAGCGGGCGCGCCGGCAAGGGGCCGAGTGGGTCGTCCTGTTCGACGACGTCACGCCGCTCGGCTCCCACCGCCTGGAGATGCACGTGGCCAGCGGCCGCGCGCTGCACGCCGCGTCCGAGCTCCCGCTCGACGCGACGCGCCCGAAGTTCACCCTGGAGGTCGTGCACCTGGACCCGCGCGACGGCGCGTGGCTGCTCGACAAGCCGCCGGCCATGCCGGAGCAGACCTTCGACACCCGCGAGGAATGGACCGCGCGCATCGAGCAGGCGCGCTCCCGGTTCGGGAGGAGCTGACCGGCGATGGCGACGCACCCCCAGAAGATCATCGACGCGCACTGCCACATCGGAGAGATCCCGCCGTGGAAGTTCTATGACCTCGAGCACCCGGTGAAGCCGACGGTCTACGACTACCCCACGACGAAGGACTTCATGAAGCGCCACATGGACTACTTCAAGGTCGAGCGGGCGCTGGCCATCTCCAACTACGGCGTGCCCGTGCACGAGCTGTCGTTCGACCTCAACGACGTGGTGATGGACGCCGCGACGACGAGCGACCGGATCCTCGCGGCGATCTGGGTCTCGTTCCTGCCGCGCAACGCCGAGCTCACCCGCAAGGCGCTCAAGCTGGCGAGCGAGTCGCGCGTCGTGGCGCTGAAGACGACGTTCCTGCTCGGCGGCAACCCGGACCCGAACTCATGGGACGACGAGACCCGCGCGCTCGCCGACGAGTGCTTCGACGTGTGCGAGCAGCACGACCTGATGTTCCACTTCCACACCAGCCCCGGCGGGAACTCGGACATCAACAACTTCATCCCGCTCGTGGAGCGCTATGGCAAGCGCTGCAAGATCTACCTCGTCCACTTCGGCGGCGGGGTGTCGGGCCACATCAAGCTCGTGCCCAAGTTCCTGCAGTGGGTGCGCGACGGCTACAAGGTCTACACGGACACCTCGTGGGCGGTCGGGTTCGGCGCGCGCTGGCTGCTGACCGAGATCGAGAAGCAGGGCGTCGGCGGCGACCGCGTGTTCTTCGGCTCCGACGAGCCGTGGTCGGACTTCGACAGCGAGTACTGGAAGCTCAACGGCGTCCGCGACATCTCGCAGGAGCTCAAGGACCGGGTGTTCTGGCGCAACTACGAAGAGGCGTTCGGGACGCATGCCTGAGCCGCGCCTCAGCCTCGACGACCGCCGTCTGCTGGTCGAGCTGCAGTCGCTGGGCGTGCGCGTGGTCGATGAGACGGCGGGAACGCTGCCGGGCAGGAGCGGCGGCGCCGGCCCGTCGGACGCGATGTTCCTGTGGGTGCGCGGGCTGCCGCTGACGGTGCCCTCCCACGCCGCGTTCGTCGACGTGTCGCCCTACACGGTGCGGGCCAACGGGCGGCGGGCGACGCTCTACCGCGACGACGAGCTCGTCGGCCCGGTCACGCTCCCGCCGCGGCCGCGGATCTACGACATGGCGACGGCGGACGGGATCCCGTACTGGAAGATCGCGCTGCTGCACCTCGACTCGATCGCCTCCACGGTCGTGCAGAAGTGCATCTACTGGGACACGCCGGAGCAGTGCGGCTTCTGCGGGATCGAGCTCACGCGCGGCGAGCAGACGGTGCCGGTCAAGACGCCGGCGATGCTCGCCGAGGTGTGCACCGCCGCGCGCGACCTCGACCATGCCGTGGACGTCACGCTGACCACCGGGTCGCTGAACCGGCGCGACCGCGGGGCGATCTACATCTCGCGCTGCGCGCACGCCATCAAGGAGGCGTGCGGGCTGCCGATCCAGGTCCAGTTCGAGCCGCCGGACGACCTGCGCGTGCTCGATGAGGTGCGCGCGGCGGGCGTGGACGCGGTCGGCATCCATGCCGAGACGTTCGACCCCGAGGTGCTGGCGCGCGTCGCGCCGGGCAAGGCGCAGTGCGGCATCGAGGGCTATTTCCGCACCTGGGAGGCGGCCGTCGACGTGTTCGGGCGCGGCAGCGTCACCACGTACGTGCTGCTGGGCATGGGCGAGCGGCCGGAGCTGATCGTCGAGGGCTGCCGGCGGGCGATCGCCATGGGCGTGTACCCGTTCGTCGTGCCGCTGCGCCCGGTCCCGGGGACGCTGATGGCGGACGTGACGCCGCCCGAGCCCGACTACGTGGCGAGCATCTACGCCGAGGTCTCGGCGATGCTGGCCGACGCGGGCTTCGACCACCTGGACGCGAAGGCCGGCTGTGCCCGCTGCCAGGCGTGCTCGGGCCTGTCGGCGTGGGAGCGCGTGCTGGCGCGCGAGGATGGTGACGGTGCCCGCGACGTCTTCGCCGGCGCCCGTCGCTAGCGCGACCTGCCGGCTGGTTCGCGGGCCGGCCGAGCTCGCCGCCCACCTCGCCGTGCGGCGGGCGATCTTCGTCGACCGCCAGGGCCTGTTCGCGGACGACCGCGACGCACACGACGACGATTCGGCGACGTTGCATGCCGTGGCCGAGGCCGGCGGCGAGATCGCGGGGACCGTGCGCCTCTATCCGCTCGGCGACGCGGTGTGGAAGGGCGATCGCCTGGCCGTCCTGCCGGGCGCCCGCGCGCATCGCCTGGGCGCGCAGCTCGTGCAGTTCGCGGTGCGCACCGCGGCCGCGCGCGGCGGGACGCGGATGGTCGCCCAGGTGCAGGTCGCGAACGTGCGGTTCTTCGAGCGGCTGGGCTGGGCGCGCGACGGCGAGCCGGGCCTCTACCGCGGCGTCATGCACCAGCCGATGACGATCCGGCTAGGCCGGTGAGGGGCGTCGCGGCGAGGTCCCAGGCCGGCCGCGTCTCGCCGGCGGCGGCGAGCCGGAGCACCCGCGTCGCGTCGAAGCTCCCGCAGACGGCGGCAGCCAGTCCGCGGCGGGCGAACGCGGCGCAGACGGGCTCGGGCCGGCGGGTGGCGAGCAGGAAGCCGAAGCTCGGGAACGCCAGCAGCCAGCGCTCGAGTGGCGCCCCGGCCGGCCGGGGGACGGCGGTCACGTCGAGCGTGGCGCCACAACCGCTGCCCTCGATCATCTGCAGCAGCGAGCCGGCGATGCCCGGCATCGAGACGTCGCGGGCAGCGTGCGCGAGGCCGTTCTCGGCCACCTCGACGAGTGCCTCGCCATCGGTCCGCAAGCGGGCGGGGTCGCGGTCGTGCAGCGCGGTCCAGAACGGCGCGGTGTCGCTCATCCAGCGCCCGTCCAGCGCGAACGCCGCGACGAGCGCGTCGCCCGGCCGGGCCGCCGAGGCGCGCAGCGGCGCCCGGGCGAAGCCGGTGCAGGAGGCCGACAGCGCGGGCGCGTGGCCGAGCGTCAGGTGGCCGCCGACGACCGGGACGCCGAGCCGCTCGGACGCCCAGGCGATGCCGTCGAGCACGGCTCGGGCGTGCTCGCGATCCGGGCTCACGAGCATGTCGACGATGGCGAGCGGGCGCCCGCCCATCGCGCGCACGTCGGACACGTTGGTCACCACGGCCGCCGAGCCGGCGCCGAACGGGTCGGCGCGCAGGAACGGCGGCGAGATCGCCTCGCCGCAGACGACGATGAACCCGTCCCCGTGCGGCACGAGCGCGGCGTCGTCGCCGTCGAGCCCGGCGTTCAGCCGCTCGACGAGCTGGATGTCGCGCTTGCCCAGCAGGCCGGGGGCGGAGCGGACCGCGGCGGCGAGGACGTCGAGATCGGGCATCGGCGCCATTCAAGCAACGCGGGTGGCCGCGTGAACGTGCTGCGCCAGGTGGAGGCGGTCAACGTCGGGCTGTCGACGTTCGCCGACGCGCTGCGCGACCAGGGCGCGTCCGTCGTCGAGGTCGACTGGCGCCCGCCGGCGGGCGGCGACGCGGACGCGGTCGCGCTGTTGACGCGGCTGTGGGGCCGTCATGGGGACGCCGTCGCGGCGGCCAACGCGCGCGCCGTCGAGGCGATCGAGAGCGCGTCTGCCGCGGGCCGTGACGGTGGCGCCCGCGGGCGCGGTCGTCCCCGGCGTGCGCGACGGGCTGCTGCTGCACTCCGGCCCGCCGATCGCCTGGGAGCGGGTGTGCGACCCGCAGCGGCGCGCGCTCGTCGCCGCGGCGTTGTTCGAGGGCTGGGCGGGCTCGCGCGAGGAGGCGGCCGCGCTGCTCGCGCGGGGTGAGATCGCGCTCGAGCCGGGCAACGCGCACGACCACGTCGGCCCGATGACCGGCGTCTGCTCGCCGTCGATGCCGGTGTGGGTGGTCGAGGACGGCGGGCGCCGCGCGTTCTCGACATTGAACGAGGGCCCCGGGCGGACGCTGTGGTTCGGCGTCGGCGACGACGAGGCGATCGAGCGGCTGCGCTTCTTCCGCGACGAGCTCGGCCCGCGGCTGGCGGCGCTGCTGGACCGCCGCGGCCCGGTCGACGTGTTCGACCTCGCCGCGCAGGGGCTGAACATGGGCGACGAGCTGCACATGCGCAGCCAGGCGGCGGGCCACCTGCTGCTGCGCGACCTCGCGCCGGCGTTCGCCGCGCTGGGCGGCGAGGCGGCGGCGACGTTCGTGGCCGGCAACCACCACTTCTTCTTGAACCTGACCATGGCGGCGGCCAAGTGCGCGTCATTGGCGGCGGCCGGTTGCACCGGCGCCAGCGTCGTCTCGCTGATCTCCCGCAACGGGACCGATGTGGGGATCCAGCTCGCTGGGATGCCGGGGCGCTGGTTCACCGCCGAGGCCGCGTCCGTCGGCGACGTGCTGCTGCGCGAGGGCTACGACGAATCCGACGCCGCCCGCGACATCGGCGACTCCGCGGTCATCGAGTGCATCGGGCTGGGCGGGATGGCGCTCGCCGCCGCGCCCGCGGTGGCCGCGTTCTTCGGCGGCGACGCCGCGGCGGCCGGGCGCCGGACGGAGCTCATGGCCCAGATCTGCGCGGCGCGCTCGTCCCGGTTCACGATCACCGCGCGCGACTACGTGGGCACTCCGGTGGGCATCGACGCCCGGCTCGTGGTGGAGCTCGGCGTCACCCCGCAGATCACCACCGGCGTGCTGCACGCGCACGCGGGGACCGGGCAGATCGGCGCCGGCGTCGCCCACCAGCCGGTCGCGCCCTTCCGGGCGGCGCTCGTCGCGCTCGCCGAGTCGTATGGCTAGCGCGCTGTGGGCCGGCCCCGGCGCGGCTCGCGCGCTGCACGGCGACGGGGAGGTCGAGGTCGCGCTGCATCCCGGCGGCTATGTCCGCCTGGACGACGGCTATGTGCTCGTGGCCGGCGCGCGCGCCCCGCGCGGCCCGCTGACGATCCTGGTCAGCGGCCTCGAGGCGGCGCCGCTGCGCCCCGGTGACGCGGCGCACGTCGACGGCGCGCTGTACGTCGGCGGCCACACCATCGCGCTCGGCCTCCGGCCTGCGTCGGGGCTCGCGGCCGGGCCGCTGCGACCGGGCTGGCGCGCGGCTCTGACGGCGGCGCTCGAATCCGCTCCGGGCCCGCCGCAGGAGCTCGCCGCCGGCCTCGCCGCGCTCCGAGCAGGCGACGTCGAAGCGGCGGTCGGGGCCCTGGCCGGCCGCGGCGAGGGCCTCACGCCGGCGGGCGACGACGTGCTCGCCGGCTACGCCGCCTGGCGCCACGCCGCCAACCTAAAGGGGTCTGACCCCTTTAGCCACCGCGCGAACCTGAAGGGGTCTGACCCCGTTCTGTCGCGGCTCGCGGCGGGGCGGGCCTCGCCGATCGGCCTGGCCTACCTCGAGTGCGCCGAACGCGGGGAGCTGCCCGACGTCGCGGCGGGCGTGGTGACCGCCATCCGGGCGGGCGACGCGGCGGCCGCACGCCGCCGTGCGCGGGCGCTCTCGCGCTGGGGCGGGACCTCCGGCACTGCCATCCTGTGGGGCGTAGCGAGCGCAACGTGACCGAGATCGGCCCGAACTTCATCGCCCGGCCCTACCGCGGCGTGAGCGTGCAGGACGTCGAGACGCTCGACGAGGCGGCGCTGCTCGCGCACGTGCGCGCCCGGCGCGTGTACCGGCGGACCGAGTTCATCGTCGCGGTGTGCCACGGCGAGCGCGCGCTCGTCCACGTGGAGCGCGAGGACGGCGACGAGATCCTGGTGGCCGTGCGGAGCGCGCGCATGCTCGCCGGGCCGGACGACGTGGCGTTCGTCGAGGACGAGTCGGTCGACACGGGCAACGCGAGCCAGCTCGCGCGGGTCGCGCGCCGGAACGGCGCGCGCGTGTGCGTGGTCCAGGGGCGCTTCCAGCACGTGAACTTCATCGTGGCGCCCGCGCCGACCCGCGTGCGCGTGCTCGAGGTCGTCCCGCCGTTCCCGCCGAAGCTGCTCGAGATGGCGCAGGCGGTGCTCGACTTCGACGAGGAGCTGCCGCCGATCGAGCTGGACTTCGCGGCGATCGACATGCGCGACCTCGCCCGCGCGCACCCGGCGGACCACTATCTCTTCCCCTGCCGCTGCTCCGGGCTGGAGCTCGACGCCGGCGTCGACTTCCTCGACGCCGGCCCGCCGCAAGCGGCGGACTGGACGCTGGTCGGCTGCGAGCGCTCGCGGCAGATCCACGCGGCCCTGTACGGCCGCGACGCGCGCGAGCGGGTCGACTTCTGCCCGCTGGTCGTGGCCGGCCCGCCGGACGACACGCCGACGCTGCTCAAGTGCTGCCTGCGCGAGCGGGGGATCGAGCAGGACGGACGGCGGCTCACCGTCCCCTGGGGAGCCAGCCTCGAGGAGGTCCGGACCGCGCTCCACCGCTTGGTCGCAGCATGATCGACTCCGTCGTCTACGGCCACCTGTGGAGCACGCCGGAGACGCGCGAGCTGTTCTCGGATGGCGGCCGGACGCACGTGTGGCTGGAGATCGTCAAGGCGCTCGCCGCCGCCCAGGCCGAGCTGGGCATCATCCCCGCCGAGGCGGCGCGCCAGATCGCCGCGCTGCCCGAGCCCGACCTCGCGGCGGTGGCCGAGCAGACGCGGGCGAGCGGCCACTCGACGCTGGGGCTGATCCGCGTGCTCCGCGAGTCGCTGGGCGAGGAGGGCGGCGAGTGGGTCTACTACGGCGCCACCGTCCAGGACGTGACCGACACCTGGTTCGGCCTCGCGGCGCAGCGCATGCTCGCCGTCGCGCGCCGCGATCTTGCGGCGATCGAGGCGGCGCTGCTGGCGCTCGCCCGCACGCACCGCGACACGGTGATGCTCGGCCGCACGCACGGCCAGCCGGGCGTGCCGATCACGTTCGGCTTCAAGGCGGCGGTGTGGGCAGCGGAGGTCCGGCGCCATCGCGCGCGCGTGGACGAGGCCGCGCCGCGCCTCGCCGTCGGGCAGCTCGCCGGCGCGGTCGGCACGCTCTCCGCCTACGGGGACCAGGGGCGCGAGCTGCGCCGCCGCCTCCTCGTGCGCCTCGGGCTCGGCGTGCCCGATACGAGCTGGCTCACCGCGCGCGACCGGGTCGCCGAGCTGATGACCCTGCTCGCGCTCGCCACCGGCACGCTCGCGAAGATCGGCAATGAGGTCTACAACCTCCAGCGCCCGGAGATCGGCGAGCTGGCGGAGGCGGCGACGCCGGGCGTCGTCGGCAGCATCACGATGCCGCAGAAGCGCAACCCGGAGCGCTCCGAGCACCTGTGGACGCTCGCCCGCGTGGTGCGCTCGGCGGCGGGGCTCGCGCTCGAGGGGCTGGTCGGCGAGCACGAGCGCGACGGCGCCGCCTGGAAGACCGAGTGGGCGTTCCTGCCCGAGGCGTGCTCGGCCGCGGCGGTCGCGCTCACGCTCGGCGCCGAGCTGCTCGCCGGGCTCCAGGTGGACGCGTCGCGGATGCGGGCGAACGTCGACGCGCAGAACGGCTACGTGCTGGCCGAGCCGGTCATGCTCGCCCTCGCCGCGCGGATCGGCAAGCACCGCGCGCACGAGCTCGTCCACCGCGCGGCGTTGAGCGGCCACGAGCGCGGGGTGGGCTTCGCCGCCGCCCTGCGCGACGACGCGGAGATCGCCCGCGAGCTGCCGGACGCGGACGCCCTGTTGCGACCCGAGAACGCGCTCGGCGCGGCGGGCGCGCTCGTGGACGACGTGCTGGGGGACGCGTCGTGATCGAGCCGCCGCCCCGCTACCTGGGCTCCGACGCGCGCATCCGCAGCGGGCCGGCGCCCGAGCTCGTCAGCGCCGGCTACGAGCTCGAGCTCGCCGACGCGGCGCTGCTCGAGCACGGGCTGACGCTCGCCGACATCGCCCACGTGATCGCGCTCCCCGCGATCCCGGAAGCGCATCGCCGCGCGCTGCTGGACGCGCTGCCGGGCCTCGAGCTCGGCGCCATCGACAGCCGCTACGGCGACATCGTCAACGTGCGCGAGCGGGCGCTCGAGCAGCGGGTGGGCGCGGCCGCAGGTTGGCTGAACGCGGGGCGTCCGCGGCGCGAGGCGGGCCGGATCGCATTCCGGATCGCGCTGCGCTCGCGCCTGCTCGACCTCGTCGCGGCGATCACGCGCTTCGCCGAGGCGCTCACGACGGCGGCCGCGCGCGAGCGCGACACGCTGATGCCCGACTACACCTACCTGCAGGTCGCGCAACCGACGAGCGCGGGGCACTGGCTGCTCTCCTTCGCCTATCCCGCGCTGCGCGACGCGGAGCGCGTGCTGGACGACTTCGCCCAGGCCAACCGCAGCCCGGCCGGGGCCGGCGGCGTGAACGGCTCGCGCTTCCCGCTGGACCGGGAACATCTGGCCGCGCTGCTCGGCTTCAGCGGACCGATCACGCACACGCGCGACGCCATGTGGCAGACGGACACGTTCGCCGAGGCCTGCTGGCACGCGGCCGGGGCGGCCACCGGGGCCAGCCGCTTCGCGGAGGACGTCGAGATCTACGGGAGCGAGGAGTTCAGGCTGCTGCGCATCGGCGACGAGCTGTGCCGGGCCAGCGCCCTCATGCCGCAGAAGCGCAACCCGTACGCGCTCGTGATCATCCGCGGCGGGGCGCGGACGCTGCTCGGTCGCGCGACGGGCGTGCTGGCCGCCCAGCAGACCCCCTCGGCGCGGACGGACAACCTCCTCTACGCCTACGGCGAGGTGGCCGGCGCGATCGAGTTGTCGGCGCGCGTGCTCAACCTCGCCGCGGCCGTGGCCGAGACGCTCGCGTTCGACGGCGAGGCCGGCGTGCGCGCGCTCCACCAGGGCTTCGCCATGGCCACCGATCTGGCCGAGGCGGTGAGCCTGGCGACCGGGACGGACTACCGCGCCGCGTACGAGGCCGTCGGCCAGGCGGTCTCCGGGGGAGAGGCCGCGCTCGACGCGGCGGCGTTCGGCGTCGACCCGGCCGTGCTCGACCCCTACGCCGTCCTCGCCACGCGGACGGTCACGGGCGGCGCAGCGCCGGCGCCGATGGACGCCATGCTCGCGGAGTGCCGGGACACCGCGCGGTCGCTGCGGGCGCGCGCGGACGAGGCCCGGCGCCCGCTCGCAGATGCCGAGCGCGAGCTGCTCCGGCGCGCGGCGGCCTATTAGGCGTGCCGGGGGGCCGGCAGCAGGTCGAGCGTGTCGAAGCGCAACCCGCGGCGCAGCGTCTCGAGGGCGATCACGTCCTCTGCGCCGATGTTGCCGAGGTTGACGTTCGATCCGACGTGGCGGAGGAGCCACGCCTGCTGCGCCCGCCGCGGCGCCTCGAAGATCACCGTGGTCTGCCCGACCGCATGGAGGATCGATTCGACGAGATCCGCGTGCACTTCACCCGCGGCGTCGAACAGGCCGACGGTCCCGGACTCGCGGCCCTCGGCGATCACCAGCGCGGCGCCGGACGCCAGGTCGCTCAGCATCTCCGCGCACCAGTCGCTCGCCACCGCGTCCTGCGCGCTCTTGGACCCCACCTCCGCGATGACGGTGAATTCGGCGGCGAGCCGGGCGATCAGCTCCGCCTTGCGCTCGACGGTCATCGGCAGCGAGCCGTTGGAGACCTCGACGTGATCGATGCCGAGGCCGTGGAGCCACTCGGCGTACTGCTCCACCTTGTCCTGGGCGGCGGCGATCTCCAGCAGCGTTCCGCCCGGGCACAGCGAGACGCCCGAGTCGCGGCAGATGGCGACCTTGTCCGCCACGGCCCCGGTGACATATGCCGTGCCCCAGCCGAGCTTGATCAGGTCGATGTGCTCGCCCGCCGTGATCAGCAACGACTCCAGGGCCAGCGGGGAGAGCCCGCGGTCGAGCACGTGCGTGATCCCGGACCGTCGTGGCTTTGCCGTCCGCTCCGGCAGGACGAGGAAATCCGGCCGGTGGTGCCGGGGTTCCGGCGGCTCGCCGTCCAGGCGCAACGATCGGTACGGCATCGCCTCACATCATGACGAAGGCCCCGCCGGGGAGCGGGGCCTTCAGTTCAAGCCGGGTGTCGTGGGGTGAGCGCGGTCACCAGGTCTGCGCAGAACCGAGCACAGGGCCGGGGAGCGAGGGCAGCTCGCGGACGACGGGGAGGATGTACGCGTGGGGGAGAGAGGGGGTCCGGTGCGTGGTGGCTTGAAAGGTCATGGTGTCGTTCCCTTGTGGTGGTGCCGACAGGGGGAACTCTCCCACTCGGGCCGGGCCGGCTCCGGGGTGGAGGCAGGCGTTCCGGGGGTGCGGGCCGCGCCCCGTCCGCCGGGGCCAGCCGCACCCGCGCCAGTTGATGTGCTCCAGGCGGACGGCTCCGGAGCGCGTCCATACCCCGGATCGGAGGACGCCGGGGCACGCTGACCGCAACAGCATCCGCGCCATGACGCCACCGCTCGAGGGAGAGGGCCAGGGCATGTTGCCGCGGCGGCTGTGGCTGCCGACGCTGCTGGTCGGCGCGCTGCTCTGGGTTGCGGTCGCCGCGGCCATCGTGGCGACCGGGAACACGATCCTCGCGCCGAACCTGATCCTGCTCGGCACGTTTCTCGTCCCGGTGTGCACGGTGCTGTTCGTGCTCTCGCGGCCGCGGGCGGAGACCCACCTCACCGTGCAGGCGATCGTCCTCGCGTTCCTCGCCGGCGGGACCGCGGGCGTGATGCTGACCGGGACCGTGGAGACCTATGTGCTCCCGGACGCCCTGTTCACCAACACAGTCATCGGGTTCATCGAGGAGGTCGGCAAGGCGCTGGTGCTCGTGGGCGTCGCTGCGCTGATGGATGTGCGCCCGCGGGTCCCGCGCGACGGGATGGTGCTCGGCGTGGTCGTCGGCGCCGGCTTCTCCGCATTCGAGAGCGCGGGGTATGCGTTCGGCGAGATGATCACGGAGGGCCACCGCCATCCGGTCCTCCGCGTGCTGGAGACCCAGGCCTTCCGCGCCGTCCTCTCACCGTTCGGCCACATCACATGGAGCGCCATCCTCGGCGGCGCGATCTTCGCCTCAGCGTGGGGCACGGGGCGGTTTCGCATCGACCGGCGCGTCGTCGTCGCGTTCGTGGGCGTGGTCGCTCTGCACGCCGCGTGGGACGCCGCCTACGGATTCGCCATCGATGTCGCGCGCTGGGTCTCGGGCGCGCCGTTCACGCTGGGGTGGCCCAACACCGCCGCCTGGGCGGGCCGGCCCAGCGGCGACCTGCTGTGGCGCTGGCAGCTCATCTACGACGCCATGTTGGCGGTCGCCGCTGTGATCGGGTTCGCCTGGGCCCTGCAGTGCTGGCGGACGTACGACGTCGCCCGCTGGTCGCGCACGCACCCCCGCACCGGGTCGGGGCGGCCCGCGGGCTCAGCCCGACCGGATAGCGCGTAGGCTCGCGGCGCATGCCCGCCGGCCCGGTGTACGAGCTGCTCAGGTTCCGCGCGCGCGACGGTCAGGAGACGACCGTCTACCTCGTCCGTCATCCGCTGGCCGAGACCAGGGTGGGGATCGTGCACTTCGCCGAGCCGGCGCGGCTGGATCAGTGGTGCGCCGGCACGGGGCGCCCCGAGGCGATGGTGGCGGGGTTCTTCGTGCGCGACCCGTTCCGGCCGCTCGGCGAGGTGCGGATCGCCGGGGCGGTGGTCGAGCACGAGCCGGTGGAGGCGCCGTGGGCGGACCGGCGCGGTTGCGTGTACATCGACGGCGCGGTGCGGCTTGCGGCGCGGGGCGAGCTCGCCGCCGATCTGCCCGGCGATCTCGTGCAGGCCGGGCCGATGCTGTTGCGGGACGGACGGATCGTCGAGGGAGATCCGGAGGGCTTCTCGGCCGGGTCGGCGCAGTTCGACTCTGACATCACCGCTGAGCGACACCCGCGGTGCGCGCTCGGCATCGGCGACGGCGAGCTGCTGGCCGTGTGCTGCGACGGGCGTCGCAGCGGCGTCGACGCCGGACTCGACCTGCGGGAGTTGGCCCGGTTGCTGCTGTCGTTCGGCGCGCGCGACGCGATCAATCTCGACGGCGGCGGGTCGGCGACGCTGGTGCACCGCGGGCATCTGCTGAACCGCCCCTACTCGAATGTCGACCAGCCGGCGCCCGAGTCGCGTCCCATCGTGACCGCGCTGGTGTTCGACGCCACACCGGCACACGGCGTCTGAGTGTGAAGCGGCCGGCTCCCAGGGAGCTTGGGGTTGACATTGCGGCACGGCCGCAAGCATACTTAGGTGAGTGCCTAAGTATCAGGAACTCGACCGAGTCTTCCAGGCGCTGACCGACGGCACCCGGCGAGCGATGGTCGAGCGGCTCGCCCGCGGACCGGCATCCGTCAGCGAGCTGGCACGGCCGTTCGCGATGGCGCTCCCCACGATCCTCCAGCACCTGGGTGTGCTGGAGGCGGCGGGCATCGTCAGCTCGAGCAAGGTCGGGCGCGTCCGCACATATCAGCTGGTCCCGGGGGCAGTGAACCCGGCCGCCGACTGGCTCGCCAGGCAGCGGCTGCCGGCCGAACGCCGCCTGGACCGCCTCGGCGCGTTCCTCGACAGTGCCAACCCCTCCACGGAGTGACCGAATGAACGACACCATCGAACGCAGTCAGACACACGCGACGTTCGTCATCGAACGCAGCTTCCCGGCGCCCGTCGAGACCGTCTGGCACGCATTGTCAGACAACGACGCGCGCGACCAGTGGTTCGGCGCCGGCGCGGCGTTCGCCGCCGACCACAAGGCGCACGAGTTCCGCGTCGGGGGCCACGGGAGCGAGGAAGGCCAGTGGCACGGCGGGCCGCGGTCGCGCTTCTTGTCGACCTATACGGACATCGTCGACCTACGGCGAATCGTGTTCACCTACGACATGTGGGTCGACGATCGCCACCTCTCGACCTCGCTGACCACGATCGCGCTCGAGCCCGACGGCGAGCAGACGCGGCTGACGTACACCGAGCAGGGCGTCCACTTCGACGGCCTCGACAGCGTCGAGGGCCGGGAGGAGGGCACCCGGGGGCTGCTCGACCAACTCGCCGCTCACATCGCGGGCAGCTGAAGCCCCGCGCCCGCAACCCTCAAGCGAAAGGCAGATCCCGATGACTCTCGTCACCGCACAGATGTCGATCTCCGTCGACGGCTTCTACGCCGGCCCCCGGCACGCCGACATGGCCACCTGGCTCGACGGCACGGAAGCGGCCGGCTTCTTCCGTGTCACCCGCTGGGCGATCGACGCCGAGGCGTGGCGACAGCGCCTGGGCTTCGCCGGCGGCGAGCGCAACGCGAACTCAGAGGTCATCGCCGAGAGCTTCCAGGCGGCCGGCGCCTACGTGATGGGACGGCGCATGGCCGACGGCGGCGAGATCCCCTGGGGAGCGGATCCTCCGTTCAAGGCCCCGGTGTTCGTCGTCACGCACCGCCCCCGCCAGACGCTCGCACGGGAGGGCGGCACGAGCTTCACCTACGTCACCGCCGGGATCGAGAGCGCGATCGACCAGGCCCGCGCCGCCGCGAACGGCAAGCGTGTGGCGATCGCCGGCGGGGGAACGCTGCTCCGCCAGGTGATCAGCCTCGGGCTGCTCGACGAGCTCGAGTTGCACGTCGTGCCCGTGATCCTGGGCGACGGGATGCGCCTGCTCAGCCCGGAGCTCGACCTGGACGGCCGCGAGGGAATCGAGCTCACGCCGGATCGAGTCATCGCTTCGCCCGACGTGACGCACATGCGCTACAAGCTCGCCGGTCGCCGCCCGCTCGTCCTCGACAACCGAGGGCGAGACGGGCGAACCCGCAGTCGCCTAGCGTCAGTGGTACTCCCGTCGCTCTGCTGACAAGTGGAGCAATCTGGACGAATGATGGATTCAGGTCGCTGAAAGCTCAACTAATCTCCCGCAGTGGGAGGGCACAGGACTGGCCCACTGCGTCGAGTCGATCTGAACGATCGGCATCCGTCGAGCGGGCCTGGCACGTTGCTCGAATATCGCAACCGCACAGACCCACGGGAGGGTTACGTGACGAAGTACCTCAAGCCGGGATGGCTGCTCGGCGTGATTGCTGTCGTGCTGGCGCTGGGAGGCACGGCCACGGCGTCGTCGCTGATCACGTCCGGGAAGATCAAGGACGGCACGATCCAGGGCCGTGACATCAAGGACGGCACGATCACCACCGACAAGCTCTCGCACGGCGTCCAGACCAACCTCAAGAAGGTCGGCACGCCCGGCCCCCAGGGGCCGAAGGGCGACAAGGGTGACCCGGGTGCCACGACGACGCTCCAGGGCTCGGCGCCGAAGGCCGGCGAGTCGGCCTACGAGATCGCCAAGGACAGCGGGTTCACCGGCACGCAGGCCGAGTGGCTGGACTCCCTGAAGGGCAAGGACGGCGGCAAGGGCGACCCGGGTGACCGTGGCCCGCAGGGCGCCCCCGGCCTGGACGGCGCGTTCTACGCCGTCGCCAAGTACAACGTGGGCGACACGAACGCGGGGGCCATCGCCACGGTCGCGTGCAACGCGGACAACAGCGTCTCGCAGCAGTACGTGGCCATCTCGGGCGGTGTGCAGACCATCGGCCTCGGGAGCAACGGGATCGGCAACAACACGCCCGTCTCGAGCTCGTTCCCCGGCCGCATGGACTGGAGCACCAACACCCCCAAGCCGGGTCGTCTCGACGGCTGGATCGTGCAATTCGGCGGCAACGCGCAGTCGTCCGGCGCGTCCGACAAGGATCCGCAGTACGTCAACGTGTGGGCGCTGTGTGTCAAGAACACCGCGAACGTTGCGGCGCACACCACCTTCACCGAGGACGGCTCCGAGGGCTGACCCTCGGACGCAACCTGTAGGGACAGGGCCCGCCGGCGATGGCGGGCCTTCGTCCGTTGGGGTCGTCGAGTCACGCGCTAGAGTCGAATTTCGCAGCGTGGAGCGGCGTGAAGCTGTGCCACGGCCGACACCTCGGGAGGGTCCGGATGAAGGCGATTGTGGTGACGGACGAGGCGGCGGGAACGGCCGGGATGAGGCTGGTGGAGCGGCCCGAGCCGCCGGCCGCGATAAACGACGTCATCGTTGAGGTTCATGCGTCGGGGTTCGTCCCGACCGAGATGGCGTGGCCCTCGACCTGGACCGATCGCCGCGACCGTGATCGAACGCCGTCGATCCCCGGGCACGAGCTGGCCGGAGTGGTCAGCGCCCTCGGGTACGGCACGACGGGGGTGTCGATGGGACAGCGCGTGCTCGGCCTCGCGGACTGGCATCGCGACGGCACGCTCGCGGAGTATGTCGCGATCGAGGCACGCAACCTCGCGCCGCTGCCGGGCGACGTCGACTTCACCGTGGGCGCGAGCCTGCCGATCTCGGGCCTGACCGCGTGGCAAGGACTGTTCGACCACGGCCGCCTGCAGGCCGGGCAGAGCGTCCTCGCTCACGGCGCGGCCGGCGCAGTCGGGACGATGGTGACGCAACTCGCACGGGAGGCCGGCGCCTACGTCATCGGCACCGGGCGCGCCGCCGACCGCGAGAAGGCGCTCGACTTCGGCGCGCAAGAGTTCGTCGATCTGGAGAACGACGCCCTGGAAGACGTCGGCGGCGTCGACCTGGTGTTCGACGTCATCGGCGGAGACATCCAGAAGCGGTCCGCAAACCTGATCCGGGCCGGAGGGACCCTGGTGACCGTCGTCGGGCCGCCCGAGGCGCGGCCCGCCGGCGGCCTGGCCGTCGACTTCGTCGTCGAGTCCGATCGTGCCCAACTCATGGAGATCGTCCAACGGGTGCGGGACGGACGACTGCGGACCAACATCGGCAACGTCGCGACCCTCGACGATGCCGTCGCCGCCCTCAACCCGACCGAGCGACTCAACGGGAAGACGATCATCCGCATTCGCCCATGAGCGACCCCGGGCGACGTCCGGTCGGCGGGCCTTGGCCTGCCGCGTTGACCGACGTGACGCTCGACGACCTGGCGGCCGCGATTGCGGGCTACCGATTCGGGTCGAACGAACGAACGTTCTGATCGACCCCCGATCCCGCGAGAGGCGCCGACCGGAATCGAACCGGTGTACACGGCTTTGCCGGCACCCAAATCGGCCGCTGATGAGGGCGATCTGGCTCCGCACCGTGCTGTCGGTGGGGGCGAAGTGCGCTCGGTTTCGCGCAGTTCGGGACACGTCTCGGGACACGTCGAGGAGTGATCGGGCGTGGGATTCGGTGGCGTCCGCCGCCGCGCCCGATATCGCGGGAGGCCCTGGGGCCGCGGTCTCACGACGGCGCGCATGGGTCGCCCGTCCGCTCTGCCAACTGGCAGCGCAGCGTGTGGGTCAAGACGCTCGAGCGCGCCGGCCTGCCGAAGGGGCTGACCCCGCACGGCGTCCGCCATTCGCGCCTCTCGCTGCTCGCGGCGTCCGGCCGAGTGACGGTCGGCCGGCTGTCGCGCTTCGCCGGCCACGCCAGCGTCGCGTTCACGCTCTCAAAGTACGGGGACTGGTTCTCCGACGAGGACGTCGACGTCTTCGACGAGCTCGGGGACGAGGCGCCGGACGACGGCGCCGCGCTCGACGCCGGCGAAGGGTCCTAGGCCGCGAGTTCGCTCTCGAGCCAGGCCAGCGCGGGGTCACGTTCGGCGCGGGGCGTCGCCGATCTTTCCGCGGCTGCGCGGTCGTAGCGTCGCGTCCCGCCCTCGAGCATCCACTGCACCAGCGCCGGCACGTAGACCTTGAGACGCTCGCGCCTGCCCGCCGCACGGGTGGCGCAGAAGAC
Source organism: uncultured Solirubrobacteraceae bacterium (assembly GCA_963766165.1). Taxonomy (GTDB): domain Bacteria; phylum Actinomycetota; class Thermoleophilia; order Solirubrobacterales; family Solirubrobacteraceae; genus Solirubrobacter. The sequence continues at coordinate 40,622 of CAVXZC010000002.1, read as the reverse complement.
CGGGAAGCGGTTCTCGGTGGCGAGGTCATATGCGAGGTCGACCGAGATCCCGGCGACTTCGGCCGCCTGCTCCATCGTCAGCGAGAACGTGCCGTAGCGCTCGATGATGGTCTCGGCGAGCTCGGCCAGCATCACGTTCGTTCACCGCTGCGCCGCCACGGAGACGTCGCCGGTGTCGGCGCGTCAACTCGGCAGTCTGGGCGACGAGGCGCCATCTCGGGCATGCCTCGTGCGGGTTCTCCAGGGATCGATAGCGGCGGGAAAGTCGGAAACTGCGGCATGCCATAGGTACTGGTCTGAACCGCCGATGCCTCGGTTCTCGAAAGCCCGGACGTCGTGGTCCGCCCTTTTCGGTGTGCACGACGGCCGTGCGCGGCCATTCAGCACTACGAGGCCGGTGACGTCGACGGCGAGGATCCTCACCCCGGCGACGGTCGGCGGCAGATCGAGCTCCGCACCCGCCGTCTCGGCGACGATCTCCTCTGTGGCATGGAGCACGCCGCGCTTCCTGCGCCGCGGGAACGGATCTCCGAGCATCGTGCGCAGGCGCGACCCCCGGAGGTGGTTCTCATCCCGCGGTGCAGCGTTGTCCTCGCGGAAGTAGCGGCGGAGCCGCTCGATCATCGCCTCGGTCGGCTGCCCGTGCGATACGCGCCGCCTATCGCGGGCGGGACCAGAGCAGCTTGCTCCAGCTCGCCGGAGCGCGCGGCCCGACGCGCCCGGCCCACGAAGTCGACGACCAGGTCTGTCGTGGCCTGCGATTGCTCTTCCGTGATCCAGTGCCCGCAATCCGGGATGATCGCGTCTTCGACGTCATCGGCGACACACCGCAGCACCGCCCCGATCAGAGGGCCGAACGTGGCTTCGCCACCGAAGGCCAAGACCGGGATCTCCAGCTTGCCCTGCGCCAGGAACGCCCGGTTGTCGGCGGCATCCTGGCTGAACGCCCGGAACTGGGCAAAGCCGGCTCGCATCGCGCCGGGTTGCGCATAGAGCGCCGCATAGTGCTGGCGCTTCGCCTCGTCGAACCGCTTCGGGTCCCGGGAAAGGTCGTTCCAGAAGCGGTCGAGATAGATGCGCTCGCGGCCGGCGACCAAGCGCTCCATGTCCTGACCCCCGAAGCCGAAGTGCCACATGGCCGGATCCTGTGTGATCTGGTCCCAAGGTCCGACGCCGGGCAGCGGCGCATCGATCGCCACCCATCGGCTCACGCGCTCGCGGTGACCGGCTGCAACTGCGAAGCCGACCATGATGCCGATGTCGTGCGTCACCAATTCGGCCGTACGCAGACCCAGGGCGTCCAAGACGCCCACCACGTCCGCCGCCTGATTCTTCTTGTCGTAACCGCCATCAGGCTTCGACGAGAGGCCCAACCCGCGCAGATCGGGCGCGACGACCATGTGGTCCTCGATGAGTGCGCTCGCCAGATGACCCCACATGTCGCCCGTTGTGCCGAAGCCGTGCAGCATGACGACCGCCGGACCATGTCCGCCGACGCGTACGTGGATCTTGGCGCCGTTGGTTTCGACCTCACGCGACTGCATACCGGCCGGGAAGGGGTGGATGCCGTCCTGATGTCTGATGTCGTGCATCGCTTCACTCCGGGTTTCAAGGGGACAGGTCGGCTATCAGCGTCGCGGTCGGCTTGCCCCGTCGCACCCGTTGATCTCCCTGGGAGGTGCCCTGGACCGCGGTCCGGGACTGGCGCTACTCGACGAGATAGACGTCGTACGAGACGCCGCCGGGCCGGCGTGCGCCGACGGCGATGAAGATGCCGTCGTTGAGCCACGCGAGCTCGGGGGCGGAGGTCTCGATGCTCACCGTGGTGCGGAACGTGTACTCGGCGGGGTCGACGTCCTCGCCGGCGGCCAGGCGCGCGAGCACGTCCGGCGCGCCGTGGCGTATACCGTGCGACTGGACGTACAGCAGTGCCCCGTCGTCGGTCTCGAGGGTGTAGCGGATGTCGGCGACCGAGCTGCCGGACGGTCGCACGATCTGCCAGTCCGCGCCGCCGGTCGCCAGCAGTTCCGCGTGGAAGCCGGTGCCCTCGGCGCGTCCGCCGGTCAGCGGGAGGATGCGGCGGTGACCCTGTGGGGTGTGGCCGAGGTCGGTGGGAGCGTCGAGGTCGGCGTCGAGGCGGTAGATGTGGCGGAGCGTGGGGGCTGGGAGGGAGGTCATGGTCGGCTCCTCGTTTCGGTGGTGGCGCGAATGTGGCGGCGTACGCCGCGCCCGGTGGGCGGCTCATGACGCCGGTGCGCTCGACAAGGCGGGGTCGTTCGGGTGCTCGGCCAGCGTCGTCACCGTGATCTCCATCCAGGGCCGCAGCGGCAGGGACTCCAAGATCGCGTGCAGCTCTGCGTCATCAGCCGCCCGGTACAGGCCGATGGCGCGGGAGCGCCCGTCGTCGGGCAACGGCGTCCAGACGCGCAAGGCGTGACCTTGGGAGGCGAGCTCGGAAACGCGGGTTCCTTCGCCTGTCGTTCGCTGCTCGAGCTCGGAGGCGGACGTGCCCTCTGGCACCCTGAGTATGAAGTCGACGAGATAGTCCATGACGATCGCTCCTCTCCGCTTGAGCGGCCCGGCCGCCGGCCACTGGTTCATGGCTCCATGTTGCTCTTCGCGCATGGCGGTGGCACCCGGGAGAAACCCGGGTGGCGTGCAACACCAGGGGAAACCACGTGTGTGGATGCGGGACTAGGCCCGCAGGGCCGCTCGGGCGGTCCCGGGCAGCGCCGAGCGCAGCTCCCGGCGGGACTTGAGCCCGAGCTTGGTGAACACGTTGCGCAGGTGCCACTCGACGGTGCGGTGGCTGAGGAAGAGCTGCGCGCCGATCTCCAGGTTGGTGTGTCCCTCGGCGGCGAGGCGCGCGATCTGCGCCTCCTGCATGGTGAGCGCATCGTCGGTCGCGTCGGTGCGCTTGCGCGCAGCCTCGCCGGTGGCGCCCAGCTCGCGTGCGGCACGCTCCGCGAACGACCAGGCCCCCATCCGACTGAATCGGTCATGTGCGGCGCGCAGCTGATCGCGCGCGTCGCGCCGTCGGCGCTCGCGCCGCAGCCACTCGCCGTAGAGCAGCTGAGCGCGCGCGGATTCGACGCCCAGGCCTGATTTGTCCAGCCGCGAGATCGCCTGCCGGTACAACGCGTCGGCGTCCTCCCCGGAGCTGATCAGCGCACGCGAGCGCGCCTCGATGCCCAGCGCCCACGGCGTGCCGCTGGCCCGGGTGTGCTCGCTGAGCGCATCCACGGCACGGCGTGCCAGGTCGGGCCGGTCGCAGCGCATCGCCGCCTCCACGAGCTCCGGGAGCGCCGTTCTGTAGAACACGTGGGGGTTGTGGTCGAACTCTCGCTGCGCCCAGGCCAGTGCGTCGTCGTGACGGCCGAGCCCGGCGTACAGCGTCGCCGCCGCCTCCTCGGCGTGGCGCACCAGCATCCCCTCGCCCCGGGGCGTCGCCGCGCGGATGCTCGCCGTGACCAGCGGCTGCGCGTCGGCGCCCCGCAGCGCGGCCAGACGCATGCGCGCATGGATCATCGGTGCGTCGCCGGTCGCCGCCAGGATCGAGTCGGCTTCGGCCACCAGCGTGTCGGCCAGCGCAAGGTCCCCCGCGTGCAGGTGCCAGGACGCGAGCGTGTGCAGTGCGACCGGAAGCACCGTGAGCGCGCCGGCCGCGCGGGCCGCCTGCACCAGCCGCGTGCCGAGCTCGAACCACGCGTCGGCATCCCACAGCTCGACCGCGAGCCACACCCACGCGATGTCGAACATGCCCTCGGTCTGGGTACGGCGAAACTCGCCCAGCGCTCGGCGCAGCGTCGGTGCGCCGGCACCGCAGCCGTCGACGAAGCGCAGGGCGATCCCATCGAGCAGCAGATCCTCGGGGCTCGGAGCTCCCGTGGCGGGCGGCGCGTCGCGGACCGCGAGGGCGACGTCGACCAGCCCGCGCGGACTGGCGAGGTGCAGCGCGACGCAGGCCGCCCAGACCGCCTCGAAGTACGCCGTGCGGGCCAGCCCGGCGTCCAGCGGCGCAAGGCGGCGCGCCGCCGCGACCAGCAGCGCCGGCGCATCGCCGCCGCGCCGGAAGCCGAACGCGATCTCGGCTTCGAGCAGCTCTCGCTGGGCGCTCTCCAGCTTGTCGAGCGGCCCGACCCGCGCGGCCCGCAGCAGGGGCCAGGCGGCGTCTGCGCCTCCAGCCGCGTGGGCCACCCGCGCGGCCGCGAGCGCGCGCTGTGCCCGGCGCTTCGGGTCCGGCGTCAGCGTCATGGCGCGCTGGAGGAAGGCAGCCGCGGCCGCCAGGCCGCCACGAGCCCGCGCGCGATCGGCCGACGCCTCGAGTTCGGCCGCGACGGCCTCGTCGGGCGCCGCGGCGGCCTGGGCCCGGTGCCAAGCGCGCCGATCAGCGTCCTCGCCCGGGGACATGGAGTCGGCGAGCGCGGCATGCACCCGCCGGCGGTCCGCCGCCGACGCGACCCGGTAGACGGCAGAGCGGACGAGCGGATGGCGAAAGTGCACCCGGTCGCGCACCGTCATCAGCGCTTCGGCGCCCAGCGCGTCCTCCTCGACCTTCAGGCCCAGCCGATCGGCTGCCCGGAGCAGGAGCGTCGCATCGCCGGTCGGGTCGGCGGCCGCGACCAGCAGGAGCTGCCGGGTGGCGGCGGGCATCTGCGCCAAGCGGCGCGCGAAGCTCTGCTCGATGCGAGCTGCGGGCGCGGTGGCGCCGGGCAGTCCGAAGCCGCCCGCCAGCTCTGTCGGGTTGCGGCCGCGCGGCAGCTCGAGCAGCGCCAGGGGGTTGCCGGCCGTCTCGGCGATGATGCGGTCGCGGACCCGGTCGTCCAAGGGTCCGGCGACCACCGACTCGAGCAACGCACGTGCGTCCTCGTAACCCAGTCCTGCGACCACGACCTCCGGCATCCCGGCCAGCTCGTCGTCCTGGTCGAGCGGCCGGGAGGCGAAGACGAGCCCGACCGGCTCGGCGAGCAGCCGGCGTGCGACGAACGCCAGGACCTGGGTCGAGGCGCGGTCGAGCCACTGCGCGTCGTCGACCAGGCAGATCAGTGGCGCCTGCTCGGCGGCCTCACCGAGGAGGCTCAGCACGGCGAGGCTGACCAGGAAGCGATCCGGTGCTGCGCCGGCCCGTAGGCCGAACGCGGTGGCCAGCGCGTCGCGCTGCGGCGCGGGCAGCCGCTCGATTCGGTCCAGCAACGGCGCGCACAACTGCTGAAGGCCGGCGAACGCCAGCTCCATCTCCGACTCCACGCCGACCGCGTGCAGGATCCGCCAGCGCTTGGCGCGTTCGGCCGCGTAGGCGAGCAACGCCGACTTGCCGACGCCCGGGTCGCCGCGTACCACGAGTGTCCGGCTCTCGCGCAGGCTCACGGAGCGCACCAGCGCGTCGAGCGCCGCACGCTCGACGCTCCGGCCGAGCAGCCGCTGTGCGGCGGGCGCCCCTTCGACGCCGTGCGCGGGTGCTCGGGGGGCGTCGGCGAGGAGCATGGTCACGACGCCCATGGTGCCGCCAGGCGCCGCGGTTCTCCACGATCTTCACGCTCATGCTGATAGACGGGGCCTAAGGACGTGCGATGAACTCGAGCAGGGCGGCGTTGACCTCGTCGGGGTGGGTCCAGGCGATGTTGTGCGGCCCGCCCTCCACGCTGACCAGCCGCGCGTCCTCGATCAGGTCCGGCAGCCGCGCCGCGGTGGACGCGAAGGGCAGGATCCGGTCCTCGGTGCCGTGTACGACGAGCGTCGGGACGTCGATCGTGGCCACGTCGTCGCGGAAGTCGGTCAACCACGTGTCGACGCAGGCGTAGCTCGCGAACGGCGACGCGCCGGCCGCCACGTGAAAGGAGGCCTGCCACGCGCGATCGCTGATCCGGCGGCCGCCGAGGACGTCGACGTTGTAGAAGTTGTTCAGGAAGTCCTCGAAGTAGGCGTAGCGGTCCGCGACGATCGCCGCCTTGATGGCTTCGAAGACCTGACGGTCGACCCCCTCGGGGTTGTCGTCGGTCTGGAGCAGGAACGGCGGGATGGCGCCGAGCAGCACGGCGTCGCGCACACGCTGCGACCCGTAGGTCCCGAGATAGCGGACGACCTCGCCGCTGCCCATCGAGAAGCCGGCGAGCGTGAGGTCGCGGAGATCGAGGTGGTCGAGCAGCGCCTTCAGGTCGGCCGCGAACGTGTCGTAGTCGTAGCCGACGGTCGGCTGGCTGGAGCGGCCGAAGCCGCGACGGTCGTATGTGATGACGCGATGGCCCTGGGCCAGCAGCTCCCGCTCCTGGCGCTCCCACGAGTTCCCGTTCAACGGATAGCCGTGGATCAACACGACCGGCCGGCCGCTGCCGTGATCCTCGTAATGGATCTCGATCGGGGCGTCGTTCTGCGTTCCGACGGTGATGAGTGGCATGCCGGTCAGGATGCTGCGCGATGCCATCGCCCGCACACGTGTAACACGCGGGGATTTCCCCGGGGTACGCCTACGCGCCGGGCTCGCCCTGCGCGCGGATCGCCTTGCTGTGCGGGTCCTGAGCCGGCAGCCAGGTGTCACCGCGGGGCAGCACGTGCAGGCCGGCGGCGCGGGCCAGCGCGGTCGCCGTCTCGCGCAGCGCGTAGACCCCCGGGCGCTCGTCGTCGGCGCGGGTGACCAGCGACCAGCACCACAGGGGCGTCGGGTCGACGACCAGGTGGGTCCGCAGCCCGGCGGGCATCGGGTCGGGATGCCGCTTCGGGGACATCAGCATCGGTGTGCGGAGCTTGCGCGCTCGGTCATAGAACGCGCGCCCGGTGATGCCACCGTCGTCGATGTGGAGGATCCTGGCGCCGACGTCGGTCGCGAACTCCGTCGCGTACCGGTTCCAGGCGTCCCAGGAGGTGAGGTCGGCGTCGACCAGCACGCGCAACGCCGACGCCTTCACCATCTCATGGCCGCCGGCGGCGGGCGCCACGGCCACGAGCGGCTCGGCCCACAACAGCTGGTGATCCAGACGCTCGTCAGGGCTCGACGCCCAGGCGATCGCCGCGTCGAGTCCGCCGTCCGCGACGCGCTCGATCTGGATGTGGCTGGGCATCACCCACTCGTCGATGCGCACGTCCGAACGCAACGATGCGATCAGCTGGTCGGGTAGCCAGCTGACGTAGCCCAGCCGGAACATGTCCGTCGTCCCGGCGAGTCGGCGCTCCGCGTGGGCCGCCAGCGTGAGCATCTCCCGCGCGTCGGGGAGCAGCGTCCGGCCCGCGGCGGTGAGCTCGACGTGGCGGCGGTCGCGCGCGAACAACGCGACGCCCAGGCTCGCCTCGAGCGCCTTGATCTGCTGGGAGAGCGACGGCGCGGCGATGTGCAGGCGCGCCGCGGCACGGCCGAAGTGCAACTCCTCGGCGACAGCCACGAAGTAGCGCAGCTGGCGTAGCTCCACCGCGACGCACCGTACGCCCTCTGTTAGGCGATGTCTACGAGCATGACCTCGAAGGTCGTGGAGAACGCCGGCGCGCACGACCACGATCACGGCAATGACCTCGGTTGCCGCCGACGCCCCCGCGCGCAGCCGGGCGCTCGGGCTCACAGGGATCTGCCTGGGCTTCCTGATGATCACGCTCGACGCGACGATCGTGAACGTCGCGCTCGGGCCGATCGGCGCCGACGTCGGCGGCGCGCTCTCGACGGCGCAATGGATCGTCAACGGCTACACGCTCACGTTCGCCGCGCTGCTGCTGTCGGCCGGCGCGCTGGCCGACCGCGTCGGCGCGCGCACCGGGTCCCTCATCGGGCTGGCGGTCTTCGCCCTGGGCAGCGCCGCCTGTGCGGGAGCGGCCTCGCTCCACCGTGCTCATCGCGGCCCGGGTCGTCCAGGGCACCGGCGCCGCCGCGCTGATGCCCTGCTCGCTGGCCCTCATCGCGCACGGCTTCCCGGAAGCCCACGCCCGCCGCAGGGCGCTCGGCCTGTGGGGCGGCGCGTCGGGGATCGGCCTGGCGGCCGGCCCGGTGCTCGGCGGCGTCCTGGTCGCCGCCTCCGGCTGGCGCGCGATCTTCCTGGTCAACCTGCCGATCGCCGCCGCGGCTGCATGGTTGCTGGTGCGCCACGTCGGCGAGACGGGCCGGCACCGTCATCCGCTCGACGCGCCGGGTCAAGTGCTCGCGATGGCCGGCCTGGCGTCGCTGACCGGCGGGTTCATCGCCGCGGGCAGCCAGGGCTGGGGCGCTCCGCGCACCCTCGCGCTGCTGGTCACCGGCGTTGGGAGCGCCGGCGCGTTCGTGGTCGCCGAACGAGCCGCTGCCCACCCGATGGTCGATCCGCGGCTCTTCCGCGAACGCACGCTCGCGACTGCGGTGACGATCGGAAGCGTGTTCAACTTCTGTCTGTACGGAGGGATCTTCTGCCTGGCCGTCGACCTGCAGCGCGCGCGCGGACTCGATGCGCTGCACACGGGGCTGGCGCTACTGCCGATGACGGTCGTCACGGGGACGATGGCGTTCCTCAGCGGTCGAGTGGTCGGCCGGGTCGGCGAGTGGCGCACCATCGCCGTCGGTCTGACCGCAGGCGCCGCGGGAGCGCTGCTGATCTCGCTCGAGGGATCGCCGGCGTTGATCGCGTCCAGCGCCCTCCTCGGCGTCAGCGCCCTGGCCATGCCGGCGATGACCGCGCTCGCGCTGAGCCGCGCGGCTACGGACCGCGTCGGCCTGACGTCGGGTGTGTTCAACGCCTCCCGCCAGACCGGGGGAGCACTGGGCGTCGCCGTCCTCGGCGCCCTGCTCGCCTCCGGTGGCGGCTCCGTCTCATTGCGCGCCGCCTTCGCCGTCGCGGCTGCGGCCTACGCCACCGGCGTCGCCCTGGCACTGCGAGGACTCACTGGCACACCAGTGCCGGAACCCGGGGGTTCAACCGGTACGACCAGCGGCCCGTGACAGGAACATGAAACGTCCCCTACCAACCCGAAAGGGGCATCATGCCCAAGTCGACACTCACCGCCATCGTGGCGCTGATCACAGCCGGCGTGCTGGCCACGGCCGCGTTTGCCGCAACGAGCAACCCAACCATCTCGCTGCGCAAGACGGCCGTGGGACACGTCCTGGTCGGCCCGCACGGCCGGACCGTCTATCTGTTCACCGCGGACAAGGGCTCCAAGAGCACGTGCTACGGACAGTGCGCAGGCGTCTGGCCTCCGCTGATCGCCGCCAAGCCGACCACCGGCGCCGGCCTGAGCGGTGCGAAGCTCGGTACGACCAAGCGCAAGAACGGGAAGCTGCAGGTCACCTACGGCGGGCACCCGCTCTACTACTTCGCCCCTGACAAGCAGGCCGGCGACATCCACGGCCAGGGCGTCGTGCACTTCGGCGGAACCTGGTGGGTCGTCTCGTCCGCGGGCGCGAAGATCACGTCGAAGCCGTGAGCGCCATGCCTTCGGCCGCGCAGGGCACGCAGGTCAGGCTCGATCGCGTCACACCTTCGCACTGTCGAGTCCTCCTCGACAACCCGCCGCTCAACCTCATGGGCCCGGAATTCGTTCCGCAGATCCGCGACATCGTCACGGAGATCGAGGACGACGACCGCGTGAAGGTGGTCGTCTTCGAGAGCGCCGTCGACGGCGTCTTCCTCAATCACTCGGACTTCCTCGCAGACTTCGAGGATCTGACCGGTCTCCCGCAGGGGCCGACCGGCCTCGAGGCCTGGCCCGACGTGCTGGTGCGCCTGACCCGCGCCCCGTTCGTCTCGATCGCGCTGATCCGGGGGCGCGCCACCGGCAACGGCAGTGAGCTCGCGCTCGCTTGCGACATGAGCTTCGTGAGCCGGGAGAACGCGGTCTTGTCGCAGTTCGAGGTGGGCGTGGGCCTCGTCCCCGGCGGCGGGCCCATGGCGCGTCTGCCGCGCGTCATGGGACGGGCACGCGCGCTCGAGGTGCTCCTGAGCGCCGACGACATCCGCGGCGCCGATGCCGAGCGCCTCGGCTACGTGAACCGGGCGCTGCCGGAGGCCGAGCTGGACGACTTCGTCGCCGCGCTCGCCACCCGGATCGCCTCGTTCGACAGGTGGGCGATCGCCAACACCAAGCGCCTGGTGAACGCGGCCGGCCTCCCGCCCGACGTCGAGATCCGAGCCGGCTGGGATGCCTGCATGGCCTCCGTCAGGCGGCCGGCGGCGCAGGAGCGGATCAAGCGCCTCGTGGAGCGAGGGCTCCAAACGCCCGGGGACACGGAGCATCGACTCGGATTCTCCGTCGGCCGGCTGGGCCTCGACTGAGTCCGCACCGCCCATCTCACTTCCGGAAGGAACCACACACCATGGATCTGCTGTCCATCGCGAAGCACATCGCCGACCGTGTCGAGGCCGAGTCTTTGACTCAACAGATACCCGTCGCGGTCACGGTCATCGACATTCACGGCAATGTCGTTCTCACCCACCGCATGACCGGAGCGCCGGCGTTCTCCCTCGAGCTCGCCGAGCGAAAGGCGTACACGTCCGCCCTCGTCGGACTGCGCACGGCCGACCTGGTTCCACTCGTGCAACCGGGCGCGCCCCTCTATCCGCTCCTCGCCGTCTCCGGCGGCCGATACTCCGCGATCGGCGGCGGCGTCCCGCTCACCGGCGAGAGCCAGGTGATCGCCGGCGTCGGAGTGAGCGGCGGAACGGCGGAGCAGGACGTCAGCATCGTCGAAGCGGCGATGGTCGGACTGGGCGGCGCGGCCGCCGAGTTCGACGACGAAGGCGTGGCGGTCAGATGATCATCCTTCGCTTCAAGATCCGCTCCAGGCCTGAAAGGAGCGACGAAGTGATGGCCGCGCTCACGGAGATCATCTCCCCGGCGCGCGCCACCGAGGGCGTCGTCGACTTCGACATCGCCCGCGTGCTGCTCGACCCCGACGCGTTCATCGCGACCGCCGTCTACGAGGACGCCGCCGCGCTGGAACGGCAGGAGTCGGCACCGGAGGTCCACCGGGCCATGGCGCTCTTCGCGGACGCGCTGGTGGCGCCGCCCGACCGGGCGATCTTCGACGCGTCGTTGGACCCGACGCTCGTCTGAATCAGTGGCCGGCGGCCTTGGCCGCCGGCTCTCCAATGAAAGGGAACACCATGCCCAAGCCCACGGTCGTGCTCGTCCACGGCGCGTTCGGAGACGCTTCGAGTTGGCGCCCCGTGTTCGACCGGCTCAGCGCCCGGCACACGGTCATCGCCGTCGCGAACCCACTTCGCGGGGTCGCGGCCGACGCCGCCCACCTCTCGGCGGTCATCGACCAGATCGACGGGCCCATCGTGCTCGTCGGCCACTCGTACGCCGGCTCCGTGATCACCGTCGCCGGCGCGTCGGACAAGGTCGCCGGATTGGTGTACGTGGCCGGCTTCGCGCCCGACCAGGGCGAGTCGATCGCCGACCTGCAGGGCCGCTTCCCGTCGCTCGCGATGGGGAACTTCCTCCAGCCGACGCCGCTGCCCGACGGGAGTGCCGAGCTGACCGTCGACCCGCAGCGCTTCCACGACATCTTCTGCGCCGACGTGCCCGACGCCGATGCGGCGTTCCTGGCCCGCGCGCAACGCCCGCTGCTGGCCTCGGCGTTCGCAGGCCCGGCCATGACGGCCGCCTGGCGCATGAAGCCGTCCTGGGCCGTGTTCGGCACCGCTGACCAGCCGATCGCTCCGCAGCTGCACCGCTTCTCGTACGGCCGCGCCGGCTCTCGGGTGACGGCGGTCGAGGGCGCCTCGCACTTCGTGCAGCTGTCGCGGCCCGATGTCGTCGCCGACGTCATCCACGACGCCGTGCGGGCGTCCTCGTCGACGCTGGCGGCGTGACGTGGGCACGCCGCCGATCTCGCGTGGGTTCCACGGCCGTCGCGGCACGGAGGCCGCGGCGGGGCGGGTGCCGCCGGGCCAGTACGTCACGCCCGACTTCCCGGTCCTTTCCGCCGGGCCCACCCCGCACAACCCCATCGAGTCGTGGAGATTCGAGATCCGCGGTGAGATCGACGAGGCGCGGTCGTGGACGTGGGCCGAGCTCACGGCACTGCCGAGTGAGCGCATCACCGTCGACATCCACTGCGTCACGAAGTGGTCGAAGCTCGACACCACGTGGACCGGCGTGTCGCTCGACACGCTGCTGGACGGCGTCGAGACGAACGCTGCGCACATCCTCGCGTTCAGCGACGGCGGCTACTCGGCCAATCTCCCGCTCGCCGACGTGAGCGGCGGCAAGGCGTGGGTGGCGTACGAGTTCGAGGACGAGCCGCTGGCGCCGCAGCACGGCGGCCCGGCCCGGCTGCTCGTCCCGCGGCACTACTTCTGGAAGAGCGCGAAGTGGCTGCGCGGGATCGAGCTGCGGAAGGACGACCAGCCCGGATTCTGGGAGCGCTACGGCTACCACAACTACGGTGACCCATGGAAAGAGCAGCGGTACGCGGGCGACTGACCTGGCAGCCGGCCCGCGTGGTCGAGCTCGTCTCCGAGAACGCCCGCACCACGAGCCTCGTGCTCGACCCGCCCGGCTGGCCCGGCCACCTCGCGGGCCAGCACGTGGACGTGCGGCTCACGGCCGAGGACGGCTACCAGGCGCAGCGCAGCTACTCGATCGCGTCCGCGCCCGAAGACGATCACGTCGTCCTCACCGTCGAACGGCTCGACGACGGCGAGGTGTCGCCGTACCTGACCGAGACGCTGCGGCCGGGAGACGATCTCGAGCTGCGCGGCCCGATCGGCGGTTACTTCGTCTGGCAGGCGTCGCTCGGCGGCCCGCTGCTGCTCGTCGCGGGCGGGTCCGGCGTCGTCCCGCTGCGCGCCATGCTCCGCCACCACCACGCGACAGGGAGCGACATCTCGACCCGGCTCCTGTATTCGGCGCGCACCCGGGCCGACCTCATCTACCCGGCTGAGCTGGCGGGCGACGGCACGATCATCACGTTGACGCGCGAGCGACCCCGGGAATGGGACGGCCGGACGGGCCGCATCGACCGCGCGCTCCTCGCCGAGGCCGCGTGGCCGGCGGCACAGCGGCCACTGGTCTACATCTGTGGTCCGACCGGGTTCGTCGAAGGCGTGGCCGACGCGCTCGTCGCGCTGGGTCACGAGCCGAGCCGCATCAGAACCGAGCGGTTCGGCCCGTCGTGAATCTCCGGCTCACCAGGCACCCCCGGTCGCACGGATCTCGGGTTCCGGCTCCCCAAGATCGGCAGACACGGGCCCCCAATGAGGGGGTGCAACATGGGGTGCAAACTGAGCGAAACCCAGGCCTGGTTTCCCCTGACCAGCATCCGGATCTACGGCACCCCAGGCGACGCCATCCTTGCGATGCTGAGCCAATCGGCCGGATCAGGAATTCCGACGACCGTGCTGCTGGAACACCTCGGCATCCACGCCGGCTGTGGTGCGCGGTGGAAGAGGTCCTGCACGAGGCGGCCCGCTCGCTCGACCCCGAGGGGCGGCGGCTGACGCTGGCGATCGCGCCCGACCTGCCGCTGGTCTGCGCCGACCCCGTGCAGCTCGAGCGCGCCGCGGCGAACCTGATCGAGAACGCGCTGCGTTACTCGGAGCCCGAGTGGGTCGAGGTGATCGCGCGGCGAGACCGGCACCGAGTGATCGTGCGTGTGATCGACCGCGGGCCGGGCATCCCGCCGGCGGAGTTGACGCGGATCTTCGAGGCGTTCTACCGCGCGCCGGGCACGGCGACCACGCACTCGGGCTCTGGTCTCGGCCTGGCGATCGTCAAGGGCTTTGTCGAGGCCAACGGCGGCCGGGTCTGGGCGGAGTCGCCTCCGGGCCGCGGGACCAGCTTCGCGATCTCCCTGCCGATCGCACGCTGACCGTCGCCGAACTCGGCGCGGTCGCCCACGCGCGGCAGCCAACCCACGGTTCCCACGCCCGCCACCCGCGCCGCCGACCAGGAACCCGGCGACGGCGGAGAGCGACGCTGACAGCGAGAAGCCGCGGGCGCCGGCGAGCGCGAAGCCGACGAACACGACGTTGCCGGGCAACTTGGCCACGACGACGCGCCCGAGGCGCAGGATGCTGACGGCGTCGACCACGCCGCGGGGTCCAATCTGGGGTCCAAACTGAGCGCAACTGATGGGGAATGCCGCTGGGGTCAGGGGGCGGCTGGTTGCAGGGTGACGTGGTGGCCGAGGGCTTGGAGTTGGGCGACGAGGCGTTTGGTGGCGCGTGCGGGGTCGCGGCGTTGGTAGTAGTCGCTGCTGAGGTCGTGGTAGGTCTGGCCGGTGGTGAACGTGTGCCAGTAGGCGGTGAGCATCGAGTGTTTGACGGCGCCGAGCGCGCGGCCGTGACCGAGCCGGGGCTTGAGGCGTTTGTATTGCGCTTGGAGGTAGCTGTCGCGGGTGCGGATGGCGGCCATCGCGGCTTCTTTGAGGGCTTTGGCGAGCCATTGGGAGCCCCGGCGGGTGCGGCCGGAGCGGCGTTTGCCGGCGGACTGGTGGTTGCCGGGGCAGCGGCCGGCCCAGGAGGCGAGGTGCCGCGCGGTGGGGAAGACGGTCATGTCGGTGCCGATCTCGGCGATGAGGACTTCGGCGGTCCGGTGGGCGACGCTGGTGATCGTGGCGGCTAGCGCGACGCCGGCTTGGCCGGTGGGGCCGAGTTCTGTGACGATCGCCTCGCTGAGTCGTTGGATCTGCTCGTCGAGGAAGTCCAGGTGGGCGAGCATGGCGCCGATCACCAGCGCGTGGTGAGCCTCAAAGCGGCCCTCCAGGCTTCGCGCAGCGCGGGGAGCTTGGCGCGGAGTCGGCCCTTGGCCAGTTCGGCCAGCACGTTTGGGTCAGTGGTGCCGGCGACCAGGGCGTCGAGCATCGCGCGGCCGGACAGGCCGAGGATGTTGGTGGCGACGCAGTCGAGCTTGATGCCGGTGTCTTCGAGCGCCTTGTGCAGCCGGTTGGCCTCGCGCGCGCGCTCGGCGATCTGCGTCTTGCGATAGCGCGTGAGGGTGCGCAGCCGGCGCTGCGGCTTGGGTGCGACGAAGCTGCCCCTGAGCAGCCCGGCCTCCATCAGCTGGCAGAGCCACTGGGCGTCGGAGACGTCGGTCTTGCGACCGGGGACGTTCTTGACGTGCTGCGCGTTGCACAACGTGAGCTCGAACTCGTCCTCGAGCACGTGCCAGACCGGCTGCCAGTAGACGCCGGTGGCCTCCATGGCCACGTGGGTGACGCGATGCGCGGCCAGCCAATCGCGCAACGTGAGCAGACCGCGGACCGTGGTGGCGAACTCGGCCACCTGCGGCGCGCGACGCCCATTGGCGTCGGGCACGCGCACGCACGCGGTGACCTGCGCCTTGTGGACATCGAGCGCGCCGACGCGCGCAAACACCGTCTCCGCCGCTCACCTCCCCGACCACGCGAAGCTGGATCGCGTCGCCCGTAGGGCCTTCGAAGCAAGCGAATCTGATGAGCGTGCTCACGGCGACAGTCCGGAACTCCGGGGAAGGCCCTCGCGCCAAACTCAGAACGGGCACGCAGGCACCAATTTGCGGCGGCGTCAACGGGCGACCCCCGAAGCATCGCCCATTTCACCATCTCCGCGAACGGCCGAAGGCCAGGGACACTCAGAGCAACTCAGAGAAGCGAGCATCGCTGTAGAGCGCCGAGCGCGAGCGCACAGGCCTGGATCGTTCCGGCTGGGGGCCGGTGCGGTCGCAGGTTCAAATCCTGTCTCGCCGACTCAAACCTCCTGCAAATGACATTGTTCGCCTAGCGCCAATCAGCTCAAGGGCTACCAGAAGGTCGTCCGTAGGCCCGGACGGCCCGCGGACGTCGCCTTCCGGCTCTCGCCGTCCGGCCTGCAGTACTACGCCGGCGGGCAGCGCAGGCTCACCACCGCGCCGGGCCGCTCCAGGTGGCCGTCGGCACATCGTCGCGTGACGTGCAGGACCAGGCCGCCTTCACCCTGGGCCCCCCGGCCAGCTGAGAGCGGGGCTGCCGGGGTGGCACGTCACGTCGCGCGCAGGTTGTTCCGGATGACGTCGAGAGCGCGCGCCAGCACGTGGCCGGTCGTCGTCGCGTCGCCAGGCGGCGGCGAGCTCGACCCGGGTGCGTGTCGTCGGCGAGCGGGCGGTAGATCGCGCCGTGTACGGTCATGTTGCCGCACCGAGGCGGGGACGAGCGAGACACCGAGTCCCGCGGCGACGAAGCTCACGAGTGTCGCGGTCTCGGCGACCTCGTGGGCGGCCGTGGGCGCGAAGCCGTGGGCGGCGCAGGCGTCCTCGACGGCGTCGTGGACCACGGAGCGGAAGTGCGACGGATAGGTGACGAACGGCTCGTCTTTGAGCAGCTCGAGGGCGACTGGCGTCGGCCTTGGCGAGCGGATGCGATTCGGGGAGCACGGCGATCAGCGGCTCGGAGCGCAGCACCTCCGTGGCCGAGGGCGCGGTCGTGGACGGGTGGGCGCAGCAGCCCGAGGTCGAGCGTGCCGTCGAGCAGCCGCTCGACCTGCGCCGGGGTCAGCAGCTCGCCCCGGAGGTCGAGCACGACGCCGGGCAGCTCACGGCGCAGCGCGGCGGCGAGCGCGGGCAGCAGGGCGTAGGTGGAGGAGCCGGTGAAGCCGATCGCCAGGCGTCCGTATTCGCCGCGGGCGGCGCGGCGGGCGTCCTCGATCGCGGCGTCGACCGCGGCGAGGATCTCGCGTCCGCGTTCGAGCATGACCTCGCCGGCCGGCGCGAGCTCGACGCTGCGGGTGGTCCGGTAGAGCAGCGGCTCGCCGAGCTCGGCCTCGAAGCGGCGGATCTGCTGGGAGAGCGGCGGCTGCGCGATGTGAAGCCGGTCGGCGGCGCGGCCGAAGTGGCGCTCCTCGGCGACGGCGACGAAGTAGCGCAGGTGTCTGAGCTCCACGTCGCGCCGATTCATATCGTACGCATTGCCAATCAAGACGCGATTGGTGTTGCCTCGCGCATCGATCTGGCCGTAGCGTGCCGATGCAGTGGCCGATCGAGGTGACCTACAGATCCGGCGGCGCTGACGCGGACGGTCGAGCCACGGTCGGCGACGCGGTGCGGATCACCGCGGTGGAGGCGATCCCGTTCGCGTTGCCCTACCGCCGCCGGCCGGAGTTCGCGTCGGGCAGCGTGACCAGCGCGGACAACGTGCTGGTGCGCGTCCACACCGACGCCGGCCTGGTCGGGCAGGCCGAGGCCCAGCCGCGGCCCTACACCTATGGCGAGACGCAGGCCTCGATCGTCGACGGCGGTCAGCGGTCGCGCTCAACGCACGCGCTCGCCGGCCTCGATCCGCTGCGCATCGAGCGCGTCGCCGAACGCTGCGCCGCGGTGGCGGGCAACTATGTCGCGCGCGGGCGCGGTCGACCTCGCCGTTTGGGACCTGATCGGGCAGATCCTCGGGCGCCCCTGCCACACGCTGCTCGGCGGGTTCGCCGACGACGTCGCGGCCGCGCACATGGTGTCGTTCGGCGAGCCGGCCGCGATGGCCGACGAGGCGGTCGAGGTCAACGAGCGGCTCGGCGTCACGACGTTCAAGGTGAAAGTCGGCCGCGACGCCGGAGGTGGACGTCGCCGCGGTGCGAGCGATCCGCGACGGCACTGCCCGACGCCGACCTGTACGTCGACGCGAACCGCGGCTGGAGCTACGACGACGCGGCGCGCGCCGGCGACGCGCTCGCCGAGCTCGGGGTGCGGGCGATCGAGGAGCCGATCTCGATCGAGGACCGGGCCGGCCGGCTGCGGCTCGCGCGAGCGCTGGACGGTGCCGCTGGGCGGCGATGAGAGCTGCATCAGCCTCGCCCATGTCGACCGGGCGCTCGCGGAGGGCGCGGTGCGGGCTGGTGAGCATCAAGACGGCGCGCACCGGGTTCACCGAGTCGCGCCGGATCCTGGCCCTCTGCCTCGCGCGCAACGTCCCGGTCGTCATGGGCAGCCAGTACGAGGGCGCGATCGGCGCGCATGCGCGACGATCGCCTTCGCCGCCGCGTTCGCCGCGACCGCCGCGCAGCCCGCCGAGATCGCCAACTTCCTCGACCTCGCCGACGACCTCGTGGTCGCCGGCGCCGGAGATCCGCGACGGCCGCGTCGCAGTGCCATCCGCGCCCGGGCCTCGGCGTCGAGGTCGACGAGGACCGCCTGCGAGCGCTACCGGCTGGATCGCTGATGCTGTTCATGGCCGAGATGGAGGTCCGCCTGCCGCCCGACATGCCGGCCGAGCAGGCCGACGAGCTCAAGGGCCGCGAACGCGAGTACTCGCAGGCGCTGCAGCGCGACGGGCGCTGGCCGCACCTGTGGCGCGTGGCCGGCCGCTACGCCAACGTCAGCGTCCTCGACGTCGGCTCGGTCGACGAGTTGCACGAGCTGCTGTCCGGCCTGCCGCTGTTCCCCTACTTGGACATCCGCGTCACGCCGCTGGCGCGCCACCCCAACGCCATCAACCGAGAGGAGAGCAGCGATGTCCGATCGCGCCAACCAGCTGATCACGCGACATCCTGCGGCGGGTCCACGAGGCGATCGTCGAGAACGACGTCACCTACGAGGAGTACCAGACCGCCAAGCAGTGGTTCATCGACGTCGGCGAGGCCGGCGAGTGGCCCCTGTTCGGCGACGTCTACATCGAGCACGTCGTCGAGGAGCAGGCGTTCGGCAGCCGCGATGGCTCACAGGGCACGATCCTCGGGCCCGTTCCACCTCCCGGACGCGCCGCTGCTCGACGCCCCGTTCGAGCTGCCGCACCGGACCGATGAGCCTGGCGACCGCACCCGCGTCAGCGGCCGCGTGACCGACGCCGACGGCAACGCCGCTGGCGGGCGCCAACCTCGATGTCTGGCAGGCCGACGCCGAGGGCCGCTACTCGGGCTTCATGCCCGGCCCGCCGGAGGGCAACCTCCGCGGCCAGGTCCGCACCGACGACGACGGCCGCTACGACGTTCATCACCGTCATCCCCGGGCCGTACACGATCCCGCTCGACGGGCCGACCGGCAAGATGACCGGCCGCCGCCGGCTGGAGCCCGTGGCGCCCCGCGCACATCCACCTGATCGTCAGCGCCGACGGCCACGAGCCGCTGGTCACCCAGCTGTTCATCGACACCAGCGACTACCTCGACAACGACGTGGCCAGCGCGGTCAAGCCGGAGCTGATCGTGCACCCCGAGCCGCCGGCGACGGCGGCTACGCGTTCAGCTACGACTTCGCGCTGGCGCCCGCGCGCACCCCGGCGATCGCCTAGGCTCATGACGCCGCTCAGGGTCGCCGTCGTCGGCGGCGGTATCGGCGGGCTGGTCCTCGCGCTCGCCCTGCGCGAGCGCGGGATCGGCTGCGAGGTCTACGAGCAGGCCGACGAGTTGCGCGAGATCGGCGCGGCGGTCGCGCTGTCGGCCAACGGCACGCGCGAGCTGCGCCGGCTCCGGCTCGGCGAGCAGGTCGAGGCCGTCTCGGTCGTGCCTTCGGCGCTGGTCATCCGCCGCGGGACACCGGCGAGGTCATCGCCGACCACCCGATCGGCCGTGACGGCGTCTACGAGGCGACGTTCGGTGCGCCGTACTACGGCGTCCACCGCGTGGCCCTGCTGAACGCGCTGGCCGACCGCCTCTCGAGCGAGGGGCTCACCTCGGCCGCCGCTGCGTCGGCGTCAAGGAGCACGCCGCGGGTGCCGAGCTGCGGTTCGCCGACGGATCGACGGCCGCGGCGCGACGTGGTCGTCGGCGCCGACGGCGTGCACTCGGTGATCCGCTCGCACGTGGCCGGCGAGGCTCGCGGCCGTTACTCGGGCACGGTC
This sequence comes from uncultured Solirubrobacteraceae bacterium, assembly GCA_963766165.1. Taxonomy (GTDB): domain Bacteria; phylum Actinomycetota; class Thermoleophilia; order Solirubrobacterales; family Solirubrobacteraceae; genus Solirubrobacter. The sequence goes on along the minus strand of CAVXZC010000002.1, from coordinate 20,949 downwards.
GGCTATCGCGGGCTCGTGCCGATCGAGGTGATGCCGTCGCTGCCCGATCCGACGCCGCTGCAGTTCTGGGCCGGCCCGGGCCGCCATCGTGCTGCACTACGCGATCGACGGCGGCCGCACGGTCAATTTCCTGGCCGTCGTCCGGGTTCCGCAGTGGGCCAACGAGGCGTGGATGGAGGAGTGCGCGACCCGCGACGCCGTCGACGCGTTCGCCGGGCTGGCATCCCGCCGTGACCGAGATGGTCGGCGCGACTGACGTCGGGGCGCGCTGGGCGCTGCACGATCTCGCGCCGCTGGAGCGCTGGCACACCGACCGCGTCGTGCTGATGGGCGACGCCGCGCACGCGATGGTGCCCCACCAGGGCCAGGGCGCCAACCAGACGATCGAGGACGCGATCGTCGCTCGCGGACGACCTGGCCGAGGTGCACGGCCCCGGCGATCTCACGCCCGCGCTGCAGCGTTACAGCCGAGCGCCGGCGCAAGCGGACCGGCCCGGGTGCAGCGCTGGTCGCGCCGGTCGCCGATCTGATGCACCTCCCCGACGGCCCGGACATCGCCGCCCGCGACGCCGCGTTCGCGGACCTGTACTCCGAGCTGGGCTGGATCCATTCCCACGACGCCCACGCCGCGCACGGTCAGCCCGCCGGCGTCGCCCACGCGCGCACCTGAGAGGAGAAACCACCATGCGCAGTCGAAGGGGCGGCCACGATGGGCGAGGCGCCCCGGCGGCCCACATCGCCGCGTGGCGGCAGCGCGTTCGCGAACCGTGCGAGTCGTCGAACGGGCAGGTGAGCGTTTGCGGCGTGATCTGGCTCGATCTGGCGTCAGGACCAGTGGATCATGGGTGCCGGGCTTGCTGGATCATGGTCTCGCGAGCTCGGTCGAGCACCGATCGCGGCCGCGCGTCGATGGTGGAGCGCACCTGGTCGGCATCGCTTGCCGTGATGGTGGCGATCTGATCGTCGCTCAATCCGGCCTGCGAGAGGAGCCGCTCGGGGAGGTACGAGACTCCGCCGTGGCGCTCGCGATGCTCGGCGACAAGAAGCGCCAGGATCGCGCGCAGTGTGGCGTCCATATGGAGGCTGGGATGCTGGTCGCCATCGATCGACATGCGGTCCTTTCGAGCGGGTTGCTGCGTGTGCAACGACGCATCTGGGGAATACGTGAGCTGGACCGGTCAGCTTCCCGTCAGCTAGGCGCGCTTCCCCCAATCGGAGCCAAGTGGCGCTGGCGCGCGGTCACGGGACGGGAGCGGCGCGGCCGTGTCATCGAGAACCCTCTGTGCGCGCTCGATGTCATCAGGGCACAGCCATCCGCGCTCGCTTCGGCGACGAGGGGCGCCGACCCCGTCGGCGCCCTCACCGAGGGCCCGAGCATCGAGTCCTTCCAGCAACGCATCGCCGCCCTGCGCCGCCAGGTCTCAGAGTCCGGTACCGACATCATCGCCGTCTACGCCGCCGACAAGATCGCCAAGGTCCGCGAGCTGCGCGCCCTCGCCACGCACGGCCACACTGCCCTCACCGACGAGAGCGGCCAACGGCGCGTCGAGCACTACCTACAGAGCCTGGACATGCTGGAGGACCACGCCGCCGGCCACCCGCTCGTCCGCCAACTTCGCTTCGCGCTCGAAGCCCTCCTGGCCCTCCCGCCCGAGTCCGGCTGAGCCGACGCGTTGGGCCGCAGCGCATCGCGCCTGCAACTGCGCTCATGCAGGGCCGACGGCCTCCCTGATCTCGTCGGCATCCTGCTGCCCACGTTCCTAGCGTCGCAGCCGGGAGAAATTCCCGATCGCTTGGGTTGACTTATCGCGGCCAACGGAAGAAAGTTGCTGACCGTCGGCAGCTCTAGAGGTCCGGTCGACAGAAGCGCTCGATCACGCGGCCTCCGGAGCCGTTCGGCACTGCCTTGGCGGCAACGGCTCGCTGCCGCCACGCGCTTTTCGGCCACGGAGGGCACCGACCGCGGTCATCCCCAACCCGAGGAGGTTGAGTCCATGTCCACTCCGCATCGCAGAGGCCGTATGCGCAGCAGAAGGAAGGCGGTGGTCATCGTCGCGGTCGGCGCCCTGGTGGCGGGAGCGCTGGCTGCCTTCGTCGTCCAGGCGCCCCGCTTCCGCCCACCCGGGCAACAACGCTCCGTGGCTCGATCCGCACAAGCCGATTCAGGCCCGGGTGAACGCCCTGCTGGGTGCGATGACCATGCCCGAGAAGGTCGGCCAGATGGACCAGCAACTCGTCGACAACGTGACCGCTCCGCCGTCCGGCGCCTGCGGCAGCCAGGGCTGGGCCCAGCTGAGCCAGAGCTGCCTGAAGACGTGGCTGGTCGACAACAACACGGGCTCGCTGCTCGCGGGCGGGACGGACAACCCGCCTGATACGACCGGCCAGGGTGGCAGCGGTAACACGGGCTACGACTGGGCCAACGAGTACAACATGATCCAGCAGTACGCGATCCAGAACTCGCGGCTGCACATCCCGCTGATCTTCGGGGTCGACGCGGTGCACGGCTTCGGCCATCCCTGGCAGGCGCCGCTCTACCCTCAGTCCATCGGCATGGGCGCCACCTGGGACCCCTCGGCGGCTCGCGCCGGCGGGGCGGCGACCGCTGACGCCGTCCGCGCGACCGGCTGGAACTGGGTCTTCGCCCCGGTCCAGGATCTGGCCCGCGACAACCGGTGGGGACGGACATACGAGACCTGGGCCGAAGAGCCGGTGCTCTCGGCGGCGATGGGCGGCGCGAACATCCAGGGCATGCAGGCGCCCGGTCCGGGCCGGTTCGCTCGGCGTGGCGGCAACCGTCAAGCACTTCGCCGGCTACTCGCAGTCGATCAACGGCCACGACCGCAACGAGGCGCTGCTGCCCCTGAGCTACCTGCAGAGTGTGATCCTGCCGTCCTATGCCGGCGGCATCGACGCCGGAGCGGACACCGTCATGGTGGACTCCGGTTCCATCAACGGCGTTCCGGCCACCGGGTCGCACTATCTGCTGACCGACATCCTGCGCCACCAGATGCACTTCCAGGGCGTCGTGATCAGTGACTACCAGGACGTGCAGGCGTTGCAGACCGCCTACCACGTCGCGGCCAACCCGGCCGAGGCGATCGCCCAGGCCGTGAACGCCGGTGTCGACATGGCCATGTATGTGGTCGGCCCGGATCAATGGCAGACCGCGACCCTGCAAGCCGTGCAGTCTCACATGATCTCGAAGGCACGGATCGACGAAGCAGTGCGGCGGATTCTCACGCTGAAGTTCCAGCTCGGCCTGTTCGACCAACCGTGCGTGCGCGATCCGAGCAAGCCGTGCGTCGACGCCCACGCCGCCAACGCGGCGGTCACCGCTGGACGAGCCGGGACACTGCAGCACGGCGCAGGAATCGATGACCCTGCTGCGCAACCAGAGCAACACGCTGCCGCTCTCCACGTCCGCCAAGGTCGTCGTCACCGGTCCGAGCGCCGACTCGATGACGAACCAGCTCGGCGGGTGGAGCGTCAGCTGGCAGGGCGTCTTCGGAGCCGGTCACGTCTGCTGCATGGGTTTGCCTGACCAGATTCCGCCCGGCACCACGGTGCAGCAGGGGATCCGGAACGACGACAGCAACGCGGTGTACGTGCCGGACGGCGCCACCGCCGCGAGCGCGACCGCCGACGCCTATGTCGTGGCGGTCGGCGAGAAGGCGTACGCCGAAGGGCTGGGCGACAACCCGGCGCCGCAACTGGCGCCTGACCAGAAGGCTGAGATCGCGGCGCTCGAGGCCACCGGCAAGCCGGTGATCGTCGTCGTCATCGCCGGACGCCCGGTCGGCCTGGGGCCGGATGCCGAGAACGCGAACGGGATTCTCATGGCCTACCAAGGCAGCACCGAGGCCGGCCAGGCGGTCGCCGACGCGATCTTCGGCAAGATCGACCCGAGCGGCAAGCTGCCGATCAGCTGGCCGTCCGACGCCGCGGCGCCGGGCGGGGACTTCGACGGCTCCGCATTCTCACCGCTGGGCGACCAGCCGAAGTTCTTCGACCAGCTCCCGGGCACGGGATCCGGGCAGGGGCACGCCTACAACCCGCTCTACCCCTTCGGATTCGGCCTGTCCTACACCACGTTCACGACCGCTGCCCTCTCGGTGACGCCGAATGTCTCCCGCCACGGCACGGCGACCGCGACGTTCACGGTCAGCAACACCGGATCCCGCGGCGGGACCGACATCGTTCCCGTCTATGTGTCACAACCGGTGAGCAGCGTGATCGTGCCCCCGCAGAGGTTGGTCGGATTCACGCGGGTCACGCTCGACGCCGGCCAGTCCAAGACCGTTCAGGTCGGATTCCCGGTCTCCACGCTGGGCGAGACGCAGGGAGACATCGACGCGTCCGCGCCACCGACCGTCGAGCCAGGTAGCTACATCGTCCAGTTGAACAGCAACGTCACGACGCCGTATACCGTCGCCGCGTCGGCGCCGTTCACCATCCACTGATTCACGAACGCGAAATCGCCGTGCCAGTCCCGGCGCGGCGATTCCGCCAAACCCGATGACTACGCTGCGCCGTATGTCGACTACTCGATCGCGAACCTGCGCGAAGCCGACGACGACACCCGTGGCCGCGTGGAAGGCATGCGCGGCGTGTTCGGCCGGAAGTACCTCGACTCTCGCGATCTTGGCGTCTCCCTGTGGTCCTATGAACCGAACCTCCGCGTCCCCTTCGCCCACTCCCACCGCGACCAGGAAGAGGCCGATGTCGTCGTTGCCGGCTCCGGCCGCATCCGCCTCAATGACGAGGTCCACGAGTGGGATGACCAGGGCCCACCCGGGCGCGACCGATGGGCGACGGGTGGGATGCTCTGACCATGAGCCTGTTCGCTCGAACGCGCATGCCGGCACTCGACGGCGCTTCTGAGTGGTTGAACTCCGGTCCGCTCAGCCCCGCTGCGCTGCGGGGCAAGGTCGTCCTGGTCGATTTCTGGACGTTGACCTGCATCAACTGGCTGCGCACGGAGCCCTACATCCGCGCCTGGTCACGCGCCTATCGCGACGACGGGCTGGTGGTGATCGGCGTGCACACGCCGGAGTTCTCGTTCGAGCACGACGTCGGACTCGTGCAGCTGGCCATTGAGCGTCGCGGGATCGACTATCCCGTCGCGGTCGACAACGAGTACGGGGTGTGGAGCGCGTTTGCCAATCAGTACTGGCCGGCGCTGTACTTCGTCGATCGCGAGGGCGTCATCCGCGACGAGCACTTCGGCGAGGGCCGCTACGAGCAGTCGGAGCGCGTGATCCAGCGGCTGCTCGGCGTCGAGCGCGAGCTGACATCCGTCGTGGGCGAGGGCATGGAGGCCGAGGCGGACTGGGCGCACCTGAAGACGCCGGAGACCTACGTCGGGACCGCGCGGGGCGAGCGCTTCGAGGCCCGCGGCGACGCGGCGGGCCTGCGGTCGAACCACTGGTCGCTCGCGGGCGAGTGGGCCCGCGAGCCGGAGCGCGTCGTGCTCGAGCGGGCCGGGGGAGGCATCGCGTTTCGGTTCGAGGCCCGCGACGCGCACGCGGTGCTGTCGGGCGGCGTCGGCCGGGGGATCTCGTTCCGCGTGACCGTCGACGGTAAGGCGCCCGGTTCCTCGCACGGCGTGGACGTCGACGCGAGCGGCCACGGCGTGCTGGGCGACGGTCGGATGTATCAGCTGGTGCGCGAGCACGACCGAGTGCGCGAGCGCACGCTGGAGATCGTGTTCGACGAGCCCGGTGCCGAGGTGTACAGCTTCACCTTCGGTTAGGGACCGGGCTCGGGCCGGTGTATGAACCGGTGCGGTCACGGGCGCGACGCACCCCATGCCGTGGGCGACGCTGACGCTCCTGACCAGCCCTCTCGGCACCCAAGCGACCGACCGTGTTCCGACCTACCTGGGAAGGGACGACCCCGCCGGCAGGTTCACTGACTACTACCCGGCGTGGATGGACAGGCTGGCGAGCGACGTCACCCTGGAAGGGTCGATGCTCGACGGCGCCGTGCGGGGCGAGGAGGCCATCCGCGCACTCATCGGCGGCGTACGCGAGCTGTACGACCGCCAGGACGTCAACTTCGCCGGCCCCTGGGGCGACAACAGCGGCCAACGACGTCCGGGCGTCGCGCGCGACCGGAGCCGCGCGGTGTCGGTGCGCTGCATCTCATATCACTTCACGAGTCAGGATGCAGACATCAATGCCCATCGGCGAACCGCGAGACTTCAGCGGTCGGTGGGGTTGCGTTGACGTGCCGTGGCGGCCCGCGTAGCCTCGCCGCGCCGATGTCAGATGCAAGCAAGACGAGCACGCTCAAGAAAGTGGGCGCTGCCGTCCTGGTTTCCGTCGGGGCGCCGCTGTTCATCTGGGAGGCACGCCTCGACCCCGGGTCTGGCCTCAACCACCACGCATATCGGGGCTTGGGAGTCTGGAGGCCACGTTCCACCACGGATACGTGCGCGTCGCTTGCGACAACGCCAAAGCGACGATGTCCGATGTGACGATTGGCATGAGTTGACGCGGATCTCCCGCTCGATGCGTTCGGGCTGAAGCGGCCTCGCGCGCGTGGCGCGTCGCAGCGGGGAACTACGGCCTGCAGGCGCTCATGTTCCGATCTCATCAGACGGGGTGCGGGACATCTTGGTCAGAGATGTCCGCGAGTGCGCCCCGGAGTTTCTCTGCGGTGCCGACGTCGAGATTTCGAACACCTTGCGCAGGTGGTACTCGAGGTGCGCGGACTACAACGGGCTGTCGGTCTGCGCCGCAGGCCCGTCGCCGTGCGAGGGCCTTGTCTGCGCGAGTAGGATCGATCGAGCAATGCCGACCGCGAGCTCGGCGCAGCTGACGCGAGCCATCCCGTTCCCGGACGACATCGGGGAGCCGGTGTGGCGGGAGACGCGGGCGTTCCCCGTCATGACCGTGGGCGGGCCCGTGGTCGCGCTCTTGGCGATCGCGGCCATCGGGGTCCGGCCGCTCGGGCTGCAACTGCTGCTCGCAGCGGCCGCGGTCGTGGTGCTGTGGCTGCTTGTCCGCGCGCGCGAAGGCGCGGCGATCGAGACGTACACGGTCAGCGAGCGCTTTGTCGCCATCGAGCAGCGCCGCGGCGGACGGGTCGCGATCCCGACGGAGTGCCTCACCGGCGTGACGATCGCCGGCGACGCCGTACGCCTCGAGAGCCGCGACGGTTTGGTGACGCTTGGCTTCGTGAGCCGGCGGCGCGCGCTGCTGCAAGCACTGGAACGGGTCGCCCCCGGCGTCCGGGTCGGGGAGGAGATCGCGCTGTTGTGCCCGACCTGAACGCTGCGCTACTAGGCGCGCCGTGCGTGCGCCCGCGCGATCGTGTCGGCAACGAGCTCGTGCTCGAGCGCAGCCGCGTTGATCCTGCCGTCCTGCGGGCGTTATGAGTCCTGGTAGGTGGGAAGGTAGGGATCGAGCACGGCGGCGGGACGCCGTCAGATGCCGGCGCCGTCGGGATGACCGTCATCCGCGACGCGTGGCGACGCTGATGAGCCGATCGGAGCTCGAACCTCCTACCCCAGACTCGCGGTTTCGCGTTGCATGCTCCGTGGATGTGCCTATATCGTCGAAACTGGGCACAAGTCGAGGGCCCTGCGGGATGGCGCTGACGATTGGCGGACGTCGGCGGTCCTGCGGCGACCGGTGTGTGATTCTCCGGATGAGTGTGTCTAGCTTTGCGCTCGCGCGCCCGGCGCCCGGCGCCCGGCGCTGTAGTGGGTGGCGCCGATCCGCGCGAAGAATCCGCGGGTGTCGTCGTCGGGTCCGCCACGCAGGCGGGCGAGCGCGGCGGAGCGGGCGGCGCCGTGCTCGTCGTAGAGGGCGGCCGTACTCGCGAAGTAGCGAACGCGCCCCTCGATATGGCGGCCAATGATCCAGTCAGTCCGTCGGGGCGCACCGCTCCGCCCGAGAACACCCAGCGCGCGTCCGTCGCGACTCGCGCGCCGGCCGACGCCCGTCGAAGAAACGCATCCTGCGGTGCGGCGGTCAGTCGCGCGGCACAATTATGACCGGACAGGGGGCTTGCCGCGCCACCGAATGCGACACGCTGCCCAGGATGGCGGCGCGAAGCGGCCCGCGGCCCCGCGAGCCCATTACGAGCAGGTCGAGATGCCTCGCGGCGGCCAGAAGGCCATCGACCGGATCGTTGAAGAGGATGTCGACGTCGCTGTCCACGTCCTCGCCGAGGCCGTCCATCGCCTCGCGCAGCTCGGCCTCCTCCCCGAGACGATGGCGCGCGGCTGAGGCCTCGGCTGGGTCGACGTCGCCGTGCTGGCCGGCCAGTAGCCCATGCGACTGCTCGTCGGCGTGTTTGGGATCGAGCACGGTGATCGCGCGGAGACGAGCGGAGCCGGCGCGTGCGAGTACAGCCGCCAGCCTCAGCGCCTCGCGGCCCTCCGGTGTCGGCGCGAACGCGGCGCCGATGGTGTGAATGCCAGCCACCGGCGGCTTGTAGTCCTCGGGCATCACGGTGACCGAGTGGACTGGAAGATGCGTGCGCAGGTCGCCGAGAATCGTCGCTTCCGCGGACGGGATGATGATCATGCGCCAGCTCCTTCGTTCGACAGTTAGGCCGAAACGACTCTCGCCACGATGCGCTGGCGGATCTCGTTCAGCAGGAGGAACACGATGGTCACGTCACGGAACGCCAGCCTGGCCGGCCCCGGAGTGCCGTCGCCGCTCATTTCGCGACCGTATGCGCGGTGTCGGCGGGTCGCATCACCCGATTGAGACGACCCGCGCGCCGGGCCCGCGCGACGGCGATTCGCCCGGCGGTCGCCCGGGCGGCGCTGGTTGCTCGAACGCATCGGCGAGAGCCAGGGCCCACGACCCGTAGCGAGCGGTGACGGTTGCCGGCGCCGGCCAGCTACCACTTTCGAGGCGGCGCATCGCTTCCATTCCTCGGCGGCGTGCGTGCGTGACGGACCAGTCGTGAGACGACGGCGCCGCACCGTAGAGCTCGGCCCAGCGGCGCATCGCCTCGCGCACGCGTGCGCGTGTCCATCTCGAGGTTGCCACGCCGGGGTGGCAGCGCCGGCAGTACAGGTGGGCGTCGCCCTTGCCGTTGCGGGGGCTGGAGTCGGCGCCGCACGTGCGGCAGTAGCCGCGATAGACCGCCTTGACCGCCTTGGCCTTCTCGCCGGTCGGGTCATAGAGGTAGGCCTTGATCGTGGCCGGGGCGCGGCCGAGGCGGCGGGCGATCTCCGCGATCGAGAGTTGCTCGACGTCGCGGTAGTGACGGGCCAGCGCCGCGGCGCGACGGCGCTCCGCTCCGCGGTCGGAACCGGGTTCGCGTGCCGCGCCCATGACAATGGGTGTACGGCGACGCCCCCGTCGGGCCTCGCGGCGGCGCGAATGGCATGCGCAGACGCGCCCGCAGCGATCCCGCCGCGCGGTCTTGCGGACGGGCGCAGCGGTCGATCGTCCGCGCGTACGTTCTTGGCCGCGAGGCGCGCCGGCCGGCGGTGACGCGGGCGCGGGCGAGATCGGCGCCGGATCGGTGAGCGGGCGCCGCACGGCCGGGGCGGCCGCGGATCGGTGCGGTCCCTAGCTTGTGGAGGATGTCGTCGGGCGGGGTCGGGCGTCGCGGTGGCGGCGTCCTCACCGGTCGCGGGTGCCGCGGCGTCGTTGCCGCCGGCGCTCACCCCGGCGGTCGCGCTCGCTGCCTGTGCTTGGGTGGGCGCGCTCGCGTCCGACGCGGTCGCATGCAGCCGCGGGCCGTCCTTGCGCAGGCGCCCTTCTGCCGTGAGCTTCTTGGTGACGCGGTAGAGGCCGGTCGGGTCGACGCCGAGTCGCTCGCCGATCTCGCGCACCGTGATGCCGGGGCTCTCGCCGACGATGCGCAGCACCTGCGCCTCGCGCTCGCCCGGCCGAGCAGCCGACCTACCGGCGCGGGACCGCCGTCCGCCCGTCGCGGCGCCCTGGCTCGCGGGCGTCGCCGTCGCGCGACCGCCGGTCGCGGGCTGCTCAGCCCGTGCTCCGCGGCCGCCGCGGGTTGTGGCGGCGCGCGGCGTGGTTGCGCGCTTGGCCGCCGACTTGCCCGATGATCGCGCGGCCTTGGCCTTGGCCGCTCTGCGGACGGCCCGCGGCTTGGCGCGCGCTTTCGCGGCGCCGCGTCTCGTAGCGGCCGGCGGCTGGTCGGTGTCGGTGTCGGTGTCCGTCGGCGTGTACTTGAGTCCGAGCCGCTCGGCCACGTTGCGCAGTTGCTCGTACTCGCGCGTGAGCGGCTCGAGCTCCTTCAGGCGGCCGCTTACCTGTTGCTCGAGCTTGCGCACCTGGTCCAGCAGCGACATCGCGTCCCCCCTGAGGTCGAATGGGCTCGCATGCAACCGCAAACGAGCGAGCGGACGCGCCCTGCCGGTCCGTCCGTCGCCGGCGGTGTCGCGGCCCGAGCGTCCTGACCCGGAGGCGAACTGCATCGGCGCTCAAGCGCCGGCAGCGGCTCGCCCAAGCAGCGTGGCCGCCGTCGCGCTACAACCACAGGGTGCAGCTGACCGACGTCGCGCGAGCCGGCCGCGACCCGACGCTCGTCGTGCTCGAGGGCTTTCACGCGGTCAAGCACGCGGTGCGCTTCGGCGCGGAGCTGCTGGGCGTGTGGACCGCCGATCCGCTCGAGCTCGCCGCCCTCGCCGCCCGGCTTGCCCCCGACGTCACACTCGAGCCGGTCGTGGTGGAGGTCGCCGAGCTCGCACGGGTGGTGCCGCGCGCGCAGGTCGTCGCCGTCGCCCGCCGCCCCGCACAGCCGGATCCAGACGGGATCCTGAGCGCCGAAGGCCCGGCCCCAGTGGTCATGCTCGAAGACCCGCGCCATCTCGGCAACCTCGGCGCGTGCGTGCGAGTCGCGGCGGCCGCCGGCGCCGCCGGCGTGATCACCACCGGGCGCCAGGACCCATGGCACGCCGACGCGCTGCGGGGATCGGGGGGTCTGCACTTCGCCTTACCAGTCGCGCGCTCACGCGTGCTGCGCACCGGCGGGCGCCCGCTGATCGCTCTCGACCCAGCCGGCGACCCGTTGCGTGTCGCGGAGGTCCCACGGCGCGCAGTGCTGGCCTTTGGCGCCGAGCGCGACGGCCTGTCCGACGAGCTGATCGCGCGCGCCGACGCGCGCCTCGCCCTCCCCATGCGCCCCGGCGTCTCGAGCCTCAACCTCGCCACCGCCGTCTCCGGCGTGCTCTTCGCCCTGACCGTCCGCCGAGACTAAGCGCGGAGACCACGCCGTTGCTCGATCGCGAGAGCCACGGGGAGCTGAGGATTCCGCACCGGGCCGGACCCGGCGCTCGCATCGACTCGAGGAGTGGCGGAGCTCGCATCACGTCGAGTAACTCGCGAGCGCGGAGGATGCTCGGTTCGTCGAGGGAAGCACAATTGCCGCGACCGTCGACTGCTCCTAATCGCGCATTCCGACAGTGAGCGAGCCCGCGCCGTCGGAGGGCTCCCTTGTCGTCCATCGCGTAAGCGCGCTGTTACGCCGCGTGCACGGCCTGGGTGAGGAGGTTCCGCACCCGGTCCGCGGCGAGCTGGATCGGCGCCTCGATCGGCTCGCGTGGCGCCGCACCGGTCACGTCGCGGGTGGTGATCGCGTCCAGGAACGCGTCGACGACGTCGGGATCGAATTGCGTGCCGGCGCCGGCGCGCAGCTCTTGGGCGGCGGCCTGCGCGGAGAGGGCGCTGCGGTAGGCGCGGTCCGCGGTCATGGCCTCGTATGCGTCGCAGACGGCGATGATCCGGGAGCCCAGCGGGGCCTCCTCGCCCTGGAGCCTGTCTGGGTAGCCGGTCCCGTCCCAGCGTTCGTGGCTGGAGCGCACGAGCTGCGCGACCGGGCGCAGCGCCGCGGCGGCGTTGAGGATCCGCTCGCCGAGGATCGTGTGCTGGCGCATGAACTCCCACTCGTCGGCGTCGAGCCGGCCGGGCTTGTCGAGGATCGCGTCGGGGATCCCGACCTTGCCGACGTCGTGCAGCTCGGCGGCGCGCGCGACGACGTCGAGCTCTTCGCTCGTCATGGCGAAGCAGCGGGCCACGGCGACGGCGAGCTCGGCGACCTGGCTGGAGTGCTCGTGCAGCGCGGGCTGCTTGGCCTGCATCGTGCGCATGAGCACGTCGCGGGCTTGGTCGCGGGCGCCGGAGGAGCGGTTGTGCTTGTGCGCGTACATCCGCTCGTCGGCCAGCTGGACGGCGTGCTCGAGGCTGTCGGCCTCATGGGGCAGCAGAACCACGCCGTAAGACGCGGTGACCGAGAACTCGTCGCCGGTCTCGCTGAGCGCGTGCGCGGCGATCGCGATGATCTGCTCGACGCGATCGGCGTCGAGCTCGAGCACGGCGCAGAACTCGTCGCCGCCGAGCCGGTAGGCCTCGCCGTGCGGCGCAATCTCGTCACTCAGCTTGGTGCCGAGGCGCGCGAGCAGCGCGTCACCGGCGACATGACCGAACGTGTCGTTGTAGCCCTTGAAGCCGTTGAGGTCGAAGAGGATCAGCAGGCGCGGGGAGGCAGCGGAGTCCGTGATCCAGCCACCGACATCCGCGGCCATCTTGCGCCGGTTGCCCAGCCCCGTGAGCGGGTCGCGAATCGCCTCCTCGCGCAGCGCCTGGTGGCCGAGGATCTCGGCCGCTGCGGTCTTGGCCTTGCCGACGAGCTCCGTGAGAAGCTCGACCTCGTCGGCTTGGAACGGCCGCGCGCGCCGGGCGATGCAGACCGCACCGTAGGGCGCGGGATCTTCGGCCACGTCGAACGGCAGCGCGAGCGCCCAGCCGGCGTGGTGATCGATCTGCTGCGGCAGCCCGGTCGCCGCGGCCGCGTCGCCGGCGGCTCGCAGCGCGACGCCGAGATCGCTCGCCGAGTCCTCCGGCAGCAGCCGCGGCTCGGCATGGCCGGCCTGCAGGCAGCCCGCGTCGGCGGCGAGCGCCTCGATCGAGCCACGCAGCATGATGTCGACGAGCGCGTCCATGTCGAGCTTGGCCGCGAACGCGTCGCCCATGCGGCGCACGGCGGCCTGGAGCCTGCTGCGCTCGCGCACGGCAACTTCGAGGCGGTGCTGCGCCTGCTCGATGCGCTTGCGCCGGTCACCGGCCATCAGCAGGAGAAGGCCCGCGGGCGGAAGGATCAGCAGCATGGCGAAGATGTCGTGCTGCGCCACCTCCGCGGCCAGGAAGCCGACCGGCGCGAGGCAGGCGTCGACGACCCACACCAGGCCGAACACGTGGAGCTGGAGCGTGGGTGCGACCCCGCGGGCGGAGAGCTCGCGCAGCATCGCCGAGCCGGCGTCGAACAGGCAGCAGGCGGCGAACGCGCCGGCCAGCAGCGGAAGATCGCCGAGGTCGAGCTGAGGAGCGCCCGCGAGCAGCAGGACCGCGGCGGGCCCGACGGCGTGCCACGCGTCCGGGACGGAGAAGAGGAGGCGGTCGAACGAGCCGCGGCCCCGGACCCAGTCCGACAGTCGCCCCAGCAGCAGGCCGGCGGCGACGAGCAGCGGCACGACGCCTGGTGGCATGAGCACGAGCATCGGGATCAGCACGAGCTGCGTGGGCAGCACGTTGCCGGCGCCGACCGGGAACTCGACGCCGGTGAGGAGCGCGTAGAGACCGACGAGCACCGCGGCCATCGCCGGGTCGAACCCGACGGTGCCGCCCGGGAGCCAGAGCAGTCCGCACGCCACCGCGAGGAACCCCACGGCGAAGACGATCTCGGTCAAGAGCTCGCGCCGCGGCAGCCGCCGCGCCCGGGACTCCCAGGAGTCCTCGAGGAGGCGGTCGGCCGCCGCGTCGCTGCGCATGTCGTCGGCGATGCTCACAGTCGGGTTATCGGTCATCCGGCGGGGAACAACAGGCACCGGTGGCCGGGCCGCGCCCGCGCCACCGGCGGCCGCTTCAGGCCCTGCTGTACGGGTCGACGTAGACGTCGTCGACCGCCCAGGATCCACCGTAATCCTCCGGATCCAGGACGATCTGCACGGACGCCGACTGATCGCCGTTCCACAGGCCCAGCACGGTGCTGAGCGCGAGCGGCGCCGTCGGATGCCACGCGGCGTCGGCGGCGCTGACCGAGCCCACCGTCGTCTCGTTGGTGACGCCGTCGGCGCCCGTGTAGCGCAGCTTGACGTTCAGCACGCCCCACGTGCCGCCGGTGCGGCGGGCGAAGAACCGGAACGACGGGTGCTGGATGCCGACGCAGAACGCCGGCGACACCGCCTGGCCGGTCGCGTCGATCGTGAGCGACTTCGCATCGGCACCGCCGTGAACCTTCGCGGACTCGTTGCCGTTGCCCACCGAGCTTCCGCTGAGCGACCAGCCGGTCGCGCCCGACTCGAACGCTCCCGCGGGCGCCAGGCTGTAGTCGGCGTTGTCGCCGAACGCGGCGAACGCCTTGGTCGTCGGCGTCGCCGTGCACGCGGCCTCGGCGGCGGGCACCACGGCGAGCGTCACCGCCGCCGCGCCCAGCGCCGCGGTCAGCGTGCGCCGCAGGTGCTTGGGTCGAAATACATAAGGCAAGTCAAAGACCTCCGTGCCATCGTCTGCGGATGTCGCAGCCACGTCCTGCCGGACACCGTCCAGGCTTCCTCCTGAAGCCCGCCGGCACCGCATCCCCGGCTGAACGACCGGTTCACGTCCGACAGCCACCGTTGTCGGCACGTTGGGCCCCGAGCACGTCGCGCCTGGACAACTGTCCGAGCGCCGCCCGGCCCGTACCACCGTCCACGCCGGCTGGAATCGGACGCGACTGTCCGCTCCCTTGTGCCTCCATTGCAGCCGGCGCCGGGTTCGCAGTGGTCGCCGCAGAAGTTCGACAAGCGTCGAGGCGAAGCACAATCCGGCGGACAGCGACGACCCCCTGCTCGCGCAAGGCGAAAGTGCGGGCGCCGATGCTTCCGTGGGTGTCCTCACCTCAGGCGCCCGCCGCGAAGAACGGATCGTGCCGGCCGCTGACCGAGTTTCCGCCGAATCCGATCGATAGTCGTCCGGCCTGCAGCCGCCGGCCCATCCAGCCGTGAACCTTCCGGTCGGACGACCACGTGCCGATCGGCCTGCTGTCAGCGAGTGGCGACGCGCTCGCAGCGCTACTGCTGGTCGCGTGGTTCCGGCGGCCGGCGTGGATGACGGCGATGTCAGCATCACCCCGGTCGGGCGACGCCGACTCCGGATTAGACTGACCGACGAGAGACTCGTCCCGGTGCCCAGATCGCTTCGCTTGCGCCGCTTCGCACGCGCCCAATCGGCTGCGTCAGCCGGTCGTCGGCCCGAAACAGATGTGGGCTCGGTGGCCGTGTTGGCCGACGAGGCTGCGCGACAACGCGCGCGAGAGGATGCATGGAGGCGTCTTCGCCGCATCCTTGCCGAGGCGGTGATCCTCCAGGACGCCGCGGATGAGTTGCTCGGGACATTTCGCGATCGCCCGGCTCTTGGTGAGGTCGCGCCGCTGTGCGGGCGGCTGAAGGGGCGATTCGTGGAGCTCGCTGAACACCTGCCGACGAGCGATGATCCGGTTCTCGCCGAGTACACCGCCGCCGTGCGATCGATCCTCGACCACCACGTCTACATGCTGAAGACGTCGGTCGACCTGCTCGTCGCGGGCCCGGCGTCGACGTGCCTCTCGGAGGAACTCGACACGATCGTCGGACTTGGCGCTGCCGCGCGCAGGCTCGACGCAATCCGCACCGATGTCCTCGCCCGCGCGAAGAGCAGCGGCACATCAGGAGTGCCGGACGCCTAGATCGACCGCGCCGCGCCACAGAGACAGCGAATCGGAGACGGAAGCGGTCGACGACTTCGCGAAGACGTCGGCGTCGTCGCCGAACCGCTGCTCCTCGCGCGAAGGAGCAGTCAGCGCGAGGCCGCGCCTTCTCGTCAATCGGAACTGCTCGGTTCCATGAGACCGCTGAAGAGCCTGGGCCGGGACTGCGGGCGCGTTTCATGCAAACACCGACTGCGGCCGCGAGGGCCGCGGCGCGGCCGTTGTTGGTTCCGTGCGCTGCTCGGTCATGAGCTGTTGCAGGCGCCTGACGTACCCGCAGGTGGAGCGACTATGTGCTGGTTTTTCGTCGCCGATTTGGGTGTGGTGTGGGTGATGGTGGTGTTCGCAGTCTGACTGGTGGATTGGGTGACCTTGCCGTGGCGTCGCCCGAGAAATCTTTGTGGCCATGGTGCTCGACTTGGGCGTCGGGCCGGGCCGGGCATGACGTCGCGACGCGGTTGACGTATCGCGGGCGTGCGTTCCTGACCGAGTTCACGCGGGTCGGCCGCGTCTGTTCTGGTGGCGGTCGCGGTGCAGTCGGTCCCAGCGGGTGGATCTGTGGGGGTAGGGTCGGGCGCAGTTCGTGTTGCTCGACGAGTAGAGGGGAGGCCCGGAGTCGGTGGCGGCGCCCTGGCGGTGATGGCGTCGCCTTTGAAGAGTGATCGGGCGCCGGGTGGTTCGCTGATCGTCGCGGGTGGATGCCGGGCGCTGCGTGTGAGAGGGGCGTTGATGCGGACTGCAGCTGTTGTGACGGCTTCGGGGTTGCGCGCGGGCGAGTGCACGCGGGGGTTAGGGCGTGTGTGGATGGGCGTGCGAAAACGTGCGCGGGCTTTGCTTGGTTGGCCGATCGCCGTGATCAGCGCCTTGCTGGTGCTCGGTGTGCCGGCGGCGCTGGCGGCCGGCCCCGGGACGTGGAGCTCGGCCGGGTCGACGACCACCGTCCACGTTTCGTCGACCGCGACGCTGCTGCCAGCGGCCGCGTGCTGGTCGTCGGCAACAGCGGTCAGACGGCTGGCACGGAGCTCTATGACCCGGCGACCAACACGTGGAAGGCTGCCGCGTCGCTGCTATTCGGCCGCTTCGCGCACACCGCGACTCTGTTGGCCAACGGGCAGGTGCTGGTCGCCGGTGGCGGCGGCGGTTCGGTGTGCGAGACCCGGAACTCTACGATCCCGCCGCTGACACGTGGACGTGGGCCGCGTCGGGTCTGGCATCGCCGGACTTCGCGACCGCGACGCTGCTGCCGGACGGGCGGGTGCTCATCGCCGGCGGTTACGACCGTCATACGGGGGCGACGCTGGCGAGCGCGGATCTGTATGACGCCGAGACCGACACGTGGAGCCAGACCGCGTCGATGGCCACCGCCCGCGAGAAGGCGACCGTGACGCTGCTGCCGAACGGTCGGGTGCTGGTCGTCGGCGGTGACAATGCAACCACCGGCGTGCGGCTGGCGAGCGCGGAGCTGTTCGACCCAGTGACGAACACCTGGAGCTCAGCCGGGTCGATGACCGCCGCGCGCGTGGGCCACACGGCAACGCTGCTGGCCAACGGGAAGGTGCTGGTCGCCGGCGGCGAGGCCCCGCCGACTCCTGGCGAGCGCGGAGCTCTACGACCCCGCGACCAACACGTGGAGTGCGGCCGGGTCGATGCTCCGGTCGAACCCTGATGACGGCGACGTTGCTCCTCAGCGGGCAGGTGCTGGTCGCGGGCGGCATCGGGCCGGTCAAGATCGCCACCGGCGGCAGTCCAGGCGAGCGCGGAGCTCTATGACCCGGCGACCAACACGTGGAGCGCGACCGCGTCGATGGCCACCGACCGCGCCGTACGCGGCGGCGACGCTGCTGGCGGGTGGGCAGGTGCTCGTCGTCGGCGGCGACTCGGACGCGCGCGGGCAAACCGCTGAGCTGTACACGCTGCCGGTGCCGACGACCACGACCGTGTCGGCACCGGCCAACGTGACCGGGGGCGCCACGATCCCGGCCGGGTCGATCCGTGCGTCGCTGTCGGGCGCGACCAGCCACGCCGCAGGGACGATCACGCTCAGGGTGTTCGGGCCGCAATCCGCGCCACCGAGCGATTGCCGCACGGGCGGGACCGGGTGGGCACGCCGACGGTGTCCGGCCCCGGGACCTACGCCCCGTCGAGCGGGTTCTCGCCGCCCGGCCCGGGGTCTATTGGTGGTACGCCGGCTACAGCGGAGTCGGCGTGAACCTGGCATCCGACAGCGGCTGCGGCGTCGGGATGCCGAGCACGGTGCTGCTACCGCCGGCCGGCTCACTCGCGGTGACCCCGGCGTCCGGAGCGGCGGGCTCCACGGTCGCGGTCGCGTCGATCACGCCATGCCCGCTGGACCCCGCGTACGGGTCGACCGGCGTGTCGGTGTCGCTGATTTCCGGCGAGGAACGGTGGTCCAGAGCGCGACCGCCGGGCTCGATTCCTCCGGTGATTGGTGGAGCACGCTCAGCATCCCGGGGCATGCCGATGCGGCACCGGCTACGGGATCGCCGCTCACTGCCTGAACGCCGCCAACGTCGTGGTGCAGAACTACGCGTTCGGCGCGTTCGCGGTCCAAGCGCCTGCGCCCGGCCCGCAAGGGCCGACGGGCGCTGGAGCGACCGGATCCCAAGGCGCCACGGGCCCGCAGGGCGCGACCGGACCGCCGGTACACAGGGCCAGATCGGTCCGCAAGGCGCCGCCGGTGCGACGGGGTCGCAGGGGCCGATCGGCCCGGCGGGCCCGGCTGCTCCAAAGGTGCAAAGCCAGAAGATCGACTGCACGAGCACGACGACCAAGACGGGTCGCGCAGTCGTGCACGGTCACCTTCACCTACGTGACCGCGACCGCCAGCGCCGCCGCGGTGATCGCCAAGGCCCGCGTGCACGGCCGCGACCGGGTGATCGCCCACGGCAGCATCCACGGCCACAGGCTCACGCTCAACCCGGCGCGTGCATCTCAAGCGCGGCCACCAGATCACGCTGCTCAAGCGCACACATCACCGCTGGGTGGTGATCGGACACAGCACCCTGACCATCAGCTGACCCCACGACCAGCGGTGCGCCACGCGGCAACCGCCTCGAGGCGCACCCCACGACCCGAGAACATCCACTGGCTGGCGCTTCCATGCTCAGCGAGCGTCTGCCACGCGGCGGGTATCCGTTGCACGCGGGACCTGGTCCATGTCGCGCATCGCGATAGCGACGCCGCTCGCCAGCCGTGACCGCTCCTCGCATCAGGTCACGCTGGAGATCCTCCGGACGGCGGCGGGCGACTCAACCACTGATAGTCAGCTCGACCGCCGACACCAGGCTTACGAGTCAGGCCGCCGCCGGACCGAGCACCTACCGGTCGAGTTGGACGCCACCGCCCGACTCGAGCACGTCTTCTTACTGAGATCGAGGCTCAGGAACAGCGAGCAGATCCCCGTATCAGAACCCGAATCGCGCTGGCGGCGCTGCACAGCCGACCGGTGAATGAAGGGGGCAACTCCACCGGCGAGCCGCGCAGCGTGGTCCGCGGGCATCGGGCGAGCCCAGCCTCGGCGGCTGTGACGGGTCGCGCCCGGCCGCCGACAGGAGCTTGCCCGCGCGCGCTAGGTCGCCGCCCTCGGATGAGCTGCTCAGCCAGGTCGACCGCCACGTGGGCGCCCGCCGGATTCTGCGTTGACCCACCGGAACGCGGGGTGTTGCCGTGCGGACAAGGCGCCGTTGACGTGGCCGCGCGGCGTGAAAGAGACTCGCCGCGATGCTGCGCCGCGAGATCCCTGCGCCGGCCAGGCCCGTCGCCGTGCGGCGACTCGGAGCTCGGCGCGGCCCGATGAGCGGACCGCCCGCCTGCTGGAGCTCCAGCGCGGGGCCGGCAACCATGCGGTCGCCCGGATGCTCGGGAAGCGCACGCTGGCGCGCGAGCTCAAGAAGGAGCAGATCGAGGAGCTGCTGAAGGAGTACGAAGGCTGGGGCCTGCACTTCGAGGACCCGGCGAAGAAGACCCCGGTGGAGCTCCAGGAGGCGAACTACGGCACGCTGTTCAAGCAGCTCGGCGCGCACAAGATGCCGAACGGCCTGGGCGAGATCAAGCAGCTCGCCGAGGAAATCGGGAAGGCCGCCAAGCGCCCGCTGCTGGTCACGCAGATCCCGTTCACCGATCAGCTCGTGTCGGCGATCGATCCCGGCTTCCTGGTCTTCCTCTCCGAGGTGCTCGCGCACGAGGACAACGCGTGGATGCTCGACGCCTGGCCGCCCGAGAACCCGAAGAACCGGGCCGAGCTCCTCCGGCAGCTCAACGTGAAGGCGGAGGGCCTGCGCCAGCAGAACACCATCGTCGCCTGGCGTGAGGGTCTGCTCGGCGAGGCTGACCCGTTCAACCTCCCGAAGATCTTCATCCCGTCCAAGGACAGCGGCGCGGTGAAGTCCAAGCACGACAAGGAATGCGGCGACCTTCTCGCTGATGAAGTTCCTGGGCCTCAAGGACAAGATCGAGGCCGCGAAGATGTTCGGCAAGACCACCAGCGGCGAGACCGAGAACCTCGACATCCTCCGGGTGCTCTCCGACCGCGGTTCCCCCTCGTCGTCGGGAAGCCGACGCCGTGGGACAAGGCCGAGGCGCTGCTCGCCGGGGACGGGCCGTGGTACGTCATGGTCTTCTACGCCGAGCCGAATCGCCGGAGGCGATCGGGCACGCGATCGTGATGCAGGCGGTCGGGCCGAAGGCGACGCCCGGCAAGGGCGAGTTCGCCTGGCAGAGCGGGAGTCGGCGCTACATGATCTTCGATCCCCAGAACGACCTGGACAAGAAGAAGCCGCTCGACAAGAACCGCTGGAATCCCCTCGCGTGGGGCGCGTGATCTGGTAGCGCCATGTCCAGTCGCTCCGCGCTCGTCGCGTTGTTCCTGCTGCTCGCGCTGCCGTCGCCGGCGCTCGCCGGCCCGTCGGTTCCGGTCTCCGCGTCTCTCTGACCGGGGGGGCATGCATCATCGTGGCGACGTCAGAGAGCGTCTACAGCCGCGTGGACGACGAGGAGGCCATCCGCGAGCACATGCGGCGCATCGATGCTGGGCTGGCGCAGGACCCCGCCGCCGCCGTCGCGTCCTCCAAGGAGCTCGTCGAAACCACCTGCAAGATGATCCTCGAGGACCATGGAATCCCCCTACGGCCGCCGCGACGACGTGCCCGATCTATTCAAGAAGACGACCGCCGCGCTGGCGCTCCGCGCCGATGACATCCCCGAGGGCCGACG
>CAVXZC010000001.1:0-2168556 GCA_963766165.1 uncultured Solirubrobacteraceae bacterium | reverse complement strand
CAGCGCAGCGCGCTCGAGTACACGCGTCGCGATGGATTACTCGCCGAAGATGAGGCGTTTTACGCGCAGCAGAATGCACAGACCGTGCGCAACGCGGAGGTTTACTATCGCGCGATGTTTGGTGGGCGCGTCACGTCGTGGAATCTTCGCGACCAACACATGGTCCAGACACTGGACGCTCTGTTAGTCCATCTGAATCGGCAGACTGGATCCAAGCTCGCTCGAATCGTCGTGTGGGCCCACAACTCTCACGTTGGTGACGCGAGAGCCACCGAAGTGGGCGCGGATGGCCAGATCACGTTGGGGCAGTTGGCGCGTGAAAGATACGGCGACGATTCGCGATTGATCGGATTCACGACGTACTCGGGCACCGTCACCGCTGCCAGTGAATGGGGCGGAATCGCCGAGCGCAAGTTCGTCAGACCGGCGTTGAATGGAAGCGTCGAAGAGCTGTTCCATGCAGCCGGCAGGCCGGAATTCCTCGTTTCGCCGATGATCAGCCGCGACGCCGCAGAACCGCTGGACACCGTCCGATTGGGTCGCGCCATCGGTGTTATCTACCTGCCCGAGACCGAACGGCAAAGCCGTTACTACCATGTCCGCCCGGCGGACCAGTTCGACGCGATGATCCATGTCGACAAGACGCGAGCGTTGGAGCCACTCGAGGTTACGAGTCGGTGGGACGGCGGGAGAGACCCCCGAGACCTATCCAACTGGACTGTAATGCCGCACAACAATTGAAGTATGTGGAACTGCATGTGGTCTTGCATCTGACGCGACGCCGCTCCGCTATGGCATGCGATACAACGCCGCGCCGGCGGTAATACCTGCTGCAGGCGGCGACCAGAAGGACGCGGCCGCCCGGTCGGATCTGCTCACTCGCACGGTGGAATGCCGCGGCCAATGAGGCGGTGTGGGTTCGCTGGTCATCGTCGACGATGATCTTGGTCTCGGGGTATCCGATCTGGGCGGAAAGCGCAGCCCGGAACTCGTTGTGCGCGGGGGCCGCGACGATTGCGTCGATGTCGTCGAGGGTCAGCGCCGATGCGCGAAGGCATGTCTGCGCCGTCTTGTGCGGCGGCATTTGCGAACAGCTCGTCGGACGACCTCTGACATCGCGAAGCGAAGCACATTTCGGCCGTCGTGGAGTCCGACTGTGGCGCTGAAGCTTTCGCCGTCGTCTGGGATGCTGATCCAATGAATGCTCTCGAGGCCGCGGTCATCGGCGCACCAATCCCACAACAAGGCTGTGCCAGGCAGGCGAGAACGGAAAGTGCTCGCTCATTCCGTGGCCGGGGTTAGCGTCGCTGGCCACCACGAGAGCCCAGGTCGATCGAGCGTGACTTCAGGAAGCCGTCGACGATCTGCAAGGCGGTGAGAACTCCGCAGGATCCGTTTGAAATGTCGGATGAGAATGTGCCGTGCGCCCTGTTCGTGCGGATCTTCGGGATTGGCGCCGATGTCCTCTTGAATCAACGCCGCGAGCGCGGGTTCGGCCAGGTTGCGGTCACGGTATATGCCCGCGTTGATCAGGAGATCGACATCGTGGGCGCTTCGCCCCGCCTCGTGGAGGCAGTCCTTGGCAGCCGTCACCGCGAGACGGAGGGCACTGTGACGAGTCCCGCCACCCACCGTCGGTTGAGAGCAATGGTGCTCAATCACTGTGCCCATAGCGTTCCACCAATTCCTCGTCGAGTGTCAGGAGCACGATGCCAGAATTCCAACCCAGATGCCAAGGCGATCAACGCAACCGTCTCACCGGGCTGGATATGCCGCGATTCGAGTTCTTCTATGAGGGCGACCGTGTGAGTGGTGGAGGCGGTGTTGCCATACCGGTCGACGGTGATCACGGCATCGTGGGCGGGGCTCTCGCCGAAGTAGGCCGACATCTTGGCCATCCCCTTGCGGATCGCGCGTGCAGACGTTTGATCAGTGATCACATGATCGATGTCGTGTAGCGAGATACCCACTGTGTCAAGCACTTCGTGGAGCAGCAGGGGGGTGTTGGCCATGGCCGCCTTGTGGATGCCTCTGGCGTCAGTGAACATTCGCGCGGCTGGCTCATCACCCTTGGGGTAGGCGAGGCACAGTCGGCTGTAGTCGGCCACGGTCGTGAATCCGGATGCTGGGACAGCCACCGCAGCAGGGAACGCTCGCATATGGGGCGCGGCCTCGCTCGTGCGTCGCTAGCGCCGCGTCCGCTCGCGCTGCCGATCATGCAGACGGCCGTCGAGTCGGGGCGATTCCAGCAAACGTCCTGCACATCCACCGCTTCTAGCGCGAACAACTCGCACTCCCGACCGCGGCGAATCGCGCCGGCGGCGCGCATGGTCCGCAGGGGGTTGAAGATATAACTTGCCGGCACATCATCATTCGTCGCTGCAGGAAAGTTGTAATCGGTCGACTTCTGCTAGGCTGACGCTCGTTGCAACGCCAACTGCGACCTCGATGCCACCCGGAGCAATGAACGAAGCCAACATTACCGTCGGCCCTCGCCGTCGACATCTACGACCACGCGAAGGCGCACAGCACCTTCGAAGACACCTTGAACACCGTGTTGCGCCGCCTGCTCGATCTGCCAGACCCAGGCGTCGATCAAGAGAACGTCAGCGATGAGGCACCACCGCGCGAGGCGCCGGTGCCGGCCCTGCGAGCGAACCCGGGCCACGCTCAAGCTCCAGCGCCACGCCAGACGCGTGGCAAGGGACAAAGCGGCAAGACCCGGGGCCCGAAAACCAGGAAGCGCGTACGGGCGGCAGCGGGGACGCTTCTGCCTGAGTCGGCGTACCACCGCCCGATTCTTGAAATTCTGCAAGAGCGCGGCGGGAGCGCTTCAAAGAATGACGTCATTGACGAGGTTGGTCTTCGCCTCGCCGACCGCCTCACTGACGCCGATCGCCAGCCGCTTGCTAGCGGGGGCATCCGCTGGCAGAGCAGAACTCAGTTTGCCCGACTTCGCCTGATCGATCGCGGACTCATGAACCGTCAGGCACCGCGCGGAACCTGGGCGATGACACCAGATGCAATTAAGGCCCTCAAGGAGGACACGGTCTAGTCATGGCACAAACCCACGAAGCCGGCTCCTACACGCCGGACAGAGACATCAAGCTCCACAACGAGAACGCGATCAACCTGCTCTGCAAGCCGTTCCAGAACCACGAGAGCGGTCTGCCGGAGTGGTTGAAAAACTCGGCTGACGAGTACGCGGGCACCGACGTTGACGAGGCCGGGCGGATCATCGTCATGCTAATGCAAAACGGACGTAGTGGCGGTCCGTCGAATGCGATCGCGGTCCTCGACTTCGGCGGAATGACGGGCTCGGTGATCGAGAACGACTTCCGCCACTGGGCTGATCCAACGCGTCCGCCCGCAGTCGCCGGGAGCGCGTTGGGTTCAGGGCGGCCACGGCAACGGCGGTAAGTGCTACATGACCCAGATGTTCACGGATCGCGCGTACCTACACGCCGTAAAGAACGGCCTAGGCAACGTATACGGGACTGTGGGCGGCTCGATCCACCTGGGCTACTTCCCGGATCGCGCTGCCGGCAAGGACTTCGCCGTGCCCGACGTCCAAGCCGAGCTCGATCGAGCGCTGGGCGAGTTCGGTATGAGCACCGCAGACTCTGCCGAAGGAGGCTCTGAGTGCTCTCAAGGACCGCCAAGCGTTCCGCTGATGGTGGGCCGTGGCGGCAAGGGCTGGAGCTCCCGCGTTCCGCACGGGCAGCTCATGGCTGATCTGATCGAGCATCCTCAGATGCGGATGACACTCGAGCTGTGCTCGGTTTACGGCGTCGCCGGAAACCGGATTCTCAACGAGGGCAAGCCGCTCACGCTTCCGGAGATCCCGCCGCTGCCCGGCGGCGAGGCGCCCCGGGTCATTGCCATCCCCGAGACCCTGGTCGACCCTGTGTCGGGGGCTGACTTTTCCACGACGAACAATGGGGCGCTGGCGGCCGGCACTGTAGCGCTGAAGACTTCTGACACCCGCATGTGGCGGGGTGCCAAGAAGTCGCGACACAACATCGTGTACAAGGCCCACAGCGGCTATATCGGCTACAGGCCGGTGACTGACTTCGATGTCACCTCCACTTATCGCGACCGCATATACGGCGACTGCGGACTGCTCTCGCTCGAACCTGCAAAGATGAACGAACGAGCTGCGCTCGCGAAAACCCCGCTCGTACGGGCGGTCGAGAGCTGGATCGCGGAGGAGATTGAGAAGTACGCCAAGGAGTTCGAGGCGCCGCGACCGCCGGAGACACGACCAGGAGGAGAAGGACGCCCTGGCACAGATCAACGCCGCGCTCGACTCGTGGAAGAACCGGCTACTAGACAAGGTGTTGAGCGACAGCGACGGCCCGCGTGAGAACGGCGGTGGTGGGGGCGGTGGGGGACACGACCCGCTCCCTGTTGGGCAACCTGCTCGAATCGAGCTGTCGCTGTCTCACTACCGCGCTGGCATCGGCGTCGCGACCCGGCCCCACTTGAAGATGTACAACGCCGCTGGGGACCAGATCCGTCCGACTGCCGTAACTTGGACATCGGACGACCGATCAATCGCGACGATCGACGACGACATCCGCATCCTCAACACCCACGCGCCTGGTGCGGCGACCATCTATTGCGAGACGTTCGACAGGAAGGTCCGCTCGAACTCCATCAAGGTGGAGGTGGTCGACATCAGCGCGATCCGCCTCGACCCCCCTGCGGTCGAAGTTCCGGTCGGCTCGCGCCGCCGCATCGTCGCAACTTGCCGTCTGTCCTCCGGCGAGGATGCCAGCGACGTCGCGCTGATGTCGCTGCCGAACGACTCGACGATTGCGAGGTGACGCTGCCGGATGGTCTTCGGCTTCACGGAGGGTAGCACTGAAGTCGCTGCAACTGACGAGAACGTCACCGCTGAAAACAGCGTAGCAGTCTCCGTTCTTCCGGGTGACTCCGACCGCGGCGGCGGGAGCAGATATCCGCGGGTGCTCGTCTCAGAAATCGATCCGGACCCAGATACGGGGGAGGACGTCACCCTGAGCCCAGACGATCCGCCCGTGCACCAGCGCGTCCATGACGTCAAGCGCAACATTCTGTGGATCAACAGCGACCCCCGCTCGCCCGCCTGTATTTTGGCCGATCGCTCGGGCCTGAGTCACACGAGTGGCGGATCTATCACATCGAGCAATACTTCAACCTGATCGTGCAGATTCAATGTCACAGGGCCCTGAGCGGAAGACACGCTGGATATGGGCGGGTGAATAGCCCGATAGGGAGAACCCGCGGCCGACATGCAGGTTGCTGCTGCCGCCGACTCGCCACCTTCATCACCGACGGCGATCTGCAGATGTCGGGGGCGCGATGGGCAATATTACAGTCCAGTGAAGCTGCTGCTGGCGCGGCCGGTCTCGATGACACGGGCCAAAGGACATTTACGGCCGAAGACCTCGTGGTTCGGCCTGGCGCCTCGACCCGGAAACCTTTGGATTGGCCGGGCACGTCGGCGACGATGGCCGGCCCGGCCTACTCGATTCCAACCACATCTTCGTCGAGATCATCAAATCGAAGTCCATCCGTCAGCAAGGCCTCACTTCGAAGGCCGGCACCAAGAGGTTCCCGGCTCACCGAGTCAGGACGCCAGAAGATCGCCCAGCTCCGCTCGGCCTTCAGCAACGGACATGCAAACGCCGACGCCGCAGTCTAAAGGTTGCTTTTGGGCGCGAACAGAGCGGAAGTTGCAGAAGCTCCTTGGCGCACGGGCGGTCGATAAGATGCGCAGCGGCCGCGAAGACGAAATCACGTTCCACGATGCCTCGTCCTTCTGGGGGATTTCCGCCCGCAGCAGCGCGATGAGCTTTCAGGCTCGCCTCGGCGACATCGAAGGCGTTCTCCGCGCCGCACAAGTCGCCGCCCAAGATCGACCAATTCGTTTTGAGCACGGTGGACGCGCCTACGCTAAGGATGACATCGCCGAGCTCCTGCAGCTCCACCAGTCGATGCTCGACCGCTTCTCCGTTCAGCTCGATGTGATCCGGGGCCGACGCGACGAGCGCTAGCGTCCGCCGGGCGTCGCCTGCGACCGTCTAGCCATTTGCGTTCGAGGGCCGCTTCGCGGTACCACTCCGGCTAATGCGGCGCTTGACTGACACGCATCTGCGATCGCTACGTCGGGGCCTCAGCGGGCCGCCCGCATCGGTCGAGGCACAGGCCGCGCTCCTAGAACACCTCGGGTTCCTGATGGCGGAGGCGATTCGGTCACGCGGCGAGCCAAAGGAGCTCAAAGGCGACGATCCGTTTTCGATCGCGAGCCACTTCTACGCGACGACGCGCGGTCCTCAGAAGATCGCCGAGGCGCTGCGTACCACCAGCACGCCAGAGGAGTTCGCGCGCCTAGTCCGGAAGATGTTCGAGAACTGGTTAACGGATCTCTGGCGCCGACAGGGCGAGCCGCGCCTCTACGCGAGGACGGCGGAGCTACTCGAGAGGGACGACGGTACCAACTATAAGGCTTTCAGAAGGCGAAAGAGAAGCGGTTCTCGTTCTGGGCCGGCCGGCGTGGGCGGAACCGGGCACACCGCACCCTGCCCGGGACCCGCGGCTCAACATCAAAGCCGCGACGATCACACGCGGCCTCGAGCGCGTTCCCGACGATGAGGCCAAGCGGAGCGCGCCAATCATTCTGCGCCGGGCGCAGCTGGTCGCCCTCGTCGACGGCCTGTTGGATCAGTTCCGCCACCTTCTTCAGCTCGATCACTTCGCGTGGCTGTATCCACGGTTATTCCCCCTCGACTACGAACGTGGCGGAAGCTTTGCGCCGGACAGCGAGGACACGATCGGAGTTCTCGACACGCGCTACAACGAGGCGGCCGAGCGCGCGAGCCTCGAGTCTTTCGACGATCGCCATAGCTACGAGCGGGTCAAGGCGGCGCTCGAGCATGGCGGGGACATCGACGCGGCAGCGGCCGAGCTGGACGAGGATCCCCGGCTCGTTGAGGCGGCCGTGCGCGAGATCGACGATCGGCTGCGCCAGCTCGGCGCCGATTGGAGCGACCTCGCTCGCGCCCTGGACGAAGGCGATTGACCGTGACCGACTACTGCTACTCGCTACTGGACCTGCTGCTGCCAGTTCCCGGCGAAGAGGCCGCTGTCGTGGACCACGTCGCCCGTTGCGGCCGCTGCCGGCGCGCCCTTGCGCGTGCGAGGCTGGCCGACGTCGAGCACCTAGAGGCGCTGGCCGGGCGCAGCCCTTCCTACCAGTCCGAGCTGTGGGTGGAGCCCGGGCGACGACGCCCGTCGCCCCCGGTAGCCGATCGGGTGAGGACCGGCGATCTCTGGGAGGCCGTCGGCCACGGTGTCACCCGCGCGGTGGTGGCGATCGTCGGCGCGTACCAACGCGAGGACGGGGCCGACTTCCTCGCCGTCGCGACGACTGGCGAGGTCGAGGAGGCGGGGCCTGGAGACGTGTTGGTCGAGGCGACCGCGCGCGGCCTGGCGACGCAGTACCCCCTGCTCTTGTGTACATGGGCCGCCGTGGCGGTGGACGAGCGGCATTTCGCACGCTATCTCGGTCGCGTCCCGCCAGCGGCTCGCGCAGCGCTCGTCGCCGCACACCCGACGATGTCGCTCCCCGGTGCCCACGTTGCCGATACGGAGATCGGAAGGCCGTTCCGCGCCGCGGCGACCGAAGGTGGAACCTCAGGGCGCGGGTCGTCGAGACGCTCGCGGCGGGATTCGACCGCGTCGACCCCGGTAGGGCGCATGTGCCGGCCGAATCGGTCCGCCAAGAGGTCACGCAGCTACCGGAAGCCCTCGTGGACCAGGTGTACGAGACGGCGACGTAGCATGCGGCGGGTACCCGCGGCCAAGGAGCTAGCCGAGCTCCTATCGGCATCCGAGCTTAGTTGGACGCCACGGATCAAGCTGGCGCTCAAGAGGCTCATGCTGCCCGCCGCGGCGGCATATCCCGCCGCATTCGTGCACGCCGTGGAAACTGAGCCGGACCTCTGGGAGGACGCGTTCGAGGCGACAGAGCCCGCGCCGGTTCTGGAACTGCCCTTCGAGAGCCGGCCGGCGCGCCCGCGGGCGCGCCGGACTGTTCAATTGCTCGAGGACTACGCCAGGGCGGTCGAACGAGCGCTCGACCGCAGAATCCGCTAGACCGGCACTTCCTTCGCGAGCCGGGCATTGAGCCGAGCGATCTCGGCGAGGACCGGGACGAGTTCGGTCGCCGTCTCGTCCGGCGCGTTGCAGGCGATCTCGTCGAGGCTGGCCTGAAGGACAGTGAGCGACAGGCCAAGCGAAAGCCGATCGTCCTGACGCTGACGCACAGCGCAGGGCGGGCACACTGCGACGCCGTCGACCGCGACGCCGGCGTAGACAATCGGGTTGTTGCACTCGGAGCACTTTGCCGCCACGAGGTCGCCCTCGAGGCGCTCGTCATGGACGTCGATGTCGACGGACTCCTGCTCGAGCGTCGCGCTGATAGCCGGGACGAGCGCGGTCGCAGCGTCGTCGAGCCCCTCGGGTCCCGTAACGAGACAGCTCAGACCGCACACGTCGGAAGGGTCGTCGCTGAAGAAGACGGTCACGCTGAGGCAGCCGTCATCGACGCTCTGCATGCGCATGTCGAGCCCCTGGTCGCCCACGGTCTCGATGAGATGATGGAATTGGGTCATGCCTCCCCCGACGACGCAACTTTGCGTCCGCCGGGCACCGCCTCAAGTACCACGACTTTCTCCGGTCCCGGCCGACCGACCGCGTGCGGCGAGCGCAGCCGGGGCTCGCCCCGGACTCACTTCCGCTATGCCACAGGACACAAGAGACCACGTCGACCGTCGCCCGCCTGACGCGAGCCGGTCGGTCGTCGGATGTCGTGAGGATCTTCTCTACGACATTCAAGGGCGGCTCGCTTCGCTCGCCGCCGGCGCCCGCTGCGGGCGGCCGCAAGCGGCCGTCCTCGCGGCGCCAACCCGGGCCACCAGCAGTCCAGGACGGGAGAGGTCCGGGCGCAGCTACGCGGCCGGACGGTCAGCGTCGCGCAACAGCTCGGCGACGACGTCGCTCGGCTTCTGCCCGCGCGCCTCAGCGATCCGCACCAGCCGGCTCGCGTCCTCGCCCTCGACGCTGACCACGATCCGTAGCGTCGCCGACGGGTCACCGTCGTGATACTCGATCGCGACGGCGTCGACCAGCTCGAGCTCGGCGTCGAGATCGCCGGGCTGCGGATCGGGGTCTGTCCAAGGATCTCTGGTCATCGCTGCCTGCCCAGGATCCTACGCTCCGCACCGGTAGCGCTCCACCCCGTCACCACCAGCCAGGTCGTCGGATCGACGGTCTGCTCGACCACGAGAGTCAACACGCGCCCGCCGTCGGTCGTGCCGATCAGGAATCGCCGCCGCCCCGGAACGCGCGCATTGCTCACTACGGCGTGCCGATTGTGCGCCAGCTGCGCCGCCTCGTCCGGCGAGATGCTCCGGGCGCCCAGCTTTTCGATCGCACGCTCGCTCGCAACGAGCTCGTGGACGACGTCGGGCACGGATGCCGGTCTACCGAAGCCGCAGGACGGACCCGCCACGACGTAGCTCCACCGGCACCCGGCGTCAAGGGACACCGCTACGCGGCGGCCTGCGGCCGGCCCTGCCGGGCTGCCCTTGACACCGCGCGCCGGCTCCGCTGATGCACTGGTCAAGCCGGCTGCGCCGGGTGTGCCTCCGCAAGCGCAGGCCATCTCAACGGCAACAGCACGGCGCACAGACCGTGCACACAACCACGGGGGCCGCGCGCGCCACCCCAACACCAGCTCACGCGGCGCAAACCGTTGCGTCCTCCAGCGGGCGAACCCGCGCGGGTCGCGCGCTCGTGCCGCCAAACGGCGCTCCGGCGCGGCGGCGGCGGCGCGGCGCACCGACGCAAACAGCAACGGCTACGCTCCAACGCATGGCGCGAGAGCGCTTCGACGATGTCGTGTGCCGCATCGTGGAGGAGCCCCAGCCACCTCGCCCGCGCCAGCCTCGGCGCGTCCGGTACTGGGCGCTCGGCGGCGCCGCCACGCTGATCGTGGCCGGCGGCGTGCTCGCCGGCGCCTCGGAGCTGACGAACTCGTCCTCGAGCAAGGCAAACGACCGCATCGGCCGCGCGGGAGCGAGCGAGATCGCGCCACCCGACCGGCGTCCTGCGCAGCTGGCACAACGCCCCCCACATGCACTACGGCGCCGCCGGCATCCCGCAGGCCAGCAACGGCCGGCTCCGGACGTCCGCCCGCGACAAGAGGACCACAGGTCACGCGTCCCATCCCACGTGGATGTGGTCGCAATGGTCGGACGCGGGCGAAGCCGCGGGGGTCGTGGGGGCCATCGGGGTCCCAGCAGTAGATGAGCTCGGTGGATCGGAGCGGGCCGGTGATGGCGGCGAGTTGGTGTACGCAGCCGGCCACATGGATCGTTCCAGCGCGGCGGCGCGCCCCAGGTCTCATGGCAGAGGAACCCGTCGACGGCGCCGATGTCGAAGGCGCGGCCGGCGCTGTGGTTGGAGACGTTGCCGTCGACGGTGTAGGTCGAGTGGTCGGACCGGATGGCGGTGATGACGACGCTGTGGTGGGCGCCGATGTTGTCGAGCGTGGCGTAGAGGCGGGGGTCGAGGGTGCCGGAGCGGATGTCGGCGCGTTGGATCGGGGTGAGCGTGATCTGCGGGTTGTGGAGGATCTCCGGGACGGTGACCGAGGGCGGGGTGATGATGCCGCCGAGCTCGCCGGCGCTCGAGAGCAGCGGGGCGGCCGCGCGGTACTCGGCGGCCTTGGCGAGGACTTCGGCGACGTACCAGTCGGCGTGGTTGTAGGCGAAGATCGCGGCGTGGTAGTCGGCCGGGGCGCCGGAGGCGACGAGGTAACGAGCGGCGGCGGGGATCGCGTCGGCCGGGTCGTAGACGTCTTTGCGGCCGTCGTGGTCGCCGTCGACGCCGTAGCGCGCCCAGGTGCTGCCGGGGCCGATGACGGAGAACTGCATCGGGCCGGCGCAGCAGCCGAACGCGTTCACGCCGGAGTGCACGCCGGGGGCGGTGGAGCGGCCGTGGTCGGTCTCGACCGAGCCGATGCCGGCGAGGATCCACGGGTCGATGCCGTACTGGCGGCCGGCCTGCTCGTAGAGCGCGAGGTAGGCCGGCGGGATCTCCGCCCGCGCGGTCGGCGAGGGGCCGATAGCCGGTCTGCAGCGGCTGCAGGCCGAAGAGCGCGCCGAACACGCCGATCAGCAGCACGAGCAGGACCGCGGCCAGGCCGAGCAGCCCGAGGAACAGGCCCGGGAGGCGTCGGCGGTGGCGGATCGCGCCCGCGGCGATGGCCAGCGGCGCCACGGCTAGTCCCCCAGGCTGGTGACGGTCCAGCCGGCCGGGCGGTGAGCGAGCTCGAGCGTGACCGTGTACCGGCGGGCGCCGTCGTCGACGAGCGCGGTGACCTCGGCGTGCTCGCGGCTGACGCCGTCGCTCTGCAGCTCGACGATGCGCGGATGCCGGTGGCGCTCCGCGGCCGGGACGCGTGGCGGCTCCGAGCGCAGGATGCTCCGCAGCTGCTCCGTGGCCGCCGGGAGCCGGCCGGCGTGCCCGTAGGTGTAGGGCAGATAGCCGGAGAGAAAGAGACGGGCCGCGCGCTTGGCGGCGGCGACGTCGACCGGGGACGCGGCGCGCGCGGCGGTGGGGTCGCCCTCCTCACTGGGCGCGCGCTGCTCCGAGCTCGCGGCGCCCGCCGGAACGTCGAGCGTGCTGGGCGACGAGCTGGCCACCGGCCGGAACGGCTGGTCCGCCGGTCGCGGGGTACTGGCGTGGCCGCGGAGTGCGAGCACCGCGGCCGTGGCCGCGATCAGGGCGACGGCGATGGCGAACAGCCGGGGACGGTCGCCGTCGCGGAGCGGCCGGTTCCACAGCAGGCGCAGCTGGTCAACCACCGGACTCCTCGCCGGCTGCGACGGGCTCGGGCTGGCGCGGACGTACGGCGCCGAGCGCGCTGCATCGACGTCCTCGTGCGCGCCGCGCGGCGTGGAGTCAGCAGCCGCGCGGCCGCGAGCCGGGCGGTCGAGCCTGGGCTGCCAGCTGAGCTCGCCGGAGCCGAGGGGCTCGAGTCGTGACCGCCGTCGTCGACGGTCGGGTACCGCTGGCGACGAGGCCGAGCCGGCGCACTCGCGGGATGCGAGGGCGGTCGCGTCCGTCGGCTCAGCACTGGTCTGGCCGCGGGCGCGTCCGGCGCGTCGATCCGGTCGTCTCCGCCGGCCAGGCGCTCTCCTGCTGGGCGCTCTGCGCTGCTCGAGCTCGGCCGGTTGATGCCCACGAGTGCCGTGACCGGGCGGGCCGCCGCTTGGGCGCCGCGCTGCACGACGTTCATCCGTGGCGTGAGCGGGTGCTCGCCGCTGCCCGAGGTCGCGGCGACGAGCCGGCTGGTGATCTGCTTGCGGTAGATGAACAGCGCCCAGAAGAACAGGGTCTGCAGCCCGAACGCGAACAGGAACCCGAGCGAGCCGGTGGCGCCGGCCAGCGCGGCGGAGACGGCGACGACGAGCGCGATGATCAGCGAGTAGATCGCCTTGATGAACACCGCGGTGGCGAGCTTGGTCAGCCAGCCGCGAAAGAACGCGTGCCCGGCACCGGGGAAGATCCCGACGACCAGCGCGATCGGCGCGAAGCCGAGCAGCACGAGCGCGACGACCTGGGCGAGGATCACCGCCAGCGAGAGCGCGCCGAGCAGGACGACCGCGCCGAGCGTGCCGAGGAACACCAGCGCGGCGAAGCGTCAGGCGCTGGAACGCGCCGCCGGCCTGCTGGATGTCGACGGCCGGGGCGTCGGCCTTGTCGACCTTGTAGCCGGCGAACTGCGGGTCATCCGGTGCCTGGCCCGTTCTTGAGCGCCTCGTACTCGGCGTTGCGGGCGTCCGAGCCGGGGTCCTGGCGCAGGAAGCGCGGGGCGTAGCCGCCGTGCCCGTCCGCGCTCGGGGTGATGTGGTCGCGACAGAGTGGTGCGGGTCGGGTCGTGCGGGCCGACCGGCTTGGGGAACCCGTCGGGGTCGAGCTGGTGTGCCGTCGACGCAGTGCGAGAGGCCGCCGAACTCGAGCACCACCCACGGCCGGTAGACGAGCGTGTCGAACAGCTGGTCGGCCGACCTGGTGCTTGGCCTGATCGGGCTGGTCGAGCGAGCCGCTGTTGGCGCCCGACAGGAACGCGAGCGAGAGGGTGTTGGTCCAGTCTGAGGCCTGCCCGATCGTCTGTTGGGGCTGGTAGACGAAGAACAGCGCGATCAGCACGAACGCGACGGACAGGCCGAGCGCGCCGGCCGTCTCGGTGTAGCGGCGCTGAACGAGCGCCTTCCAGATGCGCCCAGATGCCGGCCACGAGGATGGCCACGACCATCCAGGACTCGCCGATCACGTTCTCGTAGAGGTTGGTGATCGCCTGGCTGATCGGCGCCGAGCGCGCCGTCGGTGCCGCCGAGCAGGTTCAGCGAGAACGCCCAGGTGAACAGGTCGATCACGCACTTGACCAGAAAGCTCGTGACGTTCCACAGCTGCGCGGCGGCCCATTGGGCGATCATCGGCGGGATCCCGTCGCGGGTTGGTGACGCTCGACGTCGACGTGGTAGTCGAGCGCGTACGCCGACAGCGGGTAGCGATCGATCAGCCCGCCACCGGCCTGCGACACCGGCCCGACGTTGGTCAGCAGGTCGCTGCCCCGGTAGGACGCGAGCGCCGCCGGCGCGACGGTCAGCAGGAAGCCCAACGTGGCCAGCGCCAGGCGGCGCAGCCGCCGGCGTCGACGCCGGCGCAGAGTCATGCCGCCGCCTCCAAGTCGGGCGCGGGCGCCGGGCGCGGTGTCGAGGATGCGCAGCAGGTGCTCGTGCACCGGTTCGATCTGCAGCTCGGCGACGCGGTCGTCGATGTCGCGCAGCAGGCAGCGGCCGCGGCGGTAGCTGCGGACGCGCTCGACCAGCACCCGGTCGTCGGGGTCCAGGCCGAGCAGCTCGAGCGCGCGGCGCGCTTCGGCGGCGGTCTCTTGGCCGAAGATGAACCGGGTGCCGATCAGGTTCTCGATCTCGCCGACGTCGGTCAGCTGCTGGGTGGCCAGGATCAGCGTGGCGTTCTCCGCCCGCCCGAGCCGGTTCAGCCGGTCGATCAGCCGTCGTCCGTCACGGGAGGCCAGCAGGAACCAGGCCTCGTCGAACAGCACGACCTTGTGCACGGACCGGTCGCCCGACACCAGGCGCATGGCGTAGGCGGCGATCAGCTTCAAGGTCGCCACGCCGAGCCGCTCGGTCTGGTCATAGTCGGCGCGCGGGATGCCCGGCGCGGGCAGCGAGAGCCCGCGCGCCTTGATCGTGGTCACCGGCCGCTGCGCGGCGATCCGGGCGTGCTCACCGTCGCCGAACCCGAGCCGGGCGACACCGGAGTCCGCCCACACCGCGAGCGCGTCACCCGCCGCCCGCGCCATCCGCGTCGGGCGGAGCCGTGGAGGCGCGTCGATGACCCGCAGGCAGCTCGGGCTGCGGCTGCTCGAGCGTCGTCGCGTACCGCCTTGCGGATCTGCGTCTCCCACGCCGCCGGCGCCGTGCGGCAGCAGCTCCATCAGATACGAGCTGACGCCAGGTCCTCGCGCAGCGCCTCGGGCGCGACCGCCAGCGGATCGAGCAGGCCGCGGTAGCGGTCGTCGCCGGAGAGCTCGATCACGTGCACTCGGCCGTCGAGCTCGGGCAGGCCCTCGAGGTTGTGATCGGGCTTCGGGTCGACGTCGACCACCAGCGAGCCGCGGCGCTCGGCCTGGAAGGCCAGCAGCTCGGCGGCGATCGTCTTCCCCGACCCCAGCGTGCCGGCCAGCAGGATCGACGGCGGCCGGCCCGTCCGCGAGGCCTCGGTGATGTCGAACCGCACCGGCCGCGAGCCGCCGGCCAGCGTGCGGCCGATGTACACGCCGCGCTCGCCGAGCCGCGCCTCGTGGGTGGCGATCGGCATCAGCGCGCCGAACTGCTCGATCGTCAGCACGTCGGCGTAGTCGCGCACCGTCGCCGCCATCGGCCCGGGGCAGGTGGTCCAGGAACAAGGCGGGCTGCAGCCCGAGCGGCCGGTGCAGCGCGACGCTGCCGTAGCGGTGCGTCAGCGCCTCGACGCGATGCTCGAGCTCCGTCGGCCGTACGCGGCGCCGACGGCGAGCGAGATCGCGCAATTCAAGAGCGGGGGCGCTGGTGCTGACTGCAGGTAGGCGTCGAGCTCGCGCGCCAGCTGGCGGTTCTCCTCGGCCGCGAACGACAGCGGCCCGTGCGTGGAGTTCAGCTGCTCGGAGAACGCGACGTCGGCGTCGACGATCCGCCGGCGCACCCGTGCTGATCGCGTCGCGGTTGCCCAGCCAGCGGGCGTGCAGGACCGCGTCGACCGGGAAGGCCAGCGCGTCCAGTGGCGCGAACAGCAGCTCCGCGTTGCCCGGGAACTCGGACTCCTCCGGCAGCGCCCCCATGCCCAGCAGCGCCTGGTGGGTGCGGCCCTCCTCGGCGTCGACGACCAGTGCGCGGTCCTGCTCGAGGATCGGCGCGTTGGCGTGGCCGGACCACATCGGTGCCCAGCGGCTCATAGGCCGGCTGCCCGCTCGCGGTCTCGACCAGCAGGGCGGCCGGCTCCCAGTGATCATCGAGCGCGGGCTCGGCGACGCCGCGGCAGCTCGCGCGGCGCAGCAGCCACTGCAGCTCCCGGGTGGTGGCGCGCCGGACGGGCAGGCACGCCTCGACGCGCCGGAACGCGCGCTCCTCGGCGGCGATCAGCGTCTCGATCTCCGCCGCCGGGAATCGGCACGTCGGCCGCTGACGCCGAACAGCTCCTCGATGCGTCGGCGCAGCCGGTCGGCGCCACGGACCACGCCCGGCGGCCGGTCGGTGGCCAGCGAGACGGCCAGATAGACCTCGGGCATCGAAGGGAGCGCAGCTCGCGCAGATGCGCCTCGTGCCCGTTCAGTACGACCGCCAGGCCGCCGCGGACTGCCCGCGGTCGTCCAGCAGCGCGCCGCCCTGCTCGGCGTACTCGCTCGGCCGGATAGGCGCGGCACACGCGCCACAGCGAGAAGTCGGCCTCGACCGCGAACGCGAACCGCGCCAGCCGACGCAGCCACTCACGCTTGTCCGCCGCCGCCAGGAACGGATAGGACACCGTGTCGACCCGAAACAGCGCCGCGCGGGCCTCGCCCTGGCCGACCAGGATGTTCTGATGCGCGTAGCGCAACGGGAACCGGGTCATGGCCGCACCTCCAGCTTGCGTGCCAGCGGACAGCACCACCGGCCCGTCCGGTACCTCGTCACCGGGGCGGGCGATCAGCCGGCCGCCGCGGTCGCGCAGCTCGACCGGGACCCGGAAGCGTGATCCGGGCAGGGCCGCGCACCCGGCCGGCATGCAGCCGCGGCGCCGTCGCCGTCCCAGCGCAGCGCGAGCTCACCGTGCCACGGGAGCGGCTCGCCCTCGAGCGCCGATCGGCCGACCCGCTGACCGACGACGCGAGCGCCACCGCAGCCGCAGCCAATCGGCGGCGAAGCGGTGCGCAACGCGGCCGTCCGGGGCCGCCTGCGTGCCCGAGCACCGCCACGGCGAGCGGGAGCACCACGTACCGGATCGGCGCCGAGATCTCGGCGAACCCCGGCACGCCGCCCGAGCGCAGCACGCAGCAGCAGCGCGCCGAGGAAGTAGCCCACCGCGCGCAGCGGCACGCCGCCCGGGACGGGCAGCGCCCAGCGGTCGACGCGGTAGATCCGCCGGTCGACCTGGAACACGCGCCGGTAGGAACGAATCACCATCGCGCGCCGTCAGCCGGTGATCGTGGTCCAGATGCCGCGGACCATGCCGGCGATGTCGTTCGGGGCCATACGAACCCGCCGACCAGCACCGCCGCGAGCATGAACAGCGCCAGATCCGCGAACCGGCGGTTGAGCAGGAACATCAGCGCCACCACCGCGGCGATCCCCACGTACAGGCTCTTCGCCCAACCGCCGAGCAGGTTCCCGATGTTCTGGCCGACCTTCTCGCCGTCACCCGCCGCAAACGCGGGCCACGACCAACACCAGCCACAGCAAGACCGTCGCCGGGCCGTACAGCACCTTGCGCATCGCTCAACCCTCCTTGTGGGTTGCGTCGTTGACTGCCGCCACCAACCACCGGTCATCGCGCACCAGCCGCAGCCGATAGCGCAGCTCATACGTGGCGCCACTCGCCGGATCGCGAGCGCTCACCGACGCCACCACCAACCGCTCACGTCCGGCGGGCGGCACCGCCAGCGCGAGCGAGTCCACGCTCACCAGCTGCAAGCTTCTGCGCGAGCGCGCTCACCCGCGTCGCCGGCGGGACGAGATAGGCGATCGCGCCGGCATCGCCGCCGAGATAGTCGCGCAGGTACCCCGAGACACGTCCTGGATCGCCGACTGCTCGCTCGCCGGGACCGCCGGGTCACCGGCTCCTCGACCGTCGCGCGCGCCGGCGGAGCCGCGAACGACGGCGGATCCGAGACCACCAGGCCGCCGTGGCTGTCGCGGGCCACCGGCACCGTCAGGTACTTCGTCGCGCCGTTGACCGCGGCCGCCACCGTCACCAGCGCGTGCGTCGAGTCCAGCGACGCAACGCGCGCCACCGAGACCGACCCGACCGCTTGGCGCGCCGCCTTCTCGCCGAACTGCGGCGCGATCGAGCCCGCCAGGCCGGGCGCGACGAACGCCTGCAGCGCCGTGATCGACGCCGACGGGTCGCTCGGGGAGTAGCTCGAGATACGCGCGCGCGAAGTCCGCCGCGAACGCCCGCGCCGCATCATCCGGCCAGGCGGGTGATGCCGCTTTCGGCGCCGGTGCCGGCGGCGGAGCCTCACGCGGTGTCGCCACGCTCGCCAGCCCCCGGAGCAACAGCACGACGACCAGCAGCCACAAGACCATCCGGCCCAGCCGCCTCGCGAAGCTCCCGCCCGTCCGGACCCCCGGAACGCGCACAGCATCGCGATACGGCCGCCTCACGGCCGCACCTACTCGCAGGTGGCCCACGGGCACACCTCCCCGTCGATCGAGTGGCGACGCCCACCACGGAACCACGACGACCGGACGTCAACGACCGATTCCGTGAACCTCAGAAACATCGCCCTGAGCAGGGAAGTCTTGACGCTGACAACATCGCCAGTCATCGCCACAACCCCACCGTCGACCAGCGCCGCTCCAGCAGCGGGCGATGCCCGGCGACGAGCCGACGCACCGCCTCCCACGGCGTCGCTCCCAGCTCCCGCAACACCGGGTAGTCGACCAGCTCCGCCTCGTAGCGAGCTCCGTCGGAGGCGCCGCCGCGATCACGCACGCGGATCACCACCTCGACCACCTCAAGACCGGATTCAGGCATCGCGACCACCTCGATCAGCGCGTCCACCACGCGTCCAAGCGGCGCGAAAACCACCCTCAGCGGGTCGATCCGGCTCCTCGACGGAACCGACCGAAAACCGCAGCTGACCAGGGATTTCCTCGACTTGTGCCGACCGCCAGAATCCGGTCGGATCGCCTGTCACGCCGGAGCTCGCGGGTTCGAGTCCCGTCGCTCCCGTCAGGCGCAGCGGCCTCGCTCCGGCGAGGTTTTCGCGTTTCTGGGCCGCTCGTCAGGCCGCATCTTCCTCGGCCTCCGCGCCACCACGTGGCCAAACGCCTCGCGGCGGGGTGTCAACGCATCCAGCAGCTCGCGCTCGTAGGCGGCCGCGCCGGCCACGAGATGCCCGTACGTACGGTCGTGCCCATCCTCCGCACAGCGTGAAGATGTCGATCTCCGCCGCTAGCGACCAGGTCCCGTAGGTGTGCCGCAGGTCGTAGATGCGACGGTGCTTGACACTGGCGGCCTCGCGCGCCGCGGACCCGCAGGCGTGCTCCCAGCCGCGGCGCGACCTCCGCAGGCCACACCCGGATCGATCACACCGCGCGCTTGATGTTCCCCCAGGTGCCGCTCTCGAAGTCGCCGCCGCCCCCGCCCTTCACGACCTCGGCCTCGGCGTCGTCGACGTCGAGATCCTCGACGGGCAACTCCTCGGCGCCCGCGAGCGGTTCAGTCTTGTCATCGTCCATACCGCCAAGCGTGCTCGCCTCTCGACGCGCTGTCAACCGCCCGCTCCGCAGCACACAGGACAAAGCGAGGATGCAAGGCGACGGACCTCAGCACCTGACGCGCAACCACTCCGCGCCGTGTCCACCCTGGTAGCACTTCTGCTACCGTCCGCAGCGTGCCGGTGATTCCGCAGAAGGAGCTCCGCAACAACGTCGCCGCCGTGCTGCGCCGCGCTGAGGCCGGCGAGGAGTTCACGATCACGGTCGCGGGAAGGCCTGTCGCGCAACTCGGGCCCGCCCGCCGCCGGCAGTGGGTCAGCGGCGCGGAGCTCGCCAAGGTGTGGGACACGCCCGCACCGCAGACGCTCGCCGAAGACCTCGAGCGATTCCCCGGCGAGCTCGCCGACCCGTTCGCTTAGATGCGCGCGCTGCTCGACACGTCGGTGCTGATCGGCGCCGATGAGCCCGGCGATGTCGAGGGCGCGATCAGCGCCGCGTCGCTCGCCGAGCTGCACTTCGGCGTCCAGGTGACGGGCGATCCGGACGAGCGTGCCCGCCGCGGCCTGCGCCTGGGCGTGATCGAATCGACCTTCGAGCCACTGCCGATCGACGCCGCAGTAGCGCGCGAATGGGGACGACTCGCCGCGGCGGTACGCACTCGCGGCGGCCAACCGCGCCGGCGCGCAATGGACCTGGCGATCGCCGCCACCGCGAACGTCCACCACGTGCCGCTGCTGACCCACAACCTCGCCGACTTCCAGATCGTCGACGACCTGGTCGACGCCCGCGCCCCTTAGACCCGAGACGCCGGCCTGTGATCGCGCCCGGAGACGTCGCGCACCGTGGCCGGCAGCTGCCGAAACACCACCGCCGGACGGAGATCCCGGCGCGATCCGGGCCCTCGTACGAAGCGGGTGATGCTGCGGGCGCCGGGGCGTCCGTACGGTCGCGGGGATGGCACGCACCGCCGACGCCGACGAGGATGTCGCCGCGCTTGCCGAACGCGCGTACGTCTTCAGCTATCCGCTCGTGCTGAGCCAGCGGGCCATGTGCGCGGCCAACCGGCTCTTCGTGGCTCCCGGCCCGGGCGACACGCTGCGGATCCGCGGGTGGCTCGACCTCGGGTACGGATCGCGCGCGCTCTCGCTGGACGACACCTACGGCCGCTACTACGTCCTCTGGCTGCGCGACGCCTGGAACAGCGTCTACGCCTCGGTGGGCGCGCGCAGCACCGGCACCGGCGCGCGGGCGTTCGCGATCCTCGGTCCCACGCGACACGGAGATCGCCTGCGGCCTCCGCTGAGCCCGATCGCCGCGCCCACGCGAATCACCCGGGTGTCCGGGTGCATCGAGGCCGCCGGCGCCGCGGCGTCCGAGCTGGCCGCCCGCATGCGCATCTGCGACCTCAGCCGCTGGACGCGCATCGAGAGCGGAACCCCGCTCACACCCGTGGAGCGCGACGACGACGACCTGCCGGGCCGGGTGGCCGAGGTGGAGGGGATGGACGCGCCGAGCCACTTCGCCGAAGCCCTGCGGCTGGCCGCCGACAACCCGCCCGAGCCGGAGGACCGGCCCGCGCTGGCCGCGCTGCGCGCGGTCGTCGCCCGGGGCGATTCCGAGGCGCTCGAGGAGGGGGCGCGGCGGGGCCGCGCGGCGATCCGGCGCGCCGCGGACGAGGCCGGGGGCGAGCGGGCCGGGCCGTGGCGGCTCGACTACGACCTGGGGCGCTACGGCCCAGACCACGTGCGGCGAGCGGCCGTCGCCCGCGCCGGCCGCGGCGCGGAGCCCGCGCCGGACGAGCTGACCGCGGTGGTCGACACCGACGCGGACGGGCGGCCGCTCACGGGCCGCGACCGCTATCTCCTCCGGTTCGCGGCGCAGGCGACGCCGCCGGCCGGCGCGTTCTGGACGCTCACCACCCCCGCCGGCACGACCGGCGGCCTGCGCGGGCTGTCGCTCGACGCCGACGGCTCGCTGCCGATCCAGATCCAGCGCGACGCGCCCGCCGGGAGCCGGGGCAACTGGCTGCCCGCCCCGGCTGGGCGTTTCAGCATCGTGCTGCGGCTGTACTGGCCCTCGGAGCAGGCACTGGACCGGCAGTGGGCCCCGCCGGCGCCGAGCCGCATGGTCGCCGCCACGGGCGATCGGGTCGCGGCCGAGGCGCTGCCCGGCTGACCGGGGCTTCAGACCGCGTGGATCTCCTCGCCGGCGTCGCCGGCGAGATAGATGAGCGCCGCCTTCACGCGCCGGCTCGTGTCCCCGGACTCGACCAGGCCGAGCTTGGCGAAGATCGCATTGATGTGCTTCTCGACCGCCTTCTTGCTGAGCGACACGTGCTCCGCGATGGCCTGGTTGCTCTCGCCGAGCGCCACGCAGCGCAGGATCTCGCTCTCGCGCGGCGTCAGCTCGCCGAGCCCGGTCCGCCGCGCGGCCACCAGCGCCTCCACGACCTTCGGATCGACGACCGACTCGCCGCGCGCGACGGCATGGATGGCCTCGATCAGCGCCTCCCGTTCCCGGAGGCGGTGCTTGAGCAGGTAGGCGCGGCGCTCCGACCCACGGGCCAGCAGCGCCAGCCCGTAGCGCGGGTCGGCGTATTCGCTGACCACGACGACCCCGATCTCGGGGTGCGTGTCGCGCAGGTCGTTGGCGAAGGCGATGCCCTCGTCGTCGCGCCCCGGAGGCATGCGGATGTCCGTGACGACGACGTCGGGCAGCTCGCGCTCGACCGTCTCCGCCAGCTGGCGCCCGTCCTCGCAGCGGGCCACCAGCTCCACGCGCGGATCGCTGTCCAGCAGGTAGCCGAGCGCCTCGCGCACCAGGTAGCTGTCATCGGCCACGACGACGCGGAGCATGTCGGGCGGATCCGGACCTGCCGGCGGCGTAAAGCGGTCCCCCACAGGACGACTATCTGCCGGTCGGGCCGGCAGGTCAAGCGATTTTCACAACTGCCCCTATCGGTTGACAACCGGCCGGCGAGGGTTCGCACCCCCGGAACGGTCGGGCCGGCACCCCCGCGGATCCGGCCGCGCACCTCCTTGCCGGTCGCCGGCGCGGCCGTGAAGGTACGGGCACGATGTCCGCCGCCCTCGTCGAGCGGCCGCTGAACGGACGACGGCTGCTGCCCGTCCCCGCCGCGGACCGCCCCAGCGTGCGCCGCCCCCGTCTGCTCCAGGCGCTGCGCGCCGACGGGCGCCCGCTCGTCGCCGTGGTCGCCCCCGCCGGCTACGGGAAGACGACGCTGCTGCGGGAGTGGTGCGCGCTGGACCGGCGCCCCAGCGCCTGGCTTTCGCTTGGCCGCCGGCACGACGACCCGCTCGTGCTCCTGCGGGAGATCGCCCGCACCGTCGACCAGGCGGCGGCCGCCGCGCGCGACGGACGGCTGCTGATCGTGATCGACGACGTCCACGTGCTGCGCTCGGCGGGCGCGCGGGAGACGCTCGCCGGGGTCGGCCTCCGCCCGCCCGACGGCGTGACGATCGCGCTCGCCTCGCGGGCCGAGCTGCCGCTGCCCGTGGCGCGGTTGCGGGCGGAGGGGCGGGCCACCGAGCTGCGGGCGGACGCCCTGGCCATGACGCGCGCCGAAGCCGCTGCCCTGTGCCGCGCGGCCGGGCTGCGGCTCGACGCCGCCGGGGTGGACGCGGTGCTGCGATCCACCGAGGGCTGGCCGGCCGCGCTGGCGCTCGCCGCCGCATCGCTGGCCCCGAACGCCCCGGCGCACGTCGACGGCCGCGACCGGCTGATCGCGAGCTATCTCCGGGACGAGCTCCTCGACGGCCTCGGCGAGGCCGACCGGGCGTTCCTGCGGGAGGCGTCGGTCCTGGACGTGCTCACCGGTGAGCTGTGCGACGCGGTGCTGCGGCGGCGGGGCTCGGGCGCGGTGCTCGCCCGGCTCCATGCCGCGGGCGTCCCGCTCGTGGCGCTCGACCGGCACGGCGAGCGCTACCGCCCGCACCGCCTGCTCGCCGACCTGCTGCGAGCGGAGCTGCGCCGCAGCGACCCGGAGCGCGAGACGGTGCTGCACCGCCGGGCATCCGGCCGCTACGCCGCGGCGGCGGATCAGGAGCGGGCGATCCGCCATGCGCTGGCGGCGCACGACGCCGACGGCGCGGGCGAGATCGTGTGGGCGGGAGTGGACGGCGCGCTCGAGCGCGGCGCCGGCGGCATGGTGGAGCACTGGCTGAGCCTCTTCGCGCCGGACCAGATCATGGCGCAGCCGCTGCTCGCCCTGGCGGCCGCCGGCACGCAGCTCAGCCGTGGCCGCGGCGATCTCGCCGCGCACTGGCTGCGCGGCGCCGTCGGGAACGCGCCCAGCGTGGCCGGCGGGGCGCTCGCGCTGTGGGCCGCGCTCGGCCATGACGGCCTCGCCGGCGTGCGTGCGCGCGCCGTCCAGGCCTCAGCGCTGCTGGCCCCCGACTGCGCCGGGCAGGCGTTGTGCCGTCTGCTGGAGGGCGTCGGCGCACACCTCCAGGGCCAGCGCGAGCTCGGCCGCGCCCGGCTGGAGGACGGGGCCCGCCGCGCAGCCGTGCGGGCGCCGCTGATCCAGGCGCTCTGCCTGGCCCAGCTCGGCCTGATCGCGCACGACGAGCACGACCTCGACGAGGCCGAGCAGCGGCTCAGCCGCGCGCGGGCGCAGGTCGCGCGCTACACGCTCGACCGCTGCCCGGCGAGCGCACCAGTGCTGGCCGCCTCC
Source organism: uncultured Solirubrobacteraceae bacterium (assembly GCA_963766165.1). Lineage (GTDB taxonomy): Bacteria > Actinomycetota > Thermoleophilia > Solirubrobacterales > Solirubrobacteraceae > Solirubrobacter. The sequence goes on along the minus strand of CAVXZC010000001.1, from coordinate 2,144,820 downwards.
GCGCTGGTCCGCGCCCAGCGGGGCCGGGCGGAGGACGCCCGGCGCGACGCGGCCGCGGCCGCGGCCCTCCTGGACGGCCTCACGGACTTCGCCCCGTGGCTCGTGGCCGAGGTCGAGCTCGTGCTCGCGCGCGCCGAGCTGCGGCTGAGCGACTTCCCGGCCGCGCAGGCGCGTCATGCCGTGGCGCGGCGGCTCGTCGCGCGGATCGACGACGCCGCCGTCCTGCGCGGCTGGCTGCGCTCGATCGAGGCCGACCTGGCGGCGTACGCGCAGGGGTCGGCGTCGCTGCGCGCGGTGTTGACGCCGGCGGAGCTGCGGGTCGTGCAGTTCCTGCCGACGCACCTGTCGTTCCGGGAGATCGGCGAGCGGACGGCGCTCTCGGCGAACACGGTCAAGACGCAGGCGAACACCGCGTACCGCAAGCTGGACGCGCGCTCGCGCTCGGACGCCGTGGCCCGGGCGCGCGAGCTCGGGCTGCTCGCGTCCTGAATCCGGCTCTGCCCGGCCTCATACGCATCGGATGAGGACCGTGCGCCGGCCGCGTCGGATGATCGCCGCGATGACCCAGTCCTTCCGCCCGCTGCCCCAGCACCAGAGCGAGACCCGGGAGATCGGCATCGGCCGCATCCTCGCCTGGCTGTTCCTGCTCGGCCTCGCGTTCGTCCCGCGCCTGTGGATCGTCGGCTTCTGGATCTTCAGCCGGACGCTCGGCCAGGCGTTCTCGAGCTGGATCATCCCGGCCATCGGGTTCGTGATCCTGCCGTGGACGACGCTGATGTACGCGTGGATGTGGAGCATCGACTCCAACGGCGTCCACGGCTGGGAGTGGTGGGTCGTCGGCTTCTCGTTCCTGCTCGACCTCGTGGTCTGGGCCGGCGCCAGGCGCTCGCTGCGCGCGTGAGCGCCGGCGCCCCTCAGTAGCCGGTGCCGGTCTTGACCCGCTTGCGGTCGAGCTCGTGCAGGCCGCCCTTGACCGACAGCGTCTCGCAGGCCTCGGCGATGTCGCTGCGCCAGCGTGTCGGCCAGCGAGCGTCCCAGCGCGCGCTTGACCAGCGCGCGCATGATCGTCATGTGCTCGGCGTTCGGGGGCAGCGTGTAGGCCGGCAGCATCCAGCCGCGCTCGGCCGCGAGCTGCGACGCGACGTCGAACTCGTCGAAGTTGCGCTCTCCGCGAGCTTGAAGGCGACGAGCGGCAGCTGCTCCGCGTCCGGGCTCGCCGACGAGCTCGAACTCGCCGATGGCCACGATCTCGCTCGGCCAGCGCCCGCGCGTTGGCCTGCATCGTCTCCATGATGAAGCGGTAGCCCTCGCGCCCGTAGCGGACGAAGTTGTAGTACTGGGCGAGCACCATGCTCGAGCCGGTGGAGAAGTTCAGCGTGAACGTCATGTCGCGCTTGCCGAGGTAGTTCTCGTAGAACACGAGGTCCTCCGGCAGGTCGCTGCGCTCCCGGAAGATCAGCCAGCCCAGGCCCGGGTAGACCAGCCCGTACTTGTGCCCCGACGACGTTGATGGAGCGCACCGACTCCAGCCGGAAGTCCCACGGCGAATCGGGATACAGGAACGGCCAGACGAAGCCGCCGCTGGCGCCGTCGATGTGCAGCGGCACCTCCAGCCCGCGCTCGTCGCGCAGGCGCACGAGCAGCGCGTCGATGCCCACGAAGTCGTCGGCGTGCCCGGTGAACGTCGTGCCCAGCACCGCGGCCACGCCGATCGTGTTCTCGTCGACGTGCGGCTCGACGTCCTCCGGGCCGATGGTCAGCTTGTCGCGGCTGCAGCGGGATGATCCGCGGCTCGACGTCGAAGTAGCGGCAGAACTTCTCCCACACGACGTGCACGTCGCCGCCGAACACGAGGTTCGGGCGCTCGGTGCCCTTGCCCGCCGCCTCGCGCCGCGCCCGCCACTTCCACTTCAGCGACAGCGCGCCGAGCATGATCGCCTCCGAGGACCCCTGCGTGCGCGTGCCGATCGTCTCGCCCGGCGCGTGGTAGAGGTCGGCGAGCATGCGGATGCAGCGCTGCTCGATCTCCGCCGTCTGCGGGATACTCGGCGTGGTCGATGTAGTTGCGGTGCAGGTTCTCCGCGATCACCCGCTGGGCCTCGGGCTCCATCCAGGTCGTGACGAAGGTGGCCAGGTTGCGGTAGGGGATGCCGTCCAGGACCATCTCCTCGCCGACCAGGCGCATGGCGTCGGTCGCGGGCATGCCCGGTCTCCGGCAGGCGGTGGTCGGGGGCGTCGCTGCTCAGGAAGGCGTTCCCGTAGAAGTCGGCCTGGATGTCGACGGTCATGGGACGATGATCCGCGCGCGTCCGATGCCGCACATCACCTGAATCGGCGTATGCCGGGCGCCGCGCCGCGCGCTTGAGTGCGCGCGTGGCGCTCGATCCCCGGCTGGTGCGGCGCGCGCGCTCGGCGCGCACGGCCATCGCGGCGTCCGTGGCGCTGGGCGCCGTGACCGCGCTCCTGCTGGTCGCGCAGGCCTGGCTGCTGGCCGCGGCCGTCGCGCACGCGTTCGCGGGCGCGCGCGCCGGCGGCGCGGTCGCTGCGCTGGTCGTCGTCGTGGCCGCCCGCGCGGCGGCGGCCGGGCTGGGCGAGACCGTGACCGCCCGCTGCTCGGCGCGCGTGAAGGCCGAGCTGCGGCACGCCCTGCTGTCTCGCGCGGGACGGCTCGACGGAATGTCGCCGGGCGCCGTCGCCGCCCTGGCCACCGAAGGCGTCGACGCGGTCGACGCCTACTTCGCCCGGTTCCTGCCCCAGGCCGCCCTCGCCGTCATCGTGCCCGTCGTCGTGCTGGCGGTGCTGCTCGCGCGCGACTGGGTGTCGGCGGCCATCGTGCTGGCCACGCTGCCGCTCGTGCCGGTCTTCATGGCGCTCGTGGGTGCCACGACGCGCGAGCGCATGGACGCGCAGGTGCAGGGCCTGCAGCGCCTGGCCGGGCACTTCCTGGACGTGGTCGCCGGGCTGCCGACGCTGAAGGTGTTCGGGCGGGCGAAGGCACAGGCCGTGGCGATCGCCGCCGTGACGGACCGCTCCCGCGAGCAGACGCTGGGGACGCTGCGGGTCGCGTTCCTGTCCTCGCTCGTGCTCGAGTTGCTGGCCACGCTGTCGCTCGCCCTCGTCGCCGTGGCGGTCGGGCTGCGACTGCTCGGCGGCTCACTCGGGTTCGAGACCGCGCTGCTGGTGCTGGTCCTGGCCCCGGAGGCCTACCTGCCGCTGCGCCGGCTGGGCGAGAGCTACCACGCCGCCGCCGAGGGCATGGCGGCCGCCGCGCGGATCCTGGACGCATTGGACGCGCCGGCCGGTCCCGTGGGCACGCGCGCCGAGGTCCCCGACCCGCACCGGCACGCGATCGCGCTGGACGGGATCCGCGTCGCGTTCCCCGGCCGCGCCGGCGCGGCCGTCGACGACCTCTCGCTGACGGTCGCCCCGGGCGAGATCGTGGCGCTGACGGGGCCGAGCGGGTGCGGGAAGACGACGGTCCTGCGCGTCCTGCTCGGGCTCGAGCGCCCGCAGGCGGGCGCCGTCCGCATCGGCGGCGTCGACCTGAGCGAGCTCGATCCGGCGGCGTGGCACGCGCGCGTCGCCTGGGTCCCGCAGCATCCGCACCTGTTCGCCGGGTCGATCGCCGACAACGTCCGCGTCGGCCGCCCGGACGCGCCGGCGGCCGCGGTCTGGCGAGCGCTGGCCGACGCCCGCGTGGCGGACGCGGTCGCCCGCCTGCCCGGTGGCATCGACGCGCCGCTGGGCGAGCGCGGGAGCGGGCTCTCGGCCGGCGAGCGCCAGCGCCTGGCGCTCGCCCGCGCGTTCGTGCGGGACGCGCCGCTGCTACTGCTCGACGAGCCGACGGCCGGGCTGGACAGCGTCACCGAGGCGGAGGTGGTGCGCGTGATCCGCCGCCTCGTGCGCGGGCGCACGGTCGTCCTCGTCACCCACCGCCCGGCGCTCGTCGCGCTGGCCGGCCGGGTCGTGGCGCTGGGGCCGGCGGAGGCGGCCGCATGACCGCTCTGCGGCGCTTCGCGGGGCTCGCACAGCCGGCGCGCGGGCGGCTCGCGCTGGCCACCGCGCTCGGCGCCGGCGCGGCCGCCGCCGCGGTGGGGCTGCTGGCCACGTCAGCCTGGCTCATCTCGCGGGCGGCCGAGCACCCGGGCGCGTCGGCGCTGGGCGTGGCCATCGCCGGCGTCCAGTTCTTCGCGCTCTCGCGCGGCCTGCTGCGCTACGCCGAGCGGCTCGCCGGCCACGACGCGGCGCTGCGCGCGCTGTCCGCGCTGCGCGTGTCGGTCTACCGCGGCCTCGAGCCGCTCGCGCCCGCCGGCCTCGCCGCGTTCCGGGACGGCGACCTGCTGGCGCGGCTCGTGCGCGACGCCGACGCGCTGCAGGACCTGCTGCTCCGCGTCGCGCCGCCGTTCGCGGTCGCGCTGGTCGCCGGCGCGGCCACGGTGGCGCTCGAATGGTGGCTGCTGCCGGCGGCCGGTCTGGCGCTCCTGGTGGCCCTCGGCCTCGCGGCCACCGCGGTCCCGTGGCTCACCGGCCGGCTCGGCGCCCGGGCCGAGGCCGGCCGGGCGGCGGCGCACGGCGAGCTGACCGCCGCGGTGGTCGACCTGCTGGCGGGCGGTCCCGAGTTGCTGGTCAACGGCGCGCTGCCCGCCCGCCTGCGCCGGGTGCGCGAGCTCGATCTGCAACTGGCCGCCCGCGCGGCCGCCTCCGCCCGCGTGGCCGGCGCGGGCCGCGCGCTGCTGACCCTGCTGCTCGGGCTCGCCCTGTGCGCCGCACTCGCCGGCGGGGTGAGCGCGGTGGCCGCCGGGCGGCTGGACCGGGTGCTGCTGGCCGTGGTCGCGCTCGTCCCGCTCGCCGCGTTCGAGCTCGTCGCCGGGCTGCCCGGAGCCGCCCAGCAGCTGGGCCGCGTCCGGGAGAGCGCCGGGCGCGTGCTCGCGACGCTCGACACGCCGGCCCCGGTGGCCGAGCCGGCGGCGCCGCGCCCGCTGCCCGCACGACTGGATCTGCGGGTGCGCGGGCTGCGCGCCCGCTACGCCGACGGGGCGCCGTGGGCGCTCGACGGCGTCGACCTCGACCTCGCGCCCGGCCGGCGCGTCGCGGTGGTCGGGCCGAGCGGCGCCGGGAAGTCGACGCTCGCCGCCGTGCTGCTGCGCTTCCTCGACCCCCAGGCGGGAGCGGTCACGCTCGGCGGCGTCCCGGTGACCGCGCTCGCCGGCGACGACGTCCGCACGGTCGTCGGGCTCGTGGCCCAGGACGCGCACGTGTTCGACACCAGCTTGCGCGAGAACCTGCTCCTCGCCCGGCGCGACGCCACCGCGGCCGACCTGCGCGCGGCGCTGACCCGGGCGCGCCTCCAGGCCTGGGTCGACGGCCTGCCGGCCGGGCTCGACACCGACTGCGGCCCCGGCGGCGGCCGCCTGTCGGGCGGGCAGCGGCGCCGGCTCGCCCTCGCCCGCGCCGAGCTGGCCGGCTTCCCGCTGCTGGTGCTGGACGAGCCGGGCGAGCACCTCGACGCCGCGACCGCCGACGCCATCCTGGCCGACGCGCTGGCGTCCAGCCGCGGCCTCCTGGTGATCACCCACCGGCTGGCCGGCCTGGAGGCGATGGACGAGATCGTCGTGCTCGACCGCGGCCGCGTGGCCGAGCGCGGGACCCACGCCGAGCTGCTGAGGCGCGGTGGCGCCTACGCGGAGTCCTGGCGCGCCGGGGCGCTGACCCGCGCCCGGAACACGTAGTAGCTCCAGCCCTGGTAGAGCAGCACGACGGGGGTCAGGACCGCAGCGACCACGGTCATCACCTTGAGCGCGTAGCCGCCGGACGCCGCGTTGGCGATCGTCAGGTCGTAGGCGGACTTCGTGCTGGACACGAGCACGTCGGGGTGCAGGCGCAGGAAGAGCGCCGCCACGGTGGCGGCCATGGCGAAGGCCGAGGCCGTGAACGCCCAGCCCTCGCGGCCGGCGCGCAGGAGCAGGGCGGCCGTCACGACGGCGAGCACGGCGAGCGTCCCGAGCACGCCGGGCTTCCACACGGCGAGCGCGAGCGTCAGCGCCGCCGCGGCCTCGGCGAGCGGGACGCCGAGCGCGCGCGAGCGCTCGCGGACCGGCCCGGTGGTCTTGAGCGCGAGGAACGCGGCGCCATGGAGCGCCGACAGCGCGACCAGCGTCAGCCCGAACACGACGCCGTAGGCCGTGAAGATGTCGGCGAAGTTGCCCGTGAACTCCGCGCCGGAGTCCACCGGCAGGCCGGCCACGAGGTCGCCCAGGCCGATGCCCAGCACCAGCGGGATGACCGCGCTCGTCACCGTCGTCACCGCGGTCCAGGCGCGCCGGCGCCGCGGCGAGCGCGTCTTGCCGCGGAACTCGAACGCCACGCCGCGGCCGATCAGGGCGAGCAGCACCAGGACGAGTCCGAGGTAGAGCGCGGAGAACAGCGTGGCGTACCAGTCGGGGAACGCGGCGAACATGGCCGCGCCGGCCACGACCAGCCAGACCTCGTTGCCGTCCCAGAACGGCCCGATGGCGTTGATGGCCACGCGCCGCTCCTCCTCGTCGCGCCCCACGACGGCGTGCAGCAGGCCGACGCCGAAGTCGAACCCCTCCAGCACGAAGAACCCGGTCCAGAAGACCGCGACGATGACGAACCACAGGGTCTCGAGCGACATCCCGGCCTCCTCAGTAGGTCAGCGCCGGCACGCTGGGGGCGGGCTCGGACACGCTCGCCGGCAGCCCGCGCCGGGCGTAGCGCAGCATCAGCACGAGGTCGATCGCACCCAGCGCCGCGTAGAGCGCCGCGAACACGCCGATGCTGATCCAGACCTCGGTGGCGCTGACCGACGGGGATGCGCCGTTCTGGGTCTTCATCAGCCCCTGCACGATCCACGGCTGGCGGCCGTTCTCGGTCAGCATCCAGCCCGCGGTGTTCATCAGGAACGGCGTCACCACCGCCCACACGGCGGCGAACAGGAACCACCTGGCCTGCGCGAGGCGCCGGCGGTGCAGCAGCCACGCGCCCCACAGCGACAGCAGCACGATCGCCGTGGCGAGGTACGCCATCACCCGCATCGACCAGTACTGGATGAACACGTTCGGCACGTAGTTCCCGGGTCCGTACTGCTTCTGGTACTGCGCCTGGAGCTGGTTGAGCCCCTTCACCTGGCCGTTCCACGACAGCGTGGCGAGGATCGACAGCAGGTGCGGGATCGCGATCACCTTCGTCGGGGTCTCGTCGCGCCGGCCGCCGCGGATCTGGAAGGCCGAGAACGAGCACGGCTGGCAGGTGTTCCACTGCGCCTCGGCCGCCGCGATCTTCATCGGCTGATAGGTCGTCTCGATCACCCCGAGCTGGCTGCCCACCAGCACGAGCGCGATGCTCAAGGGCACCAGCGCGCCGATCGACAGCGCGGCGCTGCGGGTGAACGTCACCACCTCGCGTCCGCGCCGCATGTGCCAGGCCGACACGGCGAGCAGCACGAGCGCCCCGGTGGCCAGGGCCGCCAGCAGCACGTGGAGGTAGCCCCACAGGAACACCGGGTTGGTGAACAGGGCGCCGATGTCGTTCAGCCGCGGCGGGTTCCCCGCCGCGTAGCCGACGGGGTGCTGCATCCACGAGTTCGCGGCCATGATGAACGCGGCGGACAGCAGCGAGCCGAGCGCGACCATCCAGATGCAGAACAGGTGCACGCGCCGGGGCAGGCGGTCCCAGCCGAACAGCCACAGCCCGAGGAACGTCGACTCGAGGAAGAAGGCGGCAAGCCCCTCCATGGCCAGCGGGCCGCCGAACACGTCGCCCACGTAGCGCGAGTACGCCGACCAGTTCATGCCGAACTCGAACTCCTGGACGAGCCCGGTGACGACGCCCACGGCGACGTTGATCAGCAGCAGGCTGCCGAAGAAGCGTGTCAGGCGCCGCCACTCGTCGTTGCCCGAGCGGTGCCACAGCGTCTGCAGCACGGCGACGAGGAACGACAGCCCCATCGTCACCGGTACGAACAGGAAGTGGTAGATGCTGGTGAGCGCGAACTGCGCCCGGTCCAGGTCGACGTTCATGGCACGGCTCAGCCGGCGTGGGCCACCTCGGAGCGCGCCACCGCGCCGAGCCGCTCGAGCAGGTGGTCCCCGACCCGCAGCGCGTTCGCCATGGCGGTGAGCGCCGGGTTCACGGCGCCGATGCTCGGGAAGAAGCTCGTGTCGACGACGTAGAGGTTGTCGACCTCGTGCGCCCGGCAGTCGGGGTTGAGCACCGATGTCGCCTGGTCGCGGCCGAAGCGGCAGGTGCCCGCCTGGTGGGCCACGCCCGCCACCGGGATGTCGTTCTTGAGGTAGGCGTTGCGGGGCACCAGGTGGTGCTCGTGCAGCCCGAGCCGGCCGAGCAGCTCCTTCAGCTCGTGCAGCAGGCGCGCCTTGGGCACCTGATTGTTCGCCTCGTAGGCGAGGGCGATGGTGCCGTCGTGGCGCAGCGTCACCCGGTTCGACTGGCGCGGCAGGTCCTCGGTGGACAGCCAGAAGTCGATCGCGTGATCGGCGACCTGGCGCAGCGTCCAGTCCGGCGCGAGCCGCGTCTGCAGCGGCTTCTCGCCCCGGTACATGTCGGGCGACGACTTGCCGACCATCTGGATGTTCCCCAGCGGATAGTCGAAGTCCGGGCAGCCGAAGTAGAAGTCGTTGATCCCGAGGGTCTTCTGGAACACCGTCGGGTTCTCGTCGCGCGACAGCGCGAGCACGGCCTGGCTGTTGTGGAACATGTAGTTGCGGCCGACCTGCTCGGAGCCGTTGGCCAGCCCGTGCGGATGGGCCGGGCTCGCCGAGGCGAGCAGCAGCGCCGCGGAGTTCGCCGCGCCGCACGACACCACCACGACGTCGGCGGTGAACGTCTCGCGCACGCCGTCGCGCTCGGTCAGCACGCCGGTCACCGCGGTTCCCGCGTCGTTGCACTCGAGCCGCAGCGCGCGCGTCCGCGTGCGCAGCGTCACGTTGTCGTGGGTCAGCGCGGGCCGGACGCCCAGCACCTCGGCGTCGGACTTCGCGTGCACCAGGCAGGGGAAGCCGTCGCACGTGGCGCAGCGGACGCAGGCGCTGTTCGGCGGGTCGCGCTCGTCGAGCCGGACGCCGCACGGCGCGTGGAAGGGATGCAGCCCCGCGGCGGCCAGGTCGTCGGAGAGCTGCTGGATGCGCGGCTCGTGGCTCACGGCGGGATACGGGTACGGCGCGCTCGCCGGCGGCTCCGTCGGGTCCTCGCCGCGCGCGCCGTGGACCTGGTAGAGCTGCTCCGCCTGCGTGTAGTAGGGCTCGAACTCGTCGTAGCCCACGGGCCAGGCCGGGGAGATCCCGTCGTGGTGGCGCAGCTCGCCGAAGTCCTCGGCGCGCAGCCGGTACAGCGCCGCGCCGTAGAGCTTGGTGGCGCCGCCGACGAAGTAGTGCACCTGCGGCTGGAACGCGCGTCCGGCGGCGTCGTACCACGTATCGGGGGACACGTAGCGGTTGTCGACGAAGACGTCGGCGGCCGACCAGTTCTGCGGCTCGCGCGCCAGCCAGTCGCCGCGCTCGAGCAGCAGGACCCGCTTGCCGGAGGGGGCGAGGCGGTGGACGAGCGTGCCGCCGCCGGCCCCGCTGCCGATCACGATGACGTCGTAGTGGCTCATCGGAGCTCCTCCAGTCGCTCGGCGAGGACGATCTGGGACGCGGCCTGGATCAGCGCCAGGTGCGAGAACGCCTGCGGGAAGTTGCCGAGGTGCTGCCCGGTCCCGGTGTCGAACTCCTCGGCGTACAGGTCGAGCGGCGAGCTCACCCGCAGCAGGCGCTCCATCAGGTCGCGCGCCCGCTGGTGCTGGCCGATGATGGCGAGCGCCGACACCAGCCAGAAGGAGCAGATGAGGAACGTCCCCTCCTTGCCGGACAGGCCGTCGTCGGTCTCCCCCGTGCGGTAGCGCAGGACGAACCCGTCCTCGGTCAGCTCGTCGGCGATCGCCAGCACGCTGGCCCGCAGCCGCTCGTCGTCCGTCGGCAGGAAGCCGAAGAGCGCGGCCAGCAGCGTGGAGGCGTCCAGCGCGTCGGTGTCGTAGTGCTGGCGCAGCACGCCGCGCTTGTCGACGCCGTGCGTGAGGATGTCGGCCTTGATCTCGTCGGCCGAGGCCGACCAGTTCGCGCGCAGGTCGGTGTCGCCGCGGATGTCCGCCAGCTTGGCCGCGCGGTCCATCGCCACCCAGCACATCAGCTTCGACGACACGTAGTGCTGGGGGGCGCCGCGGGCCTCCCAGATCCCCTGGTCGGGCTCGCGCCACACCCGCGTCGCGCCCTCGGCCTGCGCCTGCACGATCGGCCACAGCCGCCGGGGCAGCCGCTGGCTGCGCCGCGTGTGCAGCAGGATCGAGTCCAGGGCCGCGCCGTAGACGTCGTTCTGGCGCTGGTCGAACGCGCCGTTGCCGATCCGCACCGGTTGCGCACCGGCGTAGCCGGACAGGTCGTCGCGGGTCGTCTCGGTGAGGTCGCGGCGCCCGTCGATCCCGTACATGATCTGCAGCGACCCGTCCTGGTTGGGCTCGAGGTCGGCGATGAACTGCATGAACTCGTCGGCCTCCCAGTCGAGGTCGAGCCAGTGCAGCGCCTGCAGCGTGAACGTCGAGTCGCGCATCCACGTGTAGCGGTAGTCCCAGTTGCGCTCGCCGCCCGGCGTCTCGGGCAGCGACGTCGTGAGCGCGGCGACGGTCGCGCCGGTGGGCATGTACGTGAGGCCCTTCGTCACCAGGGCGGAGCGCTGGATGTACGCGCGCCAGCGGTGGTCGGGCATGCGGGCGCGCGAGAGCCAGGCGCGCCAGAAGTGGGTGGTCGCCGCGAGCCGGCCGAAGGCGTCCGCGGCGTCGTCCGGCGAGGCCAGGTCCTCGGCCCAGGAGAGCGAGCAGAACGCCCGCTCGCCCGCGGCGAGCGTGTGCCGTGCCCGGACGCGGTTGCCCTCGATCCCGAGCGCCATGTCGGTCCGCAGGCGGATCGCCTGGCCGGCGCCGGACGCGTCGGCGGTGTGCAGGTCGTCACCCACGAGCGCCCACTCCGCGGGCGTGCGGCCGTAGTCGAACGCCGGCTCGCAGATGAGCTCGATCTCGGCCGTGCCGTCGATGCACTCGACGGTGCGCACGAGCAGGTGCTCGGCGTCCTCGTCCACGGGCGGGCGCGTGTGCGGCGTGACCGTGTCGATGCCCCGGCGCGGGCCCATCGTGAGCGCGTCGCGCACGACCACCCAGCCGTCGTTGGCGTGCCACGTGGTCTCGAGCGTGTTGGTTCCGGGCTCGTAGCGCCGGCTCGAGGGGACGTTGAGGCCGAACGGCGCGAGCCGGAAGAAGCCGGCCTCACGGTCCAGGAGGCTGCCGAATGCGCTCGGCGAGTCGAACCGCGGAACGCACAGCCAGCCGATCGCGCCGTCGGGGGCGACGAGCGCGCCGGTGTGGCAGTTCGACAGGAACGCGTACTCCGCGATCGGCGGGAACGGCGAGGGCGCCGCGGCGCTCTGCGGCTCCGTCTGCGGGATCGCCTTGGCGCCGTCGACGGTGGTCATGGCGTGACCCACGGGCCGTGCCAGCCGCCGAAGCCGTCCGGTACGTGCGCGCCCTCGGCGGGACCCCAGCTGCCCTTGGCGTACGGGTGCACCGGCGGTGGCGCCTCGAGCAGCGGCTGCATGATCCGCCACTGCTCCTCCACGGCGTCCTGGCGGGTGAAGCGCGAGGAGTCGCCGCGCATCGCCGCGTCCAGGAGGACCTCGTAGGGCGTCGCCCCCTCGCCGCCCTCCTCGGCGAACTCCACGTCGAGCGTCACCCGCTCGGGTTGCGGCATGTCGCCGCGCTTGGCATCGACGACGAGCCGGATGCCGGTCGACGGATCGAGCTTGATCACCAGCTGACCCGCCTCGGGCGGCCGCAGCCGCTCCGGCAGGAAGTGCAGCTGCGGCGGCCGGCGGAAGACGAGCCGCGCCTCGGTCTGCGTGGTGGGCAGGCACTTGCCGGTGCGGATGAAGAACGGGACGCCCGACCAGCGCCAGTTGTCGATGTCCAGGCGCAGCGCGGCGTAGGTCTCCGTGGTCGAGTCCGGCGCCACCCCGGGGATCGACCGGTAGCCCTCGTGCTGGCCGCGGACGTAGTGCGCGGGGTCGGCCGGGCGGGTGGCTCGCAGCACGCCGGCGATGGCGTCCTTGAGCGTCCGCTCGTCGCGGCCGGCCGGTGGCTCCATCGCCACCGCCGCGACCAGCTGCATCAGGTGGTTGACCACCACGTCGCGCAGCGCCCCGACCGGGTCGTAGAAGTGGCCGCGGTCGTCCACGCCGAAGTCCTCGGCCATCGTGATCTGCACCGACGACACGTAGTTGCGGTTCCAGATCGGCTCGAAGATCGCGTTGCCGAACCGCAGGTACAGGACCTCGGCCAGGCCCATCTTGCCGAGGAAGTGGTCGATCCGGTAGATCTGCTCCTCCCGCAGGTACTGGCCGAGCTCGGCCTGCAGCGCTCGCGCGGACTCGACGTCGTGGCCGAACGGCTTCTCCACCACCACGCGGGCGTGCTCGGTCAGCCCCGCGCCCGCCAGCCCCCTGACGACCATGGCGAACAGCGCGGGCGGGACCTCGAGATAGAACACCGGCCGCTGGACGCCGGCGAGGGCGCCGGCCAGGCGCTCGAATGTCGCCGGGTCGCCGAAGTCGCCGGACAGATAGGACAGCCGCCCCGCGAAGCGGGCGAACGTGTCCTCCTCGATCGTCTCGCCGCACGCCTCGATCGCCGCGCGGGCGTGCGCGCGCAGGTCGTCGGCCGTCCAGTCGTTGACGGCGACGCCGACGATGGGGCAACTCAGCAGCCCGCGGCGCTCCAGCCGGTAGAGCGACCGGAACGTCATCACCTTCGCGAGGTCGCCGCTGATGCCGAAAACCACGAGGGCGTCGGTGATGGTCGCGCTGTCGACGCCCTCCGCCGGGCGTGCTCTGACTGCCGTGCTCATGGGCTCCACGGTGCTCCTGCGCGGCGGTTCGGCCATCACCCCATCGGGGTGAGAGCCGCGATAGAGCACGCGCCAACCTCCGAGTTCCGGTGTGTCGGAGTATTCGCCCGTGCCCATCGCCCTCAGCCTCAGGGACGGCGCCGCCGCGCCCGCGCATCCGGCCCCCGCCTGGACGCCGGCGCGCGCCGGGCTGGCCGTGGCGATCGTCCCGATGGTGGCGGTGACGATCGCGCTCGGCCTGACCGGCGACCATCTCGCGCACCCAGTGACCGCGGCGGTCTACTGGGCCTACCTGATCGCGGCGTCGATGGCGGTCGGGCTCTACTGGTGGCGGCAGCGTCCCGCGAGCCGCTTCGGGCCGCTGCTCGTGGCCTTCGGCGTCCTCGTCTGGGTCGTCTCCTGGGAGAATGCGCGGGCCCCGCTGGCGTTCGACCTCGGCGTGCTCGCCGAGGGCCCGTTCTTCGTGGTCACCTTCTACCTGTTCCTCGCCTTCCCGATGGGCCGCGTCGAGCCGCGAGCGGCGCGCTGGCTGATGCTCGCCCTCGTCGCCGGCGTGGTCGGGTTCTTCCTGCCCTGGGCCCTGTTCTCGCCGGTCATCGCCGGCGGCGGCCCGCTGAGCGGCTGCGCGCCCGATTGCCCGGAGAACGCGCTGCAGATCGCGTCCGCCCCGAATCTCGTCGACGTGGCGGGCAAGGCGGAGATCTACGCCGCCCTGGCCGTCACCGTCGGCGTGCTCGTGGTGTACCTCCAGCGGCTCTCGCTGGCCTCGCGCCCGCAGCGCCGGGCGCTGATGGCAGTGGCGATCACGTCGCTGCTGTTCCTCCCCGCCTACTTCGTCTTCAACTTCGCCGCCTGGGTGCTCTATCTCGACTCCGGCACGCTGATGACGCTGCAGTGGGGGGTGGTCGTCGCGCGCGTCCTGCTCCCGCTGGGCTTCCTCGTCGCGCTGCTGCAGGCCCAGGGATTCGCCACGCGGGCGACGCGCACCCTCGTCGAGCGGCTGGCGACCCGGCCGACGCCGCAGCGCTGGCGCGACATGGTGGCCGACGCGCTCGACGACCCGGAGTTGCGGCTCGGCTACCTCGACCCCGGGTCCGGCGAGATCCGCGAGCCCGGCGGCGAGACGCTGCCGGCGCCCGTCGCCGGCGACCATCGCGCCTGGGTGCCGATCGCCCGCCATGGGCAGCCCGTCGCCGCGATGGTCGTCGACGAGACGCTCGCGGAGGACCCGGAGCTGGTGCGCGCCGCCGCGTCGGCCACGCTGGTGGCGGTGGAGAACGGCGCTCTCGAGGGCGTGCTGCGCGATGCCGAGCGGGCCGCGCGCGAGCAGATCGGGCGCGATCTCCACGACGGCGCGCAGCAGCGGCTGGTCGGCCTGCGGATCCACCTGGCGCTGCTGGGCGAGCGTCTGAGCGAGTCCGACGAGCAGGCGCTGGTCGAGCGTCTGGGCGACGAGGTCGACCAGACGCTCGACGATCTGCGCGAGATCGCCGGCGGCCGGGCGCCCGCGCTGCTCGAGGCGCACGGCGTCGGCACGGCGCTCAAGGCCGCGGCGCGCGGCTCGCCTGTGCGGGTGAGCGTGTACGACAGCGGCATCGGCCGCCCGTCGCACGCCATCGAGACCACGATCTACTACTGCTGCCTCGAGTCGCTGCAGAACGCGGCCAAGCACGCCGGCCCGGATGCGGCCGTGTCGATCCGGCTCGCCCGCAGCGACGGCTGGGCGCGGTTCTCGATCGAGGACGACGGCGCCGGCTTCGACCCCGCGGCGGTGGTGCGGGGCGCCGGCCTGGCGAACATGTCGCGCCGGCTGACCGCGATCGGCGGGCGGCTCGAGGTCGAGACGCGCGCCGGCGCGGGCACGCGCGTGAGCGGCGACGTGCCGCTCTGACGCCCTCACCCGGTTCGGGTGATGCCGGCGCCGCAGGCCCGCGCCGATCCTGACGGCCCATGGCCGCCGGTGACCGTCACCCGATCAGCGAGCCCAAGCTCATCCTGATGGCCCTCGGGGCCGCGGCGTTCCTGGTTGCCTGCATCATCGCCATCATCGAGACGGGCGACGTCTGGATCGCGGTCCTGACCGTCGTCGCCGCCGCGCTCGTCGGCCTCGCGATGGTGTACGACCTGCGCGGCGTCATCACCGACACGGGCGACTATGGGCCTGCGCCCGCGCCGCCCCCGGGCCGGGCGGTCGTGGTGTGCACGGCGCCCCTGACCGCCGAGCAGGTGCTCGGCGCGCTGGACTCCACGGGGGCGGACCACGGCTCGGTCATGTTCGTCGCGCCGGAAGGGCTCGGCGGGCGCGGGCTGATGGTCGACGAGCGCGACTACGCCCGGGCCCGGCAGGCGGAGACCGCGACCGTGGCCGCGCTGCGCAAGGCCGGGATCAACGCCGCGGGCCACGTGGGCGACCGCAACCCGGCGCACGCCATCCACGACGCGCTCGACCTGTTCCCCGCGGCCACCGTGGTCGTCGTCGCGCAGGCGGCCGAGATCGACATCTACCGCGAGCACGTCGACGGCGACGCGCTGGAGCGGCAGACCGGCGCGCACGTGCAGGTCCTCGAGGCCGCGGCGATCGCGCCCTGACACGCCTCGCGGCCGCCGTCAGGGCGCGCCGCCGAGGCCGAGCCGGTCGGGCCGCTCGACGATCGCCCGCTCCTGCGCATCCGGGAAGGCCTCGATCACCGCCTCGGCGAGGAGGCGGCGCTCGAGCTCGATGCGCGGCCGCTCGCTCTCGTCGGCGAGCGCGCCCAAGCGGTCGTGCAGCGCGTTGAGCCGCCGGACGATCTGGGGTGAGCTGCAGCCGTAGCGGCGGATCTCGGTCAGCCCGAGCTCCAGGTAGGCGGCCCAGCGGGGCGCGGGGACGCTGGCGCACGGATGGCCGTCGCCGTCGACGACGATCGCCGGACCGGGCCGGCGCAACGCGAGCTCGCAGAGCAGCGACTCGATCCGGTCGACCGCCTGCACCGCGGTCGTCGGATCGTTGACCGCGGGCGAGAGCGCGCGGATCGCGATGTCGACGAGCATCCTCAGCACGAACGCGGGGTCCTGATCCACGGTCCGCTGGCGGGCCAGCACGAAGACCCGCCGCGCCAGCCCCGGGTCCGGCTCGGCGCCGGCGCCGGTGATCCGCAGCACCGCGCGCCCGCGATCCAGGTACTCGCCGACGACCGGGATGACCGCGACGAAGCCGCCGGTCTGCCTCGCGAGCCGCACCAGCGCGTGGCGGTCGACGGCGGCGATCACCGCGGGCGGGCCATCGTGTGCGAGCTCCAGCGCCGGCGTGTCCGGCGCGGGCGGCGGCGCCGCAGCGGTCGGGCCGCCGAGGGGATGGACCTCCTCGATCACGGCGTAGCCCCGGCGCATGAGCGAGCGCAGGATGCCGCCGATCTGCGTCGTCTCGAACGCGCGCTGGACCAGGGCCACGAACGCGCCGAGCGTGATCAGCGCGAGCGCGAGCCCGCAGACGACCGTCGCGGCGGGCACCACCTGGCTTCCGGGCTCGCTCTGCCGGCCGAGTGCCGCGAGCGCGAAGAGCGAGTAGATCGCGGTGGCCGTGGGGAGCGCGAGGCCGGCGATCACCACCGGGTCGCGGCGCAGCCGCGCCGCGAGCCGGGGCGAGTACGACGACGTCTGGATCTGGGCGGCCACGAAGACGGCCGAGAACACGATGCCGGTGAACGTGATCATCCCGCCGGCCAGCGCGCCGAAGATCGCCTGGGCCGACGAGCTGGCCAGCGGCAGGCTCTCCTGGTCGCCGAGCCGCTCGTCGAGGATCGGGAGGCCGATGCCCAGCCCGACCGCGACGACATTGGCGCCCAGTACGGGGACCCACATCGCCGAGCTCAGCCAGATCCGCAGCCGGAACAGGCGGCCCCCGGCGCGGATCTCGTGGTGCGCGTGCGGCCGGCTCACGCCGGGACTTGCACCTGCGCGGCGCGATGCTCGGCCGCGATCCGGCGCTCACGCAGGCCGTGCAGCGGCCCCGCGAGCGTCGAGAGCGCGCCGGCGCCGACCAGGGCGGCCGCCGTCGAGCTGCGCATGTGGCCGGCCTCCACCGCGACGGTCGTGATCGCGACCACGAGCGGCAGCTGCGTCGCCGTGAACAGCGCGAGCGCCTCGCGGTCCTCCCTGAGCGGGAGCACGCGGCGGTACAAGAGCATCGCCGGGGTCCCGCGCACGACCAGGAAGAGCACGAAGAAGAGCCCCATCTTCGCCACGCTCCCGATGCTCGAGAAGAGCGCGTCGACATCGAGCCGCATGCCGCTCGTGACGAAGAAGAACGGGACGAAGACGCCGAACGCGACGGCGCTGAGCTTCGAGTCGAACAGCGGCAGCTCCCGCGCCCGCAGGGTCTGCCGGGTGATCAGGCCGGCGGCGAACCCACCGAGCAGCAGGTCGAGGCCGAGCTTGTTGGCGAGCAGCGCGAGGGCGAACACCAGCACCACGATCCAGCGCACCGCGAGTTGCGAGCTGGTCTCGATCGTTCGCTCGAGCATCGGCAGGGTGCGACCCGACGAACGCACCCCCAGCACGGCGACGATGACCGCGAGCGCGACGAAGGCGACCAGGATGATCGCGTTGTGCACGGCGCTCTGCGTCGAGAGCACCAGCGTGAGCAGCAGGATCGGTCCGAACTCCCCGACCGCGCCGGCCGCCAGCAGGTAGCGCCCGAAGTCCGTCTCGAGCTCGCCCGTGTCCGAGAGCACCGGGATCAGCGTGCCGATGGCGGTCGTGGCCAGCGCGGATCCCACGTAGACGAGCGATACGACCACGCCGAGGC
Source organism: uncultured Solirubrobacteraceae bacterium (assembly GCA_963766165.1). Classification (GTDB taxonomy): domain Bacteria; phylum Actinomycetota; class Thermoleophilia; order Solirubrobacterales; family Solirubrobacteraceae; genus Solirubrobacter. The sequence continues at coordinate 2,127,072 of CAVXZC010000001.1, read as the reverse complement.
CCGCCAGGATGCCGCCGAGCGAATAGGCGATCACCAGCGACATGCCCCAGCCCAGCAGGGCGAGCTTGAGCGGCTCTCCGCGGATCCGCTCGAGGTCGATCTCGTAGCCGGCGAAGAAGAACAGCATCCCGAGCCCGAGGTCCGAGAAGAAGTTCGTGAACCCGTTCACGTGGGCGAGGCCGAGCACCTGCGGCCCGATCAGCACCCCGAGCACGAGCTCGACCACCACGACCGGCACGAACACGCGGCTGCCGATCACGGCGCACAGCGTGCCCGCGACCGCGGCCGTCGCGACGATCGCCAGAAACGATCCGGCGTCGACGGTGAACACCTGGGTCGCGGCGACGAGCGGCAAGGCCCGCCGGACGCTAGTCGCGGCGCGGGCGCCCGGCTTCACCCGGAGCGTATGAACCCCGGCCCCCGGTCCGTCGCCCCCAGGCCCGCCCGAGACGGCCCGTTAACCCCGATCGGGTGAGGACATGCGCCCGCGCACGGGGCCAGCATCCGGGGCATGGACGAGCACTCCGACAGCGGGCTGCACGTGGTCGTGGTCGGCGGCGGCTTCGCCGGCGTCGGCTGCGCGCGTCGCCTGGCGGGCCGCGACAACGTCAACGTCACGCTGATCGACCGCAACAACTACCACCAGTTCCAGCCGCTGCTCTACCAGGTGGCGACGTCGCAGCTCGCGTCGAGCGACATCGCGTTCTCGCTGCGCAAGCTGTTCAATGAGGACGACAACGTCGACGTCAAGCTCGCCGACGTCGCGTCGGTCGACCTCGCCACGCGGACGGTGGTCACGGCGGACGGCGACCGCTTCACGGGCGACGCGCTCGTCCTGGCCGCGGGCTCGCGGCCGAACTTCTTTCGCACCCCGGGCGCGGAGGAGCACGCCTTCCCGCTGTACTGCCTCGACGACGCGCAGCGGCTGCGCTCGCGGATCATCGGCGTGTTCGAGGCGGCCGACCGCGATCCGGGGCTCATCGAGCAGGGCGCCCTGAACTTCGTCATCGTCGGCGGGGGCCCGACCGGGGTCGAGACCGCGGGCGCACTGGCCGACCTCGTCCACGAGACGATGGCCGGCGAGTTCGACGAGCTGGCCGTCGCCGCGGCCCAGATCCACATCGTCGACCTCGGGCATTCGCTGCTCGGCGCGTTCTCCGACGACGCCCACACGTACGTGACCAAGGTGCTCGGCCGCAAGGGCGTGCGGCTCCATCTGGGCACCGCGGTGACCGAGGTCGGCCCCGGCCACGTCACGCTGGCCGACGGTACGACCATCCGGACGCGGTGCGTCGTCTGGGGCGGCGGAATCCGGGCGCCGGCGCTGGCCGGCGCGGCCGGTCTCCCGCACGGGCGCGGCGGCCGGGTCGACGTGCTGCCGGACCTCACGGTCGCCGGAGCGCCGGGCGTCTATGCCATCGGCGACATGGCCAACATCCCGAGTCCCGACGGCGACACCCATCCGCAGCTCGGCTCGGTCGCGCTCCAGAGCGGCGTCTGCGCGGCGGACAACCTGCTCGCCGACCACGAGGGCCGGCCGCGGCAGAGCTTCCACTACCACGACAAGGGCATCATGGCCATGATCGGGCGCGGCGCCGCGATCGCCGAGGTCGGCGCGCATCGGCACGAACTGCACGGGACGCTCGCCTTCTCCGCCTGGCTCGGCGTCCACGCCGTCCTCATGACCGGGGTGCGCAACCGCATCGACGCGTTCGTCTCCTGGGGCTCGGACTACTTCACCAAGCAGCGCGGTCCCCAGGTGCTCGATCGCTCCGACGCCGCGCGCATCGACTGGGAGGAGGACGCCGCGCCCGCGGCCGCGAGCCTCCCGACCGCGTAAGGCGCGCCTCAGCGCAGCGCGTCCGAGGCCACGGCTTCGCCGGCCGGCCCGGCGAGCAGCGCCTGCAGCCGGCGCGCGGCGTCGAGGTGATCGCCCGTCCACAGCACGCGCGCGGCCGTGGCGACGGCCTGGCCGTCCGGCGCGCGCAGGTCGCGCCGGGCCGCCTCGAGGAGCCGGTCGCCGGCCGCGGCGTCGGCGCTCAGCGGCGCGGGCACGCCGTCGGCGCCGGCGAGGCCCGCGGCGAACTCGTCGTACCAGCCGGTGAGGCGCTCGGCGTCCGCGCTCAGCTCGCGGCGGACGCCCGCGCGGTCTGACCGCGCGGACTCGTCGCTCGCCCACAGGTCGACCACGGCGTCGGCGGAGAGGCGGAGGCCGGCGACGCCGGTCACGAGCCGCGTCACGTCCGCCAGCGGCACCGGCTTGGCGCCGCGCTCGCCGAGGTAGCCGCGGAACGCGTCGTCGAGCCGGCGCGAGGATGCCGCGGCGCGGGCGGCCTCCCGCTCCGGGCGGGCCGCGTCGGCGGCGGTGGCGTCGCAGCGCCCGACCCCGTACTGGACGGCGCCGGCGAGGTAGGCGGCGCTGGACCGGTACGCGTCCGCCAGCGCGCGGGCGAGCACCGGCCCGGCGCCGCGCGGCCAGAGCAGCGCGCCGACCGCGAGGCTGACGGCGCAGCCGAGCGCGACGTCCTCGATCCGGACGAGCCCCAGCTTCCAGCCGGCCGGCACGAGGATGTTGAACACGATCAGGACCGTGACCGTGAACGCGGCCTGGCCGGCCGCGAACGACACGGCGGCGGGCGCGAGCCCGGCGAGCAGCACCGCCACCGGCAGCACGGCCCAGAGCAGCGCCCGGTCGGTGCCGATGAAGTACACCAGCGCGCCGCCCACGATGAATCCGGCCGCCGTCCCGCCGAGCGCACGGGCGACCGTCTGCCCGGTGCTGAGCGCGTTGGAGCGCAGCACCGACAGCGTGCCCAGGACGACCCAGAACGCGTGCTGGGTGCTGACCAGGTCCGCCACGAGCACGGCTCCGGCCAGCCCGCTCGCCCCGCGCACGCTGTTGCGCAGCCACACCGAGTGGCGCTCGAGGTGCGCGCCGGTGCGCTCCTGCGCCGCGGCGATGGTGCGCGGGAGCCCGGCCGGCGGGCGTCCGAGCAGCCGGTCCGCCCAGCTGCGGCGCTCGGCGGCCACGGCGGCCTCGACGTTGGCCGCGATCTGCAGCACGACGTAGCCGAGCTCCTGGGCGCGGAAGCCCGGGCTCAGCGCGGTGACGATCGTCGCCTCGGTGAGCGAGCGGGTGACGGAGCGGTCGAGGTCGCGCAGGCGATCGCGCAGCCGCGCCCGCGCGGCCTCGAGCCCGGCGCCGCCGGCCGCGGGCCGCTCGAGCCCGGCGCCGGCCGCGTCGAGGACCTCGGCGGCGGCCGTGAGCACGGCGTCCGCGGCCGGGTCCCGCCCCGCCGGCCGGCGCACCAGGATCGAGTCGAGCCAGCGGAGCTCGTCGACCAGCCGCACGACGGCACGCGCCGCCGTGCTCAGCCCGGCGGGCCGGAACGGCGTCGCGAAGAACGTCGCGTCCAGCGCCGCGACGGCCGGCTCCGGTCCCGGCGGCGCGCCGGGGTCCACCCGCAGGCGCACGGCCAGCGCCCGCAGGGCCGCGATCGCCCGGGTCCGCACCGGGTCCACCGCCGGCGCCGGCCAGAGCAGGGCGATCGCTGCGAGCGAGCAGGCGGACGCGAGCCCCCAACCGGCGAGCCGGTCCGGGATCGAGGACACGGGACCCGGCAGCGAGAGCGGCAGGATGAACGACAGCAGGAGCGGCTGCGCCGCGCCGGCCAGCACCGAGCTGGCCACCCCGGCGAACAGGATCCCGAACCCCACCACGGCCATCGCCGCGGCGGCGGCCCAAGTCGAGCGCGAGACGACCGTGGCGAGCGCGATGAGCACGCCGCAGGCCACGGCGAGCGCGGCCTGATCGCGCAGGCGGTCGCGGATCGGCCCGGGGAAGTCGACCAGCAGCAGCATGGCGAACGAGCCGAACGCCGCGAACGTGGCCACGAGCGGATCGCCCACGACCTCCATGCCGAACGCGAACAGCGCGGGCATCACGATCGCCGTGCGGGCGGCCCGGCGCAGCGCGGCGAAGCCGCGGTCGTGCCGGCGCAGCCACTCCAGAGCGCTCACGGCCGCCGGCTCACGCGCGCTCGGCCAGCAGCGCCTCGAGCGCGTCCAGCCAGGCGGCGTAGTAGGCGGTGGCGGCGGTCTCGCCGGCCTGCGGCTCCCGCGCGCCGATCGCGGCGGCCAGGTGCCGGCGGAAGTCCGTCCACGACGCGCCGGTGCGCTCCATGACGACCACCCCCAGGCCGAGCGCCCGGCCCTGCCAGGGCTCCTCGAAGACGAGCTCGCCGTTGTCGCGCGGCAGCGGAGCGGTCGCGCCGAGCGCGCCGTCGACGGCGGTGAGCGGCGTCGGCGCGGTCACGCCTCCGGCAGCGCCGTGCCGATCATGCAGTCGCGGGTCACGATCGCGGCGAGCTCGTCCTCGGTCCAGTCGCCGGTGCCGCGCGGGCGCATCGGCAGCACGAGGTAGCGGACCTCGGCGCTCGAGTCCCACACGCGGATCTCGATGTCCGCGGGCAGCACGAGCCCGAACTCCCGCAGGACCGCGCGCGGCTCGGCGACCACGCGGGCCCGGTACGGCGCGCTCTTGTACCAGCTCGGCGGCAGCCCGAGCACCGGCCACGGATAGCAGGAGCACAGCGTGCAGACGATCACGTTGTGCGTCTGCGGCGTGTTGGCCACCACCCGCATGTTGTCCCCCTCGGCGCCCCCGAAGCCGAGCTCGGCGATCGCCGCGTCCGGCGTGTCCAGCAGCCGCTCGCGGTAGCCGTCGTCGGCCCACGCCCGGGCCACCACGCGGGCGCCGTTCTGCGGGCCGACGTCGTGCTCGTAGAGCTCGACCACGGCGTCGATCGCGTCCGTCGAGACGAGGCCGCGCTCCACCAGCAGCGCCTCCAGCGCGCGGGCGCGCAGCTCGACCTCCGACGCGGGGCGGGGATGATGGTGGGCGTGCGGCGTCATACGGGCTCCAGGTAGCTGTCCCACAGGTCGAGCAGCACGGTCCAGGGCGGCTCGCCGCTCGCGCCCCACAGCTCGGTCGAGCGGAACGCGACGGAGTAGACCGGCTCGCGGTCGGCCGGCTCGCCGTAGACGGCGCGGTCGGGGAGCCGGTCGGCGCCGTCGACGCGCTCGACCACGCCGGTCGCGCCGCGCACGTAGCGCGGGCAGCGCGTGTGGCCGGCCGGGCGCATCCGCTTGACCCGCACGCGGGCGCCCGGCGCGAACCGCGCCCCGGGCGGCGGCGGGTGCATCGGGTGCTCGTCGCCCAGCGCGGCCACCGCGCGCTCGCCCATCTCCCGGTCGCGGCGCTCCGGCACCGCCTCGCCCGCCCGCAGGCGCTCCATCACCGCCTCCACGTCGCCGGGCGCGATCGTGCCCTTGCGCAGCAGCCGCTCCTCGGCGCTCCACAGCCAGCGCTCGTAGTAGGACGCGGCCAGGTAGTGCGCCGGGTCCATCTCCTCGCGCAGCGGCCGGCCGCTCGGCCCGGCGCCCAGCCCCTCGAGCCCGACCAGCAGATGGAGCGCGAACACCCGCGGCTCCCAGCGCTCGTGATAGGGCAGCTCGCCGCCCGGCTCCACCACCGGCCCGAAGCCGTGCATCCCACCCATGTCATGGACGCCATCCACCTCGCCGGAAATCTACCGCCGCGGCGGCGTCCGCCTCGTACCATCGTCGGCCATGGCGCAGCCCTTCACGCGACTCCCCCCGGTGCCCGATCTCCCCGTCCTCGAGCAGGAGATCCTCGAGTTCTGGCGCGCCGAGCGGGTGTTCGACCGGCTGCGCGAGCAGAACGCCGAGGGGCCGCGGTTCGGGTTCTTCGACGGGCCGGTGACGGCGAACAAGACGATGGGCGTGCACACGGCGTGGGGGCGCACGCTCAAGGACGTGTTCATCCGCTACAAGGGCCTGCGCGGCTACCACCAGCGCTACCAGAACGGCTGGGACTGCCAGGGCCTGTGGATCGAGGTCGGCGTCGAGAAGTCGCTGGGCATGAACTCCAAGCAGGAGATCGAGGCGTACGGCCTGGACAAGTTCGCCGCCAAGTGCCGCGACGTGGTGGCCTGGTCGTCGGCCGAGCTGCGGCGGGCATCCGAGCGGCTCGGCCAGTGGATGGACTGGGAGCGCGACTACTACACGTTCTCCGACACGAACATCGAGTACATCTGGCGCTTCCTGAAGGTCGTCCATGACAAGGGGTGGCTCGTCCGCGGCCACCGCTCGACGCAGTGGTGCCCGCGCTGCGGCACGTCGCTCTCCCAGCACGAGCTCAGCCAGGCCGGCGTGTTCCAGGACCGCGAGGACCCGGCGCTGAGCGTGCGGCTGCCGCTCCTGGAGCGCCCGGGCGAGGCGCTGGTGATCTGGACGACGACGCCGTGGACGCTGCCGGCAAACGTGGCCGCGGCGGTCCGGCCAGACATCGAGTATGGCCGCACGGCCGAGGGCGACTGGGTGTCGACGCAGTCGCGGCCCGACGCGGAGTTCGCCGAGAGGCTGACCGGGCAGGAGATGATCGGCTGGCGCTACACCGGTCCGTTCGACGAGCTCGGCCCGGGCGGCAACGTCGAGCACCGGGTGATCCCGTGGGACGAGGTGTCGCTGGACACCGGCACGGGCATCGTGCACATCGCCCCGGGCGCCGGCCCGGAGGACTTCGTGCTCTCCACCGTCCACGCCCTGCCGGTGCTCACGCCGGTGGACGAGGCGGGCCACTTCTACCCGGACTACGGCTGGCTGGCCGGCAAGTCGATCGACGAGACCCGCCAGCCGATCATCGACGATCTCCAGCAGCGCGGCCTGCTCGTCGCCAACGACACGATCCTCCACGCCTATCCGCACTGCTGGCGCTGCGACACGCCGCTGATCTTCCGCGTGGCCGACGACTGGCTGATCGCGGTCGACGGCGTCCGCCAGCAGCTGCTGGACGAGAACGCGAAGGTCGAGTGGACCCCCGCGCAGTACGGCAAGCGCATGGACGACTGGCTGCGCAACATGGAGGACTGGAACATCTCGCGCCGCCGCTACTACGGGCTGCCGCTGCCCCTGTATCCCTGCGTCTGCGGGCACCTGAACGTGATCGGCTCGCGCGCAGAGCTCGAGGCCCGGGCGATCAGCGGCCTGGAGCAGCTTCAGGAGCTCCACCGCCCGTGGATCGACAACGTCGTGATCCGCTGCGAGCACTGCGACGCGCACCTGCGCCGGATCCAGGAAGTGGGCGACGTGTGGCTCGACGCCGGGATCGTCCCGTTCTCGACGCTCGGCTGGCAGAACGACACGTTCGTCCCCGAGGGCTACGCCACCGGCGCGGCCAAGGGGCTGACGAAGGCCGACCTGCCCGACCACGCGTACTGGGAGCAGTGGTTCCCCGCCGACTGGGTGACGGAGATGCGCGAGCAGATCCGCCTGTGGTTCTACTCGCAGCTGTTCATGGCGGTCGTGCTGACCGGGCGCTCGCCGTTCAAGAAGGTGCTGACCTACGAGAAGCTGCTGGACGCCGAGGGCCGGGAGATGCACGGCTCGTGGGGCAACCTCATCTCGGCCGACGAGGCGTTCGACCGGATGGGCGCCGACGTGATGCGCTGGCTGTACTGCCAGCAGCCGCCGACGCAGAACATCCGCTTCGGCTACGGCCCGGCCGACGAGGTCAAGCGGCGGCTGCTGACCCTGTGGAACTCGGCCCGGTTCTTCCTCGACTACGCGGCGATCGAGGGCTTCCAGCCCACCTATGCGGACCTCGAGCAGGGCGTGGCCGGCGTCGCGCTCAAGCCGCTCGACGCCTGGCTGCTCGCCCGCACCAACCAGCTCGTGGCGGACGCGGAGGCGGCCTACGACGCCTACCTGACCGTCGACGTCATCAACGCGTTCGAGGCGTTCCTCGAGGACCTGTCGAACTGGTACATCCGCCGCTCGCGCCGCCGCTTCTACGCGTTCGACGAGGCGGCGTTCCGCACGCTGTGGACCGCGCTCGTGCAGGCCGCCCGCGTGGTCGCCCCCGTGCTGCCGTTCCTCAGCGAGCGGCTGTGGCAGTCGCTGGTCACGCCGGCCTGCCCGGAGGCGGCGGCCTCCGTGCACCTCGCCGGCTGGCCCACCCGCAGCGAGCGCCCCGGCGACGCCGAGCTGCTCGCGGAGATCGCGGCGGTGCGCGACGTCGTCCAGCTCGGCCGGCGGGCGCGGGGCGAGGCGAACCTCGTGCTGCGCCAGCCGCTGCGCCGCCTGTACGTCCGGGGGGCGCGTGCGGCCACCGGGCACGCCGACGAGATCGCCGAGGAGCTGCGCGTCAAGGAGGTCGGGTTCGACGAGGGCCCGGTGGCCCAGGTGCAGCTGCTGCCGAACCTGCGGCTGCTCGGGCCGCGCCTGGGCAAGCAGCTGCCGGAGGTGCGTGCGGCGTTGCAGAACGGCGACGTCGAGGATCTCGGCGACGGCCGGCTGCGGGCGGCGGGCGTGGAGCTCGCGCCCGACGAGGTCCTGCGCGGCGAGCGGATGGCCCTCGAGGGGTGGGCGATCGCCGAGGACGACGGGATCAGCGTGGCCTTCGACACGACGCTCGACGACGAGCTGCGCCGCGAGCGCCGCGTGCTCGACCTCGTCCACGCGCTCAACGCCATGCGCCGGAGCGCCGGCCTGGAGCTGACCGACCGCATCGTGGCCACGCTGCCCCGGGCCGACGAGGACCTGCTGGCCTACCGCGACCGGATCGCCGCCGAGGTGCTTGCCGTCGAGCTGCGGCTCGGCGACGCGCTCGCGATCACGCGAGCGTAGCCAGCGCCAGCTCGAGCCGGCGCTCCACCTCGGCCTCGCCCAGCACCTCCATCACGGGGTGCAGCGGCGGGCTGCGGCGCGCGCCGGTGACCGCGACCCGCAGCGTGAGGAACACCGCACCCGGCTTCACGCCCAGGCCCGCGGCGTAGTCGCGCAGCCAGCCTTCCCACGCGGCGAGCGCCTGACCGGAGTGGAACACGCCGCGGTAGCGCTCCAGCAGCTCGCGCGCCGGGTCGGCGCCGCCCAGCGGCTGGGTGAGCTCCTCCGCGGCGGCGGGCGCGAACGTCTGCGGGAAGAACAGCCGCCCGCCGAGCAGGACGTCGCCGAGCTTGTGGAAGCGCTCCGGCTCCACGCCGAGCGCGCCCATCGTGTAGGCCGCGTCGCGCTGGAACGCGTCGCGGAACGCCGCGACCTCCTCGCGCGCCACCGGCGTCGCCTGCAGCTCGTCGCCCTTGAGCGGCGTCATGATCTCCACCGGCTCGTCCGTGGCCAGCAGCCGCGAGAGCCAGCCGGAGACGCGGTCGTAGAGCTCCAGCCGCGACAGCTCGCGCGTGTAGTGGACCGCGATGTGCTCGAGCAGCCGCATGTCGACCACCGGGCCCGACACGTTCATCTTCGCCGGGTCGAACGCCCGCACGAAGTCGGCGTGCGGGTAGGCGTCGAGCTCGTCCGGGTGCGGCCAGAGCACGCGGGTGATGAAGTTGCGGAACGCCGCCGGCGGATAGCCCTGGCGGTCGAAGTAGCCGAGCACCGAGATGTCGCCCGAGCGCTTGGACAGCTTGCGCTTGCGCGTGTCCCGCAGCACCGGCGTGTGCACGAAGCGCACGGGCGCCCAGCCGAACGCCTCGTAGATCAGCACGTGCTTGGGCGTGGAGGAGATCCACTCCTCGCCGCGCACCACGGTGGTCACGCGCATGAAGTGGTCGTCGACCACGACGGCGAGGTGGTAGGTCGGGAACCCGTCGGCCTTCAGGAGCACCGAGTCGTCGAGCGTGGCCGGGTCGAACTGGATCGCCCCGCGCGCGAGGTCGTGCACCTCCACCACCGGGCGGTCCGGGACGCGCAGGCGGATGACGTGCGGCTCGCCGGCCTCGGCCCGCCGCGCCGCCTCCTCCGGGGTCAGCGCGAGGCAGTGGCGGTCGTACTTGGTCGGCTGACCGGCCGCGCGCTGGCGCTCGCGCACCTCGTCCAGGCGCTCCTTGGTGCAGAAGCAGCGGTAGCCGCCGCCCGTGGTCAGCAGGTGCTCCGCCGCCGCGTGATAGAGCGGGAGCCGCTCGCTCTGCACGTACGGGCCGTAGTCGCCGCCCTCGCGCGGGCCCTCGTCGGGCAGCTCGTCCAGCCAGTCGAGCACGCCGAAGATCTCCTCCAGGCTGCGCTCGTCCAGCCGCGCCCGGTCGGTGTCCTCGATCCGCAGCAGGAACACGCCGTCGGTGCCCTTCGCCAGGGCGCGGTTGAGGATGATCTGCATGGCGGTCCCGATGTGCGGGCGGCCGGTGGGGCTCGGGGCGACGCGGGTGACCTCCGCGCCGGCCGGCAGGTCGCGCGGCGGGTAGCGCTCCTCGGCCGCGGCCAGGCTGGTGGGGACGCCGGTGTCGGCTGCTGCGTCGATCGCCATGTGCGCTCAACATCCTGGCACGCGGTTCAGGAACGGATCACGTGACCGGCCTAGAACCGGCGGCATGTCGCTCGCCGTCGCCGCGCCGCGCTACCGCGCGGGCGCCTGGGCCAGCCGGGAGGCGGTCCGCCTCCCCGCCGGCCTGACGGCGCTGCTGCTGGTCTCGGCGCACGTGCGCACGCGCGCGCTGGGCGCGCCGTTCTGGGGCGATGAGGCGATCTCCGTGGGCGTGGCGTCGCACCCGGTGAGCGCGCTTCCGGGGCTGCTGCGCGAGGACGGGTCGCCGCCGCTCTACTACCTGCTGCTGCACGGCTGGATGCGGGCGTTCGGGGACTCGGAGGCCGCCACCCACGCGCTGAGCGTGGTGTGCGCGCTGTCCTGCGTGCCGCTCGGCCTGTGGCTCGGCCGCACGTTGTTCGGGCCGCGCGCCGGCTGGGTCTGCGCGGTGCTCGCGGCGCTGAACCCGCTGGTCACGACGTACGCCCAGGAGACCCGCATGTACGCGCTGCTGGCGCTGCTCTCGCTGCTGGTCAGCGGCACGTTCGTCGCCGTCTTCGTGCAGCGCCGGCGCGGCCTGCGCCCACTGCTCGTCGCGGCCCTCGCCGCGCTGCTGTACACCCACGGCTGGGGCGTGTTCCTCTTCGCCGCGGCCGCCGGCGCGGCGGTGCTGCTCACGCTCTCGGCGCGCGACCGGCGGGCGATGCTGCTCGATGCCGCGCTCGTGTTCGGCGCGGCCGGCGCACTGTTCGCCCCCTGGCTGCCGACGCTGCTCTTCCAGGCGGCGCACACCGGGGCGCCGTGGGCGCCGATCCCGGGCGCGCTCGCGCCGGACCGGGCGGTCCGCGACGTGTTCGGCGGCGCCGGGCCGCTGTGCGCGCTGGTCGTGGCCGCCGGCGCGGCGCTGTGGTGGGGGAGCGCTGCGGACCGCCGCGCGGCGGCGACACTCGTCGTCCTCGGCGCCGGCGCGCTCCTGGTCGCCTGGGCCGTCTCGCGGCATACGCGCGCCTGGTCGCCGCGCTACTTCATCGTGCTGGCGGGTCCCGTCCTGCTGCTCGGCGCGCTGGTGGTCTCCCGCGCGCGCGTGGCCGGCCTGGCCGCGCTGGCGGTGGTGGCGCTCGCCTGGTTCGGCCTCCCCGCGTACGGCTCGCTGGCGCGCAAGAGCAACATCCGCACGATCGTGTCGCGGTTGGCGCCGCTCCTGCGTCCCGGCGACCTCGTCGTCGCCGGCCAGCCGGACACCGGGCCGCTGCTGCGTTATGCGCTGGGGCCGGCCGAGCGCTACGCCACGGCGTTCGGCCGCTCCGCCGACCCGACGGTGATGGACTGGCGGGACGCGGTCGCGCGGCTGCGCGCGGCCGGGACGCACCGCGTGCTGGCGCTCGCCCGCGCGCTGCCGGCGGGCGCCCGGCTGGCCTACATCCGGCCGGCCGGGCTGCACTCCGACCGCCGCGCGCCCTGGACGCAGCTGGTCGAGGTGCGGAGCCGGCAGATCGCGCGGGCGCTCGCGCACGACCGCGGCCTGACGCGCGTCGCCACGCTCCGCCCGGGGCAGCCGGGGACCCGCTCGACGCTGCGGGGCGTCGTCTACCGGCGGCTCTGAGACCAGAGCACGGGGAACAGCGGGTGCTCGAGCGGGTCGCCCGCCGCGAGCACGCCGTCGAGCTCCGGGAACGGCGGGCTGGTGCGGTGTGGGCGGGGCGCCCAGCGCACGTCGTCGCCCACCAGCCGCAGCGAGAACGCCCGCCGGCGCGTCGGCGAGCCGCCCGCGGCGTGCAGCGTCAGCATGTTGAACGCGACCGCGTCGCCCGGCTCGAGCGCCCAGCCGACGATCGGCCACGCCGCGCGGTCCGCCTCGACGTCCGGCACCTCCTCGAGCGCGCCCTCGTCGACCACCATCGCCGTCTTGGCGACGAACGAGCGCGGCATGTACCAGCGGCCCTCGGCGTGCGAGCCGGCCACGAACTCCAGCGTGCTCGTGCGCGCCACCGGGTCGAGCGGGATCCAGAACGAGACGGTCTGGCGGCCGTCGATCGAGTAATAGGGCTGGTCCTGGTGCCACGGGCTGGGGTCGCGCGTCCCGGCCTCCTTGACCAGCAGGTGATCGTGGAACAGCCGCACCGTCCCGGCGCCCATCAGCTCGCCGGCCAGCGCGGGGATGCCGGACGCGGCGATCGCCTCGGCGTACTCCGGGATCCGCTGCCAGTTGCGGAAGTCCTCCACGAACGCGCCCGGATCGCCGGCCTTGGTGGCGTTCATGCCCAGCGGGCCGAGGTCGCGCAGGTTGCGCTCGACGCCGGCGGCCAGCGCCCGCAGCGCGTCCGGCCCCAGCACGCCGCGCAGCACCACCACGCCGTCGCGCCGGAAGTCGTCAGTCGAAGACATCGATCCACTCCAGGACGCGGGCGGTGTCGCCCAGGTGGACGGGCACGCTGCGCGTGCGCCGGCGGACGCTCGGGCGGTGCAGCAGGGCGGCCCGCACGTCCTCCTCGACCGCGGCCAGCACGGCGCGCTCGGGCACCTCGGGCAGCCGCACCGCGAGGCCGGCCGTCACGAGGTGGACGGCCGTGTCGAACATGGCCTGGCGGTCGGCCTCGCGCAGCGCCACCGAGAAGCCGCGGTCGCGCAGCCGGCGGCACACCTCGGCGGCGAAGTCGGCGTCGCCGCCGGCGGAGTTGTCGATCACGATCTCGTCGATGGAGCCGAGCCTAGCCGGGCCACCTGAAGGCAGCTTGCGCACGGGCGTATGCTCGGCCCGTCCAGGCCCACCGAGGAGGGGGTTCGAGATGGCAGAGACGACTGTCGCGCGCGCGGAGGCTCCCGAAGGCGTCCGCCTGCGGAAGGGGCAGCTGTCGCTCCCGAACTGCATCGCGCTGTCCGCCGCACTGATGGCGCCGGTGATCGCGGTGATCCTCAACGCGCCCGCCGCCGCCCCGAACGCCGGCGCCGCGCTGCCGCTGTCGTTCCTGGGCGCGTTCATCGCCACGGCGTTCGTGGCCAACACGGTGATCCAGTTCACGCGAAGGCTGCCGTCGAGCGGCTCGTTCTACACGTTCTGCAGCCACGGGCTGGGCAGCGCCGCCGGCTTCTTCACCGGCTGGATGTACTTCTTCGCGTTCATCATGTTCGCGATCGGCCTGTTCACGGCCAACGGCGCGTTCCTGCACAACTACCTGCAGACCGAGCTGAGCGTGAACATCCCGTGGTGGATCCTCGGCCTGATCCTGATCGGGCTCGTGTTCGGGCTCTCGATCCGCTCGATCAAGGCGTCCGTGCGCGTCGACCTGGCGCTGCTCGGCTTCGAGATGTTCTTCTTCCTGCTGCTCGGGATCATCGCCATCGCCAAGGCGGGCGACGGCAACACGCTGCACTACTTCACGCCGAGCGCCTCCGGCGACGGGATCAAGGGCGTCGCGCTCGGCGGGGTGTTCGGGATCCTGTCGTTCGTCGGCTTCGAGTCGGCCGCCGTGCTGGGCGAGGAGACCCGCGGCGCCCGCCGCAACATCCCGCGCGCCGTGTTCGGCGCGATGACGATCATCGGCGTCTTCTATGTGGTGATGATGTACGCGCTGACGGCGGGCTACCACCTCAACGACCCGGCGCAGCTGAAGGCGTTCCTGAACGACCCGACGCCGTTCCCGACGCTGGCCACCCGCTACGCCCCGGGGCTGAAGCAGGTCATCGAGATCGCCGCCGTGTTCGGCCTGTTCTCGTGCTTCCTGGCCGTGCAGAACGCCACCGTGCGCGTGATCTACGCGATGGGGCGCGACCGGGTGCTGCCGCCGCAGCTCGGACGCATCCACCACTCGTGGCGCTCGCCCTACGTGGCCATCTTCGCGCTGACCGGCCTGTCGATCGTGGCCGGCCTGCTGCTCTCGGCCTGGCTGGGCAACGGGATCACCGACGTCTACGGCTGGACCGGCTCGCTCGGCACCGTCGCCGTGATCATCGTCTACATGATGGCCAACGTGGCACTGATCCGGTTCTTCCGCTCCGACCCGGAGCGCAGCACCTGGAAGCACGTGATCGCGCCGGTGCTCGGCGTGGTCGCGCTGGCCTATCCGCTCTACTTCGTCGGCAAGCCCGGGCAGGCGCACCCGTATGACCTCGTGCCCTACCTGGTGCTGATCTGGGTCGTCCTCGGGCTGATCGCCTACTACGTCCTGCGCGCGCGCTCGCCCGAGAAGCTGCAGGCGATGGGCAAGGTCCTGGCCGAGGAGGAGGACGACCTGGGCGAGGCGCACCTCGTCTCCGCGCCGATCTGATGCTGGAGATCGCCGGCAAGCAGGTCTTCACGACACTGGAGGAGCTGGTCGGCCCGGCGCACACGGCGCTGCTCGTCGTCGACATGCAGCGCGACTTCTGCACGCCGGGCGGGGCGTTCGACAAGCTCGGCGTGGACATCTCGATGTACCCGCCGATGGTCCCGCGGCTCGCGCGGCTGATCGAGGGCGCCCGGGCGGCCGGCGTGCCCGTGTTCTACATCCAGATGACGGTGCTGCCGGGCCGGATCAGCGATTCGCCGGCACAGATCCGTTTCAACCTGCGCCTGCACCTGGGGTCCGAGGGCGTGATCGAGCCGCTGGACTACACGCCGGATGGCTCGGAGGGCCAGGAGGTCATCCCCGAGCTGGCGCCGCGCGACGGCGACGTGCTGATCAAGAAGTACCGCTCGAGCGCGTTCTGGGGGACCAACCTCGACATGCTGTTGCGGGCGAACGGGATCAAGACGTGCGTCGTGTCGGGCTGCACGACCGAGGGCTGCGTCGAGTCGACGGCGCGCGACGCGATGTTCGGCGACTACTACGTCGTCATCCCCGAGGACTGCGTGGCCTCGGACGACCGGGCGCAGCACGACGCGTCGCTGCTGCTGATGCGCCATCGCTTCGACCTGGCGTCGTCGGACGCGATCCTCGGGGCGTGGTCGTGAGGCTCGCCGGCCGGGTGGCGATCGTCACCGGCGGCGCGCGCGGGATCGGCGGGGCGATCGCCGCCGCGTTCGCGGCCGAGGGCGCGGACGTGGCGATCGCCGACGTGCTGGGCGAGGACGTCGCCGCTCCGGTCCTGGAGGCGATCGCCCGCGCCGGGCGGCGGGGCCTGCTGGTGGCGTGCGACGTGTCCGACGAGGCGTCGGTGGCGGCCATGGTCGCGCAGGTCGAGTCTCAGCTCGGCGACGTGGACATCCTGGTCAACGACGCCGGCACGATGGGCCAGCACTGGTTCCACGAGCTGACCGCCGCCGAGTGGGACCGCGTGCTCGGCGTCAACCTCCGCGGGGTGTTCCTGTGCACGCGCGCGGTGATCGAGGGGATGCTCGCCCGCGGCCACGGCAAGGTGATCAACGTCGCGTCCCAGCTCGGCCAGATCGGGGGCGTCGAGATGGTCCACTACAGCGCCAGCAAGGCGGGCGTGATCGGCTTCACCAAGGCGCTGGCCCGCGAGGTGTCGACGCGCGGGATCCAGGTGAACGCCATCGCCCCGGGCCCGATCCTCACCGCGATGATGGAGGAGGAGACCGAGGAGTGGGCGGCGCGCAAGCTCGCCGAGCTGCCGATCGGCCGCTTCGGCGAGGTGGGCGAGGTGGCGCCGACCGCGGTGTTCCTGGCCTCGGACGAGTCGTCGTACTACGTCGGGCAGACGCTGTGCCCGAACGGCGGCGACGTGATGCTGTGATGTTCGATCTGCACGGCCGGGTGGCCGTCATCACGGGTGCGGCGTCGGGGATCGGCGCCGCCACCGCGCGGGTGCTCTCGGCGCTGGGCGCCGACGTCGTGCTCGGCTGGTTCCCGGGCGACCCGCACGACGTCGCGCCGGTCCGCGCGGCCATCTCCACGCGGGCGGTCGTGGCCGAGGTCGACGTGCGCGATGCGGCGAGCGTCGACGCGCTGGTCTCGCGGGCCGTCGCCGAGCTCGGGCGCGTGGACATCGCCGTGGCCAACGCGGGGATCGCCCGCCGGGTGGCGCTGCCGGACGACGCCGCCTGGCACGAGACGCTCGACGTCGACCTGAGCGGCGCCTGGCGGCTGTTCCGGGCGGCGCTGCCGCACATGCGGGTGGCGGGGTACGGGCGCCTGCTGGCCACGTCGTCGGTGGCCGGCACGGTGTCGGCCTGGCCGGAGCACCCGCACTACGCGGCGGCCAAGGCGGGGCTGGTCGGCCTGATCCAGACGCTGGCCGTCGAGTACGGGCCGGACGGGATCACCGCCAACGCGGTCGCGCCGGGCGTGATCGAGACGCCGCAGGCGCTCGACCCGGTCAACTCGCTCGGGCCGGAGGCGCTGGCCGCGGTGGCGCCGCGGGTGCCGGTGCGGCGGGTCGGGCAGCCGGACGACATCGCCCACCTGTTCGCCTTCCTGGCCTCTGAGGAGGCGGGGTACGTCAGCGGGCAGCTGATCGTGGCCGACGGCGCGCGCTCGGCGGCGGGCCTGTGAGCGTCCTCCCCGACGCCGGCGTGATCTCGTTCGCGCGCGGGATCCCGTCGCCCGACGTGCTGCCGGTCG
This sequence comes from uncultured Solirubrobacteraceae bacterium, assembly GCA_963766165.1. Lineage (GTDB taxonomy): Bacteria > Actinomycetota > Thermoleophilia > Solirubrobacterales > Solirubrobacteraceae > Solirubrobacter. Next base: position 2,110,251 of record CAVXZC010000001.1, on the reverse strand, counting down.
CGCAGCTGGCCGAGTGCGCCGGCCGGGCGGCGAACCGGGTGGCGTTGAACTACGGGGCGCCGTTCGGCTACGAGCCGCTGCGCGAGTGGCTGGCCGAGCGCCACGACGTGACGCCGGACCGGGTGATGGTCACGCCGGGCTCGCTGATCGCGCTGAACTTCATCGTCGGCGCCACGCGCGGGCGGGCGATCGTCGAGGCGCCGACGTACGACCGCATGCTGCATGCGCTGGCCGGCGCGGAGGTGGTGCGGGTGGATCGGGGCGACGACGGACTCGACCTCGACCAGCTCGCCGCGGCGGTCACGCCGGACACGCGGTTCCTCTACGTGCTGCCGACCTTCCACAATCCGAGCGGGCGGACGCTCACCGGCGAGCAGCGGCGCGCGCTGGCCGAGCTCGCGGTGTCGCGGGGGCTGCTCGTCTACGAGGACGACCCGTACCGCGACGTGCGCATCGAGGGCACGGCCGAGCCGTACCTGCAGTCGCTGCTGCCGCCGGAGCTGTGCGTGTTCACGTCGTCGTTCTCCAAGACGGTGGCGCCCGGGCTGCGCGTGGGCTACGCGATCCTGCCGCCGCAGCTGGTGGCGCCGGTCGCGGCGCTGGCCACGCGCACCTACGTCTCGCCGCCGCTGTTCGCGCAGGCGCAGCTGCTCGAGTTCCTGGAGGCCGGCTTCCTGCCGGCCCACCTCGAGTTCCTGGGGCGCTTCCTGGGCGCGCGCCGGGACGCCTTGCTGGCCGAGCTGGAGGCGCTGCGCGGCGTGGCGACGTGGACGCGGCCGGAGGGCGGCTACTTCCTCTGGCTGGAGCAGCCGCGGGACGCGGCGGCGCTGTTGGAGCGCGCACGGGCGGCCGGCGTGGCCTTCGTCCCGGGCGCGTCGTTCGGCGGCGGCCCCGGGTCCGCGCGGCTGTCGTTCAGCTGGCCGTCGGTGGAGGAGGTCCGCACGGGCGCCCGCCGCCTGGTGGAGCTGGTACGCGGAGAGGAGCCGGGATGACGTTCGACGAGCAGTTCTTCCGCACCGCCGACATCCCGGTCGACGGGCCGTCGCGCGAGCTCGTGGGCTACGGCGCGCACCCGCCCAGGGTGCGCTGGGAGCGCGATGCCCGGGTGGCCGTGCAGATCGTGTTGAACTACGAGGAGGGCTCGGAGAAGACGTTCGCCATGGGCGACGGCGTCAACGACATCCTCTACGAGCTGCCGTTCGCCTTGGAGGGCCAGCGCGACCTGGCCGTCGAGTCGATGTACGAGTACGGCACCCGGGCCGGCGTGTGGCGGCTGCTGCGGGTGTTCGACAAGGCCGGCATCCCGATCACCTGGTTCGCCTCCGCGGTCGCGCTGGAGCGCAACCCGGAGGTCGGGCCGGCGATCGCCCGCCGCGGCGACGACACGGCCGGCCACGGCTTTCGCTGGAGCAACCACTTCGAGATGACCCGCGACGAGGAGCGCGAGGCGATCCGCCGGGCGGTCGAGTCGATCGCGCGCACGGCCGGCGAGCGGCCGCTGGGCTGGTACTGCCGCGAGATGAGCGTCAACACGCGCGAGCTGGTCGTGGAGGAGGGCGGCTTCGTCTACGACTCCGACTGCTACAGCGACGACCTCCCGTACTGGACGCTGGTGGCGGGGAAGCCGCACCTGGTGGTCCCCTACGGGCTCGTGGTCAACGACGCCCGCTACGTGCTGCCGCAGGGCTTCGGCAGCCCGGAGCACTTCTTCGCGATCGCCCGGGCGCACCTCGACCGGCTGCGCGACGACGGCGACGACGTCCCGCGGATGATGTCGATCGGCCTGCACTCGCGGATCAGCGGCAACCCCGCCCGGGCGGACGCGCTGGCCCGGTTCATCGACTACGCCCAGGGGTGCGATGACATCGTGTTCTCGCGCCGGATCGACATCGCCCGCGCGTTCATCGCGCAGCAGCCGGCGGCGAGCTGGGTGAGCGTCTGATGCTCGACTTCGCGACGCTGGGGCCGGCGCGGCTCGCCGCCGACTACGACGCCGAGCTGCCGCAGAAGGACCAGCTGTGCGGCTGCTTCTGGGGCTGCCTGGCCCTGCGCGCCCACGGCGTGACCGCGGCGGGCGGCGAGCCGGTCGACCAGGACCTCGTGGCCCGCGAGGCGGGGACCGTGCTGATGGGCGGCGACCCGCTGCAGTGGCTGCCGCCGGGCGAGACGGCCAACCGCGCCGACTACCGCCTGTCCTTGCCCCCGACGGACGACCCGGCGGCCGCCGGCACGGGCACCGAGGCGCTGGTCGGCGCGATCGAGCGCCTCTCAGCCGGCGCGGTCGCCGTCGTCCCGGTCGCCGGGCCCTGGAGCGCGGACAGCGTGGTGTCGTTGCTCGAGCGCACCTTGTCGACGGCCCCGGACGCCGTGCTCATCGCCAACGTCCGCACGGGCCCGCTGTGGACCACTCGCCCGTCCCCGGTGGCGCTGCTGACCGCTCTGGCCGGCGGCGAGCCCGACGTCGCGCCCTGCGAGTGGGACGAGGGCCACTTCCTCTCCCTGTTCGCGCTGATCCGCGGCAGCGGCGGCGCCCTGATCGGCCTGCGCGACACCTACCGCTCGCTCGGCTGGCACGGCCACCACCTCCAGCCCCCGTCCGCGGTCGCCGCGGCGCTCAACCGCGGCGACGGCCGCGAGGGCGGCGTGCTCTGCGTCGTCCCGTCCGCCGCCGCCGCGCCGCTGCGCGCCGCGCTCGGCGGCTTCGAGCTGCGGATGTGGGACAACGGCAGCTGACGGTCTACGGCGCTCCGTGAGCGCGCAGCACGTGGGCGGTGAGCGTGAGGTTGATGCCCAACGCCTCGCTGGTCTCGCCGCCGAGCCGCTGGACCTGGGCGAAGCCGGCCAGCGTGAGCGTGAAGCGGTCGCTGGCCCCGGTGCCCGAGTCGTCGGGCAGCGCGACCTCCGCGCCGATGCTCGCCTGCGCGCCGGCGAACGGCTGAGCGGATTCCGCCGGCGACGGGGACGTCGACGCCGACGGTGCCCTGTGCCGTCACGAGATGCAGGTCGAGCCAGTTGCCGACCTTCACGTGCAGGAGGTCGGTGGCGACGGACAGCGCGAGCTGCCAGTGGTCGGGATCGACCCCGTGCGGGACGGTGGCGACCGACAACAGGGCGTTGGGCTCGAAGAGGCTGTTGACCGTCTCGCCGCCGAACCACCTGAACTCGCGAGACACGGCGAGCACGTTGAACGTGAACGACGTGTCGCCCTGCTGCAGGCTCGGCCCGCGCGGCGAGCCACTCGAGTCGAAGACGCCCAGGTTCTGGCCCGCGCTCGCCTGCACGTCGACGCCGAGGCTGCCCGGGTTGCGCGGCCGCAGCCAGGGCGGCACCCCACTCCAGAGACCCGCGGGGTCGGGCGCGCCGGTGGGTGGGCGCTCCGGGTCGAGTGGCCGCGGGACCGGCGCAGCGGCGTGCGCCGCCGCGGCGCCCGCCGATGGCACCACCGCCTGCACGTCGAAGTGCTCGCGCAGGCTCGCCTCCGGCGAGCGCCCTCGCGGCGGGCTCGCGGGGTGGCGGTGATGACCGGGCTGGCGGTGTACGCCTGGCCGGCCCGACTTCCAGCGGTCCACCGCCTGCGCCGTGGCCCGGTTCCCGGCGCCGCGCTGCAGGCGCAGGATCGCCGCCGCGGTCGCGCTCACCGGCGCGCGAGCGGGGAGGCCAGGGACCACGGCAGGGGTCGGCTGCGAGTGCGCCTCGACCGGTTGATGCCCGGGCCCGTCGCTCAAGCGCCGATCAGATCACGCTCCCCGGGCGCCGTCAACCGCCGGAGCGCGCGTTTGCGCGCAGCGGGCGCGCGATGGGAGGATCGCTCCGACGACCGCGAACGGAGGTGCCATGCGCCGGATGCTGCTTGGGCTTGTCCTCGTCACCGCGACGCTGCTGACGGCCGCCCTGGCCGCGGCGGCGCCGTTGCAGTTCTCGGCGGTCATGAAGCCGCAGATCAGCGGCGACGTGGACGCGCCGCGGGTGGGCGAGACGCTGACCGAGATCTCCGCGGTGTGGACGCGCGCCCCGAAGTCCGTCGACTACCACTGGCTCGACTGCGCCCCCGGACAGTCGATCGACCAGTGCGCGGGGATCCCGGGCGCGACCGGGCGCTCATACACGCTGCAGGCCTCCGACGCCGGGCTCTATGTGCTCGCGGCGGAGACGGGGCACGACGCGTCCGGGCAGACCGCCTCCGCGGTGACCCCGCCCACGTCGCAGGTCCAGCCGGCCGACGGGCGGCCGATCCCACCCGCGCCGGAGCCGCCGCCGGTACCGCTCACCTACCCCAGGCTGTCCGGCACGGCCTACCTCGGGGACACGGTCACCGCCACACCCGGCACGTGGTCGCCGGGCACCTACACGATCTCCTACCAGTGGCTGAGCTGCGGGCTGGACCGGTGCGACGAGATAGAAGGCGCGAGCGGCCTCAGCCACACGATCGCGCCGGCCGATCTGAACTACCTGATCGTCCTGCGGGCCGCGGCCACCGCCGCCGGCGGCACGTCCTACTCCATGACGCCGTTCCGGCTGGTGGCGCGCGCGCTGCCCGCGACGAAGGCCCTGCTGAAGCAGGCGACGCTGCCGCATCGGCTGTACACGCCCTACCTGCTCCGGCACGGCGAGCACCCGGCGTTCCTGGCGCCCGCCGCCGGGAAGGTCACGATCACCTGGACGGCGGGCCGCGTCACGCTGGGGCGCGGGACCGCCCGCTGCGACGGCAGTCACGTCCCGCACGCGGTGCCGTTCCGCTTCACCCGTCAGGGGAAGGCGCTGATGCGGCGAACGAGGTCGCGGACGATCACCATCAAGGGAGAGTTCTCGCCGGCGGACGGATCACCCCCGACGGCGTACAGCCGGACCTGGCGCCTCCTGGCCCCGCCTGACTGAGGGCGAATCTCGCTTCGGTGCCACACTGCGGTGCCCGACATCGAGCGAGAGGAGTTGACCGTGACGGACAAGGCGGCGTTCAGCGAAGAGGAATGGACGCGGCTCAAGCGCGCGCCGTTCGTTGCGGGGATGGCGATCTCGTTCTCCGATCCGGGCGGCCCGATCGAGCTCGCCAAGGAGACCGCCGCGACCTTGCGGACCGTGCTCAACGCCGGCGACCGCGGCGAGCTCGTCGGAGCGGTCGCGCGTGAGGCGGAGGCCGACGCCAGGGCGCACCAGAACCCGCTGAAGGACTTCAAGCCGCGCGGCGCGCTGGCCACCACCGAGATCCTCGACGAGCTCGTGGCGGTCAACGCCATCGTGTCCGGGAAGGCGACGCCCGACGAGGCCGATGCCTATCGCACTTGGCTCAGGGACGCCGCCCGCGAGGCCGCCGATGCGGCCAAGGAGGGCGGGTTCTTCGGCTTCCACGCGGTGCGCGTGAGCGAGGGCGAGCAGCGCATGCTGGACAAGCTCGACGAGGCCCTCGCGCCACCGGCCTGACACCGCGAGCGGAGTGTCGTGACGGTCACGCCGGCGCGCCGGCGGCGAAGCTCAGGGGCGCCGCCACGATCAGCAGCCGCCGATCCAGCGCGGCAGCGTCCGCGCGACGCACGTCGGTCGCATCCTCACCGAGCTCGGCCTCCGCGACCGCGTCCAGGCGGTCGTCCTCGCCTACGAATCGGGAATCGTCGAGCCCGGGGCGTGAGGGTGCACGAGGGCGTCGCCGAGCGCGGTCCGCACGTAGAGGACGGCGCGGCCGTCGCGGCGGCCGGTGACGAGGCCCGCGTCGCGGAGCGCGGAGAGGTGGTGGGACGCGGTCGCGGGGCTGAGTGAGAGGCGCTCGGCGAGCTCGGTCGTCGAGCGGGGGGCGCCGAGGTCGGCGAGCAGGGACGCGCGGGTGGCGCCGAGGAGGCGCGCCAGGCCGTCGGGTGCGGCCGGGGCGTCCTGCCACAGGGTGGCGATCCCGCGGGCGGGGTAGACGAGCGTCGGCTGCCAGGGGGCGCGGTCGATCACGGAGGGCCGGGCCGCGTCGAACGCCGACGGCATCAGCAGCAGCCCGCGGCCGGCCAGCTCGACCGTGGCGTCGTGCCGGGGGACCTCGACGTCGAGGCCCCCATCGTGCCAGCGCACGGCGTCGCTGAGGTCGGCGAACAGCGCCGCCGGGCCGGCGGCCGCCAGGCGCCGGGACCGATAGGCGACGTCCGCGTCGAGGAACGCCGAGATCCGGGGCCACACCGGCGCGATGGCGCGCGCCCAGAAGTCCTCCAGCAGCTCGGCGAGCCGCCGGACCTCGCGGCGCGGATGGGCCAGCCACTCGTCGGCCACGTCGCGCGCCCGCGGGTGCTGGCTGCGGAACAGCCGGATCTCGTCGCGGATCCGGGCGGCCGGCGTCGCCCGCAGCGCGGCCAGGTCGTCCTCGATCCGGCCCAGCGGCCCGGCCGGCGGCGGGAAGAGGAAGTCCGGCACGTACCCGCTGGCATGGATCAGCGCGACGGCGCGGGTGAGCGCGAGCCCGTCCAGCCGCCCGCTGAGGTCCCGCAGCCACGGGAGGTGCAGGGCGGCATGGGACGGGTCGCGGAACGCCACGAGCGAGTGGACGAGCTCGTAGCTCGGCGAGACGGCGAAGCGCGTGCGGGCGAGATCCTCGACGGTGAACACGAACCGGACCACGACGCCGCGGAACGCTAAGCCCTCGGCACCATCACCTCCAGCACGGCGCCGTCGGGGTCGGCGAAGTAGACGGAGTCGCTGTCGCGGTGGCGCTCGGCGCGGTAGCCGATGCCGAGGCGGTCCAGGCGCGCGACCAGCACGCCCTGACCCGCCGCGTCGGTGGCCAGGGCGACGTGGCGCAGCCCGGGCGGGCGCTCGGCGAACAGCCCGAGCCGCGCGCCGGCCGGCCCGAGGAAGACCGGCTCGTCGGGCACGGCGTGGTGCGCGGCCGCGCGCAGCCCGAGCACCTCCTCGTACCAGGCGAGCGAGGCCGGTCGGTCGCGGACGTCGAGCGAGACGTGATCGATGCGGATGAGGTTCATGGCGCACAGGTTCCGGGAGGCCGGGCTTCGCCGCGATGGATTCGACGTGGATCGAATCCGTGGCGGTCCGGCCGGCGCTGCCGCACGCTGCCCCGCCATGACCATCATCCCCACCATCGCCCCCCACGTGGCCGTCGACGGCGAGCCCGTCTGGTACGGCAACAGCCTGTTCGAGTTCCTCGTCCCCGCCTCCGCCACGGGCGGCGCCCTGTCGGTCTTCCGCTCGACGATGCCCGCGGGCTTCGGCCCGCCGCGGCACATCCACACCCGCGAGGACGAGGTGTTCGTCGTGGAGGACGGCGAGGCGCTGTTCGACGTCGACGGCCGGATCCTGCGCGCCGGTCCCGGGACGACCGTGTTCATGCCGCGCGGCGTGCCGCACACGTTCCGGGTGGAGAGCCCGGTCGCCCGGATGCTCGGTGTCATGACGCCCGGCGGCTTCGAGGCGCTGTTCCGCAACCTCGGCGTCGCGGCGGGCGAGCGCCGGCTGCCCGCGACGGGCGTCGTCCCGTTCGACCTGCCCGCGGTGATGGCCGAGCAGGAGCGCCTCGGCACGCGCGTCGTCGGCCCGCCGCTGACCGGCGGGGAGGCGTGATGCGCGCCGGCCTGCCGCTGGCCGTCGCGGTCGCCGCAGCGCTGCTGGCGCCGGCGGCCGCCTCGGCGTCGTCCATCTCCTAGCTGCGCGTGACGCCCGCGGGCCGCCGCCGGCTGCGCCATGCGCGCAGGCTCACGCTGCTCATCGTGGCCGGTGCCGCCCGCGCGCGCTTCACGCTGGGAGGCGGACCCGGATAGCGTTCACCCAACTCAGCAGCTGGTCTCATCCAGGAGGGAGTCGACGGCATGCAAAAGGGGTTCTTCGAGAGTCTGTTCGACATCTCGTTCACGAGCTTCATCACGACCAAGATCATCAAGGTCCTGTACGTGCTGGCGCTCGTCGTCATCGGCCTGGTCGCGCTGGCCTTCGTGGTCAGCGCGTTCAGCCGGAGCGCGGGGCTGGGGGTCGTGGTCCTGTTCATCGTCGCCCCGCTCTTCTCGCTCATCTACATCATCTACACGCGCGTCGCGCTCGAGCTGATCATCCAGATCTTCCGCATCACCGAGTTGCTGCGCGACCAGAACCAGCTGCAGCGCACGGCGTTCGCCGGCGCCGGCTGGCTCCCTCCGGGCGGCGGCGCCCCGCCGCAGGCCCCGCCGTCGCCTCGCCCCCCGGCGCCGCCCGCCCCGGCCGCGGCCGCCCCGCCCGCGGCCGCGCCGCCCCCGCCCCCGCCGCCCGCGAGCGAGGCGCCGACGACCCCGGCGCCGTGCCCGCACTGCGGCACGGTGCCCGAGCCCGGCACCGCGTTCTGCACCAACTGCGGACAGCGGCTGGCGTAGACGGCCGTGTTCTGTCCGCGCTGTGGTGCCGCCCAGCCCGAGTCGGCGCAGTTCTGCGGGCGCTGCGGCCAGACGCTGGCGCGGCGCCCGGCGCCGCCGCAGGCTGCGTCCGCCGCCGCGCCCCCGCCGCCCGCACCGGTCGCCGCGGCGCCGGCCGAGCCGCCGACCGCCGAGCTGGGCGGCGCGCCCGCCGAGCCGGCCGAGTGGCCGCCGCCGCCGGTCCTGCATGAAGGGCTCGACCGGCGCTGGGTGGGCGCCGGGATCGCCGCGGCGCTGGTGGTCGGGATCGTGGTCGTGCTGCTCGTGGCCGGTGTGTTCAGCTCGGACAAGCAGCCGCAGCCGGCTGCACAGCGGGCGGCGGCCGCGGCGCCGACGCTGGTCGCGCCGGCGGCGACGAGCACGCCCACGCCCGCGACGCTCAGCGCGACGCAGACCGCGACCGCCGCGGCCACGGTGACGGCGACCGCGCAGGTGGTCTCGGCCACCGTGAAGCGGACATGCGGCGTGAACGGCAGCGGCGACTGCCACCTGTCGGTCCGCGCCCAGCCGAACGCGAGCGCCGCGGAGCTGCGGCGGCTCAAGGAGGGGGACACGCTGAAGCTGTCGTGCCAGACCACCGGCGAGAGCGTCCACTCATCGGCGCTCGGCGCGTCGAGCACGGTGTGGTCGAAGACGACGCGCGGCGGCTACGTCGCCAACGTGTACGTGTCCGGCCCCGGGCTCGATCCGCAGCGGATCACGCTGACCCGGTGTTGAATCCGGGTGAGATGCTCGCCGCCTGCGCGCTCGCGCTGACCATCGCCGGCTGCGGCGGCGCCCCGGCGGCGCCGGCCCGGCCGGCCGCCGCGCGGGCCACCGCCGCGGCCGCGACGCCCGCCGCGACCGCCACGCCGGCGGCAACCGCCACGCCGGCCGCGACGCCCGCCGTCGCCTACACGTTCTCCAGCCGTCGCCTCGGCGCGGCGCTGCGTAAGCGGATCAGCGGCTCGTCCTGGCACCCCGGGTGCCCGGTGCCGCTGTCCGGGCTGCGGTACCTGCGGATCGGCTACTACGGGTTCGACGGCAGGCCGCACGTGGGCGCGATGGTGGTGGCGGCGTCCGCCGTCCCGGCCGTGCGCGGAGCGTTCCGCCCGCTGTTCCAGGCGCGGTTCCCGATCCGGCGGATGCGGCTCGTCGACGACTACGGCGCCAGCGACTACGCCTCGATCGAGGCGGACAACACGTCGGCGTTCAACTGCCGCGACGTCACCGGCGGGTCCGGCTGGTCGCAGCACGCGTACGGGCGGGCGATCGACGTGAACCCGATCGAGAACCCGTACGTGTACAAGGACGGGACGACGACCCATCCGGCGTCCCGCCCCTACCTCGACCGCCGCCGGCACCGGCCCGGGATGGCCTTCCCCGGGGCAGGCTGGTGAGCGCCTTCGCCTCGGTGGGCTGGGGCTGGGGCGGCGACTGGCCGCGTCCCACCGACTACCAGCACTTCTCCGCCACCGGCCGCTGACGGCCTGCGATTTCGCAAGTCCGACTTGCGAAGTTGCAACGACAACGTTGCGGATGTAGAGTCGCAAGCGGTCCACCGAGGAGGGGGAAGTGAGAGTGGTACGCACGGGCGCCGTGATGGCGCTGCTCGTCGTCCTGTCCGCGCTCGTCGCCGCGCCACGCGGCCAGGCGCTGAGCGGGACGGCGTCCTACGCGCCGGCTGAGAGCGACATCTCCGGCAAGCCCTGGGTGAGCGCGACCGCGAGCCAGGGCGACGCGAGCCTCGCGCTCGACAGCTCGCAGAGCACGGCCTGGACGGCCGCGAGCGCGCCGGCCAGCCTGACCGTCGACCTCGGGGGCGCGTACAACGCGGTCCACAAGGTCGTGACCACGTTCGCCGGCAGCCGGACCGTCTACCGCTACACGCTCGAGGGCTCCGCCGACGGCGCCGCCTGGACGACGCTCGCCGACCGCACCGCCAACACCGCGCCCGGCGGCATCTTCGCCGACGTCTTCACCTATCCGGGCCTGCGCTACCTCAAGTTGACCGTCACGTCGGGCGCGCCCGTGGGCGTCAGGGACCTGGCCATCGACAACTACCTGCGCCCCGACATGGACAACGGCTCGGACACGTCCGAGCAGGGCGGCAACACCACCGCCTACTACTACAACGCGGGCAACAACCCGCCCACGCCCGGCATCCGCGGCGGCCGCTTCAGCGACCCCGGCGCGATCGACGGCGGCAACGACTTCTTCGGCCTGACCAAGGACCTCGGCTGGGACACGATCCGCCTGCGCGTGTGGAACGTGCCGCGCAACGAGGACAGCGGCACCCTGGTCACCACCGCGGGCAACGACTCGCCCGACAACACGCGGCGCGTCGCCAAGGCGGTCGTCGGCGCCGGCCAGCACCTGGCCATCGACCTGCACTACGCCGACAGCTGGGCCGATCCGCAGCACCAGCCCAAGCCCTACGACTGGGCCTCGCTGTCGTTCGACGACCTCGTCCAGGCCACCTACAACTACACGCACGACTTCATCAAGAGCCTGGTCGACCAGGGCACCACGCCGAGCATCGTCGCGCTGGGCAACGAGATCACCAACGGCATGATGTGGGGCTCGGAGTGGGACAAGATCACGCCGTACGTGGTCAAGAACCACCAGTACTACACGTCCGGGCGCTACCTGGCCGCGCCCGGCGGCGGTGTCGAGTGGACGAAGTACGACGAGGCCAACGGCGACACGAGCTCGCCGGCCTACCAGGAGTTCCTCGGCTCGGTCGACAACCTCGCGCGGCTGATCGACGCCGGCAACCGCGCCGTGCACGACGTCAACGCCGAGGAGGGCACCCACATCGACACGCAGCTGCACTTCGCGTTCAACGAGTACGAGCAGCCGCCCGCCGGCGGGGCGAAGGTCGCGATCGACCCGAGCAAGGTCCTCGCGAAGCTCAAGCTGCTGCTCGACACGCTCAAGGGCGACCTCGACCCGCGCGGCGGCTTCGTGAACCGGATCGGCCTCTCCTACTACCCGGAGTGGCACGGCACCTACAGCCAGATCCAGCAGCTCTTCTACACGCTGCATCAGATGTTCCCGAGCGTGAAGCTCAACATCGCCGAGACCTCGCCGCCGTCGAGCGGCACGCTCACCAACCCGATCAACGACGGCAATCACCCGGTCGGCTTCGTCTACTCGACGCAGTCGCAGGGCGACGACTCGATCGCCGAGATGCAGGTGGTCAACGACCTGCCCGACAACGTCGGCACCGGCGTCTGGCCGTGGGCGGGTACGAACGTGTTCGGCGTCGGCAGCGGGGCCAACGGCACGCTGCGCGCCTCGTTCAAGGCCTGGAACGACGCGTTCGCCAAGAACGTGCTGGAGAGCCAGGTGTCGGTGCCCACCGATGAGGGCCGGGCGCCGGCGCTGCCCACGACGGTCAAGAGCCTCGACGTGGCCACCGGCGCGATCACGAGCGTCCCCGTCGTGTGGGACGCCGTCGACCCGGCGAGCTACGTCCAGGCCGGCACGTTCACCGTGCACGGCGTCGCGCAGCCGGCCGTCCCGGCCGCCGGCCGCGGCCAGGCGATGACCGCGGTCACCGCGACGGTCGACGTCGGCACCTGGCGTGCGGGCGACGTCGGCGGCACCGTGCCGGCCACGCTCGCGCTCACCCTGGGCGCGCCGGCGAGCTTCGGCGCGTTCACGCCCGGCGTGGGCCAGAGCTACGACGCGAGCACCACCGCGACGGTCATCTCCACGGCCGGCGACGCCGCGCTCACCGTGACCGACCCGGACACCGCGCACCCGGGCCATCTGGTCAATGGCGCCTCCGTGATGTCGCAGCCGCTGACCGTCGGCGGGGCCCAGCTGCCCGCGACGGTCAAGACGTACGCGGCGCCGGTGTCCAATGACGTCGCGACCGTGCCGTTCCGCCAGGCGATCGCCGCGACCGACCCGCTGCGCACGGGCACCTACGCGAAGACGCTCACGTTCACGCTGTCGACGACGACGCCGTGACCGCCGCCGTGCGGGGCCGCCGCCGGCGGCCCCGCACCGCGCTCAGACCCGGCGCCGGCGGCGCAGCAGCATCCGGACCGCGCCGCCGACGGCCAGGGCGCCCAGCACGACCAGCCCGGCGAGTCCGGCGTCGCCCACGATGTCGCCGACGCTCGGGCCGATGAGATAGGCGCCGCCGCCGACGAGCGCCACCCAGATCGCGGCGGCGGCGGCGTTGGCCACGAGGAACCGGACGGCGGCGAAGCCGATCGAGCCGGCCACCCAGGACGGGGCGAAGTACACGGCGAGCACGCCGAACCGCTCGAAGAAGCGCTCACCGCGCGCCATCGCCCGCACCCGCTGGCGCCGGAACGGGCCGGGTGCGGCGATCAGCGCGTGGCCGAAGCGGCGGCCGCCCGCCCAGCCCGCGAGGCCGCCCACCGTCGCGCCCAGCCACGCCGCCACGAGCACCGCGAACAGGTCCAGCCGGCCCCGGGTGGCGAAGATGGCGGCGGCGATGAGCACCGGCTCGCCCGGGCCGGGGACGCCGGCCCAGCTCGCCGCGGCGGCCAGGGCGATGGCGAGATAGCCCAGCGAGGGTCCGTGCAGGTGGTGGTGCACGTGCACCGCGGCCAGGAGGGCCATGTGTCGAAGGTACTCAGGTGGCCGCGACGTCGGCGCAGGCCGGCACCACGACGGGGTCGCGGGTGACGGAGCCGCGTCAGCCGCTCAATAGGCGCGGGCATAGCGTGCGCACGCCTCGGCGTCCGTCAGCCCGTCCACCAACTCGATCTCCAGCCGCTTCATCGCCTCATAGCCCGCGCGCAGCGACGCCGGCACGGCCGCCTGCACCAGCGGGTCGCGGGCGAACGCGTCGAGCGCGGCGCCCAGCGAGTCCGGCAGCACGCCGTCCGGCTCCAGCTCGACTGCCAACTCCGCCGGCTCGAGCTCGTCGCGCAGCCCGCGCAGCCCGGCCAGCACGACGAGCGCGAGCAGGAAGTGCGGCGAACACGCCCCGTCGCCCACCCGCAGCTCCAGCCGCGTCTGCTCCGCGGCGTCCCGGCCGGCGAACGTCACGGCCGACGGGATGCGCAGCGCGGCCTCGCGGTCACCGGCGGCCAGGCGGGCCGCGCCGGCGCTCCAGCGGTGCGGCTGCAGCCGGTGATACGACACCGGCGACGGCGCGGCGGCGGCGCAGATCGCCGGCAGGTGTGCCAGCACGCCGGCGGCGAAGCGGCCGGCCGCGAGGCTCAGGCCGCCGGGGCGCGCCGGGTCGTGCATCGCCGCGTCGGCGAAGCTCAGGTGCACGTGCGCGCCGTTGCCCGACCCGCCGGGGTCGAGGATCGGCGCGAACGTGGCCCGCCAGCCGTGCCGGCGGGCGACCTCCCGCACGAGCTCGCGCACGATCGCCGCCGCGTCCGCCGCGGCCAGGGCGTGCCGCGGGGCGACGGTGATCTCGAACTGGTCGTCGCCGTACTCGGGCAGGAAGTTCTCCAGCTCGAGGCCGGCGAGCCGCAGCGCGGCCGACAGCTCCTGCCCGAGCGGCTCGGCCAGCCGCAGCGCCTCGTGGGAGAAGGCCGGCGGCGGGGACGCGGTGTGCCCGACCAGCACGAACTCCTGCTCGAAGGCGGCGCGCAGGCGCAGGCCGGTCTCGTCCCGCAGAGCGGACAGCGCGCTCCGCAGCAGCGCCCGCGGGCAGGCATCCCAGGGCGCGCCGTCCGGCGTGCGCGCGTCGCACAGCAGGAAGTGCAACGGCGGCACGCCGGGCCAGAGCGCCACCCGCGTCTCCGTGCTCGGGTCCGGCACGAGCCGCAGGTCGCCCACCGACCCCCACGGGTTCGGCTCGGCCAGCGGGCCGAGCGGCGTGATCGCCTGGTCGGCCGGGACCCAGCCGACGCCCGTGGCCATCGCTCCGGCCAGCCGGCGCCGCGGGACCGCCCGGCCCCGGCACAGCCCGGCCAGGTCGGCGTACAGGAACGCGACGAGCTCGTCGCCGGGCTCGCTCACGCCTCGAGCCGATAGAGGGACACCGCGTTGTCGCGCAGGATCGCCCGCGCGTCGGCCTCCGCGTCGTCGCCCGACAGCTCGGGCAGGACATCGGCGAGCACGTCGCGCCACCACGTCGCCGCGAGGAAGTAGAGCTCGGGCGTGCGGGCGGCGTCGGACGCGTAGAGCAGCTTCGAGACCGGCGCGAGCTCCAGCGCCTCCCGCAGCGCGGCCGCGGGCTGGGACACGTGCGGGATGGTCAGCGAGAGGTCGAACCACACGTTGGCGTACACGTGGGCGAGCCAGCCCGCCTCGCGCACGAAGGGGTAGCAGTGCAGCAGCACGAACGGCGTCGTGTCGAAGCGCTCGATCAGCGGCTTGAGCAGTCCCGGGCGGGCCAGCGGCAGCGACAGGTCGGCGTCGCCGAACCCGCAGTGGACCTGCAGCGGCAGCGGGTCGCCGGTGGCGGCGTTGGCCTCCAGCGCCGCCAGCAGCCCGTCGCGCACGTCCGCGCCGACCAGCGCCAGGTCGAGGCCGCCGCGATAGGCGGCGATCGTCTTGAGCCCGAGGAAGCCGTCGTCGCGGGCGGACGTCACCGCGCGCCGCACCGCGTCCGCGCCGCCCGCGGCGAACACGCGCTCGATGCGCATGATCGGCGCGGACCGGCAGCCCGCGACGCTGCCCAGCTCGTCCCAGTTGACGCTCTCGCCCGACGGCGGGAAGCCGTCGTCGACGAGCAGCACGTCCGTCCCGGTGGCCCGCAGCAGCGCGCCCGCGTACTCGAGCGGATCGCGCGCCAGCCGCTGCCGGAGGACCTCGCCCTCGTGCGGCGGGCAGTCGAGGAACGCGGCGAGCGCGCGCATCCCCCGGCGATACGTCACGCCCGTGGCCACGTGCGGCCACTGCCGCGGGTCCTCGCTCTCGGAGAACAGGCCGCGGAACTCGTCGAGCGTGCGCGGCGGCTCCCGCAGGATCCCGTGCGCGTGGTGGTCGACGAGCCCGACCGCGTTCAGTACTTCTCGAAGTGACCCTGCTGCTCGAATGCCGCGTCCCCCGCGGAGTAGGCCGCCCACTCGGAGCGGCGGACGGCGAGATAGGCCTCGGTCAGCACCGGCCCGAGCGCCTCGGTCAGCACGCGGTCGCCGGCCAGGGCGGCCAGCGCCTCGGCCTGGGTGGCCGGCAGCGGCTCGATGCCGCCGCGGACGCGCTCGGCCTCGCTCAGCGAGGCCGGGTCGACGCCGACCGGCTCGGGCGGCTCGAGCTCGCGTTCGATGCCGTCCAGCCCGGCGGCGATCAGCCCGCCGAGCGAGAGGTACGGATTGCCCGAGGAGTCGCAGGCCTTCAGCTCGGCGTTGGTCGACGCCTCCTCCGCGCCGGCGAACGGCGACGCCACCCGCACCGGCGCCTCGCGGTTGTCGAACCCCCAGCAGGTGAACGCCCCCGCCCAGTAGCCGGGCACGATCCGGTGGTAGGAGTTGAAGCTCGGCGCCGTCAGTCCGCACAGCCCGGGGAGATGCGCCAGCACGCCGGCGATGAACCGCAGCGCGAGCTGCGACAGCCCCTCGTCGTAGAAGCGGTTGCGGCCGCCCTCCCACAGCGAGAAGTGGATGTGCTGGCCGTTGCCGGCGTTGTCCGGCCAGGGCTTGGGGGCGAGCGAGGCCACGAGCTCCAGCGACGAGGCCACGCCCCGGATCGTCTCGCGCACCAGCAGCTGCTCGTCCGCCGCCTGGAGCGCCGGCGCGTGCGCGGTGGAGATCTCCTGCTGGCCGGCGCCGAGCTCGGCGTAGTACTGCTCGAGCGGGATCTTCTGCTTGTCCAGCGCGCCCACGAGCTCGTCGGCGAACTTCTGCGACGCGGTCATGGAGTGCGTGGAGAAGCACAGGCCGGTGTCGACCGGGATGTAGGCGTCCTCCTCCTTGCGGGCCAGCGAGAACTCGTTCTCGAACGCCGCCCGCAGCACCAGCCCGCGCTCGGCCAGCCGCGCCTCCATCCGCTTGAGGAACGAGCGCTGGCAGACCGGCGCCGGCTCGCCGTCGAGCAGCGTGTGGTCGGTCAGCACCGCGCCGGTGCGCGGCGCGTACGGGAGCACGCGGAACGTCTCGAGGTCGGGGACGATCCGGTACTCGCCCACCGCGCCCATGTCGGGCACGGGCTGGAGCTGGTCGAGCCCGCTCATCGCCTGCATCGCGACGGTGACGCCGATGCCCCGCTCCAGCCGGCCGATGAGGCCGTGGCGCCCCGAGGCCTTGGCCCGGACCGTCCCGTCGTTGCCGCACCACAGGAAGCGCACGAGGCGCAGCGCGTTCTCGTCGGCCCGGCGGTCGATGTCCTCGGCGCTCGTCATCCCGGCATCATCGCCGACAGGCGCCGCCAGAGCTCGCTCCATGCCGCGATGCCCGCGTCGATGCGCTCCAGCCGGAAGAACTCGTCCGGCGCGTGCAGCTGCTCGTCGGCCGTGGAGAACGAGAACAGCAGCGTCTTCAGCCCGAGCTCGCGCTCGAACATCACCGCAGCCGGCAGCGTCCCGCCGATCCGCACGAGCAGCGGCGCCGACCCCGGGTAGGCGTGGCGCAGCGCGCCCACCGCGGCCGTCACCGCCGGGTGCGCGGGGTCGAGCTCGTAGGCCGGCACGGCGCCGGGCTGCCGGGTGACGCGCACGGTCACGCCGGGCGGCGCGGTCACGTGGCGCTCGACCGCCGCGAACACCGCGTCCGGATCCTGCCCGGGGACGAGCCGGCACGTGACGTGC
The DNA here is from genome assembly GCA_963766165.1 of uncultured Solirubrobacteraceae bacterium. GTDB lineage: Bacteria > Actinomycetota > Thermoleophilia > Solirubrobacterales > Solirubrobacteraceae > Solirubrobacter. The sequence continues at coordinate 2,093,214 of CAVXZC010000001.1, read as the reverse complement.
GCACGGGCCCGGCGCGGGATGACGGTGAAGTCGCCGCCGCCGTGCAGCCCGTTGACCTCGAGCGTGGGCCGCGTCCACAGCCGCTCCAAGGTGCTGTAGCCGGGCTCGCCCCACAACGCGGGCACGCCGACGTCGCGCTGATAGGACGCCTCGTCGAAGGGGATCTCGCCGATCGCCACGTCGCGCACGCCGTCATAGAAGCCGGGCACGGCGACGCGGCCGTCCGCGTCGTGCAGCGAGGCCAGGATCGCGGCCAGCGCGTGGTTCGGGTTCTGCACGGCGCCGCCGTGGCGGCCGGAGTGCAGGTCGCTGGCCGGCCCGCTCACCTCGACGTCCAGCGCCAGCAGGCCCTTGGCCGCGATCGGCACGGACGGCTCGCTCGGCCGCCACATCGCGCCGTCGGCCGACACCACGAGGTCGGCGGCCAGCGCGTCCGCGTGCGCGTCCAGGAAGGCGGGCAGCGCCGGGCTGCCGATCTCCTCGCCGCCCTCGATCAGGAACTTGACGGTGAGCGGCGGCGCGTCGCCGAACGCCCGCGCCGTCTCCAGCGCCACGAACACCGGGCCCTTGTCGTCGGTGGCGCCGCGCGCGTAGATGCGGCCGTCGCGCACGTCGGCGGCGAACGGCGGCGTCGTCCACTCGGCGGCGTCGCCGGGGGGCTGGACGTCGTAGTGGCCGTAGACGAGGATCGTCGGCGCGCCCGGCGGCCCGGGCAGCTCGCCCAGCGCGACGCCGTCCACCACGCGCCCGCCCGGCAGCCGCGCCGCCACCCAGGCGGCGGCCTCGGCCAGCGCCGGGCCGCCCTCCAGGCTGACGCTGGGGATGGCCAGGAACGCGGCCAGCTCGGCCAGCTGCTCAGAAGAGGGCACTGCCGCCGTCGATCGAGATCACCTGGCCGGACAGCCACTTCGCCCGCACGAGGAAGACGACGCCCTCGGCGATGTCCTCCGGCTCGCCGAGGCGGCGCAGCGCGATCCGCTCCAGCACATCCTGTTGGCCCTCCGGGCCGTAGGACTCCCACTGGGCGATCGACGTCGGGTTCGACAGCACGAACCCGGGCGCGATCGCGTTGACCGTGATGCCGTAGGGCCCCAGCTCGTGCGCAGTCTGGCGGGTGAAGCCGAGCTGGCCGGCCTTCGCGCTCGCGTACGCCTGGATGCCGGTCAGCGACACGCTGCGCCCCGCGCCCGAGGAGATGTTCACGATCCGCCCCCAGCGGCGCGCCTTCATGCCGGGGACGACCGCGCGCGTGCACACGAACGTGCTCGTCAGGTTCGCGTCGACCACCGCGCGCCAATCGTCGTCCGACACATCCTCGAGCGGCCGCCCGACCTGGCCGGCCACGCCGCCGGCGCAGTTGACGAGCACGTCCACGCGGCCGATGCGGTGCAGCAGCCAGGCCACAGAGGCCGGGTCGGTGACGTCGCATTCGTCCCGGTCGACCCCGTGCACCGCCATCCCCTCGGCGCGCAGGGCGTCCGCGATCGCCGCGCCGATCCCGTGCGCGCTGCCCGTGACCAGCGCGACCGCGGTCAGCTCCAGCCATGCTCGAGCCGCTCGCGCGTCTCCTCCACGCCGGAGGCCCACACGCGCAGCACGTCCTCGTCCGGGCGCTCGTAGTAGCCGCCGAGCGAGCCGTCGCCGAGCAGCTCGCGCACCGCGGCCGCGCCCTCGGAGCGCAGCGGGCCGATGTCCTGCTTGGGCTTGGACCCCGGCGGCTGCGTCGACGCCCTCCAGCCGCGTCCAGGGGAAGTTCTCCATCCACGACGCGTGGCTGCCGTCGGGGTCGATCGAGTCGACCACCTCCCGTGTCTTCGGCGCCGACCACCAGTCGTGCCACAGCACCTGCGCGCCTCGCCTCGGCCGCCCACGCCTCCAGCGGCGCCCGCCCCGGGCCGTTGCCGCCGTGGCCGTTGACGACGAAGAAGCGCCGGAAGCCCTGCCCGTGCAGCGAGCCGAGCGATCTGCGACAGCAGGGCGCCGTAGGTCTCCGGGCTCACGGACGGGCTGCCGGGGTAGGCGCCGAAGTACGGCGTGATCCCGTAGGGCAGCGACGGGCAGCACGGCCACGCCGAGCGGCTCGGCCGCCTCCACGGCCACGCGCTGGGACAGGATCACGTCGACGCCCGAGCGACAGGTACGCGTGCTGCTCGACCGAGCCGAGCGGCAGGACGATCCGGTCGTCGGTCTCCAGGTACTCCTCGACCTGCATCCAGTTGCAGATCCACGACTCTCACGCCAACCGCCTTTCGAACTCGCGGGCCACGGACAGCAGGTGCGCGTCGGCGCCGGCGGGCGCGGCGAGCTGCAGCCCCACCGGCAGGCCGTCCTCGCCGGTGCCGCAGGGCAGCGACACGGCCGGGACGCCGGCCAGGTTCCACGGGCCGGTGAAGCGGCCCTCGAGCTCGCCCTCGGGCGTGCCGACCGGCGGGTCCTCGGGCGGCGCGGTGTAGGCCACGGTCGGGCCGGCCAGCACGTCGACGCCGGCGAAGGCCCGCGCCACCGCGGCCTGGAACGCGGCCAGGCCGGCCAGCGCCTCGCGGTAGGCGGACTCGCTGACCTGCGCGCCCAGCTCCAGCAGCGTGCGCGTGCCCGGGCCGTAGCGGTCGCCCTCGCGCTCGAGGCGGTGGCGGTGCTCGGCGTAGGCCTCATAGAGGATGATCGGGCCGAGCAGCGCCTCCTCGGCCGTGGCCAGGTCCGGCAACTCGACGTCGACCACGTCCCAGCCCTCCAGCGCCGCCGCCACGGCGGCGCGCACGCCCGGCGTCAGGTCCGGGTCCTCGGTCTGCCCGCGCAGCACGCCGATGCGCGGCCGCGGCACGTCGGTCAGCGTCGAGCGGCTGCCCGGCCAGGACGCCCAGCAGCGCCGCCGCCTGCTCGACCGTGCGGGTCAGCGTGCCCACGTGGTCGAGGGTCGGGCGACAGCGCGGTCACGCCCGCCTCGGGCACGAGCCCGAACGTCGGCTTGACGCCCGACGATCCCGCAGTAGGCCGCGGGGATGCGGATCGAGCCGCCGGTGTCCGTGCCGAGCGCGTGGTCGACACACGCCGGCGGCCACCAGAGCGCGCCGAGCCGCTGCTCGAGCCGCCGGACGTGCGGTCGCGGCGATGCGGGTTGTAGGTCATCCCGTACGCCGGATTGACGCTGCCCGCGGCGTACTCGAGCAGGTTGGTCTTGCAGAGCAGCTCGGCGCCGGCGTCGCGCAGCCGCACGACCACCGCGGCGTCCTGCGCGGCGGGCGGCGGGACGCACACCGTGGACGCGTTCGTGGTCACGACGCCGCGCACGTCGATGTTGTCCTTGACTGCGACGACCACGCCGTGCAGCGGCCCGGTCGCCGCGCGCTCGGACGGCGCCAGCGGCGTGATCACCGCGTTCAGCGCCGGCACCGCCTCCATCCGGGCGTGCGCGGCCAGCAGCTCGAGGTTCGCCACCTCGCACACGCGCCGGCCGGCCTCGATCTCGCCGATCAGCTCGCGCGTCCGGGCGACGAGCGGCCCGCCGAGCCCGTCCAGCATGCGGCTCGACCGGCCGCTTGCGCACCGCCAGGTCGCGGTAGATGCCGGAGTGCGTCTTCGCCGAGCGGCGGTTGAACTCGACGAGCCGGTCGAGCGACCCGTCCAGGTCGCCGGCGTCGAAGCCGTCGAACGGCTCGGGCGCCGCCTGCGCGCCGGCCAGCACCTCGCGGGCGACGCCGAGGAACAGCGGCCGGTAGCGCGGCTCGGCCAGCGCGTCGGCGATCGAGAGATCGCTCGACCGCGGTGGCGAACAGCATCGCCCCGTAGGCCTCCTTGGCCCACAGGTAGCCCGATGACGTTGTCCGTGGCCTCGCGCCGTCGAGGTCGCGGGCGAGCGCGGCCACGCGCTCGGATGCCCGCCCGTCGAGCTCGCCGACCACGAACGTGCCGCGGCCGGCGTAGTAGATCCGCCCCGGGGCGACGTAGTCCGCGCCGAAGTTGACGAACGCGCCGACGGTACGCTCCGGCGCCCACTGCCGCGGCGATCAGCGGCTCGTTGATCCCGTTCTGCAGCGAGACGACGAAGCCGTCGTCCGCGAGCCGCGGAGCGATCGCCTCCAGTGCGGCCCGCGTGTGCTGGTGCTTGACCGCCAGCAGCACCGCGCCGAGCCCTTCGGGCAGCGCATCCGGGCGCGACCGCGCGGGCCGGCACCGTGAACTGCTCGACCGGTCCCTCGAGCGTCAGCCCGGACTCGTTCATCGCGGCGACGTGCTCCGGGTCGGCGTCGCAGAACAGCACGTCGTGGCCGTCCCGGACCAGCCGGGCGCCCACCGTGCCGCCGATCGCCCCGGCGCCGACGACGACGTAGCTCATTGCTGGTTCTCGAGGGTCGACACCAGGACGTTGCGCGCCTGCTCGAGCAGCGCGTGGTCGGCCGCCTGGGCGGCGGCGGGGTCGCCGGCCCGGACCGCCGCCGTGCAGCGGCATGTGGCGGGCCAGCGAGCCGGTGCTGTAGCCCTCCACCCGGGCGAACACGCTCCAGTAGCGCTGCGCGTTGGCCCAGGTCAGCTCGACGAACTCGCGCAGCAGCGCATTCGGGCAGTGTCGGGCCAGCGAGCGGAAGTACGCCACGTTCTGGCGCAGGAACTCGGGCCCGTCCTCCTGCCGCCGTCTCCATCGCCGCCCGGATGCCGTCCAGCTCGGCCACGCCGGCCGGCGTCATCGCCTCCACCGCCTCATAGGCGCAGCGCGGCTCGAGCAGCAGCCGGCAGGCGTACAGCTCCGTGGCGTCCCGCACTCCGACGTGCGCGACCCGTGCGCCATGGCGGGGCGTGATCTCCACGAGCCCCTCGCCCGGCGAGGATGCGCAGCGCCTCCCGCACCGGCGAGCGGCTCACGCCGGCGAGCTCGGCGAGCCTCGGCTCGGTCGAGCCGCTCGCCGGCGGCTCCGTCTCGCCGCTGATGATCCGCTGGGCCAGCCAATCCGCCACCGTCTCGCGAGAGCGGGCTGGTGGCCCGCCGGTATGAGCGGGTCCGACTCGGTGGTCGAGATGACGTGACATCGAGGCCTGTGTGTTGTACACAGTGCGCAGCGTCAGCGCCAGGCTGGTCGCCTGAGGAGGAATGGGTATGCGCGTTCACAAGGGAGTGGCTCTCCTGGTACGGTCGCCGTGGTCGCCCTCGCGGGCTGCGGCAGCTCAGGCAGCAGCAGCAGTGCCGGCGGCGGGCGGCAGCTCCGGCTCGTCGCGCAGCGGCGGCGGCAACTCCGCGGCCGCGGGTACGCCGAAACGCGGCGGCACGCTGACCATCGCCCGCATCGAGGACTCGCAGTCGTTCGACAAGACGAACGTCTTCCAGAACGAGTCGATCTGGCTGACCGAGCAGATCAACGAGTCGCTCTACACCGTCGCCCAGGACGGCAAGACGCTCAAGCCGTGGCTGGCCACGAGCTACACGAAGGCCGGCGACGGCCAGACCTACACGTTCAAGCTGCGGCACGGGCGTCAAGTTCTCGAACGGCCAGCCGATGACGTCCGCGGACGTCAAGTTCTCGATCGACGACGCCCGCGCACAGACGAAGGGCTGGGGCTACCTCGACGCGGCGATCAAGAACGATCACGACGCCCGACCCGCAGACGGTCGTGTTCCACCTCAAGTACCGTGGGCGCCGTTCGTGGCCGACATCGCGCCTGTTCGCCAACGGGATCATCCCGAAGAACTTCGCGGGCGAGTCGCGCAAGGAGTTCTACAAGCATCCGATCGGCACCGGCCCGTTCATGTGGGACTCGCGCGTCGTCGGCAAGTCGGTGACGCTTCAAGCGCAACCCGCACTACTGGCAGGAGGGCAAGCCGTACCTCGACAAGGTCACGTGGACCTACGTCTCCGAGGACAACACGCGCGAGCTGCAGCTGGAGGGCAACCAGATCCAGGTCGACGAGTTCCCGCCGTTCAACTCGATCGCCGAAGCTGCAGAACACGCCCGGTGTGACGATGACGCTGTTCCCGTCGACGCGCACCGACTACCTGTTGATGAACGAGAACGTCGCGCCGCTGACGGACGTGCACGTGCGGCGGGCGATCTCTGTACGCGATCGACCGGCAACGCGATCGTCAAGTCCGTCCTCTTCGGCCACGGCCAGGCGGCCAACTCGTTCCTGCCGCCGCAGGTCCCGTTCTACGACAAGAACACGCCCGGCCTGCACGTACGACATGGCCAAGGCCAAGCAGGAGATGGCCCAGTCCGGGTTCCCGAAGGGCTTCAAGGTCGAGATGCTCGTCGGCTCCGGGGTCCAGACCGAGAACCAGATCGCCCAGATCATGCAGCAGGCGCTCAAGCCCCTCGGGATCAACATCACGCTGAAGACCCAGGACTCGGCCACCGAGTTCCAGAGCATCCAGGCCCTCAAGTACCAGCTCGGCTTCTCCTACTGGACGATGGACATCGCCGACCCGGACGAGCTCGTGACGTTCGCCATCGATCCCAAGGGCGGCAACGCGCACTCGTTCTTCACCGACTACAACAACCCGAAGCTGGTCACGCTGTCGCACCAGGCGCAGCACAACGAGGACCCGGCGCAGCGCCAGAAGCTGTACTCGCAGATCCAGACGATCGGCGCCCAGGACGCCTTCCTCGGCCCGCTCTACTACTCGCCGTTCCGCTACGCCTATCGGGACAACGTCCACGGCTTCGTGGTCTATCCGCTCGGCAACTACCACCTCGAGGACACCTGGATCGGCTAGTGGCCGGACGCATCGCCGCGAGGAACCACTGATGGGCCTGTGGGGCTACATCGCCCGGCGCCTGCTGGCACTCGTGCCGATCGCGCTGGGCGTGACGTTCCTGACGTTCATGCTGATCCACCTGATCCCGGGCGACCCGGCGCTGACGATCCTGGGCAACAAGGCGACGCCGGCCAAGGTCGCGCTGCTGCACAAGGAGTGGGGGCTCGACAAGCCGCTGCCCGTCCAGTACCTGAAGTTCCTCGGGCGGGTCGTCCACGGCGACCTCGGGACGTCGCTGTTCTACGGCGTCAGCGCCGGGACGCTGGTGTGGCAGAAGCGTCGGGGTGACGATGTTCCTGATCGGCTTCGGGGGCCTGCTGTCGATGATCTTCGCCGTGCCGCTGGCGCTGCTCGCCGCCACCCGGCGCGACAGCGTGGCCGACCACGCCGTGCGCACGGTGCCGCTGATCGGGCTCGGGTTCCCGCCGTTCTGGGTCGGGATGGTGCTGCTGCTGATCTTCGCGCTGCACCTCGGGCGCCCGTTCCCGGTGGGCGGCTACGGGACCGGCGTCGGCGGCCACATGCAGCTCGATGTTCCTCCCGGCGCTGACGGTGGCGCTGCGCGTTCACGCCGATCCTCATCCGCAGCCTGCGCAACGCCCTGCTGGAGGTGCTCGAGTCCGACTACATCACCACGGCGCGCTCGAAGGGCCTGTCGGAGCGCCGCGTGCTGTGGCGCCACGCCCTGCGCAACGCGATCATCTCCACCACCGCGGTGCTGGCCGTCAACCTCGCCTACCTGGTCGGCGGCACGCTGATCATCGAGCAGGTCTTCGACCTGCCGGGGATCGGTCAGTTGATGATCAACTCGATCTTCCAGCGCGACTTCACGGTGGTCCAGGCGGTGGCGCTGGCGTTCGCGGTCCTCGTCGTGCTCATCTATCTGATCGCCGACATCGTGCAAGCCTTGCTCGACCCGCGCGTGAGGTTCGACTGATGGCGGCGCTGGCCGAGGTCGTGGCCGGCGCGGCCGAGTTCGAGCACCCGCACACGCGCCGCCGCTGGTACCGCATCCCGACGCTCGTCACCGGCATGGTGATCCTGGGCGTGATCGTCCTGATGGCGATCGGCGGCGCCGCTGATCACCTCCTACGACCCGACGAAGCAGGACCTGCTGCACACCCTGGCCACGCCTGGGCAGTCCGGGCACCTGCTGGGCACGGACGACCTGGGGCGCGACGTCTGGTCGCGGCTGGTCTATGGCGCGCGCACGGACCTGCGGGTGGCGTTCCTGGCCGTGCTGCTGCCGTTCATCATCGGCACGACGCTCGGGCTGATCGCCGGCTACTACGGCGGGCGCTTCGACACGCTGGTCAACTGGCTGGTCAGCGTGGTGGTGGCATTCCCGTTCTACGTGCTGATCATCGCCATCGTGTTCGCCATCGGCCCGGGCTCGCGCGGCATCTACATCGCCATCACGATCGTCGGCTGGGTCTCCTACACGCGGATCATCCGCGCCGAGGTGTTCAGCCAGAAGCGCCGCGAGTACGTGCTGGCGGCGCGGGCCGGCGGGTTGTCGACGCCGCGTATCCTCGTGCGCCACCTGCTGCCCAACGTGGTCACGCAGGCCGTCGTGTTCGCCTGCTCGGACATCGTGCTCGACCTCCTGGCCATCGTCACGCTCGGCTACCTCGGCCTCGGCATCCAGCCGCCCACGCCCGACTGGGGCCGCATGATGGCCGACGGCCAGACATACCTGACCACGCGCTGGGAGCTCGTCACGATCCCCGGGATCGCGGTCGTGATCACCGCGATCGGCCTCGCCCTGCTCGCCGACGGCCTGGCCGACCTCCTCCGCCCCGAATGACGCAGCCGCTCCTCGAAGTCACGCGACCTCCAGGTCGAGCTGAAGGCCGGCGCCCGGCGTGGTGCACGCCGTGCGCGGCGCGTCGTTCTCCGTCGCCCCGGGCGAGGCGCTCGGGATCGTCGGCGAGTCGGGCTCGGGCAAGACGATGGCGCTGCGCAGCATCGTCGGGCTGCTGCCGCGGGTCGGCGCGGTCACGGGGGGCACGATCACGTTCGCCGGCGACGACGTCACGCACCCCTCGGACAAGCAGGCGCGCGACCTGCGCGGGCGCGCGATCTCGATGGTCTTCCAAGAGCCGATGACGGCCCTGAACCCGGTCATGCGCGTGGGCGACCAGATCGCCGAGATGCCGCGGCAGCGGCTCGGGCGCTCGAAGGCCGCAGGCCTTCGACCGGGCGCTCGAGCTGATGCGGCTCGTCGGCATCCCGGACCCGGCCCGGCGCGCGCGCGCCTACCCGCACGAGCTGTCCGGCGGCTTGCGCCAGCGCGTGATGATCGCCATCGCGCTGTCCGGCGACCCGCGGCTGATCCTGTGCGACGAGCCGACGACGGCGCTCGACGTGACCATCCAGGACCAGATCCTCAAGCTGCTCAGCGGGCTGCGCGAGGAGCTCGGCGTCGCGCTCGTGTTCGTCTCCCACGACCTCGCCGTGATCGCGCAGACCTGCCAGCGGGTGGCGGTGATGTACGGCGGGCATGGTGGTGGAGACCGGCACCGTGGACGAGGTGTTCCGCGAGCCGCGCCACCCGTACACGCTCAGCCTGCTGCGCTCGGTGCCGGACTACGACCTGGTGCGCGACCGGCTCGCCGCGATCCCGGGTGCGCCGCCCGACCTGGCTGCGCCGCCCGCCGGCTGCCCGTTCCACCCGCGCTGCCCGTTCGCCCAGGAGGACTGCAAGACGGGCGACTTCCCGCTGCGCAGCCTCAGCACCGACCGCGCCACCGCGTGCATCCACCCCGACGCCGCTGCCGCCGACGTGGCCCGTGAGCCGGTGATCGCCAATGCCTGAGCCGCTGCTCGAGGTGCGCAACCTCTCGATGCACTACCACCCGCACCGCCACGACGTGCTGCGCGCCGTCGACGGCGTCGACCTGGCCATCGATCGCGGCGAGACGCTCGGGCTGGTGGGCGAGTCGGGCTGCGGCAAGTCGACGCTCGGCCGCTGCATCGTCGGGCTGGAGAAGCCGACGGCGGGCGAGGTGCGCTTCGAGGGCGTGCCGGTCAGCCTCGGCCGCACGCAGGCGCAGCGGCGGCGGATCCAGATGGTCTTCCAGGACCCCTATTCGTCGCTGAACCCGCGCATGACCGTGCGCCAGACGCTGACCGAGCTGCTGCGCGTGCACAAGATCGTGCCGCGCGACAAGGTCGACGCGCGCTGCCGCGAGCTGCTCGACCTGGTCGGGCTGCCGGCTCGGGCGCTCAACGCGCACCCGCGCCAGTTCTCCGGCGGCCAGCGCCAGCGGGTGAGCATCGCCCGCGCGCTGGCGCTCGAGCCCGAGGTGCTGGTGGCCGACGAGCCGGTGTCGGCGCTCGACGTCTCGGTCCAGGCGACCGTGCTCAACCTGCTCGAGGACCTCCAGAAGCAGCTCGTCGCTCACCGTGCTGCTGATCGCCCACAACATGGCGGTGGTGCGGCACGTGTGCGACCGCGTGGCGGTCATGTACCTCGGCCGGATCGTCGAGGTCGCGCCGGTCGCCGAGCTGTTCGCCGACGCCCGCCATCCGTACACGCAGGGGCTGCTGCGCGCCGTGCCGCGGCTGGTGCCCGGCCGCGCCTCGCAGGCGGTCAGCGTGGCCGGCGACCCGCCGAGCCCGATCGACCTCCCGCGCGGCTGCCGCTTCCACCCGCGCTGCCCGCTCGCCCAGGAGCCGCGCTGCTACCAGGACGACCCGGCGCTGGAAGAGGGCGCGCCGGGGCGCTTCGCCGCCTGCCACTTCGCCTGGGGCGGCGCGCCGGCGGCGCACGTCCCCGAGGTGGCTCAGGGTTCGTCCGAGACGATCCGGGCGGACCGGGGCTCTCGGAAGGGCCCTTAGGGGCTGGTCCAGCCCTCGGGGTCGACGCCGCCGGGGATCGGGCCCTCGGCGTAGGGCCGGCGGGTGAAGATGAAGCTCGCGAGGTCGAACGAGCGGCCGTCGGGCGCGATGCGCAGGCGCTCGCCCGTCCAGTAGCCGTCGAGCCCGACCCAGGCGTCGCCGTCGCGGCGGAAGCGCGACTCGCGGCCGCGCCCGCCCGGCGCGTGCAGCTCGAGCAGACCCTCGCGCGTGGCCCGCAGCGCCATGACGTGCGGGCCCCAGTACCAGATGCCCAGCAGGTCGAGCGCGACACCGTCGGGCAGCGGGGCCGGCCGCCACTCCTCGCGCACGCGCGGCTCGGCCTCGCGCACGATCCGCAGTATCGCCGCGTGCAGCTCCGAGTCGCCCCCATAGGTGATGTTCGCCGCCCAGACGGCGCCGAGCCGCGCGTCGGCGTCGACATACACGCACGCCACGAAGCCCGGCATCGCCCCCGCGTGGCCGACCAGCCGGCGGCCGTCGGCCTCGGCGATCTGGAGCCCGAGCCCGTAGGCGCCGGCGAACCGGCCCTTGTCCTCCACGGCCAGCGCGGGCGCCTTCATCTCCTCCAGCGTGTCGGGGGAGATGACGTCGCCCGTGTCGCCGAGCAGGAACGCGGCGAAGCGGCCGAGGTCGTCGAGCGTCGACCACAGCTGGCCGGCGGGGGCCAGCGCGCCGGCGTCGTGCTCGGGCTCCTCGAGCAGCAGCTCGGCCCACGGGTGGACCGCGTAGCCCGTGGCGTGCGGCGCCTGCGGCCGGTAGGAGGTGCGCCGCAGGCCCAGCGGCTCGAGCACCTCGGCGCGCAGCGCCTCGAACCACGGCGTGGACCGCTTGCGGGCCACCAGCTCGCCGAGCGCGCCGAAGCCCAGGTTCGAGTAGTGGAAGCGGCGGCCCGGCGCGTGCGGCACGGCGTGCTCGTCCAGCGCGGCCACCACCTCGTCCCACGGGCCGACCGGGGTGCGCTCCCACCAGCCGCCGTTGCTCTCGGCCTGCAGCCCCGCGCCCTGGGAGAGCAGCTGGCCGACGGTGCGGTCGCCAAACGGCGTACCGGGCACGTGGTCGCTGTAGCGGTCGGTCAGCGCGAGCGCCCCCTCGTCGCGCAGCCGCATGACCAGCAGCGCGGTGAACGTCTTGCTGATCGAGCCGATGCGGTACTGGGTGTCGGTCGTCGGCACGGCGTCGCCGACGCGGCCGCGGGCGCCCGACCAGGCGAGCGCGCCGTCGCGCACCACGCCCGCCACCACCGAGGGCACGCGGGCGCCGGCCTGCGCCTCCGCCACGCGCGCGAGCAGCCGTTGCGCGGTGGCAGGCATCACGTCCATGCCGTCTCAGCCTATTACGCCGGAAAACTCAGGGTGTCCTGCCGATTGCCGGCCTGGCGCCCCGCACGGATAGTGTTGGCCGGTGAGAGACCGCGCCCGCCGCCATCTCGGGGAGGAGGCCGCCGCGCGCCGCCCGGCGCCGGACCGCCCCGCGCCGGACGCCCTCACCCTGCTGCGCCAGGCCGGCAACCAGGCGACCGTGCGCGCGCTGGCGCGGGCGCCCAGGACCGCCGCGCGCCAAGAGGCGGTCCTCATCGACGGCATCGGCGAGATCGCGATCATCGACTTCACCGTGAAGCCGCCGAACGCCATGAGCGTGACGTTCGAGTCCGGCCCGGTCGACGCGCGGCTGCAGCAGGCGCACGCCGACGGCGCCTCGATCGCCACCGTCGTCCTGAAGCTCACCGGCCACACCGAGACGCTCCGCGACGCGGTCGTGTCCGAGTTCAAGCTGGCCCCCGACCACGCCGGCGGACCGCCGCGCGTCACGGTCGAGTTCACCGGCGAGGCGCTGGAGTTCAAGTGACCCGCGAGCGGTCGCGCCGGCGCCCGGAGCTGCCCGCGCGGCCGGCCCCGGACGCGCCGCCGCCGGAGCACTTCCTGCTCGGCCTGCAGCGCAGCGCGGGCAACGCCGCGGTCAGCGGGCTGCTGGCGCGCGAGCCGGCCGTCCACACCGACACCGCCCACGGCGACCTCTACGACTGGGAGGTGACCGACGAGCTCGCGCGCGTGGGCGGGTACCGGCTCGACGAGCTGTCGGTCCGCACGCTCCAGGCAGCCCTCAAGACGCCCGAGACGGGCGCCTTCTCGGCCGAGGACGTGCGGGCCATCGCCCACGTGCGCAAGGCCCATGGCCTGTCCCGGGACGCGGTGATCGACGGGCCGCTGCTGAACGTGGTGGTGCACTTCTGCGCGCACCACCACATGCAGGACGACGCCATCCACCTGGTGGTCGCCTACCACGGCCTGGACCTGTCGGACACGCTCGCCGTGCGGTTCAACCCCGCGCAGATGATCCCGATGGCGACCACGTTCGAGTCGACGGGCTCGCGCCGGATCGCGCTCGGCCCCACCGCGACGGACAGCCACGCCGACATCGTCCGCGCGGTAACCGCGGCGCTCGCCGAGCCGGTCCCGAGCGCCGGTGCGCCCCCCGCGGCCGGCTCGCCGGTCCTGGCCGACTGGACCGCGGCCGCCGCGGCCGAATTCGACGCCGCGCGCGTCACCGACCCGCGCGCGCTGCGCGGCATCCAGCAGGCGCTGCGCGTGCCCCACACCGGTGTGTTCGACGACGACACCGTGCAGGCGATCGGCCGGCTGCAGACGGCGACCGGCCTGCCCGCGGTCGACGGGAAGGTCGACGAGGCGACCCTGGACGCGCTCGTCGACGCGCTCGCGGCCGCGCGCGCCGAGGACTCGGCGATCCGGCTCGTCATCGACTACAAGCGGATCCCGGACGCCGGCGTCGTGGCCGCCGAGATCGACTTCGCCCTTCCGGCCGGCGAGGAGTTCGCGCTCGGCGGCGCGGCCTCGCGCACCCGCGACGCGATCCGGTTCGCGCCGGCGCTGTTCGCGCTGCCTGCCGCCCACGTCGTGCTGACGATCGAGAAGGCGTTCGAGGCGCTGCGGCTGTCGGGCAGCGCGTTCGACGCCGCCCAGCGGGACTTCCTGCTGGCCAGGTTCGCCGTGCTCGACCAGGGCAACACTCCCGACGACTTCCACCTGTTCATGGTCGAGGTGGCGCAGGTCGCGCGGATCTGGCCGACCCTCGAGAAGGAGCAGCGGGCGGGGTTCGCCAACGACTTGACGGCGATCCAGGCGAAGGTCCGCGAGCGCTGGGCCGCGGCGCCGCCGGCGCAGCAGCCGACCTGGCAGGGCACCTACGACGACGTGCTCGCGCTGGGGCCGCCGGTCGTGTACTGAGCGCTCGGGTCGCATCCTCACCGCAGCGCTGTACGGTCCGGGCATGGAACCCGGGGAAGCTCTCTGGATCCGGCCGCAGCTGGATCTCGAGGCACGCGTGGAGATCCCGCGCGACCGTCTCGCCGCGCGGCCGGTCGACCCGCGCACCGCCGCGCAGCTGGTGCGGGACGAGCTGCTGCTGGACGGCAACTCGCGGCTCAACCTGGCCACGTTCGTCACCACCTGGATGGAGCCGGAGGCGCACCTGCTCATCGGCGCGTGCCTCGACAAGAACCTGGTCGACAAGGACGAGTACCCGCAGAGCGCGGAGCTGGAGAAGCGCTGTGTGCGCATCCTGGCCGACCTCTGGCATGCGGACGGACAGGGCGACGCGGCGACCGGGACGTCGACCACCGGGTCGAGCGAGGCGTGCATGCTCGGCGGGCTGGCCCTGCTGCGGCGCTGGCGGACGCGGCGCGGCGACGGGCCGAAGCCGAACCTCGTGATGGGCGCGAACGTCCAGGTGGTGTGGGAGAAGTTCTGCCGCTACTGGGATGTCGAGCCGCGCTTCGTCCCGGTGGGCGACGGCACCACGCACCTCGTGCCCGACCGGGCCGCGGCGCACTGCGACGAGGACACGATCGGGGTCGTGGCCATCCTCGGCTCGACGTTCGACGGCTCCTACGAGCCGGTGGCGGGGATCGCCGCCGCGCTCGACGGGCTGCGGGGGCTCGACGTCCCGATCCATGTCGATGCGGCCAGCGGCGGCTTCATCGCGCCGTTCCTCGAGCCCGGGCTGATGTGGGACTTCCGCGTGCCGCGCGTGCAGTCGATCAACGCGTCGGGCCACAAGTACGGGCTGGTGTTCCCGGGCGTCGGCTGGGTGGTGTTCCGCGACCAGAGCGCGCTGCCGCAGGAGCTCGTGTTCACCGTCGACTACCTGGGCGGCCAGATGCCGACGTACGGGCTGAACTTCTCGCGCCCGGCGGCCCAGGTGATCGCGCAGTACTTCACGTTCGTCCGGCTGGGCCGCGACGGCTTCCAGCGCGTGCAGCAGGACTGCCGCGACGTGGCGCGCTGGCTGGCCGAGCAGATCGCCGCGCTGGGCGAGTTCGAGCTGCTGTCGCACGGCGAGGAGCTGCCGGTGGTGGCGTTCGCCCGCGCCGGCGACGGCGACGACTGGACCGTCTACGACGTCTCCGAGCGGCTGCGCGTGTTCGGCTGGATCGTGCCCGCCTACCCGATGCCCACGGGGATGGAGGACGTGCACGTCCTGCGGATCGTCGTGCGCAACGGGTTCACGCGCGACATGGCCGGCCTGTTCATCGCCGACCTGCAGCGCGTGCTGCACCGGCTGTGCCAGGCGGGCGGCGACGCGGTCGGCATGGCCGGCGAGCGCACGGGGTTCCACCACTGATGTGCCGGCTGTTCGGGCTCGCCGCGGCGCAGCCGGTGCGGGCCGCGTTCTGGCTGCTGGAGGCGCCGGACTCGCTCGCCGAGCAGAGCCGCCGCAACCCGGACGGCTACGGGCTCGCCACGTTCGGGCCTCACGGCCCGGAGGTGGAGAAGGAGCCGGTGGCCGCCTACGCGGACGCCGACTTCCGCCGCGAGGCGACCGAACGCGTGTCCGAGCGCTTCCTCGCCCACGTCCGCTACGCCTCGGTGGGCGCCCACACGCTGGAGAACACGCACCCGTTCCTGCGCGACGGCCGGGTGTTCGCCCACAACGGCCACATCGGCGGGCTCGACCGGCTCGAGGCCGAGCTGGGCGCCGACATGGCGTACGTGCACGGCGACACCGACTCCGAGCGCTTCTTCGCGCTGGCCACGCGGGAGATCGCGGCCTGCGGCGACGCCGGCGCGGGCCTCGCCGCGGCCGCCCGCTGGATCGCCGCCGAGCTGCCGCTGTTCGCGCTGAACTGCATCCTGGAGACCGCCGAGGGCGTGTGGGCGCTGCGCTACCCGGCCACGCACGACCTGCTGGTGCTCGAGCGCGCGGCCGGCGGCCCGGGCGGCGACCGCCACCTCGAGCACGCCAGCGCCGCCGGCCGATTCCGCGTGCGGTCGGGCGACCTCGCGGCGGCGGCGTCGGTCGTCCTGGCCACCGAGCGGATGGACGAGGACCCGAGCTGGCGGCCGCTGGAGGCCGGCGAGCTGCTGCACATCGCGCCCGACCTCACGGTCACCTGCGAGCTCGCGCTGCCCGACCCACCCACCCACCCGCTCACGCTGCAGGACCTCGAGCCCCACGCCGCGGCCGCCCAGCGCCCGTGAGCCGGCTCTTTCCCTGGGGCGCGACGCCGCGCCTCGCCGCTGTCGAGGCATCGCTGCCGGCGGACACGGCCGGCGCGCTCGATGCGGTCATCGCCGCCGCCGCGCGACATTCGCGCCGGCTGGACGAGGAGTGCCTGCTGCTCTATGCCGGGACGAACATCCCCAGCCCGCGCGTGGCCGCGCTGCACTCGGCCGCACTCGCCGCGCAGCCGAGCATGGGCTATCCCGGCGCGAAGTACCAGGCGGGGCTCGAGCCGCTCGACGAGATCGAGGTGGCCGCGGCCGCCGCCCTGGCGCGGCTGATGCGGGCGCGGTTCGCCGAGCTGCGGCCGACGAGCGCGACGCTGGCCAACCTCGCCGTCTACACCGCGCTGGCCCGGCCGGGCGACACGATCGCCGTGCTGCCGGACTGGGCCGGCGGGCACCTGTCGCACCACGAGGTGGGCGCGGCCGGCGTGCGCGGGCTGCGCGTCGCGCCGCTGCCCTACGACACGGACGCGCTCGACGTCGACCTGGCCGCGCTCGACGGCTTCCTGGACCGCGAGGCGCCGGTGCTCGTCGTGGTCGGCGCGAGCCTGCTGCTGTTCCCGCACCGGCTGGCGGAGATCGCCGCCGCCGTCCACGCCCACGGCGCACCGCTGCTCTACGACGCCTCGCACGTCGCCGGGCTGATCGCCGAGCGACGCTTCCAGGACCCGCTGGCCGAGGGCGCGGACCTGATGACGTTCTCGACCTACAAGTCCTTCGCCGGGCCGCCCGGCGGCGCGATCGTGACCGACGACGAGGCGCTGGCCGCGGCCGTGGCCACGGCGGTCTATCCCGGCCTGACCGCCAACTACGACGTCGCCCGGCTGCCCGCGCTGCTCGCCGCGACGTTGGAGCACGAGGAGGCCGCCGGCGCCTACGCCGACGCCTGCATCGCCAACGCCGCCGCGCTCGCCCGCGCGCTGCACGCGGCCGGGCTGCCGGTCGTGGGCGCGCACCGGGGGTTCACCGTGTCCCACCACGTGGCCGTCGACGCCCGGCCCTACGGCGGCGGCCGCGCCGCCGCGCTCGCGCTGGCCGAGCACGGGCTGCTGCTGTCGGAGATCGGCCTACCGCGCGACCCCGCCGGCGGGCTGCGCTTCGGCACCCAGGCGATCACGCGCCAGAGCTTCACGCCCGGGGACATGCCCGACGTGGCCGCGGCCGTCGCCGCGGTGCTGCACGGCGGACCGCCGCCGGACGTGCCGGCGCTCCGCCGCCGGCATCCGCCTCAGTAGTAGCGCCAATGCATGTGCCGCGGCGGGCGCCGGCGGCGCAGCGCGAGCATGACGAGCAGCGCGACCACGATGAACGGGCCGAGCGCCATGCCGATGGCGAACACGCTGACGATCACCGCCAGGCCGACGGCGGCCATCACGGCGAACATGACCAGCGCCAGCGTGGGCGTCGCGAAGGCCAGCAGCGCGGCGAAGCCGAGCGGGAGCAGCGCCATGCGCGACGGCGGCCGCCGGCGGTGCGCCGGCGCGTGGCGCGGCGCGGGCCGGTGGGGCTGGGGCAGATCGCCGATCAACCGGTCGAGGTCGCCCATCGTCACCGCGCGGTACGCGCGGCCCAGGCGCTCCTCCAGCTCGTCGTGGTCGAGGCGGCCGACGGCGTGCTGCTCGCGCAGGAAGTTCGCGACGCGCTCGCGGTCCGCGTCCGAGGCGCGGAGGTGGGAATACGGGCGCTCGGGGCTCATGGGCCCAGTCTAGGGGGTGGTGGACGCGAGCGCACGGGGTGATCGGCGAGATCTCGGGGTAACCCCACCTCGTGGCCACCGACCCCTCCGTCATCGCCGCCCTGGAGGCCGCGGTCGGTGCCGACCCGGCCAATGCCGCGCTCCGCACCCACCTCGCGTCGCTGCTCGTGCTGGCCGGCGATCCCGGCCGCGCGCTCGAGCACGCGGAGGCCGCCCTGGCCCATGTGCCGGAGGACACGGAGGCGCTGCTGGCCGCGCGCGACGCCGCCCAGGCGCTGGGCGACCGCGACCGCGCGGCCGGCTACGAGCAGCGGCTGGGAGGTGAGCGGATCGCGCTCCCGGCCGACGCGCCGGCCGACCCGTACACGGAGACCGACGACTACGAGACGCGCCCCGGTGTCACGCTGGCCGACGTCGGCGGCCTGGAGGAGGTCAAGCAGCGGCTGGACTCGGCGTTCCTCGCGCCGCTGCGCAACCCCGAGCTGCGCGCGTTCTACGGCAAGTCGCTGCGCGGCGGCCTGCTGCTGTACGGCCCGCCCGGCTGCGGCAAGACGTTCCTGGCGCGGGCGGTGGCGGGCGAGCTCGGCGCCGGGTTCTTCGCGCTCGGCCTCAACGACGTGCTCGACATGTTCATGGGCGAGAGCGAGCGCCGCCTGCACGACGCGTTCGAGGCCGTCCGCCGCGCGGCGCCGTGCGTGATGTTCCTCGACGAGATCGACGCGCTCGGCCAGAAGCGCTCGCACCTGCGCCACTCGGCCGGGCGCAACGTGGTCAACCAGCTGCTGGCCGAGCTCGACGGCGCCCAGGCCGACAACGAGGGCCTGTTCGTGCTCGCGGCGACCAACCACCCGTGGGACGTCGACACCGCCCTGCGCCGACCCGGCCGGCTGGACCGCACGCTGCTCGTGCTGCCGCCCGACGCGCCCGCGCGCGCGGCGATCCTGCGCGGCGCGCTGGCCGGGCGGCCGGTGGACGCGGTCGACGTCGGGCGGCTGGCGGCGAGGACCGACGGCTACTCGGGCGCCGACCTCGCGCACGTCGTCGAGGTGGCGGCGGAGGCCGCGCTGCAGGAGTCGGTGCGCACGGGGCAGATGCGCCCGATCGGCCGGCGCCAGCTCGAGCAGGCGTGCGGCGAGGTCAGCCCGTCGACCCGCGGGTGGTTCGGCGTCGCCCACAACTACGCGTTGTACGCGAACGACGGCGGGCAGTACGACGACCTGCTCGCCTACATCCGGACCCACCGGCTGGCGTGATCGATGCCGAGGCACAGCAGCGCGGCGCGACGCTGATCGACCTCGGACGGCCCGAGGAGGCGCTGGCGCACCTCGGGCGCGCGCTGGCCGTCGAGCCCGACGACCCGCGCACGCACTCGCTGATCGCGCTGGCGCAGCTGCGGCTGCAGCAGCCGGATGCAGCCGCGCAGGCCGCGCGGGCGGCGATCCGCGCCGCCCCGGAGGACGCCTGGGCGCAGCGGCTCCTCGCGCTGGCGCTGCTGCGCCTGGACCGCGACGGCGAGGCGCGCGTCGCCGCGCTCGAGTCCTGCCGGCTCGAGCCGCTCAGCTCACAGGCCCACGTCGTGCTCGCCGCCGCGCTGCAGGCCGCCGGCGACGAGGCGGGCGCCGTGCACGCCGCGACGCACGCCATCGAGCTCGACCCCGAGTCGGCCGATGCCCGCCACGAGCTCGGCATCGTGCTGCTCGAGCAGGGCCGCAACGCCGAGGCCGCGCCGGTGCTCGAGGGCGCGCTGGCCGTCGACCCGGAGCACGCCGGTGCGCTCAACGACCTGGCCGTGGCCCGGCTGCGCGTCCGCCGCGGGCTGAACCCGACGCCCCAGTTCGAGGCGGTGGCCGCGCTCGACCCGCGCAACGACGTCGCCCGCCACAACATCCTGGCCACCGGCCCGGCCGGCCGCAGCCGGGCGTTCCGGCGCTGGAGCGTCGTCATGGCGCTGTGGGGGATCTCGCTCGCGGTGGTCGGCCAGCCTGGCCCGGGCGCGCTGCTCTTCGCCGTCGCCGTCGCGTTCGAGCTGGTGCGTTGGCTCGACCTGCGCCGGGTCAGCGCGCCGACCCGCGAGCTGCTGCGCAGCGACAGCCGCGCGCGCCGCCGGCGCCCGGACCGATGGGACTGGCGTTGGATCACCCGGCTGCGGCCCTGGTGGTGGCTGCTGCTCGCCCGCCTGCCGGCCCCGATCCTGCTGGCGGCCAATGTGGCGCTCCTGGTGGCTGCGGTCGCGACGCCGATCGTGTTCTGGATCGTCGCCCTCGGTCTCGCGCTGCCGTTCAGCGCACGCCGCACGTACAAGTGGTGGCGCCGCCGCCACCCCGGTGCGGATTCTTGGCGCCCTCCCACCCGGTGACGTAGGGCGAAACACTCTTCGCCTGCGTGGGATCGTCAGCCCGTCGGCCGCGCAGGGCGACGTCGGCCTGCGGACGAGCGCGGCGAGAAGATGGGGCAAACGCCTCATGACGGCGCGCCGTCCGGCGCTTAGCGTGACCCCGCAATCCACCGAAGGAGAGGGCAGCCATGCCCAAGACATCACGGGAGACCGCGGCGGTCGAGCACCACGGACCGGTGACCGACCGCCAGGCCCAGCTCGACGGCTACACCGTCAACTTCGTGTCGTTCGACCAGGACATCGATGCGACGCCACTGCTCAAGGGACTGCCGGACGACGCGTGCTCCTGCCCCCACTGGGGCTACGTGCTCAGGGGGCGGGTGACGTACCGCTTTGCCGATCGCGACGACGTCGAGGTCTTCGAGGCCGGCGACGCCTTCTACCTGCCGGCCGGCCACATCCCGAGCGTCGACGCCGGGACGGAGTACGTGCAGTTCAGCCCGAGGGAAGAGCTGAACCACGTCAGCGAGGCCATGCAGCAGAACATGGAGGCGATGCAGCGGGCGTGAATCACGTCGGCACGGCGGCCACGAACTCCTCCTCCGGGAGGAGTCCGTGCTGCATCGCGAACAGGCTCGCCGCCGCCCGGTTGCGACGCGCCGATCTTCGAGTAGATGTGCTCGATGTGGTTGCCGACGGTCTTGGGCGAGATCACGAGCTGCTGCGCGATCTGCCTGGTTCGACAGGCCGCGGGCGACCAGCCTGAGCACCTCGACCTCGCGCGCGGTCAGGCCGGCCGGACCCTCGCGGCGCCGCGGGACGCGGTGGCCGGCGGCGCCCAGAGACGGCCTCGACCGCGTCGGCGTCGAGCCGGCCGGCCATGACCTCGGCCCGCAGCTCGGCGGCGGCCTCGGCGGCCGAGCGCGCCGGACGGTGCGGGCCGCGGCTCGCGCATCGCCTGATAGGCGTCGGCGGCGCCGAGGACCCGCGCCGGGCGCGAGATCGCCGCGCCCGCTCAGCCCGCGCGGGTACCCCGAGCCGTCGAGGCGCTCGCGGTGCTGCGACCGCGATCGCGCCCAGCGGCGCGAGCGCCTCGGACTGCTGGAGCATGCGCTCGGTCAGGTAGGGGTGCAGGCGCACCCGCTCCCATTCGCCGGCGCCGAGCGGCCCCGGCTTGTCCCAGATCGCGTTCGAGACCCCCAGCCGGCCGAAGTCGTGAACCAGCCCGGCACGGCGCAGCGTGCGCACGCTCGCCCTCCGTCGAGGCCGAGCTGCGTCGCCCGCGGCGGCGGCGAGATCGGCCACGGCGCGCGCATGCCCGAGGCTGTAGGGCGACTTGAGATCGACGAAGTTCGCGATCGCCAGTCAGCGCGGCGTCGAACCGCTCCCCGGAGAGCACGACGGCGAGCGCCGGCTCCGCGTCGATCACCGCGTCCCAGGTCGTCGACGGCGTCGAGGTCGCCGAGGATCCGGTCTCGGCGTCTGCGCACAGGCAGCGCCGCGCAGCCGGGATCGAACTGCTTGCCGCTGCGCTTGCGCGCGAGCTCGGTCGCGGCCGCCACCCCGCCGACGCGGTGGGCGACCTCGACGAACTCCGCCAGCTGCGCCAGCCGCGCCGCCAGCGGGATCTGCTCGCCCGCCAACTTGCCCGGCCAGCCCTTGCCGTCCCACGTCTCATAGGCGAGCCGAGGGCGTCGAGGACCGCGTCCGGCAGCGCCGAGCTGCTCGCCCAGCGTGCGCGCGATCGCGGCGTGGTGGTCGATCATGCCGTCGACCTCGCGATGGCCCGAGATGGCGAACTCGAGGCCCGACGCGGAAGCGATGCAGCGGCGGGTTGCCCGCGCCCATCCGCCGCATGCCCGCCGACCGCCCTCGCGGAAGCTGCGCAGCTCGTAGTCGTACTTGCCCGACTTCGCCGCGATGTCGTCCGCCGAACCACTTGGCCTGCTCGTGCGCGTCGGTGTGACAACCGACATTGATCAGCAGCGCCGCGTAGTAGACGTCCGCCCGCTCGTCCTCGTCGAGCCCCATCCCCTCGGCCAGCCGCAGCGCGATCAGGCACTGCCGCAGCACGTGCTCCATCGGCTGGCCGAAGCCGAGGTCTATGCCGAGCGACAGCGCGGCAACGAGCTCCGCCAAGCGGACGTGAGTGCGGTCGGCCTCGACGGCCACCGCCTGACCCTACCCGCAAGCTCGGGTTACCGGGCGGCCGCGCGAAGGGCGCCGGGCGCGAGCTCGGCGCCCACCCGCAGAGCGTTCACCTGGCCGCGGGCGTCGGCCTGCCACTGCCCGGCGAGGTCGAACGCGGTGCCGTGGTCGACGGAGGTGCGGATGACCGGCAGCCCGAGCGTCGCGCTGACGGTGCCGAAGAAGTCGAGCGTCTTGGAGGCCACGTGGCCCTGGTCGTGGTAGAGCGCGATCACGCCGTCGAAGCGCCCCTCGTGGCCCTGGTGGAAGACCGCGTCGGCCGGGACCGGCCCCGACACGTGGACGCCGTCCTCGCGCGCGCGCTCGACCGCCGGGCGCAGGATGTCGATCTCCTCGCTCCCCATCAGCCCGCCCTCGCCGGCGTGCGGGTTCAACGCGGCCAGCGCGACGTGCGGCGCGTCGACGCCGAGGTCGCGCAGCAGTCCGCCCACGTGGACGATCGCGCCGTGGACCTTGTCGACGTTGAGCGCGTCGATGGCGTCGCGCAGCGACAGGTGCCGGGTGAGGAAGAAGATCCGCAGCTTCCCGACCACGAACATCGTGTAGACGTCGTCGTTGTCGACGCCCAGGCGGTCGGCCAGCAGCTCGGTGTGGCCGGGGAACTCGAGCCCGCCCTGGCGCGCCGCCGCCTTGTTGATCGGGCCGGTGACGATCCCGTCGACCTCGCCGCCGCGCGCGAGCGCACACGCGTGATCGATCCACTCGAGCGCCGCCCGGCCGTGGTCGCCGTCGATCTCCCCGAAGCGGACCTCGCCCATGTTGCCGAGGTCGATCAGGTCGACGGCGCCGCGCTCGCCGCGGGCGTCGCCGGGACCGTCCACGGCTCGAACCTCGAGGTCGAGGCCGCAGCCCGCGATCACCTGGTCGAGCACGCCGCGGTCGCCGACCACGACCGGGACCATGACGTCGTAGGCCGAGCCCTCGGCCAGCGCCTTGGCCATGATCTCCGGTCCGATCCCGGCCGGGTCGCCGAGCGTGAGCGCGAGCGTGGGGCGGTCCATGCGATCAGTCCTTCCAGAGGTCGTCCACGAGGATGCGCAGCGTGTCGTCGGCGCCCACCAGGCCGCCCTTGGTGATCACCGCCAGGCCGGACCAGGCGCCGCCCGCCACCGTACCGCGCGGACACAGCGGCGCGACCTCCCGGTCAACGGCGAGCCGCTGCGCGCCCAGCGCGTCGACGAGCCGCGAGGCCATGTGGCCGCCGCTGGCCACCACGCCGCGGCAGCGCAGCCCGCGCTCGTGCGCCGCGCCGAGCAGCGCGGTCGGCCAGCTCCGGGTCGCGTACGAAGTCGTCCGGCGACGAGTCGCCGATCGTCTCGACCACCAGCGTCTCTCCGGCGACTCCGGTCCAGTCGGGGCGCCCGAGTCCCACCCGGACGCAGTCGAGGTCCTCGAGCTCGCGGTGGTTGAGGTGGGTGTTGGAGCCCAGCACGACGAGCACGAACCCCGTGTCGGCGCGCACGGCCAGCGGGTGGTATTGCAGCCAGCCGCCGGGCGAGGCGGTGACCACCGGGCCGTCCAGCGCCTCGACCGCGCGGGCGGCGTCGAGCAGGTCGGCGTCGCTCTCGCAGTCGACCACGACGCGCGTCGCGCCCGCCGCCACGGCGGCGCCAGCAGTCCGGCCAGCTCCTCCGCGGGGTGCCCGCGGAGCGTCGAGTCGATGCGCTGCTCGTAGCGCGCGCAGCCCAGCGCACGCAGCCGCGCGGCCCACTCGCGCGCCGTCGCACGCGGGCCGAGCGGCGCGTCGCGCGTGCGCATGTCCACCACGACGGCGCGCGGGCGGAAGCCGTCGGGGAGGTCGCCCGGTCGCCAGACGAGCACGGGCTCCAGCCCGCCCGCCTTCAGGCGGGCGGCGGAGCCCAGCGCCCCGGTGAGGTCGTCGGCGAGGACGCCGAGCGCCGTCACCGCACGGTCTGCTCTTCCGGCGCGGCGACCGGCGTGCGGTCGAAGCGGCCGGTGCGGTGCTCCGGCGCGCTCTCCATCTCGCGCACGTGGGTCACGCGGGTGGCCAGCACGGCGCCGATGGCCAGGATGACCGCCAATGCGACCAGCCCGCCGTTGGTCGAGCCTGTGGCGTCCTTGACCAGCCCGACGAGGTACGGGCCGGCGAAGCCGCCGAGGTTGCCGACGGAGTTGATCAGCGCGATCCCCGCGGCCGCCGCGGCGCCGCTGAGCAGCGCGGCCGGCATCGTCCAGAAGACGCCGTGGCCGCCGAGCAGGAAGAACAGGCCGATCGAGAGCATCGCGATGGCCATCACCGGCGAGACGATCGTGCTCACCGCGAACGCCACCGCCGCGATGCCGAAGCACGCGGCGCAGTGCAGCCTGCGCTCGCCCGTGCGGTCCGACGTAGCGCGGGATGACGACCATGCCGACGATCGCCACGGTGTAGGGGATCGCGGTCACGAAGCCCTTGCCGACGTCGCTCAGGCCGCCGACCTTGTCGACGATCTCGCCGACCCAGAACGACAGGCCGTAGACGTTGATGACCATCGTGAAGTACAGGAGGGCGAACGCGAGCACGCGGCGGTCCTTGAACACCTCGCCCAGCGTGTGGCGCTCGCGGCGCAGGCGGACCTGCTCCTCGCCCTCGAGCCGCTGGGCCAGCCAGCTCGCGCTCGTCGTCGCTCCAGCCAGCCGGCGTCCTGCGGGCCGTCGGGGAGGAAGCGCCAGACGGCGAAGCCGGCGATCAGCGCCGGGCACGGCCTCGATCAGGAACAGCCACTGCCAGTCGCTGAGACCGGCGACGCCGCCGAGCCCGGACATGACCCCGCCGGAGATCGGCGCGCCGATCGCGTAGGAGATGGCGATCGCCGACATGAAGAAGCCGACCGCCCGGGCGCGCTCGCGCGCCGGGAACCAGTAGGACAGGTAGAGGATCATCCCCGGGAAGAAGCCCGCCTCGGCCATGCCGAGCAGGAAGCGCACGACGTAGAAGCTGACCGGGCCCGTGACGAAGACCATGCAGGCCGAGATGACCGCCCAGGTGACCATGATCCGGGCCATCCAGCGGCGGGCGCCGAACTTGTGCAGCGCCAGGTTCGACGGCACCTCCAGCAGGAAGTAGCCGATGAAGAAGACCCCGGCGCCGAACCCGTAGACCGCGCCGGAGAACCCGAGGTCGCTCTCCAGCTTGTCCTGGGCGAACGAGACGTTCACCCGGTCGAGGTAGGCGATGATGTAGAGGACGAGCAGGGCCGGAATCAGGCGCGTTGCCACCTTGCGCACCGTGCGGGCCTGCACGTCGGACGTATGTGTGGCGGCTTCCATAAGGAAAGGGTCCCCGCCTCGTGCGCTTTGAAACGATGCGCTGCGATGCGCATCACCGCCGTGTACACCGCCGTCGTCGAAGCGAACTACGACTGGACCTACGTGCGCGTGGACGCCGACGAGGACGGGCTGTCGGGCCTCGGCGAGTGCTTCACCGCACCGGGATTGACCGCGATCGTCCGCGACCTGGCGCCGCTGCTCGTGGGCGAGGACCCGCGCGACGTCGACCGCCTGTGGAGCAAGCTGCGCTGGGGCGCGTCCGGCGCCGGCTCGTCCGCCGGCATCGTCTACAACGCGATCTCCGGCCTGGAGGCCGCGCTGTGGGACCTGGTGGGCAGGCACTACGGCGTGCCCATCCACCGCCTGCTGGGCGGCCGCTTCCGCGACGAGGTGCGCGTCTACGCCGACTGCCACGCCGGCGAGGCGCTGCACTCGATGGACGCGACGATGGTGCCACGGCCGGCGCGCTGGGCGCAGGAGCCGCCGGAGGCGATCGCCGCCGGAGCGCTGCGCGCGCCCGAGCACGGCCGGGCCTACGCCAAGGAGGCGCCGGATGAGGTGTTCACGCCGGAGATGTACGCGGCGCGGGCGCAGCAGGTCGTCGCCGACCTGGGCTTCGATGCGCTGAAGTTCGACCTCGACGTGCCCACGCCGTACATGCGCGACACCGCCTCGGGCACGCTGACGCGGGCGGAGATCCGCTACATGGTCGAGCTGGCGGCGGCGGTGATCGACGCCGTGGGCGACGAGGTCGACGTGGCGTTCGACTGCCACTGGCGCTACCAGGTGGCCGACGCGCAGCGGCTCGCCCACGAGCTCGAGCCGCTGGGGCTGATGTGGCTCGAGGACCCGGTGCCGCCGGAGAACGTGAACGCGCTGCGGCGGGTCACGCAGGTCGACCACCACGCCGATCGCCACGGGTGAGAACGGCTACCTCCGCCACGGCTTCCGCGAGGCGTTCGAGACCGGCGCGATCTCGATCGCCGCCCCCGACCTGCAGAAGACCGGCGGGCTGTTGGAGGCGCGGCGGATCGCCGACTACGCCGACACCCACTACATCGCCATCGCCCCGCACAACATCGCCAGCCCGATCGGCACGATCGCCTCGGCGCACGTCGCCGCCGCGATCCCGAACTTCCTCTGCCTGGAGTGGCACGGGATGAGCGTGCCGTTCTGGGAGGACCTCGCAGTCGGCTGGGACGGGCCGGTGATCGAGCAGGGACGGATCGCGGTGCCCGACCGCCCGGGCCTGGGCGTCGAGCTCAACCTCGAGCTGGCGCGCGAGTACGCCCGCCCCGACGAGCCGTTCTTCGACGAGTGATGCGGGCCGCGTACCCACGACGCCTCCGGCGAGATCCGGGTCGGCGAGGTGCAGACGCCCGCGCCCGGCCCGGGCGAGGTGCGCGTCAGGCTCGCCGTCTCCGGCGTCAACCCGACCGACTGGAAGGCGCGCGCGGGAACGAGTCGCCGTTCGCGTTCCAGGTCCCGAACCAGGACGGCGCGGGCGTGTCGAGGCGGTCGGCGACGGCGTCGACGCGGGCCGCGTCGGCGAGCGCGTGTGGGTCTACTTCGCCGCCTGGCAGCGCCAGTGGGGCACGGCCGCCGAGTACACGGTCCTGCCGGCCGAGCGGGCGGTGCCGCTCGGCGACGCGTGCTTCGCGCTGGGCGCGACCCTCGGCATCCCGGCGCTGACCGCGCACCGCTGCCTGTTCGCCGACGGCGCCCTGACCGGCGCGACCGTGCTCGTCGCCGGAGGCGCCGGCGCGGTCGGCCACGCGGCGATCGAGCTGGCCCGCTGGGGCGCGCGCGGCCCGGATCATCACCACGGTCTCGAGCGCGGAGAAGGCGGAGCTGGCGCGGGCCGCGGGGGCCCATGCGTGGTCAACTACCGCGAGGCGGACGCGGCGGCCCGATCCGCGGGTTCGCGCCCGACGGCGTCGACCGGGTCGTCGAGGTCTCGCTCACGGCGAACCTCGAGCTGGACCTCGCCGGTCGGCGCCCGCCACGTCGTCACCTACGCCGGCTCGCCCGGACGACGTCGTCGCGGCGCCGGTGCGCCGGCTGATGGCGGCCAACGCCGTGCTGCGCTTCGTGCTCGTCTACACGATGCCGCGCAACGCGTTGGCCGCGCGGTGGCCGACGTGGCGGAGGCGGTCGCGGCGGGCGCGCTGACGACGCTGCCGCTGCACCGCTTCCCGCTCGACCGCGCGCCGGAGGCGCACGACGCCGTCGAGGGCGGGGCGGTCGGGAAGGTGCTCATCGACATTTGAGAGCGGGAACGCGCCACCCATGGAGGAGACCACCACCCGCTCGATCATCGACTGCTTCATTGCCTGGTTTCCGAGCCACCTGGTCGACGCGCGCCACTTCGATCTGCTCAAGCTCGGCGTGTTCGGGGTCCTGCCGGCGTGCTCGGCGCGACCACCACGGGCGTGCTGATCGCCGCCACCGGCGGCTCCTATGTGCCCGCGCTCGTGCTGTCCGGCGGGCGGTCACTCGTCGCTGCGTTCGCGTATCTGGTTATCGTCGGACACGTGGAGCCGCTTCCCGTGGAACCGCGTGAGGGTCGGGCTCTTCGTCACCTGCCTGGTCGATCTCGTCTCGCCGGAGGTCGGCGTCGCGACCGCGCGCGTGCTGCAGCGCGCCGGGCACGAGGTCGTCTTCCCCGAGGGGCAGACGTGCTGCGGGCAGCCGGCGTTCAACTCCGGCTACCGCGCGGAGGCGGCGCGGGTGCTGCGCAGACGCTGCGGGCGCTGGCCGCGACGCGCGTCGACGCCTACGTCGCGCCCGCCGGCTCCTGCACGACGATGGTCCGGACGTTCGGCGGCGCGCTCGTCGGCGACGCGACGCCGACCTCGCAGCGGTCGCGCCGCGGCTGTATGAGCTGACGCGAGTTCCTCGCCGCAGCACGGCGGCGCGCTGGCCGGGGCGAGCGCCGCCGCGCCGCGTCGCCTACCACGACTCCTGCCACATGCTGCGCGAGCTCGGGCTGAAGCGCGAGCCGCGGGCGGCGCTGGCACGGCTGGAGGGCGTCGAGCTGACTCGAGTGGGACGGCGAGCGCTGCTGCGGCTTCGGCGGGACGTTCGCGGTCCGCCAGCCGGAGCTGTCGGTGGCGATGGCCGACGAGAAGCTGCGCACGCTCGCCGCGGGCGAGCGACACGCTGTGCGGCGCCGATCCCGTCCTGCCTGATGCACCTGCGCGGGCGGCTGGCAAGCTGGGCTCGCCGCTTGAGGTCAAGCACATCGCCGAGCTGCTGGAGGAGGGGACGCGCCGCGAGCTCGCTGCGCGAGCGCGAGGTCGCCGCGCTGGCCGGCGACGGCCACCTGCAGGCGGCGATCGCGCCAGCACCGACAACATGTACGGCCGCTGGATGGCGCTGCGCGGGGAGCTGCAGGACGCCGGACGCGCTGCGCGAGGCGGCGCGTTCGCTGCGCAGCGCGGCGATCGCGCGGCTGCCGGAGCTGCTCGGCCAGATCGCCGACCGGCGTCGAGGCGCCGGCGGGCACCGTCTTCTTCGCCGCCGACGCCGACGAGGCGAGCGAGCTACATCGCCGGCGTCGCGCAGCGCCGCGGCGCCCGCCTCGCCGTGAAGTCCAAGTCGATGGTCACCGAGGAGATCGGGCTCAACGCCGCGGCTGGCCGACGCCGGCGTCGAGGCCGTCGAGACCGACCTCGGCGAGTGGGTGCAGCAGCTCGACGACGAGCCGCCGTCGCACATCCTCGGCCCGGCGATGCACAAGACGCAAGGACGACTGGGTGCGGGTGCTCGCGCCGCGTGGGCTACGAGGGCGGCGAGGACCCGGACGCGATGACCGCGTTCGCCCGCGCGGACGCTGCGCCAGCAGTTCCTGACCGCCGACATGGGCATCACCGGCGTGAACCTCGCGGTCGCCGAGACCGGGCACGCTGATCACCGTCACCAACGAGGGCAACGGGCGGCTGACCGCGGGCGCGCCGCCGGTGCACGTCGCGGTCATGGGGATGGAGCGCGTCGTCGCCGACTGGGCCGAGGCGGACCTGCTGCTGGCGCTGCTCGCCCGCGCCGGCGCCGGGCGTGCCGTTCGCCACCTACGTGAACTGCGTGACCGGCCCGCGGCGCGCGCACGAGCTCGACGGGCCGGAGGAGTTCCACCTCGTGATCGTCGACAACGGCCGCTCGAACATCCTCGGCAGCCCCGAGCCAGGAGGCGCTGAACTGCATCCGCTGCGGCGCCTGCCTGAACACCTGCCCGGTCTACCGCCAGATCGGCGGCCACGCGTACGGCCACGTCTACTCCGGGCCGATCGGCGCGGTGATCGCGCCGCTGCTGTTCGACACGCCCGAGACGCACGAGCTCTCGCACGCGTCGTCGCTGTGCGGCGCCTGCTGGAAGGCCTGCCCGGTGGCGATCCCGCTGCACGAGCTGCTGCTGCAGGGTCGCGCCGAGGACCCGCGGCGGCTCCGAGGACGCGGTGTGGCGCGCCTGGGCGCACGCCTGGTCCTCGCCCGCGCGCCTTCGCGCTCTCCGGCGCCCCGCGCCGGCCTGCGCCCGCCGCCAGGCGCTCGTCCCGCCGCCGTTCCGCGAATGGGCGAGGGGGCGCAACGCTGCCGCACCGCGAGGGCGCGACGTTCCGCGCCCGCTGGAAGCGCGGCGAGGTGCTCGACACCGCGCCGCCGACCCGACTGCGCCTGATCGCCCGGCGTAGCCGGCCCCACCCGGCGCTCAAAGGCTGGGTCGTGAACCGAGACGCGTTCCTCGCCCGCCTGTCGGACCGGCTGGCGCAGCGGCGCCGCCGGCCACCGTCCACCCGCCCGCGCCGCCGCCCGAGACCGTCCCGCGCGTGCGGTCGCCGCCGGACGAGCGGTCGCTCGAGGTGCGCTTCGCCGCGGCGCTGGAGGCCGTCCATGGCCGCGTCGCGACGCTCGGCGGAGCTGCCGGCGCTGCTGGCCGAGCTCGACGTGCGCACCGCTGTCGTCACCGACGACGCGGCTGCCGCTCCCGGCGGGGATCGAGCGGCTCCCGCTGGAGCGGGCCCGCGAGGCCGACGCCGGCGTTCACGACCGCGCTCGGCGGCGTGCGCGACCACCGGCACCGTGCTGCTCGCGCCGTCAGCCGGCGAGTCGCGGTGGCCAGCCTGCTGCCGCGCGTGCACGTCGTCGCCGTCGCCCCGCGAGGCGCTCGTCGAGACCCCGGGCGACGTCCTGCGCGACCTGCCGCGCTGTGTTCCCCGACGCGCTGCCCAGCGCGTTCTCGCTCGCCACCGGGCCCAGCAAGTCCGCCGACATCGACGGCCAGGTCATCTACGGCGTGCACGGCCCGCTGGCCGTGGTCGCCGTGCTGGTCTAGCGCTTCGGGCGCGCCAGGTACTTCTTCCCGGCCCGCAGGACGACCGTCTTGTGGCGCACGGTGTCGCTCACCTTGACCACGCCGCTGACCACCCGGGTCAGCGTGCCGGCGCACGAGTCCTGGACCAGCCACTTGGTGCCGCGCACGGTGGCCGAGCTGTACTGGCCGCCGACCCGGAACGAGCCCTTGCCGCTGCCCCACAGCTTGCGCGTCTGCGGCTTCTTGGCCGCCGCCGATGCGCCGTGGCACGAGGCCAGCGGCTGGTTGAGCGCGAGCTGCGTCACGCCGCCCGGCTGGGTGACCTTGAACTGGCCGTCGTAGAACCGCGCCGTCTGCGTCGCCGCGCCGGCCGTGGGCACCGACGACAGCTCCATCACGCCGTGCGTCGTGTCCAGCGTCGAGCCGAGCGGCAGCGCCTGGTCGGCGGCGCCCAGCACGGTGAACGCCTTCGCCCCCGGCTTGCGGAACCGGCATCGTGCCGCTGACGCGGCCGGCCACGACGCTCTTGTGGAACACCGGCTGCGGTCCGGTGCCCAGCGTGAGGCTGAGGTTGTCGGCGTAGCCGTCGTTGTATGCGCCGTCCACGCGGACGAGGTCGAGCCGCACGCCGACGCCGCGGGTGCCCGCGGGCACCGTGCCGCTGGCCGTGCGGAACAGCAGCGCGGTGTTGCCGTTGCGGTCGGCGTTCGTGACCGGGGCGAGACGAGCGTGCCCAGCGGAGCGCCGTCGGCGCTGAGGTAGGTCGCGGTGAGCGTCGCGTTGTCGTCCTGGCCCGCATAGCCGCCGAAGTCGCCGGACACGGTCGCGGTCACGCCGCCGCCGTCGATCTCCGCCGCCGCTCCGGACACGTCGACGGTCTGCGTGGCCGCGTTCGCGTCGCCGTCCGGCCCGCCGGCGAAGAAGTTCGCGCCGCCACCCAGGGCGCTGCTGTCGCCGGTGGCCGGGAACCCGCCCGCTGCGCCGTACTGCACGGCCGTCACGTCCCCGACCGCGGTCCAGCCGGGCGGCGGGTCGATGGTCGCGTCGTCCGGCGCGCCCGGCCCGGCCTCCGCGCCCGGGTTGGCCAGCAGGTTCCCCGGCGGCAGCGCGGCCGCGGCCGAGGCGGCGGGGAGGAGGAGGGCGGCGAGGGCGAGCGTGGCGACGCGTCCGTGCATCGCTCGACCCTACCCGCGTCGTCAGCTCAGGTCGAGCACCGGCGTCGGCGGCTCGATCGTGTGGTCCTCGCTCGTAGGGCACGATCGCCGTGCCGACGGCGAAGAACTCGATCACGTGGCTGCCCCAGCCGTGGCTGCGCTCGGACAGCTCGACGCCGACGATGCCCTCGGCCTTGACCGCCTCGGCCTCGGCCTGCATGCGCTCCATCGCCAGCTCGCGGGCGTCGTAGAGCGCCTGGGTGAAGTTCGGCAGCTCGACGTTCTGGCCGGCCTGGCGCATCGACTGGAACATGCCCGCGGTGGGCGACGTGGTAGACGCACGAGCCCATCACCATCCCGACCGGGCGGTGCCCCGGTCCGCAGCAGCGTCCAGAAGTCCTGGCCCGAGAGGTCGGACGTGAACGGGCGGCCGTTGGGCGCGCGGTGCAGCTCGCCGCCGCGGTGCTTGATCGCGGTGCCCAGGGCGATGAACTCCGCCATGTCCTGGCCCCAGTCGTAGCGGCCGATGGTCAGCCGCACGCCGACGATGCCGTCCGCGCCGAGCTGGTCGGCCTCCTCCTCCATCCGGGTCATCGCCAGCTCGCGCGCCGTGTACATCGCCTCGGAGAGGACCTGCATCTCCTCGCTCTTGCTCCAGCGCGACTGCTGGAAGCCGATGTGGTAGATCGACGAGCCGACGACGAGCCCGAGCGGGTCGAACCCTGCCTCCTTGATCAGCAGGAACTCGGCCACGGACAGGTCGGAGGTGAACAGCCCGCGCTTGTTCTGCTCGAGCCGCCCGCGGCCGGCCTCGGGGACGCCTTCGAGGGAGGTCGGGTCGTACGAGCTCATCGGCGGGCGGCTCCTTGCCGGACGACGGTCCGGGGGTTGAGGGGACGGTGCTCGGCGCCTTCGGCGATCGCCGTGCCGAGCGTGTGGAAGGTGACGATCAGGTCGATGCGCTTGTTGTTCTCGCCGCCCGTCTCGCGGGTGTCGATGTTGTGCTCGATGCGCATCCCGATCATCCCGCCGGCGCCGAGCCGCTGGGCCTGCGCGGAGGCCCGGGCGAGCGCCATCTCGCGCGCGGCGTAGACGCCCTGCGTGAAGTCGGCCAGCTCCTGGTTGGGGGCGGCGAACCAGCCGCCGCCGCGGTTGGAGGCGCGGCGCGTCGAGTAGCCCGGGACGACGTAGAACACCGAGGTCGAGGTGACGATCCCCACGGGCGCGTAGCCGGCGCGGCGCAGCAGCGTGTAGTCGGGCAGCGAGAGGTCGGTGAGGATCGGCGTGTCGCCGCCGTCGGGCAGGTGCACGGCGGTGCCGTTGACCACGATCTCGAGCTCGTCGTTGAGGAACTCGTGCCGGTTGGCGCCGAACGTCACGTCGACCACGGCGTGGCAGCCGGCCAGCGTGGCCTCCTGCTGGAGCCGGCCGAGCGCGAGCTCGCGCGCGTGGTTCCAGGCGTCGGTGAGCTGGCGCAGCTCGGTCAGCGAGCCGCCGCTCCACGAGCCGCTCCACGGGTAGTTCTGCCAGCCGACCTTGTAGACCGAGCTGCCCATCACCTGGCAGATCGGGCGCACGTCGTCGAGCCGGGCCAGGGCGAAGTCGGCCACCGACAGCCCGGACGTGAACGCGGTGCCGCCGGCGGCCAGCTCGCGGATCCGCTGCTCGGCGGCCAGCGGGATGCCGCCACCCTCCACGCGGGCGACATCCTGCTCGCGCCGGGCCAGCGCCTCCGCGTCCTCGTCGGAGCTGCCGCCCCGCAGCCGGTCCAGGAAGCCCATCAGTGGTCCCGTCCGTGAGTACGGCGCATAACCCGGCGACTGCACAGGTCGTCGCTGCCCGCTGCGGGGGGCGCAAGCATGCTGGTGGCACGTGGGCGCCCGCCGCAGCCGGGCAGCGGCGGGCTGGGCCCGCCGGAATGCGTCGTGAACGCGGACGTGGCCACCTACCCCACGAGGCGGTCGAGGGCGGCGCGGGCCTCGGCGCTCTCGGCGGCGCGGGCGCGCAGGTCGCCCGCCAGCGCGCGCACCCAGTCGTCGAGCTCGAGCGGCTCGTTGCGGATGGTCACGTTGCGCACCGACTTGCCGCGGCTCGCCTGCACGCGGTGCCCGTGGGCCTGCAGCGCGTAGGTGTGGTCGCCGAGTTGCACCTGGATCGACTCCACGACCTTCTCGCGCGACAGGAACTTCTTCGCCCGACGCTGGACCGTGGTCTGGGCGGGCAGCGCGATCTCCAGCTTGTGCGCGAGCGCCTCGAGGTAGGCGGTGACGTCAGCCTGATCGACGCGCAGCCCGGCGGCGTCGAGATCGAACGAGAGGTCGTCGTCAGCCATCGACGCCGAGCCTACCGCTCGTGGCCTCGCAAACGGTCCATCGCGCGGCGGTCGCGCTTGGTCGGGCGGCCCTTGCCCCACTCGCTGCGCACGGGCTCGACGAGCCGTCGCTGCTCGGCGAGCCGCTCCCGCGCCTCGCGGCTCTCCGGCGTCTCCTCATAGAGCTGCGCCGCCTCGGCCGCGCCCATGCGGCGTGGCGCCGCTCCGCGCACCACCACGGTGGTGCGTACCGCACCCTGGCGCAACTCCACCCTGTCGCCCGCGCGCACCTCCCGGCTCGGCTTGGCCGGCTGGCCGTTGACCTGCACGCGCCCGGCCTTGACCGCCTCGGCGGCGAGCGAGCGCGTCTTGGTCAGCCGCACCACCCACAGCCAGTGGTCGAGCCGGTCGGAGGTCACTGGGTCTTGCCGAGGGCCTGCAGCGCCGTGGGCAGGATGGTCAGCTCGGGCACATAGGCGCGCGGCGGCAGCGAGACGGCGAACAGCACGGCGGCCGCGACGTCGTCGGCCTGCAGCATCAGCGCGCGGGTCTCGGCGTCCGGGGGCTCCGGGCGGTTGTCGAGGATCTCGGTGTCCACCACGCCGGGCAGGACCGCCGTGAACCGCACCTCGCCGTCCACCTCGAAGCCGCCGCCGTGGGTCAGCGCGATCGCTCCCGCCTTGGCCGCCTGGTAGCCGGGGCCGGAGCGGTCGGGGTAGCGGCCCGAGACGCTCGAGATCACCACGACGTCGCCGCGCGCCTCGCGCAGGGCGGGCAGGAACGCGTGGACCAGGTTGAAGGGGCCGTGCAGGTTGGCGCCGATCAGCCGGTCCCAGGACTCGTGGGTCAGCTCGTGCAGGCGGCGGCCCTTGATGTTGGTCCCGGCGGCGATGACGAGGACGTCGAGCGCGCCGAGCTCCGCCGCCAGCGCGTCGACGGCGGCCCGGTCGGTGACGTCCAGGCGGTGCGGCGTCACGCCGTCGAGCGGGATCTCGCGGCGGGCGGCGGCGTGGACCGCGTGGCCCGCGTCGCGCAGCTGCCGCGCCGTGGCGAGCCCGATCCCGCTCGACGCGCCGGCCACCAGCGCGACCCGGCTCACGCCTCCCGCCCCGCGCCGGCGAGGAAGACCTTGAACTCGGCCGGCGGCCCCTGGGCCAGCCGGGCGAACTGCTCGGGCCCGGCGTCCAGCGGGAGCACGTCGGTGAGGTCGTCGCCCAGCGACGCCCGCCCCGAGACGAGCCACTCGTGCGCCTGCTCGTAGTCGGCCATCGTGTAGGCGTAGGAGCCCTGGATGCGGTGCTGGTTGCGCACCACGCCGTGGAAGCCGAGCGTGGTCTCGTCGGCGGCCAGGCCGATGCACACCAGCGTCCCGCCCGGGCGCAGGATGCCCAGGCCCGCGCTGCGGGTGGCCTGGGCGCCCACGGCGTCGAGCACCAGGTCGGGCCCGACATCGTCCTGGGGCGGCGCGGCGTGGACCGCGTGCGCGCCCAGCCGTGCGGCGCGCTCGCGCCGCGCGTCGTGCGGCTCGACCACCTCGACCCGCGGGACGCCGGACAGCAGCGCGGCCTGCAGCGTCACCAGCCCGATCGTCCCGGCGCCCAGCACCACCGCCCGCTCGACGCCCTCGCCGGCCAGCCGGACGGCGTGCACGCCGTTGGCCAGCGGCTCCATCAGCGCCCCGAGCCGCGCGGACACGCCGTCGGGCAGCACCCGGGCGTCCGCCGCCGGCACGCGCACGTAGTCGGCGAACGCCCCGGGCACGTGGACGCCGATCAGCGTCCGGTCCGGGCAGACGTTCCCCAGCCCGGCGCGGCACAGCGCGCAGTGCCCGCAGCCGCGCAGCGGGTTGACCGCCACCCGCCGCCCCTCGAGCTCGCCCGCGCCCGGCCCCGTCGCCACCACGCGGCCCGCGAACTCGTGGCCCATCACCAGGGGCGGCGTGCGGTTGCCCATGTGGCCCAGGTAGCCCTCGACCTCCGAGCCGCAGATCCCCACCGCCTCGGGCTGCAGGATCAGCTCGCCCTCGCCGGGATCGCCCGGCTCGGGGCGCTCCTCCACCGTCATCTCCGACGGCCCCTGCCACACGATCGCCTTCACTGGACCTCCTCGCCGAGCACCGGTCTACACGATGGCACGCGTGGCGATGAGACTGCCCTGGGTCGGGCGTGAGGACGCGCACGACGCCTCAACCAGAACCAGTTGCAGCAACTCGCGTTTTGTGACATGGCCTCGCGAAGTTGCGAAACGCGTCAGGTCCGGCGTGCCCGCGCTCTGACGCCTGGCCGGAGACATGGCGGCGCTCCCGCGCAAAGCTATCCGCACGGTCCTTTGGAGGGAGAGAACGTATGAAGCGCTTCGCGATGCTGCTGGTCATCGGGGTGGTCGCCGTCGTCGCCGTGGCGACGACCTCGTCGATCACGTCGAAGCGGTCCGCCGCGCACGGCGTCGCGGCGCGGCCGGCGTGGAACGGCTCCGGCGAGTCGGAGTCCGAGGGCCCGCAGTCGTTCCTCGACCTCGCCGCGTCGGCGGGCGATCCGGTCACGCAGGACCAGGTCAAGCGCGCGGCCGCGCAGGCGGCGGCGCTGCCCGACTCGGCCGATGACACGCGCTGGCAGTTCGTCGGCCCGTCGAACGTCGCCGGGCGCGTGACCGACCTGGCGATCGACCCGACGACCAGCCCGAGCACCGTCTACGCCTCCGTGGGCAGCGGCGGCGTGTTCAAGTCGACAGACGGCGGCAACGTCTGGACGCCCGCGTGGCCGACGCAGGCCACCCAGGCGGTCGGCGCGCTCGCCCGCGGCTCGGATGGGACGCTGTACGCGGGTACGGGCGAGGGCTCGAACCCGTCGGGCGGCGGCTCGACGTTCATGGGCGACGGCCTTTACACCTCGCACGACGGCGGCGCGACCTGGCAGCTGTCGGGGCTGCCGGACAGCGGCGCGTTCGCCCGCATCGTGGTCAACCCGGACAACCCCAAGGAGGTGTGGGCGGCGGCCTCGGGCTCGCTGACCTGGGTGTCCAGCCAGCGCGGGCTCTATCACTCGACCGACGGCGGGCAGACCTGGCAACTCGCGCTCGCGCCGACCGGCGACCACGTCGGCGCGGCCGACGTCGCGCTGATGCCGGGCCATCCGAACGTGATCCTCGCCTCGATGTGGGACCACTACCGCAACAACGGCAGCTTCTACTACGGCGGCGTCGGCTCGGGCCTGTACCGGTCGACCGACGACGGGCAGACCTGGACGCGGATCGACAACTCCGACGTCACCGGCTCGGTCTGCAGCTGGGACGCGACCAAGACGGGCCTGGCCTCGTCCGCGGACCTGGGCCACATCGGTATCGCGTTCGCGCCCAGCGACCCGAACCGCGCCTACATCCAGTTCGCCACCTCCAACGGGCCGGACAAGGGCTTCTACGTGTCCAACGACGGCGGCCAGACGTGGACCTGCGGCGGCGGCGAGTCGGGCACGACCACCGGCGGCTACGAGTGGGTGTTCTCGCGCCTGTGGGTCGACCCGGCCGACGAGAACCACATCTTCGCGGGGAACGTCGAGATGCGCGAGTCCGCGAATGGCGGGAACACGTGGATCAACAACACGTCGTGGGCGTCGGCGGTCGTGCAGCCCAAGACGTTCGCGCTCGACACGCTGCACGCCGACCAGCACGCGATGGCCTGGGACCCGAACGTGCCCAAGCGTGTCTATGCGGGCAACGACGGCGGCGTCTACGTGTCGACCACCAACGGCGATCAGCCCAACGGCCAGCTGCCGACGAACTCGCTGGCCACGAAGAAGAACTGGCTGCACGGTTCGATCGAGCCGTGGACCCAGCCGTACCACGTCTCGGTCTCCCAGCAGGACGCCAAGCGGCTCGTCATCGGTCTCCAGGACAACGGCTCCAGCCGCACCTGGACGGCCGGCGTGGAGCCGACCGACCTGACGCTGTGGAACCAGTACGGCGGTGGCGACGGGTTCGAGGTGCAGATCGACCCGACGAACCAGCTGCGCTACTACGAGTGCCTGCAGCCGACGCCGCCGAGCATCAGCTGCGCCCGCCGCGTGGATGCGGCGGCGACGGGGTCGACGAGCAGCACGACGTCGAACTTCTCGACGCCGCCGTGGCCGGCGAGCACGCGCGTCGAGGTGGCGATGCCGATGGTCCTCGACCCGGCCGATCCCAACGTCGTGTACGTCGCCGGCACGTCGATCGCCCGCTCGGGCCAGGGCGTGGTCAGCGGCACCGGCGCGTGGACGCTGATCAGCCCCTCGACGCCCGACGATCCGAACAGCCTGCCCGGCGTGGTGCCGGATCCAGAGATCAACCGGGACACGTACTACAAGAACGAGTACGGCGCGGTGACGGCGATCGCGCCGGCCAAGACGACCGGCACGCCGACGACGCCGGCCAGCACGATCTACGCCGGCACCGACACCGGCCTCCTGTGGAAGACCACCAACGCGACGGCGTCCCCGGCCTCCGGGGTGCAGTGGACCCGGCTGGGTGCGGGCGTGCTGCCGACGACCTGGGTGACCTCGATCACGGTCGACCCGACCAACGCCGACCACGTCTACGCCACGTTCTCCAGCTACAAGGAGGGCGACCGGGCGGCCAACATCTGGGAGACCACGGACGGCGGGACCACCTGGAAGAACATCAGCGCCGACATCCCGAACGCCCCGGTCTGGCATGTGCTGTACGACCAGCCGAACGGGGTGCTGTACGCCGGTGAGAACCTGGGCGTGTTCGAGAGCACCGACGACGGCGCGCACTGGGTCAACCTGAGCTCCGGCCTGCCGAACGCGCCGATCCTCGACATGGGGCTGTCGGCCGACCACTCGGCCCTGTTCGTGGCCGACTACGGCCGGGGCGTGTATGAGCTGCCGCTCACCACGACCGCCACCGGCAACGCGGGCGACAGCGGCGGCCCCAGCGCGGGCGGCACGGTGCCCGCGACCCTGGCGCTGACGCTCGGGCCGGCGGCGAGCTTCGGCGCGTTCACGCCGGCCGTCGCCAAGGACTACGACGCGGGGACCACGGCCGACGTGCTGAGCACGGCGGGCGACGCCACGCTCTCGGTCTCCGACCCGGACACGGTCGCGCCCGGGCACCTGACGAACATGTCCTCGTGCGCATGCGGCAGCACGGGCTCGTTCGCCCTGGCCCAGCCGTTGCAGGCGGGCGCCTCGAGCCCGGCCGCCGGCCCGGGCGGCGCGCTCGCGCCGGTGTCCGGCACGCCGCTGTCGCTGCTGTCCTGGAGCGCCCCGGTGAGCCACGACCCGGTGGCGATCGCGTTCCGCCAGTCGATCGGCGCGAACGATCCGCTGCGCACGGGCAGCTACGGCAAGACGCTCACGTTCACGCTGTCCACGACGACCCCGTAACCACCCACGACCCGCGCCGGCGCCCTTGACGGGGCGCCGGCGCGGAACTCACGGGCCGGCGGGGGTGCCGGTGAGATCGCCGAGCTCCCGTGTCGGGTTGGCCAGCAGCGCGCGCACGATCTCCTTGGCGCGGTCGCGCGGGTGCACCGTGATCGCGGTGCCGGTGATCGGGACGTGGCTCGTCTGCGGGTCGAGCTGCGGCACGCCGTCGAGTGCGGCCTCCAGCTTGGTCCCGACCATGGTGCGGATCCAGTCGTCGACCGCCGTGCGGAAGCTCGCGTCGATCCTCCCCCAGTGCCATTCCGGCAGCGCCGCGTTGCCGCCTGCGACCGGCCCGTGCGCACGCTCCTCGACCGGCCGCGGGACGAAGCGCAGGACGAGGGTCGTGTCGGCGCGCCGGTTCGCCTTGGCCATCGCGCGCACCGTCGCCTGCTCGGTGTCCGACGGGCCCGGCGTGCCGCTCTGGCGGCCCGCGCCGGTCGCCCACGCCAGCTCGGCCCGGCGGTTGCGGCTGTACTGCTTGGGATCGCGCGTCAGGAGCAGCTTCTCGCCCATAGAGCCGGTGTGCACGCGGTCGGGGGCGACGCCGCCGGCGCTCAGTCCCCGGGCCACGGCGTCGGCCCTCGCCTGCCCGAGCACGTCGTTGTCGCCATCGGAGCCGATCGGGTCCGTATGCCCCGTGATCTGCACGACGGCCTCCGGCCGGTAGGCCATGTACGCGGCGGCGCCGGCCACCGCGGCTGTGCCCGCGGGGTCGAGCCCGCTCGAGTTGAACGCGAAGTGCACGACGGCCGGCGGGTCCTCGGCGATCGCGGTGGCCCGGGCGACGCCCTCCTGCTGGCCGATGAGGAAGGCCGCGTCGACCTGCTGCTTGGCCTCCTCGATCGCCTTGGTCGCCTCCTCGCGGCTGACCGGGCTCTTGGCCAATCCGGTGTCGCCGTACGCCCGCCAGGGCTCCGGGTGGGCGTCGCTGGCCACCATCACGCCGGCCGCCCCCTCCTGGTCGTGCATCGCGCCGCTGATCGCGCCCGCGACGCCGAGGCCGATGAACTCGGTCAGCGCGGGCATCCCGCCGGCGCCGGCGATCGCCGCGGCGACCCCGGGGTTCACCTGGTCCTGGACCTGCCCGCGCAGGATCCCGTCGGGCAGGTCGGTCTGCGGACGCGCCTCGCGGAACAGGGCGTCGATGAGCCGGGTGCGCAGGTTGTCGACCAGCGGCTGCGCGACTCGCGGGGCGAACGTGTGCGTGTAGAAGTCGACGATCTGCGTGCGCGGCGTCCGGACGTGCCCGCCGGAGAAGCAGTCGGTGAGGAAGTGCTCGCCGAACGCCTCCTCGAGGTAGGCCATCTGCATGCCCGCCGGGTTGTTCGCGAGCCCGGCCTGGACGGCGAGCTCGATCGCGGCCGCATGGTGCTTCGCCCACTCGTTCACCGCGGCGCCGGCGTCCGGGAAGTGCGTGACGTTCGTCATCGCGAGCTGGATGTACTTCGTGTCGTGGGCCGAGACCTGCGCCGCGGTCGGCCTCGGCAAGGTGGCTGCGATCGCGCCCGGGATGCCGTCGTGCTCCAGCGCGGCGCGCAGCCGCGCCTTGCCCGCCGGGTCACGGGTGTCGGCCAGCAGCTCCTCGACCGAGCCGTACTCGTCCCCGGCGAGCGCGACGACCTCGCCCCAGGTCAGGACCACGCCGTTGCCGAGGTCGATCGCCGTGTGCGTCGTGTTCCCGAGCTGCTCGTGCTCGCTCCCCACGAACCGGGCGAGCATCTGCGAGACCGCCGCGTTGCCCGCGCTGCGCTGGAGCGCGAGCACGCGCGTCACGTCGGGCGCGGACGCACGCCCGGGCGCGGGCGAGGACGGAGCGCGCTCCGGCCTGCCGTCCGTGGATCGGGTGAGCTCGCGATCTGGCAACGACATCCGGGGGGATGCT
The DNA here is from genome assembly GCA_963766165.1 of uncultured Solirubrobacteraceae bacterium. GTDB lineage: Bacteria > Actinomycetota > Thermoleophilia > Solirubrobacterales > Solirubrobacteraceae > Solirubrobacter. The sequence continues at coordinate 2,051,498 of CAVXZC010000001.1, read as the reverse complement.
CGCCCATCGGTGTTCGGTGTATTGGAAGCGGTGTCCGCGCGCGGACAGATCACCCGCGCTCAGGGCGTGGTGGTGGACAGGGTGGACGTCAGCGTCTTGGCGTGGTTCCCGGTGCGCAGGGGGTCCGTGGCGGCGATGTGCTGCTGGTGGAAGTCCAGCGGCACGGTCGCGAGGACACCGGGGCGGACCAGGTCAGCGAACCATCTCCACCGGATTTACGAGCTCGCCCAGCCCGGTGATCACGATCCTGACCACGTCGCCGGGGCGCAACGTGAATTCAGGGGCGGGGATCACCGAGGTCCCCGTGAGAAGCACCACGCCCGCCGGGAAGTCCTGCGCGCGGAACAGCCAGTCGACGAGCTCCTCGGGCTTGCGGCGCAGCAGCGCCACCTGCGTCGAGCCCTCGAACACCTGCGCCTCGCCGCGGACGATCCGCAGCGTGATCTCCATCTCCTCGGGCGCCGCCGCATCGCCGACGGGCACGATGCACGGGCCGAGCGCGCACGACCCGCGGTAGACCTTGGCCTGCGGGAGATAGAGCGGGTTCTCGCCCTCGATCGAGCGCGACGAGACGTCGTTGCCGATCGTGTAGCCGAGGATGCGCCCGGCGGCGCTGACCACGAGCGCCAGCTCCGGCTCGGGCACGTCCCAGCCCGAGTCCTCGCGCACGCCGATCGCCCCGCCCGGCCCGCGCACCCGGCCCGGGGCCGCCTTGAAGAACAGCTCGGGCCGCTCGGCGTCGTAGATCTTGTCGTAGAAGTCGTGCCCGCCCGACTCCTCGTTGCGGGCCGAGCGGCTCGCCGCGTAGGTCACGCCGGCCGCCCACACCTCCTGGCCGGCCACCGGTGCCAGCACCACCGAGCCGGCCGGCACCGGCCCGGCCCCCGGCGCGTCGAGCGACCCGGCGGCCAGCAGCCCGTCGAGCGTCCCCTCGAGCAGCTCGACCGGGCCGGCCTCGACCGGCCCGCGGGCCAGCCGCTCGCCCTCGGCCGTGCGGATCCGCCAGAGCGCCATCAGCCGGCCGGGCCGATGGTGATCGTGTGGGTCGAGGTGTAGAGCTCGCGCGCCGCCTTGCCCTGCTCGCGCGGCCCGAAGGAGGACTGCTTCTCGCCGCCGAACGGGGCGTGGAAGTCGACGCCCGAGGTCGGCATGTTGACCCGGATCATGCCCGTCTCCAGGCCGTCGGTGACGGTCAGCGCGCTCGTCAGGTCCGACGTGAAGACCGACGTGACGAGACCGAAGGGGACCTGGTTGGAGATCTCCACGGCCTGCGCGGCGGACTCGGCGCGCAGGACGGTGGCGATCGGGCCGAACACCTCCTCCTGGGCCAGGCGGGCGTCCGGCGACTGGCCGGCGACGATCGCCGGGGAGACGAACAGGCCGGGGCCGTCGAGCTTCTGCCCGCCGGTGACGAGGCGGCCGCCGTCGGCGGCGACCTCGCGCGCGGCGTCGACGACCTCGTCGAGCGCCGGGGCGTTGATGACCGGGCCGACGACGGTGCTCTCTTCCGCCGGGTCGCCGGTGGGCAACGCCTCCACCGCGGCCACGAGCGCGTCGGTGAACGGCGCCGGGTCGCCGACCACGATCACCCGGCCGGTGGCCGTGCACTTCTGGCCCGAGTAGCCCATGGCGGCGCCGGCGATCACCTTGGCCGCCTTCTCCAGGTCGGCGTCGGGCAGCACGATCGAGGCGTTCAGCCCGCCCATCTCGGCCTGCGACGCGATCCCGCGCGCCGTGGCGGCGGCGGCCACCTGCATCCCGACGGCGGTCGAGCCGGTGAACGAGACGACGTCGGCGAGCTCGATCAGCGCCTGCCCCGCGGCGCCCGGGCCGGTGACGACGTTGAACACGCCCTCGGGCAGCGCCTTGCCCAGCAGCTCCTCGAGCAACAGCGCGCAGCCGATGGCGTCCGACGCGGGCTTGAGCACGACGGCGTTGCCGTAGGCCAGCGCCGGCGCCGCCTTCCACAGCGGGATGGCGAACGGGAAGTTCCACGGCGTGATCAGCCCGGCGACGCCGCGCGGGCGGCGGCGGCTCAGCAGCAGCGTGCGCAGGTCGGACGGCGGGGCGGCCGGGATGGTGTCGCCGTCGGGGTCGAGCGCGGCCTGCGCCTGGTAGCGCAGGATCCGCACCGCGCGCGCGTGCTCGCCGGCCGACTCGACCCGCGGCTTGCCCACCTCGCGGATCATCAGGTCGACGACCTCGTCCTTCGCGGCGTCGACCGCGGCGGCCGCCGCGTTCAGCGCGTCGGCCCGCGCGAGCGCGTTGCGCGCCCACTCCGGCTGCGCCCTGCGCGCCCGCGCGAAAGCGGCCGCCACGACCTCCCGGTCCGCGGCGGGCGCGGTCACGACGACATCCGACTGGTCCTGCGGCGAACGGCTCTCGATCGTGGCGGTGCTCATGCCGTCTGACGGTACCGTGCCCGCCGTGGACATCACGATCACCGGAATCGACGTGACCGACGTGCGGTTTCCGACCTCGCGCACGCTGGCCGGCTCGGACGCCATGAACGCCGCGCCCGACTACTCGGCGGCGTACGTGGTGCTGCGGACCGACAGCGATCTGGCCGGTCACGGGATGACGTTCACGATCGGCCGGGGGACGGAGATCGTGGTCACGGCGATCCACGCGCTCGAGCACCTGGTGGTCGGCCGCAACCTGGCCGAGGTGGCCGCCGACCCCGGCGCCTTCTGGCGCGACGTGACCGGCGACTCGCACCTGCGCTGGATCGGTCCCGAGAAGGGCGCCATCCACCTGGCCACGGCCGCGCTCGTCAACGCCGTGTGGGACCTGTGGGCGCGTGCCGCCGGCAAGCCGCTGTGGCAGCTGGTGGCCGACATGAGCGCCGAGGAGATCGTGCGCTGCGTCGACTTCCGCTACGTGACCGACGCGCTCACCCCGGACCAGGCGGTGGCCATGCTCGAGGAGCGCGCGGCCGGCCGGGCCGAGCGCGCGGCCGAGATGCGCCGGGACGGCTTCCCCGCCTACAGCACGTCGGTCGGCTGGCTCGGCTTCACCGACAACGAGGTCCGCCGCCGCGCCCGCGCGGCCGTGGACGCCGGCTGGACGCACGTGAAGATGAAAGTCGGCGGCAGCCCGGAGGGCGATGCCCGGCGGGCCGCGCTGATCCGCGAGGAGATCGGCCCGGACCGGTTCCTGATGATGGACGCCAACCAGGTGTGGGACGTCGAGGAGGCGATCGCGCGCACGCGCGAGCTGGCGGAGTTCGACCCGTGGTGGATGGAGGAGCCGACGAGCCCCGACGACATCCTCGGCCACGCCCGGATCGCCCGCGCGGTCGCGCCGATCCGCGTGGCCACCGGCGAGCACTGCCACAACCGCACGATGTTCAAGCAGCTCTTCCAGGCCGAGGCGGCGAGCGTCTGCCAGCTCGACTCCTGCCGGCTGGGCGGCGTCAACGAGGTGCTGGCGGTGCTGCTGCTGGCCGCCCGCTTCGGCGTGCCGGTGTGCCCGCACGCCGGCGGCGTCGGGCTGTCGGAGTACGTCCAGCACCTGTCCCTGATCGACTACGTCGTGCTCGGCGGCGACCTCTCGCAGCGGGTGATCGAGTACGTCGACGAGCTGCACGAGCACTTCGTCGAGCCGTGCCGGATCTCCGGCGGCCGCTATCTCGTCCCCGAGGCGCCGGGCTACAGCATCGAGATGCGGCCGGAGAGCGTCGAGGAGTACGCGTTCCCCGGCGGCGCGGTCTGGCGCTGACGCTATTCTGGCGCCGCCGTGGATGCCTTCCAGGCCATCGTGCTCGGCATCGTCCAGGGGCTCACCGAGTTCCTGCCGGTGTCCAGCACCGCCCACCTGCGGATCGTGCCGGCCTTTGCCGGCTGGCCGGACCCCGGTTCCGCGTTCACCGCCGTTGTGCAGCTCGGGACGATGGCCGCCGTGCTCATCTACTTCCGCGACGACCTGTGGCGGATCGTCACGACCTGGTTCCGCAGCCTGCGCGACCCCGCGCTGCGCGACGAGCTCGACGCGCGCATGGGCTGGTACATCGGCCTGGGCACGGTGCCGATCGCCATCCTCGGCTTCATCTTCCGCGACCAGATCGAGAGCGGCGGGCGCAACCTGTACCTGATCGGCAGCGCGCTGATCGTGCTCGGGTTCGTGCTGCTCTACGCCGACCGCGTCGGCCGCCGCGACCGCGACCTGGCGGACATCAACCGCGTCGACGCGATCGTCATGGGCTGCGCCCAGGCGTGCGCGCTCGTGCCCGGCGTGTCGCGCTCGGGCTCGACGATCAGCGGCGGCCTGTTCCGCGGCTTCGACCGCGAGTCGGCGGCCCGCTACTCGTTCCTGCTCTCCGTGCCCGCCGTCGTGCTCTCGGGACTGTTCGAGGCGCGCAAGATCGGCGGCCCGCACTCCGCGGCCGCCGGGCCGACGATCCTCGCCACCCTGCTCGCATTCGTCGTGGGCTACGCGTCGATCGCCTGGATGCTGCGCTACCTCGTGCGCCACTCGATGGCCGTGTTCGTGGCGTACCGCGTGGCGCTGGGCGCGCTGGTGCTGGTGCTCACGGCCAGCGGCGCCATCTCGTAGCCTGTAGCGCCACATGGCCGTCCGCGAGCGCGTTCGCCTGCCTGCGTCGGTGTTCCGCCTGCCCGTGGACCGGATCCGCGAGGGCTACTACTCGGACGCCTATTTCAACCTGACCAAGGACCTGCTGGAGGCCGACGGCCACCACCCGCGCGTCGTCATGCAGGTGTTCCAGCGCAAGGAGTCGCTCCTCGGCGGCGTCGACGAGGCGATCGCCGTGATCAAGCAGGGCGCCGGGCACTTCGAGGGCGACAAGTGGGTCGACGGCTTCGCCGGCCTGGAGGTCAAGGCGCTGCACGAGGGCGACGAGATCTGGCCCTGGGAGACGGTGATGACGATCGAGGGCGACTACGCCGACTTCGCCCACCTGGAGACCGTCTACCTCGGCGTGATGGCCCGGCGCACGCTGGTCATGCGCAACGTCCGGGCGGTGGTCGACGCGGCGCGCGGCAAGCCGATCCTGTTCTTCCCCGCCCGCCACGACCACTGGCTGGTGCAGACCGGCGACGGCTGGGCGGCGCACATCGCCGGCGCGATCGGCGTGTCGACCGACGCGCAGGCCTCGTGGTGGGGCGGCCGCGGCGTCGGGACCGTGCCGCACGGGCTGATCGCGGCCTACGGCGGCGACACCGCGCTGGCCGCGCGCAAGTTCGCCGACCGCTACGGGCGCCACATGAACGTGACCGTGCTGGTCGACTTCGCCAACGACTCGGTGCGCACCGCGCTCGAGGTGGCCGAGTCGCTCGGCGACGACCTGTGGGGCGTGCGGCTCGACACGTCGGACCGGCTGGCGGACGAGTCGATGCGCCGGCGCTACGGCGACGAGGCGCCGTGCGGCGTGGCCGCCGAGCTGGTCCAGCTCGTCCGCGACGAGCTCGACGCGCGCGGCTTCCCGCGCGTGAAGATCGTCGTGTCGGGCGGCTTCACCGCCGAGCGCATCCGGGCGTTCGAGGACGCCGGCGTGCCCGTCGACTCCTACGGCGTCGGCTCGTCGCTGATCCGCGGCGCCAACGACTTCACGGCCGACGTGGTGATCGTCGACGGCCGGCCGTGCGCGAAGGTGGGCCGCGAGCTCAGACCGAACCCGCGCCTGGAGGCGGTCCGGTAGACCCGCGCACGACGAGCGCGTGTGGGAGCGGCGGGGGTGAGACCGGGGTGTGGCCGCGCAGCGCCTGCAGCAGCAGCTCGCCGGCTCGGCGCCCCTTCGTGGCGTGGTCCTGGCGGACCGTGGTCAGGCCGGCGGCGGCGGCCTGCGGGATGTCGTCGAAGCCGGCGACGGACAGGTGGGGAGCCGCGTCGAGCACCCCGAGCGCGAGCGCGTCGCTGGTGGCGAGGATCGCGGTGGGCGTGGCGTCGAGCAGGCGCCCGGCTGCGGCCCGGCCGGCGGCGCGGGAGCTGCCGGCGCACTCATAGACCGGCACGCCGGCCCAGTCGATGCCGGCCTGGGTGAGGGCGTCCGCGTAGCCGGCCAGGCGGGCGCGCGAGACGGCGTAGGCGGCGGTGCGCCGGCGGGCGAGGTCGGCCGGGCCGGTCCGCCCGTCCGGCGAGAGGCCGAACGCGACGACCGCGAACCGGCGGTGGCCGAGGTCCGTGAGATGGCGGGCCACCTCACGCGCGGCCGCCGCGTCGTCGATGCCGACCGTCGGGAGAGCCGTCGCGGTCGGCTGGTCGACGATCACCGCCGGCAGGCGTCGCGCGAGCGCGCGCGCGAGCACCGGGTCGTCCTGCGCGACCGAGTAGACGACGACGCCGTCGACCACCGCCGCGGACAGCGCGGCCGCGCCGCCGGCGGGGATGAGCAGGAGCCCGAGCCCCTCCCGTTCGGCCGCGGCGCACACGCCGCCCAGCACCGCCGCCGCCGCGGGGTCGGCGAACGCGTAGGCGAGCCCGGTATCGCTGATCAGCCCGATCGCGCCGGCCCGCCCGCGCCGCAGCCCGCGGGCCAGCGGGTCGGGCGCGAACCCCAGCGAATCCGCGCGCTCGAGGATCCGCTCGCGCAGCGCCGCGGAGAGCTGGTCCGGGCGGTTGAACGCGTTCGACACCGTCATCGGCGACACGCCGAGGTCGGCGGCGAGGCGCTTGAGCGTCACGCGAGGCATCCGTCTATAACGTTAAAGCATCCGCTCCCCGCGCCTCGCGCTCCTCCTGCTGTGCACGGCCCAGTTCGTCGACGTGCTCGACGGCACCGCCGTGCTGGTCGCGCTGCCCGCGCTCGGCCGCGACCTGGGGCTGCACGACGCCGGCCTGCAATGGGTCGTCACCGCCTACGTGCTCGTGTTCGGCGGCTGCCTGCTGGCCGCCGGGCGGCTGGCCGACGCGTTCGGCCGTCGACGCGTGCTCACCGCCGGCATGGCCCTGTTCACCGCGGCCTCGGCGGCGTGCGGCGCGGCGCCGACGGCCGCGGTGCTCGTGCCCGCGCGGGCGCTCCAGGGCCTCGGCGCGGCGCTCACCGCTCCCGCCGCCCTGGCCATGATCGTCGACGCGTTCCCGGCCGGCCGCCCCCGCGAGCGCGCCGTGGCCGCCTGGACCGGGGTGGCCGCGGCCGGGGGCGCCGCGGGCCTGGTGCTCGGCGGCGTCATCACGGCCGCGCTCGGCTGGCGCTGGGTCTTCCTCGTGAACGTGCCCGTGGGCCTCGCCACGCTGGCGCTGGCGCCCCGTGTCCTGGCCGGGGTCGGAGAGGCGCGGCGACGGCGCGGCGCCGCCGACCTCGATCTCCCGGGCGCGGCGGCGGCCACCGCCGGGCTCGGGCTCCTGGTGCTCGCGCTGGCGCAGGCGCAGCAGGCCGGGCCGGTCGCGCCGGGGACGCTCGCGGCGCTCGGCGGCGCCGCGCTCGCCCTCGCCGGGTTCGCGTGGCGCGAACGGGCGGCGGCGCGGCCGCTCGTGCCTCCGGCGCTGTTGCGGGAGCGGCGGCTCGTCGTCGCGCTCGCCGTGTCGGCCGCGCTGACCGCCACCACCAGCGGCGGCGCGGTCCTGGCCACGCTGCAGCTCCAGGACGTGCTCGGGCTCGGACCGGCCGGTGCGGCCGCCGCGCTGCTGCCGTTCAGCCTCGCTGTGGTTGCGGGGTCGTCCGTGCGCCTGTCCGCCCGCACCGCGGTGGCCGGCGGGCTGGGCCTCGTCGGGGTGGCCTCGGCCGTCGCCGCGGCCGGCCTGAGCCAGGCGACGATCGCGGCCTGGGGCGCGCTCGCCGGGCTCGGGCTCGGCGCCGCGTCCGTGGCGGCCACCACCCTCGGCGCGTCCGCCGTGCCCGAGCCCGATCGCGGGGCGGCCGCGGCGCTGCTCAACGCCGCCGCCCAGGTCGGCACGGCGCTGGGCGTCGCCGCGCTCGTGCTCGTGGCCGCCGCGGGCCAGCGGCTCGGCTTCACGGCCGCCGCGGCCATCGCCGCGCTCGCCGCGGGCGTCGCCGGGCGCGCGCTGCGAGGTCAGGACGCGGCGGCGGCGACGCGCCGTGAGGAGGTGCCGAGCACGGCGACCAGGCCGGCGTAGAGCGCGATCGCGGCGCCGAGGGCGGCGAGCGCGCCGGCCGGGCCGAGCAGCGCGGCGAGCGGCGCGGCGACCAGCGCGCCGGCGACGATCCCCGCCAGCGCGCAGGGCAGCGCCAGCCCGTAGGCGCGGGCGAGGACGGCCTCGTCGAGCAGCCGCTGCAGCCGGGTCTCGGAGAGGACGTCCACCATGATCGAGCCGGCGCCGCCCGCGGCGGCCAGGACCATGGCCACCGGCAGGCTCCCGCTCAGCCCGAGCAGGGCGACCGCCGCGGCGACCGCGAGCAGCACGCCGGGGAGCACGTCGCCCGATTGCCGCGCGGCGGCCCGGCCGCCCAGCGTCGCGCCGGCCAGGCCGCCGGCGCCGATCGCGGCGATCAGCAGGCCGTAGCCGCCGCTGCCGCCGAGCTGGCGGCCGAGCACGACCAGCAGGACGGTCTGCGCGCCGTAGACGGCGCTCACGCCGACCTCGGCGCCGACCGCGAGCAGCACCGGCCGCGACGCGCGCAGCGCCGCCGCGCCCTCGCGCAGGTCCGCCAGCACGCTCGGGCGGCTCCCGCCGGGGGCGAACGCCGGACCCGGGCGAAGCGAGGCCACGAGCGCCGCCGAGAGCGCGAACGTGCCGGCGTTGGCCAGGAACGCGGCGGCCGGCGAGGCGAGCAGGACGAGCAGCGCGCCGGCGGCCGGCCCGGCCACGATGCCGCCCGCGCCGATCGCCGAGCGCAGCGCGTTGGCGGCGGGCAGCTCGGCGTCGGGCACCAGGCGCGGGGTGGAGGCCGCGACGGCGGGCGGATACGCGCTGCCGGCCGCGGTGGCCAGCGCCGCGAGCAGCGGGACGAGCGCGAGCGGCAGCGCGGCGACGGCGACGATCCACAGCGCCAGCATCGCGCCGGCCCGCACGAGGTCGGAGCCGATCATCACGCGGCGGCGGTCGAAGCGGTCGGCCACGACGCCCCCGAGCGGACCCAGGGCCACGATCGGGAGCACGCGGGCGGCGGTTGTCAGCGCGATCCAGGTGGTCGAGCCGGTGCGCTCGATGACGAGCATCGCCAGCGCCACGTTGTAGAGCCAGTCGCCGACCTGCGACGCGGCGAGCGCCGCGGCGAGCCGGCGGAAGGGCCGGCGCCGGAGCGGGGCGGGAAGGTGGGAGGTCATGTCTCCACTCTCCGGCTAAGGCAGGGGCCCGCACATCGGGCTGCGGCCGCGTCTTGGGTGCCTCAGAAGCGGCCGCGCGCGCGTCCGGACACGTCTAAGGCATGCCTAGCCGCGCTCGCGGTGCAGCAGCGCGGCCGCCTCGCCGCGGCTGGCCACGCCGAGCTTGGCCAGGATGTTCGAGACGTGCACGCTGGCCGTCTTGCGCGTGATGAACAGCGCGGAGCCGATCTGCGAGTTCGAGCGTCCCTGGGCGACGAGCGCCAGCACCTCGCGCTCGCGCTCGGTCAGGCCGTAGGCGGCGAGCGGGTCGTCGCTCGCCGGCGCCGCCGGCGCTTCCCCCAGGTTGAGCCGCGCTTGCCGGGCCGTCTCGTGGATCTCGTCGAGCAGTGGCCGCGCGCCGAGCGCCCGGGCATGGTCGGCGGCCTCCCCGGCTGCGGCCGTCGCGCCGGGACGGTCGCCGGCATCGGCGCGGGCCGCGGCGAGCCGGAGCAGCGCGTAGGCCAGCATGTGCAGCTCGCCCATCGCGCGGAACGCCGCGACCGCGGGCGCCCAGTCGGCGTCCTGGCCGAGCGCGCGGGCCAGCTCGGGCGCCACGAGCGCCCGGAAGCCGTGCGCGCGGCCCGTCGAGGTCGGCACCTCCGTGGCCAGGTGCGCCAGCTCCGCCGCGCGCGGGGCGACGTCCGCGGGCACCGGCTCGCCGCGCCGGCGCGCCCGGTCGGCCAGGTCGCCCTCGATGCGCAGCCCGAGCCACAGCAGCGGCCAGGCGTAGCGGTCGGACCCGTGGCGCTGACCGCCGAGCTCGTCCGCGACGATGGCCCGCGCGGCGGCCAGGTCGCCCCGCTGGCGCGCGGCCTCGGCCCCGATGTAGGCGATGTACTCGATGTACTGCCAGTCGTTGGCGTTGACCAGCGGCCGCAGGCGCTCGAGCTCCTGCGCGACGACCTCGAGCTCGCCCTGGTACACGCCCAGCTCGGCGCGGGCGACCCGCAGCACGCCGAGGAAGACGCCCTCGGGCTCGCTGGCCAGGCCCTCCTCGATCACCGCGCCGGCCTCCGGCCAGCGCCCGAGCCGCATCAGCGGATCGGCCCGGTTGCCGCGCAGGAAGGCGCCGAAGCTGCGCGTCTGGCCGACGCGCGCGGCCAGCTCCAGGCCGGCCCGTGCGGTCTCGGCGGCCTCCTCGTAGCGGCCCGTGATGGCCAGCTGGTCGGACAGGTTCACGTAGCCGCGCAACGCCGTCGTCTGATATCCGCCGTCCAGCGCGATCCGCAGGCCGGCCTGCAGCCGCCGATGCCCCTCGTCGCCGTCGCCGAGATAGGCGCGGGCGACCCCGAGCGTGATCTCCGCGTCGGCCTCCTGCTCGCGCGCTCCGGCCACGCGCGCCGCCGCCACGGCCGCCTCGCCGGTGGCGCTCGCGTCGCGGAAGCTCGCGCCGAGCTGCACCGCCGCCAGCTGGGTGAGCACGATCACCCGGGCGCGCGACGGCACGGCGGCCGGCAGCTCCGCGAGCACCGCCTCGAGGTCGGGGATCGACTCCTCCGCCCGGCCCAGCGCGCGCATCACGCTCGAGCGCTGCACGGCCAGGGCCGCGCGGCGCTCCGGATCGGCCGCGGACGCCTGCCCGGCCAGGGCCTCGTCGAGCAGGGTCAGCGCGCGCTCGATGTCGCCGGCCGCGGTGGCCGCGTCGGACGTCAGGCGCAGCACCTCGACGTGGTCGATGCCGCAGCACGCCGCCGGGTCGGTCACGCGCGGCCAGAGCTCGAGCACGCGCTCGAGGTGGCGCTGCGCCTCCGCCGGCGCGTACGCGGCGCGCGCGGCTCGCGCCGCCTCGACGGAGGCGCTCAGCGCGCGCGGCAGGTCGTGCGCCGCGTAGAAGTGGTAGGCCAGGGCCGCTCCGGCGGCCGCGTCGCCGGCGAGCTCGGGGTCGGCGCTGAGCGCCTCGGCGTACACCGTGTGCAGGCGGACGCGCTCGCCGGGCAGGATGTCGTCGTAGACCGCCTCGCGGGCCAGCGCGTGCCGGAACGCATAGCCGCGCCCGGAGTCGTCCACCACGAGCAGGTGGTGGTCGACCGCCTCGCGCAGCGCGGCGTAGAGCGCGTCCTCGTCGAGGCTCGTGACCGCGGCCAGCAGGCGGTCGGGGCTCCAGCTGCCGGCCACGGCGACCGTTCGCAGCACCTGCTGGGCGGGCTCGGAGAGCTGCTCGGCGCGCACGAGCAGCACGTCGCGCAGGGACGGCGGCAGGTAACCGGGATCGGCGCCCGCCTGGACCGCGCCGGCGATCTCCTCGACCAGGAACGCGTTGCCCTCAGAGCGCTCGAGCACGAGCTCCAGGAGCCGCAGGGACGGCGACGAGCCGAGGATGGCCTCGAGCTGGGCGGCGACCTCGGCGCGGGCGAAGCGCGCGAGCTCGATCCGCTCGACCGTGCGCACGCGGCCCCAGCCGCTCAGCAGCGGCCGCAGCGGGTGTTGGCGGTGCAACTCGTCGGACCGGTACGTGCCCACGAGCAGGACGCCGACCCCGCGCAGCGCGCGCACGAGGAATGCCATCAGCTCGAGCGTCGCCCGGTCCGCCCAGTGCAGGTCCTCCAGTACGAGCATCAGCGGCCGCTCGGCGGCGAGGCGCTCGACCAGGCCGAGCACCAGCTCGACCAGCTGCGACGTCGGCGCCGTCTCGCCCGCGCCGGTGCCGGCGTGCGGGTCGAGCTCGGGCAACAGCCGGGCCAGCCCGCCGCGCGCCGGACCCAGCAGCTCGGTCAACTCGTCCTCGGGGGTCGAGCGGGCCAGCGCCCGGAGCGCGTCGGCCAGCGGCGCCAGCGGCAGGCGGTCGCCGCCGAGCTCGACGCAGGCGCCGCTGAGCACGCGCGCGCCCGCCGCCGTCGCGGCGGCGCCGAGCTCCTCGACCAGCCGCGTCTTGCCGACGCCCGCCTCGCCGCCCACGAGGGCGACGGCCGGCTCACCCGCCAGCGCCCGCTCGAGCGCGGCGGCCAGCGCCGAGAGCTCCGGCCGGCGGCCGACGAAGATGGGACTGACCGTGCCCGCCGTCACGCGCGCATCGTCTCATCACCCGGGAAAGCGTTACGTCACGAGCGGGACGAAGCGCACGCGCTCGAGCACGCGGCGCTCCAGCTCGGCCTCGCCGCGGCGGACGAAGCAGAGCCGCTGGTCGCCGTCCTCCACCGGCGCCACGAGCCGGCCGCCGCGGGCGAGTTGGACCTCCAGCGCCGGCGGGACGGCGGCGCCGGCGGCCGCGGCCACGTTGATCGCGTCGAACGGCGCCTCGCCCGGCAGGCCGAGCGCGCCGTCGCCGACCACGAGCGTGACGTTCTCCACGCCGGCCGCCCGCAGGTTCGCCGCGGCCTGGCGCGAGAGCTCGGCGTGGCGCTCGATGCTCCACACGTGCCCGGCCAGGAACGCGAGCAGCGCCGCGTGGTAGCCGGAGCCCGTGCCCACGTCGAGCACGCGATCGTCCGGCGCCAGCTCGAGCAGCTCGCACATCCGGGCGACCACCAGCGGCTGGGAGATCGTCTGGCCGGCGCCGATCGGCAGCGGCACGTTGTCCCACGCCTCGCCGGCCAGCTCGGCCGGCACGAAGCGGTCGCGCGGCACGGCGCGCAGCGCCGCCAGCACGCGCTCGTCCTTCACGTACGGGCGGAGCGTTCCGAGCAGCCGGTCGCGCCCGCGCCTCACGCCATCACGCCGCCGGCGGCGCGCACCTCGGCGAGCGCGCGCTCGGAGTCGCCGGGCGCGACCTCCACGCCGCGCACCGCGGTCGCGTCCACCGTGACCTGGAGGCCCTCGCGCAGCGCGTCCAGCGCCGTGTTCTTGACGCAGTAGTCCGTGGCCAGCCCGACCACGGTGACCTGCGTGATCCCGCGCTCGCGCAGCAGCTCGCCCAGCTGGGTGCCCTCGAAGCCGCTGTACCCCTCCGTGCCGGGGTCCTGGCCCTTGTCGACGATCACGTCGACGCGCGACCGGTCGAGCGCGGGGTGCAGCTGCGCGCCCTCCGTGCCGGCGACGCAATGGACGGGCCACGGACCGCCCTGCGCGGCGAACGAGCCGTGGTCCGGCGGGTGCCAGTCGCGCGTGGCCACGACCAGCTCGTAGTCGCCGGAGGCGGCCAGCGCGTTGATGCGGTCGGCGATCGCGTCGCCCTGCGGGACGGCCAGCGCCCCGCCGGGCGTGAAGTCGTTCTGGAAGTCGACTATGAGGAGGGCGTTGGACATGCGGCCAGGAACGTGGCGGCCATGTCCTCGTCGCCGTGCCCCGCGTCGATCGCCTTGCGCATCTGGTCGCGCACCAGCGCCGGCAGCGGCAGCTCCAGCCCCGCCTTCTCCGCGGCGTCCGCCACGAGCGCCGCGTCCTTGGCGGCCATGGCCAGGGTGAAGCTCGGCTCGAAGGACCGGTCGATCATCGCCGTGCCCTTGAGCTTCGCATACGGCAGCCCGAGCGGCCCGCCCTCGATCGCCTCGAGGAACCTGCGCGGGTCGACGCCGATGCCCTCGGCGAACGCGACCGTCTCCGCGACGCCCTCGGTCACGGCGACGATCCACGAGTTGATCACGAGCTTGAGCTTCGAGCCGGCCCCGATCTCGTCGCCCAGGTCCATGACCTTGCTCGCCACGGCGTCGAACACGTCGCCCAGGCGCTCGCGTCCTCGTCCGGAGGCGAGGACGATCAGCTCGCCCTTCTCGGCCGGCGCGCGCGTGCCGAGCACCGGCCCGTCCACGAACGCGGCGTCGCCGGCCAGGCCGGCGAGCCGCTCCGTGGCCTCGAACCCCACGGTGCTGGCCTGCCACCAGATCTGGTCGCCGCCGAGCGAGACGCCGTCCATCACCGACTCGACGGCATCGCCGTCGGAGAGCATCGTGATCACCACCTCGGCGCCGTCCGCCGCCGCGGCCGGCGACCCCACGACCTGGCAGCCCAGCCCGTCGGCCTTCTCGGGCGAGCGATTCCAGACGCGGACCTCGTGGTCGGCATCCGCGAGGTTGCGGGCCATGGGCGCGCCCATGATCCCGGTGCCCAGCACGGCGATCCGCATCAGAATCTCAGGACCGCGCCGATGCCGCCCAGGGGCCTGAGGTCGTCGTGGTGGCGGACCACCAGCGCGTGCGCGGACTGCTCGATCGCCTTCTCGATCGCCGGCTCGACGATGTCCGCCACCGGCTCGCCCGTGTCCGCGCCCTCGGGCAGCAGCAGCCCCGCCTCGAAGTCCACCCGCCCGGCGGCGCGGAAGTTCTCGGCGATCAGCAGCGTCTCCACCCGCGCCTGGTTCAGCGCGTCGAGCACCTCGGCCACGCCGGCCGCGCCGCGCCCCCCGCGGCCCACGCTCTCCTGCAGGCGGTCGAGTGCCTCGCGCTCGCTGCGCCGGGTGTGCTCCTGGATCGCGTCGAGGACGCACGCGCGCACGTCGTCCAGCGACGCGTTCTCCACGTCGAGCTGCAGCTTGCCGGCGATCCGCTCGCGCAGGTACGGGTGCAGCTTGGCCTTCAGGTCGCCCAGCAGCTCCTCGGGGGCGCCGACCAGGACGCGGTCCACGCCACTCGCCTTGAAGAGGTCGAACGCCACGTCGGCGGTGTGCACGAGGTGGTCGGAGACCTCCTTCTCCACCGAGCGCTGGTAGTTGAGCTGCGACCAGCCGCCCTGGTCGTGCTGCTGGTGGACGTCGTCGACGATCCGGTCGGTCTCCGCGAGGTCCTCGCCCGGGCCGACGAACAGCCGCGCCGCCCGCCGGTTGGCCAGCACGACCAGCCAGCGCTCGTCCATGCCCTGGACGACCAGCGGCTCCAGGCAGGGGGTGCGGTCGAGCACGACCTTCGAGCCGATCGGCCGGCGCAGGCGCACGATCTCCAGCAGGTCCACCGGGCCGCAGGCGTAGACGGCCACGGCGCGCGTGCCGTTGGACGTCACGTCGGAGGCGGCGAGCACCTCGCGCACGCGCTCGACGTCGTCGCGCAGCGCCAGCCGTTCCGTGTGCGTCAGCCCCTCGCTCTCCTCCACCTTGTGCGCCGCGTCGGTGATCACCGACGTGATCGCCGACGACCGGGCGGCAGGCGTCCCGAACTGCGCCGGGTCGAGATTGAGGAACACGGACAGCACTCGACCCTGCTCCGGGTGCACGGCGGCGAGCGCGCGCAGGCGGGTCTGGGTGATCGGTTCGGCCATGATTTCGCGCCTACCCCGCGGTTGCAGCGGCCGAACCCCGCGGCGTGAGCACCCTCACGCGCGCCCGGTGGCCGCCGGTGGTGGGTTCAGCCCCGGTGAGGATCCCGAGGCCCTCGAGCATGACGAGCGACTCGTGGCGAAGCGCGTGCTCAGAGCGCGCCATGACCTTCGTCACGAGCACCTCCTTCAGCGCCATCACGCGCACCTCCATGCCTGAGACGGAGACTACCTACCCGCGCCGGGCGCCCTCCGAGGTCCACTAAGGTCAAGTCGCACAAACCAACCTCCGACACATCGGAGCCTGAACCTTGTCCGACAATTCCTTCGACGCCCGGGCCGACCTCGAGGTCGGCGGGCGTTCCTACGAGATCTACCGCCTCGACGCCCTCCAGCAGAAGTTCGACGTCGCCCGGCTGCCCTTCAGCCTGAAGGTGCTCCTCGAGAACCTCCTGCGCAACGAGGACGGCACCTCCGTCCGCAAGGGGGACATCGAGGCGCTGGCCGGCTGGGACCACAACGCCGAGCCCTCCGAGGAGATCGCGTTCACCCCCGCGCGCGTGGTGATGCAGGACTTCACCGGCGTGCCGGCGGTCGTCGACCTCGCGGCCATGCGCGACGCCATGGCCGACCTGGGCGGCGACCCGGCCAAGATCAACCCGCTCGTCCCGGCCGAGCTGGTGATCGACCACTCGGTGCAGGTCGACGCGTTCGGCTCGCGCGACGCCTTCCGCATCAACGCCGAGAAGGAGTTCGAGCGCAACCAGGAGCGCTACGCGTTCCTGCGCTGGGGCCAGGGCGCGTTCGAGGGCTTCGTGGTCGTGCCGCCCGACACCGGCATCGTCCACCAGGTCAACCTCGAGTACCTGGCCCGCGTGGTGTTCGAGGACGAGGGCGTCTTGTACCCCGACACGCTCGTCGGCACCGACTCGCACACCACGATGATCAACGGCCTCGGCGTGCTCGGCTGGGGCGTGGGCGGGATCGAGGCCGAGGCGGCGATGCTCGGCCAGCCGATGCCGCTGCTGATCCCGCGCGTGGTCGGCTTCAAGCTGTCCGGCGCGCTGCCGGAGGGCGCGACGGCCACCGACCTCGTGCTCACCGTCACGCAGATGCTGCGCGAGCACGGCGTCGTCGGCAAGTTCGTCGAGTTCTACGGCCCCGGCATCCCGAAGCTGCCGCTGGCCGACCGCGCGACGATCGGCAACATGAGCCCGGAGTTCGGGTCGACCTGCGCCATCTTCCCGATCGACGCCGAGACGCTGCGCTACCTGGAGTTCTCCGGCCGTTCCAAGGAGCGGATCGAGATCGTCGAGGCGTACGCGCGCGAGCAGGGCCTGTGGCACGACGCCGACTCCGAGGAGCTGACGTACTCCGAGACGCTGGAGCTCGACCTGGGCGAGGTCGTGCCCTCGCTGGCCGGGCCGAAGCGCCCGCAGGACCGCGTGGCGCTGACCGAGGCCAAGGCGGCGTTCCGGATCGCGCTCGAGGAGATCCTGCCCGACGCCGAGCCGCAGGGCGCCGGCGACGAGCCCGGCGTGCCCGACCACGAGGAGGAGGGGAAGTCCGACGACGGCTCCTTCCCGGCCTCCGACCCGCCGTCGCACAACGGCGTGCACGCGGAGGAGCCCTCGCACGGCGGCACCGGCGGCCTCCAGGTGGCCGAGCGCGAGGAGCACCACGTCGACCTCACGCTCGAGGACGGCACGGAGACCGAGCTCGACCACGGCCACGTGGTCATCGCCGCGATCACGTCGTGCACCAACACGTCGAACCCGTCGGTGATGATCGCCGCCGGGCTGCTGGCCAAGAACGCCGCCGAGCGCGGCCTGCAGAGCAAGCCGTGGGTCAAGACGTCGCTGGCGCCCGGATCGAAGGTGGTGACGGAGTACTACGACCAGGCGGGGCTGACGGAGCACCTCGACAAGCTCGGCTTCCACCTCGTCGGCTACGGCTGCACGACCTGCATCGGCAACTCCGGCCCGCTGCCGCAAGCGGTGTCCGACGTGGTCAACGCCGAGGACCTCGCGGTCGTCTCGGTGCTGTCCGGCAACCGCAACTTCGAGGGCCGGATCAACCCCGACGTGAAGATGAACTACCTCGCCTCGCCGCCGCTCGTCGTGGCCTACGCGCTGGCGGGGACGATGGACATCGACCTGCTCGACGAGCCGCTCGGCCAGGACTCCGGCGGCGAGGACGTCTACCTCAAGGACATCTGGCCCTCGGTCGAGGACGTGGCCCGCGTGGTCGAGGAGGCGGTGCACTCGGAGATGTTCACGTCGTCCTATGACGCGGTGTTCGACGGCGACGAGCGCTGGAACTCGCTCGAGGTGCCCGAGGGCGACCGCTTCGCCTGGGACGAGCGCTCGACCTACGTGCGCCGCCCGTCGTTCCTGGAGGACGTGCCGAAGGAGCCGGTCGACCCCGAGGACATCGAGGGCGCGCGCGTGCTCGCGCTGCTCGGCGACTCCGTCACCACCGACCACATCTCGCCCGCGGGGTCGATCAAGCAGCGACTCGCCGGCGGCGCAGTACCTCAACGAGCATCGCGTCGAGCAGCGCGACTTCAACTCCTACGGCTCGCGCCGCGGCAACCACGAGGTGATGGTCCGCGGGACGTTCGCCAACATCCGGCTGCGCAACCAGCTCGCCCCGGGCACGGAGGGCGGCTTCACGCGGTTCCAGCCGGGCGGCGAGGAGATGACCATCTACGACGCGGCGATGCGCTACGCCGAGGACGAGACGCCGCTGATCGTGCTCGCCGGCGACGAGTACGGCTCGGGCTCGTCGCGCGACTGGGCGGCCAAGGGCACGAGCCTGCTGGGCGTGCGGGCGGTGATCGCCAAGTCCTACGAGCGCATCCACCGGTCGAACCTGATCGGCATGGGCGTGCTGCCGCTGCAGTTCCAGGACGGCGAGGACGCGGAGTCGCTCGGGCTGACCGGCGAGGAGGAGTACTCGATCACCGGCGTCGACGGCGGCGAGGCCAAGGAGGTCACCGTCAAGGCCGACGACAAGGAGTTCAAGGCGCGCGTGCGGATCGACACCCCGAAGGAGGTCGACTACTACAAGCACGGCGGCATCCTGCCGTTCGTGCTGCGGCAGTTGCTCTGAGCAGTAACCTGCCGGGCCGCATGCCGCTGCCCAGCACTCTGGAAAAGCTACTGACGGCGGCCGGTCCCTCCGGCTACGAGCAGGCGCCGGCGGCCGTCTTCCGCGAGGCGGCCGCCGCCTTCGCCGCCGTCGAGCACGACTCGGTCGGTTCGACGGTGGCGCGGGTCGCCGGCACCGGGGGCGGCCCGAGCGTGGCCGTGGTCGGCCACATCGACGAGATCGGCCTCATCGTCCACCACATCGACGACAAGGGCTTCCTGTGGTTCACCGCGGTCGGCGGCTGGGACCCGATCATCCTGGTCGGCCAGCGGGTGGAGATCGCCACCCGCGCCGGGATCGTCCCCGGCGTCGTGGGCAAGAAGCCGATCCACCTGATGAAGGACGACGACCGCAAGAAGGTCCCGCAGCTCAAGGACCTGCACATCGACATCGGCGCGCGCGACGGCGACGAGGCGCAGGCGATGGTGCGGATCGGCGACGTCGCGGTGATCGCCGGCGCGCCGGTCGAGTACCCGAACGGGCGCTGGGTGTCGCGCTCGATGGACAACCGGATCGGCTGCTTCGTGGCGCTCGAGGCGGCCCGGCTGGTGGCAGAGGCGGGCGGCGCGCCCGGCGACGTCTACGCCGTCGCCGTGACGCAGGAGGAGATCACGTTCGGCGGCGCGCGCACCACGGCCTACTCGCTGCGCCCGGACGTCGCCGTGGTGGTCGACGTGACGTTCGAGACCGAGCAGCCGGCGCTGGACGAGAAGGAGGTCGGGCGCCACCGGTTCGGCTCGGGGCCGGTGCTGACCCGCGGCTCCACGCTCGACCCGCAGCTCTACGAGCGGCTGGCCGCGGCGGGGGAGGCCGAGGGCATCCCGTTCACGGTGGCCGCCAGCGCGCGCTCGACCGGGACGGACGCCGACGCGTTCCACATCGCCCGCGCGGGCATCCCGAGCGCGGTCGTGTCCGTGCCGCTGCGCTACATGCACTCGGCGGTGGAGATGGTGCAACTCGACGACGTGGAGAACAGCGCGCGGCTGATCGCGGCCTTCGCCCGGCGGCTGGGCGGCGACCTGGACTTCAGGCGCTGACCCTCTTACTCCTCTTCGACATCGACGGGACGCTGCTGCAGGGCGCGACCCGCGCGCACGCGCGGGCGCTGCGCGAGGCGGCTGCCGCCGTGCACGGCGTGCCGCCGCTGGCCGGCGAGGTCGAGGTGGCCGGGCGGACCGACCAGGCGATCGCCCGCGACCTGCTGCTCGCCGCGGGCGTGACCGGCGCGGACGTCGACGCTTCCGCGGCGGAGGTGCTGGCCGGGACGATCGCCGCCTACGAGCGGCTGGTGCCGGACGACCTGTCCGAGTTCGTGGCGCCGGGCGTGCCCGAGCTGCTGGCCGCGCTGGCCGCCCGCCCCGGCGACTTCCGGCTCGCGCTGGTCACCGGCAACCTCGAGCCGATCGCGCACCTCAAGCTCGGGCGTGCGGGAATCGGCTCTCACTTCGCCCGCGGCCAGGGCGGCTTCGGCTCCGACGCCGAGGAGCGCGAGGCGCTGCCGGCCATCGCTCGCTCGCGCGCGTCGGAGCCGCCGTGGCCGCGCGAGCGCACGGTGGTCATCGGCGACACGCCGCGCGACATCGCCTGCGCCCGGGCGGACCGCGTGCGCGTGGCCGCGGTCACCACCGGCCACTTCGGCGCCGAGGCGCTGGCCGAGGCCGACGCCGTCGTCGACGACGCCCGCGCGCTGCTGCCGGTGCTCGAAGACTGGCTCTAGTTCCGGTGGAGCCCGCCGCGGGCGAACTGGAGGATGATCGGCACGGGCGGCTGGCCCGCCTCCTGGCGCAGCCGCGTGACGTACACCGAGTCCGCCGACAGCGCCGTGGTGGTCATCGTCCAGCTCACGCCGGCGGGCGGGCGCGGCCAGAGGATCGGCTTGTGCCCGTCCGCGTGCTCGTGGCCGGGCTCGTAGCCGAGGTCGCGGCGGCCCGTGGGGACCATGCCGTAGACCGCCTTGTCCGCGCTCGGCCGGGCGGGCGCGAGCGCGCCGATGCGCAGCTGCTGGCGCTTGTAGGTGGCGAAGACGTAGGCCAGCCGGACCCCGTCCGACGAGGGCCCGCGCAGCTCCGCGTCGACGGCGCGGCGCAGGAGCGTGAGCACGTGCGTGGTCAGGTCGAGCGCGTAGAGCCGGGTGCCGCGGTTGCGCGTGAACAGCAGCGTCCCGCCGGTCAGCGCCGGATTGCCGACGTCGCCGGTGATCAACTGCTGCGGCGCGCCGCCGGGCAGCGCGGCCGCGAACAGCGCGCTGCCGGCCCGCCAGGCCACCCAGGTCGCGGACACGGCGACGGCGTCCGCCCCCGGAGCGGGGAACGTGCCGACGCCGTCGACCGTCACGCCGCCGGCGCTGACCCAGGCCTCGCGGCCGCCGCCGATCGCCGGGTGGCTGCCCGGCACGGTGAAGGACGCGGTTGGGGTGTGGACCAGTCCGGGCTGCCCGGGCACGTGCACGGCGACGCTCGCGCCGTCCACGCTGGGGTCGGCGACGCCGAGGCCGTACACCGCGGCCTGCGCGGGCGCGACGAACAGCGCGAGCGCGCAGGCGGCCAGCGCGGCGGCGTCGAGCGCGCGCAGGGAGCGCAGGATCCGCGGGCGCTCGGCCATCGCGGCGTGCAGCGTCCCGCCGCCTGAAGGCGCGAGCGCCACGACGGGCAGCGCGCGCCCGGCGCCGAACCCCAGCCCGATCGCCAGCCCCAGCTGCGGGTCGCCGAGCGCGACGGCGATCCCGGCCAGCGCCCAGACGGCGAACGAGAGGATGAATGTGGTGAAGCCGAGCCCGAGCAGCACGCCGTAGAGGCCGGCGGCGAGCGGCACCGGCAGGACGCGCCGCCACGCCTCGGGCACCTGTCGGCGGACCTGGGGGAGGATCCGCACGGCGCCGGCCTCGCCCGCCGCGGCGGCCAGCGCGATCAGCGCCGCCACGGCCGGCGCGCCCGCGCCGACCGCGTCGCCCAGCAGCGCCAGGCCGCCGAACGTGAGCACGCCGCCGGCGAGCGCGCCCGCGGTGAACGTCGCGCAGGCGACGAGCGCCGTGCGCAGACGCCCGGCGTAGCCGGCGGGCGCGAGCGTCTCCACCATCGAGAACCCGCACGGCGACCAGGCGCCGGTGACGCCGGCGAGGACCGCGGCGGCGGCCACGACGGCGGTCAGCACTTCGTCCTCGTGTCGTAGAACTGCACGCAGAAGACCTTGCGGCCGTGGTAGCAGTAGCCCGTCAGCGCGCCGTCGCCGTTGATCCGCTGCTTGACGTAGCCGCAGCAGTCGACGAGCTTGCGCACGTGGCCGCCGCAGCAGCGGTACCACGACCCGTCGATGTGCGGCGTGAAGCCGTACTCCGCCGCCGCCACGTTGCAGATCTTCGTCCGCGTGGCCGCGGGCAGCGGCCGGCCGTCGGCGTCGGTCAGCGGCCTGCCGTCGCCGTCCACCGGGTCGCCCTGCGCGTCGATGTAGCGGCCGAGGTCGTCCACCGGGCGGCCGTTGGCCGCCTTCAGCGGGAAGCCGCCTGAGTCGATCCGCGGCAGCCCGGTCGGGTGCGGGCACGAGTCGGTCGTGTAGATGTGGCCGCAGAAGTGGTACGCATCCGCCTGCGGCGGCTGCGCCAGCGCCCGCGCGCCGGCCACGCCGAGCACGGCGCCGCCCACGCGGGCGAGGAAGCCGCGGCGCGACGAGCCGGCCGCCACCGCGTCGGCGATGCGGTCCCCCCTCACGCCCGGACCATCCCGCGGCGGCGCTCGGCCGCCGCCAGCACCGACTCGAGCTGCGCGCCGGTGTTGAACGTCCCCTTGGCCAGCACGGTCCCGTCGGCGTCCAGCGCCACGGCGAACGGGCTGCCGGGCACGTCCGCCGCCGCCCAGGCGCCGGCGTCGGCCACCTCGTCGAACGTGCGCAGGACGACGCTCGGATGCGCGCCGAAGCGGGCGATGGCCGGGGCCAGCGCGCGGCAGACGCCGCAGCCCTCCGACGTGAACACGGCGAGGCCGAGCCGGCCGGGCGCGAGCGGCGCGTCGAACACGCTCGTCAGCCGCGCCCCGACCTCGGGCCCCTCGTGCGCCAGCTCGAGCGCGCCGGCCTGCGGCACGGCCAGCCGCAGCATCCCGACCTCCCGGGCCAGGGCGAGCACGACGACGGCGAGCGCGACGATCCCGGCCAGCGCGAGCACGAGCCCGATGGCGAGCCAGCCGTCCGTGGACGGCTCGCGACGCGGCAGCACGGGCACGAGCGCCAGCGCCGCCGCGAGCGCCACCGCCCGGCCCACCGACGCGTTCCCCACGCGCCCGCGGGCCCCGAAGCAGCCACATGGCGCGCCGCCGCGGCCCGCGGCCAGCGCGCCGATCTGCGCGAGCGCCCCGCCGGCCGCCAGCAGCGCGGCCGCCCGCGCCGCCCAGGCCAGCCCGGCGCCCACCGCCGCGCCCAGCGCCAGCTCCGCAGTGATCAGCCCCGCCCAGGCCGCGTACGCGGCCTGCCCGCGGAGCCCGTATGTGGCCAGCGCGGCGCGCGCCGTGGCGCCGCCGGCCAGCTTCAGTCCGGCCGCGGAGACGAGGACGAGCCCGAGCAGCAGGCAGGCGACGACCGACACCATGGGGGCCGCGAAGCTACCGCACCGGCAAGCGGAGCGGCGCCGTTTCGGTCAGCCCCAGACCTCGCCGGCGACCGCGACGACGAGCTCCAGCTTGCGCGCCTCGTCGTCGATCGAGAGCTTGTTGCCCTCCTCGGTGGACGAGAACCCGCACTGGGGCGACAGGCAGAGCTGGTCGACGTCGACGTACTGCGACGCCTGCTCGATCCGCCGCTTGAGCAGGTCCTTGTCCTCGAGCTTCGGCCGCTTGGTGGTGACCAGCCCGAGCACCACGGTCTTGCCCTTGGGCACGTAGCGCAGCGGCTCGAAGCCGCCCGAGCGCTCGTCGTCCCACTCCATGAAGAACCCGTCGACCTCGAGCTGGTTGAACAGGGCGTCGGCCACGAAGTCGTAGCCGCCCTCGGCCGCCCACATCGACTGGTTGTTGCCGCGGCACATGTGCGTGGTGATCGCCAGGTCGTCCGGGCGGCCCGCGAGCGCGCGGTTGATGTTGGCGATGTACTGCTCGTGGAGGTGCTCCGGGTCACCGCCGATGGCGACGATGTGCTCGCGCTGCTCGGGGTCGTTGACGTAGGCCAGGCTCGTGTCGTCGAGCTGCAGGTAGCGGCCGCCCAGGTCGTAGACCGCGCGCATCTGCTGGTTGTAGGCGGCGGTCAGGTCCGCCCAGAACTCCTCCATGTCCGGGTAGACGTCGTGGTCGATCGCGGAGTTGCCGCCGCGATAGTGGACCATGCTGGGCGACGGGATCGTCAGCTTCGGGCGTCTGGCCGTCCTGTGCGTTGTCGCGCAGGTAGGTGAACGCGTCGGCGAAGATCGGCTCGGTCAGCTTGACCCTGTCCGACACCTTCATGGCCGGCGGCGCGTAGTCGTACTCGCCCGACTCGTCGCGGAAGTGGACGTGCAGCGACTCGCCCGCGACCTGCGTGATGCCGCCGAGCGAGTAGATGAAGTCCATGTGCCACGACGTGCGCCGCAGCTCGCCGTCGGTCACCGACTGCAGGCCGGCGTCGCGCTGCAGCTGGATGACCTCGAGGATGCACTCGTCCTCGACGCCGCGCAGCTCGTCCAGGTCGATGGTCCCGGCCTTGTAGTCGGCGCGCGCCTTGTGCAGGCGCTCCGGGCGCAGGAGGCTGCCGACGTGATCGGCGCGGAACGGTGGCCGGGTGCGTGCGCTCATGCTCTCGTCAGCTTCTTGTAGGTGATCCGGTGCGGCCGGTCGGCCTCGGCGCCCAGGCGCAGCGTGCCGGTGCTCCTCGTAGGCCTCGAAGTTGCCCTCGAACCAGACGACCTGCGAGTCGCCCTCGAAGGCCAGCACGTGCGTGGCCACGCGGTCGAGGAACCAGCGATCGTGGGAGATGATCACCGCGCAGCCCGGGAAGGCGAGCAGCGCCTCCTCCAGCGCGCGCAGCGTGTCGACGTCGAGGTCGTTGGTCGGCTCGTCGAGCAGCAGCACGTTGCCGCCGCGGCGCAGCAGCTTGGCCAGGTGGACGCGGTTGCGCTCGCCGCCGGAGAGCACGCCGACCTTGCGCTGCTGGTCGGAGCCCTTGAAGTTGAAGCCGGCCACGTAGGCGCGCGAGTTGATCTCGCGGTCGCCCACCTTGATCTGCTCGTAGCCCTCGGAGATCTCCTCCCAGACGTTCTTGTCCGGGTCGAGCGCGTCGCGCGACTGGTCGACGTAGGCGAAGTCGACCGTCTCGCCGTGCTTGATCGAGCCGGCGTCCGCGCTCTCGTCGCCCACGATCATCCGGAACAGCGTCGTCTTGCCGGCGCCGTTGGGGCCGATCACGCCGACGATGCCGGCGGGCGGGAGCGAGAAGGACAGGTCCTCGATCAGCAGCCGGTCGCCGAAGCCCTTGCGCAGCCCGTCGGCCTCGATCACCGTCGAGCCCAGCCGCTGGCCGGCCGGGATGTGGATCTGCACGTCCTCGAGCTTCGCGTTGCGCTCCTCGGCCAGCAGCGCCTCGTAGCGGTTCAGGCGCGCCCGGGCCTTGGTCTGGCGGCCCTTGGGGTTCTGGCGCACCCACTCGAGCTCCTGCCTTGATCGTGCGCTGGCGGGCCGACTCGCTCTTCTCCTCCTGCGCGAGCCGCTTCTCCTTCTGCTCCAGCCAGGACGAGTAGTTGCCCTTGAACGGGAAGCCGTGGCCGCGGTCGAGCTCGAGGATCCAGCCCGCGACGTTGTCGAGGAAGTAGCGATCGTGGGTGACCGCGACGATCGTGCCCTTGTAGTCGGCCAGGTGGCGCTCCAGCCAGGCCACCGACTCGGCGTCGAGGTGGTTGGTGGGCTCGTCGAGCAGCAGCAGGTCGGGCTGGGAGAGCAGCAGCCGGGCGAGCGCGACGCGGCGGCGCTCGCCGCCGGACAGGGACGTCACGTCGACGTCGCCGGGCGGGCAGCGCAGCGCGTCCATCGCCTGGTCGAGCATCTGGTCGAGCTCCCAGGCGCCGGCGGCGTCGATCTGGTCCTGGAGCCGGGAGAACTCGTCCGCGGTCTCGTCCGAGTAGTTCATCGACAACTCGTTGAAGCGGTCGAGCAGCTCGCGCAGGCCGCGCACGCCGTCCTCGACGTTGCCGCGCACGTCCTTGGACTCGTCGAGATGCGGCTCCTGCTCGAGCAGCCCGACGGACGCGCCGGGCGCGAGCTGCGCCTCCCCGCGGTACTCCGTGTCCACGCCGGCCATGATTCGGAGCAGGGTCGACTTGCCGGTCCCGTTGAGACCGAGGACCCCGATCTTGGCGCCCGGATAGAAGCTCAGCGAGATGTCCTTCAACACCGTCTTGTCCGGCGGATGGACCCTGCTCAGCTTGTACATCGTGTAGATGTATTGGCTCGACATCGCGCCACTGAGCATAGGAACCCGCCCATGTGGCGAATCGCCCGCGCGAATCCTTGGACCTTCGGAGGGTGCGGATCCGCCGCCCGGCAGCCGATCATCGCAATATGCGGCCGCTGATCGGCGTCACCACCTCGGAGCTCCGCCCCAGCGCGCTGGCCACCACGCGCCGCCAGGGCGAGCCGCCGCACCCCGAGATGGCGCTGGGGATGACCTACCTGCGGACGCTCGACGCGGCCGGCGCGATCCCCGTGGTCCTGCCGCCGATCGGCGCGCCCGGCGTGGCCGAGCTGCTCGATCGCCTCGACGGCCTCTGCCTGTCCGGCGGCCCCGACCTGGACCCCGCGGCCTACGGCGCGCGCGAGCGCCACCCGGAGCTCGGTCCCACCGAGCCGTCGCTGGACGAGTTCGAGCTCGCCCTCGCCCGCGCGGCGCTCGAGCGCGGGATGCCGCTCCTCGCGGTCTGCCGCGGCGCCCAGGCGCTGAACGTCGCCTGCGGCGGCACGCTGCACCAGCACGTCCCGGGCCACCGCCAGATCATCCCGGCCTGCGAGCCCTCGCACGACGTGCGGATCACCGCCCGCTCACGCCTGGCCCGCCTCCTGGGCGCGCGCAGCACAGGCGTGAACTCCTTCCACCACCAGGCGGTCGACCGCATCGGCGCCGGCCTGCGCGTCGTGGCCCGGGCCGGCGACGGCACGGTCGAGGCCGTCGAGGGCGCGGGCTTCGTGCTCGGCGTGCAGTGGCACGCGGAGACGATGGCCGCACACGCCCGCCTGTTCGAGGCGCTCGTCGCGGCCGCCTCGTCCGAGCCGCTGCGCGCCGCCGCCTGATCTTCGCGGCGCTGAGGCGGGCCTGGCGAACGGCGGGCTTGTAGTGGGTGGGTCGACCGCATGCGGGTCACACCGGAAACACGTGGGGCGCCTGACCGTCGCCATGCGAGGCCAACGAGCCCCACCCCGCCGCCGGGGCCGGAGCAACGATCATCCCGCCCGCACGCGCCGGGCTGACCACCGCCCTACCCTGCCGGCCGTTCGCCGGCGCACCGAGGCGCGGCGCGGAGACCGCGCCTAGCTCGGCGGCCCGAGCACGAACGGCGCGTCCAGCGCGCCGCGCACCCGCCGCTGCACCATCAGCTCGGTCTCCAGGTCGGCGATGTGGCCCATGTGCTCCGGGTGGCGCCCGCGCAGGACCTGAGTGGCGAACAGCCACACCAGCCGGCCGTCGAGCTGGGAGCCGGCGACGCGCCGCAGCTCGTCCTCCGCCTCGGCGGCGGACATCGGGATCCGGTAGGAGTCCTGCGCCGTCAGCACGTCGTAGACCTCGGCCACGGCCAGGATCCGGGCGGCCATGGGGATACCGTCGCCGGTCAGCCCGTCCGGGTAGCCGCGGCCGTCGATCCGCTCGTGATGGGCCAGCACGGCGGCGGCGACCTCGCCCATGCCCTCCACGCGCAGCAGCAGCCGCGCGCCGTCGGCCGGGTGCTGCTCGATCAGCCGGCGCTCGGCAGGGTGCAGCTCGGCCCGGCCGATGAGGATGTGATCGGGCAGCGCCTCCTTGCCGAGGTCGTGCACCAGCCCCGCGGTGTGGACGACGGCCTGCTCGCGCTCGGACAGCCCGGCCGCCCGGGCGAGCTCGTGCGAGTAGTGGGCGACGGCGGCGGCGTGACGGGCCGCGCTCGGGTCGCGCAGCGCGAGCGTCTCCAGCAGCAGGCCGAGCATGCCCTCGTGGCGGACGTCGAGCTGGTCGGTGCGGCGCTCGATCTCCTCCGAGTGCGCCTGTCCCTCCAGCAGCGCGCGCAGCAGCAGCTGGTAGACGCCGAGCGCGAGGGCGAACAGCCCGATGATGCCGGCGCCGTAGACCTCGAAGCCGTACACCGCCATCGCGGTCATCACCGCCGAGGCGACCTCCCAGGGCAGCACCGGGACGAAGACCTGGCGGAACATCTGCACCAGCGAGCCGCCGCGCAGCAACCGGGTGTGGCCGGCGATCATCAGGAAGTTGAGCGCGTTCGCCGCCAGGAAGACGGCGAACACCGCGACCGCGTAGCCGCCCTCCTTGGGGTCCGCGCTGTCGACGCGCTGCAGCGCCAGCCCGCCGAGCAGCGGGAACGTCGTGTAGGTGAGCAGGTTGTTGAGCAGGTACGACCCGCGCACGTGCCGGCGCAGCGCGTCCACCAGCGCCGAGGCGAGGCCGAGCGCGGCGGCCGGCGCCGGCCCCAGCAGCGCCATCGCCAGCACGAGCCCCGTGAACGATCCGCCGATGCGGAACCGCTTGGCGTCGAGCACCAGGATGTCGCTGCCCAGCACGAGCAGGCACAGCAGCCCGACGAGCGCGATCGGCTGCCACTGGTCGTCGGTCGAGACGGCGACCGCGGCGGCCACGGCGCAGGCCAGCAGGACGGCCTGGCCGATCGCGATCGCCTGCCGGCGGCCCGCGTAGGGCACGCGTGGCGCCCGTGGGGGCGGAGGTTCCGGCCCCACGCCGGACGCGTCCGATCCGGCCGCTCCCTTCACCACCGAGAGTGACCAGATGACCAGCGCGAGCCAGACGACGAGTGCGATCCAGACCACCACAGCGAGCACGGTAGTGCGTACCCCGCTTGCAGCGCAATCAGGCAGAGGCCCGATCTCAACCTGCCGACATCTGGAATATCAGGTGCGTACTCTGACGGAACGGGTATGACGCCCGCGTTCCGGCCCGCGACCATCAGGGGGGTCTCATGGGTTGGCGGAACTGACGCGCCGTTCCACCACACGGTGCCGGCCCGGCGGGGAAGTAGGGGCCGCCGGGCCGGCAGCACCGTCGGAACCAGGTGCCGTCGGCGCGGCAGCAGCGTCGCTACCGTAAGACGGTCATGCCGCAGGTGCTGGATCTCGAACAGGCCGTGCTCCTCCTGGAGATGGAGCCGCCGTTCGACAAGCGCGCCGTCCAGCTCGCCCGCCGGCGCCTGGCCAAGCAGTGGCATCCGGACATCGCTCCGCCGGGCAAGCAGCTCGAGCACGAGCGCCACCTGAAGGCGATCAACGAGGCGGCCGACGTGCTGTCGGCGATGGCGGAGGAGTCCCGCGGCGGCCGCGTGACCAAGAACGCGGTCAAGGTGTCGGCGGCCGCGGCCCGCAAGCGCCGCGCCGAGGAGGGTGCCCGCGCGTACGCCGAGGAGCAGCGCCGCCGGACGCAGACGGCCGAGCAGGACAAGCACGACCCGTTCCGCTCGCGCGTGCCCGACCACTCGGTCGTGCACCGCTACGCGCGCTGCCTGTCCTACCCCGAGTGGGGCGTGGGCACCGTGCAGGGGATCTACTTCACGGGCGATGGCGACGACGTTCAGCAGTGGGCGCGCGTCTCCTTCCAGCCCGGGATCCGGACGGTGCCGGCGGGTTCGCTGCAATTCGTCGACTTCTCGCGCCCCGACCCGGGCGCCGAGCGCGTCGAGCGCTTCATGACCGCGGCCAAGCACGCGCTCGCCGAGGGCGACTTCAAGCTCGCCGCCCGCCGGCTCATCTACGCGCGGGACGCCGACCCGGACAACACCCAGGTCCTGCGGCTGATGACGCTGGCGTTCTGGCAGGCGGGCGACCACGCCGCCGCGGGCCGCGCCGTGCGCGACTGGATCCGGGTCGAGCGGGAACGCCCGGCGCCCTACCGCTACGCCGCCCGGATCTATGAGGACATGGGCGCGCTCTCGCAGGCGGTGGACGCGGCCGTGCGCGAGGTGGGGGCGGCGCCCGGGGACGCGTCGGCCTGGGAGCGCCTCGGCCGGCTGCGGCTGCGCACGTTCGATCGCCCGGGCGCGCGCGAGGCGCTCGAGCGCGCACGCGAGATCCAGCCGTCCGAGCAGGGCCTGCTCGACCTGGCGCTGGTGTGCAACCTGTCCGGCGACGTGGGCGGCGAGGTTACGGCGTGCGAGCAGGCGACGCAGCTCGCGCCGGACTCGCCCGCCGCCTGGGCGCGCTGTGCTCACGCGCTGGCCCGCACCGACCGCGTCTCCGATTGCCTGGCCGCCTGCGAGCGCGCGCTCGAGCTGGAAGACGACCCCGAGGTGCGCGACCTGCGCGACCAGGTCGTCCGCGCGGCGCCGCGGGAGCTGCGGGCCGCCTAGGGAGCGAGCTTCGAGTCGAGCTTCTGGATGATCGGGATGCTGCCGCCCTTGACGTCGTCGGCGGCCTCTTCGGTCACGTCGAGGTCCTCGACCTGCGCCGCCGCGTCGTCGTCCTCGCGCTTGGGGTCGTCGCTCATCCGTGCGTCTCCTTCGCTGGTGGGGGTCATGGTTACCATCGCCCGCGCATGCCGGTCCTGTCAACCGCCCGGTCGTTCAGTCAGCAGCTCCGCGCCGCCGGCTACGACGCGGCGGCGGTGAGCGCCGCCGCGCGCCCGGGCCAGGACATCGACGACGCCGCGCTCGCCCGTGTGGCCTGCCGGACGACGCTCGAGGAGCGCGGTGACGGGCCGCTGGCCCGGCTGCTGCGGCTGTTCGCGCTCGGCGTCCCGGGACCGCTGCCCGCCGGCTCGGACCCGGGCGCGCTCGCGGCGCTCGGCCTCGTGCGCCCCGGCGACGACGGAGCGGTGGTGCCGCTCGTGCGCATCGGCGAGCTCGAGGACCTGTACGTCTGCGCCGACCTCGACATCACGCGGCCGGACGTGGTCGCGCCGGTGAGCCATTCCACGCTGCTCACCGCTGCGTTCACGCCGCTGGCACGGGTGCGGGCGGCGCTCGACGTCGGGACGGGGTCCGGCGTGCACGCGCTGCGGCTCGCCCGCGTCGCCGAGCGCGTCGTGGCCACCGACGTGAGCGAGCGGGCGCTGGAGTTCACGCGCCTGAACGCGGAGCTCAACGGGCTGACCAACATCGAGACGCGCCTCGGCAGCTTCCTCGAGCCCGTGGCCGGCGAGCACTTCGGCCTGGTCGTCTGCAACGCGCCCTATGTGATCTCGCCGGACACGGGGTTCCTCTACCGCGACGGCGGGATGCGCGGCGACGCGCTGTCGCTCCGGCTGCTCGACGACCTGCCCACGGTGCTGGAGGACGGGGGCTTCGCCACGTTGCAGGGCAACTGGGTCCACCCCGCGGACGGCCCGTGGTACCCCGCGCCGCCGTGCGGGGCGCTGATGGCCCGGATCCGCACCTTCACGCCGCGCGAGTACGCGCTCGCCTGGTCGGCCGCCCACCACCGGGGCGACCCGGAGGGTTACGCCGAGACCGTGGCCCGCTGGCTGGCGGAGTACCGCGCGCTGGGCATCGAGGCGATCACGACGGCGATGGTGGTGCTCCGCGGCGGCTGGTACGGACGGCCGTGGGCGACGACGGTCAAGCGCCGGCCGGAGGGCCTCGGCCCGCGCCTCCCCGGCCTGTTCAAGGCGGCCGACCAGCTGGCGCACACCGACCCGCTGAGCGCCCGGCTGCGGCTCGTGCCCGGCGTCGTGGTCGAGCGCCGCCGGCGCGCGGGCGAGCCGGAGCGCTGCGCGCTCGAGCATCCCGCGACGCCGTGCGTGCGCCGGGGCATCTCGCCGGCGCTGGCCGACGCGGTCGAGGCCCTGCCCGGCCCGGCCGACTTCATGGTGTGGGACGAGATGACCGCGCTGGTCAAGCTCGGCTTCGTCGAGCTCGAGCCCTAGCTCGTCGTCAATCGCCCGCCGGAGCGCTGGTCCGCAGCCGCTCCTCGGGCAGCAGGATCGACAGCACGAGCACCGCGGCGGCGAGCGGCACGATGGCCACGAACACCGCGTGGGTGGCGTCCGCCAGCGCCGACCGCGCGGCGTCGGAGACGTGCGCGCCGCCGGCGGTGAGCCGGTTGACGTCGATCCCGCGGCCGATCTGCGCGGTCAGCAGCGCGCCCAGCCCGGCCACCGCCAGGCTGCCGCCCATCGAGCGGAAGAACTGGATCGCCGCCGTGGCCACGCCGAGTTGCGAGAAGTCGACCCGGTTCTGGGTGGCGATGACGAACGTCTGGAACATCGACCCCATGCCGACGCCGATCACCACGAGGTACGCCGAGGCGGCGACGCTCGACGAGCCGACGCCGAGCTGGGTGAGCAGCAGGCAGCCGATCAGCACGAGCGTGGAGCCGACCAGTGGATAGATCTTGTAGCGGCCGGTCTTGGTGATCAGCTGGCCGGAGATGAAGCTCGCGACCACCCAGCCGAGCGTGAGCGGGATCAGCACCACGCCCGAGTTGGTGGCGGACACCTGCAGCACGCCCTGCATGTAGACGGGCACGTAGATGGAGATGCCGAACAGCACGCCGCCGACGCCCAGCCCGGCCAGGCTCGACACCGCGAACGTGCGGATCCGGAACAGCCCGAGCGGGAGCAGCGGCTCGGGCGCGCGGCGCTCGATCAGGCCGAATGCGGCGATCCCCAGCACGCCCACCACGGCCGCGAGCATCACCTCGGACGAGCCCCAGCCGTAGGTCGAGCCGCCCCACGCGCAGGCCAGCAGGATGCCGGTCACGCCGAGGGTCAGCGCGATCGCGCCCCCGTAGTCGATCGTGTGCTCGCGCTTGGTGTGCGGGATCTTCATCGTCTTGACGACCACCACCAGTGCGATCACGCCCAGCGGTAGGTTGATGAAGAAGATCCAGCGCCAGGAGGCGGCGTCGGTCAGCGTCCCGCCGAGCAGCGGGCCGGCCACCGCGGCGGTCGCCCACATCGAGCCGACGTAGCCCTGGTAGCGGCCGCGCTCGCGCGGCGAGAACAGGTCGCCGATGGCCGCCTGCGCGAGCGGGATGAGCCCGCCGGCCCCCACGCCCTGCAGCGCCCGGAACGCGATCAGCTCGCCCATCGACTGCGACGTGCCGCACAGCGCCGAGCCGAGCAGGAAGATCGAGATCGCCACCACGAACAGGCGCCGCCGGCCGTAGAGGTCCGACAGCTTGCCGTACAGCGGCACGGTCACCGTGGTGGTCAGCAGGTACGCGGTGACGACCCAGGACAGGCTGTCGAAGCCGTGCAGGTCGGCCACGATCCGCGGCAGCGCCGTCGCCACGATCGTCTGGTCCATCGCCGCCAGCAGCGTCGCCAGCATGATCGCCGAGAACGCGACCAGGACCTGGCGCTGCGACCGACGTTCGGTGGCCATCGAACCCTTACGCTATCGAGCGCGTGAGCAGCCACGCGCGGCAGGCCAGTTGCAGCTCCAGCCGCCGGTCCGGGTCGTCCAGGTCGACGTCCGCCAGCCGCTCGCGGATCTGCCGCATGCGGTAGGCCACCGCGTTGCGGTGCAGGTGCAGCCGCTCCGCCGCGCGGGCCAGCGATCCGCGCTCGTCGAGGTAGATCGACAGCGTCCGCACGGCCGCCTGCGCGCGCTCCGGAGCGAGCGCGTCGAACGGCGCCAGCAGCCGCTGGGTGGACAGCTGCGCGGCGCGCGAGCCGAGCCAGTCGACCAGCATCGGCGGCAGCCCGACGGCGTCGATGTGCACCGGCGTCCACGGCCGCCCCCAGCCGCGCGCGGCGGCCGTCGCGGTCGCCGCCTCGGTGGCGCTCTCGCGCAGCCCGGCCGGCCCGTGGCGGTGCGAGCCCACTCCGCAGAACACGGTGGCCGCCGGGAACGCCCCGCGGGTGGCGGCCAGCACGCGCTCGGCCGGCAGGACACCGTCCCCACTCACCCGGCCGGCGTGCACGAGCAGCAGCGCGCCGTCGACCCGTGTGCGGTACCAGCCGTCGCCGGCCACGGCCAGCGCCAGGTCGTCGAGCTCCTCGTCCATGGCCCGCCGGGTGACCAGGTCGCGGTCCGGCTCGGAGGCCAGCTCGAGCCGGACGACCGCGAGGTCCTCCTGCAGGCGCACGCCGACGTCGCGGGCGCGCTCGACCGCCCGCCCCACGGCCGCCGGCGCGGCGGTGAGCAGCGAGGCCAGCGCGTCCGCCTGGGCCTGCGCCGGCCGCCGCGCCGCCTTGATGGCCAGCGTGCGGATGCGGCCGATCGCCCCGGCGAGCAGGTGCGCGGTGAGCACGACGGCCGCGTCGTCCTGCTCGCAGCAGACGAAGCCGTCGGGACGCCCGTCGGAGCTCACCGGCACCGCCACCTCGCCCTGGGGGCGAGGAGCCGGCTCGAAGCGCGCGCCCACGGCCGCCTCGGCGGCGGCGAGCACGGCGGCGGTGCCCGCGGACTCGGCGGCGGCGACGGCCCGCTGGCCGTCCAGCGCGCGCGTGAGCACCTCGCCCGGGTCGCTGCGGATCAGCCGCGCCAGCCCGAACGCCAGCTCGGTGAGGTCGACCATCGGGTCGATCGCCAGCAGCGCCACCCGCGTGCGGTCGGCCAGCCGGATCGCGGTCAGCGACGTGGCCGGAGCGCCGTAGAGCGCGAGCGCGGTCAGCTCGCGCTCGCCCGCGGCGGCCAGCGCGACGTCGAGCCGGTAGCCCATCGTGCCCGGTGAGGCGCTGGGCGTGAGCAGCGCCACCTGGTGGCGCTTCGCCCGCTCGAGGCTCTCCAGCGCATCGACGATCACCACGCTCTCGGCGGGGCGCGCATCCCACGGGCCGGCGACCAGGGTCAGCCCGCGGGCCACGGGATGGCGGAGCAGCTCGCCGACGGACGCCATTGGGTCTGACAGTACAAGCCTGAGCCCAGGTCTGTGCCTCCAGACCATTGGCAGCGCCGGGCTGATGCACAAGCATCCGGGCGGATGACTGGGATGCGGATCGGCGTCGACGTCGGCGGCACGTTCACGGACCTGATCGCCCACGCGCCGGGCAGCGGAGCGGTCGTGGTGGCCAAGCTGCTCACGTCCGAGGCGCCCGACGAGGCGGTCCTGCGGGCGATCGGCGAGGCCGTCAGCCCGGAGGCGCTGGCCGGAGCCGAGACGTTCCTGCACGGCACCACGGTCGGGTCTGAACGCGCTGCTGGAGCGCACGCGGCGCGTCGTCGGCCTGCTCGCCACCCGCGGCTTCCGCGACGTGCTCGAGCTGCGCCGCGGCGACCGCGACGATCCCTACGACCTGTTCTGGCGCGCGCCCGCCGCCGCTGGTCCCGCGCCACCTGCGCCTGCCGGTGCGCGAGCGCATGCGGGCCGACGGCGAGGTGCACGCGCCGCTCGACGCCGGAGGACGTCGGCCGCGGCCGCCGAGGTCGTTCGCCGCCGAGGGCGTCGACGCGGTCGCGATCGCGTTCATGAACGCCTACGCCAACCCGGCCCACGAGCTCGAGGCCGAGCGGCTGCTGCGCGAGGCGGGCTTCGACGGGCGAGCTCTCGCTGTCGCACCGGGTCTCGGGCGAGTACCGCGAGTACGAGCGCACGTGCACCACCGTGGTCGACGCGTTCGTGCGCCGGCGGCATCGGCGGCTACCTCGACCGGCTCGCCGACCGGCCTCGGCGGCCGCGGCTTCGGCGGCGACGCGCTCGTCACGCGCTCCGGCGGCGGCGCGATGACGTTCGCGGAGGCGGCCGACCGGCCGTTCGAGACGATCATCTCCGGCCCCGTCGCGGGCGCCGAGGGCGGCCGCCGAGCTCGCGCGCGACCTCGGGCTCGGCGACGTGATCGCCGCCGACGTCGGCGGCACGAGCTTCGACACCTGCCTGATCACGGACGGCCGCGCCGCCGGTGCTCTACGAGGGCCAGGTCGTCGGCCTGCCGCTGCAGACGCCCTGGGTCGACGTGCGCTCGATCGGCGCCGGCGGCGGCTCGATCGCCGACGTCGACGCCGGCGGCCTGCTGCGCGTCGGCCCGCGCAGCGCGGGCGCCGAGCCCGGCCCGGCGTGCTACGGCCGGGGCGGCACGGAGCCGACGGTGACCGACGCGGCCGCTCGTGCTCGGCATGCTCCCGCGCGGCCCGATCGCCGGCGACGTGCGTGCTCGACGCCGAGCAGGCCGAGGCGGCGCTCGCGCCGCTGGCCGCCCCGCTCGGCTTCGACCGTCGCCGAGGCGGTGGCCCGCGGCGTGATGCGGATCGCCGCGCGCGCACATGGCGGACGCGATCCGCGCGATCACCATCGAGCGCGGGCCGCGACCCGCGCGAGGCGGCGCTCGTGGCCTTCGGCGGCGCCGGCCCGCTGTTCGGGACGCTGCTCGCGCACGAGCTCGGACATCACGACCATCGTCGTGCCGCCGTACGCCGGCAACTTCTCGGCCTGGGGCCTGCTCGGCGCCGACCTGGCCGCAGACGCCTCGCGCACGCGGCTGACCCGGCTCGGCGCCGAGGGCCTGCCGGCCGCCCGGCCGCTGATCGCAGCGAGCTGTTCGAGGAGCTCGACCGCCGCGCGGCCGGCGCGACCCGCGGCGGCGCAGCTCGGAGGTGCACCTCGACATGCGCTACGTCGGCCAGGAGCACACGCTGACGATCGCCGCTCCCGCGCCCGGCGGCGTGCTCGGCGACGACGCCGAGGCGGTGGCCGAGCGCGTTCACTCGACGAGTACGAGCGCACGTTCGGCCACTGCTCGACGAGGAGCTGGAGATCGTCTGCGCTTCGCGCGATCGCGACCGCCGCCGCTGCACGCACCGCCGAGCCGGTCGCGACGGCCGGACGACGTCCGCGCCGGCGGCGCCGCCGGCAGCCGTCGACGCGTGGTCGTTCACCCGCGGCGGCGGCTCAGCTTCCGCGTCTCGCCGCGGTCGCACGCTGCGCGCCGGGACGCCGAGCTCGACGGCCCGGCGATCGTCGCCGAGCCGACCACCACGACCTACCTCGACGCCGGCTACACGGCCGAGGTCCATCCGGCGGCTCGCCATGACCAGGCGGTGACGGTGAGCGTCAGCGATCGTCATCGAGCCGGCACAGGCGCGCAGTCGGCGTCGCCGACCCCGTCCGATCACCACCGAGATCGTCCGCCAGGCGCTCAACGCCGCCGCCGAGCAGATGAAGCGGGCGCTGATCCGCACGTCGTTCTCGCCGGTCATCTACGAGGTGCTGGACTTCGCCGCCGCGCTCTACGACCGCGACGTCCGCCTGCTCGCCCAGGCGCCGACGCTGCCCACGTTCATGGGCACGATGAGCTTCTGCGTGAGCGCCGCGGTCGACGCCGTGGGCGGCGAGGAGGCGCTCGAGCCGGGCGACATCATCCTCTACAACGACCCCTACGGCACGGGCTCGCACCCGCAGGACGCGGCCGTGGTGATGCCGGTGTTCCTGGCCGAGGGCGAGCTCGTCGGCTACGCGGCGATCAAGGCGCCACTGGCTGGACATCGGCGGCAAGGACCCGTACTCGACCGACACCGTCGACGTCTTCCAGGAGGGCACGATCTTCCCGGGCGTCAAGCTGTACTCGCGCGGGCGGCTGGTCAGCGACATCTACCGCTTCGCGGTCGCCAACTCGCCGCGTGCCGAAGATGGTCGCGGGCGACATCAACGCCGAGCGTCGTCGGCGTGCGCACCGGCGCCGCGGCGCTGGTGCGGGTGGTCGAGCGGCACGGCCTCGAGCGCGTTCCGCGAGTGCGTCGCCGCGCATGTACGACCACGGCGAGGCGATCGTCCGCTGTGGTTCGCGAAGCTCCCCGACGGCCGCTACGTCGGCCACGGCGAGATGGACTCCAACGGCGTCACGACGAGCCGGTGCCGTTCGAGGTCGCGGTCGAGATCAGCGGCTCGACGCGTGCGCGTCGACTACTCGAACGCGCCCGACGCAGCAGGCCGGGCCGATCAACTGCCCGCGTGCCCTCGACCGTCTCGGCCAGCCGGATCGCCATCTCCATGCTGGCCGGCGGCGGCGAGGCGCCCAACGAGGGCCACTTCCGGGCGATCGAGGTCGTGACCCGGCCGGGCACCGCTGTTCCACCCCCAGCCGCCGGCGCCCTGCTTCCTCTACGGCTGGGCCGGCGACCAGGCGATCGAGGTCATCTACCAGGCGCTCTCGCCAGGCGCTGCCGGAGGCGGTGCCCGCGTGCAGCGGCGGCGACATCTGCGCGCTGGTCTGCTGGGGGACGCGGGAGCACACCGGCGAGCCGTGGACGGACGGCGCGCCGCACCCGATCGGCCAGGGCGCGTCACGCGCACGGCGACGGCGCCAGCAGGCTGATGCACGTCTCCGAGGCGGCCACCCGGTGCACCCCGCCGAGGTCTGGGAGGCCAAGAACCCGTGGCTGATGGAGCGGGTCGAGCTCGCCCAGGACTCGTGCGGCGCCGGGCCGCCACCGCGGCGGCCTCGGCGTCGACCTCTCGTTCCGCTTGCTCGAGGACGCCTGGCATGACCTCGACCGTCGAGCGCACCAAGAACGCCCCCTGGGGGCTGGCCGGCGGCGGCGAGGCGCGGCCGAACGCGGTCGAGCTCGAGCTGCCCGACGGGACGCGCGTCGCTACTCCAAGGTCACCCGGCTGAAGGTCCCGAAGGGCGCGATCGTCGCACCTGCACACCGGCGGCGGCGGCGGCTACGGCGCGCCCGCCGAGCGCGACCCCGACGCGGTCCGCGCGCGACCTCCGCGACGGCTACATCTCAGCGAGGGGCACGCCCGCGCGCACTACCCCCACGCGTTCGAGGCGACCATGAACCGAGGTCACGCTGGATCGACGTCGAGCACCTGGCCGCCGGGCTGCGGCATGCTCGGTGCGGGAGCCGGCGGCGGCGGCGACACCTACCCGAGGATGCTGATGGTCCGCCAGGCGATGGAGGATCACGGGCCGGTCGCGCTGGTCGACCTCGACGACCTGCCGGACGGCGCCCTGATCATGCCGTGCGGGACCATCGGCGCGCCCGTCGTCGGCGATCGAGAAGCTGCGGCCCGGCAAGGAGGCGCGGCTGGCTGCGCGACGGCCTCGAGGCGCGTCCGAGGCGAGCCGGTGGCGGCGCTGATGGCGGTCGAGATCGGCGGCTCCAACGGCATGGAGCCGGTCAACTTCGCCGCCGAGCTCGGGCTGCCGCTGCTCGACGCCGACGCGATGGGCCGCGCCTTCCCCGAGGTGCCGATGGTGTCGATGGAGATCGCCGGCATGCCGGCCGGGCTGCTGCTGATGGCCGACGAGCGCGGCAACGTGGCTCACGTTCCAGCCGATCGACGGCGCCGTGGGGCGAGCGGCTGGAGCGCGCCACCGCGGTGACGTTCGGGCGGCTCGGCCATCGAGGCCGGCTACCCGATGACCGCGCGAGCAGGCGCGCACGGCGATCATCGAGGGCACGGTCACGCGGGCGATCGAGATCGGCCGCGCCGTCCGGGCCGGGCGAGGGCGTGGCCGGCGCCCTGGACCTGATCGCCGGCAAGCTGGCGGACGTCGAGCGCCGCATGGCCGGCGGCTTCGTCCGCGGCGCGCGTCGACCGTCGAGGGCACCGGCGACGACGGCGGCCGGCTGCTGCGGATCGAGATCCAGAACGAGAACCTGGCGGCGTTCGAGGACGGCCGGGTGATCGCCTGCGTCCCGGACCTCATCATCGCTGCTCGACACGAGACCGGCCAGGCCGTCCACACCGAGCTGCTGCGCTTACGGCCAGCGGGTCACCGGTCATCGCCTTCCCCTGCGACCCGCTCTGGCGCACGCCGCGCGGGCTGGAGATCGCCGGCCCGCGCCGCCTTCGGCTACGCCGACTTCGACTACGTCCCGGTGGAGGAGCTGGCCGCATGACGGCCGGCTCTGACCTGCGGCTCGGCATCGACGTCGGCGGCACCAACACCGACGCGGTCTGCTCGACCCGCCGACCGCGTCGTGGCCAAGGCCAAACGTCCGACCAGCGCCGACGTCACGTCGGGTATACCGCGGCGCTGGACGCCGTCCTGGCCGGCGAGCCGCGCCGTCGAGCCGGGCGCGGACGGCCACGTGATGCTCGGCACGACGCACGCCACCAACGCCATGCTCGAGCGCCGCCGGCTGCAGCCGCGTGGCCGCGGTCCGGATCGGCGCGCCGTCCGGCGACTGGCGATCCCGCCGCTCTACGGCTGGCCGGCCGAGCTGCGCGACGCGGTGCTCGGCCGGCGAGGCGATCGTCGCCGGCGGGCATCGAGTTCGACGGCCGCGAGATCGTCGCCGCTGGACGAGGACGCGGTGCGCCGCTTCCTCGCGAGGTCGACGGACAGGCCGAGGCGGTGGCGATCTGACCAGCGTCGTTCTCGCCGGCCGTCCGACGACCACGAGCTGCGCGCGCGCGACATCGTCTCGCGAGGTGCTGGGCGCCGACGTCCCGGTCACGCTGAGCCACGAGATCGGCTCGATCGGGCTGCTCGAGCGCGAGAACGCCGCCGTGATCAACGCCGCGCTGCGCGAGGTGTCGCGCGCCGCGGTCGCGACGGCGTGCGAGGCGGCGCTCGCGCGCCCACGGGCTCGACGCGCGTGATGTTCTTCACCCAGAACGACGGCACGCTGATGGCGCTCGACTACGCCGTCCGCCACCCGGTGCTGACGATCGGCAGCGGCCCGGCCAACTGCATCCGCGGCGCCGCGTTCCTGTCGCGGCTGCGCGACACGCTGGTGATCGACGTCGGCGGCACGTCGACCGACGTGGCGTGCTGGAGCAACGGCTTCCCGCGCGAGTCCAGCCACGGCGATCGACATCGGCGGCGTGCGGACGAACTTCCGCATGCCCGACCTGGTGGCGATCGGCGCTCGGCGGCGGCAGCATCGTCGCGACGCCGACCCGCTGCCGCGCGTCGGCCCGCCGAGCGTCGGCTACCGGCTGCAGGAGCAGGCGCTGGTGTTCGGCGGCGCGACGACCACCGCTGACCGACGCCGCGGTCGCCGCGGCCGGCCGAGCTCGGCGACGCGGACCGGCCACGCGCCGCCGCCGGAGCGAGCTGCGACGCGGGCGATGCGCCGCGGCCGACGAGATGCTGGCCGACGCCATCGACCGGCACCAAGACCGCCCGCGGCGACGTCCCGCTGGTCGTGGTCGGCGGCGGCGTCTTCGCTCGTGCCCGACCGGCTGCCCGGGATCAGCGAGGTGCTGCGGCCCGACCACCACGACGTGGCGAACGCCATCGGCGCCGCCATCGCCTCGGTGTCCGGGCAGGTCGACCGCATCTTCAGCCGACGGCGCCGGGCGGGCGCTCGGGATGCTCGACGAGGCCCGCCAGGTCGCCCACGACGAGGCCGTCGAGGCCGGCGCCGACCCCGCCCGCACCGAGATCGTCGCGCTGGAAGAGCTCCCGCTGGCCTACCTGACCACCCCTGCCGTCCGCATCCGCGCCAAGGCGGCGGGCCCGCTCAGGGCAACCGAAGGAGGAAGCACCGTGCGCACCGCAGATCACCCGAATCGCCAGCGACGGGGCCTGGCCGCCGCGGTGCTGGTGGCCGTGCTGGCGCTCGCCGCGAGCGCCTGCGGCTCCACGTCGCAAGCCGGCCGGCGCCAGCTCCGGCGAGCAGCGGCAGCCCGCCCAACGCCACGTTCACCTACGGCGCGTTCACGCGGTGATGGTCGGCTGGGATCCCGTCCACCGACTACTCCAACGAGATCATCGCGCATGAACAACATGTACGAGACGCTGACCCGCTACGACAGCCAGACCGGAAGGTGCAGCCGCTGCTCGCCACCTCGTGGACGAAGTCGGCGGACGCCAAGACCTGGACGTTCACCATGCGCCGGGCGTGAAGTTCCACGACCGGCCAGGCGATGACGGCCGCCGACGTCAAGGCGGCGATCGAGCGCACGATCAAGCTCAACCAGGGCGCCGCCTACATCTGGGGCGCCGGTCAAGTCGATCGACGCGCCGACACGCTACGACGCTCGTGTTCCACCTCAAGTACCCGGCGCCGATCGACCTGATCTCCTCGCCGGCTACGCCGCCTTCATCTACGACACCAAGGCCCGGGCCCGACGCCGCTCGCCAAGTGGTTCTCGCAGGGCACGACGCCGGCACCGGCCCGTACACCTCGCGCAGTGGAACAAGGGCGCAGGAGATCGAGCTGCGGCTGAAGCAGCTTCCCGGGCTACTGGGGCGGCTGGTCGGGCGACCATTACAAGCACGTCGTGTTCCGCGCACGTCCCGCAGGCCACGACGTCGGCCCAGCTGCTGCGCTCGGGCGACGCGACGATCGCCCGCCAGCTCAACGCCGCAGCTGTTCGAGTCGGTGAAGTGCGGCGCCGGGGATGACGTCGGACGACCTCGCCCTCGTTCGAGAACCTGCTCGGGTTGCTGAACACGGCGTCGGGCCCGCTGAAGGACAAGCGCGTGCGCCAGGCGGTGATCTACGCGTTCGACTACAACGGCGCGGTCAAGGCGCTGAAGGGCTCCGGCGTGGCCGCGAACGGGTTCATCCCGGCGGGCCTCTCGGGCTATGACCCGCCTCGCTCGGCTACGCCCAGAACATGGCCCAGGCCAAGCAGCTGCTGCAGCAGGCGGGCTACGGGCCGGGCGGCAAGAAGATCACGTTGACGCTCACCCACGCGCAGGGCGACGACAGTACGAGCAGACTGATGGCG
Source organism: uncultured Solirubrobacteraceae bacterium (assembly GCA_963766165.1). Lineage (GTDB taxonomy): Bacteria > Actinomycetota > Thermoleophilia > Solirubrobacterales > Solirubrobacteraceae > Solirubrobacter. The sequence continues at coordinate 2,009,329 of CAVXZC010000001.1, read as the reverse complement.
GCGCTCCTCAAGTCCGACCTCGCGCAGCTCAACGTCAACGCTCAACGTCCAGGCGCTGCAGTGGACGACGCAGTGGGACCGAAGGCGAAGTCCTACGAACCCGGCCAAGCCGCCAGGACATCTTCGTCATCTACTGGTATCCCGACTACGCCGAACGCGGACTCGTGGTTCATCAACCTGTTCCACGTCGGCCGAACCCGCCGTACTTCAACCTCGCCTACCTCGACGACAAGTCGCTGGACAGCAGATCGACGCGCTCCCGCAGGAGGCGGCGAAGGGCGGCGCGGAGGCGGACTCGGCCTATCAGTCGCGCAGAAGTCGGTGATGGCGCAGGACGCGCTGGTCGCTGTTCTTCGTCGCCACCTACCAGCGGCCGTACCGCACATCGCTCCAGGACTACGTCGACAACCCGGCGTACGCCAACGTCGTGTTCGTCTACAACACCAAGCCGGGAGCCGGGGCTGAGATGAGCCGCTACCTCCGCGGCGGCTCGCCCAGGCGTGCTGGTCGTCGCCGGCGTCATCGTGCTCACGTTCCTGGTCGCCCGGGTCGTCCCGGGCGACCCGGCCGTGGCCTACGCCGGGCCCCACGCGTCGACGGGGCAGCTCGAGCAGGTGCGGCGGCAGTTCGGGCTCGACAAGCCGGTGGTCGCCCAGCTCGGGGACTACCTGAAGGGCATCGCTGACCGGCGACTGGGGCACGGCGCTGCACACGAAGCGCCCGGTGCTGACCGACCTGGGCAACGTGCTCCCGCCCACGATCGAGCTGGTCGGGTTCGCCATCCTGCCTGTCGCTGGTCGTCGGGCATCCCGCTGGGGATGTCTCGGCGGCCCGCCGGCGCGGCCCGGCCGACGTCCGGCGTGCGCGTCGCCTCGATGGTCTCGGTGTCGGTGCCGGTGTTCCTGCTCGCGCTGGCGCTGCAGCTGCTGTTCGCCCAGAAGCTCGGCTGGTTCCCGACGGCGGGCGAGTACGACCCGAACCTCGACTACACGCAGCCCGCTGACGGTCTACATCGCACATCACCGTGCGTGGACGCGCTCATCACGGGCAACTTCGCCGATCCTCGGCTCGGCGCTGGCGCACCTGGTGCTGCCGTGCATCGTGGTGGCGGCTGTACCCGACCGGGCTGATCGCCCGGATGGTGCGGGCGTCGCTGATCGAGCAGCTCGGCGAGGACCACGTCCGGATGGCCCGCGGCGCTCGGCTTCGGCGACCGCGCGATCTCGGCCGGCTGGCGCTGCGGCCGGCGATGAACCCCGTGGTCCAGTCACCGCGCTGTGTTCGCCTACTCGCTGGTCAACACGTTCCTGGTCGAGTCGTCTTCAACTGGCCCGGGCTGGGCAGCTACGCCGCCGACTCGATGAGGCGCTGGACACGCCGGCGATCGTCGGCGTCACGCTGTTCGTCGCCATCGTGTACGTCGCTCCACCTGCTGGTGGACATCGCCCAGGCCGGCTCGACCCGAGGGTGCGGCTGCGATGACCGTGATGCAGCCGCGCCGCTGGAGGTGGCGGTCAGCCGCGCGCCGCTGCGCGACTTCTGGCGCGCGCTGCGCCGGCAGCCGCTGATGGCGATCGGCCTCGGGATCATCGTCGCCGCTCGTGCTGCTGGCGCTGCTGGCCCCGTTGATCACGCCCTATCCAGCCGACGCCGGCACCGCCACCCACCCGGTCGAAGCGCTCGGCCCCGCCCGGTCACGGACGCATCCGTCGGCACCGACCAGCTCGGGCCGCGACGTGCTCACCCGCGTGATCTACGGCGCGCGCACTCGCTGTCGATCGTGCTCGAGCGTGCTCGCGCTCGCCGGCTGATCGGCGTGCCGCTGGGGATCATCGCGGGCGCTACTCGGCGGCTGGCTCGACGACGTGATCATGCGGATCACCGACATCTTCCTGGCCTTCCCGGCGCTGCTGCTCTCGCTGGCGCTGGCCACGTGCTGACGCCGAGCGTGTCGCACGCCGCGCTGGCCATCGCGGTCACCTGGTGGCCGTGGTACGCCCGATTGGCCCGGGCAGCGCGGCCGCGATCGCCGGCCGCGGCTACGTCGAGGCGGCCGCGCGCTCGGCGTCTCGCGCACGCGGATCCTGTCCCGCCACGTGCTGCCCAACGCGCTCCCGCCGACGCTCGTGCAGCTGTCGCTGGACGCCGCGCGGGATCATGCTCACCGCGGCCGCGATCTCGTTCCTCGGGCTCGGCGCGCAGGACCCGACGCCGGAGTGGGGCCTGATGGTCAGCCAGGGCCAGTGGCTGCTCGAGACGAACTGGTGGTTGGTGACCGTGCCGCCGGGCCTGGCGATCCTGATCATCGCCGTCGGCTTCAACCTGCTCGGCGACGGCCTGCGCGAGCTGCTCGACCCGAAGGCGAGGCGGTCAGCCGGTGATCTCGCGTGCGCGATCGTGGAGCGTCGCGTTCGGCGCGCGCGTCGTCGCCGTCGATGCGCTCGACCTGGACCGCGGGCGAGATCGCTCGGCATCGTCGGCGGGAGAGCGGCTCGGGCAAGTCGATGACCGCGCTGGCGATCCTCGGGCTGGCGCTCGGATGGGCGCGACGGTCGCGGGGCTCGATCACGCTGGACGGCGAGGAGCTGGTGGGCGCGCCAGACGGCCGGCTGCGCGACGCTGCGCGGGCGCCGGATCGCCATGATCATGCAGTGCCCGCGGGCGTCGCTGAACCCGACGTTGCGCCTCGGCCGCTACGTCCGAGCGCGCGCTGCGCCTGCACGGCGATCGACGGCGGAGCCGCGACGCGCTGGCCGACGTGCAGCCTCGAGCCCGCGATCCTGCGCCGCTACCCGCACCAGGTGTCGGGCGGGCAGGCGCAGCGGTTCGCCATCGCGCTGGCCGTGGCGCTGCGGGCCGGCGTGCTGCTGGCCGACGAGCCCACCAGCGCCCTGGACGTCACCGTTCAGGCCCAGGTCGTCGACCTGCTGCGGCGCTGCGCGACGAGCACGGCACCGCCGTGCTGTTCATCTGCCACGACCTGGCGGTGGTGCGGGGATCTGCGCCGACCGTGTGCGTCATGCGCGAGGGCGAGGTGGTCGAGCAGGGGCCGGCCGACCGCAGTCGCTGCGCCCCCCGGAGCACGACGTACACGCGGGAGCTGATGGACGCCGTGCCGGCCTGATCGCGCGAAGGCGCGCCTGCGAGCCTGCTGGCCTGCGCGGCCTGGCGTCCGCTTCGGCGACGTGGACGCTGTCGACGGCGTCTCGCTGGAGCGTGCCCGCGGGGCCCGTCGGCCTCGGGCTGATCGGCGAGTCCGGCTCGGGCAAGACGACCATCGGCCGGCGCGATCGTGCTGACGCCGGCCGACGTCGGGCGACGGTGACGTTCGCCGGCCGCGACGCTTCCGGCGCCGGCGCGGCGCCGAGCTGAAGACGTACCGCAAGAGCGTCCAGATCGTATGCCAGGACCGGCTCGAGCGCTCGACCCGCGCATGCGCGTCGGCGCGGCGATCACCGAGGGCGCTGCGCGTCGCACGGGCTGGTCGACGCGCGCCGACCGCCGCCGACCGCGTGGCCGCGCTGCTGGCCGAGGTCGGGCTCGACCCGAGCACTGCCGGCCGCTTCCGCACCAGCTATCGGGCGGCCAGCGCCAGCGCGTCGCGATCGCCCGCGCGCTGGCCGTCGAGCCCCGCGCTCCTCGTCCTCGACGAGCCGACGAGCGCGCTCGACGTCACCGTCCAGGCCCGCATGCTCGAGCTGATCCGCCGGCTGCGCGAGGAGCGCGCCACTGTCCTACCTGCTGATCTCGCACAACCTGGCGGTGGTCGACCAGCTGTGCGAGCGCTGCCTGGTCCTCCACGACGGCGAGGTCGTCGAGGACGGCCCGACCGCCCAGGTCCTCGACCACCCCCAGCACCCCTACACCCGGCAGCTCCGCGCCGCCGTCCCCGCCGGCCCGATCGCATCGGTCCGCCCGGGCGGCTAGCGTGCCGGGCCGATGCGCCTGATCGTCGCCCGCTGCTCCGTCGAGTACTCCGGCCGCCTGTCCGCCCGGCTGCCGGAGGCGCTGCGGCTGGTCATGGTCAAGGCCGACGGCTCCGTGCTCGTCCACGCCGACGCCGGCGGCTACAAGCCGCTGAACTGGATGACGCCGCCGACCGTGATCGAGGAGAGCGGCGACACGCATCGTCGTACGCAAGCTCAAGGGCGACGACCAGCTGGAGATCACGCTGCACGAGGTGGTCTCGGACGTCGACCACCTGATGGACTTCGACGCCGACCGGCTGGACAAGGACGGCGTGGAGGCCGACCTCCAGGTCGCGCTGGCCGACGCGCCGCACTACTGCGGCGAGGGCTTCCGGCTCGTGCGCCGCGAGTGGCCGACGGACATCGGGCCGGTCGACCTGATGTGCCGCGACGCGGACGACGGCTGGATCGCCGTGGAGATCAAGCGCGTCGGGCACCATCGACGCGGTCGAGCAGCTCACGCCGCTACCTCGAGCGCATCCGGCTGGACCCGGCGCATGGCGTCCTGCCGCGGCATCCTGGCCGCCCAGGTCGTCAAGCCCCAGGCCCGCGTGCTCGCCGAGTCGCGCGGGCTCGCGTGGGTCGAGGTCGACCTCGCCGTGCTGCGCGGCGAGCGCGAGCCGGCGCTGACCCTATTCGCCTGACAGCGTCGCGACGAGCGAGCGCGGGCCGCCGTGGTCGCGGTGCTCGCACAGGTAGATGCCCTGCCAGGTGCCCAGCGCGAGCCGGCCGCCGGCGACCGGGAGCGAGAGCGACGGGCCGAGCACCGAGGCCTTGATGTGGGCGGGCATGTCGTCCGGGCCCTCGACGGTGTGCGTCCAGTAGGGCGCGTCCTCCGGCACCGTCGCGTCGAAGTACGCCTCGAAGTCGTCGCGCACGTCCGGGGAGGCGTTCTCGTTCAGGGTGAGCGAGGCCGACGTGTGGCGGATGAACACGTGCAGCAGCCCGACGCGCACGTCGCCCACCTCGGGGATGCCCTCGAGCACCTCGCGGGTGACCAGGTGGAAGCCGCGCGGGCGCGGGCGCAGGCGGATCTCCCGCTGGACCCACATGGCCGCCTACGGTAGCCGGGCGACGCGCATGTCCACGCGCTCGCCCCGGAACGGCACGCCCTCGGCGTCCAGCAGCGCGCGCTGGCGGTCGCCCTGGGCGAGCGAGCCGTCGGCGCGGACCACCCGGTGCCAGGGCACGTCGTCCGGGTGCCCGCGCGACAGCACCGTGCCCGCGTAGCGCGGCGCGCCGGGCGAGACGTCGCCGTAGGTGCGGACGAAGCCCTCCGGGATCGCCCGGATCCGGTCGAGCAGCCGCTGTCGCCTATCCTCGCCGCCTTGAGCCGTCACGGCACGTATTCAATCGTCGCGCGCGATCCGGAGACGGGCGAGGTGGGGGTCGCGGTCCAGTCGCACTGGTTCTCCGTCGGCCCGCTGTGTGCGTGGACGCGCGCCGGCGTCGGCGCCGTGGCGACGCAGTCGGTGGTCGAGCCGGCCTACGGCCCGAACGCGCTCGACCTCCTGCAGGACGGCGCGGGCGCCGAGCAGGCGCTGGGCGAGCTGCTCGCCGCCGACCCGCTGGCCGCCGTGCGCCAGGTCGCGGTGATCGACGCGCGCGGCGGGCTCGGCGTGCACACCGGCGCGGACTGCATCGCCGAGGCGGGCCACGTGGCCGGCGACCACTGGAGCTGCCAGGCCAACATGATGGCCCGGCCGACCGTGCCCGCCGCGATGTCCGAGGCGTTCGCCACGGCCCGCGGGCCGCTGGCCGACCGCTTGATGTCCGCCCTGCGCGCCGCCGAGGGCGAGGGCGGCGACGTCCGCGGCCGCCAGTCGGCCGCGCTGGCGGTCTCCCCCGCCGAGGGCGAGCCGTGGCGCAAGACCGTCGACCTGCGCGTCGACGACCACGCGGCGCCGGTGGACGAGCTGCAGCGCCTGCTCACGCTCCAGCGCGCCTACGAGCTGGCCGGCGCGGCGGACGAGCTGATGGCCGCGGCCCGGGCCCAGGAGGCCGGCGAGCTCTACCGGCGCGCCGCCGGCCTCGCCCCGGACTCGGACGAGCTGCTGTTCTGGGCCGGCCTCGCCCTCGCCCACGCGGGCGACGTCGACGAGGGCGTGGCGGCGGTCAGGCGCGCCGCCGAGAGGCAGCCGAACTGGCTCGTGCTGCTGGACCGCCTCTCCGGCGCGTTCGCGCCCGCCGGAGAGACGGTCCGTACCGCCCTGGGCCGCGGTTAGCAGATCACCTGCAGGTGGAACGAGTGCAGGGCCGGCGGGGCGCTGCCGTCGTTGAAGCTCACGGTCACCGCGTTCGCATTGCCCGAGGCCGCGGCGACGCCCGGAGCGACCGGCGTGGCGTTGCCCACCGGCGACGCCGTGGAGGAGCACTTGCTGACGTCGCGGTTGAACGTCACGGTGAACGTCCCCGCGGTGGCGTCGTCGGTCACGGCGGTGGCGCCACGGCCCGTCACCGTCGGCGCGCCCGTGGTGGGCAGGGTGACCATGGCCGACAGGATGTCGGCCGCCAGGGCGAAGTCGCTGGCGTCGTGGCTGTCCACGCGGTCGGCGTTCAGGCCCGTGGCCACGCCCGTGGCGTTCGTGGTGAACGGCACGCCGGTGGTGTCCTTGGTGGTGATCCGGCCGGCCTCGTTGCCGTCGGTGGCGAACTCGAACGCCCGTCCGGTGTTGAGGTTGTTCGAGCGGATGCACGGCTCGTGGCCGGTGGCCGACCGGCAGCCATAGATCGCCCCGCCGCCGTCGCCGTTGCGGATGTTCGACTGGCGCGTGCCGTACGTCGAGGCGTCGGAGATGATCTGCGTCTCCTTTGCTCAACGCATTCGGGTAACCCGGGTTGCGCTTCCCGGCCAGGAGACTGCGGCCTTCGCCGAAGCCGAGGGCGACGGACGGGATGCCGATCGCGAGGATCACGGAGCAGAGATCGCCGCGCGGGCGGAGAAACGGAACCTCTTCATGCTTCCCGCGACACGCAGGGAGGATGAGAGTTGCGCGGTGCAAGCGGACTGGCGGGCCCGGTTTTGTCGGGAAGGCCACGGTTTCCGCCGGCGCAACGCGGCGCCGCGAGGATCAGCGCTCGCCCGGCTGCTTCTTCGGGTTGACCGACACCGGGACCTCGAGGTCCAGCGCGGTGCGGATGATGCGGTTCTGCTCGACGGTGTGGGCGGCCGGGTAGCCCTCGCCCGGCGAGGCGCGCTCCGGGCGGCCGATGTAGCCGAACTCCAGCTCGGACGGCAGGATCTGCAGCAGCCGCGGCGACATGTGCGCGCGGGCGCCCATGTTGCGCGGCTCCTCCTGCACCCACACGACCTCGCGCAGGTTCGGGTAGCGCTGCGACCTCGTCCATGATCTGCTGCCTGCGGGAAGGGATACAGAAGCTCGACCCGCGTGATCGCCACGCCCTCGTTGTTCTCGCGGGTCGCGTGGCCCTTGAGGTCGTAGTAGAGCTTGCCGGTGCAGAGCACGAGCCGGCGTGACCTTCTCCTCGTCGATCCGCGGCTCCGCCAGCACGGGATAGAAGCGCGAGTCCGACAGGTGCTCGATCCGCGACGTCGCCTGCGGCAGGCGCAGCAGCGACTTCGGGGACATGATCACCAGCGGGCGCTGCTTGGCCACTCGCGCCTGGCGGCGCAGCAGGTGGAAGTACTGCGCCGGGGTCGTCAGGTTCGCCACGCGGATGTTGCCCTCGGCGGCCAGCTGCAGGAAGCGCTCCATGCGGGCGGACGAATGCTCGGGCCCCGAGCCCTCGTAGCCGTGCGGCAGCAGCAGCGTCAGCCGCGTCGTCTGGCCCCACTTGGACAGCGCCGAGACGATGAACTGGTCGATGATCACCTGGGCGGCGTTGACGAAGTCGCCGAACTGCGCCTCCCAGAGCACCAGCGTCTCCGGCGCCTCCATCGAGTAGCCGTACTCGAAGCCGAGGCAGGCCACCTCGGACAGCGGCGAGTTGTGCAGCTCCATCGGCGCCAGCGCGCCCGGCAGCGTCTGGATCGGCGAGATCCGCTGGCCGGTCTTGGGGTCGTGGAGCACCAGGTGGCGCTGGGAGAACGTGCCGCGCTCGACGTCCTGGCCCGTGAGCCGCACCGGCGTGCCCTCGGTGAGCAGCGACGCGTACGCGAGCGACTCGGCCTGGGCCCAGTCGATCCCGCCGTCGGGGCCGAGCGCGGTGCGCCGGCGCTCGAGCTGCTTGACCAGCTTCGGGTGCACGGTGAAGCCCTCGGGAATCCGCAGCAGCTCGTCGTTGAGGGTCCGCAGCCGCTCCTCCGACACCGCGGTCGTCGACCTCCGGCGAGGCCGAGCGGTCGAGCTCGTAGCCGCCGGTCGGCTGCTCGGCGCCGCCGGAGTCCGCCAGCTGCTCCTTGAGCTCGCGGTGGCGCGTCGACAGGTCGTCCCAGATCTCCTGGGCGAGCGCGTCGGTCTCCTCCTGGGTGAGCGTCCCGTCGGCGACGAGGACCTCGGCGTAGAGGTCGCGCACCGGCGTCTTGGCCTTGATCTTGGCCGTCATCTCCGGCTGCGTGTACGCCGGCTCGTCCGCCTCGTTGTGGCCGTAGCGGCGATAGCCGATCAGGTCGATCAGCACGTCGTGCCCGAACTCCTGGCGGAACGCGAACGCCAGCCGGACGGCGGACACGCAGGCGGCCACGTCGTCGGCGTTGACGTGGATGATCGGCACGTCGAAGCCCTTCGCCAGATCCGACGCCCACCGCGTCGAGCGGGAGTCGTCCGGGTCGGTGGTGAAGCCGACCTGGTTGTTCTGGATGAGGTGGATGCGTGCCGCCGACGGTGTAGCCGTCGAGCGCCTGCAGGTTGAACGTCTCCGCCACCACGCCCTGGCCCGGGAAGGCCGCGTCGCCGTGCAGGATGATCGGCATGGCGGCGTTCGTGTCCAGCGTGGCGTGCGTGCCCTGGCGCGACGTCTGCACCGCGCGGGTGGCGCCGTCCACCACCGGCCCGACGAACTCGAGGTGGCTCGGGTTGGACTCCAGCCGCACGAGCACGCAGTCGTCCTCGCCCACCTGGTAGGTGCCCTGGGCGCCGTGGTGGTACTTGACGTCGCCCGTGCCGCCCTGCGGGATCGTGGTCACGGCCTCGATCGAGGACGCGCCCTCGAACTCGCGGAAGATCGTCTCGTACGCGCGGCCGAGGTTGTGGGCCAGCACGTTCAGCCGGCCGCGGTGGGCCATGCCGATGACCACCTCGCGCGCGCCCTCGGCGGCCGACGAGCTGGATCATCTCGTCCAGCATCGGCACCGTCATCTCGAGCCCCTCGACCGAGAACTGCTTCTGGCCCAGGTAGGCCTTGTGCATGAAGCGCTCGAGCGAGTCGACCTGGGTCAGCCGGCGCAGCAGCGCCTTCTTCTCGTCCGCGCTCAGCGGCGGCGCGGAACGCGCCGGTCTCGATCTTCTCGCGCAGCCACACGCGCTGGCGGTGCGAGGCGATGTGCTCGATCTCGTAGGCGATCGTCCCGCAGTAGGTCTCGCGCAGCTTGGGCAGGACGTCGGCCAGCGTGGTGCCGGAGCACGCCGACGCGCAGGATCTTGGCCGGGATCCGCGCCTGATCTCCGGCGTGAGCTTCAGCGGCTCGGGGTCGAGCGCCGGGTCGCCCTCGGGCTCGGAGCCCAGCGGGTCCAGCCGCGCCGCCAGGTGGCCGTGCGTGCGGTGCGCCTTGATCAGCGACATCGCCGCCTGGACCGCCTGCAGCAGCTCGAGGTCGGGCTCGCCCGGCGCGGCGGCCGGCGCCGGTGCAATCGGGGCCGCCCCCCCTCGCTCCGCCGGCGCGGCGGCCGGCGTCTCGGACGGCAGCGCCGCCCCGAGGTCGGCGAAGACCTGCTCGTAGAAGCCGTGCTCGCCCTGCAGGTAGGCCTCGACCACCTGCAGGAACTGGCCGGACTCGGCGCCCTGGATGATGCGATGGTCGTAGGTCGACGTCATCGTCATCACCTTCTCGGCGCCGATCGTGGCGCCGATGGCCCCGAGGCCCGGCGGGTAGCCGATCGCGCCCGTGGCCACGATCGTGCCCTGGCCGCTCATCAGCCGCGGGACCGACGCGATCGTGCCGATGCCGCCCGGGTTGGTGAGCGAGAGGTTCGCGCCCTGCAGGTCGTCCGCGGTCAGCTTGTTGTCGCGCGCCCGGGCGATGAGGTCGTCGAACGCGTCGAGGAACTGCGGGAACGTCAGCCGGCCGGCGTCGCTTGATCACCGGCACCATCAGCGTGCGCCCGCCGCCCTTCTTCTCGACGTCGACCGCGATCCCGAGGTTGACCTGGGCGTCGTCGATGACGTGCGGCTTGCCGTCGAGCTCGGCGAAGTGGGTGGCCATCACCGGCATCTGCTCGGTGGCTGCGCGCGCGATCGCGTGGGCGATCAGGTGCGTGAAGGAGACGCGGTGGCCGGCCTCCTTGAGCTGCTTGCGCCGCGCGTCGAGGACGGTGACGGTGAGGGTGCGGAACGAGGTGGCCGTCGGGATGGCCCGCGACTCGTCCATGTAGCGCGCGAGCATCGCGCTCGCGCCCTTGAGCAGCGTCTGCGTGCCGGTCGTCGTGGGGGCCGGTGCGGTGGCGGCCGCGCCGTTGCTCTTGAACGCGAGGACGTCGGCCTTGCCGATGCGCCCGTCCGGGCCCGGTGCCGCGGACCTGCCCGAGGTCGACGCCCTCGGCGGTGGCCACGCGCATGGCCACGGGCGTGACCTTGATCCCCTCGGGCGTGCGGACGGTCTCGGCGTCGCCGGCGGGGCGCGGGGCGCTCGTGGGCTCGGGCGGCGCGGTCGCGGTGGACTTGGCGCCGTTCGGCCCTGACGTCATCCGGGCGATGACCTGGCCGACGGTCACGGTGTCGCCGGCGTCGGCGAGCAGCTCGGTGATCGTGCCCGGGCCGGGCGCGGGCACCTCGGCGTCGACCTTGTCGGTGGAGATCTCGACGATCGTCTCGTCGGCGTCCACGTGGTCGCCGGGCTGCTTGGCCCACTCGAGGATCGTGCCCTCGGAGACCGACTCGCCCATCGCGGGCATCGTGATCTCGACGACCTGCTCCTCCGCCGGCGTCGTCGACGGCGGCTCGTCGGCCTCGGCCGGCGCGGCGAGCCGTTGCGTCGGGGCGATCTCGGCGAGCACGGCGCCGATGCCGATGGTGTCGCCCTCGGCCGCGTGGATCTTCACCACGGTCCCGGTGAGCGGGGCGGGGACCTCGGCGTCGACCTTGTCCGTGGAGATCTCGACGAGGGTCTCGCCTTCGGCGACCTCGTCACCCTCCTGCTTGTGCCACTCCAGGATGGACCCCTCGGAAACCGAGTCGCCCATCGGGGGCATGACCACTTCGACCGTGGTGTTGACTGCCATAACGGGGTCCTAGACCATACCGCGTTCGACCTGCGCTGAAGCCGATTTTGCACGGCGTTCGTGGATGACGAACCCCACGCGACCCGGCGAACGGCCCGACGCCGCCCACCACCGCCACCATCACGCCCAGCCAGAGCGGGATGACCTGGCGCCGCACCGCGTCGAGGCAGAGCAGCGACATGACGATCCAGCCGATGCCGTGGCCCAGCCGAGCACGTACTCCGCCGTGTGCAGCCCGGGGACGATCCACACGATCAGCAGGCACGTGTAGATCGCGGAGTGGGTGAACGACAGGTACTTGAGTGTGCGAAAGCTCACTGCAACAACTGGGCCAGCAGCCGCAGCTGCGGGTGCGCGTGGTCCGGCCAGTCGCCCGGGTCGGCCGGCCACCACTCGTGCGCGTCGTGCTCGTGGTCGCGCACGAGCACGGCGTCCTCGCGGAGCCAGGCCTGCCCGATCAGGAAGGTCATGTCGCCGGGCGTGGCGATCAGCGCCTCCACCACGAGCCGCTCCGGCTCCACGCCCCACTCCTCGCGCAGCTCGCGGCCGAGCGCGTCCGCCGGGTCCTCGCCGGCGTCCACCGCGCCACCCGCGCCGAGCGCCCACATGCCGGCCCACGTCGCCACCCACCCGGCTCGCCGGCCGGCGAGCCAGCGCCCCTCGGGGTCGCGCACCACGCACGTGGCCGACAGCGCGCCCTCGGCGCCGTCGACCAGTCGCAGCGCCCAGCGCATCCGCTGCAGGTCGAGCCGGAGCTCGCCGTCCAGGACCGTGTAGCCGACCAGCCGCGCGGCGACGCCGTCGTGCGCCGGTGAGCCGCGGTCGAGCAGCGCGGCGATCGCCGCGTCGGCCGCCACGACCTTGTCCTGCGGCGCCTCGATAGTCGCCCTCGTGCCAGCGCCCGTGCACCCGGCCGGGCGGCCAGGGACCGCGCGCGAGGATTCCCGGCGGATACGCCAAGGCACTGAGGGTACGGCGACAGCGGCCCAGAGGGCCGCGTCGCTGAGGGAACTCGCCGGGAGGCTCGCTCCCTCGCGGGGTAGTCTTTTCGGCGTGAGCGTCGAAGCGTCCGGCAAGAACATGCGGGCGGTCTGCCAGGCCAAGGAGGTCCACGACAAGACCTGTCAGTGGGGCGGCAAGGCGACCGAGGTCCACCTCGCCTTCTTCGACATCGAGCGCATGGGCTGGGAGGAGGGCGACCTCATCTGCGGCCTCGCGGTCGTGGGCGACAAGCGCGTCCCCACCGGCATGATGCGCGTGACCTGCGACGCCGAGCCCGACCCGGACGGCGAAGAGGCCGAGGAGGTCGAGGAGGTCGTCGACGCGGTCGCCGAGCGCGAGCTCGTGACCACCGGGCCGAGCGAGACGCCCGGTCCCTCCTGGAACTAGTTCACTCAGGCTTTCCCTTGAATACGCCGAATCGGTAGATTCGGTCTCAGCCGATCCCCACGCGGCGTCGGTCGCGCCGGCTGCTCCCCGGAGGAGGGTCGCAACGCCACAGACGGAGGTCGCATGAGCCAGGTCACCGCCGCTCCTTCCGCCGACACCACGCCGGTGCCGGGACGAGAGCACGCGCTCGCCAAAGACGTACTGGGGCTGCCCCAGGTCCTGTTCTGCATCGTCACCGGCGCCGCGCCCATCGCGGCGATGCTGTTCAACGTCCCCGTGGCCGTGTCGGGCGGCGGCTACGCGGTGCCGGCGGCGTTCATCCTCGCCACGATCGCGCTGACCATCTTCTCGGTGGGCTACATCGAGATGGCGCGCCGTGTCACGGCGGTCGGCGGCTTCTACACGTTCATCACCCGTGGCCTCGGCTCCGTCCTGGGCCTGGGCTCCGGCTACCTGATCGCGTTCTGCTACGTGATCTTCGCCGCCGCGGTGACCGGTGTCGGCAGCTACTTCGCGTCGACCTCGATCGACCTGTGGTTCCACGTGAACATCACGGCGTGGGTCTACCAGATCATCTTTCTGGCGCTGATGACCGGGTTCGCCTGGTTCCACATCGAGCTGACCGCGAAGATCCTCGGCGTCGCGCTCGTGTCCGAGGTGCTCGCGTGCCTGATCTTGGCCGCCGGGGTCATCCTCCACGGCGGCGGCCCGGACGGCTTCAGCGCCGCGCCGCTGAACCCGGCCGACCTGTTCAACAACAGCGCCGCCATCAAGGTGTTCGGCGCCGCGGCGGTGGGCGTCGCGCTGTTCGGCGCGTTCTGGTCGTGGGTGGGCTTCGAGATGGCGCCCAACTACGCGGAGGAGTCGCGCGAGCCGAACAAGATCGCCAAGCAGGCGCTCTACGGCTCGGTGATCGGCCTCGGCCTCTTCTACATCCTGATCTCGTACGTGTTCGTCAGCGGCTGGGGGCTGAACGGCTCGGCGCAGGCGGTCAAGGACCAGTTCGCCGGCAAGTTCGCGTCGGCCTTCTATCCGCTGACCGACAAGTACGTCGGCCATTGGCTGACCACGGTCTTCCAGCTGTTGATCATCACGAGCTCGTTCGCCTGCGCGATGGCCTTCTACAACACGGGCTCGCGCTACATCTTCTCGCTCGCCCGGGAGAATCTGCTGCCGAGGTCGCTCGGCCGCGTGCATCCGACCCAGAAGGGCCCGGTCAACGCGTCGATGCTGGTGACCGCGATCGTCGCGGTCTACATGCTCGCGTTCGCGATCTCCGACCCGAGCACCGAGGCGGCGCTGCTCAAGCTCGGCACGTGGACACCGCTGATGGGCGTGCTCGGCATCCTCGCCGTGCAGGGCCTGTGCAGCGTGGCCATCATCCGCTACTTCCGCACGCACGAGCCCGAGGGCTTCCACTGGCTGAAGACACTGGTCGCGCCGATCCTCGGCTTCCTCTCGATGGCCGGCGCCTGCTACCTGCTGATCAAGAACCGGGCGTTTCTCTCCGGCGCGGGCAGCGCCACGTACATCAAGTTCCTCCCGTGGGTCGTGCTGGTGGTGTTCCTGATCGGCTGCGTGACCGCGCTGTACATGCGCAACAGCACGCCGGACCGCTACCGCAAGATCGGGCGCTTCGTGCGCGAGGAGGACGTCGAGGCAAGGGAGGCGAACGTATGAGCACGCTGGAGGAACCGCGGGTCCTGCATCCGCTCGAGCCGCTGACCGCCGAGGAGGTGGCGGCGGCATCCGCGATCGTCAAGGCCGACCAGGGGCTCACCGCCGAGGCGCGCTTCGTGTTCATCACCCTGCACGAGCCGCCCAAGGCGGCCGTGCAGTCGGGCGAGACCGTCCCGCGCGAGGCGTTCATCGTCCTCTACGACCGCCCCCGGCGGGCCACGTTCGAGGCGGTCGTCTCGCTGGCCGACCGCCGTGTCGTCTCCTGGGAGCACATCGAGGGCGTGCAGCCGCAGATCATGTTCGAGGAGTTCATGGCCTGCGAGGAGGCGGTGCAGCGCGACGCGGAGTGGCAGGCCGCGGTGCGCCGGCGCGGGATCGAGGACTTCTCGCTGACCATGATCGACCCGTGGGCGGCCGGCTACACCGACGAGCGCGACGCCGCCGGCGAGCGCCGGATCCTGCGCCCGCTGACCTGGGTGCGCTCGGAGCCGGGCGAGAACGGCTACGCCCGCCCGCTCGAGGGGCTCATCGTCGAGTTCGACCTCGACAAGATGGCCGTGGTCAAGGTCGACGACCACGGGGTCGTCCCGCTGCCGCCCAAGGCCGGCAACTACGACGCGGCGCGGATGACGGCGGAGGACAACGTCCCGCATTTCGCCGGGCAGCGCGACGACCTCAAGCCGATCGAGATCACCCAGCCCGAGGGGCCGAGCTTCGAGGTCGACGGCCACCACGTCCGCTGGCAGAAGTGGGACCTGCGGATCGGCTTCACGCCGCGCGAGGGGCTCGTCCTGCACGAGGTCGGCTACGAGGACCGCGGCACGCTGCGGCCGATCATCTACCGCGCCTCGCTGGCCGAGATGTACATCCCGTACGGGGACCCGGCGCCCACGCACCGGATCAAGAACGTGTTCGACATGGGGGAGTACGGCGTCGGCTGGCTGTGCAACCCGCTCGAGCTGGGCTGCGACTGCCTGGGAGAGATCCGCTACTTCGACGGCGTGGTCAACGATCAGGACGGCCAGCCGATGGTGATCCCGAACGCCATCTGCCTGCACGAGGAGGACTTCGGCATCGGCTGGAAGCACACGGACTTCCGCACCGAGGAGGTGGAGGTCCGGCGGCTGCGCCGGCTCGTCGTCTCGACCATCGCCACCGTGGGCAACTACGAGTACGGATACTTCTGGTACCTCTACACCGACGGGACGATCGAGTACGAGGTCAAGCTGTCCGGCGTCGTCTCGACGGGGGCGATCGCCGACGGCGAGCGGCCCAAGCACGGCACGCTGCTCGCCCCGGGCCTGTACGCGCCGCACCACCAGCACTTCTTCTGCGTGCGGCTCGACATGGCGGTCGACGGCAACGCGAACACCGTCGTCCAGATGGACGCGGCCCCGCTGCCGCCCGGCCCCGAGAACCCGTACGGCACGGCCTGGGTCAACCAGCGCACGGTCTACGAGAGCGAGGGCACGGCGCAGGCCCAGATCGACCCGCTGCACGGCCGCTACTGGCGGATCGAGAACGCCGGCAAGCTGTCGGCGGTCGGCGACCCGGTGGGCTACAAGCTGATGCCGGGGGACAACGTGGCGCCGGTGTTCGCACCGGACTCGCGCTTCGCCGCGCGCGGCGGGTTCACCCGCAACCACGTGTGGGTCACGCCGTACGACCCGTCAGAGCGCTACCCGGCCGGCGACTACCCCTACCAGCACGCGGGCGGGGACGGCCTGCCGCGCTGGACGGCGGAGGACCGGCCCGTGGCGGACACCGACGTCGTGCTCTGGTACGTGTTCGGCGCCCACCACATCGCCCGGCCCGAGGACTGGCCGGTGATGCCGGTCGCCCACATCGGGTTCAAGCTCAAGCCGTCGGGGTTCTTCGACGGCAACCCGGCGCTGGACATGCCGGCGCCGACGCACTGCCATCACGGATAGAACGCGGCTTCCTGGCGACCCAGCTCGGTGACGGGCGGGTCGCCGTACATCCACTCGCGGGCGATCAGGTGCCAGTTCGCCCGCGCGTGGAGCTGCCCGAGCACGGCCAGCGTGAGCATCTCCACCCGGCGGCCGAAGATGTGGTCGGCCGGCAGCGTCTCGTGCCGCATCTGGCCGAAGTGCTGTGAGCGCGGGTCGGACATGTCGATCATCACCTGGGTGGCGACGTGGGGCTCGAGCTCGATCTCCTCGTCGGTCAGGTACCACCAGGTGGCGTCGAGGAACTGCGAGAGCACCTTGTCCGGGCGGAAGCGGTCCGGGTGCTTGAGCAGCCCGCCCTCGACGAAGACGTCGTAGAGCCGCTGCGCGTCGCCCTCGTGGCCGGCGCGCTGGCACTCCAGCTCGAGCTCGAGCAGGTGGGCGGCATGACCTTGAACAGCCCGAAGTCCAGGAACGCCACGCGGTCGTCTCCCAGCAGCAGGAAGTTGCCCGGGTGGGGGTCGCCGGAGAACTGGCGGTGGCGGTACATGCAGCCGAAGTAGAAGCGGAAGACGATCTCGCCCACCCGGTCCCGGGTCTCCTGGTCGGCCTCCTTGAGGGCGTCGAAGCCGACGCCGCGCACGAACTCGGAGACCATGACCTTCTCGCGGGTCAGGCTCGTTGATCACCTCGGGCACGTGGATGAACGGGTGGCCGCGGAAGATCCTCGCCAGCGCGCGCTGGTTGGTGGCCTCCAGCTCGTAGTCGAGCTCGTCGCCGATCCGCGAGCGGATCTCCTCGCCCGTGCTCTTGACGTCCAGGCCCGGGCGCCACCCGCTTCATCAGCCGCAGGATCATCCCGAGGTTCTGCATGTCCGCCCGGACGGCGGCGGCCACGCCCGGGTACTGGACCTTGACCGCCACCTCGCGGCCGTCGTGCAGGGTCGCCCGGTAGACCTGGCCGATCGAGGCGGCGGCGATCGGCTCCGCGTCGAACTCCGCGAAGTGCTCGTCCAGCGGCGCCGTCGAGCTCGGACTCGATCACCTTGCGCATGTCGCTGAAGCGCACCTTCGGCGCCGCGTCGCGCAGCGCGCCGAGCTTGCGCTGGAACTCCTCGCGGTGCTCCTCGGGGACCAGCCCGACGTCGAGGAAGCTCATGACCTGCCCGAGCTTCATCGCCGCGCCCTTCATCGTCCCCAGCGCGGTGACGATCTGCTCGGCCGCCTCCACGTGGCGGCGCTCCAGCGCCGCCTCGCGGCCCTCCTCGCTGCGCGCCATGTTCGCCGCCCGCGTGCCCAGATGGCGCGCGGCCTGTCCGGCCGCGAGGCTCGACACGCGCGCGGTGCGCGAGAGCCGCGAGGTGGGGATGCGGTCCTTCGCCACTAGGGCGTCGGGGCTGGCGGTGGCGGCGGGTCGGCGGCGTGGCCGTGGCGCTCAGGGGGGCCGTGGCCGTCGGCGTGGCGGTGGCGCTCGGCGTCGCCGTGGTCGTGCGCCGTCGCGCTCGGCGTGGCCGTCGCCGTGCCCGTCTTCGTCGCGCGTCGGGGTGGCGGTCGGCGTGGCCGTCGCCTTGGCCTTCTTCGCCTTGCCGCCGAACAGCGACGTCTCGCTGCTCGAGTGGCCGATCGAGTGGCCGAACAGGGCGAGCTCGGACGCCGTGACCACGCCGGCGCCGATCACGGCGGCGGTCAGCCCGGTGACCACGGCCAGCCTGATCGGGAAGCGACGGCGCGGCGCCTCGGCGGCGCGCAGCCCGAACGGGTCGTCGGTGTCGCCCGACCAGGTTGGCGGCTCCTGCCCGCCGGGAGCGGCGGCCACACGCTCCGGGCCCTCGCCGCGCGCCCCCACGCCGGTCGGCTGCGGGCTGCGCACGGCGGCGCCGGTGGCGCTGCGGCGTGCCACCTTCGGCGCGGCCGCCGTGATCGCCTTGGCCGGGCGGTTCAGCAGCGCGCTGATGAGGGCGACGACGATCGGCGTCACCGCGGTGGCGATCAACGATCCCCTCGCCCAGAACATCGGGACCACGACCGCCGCGATCACCGCCGCGAGGCTGGAGATCACGAGGGTCTGCAGCGAGAGGCCGCTGCTCTTCTCGTTGTGGCTCGCGGGTCACGCCCCTCGACGTTAGCGCTCGACCCGGGAGCCGGGCACGATGTCGTCCGCGCCGTCCTCCCAGCGCACCCACGCCTTGTGGCCGCCGTCGTAGTCGGGGCCCCAGAGCACGAGCGTCGCCGGGTCGCCGAGCGCCGTGCAGCGCTCGTCGCCCTCGGGGTCCAGCCCGCGCCAGACGCGGACGAACGGGTTGCCCTCGAGCTCCTCGGCCACCGTCGTCGGGTCCGTGTGGCCGGGCCGGATGACCGTCTCCGGCGGCAGCGCCAGCAGCACCTCCATGATCGAGTGCTTGATGTCGGCGAAGCGAGGTCGAGCCGGGCGCGCGCACGCCGCCGACCGAGCCCTTGAACAGCGTGTCGCCGGTGAACACCTGACCGTTCGACGATCAGCGAGAGCATCCCGCCGGTGTGGCCCGGCGTGTGCAGCGCCTTCACGGTCAGCCCGCCGACCGTGACCTCGTCGCCCGGGTGCAGGTCGCCGGTCGTACCCGGCACGCGCTCCTCGGGATGGGCCAGCACCTGGGCGTCCGGCCAGCGCTCGAGCGCCTGCCCGAGCTCGGCCACGTGGTCGCCGTGGTGGTGGGTGAGCAGGATGTGGGTGACGTTCAGCCCGTGCTCGTCCGCGGCGGCGAACAGCGGGTCCAGCGGCCCGCCCGCGTCGACCAGGAAGGCGTCGGTGTTCGGACCGGCCGCCACGAGGTAGGTGTTGGACAGCCATTGGTCGGTCATGGAGCGCTCGACGATCATGGCCCGGACGGTACCCTCGCGCGCGTCATGGAGCTCATCCACACCTGCTACCGGATCGGCGAGATCGACCGGTCCGTCGCCTTCTACGAGGCGCTCGGCTTCGAGGAGCGCCGGCGGATGCCGATCCGCGACGAGGCGATCAACGTCTTCATGGGCCTGCCGGGCGACGGCGACCGGCTCGAGCTGACCTACAACCACGGCGTCGACTCCTACGAGCTCGGTACGGGCTACAACCACATCGCCGCTCACCGTCGACGACCTCGACGCCACGCTGGCCAACCTGGCCGAGCAGGGCATCGAGCCCGAGAAGCCGCCGTACCGCGTCCGCGAGGGCGGCAACCGCGATCTGCTTCGTCCGCGATCCCGACGGCTACCGCATCGAGTTGATCGAGACCTGCGTGACGGAGCGCCGGCTCGCGGTGATCGACTGCGGGTCGAACTCGTTCCGCCTCGTCGTCTTCACCTACACCGACGACTGGTGGAAGCGCACCGACGAGATCCACGAGGCGGTGCGCATCGGCGAGGGGCTGGACGCGTCGGGCGAGCTCCAGCCCGAGCCGATGGAGCGGGCGCTGGAGACGCTCGAGCTCTACGCCCACTTCTGCCGGGCCACCGGGATCGAGGACGGTCCGCCCGGTGGCCACATCGGCCATCCGCGATGCGCGGCAACCAGGCGCAGTTCCTCGAGCAGGCCCGCACGCGCTCCGGGCCTGGAGGTCGAGGTCCTGAGCGGCGAGGAGGAGGCGCGCTACGGCTACCTGGCGGCGATCAACTCGACCACGCTCTCCGAGGGCGTCGTGCTCGACCTCGGCGGCGGCTCGCTGCAGCTCACCCGGGTGGAGGACCGCCAGGCGCGCGACGCCCGCTCGTGGCCGCTGGGCGCGGTGCGCATGACCGAGCGCTTCCTGCCCGGCGAGCCGGCCAAGCGCAAGCAGCCGTGCGCGCGCTGCGCGACCACGTGGCCAGCCGAGCTCGAGCCGCCGCCCCGTGGGTGGGCGACGGCGGGCCGGCTCACCGGGATCGGCGGCACGGTCCGCAACCTGGCGGCGGCCGCCCAGCTGGCCGCCGGGCTGCCGTCCTACGGCATCCAGGGCTTCCGGATCACGCGCGACGCGCTGGACGGCCTGATCGAGCAGCTTCGCCGAGATGACGCCGGCCGAGCGCGCCGAGGTCCCGGGCATCAAGCCCTCGCGCGGCGACCTCATCCTGGCCGGCGCGGTGGTGGTCGACGCGGTGATGGAGGCCGGCGGCTTCGGCGTCGTCGAGGCCACCGAGGCCGGCCTGCGCGAGGGCGTGTTCTTCGACACGCTGCTCGCCGGCGAGCCGCCGCTGTTCGCCGACGTCCGCCGGCGCCAGCGTGCGCAACCTCGCCGCCCAGTACCACACCGACTTCCACGCACGCCGACCACGTCGCCCGGCTGGCGCTCGACATGTGGGACGCGCTCGCCGCCGCCGGCCTGCACCGCGGCGACCCGGAGGAGCGCGAGCTGCTGTGGGCGACGGCGATCCTGCACGACATCGGCATGGCCGTCGACTACGACGACCACCACAAGCACTCGCGCTACCTCATCCTCAACGCCGGGCTGCCGGGCTTCTCGCCGCGCGAGGCGGCGCTGATCGGACAGGCCGCCCGCTACCACCGCAAGGGCACGCCCGGCCTCGGCGAGTTCGCCCCGCTGGCCCGCAGCGGCGACGCCGAGCTGCTCAACCGGATCGCGGTCATGGTCCGGCTGGCCGAGCAGCTCGAGCGCTCGCGCGACCAGTCCGTGCGCGCCGCCGACGTCGACGTCCGCAACGGCGTGGTCGAGCTCCGCCTGCGCGCGGACGAGGACGTCACGATCGCCCGCTGGGCGGCCGAGCGCCAGGCCGACGTGTTCCGCGCCGCCTTCGGCCGCGATCTCGCGGTCAGCGCCTGACCCGCCGGTCGAGCCGGCGGGGGCTCATACCTCCTGGATCTGCAGCAGGCTGGTGGTGCCCGGGCGCCCGGAGGGCAGGCCGGCGGTGATCCCGACGCGGTCGCCCTTCTTGCACCAGCCGAGCTCGACCACGCGGGCGGCCGCCGCGGCGATCAGCTCCTCCGTGACCTCGTAGCGCCGCATCGACGCCGCCTGCACGCCCCACATCAGCCCGCAGCGCCGGACGGTCTCCCGCCCCGGCGAGAGCGCGTAGATCGGCACGGTCGGGCGGTGGGCGGAGATGAGCCGGGCCGAGCGCCCGCTCAGCGTCGGGCACACCAGCGCCGCGAGGCCGAGCTCGTGCGCGGCCTGCGTCGCCGTGTAGGCCAGCGTGTAGGCCGGGTCGCGGCGGTCGCGCCGCACCCGGCGCTCGTTCCACTCGCGGTACGGCGCGGTGGGCTCGGTGCGCAGGGCGATCGAGGCCAGCATCGCCACCGACTCCACCGGGTACTGGCCGACTGCGCTCTCCTGGGAGAGCATGACGGCGTCGGTGCCGTCGAGGATGGCGTTGGCCACGTCGGTCACCTCGGCCCGGGTGGGGCGCGAGGACGCGACCATCGAGTCGAGCATCTGGGTCGCCGTGATCACCGGGCGGGCGAGCGCGCCGGCCAGCGCGATCACCTGCTTCTGGACGATCGGCACCTCCTCGATGCGCATCTCGATGCCCAGGTCGCCGCGGGCCACCATCACGCAGTCGGCCGCGCGGACGATCTCCTCGGCGCGCTGGACGGCCTGCGGCTTCTCGATCTTGGCGATCAGCGGCAGCCGCGTGTGCTTGCGCAGCTGGGTCACGTCGTCGGCCCGGCGGACGAACGACAGCGCGATCAGGTCGACGCCGATCCGCTCGCCCGTGCGCACGTGCTCGAGATCCTCCTCGGGCACGGCGGGCAGCGCCGCCGTCTCGCCCGGGATGTTGAGCCCCTGGCGCGAGGCCACGGCGCCGCCGATCTCCACCACGGCGTCGATCTCGCCGTCGTCCGGGCGGACGCCGGTGACTCGCAGGCGCACGGCGCCGTCGGCCAGGTACATGATCTCGTCGACGTCGACCGTCGAGGCCAGGCCGGCGTAGGTGATGTACAGCCGCGACGCGTCGCCCTCGGCCCCGTTCTCGCCGCAGATGAACGTCGTGGTGTCGCCCGGCTTGAACTCGGCGACGCCGTCGCGCAGGTGGCCGATGCGCAGCTTCGGGCCGGGCAGGTCCTGCAGGATCGCCACCTGGCGCCCCACACGGCCGGCGGCCTCGCGAACGAGCCGCGCGGTCTCCGCGTGCTCCTCGGCGCTGCCGTGGGAGAAGTTCAGGCGGGCGACGTCCATCCCGGCCTCGACCATGCGGGCGAGCACCTCGGGATCCGCGAGGCGGGCCCGATGGTCGCCACGATCTTCGTGCGGCGCTGCATCGGTCACGGACGGTATCGGTTCCGAAGCCGCGGCCAGGTTCAGGGGCGCCCACCGATTGACGCGCTCCTCCGCGCGCCGGACGCTGCCGCCCCATGCGCCTCCTGCTCGTCTGCGTCGTCGCCGCCGTCCTCGCCTGTCCCGCGGCGGCGCGCGCGGACGGCCTGGAGCCGGTCGGCCTGAAGGACGTCGTCACCGTGGCCGCCTCGGCCGACGGCGGGACGGTGGCGTTCGGCGCCTTCGAGGGCCCGAAGTTCGTGGCCTGGCTCGCCGGCAACCCGGCGCGGCGGCTGACCACCGACGCCGACGCCAACGCCGCCCAGGCGTTCCGGCTCTCCGCCGACGGCCGCTTCCTGCTCGTCCGCGACCGGCGGCTGGACCTGGCCACGGGCGAGGCGGAGACCTTCCGCGTCTCGCCCAGCTTCCAGACGATCATGGCGGACGACGGCAGCCTGTACGTCGCGCAGGCGCACCGGCTGTGGCGCCTGGCGCCGGACGGCAGCGTGAGCCTCGTGGCGCAGCATCCGGCCTCGCTGCCCGGTACCGGCTGGGCCGCAGGCGGCGACGACGGCCTCGGCGCCGGCGGCTTCGGCTGGTGCGGCTCGCTGCATCGCCGGCTGTCGCTCGGGCTGCTGGACACCGCGCGGGTGGCGGTGACGGTCCGCGCCACCGGCCTGCGCCCCGCGCCGAGCGAGTGCGTCGCGGCGCTCGGCGGCGGCGCCGTGGCCACGCTCGGCGCGCGCCACACCGTCGCGCTGTGGGCGGCCGGGCACCCGGTGCGCCGCTTCCGGCTCCGGCACGACTCCGCGCTCTTCCTCTCGCCGGGTGGCCGCTACGCGCTGGCCGGCGACCTGAGCCGGGTCGCCGGCGTCTGCCTGCGCGACGACCGCTTCGGCGGCGTGTACGTCCTGGACGCGTTCACGGGCGCCAAGCGGCTCGTGCGGCTGCCGCGCGGCTGCGCGACCGAGCCGGCCTGGGCGCCCGGTGACGCCCGGCTTGCCACCCAGGTCGGCCACCAGGTGTGGATCGTCGACCCCGCCACCGGCGCCACGGTCAAGCTGGCGAACGCGCTCGGGCCGCTCGCCTTCACGCCCGACGGCGCGCGGCTCGTGTACGGCACCTACCGCTGGTCCAGCGTGCCGGTGACCGGCGGAGCGCCCACGCCGGTGACCGGCCCGGGCTTCGCCCCCGACCCGTTCGCGCCCCGCCAGGAGCCGTTCCAGCGCGACGTCTGGTTCGCCGGGCAGCGCGCCTACGTGATCGGCGCCGGCGGCGCGCTGTTCACCGCCGCCGGGCTCTAGGCGAAGCGCCCGGCCTCGAGGATCGTCGCGCCGTCGGCGGTCAGGCGGCCGCCCTCCCGCAGGTCGCAGATCAGGTCCCAGTGCACGACCGACTCGTTCGTGCCGCCGGTCTCGGGATAGGAGCGGCCGAGCGCGAGGTGGACCGTGCCGCCGATCTTCTCGTCGAACAGGATCGCCCCGATCGGGCGGTCGATGCCGAAGTTCGTGCCGATCCCGAGCTCGCCCAGGCTGCGCGCGCCCGGGTCGGTGTCGAGCGTGGCCTGCAGGTAGGCATCGCCGCGCTCCGCGCGGGCGGAGACGACGCGGCCCTCCCGGAACTCCAGCTCGACGTCCTCGACCACCACGCCGCGCGGCGACGTCGGCAGCGTGAAGCGGATGCGGCCCTCGGCCGACGCCTCGTGCGGGCCGGTGAAGACCTCGCCGCTCGGCATGTTGCGCTTGCCGTCCGAGTTGATCCACGTGCGGCCGGCGACGTTCAGCGTCAGGTCGGTGCCCGGCCCCTCGATGTGGATCTCCCGCGCCGGCGCCAGGCGGTCGATCAGCCCCGCCTGGAAGTCGCGCAGCTCGCCCCACGCCGCCACGGGGTCGTCGCGGTCGAGGAACACGGCGCGGGCCACGAACGCCGCGAAGTCCGCGCTGCCCATCCCGGCCTGCTGCGCCCCCGACGGCGTCGGCCACAGCGTGATCGCCCAGCGGTGGGCCAGCATCGCCGCGCGCACCGGCGCGCGGGCGCGGGCGGCGCGGGTCAGCCGGGCGGGGTCGACGCCGGCCAGCGCGTTGGCGTTCTCCGTGGCGATGATGCGCAGCGACGCGTCGATCCCCTCGGCCTCGGCCAGCTCGACGGCGGGGAAGCCGTCCAGGTGCGCGTCCGGGGCCGCCGCCCAGCACGCCTCGCCCGCCCCGGGCAGCTCGGCGCGGATGCAGCGGCCACGCCTCGCGCTCCAGCATCTCGCGCTGGAGGGCGAGCAGGAGCGGCGCGGCCAGCGTGCTCGAGCTGACCAGCACCTGCTGGCCCGGCTGGGCGTCGAGGCAGTAGCCGGCGAGCAGCCGCGCGAAGGCGTCGGGGTTCACGGTGGGGTCATCTCCGGGAAGTGCTCGGCCAGGTGCTCGCGCAGCACGTCGCGGATCCAGCGCCGCTCGTCCGCGGAGGCAAAGCGGAAGCGGGCGAGCAGCTCCTTCTGCCGGGTCAGCGGCTCGGCGCCGGCGATGTCCCAGCGCACGGCCAGGCGCTCGAACAGGAACTCGACCGCGCGCTGCCACGCGTCCTCCTGCGAGAGGACGTTGCCGGCAGCGCGCGGCGGCGTACTGCTGCCGGGTGGCGGGCGTCATCGACCCGCGCAGCACCAGCAGCGCGCCGTCGGCGCCAGGATAGGAGAACTCGGGCGCGCGGACGCGGCGTGCCTTCTTCGCCATCGGCCGGACGTTAGCGTTCCCGCACCGTGCGCAAGCCGACACGGGCGCGAGACGTCGGGCCGCGGCGAGCGGGTGCTCCCGGGCGCCTGGCGGCTGCGGCTGCCGCTGGAGACCGTGGCCGGGGTCCCGCACGTCAACGCCTGGGCGCTCCGGGCCGGCGACGGCATCGTGCTCGTCGACACGGGCATGCACGAGCGCGGCTCGATGGCCAACCTGCAGCGCGCGCTCGAGCGCACGGGCCACGCGATCGACGACGTCCGGCTGATCGTCATCACGCACGCGCACCCCGACCATTGCGGCCAGGCGGCGCCGATCGCCGAGCAGGTGGGCTGCGAGGTGTGGATCCATCCCGCGTACCGCGACTGGCTCGCGCAGAAGCCGTCGCTGGAGGAGCGGCTGGAAAGTGGGCGTCAGAGCGGCGTGCCGGAGGAGCGCTCCGGCGCTGGGCGGACGAGCACGCCGGCGATCGCAGCGGCGTCGCCGGGACGCTGGCCTCCGACCGCGACCTCGTGCCCGGCGTCGAGCTGCGGACCGACCTCGGCACCTGGCGGGTGATCGAGACGCCGGGGCACACGCCCTCGCACGTCTGCCTGCACCAGCCCGAGCACCGGCTGCTGATCTCCGGCGACCACCTGCTGGGGCGTGTGTCGCTCTACTTCGACGTCGGCCTCACCGCCGACCCGGTGGGCGAGTTCCTGCACTCGCTCGACGTGGTCGACGTGCTCGACGCCCGGCTCGCGCTGGCCGGCCACGCGCGCCCGTTCACCGACGTGCGCGCCCACGTCGGCGCCAACCGCGAGCTGGTGGCCGAGCGGCTGGCCGCGGTGCGGCGCGCGCTGGCCGACGGCCCGCGGACGGCCTACGAGGTCGCCCGCGACATCAGCGGCGAGGCCTACACGCGCGAGATGGCGAGCTGGATCCTCGCGCTCACCCGCGCGTGGCTGATCCACCTGCACGCGCTGGGCGCGGCCTCCCCGGACGGGGAGGATCGGGCCGAGCGCTGGTCGCTGACGGGCTAGCCTGACGCGATGCGGATCGACGAGCGGCTGGCGGCCGGCAGGGAGCCGTCCTTCTCCTTCGAGTTCTTCCCGCCCAGGACCGCCGAGGGCGAGGCCAACCTGGACGCGGCGCTGGCCGCGCTCGCCCGCCTCGATCCGACGTTCGTGTCCGTCACCTACGGCGCCGGCGGGACGGACGAGGAGCGCTGCCGGACGATCGACATCGTGTCGCGGATCAAGGCCGACCACGGCCTGGAGGCGATGGCCCACTTCACCTGCGTCGGCGCCACGGTGCCGGAGCTGCGGGGGATGCTGGACCGCATGCGCGACGCGGGCATCGAGAACGTGCTGGCGCTGCGCGGCGACCCGCCGGCTGGTATGGCCGCGCGCGAGTGGACGGCCGTGGAGGGCGGCCTGCGCTACTCGCGCGAGCTGATCGAGCTGATCCGCGAGCACTACGACTTCACGATCGGCGCGGCGTGCTTCCCCGAGGTCCACCTCGCCGCCGACACGGCAGAGAGCGACCTGCGCTACACCCGCGAGAAGGTCGACGCGGGCGCCCGCTTCCTGATCAGCCAGCTGTTCTTCGACAACGCCGTCTACTACGAGTACGTGGCGCGGGCGCGCGACGCGGGGATCGACGTCCCGATCATCCCCGGGATCATGCCGATCACCAACGTGGCGCAGATCCGCCGGTTCACCAGCCTGTGCGGCGCCTGCATCCCGACCGGGCTGCTGCGCGAGCTGGAGCTGCGGGCCGACCAGCCCGACGCCGTGGCGGACTTCGGCGTGGCCTACGCCACGATGCAGTGCGCCGACCTGCTGGCCAACGGCGCGCCCGGCATCCACTTCTACACGCTGAACCGCTCGCCCTCGACGCGGGCGATCCTCAGCGCGCTGCGCGCCCTCACGCCGTGGCGGCGGGCCGTAGCCGCGTAGCGGCGTCCTCCAGCCGATCGTCGCCCCAGAACAGCTCGTCGCCCACGGCCACCGTGGGCACGCCGACGACGCCGCGGGCGAACGCCGCCTCGGTGGCGGCGCGCAGCGCCCGCTTGACCTCCGGGTCGGCCGCGGCACGCAGGGCCGCGGTGCCGTCCAGCCCGGCGTCGTCGGCCGCCGCCGCGCACTCCTCGTCGCGCGAGAGGTCGCAGCCGCGCAGGAACAGCCGGCGGCCGGCGGCGAACGCGAAGGCCGCGCACGCGCCTTGGGAGTCGGCCCAGGTGGCGACGCGCATCGCCGTCAGGTAGACGCCCGGCCAGGGCTTCGGCCAGCGGATGGCCGGCAGGTCGTACGCCGTGGCGCGCGACTCCACCTCCAGCATCCCAGCCTCGCGCAGCGCCGGGTCGCCCACGCCCCAGGACGTGCGGCCGCCGAGCTTGAACAGCCCGCCGAGCAGCACGGGGCGGAGCTCCGGCAGCTCCCCCAGCACGCGCTCGGCCCGCTCCAGGGCCAGGAACGAGTACGGCGAACCGACGTCGAAGTACAGCACCGCCCCCATGAGGGGATGCTAACGGCTGCGGCGGCCGCCCGGCTTGGCCGCGTAGAGCGCGCGGTCGGCGCGCTCCATCAGCTCCATCACGTCGGCCTCGCCGTCGGCCGGCGCGGCGCCGACGGACAGGCCGAGCGGGGTGTCGCCGGTCACCAGCTCGACCGGCAGCTTCGACGCCACGTCCTCGGAGACCTCGGCCGCCGTGCTCGCGGCGTCGCCCGCCACCCACAGGCCGAACTCGTCGCCGCCGAGCCGGCCCGCCACGCCGTGGCGCGCCAGGACGCGGGCGACCTCGGTCAGCACGAGGTCGCCGGCCCGGTGGCCGTGGCGGTCGTTGACGGCCTTGAAGCCGTCGACGTCGCAGATCAGCAGCACGCCCGGGCGATCCTCGCCCAGCTCCCGGCGCACGTGCTCGATCCAGCTGCGGCGGTTGCGCAGCCCGGTCAGGTCGTCGGTGTGGGCCACGGCCTCGAGCCGGCCGACGGCCTGGGAGAGATCGCCGTTCCCGCCGCCTGCGGCCACCCCGGCCCGCTCGGCCACCTCGTCGAGCAGCTCGGGATCGGCGCCGAGCTTCTCCAGCGCCACGCCGAGCAGGTCGCGGTCGACCTCGTCGCCGCCCAGCAGGTGCGCGACGGCGTCGGCGATCTGGACGCACGCCGCCTCGGGCGTCGGGCAGGCGATGCCGGTCGGGCCGCCATGGTGGTAGGAGATCGCCTTCACGACGTCGTCGGCCGGGTCGGACAGGCCGACCAGCAGCGCGCCGGCGGCGGCGTGGTCGAGCCCGAGGCGGCGGCGCTCCAGCGCGGCGCGCGGGGCCCCGCTCGGGCGCCTCGCGGACGATCGACTCGACCGCCTCGATGCCGAACGCGGCCGGCATCAGCAGCTTGCCGACGTCGTGCAGCAGGCCGGCCAGGTGCGCGGTGTCGACGTGGGCGCCGCGCAGCTCGGCGGTGGTGGCGGCGTAGGCGGCGACAGCTCACGGCGTGCACGTGGAGCTGGCCGCGGGAGAGGTGGGCGCCGCCTGGGAAGCGCTCGAGGAAGCGGTAGGTCTCGGCCTCCAGCGCGAGCCGGACCAGGCGCGCGGCGGCCGAGCAGCGTGATCGCCTGGCGGATCGTGCGGGCGCGGATCGGCCGCGCGTTGGCCGCGGAGTTGGCGTAGCGGAGCAGGTTGGCGCTGAACGCCTCGTCGGACTCGACGACGGTCACGAGGTCCGCCGTCGTGGCGTGCGGGTCGTCCGCCAGCCGCCGGATCCGCAGGACCGTCCCGCCGAGCACGGGCAGCGGCCCGATCCGGTGCAGGGCGTCGTGGACGCGGGTGTCTGGCTTGGCGCGGCGCATCGTCAGCCTCTCATCGGCCGCCCCGGCCGCGGGCTTCAGCCGGGCGGCGGCTCGATGTCGAGCGCATGGGCGATCTGCGGGCGGCCGTCGATCTCCCAGGCCACGTCGATCTGGTCGTTGCGCCCGTAGGTCCCGATCCCCCACGCGCCCAGGAACCAGCGCCAGAAGCCGAGCCGCCCCTCTTTCGCCAGCTCGCGCTGGAACACCAGCGCGGCCGCTCTGCGACGCGGAAGTCACGGCCAAGTTCCTGTCGCACCCCGTTGACATAGACGCTGTACGGCTCCCGCACCCCGGCGGGGAGGCGTACCCGCGATTCCGCCATGGTCCGCCATCATCCCAAGCTGCCGCCGGGGTGCGGTCTACCCTCGTCAGCCGCGATGACGCCTGCGGCTTACCGCATCCGCCGCTCCGACCGGGCGCGCCGGGTGCGCGTGAGCGTGGACGCGAGCGGCCAGGTCGAGGTGGTGCTGCCGCGCCGCGCGCCGGAGCGCCACGCCGCCGACGCGGTGCGGGAGCTGGCGCCGTGGATCGATCGCCGCCGCCGCGCGGTGGCCCGCGCGCGCGCCGAGGTGGGCCGTGAGCCGGGCACGGTGCCCTACCTGGGCTCGTCGCTGCGGCTGGTCGCCGAGCCCGGGCGCACGCGGGTACACCGGCGCGGCGACGCGCTGCACGTGCCGGCGGGCGACGCGCGCGAGGCGCTCGAGCGCTGGTACCGGCGCGCGGCCCGGACGGAGATCGCACCGCGCCTGGACGCCGCCACGGCGCGGGCGGGCAGCCGCTACACCGGCCTGACGATCCGCGGGCAGCGCACGCGCTGGGCGTCCTGCTCGTCGAGCGGCGCGATGTCGTTCAACTGGCGCCTGCTGCTCGCGCCGGAGCCGGTGCTCGACTACGTGGTCGAGCACGAGGTCTGCCACCTCGAGGTGATGGACCACTCGGCGCGCTTCTGGCGCCTGCTGGCAGCGCGCGTCCCGGAGTTTCGCGAGCACTCGGCGTGGCTCCGCCGCTACGGCGCCACGCTGCACCTCTAAGCGGCGCCCAGCAGCGCCTTCACGTGCTCCCAGCGGCTCGTCTGGCAGCCGTCCGTGCGCGAGAAGGTCGCCTGGACGTGGCTGCCGCGCAGCGTGCCCGCGATCTTCGCGGTCTCCGGGCCGCCGTAGATCATGCTGCACGCCTGATCGGGCCGCGGCGGGGCGAAGTCCTTGACCGTGAACCGCTTCGTCAGCGCACAGCCGGCGCCGGGACAGTGCAGCCGCACGGTCTTGGCCGGCTGTGACCCGTGCGCCCCGTCCGGGTCGACGGTCACCACGAGGTTCGTGGCGGTCGGCGCGGCGGCGGGGGTCTCTGAGCCGCAGGCGGCGAGCAGCGCCGCGGCGAGGAGCGGCAGCGCGAGCGTTCGCGGGCGCATGTTTCCAGCGTAGCCCGCCTCCGGCGCGCCTCGCTGCGCCGGCGAACGGCCGCGCCTCCGGCGCCTCCTCGCGCAGGCGAACGGCCGGCTGAGTAAGGAGGGGGTCCCTGCGGGCGGTGTGGCGGGCGCGGTGATCGGTTTCCAATTCCGACCTCCGCGGCCGAGCTATCCGAGTCGCGCATACGGTGCATGAACCAGCACACCAACTTCCGGTGGGCGATGACCACGGTCGACCGTGATCGGTTCGCGCCCAGCGGCGATCGATCATGCGCGCGGCAAGCTCACCCACCCCTACCCAGCCAGCCGTTCGCCAGGCCCGCCCCTACGCCAGTACCGCGCGCCACGCGGTCAGCATCGCCAGCGGAGCCGCCTCCACCTTCTCGCCCCACCCCAGCGCACCCACGGGCTCCCCGTCCGAATCCCGGGACAGCGACCAGCGCCACGCCACGCCGGCGGTGCGGGCCAGCGCGCGCAACCCGCCCGCGTCGCCATCCAGGAGCCGCACGAACTCGGCGCGGGCGGCGTCCCGCGCGCCGTCGGGGACCGCGGCCGCGAACCAGTCCCGCCCCAGGATGTCGTCGCCCAGGACCGCGCGGGCCGTGGCGTTGGCCAGCTCCACGCGGCCGCCGGCGTCCAGGCCGACGACCAGCGCGTCGGCGCCGTGGAAGCTGTTGCGCCGCCGGCCCAGGTACTGGGCGAGCTGGTTGCCGACCGTGGCGAACATGGCGGCGATCTCGGCGTTGGACTCGCGCGCGTCGGAGGCCAGCAGCTCGACGACGCCGAGGCACTGGTCGCCCAGCGCGATCGGGAACGCGGCGCCGGTGACCAATCCGGCGCGGACGGCCGACGGCGGCACGTCGGAGCTCCAGGCGGGGCGGCGGAACGCCCACACGCGGCCCGGCAGGCCCTGGCCGGGCACGAAGGTCTGGTCGCGGGCCGCGACGGCGAACTGGGCCACCGGCCCGCGCGCCGCCGGCGAGCGCCAGACGGAGGCGCAGCGCAGCAGGTCGCCGGCCGGCGTCCACACCGCGCCGAAGCTCCAGCCGAGCGAGCTGCCCAGGGTCCCGAGGACGCGTTCGAGCAGCGCGGCGGGCTCCAGCCCGGCCGCGAGATGGTCGGTGATCGCCTGCTGGGTGGCGAGCAGCCGGTGCGCGCCGCCGACCCGGCGGCGCATGCGCGCCTGCTCGAGCTCGCGCGTCAGGATCGCGGGGAGCCCGGCGGGGTCGACCACGGTCGGGATCGTGTCGGGAAGCCCGCGCACCACGGCGGCGAGCTCGCCCGGGCGCACGTGCGGCGAGACGGCCACGAAGGGAAGGTGGGGGTCGGCCAGGCGCACGAGTGCCAGCGCCTTGCGCGCCGGCACCGCGCCGTCGCCCTCGCCGCCGTAGAGCACGGCGTCCCAGTCGCGCCGCTGGAGCGCCGCCGACAGCGCCTCCGGGCCGTCCGCGGGCATGGCCCGGACGGTCCAGCCCGCGCCGTCGAGCGCCCGCTGGAGCAGCGTCGCGTGCCCGGCGGGAACGTCGACGAGCAGCGCGCTGATCGAGCGGTGGCGGCTCACGCCACGTGGATCGGCGCGGCGGGCGCGGGCTTGAGCACCGCGACCACCTCCCGTACCCCACCGGACAGCTCGTCGTGCTCGAACGGCCAGCCGAAGCCCCGCATGATCCGGAACGCCGCCCGGTTGTCGGCCAGCATCGTGCCTGCGATGCGCGCCACGCCGGCGTCCCGGGCGCGCCGGGCCACCTCGTCGGCGAGCCGCCGGCCGAGCCCTTGGCCCTGCCAGGGATCGCCGACCACGACCGCGATGTCGGCCGTGTCCGGCGACACCCGCACGCAGCGCGCCACGGCGATCAGGCGCGACGGCCGGTTCGCGTCCACGGCCACGAGCGCGATGTGGTCGCGCTGGTCGACCTCGGTCAGGTAGCGCAGCTCGGCCGCGCTGAAGCTCAGCTTCGGGCTCATGAAGCGGCGGAACGCGGACTCGCGGCTCAGGCGGCGCAGCCCCTCGGCGAGGAGCGGCTTGTCCTCCGGCGCGATCGGCCGTACGCGGACCCGCGTGCCGTCGGGGAGGGTGAGGAGCATGGTTGCAAATTACAACCCACCCGCCGCCTCGCACAGTACGGCCAGCCCGAGAATCGCCCCGGGCCGGCCGTCCCTTAAGGGTCGGCTAGGACCGCTGGTCGACCGCGACGTAGTCGCGCGTCCGCTCGCCCGTGTAGATCTGGCGCGGGCGGGCGATCTTCTGCTCCTTGTCCTCGATCATCTCCAGCCACTGGGCGATCCAGCCGCTGGTGCGCGGGATCGCGAACAGCACCGTGAACATGCCGACCGGCATCTGCAGCGCCTCGTAGATCAGGCCCGAGTAGAAGTCGACGTTCGGGTAGAGCTTGCGCTTGACGAAGTAGTCGTCCTCGAGCGCGATCTTCTCGAGCTCGAGCGCGATGTCGAGCAGCGGGTTCGTGCCCGTGACCTCGAAGACGTCGTCGGCCGCCGACTTGATGATCCGGGCGCGCGGGTCGTAGTTCTTGTAGACCCGGTGGCCGAAGCCCATCAGGCGCTCCTTGCCCTCCTTCACGCCGGTGATGAAGTCGGGGATGTTCTCCTTGGTCTCGATCCGGCGCAGCATCCGCAGCACCTGCTCGTTGGCGCCGCCGTGCAGCGGGCCGTAGAGCGCGGCGACGCCGGCGGCGACGGCCGAGTAGGGGTCGACCTGCGAGGAGCCGACCGCCCGCACCGCGTTGGTCGAGCAGTTCTGCTCGTGGTCGGCGTGGAGGATGAACAGGATGTCCAGCGCCCGCTCGAGCCGGGGGTCCGGCTCGTACTTGAGCTCGGTCATCTTGAACAGCATCGAGAGGAAGTTGCCGGGGTAGCGCAGGTCGTTGTCCGGATAGACGTACGGCTGCCCCATGTTGTGGCGGTAGGCGAACGCCGCCAGCGTCGGCATCTTGGCGATCAGCCGGATGATCTGGAGGTAGCGCGTCTCGGCGTCGTGGATCTGGTTCGCGTCCGGATAGAACGTCGAGAGCGCGCCGACGGAGGCGAGCAGCATGCCCATCGGGTGCGCGTCGTAGCGGAAGCCCTGCATGAAGCTCTTGACGTTCTCGTGGACGAACGTGTGGATCGTGATCAGGTGCGTCCACTCGTCGAGCTGCTTCTGCGTCGGCAGCTCGCCGTGGATGAGCAGATAGGCGACCTCGAGATAGGTCGAGTGCTCCGCCAGCTGCTCGATCGGATAGCCGCGGTACTCCAGGACGCCGGCCTCGCCGTCGAGGTACGTGATCGCCGACCGGCACGAGGCCGTGTTCATGAACGCCGGGTCGTAGGACATCACGCCGAAGTCGTCCTCGTCGACCTTGATCTCGCGCAACGCGGTGGCGCGGATCGGTGCCGTCCTCGATCGGGACCTCGTACGTCCGGCCGGTGCGGTTGTCCGTGATCGTCAGCGAGTCGGACGCGGTGGCCGTGCCGCCGCCGTTCGCGCTCTGCTCCTCGGTTCCCATTGCGCTCCTCTGCGAGGGAGGTGAAGTCTTCGTTCGCTCCATTGTGGCGGGCGAGGCCCGCCGGCCGCCTCAGGCCGTGAGGACGGCTGTGACCATCGTGCCCGCGACGAGCAGGACCGCAGACCCCGATGACCGCGCGTGGCGGCCCCATCCGACGCCGGGAACGTCTCGTGGCGGAGGGACCCGACGATGCCCAGCCCGAAGCCGAACAGGATCAGCAGCGCGGCGAGGATGTAGAACGGCGTCTTCGACTTCTCGGCCGTCTCGGCGGCCAGCAGGAGCGCGACCAGCATCGGCCGGGAAGCTACCGCATGTACCGGCTCTCGGTCGCCGCCACCTGGCCCTGGTAGTGCGAGCCCAGCTCGGGCGACCCGTACGGCCGCTCCGCCGCCCGGTCGAGCCCCATGAACGCGAGCTGCGCGATCAGCAGCCCGGGCTAGAGCTTGATCGGGCACCCGCGTGAGGTTGTTGAGCTCGAGCGTGAGCGTGCCCTTCCAGCCGGGGTCGATGAACCCCGCGGTGGCGTGGACGATCAGTCCGAGGCGACCGAATGAGGACTTCCCCTCTATTCGTGCCACCACGTCGTCGGGCAGCTCCACCCATTCCGCGTTGCGCCCGAGGCAGAACTCGCCGGGGTGGATGACGAAGCCGTCCCCCGGGGTCGCCTGGATCTCCTCGGTCAGCCCGGGCGGCGGCCGTCGCGCAGGTCGATGGCCGCCGCGCGGTGGTTGTGGAAGACGCGGAAGGAGTCGCCCAGGCGCAGGTCCACGGACGCCGGCTGGACGAGCTGCGGGTCCCAGGGTCGATGACGATCCGGCCGTCGGCGACCAGGCGGCGAATCGTGCCGTCGGACAGGACGGAGGTGGGCACGCCGGAGAGTGTCTCAGTGCTCGATCTCGCGGGCGCGTCCGCGCAGCGGTCACGCGAGCGGATGCGCGGGGCGGCGGCGCCAGGCGCGCGCCGGCGGCGTGCGGGCCGCCGCGGCGGGGCGGGCGCGGGTGGCGCGGGGCGACGCGGGTGCGGGCGTGGCCGGATCGGCGGCGCCGCCGTCGCTGGGCACGGACACGTCGTCGGTGTCCGTCCCCTGTTTGGACCGCCCACCACACGATCCAGCAGCAGACCAGCGATCGGGATCTTGAGGAAGACGAAGAGGTAGAGCATCGTCCAGCCCATCGGGCCGCGATGGTACGCCGATGCTCCGCGGCGCGCGCTCCTCAGGTCCGAAGCGGGACCGCGGTGGCGTCGAACGCCGTCACCCGCTGCGAGCGCGGCGACGCGCTCGGTGACCTCGTCGCCGGTCAGGCGCTGCACGCGCTCGGTGCCGAACTCCTCGACGTTGAACGAGGCCAGCGCCGTGCCGTAGGCCATCGCGCGGCGCAGCAGCTCGTCGTCGAGCCCCTCGCTCGGCGTGGGCGGCGATGTAGCCGATGAAGCCGCCGGCGAACGTGTCGCCCGCGCCGGTGGGGTCGACGACGTCTCGAGCGGGATAGGCGGGCAGGGAGAAGAAGCCGTCGCGCGTGTACAGCGCGGCGCCGTACTCGCCCTGCTTGACCACGACGACGCGTCGGGCCGCAGGTCCATCACCTCGCGGGCGGCCTGCAGCAGGTTCGGCTTGTCCCCGGTCAGCTGGCGCAGCTCGGCGTCGTTGACCACCAGGCAGTCGACCGCCCCGATCGTCCTGCACGAGCGAGTCGCGGGCGATGTCGATCCACAGGTTCATCGAGTCCAGCGCGACGAACCGCGCGCCCGTCGCACTGCTCGCGCACGGCGCGCTGCAGGTCGGGCTGGATGTTCGCCAGGAACAGGACGTCGGCTGCGCGCGAGGCGTCCGAGAGCTTCGGCTGCGAAGTGCTCGAAGACGTTGAGCTCGGTCTGCAGCGTGTGGCGGAGTTGAGGTCGCGCTCGTACTCGCCGGCCCAGAAGAACGTCTTGCCGCCGGCGACGTGCTCGACGTCGTCGGTGACTCGACGCCGCGCGTCGTGCAGCACGCGCGTACTCGGCCTCGCCGAAGTCGTCGCCGACCGGGCCGACGACGCGCATCTCGGCGAAGAACGAGGCGGCGAGCGCGAAGTGCACGGCCGCGCCGCCGAGCATGCGGTCGCGCTTGCCGAACGGCGTCTTGACGGCGTCGAAGGCGATGGATCCGACGACGGTGACCGCCATCGGCGCCGGAGGGTATCCTCACGCCCCGCCATGCGCGCGATCCAGATCGACGAGTGGGGCGGGCCCGAGGTGCTGCGAGCTGGTCGAGGACGCTGCCGCGTGCCCGAGCCGGCGCCGAGCGAGGTGCTGATCGAGGTCACCCGCGCCGGGCTCAACTTCGCCGACACCCACCCGCGACGCAACTCCTACGTCGCCAGGCCGAGCTGCCGCTCGATGCCCGGCGCCGAGGTCGCCGGCGTGCGCACCGACACCGGCGAGCGCGTCGTGGCGCTGTCCAGCGACCGGCGGCTACGCCGAGTACGCGACGGCGCCGCGCGGCGCTGACCTTCCCGATCCCCGACGGCGTGGAGCGACGGCGCAGGCGCTGGCGCTGCTGCTGCAGGGCCTGACCGCCTGGCACTCTCGTACCGCACGTGCGCCCAGCTCGCGCCCGGCGAGTCGCGTCGTCGTGCACTCGGCCGCGGCGGGCGGCGTCGGCTCGCTCGCCGTGCAGCTCGGCAGCGCGCTCGGCGCCGGGCGGGTGATCGCCACCGCCTCGACGCGAGGAGAAGCGCGCGCTGGCGCTGGAGCTGGGCGCCGACGCCGCGATCGACGTGCGCCGCCGACGGCCTGCGGACCGCCTCGTCGCGGCCAACGTGGGCGCGCCGGTCGACGTCGTCCTCGAGATGTCCGGCGGCCAGGTCTTCGACGCGAGTCGCTGGCGGCGCTCGCGCCGTTCGGGCGCCTCGTCGTGTACGGCATCTCCTCGCAGGAGCAGAACGAGGTGCGCACGGGCCGGCTGCTGCGCGCGCTCGCAGGCGGTCATCGGCTTCTGGCTGTTCGCACTGCGCTGGAGCGCCCGAGCATGGTCGACGAGGCCGCTGGCGGACCTGTTCGCGCGCGTGCCGCGCGGGCGAGCTGCGCGTGGTCGTCGGCGCGACCTATCCGCTCTCGAGGCGGCCGCACGCGCGCACGAGGACCTGCAGGCCCGCAGGACGACGGGAAAGGTGATGCTCGACTGCCGCTAACGTCCTTCCGCGGAACATGACGACCTTCGCCGATCTCGGCCTCTCCGAGCCGCTCCTGCGAGCGCTCCGCGACGTCGGCTACGAGTCGCCGAGCCCGATCCAGGAGCAGGCGATCCCGCCGCTGCTGGAGGGCGCGACGTGATCGGCCAGGCCCAGACCGGCACCGGCAAGACCGCCGCGTTCGGGCTGCCGCTGCTCGAGTACGTCGATCCCGACGACGACGAGGTGCAGGCGCTCGTGCTGACGCCGACGCGCGAGCTGTGCATCCAGGTCACGCAGGCGCTGCGGGCCTACGGCGCGCGCAAGGGCATCGACGTCGTCGCCGTCTTCGGCGGCGCGCCGATCCGCTCCCAGCAGGCCCAGCTGCGGGCCGGCGGCCAGGTCGTCGTCGGCACCGTCGGGCGCGTGCTCGACCTGATCACGCGCCACTCGCTGATGCTGCACGCCTGCCGCTACGTCGTGCTCGACGAGGCCGACGAGATGCTCGACCTCGGCTTCCTCGAGGACGTCGAGAGGATCCTCTCGCTCGACCCCGGGCAGCCGCCAGACCGCGCTGTTCTCGGCGACGATGCCGCCCGAGATCCGCCAGCCTCGCCGACCGCTACCTCTACGACCCGATGACGGTCAAGGTCAAGGCGGCGACGCTGACGATCGACACCGTCGAGCAGTTCCACCTGCAGACCAAGCCGCGCCGAGAAGGTCGACGAGCTCGTCCGCGTCCTGGACGCCGAGCAGCCCGCCAGGCGATCGTCTTCGTGCGCACGAAGATCCGCTGCGAGCAGCTCTTCCGCACGCTGCGCGACAAGGGCATGAACGTCAAGGCGCTGCACGGCGACATGACGCCAGGGCGCGCGCGACGGCGTGATGATCGCGTTCAAGGCCGGCCGCGTGCCGATCCTCGTGGCCACCGACGTGGCCGCCCGCGGCCTCGACATCTCGTCGGTCACGCACATCGTCAACTTCGACGTGCCGACCTCGCCGGACGTCTACGTGCACCGGATCGGGCGCACCGGCCGGGTCGGGCGCTCGGGCCGGGCGATCACGTTCGTCGAGCCGCGCCAGCGGCGCGAGCTCGAGGCGATCGAGCGCCATGCCTCGCACGCAGATCGCGCCCTGGACCGAGGGCGCGCACGTCGCGCCGAGCCAAGGCGTCCGAGCGCCCGCGCCGCCATCGCAAGCCGCACGTGCGCGCGCGGCGGCCGACGAGTCCGCCTACACGAAGCTGATCGCCGACGCCGGCCGCCCCGACGGGCTCGAGGTCGCCGACCTCATCGCCGCGATGACGCGCGCGACGGGCTCGACGGCGAGGCCGTCCGCAACGTCCGCGTGCTCGAGCGCTTCGCGCTCGTTGAGGTCCCGGACGGCGACGCCGCGAGGCGTCGTCGAGCGCGTCACCCAGGTCCACGGGCGGCTCGATGGTCCTCGAACCGATCCGCACGTGACGTCATCCGAGGTCCGAGCTCGCGCGGACGGAGGACGAACAGGAGGTCGATCCCGATGTCGCAGGCCACGATGACACACCAACCACGGGCCGATCGAGCTCGAGTTGTTCGACGAGGACGCGCCGCAAGACCGTCGAGAACTTCCGCAAGCTCGCCCGCGACGGCTTCTACGACGGGCTGATCTTCCACCGCGTGATCAAGGACTTCATGATCCAGGGCGGCTGCCCGCAGGGCACCGGCACCGGCGGCCCGGGCTACAAGTTCGACGACGAGATCAACCCGCACAAGATCGTCCGCGGCGCGCTGGCGATGGCCAACGCCGGCCCGAACACCAACGGCTCGCAGTTCTTCATCGTCACGGTCGGCGCCGCGCCGTGGCTGGACGGCAAGCACACCGTGTTCGGCGAGGTGACCGACGGCATGGACGTCGTCGACGCGATCGAGGCGACGCCGACCGACGGCCGCGACCGCCCGCGCGACGACGCCGGATCGAGAAGCTGGAAGTCGGCGACTAGCCATGGCCACCGTCACCGCGCGCGAGATCCCCGTCGAGAACCCGGCGACCGGTGAGGTCATCCGCACGGTACCGGTGACCTCGCCCGACGAGGTCGCGCTGCAGGTGCATCGTGCGCGCGCGGCGCAGCCCGAGTGGGAGGCGCTGGGCTACGAGGGCCGGCGCGAGCGGCTGGCGGACGCCAGGCGCTGGCTGATCGCGCACGCCGACCAGGTGGCGGACACGATCGTGGCCGAGACCGGCAAGGCGCGCGAGGACGCGCTCCTGGTCGAGCTGGCCTACGGCGCCAACGCGCTCGGCTTCTGGGGCAAGCGGGCGGCGAAGTACCTGGCCGACGAGAAGGTCCACACGGGCAACCCGCTCGTGCTGGGGCGCAGCTGGTCGTCCGCTACCGGCCCGTCGGCGTGGTCGGGGTGATCGGGCCGTGGAACTACCCGCTGGTCAACTCGGTCGGCGATGCGATCCCGGCGCTCGCCGCCGGCAACGCGGTGGTGGTCAAGCCGTCCGAGGTGACGCCGCTGACCTCGCTGCTGTTCGCCCAGTGCCTGACCGAGTCGGGCGTGCCGGCGGAGGTCTTCCAGGTCGCGATCGGCGGCGCCGAGACCGGCGAGGCGCTGATCGACGCCGTCGACATGGTCATGTTCACCGGCTCGACGCGCACCGGCCGGCGCGTCATGGAGCGCGCCGCGCGGACGCTCACGCCGGTGTCGCTGGAGCTGGGCGGCAAGGACCCGATGATCGTGCTGGCCGACGCGGACCTCGAGCGCGCGGCCAACGCCGCCGTCTACTACTCGATGCAGAACGGCGGCCAGACCTGCATCTCGATCGAGCGCGTGTACGCCGAGGCGCCGATCTACGACGAGTTCGTGGCCAAGGTGGGCGAGAAGGTGGCCAAGCTGCGCCAGGGCCCGCCCGGCGGCCCGGGCAGCATCGACGTGGGCGCGATCACGTTCCCACCGCAGCTCGAGATCATCGGCCGCCACGTCCAGCAGGCGCGTCGACGCGGGCGCCCGGCTGGTCACGGGCGGCCACGCCCGCGAGGGCGCCGGCCGGTTCTATGAGCCGACCGTGCTGGCCGACGTCGACCACTCGATGGCCGCCATGACCGAGGAGACGTTCGGGCCGACGCTGCCGGTCATGAAGGTCGCCGACGCCGAGGAGGCGATCACGCGGGCCAACGACTCGCCGTACGGGCTCGGCGCCTCCGTGTTCACCCGCGACCGCGCGCGCGGCGAGGCGGTGGCGCGGCGGATCGAGGCCGGCGCGGTGTGCGTCAACGACGCCGCCCTGAACTACCTCGCGCTCGAGCTGCCGATGGGCGGCTGGAAGGAGTCGGGGCTCGGCGTCCGCCACGGCGCCGCGGGGATCCGCAAGTACACGCGCCAGCAGGCGATCATGACGACGCGGCTGGCGCTGCGTCGCGAGCCGCACTACTTCCCCTACTCGCCGCGCGTGTCCCGGCTGCTGGAGCGCGGGATCAAGCTCTTCTGGGGCCGCTGAGCTACGCCGCGGGCGCGAACCCCAGCGCGGTCAGCTCGGTGCGCAGGCGCCGTCGCGCCCGGTGCTGGAGCGCGTGCACGGCGTCCACGGAGCGGTCCAGCCGCGCGGCCACCTCGGCCGGGCTGAGCCCGGCCACGAGCCGCAGCAGCAGCACCTGGCACTGGTCCTCCGGCAGCGTGGCCAGCGCGGTGCGCAGGCCGGCGAGTCGCTCGAGCTCCAGGAGCCCGGGCGGCCCGCCGGCCGGCTGGACGTGCGCGCTCGGCACCGAGCGCTGGCGGCGCAGGTGGTCGAGCGCGGCGTTGCGGGCGACGCGCAACAGCCAGGCCACGAAGGGGGTGGCGCCGGGCCGGTAGAGCCCGAGCGCCCGCGGCAGGCGGGCGAACACCTCGCTGGTGAGGTCCTCGGCGTCGTGCTCGTCATGGACGATCGACAGCACGTAGCCGAACACGTTGTCGGCGAACAGGAGGAAGAGGAGCCGCAGCGCGTCGACGTCGCCGTCCCGCGCCCGCGCCACCGCGGCCGCGACCAGCGGCTCCGCTGCCGCGGGGTGGTCGAGTTGACGGCGGCGCCGGTATCCCGACCGGCCCGCCGTCGCCTCGAGGCGATCCGCCGCACGGCGCACCGCCACCTGTCCCGTTCCTTGAGAGATGAGCGCTCCTGCTCTTCGTCCGAGTCTCCGCCATCCGTGACGAAGTCGACGGCAAGATTCCCACCTCAACGCCCGCCCGGAAAGTCAGACATGCGTCCAGATGGCGCAGAAAAGCTGTCGAACGTCAGCTCGCTGTCACGCGTCGCGCGATGTCGACGCGGTCAACGCCCGCGCCCGCTCGGCGATCTCGGGGACGCCTGCTTCGAGCTTGTCGAAGAACGGGTCGTCGGTCGTGCCGGCCAGGCGGCGCTTGTACGAGCCCTCCAGGAAGATCGCCGACTTCCACAGGGCGAGCGCGGAGTACCAGCGGATGTCGGACATCGAGCGGCCCGAGCGCTCCTCGTAGAGCGCGATCAGCTCGTCGCGGGTGGGAAATCCGGGGCGCCGGGTGACGAGCCCGAGCGACGTGATCGTGCTCTCCGGATCGCCCTCCTGCGCCCAGGTCGCGGCGAGGTAGCCGACGTCGGCCAGCGGGTCGCCGATGGTGGCCAGCTCCCAGTCGAAGATCGCCGTCAGCCGCGCGGGCGGCGTGGGGGCGAACATCACGTTGCCGAGCCGATAGTCGCCATGGACGATCGTCGCCGGCCCCGACACAGGCAGGTTCTCGGCGAGCCACGCGGTCACCTCGTCGACCGCGGGCACGGCGCGCGTCCGGTTGTGCTCCCACAGCCCGCCGAAGCGGCGCAGCTGGCGCTCCAGGTAGCCCGTCGGCTTGCCGTAGCCCTCCAGCCCGCAGGCCTGCCAGTCGGCGGCGTGGATCTCCACGAGCGCGTCGATCAGCTCGGCGCCGATCTGCCGTCCGTCCAGCCCGCCGGGCAGCTCGGTGGTGATGACATGGCCTGAGACCCGCTCCATGACATAGAACGGCGCCCCGATCACCGCCTCGTCCTCGGAGGTGGCGAGCACCCGTGGCACCCGCACGGCCGTGTCCGCGAGCGCCCGCAGCAACCGCGCCTCACGGAGGACGTCATGCGCGCTCGGCGGCAGCGGCGGACGCGGGGGACGGCGCAGCACCCACTCGCCCCCGTCCCGCTGGATCAGGTAGGTGACGTTCGAGTGCCCCTCGCCGACCGGCTCGCCGCTCACCGGCCCCGCGCCCAGCCCGTGTGCGTCCAGGAACGCCTCCAGCGGCCGCCGGACGAGCAGCGGCGGCCGGTCGAGCGCCGCGGCCTCCTCCGGCGTGTCGACGATCGCGGTCACCGCGCGCGAATGCTATTGGCCGCCGCGACCGGCCGAGATTTGGGGTCTGGACCCGGTGCTCCGCGCGCGTGGCCGTGCCGACACCCTTGCCATGCGGATGCGATGGACACGCTGGGGCCTGCTGGGACAGGACGTCTATGACGCGGACGGCGAGCCTGTCGGGCGGGTCGTCGACACCTACCCGTTCGACGGCGGCGCCGTCGAGATGGCGGTCGTGCGCCTCGCCGGCGTGTTCGGGACCAAGCGGTTGCTGTTGCTCGACAGCGTGTGGTTCGACGACTTCGGCCTGCGTACGCCCTACTCGGTCTGGCAGGTGGAGGACTCGCCCGCCTTGAGCGACGGCCGCTACGCCGCCGACGACCCCGAGCGGGCGCTCAGCTACTGGCGCTACGAGGACCCGGCGGTCTTCGCGTAAGCTCCGGCGCCGTAATGGCGCCGCAACTCTGGCTGCTGCGGCACGGGGAGGCCGTGCCGCACGACTCGAAGCCCGACGCGGAGCGCGAGCTCACGCCGCGCGGGCGCGGCCAGTCGGAGGCGGCGGGGGTCGCGCTGGCGGCGCTCAACGTCGAGTTCGCCGCCTGCTACACGAGCCCGAAGGTCCGCGCCCGGGAGACGGCCGAGCTCGCCTGCCAGGCGCTGAACATCGAGCCGGTCGACGAGCAGTCGCTCGCCGACGGCTTCTCCCGCGAGGACGCGCTCCCGCTCCTGCAGGCCCACGACGCCGACGCCCGCGTGCTCGTCGTCGGCCACGAGCCGAGCTTCTCCCTCCTCGTGCACGACCTCACGGGAGGGCGGGTCGACTTCAAGAAGGGCGGCGTCGCCGCGGTCCGCGTCGAGCGCGGGGCCGGAGAGCTGCTCGTCCTCATGCGCCCGCGCGAGCTCGAGGCGCTCGCGCGCTCACTCGACCACTAGGCGCCGAGCGCGGCGAGGATCACCGCCAGCGCCACCTCGGCGCGCGGGCGCAGCGAGGCCTCGAGCACGAACTCCTCCGGGTTGTGCGCCTTGCCGCCGCGCGGGCCGAGCCCGTCGACGGTCAGCGGGATCGTGCTCGCGAAGTGGCTGGCGTCGCTCGCGCCCCCGCGCGCCGCCGGCGCGACCTCGCGACCGAGCAGCGCGCCGGCCCGTTCCAGCAGCGGCGCCACCGCCGCCTCGGAGTGCATCCCCGGCCAGCGGCGGATCAGCTCCGCCTCGAGCCGCGCGCCGCCCACCTCGGCGGGGACCGCCTGGAGCACGGCCTCGATCGCCCCCAGGTCGTCGGCGCGCAGGTCGCAGAACAGCTCGCCGCTGCCGGGCACGACATTGAATGCGTCGCCCGAGCGGAGCACGGTCGGCACTGCCGTCAGATGCGCAGGCCCGGACGGGTCGTGGCGCGCCGCGACGGCCTGCGCGGCCGCGGCCAGGGCGAGCAGCGCGTTGCGCCCGCGGTCCGGCGCCGAGCCGCTGTGCGCGGTGCGCCCGTGCGCGCGGACGCGGATCGTCCCGGCCGCCTTGCGGCGCACCACCACGCCCTCGGACCCCCCGGCCAGCTCGCCCGCCTCGAAGCACAGGCAGGCGTCGAAGCCGGCGAAGCGCTCGACGTGGCCGAACGCCGCCGTCCGCCACTCCTCGTCGCACACGAGCAGCAGCGCCAGCTCCGCGTAGGCCTCCGGCCGTGCGGCCAGCGCGCGCATCGCGGCGACGGCCAGCACGTCGCCGCCCTTCATGTCGATCGTGCCCGAGCCGATGAGCTGCTCGCCGTCGCGGGCCAGCGGCTTGTG
The DNA here is from genome assembly GCA_963766165.1 of uncultured Solirubrobacteraceae bacterium. Taxonomy (GTDB): domain Bacteria; phylum Actinomycetota; class Thermoleophilia; order Solirubrobacterales; family Solirubrobacteraceae; genus Solirubrobacter. Next base: position 1,965,160 of record CAVXZC010000001.1, on the reverse strand, counting down.
GTGGGCGTGGCCGACGACGGTGTCGAGATGGCCGAGCAGCAGCACGCGCCGCTCGCCCGTGCCGCGCAACCGTGCGACGAGGTCCTCGGCGTGGTCGGGGGACGAGCACGGCACGCGCTCGAGCTCCGCCGCGTCGGGCAGCAGCACCGCGCACACCGAGGCGCACTCCTCCGCCCCGTGCACGTCGCCGGACGGCGAGGACACCGCCACGAGCGCCTCGAGCTCCCGCGGCGCGCGCCGGGCGATCTCGGCCGCGGTGCGCTCGATCCAGGCGTCCATGCGCGCGCACGCTAGCGTCTTGTCGACATGCCCGAGTTGCCCGAGATGGAGATCGTCGCGCGCCGCCTGGGCGAGACGCTGCCGGGCGAGCGCATCGAGTCCATCCTCACGCCGGGCATCAATGTCCTCAAGACGTTCGACCCGCCGCTGCACGCGCTCGAGGGCGCCACGTTCACCGACGTGCGCCGGCGCGGCAAGCTGCTGCTGCTGGAGGCGGACACGCCCGGCCACGGGCCGCTCACGCTGCTCATGCACCTGATGTCGGCCGGCCGGCTGATCCTCTACGACAAGCGCGGCTCGCTGCGCGACAAGACCTCGCGCGTGCTGATCCGCCTGCCCAGCGAGCGCGAGCTCCGCCTGCGCGAGTTCGGGACCAAGCAGGCGGCGTGGATCAAGCTGCTGACGCTCGACGGCCTGGAGGCCGAGGACTCGCTGCGCACGCTCGGCCCCGACGCCTGGCCGGACCCGCCGGCGCTCGACGAGCGGCTGCACGTCCCCCGCCCGCTGCACTCGCTGCTGCGCGACCAGCAGGTCATCGCCGGCATCGGCCGCACCTGGGTCGACGAGATCCTGCACTGCGCCCGGCTCTCGCCGTTCAAGCGCGGCGACGACCTCTCGCCCCGCGAGGCGACCGCGCTGCGCGAGGCGATGGTCGCGGAGCTCGGCCGCGTCCTGGACGTCTACGAGGAGCGCGTCGCGCTGCCGCTGCCGGAGAAGTTCCCCAAGCCGACGCGCGTCCACGCTCACCAGGGCGAGCCGTGCCCGCGCTGCGAGACGGTCCTGGAAGCGGTCTTCTACGAGGACTACGTCATGTCCTATTGCCCGCACTGCCAGACCGAGGGCCGGATCCTCAAGGACCGCCGGCTCTCCCGGCTGCTGAAGTGAAGGCCGCCCGAGGCGTGCGCCTCGGGATCGCCGACCATCTCGGCTGGGCCGTCGCCGTCGCGGCGTCGCCCGATCACCGGGTCGCGGACCGGCGGCGGATCGAGCTGGTCGAGCCCGGGATCACGGCCGCGCCGATCCACTACGAGAGCCACCGCCTCGACGTCGCCGCCACGGCCGTGCTGGTCGCGCAGGTGCAGGCGTCGGTCGTCCGCGCGGCGTCGGCCGCGCTCGCCGAGCTCGCGGGCGCGCTGCCCGGGCCGATCCTCTCGATCTCGCTGCGCGCGTGGCCGCCGGACTTCCCCACCGAGCTCGCCGTCCAGCGGCGTGCGCCGTACGAGGCCCGCGCGGACGCGATCATGTACCGGCAGTTGCTCTCCGAGCTCGCGCACGCTCGCGGCTGGGAGGTCCACCTCTACGACGCGAAGGCGGTCGAGCGCCAGGCCGCCGGCCGGCTGGCCGGCCGGGCCGACGCGGTCCTCCGCGGCCCGCGGGCGGAGCTCGGGCCGCCGTGGAGCAAGGACCACCGGGTCGCGCTCGCCGCGGCGATCATGGCCGGTTAAACGCGGAAAGCCCACCCGTGGGTGGACTCTCGGCCGTCAGAAGATCAGGCGATTCAACTGGGAAGGGGACGTTCTGTCGAAGGTCTCGCCCTCGGGTTGCCTTCGCTGTCTGACCCCCTCAGAGTAGCGCGCGCGGCGGCGCTCGTAGGATGCATCGCCGTGGGAGATCACCTCATCGTCCTTCACTCCGCCGTCCGCGGCTGCCCCGGCTACGACCGCCACGAGGCGCCGTCGATGCTCATGATCGGCTCGTCGCTGGCCCCCGACACCGAGCACGGCCGCACCGTCACGGCCCAGCTGACCCGCCGCCACGGCACGCTCGAGGAGGCGATCGAGGCCGGGATGTTCGCGCTCAGCGCCGCCGGGCTCCCCCGGGGCACCCGGCGCCAGGCGCGCGCGGCGTGCGAGGACTACTTCTACAGCCGCCTGAGCCTCGCGCCGGACTACGCGCCGCAGCCGCTCCACACGGTCGAGCCCGGCCTCGAGCCGCTGTCCGACGCGATGGTCAAGATCCTCGAGGACATCGTCGAACTGGTCGTCGACGGCGAGTACGAGGAGCTGCTGGAGCTCTCGCAGGACCGGTTCGGGGTCGAGGACCTGCGCCGGCGCGTCGAGGACGACTGCCCGGAGGCGCTCGTGCTGCCGCCGCGCGAGGTCTACCGGGTCGACGCGGTCACCCGGTCCGACGAGCCCGAGGAGCCGGGCTGGAGCTACTTCCTCGAGCTGTGGACGGAAGACGGCCCGGCGCGCCTGCACATCGAGGGCCGGCTCGAGGAGGAGCACGGGCACCTCGCCGCGACGCTCGCCGACATCCTGCCCTGAGCTGCCGGTCACCCGGCCGGTCAGTCCACGGGAGGATTGCGAGACCCCTGCAACCACAGCCGATGCCGGCGACGGGGACTCGCTGATCCGGCATCCAGCGGGGCGGGTACGGCAACGTCGACATCGGCATGCACCTCGACCTGGGCCGGCTGCGCGGCGCCTGTTTCCGCTCGCGCCGCTGAGCCTCCATCGGTGTGTCCAGCCTGAGTCTCCGGGGTGTCGGCCAGTCGGCTCTGGAGCGTCTCCATCGCCCAGTGGGCTTGGCGCAGAGTCTCAGACGCGTCCTCGATGAGCTTCTGGATCTCGCCGACTTGGTCCCGAACGCTCTTGCCGGGCATCATGTTGCCCACGCTATCCGCCATCGTCGGCTCGCGATAGGTCGACCGCGAAGTGTTCTTTAGAAGTTGAATGGGTCCTACGCGATGGGGGGCCCACGACACCGGGAGACCACGATGACGCTTCAGCGGATGGACAACGTTCTGATCGTCGTCGACGACCTCGAGGCTGCCAAGGCGTTCTTCGCCGAACTCGGTATGGAGTTGGAAGGCGAGGCGACGAACGAGGGGCGTTGGGTCGACGGCGTCGTCGGGCTCGACGGCGTCCGTGCCGACATCGCCATGCTGCGGACCCCGGATGGCCACGGGCGGGTCGAGCTGTCGAAGTTCCACACGCCGCCGGCGGTCAGAGCCGAGCCGGAGAACGCGCCGGCGAACGCGCTGGGCATCCGCCGCATCATGTTCGCCGTCGATGACGTCGACGACGTCGTCGCCCGCCTGCGCAGCCACGGCGCCGAACTCGTCGGCGAGATCGCGCAGTACGGGGACAGCTACCGGCTCTGCTTCCTGCGTGGCCCGGAGGGCATCATCATCGGACTGGCCGAGCGGCTCAGCAGCTGAAGCCTCCGCCTGATCTCCTGGCGGGCCAGGGGTCAGCTTCCGTAGAGCGCGCGCGCCCCGAGGATGTCGCCGCGGCCCAGCGTGCGCTGGCCGGTGTAGCCGAGGGTGCCCTGGAAGTGCATCGTCAGCTTGCCGCCGTCGTCCAGGTCGCTGAGGCCGATGGCGTGCCCGAACTCGTGCGCGCCGATGCCCCGGTAGTCGTACGCGCCTTCGGCGCCCTTGTTGGACCACTTCACGTCGGTGCCGAAGCGGGTGTCGGTCTCGACGTAGGAGTCCCCGACCCACCACACCCAGGTGCAGGCGATCGCGGTCGATCCGCACGGGCTCTTCGACAGGTCGGCCTTGTCGACGGTGTTGACGCCGTCGTTGACGCCGGCCTTCTTGGTGGTCGTGCCGTCGTAGGTGGTGGTGAAGTTGGTCAGGTCCTTCAGGCCCGAGCAGTCGGTCAGGGTGTTGTTCCACTCCTGGTGGGCCTTCTTGAACGCGGTCAACGTGCTGCTGCTGCTGCCGAACGTCTTGGCGTTCCAGCGCCACGCGTAGTGGTGATCGGGCCAGGTGCCGGGACTCTCGGCGTGCGTCTTGTCGTCGCAGGCCGATTTGGCGGCCGCGAAGGCGAAGACGCCGGTCGGGGTATGAAAGTTGGGGTCGCGGGTGGCGCGCCCCGGTGTCCGCGGGAGCACGCTGGCCAGCAGCTTGGCCAGGCCGCGGTGAAAGACCTTGCGGTAGCGCGTGTCGCGGATCGGGTCGCCGTACGCCGGGGCGATGATCAACTTGCGCCGTACGATCACCGCGGGGAGCAGGTCGCGCTTGCCGCCGGTGTCGGCGATCGGCAGGACGGTCATGCCGATCTTCGTGCGGCCCTGCTTGTCGCAGCGGGTGATCCGGTAGCCGCCGTCGGCGAGCGGCTCGGTGACCTCGCTGCCGTCCTTGAGCTTGCGGCGGATCGTCTTCGCCACCACGAGGCCGTGCGCCGGCACGCAGGGCTTCGCGGCCGCCTGGGCCGGCGGGTCCGCGGCGGGTCGCGCGCCGGCCGGCGGGGCACCGATGGCGGCGAGGAGGGCGACGGTCACGACGGCAGGGACGCAGGCTGGGCGCATGTGCATCTCGCCGACATTGTCCGCGCATGGCGGGCGCCCGTCGACCATGTACGCACCCCTACTCGCCACGTGCCTGGGCCGCTCGGCTAGGCGTGCTCGCCGGCGATTCGGATCTCCGAGGACGATTCCGTCCGGGGTGATCTCGAACTCGCGGATCTCGGGGTCGTGCGCGCTTGCGCGTGACTTGAGGATCGTCACGGTGCGCAGGAGGCGTGATTCGGCGCGCAGGTACTGCAGCAGGATGACGTTGTCGGAGAGGTGCGAGATCCCGTATTCGGCGAGGCGGCCGACGTGGAAGAGGTCCGGGATCTCGCTGGTCATGATCGGGCTGATGCCGGCGCGCGAGAGGCGTTGCGTGAGCGAGTAGATGAACTCGCGGAAGCGCACGGGATCGGGGGTCGCGTACTGCAGGTCGCTGAGGCTGTCGATCATGACGCGCTTGGCGCCGGTGGTCTCGACGAGGTCGAGCAGCTGGTACACCCATTCGTCGATGTAGACGTCGTTGGGAGACCGGTACATGACGGCCACGCGCTCGTCGTCCAGCGACCAGCCAAAGCCGCGGGCGACCTTCTCCAGTTGGATCGGGTTCTCCTGCAGGCTCGCGATCACCCCGGGCTCGCCGTTCGCGGCGCCGCTGAAGATGAAGTGGAGTCCCATCAAGGTCTTGCCGGCACCCGATGGCCCGGCCACGAGCGTGGAGCTACCCGGTCCGTAGCCCTCGGCGAGCATCGTGTCGAGCGGCGCGATGCCGGACGAGATCCGGTCTTCGCTCAGCCGGTAGTCATCCTCGCTGAGGGGATCGGCGAGCCGGGGGAAGACCGTGATGCCGTCGCGTGGAGAGGCGATATGTGTGACGTCCGGAGCGGAAGTCGCTCCCGCGCAGCTTGGTCACTTCGATCAGGCGTGAGCGTGCGCTGGCTCACGCGCTCGGTCGCGAGCGAGATGATCCCGTCGGCCACGGCGAACTCGGGCGCCGTGCGCGTCTCGTCCTCGCTGTATTCCCCGATCCAGAAGCATGGTGGCGGGGAAGGCCGTGAGCAGTGCGGCGAGGTCGTGCAGGAAGCGCCGGAACCCGCGCGCGTCATCGGCGAACGCGGCCAGCGCCTTGAAGCTGTCGATCGCGATGATCCCCGGCCGCCGCTCCTTGATCAGCGCGGCGATGCGCTCGGTGACGGCGGCGAGCCCGCCCTCGCCGGCCACGGCGGGGCCGAGGTCCTCGTAGAAGATCGACCGGCCGATCGCGGCGCGATCGAAGAAGCTGAGCGTCTGGGCGTAGCGGAGGATCTTCTCGAACGGCTCCGAGACCGTCGACAGGTAGACCGCGGGGCGCTCCTCGGTCGCGCGGGCGAAGATGAACTGCTGGCACAGGATCGTCTTTCCCGAGCCCGGCAGCCCCATGATCAGGTTGATGCCGTTCATCGGCAGACCGCCGCCGAGGATCCGGTCGAGGCCTTCGTCGCCGCTTGTGCCGCGCTCGTCCACTAGGCGACTCTCCTGCCCGCGGTGAGCGACCAGCGCGCTCGCTCCGAGCAGGTCCTTGACGGTCGAGACGAGTTCGAGCGGGTCGACCGGCTTCCGCAGAAAGGCGTCGGCGCCCGCGGCCAGCGCCTCGTCTCGAGCCTCGAGGACGGAGATGGCGAGCACGGCTCCGGCCTCGTGCTGCTTGAGGCGCCGGCACAGTTCCGCGCCCCGGCCTCCGGAGATCATCAGCTCGACGATCGCGAGCTGGGGCCGACTCTCGAGCCACCGCTCCTCGGCTTCGTCGACGGCCAAGCGCCAGGTGCACGTCATAGCCCTCGGTGCGCAGGAAGAACTGCGCGAGGTCCGCCGCCACGGGATCGCGTTCGGCGAGCAGCACCAGCAGCCGCGTGCCGACGCCTGGGCCGTCGCTGCTCAGGCGGCTGGCCACCCTCGCTGTGCTCGGCGAGCAGTCGGTGCGCGTCGGCCGCCGACAGCCCCTGCGACACCTCCGCCGCGATGAAGCGCAACTGCTCCACGTGATCGCGTGAGTAGAGGCGGTGTCCGCCCGGGCTCCGCTCCGGGACGATCGTCGCGTACCGCTCCTCCCAGTTGCGAATCGTCGCGACCGGAATTTCCGAGCATCCGAGCCACCGCACCGATGCTGTAGACGCCGCGGCTCCCGCCACCTTCGTCAGACACGGCAGCGGATGCTAACCGATCGCGCCACGGAATGGCGAGATACCGACGCGTATTGATGAGGATCTGAACCCCTAACCTCTTCACATGCTCGTCAGACGTGGTACGGTGCGGCCGGCGATGTTCGGTCTTGATCGTCGCGAGGACGCGGAGTCCGCCGATGCACCGGGTAGCTGACCGCCGTGGAGGCGAACCGCGCGTCATCCAACGGCGCGGCGTCGCACCGGATCGCTCGGCGGTCGAGCTGCCGGGCTCCCGAGCCGTTCTCCGTCGAGGTGCAGCAGCGCGACGATGTCGCGATCGTGCAGCCCCGCGGCGAGCTCGACCTTGCCACCGTCGAGACGTTGCGCGCCGCGCTGGATGGACATCAAGAGCCCGGGCGCCTGGTGCTCGATCTGCGCGGCCTGTCCTTCATCGACTCCACGGGTCTGCACCTGCTCGTCGCGCTTCACCAGCGCGCGCAGCGCGACGGATTCCAGCTGACGCTGGTCGCACCCGCGGCTCCGGCCGACAGTGCGATCCAGTGAGCGGGCTCGACCAGGCGCTGCCGTTTGTCACGGCGGACGTCGCCGTCGACCGAAGCGACTCCATCGGCAGCCCGCACGAGGGCGTTCGATGACGAGCCACGCGCTGGCGCCCGCGCAACACGATGCCGCCCGGCTGTTCGCACGCTATCGCCGCGATCGTGATCCGGCGACACGCGACGCACTCGTCGACCGCTTTCTTCCCCTCGCCCACCACCTCGCTCGCCGCTATCGCCACGGCGCCGACGCCGACGATCTCCAGCAGGTCGCGTCACTGGGCCTGCTCAAGGCAATCGACCGCTTCGACCCGGGGCGCGGACTCGCGTTCACGAGCTTTGCCGTGCCCACCATCCTCGGAGAGCTCAAGCGCTACTTCCGCGACCATGGCTGGACCGTCCGCGTGCCGCGCGGCCTCCAAGAGCTGACGCTCCGCGTCGATGCCATCAGCCAAGCGCTCTCCGGCGAACTGGGACGCTCACCCACCCCGGCCGAGCTCGCCGAGCGCGCCGGCGTGACGATCGAACAGATCCTCGAGGCCCTCGCCGCCGCCACCGCCCATCACCCCGACTCGCTCGACCAGCCGCTCAGCGACGAAGGGGACGACGCGATCGCCTTCCTCGCCGCTAGAGAGCCCGGCTTCGAGCGCGTCGAGGACGCCGCGTTGGTCGACGGGTTGCTCGACACGCTCTCCGACCGCGAGCGCGTCATCCTCCGGCTGCGCTTCGAGGACGATCTCACGCAGGCCGAGATCGGAGACTGCCTCGGGATCTCCCAGATGCACGTCTCACGCCTCATCCGGCAAGCGATCGCGACACTCCAGGCTGCGGCGATCGACGACCGGTTCGTCGTGCGCCGCTGAGGCGCGGGGGGTCGTGCCGCTGCTCCGTCCGTAAGCTGCTTCGAGGTCCCGGATCCCGAAGCGAAGGCGGTACATGATGATCGAAGCCGGCGAGCAGGCCCCGGAGTTCACGCTGCCCGACCAGGACGGCGACGACGTGACGCTGAGCGGGCTCCGCGGGCAGACCGTCGTCCTCTACTTCTATCCCAAGGCGGACACGCCGGGCTGCACGACCCAGGCGTGCGGGATCCGCGACCACCGGGCCGACTACGAGGCCGCCGGGGTGACCGTGCTCGGCGTCTCGCCCGACACGGTCGAGGACGTGAAGAAGTTCCACGAGAAGCAGTCGCTGAACTTCCGGCTGCTGGCCGACGCCGATCACTCCGTGGCCGAGGCGTACGGCACGTGGGGCGAGAAGACGAACTACGGGCGCACGTACATGGGCGTGTCGCGCTCGACGTTCATCATCGACGGCGACGGCGTCGTGCGCCACGTCATCCCGAAGGCGTCGCCGAAGACGCACGACGATGTCGTGCTCAAGGCCGTGGGGGAGCTTCAGGCCGCCTGAACCGGGTCGCCGACCCGGATCGTCCCCGGCACTTCGATCGAGCCGTAGACGCCGGCGCACACGTCGTGGTGCTGCGCGACCGCGCGCAGCACCGCGGCGTCGCGCTCGGCGGTGCGGTGGTCGAAGTTGACCACCATGCAGCGCTCGTCGGGCAGGGTGACGCGCACCGTCGCCTCGCCGATCCGGACGTGGCGGCCGACCAGCGCGTCCTCCGGGAAGTCCTGCCCCGGCGCGTCGATGACGACGTTCGGCCGGAAGCGGCGCGGGTCGAGCTCGCGCCCGGCGTGCTCGCCGAGCGCGCGTACGGCCTGCAGGCTGATCACCGAGATGGGGAACGCGTCGAACGTGCCGCGGTGGTCGCGGTGCAGGTGCACCCGGTGGCCCGACGCCTCGGCGAGCTCGCGGGCCAGCTCGGGGTCGGCGATGGCCAGCTCGCGGCCCGCGGGCGTGGTGATCCGCGGCGGCGCGGTCTCCGGGTCGCCGTCCAGCGCCGGGTGGTACAGCGTGAGCGCCGGCAGCTGGCGGATGGTCAGCCAGGGGAAGTCGCCGCGGTGGTCGCTCTGCACGAACGCGTAGCGGCGGTCGCCGGGGATGCCGAACCACCAGACGTCGGCGCGCTCGAGCGGCTCGCCGGCCATCGCCTTGACGGGGTAGCGGTAGATCGCCGCGACGGTGCCGAACGACATCTCAGGCCAGCGGCTTGCGGAGGTTGACGGAGCGCTCGGCGTAGGCCATCCGGCCCTTCCAGAACGGCACGGCGTCGTCCGTCCAGATCTCCGCGACGGTCGCCCCGTGCTCGCGGCCCCAGGCCTCCGCCGCCTCGGCCAGCCGGGCGGCGTAGCCGCGCCCGCGGTGCGCCGGGGCGGTGACGAGGCAGTCGATCCGGAGCCGGGTGTCGGCCATGTGGGCCACGACCGCGCTCGCCACCTCGCCGTCGACCTCGGCCACGAGCTGCAGCGTGTCGGGCCCGTCGGTGCCGCGCAGCTCGGGCGGCGACAGCGCGGCGTACTCGGCGCCGGTCTCGCCCCGCAGGCGGGCCAGGTCGGCGGGCGTGGCGCGGCGCACCCTCACCGCGTCGCCCGGTGGGCGTGGACGGCTGCCACCTGGTCGGGCGCGACGCCCCACGGCGCCTCCACGCCCACGCGTGCGTCGAGGTTCCAGAGCACGCACGCCTCGCCGGGCGCGGCCACGAGCGACCAGGCGATGACCGTGCGCGACAGCTGGTCGGTCATCGAGCCTCCCGCGCCGGAGCCCGAGCCCTCCGGGTGGTGGTGCAGGAAGCGCCCGTAGGCCGCCTCGCAGAACGCCGCGTAGCGGGCCGTGCAGAGGATCAAGCCGTGCCACGCCTCGTCCACCGCGCGCGACGGCATCCCGATCACCACGTCGTCGCGCAGCGCGGCGCCCGCGCAGCGCAGCCACTGGCGCAGCCCGGTCTCTATCAGCGGCTGCGGCGCCCACGGGCACGTCTTCCACACCGCCGGCGGCAGCTCGAGCTCGGCCACCGCGCGGTCGACGGCGGCGAGGTCCACGCTGCGGCGGCGTCGCATCGCCCCAGATTAGGGGTACCTTGTCGCCACCATGTCGACCATGTTCGTGCTCGTCCTGATCCTGGTCGTGTGCTCGTGGATCCTGCGGGCCGCGCGGTGGCAGCGGCGGCGCCGGCGCGGCGGCGGCGGCGCGATGGGCGCCTGGTCGACGCCGACGTTCATGGGGCCGTTCGGAGGCGACAGCGGCGGCGGCCATCACCACGGCGGCAGCGACGGCGGCGGCCACCACGGCGGTTCGAGCTGCGGCGGCGGGTCGAGTTGCGGCGGCGGCTCGAGCTGTGGCGGCGGTGGCGGCTGCGGCGGCGGAAGCAGCGGCTGACCGTCTTCGCCCTCATCCACGGCGCCTGGCACGGCGGCTGGGCGTGGGAGCGGCTCGCGCCCGAGCTGGAGCGCGCCGGGCACCACGTCGTCGCGCCCGACCTGCCGTGCGACGACCCCGAGGCGGACGCGCCGGACTACGCGCGGGTGGTCGTCGAGGCGCTGGCCGGCGCCGATGACGTGGTCGTCGTCGGACACTCGCTGGGCGGCCTGACCGCGCCGCTCGTCGCCGCCGCGCGGCCGGTGCGCCGGCTCGTCCTGGTGGCCTCGCTGCTGCCCCAGCCGGGCCGCAGCCTCGCCGACCAGCTGCGCGCGGACCGGGGCATCCTGCTGCTCCCGCGCGGCGAGGGACTCGAGACCGACGCGGCGCGGCGCAGCGTCTGGGTCGATGCCGAGCTGGCGAGGAGGCACATGTACCCGGACTGCGATCCCGCCCTGGCCGCCGCGGCGTTCGCCCGCCTGCGCCCCCAGGCGGCGACGCCGCAGGTCCGCCCGACGCCGCTCGTCGCTTGGCCGGACGTCCCCGCCGAGTACATCGTGTGCGCGGAGGACCGGGTGGTCTCGCCCACCTGGGGCGCCCGCGCCGCCGCGGCGCTCGGCCTGCCGGTGCACGAGCTGCCGGGCGGCCACTCGCCGATGGTCTCGCGCCCGGCCGAGCTCGCCGCCTTCTAACCGCAGATCTTGAACCGGCGTGAGACCGTCTTGTGGCGCAGGCGGTGCGAGCCGCCGCGGGTGAAGTAGACCCGCGCGTAGACGTGGCCGCGGTCGCCGGCCGGCAGGTTCATCCGCAGGTGGACGACGTAGGGGCGGTGGTGGTCGACGCGCCGGGAGCCGCCGGGCACGTAGAACACGATGAGGCGGACGTGCGGCGCCGCCCGGCCGCGGACCCGCCGCACGTGCACGCTGACCCGCAGCTTGGCGCCGGGCAGCGTGCAGTGCCTGCCGGCCTTGACCTGGACCTGTCCGCCGGGCACCGGCGCGGCCGGCGGTGCGGGCGGGGGCGGCGGCAACGGGGGTGCGCCGAGGACGAGCGTGAGCGCGGACAGGCTGCTCCAGCCCTCGCCGATCGGCTCGCCGCGGCCGAGGATCCAGCCGCCGGCGCCGTTGCCGCGGTACAGGTACAGGTGGCCGTCGGACGACCGGGCGAGCACGTCGGCCTTGCCGTCGCCGTCGAAGTCGCCGCCGCCCATCAGTGCGGTGAACGGGCCCCAGCCGGTGCCGATGACGTCGCCCGTGCCGGTCAGCCAGCCGCCGGCGCCGTTGCCGCGATACATCACGAGTTCGCCCTCGGACGTCCGCGCGAGCACGTCCGGCTTGCCGTCGCCACTGAAGTCGCCGCCGGCGAAGACCGCGGTGAACGCCGCCCAGCCGCAGCAGCCGATCGTCTCGCCGCTGCCGGTGATCCAGCCGCCGTCGCCGTCCCCGCGGTACATGAGCAGCGCGCCCGACGAGCTCACCGCCAGCAGGTCCGGCCGGCCGTCGCCGCTGAAGTCGCCCGGCGCGAGGACGTAGGGAAACGTCCAGCCGCTGCCCACGGTCTGCGACGTGCCCTGGAACGCGCCCGCGCCGTCGCTCCGGTACATGAGCAGCCTGCCGCCCGAGTCGATGGCCAGCAGGTCGGGCTTGCCGTCGCCGCTGAAGTCGCCCGGGAACAGCAGCGTGGGGAACGTCCAGCCGGCGCCGCCGATCGGCTCGCCGGCACCGGTGATCCAGGCGCCCGCGCCGTTGCCGCGGTAGATCAACAGCTGCCCCGCCGAGTTCTCGCCCAGCACGTCAGCGTGGCCGTCGCCGTTCCAGTCCGCCCGCGCCGGCCCGGCGCACCACGCCAGCAGCGCCAGGCACACGACGATGACCCTCATCGCCCGGAACGCTAGCGTGGAGCGCGCCATGTACACATCGGATCTCGCCGAGAGCCTCGCGGAGGACCTGCTGGACCGCTTCCTGCGCTACGTGCGCGTGGACACCCAGTCGCAGCGCGACCGCACCCAGAGCCCGAGCACGCCCGGCCAGCTCGATCTCGGCCGGCAACTGGTCGACGAGCTGCTGGCGCTCGGGCTGACCGACGCCGAGCTGGACGACAACGGCTATGTCACCGCGACCCTGCCGGCGACGATCGAGGACGAGCCGCCGGTGATCGGGCTGATCGCCCACGTCGACACCTCGCCGGACGCGCCCGGCGCGGGGGTCGAGCCGATCGTCCACCGCGCCTACGGCGGCGCGCGGATCGAGCTGCCGCGCGGCGGCACCGTGCTCGACCCGGCCGAGATGCCGCTGCTGGCCGCCGCCGCCGGCGGCGACATCGTCACCTCGAGCGGCGACACGCTGCTCGGCGCCGACGACAAGGCCGGCGTGGCCGAGATCATGGCCGCGGTCGCCCACCTGGTCGCCCACCCGGAGCTGCCCCGGCCGGTGCTGCGCATCTGCTTCACGCCCGACGAGGAGATCGGCGAGGGGGCGACGCTGTTCGACGTCGGCCGCTTCGGCGCCGCCTGCGGCTACACGCTCGACGGCTCCGAGCTGGGCGAGCTCCAGGACGAGACGTTCTCGGCCGTGGAGGCCAGCGTGACCATCCACGGCGTCGAGGCCCACCCGGGCTGGGCGAAGGACGTGCTGGTCAACGCCACCCGCCTTGCCGCCGAGGTGGTGGCCGCGCTGCCGCCCGAGTTGACACCCGAGCGCACCGCCGGGCGCGACGGCTTCCTGCACGTGTTCGAGATCTCGGCGAGCGGCGGCCACGCGGTGGTGCGGGCGATCGCGCGCGACTTCGACGACGACAAGCTCGCCGGGCACGTCGAGCTGTTCCGGCGCACGGCCGAGGAGGTCGTGGCGCGGGAGCCGGCCGCGCGGATGGAGTTCGCGGCGCACGCGCAGTACCCGAACATGCGGCGCTTCATCGAGGCGTTCCCGGAGTCGGTCACCGCCGCCGAGGCAGCCATCCGGGCCGAGGGGCTCGAGCCCAAGCGGACCCCGATCCGCGGCGGCACCGACGGCTCGCGCCTGAGCGAGAAGGGCCTGCCCACGCCGAACCTGTTCACGGGCGGCCACGATTACCACTCGCCGCGCGAGTGGGCGTCGCTGCGGGAGATGGCCGCGGCCGCGGCGACGGTCGTGCGCCTCGCCGAGGTGTGGACCCAGCCGGAGCTGCGGGCGGCGGCTCTCGGTGCAGCGCCACTCCCGCGATGACGAGCGCGATCCCGGCGGCGTCCGTGACCGAGGGGACCTGGGTGAGGACGATCAGCCCCACCACGGTCGCCGTCGCCGGCAGCAGCGACACCATCAGCGCGTAGGCGGCCCGGCTGAGCCGGGCCATGGCGACCTGGTCGGCCACATAGGGGACGACCGACGACGAGAGGCCGACGCCCGCGCCGGCCAGCAGCGCGAGGGGGTCGGCCAGGGCCGGCGCGGCCGCCCAGCCGGCGAGCGGGGTGACCACGACGAGCGCGACCAGCATCGCCGCGCCCAGCCCGTCGATGCCGGAGACGCCGGGATCGCTGGCCACGCGGTGGGCGAGCACGATGTAGGCGGCGAACAGCCCGGCGTTGGCGAGGGCCAGCGCGACGCCCAGCGGCTCGGGGGCGAGCTGGACGCCCGTGAGCAGGTAGACGCCGGGAACGGCGAGCGCGATCGCGGCGAAGTTGCGGCGCGTGCGGGCGCCGAGCGCGGCCAGCAGGATCACCGGCAGGAACTCGATCGCCGCCACCGTGGCCAGCGGCAGCCGGTCGATGGCCTCGTAGAAGCAGCAGTTCATCACCGCGAGCACGGCGCCCCAGGCGAGCACGGTGCGGTGGCCCAGCGCGTGCCAGGGCCGCCGCCACAGGGCGAAGACCAGGGCCGCCGTGGCGATCCGCAGCCAGGCGACGCCGAGCACGTCAACGCGGGCGAACAGCAGCACGGCGAACGCCGGGCCGAGATAGTGGAACACCGCGCTGACGACGAAGGCGGCATGCGGCGGGACGCGGCGCATGGGCTCTCTCAAGGGTCACCGCCCGCGGCCGCTTGCGGAATGGTCGATCGCAGGTATTCTCGGTGTTGTGGCTTCGGATCGAAGGGACAACGGGCTGTTGGACCCGACGAATCTCCGCCTGCTGGCCGAGTTGCAATCGGATGCACGGCTGAGCCAGGCCGAGTTGGGGCGCCGCGTCGCCCTGTCCGCGCCCGCGGTGGCCGAGCGGCTCGCCCGGCTGGAGCGCGAGGGCGTGATCGCCGGCTACCGCGCGGACGTGGATCCGCGGGCGCTCGGCTACGCGTTCGCCGCCATCCTGCGGATGCGCCCCGCGCCGCGCCAGATCCCGGCGGTGGCCGACGTCGCCCGAGAGACGCCCGAGGTCGTCGAGTGTCATCGGGTGACCGGCGAGGACTGCTTCTACATGAAGCTCCACGTGCGCTCGGTCGAGCACCTGGAGGAGGTCATCGACCGCTTCACGCCGTACGGCCAGACCACGACCTCGATCGTGCAGTCCTCGCCCGTCCCGCGCCGCGGGGTGACGCTGTGAGCGACTTCCGGTGGGATCCGGAGGGCTACCTGGCGTTGCTGACCGCGGACGTCCCGGCCTATTCGGAGCTGCAGGAGCAGACGGTCGCGGCGACGGGCACGGAGGCGCGGCGAGTACTCGAGCTCGGCGTCGGCACGGGGGAGACCGCGCGGCGGGTGCTGGCGCGCCACCCGGGCGCGGCGCTGGTGGGGATCGATTCCAGCCCCGAGATGCTCGCGTACGCTCGCTCCCGCCTGCCGCACGCCGACCTGCGCCCGGCGAGGTTGGAGGACCCGCTCCCCGCCGGCCCGTTCGATCTCGTGGTGTCGGCGCTCGCAATCCATCACCTCGACGGCCCGGGCAAGGCGGACCTGTTCCGGCGCCTCGCCGCCGCGCTCGCGCCGGGCGGCCGGTTCGTCCTCGGCGACCTCGTCGTGCCGGACGACCCCGCGGACGTCGTCACGGAGATCGACGGCGTCTACGACACGCCGAGCAGCGCGGCCGAGCAGCTTGGCTGGCTGCGCGAGGCCGGCCTGTGCGCGCAGGTCGCCTGGACGCACCGCGACCTCGCCGTGCTGGTCGCCGCCGCGCCGGCCGGCTGAGCCGCGCGCGTCTACGCGCCCGGTCCGCCTTTCCCGGGTCTGCGCTGTGACCGAACGGTGAAGCGGTTCAGTTTCGGGGATAGGCATGCGTGCCGGCCGGGCACGCAAATGGATGCAAGCGACGGTTCCGCTGCGGGAGCGGAACCAACGCCAAGGAGGTCAAATGGCACCGATCCACCGGGTCCGTACCGCCATCGACCGGTATCCGACCCGAGAGCAGCTCGAGGTCCAGGTCCGCCGCCGGCGGCGCCCGGCCTGGCGGAGGCGCACCGTCGCCGCCGCCGTCGCGCTCTCGCTGGCCGCCGGAGCGGGAACGCCGCTCGCGCACGCGCTGGTCAATCCGGCGCCGGCCTACGCCGACGACGGCGGCGGCGGAGACAGCGGGGGCGGCGACGCCGGCTCGGCCGACGCCGGCTCACTGAGCAGCGGCGACTCGTCGAGCGCCGACACCAGCGTCCTGTCCTCGCCGGACCCGTCCGTCGACACGACGACGACGCCGTCGGTCGACACGAGCACGCCGTCGGCGATCGACACGACGACCCCGTCGGCCGACACGACGCCGGCGGTCCCGGCGGTCGACACGACGACCCCGGCGGCCCCGCCTCGACCGACCCCGGCGGCCCCGGCGTCGACACGACCCCGGCCGCCCCGGCGGTCGACACGACGCCGGCCGCCCCGGCGGTCGACGCGACGCCGGCCACCCCGGCGGCTCCGGCTGCGCCTGCGGTCGACACGACGGCTCGGCCACCCTCGGCGGCTCGGCTGCGCCTGCGGTCGACACGACGGCGGCCACCCCGGCGGCTCCGGCCGCGCCTGCGGCGACACGACGGCCGCCACCCCGGCGGCTCCGGCGGCGCCTGCGGCGGACACGGCGGCTCCGGCGGCGCCTGCGGCGGACACGGCGGCTCCGGCGGCGCCTGCGGCGGACACGGCGGCTCCGGCCGCGCCTGCGGCGGATACGGCGGCTCCGGCGGCGCCTGCGGCGGATACGGCGGCTCCGGCGGCGCCTGCGGCGGATACGGCGGCTCCGGCGGCGCCTGCGGCGGATACGTCGGCTCCGGCGGCGCCTGCGGCGGATACGTCGGCTCCGGCGGCGCCTGCGGCCGATACGTCGGCTCCGGCCGCGCCCTCGGACACGGCTCCGGCTCCGGCTCCGGCCACTCCGGCCACGCCGGACGTTGCGCCCGCCCCAGCCTCGCTGATCACGGTCGAGCAGCCGAACGGGTTCAAGGCCCAGGCCACCGGCGCGTTCGGGCCGTTCGGCGCGACCCTCGGGTTCGCGCGGGATGAGCAGAACACGTCGATCACGTTCGGGCCGGCCGAGGGGTTCGGGTTCTTCGGCGGCGTCGGGCAGGGCAAGGCGGCGACGGAGAACAGCGCGCAGGCCAGCGTGATGGGCGGGCTCGGGCCGGCCGGCGTCTCGCTGACCGCGGGCACCAGCGGCGTCACCGGGACGTTCACCACCACCGAGGAGATGAACCCCGGGCTCAACCAGACGCAGACGTACAGCCTCAGCGCCGGCAACGACGGCAAGCTGACCGGCAGCCGCACCGACGGCTACGGGTTCGGCAACGCCGGCATCGTGAGCACGTACACGTTCACGCTCTCGATCAGCAACCAGACGCTGGACACGATCGGGAGCGCGCTCAACCGGGCCCTCGGGCCGTCCACGCCCTCCGAGCCCGGCTCGGAGATCGGCGGCCCGATCCCCACCGACTGAGCGGCGCCGCGAGCCGCCGGGCGACCCCGCCCGGCGGCTCGTAGGCTGATCGGCCGTGCGCCACCGCGGGCCCGGCACGCTCCCTCTCTACATCGGCGGCTTCCTCGGGCCGTTCGGCGGCGGCGTGGTCGCCGTGCTCGTGCCGCAGCTGCGCGACGCGTTCGACGCCAGCACCGCGGCCGTGGCCGCCTCCATCCCCGCCTACCTGGTTCCGTTCGCCGTGCTGCAGCTCGTCTCCGGCACGGTGGGCGAGCGGCTGGGCCGGCGCCGGGTCGTGCGCACCGGCTATCTCGCCTACACGGCGTTCTCCGTGTTGGCGGCCGTCGCGCCGGGGATGGTCGCCTTCCTGGGCAGCCGCGCGCTGCAGGGCGCGGCGAACGCGTTCCTCACGCCGCTGCTGCTCGCCGGGCTGGCCGACGAGGTCCCGCCGGCCCAGATCGGCCGCGCCGTGGGCACGTTCGCCGCCGTCCAGACCGCGGCCGTGGCGCTGTCGCCGCTGTGCGGCGGGCTGCTCGGCGCGCTCGACTGGCGGCTCGCGTTCCTCGTGCCCGCCTTCGTGGCCGCCGGGCTCGCGCTCGTGCCGCCGCCGGATGCCCGCCCGCGCGACGTCAAGCCGCGACTGCGCGCGGTGATGACCCGGCGGGTCGGCCTGCTGAGCGGCGCCGCGTTCGCCGGCTACGCGGGGGTGACGGGCGTGAGCTTCCTGGTGGCCGTGCTCGCCGCCGACGAGTTCGGCCTGTCCTCGGTGACCCGGGGCCTCCTGCTGGCCGGCTTCGGCATCGCCGGCATGATCGTCGGCCGGCCCTCGGGCGACGCGGTCGACCGCTACGGGCGGGTGCCGGTGGCGCTCGCCGGCACGGCGGCGTGCACGCTGCTCGTGGCCGCGCTCGGGCTGGCGCCGAGCGCCGCCGCCCTGGCGCTGCTGTGGTTCCTCACCGGCCTCGGCTCGGCGCTGATCTGGGCGGGCATCAACACGCTCGCGGTGGAGGCGGTCCCCGGCAACCGGGCAGGCGGCACCTCGGTCGTGTCGGCGTTCAAGTTCGCCGGCAACGCCGCCGCCCCGGTCCTGTGGCTGCCGCTCTACCACGTCGACCCCCGCCTCGGCTTCCTCGGCGCGGCCGTGATGGCCGCGCTGGCCGGCGCGTTCGTCGCCCCGCTCCGCGTGCCAGGCTAGGAGGCGAAGATGCCGCCGCTCGCCTCGCTCGGGGACTCGTTCTCGTCCTTCTTCAATGCGGTCGGGAAGTTCTTCTCGAACCTCGCGCAGGTCAACTTCCTCGCGCTGCTGCTGGCCTGCGTGGCGTTCACGGTGTACCTCACGCTCCGCGCCCGCGCGTCGTTTCACATCCTGCGTGCCGCCTATCCCGACTCGCGCATCCAGTTCCGCAAGATCTGGGGCGCCTACTTCGCCGGCTACGGCTTCAACTCGGTCATCCCGGCCCGCAGCGGCGACGTGATCCGGCTGTTCCTCACCCACAGCGCGGTGCCCGACTCGAGCTACTCGGCGATCGCCGCGGCGTTCTGCGTCGAGCTCGCCTTCGACCTGTCGATCGCCGTGCCCGTCCTGGCGTTCGCGTTCTCCCAGGGCGTGTTCCCGAAGCCACCCGACTTCTCCAAGCTGCCGGCGTTCGACCTCGCGTTCTTCGCCCAGCACATGCGCTTCACGCTGCTGCTGCTGACCGTGCTGGGCGTGATCGTGTTCGCCGGCTTCGCGCTGCTGTCGGCGCGCGTGCAGCGGTTCTGGGCGCGGGTGCGCCAGGGCCTGACGATCCTGCGGGACCGGCGGCGCTACTTCCGCGAGGTGTGGCTCGTCCAGTTCGCCGGCTGGCTGTGCCGGTTCACGGCGTTCTGGTGCCTGCTCGACGCGTTCCACGTCGGCGGCTCGGTGCGCAACGTGCTGCTCGTGCTCGGCGTCAACGCCGTGGCCGCGCTCGTGCCGTTCACGCCGGGCGGCGCCGGCGTGCAGCAGGCGCTGCTGGTCAACGTGTTCGGCGGCAGCGCCGGCGTGGCCGCCTACTCGGTCGGCCAGCAGATCGCCATCGCGGCGCTGACGTTCCTGATCGGGCTCGCGTCGGTCGTGTGGATCTTCCGCTTCCGGTCGTTCAAGGAGGTCATCGCCGCCGGCCGCGCGTCCCGGCGGGCGGAGACGGCGTGATCCTGCGCGCCAGCGAGCCGTTCGACGGCGGCGCGCTGCTGGCCTTCCTGGCCAGGCGCGCCGTCCCCGGCGTCGAAGAGGTCACGCCCGCGGGCTATCGCCGCAGCCTCCGGCTGCCCCACGGCCCCGGCGTCGCCGAGCTCGAGCCGGTGGCGCACGGCATGCGCGTGACGCTCCAGGCCGACCCGCGCGACCGCGACGCGGCGGTCGCCAAGCTCGGCGCGCTGCTCGACCTCGACGCTCCCGCGGGCGAGATCGACGCGGCGCTCGCAGGCGACCCGCACCTGCAGCCCTACCGGCCCGGCCTGCGCGTGCCCGGCACGGTCGACACGGGCGAGATCGCCGTGCGCGCCGTGCTCGGCCAGCAGATCTCGCTGCGCGCCGCGGCCACCCACGCCGCGCGCCTCGTCCAGGCGGTGGGTGACCCGCTCCCCCGCCCCGTCGGCGCCGTCACGCACCTGTTCCCGACGCCCGAGGCCGTCGCCGGCGCGCCCGACGCCGCCATGGCCATGCCCGCCACCCGTCGCCGGACGCTGCGCGCGCTGGCCGGCGCGGATGACCTGCTCGCGGTCCCCGGCATCGGCCCGTGGACGGCGTCCTATGTGGCCCTGCGCACCGGCGACCGCGACGCGTTCCTGCCCACCGACCTCGGCGTGCGCCACGCGCTGGGCAAAGAGGCCGCCGCGCTCGCCGAGCGCTGGCGCCCCTACCGCGCCTACGCCGTCATCCAATTGTGGACAGCTGGGTGAGGTCGTCGACGATCGCGTCCGCCTCGGCCAGCTCGGCGTCCGCGTGCGTCGTGCGGACCGCGATCACGTAGCACCCCGCCGCCCGGCCGGCGGCGATCCCGGCCGGCGCGTCCTCGAGCACCACGCAGTCCCCCGGCGCGACGCCGAGCCGGCGGGCGGCGAGCAGGAACGCCTCCGGGTCCGGCTTGCCGCGGGTGATGGAGTCCGCGCTCACGAGCACGTCCGGCGCGGGCAGCCCGGCGGCGCGCAGCCGCACCGCGGCCAGCGCGTCGGAGCAGGACGTGACGATCGCCATGCGGCGGTCGCTGCGCAGCACCGCGTCCGCGCCGGGCAGGGCGACGACGCCCTCGACGTCGGTCGTCTCCGCCTCCTCGATCAGGACGGTCTCGCGCTCGTGGTCGGCCGCCGCGAGCTCGCGCACGGTCTCGCGCGAGGGGCGCCCGTGGGCGCGCCGGTTGACCTCGTCGGCATCCAGCCCCTGGCGCAGCGCGAACGCCGCCCACGCGCGCCACACGGGGCCGGAGGAGTCGACCAGCGTGCCGTCGAGGTCGATCAGCAGGGCGTCCGCGCGGGCGAACGCCTCGCGCGCGCCTATTGCAGCCCCTGGCGCGCCTCGCGCACCAGCGTGACCGCCTCGGGGAACACCGTGGCCATCACGGTGCGGACCTGCTCGGCCTGCTGCTCCGTGGTGCCCTGGATGTTCACGCGGTTGATCGCGGCGACCGTGAGGTCGACGGCGAGCTTGATGGCGTTGTCCGCCCACGCCAGTGTCTGGGCCGACTGCATCTGCTCCGCCATCTCCTGCATGCGGCGCTGGAAGTCGGGGTCGTTGAAGAAGCTGCCAAACCCTTCCATGAGGACCGATCCTACCGGCTGCAGAGCGCCGGCTCGGGAACCGCCCGCCGCATGCGCGCCGCGCGCTTGAGCGGCTCCTCCGGCTGCTCCCAGCCGGCGACCGTGCGGCGCAGCGAGGCGAAGGCCAGCGCGCCCGGCGCGATCGGCAGCCAGAAGGCGAAGAAGCGGTAGGCGAGCACGGCGACGATGGCCAGCCCCGGGTCGACCCCGAAGGCGGCGAACGCGCCGATCATCCCGCCGTCGACGCCGCCGATCCCGCCCGGCAGCGGCAGCGTGTTGGCCAGCATGCCGACGAAGTAGCCGATCACCAGCACGCCGACGGCCGGCGCGGCGCCGAACGCGCGGAAGCACGCCCACAGCGTCGCGATGTCGAAGCCCCACCACATGACCGCGCCGAGCAGGCCCAGGTTGCCGGAGCGCACGAGCCGCCGCGCCTGGCGCACGCCGTCGCCCACTGGCGCGAGCACCCGCCGGACCCGGCTCTCGCCCGGCCGCACGAGCTGCGCGCAGGCGACCACCGCGATGACGAGCGCGCCGAACGCCGCCGGGACGAGCGTGATGGCCGGCGAGCCGCCGCCGTCCAGCAGCCCGGTGGCCAGCCCGGCGCCACCGAGCACGAGCGCGCCCATGTAGACGGCGTAGAGCAGCACCAGGAACGTGGTCATGCGGGCGGCCACGTCGCGCCCCTCCATGCCCGACTTCTTCAGCGCCCAGGCGGTCAGCGCGATCCCGCCGGCGCCGGCGCTGGCGAACAGCCGTGTGGCCATATGGCCGGCGAGCGTGATCTCGGTGCTGGCGCGCATGCCGATCCGGCCCGAGCCATCCAGCGACACGGCGCGGAAGAGCACGATGTGGCCGACGAAGGAGAGCGCCTCGAGGGCGAGCGCGAACGCGAGCCACCACGCGTCTCCGTGGGCGATCCGCCGCCACACGTCGGGCAGGCCGGCCAGCGCCGGGGCGAGCACGACGAGCCCGGCCACGAGCACGACCGACGACCCGGCGAGCACGGTGAGCTGCCGGCGCGTGAGGCGCGCGGCGAGTGGGGAGCGCTCGGCCAGGGCGGGCATACCCGAAGCGTCGCGCGGGCGCACGCCTCGCACCATCGGGCCTTCACCCGAAAGCAGAGTGCGGCTAGCCCCAGGCATCGTGCTCCGCGATGCGCAGCGAGGCGGGGAGCGGATCACCGCCGTGGAGCAGCTCCGTGCGGTGCACGAGCGCGGGTGCGGCCAGCGGAACGCCCGACGCGACGCCGGCCGGCAGCAGCGCCAGACCCTGCCCGCCGGCCACGAGCGCGAGCAGGCCGCCGACGTCCAGCCCGTCGTAGCGCAGCGCCGGCCGGAAGCCCTCCGCCCGGGCGAGCGTGGCGAGCTCGTCGAGCGCCACGGTGACGCCGGGCGCGTCGATCCAGCGCGCGTCTACGAGGTCCTCGAGCGGCACGGCCGGGCGGGCGCGCAGCGGGTGCTCCCGCGGCAGCGCGACGACCAGCTCGGCCTCGCGCGACTCGGCGACGCCGAGCCCGGTGTCCGGCAGCCGCAGCGGGTCGCCCGGGGCGGCCACGCCGTCGACGAAGCCCGCGTCCAGCGCGCCGGTGGCCACGGCGACCGCCAGCGCGTCGCGTGGCGCGACGCGCACCGCGACCTCCAGCGCCGGCCGGGCGGCGCGCGCGGCCGCCACCGCGCGCGCGGCCAGTCCCGCCGAC
Source organism: uncultured Solirubrobacteraceae bacterium (assembly GCA_963766165.1). Lineage (GTDB taxonomy): Bacteria > Actinomycetota > Thermoleophilia > Solirubrobacterales > Solirubrobacteraceae > Solirubrobacter. Next base: position 1,942,420 of record CAVXZC010000001.1, on the reverse strand, counting down.
AGCGGCGTCGCGCCGACCTGCAGCCGGCCCGGCGGCCCCGCCGCCACCCGCATGACGTCCGCCCGCGCAGCATCGAGCCGCAGCAGGATCGGCCCCGCGTGCTCGAGCAGCCGCGCGCCGGCCTCGGTCGGCGCCACCGGCCGGCGGTGCAGCAGCGTCGCGCCCAGCTCGGCCTCCAGCCCGGCGATGTGCTGGGAGATCGCCGACTGCGTGTAGCCGAGCTCGCGCGCGGCCGCGGAGAACGAGGCGAGACGGGTCACTGTCGCGAACGTACGCAGGAAGCGGGGATCCATCCACTATCAGTATCTCTGATTGACATACGCCTAACGATCGTTGGACGTGAACTCCACGACCGGCGACCATCTCCGCATGCCGACCGCCGCCATCGCCCTCGTGGGCGACCGCTCCCCCAGCGTTCGCGCCCACGCCCGGATTCCCCTGCTCGTGGACGCCCTGCGCCGCCGCGACGACCTCGTGCTCGACCCCTACTGGGTGCCGAGCGAGGCGGGCCACGCGGGCCTCGAAGGCTTCGACGGCGTCTGGATGGTCCCCGGCAGCCCCTACCGCGACCGCGAGGGCGCGCTCGCCGCGGTGCGCGCCGCCCGCGAGCGCGGCATCCCCTTTCTGGGCACCTGCGGCGGGTTCCAGCACGCCGTGCTCGAGCTGGCCCGTGACGTCTGCGGGATCGCCGGCGCCGGGCACGCGGAGTACGGGGAGGCGGCCGAAGACCTCGTGATCGTCGAACTGGAGTGCTCGCTCGTCGGCCACGAGGGCGCGATCCGCTACACGCCCGGGTCGCTGCTGCAGCGGATCATGGGCGTGGAGCGCAGCGTCGAGCGCTACCACTGCTCCTACGGGCTCGACCCGCGCTACCTCGCGGCGCTCGAGCGCCACGGCGTGCGCTTCACCGCCCACGACTCCGACGGCGCCGCCCGGGCGCTGGAGCTGGACGGCCATCCGTTCTTCCTCGGCACGCTGTTCCAGCCCGAGCTGGCGGGCGACGGCACCCGCGCGCACCCGGTGATCCGGGCGTTCGCCGCGGCCGCGGCCGGCCTACCCGCTTCCGCGCTCGTGGAAGAAGTAGTCCGGTAGCGACGCCTGGGTCACCCGCGCCGACAGCCGCGAGGCGAGCGCGTGGTCGCCGGTGCGCGAGGCCAGGTCGTCGAGCGTGACCACGCCGCACAGGCGCACGCCGTCCACCACCACGAGCCGGCGCACGCCGTGGCGGATCATCAGCTCGGCGCCCTCCTCGATCTCCATGTCCGGCAGCGCGGTGATGACGGGCGTGGACGCGTGGTCGGCCGCGGCGCTCGCCGGATCGCGGCCGTCGGCCACCACGGACAGGGCCAGATCGCGGTCGGTGATGAACCCGACCGGGCGCCCGCCGGCGACCAGCACGACCGAGCCGACGTTGCGGTCGCGCATGAGCTGCGCGATGTCCCGGACACTGCGCTGCGGGTCCGCGGTCACCACCGACTCGGTCATGACCTCGCGGATCAGCACGCGGGCGAGTCTACAATCGCGGCGCGTGCCCCACCTCACCTCCGCGCAGCGCGACCGGCGGCGGCGGATCGAGCGCCTGATCGGCCTCGCCGCGCCCGTGCTGGACCTCCTCCTGTTCGCCGGCGACCGCGTGTCCCGCGTGGCCGGGCGCAACGAGATCCCGCCCGAGCCGGCGCGGCGCACGCTGACCTCGCCGGGGGCGAAGCCGTAGCCGTGGCCGCGCAGATCGACATCGACAAGCAGCTCGCCTGGGAGGCGCGCCAGCGCCCGCGCGCCGGGATCGCCGGCGTCGTCGGCTCGCTCGGGCTCGTCGGCTACCTGGTGCTGCAGCAGGTCGTGGCCTCCGGCGCGCCCTCGTCGAGCTTCATCGTGTCGCTTCAGCACGCGCTGCAGCCGGGCCCGCTCAACCGGATGCCGTCGCTGCAGACGCCGGTCTTCCAGTACCTGCACGACCACGCCGCCATGGTCATCGCCTCGGGCGTCGTGGGCCTGATCGGCTATGTCGGCCTCGGCTGGGCCGTCGGCTTCCTCGGCGTGGCCACGCGGGCGCGGCGGCCACAGCTGCCGCGCTGGGCCGTCCTGCTCGCCCTGGCCGGGGGCGTCGTGCTGGGGCTGGGCATCGTCATCCTGCAGGTCGCGAACGCCGCGAAGGCGTCCGACTTCCTCTCCGGGCCGCGCACGGTGGCCGACGCCAACACCGGCAGCGGCCTGTTCTCGTTCGGGCGGATCATGCAGCTGCTCGGCAGCCTGATGCTCGCCCTGGGCATGGTCCTGGTGTCGCTGAACGCGATGCGCGCCGGGATGCTCACTCGGCTCTACGGCGTGCTGGGGATCATCACCGGCGCGACGCTGATCATCTTCCCGCTGCCGATCGTGCAGGTGTTCTGGCTCGCCGCCCTGGGGCTGCTGTGCCTCGGCGCCTGGCCCGGCGGCCTCCCGCCGGCCTGGAGCACGGGGCGCGAGGAGCCGTGGCCGAGCAACCGCCCGCAACGCCCGCCCCGCCCCGCCCCGGCGCCCGCTCCCCGCCCGCCCTCGAGCTCGCGCGGGAAGCGCAAGAAGCGCTAGTGCCGGTGACCGCGGGGGCCGGTACTTAGTTGCCTGACTGACGCCTGGCGTGCTACGCCTAGGGGTGCCCGGCACTCTGAGGCGAGGAGAACAGATGGCGACGGAAGGTCAGACGCTCGAGCAGCAGCTGGAGGAGCTCCTCGACCAGGAGACGTTCTCGCCGCCCGACGACTTCGCCGAGCAGGCCGTGGTCTCCGACGCGGAGATCTACGAGTCGGCGGATGCCGACTACGAGGGCTTCTGGGCCGAGCGCGCCGAGGCGCTGCACTGGGACCAGAAGTGGGACCAGGTGCTCGACTGGTCGAACCCGCCGTTCGCCAAGTGGTTCGTCGGCGGCAGGCTGAACGTCGCCTACAACTGCGTCGACCGGCACGTGGAGGCCGGCAACGGCGAGCGCGTGGCGTTCCACTGGCGGGGCGAGGAGGGCGAGGAGCTCGACGTCAGCTACGCCGACCTGCACCGCGACGTCCAGAAGTTCGCCAACGGCCTCAAGTCGCTGGGCATCGAGAAGGGCGACGTGGTCGGGATCTACCTGCCGATGATCCCCGAGGTGGTGATCTCGATGCTGGCCTGCGCCCGGATCGGCGCGATCCACAATGTGGTCTTCGGCGGCTTCAGCGCCGAGTCGGTCAAGGAGCGCATGGAGTTCTCCGAGGCGAAGGCGCTGATCACCGTCGACGGCGCGCGGCGCAAGGGCAAGACGGCGCCGATCAAGGAGCAGGTCGACGAGGTGATCGGCGACCTCGTGGGCACGATCGTGGTGGTGCGGCGGGTCGACAACGACGCGCCGATGCAGGACGGCCGCGACCACTGGTACCACGAGTTGGTCGACGCCGCGGACGACGAGTGCCCGCCGGAGCCGATGGACGCAGAGGACCCGCTGTACATCCTCTACACGAGCGGCTCGACGGCGAAGCCGAAGGGCATCCTGCACACCACCGGCGGCTACCTCACCGGCGTGGCGTACACCCACAGGGCGGTGTTCGACCTCAAGCCCGAGGAGGACGTCTACTGGTGCGCGGCCGACGTCGGCTGGGTGACCGGGCACTCCTACATCGTCTACGGGCCGCTGGCCAACGGGGCGACGTCGGTGATGTGGGAGGGGGCGCCGGACTACCCGGACAAGGACGCCTGGTGGGACATCGTCGAGCGCTACAAGGTGACGATCCTCTACTGCGCGCCGACGGCCATCCGGGCGTGCATGAAGTGGGGCGTCAAGCACCCGGAGAAGCACGACCTCAGCTCGCTGCGGCTGCTCGGAACGGTAGGCGAGCCGATCAACCCGAAGGCCTGGCTGTGGTACTGGAAGGTGATCGGCGGTGAGCGCTGCCCGATCGTCGACACGTGGTGGCAGACCGAGACCGGCGCGATCATGATCACCACGCTGCCGGGGCTGCTGGACGCCAAGCCCGGGTCGGCGGGCCGGCCGCTGCCGGGGATCGAGGCCGCGGTGGTGACCGAGGAGGGCGACGCCGCGGGCACCGAGCAGGGCTACCTGGTGCTCAAGCGCCCGTGGCCGTCGATGCTGCGGACGCTGTACAAGGAGGACGACCGCTTCATCGAGACCTACTGGGCCAAGTTCGGCCGTGACGTCTACCTCGTCGGCGACGCCGCGCGCCAGGATGACGACGGCTACTTCTGGATCATCGGGCGCATCGACGACGTGGTGAACGTCTCGGGCCACCGGCTGTCCACCGCCGAGGTCGAGTCGGCGATCGTCTCGCACTCCAAGGTGGCCGAGGCCGCGGTGATCGGCCAGGCCGACGAGGACAGCGGGCAGGCGATCACCGCGTTCGTGACGCTCGAGGGCGACCACCAGGGTGACGACGACCTGGTGAGCGAGCTCCGCGAGCACGTGGCCGGCCGGATCGGCAAGTTCGCCCGGCCCAAGCGGATCATCTGGGCCGACGACCTGCCCAAGACGCGCTCCGGCAAGATCATGCGCCGGCTCCTGCGCGACATCGCCGAGGGCCGCGAGCTCGGCGACGTGACGACGCTGCGCGACCCGGACGTGATGCAGCAGTTGGAGGAGAAGGTCAAGGAGCGCCAGGCCGAGGGCGCCGAGTAGCCGTCACACCGGTAGCGATTCCCGCTCCTGGCCCAGCCCCAGCCCCTCGGGGGCGTGCAGGGCCAGGAGCTCGGTGTCGGCCCGCAGCGCGCGGTCGAGCAGCGACACCACGACCATCACCGCGAACGCCGCCGGGACGGTGAGCACGGCCGGCTGGACGAGCAGCGCGTCCAGCTCGACGCTGCGCCCGTGCAGCGCCAGCCCGGTGAAGATCGCGCCGGTGGCCAGCAGGGCGCCGCTGGCCAGCCCGGCCGCGGCGCCGCGCGCGGTCAGCCGCGACCACCAGATGCCGAGCAGCAGCAGCGGGCAGAACGTGCTGGCGGCCAGGGCGAACGCCCAGCCCACCAGCACCGTGATGTCGAGGTCGCGGGCGAACAGGGCGAGCAGCACGGGCGGCAGCACGCCGAGCAGGGCGGCGACGCGGAAGCCGCGCCGGCCCCGCCGGCGCCCCAGGTCCGAGGCCAGCGTGCCGGCCAGCGAGACCATCAGCCCCGACGCGGTCGACAGGAACGCGGCGAACGCGCCCGCCGCCACCAGCGCGCCGAGCAGCTCGCCCACGGTGCCCGGCCAGGCGGCGCGCGGCAGCTCGAGCACGACCGCGTCGGTGTTCCCGGTCGTGTAGAGCTGCGGCACCAGCGCCCGCCCGAGCGCGCCGTAGACCGCCGGGAACGCGTAGAAGAGCGCGAGCAGCCCCAGCACGCGCACCGTCGTCCGCCGCGCCATCGTGCCGTTCTGGTTGGTGTAGAAGCGGACGAGGATGTGCGGCAGACCCATCGTCCCCAGGAACGTGGCGATCAACAGCGAGTAGACCGCCAGCGGCGAGTTCTCGTCGCCGTGGCCGACCGGGCGCGACCAGACGGCGCCCCGCTGGGCGGTCGTGCCGTCCGCCACCGGCACGGCCGCGCCCGGGGGCAGCCGCAACGTGCCGCGCAGCGTCCGGACCTCGCCGCGCGCGGCCCGGAAGCGGGCCCCGTCGATCCGGTACGTGGTCGCCGCCGGGAACGTCAGCCGCTGCGGGGACGCGAGCTCGACGGTCAGGCCGGCCGGGCCGGCGTGCGGCAACTCGCGCCCGAACAGCGCCGCGCGCTCGGGCAGCCCACCCAGGTGGATGAGCAGCAGGATCGCCGGCAGCGCGATGGCGAACGTCTTGGCCCAGAACTGGAACGCCTGCACGTAGGTGATGCCGCGCATGCCGCCGCTGGCCACGATCGCGGCCACGACGCCGCCCACGCACACCACGCCGACCCAGTACGGCGCGCCCACGGCCTGCCCGAGTGTCAGCCCGGCGCCCTTGAGCTGCGGCACGAGGTAGAAGGCCACGATGCCCAGCACGATGCAGCCGGCCAGCCGCCGCAGGGCGGGCGAGCCGAGCCGCGCCTCGGCGAAGTCCGAGATCGTGTACGCGCCGAGCCGGCGCAGCGGCGCGGCCACGAACAGCAGCAGCGCGAGGTAACCGGCCGTGTAGCCGAGCGGCAGCCACAGCGCCACCACGCCGGTCTTCATCTCCAGCCCGGCGATGCCGAGGAACGACGCCGCGCTGAGGTACTCGCCGGAGATCGCCGCCGAGTTCCACCACAGCGTCACCGCGCGCGAGGCCACGAACAGATCGGCGCTCGTCCGGACGAGCCGTACGCCGTACAGGCCCAGCCCCACCGTGCCGGACGTCATCGCCAGGATGGCGCCGAGGGCGATCATCGCGGCGGCTCGACGAGCTCGCGAAACGCGTCCTCGAGCGCCTCCGCCCGGTGCGTGTACAGCGCGCCGATGGCCACGAACAGCGGGAACGGCGGCCACAGCAGGGCGACGATCGGCAGCGGGAGCCCGAACAGGGTCGCGTGCTGGAGCCCCGGCAGCAGGTAGATGGCCAGCGGCAGCCCGCCGACGAGCCCGCCGAACGCCAGCAGCGCCAGCACGCTCAGCCCGAGCTGGGCGCGCAGCAGCCGGCGCAGGTAGAGGCCGCCGTGCTCGGTCGCGTCGGCCAGCTCGTCGCGCGGCGTGCGCGCGCTCACCGGCCGAGCCTTCGCCGCAGATCGCCGACCTGGCGGCGGGCGATCGGCAGCTCGGCGCCGTCGCGCATCACCACGATCGCCGTGCCGTTGACCTGCGGCCGGACCTCCACGGCGCGCCGGAGGTTGATCACGTACGCGCGGTGCACGCGCACGAACCCGTGCGCGGTCCAGCGCTCCTCCAGGTCGGCCAGGCGGGCGCGCAGCAGGTAGCGCCCCTCGTCGGACACCACCCGCACGTAGTCGCCGTGGGCCTGCAGGTAGAGGATCGAGTCGCGGGGCAGCAGGCGGGTGCCGCCGCCGCGCAGCGCGTCGACGGGGAGCAGGTCGGCGTCGAGTGCCGGCTCGGGCGCTGCCGGTGCGGCCCCGGCGGCCCGGGCGACGCGCCGGACCGCCTCCTCCAGGCGCGCGCGGCCGACGGGCTTGACCAGGAAGTCGAGCGCGGCGAGCGTGAACGCGTCGACGGCGAACTCGTCGTAGGCCGAGACGAAGACCAGCGCGGGCGGGGAGGCGAAGCGGCGCAGGACGCGGCCGAGCTCGACGCCGTCGAGCCCCGGCATGCGCACGTCGAGGAACACGCCGTCGATCGCCGGCTCCTCGCCGAGCGCCAACAGCGCCTCGTCGGCGCTGGACGCCTCCGCCACGCACGTGACGAGCGGCAGCGCCGAGAGCATGCGCACGAGGTCCTCCAGCGCCGGGCGCTCGTCGTCGACCGCCAGGAGCCGAAGGCCGCCGTTCATGCCGGGCGCACCCCGGCGCGGAACTTCGGCAGGGTCATGATCACCTCGGTGCCCGGGCCGGGGCCGAGCTGGAGCCCGTAACCATCGCCGAACGTGGCCCGCAGCCGGCTCTGCACGTTGTGCAGGCCGATCCCGCCGCCGTTGCCGGCGAGCGCGCTGGCCGCCATGTCCGGGTCCATGCCCGCGCCGTCGTCGCGCACCGACAGCCAGACGTCGCTGCCGACGCTGCGGCCCTCGATCTCGATCGTCGCGCCCTCGGGCCGCGACTCCACCCCGTGGCGCACGGCGTTCTCCACCAGCGGCTGCACGGACAGCACCGGGACGACCGCCGGCAGGATGTCGGGGTCGACCTCCACGCGCACCCGCATGCGTTCGCCGAACCGGGCCTGCTCGAGCCGCAGGTACTTCTCCACGTAGCCGAGCTCGTCGGCGAGCGTGACGTAGGGGCGCTGGCTGCCGAAGCCGTAGCGGATGAACTCGGCGAACTCGGACAGCAGCTCGCGCGCCTCCTCCGGGCGCGAGTGGATGAACGCGGCCACGGCGGCCAGCGCGTTGTAGATGAAGTGCGGCGAGATCTGCGCGCGCAGCGAGCGCAGCTCGGCGCGGGCGAGCCGCTCGCCCTGCGCCTCGACCTCGGACAGTTGCACGAGCGCGGCCACCAGCGCCGCCGCCTCGGACACCACGCGCGAGTCCTCCAGGCGCAGCCGGGCCGGCCGGTCGTAGAGCGCGACGAGCGTGCCGACGCGCCGGTCGTGCACGAACAGCGGCGCGGCCAGGGCGGAGCGCAGCGGGCAGTCGGGGTGGGTGTGGCGCTCCACGTGCACGCGGTCGGAGCGGCCGGTCAGCGTGGCGAGCGCGTCGCCCCCCCGGTGGTGGTCGGCGGCCTCCCCGTCGAACGCCAATACGGTCTGGCCATCGGCCAGCGCGACGGCCTGGGCGCCGGTCAGCAGGCGCAGCGCGCGCACGGCCGGCTTCGCCGTCTCCGGCGTCAGCCCCTGGCGCAGCGGCGGCAGCAGCGAGGTGGCGGCGTGGACGGCGGCCTGCATCGCCGCGGCCTCGGGCGCCAGCACGCGCCCGCGCGTGAACACCAGGCGCCAGCCGGCGCCGAGCGACACGGCGACCACCATGCCCAGCACCATCCCGAGAGCGACGTCCATTCGCCGGTCGCAAAGCTAGCGCCTGCCGCGGCGCGCCACGCCGCTCACCGCGTCTCAGCCGCCGCTCGCCGACCCGTGGCCGCCGGTGGTCGATCCGTCCGCCCCTGAAGCCGGTGCATCGCTAAAAGGCCGCTGTCCAGATCCCATCTGAGGGAGGAGAGCCTCATGGAAGCTTCGACCGCGCAGCGCCCTGCCCCGGCGCCCGCCGCGCCTGCGATCGCCAACCCCGCGCCGCTGGGCCTGGCCGCCTTCGCGCTGACCACGTTCGTGCTCAGCATGGTCAACTCAGGGTTGGTCAGCGACAAGGCCGAGCCGGTCGTGTTCGGGCTGGCCCTGGCCTACGGCGGCATCGGCCAGCTGCTCGCCGGCATGTGGGAGTTCAAGACCGGCAACACGTTCGGCGCCACCGCGTTCTCGTCCTACGGGGCGTTCTGGATCTCGTTCTGGGCGCTCGTGACGTTCTTCATCAAGGACATCCCGGCCTCCGAGGCGGGCTCGGCCGTCGGCCTCTACCTGTGGGCCTGGGGCATCTTCACCGCGTACATGTTCGTCGCGTCGCTGCGCACCAACGTGGCGGTCGCGTTGGTGTTCTTCCTGCTCACGGCGACGTTCATCATCCTCGGCATCGGCAACTCCGGCGGCAACACGAGCATCGTCAAGCTCGGCGGCTACGTCGGGCTCGTCACGGCGCTGGCCGCCTGGTACGCGTCGTTCGCCCAGGTGATCAACTTCACCTTCGGCCGCGACGTCGCTCCGCTCGGGCCGTTGTCGCGCTGATGGCCACGCTCGAGCAGCAGCTCGAGGAGCTGCTCGACCAGGAGACGTTCGCGCCGCCCGGCGGCTTCGCCGAGCGGGCAGTGGTCTCCGACGCCGGCGTCTACGAGGCGGCCGACGCCGACTACGAGGGCTTCTGGGCCGAGCAGGCGCACGCGCTGCACTGGGACCGCGAGTGGGACCAGGTGCTGGACTGGTCGAATCCGCCGTTCGCCAAGTGGTTCGTCGGCGGCAAGCTGAACGTGGCCTACAACTGCGTCGACCGCCACGTGGAGGCCGGCAACGGCTCCCGGGTCGCCTACCACTGGCGCGGCGAGGAGGGTGAGGAGCGCGACGTCAGCTACGCCGACCTGCACCGCGACGTGCAGAAGTTCGCCAACGGCCTGAAGTCGCTCGGGATCGCCAAGGGTGACGTCGTCGGGATCTACCTGCCGATGATCCCCGAGGTGGTGATCTCGATGCTGGCCTGCGCCCGGATCGGCGCGATCCACAACGTCGTGTTCGGGGGCTTCAGCCCCGAGTCCGTGCGCGAGCGGATGGAGTTCTCGCAGGCGAAGGCGCTGATCACCGTCGACGGCGCCCGCCGCAAGGGCAGGACGGCGCCGATCAAGGAGCAGGTCGACGAGGTGATCGGCGACCTGGTCGGGACGATCGTGGTCGTGCGCAGCGTCGACAACGGCGCCCCGATGCAGGACGGCCGCGACCACTGGTACCACGAGCTGGTCGACGCCGCGGACGACGAGTGCCCGCCGGAGCCGATGGACGCAGAGGACCCGCTGTACATCCTCTACACGAGCGGCTCGACGGCCAAGCCGAAGGGCATCCTCCACACCACGGGCGGCTACCTGACCCAGGTCGCCTACACGCACCGCGCCGTCTTCGACCTCAAGCCGGAGGAGGACGTCTACTGGTGCGCGGCCGACGTCGGCTGGGTGACCGGCCACTCGTACATCGTGTACGGGCCGCTGGCCAACGGGGCGACGTCGGTGATGTGGGAGGGGGCGCCCGACTACCCCGACAAGGACGTGTGGTGGGACATCGTCGAGCACCACAAGGTGACGATCCTCTACTGCGCGCCGACAGCGATCCGCGCCTGCATGAAGTGGGGCGCCGAGTACCCGGAGCGCCATGACCTGTCGTCGCTGCGGCTGCTCGGGACGGTGGGCGAGCCGATCAACCCGAAGGCCTGGCTGTGGTACCACCAGGTCGTCGGCGGCGGGCTCTGCCCGATCGTCGACACGTGGTGGCAGACCGAGACCGGCGCGATCATGATCACCACCCTCCCCGGCCTGCTCGCCACCAAGCCCGGCTCGGCCGGCCGGCCGCTGCCCGGGATCGAGGCCGCGGTGGTCACCGAGGACGGCTCCGCCGCCGGCACCGAGCAGGGGTACCTCACCCTGCGCCGGCCGTGGCCCTCCATGCTGCGGACGCTGTACAAGGAGGACGACCGGTTCGTCGAGACCTACTGGGCCAAGTTCGGCCGTGACGTCTACCTGGTCGGCGACGCCGCGCGCGAGGACGGCGACGGCTACTTCTGGATCATCGGGCGCATCGACGACGTGGTGAACGTGTCGGGCCACCGGCTGTCGACGGCCGAGGTGGAGTCCGCGATCGTGTCGCACCCGAAGGTGGCCGAGGCCGCGGTGATCGGCCAGGCCGACGAGGACACGGGCCAGGCGATCACGGCGTTCGTCACGCTCGAGCGGCAGCACCGAGGGCGACGACGGCCTCGTCGGCGGACATCCGCGAGCACGTGGCCGGCCGGATCGGCAAGTTCGCCCGGCCCAAGCGGATCATCTGGGCCGACGACCTGCCCAAGACCCGCTCCGGCAAGATCATGCGCCGGCTCCTGCGCGACATCGCCGAGGGCCGCGAGCTCGGCGACGTGACGACGCTGCGCGACCCGGACGTGATGCAGCAGCTCGAGGCCAAGATCAAGGAGCGCCAGGCCCAGGGCGAATGAGGCATATCCTGCGGCGATGTTCGCGTCGTACGAAGAGGCGGTCGGCCAGCACGAGTGGCAGGTCCCCGAGCGCTACAACATCGCCCAGGACGTCTGCGACAAGCACCCCGCGGACAAGCTCGCGATGGTCCACGAGCACTTCGAAGGCAACGTCCGCGAGGTGCTCTGGGGCGAGCTGCAGGAGCTGTCGAACCGGTTCGCCAACGTGCTCGCGGCCCACGGCGTCGCGAAGGGCGACCGCGTGGCGATGCTGCTGCCGCCGACGCCCGAGACCGCGGCGGTGTTCTTCGGCACCTGGAAGTGCGGCGCGATCCTGCTGTCGATGTCGGTGCTCTACGGCGACGACGGCATCCGCCACCGGGTCAGCGACTCGCAGGCCGAGGTCCTGGTCACCGACGCGGCCAACCAGGACCGCGTCGATCCGGCGCTCGTGCGAGGACGTGCTGCTGCTCGACGACGGGCTGCTGGCCTCCGGCGACGCCGCGTTCGACGCCCGAGGACACCTCGTCCGAGGACCCCGCGCAGCTCTACTACACCTCGGGCACCACCGGGCTGGCCAAGGGCATCGTGCACGCCCACCGCTACCTGCTCGCCCACGAGGAGTTCGTCTACTGCCACGACGTGCGCGACGGCGAGCGCTTCCACGGCATGGGCGAGTGGGCGTGGGCGGCGGGGATCGCGCCGCTGCTCGGCCCCTGGCGCTTCGGCGCGTCCAGCTCGTCTACCAGCGCGAGGGCGGCTTCGACCCGCACAAGCAGCTCGACTTCCTCTCCCGCCACCAGGCGTCGAACGTCTTCACCACGCCGACGGCGATGCGCTCGATGATGGGCATCGCCGACGCCGGCGAGCGCTACCCGCAGCACTTCCGCGTCGTCTGCTCGGCCGGCGAGCCGCTGAACCCGGAGGCGATCCGCTGGTTCCGCGACCAGTACGGCGCTCACCGTGCTCGACTACTACGGGCTCACCGAGTCCTATCCGCTCGTGCGCCAACTACCCGTTCATGGAGGTCCGCGAGGGCTCGATGGGCCGGCCGATGCCGGGCTGGGACGTGCAGATCCTCGACGAGGACGAGCGCCCGGTGCCGCAGGGCGAGCGCGGCGAGATCTGCCTGCGCGCCCGCTCCAACCCGCACTATCCGCTCGGCTACTGGCGCAACGACGGAGGCCGCGCGGGAGACGTTCGGCGGCGACTGGTTCCACACCAAGGACGCGGCGCCGACGGACGAGGACGGCTACGTCTGGTACGAGGGCCGCGCCGACGACGTGATCATCGCCGCGGGCTACCGGATCGGGCCGTTCGAGGTCGAGTCGGCCTGCCTCGAGCACCCGGCGGTCGCCGAGGCGGCCGCGGTCGCCTCGCCGGACGAGCGCCGCGGCTACGTGGTCAAGGCGTTCATCGTGCTCGCCGAGGGCCACGAGCCGCTCCGACGAGCTCGCCGAGCGAGATCCAGGCGCTTCGTCCGCTCGCGGCTCTCCGCCTACGCCTACCCGCGCAAGATCGAGTTCGTCGACGACCTGCCGAAGACGCTGACCGGCAAGATCCGGCGGATCGAGCTGCGCCAGCGGGAGTTCGAGGCGAGCGGGTAAGCCGCGTACTGGCGGGTGCGCCACGCCGCGTGAGCCGCCGGCGTCCGGATGGCAGAATCGGGTGGGTGCACCAGGTGCGCACAGCCGCCGGCCCGCCGGCGGCGCGGGTCAGGGCGGCGCAACCGGTCGCACGCGCGCTGCTGCCGCAGTGGGTGGCGCGCCTGTTCGGGCTCGTGGCGCTCGCCTGCGTCGGTGCGCTGGAGTGGCAGCGGCAGATCGGCGGCTACGGCTCCGCCCGGGCGCTGGTCTGGGTGCTGGCCGCGGTGGCCGCAGCCGTGCTCGCGCTGCTGGCCGGGCGGGTGCGGTCGCGCTGGCGGCGCGCGGGCGCGCTCGCCGCCGCGGTCGTCCTGGCGGCGCTGGTCGCCTACCTGGTGTCGGGCGCACCGCTGCACTATCTGAAGCCGCGCCACTGGGACGAGCTCGGCAGCGGATTCGCCGACGGGCTGCAGGCGCTCGGGACGGTGGCGCTGCCATACAAGAGCGCGAACCCATGGCCGCGGATCGCGCTCGAGCTGCTCGCGGCGGGCCTGCTGGTCGCTGGCGGGGCTGCTGACGTTCTGGCCGCGCAGCGCGCCGGCCGACGCCGACGCGCGCTCGCCGCTGCGCGCGCCGGACCGGGGCTTTCAGATCCTCGCGCTCGCGGTGCTGCTGGTCGTGATCGCCTCCCCGGTCGTGTCGCTCGGCGGTACGCGGTCCCTGCTGCTCGGGCTCGTGCTGTCCGGGCTCACGGTCGCCTTCCTGTGGCTCGAGCGGCTGCCGCTGCGGCCCGGCATCGGCGTCGCCGCGCTGCTGGGCGTGGCGCTGGCCGGCGCTCTGCCGCTCGCCGCGGTGGCCGACCGCGGGGAGCCGTGGTTCGACTACCGCTCGTTCGCCGAGAACCTCGGCCCCGACGACCCGGTGCACTTCTCCTGGAGCGCAGACGTACGGTCCGATCACCTGGCCGCGCGACGGCAACGAGGTCATGCGGGTGTCCTCGTCCCGGCCGCTCTACTGGAAGGCGCGCGACCTCGACGTGTTCAACGGGCGCTCGTGGCAAGTGCGCACGGACCCGACGCCGCGCGAGGACCCGCTCGAGCCGACGTGGCAGCCCGACGTCGCGGGCGGCGGTGACACCCATCCGGAGTGGACGAGCACGATCTCCGTCGACATCCGGCGGATGCAGACGACCGACGTGATCGGGGCGGGCACGATCATGCAGGTGCTGAACCCGTCGCACCCGGTCGACCCGGGGCTCGCTGCGGGCACGTGGGACTCCGTCGGGCCGCTGCACCGCGGCGACTCCTACACGCTGCGCGTGCACGTGCCCCGGCCCAACCCGGTGGCGCTGTCGCTGGACTCCAGCGGCCGGGAGACCCGGGTGCACACCGACGACCTCGCGGTGACGGCGCCGTTCCGCCCCGGGGTCACCGCGTCCGACCTGCGCACGGGCGTGGAGACGCACCGGGTGCACGAGGCCGTGGTGCACTTCAAGGGCTGGAGCGACAAGACCGCGATCTCCTTCGCCAGCTATCCGTCGGCCAAGCGCGGCAACTACGACATCGACGCCGTGATGCGAAACTCGCGCTACTCCGGCACGTGGGCGCTGGCGAAGCAGCTCCGCCGGGCGTCGCAGACGCCCTACCAGTACGTCCTCGCGGTCAACAGCTTCCTGCACGGCAGGCAGTTCGTGTACTCCGAGCGCCCCCGGCAGCCGCCGCCCGGCCAGGAGCCGCTGGAGTTCTTCCTCAACGTCTCCCACCAGGGATACTGCCAGCACTACGCGGGCGCGATGGCGCTGCTGCTGCGCATGGCCGGGATCCCGGCGCGGGTGGTCACGGGCTTCAGCCCGGGCGGCTACTCGAGCAGCCGCAACCAGTGGATCGTCCGCGACACCGACGCCCACGCCTGGGTCGAGGCGTGGTTCGACCGCATCGGCTGGGTGACGTTCGACCCGACGCCCGCCGCCACGCCGGCGCGCTCGCGGGTCTTCGCCACCGACCTGCCCAAGGGGGCGACCCCGGGCACCCCGGTGGCGCGCGCCACGCCGGGCGCCGGCTCCAGCAACGCCACGAACAACCCGGAGGGCGGCTCCGCCGGCGGCCTCCTGGGCGCCCGGCAGCGGGCGCAGGCCGGCACGTCCACCCTGTCCGAGACCGAGGGCTCGCTGTGGTGGCTGGTCCCGGTCGTGCTGCTGGCGCTCGCGCTCCCGGCCGTCTGGGCGCTCGCCCTGTGGCGCGCGCCGCGCGGCGGGACGCCGATGGACCGCGCCGTGGCCGAGCTCGAGGCCGCGCTGCGCGTGCTCGGCCGCCCGGTGCGGCCGGGCACCACGCTGACGCAGCTCCAGCGCCGGCTCGGCAGCTACTCGCCCGAGGTCGAGGCCTACCTCCGCGCGCTCACCGCGGGGCGCTACGCGCCGGCGCCCGCGCCGCCTGCTCGGGGCGGCCGCCGCGCCCTGCGCCGCGCGCTGGCCCAGGGCCTCGGGCCCTCCGGCCGCGCCCGCGCGCTCTGGGCGCTGCCCCCGCGCGTCCGCTGACGCGGCCGGGCAGGGACGCGAGCAGCGCGACGCCGATCACGCTGCCCGTCTGGCGCAGGGTGTTGAGCGTGCCGGAGGACACGCCCGAGCGCGAGCGGTCGACGCTGCCGAGCAGCTCGGTCGTGATCAGCGGCGCGATCAGGCCGACACGTGGAGTTGCACCACGGCGAAGCCCAGGCTCATCGCGAGCAGCGTCAGCCGGGAACCCTGCCGAGTGGTCATGACCACGACCGTAGAACCCGGACGCTTCGGCCGCGCCCGAAGCGTCGTGCGCGGCCTCCCGCGGGCGTCCGTCCCGGCGGGCGTCTCCATGCGCACCTATCCGGTGGCGTAGGCCGGGCGAGGTTGGGGGAACAGGGTTGGCATGGAGGCGGCAATGCTGGAGCCACTGCTGGAGGTCGACCTCCTCGCAGTGCCGGAGAGCGCCCCGCTGGCGCGAGGAGCCGTGATGGAGGTGCTCGCGGGCCTCGCCGTGGACCGGGCCGCGGTCGGCATCGTCGTCTCGGAGGCGGTGGCGAACGCCGTGATGCACGCCTACCGCGACCGCAGCGAGCCCGGACACGTCCGCATCCTGGTCGAGCTGGGCGCGGAGCGGCTCGAGCTCCAGGTGAGCGATGACGGGATCGGCATGGGCCCGCGCATCGACAGTCCGGGCGCGGGCCTCGGCCTGCCCCTCATGGCCGGGTTCGCCGACGAGGTCGTGGTCGACAGCGGCCACGGCACCCGCCTCCGCGCGCGCTTCCAGCTGTTCGGGCCCGGCCGGCCCGCACGGCCGCCCGGTCCGGCGCCACGCGCCGACCCCGGCGCAGGGCCGCCGCTTCGTCCGGAGCGAGTAGGCTCCCCCGCGGCCGTTTCCCCTGCACACCGCCGCGCGCCGCGGCGCGCACGCCGTCGGTGCGCCCTTGGCGTCCGATCGCTGCGCCAGCATCCGCGTCCATGAGTGCACCGGCGACCGTCCCCGACACCGCGAACTTGCGCGAGACCACCCCGTCCGTCCACCTCGTCGCCCGCCCGTCCGTCGACGTCGACGGCATGCGCGCGTACCTCGAGGACGTCGGAGGCGGCGGCTGGCTCGAGCGGCGGCGCGCAGAGGCGGACGGCACGCTCAACGCTGCCCAGCTCCTCGTGGAGTTCTGCGGGCGCGTCTGCTACCGCAGCTGGGAGCCGGGGCTCAACCCGAACGTCACCAAGGTCCGGACGGACCAGCACGAGTACCTCGGCAACATCCTCAGCAGCCTCCACGGCAGCGTCCTCGAGCACGCGAGCTTCTCCTTCGTGTTCCGGCACGTCTCGCGCGTGTTCACCCACGAGCTGGTCCGCCATCGCGCCGGATCGGCGTTCAGCCAGGAGAGCCTGCGCTACGTCCGGCTCACCGACATCGGGTTCCGGGTCCCGCCCGCCCTCGAGCCCGTGCGCGACCAGGTGATCAGCCTCGTCGAGCAGCTGGAGGAGTTCCAGGTGTCGGCCGCCGAGGCGCTCGGGCTGGACGAGGAGGGCGTCCCGTTCGCGGTGAAGAAGGAGGTCACGTCCGCCCTGCGCCGGCTCGCGCCGATCGGGCTCAGCACGGACATCGTCTGGACCGCCAACGTGCGGACGCTGCGGCACGTCATCGAGATGCGCACGGCGCCCGGCGCCGAGGAGGAGCTGCGGCTCGTGTTCGGCCAGGTGGCGGAGCTCGCGCAGCGCGAGGTGCCCGGCCTCTTCCAGGACTTCCGCCGCGAGCCGGACGGCTCGTGGGTGCCTGAGCACAGCAAGGTCTGAGGCCGGCCCGGGCGGCGGCGGCATGGGCGTCCCGGTCACCGGCGTGAGCGAGCTCGTGCTCGAGGTGGTCGACCTGGAGGCGGCGGAGGCGTTCTACGCCGGGGTGCTCGGGCTGCCGGTGGTAGACCGCTGGCCGGACCGGGAGGCCGTCTGGGTGATGGCGGGCGACCGGACGCGCATCGGGCTGTGGCGGCCCCAGGTGGGGCTGGAGCGTGGGCGCGGCGGGCTGCACGTGCACTTCGCCATGCACGTGACCGAGGGGGGCTACGACGAGGCCGTGGCCACGCTGCGCGAGCGCGGCGCGGACGTGCGCGAGCACCGCTTCGACACCGCGCCGCCGTCGCGCGCGGCCTATGTCGAGGACCCGGACGGCAACGTGGTCGAGCTGTGGACGTGGGAAGTGGCCCTGCATCTGTCTCAGCTCTCCTGAGGCAGGCAGTCCGCCCGCGCGCGCTCGCCCGAGCCCGGGGTCCAGGCGCGGGCGTCCAGCAGCTGCTTGTGGATGCGGATGAGCTGGACCGAGCCGCCGAACTTCAGCCCGTCGCCGAACGCCGCGGACGCGCCGGTCGAGGAGTCGTTGTACGCGGACGTGTAGAGCTGCGTCGTCCCTGCGACGCGGATGCGCCTCAGGACCGCGCGGACGTCGGCCGCGGCACCCGCCGGCCCGCGCAGCCGGTCGATGACCGGCCGCGCCACCGCCCAGTTCACCGGGTCGCGCAGGTCGAGCGACGCCACGACCTCCGTCAGCCGGTTGCCGCCCCGGCTGGGGACCGCGCGCCGGAAGACCAGCGAGCGCGGGCCCGTGCGGTCGAACGTGTACTCGGCCAGCAGGTCCGTCCGGCCCAGTCCGGGCGCCTGCAACAGCGGCAGCTCCACGCTGGGGCCGATGAGCGACGCGCGCAGGTAGACGGTGACCTGCCGGCTACGCGTCACCCGCGCGCCGACGCCCAGCGAGCCCGTGACCTGCGCGCCCGCCACGTCCACCGTGCCGTGCGAGCGCCCGACGGCCGCCCCGACCATCGCGTCCGCCTCCGCGCCCGCCTCGGCGGACACCCAGGCCGGCGGCCAGCGCGTGTTGTCGAGCAGGCTGCCCGGAAGGGCGGAGAGGAACCGCTGCTCGTCCAGTTCGCCGGGGAACGACCAGCCGCGCGCGGCGGTGAAGCGCACCCCGGCGCCGGCGAACGCGCCCGCCCCGGCGTGCAGCGGCCCGATGGCGCCCTCGGCGCCGAACCCGCCGCTCATCCCGAGCCGAGTGCCGGCCGACCAGGCCGCCTGCACGCTGCCGTCCGACAGACGGGTGACCGCCAGCGTCCCGCGCGTGCCCAGGCTGATGCTGAAGAACGTCGCCGCCACCTCGCTGCCCTTCGTCCGCGCGTCCATGGGGCACGGCGGGAGCCCGGCCGCCGCCGCCTCACCGGCGCTGCACACGTCCCCGGTGACGATGCACAGGCCGAGCCGCACGCCGTGCACCAGCCGGCGCGGGATGTCCGGCGCTCCCAGCGCCGGGCCGGCCGCCAGCAGCGCCGCGGCGAGCACGCCCAGCAACGCGACGTACTCGATGGCGGCCTGCCCGGTGCGATGCGCGACGCGTCCCATGACCCGAGTAGGGCCGCGCGCGAGGTGTTCGCCCCCGGAGGGCTACAGCAGGTTGGTCAGCGCGGCGCTGGCGTCGCGGGCGACATTGAGCAGCGGGTCCGGGTCGATCCCGAAGAACAGCGTGGCCAACGCACAGAGGACCGCGACGAACACGACCTCGGCCTGCAGATAGCGCGGCCCGGCCGCGGCCTCGCCGTCGCCGAAGTCGGACGCCACGACCTCGCCCCGGTCGGGGCGCGACGCCGGCACGCCGGCGCCCGGCTCGCGGCCGGCCGCGCGGTCCTCCTCGTCGGCCTCCGGCGAGCCGCCGGCGATCGCGGGCTGCACCGACCGGGCCCGGCCCGCCGCCGCCTCGGCCGGCGAGCGCATCCACACGGCGGCCACGACCCGCAGGTAGTAGGCCAGCGAGACCGCCGACCCGAGCACGATGACGACGCCGAGCCAGGAGTAGCCGTTGGAGACGGCCGCCTCGATCAGGTAGATCTTGCCGAAGAAGCCCGCGGTGGCCGGGAAGCCGGCCAGCGCGAGCATCGAGATCGTCATCGGCCAGGCCAGCCACGGCCGGTCGGCGCCCAGCCCGTAGAGCGACGAGATGTCGTCGCCCAGCGCCGTCTCGCGCTCGCGCGCCATGATCACCGCGAACGCGCGCCAGGTTCATCACCACGTAGATCGACAGGTAGAAGACCGTGGCCTGGACCCCGAGGCGGGTGGCTCACGACCACGCCGGCCAGCATGTAGCCCGCCTGGGCCACCGACGAGTAGGCGAGCATCCGCTTCAGCGACGACTGCCCGATCGCGCCGACGTTGCCGACCACGATCGTGATCACGGCCAGGGTGGCGAACGCCGGCGCCCAGTCGTCGACGCGTCGATCAGCGCGACGTCGAACAGCCGCAGGATCACCCCGAACGCCGCCGCCTTGGTCGCGACGGCCATGAAGCCCGTGACCGGCGTCGGCGCGCCCTCGTAGACGTCCGGCGTCCACTGGTGGAACGGCGCCACCGAGGCCTTGAACGCCAGGCCGGCGACGATCAGCGCGATGCCGGTGAGGAACAGCACGTCGTGGGCCACGCCGCCGGCCGCTTGGCGATGCCGTCGAAGTTGGTGGCCCCGGTCGCGCCGTAGACCAGCGCCAGCCCGTAGAGCAGCGTGGCCGACCCGACCGACCCGATGATCAGGTACTTCAGGCCCGACTCGAGCGAGTGCTCGCGCCGCATCTGCGTCGCGCACAGCACGTAGAGCGGGATCGACAGCAGCTCGAAGCCGAGGAACACGACGACCAGGTTGTTCGCCGCGACCAGCACGACCATGCCGAGGATCGGACATGAGCAGCAGCGCGTAGTACTCGCCCTCGCCGGCCTCGGCGCGCGGCCAACGACCGCCACGCCAGGAACACCGCCGCGATGCCGCCGGCGACGAACACCAGGGTCAGCGCCAGCGTCAGGTCGTCGACCAGCAGCGCGCGCGCGACGATCGCCTTGTGGTCGTCCCACTGCCAGACCGACAGCCCGGCGGTCACGCCGAGCGCGATCAGCGTCAGCGCGGGCACGACCGCCGTCGCGCACGAACGAGGAGCGCGCCAGGCCGGCCAGCAGCACCAGCAGGCGCCGGCGGTCAGCGCGACGAACGGCGACAGCGCCGCCCAGTCGATGTGCGGCCCGGAGACCGCCGCCGCCGCGAGCATCGACTTGCGCACCGCCGCCACCGTCGCCTTGACCGCCTGCTGGCCGGCGCTCGAGCGCCAGCTGCGGGTAACAGCGCGAAGGCGACGATCGACCAGCACCAGCGGCACGAGCACGACCGTCGCGCAGGCGCAGCTCGAACGAGTCGACCTTCGGGCCCCACGCGGTTGTGCATCGAGCGGATGTACATGCGCAGCGCGTAGACCGAGGCCAGCGACGACGCCGATCGAGGCGATCAACGCGATCGCCAGCTTGGAGTTGAACACGCCGAGCAGGATGAGGAACTCGCCGGCGAAGTTCGCCGAGCCCGGCATGGCCAGCGTGGCCAGCGCCACGATCAGGAACAGCGCGGCGAGCACCGGCGCGCGGAACGCGATCCCGCCATAGTCGCGGATGTCCTCCGAGCCGCCGGCCCGCTCGGCCAGCAGCGCGATGACGAAGAACAGCGGCGCCACGACGAGCCCGTGGTTGACCGCCTGCAGCAGCGCGCCCTGCGCGCCCTGCGCCGGCGGGTCGAGGCGAAGATCCCGAGCGTGATGAACCCGAGCTGGGCGACCGACGAGTAGCCGAGGATCAGCCGCGCGTTCGTCTGCGTGAACGCCATGCACGGAGCCGTAGAGGATCGACACCAGCGCGAGCAGCAGCAGCACGATCTGGAAGTCGTGCGCCGCGGCCGGGAACAGCGGCAGCGACGATCCGCAGGAACCCGTAGGCGGCCACCTTCGAGACCACGCCGGAGAAGAACGCCAGCGCCGGCAGCGGCATCGCCCGGTAGGCGTCGGGCATCCAGCCGTGGAACGGGAACGCCGGCATCTTGATCAGGAACGCGAGCGCGAAGGCGAGGAAGACCCACTTCTGCGTGCTCGCGGGCAGCGGGTGCTGCTGCAGGTCGGACAGCACGAACGTGATGTGGCCGCCGTCCGGAGTCGAGAGCACCGCGGTGGCCACCGCCGCGGCGAGCATGAGCAGCGACCCGACCAGCGTGTAGATCACCATCTTCAGCGCGGCCGCGACCCGGTCCGGCCCGCCCCACTGGCCGACGAGGAAGTAGAACGGCACGAGCATCAGGTCGAAGAACAGGACGAACAGCGCGAGGTCCTGGGCCACGAACGCGCCCAGCACGGCCGTCTCGCCCAGGCCGAAGTGGAAGGCGAACAGCCCCGGGCGCTCGACGCGGCCGCACGAGCAGCCACAGTGCGCACGCCGTGGCCACCACCGTGGTCAGCCCGACAGCCACAGGTTCAGCCCGTCGACGCCGAGCTTGTAGCGGATGCCCAGCGCGGGGATCCACGCCTTGTCCGGTGACGTGCTGGAGCCCGACCGTGCCCGGTGTCGAAGTCGGCGATCATGCATCACCGCGTAGATCAGCGGGACGAGCGTGCCGACAGCAGCGCCGACCCAGGCCGCGATCGGCGCCGGCGACAGCGCCGCCAGCAGCCCCAGCACGATGCGGGAAGAAGATCAGGATGGTCAGGGAGACGCTCATGCGGAGATCAGGAAGTAGGCGCCCAGGCCGGTGAGGCCGACCAGCAGCAGCGCGGCGTAGTAGCGCAGGTAGCCCGATTGCAGCCCGCGCACCGCGGCCGACAGTGCGCGGACCGCGCCGCTGGCGCCGCCGACCAGCGCGCCGTTGACGAACACGCGCTCGAACGTGCTGTTGGCGAACCGGCCGAGCCAGGCGCCGGGCGGACGAACAGGAAGTCGATGGCCTCGTCGAAGTACCACTTGTTGACGAAGAACGTGTGCAGCGCGCGGAAGCGCGGCCTGGATCGCCTTCGGCCGCTCCGGCGCGACGATCCACAGCCGGTAGGCGACGCCGATGCCGGCCAGCCCGACCAGCCGCGCCGATGATCAGCTCGAGCCACTGCGTGCCGGCCGACGGCTCGAGCTGCGCGTAGAGCTTCGAGTCGGCGAACGTCGGCTCGAGGAAATTGTGCACGGCGCTGTCCGACGCCCGGGATCTGGAGGAACCCGCCGACGATCGCGAGGACGGCGAGCGCGCCCATGGCCACCTTCATCGGCGCCGCGCGCTCGGCGATGTGGTGCTCGGGCCCGGGGAAGCCGACGTCGGTGTCCTCGACCTCGCCGGTCGCCGGGTTGATCGGCTCGGGGGCGTGGTAGAGGTGGCCGTCGTCGAGCTCCTGCGCCTCCGCGCACGGCTCGCCGTGGAAGGCGCGGAAGATCATCCGGAACGTGTAGATCGCGGTCATGAACGCGCCGACGTAGCCGAGCACGCCGAGCACGCTGTGCCAGCCGCCGCGCTCGAACTCGATCCGCGAGGATCTCGTCCTTGGAGAAGACGCCCGAGAACGGCGGAACGCCGGACAGCGCCAGGCCGCCGATGATCATGCAGCCGAAGGTGAACGGCATCGCCTTGCGGAAGCCCCACATGCGGTCGAGGTCCTGGACGCCGCCCATCGCGGAGATGACCGAGCCGGCCGCCATGAACAGCAGCGCCTTGAAGAACGCGTGCGTCATCAGGTGGAACATGCCCGCGGCGTAGGCGGCGGAGGAGACGGCCATGATCATGTAGCCGATCTGGGACATCGTCGAGTAGGCGATGACGCGCTTGAGGTCGGTCACCACGAGGCCGATCGTCGCGGCGATCAGCAGCGTCACGCAGCCCACGACCGCGCCCACGGCGGCGGCGTCCGGCGCGCGCTCGAACAGCGGGTGCAGGCGCGCGATCAGGTAGACGCCGGCGGTGACCATCGTGGCCGCGTGGATGAGGGCGGAGACCGGCGTCGGGCCCTCCATGGCGTCCGGGAGCCAGGTGTGCAGCGGGACCTGGGCGGACTTGGCGAACGCGCCGACCAGCAGCAGGATGCAGCCGGCGACGAGCTGGGCCCTCGTTGACGCGTGAACGCGCCGTCGACCCGCGCGAACGTCTGCAGGAAGTCCAGCGTGTGCGCGCCGCGGAACACGAAGTACGTGCCGAGCACCAGGCCGACGTCGCCGACCACGTTGATGACGAACGCCTTGATGCCCGCCGCGGTCGCCGTGGTGCGCCGGTACCAGAACGAGATGAGCATGTAGGACGCCGCGCCGACGAACGCCCAGCCGACGATCAGCAGGAAGAAGTTCGACGCCAGGACCAGCAGCAGCATGCTGAACACGAAGAAGTTCAGGTAGGCGAAGAACCGCGTGTAGCCGCGGTCGCCGCCCATGTAGGCCACCGAGTAGAGGTGGATCAGCGTCGAGACGCCGGAGACGACCAGCGCCATCATCACCGACAGCGGGTCGATCAGGATCGCCACCCTGGCGTTGATCCCGACCGTGTCCGCGTAGTTCCAGCGCGACCGCGACGACCTGCTTGGAGTCCTCCGGGCGGCTCTGCAGCTTGAAGAACATGCCCACCGCGGACAGGAACGCGAGCAGGATCGCGAGCGTGCCGATCACGCCGTGCACGCGCGACGGCAGCACGCGGAACGTCAGCGCGATGAGCACGCAGCCGGCCAGCGGGAAGGCCAGCACCAGCCAGCCGAACGTGTTGAGGCTCATCCCCTGCTCCGCGTGCGCTCAGCCAGACAGGCGGCGGTGTCGAGCCGGTTTGCCGGTTCATCCCTGGAGCTCCCGCAGCTCGTCGACGTCGATCGGCAGCCGGCGGCGGTAGATCGCCACGACCATGCCGAGCCCGACGGCCACCTCGCAGGCGGCGACGACCATCACGATCAGCGCGAAGATCTGCCCGCCCATGTTCCCGTGTGCGCGCGCGAAGGCGACCAGCGCGAGGTTGGCGGCGTTGAGCATCAGCTCGAGGCAGAGCAGGATCACCAGCGGGTTGCGCCGCACGAGCACGCCGCCCACGCCGATGGCAGAAGATCAGCGCCGAGACGACGAGGTACCAGGTGATGTTCATACCTGCGGTGGCCCTCCGGCCTCCAGCAGCGTGCCCTCGCGCGCATCGCCCTGGGTCAGGTGCGTGCCGCTGAGCATGTCGCGCACCGAGATCTCGCGCGGATCACCCAGCCCGGAGCGCCGGCGGGCGAGGATGACCGCGCCGACGGCGGCGACGAGCAGCAGCAGCGACGCCACCTCGAACGCCACCAGGTACGTGGTCAGGAACTGCTTGCCGACCTCCGCCGGCTCCCCGAACGGCCGCTGGTACGGTGCGCCCTCGGTGTCCAGGCCCGCGACGCCCGTGCCGATCAGCGCGATCGCCAGCTCGACGAACAGGGCCAGTGCGAACACGACGGACAGCGCCCGCAGCACCGGGCCGCTGCGGCCCGCCAGGCCGGCGTCCATGCCGCCGACGTAGCCGACCACGAACACGTAGAGCACCATCACCGCGCCGGCGTAGACGATCACCTGCGCCGCGGCGACGAACTCCGCCCGGAGCAGCAGGAACAGCATCGCCAGGAAGATCAGATGGGTGACCAGCGACAGCACGGAGTAGAACGGGTTGCGGAGGACGACCGTGCCCACCGCGCCCCCCACGGCGCCGATCGCGGCGATGAAGAAGAAGACCGCAGCCATCCGCGCGCGCCAGGCTACTCGTCCGCCGTGCGCAGCGGCGTGCGCTCCAGCGGCTCGGCGAGCAGCATCTCCTTGGTGAAGATCAGGTCCGAGCGGTTGTAGTCCGCCATCTCGTAGTCGTGGCCCATCGTGATCGCGTCGAACGGGCAGGCGATCTCGCAGTAGCCGCAGAAGATGCAGCGCGAGAGGTTGATCTCGTACACCGCGGCGTAGCGCTCGCCCGCGCTGACCCGGTTCTCCGGCGTGTTCTCCGCCGCCACCACCCGGATGCAGTCGGCCGGGCAGGCGGCCGCGCACAGCGAGCACCCGACGCACTTCTCCAGCCCCGAGTCCTCGAAGCGGTGGAGCTTGTGGCGGCCGCGGAAGCGCGGGTAGACCGGCGTCTTCTCCTCCGGGTAGTTGATCGTCATCGGGCCCTCGACGAGGCGCCCCATGGTCATCTTCAGGCCGCGCAGCGTGGCGGCGAAGGCGCGATAGGCGCCGGCAGCCGGGCCGGGCCGCGGCCCCCGCAGGACCTCGACGACGTCACCAGGGTCGTAAGGCATCAGTCGAGCACCACCACGAGGATCGCGGTCACCAGGGCGTTGAGGGTGGCCAGCGGGAGCAGGATCTTCCAGCCGAACGCCATCAGCTGGTCGTAGCGCAGGCGCGGCAGGGTCGCCCGCACCCAGATGAAGAAGAACACGCCGATCAGGATCTTCACGATCACCACGATCGGGTCGACCCAGTGCGGCGGATTGATGCCGAACGGCAGGTTCCAGCCGCCGAAGAAGATCGTCACGGCGATCCCGCAGACGACCACCACGTTGAGGTACTCGGCGGCGAAGAACGCGGCGAAGCGGCCGCCGCCGTACTCGGTGTTGTAGCCGCCGACCAGCTCTGCGTCGGCCTCGGCGAGGTCGAACGGCGCGCGGTTGGTCTCGGCGAAGCCGGCGACCATGAAGATCAGGAAGCCGACGATCTGCGGGATGAACATGGCGATGTGCCGGCCCTGCCAGTTGACGATGTCGGTCAGCGACAGCGAGCCGACCATCATCACCACGCCGACGATCGACAGCCCCTGGGCCACCTCGTAGGAGATCAGCTGCGCGGCGGCGCGCATCGAGCCGAGGAAGCTGTACTTGGAGCCCGACGCCCAGCCGCCGAGCATCAGCCCGTAGAACGCGATGCCGCCGAACGCGAACGCGTAGAGGATGCCGATCGACGGGTCGATGCCGTACAGGCCGGTCGGCGTCCCGAAGATGTCGTAGACGTCGCAGAACGGGATGATCGCGATCGTCGCCGCCGCGGTGACCATCGAGATGACCGGGGCGAGCGCGAACAGCCAGCCCGTGGACGTGCGCGGGCGGAACTGCTCCTTGAAGATCAGCTTGCCGATGTCGGCGATCGGCTGCATCGCCCCGAACGGGCCGACGCGGTTCGGGCCGTAGCGGTGCTGGAAGCGGCCGAGCACCTTGCGGTCGGCCACCAGCGCGATCGGCACGAGGTTGAAGACGATGAAGAAGATCACCAGCGCCTTGGCGATCTGCATCCACCACGGCTCGTAGTAGCCGACGAGCGCGATCACGTGACCTCCCGGGGCGGGATCGGCAGCGGGGCGGACGCCGGCATCTCGGCCTCGCCCTCGGTGCCGCCGGTGGCCTGCACCGCGCCCACGCCGTCCACGCCGGCGCCGGAGCCGACGCGGTGGACGACGACCGTGCGCTCGGTCAGCGCGTTCGCCGGGCTGTCGTGCGTGCCCTCGGCCAGGAAGACGGTGCCGCTCGGGATCGCCGCGCGCAGCCGCACCGGGCCCTTCACCCGCGTGCCGTTCGATCCGACCTCCACGCGGTCGCCCTCGCGGATGCCCAGCGCGCCGGCGTCCACCGGCGAGAGCTCGACGATCTGCCGCGGGCGCAGGAAGTGCAGCGCCGGCGAGGCCTCGACCTCCTTGGATGCCCACAGCGAGCGGAAGGTGCCCAGCCGCAGCGCGCCGTCGCCCGCCGCGGGGGCGCCGGCGGGCACCTCGAGCTTGGCGAGCTCCCACTCGGGCGAGACGAACGGGCCGCGGTCGGGCCAGCGCACGCCGCGAGCCCCGATCTCGTCCAGGGTCAGCCCCTCGTAGAACGGCACGGCGGCGAACAGCCGCTTGGAGGCGATCGCGCCGGTGAGCATCACGCCCTCGTCGTGGCCGAGCCGCCGCGACACGTCGGAGATGACCTGCCAGAGCGCGCGCACGCCGCGCGGGCCGGCCGATCGCCGGCCGCAGCCGCTGCAGGCGGCCGTCCGGGTGCACGAGCGTGCCCTCCTTCTCGGCGTACGCCTCGGCGGGGAAGACCACGTCCGCGAACGCGCTCATGGTGTCCGTGAGCACCGAGTCGACGGCGATCACGCCCTGCGCCGTGCCCAGCGCGCGCTCCCACAACGCGCGGTCCGGGTGCGTGCGCACGGGGTCGGCGTGGTGCAGCCAGACCGTGTGCAGCGTGCCGTCGGCCAGGTCCTCGGCGATCCCGCGCGCGTCCCGGGCGGGCTGGGCCAGCGACGTATAGCCCGGGCCGTGACCGGGGGCGAAGCCGGCCTCGCGCAGGCCGCGGCCGTTCGTCGAAGCCGGGATCTCGAGCAGGCCGGCGCCGGCGGTGCCGCGCAGCCCGAGCCGCGCGGCGACGTTCAGCAGCGCCTTCCCCGCCTGGCCGGTGAGCGTGCGCTCGGAGTAGACGATCACGACCTCCTCGCCGGCCGCGCGCAGTGCGCTGAGGAAGTCTCCGATCGCACGGGCGTTCGTGCCGGCCGCGCTGGCCGCGCCGCCCAGGTTGCCGTCGTCGCCGGCCAGCGCCGCGTCGAGCGCCACCAGGAACGCCTCGCCGGCGCCCGGGGCGAACCGCAGCGTGGCGTCCGCGCGCGGGTCGAGCGCGGTCGGCCGGGCGCTGGCCACGGCCAGCTTCGTGCCGTGGCGGCGGAGGCCCTTGCGGATGCGCAGGTCGAGGATCGGCGCGTCGTCGAGCGGATCGCAGTCGATCAGCACCACGGTGTGGGCGAACTCGAGATCGGTGACCGAGGCCTGCAGGCCCGGCTCGGCCAGCGCGCGGGCCACGTCGAGGCCGACCTCGCCCTGCGCCCGCGAGCTCAGGTGGCCGGCGCCGAGGTGGTCGCGCAGCAGCGCCTGCAGGAGGAAGGCCTCCTCGTTGGTCGTCTCGCCGGCGGCCAGCGCGCTCGCCCGGGCGCCGGCGGACTCGAGCAGCTTGGCGGCATGCTCGAGCGCCTTGTCCCAGCCGGCCGGCATCAACTCGGTGCCCTCGCGCACCATCGGCTGCACGAGCCGCTGGTCGGAGTGCGTGTACTGGTAGGCGAAGCGGCCCTTGTCGCACAGCCAGCCGTCGTCGACCGCTTCGTTGTCGCGGGCGAGCACGCGCAGGACACGCTCGTCGCGCACGGTCAGCTCGACGTTGCACTGGGCCGGGCAGAGCGTGCACAGCGTGCCCGCGCCCTCGATGTCCCAGGGCCGCGCCCGGAAGCGGTAGGCGCGCGACGTGAGCGCGCCCACCGGGCACAGCTCGACGATGTTGCCGGAGAACGGCGCGACGTACGGATGGCCGTCGAACGTGCCGACGAAGCTCGCGGCGCCGCGCTCGAGCAGCACGAGCTGGTAGTCCTCCGACACCTCCTGCGAGTAGCGCACGCAGCGATAGCAGAGGATGCAGCGCTCGCGGTCGATGGCGATCAGCGGCGAGAGCTCGAGCGGCTTCTTGAAGTGGCGCTTGGGCTCGATGAACCGCGACGTGCCCGGGCCCCAGCCGTAGGTGATGTCCTGCAGCGGGCACTCGCCGCCCTTGTCGCAGACCGGGCAGTCGAGCGGATGGTTGATCAGGAGGAACTCGACCACGGCGCGCTGGGCCTGGTGGACGCGGTCGGTCTGGGTGTGGACGACCATGCCGTCCTTGACCGGCGTCGAGCAGCCGGTCTGCAGCTTCGGGATCCCCTCCACCTCGACCAGGCACATGCGGCAGGCGCCGACCGGCTGGCCGAGCTTGGGCTCGTAGCAGAACACCGGGATCTCGACGTCGCCGTACTTGGCCGCGTCGACCAGCATCAGGCCCTCGGGCGCCTCGACCTCGCGCCCGTCGAGCGTGAAGGTGATCAGCGTGACCTCGGGGCGCGGCACTCAGACCACCGCCGCCGACGGGTCCACGCCGGTCGGCGCCAGCATCGGGCCCGGCCCGGCGTGGCGGCCGCGGTTGACCTGCGGGATGCCGACGCCGAACCCGGCGGCCTCGCGCGCGGCGTCGATGTACTCCTCGAACTCGGCCCGGAAGTGCTTGATCATCGAGCCGACGGGCATCGCCATCGCGTCACCGAGCACGCACAGGCAGTTGCCCATGATCTGCTCGCAGACCGACGCGATGATGTCGAGATCCATCGGGGTCGCGTCGCCGTTCTTGATCCGGAGCAGCATCTTCTCCGTCCAGTTCGTGCCCTCGCGGCACGGCGAGCACTTGCCGCAGGACTCGTGGCGGTAGAAGTGCGCGGTCTTGTAGGCGACGTCGACGATCGACGTCGAGTCGTCGAACACGATCACCGCGCCCGAGCCCAGCATCGAGCCGGCCTTGGCCATCGAGTCGAAGTCGTAGCCCAGGTCGAGCACCTCGTCGGTCAGCGGCAGCACCGGCGAGCTCGAGCCGCCGGGGAAGAAGGCCTTGAACGTGCGGCCGTCGAGCGGCCCGCCCGCGAGGTCGTAGAGCAGCTCCCGCACCGGCGTACCGAGATCGATCTCGTAGTTGCCCGGGTACTTGATCTGGCCCGAGATCGAGACCACCTTCGTGCCGGTCGAGGTCTCCGTGCCGATCTTGGCGTACTCGGCGCCGCCCATCCGCAGCACGACCGGGACGTTCATCAGCGTCTCGACGTTGTTGATCAGCGTCGGCCCCTGGTAGAGGCCCTGGACGGCCGGGAACGGCGGCTTCAGGCGCGGGTTGCCGCGCTTGCCCTCGAGCGAGTCCAGCAGCGCGGTCTCCTCGCCGCAGATGTACGCGCCGGCGCCGCGGTGCACGACGAGGTCGATGGTGTGCGTCGAGCCGAGGACGTTCTCGCCCAGGTAGCCGGCCGTGCGCGCCTCGGCCACCGCCGCGTCGAGGATGTCGGCCACGTAGTCGTACTCGCCGCGGATGAAGATGAACGACTTGTTCGCGCCGATGCAGTAGGCGCCGATGATGATCCCCTCGATGAGCAGATGCGGGTTCTTCTGCATCAGCTCGCGGTCCTTGAACGTCCCCGGCTCGGACTCGTCGGCGTTGCAGACGAGGTACTTGTCCATCGAGCCCTTGGGGATGAACGACATCTTGCGGCCCATGGCGAAGCCGGCGCCGCCGCGGCCACGCACGCCGGAGTCGAGCATCTCCTGCAGCACGTCGCCCGGCTCCATGGTCAGCGCCTTGCGCAGCATCTCGTAGCCGCCGCGGCGCTGGTAGACGTCGAGCGTGGCGAGCCCGGGCTCGTCGATGTCCTTGAAGAGGATGGTGTCGAGGTTCACGTTCGGTTCCAGTGCTTCGCCGCCACCTGCCGCTTGGCCAGCTGCTTGTCCTCCAGCACGGGCCGCCCGGCCTTGACGTCCTCGGCGATCGTGCGGCAGTCCTCCTTGGTCAGCGGCCCCACGTAGACGCCGTCGACCGAGGCCATGGGCGCGATCTCGCAGGCGCCGAGGCACTCGAACCCGCGCACGTTGAACGCCGGATCCTCGCCCGTGACCGCCCGCATCTCGTCATAGATCTCGTCCGCGCCGCACAGTGAGCACGAGATGTTCGTGCACACGTAGATGTCGGTGGCGCCCTTGGGCCGCAACTCGAACATGTCGTAGAAGCTGGCCACCGAGATGAGATAGGCGGGCGTGAGGCGCATGACGCACGCGCACTGCTCGAGCGCCGTCGGCGACAGCCAGCCGTGCTCGCGCTGGACGACCTTCATCGCCGGGATGGCGGCGCTGCGCAGGTCGGGGTACTTCGCCATCAGGTCCTCGATCGCCGTGCGCACCGGCGCCGGCACCGGCGTGGTCGCCGGGTCCGGGATGACCGCGGGGTCCTTGCCGAGGTCGGCCGCCTCGTCCCAGCCGGGGACGCGCGAGCCGTGGGCATAGCGCTTGACCTGGGTGGGGTCGATGCTCACCGGCGACCACCGCCGATCTGGTCGAACGGCTCGTCGCCGGTCGCTGAGACCATCGCTTCGCGGATGGTCACCGGTCGATGCCACCGAGGATCGGGTCGAGCATGGCCAGCGCGGCGATCAGGTCGGCGATGTAGAGGTCCTGCACCATCGGCTTGAAGGCCTGCAGGTTCACGAAGCTGGGGTCGCGCATGTGCACGCGCGCGGGCTTGGAGGAGCCGTCGGAGCGGACGAAGCAGCCGAGCTCGCCGCGCGGGGACTCGATCGGGTAGTAGGCCTCGCCCGGCGGCACGCGGAAGCCCTCGGTCACCAGCTTGAAGTGGTGGATGAGCGCCTCCATCGAGGTGGCCAGCTCGTGCCGGGGCGGCAGCGCGTACTTGCGGTTGTCCGTGATGTACGCGCCCTCGGGCAGGCCGTCGAGCGCCTGGTCGATGATCTTCACCGACTCGCGCATCTCGGCCATCCGCACGCGGTAGCGGTCGTAGTTGTCGCCGACCGTGCCGACCGGGATCTTGAACTCGAAGTGGTCGTAGCTGGAGTAGGGCTCGGCCTTGCGCAGGTCCCACGGGTTGCCGGCGGCGCGCAGCAGCGGGCCGGTCACGCCGAGGCCGAGCAGCGTCTGCTCGTCCACCGCGGCCACGCCGCGCAGGCGCTCGAGCACGATCTGGTTGCGGTCGATCAGCTCCTCGAACTGGTCGATCCGCGCGGGGAACTGGGCGGTGAACGCGCGGCACTTCGCCTCGAAGCCGCTCGGGATGTCCTCGGCCACGCCGCCCACCTGGATGTAGCGCGTGTGCATGCGCTGGCCGGACGACATCTCGAACAGGTCGAGGATGAGGTCGCGATCGCGCCAGCCGTACCAGAACACCGACATCGCGCCCAGGTCGAGGCCGCCGGTGGCCAGCCACAGCAGGTGCGACGCGATCCGGTTGAGCTCGAGGTGGATGACCCGCAGGTACTGGGCGCGGGGCGGCACGTCGAGGGCGAGCAGCGACTCCACCGCGCCGCAGTAGGCCATCGCGTTGAAGTAGTAGGAGAGGTAGTCCATCCGCTCGATCAGCGGGATGACCTTCCAGTAGGACTTGTCCTCGCAGTTCTTCTCGATGCCCGTGTGCACGTAGCCGATGACCGGCTTGATGTCGCGCACGACCTCGCCCTCGAGCGTGGTGATCAACCGCAGCACGCCGTGCGTGGCGGGGTGGTGCGGGCCGAGGTTCAGGGTCAGCAGCTCGTCGTGCTCGGGGTGCTCGATGTGGGCCAGCTCGTGCGAGCTCTCCATCTCCCGGTAGGACACGCCGGGAATCGCCGTCGGGCGCTGCTGGACGTCGCTCACTGCCACCACCCCGGGAGCTGCGGCTCGTTGTGCGTGAAGATGACCGCCTCGCCGCCCATCGGGAAGTCGCGGCGCTGCGGGAAGCCCTCGTAGTCCTCGGGCATGAGGATCCGGCGCAGGTCGGGGTGCTCGTCGAAGATCACGCCGAACATGTCGTAGACCTCGCGCTCCTGGTGGTCGGCGGTCGGCCACTGCAGCGTCACGCTCGGCACGTTGGGCGCGTCGAGCGGCACGCGCAGCTTGACCGTCAGGCGGTCGACCTCGTGCATGTCGAGCAGCTCGTAGTGCACGCCGAGGCGGGGCTCCTCGGGGTAGTAGTCGACGCCGTGCACCGACGCGAGGAAGTTGAAGCCCTTGCCGCGCAGGTGCTCGAGCACCTCGCGGATCGCGGTCGGCTCGATGCGGATCGCGCCCTTGCCGTGGGTGTGGACGGCCTCCTGCACCGACCCCGCGACGCTGTCGCTCAGGTCCCGGGCGAGCAGCTCGAGGCCGGTCGCGTCAGGCACTCGGGCCCATCCTGCCGGACGCGCCCGTGACGTTGTCGGCGTGCTGGGCGGCCGGGTCGATGGCGAGTTGCGACTCGACGAACTCCTCGGTCCCGCGGCCGCCGTAGCGCGAGCGCCAGCCCTGGTCGGGCTTGGACAGCACCATGGCGCGCAGCTTCAGGATCCCGTAGACGAGCGCCTCCGGGCGCGGCGGGCAGCCGGGGACGTGCAGGTCGACCGGCATGAACTTGTCCGCCGCCACGATCGCGTAGTTGTTGAAGACGCCGGTGGAGGACGAGCACGCGCCCATGGCGATCGCCCACTTGGGCTCGAGCATCTGGTCGTAGATGCGGCGGACGACCGGCGCCATCTTGATCGACACGCGGCCGCTGATGATCATCAGGTCGGCCTGGCGCGGGGAGGCGCGGAACGCCTCGAAGCCGAAGCGCGCGATGTCCATGCGGGCGTTGACCGCGGCCATCATCTCGATCGCGCAGCAGGCCAGGCCGAACGTGGCGGGCATGAACGCGTTGCCGCGGGCCCAGTTCGCCGCCCTGTCGAGCGTCGTCGTCCACAGGCGCTCCTCGACGTAGGCGTCGAGCTCAGAGTCCTCCAGCTCGCCGCGGAGCATGCGCTGAGCGCTCAGCTGGCGCGCGCGGAACTCGCCGTTGGCGCCGTTGCCGAGGCGCTCGCGGGTTATCTCCATTCCAGGGCCCCCCGGCGCCAGACGTACACGAACGCGACGAACAGCAGCACGATGAACACGATCGTCTCCCACAGCGCGAACGCTCCGAACGCCTTCAGCTGCACGGCGACCGGGAACAGGAAGATCGTCTCGATGTCGAACAGGATGAACAGCATCGCCACGAGGTAGAAGGAGATGCCGAACCGCATCGACTTCTTGACCTCGGACGGCAGCCCGCTCTCGTAGGGCTCGTCCGTCGCGACCCGGCGGTGGCGCGGCTTGGGCCCGGCGAAGCTGTTGACCGTGGCGAAGACCAAGCCGAGCATGGCCCCAAGGACCACGAACACGATCGCCGGCAGGTAATCGCGAATCACGGTTCCCGGAGTTGTAGCACCTTGTGCGGCCTTGTTACTTAGTGCTGAATGCCACCTAAAGCGGTCCCGGTCGGTGATACGGCGGATCGCCGCCGGCTGCACCGGTCGTCGCTGCCCGCGGCGGACGCCGTTCGCATACTGGTGGTACGCGTGCTGCGGCCGCCGCCAGCGAGCGAAGCGGTGACGAGCCCGCAGGGCGAGGCAGACGTCGGGCGGGGCCCGGCGGAATGCGTCGTATCGCCGGGCGGGGCCGCTAAAGCCAACCTTGGGCGCGGAGGGCGAGCAACATGACCACGAGCGCCGACGCCGCCATCGTGCCGGTCTCGCGTCTGACGATCTCGTTCACGAGCGCGTGCTGCTCGGCCGCGGGCAGCTTCGCCACCTCGGCCGACCCCTCGAGACCGCGGTGCTCGAGCACCTGCGACGCGGACAACAGCCGCAATTGCTCGGCCACGAACGCCACGCCGATCGGGACCAGGCCGTAGATCAGGTGCAGGCGCGGGAGGCTCTTGCCGTCGAGCACGAGCGCGGCGCCGGTCACCGCCTCGATCAGGATCAGAAGCTGGCCCGCCCGCAGCGTCGCCCAGAAGCCGGGCACGCGCCGGCGCGCCAGCCACGCGACGCCGCCGAGGACGCCCGCGAGCGCATTGACGAAGATCGTCACCGCCCCGAACGCCTGGTGGAAGCTGCTCACCGGCGACCACCGCCGGCCTGGCCGGCGGGCTCGTTGCCGGTCGTGCTCACCGGTACTCCCCGCGGTACCAGAGCAGCGGCCGGGCCTCGCGCGAGAACTCAGCGGCGGTCACGGCGCCGATGCCGATCGTGTGGTCGCCGCCGGGCACGAGCCGCTCGAGCGTGCAGCCCACCCAGGCCAGCCCGCCCTCGATCACCGGCACGCCGTCGTGCACGGTGTGGCCCACGCCGGCGAACTTCTCCGCCTCCGGCGCCTTGGAGGCGAACAGCCGGGCGAGGGCCTCCTGCCCCGCGGCCAGGACGTTGACCCCGAAGCGGCGGGTGTGCCGGACCACGGGCAACGTGCGCGTGGCGTTGTCGAAGCAGACCAGCAGCAGCAGCGGCTCCAGCGAGAGCGAGCAGACGGCGTTGGCGGTCATCCCGACCGGCCCGTCCGGCCCGGTCGCGGTCACGACGGTGACGCCGGTGGCGAAGTGGCCCATGACGGCCCGGAAGTGCGCCGGGGCCACCTCGTGCATCAGCGGACCTCCAGGGTGCCGTGCATCCCGAGTTCCTCGTTGTTGCCGATCGGGTCGAACATGGTGTACCGGCCGCGGCGCAGGTGGAAGCTCCGGGTGCGGCTGGCGCCCGGCTGGATGGCGGTGTACGCCAGCACGACGGTGTCGTTGATGCGGATCCGCAGCGTGTGGCCGAGCCGCCCGTGGTTGACGACCGTGAGCGTGGTGCGGCCGCCGGGGACGCTGACGCGCTGCGGCCGGATGAAATAGTCGCCCAGCGTGACGGTGAGCGAGCGGGTGCTCGCGCGGGTCGTCGGGCCCTCGCTCAGGCAGCCGGGGAGCGCGATGAGGAGGGCGAGCAGGGGCAGCGTGCGGCGTCGCATCGGTCCCCTATGCTGTCGCACCCGATGACGAGGACTCGCCGTCTGGTTCTCTCCGCCGCCGCCGTGCTCGCCACCACGGGCGGGGTTGCGGCCTGCGGGGAGCGCGGGATCCACGTCGACAAGCAGGACGAGGCGGCCGCCCATCTGTTCATCCAGCGCTGCTCGGGCTGCCACACGCTCAGCGCGGCCGGGACGATCGGCTCCGCCACCAACGTGCGCACCCGGGAGTACAAGGACGGCCCGAACTTCGACCAGCGCATCGAGAAGTACAACTGCGTGATGTACGCGATCCGCAACGGCGGTTTCTCGTCCGGCCCGATGCCGCAGGACATCGTCACCGGACCGTCGGCCAACGCGCTCGCGAACTTCGTGGCCAAGTACGCGGGCTCCAAGCGCAACGTGCCGAAGTCGCCCAACAGCACCCTGCCGAACTGCCCGCCACCCACCGGGTAAGTGGCCCCGGGCGTGGATGCACACACCGTCAGACGGTCGCTGATCACCGCCTGGCGGCGTCCTCGACTACTTGCCGGCGCGCGCACCCACGCCCGGAACCACTGATGCTCGACCTCCGGGCCATCAGCCGCGACCCCGCGCCGGTGCGGGCCGCGCTGGCCCGCCGGCGCGACGGATCGGAGGAGGCGCTCGACCGGGCGCTCGAGCTGTACGCGCGGCGCAACGCGCTGCGGCCCGAGCTGGAGACGCTGCAGGCGCGGCGCAACGAGGCGTCGAAGGCCATCGGGGCGGCCAAGCAGGCCGGCGAGGACGCGGCCGCGGCGATCGCCGAGATGCAGGCGGCGGCCGCGGACGTGCGCGAGCGCGAGGCCGAGGTGGCGGCGGTCGAGACCGAGCTGACCGCGCTGAACGCCTCGCTGCCCAACCCGCCCGACCCGTCGGCGGCCGACGCGGACACGCCGCTGCGCTCCTGGGGCTCGGGGCGCGCGTCCGGCCGTGACCACCTCGAGCTGGCGGGCGCCCTGATCGACATGGAGGCGGGGGCGAAGCTGGCGGGCTCGCGCTTCGCCTACCTGAAGGGCGACCTCGTGCTGCTCGAGCTGGCGCTGGTGCGCTGGACGCTGGAGCTCCTGCGCGGGCACGGCTTCGAGCCGGTCATCCCGCCGGTGCTGGTGCGCGAGGAGGCGCTGTTCGGCACAGGCATGCTGCCCGACACCGAGCAGCAGATCTACGCGCTGGCCGACGACGCGCTCTACCTGGCCGGGACGTCCGAGGTCGCGCTGGCCTCGCTGCACGCGGGCGAGATCCTGGACGAGGTCCCGCGCCGCTATGCCGGCTTCTCGCCCTGCTTCCGCCGCGAGGCCGGGGCCGCGGGGCGCGACACCCGGGGCATCTTCCGCGTCCACCAGTTCGACAAGGTCGAGATGTTCTCGTTCGTGGCGCCTGCGGACTCGGCCGACGAGCACGAGCGGCTGCTGGCCATCGAGGAGGAGGTCCTCCAGGCGCTGGAGATCCCCTACCGGGTGGTCAACATCGCGGTCGACGACCTCGGCGCTTCGGCGGTCAAGAAGTACGACTGCGAGGCCTGGCTGCCCTCCCAGGGCCGCTACCGCGAGCTGACCTCGACCTCGAACACGACCGACTTCCAGGCGCGCCGGCTCGACATCCGCTTCCGGCGTGACGGCGGCAGGCCCACGACCGTGCACACCCTCAACGGCACCGCCGTGGCCGTAGGACGGACGCTGATCGCGATCCTGGAGAACCACCAGGACGACGCCGGCGGCGTCGAGATCCCGGCAGTGCTGCGGGATTGGGGCGCCCCGGCCGCGCTGTCCGTTTAGCTGGTCAGCGCGAGCACGCGGCTCGGGCTCCCGGTGCCGTCGACGAGCTTGAGCGGCGCCACGACGACGACCGCGCCGGTGGGCGGCAGCTCGGCCAGGTTGGCCAGCTGGGTCAGCCCGTACTTGCCGGCGCCGAGGAGGAAGTGGTGCGCGGGGAAGGGCGGGTCGAAGCTGTGCGCGGCGCCCGCGTCGGTGCCCACGGTCTCCACGCCGAAGCCCACGATCGGCGCCTCCTCGGCCAGGTAGCGCGCGCACTCGACGTCGGGTCCGGGCGTCTGCGCGCCGTTCAGGAACGCGTCCTGGTCGTGCGCGCGGGCGTCCCAGCCGGTGCGCAGGAGCAGCCAGCCGCCCTGCGGCAGCGCGCCGTGCTCGGCCTCCCAGGCGCTTGAGGTCGTCCAGCGTGAGCAGGTAGTTCGGGTCCTCGCCGGCCTCGGCCGACTTGTCGATCACCGCGCGCGGGGCGACGAGCCGCTCCGGCGGCGCGCTGGCCACGTCCTCGCCGTCGCGGCCGGTCACCCAGTGGATCGGCGCGTCGAAGTGCGTGCCGACGTGCTCGCCGATGGTCAGCGTCGTCCACGCCCAGCGCCGGTCCGCGCTCGTCGTAGCGGCTGATGTCCACGCGCGAGAGCCCCGGCGTGTTGGCGAACGGCGGCGGGCAGCATCAGCACCGGCGTGCGCTCGCACAGCGGCTGCGTCAGGTCGACGACGCGGATCGATCCGTCGGCGAGGGCGCTCGCGAGCGCGGTCAGGGTGTCAGTGGCCACGGAATGCCTCCTCCAGCCATTCGGCACAGATGTCAGGGTCGACTTTGGCGTCCAGCACGAGCGGGCGGTCGCGGTGCGGCGAGCCAGTCGCGCGACCTGCTCGAGGTCGTCCGGCGTGCGCGCGGTCGCGCCGCGGCAGCCCGCCGCCTCGGCCAGCGCGGCGAAGTCGGTCGGCGGGAACTGCGCGAGCTCGACCGGGATGCCCATCGGGCGGAAGTGGTGGACCTCGGCGCCGTAGGCCGCGTCGTCGTAGACCACGACGAGCATGTCCGGCTTCAGGCGGCCGAGCGTCTCCAGGTCGGGCAGCGCCATCAGCACGCCGCCGTCGCCGACGGCGGCAACGGTGAGCCGGTCCGGCCGCGCGACCGCCGCGCCGATCGCGTTGCCCAGGGCCGAGCCCGACGCACTGGAACGCCTGCGGGAAGACGAAGCCCTGCGCGTCCGGCACCGACAGGTACATCGACGGATAGCCCATGAAGGCGCCGCTGTCGACCACCACGGTGCGCTCGGCCGGGCAGCAGGTCGTCGAGCGCGATGCTCAGGCGTGCGCGGGTCGCAGCCAGTCGCGGCTCGCGGCTCGAACGGCTCGTCGCGCCAGCGGCCGGCGGCGATCTCTCCGGCCAGGGCGTCGGTGCGGCGGCCCGAGACGGCGGCGCGCTCGGCCAGCGCGGCCACCAGCGCCTCGGCGGTGGCCCGGGCGTCGCCGTGGACGCCGATCTGCACGGCGCGGTGGGCGCCGATCGCCTCGGCGTCGGCGTCGACCTGCGCGACGGTCGCGTGCTCGCCCACCAGCGCCGCCGTGGCGCGTCGTCCACTGGTTCAGCGCGGCGCCGAAGGCGACGATCAGCGTCGGCCTCGCCGATCAGCCGCTGGGCGAGCGGCGAGGCGAAGCCGCCGGAGATGCCGAGCGTCGAACGGGTCGCCGGCGAACAGGCCGTTGGCCACGGCGGAGGTGGCCAGCACGGCGCCGCTGAGCTCGGCGAGCCGCCGCAGCGCCGGCCCGGCGCCGGCCAGCACGGCGCCGCGGCCGGCGATGATCGCCGGCCGGTCGGCGCGCGTCCAGCGCGTCGGCGAGCCGCGGCGACCGCGCGTTCGGACGGGCGCACGGGCCCGAGCGCGGGGGCCGCCGGCGGGTCGGTCAGCTCCGCCTCGGCCGCCTGCACGTCGAGCGGCAGGTTCAGCACCACCGTGCGCCGCTCCACCCGGGCGCGGCGCACCGCCCGGGCGACGTCGGCCACCGCGGTGGCCGGGCCGTGGACGCGCTCGGACACGGCGCCCACGGACTCGACCAGTGCGTCCTGGTCGATCTTGAAGTTCGAGCGGATCTGGGCGGCCGGCGTGTCCGCGGCCAGCAGGATCAGCGGCGTGCGGCTCTTCGCCGCCTCGGTCAGGCCGGTGACCGCGTTCGTCAGCCCGGGCCCCTGGTGGACGCTGGCCACGCCGAGGCGGCCGCTGACCCGCGCGTAGCCGTCGGCCATGCACAGCGCGCCGGTCTCCTGGCGGGCCGAGTAGAAGCGTGCCGCCGGCGGCGACGATCGCGTTCGTGACCGCGAGATTGCCGCTGCCCATCAGGCCGAAGACGACGTCACCGCCGAGGCGGTGCAGCGTGCGGCCGACGACCTCGGAGACGAGCATCGGCGGAAAGCTACTAACGTCAGCCCGATGCGGAGGGCGGCGCCCTGGGTCTGGCTCGGCGCCGCGACGGCGGCCGCCGCGCTCGCCCTCCACGTCGGAGGGATGCCGTCGCCCACGCTGTTCGCGGCGTTGCTGGTCGGCCTCACCGCCGCGCTGGCCGGGCGGGCGGGCCACCTGGCGGTGCCGAGTGGCGTGTTCATCGCCGCCCAGGCCGTGGTCGGCGTGACGCTGGGCGCCTACCTCCAGTCCTCGTCGCTGCGGGCCATCGCGGGCTCCTGGCTGCCGGTGACGCTCGTCAGCGCGGCCACGCTCGTGCTGAGCCTCGGCGTGGGCGTCCTGGTCGCTCGCGTCACCCGCCTGGACACGGCCACGGCCACGCTCGGGATGGTGGCCGGCGGCGCCTCGGGGATCGTCACGATGGCCGGCGACCTCGGCGCCGACGACCGGCTCGTGGCGTTCATGCAGTACCTGCGCGTGCTGGTGGTGGTCGTGCTCACGCCGCTGCTGATCGCGCTCACCGGCGTGCACGGCGGCGGGAGCGCGCCGTCACCGCCCGCGTTCGGCACGCTCCGCGGCTGGCTGCTGACCGCGGCCATCGCGCCGCTGGGCGCGCTCGTCGCGCGGCGGGTGCGCCTGCCCGCGGGCGCGCTGCTCGGCCCGATGATCATCGCCGGCGGCCTCACCCTGGCCGGCGTGGGCTTCGCGGTGCCGCCGGCGGTCCAGCAGGTGGCCTACGCGCTGATCGGCCTGCAGGTCGGCCTGCGCTTCACGCTCGACACGGTCAGGCAGCTCGGCCGGCTGCTCGCTCCGGTCCTCGCCGCGCTGGCCGTGCTCCTGCTCGGCTGCTTCGGGCTCGCGGTCGTCCTGCACCTGACGGCGCCGGTGTCGCTGCGGGACGCCTACCTGGCCACCACGCCCGGCGGGCTCTACGCCGTTCTGGCGATCGCCTTCGGCGCCAACGCCAACACGACGTTCATCCTCGCCGTCCAGGGCCTGCGGCTGCTGGTCATGGTGCTGCTCGCCCCGCTCGCGGTGCGGCGGCTCGCCGGCCCGGGTAGGCAGACGGCATGAGCGAGACGCCGATCACGCCGGAGGACCCGGACATCCCCGACGCGCCGCCGCCCGCCGAGGACGGCTCGCCGGAGACCGACGACCAGCCGCTCGGGCCGCCGGCGGAGATGGACCCCGACGAGGCGCCGCTCCCCGGACTGCCGCAGCGCGAGCCGCCGCAGGCGGACTAGGCGACGGGTGCCCGGCGGCGCTGGGACACGGCGAACCACAGCAGGCCGGCGACGGTCCCGAAGATCGCCACGAACAGGTTCAGCCGCAGCCCGAGGAAGTGGTGCGCGGGGTCGACGCGCAGCAGCTCCTCGAAGATCCGGAACGCGCTGTAGCCGGCGACGTAGAGCGCGAACAGGCCCGGCGGCCGGATGTCGCGCCGGTCCCCGAGCACGACCAGGAACCAGGCCAGCGACAGGTTCCAGATGATCTCGTAGAGGAACGTGGGGTGGAACGTGGGGTCGTTCGCGTACTGCGCCGGCCGGTTCTGGGGGCTGATCTCCAGCCCCCAGGGCAGGTTCGTCGGCTTGCCGAACAGCTCCTGGTTGAACCAGTTGCCCACGCGGCCGATCGACTGCGCCACGAGCAGCGCGGGCACGCCGGCGGCGTCCATGAACGCGGGCACGTTCTCGCCGCGGCGCTTGACGCGCCACAGGCCGACGATCACGCCGAGCGCGATCCCGCCCCAGATCCCCAGGCCGCCCTTCCACACGGCGAACGGCCCCCACCAGGTGTGCGGGACCTCGTTCCAGCTCGTGATGTCGTGGTACAGGCGGCCGCCGATGAGCCCGGCGGGGAAGCCCCACAGCGCGACCTCGTCCACCAGCTCGGCGTCGCCGCCGTGCGCCGTCCAGCGGCGGCGGGCGATCAGCACCGCGGTGACGACGGCGACGCCGTAGAGCAGCCCGTAGGCGTGCACGAGCAGCGGGCCGACGTGGAACGCCCCGTTCGCCGGGCTCGGGATCGACGCCAGCACCGCTAGGGGCTGGCGCAGAACGCGTTGCGCGAGCGGTTGAAGCAGACGAGGCCCTCGAGCCGGCCGTCGCCGTCGACCACCGGGATCCGGACCAGGCCGGTCTGCTCGACGAGCTGCAGCGCGGTCTTCACGTCGTCGTCCGGCGTGACCCGGGGCGCGTCGCCGCGCACGTGGGCGGCGATCGTGCCGTCGCCGTCGGCCGGCAGGTCGTCCGGGGCGATGGTGCCCAGGAAGCGCTTGCCGTCCGCGACGAGCAGCAGCTTCACGCGCGGGTTCTCGAACGTCTCGCGGACCTCGTGGACCGGCGTGTCCGGCGGGACCGCGCGGGCCTCGCGCAGCAGGACGTCGCGCACCGCGGGCCCGGCCTCGCCGATCGGTATGTGCCGCGTCTCGGTCATGGTCAAGTCATAGCGCGTCTGCGCGCGGCGGTGCGCCGGGGTTCCCGGGCGGATCCCGGAGGCGGAGGGGGTGGGATTCGAACCCACGGACCCGGTGGACCCGGGTCAACGGTTTTCAAGACCGCCGCATTCGTCCACTCTGCCACCCCTCCGGATCCGAGAAAGCGTAGGCGCGCTGACCCGGGTGTGCTTGAGTGGGCGCGAGATGGCCTGGAACGGACTCTTCGGCGGCTCGGGCCGGCGGCGCTCGCCGGCCGGCCGGCTGCGAGGGGGCGGCGACATCGCGGTCGACCTCGGCACGGCCAACACGGTCATCTACATGCGCGGGCGCGGGATCGTGCTGTCCGAGCCGTCGGTGGTGGCGATCGACCAGCGCACCAACGAGGTGCACGCCGTCGGCTCCGACGCCCAGCGGATGATCGGCCGCACCCCGGCCACGATCTCCGCCGACCGGCCGCTGCGCCACGGCGTGATCGCCGACTTCGAGATCACCGAGGCGATGCTCCGCCAGTTCCTCGGCAAGGTCCTGCACAGCCGCTTCTCCCGCCCGCGGATCGTCATCTGCGCACCGTCTGGGATCACCGAGGTCGAGCGCCGCGCCGTCGAGGAGGCGACGCTCAGCGCCGGCGCCCGCGAGGTCCACCTGATCGAGGAGTCCCTGGCCGCGGCGATCGGCGCCGGGATCGACATCGGCGAGCCCGTCGGCCGGATGGTGGTCGACGTCGGCGGCGGCACCTCCGAGGTCGCGGTCATCTCCCTGGGCGGCCTGGTCGTCGCCCGGTCGCTGCGGGTCGGCGGCTACGACCTCGACGACGCGATCACCAACCACATCCGGCTCGAGCACCGGATGGCCATCGGCTCGCAGAGCGCCGAGGCGATCAAGCTGGCCGTCGGCTCGGC
Source organism: uncultured Solirubrobacteraceae bacterium (assembly GCA_963766165.1). Classification (GTDB taxonomy): domain Bacteria; phylum Actinomycetota; class Thermoleophilia; order Solirubrobacterales; family Solirubrobacteraceae; genus Solirubrobacter. The sequence continues at coordinate 1,899,429 of CAVXZC010000001.1, read as the reverse complement.
CATGGCCCAGCGCGAGGAGACCGAGACCGCGATCCGCGGCCGCGACCTGGCCTCCGGCCTGCCCCGCGAGCTCACGCTGAGCTCCGAGGAGGTCCGCTTCGCCGTCGCCCAGCCGCTCGCCGAGATCGTGGCCGCGATCCACGCGACGCTCGAGGAGACGCCGCCCGAGCTCGCGGCCGACATCACCACCGAGGGCATCCTCCTGGCCGGCGGCGGCTCGCTGCTGCAGGGCTTCAACGACAGGGTGGGCCACGAGACCGGCATGCCGGTCCGCCTGGCCGACGATCCGCTGAGCTGCGTCGCCCTCGGAGCGGGGATGTCGCTCGAGGAGCTCGACACCCTCCCGCGCGGCCGCCGCCACCGCACGGCCTGACGAACAGCGCTCTACACTCCGGGCACCCGGAGAGGTGGCCGAGTGGCTGAAGGCACTCGCCTGCTAAGCGAGTATGGGGTTAAACCTCCATCGCGGGTTCGAATCCCGCCCTCTCCGCTCCGGAAAGCCCAGCAAACGCGCGGTTTCCGCGCACCGCGCCGTGGGACGTTTCCGCGTGTGGGGCCGCTGATGGAAGCGATTTGGAAGCACAGAGTCGCGCGACCGGTCGTAGATGTGGCGCCTGGTCGGCCTCCGGTCGGCAGGCTTTGCCTGCCCTCCTACATTGCCCAAGAGCGCAGCCGGCGGCGGCTGTCAAGGGCCGCAGGCCCGACCCCGAGCGAAGCGAGTGGGTTGCCAGCCGCCGTCCGGCGGAGCTACCCCGGTTGGCGTCGCGGGCCGATACGGTTGCCGCCGTGGCGATTCCGGACTTCCAATCGCTGATGCGCCCGCTGCTGGTCGCCGTCGAGGACGGCCAGGATCACGCGATCAAGGATGTCCGCGCGCGACTGGCGCAGGAGTATTCGCTCAGCGAAGAGGAGCTCGCCCAGACGCTGCCGAGCGGCCCGGCGAAGGTCTTCCAGAACCGCGTCGGCTGGGCTACCACGTACCTGTATCGGTGCGGCCTTCTCGAGCGACCGCGGCGCTCGACGTATCGCATCACCGCGCGCGGGCGCAAGGTGCTGGCCGAGAACCCGGACCGAGTCGATCTCAGGACGCTGGCGCAGTTCCCCGAGCTCAAGGAGTTCCAACGCGGCAAAGGCGCCACCAGCGATCTCGCGCAACTTGGCACGGATACGACTGGTGGCGACGCGGATACGGAGACGCCGGAGGAGCGCGTTGACTCGGCATACCGGCAGCTGCGCGCCGCCTTGGCCGCTGAGGTCCTTGAACGTGTGTCGGAGCAGACGCCGGAGTTCTTCGAGCAGCTCGTGCTCGATGTGCTGAGCGCGATCGGCTACGGCGGGACCCGGGAAGGTGCGGCACAGCGCCTCGGCAGGAGCGGAGATGGAGGCGTTGATGGCGTCATCCGCGAGGACCGTCTTGGCCTGGACCAGATTTACGTGCAGGCCAAGCGCTGGCGGGATGTTGTCGGTCGGCCCGAAATCCAACGCTTCTTCGGCGCCCTGCATGGCCGGCGCGCCACGAAGGGCGTGTTCATCACCACCTCGAGCTTCTCGCGCGAGGCGATCGAATACGCCGACGACGTCACGCCTCGCGTCATCCTCGTCGACGGCAAGGAGCTCGCCGAGCTGATGATCGACCACGACGTCGGCGTAGCGGTCTCGCGAACGTATCGCCTCAAGCGCGTCGATCTGGACTACTTCGCGACGGACGAGGCTGACGGCACATCCGGCTCTGTCGGCTGACGAGCCACCTGACTGCGGGACGGACGTCTGGAGGCGCTGTCCGCGGTTGCGCCGGCGAGGACGGCCGCCTGCGGCCGCCCGCAGCCGGCGGCGGCGAGCGAAGCGAGCCGCCCTTGACGTCGTAGAGCGCTTACTCACAGCCCGAGACTGTTCGTGGTTGTCGTGTCTCGGGACCTGCTTGACACTGGAGTCTCAGGACGTGCTTGACAGCGGCCGTGATCGGCTGGCCCTGTTGCGCTCTTCGCAGCGGGGAGGCCGGGATTGGCACTGGTGGCGTTGTCGGTCATCGAGCAGCGGCATCGAGCGGTGATGGCGGTCCTGGATGGAGCCGCGGTGACCGAGGTCGCCGCCGAGGCGGGCGTGGTGGGTGTGTGCGCCAGTCGGTGCATGCCTGGATGGCGCCGGTATCGCGGCGCGGAGCTGGCGGGCGTCTGTCGGTCCGTAATCTCTTCGCGTCGGACAGACCTTCAGCGGCGCTGAGTGCTCGCAGACGGCGACGGCGCGCCCGACCGCGGTGTGGCCGATCACGTAAGCGTGCGTGCGTAGGTGACCCGCCAGCGCTCGTGCAGCGTTGCTCCATCCAGGCCCGGGAGGCTAGTCAAAAATGCTCGACGACATCTCCCCAAACACCGAGGCTGATCACGTCGAGCTCTTCGCTATCGAAGATCTGCCAGATCGGGTACTCGCGATATCGGCGGCCACTCCTGGTCTCGAACACGACCCGTACTCTGGTAGCTGGGTACGACCCTTCGACCTCGACACCCGCAAAGCGATTCCCGGGGCGAGGTCTGTAGTCCTCGACGGATGCAGACAATCTCGGCTACCGCCGCCCGATCGCGGTCCGTGAGTCCACTCTCTGGCATCATGGTGCCTCTCCGAGGTACATTCCGAACGATGTGACGATCCCTGTCTCGTTCGTCTTGTCCGGGTCGCGCGTCGTGCTCCGGTCCACTACGACGCGTCGCGCGCAGATCGCCCCGGTTTGTTGATAGTGGGCGCCGGTGTACAGCAGACGCGTCGGGAATCGTGTTGACTGCTGCGGTACCGTCAGAAGCGCTTCTTGGGTTGCGATCTCGTCGTCTGCGCCGTAGCCGTGCTTGGCCCAGATGTGCCGATAGCCCCACCCCACCCAATTCGTGACGTCGAAGACGGTGTATCCGACTCGCATGATCGCCTGTGTGCTTCCGCCGCTGCTGCTCGTCGCCGCGAACGTCTCAAATGGCGTGTACCAGCCGCGGCGCTGTGCCACGACACCCCTGTCGGTGCCGTAGCCCGGGAGGGGGTCACTTCCGCCTGGCGCTGACAGCTCGCATCGACGGTTATTGTCATCCGCCGGCTGATCGCCGTCGACGTTCACCCTCGGGTTATATGCGACGTCAACGGTCGTGCCTCGCTTCACGCGTTGGCCCGTGGCGGGGTTCACGGCTTCGACGGTGCCGGGAGGGTCCTCGTAGTTGTACTCGGCGGTCTCGTGCTCGGTTACGACAAGATTGCGCGAGCGCAGTGCGGCTGCATAGTCGTCGACGCCTTCGTCCTGCGTGGATGCCGGAACGGTCGTTGTCCCGAGTGGTGCGTCATCGGCGTGCCAATCGAACTGGCCACCGGTTTGGAACGTGTCGAGCGAATACGTGATGATCTGCCTTACCATGGCGGCCTGTGCGGACTCCATCTCTTGTTTGAGCGCCGCCTCGGATTCCGCCAGCGACGGGAGGTTCGGCCACGGAATGACCGCCTTCGCTCCGCTCGAGAGCGCCTGCCACCATCCAGGCTCGGTCTCGGATCCGCGCTTGGTGCTGACCCAATCATCCGCTTGCCAGTAGTACGCGTGGGCGGGTACCGTCGCTGCGCAACGGCCGTACGAGAGACCCTCGGAAATACGAAAGAACTGCGGCTCGGGCATGTCGCGACACGGGTCGTCTCGCTGCAGGACGAGATTTGTCCAACCGCCCCCGCTGAAATAGAAGGTCACCCACCACGAGTTGGCCGGGATGACGGGCATGTCTGGCTGCGATGCCACGGCGGATCCGCAGCCCGAGGCGTTCATGTGGCAAGCCGTGGTCCCCGTGTACGTCAACGCTACATTGCTGATGTTCGGGTTAGGTGGGGAGTCTGCTGTCAGCGCCTTGTACAGGTAATGGCCCGCAGTTCCGATCGCGAAGCCGAATGCCAGAGTGCCGCCCGCGGCCAGGGCGAGTTCGGGATTTGTAAGGGCGGCCGTACCGAGCGCAGTGACGGGGAACCCGGTCGTGGGGCTGACCAGCCCCAGAAGCTTAGGCATGACACCGGCGTCCGTGCGGGCCTTGTCGAGTTCTCCTTCCACCGCGCGTGGTGTGAAGTCAGCTGCCGTCACCGTGCTTTCCGCCTGCCACTCGGCGTCGCCGAAGTTTTCGGGGTAACTGGTGCCCGCCGTGCCCTTGGCAACGGTATACGGCATGGCGTCCTCGCCGCGCGCTCGGTAGATGGCGTCGACCACGGCCTCCCACTGCTCGGTCGAGAGGCGATCAGCCCACCCAGGGTCCGACTGGGGATAAAGGGGATCCGTCGGAAGCGGGTCGGCGGAGGCAGTCGAGGCCATCGCAGCGCCGCAGACGACGGCGAGCGTGAGGACGCTGCAGACACGATGTAGGACTCGGCGGCTTGCGCGAGGGGGGAACGGTGGCTCAGACAACCTGGCTCGTTCAGGCGGGACAGTGCGCCAACCACAATAGTGAGGCAGCGGTCTGCAGTAATCCCCCAAATGTGGTAAGCAAGAGCGCTAGGAAGCGCGCCACTTAACGCTGATGTCAGAGTGACTGCTGGCGAAATCGACGTCCTGCGCCGACCCTCGCGGGGTCGCCGCAGGCTGGGCGACGCCGCCGACCTAACGGGTGCGCCGGTGTCGCGGTGGGAGTGCTCGTCTCTCGCGCGAGGGGTCCGGGGCCGTGGAGGAGCGTGGTGTGGAAGGGGCAGCGCGCCTACTTTCAGGCGGAAGCAGCACTGCGCATCGGCGTCGTGAACGCCCTGGATCGGGGGGCTGTTGCCCAACGCCGCGCGGTCAGATGCGCATGCCCGGGGCGCGACCGGCACGCGTCGAGCGCGGCTGGTCGCGAATCCTCGTCGGCCACCAGGTCGCCTCGAGGACGGCACTTGCGGGGTCCTCCTCCTGGCTGATCACGGTCACGGGCACGCCGAGCCGTTGCACCTTGTGGGGCAGGTCCGCTCGCAGCCACTCGGACACGCGGTTCGGCAGCGTGGAGATCAGGACGTCGTCGAAATTCCCTTCGGCCAGCGCGTGCTTGACCGCCTGAAACGGGTCGGCGTCGCTGACGATGCCCTCAACCGGGCCATGAGCGGCGCGCTCAAGCAGCGAGACCGCGCTCTCAAGCGTCCAGTCGTCGCTGCTGCGCGACCGGACGTTCGGGATGAGCAGCGCGAACGTTGTCGGGCGCTCGTGTGCGCGGCGCTCGACTTCCTGAAGCAGCAGCGGCGTGCCAGCGGTCCGATTCGCAACGATGAGCGTGCGTCGAGCGCCTCCCGACGGCATGCCGTCCTCCCTTGGCTTGGCCGGTGTCCAGACAGTTGTACCCGACCATCGGCACGTCAACTCCGCTGCCCATGACTCACGTCTCAGTGCTGCTGCCGAAGCGCGACAGCCTGGCGGGCCGCCGCCGCGTACTTTCGCATCGAGGCAGTTGCGATAGCCGTGGCCGATGTGAGCTCGCCATCGAGTTGGACGAAACGGAGCAGTCGAGTTCTCGCCGGCGTGTGGCGCGAGCCACGGCCGCTCAGGCGCCGACTATTCGTCGCCGCTGAGGTGGCTGACGAGCACGGCGGTTGCGTCGTCGTGTCTCTTGCCGCGTCGCTCGGCCCGCTCGGCCTCGGTCTCGGCTCGCTCAGCCAGGCGGGTGCGGTGGATCAGCTCTTCCGGACCTTCGGTGGCCAGGAGACCGAGCAGCTGTTTCCAGTCGGCGAGGTGGAAGCGTTCGACCAGGCGCGCGGCGCCGTCACTGAGGAGGGCTGCATACCTGAGACCTGCGATGGAAACTGATCCGCGGACGGCCTGGTAGGCGGCGTCGGGCAGGGCGCTGGCGACGTAGAAGCCGTCCGGGCTGTTGCGGGCTGCTCGCACGCCCGCGACGGAGTAGTCGGTGAGGTGCGCGGTGCGGTCGTCGATGATCGCGTCGACGCGGCCATCGATCTCGACGATGAGCGGGGAGTCGGCGAGTAGCAGGTAGTCGAGCTGTCCATCGCGTGCTCGGATCGCGGTGACCGTGGCGGAGGGGCTGTCGGGATTGGTTAGGTCGCAGGTGCTCTCGTGCAGCCGGCGCGTGGCCGCGATCGCGTCGGCGAGCGTGTCGTCGAGCGCGCGGTCGGGCGCGCGGGTGAGCAGCAGCGCGAACTCGCTCGCGAGCTGGCGGACGAACCAGGCGACGTCGTGGACGCAGCCGGTGTCCACGTCGGGGTGGGTGGTGGCGCCGTCGAGCACCATCGCCCAATCGGGGCCAGTGATCACGAAGTCCTCGTTGACCTGGCCTGGTGTCGGCTCGGTCGCCGCGATGATCTGCACTCGTTGCCCGCCGCTAGTCGGGGATCGGAAAGTCGTAGCTGAAGGTGGCCATGTCGCCGGCGATCACGGCCAGCATGACCTCCACGGGGCGGCCGTCGGTCTCGCAGGTGGTGCGGGCGAGATCGATGACAGGCGTGCCGGGCGGGAGGTCGAGCGCGATCGTCTCCGGGCCGGTGGGCATGCGGACAGAGATGTCCTCGCGGATGCGGCCGAGCCGGATGCCCTTCTCCTCGAGGCGGGCGAAGCCGCCGCCCGGGCCCGTGTCCTCGTCCTTGATCGCGGTGCCGTCGACAATGTCGAGCTCGTAGAAGCTATCGGCGAGCTGGTTGGGGCGGCCATCGATCAGCGTCGTGCGCCGGCGCACCCAGACCGGCGTGCCGGGCTCGATTCCGAGGCGTTCGGCGACGGAGTCGGGCGCGGGGACCTCGGCGAGTTCGCGGATCACCTGTTCCGCGGTGCGTCCCTGCTCCTGCGCTTCGGCGATGAGGACAGCCGTTCCGCCTCCCCAGCGGCTGCGCGAGTAGCGCTCGATGCCGTGACGGCGCGCGTGGGGTCGGTCGCGCACGAACGTGCCGCGGCCTTGGACGGTGACGACGAGGCCCTGCTGCTTGAGCAGGTCGACCGCCTTGCGCACCGCCGCCAGTGAGCAGCGGTGCTGCTCGGCGAGCTGGTCGAGCGTGGGCAGCCGCTCACCCGGCGCGTACTCGTGCCGCTCGATCCGGATGCGGATGTCGTCGGCGACGCGGACCTGCAGCGGACGGGCGTCCGTGAACTCGGCAGCCATCAGCTGCAAAGCATAGTGCATGTCTGCATACACACACTTGACAAGGTGCCGGGCGATCGGCTAGCCTAATTCTGCATACAGACCGGCAGACCTACAGAGTGAGCCTGCGAATCGTTGCAGGGAGAGGAGCGCGATGCGTCTTCCTATCGATGCGGGCCGGCTGCAGTTTTTGGTGGTGGGCGAGGCGGAGCCGGTGCGGAAGTTCGAGGCGGACAAGCCGCGCGATGCGTGGGCGCCTCGGGTCGATGACAACGGCGAGCTGCTCTGGCGCGCGCAGCTCGTGGCGTTCGGGGAGGGCGAGGCGGAGATCCTGCGCGTGATCGTCCCGGGCGACCCGGGTGTCAAGGAGGGCGAGCTCGTCCGCGTCGAGGGGATGACGGCGCAGCCGTGGGAGATGGACGGCCGCTCGGGAATGTCCTTCCGGGCGACCGCGATCCGTTCCGTGCAGGCGTCGGGCGCGCGCGGGTCGGAGAAGGCGGCGGCGTGATGAGCGCCGCGCATGTGTCGGTCCATGTGGCCGAGGGGGCGCGGCTCACCTGGCATCTTCACGTGGCGGGCACGGGTGCGCCGCACGCGTGGGTGTACGTCGATGAGGAGCAGGACGTGGCGCTGTGGGGCTCACCGCCGGCGCTGCGCCGTCTAGCTGCTGCGCTGGTGGTGGCGGCTGAGGAGGCGGACGGGCAGATCGCGCCGCCCGCTGACCGACCGGTGGACGCGCTTCCCGACGACGAGTCACCGCGAAAGGCGGTGGTGGGCTCGTGATGGCAATTGACGATCTGCTCGATCGCGCGCGCGACCAGCGTCGCCGTCGCGACGAGGCCATGGTGGAGCTGGCTGCGCTGGTGCGGGCGCTGGACGGGCTGGAGGGCGTCGGACTGCTGGATGACCCGCAGCGGCGCGAGCTCGCGCGCCTCCGGGAGCGTCCGCGTACCCGGGCGGCGACCAGGCGCCGTCGCACCGCGGCGTCCCAGCGGACGACCGGACAGCGGTGACGGGCATGCCGCGCTCGAGACAGGGCGAGCCGACGTGGCCGGAGCTGGCGGCCGGGCTGGTCGGGATGCTGTGGCGCGGTCGGCTGGAGCTGGGCGTGATGGGCGTGATCGTGGTCGGGTTCGTGCTGCTGGCCGGTCTGGTCGGCGACGCGGCGGCCGGCGTGCTGCTGGCCGGGCTCGTCGCGCTGGTGCTGGCGCTGCCGGTGCTGCGGGGCGGGCTGCTGCACGCGCTGCGGGCGGCGCGGCTGCGGCGCGCGTGGTGGCGGGCGTGGACGGACTGCGAGCTGCCCCGTGTGCGCGCCGGCAAGGTGTCGGCGATCCCGGCGGGCGAGCTGATACGTGTCCGGGCGTCGCGCGGCTCCTCGCTGGAGCACGTCGAGCAGCGGGCGGAGCAGTTGGCGGTGTGTCTGCGGGTGCGGGAGGTCCGGATCGCCCGGGATGCGGATGACGCGGCGACCGGCACGGTCACGCTGGTGCGGCGTGATCCGTTGGCCGGTCTGGCGTCGGTGCCGTGGCCGCAGCGCGAGGCGGAGTCGCTGTCGTTGTGGGAGCCGATCCCGCTCGGCCTGGACGAGCTGGGCGCGACGGTGAGCGTGTCGCTGCCCGAGCGCAATGTCCTTCTCGGCGGCGAGCCGGGCGCCGGCAAGAGCGCCGCCCTGTCGATCCTGGTCGCGTCCGGCCGCGCTCGACCCGGCCGCGCAGCTGTGGCTGCTGGACGGCAAGCTGGTGGAACTGGCCGCGTGGACGCCCTGCGCGCAGCGGGTCGCCGGCCCGGACATCGATCAGGCGATCGAGCTGCTGCGCGCGCTCCGGGAGGAGATGGAGGGCCGATACCGCGAGCTGCTGGCCCGCGGCCGGCGCAAGATCACGCGTGAGGACGGCCTGCCGCTGCACCTGGTCGCTTGTGATGAGCTGGCGTTCTACCTCGGCTCGGAGGACCGCAAGAAGCAGCGCGAGTTCGCCGAGCTGCTGCGCGACCTGGTGGCCCGCGGCCGCGCGGCCGGCGTGATCGTCTGCGCCGCCACGCAGAAGCCCGCGTCCGACGTGGTGCCGTCGGCGCTGCGGGACCTGTTCGGGTTCCGGCTGGCGCTGCGCTGCAACACGCCGCAGGCGTCGGACACGATCCTCGGCCAGGGCTGGGCGACGCTGGGGCACAACGCCGCGACGATCGCACCCGGGCAGCGCGGCGTCGGGCTGCTCTTGGCGGAGGACGGCACCCCGGTCCGGCTGCGCGGGTTCCATCTGACCGACGAGGACGTGGATGCGCTCGCCAGCCGCGCGGCGGCGCTGCGAGCCGAGGCGTGGCTCGCCGGCCCGGAGGAGCAGGCGGCATGAGCGCCCGAACCGCGAGCCGTCCGCAGCTGCGGGCTCGCGCTCCCCGCGAACTGCTCGCGCGGCTTGGCCGAGCGGCGCTCTGGGTGGCGGTAGCCGTCGTTCTGCTGCGCGGCGTGTCCGCGACGCTGGCGACCCGGCCGGCGCCGCCCCTGTCGCGTGTGGCGAGCGCGGTTCCGGTGTGGCCGGATGACGCGGCGCGGGCGTTCGCGGCGGAGTTCGCGGTCGCCTATCTCGACCAATCGCCGGCGGACGCAGCCGGTCCGGTCGGATCGGGGCTGGCGGAGTTCGCTACGCCTGAGCTCGCCGATCAGCTGTCGCTGCAGCGCGACGCGCGGGGCCGCCCGGTCGTCGTGCGCTCGGCGATCCCCGAACGAGCGGTCCGGCTGGACGGGCGACACGCGCTGATCACCGTGGCGGCGGTCGTCGACGAAGCGCCGCCGCGGACGCTGCGGCTGACGGTTCCCGTGGCACGCACGACGGGGCGGCCTGGCCGTGTACGACCTGCCGTCGCTGGCGGCCGCACCCGAACGTGCTGTCGCGCCGGCGCCGGTCGGTGACCCACTGGCAGCCGCGGACGAAAGCGCGGCGATCAGCGCTGTGCTCACGCGGTTCCTGCGCGCCTACCTGGCGGGCGACCGCGCGGGACTGGGCTACCTCGTGCCGTCCGGAACACGGGTGGAAGCGGTGGCCGGCGGATTCGAGCTGCTCGATCTGCGCTCGGTCACGACGGTCGGGCCGGCGGCCGGTCGGGCGCGGCAGGCGCTGGTGACGGTGGATGTCCGTGACCGGGTGTCGCGGGCGGCGATGGCGCTGCGCTACCGCGTCCGACTGGTCAAGCGGGATCGCTGGTACGTGGCCGAGCTCAACACGGCGGGGAGCGGAACACAATGAACGGGCACCGGATCAGCGACGGCTATCTCGCCGCGCGAGCGGCCAAGGGCGACGGGACGGCGTTCGCGGAACTGGCGCGCCGCTACCGGCCGCTGCTGGACGCGGCGATCGCCCGGTCCCGGAGGGCGGCGACCGCGACGACGTGCGCCAGGAAGCGCTGCTCGGCCTCTATGACGCCTGTCGCGCGACCGATGGCCAGCGGTCGTTCGCGGGCATCGCCCGGCTCAACGTGCGCTGGCGGGTCAGACGCGCGCGCCGCGCGGCGGCCGGCGAACAAGCATCGCGTGCTCACGCACGCTCTCCGCGATCCCGGCGCTGGTGAACCCGCGGTCGGGTGGCTGCCCGCGCCCGAGGCCACTGACCCCGCCCGCATCGTCGAGCTGCGCGAACAGCTGAGGGATCGGGTGCGCGACCGGCCCGGCGTGCTGCGCCTGGTGCTCTGCGACGACGACACAACGCGCCGCCACAGCGCGGCGACGGTCGCCGAGGCCCTCGACCTGGTCGCCCAGGGCCGCACGGTGAGCGAGGCGGCCCGAGCGGTCGGCGCCAGCTACGCCGCGGTCCACGAGTGGATCACCCGCGCGCCGGCGAACTCCCCCGCCCGCCGCGCGCTGGCCGCGAACCGCAACCCGTACGCCCGGCGCTACAGCGCCGAGCAGCGCCGGCGCGCCGTCGAGCTGGTCACCGAGCACGGCCAGACGCTGCGGGAGGCCGCCGCCGCGGTCGGCGCGGCGCAGATGACCGTGCACCGCTGGGTCCACGCCGCCGCCTGACCATGACCGCTCCCGCCGCAACCGCACCGGCGCTCAGCCCCGAGCTGCTCGACGGGATCATCGCCCGCGCCGCGCGACCGGACTTCGCGGCGTTCGAGGCGCAGCTGCGCTCGTCCGGGTACTGCGCTCGGCCCGTCCGGTTGCGGGGGCACGATCGAGAGCTGCGATCACGACGGCCACCGGCGTGTCTGGTCGACACGTCATCGAGCCGGATGGTGTGCTCAGGAAGGCGTGCGGGAATCGTCGCGAGGCGGTCTGCCCGCCGTGCGCGGAGCGCTACCGCTATGACGCCTACCACCTGATCGCCTCCGGTCTGCGAGGTGGGAAGGGCGTGCCCGATTCTGTGGCGCACCATCCGGCGGTGTTCTTCACACTGACCGCGCCGAGCTTCGGCGCCGGTGCATACGCAGCCGCTCGGCGCAAACGGCCGGTCGCTGCCCTGCCGAGCCCGTCGCGACGCGCCCGTCTGCTCGCACGGGCGGCCGACTGAGCTGCCGGGCGATACACGAGGACGGCGACCCGTGCCTCGGGGAGCCACTGTGCCCGGAGTGCTTCGACTACGCGGGCGCGGTGATCTGGAACAACACCGCTCGGCGCCCTCTGGCGCTACACGACGATCTACGTCCCACGCGCGCTCGCGCGACTGGCCGGCATGACCCAGCGCCAGCTCAAGCGCCAGGTCCGGCCGGCGTACGTGAAGGTGGCCGAGTATCAGCGCCGCGGCCAGGTGCACCTGCACGTGCTCGCCCGGCTGGACCGCGCGATGCGCCGACTACCGCCGCCGACGAGATGCCACCCGCCGCCGCCCCGCTTTGACAGCGAGCTGCTCGAGCATGCCATCCGCGCCACCGTCGCCGACGTCTCCGCTCCCGTTCGTCGACACGACTCGGCGGCGGCCGCGTGCGCTGGGGCGAGCAACTCGACGTCGATCAGCTCACCACGGGCGAGCAGCGGGGCGAGATCGCCGGCTACCTCGCCAAGTACGCCACCAAGAGTATCGAGCAGGCCGGCGGGCTGCTGCACCGCATCGCCCCCGAGGACGTCGAAGGCGCTCCGGTGCGTGAGCACGTCCAGCGCTTCATGCGCACCGCGTTCGAACTCAACCAGGCCGCCAATGCGCACCGCCAGGACGCTCCGCTGCAACGGGTGACGGCGCTCGACGTCGAGACCAACTGGAACGCCTCGTGGCTGGCGGCCCGCGCGGAGCGCGCGATCAGCCGCGACGAGCCGATCCGCCTGCGTCGCCACGACGGCGCCGAGCAGCTCGGACGCATCCGGCGCCTCGCTAGGGAGGAGCCCGCACGCGACGGCGCAACGCTGGTGGTCGAGCTCGATGACGGCATGCCCGCGCACCTGGCCGACATCGCGTCGATCGGCCCAGCCAACCGGCGCAGCCGTCGGTGCGAGCGCCGCGATCCACGGCTGGCGGCCTTCGCGCACGCGTTCGGCTACCGCGGGCACTGCCTGACCAAGAGCCGCCGCTACTCCACCACGTTCAAGCAGCTGCGCGCCGACCGCGAAGCGTTCGTGCACGCGCAGATCCTCGCCCGCTCCACTGACGCCACGCAACGAGCGCTGGCGGCCGGCGCGGAGCGGATCGTGACCCTGACGGTCGACGGCATCGGGCACGTAACAACAGCTGACGCGTTTCTAGCCGCCGAAGCCGCCGCGCGAGCACGCGAGGCACGGCTGGCGGCGCGAATGGAGCGGGACATAGCGATTCCAACGGGAGGTGGACGGTGAGCGAAACGGTCACGCCAGCCGGGGCTGCGCGGGAGCCGCGCGAGGCGCTGGCGGCGGTGATTGCCGGCGACGAGACCGGGTTGCGGCGTCTGGCGGAGCTGCTTTCGCCGTACTTGCCCGTTCCGGGGGCTGCGTCTGAGGATCGGTGGATGAGCTCGCGGGAGGCGGCCGAGTACGGGGGCACGACGCTGAGGGCGCTGCACAAGGCGATGGCAGCGCGTGAAGTGCACTTCGAGCAGGACTGCCGCGGCGGGAAGGCGTGGTTCAAGCGTGCGGACATCGACGCATGGCGACGTGGCGAGCGATCGGCGTCGACGCTGAGGCCGGCGGCATGAGCGCGCTGAAGCCGCCGCGACCGTGGCCGCTGGACACGAAGGGCCAAGCCGAAGCGGCGGGTTGCCGTGGCGGGCAATCGGGGCGTCTACTGGCGCGCGGACGGCACATTCGAAGTCGGCTACAGGGATACAGACGGGCGGCAGCGCTGGCGCGGGCCGTTCGAGACGATCACCGCGGCTCGTGAGGCGCGCGGGGATGCGCGTGCGCGCGCACGTGGTGGAGAGCGGGAGTCGCCGAACCCGCGGCTCAGGTTCGGGGAGGCCGCGAACCGGTGGCTCGCCGAGCAGGTGACAGAGCTGCGGCCGACGACGCGCGCGATCTACGGCAACGCGATCCGCAATCACCTTGCGCCGCGCTGGGGCGGCCGGCGGATGGATGCAATCGATGTGACTGACGCGGCGCGCCTCGTGCGCGAGCTGCGCGTGCAGGGCCTAAGCGAGTGGACGATCGTTGGCGTCCTGAACGCCGCGGGGCGGGTATTCAAGTTCGCGCGGCGCCACTGTCGCTGGCGCGGGGAGAACCCGATCGCGCTGCTGGAAGGGGCGGAGCGTCCGAAGCCCAGCACGTCCCCCGAGCGGCGCATCTACAGCGTCGACGAGCTCGGCGCAGACGCTCGCGGCATCGAGAGAGCCGTGGACGACCGTGTTTCGCCTGGCGGGCGTGCTCGCGGGGCGTCAAAGCGAGCTGCTCGGGCTCTGGTGGGAGGACGTCGACCTGCGCGACCTGAACGCCGCGACGATCCGCTTCACGCATCAGGTCGATCGCGCAGGGCCGGCGCGTCGCCGCTGAAGACCGAGGAGAGCAAGGCAACGCTGCCGCTGCCGCGCTCGGCGGCGATGCTGCTGCTGGAGCACCGGGCACGCACGCCGAGCGCCGACGGGACCGCGCTCGTACGTGTTCGGCACGCGGACGGGCCGGCCGATCAATCAGCGCGACGTTCTGCGGGCACTGCACCGAGCTCAGGAGCGCGCCCGTGATGCGGACGGGCGCCCAACGTTCCCCGAGCTGTTCGAACACGACGCCAACGGCCAGCTGGTGGTCGACGCGGGTGGGAGATACGTGCTGCGCGAGCTCCCGCGCAAGCAGCTGCCGCCGCTGCCGGACTTCCACGCGCTGCGGCACACGGCGGCGATGGACTGCGACGACGCGGAGGAGGCCCGCGATCTGCTCCGGCATCGCAACAGCAACGTCACGCGGGCGGTCTACCGCGCGCACTTCGACGATCGCCGGCGGGCGAGCCTACGCGCCCGCATGGAAGCGCGGATGGAAGCAACGGGCGGCGGCAACTCCTCGGGAGCAGCTCCGACGGCCGGCGGAGAAGTGGCGGATTTGCAGCGCCTCCGCACTGGGCAGGGGTAGCCGGCAGCGCGTGGCCTACGTTAAGCGAGTATGGGGGGACAACCTCCATCGCGGGTTCGAATCCCGCCCTCTCCGCTGACCGGGCTAGACTGGTCGGCCGCACTCATCTGCGCCCGTAGCTCAGCTGGATAGAGCGTCGGTCTACGGAACCGAAGGTCAGAGGTTCGAATCCTCTCGGGCGCGCCTCGAGAAGCCCTGCTCTGCGGGGCTTTTCTCGTTCTCGGCCGGGGTCGTTCCTCAGCGCTCGGGCACCAATTCGCCGGCGCGCCGGTCCCGTCGCCGCGCCCGATGACGCGGCGACGGGAGGGCCTTCCAGCTCAGTCGAAGCGCGTGCCGGCGTCGTGGAAGAGGACGCCTTCACCCGGCTTGGTGGCGGTGAGCACGAGGTACAGAGGCCCGCCGGTGGCCGGCGGGGTGAAGGTGATCGGCTGTTGAACGCTCTGGCCGAGCGGGACGTCGAGCCGGAGGGTCTGCCCGGCGAGAGCGGCGCCGTCGGGTGCGTCGCGCCGGAGCTCCCAGCGGACGTCGAGGCGGGTGCCGGCGAACGTGTCGTTGAACACCGCGAGCGTGCGGCTGGCCGGTGTGCCGCGGGTGAGCGGGACGGACACGGCGGGCCAGTCGCCGTTGGCGTCGGAGAGCTTGTTGGCCTCCCAGTAGTCACGGTCGGCGACCAGCACCGGCGAGAACGCCGTTTGCACGCGCTGGATCTGCGAGTTGGCCCACGGGTCCGGGAGGTTGTCCTCGCCGTAGATCGGATGGCCGCCCTGCTCGAGCGTGATCTGGTCGGTCCGGGTGCCCGGGATCAGTGAGCTCCAGGCGGACAGCAGCGTGTAGGGCCGGATGTCGTCGGCGCCCTTCTCGCGCATCTTCTCGGCCGAGGTGGCGAACCAGGTGAAGCCCTGCTTGGTGTCGTCGGACGGCCACAGGTACTCGCCCTGGCCCTGCGGCTTGCCCTGCGACGGGCCGTCCTCGCAGATCCGGTCGGTGTACTTGCCGGTCCCGGCGATCACACCGAGCGGCTGGTCTGAGTCGTAGTGACAGAACGTCGTGTAGTTGTCGTGCGGCAGGTCGAACGCGGTGAAGTCCGTGCTGATGGGGCGGGTGGTGTCGACTCCCATGACCGTCTGGTAGAGCGCCTCGTCGAAGTCGGCGCCCGCGCCGGGCGGGGTGACCGGGAACGGGAGGGGGATTGGCGACGGCTTGCCGCCGAAGATGCCGCCGGGCTCGTTGGCCTGGCTCCAGCGCAGCACCGATGCGTGATTGCGGTCTCGCAGCACGAGGTCGTGCAGGTGCTGCTCCATGTTGGTGCGGGCGTCTCCGGCGAAGGTCTCGCGCAGGTTGGAGCCGCGGATGGCGGTCTCGTCGAGGACCATGAGGCCCTTCTCGTCGGCCACGTCGAGCATGTACGGCGTCCACGGGACCTGGTGGGCGCGGACGTCGCTGAAGTTCAGCCGCTCATAGTTGTCGACCGCCTGCGGCCAGCCGCCGTTGCCGCGCCAGGGGGCGAGGAAGCCGGGGAGCGTGTCGATCGCGTCGCCGCGGCCGCCGTTGTCGATGCTGTCGTAGTCGGCGGGCTGCAGGTTGTCGCCGCGGAAGTTGATGCGCACGCCGTTGAGCTCGTAGTTGGAGCCGACCTGGCGTGTCTCACGGAAGCCGAATCGCACCACGGCCGAAGCTGGGGCGATCTCGCGGTCGTCATGGCGGCCCCAACCCGTTCCATGGAGGACGAGCGCCAGGTCGTGCAGCTGCGCGCGATAGCCGGGCCGGTAGGGCACGTTCGGCCACCAGTACGACTGCGGGCCGAGGTTCCAGGCGACCGGACCGAACGCGAAGGTACGGGTGGCGTGCGCCGGCACGGTCACGGACTGGTCAGCGAGCCGCGGATAGCGCCACGCGGCGCGGTTCCAGGAGCTGAGGTCGGCGTCGAGCTGCGCGCTCCGCGCACGGTCCGTGCTGTTCGTGACCGTGACGTCGTACTGCAGCGTGCGGTTCTCCACGGAGGTCCGCACGACCGCGTCGGCGATGTACAGCGCGGGGAAGACCTCGAGCCGGGCGGACTGGAAGATGCCCTGGGCGATGTTGTCCGACCAGCTGGCGGCCTCGGGCACCGTGAAGTAGCCGTTGGCGTCGCGCAAGGCGTAGCGGCCCTTGACGTCGACGCTGATCACGTACCGGCCGCCGGGGCGAACGTACGGCGTGAGGTCGAAGGAGGACGGCGTCCAGGACGTCGTGTTCGTGCCGACGGTCTGCACCGGTCCGCCATGGATGGACTGGATCGTCAGCGTTGCCTGGTGGTTGACCGCGCCGAAGACGAGCTTGGTCGCCTGGGCCGAGTGAATGTCCGGGACGTCGATCACCCGGCTGTAGATCGCCTCAGAGACGTTGGTGAAGCCCTGCTTGATCCAACCGCCTCCCGGCACCTGGATCGTCGTGCGCTGGGACGCCGGCGCGTTCGTGCAGGGCAGCGGACCGACCGGAACGGTGGGCGCGGAGCACGTCGTGGCCCGGACCGTCTGGAAGTTCCAGGTGCCGGCCAGATCGACCGCGCGAGCCGGACGGGATCGCCGGCGCGGTTGGCCTGTCGCGGCAGGGCTTGCTCCACTACTTCCCGTCCAAGGTCGCGCTGCTCATGGCCGTGCTCGAGCTCGGCCAGCAGGACGACATCGCGCTCATCACCCGGTTGCGCGAGCAGCACGACTGGTCGCTGCCCGAGACGCTGCGGGCGATCATCGAGCACAACCTGAGCCGCCCTGGGCTCGCCCAGCTGCGCACCGCCCTCGCCGGCGAGGCGATCAACCAGAAGCATCCGGGCCACGCCTGGTTCGTTGACGTCTATCGCTACGCCCGTGCCGGCATCACGGAATGGGTGACCCGCGAGCAGTCCGAGGGACGGATCACCTCTGCCGTGTCCCCCGAGCGACTCGCGATGACGATCATCGCGGTCATCGACGGGCTGCAGCTCCAGGCCCTGCTCGAGCCCGAGCGCCTCGACGTTGAGCAGGCGCTGTCCGAGCTGATGGCGCTGACCACAGCCTGAACCCGTGGCCGCAGGCCGCCGGCGGACCACGCCGGCTCGCGTCTACACAAGCGACCGACTGGTCTGTAGGGTGTTTGTGGTCGAGTGTGTGCGCGAGGACGCCGCCGCATCGCTCCGAGCACAGCACCACCCAGAGACAGGCGCTCATGCAGGTGGCGAACACGATCCAGCGACCGGACGGGCAAGGGCGACACTCGACGGCCGCCGGAGCCGCGAGATCGATGGAGGTCTACACGGACTTCGCACCGACCCGGCGCTGCCTCCGAAGACGACAAGAGCCGCCCCGGCGGGCGGCTCCTCGAGCGTCTTATCGGCAGCGACGACGAGGACCTTTAGCCCTCCTCGCGCAGTTGGCGCGTTGGCGCTCAGTTGGGCTTGCGGGCGCGGATGATGGCCGAGGAGGCGTGCGCGTGGACGCGGTGGGTCTCGGTGACCTCGATATCGGCCAGACCGGCGACGGTGAGCGCGGTCTCGAACTCGGTGCGGGTGAGCGCGCCGGCGACGCAGCCGGTCCAGGCGGCCATGTCGGCACGGGTGGCGTCGTCCATGTCGGCGTCGGCGATGACGTCGGAGACGGCGAAGCGGCCGCCGGGCTTGAGGACGCGGGCGGCTTCGCGGATGACGGCGGCCTTGTCGCCGGAGAGATTGATGACGCAGTTGGAGATGACGACGTCGACCTCGCCGTCGGCGAGCGGGATGTCCTCGATGTAGCCCTTGCGGAACTCGACGTTGGTCAGGCCGGCGTCGGCGGCGTTGCGGCGGGCGAGCTCGAGCATCTCGTCGGTCATGTCGAGGCCGATCGCGCGACCGGTGGGGCCGACGCGGCGGGCGGAGATCAGCACGTCGGCGCCGGCGCCGGAGCCGAGGTCGAGCACGGTCTCGCCCTCGTGGAGATCGGCGACCGCGGTGGGAACGCCGCAACCGAGCGAGGCCGACAGCGCATTCTCGGTCGCCCCGCTGGCGTCCTGGCCGTCATACAGCGTCGCGCCGAAGCGCTCGTCCGCGTCGGCTGTGTCGCAGCACGACTGGGCGGGTGAGCTGCCGCAGCAGCCGCCGGCCTGCTGCTCGGCCGAGCGGGTGGCGGCGGCGGCGTAGCGCTCGCGGACGGTCTCGCGGATGTCAGTGGGGGAGCTCAACTCTGCCTCCATATAGACGGGTGCCGATGGAACGAGTGGGCACGCTACCGTCTGCATAGACGTTCGTCAATGAGTTGGTGCTCATCGAGCGATATCTATTTGCATTTGTCGATGTAACGGCGCAAGGTGTGGCGGTCGCGGAGTCCACGTCCTCAACCTGCTCAAGGAGCTGCTCTAAGTGCCCAGCGACGCCGTCGCGGTGATCACCGACATCCACGCGAACCTGCCGGCGCTGCACGCCGCGCTGGCGCGCATCGCCGAACTCGGCATCGACGAGATCTACTGCGGCGGCGATCTGGTGGGCTACGGACCGCACCCCAATGAGGTGTGCGCGTTGATCGCCGAGCGGCGGATCCCGACGATCTACGGGAACTACGACCACGCCATCGCCCGCGATCTCGACGACTGCGGCTGCGCGTACATCACCCCGCATGACCGTGAACTCGGGCAGCGGTCGGTCGAATGGACGCTCGCGCACACCGACCAGGCCAGCAAGGACTTCATGCGCGACCTGCCGTTCGACCTGCACTTCGCCGTCGGAACCACCGACGTGCACCTGGTCCACGGCTCGCCGCGCAAGGTCAACGAGTACCTGTTCGAGGACAAGCCGGCGCGCCTCTATGAGCGCCTGGCCGCGGCGGAGACCGACCCGGTGCTGGTGTTCGGGCACACCCACAAGCCCTGGGTCCATGAGTACGGGGGCGTGCTGTTCGTCAACTGCGGGTCGGTCGGCAAGCCGAAGGACGGTGACCCGCGCGGCGCGTTCGCCGTCCTGCGCGCCGGCCGACAGGGCGTCGAGGTGACGATCGAGCGCGTCGACTACGACGCCGACGCCGTGGCCCGCGAAGTCGCCGCCGCCGGCCTGCCCGAGGAGTTCGCCGACAAGCTCGTCGCCGCCGCCTGAATGCGGCTGGTGATCATCGGCGGCAGCGACGCCGGGATCGCCGCCGCCCTACGCGCCCGCGAGCTCGATCCGGGCGTGGCGGTCGACGTCCTCGTCGCCGACGGCTTCCCCAACTACTCGATCTGCGGGTTGCCCTATCTCCTCTCCGGCGAGGTGCCACGCCTCAACGACCTCGCCCACGTCGGTCGCGCGCAGCTGGAGAAGACCGGCATGACCCTGCACCTGGATACGGCGGTCACCCGGATCGACCCGGGCTCCCGGACGGTCAGCCACGGCCGCGGCGAGCTGACCTACGACGCCCTGATCATCGCCACCGGCGCGACGCCGATCCGCCCACCGATCCCCGGCCTCGATCTCCCCGGCGTCCACATCCTGCACACGATGCACGACGCGCTGCGGCTGCAGGACGCGCGCGCGGGAGCGGGCTCGTGCGTGATCGTCGGAGCCGGCTACATCGGCCGCAGACCCGCCACGCCATCCTCGACACGCCGCGCTACCTCCCTCTGGGCACCACGGCGCACGAGCAGGGCCGGATCGCCGGGGAGAACGCCCTCGGCGGCCGCCGGCAGTTCACCGGCTCGCTCGGCACCCAAGTCGTCAAGGTCTTCGACCTGGCGATCGCCCGCACCGGCCTGCGCGACCACGAAGCCGCGGCGGCCGGCCTCGACCCGCTCACGGTGGGCACGGTGGCGCCCGACCACAACCGCTACTACCCCGGAGCGCACGACGTCCACCTGCGCCTCACGGGCGACCGGACGACCCGCCGGCTGCTCGGTTGCCAGCTCGTCGGCCACCGCGACGCGGAGATCGCCAAGCGCATCGACGTCCCGGCCACTGCGCTGCACGCCGGCTGGCCGGTCGATCGCCTCAACGACCTCGACCTGGCCTACACGCCCCCGTTCGGCACGCCGTGGGATGCGCTTCAGGCCGCTGCGCAGGCGTGGGAGCGCGCGGCGGCTAGCGCGTGAACTCCTCGGCGAGCAGGCCGAAGCGCACGCCGTCCTGCCAGCCGCCCGCCCGGTCATAGGCGCTGCGCCGCACGCCCTCACGAACAAACCCGGCCCGCTCGAACACCCGCTGCGCCGGCGCGTTGAAGCCGTAGACCTCGGCCTCGATCCGATGCACCCCATGCGCCGCGACCAAGCGTGCCACGAGTTCGCGCACCGCGGCGGTCGCGAGACCCTGGCCACGCACCGCTGGATCGAGCATCAGCGTCTGGATCTCCGCGATCCGGCTGCGGCGGTTGACGAGCTCCCACCGCACGCCGCCCACGACATCGCCCTCGGGGCCGATGACCAGCAGCTCGCCCGCGCCCGCGTGGAGCGCTTCGGCCAAGCCGTCGACCGCGGTCGTGGACAGCGTGCCCGCGACCTCCGGGTGGCGCGCCAGGGCGATCAGCGCTTCCAGGTCCGCGGCCGTCGCGGGCCGCAGCACTAGCCGTTGAGCCAGCCGGACAGAGCGTCGAGCGCGCCGGGCAGCACGTAGTAGTACGCCCACAGGCCCTGGCGCTCGGAGCCGACGATCCCCGCGTCGCGCAGGATCTTCAGATGATGCGACACCGTCGGCTGCGAGACGTCGAACAGCGGCACCAGCTCGCACACGCACACCTTGCCGGCGTGCTTGCGCAGCACGTCGACCAGCTGCAGCCGGATCGGGTCGCCCAGCGCCTTGGCCAGCTGGGCTATCTCGACCGCGTGCTCGCGCTCCACGTCGGGATACACCACGGGCTCGCAGCAGCGTTCGCCCTTGGCGCGCTTCATCTTCGGGGCCAGCTCTAGCTCGACAGCCATCGATGGAATCGTATCCCGTTGATCGACGGATTTCTATTAGCGTTCATCGATAGAGCTGGGTAACGTCCGCGCCGCGTGACCGCCCCGCTGACCCGACGCCTGTTCGCCGAGTTCCTCGGCAGCGCGTTCCTCGCGGCGCTGGTCATCGGCTCCGGCATCGCCGCGGCGCAATCTCTCCCACGACGTCGGACTGCAGCTGCTCGAGAACGCCGCCGCCACCGCGGCCGGCCTGTTCGCCATCATCCTCATGTTCGGCCCGGTCTCCGGCGGCCACTTCAACCCCGTCGTGTCGCTCGTCGACGCCGCCTTCGGCGGACTCAGCCGCCGCGACGCGCTCGCCTACATCCCCGCACAGATCGCCGGCTGCATCGCTGGTGCAGTCGTGGCCAACGCCATGTTCTCCCTCTCGGCGATCAGCATCTCCACGCATCACCGCGCCAGCCCAGCCCACCTCTTCTCCGAGGTCATCGCCACGCTCGGGCTGATCCTGGTGATCTTCGCGCTTGCCCGCAGCGGCCGGATCGCGACGGCGCCGGCCGCCGTCGGCGCCTACATCGGCGCCGCGTACTGGTTCACCAGCTCGACCAGCTTCGCCAACCCTGCGATCGACATCGGCCGCATGTTCTCCAACACGTTCGCCGGCATCGCTCCGGCCTCGGTCCCCGGCTTCATCCTCGCTCAGCTTGTCGGCGGCGGGATCGCCATCGCGGTCGTCCGCGCCCTTTACCCCGACATGGGGCCATCGATCGCGGCGGACGTGGTGGTGCCGCACGACGAGCTCGCGGTCCCCGCCGAGGCAGCCGCTCGGCACTGAGCCGCCCTACCTCGTCACACGGTCTGCGTCGGAGGCCAGATCACGCAGCGCGAAATCGCGCTTGATACAACGCCCGCACGGCGCTCAGCGAGATCACCGACCTGCCCGAGAGCGTGGCGCGGGAGCAGGTCGCGGACGGGCACTCCCTCGTCATCGTCGACCACCGGGTGTTCCACGAAGCGATTGGGCGAGGCCCAATCGCCGGTGAAGGTCGCCACCCGATCATCCGTTTGGGACGACGCGCGCGGCCTTCACGAGCGCGAGCATCGCTCCGTGGACAATCCGGAGCCGCAAGAGACCGCCGCCGAGTGGCCGCCGGGCAGCCGGCGGCTCGCCGTCCTGCTCGCGATGGCGATGTTCGTGCTGGTGGTCGACACGTCCCTGATGAACGTGTCGATCGCGTCGGTGGTCGAGGACCTCGACACGACGGCGAGCGGCGTGCAGAGCGCGATCGCCCTCGAGGCGCTCGTGTCGGCCGCGTTCATCCTGATCGGCAGCAAGGTGGGCGACCTGATCGGCCGCAAGCGCGCCTTCATCCTCGGTCTCCTGGGCTACGCGCTCGGCGCGCTGTCGATGACGCTGGCCCAGACATTGGTTCCCGTCGTCATCTTCTGGGCGATCGTCGGCGGGCTTGGCGCCTCGCTGCTGCTGCCGGCGATGCAGTCGCTGATCCACGGCAACTTCGAGGGCGCCACACAGACGAAGGCCTACGCGCTCGTAGGCGCCGCGGCGGCGATCGCCGCCGCGGTGGGACCGCTGGTCGGCGGCTTTCTCACGACGTATCTGTCCTGGCGGGTGGGCTTCGGGTTGGAGGTCGTGGTGATCGGCGTCGTCCTGAGCGGCATGGGGCTCGTGCGCGACGTGCCCTACACCGGCCCGCGCGACGTCGACGTGGTGGGCGCGACGCTCTCCGCGGTGGGCATGGGCGGCGTGGTGATCGGCGTCCTGGTCTGGCAGGAGGGCGGCGAGTTCGTCGGCCTGCTGATCGCGGTGGGCCTCGTGGGGCTCGGGTCGCTGGCGCGCTGGCTCGTCCGCCGCAAGCGGGCGGGCAAGCCCACGTTGCTCGATCCCGATCTCTTCCGGCTGGATCTCTTCCGGCTCGGGATCAGCTCGCAGATGCTGCAGAACATCGCGCTGGGCGGGCTGATGATCACGCTGCCGATCTTCCTGCAGCTGGTGATGGAGTACAGCGCGATGCAGACGGGCCTGACGCTCGCGCCGCTGTCACTCACGATGTTCGCGGTTGCGCTGCTCGCCGGCAAGCGGGCGGGCAAGTGGCGCCCCGCGGGCCTCATCCGCGCGGGCTGGGCGCTGGTCAGCGCCGGGGTGGTGCTGCTGGTGCCGATCGTCCCGCGCGCGCACTCGGGCTGGGCGCTCGCCGTCCCGCTGATCCTCGCCGGCTGCGGGCTCGGGCTGCTCGTCTCGCAGCTCAATAACTACACGCTGTCACCGATCTCGGACGAGCGCGTGAGCGAGGCCGCCGGCGTCAACTCGGCGGCCGGCTCCTTCGGGCTCTCGTTCGGGCTCGCGTTCGCCGGCGCGATCATGCTGGCCACACTGTCGATCGCGTTCACCCAGATGGCGCAGGCCAGCACGGTGCTCCCCGCCGCCGCCCAGCAGGAGGTGGCCAAGACGCTCGAGCACGACGCCGAGATCATGAGCAACACCCAGTTGCAGAAACAGCTCGCCGGCCGGCCACCGGAGATCCAGCAGGAGATCCTCAGGATCAACACCGACGCCAGGCCGCTCGCGCTGCAGGTCGCGCTGCTGGTTCCGCTCCTCGCCGGACTGCTCGGGCTGGCGAATGGATTCCGGATGATGCGCCGACCCGACCCAGCGCCCTCCGACAGTGCCGAGATGAGCCTCGCCTGATCGCACGAGCGGTCTCAAGGGTGTCCGCACCCTCGTGGCGCGGCGTGCGTCGCCGTAGCGTGTCGCCATGGAGCTCTTGGAGATCGAGCGCAAGGAACGGATGTCCCGCGAGGAGGCGGCGCGCCGGCTGCACGCCCTCGCGGACGACCTCGCCCGGCACAATGACGTCGAGCTGGAGCGCGCGGGCACGCGGCTCAGGCTGCACGTGCCGGACGAGGTCCAGCTGAAACTCGAGCTCGAGGTCGAGGACGGCGGCACCGAGCTCGAGATCGAGCTCAGCTGGTGACACGACCACGGGCGTAGGTCAGCCGTACGCTCGCCGAGAACGACGAGAGCCGCCTCGCGGGCGGCTCGTAGTCGTGGAATCGGCTGACGGCCGGCGAACCTTTAGCCGCCTTCTCGATCCTGGCGCGGTGCCGCTATGCGTCAGGGCGTGTAGGGAGGCGCCACGCCCCAGCCCCACCGCGGCACCGGCGCCTCCTGCGCGACGTCGGCGTCCGGCTGCGAGTTGTGCATCGCCAGCCGCGTCCCCCACTCCCCGTAGCCGACGATCGCCGCCCGGAACTCGGGATCGTCAGGCAGCCCGGCGACGTCGGCCGCCTCTGAGAGCAGCGTCACGAACCGCCGCCGCTGGTCGGCGCGGATCCCGAGATCGCGGTGCTTGTGCAGCATGTGCGGATAGCCGCCCCGGCGCTCCGTGTACACGGCCGGCCCGCCCATCACCTCGCACCACCAATCGGTCACGTGTTCTCGATGCTCCGCCGTCACCCGTCCGTCGAACACCGGCCCCAGCAGTACGTCGCGCTCGACCAGGTCATAGAAGGCGTTCAACCAGCGAGCGAACGCCTCCCGCCCGCCGCCCCAGTCGTAAATGGTCGGATTCCCGGTCACCTCTACAGCGTCTCAAGCCCGCGACGTCGACCTGAGCAGGCGTGACTGGCACGGTGGGCCGGGCGGTGGGAGAGTCCGCTCGTGGGGCTTGCGCTGGGGGCGACACCGGGCTTGTTCGGGCGCGAGGCGCAACTGGCGGCACTGGGTGCCGCGCTCTCCGCGCCCGGGTCGGTGCTGCTGACGGGCGAGGCCGGCATCGGCAAGACCGCGCTGTGGGAGGCCGGGGTCGCGTTCGCCGCGGCGCATGGCCACCAGGTGCTGGCCGCGCGTCCCGCGGAGGCGGAGACGAGTTTCGCCTTCGCCGGCCTCATCGATCTTCTCGACAGCGTCGATCCGGAGTTGCTGGCCAGACTCGCTCCCCCGCAGCGGAGCGCCCTCGAGGTGGCGCTGCGGCGTGTCGAGCCGGCTGGGGAGCCGCCCGAGCCGGCGGCGATCGGGCTCGGACTCCTCAATGTCCTGCGCCCCGCCGCGGAGCGCGCGCCGATCCTCGTCGCCATCGACGACGTGCATTGGCTCGATCAGCCGTCGGCGGCCGCGATCGCCTTCGCCTCGCGGCGGCTACCCGATGAGTCGGTCAGATTGCTGCTCGCTCGGCGGCCCGGACCGGCCGGGCCGCTCGAGCGCGCGCGTCCGACACAGCCGATCGAGGTCGACGCGCTCGACCTGGCCGCGATGCGGCGGATGCTCGCGTCGCGGCTCGGCTACTTCCCCTCGCGCGGCATGTTGCGCCGGCTCGTCGAGCTCACCGAAGGCAATCCACTGTTCGCGCTGGAGACGGGGCGCTCGCTGCGCGACCACGCCGGCGGCGTCGGCGCCGGAGACATTCCTCTGCCGGACACGATCGAGGCTGCACTCACGGCGCGCGTCGAGCGCCTGCCTGTGCCGGTGCGTCTGATCCTGCTCGCCGTGGCGCTCAGCCCGGACGTACGCCCCGAGCACCTCGAGCGCATCGGTGACCCCGCGGCCGTACAGGCGGCCATCGATGGTGGTGTGCTGATCGTCGAAGGCCCGCGGGTGCACGCCGGACATCCGCTGCTGGCGGCCGCGGCGCGCCAGGCCGCGGCGCCTGACGACCGGCGACGCCTGCATCTTGCCCTGGCCGATGCCATCGGGGACGAGGATCTCCGGGCGCGTCACCTCGCGCTCGCCGCTCGGGCACCGGACGGGCCGCTCGCCGACCGCGTGGCCCGCGCCGCTGCACATGCGGCCGCCCGCGGGGCGCGCGCACAGGCCGCCGAGCTGTCCGAGCACGCGCTGCGGCTGACTCCCGACGGAGACGCCGCACGCAGCGAGCGACTGCTCACCCTGGCGGCCCACCTCGGCGTCGCGGGCGAGACCCGTCGCATGACCGAGCTGCTGACCGCGGCGGTCGACACGCTGCCGGCGGGTACGGCGCGAGCGCGAGCGTGGCTGTGGCTGAGCGAGGGCGAGGGCGTCGACACCCTCGAGATCTACGAAGGATTCGTGGATCGGGCGCTGGCCGAGCCCGGCGCGGACCCGGCGATCCGCGCCCACGCGATGGCCAAACGCACCACCGCAGCCGCGGTCGTGGGCGTCGTCCGCCTGGCCGAGGCCGAGGAATGGGCGCGTGAGGCCTGGCGGTCGGTGGAGGGTGGGGACGCCGCGCTCGCGCGCCGCGTCCTCTACTCGCTGGCCTGGGCCACGGCGCTGCGCGGGCACGCTGTCGACGATCTCTGCGCGAGCTTCCTGGCGATCGCGGACGAGTCGTTCTTCATGGTCGACTCGCCCGAGCGCGTGGCGGCGCAGCGGCTCGTGTGGCGCGGTGAGGTGGTGGAAGCCCGCACGGTCCTGACGGAGCTGCTGGACCGCGCCGACGAGCAGGGCGAGCCGGCGTCATACGCGCTCCAGCGTCTGCACCTGTGCGAGCTCGAGCTGCGGACGGGCCGTTGGGACGCGGCGGCGCGGTTGCTCGACGAATGGGCAGAGTCGGGCGAGCGCACGCTGCTCACGCTGCCGATGTACGAGCGGTGCCGGGCCCTGCTGGCGGCGGGCAGGGGCGACGGCGATGAGACGGAGCGTTGGGCGATCGAGGCGTTGCGGCGTGCGGACGCGTTCGGCGTCGCGTGGGACCGGCTCGAGACGTTGCGCGCCCGCGGCATCGCGGCGCTGTGTGCCAACGAGCCCGCTCTGGCCGTCGCCGCGCTGGAGCCCGTCCGCGCGCACATCGAGCGCGAAGGGGTCGGCGAGCCAGGTGTCTTTCCGGTCTTGCCGGAGCTCGTCGAGGCGCTCGTCGAGCTCGGTCGCCAGGCCGAGGCCCGGGCACTGACCGAGCAGATGCAGCGACGTGCGGTCGAGCTCGACCACCCGTGGTGCCGGATCGCGGCGAGCCGGTGTGACGCCCTGGTGCGGCTCGCCGGCGAGCCTTACCACGCGCCGGCCGCCCTCGCGCTCGAGACGGCCGCAGCCGAGCTCGAGCAGCGCGGGCTCGCCTTCGATGCGGCACGCTGCCGGCTCAGCCTCGGACGCGTCCAGCGGCGGCGAAAGCAATGGGGCGCCGCCCGCAGCACGCTGCAACGCGCCGCGTCGGCGTTCGCGGCGCTCGGCTCACCCGGTTGGGAGCAACGCGCCCGCGCCGACCTCGATCGCGTCGGCGGCCGTCGCCCGGCCGGAACCGCGCTGAGTCCGACCGAACGAGAGATCGCCGAGTTGCTGACCGAAGGCCTGGCCAACAAAGAGATCGCGCAACGGCTGTCGCTCGCCACCCACACCGTCGAGGTCCACCTCTCCCGCGTCTACGCCAAGCTCGGCGTGAACTCGCGCACGCAGCTCGCGCGTCTGCTCCGTGGTCGCGGAACGGGCGCCATCAAGCCGTGAGGTTTCGACTATTTCGCGAGCCCGCGGCCTCCCGTAGCGTCGCATCAACCTCTTCACCGCCGAGCAGAAGGCCGGCGACGCCGCCTGACCGCAGCGCGCGTCGCGCCCCGCGGCGTCGCGCCTGACGCACATCTGGAGCAGACATGGACCGGGATCGAGCGGTCGGCGACCGCGCGCGCACATCCGCGGATCGCGCCGGACGCAGGGACGCGCCGGCAGCGCCGCAGCCGAATCGGCGGACGGCGGCCGCCGTGCTCAGGCTGCAGGCGGCGGCCGGCAACCGCGCGGTGGCTCGGCTGCTCGCCCGCGACGTGGTCCGCGACCCGCAGCACAAGGCGCTCGGCATCAAGTTCACGGTCGGCGTCGAGATCCGGATCGGCCTGGCCCAGAAGGCCCAGCAGCTGGCCGCGGGCGGGATCGATGACGCCAAGCTGCGCCAGTTGCGGGCCGAGGCGCTGACCGTGGACGAGACGATCGACGACGACGAGCGCATGTTCATGGCCGGTCTGCTCGATCCGGACAACGCGCACCACGTCGCGGCGGCCCGGATCGCGGCCGGGACGGCGTTCACGTTCCCGCGGGCCTCGATCGAGCGCCACGCCGCCCATGTCCACGACCTCGACCGGCCGGCGATCGATCCGCGGATCGCGTCCGAGCGTGACGCCGCCGCGCACGCCACCAGCTTCGGCGCGCAGATGGCACACACGGTCGACGCCGAGCGGGACGTGGTCGAACAGCTGACCGCACTCACGGGGGGACCGGGATCCCCTTGGCACGCCAAGCTCGCGGCGGCGCTCGACTTCGCGACGGCGAACGGCGCGCGGCTGCAGGGGCTGCTCGAGGCGATGGTGTCCGCCGCGTCGGACGGCACCGAGGGCGATCGAGTCATGGCGGCCACCGTCTACGCCGTGGCCGCGGCGGCGGGCGATGCGATGGCCGATGCGGTCCGCACGGGCCGGATCAAGGTCGACCAAGTCGCCCCCGGCTCCAAGGCTGCCGCCGAATACTTCGCGCTGGCCGAGGAGCCCAAGAATCACCCTCCGGGCGGCAAGGGCGACACGGTCTATGTACCGAGCACCCTGGACATCAACAACCTCGCCGACCGGTCGAACGTGATCCACGAGCTCGCGCACGCCGCCGACGACGCCGCCTCCGGGCCCAACGTTCGGCACCTGAAGCGCGACCACGAGGAGCTGCAGGCATATCTCGCCGGCGCGCGTTACAGCCTCGCCCAGGCATCCGGGCTGGTGGGAAAGGAGCAAGAAGACGCGTGCCGCCAGATCGCCGCGAGCCTGAGCGCGCCCCAGATGGCGGCGCTGGTGTACGTCGCGCGCATGGCATTGCCGATCTACGCGCCGATCGTGCGAACCGTCAACCGGTTCGCGTCCTCCGCGTTGGCGCCCTCGGTGCTCGACCAGTGGCTGGATCGCAATCAGATGACGGACAACGCGGTCCTGGCCAGGGCGCTCGATCTCATCCGCTCGCCGACGTTCGGCTACGGGATCGAGGACGCGGCGGGCAACGAGATCCCCGGCGCCAACGACGTGACGATGGACGGGCTCGCCGGCGAAAGCGTGCTCGACTGGGTCGATCGCCGCTGAGCGTCCCCGATCCTGCGGGCTTCGGATCGGTCCACGCCGGACGTCTCAGGCCTCGCTCTGTCCCCCCGGGCACCAATCGGGTACCGAGGTGCGAACCCTCTCGGGCGCGCCTCGAAAAGCCCTGCTCATCGGGACCTTTTCGTTCTCGACCACGCAGCCGGCGCTACTCGCGCCGCGGTGGCAGACCCAGCTGCATGAACAGGTGAAGGTCGTGGGGAAAGCCGGTGATGCCGGCGATCCTGTCCCCGCGCAGCGCGAAGACCATCACGCCGTAGGCCTCGTCGTCGGCGTAGCCGGCCAACGCCGGCTGCCCGTTCGCGCGTGTGACTGCGTGTGTGATCCGGTCGAGGCGCCCGTCCATCGGCTGGGTGGCGAAGAACTCGCCGACCGCCGCCGCGCCGTCGAAGCGCAGGCTCATCGGCGGCATCGTCAGCAGCACGTCGTCGGTGAGCAGGGCGACGATGCGCGGCACGTCGACGTCGGCCCAGGCGCTGAGGAAGGCGTCGACCACGGCTGCCTCGGCGCTCGAGTCGTGGATCCGCGCGAGCGCTTCCGGCTCGCGAGTCAGACGCTCGCGGGCGCGCTGGAGGGCGCTGTTCACGGCGGGGGTGGAGAGCTCGAGCGCGTCGGCGGTCTCGCGCGCCGACCAGCCGAGCCCCTCGCGCAGTGCGAGCACTGCGCGCTGGCGCGCGGGCAGCAGCTGCATCGCGGCGATGTAGGCGAGGCCGAGTCGCTCGCGGGCGATCGCCTGCTCCTCGGGCGTGGGGAGCTCGTCGATCAGGCGGTCGGGATAGGGCTGCAGGTGGGCGTCGAGCGGCTCGACCGGCTTGCGCTGCTCGAGCATCCGCAACGCCACGTTGGTGGCGATGCGATACAGCCAGGCGGCCAGCGCGGCCCGGGGCTCGTAGCTCGGCAGCCCGCGCCAGGCGCGCAGCAGCGTCTCCTGCAGCGCGTCGTCCGCGTCGTGGAGGTTGCCGAGGACGCGGTAGGCGTGCACGTGCAGCGCGCGGCGATGGGGGCTGGTCAGCTGGACGAAGGCCTGCTCGTCGCCGCCCTGGGCGGCGACGAGCAGCCGCCTCACGCTGTCACGGGTGTCGGCCACGGGCCTCCGAGCTCCGTCCACGGCGACGCCCGGTGCGCCCCGACGAGGCCGCCGATCGCCACGAACCGGATCCCCTCCGGGCCGGGGAGGATCTGCCGGCGCTGGGTGGGCGCCACGCGCGCCATCGTGCCGGGTCGCAGATCGAAGCTCTGGTCGTCGGCGACCAGCGTCGCCGACCCCGTCAGCGGGATGTAGACCTCCTCCTGCCCGGCCTCGTCGGTCCCGTCTTCGTGGGCGTGATACGGGTAGCCATCCCAGTTGGGGGGCAGGTCGTACACCTGCATGCCCCATCCGCTGACGCCGAGCTCCGCGCGGGCGCGCCGTGCGACACCGTGGTAGAGCGTCTCCATCTCGTCGATCCGCCTGAACGTCACGTCGGCCATCTCGGGTCCCTTCGTCCGGGGGGTGTTCGCGACGTTCAATCCGCGGGCGCGCCGAGACTCATCGGTCGGAGGAACTCCTCCTCCCTGCGGGCCTGGCGGCGGACCACCAGGGGCACCAGCAGCTTCCCGATGCCGCGCCCCTCGAAGTCGAGCGCGATCGTGACGCGCGATCGATCGCCGGCGTCGACGCCCTCGCGCAGGCCCGGCCAGCCGTCGAGGATCCGTCTCGATCTGCCACTGCGGGCTGATGTCCCAGCTCACCACGCCGAGCATGTTGTGCTCCCGCGGCTTGAAGCGGCCGAAGTCTTCGGTGAACACGGCGAACGCCCGCTCGACGGGAGCGTCGACGGTCACCTGGTGACGGATCGAGGTGGCCTCGGCGGAGCGCGTCGTCGGGTCTCCTTGCTGCCTGCTTCGACGGTCAAATCGCGCGAGGTCCCGACAAGTCGGCGGGTTGGATCTCTCCGGGTCGCCAGGTCTTGTCGAACCAGGACTGCAGGGGTCCGTAGATGCGCAGGATCGGGAACCAGCCCTTCCGGGGGCGGGTCTGGATCGAGTTGCCGCCGGATGCGGTCGGGCCGAAGTTGATGATGAGGTCGCCGTTGGGCTCGAAACGCATGCCGTCCGAGCCGCTGTGGACGCTGGGGTAGGGATTGTCGGTCTGCAGCAGCGAGCGCGTCTGGGGGTCGTAGACGTCGATGGCCCAGAACGTCTTGGCGGGGATGCCGGCGGGCAGCGTGAGCGTGTAGTCGCGCGCGCCGTCGAGCCAGGCGCCGGTCGCGTCGCGCGCGGTGAACGCGTACTGCGAGCCCACGCCGACGGCGGCGTGGGTCATCGCGGGGGTGATGCCCGTCCCGACGTAGTGCATCATCGCCCGGGCGTCGAGCAGGCGCGCTCCGTTCGCCAGGAACTCGTGGCTGCCACCGACGAACGCGGTCGCCCAGGTGCTGCCGGGGTAGTAGTAGACGCCGGGGTCGCGCGGCGCGAACACGAGGCTGCGCACGATCCCGGCTCCGATCCGGGCCGCCTGGTCGAGGATCGCCCGCATCCGCTCGTCGGGCGCGAACGGCTTGCCGGCGACGATCCCGATGGCCGCGAGTTGCCCTGCGC
The DNA here is from genome assembly GCA_963766165.1 of uncultured Solirubrobacteraceae bacterium. Classification (GTDB taxonomy): domain Bacteria; phylum Actinomycetota; class Thermoleophilia; order Solirubrobacterales; family Solirubrobacteraceae; genus Solirubrobacter. Next base: position 1,867,455 of record CAVXZC010000001.1, on the reverse strand, counting down.
GCTCTGGGTCGAGCGCGTCGGCGGGCTCGTCGGCGACGATCGAGGCGACCTCCTCGAAGTAGCTGAAATCGTTGGCGTGGACGCCGTTGAACGCGGCCTGGGAGAAGTTGAGGAACTCCGTCCGCGGCGGGTCGCCGGCCCGGGCGAGCGGGTAGATGCGGGTGGTCAGCAGGTCCTGCACGCCCCCGAGCGCGCGGACGACCAGCCAGTTCGAGTAGGTCGGCGACTGCGCGACGAAGTAGCCGGCGGGCACGTCGCCGTCGTGGTCGGGCGGCAAGATCAGGTACTTGCCGCCCTGGCCCTTGTCGGCCCCGGCGAGGCCGAGGTCGGTGACGTAGCGCTGCCAGATGTCGTCGACGAAGCCCAGGGCGTTCGGGGGCGCCTCGATCACGATCGCCCCGTCGGCCTTCAGGTCCAGGTAGTTCGTGCCGTACGTGGTCTCGGTGTTCGCCGTGAGCACCACGTTGGCCGAGGTGGCCAGTGGGTCGGTGTAGGCGAGGATGTTCGAGGCGGTCTGCCCGATGCTGCGAAAGCCGTTGCGCATCGCCACCATCGACGCGCCCGGCATGCAGTGCAGGAACACGTCGACGCCGCGGATGAGATCCAGCGCGTCATAGCTGCGCTGCACCGTGTCGGGCAACGGCAGCCCATCGAAGAACTCCAACGACCCGAACGGCGAGCCCAGCCGTTCCGGCATGCCGATCGATGCCAGCACGTCCTCTGACACGCCAGGACTCGACGCCTGCTGCCCCTGCGCTGCCGCGTCCACCACGGTCCTCCCTCGATGAGATCTCGTGCACTGCTCCCGCCGCGACCGGGTCGGCCACGATCGCTCGCGCCCGGGTGACCCAACCTCACCCGGGCGGAATGACCCATGGTCAGAGGGTTCGAACCCGTCTCGGGGGCCCTCCGCAGCCCCGCTCGGTAGGATCGAACGTGCGAGCAGGTCGCTGCCGGTCCGCGGAAAGGGCGAAGCCCACCTGAGCCGTTCAACGCTCGTCGTCTGCCGGTGTCTCCTTTCCGGCTCGCGATTGCGGACTCGGGGCCAGGGTGAAAGGAGGCCCAGTGCCAGTTCGCGGTCTTCCCGGCAACGCCAACCTCGAGCAGTTGCGAAACGGGGCGAAGTCGTTCCAGCGCGCCGTCTGCGCCGGCGATCCCGGCGCCGCCGCGGTCGTGCGCGAGTTCCATCCGCGCCTGCCGGACGCGCAGCCGGCCGACCTCCAGGGGTTCACGCGCGCCGACGCGCAGCTCGTGGTCGCCCGGCAGTTCGGCTTCCCCAGCTGGCCGAAGCTCAAGGCGCACCTGGAGCTCGTCGCCGGCTACTCCCGCTCGCCGCACGACCAGCCCGTCGGCGGCGCGCTGGCCGACGACCGGGCCATCGCCGACGAGTTCCTGCGCCTGGCCTGCCTGAACTACGGCGACGACGATCCGCCTCGCCGCAAGGGCGCGGCGGAGTTGCTCGACGCCCATCCGTGGCTCCCTGGCGCCGGCATCTACACCGCGGCTGCGGTCGGGGACGTCCAGGCGGCGGGGAGGCTGCTGCACGAGGACCCGCAGGCGGCAGGGCGGCAAGGCGGTCCCTATGCCTGGGAGCCGCTCCTGTATCTGACCTACTCCCGCGTGCCGACCGCCGGCGGCTCGGCGGTCGAGGTCGCCCGGCTGCTGCTCGACCGCGGGGCCGATCCCAACGCCGGCTACCTGTGGGAGGGGCTCGTCCCGCCCTTCACCGCGTTGACCGGCGTCTTCGGCAGCGGCGAGGACGGACAGCCGGCGCATCCCGAGTGGCGGCCGCTGGCCCGCCTGCTGCTGGAAGCGGGCGCCGACCCCAACGACGGCCAGGCGCTCTACAACCGCGGCTGGGGGCCGGAGACCGATGAGGGGTGGCTCGACCTGCTGCTGGAGTTCGGGCTCGGCCGGGGCGACGGCGGGCCGTGGCGGCGGCTGCTGGGCGAGCGGCAGGACTCGCCGCGCCAGATGCTGGAGGACCTGCTGATGGCCGCGGCCCGCCACGGGCTCGCCGCCCGGGTGAGCCGGCTGCTCGCCCGCGGCGTGGACCCGGAGGGGCGGGGATCGCGCCACCCCGTCTACGGGGGGCGCACGCCCGTCCAGGACGCAGCGCTCTGGGGCCAGGCGGAGGTCGTGTCCCTGCTCGTCGAGGCCGGCGCCGCGGGCGAGCGCGATGACGTCGACACGCTGCTGCTGTTGGCCACGGCGGGCGACAGCGGCGCCGTCGACCGGCTCCTGGCGGCCGACCCCGGCCTCCGCGAGCGCGCGATCGCGCGGCGGCCCGACCAGCTCGTCCGCGCGGCGGAGAACGACCGCCTCGACGCGGTCGCGCTGCTGATCGAGCTCGGGTTCGACGTCAACGCGGTGATCCGGACCGCCCCGCTGCACGAGGCGGCGATGCGCGGGAACCTCGAGGTCATCCGGCTGCTGCTGGAGCACGGCGCCGACCCGAATGTCCGCGACGTCGGGTACGACGCCACACCGGCGGGCTGGGCCGAGCACTTCGCCCAGCGGGACGCGCAGGATCTGCTCGACGCGGCGTCGTCCTAACGCCGGTTAGGATGTCGATATGGCCGAAGATCGATGCGATCTGCTGTGCCTCGACCTGCCGAAGGCGGAGGCGGTGCGCGCCGCCCAGCCCGCCGCCGCCGACCTCGAATCGGCGGCGCAGCGCGCCAAGGGCCTGGCCGATCCCACGCGCCTGGCCCTTGCGACCGCGCTCGCGGCGGCCGACGAGCTGTGCGTCTGCGACCTCGCCTGGGTGTCAGGGCGTGCGGAGAACCTGGTCTCGCACCATGTGCGGGCGCTGCGCGCGGCCGGTCTGGCGCAGAGCCGCCGCGACGGCAAGATGGTCCTGTACGCGTTGACGCCGCCCGGCCGGCGGCTCGTCGCGGCGGTGCTCGGTGAGCCGGTGGCGGCAGCGTGAGCGTGGAGCTCCCGCTGGTGAGTGCACCGTCACGGCCCGCCGACTGGCACCGGCTGGCGAGCCGCGCCCGGATGCTGTCCTGGCTGAGCCTGGCCTGGATGACGCTCGAGGGCGTCCTCGGCGTCGTCGCGGGCGTGGAGGCCGGCTCGATCTCGGTGCTCACCTGGGCGGCGTCCTCGGCGGTGGAGGGGCTGGCGTCGGCGATCGTCATCTGGCGCTTCACCGGCTCCCGGACCCTGAGCGAGGACGCCGAGCGGCGCGCGCAGCGCTGGGTCGCGGTGTCGTTCTTCGTGCTCGCCCCGTACTTCCTCTACGAGTCCGTCCATCGCCTGGTGGCCGGCGAGGCGGCCCAGGCGCAGGCGCTCGGCATCGTCCTCACGGCCTCGAGCGTCGTGGGGATGCCGCTGCTCGGGCTGGCGAAGCGCCGCCTCGGCCGGCGGCTCGGCTCGGGCGCGACCGCGGGCGAGGGCACCCAGAACCTGCTGTGCGCGGGACAGGCCGCCGTCGCGCTGGTGGCGCTGGCCGCGGCCGGTGCGCTGCCGTGGCTCGACCCCGTCGGCGCGGTGGCGATCGCCGCGATCGCCGTCTGGGAGGGACTCGAGCTCTGGCGCGGCGAGGACTCGTGCTGCTCGGCCCCGCTCGGCTTCGCCCCGGCCGCCGCCTGCTGCTCAGGCGAACAGCTCGGCGATGATCGGTGCGGCCGCGTCGGGGCCGGTGATCGTGAGCTCGAGCGCGTCGCCCGCGCGGCGCAGATCGAGCGTGAGGAAGGGGCAGCACTCCGCCTCAAGGGCGATGAGCTGGCGCAGCGCCGGCTCGGCGGACCGGTCGAAGACCAGCCGCCCGCCGTCGCGCGAGCGCAGCGCGGCCTGCGCGATCGCGGCGGTCTCGGCACGGCGGGCGCGCAGCTGGGCGGAGGTGAGGGTGCAGGCGATGGGCATGCCTCCACTCACCGTAGGGCACGAGCGTGAGGGCCGAGAAACGACAAGAGCCGCCTGGTGGGCGGCTCGTTGATTTTGTTATCGGCAGCAACGGCGCAGAGCTTTAGCCGCCGGCGCATTCTTGGCGCGTTGGCGCATTCTTGGCGCGTTGGCGCTCATTCGGCCTGTCGGCGGGCGCGCGTGGGTAGCGCCGGCGGCGGGCTCGTCCGGCGTCTCACTTCAGTGAGAAAGGAAGGAGAGGCCATGCGGTCGGCCCTGTAGTTGCCCGGGGCCGCCGGTTGTGACACGCGCCGGCGCTCGGTGCGGCTCGCGGGCGCGGATGATCGCGGAGCCCGCACCGCGGGGCGGTGACCTCTCATCTTCGGCTCGTAGGGTGCCCGGCGTGACGGTCCTCGGCTGCATCGGGCACTGGTACTCGCAGCTGCTCTATCTCGTGCCGGTGGCCGTGATGGGCGGCGCGGTGGGCCACCAGCGGCTGCGCGAGCGCCGCCGGCAGCGCCGCGAGCGGCGGTCGGCGCCGGCCTGAGCTCAGTCGGCGCGCGCCGACTGAGCGGGCAGCAGGGCCGCGGTCCACTTCTCCTCGACGCGCCCGAGGCGCCAGATCGCCGCGGCGGCGAGCCAGGTGAGGGCGAAGAGGGCGGCGATGGCGTAGCCGACGGCGTTGAGGTCCAGGCCGGAGACGAACGCCCACGGCTGGCCGGTGAGGGTGAGCTTGTCGGCGAGGACCGACATCAGCTCGATCGTGCCGATGACCAGGGCCACGACGACCGACAGCCACGTGATGGTCAGGTTGTAGAAGACCTTGCGCACGGGCTTGGCGAACGCCCAGCCGTACGCGAGTTGCATGAACGCGCCGTCGATCGCGTCCAGCAGCGACATGCCGGCGGCGAACAGGATCGGCAGGCAGAGGATGGCGTAGATCGGCAGCCCGCCGGCGGCGGCGGCGCCGGCGGTGGCCAGGAGCGCGATCTCGGTGGCGGTGTCGAACCCGAGGCCGAACAGCAGGCCGACGAAGTACGTCTGCCGGGGCGTACGCACGGCGGTGGTGGCGCGCTTGTAGAAGCGGTTCATGAAGCCGCGGTGGTTGAGCTGCGCCTCGAGCTCGGCCTCGTCGTAGTGGCCGGCGCGCAGCCGGCGGAACACCTTGGCGATGCCGATCAGCACCGCCAGGTTGAGGAGCCCGATGATCCATAGGAACGTGCCCGACACGGTCGGGCCGATCAGCCCCGTCGCGGACTGCAGCCGGGAGCCGTCGTCCGCCACCGCGCCCGACAGGCCGCGGATGCCGAGCGTGAATCCGATCGCGAGCAGGAAGACGACCGTGGAGTGGCCGAGGGAGAAGAAGAACCCGACGCTGAGCGGGCGCTGGCCGTCGCTCATGAGCTTGCGGGTGGTGTTGTCGATCGCGCCGATGTGGTCGGCGTCGAAGGCGTGGCGCAGCCCGAGCGTGTAGGCGGTGATCCCGATGCCCACGCCGAAGATCCCCGAGTCGCCGAGGGTGAAGTGCCGGGGCACGACGAACGCGAAGAGCAGGAAGAACCCGGCCGCGTGCAGGCCGATGACCACGGCCGCCATGCCGCCGACGGTCGCCCACTCCGAGGGCGAGAGCCCTCCCCGGATCCGCTTGAGCTTGCTCATGCCGCCTTCCTCGTCCTCGCAGCGAGCGTATCGCTGTTGCGAGCCTCGGTGATCCGCCGGCCGGGGTGGTGCGCAACGCAGGGCCAACAAGGCCCTACAGCAAGGAGTTCCTGTGTCTTCTCAGTCCCGGAAGGTGGATCGTCGCGGGTTCCTCGGCAAGAGCGCACTGGCCGGCGCGGGCGCGCTGGCCGGCGCCGGAGCGCTGGACGCGCTCGTGCCGTCGTTCGCCGCGGCGGCCGGTCACAACGGGGTGACCAAGGGCGATCTGGCGATCCTCGGCGCGGCCCAGATCGCCGAGGCGCTCGCCGTCACGACCTACAGCAACATCATCGATACGGCGCCGTTCTTCGGCCGGCTGGAGGAGGACGACCAGGGCTATCTGAAGGCGGCGCGCCAGGAGGAGATGTCGCACTACCTGCTGGAGCAGAGCGTGACGAAGCAAGCCCTCGCCGTTCACCCGCTTCTACTACCCGAAGGGCATGTTCAGCGATGCGCAGACGACGCTGAACGTGCTCGTCACGCTGGAGGACGCGTTCATCGCGGCGTACCTCGTCGGCGTGCGGCGCTTCAGCACGCCGGACCTGCGCGTGACCGCCGCCCGGATCATGGGCATCGAGTGCGACCACCGCACGCTCGCGCGCGTCGTCGCGCCGGGCGTCGCCGCCCAGGACGGCGGCCCGATCGAGACGGTCACCGGCGCGCAGAGCAAGGCCGAGAGCGTCGACCCGCCCAACAACAACGGCTACGAGCGGACGCTGAGCTGGACGAAGATCAGCCAGGCCGTCGACGCGCTGCTGCCGTTCGCCGACAAGCAGGCGGCGGCCAAGGCCGGCTTCGACACCGGCAAGGCCTACGCGTTCGCGCCGTTCACGCCGAAGCTCCCCGAGCCGCTCGGCGAGTTCCACGGCTTCAAGGGCTGACCGGCCCGGCACCGCCCCCGGCCGCTCAGGAGTACGAGCGGCCGGGCGGCGGCGCGGGCGATCAGGCGGCCTCGAACGCGGCCTGCGGCGCCGTCGCCGGCACCGTCGCGGGGTGGGACTCGACGAGGATCGCCGAGATCACCGCGCCGGCCGCGGCGACCGCCGCGAGGACGTAGAACGCGGTCGAGAAGCCGTGCGTCAGCGCCGCGCCGCCGGTGGCGAGAGCGCCCGGATGCGCGCTGAGCCAGTTCGCCGTCGCGGTCGCCGCGATCGTCGTCACGGCCGCGGTCCCGATCGCGCCGCCGATCTGCTGGCTCGTGTTGATGAGCCCCGACGCGACGCCCGCGTCGGCGTCGCGCACGCCGGCCAGCGCGCCGATCGTCATCGGGATGAACGCGAACGCCATGCCGAGTCCGGTCACGAGGAACGCCGGGAAGAGGTCCCAGAAGTAGTGACCGTCCACCGGCAGCCGCGCGTAGAGCACGAGCCCGACGGCGGTGAGCAGCAGGCCGCCGACCAGCGGGATGCGGAGGCCGATCTTCAGCGCCACGGCCTGGGCGACGTTGGCGAACACGACGATCGTGAGCGTCAGCGCGACGTAGGCCACGCCGGTCTCGATCGCCGAGTAGTGGAGCACCTGCTGCATGTACAGCGTGAGCAGGAAGAACTGCGAGAAGATCGCCCCGCCCATCAGCAGCCCGGCGACGTTCGACCCGGTCAGCGTCCGCAGGCGGAAGATCCGCATCGGCAGCAGCGGGGCCTTCGAGCGCAGCTCGATCGCCACGAAGCCGACGATCAGCGCGCCGGACACGGCGAGCAGGACGATCGTCTCGGTGGAGGCCCAGCCGTGCTGGACGGCGCGCGTCATCGCGTAGACGAGCAGCATCAGGCCCGTCGTGATCGACGCCGCGCCGGGCAGGTCGAAGTGGCGGTGGGTCAGGTCGGCGCGGCTCTCAACGAGCAGGCGCGGGGCCAGCACGATGACGACCAGCCCGACGGGCACGTTGATGAAGAACACCCACGACCAGCTCAGCGCGCTGGTCAGCGCGCCGCCGAGCAGCACGCCGGCGGCGCCGCCGCTGCCGGACACCGCGCCCCAGATGCCGAGCGCGAGGTTGCGCTCGCGCCCCTCGGCGAACGTCGTCATGAGGATGGACAGCGCGGCCGGCGAGAGCAGCGCCGCGCCGAGGCCCTGGAGCGCGCGGAACGCGATGAGCGAGCCCTCGGACCAGGCGAGGCCGTCGAGGAGGGAGCTGGCGGTGAAGAGCGCCAACCCGGCCATGAACAGGCGGCGACGACCCATGAGGTCGGCCATCCGCCCGCCCAGGAGCAGCACCCCGCCGAAGAGGATCGAGTAGGCGGTCACCACCCACTGCAGGTTCTCCTGGCTGAAGTGCAGGTCGGTCTTGATCGTCGGCAGGGCGACGTTCACGATCGCCACGTCGAGGACGACCATGAACTGCGCGGTGACGATCACCGCGAGGGCGATCCAGCGCCGCCGGTCGGTCGCGCGCGTGGCCGGCGCAGTCGTCTGCGCCTGCATGTGGTTCGTCTCGGACATTGCCCTCCAGGGTCACGCGCCGAGCGCGCGCTGCCAGTACGGCGCTCCGGCGTCGCGGGGTTCGGCTAGCCGCCGCCGTCGAGCGCGTCGGCGACGTCGCGCACGTGCGCCTCGATCGCGCCGAGCAGCTCGCGCGGGCCGGGGCCCTCCGGTGAACCCTGACCGGACCGCGGCCCCCGCATCCGTACGGGCGGGGGCCGCAAGGTCGAGCGCTGCGCTACTGGACGACGACCGTCCCGTGCATGAACGGGTGGATCATGCAGTAGAACTGGTAGGTCCCGGCCTGGCTGAACTGCACTGCGCTGGCCGGCGGCAGCGGCGTCGCCGAGACGGCGTCCATCGCGCCCGAGTTCCAGAACCCGTTGCCGTGGGAGCTGAGCGTCAGCGCGGCCGGGTTGGGCGGCGTGTCGCTCGGATAGACGGCCGCCGGGTCGAAGGCGGGCGACGTCAGCGAGGCGGCGAGCTTGCCCAGATAGGAGCTCGGGTCCTTCTCCGGGTCGCCGGGGCCGGTGGTCGCGGTGTGGACCTCGACCGAGCCGACCGGCATCTGGAACTTGACCACCGAGCCGACGGGGACGGTGAGCGTCGACGGCAGGAACCCGTAGAACTCGACGTGGTGCGCGCTCGCCAGCCCGACGTCGATCGTGTTCGCTGCGCCGGTGACGTTCTGGATGGTCCGGGCCACGCCGAGCGCCGCGGTGATCTGCTTCTTCAGTGCCTTCGCGTCCTGCTTGGCGGTCGGGATCCGCTTGTGCTTGGCCAGCACCCGCACGACGCCCTTCATGCCGGGGTGGACGTCGCAGTAGTACGTGTAGGTGCCGGCCTTCGGGAACTTCACGGTCAACGGCTTCGGGCGGGCGGCCAGCGGCAGGCCGCTGACGACGCTCTTGCCGCCCGTGTAGGTGAAGTGCTTGCCGAACCCGTCGACCGCGGCTACGGCGGGGTTGAAGCCGAGGCTGGGCTGGCCGTTGAACCAGAACGGGTTGCCGCCGGCGTCGAGGGAGCCGGCGACGGTCGGGCCGGTGACCAGCAGCGGCAGCGCGCCCTTGCCCTGCTTGGGCAGGTCGACGTCATGGAAGCCCGTGGGCACGAACTTCACGGAATCGCCGGCGTGGACCGTCACGCCGTGCGGGAAGAAGTCGTTGACGTCGGTGGCCAGTGCCTGGAACTGGTGCTGCGACTTCAGCGGCACCCCCATGTCGACCGTCTTCGTGGCCGCGCGTGCGGCGGATGGAGCCGCGAGGACCGCGACGGCAGCAGTGACGGCGACGACGATGCGGTGCACCTGGGACCTCCGTGTCGAGGGACAGAGCGACCCTAACGTTTGTCAGCGCACGGACGCAAGGGTCTCATGCATGACTCATGACCCCGCGGGGCTCGGAACAGTAGCCTCCGGCACATGAAGCTCAGCGCACGCAACAAGCTGCCGGCGACCGTCACCGGCATCACCGAGGGGCCGGCGACGGCGATCGTCCACCTGGACTGCAACGGCACTCCGCTTGTCGCCTCGATCACCGTCGAGGCCGCGAAGGAGCTGGGCCTGCGCGACGGCAGCGAGGTCACGGCCATCGTCAAGGCCTCGGACGTGATCATCGGCGTGGCCGACTGAGGCTCAGACGGCGTCGGCGCTGCCGACGATCTCGCGCAGCGCGGCCAGGTGCCCGCGGTAGGCGGCGAGCCCGCCGGCGGTGAGCCGCGCGCGCACGCGCCGCCGCCGGTCGCGCACCGGCCGGTCGAGCTCGACGTAGCCCGCCTCCTCCAGCGTCGAGAGCTGCTTGGACAGGGCCGAGTCCGACAGGCCGAGCCGCTCGCGCACGAACGTGAAGTCCGCCCAGTCGGCCGCGGCGAGCAGCGCGACGATCGACAGCCGCGTGCTGGCGTGGATCAGCTCGTCGAAGCGGGCCACCGTCGTCATGCGACCCGACGGCGCAGGACGTCGAGCAGCCGCGGGCCGCCGAGCACGATGATCACCGCCACGAAGATGCTGGCGATCGTCACGGGGTGGCCCGCGCCGTCGGCCTGGGCGGCGAGCGCCGCGGCGACGGTCACCACGGCCATGGAGGCCACGGCGAGGATCACGACCCGGCCGATGTGACGCCCGGCCACGTCGCGACGCACGGTGAGGCGGCCGGAGCGGTGCCGCCCGTCGACCACACGCGGCGCGACGGACGCGTGGATCGCGCCGAACGCGAGCGTGGCGACGGCGGTGACCCACGGGTGCCCGAGGTCGGTGATGAAGCCGAGCGCGACCCAGCCGAGCGCCAGGCCCCACCAGTACCAGCCGGGCAGGTCGATCTCGTCGATGACCGCGCGGCGGCCGCGATCGGCGGCGGCGAGGGCGGCCTGCGCCTCGCCGGGGGTGATGTCTCCGTGCATCCGTCTTCTCACTTTCCAGGTTGGAAAGTGAGAGTAGACTTTCCCGGCAGGAAAGTCAACTGCGGTGGGCGGGCGGCCCCTTCACGGGGCCGCCCGCCTGGGCTCACACCTGGCCCAGCTTCAGCTGCACCTTGTGGGCCGACAGCGTGCCGAGGAGCTGGCTCTCCCAGCCGCTGCGGTCCTCGATGTCGCCCGTGCGCACGCCCGCGAGCACGAGCTCATAGAGCCCGTTGCGGCGGACGTAGCGCGCGTGCTTCGTGTAGCGGCGCGACAGATGCGCCGCCCGGACGGCGACCCGCAGCCGGCGCGCCTGCGCCGGCTTGACGCCGAGGACCACGTCCTTGCCCGTGCCGCCGCTCGGGCGGACGGGCCGCGCGGCCACCCGCGGCAGCGCCGCGCGGGCGATCATCGCCTCGGGGGCGGCGGCGTGCGCCGCCGTCTGCTGCGTCTCGGCCGCGGCCGTGCCGGCCGGGACCGCGGTGCCGTTCGGGTAGAGGATCGCGTTCAGGACGAGCCGCTCCTCCTCCGTCACCCACGCGCGGTAGTACGGGTCGAACCCGATCATGATCGCGTGGCCGGCGCCGAACGGCTGGTCGACCACGGCCGGCCGCCCGGGCAGGTTGGCGTTGGCGTTGATCTCGTAGCCGTAGCAGTTGCCGAACCCGGCCGGCCCGCCGCAGTCGCCCGCGGGGGCGTAGGTGGCGACGGCCTTCGCCGCCGGCACCGCGCTGCCGCCGGCCAGCGTGGCCGGATCGTAGTTCGGGTCGTTGCTGGACTCGCGGAACACCCAGCCGCCGGAGTCGAAGCCCCAGGCCTCCGGGTCAGACGTGTTCCACGTCGCGTCGAACGTCGAGCCCGGCGTGCTGATGCCGGGGACGGTGCTCGTGTTGAGCGTGCTCAGCCCCGCGTTGCGGGCGCTGGTGGTGCCGCCGGTGGCGTCGCCGAGGTACGTCCCACCGGCGTTGACGAACGCCTGCAGGCCGGTGGCGGCCGTGCCGGTGATGGTCGCCGCCGGGTTGATCAGCACCGTGAACCCGCCGCTCTGCAGCACGCCGTTGGTCAGGTCGGCGGTCGTGACGCCGGTGATCTCCGACGCCGGGATGCCGTCCTTCTGGGTGAGTACGAACAGCGCCTCGCAGTAGGCCGTGCTGGTGCACTGCCCGCTGCCGGTGCCCTTCTGGATCGGGTTCGTCGGGATCGACGCGCCGCCGTAGATGGCGATCTTCGGCGCCTTCAGCCCGTAGTGGGCCACCGGGTAACCGGTGAGGCCGTACACCGGCGTCTCGCGCGCCTTCGCGGCCTGGTTGAGCGCCGCCAGGCCCACCGACGAGCCGTCGACCAGCGCCGCGCCGCTCTTGAAGCGCACGCCGGCGGAGTCGAACGCGCTCGCCGCGCGGGCCACGGTCGCGCCCTGCCCGAGCAGGTCGTTGACCAGCGCGAGGCCGGCCATCGAGTCCGTGTCGAACGCGTAGACCGCGTGCGGGGACTGCGGGACGGTGCCCAGCCCCGGATCGGCCACCTGGGTCAGCTCCGCCTTGCCGGGCAGCTTGCCGGTCAGGAACCCGTCGCCGCTGAAGCCGCGCAGCAGCGAGTCCGACCACGTCACCTCGTCATAGAAGTAATTGAACGGCAGGTACGGGTTCTCGCCCAGCAGCGCCTGGATCCAGTGCTTGCGCCCCTGCGCCATCGGGATGTACAGCGTCCCGGCGGGCAGGGTGAGCGCGCCGCTGATGACCGGCGTGCCCTGGCCCTGGACGGCGTTGATGTCGAAGTCGCCGAACGTGTGCGCGGCCTTGACGGTCACGGCCTTGTCGAGCCGGTAGACGTTCACGCCCACCGCCTCGAGGTCCTTGATCGTCTGCGCGACGTCGCCGGAATGCGCGCCGGGCAGGTAGTAGTAGCCGCAGACCGTCGTGTTCGGGTTCTGGTCGATGTTCGGCTGGCCGATCTCGTACTGGTCGACCGCCGGCGGGCTGACCTGCGTGTTGTCCTGCACGACGCACTGCCGGCCCTGCTCGACCGACTCGGGCCACTGGTCGATCCAGTCCGAGACGATCGTGCTCCGGTGCTCGGAGACGACGTTCACCGTCGTGTCGATCGCCAGGTAGTGGTCGTAGACCTGCTTGCCGTAGTTCTCGTTGTTGCCCTTCTCGTACGTCATGCCGGCCCCGCCCGTCAGCAGCGAGGGCACCGTGTCGCCGTACTCGGGGACGAAGAGGTCGTACGTGTTGTAGTTGCGGTACTGGCCGCTCTGGTCGTTGAAGGCCTTCTGGATCGCCGGCCCGATGTCGTTCTGGATCTCGTTCAGCGCCGCGTGCGAGATCTCGCTGTCCGCGGCGTCCTGGTCGGGCGGGAAGAAGTAGCCCGTCGTCTGCTGGTGGGCGTCGATGTAGAACAGGCCCGGGTACTGCGTGATCGCCGCGACGGTCGACTTGCTCTCCGGCAGCTGGTAGACGCCGAGGTCGCGGTTCGGGTCGAACGCGAACGCGGTCGTGCGCACGTTGGCGTCACGGTTGTCGGGCGTGCGGTCCGGGACCAGGAACAGGTCCAGGTTGTCCATCCGTTTGACGTTGTCGCAGTCCGTGCGCGCCGCCAGCTCGTAGAGCTCCTTGACGGTCGCCTCGCCGCCCGCCGGCTCGTTGCCGTGCGGCGTCTCGGTGATCCAGGCGAGCGCCGGCCGCCGGTCGGCCTGCGCGTGCGCGGTGTCCGGATCGACGGAGCCGGAGATGACGCCGCGCCAGAACGCGGCGTCGTTGCGGCCGCTGTCCAGGTTGGCGAGGTTGCTCGGCGTGCCGATCACCACGTAGTGGTAGGTGCGGCCGAGCTCGCTCTGGCCCATCGTGACGATCTTCGCCGCCACCCGCCGGCCGGTGGAGGACGGGTTGTTGTTGATCGCGTCCACGACGGCGGCCGCGTAGGCGTCGAGCTGCTCGGCCTGCTTGGCCGACGGCGTCGCGCCGGACAGCCCGTCGCCGGTGATGCCGCTGCCCAGCGTCGAGTTGAAGAACGCGTCGAACGTCGGGATGTTCGGGTCGAAGCCCAGGTTGCTCGTGCACGAGGACGAAGTCGTCGCCGGCGAGGCGGTCTCGGCCACCGGCCACTCGCCCTGCGCCGTGTCGGACTGGTCGCTGGAGCGATACGGGCAGAACGTGACCGCGTCGGAGTCGGACACGCCCGCGCCGGCGCAGTTGGCGTCCGGCACGAGGTTGCCGTTGACCGGGTTCTCGGGAATCGGCGGGTTGGCCGTGGTGGCCGGCGGCGCCGACGGGTTCGGCCAGACGGCCGGGCCGGGCGTCGGCAGCGTGAGCGCGCCGGTGCGCAGGCCCCACCAGTCGTTGCGGGCGTCCACCGGGACGGCGGTGTTGTTGGTCGTGCCGTCGAGCCCCGTGTTGAGCACGCCGAACGCGTTGTCGGTGACGTTGCTCTGGGTGATCGACGATGCGCCTGCGCCGACGAGGCGCACGCCGGCGCCCAGACGCAGGTTCTGGTTGTTCTCGAAGTGGTTGCCCAGCGGGTACGGGTCGTTGTTCGGCGTCGGGGCGAACACGCTGCCGACCGGCGCGCCCGCGCCGTGCACGAGGTTCGAGGACACCGTGTCGCCGAGCATGTCGACCGACGCGCCGCCGCTCACGCGGACGCCGTCCTGGCCGAACAGCGGGCCGGTGGTCAGCGGCAGCGGCGGCGGGATCGCCGGATTGCCGCCCTGGTACTCGCAGTCGCCGTCGATGACCGTGGGGCCGCCCGCGGTCGGGTCGTTGTAGTTCTGGCAGGAGTTGCGCCCGGCGATGACGTCGTTGGTCAGGACCGCGTGGTTGACGATCCCGGACGGCGTGACCGGCGCGTTGACGTACTGCGAGTAGTCGCTCGTCGCGCCGTCGATGAGGACGCCGATCGCGTTGTAGCTGTCGACCCGCGTGTGGTCGATGGTCAGCGTGCGCGTCGCCGGGTGCTTGGGCGGCGTGGTCGCCGCCGTCACGTCGACGACGCCGTCGCCGAAGCTGTCGTTGCGGAAGCCGCCGGGCTTCGTGTAGCCGCCGGCGCTCTCGTCGATGGCCACGCCCATCACGTGCGCGTGGGCGAGCGAGCCCTGGGCGTCGACGAACGCGACGCCGGCGGTCACGTCGACGCCGTGCGCGTCGAATGTGATGCCCGAGAGCTTGACCGTGATCGGGTGGTCGGGCGTGCCGACCGCCGCCAGGATGTCACCGGTGCCGGAGCGCAGGTTCGGCTGCGCCGCGGCGAGGATGCCGCCCTTCTTCGGGTTCGGCTCGACGATCGTCTTGTCGACGCCTGCGCCCTTGATCGTCAGGTTCTTGTCGATCGTCAGCGCGTTCGTGCCGGGCTTGCCCTTGCCCTCCACGAAGGTGCCGCTACAGACCTCGATCGTGTCGCCGGGCGACGCCGCATCGATCGCCTTCTGGATCTTCTTGAAGTCGCTGCCTGGGCACGACTTGCTCGGGCCGACCGTCCAGGTCGACGCCGCCTCGGCGGTCGACGCAAAGGCAAGCGCCGCCGTGCCCACCGCGAACGCGGTGCACAGCTTCGAGACCATCCTCCACCCCCTCGGTGTTTGGGCCGAGGCGTGACGATACACCCCGGCGGATGTCAGCTGCGGGCGGGCTCTGTATGAACCACGACGTCCTGCATGTGCGGCTGCGATTCGCGGATGTCGTCCTCCAGCCGGCTCGCCAGCTCGTGCGCCGCGGGCAGGCTCGTGCCGGGCGGCACGGCCACGGACACGAACACGACGAGGCCGCCCACGGCGTGCAGCAGCCGCAGCTCGAGCGGCGGCCGTCCGGTGTGGCGGCCGACGATCTCAATGATCCGCGTGCGCTCGGCCTCGTCGGGGTGGTCGTCGTCGTCGGGGCGCGCGGCCAGCGGCTCCTCCAGCGGCTCGAGGTGGGTGTGGACGTCGCCGACGCCCGGCTCCTGCGCCAGCGCCGCCTCGATCCGCTCGGCCACTTCGTGCGCCTCGTCCAGCGCCACGCCGGCGGGCAGCTTGAGGTGCAGCGACAGGCTGCGCGTGCCCTGCTGCTCGTAGATGGCGATGTCGTGGGCCTCGCGCACGAGCGGCTCGGCGAGCGCGACAGCGAGGGCGCGGTCGCGCAGGTCCAGGCCCTCGCGCCGCGGCTCGAGGTGGACGACCACGTCGCTGTGGGGGAGCGCGTCGCGCACGGCCGACTCGACCGCGTCGGCGGTGCCGTGCCCCTCGACGATGGCCTGGCCGGGCGGCACGGCGACCACGGCGTCGGCGAAGTAGTGGCCGCCGGACTCGCGCAGCCGCAGCCGGCGCAGCTCGACGGCGTCGCCGAGGTCCTGGATGGCCCGCTCCGCCCGCGCGTGGGCGTCGGCGGGCGCGGTGTCCATGAGCACGAGGGCGTTCTCGTAGACGAGGCGCGCGGCGGCGGAGAAGATGATCCCGGCGACGACCAGCGCGGCCACGGGGTCGGCCGGCGGCCAGCCCGCGGCCACGCCGATCAGGCCGGCCAGCACGGCCAGCGAGCCCAGCAGGTCGCCGGCGAAGTGGTACGCGTTGGAGCGCAGCGCGGCCGACTCGTAGAGGCGGGCCGTGCGCAGCGACACGGCGACGCGGCTGGCGTCGACGGCCAGCGCGACGCCGATCACGGCGAACACGTACCAGGCGGCGTTCAGCGTCTCGCCGCCGCCGGTCAGCGCCCCCACCGCCTCGGAGACCACGAACACGCCGCCGCCGATCAGGATCGCCGCCTCGCCCAGCGCGCCGAGGTTCTCCGCCCGGCGGTGGCCGTACGGGTGGTCGGCGTCCGCCGGGCGCCCGCCGAGGCGGATGGCGAAGAACGTCAGGATCGCGGCCACGACGTCGCCGCTGGACTCCACGCCGGCCGAGATCAGGCCGAGGCTGCCGGTGGCGATGCCCGTGCCGAGCTTGAGGACGACGAGGAACGCCGCCGCGGCGATCGAGACGAGGGCCGTCGTGGACTGGCCGCGCGAGGCCATGCCACGCAGGGTACGAGCGCTACGGGATGCCCGGGGCCGGGTCGTCGTTTCCGGTGAGCTGCGGCGGCAGCGGTCCGTCGCCCTCGTAGTCGACGTCCGCGTCGAGCGGCGACGCGTCCGGGAGCAGCATCGCGGGGTCCAGCGGCGGGTTGTCGGTCTGGCCGGCGCCGAGGCCGGAGTTGCGGATCGGCGGCAGCGCCCGCGGCTCGATCGCGTCGAGCGCGTCGGCCACGTGCCGCTCGCCGTCGATCACGTGGATCACCTGCCGGGTCAGGTGCGAGCGCCCGAGCGCCTCGACCGCCGCGAGGGCCGCGTCGTCGCGGCTGAGCGTCACCGCCGTGCCGGCCGGCAGGTCGGTGGAGATGCGGCCGGTGCCCGCCGCGTCGGTCAGGCGGCCGAAGCGCAGGATCGTCCACGGCAGGTCGAGCCGGGCGAGGCGCCGCTCAGCCTGCTGCTTGGCGGCGAGGAACTCGCGCAGCGGCCCGTCCCGCCGCTCCGGCGCGCCGGCGCCCACGGCGCTGCACAGCACGAAGCGGCGCAGGTCGAACCGGTCGGCCGCCTCCGCGAGCTTGGCCGCTCCGCCGGCGTCGATCGCCCCCAGCTCGCCGCGGTGGCGCGCGCCGGCCGCGAAGATCGCGGCGTCGCAGCCGTCCGCCGCCCACTCGACGTCGCCGCGGAGGTCGCCGACGAGCGCCTTGGCCCCGATGTCCGTCAGCGCCGCCGCCTCGTCCTCGCCGCGGACGAGCCCGCGCACGGAGTGGCCGCGGCCGAGCAGGAGCGCGACCAGCAGGCCGCCCAGGCGTCCGTTGGCGCCGGCCACGAGGACGATCATGGCGTCATGGTGGCATTCGCCGCCGGGTCGTGCGTACTAGGTGAGCGCGTCGCCCAGCCCGGTGAGGTCGAGCAGCCGGCGGACCGGGTCCGACGCGGCGGCGATCTCGAGCGCGATCCCGCGGTCCTGCGCGCGCTCGCGCAGTGCCAGCAGCGCGCCGAGCCCGGCGGAGTCGACGAACGCGACCTCGGACAGGTCGAGCTGCAGCGAGTCCACCGACTCGTCCTCCAGCAGCGGGTCGAGGCCGGACTCGAGCTTGAACGCGCCGGTCATGTCGAGCTCGCCGGCGGCGGCGACCTCCAGCGACGTGTCACGGCGTTGCGTGCGGAGCGAGAAGTCGGGACCGGCCATACCCCAGAGCTTCCCGCACACGCGCTCCGCTACGCCGCCGGGCGGCGATGAGTTTCCGGGCCGGTGCCGGTCAGCCCGGCGCCCGCGCGCTGAGCTCGTCGAGCACCGCGGGCGCGAACGCGCGCTCGCCGCGCTCCATGGCGTGCACGAGCGCGACGGCGAGGTCGTTGAGCGGCGTCGGCACGCCGTGCGCGCGCCCGCGCGCGGCGACGCCGCCGTTGATGAAGTCGACCTCGGTGGGCCGGCCCGCCTCGAGGTCCTGCAGCATCGACGGGCGCGAGTTGCCGGCGACGGCCATCATGCGGGCGAGCGCGGCGTCACGCGCCGCCGGGTCGAGCAGCTCGTGCGGCTCGGCATCCAGCACCGGCTCGAGCGCGACACCCTCCGCGGCGGCCACGCGCACGCCCTCGGCCCACAGGCCGAACGCCGCCGCCGGGCTGTGCTCGGCCGCCGCGCCGTAGCGGAGCCCGGAGACCGCCGACATCGCGGTGAACGTGCTGTTGACCAGCAGCTTCGACCAGATCTGGCCGCGGATGTTGCCCGACACCTTCACCGGCCCGACGGCCTCGAGGCAGCGGGCGAGCGTCCGCGTGCGCTCGCGCGCGGCGCCGTCGAGCTCGCCCACCACCATCGGGCCGACGGTGTCGCGGACCAGCCGGCCGGGCGCAACGTTCGAGCCGGCCCACTCGACGAGGCAGGCCAGCAGCCGGCCGCGCCCCACGAGCTCGGCCATCCGGTCCTGGATGAGCCCGTTGCCCAGCGAGGCGAAGCAGGCCACGCGCCCGGTCGCGGCCAGCGGCGGCAGCGCCGCCGCGTGCACCGGCGCCTTGATCGCCACCAGCGCGAAGTCGTACTCGCCGTCGAGCTCCTCCGGCGCGGTCACGGCATCCAGCCGCACGCGGTGCTCGGCGCCCGCCTCCTCGTACACGAGCCCGGGACCGCGCAGCGCGGCCACGTGCTCAGCATCGGCATCGAGCACCGTGACCCGCCGCAGCGCGGGCGCGAGCTTCGCCGCCGTGATGCCACCGATCGCCCCTCCCCCCACCACCAGCACGGCCGCGTCGATCACGCGCCGCAGCCTAGCTGCCAAGGTGTCCGGCCGCGATGGAGCACGCGCCCCACAACGCCCTCACCGACGCCGAGGACGTCGCCCGCTTCTACGATCGCTGCAGCGACCTGATGCGGGCGCTGCTGGACGGTCTGGCCGCGGTGCCCGGCCGCCCCCGGGCGTTCCCCGAGATCGAGGACGCGCTCGGCTGGCCGCACCGGCGGATCGCCTCTGTGCTGGGCGGCGTCCACCGGCTGCGCACGGTCGAGTTCGGCGGGCGCCGTCCGTACCGCTTCCACGATTCCCACCAGGCGGCCTCCGGCCGCTGGGAGCTGTGGATGGACGAGGCGCAGGCCCGCGCCGTCCGCGCCGCGGCGAGACGCTAGCCCGCGGCGGCGGCCGCCGGGCTGCCGAGGCGCTGGTGGGCGAAGTCCCGCGCGCGGATCAGCACGAGCGTGGCCACGGCCGCGGCCAGCGCGATCAGGCCGGCGATCAGCAAGATCGTGTTCAGCGCGCCGGCGAAGCTCGCCTCGGCGGCGTGGGCGACCCGCTCGCGGACCTGCGGCGGCGCGGCGTGCAGGGTCTGCGCGATGTGGCCGTTGGCCACGACGCCGGCGATCGCGTGCGCCCCCGGCACGCCGGGCGCCTGCTCGACGAACAGGGTCCGCACGCGGGCCGCGAGGATGCTGCCCAGCCCTGCCACGCCGGTGGCGATCCCGACCTGCCGCAGCGTGGCGTTGATCCCGGACGCCATGCCCGCCCGCGCGGGCTCGACCACGCCGACGGCGGTCGAGGCCAGCGGCACGTTGACCAGCCCGGCGCCCACGCCGGCGACGATGAACCCGGGGAGCAGATGGGTCCAGTCGTCGCCGGCCTGGAGCCCGCGCATCAGCAGCAGGCCGGCGCCGACGAACACGAACCCTGGGCCGATCAGCCAGCGGGTGGGCACGCGGTCGGTCAGGCGGCCGGCGATGGCGGCGCAGACGAAGATCGTCCCGGTCAGCGGCAGGAAGCGCACGCCGGTCTCCAGCGCGGTGTAGCCGAGCACGTTCTGCATGTAGATCACGAGGTAGGTGAGCATCGAGAACAGCGACGCGGAGATCGCCCAGGCGGCGATCAGGCCGCCGGTGAACGTGGGCACGCGCAGCAGCCCGAGGTCGAACATCGGGTGCGTGCTGCGCCGCTCGACGACGAGGAACGCGACGAGCAGCACGGCCGCGGCGGCGAGCGAGCCGGCGACGCCCGGCGCGCCCCAGCCGTCCGGCTGCGAGCGGATCAGCCCGTAGACGAGCCCGGCGAGCGCGAGGCTGAACGTGACGAACCCCGCCCAGTCCGGCCGCTGCGCGCCGGGGGCGCGCGACTCCTCCACGCGCAGGAGCGTCACGGCCAGCGCCAGGATGCCGATCGGCAGGTTGACGAAGAAGATCCAGCGCCACGACAGGCCGCTCGTGATGACGCCGCCGAGCACCGGGCCGACGGCCACGGCGACGCCGGTGATGGCGCCGAAGACGCCGAACGCCACGCCCCGCTCGGTCGGCGGGAACGCCTGCGCCAGCAGCGCGAGCGAGGTGGCGAACATGATCGCGCCGCCGGTGCCCTGCAGCGCCCGGGAGAGCGCGAGGAAGGTGGTGCCGGACGCCAGGCCGCACAGCAGCGAGCCGAGCGTGAACACGACGATGCCGGTGGCGAACACGCGCCGGCGCCCGTACAGGTCCGCGATCGACCCCGCGGTGAGCAGCAGGGCGGCCAGCGTGAGCGCGTAGGCGTCGATCACCCACTGCAGGCCGGACAGCGACGCGCCGAACGCCGCCTGGATGTCCGGCAGCGCGACGTTCACGATCGTGACGTCGAGCAGCAGCATGAAGACGCCGGTGCAGACGGCCATCAGGGTCCACCACTTGCGGTCCATGTCGGGTTCCGATCCTTTCCTGAGCCTGGACTCAGGTTACAACATTCCTGAGCCGGCGCTCAGTAAGATGCCGGTCATGGCGGACACCGCTCCCCGGCGCCGCGGCCGGCCGCCCTCGGGCGGCCGGGAGGCGATCCTCGAGGCGACCCTGGCGCTGCTGCGCGAGCGCGGCGTGGCCCGGCTGACCACGCGCGACGTGGCCGAGCGGGCGGGCGTCTCGGAGGCCAGCGTCTATTACCACTACACCGACAAGGCCGGGCTGCTGCGCGCCGTGTTCGAGGCCGGGCTGCAGCGGCTGCGGCAGGCCGCGCTGGGCGGCGACGCCGCGCTGGTCGACTTCGGGCGCGAGCTCGAGCGATTCCTCGAGCAGGCGCTGCCGGTGATGACCGCCGCGCAGTCCGACGCCGCGCTGCGCGACGAGCTCGCCGCGTTCATGGTGGAGAACGACCTCGGCCCGCACCGCGGCGTGCAGACGCTGGCCGCCCAGCTCGCCGCCGGCCAGCGCGACGGCCGCGTGCGCGACGACGTCGACCCGGACGCGGCGGCGCTGCTGTTCGTCGCCACCTGCCTGCTGCGGGTCACCCAGCGCCAGTTCCTGGGCGCGGCGGGCGCGCCGCCGCTGCCGTCGCTCGAGCGCACCGCCGAGACGTTCGCGCGGCTCGTATCGTCACGGGCATGAACGCGGAGGACGTCGTGCGCGAGGCGATCGGGGCGCGGCACGCGATGTTCCTCGTCTACCGCGACGGCGGCACGCGGGTCGTGCAGCCGCACGCGCTCTACCGCGTCGGCGGCGGCCGGGTGGTCCTCGACGCCTACCAGGTGGCGGGCGAGTCGTCGTCGGGCATGCTGCCGGGCTGGCGCGAGTTCGACCTCGCCCAGACCACCGACGTCGAGGCGCTGGGCGAGGCGTTCGAGATCGCTCCCGGCTTCGACCCGGCCGCGCTGCGCTATCGGCGCGGCGTACTCGCCATCGTCGGCTCGCCGCCGGCCTGAGCTCGCTCAGCGCGCGGCTCCCAGCCGCTCGGCGGCCAGCGCGTGCCCGGCCGACAGCGCGCGGCGCTCGCGCGAGAGCGCGGCGAGGAACGGCGCGCGGTCGAGCGCCAGCAGCTCGACGTCGGTGAGCGCGGTGACCGTGGCGGTGCGGGGCACGTCGCGCAGCAGCGCGATCTCCCCGAAGCAGTCGCCGGCCTCCTCGACGCGCCGGAAGACGCCGCCCTCGGTCACCTCGACCGCGCCGCCGGCGATCACGTAGAAGCGGTCGCCCGGGTCGCCCTCGCGCACGATCTCGGCGCCCGCAGGCGCGTGGACGAGCGCGGTGTGGCGGGCCACGTCCTCCAGCCGGGCCACGGAGAGCGGGGCGAACATGGCCAGCCCCCGCAGCAGCGCGTACTCGCGCTCGGGCACCGGCGCGCGCGCCTCCAGCTGCGCGATCGCCCGCCAGCGGGCGAGCACGACGACGGGCAGCACCGCGCCGACCACCAGCAGCGCCGCGCGCAGGCCGGCCGCCGCCACGAGCGCCGGCGCGAGCAGCGAGCCGAGCCCGGTGGTCAGCCAATACGTCCCCTCGACCACGCCGAACGCCCGCGACAGCACGGCGTCGGAGGCCAGCCGCTGGACGAGCGTCAGCCCCGCGACCTCGAGCACCGCATAGCCCACGCCGAGCACGACCAGCCCGGCCAGCGCGACGGGCGTGTGCGGGACTGCGCCGAGCGCCGCCAGCGGCGCGCCGATCAGCAGCGCGGCCAGCAGCAGCCCGCGGGCGTTGCGCCCGCGGCCCAGGACGAGGACGGCGGCGGCGCCGCCGACGATGCCGCCGAAGGCCCAGGCCGAGTTCAGCCAGCCGACGCCGGCCGCGCCGAGCCCGAGCAGCTGCAGGGCGACGAGCACGACGAGCACGTCGATCGCCCCCTCCACCAGCGTGGAGACGCCGAGCACGCCGACCACGAGCCGCAGGCCGCGCTCGGACGCCACGGCCCGGAAGCCCTCGACCACCTCCGCCCGGCCCTCCGGCACGATCGGCCGGTGGACGTCCGCCGGGATGCCGGCGAGCGCGACCCCGGCCGCCGCGAAGGCGATCGCGGTCAGCGCGAGCGCCAGGCCGACGCCGCCCGCCGCCACGACGAGGCCGCCGGCCAGCGCGCCGGCCAGGAAGCCGACGCTGTCCACCGTGCTCCAGAGCGCGTTCGCGGCGGCGAGCTGGCGCGGCTCGTCGGCCAGCGCGGGCAGCAGCGCCGCTTGGGCCGGCTTGTGCCCCGTGCCGATCGCCGTGAACAGCGCGGCCAGCGCGAGCACGAACGCGGCCGGCGCGCCCAGCGCCACGCCGGCCGCGGCGGCGGCCAGCACGAGCGACCGGGCGAGCGCGAGCCAGAGCAGGACGTCGCGGCGGGAGTGGCGGTCGCCGAGGACGCTCATGGCCGGCGCGGCCAGCGCGGCCGGCGCCATCCGGGCCACGGCGGCGACGCCGACCAGCGCCGCCCCGCCGGCGTCGTAGGCGTAGATCGAGAGCGTGACGAAGAACGCCCAGCCGCCCACCGAGCACGCCGCCCAGGCCGCCTGCAGCCGGCGCAGGGCCGGCGTCCCCAGCGCGTCCCCCGCGGCCCGCACGGCGAGCCGCAGCTTGTCCTGGCGGGGACACAGGAGGACGGCGAACAAGGGCCGACTCTATCCGGCGGCTACGGGGACAGGTCGATGTCCACGTGGACGCCGGTCTTGGCGTCGCCGTGCGTGGTGCCGTGGCCGTGGCGGACCTGGTTGCGCAGGCGGACCGTGACCGGGGCGCCGCCGATCAGGTTGCGCCACCACACCTTGCGCTCCGGCCAGTCGATGTGCAGCGTCAGCTTGTCGCCGTCCTGCTGATAGGCCACGGGGAACGTCCGCGGCTTGCCCGTGCGCCGGCCGGTCACGGTGAGGATGAGGAGCCGGTCGCTGAGCATCCCGTGCGCGGGCGAGGACAGGACCGCCTTCACCACCCGGTTGGCCGTGTGGTTGTTGACCTGGAACAGCGTGTGGCCCTTGGGCATCAGCCGAACCTTTGCACGACCGAGCCCTTCGCGACGATGCGGCCGTCGGGCTCGGTGACCATGACGTCGGTGAAGCACAGCGAGCGCCCGCGGCGGACCACGGTGGCCGTGGCCAGCAGCTCCTTCCCGCGCGCCGCCGCGATGTACTCCACATTGAGCGTGACCGTCGCCCCGGCCACGCTCTCCGGCTCGACGTCCGGGTCGGCCCAGGTCGCGGCCATCCCGGCCGTGTCGATGAGGCTGGCGATCGCGCCGCCGTGGACCACGTCGGCCAGCGTGGCCAGCCGCGGGTCGAACGGCAGGGCCAACTCCGCGCAGTCGGGCTCCAGCGCGCGCAGCTCGATGCCCAGATGGCGCACGAGCGGCGACTGCGGCACGAACTCGCGCATGATCTCCAGCCGGCTCGGCATCAGGCGTCGCTCGACTGCTGCCAGATGTTGATCCCGGCGTCGACGGCGTGGCCGTCGATCGTCGGCCAGCTCGTCGTCGCTGAACTCGAGGTGGTCGAGCGCGGCCGACGTTGGTCTCGAGCTGCCGCACGGAGCGACGCGCCGATCAGCGCCGAGGTCACGCGCGGGTCGCGCAGCACCCAGGCGATCGCCATCTGCGCCAGCGCCTGGCCGCGCCGCTGGGCGATCTCGTTCAGCGCCGCGGATCGCGCGCCATGTTCTCCTCGTTGATGAAGTCGCGCTTGAGGAAGTGGTCCTTGGCCGCGCGCGAGTCCTCGGGGATGCCGTCCAGGTAGCGGTCGGTGAGCATGCCCTGGCCGAGCGGCGAGAAGGCGATGATGCCGAGCCCCTCGCGGTCGCAGACCTCGAGCACGTCGGGCTCGATCCAGCGGTTGAGCAGCGAGTACGACGGCTGGTGGATGAGCAGCGGCGTGCCGAGCCGGCGCATGATCTCCACCGCCTCCTCGGTGCGGTCGGCGGAGTAGGAGGAGATGCCGGCGTACAGCGCCTTGCCCGAGCGCACCGCGGCGTCCAGCGCGCCCATCGTCTCCTCCAGCGGCGTGTCGCGGGTCGAAGCGGTGCGAGTAGAAGATGTCGACGTAGTCGAGCCCCATCCGGTCCAGGCTCTGGTCGAGGCTGGCCAGCAGGTACTTGCGCGAGCCCCACTCGCCGTACGGGCCGGCCCACATGTCGTAGCCGGCCTTCGACGAGATGATCAGCTCGTCGCGGTAGGGCCGCAGGTCCTCGCGCATCATCCGGCCGAAGTTGCGCTCGGCCGCGCCGGGCGGCGGGCCGTAGTTGTTGGCCAGGTCGATGTGGGTGATCCCCAGGTCGAACGCGCGCCGGACGATCGCCCGCTGGACCTCGAGCGGCTTGTCGTCGCCGAAGTTGTTCCAGAGGCCGAGCGAGATCGCCGGCAGGTCGATGCCGCTGCGCCCGCAGCGGCGGTAGGTCATCGTGTCGTAACGGCCCTCGGCGGCGGCGTAGGTCATATCGTCCGCATCCTATGGAGGCAGCCACGGAATCACGCTCCACCGCGTTCTCGCTCGAGCTCAGCCAGGACCAGCGCGACGTCCGCGACTGGGTGCACGGCTTCGCCGAGGGCGTCGTGCGCCCCGCCGCCGCCGAGTGGGACGAGCGCGAGGAGACGCCGTGGCCGCTCATCCAGGAGGCGGCGAAGATCGGCCTCTACGGCTTCGAGGGGATCGCCCAGTTCTACGCCGACGAGACCGGCCTGCTGCTGCCGATCGTCAACGAGGAGCTGTTCTGGGGCGACGCGGGGATCGGCATGGCGATCATGGGCACGACGCTGGCGGTCGCCGGGATCTTCGCCGCCGGTACGCCCGAGCAGCTGGGCGAGTGGGTGCCGCAGTGCTACGGCACGCTCGACGACCCGCAGGTCGGCGCGTTCTGCGTGTCCGAGCCCGACGCCGGCTCGGACGTGTCCTCGCTGCGCACCCGCGCGCGCTACGACGAGGCCGCCGACGAGTGGGTGCTCAACGGCCAGAAGGCGTGGGCGACCAACGGCGGCATCGCCAACGTCCACGTCGTGGTCGCGTCCGTCGACCCCGAGCTCGGCGCGCGCGGCCAGGCCGGCTTCGTCGTCCCGCCGGGCACGCCGGGCCTGACGATGGGCACGAAGGTAAGAAAGCACGGGCTGCGCGCGTCGCACACCGCCGACGTCTTCCTCGACGACTGCCGCGTCCCCGGCCGCTGCCTGCTCGGCGGCAAGGAGAAGCTCGACGAGCGCCTGGCCCGCGCCCGCGAGGGCGGCAGCGGCCAGCCGCCAGGCCGCGATGCAGACCTTCGAGGCCACGCGCCCGACCGTCGGCGCGCAGGCCATCGGCATCGCCCGCGCCGCCTACGAGTACGCGCTCGAGTACGCCAAGGAGCGCAGCCAGTTCGGCCGCCCGATCATCGAGAACCAGGCGATCGCGTTCACGCTCGCCGACATGGCGCTGGAGATCGACGCCGCGCGGCTGCTCGTCTGGCGCGCGGCGTGGATGGGCCGCACGGGCCGCAAGCTTCGACGCAGCGGAGGGCTCGATGAGCAAGCTCAAGGCCGGCGAGGTCGCGGTGTGGGCCACCGAGCGCGCGATCCAGATCCTCGGCGGCAACGGCTACACGCGCGAGTACCCGGTCGAGCGCATGCACCGCGACGCCAAGATCTACACCATCTTCGAGGGCACGTCGGAGATCCAGCGGCTCGTCATCAGCCGGGCCATCTCCGGGGTGCAGGTGCGCTGATGGATCGCGACCTCGAGCCGGCCGAGGTCCGCGTCCTCGGCTGCCTGATCGAGAAGCAGCGCACGACCCCGGACGCCTACCCGCTGAGCCTCAACGCGCTGCGGCTCGCCTGCAACCAGAGCACGAACCGCGACCCGGTGGTCGCCTACGACGAGGAGACGGTGCGCGAGGCGCTGCACCGCCTCGGCCGGCGCCGCTACACGCGGCTGGCCACCGGGCACTCCAGCCGCGCGTCCAAGTACCGCCACCTGCTCGACGAGGCGCTCGGGCTCGACGCGGCCGAGCAGGCCGTGCTCGCCGTGCTGATGCTGCGCGGGGCGCAGACGCCGGGCGAGCTCAAGCAGCGCACCGAGCGCATGCAGCCGTTCGCCGACCTCGCCGCGCTGCACGACGTGCTCACCGGGCTGATCGACCGCGGCTTCGTGGTCCAGCTGGCGCGCCGGCCGGGCCAGAAGGAGGAGCGCTACCGCCACCGGCTCTCCGAGGACCGTCGAGGACGCCGAGGAGCCGGCGGCCGCCGTTCCCGCGGCGGCCGTCGTGCCGCCGCCGCCGCGCCGCGACGAGCGCCTCGACCGGCTCGAGGCCGAGGTGGCGGAGCTGCGCGAGCAGCTCGCGGCGCTGCGCAGCGAACTCGGGGTCTAGCTCTTCGGCTAGCGGCGCTCGGCGGCCGCGCCGCTAGCGTGCCGCGGGATGGTCGCGTCACCGCCGGTCCTCGAGCACGGCGCCACTCCTCGACGCTCAACGGTTCCTCGCCCTCCTGCCGGACCGCACCTTGACGTCCCCGCGCACCGCGACGCCGGCGCCGAAGCGCACGTCGCCCTCGACCACGAAGCGGTCGCACGTCGACCAGCGACGGCGGACCCGTCGGGGAAGCGCGCGTCGAAGTCGCGCAGGAGCTTGAAGTGGTCGCCGTCGAGCGCGACGAACGGCACACGGCCCTCGCGCTCGGGAGCGAGCACGCACGCTGGCGTCCTCCGTCGAGCCGGTAGGCGTCCGAGCGCAGCGCGAGCAGGTCGTCGGTCGTCTTGACCGGCGCGAAGCGGGTGCGCGGGACGGCCAGCGCGCGCGCGCCCTCGAACACCTCGATCGCCGCGCCCATCGCCGTCTCGAGCTGGTAGACGGCCGGTGTCGATGACTGTCCGACGGGTCGACCGTCTTCTCGATTGCGGATCATCGGCAGGCCGAGCACGCCGTCGCGCTCGCGCATCGCCGCGTCGAGCGCGCGCAGGTCGACCCACAGGTTGTTCGTGTTGACGTAGCGGTGGCGGTCGATGTCCTGCAGCGCCTCGAGGTCCTCCTCGGGCGTCTGCGCGGTCTCGCGCAGCACCAGCCGCCCGTCCGCCTTGCGGCGGGCGATGTGGCCGCCCTTGCGGTCGGCCTCCGTGCGCCCGGTGACCTCCATCAGGAACGGGATCCGCTCCGTCCGCACCCAGGCGAGGATGCGCGGGTCGAGCACCGCGCCGAGGTTGTCGGAGTTGGCGATGAACGCGTGCTCGTAGCCCTGCTCGAGCAGCTGCCCGAGCATGCCGGAGCGTCACGAGCGCGGTGTAGAGGTCGCCGTGGCCCGGCGGGCACCACTCCAGCGACGGATTGCCGGGCCA
The DNA here is from genome assembly GCA_963766165.1 of uncultured Solirubrobacteraceae bacterium. GTDB lineage: Bacteria > Actinomycetota > Thermoleophilia > Solirubrobacterales > Solirubrobacteraceae > Solirubrobacter. The sequence goes on along the minus strand of CAVXZC010000001.1, from coordinate 1,839,657 downwards.
CGTCGACCGGCATCAGGTCGTCGACGCGGACCTTGGGCTCCTTGTTCTGCAGGAAGTCCAGCGGCATGCCGGCTCAGCTCGGGATAGCGCTCCAGCGCGGCCAGCGAGTCCTCGCGCGTGGAGAAGGAGTCCATGAGCACGCAGCGGCAGCGCGGCGTCGCCGCGCTCGCGCAGCGCGAGCACCTGGCGGGCGATGATGTCGAGGAAGCTCAGCCCGTCCTTCGCCTCGAGCAGCGACTTGGCGCTTGTCGAAAGTCCCATGCTCGTGCCGAGGCCGCCGTTGAGCCGCACGACGATCGCGTGCTGCGAGCGCCTCGTGCTGCGCGTCGCGGTCGTCGGGCAGGTCCCCGAGCGCGGGCAGGTCGGTGACCGGCTCGATCGAATCTTCAGGCATCAGGCCGGTTTCGCCGGCCTCGAGCTGCCGGTAGTAGTGCTCGAACGCGCGGATCGCGGCGCTCGGCCACGCCCTCGTCGCGCATCTTCTCGACGCTGGCGCGCAGCCCTTCGTCGCTCATCGCGGCGAGATGCTAGTACGCCAAGCGGTTTCGAAAGCGCCCGGCACCTTCGACCTCCGCTCCGGCGGCGCGGGCGCGGGCGGCCAGCGCCGCGTCCGAGGTGACCACGCGCGCGTGCGCGACGCCCTGGATGCGCCGCGCGATCTCGTCGTCCGCCGCGTCGCGCCCGCGGCGCGGCGCGAGCACCACGGCCACGCCGTCCGCGTCGCCGGCCAGCTCGTCCGGCCCGGCGTCGAGCACGACGGTCGCCCGCGCCCCCTCGGCCGCCGCCCAGACGCGCACGGCTCCGATCAGGCGGCGGGTCGCGCCGTCACGGTCGCGCCACCAGCCGTCCGGTCGCGAACCGATCACGTTCGCGGCATCGACGAACCAGTGGACCCGGCCTACACTCGCCACATCACGGAGGATCATTGCTGAAGTCGCGCATCGCGCTCGCCATGACGGCACTCGCGCTGGCGCTGACTGCGCCCGCGACCGCGCGCGCGGACACGTACCTCGTCCAGCTCAAGGACGCCCCGCTGGCCACGTACGGCGGCGGGACGGACGGCATCCCGGCGACGAGCCCCCGGAGGACGCACCGCAAGCTGAAGGTCGACTCGGCCCCCGGGCTGGACTACCGCGCCTACCTGGGCCGGCGGCAGTCCGCCGTCCTGGGCCGCGTGCGCGGCGCGGCGCCGCGGGTGCTCTACGCCTACCGCTACGCGCTGTCCGGCTTCGCGGCGGACATGACCTCGGCCCAGGCGGCGCAGTTGAGCAAGCAGCCCGACGTGGCGAGCGTCGAGCCGGCCGAGCAGGACCACATCATGGACGACCCGGACACGCTGCTCGGCGGCGTGTTCGGCGAGCCGGCGGCGTACCTGCGGCTGACCGACCCCGATCCGACGAACGGCCTGTGGGCGCGGCTCGGCGGGCCGGCCGCGGCCAACGGCGCCGGCAGCGGCATGATCGTCGGCGACATCGACACGGGGATCGAGCCGGACCACCCGAGCTTCGCCGACGACGGCGTGGGCTACATCGGCGACGCGTACACGGCGCCCGCGGTGTGGAACGGGGCCTGCCAGGCCGGCCAGGGGTTCGCCGTGTCGGACTGCAACAACAAGCTGATCGGCGCGCGCTACTACGTCGACGGGTTCGGGAAGGCGAACCTGGCGACGGGGTCGTTCCTGTCGCCGCGCGACGACGACGGGCACGGCACCCACACCGCCTCGACGGCCGCCGGCAACTACGGCGTGCACGCGCAGATCGACGGCCACGACTTCGGCGTCCCGGCCATCTCCGGGATCGCCCCGCGCGCCTACGTGGCCGCGTACAAGGTGTGCTGGAACGGCAACGGCACGACGGCCCAGACGGGCTGCAACAGCGCGGACATCGTCAAGGGCATCGACCAGGCCGTGGCCGACGGCGTCGACGTCATCAACATGTCGATCGGCAGCAACACCTCGCAGCTGTTCGGGCCGCAGGAGGCGTCGCTGCTGAACGCGGCGGCCGCGGGCGTGTTCGTGGCCAACTCGGCCGGCAACGCCGGGCCGGGGGCGGGCACCGTCGGGTCCCCGTCGGACGTGCCCTGGACCACCTCCGTCGCGGCCTCCTCGCTCGCTCGCTCGTTCGCCGCGACCGTCACGCTGAGCAACGGCGCGATCGCCACGGGCTCGTCGGTCACCGGCGGCGCCGGCCCGGCTCCGGTCGTGGACGGCGGCGCCTGCCTGACGCCGCCGGCCGGCGCCGCCGGGGCGGTCGTGCTCTGCCAGCGCGACGGCAACGCGCGCATCGCCAAGAGCCAGCAGGTGCTCGCGGCGGGCGGGGTCGGGATGATCCTGGCCAACGCCACGGCCGCGCAGGAGCTCGACACGGACTCGCACTACGTCCCCACCGTGCAGGTGAGCGCCGCCGACGGCGCGCGCATCAAGAGCGCGATCCCCGGAGGCGTCACCGCGACGCTGTCGCCGGGCCACGTCCAGACCGGCACGCCCCCGCGCGTGCTGGCCGCGTTCTCCTCCCGCGGGCCGCAGACGGCGGTCCCGGATATCGCCAAGCCGGACCTGTCGGCGCCGGGCATGCAGATCCTCGCCGGCGCGGCGAGCGCGCCGGCGCCGGCCAGCCTGAACCGGCCCGGGCAGCAGTTCGCCGTCATGCAGGGCACCTCGATGGCGGCGCCGATGGTGGCGGGAGCGGGCGCGCTGCTCGCGCAGCTGAACCCGGCGCTGACGCCGGCCGAGATCAAGTCCGAGCTGATGACGACCGCGAACGCGGCGGTGGTCAAGGAGGACGGGACGACGCCGGCCACGCCGTTCGACGCGGGATCGGGCGAGATCGACCCCGACCGCGCCGCGCGCGCCGGGCTCGTGCTCAACGCGACGCTGGACGACTACATCCACTACCTCGAGTTCGAGGACCCGACGATCGTGGCCGGGGACCAGCCGAAGACGCGGCCGGTCGACCTCAACCTGCCGTCGATCGCGTTCAGCCGGTTCGTGGGCAAGGACGCGACGACGCGGACGTTCACCTCGGTCGACGCCGGCCCGATGCACTGGACCGCGGCGGTTCGGGGGCTGTCGGGGTTCTCCGTCGCGCTCACCGGCGCGGACTTCACCGTCGCGCCCGGCCAGACGCAGGCCGTCGGGCTGACGCTCACGCGGACGACGGCGCCGTTCGGGGCGTGGGCGTTCGGGGCGCTGGTGCTGACCAGCGACGACGGGCGGACGCTGCGGCTGCCGATCTCGGTGAAGCCGGTCTGGGGCACGATCACGTCGCCGGTGGCGGTCAGCACCGACCAGTCCTCCGGCTCCGTGCCGCTGACCATGCAGGCGGGCTGGGCCGGCGCCCTGTCGGAGACCGCGTGGGGCCTCGCGGCGCCGCACGTGGAGGCGGCGGGGCGCAAGATCACCGCCACCACGCGCAAGGTCGACCTCACGGGGAACGACCCGGGAACGCAGCTGTACCCGCTGACCATCCCGGCCGGGACGCAGCTGGTGTCCGCCCGGATCTCGAATGCCGACGCGGGCGCGGACCTCGACCTCTTCCTCTACCGGCTGCCGAGCGGCGCCGGCAGCCCGACGCTCGTGGCCTCCTCGCAGCGCAACGACTCCAACGAGCAGGTCAACGTCACGTTCCCCGCCGCGGGCAGCTACGAGGTCGCGGTGCTCGGCTTCACGACGCCGGGCACGGGCGGCTCGGCCTATGACCTCAGGGACTGGCTGGTCACCGACCCGGCCGCGAACGACCTGTCGGACGGCGATCCGGGCATCGCGCTGCCCGCCGACCCGCTCCAGGTCGCGGCCGGCGACCAGCCGTCGCAGCCGCTGAGCTGGGCGGGCGTCGGTCCGAAGGGCCTCTACCTCGGGCTGGTGTCCTACGCCGGCCCCGAGGCGGCGCCGGCCGGCTTCGGCACGGTCTCCGTGGTCGAGCTGACGAAGACCGTCGACGCGCCGACGCCGACGCCCACGCCGACACCGACGCCGACACCCACGGCCACCCCGACGGAGACGCCCACGCCGACGCCCACGCCGGACGTCGAGCCCGGCCCCAAGGCCACGCCGACGCCGACGCGTGCGCCGGGCGTGGCCGTCCGGTCGCTGCGGCTGACCGGGCGCTTGCTCGCGCTGCGGCTGGCCAACGCCGCGGGGCGCGCAGGTGCATGTGGCGATCGAGCGTGGCGGCCGCGTCGCGACGCAGTCGGCCGCGCGGCGCGCGCCGGCGAGCGGCGCGCTGACGCTGCGGCTCGACCGGGCGCTGCGGCCCGGGAGCTACACGGTGAAGGTGATCGCGGTGCGCGACGGCCGGCGGACCGTCGCGCGCGTGGCGCTGCGCATGCCCGCGTCGCGGCGCACGGTCGTCCGGCGGTCAGTTCGCTGACCGCCCTCAAGTCCGGCGGACGGATGGCCGATGGGGAGGACAAGTCAATGCGCCTCGACACGTCCCTCTCCGACTCGATCGCTGCCGTCACCAAGTCAGCGGCGACCAAGTCCACCGCCTCCACGCACAAGTCCTCCGGCCAGAGCTCGTTCAAGAGCGTGCTCAAGGCGGCCGCGAACGAGACCACGTCGTCGTCCTCCTCGTCCACGACCGCGGCGAACGCCGCGGAGACGACCCAGGCCGTCCCGGGCCACGCATACGCCGAGGTCCTGACCGGACCGCGCGCCGGGATGTACGTCAACACGTCGCACAACAAGCGCGCCGGCCAGGCGTTCGTGATGGTCGAGCGCAACGGCGTCCAGTACCACGTGTACGGCACCGGCAAGAACCGCACCGTCGTCGAGATGAAGCGCCATACGCCGGCGCCGACCACGACGTCCACGTCGACCACGACGAGCGGCAGCGTGACGCCCGACACCGGAACGTCGACCACGACGACCTCCGGCACGAGCACCACCGGCGTCACCGCCGGCAAGATCACCACCGACACCTCGACGCTCTAAGCCGCAGCGAACCGGCTCGCGGCAAGCGCCGGCGGGATCTCCGCCGCGCGCCCGAGCAGCCCGTCGGCCACGAGCCGCGCCGACGCCGGACCGAGCGTGATCCCCCACGCGCCGTGCCCGGCGGCCACCACGGCGCCCTCGATGCCCGGCAGCGGGCCGAGCAGCGGCCGCCCATCCGCGCTGACCGGCCGCGCGCACGCCCGCAGGCCGGTTCCGGGCGCGCCGCGCACCTCGGGCACGAACCGCGCCCCGCGCTCGCGTAGCCGCGGCGCCACGGCGGCGGCGTCCGGCCGGGCGGGCTCGAACGTCGAGCCGAGCGCGGACACGCCGGCCGCGGTGACGATCGAGAACAGCTCGCCCGGGACCTCCGCGCCCGTCAGCTCATCCACGCCCGCCTCCTCGATCACGTGCACCGGCGGGCGCTCCAGCGCCAGCTCCACCACCACGCCCCAGAGCGGCGCGACCGGCAACCTCAGCTCGCCGCCGGCAACCGCCGCCCGCGTCCAGGGGCCGGCGGCGACGGCGACGGCACCCGCCGGGTGGTGCTCGCCGGCCACGGTCACGCCGGTGGCGCGGCCGGCGTCGCCCGCGACCGCCGCCTCGGCGCCGACCACGAGCTCGGCGCCCGCCTCCCGCGCCCGGGCGGCGAACGCGCGCGCGGCGGCCGCCGGGGGGACCGGGCGGCCGGTGTCGAGGCGGTAACCGACGAGCCCGTCGGCCAGCGCCGGCTCGGCCGCGCGCAGCTCGGCGCCCTCCAGCCGCTGCGGGCGCAGCTCCGGGAACGCGGCGGGCGGGGGGCCGAGCGCGTCCGGGCGCTCCGCCACGACCAGCAGGCCGACCGCGTCGGCCGGCAGCGCAAATCCGTGGCCGAGCGTGCGGTAGTGCGCCAGCGACTCCTCGTACAGGCCGGCGAGCGCCGCGTCGAGCGGGTGCTGGACCACGCCGGAGTTGCGCCCCGACGCCCCGGCCGCGACGGCCTCGCGCTCGTACAGCCGCACGTGCGCGCCGCCCTCGGCCAGGAACGCCGCGAGCGCGCAGCCGACGATCCCGCCGCCGATCACCGCGACGTCCGGGGTCACGTCCTCGCGGCCTCCAACGCGTCCGGCGTGTTGAGGCTGGCCACGAGCCGCGCCGGGTCGCCGTACGGCGCGAGGTCGACGGCCGCCGCGCCGAGCGCGGCCAGCGTCGCCCGCAGGGGCGCCTCGGCCGCCAGCGCCGCCCGCAGTGCCGGCAGCGCGGCCGCGGTCGTAGCGTCCCGGGAACGGCTCGAGCCGCCCGCCCACGCACGGCGCCGCCACATCCTCCGGCCGCGCGGCGAGCGCGGCCAGCAGCTGCCCGGTGACCCACGGCTGGTCGCAGGCCACGGCGACGACGGCCTCGCCCAGCGCCTCCAGCGCCGCCACCACGCCGCACAGGGGATGGGTGGGCTCGTCGGGCTCGATCACCACGGGCACGTCGAGGTCGGGCAGCGCCGAAGCGCGCTTGGCCACGACGACCGCGGGCAGCCCGGCGGCGCGGGCCGCGGCCAGCGGACGGGCGATCAGCGGCGCGCCGCCGAGCGGCACGAGCGCCTTCGGCGTGCCCATCCGGCGGCTGCGCCCACCGGCCAGGACGGCGACCGTGACGGGCATCGGGCGCCCAGTATGAACGCTGGGAAACGCCCCGATTGCAGGTTTCTCCCGAACCTGCCGATCACCCGGGACGTGAACCCTCGGATTCGCACATCTGTACTCCTGCCGTGCCTGCTCGCGGCGCTCAGCCTGGCCCTTCCGGCGCAGGCCATGGCGTCGTGGGGCTCGATGACGGTGATGAGCGCCCTGTCGTCGTGCGACAGCACGCCGGGCACGTCGCCGGGTGCGGTGGACACGACGACCGCGCCGCCCACCGGCTGGCAGAGCGCGCCCATCGCCGTGCAGCTGAACGCCACCGGCGCCCAGCACATGGAGTACATGATCGACTGCGGCGGCGTGCAGACGGCCGCGGTCGGCGCGACAGTCCCGATGGGCCAGGAGGGCACGCACACGCTGAGCCACCGCGCGGTCGACGCCGGCGGGCTGGCCACGAACTGGGTGGACGAGACGGTCCAGGTGGACACCACGACCCCGGCCAACACGACGACCGACTCCAGCGGCTGGCACACCGCCGCGGTGAACGTCGCCATCACCGGCACCGACGCGAGCTCGAGCATCGGGCACATCGACTGGACGCTCGACGGCACGCCGGGCAGCGGCGCGCCCGGAGCGACGGTCAACGTCACCGGCGACGGCACCCACACGCTGACCACCGACGTCGTCGACCAGGCCGGCCGCCAGTCCGCGCCGCGCACGGACACGATCAAGATCGACAGCGTCCCGCCGGCCGACACCACCGCCTATCCGATCGGCTGGCAGTACACGCCCACCACCATCGACCTCAACGGCACCGACGCCGGCTCGGGCGTCGACCACGTCGAGTGGAAGCTCGACGGCGCGAGCATCGCCAGCACCGGCCCGAACCACTCGAGCATCTCGATCCCCGAGGGCACGCACACGCTCTCCACCCGGATCGTCGATGTGGCCGGCAACCCGTCCATCTGGGCCAACCACACGCTCCAGGTCGACCTCACCGGCCCGCAGGACTCCACCACGGTCGCGTCCGGCTGGAGCAACACCTCGCCCCAGGTCATCACCGTCAAGGGCACCGACACGGGCGGCGCCGGCATCCAGACCGTCCAATGGGACGTCGACAACGGCGCGGTCACCGGGAGCGGCCCGAACAACAGCACCGTCACGATCGCCGCCGACGGCGACCACCTGCTCAAGACCCGCGTCACCGACGGCTCCGGCACGTGGACCGCCTGGAAGACCCAGCACGTCAAGATCGACACGCTCGTCCCGACGGACACCACGTACGCCACGCCCGGCTGGCAGACCGGCCCGCTGAACGTCACGGTGACCGGCACCGACGCCACCTCCGGCATCGAGCACGTCGAGTACGAGCTGGACACCGCGACCACGCCGACGATCGCGCTCGGGGCCTCGACCACGGTCACGGTGAGCGGCGACGGCACCCACATCCTCAAGACGCGCGTGTTCGACAACGCCGGCTGGGACTCCGGCTGGAAGTCGCAGACCATTCGCATCGACACGACCGCGCCGGCCAACCTGACGCCCGCGCCCCCGACCGGCTGGCTGACCGGCTCCTACCAGGTCGTGGCCGACACGGCCGACGGCGGCAGCGGCATCGGCCACATGACCTACCACGTCGACGCCAACCCGGACACGCAGATCTCGCCCGGCACGACGCTCAACGTCACCGGCAACGGCATCCACACGCTGACCACGACCGCCTACGACGTGGCCGGCAACAGCGTCTCGCGCACCGACACGATCAAGATCGACGGCCTGGCGCCGACCGACACCACCGTCGCGCCCGGCGGTCCGGTGGCCAACCACACGCAGATCGCGGTGACCGGCAGCGACGGCGGCTCAGGCATCGACCACGTCGAGTGGTACGTCGACAGCGGCACGCCCGTGCAGAGCGCGACGGCCCAGATCGACGGCCCGGGCAGCCACACGCTGCACACCCGCGTGTGGGACCAGGCGGGCAACAACTCCGGCTGGCGCAGCATCCCCGTGAACGTGTCGATCGCCGGCGACACCACCCCGCCGACCGACACCTCGACCACGGCGAGCCTCGGCTGGTACACCACCCGGACGGTGAGCTTCACCGTGTCGGCGACGGACGCGGTGTCCGACGTCGACCACGTGGAGTGGCGCGTCGGCGACGCCGACGGCTCCATCCAGCAGGGCCCGAGCGGCACCGTCGTCCAGATCACCGGCGAGGGCTCGCACCACGTGGAGACGCGTGCGGAGGACGGCTCGGGCAACTGGTCGCCGTGGCGCGAGCAGACCGTGCAGATCGACAGCGTCATCCCGGTCGACACGTCGTCGCTGCCCGACCGCCTGGACGAACACCGGCGCGGTCACCCTCTCGGGCACGGACGCCACGTCCGGCGTCCAGTACATCGAGTACACGATCGACGGCGGCGCGCGCCAGACGGTGACCAGCGGCGGCGCGATCGCGTTCCTGAGCGACGGCACGCACACGATCTCGCACCGCGCGGTGGACAACGCCGGGCAGGTCTCGAACTGGGTCGTCGGCGTCGTCAAGGTCGATACCGTCGTGCCCGTCAACACGACGCCGGCCGCGCCGGCCGGCTGGCAGCCGAGCATCGCGCTGGCGCTGACCGGCGCGGACACCGCCGGCTCCGGCTTCGATCACGGCGAGTGGGCCACCGTCGCCACCAGCGCCCCGTGCCCGGCGGGCGCCAGCGACAGCTGGCAGCGCGGCCCCGTGTCGATCACCGCCGACGGCACCTACACGCTGTGCACGCGCGCCGTCGACGTCGCGGGCAACGCCTCGAGCGCCCGGACGGAGACCGTCAAGGTCGACAGCACCCCGCCGGTCAACACCACCGCCGCGCCGTCCTCCCCGTGGCTGCAGGACACCTTCACCACGACCGTGGCCGGCACCGACGCGGCATCCGGCGTGGCCGGCGTGGAGTGGCGCCTCGACTCGACGACGGCGACGCCGCAGACGACGCCGTCCGTGACGGTCTCCGCGCCCGGCGCGCACGTGCTCTACACGCGGGTGATCGACGCCGCCGGCAACGCGTCCGACTGGCGGTCCGACTCGTTCGGCATCGACCGCACCGCGCCGGCGCTGACCGTCACCTGCGGCTCCGACGCCTGGCGCACCAGCGCGGCCGCCTGCGGCGTCTCGGCCGACGGCGGCGAGTCCGGCCTGGCCGCCGTGACCGTCAGCCGCAACGGCGGCCCGGCCACCGGGGTCGACCCGGCCGCGGGCTACGCGATCGGCGACGACGGCGACTGGTACCTCACCTTCCGCGCCGTCGACGGCGCCGGCAACGCGACCCAGGCCACCGCCCACGTGCGCATCGACCGGAGCGCTCCGGCGGCCGGCCTGAGCTGCGCGGCCGACTCGGGCACCGGCTACACCTGCACCGCCCGCGGCGCCGACGCCACGTCGGGCCTGGCCGCGCTCACCTACAGCGTGGACGGCGGCGCGCCCCAGGCGCCCGGCCCCGACGGCACGTTCAGCGTCGCCAAGGGCCATGTCGTGGCGCACGCCACCGACGTCGCGGGCAACGGCGCCAACAGCGTCGGGCTGATCCTGTCCAACCGGATCGTCCCGGTGACCGCGCCGCCGCGCTCGGTCAGCGAGGCCGTGCTGCGCAGCGGCCACGGCTCCGTGATCAGCCGCGCGCTGGGCGAGCTCGCCCTCAACGCCACCGCCTCGCGCTCGTCCGTCGACCTGCGCCCGCTCGCGGTGGGCTCCGGCCGCTTCCAGATCACCATGACGCTGCACGCCGACAAGCTGCACAAGAAGTTCACGCAGATGGTCAAGGCGAAGAACGGCTACACGCCGCGGGTCAGCTTCCACATCGGCGGCGGCGCGCACGTGACCGCCGACCTGACGCTGCGCAAGCGCTCCGGCAAGCGCTGGGCGCCGTACGCCTCGGGCGGCGCCGAGCTCGGCGGCTGAGCCGCACCTCCGCCGGCGGCGGCGGAATGGGTTGACGCTGCGTAATCCCTTGCGACAATCGGTACGAACCGAGCAAGGGAGACGCAGATGTCCTCGGACGCCAGGATCCTCGTCGTCGCCAATCGCACGGCGGCGACGCCGGGGCTGATCGCCGCGGTGCGCGAGCGCGCCGCGAAGGGAGCGGCGACGTTCACCCTGCTCGTGCCGAACACGGCGCACGGACTGCACCGGGTGGTCGACCCGGAGGACCACCACCAGGGGGAGGCCGAGCAGACGCTCGAGCTGGCGCTCCCGCTGCTCGAGGAGGCGGCCGGAGGCCCCGTCGAGGGCATGGTCGGCGATCCGGAGCCGCTGGCGGCGATCCAGGACGCGATCCACCTGCACGGCTTCGACGAGATCATCATCTCGACGCTGCCCACCCGGGTCTCCAAGTGGCTCAAGCTCGACCTGCCGCACAAGGCGGCGGGGCTCGGGCTGCCCGTGACCACCGTGACCGCCACCGGCCGGGAGGCCGAGATCACCGCTTGACGGCTAGCCTCCGGGGCGCGTGTCCCGGTTCTGGATCTGGATGCAGGTGGCGATCGTCGTGATGGTGGTGGTGGCGGGGATCATCGCCGTGGTGAAGCTGAGCTGAACCGGCGGACGGCCGGCGGGCCGTGGTTATGATCCGCGGCCATGTTCCGGTCGATCGTGGTGGGGACGGACGGGTCCGAGACGGCCCGCAAGGCGGTGGAGCAGGCGATCGACCTGGCCAAGGCGCTGGGCGCGTCCGTGTGCCTGGTGTCGGCCTACGAGCCGGTCCCGCAGGCGCGGCTGCGCGAGGAGGCCAAGCAGACGCCGGCCGACCTGCAGTGGATGGTCAACCCGCGCGAGGAGGTCGACCAGACCCTCAGCGACGCCGCCGACGTGGTGCGCGAGGCCGGGCTCGACGTGGAGACGTTCGCCCGCGAGGGCAACCCGGCGGACGCGATCCTCGACGTGGCCGAGGAGCGCGGCGCCGACCTCATCGTGGTCGGCAACAAGGGTATGACGGGGGCGCGGCGGTTCCTGCTCGGCTCGGTGCCGAACAAGGTGTCGCATCACGCGCCGTGCTCCGTGCTGATCGTCCGGACTACGTGACGGGGACGGCCGGGTCGGTCGCCCGCCCGGCGTCCAGCAGGCCGCAGCCGTAGTCCTCGTCGCGGCCCGGCGCGCCCAGGTCGCGCGCGGTCGTCTCCAGCCGGCGCTCGATGGCGGCCGGCGTCGGGTGGGGCCCGAGGATGCCCGAGGCGATGACCAGCGCGGCCGCCGCACTGACGTGCGGCGCGGCCATCGAGGTGCCGATGTAGCCGCTGGGCAGCCCGAAGCGCCGCGGCGAGACGCCCTTGAACGTCATCTGGTAGATGTCGTCGCCGACGTCGGCCTGGGTGCAGTTCGGGTCGTCGGGCAGCTTCGCGTCCTTGCCGCCGCCGGGCGCGACCATGTCGAGGTCCTGGCCGCGGTCGGAGTAGTCGGCGATGCAGCCGTGCTCGGTGGTCGCGCCGACCGAGAGGACGTCGCGGCGAGCGCGCCGGGTACGCCACGGCGCGCGCGGCCGCGTTGCCGGCGGCGCCCACCACCAGCACGCCCTTGTGGTGGGCGTAGCGCAGCGCGTCGAGGATGTTCGGGATCTGCTGGCGGGTGATCCCGGGTGGGAACTCGAACGACATGTTGATCACCTGGGCGCCGTGCGCCGACCGCCCAGCGGATGCCCCTGGCGATCGGCACCGTGTCCCCCTGGCCGTTGCGGTCGAGCACGCGGACGGGCATCAGCTTCGCCCCATACGCCAGCCCGGTCACGCCGATCCCGTTGCCCGTGCCCTCGGCGATCGTCCCGGCGACGTGCGTCCCGTGCCCGTTCTCGTCGTTGGGGTAGGGGTCGTTGTCGACGAAGTCGTAGCCGTGGACGAACCGGATCGACGAGAAGTCGGGCGAGCGCAGGAAGCTCCCGTGGTCGGAGTACGCGATCCCGGTGTCCAGCACCGCGACGACGACGCCCTTGCCGCCCGGCCGGCCGACGTCGATCAGGTGCTGCCAGGCGTCCGGCGCGTCGACGCCGGCGAATGGCAGGAAGTTCCACTGCAGCGCCTCCCAGCCGCCCGGAGCGCCGTCGCCCGGGTCGTCGGGGACGAAGGCCGAGGCGTGCGCGATGTAGCTCGGCGTCGCGCTCAGCACGTCGGGGCGGGCGCGCAGCCGGCGCACGCCGGCGGCCACGCTCTCGCCGCGCGGCAGCTCGACGACCTGGGTGTCCGCCTCGTCGCCGGCCGCGGTGCTCGCGTGCGCGCGGGCGTACCGGACCACGACCTCACCCGGCTTGTATGCGACCCCCGCGGCGGCGTGCGCGGCGGCCGGCCACGCCACCGCGGCAAGGGCGGCGACGAGCAGGGCGAGGGGGAGGAGGCGGCGCATGGGGGGAGCGGACGGGGGGCGGCGAGTCCGTCCCGGTTCGTACAACATCATCGGCAGCCCAGAGTTGCAGGACAAGGCCGATTTGTGACGACTTCGCACCAACATCGCGACGCCTCTGCCGACGAGCGGTTCATGCGCCTGGCCCTCGAGGAGGCGAACCGGGCGCTCGCGCACGACGACGTGCCGGTCGGCGCGGTCGTGGCCGGCCCGTCCGGAGACGTCATCGCCGCCGGCCACAACGAGCGCGAGCGCCGCCAGGACCCCAGCGCGCACGCCGAGCTGCTCGCAATCCAAGCGGCCGCCCGCGCGCTGGGCTCCTGGCGGCTGCTGGACACCGTCCTCTACGTCACGCTCGAGCCGTGCGCCATGTGCGCCGGGGCGATCGTGCTGGCCCGCATCCCCCGGGTCGTCTACGGCACGACGGACCCGAAGGCGGGCGCGGCCGGCTCGGTCCTCGACATCCTCGCCGAGCCGCGGCTCAACCACCGCCCCGCGGTCACCGGCGGCGTGCTCGCCCCCGAGTGCGCGCGGCTGCTCGTCGAGTTCTTCGCCCGCCGGCGGTAGTCCGCGCGCGTAATCGCTACCCTCAGCGATCGTCACCCCGGAGGGGTGCGAGAGTGGTTGAATCGGGCGGTCTCGAAAACCGTTGTGTGGGTAACCCCTGCACCGAGGGTTCGAATCCCTCCCCCTCCGCCTCAGAGCCGCGATTTCGCCTACAGAGCGGGGTTGTGGCTTTCGTCGTTGTAGGCCGCCGGTGGGGCCATGGGTCAGCGTGGGTCGGCCAGATGGGGCTTCCGCGGCCGGCTCTTTCCCCCGGCTTTCCCCCGCGATGGGGCGAACCGCCACTCCTGCAGCGGCCGAGTGTGCTGCGTCGCGGTCGGTAGCGTGGCGCTTATGCCCCACGACTGGACTCTCGACCCGATGGCTGTGGCGCATGCGCTGGGGCAGGCGAACGACCACGCGGACGGCTGGCGGGCGGCGGACTTCGTCGGGGTCGCATCTTCCATCGTCGATGGGCTGCACTACAACGTCGATCTGCAAGCTCGGATACCTGTCGGCGAGGGCTCCCTGGGCTACGGGAACGGGCGAGTGGAGCTAGCTCACGCCCGCTGGGCGGCAACGGATTCGATTGCCGCCATTGACCTGTGCGCGGCGGTGCTGGGTCGACTCCTGACCGACAGATTCCCGCGACCCGGCACCGGTCGCGAGATGGACTTCGTCGATGCGCATGATCGTCTCGGCGATCATCCAGGGGCCAGTCCGTGGATGGTGGCCGTTGCGAAAGATGGGGACTACGAGCTGGTCAACGCCTTCAGGCAGGCCGCCGTCCATCGTCTGATCCATCGACACGTCGTGGTCGGCGGGACGACGGACGGGACGGTGCGAACGAGCTGGTCTGCCGGCCTAAACGGACCACAGGAGGAGGTACGGGCATTGCCGGTACTCGCGAGAGATGTGGCGACGCGGCATGTGGAGGCGTTCTTGGTGGCTGTCGACCGCGGAGACTTCTCGACGCTTTGACGCGCGTCTTGCGGCGGACGGAAGACTGTCCAGGCGTCGTCCTTGCACGCGGTGACCGAACCACGCAGGTATCTGGCCGTTCGCGACCGTTGCCGTCGACTCGCCGCTGATGTACGCGCTCGGGCGGCGCGCTCCCCAGACTCCGCCCCCCTCGATGCCCGCCGTTGACGTTGGTCTGTCCTCTGATCCCGGCTAGTGTGCTCTGCCTGTCCGGCCTGGTCGTCCGGGTGTTGGCCGGCGAGCACGGCGAGCGAAGCGAGCCGCGCGCAGCCGGCCGCGGCCGAAGGCCGTCTTGAGTTCGTAGAGAAGGTCCTCACGACCCGACCTATGTCCTGTGTCCTGTCCCGGGTCATGGTCTACCCCCCCGAAGCGGTGGTGCGTGCACGACTGCGGCAGCCACGCGGCGGGCGTAGTGTTTCTTCACGATTCGAGTCGTATCCGTTCTGGCTCCCGGAGAGGGGTCGTGGTGCGTTTCAGAAGCGATATCCGTCCTGCGCTGTGGCGTAAGGCGATCCTCAGTTTGTCCGTCGCGTTTATCAGCGTCGCCGTGCTGTCACGCGGAGTCGCATTGGCGGATACCGTGACGACTGACTTTGAGAGTTTCTCGGCCTGTTCGCCGCCGCAGCCGGTCTTCGTGGCGGCTTGTACCGTCAATGGCCAGGATGGGTGGAAGAGCGCCCTGCCCGGCGCGGTCGGTCCTTCTCTGCCGATCGGCTATGACCAGCAAGTAGTCGGTAATGCTTCTCTCCCCGGCGCTCCCGCTCCCGCCGCCTTCGAGACGAAGTCATTGCGCCTGTCAAACGCATACGGCCCGGACCCGGGCACCTCGCCTCCCGAGTACGAAAACCAGACCTATTCCAAGCCGGCGAAGGAGCCGGCGGGCCAGGATCTGGACACTACGGAGTTCACCGGCCAGTTCTCGTTCATTTCCATGCATCCCGACCAGTATCAGCCTGGGCTCAATATCTCCGTCAGTCCCGACAATGGCCATGGCGGGCGCATGTCCTATATCGGCCTGGCCGATACGCCGGGTGGAAACATTGCGATCACCTTCTACGACACCAACCCGGACGGCGACTGGGTGCCGTATGAGCTCGGACAGCGTGCCTCGTAACGTGCCGCACACGATCAAGTTCTCGATGAGGCTCATTCCCGGACCGAATAACGATCTCGTGCGGATCTCCGTCGACGGTCGAGATGCTGGCCAGTGCTTCACGACGTGGGAGAGTTCCAACAAGGTCGTGCCGATCACCGACCGCTTGTTGTTTCTGTCCGGCAACAGGGACGGCAACCGCCCTGGCCTCCTCGGCGGTGGTTACCTGTTTGACAATGTGTCGGTCACTACTGGCGCCGCTGGGCCACCAGGGTGTGACCTACCGATCGAGAAGAAGGCCGACTCGGCGACGGTGAGCGCCGGCGGTCTCGCGGGCTACGGGGTCACCGTCCGCAATCGCGGCCATGCGGCCGCCCGGAACCTCCGGGTCTGCGATCACATCCCGCGCCAGATGACCTTCGTAAGCGCCAACCGCGAGATGAGTCGCGTCGGCCGCCGGCGCTGCTTCGTGATCTCGCTCCTCAAACCAGGCCAACGCGCGAGCGTCCACCTCATGCTCCGCGTCAATAAGAACGCGCCGGTGGGTGCGGTGGACAACACCGTCGACATCACGCCCATACCACCGAGAGCGCTGCCAGCCCTGCCCGTACCACCGCCCGGGGCGCTCCCGGTGGTGATTGAGGCCCTCCCGCCGGGCGCCGTCTTGGCGGCGATCCGGCGGATCGCGACGGCCAGGGCCCGTGTGAAGGTCGTGGCACGGCTGAGGCCGCGTGTGACCGGATAGCGCCTCGCCCACCATCGCCTTCTCCGGCCGCCCAGACCCCTGCGCAGCGACGTGCCCGGCGGCGGGCTCCGCGAAACGACTGCTGGGCGCGCTTCTGGTGTCATTCTCGCCGGCCCTGGCTTCGACTGCGGGATGGGGAGGGCCACCGCGGGGTCGACCTCCGGTCGCTGGTGTTCGGCGCGATTCACCCGGTTGGGGCGCTGTGTGCCGCTGGTCGGTTCGGACACCTGGGCACACGGCTTGAGCGCGGCAAAGGCGGCGCTGATCGTCATTGGCCTCGACAAGGACTCAGGGCAGAGCGAGCGCGCAGTCGCGCACGCTGCGGCTCGAGTTCAATCGCGCGGTCGGTGACTGGGACGAGGGCCAACAGGAGGCTCTCGCGGCGATCGACCGCGCGGAGGTCGCTGCCGGTCGGCTGACCAGTTTCGAGGGAGGGCGGGGCGGCCACGCCGACCGCTCGCCTCTCGCGCGAGAGTTCGTTGAGACGCGCCACCCCTTTGCACGACATGACCCGGCGAGGGCTCTCGGGCTCACGGGTGTGGAGCATGGTCAACGCGCTGCGGTCGCTGTATCGCTGGGCGCAGGATCGCGAGTTGGTCGTCAACAACCCGGCCGAGCTCGTGCGCCTGCCGGCGATGGACGCCAACCCGCGCGACCGGGTGGCGACGCCGAAGGAGTTCGCGGAGCTGCTGGCGCCGCTGCCGCTCGAGGACGCGGTGCCGTACGCGCCGGCCGGCTACGGAACGGCGCGGCATCAGGAAATCCGGACGCTGGACTGGCAGTACGTCGATCTGAAGGTCGGCGCGATCGAGCTGGCGGCCGACGAGGAGGGAACGTAAGCCGGGCGGGTCGTGGCGGGTCGTTCCCCTCGTGAAGCCGCTGCGCACAATGCTGAAGAACCTCTGGATGACGCAGGGCCGGCCTACTCGGGCAAGGTGTGCGTGCCGAAGCGACCGCGGGAGTCGGGCTTGTTGGACGTGTCGAACGTCCAGAAGCGTGTGCACGCGCGCTGGGTCGGGCTGGACCTGGAGCCAATCGGGCTGCACGAGGCGCGGCACACTGCGGCGACGTGGCTCGATCACGCGGGCGGCCAAGTGACTGCGGTGCTCGTTCCCCCGAATCCTTCCCCTCCGCCTCAGAGCCGCGATTTCGCCTACAGAGCGGGTTGTGGCTGTTCCGCGAGTACGTTGGCCGGCACGGCGGCAGGTCAGCACAGGTCGTTCGAATCCGACCGCCGCGATCGCGTCTTTCCCCTGGGGACGGTTGTGGTCTGACCCGATGACGCACCTGTCCACGACCGCCCTCGATGCCCGGGTGTCCGTCGGCGCTTGCGCTTGCGCGTCGGGTCCGGTTTCTGCGACGCTCCAGACGTGGCGACGAGGCGGAAGCGGAGGATCGTCGAGCGTCTTCCGATTCGGGTCACGGGCGTGGACGCTCGGGGGCCGGGACTGCGGGGGCCGACCGCGATGGCGCCCGTCGCGATCGGCGCGCTCGCGGTCGGCGCGGTGGCGATCGGCCGGCTGGCGATCGGGCGGGCGAGCATCAAGCGCCTGACGATCGACGAGCTCGAGGTCAAACGGCTGAAGGTCACGGAGCTCGAAGTCGCGGGCGAGCGGCGCTCGCCGTGAGCGAGATCCCGAAGGGGTCCCGGCCCGGGGCCCCATTGCGCGGCCGAAGGCCGCGCCCATGATCTCGTAGAGCACTCCCTCGCTGGCCTGGCTCTGCTGTTGTCGCAGAGGCGCGACAGAGAAACCGAGCATGGCGGCGTTCGGGCGTCGGGACGGATGCGGCGACGCCACGGGAGAGCTTGATGAGCAGTGCCCTTGACGAGCGGGGCCGTGTGGCGGAGGGTGGTCGAGGAGCGGCCATCGTCGCTGTCGCGTCGCTGGAGGTGGGTGTGCACTGGTGGGTCCGGACAGCCGTGGTCGTTGCGTTGCTTGCGACGCCGTCCTTCGTGCCGGCTGTGGCGCGAGCCGACCGCGTGTTCACGCCGCGCTTCTCGACCAACGACACGGGCAACATCACGATTGCGGCGGCACCGTTGCTGACGTGCTCGACCACCGGGACCAACGGAGGTCAGTGCGCGAACGCGCGCGGGCTTGACGCGTCGAACGGGCCCGCGGGCTCGAACAACATCGACAGCCAGAACAACAACAACTACACGATGGTCAATGTCGACACCGACGGCGACCCGGCGACGACCGTCAATTCCTCGACGGCGACGCTCGCGCTGCCGGCGGGTGCGGTGGTGCTGTTCGCGGGCCTGTACTGGGGCGCGGACAACTCGGCGGGCAACAACGGCGGAGCCGCGCCGGCCGCCGGCACGGCCACCAACCGGATCAAGTTCAAGCCGCCGGGCGGGCCGTACTCCACGCTGACCGCGACGACGACCGACACCGGCACCGGCACCAACGCGGCCCGCTATCAGAGCTTCAGGGACGTGACCTCCACGGTGGCGGCTGCCGGCGCCGGCACGTACTCCGCCGGTGATGTGGCGGCGGGCACGGGTGGCGACCGCTTCGCCGGCTGGTCTCTGGTGGTCGCCTATCGCGACAATTCGCAGCCGGCGCGCAATCTGACCGTGTTCGACGGCTACAAGACGATCGCGTCCAACGCGGCGCCGACGACGATCTCGGTGAGCGGCTTCCAGACCCCGCCGGCCGGGCCGGTGCGGACCACGCTGGGATTCGTCAGCTATGAGGGCGACCTCGGCCTCGGCGGCGATACCGCGTCGCTGAACACGACCACACTCAGCAATGCCGCCAACCAGGCGACGAACTTCTTCAACAGCTCGATCAGCAACAACGGCGTCGCCGTCACGACCCGCAACCCGCCGTACACGAACACGCTCGGTTACGACAGCGACCTGCTCAACGCCAACGGCATCCTCGCCAACGGCGCGACGAACGCGTCGATCGGGCTGACGACCAACTCCGACCAGTATCTCCCGGGCGTCGTGACGTTCGCGACTGAGCTGTTCGCGCCGGTGGTGTCGCTCGTCAAGGGCGTGACCAACGTGACGCATCCCGGCGGCCCCGATCAGCGCGGCGACGTGCTGCGCTACACGGTGACCGCACGCAACACGGGGCAGGACGGCGCGGACAACTTCATCCTCAGCGACCCGATCCCGGCGGGCACGACGTACGTGCCGAACTCGTTGCGGATCGCGGGCGCCCCGGTGACCGATGCCGACGGCGACGACACGGGCGAGTTCGCCGCCGGCGCCAACCAGATCGTCGCTCGCCTCGGAGCGGGGGCGAACGCGACGCTCGGCGGCCGGCTGGCGCCCGGTTCCGCGGTGCCGGTGAGCTTCGATGTGCGCATCGGCGCCGTCCAGCCGCGCTTCGTGATCGTCAACGCGGCGTCGGCGACGTACGTGACACAAAGCCTGCGCGTGCCGCTGACGGCGGATTCCAACCAGGTGACGAACGTCGTCGCGGCGCCGGATCTGACGATCACGAAGCTGCATACCCCGGAGTTCGTGGCCGGCGGCACGTCGCGGCTGCGGCTTGTCGTCTCCAACGTCGGCAACCTCCCTAGCGACGGGAGCACGGTGACCGTCACCGATCCGCTGCCGGTCGAGTTCGCCTCGTTCGCCGACCCGGAAGGCGACGGGTGGAGTTGCTCGATCAGCGGCCGCACGGTGACCTGCACCCGGGCGGGCGCGCTGGACGACGGCGCCAGCTTCCCGCCGATCTTCATCGACGTCACGATCGGCGACCCGGCGCCGCCGTCGATCGTCAACACGGCCTCGGTCGCCGGTGGCGGAGACGTCAACCCGGACAACAACACCGCGACCGACGTCGGCGGCTCTGCCCAGGCGGCTGACCTGCAGCTCACCAAGATCGCGGAGCCGTCGACGGTGTTGAGCGGCCAGACGGTTCGGTTCACGCTGAGCGTGTTCAACGCCGGGCCGTCGACAGCGCAGGCCGTGACGGTCGACGATCCGCTCGGCGGGGACTACCGCGACGTCGTGGCGACGCCGAGCTCCGGCACGTGCACTACCGCGGTGACGTGCTCGCTCGGGGACCTTGCGCGCGGCGAGTCGGTGACGATCACGATCGACGCGACGGTCACGGCCAACGCCACGACGCTCACGAATGTCGCCACGGCCGGCTCGGCGACGCCCGACCCCGCGCCCGCCAACAACGACGCGTCGGCGTCGATCGTCGTCCCGCCGACGGCCGATCTGCGGCTGACCAAGACGCCGTCGACCACGAGCCCGACGCCCGGCCAGGTCAACGGCCTGACGTACACGATCGTGGCCACCAACGGCGGGCCGAGCGCCGCCACCGGCGTCGTGATCAGCGACGGGCTGCCGCCCGACTTCACGCCGACCACGATCTCGGCACCCGCGGGCTTCGCCTGCACGACGGTTGCGGCGACGGTGGTCTGCTCGGGCGGGACGATCGCCTCCGGGGCGTCGGCGACACTGACCGTCACGGGCACGGTGTCGGCGTCACCGGCGTCGCTGACGCTCGTCAACGCGGCGGAGGTCCGCGCGGACACCGCCGACCCCGACCCGGCGAACAACTCCGATACGGCGACGGTCCAGGCCCGACCGCAAGCCGACATCGGCGTCACCAAGGTGTGGGGTGGGACGACCGACCCGTTCACGCCGATCTCGACGACGGCGCCCAACAGCAACGTGCGCGCGCTGCTGACGATCACGAATTTCGGGCCGAGCCCCGCGACCGGCGCCGTGCTGCGCGATCCACTCCCCGCGGGCGCCACGTTCGTGTCCAGCGATCAGCCGGCCACCTGTAACGGCGCCGGGAACGTCGTCACCTGCAACGTCGGGGCGCTCGCGCCGGGGGTGACGTTCACGGTGCTCGTGACCATCCACGTCGCGGCCGCGGCGGCCGGCACGACGCTCGAGAACACGGCGACCGGGGGTGCGAACGAGCCCGACCCGGTCGATTCCAACAACAGCGCGTCCGACCGGGTGTCGGTCGGCACGGCGGCCGACCTCGCCATGCAAAAGCGGGCCGACGTGGCGAACGCCTCGGTCGGCGACACGGTGACGTTCACGCTCGCGGTGACCAACAACGGACCCAACGACGCCGCCGCCGTGCAGATCACCGACGTGCTGCCGGCCGGCTTGAGCTTCGTCTCCTCACCCGACTGCACCGCGGCCGGCGCGACGGTCACCTGCGTGATCGGCACCCTGGCCGCAGGCACGACGCGGGAGCCGACCGTCGTGGTGCGTGTCGACCGCGCGGCGGCGGGCATGACGGTGGCGAACAGCGCGACCGTTTCCAGCGCGACGCAGGATCCCGACCTGACCAACAACACCGACGCGGCGGCCGTGGTGATCGCGCCGCAAGCAGACCTCAGCATCGTCAAGCGCGCCTCCGCGGCGATCGTGCCGCTGTTCACCGACGTCACGTACACGCTCACCATCGCCAACGGCGGCCAGAACGACGCCACCGGCGTGACCGTGACCGACGCGGTGCCGGCCGGCATGCTGTTCGTCAGCGCCGACCCGGCGTGCGCGTTCGACGCCGCGGCCGCCTCGGTCACCTGCGCCATCGGCGCGCTCGCGAGCGGCGCGAGCCAGGACGTCACGGTCACCCTGCGCCCGCAGACACCGGTCGCCGGCCAGACCGTGACCAACTCCGCCACCGTGATCGGAGACGAGCCGGACCCCAACCCCGCCGACAACTCGAGCGCCACCCAGATCTTCGTGCCCCCGCAGGCGGATCTGGCGATCCAGAAGACCGCGAGCGCGACGACCGTGGTGGCGGGCGGAACACTGACCTACACCCTCGTCGTGACCAACGCCGGGCCCAACATGGCCCCAGGCGTGACCGTCGACGATCCGCTGCCGGCCGCGGTCACCGCCGTCCGGACGACCTCAAGCCAAGGCAGCTGCACCATCGCCGCCGCCGGCGTGACATGCGCCCTCGGCAACCTGGCGGCGGGCGGCCAAGCGGAGGTGACGATCACCGTCGATGTCGCGACGAGCGCCGCCGGAGCCTCGCTGGCGAACACTGCGACGGTCGACAGTGGCGTCCTCGATCCGCGGCCCCAGGACAACAGCGCATCGACGTCGACAGACGTGACCGCGCCGCCGACACCGCAGCCGGAGCCGCGGCCCTCACCGTCGCTGACGATCACGAAGCGCGTCGACCGCACCCACGCCGACACGGCGGCCCGGCTGACATTCCGGATCGTCGTCGCGAACGGGGGGACCGCGGCCGCCACAGATGTTGTCGTGACGGACACCTTCGGCCTGCCGGTCACGCTCCTGTCGGTCACCACGACGAGCGGGACCTGCACGCGGACGCCCCTGTCCTGCCACATCGCTTCGCTCGCGGCCGGGGAGGAAGTGGACATCACCGTCGTTGCGCGCGCGAAGACCCCGGGTCACCTCACCAACGGAGCGAGCGTGACGGCGGCCAACGATCCAGGCGGCGCGGTCCTGCCCGTGAGCGTGGAAGTAACGCAGGCGCGGGCGTCGCTGTCGCTGGGCAAGCGCGCGAACCGCACCCGCGTGAAGGCGCGCGGGGACGTGAGCTACCGGCTGACCGTGCACAACCGCGGCACCACTCCGGCCGTTGCGGTGCGCGTGTGCGACCGCCTCCCGGCCGGGCTGACGTTCCGCTCCGCACCCGGCGCTCGCATCAACGGGGTGACGGCGTGCTGGACGATCGCCCGGCTCGCCGGTCGTGCCGAGCGCACCTTCACGGTCAATGCGCGCGCCGACACCCTCAGCCGCGCCACGCGAATCCACAATCGCGCCGTGGCAAAGGGCTCCAACACCGCGCCGGTCGCCGCGGGCGCGAGCATCACGGTGGTCCCGCGTCCGCCGCGCGTCACGGGATGAGACACGCCGGATGGCGTCGGCCCCCCATCGCGGCCGCGTCCGCCGCCATCGTGGCCGGCGTCCCCGTCGGGCTGCTCGTGCTCGCCGAACGCGATCGCTCGCTCGAGGTCCTCCTGCCGACGCGACCGAACGACACCACCGGCTGGAATCCGCGGGATCGCACCGACACGCGCATCGCCGTCTCGCTCCAGGCGCGGCGCGTCCGGCTGTTCCGCAACGGCGCGGTCGTGGCCAGCTCCGGCTGCATCCGCGTGCCGGACACGTTCATCTGCCTGCTCGCTCGTCACGCGCGCGAGGGCACCCCGGTCGATGTCAGCTGAGCACGGCGGCGGCCACCAGAGCAGGACGGCCACCGGACGCGACGCTCACCGCGCGCCCATGCGCTGATCGATCAGGCCGCCAGGTCCGGGCCGTCGTCCGTCCGCGGGACGTGCACGACGATCACCGGCACCGGCGACGTGTGCAGCAGCCGGTTCGACACGCTGCCCAGCAGCGCGGCGCTGACCCGGCCGCGCCCGCGCGAGCCCATGACGATCACGTCGTGGTCGCCCTCGCGCGCGGCGCGCAGCAGCTCGTGCGCCGGGTCGCCCTCCAGGAGCCGCGTGGTCAGCGGCAGGTCGTCCGGCACGCGGTCGGCGGCGGCGCGCAGCCGGCGGTCGAGGTCGGCCTCCTGATCGTCATGGAGCTGGCGCACGCCGCCGGGCGCCTGCCAGGCCAGCGGCGGCACCGGAGCGAGCACGGCGATCAGCGCCAGCCGGGCGCGCTGGTGCTGGGCGAGCGCGACGGCGTGGTCGAGCGCCAGCTCGGCCTCGGGCGAGCCGTCGAAGGCGACAAGGATGTGCCGGTAGCGCAGCACGGCACGGCATCCTCGCAGCCGCGGCCGCAGTACGCTCGCCGTGCCATGGACGAAACCACGCTCGCCCGCTTCGCCGCGCTCGCCGTCGACTTCGGCGCCAACGTGCAACCCGGCCAGATCGTGAGCCTTTCCGGCTCGCCCGGCAAGGAGACGCTCGTGCGCGCGATCGCCGCGCAGGCGTACCGGCGCGGGGCGAAGTTCGTCGATGTCGCCTGGTTCGACCCGTGGATCAAGCGCGCCCGGATCGAGCACGCCGCCGACGACACGCTCGAGTACGTGCCGCCGTGGTACGGGGAGCGCGTCCTCGCCCTGGGCCGCGAGCGTGCGGCGAACATCTCGCTCTCCGGCCCGTCCGCGCCCGGTCTGCTCGACGACCTCGACCCGGTGCGGGCCGGCCGCGACCGCCTGCCCGCGGTCAAGGAATCCGGCGAGGTGGTCAACCGCCGCGAGCTCAACTGGACGATCCTGCCCGGGCCCACGGCGGCGTGGGCGGACCTCGTGCACCCGGACCTCGAGCCGGCGCAGCGGCTGCCGCGCCTGGAGGAGCAGCTCGTGCACGTCCTGCGCCTGGACGAGGCCGACCCCGTCGCGGCGTGGACGGCGCGCGCCGACACGCTCGTCGCCGTGGCCGAGCGCCTCACCGCGCGCGACTTCGACGCCCTGCGCTACCGCGGCGAGGGCACCGACCTGACCATCGGGCTGCTGCCCGGGATGCACTGGATGGCCGCCCGCTTCGAGACCGCCGCCGGCATCCCGCACATGCCCAACCTGCCCTCCGAGGAGGTGTTCACCTCGCCCGACCCGCAGCGGGTCGACGGCCGCGTGCGCTCCACCAAGCCGCTCGTGCTGGCCGACGGGACGGTGGTGCGCGACCTGCGCGTGGAGTTCGCCGGCGGCCGGGTGACCAACCTCGAGGCCTCCAGCGCCCAGGACACGATGCGGACGATCACGCAGAGCGACGAGGGCGCCGCCCGGCTCGGCGAGGTCGCGCTGGTGGACGGCGAGGGACGGATCGGCGCGCTGGACACCGTCTTCTACGACACGCTGCTCGACGAGAACGCCGCCTCGCACCTCGCGCTCGGCCGGGCGTTCCCGTTCCTCGCGCCCGACGAGCAGGCGGCCGCGCAGCTCAACGACTCCGACATCCACATCGACTTCATGATCGGCTCGCCGCAGCTCGAGATCTCCGGGGTCACGCGCGCGGGCGAGGAGGTCCCGGTGCTCAGCGAGGGGCGCTGGCGGATCTGAGCCAGGCCACCACGTCGGCGGCGTTGCGGTCCGGCGGGAACACGGGGTAGAAGGCCTTCTCGACGGTCCCGTCGCGGGCCATGAGCGTGATCCGCTTGTACAGCCGCATGTCCTCGACGTCGAACGTGGGCAGCCGCAGCGCCTCGGCCAGGCGCCGCTCGGGGTCGGCGACGAGCGGATACGGGATGTGCTCGCGCGCCGCGAACTCGCGCTGCTCGTCCAGCGTCTGCGCGCTCAGCCCCACCACGCGCGCGCCGAGCGCCCGCAGGTCGGCCTCGTGGTCGCGGAACGCACAGTTCTGCGGCGTGCAGCCGCGGGCGCCCGGGATGGCGTCCCAGCCGTCCGGCGTCGGCTGGCCGGGCACGCCGGTGCGCGGATAGACGTAGAGCACGAGCCGGCCCGGCTGCCGCAGCGAGATCTCGCCCTGCGTGGAGGCGAGCGTCAGCTCCGGCAATGCCGTCCCGGGCAGGTGGTCGGCGGCGCCGTCGTCCTGCGGTTCGGGCAGGTCCGGCGGCAGCGTGCGGTAGTCGAAGACCATCCCGTGGTACACGCTAGCCTGTCGCCCGATTCTGGGAGAGGTGCCGGAGCGGCTGAACGGGCACGACTGGAAATCGTGTGACGGGGGTCAACCTCGTCCGAGGGTTCGAATCCCTCCCTCTCCGTCGGCTCTGTAGCGCACTGGCTCGGATCGGCCGCACGCGGACGTCGGCGTATTCGTCCGCGGCCGGTGAGCGGCGGTCGGGATCGAGGGACCGGGCGCGGGCTGTGGTCCAGGCGGGGTGGTTACGGGCTGGTGGAGTCGAGCGGTTCGCGTGGGATGTCCCACACCACCCGTTGTTCCCGCGGCCCGCGGATCAGCGCAATGATCTGTTGGTCGGCCGCGGCGGCGGCGGAGACCACCCAGAACAGCAGCGTGTAGAGCGGGCCGAGCATCATCGCGCCCACGCCCCAGTGGTCGTAGGGTCGGCGCAACCACACAGCGACGAAGAGCTGGATGGTCGCCACGATCGAGATCGCCATGCCCCACGCGAGCCCGACCCCGGTGAACTCGAGGCGATGCCCGAACACCAGGTTCAGCGCGAGGAGCGCGAGCGAGCACAGCAAGCAGAAGACCCAGGTCAGCGATACCACCGACTCGAGGCCCAACAGCCACATCCGGTGATTGCGCCAGCGGCCGACTTCACGCATGTGCGCGCGCAGGACCTCTCCCTGCCCGCGCGCCCAGCGCTTGCGTTGCGCCCACAGCGCGGGCAGGGCCGACGGTACCTGCATGCCGACCACGGCGCGTGGCTCGTATGCCGTCTGCCAGCCGGCCATCAGCAGCCGCCAGGTGAGGTCGATGTCCTCGGTGGCCATCCGCCCGTCGTAGCCGCCGACCGCGATCACCCGATCGCGGTGGAACAGTCCGAGCACACCGGCAACGATGCCGACCCGGCCGGTGAGCGACTGGGTGCGCCGGACCAGCCCGATGATCGCCGCGGATTCGAGCACCTGCATCATGCAGAGCAGACCATCGCGATTGGTCACCAGCGGCCCGCCCGCCACCGCCGCCAGCATCGGCGAGGACTCGATTCGCGCCACGAGATACCGGATGGCGCGCGGGTGCATGTGGGTGTCGGCGTCGGTGACCATCACCAGCTCATGCCGGGCGCGTGCGAATCCGGCGTTGAGCTGCTCGGCCTTGCCGCGGTTGACAGGGTCACGCACCACGCGGAGGCGTCTGTCGCCGGCCGCCGCCTCGTTCGCCGCCGCCTCGGTCTCGTCGGTGGAGCCGTCATCGAGGACCAGTACCTCGAACCGCGGGTAGTCGGACTTCAACGCCGCGCGCACGCTGGTGGCGATCACCGCCTGCTCGTTGTAGGCGGGAATCAGGACGCTCACACCGGGCCAGCCGCCCTCGGGCTCCAGCAGCGGGTCGCCGGGGCGCTCCTCCAACAGCCGGAACATGAGGCCGCCGGCGACCCACAGCGCCGCGGTGGCCACCGGGTAGAGCGCGACGACCGCGAGCATCACGTCAAGCGCGTTCTGCATACCGGCGCTCCTCGCCGCGCCGTCCGAGCCGGAGCAGACTCAGCACGGCCGCCGCGACGCAGAAGCACGCAGTGCTGATCAGCAGCCCGAGCTCGATCGCGTTCGTGTGGTCAAGCAGCCAGGAGGCGACCATCAACAGCACCACCCACAGGATCGGTCCGAACACAAGCGCCACGATCTGCTTCCGTCTCGACGCAGGGCGCAGCGGTCGAAAGGGGTCGGCGAACCGGCGGGTATCCTCAGGCAGCGGCAATCTCGTGACGATCATGCCCGAGACTGTGCGCGCGAGCAACAATCAGAAGCGACTCTGCCCGCCCGGACCGCTGCCGGACCATCCGGCGAGCCGGGCGGCGAAGCCGGCGATCCCGGCTGAGCCCCAGTGCCAGGAGGGCTCGGCGCGCAGCCGTGATCGGCTTCCGGTGCGGTTGGCGTACCAGAACGCCCCCTTGCCGTCGTGGGCCGCGCTTGCGCGCAGACCCAGCAGCGCCGACCGGGCGGCCGCCCGGTTCGCAGCCGGGTCAAGGCCCGCCCGGGCGACGTCCGCCAGCACCCAGCCGATTCCGGCCGCCCCGCTGTCAAGCCCGACATCGACCGGAACCGTGGGATCGCCGGGCAACTCGGCCCACATCGATCCCGCGATCGCGACGGACCGGAGCCACACGGCCGCGCGGCGCGCGACGTCGCGGTACTCGGGATCGCCGGTCACCTGGTATGCCCGCAGGTCGACCCACGCGATGCCGGCCGCCCCGAGCTCGAATCCCGCCGGCATCGCTGCGCTGCCCCGACTGATCGGCCAGTACAGCCCGCCCGAGCGGTCCGCGATCGCCTGGCCGTTCACCCAGCGCAGCAGCCCGCGCGCGGTCGCGAGATCGGCCGGGTCTCGATCCCGCGCGTAGCGCTCCAGGAACATGTACGCGCCGCCCGCCGACCCCGACAGGAATCCGGTCTCCTGGGTCGCGTCCTCGGAGCTGCGCGGCAGAGGGCGCGTGCCGCCTGCGGTGAGCTGCCGCAGTCGCTCGGCTCCGGCACGGGCGTAGGCCCGGAAGGTCGGATCCCCGGTGCGGTTCGCGAACGCGTCGAGGGTGAGGACGATGCCCGCCTGGCCCATCCCGATGCCGTGGTAGCCGACGCGCCAGGTCGGGTCGTCCGTCCAGCGCCACGAGCACGACGTCGCCGGGCACGACGGGCCTTCGGCCTGCGCGACCAGCCAGCGCATGCCCGCCAGCGCGCCGTCCCGGAAGCGCGGCTCGCCGGTCGCGCGGAACAGCCGCCACAGGTAGTCGCTGATCCCGGCCGCGCCGTCGTCGAAGCTCGTGAAGTGGGTCTCCGACCGCTCCCCGCTCGGGTCCGCCCAGTCGGGCCAGCGCAGCCCGCCGTCCGCCGGCTCGGCCACGCCCAGCAGGAAGTCGCCCGCGGATACGGCGGCGCGCCGGTAGCGAGCATCGTGAGTGACGGCGTAGGCGGCGAGCAGTCCTGCGCCGACTCCCGCCGCGCCGACGTCCCGGTCGGTCTGATAGTGAGGTGCCTGGATCGACGAACGCCAGGCCCAGCCGCCCTCGGGCATCCCCCGGTGACGCGTCACCAGCGAGTCCGCGGCCATGCGCGCCACGTTCAACGCCGGCTGATCAGGCACGCGAGCCGAGGCCGCCGCGTCCGCGACGAACGCGCACGAGAACAGGAGCGTGGCGGAGATGAGGGTAGAGGCGAGACGCATACGTGGAGCGGACTGGAGCCGTCATGGAGGGCTACAGTCGAGGTTCCTATGAAATCGGCCGCGGTGCTCGCCGCCTTGACCTGCGGGTTGTGCCTCGGGCTCGCGGCGTGCGGGAACTCGACGGATCATCCCCCCGCCCCCGCCGCCCGGACGCCGCTCCCCGCCCCCGACGTCACGCTCACCTCCGACGAGCAGCAGGTGTGGAAGAAGCTCCCGCCCGATCGGTCGGCCATCCCGGTCCTGCTCTACCACGGGATCGGACCCGTGAGCGACTTCTCGAACGCCACCGACGCGTCCTACGGCATCGGCGCCGAGGACTTCGCCAAGCAGATGACGATGATCCAGCACGCGGGCTACGAGACGATCGGCCTGCAGACGTTCATCGACTTCGTGGAGAACAAGCGAGTCGATCTTCCGCCGCGACCGTTGCTGCTGACCTTCGACGACGCGCGCGCCGACTCCTGGACCGGGGCCGACGGCATTCTGCGCAAGCTGCACTTCAACGCCGTCATGTTCGTCGACGTCGGGCGCGTCGACGCCGGCGACCCCGAATACCTCACCTGGCACGAGCT
Source organism: uncultured Solirubrobacteraceae bacterium (assembly GCA_963766165.1). Lineage (GTDB taxonomy): Bacteria > Actinomycetota > Thermoleophilia > Solirubrobacterales > Solirubrobacteraceae > Solirubrobacter. The sequence continues at coordinate 1,810,144 of CAVXZC010000001.1, read as the reverse complement.
CGCGACCATGCAGGACAGCGGCCGCTGGCAGCTCCAACTGCACTCCGGCAACGGCCACACGCAGATCCACTACGGCTCGGGACCCGATGACTACGGACCGTTCTACGCCTACGAACAACAAGGCGAGGACTTCGACGGCTGGCGCGACCGAGTCCACTCCGACATCGCCTGGGGCCAGACGACGCTCGCCGATCACATCTCCGCCTACCAGCCGCTCGCCTTCGCTCCCCCATACGGCAGCTACGGCCAAGACGGAACCAACGACCCGCGGATCCCGGACGACCTCCTGAGCTGGCTCACGCACCGTTACGACGCCATCTTCACCCAGGACGTCAACGCACGAGCGAAAGCAGGAGCTGGCCAACCGCTCGGCCGAATCCAGGTCACCCGCGCGACCACCGGAGGCACCCTGCACGAGCTGCTGCTCTCCGGCGAGACCTGACGTCGCTCCTGTCGGCGCAGCTCACGCCTCCGAACGACACGAGCGGCGCGGTGGTTGCAAGCGCTCGTCAGGTGAACGCAAGGAAGTTCGCCTCCCACGGCTCCAGCGCGACGTAGAGGCCGTCGGCCGCGAGCTCGTCTCCCGCGCGGTCGAAGGACGCACCGCTGAGCCGGTCGGTCAGCGTCCAAGCGCGGCCGGTGAGGCCGTCCCAGGGTAGGCGCACCCGGGCCTGGGCCGGGGCGTCGGAGAGGTTGACCACCACCAGCTCGCGCGGCCAGCCCCAGGCCACGAGCTGCGCGAAGGAGTGGTTGTCCGGCCAGCCGGAGAGCTCGCACAGCCGCCAGTCGCCGTCGCGCAGCCCGGAGTCGGCCACCGCGCGCAGCAGGCGGCCGTAGAACGCGCGCAGGTCCGCGTCGGGCGGCTCGTCCGGCCCGCGCGCCAGGAACACCGGGATGCGCACACGGTGCCCGTCGAGCTGGCCGTCGTGGAACAGCCGCGCGCCCGGCAGCGTCGAGATCACGACGGCGGCGGCGCGGGCCTTCCCCGGCCCGAACGTGGCCGCCGCCCGCGGCTCGTCGTGGTTCTCGATGAAGCGGAGCAGCCGGTCCTGGTAGTCCAGCCCGGCCTGCAGGTGTCCGCGCACGGACTCGGCGCCCTCGTGGACCAGCCGGTCGTAGAGCCGCTTGTCGTAGCAGTGGTCGAACCCCTGCTGCTGCAGCGTCCACTCCATGTCCCAATACGCCTCGGCGATGAACAGCAGCTGCGGGTGCGCGGCCTTCACCCGGGCGATCAGCTGCGGCCAGAACTCCTCGGCGGGCGCCTCGCCGCCCCAGGTGCGCGCGAACACCTCGTTCGTCATCAGCATCGCCATGTCGCAGCGCAGCCCGTCGCACTGCGCGCCGACGTCGATCAGCGTCTCCGCCACGGCGTCGCGCAGCTCCGCGGAGAACGCGTTCAGCTGGACGACGTCCGGCCAGGGCGGGAAGTAGGGGTCGCGGCCGCGGGCGAAGATCCCGGCGCCGGCGCGCAGGAACGCGGCCGGGTCGGCGGCCAGCTCGTCCTCGCTGCCGGCGACCAGGCAGCCCGGGCGCTCGGTCAGCCACGGGTGGTCGGGCGCGACGTGGTTGGGCACGTAGTCGAGGATCAGCCGCAGCCCGCGGGCAGCCAGCTGCGCCCGCGCCTCGCCCAGCGCGTCCCGCCCGCCGAAGCGCTCGTCGACCACGTAGTCCCGCACGCAGTAGGGCGAGCCGATCACGTCCTCGTCGCGCAGGTCGGGCAGCGCCGCGCGGATGCTCGCCGACAGGCCCGGGTCGGCCAGCGCGATCGCCAGGCCGGCCGGGCTGCGCTGCCACACGCCCATCAGCCAGACCGCGTCGACCGGCAGCGCAGCGAGCGCGTCCCACTCGGCCGCCGGCACCTCGTCGAGCCGCCGGCCGGCCAGCCACACCGCGGTGTTGATCTCGTAGACGGTCGGCCGGGTCATTCGACGTCGAGCCCGAACAGCAGCGCGACCGTGCCGGTCCAGCCGGTCTGGTGGCTGGCGCCGAGGCCGGCGCCGTTGTCGCCGTGGAAGTACTCGTGGAACAGCAGCAGGTCGTGCCAGTGCGGATCGGTCTGGAACTGCTCGATGCCGCCGAACACCGGCCGCCGGCCGTCCTCGCCGCGCAGGAACGTGCGCACGAGGCGGTCGGCGATCTCCACCGCCACCTGCCGCAGGTTCAGCTCCCGGCCCGAACCGGTCGGGCACTCGACCTTCAGCCGGTCGCCGTAGTAGCGGTGCAGCTGGATCAGCCCGCGCAGGATCACGAGGTTCATCGGGAACCACACCGGGCCGCGCCAGTTGGAGTTGCCGCCGAACATGCCGGTGTCGGACTCCGCCGGCAGGTAGTGGACCTCGTAGTGCTGCCCGCCCCAGTCGAACTCGACACGGCTGGTCGAGGTGGCGGCGCGAGACCGCGCGGATGCCGTGCGGGCCGAGGAACTCGTCCTCGTCGAGCATCACCTCGAGGATCCGCCGCAGCCGCGGCTCGTCGACGAGCGACAGCAGCCGGTCGCCGTCGGGGCTGGGGCCGGGGAGGTGGGCGAGCGCCGGCACGGCGTCGGCGAAGTGGGCGACGAACGCCTCGGCGCGGTCGAGCAGCCAGGGGTGGCCCTCCACGATCTCCGGGTCGAACACGGTGGCCGCGCACAGCGGCAGCAGTCCGACGAGCGAGCGGACCTTCAGCTGGATCGCCTGCCCGTCGGGCATCCGCATCACGTCGTAGTAGAAGCCGTCCTCCTCGTCCCACAGCGTCGTGTCGCCGTCCGGCGGGTTGAGCGCGATCGAGATCCACGCGAAGTGGCTGACGAACTTGCCGGCCATGTCCGCGTAGGCCGCGTCCTTGCGGGCGAGCTCGAGCGCGATCTGCAGCATCCACTGGCAGTACAGGGCCATCCACGCCGTGCCGTCCGCCTGCTCGAGCGTGCCGCCGCCCGGCAGCGGCGCGGAGCGGTCGAAGATCCCGATGTTGTCCAGGCCGAGGAAGCCGCCCTGGAAGAGGTTGCGGTCGTCGGGGTCCTTGCGGTTGACCCACCAGGTGAAGTTGGTCAGCAGGCGCTGGAAGACCCGGGCGAGGAACTCGTGGTCGCCCTCCCCGCGGATCTCGGCCTCGCGCTCGTAGACGAAGAGCGCGGCCCAGGCCGTGACGGGCGGGTTGACGTCGGTGAAGTTCCACTCGTAGGCCGGGATCTGGCCGTTCGGGTGCATGTACGCGGTCTGCAGCAGCAGCTCGACCTGGTCCTTGGCGAAGTCGACGTCGACGAGCGAGAGCGGCGCGCAGTGGAACGCCAGGTCCCAGGCGGCGAACCACGGGTACTCCCACTTGTCGGGCATCGAGATCACGTCGCCGGCGACCATGTGGAACCAGGGGACGTTGCGCACGCCGCTCCCCGGCGCACCCGAGTCCCACGGGTTGACGCCGTGCTCGCGCAGCCAGCGATGGACGTCGTACTCGTAGTACTGCTTGCCCCACAGCAGGCCGGCCAGCGCCTGGCGCATCACCAGCGCGCGGTCGGCGTCGAGCGCCGCCGGGATCACCTGGGCGTAGAACTCGTCCGCCTCGGCGCGCCGGGTCGACAGCAGGGCGTCGAAGGCCAGCGGCTCGTCGACCGGGTGCGCGGCCAGCCGGACGCGCACCTGCGCGCTCCCGCCCGCGGGGACCTCGAGCACGTGGTGGGCGGCGCACTTGGTGCCGGTCGCGTCCGGGTTCGCCGCGCCGCCGGCGACGACGCAGTCGTTGATCGCCGCCTTCGGGTATCGGCGCCGAACACTCGTTGTTGGTCTCGTTCTCGCAGAACAGCAGCGGGGCGTCGGCATACAGCCGCCACTCGCCCAGCTCGGCATGGCGGGCGACCGCGCCGCCGGGCGCCTCGGCGAGCGAGGGCTTCGCCGTCCCGTCGTGCCAGGTGTTGCGGAACCACAGCGTCGGGAGCACGTGCAGCGCCGCCGCCTCCGGGCCGCGGTTGTGGGCCGTGACGAGCATGAGGATGTCGTCGGGCGCGGCCTTGGCGTACTCGACCACCACGTCGAAGTAGCGGTCCTCGTCGAAGACGCCGGTGTCGAGCAGCTCGTACTCGAAGTCGTTGCTTGCCGCGGGCGCCGTTCGTCGCCACCAGGTCGGCGTACGGGAACTCCCGCTGCGGGTACTTGTAGAGCGCCTTCAGGTAGGAGTGCGTCGGCGTGCTGTCGAGGTAGAACCAGTACTCCTTGACGTCCTCGCCGTGGTTGCCCTCGCTGTTGGTGAGGCCGAACATCCGCTCCTTGAGGATCGGGTCGGCGCCGTTCCACAGCGCGAGCGCGAGGCACAGCCGCTGGCGCTCGTCGCAGATGCCGGCGATGCCGTCCTCGCCCCAGCGGTAGGCCCGCGAGCGGGCCTGGTCGTGGGTGAAGTAGTTCCAGGCGTCGCCGTTCGCGCTGTAGTCCTCGCGCACCGTCCCCCACTGGCGCTCGGAGAGGTACGGCCCCCAGGCCTTCCAGGGCGCGGCGTCAGTGCGCGCCTGCTCCAGCCGCGCATGCTCGGGTGTCTTGGGCACGCGCCGCAGCCTATGGCGCACAACGCGGGCGCCATCACCCGATGGGTATGAGCTAGGAGCCGACCGGGTGCCAGGCGGTCTTGAGCTCGGTCAGCGCCTCGAGCCGGGCGAGGGTCGCCTCGCCGGAGGGGCGGGACACGCGCTTGACCGTCTCGGCGGCCAGCTCGTCGACCTGCGCGGTACCGGTGGTGTCGACGATCGCGTTGACGTCGCGGTGGCCGCACAGCGGCTCGAGCAGCTCGTCCAGCCGGCCGGAGAGCAGGTTCAGCACGCCGCCGGGGACGTCGGAGACGCCGGCCACCTCGCCGAGGTCGAGCGGGCGCAGCGGCCAGCGGCGCGAGACGACGGCCACGACGGCGTTGCCGGCGGCCAGCGCCGGGGCGACCTCGCGGACCAGGCCGAGCAGGTCCGGCTCGTCGGGCGCGAGCACCGCCACGACGCCGGTCGGCTCGGGGGAGGAGAAGCTCAGGTACGGCGCGGCCACCGGGTTGATCCCGCCCATGACCACGGCGAGCTTGTCCGTCCAGCCGGCGTAGTGGACGAGCAGGTCGACCGCCGCGCCGACCTCGGCGCGGGCGTCGGACAGCGAGACGTCCTGCTGCGCGTGGGCGGCGCGGGAAAGCTCGTCGGAGCGCGACTCGAGCGCCTCGGCGAAGCGGTAGAGCACCTGGCCGCGGTTGTACGCGGTGCGCCTGGCCCAGCCGGCCTGGGCCGCGCGGGCGGCCTTCACCGCGTCGCGCACGTCCTTGCGCGAGGAACGCGGGACGTTGGCCACGTGGGCGCCGGCGTGGTCGGTCGCCGGGTCGTGGCGGCCGGACTCCGAGCGCGCGAACGCGCCGCCCAGGTAGAGCTTGTACGTCTTCGCCACCACGGCGCGCCGGGTCACGACAGCCTCACGTAGGGCAGCAGCCCCGCCGGCCCGCCCTCGCGCCCGAACCCGCTCTCCTTGTAGCCGCCGAACGCGGCCGTCGGGTCGAACTTGTTGTACGTGTTCTGCCAGACCACGCCGGCCCGCAGCGCGGACGCCACCTCGAACGCCTTCGCGCCGTTGTCGGTCCACACGCCGGCGGCGAGCCCGTAGGCCGAGTTGTTGGCCCGCTCTACGGCCTCCTTCGGCGTGCGGAACGTGGTCACGGACACGACCGGGCCGAAGATCTCCTCGACCGCTATCCGGTTGGCCGGCGCCACGTCGAGGAACAGCGTCGGCGGGAACCAGTAGCCGGTCTCCGGCAGCGCGCAGGTCACGCTGCGCCGGGTCGCGCCCTCGCGCTCGCCCTCGGCCACCAGCTCCTCGATCCGGGCGAGCTGGGCGGCGCTGTTGATCGCGCCCACGTCGGTGTTCTTGTCCATCGGGTCGCCCACGCGCAGGCGCTCCATCCGCGCCCACAGCTTGCGGATGACCTCCTCGGCCACGCTCTCCTGCAGCAGCAGCCGCGAGCCCGCGCAGCACACGTGGCCCTGGTTGAAGAAGATGCCCTCGATGATCCCCTCGACCGCCTGGTCGAGCGCGGCGTCCTCGAAGACGATGTTGGCCGACTTGCCGCCGAGCTCGAGCGTCAGCCCGGTGCCCGTCCCGGCCAGCGCGCGCTGGATCTCCTTGCCCACCGCGGTCGAGCCGGTGAACGCCACCTTGTCGACTCCGGAGCGGACGAGTGCGGCGCCGGCGGTGCCGTCGCCGGTGACGATGTTCACCACGCCCGCGGGGAGCTCGGCCTCCTGGCAGATCTCGGCCAGCAGCAGCGAGGTCAGCGGCGTCGTCTCGGCCGGCTTGAGCACCGCGGTGTTGCCGCAGGCCAGCGCCGGCGCGAGCTTCCAGGCCGCCATCAGGAGCGGGAAGTTCCACGGGATCACCTGGCCGACCACGCCGCGGGGCTCATGGTCGCGACCGGCGAACGCGTGGCGCAGCTTGTCCGCCCAGCCGGCGTAGGAGAAGAAGTGCGCGGCGGCCAGCGGGACGTCGACGTCGCGCGACTCGCGGATCGGCTTGCCGCCGTCCAGCGTCTCCACGACGGCCAGCTCGCGCGCCCGCTCCTGGATCAGCCGGGCGATGCGGAACAGGTACTTGCCGCGCTCCAGCGCCGGGAGGGCCCGCCAGGCGGGCGCGGCGGCGCGGGCGGCCACGACCGCCTTCGCGACGTCCTCCGGCCCGGCATACGCCACCTCGGCGAGCGGCGCCTCGGTGGCCGGGTTGACGGTCGGCCGGCGGGTGCCGTCGGCCGGCGCGACGTGCTCACCGCCGATGAACAGGTCGTAGCTGTCACGCAGCGTGGCGGCGTCGCGCGACTCGGGCGCGGGGGCGTAGTCCCACTTGAGCGCGGTGCGGGTGGCGGCGGTCATTCCTTCGAGAAGTCCTCGGCGCGCCCGTAGTGGCCGCCGTCGAGCTTGGCGTACTGCATCAGCAGGTCGTTGAGCAGCGACGACGCGCCGATGCGGAAGCGGTCCGGGGTGAGCCAGTCGTCGCCCAGGGTCTCCTTGACCAGGACGAGCATGTGCAGCGCGGCCTTGGTGTTGGAGACGCCGCCGGCCGCCTTGACGCCCACGACCTGCCCGGTGCGCTGGAAGTGGTCGCGCACGGTCTCCAGCATCACCAGCACGACGCCCGGGGTGGCGCCGGTCGCCGCCTTGCCGGTCGACGTCTTGATCACGTCCGCGCCGGCCTCGATGGCCAGCTGCGACGCGTGGCGCACGTGCGCGTAGGTGGGCAGCTCGGCGGTCTCCAGGATCACCTTCAGGTGGGCGTCCCCGCAGGCCTCCTTGACCGCCGTGATCTCGTGCGCCACGCGGGCGTCGTCGCCGGTCAGGTAGGCCTCGCGCGAGATCACCATGTCGATCTCGCTCGCCCCGGCGGCCACGGCCTCGCGCGTCTCGCGCAGCTTGACGTCCAGCGACGTCTGGCCGGAGGGGAAGCCGGTGGCCACGGACGCGACCGCCACGCCGGTGCCGCGCAGCGCCTCCGCGGCCACGGCCACGAGCGCCGGGTAGACGCAGACGGCGGCCACGGACGGGATCTCCGGCCGCGACGGGTCGGGCACCACGGCCTTGGCGCACAGGTGGCGCACCTTGCCCGCCGTGTCCGAGCCCTCGAGCGTCGTCAGGTCGATCATCGACGTGGCGAGGCGGATGCCCTCGCGCTTGGCCGACGTCTTGATCGAGCGCCGGCCGAGCGCCGCGGCGCGCTCCTCCACCCCGACCCGGTTGACGGGGATCAGCGTCCGGCTCATGGACAGTGAGTCTGACACGCTTGCGGCATGGACTTCGCGCTCTCGGAGGACCTGCAGGACATCGGCGCGGCGGTGCGCGAGCTGTGTGGAGCATTCCCGGGCGAGTACTGGCGCGGGCTCGAGCCGGACACCTACCCGGAGGAGTTCGTCGCCGCGCTCACGGCGCACGGCTGGCTGGCCGCGCTGATCCCGGAGGAGTACGGCGGCGCCGGGCTGGAGCTGGGAGCCGCGGCGGTGATCCTGGAGGAGATCGCGGCCAGCGGCGGCAACCCGGCGGCCTGCCATGCGCAGATGTACGTGATGGGCACGCTGCTGCGCCACGGCAGCGAGGCGCAGAAGCGGCGCTGGCTGCCCGAGATCGCCGCGGGGAAGCTGCGGCTGCAGGCCTTCGGGGTGACCGAGCCGGACGCCGGCTCCGACACGACCGCGATCAAGACCCGCGCGCGGCGCACGGACGCGGGCTGGGTGGTGGACGGGCAGAAGCTCTGGACCTCGCGCGCGAGCCAGTCGGATCTGATGGTCCTGCTCGCCCGCACCGAGGAGCGCCCGGCGAAGCGCACGCAGGGCCTGTCCGTGTTCCTGGTGGACATGCGCGACCGCGGCGACCAGCTGACGATCGAGCCCGTGGCCACGATGATGAACCACGCGACGAACCAGCTCTTCTTCGCCGGCCTCGAGCTCCCGGAGGATGCGCTGATCGGCGCGGCGGGGGAAGGCTTCCGCTACATCCTCACCGGCATGAACGCCGAGCGGATGCTGATCGCGTCCGAGTGCATCGGCGACGGCCGCTTCCTGGTGGACCGGGCGGTCGGGTACGCGCGCGAGCGCGAGGTGTTCGGGCGCCCGATCGGGGCCAACCAGGGCGTGCAGTTCCCGCTGGCCCGGGCGCACATGGCGCTGGAGGCGGCGAGCCTGATGCGCTGGAAGGCCGTGACGCTCTACGAGCGCGGCGAGGACTGCGGCGCCGAGGCGAACATGGCGAAGTTCCTGGCCTCCGAGGCGTCGTTCGCGGCGGCCAACGCCGCGGTGGACACGCACGGCGGCTTCGGCTTCGCCCGCGAGTACGACGTCGAGCGCAAGTTCCGCGAGACCCGGCTCTACTCCGTCGCGCCCGTCTCCAACAACCTCGTCCAGGCCTACGTCGGCCAGCACGTGCTCGGCCTGCCGCGCTCGTACTAGTGGCCCCACTGATGGACGCGCCGCTGGCGGATGTGACCGTGCTGGCGGTCGAGCAGTTCGGCGCCGGCCCGTGGGGCACGCTGCAACTGGCCGACCTCGGCGCGACCGTGATCAAGATCGAGGACCCGGCGACGGGCGGCGACGTCGGCCGCTACGTGCCGCCGTTCCGGCGCGGCGAGGACTCGCTGTTCTTCGAGACGTTCAACCGCGGCAAGCGCTCGGTGTCGCTCGACCTGCGGTGTGAGGCGGGCCGGGCGGTGTTCGGCGACCTCGTGGCCCAGGCGGACGCGGTCGCGTGCAACGTGCGCGGCGACCAACCGGAGAAGCTCGGGCTGACCTACGCCGCGCTGCGGGAGCGCAATCCGCGGATCGTCTGTGCGTCATTGAGCGGCTTCGGCCGCACCGGTCCACGCGCGGCGCAGCCCGCCTACGACTACGTGCTGCAGGCCATGGCCGGCTGGATGAGCCAGACCGGCGATCCCGGCGGCCCGCCGACCAAGTCGGGGCTGTCACTGGTCGACTACAGCGCGGGCTACGCGCTCGGGCTGACGCTGCTGGCCGCGGTGTGGCGGGCGCGCCGCGACGGCGAGGGCGGCGACGTCGACGTGTCGCTGCTCGGCGTCGCGCAGTCGCTGCTCACCTACCTGGGGACGTGGGCCGCCACGGAGGGCCACGAGGTGCCGCGCCGCGCGGAGTCGGCACACCCGTCGATCGTCCCGTTCCAGGCATTCCGCTGTGCGGACGGCTGGATCACCGTGGCCGCGGCCAAGGAGAAGTTCTGGCGGGCGCTGTGCGGGGTGCTCGATCTCCCCGAGGACGAGCGCTTCGCGGACATCGACTCGCGCGACGCGAACCGCGACGTGCTGCTGCCGATCCTCCGCGAGCGCTTCGCCGCCGAATCCGCCGGCACCTGGGTGGAGCGGCTCGAGGCGGCCGGCGTGCCGGTCGGCCGGGTCAACGACGTGCGCGGGGCGCTGGAGGAGGCCGAGGTCGTCGACTACGAGCACCCCCGGCTCGGTCGGGTGCGGCAGATCGCGTCGCCGCTGCGGCTGAGCGGCCACCGCGCGGACGTCGCGCCGGGCCCGGCGCGGGGCGCCGACACCGACGCCCTGCTGCGCGAGCTGTGCGGCTACGACGACGCCCGGCTGGCCGCGGCCCGCGCGGCCGGCGCGTTCGGGTAGACACTGAGCGCATGGTCGCCCTGATCGCCCGCTACCACGTCAAGCCCGGCCACGCCGACGAGGTGGTCGCCGCGCTGCGCCGGATGCAGCCGATCGTCGCGGCGCACGAGCCGGGATGCACGCTGTACGTCGCCCACCGCGACGGCGACCTCGTCGTGCTCTACGAGCAGTACGCCGACGAGGCGGCGCTCGCGGCGCACCGCGAGACGCCGCACTTCGCCGAGCTCATCGAGGGGACGATCGTGCCGCTGCTCGAGCGGCGCGAGCGCGAGGTCCTGCCGGTCCTCACGCTCTGACGCCGGTGCCCGTTGTACGGGCGTGACCCTCCAAGATCGCATCGACGCCCTCGACTGGACGGCGCTGGCCGAGCGCCTCGACGACGTCGGTCACGCCGTCACGGAGCCGCTGCTCGACGCCGGCGAGTGCGCTGAGCTGGCCGGCCTGTTCGACGGCGGCGAGTTCCGCTCGACCATCGACATGGCCCGCCACCGCTTCGGCGACGGCCGCTACCGCTACTTCGCCCACCCGCTGCCCGCACCGGTCGCGCAGGTCCGCGCCGGCTTCTACCCGCACCTGGCGGCGATCGCCAACACCTGGGCCGAGCGCCTCGGCGAGCCGGGGTTCCCGGACACCCACGCCGGGCTGCTGGAGCGCTGCCGCGCGGCCGGCCAGGAGCGTCCGACGCCGCTCATCCTGCGCTACGGCCCCGGCGACTGGAACGCGCTGCACCAGGACCTCTACGGCGACGTCGCCTTTCCGTTCCAGGTCGTCACGGTCCTCACCGACGACTTCGCGGGCGGCGAGTTCGTCCTGCTCGAGCAGCGCCCGCGCGCCCAGAGCCGGGCCCACGTGCTGCGGCCCCCACGCGGCGCGTTCGTCATCTTCCCCACCCGCGTGCGGCCCAACCGCGGCGCCCGCGGCTACCACCGCGTGGGGATGCGCCACGGCGTCTCCACCGTCACCGCGGGCAGCCGCACCGCGCTCGGCGTCATCTTCCACGACGCCAAGTGATCATGCCGGCATGGAGGCGACACTGAACGACGGCGTCCCCGTCACCGGCGGCTGGTTCGTGGTGAACGCACGCGACGCGCCCTGGATGCACAACGACCTGCGCAGCGAGTGCAGGTTCGGCGGCGAGGGCGAGGCCCACTTCGACGACCTCGGCATAGCGCTCTACGCGCTCGCCGAAGGCCAGGCGATGAGCATGTACCACCACGAGGCGGGGCAGGAGGACTTCCTCGTGCTCCGCGGGGCGCCGACCGCGATCGTCGAGGGCGTCGAGCGGCCGCTGGCGCCCTGGGACCTGCTCCACTGCCCGCCGCGCGTGGCGCACACGATCGTCGGGCCCGGGCTCATCCTCGCGGTGGGCGCACGCAAGGAGCGCGGCAGCGCGCGCTATCCGGTCGAGCCGGCGGCGGTCGCGCGCGGCGCGGGCGTCGCGTCGGCCGAGGAAGAGCCCTACGCGCGGTTCTCGGCGCCCGTGCGCGGGCCGGCGCCGGAGTTGTAGAGCGCGTCCGCGGCGGCGAGCACGCGGCGCTCGGACCAGGGCGGGCCGGTGATCTGCACGCCGACGGGCAGGCCGTGCTCGTCCCGGCCGACCGGCACGGCGCACGTCGGCAGCCCGGCCAGGTCCTGCGGCACCGTGTAGGGCAGGACGCCGTCGCGGAAGGCGTCGTGGCCGGGTTGCTCGCGCGGCTCGGGCGGGACGGCGTGGATCGGCGTGAGCAGCACGTCGGCCTCGCCGAACAGCCGCGCGAACGCCGTGCGGGACCGGTCGCGCGCCTCGGTGGCCGCGATGTAGTCGGCCAGCGTGACCGCCTGCGCGCCGGCCAGGCGGTCGCGCACGCTGGCGCCGTACTCGTCCGCCCGGGCGGGGAACAGATCGCGGTGCACGCGGGCGGCCTCGGCCTGCTGGATCGCCGCGTAGGCCGGGTAGAGCCCCTCCGCCTCCGGGAAGCGCACCTCGACCACGTCGCCGAACGCAGCCACGGCAGCGTCGAACGCGCGGGCGATCCCCGGCGAGAGCGCGTGCAGGTGGAGATCCGGGCAGATCGCCACCCGGGCGAAGCCGGGGTCCGGCTCGGGCGGTCCGGGATCGGCGAGTGTCCCGTAGAACAGCGCGACGTCGGCGGGCGTCCGGGCCATCGGGCCGGCGTGGTCGAGCGTGCGGGCCAGCGGGAAGGCGCCGTCCAGCGGCACGCGGGCGAACGTCGGCTTCAGGCCGGAGATGCCGCAGAACGCGGCCGGGATGCGGATCGAGCCGCCGGTGTCCGTCCCCAGCGCGAGCGCGGCCATCCCGGTGGCCAGCGCGACGGCCGAGCCGCCGCTCGAGCCGCCGGCCACACGCGCCGGGTCGTACGGGTTGCCGAGCGGCGGGAAGTGCGGGTTGACGCTCGTGATCCCCCAGGCGAACTCGTGGGTCAGCGTCTTGCCGACCACGATCGCGCCGGCCGCCCTCGCCCGCCGGACGGCCTCGGCGTCCGCCGTGGGCACATGGTCGGCGTAGATGCGCGACCCGTAGGTCGTGCGCACGCCGGCGGTGTCGAAGATGTCCTTGACCGCCAGCGTCAGCCCCTCCAGCGGTCGCGCCTCCCCGCGCGCGTACGCGCGCTCGGCCGCGCACGCCTCCTCACGGGCCTGCTCGAGCGTGAGCGTGACGAACGCGCCGCCGTCCAGCGTCACCGCGTCGAGCGCCTCGACCGGCGAGCGCTCGCCCGCCGCGAACGCCGCCCGCAGCTCGACCGCGGACATCACGTCAGGAACTCGAGCAGCAGCGCGTTGACCCGGTCGGTGGCGTCGAGCTGCATCCAGTGGCTCGCGCCCTCGATGCGCTCGTAGCGCCACGGCCCGGCGACGTGCTCGCCCGAGCGCGCCATCCCCGCCTCGGTGAGGAACTCGTCGCCGTCGCTCCACAGCCCGAGCACCGGCGCCTGCACGGGGGGCACGTCCCGCGGCGGGTCGAGCTCGCGCGCGGGATGCAGGTTGGCGCGGTACCAGCCGAGCGCGGCGGTCAGCGCGCCCGGCTCGCTGAGCGCGGCCACGCGCGCCTCCAGGTCGGGATGCGACGCCGCCCACTGGCGCGCCAGCTTCCAGTCGTCGCGCGTCAGCAGCTCCTCGGCCACCCCCGTGAACTGGAACAGCAGCACGTACCAGGCCAGGCGCCGCTGCTCGAACGTGCGCGGGGTGCGAGGATGGCCGACAGACATGACGACGAGCCGCTCTACCCGGTCGGGGACGAACGAGGCAAGCGCCCAGGCGACGCTGGCGCCCCAGTCGTGGCCGACGACGCGGACGCGGTCGATCTCCAGCGCGTCCAGCAGCGCAACCATGTCGGCCACGCTGCGCCCCACCCGGTACGCGCCGACTTCGGGCGGCTTCTCCGACTCGCCGAAGCCGCGCAGGTCGGGCGCGACGACGCGCAGCCCGGCGTCGGTGAGCGCCGGGATCTGGTGGCGCCACAGCCCGGATGAGTCCGGAAACCCGTGCAGCAGCAGCACGGGCGGGCCCGCGCCCTCGTCGCGCACCGCCAGCTCGACGCCGCTGCCCGGGATCCGCCGCATGATGCGGCAGCCTATCCGCGTGGAGGCGCGTCAACGGTCGGACCATTGAAACCAACGACCGAGATAGGCATAACAACACCTGTGAAGGCCAGCCATACGCGCGAGCGGGTCGTCGTCCGCCTCGCCGGCGACTCGGGCGACGGGATGCAGCTCGCCGGCAGCCGGTTCACCGAGGCGACCGCGCTGTTCGGGAACGACCTCGCCACGCTGCCCGACTTCCCGGCCGAGATCCGCGCCCCGGCCGGCACCGTCGCCGGCGTCTCGGCCTTCCAGATCCACTTCGCGTCGCGCGACATCCACACGCCCGGCGACGCCCCGGACGTGCTCGTGGCCATGAACCCCGCGGCGTTGAAGGCCAACCTGCCGCTGATGCGCCGCGGCGCATCCATCCTCGTCAACGAGGACGCGTTCACCGTGCGCGCGCTGCAGAAGGCCGGCTACGAGGTCAACCCGCTCGAGGACGGCACGCTGGAGCCGTTCACCGTCAAGCGGGTGCCGATGAGCTCGCTGACCCAGCGGGCGGTCGAGGGCGTCGAGGGCGCGTCCAGCCGCGACGCACAGAAGGCCAAGAACCTGTTCGCGCTCGGGCTGCTGAGCTGGCTCTACGACCGCCCGACGCAGGGGATCGAGCGGTGGATCCGCGCCAAGTTCGCCGGCGCGCCGCCGGTCATGGGGGCCAACCTCGCGGCGTTCCGGGCGGGCTGGAGCTTCGGCGAGACGTCGGAGCTGATCGACGTCCAGGTCAAGGTCAACCCGTCGGCCGACGCGTCGCCCGGCACGTATCGCAACGTCAACGGCACGGAGGCGACCGCGCTCGGGCTCGTCGCCGCATCGGTGAAGAGCGGGCTGCCGCTGGTCTTCGGCGCGTACCCGATCACGCCGGCGTCCGAGCTGCTGCACGCGCTGTCGCGCCAGCGCGCGATGGGCGTGCGCACGATCCAGGCCGAGGACGAGATCGCGGCGGCGTCGATCGCCCTGGGCGCCGCGTTCGGCGGCTCGCTCGGCGTGACCTGCACGAGCGGGCCGGGCATGGACCTCAAGGCGGAGACGATCGGCCTGGCCGTCACGCTCGAGCTGCCGATGGTGATCATCGACGTCCAGCGCGCCGGGCCGTCGACCGGCATGCCGACCAAGACCGAGCAGGCCGACCTGCTGCAGGCCCTGTACGGCCGCCACGGCGAGTCGCCGCTGCCGGTGGTGGCCGCCGCGTCGCCCGGCCAGTGCTTCGACGCGGTCTATGAGGCGGTGCGCGTCGCCGTCACCTACCGCACGCCGGTGATCCTGCTGAGCGACCTCTTCCTGGCCAACTCCAGCGAGCCGTGGCAGCTGCCGTCCGCCGCCGACCTGGCGCCGATCGACCCGCGCTTCCGGGTCAAGTGCGGCAACGGCACGCCGTTCCTGCCCTACGCGCGCGACGACAACCTCGCGCGGCCCTGGGTCGCGCCGGGGACGCCCGGGCTGCAGCACCGGATCGGTGGGCTGGAGAAGGCCGACGGCACCGGCAACATCTCCTACGACGGCGCGAACCACCAGCGGATGACCGACCTGCGCGCGGCCAAGGTGGCGGGCGTCGAGGTGCCGGACATCGAGGTCGAGGGCGAGGGCTCGCTGCTCGTCCTGGGCTGGGGGTCCAGCTACGGGACGATTCGCGCGGGCGCCCGGCGCGTGCGCGACGCGGGCGGGAGCGTCGCCACGGCGCACCTGGGCTGGATGAACCCGCTGCCGGGGAACCTGGAGGCCGTGCTGCGGTCCTACGACCGCGTGCTCGTGCCGGAGATGAACTCGGGCCAGCTCGTCCACGAGCTGCGCGCCCGGTACCTGATCGACGTCGAGTCGTACACGAAGGTGCAGGGGCAGCCGCTGCTGCCCTCGGAGATGGAGCAGGCGATGCTGGAGCGGCTATGAGCACGTTGACGAAGGCCGATTTCCAGTCCGACCAGGAGACGCGCTGGTGCCCGGGGTGCGGCGACTACGCGGTCCTGGCCGCCGTGCAGGGCTTCTTCCCCTCGCTGGGGATCCCGCCGGAGCGGATCGTGTTCGTGTCGGGCATCGGCTGCGCCGGGCGCTTCGCCTACTACATGGACACCTACGGGATGCACGGCATCCATGGGCGCGGGCCGGCGCTGGCCACGGGGCTCGCGGCGGCGCGCGACGACCTGTCGATCTGGGTGGTGACGGGCGACGGCGACGCGCTGTCGATCGGCGGGAACCATCTGATCCATGCGCTGCGCCGCAACGTGCCGGTGAAGATCCTGCTGTTCAACAACCAGATCTACGGGCTGACCAAGGGCCAGGCGTCGCCCACGTCCGAGCTGGGCAAGGTGACCAAGTCGACGCCGTTCGGCTCGATCGACGCGCCGTTCAACCCGGTGTCGCTGGCGCTGGGCGCGGAGGCGACGTTCGTGGCGCGGACGATCGACACGGACAAGCAGCACCTGCCGACGGTGCTGCGGGCGGCGGCCGAGCACGACGGCGCGGCGCTGGTCGAGATCTACCAGAACTGCCCGGTGTTCAACGACGGCGCGTTCGACGCGCTGCGCGACCGCAAGCGGGGCGAGGAGAACCGCATCTACCTCGAGCACGGGGAGCCGATCCGCGGCGTCGTGCGCACGCCGGACGGCAGCCTGCGACTCGGCAGCGAGGGCGCGCCGGTCATCCACGACGCGCACCGCGACGACCCGTCGCTGGCGTTTGCCCTGTCGCGGCTCTCCTCGTCGCCGGACGGGCCGACGCCGATCGGGATCTTCCGCGACGTGGCCCGGCCGGTCAGCGGGCGCGCGCTGGCGCAGGAGCTGCAGGCCGCGCGGCCCGGCGACGCCGAGCTCGACGCGCTCCTGCACGCCGGCGACACCTGGGTGGTCAGCTAGGCGGGCGGCGGCGTGGAGGCGGCCAGCGGCGGCGCGGTGGGCGCGGCGCCCGTCTCGTCCACCACGCCGAGCGAGCCCAGCTCCACCAGCAGGACGACGTGCCGGGCGGCCAGGGCGAGGTAGTCGTGGCGCTCGGGCTCGCGGACGCCGTCGAGGTAGGACACCTCGGCGTCGGTGAACGCGAGGAACTCGTCGTTGGTGGCGTTCAGGAAGTCGGTGGTGCGGGAGCGGAAGCCCTCGGCGGGCAACAGCAGCGTGCCCACGATCTCGTGGCGCGCGGTCTCGACCCGGACGCGCTCGCGGCGGAAGTGCATGCGTTCAGTATCGGGCCTCTGGTCCGGCGCCTGTAGGGTTCCGCGCCCCATGTTGGACGTCGACGCGATCCTGCGCCCGTGGTGGGACGACGTGCAGCGGCGGCACGGCCCGCTGGAGCTGTTCGACGTCCACACCCACATCGGCCAGAACGACCCGGACGGCATGAAGCAGACGCCGGAGGAGCTGATGCGGACGATGGCCGCCGCCGGCGCCCGGGCCGTGGTGTTCCCGATGCACGAGCCGGACGGCTATCCGGGGCCGAACGACGTGGCGATCGCGGCCGCGGCCTCATCCGGGGGGCGGCTGGTGGCGTTCTGCCGGATCGATCCGAAGGTTCCGGGCGCCGCGGACGAGGCCTCGCGGTGCCTCGACGCGGGCGCGGTGGGGATCAAGTTCCATCCCCGGGCGGAGCGCTTCACGCTGGCCGAGCCGGGCGTGCGCGAGGTCGTCGCGGTGGCGCACGAACGGCGTGTGCCGGTATTGATCCACGCGGGCCGCGGCATCCCGGCGCTGGGCGAGGACACGGTCCGGCTGTCGGGCGAGTTCACCGGCGCGCGGCTGATCCTGGCCCACGCCGGCATCTCGGACCTGGCCTGGCTGTGGCGCGTCCTGCCGGACCACCCGAACGTGTTCATCGACACCGCCTGGTGGAACCCGGCCGACCTGATCACGCTGTTCTCGCTGGTCGCGCCGTCGCAGATCCTGTGGGCGAGCGACACGCCGTACGGGCTGCCGGTCTCCTCCGCCTGCGCGCACGCCCGCTGCGCGCTGCAGGCGGGGCTGTCGGACGAGCAGCTGCGCTGCGTGTTCGGCGAGCAGACCGCGCGGCTGGTGCGGGGCGAGGACCCGGAGTGGGCGGGCGACGCGCCGGGGCCGCCGGCGAAGCCGCTCGACCTCTCGCTGGAGCGCATCGTCACGCACCTCATCTCGGCCATGGGGCGGGCGTTCGGCGGCGGCGACCCGTCGGAGCAGGTCGCCCTGGCCCGGCTGTCCTGCGCCGTCGGCGAGGACAGCCCGATCGCGCCGGTGTGCGCGGCGGTGCTCGAGCTGCTCGACCTGTTCCGCGACCACCTGGCCCCGCCTCCGCCGGGTCGGCCGATCCCGGCTGCGGGTCGCTTCCTGGTCGGCGCGCTGACAATCGCCCGCACGCCCGACGTGCCGCTGCCCGAGAACCTGCACGCCCCGCCGCCCACGCGCGACGAGGCCGACGCGGGCTACACGGTCTAGCCGCTCACCCCTCGCCGCCGCCGCTCACCACGGGCGGCGACGTCAGCTGCCGCGGCGGGCAGCGCCGGTACGTGCGCCCGGTCGCGAACCGCGTCCCGCCGGTCGTCTGGCCGGTCACGGTCACGCGGCTGTTCCGCGGGACGTGGACCACCACCGAGGCCGCTCCCGTCACGCCCGTCAGGTGCACGGCCTCGTAGCCGGGCGCGTGGATGTCCACGGGGCTGAGCATCGTGCCCGGGCGCGGCGTGATCCGCACCGTGACGTGCGCGACGTCGAGGCAGCCGGAGGTCATCTGGATCCGCGGCAGCTCGGAGCCGCCGCCCTTGGCCGCCGCCGTCGCGCCGCCGCACAGCGCGCCGCACCCGAGGATGAAGATGGCTGTCAGGCGGCCGCGCATTGCCGCGACCGTACCCCAGATGATGGGCGCCCGTCCAGGCCCGCGACTGCATGTTCGGGGGGTTCTGGCCGATCACCCGGGGTGATGTACGTGCTCTTCGACCTCGACGACACCCTGGTCCACTCGGACGCGGTCCGGGACGCCTTCGCCGTGGTCGCGGGCGAGCACGACGTCGCGGGCTCGCCCCTGGCCACCACGCTGGGCGCGCTTCCGGGCCGTCCGGCGCTGGAGATCTTCGAGGCGCTGGGGCTGTCGGACGCCGCCGCGCAGACGGCCTGCTCACGCTTCTTCGCGATCCTCGACGAGCTCAACGAGCGCGTCCCGACCGTCGCGTACCCGGACGCCGACACCGTCCTGCGCGAGCTCGCCGCCCGCGGGTCGACGCTCATGCTCTCGACCGGCTCATCGCCGACGCGCGCCCGCCGCGTGCTCGAGCAGGAGGGCTGGAACGCCTTCGAGGTCGTCCTCGGCTCGGATCGCGCGTGCCGCAAGGGCCACGCCCACTACGACCGCATCGCCACCGAGCACGGCGACGGCGGCTGGGTCCGCGACGCCGTGACCATCGGCGACAGCCCCGCCGACATGCGCCTCGGCGCCGAGCACGGCGTCCCGGTCCGGATCGGCATCGACCGCGACGGCGACCCGAGCCCCCTGCTCGCCGCCGGCGCCACCCACGTCGTCCGCACCCTCGCCGACATCCTCCCGATCGTCACCGCCGCCTGATCTCCCCACCAACCAAAGGGGTCTGACCCTTTTAGCCACCGCACGGGTTAAGAGGTCAGACCCCGGTTTGGGGGCGAGGACGGGTGTGGGTGGCCCTAGGGCGGTCATGCCGAGGAAGCCGAGGGAAGATGTCGCAGGGGCTGTCCATCACGTGTACGCGCGCGGAAACGCGCGGGCGCGCATCTTCTTCGCCGATGCCCATCGGGCGATGTACCTGTCGATGCTCGGCCACACCGTCGCGCATACGGGCTGGCGGTGTCTCGCGTATTGCCTGCTGGACAACCACGTCCACCTCCTGATCGAGACGCCGCGACCGAACCTCGGCGTGGGGATGCAGCGGGTCCACGGCAGCTACGCGCAATGGCTCAACCAGCAGACCGGGCGCTGCGGGCACCTGTTCCAGGGGCGCTACGGCGCGAACCGGATCACGACGGATTCGCAGTTCTGGATCACGGTGCGTTACATCGCCCACAACCCGGTCGAGGCCGGGCTGGTCGGCGCCGCGCACGACTGGCCCTGGAGCAGCCATGCCGTCCTCGGGCGCGCGGCGCCGTGCTGGCTGGACGTCGCTCGGCTGCTCGCGTTCTTCGGGGGCGTCGGCGGGCAGCCGATGAAGCGTTACCGTGCGATGATCGGGTGACTCCGGCATCCCCCGGTAGAATCGCGGTCGCCAGGGCGCGTAGCTCAGTGGGAGAGCGCTCGCTTCACACGCGAGAGGTCGCAGGTTCGAAACCCGCCGCGCCCATCACCAGAAACCGCGTTCCAGCGCGGTTTCGTCGTTTTTGGGGGCCGTCGTTGTCGTCGAGGTCGCCGGGATTCGTGCCCACTACGTGCCCATTGGCCTCGTCGTACGCGCCGAGCAGCTCGCGGTCGTTGCCGTCCCCTTCGATCGCCAGGTGCCCGTACGTCGCGTCGATCACCGGCACGCTCGTCCCCATCCGGCGGGCGAGCGTGAAGATGCTCATGCCGGCGGCGAGGCTCCACGTCGCGAACGGGTGCCGCATGTCATAGATGCGGCGGTGCTCGACGCCGGCTGCCTTGAGCGCTGGCGTCCACTCGCGCGAGCGCCAGTTGTTGATGTCGATTCGGCCGCCGCCTGCCGCGGGGAACAGCGCACCGTCTCGGTTCGGCAACGTGGCCAGCGCGGCGATGACCTTGGCGCGAAGCGGGACGCGGCGCCGTGAGCGCGCGGTCTTGGCGTACGTCTTCAGCTTCCCTCTCGCATCACATCCGCTGAGCGTGCTGTTCGGGCCGATCACCGTCGGCTGATCCGCCAGGTAGACGCCGTCCACCCCTGCCAGCGGTCGACCGGCCCAGAGCTTGATCCGGTCCGCCGATGGTGGTGTTAGACGGCCGTCATCTCCGCCCATTGGGCGAGGAGTCTCGTCTGCGGGCCGACTACGCCGCCGTTGCGGTACTCGACGTCGACCTGGAGTTTCGGGGGCCTGGCCGGGTCGTTGATGCAGCGGGCCTCGATGTGCCAGATGCCGTCGCCCATCTTGGTGCACTCGCCTTCGATGATGCGGCGGTTGACGAGCAGGGCCTCCCAGGAATCCTGGTGGCTGTGGTGGCCGCGGGCCGTCGGGGTGAAGCTTGTCCAGCGCCAGCCGACGCAGCCGATATCACGGGCCTCCTTGGACGGGGTGTCGTATGGGGCGGGGGCTTGAGGAGCCATGTTGTTTCTTCCTTGTCGTTTATGAGGGTCAGAACATCGCGGACCACTAGCGGGCCCGGGTGGGCTGCGGCGCGGCCGGGCTACTCCGCAGCCTCGGTGATGACGTCGGCCACCGCGGCCGGCATGCGCATGTGCCAGAGGCCCTGGAACTTGCGCCACTCGACCGGGAGGTTGCTCGCGCCGTGCCGCTTGGCGCGACGGTTCAGGCCGCCGACGATGCCCGCGATGGACTTGAAGGAGTTGATCCCGGCGACGTTGTCGGCGAGTTCCTCCGAGCCGACCCATTTCCCGGTGTTCGCCGCTAGGTAGTTCAGGACGCCGCGCTGCGCGTCGTTGATTTCGGCGTAGTAGCGAAGCAACGACTCCCGGGTCCAGCCATAGGGGAGCCTGTCGTCATCGGCCACCTGCGACTCGGCCTCGGTGGGCCCTGCGGGCTCGGCGTTGACCTCTGCCTGACCGGGTCCGTCGGCGACGGGGATGGGCTTCGCCGTGTGGCTGGCGGCCAGCTGGGCGATCTGCAGGGCGACGGCTGCAGGGACTTCGAACTCCATGGTGATGCGCATGACGCTTCTCCTTCAGGGGTGTGGTTTGTCCGGCACCGAGTGTATCGGCAGATTCCCCTCTGACCTGTAGCGGTCAGTGTTGAATAAGTCTAGATAAGCAGTTCGAATCCGCCTGATGCCCGATAGGCGGCTCGGGATACTCTCGATCGCCACTGGGCGACGCTCGCTCCAGAGCCCCGCCAACCTCGAGTCGTGCGTTGACGCCGTCTACCTGGGCGGCGTTTCGTTTGGTGTGGGACGCGTTGCCTTGCGTCGTGGTCGATGGTGGTCGACAAGACGGACAGGCCAACGACCCGGCTGCTCGTGACCGGCTGGAGCGCGACCCTCGGCAGGGGATGAGCAAGAACCCCTGGACAGATCCGGACCCGCAGCCTGGCGACCTCGACGCCGAGCCCGAGCGCCTGGACCCAGCGCGTTCGAGCACCACGAGGGATGGCCGCCGATGACGCCGCGGATCGTCGTCAGCGTGCAGGGAGACGACGCTCTGCGACTTGCGGAGCTCGCTCAGGCGCGCGGCAAGAAGCCGAGCGATGTGGTCGCCGAGCCGCTTCGTGGCGCAAGCCGCAGCGCCGCGTAGTCCGGCGAGCGAGCGCTGCGCACCGGGCCGGTGCTGTCGATGCGGCGCTGCTGATCGAGGCTGTCGCGGTCGACCATCGCGACAAGGACGGGGGTGCTCGTCCGGCCCGACGGGATCGTCGGCCGGCGCTCGCGCGACGGGTTCACCGCGGCGGAGCTGACGGGCGCGCTGGACCCGATCCTGGCGCGGTGAGCGCCGTGAGCAGGAAGTCGAGCGTCTCGCCGACCTCGCGGCGGGCGGTGGCGACGTCGTCGGCGCGGGCGATGAGCAGGGCGGCCTCGTCGAGCGCGCCGAGGAGGATGTGGGCCAGCGGGCGGACGGGCTGGGCGGGGATGGCGCCGATGTCGATGGCGCTCTGCACGGCGGCGTGGATGAGGCCGAGCCCGTAGCGCTCGCCGATCGCCCGCCACTCCTCGTAGCCGAGGACCGCGGGGGCGTCGAGGAGGGCGATCTGCTGGACCTCCGGCTCCAAGCAGGCGTCGAGGAAGGTCGCCGTGCCGTTGCGCAGGACGGCGACCGGGTCGCCGACGAGCGGCACCTCGGTGACGATCCGCTCGGTGAGCTCCTGCTCGACCCGCTCGTAGACGGCGCGGAAGAGGTCGTGCTTGTCCGAGAAGTGGTGGTAGAGCGCGCCGCGGGTGACCCCGGCGCGCTGGACGATCTCCTCGGTCCCGACGCCGGCGTAGCCGCGCGCGGCGAACAGCCCGCGGGCGGCGGCGATCAGCGCCGCGCGGGTGGCCTCGCGGCGCTCGGCTTGGGTGCGCCGGTTGACATTCATACTGTCTGTATGTTACTTGTTCCGGCCATGCCCACCGTCTCCCTCCCCCCGGGCGAGGTCTCCTACCAGGACGTCGGCTCCGGCCCGACCGTGGTCCTGTTGCACGGCCTGCTCGTGGACGGCTCCCTCTGGCGTGCGGTCGTGCCGCTGCTGGCTCGCGATCACCGGGTGATCGTCCCTGAGCTGCCGCTCGGCTGCCACCGCCTCCCCCTGCGGCCCGACGCGCCGCTCGCTCCGCCCGACGTCGCGCGCCTCGTGGCCGACCTGCTCGCGGCGCTGGAGCTCGACGACGTCACGCTCGTCGGCAACGACACCGGCGGCGCGATCGCGCAGCTCGTGGCCGCCCACCACCCCGAGCGGATCGGCCGGCTCGTGCTGACGCCGTGCGACGCCTACGAGAACTTCCTGCCGCCGATGTTCCGGCCCCTGCAGGTGCTCGCGCACGCCCCGGTCCTGATGGACGCCGTCCTCCAGGGCATGCGGCTGCGGCCGCTCCAGCTCAGCCCGCTCGCGTTCGGCTGGTTGATGAAGCGCCCGGACGCGGACCTCGTCGGTGGCTGGGTGAAGGCCGCCCTCGCCCGCCGCGCGTCGCGGCGCGACGCGATGAAGGTGCTGCGCGGCATCGACCGACAGCAGACGCTCGACGCGGCCGCGCGGCTGAGCGAGTTCGGCCGGCCGGTGCTCCTCGCCTGGGCGCCGGAGGACCGCTTCTTCAAGCTCCGCTACGCCGAGCGGCTGGCGCGCGACATCCCCGGGGCGCGGCTCGCTCGCATCGAGGACTCACTGTCGTTCGTGCCGGTCGACCAGCCGCAGCGCACCGCCGAGCTGGTCGGCGGCTTCGTGCGCGAGCCCGCGGGCGCGGCCGCCGGCCCTGGCTGAGCGGCCCGACGATACCGCCGGCGCCGTCCTGGACGCGCTCGCCGGTCAGCCCGTCGTGACGTCGAGGGTGCTCAGGAGAAGATCCCGGAGTAGGCGTTCAGCGCGGGCTGGCCGCCGAGGTGGGCGTAGAGCACCGTGGCGCCGGCCGGGATGTCGCCGCGGCGGACGAGGTCGAGCAGCCCGGCCATCGACTTGCCCTCGTACACGGGGTCGATGATCATGCCCTCGAGCTCGCCCGTGAGCCGGATGGCATCGATGGTGGACCGCACCGGTATGCCGTAGCGGTCGCCGGCCCAGCCCTCGAGCAGGATGAGCTCGTCGTCGCGCAGCTGCCGCTCGAGCTCGATGAGCTCGGCGGTGTGCCGGGCGATCCGCTCCACCTGCGCCCGGGTCTGCTCGAGCGTCGCCGAGGCGTCGATGCCGATCACGCGGCGCGGGCGGTCGTCAAGGGCGAAGCCGGCGATCATGCCCGCGTGGGTGGAGCCGGTGACGGTGCAGACCACGATCGTGTCGAAGAAGACGCCGAGGTCGGCCTCCTGCTCGGCCACCTCGCGCGCCCAGTTGGCGAAGCCGAGCCCGCCGAGGCGGTGCTCGGACGCGCCGGCCGGGATGCCGTACGGCGTGCCGCCGGCGGCACGCACGTCCTCCATCGCGCGCTCCCACGAGTCGCGGATGCCGATGTCGAAGCCGGCTGGGTCGAGCCGGACCTCGGCGCCCATGATCCGCGAGAGCAGGATGTTGCCGACCTTGTCGTTGACGGCGTCCGGCCAGTCGACCCACTTCTCCTGCACGAGCACGGCTTTGAGCCCGAGCTTCGCGGCGACCGCGGCGACCTGGCGGGTGTGGTTGGACTGGTAGCCGCCGATCGAGACGAGCGTGTCGGCGCCGCTCGCGAGGGCGTCCGGGACGATGTACTCGAGCTTGCGGGTCTTGTTGCCGCCGTAGGCCAGGCCGGAGTTGCAGTCCTCGCGCTTGGCCCAGATCTCCGCACCGCCCAGGTGCTCGGTCAGGCGGTCGAGCCGGTGCACGGGGCTGGGGCCGAACAGCAGCGGGTAGCGATCGAAGTCGTCGAGCGACACGCAGGCTCCTAGGGTGAGGGTGCGAGGCGGGTGATCGTGGCGCCGGCGGCGCGGGCGAGATCCGCCGGGGCGATCGGGAAGACCGCGTGCGGGTGGCCGGCCGCGGCCCAGACGACGTCATAGCGCAGCAGGTCCTCGTCCAACAGCGTGCGCAGCGGGGCGGGATGGCCGACCGGCGGGATGCCGCCGATGGAGTAGCCGGTGACCTCGCGCACGTACGCCGCGTCGGGGCGCTCGATCGGCTCGCCGAACGCGGCGGCGAGCAGGCCCTCGTCGGCGCGGTTGGAGCCGGAGACGAGCGCGAGCACGGGCTGACCCGACGACGTGCCGCGCATGACGAGCGACTTGACGATTGCGCCGAGCTCGCAGCCGACCGCGGCGGCGGCCTGGGGCGCGGTGCGGGTGGAGTCCGCGAGCCGGTGGATGTCCGCGGGGAGGCCGAGCGCCAGCAGGGCGTCGCGGACGCGGCGGGCGCTGCGGGGGAGGTCGCTCACGGCCGGGCACTCTATGGGCATGACCGACTACGCCATCGTCGACCCCGACGACGTCAAGGACTACTACGCGGGCAGCGACGTGCCGGGCGAGTTCCGCAGCCTGACGACGGCGCTGGGCTGCGAGCAGCTCGCGGTGACGTTGATCCGGGTGCCGCCCCACAGCGACTTCGAGCAGGGCACCGGGCATTACCACGACGAGATCGAGGAGGTCTACGTCGTCGCCCGCGGCACGCTGACGATGCGCTTCGGCGACGAGGTCGAGCGCGTGACCGCGCCGGCGGTGGTGCGCGTCGCGCCCAGGACGCGGAGGTCGCACCGCAACGAGGGCGACGAGCCCGTCGAGATGTGGGCGCTCTCGCGCAAGCTCGGCAACCACGACGCGACGAAGATCGACGAGTTCTGGGAGGCCTCGCCCGACGCGCGGCAGACCCGCTAGCCACCCGACATCTCGGCCAGCTTCTCGACCGTGCGCCAGTTGCGCGCCGTGGTCGAGGTGCGCAGCTTGCCGAGCGCCTTCAGCAGCGGGCTGTCGTTGACGCCCTCCGGGCACCACGCGTGCAGGACGCCGGGGCGGACGACGAGACGCTCCGGGGAGAAGTCGGTCTCCTCCAGCCGGGCGATGACGTCCTTGTCCGGCTTGCCGGCCAGGAAGAGCGCCTGGTGGAAGCGGTGGTCGTCGCGGACGTCGGCGAACGGGTCGTCCGCGAGCACCTCGGCGATCTGCCCGGCCGTGCGTACCACGACGTCGACGTCGTGCCCGAGCTCGGACGCGATGGCCGCCGCGATGTCCTTCTCCACGTCCGCCGCGGAGCGGTCGGAGGACACCACGGCGTTGCCGCTCTGCAGGTACGTCTGCACGTCCTCATAGCCGCGCGACGACAGCAGCTCCCGCAGGTCGGCCATCGGGATCCGCTTGTGGCCGCCGACGTTGATCCCGCGCAGCAGGACGACGAGCTTCATGCCGGCAAGGATGCCAGGGCGGCCAGCGTCTGCTCGAGGCCGGCGGTGAGCGGCGTCCGCGCGTGCCAGGCGAGCTCCCGGCGGGCCTTCGCCGGGTCCAGGCAGGAGCGGCGGACCTCGCCGAGGCGGGCGGCCCCGGTCCGGGTCTCCAGCCCGAGCGCGGCGGCCAGTTCGAGCAGCGAGGTCTCGCGGCCGGTGGCCACGTTGATCGCGCCCTGCACGGTGGCGTCGCCCGCGGCCAGGAAGGCGTCGACGACATCGCCGACGAAGATGAAGTCGCGCGTCTGGCGCCCGTCGCCGAACATCAGGGCCGGGACGCCGCGCGCCGCCTCCCCGCAGAAGATGGCGATCACGCCCGCCTCGCCCTTGGGCGACTGCCGCGGGCCGTAGACGTTGGACATCCGCAGCGACAGGCTCGACAGCCCGTACAGGCGCGAGAACAGCTCGAGGTAGCTCTCCGCGGCGGCCTTGCCCGCGCCGTAGGGCGACAGCGGCTCGAGCGGCGATTCCTCCGGGATGGGCAGCGCCACCGGCTCGCCGTACACGCCGGCGGTGGAGGCCAGCACGACCCGCCGCGCGCCCGAGCGCCGGGCGGCCTCCAAGACCGATGCGGTGCCGCCGATGTTCACGAACGCGTCGATCGCCGGGTCGGCGACCGAGCGGCGGACGTCGATCTGCGCGGCGAGGTGGAACACCACCTCCGGGCGCGCCGCGGCGAACGTCGCGGCCATCGCCTCCACCTCGCGCGCGTCGCCGCGCACCAGGTGCGCAGCCGTCGCCCCGGCCAGGTTCGGCTGGTTGCGCTCGGCCAGGTGGTCGACCACGGTCACCTCGTCGCCTCGCGCCAGCAGCGCGTCGACCAGGTGCGAGCCGATGAACCCCGCCCCGCCGGTGACGAGCGCGCGGGTCATGCCGGCCACTCCGCCAGCGCGCGCCGGTCGACCTTGCCGTTGGGCGTGCGCGGGAGCGCGCCCGCGTGGACGACGATCCGCGCCGGGACCATGTGCGACTCCAGGTGCGCCGCGCAGAACGCGCGCAGCGCGGCGGCGTCTGCGGCTGCGCCGGAGACGTGCGCGACCACCGCCTGGCCGAGCCGTTCGTCGGGCACGCCGACCACCGCGGCCTCGGCCACGCCGTCCGCGCCGTGCAGCACGTCCTCCACCTCCCGCGGCGCGACCTTCTCGCCGCGCGACTTGATCAGGTCGTCGCGCCGGCCCACGAAGTAGAGATAGCCCTCCGCGTCGGCGCGGAAGAGGTCGCCGGTGGCCAGCACCCGCTCCCACGGCCAGCGGCCGGGCCGCAGGCGCTCCGCCGTGGCCTCCGGCGCGTTCCAGTAGCCCTGCATGACGTGGCCGCCGCGCACGAGCAGCTCGCCCACGACGCCCGGCGCGGCCACGCCGCCGGCCCCGTCGTCCACCCACGCCTCCGTGCCGGGGATGGCCCGGCCGACCGACGTGGGCCGGGCCGCGAGCTCGTCCGGCGGCAGGTACGACACCCGCTTGCACTCGGTCAGCCCGTACATGGAGTAGATCGCCACGCGCGGGAACGTACAGCGCAGCGCGTCGATCGTGGCCACCGGCAGCGCCTGGCCGGTGTTGGTGAGAAACCGCAGCGCGGGCAGCGGGCGCTCGGCCAGCCCGCGCAGCCCGATCAGCACGTGGAACAGCGTCGGCACGCCCGGCAGGCCGGTGATCCGCTCGTCCTCCAGCAGCGCGACGATCCGTCCGGCGAACGGGAAGCCGTGCTCGAGCACGAGCGTCGCGCCCACGCGGATGGACATCAGCAGCTGGTAGAGGCCGTAGTCGAACGACAGCGGCGCGGTGCACAGCACGCGGTCGCCGGCCCGCAGCCCCAGGTACTCGACGATCGCATCGGCGGCGAAGGTCATGTTGCGGTGCGTCAGCACCACGCCCTTCGGCTCCCCGGTCGAGCCCGACGTGTAGATGACCGCGGCGAGGTCGAAGTCGAGCGGCGGCGCCGCCGCCGGGCCGGCACCGCCGACCTCCACCACCGGGACCCCGGTGCCCTCGCAGACCGCGCGGGTGCTCGCATCCGCCACGATCGCCGCCGCGCCGCTGTCCGCGGCCACGTAGCCGAGCTTCTCCGCCTTGATCGTCGGGTTCAGCGGCGAGATCGCCGCGCCGGCGCGCAGCACGCCGTAGACGGCGACCGCCGCCTCGTAGCGGTTGGGGAGCACGATCAGCACGCGGTCGCCGCGCGTCACGCCCGCGTCGCGCAGCGTCGCCGCGAAGCCGTCCGCGGCGGCGTCGAGCTCGGCGTAGGTCGCGCGCATGTCCCCGGCCACCACCGCCTCGGCGTCCGGCGCGGCCGCCGCCTGCGCGCGCAGGTCCTCGCCGAGGGTCCTCACCGCCGGCGGCCCTCCACGAACGCGGCGACGGCGGCGATCGAGCCGAAGTTCTCCTCGGTGATCTCCACGTCCTGGACCGCGATGCCATAGGTCGCCTCGACGTGCTCGACCAGCTCGACGAAGCCGAGCGAGTCGATGACTCCCAGAGCCAGCAGGTCGTCGTCGTCGGCCGGGTCGACCCCCGGGTGCAGGGCGAGGAAGCGCCCGCGCACGAACGCCCGGACCTCGTCGCGGATCATGCGGCGTCCCGGGCCGCGCGGCGGTCGATGCGCACGCGCGGCGGCGCCGTCTCCGCGGCATAGCCCCGCGCGCGCACGAGGCGCTCGTGCCAGAGCTGGGTCGACAGCACCGCGAGCACGGCCATGCCCTCGCGCGGGCCCGTGGCGCGGCCCGCCCGGGCGAGCGCGAGCAGCGGCGCCGTCCGCGCCGGGTCGAAGAGCGTCACCTCTGAGAGCGCGTCCTCGACCCAGCCCGGCGCGCCCGCCCCGAAGAACGGCGCGAGCTCGGGCGCCCGGTAGGGCTGCTTGGGCCGGTCCGCCAGCTCCGCCGGGAGCAGCGTGGCCGCCAGCTCGCGCAGCGCCACCTTGTCGCGCAGGTCGTCCGCCAGCTTGCGCTCGCGCGGCAGCGCCCGCGCCAGCGCCGCGACCCGGTGGTCGAGGAACGGGTAGCGCCCCTCGACGCCGAACGCCAGCGACACGCGGTCGCCCTGCGCGCTCAGCAGGTGGCCGGACAGCAGCAGGTCGCGCTCCAGCGCGGCGGCGCGCTCGAGCGGCGGGCCGGCGGGGACGTCGGCCCGCAGCCGCTGCGCCGCCGCGTCCTCCGGCACGCGCGCCTCGTCGCGCAGCAGCGCCCGCACCGCGCCGGTGGCGCGCAGCCGCGGCAGGTGCGAGCCGATCGGGTCCTCCAGCGGCGCGTCGAGCAGGAACCGCCGCCAGGCGGCGCCCCGCCGGCCGGCCGCGCCGAGGTGCGGGTGCAGGTGCTCGAGCGCGGCCTCGGCG
Source organism: uncultured Solirubrobacteraceae bacterium (assembly GCA_963766165.1). GTDB lineage: Bacteria > Actinomycetota > Thermoleophilia > Solirubrobacterales > Solirubrobacteraceae > Solirubrobacter. The sequence continues at coordinate 1,780,590 of CAVXZC010000001.1, read as the reverse complement.
CCCTCCGGATCGCGCGCGTGGCGCTCGCGCAGCGCCACCTCCTTGAACAGGTCGTAGCCCCAGAACAGCTCGTCCGCGCCCTCGCCCGTGGCCACCACGGTGATCCCGGCCTCGCGCGCCCGCCGGGCCAGCAGCATCAGCGGCACCGGGGCGGTGCGGACCAGCGGCGTCTCGCAGTGCCAGACGGCATCCGGGAAGGCAGCGGCGATGTCCGCCGGGCCGGCCTCCAGCACGTGGTGCTCGGTGCCGATGGCCGCCGCGGCGCGCTCCTGGTGGGCGCGCTCGTCGTAGCGCGGGTCGGCGAAGGCGATCGAGAACGTGTGCAGCGGGTGGTCGGAGGCCCGCTGGGCGAGCGCGGTGAGCAGCGAGGAGTCGAGCCCGCCGGACAGGTACGTGCCGACGGGGACGTCGGCGCGCAGCCGCAGCCGCACGCTGTCGGCCAGGACCGCGCCGAGGTCGGCGCCGGCGACGTCGGCGTCCGGCCGCCACCAGCGCGCGACGTGCACCACACGCCCGCGCTCCCACACCAAGAACGACCCCGGCGGCAGCTGGGACACGCCGGCGAAGCAGGTGCGCGGCGGGCGCGGCGCCCACAGCGTGAACGTCTCGTCGAGCCCGTCGAGGTCCGGCGCCGGGTCGACCTCGCCGGAGGCGAACAGCGCCTTGGCCTCCGAGCCGAAGACGAGCGCCCCGGCCCGCTCGGCGTAGTGCAGCGGGCGCACGCCGAAGCGGTCGCGGGCCAGCAGGAGCCGGCGCCGCGTGGGCTCCCAGAACGCCAGCGCGAAGTCGCCGTTGAACCGCGCCAGCGCCGCCACGCCGTCCTGCTCCAGCAGCCGCAGGACGACCTCGGTGTCGGACGCGGTGTCGAAGCGCGCCCGCATCGACGCCCGCAGCTCGACGTGATTGAAGATCTCGCCATTGAATGCCAGCAGCGCGCCGCCGGCGCCGGCCATCGGCTGCCAGCCGCCGGGTATGTCGACGATGGCCAGCCGCGTGGCCACCAGCCCGGCGCCCGGGTCGAGCGCCAGCCCGAAGCCGTCCGGGCCGCGGTGGCGCAACGCCCGGGCCATCCGCAGCAGCGCCGCCTCGTCCACCGGCGCGCCCGGGTCGGCGCGCACGATGCCGCCCAGCCCGCACATCAGGGCTCGATCACGACGGCGGGCGCATGCAGGTAGCGGGTGGCCGCGCGGCGGCGGGCGATCTCGCGGAAGCCGACGGCGACCTGCTCGGCGTCCAGGCCGGTGTCGGCCGTGAGCGCCGCCGGCTCCTCGCCCGCGTCATGCCCCGCGATCAGCCGGTCCATCACCGCCAGCGGGTAGCCGAAGTAGAACTCGTCCTGGGTCTGCTCGAGGCTGAACGTGCTCGGTGGTCGGCGCGGCCGCGGTCACCTCCTCGGGCAGGCCGAGCGCGCGCGCCAGCGCGTACACCTCGCCCTTGTACAGGCGGGCCATCGGCTTGACGTCGGCCAGCCCGTCGCCGCCCTTGACGAAGAAGCCCTGGTCGTGCTCGAGCAGGTTGGCCGTGCCGACGACGGCGTACCCGAGCCGGTCGGCCCACGTGTACTCGACGACCTTGCGCACGCGCTGCTTGAGGTTCGTGGCGGCGATCAGGGCACGATAGGGCGCCGCCGGCATCGCGCCGCCGCTCGCGCGTGCCGTCCGGGCGCTCGACCTCCAGCGAGAACACGGTCACGCCGCCGGGCGGCGAGCGGACGAGCTTGTGCCGCCAGTCCGGCTCGTAGTCGGGGAAGACCGCCCGGATCGCCACGTCGCGCTCCCGGTAGCAGCCGAGCGCGTCCAGCGCCGCGGTGATGTCCTCCTCGACGCTGCGCACGCCGAGCCCGGCGGCGACGCGCTCCGCCAGGCCCGCAGCGGGCGAGTCGCGTTCGGGCATGCGCAGCGCGAGCACGCGCTCCGGCCCCAGCGCGCGGGCGCACAGCGCCGTGCAGACCGACGAGTCGACCCCGCCGGAGAGGCCGAGGACCGCGCCGCGGCGGCCCAACTCGCGGACCGCGTCGGCGATCTGCGCGGCGAGCCGGTCGGCGTCGGCGCGGGGCATCGCGGTAGCTTGGCACGGGTCAGCCGCGGCGCCACTCGATGGCGTCGAACGCCAGCCGGCGGAACAGCGCCTCCACCGGCCGGCGGGCCCGCGGGCGGTCGAGCACGGCGCGCAGCCAGGGGCGCGCCCCCGCCCGGAAGCGGCAGTAGTCGATCTCGCGGTGGGCGACACGGCCGAACGCCGCCTCGAGCTCGTCGGAGGAGCGATAGACGGTCCAGCGGTCGATCCAGTCGAGCATCTGCGCCGCCCACTCGCGCGGCGGCCGCTCGTCCTTGAAGTTGCCGAGCCCCAGCCGCCGCGCCGCGGCGACGTAGGCCAGCCGCGCGCGGCCGGGCGGGAGCCGGTGCGCGAACGGCACGCCGATGTGCGCCTCGCGCCAGACGCCGCGCGCCGGGACGTGGTGGTAGCCGACGCCGCGCGGCGCGGTGACCCGCCCGACCTCGCGCAGGGCCGCCGCCAGCGGCACGACGTGCTCGAGCACCTGGTCGCTGATCACCACGGCGAAGCCGCCGTCGGGGAACGGCAGCGGGCCGCCCTCCTCGTAGTAGCGCAGGACGCCGGCGCGGCCGAGCTCCGAGGCCTCGAGGTCGCCGTAGTCGGCGCCCGGCCAGCGGATGTCCACGCCGTACGCGTCGTAGCCCGCCTCGCGCAGCACCCGCACCATCGTGCCGTCCCCGCAGCCATAGTCGAGCACCCGGGCGCCGGGCGGTGCGACGCTGCGCACGTAGTGCAGGAAGTAGCGCCGGTTGACGTCCACGGCGGCCAGCCACGATAGCTGCCCAAGACTCCGGATGACGGTGTAATGGCCGTCCGGGTAGCGTGGCGGCGATGCCCGCGCAGGCGCAGATCCGTCCGTTCGCGCCCGGCGACCTCGGCGCGGTCGCCGCGCTGCTGCGGGCGCACCTGCGCCCGCCGCCGGCGCCCGACCTCGAGCGCTTCTTGGCCGCCACGCTGCTCGAGGACCCGTGGGCCGACCCGGACATGCCGTCGCTGGTGGCCGAGGACGCGGGCGCGGTGGTCGGGTTCATCGCCCGCCAGCCGCGGCGGCTCGAGCTGGACGGCGCGCCGCTCGCCGCCGCCTGCTGCTCGCACCTCACGGTCGCCCCCGAGCACCGCGCCGGCGCGCTCGCGGCGCGGCTCGCCCGCGCCTGCCTGGCCGGGCCGCAGCGGCTGACCTACTCCGACGCGGCGAGCAACCTCGTGGTGCGGCTGTGGCGCGTGCTCGGCGGCGACGTCGACGGCGCGCGGGCGTGCGACTGGCTGCTGCTGCTGCGACCGGGGCGCTGGGCCGCGGCGCTCGCCCGCGGGCGCACGCTCGGGCCGGTGGCGGCGGCGCCGCTGCACGCGCTCTACCGCGGCCCGCGCCGCGGCCTGCTCGCCCCCGCGCCGGGCGTGGCCGGCGAGCCGGCGGACGGCGCCGCGCTCGCCGCCCACCTGCCGGCGCTGACCGCCGGGCTGCGGCTGCGACCGGTGGCGGACGCCGCGCACCTGTCGCACGTGCTGGACACGCTGTCCGGGACCGGACGGCGAGCGGAGTGCCGCATCGTGCGCCGCTCGGGCCGGCCGATCGGCCTCTGGGCGTGCACGCCGCGCCCCGGCGGCGTCGCCCAGGTGCTGGCCTTCGCGGCGGCGCGCCAGGAGGGGGAGGCGGTGCTGGGCGACCTCGCCCGCGCCGCGCACGGCTGGGGCGCGGTCGCGCTGGCCGGGCGGCTCGAGCCGCACCTGCGCGAGGCGGTGCGCCCGCCGGTGCCGGCGCTCGCGCTGATGCGGCTGCCCGTCTATCACGCGCGCGACGACGCGGTGCGCGCCGCGCTCGCCTCGACCGCCTCGCTGCTGCCGCGGCTCGAGACGGAATGGTGGGTCGTGTAGGGGCGACTACGATGCGGCCGTGCCGACCCGCGGGAAGGACCTGCTGCGCCGCCTGCTGACGCTCGGGCTGCGCTGGCGCGGGCGGCTGTCGGCGCGCCCGGTGGGCGTGGCGATCGTCTATCACGGGCTGGCCGAGCGGGCCGGCGACCCGGCGCGCGAGCTGTCGGCGCCGCACGGCCGCACCCTCTTCCGCGCTCAGCTCGCGCACCTCGCCGCCCACTACACGCCGGTGGCGCCGTCCCAGCTGCCCGCCGCGGCGGGGCGGCGGCGGAGGGGCGGGCGCATCCCGGTGGCGGTCACGTTCGACGACGACCTGCGCTCGCACGTGGAGATCGCGGCGCCCGAGCTGCGCGCCGCCGGCGTCCCGGCGGCGTTCTTCCTCACCGGCGCGACGCTCGAGGCGCCGGCCGAGTTCTGGTGGGGGCCGGTGCAGCGCGCCGCCGACCGCGGTCTGCTGGACGACGGCGGCGGCGCCACGGTGGCCGAGCAGATCGGGGTCGAGTGGGCGCCGGAGCCGCCCGAGCCGCCGCTGCGCACGCTCGCGCGGCCGTTCGAGCGCGCCGGCGCATCGGAGCGCGAGGCGGCGCTGGCCCGGCTCGTCGCGCTGGTCGGCGAGGACGGCCGCGAGCCCGGGCTGCGCGCCGCGGACGTGCAGGCGCTGGCCGCCGGCGGGTTCGAGATCGGCTTCCACACGCGCCGGCACGTCCGGCTCGACCAGCTGCCCGACGAGGCCGCGGTGCGCGCGGCGTTGACCGACGGCCGCGACGCCGTCGCCGAGGCGGCGGGCGCGCCCGTCCGGCTGTTCTCCTATCCGCACGGCGGCGTCGACGCGCGCGCCGCCGCGGCCGTGCGCGACGCCGGCTACGCCGCCGCGTTCACCTCGGTTTCCCGGCCGGTCCGGCCGGACAGCGAGCCCGCGCTGCTCGGGCGCTTCTATCCCACCTACCTCTCGAGCGTGCAGTTCGAGATCGAGGTCGCGCGCTGGGTCCTGACCTGACGCCGGCGCTGTCCGTCGTCGTGCCCAGCGTGGGGCGCGCGTCGGTGCGCGCGGCCGTCGCGTCGGTGCGCGAGTCCGCCCGCCTCGCCGGCGCGGACGTCGAGGTGATCGTCGCCTGGCAGGGCCACGGCCGGCCGGAGCTGCCGGACGGCGTGACGGTCGTGCCGGCGCTCGCGGCGGGCGTCGCGGTGGCCCGCAACGCAGGGCTGGCCCGGGCCCGCGCGCCGATTGTGGGCTTCATCGACGACGACGAGGTCGCCGACCCCGGCTGGGTGGAGGGCGTCCTGCACGCGTTCTCCGCGCCGGAGGTGGCGGCGGCGTTCGGCCAGGTCCTGCCCCTGGACGCGCGCGGCGACCCGTACTGCGAGATCCGCTTCGACGCGCCGCGGGTCATCCGCGGCCGGCGGGTGCCGCCGTGGGAGGCGGGCACGGGCGGCAACATGGCGTTCCGGCGCGCCGGGCTCGTGGCGCTGGGCGGCTTCGACGTCCGCCTCGGCCAGGGCACGCCGTCGCGCTCGGGCGAGGACACCGACGCGATCGCCCGCCTGCAGGCCGCCGGAGTGCCGATCGCCCTGCGGCCGGACATGATCGTGCGCCACCCGACGAAGGTGGCGGCCGAGCGGCTTGCGTCGCGGCGCCCGTACGGCCGCGGGATGGGCGCGCTGGCCCGGCGGCAGGCCTCGCCGCTGCTGGCCGGGCACTTCGCCGTGGCCTGCCTGTGGGCGCTGCGCGAGGTGCTGCGCCAGCGGAGCGGTGCCCTCGCGCACGAGCTCGTGCAGACGCTGTGGGGCTGGCTGGAGGGCCTGCTCGCGCCGGACCGCTGGCACGCCCAGCCCGGGCTGCTCGCCGCGGCGCCGCCGGAGCTGGGCGACCCGTTCGCCCACGGCCCGGTCCGCGGGCTCCCCGTGCCGCGCACCGGCCCCTTGCGGCTGGCCTACGCCTGCGGCGACGGGCTCGTCCTGCGCGTCCGCACCGGCGACGGCGAGGGGCGCGCGCGCTCGCTGGCCGCCCAGCGCGCGCTGGGCGGCCGCCCGGGCGTGCCGCGCGTGCGCGCGGCGGCCGACGACGGCGTGGCGCAGTGGGTGCTGGAGGAGCGCGTGCCGGGGCACTTGCCGCGCGCGGGCTGGTGGGGGCCGGCCGTCGCCTGGCTGGGCGCGCTCGCCGCGACGGGGCAGGGGCGGACGGGCGACGGCGAGTGGTGGGCGCGGGCGCAGGAGCGGCTGCCGGCGGCGGTGGGCGCCTGGGGCGGGCTCGTCCGCGACGCGCTCGCCGTGGTCGCGGACCTGCCCGCGGGACCCGCGCTGGGCTACGCCCGCCCCGGCAACCTGCGCGTCCACCGCGGCGCGGTCGGCGCGGCGGACTGGGGGGAGGCCGAGACGGACGCCGTCGCCGGGCTCGACCTCGTCAACCTCGCGGCCACCGCCGGCGGCGGCCGTCCGCACGCGGACGCGCTGCTGGCGCTGCTGGACGGCCGCGACCCGCCCGCCGGCGCGCTGCGTGCGCCGCTCGCCGCGCTGGGCGTCGGGCCTGACGCGCTGGCGGCCCTGGTGGTCGTGACCGTGGCGCACCACGTGGAGGCCGAGGCGCGGCGGCGAGCCGCGCTCGGGGCCGTCCCGCCCGGTCCGGCCGCGTACAACGACCTGTTCGAACGGGTGGCTCCGCGCGCCAGGCCCATGGTCGGACACCCCACCGCGCACTAGGCTCGGGAGCGTGAAGAAGGTCGCCGTGCTGGCCGCCGCGGCGGTTTGCCTCGCGCTCCCCGCGCCCACGCTCGCGCACAAGGTGACCGAGCGCCAGCTGTTCCGCTACGAGGTGGCGACGCTCGGGCGCGAGCACGCGCTCGAGCACGCCCGCGAGCGCCGCGCGGCGCGCCGGTCGCTGCGCGAGTGGAACGCGCTCGGGCCGGCGAAGCAGCGCGCGCTGCTGCGCCGTGAGCGGGCCGCCCGGGCGCGCACCGCGAGCGCCGCGCCGCTCGACCAGATCGGGCAGTGGGACCAGACGACCATCCCGCTGCCCACGTTCGCCATCAACACCGTGATGATGCCGACGGGCAAGGTGGCCTTCTGGGGGCGCGAGCCGCTGATCGACAGCAAGCGGAAGAACCTCTCGCAGTTCTGGGTGTGGGACCCGGTGAGCGGGGCCCTGAGCCGGCACGACGCGCCCGACGTGGTGATCGACGGCCAGACGCAGCCCGCGCCGATCTTCTGCTCCGGGCAGTCGCTGCTGCCCGACGGCGAGCTGTTCGTGGCCGGCGGCAACCTGGGCAACCCGGCCTCGCTCGGGGGCACGACCCCCCTCTACCAGGGCCTGAACACGTCGTTCACGTTCGACCCGTGGACGCTGACCTGGACACGCCAGCCGGACATGCAGCACGGCCGCTGGTACCCGTCGCAGGTCGAGCTGGCCGACGGGCGCATCGCCGTCCTGGCGGGCGGAGACGAGAACGGCAACGAGAACGACAACACGCAGCTCGAGGTGTTCACGCCATCGGCCACTCCCGGCGGCGTGGGCCGCCTGACGCACTATCCGGCCGGCGACCGGCTCACGGCGTTCTACCCGCACCTGTTCACCGTGCCGGGCGGCAACGTGCTGCTCGGCGGGCCGACGAAGCCGGACTCGGGCCTGCTCGACGTCAGGCGGCTGGACGATCCCGCGACGGGCAGCGCCTGGACGAGCTTCGGGCAGCTGAACGTCGACCGGGTGGGCGGCAATGCGATCCTGCGGCCGCAGGGCGCGCCGGGCGACACGCGGATGACCCTGCTCGGCGGCTACTACTTCACCGACCAGGGCGGCGACGCGACGAACGCCACGGAGACGTTCGACCTGGCGTCCTCCGGCGAGGGCTGGCAGTTGAACGCCGACGGGATCCCGGCGATGCACGTGGGCCGCTCCTACGGCAACGTCGTGCAGCTGCCCGACAGCACGCTCGTGGCCATCGGCGGCGGTGCCGGCGACCGCAACAACCAGTACGGGACGAACTTCGTCGGCACGCCGTACAACGAGGAGCTCAAGCAGGTCGAGCTGCTGCGCCCGGGCGTCGACACGGACTGGAAGCTCGGTCCGGCCCAGCAGAAGTTCCGCGCCTACCACTCGACGGCGATCCTGCTGCCCGACGGGCGGATCCTGTCGGCGGGCGACGACTACTGGTACCTGAACGACGAGGAGCGGCCCCAGGGGCCGGCGGACGGCTCCGGCGAGTCGATGGACGTCGGCGAGATCTACTCGCCGCCGTACCTGTTCGACGGCGACCAGCTCGCGCCGCGCCCGGTGATCGACGACGCGCCGACGCGCGTGGACTACGGCGCGGCGTTCCATGTGGCCGTGTCGGGCCGGACGCCCGGCCAGGCGGTGCTGGTCGCGCCCGGCGCGACGACCCACGGCGCGGACATGAACCAGCGCGTGATCGACCTGCACACGCTGAGCGCGACGGATTCCGGGCTCGACGTGGTCGCCCCGTCCGGCGGCGACGTCGCCCCGCCCGGCTACTACATGCTGTTCGTGCTCGACAAGAGCGGCACGCCGTCGGTGGCCCGCTGGGTGCAGGTCGGCGTCCCCGGGCCGCTCTCGACGCCGCTGCCGACCGCGAGTGCCACGCCGGCGCCGACCGCCACGCCGCAGCCGACGGCGACGCCCACGCCGGCCGCGCCCCGGCGCCCGCAGCTGCGCCTGGTCCGCCACGGCCGCAGGCTGCAGCTGCGGCTGACCTTCCACGCCCCCGGCCGCGCCGCGCTGGACGCCCGGCTGGCCGGCCGGCGCATCCGCCGCACGCTGCGCTTCACGAAGGCCGGCACGCGGATCGTCTCGGTCACGGCGCCGCGGCGCGCATCCCGCCTGACCGTCGCCGTGCGGGCCACCGCCGCGGGCCGGTCGTGGACGCTCACCGGCCGCTGGCGGATCCGCTAGCGCCGCCACGGGCGCCGGCGGCGCGTGGGCGCCTCCGGCGGCGGGGGCAGCGGCGCGCCGGCCAGGATCGCCGCCGGCGCGGCGGTGACCATCCATTCGGCGCGGGCGGGCGAGTCGCGGACAGCGGCCACGCCCTCGCGCAAGGCGGCGCGGCGGCCGCCGGCGCGGTGCGCGTCGCTGGCGATCACGTGCGCGTGCCCGTCCGCGACGAGCCGCTGCGCGAGCCGCCCAGCGCGGCCGCCGGCGGCCAGCGAGGCCGCGGTGACCTGGACGAGCGTGCCGCGCTCGACCAGCTCGGCGAGCCGGTCCGGCGCCGCCTGGAAGCTCGGGTTGCGCTCCGGGTGCGCGAGCAGCACGCGGAACCCGCGCAGCGAGATGTGGAAGAGCAGCTCCTCGAAGATCGCCGGCAGCTCGCCGTACGGCGTCTCGACGAGCAGGTCGGTGCCGCGGGCGCCGAACGACGCCGCGCGCAGCGCCTCGTCGGACGCCTGCTGCGCCCACAGCACGTCGACCTCGCCGCCGGACACGAGCTCCAGCGGCACGCCCGCGGCCGCGAGCCGCTCGCGCAGCGCTGCGACCCGCCCGGGCAGCTCCGCGGGGTCGACGCCCGGGAAGTCGGCTCGCAGGTGCGGCGTGGCGGCCAGCGTGCGCACGCCCGCGCGCGCCGCCTCCGCGGCCAGCGCGACCGCGCCGTCCTCGTCCGCCGGGCCGTCGTCGAGGCCCGGCAGCACGTGGGCGTGGAGGTCGATCACGGCGCCAGCCGGCGGACGAGCCGGGCGGCGACGCCGCGTCCGCCGGTGTCGCCGAGCGCGCCCGCCAGCCAGGCCGCGTCCTCGGCGGCCAGTGGCCGCACCAGGCCGCCCAGCGCCAGGAACGCCGCGGCGCCGGCCACCACCGCGCCGAGCGTCGCTCCGACCCCGGTGCCGAGGGTCAGCAGAACGACTCCCGCCGCGGCGGCCACGGCCAGCGCCAGGCCGATCCCGCGCAGCAGCGGCGCAAGCCGCAGGTCGACCGGGCGGTACAGCCGGGCGGCCAGCACCAGGCAGGGCACGCCGGCCACGAGCTGCGCGACGCCGTTGGCCACCGCGGCGCCTAGGGCGTCCCACAGCGGCACCAGCGCGACCGCGAGCACCACATCGACCACGCAGGCCGCCAACCCGGCGACGACGATGAATCGCAGGCGCCCGACCCCGTAGAGGACGGCCTCGGCCATGGTCAGCATCGGCTGGACCAGCAGCGGCGCCAGCATCGCCAGCAGCACGGGGCCGGCGCCCTCGTATGCGGTCCCGTACACCAACCCGAGCAGCGCCGGGCCCGTCACGGCGACGCCGGCCACGAGCGAGGGCATGGCCATGGCCAGCAGCCGCATCGCCCGCCAGAAGCCGCGACGGACGCGCTCCGACTCGCCGCCGCCCATCAGGTTGGCCACCGCCGGGACGGTGATCGCCTCGATCGTCTCGGGCAGCTTCGCCAGACCGGAGACGGCGGCGAACGCGATCGAGTAGAAGGCGATCTGCGCCTCCGTCGAGTCGCGCTGCATGACGAACAGCTCCGAGCGCCGCCAGACGACGAAGTGGATGCCGACGATCAGCGTGGTCGAGGCCGCGAACGACACGAAGCGCCGGCGCAGCTCCGGGTCGGCCGGCTCGCCCCGCGGCAGCCGGGCCGCCACGCCGCGGGCCAGCGCCGCGGTCCACACGAGGTTGGCGAACACGGTCGACGCCTCGACGGCGAACAGCCCCGTGATCCCGCCGCCCGCGGCCAGCACGGCGATCGTCAGCGGCACGGTCGCGAGGCCGGTGACCAGCCCGGGCAACGACGCCGCGCGCCAGCGCTGCGCGCCGGCCAGCAGGCTCATCGGCACCGACTGCAGCACGGCCAGCGCCCCGCTGGCCCCCGCCAGCACCCAGGCGGCGCCCGGCCGGCTGCCCAGCGCGGCCGAGGCGGCCATCGCCGCGAACAGCAGCGCGGCAGCGACCCGCTCGACGCGGCGCGTGAGCCGGTAGAGCGACATCGCCTGCCCGCCACGGCGAGCGCCGAGCAGCTCGCCGACGAACCGGGTGAGCGCGCCGGGCGGACCCGCGGTGGCCAGCTGCACGAGCGCCAGCGACACGAACGCGATGTAGCTCTGGCGGCCCATGTCGTTCGGCCCGAGGTAGCGGGCGACGACGACCGAGAGCACGAGCAGCTGGGCCTGCGGGACCGCGCGATTGACCAGTGTCCACAGGCCGCCGCTGACCACCGACGGCGCGCTGGTCGCGCCCAGCGGGTCGTCGATCGGCTCGATCGGCGAGGGCTCGGTGGTGGTCTCAGGCGGTGGCATGGCTCAGCGGCGCTGCGATCTCCTCATAAACGGCCTGATAGGCGCGGGAGACGGCGTCCCAATCGTGACGCGCGCTCACGTAGGCGCGCGCCGCGCCGGCCAACCGGGCGCCCGCGGCAGGATCCGTGAGCAGTTCCGCGAGCGCCGCGGCGAAGCCGTCGTCGTCCGCAGCGATGCGCAGGTGCTCGCCGTCGCGCACCTCGAGCCCCTGGCAGGCCAGCGGCGTGGCCACGGCGGGCGCGCCCGCGGCCATCGCCTCGAGCAGCTTGTTCTTGATCCCGGTGCCGCCGGCCATCGGGCAGGCGTAGACGGGCGCGGCCCACAGCCACGGCCGCAGGTCGGGCACGTCCGCCACGACCCGCACGTCCTCGCCGGCCAGCGCACGCACGGCCGGCCCGGGCGCGCGGCCCACCAGCTCGACGGCGGCCTCCGGCACGCGCTCGCGCACCCGCGGCAGGATCCGCCGCACCAGCCGCAGCGCGGCCTGTTCGTTGGCCGGCGCTCCGAGCGCGCCGGTGAACAGGATCCGCCGCCCCGGGCGCGGGGCGGGGTCCGGTGGAGCGAGCGCGGCCGCGTCGACGCCGTTCGGGATGGCCACCACGCGCAGCGTGGGGTCGAGCCGGGCGACCTCGCGCGCGTCCTGCTCGGTGACCAGCACGACGCGCGCGAACGGCCGGTACGCGCGCGCCTCGAAGCGCTTGACCGCGCGCTCCTGGGTCAGCCGCCACGCCCGCTCCACGCCCCCCGCGGCTGCGGCCTCCGCGCGCACATTGAGGTGCCACGCGTCGAGCGGCGCGAGCACGGCCGGCAGGCCACGCAGATGGGCCGCGACGCCGGCGAGCCCGCCCAGCATCACGTGCGCGACGTCAAACCGCTCGGCGTCCAGCAGGCCGGGGAGCGCGTGGGCGAACGGCGCGACCAGGCGGCGCGCCTCGACCGGCTCGCGGCGGGCCATCGCGAGCAGCCGCGCGGTCCACGCGGCGCCGGGCGAGGGGTCGGGATGATCGAGCGCGAGCAGCCGCACGCCCGCCGGCGCCGGACCGTCCTGCCCGGGGCGCTTGAGCGCGAGGACGGTGACCTCGTGGTGCGCGGCGAGCCGGGTCGTGAGCTCGCGCAGGACCAGGCGCGAGCCGTTCAGCGGCGCGACCGGCGCCTCGGAGGCGCAGACCAGGATGCGCACCGGCGCCATGTTGGCAGGCGCCAGACTGTGCGTCGTGCCCCGGACCGCCGTGGTCGTCTGCCCGCTGCTGCCCGAGCCGCCCGTCACCGGCGGGCAGAAGCGCACGCTGCGGCTGCTCGAGGCGATGGAGCGCGCGGGCCTGCGTCCGCACGTGCTGACGGCCGACCCGGGTGCCCCCGGCGCGGCCGGGGCACTGCGCGCGCGGGGCTGGGGCGTCGAGGTGGTCGAGGACGCGCCGCCCACGCCCGCCGAGCGGCTGCGCCAGCACGCCGCGCGCCGTCCCAGCCCGTACCTGCACCGGCTGGGCGCCCGGGTGACGGAGCTCGGGCGCGGCGCGGCGCTCGTGCAGGTCGAGCACACGCAGAGCGCCTACTACCCGGCGCCGGACGGCGTGCCCTGGGTGCTCAGCCTGCACAACCTCGACTCGGCGGTGGCGCTCGGCCTCGCCCGCGGACTCCGGCCCGGCGGCCGGGCGTGGCTGCAGGCCCACAACCGGGCGGCGGCGCTGCGCGCCGTCGAGCGCCGGATGCTGCCGCGAGCCCACCGCGTGCTGTGCGTGTCCCCGGACGACGCCGAGGCCGTGCGCGCGGCCGGCGGGCGCCCGCTGCTCGCGCCCAACGGCGTGGACGACGCGTTCTTCGCCGTGCCGGCGGGGCCGGGCGACGAGCGCGCGCTGTTCTTCGGCCACTTCGGCTACGAGCCGAACCGGCGGGGGCTCGAGCGCTTCCTGCGCGACGGCTGGCCGGAGACCCGCGCGCGCCGTCCCGCGGCGCGGCTGGCAGTGGCCGGCGGCGGCCTGGACGAAGGCCTGCGCGCGCGCCTGGCGGCTGCCCCCGGCGTCGACGTGCTCGGGCTGGTGGACGACCTGCCGGGCGCGCTGGCCGCGGCGCGGGCGGTCCTCGTGCCGATCTGGGAGGGCGGCGGCACGCGGTTGAAGGTGCTCGAAGGGCTGGCCGCGGCGCGCCCCGTCGTGTCCACCGCGCTGGGCGCGTCGGGGCTCGAGTTCGTGGACGGCCGCCACGGGCGGCTGGCCGAGGACCCGGCAGGGCTCGGCGCCGCGCTCGCCGCGCTCCTCGCCGATCCCGGCCGCGCGGCGGCGCTGGGCGCGGCCGGCCGCGAGCTCGCCGAGCGCTTCCGCTGGCCCGACGCGCTGGCCGCGGCGGAGTCGCTCTACGCCGAGTTGGCTCAGGTCTGAGCCGCCTTCAGCCGATCACTACAGGCAGGGCCGAGCGCCCGACATCGACAAAGGCAAACCCGTCGTGAGGCGGGGACGCAAAGCCACGGGACCCATGCGGTCGGCCGGGCTGCCGAAAGGGGCACTGCGTGCGCATCGTCCACCGAGGGCTCGCCACCGCGCTGGCGGGGCTGTCCATACTCCCGGCCGTGGCCCGGGCGGCGCAGCCCGTGGCGGGGCACTACCGCCTCGCCCTCGATACGGCGGCAGCGAACGCGGACTACTCGCAGACCCCCGCGCGGGACGACTACGTCGTCCTCCAGGGCTTCCAGGCGCCGCTCGCCCGCCGGCTGAAGGCGCAGAACCCGAACCTGAAGGTCCTCGTCTACAAGGACCTCTCCGCGATGGTCGACCGCGACCCCTCCGGCTTCTCGTCGACCGGCGTGACGACACAGGACGCCGCCGCGCACCCGGACTGGTACCTGCTCAACACCGGCGGCCGGCGCTTCACGTTCCGCGCCTACGACTGGATGTGGGCGGCCGACGTCGGCAACGCCGGCTTCCAGCAGAAGTGGGCCGACAACGTGCTGGCCGAGGCCAAGGCCCAGGGCTGGGACGGCGTCTTCATGGACGACGTCAACCCGAGCATGAGCTACCACTACGACGTCGCCTCGGTGGCCAGGTACCCGAGCGATGCGGCCTACCAGGCGGCCACGGCGTCGGCGCTGTCGGCCATCGGCGCCCGCTTCCGCGCCGAGGGCAAGCTCGTGATCGGCAACTTCGGCTTCTGGAAGGACTACCCGAGCGTGATCTCGCGCTGGCTCGGCTACGTCGACGGCGGCCAGGACGAGATGTTCGTCAAGGTGGGCTCGGACGGCTCCGCCGGCACCTACGTCACCGGCTCGACCTGGGAGACCCAGCTGCAGGAGGTCAAGGACGCCGCCGCGCAGGGCAAGGTCTTCCTCGGCGTCTCGCACTCCTCGCCCGGCGACGAGGCGGCCGCCCGCTACGGCTGGGCGACGATGCTGCTCGGCGCCGCCGGCGACGCGCACTTCACGTTTGCCAGCGACTACACCAACGAGACCTGGTTCCCCGAGTACGACTACGCGATCGGCGCGCCCGCCGGCCCGGAGTCCCGCGACGCGAGCGGCGTGCACCGGCGGGCGTTCGCCGACGGCCTCGTCCTCGTCAACCCGACCACCGGCTCTGTCCCCGTGAGCTTCGGCGGCAGCTACACCGGCTCCGGCCTCACGAATGCGACCGCCGTCACGCTGGCCCCCCACAGCGCGCTCGTGCTGGTCAAGACCGGCGCCGCCCCGGGCCTGGGCGCCGGCGCGGCGGCGGGCGCGAGCCAGAGTGGCAGCGCGGCGCCGAGCGCGCCTGCGCGCACCCGCCACGTCGCCATCAAGGTCCGCTGCCGGCTCGCCCGGACGTGCCGCGGGACGGTGCGGCTGAAGCGGGCGGGTCGTACGGTCGCGTCGCATCGGGTTGCGCTGCGGTCGCGGCGCTCGGTGACGCTGCGGCTCACCGTCCCGGCGGTGGCCGGCGTGGCGGCGGCCGGGCGGACGGTGCGGCTGATCGTCGCCGCGCCACATGGCGTGGTCGCGCCGCGCCGCGTCACGGTCTGAGTCGCCGGCTGAGTGCGCCCTCGTACTCGGCGAGCATGAGCTCGGCCGTCGCGCGGGCGCTCCGGGTCGCCGCGGCCGCGCGGCCGGCACTGCGGCGCGCCGCGGCCAGCGCCGGGTCGTCGAGCAGCCGGGCCACCGCGGCGGCCAGCGCGGCGGGGTCGCCGGGCGGGACGAGCTCGGCGGTGCCGGGCGGGGCGGTCTCCGGCACGCCGCCGACGCGGGTGGCCACGGCGGGGACGCCCACGGCCATCGCTTGCAGCAGCGCCAGCCCGCTCGTCTCCATGTAGGAGGACAGGACGAACACGGCGAGCTCGGCGAGCGCGGCCGCGAGCGGCACATGGCCGCGGAACGCCAGCCGGCCATCCAGCCCCAGCTCCGTGGCGAGCCGGCGCAGCGCCGCCTCCTCGGCGCCCGCGCCGAACACGGCGAAGCGCAGCTCGGGCCGGTGCCGCGACAGCTCCGCGGCGGCGCGCAGGAACACGTCCACGCCCTTCACCGGCTCGAGCGCGGCCAGTGTGCCGACGAGCGTGCCCCCCACCGAGCGCTCGGGGAGGTCGACGCCGTTGGGCACGACGCGGATCTGCCCGCGCGCGTAGCCCACGCGCGAGGCCAGCTCGGCGGCGGCGGCCGCGGACGGCGCGATCAAGAGGTCGGTCCGGGCGGCGAGCCCGCGCTCGAGGCCGGCGTAGGCGAGCCGGGCGCGGAGGCCCGGTCGCGCCGGGCCGGCGGGCGGCGGCAGGAACGGCTCCGGCAGCCCGTGCAGCGTGTGCGCGCGCACGGCGCCCCGCGCGGGGCGCGGGCCGAGCCGGACCCACAGACCGCTGCGGCGGTCGTGCGAGTGCACCACGTCCACGCCGTGGACGAAGCGGTGGACCGCGCCCGCGCCGCGCGCGTCCCCCGGCGAGCGCAGCGGCAGCACGGCGGCCCGCGCGCCGGCGGCGGCGAAGCGGCCGGCGGCGTGCGCGTCGACGGCGACGGCCCGTACGTCGGCGCCGAGCGCCCCCAGGTCGCGGGCCAGCAGCAGCGCGTGCTCGAGCGGGCCCCCGCGCGGGATCGAGGTGACGAGCGCGACCTTCACGCCCGCCGGGGCGGCGCGTCGGGCAGCGCCAGCACGGCGGCGATCCCGCCCAGCAGCCACAGCGGCACGGTGATCTGCACCGACAGGAAGTTCGCGGACACGATGGCCACGACCAGCGCGGCCTGCACGGCGGCGGCCAGGCGCAGGCCGTCGCGGTCGTGCTCGGCCTGGAAGCGCCGGCGCGCCCGGGCGGCGAGCCGCCAGGAGGCCACGATGAAGCCCAGGAACGCCACGAGCGTGGGCAGGCCGCCCTCGGCCAGCACCTCCAGGTACGAGTTGTGGACGACGGGGTCGACGATCCCGGTCGGGTTGTTGAGCACGTAGTGCGTGCTCTCCACGCCGAAGCGCCCGGGGCCGACGCCGAGCAGCGGGTGGTCCGCCGCCATCGCCGCCGCGGCCTTCCAGTACGCCTGCCGGGACTCCACGTTGGCCACGGCGACCTTGTTCTTGGCCGCCAGCCGCTCGTGGATCAGCGGTCTCCACAGCGTGAACGCCAGCAGCAGCACGCCGCCGACCACGACGGCGCCGGCCAGCACGCCGCCCACCCGCGTGCGGCGAGTGGCCACGGCCCACAGCACGACCGCGGCGAGCCCGACGAGCGCGCCGCGCGAGAGCGTCCCGAACAGGGCTCCGATCAGGACCGCGGACGCCGCCACCCACAGCAGCCGGAAGCGGCGGTCGCGCAGCGAGAGATAGACGGCGAACGGCAGCACCGAGGCCAGCACGTAGGCGAAGTCGTTCGCCTCGCCGATCGGCCCCTCCACGCGCTCGGCCTGGCCGGTGACGAACAGGAAGCTCCCGTACAGCGCGGCCGCGGTGGCCGACAGCACCAGCACCCGCAGCATCGCGAGCAGCTGGCCGCGCGTGCGCACGATCTGCACGAACAGGAACGAGAACGCCGCGAACAGCAGGTAGCGCAGCGTCTTGTTGAGCCCGGTCTCGAGGTCGCCGCTCAGCAGCAGCGACAGCAGCACGAGCATCGTGAACCCGGTCAACCAGACGATCGTGGACGGCAGCCGGATCTCCTCGTCGCGGCTCAGCGCGCGCAGGAAGTAGCCGATCAGCAGCAGCGCGCCGAGGATCTTCACCACCGACACCGTCTGGGTCGGGATGCCGAGCATGTCGTCCCAGGGGAACGCGGCGATCAGCAGCGCCAGCAGCCCGAGCGTGTTGAACACGACAAGCCCGAGCACCAGCAGCACCACCGCCCCGACCAGGGCGTACTTCGGCGAGAGCGCCGTCGGCACGGCCACGGCCGCGGCCAGCAGCACGGCCGGCAGCCACTCCGCGGGCCGCATGCGCACCCGCAGGTTCATGGCTAGACGGTGGCGCCGGCCGACTCGTGCGGGCTCGTGTAGTAGTAGCCGCCCGTGGCCTCGAGGTCGTGGCCGGACTGGTTGAGCACCACGCCGAGCACGTTGGCCCGCACGATCGACAGGCGCTCGAGCGCGCTCTCCAGCGCCATCGGCTTGACCGTCCCGGCGGCCACCACCACGAGCACGCCGTCGCAGTGCGGGGCGATCAGCCGCGCGTCCGACACGGGCAGCACCGGCGGGGTGTCGATCAGCACCAGCGCGTCGAGCTCGCGCAGCCGCTCCATGAGGCCGGCGAAGCGGATGTGCAGCATCTCCGTGGGGTCGGGAGGCAGCGGGCCGCTCGGGATGACCCACAGGTTCGGCTGGTTGGCCGGCTTGAGGTCGAGCGCCGGCTCGCGCACCGCCAGCAGGTTCGACAGCCCGGTCGCGTTGTCGATGCCGAAGATCTTGTGCTGGCTCGGGCGGCGCAGGTCCCCGTCGACGATCACCGTGTCGATGCCGATCTGCGCCAGCGCCGCGCCCAGGTTGGCCACCACGGTCGACTTGCCCTGCGCGGGATCCGGGCTCGTGACCTCGATCACCCGCCGGCCCTCGGCCAGGAACTGCACGTTGGTGCGCAGCGCCCGGAAGCTCTCCTGCAACCCGGTCATGCGGTCCTGGCTCCAGATGAGCTGGGCCTCCGCGCGCTGCAGCGAGCGCTGGCGCGGCAGCCGGCCGACCACGGGCAGGTCGGTGAGCTCGGTGATCTCCGCCGGCGTCTCCAGCCGCCGGCGCACGCGCTCCATCAGCAGCGCGTAGGCGATGCCCGCCAGTGCGCCGAGCAGGATGCCGATGGCCACGATCAGCGGCGGCCGCGGCTGCACGGCCGACGTGGGCGGCTCCGGCGGGTCCACCACGCTGACGAGGATCAGCGGGTTGTCCGTGATCGACTCCTGGAACGCCTGCGCCGCGGCGTTCGCCGTGACCGCCGCGCCCTGCGGTGTGGAGGCGCTGCCGGTGATGCGCAGGATGCCGGTGCCGCCGATCGTCGACGTGTCCAGCGTGCCGGGCAGCGGCCGGCCGAGGATCTGCTGCGCGCGGGCGCGGTTGACCCGCGACTTCGCCGTCTCCGCGTAGGTGCTGAGCAGCGCGCTCAGGTCGGTCGAGCCGATGAACGCCTCGGTACGCGAGATCTTCGGCGTCAGCGCCAGCGTGGCCGTGGCCTCGTAGCGCGGCGGGGTGACGAGCGCGATCGCCGCGCTGAAGGCCACCGTGAGCAGCAGGACCGCGAGCACGCCGAAGCGGCGCTTCTTGAGGATGGCCAGGAGCTCGGCGAGTTGCATCCGGTCAGCCCATGGTATTGCCGTCGCGCGACATTGCGGTGTAGAGCGCAGCGTACGCGTCGACCATCGCGTCGAGCGTGAGGTCCGGGCGCGCCGCCGCCGCTCCCTCCGCGCTCAGCGCCGCCCGCCGGGCGGGGGCGCGCAGCAGCTCGGTGACCGCACCGGCCAGCGCCTCCGGGGTGAACCCGGAGACCGCCGACACGGCCGCCAGGCCGGTCATCCCCGCCACCGGCGTCGAGACGACCGGCGTGCCGGCGGCGAGCGCCTCGAGCGTGACCAGCGACTGGCCCTCCGAGTCGGAGGCCACGACCAGCACGTCGGCGCGCGCGATCAGCGCCCGGGCGTCCGCACGCGCGCCCGTGAAACGTACGACGCCGGCGAGGCCCAGCTCGCCGGCCAGCGCCTCGAGCCGCCGGCGCAACGGACCGTCGCCCACCACGACGAACCGCGCCGCCGGCTCGCTCGCGTGCACGAGTGCCGCGGCGCGCAGGAAGCGCTCCGGTCCCTTCTCGGGCACGAGCCGGCCCACGGACGCGACGAGCGGAGCGCCCGCCAGTCCCAGCTCGGCGTCGAGCGCGGCGGCGTCGAACGGTGGCGCGGGCGGTATGCCGTTGTGGATCACGCGCACGGGCCCGGGGAACGCGCCCACCAGGTCCTCGGAGACGCACACCACGACGTCGGCCACGCGCGAGAGCACCCGGGCCGCGCGGTCCTCGCCGGCGGTGGCCGCGCCATGGTGGGTGGCCAGCACGGGCGGCCGGCGCGGGCCGCGGGCCAGCCGGGCGGCCGCCGCGGCCGACACGGCGGCCTTGGCGTTGTGGGCGTGGATGACGTCGGGCCGCCACACCCGCAGCCGCGGCGCGAGCCGCAGCGCCCACTCCACGGCGCCGAGCCGCGAGCGGCCGCGCTCGGGCAGCACGATCCGGTCGACGCCGGGGGCCAGCGTCGCATCGAGCGGCCCGGGCGCGCCGGACACCGCCACGGAGTGGCCGCGCGCCAGCAGCTCGCCCGCCAGGCCCGCGACCACGCGCTCGGCGCCGCCGAGCGCCATCCCCGGGCTGGCCAGCAGGACCCGCATGCGCAGGACCCTACAATCGCCGCCGTGCGCGTCGCGCTCGTCTGCGAGCCGCCGGACGGCGGCGTCGCCGAGCACGTGACGCAGCTCGCGCTCGGCCTGCCCGCGCACGGCGTCGAGCCCGTCGTCTTCGCCTCGCCGGACTTCGCGTTCGCCGCGCGGCTGCCGCCCGGCCGGCTGCGCACGCTGCCGTTCGGCCGCGACTACGCCCACCCGTGGCGCGACGCCCGCGCGCTCGGCGCGCTGGCCCGGGCGCTGCGCGGCTTCGACCTCGTGCACGGCCACGCGGCGAAGGCCGGCGTGCTGGCGAGGCTGGCCGGCCTCGCGGCCCGCACCCCCGCGGTGTACACGCCGCACTGCTTTCCCTTCGTCGGCGAGATGGGTCCCGCCCGGCGGCGGTTCGGCCGGCTCGCCGAGCGCGCGCTGGCGCCCGTCACGGCGGCGCTGGTCTGCGTGTGCGAGGACGAGGCGGCGGTGGCCCGGGCGGCCGGGCTGCGGCCCAGCGCGGTGATCCACAACGGCTGCCCGCCCTGCCCGGGGCCTGCGCGCCCGCCCGGGTTGGATGTCGGCGCGGTCACCGTGCTGCGCCGGCAGAAGCGCCTCGACGTGCTGCTCGCCGCCGCGCCGCGCATCCTCGCCGCCGTCCCCGGAGCGACGATCACCGTCTGCGGCGACGGTCCGGAGGGACCGGCGCTCCGCCACGCGGCCGACCCGCGCGTGGCCTTCGTCCCGTACGACCCGGCGCGGCTGCCCGCGCTCGACGTCTACGTGCTGCCGTCGGCCTGGGAGGCGTTCCCGATCGGCGTGCTGGAGGCGCTGGCCTGCGGCGTCCCGCAGGTGGCCTCAGACGTCGGCGGCGTGCGCGAGGCCGTGGTCCCGGAGACCGGCCTGCTCGTCCCGCCCGTCGACCCGGACGCGCTCGCGGACGCGATCGTGACGCTGCTCCGCGACCCCGCCCGGCGGGCCGCGATGGCCGCCGCGTCGCGCGCCCGCCACGCCGACCGCTTCGGCGTCGAGCGGATGGTCGCCGCCACCGCGGCGCTCTACCTCAATACGCGCCGCGGCCCGAGATGACCGCCGGCACCGTGGCCAGCAAGATCTCCATGTCGCGGGCCAGCGACCAGCCGGCGACGTACTGGTAATCGAACTTGATCATGTCCTGGAACGGGATGTGCGAGCGCCCCGAGACCTGCCAGGGGCCGGTCAGCCCCGGCCGCAGATCGGCCCGGCGCGCCTGCCAGTCCTCGTTCAGCGTCTGCTGCTCCTCGAGCACCAGCGGCCGCGGGCCGACCAGGCTCATGTCGCCCTTGAGCACATTGAGCAGCTGCGGCGCCTCGTCGAGCGAGAAGCGGCGGATGAACCGGCCGACGCGCGTGATCCGGTCGTCGTCGCGGCGCTTGACGATCGCGCCCTCGGCGTTCACCTCGATCGTCGAGTCGATCCGCATCGAGCGGAACTTGTAGAGCTTGAAGAACCGGCCGCGGCGGCCCGAGCGCATCTGCGTGAAGAACACGGGGCCGCGCGAGTCGAGCCGGATGGCCACCGCCACGGTCAGCAGCAGCGGCGAGAGGACGAGCACCGCGACCGAGGCGCCGACGAGGTCCAGGCCGCGCTTGCAGGCGCTCGACAGGCGGGAGAACGACGGCGGCTGGATCGACATCAGCGGCAGGCCGCCGATCTGCTCGGTCGCGCGCGCCGTCGAGGAACTCGAACAGGCGCGGGACGACGTCGACGGCGACGCCGGCGTCGCGGCAGACCCGGATGCAGTGCAGCAGCTCCTCGTGCCCCGCGCGGCTGAAGGCGATGATCACCCGGTCGACGCGCCCGAACGCGATCAGGTCGGGCAGCGACTCCAGCACGCCGAGGCGCGGGACGCCCAGCTCGCCGGGGTTGGCCACGTCGTCGTCGATGTAGCCGACCGGCTCGAGGCCCAGCTCGGGATGCTGGCGCAGGCGCTCGACCACCTGGCGGGCCACCGTGCCCGAGCCGAGGATCAGCGTGCGCTGGCGCAGGCTCGGGCAAGCGGTGCAGCGCGGCCCGGGCGGCGGCGCGGGCCACGCCGGCGCCCGCGCCGGTGAGCGCGGCGGCCGACAGCGCGCCGAGCACGGCGTTCGGCGCGCCGAGCGCGGTGAGCAGGCCGAACACCGGCCAGGAGATGAGCAGCGACGTGACGGCCAGCCGCGGTGCGTCGCCGACGCCGCTGGCCCACGAGCGCAGGTCATCGGCGGCGTACAGGCCGCACAGGTAGGCGAGGACCGGCCAGCCGACGCCGATGGTCAGAGCGACGACCGGCAGCAGGTTGATCGGCAGCCCGGAGAGCAGCGAGGCGAGCGCGCCGCACAGCGAGCCTGACAGGATGTCGGCGCTGAGCAGCTGACGACGGAGCTGGCCCTGTCGACGCGCCGCTGCGGGAGCAGCAGGTACGAAGGCGTCGGCCAGGACGTCTGTGGAGACGCTCAGGCTTCCTCCCGTTTCAGCTGATGTCGCATTCGTGCTCAAGACCGCTTCCCTGCCCGGGCGCTCGCTTCATGCCCCAATTTCCTGCCTATCAATCGCCGTATTCCGGTCCATTCCCACCCGAACTTCCAGACCGTTGCCGCGCGCTGGAAAGGCCCTTCGGGTTCTGCGCCTGAAGCCTCCGTCTCCGGGGGCCCGCGCCCGCGTTGTCCTTCGCGTCTGGGTGCTAACGCTACCTGGGCTGACGACGGCGTGGCTGGGCTTTCGTTCAGGTGGGTTCTTTGCCGGACCCGTCGCCGTGGCCGCCTTGACGCTTACGGTGCTGCTGGTACTCCGGATCACCCTGGCGCGCGAGCCGTTCGCCGGCTGGAGCCTGGCGCTGGGACTGGCATCCGGCGCGCTGGCCTGCCTGGCGGTGTGGATCCTGGTCTCGGCCGCCTGGTCGCACGCGCCCGCCCGGGCGATCGTCGAGTTCGACCGCGTCCTCCTCTATGGGCTAGTTCTCACTCTGACCGGATCCCTGGCCAATCGGGTGGGCGACATCGCCGTGCTGCTGCGCTGGGCGGGCGGCGCGTTCGCGGCCATCGCGTTGGCCGGGCTGGTCACCCGGCTGTTCCCGTCGACGTTCCCGATCACCGCCGGCGTGCTCCCGGAGCGCGTCGGCTTCCCACTCACCTACTGGAACGCGATGGGCATCGCCTGCGCGCATGGGCTGCCTGCTCGCCCTGCACCACACGGCGAGCGAGCGCGAGCCGCCGGCGGTGCGCGTGCTGGCGGCGGCACTGCTGGTGCCGATCGCCGCCACGCTGTACTTCACGTTCTCCCGCGGAGCGATCTGGGTCGCTCCCGCTGGGCCTGGTCCTCTACATCGGGCTGGCCCGCCCGCGCGGAATGCTCACCGCGCTGCCGGCCGCGGCGCTGCCGGCGGCGATGGCGGTCGTCGTCGCCTACGACGCGGACAAGCTGGCCGAGGTGGGCTACGCCGCCGCCGCGGCCGCTCCGCAGGCGCACCGCGTCGCGCTCACCGTGGCGGCCTGTGCGGTCGTCGCGGCGCTGCTGCGCGCTGGCCGCGCTCCCACTCGACGCCCGACTGGCCGCGGTGCGGCTGCCGGAGGCGCGCGAGCGCGCGCTGCGCCGCGGGCTCGCCGCGGCCGCGCTGGTCGTCGTGGTCGTGGGCGGGCTGGCCGCGCACGTGCCGCAGCGGATCGCCGACGCGAAGGCGACGTTCGAGCGCGGGCAGTACCTGCCCTACAACGCCGACCTGCGGACCCGGCTGACCTCGGCGGTGGACAACGGCCGGATCGACGACTGGCGGGTGGACCTCGACGGCTTCCGCACGAGCCCGCTGCACGGCACCGGCGCCGGCACCTTCGCCCTGACCTGGGAGCGCGACCGGCCGGCGCCGCCCGTCCACATCGTCGACGGGCACTCGCTGTACCTCGAGACCCTGTCGGAGATGGGAGTCCCGGGCCTGGTGTTCGTGGTGGTCACGCTGGCCACGCTGCTCGGCGCCGGGCTGCGGCGGCTGCGCGGGCCGGAGCGCCACGCCTACGCCGCGTTCGTGGCCGCGGGGACGATGCTGGCCGTCCACGCCGGGATCGACTGGGATTGGGAGATGCCGGCGCTGTTCGCCTGGCTGTTCGGAGCCGGGGGCGTGGCGCTCGCCGCCCGCGAGGGCGAGCGGCCGGCCTGGGAGCTGGCGCGCATCCCGCGCGTGGCGGCGGGGCTCGCCGTGCTCGTGCTGGCGATCACGCCGTGGCTGATCCTCCGCTCACAGGCGCCGCTGCTGGCCGCGCAGCGCGACTTCGCCGCCGGCGACTGCCCGGCCGCGGTCGACGCGGCGCTGACCGCCAGCGAGCGGTTCGGCGTGCGGCCCGAGCCGTGGGAGGTGCTCGGCTACTGCGACGCCCGGGCGGGCCAGTACGCGCTGGCCACGCAGGCGATGAACGCCGCGCACGATCGCGACCCCGGCAACTGGGAGTACGTCTACGGTCAGGCGATCATGGCCGGCGTCGCGGGGCGCGACCCGCGGCCGGACGCGGTGCGCGCGCTGCGCCTGAACCCGCTCGAGCCGCTGGCCCGGACGCTGGTGCGGGACCTCGCGCGGGCGAGGACCGCGGCCCGCCGGCGTGCTGTGACGCGGCGGGCCGGGATCCCCTTCCAATGACCCTAAGGTCGGATGATCGGGAGCGTCGCCTTACTCATCTCGGGTGCGGCGGCGCAGGATGAGGCCGCCGGTGAGCAGCGCGAGGCCGCCCAGGATGACCGGGATGGCGGCGAAGCCGGTGAACGGCAGTTCGCTGTTGGCGGCCGCGGCCTCCTGGCGGACCGGCTGCGTGTTGGTGGCCTCCGCGGGCGCGACGCCGCCGCCGCTCTTGGCGGGGGCGTTGCCGCCGCCGGCCTGGGCGGGCAGGACGCCGCCCTCGGGCGTGGGCGTGCACTCGGCGGCCGGCGAGCCGCTGGCCGGCGAGGTGGTGCCGCTCGTCGAGTCCGTGCACGGCCCGGGCGAGCAGCTGTCCGCGGGAGAGCCGGAACCCGTGGTGCCGCCGCCTGACGACGGGACGCAGGCGGGCGTCACGGTCGGGGTGGGGGTCGGAGTGCCGTACTGCGCGACCGACGCGTTGACCTGCGAGGGGGCGCTCCCCGACACGGCGAGGCCGACGCCGGCCGTGCTGAACAGGGCTCCGGCGACGAGCATGCCCAAGATGGCGATACGTGACTTCATTTCCGGCTTCCTCCCTGAAGGCGCCGCGGCGCGGCGGCGGACCTGCTGCTTGATCTGGTCCAGCTCCATCTCCGTGGCCTGCGGACGGCCTTCGCGCAGGAGCCGGATGACGTCGTCGTGCTCGGTCATCGCACACTGATACGGACGAGCGACCCGATTCCCGACTGACGAATTGCGCGACGACCAGTTCGAGCGGCTGTATGCGGCGGAGGCCCAGGGCCTGTTCGCCTTCCTGACCTACCGCACGGGCGACCGCGCGCTGGCCGAGGACCTGCTGGCCGACGCGTTCGAGCGGGCGCTGCGCTCGCGCGTGCGCTACGACCGCCGGCGGGGGTCGGAGAAGACGTGGCTGTACGCGATCGCGCTCAACCTGCTGCGCGACCACGCGCGCCGGGCGGCGGCGGAGGGGCGGGCGCTGGACCGCGTGCCGGACGAGCCGGCGGCGGATCCGTTCGCCGGCGTCGAGGCGCGCGACGAGCTCGGGCGCGCGCTGGCGTCCCTCAGCGCGGAGGAGCGCGAGGCGATCGCCCTGCGCTTCGGCGCCGAGCTCACCGTGCCCGAGATGGCCGAGGTGCTGGGCGAGCCGCTGACCACGGTCGAGGGCCGCGTCTACCGGGCGCTGCGCAAGTTGCGCGAGGCGCTCGGCGCTCGGCGGTAGACTGGGTCGTGGACCGTGCTAGGCGGGGAGGTAGCGGTGCCCTGTACTCGCAATCCGCTCTAGCGGGGCTGAATTCCCTCTCGAGGGTCACGGCTCCGGGCCAGCGCTCGCGTTCGCGGCGTCGATGGCCGGGTCCCGCGCGACGTCGAGCCGTGAACCAGGTCAGGTCCGGAAGGAAGCAGCCTTAAGCGGGTCACCGGCGGGCGCTGCGGGATCGCCCGGCCGGAGCTTGCGACACGAGCAGTCCCTGGAGGCCGAGCTCGACGGAGGGTGCACGGTCCATTTCCCAGAGGGAAATGGCCTGGGAAGAATTCGCTGAAGCGAATTTTCCCGGGTGGTGTCGCCTGAGCGGATCGCCGGGCGCGACCACCGGCGCGAATTTTCCCGGGTGGTGTCGCCTGAGCGGATCGCCGGGCGCGACCACCGGCGCGAATTTTCCCGGGTGGTGTCGCCCGAGCGGATCGCTGGGCGGGATCCGACCGGCGCGGATTTTCCCGCGTCCTGCAGCGCCTGTCGCCGGGACGGGTTTTCCCGGGTTCCTCACCTCTAGACTCGGACGTCCTTTGGCCGCCTCCCTGTATCGCCGTCACCGCCCGCGCACGTTCGCCGACGTGGTGGGCCAGGAGCACGTCGTGCGCACGCTGCGCAACGCCATCGAGCAGGGGCGGGTGCACCATGCGTACCTGTTCGTGGGCTCGCGGGGGACGGGCAAGACGTCGATGGCCAAGATCCTCGCGGCCTCGCTGAACTGCGTGCACGGGCCGACCGTCTCGCCGTGCGGCGAGTGCGAGTCCTGCCGGGCGATCGCCGCGGCCACGTCGCTCGACGTGATCGAGATGGACGCGGCCTCCAACAACTCGGTCGACGACATCCGCGACCTGCGCGAGCGCGTGGCCTACGCCCCGGTGGCCGGCGCATACAAGGTCTACATCCTCGACGAGGCGCACATGCTCACGCCGGCGGCCTGGAACGCGTTCCTGAAGACGCTGGAGGAGCCGCCGCCGCACACGATCTTCGTGCTCGCCACCACGGAGGCGAACAAGGTGCTGCCGACGGTCGTCGACCGCTGCCACCGGTTCGACTTCTCGCGCCCCACGGTCGGGCAGATCGGGACGGTGCTGCGGCGGGCGGCCGACGCCGAGTCGATCGCGATCCCCGAGGAGGCGCTGGCCCTTGTGGCCCGCTCCGCCACCGGCTCGTTCCGCGACGCGCTGGGCACGCTGGAGCAGCTGCGAGCCTATTCCGGGCCGGAGATCGCGCTGGAGGACGTGCTGGCGGTGCTGGGGGCGGCCGACGCGGACCTGCTGTTCGGCGCGGTCGACGCCGTGGCCTCGGGCGACGCCCGGGCCGCGCTGCACGCCTGCGCCCGGCTGGCCGAGTCGGGCCGCGACGTCGGGCGCTTCTTCGGCGACCTCGAGGCACAGGCGCGGGCGCTGATGGTCGTCCAGGTGCTCGGCGAGGTGCCGCCGGAGCTGCGCGTCACCGCCGAGCAGGACGAGCGCCTGGGCGAGCAGGCCCGCCGCGTGCCGGCGGAGGCGGTCGTCCGGCTGCTCGAGCTGCTGGCCGCCGCGCTCCGCGCGATGAAGGACGGCGCCGACGCCCGCACCCAGCTCGAGCTCGCGCTCGTCAAGGCGGCCGCGCCCGCCATCGACTCGTCCGTCAAGGCCCTGCAGGCCCGGCTGGCCCGGCTGGAGGCCGGCGCCCCCGCGGCGCCGGCGGCGGTCCGGGCGCCGGAGCAGGCGGAGACGGCGGCCGGCCGCGCCTCCGCGCCCGCCGAGGGCGGCGGTCAGGCCGCGCCGTCCGGCAACGGCGCGCCGGCGCGCGGCGCCACGACCGTCTCCGTCGCCGCGCAGGTCGAGGGGCAGCCGCCGGTGGTGGCCACGACGTCGCTGCCCGGGGCGGCGGCCGACCCACGCGACGCCCAGGCCGTGGCCGACGAGGCCGCCGCGTCGGTGGCCGCGGAGCTGGCCACGGACACGGACCCGGCGCCGGCCGTGACGGCGGTCGCGGTCGTCGATCCCGAGGCGGACCACGCGGCGCCGCGGTTCGTCGCCGGCGCGGAGCTCTCGCTGGAGGTGTTCGGGTCGCTCTGGCCCGCCGTGATCGAGCAGCTCAAGGCGGAGCGGCCGATGCTCGCCGGGCTGCTCGAGGACGCGCAGCCGGCCGCGCTCGCCGACGCCGGGCTCACGCTCGCCTGGCCCGAGTCGTCGGCGTTCTCCAAGCGCAAGGCCGAGGACCCGGCGAACCGGGAGCTGATCGCCGGGGCGATCCGGGCGGTCACCGGCACCTCGCTGCGGTTGGCCTACGAGCTGCGCTCGGACGCCGACGTGGTCGCGACCGCCGCGCCGTCGCTCTCGGAGGACGATCTGGTACAGCGGTTCAAGGACGAGTTCGACGCGGAGGAGCTTCCTCCGGAACCCGAGGAGCAGACGTAGATGCCTCAGCCGCCCAACCTCCAGAAGATGCTCGCCGACGCCCAGGCGATGCTCGCCGCGCAGCAGGAGGCCCAGGAGGCGCTCAAGTCAGAGCGCGTCGAGGCCAGCGCCGGCGGCGGCATGGTCAAGGTGACCATGACCGGCGACCTGCGGGTCGAGAGCCTGACCGTCGACCCCGACGCGGTCGACCCCGAGGACGTGGAGATGCTGCAGGACATGGTCGTCGCGGCGATCAACGAGGCCCTGCGCAAGGCCGAGGAGCTCCAGCAGAGCAGGCTCGGCGAGACCGAGGGCGCCGGCGCGTTCGACCCGATGAGCGCGCTCGAGTCGCTCGGGCTCGGCGGCCTGGGCGGCGCGCTCGGCGGCGGCCTCCCGGGCGGGACGCCCCCCGGCGGCGGCAACCGCGCCGCGCGCCGCGCCCAGAAGAA
Source organism: uncultured Solirubrobacteraceae bacterium (assembly GCA_963766165.1). Taxonomy (GTDB): domain Bacteria; phylum Actinomycetota; class Thermoleophilia; order Solirubrobacterales; family Solirubrobacteraceae; genus Solirubrobacter. The sequence goes on along the minus strand of CAVXZC010000001.1, from coordinate 1,751,964 downwards.
GAAATAAGGCGTGCAGCCCCTCCGCCCCACCCCGATCAGCCGACCTTAGTTGCTGGCGCCACCTCTCCAGCGGCTCGTCGGCGAGCTGGCCAAGCTGCCCGGGATCGGCAACCGCACGGCCCAGCGGCTGGCCTTCCACGTCCTGCGCGCGTCCACCGAGGACGCGCTCGCGCTGGCGGAGGCGATCCGCGACGTCAAGGAGCGGATCACGCTCTGCGAGGTCTGCTTCAACCTCGCCGAGGGGCCGCGCTGCACGATCTGCGAGGACGAGCGGCGCGACGTCAGCGTGATCTGCGTGGTCGAGGAGCCCGGCGACGTGATCCCGATCGAGCGCACGCACGAGTTCCGCGGCCGCTACCACGTGCTCGGCGGCGCGCTGTCGCCGATCGACGGCGTCGAGCCCGAGGACCTGCGGCTCCCCCAGCTCTACGCCCGGATCGCCCGCGGCGAGGTGCACGAGGTCGTCCTGGCCACGAACCCGACCACCACCGGCGAGGCGACCGCCCTCCACGTGGCCGGCGAGCTGCACGCCCGCTCACCGGAGGTCGCGGTCACCCGGCTCGCCTCGGGCCTGCCGGTCGGCGGCGACCTCGAGTACGCGGACGAGGTCACGCTGGGCCGCGCGTTCGCCGGGCGCCGGGCGCTGTAGCGAGACGCGCGGCGAGCTGGGTGGGGAGGTGGCCGGCCGGGCGTGCGCGGTCTCAGCCGGCCGCGGCGACCCGCGTCTTGACCGCCGTCTCCGCTCGCGCCACCGCGCCGCGGGCGCGGTTCCAGCCGCGACGGTCGCGGTGGGCGGCCGCGCGGGCCAGGCCCTGGTAGGCGGTCGCAGCGGTACGGAGCGCACCCGGCACCGCGGCCGCGGCGCCGGAAGCGGGCACCAGCGGACCGAGCGCGCGGGCCGCGGTGAGGTAGGCGGACGCCAGCGCCTGGGCGGCGTGGCCTTGGCCGGCGTAACGCTTGGCGGCGCGCAGCGCGCGGCGCTCGCCGACCCGGGCGCGGTCGAGCGGCCGCAGCACGGCCGCCGCGCCCAGCCGGTACGCCGTGTCGGGCGCGGGCGCCAGCGGCTTCGCGCCGTCGACCGTCACGGAGTCGAGCCCGTTCAGGCACCAGGCCGGCGCCTCGGCGGCGTTCGCGCCCGTCGTGCACGCGAGGGTGAGGACCCCGCGCGTGGTCGGGATCGCGTACACGTCGAGCAGCGACTGGCCGGAGCGGACGCCGTGGTAGGCCAGCGCGTGCAGACCGACCAGCCGGGCCGCCTGCGCCCGCGGCAGCGCGCCGCTCACGCTGTTCACCAGCGCGGTCGGCAGCAGCGTCGCCTGCTGGGCGGGCAGCAGCGCGACCGAGACCGTGGTCGACAGGCCGGCGAACGGCGTCCACGCGGGCGCGCCGGTGAGCCCCGCGACCGCCGGGCGCCGCCGCGCGGGCGTCCACGGCGCGGACACGCGCAGCCGTGCCGGGCCGGCGTCGAGCAGCCGCTCGGTCGCGCCCGGCGCCGCGGCCGGCGCGCGCGAGGCGATCCGGTGGGCCACGAACCACCCTCCCACGGCGCCCACCACGGCGAGCGCCACGCCGACGGCGACCCAGCGCAGGGCCGGCCGCGGGCGGCCGTACTGCAGGCTCATGCTCATCCCGAGCTGTCGAACGACTGGCCCACGTTGGGCGTCTTCGGCTTGGCCGGCGCGACGTGCTGCACGACGACCGGCGCGGCTGTCGCCACCGGCGCAGGCGGCGCAGGCGGCGCCGGCGTGGCGGCGACGCGCACGACCGGGGCGGGCGGCGTCGCGTGGTGGCGGGCCTTGTGGCGCACCACGGGCAGCCGCAGGCCGGGCAGACCGGCCACGCGGGACAGCGTCGGCGCGGCGAGGCCGGCCACGACCGGGCCCTCGCGCGTGGCGGTGGGCGCCGTGAGGGTCACCTTGGCGGCCGGCGCCGCGCCGACCTCGGGCCGCAGCACGGCCGCGAGGGCGAACGCGACGATGAAGGCCAGTGCGGCCAGCGCGCCCAGCAGGGCGACGGTGGGGCGCTCGGCGGTCACTTCGCCCCCGCCGGGCAGGTGATCCGCCGGCCCGCGGCGCTCAGGCAGGCGTCGGTGCGCAGCGGCGGCGCGCCGCGGCGGATCAGGAACAGGGTGCGCTTGCCGACGTAGCCCTTGCGAGAGATCGTCACCGTCAGCCGCATGCCGTGCGGCAGCACGCGCTCGAACGCGCCGATCCGCGTCAGCGTGCGCGTGGCCGCGGCGTGCCACGGGTGCTTCGGGCAGCCGGGGCCAGAGCACGTGACCGCGATCCGCACGCCCTTGGGCGCGTGCACGCTGAACACCGTCACCCGCGCGCCGTTGACGGTCAGCCGCCCGCGCATGCGCACGACCGGGAACGGCTTGAGCACGCGCGGGTTCTTGCGCGAGGCGCCCAGGACGGCGCCGAGGTTGGGGATCGGCGTCGGCTCGGGCGTCGCCACGAACGTCGGCGCCGGGGTGGGCGTGGCCACGACGGTCGGCACCGGCGTCGGCGTCGGCCGCGGCGTCGGCGTCGGCGTCGGCCGCGGGGTGGGTGTCGGCGTCGGCCGCGGGGTGGGCGTCGGCGTGGGCGTGGGCGGTGTGGCGGCGGCTACCCGCGCGGTCGGCGTGCTGACCATCCAGTCCGAGTCGTTGTTCCGCCAGGCGAAGAGCAGGACGGAGATGAACTGGTTGACGTCGTCGTTGACGAGCTTGTAGCTGCTCGTGTTGTCGCTGACCTCGCGGCAGCCGTTCTCCGAGGACGCCGACGGGCAGCGCCACCACTCGTACTTGGCCTGCGTGCCGCTCGGGCCGCGCCACGCGCCGCCGTGCGCGGTCAGCGTCTGGCCCGACTGGGCCGTGCCGCTGATCGACGGCGCCTGATACACGTCGACCTGGCTCGCCTGCTGCGCCCGGGCTCCGCCCGGCGCGAGCAGCGCCACCGCACAACCGCCGAGTGCCAACACGCCCGCGGCGCGGTACACGCCAGTCCGATTGATTGAAGCCACTCCCGCCTCCTGCGGCTCGTCCCGTCCGGGACATGGTGGGCGGCGACGCGCGCCCAGTCAACTCGTCCACTCGTCCAGGTGGGCGGGCGCAGGCTACACCCTAGACTGCCCCAGGTGTCCGGCACCGTCGTGATGAAGTTCGGAGGGACGTCCGTCGCCGACGCCGAGCGGATCAAGCGCGCAGCGCGGCGGATCGTCGCCGCGCGCGAGCAGGGCCGCCGCGTCGTCGCGGTGCTCTCCGCCCGCGGGAAGACGACCGACGAGCTGATCGCCATGGCCGAGGAGGTGTCCTCGGTGCCCGACCCGCGCGAGATGGACATGCTGCTGTCCACCGGCGAGCGGATCAGCTGCGCGCTGTGCGCCATGGCGATCAACGACCTCGGCCACCGGGCGATCAGCCTCACGGGCTCGCAGGCCGGGATCGTCACGGACACCAGCCACACCAAGGCGCGCATCCTGGACGTGCGCGGCGACCGCATCCGCGCCGCGCTCGACGACGACCTGATCGTGCTCGTGGCCGGCTTCCAGGGCGTGTCGACGGCGCGCGACGTGACCACGCTGGGCCGCGGCGGCTCGGACACCACCGCGGTCGCCCTCGCCGCCGCCGTGGAGGCCGAGGTGTGCGAGATCTACACCGACGTGGCCGGCGTGTTCACCGCCGACCCGCGGATCGTCCCGGACGCCCGCAAGCTGCCGGTCGTCTCGTTCGAGGAGATGCTCGAGATGTCCGCCTCGGGCGCCGGCGTGCTGCAGCTGCGCTCGGTCGAGTACGCGCGCAACCACGACGTGCGGATCCACTGCCGGTCGTCGTTCACGGAGGCGCCCGGCACGTTCGTGGTCGGAGAAGAGGAGACGATGGAACGCCCGCTGATCACCGCCGTCACGCACTCGCGCGACGAGGCCCGCGTCACGCTGCTCGGCGTGCCCGACCACCCGGGCGTGGCCGGCCGCATCTTCACCGCGCTGGCCGACGCGAACATCAACGTCGACATGATCATCCAGAACGAGCCGGTGTCCGAGGGCGCGCAGGCCGACATGTCCTTCACCGTCCCGCGCGCGGACCTGCGCGCGGCGCGCGCGGTGATCGAGCCGGTCGCCTCCGACGTCGGCATCGACGACGTCGCGCGACGACCCCGAGATGGGCAAGGTCTCCGTCGTCGGCGCGGGGATGAAGTCCCACCCCGGCGTCGCCGCCAAGGTCTTCGCCACGCTCGGCGACCAGGGCATCAACATCGAGATGATCTCCACGTCGCCGATCAAGATCTCCTGCGTCGTCACCGCCGACGCGGTCGACCGCGCGGTGCGCGCGCTGCACGAGGCGTTCGAGCTCGGCGCCGACCAGGTCGAGGCCGAGCACCCGTTCGGGGTGAGGACATGAGCTACCGCGTCGCCGTGGTGGGCGCGACCGGCGCCGTCGGCACCGTCATGCGGGCCAAGCTGCGCGAGCGGGGCTTCCCGGCCGCCGAGATCGTGCCGTTCGCCTCCGAGCGCTCCGTCGGCCGCGAGCTCGACGGCGTGCCCTGCCGGGCGCTGGCCGAGGACACGATCCAGGGCTTCGACCTCGCGCTGTTCAGCGCCGGGGCGAGCACGTCGGGCGAATGGGCGCCGCGCTTCGTCGAGGCCGGCGCCGTGGTGATCGACAACTCCTCCAAGTGGCGCCGCGACCCGGAGATCCCGCTCGTGGTCTCCGAGGTCAACCCGGACGCGCTGGAGGGCCACAAGGGCCTCATCGCCAACCCGAACTGCTCGACCATGCAGCTGATGGTCGCGCTCAAGCCGATCCACGACGGCGGCGGGGATCGACCGGCTGATCGTGTCCACCTACCAGTCGGTGTCGGGCACCGGCGTGAGCGCCGTGCGGGAGCTCGAGGACCAGACGCACCGGCGTGCTGCACGACCAGCCGATGCTGCCGCCGGAGGTCTACCCGCACCCGATCGCGTTCAACGTCCTGGGCGGCGCCGGCAACTTCGCCGCCGGCGACGACCACACCGACGAGGAGCGCAAGCTGATGTTCGAGACGCGCAAGATCCTCGGCGACCAGGACATCCGCATCGCGGTCACGTGCGCGCGCGTGCCCGTGCGCAGCTCGCATTCGGAGTCGGTGAGCCTCGAGACGCGCGAGGAGCTGTCGGTCGAGGACGCCCGCGCGCTGCTCGAGGCCGCGCCCGGCCTCGAGCTGGTCGACGACCCCGCCCGCCACGCCTACCCGACGGCGCTGTCCAGCGCGGGGCGCGACGAGGTGTTCGTCGGCCGCCTGCGGCGCGACCCCACGCACCCGCGCGGGCTGCAGATGTGGGTGGTGAGCGACAACCTGCTCAAGGGCGCCGCCACCAACGCCGTGCAGATCGCCGAGGTGCTCCACGACCGCGGCCTGGTGAAGATCCCGGCAACCGTCTGAGCCTCGGGTTTTCTCTGCGGCGGGTCGTGGTACGACACCTGTCAAGCAGAGAACTTCCGCACAGGACGGACGGGGTACGAAAGCGACAGGGAGGGCCTCCGGGCCCTCCCTTTGTCATCTTGGCGCCATGCGCCTCTACCCCGCCTCGCCCCGCCGCCGGGCCGCCGCCATGGCCGGCGACCTCGCTGTGGTCCTGCTCCTGTGCCTGTTCGCCTGGGCGGGTGTGAAGGTCCACGACGGGATCGCCGAGCTCGCCGGCCTCGGCCGCGGCATCCAGGACTCCGGCCGCGGCCTGTCGGCCACGGCCCATGACGCGACGGGCGCCGTCGGCGGCGCGTTCGACACGGCGGGCGGTGCGGTGCAGGGAATCCCGCTCGTGGGCGGGCAGCTGTCGGGGGCGTTGCGGTCGGCCGGGCGCAGCGTGACGCGGCCGGTGACCCGCGCGTCGGACGCACAGGCCGCCCGGCTGGTCGCCGCCGGCCGCGAGGAGGTGCGCCAGACCTACCGCCTGGCGCGCCTGATGGGCTGGCTGACCTTCGTCATCCCGGCCCTCCTGCTGCTCGCCGTGGCGCTGCCCCGGAGGATCGCCCAGGTGCGCCGATTGACCGCCGCTCACCGAATCCTTCCCGGCGCGCCGCCCGGCGTGCTCGCCGCACGGGCGGCGTACGGCCTGCCGCTCCGCGCGCTCGCGCGCCACACACCCGATCCGTTCGGCGACCTGGCCGCCGGCCGCCACGCCGGCCTGCTGGCCGCGCTGGCCGAGGACGCCGGCGTCACGCTGCCGTAGCCGCCGAGCCGAGGGAGTCCGGCCCCCTGGGCCGTACTCCCAGCGACCCGAGCCCGCAGGGCGAGTGGTCGGCGAGCCGAGGGAGTCCGGCCCCCTGGGCCGTACTCCCAGCGACCCGAGCCCGCAGGGCGAGTGGTCGGCGAGCCGAGGGAGTCCGGCCCCCTGGGCCGTACTCCCCAGCGACCCGAGCCCGCAGGGCGAGTGGTCGGCGAGCCGAGGGAGTCCGGCCCCCTGGGCCGTACTCCCAGCGACCCGAGCCCGCAGGGCGAGTGGTCGGCGAGCCGAGGGAGTCCGGCCCCCTGGGCCGTACTCCCAGCGACCCGAGCCCGCAGGGCGAGTGGTCGCCGCTCAGGCGGCGCTCGCCACCACCGACGTCGACCAGTCGATGACCGCCGTCGGCTTGACCACGTGCTTGCCCATCCCCAGCTCCTTCGGGGACAGGCCCAGCGCCAGCCCGACGAGCTGCGGCAGGTGCAGCACCGGCATGGCCAGCGGACGGCCGACCGCGGCCGCGGCCGCCGGCTGCTGGAGGTCGAGGTTGAGGTGGCACAGCGGGCACGGCGTGACCAGGCAGTCCGCCTCGGCGTCGATCGCGTCGCCGAGATGGCGGCCCGCCTGCTTGAGCGACGCCTCCTTGTTCATGGTGATGATCGGGAAGCCGCAGCACTTGTACTGGCCGGCGTAGTCGACCACCGTGCCGCCCAGCGCCGCGATGAGCTGATGCAGGTAGGTGTCGCGCGGGTGCTCGCCGTCGATGCCCAGGCGGTCGGTCGGGCGCACGATGTAGCAGCCGTAGAACGGGCCGACGCGCAGGTTCTCCAGCGGCCGCTTGACGCGCGAGCGGATCTCGTCCAGCCCGATCTCCTCCACCATCAGCCAGAGGAAGTGCCGGTTGGAGATGCCCTTCTCGTAGGTCAGCCCCTCCGCCGACAGCGTCTCATTGACGTGCTCGCGGTAGGGCGTGTTCGCGTCCAGGCGCTGCTGGCACTCGCTCTGCGCGCCCTGGCAGGTCGAGCAGATGTTCATCATGAACTCCGCGCCGTTCGCCATCTCCTTCTGGGCCAGCGCGAACGTGCGCGCGTTGAGCGTGTCGGCCAGCTCCTGGTTGTGCTCGGCGATCACGCCGGCGCCGCAGCAGGCGCGCGCGGTCGAGCTCGACCAGCTCGATGTCCAGCAGCGGCGCCACCTTGGCCATCGAGCCGTGCAGCTCCGGGGTGAAGCCGCGGCTGACGCAGCCGGGCCAGTACGCGACCTTCACTCGGTGGCCTCCTGGGTCGCCTCTTGCTCTTCCTCTTCGCCCACGACGTAGAGGTTCAGCTCCAAGCGCTGCTCGCGGTCGTGGATGTCGCGGAAGATCCGCTTCACCTCGCTCGGCGCCTTGTGCTTGTGCAGCAGCGCCCCGCCCGGCGTCACCTTGCCGCGCCGCAGCGCCTTGAGGATCACCGGCAGCGAGTCAGCAGCTCGGGCACCGCGCGCGGGTGGAACTTGCCGCCGTAGGAGTCGGGCAGCAGGTCGGCCTCGTGCAGCAGCCCGTTGCGCTCGATGTTGTTGACGAACGCCATCTCGTGCCGGTGGCCGTTGTTGCGGTCGTCGATCCCGTAGTCCGCGCCGGCGATCCGGCGCAGCCGCATGATCTGGCTCATCGGCGCCACGCCCTTCGGGCAGGCCTCGATGCAGTTGAAGCAGTGCGTGCAGTCGTAGATCCCGTGCGGGTCCTCGGCCAGGTCGCGCAGGCGCTCCTGGTGCTGGCCGTCGCGCGGGTCGCCGACGAAGCGGTACGCCTTGGCCAGCGCGGCCGGGCCGATGAACAGCGGGTCGACCTCCATCGACAGGCAGTCCGAGACGCAGGCGCCGCACTGGATGCAGGCCATCGATCTGCGTGACGTCGATCATCGACTCGGGCGGCACGATGTACTCGCGCTCGGGCGGGTCGCCCTCGGGCAGCAGCCACGGCGTGACGCCGCTGGATCTTCTTCCAGTGGACCGCGTCCATGTCGACGATCAGGTCCTTGATCACCGGCATGTTGCCCATCGGCTCGACGGTGATGACGCCGTCGGCGGCGCGCTCGGCCGCCTTGTCGAGGTGGGTGTGGCAGGCCAGGTCCGGCTTGCCGTTGATGCGCACCCCGCAGGAGCCGCAGATCGCCGCCCGGCAGGAGCAGCGGATGCCGATCGAGCCGTCCTGGCGGTCCTTGGCCTGGCAGGATGCCGTCGAGCACGGAGCGGTGGCCGTCGAGGTCGACGGTGAAGTCCTCCCAGTGGGCGGCCTCGCCGGACTCGGGCGTGTAGCGGCGGATGCGGAGCGTGTACTCGGGCATGGACTGGCCCGACCTTAGTAGGTCCGCTCCTGGGGCTCCCACTTGGTGATGGTCACCGGCGAATAGGTGACCTTGGGGGCCTCGGCGCCGTTGAGCGAGAGGTCGATGTGCTTGAGCCACTCGTCGTCGTTGCGCTTCGGGAAGTCCAGGCGGAACTGCGCCCCGCGCGACTCCTTGCGCTCCAGCGCGCCGACCACGATGCACTCGGCCACGTCGAGCATGTACCCGAGCTCGATGGCGCCGAGCACGTCCTGGTTGAAGACCGTGCCGCGGTCGTCGATCGTCGCCGTCTTCGCCTCCTCCTTGAGCCGGCGGACGATCTCGTGCGCCTCGGTCAGGCCCTCCTGGTGCGGAACACCGCGACCTTCTCGTTCATCATCGTGCCGAGCTCGTCGCGGATCTCCGACACGCGGCGGCCGCCGTCGTGGCGGCAACAGCGCCGCGATCTCGCGCGCCGAGTCCTGCAGCGATCGAGCGCGCGGCCGTCGGCATCTTCATCTGCGCGGCCCGCTTGGCCGCATGCTCGCCCGACCGGCGGCCGAAGATCAGCGTGTCCAGCAGCGAGTTCGCCCCCAGGCGGTTGCCGCCGTGCACCGACACGCAGGCCACCTCGCCCGCCGCGTAGAGGCCGGGGATCGACGTCGCGGCCGTGCACGTCGGTCTTGACGCCGCCCATGATGTAGTGGCAGCCGGGGCGGATGTGGATGGGCTCGCGCGTGATGTCCACGCCGGCGAAGTCGCGGCCGATGTTGACGATCTCCCGCAGCGCCTCCAGCGTGCGCTTGCGCGGCACCTTGGTGATGTCCAGCGCCACCGTGCCGTCCGGGAAGCCGCGGCCCTCGTTGATCTCGGTCTGCTCGGCCCGCGAGACGACGTCGCGCGAGGCGAGCTCGAGCTTGTTGGGCGCGTACTTCTCCATGAAGCGCTCGCCCTCGGCGTTGTAGAGGTGGGCGCCCTCGCCGCGCGCGCCCTCGGTGATGAGGATCCCGTTGCCCGCCAGCGTCGTCGGGTGGTACTGGATCATCTCCATGTCCATCAGCGGCGCGCCGAGGCGGTAGGCCTGGGCGATCCCGTCGCCGGTGCAGATGAGCGCGTTGGTGGTGGGCTTGAAGCACTGGCCGGCGCCGCCCGAGGCCAGGATCGTCGCCCTTGGCCGCGAACAGCTCGAGTCGAGCCGTCGCGGATGTTGCGCGCGACCGCGCCGATGCAGTTGCCCTCGTCGTCCTGGGCACGAGGTCGGTGACGAACCACTCCTCGTAGCGGTCGATCTGCTCGTGGTGCTTCATCAGCTGCTCGTAGAGCACGTGCAGCAGCGCCTGGCCGGTGATGTCGGCGATGTAGTACGTGCGCGCGGCGGAGGCGCCGCCGAACGCCCGTGTGCCCAGCTTGCCCGTCGGCGTTGCGGTGGAAGGTGACGCCCGAGTGCTCCAGCCACGAGCACCTCGTGCGGGCGCCTCGCGGCACATGATCTCGATCGCGTCCTGGTCGCCGAGGTAGTCGGAGCCCTTGACCGTGTCGAACGCGTGCGACTCCCACGAGTCGTCGGGGTTCAGCGCGGCGTTGATGCCGCCCGCCGCGGCGTTGGAGTGCGATGCGGACGGGATGGACCTTGGACATGATCGCCACCGTCGCCCCCGCGCGGGCCGCCGCCAGGGCGGCGCGCTGCCCGGCGAGGCCGGCGCCGATGATCAGGACGTCGTGTGCGGGCATGGCCCGGCACAATAGCCATCGCGCGGCGCGCTGCAGCCTTACGCCAGCCGGGCCTGCAGCGCCCGCGAGACCTGCTCCACGGTGACCACGCCGCGCAGCCGGCCGTCGCCGTCGACGGCCATCAGCGCGCCGAGGCGGCGCAGCGGCTCGGAGCCGGCCAGCGCCTCGAGCGGCGTCGTCCGGCGCCACCTGGTCGCCGGTCGGCCATCACTCGCGCGAACCGGCCAGCCGTGCCGTCCTGGTGGGCCACGTGCTCGACCGCGGCCCGGTGGGCGATGCCGGCGAAGCGCCCGTCGGCCTCGACGACCGGGAACCACGGCCAGCCGTGGTAGCGCAGGAAGAAGTCCTCGTAGGCCGTGGCCGACGGGCAGGCTCGCGGGGATGGTCACCGGCTCGGCGTCCATGATGTCGGCCGCGGTCACGCCCTCCAGCGCGGGTCGACAGCTCGCTCTGCAGCGACCGCGCGCGCGGGCCGAGCCGCCGAGCATCCAGCCCAGCGCGAGGCACCACAGGCCGCTCACCCGAGTCCGACTGGGCGAGCGCGCGGTAGACGCCGAAGCCCATCAGCAGGACCGCGAAGCCTGGCCGAGGTGGCGGCGAACGGCGTGGCGCCGTGGCGGTCGCCGGTCAGCCGCCAGGCGACGGCGCGGGCGATGCGGCCGCCGTCGAGCGGGAACGCCGGGATCAGGTTGAACAGCAGCAGCGCGACGTTGGTGGCGACGTCGGTAGGCCGACCAGCACCTGGGCGAGCGCGCCGCAGCCGCTGAGCAGCGCGAGGTGCAGCCGAGCCGGTCCCGAGCGCCACCATGGCGATGCCGACGACCCCGGTCACGAGCGCGAGCACGAGGTTCACCGCGCGGGCCGGCCGCCGCGACGCGGAACTCCTCGCCGGGCGTCTCGGAGTCGCGCGGCTGCGCATGAAGCCGCCGAAGAAGAACAGGTCGATGCCGACCACGCCGATCCCGTCGCGGCGGGCGGCGAACGCGTGCCCGAGCTCGTGCAGGACGATCGAGCCGAAGAACAGGAAGCGCGGCGATCACGGTGGCCGCGAAGCCCTGGCCGGGGTCGGTCAGGTTGGCCGCGAACGCGCCCTTCAGCCAGACGATCCACAGGAACAGGACAGGAACCACGAGAAGTGCACGCCGATGCGGATCCCGAAGATGCGGAAGAGCTGGAGCGAGGAGCCGCCGCCGAACACGTGTAACTAGATGGTGGCACAGCCATGACGCGCCGCTGCAGGGGGTTCGCCTAGCCTGGAGGCCATGGCCACAACCGTCACCGTCACCGGAGCCGCGGGCCAGATCGGCTACGCGCTGCTGTTCCGCATCGCCTCCGGGCAGATGCTCGGGCCTGATGAGAAGGTCCACCTGAAGCTGCTGGAGATCCCCGACGCCGTCAAGGCGGCCGAGGGCACGCACTGGAGCTGTTCGACTGCGCGTTCCCGCTGCTGGCGGACATCGACATCTACGACGACGCCAGGCAGGCGTTCGACGGCGACCAACGTCGCGCTGCTGGTCGGGCGCGCGCCCGCGCACGAAGGGCATGGAGCGGGCCGACCTGCTCGAGGCCAACGGCGGCATCTTCAAGCCCCAGGGCGAGGCGATCGCCGCCGGCGCGGCCGACGACATCAAGGTGCTGGTGGTCGGCAACCCGGCGAACACCAACGCGCTGATCGCCATGAGCAACGCGGACGGCGTGCCGACCGAGCGCTTCACCGCGATGACCCGGCTCGACCACAACCGGGCGGTCGCCCAACTCGCGCAGAAGACCGGCGCCGAGGTGGCGGACATCACCAACATGGCGGTGTGGGGCAACCACTCGCCGAGCATGTATCCCGACCTGTTCAACGCCAAGGTGCGCGGCGAGCGGGCCTGGGACGCGGTGAACGACGAGTCGTGGGTGGCGGACGAGTTCATCCCGCGCGTGGGCAAGCGCGGCGCGGAGATCATCGAGGCGCGCGGCGCGTCGTCGGCGCGCGTCCGCGGCCAACGCCGCGATCGACCACGTGCGCGACTGGGTGCAGGGCACCGCCGACGGCGACTGGGTGTCGATGGCCGTCCCCTCCGACGGGCGCCTACGACGTGCCGGAGGGGATCATCTCCTCGTTCCCCGTGTCAGTGCGCGGCGGTGAGTGGGAGATCGTCCAGGGCCTCGACGTGCCCGGCTTCTCCCGCGAGCGGATCGACAAGACCGTCGACGAGCTCCAGGAGGAGCGCGACGGCGGTCGTCAAGCTCGGACCTCGGTGCCGATAAGCGTCTGTGTGGAGCGGGCGCCGGCCTACGCCGCGCCCTCACGCAGGTGCCAGCCCCGGCCGGCCTTGGTCACCTTGCCCTCCTCGGCCAGGCCGGGCATCACGCGATACAGGTAGTTCTGCTGGATGCCCATCGCCTCCGCCATCTCGGGGATGGTGATGCCGGGACGCGTCGCGCACGAGATCGAGCGCCTGGGCGGCGCGGGTCCCGCTGCCGCGCGGGCGGCCGCGGCGGCCGCTGCCCGAGCCGCGCGGCTTGCGCGGCGCCGCGGAGCGCGTGCGGCGCGCCGGCGTGCTGCCGGCCGTGGCCGGCGTCGCGCTGCTGCCGATGCCTGGACAGCGCGGCGTCGGCGGCCTCGAGCAGCCGATACTCCTCCACGAGCGGCTGCAGCTCCTTCAGCCGGGCCTGGATCTCCTTGCGCTTCTCGTCGAGAAAATCGGCCATCTGAGTGTGACTCCGGGGCAGAGAGTGAACGTGTGTAGCGCACACGCTAGCTCAGCTGGCGGAAATAGCCCTGCGTGCACCGTCAGCTTTCGAGCAGCGCCTTCAGGCCGGGCGCAGTGAGCGGCTGGCCTCGCGCTCGGGCACGCCGCCCACGATCACCCGGCTGGCCGCCGCGCCGAGCACGCCGCCGGGCGCCTTGAACTCGTTCTGATACTCGAAGTGCGTGCCGCCTTCGCGCGCCTGGAGGACGATAGCTGGTGCGTGCGTATGAGCCGGCCGGGCCCTTGCCCTCCCAGGTCGCCCGGTGCGGGCGGTCGGCCTCGGTGAGCGTCCAGTGCACCTTGAAGTTGGCATGCCGCAGGCACAGGGTCTGATCCATCTCGAATCCCTTGCGCGGTTCACCGTCATCCACTTTGTTCACCTTGCGGTGGATGGTGACCCACTCGTGCAGGCGCGCGGGGTCGAGCACCGTGTCGTACACCTCTTCCGGCGGGGCGTCGATGTCGATCTTCGCGCGGACCTCGCTCATCGCGGGGCGTCCTCCTGGGTCGATTCCATGTCGCGCAGCGCGCGCTCGACCGCCGCCTCGAAGCGGTGCAGGCGCACGCCGAAGGCGCCGGCGGCGTCGGCGTCGCGGGGCAGCAGGTCGTGCTCGAGCGATTCCATCAGCGGTGCGATCAGGCCGGGGTCCTCGCCCGCGACCGCGGCGGCCACCGACCGCGGCGACGGGTGTGAGGTTGAAGCCCAGGCGCAGCGTGGGCCGGTCGAGCATCATGACGTCGCGCGATGCCGCTCGAGCATCTCGCCGTAGGTCATGCACGTCCGGGCCGCCGATGTCCCAGGCGCGGCCGGCGTGCCGGCGGTCGACGGTCGCCGCCGGCGCCGAGGAACTCGAGCACGTCGCGGCCGTCGATCGGCTGCGTGCGGTGCGGCGCCAGGCGGGCACGGCCAGCACCGGCAGGCGCTCGATCAGCCGCACGAGGAAGCGGAACGAGCGCGAGCGGGCGGCGATCGACGATCGACGCGCGCAGCGCGACCGACTCGGGCGCCGCGGCCAGCAGCGTCTCCTCCACCGCCAGGCGCGAGGCGAGGTGCGCGCGACGGCGGATCGGCCCGCGGGGACCAGGCCGCCGAGGTAGACGACCCGGCGCACGCCGGCTCGCGCGCGGCCGCGCCGGCGAACCGCTCGGCCTGGCGGTGCTCGACGTCGGCGAATCCGGCGCCGGTGGCCGCGTCCATCGAGTGGATCAGGTAGTAGGCGACCTCGACGCCGTCCAGCGCCGCGTCCAGCCCTTCGCCGGTGGTCGCGTCGCCCAGGACGAGGTCGCGGTCGAGGTCGAGGTCGACGGCCGGCCGCCGCGACGCGGGCACGCGAGCGGGCGAAGCCGCGCACGGCGTGGCCGTCGCGGCGCAGCCGCGGGACGAGCGCGGCGCCGACGTAGCCGCGAGACCCCGGTGACGAGCGTCTGCAAGGGCCGGGATCTTCCCAGGCGGACCGAGCGGAAAACCCCGCAGGATGCGGGGAGCCCGTTCCGCTAAGAGGGCGGAAATCGGCCCGTTCCCGGGTATTTGCAGGAAAGGACACGAAGACCCTGCGTTTTGCGGATCCGGCTCACCCCGGCCCCTTGCGGCCGCGCCCGGGCTGCGATTCGATCACGCCCGTCCTGTGACGGAGTCGTGAAGAAGGGGTCCTGGGAAGTGTCCGCAGCAGTCGCCACGCGCAGCGCCAAGAGCCGCACCAAGGTCACGTGCGGCGACTGCTTCTTCGGCCGCCACGGCCTCTGCGCGCTCGAGCTCGACGAGCCGTGCGCGACGTTCCGCCCCGACCACCCGGAGGGCCTGCGCCCGCCGCGCCAGATGCGCTTCGTGTTCCGCCAGGAGCGCCGCCGCCAGTCCGCCTACGCGTTCCCTAGCGCGCAGGAGCAGGCGGCGCTGCACGCCTGAGCGGGCGGGGTCTCCGCCGGCCGCCACTCGGCGCCACCGAACGGCGGGCATCGAGGGGGTGGGTCGGATCGCCTCCGGGAATCGAGTGGCAGGTTCGGTCCGTCCTGGGTGCCTGACACGCTCACTCACCCTTCCTCCAAGCCAGCCGTTCGCCGGCGCGACGAGGCGCGCTCGGAGACCGAGGCCACCCAGTTCGCCCCCGGCGTGTCGGTCAGGCCGTGGGCCAGGATCGAGGCGAAGACGCACAGGGCGGCGAGGTTGAAGATCTGGCGGGAAGCCGTCGGCCAGGATCAGCAGGGAGAACGTCATGGTGGCCACGCCCTTGGGGCCGAACCAGGCGATGAACGCCTGCAGGTAGAGCGGCAATCGCGTGCCCAGCAGGGCGACGCCGATGGCCACCGGGCGGGCGACCAGCAGGGTGACGGCCACCAGCGCCACCGCGGCCCAGCCGTCGCTGAACAGGCCGTCCAGGGTGAGCAGCGCGCCGAAGACGACGAACACGCCGAGCTTGACGATCTCGACGATGTCGTCGGAGCGCGCCTCGAACGTCTCGCGGATGTCGTGGCGGCGGATGCCGAGCGTGATCGCGCACACGAACACGGCGATCAGGCCGTTGCCCGAGGGCGGCAGCACCGTGACGCCGTAGGTGGCGAACGCGACGCCGAGCGCGAACAGCGACCGCTGGTGGGCCGGGATCCCCGCCGTGCGCGGCAGCGCCCGGGCGGCCAGCAGCCCCGCGGCGATGCCGAAGGCGAACCCGAGCACCACGTCCTGGAGCACGAAGTGCCACCAGACGAAGCCCGGACGGTCGGCCAGCGCGGCGGCGAACGCCAGCACGGCCGGCAGGGCCAGCCCGTCGTTGAGCCCCGACTCCAGGTTCAGGGAGTGGCGCACGACCCGGGGCACGCGCGGGTTGGTCACCACGCTGGACGAGAGCACCGGGTCGGTGGGGGAGAGCAGCGCGCCGACGAGGAATGCCGCGGTCCAGTCGAGCCCGATGAGCACCCGGGCGCCGAGCGCGACGATGATCGCGGTCAAGGGCATCGCCACGATCAGGCTGCGCAGCGGCAGCCGCCACGCGGTCTGCAGCATCTCCGCCTCGACCTCGAGCCCGTCGCGGAACAGGATCACGATCAACGCGACGATCGCCAGGTCGTGGACGAACGCGCCGCGCGGGTCGAGCTCCAGCACGCCCAGGCCGCCCCGGCCGAGCGCGAAGCCGGCCAGCACGAACAGCGCGGTCAGCGACAGGAACGAGCGGTGGGCGATCCCGGACAGGAGCGCGCCCACGACGAGCAGGCCGCCGAAGATCAGCGTCGCGGCGTCGAAGTCCGCGACGGCCAGGACGGTCACGGCGGTAGGGTCCCACAGGGAGGAGAACGAGGGATTTGCGCATCACCGTGCTGGGGAAGTCCCCCGCCTGGCAGGACGCCGACGGCGCCTGCTCGGGCTATCTCGTCGAGGGCGGCGGCTGCCGCCTGCTGCTGGACTGCGGGCCGGGCGTGTTCGGCAAGCTGCGGCGCTTCGCCGACTACCTGGACATCGACGCCGTGGTGATCAGCCACCTGCACGCCGACCACGTCTTCGACCTCGTGCCCTTCGCCTCGGGCCTGCGCTACGCACCCCGCCAGCAGCCGGTCCCGGTCGACGGCTGGCCGGGCACGGACGCGCCCGCCCGCCCCCGGCTCTACGCGCCATCCGGGGCGCGCGAGGCGTTCGCCGGGCTCTCCCGCGCCGGCGCGATGAGCGCCGAGCACATCGAGACCGCGTTCGCCCTCACGGTCTACGACCCCGCCGACACGCTGGAGATCGGCGAGCTGACCGCCCGCTTCACACCCGTCCCGCACTTCATCCCCTGCAACGCCGTCGAGCTCGCGGACGCGGACGGCGCCCGGCTCACGTTCAGCGCCGACTGCGCGCCCAACGACGCGCTGTGCGAGTTCGCGCGCGACACCGACCTGCTGCTGATCGAGGCCACGCTGCCCCGGCCCGAGCGCGACGGCGACCGCGGCCACCTGACCCCGGCCGAGGCGGGCGAGCACGGCGCGAAGGCCAAGGCGAAGCGGCTGGTACTGACCCACTTCTCCGACGAGCTCGACCCGGAGTGGGCCCGCGGCGAAGCCGAGCGCGGGTTCGGCGGGCCGGTCGAGGCCGCGCACGAGGGCGCGGTCTACGAGATCAAGACCTGAGCCTCTGAGCCGATTACCCGGGCGTGACCCCCGCCACCGCCGCCATGGATGGCGTGCGACTCCTCTCGCACCGTCCGTCCGTGCTTTACAAGGTCGAGCACCTCGCCACCGAGCCCGCCACGGGCGACATCGCCGTGGAAGGGTTGCTGCTCGCCGGCCCGGGGTGGGATGAGCGCCTGAAGAGCGTCATCCGCTCGCTGTCGATCTCCGAGCGCGCCTGCCTGTTCGCCGTGCGCCTGGCCGACGAGCAGGGGCTGCCGGTCCCGGCCGAGACCCTGCTCGACCGCACGCGCACCGACTGGTTCCCCGAGTTCCTCTCGCACGGCCAGATGAAGCCGCACTTCCAGCCGATCATCGACCTGGCCACCGGCGCCGCCTACGGCCGCGAGGCGCTGATGCGGGGCAAGCTCGGCGCGGTCGAGCTGCGCGGCGGCGAGCTGCTGGCCGCCGCCGAGGCCCACGACGCGCTGTTCTCCTTCGACTACCGGGCGCGCGCCGCCGCACTCGAGGTCGGCCTGCCGATCCTGCCCGAGGGCGAGATCCTGTTCGTCAACCTCGACCCGCGCGCGTCGCTGGACGTCGAGAGCTCGCTGCGCACCACCTGGCCGATCGTCGGCCGGCTGGGCGCCGACCCGTCGCGGATCTGCCTGGAGATCATCAAGCCCGAGCGCAACCCGGACCGCGACCTGCTGGCCGACATGGTGGCCGCCCACCGCAAGCGCGGCGCACAGGTCGCCCTGGACGACCTGTCCGGCGGCCCGGACTCGCTGGCCTGCCTGGAGCTGCTGCGCCCCGACGTGGCCAAGATCGACACCGCGCTGACCGCCGGCATCCAGCACTCGCCCGGCCGCCGCGCGCTCGTCGCCGCCGTGGTGGCCTGCGCGCACGAGCTCGGCGCCAAGGTGGTGGCCGAGGGCGTGGAGCGCGTGGACGAGTTCAAGGCGATGGCCGAGCTGGGCGTCGACCTCGGCCAGGGCTTCTACTTCGGCCAGCCGACCGAGAAGCCGATGGCCGTCGACTCACGGCTCGTCCGGCCCAACTCCTTCTAGCTCGCACCCCGTCGCCAGCGACGCGTAGGAGAGGATGAGCCGCCGGGCTTCCTCGGCCATCGGCGCGCCGCCGACGATGTAGAGGCCGTAGGCGTCCTCGAGCGCCACGAGGTTGCGGGCGATCGCGTGCACGTCGCCGGCGAGCCGGAAGACGCCGCGGGCGGCGCCGTCCTCGAGCAGCCGCTCGTAGAGCTCGACCTGGCGCGCCGTCAGCGCGCGGATCTCCTCACCCAGCCGCGGGTTGTCACGGAAGTAGCCCGCGGCCTCGTAGAGCACGCGCAGGTCCTCGTCGTCGGGGCCGGACGGCAGCCCCGCGCTCACCATGGTCACCAGCGCCGCCCGCGGGTCGCCGTCGCCCGCCTCCGCGCGCCGCTCGGCGAACCGCTCGAGCGTGTGCGCGATCGCCTCCTCCACCAGCCCGTCCAGCTCGGGGTAGTAGTAGAGGACCGACTGGGAGCTGAGCCCGGCCTCGGCGGCCACGTCCTTGATCCGCAGGCCGTCGATGCCCCGCGCGGCGATCGCCCGCCTCGCCGCCTGCCTGAGCTGGCGCCGCCGTGCCGCCTGGTCCTTGCGCCGCGCCATGTCCGTTGATAATAATCCGAACGGAGATTCCACGAATTCCGATTCGGAGGAGGAGAGGGCGGTGACCAGGACCACGCCGGAGGTCGCCCCGGTCCAGGGCGAGCGCTACGAGCAGGAGCTCTCGCGGTCGCTGCGCGTGCTCGGCAACGTGATGATCACGCTGTCGTCGATCACGCCCGCGTCGTCGGTGTTCATCATCATCCCGGCGATCCTGCTGGGCGTCGGGACGGGCTCGTTCCTGGCGCTCGTGTTCGCCGCGCTCGTCGGCGTGTTCATGGCGTTCTGCTGGGCCGAGCTGTGCGCCGCCTATCCCATCGCCGGCGGCGACTACGCCGTGGTGTGGCACGCGTTCAAGGGCCGGGCCAAGCCGCTGGCCGGCCCGGTGAGCATGATCCTCTTCGCGCTGTGGATCGACACGATCGTGTTCATCCCCGCGGTGATCGCGCTCGGCACGGCGCAGTACCTCGGCGTCGTGTGGACCGTCAACACGAAGGTGGCCGGCGCCGTGGTGATGCTGCTGGCGGCCGGGCTGGCCATCCTGCGCGTGCGCGTGAACGCCGTGCTGACCGGGATCATGCTCGGCATCGAGATGCTCGCGCTCGGCATCATGACCGTGCTCGGCGTGGTCAACCTGCACACCGACCGCATCGGCAGCCTGTTCCACAACTGGCAGATCGGCAACGGGCACGGTGGCACCGACCCCGTGGCGTTCAGCGCGATCCTGGCCATCACCGCGGTCGCGGTGTTCGCCTACAACGGCTACGCCGCGCCGGTCAACCTGGCCGAGGAGACGCAGGGCTCCAGCCGCGGCATCGCCCGGGCGATCCTGTGGTCGCTGGTCATCACCGTGCTGGCCGAGCTGATCCCCACCACCGCGGTGCTGCTCGGCGCGCCGACGCTGGACACCGTGACCACCGGAACCGCGCCGATGAACGCGTTCCTGCTGGCCACCTCGTCCAGCACGGTCAACGACGTCGTCTCGCTCGGCATCACGGTGGCGATCCTCAACGCGGTGGTCGCGATCGTCATCCAGTTCGGCCGGGTCCTCTACTCCTCCGGCCGCGACCGCGCCTGGCCGGGGCCGGTCAACGCCTGGATGTCGTCGGTCTCGCCGCGCTTCCAGACGCCGTGGTTCGCCACCGCGCTGGTCGGCGTGCTGGGCGCGATCCTCTGCCTGACCGTGTCGCTGAACACGATCATCACGCTCACCGGCGCCACGCTCGTGGTCAACTACGCGCTCGTCGCCGTGGGCGCGATCGTCGGCCGGGCCACCGGGGCGACCAACGGCAGCCCGTACCGCATGCCGGCCTGGCCGCTGCCGCCCGTGCTGGCCATCGCCGCGCTCGTCTACATCACCACCAAGCAGACGCAGAAGTCGCTCGTGGTGACCGGCGTGACGATGCTGATCGGGCTCATCTACTGGGCGGTGGTGATCTATCCGCAGAAGGGCCGGGCCTGGAACCTCAAGGACCCGGTGCTCGACCACGATGCCTGACCCGCACCGGCAGACGCCGGCCGGCAAGCCGCGCGCCCGCGGGCTGGGCATCCGGCTCGCCGGCACCCCCGGCGCGGCGAACGCGATCACCGACGTGCCGGGCGTCACGGTGGGCTACGCCACGCTGATCGAGGGCGAGGGCGTGCGCACGGGCGTGACCGCGATCCATCCCGCGGCCCGACCCGGGGGACCCCTGCGCCGCGGGGTTCTTCTCGCTCAACGGCAACGGCGAGATGACCGGCGTGAGCTGGATCGAGGAGTCCGGGACGACGGCCGGGCCCGTGGCCATCACCAACACCCACGCGGTCGGCCGCGCCCACGCGGCGATCGTGCGCTGGACGGCCGAGCACCACCCGGCGCTGGCCGAGGCGTGGCTGCTGCCCGTGGTGGCCGAGACCTGGGACGGCTACCTCAACGACATCAACGGCGGCCACGTCACCGAGGCGGTGGCGCTGGCCGCGCTCGAGGCCGCCGCCGGCGGCCCGGTCGAGGAGGGCTCGGTGGGCGGCGGCACCGGCATGTGCTGCTACGACTTCAAGGGCGGCACGGGCACGGCGTCGCGGCTCGTCGCGCACGCCGGGGACGGCTACACGGTCGGCGTGCTGGTCCAGGCGAACTTCGGGGACCGCGCCGAGCTGACGATCGCCGGCGTGCCGCTGGGCGAGGCGCTGGCCGGCGACAACCCGGCGGCCGCGCACTTCTCCGGCGCCGGCTCGGTGATCGCCGTCGTGGCCACGGACGCGCCGCTGCTGCCCGGCCAGTGCAAGGCGCTCGCCCGCCGCGTGCCGCTCGGCCTGGCCCGCACGGGGACGACCGGCTCGCACTTCTCCGGCGACCTGTTCCTGGCGCTCTCCACGGCCAACCCGGGCGCGTTCACGCCGGGCGGCGACGTCCTGCTCGGGCGCGCCGCCCCGGGCTACGACGCGCTGCGGTTCATCCCCTGGGGGTCGCTCGACCCGTTCTACGCCGCGGTCGTGCAGGCCACCGAGGAGGCCGTGCTCAACGCGCTGACGGCCAACGAGGAGATGGTCGGCTTCCGCGGGCACCGCATGCCCGCGCTGCCCCGGGAGCAGGTGCGGCAACTGCTCAGCTAGCATCGCTCGGCGATGGCCCAGGAGCGGGATCTCTTCGCCAACTTCGAGCGGATGCGGCGGGAGATGGACGAGCTGTTCGGCGACGTCTTCGACCGTGGCCTCTCGCCGCGCCGGCGCGGCGGCTTCTCGCCCGCCGTCGACGTCTACTACGCCTCCGACCCGCCGCGCGCCGTCGTCCGCGCCGACCTGGCCGGGATCGACCCCGACCAGCTGCAGCTGGAGATCCGCGGGCCGCGAGCTCGTGCTCTCCGGCCACCGGGACGCCCAGGGCGGCGACGACCGCGTCTACCAGCAGCTCGAGATCGAGCACGGCCCGTTCCGCCGCGTCGTCGCGCTCGGCGCCGACGTCGACGCCGACGCCGCCGACGCCACCTACGAGGACGGCATCCTGCACGTCGAGCTGCCGCTCGTGCGGCCCGCAGCAGCCGCGCTCGGTCCCGCATCCGCGGGACCGGGCGATGAGCGCGGTCGCCGACGCAGAGCTGCCGCCCGGCCTGCCGGAGCAGCTGCCGGTCCTGCCGCTGCGCGACACGGTCCCCTTCCCGGACACGCTGACGCCGCTGGCCGTCGGCCAGGAGCGCTCGATCCAGCTGGTCAACGACGCGCTGACCGGCGACCGCATGCTCGTCATGCTCGGCGCCACGGACCCGGACATGGAGGCGCCCGGCCCCGACGAGCTGCACAAGGTCGGCGTCGTCGGCGTGGTCGCGCGGATGCTCAAGGCGCCCGACGGCAGCGCTGCGCATCCTCGTCCAGGGCGGCCAGCGGGTGCGCATCGAGGAGTGGGTGGGCGACGAGCCCTACCTCGTCGCGCGCGTCTCCGAGCTGCCCGACGAGGTCGACGAGGGGCCGGAGCTGACCGCGCTGATGCGCAACGTCCAGCAGACGTTCACCGCGATCATCGAGGAGGTCCCGTACCTCCCCGAGGAGCTGCAGATGGCGGTCGCCAACCTCGACGACCCGTCCGCGCTCGCCCACCTGATCGCCGGCTCGCTGCGGATCAAGACCGAGGAGAAGCAGGAGCTGCTGGAGGAGGTCGACGTCGCCAAGCGGCTGCGGCGGCTGTCGGAGATGCTCGCCCGCGAGCTCGACATCGTCGCCATCGGCTCCAAGATCCAGTCCCAGGTCATGTCGCGAGATGGAGCGCTCGCAGCGCGAGTACGTGCTGCGCCAGCAGCTCAAGGCGATCCAGGAGGAGCTGGGCGAGAACGACCCGGCGGAGGCCGAGGTGGACGAGCTGCGCGAGCAGCTCGCGCAGCTCGAGCTGCCCGAGGAGGTGCGCAAGCAGGCCGACCGCGAGCTCTCGCGGCTGGAGAAGCTGCCGCAGGCCGCGGCCGAGCACGGCGTCATCCGCGCCTACCTGGAGTGGATCGCCTCGCTGCCGTGGGGCAGTGCGCACCGCGGACAACCTCGACCTCGAGCACGCGCGCGAGGTGCTCGACGCCGACCACTACGACATCGAGAAGGTCAAGGACCGGATCCTCGAGTTCCTCGCCGTGCGCAAGCTCACAGCCGGACGGGCGGGATCCGACGGCGGCGCCGCGATCATCTGCTTCGTCGGCCCGCCCGGCGTGGGCAAGACGTCGCTGGGCCGCTCGATCGCGCGGGCGATGGGGCGCAAGTTCGAGCGCATCAGCGCCGGCGGCGTGCGCGACGAGGCCGAGATCCGCGGCCACCGCCGCACCTACATCGGCGCGATGCCCGGCACGATCATCCGCGCGCTGCGCGACGCGGGCTCCAACAACCCGCTGTTCATGATCGACGAGATCGACAAGATGGGCGCGGACTTCCGCGGCGACCCGGCCAGCGCGATGCTCGAGGTGCTCGACCCCGAGCAGAACGCCACGTTCCGCGACCACTACCTCGACGTGCCGTTCGACCTCTCGCAGGTGCTGTTCATCACCACGGCCAACACGCTGGACACGGTCCCGCCGCCGCTGCGCGACCGCATGGAGATCATCCAGCTCGCCGGCTACACCGAGCAGGAGAAGCTGGAGATCGCCCGCCGCTACCTCGTGCCGCGCCAGATCGAGCGCGACGGGCTCAAGCGCTCGCAGATCGCGTTCACGGACGCCGGCGCTGAAGGCGATCATCGCCGACTACACGCGGGAGGCCGGCGTGCGCAACCTCGAGCGCGAGATCGGGGCGGTCTGCCGCAAGGTGGCCCGCCAGGTGGCCGAGGGCACGCGGAGAAGAAGGTCGTCGGTGACCGCGCCGCGCGTCCTGCGAGCTGCTCGGCCGGGCGCGCTTCCAGGCCGACGCGCAAGCGGCGCACGTCCGAGCCGGGCGTGGCCACCGGGCTGGCCTGGACGCCGGTCGGCGGCGACGTGCTGTTCATCGAGGCCACGGCGATGCCCGGCACGGGCAAGCTGACCATCACCGGTCAGCTCGGCGACGTCATGAAGGAGTCCGCCCAGGCGGCGCTGTCCTACGTGCGCGGGCACGCCGACCTGCCCGAGGACTGGTTCGCCACCCACGACCTGCACGTCCACGTGCCGGCGGGCGCGATCCCCAAGGACGGCCCCAGCGCCGGCATCACGATGGCCACCGCGCTGATGTCGCTGGTCACCGGCCGCCCCGTGCGCGACGACGTGGCGATGACCGGCGAGATCACGCTGACCGGCCAGGTGCTGCCGATCGGCGGCCTGAAGGAGAAGGCGCTGGCCGCCCAGCGCGCCGGAGTGCGCCGGATCATGGCGCCCAGCCGCAACGCGCCCGACCTCGAGGACATCCCCGAGCAACTGCGCGAGGACATCGACTTCGTGTGGGTCGACGAGATCGGCGACGTGTTCGATGCCGCACTTCAGAACGGCCGCCGCGGGTATGCTCGGCGCAACTGAGCGAAACCGCGAAGGAAGACGAGGGGCTTCAATGGCGAACAAGAAGCTGCAGAAGGCCGGGAAGGCGGCCCAGCTGGCCCGCGCCAATCCCTACGTGCAGCGCCTCATCGAGGACGAGGAGCTGCGGGAGAACATCGTCGATGCCGTCCGAGTCGGCCCGCGACGCCTACGGACGCCTTAGCAACGGCAAGCACCGGCGGCGCAATCTTCGACGACAAGAAGCTGCAGAAGCACATCAAGGACGCCGCCGGCAACGTGCGCGACGCCGGCGTCGCCCTGCACGAGGCGCCGCGCAAGCGCAAGAGGCGGCGGCGGCTTCAAGCGCCTGGTGCTGCTCGGCGTCGTGGGGACGGCGTGGCGCTCGCCCTCAGGGAGGGCCTGCGCAAGAAGGTGCTCGACCCGCTGTTCGGCGCCGAGGAGGAGTTCGACTACACCTCGACCACCTCGTCGCCCACCACATCGTCGCCACCGGCGGGCACGACCGCCTGACTCGTCAAGGGCGCCCGCGGGGCGCCCTTTTCGTATCCGCATCGCCCAGAGGGCGATGCTCCGGGGGTTCGTCCGCCCCCACCGGGCGCTGGCGGTGTCGCGAACCCCTAGGGTGAGGGCCATGGCCAAGCTCGACGGCACGGACCTGGACGTCTTCCCCCTCTGCCTCGGCGGGAACGTCTTCGGCTGGACGGCCGACGAGGACGCCTCGTTCGCCGTGCTCGACGCCTACGCAGCGGCGGGCGGCAACTTCATCGACACCGCGGACACCTACATGCGCCCGAACATGGGCGGCATCCGAGACGATCATCGGCCGCTGGCTGGCCGCCCGCGGCAACCGCGACGAGATGGTCATCGCCACCAAGGTCGGGCAGCGCCGGAGGGCTCTCCGCCGGCAACATCGCCGCGCACGCCGAGGAGTCGCTGCGCCGGCTGCAGACCGACCGGATCGACCTCTACTACGCGCACTTCGACGACCTCGACGTGGCGGTCGAGGAGACGCTGCGCGCGTTCGACGCGCTCGTGCGGGCCGGCAAGGTGCGCCACATCGCCGCCTCCAACCTGTCCGGCGAGCGGCTCGCCGAGTCGCTGGAGACGTCCGAGCGCGAGGGGCTGGCGCGCTACGTGGCGCTGCAGCCGCACTACAACCTCGTCGAGCGCGAGCGCTACGAGGGCGAGTACGCGCCGCTCGTGGCGTCCCACGGCCTCGCCGTGGCGCCGTACTACGCGCTGGCCAAGGGCTTCCTCACCGGCAAGTACGCCGACGGCGCGGAGATCGACTCGCCCCGGGCCGAGGGCGCGCGGGCCTATCTGGACGACCGCGGACGCGCCGTGCTGGCCGCCCTGGCCGAGATCGCCGGCGCGCACGACACGACGGCCGCCGCGGTCGCGCTCGCCTGGCTGTGCTCGCGCCCGCACGTCGTCGCGCCGATCGCCAGCGCCCGCAGCGTCGCGCAGCTGGAACAGCTGCTGCCGATGGCCGAGCTGACGCTGACCGGCGACGAACTGGCCCGGCTGGAGACGTCGTCGCGATGAACGACGACCGCCGCGCCTTCCTGGACGAGCTCTACGCCCACGGGCGCGAGCACGACGCGCACCACGAGGACCGCCTGGCGCGCCTGCGCAACGTCGAGCCCGAGACCGCCGAGCTGCTGGGCGTGCTCGTGCGCGCGCTCGGCGCCCGCCGCGTGCTGGAGATCGGCACCTCCAACGGCTACTCGACGATCTGGCTGGCCGACGCCGCGCTCGCCGTGGGCGGCGCGCTGGTCAGCCTCGAGGTCGAGCCCGAGCGCGCGTCCCAGGCGCTGGCCAACCTCACCCGGGCGGGCGTCAAGGGCGCGGCGGACCTGCGCGTGCAGGACGCGGCCGACGCGCTGCGCGGCTACGACGACGCCGCCTGGGACCTCATCTTCCTCGACGCCGAGCGCCCGGCCTACGTCGGCTACTGGCCCGACCTGCAGCGCGTGCTCGTCCCCCGCGGCCTGCTCGTGGTCGACAACGCGCTCTCGCACGCCGCCGAGCTGGTCGAGTTCTCCGGGCTCGTCTACTCCACGCCGGGCGTGACCAGCACGCTGCTCCCCGTGGGCGCGGGCGTGCTGCTGATCGTCAACAGCGACTAACCGTTGCCGATGAAGTCGTGCACCTCGACCAGGGCGCCGGGGCGCTCGACCGCGACCGCGGCCAGGTTGCCGGCGCGCTTGAGCCAGGCCTCGAGGAAGGTGTGCGGGTCGACCGCCGGGCCGCCGAGCGGGTGGATCTCGAAGTGCAGGTGCGGCGGCGTCGGCTCGGCGTCGCCGGTGTTGCCCACGTAGCCGAGCACGGTGCCCGCCGTCACGTGCGCCCCGGTGACCGCCGCGGGCGAGAACGCCGACAGATGCGCGTAGAAGAACGAGTCGCCGTTGTCCTTCACCACCCACAGCCGGTTGCCGCTGATCGGCAGCGAGCCGACCTTGTGCACCTTGCCGTCGGCCACCGCCACGACCGGGGTGCCGAAGTTGGCGAAGATGTCGTTGCCCTCGTGGAAGCCGGTGTCGGCCCGGAAGCCGCCGAACGGGCCGCCGATGGTCACGCTGCCGCGCACCGGGAAGACGAACTGGCGGCCCAGCAGCCGCTTCTGGTAGCTGCAGCCTCCGCGCGGCTTGCCCTCCGGCGACACGAGGCCGCCGCCTGAGCACCGCTTGGACGCCGCCTTCGGCTTCGGCGTGCGGGTGGGCCTCGGCGTCGCGGTCGGGGCCGGGGTCGCGGTGGCCGTGCCCGTCGCGGTGGCGGTCGGGGTACGCGCGACCGGGGCGTCGTGGGCGTGCGCGGAGACGTCGGCGATCACGATGTCGGTCCCGGCCGGGAAGCTGCCGTGGGCGGCGGTGAGCACGAGCTCGAGCCCGCGGCCGAGCGCGTCGGCCACCACGTAGCCGGTGCCGTCCGGCAGCGGATACCGCCGGCCGGCCACGGGCGTGACCGCCGTGCCGCCGAGCTTCAGCCCGCGGACCGTCCCGGCGTAGCGCACGCCGGCGCCGTCGTCCGTGGCCGTCCGGCGCACCGCGATCGCGGTGACCGCGCCGTCGAGCAGGTCGACGCCGGCGGCCTGCGCCTCGGCGTTCGCGGTGGCGTTGCCGGCGCCGCGCGAGGAGCTGACCGAGACCGAGCCGCCGTCCAGCTGGATGCCGTTCGGCGTGGCCGACGGCGCGCTGCGGCTCGCGGCCTCGTCGCCGCGCGCCGTCAGCGCCGCCACGGTGCCCAGCGTGCCCGTGGCCACGGCGGCCTGGGCGCGCGCCGAGGCGGCCGACTGCGCGGACGCGGCGGCGACCAGCGGCACCACCGCCAGCACGACGAGCGCCGAGAGGACGCGAAAGCGCACCTGAAGAGTGTGCCAAGCGCGCTAGGGTCGGGGACATGGGTCGGTCCCTGCTGGTCGCGCTGCTGGCGCTGGTGGCGCTGCCCGCCGCGGCGCGCGCCGACCCGATCGGGGCGACGTTCACGTTCACGCCCACGACCCCGCTGACCGGCCAGAAGGTGACGTTCACCGGGACGCCGACGGCCGACAGCGAGACGATCGCGAGCTGGTCCTGGACGGTGGACGGCGACTTCGCCGGTGGCAAGCCGACCATGACGTGGACGTTCGCCACGCCGGGGAAGCACCTCGTCGTGCTCCAGGTGGAGGACGACGACTCCGACCAGGCGACGGCCGCGGCCCAGGTCACGGCGGTCCAGGCGCCGACCGAGCAGGTCAGCGCCGGCGACCTGATCGCGCAGCTGTTCGCCGGCGCGCTCCAGCCCGTTGAGCTGCGGGTCCTGCGCGGGGGCGCGGTGGCGTTCGACCGGCGCTTCGGGCCGGTGGTGCCGGCCGGTGGGTCGCCGCTGCGGATCGGCGACCTCGACGCCGACGGCGCCCCCGAGGTGGTCTTCGACTATCGCCGCGGCAGCACCCGCGAGACCGCGGTGCTGCAGGCCGCGCCCGCGGGCTTCCTGGTCCACCGGCACAACTGGGGCGCCGCGCGCCCCGGGCGGCTGGCGGCCGGGCAGGGGGGCGTGGTCTGGGTCTCGTCCGACGCCCGGCTGCGCTCGACGTTCAAGCACGCCGGCGCGCCGGCCCGGATCGTCGCCTACCGCCGGGGCCGCTTCCTCGACGTCACCCGGCACTATCCCGCGCTCGTGCGCAAGGACGCGGCCCACTGGCGCCGGCGGTCGCTCGCGGCGTGGGCGACCGACGAGTACAGCCTCGGTCGCCGCGCGCCTGTGTGGCAGGTCGTGCACCCCGGCCACTTCGCCCGCACCCTGCGGCGCTGGCTGAACACGCACGGCTACTAGTGGCCCCGGTCGCGGATGCGGCCGCCGCCTGGCGGCCGCTGATCACCGCCCGGCGGTGTCCTCGACCACTTGAAATCCCAGAGGGATTCCTGCGGGTCTGCGTCCTGGCCAGGCGGCGCCAGCGACCCCCAGTCGACGTGCGCACCCACGCCCGGAACCACTAGGGCACATTCGCCGGGCGGCCTGTGCGCAGGAACAGCGGCTCGCCGGCCACCGCAGCGGGGCCGCGGGCGCGGCGGGAGAACACCACCCGGGCCTTGCCGGCCATCGGCCGCGGGTAGCGGATCGTGGCCCGGCCGCGGGCGTCGAGCCTGGCCGTGACCACGCGGCGCCAGTCGAAGCGCCAGCGCGCCCAGCGCTGGACCGTGGCGTAGACGCCGGGCCGCGGCGGGTCGGTGCGGACGCGCACCGCGTCGCGGGTGACGGACACGGCGAGCTCGACGGCCTCGCTCACCGTCACGGTGACCGGCGGGCTCTGCCCGGCTGACGTGGCCGCGCGTTGACGAGATTGATCGTCGTCCCGGACTTCACCGTGATCGTGCCCGGCGCGAAGCGCGAGCCGTCCTGGATGTACTGGTTGACCTTGAAGGTCGTCTTGCCCGTGGCCGTGATCGTGTGCCTCGACGCGGCGTGGGCGGACGGCGCGCATACGCCGAGCGCGGCGATGGCCGCCAGGGCCACCGGGGTGCGGCGGTGCATCGTGGGGATCCTCCTGGTCAGTGGGGTCCGGGCGTCGTGGACCGCCGCGTCCGGATGCAAATCGGGGATTCCGCTAGTCCGAAGGTTCAGGGTCGGACACCGATTCCACCGCGGGGTGTGCGCGGCTAGCTTCGGCTCATGTTCGAAAAGGCGATGGAGAAGAGCGTCCGGCCCTACCTCGAGCCGGGCGAGGAACTGCTCAATGTCACGCTCGTCCAGGGCAAGGGCATCGGCAAGGCGATGCTGGCCGGCGGCGTCGTCGGCGCGATGGCCGTGGGCGCGCGCCGCGACCGCAAGGCGGCCGACGCGGAGGCCGACGTGCAGATGACCAGCAAGATGGGCCTGGCCCTCACGGACCGGCGCCTGCTGCTGTTCAAGGCGGCGGGAGCGATGACGCTGAAGGCGCAGGAGCTGCTCACCGAGGTGCCGGTGGCCGACGTGGGCGAGATCGCGGTGGGCAAGGGCGTCGTGACCAAGCCGGTCACGCTGACGGTCCGCGGCGCGGAGTACCACGTGGAGACGCCGCGCGCGGCCAACACCGACAAGCTGCTCGAGGCGTTCGCGGCGGCGAAGGCGAAGATCGCCGCCTAGCGGCCCCGCTAGAAGATCCCGCGGGCGGCCCAGAGCGCCCGCGGCGTGCCGCGCGGGCGCAGCCGGCCCGTGGCCAGCGCGCGCCGCGCGTCCAGCCGGCCGGCCACGATGTCCACCCAGTCCGTATAGCGGCAGCGCACCTCGACGTCGACCCGCTCCGCCCGCCCCGCGGCCGCCGCGGTCGCTCCGTTGTCGACCCGCACGTGCCACGGCTCGGCGTCGGAGAACTCCCACTGGACCACGAACGGCCCGGCCGGCGCGGTGCGGTGGTCGACCGCGCGGCGCATGGCGTCGAACAGGATCGCCATCGCCGCCGGGTCGCGCGGCGGCGCGCCGTTGCCCGGGCCGATGAAGCCGGCCCGCAGCATGGCCAGCCCGCGCTCGGCCCGCTGCTCCGCCGACAGCTCGAGCGGCAGGATCTGCGGGCCGGGGAGCGAGTCCACCGGCAGGCCGGCCGACCGCAGCTTCGTGTCGAGCGAGCGGGCGCCCTCGGTGTAGATCTCCTCCAGCGTGAAGCCGAAGCACTCGGTGTAAGAGCGGTCCCAGTGCGGCGGGACGAACACCGCGAGCGAGTACGGCGTCACCTGCCGCAGCAGGTCGGCCACGGCCGCGGGGACGTCCGGGTCCTCCTGCGCGAGGTCGTGCAGCAGCTTGACGCCGAAGCCGATGTGGCGGCTCTCGTCGTGCGCCACCTGGCGCATGCCCGCGCGGAACGCCGGCAGCAGCTCGCGCCGCTCCAGGTAGTCGGAGATGAAGTGCTGGCCGGGCTGGGCCAGCAGCGCCTCGACGACGATGTGGTACATCGTCACCGCCCGCGCGAGCGCCACCCGCGAGCGGTCGGACCGCAGCCGCCCGGTCACCTCGTCGAGCAGCGCGAACGTCTTGCGAAAGCCCCAGGTGAGCTCGGGCTCGACCGCGGCCAGGCCGCCGGCCACGGTGCCGTCGCCCACGCCGACCACCTCGTGCATGAAGCGCTTGAAGAACACGGCGTGGCGGGCCTCGTCGACCTGCTGGGTGGCGAGGAAGTACTTCTGCTCCTCGCGCGGCGCGGCGGCAATGAACGGCGCGAGGTCGTCGGCCACCGCGTCCTCGCCGTGGAAGAACATGGCGTAGTTCCACAGCGCGGCGCGCCGCTCGTGGTCCGTGAACCGCTCGTGCCACTGGCGGCGGTCCTCGGTGAAGTCGAGCTCGGTGGCGCGCCAGTTGCCGCGCTCCCAGCGGGCGTAGAGATCCTCGTAGCTGACCTGGGCTCCGGCGGGGGGCATGCGCCCGAACCTACTCCGCCCGCCGCGGCGTTAGGTGCGGTTGCTCACACGCCGCTCGAGCTCGTCGGCCAGGCCGTCGATCGGCACGCGCTCCTGGGCGAGCGTGTCCCGGTCGCGCAGCGTGACCGTGCGGTCCTCGAGCGTCTGGTGGTCGATCGTCACCGCGTACGGCGTGCCGATCTCGTCCTGGCGGCGGTAGCGGCGGCCGATCGCGCCGCCCTCGTCGTACTCGGCGCTCAGGCGCCGGCGCAGCGACTCGTAGACCTCGCGCGCGGCCTCCGGGTGGCCGTCCTTGCGCAGCAGCGGCAGCACCGCCACCTTGACCGGCGCCATCGCCGGGTGCAGCCGCAGCACCGTGCGCTTCTCGCCGCCCAGCTCGTCGCTGTCGTAGGCGTCGCACAGCAGCGCGAGCACGGTGCGGCCGAGCCCGGCCGCCGGCTCGATCACGTGCGGGACGTAGGCCTCGCCGGTCTGCGGGTCCTTCCACTCGAGCTTCTCGCCGGAGAACTGCGCGTGCTGGGTGAGGTCGAAGTTGCCGCGGTTGGCCACGCCCTCGAGCTCCGACCAGCCGATGGGGTACAGGTACTCGACGTCGCTGGTGCCCGACGAGTAGTGCGAGAGCTCCTCGGCGTCGTGGGGCCGCAGGCGCAGCCGCTCGCGGGAGATGCCCAGGCGCGTGTACCAGTCCAGGCGCTCCTGGCACCAGTACTCGTACCAGCGCTGCGCCTGGTCGGGCGGGACGAAGAACTCCATCTCCATCTGCTCGAACTCGAGCGTGCGGAAGATGAAGTTCCCCGGCGTGATCTCGTTGCGGAACGACTTGCCGACCTGGGCGATGCCGAACGGCGGCCGCCGGCGGGCGTACTGCAGCGTGGTCTTGAAGTCGAGGAAGATGCCCTGGGCGGTCTCCGGGCGCAGGTAGACCGTCGCGCCGGCCTCCTGCACCGGGCCGATCGTCGTCTCGAACATCAGGTTGAAGTTGCGCGCCTCGGTGAGGTCGCAGTCCTTGAACTCGCCGGGGTGGACCGACGGCTTGCGCGGGCAGGCGAGCTCCGGGATGTGGTCGGCCCGGAAGCGCTGCCCGCAGGTCCGGCACTCCACGAGCGGGTCGGTGAACCCGGCGAGATGGCCCGAGGCCTCCCACGTGCGCGGGTGCTGGATGATCGCCGAGTCCAGTCCGACGATGTCGTCGCGCTCCTGGACCATCGCCCGCCACCAGGCGTCGGTCACGTTGCGCTTGAGCAGGACGCCGTAGTGCCCGTAGTCGTACGTGTTGGCGATGCCGCCGTAGATCTCAGAGGCGGGGAAGATCAGCCCCCGCCGTTTGCACAGGGAGACGACCTCGTCCATCGTGCTTGCGGGCATGAGCCGGGAGTCTAGGCGGCTAAACTCGGCCGCCGCGATGCCCATCTATGAGTACCGGTGCGAGAACGGTCACCTGTTCGAGGTCATGCAGAAGATGACCGACGGGCCGGTGACCGAGTGCGAGGAGTGCGGCGCACCGGTCCAGCGGGTCTTCCACCCGATAGCGGTCCACTTCAAGGGCTCGGGCTTCTACAACACCGACTACGGCACCGCCCGGCGCAAGCGCGAGACCGAGACCTCCGCCAAGGAGGGCGCCGACAAGCACGACGCCAAGCAGGCGGAGAAGAAGTCGTCGACGGAGACCCCCGCCTCCAAGCCGGCGACCTCGTCCGCGCCGGATTAGCGTTGCTGATAGGTCCACCGAGGGATCTTCATTGGCGCTAACGGCGGGGCGGTGGGACACTCGCAGTCCATGTCCGCCCGCTATGTGAGCCTGCTCGCCGCCTTGGCCGCCATCTGGGGCGGCTCGTACCTGCTGATCAAGTACGCGCTGGACGGGTTCTCCGCCGCGGCGATCGTGTCGGCGCGCTGCCTGCTGGCGTCCGTCGTGCTGGCCGCGCTGGGCGCCGCCGGCCCGGCGCTGCGCGACATCCGCGCCCGGCCCTGGTGGGCGCTGCTGCTCGGCCTCGCCGCCGTGGCCGCGCCGTTCCTGCTGATCACGTTCGGCGAGCACGTCGTGCCCAGCGGCCTGACGGCCGTGCTCATCTCGCCCGCCTCGCTGTTCGTGGCGCTGCTCGCGCCGGTGGTCGACCCGTCGGAGACGATCGACCGCCGCCAGGGGCTCGGCATGCTGATCGGCCTGGGCGGCGTGGCGCTGGTCGTGGGCGTCGAGTCGATCGACACCGTCGGGCAGTTCCTCGGCGCGCTCGCCATGGTCGGCGCGGCGTTCTTCTACGGCGCCTCGACGTTCATCGTCAAGCGCCGCTACGGGCACCTGGCGGCGATGGAGACGTCGTGGGTGTCGGTGACGGTGGCCGGGCTGGCCACGCTGCCGCTGGCCCTCGCCACCACGCCGGGCCACACGCCGACCTTGGGGTCGGCGGCGGCGCTGCTCGGGCTGGCCGTCGTCGGCACCGCGCTGGGCTTCATCATCTACTACCAGCTGATCAACGGCTTCGGCGCGGGGCGGGCCTCGCTCGTGTCGTATCTCGCGCCGGGCGTGGCGTTGTTCTACGGCGCGATCTTCCGCGGCGAGGCGATCACGCTGGCCGCCGTGGGCGGGCTCGTGCTCATCCTGGGCGGCGTGGCGATCGCCTCGCGGCCGCGCCGCGTGCGCGTCGCGGTCCCCGCCCCCGAGCCCGCCTAGGCTGTTAGCGTCCCGCGCCGTGGACCTGACGCTCTCGCCCACCGAAGAGGAGTTCCGCGACGACGTCCGCGGCTGGATCGCCGACAACCACCCCGGCCGCGAGCCCGAGGGCGACGAGGCGTCCTTCCAGTTCCGGCGCGAGTGGCAGCGCAAGCTCAACGAGCGCGGCTGGGCCGGGCTGACCTGGCCGACCGAGTACGGCGGCTCGGGCGCCACGCAGATCGAGCAGGCGATCCTGTTCGAGGAGTTCGCCCGCGCGCGGGCGCCGCAGATGGCCAACGTGCTCGGGCTGACGATGGGCGGCCCGACGGTGATCGCCCACGGCACGGACGCGCAGAAGGAGCGCTACCTGTCGCCGATCCTCAGCGCCGACGAGATGTGGTGCCAGGGGTTCTCCGAGCCCGAGTCCGGCTCCGACCTGGCGTCGCTCAAGACCCGGGCGGTGCTGCGCGGCGACGAGTACGTCGTCACCGGCCAGAAGGTGTGGACGACGTTCGCCCACCACTCCAAGTGGTGCATGCTGCTGGCCCGCACGGACCCGGACGCGCCCAAGCACCGCGGGCTGACGTACTTCCTGATGGACATGGAGCAGGACGGGGTGGAGATCCGCCCGCTGCGCCAGATCACCGGCGAGGCCGAGTTCAACGAGCTGTTCATCGAGGAGGCGCGGATCCCGGCCGGCAACGTCGTCGGCGGCGTCGACAACGGCTGGCGGGTGGCGATCACGACGCTCATGCACGAGCGCGCCGGGCTGGCCTTCGCGCTGCAGGCCCGGGTGCAGGTGGCGCTGGGCGAGCTGGCCGACGAGCTGAAGGGCACGCAGGACCCGCTCGTGCGCCAGCGCTTCGCCCAGATCGCCATCGAGGCGCAGGCGCTGCGACTGCTGGCCTACCGCGGGCTGACCACGGCGATGAAGTCGGGCGAGCCGGGGCCGGAGGGGTCGCTGGGCAAGTGGCTGTGGGCCGACATCAACCAGGCGCTGACCACGCTGGCCATGGACGTGCGCGGGCCGAGCGCCCAGCTGGTCGACGACCCGTGGACGTACCGGTTCCTGCGCGCCCGGGCGAACTCGATCGAGGGCGGGACGACCGAGATCCTCAAGAACATCGTGGCCGAGCGGGTGCTGGGGCTGCCGCGGGGATGAACTTCGACCTGACCGACGACCAGCGGGAGATCCGGCGCACCGCGCGCGAGTTCCTGGCCGCGCGCTACCCGCTGGAGACGGTGCGGGCCGTCGCCCTGGACGGCGCGCCCGACCCGCACTGGGACGAGATCGCCGAGCTCGGCTGGCCGGACATCGCCGAGCTGGGCACGGTCGAGCTGGCCGTGCTGGCCGAGCAGCTGGGCTACGCGCTCGCGCCCTCCCCGCTGCCCGCCACGTGGGCGGCCAAGCTGCTGCACCCCGCGCTCGAGGGGCGCGGCACCGTGGCCATGTGGGACGAGGGCGGCTCCGGCGATCCGGAGCGGCCGTCGCTGCGGGCGAACGGTGGGCTGACCGGCGTGAAGATCGCCGTGCCGAACGCCGACGTGGCGGACGCGCTCGTGGTCACCGCCGAGGGCGGCCGGCACTTCGCGGTGGCCGCTGCGGATGCGTCGATCGAGCCGGCCCACGCGCTGGACACCACCCGGCCGCTGTTCACCGTGCGGCTCGACGGCGCGCCGGGCGAGGAGCTCACGGGCACGGACTTCTCCCGCGCCTGGCACGCGATCGCGGTGATGGCGGCGGCCGAGTCCGTCGGCGTCGCCGCACGGGTGACGGCGATGACCGTCGAGTACGCGAAGGAGCGCAAGCAGTTCGGCCGGGCGATCGGCTCCTACCAGGCCGTCTCGCACGCCTGCGCGCAGATGTTCCTGGAGACCGAGGGCGCGCGGAACCTCGTGCTGTGGGCCGCCTGGGCGCTCGACCACGACCCCGAGCAGGCCTCCTTGGCCGCCTACTGCGCGAAGGCCTACGGGTCCGACGCGGCGACGGGTGTGTGCCGCTCCGCACTTCAGGTGCACGGCGGCATCGGCTTCACCTGGGAGCACGACCTGCACCTGTTCCTCAAGCGCGCCGAGGCGAACGCCCACGCCTACGGCGACCCGCGCTGGCACCGCGAGCAGGTCGCGGGCCTCCTGCTCTAACCCTTCAGGAACTTCTCGACGGCCCGCTGCTTGGTCGCCTCGTCGACGGTCAGCCCGGCGCCGCCGTCGGGCAGCGTCTCCGCGCCGGTCGGCGTCAGCACGGTCGGCTTGGCCGAGCCGCCGGTCAGCTCCGCGCCCACGAGCCCGAGCAGCGAGAACCCGCCCATGTCGGTGCGCAGCGCCTTGGGCGCCGCCCAGGCCACCCAGGGCAGCCGGAAGAACGTGGTGGGCGACTTCACGCGGGACTTGATGGCCAGCAGGATCTTCTGCTGGCGGCGCGCCCGGGTGAGGTCGTTCTCATTGTGGTTGCACAGGTTGTGCCGCGTGCGGGCGAGCGCCAGCGCCTGCTTGCCGTTGAGCGTGTGCGTCCCGGCCTTCAGCCGCAGCGTGACGCCGCCGTTCTTGCGCCCGCCGCTGATCTCCGAGGTCACGCAGCCGCCCGTGTACTTGATCCCGCCGAGGGCGTCGATCAGCTTCGGGAAGTTGGCGAAGTTGACCTCGGCGAGGTGGTTGACCCGGATGCCGAGGAACTGCTCGACCGTGCGGATGGCCAGCGACGGGCCGCCGAACGCGTAGGCGGCGTTGATCTTGTTCTGGCCGTGGCCGGGGATGTCGACCACGGTGTCGCGGGGGATCGACAGCGTGGCGTTGTGGCCGCCCCCGATCCGCAGCAGCAGGATCGAGTCCGAGCGCGACGGCTGGCCGATCGTCTGCGCGCCGGCCTCGTGCGTGCCCTTCGGACGCGCGTCCGAGCCGAGGATGAGGATCGTGTTCGGGCTGGTCAGGGTGAAGCCCGAGCTCGCCAGCTGGTTCTTGGCCGCGTTGGACACCTTCGAGCGCTCGATCTGCGCGGAGACGAGGAACAGGACGAGCGAGACGAGCAGCCAGGCCACCACGAGCGCGACCACCCAGCGGACGACGCGCCAGACCGAGATCCGCCGCCGGCGCTTCGGCGCCTCGTAGCCGTCGGGCGTGCGTTGCGGCTCGCGCAGGGTCCCGTTTCCGCGCGACAGGAACCGCGGGCGGGCGCGATAGAGCGTGTACTGGGGGTCGTCGTCGGCCATGGCGGGGAGCGGTAAGGTGGCGATCGTGGCCGAGGGACACGTGATCGGCGTCGACCTCGGCGGCACGAAGCTCCTGGCCGGCGCCGTCGGTGCCGACCTCGCGGTGATCCACCGTACCAACCGCCCGGTCCTCGGTCTCACGCAGGATGAGCTCGTGCAGATGGTGGCCGACGCGGTCGAGGAGATCCGCACGGCCGTCAACGGCCCGATCGAGGCGATCGGATTCGGCATCCCCTGCACGTTCGACAACCGGACGGGGATGGCCGTGCAGGCGGTGAACGTGCCGTTGAAGGACATCGCCTTCGGCGAGGTCATGGCCGAGCGGCTCGGCCTCCCGGTCGTGGTGGACAACGACGCGAACTGCCACATCCTGTGCGAGGCGCGGATCGGCATCGCCGCCGGCGCCACCGAGGTGTGCCTGTTGACGCTGGGGACCGGGATCGGCGGCGGGCTGCTGCTGCGCGGCGAGGTCTACCGCGGCTGGATCGGCGGCGGCGCCGAGATGGGGCACATGGTGGTGGAGATGAACGGGCGGCCGTGCCAGGGCAACTGCCCGAACTGGGGCTGCCTGGAGTCGGTCGCCTCGGGCTCGGCGCTGGTCCGCGAGGCGTCGCTGGCGGTCGCCCGCCATCCCGACACGGCGCTGGGCCACGCGCTGGAGGAGGGCCGCGAGCTGACCGGGCCGCTGATCACCGAGCTGGCCAACGCGGGCGACCCCGTGGCCTGCGCTGCGATCGAGACGATCGGCCGCGCACTCGGCGTGGGCGTCACCAACCTGGTGAACATCTTCAACCCCCAGGTCGTGGTCATCGGCGGCGGGGTGATCGCGGCGGGCGAGCTGCTGCTGGCTCCCGCGCGCGAGGTCATGCGCGAGCGGGCGCTGGCGCCGGGCAGGGACGTCGTCCGGATCGAGGCCGCGCGGCTGGGCCCGGAGGCCGGGATGATCGGCGCGGCGCTGATGGCCCGCGACGTGGCCTCCGGGGTGCCGACGGGCGCGCTCGAGTCGTTCCCCCGGGGCGCGGCGGCGGCATGACCACGGGC
Organism: uncultured Solirubrobacteraceae bacterium; assembly: GCA_963766165.1. Classification (GTDB taxonomy): domain Bacteria; phylum Actinomycetota; class Thermoleophilia; order Solirubrobacterales; family Solirubrobacteraceae; genus Solirubrobacter. The sequence continues at coordinate 1,714,109 of CAVXZC010000001.1, read as the reverse complement.
CGCCTGGTCGTCTGCCCGACGCCGATCGGGAACCTCGAGGACGTCACGCTGCGCGTCCTTGCCGCGCTGCGCGACGCCGACGTCGTCGCCTGCGAGGACACCCGCCACACGCGCGTGCTGCTGGAGCGCTACGGCGTCTCCGCGGCGCTCGTCTCCTACCACGAGCACAACGAGCGGGCGCGGGCGGCCGAGCTGGTCGAGCGGATGCGCCTCGGCGCCGTCGTCGCGCTGGTCAGCGACGCGGGCATGCCGCTCGTGAGCGACCCGGGCTACGTGCTGGTGCAGGGCTGCGTGGCGGCCGGCCTGGCCGTCGAGGTCCTGCCCGGACCGTCCGCGGCGCTCGCCGCGCTCGTGGCCAGCGCGCTGCCGGCGGACGCCTGGCGCTTCGTCGGCTTCCTGCCCCGCAAGCGCAGCGGGCTGCAGGCCGTCTTCGCCTCGCCGGAGACCGTCGTGGCCTTCGAGTCGCCGCGCCGGGTGGGCGCGTCGCTCGCCGTGCTGGCCGAGGCCGACCCGGACCGCCCCGCGGCGGTCTGCCGCGAGCTCACCAAGGTCCACGAGGAGGTCGTCCGCGGCAGCGCCGCCGAGCTCGCGGAGCGCTACGGCTCCGAGGGGCCGCGCGGCGAGGTCGTGCTCGTCGTCGGCGGCGCGCCGCCGCCCACGGGGGTCGACCCGGCCGCCGTCGACGCCGTCCGCCGCCTGGTGGAGGCGGGCGCCCGCGCGCGCGTGGCCGCCTCGGTCGTCGCCGACCTCACAGGCGCGCCGGCGAACGCGCTCTACCGCGAGGTCGTGCAGGCGCGGTAGGTCCGCGCCGTCTTCACGGCCCGGCCACTGGCCAGCTTGGTGGTCACCGTGACCGTGTAGCGGCCGCGCGCGGGCAGCTTCTTCAGGACGACCTTCGTGCCCTTGACGCGGCGCGCCCTGCCGCGGGCGACCTTGACCGTCACGGAGGCGACGGACACGCCCTTCGGCCGCCTCAGGCGCAGCGTCAGCGTCTTGCGCTTCACGCACGCGGTGGCGGCGGGCAGCGTGACCAGCGCGCCGGCGGTGACCGTGGCGTTCGGGTCCGCCGTCGGGGCGACCGGGGCCGGCGTGGCGGTCGGCGTCGCCGTGGGCGACGGGGTCGACGTGGCGGGGGACGCGCCCTGCGCCGTCCAGGCCAAGCCCAGCGCCAGCCGCGCGCCCTGATAGGCGTCGCCGGCCGTCGCCGGCAGCTCGGCGGTCAGCAGGTACGTGCGCGCCTCGCCCACGGCCAGCGCGCCGAGGCCGTGGCGGCCCAGCTGCGCGAGCGGACCGTCGTAGACGACGACGGGCGCGGCCGGGTCCGTGATGTCGGAGACCCGCAGCTGCAGCGCGTCCCACAGGTCGCCGCCGCCCACCCCGCGGGCGTCGCTCTCGGCCGTCGCGGCGACCGCCAGTTCCGCCCGCCCGGCGCCGGTGTTGCCGATCGTCACCGAGCCGTTGACGGGGACGCCGGGGCGCAGGCCCTCGCCGTCGAAGATCGCCGCGCCGGCGTGCGAGTTGGCCAGCGCCAGCGCGCCCTGCGCGTCGGTCAGCGTGAACGCCAGGGCGTCCGGGCCCCGGGAGCCGAGCAGCACGACGATCACCACGCCGAGCGCGACGAGCGCGTTGAGGACGACGGCGAAGCGCGGCATCAGAAGTCCACGTCCGTCCCGGTCTCGGTCGCCGTGGCGGCCGACATGGCGTTGCCGGCCAGGTCCGTGGCCGCGGTCGACGGCGACCACACCATCGGCGTGGTGCTGGCGGAGGGGAGCGTGGCGCCGGAGATCAGCCCGCCCACGGTGACGGTGACGGTCGAGCCGCTCATGGTCATCGTGGCGGCGTAGCGGGCGCCGGCCGCCGTGCGGTTGGCCTTCAGCGCCACGTCGCCCAGGTTGAGCTTCGTGGTGTTCGTCGTGTCGTAGACGGCCAGCGTGTCGAGCGAGCCGCCCCCGTCGGTCAGTCGCACGTTCACGGCCGTGCTCGTCCCGGTCCAGCCCGAGAGGATCGACGCGGGGGCGATCGCCTCGGAGAAGCTGAACGTGATCACGTCGCCGGCGTCGACCTTCCCGGCCGTGCCGGTGCCGCCGTTGACCGCCTGGATGTTCGCGGCGGTGGGCGCCGTGTCGTCGACGGTGCGCGAGGCCACCGTGGCCGAGGTCGAGGTGTGGCCGACGGTGTCGGTGGCCTGGGCGCGGAAGTCGTAGGTGCCGTCGGCCAGGCCGGTGAGCGCGCACGAGTACGGGCTCGTCGTGTCCGTGCAGATGGTCGTCCAGGTGCTGCCGGTCGACAGCTTGCGCTGGATGATCACGGAGGCCACGCCGGCGGGGTCGCCGGCCGTGGCGGCGATCGAGATCGTGTTGCGGATCGGCGAGCCCGGGTCGGTCACGGCCACGGTGGGGCCGTTGTTGTCCACGCGCCGGTTGGTCACCGTCGAGGTCGTGGAGTTGCCGGCCGCGTCGGTGGCCACGGCGTGCAGGTCGTAGAGCCCGTCGGCGACGCCGGCGGTGTTCCAGCTGCACGAGTACGGGCTCGTCGTGTCGGTGCACACGGTCGTCCACGTCGAGGTCCCCGCGGGCGCGCTCTCGATCTTCACGGAGGCCAGGCCCGAGCCGGCGTCGGTCGCCGTGGCGGCCAGCGTGACCGTGCCGGACAGCGGGGTGCCGGGATCGGTCAAGGTGACCGTGGGCGCGGTGTTGTCGACGCGGGTCGTGGTGGCGGCGGTGGTGGTCGCGAAGCCGGCGCCGTCCGTCGCGATCGCCCGGACGTCGTAGGCGCCGTCGGGCGTGGACGACGTGTCGCCCGTGCAGGAGAACGGGGCGGTCGCGACGGTGCATGCCGTGCTCCACGTGCCCGTTCCGGTCGGGCGCATCTGGTAGAGCACGGAGGCGACGCCGGAACCGTTGCCGTCGCCCGTGGTGGCGGCGAGCGTGATCGTCCCGCGCACGGTGGCCGGGAGGATGAGCGTGGCCGTGGGCGCCGTGTTGTCGATGACGCGTGCCGAGACGGTGGCGGTGCCGGTGTTGCCGGCCACGTCGGTGGCGAGCGAGCGCAGGTCGTAGCTGCCGTCGGCCAGCGTGGCGGTGTTCAGGCTGCAACTCGTGGCCGGGCAGATCGTCGTCCAGGTCGACCCGCCGGACAGGCGGTACTGCAGCGCGACGGAAGCGAGGCCGGAGCCGGCATCCGCGGCCGTGGCCGTCAGCGACCTCGTGCCGGTCAGCGGCGTGCCGGGGTCGGTCAACGCCGTGGTCGGCGCCGTGTTGTCGACACGCCGGCTCGTGACGCTCGCCGTGCGCGAGTAGCCCGCCGTGTCGGTGGCCACGGCGCGGATGTCGCGCAGGCCGTCGGCGGTGCTCGTCGTGACGTACGCGCACGAGTAGGGGGCGCTGCTCGCCGTGCAGGCGGTGGTCCAGGTGTTCGCGCCGGCGGGCGACGTCTGGAACGCCACGTTGGCGATGCCGCGGTCGGACGCGGCGGTCGCGCTCAGCGCGACCGTCCCGTGCAGGTTGGTGCCGGGGTCGGTCAGCGCGACCGCCACGGTGTTGAAGTCGGCCGCGGTGGCGAAGCTCGTGCCGGGGTTGGCCGTGGCGGCCGTGTAGTCCGCGCCGGATGCCGCGGTGTGCACTCCGGCCAGCGCGACGAGCGCGCACAAGGCGAGTGCGAGGTGCTTCATGCGGGTTGGGGCTCAGGCCGCCAGAGCGAGGCGAGGCTGGAGACGGCGATCAGCAGCGCGGGCAGGCCGACGACGAGCATCCGCAGGCGGCGGTCCGACAGCGCGGCGATGGCGAAGCCGGCGTAGGGCACGTGGAAGCGCACGACGGCCTGGGTGCGGTTGGGCAGGGTGAACGTCCAGGGGTCGGCCACCGGGTTCGCGTCGCCCTTGGTCCGGTACACGCGGACGCCCTGATGGACGGCGATCGCGTGGATGCGGTGGGTGATCAGGTGCTCGACGCCTGATTGGGCCGGCGGACGGTAGGTGATCACGTCGCCGGTCTCGAGCTGCGCGGTGGGCACGACCCGGTCGAACACCACCGAGCCGCGGTCATAGGTGCCCGTCATGGAGCCGCTGACGATCACGTAGCGCTGGTAGCCGGCGAGCGCCGGCAGCACCATGAGGGCGCCCAGGAGCAGGCCCGCCGCGAGCAGCGGCGTGGTTCCCACGCGGATGACGCGGCGGGCGAGCATGGTCCTAGGCGGCGTTCCAGCTGAACGTGACGGTCGAGCTGTCGCCCTGGTAGGTGTTGTCCGCCGTGCCGTCGAGGCCGACGCTGAACTGGTAGCGGTGCTTGGCGCTCGCGGCGTAGGTGCCGAGGGACGCGATGGCGTGGCCGGTCGTGCCCATCTGGGCGAGCGTGCCGGTGTAGACCGTCGTGTCGTCGCCGTCGCCGCAGGTGGGCGCGGTGGTGCCGGCGTACACGCCGCAGTCCGTGACGGTGACGTTCAGCTTCGTGGACAGCGGGTTCGTCGTGTCGCTGTCGACGGGGGTGCCGCGGGTCAGGGTGAACGTGCCGCTGAGCGAGCCGGTGTTGGCGATGTCGACCGTGCCGGTCGCCGGAGCGCCGGCGGGGCGCAGGTTGGAGGCGGTGAGGATCGCGCTGTTGGACGCGCTGTTGTACGTCGAGAGCGTGCCGGTGCTGAACACGTTCGCCGGGTTCGCGGACGAGGCGGTGAAGTCCGCGCCGGACGCGACGGTCACGCCCACGGCCGCGAGCACGGTCGCGAGCGTGGCAAGGGTGCGGCGGGGATGCCGCGTGAGCGGAGCGAGAGACATCGAACTCCCAGGGTCGGATCGAAGGGATGCGGCGCTTGGGGAGCCGTCTCGCCGGAGGGAGCGAGGGGAGGGTGGCTCGGCCGCTAGGCAACTCATCGGCTGGAACCGGTTCCAGTTTGAGAGTGGCAACGCGCCAACTTAGCTCCGGTAAAGCTTTCACCGGCTCAAGGTCTGCCGCCGCGGTCCGAGGTGAAGCGGTTTATCAGCTCCCGTGCGGGGCAGGCGCGGATCGTGACGAAACCGTGCCGGATCTGTGACGAATCAGCCCCGGCCGCCCACGGCGGCGGCTTGGCGCCGTACGGTCGCCGCCATGCCGCGCGCCACCGTCGCCGCCACCGCCCTGGTCCTCTGCCTCGCGCTCCCGGCGCCGGTCGCCGCCGCTGTGCGCGGGTGGGCCTGGCCGGTGCGCGGCGCCGTCCTGCGCTCGTTCTTCTATGACGCCGCCGCCCCGTTCCGGGGCGGCCGGCGCCGCGGGGTCGACCTGGCCGCGCCGCGCGGCGCCACCGTCCGCGCGGCCTGCGCCGGCCGGGTCGTCACCGCGCGCCCGGGCTGGGTGGTCACGCTCCGCTGCGGCCCCTGGCGCGTCACGCACCTCCCGCTGACCGCTCTCGCCGTCCACGTCGGCGACCGCGTGCGCGCGGGACACCCGCTCGGCACGCTGGGCACGCGGTCCGGCCGCGCCGGGCTGCACCTCGGCGTCCGCCGCGTCGGTGACCCGTTCGGCTACGTCGACCCGCTCGCCTTCCTGCCGCCCGACCGGTCGCCGCGCCCCGGCCCGCTGCCGCCGCCGGCGGGCCGCCGTCCGCAACCGCACGCTGCACCGCCCGTCATCGCGCGGCGCCTGCGGCCGGCGCCGCCGCAGCCCGCGCCCCCGGCCGGGCGGGTTCGAGTCCCCGTTCCCGGCGGGGTCGCGCCCTGGCCGGCCTGGGTGGGACTGGCGCTCGCGCTGTCCGGGGCGCTCGGCGGCGGCGTGCGGTGGCGGGCCCGCGCGCGGCGGGCGCGGGCGCCCGCGCGGACGGGCGAGCGGGTAGCGTGACGCGCCGTGCTCGCCGCGCTGCTCATCGGCTTCGGACTCGGCGCCTCGGTGGCGGCGCAGCTCGGCCCGCTGTCGCTGCTCATCATCCGCTCCACCCTGCGCAGCGGCCTGCGCATCGGCCTGGCGCTCGGCGCCGGCGTCGCGGTGATCGACACGGCGTACGCCGCGGCCGGCGCGGCGGGCGCGGCCGGGGTGCTGGCGGTCGAGCCGCTGCGGCTCGCCGCCGGCGTGGCGGGCGCGGTCGTGCTCGTGTACCTGGGCGTCAAGACGCTGTGGAGCGCGTTCCGGATCCGGCTCGGCGGCGAGACCGGCGAGGAGCTCGCCACGCCGCGCCGGGCGTTCGTCGTCGCGCTCGGGGCGACGGCGTCGAACCCGCTGACCATCGCCTCGTGGGCCGCCGTCTTCGCCGCGGCTTCGACCGCCGACGCCGCCCACGGCGCGGCGGTGCTGACCCTGCTGGCCGGCGTCGGGCTCGGGAGCCTGACCTGGATGAGCCTGCTGACGAGCGGCGTCGCCATCGCCCGCCGCTTCGTCGGCGACCGCCTGCTCCGGACCGTCGACGGCCTCGCCGGGCTCGGCCTGCTCGGGTTCGGCGGCCTGCTGGCGTTCCGCACGCTCCGCGACTGACGCGCGGTGGAGACGCCGCGGCGCGGCCGCGGCGGCCCTCGCGCCGCCGCTAGCCTTCGGCGCGATGTCCTACTACGTCACGACGCCGATCTTCTACGTCAACGCCGCCCCGCACCTCGGGCACGCGTACACGACGATCGGCGCGGACATCCTCGCCCGGCACATGCGCCAGCGCGGAGAGGACGTGTTCTTCCTCACCGGCACCGACGAGCACGGCGAGCCGGTCGCCCAGGCGGCCGAGCGCGAGGGCGTCACCCCGAAGGAGCTCGCCGACCGCAACGCCGAGCGCTTCAAGGCGCTGATGCCGCGCATCAACGCCACCAACGACTTCTTCATCCGCACCTCCGACCCGCGCCACAAGCGCGCGGTCCAGGAGGTCATGCAGCGGATCCACGACAACGGCCACACCTACAAGGGCATCTACGAGGGCTGGTACTGCCCGCGCTGCGCAGACTTCAAGACCGAGACCGAGGTCGGTCCCGACCACACGTGCCCGATCCACAAGATCCCGCTCGACCGCGAGCAGGAGGAGAACTGGTTCTTCCGGCTCTCCGCCTTCCAGGAGCAGCTCGAGCAGCTGTACGCCGAGCAACCGGAGTTCGTGCGGCCGCGCGTCCGCTACAACGAGGCGCTCGCGTTCATCACCGGCGGCCTCAAGACGTCTCGCCTCAGCCGCTCGAAGATCAGCTGGGGCGTCGAGGTGCCGTGGGACCCCGAGCACGTCTTCTACGTCTGGTTCGACGCGCTCTTGAACTACTACACGGCGCTCAAGTTCGCCCGGCGACGGCGAGGACCTGACCGCCCAGTTCTGGCCGGCGCTGCCACCTCATCGGCAAGGACATCCTCAAGTTCCACACCGTCTTCTGGCCGGCGATGCTGATGGCGGCGGAGATCGAGCTGCCGCGCGAGGTGTTCATCCACGGCTACCTGCTGATGCGCGACGCCAGCGGCGCCGAGCACAAGATGTCCAAGTCGCTGGGCAACGTGCTGGACCCGTTCGAGGTGATGGACCGGTTCGGCACCGACGCCCTGCGCTACTACTGCTTCCGCGAGGTCTCCTTCGGCCAGGACGGCAGCGTCTCCACGGTCACGTTCGGGGAGCGTTACGAGACCGAGCTGGCCAACGAGCTCGGCAACCTCGCCAACCGCACGCTGAACATGCTCGGCCGCTACCGCGACGGCACCGTCCCCGCGGTCGCCGTCGACCCCGCGCTCGATGCCGACTTCGCCGGGCTCGCGCAGGACGTCGCGGACCTGCTCGACCAGGTGGAGATCACGCAGGCGCTCGAGCGCATCTGGCAGCGCGTGCGGCGGCTCAACCGCTATGTCGAGGAGAAGGCGCCGTGGCAGCTGGCGCGCGACGAGGCGAACGCGGACGAGCTTCGGCGACGCTGCGCAGCCTCGTCGAGGGCCTGCGGGTGGTCACCGTCCTGCTCACGCCCTACATCCCCGAGTCGGCGGAGAAGCTGCTGAACGCGCTCGGCGCGCCGGACACGTCGCTGGACGACGCCCGCTACGGCGCCCACCCCGGCGGGCAGGCGATCGGCAAGCTCGCGCCGCTGTTCCCCAAGCCCGAGTGATCGACAGCCACACCCACCTCGACCGCGGGCCGGCGCCCGAGGCCGAGCTCGTCGCCGAGGCGCGCGCGGCCGGCGTGACGCCGGATCCTCACCATCGGCATGGACACGCCGTCCTGCCGCGCCGCGCTGGCCGCCGCCGACGCGCACCCCGAGGTGTTCGCGGCGATCGGCCGCCACCCCAACGAGGCCACGGGCTACGACCGACGACGTCGCGGACGAGCTGCGCGAGCTCGCGCGCCACCCGAAGTGCCGGGCCATCGGCGAGACCGGCCTGGACGACTACCGCGACTACGCCCCGCGCCCGACCAGGAGCGCGCGTTCGCCGCGCAGATCGCGCTCGCGCACGAGACGGGCAAGCCGCTCGTCATCCACACGCGCGCGGCCGAGGACGACACGATCGCCACGCTCGCGCGCGACGCGCGGGGCCTCGAGGTCATCCTCCACTGCTTCTCGATGCCCGGCCGGCTCGAGGAGTGCCTCGACCACGGCTGGTGGATCTCGTTCGCCGGCAACGTCACCTATCCGAAGTCGACCGAGCTGGCCGAGGCGGCCGAGCGGGTCCCGCTCGAGCGCCTGCTGGTGGAGACCGACGCGCCGTACCTCACGCCCCAGGTCGTGCGCAAGGAGCGCAACCGGCCGCGCCTACGTCGTCCACACCGCGCGCTTCATCGCCGAGCGCCGCGGCATCGCCTACGCGGAGCTGGAGGCCGCGGTCGAGGCGAACGCTGCCAGGCTGTTCGGCTGGTGAGCCAGCCCAGCGCTGCGGCGCATGCGCGAGTTCGGCGTCAGGCCGAACCGCGAGCTCGGCCAGAACTTCCTCGTCGACTCGAACATCCTCGACGTGATCGGGCGCGCCGCCGAGCTGCAGCCCGACGACGTCGTGCTGGAGGTCGGCGGCGGCCTCGGCGTGCTGTCGGAGTACCTGGCCGAGCACGCCGCGGCACGTGCACGTGGTCGAGGTCGACCGCGGCCTGGAGCCGGCGCTGCGCGACGCGCTCGACCCGCACCCGAACGCCACGCTGCACCTCGGCGACGCGGTCAAGCTCGACCTCGCCGCGCTCGACCCGGCGCCGACCAAGGTCGTCGCCAACCTGCCCTACGGCATCGCGGCGACCGTGATCCTGCGCACGCTCGAGCTCGACGAGCGTGCGGACCTGGGTGGCGATGGTGCAGAAGGAGGTGGGCGAGCGGCTGCGCCGCCGCCCCGCGCACGCCGCGCCTACGGCGTCCCGTCCGTGCTCGCCCAGCTCGCGGCGACGTGCGCGTGCTGCGCAAGGTGCCGCGCACCGTGTTCCACCCGGTGCCGAACGTCGACTCGGTGCTGGTCGGCCTGCGCCGCCACGGCCCGGCGGCCGGCCCGGAGCCTGCGCGCGCTCGTCCAGCGCGGCTTCGCCCACCGCCGCAAGGCGCTCGCCGCGCTCGCTCGCGCTCGCCCCCGGCGCCGGCCCGGCCGTCCGCGAGCGCACCCGCGCCGCGCTCGAGGCGATGGGCCACCCGGCCGACGCCCGCGCCGAGCGCTGTCGCCGCCCGAGTGGCGCGACGCTGAGCGAGCGCCTGTGCTGAGCACCCGCGCGCCCGGCAAGGTCAACCTCTGCCTGTTCGTCGGCCCGCCGCGGGCCGACGGCCTGCACCCGCTCGTCTCGTCGTTCCAGCCGGTCTGACGCTGGCCGACGAGCTCGACGCCTCGCGCCCGGCGGCGCGGCGGGCCGACGATGTCGTCGTCTGCCCGGGCGTCGACGGCGCGAACCTCGCCGGCCGAGCGCTCGCCGAGTTCCGCGCGGCCACCGGCTGGGACGGCGCGCCTCGCACGCCTGACCATCGTCAAGCAGCGTGCCGGTCGCCGCGGGCATGGGCGGCGGCTCGGCCGACGCCGCCGCCGCCCTGCGGCTGGCCGCCGCGGACTCCGGCCGCGCCGATCCCCGCCGGGCTGCCGATGCGCCTCGGCGCCGACGTGCCCGCGCCGCTGCACCCGGCCCGGCGCACTGGTCACCGGCGCCGGCGAGCACGTGGAGCCGCTGGCGGCGACCGGCGGCGACACGCTCGTCATCGTGCCCGCTCGACGCCCCGCTCTCGCACCGCCGCCGTCTATCGCGAGTCCGACGCGCCCGGCCTGCCGCGCTGCGCCGGAGGAGCTCGCCGACGCGGCCGACCGCTTGCGCCGCGGCGAGCCGCCGCCCGCCGTCAACGACCTCGAGCCGCCGCGGCCCGCCGCCTCTGCCCGGCCATCGACCCCGCACTCGAGGCGCTGCACGCGGCCGGGCGCCGCGCGGCCGCATGGTCACCGGCTCCGGCCCGACCGTGTTCGGGGTCTCCGGCGACCCCGAGGCGCCCGCGCGCCTCCAGCGCCGCGGGCTACCCCCGCGCGCAGGCCGCGACGCCGGCCGGCGCGGAGCTCGCGGAGGTGCGGCGCGGTGAAGTTCACTGGCTCGCGGCGGCGGCGGCGCTCGCCGGCTGGCTGATCGCCCGCCGTCACAAGCAGGCGCGCTGGTTCCAGGCCGCCGAGGTCGTGGCGATCGCCGCCGCGCGTGCTGATCGGCATCGGCGTCATCCACCTGCCCAACTTCGAGAAGCTGCTCGAGGACGCCGGCGAGGCGCTCGGGCAAGTGGACCTACGTGGTCGTCGGCCTGTTGGCGTTCGCCGAGACCGGCGCGTTCCTCGGCTTCATCGCGCCGGGCGAGACCGCGGTGCTCGTCGGCGGGCTCGTGGCCGGCCAGGGGCAGATCTCGCTCGTCGTGCTGATCGCGATCGTCTGGGCGTGCGCCGTGGCCGGCGACTTCACGTCGTTCTTGCTCGGCCGCCGGCTCGGCCGGCACTGGCTGCTCACGCCACGGAGCCCGGCTGAAGATCACCGAGGAGCGCCTGGACCAGGTCGAGGGCTTCTTCGAGCGGCGCGGCGGCGCGACGATCCTCGTCGGCCGCTTCCTGGGCTTCGTCCGGCCGCTGCTGCCGTTCATCGCCGGCGCGTCGAAGATGCCGCTGCGCCGCTTCGTGCCCTACGACGTGCTTGCGGCCGGGCTCTGGGCGACCACGTTCTGCGTGCTCGGCTACGTCTTCTGGCGCTCGATCGACGAGGTCACCACCTACGTGTCGCGCGGGCTGTTCGCGTTCGGGACGCTTGTCGTGGTGATCGCGGCGATCGTCGGGCTCGCTCGCCTGCGGCGCGACCCGGCGGCCCGGCGCAAGGCGGCCGCGTGGCTCGACGAGCGCGCCGACCGCCCCGGCTGGCGGCACGTGGCCGAGCTGGCGCGGCCGGTCTGGCACGTCGTGGGCCGCCCCGCCGCGGCGGCGGCCGACTTCGTGCTGGAGCGATTCACCCCCGGCAACCTGGGCCTCGAGCTGACGACGCTGCTCGCGCTGCTGGCCGTCGGCAGCTTCACGGTGGTGCTCGTCGGCGGGGCGGTGGCGGCCCCCGGGACCCCGCGGATCGACCACTGGGCCTTCGACGTCGCCGACCAGCTGCGCATGGATCCGCTGGTGTCGGTGGCCAAAGTCGCGACCGCGCTCGGCTCGTTCGCCGCGATGGCCGTCGCCACGCTGCTCACCTCCGGCTGGGCGCTGGCCCGCCGGCGGCCGATCGACGCGGTCGCGCTGATCGCCGGCGCCGCGCTGGCCTACGCGCGGTGCATCTCCTGAAGGCCCACTACGACCGCCCGCGCCCGCCGGCGCCGCTGGTCGCGACGGAGAACTCGTCCTACCCGTCCGGCCACGCCGCCTACGTCGTGAGCCTCGTCGCCTGCGCCACCGTCCTGGTGCGCGGCGGCGCCGGCTGGGCCGTCCGGATCGCCGCCGTCACGGTTGCGATGATCCTGGTCGCCGTGGTCGCCGTGACCCGCGTCTACCTGCATGCGCACTACCTCACCGACGTGCTCGGCGGCCTGGCGCTGGGCACCGCCGTCTCTCGCTCGTGGGCGTCCTCGCGCTGTTCGCCGGGCACGTGCGCCACAATGAGGCCCCGACGTGAGCGACGACCAGAAGACCTATCTGATCGCCGGCGCCGCGGCGGCGATCTCCCTGATCGCCTGGCTGCTGCTGGTCGTGATGCCCGCCTGGAAGTCCTACTGGCGCGTGCGCGACCGGCTGGTGGCCACGGTGCTCAGCGTCTACATCCTCGCCGCGTTCGTCCTCGCGGGCGCCGGCGTGGGCGCGTTCGTCCTCTGGTACTTCAGCGACCGGCTCTAAGTGGCGACGCTCGCAATCACGACGGATTCCGACGGGCCCCGCCGGCGACCGGTGCAGTCGCCGGGCATGCGCCGTGATGGCAAACGGCGCCACTAACCTTCGGCCCGTGACCACACCCGCCCGCAAGGAAGCGGCGGTGCCCGATCTCGAGGCGCTCGGCGCGATGACCGACGCGGTCGAGTCCGGCCCCGGGCTGCCGGAGGTCGTCCGCGCCGCGGCGCGCGCGCTCGACGCCTCGCTCGTGCTGATCGACCGCTCCAGCGCGGTGCTGGCGGTCGCCGCGCGCTCGACCGCCGACGAGCGCGCGCTGATGCGCGACGCGCCCGGCGTGGAGACGCTCGAGCTGCGCGTGGGCGACGAGGTCGTCGGCCGGCTGCGCCTGCGCGCCCGGGGCGGCGGCGACGTCCCGGCGGCGCATGCTGCGCATCGCCAGCACGCTGATCGCGTCCGAGGTCGAGCGCGTGCGGGCGCCCGACCGGGCCTCCGAGGCCGCGCAGAGCCGCGTTCCTCACCGCGCTCTTCCGCCGCCAGGTGACCGACCGCGGCGACATCGTCGCCCGCGCGCCGAGCTCGGGACGGACCTGGGCGAGGGCGGCGCGGTGGTCGTGGTGCGCGCGCACCACTTCGCGCCCGCCGACGAGGACTGGCGCGCCCGCGTGCTCGCCGCCGCCGAGCGCGCCGCCCGCGCCGGCGCGCCCGGCTCGCTCGCGGCGGTGCTCGAGGCCCGACGCAGCCCGACGGCCACGTCGGCGATCCTGCTGCCCACCGACGAGGACGAGGCGCTGCGCCGCGTCGCGGCCGGGATCGCCCGCGAGCTGCGCGCCTCGGTGCACGGCTTCACGTTCGCCGTCGGCCACTCGCGCGTGGCCACCGACCCGGTCGACCTCTACCGCGCGGGCAACGAGGCGCTGCTGGCGGCCAACGTCGCCACCGCGGGCGACGACGCGTCGGTGCTCGCCTTCGAGGACACCGGCGCCTACCGGCTCCTGCTGCCGGCGATGAGCGAGGACCCGGCGGAGCTGCAGCGCTTCTACGCCGAGACGGTCGCGCCGCTGGTCGCCTACGACGACCAGTACGAGACCGACCTCGTGCAGACGCTCGAGACGTTCCTGGACGCCGACGGCAACGTCGCCGGCACCGCGGCCCGCCTGTACACGCACCGGCACACGGTGCGCTACCGGCTCGAGCGCGTGCGCGACCTCACCGGCCTCGACGTCGCCTCCACGGACGGGCGCGAGAAGCTCGGGCTCGGCCTGAAGGCGATGCGCGTGCTCGGCATCGCGGCGCCCGAGCGGCCCCGCGACGGAGGCGGGCGCCGGAGGCGGCCGCGTCCGTCGCGAGGCGAAGGACCGTTAGGCGGCACCGCCCGCCGCTGGTGCGGCGGGCGACGTCGCGCTACGCGGCAGTCACCTCGAGGGTGTGGCGGCCGCCGCCGTGGGTGGGCGCGGTCACCTCGACGCCGCGGTTGGTCGTGCGCACGTCCGGCCGCACCCGGCGCCCGTCGAGTCGCGCGGACGCGACCTTGCCGCCCTGGGGCAGCGTGACGCCGATCGTCAGCGCCGCCTTCACGTGCTGGAGCTGAACCGAGGTGGCATAGCTCGAGCCGGAGTGGGTCGCCGACACGGACGCCGACCCGTCACCCAGGCGGATGTCGTCGCCGGCGATCCGCGGCTCGCCCGCCGGCACGTCCGGCACGACGCGCAGCGCGCCCTCGTTCAGGTACGGGTCGCACGCCGAGCTGCTGGTGGATCACCGGCCAGGCGGTGCCGTAGTTGCCCCAGGCCTGCATGAACATCGAGCGGCAGGTCCAGCAGCGGTTGATGTTCGGCGGGATGCCGGGGGTGCCGTAGCTCGGGCTCGGCGTCGACGGGAAGATCTCCGGCATCGCGCCGGGCTGCTCGTCGGGCGTCCCGCCGGTAGCCGGCTCGGAGAACATCGTCTCGGCGTTGGCGTCCGTGTAGCGCTGCTGCTGGCCCGCGCCCATGCGCCCGTAGTTGCCCTCGCCGACCGCCTGGATGGCCGTGGTCAGCGAGAAGATCTCGATGTCGCCCTTGCCGTCGCCGCCGCCGCCGCAGCCGGTGTGGAAGAGGCCGCTGGCTGCCGGGCCGGTCGCCGCTGAAGCACGCTGTTCTCGCGTCGCGGCCAGCGCGGTCTGTGCCGTGGTCGCGCTGCGATCGCCAGCTGGCTGGTCGCCGTCGCCGGTCAGCTCGGCCTCCATCGGCATCTGACCCGATCCAGTGCTTCTGGAAGACCTGTGGTTGCCGGCGTCGTGCAGCGAGTCGGCGTACTGGCCGGCGGCCGCGCTCCCACCAGGTCGCCCTCGAACTGCGCCCTGCAGCTCGCGGGCCGTGCTCGTCGCCCACGCGAACGGTGCGCCCGTCGTGCCTGGAGCGCGCCATGTCGGCGAGGTCGTGCAAGCGCGCGGATGTAGTAGACGGCGTTGTCGAGCTTCTCCGGGCCCATGCCCGTGCGCTCGACGTTGCCCGAGCCCTCGGGCCAGCCGTCGGGTCCGGTCAGGCGCTGGTCGACGCAAGCAGGTTGCGCTTGGCGAAGTCGTACATCTCGTCGCGGAAGCGGTTGTCGCCCGTCCAGCGCCAGACGAGCGCGACGTGCTCGGGAACTTGATCGTCTCGTCGGTGTTGAAGTCGTTCGTCTTGGTGCCGTCGGCCTTCGTGGTCTGCGAGTCGTGGCCGAAGTAGACCGAGCCGTCGGAGACCGCCTCGTGCACGACCATGCCGGAGCGGTTGTTGAGGATGTCGGAGATGTCGCGCAGCGCGCGCAGGTGGTCCTCGACGGTCTCGAACTGGCCGAGCGCGAGGCCGGCGAACGCCGTGTACTCGCCGTCGGTGGCGAACATCCACGGGTAGTCGGGGAAGCCGGCGCCGAACCAACGTCGCGTGCGCGACCGTGCCCAGCGGCGCCGGGAACTGCTTGCCCTGGTTGGTCCAGCGGATCTGCAGGTCCGACGCGGTCTGCGTGAGGTCGGCGAGGTTCTGCTTGCCCCAGTCGATCGCCTGCTGCAGCAGTCGGGTCGCCGGGCAGCGAGACCTGCGACCACTTGCGCCAGGCGGGCGCGGGCGGCCAGCTTCGCCGCCAGCTCGCCGCTCGGGGTCCTGCAGCGCAGCTTCGCAGCTCGCTCTGCGCGTCGCCCATGCCCTGGTCCGAGCCGGCGGCCGCGACCCACAGCGTCTTCGCGCCGCGGGCGGGCACGGTCACCGAGTAGCGCAGCTCGCCGCCGGTGCCGTTGCCGAACGGGCCGTCGTCGCACTCGCTCGGCGCGAGGTGCCGTCGCTGGCCGAGCACTTGTTGTCGGCTCCTGCGGCCCGCGGAAGGCGCCGCCGGTGGCGGCGGCCGTCGCCGGAGGCCGGGTCCTGGTTGGCGGCGACGAGCGCCGCGTAGTGGTGCGCGGGCGCCGCCGGGCAGCGCGCCGTCGTCGGTGAACTGGAGCCGGCCTGCCGGCGTACGCGCCGTGGTCGGCGATGTTGTCGCTGGCGTTGGGCGTGACGCCGGTGAAGCCCCACGGGAAGCGCCCATGCAGCTCGGAGTGGGCGTCGACCTTGACCGTGACGGTCTTCGGCGGCTCCGGCCGGATTGGTCAGCGTCAGGCCGAACAGCGCGCCGCGGCGGCCGTCGGGGGCGAAGTCGGTGCGCGCTGAGGTTCAGCCCGGACAGCGGCGGGCAGGTCGTAGCGGATGTAGCCCGCGCCGCTCGTGAACTTCGTCGCCTGGCCGACCCAGGCGTTGTCGACGCCGAACCACACGCCGTCGAGGAGCTTGAGCGGCGGCGCCCAGACGCCGCCCATCTCGCCCGTGGTGTGCCAGCCGTTGGCGTAGAACCGGCCGTCCTCGAAGCCGATCGAGTAGGCGCGCGTGCCGCCCGCCACCTCGCGCCGGTCCGCGAGCCGGCTCGTCACAGAGAGCTCGGCGCCCGCCGACGCGCCGCCCTGATGTGTCACGGCTTCTGCCCGCGCCGCCGGGAACATCGCGGTTGCCACCGCGCCGACTGTCAGCGCCTGTATCCAGCGCATCCTGCACCTCCCACTCTGAACCGCTTCAGCACGGATTCGATACCCAGGGATCGCCCACGGCATGCACCGGGTATGTCGGGGCCACGCGATGCCACCCGTTTCTCGCCGCCGCCCCACGATCGCCGACGTCGCGCGCCGCGCGGGCGTGTCCGCGGCGGCGGTCTCGTTCGCCGTCAACGACCGCCCCGGCGTGTCGCCGGAGACGCGCGAGCGGATCCTGGCCGCGGCGCGCGAGCTCGGCTGGCGCCCCTCCGCCAGCGCGCGGGCGCTGACCGAGGCGCGTACGCGCGCGATCGGGCTCGTGCTCGCCCGCGACCCGGCGCAGCTCGAGCTCGACGCGTTCTTCGTCCGCTTCCTGTCGGGCATCGAGCAGACACTGGCTCCCGCCGACTATGCGCTGATGTTGCAGCTCGTGCCGGCCGGCGGGTCGCTGGCCGCGCACGAGCGGCTGGCCCGCGGCGGCCGCGTGGACGGCTTCCTGCTCACCGACATCGAGCTCGGCGACCCGCGCTTCGCGCTGCTCGAGGCCGAGGCGTGCCCGGCGGTGCTGGCGGGGCGCCCGATGGAGCCGTGCGCGTTCCCGTGGGTGGAGACGCGGCACGCCGAGGGCGTCGACGCCGCCGTCGCCCACCTGCGCGAGCTGGGGCACGCGCGGATCGGCTTCCTCGGCGGGGCGGCGCAGCACGAGCACGTCCAGGCGCGGCTGCAGCGCTGGCGCGCCGCCGCGGGCGCGGACGCCGGTCCGGCCGTGCTCGGCGGCGCGGCGGACGAGCTGCTGCAGGAGGCGCCGAGCGCGGTCGTGTGCACGAGCGACCGCCTCGCGCTCGCGCTGGTGCAGGCGGCGCGCGCGGCCGGGCGCGACGTGCCCGGTGACCTCTCGGTCGTCGGCTTCGACGACTCGCCGCTCGCGGCGCTCGCCGCGCCGGCGCTGACGTCCGTGCGGGTCGACTACGCGGAGTTCGGCGCCGCCGCGGCGGGCGCGCTGCTGGCGGCGATCACCGGCGGCCCGGCCCCGGACTACTCGGCCTCGGCGCCCGCGCTGGTGCGGCGCGCCTCCACCGCCAGCGCGCGGCGCTGACGCCGCCACCGCCACACGAGCAGCGCCCCGAGCGCCAAGACGACGACCGCCGCCGCGACCGGCCCGACGACCGCCAGCGCGCGCTCGGCCACGCCGCCGAGGAAGTAGATGGAGAAGACGACGCTCGCCGACCAGGCGATGCCGCCCAGCGCGTTCCACGGCACGAACACGCGCCAGCGCATCCGGTTCATGCCGGCCAGCCAGGCGGAGGCGATCCGCAGCCCGGACACCCAGCGGCCGAGGAAGACGGCCTTCGGCCCGTGCTTTGCGAAGAACGGCTCGCCCAGCTCGAGCACCTTCAGGCGGTGCGCCTGCAGCGGCCCGGGAGCGAGGAACAGCCGGCGGCCGTAGCGCCGGCCGATCGCGAAGCCGACGTTGTCCCCCAGGATCGCCGCCGCGGCCGCGATGAGCCACAGCGTGACCACGTCCATCTGGCCCTTGTGGGCCAGCAGCGCCGCGGCGATCAGCCCGGTCTCGGCGGGGACCGGGATGCCCATGGTCTCGACCGCCACGAGCGCGAAGACCGCCGCGTAGCCCACGTTCGCCGGTATGTGGATCAGCGTCGCGAGCACCTGACGACTCTAACGGTAGGGTGGCCGCGCGATGGCGATCGGGATCCTCACGGGCTCCGGGACGTACGCGCTGCCGGGGTTCGCGGGCTCAGGGCCGGAACCGGTGGCGACGCGGTGGGGCGAGGCGCTGGTCTCCACCGGGACCTGGGCGGGCGTGGAGGTGCTGCACGTCTCGCGCCACGGCGCGGGCCACCCGCGGCTGTCCAACCACGTCACGCACCGGGCGAACGTCGCGGCGCTGCAGGCGCTCGGCGCCACCGGAGTCCTCGCGGTCACCGTGTGCGGAGCGGTCGACCCCGCGGCCGCGCTCGGGTCGCTCGTCTGCTTCGACGACCTGCACTTCGTCTCGAACCGCCTGCCCGACGGCAGCCTGTGCACGTTCTTCACGGATCCCGGTGCGCGCGAGCGCGGCCATTGGATCTATGAGGGCCCGTTCTCGGCCGCGCTGCGCGGCGCGCTGCTCGCGGGCGCCCGCGAGGCGGGCGTGGCCGTGCGCGACGGCGGCGTCTACGGCCACGTCGACGGTCCGCGCTTCAACACGCGGGCGGAGATCCGCCAGCTGGCGTCCTGCGGGGTCACGGCCGTGTCGCAGACGGCGGGGCCCGAGACGGTGCTGTGCGGCGAGGCCGAGCTGCCCTACGCGCTGCTCGGCTTCCTCACCGACTACGCGAACGGGGTGCAGGCCGAGGCGACGCCGGTGGAGACGCTCACGGCGCTGATGGCCGCCTCCGCCGACGCGTTCGCCGCGGTCCTCCGCGGCGCCGTCCCGCGCGCGGCGGACGCAGCGGCGGGCCCGACCGGGGTCGTCTACCGCTTCGAGTGAGCGCGCAGGACGCGGACGGTCGCCTCAGCCTGGCCCGAGATGCGGAAGCCGGGGTCGCGGAAGGCGTGCACCGCGTCGCCATGGTCGAATCGCAGGCTCACGCCGTCGTAGCGGTGGAGCCGGCCGACCTCCTTGGCCAGTGCGTGCACCGTGCGCGGGCCCGGGTCGCCGCCGGGGGTGGAGTCGCCGCCGTCGCTGAGGATGATCGAGACCAGTCCGTTGTCGCCCTGGTCGACGTCCTGGCCGACGAGCTCGAGCCGCGTCCGCCCGCGGTGCGTCCGCGCCGGGATGTGGAGGGAGTAGGTGCGGGTGAAGCGGTCGCCGCGGACCTGCTGGAGCGTGACCTTGACCTTGACGTCGCTGCCGGCCCGGACGCGCCGGGGCAGCGAGATGCGGCGCATGAACGCCTGCTCGGCCGTGCGCTGCAGCCGCATGTCCACGGACACGCCGGTCACGGTCGGCGGCTTGCCGGTGTACGCGTCGATGTCGCTCAGGGCCGTGCCGACGTCGCCGGCCGCGCCGGTCGTCACGGCGTTGCCGAGGCTGCCGTCGTCGTTCAGCGTGGCCGAGGTGGAGACGTAGCGGTTGCAGAAGCGCATCGGCTTGCTCAGCTCCGCCACCCTGATGTCGGCGCAGACGTCGCCCGTCACCCGGCTGGGCGTGCTGTCGAGCACGTCGGTGGCCGCCTGGACCATGGCCAGCGGGGCGAGCGCGCTCGTCCACGAGCCGCCGCTGGGCAGGTCGAGCTTGGCCTCGTCGGCCACGTTCATGTCGACCGTCGCGGTGTGGTTCGCGGCGACGTCCCGCGCCACCACGTGCACGGGCACGGTGTGCGGCAGCACGCCGGTCCGGCCGGCCACGCCGTTGAGGCCGTCGTCGCTCAGCGTCCCCAGCGTGTGGCCCAGCGAGGACAGCTTGTAGGTCTCCAGCCCGCCGCCGCCGATGGGGTTGTTGACGACGTCGTAGACGTAGGCGTCCTGCAACAGCAGCGCGCGGCCGCCCACGCCCTCCAGCGGGTGCCCGAACGCCCACACCTTGTCGCCGTCGACGTAGGTCACGGTCCCGATCGCGCCGTACTCGATGTCCCCCGACGAGTAGCCGACGCCCACCGCCGACCCGGGGCGCAGCGTCTGCGGCGGGAACGTGCCCAGCGGCCCGGCCGGCGTGGCCAGCACGGGCGTGCCGGCCTTGGCGGCCGCGGCGGTCAACGCCCGCCCGACCGGCCCGCTCAGGCCGCTGACCGTGACCGGGGAGACGAGCGGCCGCGCCGCGCGCGCGATCCGCGCCCACTGCGCCCGCTCCGTCGCGCTCGCCTTCGCCGCGCTCGCCTTCGTGGCGCTCGGGCCGGGCGGCTTCGGCGGAGCGTCGACGGGCGTCGCCAGGATCGACTCGATCGGCGTGGCCAGCGCCTCCTTGCCGCCGTACGCGCCCACGGACTCGGAGATCGCGCCGATGTTGCGCATCACGCCCGCGCCGTCGGGACAGTAGATCGGCGACCCCGAGAAGCCCGGCCCGATGCCGGTCGCGTCCACCGCGGGCCCGGACACCGTCACGAGGATCGCCGGCGCCGTCGGCAGCCCGTACCCATCGGCCACGTCGACGACGTCCACGTCGAACGAGCTGATGTCGGTGCCCCGGATGACCGAGTAGCCGGTGCAGTGCATGCCGGCATGGACGTCCGAGAGCGGCATGATGGGGTCGCCCGCAAAGGCCGGGGCGGCGGGCACGAGCAGGGCCGCGACCGCGGCGGCGAGCGGGGCTATGCGCATGGGTGGCGCCCAATCTAGGCCCTCCACGCCGCATCCGACACCCCTACCCCGAAATCCTTACGCGCCCAGTCTGCGGCTCACCGTCCCGACTCGGCGCACCACCGCTCATGCGAACAGACGCTCGCATGAGCGTGGATGGAAGATGGAGGCTGGGGGGCAGGGACTCGAACCCCGATTTCTGGGACCAAAACCCAGAGTCCTGGCCAGTTGGACGACCCCCCAAAGGAGCGTGCGGCGGGGCCGATACTACGATGCGAGCGGTGTCCGCGCCCACCGTCGTGATCATCGCCGCCGGCGAGGGGACTCGCATGCGCTCGGCGCTCCCCAAGGTCCTGCACCCTCTGTGCGGCCGGCCGCTGATCCTGTGGCCCGTGGCCGCGGCGCGTGAGGCCGGGGCCGGGAAGGTGGTGGTGGTCGACAACCCGAGCCGGCGGCTCGAGGACCGGCTGCCGGACGGGGTCGAGGTCGCGATCCAGGCGGAGCCGAGGGGCACCGGGGACGCGGTGGCGGCGGCGCGGGAGCACATCGACCCGGACGCGACGGTCATCGTGGTCAACGGCGACGTGCCGCTGATCACGCCGGACGCCCTGAGAGCGCTCATCGACGCGCACGAGGCCAGCGGGGCCGCCGGGACGGTGGCCACGATGGAGCTCGACGACGCGACCGGCTACGGGCGGATCGTCCGCGACAAGGACGGCAACGTCGACCGGGTCGTCGAGACCAAGCGGGAGGGCGACGCCACCCCGGAGCAGCTCGCCATCCGCGAGGTCAACACGGGCGTCTACGCGTTCACGGGCGGCGCGCTGCTCGACGCGCTCGACCGGATCCGGCCCGACAACGCCCAGGGCGAGCTCTATCTCCCCGACGTGCTGCCGCAGCTGCGCGCGCAGGGCCACCACGTCCACGCGCACGTGGTCGCCGACTCGACGCTCACGCTCGGCGTCAACGACCGGGTCGAGCTGGCGCGCGTGCAGCAGCTCGCGCAGCGCCGCATCAACGAGGCCCACATGCGCAGCGGGGTGACGATCGTCGACCCGGCCTCCACGCTGATCGACGCCGGCGTGACGATCGGCCGCGACACCACGGTCGAGCCGTACAGCTCGCTCAAGGGCGAGACCAGGATCGGCGCGGACTGCGCCGTGGGCCCGTGCACCACGCTGATCGACGCGACCCTGGGCGACGGCGTCAGCGTCCCGCACTCCTACCTCGTCCAGGCCGTCGTCGAGGACTACGGCACGATCGGGCCGTTCGCCTACCTGCGCCCCGACGCGCACCTGCACCCCAACGCCAAGGCCGGCGCGTTCGTGGAGATCAAGAACAGCACCATCGGCCGCGGCACCAAGGTCCCGCACCTGAGCTACATCGGCGACGCCGACATCGGCGAGAACACGAACATCGGCGCCTCCAACATCACCGCGAACTACGACGGCAGACCGGCCGCAAGAACCGCACCACGATCGGGTCCAACGTCCGGACCAGCGTGGACACTGCGTTCGTGGCACCCGTGACAGTCGGCGACGGCGCCTACACGGGCGCGGGCAGCGTGATCACCGAGGACGTCCCCGCGGACGCCCTGGCCATCGCCCGCGCGCGCCAGACGAACATCGCGGACTATGCGAAGCGGAAGCCGGAATGATGACCGCTCCGCCTCGTACACTGCCTGCTGCAGTGAGCGCCTTGACGCCTCGCCCCGCCCCGGCCACCTCGCTGCCGCTGAGCGGCTACGACAAGCGGCTGATGCTGTTCAGCGGCCGCGTCGAACCCGGAGCTCGCCGCGCGGATCGCCGACAAGCTCGGCCTCGGCCTCGGCGGCGTCACGCTGAAGACGTTCTCCAACGGCGAGGTCTACTGCCGCTACGAGGAGTCGATCCGCGGCGCCGACGTGTTCATCGTCCAGCCCACCTGCGGCAACCCGGCGACGGGCATCACCGCCAACGACGCGCTGATGGAGCTGCTGGTGATGATCGACGCGGCCGTCGGCGCCTCCGCCCATCGCGTGATCGCCGTGACGCCCTGGTTCGGCTACAGCCGCCAGGACAAGAAGTCCGCGCCGCGCGAGCCGATCAGCGCCCGCCTGGTCGCGCGCATGCTCGAGGCCGCCGGGGCCGACCGCGTGCTCACGATGGACCTGCACGCCGGCCAGGTCCAGGGCTTCTTCCACAAGCCCGTGGACCACATGACGGCGATGTTCATCCTCACCCAGTACTTCCGCGACCAGCAGCTCGAGGACCTCGTCGTCGTCTCGCCGGACGCCGGCCGCGTGAAGCTGGCCAAGAAGTTCGCCGAGAAGGTCGGCGCCGAGCTGGCCATCCTCAACAAGGAGCGCCCGGCCCAGCAGGTCGCCGAGATCGCCTACGTGATCGGCGACGTCAAGGACAAGACCGCGGTGATCGTCGACGACATCATCGACACCGCCGGCACGCTGCGCGCCGCGGGCGAGACGGTGAAGGACGAGGGCGCCCGCCGCGTGTTCGCCGCCGCCACGCACCCGGTCCTGTCCGGCAACGCGTTCGAGAACCTCGCCGCCTCGCCGTTCGAGCGGATCGTCGTCACGGACACCATCCCGCTGCGGCCCGACGCGCCGGACAACATCACCGTGCTGTCGGTGGCCGACCTGCTGACCGACTCCATCCGCCGCATCTTCACCGACGACTCGGTGTCCGAGGTGTTCGGCGGCGAGAACCAGCTGTTCTGAGCGCCGCCCGCCTGCAATCCCTGCTGGGCCTCGAGGACGACGAGCTGCTGGCGGTGCTCGGCAGCGACCCGCTCTCCGTCATCACCGGCGAGGAGGACCTGCGCCCCGAGGTGCGGATCCTGCTCGAGCTGCTGCGCGAGCCGGAGGAGACGCTGGGCGCGCCGATGCTGCGGCGCTGGGTGCGCGCATCCGGGCCGCACGGCCGGCCGCTCGAGCGCCTGCTCGCGCAGGACTTCGCCGGCTTCGAGGACGCGCTCGCGGACCTCAGCGCCCGCGGCTTCGTGCTCAGTCGGCCGGATCCGGGCGCTTCTCGCCGGGCCAGACCCCGGTGAGGTGGCGCCAGCCGAGCGCGCCGTAGCGGTCGACGACCACGCGGACGGTCTTGAAGATCACGCCCTGGAGCGCCGCGGCCGCCAGCACCTTCACCCAGCTCGTCTGCTCGGTCGTGCCCTTCGGCGGCTCCTCGTCGTCGATCTTCTCCCAGGCGAAGTCGAAGATCCGGCGCCCCACCGAACCCGCCAGGAGCCCCAGCAGGAAGCCGAATGGCTTGTAAATCAGGGACATCGCGGCCGGACCCTACCGGAAGGCCAGGTTCATTCCGACCGGCAGGCGGTAAACATTGCAGTCACAAGAGGCGATCATCACGTTCAGGAAAAGCCGATGGACGGAGATCACGCAGACGATCTGCTGAGACGGGCCCTCATCGACGCCGAGTCGGCGGCGTCGGTTGCCCTGCGGGTCGCGCCGCTGGCGCTCTCGGAGACGCTGACGGTGGTCTTCCACGGCCGGCGGGACCTCGGCACGCTGCAGACCTACGTGGCGCACGGCGGTCGCGCGGCGGGCGACGCGGTCGTCCAAGGACGAGCTGCTGCGCGTCCCCTGCGACCTCGACCTGGCCGCCGCCGCGGACCGCGCGGAGGCCGAGCACCTGTTCGCCGAGCAGGCCGCGGCGCTGCGCGACGCGCTCGTCGGCGCCGACACGGTGCTCGACATCTGGCGCGAGCCGCTGGAGGACCTGGCGCACGACCGGGTGCGCGTCGACCGCCGCGTGCAGCTCGGCCTCCGCCTGCCCGCGCACCGGCTGATGCCCACGGCGCTGCTGGCGCCGGAGAAGCAGATCCTCGTCACCCCGGTGTGCGGCGCGCGGGCGCTGGCCGAGGGCCGGCCGCCGCTGGGCATCGCCTGCGCGCAGCAGGACTGCGTGCGGGTCTATCCGCTGCCCGACGACCCGGAGCGCTGCCTGGAGGACTTCCTCGCGCTCGCGGCCGACCACGCCCGCGCGATGGCCGAGCAGCTGGGGCGCCAGGAGGCCTCGGTGCGGCGCTTCCTCGAGCTGTCGGGCGAGGACTTCCACGAGACGGGCTAACGTCCGTCCCATCGCCTCGCCGCAGGAGCCGCCGCCGTTCCGCCGCCGCCGGATCAACCTGCGCCGGCCGCAGGTGCTGCTGCTGCTCGCGTTCGCGGCGTTCTTCTTCATCGGCATCTCGGCGATCCTGGCCCGGGCGCTCTCGGCCACCGGCGCGGAGCGGGCGAAGGCGCTCGACGTCGCCCGCGCCGAGGCCCGGGGCGACGCGGGCGCGGTGCTGCGGTTGACCCCGGCCTGCAACCGCGACGCCGCCTGCCGGGCCGCGACGCTCGCCTTCGCCGGCAAGCTCAAGCGGCCGGGCGAGGTGCAGGTCCTGCGCTACGACCCCGCGGTCCAGCTCGCGCTGTCGGACGAGATCGGCACGGGCCGGCTGGCCTGGCGCGCCGGCACCGGGCTGCCGGTGGTCCAGTGCATCCGCGTGCAGCGCGGCAACCCGCTCAGCGGCGGCGACGTGGTGCTGCTCGCCGTCTCGAAGCCGATCAAGAGCACCTCGCCCTGTCCGTGACGTAGGCGACAATCGCGGCCATGCGGCTCCGCACGCTCGTGCTGCTCGCCCTCGCGGCCCTCGTGGCGGCGGCTCCCGCGCGCGCGGCGACCAAGCCCTCGAGCAAGACCCTCTACGCCGACGGCCCGGAGGGCCGCTACCTGCTGGACGGCACCTGGCTGTTCCGGCTCGACCCCACCGGCGCCGGGCTGAGGGCGCACTGGGAGCGCAGCCGCTCCAGCGCGGGCTGGAAGCCGGTCACCGTGCCGAACGTGTGGAACAACGGCGACCCCTCGGCGGCGTCGATGCTCGGCGGCGTCGGCTGGTACCGCAGCGACTTCGCGCTGCCCAGCGCGAGCGCGGCGCTCCAGTGGGCGGTCCGCTTCGAGTCCGTCAACTACCGGTCCACGGTGTGGCTGAACGGCCACGTGCTCGGCCGCAACACCGGCGCGTTCGTGCCCTTCCAGTTCGATCTGAAGGGCCTCGCGCGCCGCGGGACCAACCGGCTGGTCATCCGCGTCGACTCGCGGCACAGCACGTCGGACTTCCCCGTCGGCGGCTTCACCTCCGGCGGCACGCCGACCGGCGGCTGGTGGAACTACTCCGGCCTGCAGCGGGAGGTCTACCTGCAGCGGGTCGACCGCGTCGACTTCGAGCAGGTCGTGGTCCGCCCGCTGCTGCCGTGCACGACCTGCGCGGCGCGGGTGCAGGCCGCGGTCACGCTGCGCAACGTCTCCGGCTCCGCGCAGCGGGTCAGTGTCGGCGGCAGCTACGGCGGGCAGGCGCTGCGCCTGCGCGCGCTGACGATCCCCGCCGGCCGGACCGGCACGCTCGACCGGCAGCCTGCGGATCGCGCGACCGGCTCTGTGGTCGCCGGTCTCCCCGCACCTCTACGCCGTCCACCTGGCGGCCCGGATCGGCGGCCGCAAGGTCGGCGGCTACGACCTGCACAGCGGGATCCGCTCGATCAAGGTGGTCAACGGCCGGCTGATGCTCAACGGCCAGCACCTGAACCTGCGCGGCGTCGGCGTGCACGAGGACTCACAGGCCGACGGCTTCGCCATCGACGACGCCCGCCGCGACCGAGCTGCTCGAGCAGGTCAAGCAGCTCGGGGGGAACGTGATCCGCGTGCACTACCCGCTCGCGCCGTACACGCACGAGCTGGCCGACAGGCTCGGGATCCTGATCTGGTCGGAGATCCCCGTCTACCACGTGTCGGCCACGAACCTGGCGAAGAAGTCCGTGCGCGACGCGGCCGTCCAGCTGCTCGAGCGCAACATCGAGACCAACCAGAACCACCCGTCGGTGCTGCTGTGGTCGCTGGGCAACGAGCTCTCGAGCCGGCCGACGCTCTCGCAGCGCGTGTACCTGAAGGCGGGAGTCCACGCGGCCCACCGGCTGGACCCGACGCGGCCGGTCGGGCTGGCCTTCGCCGGCTACCTCACCGCGCCCTGCCACGCGCCGGGCTACGACGTCGCTGCAGGTGCTCGGCGTCAACGACTACTTCGGCTGGTACCTCGGACCCGGCGGCCAGCTCTTCGACCGCACGCGGCTGCCGGCCTACCTCGACAAGCTGCGCGCCTGCTACCCGAGGCAGGCGATCGTGATCACCGAGTTCGGCGCCGAGGCCAACCGCGACGGCCCGCCGGAGGAGAAGGGCACCTACGCCTTCCAGCAGGACTTCGTCAACTACCACCTCGGCGTGTTCGCCACCAAGCCGTGGCTGAGCGGCGCCATCTACTGGGCGCTGGACGAGTTCTGGGTCCGGCCGGGCTGGGACGGCGGCGACCCCCGCCCACAGCCGCCGGTGTTCCAGAAGGGCCTCGTCAGCTACGACGGCGTGCCCAAGCCGGCGTTCGCCGACGTGCAGCGCTGGTACCGGCAGACGCCGCCGCTGGTGCCGGCTGGCTAGTCAGACTCAGACGTGACCGGGGACCCGTGGCCGGTGCCGGATCGGCTCCGGGCGGGTGCGGGTGCGCACGCGCCGCCGGCCGGGGTCGGCGAGGCGGTCGTGCCCGCCGCGCAGGCGCGTGTCGGACTGGACTGCATAGGGAAGCGGAATGCCGCCGGAGGGAGAGGTCTTGGGCTTGTCGCCGAGGCGGTCGTTGCCGCCCCCGCCGGAATCGTCATCGTCATCCGAGGACCGGGAATTCGGCCGGTCGGAGCGGAGGAACATCAGGAACAGTCCGCCGCCCAGTGCGAGTGCCACGAGGTGAAGTACACCGAAGATCACGAGGAGCTCCGCGTCGGGGGACATTGCCTCAGTGGATACCCGACCCGCCGGGGGCGCAGACGCCATGTTCGCTAGGATGACCGGCCGCTCGCCGCGACGTTTCCTCCTGCCCGCGGCGTCTCCAGATCATGGCCGACTCATCTTCCACGCTCTCGCTCAACGTCCGCGCGCCTGAGGGCTCGCGTTCCGCCCGCCGGCTGCGCCGCTCCGGCGCGGTGCCCGGCGTCGTGTACGGCGGCGGCGACGCACCCGTGCACTTCAGCGTCGACGCCCGCATCCTGCGCAACACGCTGGCGCACTCCGGCGCCATCCTGCAGATCTCGCTCGACGGCGCCGCGGAATCGCCGGTGCTCGTCAAGGACCTCCAGCGCCACCCCGTCCGCGGCGAGGTCGTGCACGTCGACCTGCTGCGCGTGCGCATGGACGAGGCGATCCAGACAACGGTCGTCGTCGAGTTGACCGGCGCCGACCATGCGCCCGGCGTGGTCGAGGGCGGCGTGCTCAGCCAGGAGACCCGCGAGGTCCACATCGAGGCGTTGCCGGGTGACATCCCGGACGCCATCTCACACGACGTATCCGGGCTGGAGATGAATGCCACCCTGCTGCTGTCGGCGCTCACCGCGCCGAGCGGCGTGACGTTCCTCGACGATCCCGACGAGACGGTCGTGGCCACGATCACGCCGCCCACGCTCGAGCCGGTCGAAGACGAGATCGAGACCGAGACCGAGCTCGTGGGCGAGGACGGCGAGCCGGTCGAGGCGGCCGACGGCGACTCCGCCGAGGAGGCCGACAAGTCGGCCGGCGACTCCTCGGACGAGTCCTGAAGGTCTTTTCCTCCGCACCCGTCGACTGGTTGATCGTCGGGCTCGGCAACCCCGGGCCCGGCTACGCCGACACGCCGCACAACGTCGGCTTCAAGGTGGCCGAGGCGCTCGCGCGCCGCTGGGACCTCCCCAAGCCGAAGAAGAAGTTCGCCGGCGAGCTGGCCGAGGGCCGTACGGGGGTGGGTGGGGGCGGTTTCCCTCGCGTGGCCGTGCTGCGGCCGCAGACGTACATGAACGAGGCCGGCCGGTCGGTGGGCCCGGCCCGCGGCTCCTACAGGCTGGAGCTGGATCGCCTGCTCGTGATCCACGACGAGATCGACCTGCCGTTCGGCGAGATCCGCTCGCGGCTGGGCGGAGGGCTGGCGGGCCACAACGGCCTGAAGTCCTTGAAGCGCGAGCTGGGCGGCGCGGACTTCCACCGCGTGCGGGTGGGCGTCGGGCGCCCCGACTCCACGGACCCCGACATCGTCGCCGCCTACGTGCTGGGCCGGTGGCGCCAGCCGGCCGCCGAGGTGGCCGAGCTCATCGACCGCGCCGCCGACGAGGCGGAGCGGGTCGTGCTGGGCTGAGCGCGCCGGCCGTCCGCGCACCGCTTCCGTATGCGATAACGTACACATGTATGCCGCCACGCGAATGGGATGCCGCTACCTACGATCGCGTCGCCGCGCCTCAGGAGACCTGGGGCCGCGACGTGCTCGAGCGGCTCGACCTGCGCGGCGACGAGCGGGTGCTCGACGCCGGCTGCGGGACCGGCCGGGTCACCGCGCTGCTGCTCGAGCGGCTCCCGCGCGGGCGGGTGGTGGCGGTCGACGGGTCGCAGGCGATGGTCGACGAGGCCCGCCGGCGCTTCGGCGACCGCGTGGATGCGTTCGCGGTCGACCTGCTCGACCTCGAGCTCGACCCGCCCGTCGACGCGATCCTCAGCACCGCCACGTTCCACTGGATCGCCGACCACGACCGGCTGTTCGCCCGGCTGCACGCCGCGCTGAAGCCGGGCGGTCGGCTCGTCGCCCAGTGCGGCGGTGCGGGCAACGTCGGCCGACGTGGTGGCGGCGATCGACCGGGTCGGACACCCCGCGCTGGCGGGCTGGGCCGGGCCGTGGAACTTCGCCGGCGCGCGCGAGACCGCGGAGCGCCTGCGCGGGGCCGGGTTCGCCGACGTGTGGACGTGGCTGCAGCCCTGGCCGGTCCAGCCGGAGGACCCGCGGGCGTTCTTCGCCACGGTGATCCTCGGGGCGCACCTCGACCGGCTTCCGGCGGCCGACCGCGAGCCGTTCATCGACGCGGTGATGGCCGAGATGGGCGAGCCCGTGGTGGCCGGCTACGTGCGGCTCAACCTGCTCGCACGGCGACCCTAGACTCGGAGGGTGCTCCGCACCTTCCTCGGCCACCTCGATCACGACCCTGCGGCGGCCCGGCTGGCTGCCGAGGGCGGCGCTGCGTTCGTGTCGCAGTCTTTGCGGCCGTTCGTGGTGGCCGCGCTCGCCGACCAGGACGCCCACCGGCCCGGGCTGGTGGTCGTGGGCGACGACCGGGCCGCGCGCGACCTCGCCGCCGACCTGCGCGCCTGGCTGCATCCGCGCCCGGTGCGCTACTACCCGAGCCGCGGCGTGGCCTACGAGTCGCACCTCAAGCCGCCGCCGCACCTGGTCGGCCTGCGCGTGGCCGCGCTGGACGCGCTCACGGACACGCCGGAGGGCTCCGAGCAGCCGGTCGTGGTCATCAGCGCCGTCGCGCTGAGCGAGAAGGTGCCCGACCCGAAGCTTCGCCCGCACGGCTTCATGCTGCGCACGGGCGACCTGATCGACCTCGACGAGACCGCGCAGCAGCTCGTCGCCGCGGGCTACGAGCGCGTCGACCAGGTGGAGGACCGCGGGCAGTTCGCCATCCGCGGCGGGCTGCTCGACGTCTACCCGGCCACCGAGGAGCGCGCCGTCCGCGTCGACCTGTTCGACATCGAGATCGACAGCGCTGCGCTGGTTCTCCACGTTCACCCAGCGCAGCCTGGGCGAGACCGACTGCGTCGAGATCAGCCCGGCGGCCGAGCTCGCGCCGGAGCACCGCGAGCTGGCCGAGATCGCCGCCACCGAGGAGGAGCGGCCGGACATCGCCGAGCTGCTGCCGGTCGAGCACTTCCGCGCGCTGCTCGACCTGCTGCCGGAGCGCACGCAGCTCCTGGTCGCGGCGGACGAGGACGTCGAGCCGGCGCTGCGCGACCAGTGGGAGGACGTCTGCGCCGCCTTCCACGACGAGGAGGCGCGCTCGCTCTACGTCTCGCCGCAGGCGATCCAGGCCGCGCTGGTCGAGCGCGCGGAGGCGCGGCTGTCGAGCATCTCGGCCGACCAGGAGATCGAGATCCGCGGCCAGGCGGCCGACTTCGCCTCGCGCTCGCTGGCCGAGGCCGAGACCGAGCTGGAGAAGCTCGTCCGCTCCGGCTACACGACCGTCGTGGCCTGGCCTCAGCGCGGTGCGGCCGAGCGGGCCGCCTACAACCTCGCCCGCGTCAAGGCGAACCTGAACGGCGGCGCCTCCGGCCTCGTCTTCACCGAGGCCACGCTGCGCGACGGCTTCGTCGCGCCGGGCCTGAAGCTCGCCGCCTTCCCCGAGCACCGGCTGATCCACCGCAAGAAGGCGGCCCAGCGCCCGACCCGGCAGCGGCCGCGGCCTGCTGCGCAGCTTCGCCGACCTGCGCACAGGCGACTTCGTCGTCCACGAGGACCACGGCATCGCCCGCTTCGCCGGCTTCGACACCAAGACCGTCGCCGGCGTCACCCGCGACTACCTGAACCTCGAGTTCCAGGGCGACGACAAGGTCTTCATGCCGGTCGACCAGCTGGCGAAGATCAGCCGCTACCTGGGCGCCGACGGCGGCGCGCCGACGCTGTCCAAGCTCGGCGGCACGCGCTGGGACAGGATCAAGGCCCGCGCACGCCGGGCGGCGCAGGAGCTGGCCGGCGAGCTGCTCAACCTGTACGCGGAGCGCCGCCGCCGGCGCGGCCACGCCTTCCCCGAGTTCTCCGAGGAGCTGCGCGACCTCGAGTCGGCCTTCCCGTACCGCGAGACGCCCGACCAGCGCGACGCGATCGACAGCGTGATGGGCGACATGGAGTCCGAGCGCCCGATGGACCGGCTGATCTGCGGCGACGTCGGCTACGGCAAGACCGAGGTCGCGCTGCGCGCCGCGGTCAAGGCGGCCAGCGACGGCAAGCAGGTGATGATGCTCGTGCCCACGACGATCCTCGCCCAGCAGCACTACGGCACGTTCACCGAGCGCCTGCGCGACCAGCCGTTCGTGGTCGAGCACGTCTCCCGCTTCCGCCCGCCGGCCGAGCAGCGCGAGGCGGTCAAGCGCTTCGCCGAGGGCAAGGTCGACATCCTCATCGGCACGCACCGGCTGCTGTCGCGCGACGTGCGGGCGAAGGAGCTCGGGCTGCTGATCGTCGACGAGGAGCAGCGCTTCGGCGTCAAGCAGAAGGAGCTGCTGCGCCAGCTCAAGCTCAAGGTCGACGTGATCTCGATGTCGGCGACGCCGATCCCGCGCACGCTGCAGATGTCCCTCGCCGGCCTGCGCGACATCAGCGTGATCGAGACGCCGCCGGAGGGCCGGCGGCCGGTCAAGACCTACGTCGGCGAGTACGACGAGCAGCTCGTGCGCCAGGCGCTGGAGCGCGAGGCGGCCCGCGACGGGCAGGCGTTCTTCCTGCACAACCGCGTCGACGACATCGACGAGACGGCCGAGCGCCTGCGCAGCCTCTGCCCCAAGCTCAGGTTCACCGTCGCGCACGGGCAGATGGACGAGAAGCAGCTCGAGGAGCGCATGATGGGCTTCCTGCGCGGCGACGCCGACGTGCTCGTCTCGACGTCGATCATCGAGTCGGGCATCGACATCCCGCAGGCCAACACGCTGATCGTCGACCGCGCCGACCTCTTCGGGCTCAGCCAGCTCTACCAGATCCGCGGCCGCGTCGGCCGCTCGCGCGAGCGCGCCTACGCCTACCTGCTTGTATCCGTCGGCCGCCGCGCTGACGCCGGAGGCGGCCGACCGCCTGTCGGCGCTGTCGGACTACACCGAGCTGGGCGCGGGCTTCAAGGTCGCGATGCGCGACCTCGAGCTGCGCGGCGCGGGCAACCTGCTGGGCGACGAGCAGTCCGGCCACGTGGCCGCGCTCGGCTTCGAGCTCTACATGCAGATGCTCGACGAGGCCGTGCGGGACATGGACCCGGAGTCCGACGGCGCCGAGCCGCCGGAGCCGGTGCGCCTGGACGTCAACGTCGACGCCTACGTGCCGGCCGACTACATCCCGTACGAGCAGGCGAAGGTCGACGTGCACCGGCGGATCGCCGGCGCGCGCGAGGTGTCCGAGCTCGTCGAGCTGCGGGCCGAGCTGGAGGACCGCTTCGGCGAGCCGCCGGAGCCGCTGGAGAACCTGATCGCGCTCCAGCAGGCCCGGATCAAGCTCGGGCGGGCGGGGGCGACGACGGTGACGTTCCGCGGCGGCCGGCTCGCGGTCACGCCGATCGAGCTGGACGCGGCGACGGCGCGCCGCCTGCGCGAGGCGCTCCCCGGCGCCAACTACGAGTCCGGGCGCTCCCAGCTGACGCTGCGGGTGCCGGACGACCCGGCGCAGCGCTTTCCCGCCGTGGTGCGGGCGGCGGACGTCCTGCTGGACGTCCAGGCAGCGGTTGAGCCGCTGCCTAAATGTCCAGTGAAAACTGGGCGGTTAGCGGGTGAGCGCCGCTACCATGCGCAGCCGGGAGAAGGATTCCTTTGCCTGCGCCGGGTTCTGGCCCCCGGCCCCTGAACGTCCACGTCCCCTTCTCACTCTCTTCATGATCAAGGCTGCTCGTCTCGTCTCAGCGCCTGCGCCCTGGTGGGCGTCGGCGCCACCATCGCCGCCTGCGGCGGCGTTCCCGGCAACGCCGTGGCGACCGTCGATGGCCAGTCCATCGACAAGGCGGACTTCACCCATTGGCTGAACGTCGCGGCGAAGACCTCCGGGCAGACGGGTACCGCGGTCCCCGACCCGCCGACGCTACGCGAAGTGCGTCGCGGCCAAGCGCAAGTCCACCCCGAAGCCGGCCAAGGGCCAGCCGAAGGTGACCGACGCCCAGCTCAAGGCCCAGTGCGTGCAGGAGTACAACACGCTGCGCGACCAGGTCCTGCAGCTGCTGATCTCCTTCAAGTGGATCCAGGGCGAGGCCAAGGCGATGGGCGTCAAGGTCTCCGACGCCGACGTCCAGAAGTCCTTCGCCGCAGCAGAAGAAGCAGAGCTTCCCGAAGGACGCGGACTACAAGAAGTTCCTCAAGAGCTCCGGGCAGACGCAGGAGGACATCATCCAGCGCGTGCGCGCTCGACCTGCTGTCGAACGACATCCGCAACAAGGTCGTCAAGGGCAAGGATCAGGTCGTCCGACGCCGCAGGTCGCGGCGTTCTACAACAAGAACAAGGCGCGGTTCGCGCAGCCCGAGAAGCGCGACCTGCGCGTCGTGCTGACCAAGACCAAGGCGGAGGCCCAGAAGGCGTTGAACGCCGCTCAAGTCGGGCCAGTCGTGGAAGACCGTCGCCAAGAAGTACTCGATCGACGACACGTCGAAGGCCAACGGCGGCAAGCTGCCGGCGCAGGCCAAGGGCACGCTCGACAAGCAGCTCGACGACGCGGTCTTCTCCGCGTACAAGAACAAGCTGATCGGGCCCGGTCAAGACCCAGTACGGCTACTACGTCTTCATCGTCAGCGGCGATCACGCCGGCGCAGCCAGCAGACGCTGGCCGAGGCCAAGGCGACGATCAAGCAGACGCTCGCCTCGCAGAACCAGCAGAAGGCGCTGGACGCGTTCGTCAAGGACTTCACGAAGCGCTGGAAGGCCAAGACCGACCTGCTCCGACGGCTACAAGACGTCGGACTGCAAGAACGGCCCGAAGGCGACGCCGACGCCGACGCACCGCGCACGCACCGGCACGACGACCGGCGCCGACCGGCCAGTAGTTCGCGAGCGCTCCCGGTGATGCCAGGTGCTGCGCGGCTCGACGAGCTGACGCGCCGGCTGCGGCGGGAGTGCCCCTGGGACCGCGAGCAGGACGAGCGCTCGATCGTCCCGCACACGGTCGGCGAGGCCTACGAGCTCGCCGCCGCCGCGCGAGTCCGGCGACGACGCCAAGCTGCTCGACGAGCTGGGCGACGTCCTCTTCCAGGTCCACTTCCTCTCGCTGCTGCTGGAGGAGCGCGGCGCACGGCTCGCTGGCCGCGGTCGCCGAGCACGCGCACGCCAAGCTCGTGCGCCGCCACCCGCACATCTTCGGCGACGTCGAGGTCGACGGCGCGGGCGAGGTGCTGCGCAACTGGGACGAGATCAAGAAGACCGAGCCCGGCCGCGAGCCCGGCATCTTCGGCGACGTGCCGGAGAACCTGCCGGGGCCGCTGTACGCGCTCAAGACGCAGCGCCGGGCGGCGTCGACCGGCTTCGACTTCGACGGACGTGCCGTATGACGGCGTGCGGGGCCGAGCTGGCGGAGCTCGAGGCGGCCGAGTCGCGCGACGAGCGCTTCCACGAGCTGGGCGACGTGCTGTTCGCCGCGGTCAACGTCGCCCGCAAGCTGAAGGTCGACCCGGAGCTCGCGCTGCGGGCGGCCAGTGACCGCTTCCGCGGCCGCGTGGAGGCCGCCGCGGAGCTCGCCGAGGCCGACGGGCGCGCGTGGGACGGCCTCGACCCCGAGGCGCAGCTCGACCTACTACGCGCGCGCCCGCCTCACCGCCGGCTGATCGCCCCGGGCGGCTATCGTGCGGCCGCGATGAGCCAGATCGAGACGGTCCACGCGCGCCAGATCCTCGACTCCCGCGGCAACCCGACGGTCGAGGTCGAGGTGCAGCTGCGCTCCGGCGCGCACGGCCGCGCCGCTGTCCCGTCGGGCGCCTCCACGGGCGAGTTCGAGGCCACCGAGCTGCGCGACGGCGGCGCGGCGTACGGCGGCAAGGGCGTGACCAAGGCGGTCGGTAACGTCAACGGCGAGATCGCCGAGGCGGTGGCCGGCCGCGACGCGCTGGACCAGCAGGGCCTCGACAGGCGGCTGATCGAGCTCGACGGCACCCCGAACAAGTCGCGGCTGGGCGCGAACGCGATCCTCGGCGTCTCGCTGGCGGCCGCGCGCGCCGCGGCCGCCGAGGAGCGGCTGCCGCTGTGGCGCTACCTGGGCGGCGAGGCCGCGCACGTGCTGCCCGTGCCGATGATGAACGTGCTCAACGGCGGCGCGCACGCCGACAACTCGGTCGACTTCCAGGAGTTCATGGTCGTCCCCGTGGGCGCGCCGACGTTCGCCGAGGCGCTGCGCACCGGCGCCGAGGTCTTCCATGCCCTGAAGAAGACGCTGCACGACCGCGGGCTGGGCAGCGGCGTGGGCGACGAGGGCGGCTTCGCCCCGAACCTCGAGTCCAACGAGGCGGCGCTGGGCGCGCTGATCGAGGGGATCGAGGCGGCGGGCTACACGCCGGGCGACGACGTCGCGATCGCGCTCGACCCGGCGATGAGCGAGATCTTCGACGCCGGCAGCTACGTGCTCGAGCACGAGGGCCGCACGCTGTCGGCGGACGAGCTGGCCGGCTACTGGGCCGACCTCGCGGGCCGCTACCCGATCCTCTCGATCGAGGACGGCATGGACGAGGAGGACTGGGACGGCTGGAAGGCGCTCACGGACCGCCTCGGCGACCGCGTCCAGCTCGTCGGCGACGACCTCTTCGTCACCAACACCGAGCGCCTGCAGCGCGGCATCGACCTCGGCGTGGGCAACTCGATCCTCATCAAGGTCAACCAGATCGGCACGCTGACCGAGACGCTCGCGGCCATCGATCTCGCCCGCTCGCACGGCTACACGGCGGTGATGAGCCACCGCTCGGGCGAGACGGAGGACACGACGATCGCCGACCTCGCGGTCGCCACCGGCTGCGGGCAGATCAAGACCGGCGCGCCGTCGCGCTCGGACCGGGTGGCGAAGTACAACCAGCTGCTGCGCATCGAGGAGGCGCTCGGCGGCGACGCCGAGTACCCGGGCCGCTCCGTGTTCCGCAGCTGAGGACGCCGTCGCGCGGGCGTCCGCTTGCAAGAGGAAGGGGGGCGGGCGCGTCGAACGAAGGCGTCAGCGATGCCCGCTCGCACCACCCGCATCCGCTGGGATGCCGTCGGCCGCCGCGCCCTGCTCGGCGTCTTCGCGCTCGTGCTCTACCTCTACATCGGGCCCGCGATCAAGTGGGTCCAGACCTACCGCGAGGCCGGGCGCCAGCGGGCCCAGGTGGCCGAGCTGCGCGCCGAGAACGCCCGGCTGCGCGGCGAGAAGCGCGTGCTGTCCGCTCCGGGCGCGCTCGAGCGCGAGGCGCGCCGGCTCGGGATGGTCAAAGCCGGCGAGCGGGCGTACATCGTCGAGAACGTGCGTTAGCCGCGTTCGTATCCTGTTCTCGCGTGCCGTACGAGACCGCGCGGGAGCAGTGGGATGAGGGCATGCGGCGGCTGGACGAGGCGTACCCCGAGCAGGCGCTCACGCTCGAGCGGGTGACCCGGATCGTGCAGAACGAGCTGCGCCGCCGCCTGGGCGGCTCGTTCACGCTGGACGAGCTGGCCGACCTGTACGACGAGGGCACCGGCTGGTGCACCGACCTCGCCGTCGAGGTCGCGCCCGACGAGGCGTTCGCGTGGGACGCCCGGATCGTCGCCGACGCCGCGTTCGGCCGCTACCAGCGCGCCGCCACGGATTACGCCGGCGGCCGCCGGCGCATGTAGGCACCGCCGCGCGTCGCCGCGCGGGTCAGTCGGGGTCTTCGTCCTCGGAGGTGCCGGCGCGGCGGATCACGATCTGGTCCTCCTCGATGGTGATCTCCACGGGGCGGTGGCCGGCCCAGTGCTCGGCGTAGACCGGGTCGTCCTGGATGGCGGGATCGAGCCACAAGCCGTAGCCCTCCTCGCCGTGGTCGAACGTGCCCTCGAGCGGGCCGGCGGCGGCGCTGCGGCGGCGCGAGCGCCCGCCGCGGCGGCGGCTGCGCTTGGGCTTCTCCTCCTCGTCGGCCTCGGCCTCGGCCTCTTCGTCGGCCGCCTCAGCCGCGGCCTCGGCCTCGGCCGCCTTGCGCGCGGCCTCCTCGGCGGCGCGCGCGTCCTCCTCGGCCTTGCGCGCGGCCTCTTCCTCGAGCTCGGCGGCGATCTGCGCGTCGTCCTCCGCGCGGAGATCGACCTCCTCGAGGCTCGCGGCGTCGTCTGCGTCCGGCTCGAGCCCCTGCTCGCGCTTGAACGCCTGGATCTGCTGCACCGTTACTTCCAGTTGGTGCGCAATCCACGCATCGGTGCGACCCTGTCGCACCCACCCGCGGATCTGGTTAAGCTGAGGACGCAGGGACCGGCGGCTCATAGGAGGGCCGGAGACTAGCGAATCGTCCCGGCGATCCGATCCGGGGGCTCGGGTGCACGCCCCATACCCACCTACACCAAGATCAACTAGCCTCACCCGTGCTCAACTCGAAGGCAGGAGCGGGTCTGCCCGGGAGAGCGCGTCCCACATCGCCAGGGAGGCGGCGTCATGCTGGTTCTGACACGCAAGTCCAACCAATCGATCATGATCGGCGACGACATCGAGGTCTCGGTGTTGTCGATCATGGGCGAGAAGGTCCGCATCGGCATCCAGGCCCCACGGGACATCCCAGTGTTCCGTAAAGAGGTCTACCTCGAGATCCAGCAGGAGAACGTCGCCGCGGGCGCGAGCGCCCGGGCCGAGGTGGACGACGCGCTCAAGCGGCTGAGCGCGAACAACCCGCGCTAGCGGCGCGGCGGGCCCGCGAGGGACGGGCCGCGATCAGCCGAGCAGGTAGTACAGGGTCTGGAACATCACGACCGTGACCACGGCCGCGGTGCCGAGCAGCACGAGGACGAGGAGGACGAAGCGCATCGAGCCGTGCCGGTGGGCACGCTCGCGGTGGCGCTGGACCTGGCGCAGCTCGGCACGGCGGCGTAGGCGCGCGCGCCGCTGGCGATCCTCCTCGATCTCCTCGAAGAAGGCGTCCTCGATCTCCGCGATGCTCTGCCGCATCCGCATTCCGCTCGGAAGGCTAACAGCGGCTCCATAATCCCCGCCCGGCGCGGCGGGCCCTGGAAGCCAGCCGGGCGATCTCCGTCTCGTGCGCGGTGTTCGGTGGGATGGTCAGCGGCCGCGCGTAGCCGAGCCGCACGAGCGCGGCGTTGACGAACAGGCCGTCGCGCTGCCGGTAGACATAAGCCAGCAGGCGCCCGTAGCGGTCGCGCGCCTCCGCGTCCTGCACCAGCCGCACCTGCCGCCCCGCCACCAGGCGCCGGTTCTCGGCCGCCGCCTTCAGCGAGTAGCACTGCACCGGCGTGCCCGGCTTGACGTCCTCCGGCGTGTCCATGCCGATGTAGCGCACGCGCTCCTCGCGCCCGCCGAGGGACGCGATGATCGTGTCACCGTCCACCACGCGCACGACGCGGGCCACCTCCGCCGAGCGGGCCGGCGCCGCGCCCGGCGAGGCGCGCAGCTGATTGGCGCCCAGCGCGCCCGCGGCGACGGCGAGCGCGACGAGGATGACCACGCGGCGGAAGCTCATCATGAGCAACGTAGGGCGGCGCGCGGACGCCTCGCCCCCCTGGGTGGCAAGATCAAGGCCAATGTCCAGCCTGCAGGCGCCGCCCGGCCTCACGCCGTCGGCCTCCTACTCGTTCACCATGCGCATCGAGCTGCGCCAGCTCCCGGGCGCGTTCGCCCAGGTGGCGGCGGCGATCGGCCAGCAGGGCGCGATCCTCGGCGCGATCGACCTCGTCCGCGTCGAGAGCAAGGGCGTCACCCGCGACGTCACCGTCGCCTGCGCCGACGGCGACCACGCCGAGCGCGTCGTCGCCGCCGTGCGCGCCGCTCGACGGCGTGAAGGTCGTCAGCGTCTCCGACCGCACGTTCCTGATGCACAAGGGCGGCAAGATCGAGGTCACGCCGAAGGTCGCGATCCAGACCCGCGACGACCTCAGCATGGCCTACACGCCGGGCGTCGCCCGCGTCTCCTCGGCGATCCACGACGACCCCGAGTCCGCCTGGGCGCTGACCATCAAGGGCAACACGGTCGCGGTCGTGTCCGACGGCACCGCGGTGCTCGGGCTGGGCGACATCGGCCCGGCCGCGGCGATGCCCGTCATGGAGGGCAAGGCGATGCTGTTCAAGGAGCTCGCCGGCGTCGACGCCTTGCCGCTGTGCCTCGACACGACCGACACCGACGAGATCGTCCGGATCGTCGAGTGCGTCGCGCCCGACGTTCGGCGGGATCAACCTCGAGGACATCGCCGCGCCGCGCTGCTTCGAGATCGAGCGCCGGCTGCAGGACATCGCTCGACATCCCGGTCTTCCACGACGACCAGCACGGCACGGCGATCGTCGTCCTCGCGGCGCTGCTCAACGCGCTGCAAGGTCGTCCACAAGACGGCGGAGAACGTGCGCGTGGTCGTCGTCGGCGCCGGCGCGGCCGGCATGGCCTGCGCGAAGATCATCCTCAACCACGGCGTCACCGACCTCGTGGTGTGCGACATCGGCGGCATCCTGCACCCGAGCCGCACCGACCTCGACCGCGAGCGCGCGGAGATGGCCGCGCTGCACCAACCCGCGCGGGCTCGCCGGCCGTGCCGACGACGCGCTCAAGGGCGCCGACGTGGTGGTCGGCGTGTCCGCCCCGGGCGCGTTCTCCGTCGAGGCCGTCCGCACGATGGCCGACGACGCGATCGTGTTCGCGATGGCCAACCCGATCCCCGAGGTCCAGCCCGAGGCGGTCCTGGGCGACGTGCGCGATCATGGCCACCGGCCGCTCGGACTACCCGAACCAGATCAACAACGTGCTGGCCTTCCCGGGCATCTTCCGCGGCGCGCTCGACGTGCGCGCGCCGGACGATCGACGAGGGCGATGAAGCTCGCCGCCGCCCGCGCGATCGCGTCGGTCATCCCGGCCAGCGACCTCGGCCCCGAGTACATCGTCCCCAGCGTGTTCAACCGCCACGTCTCCCCCGCCGTGGCGGAGGCGGTGGCCAAGGCGGCGATCGCGTCGGGCGTGCGCCCGCCGCGACCGCCTCCCAAGGCCGGAACCGCACTCCCGTCTAGGCGCGGACGCTCCGACTCGCGGCCTCGTCGTAGACGCTGATGAAGCGCAGGTACTTCTCGGCGATCTGCTCGGCGGCCGCCTCGCGCTCCAGCTCGTCGGCCAGGAACCCCTTCAGCGCGTCCCACCAGATCGAGCGGCCGATCGCGAAGCCGACGAAGCCCTCGACGCGCGCGGCCTGCTGCAGCCAGTGCTCGACCTTCTCGTCGCTCGCGCCGCGGCCGAGCAGCACGCTCTTGACGTTCTCGCGCCCCTCGCCCTTGCGGGTCTGCTCGGCCAGCATCTCCGCGTCCTCGCGCGAGTCGACGCCCTCGATCTTCCAGATGTCGACCTCGCAGCCGTAGTCCTGGATCTGCTCGATGGCGCGGCGCATCAGCTCGGGCCGCAGCTCGGCGTCGTAGCGGTCGGTCGTCGCCGCCGACCGACTCGAGCTGGCTCGTCCTCGGCCGGCACGAGCAGCTCGAAGAGGAACTTGCGGTCGTTCTCGTGCAGCCAGTCCGCGAGCTGCTTGAGCCGCTCGAGCTGGCGCCGCGTTCATCTCCGCGTCGCCGTCCGGGTTGTAGCGGACCAGCACCTTGGAGAAGTCGCGGGTCGAACTTCTCGATGTGCGTCGCCGAACTCGTCGCCGTACTGGAAGTCGAACTCGTTCTGGCCGCTCTTCTCGGCCGGCATGGAGAGCTTGAGCCCGCCCTCCTTGGCCCGCGCGCGGGATGTCCGAGCCGAACTGCTCGTCCACGAGCACGCCGGTCGCGCCGGCGTCGACGCCCGCGCTCCACCGCCTCCTGCATGCCCTCGAAGATCAGCTGCTTGGCGTCGGAGATCGTCTCGGTCTCCTCCTCCGTCGGGTCGCCCTCGATCCCGAACATCTTCTTCTGGAACGACCCCCGGTGGTCGAAGGCCAGGATGTAGAGCTTGCCGTCGTAGCCGAGCGCCATCGCCCGTCACCTCGCGTTCGTCGTGCCGTGTGACCTGCGCTCCCTACTCTACGCGGCCACATGGAGGCCCACGTTCACCGGTCCCGCGTACACGGTCGGCATCGAAGAGGAGCTGATGATCCTCGACGCCGAGTCCCTCGACGCTGGTCAACGCCATCGAGCGATGCTCCGGAGGACTCGCCCCGACGGCGAGATCAAGCCCGAGCTGATGGAGTCCGTGCTCGAGGTGTCCACGCATCCGTGCGCGGACCTCGCGCGAGGCGGCCGCCGCAGCTGCGCGGCCTGCGGCGTCAGGTGTCGCGACACCGCCGAGCGGCACGGGCTGCCGATCGGCTCGGCCGGCACGCACCCGACCGCGCGCTGGGAGGACCAGCGGATCATCGCCGCCGCCGCGCTACCGCGACCTGGTCGACGAGCTGCGCTTCGTCGCCCGCCAGGAGATCATCTTCGGGCTGCACGTGCACGTCGGCGTCGACGACCCCGACAAGGCCATCCACGTGGCCAACGGCATGCGCGTGCACGTACCGGTCCTGCTGGCGCTGTCGGCCAACTCGCCGTTCTGGCGCGGCGACGAGACCGGCCTGGCCTCGACCCGCATGCCGATCTTCCGCGCCTTCCCGCGCGTCGGCATCCCGCCCTACTACGAGGACTGGGACGACTACGAGCGGCGGATCGGCTTCATGGTCGACGCCGGCGTGATGGAGGACTACACCTGGCTCTGGTACGACGTGCGCCCGCACCCGAACTTCGGCACGGTCGAGGTGCGGGCGATGGACGCGCAGACCCACGTCGAGCACACGCTGCCCTCGCCGCGCTCATCCAGGCGATGGTCAAGGAGCTGTGCGAGCACTTCGACGAGGGCGAGAAGCTCGCCGACTACCCGTACGAGATGCTCGACGAGAACAAGTGGCTCGCCGCGCGGCACGGGCTCGAGGGCGAGCTCGTCGACCTGCCCGGCAGACCGCGTCGGTGCCCGGCGAGCTGGCCGCGCCGGCTCTGCGACCGCCTGCGCGAGCACGCCCAGGACCTCGGCTGCGCGACGAGCTCGAGGGCCTCGAGGACCTCATGGAGCACGGCAACGGGGCCTTCCGGCAGCGCAAGGTGTACGAGGCGAACCACGACTTCAGCGAGGTGTTGGCGGAGATCGTGGCCGCGTCCGCGCCGTAGTCGTGAAATGGCCGTCGAGACGGGGGTCCGGGCGGCGTAGACTTGTGGCCGTTCATGTCGAGCGGACCAGACCTCTATCTCGTCTGCAAGAGCTGCGGCGCCGAGGTGTCCCGTACATCACGGAGTGCCCGTACTGCGGTACGCGGATCCAGAAGCGCGCGCCGAAGCTCGATCGCGGCGGCGTGCCGCGGTCGGCGAAGCGCGCGCCGCCCGCGGCCGCAGCTGCCGCGGCTGCGCCGAGCGAGATCCCCGGCATCCGCGCCGACCGCCGGCCCTGGGCGGCCTGGACGCTCGTGCTGGCCTCCGTCCTGTTCACGGTCGCGCTGAAGTCGGGCCTGGCTGACTACAACAACGTCTACTACGGGTCCGGCGTCGACGAGCCCTGGCGCGCGGTCACCACGCTGTTCACCTACAGCGCCACGGGCTACGAGGTCGCCGTGCGTCGGCGCCGATCGCGCTCTTCGGGCTGGCTGCTGGAGCGCCGTCACGGCTGGTGGGCGCCGTTGCTCGTGTTCTTCGCCTGCGGCGCGGGCGGCGCGTACTTCGCCGTCGAGGTCGGCCGGCCACGCTCGCGCTGGGCGCCAACGGCGCGGCGCTGGGCATGCTGGCCGCCTGGTCGATGCGCGACATCCTGGGTCGCCGCGCGCGGCCGCGAGGACGACAGCGACCTGCTCGGCGTGCTCGCCATCGCCGCGGTGCTCGTCCTGCTGCCGCTGGCCACGGACGTGGCCAGCGGGCTGGCGGGGATCAGCGGCGGCGTCATCGGCTTCGCTCCTGGGCCTCGGGCTGGCCCAGCTGCGCGAGCGGTAGACGCCTCGCTGCCGCGCGAGGGAGGTGGGGGACTTTCCGCGCGGTGGCCGGATGAGCGCGAACGCGCCAGCCGGGCGGCCTCACGTCACGACGGATCGTCCCCGCCACACCCGCGACCAGCCGCCCGACCACCCGCCCTCGATCTCGCCCAGCGCGCGCCGGCGCCACCGCCACCAGCAGCCCGCCCGAGGTCATCGCGTCGCAGACCAGGCGCCGCTGCGTTCCTCGACAGTCGGCCCGTGTGGCGAAGCCCTCCGCCTCCGCGCGGTTGCGCCGCGACCCGCCCGACACCGCGCCGGCGTCCTCGAGCAGCGCCAGCGCGTCGGCGATGGCCGGGATCGCCGCCGCGTCCACCTCCGCCGCGACGCCGCTGGCCGCCGCCAGCTCGTGCAGGTGGCCGAGCAGCCCGAAGCCCGTGACGTCGGTCACCGCGTGCGCGCCGGCCGCGCGGGCCTGCGCGGCGGCCTCGCGGTTCAGCGTCGCCATCACCGCGATCGCCGCCTCCACCGCCTCGCCCGCCAGCCCGCGCTTGAGCGCCGTGGTCATCGCGCCGGCGCCGACCGGCTTGGTCAGCACGAGCGCGTCGCCCGCCCGCCCGCCGGCGTTCGTCAGCAGCGCGTCGCGGGTCGACGGTCCCGGTGACCGCCATCCCGTACTTGGGCTCGGCGTCGTCGATCGAGTGCCCGCCCACGACGGCCGCGCCCGCCTCGCGGCCACGGCGTCGGCGCCGCCGCGCAGGATCTCACGCAGGACGTCGGCGCCGAGCTCCTCGAGCGAGAACGCGACGAGGTTGAGCGCGGTCACCGGCCGCCCGCCCATGGCGTAGACGTCGGACAGCGCGTTGGTCGCCGCGATGCGACCGAACGCGTAGGGGTCGTCGACGATCGGCGTGAAGAAGTCCACGGTCTGCATCAGCGCGAGGTCGTCGCGCAGGCTGATAGACGCCGGCGTCGTCGGCCGTGTCGGCCGCCGACCAGCACCGCGGGTCCGACGCGGCAGGGCAGGCCCGCGACGATCGGCCGCGAGCTCGGCCGCGCCGACGCTTGCAGCCGCAGCCGGCGCCGTGGGACAGGGACGTGAGCGCAATGCCACGCTCCTATGATGCCGCACCGTGCCTCGACCGCGCGTACACGGACGCGGAGGTCGACGCCGCCGTGCAGGCGCTCTCCGACCCCGCCCGCCTGCGCGCGGCGCAGGAGCTCGTCACGGGAGCCGCGCCCGCACATCCAGCGCATGCTCAACCAAGGCGCTGGACGAGGGCGGCTGGTTCGGCTCCGCGCACCAGCAGGCGGTCGTCCAGACCGCCGGGCCGCGCCGACATCGACGAGCGCATCGCCGCGCTGCGCACGCTGTTGGCCGAGGAGACCCGGTCGGCATGCTGTCGGCGTCGCCGTCGGGCTTCGACCTCGCGCACGAGCTCGATGGACAAGGAGGACCCCTGATGCCAAGCGACTCCGCTTCCTCGGCCACGCCTGCTTCCACCTCTCCGGCGCCGAGGTCGACGTGCTGATCGACCCGTTCCTGACCGGCAACCCGAAGGCGCCGGTCTCGGCCGACGAGGTCCCCGCCGACGGATCCTCCTCACGCACGGCCACGACGACCACTACGGCGACACCGTCGCGATCGCCAAGCGCACGGGCGCCGAGGTCGTGGCGATCGTCGAGATGGCGGCCGAGCTCGCGGCG
Organism: uncultured Solirubrobacteraceae bacterium; assembly: GCA_963766165.1. Lineage (GTDB taxonomy): Bacteria > Actinomycetota > Thermoleophilia > Solirubrobacterales > Solirubrobacteraceae > Solirubrobacter. The sequence continues at coordinate 1,669,334 of CAVXZC010000001.1, read as the reverse complement.
AGGACCTCGAGCACGTGTCCAGACCCGAACCTCGGCGGCACGGTCGAGTTCGACTGGGGCTGGGTCAAGTTCGTCCCCGCCTGGCACACCTCGACGCGCCCAACGGCACGGTCGCCACCGCCGGCCGGCCTGCTGATCCACTACGGCGGCCACCTGATCTACCACCTCGGCGACACGGCCTGTTCAGCGACCTGCAGCTGATCGAGCGCCGCGGCGACCCGGTCGACGCTGGCGCTCGTGCCCATCGGCGGCCACTACACGATGGACCGCTACGACGCCGTCATCGCCTGCGAGTTCATCGAGGCCGCGCAGGTGATCCCCTGCCACTACGACACCTTCCCGCCGATCGAGACCGACGCCGCAGGCGTTCAAGTCCGACGTCCAGAACGCCGGCTTCGTCCGAGGTGGTGGTGCTCGAGCCGGGCGACACCCACACGCGCGATGACCCACGCGATCGTCCTGATCGAGGCCGAGCGCACCGCCATCGCGGACGCTCGGCGGGCGGCTCGCCGACGTCGACGGCGTGGCCGAGGCCTACTCGGTCACCGGCGAGTGGGACTTCGTGGCGATGCTGCGGGTGCGCAAGCACGAGGAGCTCGCCGCACGTCGTCACGCACCGACTTCGCCGAGCTCGAGGGCGTGACCCGCACGCAGACCATGGTCGCCTTCGAGGTGTTCTCGCAGCACGACCTCGAGGCGCTGTTCTCGATCGGCAACTGGAGATTCTGACGTCATGTCAGAACGCACCCAGCGCCCGGACTTCCAGGCCACCAGCGATCCCGGCCTGCAGGAGCGCGAGGCGACCCTGCTCGACTACCGCGAGCTGTACGCGCTGTGGGAGCGCCAGCAGTGGGCCGTCCAGGAGCTCGACTTCACGCAGGACCGCATCGACTGGCACGAGCGGATCCCGCCCGAGGAGCGCTTCGCAGCGCATGTACGGGCTGAGCTCCTTCTTCGTGGGCGAGCAGCGCGTGGCGGCCGAGCTGGGGCCGATGATGCGCGCCGTGCCCGACGAGGACATGCGCATCTTCCTGTGCACGCAGATCGCCGACGAGGCGCGCCACGTCGCCTTCTTCGACCGCTTCTACTGCGAGGTCGGCGTGCTCGAGGCCGACGACCTCGAGGCGCGCCTGGCCGCAGACGGCCGAGCACCTCAACCCCGAGTTCGGCGTGCTCTTCGACGAGATGCTGCAGCGACCGCGTGGACCGCCTCGCCGCGCGAGCCCGAGGACCTCGAGACGCTGGTCGAGGCGGTGACGATCTACCACATGGTCATCGAGGGGATGCTCGCCCTCACCGGCCAGCACTTCATCATCGACTTCAACGAGCGACGCGGGCACGCTGCCGGCGTTCGTGGACGGGTTCACGAACGTCGCGCGCGACGAGCACCGCCACGTCGCCTTCGGCGCGCGCTTCCTGCGCGACATGGTGCGCGCGTGACCCGCGCTACGCAGGACGCGATCCGGCGCACGCTGGCGCGAGGTCGCGCCGGCCGCCGACGGCGTGCTGCGCCCGAAGTGGTCCGAGGGCGCCGACGACGAGCCGCTCTTCGGCGTGTCGTGAGCGAGACGCGCGCGTTCGCCCTAAGGCGCTCGAGCGGCGGCTGAAGGCCATCGGCCTCGCGGCCGCCGCGGCGGCGGGCTCGGGCCCGCCGGGCCCCGAGACGCCTGGCCGTGCGGCGGCGGGCTCGGCCCCGCCGGGCCCCGAGACGCCTGGCCGGGCCGCATAGTGGCCTCGGTCGCGCCCGAGTTCCGCCCGACGCTGCGCGACGAGCTCGCGCGCGTGCGGCCGCCGCTGCGCCGGGCGGCGGTGGTGGGGCTGGTGGCGCTGGTCGTCGTGCTCGCGCTCGTCGCGTTCATCGCCACGCGGCCGAAGGGCGTCCACGTGGTGGCGCACCGCCCGGTCACCTGGAACCTCTACCACCCGCAGGCGCTGCGCCAGACGCGCGCGCCGGCGGGCGAGCTGCTGCACCTCCAGCACCGCGGCGCGCACGGGAAGCTGATCAGCCTGTTCGTGGTCGAGCCGCTGCGGCTGCCGGCGTACAAGGGCAACCCCGGCGGCGTGCTGCCGGTGCTGGCCGACGCAGCAGCTCGCGGCGCTGCGCCGGCGGATCCCCGGGCTGGTCCCGCTCGAGGAGGGCAAGGCGCGCGACAACACCGCGTCCGGCTACCAGATCCTGTTCCGGCACGGCGCCCAGGGTGTGGGGCCGGATGGTCTTGCTCGTCGCGCCGGGTCACGAGCGGCGCGGCGTGCGCCTGCTGATGCTGGGCACGCCGGCCGGCGGCAACACCAAGTACACCGACGTGGGCAACGCCGGCGAGCTGCGCGACGCCCTATCGCACGTTCATGTTCGGCACCGGGAGGGCGCCGTGACCATCGACTTCGACCAGTTCCTCGCCGTCGACATGCGCGTCGGGCGGATCGTCGAGGTCGAGGACTTCCCGGAGGCGCGCAAGCCGGCCTGGAAGCTCCGCATCGACTTCGGCGACGAGATCGGCGTCAAGCGCTCGTCGGCGCAGATCACCAACTACGCGCGCGAGGAGCTCGAGGGCCGGCTGGTCGTGGCGGTCGTGAACTTCCCGCCGCGCCAGATCGGCCCGGTGCGCTCGGAGGTGCTCGACGCTCGGCGCGGCGGACGCCGAGGGCCGGGTGATCCTGCTGGCGCCGGACTTCGACGTGCCGCTCGGGTCGCGCATCCACTAGTCGTCGGTACGCCTCATTGTCCCGGCGAACGGCCGGCTGGGTAGGGAGGTGAGGAATTCCGCGCGGGGGCGGGATGATCGGTTCCGAGCCGCCGCGAAAATCGAGTGCTGGGTTTGCGACGTCATGGGTCTCAAACCTGCCACTCGACTACGACGACGTGGCGAGCGCGGTCGAGTGTGGGCGGTTCGCGCGCGTAGGCGATCGTTCATGCGCGGCGGCAGGCTCACCCACCCCCTACGAGCCGGCCGTTCGCCGGCGCTACGAGACCGTCAGTTGTCCGGGGTGGGCGTCGGCGTCTCCGTCGGCGTCGGCGTCTCGGTCGGCGTCGGCGTCGGCTCGGGCGTCGCCGTCTCGGTCGGTGTGGGGACCGGCGTCGGCGTGGCCGGCGGCTCGGTCGGCACGCCGGCCAGGACCGGGCCGGGCGGGGGCGGCGACGTCGTCGGCGTGGGCGAGGCGGTCAGCGAGGCGCCGCCCGGCTGAGCGGTGCCCTCGGTCTCGGTGGGCAGCGAGGTGCTGTCGCCGTCGCGGCCGACGGTCGGCGTCGCGGTCGCCTTGTCGGTCGCCTTGGCGCCGGGCGTCGCGCTCGCGGTGGCCGTCGCGGTCGCCTTGGGCTTGGCGTGCGGCTTGTCGCGGTCGCGGTGCCGGGCCGCCGGCTGCGGCGCGGAGGCGACCGGGACGGGCGCCGTGGCCGGGGCGACGGTGGCCGCCGGCGCGGCCGGCTGCGGGGCCACGCTGGCCAGCGTCGTGCGGTGGTGCGTGCGCGGGACCGCGGCGTGCTGGACCTCGACGGCACCGGCGGTGACGATCGCCGCCGCGGCGAGCCCCGCCACGGCCTTGCGTCGCCACGGCGCCGAAGCCGACCTGCAGCGCGGCGCCCGCGCCGGCGGAGCTCGCGGCGGCGGCGCCGCCGGCGGCCGCGGCCGTCCCGCCGGAGGCCGCGCCCGTGCCGCCCAGGTGGGCGAGCAGCGCCTTCTTGAGCAGCAGCAGCGGCCCGACCGGGTAGAGCGCGGCCAGCGCCCGGTTGGTGGCCCGCAGCTGCTTGCGGAAGTGCTGGCAGCGGTCGCACGAGCGCAGGTGCCGGCGGACCGGCGCGGTCGTGCGCTTGAGCCCTTCGGCGACCTCGCCGAGCTCCTCCCGCACCTCCTCGCAGGACAGCTGGCGCGCCTCCGCCGCCTCGGCCAGCGACACCCGGGCGCGCACGAGCAGCGACTTCACCGACGGCACCGTCGTCTCCATCGCCTCGGCGATCTGCTCGTAGGACAGCGCGTCGATCTCGCGCAGCAGCAGCGCCGTGCGCTGCGTCTCCGGCAGGTCCTGCACGTCGGAGATCAGGAGCCGGAACTCCTCGCGCTTGTGGACCTTGTCGGCCGTCGTCAGGCCGCCCTCGGACAGGTGCACGTCCATCGAGTCCATCCCCGACGGCCTGGGTGCGGCGCAGGTGGTTGAGCGAGCGGTTGCGGGCGATCCGGTACAGCCACGGCCGCACGTTGATCTCGCGCTCGTCGGCCAGCATCGCGTTGAACGCAGCCGCGAAGACCTCCTGCAGCACGTCCTCGGCGTCCTCGCGCGAGGACGAGCATGTGCCGGCAGAACGCCAGCAGCCGCGACTGGTAGCGCGCCACCAGCGCCTCGAAGGCGTGGTGGTTGCCGCGCCGGGTGAGCGCGATCAGCCGCTCGTCGGATTGCAGGCGCAGCAGCGGCGAGCGGCCGTGGAGGCCGGCTGCGCCGGCGTGCTGGAGTGCGGAGGCTTCCAAAGGAGACGAACTGGCTGAGAGACCCACTCGGCACAACCAGGCGGGAGTGGGGAAGTTGCGGCGAATCCAGCGTAGCGACGGGCCTTAAGGGGGACCTGAGCGCGGGCGCACTACGATCCCGGACGGCCCGGGTGGCGGAATTGGTCAGACGCGGTCGGCTTAAACCCGATTGTCCGCATGGGCGTGTGGGTTCGACTCCCACCCCGGGCATCCCCAACTGCAAGTCGCGTTGCCGGTCCGCGTGCGGACCCGGCCGAAGTCAGCGTGAGAACTCAGGCCGCGGCTGCGGCCTTGCCCGCGCGGGCACGGGTGAAGCCGTCGAGCACCGCGCCGGCCAGCCCGTCGCGGCCGGAGATCTGCAGGTCGGACGTCGAGCCGTCCGGCCCGAGCGCCCGGACCCAGGCGGCCACGGTCCCGCGGACCGAGGCCGCGGGTTGGGCCCCGCCGACCTCCGAGACCTCGGTGCGCCCGCCCTTCAGCGTGATCAGGAATTGGCGCTCCGGCGTGTCGCCCTCGGCCTCCACGATCAGCTCCACGGTCCCTTCGAGCCCGGCCGGCGGCTCGAGCAGGCCGGGGGCGAGCCGGAAGATCGCGCCCACGTTGACGTCCTCGCCGGCGCGCGGCGCGCTCCACGTCCAGTCATAGCCCCAGCGGGCCAGGGCGCCCAAAACGGGGATGAGCTCGCGCGAGCGCTCGGTCAGCTCGTAGTCCACACGCGGCGGAACTTCGCGATAGCGCTGGCGCGTGAGCAGGCCGTCCGCAACCATGCGGTTCAGCCGCGAGCGCAGCTGCTCGGTGGAGATGCCCGGCAGCACACGCTGCAGTTCCACGAACCGGCGCGGCCCGGCCGCGAGATCGCGAATTATGAGGAGCGTCCATTTGTCGCCCACGAGGTCCAATGCCCGGGCATCCGGGGACCACTGGAAGTAGGGGTGACGCTTGGGTGGAGGGACAGGGGGAATGACGGAAACTCCCTGGGATGGCCTGGACAGAGCGGACAATACCCGCTCCCGCGGCGAAAGGTTGCTGTTATCGACATTTACGGCCGACTACCCGGCTGTGACCACGAGCGCAAGTTCCCGCCTCCTCGCGCGTTGTATGGCTGCGACGGGGGCAGTAGCTCTCGCGTCAGGGGAACGACACGAGACTGAGGATGTATCGCATGGGTGAGGTCATCAGACTGGATGACCGCCGAGTACGGCGCAAGCCGGATGCGACGGTCGCGGCGGAGGGCGGCGTACGAGCCGAGTTCTTCTTCGACCTCGCGTCACCGTTCACGTATCTCGCCGCCGAGCGCGTCGATCGCGCCTTCGACGCGGTCACGTGGACGCCGGCGTGCGCGCGCACGCTGCGCTGCCGCGCGCTGGCCGGCGTGGGCGGCGACGTGGACGCGCTCGTCGAGCTCGCCGAGGAGCGCGCGGCCGCGCTGCGGCTGCCGCTCGAGTGGCCGGAGCGCTGGCCCGGCCCCGCCCCGGCGGCCATGCGCGTCGCCCACTACGCCGCCCGGGAGGGCCGCGGCGGCGCGTTCGTGCTGGCGGCGACGCGGCTCGCGTTCGCCGGCGGCTTCGACCTCGACGACCTCGAGATCCTGACTGAGGCGGCGGCCGCGGCCGGCCTGCCGCTGGACACCGCGCTGCGCGCGGCCCGCGAGGCGCGCCGCGACGGCGCCATCGAGGCGGCCGCCCGCCGGCTGCTCGGCGCCGGCGCAGACCGGCTGCCCGCGCTCTGCCTCGACCGCGGCGTGTTCTCGGGCGAGGACCGCGTCGGCGACGCGGCGGCCACCGCGCGCCTGCACGCGGCGGCGACAGCCCGCAGCTAAGCGAGTTCTGAGCAGCGCCGGCGCCCGGTCGGGTCCGGGCGAACCCGCCGGAGCATCGCCCTCTGGGCGATGCGGCTAGGGCGAGACCAGACCCGCCAGGATCTGGGAGTCGAGCGTCTCGCGCGGCTCACCGGCGGCGTCGTCGCGCGGCCGGCTGAGGATCGGGTCGTCGCGGTCGGCCTCGGCGAGCAGCAGGTCGAGGTCGGCGTCGGCGATGGCGGTCGTCTTGGGCTCGGGCACGGTGCGTCCTTTCTCTCGGGGCGCAAGCTAGACCCGGACGCCCGCGCGGTCACCCCCGGCGGGCGGCGCGACCCCCCGGGCGGGGGGATAGATTCCCGCGACGATGACGACCGAGGCGCAGGAGCAGGTGCGCGAGCACGGCGGCCGCCTGATCGCCCGCCGCCTGAAGGCCCACGGCGTGACGAAGCTGTTCACGCTGTCCGGCGGCCACCTCTTCTCGATCTACGAGGGCTGCCGCGAGGAGGGCATCGACATCGTCGACACCCGCCACGAGTCCGACCGCGGCGTTCGCCGCCGAGGGCTGGGCGAAGGTCACCCGCGAGCCGGGCGTGGCCGCGCTCACCGCCGGTCCCGGCGTGACCAACGGCATGAGCGCGATGGCCTCGGCGCTGCAGAACCACTCGCCGATGCTCGTGCTCGGCGGCCGCGCGCCGGCCATGCGCTGGGGCCAGGGCTCGCTGCAGGAGATCGACCACGTGCCGTTCGTGCGCCCGGTGACCAAGCTCGCCGCCACTGCGGGCGCGACGCCGGAGATCCCCGGGCTCGTCGACGAGGCGTTCGCCGTCGCCCGGCGCCCCCACACGGGCCCGGTGTTCCTCGACTTCCCGCTCGACATCGTGTTCATGGAGGCCGAGGCGGCCGGCAGCTCGACGAGGTGGCCGTGCCGCGCGCGGCACGGCCCGACGAGGACGCGGTGTCGCGCGCGCTGCGCGCTGCTGCGCGAGGCCGAGCGCCCGGTGATCATGGCCGGCACGAACCTGTACTGGGGCCGCGGCGAGGCGGCGCTGCGCGAGCTGGCCGAGGCGCGCGGCATCCCGGTCTTCCTCAACGGCCTGGCCCGCGGCTGCCTGCCCGCCGACCACGAGCTGTTCTTCGCGCGCGCGCGCTCGGTCGCGCTGAAGGAGCGCGGACGTCGCGCTCGTGATCGGCGTGCCGATGGACTTCCGGCTCGGCTTCGGCGGCGCGTTCGGCGAGGAGACCGAGATCGTGGCCGTCGACGTGCGCCGAGCCGCTGCGCGAGCACCCGCGCGCCGGTGGCGCCGAGCTCGTACGGCGGGCTGACCGAGACGCTCGCCATGCGGCGACCGACCGGCGCCGGGCCGCGACACCGCGCCTGGGTCAAGCGCCTGCGCGCGATCGAGACCGACAAGCGCGCGGCCGAGCGCGAGCAGCTCGAGGACGCCGCGTGCGCCGCTGCACCCGCATGCGCGTGTACGGCGAGCTCGCCCAGGTCCTCGACCGCGACGCGATCGTCGTCGGCGACGGCGGCGACTTCGTCTCCTACGCCGGGCCGCGTCGTCGACTCCTACGACGCCGGGCTGCTGGCTGGACCCCGGCCCGTACGGCTGCCTCGGCTCCGGTCCCGGCTACGCGCTGGCGGCCAAGCTCGCGCACCCCGACCGCCAGGTCGTGCTGCTGCTGGGCGACGGCGCGTTCGGCTTCTCCGGGCATGGAGTTCGACACGCTGGCCCGCCACGGCGTCGACGTCGTCGGCGTGATGGGCAACAACGGCATCTGGGCGCTGGAGAAGCACCCGATGGAGTTCCTCTACAGGCTACTCGGTGGCGGCCGACCTGCGGCCCGGAGACGCGCTACGACCAGGTGGTCGAGGCGCTCGGCGGCCACGGCGAGCTCGTGCGCGAGCCGGCCGAGCTGCGGCCGCGCGCTCGAGCGCGGCGCTCGCCGGCGGCAAGCCCGCGCTCGTGAACGTGCTCACCGACCCGTCGGTCGCCTACCCGCGCTCGGCGAACCTCGCTTGCGCAGGCCGGAGCATCGCCCTGGCGATGCGGCGGATCGCATCTCCGCTCGGGCCGTGGCGTGGCCCGAACCGCCAGCACGCTGGGCGATGCAGCGCGAACCCTCGCGGCGACATCCTTATAAGAAGCCGCCCGCGGCGGGGGCGGGCGGCTTCAAAGTGGCCCCGTCAGGACGGGCAGGGGTACGTGCCTTGATGGGGCCGATTGGGTGGTCCAGGCGGCGGGAGGCGCCGATGATGCGGCTTCGCCCGGACCTATGTGCCGGCGGGACGGCGGCGGGAGGCACGACCGCCCTTCCGACACGGCGGATTGCATACACCTCGCGGGATGCCCGAGCAATCGAACATATGTCCACCGTCGGACAATCTTACTTACGACTGTCGAGAACCGTGCTGCGGCGCCCCAGAGGATGTCGTGCTCGGAGACCTCGACGCGGTCGAGCCCGAAGGCTCCAGCACCTCCTGAGGATCACGATCGCCGGCCACGATCGCCGGCGCGCGGTCGGGGTGCAGGCCGGGCACCTCGCTGCCGCTGCTCGAGCGGCAGCGGCGGCCAACTGCTCGAGCAGCTCGCGTCAGGCGTCGGCAGCGTGAGCACGTGGCCCTCGACCCGGCCGGGTCGTAGGGTCGAGCCCGCAGGTCGATCGCGGCGCACTGACGTCGCCGTGCCGGCCACCGCGATGCCGCGCCGCGCGAGCGCGACGCCGGACGCGCTCTCGAGGACGCGTCGCGCACGTCGGCGGCCAGCGCCGCGAGCTCCTGCGCGCGTCGGCGGGTCGGTGTGCATGTGGCGCTCGGTCTGGCGCACGACGCCGGCCTGGGTGGAGACGTGGAACTCCATCGCTCGCCGGCGCCCGGACGAGCTCGGTCGAGCCGCCGCCGATGTCGACCACCAGCAGCGGCGCGGTGTCGGCGGTCGCGCCCGGCCGTGGCGCCGGGAACGTCAGCTCGGCCTCCTCGTCGCCGGTCGATGCGTGCGGGCGTCGAGGCCGAAGCCCTCGCGCACGGCGTGCGTGAACTCGGCGCCGTTGTCGGCGTCGCGCACGGCGCTGCGTGAGCACGGCCGACGCGGCGTCTCGGCAGCCGACGCGTCGGCCTCGCGCGGTAGTCCGTCGAGCACGCGAAGACGCGCTGCATGGGCTCGTCGCCGCAGGCGCCCGGTGCGCGTCGACGCCCTCGCCCAGGCGCGTGACCTCGAGCGCCGGTCGAGCTCGGCGGACGACCTTCCCGTCGCGCGACGTCGGCGACCAGCAGGCGGGTCGAGTTGGTGCCGATGTCGACGACGGCGACGCGCATCGGATCAGCCCGCCGGGGATGCGGCATCGGCTCGCCCGGCGAGCGCGGCGAGCAGGTTGTCGACCGCCATGTCGGCCATCCGCGCGCGCGTGCGCGCGGTGGCCGAGCCGATGTGCGGGACCACGAGCAGGTTGGGGCGCTCGAGCAGCGGGTGGTCGGCCGGCAGCGGCTCGGGGTCGGTGACGTCGAGCGCGGCGCCGGCGATCACGCCGTCGCGCAGCGCCTCGCGCAGCGCGTCCTGGTCGACGACGCCGCCGCGCGCCGTGTTGACCAGGCACGGCGGTCGGCTTCATGCGCGCCAGCGCCGCCGTCGTCGATCAGGTGCCGGGTCGTCGGGCGTGAGCGGCACGTGGAGCGAGACGAAGTCGGCGCGCTCGAGCAGCTCGTCGAGCGGCAGGCCGGACGAGCGCGAGCTGTGCAGCGACCTCCATGCCGAAGCCCGCGGCCCGGCGTGGCCACCGCGTCGGCCGATGCGGCCGCAGCCGACGATCCCCAGCGTGGCGCCGGAGACGTCCGTGCCGAGCATCGTGCGCCGGCCCCCACGGCGCCCAGTCGCCCTCGCGCACGTCGCGCTCGCCCTCGGGCAGCCGCCGGGCGGCCGCGAGCAGCAGCGCGAACGCGAGGTCGGCGGTCGCGTCGGTCAGCACGCCGGCGTGTTGCCGACCGGGATGCCGCGCTGCCGCCGCCGCGTCGAGGTCGATGTTGTCGGTGCCGACCGCGTAGTTGGCGATCGCGCGGAGGCCGGGGGCACGCGTCCAGCAGCTCCGCGTCGACGCGGTCGGTGAGCATGCGTCAGCAGCCCGTCCGTCGGCGGCCGCGCGCGCCCGCAGCGCCGTCCGGGGCGGGCGGCAGCTGGCTCGCGCCAGACGTCGACGTCGTGCTCGGCCGCCAGGCGGTCGAGCGCGGCGAACGGCAGGCACGCGGGTGACGAAGACGCGTCCCACCGCGCGGATCATGGCGGCTACGCTGGCGCGGTGCGCCTCGCCCTGCTCGCGCTCGCCGCCGTCGTGCTCCTGCCGGCGCCGGCGCTCGCCGCCAACGGCATCACGCCGCTGTCGCCGGCCGCGGGGGCGACCGTGCCGAAGGGCACGCGGCCGACGTTCCGCCTGCGCGTGCACGGCAAGGGCACCGTCTGGGTCAGGGTCTGCCGGTCCCCCAGGCGCCACAGCGACGGGACCATCTGCGACTCGTCCAACTTCGGGCGCGCCCGCCGCAGCCACGGCAGCCTGTACACGTACACGCCGCGGCTGTTCAAGTTCAAGGGCTACTGGCTGGAGACGCCCGGCACCTACTACTGGCAGGCGTACCGGCTCGACTGCACGACCTCGCTGAAGGACTGCCGCCACGAGGGCGCGGTCACCCGGTTCAAGATCGGGTGAAGCCCGTCCACAGCGGCTGCTCGGGCTGGAACCACCGCGACTGGCGCGAGCGGTGGCCGAGACGCCGCCGGACTTCGTCTTCGGGAACGACGAAGGCCGCCTCGCGGCGGCCTCTGGCTATAGCGGGGGCAGGATTCGAACCTGCGACCTTCGGGTTATGAGCCCGACGAGCTACCTGACTGCTCCACCCCGCGACGCGGCCAAATACGATAGCACCGGTACGGCCGTCCGCAAACGCTCAGCGGACGACGCGGAAGGACCCGCGCATGAACGGGTGGATCCGGCAGAAGTACGTGTAGGTGCCCGGCTTCAGGGTCTTCGGCGTCGACCAGGTGTTGCGGTCCGCCGACGGCGGGCCGCCGTAGCCCAGTTCGCCCGAGTCGAAGCTGATCCGGCCGTTGGCGAGCGGGTACGCGACGCCGGTCGCGGCGGTGCAGGGCGCGCGGCAGGCCGTGATGGTGTGGTAGGCGGCTCGCTGCGCCGGGGTCCCGGCGGTGGCGTCGAAGTTGGTGAACGCGATCGACTGGCCGGCGCGGACCACGGGCGGCCGGCGGCCGGCGCCGGTGGCGGAGAAGTCGCCGAGGCCGTAGAAGAAGCCGGCGATGGGCAGGCGGCGGCTGAACGGTCCGGAGGGCAGCGTGCGGGGGTCGGGGAGCGCGGTGGCGGTGCCGCCGTGGTGGTCGTTCTCGGGCAGGTGGCCGTGCGTGAGCTCGCCGTGCCAGTCCACGTGGCCGGAGAACGGGTCGACGGCGCCGGGCTGGATGCCGTCGGCGTAGTAGACGACGTCGATGCCCATCGACTCGTACCACGACGCGCGGCGCGTGTCGTAGGTGGTCGAGAGGTTCACCGTGTCGCCGCGGTGCAGGGCCACGCGCCAGCCCGGCTTGGTGGCGGTCATGGCCACGTCCCAGGAGACGGCGCCGGCCGGCTCGAAGTACTTGGCCACGCTGCGGAACAGCTCCCGGCGTGCGCCGCCACGGGTGGCGGTCAGGTCGTTGTAGAGGCCGCCGGGGTGCAGGTGGCCGGCGGTGGCGACGAGCGTGACGTCGTCCGGCACGCGCCACTGGTGCGCCGGGCCGATGTCCCTGCGGGCGGCGCCGCGGGCGTCGTCGGGGAACGTGTAGCGCCCGTGCCTGCCCGTCCCCTGCAGCGCGTCGAACACCGGGTAGAGCTTGAACCCGGCCACGTCCATCCACTGGGGGTGCACCGGCGTCAGCTGCGCCGGCGCCGGCACGAAGTCGATGTCGTAGGTGATGTAGACCTTCGCCGGCGTCGCCGTGAGGTCGTGGATCATGTAGTTGAGCAGCCAGGTGTCGCTGGGCGCGTAGGGCAGCCCGTAGCCCTGGGGGAGTTGGACGATCGTCTTCTCCTCACCCACGGCGAAGAGCGGCTGCCCGTTAGACAGCCACACGCCGTGGTGGAGGTGCAGGACGTCGACGCGCGGCACCTTGTGGCTGCCGGCGTACTCCAGGTTCGGCGTGAACCGGGTGATGAAGCCCGGGACCTGCGGCCGCAGCGTGTCGATCTCCGTCTGGATGCTGTTCTGCCCTGGCGCGATGGACAGCGGCCCGAACGCGTAGTGCAGGTGCTGGAGGCCGGGGTAGCTCACCTCCGGAACCAGCTGGTCAGCGGCGATGTGCGCGCCCGGCAGCGCGGCAGCGGCGGGGGGTGCCCAGACGGCCAGCGCGAGCAGGCACGCGAGCGCGGCGCGGCGCAGGACCGCTACTCCTCGAGGCGCCGCCGCCGGTATTCCTCGTTCTGGCGGCGCTCGCCGCGAGCGAGGACGACCGCATAGGCGATCAGGCCCTGCACGAGCACGGGGAACAGGATGATCCACAGCAGGATCGCCACGAACGTGACCTGGAAGGCGTAGTCGGCCATGACCAGCATCGTGGACGGGACGTTAGCCGATCTGCGCACGCAACCCGCCCGGACGGCGGTTGACAGCGCGCGCGGCGGCCGCGGACGATGTGCGGCATGGATGGGCGCGACGCGTTCGGGCGCGAGATCGGCGAGGACCCGCTGGCGGCGATGGGCTGGAGCGGCGGCGCGCCGGCCGGCGCGGACGCCGGCGCCCCGGTGATCGCGCCCGAAGACCGGGGTGCGCCGGCGGTCGTGCCCGCCGCGGCGCCCGCGAGTCCGCGCCGGCCGCCGCCGCGGCGGCGGCGGCGGCGCCGGACCCCGGTGCTGGCGCGCCTGCTGCTGCCGCTGATGGCGGTCGTGGTCGCCGCCGCGGCCGGGCTCGCGCAGGTCTCGAGCAGCCGCATCGGCTCTGGCGGCGGCGCCGTCCTGGCGCCCAGCCCGCAGACGGGGGCGCCCGCCGCCTCGCTGCTCGGCCCGCATGCGCTGCGGGCGGCGTTGCGCAAGCTCCCGCGGGGGCGGCTGGAGTACCTGCGGGTCTCGCCCGAGCGGATCGACGCGCACGTGCTCGGCGACCGCTTTCACCTCGTCAGCGTGGACGCCGCGGGCGGCGTGACGGACACCGCGGTCTCCGTGGTCGTGCGCACGCCCCGGCTGCACGTGAACGCGGCCGCCCCGCGGCGCGCCGCCAAGGCCGCGCACGCGCGGCTCTCCGACATCGGCTACCTCGTGCTGGGCCGCCGCGGCTGGGACCTCTTCCTGGCCGGCGGGCGGCACTACCGGTCCGACCTGGCCGGCCGCCACCTGCACCGCGTCGACTAGGGCTATACACGAGCGTGTCGCGGTCGTCGAACACGACCGACCACGGCGGGACTCCTCGCCCTGGTGCCCGGTGGCCTCGCGCGACCGCGTGGCATGATTGAGCTGAGATGAGCGATATCGAGCGCCGCCGGGGCTCCCGGCCATCCCGTCAGCAGCGCGTGGACCGTGCCTACCGCCTCACGGTCGCCACCGGCGCCCTGGGCCTGATCGGCGTCGCCGGCCTGGTCCTGGCGATCGTCGGCATCATCGGCGCCGGCCTGCCCATCCTGGCGCTGATCCTCGCGGCCATCTGCTTCATGTTGCTGCGCCGCTCGGTGCGCTGACTCATGCGCGCACCCGCCCGCGGCGGGAGGCCATGAACGCCGCCACGCCGGTGATCAGGCCGAGCGCGCCCACGATCAGCGCCGCGATGGCCAGCCCGTTCGACGAGCCGCCGCTCTTGGCGGCGGGCGCCGGGGTGGCCGTCGCCGCCGGCCCGGCGCTCGCCCGGGTGGGGCCCGCGGTCGCGACCTCGACCGTCGGGGCCGGCGTGTCGGAGTCCTTCGCGCCGATCCAGCGCACGACGGTGCCGTTGCTGTAGGTCTGCAGCGCCTTGAACGCCAGCGTGTCCCCCGCCTTGCCGGGGATCAGCACCTCCAGGCCGAAGTCCTGGAAGGCGCCCACGGGGATGCCGTCCGCCTTGCTCTTGGCCGTCCAGGTGATCCGCCCGACGCCCTCGGTGATCGGGCCGTCGTCGGTCTGCACCGGCGGGTTGAGCTTGACGTGGGTGACCTTCACGTTCCAGCCGGGCACGGGCTGGTAGTCCGCCTCGGCGAAGCCCGGCGGGAGCTGGACGTCGACCTTGGTGGTGGTCGCGTCGTCGCGCTCGTTGGGGACGCGGATGTCGAGCCGCATCTCGGCGCCCTGCGGCGCGGTGTCGGGGATGACCAGCACGTGCGCGTCGGCGGCCGCGGGCGCCAGCAGCAGGGCCGCCGCGGCGAGCAGGATGGTTCGCATGACGTGTGTTCCTCAGTGGATCGGGACGGTGAAGTGGGTCTCGAACTGGTCGAAGTCGGAGACGCGGTCGGTCAGCGTGACGTTCCAGTCGCCGGGGGCGGTGAACGTCGCCCCTTCGAGCACATAGTGGCCGGGGCCGGCCACCCGCGGGGTGAGCGGGAGCCCGGAGATCCCGTGGTGCGGCAGCGCGGCCGTGAGCGTCAGCTGCTTGGTGCGCGTGTACGGCGCGCCCGTGCGGCGGTCGAACAGGTAGAGGTGCGCCTCGTTGGGCCCGGTCTTGGCCGGGTCGATGGTCACCTCGGCCCGGATCGGCCCGACGATGACGTCCTTGGCGAACGGCCCGGACGACGCGGCGATCGACGGCGCGTAGCCCGACAGGGCCCCCGTGGCGGCGAGGGCGCCGATGCCGAGCGCCAGCTCCGCCCGCAGCGTCCGCCGCAGCAGCAGACCGGCGCGACCCGGCGACCGTGCGTCCCGGAGCGCCGGCAGGTTGCGCGAGCGGTTCGCGTACCCCAGCCCGGCGATCCCCACGGCGAGCAGGATCTTGATCAGCACGGCCCGCCCGAAGCCGGTGTTCACGAGGTGCGGGAACGTCCGCACCTCGACGATCGCCTGGGCGACCCCGGTGAGCAGCAGCACGGGCAGCGCGACGGTGGCGAGCGCCGAGAAGCGGCCGACCACGCCGGCCAGCAGCGGCGCGCGCTGCGGCGCCGGCAGGCTGCCGGTGGCGGTCCGCAGTGCGAGCACGAGCACGGCGACGCCGCCGAGCCACGCGCTGACCGCCAGCACGTGCAGGATGTTCGCCGGCGCCATGACGACGACCGGCGGCTGCTCGGTGCCGTGGCCGCCGAACGCCGGCAGCAGCGCCAGCGCCCCCAGGGGGACCGCGAGCGCGTAGAGCCACGGATCGCGCACCGGGGCGGCGACCGCCCGGGCAGCCGGCGCGTCGACCGCGGTGGCGGTGGGCGGGGCCGCACGGGCGCCGACGAGCGCGGGGATTCGCGCCGAGCCGTTGCCGGCGGGCGATGCGGCCGGGACCGGCGCGGAGCCGTTCCCGGCGGCGCCGACGGGCGCGGCCGCGGGGCTCACCGGCGCGTCATCGCGCGCCGCCGGCCCGCCCCGCAGCACGAGGAGGGCGGCGGTGAGCGCCCAGGCCACGAAGCCGAGGCCCCAGACGGTCCCGAAGCGGGTGCCGAGGGTCTCCTTGATCACGTCCCAGTGCAGCGCCGACCAGAAGGAGGCGCCGAGTCCGGTCGCGCCCTCCAGCACGATCGCGGCGGCGGCGGAGGCCAGGCCGGCCACCACCGCGGCCCACAGCAGCCGGTCGGTGCGGCGGGCGAACGGCCGCACCGCGGCGGGCCAGTCACGCGCGCGCGGCAGCCAACAGACCAGCAGGAAGACCAGCGTGCCGAGCCCGAGTGCGATCGCGCCGTACTGCACGCCGCGGGCCACGGCCTGCGCAGTGGCGGTGACCGGGCCGCTGCTGGAGCCGGCCAGCAGTTGGTCGACGCTCTCCGCGGGACCGGCGGCCGTGCCGACGCTGAACACGAAGCCGCTGGACACGGGGTGGCCGTCGGCGGAGATGACCCGGTAGGTGGCGGTATAGGAGCCCTTGCCCAGCCCGGAACGCAGGCGCACGGCGACCACGGGGCCGCGGCCGCCGGGATGGAACGCCGGGCCGCTCTGCACCTGGCGGCCGTGGGCGTCGAAGACGTGCAGGGCGCCGAAGTTCGCCTCGACGGGCTCGTCGAAGCGGAACTCCACGACCTTCGGCGCCGCCTTCAGGCTCGCCCCGCGGGCCGGCGTCGTCGCCTCCAGCGTCGCGTGCGCCGACGCGACCGCCGGCGCGGCCAGCAGCAGCGCGACGGCCAGCGCGAGCGCGCGTCTCACCACGCCTCCGCCACCGGCTCGGGTCCGGCCGAGGCCGCCGCCTCGCGCCGCCGCCGCACGATGAACACGCCGATCAGCAGCACGATGACGAGTGCGGCGAACGCGAAGATCGCCCCCACGGGCAGCGGCGCGTTGGGCAGCGGGACCCAGGTGAGCGTGCCCTTGATCGCCCCGCCCCGGCCGTTGACCGAGATCGGCACGGTCCAGGCGTCGATGAACTGCCGCCGGTTCTTGTTCTTGAGCCCCGGCGGGTCGGACTGGCTCATCCAGTGGATGCGGTGGTCGTGCCAGTCGTAGCGCCCGTCGCGCCCCACGGTCTTCCAGTTCGGCTGCGCTCCCAGGCCCTTGGGCACCGCGACCTGGCCGTAGCGGTCGACGTCGAGGTAGTAGGCCTGCGAGTTCGTGTTGACCTGGACGACGCCGTTGGGCATCGCCCGCACGTACGGCTTGCCGAGGTAGTCCTTCACGACGATCTCCTTGCCGCTGGTGTTGTGCAGCGACAGGCGGTCGTCGTAGTTCAGCACGGACAGCGACAAGCCGGGCACGCCGGGCGTGACGTGCTTGACGACCGAGCGGTAATGGGGGTTGCCCTGGTGGGCGAGCGCCGCGGGCGCGCCGATCAGCAGCGCGGCCACGCCGGCGACGCAGATGAGGGTCCGCAAGCGGGACCTCCTTCGTCTCTCGAGCGTGTACGGGTTCCGGTATGTGCCGTCAGGCGACGGCGGGGAACCCGCGCGGCGGCCCGCGCTCAAGGCGCGGGCCGCGCTCGAGCAGCGCGGCGAGCGGGCGCTCCGGCAGCGCCGACCAGCGGCGACGCAGCGGGCGCAGCCGCGGGGTCGCGCACCGCGCCCGGCGGGCGAGGATCGCCTCCTCGCCGATGAACCGGCCGCTCAGCAGCAGGCCGAGCAGGACCAGGAACGGCCCGGCGTACAGCGCGAGCTGCGAGACGCCCGTCACCCCTTGGGCCGCCGCCACCACGAGGGCGGCGCAGCCCAGCAGGGCCAGGAGTGCTCGCTGAGTGCGCATGTCGACCGCCAAATGTAGTCGCGCTGCGCGCTCAGGTACAGTGGCCCGCGTGTCCCGTCGCGTCGCCGCTGCCGCCGTGCTCGCGCTGCTGGCGGCGGGCTGCGGCGGCAAGAGCTCCTCGAGCGGCGGCTCGTCCGGCGGCAGTTCGGCCGGCGCCAAGGTGTTCGCCACCGCCGGCTGCAAGAACTGCCACACGCTGAAGGCGGCGGGCGCGACCGGCACGGTCGGCCCGAGCCTCGATCAGCTGGAGCCGTCGGCCGCGCTGGTCACCAAGCAGGTGAACACCGGCGGCGGCGTGATGCCCTCGTTCAAGGGCAAGCTCACGCCGGCGCAGATCAAGGCCGTCGCGGCCTACGTGTCGAGCGTCGCCGGCAAAGGCTAGTCGCATCGCCCAGAGGGCGATGCTTCGGCGGGTTCGCCCAGCCTCACCGGGCCCCAGCGGTGTCGCGACCCAGTCGCATCGCCCAGAGGGCGATGCTTCGGCGGGTTCGCCCAGCCTCACCGGGCCCCAGCGGTGTTGCGAACCGGCTCAGCGGCGGCCGCGGCGGCTGCGCGGGCCGCTCGTGCGCGGGCGTGGCGGCGCGGCGAGCCCGCCGCGCTCGAACTCGCCGTGCAGGCGCAGCTCGGGGCGATCTTGCCGACGTCGCGGGCCTGCTCGGCCTCGACGAACGTGATCCCGACGCCGGTGCGCCCGGCGCGGCCGGTGCGCCCGACGCGGTGGACGTAGCTGTCGCGGTCCGTCGGGCGCGTCGAAGTTGATCACGTGCGAGATGCCGGTGACGTCGATGCCGCGGGCGGCGACGTCGGTGGCCACGAGCGTGTCGACCTCCCCGGCGCCGAACGCGGCGAGCGCGCGCTCGCGCTGGTTCTGGGACTTGTTGCCGTGCATGGCCGACGGCGCGCACGCCCTCGCGGCTCAGCCGCTTGACCAGCCGGTCGGCGCCGCGCTTGGTGCGCACGAAGACCAGCGTGAGCTCGCGCGTCGGCCCGCAGCTCGCGGACGAGCGCGTCGATGCCGGCTCGTCGCGATCGACGGCCACGAAGCGGTGCTCGATGTCGGCCGCGCGCTCGGCGCGCCGGGACGTGCTCGTGGCGCACCGGGTCGTCGGTGTAGGCGTCGGCGATCCGGCCGGCCTCGCCGTCGAGCGTGGCCGAGAAGAACAGCGTCTGGCGGTCGCGCGGGCACTGCGCGACGAGGCGGTCGACGGCGGGGCGGAAGCCCATGTCGAGCATCCGGTCGGCCTCGTCGAGGACGAGGATCTGGACGGCGCGCGAGCGAGATGTCGCGGCGCTGCCAGCAGGTCCTCGAGCCGGCCGGGCGTGGCGACGACGATGTGGGCGGCGCGCGCCTCGCGGGTCTGCTTCTCGAAGCCGACGCCGCCGTAGACGGCGGCGACGCTTGAGCCCGCGGGCGGCGACCAGCGGGCGCGCCTCCTCGACGATCTGGGTGGCGAGCTCGCGCGTGGGCGCCAGCACCAGGCCGCGGACACGCGCTCGGACGGCTCGAGGAGGTCACGCCAGCGGCGCGGCGAACGCGATCGTCTTGCCCGACCCCGTGGGGGACTTGGCCAGGACGTCGCATCCGTCGAGCACGTCTGCGATGACGAGCTCCTGGATGGGGAAGGGGGTCTGGATGCCGCGATCGGCGAGCGCGCGCGCAACGGGCTGCGACAGGCCGAGGGCGGCGAAGGACTGCTGGGACAAAGAGGACTCCGAAGTCTGTGGGGGCCGGCGCGAATTGAGCGGTTGGCCGGCCGGGGCGTCTCTCAGGGTAGCGGCTTCTCCGCCCGCACCTGGTAAATGGAGATGAAGCCGCTGTCGAAGCCGCTGGCGCGACACGCGCAGGTAGATCCGCCAGACGCGCACGCGCTCATCGCCGGCGAGCTGGCGCGCGCGGTCGATGTTGGCCTCGAAGCGCTCGCGCCACTCGTCGCAGCGTCCTCGACGTAGTCCTCCGGGAAGTCCTCGACGTGGCGGACGTGCAGCCCGGCGCGCTCGAGCGCGGCAGATCCGCGACAGGTGCAGCGGGCGCGGCGTCCGGGAAGACGTAGCGCTCGGAGAACGGCGCCGGCCTCGGCGTCGCCGTAGCGCAGCCGCGCGATGCCGTGGTTGAGCAGCCGGCCGCCGGGCTTGCAGCAGCGAGGCCAGCTGGCCGCGTAGGCGTCGATGTTGACGCTGCCGACGTGCTCGACCATGCCGATCGAGGCGATCGCGTCGAACGTGCTCGCCGGCGAGCTCGCGGTAGTCCATGACGCGGATGTCGACCCGGTCGGCGACGCCCGCCGCCGCCGCGCGCTCGCGCGCCAGCGCCGCCTGCGGCTCCGACAGCGTGATCCCGGTGACGTGGACGCCGTGCTCGCGCGCCGCGTGGATGGCGAACGCGCCCCAGCCGCAGCCGACGTCGAGCACGCGCTCGCCGGGCTGCAGTGCCGAGCTTGGTGCAGACCAGCTCGAGCTTGGCGTCGCTGCGCCTCCTCGAGCGTCGTGCGCCCCGCGCGAGAAGATCGCGCACGAGTAGGTCATCGACTCGTCGAGGAACAGCGAGAAGAACTCGTTGGACAGGTTGTAGTGGTGGGTGACCGCGCGCCTGTCGCGCACGGATCGAGTGCCGGCGGCCCTTCGGGCCGCAGCTCCGTCTCCGGCACCTGCGGGCACGTGCCGCAGCGCGCCGGCGCGGAGCGCGGCGATCGCGATGTCGGCCTTGGCCCGCGTGTCGATCGGCGGCGGGCTCCAGGTCGGCCAGCAGCTCGAGCGCCGCGTCGATGTCGTCGACCTCGATCTCGCCCGCTGACGTAGGCCCGGCCGAGCGCCGAGCTGGCCGGGCGAACGCAGCACGTGCCCGAACGCCGCGGGCGAGCGCACGCGGAACGTCGGCCCGCCGGCCGTTGGTCGGCGCGAGCGCTCGTGCCGTCCCACAGCTCGACTCGGAACGGGCGCTCGGGCAGCGCGTCCGGCGAGCGCGCTGCGCAGCGGAGCGGCTCTGCGGTCACGCCTGCCGGTCGCGGCCGCAGCTTGGTCTGCCTGGCGTTCCGGTGATCGATGCGCACGACGTCCCAGGCTAGCCCGACCTGCTCGAGCCCCCAGATCACGCAGGCCGAGGTGTCGACCTCGACCAGCGCGCAGCCCGTGGCGCGGCGGACGTCGGGAACGCGTGGTGGTTGTTGTGCCACGCCTCGCCGAACGGACAGCAGCGACAGCCACGCGAGGTTGCGCGACTCGTCGCCGGTCTCGAACCGCTGCCGCCCGAAGAAGTGGCACAGCGAGTTGATGCAGTAGGTCGACGTGGTGCAGCACGAGCATCCGCACCGCGCCGCCCCACAGCAGGCCGGTGAGCGCCGGCCGCGCAGCGTGCCGCCGATCGCCAGCCCAGCACGAACGCGCGCGACCAGCCCGCCGATCACCCAGACCAGGAACGTGCGGTCGACGTAGCTCACCACCGGGTCGGCGATCAGATCCGGCGCGTAGCGCGTCTTCGCGGCCCGCGCTGGGTGTGGATGAACAGCCAGCCGACGTGCGCGTGCGAGCAGCCCGCGCAGCGCGCCGCTCGAGCCGACGCCGTGATCGACGTGCGGGCTGTGCGGGTCGCCCGGCTGGTCGGAGAAGGCGTGGTGCTTGCGGTGGTCGGCCACCCAGCGAGATGACCGGCCCCTCGATCGCGGCCGAGCCCAGCACGGCGAGCACGGCCCGCACGGTCTTGCCGGTCTTGAACGAGCGGTGGGTGAACAGCCGGTGGAAGCCGACGGTGATCGCCCAGCCCGGTGATCACGTACATGATCACGAAGACGATCGAGGTCGCTCCAGCCGAGCAGCTTGTGCCAGAGCTGCCAAGCCACTAGACCAAGAGCCAGCAGCGGGATCACGGTGATCGCGCCCGTAAGGAAGCGATCGAGGGTCTCGTTGGCGACGGGCTGGACATCGTCGCGTTGCTGCACGCTGGCGGCCATCGGCGGCAAGTCTGCCAGGAAATCGCAAGTTCGCGCTCCGACCCGCGTTCAGGTTTCCCATTCAGCCCCTCCTGCGCCGACTCTCGCTCGTGGTCGCGGCGGCCTGTGCCGCGCTCGCGCTGACCGCTCCGTCCTCGTTCGCCATCGTCGGCGGCCACGACGCCGCCGCCGGCGCCTACCCGTCCGTGGCCGAGGTCCACCTCGGCAAGAGCTTCCTCTGCACCGGCACGCTGATCGCCCCGACCTGGGTGGTCACCGCCGGCCACTGCGGCTCGCTGACCGGCGCGACCGGCTACGGGTCGCCCGCCGCCTGGCCGCCGCAGCTGATCGACGTCCGCCTCGGCTCCAACAGGGCCGGCCAGGGCGCGCTCGCCCCGGTCTCCCAGGTGATCGTCGAGCCGGACTACCTGGCCACGTCGGGCTACGACGTCACGCTGCTGAAGCTGACGAGCCCGGCCGCGCAGGCGCCGACGAAGGTGGCCGGCGGGTCCGAGGGCTCGGCGTGGGCGGCCGGGACGCTGGAGACGATCGTCGGCTGGGGCACCACGTCCGAGGGCGGCGACACGCCGGACACGCTGCAGGAGGCGCAGGTCCCGATCACCACCGACGCCTACTGCGCGGGCGCCTACGGCGACTTCGACGCGACCACGATGGTGTGCGCGGGCTTCCCCCAGGGCGGCGTCGACACCTGCCAGGGCGACTCCGGCGGGCCGCTGTTCGGCTCGACGGCCGCCGGCGAGCGCAAGCTCGTGGGCGCCACGAGCTTCGGCGACGGCTGCGCCGAGCCGGGCAAGCCGGGCGTCTACGCGCGGGTGGCCGACACGGCGCTGCGCGAGTGGATCCGCTCCGAAGCGCCTGACGGCGTGGACTGACTGGCGGCGGGAGGCCGCTGCGGCGCCGTGGTCACGTCCCCCCTGCGCGTGACCGCGGCGCCGCGCTCCTGCATACTTTGGCCCGTCCGGACAGGAGGAGATTGGCCGCTATGCAGGGCTTGATGTCGTCGTTCCCGCTGACGCTGTCGCACGTCTTCCAGCGGGCCGAGCGGATCTTCCCGGAGAAGGAGATCGTGACCGTCTCGCGTGGCGAGAAGGAGCGCGTCACGTACGGCGAGTGGGCGCAGCGCACGCGCCGGCTGGCCGGGGCGCTCGACGCCCTCGAGATCACGGCGGACGGCCGCGTCGGCACGTTCGCCTGGAACACGTCGCGTCACCTCGAGCTGTACTTCGCCGCGCCGTGCAGCGGCCGCGTCCTGCACACGCTGAACATCCGGCTGTTCCCCGACGACATCGTCTACATCGCCGACCACGCCGAGGACGAGGTCGTGTTCGTGCGACCGCTCGCTGCTCAAGCTGCTGTGGCCGCTGGTCGACCGCTTCAAGACGGTCAGGCACGTCGTCGTGATGGACGACGGCGACGGCGAGGTGCCCGACGACCCGCGGATCGTCGACTACGACGAGCTGCTGGCCGGGGCCGAGCCGGCGGAGTTCGCGATCGATGACGAGGACCGGGCCGCGGCCATGTGCTACACGAGCGGCACGACCGGCCACCCGAAGGGCGTCGTCTATTCGCACCGCTCCATGGTGCTGCACTCGATGGGGTCGCTGCTGGTCGACTCGATCGGCGTGTCGGAGCGCGACGTGGTGCTGCCGGTCGTCCCGATGTTCCACGCCAACGCCTGGGGGCTCTGCCAGGCGGCGGTGATGGCCGGCGCCTCGCTGGCCATGCCGGGCGACGATCTCTCGCCGGACGCGCTGGCCTCCCTGATGGAGTCCGAGCAGGTCACGCTGGCCGCGGGCGTCCCGACGATCTGGATGGGCGTGCTGCCCAAGCTCGAGGGCCGCGACATCTCGGCGCTCAAGCGGATCATCTGTGGCGGTTCGGCCGTCCCGCGCTCGCTGTCGGAGGCCTACCGGGAGAAGATCGGCATGCCGATCACGCAGGCCTGGGGGATGACGGAGACCAGCCCGCTCGCCTCGGTGTGCAAGGTGAAGTCGACGCTCGACGGCGAGGACGACGACACGCTCGCCGACCTGCGCGCCTCGCAGGGGCTGCCGGTGCCGCTCGTCGAGCTGCGGATCGTCGACCCGGGCTCGGACGAGGTGCTGCCCTGGGACGGCGAGGCGCGCGGCGAGCTGCAGGCCATCGGGCCGTGGGTGGCCGCCGGCTACTACAACGACGAGCGCTCGCCGGACTCGTTCACCGAGGACGGCTGGCTGCGCACCGGCGACGTGGCCACGATCAGCCCGAACGGCTACGTCCGGCTGGTCGACCGCACGAAGGACCTCGTCAAGTCCGGCGGCGAGTGGATCTCCTCGGTCGAGCTCGAGAACGCGATCATGGGCCACCCGAAGGTGGCGGAGGCCGCGGTCATCGGCATCCCGGACGAGAAGTGGTCCGAGCGGCCGCTGGCCTGCGTGGTGCTGGCGGACGGCGAGGAGCTCACGGTCGACGAGCTCGCCTCGTTCCTCGCCGACCGCGTGCCCAAGTGGTGGATCCCGAAGGACATGGAGATCATCGACGAGGTGCCGAAGACGTCGGTCGGCAAGTTCTCCAAGAAGACCCTCCGCGAGCAGTTCGCGCAGGAGCGCGCCACGGCGGCCGACTGAGCGGCCGCGGCTCCGCGCGTGCGCTAGGTTCACCGGCCATGGCCGTCCCCCGCCTGCGCGCCCCGTCCGTCCCGTCCGGCGGCTCGCTGCGCCAGACGGCCGGGCTGGCCTCCGAGGAGATCGAGCTCTACCACCGCACCTACACGACGCTGCTGCGCTCGTCGGGCGAAACCCGGCTGCGCGTGCTCGAGCCCTCGCACGCCGCGATGAACTCGAGCCTGCACGCGCTCGCGCGCAGCATCGACGAGCCCGACCTCGGCGCGTTCCTGTACGCCATGCGGCGGCTGCCGGCCTCGGTGTGGCGCGCGCACGTGATCGTCATGGGGCAGGAGGTCGAGGTCTTCCACCGCGCCGGGATCGGCCGGATCGAGGACTGGGAGGCGGTCGAGGCACCCGCCCGGCGCCGCCGCTGGTACGACTCCGAGCGCGGCACGCTCGCCGTCCTGCTCGCCTCCACGTCGGACCTCGACGACGTCATCCCGACGCTCGTGGCCTACCAGCTCGAGTGGAACAAGCTGCACGCGCTGCTGCGGGCGGGGTCGCTGCCGGATGACCTGGAGCCCGAGGACGTGGCCCAGGCCGTGGGCGGCGCCGCGGCGGACTGGGCGCGCGTGCGCGAGGGCTGGCCGGACGGGCTGACGGGGTTCGTGGCCGAGGTGCGCGAGCGCCGGCTGAACCTGCGGATCCGCATGCTGGGCGGCTCGCAGGCCGGCTACGCGCGGCTGACCCGGCGCTGGTGGGCGCCGGTGCGGGCCACCCTGACCGACCACGGCCTGTCGGACCGGCCGATCTACTTCGTCTCCTCCAACACGCATTCGCTGGTCAACCTGGTCACCACCACGGCCGGCGCGGGCGAGCAGGAGATCGTCGACTTCGTCGAGACCAGCGGCCCGGACTACCTGACCGAGGAGCTCGAGCGCTTCCGCGACGGGCGCACCGAGGGCTCGTGGGAGAACTTCCTCTACTACGGCGCGCGGCTGTACTACGAGGCGCAGCCGGACGACGGCCCGGTGTGGGAGCGCCGGCGCGCGCACGAGCGCGAGGCCGGCGTCACGCACCTGTCCTCGCGCACCGGCCTGCGCGTCTCGGCGCAGCTCATGGAGCTGGACAAGCTCGACCCTGCGGGGCTGGACTCGCGGCTGGGGCCGGTGGACGCCGAGCGCCTCGCCCGCACGCGCGGCGTCATCGTCAACATCGAGTATCCGCTCGGCCTGGCCGCGTACAACATCCTGCGCGAGCTCACCACGGCGCACGACACGCTCCGCGGCGTCTACGTCCTCGGCAAGGCGGCCACCCTGAACGCCGACGTCGGCGACGTGCTCATCTCGGGCGTCATCCACGACGAGCATTCGGGCTCGACCTACTGGCTGGACAACGCGTTCTCGTTCGACGACATCGCGCCGTATCTCATGTTCGGCTCCGGGCTGGACAACCAGCGGGCGGTGACCGTCAAGTCGACGTTCCTGCAGAACCGCGAGTACCTCGACTTCTACTACCGCGAGGCCTACACGGTGGTGGAGATGGAGGCCGGGCCGTTCTGCAACGCGGTCTATGAGATCGCCGACGCCGACCGCTACCCGTCGGGCGAGGCGGTGAACTTCTCCAAGCTGCCGATCGACCTGGGGATCATCCACTACGCCTCTGACACGCCGTACACGCAGGCGCGCACGCTGGGCGCCCGCGGCCTGTCCTACTACGGCATGGACTCCACGTACGCCTCCTCGGTGGCGATCCTGCGCCGGATCTTCTCGCTCGAAGGGCTCTATGAGTGAGTGGATCTACTTCCTGCACACGCCCCGCGAGGACTTCGCGGCGACGATGACCGACGCGGAGCGCGGAGCGTGAGCACGACCACCTCGGGCGGGGCGAACAGGCGCAGGGGCAGGCCGCTCGTGCCGACGCCGTGGGTCACGTACAGGTGGCGGCCGCCCTCGACGATGTGCCCGCGGGCGTAGCGCTCGCCGTAGCGCGACGGGAGCATCGGCCGGCGCAGCAGCGGGATCGCCACCTGGCCGCCGTGCGTGTGGCCGGCCAGCGTGAGCGAGATGCGGCTGGGGATCGCCGGGAACATGTCGGGGTCGTGGCTGAGGACGATCGCGGGCGCGTGCGGCGGGATGTCCGCGAGGGCGGCCGGGACGTCCGGGTTGCGGTGGCGCATGTCGCCCAGCCCGGCGATCCACAGGCCGCCGCGCTCGGTCGCCTCGTCCTCCAGCACCGTGATCCCGGCGTGGTCCATGGCGCGCCACATGCGGTCGCCGGCCTCGCGCCAGTCGTGGTTGCCGATCACGCCGATCGTGCCGCGGGGTGCGCGCAGCCGCCCGAGCTCGGCCGCCAGGGCGTCGGGCGCCACGGGCCGGCGCAGGAGCTGGCTGGAGTCGAGGTAGTCGCCCAGCAGCAGGTGGACGTCGGGCGCCTGTGCGTTGAGCGCGTCGACCACGCGCCCCACGGCGGCGAGGCCGACGTGGGGGACGCCGGCGTGCAGGTCCGAGACGACGCCCAGGCGCAGGCCGTCGAGCGCCGGCGGCCAGTGCGGCGGCGTCAGCTCGACCTGCCGCACCACGAGCCGCCGCGGCTCGATCCAGCCGGCATAGCCCGCGAGCGCCGCGGCCGCCGCCGCGCCCGCGAGCCTCAGCGGCCGCACGTGCCGTGCGGCCTCATCCCGCCACCTCCTCGCGCCGCGGCATGCCGCCGCGGGCGCCCTCGCCCGTGGTCGAGCGGGCGGCGGCGGCCACGGCGAACCGGGCCGCGTCGGCCAGCGGCCGGCCCGCGGCGAGCTCGGCGGCCAGCGCGCCGTTGAACGTGTCGCCGGCGCCGGTCGTGTCGACGACGTCCACGCGTCGCGCGGGGATGCGCTCGGGGCCGTCGTCCAGCAGGAGCACGCCGTCGCCGCCGAGCGTGACGAGCACGGGCGCGCCGGTGCGCTCGCGCAGCGCGCGGGCGGCCGCCTCCGGGTCGTCGCAGCCGGTCAGGCGCGCGGCCTCGTGGGCGTTGGGCGTGAGCAGCGGCCGGGTCGCCAGGACCGCGGAGGGGATCTCCCGCGGCGGCGCCGGGTTGAGGATCGTCGTCCAGCCGGCCGCCGCGGCCGCCCGCGCTCCGGCGACCACGGCCGCGTCGGGGACCTCGAAGCCCAGCAGCAGCACCCCGTCGCCCGCGAGCTCGGGGACGTGCTCGGCGCCGAGCGTCCCGTTGGCCCCGGCGGCGATGGCGATCTGGTTCTCGCCCGCCGCGTCGACGACGATGAGCGCGACGCCGGTCGCCTCAGGCGTGCGGGTGACGCCGCTCACGTCGACGCCCTCGGCGGCGAGCTCGGCCAGCGCGGCCTCGCCCAGCTCGTCGTCGCCGACGGCGCCGATCAGCGCCACGTCCGCCCCCAGCCGGGCCGCGGCGACGGCCTGATTGGCGCTCTTGCCGCCGCCGTGGCGGGCGAAGCGGCCGCCGGAGACCGTCTCGCCCGGCCCGGGCAGGCGCTCGGCCACGACCACGAGGTCGGCGTTGATCGATCCGACGACGACGACCCGCAGCACGGCGCCAAAGATAAGGAATAAGGGGTCAGACCCCTTTAGCCCGTGCACGGGTCAAACGTGCCTGACCCCTTTAGGCGCCGGTGACGATGAGGGCGGCCGCGAGCGCGGCCACGAACGCCAGCGCGGACAGGGCGCGCAGCACGCGCGGGCGCGTCGCCGGGTGGCGGGAGCTCTCGTAGGCCACGCCGGCGGCGCCGATCAGCAGCGCGCCGGTGACGATCCCCAGCAATCCGCCGGCGTGCAGGAACAGCGCGCCGAGCACGACGAGCGCCAGCGCTGAGCGCTGCCAGGCCAGCGCGGTGCGCTCGGTGAACCCGCTGCTGTCAGGCATGGACGGCGTCGACGATGACCAGGATCGCGATCGCCACCGCCATCACGGCCAGGCCGTAGGCCAGCAGCCGCGGCGGCCCCGCCGGCAGCGGCTTGCCGAGCCGCATCGCCTCCTCGTTGGCCTCCCAGCGGCGGTAGCTGACGCCGGCCAGCGTGCCGCCCAAGGCGATCGGCGGCAGCGAGACGAGCAGCCGGACCGCGTCGGAGTCGAAGTGCAGCAGCTGCGACGCCGCCAGCCCGCCGCCGACCAGCGCGAGCGCCGTCCGGTTCCAGGCCAGGTACGTGCGCTCGTTGGCCAGCGTGAAGCGCGGGTCCGGTGCCTGGCCTTCCATCCCGCAGGGAGCCTAGGTGGTTCCGGGCGGCGGTAGGGCGCATCTCCCGGCGACTGCACCGGTCGTCGCTGGCCATCCGCTCGCATACCTGGAGTACGTGTGCGGTGGCCGCCGCCCGGCAGCGGCGGGCGGGGCCCGCCGGAATGCGTCGTACCGCCGATCGGGGCCACTAAGGTGCGCCGGTGCTCCGTGTCTCCGTCGTCGCCGCCCGCCGCCTCGCCGTGCGCAACCAACGGCTGTCCGGCCCGCAGCCGCGGCGCGCTGAGCTGCTGGATACGTGCCGCGCGCTGCGCTGCCTGCAGCTCGATCCCACCGCGGTGGTGGCGCGCTCGCACCTGCTCGTGCTGTTCTCCCGCCACGGGGCGTTCCGGGAGGCGGACTTCGAGCGCCTGGCCTACCGCGAGCGCGCCCTGTTCGAGTACTGGGCGCACGAGGCGTCGCTCGTGCTCTCCGAGGACCTGCCGATCCACCGCTGGGAGATGCGCACCTGGCCGCGCGAGGCCGGCGGCGCCTGGCGGCGGCGGGTTCTCGCCTGGTACGAGTCGCAGGCGGCGTTCCGGGCGCACATCCTCGAGCGGCTGCGCGACGACGGGCCGCTGCGGGCGCGCGAGATCGAGGACCGGTCCAGCGCGCCGTGGATCTCCGACGGCTGGACGAACGAGCGCAACGTCGCCCGGATGCTCGACCTGCTGTGGATCCGCGGCCAGGTCGGCATCTCCCGCCGCGACGGCGCCCAGCGCGTGTGGGACCTGATGGAGCGCTGCCTGCCGGCGGACGCGCCGCCCGGCGAGCTGCCCGAGGCGGCGATGACCCGGCGCGCCGCCGCGCTCGCCGTGCGGGCGCTCGGCGTCGCCCGGCCGGCGCACATCCGTGCCCACTTCACCCGCGGCCGCTACCCCGGCCTGACGGAGGCGCTGGCCGCGCTGCGGGCCGAGGGCCGCCTGGAGCGCCTGGGCGTCGAGGGGCAGGGCGACGACTGGTGGGTGCACGCCGACGATCTCGACTTCCTGCGCTCACCCGACGACTTCCGGCCCCGCACCGTCCTGCTGTCGCCGTTCGACAACCTCCTGTGCGACCGCGCACGCACGGAGAAGCTCTTCGGCTTCTCGCACCGGCTGGAGATCTACACGCCGAAGGCCAAGCGCCGCTGGGGCTACTTCGTCCTGCCGGTGCTCGACGGCGACCGCCTGGTCGCCCGCTGCGACCTCGCACTCGACCGCGCCGCCGGCCGCCTCGTCGCCCACGCCGTCCACGCCGAGCCGGACCCCCCGCGCGGCAAGCGCCTCCCGCGCGCGATCCGCCGGGAGCTGGAGCGGCTCGCCGCCTGGCGCGGAGCCGCCGCCGTCGAGGTCCGGCAGGCACCGGACGCCTGGCGCCCGGTGCTCGCCGCTTGAGCTAGGTGCAGCGCGACGCCTTCTTGGCGCCCGGCGCCTGGCAGGTCGTGGTGATCTTCGGCGCCTTCTTGGACTCGATGACCACCGTCTTGATCATGGAGACGTACCCCGTCTTGGTGACCGTCACGGTGAGCTTGAGGCCCTTCCGCAGCGCCTTCTTGACGTACGGCTTCAGGCTCACCGAGCCCTTGGCGTTCTTCTTCTTGAACGACTTCGCCGGGCAGCCCTTGCCGGTGCACTTCACGCTCACGGTCGAGCCCTTCGGCTCGCCCTTGACCGTCAGCGAACTGAACCGCGTGCTCTTCCTGCTCGCGGCGAACACGAACGACAGCGAGAAGTTGATCGACTTGCGCTGCGACACCACGACCGGCGCCGACACCGTGTAGGTCCGGGTCAGGCTCGAGGTGTTGCCGGCCTTGTCGGACGCCGTGACGGTGAACGTCTTCTGCCCCGGGGTGGAGGAGTCGAGGAACCCGCCGCTCGGCACCGGCCCGGCGCACGACGCCACGCCGGACCCACCGGCCTCGTCGGCGCAGCTGTAGCTCGCCGCGACCTTCTGGCCCTG
Organism: uncultured Solirubrobacteraceae bacterium; assembly: GCA_963766165.1. Classification (GTDB taxonomy): domain Bacteria; phylum Actinomycetota; class Thermoleophilia; order Solirubrobacterales; family Solirubrobacteraceae; genus Solirubrobacter. The sequence goes on along the minus strand of CAVXZC010000001.1, from coordinate 1,639,098 downwards.
CGTCAGCACCTCGCCGTCCGTCGGCGAGCCGATGCTGATGCTCGGCGCGGTCTTGTCGACCACGGTCAATGTCGCCGTGTTCGAGCGCAGCACCGGGTTCGTGGTCCCGTCGGAGGCCGTCATGGTCACCGGGTAGGTGCCCGGCGGCGTGCCCGCGGGCACCGTCACCGTCTCGTTGACCGTCGGCGTCGCGCCGGCCGCCATCGTCAGGTTCGCCGTGGCCGGCGTGACCGCGGGGCTACCCGGGAGCGTGCTGCTGCCGGCGAGCTTGAACGTCTGCGAGTTGAACTTCGGCGACGCGTTGTCGGTGTAGCGGACCGGGAACGAGAGCGTCGCCGTCTGCCCCGGCGCGGCCGTGGCGGGCGAGCCGGGCAGCACGCGGAAGTCGCTGACGGGCCGCGCGACCTGGTTGATGGCGCCGATCGCGCCCGGTGTGGCGGTTGTGGGCGAGTCGTAGCAGCCCAGTGCAGCGACGCTGGAGCAGTCCACGGGCGAGTCGGCGGGGACGCTGTCCGTGACGGCGCGCGAGCCAACGATGGCGTTCCACTGGAACGGGCCGGCGAACGGGGCGCCGCTGGCTCCGGCGGGCAATCCGAACTCGACGTTGAGGCTCGAGAGCGTCGCGCCGTTCGAAAGCGTCTTGCTCGTCGAGATGTAGCCGTGCCACTCGAACCCGGCGCCGGCGGGGTGGTCAGTGGTCAGATCGCTGGTGTAGCTGGCGTTCGCCGTGAAGATCTCGCCGCCGGCGGTCATGAACTGGCTCGGCGCGACGGTTCCGGCGGGCACGCGGAACCCGACGAGCAACTGACCCTGCTGGTTCGGATCCGTATTCTGGAAGTCGTCGCCGTTGTCGCCTTCCGCGGTGTTCGGCACCTTCTGCACGCCGGGCGGCGTCGGCGTCGGCGCCGGGAAGCACGTCGACGCCGCGGTCGTCCGATCGGCGGCGCAGACCGTCAGGCTGATCGTCACGACGCCCGGTAGCCGGGTGCTCGTGCTCTCCTGCTGGATGGCGACACAACCGCTCAAGCCGACGGCGAGCAGGAGAACGGCGAGGAGCGGGGGCGTGCGGCGGCGAGTCATACAGCTGACGACGCTATCCGCGGCCTGTAAGCCGGGTCAACCCCGCTCATGAGACGTCTGGCTAGGTGGCGCACCTCCGGGGCTGCTTCGCGCCCGGGGGCAGGCAGGCGGTGGCCACGCTGACGCGCGTGCGGCCGACCACGAGCGTCTTGACGCGCCCGATCGCTCCGCGCTGGGTGATCGACACCGTGAGGTGTGTCCCGCGCTTGAGCGTGCGGTGCAGGAACGGGCGCAGGCGGACCGTGCCGTGGGCGTTGCGCTTGACGAACTGATGGCCGTGGCGCAGGCGGGCGGTCACGGTCGCCCCGCGGGGCACGTCCTTGACGAGGAGGCTCGTGAACCGCAGGCCGGTCCGGGCCCGCGCGAAGGCGAAGCTCACCGAGGCGTTGACGGTGGGCAGCGGCGGCGCGACGACGGTGTAGGTGCGCGTGAGCGTCGCCGTGTTGCCGGCGCGGTCCGCCGCTGTGACGGTGAACGTCTTCGGCCCCGGGGTCGCGGTGTCGACCGGCCCGCCCGGGGGCACCGGGCCGCTGCAGGACGCCACGCCCGAGCCGTTGGTCTCGTCCGCGCAGGCGTAGTCGGCGGCGATCCGCTGGCCGACGGTCAGCGTCTCGCCGTCGGTGGGCGAGCCGATGCTGATGGCCGGCGCGCTGCGGTCGACCACGGTGACCGTCGCCGTCCCCGTGCGCGTGACCGAGTTCGCCGCGCCGTCGGCGGCGGTCAGCGTGACCGGGTAGGCGCCCGGGGCGGTCCCGGCCGGCACCGTCACGCTCGCGCTCACCGACGGCGTCGCGCCAGAGGCGATCTGCAGCGTCGGCGCGGACGGCGTCGCCGCCGGGCTGCCGGGCAGCCCGCTGGTCGCCGACAGCCGCAGCGTCCGCGCGCCGAAGCCGGCCCCGTCGCTGTAGCGGACGGGGAACGAGACCGTCGCCGTCTGGCCGGGCGCCGCCGTCGCGCCCGTGCCTCCCAGCACGCGGAAGTCGCTGACCGCTTGGGTGAGGCTGGTGAACAGGTCGCCCGCCGGCGGCGAGTCGTAGCAGTCAGAGCCCTGACCACAGAACACCGGGTCGCCGGCGTTGCCGTTGACCGGGCGGAAGCCGGCGATCGCCCGCCACCGGAACGAGCCGGTGAACGGCGCGCCCCCGGGGCCGGCCGGCAGCCCGAGCTCGAGGCTGAAGCTGGTGAGCGACGCGCCCGCCGTGGGCGTCACGCTGGAGGAGATGTAGCCCACCCAGTGGAAGCCCGCAGGTGCCGTGCGGTCGGCGGCGAGGTCGGCGGCGTAGCTGGGGCTCTGGGAGAACGCCTCGCCGTCCGGGCTGGTGAACTGGTCCGGGGCCATCGTGCCGTCCGGCACCCGGAGGCCGACGAGGAGCTGGCCCGCCAGCCCGCCGGTGTCCGACAGCGCGTCGCTGCCGTTGTCGGCCTCGTCGGTGTTGGGCGTCAGCGACGCGTCGACCGGGTTCGGGATGCAGGACGAGTTCGCCACCCGATGGCTGGAGCAGATCGACAGGTTGAGCGTCACCACGCCGGGCGCGCGCGTGCCCGAGCTCTCGTCCTTGATGGCGACACAGCCGCTCAGGCCGACCACGGCGAGCAGCACGACGGCGAGGCGGGGGAGCAGGCGCATACGCATTGCGACGCCATACGCGGCTGCGCTATTCCCCGGTCACAGCCCGGCGCGGGCGCGTTACCCTCGTCCCGTGAGCGATGACGGGGCCGCGCCGCCGCGGAATGCCGCCGGGGTCCCGTGGGACGGACGTCCGCAGCGCACCGACCTGATCGTGCTCGGCCTGATCATGGCCAGCGGGATCTACAACCTGGCGCTGCTGCCGGCCACGCCGTCGCTCGTCGGCACGCACCCCGTGCTGCTCGAGCTGATCCGCGGCTCGTTCACGGCGATGGTGACCATGGGCGCGCTCGCCCGGACCGGCCACGCGTCGCTCGTCGTGGCGGTCCTGGCCGCCGTCCCCGGCCTGATGATGTTCGACTGGGTCTACTGGTGGGCCGGGCGGCGCTGGGGCAAGCGGGTGCTCGACATCTTCATGGGCAACCACCCGAAGGCGGCGCAGCGGACGGCGCGGCTGGAGCGGCTCATCCACCGCTTCGGCTGGCTGGCCATCGTCATCGCCTACTTCCAGCCGGTGCCGAACGTGCTGATCTATGCCGCCGCCGGCTGGACGCGGATGCGGCTGACCACGTTCCTGCTCCTCGACCTGATCGGCTCGCTGCTGTGGATCGGGCTCGGGGTGGGCCTCGGCTACGCGATCGGCCAACGCGCCGTCGACGTCGCGCACGCCATCTCGCACTACGCGCTGTGGGCGACGCTCGTGCTCGTGGTGGTCGTGGTGGGACGCCAGATGTGGGTCGGCAGCCGCCGTCAGGCCGCCTGAACCGTCCCGCGCACCTCCCCGAACGACGCGTCGCCGGACGCCCCGCGCAGGACGACGGTGTCGCCGTCGCGCAGGAACGGCCGCCCGGCCTCGATCAGCGAGCCCTCGGAGCCCGGCGCGGGCCCGGAGATCGTCCCTGACGCGAACAGGTCGCCAGGCCGGGCCGCGGCGCCGTTGACCGTGGCGTGCGCGAGCTGCTGCGGGAACGTCCAGTAGAGCCCGCGGGCGTTCACGCGGCTGACCCGCTCGCCGTTGAGCTCGACCTCCAGGTCCACGTCCACCGCCCAGTCGCCCGCCGCGCGCAGGTAGGGCAGCGGCTCGGGGTCCTGCGGCGGCGCCGGCACGAGCCGCACGGCGTCGAGCGGGACCACCCACGGCGAGATCGAGGTGGCGAACGACTTGCCCAGGAACGGGCCGAGCGGCTGGTACTCCCAGCGCTGGATGTCGCGCGCGCTCCAGTCGTTGACCAGCACGAAGCCGAAGACGTGCTCGGCGGCCTGCTCGGCGGGGATCCGGGCCCGCGCGGGCCCGCCGGTGACGAAGCCGAGCTCGAGCTCGATGTCCAGCCCCTCGGTCGGCCCGTACGACGGCCGCTGCCCCCACGGCCGGGCGATCGGCGTGCCCGAGACGACCACCGTGCCGGCGCGGCCGTGGTAGCCGACCGGCAGGTGGCGCCAGTTGGGCAGCAGCGGTTCCCGATCGGGGCGGAACAGCCGCCCGAGGTTCGTCGCGTGCTCGAGCGACGAGTAGAAGTCGACGTAGTCGCCCACGGCGAACGGCAGCAGCACCGCCGCGTCGTCGGCCGCGATGTCCGCGGGCGGGTCCAGCTCCAGCAGTCGCGCCCGCACGTCGCGCCACACGGGCGCGCCCAGCGCCAGGAACGGGTTCAGCGCCGCGCCGGCGAACAGGCCCGCCGGCAGGTCGCCCAGCCGGCCGGCCCGGGCCAGCGCGTCCAGGTCGACGAGGCCCTCGTCCCGCCGCACCACGCAGCGCGGCGCCCCGCCCGGCGGCGCCGCCACCCCGAACGGCAGATGCGCGAAGCCGGTCACGGCGCGCGCACTCCGCCACGGGCCGCCGCGCGCAGTGCGCGCACCAGGGCGGGCAGCTCGACCGGCAGCTCGACCTCGACCTCGATCGTCGGGCCCTCGCGGCGCACCACGGTCACCTTGCCCAGACCCTCCAGCAGCGCCAGCATCGCCTCGTTCGTGGCGAGAAGATGTGCCGTGAACACGCGTAGGCCGTTCTCCGTCGCCCGTTCGCACAGGCGCCGCAGCAGCATCCCGCCGAGCCCGCGGCCCTGCCAGTCGTCCACGACCGTGACCGCCGCCTCGCCGGCGTGCGGGCGCGCGCCGGAGCGCACGTAGCGCGCCACGCCCACGCCCTCGCCCCCGGCGATCGCCCCGATCGCCTCGTGGTCGACGTGGTCGATCTCGGTGAAGAACGCCAGCTCGCCGACGGACAGCGCGCGCCGGGGCTGCAGGAAGCGCTTGTACACGGAGTCGTCCGACAGCCGCGACCACCCGGCCACGAACAGCGGCTTGTCCTCGGGGCGCACAGGCCGGATCTGCACGTCCGAGCCGTCGCGGAGCACCACGTGCTCGGCGCTGTCCGCCCGGGCCAGGCCGCGCTCGTAGGCCGCCGCGGCCGCCTCGGCCTCGTCCTCGGTGTCATGGCGCGACACCGGCGCCGCCTCGCCGCGCAGGCGCACGAAGTAGCCTCCGGCCGGGCTCGGCTCGATGTAGCACCGCACGCCGAGAGGGTACGAACGGGAGACGACCCGGAACACTCGTCCAGCGGCCCTTGATCTGGACGAGGCGGTCCACAAGGATCGCGCCGTGAGGGGACGAATCCGACTCTGGCCGGCGGCGGCCGCCGCCGCGGTGGCGCTGCTCGCCGCCCCGGGCGCGGCCCGCGCGCAGTCCTCGGTCGTGCAGCTGGACGGCTCGCCGCTCAACGTGGCCGTCGACGGCGTGGGCGGCCTGCAGGTCTACTTCGACGACAGCGAGAGCGGGGAGTTCTTCGGCAGCCTGGACACGCCGGATGGAGACGGCTTCGCCGTGCGCCACCAATCCGCGCCGGGCGAGTACGAGCTCTCGATGCCCTCCGACGGCACCCGCGTGGCGAGCGCCCCACCGACCGTGTCCGGGCCGGACGCCAACGGCACGCGCACGGCGACGTCCGCGTACGACGTGGTGACGCTCAACAGCGACGACAGCCCAGACGTGAGCCTGCACGTCGTCGAGACGGAGACCTACACCGACGGCACGCACGACGTCCTCCTCCACTTCCACATCACGAACACAGGGGAGACGCCCGCGACCTTCAGCGCCGGCGAGCTCGCGGATCTGTACGTCAGCGGCAGCGACACGGGCGTTGGCGCGTTCCAGCAGGGCCCGCCGCGGTTCATCGGCGGCACGGGCGACCTCGGCGGCGTCGATGGTCTGCTCGAAGTCCCTGGCTCCGGGTGGACCCACTTCGAGGAGGCCTTCTACTCGGACGTCTTCGCCGACTTCGCGTCCGGCGGGCTGAAGGACACCTGGCTCACCGACGACGAGGACAACGGCGCCGGCATCGAGTGGACGGTCGACGCCCTCGCGCCCGGGCAGTCGGTCGACAAGGACGTCGTGTGGCGCTTCAACCCGCCCGGCGGGCCGACGCCGCCGCACATCTCCTCCGCGCCGGCGAGCGGGTCGACCGTGACGCTGAGCGGCAGCGCGCAGCCCGGCGACACGGTGACGGTCCTCGAGGGCGGCACGCCCGTCGGCGGCCCGGCGATCGCCGGCTCCAACGGCGTCTGGTCCGTCGTGCTGACCGGCGTGTCGCCCGGGGCGCACACCTACACCGCCGTCGCCAGGGACGCGGCCGGCGACCAGTCGGCGGCGTCGAGCCCGTTCACGGTGACGGTGGCCTCCACGTCCGCGGCGACGCCGACGCCCACGCCGGTCCCGACGCCCGCGCCGCTCCCGCCACCCGTCACCGGCAAGGCCGTCAACGCGCAGACCAAGAGCGGGACGGTCAGGGTCAAGCTGCCCGGGACGAACACGTACATCGTGCTCGGGCCGGGGCGGCAGATCCCGACCGGGACCATCGTGGACGCCACGCACGGCCGGATCACGCTGACCACCGCGGTGGGCGGCGGCCGCACGCAGCAGGCGGACTTCTATCAGGGCATCTTCAAGGTGATGCAGAGCCGCGGGGCCAAGCCGCTCACCACGCTGGCGCTGGCCGGGGCCAAGCCCACGTGCTCCCGCGCGAAGACGGCCTCGGCGGCGAGCAGGACGAAGAAGGTGAAGACGCGCCGGCTGTGGGGCAGCGGCCACGGGTCGTTCCAGACCCGCGGCCAGTTCAGCTCCGCCACCGTCCGGGGCACGACGTGGCTCACGCAGGACAGCTGCGCCGGCACGCTGATCCGCGTGACGACCGGCGTGGTCCAGGTGCAGGACTTCGTGCGCCACAAGCGGGTGCTCGTCCGCGCCGGGCACCGCTACCTGGCGCGGGCGCGGAGGCGGTGACGGCCCGCCCAGCCGACCAGGCCGACTTGACACGAGCCCGGCCGATGAAGAGCATCGGTGGCGGTTTGCGCGCGCGAGGTCTCATTGTCACGGCCGTCGCGGCGGCCGCCCTTGCGATCCCGGCAGCCGCGGGCGCCGATGTGGCCACCCTCGACGGCACGCCGCTGAACGTCTACGCCGACGGCCTGGGGGCGCTGCAGGTGCGCTACGACAACCAGGCGTCGGGGCTGTTCTACGACCCGGCGCAGAACCCGGCGCACGCCGGGCTGGAGGTCGTCGAAGGCGCCCAGTACTACCCGCTGCAGGACGGCTTCGCCTTCGAGCCGGGCCGCACCGGCGTCTCCGGGCCCACCGTCAGCGGCGCGACCATCCACTCCGTCTACGACGTCGGCCCGGACATCCAGGTGACCGAGGACCTCACGTTCACCAACGGCACATCGTTCGTGGACGCCGCCTACGGGCTCACGAACATCTCCGCCGCGCCGATCTCGTTCCGCGCCGGCGAGCTGGCGGACCTGTACGTGGGCGACAACGACAGCGGCAACGGCGTCATCGCGGCCGGCCCGCCGCGGTTCGTGGGCGGCCGCGACCCGGCCAGCGGGCTCGTCGTCGGCCTGCTCGAGCAGACGCCCTGGCTGGCCTACCAGGAGGGCGACTTCGGCGCGGTGTTCGACAACTTCAGCGGTGCGGGGCTCAACGACACCGTCGATCCCGACGCGCCCGACAACGGCGTCGGCGCGGACTGGCAGCTCGACAACGTGGCGCCCGGCGAGACGCGGACCGTCACCGCGCGCTGGCTGCTCGACGCCCCCGCGCCGCCGGGCACGGTCTCACCGCCCAGCAGCGGCGGCGGCGCCCCAATCGGCCCGGACGGACTCCCGCTGCCCGTGGCGGGCAAGAACGTCAACCTCAAGGTGAAGGCCGGGACGGTGCGCTTCAAGCTCCCCGGGCACAAGCACTTCGTCAAGCTCGTCAACCCGAAGCAGGTGCCGCTCGGCACCATCATCGACACCACGCACGGGCGCGTGACGCTCACCTCGGCCGCCGACACCGGGGGCAACACGCAGCACGCCTGGTTCTACCGGGGCATCTTCAAGGTCGGCCAGACGAAGGGATCGAAGCCGATCACCAGCCTCGGGCTGGCCGGCCCGAAGCCGAGCTGCGGCGCGCGCGCCTCGGCGGCGGCGGCCAAGCAGAAGAAGCCGAAGACGCGCCGGCTGTGGGGCGACGGCAGCGGCTCGTTCCGCACCCAGGGCCAGTTCAGCTCGGCCACCGTGCGCGGCACCCGCTGGGTGGTCATCGACGAGTGCCGGGGTACGCTCACGATCGTGACCAAGGGCGTGGTCTCGGTGAGCGACTTCCGCCGGCACAAGACCGTCCTGGTGCGGGCCGGGCACAGGTACCTCGCGCGCAAGTGAGCTGGGTCTCCGTCTTCGCGGCCTTCCTGGTCGCCCACATGGTGGGCGACTACCTGTTCCAGACCGACTGGCAGGCGCGCAACAAGCGCGGCGGCCTCTCGGGCCCGGGCGTGGCCCGGCGCGCGCTGGTCAGCCACGTCACCACCTACACGCTGGCGTTCCTGCCGGCGTTCGTGTGGATCGGGACCCAGCTCGACGCCGGCTGGGCGGTCGTGGCCGCGGTGCTCATCTTCCTGCCGCACCTGGTGATCGACGATGGCCGGATCGTCCGCCTGTATCTCAGCCGCGTGAAGCGCGCCGACGGGTTGGACGTCGGCCTGGCGGCGTCGGTGGACCAGTCGTTCCACGTGCTCTCGCTGTTCCTCGTGGCGCTCCTGATCGGCGCGGCATGACCGCGCGGCGCCGGATCGTCGTGCTGGCGCTCGTCGCGCTGGCCGCGATGGGCGTCGCCGGGCTGTTCCGGGCCACCGGCTGGCTGCACCGCACCGAGCTGGCCGCCGTGGACGCCCGCTTCGGGCTGCGCAGCACGCCCGCCGCACCGCGCGACGTGGTCATCGTCGGCATCGACCGCAAGACGCTGGGCGACAAGCCGAACGCGTTCCTGCCGCTCGACCGCCACCGCGACGCGAACGTGATCCGCCGCCTGCGGGCGGCGGGCGCGGCGGTGATCGCCTACGACGTCGAGTTCACCGACCCGACGACGCAGGGCGCCGACAACGCGGTCATCGGCGCGGTCCGCAAGGCGGCGCCGAAGGTCGTCCTCGGGACGGCGGCCGTGTCCCGCCGCGGCAAGCCCGGGACGTTCGGGGGCGGCCGGCGCCTGGCCGAGAGCAAGGCCACGCCGGCGGCGGTCGAGTTCCCGAACGACGCCGACGGGCGAGTCCGCCGGATGGACTCCGCCTTCCACGGGCTGCGCAGCTTCGCGCTCGCAGCGCTCGCCAAGGCGGGCCATCCCGTGGCGGCGCCGCCGAGCGCCTGGATCGACTTCCCGGCCAAGGTGCCGCACCTGAGCTTCGCCGACGTCGAGCGCGGCCGGTTCGACCCGGCGCAGGTCCGCGGGAAGATCGTCATCGTCGGCACCACCGCCGAGCGTGGCGGCGGTCTGTTGCCCACCTCGGTCGGCCCGCTCTCCGGCCCCGCGATCGAGGCGGCGGCGATCTCCACCGCCCAGCGGGGCTACCCGCTGGCGCCCGCGGCCGGCTGGGTGGACACGCTGCTCGCGCTGCTCGTGGCCGCCGCTGCGCCGCTGCTGGCCATCCCCTTCGGCACCCGCGTCGGGGTGCTCGCCGGATTGATCGCGGGCGTCGCCTACCTGGTCGCGGCGCAGGTGGCGTTCGACGCCGGAACGATCCTCATCGTGGTCCCGCCGCTGGCCGGGGCGCTGGTCGGCGTCGTCGGCACCGCGCTCGCCGGGAGCCCGCACCGCTCGCCGGCGTTCCACCGCCTGGTCGACCGGGCGACGGGGCGCCGCGGCAACCAGCGCACGCGCCGGCTGCGGGCGACGCTGCTGCTGGCCGCCGCACTGACGATCGCCGCCGTCGGCCTCGCCGCGCAGGCCGGCCACGCGCTGCACCGCTTCGACCTGTCCACGGTGAACCTGCGCTTCACGCTGCGTGGTACGCAACCGGCGCCCAAGGACATCGTGCTCGTGGCGATCGACGACAAGACGTACCACTCGCCGCCGCAGCCGACGTGGCCGTTCAACCGCCACGACCACGCCAAGGTGCTGCGCAACCTGAAGAAGGCGGGGGCGAAGGTGATCGCCTACGACGTCCAGTTCACCGAGCAGAGCCGCAGCGCCGCCGCCGACCAGGCGCTGATCGACGCCAGCCGCGCCGCCGGGCCGGACCGAGTGGTGATGGCCAGCACGGACCCAACCGACGACGGCCAGACGCAGATCTTCGGCGGCCCGCTCGGGCTGCTGCCCTACAGCCGCGCGGTGCAGGCGTTCTCCGCCTATCCGTTCGACGCCGACGGCCGCGACCGGCGGATGCTCTTCCAGGTCAACGGCCTGCGCTCGTTCGACCTGGCCGCCGCCTCGCTGTACACCGGCCACACGATCCGGCCGCCGTCCGGCGACAGCGCCTGGATCGACTTCACCGGGCCGCCGTTCCACGTGCCCCAGCTGAGCTTCGTCGACGTCAAGAACGGCCGTTTCCCGGCGTCCGCCGTGCGGGGCAAGATCGTCGTCGTCGGGGCCACTTCGTCGGTCAACCAGGACCTGCACCCGACATCGACGAGCGGCTCGAACCTGATGCCGGGGCCGGAGATCCACGTCAATGGCATCCAGACCGTGCTCGACGGCTTCCCGCTGCGCAGCTCGCGCTGGTGGGTCGACTCGCTGCTGATCGTGCTGTTCGCCTGCCTGACGCCGCTCGCCGCCCTGCGCGTCCGCCGGTTCGTCGTGGCTGCTCGGCGCGGGGGCGCTGGTCGCGCTGCTCGTGGCGGTCCAGCTGGCGTTCAATCACGGCGTCATCGTGGCGTTCGTCTACGCGTTCGCGGCCGGGCTGCTGGCGCTGCTGGCCACGGCGGCGATCAACGGCCTCACCGTGGCCTTCGAGCGCGAGCAGGCGCGTGACGCGTTCGCCCGCTTCGTGCCCGAGACCGTGGTCGACCAGGTGCTGGCCGACGCCGACGGCGTGCGCCTGGGCGGCGTGCGCCGCGCGGCCACCGTGCTGTTCAGCGACCTGCGCGGGTTCACGAGCTTCAGTGAGACGCTCGAGCCGGAGCAGGTGATCGACGCGCTCAACCGCTACCTGACCGCGATGAGCGAGGCGATCCTCGACCACGGCGGCACGCTCGTGGCCTACATGGGCGACGGCATCATGGCCGTGTTCGGCGCCCCGCTGCAGCAGGACGACCACGCCGACCGCGCGCTTGAGGCGTCGCGGGACATGCTCGAGCGCCTGCAGGGCTTCAACGGCTGGCTGCGCGAGCAGGGGCTGCATGACGGCTTCAAGATGGGCATCGGGCTCAACAGCGGCCCGGTCATGTCGGGCAACGTGGGTTCGGAGCGCCGGCTGGAGTACACGGCGCTGGGCGACACGACGAACACGGCGGCGCGCCTGGAGGGCATGACGAAGGGCACGCCGCACCAGCTCTACGTCTCCGACACGACCTACCAGACGCTGACCCGCCCGGCGCAGGACTTGATCCAGGTCGGCGAGGCCGAGGTGCGCGGCCGCAAGGCCAAGGTGCAGCTCTGGTCGCTGCGCGAGGGCGACGTCGCGGCCGCGGAGCCTGAGGCCCCGGCGGTCGTCGAGACCCAGTGACTGGGCGCCTTGGCGCCCAAAGGTGGAGGTAACCTGAGGGCATGCACGGCAGCGCTCGCCAGTGGATTCCTCTTCTCGCGGGCTTCGCCTGCCTGATCGCGGCGACCTTCGCCGGCGTGATCGTCGACTGGGTCCTGATGATGCTGGCGTTCGGGCTCATCCTGGACGGCGCGACGGCCTGGTGGGAACGGGCCGGCGGCACCGGGAACCTCACGACGTACCGCCAGTAGACCGCGCGTGCGAACATCGCGCGATGGACCAGCGAGCCTGGGAGCGCGTCCCGATCGCCGCGCAGAGCGTCGCGGCGCCCCTCTCCCGCGCAGCGGTGTTCCTCGTGCTCGAGGCCGGCGAGGGCGACGCCGCCCTGGCCGGCGTCCGTGACGCGCTCGGCGCGGTCGGCGACCTCGTCAAGAACGTCGGCTTCCGCGACCTGAACGGCCGGCTGTCCTGCGTGGTGGGGATCGGCGCGGCGCTGTGGGACCGCCTGGCGCCGGGCCGCCGGCCGGCGGAGCTGCGACCGTTCGCGCCGGTGCGCGGCCCGGTGCACACGGCGCCGGCCACCCCCGGCGACCTGCTGTTCCACATCCGGGCCGAGCGCGAGGACATGACGTTCGAGCTCGAGCGCCAGCTGCTGGACGTCATCGGCGCTGCGGCGCGTGTGGTCGACGAGACCGTCGGCTTCCGCTACTTCGACGCGCGCGACCTGCTCGGCTTCGTCGACGGCACGGCCAACCCGACCGGCGCCGAGCTGCCCGCCGCGGCGCTGATCGGCGACGACCCCGCGTTCGCCGGCGGCAGCTACGTGGTCGTGCAGAAGTACCGGCACGACATGGCCGGCTGGGCCGCGCTGCCGACGGAGGAGCAGGAGGCGATCATCGGCCGCCGGAAGGCCGACAACATCGAGATCGACGACGACGCCGCGCCGCGCAAGTCGCACAAGACGCTCGCCACGATCGAGACCGAGGACGGCGGCGAGCTCGCGATCCTGCGCGACAACATGCCGTTCGGGCGCCCCGGAGCGGGCGAGTTCGGCACCTACTTCATCGGCTACGCCGCCCGGCTGTGGGTGATCGAGAAGATGATCGAGCGCATGTTCGTCGGCGCCCCGCCCGGCGCCTACGACCGGCTGCTCGACTTCTCCACCGCCGTCACGGGGACGACGTTCTTCGTGCCCACCGCGGCGATGCTCGAGGGGCTGGCGGAGCCGGCGGCCGGCGCCGAGGCGCCGGCCGAGGCCGCCTCGTCGCTGGGCATCGGGTCGCTGCGCGGCCTGGCCACGTGACCGCGGTCGGGCTGGAGCTGCGCGGCGCCGGCGGCGAGCCGGTCGGCTTCGCGCGCACGCTGTTGTCGCACGGCGTCGCCGAGCTGCCGCCGAACGCCGTGGCGCCGGACGGCTCGTCGCTCGAGACCGTGCTGCCCGCGGGCGGCCGGGCATGGCTGGTGCGCGTGGCCGCCGGCGATCCCGGCCGGGCCCGCATGGAGATCGCCGACGGCGCGCCGGCGGACGAGCTGTCGCGCGCGATCCGCCACATGCTCCGCCTCGACGACGACCTGAGCGCGTTCTATGCCAGAGCCGTAGAAGACCCGGAGCTGGCCTGGGCCGCGGAGGGCGCGGGGCGCATGCTCCGCAGCCCGACCGTCTTCGAGGACGTGGTGAAGACGATCTGCACCACCAACTGCACCTGGGCGGCGACGCAGCGGATGGTCGGTGCGCTGGTCGGGGTGCTCGGGCTGCCGGCCGCCGACGCCCCCGTGCGCCGGAGCTTCCCGTCGCCGGCGGCCATGGCGCAGGCCGGGGACGAGTTCTACGCCGGCGTGGCCAAGGCGGGCTACCGCGGCGCCTACCTGCGCACGATCGCGACCGAGGCGGCGGAGGGCCGGCTCGACCTCGAGGCGCTCGCCGACCCCGCGCTGCCCGACGCCGAGGTGATCGAGCGCCTGCTCGCGCTGCCCGGCGTCGGCCCATACGCCTGCGCGCACGTGATGATGCTGCTGGGACGCTACCGGCAGCTCATCCTCGACTCGTGGACGCGACCGACCTACCGGAGCCTGACCGGGCGCCCGCGGGTGACCGACAAGGGCATCGAGCGGGCGTTCCGGCGCTACCGCGAGTACGCCGGGCTCGCCTTCTGGCTGACGCTCACCCGCAGCTGGGTCCCGGACCCCGCGGACCGTACCCTCCTGGCATGACCGTCCAGCCCAGCCGGATCGACTTCTCCGCCGCGTCGCCGGTGTCCCACGACGCCGACGTGTCCGACCGCGAGGCCGACGTCGGCGGCACGCGCTGCGCGCTGGTGGAGTACGCCGCCGGCGCCGGCCGCACCGAGTGGTGCGAGACGCCCCACGTCGGCGTCGTGTTGAGCGGGGAGCTGACCTACGCCTTCGAGGACGGCCGCGCGCCGCTGCGCCTCGGGCCCGGCGACGGCTTCGTGCTGCCGGAACAGCCCCGGCACCGTGGCCGCAACCACGGCGCCGAGCCCGTCCGGCTCTTCCTGATCGACGCGCTGCCCTGATTCACACCGAGCCGTCGGCGAGCGCCCGCAGCGCGGTCATGCTCGGCCGGTACAGGTACTCGCCGCCGCGCAGCGTCACGAACCGCGGCTGCGGCTTGAGGAAGTGCGGCGGCCGGCCCTGGATGGTCATCTTGCCGCCGTCGCCGTTGGGCTCGCCGATCAGGAAGTCCTTGTCGGGACCGAGGCCGAACGGGTCGCCGTCGTCGATCCACAGCGCCTGGATGGTCTCGAACTGGCGCCAGATGCTGGCCTGGAAGCAGATGAACACCAGGCCGCGCTCCTGGCCGTCGTCCGCGACGGCGCCCGGCGGCAGCGGGCTGCCGTAGGAGCGGCCGCGGCGGATGATCCGGTGGCGGTTGGTCAGCCGGCCGTCGAAGAACTCCTTCGATATCGCGCGGGTTGGTGCGCCGGATGTGCGCGCCCAGCGGGCAGCGCAGGCCCTCGGCGTCGCCGGCGTAGGAGAAGTCGTTGATCCGCGCCGGGTCGGCGGCGACCGCGGGATCCGGGGCCTCGGGGGAGACGGACACCGGCGTGCCGTCCGGCCAGCGGCCGACGATCTTCGCCGCCAGCTTCTCCGGCCCGCCCGGGTAGCTCGCGCCCTGCTCGGCGATGAAGCGCCGGAACGCCGCGGTGTCCTGGTGGAGCTTGCGGTAGACCATGAACGTGCCGTTGCAGTCGAACGGCGCCGCGGGCGCCGCGGGCCGGCGGCCGTCCTCGTCCTGGTGGCCGAGCAGGAACTCGCCGACCGCCACGTCGCGCCAGGTGCCGTCGCCGTTGGGCTGGCCGTCGCCGGGGCGCGCGGACACACCGGACCCGTGCAGGCCGGCTGGGCGATCCCGTCGGCGAAGCCGAAGTGGTCACGGCCGGCCTCGAGCGCCTCCGCGCGCGTCTCGTTGATCACCGTGACCGCGCCCTCGGCGCCGACGGCCTTCAGCGCCATCCGCGCGCGGTCGAGGTGCTCGTCGTCGAGCGCGTAGACGGTGACCAGCACGTGCGCGTCGCCCGTACCCAGGCCGGGCTCCCAGCTCGCCGGCGCGCTCGGCCCGCGATCGCCCAGGCGCTCGGCCCGCGCGGCCATGCCCTCGCTTGAACTCGTCCGGGAACGTGTCGAGCAGCTCCTGCGCGACGCCCACGGCCTGCAGCCCGGCGTAGGTCAAGGCCACGTGGAGCGCGGTCGCGGGGGGGCCGTCCGCCCACTCCTCGGCCGTGGAGATCTGCGGCAGCATGCGCTGCATCAGCGCCCGCGCCTTCGCGGGGTCGTCGATGCGCAGGAACAGGTAGGCCGCGCAGGGGAACGTGTAGCCCCGCAGGACGTTGCCCTGGATGTCGGCCAGGTTGACGTCCGCCTTCTCCAGGCGCCGCTTCGGGAGGTTGGCCGGGCGGCCGAGCCGGACGCCCGACATCAGGCCGCGAACTCCGCCCGGAACCGCGCCTGCAGCTCCGCCGCGTCCATCCCCTGGGCCGTCACGGCGAGGTCGACCACCCGCTCGCGGTTGGCCAGCGCCCGCTGCACGTCCTGCACCGTCGCGCCGTGGTAGGCGTTGGCGAACAGCTGGGTGTCGATCTTGTGCGCGCGGATGTAGGCCCTGAACGCCGCCGCGTCGGACCGGCCCGGGTAGCCGGCGCAGTGGCCCCACCAGTCGTCGCACTCGGGGACCTTGGTACGCAGGTCCTCCAGGTAGCGGTCCAGGCTGCCGTCGAAGCTCGAGGTGAACACGAGCTGCGGCGCGTCGAGCTGCTCGGCCGCGAGCCCCGGCTGTGCCACGAGCTCGGAGAAGATGTGGATGCGCGACAGGTGCAGCTGCGACAGCCGGGCCAGCGGGCTGTGCTCGCCCTCGGGCATGGTGTCCAGGTACGCCTGCAGCTCGTCCACGTGGCCGGGCAGGATCGAGGCGAACGTGGTCAGCGCGTAGACACCGCCGGTGCGGTTGCGCCAGTCGGCCATCAGAGGTTCCCCTGCTGGGCGGTGAGGAAGCGCTCCCAGGCCGCCTTGAACGCCTCCGGCGACAGCGACTTGGACTGCTCGACCAGGTCGGCCAGCGCGCCGTCCACGGCCAGCGCCTGCTTGCACATGCGCGTGCTCGCCTCCGGATAGGCGGAGTAGTAGGTCCCGCCCTCCATCTAGTTCTCGGCGATCCAGGCCTTCAGCGGCTCGGCCGGCGGCGGCCCGGGGAAGCCGATCCCGCGGCCCCACACGAACCGGATGTCGCTGCGGGATGATGTAGGCGAACGCGTCGATGTAGTGCTGCCAGGGGCCGTCGAAGTTGCTCTCGAAGAACAGGTGCGCGCGCTTGAGCGTCTGCCCGTCCGGCAGCTTGCGCACGTGCGTCCAGCGCACGAAGTGGATGAAGTCGAACTGGAGGATGTGCTTCTGGGCCAGCGGGACGAACTTGCCGAGGAAGAACCCGGCCTTGGCCACGGGCAGCCACTGGCTGCGCACCGGGGTGAACAGCGTCAGCCCGGTCATGCGGCCGAACGTGTTGCCGGGCTTGTCCGGCCGGACCGCCGGGGAGCGGCGGTCTGCTGCGCGGTGGTGCTCATCAGCGGCGGTCCCAGATCTCCTTGCCCTCGGCCTGCCGGCGGGCGTGGGCCGGGCTGCCGAAGCGCTCGTAGTACTCGATCTCGAGGTGCGAGAACTGCACCCAGATGCCCGGAACGTACATCGCGTCCGTGTGGGCGGGGAAGCGGCCGTAGGTGTCGACCAGGTAGCGGCAGATCTCCTTGGTGTACTCGATCGCCTCCGGCGGGTGGTGCGCGGCGTTGCGCAGGTACGCCTCGGCCGACGCCTTGTCCTTGTAGGCCTGGGCGAACACCTGGGCGTCGGCGTAGGTGCCGCCGGGCCCGAACTTCTCCTCCAGCACCTGGTCGACCGCGGCGTCCATGTCGGTGACGTAGGGCGGGCAGAGGCCCTCCAGCACGCCGTCGATGCCGACGTAGTTGGGCTGCGAGGCGGGCACCGGGCGGCCAGCGCTTGAAGCGCGACGTCGCCGGCTTGGCGCTGTACTCGCGGAAGCCGAGCCCGAGGTGGCCCTTCGCGGGTCGCGCTTCATGATGTGCGGGGTCATCGGCGTGCCGTGCACCCAGCCGCCGAGCCGCAGCGCCTCGGCCGTCAGCATCAGGTTCTGCATCAGGAAGAACGCCTCGTAGTCGGTGCGCACCGTCCCGATCGAGCCCAGCGGGGCCGGCGTGTCGGGCGTGACGTAGCCACCGCGCACGCGCTTGAGGCCGCCGATCGGCTGGTAGGGGATCGCGTCGACCAGGCCGAGCTTGGCCGCCGCCCACGCCGCCCACTCCATCGCCCCCTTGGGCCGGAACGGGCTCCAGTCGTCGATGAACAGCGGCGCCTTGCCGTGCGGCTCGGACAGCAGGATCAGCAGCACGTTGATGTACTGGCGCGTGTTGTCCACGACCGGCAGGAAGCACGTCGAGCCGGGGACGTTGGAGAACTGGGCGTTCCAGCCCAGGTAGTAGGGCCACTCGCGCGGGAACTCGAAGCGGTTGTCGTAGACCTTGCGCTTGACCGCGCTCGCGTAGGCCAGCCAGTCGGCCTCCGTGCGGTCCTCCCAGCGCGGCGGGAGGCCTGCGAGCAGGTCCATCGCCTCGCGCCCCTGCGGGCGCTTGATGATCCACACGCCCTCGTCGTTGATCATGAACATCGCCGAGGCCTGGGCGTTGTCGGCGCTCGAGCCGGCCCGGCCGGCCACGTGCAGGAACGGCGTGCCGAGCTCGGGCTTGCCCGTCGGCTTGGTCAGCGGCCCGTCGTGCATCACCGCGCCGGTCACGCCGGTCGAGCCGATCAGGATCGCCTCCTCCAGCGGTGTCAACGGCGACGGCTCGTTGGCGCTCTCGTAGGTGATCTCGCCGGCCTGCAGGGAGACGCCCTGGGCCACGCGGCGGGTGCGGCGGTCCTGCAGGCACTGCGACAGCGGGTAGCTGAAGAAGTCCTGCAGGCCCGGCGTGCTGCGCCGGCCGCGGCCGGCGAGTCGTCTGCGGTCGTGCTCATCTAATTCTGTTTCTCCAGCTCGGCGAGGGCGGTCGGCCAGACGTCGCGCTCGGCCTCGGTGCCGAGCCAGCAGTCCAGGTGCGCGTAGTCCTTGAACACCCGGTGCGTGTAGTGCTCCGACCCGTTGGCCTTGCGCAAGTGGTCATACGTCCGCTGCAGGCCCTCTGGGACGAACATGCGGTTCTGCTCCCCGGTCATGAACGTCATCGGGAAGCGGTAGGCGTCGGTGTTGGCCAGGTAGACGTCCTCGCCGCGCGCGCTGCGGGCCGCGCTCGCCCGGATCATCAGCGAGATGTGCTCGAAGAACGTGATGTTGCCGTTGCCGAAGAAGCTCGGCACGGCCTGCTCCATCGTCGGCGTGTTGATGTTCTCGTAGCGGTAGACGTCGCCGTAGATGAAGTAGATGCGGCGGGCCACGGGGTTGTCGTAGACGTGCCGGAACGGCACTGCGCGCATCAGCAGCTCGACCGCCCGGTCGGGCAGCGAGCGCGGGTCGTAGTCGGTGTTCAGGCCGTCGATGCCGAGCTTGCGGAACAGCGTGGCCAGCCGCACGCCGGCGCGGAGGCGGTTGCCCGACGGTGGGGATCGGGTGGCCGGCCAGTGCGGAGAAGTGGGCCGAGCGCAGGCCCTCGAGGCCGCCGCCGACGGCCATGAACAGCGACAGCCCGCCGACGCAGTGGCCCATCGCCTGCACGGAGTCGGCGCCGGTCTCGCGCCGCACCGTCTCGATCGCCGCCGGCCAGTCGCGCAGCGCGATGTCGTCGACCGTGAACTGCGTGAAGCTCGACGGCAGGTCCGGGCTGGCCCGGTAGTCGAACAGCCACACGTCGTAGCCGTGCTCGCCCAGGTACTGGACCCAGTTCTTCGGCACCGTGTCGATGGCGAAGGCGCGCGCGGCGTTGCCGTAACCGGGCGCGATCACGAGCGGCCCCTTCGTGCCCATCTGGTAGCGGGTGAGCTGCACCTCCGTGCCGTCTGAGGTGGGCACGGCATGAACTGCGGCCTGCGGCAGCCCGGCGGTCGCGGTCATTCAGTCCTTCCTTGGCATCAGCTGAAGGCCCTGTTCTATCGGCGGTTCGGCCAGTTGAAGCAAGGCCGAAGGGCCAGGAGAAAATCCCACGGGGGCCGGATTGTCGGCTACAAAGCTCGCATGCAAGCAGCCATGGACCGGCTCGGGGGCTTCGTCTCGCGCCGGCGTCGTCTCGTCCTGGGCGTCTGGATCGTCCTCCTCCTCGCGTCGCTGCCGTTCGCCGCGCAGCAGACCAAGCACCTGACGGCGGGAGGCTTCGAGGTCCCCGGATCCCAGTCGCTGGCTGTCTCGCAGGACCTCAAGCGGTTCCCCGGCGTGCAGACCGAGCCGCTGATCTTCGTGTTCGACAACCGCCGCCATGACGCCGCGGCGCTGCGCGCCTCCATCGACAAGGCCGCGGGCGCCGTGCGGGGCGTCGACGGCGTGTCGGTGTCGCCGCAGGCCGTGGCCGCCGCCAAGGCCTCGAGCTCCCCGATCGTCCTGATGGCCCTCAGCGTCACGGGCGACACCGACCAGAGCGTCGACGCCGCGGTGAAGATCCGCAAGGACGCCGGCGTGTCCAACGACGGCACGGTCCCGATCCACCTGGTCGGCCAGCAGGCGTTCTGGAGCGGCCTGCAGGACGTCTCGAAGACCGACCTCGAGAAGGCCGAGGCCGCCGGCTTCCCGATCGTGTTCATCGTCCTGCTCGCCGTGTTCGGCTCGGTCGCCGCCGCGCTGCTCCCGCTGAGCCTCGGCTTCGTGGCCGTGATCCTCACCGGCGCCGTCGTCTTCTTCCTCTCGCAGGCGATGCAGATGTCGATCTTCGTGACCAACATGGCCTCGCTGCTGGGCATCGGCGTCGCGGTCGACTACTCGCTGTTCATCCTGGCCAGATACCGGGAGGAGCTGCACAAGGGCGCGACGGTCGACGAGGCGCGCACCTCCGCCATGCGCACCTCCGGCCTCGCCGTGACGTTCTCCGGCGTGACCGTGCTGATCTCGCTCGCCGGGCTGTTCCTCATCGACTCCAAGACCATGCGGTCGATGGCCGTGGGCGCGATGGTCGTGGTGGCGATCGCCGTGCTCGGCGCGACCACGCTGCTGCCCGCGCTGATCACCGCGTTCGGGAACCGGCTGTCGGAGCGCGGCAAGATCATGAACTGGGTGAGCGCGCGGCTCGCGTTCCTCAAGCGCGCGCCGGACCCGAACCGCCCGCCGTTCTGGACGCGCTGGACGAACCGGCTGATGGACCGGCCGGCGCTCTACGCGATCGGCGCCACCGTGGTGATGCTGCTCATCGCCCTCCCGGCGCTGTCGCTGAAGTGGGGCACCGGCGCCGTCGACCAGCTGCCGAAGGACCAGGAGACCGTGGTCGGCGCGAAGCTCGCCGCCCAGCAGCTCGGCGTGGGCGCCGGCGGGCCGGTGCAGGTCGTGCTGAACTTCGGGGGCAAGTCCGCCGATCAGGGCTCCGTCGGCGCGTTCACCGCCGCGGCGCAGAAGGATCCGGACGTGGCGAAGGTGGACGCGGCCATCATCTCGCCGGACCGCCACCTGGCCTACGTGAAGATCACCCCGAAGTCCGCTCCCGAGAGCGACGCCACGTATGCGCTGGTGAAGCGGCTCGCGGACGCAGTCGGTGCCCGGCGCGCAGCTCGACGTGGGCGGCGCCGCGGCCCAGGATCACGACTTCACGGACCTCATCTCCGGCTCGCTGTGGAAGGTCGCCGTGTTCGTGATGATCTTCAGCTACCTCGTGCTGCTGGTGGTGCTGCGGTCGGTCGTCCTGCCGCTGAAGGCGATCCTCATGAACCTGCTCTCGGTCGGCGCGGCCTACGGCGTGCTCGTGGTGGTCTTCCAGTACGGCTGGGTCGACAGCATCATCGGGTTCGACCACCTCGGCTATGTCAACGCGCTGACCCCGCCGCTCCTGCTGGCGATCGTGTTCGGCCTCTCGATGGACTACGAGGTGTTCCTGCTCAGCCGGATCAAGGAGCGCTACAACGAGACGCACGACAACCGGGCCGCCGTGGCCGGCGGCCTGGCCGACTCGGCGAAGACGATCTCCAGCGCCGCGGTGATCATGGTCGCGGTCTTCGCGGTGTTCGCGCTCACCGGCCTGCCGCAGGTCAAGGAGATCGGCGTCGGCCTCGCTGCGGCGATCTTCCTGGACGCGACAATCGTGCGGCTCATCCTCGTCCCGTCGACGATGCAGCTGATGGGCAGCGTCAACTGGTGGCTGCCCGGGTGGCTCGGCCGGATCCTGCCCAACGTGGACTTCGAGTCCTCGGGGACCCATGCCGCCCCGCCGGAGACCGAGGCGGCGCTCGCCGCGCGCTAGGGCCGAGTGGCCACGCGGCGACGTCAGCCGTGGGGATCCGTGACGTCGCCGCGCTCGCCGGGGTCTCGCCCGGCACCGTCTCGCAGGCGCTGAACGGCAACGGGCAGCTGCGCGGAGACCCGCGAGCGGGTGCGCGCGGCCGCCCGCCGGCTGGAGTTCGCTGCCCTGCCGGCTCGTGGTCCGGGACTCGTCGTAGCCGCTTGACAGCCTCCGCGGCGAGGCGTACAACCCAAGGCCTGGCGGGGTGACAGCGTTGTCATGTGATGATGACAACGTTGTCAGCTGGACGAGACGACGGGAGGAGCCTGATGACCAAGCACCTGCGCGCGCTGCCGGCCGCGCTTGCGATCCTGGCGGCCGCGCCGGCCACGGCCGGCGCAGCGGGCGGCGGGGCGCCCGTCGCCGACCCGGCCTCGCTGGTGAACCCGATCGTCGGCACGTCGGGCGCGGTGGACACCTTCCCCGGCCCCGACATGCCGTTCGGGATGATCCAGTGGAGCCCCGACACGGCGCCGGCGCGGCCCGACGGCGGCGGCTACGAGTACACGGCGAGCCAGATCCGCGGCTTCAGCCTCACGCACATCAGCGGCCCCGGCTGCGGCGCCGTACGGCGACGTGCCGATCCTGCCCACCACCGGCGCCGTCCCCGCCGACCCGTCCGGCGCGACCGTGCCGTTCTCGCACGACGGCGAGGTCGCGCGGGCCGGCTACTACAAGGTCACCGGCGGGCGGCGTGACGACCGAGCTCACCGACGCCACGCGCGCCGGCTGGCCCGCTTCACGTTCCCGGCGACCACGCAGGCGAACCTGCTGCTCAAGCTCACCGGCAGCGGCGCTACGCAGGTGGACGGCACCGAGCGCGGACCGTCGTCGAGCGACCACGAGGTGACCGGCTCGGTGACCGCGGGCCACTTCTGCGGCGCCGGCGACCAGCGCGACTACACGCTGCACTTCGACATCGTCTTCGACCAGCCGTTCACCGCGAACGGCACCTGGACGGGCGGGCCGGACGGCGGCCCCGGCGGCGTCGCGCTGACCTTCGACACGACCGACGGGCAGCCGGTGACCGCACGCGTCGGCATCTCGTACACCAGCGCCGCCAACGCCGCCGGCGAACCTGGCGACGGAGGTCACGGGCCGGAACTTCGACGCCGTGCGCGCCGGCCAACGACAGCGCCTGGAACGCGCTGCTCGGCCGCATCGCAGATCTCCGGCGGCACGGCCGACCAGCAGCACCGCAGTTCTACACCGCGCTCTACCACGCGCTGCTGCACCCGAACGTGTTCAGCGACGACAACGGCCAGTACACCGGGCATGGACGGCCAGGTCCACCAGGCCGCAAGGGCCACGACGCCCAGTACGCCGAACTACTCGGGCTGGGACATCTACCGCAGCCAGGTGCAGCTCGCCGCGCTGGTCGCCCCGCACCAGACCAGCGACTCGTCCGGTCGATGCTCGACGACTACGACCAGGGCGGCATGCTGCCCAAGTGGGCGCAGGCGAACGGCGAGAGCTACGTGATGGTCGGCGACCCGGCCGACGCGATCATCGCCGACGCCTACGCGTTCGGCGCGCGCGACTTCGACGCCGCACAAGGCGCTGCAGGCGATGGTGGCCGAGGCGACGCAGCCGAGCAACATCCGCCCCGGGCAGGCCGCGCTCGACCACGACGGCTACCTGCCCTATGACGCGAGCTACGGCTGCTGCAACTTCTACGGCCCGGTCTCGACGCAGCTCGAGTACGACATCGGCCGACTACGCCATCGCGTCGCTGGCGCAGGCGCTGGGCGACCGCGGCACCTACGCCCGCTTCGCCACCCGGGCGCAGAACTGGCAGAACACGTTCAACCCGGACACGGGCTACGTGCAGGCGCGGCTGGCCGACGGCAGCTGGCTGCCCGGGCTTCACGCCCGGGACGGGCGACGGCATGGTCGAGGGCACCGCGCGCCCAGTACACGCCGATGGTGCCGTTCAACCTCGCCGGGCTGATCGCCGCCCGCGGCGGCGCGCAGGCCTGGGAGCGCTTCCTGGACAGCCTGTTCACGGACATCGCCCACCCCGGGCCGACGAACGCCGGACCTGAGCAACGAGCCGAGCCTGGAGATCCCCTGGGAGTACGACTACGCCGGCGCGCCGTGGAAGACCCAGCAGGTCGTGCGCGAGGCGCAGCAGCAGCTGTACTTCAACGCGCCCGTCGGGCCAGTTCGGCAACGACGACCTGGGCGCGATGAGCTCGTGGTACGTCTGGTCGAACCTCGGCCTGTATCCCGGAGACGCCGGGCACGGACACGCTCGTGGTCGGCAGCCCGCTGTTCCCGCACGCGACCGTCAAGCTGGCCAACGGCAGGACGCTGCAGATCGACGCGCCGAACGCCGCGGCGAATGCGCCGTACGTCCAGGGCCTGAAGCTCGACGGGCGCACGTGGGACAAGCCGTGGCTGGGCAGCGCCCAGTACGCCGGCGGCGGGCAGCTCGCGTTCGACCTCGGGACGCGGCCCGACAAGGCCTGGGGCTCGTCGCCCAAGGCCGCGCCGCCGTCGGACGCCACCGGCGCGGCGCCGGCCATCGCCACGCTGTCGGACGGGCAGGTCGACGTCGCGCCGGGCGGGAGCGCGAAGGTCAAGCTGTCCGTGCGCAACGTGACGGACCGGCCGCTCACGCTGGCCGCCGACGCCGCGCCGCCCACCGGCCTGACGGTGTCGCCGGACCCGGCGAAGCTCGGCCTGCCGCCGGGCGGCAAGGGCCGGCTGACGCTGACCGTGCGCGCCGCCAAGGCGACCGAGCAGACGTTCTACAGCGTGCCGATCGCGCTGCGCACCGGGGGCGCGCAGCTGCCGGCGCAGCGCCTGACCGTGCTCGTGGCGGACGCCGGGAGCCTCCTGCGGTTCATGGACAACCGCGGGATCTCGGACGACGGCGACCCGTCGGCGGCACAGTTCGACTCGTCGGGCTACAGCTACTCGGCGCAAGCGCTGTCCGGGCAGGGCTTGGCGCCGGGCGGGACGGTGACCGTCGACGGCACCCGGTTCACCTGGCCCGACACGCCGCCCGGCTACCCGGACAACGTGGTGGCCGCCGGCCAGACGATCCCGGTGCAGCCGGTGGCCGGCGCGGCCCGGATCGAGTTCCTCGGCGCCGCCACCAACGGGCCTAGCCAGGGCGTGGTGACACTCGACTACGCCGACGGGTCGAGCGCCCGGTTCGAGCTCGGCCTGTCCGACTGGACGCTGGGCGCCAACGGCGCGCAGCCGTCGTTCGGCAACACGGTGGCGGCCCGGACGACGTACCGCAACTGCGCTTGCGGCGCCGACAACGTCGACACCTACGTGTTCGGCGCGGCGCTGCCGCTGGACCCGGCGAAGACGCTCAGCGCGGTGACGCTCCCCACGGGCGCCGACCAGGGCGCGCTGCACGTGTTCGCCATCGGCACGTCGGCCACACCGCCGGCCGCGCCGGTGGTGAACGCACTCGACCCGGCGACCGCCGCGGCCGGGCAGCAGGTGACGATCCACGGCACCGGGTTCGGCGCCTCGCCGGGCTACGTCGCATTCAGCGACAACGGCATCAACTGGGGGCGCCCCGGCAACAGCGCGGCGTTCACGGTGGACAGCTGGAGCGACACGGCGATCACGTTCACCGTGCCCACCCCGAGCGGCCCGAACGGCGTCTGGCACGTGTCGCCCGGCACGCCGGCGGCGGTCTCGGTGACCACGGCGGCCGGCAAGGTCAGCGACGCCGCCGTGCTGGACATCACGCCGACGGACGCTCCGGCGGACTACTACGACAACGCGTCGACGTCACCGGATGACGACCAGACGTGCGCGGACGCCGACGGCGGCGGCTACACGTACTCCGCCCAGGCGCTGGCCGCGGCGGGGGTGACGCCGGGGGCGAAGGTCTCCTCCGGCGGCCTGACCTACACGTGGCCGGACGCCCAGCCCTGCGCACCGGACAACATCCTGGCGGCGGGCCAGACGCTGCTCGTCCACGGCGCGGCCGGGGCGACGAAGCTCGGGCTGCTCGGCATGTCCACGGACGGAGCCTCGTCGGGCACGCTCGTCGTCCACTACACCGACGGCACGTCGTCGAGCGCGACCGTCGCGTTCAACGACTGGGCCTCCGGCCCGAGCGGCGACGACGCGGCGGTGGCGACGATGCCCTACCGCAACACGCGCGACGGCACGTCGCAGACCATCACCATGTACGTGTTCGCCACGACCGTCCCGCTGGACGCGGGCAAGACGGTGGCGTCGATCACGCTGCCCGCCGTGGCCAACCAGGTCGGCGACACGGCGATGCATGTCTACGCGGTGACCACCGGCTGATCTCCGCGGGGCCCGGGCCATCCGGCCCGGGCCCCGCTGCGGCGCCCCACTTGATCGAGCGTTCCATGACCCACTAGGGTGCTGAAACGTTCCGGCGCACGGACAATCCGGGTGGGTGCGGGCTCGGGGTGCGGTGAGCGCGCCGCTCCGTGTCGCCGTGGTGGGCGCCGGGCGCATGGGGCGCGTCCATCTCGCGGCGCTGGAGCGGGCGCCGTCGCTGGAGGCCGTCGCCGTCGTCGATCCCGTGCCCGAGGCGCGGGCGGCCGCCGGCCTGCCCGGGCACGCGACGGTGGAGGAGCTGCTGGCGGCCGGGGGCTTCGACGCGGCGCTCATCGTCGCGCCGTCCGACCTCCACCCCGAGCTGGTGGCGGCGTTCGCCGGCGCCGGCGTGCCGGTGCTGTGCGAGAAGCCGTGCGGCATCAGCCCCGAGCAGGCGCGGGCCGCTGCGGCGGCGGCCGACGCGGCCGGCGTCGTGCTCCAGGTCGGCTACTGGCGGCGCTTCGTCCCGGACCTCGTCGCGCTGCGCGAGCGGATCGCCGCCGGCGCGCTCGGCGACGTGTTCCTCGTGTCCTGCTGGCAGTGGGACGAGCAGCCGCCGGCGGACGCGTTCCGCCGCCACAGCGGCGGCATCGCCGTCGACATGGGCGTGCACGAGCTCGACTGCATCCGCTGGCTCCTCGGCCAGGAGTTCGAGCAGGTGGCCGCGCTCGCCTCCGGCGTCACCGCCGCCCCGCCGGTCCCCGGCGACCCCGACTGCCTGCAGGTGCTGGCCGGGCTGTCGGGCGGCGCGGTGGCCACGGTGTCGCTCGGCCGCCGCTTCCCGCCCGGCGACTGCTGCTGGCTGGAGGTGATGGGCACCGGCGGCTACGCGCGCAGCGAGTTCATGTGGGGCGCCGCCGGCGAGCGGGTGTTCCACGACGCGCTGGTCGCCCAGGCCGAGGCGTTCGCCGCCGCCGTGCGCGGCGGAGGGCGGCAGGGCGCGGGCGCGCAGGACGCCGAGCGCGCGCTCGTGGCCGCCGGCCGGGTGGCGGAGGCGTTCGCATGACCGAGGTGCGCGCCGCGGTCATGCGCGGGCCTGGCGAGATCTCCCTCGAGCGGTTCCCGCTGCCCGAGCCGGAGCCCGGCGCGGTCGTGCTGCGGGTCTCGCTGTCGGGCATCTGCGGCACGGACAAGCACACGTTCCGCGGCGAGACGCTGCAGTACGCCGGGACGCCGCACGAGCGCCAGATCGCCTACCCGGTGATCTGCGGGCACGAGAACGTCGGCACGATCGCGGCGATCGGCGGGGCGGACGAGGTCGCCGGCGCGGACGGCCGGCCGCTGCGCGTGGGCGACCGGATCGTCCCGGGGGCGAACGTGCCGTGCGGCGAGTGCTGGTACTGCCGCACCGGCGAGCCCTACTACCTGTGCGAGCGCATGGAGGACTACGGCAACAGCCTCGACGCCTCCCGCCCGCCGCACCTGTTCGGCGGCTGGGCCGAGTACCTGTACCTGCTCCCGCGCACCCCGTTGTTCGCGGTCCCGCCCGACCTGCCGGACGAGGTCGCCGTGCTCACCGAGCCGATGGCCGTCACCCACGGCATCGACCGCGCCGAGGCGGTGCGCGGCGGCCGGCCGGCGGACAGCGTCGTGATCCTGGGCGCGGGGCCGCTGGGCATCTGCCACCTGGTCAAGGCGGTCCTGCGCGGTGCGGGCACGCTGATCGCCGTCGACCGCATGCCCGGGCGGCTCGCTCACGCGGAGCGGCTCGGCGCGACCCTCACCCTCCTTGCGGACGAGGCCGACGTACCGGCCCGCGTGCGCGCGGCCACGGGCGGCCGCGGCGCCGACGTGGCCGTCGACTGCACGGGGGTGCCGCAGGGCCTCGTGAGCGCGCTGGCGCTCGTCCGCCCCGGCGGCGTGGTCGTCGAGGCCGGCGCGTTCGTCGACCTCGGGCCGGTCGCCGTCAACCCGAACGCCGACATCTGCACCCGCGACGTGGCGATCCTCGGCGTGGGCGGCGAGCGGGCCGACGCCTACCTGCCGGCGCTCGACCTGCTCGCCCGCAGCCTCGACCGGCTGCCGCTCACCGGGATCGTGACGCACCGCTTCGACCTGGCCGAGGCCGGGCATGCCCTGGAGGTGGCGCAGGCCGACGGCGCGATGAAGGTGGTACTGGGCTCCTGACCGTCCCCGGGCTCGAGCCGGTGCTGTCCGAGGAGGGATGGCCGTACGCCTCGGCGCCGCCGGTCGAGCCGGGCGACCCCGGGCGGTTCCACGCCCTGTTCGGCCGCGACTCGCTGATCGTCTCGCTCCAGGTCCTGCCGGCCCGGCCCGACGTGGCCCGGGCCACGCTGCGCGCGCTCGCGGCGCGCCAGGGCCGGCGCGAGGACCCCGTGACCCAGGAGCAGCCCGGCAAGATCGGCCACGAGTTCCGCGACGCGCCGCCGGACAGCTTCGTGCGCTCCGGCTGGCCGCGCACGGGCGAGTTCGCGTACTACGGCACCGCCGATGCCACGAGCTGGTTCTGCGTCGTGGCCGCGGCCGTGCCGGAGCCGGCCGGCGAGCTGGAGCCGGCCTGGCGCGCCGCCGGCGACTGGCTGGCCCGCAGCCTCGACGAGGGCGACGGCCTGCTCCGCCACGCCCCGGGAACGGGCGGCGGGCTGGGCCAGCAGGGCTGGCGCGACACGATCGACCCGGCCGCGCCCGCCGCCTCCGGCGGCGGCATCCTGCGGCCCGACGGCACCGCGCCCGCGCCGCCGCTGGCCGACGCCGACACCCAGGCCGTCACCGTGGCCGCCCTGCGCGCCCTGGCCCGCCTCAGCGGCGACCACGCCTGGCAGGACCGCGCCGACGCGCTGCGCGCCCGGCTGTCGGCGGGCTTCGTCCCGGACGTGATGGCGGTCGAGGCCGGCGACCGCCCCGTGCGCGGGGCGGGCTCGCAGCTCGGCTGGCTGCTGTGGGCCGACGCGTTCGAGCCCGACGCCGCCGCGGCCGCGGCGGCGCGGCTGTGCGAGCCGGACATCCTCACGCCGGCCGGCCTGCGCACGCTCGCCGCGAGCGAGCCGCACTTCGCCGCGGACGCCTACCACCGCGGCAGCGTCTGGCCGTTCGACTCCTGGCTGGGCTGGGGCGGGCTGCGGGCCGCCGGCCGCACCGCGGAGGCCGAGCGCGTGCGCACCGGCGTGCTGCGCGCGCTCGACGCGCTCGGCCGCTACCCCGAGCTCTACGCCGTCGCGCCCGACGGCACGCCGCGGCCGATCGCTCTGTCGAACCGCGTCCAGGCGTGGACGGTGGGGGCGCGCTGGGCGCTGGAGCACGACTGGGACGGCCGGGGCGGGCTCGGCGAACGGCCGGCTGGGTAGGGAGGTGAGGAGATTCCGCGCCGGGGCGGGCTGATCGCTTCTCACGCGCCCTCGGCGACCTGGGGCTCCTTAGCGTCGAATAGAGGCCGTTGCACAAGTCGGTCAAAGATGAGGTGCGTCAATGTGCCGTGGGACGCCACCATGCACGGAGAGCCGGCACGGCAGTGTCAGTGGGACGAGACCTTCTGAGGAGCCGCCTTCGCCCGCCCGTGTCCCACCGTTGAGGTCCGAGCGCTTCGGCGCGGCTTTGCGCAACAGCCTCATAGCGACGGCTGGGCGCCCCACGTGTTTCCGGTGTGTGCCGACTACGGTCGGACGTGATCGGTTGGCGCACGGCGGCGATCGATCATGCGCGGCGGCAGGCTCACCCGCTCCTACAAGCCAGCCGTTCGCCGATCCCGCCCGACGCGTTCGTGGCGCGCCTAGCCCCGCGCAAGCGCCTGCATCCGCAACCCGCCCTTGGGCTCGATCGCACCGGCCGCCACCGCCACCGGCGGTTTGGCGCCGGGCGGCGGGCGGAAGCGGAAGCGCCGGCCCAGCGTGGCCAGGATGAGCACGGCCTCCTTCATGGCCAGGCCGTGGGCGTGGCACTCGTACGGGCCGGCGGAGAACGGGAAGTAGGAGACGTCCAGCGGCCGCTCGGCGCCGGCGGCCCAGCGCTCGGGGTCGAACCGCAGGGGGTCGGGCCAGACCGACGCCTCGCGCTGCACGAAGTACGGGCTGAGCACGATCAGGTCGCCGGCCGGGATCAGGTGGTCGCCGAGCCGGTAGTCGGCGGTGACCGCGCGGAAGAACGTCCACACGGGCGGGTAGAGCCGCAGCGTCTCCTTGACGATCCGCACGGTCAGCGGCAGCGCGGCGATGTCCGCCTCGGCCGGCGGCCCGCTCAGCGCGGCGTCGAGCTCGGCGTGCCAGGCGCCCTCCACGTCGGGGTGCTCGGCCAGCAGGTGCAGCGCCCAGGTGAACAGGCCGTGCAGCTGGTCGGCGCCCAGCCACTGCTTGACCGTGGCCGACACGACCGCGTCGTCGGCCTCGGCCGCCACGAGCCGCGACAGCAGGTCGTCGCGCGGCCGCGCCCGGCGGGCGGCGATCAACTCGGCGATCGCCGCGTCGAGCCGGCGGCGCGCGGCACGGGTGCGGGTGGACGCCGGCGTGGGCGCGCCCCAGCGGCGCGGGCCGAGCGGGCCGAGCAGCCACTCGAGCGCGGCGATGCCCGCCGCCTGGGCGTGCAGCAGCTCGGGCGTGATCTCCTCGCCGGTCAGCGCCTGCCAGTCGGTGCTCCACACGAGGTCGCGGAACTCGCCGAACAGCTCGATCGCCTGTCCCTCGGTCCACGTGTCCGCCCACGCCGCCGTGCGCGCCACGGCGAGCGCCGGGCCGTCCGGCTCGGCCAGCAGCGGCTTCCACAGCTGGTCCCGCTGGCGGTGGTGCTCGCGGCCCTCGGTGAGGATGAGCCCGCCCGAGTACCACTTGTCGAGTCCCATCAGCCGCCCGCGCGACAACGGCGGCCAGTGCTCGTCCACGAGGACGGACCTGACCAGCTCCGGCGCGCGCACGAGATGGCACACCTGGCTGCCCAGGCGGGCGGACACGAGCTCGCCCTCGACGCCGCGCAGCGAGTCCACGTAGGCCAGCGGATTGCTCCCGAAGCGCGCGAGCTGGACGGCGCCCCGGCGCAGCGCGCCCGCGGGCGCGGCGGTCCGGGCGGGCGCGGTGGCAGCGCTCATGATGCGCGAACGTACCATGGCCCGCCCAGGCTCTGCCTGGACCGGCGTCCAGGCGTACGCCGCGTAGGATGCCGCGCGTGCGGCAGCCGGTGGTCTCCGCGAGCGAGGCGCTGCGGTTCCTGCACCGCGCGGGAGCGATGCTGGGCGGGTCCCTGGACTTCGCCCAGACGCTGCGCCGCGTGGTCCAGCTGACCGTGCCCGACATCGCCGACTGGTGCGGCGTCTACGCCGTCGACGACGACGGCGTGGCCCGCGAGGTGACGAGCGTGCACCCCGACCCGCAGGTCGAGGCGGTGCTGGTGGAGATCCGCCGGCGCCGGCGGGCCGGCGAGGGCGTCTCGGAGACGCTCGCGGTCATGCGCACACAGCAGTCGCGGCTGGAGACCGAGATCTCCGGCTTCGCGCCGGACATGGCGCCCGGGGAGCGAGAGCTGGTCGCCCGGCTGGCGCCGAGCTCCTACATCATCGTCCCGCTCGTGGCGCGGGCGCGGGCGCTCGGGGCGATGACGCTGCTGTCCACCCGCGCGGGCCGCCACTACACCGCGGACGACCTGCGCTTCGCCGAGGCCGTGGCCGCGCACTTCGCGCTCGTGCTGGACAACGCCCGGCTCTACGACGCCGCCGAGCAGTCCGTCGGGCTGCTCGACACCTTCTTCGCCAGCGCGCCGGTCGGGCTCGGCTTCCTGGACAACGACCTGCGCTACGTGCGGGTCAACGACGCGTTCGCCCGCTTCAACGACGTCAGCGCGGCCGACCACGTCGGCCTGACCGTGCGCGAGGTCCTGCCGGGCGAGCCGGGCGAGCGCGCGGCGCAGGCCCACCGCGAGGTGTTGCAGACGGGGGAGCCGCTGCTCGACGTCGAGCTGACCGACGGGCGCCGCACCTGGAGCGCGTCCTACACGCCGGTCCAGGGGCTCGACGGCCAGCCGATCGGGATCGGCGTCGTGCTCGTCGACGTGACCGAGCGCCGGCGGCTGCTCGAGGCCGAGCGCGACGCCCGCCGGCGGGCCGACTTCCTGGCCCGGGCGAGCCGGCTGCTCGACGCGTCGCTGGACTACGAGGAGACGCTGGCCAACGTCGCCCGGATCGCCGTCCCCGACGTGGCCGATTGGTGCTCGGTGAGCGTCCTCGACCGCGACGGGCGGCTGCGCGAGGTGGCGACGATGCACCGCGATCCCGTCCAGCTCGCGCTGGCCCGCGAGATCGCCGAGCGCTTCCCGACGCCGCCGGACGCGCCCGCCGGCTCGCCCAAGGTGGCCCGCACCGGGCACACCGAGCTCGTCCCCGAGATCACCGACGAAATGCTCACCCGGATGATCTCCGACCCGGAGCACCTCCGGCTCGCCCGCGCGCTCGGCCTGCGCTCGCTGCTCGTCGCGCCGCTCCAGGCGCGCGGGCGGACGTTCGGGACCTTCGCGCTGGCCTACGCCGAGTCGGGCCGGCGGTTCGGCGCCTCTGACGTCCAGCTCGCGGAGGAGCTCGCGCACCGCGCCGCCGTGGCGCTGGAGAACGCCCGCCTGTACACGGAGCGCGCCCGGATCGCCCATCTGCTGCAGGTCAAGCTGCTGCCCGAGAACCTGCCCGAGATCCCGGGCGCGCGCGTGGCCGCCCGCTACCGGGCGGCGGGCGAGCTCAACGAGGTGGGCGGCGACTTCTACGACGTGTTCGCCCGCTCGAGCGCCGAGTGGGCGCTGGTGGTGGGGGACGTGTCGGGCAAGGGGGCCGAGGCGGCGGCGATCACCGCGCTGGCCCGCTACACGCTGCGGGCGGCGGCGCTCGAGGCGGGCCCGCCGAGCAGCGCCCTGCGCCGGCTCAACCAGGCGATGCTCGCCCACGACGACTCGTCGCAGTTCGCCACTGTCGTGCTGGCCTACGCGGCCGCCGGCGCCGACGGCGGCTTGGATGTGCGGCTCGCGCTGGGCGGCCATCCGCCGGCGCTGGTGCTGCGCGCCGGCGGAGCGGTGGAGGCGCTCGGCGCGTTCGGGACGATCCTCGGCGCCACGCGCGACGCGGAGCTCAGCGACGTCCCGCTGCACCTGTCGCCGGGCGACGTGCTCGTCCTCTACACCGACGGCGTGACCGAGGCCGGTTCCCGGGTGGAGCCGTTCGGCCAGGCGGGCCTGGAGCAGCTCCTGCACGAGCTGGCGGGCGAGCCGCCCGAGGCCGTCGTGGGCGCGGTCGAGCGGGCCGTGGTGGACGCGCAGCCCGGCGAGCCGCGTGACGACATCGCGGTCGTGGCCCTGTCGGTGGCGCCGTGACCCGCTATGGTCGAGCGTCGCCCCGTGACGCCGCCCTCCGTCACCCCTGAGCTCGAGCGCCTTGAACTCCGGCTCGACGCCGTGCCGGAGTCCGTCGGCCGCGCGCGCCAGGCCGTGGTGGCGTTCGCCGCCGGGCACGAGCTCGCCGCCCCGGCCGACGTCGCCCTGGCGGTCACCGAGGCGGTGACGAACGCCGTCGTGCACGCCTACCGCGACGGCGCCGGCGGGCAGGTGCGCATCGTGGCCTGCGCGCTGGAGACCGGCCTGCTCGTGGTCGTGCGCGACTACGGCTGCGGCATGCAGCCCAACCCGGGCAGCCCGGGCGCGGGACTCGGCCTGGCGGTGATCGGCGCGCTGGCCGGCGAGATGAACATCGAGCGCCCGGACGAGGGCGGCGGGACCCGCATAAGAATCCGGTTCAAGCCGCCGGGCGTCCACTAGCCTCGGTTTCGTTGAAGCGACGACTCCTGGTCATGGTCGCCGCGCTGGTGGTGGTGCTGCCGACCGCGGCGCCGGCGCACGCCCAGGTGCTCCGGCGCAGCTTCCACTCCGCCGCGCTGGACGCCACCGAGCGCTACGCCGTCTACCTGCCGGCCGGCTACGGCTCCTCGCGCCGGCGCTACCCGGTGATCTATGCGCTGCACGGGCTGCCGGGGAGCGCGACGTCGTATCTGAAGATGCCGATCGCCGCCTGGGGCCAGATCGCGCTCGAGGACGGCGACCCGGCCATCGTCGTCGCGCCGCAGGGCGCCCGGGCCGGCGACACCGACCCCGAGTGGCACGACTGGGCGCCGGGCCGGAACTGGGAGTCGGCCGTGGCCACCGACCTGGTGCGCGTCGTCGACCGCGCCTACCGTACGATCCCCGGCCGCCGCGGCCGGGCGATCATCGGCATGTCGGCCGGCGGCTACGGGGCAGCGCTGATCGGGCTGCACCACCTCGGCACGTTCTCGGTCATCCAGTCCTGGAGCGGCTACTTCCACCCGACCAACCCGGCGGGGACGGCGCCGCTGGACGTCGGCTCGCCGCTGGCCGACCTGACCGCCAGCGCCCACTCGTTCGTGCCGCTGCTGCCGGCCTGGTTCACCACCTGGCAGCCGACCTACCTCGGCTTCTACATCGGCGACCGGGACACGCGCTTCCTCGCCGAGAACGAGCAGCTCGACCGCGAGCTGCGCGCGGCCGGCGTGGCGCACCACTTCGCCGTCTACTCCGGCGGCCACACGTCGGCGCTGTGGAACGGCCACGCGCCGGCCTGGATCGGCCGCGCCATGCGCGAGCTGGCCACGGGCTGACGCCCGTCAGGGCTTCGGGAGCCTGCGCAGCCGCGCCTGGCGGATGAGGAACAGCTTCGTCCGGGCGACGTAGGCCTGGTGGGCGCGCAAACGGACGCGCCGGCCGGTGACCCGGTCGAACACCGTGCCCGTGCCGCTCACGAGCCGGGTCGACGTGCCGTCGCAGCGGTCGCGCATGGAGAACGACGCCTTGCGCGTGGTCAGCATGGCCGCCGCGCCCCGCACGCGCACGAAGCCCTTGGTCACCCTCGCCCGGATCCGGCGGATCGTGGCGTGGCGGGACCGGACGACGCCCTTGCGCGGCGCGCAGGCGTGCGCGAGGCCGGCCGGCGTCCGCACGACGAGGTCGGTCACGGTCGTGTGCCCGTCGCTCGCCAGCTCCTGCTTGAGCTGGAAGATCGCCGCCGTCACGCTCAGCTGCGTCGGCGGCGCCTTGGGGTCGAACTTCGACGGGATGCTCAGCGCGAGCGTGCCGGCGCGGGCGTCGACCACGCTGCCGACGGGCACGCTGTCACCCGGGCCGAGCGGAGTGAAGTCCTTGTCACCCGGGGGCTTGATCAGCACGGTCCCACTCGCCACCTCCGCGCCGCCGCCGTCCGGGTTCGGTACGCAGCACGGGAATGGGTGCGGCGGGAGGCAGTCACCGCACGGGACCACGTCGGGGATCTTGTGCGCGGTCAGCGTCGCGCTCGTGGCGTCGTAGCCGACCCCGAAGCTGTAGAGGTTGGTGGCCGGCGGCGCCGCCCACTGCCCGGTCACGGTGCTCGCCGTGAGCAGCGGGACCGGCACGCCGTCGGACACCGCGGCAGGATCGATGGCCAGCGTCCCGTCCAGCGTCGCCGTGCCGGACACCGCGAGCCGGCCGGGCGGGGCGGCCAGCGTGCCGGCGGGCGCCTGCACGTAGTCGCCGGTGACGGTCAGCGGCGTGCCCGGGGCGACCGTCGCCCCGTTGCGCAGGCCCGGGAGGACCGTGCCGGTGCCCGCGAGCTGCCCGCCGTCGAGCTGCACGGGCGCGCCGGCGTGCAGCGTCCCGCCGTCGAGGCTCGTCAGCCCGGCGGACTGGACGTAGGGCCCGGCGGTGGTGAGCGTCGCGCCGCCGAGCCGGACGGTGCCCGAATTGGCCAGCCCGCCGGTCAGCGCGAGGTCGCGACCGTCCAGCTCGAGCGTGCCCGTGTTCGTCGCCAGGCCGGCGAGGGCGTCACCCGTGCCGTCGCTGAGGGCGCCGGACGCCGCGAGCCGGAGCGTCCCGGCGTTCGCGGTGATGTCGAGCCCGGGCACGAGCAGCGTGCCGGCGAGCTGGTAGGTGCCGCCGCTCAGCGTGCCGTCGGCGAGCGACGCGAGCGCCAGGGTGCCGCTCTCCACGTCGACGGTCCCCTGGTTGTCCACCGGCAGCGCGATCGTCGCGGTGCCGGTCCCACCGCTCTTGCGCAGCGTACCGGCGTTGGTCAGCGTGCCGGCGCCGGTCACGCTCGCGTCGCTGCTGAGATCCAGCAGCGCGGCGTTGCGGATGGCCGCGCCGCCGGCCAGCACGAGCGGCCCGCCCGTCGCGGAGGAGTCGCCGGTGAGGGCCAGCGTGCGGCCGCGCAGCGGCTTGCTGGCCGGCCCGGTCAGCGTCAACCCGCCGGCGCCCACCGTGGTGGTGCCGGAGCCGGTCAGCGACCCGGCCGTCCAGGCCAGGCGCCCGATCGTCATGTCGGCGCCGCTCAGCGTGCCCCCGGCGAGGCTCACCGTGTCCGCGGTCAGCGGGCCGGCGAAATCCGCCCCACCGGCGATGACCACCAGCGTGGCGAACCGCGCCGGTCCGGTGACGCCGAGCGCGCCGCCGCTCACCAGGGCGGTGCCCGCGCCGCTCTCCACGGGAGCGGCCAGGGTGTAGGCGCCGGCGCGCCAGTCGATCATCGCGCCGGCGGCGGCTGTGTAGGCGCCGGTGCTGACCTCGCCGATCCCGGAGCCGCCGGTCAGCCGCAGCGTGCCGGCCTCGGCGTCGAGGAGCCCGTCGTTGTCGAGCGGCACGCCGACCAGGGTCACGCCGTTGATCGTGGCGCTCTTGCGCAGCGTGCCGGTGTTGACGAGCAGGCCGCCGCCGCTGATTCCGGTGTCGCCCTGGACGTCCATGACGCCGCCGTTCTCGAGCCGGCCGTCCAGCTCGAGCGGCGCCGCGAGCGTCGAGTCGCCGGTGACCGCGAGCGTGCCGTCGGACAGCGTCGCGCCGGCGCCGCTGACGGCGAGCGCCCCGACCGTGGTCGTGCCGCTGCCGGCCAGCGTGCCGCCGGACCAGTCCAGCTTGGTGAGGGCGAGCGCGCCCGGGCCGGCGACCAGCCCGCCCGACAGGCTCGTGGGCCCGGCGGCGAGCGTCCCGTTGACCGTCAGCGAGCCGCTCGCCACCGCGAGCGCGCCGAGGTGGGCGTCGCCGGCCGTGGTCACGTCCGCGCCGGAGATCCGCGCGGCCCCGGTGACGACCGGAGCGGCCAGCGCGAAGGTGCCGCCCGCCCAGTCGAGCGTCGCCCCGTCGGCCACGGCGTACGGCCCGGCACCCGACCCCCCGCCGGTCAGCGTGAGGACCCCGCCGTCGACCGACACGGCGCCGCCGGCGGTGAACGGCACGGCGATCGTCGCCGGCGCGTGCACGGTCAGCGGGCCGGTGGCCGCCAGCGCGCCGGTGCCGCCGATGCCCGGGCCGGGGGACAGGGTCGACGCGCCGGCGAGCCGCAGCGTGCGGCCGCTCAGCGTCCCGCCGACCAGCGCCGCGTTGCCGCTGACCGTCGTCGTGCCGGCCCCGCCCAGCGTGCCGCCCGACCACGCCAGCTTGCCGATCGTGGCGTCGGCCGGCGACGTCACCGTACCGTCGCTCAGGTCGAGCGTCCCCGCGATGGCGAGTGGGCCGCCGACGCTCAACGTGCCGCCCGACACCACGAGGCTGCCCACGGTGGCGCCGCCCGTCACCGTGAAGTCGCCGGTCAGGCCGAGCTGCGTGTCCGGGGCGTAGAGGGAGCGGATGACCGGCGTCGCCGTCCCGACCGTCGGGATGCCGTCGAGGATGCACACGTCGTCGGTCGGCGTGGGGACGCCGCGGGTCCAGTTGGCGGCCGTGTTCCAGTCGCGCGAGGGGCCGACCACCTGGAACGTGTCGGTGCAGGACGGGTCCAGCGGCCGCGCCGAGGCGGGCGCGGCCGCTGCCAGAACCAGGATCACCGCGACGGCCAGCCCCCTCATCTCGGGCAACCCTCCCATCGCGGGAGCGCCGCGGTCAAGCCGCAGTGTTCGAGCGGCGAACGTCAGAGGCCGATGCCGGGCACGCCGCCCGGGATCATCTGCAGGTCGTCCCAGGCCTTCGCCGCCTGCTCCCAGTCGGACTCCGAGTCCTGGCCCTCGCTGTGGCGCAGCATCCGGATCAGGTAGGCCAGCGCGGACAGCATGGCGATCGCCGCGAACGCGATCTGGACGCTGACGACGCCCTCCTCGGTCCAGTAGACGTCGTCGAGCTCGAGCAGCAGCGCCGACTCGTCGAGCACCAGCGCGACCCCGACGCCGAACGGGAACGCCAGGTACTTGTCGAGCTTGTCGCCCTTCATGCCGATGGCCACGCCGCCGGCGGTCAGCGCCAGGATCCCGCCGGGCAGGAAGTGGTGGATGTGCCGGTTTCCGACGACGACGTCCTTGATCGGCCCGATGCCGCCCTTGGTGCGGATCGTCCAGGTGATGCCCGCGCGTGATGCCGAACGCCACGGTGAACGAGGCCAGCATGTTGAACAGCGGGTTCTCGCGCGTGCGGCTGACCGCGTAGCCCTCGCGCAGCACGGCCAGCGCCTCCAGGGGCTTGGCCTTGCGGTCCTCCTCGGAGGTGATCTGGCGGCTCCGCGGCAGCATGCCCAGCCGCCAGACCCGGGTCAGCTCGGCCCCGAACACGCTGATCACCGCGCCGGCGGCCAGGACGCCCAGGAGCTGCGTGCGCCCGCTCGGGCTGGTGCCCGCCTGCTGGGCGGCCTTCAGCCGCTTCTCCTTACGCGGCGACACGGGAGCGCCGTCCCTTGCGCAGGTACGCGTCGGCGAGCTGCTGCATGAAGATCACGCCGAACCTCACGAGCGCGCCGAGCTGGGCGCCCAGGCTCGGGCCGGCCGCCCGGAACGTGGTCAGCTGCTTGGCGAAGTCGCGCATGCGGATGCGCAGCACGCCCGCCGCCAGCTCCTCCGCGCCGTCGTCGCCGCCCTCGGCGACGTGGCCTTGGAGGACCCGGGTGAACAACGTCGTCGTGTCCTTCCACACGTCGAAGCCCGCGTTGTCCTCGACCAGCTTGAAGCCGGTCATGGTCAGCGGGTGGCCGACGCCGTCGCGGAGCCACAGGCGGTAGAGCATGTGCTTGACGCCCGGGGCGACGTCGACGAACAGGTTGAACCAGCCCTGCTCCACGGGCAGGCGCCCACCGAGCGCGTCGCAGTGCACGTAGCCGGCGGCGCTCGCCGGCCGCAGCGGGTCGTGCGCGAAGCGCTCCATGTCCTCGACCTCGATCGTGAGGTGGAACATGAACGCCGCCGCGCCCTCGCCCTCCGCGCGGGCGCCGCGGCCGAAGTCGGTCTCCCCGAAGGTCAGGTGGCCCAGCATCTCCTCGGTGAAGCGCACGGTCGAAGTCATGTGGCCGCCGCCTCCGCGGCGCGGGGGTCGGGTTCGAGGATGCGGTCGGAGAAGCGGTCCGCCAGGGCGGCGATGGTGAAGCTCGGGTTCGGCCCGGTCGGGCCGGGCATGACCGAGCCGTCGGCGATGTGCAGGCCCGGGTGGCCGAACACGTTGCCGTACGCGTCCACCACGCCCTCGTCGGGGGTGCGGCCCATCGGCGCGCCGCCCAGCGGGTGCACGGTGATCACCCGGCGCAGGAACCACAGCGGGCTGTCGGCGTAGCGGCCGCCGAGCACGCGGGCCATGTCGCGCGAGATCGTCCGCACGCGCTCGAAGTAGGGCGCGGAGGCCTCGCGCGTCCAGTCGATGTCGAGCCGGCCGTTGCGCAGGTACATGCGCCCGTCGGGGATGTCGCGCCCCATCGCAGAGCAGCGGCAGCCCGCCGGCCGACAGCTCGGACGGCAGCATCAGCTCGGCGATCTGCTCGGTCACGTCGGTGTCCGGCGTGCCCTTGAGCCAGTTCTTGACGAGGTAGAAGCCGGCCTTGCGCCAGCGCCAGATCTGCACGGGGGCCGACACGGCGTGGAGGACCCAGGCCAGGTGCTGCGGATAGCCCGCGTCCTGCAGGTAGAAGCCCCGGCCCTCGCCGCCGTCCAGCGCGTCCGGGATCCGCGCCGTGGTGGTGATCACGGGGCCGTAGCCCGGGTCGACGATCCGCGACTCGCGGCGGCCGTCCGGCGACACCCGGGACGTGTTCAGCACAGCGTCAGCAGGTCGCCGTTGCCGCAGAAGCGCGTGCCGAGCTTGTGCGAGAGCGCCGGGAACGCGCTGCGGTTGCGCAGCAGCAGGTTCGTCGTGCCCAGCGTGCCGGCGCTGAGGATGAGGTGGTCGCAGGTCAGCGTGACCGTCGGCGGCGCCTCGGGCGCCCCCGTCGCCGAGCGCGGAGTAGTGCACGGTGTAGCCGCCGCCGTCGCGCGGCTCGAAGCGGCGGACGTCGCACAGCGTGCGGATCTCCGCGCCGTGGTGCGCGGCGTGCGTCAGGTAGTTGTAGTCGAGCGTGTTCTTGGCGCCGTAGTTGCAGCCCACGTCGCACTCGCCGGACATCTGGCACGTCGTGCGCGTCCGGCCGTGCAGGTTGGGGATGTCCTCCACGATCGCCTCGCCCGGCACCGGCGGGCGCCCCTCGTTGGCGAACGTGACCGCCAGCTGCGGGTGGAAGTGCTCGAGGCCGAGGGCGTCCGCCGCCTCCTTGAACGCCACGGTCTTGGGCGTCGACGCGTACGGCTCGTGGTCGACCGGGAAGCGCTGCAGCCCGATCATCTTCTCCACGCGGTCGTAGTGCGGGTCGAGGTCGGCGCGGCTGACCGGCCAGTACTCGTAGCCGCCGTGGTTGACGTCCTCGTGGACGAACCAGCGCTCGTCCTTGCGGATGAACACGTTCGCGTAGATCAGCGAGCCGCCGCCCAGCCCGGCCGAGACCAGCGCGTCGATGCCGCGGAACGACCAGTAGTGGTACATGCCGGTCAGGCCGTGCGGCGGGTCCCAGAAGCTCTCGCGCGCCCGGTACGGGCTGCGGGTGAACGAGCCCGGGGGATAGGGCCGGCCGCGCTCGAGCACGAGCACGCGCCGCCCCGCCTCCGCCAGCCGGTACGCGGTGACGGAGCCGCCGAAGCCCGAGCCGACGACGATCGCGTCGAAGTGGGTGTCCGTACTCACCGGGCCGACCCTAACGTGGCGCGGCGCCGCCCGGCAACCGTCAAGCGAGCAGGGTGCGCCCGCCGGAGCTCGAGAGCGGGAACGTGTCGAGGTCCAGCGCCACCACGGCGAGGTCGGCGAACAGCGCCACCTTGACCAGGTCCTCGCGCAGATAGGGGCCGCCGTCGCGGCGGTCGAGGATCGACAGACAGCCGATCGGGCTGCCGTCGCGGACCAGCGGCGCCACGGCCATCGTGTACGGCACGTAGCCCGTTCCCGCCGCCACCTGGCGGGCCCAGCGCGGGTCCTTGCGGCATTCGGGCACGAACGTGCCCTCGCCGGTCTCCACCACCGCGCCGGCCAGTCCGACGCCCCGGCGGCAGCCGCATGCCGACCACCTCGGAGGAGCCGGCGCCCCAGGCCGCCTCGTAGACCAGCTCCTTGCTGGCCGGGTCCGTCAGCGCGATCGAGCAGGCCGCGGCGTCGAACATGCCGGCCGCCGTGCGCACGATCGCCTCCATGACCTTGCGGCGCGTGGTGTTGCGACCCAGCGACTGGGCCAGGCTCTGGCCGCGGTCGGCGGTCAGCGGCACGCCGATCGCCTCGGCGAACGCCGCCGCCGAGGAGATCCGCTGCTCGGGCAGCATCTCCAGGCCGCCGGTCAGCGACGCCTTCAGCTCCGGCGGCAGGTCGGGGGCGATCCGGTCGAGCTTGAGCACGTCGCCGTAGCGCGGCGGCGAGCCGATCAGCAGCGTCCACAGCGTGGCGGCCAGGCTGAAGATGTCGCTGGCCGCCGACACCGTGCCGCCGGCGAACACCTCGGGCGCCATGAACCGCGGCGTGCCCACGGCGATCGTCCCCTGGTCCTCCTCCGAGCCCAGCGCGCGGGCCACGCCGAAGTCGACCAGCACGACGCCGTCGTCGCCCAGGATCATGTTCTGCGGCTTGACGTCGCGGTGCACGATCTGCTGGCTGTGCACGTACTGGAGCGCCTCGCAGCCGTGGCGGGCGTACTCGATCGCGTCGCCGAACGGCAGCCCGGGATCGCCGTCGCGCTTCATCAGCGCGCCCAGTTCGGTGCCGGGCACCAGCTCCATGACGATGTAGAGGCCCTGCTCGTCGCTCGAGTGGTCGAGGACCTTGACCACCCGGGGATGGCTCAGGCTGGCCAGCAGGCGCGCCTCGATCTCGAAGCGCGCGGCGTGGCGGACGTCCAGCAGGCGCTTGACCGCCACGTCCTGGCCGGTCTGGCGGTCGACGGCGCGGTACACCGCGCCCATCGCGCCGCTCGAGATCGGCGCGACGATCTCGTAGCGGCCATTGAGGGCCTCGCCTCCCACGGCCGTCGCCTGCTGATCGGGCCGCGTCACGTGGGGCGGCTCACCCCTCAGGCCGCCGGGGCGAGGCAGGCCGGCGCCGGCCTGCCGAGGGCGTGGAGCACTTCCGTCACGAACGCGCCGGCCGACGCCGGGCGCTCCTCGGGGTCCTTGGCCATGCCGGCCGCGATGACGTCGTCGAGCGCGGCGGGCAGCTCGGGCCGGCGTTCTGAGACTCGGGGCGGGGGATCCACGATGTGGGCGTACATGATGGCGGCGTCGGTGTCGCGCTCGTACGGCACGGTACCGGTCAGCGTCTCCACCGCCAGGCAGGCCAGCCCGTAGATGTCCGTCGCGGAGCCCACGCGCTCGCCGTCCAGCAACTCGGGCGCCATGTAGTCGATCGTCCCCAGCACCTGGCCCGGCGCGGTCAGCGCCACGCTCTCCGGGCCGCGCGCCAGCCCGAAGTCGCCCAGGTAGAAGTGCGGGCCGGGGTCGAGCAGCACGTTCGCCGGCTTGACGTCGCGGTGCACCACGCCGGCGGCGTGGGCCGCGTCCAGCGCGCTGGCCACGGAGCTGAGCGCGGTCACGGCCAGGTCCAGCGACAGCGGGCCGGCGACGATGGCGTTGCGCAGCGTGCTCGACACGATCCGCGTGGCGATGTACAGCTCGCCCTCGCGCTCGCCCGTCCCGTGGATCGGGATGATGTGCGGGTGCTCGAGGGCGGCCAGGAGGTTGCCCTCGCGGCGGAAGCGCTCGCGGTACACGGGGTCGATGCCGACGTCCTCACGCAGCACCTTCAACGCGACGGCGCGCCCGGTGATGCGGTCCGTCGCCAGATAGACGACGCCCATCCGCCCCACCCCGACGATCCCCTCGATCCTGTAGTCACCGAGCTGTGGCCTATCCATGCGAGATCGGACCTAGTCTCGCGGCTCGACGGGCGCGGCGCAAGTGACGGCTGACCGGAAGTCCGGGGGCCGGACTGGACCGGAAGGCGGGGTCGCGGAACGGTTATGCTTGGCGCGCTCGCATGCCTGAGATCGCGATCGAGCCCAGGCCGGGCGACTCCGTCGGTCCCTACCGGATCACC
Source organism: uncultured Solirubrobacteraceae bacterium (assembly GCA_963766165.1). Classification (GTDB taxonomy): domain Bacteria; phylum Actinomycetota; class Thermoleophilia; order Solirubrobacterales; family Solirubrobacteraceae; genus Solirubrobacter. Next base: position 1,595,894 of record CAVXZC010000001.1, on the reverse strand, counting down.
CGGTTCATCGGTCGCGGCCGGATGGGCGTGGTCTTCGAGGGCATCGCGGACGGCGGCGAGCCGGTCGCCGTGAAGGTGGTCACGACCGAGCTCTCGCAGGACGAGGTGTTCGTGCGCCGCTTCAAGCGCGAGGTGGCCGCCGCCCAGAAGATCTCGCACCCGAACGTCGTGCCGGTGCTGGCCTCGGGCGACGAGAACGGCCTGCCCTACCTCGTCCAGAAGCTCATCCCGGGCGGCTCGCTGCACGACCGGATCGCCGCCGCCGGCCGGCTCGACCTCGGCACCACCGTACGGCTGCTGCGCGGCCCGGCGGAGGGCATCGACGCCCTGCACGCCAGCGGGCTCGTGCACCGCGACATCAAGCCGGCGAACATCATGCTGGACGGCGACACGGCCTTCGTCACCGACTTCGGCCTGGCCAAGGACAGCCAGGCGTCGAACCTCACCCGGCCCGGCCAGGCGCTCGGCTCGCTGGACTACATGGCGCCCGAGCAGATCCGCGGCGAGGACGTCAGCGCGGCGACCGACATCTACGCGCTGGGCTGCGTGGTCCAGGAGTGCCTGCTCGGGGCGCCGCCGTTCGGCGGGCGCCCGAGCATGCGCGTGCTGTTCGCCCATCTCCAGGAGCCGCCGCCGGACCTGTCCGAGCAGCGGCGCGACGTCCCCGCCGCCGCGGCCCGCGCGATCAACCGCGCGCTGGAGAAGGAGCCGGAGGACCGCCCCACGACGGCCTCCGGCTACATCCAGGCGATCGCTAAGGCAGCCGGCCTCTGATCCACTGGGTGGCGTCGGCCGCCGGCGCGCCGGTCACGACGTGCGTGTGGTCGATGCCGGCGTAGGTCTTGTAGGTCACCGGCACGTGGTGCTGCTGGTACTCGGTCACGAGCTGGTCGGTGAACGTCGGGAAGACCGTCGTGTCGGCCGCGCCCTGCTCGACGCGCACCGGCGTCTTGATCGACAGGCCCTCGGGGTCCACGTCCTTGGCGAGGTACGCCAGCAGCGGGGTCAGGTCGGCGTCCGAGCGGAAGATCTGCGACGGCGCCAGCCCGCCCCACGAGCTGCTCTGGTCGAGCGCCGTCAGGCAGTCCGTCAGGGTCTGCGGATAGAGCGCCGTGGCCTGCGGGGTGAACATGCTGGGGAGGCCGAGCGCCGGGTCGGCCGTGTCGGCGCCGCGGATGATCAGCGAGCCCAGGCCGGTGGTGCCGCCGCCCGGGCTGTTGAGGCTGGGGGCGAGGCTGACCTGCGTCGCGATGTGGTTGGCCGGCGCGAACGCCACGGTGCCGCGGACCTTCAGCTCCGGCGTGTACTTCGGGGCGAGGGAGGCCGCCCACAGCGCCGCGTGGCCGCCCTGGGAGTGGCCGGCGATGACGACCTTGGCGCCGATGCCCCGGTCGAGCCGGCGCGCCGCGCGCACGATGTCCAGCACGCTGCGGCCCTCGGCGTCGCCGCTGAGGTAGGGGTGCACGCCCGGTGTCCCGAGGCCCTGGTAGTCCGTGCGCAGGACGGCGTAGCCCTGCTTCAGCCACGACTCGAGCAGCGCGGGCTGCGCCGGCGTGTCGAGGCGCGTCGGCGCGCACGAGTCCGCGATGCCGGTGGTGCCGTGCGCCCACGTGATGACGGGCCAGCCGCCCTTGGGCGCCTTGCCGCGCGGGATCGCGACATCGCCCGAGACCGCGACGCTCTTGCCGGCCACGCCTTCGCTGCGATAGAGCACGAGCTCGTCCTTCGCCCCGCCCTTCAGGCGCTCGGGGCCGGTGAAGGCGCGGGCCCAGATCAGCCCGCCGTGCGCGCCCTTGACGAGCTTGGCGGTGGCGGTGGAATAGAACTTGGTGCCGACGGGGCCCTTGCGGACCGCGGCCTGGGTGGGGGTCGCGGCGACAGCGGCGAACAGGATCCCGAGAAGTACACAACGGCGCATCCGGGTCACGCTAGCGGGCCGGAACCCGGTTCGACGCCGGAACAGACGGGTGTCCGATGCGCCCGCGCCACGTCGTGTGCTCCATCCCGCGCTTCCGCCGGGCGGCGAGGTGCTATCACCAGGACCGGTGTCCGACAGCGTCAGCGTCCTCGAGGCGGACGCGGGCCTCGCTTCCGTGCTGCCCGCAGACCAGCTGGAACCGGCGCGCCAGGCGACGACGGCGCTCGTCGTGCGCGCCGCGGCCGGGTCGTGGCGGTCGGCCCAGGACGCCCAACGCGCCCGCGGCGGTTACGGGATGCTGCTGCTCGACGGCCTGCTGATCCGGCGCGTGGGCGTCGAGGGCCGCTACGGCGCCGAGCTCCTCGGGCCGGGCGACCTGCTGCGGCCCTGGCAGCGCGACGGCGACGGCGAGGAGGCCGGGACGCTGCAGCTGACGTGGACGTGGCGCGTGGCGACGCCGGTGCGGCTCGCCGTGCTCGACCTGCGCTGGGCGCAGCGGGCCGCGGGGTGGCCGCAGCTCGGCGCCGAGCTCGCCGGCCGCGCGCTCGCCCGCTCGCTGCGGCTCGTGGTGGCGATGGCCGTGGCCCAGCAGCCGCGGCTGGACGTGCGGCTGTGGATGCTGTTCTGGGACCTGGCCGACCGCTACGGCAAGGTGCGGACCGACGGGGTGTACATCGAGCTGCCGCTCACGCACGAGATCCTCAGCCACCTGGCCGGCGCACGCCGGCCGTCGGTCTCGGCCGCGCTCACCCGGCTCGCGGCGGACGGGCGGGTCCATCGCGAGGGCCAGCGCTGGATCCTGTCCGGCGAGCCGCCGTCGCTGAACGACGACTAGAAGAACCGCCGCACCGCGCGCAGGACCTTCGGGTCGCCCTGCAGCTGCACGGAGTGGCCGTCGCCGTGCACGATCATCAGGCGCCCGTCGGGCGCCGTGGCCGCCTCGCGCCGGGCCCACTCGAGCGGTGTCGAGAGGTCCTCGTCGCCGGCCAGCAGCAGCACGGGCACGATCGGCAGCTGGCCGCGGGTGGGCACCGGCGGCTCGGGCACCGGCGGCCAGAACAGGCACTGCAGCGCGATCCCGTTGCCGGTCGCCGTGGCCCGGTCGTACGGGCCGAGGCCGGGCAGCCGCGCCGCCGCGGCGTCGAGCTTCGCCCGGCGGCCGGCGAGCGGCGCGCCCGGGCCGCCCCACGGCGCCGGCGTGTCGGCGCACAGCGTGCTGGCGTGCAGGCCCTGGCTGAGGTCGCCGGCCGGCGTGCGCAGGACGATGCCGGCGACGATGCGCTGCAGGCGGTCCAGCGGGGCGCGGTCGCCGTGGGCGGCGGCGCGCAGCGCGGCGATCCCGCCGCGCAGGTGCGGGTGCGAGATCGACAGGCTGGTCAGCAGGTCGAGCATCTGCGGCCCGTCGTGGTGGCCGGCGATCTCCGTGCGCAGGTCGGCCACCGGGTCGCCCGGGCAGCCGTCGCAGGCCGTGCGCAGGACCCGCGCGGTGGCCCGCATCGGCACGTCTGAGAACACGTCGAGCCCGGCGTGCGGGACGACCGAGTCGAGCACGAGCCCGCGCACGTTGTCCGGGTGGGCCAGGGCGTAGCGCTCGGCCACGTAGGTCCCGTACGAGACCCCGTCGAGCACGAACCGGTCGACGTGCAGCGCCCGCCGCAGCGCGTCGAGGTCGGCCACGGTGTCGGTGGTGGCGAAGAAGCGCCGCCGCGGGCCGAGCGCCGCCGCGCACGCCTGCACCGCCGCGGCCGTCGGCGGCGTCAGGTCGGACGAGCCCATCTGCCGCTGCAGCGCCGGGCAGCGCAGTGCGCCGCGGCCCGTGCCGCGCTGGTCGATGGTCACGAAGCGGATCCCCGGCGCGCGGAGTATTGCGGCGAAGCGCGGGAGGATCGGGATCGCCGACTCGCCTGGGCCGCCGCTCAACAGCACCACCACCGGCCCGCGCCGCGGCCCGGTGGCGGCCACGCGCAGCCGCAGCGTCCCCGAGCGAACGTCATGGTCCAGCGGCACCCGCAGCACGGAGCAGGTCAGCGAGCGCGCCTCCGGGCACGGGCGCGCGCCGGTCAGCCGGGGCGGCGGCGTCGCCGCGGGCGTCGCCGTCGCGCGCTCGGTCGCCGTGGCCGTCGGCGCCGTCGTCGTCGTCGCCGCCGCCGCGCGGTGATGGCCGCCGCCGCACGCCGACACGGCCGCCGCGGCGAGCGCGGCCGCCGTCAACACGCGCCGGCGCTGCCCGGCCCTCGCTCCGCGCGCCATCGGCCGACCGTACCGCCGCCGCGGCGCACCCCGCGCCACGCTGCCGGAGCGCCGGGTTCGTTTCGCCGCCGCGCGAACCGGACAACCCGGCCGCATGGCCCAGGACACGGTGGAGACCCGCATCCCCGCCCGCATGGACCGGCTGCCCTGGAGCAGCTGGCACTGGCTGGTGGTGGTCGGGCTCGGGACGGTGTGGATCCTCGACGGGCTCGAGGTGACGATCGTCGGCGCGATCGGCAGCCGGCTGTCCGAGAAGGGCGCCCTCGGCATCAGCGCCTACCAGGTCGCGGTGGGCGGCACCTTCTACATCGCCGGCGCCGCCGTCGGGGCGCTGTGCTTCGGCTACCTCACGGACCGCCTCGGCCGCAAGAAGCTCTTCCTGGCCAGCCTGGGGCTCTACCTGGTGGCCACGGTCGCCACCGGGCTGAGCTGGAGCGCCGCCTCGTTCTGGGCGTTCCGCTTCGTCACCGGCCTGGGCATCGGCGGCGAGTACTCGGCGATCAACTCGGCGATCGACGAGCTCATCCCCGCCCGGGCGCGCGGCTGGGTCGACCTGGCCATCAACGGCTCCTACTGGCTGGGCGCCGCGGCGGGGGCGGCGCTGTCCGGCGTGCTGCTCGACGAGTCGCTGTTCGGCGCCGACGTCGGCTGGCGGCTCGCGTTCTTCCTCGGCGCCGCGCTCGCGGTGGCGATCATGTTCGTACGTCGCCACGTGCCGGAGAGCCCGCGCTGGCTGATGATCCACGGCCGGGCGGAGGAGGCCGACCGGCTCGTCTCCACGATCGAGCGCGACGTCTCGGAGCGCACCGGGCAGCAGTTGCGCGAGCCGCGCGACACGATCGAGATCGAGCAGCGCGACTCGACCGGCTTCATCGAGATCGCCCGGACGCTGTTCTCGCGCTACCCGTCGCGCTCGTTCCTCGGCTTCATGCTGCTGGCCACGCAGGCGTTCGTCTACAACGCCGTGCTGTTCACGTTCTCCAGCGTGCTCACCACGCTCTTCCACGTCGGATCGAGCGTCGCCGGCCTCTACCTCATCCCGTTCGGGATCGCCAACTTCCTCGGCGCGCTCGCCCTCGGCCGGCTGTTCGACACCGTGGGCCGGCGGATCATGATCTCCGCCACCTACTTCGTCGCCGCCGTCGTCCTGGCCGCCCTCGCCGCGCTCGTGGCCGGGCAGTCGCTCGGCGTCTGGGGCTACATGGGGCTGCTGTGCGCGGCGTTCTTCGTCGCCTCGGCCGCCGCCTCGGCCGGCTACCTCACCGTGAGCGAGACGTTCCCGCTGGAGATCCGGGCGATGGCGATCGCGCTCTTCTACGCGATCGCGACCGGCATCGGCGGCGCCGCCGGCCCGCTGATCTTCGGCAAGCTGCTCGGCGGCGCCGACCCGGCGCACGTGGCCGTGGGCTACTGGATCGCCGCCGGGCTGATGGCGGCCGCGGCGCTCACCGAGGTCGTCTTCGGCGTCGACGCCGAGCAGCAGTCGCTCGAGGAAGTGGCCGAGCCGCTGTCGGCCCAGGGGGCGACATGAGCTCGCGCCGCATCTGGGCGCCGCGGCCCACCATGCTCCGCGCGCCGGACCCGGATCTCGACGCCGAGGCCGAGACGCTCGTCCGGCTGCTGCGCGAGCAGGGCCCGCTCGACGCGCGCACGCTGCGCCGGCTGGCCGGGACGCGCTACTGGGGCCCCGGCGTGTTCGCCGCCGCGCTCGGCCAGGCCCGCGCGCAGGGCAAGGTCCGGCGCACGCGCTACCGGACCTACGACGCGGTTCGTTAAGCGGCCTGGGCGACGACCGGCTCGGGCCCGCAGGCCAGCAGGTCGGCGATCAGCTGGTCGACGCGCTCCTCGAGCCAGCGGCCGCTGTTGACCAGGTGCTCGGCGAGACTGCTGATGTCGAGCAGCGCGTCACGGGCCTCGACGAGGTCGCTGGAGAAGATCAGGATGTCGGCCGCATCGCGGATGCGGCTCTGCTCGGCGATCAGGAGCTTCGTCGGCCCCAGCTCGTCGAGTGTCTTGACAACGCGCCCGTAGGCCTGTGTGCGTTCGCTGGTCATGTGAGTGGTTCTCCTGGCCCCCGGTTTCGTCACAAGAGCAACGAACCTTGAGGGGAAATACGTCACCCGCTCCACGAGTGTTCGACCTCGGGGGACGACCCGGGGCGCCTCAGGGTGATCCCCAATGGCCGGGAGGCCGCCGCGGCGGCAGCCTTGCGGCATGACCCAGGATGATGACCCGATGGATGAGCCGCGACGGCTCACGCGCTCCACCGAGAGCTCTTACATCGCCGGCGTCGCCGGCGGCCTCGGCCGCTACTTCGGACTGGACCCGGTGCTGTTCCGGGTCGCCTTCGGCGTCTCGATCGTGTTCGGGGGCATCGGCCTGCTGGCCTACATCGCGCTCTGGCTGTTCCTGCCCCGCGACGACGGCGAGCCGTCGTTCATGGACAGCCGCTCGCGCGCCACCAGCGTCGGCGCCATCGTCGTCCTGGGCGTGATCGCGCTCACCACGCTCGGCCCGCCGTCGTTCGTGCTCGGCCCCGGGCTGCTCGCCTGCGCCGTGCTCGTCGCCGGGGCCGTGCTGCTCTACCGCGCGTTCGGCGGCGAGGGCCGCGACGACCCGGCCCGGATGGTCGCCCGCGCCACGCTCGTCCTGCTGGTGCTCGTCGCGGCGCTCGGCGCGGCCACGGGCGTCGGCTTCATCGCCGCCATCGGCGGCGGCACGGCGGAGGCCGTCCTGGCCATCTTCGCCGGCCTCGCCCTGATCGCCGCCGGGCTGCTGGGCGGCCCGCGGTGGCTCATGCTGCCGGTCGTCGTGCTCGTGCTCCCGCTCGGGGTCGTCACCGCCGCCGGCATCGACCTGCACGGCGGCGTCGGCCGGCGCGACTACCGGCCGTCCGCCGCGGCGGACCTGCGGCCCGAGTACCGGATCGGCGCCGGCGACCTCAACCTCGACCTGCAGGGGATGGAGCTGCCGCCGGGCCGCACGAACGTGCGGGTCGTGGTCGGCGTCGGCGCCGCCCGCGTCCGCCTCCCGCAGGGCGCGTGCGCCAGCACCGACGCGCAGATCGGCGCGGGTGCCACCGACCTGCCGGACGGCCGCAGGCACGGGTTCGACCTCACCCTGGCCCGCGCGGCCGGAAACGCTCGCTCGGTGCTGCACGTCGACGCGCAGGTCGGGCTCGGCTTCCTCCGCGTCCAGGAGCCGGCGGGCTGCGCATGAGGGGCGGGCGCACCGATCGCACGCTGATCGCCGCCGGCCTGGCGACCGCCGCGCTCGGGGCGCTGTTCCTGCTGGATCAGCTGAAGGTCATCGACCTGCGCTTCGGCTACACGGCGCCGGCGCTGCTCGTCGCGCTCGGCGCCGTGCTGCTCACCGCGGGGCTGACCAGTGATTAAGGGTTTCGCCTTCCGGTCACCGGCCGGCGCCACCGGGCACACTCGTCGACCGAGGGTACGCCGGTGACCTCCATGCGACGTTACCCAGCCGACGGCGTGGTCGCCGGCGTCTGCGTCGCGTTCGCGCGCCGGCTGGGGATCGACCCGCTGCTGATCCGGATCGGGTTCGTGGCCAGCCTCGCGCTGGGCGGCGTCGGGATCCCGGTGTACGGCGTCGCCTGGGTGATGATGCCGGCGGAGGGGCCGGAGCGGCCGTTCGTCGCCCGGCTGCTGAGCCGCCGCGACACCTGGCTCGTGGCCGCCGGCATGGCCTGCTTCGTGCTCGCCGCAATCCTGCTCCTGCGCCAGTGGGGCCTGTGGTTCTTCAGCGACCGCGTGGTCTGGCCCGTGGTCATCGCCGCGGCGGGCGGCGGCCTGATCTGGCGCCAGTCCCAGGCGGCGGAGGACCGCGACCCCGCCGGGCCGCCCGTCCGCGGCAGCCTGCGCCTCCCGCGCCCGGCCGCAAACCGGGCCGGCGCGGGCGTCGCGCTGGTCGTCGGCGGCGCGCTGATCTTCCTCTACGCCAACAACGCGCTCGCGCCGGCCAAGGACGTGCTGCTGCCGGTGGTGGTCATCCTGGCCGCGGCGGCGATCATCCTGGCGCCGTGGTGGCTGCGGCTCGCGCGCGGCCTGGCGGCCGAGCGGGCCGAGCGGATCCGCTCCCAGGAGCGCGCCGAGGTCGCCGCGCACCTGCACGACTCGGTGCTGCAGACGCTGGCGCTCGTGCAGACGCCGGGCCGACGACCCGCGCGAGGTGGCCGCGCTGGCCCGCCGGCAGGAGCGCGAGCTGCGCGCCTGGCTCAACGACAGCCGCCCCACCGGCACGTTCGCCGCGGCGCTCGACGCCGCCGCCTCCGAAGTGGAGGGCGACCACCACGTGCCGATCGAGGTCGTGACCGTGGGCGACGCGCCGCTCGACGACCGGGCGGCGGCGCTCGTGGCCGCGGTGCGCGAGGCGCTGGTCAACGCCTCGAAGTTCGCCGGCCCGGAGCCGATCGCGGTGTACGCCGAGGTCGACGACGGCCGCTTCGAGGTGTTCGTCCGCGACCGCGGGCCCGGCTTCGACCCCGAGGGGGTGCCGGCCGACCGCCGCGGCGTGCGGGACTCTATCGTCGGGCGCATGGAGCGCCATGGCGGCACGGCCACCGTCCACTCGCGGCCCGGTCAGGGCACCGAGGTCGAGCTGGGGCTGGGATGACGAGCGTCGTCATCGTCGACGACCACCAGCTGTTCCGCTCCGGCGTGCGGGCCGAGCTGGCCGGGCTCGTCGACGTGCTGGGCGACGCCGCCGCGGTCGAGGACGCGGTGCGGATGATCGCCGAGGTCGAGCCCGACGTGGTGCTGCTGGACGTGCACATGCCGGGCGGAGGCGGCCTCGAGGTGATCCGGCAGTCCGCGCCGGCCCAGCGGTTCCTCGCGCTCTCGGTGTCCGACGCGCCCGAGGACGTGATCGCCATCGTCAGCGCCGGCGCCCGCGGCTACGTGACCAAGACGATCTCCGGCGAGGAGCTGGCCGACGCGATCCGCCGCGTGGCCGACGGCGACGCCGTGTTCTCGCCCCGGCTGGCCGGGTTCGTGCTCGACGCGTTCGCCTCGCTCGCGCCGGCGGAGGTCGACCCGGAGCTCGACCAGCTGACCACGCGCGAGCGCGAGGTCCTGCGCCACATCGCCCGCGGCTACCTGTACAAGGAGATCGCCGCCCGGCTGGGCATCTCCACCAAGACAGTCGAGGCGCACGTGTCGGCGGTCCTGCGCAAGCTGCAGCTCTCCACGCGCCACGAGCTCTCGCGCTGGGCGGTGCAGCGACGTCTGGTCGACTGACCGCGCTGGCCGGGGAGGTCCGCGCGCACGCGGGCTGCGGCTTCGAGCCGTGCGAGACGGCGTCCCGCTGCGTCCCCGGCGAGGGCAGCGCGGCCGCGGAGATCATGCTCGTGGGCGAGGCGCCGGGGGCGACCGAAGACGAGCTGGGGCGGCCGTTCGTGGGCCGGGCCGGGAGGCTGCTGGAGGAGGCGCTGGCCGCGGCCGGGCTCGCCCGCGGGGACGTGTGGATCACCAACGTCGTCAAGGCGCGCCCGCCGGGCAACCGCGACCCGAAGCCCGCGGAGGTGGCCCACTGGCGGCCGGTGCTCGAGCGCGAGCTGGCGCTCGTCGACCCGCGGGTCGTGGTGCCGCTCGGCCGCCACGCGCTCGCCCACTTCGCGCCGGGGGCGAAGATCTCGGACGTGCACGGCACCGTGCTGCCCTGGGGCGACCGTGTGCTGTATCCGCTCTACCACCCCGCGGCGGCCCTGCGCAGCCGCGCGCTGCGCGAGACGTTCCTCGCCGACGCGCGCCGGTTGCCCTCCGCACAGTGATCCCGCGGGTGGGGTCACTAGCCTGAAGGCGTGCGCTTCGCGCGACGCCGCCCCGTCGAGGACCCCGTGGCCGACATGCGCCGCTTCGCCCGCGAGGCGCTCGGCGACCACGATGTCGTGCGCGCCGATCTGGGCGGCCTCGACGGAGTCATCTCCCGGGCCGGTGACGACCGGGCGCTGGTCTCGGTGGGCGACGTCTTTCAGAGCACGGTGTGGCTGCGCGACCCGGGGTCGACCCCGCTGTTCGACCCGCCGGTGTCCGCGGACGCGCTCGACGCCGCGATGCAGTTCCTCGCTCGCGCCCGCTGGGAGCCGGTCGAATGAACCCGGCGATGCGCCGCTACTACGACGTGCGCGCCGACGAGTACGACCAGTGGTGGCGCGACGAGGGCCGCTTCAGCGAGCGCGGCCGCGAGGGCTGGGACGCGGAGGTCGACGCGCTGTGCGCGGCCGTCGCGGCGCTCGCGCCGGCGCGTACGCTCGACCTGGCGTGCGGCACGGCGTTCCTCACCGCGCACCTGCGCGGCGAGGTGACCGGGCTCGACCAGAGCCCGCGGATGCTCGACGTGGCCCGCCGGCGCTGCCCGGACGTCGAGTTCGTCGAGGGCGACGCGCTCGACCCGCCGTTCACCCCGGGCAGCTTCGAGCGCGTGTTCAGCGGCCACTTCTACGGGCACCTGGACGCGCCGCAGCGCGAGCAGTTCCTCGTCGCCGCGCGCACGCTGGCGGGTGAGCTCGTGATCGTCGACTCGGCGCGCCGGCCGGACACGCCCCCGGACGCGTGGGAGGAGCGGGTGCTCAACGACGGCTCGCGCCACTCGGTGTACAAGCGCTGGTTCACGCCTGCCGGACTGGTGGCCGAGCTGGGCGGCGGCGCGGTCGTGCACGCCGGCCGCTGGTTCGTGGCCGTCAGCTCGCGCTGAGGTTCGAGCCGGCCGTCCGCAGCGAGCTGCCGGGGAGGCGGTCGCCCAGCGCGAACCGCGGCGGCAGCTCCGCTTGTCCGTCCCACGCCGCGGCCAGCCGCTCGGCCATCGCCGGGCCGTGCTTGAAGCCGTGGCCCGAGCCGCCGCCGAGGATCCACACGCTCGCGTGCTCGGGGTGCGGCGCGGCGATGAAGTGGCTGTCGGGCGAGAGCTCGTAGCGGCAGGTCCTGACGTTCTCGAGCGGCGCGTCGGCCAGCGCGGGGAAGCGGTCGCGCAGATAGCCGCGGGTCAGGCGCTCGATCTCGGGCGTCGCCCGGCGGGAGCGGCGCGTCGGGATCCAGCGGCGGCCCCTGCTGGTCCCAGGCGGCCTTGACGCCGAGGTCGTCGACGTCGCCGGTGCCATAGGTCGCGCGGTCGTAGTCGACCCAGCCGGGCGCGGTCCGCCCAGGCCGGCCCGCCGGCGAAGAAGAACAGCTCCTGCGGGTGACCGCGCAGGCTGACCAGTCCGGGGAACAGCTTCGCCAGCCAGCCGCCGCAGCTCCAGACGACGCGGTCGCCCTCGAGCGTGCGGCCGTCGTCCAGCGCGACCGCGTCGCCGGCGGGCGTCGCGCGCGCCCGCACGATCTCGGCTCGCCCGCGCCCGGGCCGCGCGGGCGAGCGTCTGGATGCCCTTCTGCGCGCGCAGGACGCCCGCCTCGGGCTCGTGCAGCGCCCAGGCCAGGTCGTCGCCCCGGAACGAGGGGAAGCGCCGGCCGGCGGCCTCCACCGGCTCGCGCTCGGCGGGGATGCCGAGCTCGGTCAGGACCCGCAGCGACTCCGCCTCCCAGCCCGTGTCGCCGTGGGCGAACCACACCAGCCCGCACTCGCTGAGCAGGTCCGCGCCGGACTCCGCCTCGAGCTCGCGCCACAGCGTGCGCGCGCGCCGGGCGCTGCGTGCGTAGTCGGCGTCGGCGCCGTGGCTGCAGCGGATCAGCCGGGTCTCGCCGCCCGAGGTGGCCCGGACGTCGCCGGGGCCGAACTGGTCGACGAGCGTCACCTCGTCGCCCCGCCCCGCCAGCCACCAGGCCAGCGAGGCGCCGAACGTCCCGCCGCCCACGATCACCACGCGCATGGGCGCAGACGCTACAACCCGTCCATGCTCGCGGCCGCCCTCGCCACGCTGGTCATCGGGCACTCGGCGCAGGGGCGGCCGATCGTGGCCACCCGCGTGGGCGACCCGGCGGCGCCCGTGCACGTGCTGGTGGTGGGCGACGTGCACGGCAACGAGCCGGCCGGCGAGGCGATCGTCGCGCGGCTGCGGCGCGCCCGGCTGAGCGGCGTGGCGTTCTGGCTCGTGCGGACGGCCAACCCGGACGGCCGCGCGCACGACACGCGCCAGGACGCCCGCGGGGTCGACCTCAACCGCAACTTCCCCTACCGCTGGGCGCCGGGTCCGCGCGGCACGTACTACCCCGGCCCGCGCGCGGCGTCCGAGCCGGAGACGCGGGCGCTGATGGCGCTCGTCCGCCGCGTGCGGCCGCAGCTCGCGATCTACTACCACCAGCACCTGGGGATCACGGTGCGGGCGCGGGGCGGCGACGTCGCGGTGGAGCGCGACTACGCCCGGCGGACCGGGCTGCCGCTGCGGTCGCTGCCCAACTACCACGGCACGGCGGTCGCGTGGGAGAACCGGAGGTGCCGGGGAGCACGGCGTTCGTGGTCGAGCTCCGGGCCGGGCCGGCGGACGCGGCGCTGCACGCCGGCGCGGTGCTCGCGCTCGCCCGCCGGTACCGTGCGCGGGCGTGATCGTCCTCGCCCGCCACGGGGAGACGGAGTGGAGCGCCGCGGGGCGCCACACCTCGCACACCGACGTGCCGCTGACCGAGGCGGGTCGCGCGGCCGCCCGGCACCTGGGCGCCCGGCTCGCCGGGCGCGAGTTCGCGCTCGTCCTCAGCTCCCCGCGCTCGCGCGCCCGCGACACGTGCGCGGAGGCGGGTCTGGGCGACCGGGCGCAGGTGGACGAGGACCTCGCCGAGTGGGACTACGGCGGCTACGAGGGGTTGACCACCGCGGAGATCCGCGTCGACCGCCCGGGCTGGCTGCTGTGGGACGACGGCGTCCCCGGCGGCGAGACCGCCGCCCAGGTGGCCGCCCGCGCCGACCGCGTGATCGAGCGCGCGCTGGCCGCGGGCGGCGACGTCGCGCTGTTCGCCCACGGCCACGTCCTGCGGGTGATCGGCGCCCGCTGGCTCGGCCTGCCTCCCCAGCGGGGCGGCTCGCTCGCGCTCTCCACCGCGTCGCTGTCCGAGCTCGGCTTCGAGCACGAGAACCGCGTCATCCAGCGCTGGAACGCGACCTGAGGCCGCACCGCCCGGGCCTCCACTGGGTTTCCACATCGTGGGCGGCCACGCGGGTCCGTCCACTCGCAGGAGGAACCCGGATGAAGAGACTGAGCCCACTGCCCGTCGCCGCCGCGCTGGTCGTCACCGCGCTCGTCGCCGCGCTGGTGGCCGCCGGCACGGGCGGCGCGAGCGCCGCCGGCAACGCGAAGCCCGCGGGCACGTTCCGCCAGGCGCTCGCCGCCAAGCTCGGCGAGCAGCTGCACAAGCCGACCGCCGACGTCCTCGCCGCGCTGAAGACCGCCAATCGCACACGGCTCGGCCCGGCGACCAAGGCCGACCGCCGCGCCCGCCGGGCCGCTCGCCTGAGGGCGCGCGCCCAGCGCATCGCCGCCGGCGGCAAGGCGCGGGCCAACCGGGCGCAGCGCGCGCAGCCGGCCGCGCAGGCGCGGGCCGCCTGGGCGGCGGCGCTGGCCAAGCCGCTGAACCTGAGCGCGCCCGGCGTCACCGCCGCGCTGCGGGCGCTGGTGGCCGAGCGGCTCGGCTCGCTCGTCTCGCAGGGCTGGATCACCACCGAGCGGCGCGACGCCGAGCTCGCCTGCTTCGACGACGCGACGAAGTGCCAGGGGGTGCGGCCGCCCGGGCTTGCGCTCCTGCGGGCAGGCCTCTGAGCACCGCGCCGCCGACTCACCGCTCGGCGGCGCCCGCCTCGTCCTCGAGCTCGGCCAGCCGGGATCGCGAGGCCGCAGCCGGACGTGTCAGCCGCACGTGCGCAACGTACTCCGCGGGTGAACCTGGGCACAATGCAGCGGTGAAGGTCTCCGCCAAGGCCGACTACGCCGTCCGCGCCGCCGCCGAGCTCGCCGCCGCCGAGGCGACCGGGCGCCCGTGCGCGCCGAGGCGATCGCCACCGCCCAGGGCATCCCGCAGCGCTTCCTCGAGAACATCCTCGCGACCTGCGCCACGCCGGGCTCGTGCAGCAGCCAGCGCGGCGCCGAGGGCGGCCACCGGCTCGCCAGGCCCGCCGACGAGATCACGGTCGCCGACGTGATCCGCGCGGTCGACGGGCCGCTCGCCGCGGTGCGCGGCGAGCGGCCGGAGTCCGTCGACCTACGAGGGCCCCGCGCGAGCCGCTGCAGCGCGTGTGGATCGCCGTGCGCAAGAACCTGCGCGACGTCGTCGAGCACGTCACGCTCGCCGACCTCGCGGCCGGCGAGCTGCCCGACGACGTCGACGCCGCTCGCGAGGACCCCGAGGCCTGGACTCACGCGCTGAACGCGGTGCGCCGTCGCCGGGCGTCGCACGTACGCGATGTCGCCCGCGGCGAGCTCGAGCTCGTCGGCCTCGCCGCGCGTCAGCTGCACGGACAGCGCGCTCGCCGCCGCGCGAGCGTCGAGCTCCACCCGCACCTCGAAGCCGAGGTAGACGACGCGCGTCGACCTGCGCCTCGACCGCGCCGTCCGCCGGGCACCGCCGACAGCACGAGGTCGTGCGGGCGCACGAGCGTCTCGCCGAGCTTCGACTGACCGGCCCGAGGAAGCCCATGACGAACGTCGTTGGCCGGCCGCTCGTAGAGCTCGCGCGGCGTCGCCGCCTGCTCGATGCGGCCGTGGTCGAGCACGACGATGCGGTCGGCGATCGCCATCGCCTCCTCCTGGTCGTGCGTGACGAGCACGGTCGTCACGTGGACCTCGTCGTGCAGCCGGCGCAGCCATTCGCGCAGCTCCTGGCGCACCTTGGCGTCGAGCGCGCCGAACGGCTCGTCGAGCAGCAGCACGCGCGGCTCGACGGCCAGCGCGCGGGCCAGCGCCATCCGCTGGCGCTGGCCGCCGGAGAGCTGCGACGGGTAGCGCTCGGCCTAGCCGGTCGAGCCCGACGATCTCCGAGCAGCTCGTCCGACCCGCGCGCGCGACCTCGTCGCTTGCGGCCGCTTGCGGATCTTCAGCCCGAACGCGACGTTGTCGCGCACGGTCATGTGCTTGAACGCCGCGTAGTGCTGGAAGACGAAGCCGATCTCGCGCTTCTGCGGCGGCACGTCGGTCGACGTCCTGCGCCGGCGATCATCGACGGTGCCGGCCGTCGGGGACCTCCAGCCCGGCGATGATCCGCAGCAGCGTCGACTTGCCCGAGCCGCTCGGCCCGAGCAGCGCGGTCAGCGAGCCGTCGGGGACCTCGAGCGAGACGTCGTCGAGGGCGACGAAGTCGCCGAAGCGCTTCGTCGACGGACTGGGCGGCGATCATCTGCGTACCTCCGGGGCTTGAGGCGGGTCATGGCCAGCAGCGTCGCCAGCGCGATCACCGCCAGCAGGGCCGAGGCGGCGTACGCGCCGGCCAGGTCGTAGTTGTTGAACCGCTGCTCGACGAGCAGCGTCAGCGTCTGCGTCTGGCCGGCGATCTTGCCGGAGACGACGCTGACCGCGCCGAACTCGCCGATCGCGCGGGCGACCGACAGCACGACGCCGTAGGCGATGCCCCAGCGGATCGCCGGCAGCGTGATCCGCCAGAACGCCTGCCAGCGCGACGCGCCGAGCGTCGCCGCGGCCTGCTCCTGCTCGTCGCCGACCTCGCGCAGCACCGGCGCGACCTCGCGCACGACGAACGGCAGCGAGACGAAGATCGTCGCCAGCACCATGCCCGGGCACCGAGAAGATCACCTGGAACGGCAGCCCGGAGCAGCCAGCCCTCGCGGCCGTAGACGAGCAACAGCGCGAGGCCGATGACGACCGGCGAGACCGCGAACGGCAGGTCGATCAGCGCGTCGAGCAGCGCCTTGCCGCGGAACCGGCCGCGGGCCAGCGCGAGCGCGGCAGCGACGCCGAACGCCGTGTTGAGCGGGACGGCGATCGCCGCCACCTCGATCGTCAACCAGAACGCGCTGATCGCCGCGGGCGTGGTGATCGAGTCCCACACGGCGCCGATGCCGTGCTCGAACGTCCGGTAGAAGATCAGCCCGACGGGCACGAACAGCAGCGCCGTCAGGTAGCCGAGCGCGAGGACGCGCAGGGCTATGCGACTCACGGCGACCAGCCGCCGTCGCGGCGCGGGCGCCGCTCGCGGTCGCGGTGATCATCGCTTCGCAGATGGTCACTCCGGCACCGCCTTCGCCGACCCGCGGATCAGGAGCAGCACGACGAGCGAGATCGCCAGCAGCACGACCGAGACCGCGGCCGCGCCGGCCGGGGCGTCGCTCTCGATCTGGCCGAAGATGCAGCACCGACGCCACCTGGCTGTGGCGCGGGATGTTGCCGCCGATCAGCACGACCGAGCCGAACTCGCCCGACGGCGCGGGCGAACGCCAGCGCCGCGCCCGAGACGATCGCCGGCACGAGGTTGGGCAGGACGATCCGGCGCGAACGATCTGCCGCGCGCTCGCGCCGAGCGACGCCGCGGCCTCCTCCATCTCGCGGTCGAGCTCCATCAGCACCGGCTGCACCGAGCGCATGACGAACGGCAGCGTCACGAACAGCAGCGCGAGCAGCGATCGCCGCAGCGCGTGTAGGCGACGTCGATGCCCAGCGGAGTTGTTGCCGTAGAGCGCCAGCAGCGTCAGGCCGGCGACGATCGTCGGCAGCGCGAACGGCAGGTCGATGAGCGCGTTGACGACCTCGCTTGCCGGGGAAGCGGTCGCGCACCAGCACCCAGGCGATCAGCGTGCCCGTCGACCGCGTTGACCGCCGCCACGAGCGAGCGAGATCACGAGCGTCAGCACGAGCGCGGCGATCGCCCGCGGCGAGGTGACGACCGACCAGAAGCGCGACGCCGCCGTCGACTTGACGCGCACGACCGCGGCGAGCGGCAGCAGGACGATGAGGCTCAGCCAGAGCGTGGCGATGCCCAGGCCGAGCACCGCCGCCCGCATCCGGCGCGCCGCGACGGGAGCGGGCGGCCTGCCAGCGGGAGGGCCTCACTTGTCAGTGGAGACTCCCGCGTCGTTCTCGATCTTGGCCACCGAGCCCTTGTCCGGGTCGAAGAACTCGTCGTTGACCTTCGTCCAGCCGCCCAGCGTAGTCGATGGTGAACATGCTGCTTCGGCGTCGGGAACTCCTTCGCGTGCTCCTGGACGACGTCCTGGAGCGACCGGCCGGTAGCCGTGCTTGGCGAAGACCTCCTGCGCCGGCTTGGTGGTCACGTAGCTCAGGAACGCCTTGGCCGCGGCCGGAGCCTTCGACGTCTGACCGCCGCCGGGTTCTGGATGAAGATCGTCTGGTCGGGGATGACGTAGTCGACCTTCGAGCCCTTCTGCTGCGCGGTGATCGCCTCGTTCTCGTAGGAGATCGCGACGTCGCCGTTGCCGCCGATGAAGTCCTGCACCGCCTCGCGGCCGCTCTTGTCCTGCACCTTGACGTGGTTGACCAGCAGGTCGTGCAGGTAGGCCAGCGCCTGGGCCGGGGTCTTGCCGAGCTTCAGCTGCGCGCCGTAGGC
This sequence comes from uncultured Solirubrobacteraceae bacterium, assembly GCA_963766165.1. Lineage (GTDB taxonomy): Bacteria > Actinomycetota > Thermoleophilia > Solirubrobacterales > Solirubrobacteraceae > Solirubrobacter. The sequence continues at coordinate 1,578,275 of CAVXZC010000001.1, read as the reverse complement.
GGCCATGATGTTCCACTTCGCGCTGCCCGAGGTGAACGGGTTCGGCGTGAGCACCTGGACGCCCGGCTTGAGCAGGTCGGCCCACGTGTGGATGCCCTTGGGGTTGCCCTTGCGGACCATCAGCACGACCACGGAGTCCGAGACCATGCCCTTCGTCGGCGTGTCGGCCCAGTTGTCGGCCACGAGCCCGTCCTTGACGAGCCGGTCGACGTCGGGCGCGAGCGAGAACGCCACGAGTCGGCCTTCTGGCCGTTCTCCACCGCGCGGCTCTGGTCGCCGGACGCGCCGTAGGACTGCGTGAACGTCACGCCCTTGCCGGCCGCGGTCTTCTGGAACGCGGGGATCGAGTCGTCGTAGACGACCTGCGGCGTCGAGTAGGCGACGAGCGAGAGCTTGGCGCCGCCGCCGCTGGTCGACGCGCTGTTGCCGCCCTTCGTGTCGGACGCGCCGCCGCAGCCCGCCGCGAGCGCGGCGAGCAGGGATGTCGCGAGAAGTCGCTTCAAGAGGGGCCCTCCATAGATCACTAACCCGGTCGGGTTCCTGATCTATAGCAAAGTCAACCAACTCGGTCGACTTTGTCAGATGTTAGGCCGTGCGCCCGGGATGGCGATGCCGGACTCGTAGGCGAGCACGACGGCCTGGACGCGGTCGCGCAGGCCGAGCTTCATCAGCATGCGCGCGACGTGGGTCTTGACCGTCGTCTCGGAGACGATGAGCTCCGCCGGCGATCTCGGCGTTGGAGAGCCCGCGGGCGACGCAGCTTGAAGACCTCGAGCTCGCGCGCCGTCAGCTCGTCCAGGCCCGGCGGCGGCGCGGCGCGGGCCGGGGCGGCCGCGGCGAACTCCTCGATCAGCCGGCGCGTGATCGAGGGCGCGAGCAGCGCCTCGCCCTCGGCGACCACCCGGATGCCGGCGGCGAGCTGCTCCGGCGGGCACGTCCTTGAGCAGGAAGCCGCTGGCGCCGGCGCGCAGCGCCTCGTAGACGTACTCGTTGAGGTCGAAGGTCGTCAGCATCAGCACCCGCACGGGGCGCTCGCCGGCGCTCGGCGATCACGCGCCGCGTGGCCTCGATCCCGTCGAGCTCGGGCATGCGGATGTCCATCAGCACGACGTCGGGCCGCAGCCGGCGCGCCGCTCGCACCGCCTCGAGCGCCGTCGGACGGCCTCGCCCACCACCTCGAGGTCGTCCTCGGCGTCGAGGATCATGCGGAAGCCGGCGCGCACGAGCGCCTGGTCGTCGGCGATCAGGACGCGCACGATGCTCACATCGCGACGGCCTCGCGGTCCCCGCAGGGGAGCGTCGCGCACACGCGCCAGCCGCCGTCCGGCGCGGGCCCGTCTCCAGCTCGCCGCCGTAGATGCCGCACGCGCTCGCGCATGCCCACGAGGCCGTGGCCGCCGGCGCGCAGCGCCTGGCGCCGCGCCGTGCCCGCGTCGACCACCGCGAGCTCGACCGCGTCGGGCGCCGCAGTCGGACGATGACCTCGGCCTGGGCGCGCCGCCGGCGTGCTTGATCGTGTTGGTCAGCGCCTCCTGGACGATCGCGGTAGGCGGCCAGGTCGAGCCCCGCCGGTCAGCGCGTGGCGCTCGCCGCGACGTGGCCAGCACGGCCGGCAGGCCCGCGGCGCGCGCGCGCGTCGACGAGGTCGTCGAGCCGGTCCAGCGTGGGCTGCGGCGCCAGCGCCGGCGGCTCCGCCTCGGGGCCGCAGGACGCCGACCAGGCGGCGCATCTCGGCCAGCGCCTCGCGGCCGGATGCGCTCGATGCGAGCGGCGGCCTCGCGCGCGCGCCCGGGTCGCGGCCCATGATCCGCCGCGCGCCGCCGGCCTGCACCACCATCACGCTCATCGCCTGCGCGACGACGTCGTGGATCTCGCGCGCGATCCGCGGCGCTCCTCGGCCGCGGCGAGCGCCGCCTCGTCGGCCTGCTGCTCGGCGAGTCGCACGGCGGCCTCGTGCAGTTGCTCGGTGAGCCGCGTGCGCGAGCGCACGACGCGGCCGCTGACCCAGGTGCCGACGCAGATCAGCGTCGGGAAGAAGTAGTCCGGCGTCGTCTGGTGCGGCATCGTCGAGACCACCACGGGGAGGGCGGCCGCCAGCAGCGCCGCTGCGGTCAGCGCCCCGCGCCGCTCGAGCCGGGAGCCGCAGGCGAACGCGAGCAGCAGCACCGCGCCGTAGGGCACGAACAGGTGCAGCAGCGACGTGAGCCACAGGCCCATGGCGATGCCCGAAGCGAGCGTGACGACGAGCGCCGGCAGCGGCGCCCGGCGCCGCCAGGCGAGCGGGAGCGTGTAGCCCAGGGCGAGCAGGATGTTGAGCGCGACCGGGCCGCTCAGGTCGCGCGACGTCAGCACCTCGACGATCCCGAGCACCGCGGCGAACCCGGCGATCGCCCGGTCGACGGCCACGGGCTCGAGCCGGCGCACGGCGACCGTGGAGGCGGCGATCCGGCGGGGAGGGGCGGGCGGGACGCCGGGACGGAGACCACGGGGGCCGGCGGCGCGGCGGGCGCGCCGGCGCCGTCGAGCGGCAACCAGGCGCGCACCGCGTGCCCGCCGGAGCGCCGCGGGCCGGCGCTGAGGCGGCCGCCGTGCAGCTCGACCCGCTCGCGGATCCCGACCAGCGACCGCGCCTCGGTGGCGTGGCCGTCGTCCAGCACGGCGACCTCGAGCGCGCCGGCGGCGACCCGCAGGCGCACCTCGGCGCGGCCGGCGGCGCCGCGGTCAGCGGCGCCGCCCAGCGCCTCCTGCACGACGCGGTAGGCGGTCAGGTCGAGGCCGGCGGGCAGCGCGGGCAGCTCGCCGGCGACGTCCACCGTCACCGGCAGGCCCGCCGCCGCCGTCCGGCCCGCCAGCGATCCGAGGTGGCGCAGGCTCGGCTGCGGGGCGAGCGCGAGCTCGGCGTCCTCGCGGCGCAGCACGCCGAGCAGCCGGCGCAGCTCGTCGAGCGCCTCGCGCCCGGTCCGTTCCACCGCCGCGAACGCGTCGCGCGCGCCGGCGTGGCCCGCGGCGGCGAGCCGGTGCGCCGCGCCCGCCTGGACGGTCATCGCGCTGAGCGAGTGGGCGACGACGTCGTGCAGCTCGCCGGCGATGCGGGTGCGCTCGTCCACCACGGCCCGGCCCGCCGCGCCGGCCCGCGCGGCCTCCAGCGCCGCCGTCTTCTCGCGCAGCGCCCGGTTCATGGCCGACCGGCTGCGCAGCAGGCTGCCCAGGAGCACCGGCGCGGCGATCTCCACGCACAGGCCGAAGATGAAGTCGCCGGCGTCGTCGGGCGTGATCAGCGGCACGACGAACAGGACGCCGGCGGCGAGCGCGCAGCCGGCGATGAGCGCGCGCCGGCCGGCGTGGGCGCCGAGCGAGAACGTGGCCACGAACGTGGCGAAGTACGGGCCGGCGAGGTGCTCGGCGTAGACGGGCGAGAGCACGTTCAGCGTCAGCACCCCGAGGTACACGCCGGCCACGGTCACGAGCGGCGCGCGGCGGCGCAGGGCGAAGCCGGCGCCGGCCACCGTCAGGATCAGCGCGGCGAGCGGGCGGTGCGGCGTGTCCGCGGGCACGACGAACGCGACCTCGCACAGGAACTCGACGACCACGGCGACGGCCACCAGCACGTCGAGCCGCCACGGGCTCAGGCGCAGGCGTGTCGCGGCGGCCACCATCGGCGCCAGTCTGACGTGCGCGCGGCCGTCCGGCGTCGTCACACTGGACGATTCGGGGGTCATCCTCAGGGATGACGGCGGGTCGTCCCAGCGCCCCCCGAGAATCGTCACGCGGGCCGACGACGGGCGGGCGCCGGGCTGGGAGCGTTCTCGCCGTGAGGACCTGGACCGCCACCGCCCCCGCCGCGGCGCACCCCGCGGCCGTGCTGGACGTGCTGACGGACCCCGACGCCTGCGCGCGCTGGGCGCCCGTCCCGTTCGACGTCGAGAGCGGCCGCCGCCTGCGCGCCGGCACCCGCGAGCGGGTCTCCGGCCGGCTGGCCGGCCGCCGCGTCGGCTTCGACGTCGAGGTGCACAAGGCCGACGAGACCGGACTGGCGCTCAGCGCCTCCGGGCCCGTCGAGTTCGACGTCGACTACCGGCTGGGCGGCTCCCAGGTCCACGCCTCCGTCTCCGTCCGCCCCCGCGGCGGCCTCGGCGGCCGCCTGCTGGCCGAGGCCACCGGAGCGCTGCTCAACGCCGGCGCCCTCAACCACAGCCTGTCGCGCCTCGTGCGCGAGGCCTCCCTCGCCGTCTGACCCCAGGAAGGACCGATGACCGCACTCCCGTATGCCCCCGCCGCGCCGGCGCTCGCCGTCTCCGCCACCGCGTTGACCCGCACCTACGGCGAGGGCGGCTCGGCCGTCCATGCGCTGCGCGGCGTCTCGCTCGAGGTCCCGGCGGGCCAGTTCACCGCCGTCATGGGCCCGTCGGGGTCCGGCAAGTCGACGCTCATGCACCTGCTGGCCGGGCTCGACACGCCCGATGCCGGCAACGTGCACATCGCCGGCGAGGACATCACGCGCATGTCCGACCGCGAGCTCACGCGCCTGCGGCGCAAGCACATCGGCTTCGTGTTCCAGTCGTTCAACCTGCTGCCGACGCTGACCGCCGAGGAGAACGTCACGCTGCCGCTGGCCATCGCCGGGCGCAAGCCCGCGCCGGAGGTGGTCGACGCGCTGATCGCGCGCATGGGCCTGGCCGACCGGCGCGACCACAAGCCCTCGCAGCTGTCCGGCGGCCAGCAGCAGCGCGTCGCCGTGGCGCGGGCGCTGATCTGCACGCCGACCGTGCTGTTCGCCGACGAGCCGACCGGCAACCTCGACTCGGCCGCCGGCGCCGGCGTGCTCCAGCTGCTGCGCGACGCGGTCGACGCCGACGGCCAGACGACCGTGATGGTCACGCACGACGCGCGCGCGGCGGCGATCGCCGACCGCGTGCTGTTCCTGGCCGACGGCCGGATCGTGGCCGACCTCGACCACCCGGGCGAGGACGAGATCCTCGCCGCGCTGAAGGCATGATCCGGGTCGTCTGGAAGGGCCTGGCCGGGCGCCCGGTGCGCACGGCCCTGACCACGCTGGCCATCGTGATCGGCGTCGCGTTCGTGTGCGCGGCGTACACGCTCACCGACACGATGCGCAACGCGGCGGACTCCCTGTCCGGCGCCGCCTACGACGGCACCGACGCGGTCGTGCTGCCGAAGACCACGTTCACCGCGTCCGAGAGCGCCGGCATCCACGCGCAGGCGCCCACCATCCCCGCCTCGGCGCTGGCCGCGGTGCGCCGCGCTCCGGGCGTGACCGTGGCCGCCGGCGACATCACCGACACGGCCGAGATCGTCGGCCGCGACGGCAAGGTGGCCGCGGGCGGCCCGTACTTCGGCGTCGGCTTCGACGAGCACACGCCGGGCGCGGGGCGCCTGTCGCCGTTCCGCCTGCGCGCCGGCCGCTGGGCCGCCGGCCCGGGCGAGGTCGTGATCGACCAGGGCACGGCCGAGCGCGAGCGCTACGCCGTCGGCGACACGGTCCGCGTGAGCACCCGCGGCGCCGCCCGCCCGTTCCGGCTCGTGGGCATCGCGTCGTTCGCGAGCGTCAAGTCGCTCGGCAAGGCGACGGTGGCGATCTTCGACCTGCGGTCCGCGCAGGCGCTGTTCGCCAAGGGCGCGGGCTACGACCGCATCCTCGTGGCCGGCCGCGGCGACGTGCGCCGCGCCGTGGCCGCGGCGGCCGGCCCGCGCGCCACGGTCAAGAGCGCGGCGGCCGACGACCGCTTCACGTTCGACTCCCTGCGCACGTTCGTGAACATCATCCGCACGATCCTGCTCGCCTTCGCCGGCGTGGCCGTGCTGGTGGGCGCGTTCACGATCTTCAACTCGCTGTCGATCACCGTCGCCCAGCGCACGCGCGAGTTCGGCCTGCTGCGGATGGTCGGCGCATCGCGCCGGCAGGTGCGCCGGAGCGTGCTGCTGGAGGCGCTGGTCGTCGGCCTGCTCGCCTCCGGCGCCGGGATCGCCGCCGGGCTGGGCATCGAGGCCGGGCTGAACGCGCTGTTCTCGGCGGTCGGCCTGGACCTGCCGGCCACCAGCACGGTCGTCTCGACCCGCACGATCGTCGCCTCGCTGGCGGTCGGCACGCTGGCCACGGTGCTGGCGGCGGCGCTCCCGGCGCGGCGGGCGACGCGGATCGCCCCGGTGGCCGCGCTGCGCGCCGCCGACGCCGACGACGCCCGCGTGCGCCGCTTCGCCCGGCTCGTGCGCGGCGTGGCGTCCGTGGTCGGCCGGCCGGCCGAGCGTCTCGGCGGCAGCGCCGGCGTGCTCGCCCGGCGCAACGCCATGCGCAATCCCGGGCGCACGGCCGTGACCGCGGCGGCGCTGACGATCGGCGTCACGCTGGTCACCGCGGTCACCGTGGTGGCCAAGGGGCTGGACAACCAGAGCCGGGGCACGCTCGACCGTCACGTCCGCGCGGCGGCGGTGATCACCGGCGCGGACGGCTTCACGCCGATCGACCCGGTCATCGAGCGGACGGTGGCCGCGGTGCCCGGCGTCAAGGCGGTGACCAGCCTGCGCCAGGACGGCGCGCTCGTGTACGGACGGCAGGAGGGCGTCAACGCCGTCGACCCGCCACCGGATCAACCGGGTCTTCGGCTTCGACTGGAAGGCCGGCGGTCCGGCAGCGCTGGCCGCGCTCGGCCGCGACGACGCGGTGGTGGACGACGGGTTCGCCCGCACGCACCACCTCAGCCTGGGCAGCCCGCTGGCCGTCACCTCGCTGGGCGGCACGACGCTGCACCTGACCGTGCGGGGGATCGAGGACTCGCCGGTGCTCGACGTGCTCGGCCTCGGCCCGGTGACGATCTCGGACGCGGCCTACGCCGGCGCGTTCGCCAACCACCGCAACCGGCTCACGCTGGTCGACGGCCCGGTGGGTGCGATCCGGAGGGCGCTCGCGCCCTACCCGGACGCGAAGGTGCTGAGCAAGGCGGACTTCGTCGACGACCAGACGGCGTTCATCGGGCAGCTGCTGGCCATCCTCTGGGTGCTGCTGGCGCTGGCGGTGATCGTCTCGCTGTTCGGGATCGTGAACACGCTCGTGCTGTCCACGTTCGAGCGCACCCGCGAGCTCGGCACGCTGCGCGCGGTCGGCATGTCGCGCCGCCAGGTGCGGCGCATGGTCCGCCACGAGAGCGTGATCACCGCGCTGATCGGCGCCGTGCTCGGGATCGCCGCCGGGCTCGTCCTGGCCGGCGGCCTGGTGGCCTGGCTCGGCCGGTACGGGCTCGAGTTCGCCGTGCCCGCCGGCAGCCTCGTCGCGGTGGCGGTCGTCGCCGCGCTGGCCGGCGTGCTGGCGGCGGCGCTGCCCGCCCGGCGGGCGTCGCGCCTCGACGTGCTCGGAGCCCTGGCCTACGAATGAGGCGAATCGCTTCGCGGATTCGCGACGGGAATCGCTTCGCGGATTCCCGCGGCCACTAAGGAGCCTGCCGGATGCGGGCGGCGCCGTCGAGCGTCGCCCGCACCGCCTTGAGCAGCTCGTCGCCGTCGAACGGCTTCGACAGGAAGGCCGTGGCCGGGTCCTCCGAGCGGTCGAGCGTGGTCTCGCCGGTGTAGCCGCTGACGAACACCACGGGCAGGTCCGGGCGGCGCTCGCGGGCGGCCACGGCCAGCTCGACGCCCGACATCCCGGGCATGACCACGTCGGTGATCAGCACGTCGGCCGCGTCGAGGCGCTCGAGCGCCACGGCGCCGCTCTCCACGGAGATCACCTGGTAGCCCGCGGCGTAGAGCAGCCGCCCGGTGAGCACCCGCACCGCGTCGGCGTCCTCCACCACCAGCGCGGTCTCGCCGTGGCCGCGCGGGGCGCCCGGGCTGGGGTCGTCGTCGCTGGCCCGGCGGACCGCCGGCAGCAGGACGCTGACGGTCGTGCCGCGGCCGGGCTCGGACGCGATGTCGATCCGCCCCCGCGCCTGGGTGACGATCCCGTAGACCGTGGCCAGGCCGAGGCCGACGCCGTGGCCGGACACGGCCTTCGTGGTGAAGAACGGCTCGAACGCGTGCGCCGCCACCTCGGGGGCCATGCCGCGGCCCGTGTCGGCCACGGTCAGGCGGATCGCCCGCGGCGACGGGCCGGGCAGGTCGGCGACCACGGCGTTCTCGGCCCTGACGGTCAGCTCGCCGCCGTCGGGCATGGCCTCGCGCGCGTTGACCGCCAGGCTCATCAGCATCTGCTCGAGCTGGCCGCGATCGGCCTCCACGTCCCACAGCTCGCCGTCGCACGTCAGCTTCAGGAGCACGTCGTCGCCGAGCGTGCGCCGCAGCAACAGCTCCAGGCTCTCCAGCACGCGCCGCAGCGAGAGGACCTCCGGGCTGCCCGTCTGGCGGCGGGAGAACTGCAGCAGGCGCCGGGTCAGCTCCGACGCCCGCCGGCCGGCCGCGATGATCTGATCGACGTCCTCGGCCGCGCGGCTGCCCGACTCGAGGTCCTTGCGCACGAACGCGGCGTAGTTGGCGATCACCGCGATCAGGTTGTTGAAGTCGTGCGCCACCCCGCCGGCGAGCTGGCCGACCGCCTCCAGCCGCTGCGCCTCGCGCAGCCGCGCCTCCAGCCGCACGTGGTGGGTGACGTCGGTCGCCACGCCGCCGACGCCGTAGACGCGCCCTTCGTCGTCGCGCAGCGGGAACTTGACCGTGAGGAACGTCCGGGTCGTGTCCCCGTGCGTGACCTCCTCCTGGAGCTCGATCGGCTCGCCCTCGGACATCACGCGCAGGTCGTCGATGCGCATCCGCTCGGCCATCTCGGGCGCGAGCGCCTCGCGGTCCAGCCGCCCCACCAGCTCCTCCGCGGGCGAGCCGTGCAGGCGCTCGAACGCCCGGTTGACCGCGAGGTAGCGGCCGTCGGCGTCCTTGAGGAAGATCGCCGCCGGCGTGTTCTCGAGCACGGCGCGCATGGCGCTGGGCCCCACGTCGCGCAGCGACACGAGCGTCAGCTCGCCCATCGGCACGCGGGTGACCTCGAGCGCCACCGGCAGCGCGCCGAGCGGGGCGCCCACGGGGTCGCGCCCGAGCGCCTCGCGGGCCCGCGCGTTGGCGAACACGACGCAGCCGGCCGCATCCACCCCCAAGGTGGCGTCGGGCACTGCCTCTAGGAGATCCTCGAACGACGTGGGGCCGGAGCGTATCGGTGCGATTTGCGGCCTCAGTGTAGGGCGGAAACCTAGGCTTTGAGCCTACGCGCCGCCTTCTGGCGCCCGATCGCGTCGAGCACGACCTTGCGCAGCCGCACGCGCGTGCGGGCGTGACCTCGACGCACTCGTCCTCGCGCACGAACTCCAGCGCCTGGTCGAGCGAGAGCTTGCGGGCGGGCACGAGCCGCACCAGCACGTCGGCGTCGACGAGCGCATGTTGGTCAGGTGCTTCTCCTTGACGGCGTTGACGTCGAGGTCGTCGGCGCGGGCGTTCTCGCCGACGATCATGCCCTCGTAGACGTCCTCGCCGGGCTCGACGAACATCGTCCCGCGCTCCTGCAGGTTGAACAGCGCGAAGCGTCGCGGTCTTGCCGCGCCGGTCGGCGACCAGCGACTGCCGGTCGGGCGCAGGCGCATGTCGCCCGCCCACGGCTCCCAGCGGTCGAAGACGTGGTGCAGCAGCCCGGTGCCGCGGGTCTCGGTGAGGAACTCGGTGCGGAAGCCGATCAGCCCGCGGGCCGGCACGAGGTACTCCATCCGCACCCAGCCCGTGCCGTGGTTGATCATCTGCTCCATGCGGCCCTTGCGCAGCGCGAGCAGCTGCGTGACCACGCCGACGTAGTCCTCGGGCACGTCGATGGTCAGGCGCTCGACCGGCTCGTGGTGGACGCCGTCGATCTCCCGGATCACCACCTGCGGCTTGCCGACGGTGAGCTCGAAGCCCTCGCGGCGCATGATCTCGACGAGGATCGCCAGCTGCAGCTCGCCGCGGCCCTGGACCTCCCAGGTGTCCGGCCGCTCGGTCGTCCAGCACGCGGATCGACACGTTGCCGATCGTCTCGGCCTCGAGCCGGCTCTGGATCTGGCGCGCGGTCAGCTTGTCGCCGTCCTGGCCGGCCAGCGGCGAGTGGTTGATGCCGATGGTCACGCTGATCGACGGCTCGTCGACCGTGATCACCGGCAGCGGCCGCGGGTCGTCCGGGTCGGCCAGCGTCTCGCCGATCGTCACCTCGGGCAGGCCTGCGACGGCGATGATCTCGCCCGGCGCCGGCCTCGTCGGCGTCGACGCGGTCCAGCGCCTCGGTGATGTAGAGCTCGGCCGACGCGGGCGGAGCTGACGGTGCCGTCGGCGCGGCACCAGGCGATCGGCGCGCCCTTGCGGATCGTGCCGTTGCGCACGCGGCAGATCGCCAGCCGGCCGACGTAGGGCGAGGCGTCGAGGTTGGTCACGTGCGCCTGCAGCGGGTGGCCGGGGTCGTACTCGGGCGCCGGGATGTGGTCGACCAGCAGGTCCATCAGCGGCTGCAGGCTCGCGCCCGGGTCGGTCGGGCGTGAGCGACGCGTGGCCGGCCCTGGCGTTCGTGTAGACGATCGGGAACTCGATCTGGTCCTCGGTGGCGCCGAGGTCGATGAACAGCTCGTAGACCTCGTCGACCACCTCGCTGATGCGGGCGTCCGGCCGGTCGACCTTGTTGACCACGAGGATCACCGGCAGCCGCGCCTCGAGCGCCTTGCGCAGCACGAAGCGCGTCTGCGGCAGCGGGCCCTCGCTGGCGTCGACGAGCAGCAGCACGCCGTCGACCATCGTCAGCCCGCGCTCGACCTCGCCGCCGAAGTCGGCGTGGCCGGGCGTGTCGACGATGTTGAGCTTCACGTCGCCGTAGCGCACCGCCGTGTTCTTGGCCAGGATCGTGATGCCCTTCTCGCGCTCCAGGTCCATCGAGTCCATGACCCGGTCGGCCACGTCCTGGTTGGAGCGGAACGCGCCCGGACTGCCACAGCATCGCGTCGACCAGGGTCGTCTTGCCGTGGTCGACGTGGGCGATGATGGCGACGTTGCGGAGGTCCTCGCGGCGCTGCATGGGCAGCGCACGAGGGTAGAAGGCCTACGCCGCGACGGCGCGGGGCGTCCGCCCGTAGCCGTGCATGCGCCCGCTGCAGGCCAGCGTGCGGATCGTGTCCTTGCGCGGCCCGGCGGACGGCTCCCGCAGGTAGCAGGCATCGGGGTGGTCGTCGAGCAGCACCATCAGCGGCAGCAGGTGCGGCACGCCCTGGGCGTCGACCTCGCCGGCCTCGGCGATGGCGAACAGGTCGGCCAGGAAGTCGTCCATCCCGAGCGCCGGGGTCACCGTCACGCGCATGCGCACCTCGCCCACCGGCACCCACGTGTGCCACGTGTCCGGCGGCACCTCGAGCGACTCGCCCTCGGCCACGGCGTGCAGGCGCCCGTCGATCATCGCCCGCACCTCGCCCGACAGGACGGTGACGCGCTCGGTCGACTTCGGGTGCACGTGCTCCGGGCACGGCGTCATGCCGGCCGGCAGGTAGAAGTCCATTTCGGCCAGCGCACCGTCCGTATCCGCGCTGGTCCGGATGAAGGTGATCCGCTCCCCGGTGATCGGGTGCGTGATGGTCTCTCCGGCGACTGCCATGGCGGGATCGTCCCAGCGGCCACGAACCCGAAAGGTGCGGCTATCCGACCTTCTGCGCGGTGGAGGCTCCACTCTCGGGGGAACTCCTACCGCGTTGGTAGGCTTTCTCCCGCGATGATCTTCACCACGAAGGCCGAGTACGGCGTCCGGCTGCTCATCCAGCTCGGGCGCGAGGAGCAGAGTGGCCGGCCGGTGTCGCTCAAGGCGATGGCGGTGGCCGAGGACCTGCCGCTCGCGTACTGCGAGCGGATCGCGGCGCTGCTGAAGAAGGCCGGCCTGCTGGTGTCCACGCGCGGGGCCCATGGCGGCTACGTGCTGGCCCGCCCCGCCGCGGAGATCACGATGGACCAGGCGGTGCTCGCGCTCGAGGGCGCGATCGCCCCGATGGACTGCTTCCTCGACGACCACGACGGCCGCGTGCAGTGCTCCCATGGGGACGACTTCGCCACGTGCGCCACCAAGCTGCTGTGGACGCGCGTGCAGATGGGCGTCATCCGCTCGCTGCAGCGCACGACGCTGGCCGAGCTCGTCGAGTTCGAGACCCGCGCCTCCGCCGCCCACGCTCCCGTAACCGCTCCCTGAAGGACACATGGCCGAGCTCCAGATCAAGAACCTGCACGTCACCGCTGCGGACAAGCAGATCCTCAAGGGGGTCGACCTGCACGTCCGCCCGGGTGAGTTCCACGCGCTGATGGGCCCGAACGGGTCCGGCAAGTCGACGCTCGCGAACGCGATCATGGGCCACCCGAACCTCGACGTCACCGAGGGCCAGATCCTCTTCAACGGCGAGGACATCACGGAGGCCGACCCGGACGAGCGCGCCCGCGCCGGCCTGTTCATGGCCTTCCAGTACCCCGTGGCCATCCCGGGCGTGACCGTGGCCAAGTACCTGCGCATGGTCATGAACGCGCACCGCGAGGCGCGCGGTGAGGCGGCGATCTCGCTGAAGGACTTCCGCAAGACGGTCGAGGCGGCGATGGAGCTGACCAAGGTCCCGCGCGAGTTCTCCAACCGCTACCTCAACGACGGCTTCTCGGGCGGCGAGAAGAAGCGCATGGAGATCCTCCAGCTGGCGCTCACGCGGCCGTCGCTGGCCGTGCTCGACGAGACGGACTCGGGCCTGGACATCGACGCGCTGAACACGGTCGCCGCCGGCGTCAACGAGGTGGCCCGCGGCTCCGACATGGGCGTGCTGATCATCACCCACTACCAGCGCATCCTCCATCTCGTGATCCCGCAGTTCGTGCACATCATGTTCGAGGGGCGGATCGTCAAGGAGGGCGGCCCGGAGCTCGTCGCCGTGCTCGAGGACAAGGGCTACGGCTGGATCCGCGACGAGGTGGCGGCGACGGCATGAGCCTCACCGTCCCGACCGCGACCGAGTTCCCCGTCCTCGCGCGCGAGGGGCTCGTCTATCTCGACACGGCCGCCACGGCGCAGACCGTGCGGGGCGCGATCGAGGCGATGGACCGCTACTACGAGACCTACCGCGCCTCGATCCATCGCGGCGTCTACCCGCTGGCCGCCGAGGCCACGGACGCCTACGAGAGCGCGCGCGAGCGGGTGGCCGCGTTCATGGGCTCGACCCCGGGCGAGACCGTGTTCACCCGCAACGCCACCGAGGCGATCAACCTGGTCGCCTACGCCTGGGGGCGGGCGAACGTCGGCCCGGACGACCTCGTGCTGGTGACCCAGATGGAGCACCACTCGAACATCGTCCCGTGGCAGCTGCTCGGCTGCCGGCTGGCCTACGTCCCGGTGACCGGCGACGGGCTGCTCGACCTCGACGCGCTGGACGAGCTGCTCGCGCAGGCGCCGAAGCTGCTCGCGGTCACGCACGTCTCCAACGTCCTGGGCACGATCAACCCGATCGCGGAGATCGTCGAGCGCGCGCACGCCGCGGGTGCCCTCGTGCTGGTCGACGGCGCCCAGGCGGCGCCGTCGCAGCCGGTCGACGTGGGTGGGCTGGGCGCCGACTTCTACGCCTGGACGGGCCACAAGGCGTACGGCCCGACCGGGATCGGCGTGCTGCACGGGCGCCGCGAGCTGCTGGACGAGATGCCGCCGTTCCTGGGCGGCGGGCACATGATCGCCCGCGTCGGCGACTTCGAGTCCACCTGGGCCGAGCCGCCGGCGAAGTTCGAGGCGGGCACGATGCCGGTGGCCGAGGCGATCGGCCTCGGCGCGGCCGTCGACTGGCTGGCGGGGATCGGGATGGACGCGGTGCGCGAGCACGGCCGCGACGTCACCGCCTACGCGCTCGAGCGCCTGGCCGACGTGCCGGGGCTGAGCGTCCACGGCACGGCCGACCTCGACCAGCGCGGCGCGCTGGTGTCGTTCTCGCTGGCGGGCGTGCACCCGCACGACGTGGCCGAGATCCTCGGCCGCGAGGGCGTCTGCGTCCGCGCCGGCCACCACTGCGCGCAGCCGCTGATGCGCTGCCTCGGCGTCCCCGCCTCCACCCGGGCGTCGTTCGCCGTCCACGTCACCCATGACGACGTCGACCGGCTCATCGACGGCCTCGGCAGCGTGCGCGAGGTGTTCGGCTAGCCATGGACGACCTCTATCGGGAGAACATCCTCGAGCACTACAAGCGCCCGCACAACTGGGGCGAGCTGACGGATCCGGACCTCGAGTTCTTCGACACCAACCCGCTGTGCGGCGACGAGCTGCGCGTGCAGCTGAAGCTCGACGAGGACGGGAAGGTGTCCGAGGTCGCGTTCTCCGGCCACGGCTGCGCGATCTCCCAGGCCGCGGCGTCGATGGCCTCCGACGAGGTCGTGGGCATGCCGGTGGAGGAGCTGCTCACGCTCGACCGCGAGTTCGTGCTCGAGCTGCTGGGCATCGACATCTCGGCCACGCGGATCAAGTGCGCGCTGCTGTCCCTGAAGGTGCTCAAGTCGGCGAGCCTCGGCCACGCGGCCGCCTGGGAGACGGCCTAGCGCTGGTGGGGGAGGCGGGCGGCGGCGTCGGCGCCGATCCGCTCGGCGTCGGCGGCGAACTCGGCCTCCATCGGGCGCACGATGCGGCGCACGGCGAGGTCGGTGAGGCGGTTGTCCAGCAGGCCGTGGAGCGCCCGCAGCGCCCGGACGTGGCGCGGGTAGGCGATCACCCGCGCGCGGCGCTCGATCCCCGCGACGGTGACGGCGATCGCCGGCGCGAGCGGGTGCGTCCGGCCGATCGGGCCGGGCGACCGCGCCTTGGCCGCGCGGAACGCCGCCAGCTCCTCGCTGTTGGTGACCATCGGCGTGGCCAGGAAGAGGTAGTAGGCGACGCCGACCCCCACGCCGTGCGGCGCGAGCTCGGACCGCAGCCCGCGGCCCAGGCTGTCCACCCCGGCCTTCGACGCGCTGTACGCGCCGAGCCCAGGCAGCGACGTCAGCGCGGCCGCGGAGGACACGAGCAGCAGGTAGCCGCGGCGCTCCAGCAGGTGCGGGATCGTCGCCCGGGCGGTGTGCCAGACGCCCATCAGGTTGACGGCGATCGTGTCCTCGAACGACTCCGGCGCGACCAGGCGCAGCGGCCCGGCGGTGGCGATCCCCGCGTTGGCCACGGCGACGTCCAGCCCGCCCAGCCGGCCGGCGAGGTCGTCGATCGCCGCCGTCAGCGCCTCGCGGTCGCGCACGTCGGCCACGGCCGTGACCGCGCCCGGCACGCCCTCGGCCACGGCGGCCAGCGCGTCGCCGCTGACGTCGATCAGCCCCACCCGCGCGCCGCGGGCGGTCAGGGCGCGGGCGAGCGCGGCGCCGATCCCCGAGGCGCCGCCGGTGATGAGGACGCTGCGCATGCGCGCACCCTAGCCTGCAACGCGATGCCCACACTCCGACTCACGGACCGCGAGCTGGCGGCCGCGGTGGCCCTCGTCACGTCGCCCGGCCACGCGCTGCTCGCCCGGCCCGACACCACCCGGGAGCTCGCCGCCCTGCGCCAGGCCGGCGTGGTGGGAGCGGACGGGACGCCGGACGAGGAGGCCGCCGCCACGCTGCGCGCCGTGGGTCAGCCGCTCGTGCGCGTCGAGCTGCAGCGCTCCGACGGCGACGACATGAGCGTGTGGCGCGCCTGGGCCGACGAGGCGCACGCGGTGACCGGCGGCGTCGCGGCCGGCGCGACCGAGCTCGAGCGGATCCCGCGGGAGGCGCTGCCGCAGGCGCTCGTGCGCATGGCCGGCCTGCTCGATGCCCCCGACCCGCCCGAGGACGACGACCGCGTGACGCTCCCCGTCGCCCCCGCCGTCGTGCTCGCGGCGCGCGAGCGCGTGCGCGCGGGCGACGCCCGGGCCGGCCTGGAGCACGTGCGGGCCGCCGGCCTCGACGGTGCGGCCGCCGACCAGGCGTTCGCGCTGGCCGAGTGCCTCGAGCGGGCGTTTGTCGCGCAGGGCTCGTGGCGCGAGCCGGACGGCGAGTGGCACGCCGGCACGGTGGCGGCTCTCGTGGCCGGTCCACTCGGCTGGTGGGCGTTCGCGCCCGGCGGCGACGGGCCGCTCGAGCCGACCGACGCGCCCGCGCTCTCGGCGCGAATTGTCAGCCTGCTGCCGTGAGCTGATCGACAACTCCGGGTACCGGTAGATCGAGGATGCCAAGGATCGAAGTCATTCCCGGCGCCCTGCGGGACGTCGGAGCCGCGGCCCAGCGGACCGGCGGCGAGGTCACCGGCCTGGCCGGAAGCGCCCGCCTGCTCGCCCAGGGAGACGGCGCCCCCAGCTCGACGGCCGGCGCGCTGCACGGCTTCGGCGCCGCCTGGTCGAGCGGGATGGCGAACCTCGGCGACGGCATCCACGGCCTCGGCACCGCGACCGACGCCGCCGCCGGGCTGTACGAGCTCACCGACGCACGGGTCATGCCGGGCACGTGAGCCGCGAAGTCGAAGGCCTTCCCTGGCCCGAGGGCGACCCCGACGGGCTGCGCGGCATCGCCACCCACGCGGTGGGGCTGGCCGGCGAGCTCGAGTCCCGCCAGGGCTTCCTCAAGGGCCTGGATCCCATCGGCTGGTTCGGCGCCGGCCGCGACGAGTTCGCGGTCAGCCTGGCCGAGCACGCCCATGCGCTCGGCGCGGCGATCACCGCGATGCATACCGCCTCGGCCGCGGTGTTCAAGCTCGCGCAGGTCGTCGAGGACGCGCAGCACAAGGTCCTGGACGCGGCCCGCAGGCTCAAGGCCGCCCGCGACGCGGCCGCGCGCGCCGCCAGTGCCGCGGCGAGCGCGCAGACGGCCGCCGTGAACGATCCCATGCAGCTGCTCGTCGCCGGCCTCGGCTCGCCCGGCGCGCCGGTGCAGACGCCGCTCCAGCAGGAGGCCGTACAGGCGGAGAACGCGTCGGTCGACGCCGCCAACCACGCGCTGGACGTCGAGCGCTGGGCGCACGGTCAGGCCCAGGAGGCCAACGACGCCGTGACCCGCGAGGACCGGTCGTGCGCCGCCGCGCTCGAGCACGCCGGGCTCGTGCAGAACCTGGGCTCGCCCGCGCTGGTGTGCGCCGCTCCGCCCGCGGCGGACCCGCTGGCCACGCTGGGCGCGCTGCTGCTCGGCTCGGCCGGCAGCTCCACCGGCGGCGGGCTGAAGGCGCTGCTCAGCTCCCCGCCCCCGCCCCCGCCTCCGCCGCCGCCCAAGCCGGCGGAGCACCACAGCTCGTTCTGGCACAACCTGGCCACGGGCGGCATGGTCGTGGTCACCGGCGGCCTCGTGGTCGTCGACGCCCTCCAACTCGGACTCGACCCCGTGACCGACGGCGCGACCGTGGCGGCCGGCGGGGAGACCGCGGCGCTGGCCACCGACGCCGCCGTGGACACCGAGGTGGCCGCGACGGCCACGGAGGCCGAGGGCGCGGCGGTCACCGAGACGACGGAGGGCCTCGTCGCCTCAGAGGGCGCGCCGGCCGAGGGGCTGCGGGTCGAGCAGGCCGCGTCCCGGGGCTGGCAGCGGGGCGACGACATCTACGCCCCGACCCGGGCCGGCAACGAGCCGAACTGGAACACCGTCCGCGCGCGCTACTGGAAGAACGTGGCCAACGACCCCGAGGCGGCCTCCGAGTGGGACGAGACGAACCTCGCCCGCATGCGCACGGGCCGCGCCCCGCAGCGCTTCAACCCGGACAAGCCGGGGACGGAGTCGATGGAGCTCAGCCACGAGCCGGTGCCGCAACGCGACGGCGGCCGCGACGTCGTGCCGCGCTGGCCGCAGGACCACGCGGCGGTCGACCCGTTCCGTCATCCTGGGTACTGAGATGTCCGAGAAGCTCGCCGAGCGCTTCCAGGCCGCGCAGGGCGCGCCCGTCGAGGTCGACGGGCAGCTCGCGCACATGATGTACGAGCTGCCGCCGGTCACCGCGCCGACGCGGCTGCGGATCGCGCTCCGGCCCGGCGGCGAACGTCCCGAAGGGCTGCGGCTGAAGGCGCGCAACGGCGAGGTCGTGGTCAACGACCAGGCGCTGGCGGACGTCGTGCTGTGGTCGGACTCGGCGCCGCCCGAGGTGGTGGCCACGCTGGAGCCGTCCGGCGCCAAGCCGATGAGCGTGCGCGTATGGAACACCTGGCGTGACCAGCAGGGCACGATGCAGTCCTGGATCGGCGACGCCGGCATGGTCGTCGACGAGGCCGCGGACGGCCGCGTGACGCTGCATTGCAGCGACGGCTTCGACCGCCCGAGCTTCGACGACCTCGTGGTCGAGCTGGCGGTGGAGCCGGCTTGAGGCGGCTGGTCCCGCTGGCCGCGGCGCTCGCCGCGCTGCTGCCGGCCGCGCCGGCCGGGGCGAACGTGTTCGGCCCGCCGTCGGGCAAGGTGTTCACCGGGCTGTCCGGCTCGGAGTCGACGTCGCTGTTCAGCTCGCAGGTGGGCAAGCACCCCGCGGTCTTCGGCTTCTTCACCTACTGGTACTCGGGCAACGCATACGCGTTCGCCGACGCCCGGGCCGCGCACTCGCGGCTGATGCTGCACATCTCGACCAACCACGGCTACGGCGAGCCCGAGCGGATCACGCCGCGCGGGATCGCCCAGGGCCGGGGCGACAGCTACCTGCTCTCGCTCAACCGCAAGATCGCCGCGTTCGGCGAGCCGGTCTACATCCGGCTGATGGCCGAGATGAACCAGACCAACAACGCGTACTGCGCGTTCAACCGCGACGGCTCACGTCGCAACGCCGCCCACAGCACCGCGCAGTTCAAGGCGGCCTGGCGGCGGGCCGTTCTGATCCTGCGCGGCGGCCCGGTGAGCAACATCGACGCCAGGCTCGCGGCGCTGCACCTGCCGCCCGTGGCGGGCAAGGACGGCGGCGACGCGCTGCCCGAGCCGCAGGTGGCGATGCTGTGGGTGCCCCAGACCGAGGGCTCGCCGGCGATCGCCGCCAACTCCGCTGCGGCCTATTGGCCCGGCGCCCGGTACGTCGACTGGGTCGGCACCGACTTCTACTCGAGGTTCCCGGCCTTCTCCAAGCTCGAGGCCTTCTACAGGGAGTTCAAGCAGCCGTTCGTGTTCGGCGAGTGGGCGCTGTGGGGCGGCGACAGCCCCGGGTTCGTCGACCAGCTCTTCCGGTTCGTCAACACCCACCGGCGCGTGCGGATGATGCTCTACAACCAGGGCAACGACCCGAACGGCCCGTTCCGCCTCGAGCGCTTCCCGCGGTCCAGGGCCGCGATCCGCCACCAGCTGCGCAGCGCGCGCTACCTGGCCAGCGCGGACTGAAGCCACAGCTCGAGCAACCCGAGCTGCCACAGCGTGGAGCCGTCGAGGTTCGTGCGGTGTGCGTTCGGGTCGGCAAGCATGGCGTCGACGGCCTCGCGGCGGAACAGGCCGCGGTCGCGCGCGGCCGCTGACGTGAGCGCGTCGCGCACGTACTCGAGCACCGGCCCTTCGAGGTGCGTCAGCGCGGGCACCGGGAAGTAGCCCTTGGGCCGGTCGATGACCGCGTCCGGCACGACGCCGCGGGCGGCCGCCTTGAGCACGCCCTTGCCGCCGTCGGCGAGCTTGAGCTCCGGCGGGCAGGCCGCCGCGAGCTCGACCAGCTCGTGGTCGAGGAACGGCGTGCGCGCCTCCAGGCCCGTGGGCCATGGTCATGTTGTCCACGCGCTTGACCGGGATCCTCGACGAGCATCACCTCGGTGTCCAGCCGCAGCGCGCGGTCGACCGGCCGTCGCCGCGCCCGGCCGCTCGAACCAGTCGCGGGCGAAGGCGCGCGACGGTCGTCGCCGGCCGGCGGCGACGGCCAGCAGCTCGGCCACCCCCGCGTCGTCGCGGTCGAAGAACTCCGCCGCGTACGTGTCGGCGCCGCGGCCCGGCGCCTCGGCGCAGCGGCGGGTACCACGAGTAGCCGGCGAACACCTCGTCGGCGCCCTGGCCCGGACTGCACGACCTTGTGACTCGCGCCCACCTCCTCGCGAGAGCAGGTAGAACGCGACGCAGTCGTGCGAGACCATCGGCTCGCTCATCGCCGCGATCGCGCCTCGCAGCGCGGGCACCATCCGCTCGCGTCGTCGATCTCGCAGCTTGTGATGCTCGGTGCCGAACTCGCTCGGCGACGAGGTCGGAGAACTCGAACTCGTCGCCCGCGCGCCCGCCGACGTCGCCGGAAGCCGATGCGAGAACGTCGCCAGCCCGCGCTGGCCCTCCTCGGCCAGCAGCGCGACGATCAGCGACGAGTCCAGCCCGCCGGAGAGCAGGATGCCGACCGGCACGTCGGCCACCATCCGCCGCCGGACGGCCGCCCGCAGCGCCTCGCGCACGGCGTCGCGCCCAGTCCGCCGGGCGCCCAATCGGCGTGCATGCGCTCGAACGGCGGGTCCCAGTAGGAGCGTCTCCCGCCGCGTCCCGTCCGGCTCCACCACGCAGCAGCGTGGCCGGCGGCAGCTTGGAGACGCCCGCGCAGGATCGTCCGCGGCGCCGGCACGACCGAGTGCCAGCTCAGGTAGTGGTGCAGCGCGACCGGGTCGACGCTCGTGTCCACGCCGCCGGCGGCCAGCAGCGCGGGCAGCGTCGAGGCGGCGCGCAGCGCGCCGTCGGCGCTCCGCCAGATACAGCGGCTTGACCCCGAGCCGGTCGCGCACGAGCACGGCCGCGGCCCGAGTCCTCGCAGCAGCACGAACGCGAACATGCCGAAGAGGTGCCGACGGCAGGTCCTCGCCCCACTCCGCCCAGCCCTTGAGCAGCACCTCGGTGTCGCTGGTCGAGACGAAGCGGTGCGCCGAGCGCGCTGCAGCTCCGCGCGCAGCTCGTGGTGGTTGTAGATGCAGCCGTTGAAGACGACCGTCAGCCCGAGCTCGGCATCGCGCATCGGCTGCGCGCCGCGCTCGGAGAGATCGATGATCGCCAGCCGCCGGTGGACCAGCCCGACGGCCGCCGTGCGATCCACAGCCCGGCTCCGTCCGGGCCGCGCGGCGCCAGCGTCGCGCCCATCCGCTCCAGCGCGCCGCGGTCCGCCGGCCCGTCCCGGCGGAGCTCGACGCCGAAACCGCACATCTCAGGCGGCCGAACGCCTCGGGCGGCGCGGCCGCCGCGACGAACGCCTCGAACAGCCGCTGGTGCGGGCCGCGCGGTCCAGCGTCTCGGCGTGCCACTGGACGCCGAGCACGAAGCCGCGCGTCCACGGCCTCGATCGCCTCGATCGTGCCGTCCGGCGCCCAGGCCACCGCGCGCAGGCCCGTCGCCGAGCCGGTCGACGCGCCTGGTGGTGAAACGAGTTCACGCCGAGCTCGACGCCGCCGAGCACGCTCGCCAGCCGCGACGCCCGGCGCGACCCGCACCGTGTGCGTCTCCTGCCAGCCCGGGCTCGATCTGGCGGTGGCCGACCGAGTCGTCGGTGACCGCCGGCAGATGCTGGTGCAGCGTCCCGCCGCGGGCGACGTTGAGTGCCTGCGCGCCGCGGCAGATGCCGAGGATCGGCAGCCCGGCGGCGTCGGCCACGCGCGCCACCTCCAGCTCGAACACGTCCAGGCCGGCTCGACTCGGGCCGAGGTCCGGGCTCGGGAGCGGCGCCGTAGGCGCTCGGGATCGAGGTCCGGGCCGCCGGACAGGCAGACGCCGGCGAGCGGCGCCAGCAGTGCCGGGACGGCCTCGGCGCGGCAGCGGCGGCAGCACCACCGGAATCGCGCCGGCGCGCTGCAGCGCGCGCACGTAGGGCATCCCCAGCGCCATCTCGTGCTGCGGCGGCTCGCCCTCCGGCAGCGGCTGGGTGTGCTCGGCCCGCCGGACCTCCGAGGTGGTGATGCCGATCAGCGGGCGCCATAGGCCTTCTCGATAGAATCCAGACCGCCAGAATCGGATTTATGAGTCCCCTTGTCGACATCTGCCCATTGGAGGATCTCCCGCCCGGCGAGAAGCGTCTCGTCGAGGTGGAGGATCTCGAGATCGGCGTATTCAACTGCAACGGCCGGTTGTACGCGGTCGAGGACCGCTGCTCGCATGACGACGGCGAGCTGGTCGAGGGCGAATTCGACCCGGGCGAGCTGCGCGGTCGAGTGCCCGCGCCACGGCTCGCGGTTCGACCTGCGGACCGGCACCCCCCTGAACCTGCCTGCGTACGTCCCCATCGACACCTTCCCGGTGGTCGTGGCGGACGGCGTGATTCGAGTGGAGGTCGACTGACCTGATGGCTACTCCCGAGGTGATCGCCGAGCAGCAGGCGCTGGTCGGCATCAACGCCGATTACAAGGAGAAGTTCGGGTTCCACGACCCGGAGACGGGCTACGCGTTCAAGGCCCCCAAGGGCCTGTCGCGCGAGCTCGTCGCGCAGATCTCCGAGTTCAAGAACGAGCCGCAGTGGATGCGCGACTTCCGCCTGAAGGCGCTCGAGCACTTCCTCTCGCGCCCGCAGCCCACCTGGGGCTCGCCGATGCTGGCGGACGTCGACTACGACAACATCCACTACTTCGTCCGCGCGTCGGAGAAGTCCTCGCGGACGTGGGATGACGTCCCCGACGACATCAAGAAGACGTTCGACCGCCTGGGCATCCCCGAGGCCGAGCGCAAGTTCCTCTCCGGCGTCGGCGCCCAGTACGAGTCCGAGGTGGTCTACCACCAGGTCCGCGAGGACCTCGAGAAGCAGGGCATCATGTTCATGGACATGGACTCGGGCCTGCGCGAGCACGAGGACCTCGTCCGCGAGTACTTCGCCTCGATCATCCCGCCCAACGACAACAAGCTCGCGGCGCTGAACTCCGCGGTCTGGTCGGGCGGCTCGTTCGTCTACGTGCCGCCGGGCGTGCACGTCGAGATGCCGCTGCAGGCCTACTTCCGGATCAACACCGAGAACATGGGCCAGTTCGAGCGGACGCTGATCATCGCCGACGAGGGCTCCTACGTGCACTACGTCGAGGGCTGCACCGCCCCGGTGTGGACGTCGGACTCGCTGCACTCCGCGGTGGTCGAGCTGATCGCCAAGCCGGGCGCGCGGATCCGCTACACGACCGTGCAGAACTGGTCGCAGAACGTCTACAACCTCGTCACCAAGCGCGCGATCGCCGAGACGGACGCCACGGTCGAGTGGGTCGACTGCAACCTCGGCTCCAAGCTGACCATGAAGTACCCGTCGGTCTACCTGATGGGCGAGCGGGCGCACGGCGAGGTGCTGTCGATCGCCTTCGCCGGCAAGGGCCAGCACCAGGACGCGGGCGCCAAGATCGTCCACGCGGCGCCGAACACGACGTCGAACATCTTCGCCAAGTCGATCTCCAAGGACGGCGGGCGCAGCTCCTACCGCGGCCTGCTCGAGGTCGCCAAGGGCGCGCACGGCTCGAAGTCCAAGGTCGTCTGCGACGCGCTGCTGCTCGACGAGCACTCGCGCTCGGACACCTACCCGACGATCCGCATCGGCGAGGACGACGTCGACGTCGGCCACGAGGCGTCGGTCTCGAAGATCGGCGAGGAGCAGCTCTTCTACCTGATGTCGCCGCGGCATCCCCGAGGACGAGGCCGGCAAGCTCATCGTCAACGGCTTCATCGAGCCGATCGTCAAGGAGCTCCCGATGGAGTACGCGGTGGAGATGAACCGCCTCATCGAGCTCCAGATGGAGGGCTCCATTGGCTGAGGTGGCGGCCGTTCGCGAACCCGGCTGGCTGAAGGCGCGGCGCGGCGAGGCCGCCCGCCGCGCCGCCGAGCTCGATCTGCCGCAGCTTCAAGGGCAAGCGCGGGCTGGGAGTTCACCGGACCTCACGAAGCTCGACCTGGCGCGTTCGCCGCCGCCGCGCCCGGCGAGGGCGACGCGACCGCGGTCGACCGCGTGGAGACGCTGCTCGAGGCGCCCGAGGGCGCGCATCACCTCGGGCCAGGTCGACGGCCGCGTGCATCGACCGAGCGGCGACCGTCGACGACGGCGCTGCTGCGTCCTGCCGCTGACGCTCGCCTGCGAGCGCACGCGCGACCTCGTGCGAGCAGCACCTCGGCACGGTCGTCGACGCCGACCAGGACGTCTTCACCGCGCTGAACGAAGCCGGCTGGACCGGCGGCGCGTTCGTCTACGTCCCGCGCGGCGTGAAGGTCGAGGCGCCGATCGTCCTCACCGCGATCTCCGACGCCGCCGGCGTCGCGCTGCACCGCCGCGTGCTGGTCGTGCTCGAGGAGGGCGCCGAGGCCGAGGTCTGGGAGCAGCACCTGTCCGGCTCCGCCGACGGCGAGACGCTGCTGAACTCGGTCGTCGAGCTGCGCGTCGGCCAGAACGCCGCGCCTGCGCTTCGTCGGCGCGCAGGACATGAACGAGAGCTCGTGGGTGTTCGGCTCCCAGCGCGCCGAGGTGGCGCGCGACGGCTCGCTCGACTGGGTCGTCGTCGGCTTCGGCTCGGGCAACGGCAAGGTGCGCACGGAGACGCTGCTGGCGGGCGAGGGCTCGCACGCCAAGGTCACCGGCGCCTACGCGCCGCACGCGCGCCAGCACATCGACTTCCACACGCACGCAGGAGCACGGCGCGGCCAACACGACGAGCGACCTCGCGTTCCGCGGCATCCTCGCCGACCGGTCGAGCGCCGTCTGGCGCGGGCATGATCAAGGTCGACCCGGGCGCCCAGCAGACCGACGCGTTCCAGGAGTGCCGCAACCTGCTGCTCTCCAAGCGCGCGCACGCGGACGCGATCCCGGGCCTGGAGATCCTGGCCAACGACGTGCGCTGCACGCACGCGGCGGCGATCGCCCAGATCGACCCCGAGCAGGTCTTCTACCTGCGCTCGCGCGGGCTGCCGGACGCGCCGGCCAAGCGGCTCGTGATCGAGGGCTTCATGGCCGAGCTCGTCGCGCGCTTCGAGGAGGGCCCGATCCGCGAGGCCATGTCCGGCGCGCTGGAGCGCCGGCTCAGCGTCCTGCTCGACTGAGCACCAGGAAGTCGGTGACGTTCGCCGCCCGCAGCGGGAGGCGCACCGGCGCCGGCACGAGCCGGCGCTGCTCGTCGTGGACGACGCGCGGCGCGGTGAGGTGGACGGTGTGGCCGCGGATCTCCACGTCCACCTCGCCCGCGGCGAGCACGTTGCGCACCCACTGGCTGTCCGCGCCGTAGGTCAGCGCGATCACGTAGCCGTCCCCGCGCCGGAAGATGTTGACCGGCGTGCGGAAGGTCCGGCCGGACCGGCGGCCGGTGTGGACGACGATCCCGAACCCGGGCAGCCGCTCGGCCACGGGCCCGAGCACCCGGTTGGTCACCCGGAGGTTGAAGCGGGCGAGGCCCTTGGGCAGCGGCATCAGCTCGTCAGCAGGCCGCCGTCGACGGGCAGGACGATCCCGGTCACGTAGGCGCCGGCGTCGCTGGCCAGGAACAGCAGCGCCGCGGTGAGCTCCGCGGGATCGCCGGCGCGGCCGGCCGGGATGCGCGCCAGCTGCGCGTCGAGGTAGCCGTCGGGGTACTGGTCGGTCATCTCGCTACGGGAAGAAGCCGGGGGCCAGCGCGTTGACCCGGATGCCCTTGCGGCCCGTCCACTGCTGGGCGAGGTCGCGCGTCAGCCCGATGATCGCCGCCTTGCTGGACGCATACGCCGCCTGCGGGAGCCCGGCGCTGGTCAGGCCGAGCACCGAGCCGATGTTGACGATGCTGCCGCCCTCGGTCATCGCCCGCCCGCACGCCTGCGCCATCCAGTAGGAGCCGTTGAGGTTGATGTCGATCACGCGCACGGAAGTCGTCCGGCGCCTCTCGCGTGGCCGGGTACGCGGTGCCGATCCCAGCGTTGTTGACCAGGACGTCGACCCGGCCCAAACTCGGTGACGGTCTGCTCGACCACGCGCGTGCAGTCCTCGGGCTGAGACACGTCGGCGGGCACGGCGACGCAGCGCCGGCCCAGCGCGCGCACCTGCTCGGCCGTCGCCTCGAGCCGCGACACGCGGCGCGCGCAGATCGCCAGGTCGGCGCCGGCCTCGGCCAGGCCGAGCGCGAACGCGGCGCCCAGCCCGGACGAGGCGCCCGTGACGATCGCCACCTTGCCGTCGAGCCTGAAGCGGTCGAGGATGCTCATGGCCGCGACCTTAGCCGAGCAATGCGGCCAGCTGGGTCCGCGAGCCGATCCCGAGTTTCCGATACGCCTGGCCCAGGTGGCCCTCGACGGTCTTCTCGGTCAGGAACAGCGCCTCGGCGATCTCGCGATTGCCCATCCCGCCGGCGGCGAGCCGGGCCACGCGGAGCTGCGCGGCGGTGAGCGCGTCCGCGCCCGTGAGCACGCGCCGGCGCGGGCGGGCGCCCGTGGCGATGAGCGCACGCTGCGCGCGCTCGGCCAGCGCGGTGGCACCGAGCCGCTCGGCCATGTCGAGCGCCGCCCGCAGCGCCTCCCTGTCCTTCTCCGCCACCCCCAGGTCGGTCAGCGCGCGGGCGTGCTCCAGCCGGGCGGGTGATCCTTCCAGCACCGCCACCGCGGCGCGCAGCGGCTCCACGTCGCCGGTCACCTCGGCCAGCGCCCGCAGCGCGATGCCCTCTTCGCGGGCCACGCCGAACGCGCGGGCGAGGTCGACCTCCTCGTCGCACAGGTCGAGCGCCTCGGCACGCCGGCCGGTGCGGGCCAGGGCGAGCGCCAGGCTCGAGCGCCATGGTAGGAAACCCGGGTTGCGGATACCCCAGGCGCGCTGGCGCCGGCTGCACTCGCGCAGCAGCCGCACGGCCTCGGGGATTCGGCCCTGCACCAGCCGCAGCCGCCCCAGCGACTCGAGCAGGAACGTGAAGCCGAACACCTCGGGGAAGTCGCCCTCCAGGCCCGTGGCGGTCACCCAGCCCTGCGCCTCCTCCGCGGCGCCCCGCTCCACCAGCGCATCGACGAGCGGCACGAGCGCCCACGGCAGCGCCACGCGCTGGTCGGCGAACGGCACGTGCAGCTCCTCCATCCAGGTGATCAGCTCGCGCATGTCCGCCTCGACGGCGGCCACGCGCCCGAGCCGCAGCCGCACCAGCGCCCGCAGCGCCACGGCGAAGCGCAGGCGCTCGAGCGCCCCCGCCGCGCGCGCTGCGTCGGCCACGCCCGTCCAGGCCGCCTCGGCCTGCTCGAGCCGTCCCGCGGCCGTGAGCGCCATCAGCGCCGCGGCGAGCGCAGTGTCGTCCAGCGGTCCGGCCAGCGCCGCCTCCGCACGGGCCGCGCCGTCCGCCGCCGGGTCGCGCGCGACCTCGATCCAGGCGCGCACCGCCTCGGGCGCGCTCGCGGCGATCCGCTCCAGGCCGCCGAGCCGGCGCAGCGCGGCCAGGTCGAGCAGGCCGACCGTGGCCCGCTCGGCGTGCAGCTCCGGCTCGCGCTCGAGGATGGCCAGCGCCTCGGAGAAGAAGCCCTGGGTGAACAGCGCGCGCGCCAGCTCGCGCGCCACCTCCGCCCGCTGCGGGCCCCCGAGGCCCAGCGCTTCATACAGGTAGGGGAAGCCGGCCGGGCCGTCGGTGGCGATCACGGCCGGGGCGAGCTCGCGCAGGACGGCGATCCGCAGCTCGGCCGGCATCTCCTCCTCGCGGGCCTGGCGCAGGCAGCCGGCGGCCACGTCGGCCGCGCCCCGCGCCCAGGCCGCCCGGGCGGCCCGGCGCAGCCACTCGACGGCCCACTCGCCGCCGCCCGGTTCGCCGGCCGCGAGCTGGGCGGCGACGCGCTCGGGCGGCGCGCCGGCGTCGGCCAGCAGCCGGGCCGCGCGGGCGTGCAGCTCCGCGCGCTCGGCCGCGGGGATCGCGGCATAGACCGCGCTGCGCACCAGCGGGTGGACGAACGCGCCGTCGCGGACGAGGTCGGCGGCGGCGAGCGCCTCGGCCGCCTCCACCGTCCCGCGCACGTCGAGGCCGGCCAGCCGCGCCGCCACCGTCCCGCTCGCCGCGCCGTCGAGCACGGCCAGCGCCCGGGCGAGCCGCCCGCACGCCTCCGGCAGCCGGCCCAGCCGCACCGCCACGTGGTCGACCACGGTGTCCGGCGTCCCTCCCTCGGCGAGCAGCGCGCGCACGTAGAACGGGTTCCCCTGGGTCGCCTCGGCGGCCGCGCGCACGTACTCGTCGTCGGGCTCGCGGCCGAGCGCCGCGGCGGCCAGGCGCCGCACCGCCGCGACGGACAGCGGGGCGGGGACGAGCACCCGGGTGGCCGGGTGCAGGCGGATGGCCTGGAGGAGGTCGCGGGGCTCGCCCGTGCGCTCGGCCAGCACGAGCGCGAGCGGCAGCTCCTGCGCCCGGTTGACCATGTAGGCCAGCCAGCGCAGCGAGGGCTCGTCGAGCCAGTGGGCGTCGTCCACCACCAGCGCGAGCGGCGCCAGGTCGGCGGCGAGCCAGTACAGCCCGTGCAGCACGGCGTGGTTGGGCTCCGCCGCCTCGACCGAGAACGCCGCGGCGGCGTGGGCGGCGGCGCCCCGCAGGTCCTCCGTCCGGCGGGCGAACAGCTGCTGGACGGCGCCGAACGCGAAGCCGCGCTCGAGCTCGCTGCCGCGCGCGGCGAGCACGGTCATCTCCGCCTGCGCCGCGAGCGCCCGCCCCTCGGCCAACAGCGCGGTCTTGCCGATCCCCGCCGGGCCGCGCACGAGCACGCAGCCGCCGCGGCCCTCCGCCGCCGCCCGCAGGTCGTCGGCCAGCGCCGCCCGCTCGGCGTCGCGCTCCAGCAGCGATGAGGGCGCGGGAAAACTCAGGGGAAAGCTCCAGGGACACGATGGGCGATCCTGGAGCCGTGACCGCGTACTCCGTCGTCCTCGCCCTGCACATCATCGCCGTCCTGGCGGCGTTCGGTCTCCCGCTCGCCTATCCGCTGCTGCTGCCCTACGTCCGCCGCCGCCACCCGGCGGCGATGCCCGGCCTGCACGACGTCCAGCATGCGCTGAACATCCGCCTGACCGGCCCTGGCACGGCGCTGATCCTGGCGTTCGGCGTCTATCTGGCGAGCCGCGGCCACCACTGGGGCGCGCTGTGGGTCGAGGTGCCGCTGGCCTGCCTGCTGGCCATCGGCGCCCTCGGCGGCGCGGTCGTCGTGCCCGCCTCGCGCCGGATGGCCGAGCTCGCCCGGGCCGACGTGGCCGCGGGCGGCGGCTGGAGCGAGGCCTACGAGCGCGAGTACCGCCGCTACCTGGCGGTCGAGGTCCTGCTCGGCGTCCTCGTGCTCGTCGCCGTGTTCTTCATGGCCGCCAAGCCGTAGGCGGTGTGCATCCGGCTCGTGGGTCCCGCGGATCGCCCGGCGACTGCACGGATCGTCGCTGCCGGTGCACGGCAGGCGCTCGCATACTGGTGGTACGTGCGCGCCTGTCGGGTGCCGGCAGGGGGGGCCGGGCTCGTCGGAATGCGTGGTACCCGCGGGCCGGGTGCACTAGGGTCGGGCGCATGCCCGAGAGCCTCGCCCAGCTGCTCACCGAGACCGCCGCCAAGCATGGGGACCGGCCCGCCCTCAAGCTCGACGACGCGGTGGCCAACTACGCCGTGCTCAACGAGGGCGCCACACGGATCGCCGGGCTGCTGAAGGAGCGCGGGCTCGAGCCGGGCGACCGCGTCGGGATCATGCTCCCGAACGTCCCGTACTTCGGCATCGTCTACTACGGCGTGCTGCGCGCCGGCGGCGTCGTGGTGCCGATGAACGTGCTGCTCAAGGGCCGCGAGGTCGAGTTCTACCTGTCGCGACTCGGGCGCGAAGCACCTGTTCGCCTGGCACGACTTCGGCGAGCCGGCGCGAGGCGGGCGCGCAGGCCGCGGGCGCCGAGGCGATCCTGGTCGAAGCCGGGCGAGTTCGAGCAGCTGGTGATCGGCGCCGCCGCGGGCCGAGGAGGACGAGCCGCGGGCGGGCGACGACACCGCGGTGATCCTCTACACGTCGCGGCACGACGGGCACGCCCAAGGGCGCCGAGCTCACGCACGCCAACCTCGTCGACAACTGCCTCCGCGGCGCGCGCGAGCTGGTCGGGCATCACCGAGGAGGACGTCATCCTCGGCGCGCTGCCGCTGTTCCACTCGTTCGGGCAGACGTGCGGCCTGAACGGCGCCGTGTCGCGCGGGCGCCTGCCTGACGCTGATCCCCCGCTTCGATCCGGCCAAGGCGCTGGAGATCATCGCCCGCGACCGGGTGACGCGTGTTCGAGGGCGTGCCGACGATGTACCACGCGATGCTCAACCACCCGGCGCGGGCGGACGCCGACGTGTCGACGCTGCGCATCTGCGTCTCGGGCGGCGCGGCGATGCCGGTGGAGGTCATGCGGGAGTTCGAGGAGGCGTTCGGCTGCGATCGATCCTCGAGGGCTACGGGCTGTCGGAGACCTCGCCCGTCGCCTCGTTCAACCACCCCGACCGCGAGCGCAAGCCCGGCTCGATCGGCACGCCGATCGCCGGCGTGGAGATGAAGGTGGTCGACGACGACGGCCACGACGGTGCCGCAGGGCGACGTCGGCGAGATCGTCGATCCGCGGCCACAACGTGATGAAGGGCTACTGGGGCCGCCCCGAGGCGACGGAAGAGGTCATGCGCGGCGGCTGGTTCCACACGGGCGACATGGCCCGGGTCGACGAGGACGGCTACTTCTTCATCGTCGACCGCAAGAAGGAGATGATCATCCGCGGCGGCTACAACGTCTACCCGCGCGAGATCGAGGAGGTCCTCTACGAGCACCCGGCCGTGTCCGAGGCGGCGGTGATCGGCGTCCCCGACGAGGCGCTGGGCGAGGAGGTCGGCGCGGCGGTCGTCCTGCACGGCGGGCAAGGACGCCGACGCCGACGAGATCCGCGCGTTCGTCAAGGAGCGCGTCGCCGCCTACAAGTACCCGCGCCAGGTCTGGTTCGCCGACGAGCTCCCGAAGGGCCCGACCGGCAAGATCCTCAAGCGCGAGATCCAGGCGCCCTGATCAGCGGCGGCGGACGATCGTCACGCCGTCGCCGAAGCCCAGCAGGACCGAGTCTGCGCGCTCGTCGGCGGCGATCCGGTCGTTGAGCGCGGCGATCGTGCGCGACGTCTCGTCCTGCGGGTCGAGGACGGCGTTGCCGCGCAGGGTGTTGTCGAGCACGAGCACCCCGCCGGGGCGCAGGCGCTCGATCGCGTCTCGTAGTAGCCGGGGTAGCCGGTCTTGTCGGCGTCGATATAGGCGAAGTCGACGTCTTCCAGGTCGGGCAGCCGCTCCGCCGCGGGGCCGACCTCGATCGTGACCTTGTCGGCCACGCCCGCCCGCTCGCACGTTCGCGCCGCGCGATCTCCGCGTATCGCTCGCTGACCTCGAAGCAGGTGAGGTGGCCGCCCGGCGCGAGCCCGCGGGCAATGCACACCGCGCCGTAGCCGGTGAACGTGCCGACCTCGACGGCGCGGGTGGTCTACGTCAGGCGCGTCAGCATCGTCAGCAGGCCGCCCAAGTCGGGGCGCGACTGCATCCCGGCCTCGGGCAGCTCGGCGGTCTCGCGGTCGACCTGGGCGAGGGCCTCGTCCTGCCCGGCCAGACGGGCGAGGTAGGGCCGCAACTCGTCGGGTGGCATCGCGGCCATGATGGCGCGTACGGCAGGATCGGCTCAGCCGCCGCGCTCGAATCCGAACTCCGAGCCGGCGGCGCCCGACGACGCGATGCCGCACCGGCGCTGTCGTCGCGCTCGCCGCCCGGGCCGACGCGGCGCCGGCGTCGCGGTGGCCGCCGGGGCCGTGCCCTCGAAGCCGAACTCGCGCCGCGCGGCGGTGGCGGCGCTGGGCCGTGTGGGCCACGACGCGTGCGCGACCCGCCGCACGGGCGTCGCCGTCGGCCGCGCGGCCGCCGGCGTGGCCGCGGCGGCGACCGCGATCCCGCGCACGGGCGCGTGACGCTGGGGACGGCGGCGCACCGGCGCGAGACGGCCTGGCGGCGGCCGACCGGTGCGGGCGCGGACGTGGGCGATCAGCGGCGGGACCACGGGCAGCGCCCCGCCGGTCGCGCACACCGCCGCGCCGGCGCCGCCCAGGCACACGCCGAGCACCGCCGCCGCCGGCCCGAGGCGCCCGCCGCCGCTCGTGGCCGCGGCGTACTGCACGTCGGCCGGCATGCGCGCGACCGCCTGCCCGAGCCGGCGCGCCAGCCACGGCAGCCCCGGGATGAGCGCAGCGCGATCCGCCGGCCGCGCGACACCCGCAGCTCGCGCATCGTCGCCCGGCAGGCCGTGCAGTGGCGCAGGTGCGGGCGCAGCGCCGACGATCTCCGCGCTCGTCGCGGTGCCGGCGACCAGCGCCGCGAGCGTCGCCGGCGTGGCGCTCGCACGCCTCGCCGTCCTCGATCCCGCGAAACACGTCCATGAACCGCCGCCGCCCCTCGGTGATGGCCCGGTTCACCTTCGTGTAGGTCCATCCGTAGCGGCGGCCGATCTCCTGGTAGGACAGGCCCTGCGCCTTGAGCATCAGCGCCTTCGCCTCGTCGGGCTTGAGCGCGCGCAGCGCCTCGACGGAGCGGTCCACGCGCTCGCCGCCCGCGACCTCGTCCTCGACCTCACGCAGCGCGCCGGCGCTCGCGTCGAGGTCGACGTCCTCGTGGGCCACGGACGCCTGGCGGGCGCTGCGGATGGCCATGGCTTCATGCTTTACGACCACCCGCAGCCAGGCGCCCTCGGTCGCCGGGTCGACGGTCTCCAGGCGGCGCAGATAGATCTCGAGCCCGCGCTGGTAGGCGTCGAGCGCGTCGTCGTGGCAGAGCGAGAACTGGTTGGCCACGCGCAGCAGCGCCGGGCCGTGGCGCGCGACCATCGCCTCGACGCGCCGGGCGCTCCCGCCCGCGCCCGCCGCCCGTCCCACGCTCGCTGCTTCCACTCAGCCTCTCCTTCGCGCCCGTTCCCGCATTTAGGACCATTGCCGCGATGTCCGTCCCGTCTTCGTGACGAATTCGTGCCGAATTTGCGCACTTTTCCGCGGCGATCCGCGGCGCGCCTATAGTCGCTTTCCATGACTCCGCCCGCTGCGACTTCAACGACGCAGGACATCAAGGACTCGATCCTCGAGACCGTCGGCGACACGCCGCTCGTCCGGCTCGAGCCGGATCGGCGCCGGGCTCGCGCCGCAGATCGTGGCCAAGGTCGAGTCGTTCAACCCCGGCGGCTCGATCAAGGACCGGGTGGCGCTGAAGCTCATCGAGGCGGCAGAGCACGACGGGCGCCTGCGGCCCGGCGGCACGATCATCGAGCCGACCTCGGGCAACACCGGCACGGGCCTGGCGATCGCCGCGCGGCTGAAGGGCTATCGCGTGATCGCGGTGATGCCGGACAAGATGTCGAGCGAGAAGATCGACCTGCTGCGCGCCTACGGCGCCGAGGTCGTCGTCTGCCCGACCGACGTCGCGCCGGAGTCGCCGCAGTCCTACTACCGGGTTGCCGACCGCCTGACGCGCGACATCCCAGGCGCCTTCCAGCCCAACCAGTACGAGAACCCGGCCAATCCGGAGACCCACTACCTCACCACCGGCCCCGAGCTGTGGCGCCAGTCGGGCGGGCGGATCACCCACTTCGTGTGCGGCGTGGGCACCGGCGGGACGATCACCGGCGTCGCGCGCTACCTGCGCGAGCAGAACCCGGCGATCGAGGTCATCGGCGCCGACCCGGTCGGCTCGATCTACTCCAACGACGAGGTGCACCCGTACCTCGTCGAGGGCGTGGGGGAGGACTTCTGGCCGGAGACGTACGACCCATCGGTGGTCGACCGCTACGTGACGGTCAGCGACCGCGAGTCGTTCCTGACCACGCGCCGGCTCGCGGAGACCGAGGGGCTGCTGGTCGGCGGCTCGTGTGGGCTCGCGGTGTAGGCGGCGCTGGAGGTCGCGCGCGGGATCTCCGACCGCAACGCGATGGTCGCCGTCATCCTGCCGGACGGCGGCCGGGCGTACCTGTCGAAGATCTTCAACGACGACTGGATGTCCCAGTACGGGTTCCTGGAGCGCACGGCGGACCGCACGGTGGGCGACGTCCTGCGCACCAAGACCGAGGCGGGCGAGATCCCGCCGTTCGTGGCCGTGCAGATGGAGCAGCGCGTGCGGGACGCGATCACGCTGTTCCACGAGCACCGCGTGTCGCAGCTGCCCGTGATGGACGACGAGGAACTGGTCGGCTCGGTGGGCGAGCGCGGGCTGCTCAAACGGGCCATGAGCGACCCGCAGCTGATGTCCGCGGGGATCGCCGAGGTGATGGAGTCGCCATTCCCCACCGTGGCCACCAGCGACCCCGTGCGCGAGGCGGTCGAGCTGCTGACCGGCGAGGGCCAGGCGCTGATCGTGGCCGAGCTCGGGCGACCAGTCGGGATCGTCACGCGCACCGACCTGCTCGAGTCGCTCGTCTCATGAGCGTTCGCCACGCGCGCGGTGCACGCGGGCCTCGAGCCCGACCCCGGCTACGGCGGGGTCGTGCCGGCCATCCACCAGGCGACGACCTACGTCCAGCGCGCGCCCGGGTCGTTCCGCGAGGACTACGACTACTCGCGCTCGGCCAACCCGACGCGGAGGGCGCTCGAGACGGCGCTGGGCGACCTCGAGGGCGGGCTGGCCAGCGCGTTCGCCTCGGGGATGGCGGCCGAGCATGCACTGATCACCGCGGTCTGCTCGGCCGGGCGGCCACGTGGTCATCCCCGACGACCTGTACGGCGGGACGTACCGGCTGGTCGACAAGGTACTGTCGCGCTGGGGGCTCTCGTACACGATGGTCGACGAGTCCGACCCCGAGGCGGTCGCCGCGGCGGTGCGCGACGACACGGCGCTCATCTGGGTCGAGACGCCGACCAACCCGGGCTGAAGGTGGTCGACGTGGGCGCGATCGTCGCCGCCAGGCGCGGCGCGTTCGTGGCGGTCGACAACACGTTCGCCACGCCGGTCTATCAGCGGCCGCTTGGAGCTCGGCGCGGACGCGGTCGTGCACTCGACCACGAAGTACCTGGGCGGGCACTCGGATGCGGTCGGCGGAGCGGTCGTGGTCGGCTCGCCGGAGGTCCACGAGCGCGTCCGGTTCGTGCAGAACTCCGTCGGTGCCGTGCCCGGGCCGCTGGACTGCTTCCTCGTGCACCGCGGGCTGCGCACGCTGCACCTGCGGATGGCGGCGCACACGGAGAACGCGCGCGCCGTGTCGGCGTGGCTGGAGGGCGTATCCGAGGTGTCAGCGAGGTGCGCTGGCCGGGGTACTCGGGCATGGTGTCCTTCCGGCATCCGGACGCCGCGCGGATCGCGTCGGCGACGCGCGTCTTCTCGCTCGCCGAGTCGCTCGGCGGCGTCGAGTCGCTGATCGAGGTGCCGCAGGCCATGACGCACCAGTCGGTCGAGGGGTCCGCGGCGGCGGTGCCGCCCGATCTCGTGCGCCTGTCGTGCGGAGTCGAGGCGGCCGAGGACCTCATCGAGGACCTCGCGCAGGCGTTCTGAGGCTCAAGTCGGGGCGTCGTCCGGCCGATGCGGGTACGTGGTGGGAATCCTTACGTCCGAACGGCGGCGCGGCCGCCATCCTAGGTGGATGCGCCGGATCTGGGTCGCCGCGCTGGTCGCCGGGCTCGCCTCCTTGACGGTCGGCTGGTTCGCGCTCGGCGCGGCCGGCAAGGACCGCGCGCCGGTGCGTGACACAGCAGGCGCATGGCCGCCGCGACCGCCGACCCCGACGCCGGCCTCCCGCCGCTGCCGTCGCAGACCTCGCGCGCGGGTGGTGCAGCCGGTCGCTGGTGGCTCGTCTCCCGTCCGCCGCTGCGGACGTCGCGCCCGACCCCGGCCTGACCAGCGCCGACGCGAAGCCCACCCGCGCCGCCTCCGCGGCCATCCGCGGCGCGCACCCGGCCCGCGGCGGCTCCAACTCGGTCACCCAGGCGATCGCGCTCGGCAACGGCGTCGCGCTGCCCGCCGCTCGACGCGCCGGACGCCGTCAAGCAGATGATCCAGGCCGGCAACGGCATCGCCCGCACGCCCTACATCTGGGGCGGCGGCCACGGCAAGTGGCTCGACAAGGGCTACGACTGCTCGGGCTCGGTCTCCTTCGTGCTCGCCTCCGCGGGCCTGCTGTCCGGCCACGCAGACGTCGGGCCAGCTGATGTCTTCGGCCAGCCCGGCCCCGGCAAGTGGGTCACGATCTACGCCAGCGCCGGCCACGTCTTCCTCGAGGTCGCGGGCATCCGCTTCGACACCGGCGCCCAGAGCGTCACCGGCTCGCGCTGGGCCGGCGACGGCCGTTCCACCGCCGGCTTCGTCGCGCGCCACCCGGCCGGCTTGTAGCTCCGCGCGGGGCTTGGGGTCCCGACCCCATGGGAAGTCCGCGGGGGTCCGACGATCATCGTGGGGGCAACAGCCTGCTCCCCCCGTGAAGGACCTCCGACTGATGCCCAGCTCCCACGTCACCCCTGACATTCCCGCCGAAGTGCAGTACGAGGTGGATGCGGCGTGGGAGCGGGCGCAGGACCTCTTCGCCGGCGAGCTCGAGCTCCACTTCACGCTCGACGAGCTGACCCGCCGGGTCGCCGGCGAGCTCCGGGTGCCGGGCGGCGGCTCGTGGGAGCGGATCTCCGCCACCGAGGCGCTGGCGATCGCGTGCGGCGACGTCGCGGTCGTCCCGGTCGCCACGGCGGCGCGCGAGGCCATAGCGGCTTAGCTCGCAGCGGCGCGGGCAGAATGCCCGTATGCCATCCCTTCCCAAGAAGCTGATCGAGTCCGCGGTGGACCTCGGCCACAAGGCCCTCTCCGCGCGGCTCTGAGATCGCCCAACGCCTCCGCCGCGACGAGGACGACGCCACGGTGACGCCGCCGCCCGAGGCGGTCGGCGCCCCGCGTCCCGGCAAGCCGGCGGCCGTCAAGTCCGCGACGGCCGCCAAGCCGCGCGCGAAGAAGGCGACTCCTCGGGCGAAGAAGAAGGCGACGTCCGCGAAGCCCGCCGCCTCGGCGAAGCCGTCGAGCTCCGAGCCGCCGACCACCGCCAATGCCGCCGCGGCCACGCCCGGCACCGCCAAGCCCGCCGCGGCGAAGCCGCGCTCGGCCAAGCCGGCCGCGAAGAAGAAGGCGACCGCCAAGCCCGCGGCCCGCAAGGCGCCGAGCGCGGCGGCGAAGCCGGCGAAGGCCGGCAAGGACACGGAGCCGGCCGGCGCGGCGAACGGCGCAGCCGCGACGGGTCCCGACGGCGTCGTGCCGAGTGGCGACGGCAGCCCCGCGAACGTCTCCGCGCGGACCGGCGCGAAGTCCTCGGATTCCTGAGCGCACGCGCGCGGCCCGGGCGGCCGGGCCGCGCGTGCTGGTACGGTCGCGCGCGGCCCATTAGGGTCCGCGGGCGATGCGTCCCATTCCCGCGACCCGGCTGGGCGACGCCCACGGCCTGATGCGCGCCATCGAGCGCCGCGGCCGGCTGCGCACGGACGAGTTCGTCACCGAGTTCGGCGTCGACGAGCTCTTCCCGCCCGGCCTCGAGAACGCGCTCGGCCGGCTCCGGCACTTCATCTCCTACGCGCGCGCCGCCGGCCTCGTGAAGGAGGATCGCGGCGTCGTCGAGCTCACCGACGTCGGGCGCCGCTACATCCGCTCGGCCGACGAGGCGGCGTTCTTCGACGTCTCGCCCCAGCAGGCCGAGTGGCTGCGCCGCCAACTGCGCGAGAAGCACATGACGGACTCGATCTTCCATGGCCTGGCGATCGGTCTGAGCCTCCTCGCGTCCGTCCCGCCGGGGACCCAGATCGCCACGCTCGACTTCGGCCGCGCGATGGCCTATCTCGGCCGCGCCGGCTGGGACAACGACAACACGCTCCAGATCCAGGGCGAGCGCCACCTCCTCCTGCTGCGCGACATGGAGCTGATCGACCAGGACCGCCGCATGACCCCTACCGGCGAGCAGGTCCGCGGGGAGCTCACGCTCCCGATCCACATGTCGCTGCTCGACCTCGCCAACCAGCTCAACCCGGGCGGAGCGGCCGCCGTGGCGGAGGCCGCCGCGGCCGAGTTCGGCGGCGCCGCCGAGCCGGAGCCGCCGCCGGAGCCGGAGCGCGGCGAGGCCCCGTCCTCCGCCGAGCCGGATGAGGACGAGGACGACGGCTACCACACCGCCGTCGGGTTCGGCGCCCTGACCCCGCCGCCGGTCGTCCCACGCCCCGCGGAGCAGTACGGCGCGCCGACCGAGATCACGCCGGCGAGCTCGTCAGGGCCGCCGGCGATGCCGCCGCCCGTCTCGCAGGGCCTGCCGCAGATGCCGCCCGGCCCCTCCACGCCGCCGCCCGCGATGGCGCCGCCGGAGGCGGCCGCGCCGGCTGGGCCGCCGGTCTCGCCGGCGCCGGAGATGGCCGCGCCGCCGGCGTCGCCCGGGCCGGAGACGTCCGCGCCGCCCGCGCCGGCCGGTCCGCCGGCGTCGCCGGAGCCGGAGATGGCCGCGCCGGCCGAGTCGGCCGCGCCGCCGCCCTCGCCGGGGCCGCAGTTGGCCGCGCCGCCCGCGCCGGCTGGGCCGCCGGTGTCGCCGGGGCCGGAGGTGGCCGCGCCGGCTGGGCCGCCGGTGTCGCCGGGGCCGGAGTTGGCCGCGCCGCCCGCGCCGGTCGGGCCGCCGGTGACACCAGGGCCGGAGATCGCCACTCCGGCTGGGCCGCCGGTGTCGCCGGGGCCGGAGGTGGCCGCGCCGGCCGGGCCGCCGGTGTCGCCGGGGCCGGAGATGGCGGCGTCGGCCGCGCCGGCCGGGCCGCCGGTGTCGCCCCCGCCCGAGGTGGCCGCGCCGCCCGAACCGACCCCGCCCCCCGTGGTGGCGCCGGTGGCCGCGCCGGCTGAATCCGTGGCGCCGCCCGTTTCCGCGGCGCCTGCGCCCGCGCGGTCGTTCTTCGTCGACGTCGCGGCGATCCGGGGGGCGGGCGAGGCGGCTGGGCTGGTGCTGCCCGACGGCGTGTACGCGAACGTGGCCGCGGCACTCGATGCGGGGCGGCACGTGCTGCTGACCGGCCCGCCGGGGTGCGGGAAGACGACGCTGGCGCTCGCGGTCGCGCGGGCCGCCGCGCGGGCGGGCCGGGCGGATGGCGCGGCGCTGCTGCCGGCGGCGGAGGACGGGGTGGGCGAACGCGTGATCGAGGCCGCGCGGCGCGGGCGCTGGGCGCTGGTCGAGGAGCTCGACCGGACCGGCGCCGAGCCGGCGCTCGGTGCGCTGTCCACGTTCCTCGGCGGCCTGCCGGTCACGGTGGCGGGCGGCGAGGAGGTCGCGCCGTCGCCGGACTGGAGGATCGTCGCCACGTGGGGCGGCGCCGCACCGCGGGGCGCTGTGCTCCGGCGCTTCGCCGTCGTCGAGGTCGCCGGCCCGCCGCCGGAGGCGCTGCGCCGGGCGCTGCACGACGCGGCCGGTGGCGACCCCACGGCGCTCGCCGCCGTCGAGCGCGTGCAGGCCGTGGGGCAGATCGCGCCGCTGGGCGCCGGCGTGCTGCTCGACGCCGCCCGCCATGCCGCGGGGCGCAACGCGGCGGCGCCGGCCGACGCGGCCACGCTGGCCCGCGAGGCCTTCGCCGCCTATGTCGCGCCGCTGCTGGACGAGACCGCCGCCGCCCGCGCGCGGGAGTTGGTCGAGAGCTGGGACGCGCGGTGACCGCGCGGCCCGCGGCCCAGCGCGTGGGACTACGCCGGACTCCGGAGGAGCTGGCCGCGCTGCGGCGGGCGAAGGCCGTGCTCGACGGCTTCGACTTCTATCCGCGCAAGGTGCGGATCGACCGGGTGCGCATCCTGCACGTGCCGTGGCTGTTCCGGATCCCCTGGTTCCGGCGCTTCCACGGCTACGAGATGGGGCCGCTGATCCTGCTCAAGCAGCCGCTCGCGCAGTCGGCGCCCGACCTGATCGCGCACGAGCTGTGCCACGTCTGGCAGGACCAGGACCACCGGCTGCGCATGTGGTGGAGCTACCTCGCGCAGGGCTACGCCGAGAACCCGCACGAGCGCGAGGCGCGCGAGGCCGGCGCCGCGGCGCAATAGCATCGGACCACGTGGACGCCGCCGCCGAAACGGCGCTCGCCCGGCACGGCGAGGCCGTCGCCACCGCCCGCGAGTTCGCGCTGCGGGCGAACGCGCTGCGCGTCGTGCTGCTGATCGACCGCGGCGACGACGCACCGCTGATGGTCGACTGCGACGCCGCCGGCGAGGTCGAGGTGACCGACGGCGAGACCGTCGCCACGATTCCCGCCGCCGCCGAGGCGCCGCCGCCCCCCTCGGTCCCCGAGGTCCGCGCCGTCCCGGCGACCGCGATCTCGGTCGACCTCCTCACGGGCGAGCTCGCCGCGCCGCTCGGCGCGATCGAGCACCTGGCGGACGCGCTCGCGCAGCTGGCGCACAGCCTCGGCAACCGCAGCGTGGCCACCGCCGAGCTCGCCACGAGCGACCCGGACACGCCGATCACGCTCGCCGCGCGCGAGGGCGAGCCGGCCGTCCTGGCCGCCGGGGACCAGGAGTACCGGTTGGGCCGGTGATCCGTGACCTCGACGTTTGCGTAGTCGTATTCGAGGCCCGCATGACCCGGCCGAATACGGGTACCACATGGCTCACGAGATGCTCCACCAGCGCCACTACACCACCGACGAGGCGAACGAGATGCTGCCGCTCGTGCGCGCCACCGTGCGCCGCCTCCAGGACGCCAAGCGCGCCCTCCAGGACGACGGGTTCGACAGCGGCTTCGCCACGCTCGCCGACGTGGTCGGCGGCGCCTACGCCGGCCGCGCCCGCGCCGAGGCCGCGGTCGCCGCGACGCTGGGCTTCGAGCAGCTCGAGGACCTCGACCTGCTCGTGCGCGACCTCGAGGCCGGCCTGATCGACTTCCCCGCCCTGCGCGACGGGCGCGAGGTCTATCTGTGCTGGCAGATCGACGAGCCCGAGGTCGGGCACTGGCACGCCGCGGAGACCGGCTATCCGGGCCGGCTGCCGCTAGACCCCTGGCTCTGAGCCGCCGTCCGGCCGCGCGTAGGTCCCGCGCTCGACCAGCCGGTCGATCGCCGGCCGCAACACGCGCTCGAAGTACTCGTCGTGCGTGTACGCGCCGCGCTCCAGGTACAGGTTCTTCGGATAGACGGGCTCGTCGTAGATGACCCGGTACTGCTCCGTGGTGAGGTCCTTCATCCAGTTGCCCCACTTGGAGTTCACGCGGAAGCGGCGCAGCGCCTCGATGTCCACCGTCCCCGCCACCCACGAGGACCCGCCGCTGTACTGATGGCGCCCGACCACCCGGCCCTGGTGGTCGACGATGATCGAGCCGCCGCCGAACGTGTCGATCGGCGTGTCGCTGTCCACGGTCAGGAAGTAGGTCCCGAGGTTGGGCGCGACGACGTACAGGTTGTTGTCGAGCGCGCGCGCCCGCGTCTGCACCTCGAACGCGTCGCTCGCCCGGTGCGGGAACGACGCCCGGTAGACCACCTCCGCGCCGTTCATGGCCAGCCCGCGCGCGTTCTCCGGATACGACCCCTCGTTGGCCATCATGATCCCGAGCCGGCCGATCTCGGTGTCCACGACCGGATAGAACGAGTCCAGCGACGCCCCGTAGAGCTCGACCCAGCGGTCCCAGACGTTGTGCGGCGTCATCGAGTGCTCCACCGGGAGCAGCGGCACCAGCTTGTGATGGCGCAGGATCACCTCGCCCGACGGCGCGACGATGAAGCCGACGTTGAAGAACCGCCCCGGGAACTCCGGATGGCGCGCCTTCGCCTGCGCCATCACGTGGACATCCCACTGCCTGGCCAACTCGCCGATCGCCTCGGTCTCCGGCCCGGGGATGTCGATCGCGCACTCGCGCGCGTAGGTCTCGTGGTCGAGGTCCATGACCTCGTCGGTGAAGCCCTGCAGCGCGCCCTCGGGGATCGCCACCAGCCGCACCGGCTGGTCGAGGCCGCCGAGCCAGAACGCCGCCTTGAACAGATGCGAGATGTGCTCGAGGTTCTTGGCGATCTCCTCGCGCCGGCGGATGCCCCACATCGTGGGCACCAGCCCGATCGCCTGGTAGGGCTCGATCATCCGCGCACCGTACTCCTCGCCGTCGCTTAGGTGCGCTTAGTGAACCGTTCATCCCGCGTCAACCTGAGCGACCTACCGTCACATCAACGCGACTCGAGGTTGTCCCCTCCGAAACCCCCCAACGGCCCTTGTCGCGGTAGCGCCGGCGGCGCGTGACTGACCCACACGCGCCGCCGGCCCCTTTTCGTGGCCCCCGCGGGACGCCCACTAACGTCCCGATCGTGCTCCCGCCCGGCCCAGCCGAGCCCGCCGCGCTGCAGACCGTCGAGTGGATCGTCCGCCCGACCGCGCTGCTGCGCCGGGCGCAGGCGCGCTTCGGGGAGCCGTTCACGGTCCGCACGGCGTACTGGGACGCCCCACTGGTGCTCGTGTCCGAACCGGCCGAGGTGGAGCGCGTGTTCAAGGCACCGGGGGAGGCGCTGGTCGGCGGGGAGGGAGCGGCGTTCCTCGAGCCGTTCGTGGGGCCGACGTCGGTGCTGGTCGCCCACGGCGACGACCACCTGCGCCGCCGCCGCCAGGCGCTCCCGCCGCTGCACGGCGACGCGCTGCGCCGCTGGACGGAGACGATGGCCGAGATCGCCCAGGCCGAGCTCGACACCTGGGTCCCGGGCGAGCCGCTCCGCACGCTGCCCCGCATGCAGGCGCTGACGCTCGAGGTGATGCTCCGCGTCGTGTTCGGCAGCCGCGACGACGCGCTCCGCGACGCGCTGCGCGCGCCGCTGGACATGACGCAGTCCACGCCGAACCTGATCGCGATGTCGCTCGTCCAGCGCGACCTCGGGCCGCGGTCGCCGTTCGGCCGCTTCGTGCGCGCCGTGCGGCGCATGGACGCGCTGCTGGCCGAGCGGCTGGCCGCGCCGGCGCCCGGCTCGGTGGCGGCCGTGCTGGCCGAATCCGGCGCGACGCCGCAGGAGCTCCGCGACCAGGTGGTGACACTCCTGGCCGCGGGCCACGAGACGACCGCGACCGCGCTCGCCTGGGCGTTCGAGCGGCTGGCGCGCCACCCGGGCGAGCTCGCGGCGCTGCGCGACGACGCCCGGATCGACGCCGCGGTCAAGGAGGTGCTGCGCACGCGCCCGGTGTTGTCGATCGCCTCCCGCCGCGTGCGCGAGCCGTACGCGGTGGCCGGCCACACGCTGCCGCCGGGCGTCTACGTCGGCGCGTGCCTGTACCTGGCCCACCGCCGGGCTGACGTCTGGCCCGACCCCACCGCGTTCCGGCCGGAGCGCTTCCTGGACGGCGCGCCCGACCCCTACACCTGGGTGCCGTTCGGCGGCGGGACCCGCCGCTGCCTCGGCGCGGCGTTCGCCGCGCTGGAGATGCGGGAGGTGCTGCGCGCCGTGGCGAGCCGGTTCACGCTGCGGCCCGACCGGCCGCAGGGCGAGCGGATGCGCCGGCGCTCGATCACGCTCGCGCCCGCGCGCGGCGGTACCGTCGTGCCGGACGCGCTAGCGTGAGTCACCGCTCATGCCGGGCATGTTCTGCCGCCACAACCGACTGACGTCGAAGTGCCCGATCTGCTCGCGCGATCTCGAGCAGGACCTGCGCGCGAAGGCGCCCGTCCGGGCCACGCCGCGCGTGACCACGAGCGCGTCCCGCGCCCGGGTGTCCACCGCGCCGCCGCGCTCCGGCCGGGTCGTCACCCGCAAGCTCGCCCGCGCGGCCGACGACGGCTATCGCAACCCGCTCGTCCCCGGCCTGCGCGCCACGGCCGACGCCGAGCGCCTCGCGGTCGCGCTCACCCGGGCGAGCGAGCGCCTCGACGCCCCCAGGCCCCTTCCCCGAGGTGGCGGAGGAGCCGGACCTCGAGCGGGCCACCTGGCTGGCCTTCCTGCTGGTGCTGGCCGGCCCCGAGGCGCCCGAGTTGCAACGCGCCCTGCTGGACGCGCGGCCGGGCTTCGAGGACGCCGCGGAGCTCCCGGGGCGCGAGCGGACGGTCGACGCCTACCGCGCCTGGGTCGGGCGCGCCGGCTCCCAGCAGGCCGCGTTCACCGGCGACGCCGGCTGGACGCCCGAGCGCCGCTTCGGCCGCGTGTTCGAGC
Organism: uncultured Solirubrobacteraceae bacterium; assembly: GCA_963766165.1. Lineage (GTDB taxonomy): Bacteria > Actinomycetota > Thermoleophilia > Solirubrobacterales > Solirubrobacteraceae > Solirubrobacter. The sequence continues at coordinate 1,534,403 of CAVXZC010000001.1, read as the reverse complement.
GCCTCGCGCTGCCCGGCTTCGCTCGCGCCGCCCGCTTCGCGCTGCTCGTCGGGCTGGGCGCCGCGGACCGCTACGCGCTCGCCGCCGACGGCCTGCACTTCGTGGAGGACGACGCCACGACGCTGGCCGCCAAGCGCCTGCTCGTGTCCGGCGACCGGATGCTGCTGGAGCGCCGCGCGCGCGACCTGGCGGAGGCCTGCGCGCTGCCGCTCGCCGCGCTCGACCGCGGCCTCGCCGTGTGGGGGACGCCGGGGGCGCACGTCGATCTCACGGCGGAGCCGGCGCCCGCAGTCACGGCCGCGCTCGGGTTGCGCGGCTAGTGGCCCCGTTCGGAAGCACGGCGCATCGCCGGCGACTGCAGCGGCGGTCGGGGCCCGCCGGAATGTGCCGTGATTTCGGACGGGGCCACTAAGCTCACGAGCGATGGCCACCTACGCCTCCCGTCCGGCGTGGGACGTGCGCACGCGGGCACTCACCCGAGGACGCCTCGCGGTTCCGGGCGCGTTCGTGTCGCTGCTGCTGATCTCGCTGTTCGTCCGTACGCGCGAGATCGGCATCGGCTTCTGGATCGACGAGGGCCTGAGCGTCGGCATCGCCAATCGCCCGCTCGGGGCGATCCCGCATGCCCTGCGCGAGGACGGCTCGCCGCCGCTGTACTACGTGCTGCTGCACTTCTGGCTGAAGGTCGCCGGCGACACGGAGGCCGGCGTACGGGCGCTGTCGCTGCTGTTCGCGCTGCTGGCCATCCCCGCCGCCTGGTGGGCCGCGCGCGCCATCTTCCGCAGCGTCAAGACGGCGTGGATCGCCGCGCTGCTGGCCACGCTGAACCCCTTCCTGAGCCAGTTCGCCCAGGAGGCGCGGATGTACACCCTGGTCGCGCTGCTCACGCTGCCGGCCACCGCCTGCTTCATCCGCGCCTACGCGCTCGACGCCGACACGCCGCAGGAGCGCCGGCCGTGGATCGCCGGCTTCGCCGTCTCGGTCGCCGCCGCGCTGTACACGCACAACTGGCCGGCGTTCTTCGCGCTCGCCGCGGTCGCGGCGTGGGCGGTCCTGTACCGCATGGCGCCGGCCGAGCGCCGGCGCGAGCTCATCCGCGACGGCCTGCTCGGCTTCGGCGGCGCGTTCGTGCTCTACCTGCCGTGGCTGCCCACCACGCTCTACCAGGCCGCCCACACCGGCGCGCCCTGGTCGGACCGACCCTCGCTGGGCGGGCTGAGCGACGTGGGGACCCAGCTGCTCGGCCGGGTGCCGCAGATCGTGCTGCTGATCTGCGCCGGCGCCGGCCTGCTGGCACTGCTCCAGCGGCGCGGCGAGACGCAGCGCTTCACGGAGCGTGGCCGCGCCGTGCTGACGCTGGCCATCCTGGCCGTCGGCACGGTCGTGCTGGCCTGGCTGGCCTCGCAGGTCTCGCCGGCCTGGGCGAACCGCTACCTGGCGGTCGCGCTGCCGCCGTTCCTGCTCGCCGCCGCCGGCGGGCTGGCGTTCGCCGGCCGGCTCGGGCTCGTGGGCCTCGTGCTCGTGGTGATCATGTGGGCCCAGGACGCCGCGCCGGTGGAGAAGAGCAACGTGCGGACGGTCATGCAGGCCGTCGACCCGAGCCTGAACCCGGGCGACCTGGTGATCTCCACGCAGCCGGAGACGCTCGCCGTCATCCGCTACTACGGCATCGACGGGCTGCGGTACGGCACGCTGACCGGCGGGCGCACCGACGTCGGCGTGTGGGACTGGCGCGACGGCGTCGACCGCCTGCAGGCCGCCACGCCGGCGCACGATCTGAAGCCGCTGATCGACGCGCAGCCGGTGGGCAGCCGGATCGTGCTGGTGGAGCCGATCTTCTACGCGCTCAGCCGCTGGCAGGCGCCGTGGACGTCGCTGATCCGGATCCGGTCGATGCAGTGGGAGCAGGCGCTCGGCAACGACCCGCGGCTGCAGGTCACCGCGATCCAGCCGCAGAGCTTCGAGCCACCGCGACCGAGTCCGGTGCAGGCGACGGTGTATCTGAAGACGCGCCGCTAGTCGCGGGCAGCGTCAGCCGGAAGCGCGCGCCGAACCGCGACTCGGCCAGCACGAGCGTGCCGTTCATGCGCTCGGCCAGCTCGCGCCCGATCGCCAGCCCGAGGCCGAACCCGCTCCGCGCGCCGGCGCTGCGGCCGCGGTGGAAGCGCTCGAAGATCCGCTCGCGCTCGTCGGGCGGCACGCCCGGCCCGCGGTCACCCACCTCGACCAGCACGCGGCCGCCGTCGCGCGCGGTGAGGATCTCGATCGGCTGACCCTCCGGCGCGTAGCGCAGCGCGTTGTCGAGCAGGATCCGCACGACCCGCGCGCAGGCCGCCGGGTCGGCGCGGGCCCAGCACGGCTCCTCGGCCGGCATGACCTCGAGCTCGACCGAGCGCTCGGCCGCGGGCAGCCCGAACTCCGCCGCCACGGCGCGCGTGATCTCGCCCAGCTCGACGGGCTCGGAGCGCAGCTGCACGGCGGCGTCCAGCCGCGACAGGTCCAGCAGCTCGCTGGCCAGCACGGAGAGCCGGCGCAGCTCGCGCCGGGCGCCGGCCACCTGCTCGCGGGCGTCGTCGAGGTCGGCACCGTCGCGCAGGTCCTCGTCGAGCAGCTCCATCGTGCCCTGCAGCATGGTCAGCGGCGTGCGCAGCTCGTGCGAGGCGGTGGCCACGAACGAGCGCCGGGCCGCCTCCTGGCGGCGCAGCTCCTCCTGCATGCGCGCCAGCGCCCGGGCGAGGTCGCCCACCTCGTCGCGCGCGCGGTCGCGCGGCGTGGGCGCCTCGGGGCCCTCGGCGGTGATCCGCAGCGCCGCGCGCTGCAGGCGCCCGAGCCGGCGCGTGAGCCCGCTCGACAGCGCGAGGCCGAGCGCCACCGCCACGGCCAGCCCGATGCCCGCGGCCGCCAGCAGCGCGTTGCGCACCAGCTTGACCGCGGTGCGCCACCTCGGTGAGCGGGCGGTCGGCCACCACGACGCCGGTCAGGTCGCCGTTGGTGCCGTAAAGGGGCATCGCCACCTGCAGGTCCTGGTCGTCGACCTGATGCAGCGTGCGGCCGACCTGCATGGCCTGCAGGCCGATCAGCAGCGCGTCCCGTTGCGACGCCTGGCCGTACTCGGTGTCGCTCACGAAGCTCGTCCACGGCTGGCCGGTGGCCGAAGTCAGCCACGGCGTGGCCACGAGCACGCGCGAGCCCGTGCGGGTCTTCAGCTCGCTGGAGAGCCCGCCCAGGTCGTTCTCCTCGCGGGACTGACGCTCCGCGTCGGTCTCGCGCCGCTGCGGGCGGGCGTCGCGGATCACGATCGGCGTGGCGTCGCGGATCATGAGCCGCGAGTAGTCCGCGTTGGCGTCCTCCAGCGCGTGCTGCAGGCTGGTCGCGCTCTGGTCGCGCAGGCGCTGCTGCAGCGGGCTCAGCATGATCGCCGCCGCGACGGCCAGCGTGACGGCGCTCGTGGCCACCAGCGCCAGCAGCAGCCGCCCCCGCAGCCCTGGAGCGCCCGCCCGATCATGCTTCGCGGAACCGGTAGCCCTGGCCCGGCACGGTGAGGATCAGGCTCGGCGCCTCGGGGCGCGCCTCGAGCTTCTCCCGCAGGTGCCGGATGTGGACGTCGATGGCCCGCGGGTCGCGGTAGGCGGAGTCGCCCCAGATCGCGCGCAGCAGCTCCTGGCGGTTGAACGCGTGGCCGGGTCGCGACATCAGGCAGGCCAGCAGCTCGAACTCGCTGAACGTCAGCCGCACCGGGCCGCCCTCGACGGTGACCCGGCGCAGGTCGCGGTCCAGCGTCGACCGGGCCGACGCGCAGGTTGCCCTCGACCACGCGGCCCTGCGCGCGGCGCAGCACGGCGCGGATCCGGCTGCGCAGCTCGGCCAGTCCGAACGGCTTGGTCACGTAGTCGTCCGCGCCGGCCTCAAGGCCCTGGACGGCGTCGGCCTCCGAGTCCAGCGCGGTGAGCATGATGATCGGCACCACGTCCCGGCGCGAGCGCAGCATGCGGGCGACGTCGTAGCCCGTCGGCCCCGCGCCGAGCGCGACGTCGAGCAGCACGACGTCGTAGGAGCGGTCGGCCGCCGCGTTTAGCGCCGTCTCGCCGTCCGGGACGGCGGTCACCTTGTGCCCCTCGCGCTCGAACGAGCGGGTGAGCATCTCCCGCAGCGGCCGATCGTCGTCGACCAGGAGGATCTCCAGCGCTGAAGCGGCCTGCACCTGCCCCAGGTTAGAGGAGCCGGCAGGCAGTTAAGCCCTGTTAGAGCGGTTTAGGGGTGCGCGGGAAACGCTGCGGTCTTGGGCAAGGTGATGGCCATGTCCACGGTTGACTACACGCCGGCCGACGTTCGCCGTCGGTCCCGGCCCGAGAAGCCGGTCGCTGTCCTCGGCGGCGGCCCCGCCGGCCTCACGGCCGGATACCTGCTGGCCAAGCAGGGGCGTCCTGTCATCGTGTTCGAGGCGGAGGACCAGGTTGGTGGCATCGCGAAGACCGAGGTTCGCGACGGCTACCGCTTCGACCTGGGAGGACATCGCTTCTTCACGAAGTCCCAGGAGGTCGACGACCTCTGGCACGAGGTGATGAAGGAGGAGTTCCTCAAGCGCCCGCGCCAGTCGCGCATCTACTGGCGCGGCAAGTTCCTCGACTACCCGCTCAACGGCACCGACGTGATCAAGAAGCTCGGCCCCGTCGAGCTCGCCCGCTGCCTCGGTTCCTACCTGTGGGCCGCCGTCACGCCCAAGGGCCGCGAGGACGACCTCGAGCAGTGGGTGTCCAACCGCTTCGGCAAGCGGCTGTACTCGCACTTCTTCAAGTCCTACACCGAGAAGGTGTGGGGCGTGCCGGCCAGTGAGATCCGCGCCGAGTGGGCCGCGCAGCGGATCAAGGGCCTGTCGTTCTTCTCCGCCGCCAAGGCGGCGTTCTTCGGCAACGAGGGCAACAAGATCAAGTCGCTGATCTCCGAGTTCCACTACCCGCGCTTCGGCCCGGGCCAGATGTGGGAGACGATGGCCGACGAGATCATCGCCAACGGCGGCGAGGTGCGGATGAACGCGCCGGTCACCGCGCTGGAGATCCGCAACGGCCGGGTCGTGGCGCTCGAGGCCGGCGGCGAGCGGATCGAGCCCGGCGAGGTCATCTCCTCGCTGCCGCTGCGCCATACGGTCGGGCTGTCCGGCGTGGCCGCCGACGGCACCGTGCAGGCCGCCGCGGGGGGCCTGCGCTACCGCGACTTCCTGACGATCTCGCTGGTGATCGACGGCGAGGACCTGTTCCCGGACAACTGGATCTACATCCACGAGCCGAGCGTGCGCGTGGGCCGGATCCAGAACTTCCGCTCCTGGAGCCCGTGGATGGTCCCCGACCAGTCCAAGGCGTCGATCGGCATGGAGTACTTCTGCTTCAAGGGCGACGAGCTGTGGGAGATGCCCGACGACGAGCTCGTCGAGCTGGCCAAGGCCGAGATCCAGCAGCTCGGGCTGGCGCGCGCCGACAAGGTCGAGCGCGGGTTCGTCACCCGCGTGCCGAAGGCCTATCCGATGTACGACGCCGACTACGGCGAGCGCGTCGCGGTCATCCGCCAGTGGCTGGAGGGCATCGCGAACCTCCAGCAGGTGGGCCGCAACGGGCTGCACCGGTACAACAACTCGGACCACTCGATGCTCACGGCCATGCGCGCCGTCGAGAACATCACCGAGGGTGCGAACCATGACATCTGGGCGGTCAACGCCGACTCCGCCTACCACGAGGAGCATCAGGAGCCCGAGCAGCCGTACAAGCGGGTTCCGGCCACCCAGTACGAGCGCGAGCCGCTGCACGCGCGCGAAGAGGCGGCCGCCTAAACGTATGTCCGATTGGCTGCACTCCGGTGCGTTGGCACTCTGAACGCACGCTCTGAAGGCGTTCGGACTGCTTCAGGCTTCACGGAGGAGGCAGCGGAAGGATTCGCCGGAACGGCCGCGGGTGACCGCGGCCGTTTCTCGTTGACCGGCGCGTGGTATGGCAGCGCCATGGGAGAGCGCGAGGCCGCCGCCGAGAAGGCCGAGGACGACAAGCAAGAGGTCGAAGCGGCCAGGGAGCAGATGCAGGAGCTCGAGGAGGGCGACCCTCCGGAGAAGCTCGAGGACTGGCCCGGCGGCAAGGCGAAGTACCAGACCTACGGCGGCCCGGACAGCGAGTCGGGCTACGACGACGGGGCGACCTCCAAGCTCGGGCCCTCCGACGTCGAGTACCAGGAGGACGGCTCGGTCGAGGTCGCCGGCGAGGAGGTCGACAACCCCGACGACTTCAAGGGGGAGCCGATCCCGGGCGGCCCGACGGACCCGGACGCCCCGGACGACCCGGGCGAGACCGGGAACGACGACTAACGGCGAACGGTCACGCGCCGGGTGTAGGTGCCCGGGTTGCCGGCCGCGTCGACGGTGCGCAGGCGTACGGCCACGCGTAGCCGCCGGTGGTGGCGGCGTACGTACCGCAGCCCCTTCGCGGTCAGCCTTAGCTTCACCCGGGCGCGCTGGTTGGCCGCCAGCGCGCGCCGCACGGTGTGGAACCGCACGGCACCGACGGTCAGGCGGCAGCTCTCGTCCGGGCGCAGCGTCACCGTCAGGTAGTGGCGCCGGCGCAGGCTGCGCAGCCCGGTGACGTTCAGCGCCACGCGGGCAGGCCGCGTGTCGGCCGCCGGCGCGGGCGGCGCGGCGCCGCCCGCGGCGGCGCACCACGAGGGCGCGCCGTCGACCAGCCGGTAGACCGTGCCGGCCAGCGACGCCACGAGGATGCGGCCGCACGCGTCCTCGCCGAACGAGCTCAGCTGGTCGACGTGCAGGCCCGTGTCCGCGTCGGTCGCGGCGTTCGCGAGGTCGACCGTGTAGAGGTCGCCCTTGCAGTAGTCGCCGTAGATGTAGCGGCCCTGCAGCGTGGGCAGCCCGGGATCCGTGATCACGTAGCCGCCGGTGATCGAGCAGAACCCGTCGCCGCCGTGGGTGTGCGTGAGGAACGGCGGCGCCGTGCCGCCGCCCGCGCAGCCGGGGTCGCTGACGTTCGGCCGGTTGCCCTCCAGGCACGGCCAGCCATAGTCGGCGGCCAGCCCGATGTCGATCTCCTCCACGTTGTCCTGTCCGACGTCGCCGATCACGATGCGGCCCGCCGGGTCGAACGAGAACCGCCACGGGTTGCGGAGACCGCGGGAGACGACCTCGGGCGCGGGATCGGCCTGGGAGACGTCGAGCCGGATGAGCTTGCCCAGCAGCGAGCTCGGATCCTGGCTGTGGTGGAACTGGTCGTTGCCGCCGCCGCCGTCGCCGGTGCCCAGGTAGAGCTTGCCGTCCGGGCCGAACTGGAGCTGGCCGCCGTTGTGGTTCTGCGCGTCGGTGTGCGGGATGGCCAGCAGCACGCGCCCGCTGGCCGGGTCGGCCACGTCCGGGTTCGCGGACGAACGCTGGTAGGCGCGGACCTGGATCTCGCCGTCGGAGCCGCCGACCGCCGCCGCGGCGGTGACCGTGAGATAGACGTAGAACCGCCCGGATGTGGCGTAGTCGGGCGCGAACGCGAGCGACAGCAACCCGCGCTCGTCGTAGTTCGTCTCGGCGATCGCGCTGAGGTCGAGGAACGGCGCCGGCTGGACGACGCCGTTGACCAGCAGCCGCACCCGGCCGGGCCGCTCGATGACGAAGATGCGGCTGTCGTCTCCCGGCGCCCCGATCGCGTAGGTGGGCTGGTCGAAGCTGCCGAGCGGCGCGAGCGCCGGCGCTGCGGCGGCCGGAGCCGCGCACGCCAGCAGGAGGGCGACGGCCAGCAGCGCGCGCATCAGTGCTCGGCCACGACCCCGTCCGCGGGGTCCATGGGCAGCCCGCGGCCGGCCCAGGCCAGCATCCCGCCGTCGAGGTTGTAGGCGTCGTAGCCGGCGCGGCGGAACGCCTGGGCGGCCATCGCCGAGCGCCCGCCGACGCGGCAGACGAACACGATGGCCGTGTCGCGGTCGATCGAGTCGGCCTGCGCGGCCACGTCCGACAGCGGCACGTGGCGGGCACCGGGGATGCGCCCGGCGTCCCACTCGTAGTCCTCGCGCACGTCGATCACCTGGACAGCGCCGCGGCGCTGCAGATCGGCCACCTCGTCGGGCTCGACGTCCACGGCCGGGACGGTAGCGTCCGCGGCCGATGGAGTGGCGCAACTGGTCGGGCTCGCAGCGCTGCACGCCTGCGCGCGTCGTGCGGCCGCGCACGCGGGCCGAGCTGGCCGCGGCCGTGGCGGAGGGCCCCGGGCCGGTGCGGGTGGCCGGCGCGGGCCACTCGTTCAGCGCCGCGGCGGCGACGGACGGCACGCTGCTGTCGCTCGACGGGCTGGCGCGCGTGCTCGACGCCGACCGGGCGAGCGGGCTCGTGCGCGTGGAGGCGGGCATCCGGCTGCACGCGCTGTCCGCCGAGCTGCACTCGCGCGGGCTGGCGATGCCGAATCTCGGCGACATCGACGTCCAGTCGCTCGCCGGCGCGCTCAGCACCGGCACACACGGCACCGGCGCCCGGCTGCCGAACCTGTCGGGCCAGGTGGTCGCGCTGGAGCTGATCGGCGCGGACGGCGCCGAGCTCACGCTCGACGCCGGCGACGCCTTGCGCGCCGCCCGGGTCGGGCTCGGCGCGCTGGGCGTGATCGCCGCCGTGACCCTGCGCTGCGTGCCCGCGTTCCGGCTGCACGGGGTGGACCGGCCGGAGCCGCTGGCGGACGTGCTGGACGACCTCGACGCCCGCGCCGACGCGCACGACCACTTCGAGTTCTGGACGTTCCCGCACTCCGACCTCGCGCTCACGCGCAGCAACGACCGCACCGAGGCGCCGCCGCAGCGCCCGTCGGCCGCGCGCGCCTATGTGAGCGACGTGCTGCTCGACAACCGAGCGTTCCACGCCATCAACCTGCTGGCCCGGCGGCGCCCGCGGGCCATCCCGCGGCTGAACCGCTTCGCCTCCGCCGTGGCCTCGCGGCGCGAGCGCGTCGACTGGTCGCACGCGATGTTCGCCTCGCCCCGGCTCGTGCGCTTCGAGGAGATGGAGTACGCGCTGCCGCGCGCCGCCGCGGCCGAGGCGGTGCGGGCCGCGCGGGAGATCCTCGAGCGCCACCCGGTCTCCTTCCCCGTCGAGCTGCGCTTCACGGCCGGCGACGACGCGCTGCTCTCGCCGGCCCATGGGCGCGACAGCGCGTTCGTGGCCGTCCATCTGTTCCAGGGCCTGGACTACGCGCCGGCGTTCCGCGAGGTCGAGGCGGCGATGTCGGCGCTCGGCGGCCGTCCGCACTGGGGCAAGCGCAGCTTCCTGAGCGCGGCTGAGCTGGCGCCCCGCTACCCGCGCTGGGCGGACTTCCAGGCCGTGCGGGCCGAGCTGGACCCGCACGGGCGCTTCGCGTCGCCCTGGGTGCGTCACGTGCTGGGAGGATGAGCGCCATGAAGGTCTTCGACTACAACGACGCGAGCTTCGAGTACGACGACGCCGACCCCGAGGGCTACCGCGGCGGCGCCGTCAACTTCAAGGACGCCATCGGCGCCCGCACGATGACCGGGAAGCTGTTCGAGCTGCCGCCCGGCCAGGCGCTGTGCCCCTACCACTGGGAGACCGACGAGGAGTGGCTGATCCTGCTCGCCGGCCGGCTGCGCGTGCGCCATCCCGAGGGCGAGGACGAGATCGGCCCCGGCGCCATCGTCGCCTTCCCGGCCGGTCCGGAGGGCGCGCACAAGACGACAACGGTGGGCGACGAGCCCGCCCGCTTCATCTTCCTCTCGACGCACAACCTCCCGGCGGTGGCGGTCTATCCCGACAGCGACAAGATCGGCGTCTGGACCGGCGACCCGGACACGCACGTGCTCGTGCGCCGCGGCTCGCGCCTGGACTACTACGACGGCGAGGCTTAGGCACCGCCCACGGGGCGCTAGAGGAACGTCTTCCCCTCGCCGCGGTAGGTCGGGACGCTGTCCACCAGCTCGCCGCCGCGGATGAGGTGGACGGTGTCGAAGCGCTCGCACAGCTCGCCGGCCTTGGCGTGGCGGAACCACACGCGGTCGCCGACGCGCAGGCCGGCGGCGCCGTGCAGCGGCGTCTGGACCTCGCCGGCGCCCTCCGTGCGGTCCAGGCGTCAGGCCCTCGGGGAGGACCGGGCGCGGCAGCCGGTCGCGCCCCGCCGCGCCCGACGCCGGGTAGCCGCCGCCCAGGACGGTGGCGATGGCCGGGGTGGGCCGGCGGACCACCGGCAGGCGAAGAACGCGGCCGGCCGCGGCCGGAACACGCGGTAGGCGTCGAACAGCGCCGGCCCGAACAGCCCGGAGCCGGCCGCCACCTCGGTCACCGCCGGCTCGGCGGCCGTGCGCTCGATCGAGCCGGTGCCGCCGCCGTTGACGAAGCGCAGCGGCGGCAGCGCGGCCACGATCGCCGCGCGGCGGCGGGCCAGCTCGCGCGCCGACAGCGCCTGCATGCCCCGGACCGCCAGGCCGAGCAGCGGCTTGCCCGGCGGGCGGTCGCCCGACGCCGGCGATCTGGCCCTCGTAGGCCATCAGGCCGTCGAGCACGAGCCCGGGCCGGCGGCCGATCTCCGCGGCCAGCGCCGCCACTTCGGCCGGCGCGTGCAGCGGCGAGCGCTTGGCGCCGATCGCCACCCGGCCGCCGAGCGCGCGCCAGCCGGCGTCGGCGTCGAGGCAGACCTTGACCGGGCCGCCGCCCGCCGCCGCGATCGCGTCCAGGTGCTCGGCGCAGTCGACCATCAGCGTGACCCGGTCCCGGGCCGGCCCGTGCGCGAGCTCGCGCAGCGCGGCGCGATCGACCGTCGGATAGCCGACCACGAGGTCGTCCCAGCCCAGCGAGGCGAGCCACAGCGCCTCCGGCAGCGTGAAGCACAGCGTGCCGCGGAAGCCTCCGGCCAGCGCCCGCTCGGCGAGCGCCCGCACGCGCACCGACTTCGAGGCCAGCCGCAGCGGAGTTCCGGCGGCGCGGCGCAAGCAGATCGGCCAGATTGGCGTCGAACGCGTCGAGATCGACGACGGCGAACGGCGGATCGAGGGCGGCGGTAGCCATGTCGTAGAGCCATTTGTGCATGTCTCGGGGAAAGATCACCCGATTTCGGGGACGCCATCCGCTGAAGGATGAGCTAGAGTGCCGCGCGGAACACGGGACATAACGCCGAACCGCTTACCGACTCCGGCGGCCGCGGGCGGGGGAACCAAGGTTTTGGAGCAGGGGTCACTGCTCCGGGGGCGAATCGTCGCTAGATGCGGCGTAGCGCGACGCTTTCCGCGCGAGCCCGACAGCTAACCCCGTAGGCGGTCAGAAAGAGGAGATCGTCTTGTCACGCTGTCGTGCACTCGGCACGGGCTTACTTGTGCTGGGCATATTGCTCTGGTCAGCAGGGCCTGCCCACGCAAGGGTCATACATTTTGGGGATCGCGCACTGCATCAGGGGATGCAGGGTCACGACGTGCGCGTGCTCCAGCAGTTCTTGGGGAAGGTGGGGGTCCGCACCACGATCGACGGCCAATACGGCCCGGTCACGACGAGGAACGTCAGGAAGTGGCAGCGCGCCTCGTCACTGCAGGTGAACGGCAGGGTCAGCCGTCCCGACGCCGCGGCGCTGCGCGGCCAGGTCAACGCAGGGAGCTCGGTTCTGCAGGGGACCAATGGCGGGGCGGCGCCGGTCGCCCCGCCCGCTCCCGGCGAACCCGCCACGCTGGGGTCCGACGGCCTCGCCGTCGCTCCCGCTGGACGCGCCGCTCGCGGTCCAGCAGGTCATCGCCGCCGCGAACACGATCGTCGGCAAGCCGTACCGCTACGGCGGCGGCCACGGCAAGTGGGAGGACTCCGGCTACGACTGCTCGGGCTCCGTGTCCTACGGGCTCCACGGCGGCGGGCCTCGTCACGACGCCGCTGGACTCGACCGAGTTCGAGTCATGGGGCGAAGCCGGCCCCGGCCAGTGGATCACCGTCTACGCCAACAGCGGGCACGCGTACATGGTCGTCGCCGGCCTGCGCTTCGACACCGGCTACAACGACTCGTCGAGCACCGGCCCGAAGTGGAGCACGAAGATGCGCCCGTCGAGCGGCTACGTCGTGCGCCACCCCGACGGGCTCTAGTAGTACTCGCGGTCTCTGACTACCGGGCGCTCTTCCACGGGCGTCCGGTAGCGGCGCCGCCAGTCGCTGAGGACGAACAGCGAGATCAGCAGGCCGATGATCCCGACGACCATCAGGATGATCGCCGACGGTCGAGATCTGCAGCCCGGAGACGTTGCGCGTGACGGCGAAATAGAGGATCGCGCCGACGGCGATCAGAAAGAGTGAAGTTCCGATTCCCATGGGATCGTGATCCCCAGAACGGCCCGCGCACTAACCTGAACGGGCGATGCCGACAACCGCCGTTGACACGTACGCGCTGACCCCGGAGCAGGTCGACTTCCGCGACACCATCCGCCAGATCGTGCGCGAGCGCGTCGCGCCGCGCGCGGCGGAGATCGACGCCAAGGCGGAGTACCCGTGGGACCTCCGCAGCTGTTCGCCGAGCAGGACCTGCTCGGCCTGCCGTTCGACGAAGAGCACGGCGGCACCGGCACCGGCACGCTGATGCTCAACGTCGCGGTCGAGGAGATCGCCCGCGCCTGCGCCTCCAGCGCGCTGATCCTGATGATCCAGGAGCTCGGCACGCTGCCGATCAAGCTGTTCGGCACCGAGGAGCTCAAGCAGCGCTTCCTGCCCAGATGCGCGTCCGGCGAGTGGTCGCCGGCGTTCGCGCTGTCGGAGCCCGAGGCCGGCTCGGATCCCGGCGGGATGATCACCCGCGCCGTCGCGCGACGGCGACGAGTGGGTCATCAACGGCACGAAGAACTGGATCACCAACCTCGGCGTCGCCGACTTCTACGTCGTCTTCGCCAAGACCGACCGCACCGCCGCCGCGCTCGCGCGGGATCACGCGCGTTCGTCGTCGAGGCCGACCGGCCCGGGTTCAGCGTCGGCAAGCTCGAGCACAAGCTCGGGATCAAGGGCTCGCCGACCGGCCAGCCGATCTTCGACGACGTGCGCGTGCCCGCCGAGAACCTGATCGGCGAGGTCGGGCAAGGGCATGAACGTCGCGCTCGGCACGCTCGACCACTCGCGACTCGGCGTCGCCGCGCAGGCGGTCGGGATCGCCCAGGGCGCGATCGACCACGCCGTCGCCTACGCCAACGAGCGCCGCCAGTTCGGCCAGGCGATCGCCGACTTCCAGGGGATCCAGTTCAAGCTGGCCGACATGGAGACCCGCACGGCCGCCGCGCGCGAGCTGCTCTACCGGGCCTGCGCCAAGATCGACCGCCACGAGCCCGACCGCGGCAAGTACTCGGCGATGGCCAAGCTGTTCGCCTCCGACACGGCGATGGCGGTGACCGTCGAGGCCGTCCAGGTGCTCGGCGGCTACGGCTACGTGACCGAGTACCCGGTCGAGCGCTATCATGCGCGACGCCAAGATCACCCAGATCTACGAGGGCACGAACGAGATCCAGCGGCTCGTGATCGCCCGGGCGCTGCGTAGTAGAGTCGTCTGCATGCTCTCGAACTGGCCGGCGGGGCGCCGGATCGCCGTCACCACGGTGCTCTGCCTGGCGGTGGCGCTGACCATCGCCGCGCTCGCTGCAGGGCCTCGCCGCGTCCGGCCCGATGCGCGTGCTCGAGGTCGCCGCGCTGGTGGTGACGGCGACGCTCGCGCATCGGCGGCGTGATCGGGCTCGCTGGTGGCCAGGCTCGCCGACTACCAGGACCCCGAGACCGAGGCGGACTTCGAGCAGCTCGTCGTGCGCTCGGAGGAGCTGGCCCGCGAGAACCTGGCCGTCGAGCCCGACGAGGGCGAGTTCCTCGAGCTCGACCCCTACGACCCGCACGACTTCGAGCAGCTCGTGCGCGACGCGCTCGACGACCTGCCCGACCTGCTGCTCAAAGCGCTCGACCACGTGCCGGTGGTCATCTCCGACCAGGGCCGCCGCCACCACGCCTACGGGCTCTACCAGGGCGACACCGTGGCCCGCGACAACTACCCCGACCGGATCGTCATCTTCCGCGACACGCTGCTGCGCGACTTCGGGCACGACCCGCGACCGGCTGCGCGACCAGGTGACGCGCACGGTGCGCCACGAGCTGGCCCACCACCTCGGCGCCGACGAGCTCGGCGTGCGCGAGCTCGGGCTGTGAAGATGCTGGCGACCAGCGCGGCCTCGCCAGGCCGGACGAGCCGGCTGTCGCTGGCGACCAGCGCGGCCTCGCCAGGCCGGACGAGCCGGCTGTCGCTGGCGACCAGCGCGGCCTCGCCAGGCCGGACGAGCCGGCTGTCGCTGGCGACCGGCGCGGCCTCGCCAGGCCGGACGAGCCGGCTGTCGCTGGAGCCCCCGGCCGAGTCGCTGACGCTCTCGACGGTGATGGCCGCGCTGAGCGACCCCGCGCGCGTGGAGATCGTGCGCGTGCTCGCCGCCGAGGGCGAGCGCACCTGCGGGACGTTCGACCTCGGGTTGTCGAAGGCCACCCGCTCGCATCACTTCAAGGTGCTGCGCGAGGCCGGCCTCACGCACACCCGGGCCGAGGGCACGCACCGCCACGTCTCGCTGCGCCGCGACGACGTCGACGCGCGCTTCCCCGGCCTGCTCGGCGCCGTGCTGGCCGCCGCCCAGGCGGAGCTCAGCGCGGCCCCCGCCTGATCGCCTGGTTCGCCATCGCCACGAGGATCCCGCGCTCGGTCTTCCCGGTGCCGACGTTCGCCTGGATCGTGTAGGTCGCGCCGCGCTCCTTCCAGGAGACCGACGGCGGTGAGCAGGACGCGCCGCAGGTGAGCGGCTTGAAGCGCCCGTGGCGGCCGCGGGCGAGCGTCACCCGGCTGCGGCCGAACGGCGTGCCGCCCTGCTGGCCGCTGAAGTCCGCCTCGAAGCAGGCCGTGGCCTCGCCGCAGTGGCGCACCGCGCCCAGACTGAGCGTGTAGGTCGTCTTCGTCTGCCGGTGCTCGGCGTACAGGTGCCTGGCGTCCGTGGGCATCGTGTCCGGGAGCAGGACGGCGAGCTCCGTCTTCGCCTCGACCTTGGGGAGCGCGCCGGCGAACAGCGCGTTGAGGTCGGCGTCGTGCGCGCCGGCGAGCGCGAGGGTGGCGAGCAGCGGGGCGAGCATGGGCGCGCAGGCTAACGGCCGGCCGCGCCGTCGCGACAGGCAGCTACCCGTACGCAAACGGTGCGGGCGAGCCCTTGACAAGGTGACTATCACGATATATCGTTGACGCATCGAGACACATCGAGAAAGGGCAACGATATGCATGCGTCTCATGCACAGGAGTGGGGCGGCCCGCGCCGTCACCACCACCATCACCACCATCATGAGGGTCCCCGCCGCAACCTCGAGGACTTCATCGCGATGATGCGCGGCGGCCAGTGGGGCGACCCGCGCGACTTCAAGGCGATGTTCTTCGGGCCGGGCGGCCCGGGAGGTCCGGGCGGGCGCGGCGGTCGCGGCGGCCGCGGCCGGGCACGCCGCGGCGACGTCCGCGCGGCGATGCTGATCCTGCTGGAGGGCGAGCCGCAGAACGGCTACCAGCTCATCCAGGAGATCGAGCGCCGCACGGAGGGGCTGTGGAAGCCCAGCCCCGGCTCCGTCTACCCCGCGCTGCAGCAGCTCGAGGACGAGGGCCTCGTCCGGCCGAACGAGGGCGCGGGCCGGCGCGCCTACGAGCTGACCGAGCAGGGCCGCGAGTACGTCGAGGCCAACCGCGAGGAGCTCGGCGACCCGTTCGCCGCCGTCCGCGGCGGCATGGACGAGGGCGTCATGGACCTCCGCGGCCTGATGTTCCAGGTCGGCGCCGCCGCCATGCAGGTGGCCGCGGCCGGCCACACCGACGACGCGCGCCGCATCCTCACCGACACCCGCCGCGCGCTGTACACGATCCTCGCCGACGACCCGGGCGACCGGAACCAGGCGTAGCCCCTCAGGCGGGGCCGCTCCCCACCCGCCCCGGCCTTCCGTGTCCCCAGGCCGGGGCGGGGGTCCCGCCGGATTTGAACCAGACCGGTCCGATGTGCGAACGTCCCTGCGTCCGGTCGTCTGAAGGAGGGGTCACATGGCGAGGCTGGTCATCCGCGTCAACGGACAGCGGCACGGTGTACAGGCCACCGGCGATACGCCGCTGCTCTACGTCCTGCGCAACGAGCTGGAGCTGCGGGGCCCGCGCTTCGGCTGCGGCCTCGCGCAGTGCGGCGCGTGCACCGTGCAGGCCGACGGCAAGCCGATCCGCTCGTGCATCACGCCGGTCAGCAACGTCGCGGGGAAACGGATAACCACGCTCGAAGGGCTCGGGTCCTCGGAGAAGCCGGGCAAGGTGCAGGCGGCGTTCATCGCCCACCAGGCCGCGCAGTGCGGCTACTGCACCAACGGCATGATCATGGCCGCCGACGCGTTCCTGAAGCGCAACCCGCGGCCGTCCGAGGCCGAGATCAAGCAGGCGATGAACCCGTACCTCTGCCGCTGCGGGACGCACTTCCGGATCGTCTCGGCGATCAAGGCCGCGTCAGGGGCCGAGGCGTGAGATGACCGCCACCCTGAACCGCCGGACGTTCCTCGCCGGCACCGGCGCGATGGTCGTGAGCGCGACGCTCCCGCGCCTGCTCGACCCGCGGGCCGCGTTCGCGTCGCTGGACAGCCAGAAGATCGGCCCGGCGCTGGTCGACCCGAGGCAGATCGACTCGTGGCTGGCCGTCAAGGGCGACGGGACCGTCGTCATCCACACAGGCAAGGTCGAGCTCGGCACGGGCGTGATGACGACCACGATGCAGCTCGTGGCCGACGAGCTCGACGTGGCGCTGACGAGCCTGCAGGTGATCGAGGCCGACACCTGGCGGACGCCCGACCAGGGCTTCACCGCCGGCAGCCAGTCCAACAAGACGCAGTACGCCCTGACCGGCGGGCTGCGCCAGGCCGCCGCCGAGGCGCGGCTCGCGCTGCTGAACCTGGCGTCGGCGCAGCTCGGCGCGCCGGTCAGTGCGCTCACGGTGGCCAACGGCGTCGTCAGCGGCGGCAGCGGCCAGGTGGCCTACGCGCAGCTGATCGGGGACAAGCGGTTCAACCTCAAGATCACCGGCAAGGCCGTGCCGAAGGCGTTCACGGACTACAAGATCGTGGGCACGAGCGTGCCGCGGGTCGAGATCCCGCTGAAGGCCACGGGCGAGTTCCGCTACACGCAGGACGTGCGCGTGTCCGGCATGGTCCACGCGCGCGTGGTCCGCCCGCCCACGCTCGACTCGACGCTCGTCCACGTGCTCGGCTTCCCCGGCGGCCGCACGCCGCCCGGGGTCATCAAGATCGTGGCCATCCACAACTTCGTGGCGGTCGTGGCCGAGCGCGAGGAGCAGGCGATCGCCGCAGCGCAGACGCTGAAGGTGCGCTGGCAGACCACCCCGCTACCGGGCTTCGACACCCTCTACAGCGACCTGAAGGCGATGTCGCCCACCACCGACCGCGTGCTGATCGACACGAAGGGCGTCGACGCGGCGCTGGCCTCGTCGGCCAAGACGCTCGAGGCCGAGTACCACTACCCGATCCAGATGCACGGCCCGATGGGGGCGTCGTGCGCCGTCGCGTCCGTGCAGGGGCAGACGGCCACGGTCTGGTCGGCCACCCAGGGCGTCTACGCGCTGCGCGCGGCGATCGCGACGGCGCTCAACCTCCCCGCGGTCAACGTGCGCGTGGTCTACGTCGAGGGCTCGGGCTGCTACGGGCTCAACGGCGCCGACAACTCGGCGCTCGACGCCGCCGTCATCTCGCAGCAGGTGGGCAGGCCGGTGCGCGTGCAGTACATGCGGGCCGACGAGCACAAGTGGGAGAACTACGGCCAGCCGTTCGTGCACACCATGCGCGGCGGCCTGGACGCGAGCGGGAACCTACTGGCCTGGGACGGCGTGGCGTGGACCGCCAGCCGCGGCGGCCGGCCGGGGCCGCCGGCGAACCTGCCGACCGGCATCCTGCTCGGCCTGCCCGAGCTGCCGCTGCCCGCCTCGCCGCCGCCCACGCCGACGAGCCGGCCGAACACGGTGGACAACTCGAACTCGGGCCCGTCGTACAAGATCCCGAGCCAGCGGCTGATCAGCCACACCGGCATCCACGCCTTCATGGCCGGGCCGCTGCGCTCGCCCGCGCGGATCCAGAACACGTGGGCGAACGAGTCGTTCGTCGACGAGCTGGCCGCCCTGGCCGGGCGCGACCCGGTCGAGTTCCGGCAGGCCCACGTGAACGACCCGCGGCTCGCGCACGTGATCCTGGTGGCCGCGACGATGGCCGGCTGGCAGCCGCGGCCCGCGGCGAGCCAGATCATGCCGGGGCGGTTCAAGACCGGGCGCGGCATCGCCGGGATGCTCTACGAGGGCAACAACGGCTACAACGCCGCGGTCTTCCAGGTCACGGTCGACACGCAGACCGGCAGGGTGAAGGTCGACGAGGTGTGGACGGCCCAGGACTGCGGCCCGGCGCTCAACCCCGACGGCATGCGGGCGCAGGCCGAGGGCTGCCTGATGCAGACCGTGAGCCGCTCGCTGATCGAGGAGGTCAAGTGGGGCCCCGACGGGGTCATCTCGGAGAACTGGGAGTCCTACCCCGTGATCCGCTTCATGGCCATGCCGAAGCTCCACTTCGAGATCGTCGACCGCAAGGACGCCGACGTGATGGGCGCGGGCGAGGTGCTGATCACCAACGGCCCGGCGGCGATCGCCAACGCGATCTTCGACGCCACCGGCAAGCGGATCCGCGAGATGCCGTTCACCCCGGCGAGGATGAGGAAGCTGCTGGCCACGTGACCCTGGACGAGACGCTGCGCGCGGCCGTCGCCGAGCTCGAGGACTACCTCGACGGCGTCGACGGGCCGCGCGCGGCCGAGCTGGTGCTCCCGTTCGCGTCGCGCTGGGCCCTGCCCGAGCTCGGCTTGGACCTGGCGCGGCTGCGCGCGGAGGCGGAGACGCTCGTGCAGGCAACGCCGCTGAGCGACCGGATCGTCTCCGGCTACGCCGACCACGTGGCCTACTGGGTGTCGCAGCGCATGCTCGTGGACGGCGAGCGCGGGCCGCGCCTCGCGCTGGCCCGGGTGCGGCTGCGCGGGCTCGCCGCGGACCTGGAGGGCGGCGGCTTCCCGCGCGTGGCGGGCGGCGTGCGCGCCGCTGCAGCGGCGGACGACGAGGCGCTGTGGACGGCGCTCGCCCTCCGGATCGCCGAGACCGTCCTGCCATAGTCTGCGCGCGGTGCGCGTCGACCCCGAGGTACAGGCCGCGCTCGACGCCGGCCGCCCGGTCGTGGCGCTCGAGAGCACGATCATCGCCCACGGGCTGCCTCGCCCCGACAACCTGCGGGTGGCGCGGGAGATCGAGGCCGCGGTGCGCTCCGGCGGCGCGGTGCCGGCCACGATCGCGCTGCTCGGCGGCGAGCTCCGGGTGGGGCTGGACTCCGCCGCGCTCTCGGAGCTGGCGCTGACCGACGGCGTGGTCAAGTGCGGCGTGCGCGACCTCGCGCCGGCGCTGGCCCGCGGCGTGGCCGGCGCGACCACCGTGGCGGCGACGGCGCACGTCGCCGAGCGCGCGGGGATCCGCGTGTTCGCCACGGGCGGGCTCGGCGGGGTGCACCGGGGCTACGTGGAGACGCTCGACGAGTCGGCCGACCTCGGCACGCTGGCCCGCGTGGACGTGTGCGTCGTGTGCGCCGGCGTGAAGTCGATCCTCGACCTGCCCGCCACGCTGGAGCGGCTGGAGACGCTGAACGTCACCGTGCTGGGCTACGGCACGGACACGTTCCCGGCGTTCTACCTGAACGACTCGGGGCTGCCGGTCACGTGGCGGGTGGACACGCCGGCGGAGGCCGCCGCGGTGGTGCGGGCGCGGGCGTCCGCCGGAGCGCCCGGCGCGGTCGTGGTGGCCAACCCGCTGCCGACGGACGAGCAGCTCGACCCGGCGCTGCACGACCGCGTGCTGCGCGAGGGGCTGGAGGCCGCGGCGCGTCTCGGCGTCGCCGGCCGCGACGTGACGCCGTTCCTGCTCGACCGCTTCCACACGCAGACCGAGGGCGAGAGCCTGCGGGCCAACGTGCGCCTCGTGCTGCGCAACGCCGCGCTGGCCGCCCGGATCGCGGCCGCGCTGTGAGCCCGGCGCGCGTCGTCGTGCTCGGCGACGTCATGTGCGACGTCGTCGCGCGCCACGACCAGCCGCTCGCGGTCGGCAGCGACACGCCGGCGACGATCGAGCTGCGCCCGGGCGGCTCGGGCGCGAGCGTGGCCGCGTGGCTGGCGTACGCGGGCGTGCCGGTGGCGCTGGTCGGCCGGGCGGGCCGCGACGCGGCGGCGGAGATCGCGCTGCGGGGCCTGGACGGCGTCGACGTGCGGGTGGGGCGCGATGACGAGCGGCCCACGGGCACGTGCGTGGTGCTGGTCGCCCCCGGCGGCGAGCGGACGATGCTGCCGGATGCCGGCGCCAACGACGCGCTGGCGCCCGAGGACCTGCCGCTCGACCTGTTCGCCGGGCCGGAGATCCTGCACGTGGCGGGCTACATGCTCCTGCGCCCGGGCTCGCGGGCGGTCGCGCTGGTCGCGCTCGAGCGCGCCCGGGACGCCGGGATGCGGATCAGCATCGACCCGTCGTCCGCGGCGCCGCTGCGCGCCGACCCGGCGTTCCTGGCCCGCGCGCGCCCGGTCGACCTGCTGCTCCCGAACGAGCTCGAGCACGCGGCGCTGGGGGCGGCCTGATCGGCGTGCCGCGAAGTGGTGGTCACGCTGGGCGCCGGCGGCGCGCGCTGGACCGACGGCGTGGCGCACGCGGCGGTGCGGGCCGTGCGGTTGGACGACGTGCGCGACACGACCGGCGCCGGCGACGCGTTCGCCGCCGGCTTCCTCGTCGGCCTGGCCGGGGCCGCCGGAGGCAGCGCTGGCGCGCCGGCGTGCGGCTGGCCGCGGAGGCGATGCAGCCCGGCATGGCGCACGTCCTATGATTGACTGGTCAGTCAAAGGAGCCGAGCATGCCTGAAGCCGTCATCGTCGATGCCATCCGGACGCCCATCGGACGCGCCGCCAAGGGGTCGCTGAAGGACGTCCGGACCGACGACCTCGGCCGCCGTGCCGCTGCAGGCGCTGGTCGAGCGCAACCCGGGCGTCGACTTCTCCGAGACCGTCGACGTGATGATGGGCTGCGGCTTCGGGCTCGGCGAGGCGGGCTACAACGTCGGCCGCAACGCCGCGCTGCTGGCCGGCCTGGACCATCACATCCCGGCGACGACGGTCAACCGCTTCTGCGCGTCCTCGCTGCAGACGATCCGGATGGCCTTCCACGCGATCAAGGCGGGCGAGGGCGACCAGTACATCGCCGCCGGCGTCGAGGCCGTCTCGCGCTTCCCGCCGCACCCGCCGTTCGCGCCCGCACCCGCAGCTCGACGGCTCCGAGGGCGCGCCGTACAACGTCTACATCCCGATGGGGCTGACCGCCGAGAACGTCGCCGAGCGCTGCAGGCGTCGCGCGAGGCGCAGGACGAGTGGGCGAAGCTCTCGCAGGACCGCGCGGTGGCCGCACGCGACAGCGGCCACTTCGACGCCGAGATCGTCGCCGCGTCGGCGAGGTCGCGCGCGACGACGGCCCGCGGCCCGGCACGACGCTGGAGAAGCTCGCCGAGCTCAAGCCGGTGTTCGACCCCGAGCACGGCACCGTCACCGCCGGCAACTCGTGCCCGCTCAACGACGGCGCGGCGGCGGTGCTGGTGATGTCGCCGGAGAAGGCGGCGCGCTCGGCCTGAAGCCGCGCGCGCGGATCGTCGCCTCCTCGGTCGTCGGCGGTCCGCCCCGAGATCATGGGCCTCGGCCCGATCCCCGCGGTCAAGGCGTGCTCGAGCAGGCCGGGCATGACCATCGGCGACATCGACATCGTCGAGCTCAACGAGGCGTTCGCCGCCCAGGTCGTCCCCTGCCGCGACGAGCTCGGGATCGACCCGGAGAAGCTCAACCCGTACGGCGGCGCGATCGCGCTCGGCCACCCGTTCGGGATGACCGGCGCCCGGATCATGACCACGCTGCTCAACGGCCTGGACGCCACCGACGGCACCTACGGCCTGGAGACCATGTGCGTCGCCGGCGGCATGGGCCAGGCGATGATCGTGGAGCGCCTGAACTAATCGGTAGGGCCGGCCCGCCATCGGCGCGGTTAGGGTCGGCCGATGAGACTGCGATGTGCGCTGGCGGGCGCGACGACCGTGTCCCTGGCGCTCATCGCGGCGACCCCGGCGCTGGCCACGACGTACGCCGATCCCTTCGGCAGCACCACCGACCCGACGTGCGGCGCGGCCGCGCCCTGCAGCCTGGTGCACGCGGTCGCCGTCGCCACGGCGGGCGACGAGGTCGTCGTCGGCCAGGGCGACTATCCGCTCAAGGCGCCGCAGACGATCAACTGCACGGGGCCGCAGGAGCCGGGGACCACGCTGGCGGCCGGGCTGGCCATCGGCAGCCGCTACGTCCACGGCGTGGCCGGCCGGCCACGGCCGCGGCTGATCGGCGACACGACGTCGTGCACCGTGCTCAACATCGCCGGCGCCGGCCGGGCAGAGCACCTCGAGATCATCGGCAACGACACCACGAGGTCCGAGGCGTCCGCCGTGGTGATCGACGGCGACGGCAACGCCACCGACCTGGTCACCGGCGGGCCGAACGGCACGGTCCACCTGCGCAACTTCGGCAGCATCCGTGACAGCGTCATCGGGTCGCGCGTGCAGGACGGCGCGGCGGTCATCCTGCACTTCGGCGCCGCCGCCTCCTCGGGCGTGATCACCCAGGTGACCGCGCTCGGCGACGTCGTGGCCGACTCCACGTCCGCGTTCGGAGGCCAGGACGGCGCCGAGATCGAGTGCGTGAACTCGATCGCCACGGGCCACTTCATCGCCCGCCTGACCAACGCGGTGGCCGGCTCGTTCGCCAAGCTCGACCGCGACCACTGTGCCGGCGCCGTCACGACGGTCGGCGGCGGCACGTCGCCCGACCAGGGCGGCAACATCGCCTCCGCGAGCCTCGTCCCCGGCGACTACCACCAGACGAGCACGTCGCCGACGATCAATGCCGCCCGCATCGACGCGGGGACGCTGCCGCTCGGCGACATCGACGGCGGGTCGCGCACCGTCGGGCCGCTGCCGGACATCGGGGCGGACGAGTTCGGCTCCGCGAGCGCGCTCGTCGACTCGGGCGCGGTGCAGAGCGTCTCCGGGTCGAGCGCGGTGGTCGCGGGCACGGTCTACCCGGGCGGCGTGGCCACGGGCGCCTACGTCGAGTTCGGGCCGACCACGGGGTACGGCAGCCAGACCGGCGTGGCCCAGGCCGGCAGCGGCTTCGGCGCCGTGCCGGTGACGTTCTCGCTGACCGGCATGGCCGTCAACGCGCCGGCCTACCACTACCGGCTCGTGGGCACGAACGGCGGCACGCTCGGCGAGGACCGCGTGATCCCGTTCGCGGACGGCGACCACGACGGCTACTTCTCGAACGTCGACTGCAACGACGCGAACCCGGCCGTGCATCCCGGCCGCGACGACGTCGCCGACAACGGCGTCGACGAGAACTGCGACGGCGCCGACGCCGTCAACCTCGACCGCGACGCCGACGGCTATCCACGGCCGCTGGACTGCAACGACGCCAACAAGGCGATCCACCCGGGCGCGACCGACATCCCCGGCAACCACATCGACGAGGACTGCAAGGGCGGCGACGCCAAGTACCCGGTGCTCACCTCGACGATCGGCTACAGCCTCGACCGCTTCGCGGACTACACCGTGCTCACCGACCTGTTCGTCCGGCGCGCGACCAAGGGCTCGACGATCACCGTGGCCTGCGCCGGGCATGGCTGTCCGTTCAAGGCCAAGCGCAAGCCGGTCAAGCGCAACGCGGCGAAGGTCTCGCTGCGCCCGCTCCTGCGCGGCGCGAAGCTGCGGCCCGGGACGCGGGTGACGGTCTCGGTCACGCGCAAGCGGACCGTCGGGATCCAGACGACGCTGACGATCCGCGCGCACCAGGACCAGCCCGGCCGCAAGGACCTGTGCCTGGTGCCCGGTGCCAAGCACGCGAGCCGCTGCGCCCCCTGAGGCGCTCGCCGCGGCTGCGATCATCTCCGCGCCGTGACCCGGATCCTGATGGTCTGCATGGGCAACATCTGCCGTTCGCCGACGGCCGAGGCGGTCATGCGCGGCCTCGTGCGTGAGGCCGGCCTGGAGGGCGAGATCGAGGTCGACAGCGCGGGGATCGGCGACTGGCACGTGGGGTATCCGCCGGACGGGCGAGCGACGGAGGCCGCGCGGCGGCGCGGCGTGACGCTCGAGGGCAGCGCCCGCCAGGTCCGCCCGGGCGACTTCGCCGACTACGACCTCCTGCTCGCCATGGACCGCGACAACCTCGCCGAGCTGCGCGCGCTCGCGCCGGACCGGGCGGCGGCGGAGAAGGTGCGGATGCTGCGCTCCTACGACGCCGCATCGGCGGGCGACGTGGACGTGCCCGACCCCTACTACGGCGGCGACCGGGGGTTCGAGATCGTCCTCGACCAGGTCGAGGCGGCCTGCCGCGGGCTGCTCGACGCGCTGCGGTGAGCCTGGCCGGCGCCGTGCGGGCGGCCACCGGCCGCGGCGTGCGGTCGGCGGCGCGGGTGGGCGGCGGCGACATCAACGAGGGCTGGCGCCTGGAGCTCGACGACGGCACGCCGGCGTTCGCCAAGACCCGCGCGGACGTCGCGCCGGGCGAGTACGCGGCCGAGGCGGCCGGCCTGCGCTGGCTGGCCGAGCCGGCGGCGCTCGGCATCCCCGCGGTGCTGGGCGTCGGCGACGCCGTGCTCGTGCTCGAGTGGGTGCCCGAGGGCGGCCGCGGCGACCCGGCGGCGCTCGGCGCCGGCCTGGCCGAGATCCACGCCGCGGGCGCGCCCGCCTTCGGCGCCACGCCGCACGGCGGGCCGACACGGATCGGGCCGCTCGTGCTGCCCAACGATCCCACCCCGGACTGGCCGGCGTTCTACGCCGAGCGGCGCCTGCTCCCCGTGCTGGCGCGCGCCGGCCTCGCCGCCGCCGGGGCGCGGGCCGTCGAGCGCGTGTGCGATCGCCTGCCCGAGCTGGCCGGGCCGGCGGAGCCGCCGGCGCGGCTCCACGGCGACCTGTGGGGCGGCAACGTGCTGTGGGACGCGGGCGGCAGGCCGTGGCTCATCGACCCCGGCGCCTACGGCGGCCACCGCGAGGTCGACCTGGCGATGCTGCGGCTGTTCGGCTCGCCCGGCCCGGCGTTCGAGGCCGCCTACCAGGAGCACCGCCCGCTGGCCGACGGCCACGCGGAGCGCGTGGAGTTGTGGCAGCTGTTCCCGCTGCTCGTCCACGCCGCGCTGTTCGGCGGCGGCTATCGCGAGTCCGCCGCCCGGGTCGCCGAGCGCTATTGCTGAGCACGTCGCTGTCGCATAGGGTCGGTGCAGCATGGTCCGGGCGCTCCTCGTGCTCGCGGCGGCGAGCATCCTCTCCGCGCCGAGCGCATCGCAGGTCGCGGGCACGACGCTCCCCGACGGCTTCGTGGAGTCCACGGCGTGGACGGTCCCCGACGCCGCCACTGCGCTCCGCTTCGCGCCCGGCGGGCACGTGTTCGTGGCCGGCAAGTCCGGTGTCATCTACGAGTTCGACGGGCTCGGCGACACGACGCCGACAGTGGTGGCCGACCTGCGCCCGGAGGTCTACGGCGGCTTCGACCGCGGGCTGCTCGGTCTCGCCGTCGACCCCGGCTACGCCACCGGGCGACCGTATCTGTACGCCGCCTACACCTACGACAAGAATCCCGTGACCGGGTCGGCCTGGAACGACGGCTGCTCGGGCGCTCAAGCGCTGGCCGGGAACTGCCCGGTCATGGGGCGCATCTCGCGCATCGGCCCGGACGGCTCCGAGAAGGTGCTGGTCGAGGATTTCTGCGACCAGTTCGACAGCCACTCGATGGGGGCGCTCGCGTTCGGGCCCGACGGCGACCTGTACGCCGCCGCGGGCGAGGGCGACAACTACGGCGGCGTCGACTACGGCCAGTTCGGCGATCCCGTCAACCCGTGCGGCGACCCGCCGGGAGGCGTGCTTACGCCACCGACCGCGCAGGGTGGCGCGCTGCGCGCGCAGAGCTACCGGCGGCCGGATGGCCAGCCGGTCAGCCTGGACGGCGCGCTGCTGCGCCTCGACCCGGACACGGGCCTCGCCGCCGCCGGCAACCCGCAGGCCACGGACGCGCAACGGCGGCGGATGATCGCTTACGGCTTCCGCAACCCGTTCCGGTTCACGTTCCGCCCGGGCACCGGCGAGGTGTGGGTGGGCGACGTCGGGTTCTCCACCTGGGAGGAGATCGACCGCGTGCCGGACGTGTCGCAGGTCCGCAACT
The DNA here is from genome assembly GCA_963766165.1 of uncultured Solirubrobacteraceae bacterium. Taxonomy (GTDB): domain Bacteria; phylum Actinomycetota; class Thermoleophilia; order Solirubrobacterales; family Solirubrobacteraceae; genus Solirubrobacter. The sequence goes on along the minus strand of CAVXZC010000001.1, from coordinate 1,508,034 downwards.
ACGGATGGCCCTGCTACGAGGGTTCGGCGGCCGAGCCCGACTACGCCGCGGTCGGGCTCGACAGCTGCACGAGCCTGGCCGAGGGCAACACCGTCAAGCCCGTGCTGGCCTATCGCCACGGCACGGCGCTCGCCGGCTGTGCCGGCACCTCGTCGGCGATCTCGGGGCTCGCGTTCTACGACGGGACCGCGTTCCCCGCGCGCTACCGCGGCCGGCTGTTCTTCGCCGACTACGTCCGCCGCTGCATCTGGACGATGGACCCGGCCGACCCGGCCTCGGTGACCCTGTTCGCCGCCAATGCGGCCGGGCCGGCCGATCTCGAGGTCGGCCCGGACGGCGCGCTCTACTACGCCGACGTCTACGACGACGAGATCCGGCGCATCGCCGCGGTTCCGCCGACCCCGACCCCGACCGCGACGGCCACCGCGACCGCGACCGTCACCCCGACCCCAGCGCCGCCTCCACCGACGTCGCTCCCGGCCGCCCTGCCGCCGCTGCGGGCACCCGCAGACCTGCGGATGACCCGGCGCGGGTTCGTGACCATCCGCCTGAGCTGCCCGGCGGCCGCGTGCCGGTTCAGCGCCCGGCTGCGCTACCGCGGCAGGACGCTCGGACGCGCCGCCGGCGACGGCACGCTGCGGGTCCGGCTCTCACCGCGCGGCCAGGCGCTCGTCCGCCGCGGGATCAGGCTCAGCCTCACCGTCACGCGCACGATCGGCACGCATACGCAGACGGCGACGCGCAGGCTGCGGATCAGGCGGTGAGTGGCTCCTCGGCGCCCTCGTCGCGCGCCACCAGCGCCGCGTAGCGGCCGCCCAGCGCTAGCAGCTCCTCGTGCGTGCCGCGCTCGGCCACCTCGCCGTTGTCGAGCACGACGATCTGGTCGGCCTCCCGGACGGTGGACAGCCGGTGGGCGATCACGACCGTCGTGCGGCCCTCGGCGAGCCGCTCGAGCGCCTCACCGACCGCGCGCTCCGTGGCCACGTCGAGCGCGCTCGTCGCCTCGTCGAGCACCAGCACCGGCGGGTTGCGCAGGATCGTCCGGGCGATGGCGATCCGCTGCTTCTCGCCGCCGGAGAAGCGGAAGCCGCGCTCGCCGACCACGGTGTCGTAGCCCTCGGGCAGCGCGGCGATCGTGTCGTGGATCTGCGCCGCCTGCGCGGCCGTCCTCGATCTCGTCGTCGGTGGCCTCCGGGGAGGCGAAGCGCAGGTTCTCGCGCACGGATGCGTGGAACAGGTACGTCTCCTGCGAGACCACGCCGACGGTGGCGGCCAGCGAGTCGAAGGTCAGCTCGCGCAGGTCGGCCCCGTCGATCCGCACCGCGCCGCGCTCCGGGTCATAGAGCCGCGCCGCCAGGTAGCCGAGCGTGGTCTTGCCCGCGCCCGTCTCGCCCACCAGCGCGGTGCGCGTCCCGGGCGGCACGACGACGTCGATGTCTCGCAACGTCCATTCGTCGCCGTACTTGAACCAGACGCCGTCGAAGCGCACTTCGCCGCGCACGTCGCTCAGCGCGCGCGTGCCGGGCACGATGTCGATCTCCAGGTCGAGGTACTCGAAGACGCGGTCGAACAGGGCGGTCGAGGTCTGGATGTCGACGCCCACGTTGAGCAGCGACCCCGCGGGGAAGAACAGCCGGGTCTGCAGCGTGGTGAAGGCGACGATCGTGCCGATCGAGGCCGCGCCGGGCGCGAGCCCCGCGAACAGGTAGACGAGCGCCGGCATGACCGCGAACGACGTCTGGATCGCCGACATCATCCAGCGGCCGGCCATCCGCGAGCGGACCTCGAGGTCGGCCAGGTTCTCGGACTCGCCGTCGAAGCGGTCGGCCAGCTCGGCGCCGCGGCCCATCGTCTTGCCCAGCAGGATCCCGCTGACCGAGAGCGACTCCTGCACGAGCGAGGACATGTCGGCCATCGCGCCCTGCTTGACCGTGGTGATCCGGCGCCGCTGGTCGCCCACCCGGCGGGCGAGCAGGACGAAGAACGGCAGCAGCGCGAGGCTGAACAGCGCGAGCCGCCAGTCCAGCAGGAGCATCGCGATGACGCTCGCGAGCACGGTCGTGACGTTGGAGACGATCGATGTGGCGGTGCTGGTCACGACGCTGTCGACGCCGCCGATGTCGTTGGCGATGCGCGACTGGATCTCGCCCGTGCGCGTGCGCGTGAAGAAGGCGAACGAGAGCCGCTGCAGGTGCCGGTAGACCTGGGTGCGCAGGTCGTGCATGACGCGCTGGCCGACGAGGTTCGACAGCCACGTCTGGGCCACGCCGAGCACGCCGGTGGCGACGGAGATGCCGATCATCCCGGCCACCAGCCCGATCAGCAGCCCGTCGCGGTTCTGCGGGATCGCCGTGTCGAGCACGTCCCGCAGCAGGAACGGCGAGATCATCCCGAGCCCGGACGAGATGGCGATCAGGACCAGGACGGTGAACAGCCGCGCCCGGTAGGGCCGGAACAGGCGCACGATGCGCCGGTTGGCGCCCTCCGGGCGAGGACCCTCGCGGGGCTCGGGTGGAGTACGGAGGTGGCGCCCTCCCGGGCTGCCACCTCCTTCTCCATAGCGCCGAAAAGCCGCCGTCACACGGCTACCGTAGTCGGCGCAGGCTCCAGGGCGAGGTCGAGCACCTCGCCGATGCTCATCACGGGGTGGAAGGACATCTGCTCGCGGACGTCCGCGGGGACGTCGTCGAGGTCGCCGCGGTTGCGCTCGGGCAGGATCACCGTGGTCAGGCCGGCCGCGTGCGCGGCCAGGATCTTCTGCTTGAGGCCGCCGATCGGCAGCACGCGGCCCTGCAGGGTGACCTCGCCGGTCATCCCGACCGTGTGCTTGACCGGGCGCCCCGTCAGCAGCGACGTCAGCGCGGTCGTCATCGTGACGCCGGCGCTCGGGCCGTCCTTCGGGATCGCGCCCGCGGGCACGTGGATGTGGAACTCGCGGTCGTTGAACGCGTCCTCGGCGATGCCGAGCTCCTCGGCGTGGCCGCGGATGTAGGAGAGCGCGATCCGCGTCGACTCCTTCATCACGTCGCCCAGCTGGCCGGTGAGCACGAGCGAGCCCTCGCCCTTGCCCTTCATCCCGGTCGCCTCGACGAACAGGACGTCGCCGCCCGTGCCCGTCACCGCGAGGCCCGTGGCCACGCCCGGCACGGCCGTGCGCAGCGCCGCCTCCTGGAAGACCTTCTGGCGGCCCAGGGCGTCACGCACGAGCTCGGTGGTGATCGCCACGGGCGCCTCGGCCTTGCCGGAGGCGATCTGCGTCGCGGTCTTGCGCAGGATCGTGCCGAGCTCGCGCTCGAGGTTGCGGACGCCGGCCTCCCGCGTGTACTCCTGCGACGACCTGGCGCAGGAGCTCGTCGGACACCGTCACCTCGTCCTCGAGCAGGCCGTTGCGCTCACGCTGGCGCGGCCACAGGTAGCCGCGGGCGATCGCCACCTTCTCGGCGGTCGTGTAGCCGTCGAAGCGGATGACCTCCATGCGGTCCAGCAGCGGGCCGGGGATGGTCTCGGCGACGTTGGCGGTGGCGATGAACATGACCTGGCTGAGGTCGAGCTCGACGTCCAGGTAGTGGTCGCGGAACGAGTGGTTCTGCGCCGGGTCGAGCACCTCGAGCAGTGCCGCGCTCGGGTCGCCGCGCCAGTCGGCGCCGACCTTGTCGACCTCGTCGAGCATGATCACCGGGTTCATCGTCCCGGCGTCGCGCAGCGCGCGCACCAGGCGGCCCGGCAGCGCGCCGATGTACGTGCGCCGGTGGCCGCGGATCTCCGCCTCGTCGCGGACGCCGCCCAGCGACATCCGGACGAACTCGCGCCCGGTGGCGCGGGCGATCGACTCGCCGATCGAGGTCTTGCCGGTGCCGGGCGGGCCGATCAGCGTGAGGATGGCGCCGGAGCGCTTGTCCTCCTTGATGCCCCGCTCCTCGCGCAGCTTCTTGACCGCCAGGTACTCGGTGATCCGGTCCTTGACGTCCTCGAGGCCCGCGTGGTCGGCGTCCAGCACCTCGCGCGCGGCGCTTCGGGTCCAGCTTCTCGTCCGAGCGCTTGCTCCACGGCACGGCGATCAGCCAGTCGAGGTAGGTGCGGATCATCGAGGCCTCGCCGGACTGCTCGCCCATGCGCTCGAGGCGCCCGAGCTCCTTCGTGGCCTGCTCCTCGACCGCCTCCGGCATGCCGGCGTCGGCGATCTTCTTGCGGTACTCCTCGACGACCGATCGCGCCGTCCTCGCCCAGCTCGCGCTGGATCGACTCCATCTGCTTGCGCAGGAAGTACTCGCGCTGCTGCTTCTCCGCGCCGGACTGGACGTCCTCGCGGATCTTCTTGCGCAGCTGCAGCTCGGTCAGCCGGTCGCGCTGCAGCCGGACGGCCAGCTCCAGGCGCTCGGTGACGTCGAGCGTCTCGAGCGCCTTGACCTTGTCCTCGAAGGACACGTCGGGCGAGTAGCCGATGGTGTCGGCCAGCGGGCCGGGCTCGGCGATCGCGCGCAGGAACTGGGCGATGCGCTCGTCGGCGCCGCGCAGCTCGAGGATCTCCTCGATGATCGCGCGGTACTCGCGCTCGAGGTTGCGGGTGCGGCCGTCCACGGGGACGGTGTCGCGGTGCTCTTCGACCTCGACGACGAGGCGTCCGAGCTCATCGGTGTGTGCGGCGCCGGCGACGCCGCGGGCGACGCCGGACAGGGCGACGGCGCGGCCGCCGCCGGGAAGGCGGATGTGGTCGGTGACCTCGGCGATCGTCCCGACCTTGGCGAACTCGCCCTCGTGGCGCGGGACGAGCAGGACACGCTCCTCGTCGCCGACGCGGACGGGAAGCGTCACATCCATGGTGGGGAAGACCACCGTGTCGTCCAGCGGGACGAGCAGGAGCGATGACATGGCGTGTGGCTTCACTTTCTGTAGGCAACTTACCCTTGGTAGGTGGGTACAGAGTACCACGTCCCGCAGCAGGAGATCTTAGTCGAAGTAACTCACTTTCGACCTCAGTGCGAGGCTACCTCGGAGGCATGCGCAAGGCCCCGTCGAGCCGGATCACCTCGCCGTTGAGCATGGGGTTCTCGACGATGTGGACCGCCAGCGCGGCGAACTCGTCCGGCCGGCCCAGGCGGGGCGGGAACGGGACCTGGCGGCCCAGCGCCGTGCGCGCCTCCTCGGGCAGGCCGGCCAGCAGCGGCGTGTCGAACAGGCCGGGGGCGATGGCGCACACGCGGATGCCCGACTGCGCCAGGTCGCGCGCCGCGGGCAGCGTGAGGCCCACGATCCCGCCCTTGGAGGCGCTGTAGGCGGTCTGGCCGATCTGGCCGTCTTGGGCGGCGATGCTCGCCGTGCTCACGCACACGCCGCGCTCGCCGTCCGCGTTCGGCTCGTTGCCCAGCATCGCTCCCGCGGCCAGCCGGAGCACGTTGAACGTCCCGATCAGGTTGACCCGGATCACGCGCGCGAACGCCTCGAGGTCGTGCGGGCCGCGGCTGCCGGCCACCTTCTCCGCGTGGCCGATGCCGGCGCAGCAGACGCTGATCCGGAGCGTCGCCGGCGCCGGCGACGGCGCCCGCGACCTGCGCGGCGTCGGTGACGTCGGTGTGGACGAAGCGCCCGCCGATCTCCTCGGCCGTGGCGCTGCCTCTGTCCGCGTCGAGGTCGGCGATCGTCACGTGCGCACCGGCCGCGGCGAGCCGGCGCGCGGTCGCCGCGCCGAGCCCGGACGCCCCGCCGGCCACCAGGGCGTTCACTCCATCGATTCGCATGGGGCCTGACGCTATCGGCGCAGCGTGCGCGCGGCCGGAACTTCACGACGTCCACGATTCGCACGACCGTCGCGGTCTGCCCGGCCGCGTCCACGGCGACCGCCCGTGGCGTGAGACCTTCGCCCGGGCCGCGAGGACCGGGCGGCGCATGGCCGCGACCCTACTCCAGGATTGCGTAACGCAGGAAGAGCTCGTGAGCGCTGCGCAGGATCCAGCGCAGCTCCGAGCGGACCGGGGTGGTGAGGCGGGGACCGGAGAGGATCGAGGTCTCGAGCTGGTCGGCCGTGAGGACCGGCGTGAGGGTCAGGAACAGCTCGTCGACCAGGCCCGCCGCGAGCATGCCGTGGAACAGTGTCGGGCCGCCCTCGGAGAGCAGGGCGCGGATGCCGCGGGCGCGGAGGTCGAGCAGCGCGTTCGCCGGGGTGCACTCGGCGAGCGTGACGATCTCGACCGGGGCGGCGACCGAGGGCGCGCCGGTGACGGCCTCGGCGCTCGTGTAGACGATCACCGGCTGCTCGGCCGCGGCGAACAGCCCGGCCTCCCAGGGGATGTCGAAGCGGCGGGAGATCAGGACCGCCGGCGGGTCCGGGGACCGGCCGGCGGCCGCGCGCGCGGCGCGGCGCTCCGGGTCGCCGACCAGCCGGGCGTAGCCCTCGGCGCGGACGGTGCCGGGGCCGATCAGGACCGCGTCGGCCACGTCGCGCAGCGCGAGCAGCATTTCGAGGTCCGCCTGGCCGCCCAGCGGCCGCGTGCTGCCGTCCAGCGCCGCTCGCCCGTCGAGCGTCGAGACGAAGTTCATGAACACGTACGGCCGCTCCGGGGCGGCGAGCGCGCCGAGGCGGGCGGCGGCCAGGGCCTCGGCGGCGGAGACCGGGTCGCCGGCGGGCGTCAGCCGCTCGAACACGGCTAGGCGACGCAGCCCTCGAGGTGGTCGTCCACCAGGCCGCACGCCTGCATCAGCGCGTAGACGGTGGTCGGGCCGACGAACGCGAACCCGCGGCGCTTGAGGTCCTTGGCCAGGGCCTTCGACTCGTCCGTCAGCGACGGCAGCTCGCCCCGCGACCGCGGCCGCGGCCGGGGTGGCGGCGCGAACGACCAGATCAGCTCGCCCAGGTCCACGTCCAGCGCCGCCCGGGCGTTCGTGATCGCGGCGAGGATCTTGGCGCGATTGCGCACGATCCCGGCGTCGTTCATCAGCCGGTTCACGTCCTCCTCGCCGAACCCGGCCACGCGCTCGATGTCGAACCCGGCGAACGCCGCCCGGAAGTTGTCGCGCTTGCGCAGGATCGTGATGAACGACAGCCCGGACTGGAACGCCTCCAGGCACAGCCGCTCGTACAGCCCCTGCGAGTCGCGCACCGGCCGCCCCCACTCGCTGTCGTGGTACTCCACGTACTCCGGCGCCGACACCGCCCACCAGCAGCGCGGCCGCCCGTCCGGTCCCGAAGCAAGCCCGTCGCTCAAGGCGCGCCACCTTATAGGCTCAGCGGCCGCATGAGCCTCCGCCGCCTCGGACGGGGAGAGCTGCTCGCCACCGCCGGCGGGATCCTCCTCGCGCTCAGCCTCGTTCTCGCCTGGTACGCGACCAACCCCGGCAACCACAACGCCGAGATCGACGGCGCGCGCGGCTCGGTCACCGGCTGGGCGGCCCACCCGATCCTGCACTGGCCGCTGCTGGCGGCGGCGATCGCCCCGGTCATCCTCGCCTGGGTGATCCTGCGCGACCACCAGCTGTCGTGGCCGCGCGGGGAGTTGACGGCCGTGGTGGGCATGATCGCCGTCGTGATCGTCCTCTACGTCGGCGTCGTCAGCCGCCCCGGCCAGCCGCAGGGGGAGATCTCGCTCCAGCTCGGCTGGTTCGTGGCCCTGCTGGGGTCCGCGCTGGCCGTGGCCGGCGGCGCGCTCCGGGCCTCCGGCACCGAACGACCACGCAAGCCCCCGGGAGTCCTGTGATGAACAGCTCGATGCCCCCCGACCGCAACCTCGCGCTCGAGCTCGTGCGCGTCACCGAGGCCGCCGCGCTCGCCGCCGCCCGGCTGGTGGGGATGGGCGACAAGGAGGCGGCCGACCAGGCGGCGGTGGACGGCATGCACGCCGTGCTGCACACGATCCACATGGACGGGATCGTGGTGATCGGCGAGGGCGAGAAGGACGAGGCGCCGATGCTCGCCAACGGCGAGGCGGTGGGCGACGGCACCCCGCCGGAGGTCGACATCGCCGTCGACCCGCTGGAGGGCACGCGTCTGTGCGCCCAGGGCCGGCCGAACGCGCTGAGCGTGATCGCGCTGTCCGAGCGCGGGACGATGTTCAGCCCCGGCCCGGTCTTCTACATGGAGAAGCTGGCCGGCGGCGAGGACCTGGCGGACCTGCTCGACCTCGACCGGCCGCTGGGCAGGACGGTCGAGCTGGTCGCCGAGCGCCGCGGCGTCGAGGTGCGCGACGTGATGGTGGTCGTGCTCGACCGCCCGCGCCACGAGGCGGGTATCAAGGCGATCCGCGAGGCCGGCGCCCGCGTGCGGCTGATCACCGACGGCGACGTGGCCGGGGCGCTGCTCGCCGTCGCCCCGGATCGCCCGGTCGACCTGCTGTGGGGGATCGGCGGCACGCCCGAGGGCGTCATCTCCGCCGCCGCCCTGAAGTGCTACGGCGGCGCGCTCATCGGTCGCCTGTGGCCGCGCGACGACGACGAGCGCCGGCGGGCCGAGGAGGCCGGCTACGACTGCGCCAAGGTCATGACCCAGGACGACCTCGTCAAGGGCGACAACGCTTCTTCTCCGCCACCGGCGTCACCGACGGCGACGTGCTGGGCGGCGTGCGCTACGAGGGCTCGCGCGGCGCGTCCACGGAGTCGCTGGTGATGCGCAGCCGGTCGGGCACGGTGCGGCGGATCGCCGCGCGCCACGACCGCACGAAGCTGCGCGCGCTGACCGGCTACCGGCACGCCTGACGTGCAGCCGCCCGTCCGCACGCAGGCACGCGTGGCGCGCGCGCTGGCCGCGCTGCCGCCGCGCGTGCAGGCCAAGCTCTCCGGCCGGCCGCCGGTGACGGTCGACGGCCAGCGCCTGGAGCCCGAGGTGCAGCTGCTGCTCTCGCTGCGCGGCGTGATCGGCGAGCCCGTGTGGGACGACCGGCTGAGCCCCGCGCGGGCGCGGGAGCTCGCCCACGAGGAGGCGGCCATGGCCGCGGGGACACGGCCGATCGCGGTCGGCCGGGTGCGCGAGCTCGAGGTCGCCGGGCTGCCCGCGCCCGCCACTACGCGCCGCCGGAGGACACCGGCCCGCGGCCGCTGCTCCTGTACTTCCACGGCGGCGGGTTCGTGGTCGGCGACCTCGACACGCACGACGCGCCGTGCCGGACGCTCTGCCGCCACGCGGGCGTGCACGTGCTGTCGGTCGAGTACCGGCTCGGCGCCCGAGCACGCCTTCCCGGCCTATCTGGACGACGCGCACGCGGCGTACGCGTGGGCGCGCGAGCACGGCCGCGAGCTCGGCGCCGACGGGCGGGTGGTGGTCGGCGGCGACAGCGCGGGCGGCAACATCGCGGCGGTGATCGCCCAGGAGACCCGCGACGTCGACGCGCAGCTGCTCATCTATCCCGCCGTCGACGCGTCGCAGCGGCGCCGCTCCTACGACCTGTTCGGCGAGGGCTTCTTCCTCACCGACACGCTGATGGAGTGGTACGCCGGGCACTTCCTCGGCCCCGGCGCCGATCCCACCGACCCCCGCCGCTCGCCGCTGCTGGCGGCCGATCTGTCCGGGCTCGCGCCCGCACTCGTGGTCACGGCCGGCTTCGACCCGCTGCGCGACGAGGGCGAGGCGTACGCGGCGGCGCTGGCCGCCGCCGGGCGTGCCGGTGCTTGCGCGCCGCTTCAGCGGGCTGTTCCACGCGTTCATCAACTGCGTGGGGATCAGCCCGGCCTCGCGCGCCGCGCTGGCCGAGGTCGGAGGGATGCTGCGGGCGCTGCTAGCGATGGCGTAGGAACGCGATCAGCGCCGCGATCGCCGCCGCCACGCCCGCCGCCGCCCAGGGCACCGGCGCGGGCGGCGGGAACGGCCGGCGCAGCGCGGGCGGCACGAAGCGGCCGACCGCCGACTCCTCGAGCGGGCGCCGGGCCAGCGAGCGCAGGAAGCCATGCGTGACCAGCACGTGGATGCGCGACTGCGTCTGCTTGTAGAACCAGCGCGTGAGCCAGGTGGCGAGCGCCGGATAGAAGTTCGCCACCTCGACCTCGATGTGCACGCGGCCGGCGTCGGCGCGCGGCGAGGCGACGCGGCGCACGTCGATCTCCAGGAAGCCCTCGCGCCGGCGCCCGACGAGCAGGCCGTCCTGGATGTTCCAGCGCACGATCCCGCGGTCGGCCGAGAACGTGTAGTCGGGCGCCGTGAAGCGCAGCAGCACCAGCGGGCGGCCGAGGAACACCACCGAGCGCTCGGACTCCGTGTACGTCACCCGGATCAGCCCGAGCGTGACCCGCGACAGGTAGGTCCAGTACGTGCGGGCGAGCCGCTCGAGCGGCATCGGCGTCCACAGCTCGACCAGCTCGTCCAGCGGCATGTCGATGTTGGCCGCCTGGATCGAGCGGACGGCGCCGCCGCGATCCATCACCGTGTGGTGCTCCGGGTCGGCGATCTCCGCGTGGGCGGCGATCGGGCGCTCCTGCGTGGCCGGCTTCATCGAGACGCGCCGGATGATACGTCCGCCGCGGGGCGCCGTACGTTCTGTCGAGCGTGAAGCAGCTGGCGATCAAGGACGTCGCGGAGCAGACCGGCCTGGCCGCCGCGACGATCCGCATGTGGGAGCAGCGCTACGGCTTCCCCGGCCGGCGCGCAGCCCGTCCGGCTACCGCGTGTACGCGCCGGAGGACGTGGCCGCGCTGCGGCGGGTGGCCGGCTTCCGGCGCCAGGGCCTGTCCGTGCCGGCCGCACTCGAGCGCGCCCGGGCCGTGACGGCGCTGCCGTCGGGCCGGCCGTCGATCTTCGCCGCGCTCGCCGACGGGCCGGTGCGGCCGCAGCGCTTGCACAAGCGGACGCTCGTCGCCCTCTCGCGGGCGATCGAGGAGGAGGCGCTGGCCCGCGCCGCGGGCCCCGTCGTCTTCGGCGCCTTCCAGGCGGAGCGCAACTACCGGGCGGTCGAGCATCGCTGGCGGCGGCTCGCCCGGGTCGCCGACGCGGTCGTGGTGTTCGGGCGCTTCGCGGCGGTGCGCTCCGGCGACCCGGACGAGCCGGTGGAGGTGCCGATCGGCCGCGGCGAGCCGCTGGGGGACGAGTGGGCGGTGATCGTCGACGCCCCCGGATTCGCCGCCTGCCTGGTGGCCTGGGAGGTGGAGGAGGCGTCGCGCAGCTTCGAGGCCGTGTGGACGACCGACCCCGCCGTCGTGCGCGCAGCCGCGCTGGTGGCCGCGCAGCTGGCCGCCCGGACGGTCCCGGAGGCGGCGCGCCTGCCGGCGCTGCTCGCGGACCGGCCGCCGCCGCTGGAGGCGCCGGCGCCGGCGCTGACCGCGCTGACGAATCGGATGGTCGGCTACCTCGACGCCGCCGCGGCGGGCTGAACCAGCGCGCCGACCGTCTCCGTCTCCGGCATCCCGAGCACGAACGCGGCGGCCTGCGTGAGGTCGTACTGCGCGCCGGGCACGCCGTAGGGGCCGCGGTCGATCACCGGCACGGTGATGGCCCGCCCCTGGTAGGCGAGCGTGACGAGCGTGCCGCACGGGAGCGTGCGATGGGCGACCCCGACCATGTCGGGCGTGAGGGTCTCCCCGCAGGCCGTCTGGTTGCCCCAGAAGCCGGGTCCGTACCACGTGGCGACCGCGGCCTTGTAGACGTCGATGGCGAGCGGCGCGGACGCGCCGTGGAGGACGGCCCGCAGCTCGTACTGCCCGGCGCTGCGCGGCTTCCAGCGCTCGGTGAACGTGCCGTCGGCGGCGACGCGGGCGCCGGTGACCTTCTTCCAGCGCAGCGTGGCCGGGTTCTGCAGCTGCAGCTTGACCTGGTGGCCGGCCGCGCGCGCCGCCGCCGCGCCGTGCACGAGCACCGGCTGCCCCGCGGTCGCCTCCGGCAGGACGCTGAGCTGCACGCCGCCGCCGCCGGCCGTCTCGGCCGGCTGCGTCTGGGCGGGCACCGGCGCGGCGACGCCGCCGGCGCTCTGCTGCGCGTGCGCGGCGGGCGGGCCGAGCGCGGCGAGGGAGACGGCGAGCGCCAGGACGCGCGCCAGCGGCGGCGCGGCCGGTCGACGGTTGGATGTGCGGGCGATCATCGGGCTTCCTCAGCGGCCTACGAGGTGAGCTGACGGGCTCGCGCTGAGGAAGCAGCGCTACGGCCGGCGAGCCGGCGCGATTCGCCCCCGCGGACTCGCGTCCGCATCGGGTCCCCCGTTCGCCGCTGACCGGCGGCGATTCGGCGCCGGGAAAATATCAGGCCTTAGGGCTTCGGGAGTCGGTCGACGGCGCGCTTGAGCGCCCGCCCGCCAACCGTGAAGCCGATCTGCGCCAACTCGCCCACGGCCTGGATCGTGGTGGTGACGAGCTCCGTGCCCCGCGGCGCGGCCACGGTGCGCGCGGGCGGCGGGTCGCCGACGCGCTGCTGCCCCCGAGCGGGCGAGCGCCGGGCCGCACGGCCGCCGGACGCCGCCGCGGCGCGTCATGCCCCGCGGGCGCCGGCCGCGTCCGCGTTCGCGCCGGCTTCGCGGCGGGCGGCGGGGGAGCGGCGGGCGGTGCCACCGGGGTCTTCGCGGCGGGGGTCGAGCGTGCGACCGGTGCCGTCTTCGGCTTCGCCGCGGGCGCCGAGGGGACGGCCGGTGTCGCCGCCGCGGGCTCGGCGGCCGGCGCCGGCGCGGCGGCCTCCGGGGCCGGCGCGGGCTTCGCCGCGCGCGGCCGGCGCGACACCGGGGTGGCCTCGACGCGGGCGGGGCCGACCGGCGGGCGGCGCGGCGTCTCGCGCTTCGGACGCGGGGGCGGCGGCTCCGCGACCGGCGCCGGCGGTGGCGGGGCGTCGGTACGGGGCCGGCCGAGCCGCTGCGGGCGGGTCGCCGGGAGGTTCTCGAGCACGCTCGTCTTGCCGCGCTTGGCCTTCGCCTGGCGCTTGCCGGCCTTGTCCGCCATCCCGGGCCAGTCTAGGAGGCCCGTTGCGGGATCCGGGCGCTGGTGACACGGGCGCGGGCGTGCGATCATTCCACGTCGAGGACCGAGCCCCCGCGAGCGCCCCAGCGCGCACCGCCGGACATGACCGGCACTGAACTGCGGGTGGAACTCGGCAACCCCAGCGCCTAGACTGCGCCGCGACGGCAAGTGTCGTAAGGGACGAGCACACCCCGGAGCGGCCTGTCCGTACATATCCAGAAGCCCGGCCTCACCGGGGCCTCGCTAGAACGGGACATCCATGTCTGTAGTGGAACTGCAGGAACTCGAAGAGATCAAGGGCCTCGATCCGCAAGGGTCAGCAGGTCGGCGTCCTCACGTTCGCCGAGATCTCCACGGCCGTCTCTGAGCTCGACCTCGACGAGGCCGACGTCGAGGAGCTGCACGGCTTCCTCGAGCGTCCGAGATCGAGCTGGTCGAGGAGATCGACCCCGCGCTGGCCGCCGCCCAGGAGGACGCGCGCGCCCGACAAGCGCGGCCGGCGCAAGGCGAAGACGACGCTCGACCTCAAGCCGGACATGACGACCGACTCCCTTCAGCTGTTCCTGAAGGACATCGGCAAGGTCCGGCTCCTCACCGCGCAGGAGGAGGTCGACCTCGCGCGAGCGCATCGAGCGCGGCGACCTCGACGCCAAGCAGAAGATGGTCGAGTCCAACCTGCGGCTCGTCGTCTCGATCGCCAAGAACTACCGCAACCAGGGCCTGCCGTTCCTCGACCTCATCCAGGAGGGGACGCTCGGGCTGGTGCGCGCGGCGGAGAAGTTCGACTACCGCAAGGGCTTCAAGTTCTCCACCTACGCGACGTGGTGGATCCGCCAGGCGATCGCCCGCGCGCTGGCCGACAAGGCGCGCACGATCCGCATCCCGGTCCACGTGGTCGAGAAGCTCAACAAGATCGGCCGCGCCGAGCGCAAGCTCGTCACCGAGCTGGGCCGCGAGCCCACCGCCGAGGAGATCGCCGAGGTCACCGGGATCGACCCCGAGGAGGTCGACTCGATCAAGCGCTCCGCGCAGGCGCCCGTCTCGCTCGAGAAGCCGGTGGGCGACGAGGAGGAGTCCGAGTTCGGCCAGTTCATCGCCGACGAGCGGGCCGAGTCCCCGTACGAGCGCGCCGCCGAGATCCTCACCAAGGAGGCGCTGCGCGAGGCGCTGGAGAACCTCTCCTATCGCGAGCGCCGCGTCCTCGAGCTCCGCTACGGCCTCGGCGGCGAGCACCCGCGCACGCTCGACGAGGTGGGGCGCACGTTCAACGTGACCCGCGAGCGCATCCGCCAGATCGAGAACCAGTCGCTCAAGAAGCTGCAGAGCCTCGCCGAGGCCCAGAAGCTCCGCGACGTCGCCTAGGCCGCCTCACGAGCCGTTCGCGCCCGCGAACGGCTCGTAGCACGTCGTACGTGGCGGGCCGGTATCATGTTCACATGGTTGCACAACCGTGGTTACAGGACAACGATCTCGTCTTGTGGACCCTGCTGCTGGCCGAGGACCTCAACGCCGCAGCCCTCGCCCGCCTCCAGGAGGCCCATCCCGACATCCGCTACGCGCACGGGTTCCTGTTCCAGCAGCTCGTCGACGGCCCGCGGCCCGTGGGCGAGGTGGCGGAGAACCTGGGCGTCACCTCGCAGGCGATCTCCAAGTCCGCGGGTCAGCTCGAGCGGCTCGGCTACGTCGCCCGCACGCGCGACGCCGCGGACGGCCGTGTCCATCGTCTCGCGCTGACCGAGCGCGGCCGTGCGGCGCTCGACGCCGGCGCGCCAGATCCGCGAGCAGCTCAACCACGAGCTCGTGGAGGCGCTGGGCGCCGAGCGGGCGCACACGGCGGCCCGGGCGCTGCGCGCGGCGCTGGCCGCACGGGGGGCGATGGCCGCGATCGAGGAGCGCCGCGTGCCCGCCGCGCACGGCCTCTCCGGCTGAGGCACGAGGCGGCGGGCGGGGCGCCCGGAGCCTGGGGTCGCGACCCGACCCCGTTCAAGACCTCTCCAGCGAGCGCCGATGAACGGGGTTGACATGGCATTCGATCTCGATCACGCGCTGCGCCACCTCATCGCGGCATGAGGGCTCCGACCTGCACCTGAAGGTCCCGCTCGCACCCGCTCATGCGCCTCCACGGCACGCTGGAGCCCGATCCCCGGCACCGAGCCGCTGTTCCCCGAGGACACCGAGCGCGCTGGCCCGAGATGCTCGACCGACGCGGACAAGCTCGCCGAGTTCCACGCCGAGAACGAGGTCGACTTCGCCTACTCGTCGAGGGCCTCGCGCGCTTCCGCGTCAACGCCTTCCTGCCAGCGCGGCTCGGTGTCGCTCGTCATGCGCGCCATCCCGGTGACGATCAAGTCGGTCGACGAGCTCGGGCTCCCGCAGGCCGTCGAGCGAGCTGGCCGAGCAGGAGCGCGGGATCATCCTGCTCACCGGCACCACCGGCTCGGGCAAGTCGACCACGCTCGCGGCGATGATCGACCACATCAACGAGACGATGCAGCAAGCACATCGTCACGATCGAGGACCCGATCGAGTTCCTGCACCGCGACAAGCAACTCGATCATCAACCAGCGCGAGGTCGGCCAGGACACCGGCGTCGTTCAAGCGCGCCCTGCGCCGCGTGCTGCGCCAGGACCCGGACGTGATCCTGGTCGGCGAGATGCGCGACGAGGAGACCGTCCACACCGCGCTGTCCGCCGCCGAGACCGGCCACCTCGTGCTCTCGACGCTGCACACGGTCGACGCGTCCGAGACGGTCAACCGCATCATCGACTTCTTCCCGCCCCACCAGCAGCAGCAGGCGCGCGCGATGCTCGCCGGCACGCTGAAGGGCATCGTCTCCCAGCGGCTCGTCCGCACGTCCGACGGCGAGGGCCGCGTCGCCGTGCTGCGAGATCCTGCGTCATGACCGGCCGCGTCGCACGACATGATCCTCGACCCGAGCTGACCGGGCAGCTGCCGGAGGTCATCGCCGAGGGCGGCTACTACGGGATGCAGACGTTCGACCAGCACCTGCTCAAGCACCTGCAGGCCGGCCGGATCACCTTCGAGGAGGCCATGCGCTCGCCACCTCGCCCGCACGACTTCAAGCTGCTGGTCGCGGCCGAGGGCACGCTCAGCGAGACGGCGGCCCCCGCGGCCGAGCCGCAGATCACGGCCGACTTCTCCGCCGCGCCGGCGGCACCGGCCCCGTCCGCGGCGCCGCCCGCGCCGTCGGCGCCGCCGCCGGGCATGACGTACTGAGTCTCCGGATGCGCCTGCTGCCGGACCGCTGGAGCGCGCTGGCGCTCGCCGCGGCCGCGATCGCGGTCGTGGCGATGCTCGCCGCTCCGGTGCTGCCGGCCACGCTCGCCTTCGACGTCGCCTGGAGCGCGGGCGCGCTCGCCGCGCTGGCCGGCGCGCTCGCCGCGCGCGGCCACGCCCGCGGGCGCGAGCGCGGACGCTGGAGCTGGTGGGCCGCCGCATCCGCCTCGTGGTTGTTCGCCCAGCTCGCCTGGGACACGTTCGGGGTGACCGGCGCGCCGCCGTCGCCCAACCTCGCCGACGCCGGCTGGTGGGGCTTCGCCGTGCTGGTCATCGTCGGCCTCGTGCGCATCCCCGGCCGCACGCGCACGCTCCGGCTGGTCGCCGTGGTCGAGGCGCTGCCCCTGATCGTGGCCGCGATGGCGCTGACCTCGGCGCTGCTGTGGCCGGACGCCGCGCACTCGCCGCTGCCGGTCGACCAGCGGGTCTTCGTGCTCGTCTATCCGGCGCTCTACGTCGCCGCGGCCGTGCTCACGCTGCAGGCGATCGTCGCCGGGCCGCTGCGGCGGCGCGAGGGCGCCGGGCTCCGCCTGGTGCTGACCGGCATGGTCATCCAGGCGGTCACGTTCATCTTCTGGAGCGAGCAGCTGCTGGAGAACCGGTACGTCGTCGGCGCGACGCTGGTCGACCCGCTGTTCGTGACCAGCCTGCTGGCGATCGCCGCCGGCGGCGTCGCCGTGGCGCGGCTGCCCCGGCGCAGCGCCGCGCCGGAGGAGCCCGGCGACCGCGGCGGCGTGCTGCCCGCCGTCATGTTCCTCGCGCTGGTGGGCGCGCTCATCCACGCGAGCTTCGGCCATCCCCCGCTCGGCGTGATGCTGATGCTGGCCGCCGGCCTCGCCACGTCCGGCGCGACGCTGATCGCCCGGGGCGCGCTGCTCGTCCGCCGCCAGCGGTTGCTGCTGTCCGCCGAGCAGGAGGCCCGCCGCGAGCTCGCCGCCCGCGAGGCGCAGCTGCAGCGGCTCAACGCGCAGCTCGCCGAGGACTCGCGGCGCGACACGCTGACCGGCCTGCTCAACCGGCGCGCGCTCGAGGAGGACATCCGCACGGTCGAGGCGCAGGCGATCCGCCGCCGCGGATCGTTCGCCGTCGCGCTGTGCGACGTCGACCGCTTCAAGCCCTACAACGACCGCCTCGGCCACCTGGCCGGCGACGACGCGCTGCGCGCGCTCGCCCGCGCGCTCCTCGGCGAGCTGCGCTCGGGCGACGTGGCCTACCGCTACGGCGGCGAGGAGCTGATCGTCGTGCTGGCCGACGCGACCGAGGCGCAGGCCGCGGCCGCCGGCGAGCGCCTGCGCGCCGCGGTGGCCGCGCTGGCGCTGGCGCACCCGCTGGGCGGACACGTGACGGTGTCCGTCGGCGTGGCCGCCGGGCAGCGCGACGTGCCCGGCATGCTGGGCCGCGCCGACGCCGCCCTCTACGACGCCAAGCGCAGCGGCCGCGACCGCGTGGTGGCGGCCGGGACGGACGCCGCGCCCGCCGCGCCGCGCCAGCGCCAGCCGGCGTTCGAGCCGCCCGTGGTGCGCCAGCTGCGCAGCGTCACGGCGGTCTCGCGCGCCGCCTCCGGGCGCACCGGCCTGCGGCCCGTGCTCGAGACGCTCGCCCAGACGATCCGGGCGGAGCTGCGCTTCTCCACCGTCGTGGTCAACCTCGCCGACGCGGACTGCCGCGCGCTCGAGGCGGCCGTGGTGCTCG
Source organism: uncultured Solirubrobacteraceae bacterium (assembly GCA_963766165.1). Lineage (GTDB taxonomy): Bacteria > Actinomycetota > Thermoleophilia > Solirubrobacterales > Solirubrobacteraceae > Solirubrobacter. The sequence continues at coordinate 1,490,196 of CAVXZC010000001.1, read as the reverse complement.
GCGACGACTCGGTCCGGGAGCTGCTGCTGGGCACGAGCAGCCCGTGGTCCTCGTGGGCGGCGATGCTCGACCCGGTGCACGAGCGCTGCGGCGCCTACTGGCTCCCCGCCGGCTCGCACGCGTGGGACGACGACGTGCCGAGCTGGCGGCCCACCGCGCGGCACGCGAAGCCGGACGCCTGGGACCCGGACGACGCGCTGCTGCTGCCGCTGCGCGGCTCGGGCGGGACGCTGCTCGGCGTGGTGGCGGTCGACGACCCGCTCACCGGCCGGCGCCCGCACGACGACGAGCTGACCGTGCTGATGGCCGTGGCCGACCACGCCGCGCTGGTGATCGAGCAGATCCAGCACGAGGAGGCCGCGCTGGCCGCCGTCGGCCGGATCGGCGCGGCCGAGCACCTGGCCGCGGTGATGGTGCTGGCCGAGACGCTCGACCTGCGCGACGCCGGCACCGCCGACCACTCCCGCACGGTGGGCGAGTTCGCCGCCGGCACGGCCGCGGCGCTCGGCCTGGATGCCGAGCGGGTCGAGCGCCTGCGCGCGGCGGGCGTCCTGCACGACCTGGGCAAGCTCGCGGTGCGCGACGCCACGCTGCACAAGCCCGGCAAGCTGGACGACGAGGAGTGGCGCGAGATCCGCCGCCATCCGGAGGTGGGGGCGCAGATCCTCGAGCACGCGGGGCTGGGCGACATCGCCGCCTGGGTGCGCGGCCATCACGAGCGCCTCGACGGCCGCGGCTATCCGGACGCGCTGTCGGGCGACGCGATCCCGCTCGAGGCGCGCATCCTCGCCGTGGCGGACGCCTACGAGGCGATGATCGCCGACCGCCCGTACCGGGCCGGCCTGCCGGCCGAGGAGGCACGGGCGGAGTTGCTGCGCTGCGCCGGGACGCAGTTCGATCCCGACGTGGTCGAGGCGTTCGCGGGCACGCTGGACCGGCTGCCCGAGCTCGTCGCGGTCTAGACGTACACGACGTCGTCGTCCTCGGGGTCGTCGACGACCACCCCGCAGGCCGGGCACCACCAGCGGGCCTCGAGCGCAGTGCCGCAGGCGCCGTGGCGGTACGGCTCGGCGCCGGCCGCGCGGGCGCCCCAGTCGGCCAGCAGCCGCAGCGCGCCGGCCAGCTCGCGGCCGGACTCGCTGAGTTCGTAGGCGAACCGGGGCGGGCGCTCGGAGTACGGCTGGGCGATCGCGAGGCTCTGCTCGGTCAGCGACTTCAGCCGCGAGCTGAGCACGTTGGGCGCGATGCCCTCGAGCTCCTCCTGCAGCTCGTTGAAGCGCTTCGGGCCGTCGAGCAGGGCGGCGACGACGAGCAGCGTCCAGCGGTCGCCCACGCGCGCGAGCGCGTCGGACAGGGGCGTGGCGGGCGCGGCCTTGCGCTTCACGGCGAGCAGCGTACCGCCGCGCCCGCGACGCCTGCGGGCGGCGGGCCGCCAGGCCGTGCTAGGGTGACTTGCAATTCGCAAGTGACTCCCGGAGCGCTGACCATGGATCCTCTTTTCACCGCCCTCCAGCAGGCTGTGGCCGGCATCGCCGAGCGCGTCGGCCCCGCGGTCGTCGGGCTCGGCCGCGGCTGGGCGCGCGGGTCGGGCGTCGTCGTGGCGCCGGGCCGCGTCGTCACCGCCGCGCACGCGCTCCGCGGCGACCGCGTGGCGGTGGCGTTCGCCGACGGGCGCACGGCCGAGGGCCGCGTGACCGGCGTGGACGCCGACCTCGACATCGGCGTCGTCGAGGTCGACACGGGCGACATCGCGCCGGTCGAGTGGGGGGACCCGGCCGCCGCGGCGCCGGGTGCCGCCGTCTTCGCGCTCGCCAACCCGGGCGGGCACGGCCTGCGGGTCACGTTCGGGATGGTCTCCGCGACCGGGCGTTCGTTCCGCGGGCCGGGCGGGCGGCGCATCCCCGGCTCGATCGAGCACACCGCGCCGCTGCCGCGCGGTTCGTCCGGCGGGCCGCTCGTCGACCCGGACGGACGGCTGCTCGGGCTCAACGCCGTGCGGCGCGAGGGCGGGCTGATCCTCGCCGTGCCCGCCGACGCCGCGCTGCGCGACCGCGTCGACGCGCTGGCCACGGGGGAGGCGAGCGAGCGTCCGCGGCTGGGCGTCGCGCTCGCGCACCCGCGCGCCGCCCGCCGGCTGCGCGCGGCGGTGGGGCTGCCACGGCGCGACGGGCTGCTCGTGCATGCCGTGGTCGACGGCTCGCCCGCCGAGCGCGCCGGCGTGCAGCGCGGCGACCTGCTCGTCGCCGCCGGCGGCGCGCCGCTGGCCTCCGCCGACGACCTGTTCGACGCGCTCGACCGCGCCGAGGACCCGCTCACGCTCCGGGTCGTGCACGGCGCGGATGAGCGCGACGTGGCGGTTCACTTCAGTTCGTGAAGCATTGCGGCTAGAATGCGGTGCGGATGCCGAACAGCGACTGCCCCGTCTGCCGCACCGCCGACATCGTCTGCGGAAAGTGGACGCTCCTCATCGTGCGCGACCTCGCCGAGGGGCGCGCGCGGTTCTGCGAGCTCGAGCGCTCACTCGGCGGCATCTCGCCCCGCACCCTCTCGCTGCGCCTGCGGGCGCTCGAGGAGGAGGGGATCGTCCACCGCCGGACATTCCCCGAGGTGCCGCCGCGCGTCGAGTACGCGCTGACCGAGAAGGGCCGCGCGCTCGTGCCGATCATCGAGTCGATGCGCGTGTACGGGAACGAGTGGCTCGGTGCCCGCGGCGTCTGCACCGAGGCGCCTGAGACCGCGGTCGCTGCCGCCTGAACTCCCGCCGGCGCCTCGTTTGCGCCGGCGAACGGCTGGCTTGTAGGGGTGGGTGAGCCTGCCGCCGCGCATGATCGATCGCCTACGCGCGCCTACTGATCACGGTCGACCGGAAGGCCGTCACACCGGAAACACGTGGGGCTCCTAGCCGTCGTATATCCGACGCTTAGGAGCCCCACCGCCGACGCGGGCCCCGCGAAGCGATCATCCCGCCCCCGCGCGAAATCTCCTCACCTCCCTACCCAGCCAGCTGTTCGCCGGCGCCCCGAGGCGTTCCGTCCGGCCCCCGTGCTGCAATCCACGGTGCTCCGGCAGGAGCGCGTCGGCTTGCGCCGAATCGGCCGCGCATGCACAATCGGGCGCTGCACGATTCCCTCGCCGGCTTTGTCGAGGAGGCAGCCTGGCAGCTCGCCGAGGAGATCGCCGGCGGTGCCGAGGTGCCCTTCGAGCTCGACGCCACGCCCGCCGGGCGGGCGTCATCGCCGCTGTACTGCTACCGGCCGCTGACCGGGCGCTTCATCGCCCAGCGGATCGGGATGCTCGGGCGGCTGCCGTCCTATCCGGTCGCCGCTCAGCAGCTGGCGGTCGTGCCGGACCTCCCGTCCTACCTGACGCTGATGGGCCGCCGGCCCGACGGCGCCGACCCGAGAGCGCTCGCCGACGCCGGGCTGCAGGCGTTCCTGGCGGTCGTGTGGGCCGACCAGACCGACTTCGCGTTCGACGCGCAGCGCTTCGAGGCCGCCTACACCGAACTCGAGGAGGCCGTGTACGCCGGCTGTGCGCTCTCGGTGGTGATCACACCGGTGGACGGCCTGGTGATCGAGTCCGACGAGGTGGCGCTGGGCGAGGGGCTGTCGCTCGCCCGCGCGGCGACCGTCGCCCACGGGCCTGCCGGCCTGTCGAACGATCCCCACGCCACGGTGGCGATCCTCACGCTCGAGGCCGAGGCCGACGACGGCCGCGCGCTCGAGGTCGCCGGCCGCCGGCTGCGCCGGCTGCAGACCGCCTTGAGACTGTGGGACGACGCCGAGCCGAGCCTCGGGCCGACCGCTTGGGCGCGCACCGACGGCAGTGCCTGGCTGGCCGTCCCGCTGGGCACCGGCCTGCGCCGGCCGCGCGGCGACTGCCTGCTCAACGCCGACGAGGAGGACGCGCTGCGCGCGTTCTGCGCGCTGGTCACGCGGCGCACGCCGCGCGGCGGCGAGCTCGCGTGGGCGCTGCGCCGGTTCGAGCTCGGCTGCGAGCGCGGCAGCCCGGTCGAGGCGCTGACCGACTGGCTGCTCAGCGCCCGCGCGCTGTTCGCGGACACCGACTCGCCGGGCTACGACGGCGTCGCCACCCGGCTCGCCGCGATCTGCGCCGAGGCGCCGCAACAGGCTCGCCTGGAGCGGCGCGTCGCCGAGGCCATCTCGCTCGAGCGCGCCGCCATGGCCGGCTTCGTCCGCCCGACCGCCGAGGTCGACGCGCTCGTGTCCGAGCTCGGCGGCTGCCTGCGCGCGATCCTGCGCGACGTGCTCTGCGGGCACCTGGAGCCCGCGCTGCGCCGCCTAGCCGACGAGCTGGTCGCCGAACAGGTGGCGGCGCACGAGGGCTAGCCCCTCGATGTCGTGGACGTCGCCGTCGAGCTCGGGCACCTCGAGCGCCGGCGGCTCGCCCAGCTCGCGCCGCAGCCGGGCGATGTTGAACGCGTCGCGCTCGGCCAGCGCGGTGAGCTCGCGCGCGGTCTCGGCCACGCGCGCGCCGAGCGTCGGGCCGAGCGCCGCGGGGACCGCGGTGGCGGGCGCGTGGTGCACGCGGTTGATCACCAGCCCGCCGAACGGCATGCCGGCGTCGCGCAGCTTGCGATGGAAGAAGATCGCCTCCTCCACCGGGTCGTGGCGCGGGGCGGCGACGATCAGGAACGTCGTGGCCGGGTCCGCCAGCAGCGCGCCGACGCGCCGGGCGCGCTCGCTGAAGCCGTCGATCATCCCGCCGAGCGAGCGGAAGAACACCGACAGGTCGTCGAGCAGGTCGACGCCGGTGACGCGCCGCAGCAGCCCGAACACGAGCCCGCTGCCGCGGCCGAGCAGGCCCGCGGGGCGCAGGAACATGCGGATCGCCCGCCCCTGGAAGAACCCGGTCAGCCGGCCGGGCGCGTCGAGGAAGTCGAGCGCGTTGCGCGACGGCGGCGTGTCGAGCACGACCACGTCGTAGCCGCCCTCCTGGTCGAGCTCGTAGAGCTTCGCGATCGCCGTGAACTCCTGCGAGCCGGCCACCGCGCTCGACAGCTGCTGGTAGATCCGGTTGGCGAGCACCTCGTCGCGCGTGCGCGCGTCGGGCGCGAGCCGCTCGATCAGCTGGTCGAACGTGCGCTTGGCGTCGAGCATCATCGCCCACAGCTCGCCGCGGAGCTCGATCCCGTGCGCGGCGAACCGCGCCGGGTCCACGCGCGCGGGCTCGTTGCCGAGCTCCGCGAGCCCGAGCGAGTCGGCCAGCCGGCGCGCCGGATCGATCGTGACGACGGCGACGCGCTGCCCCCGCTCGGCCAGGCCCATCGCCACCGCGGCGGCGGTCGTCGTCTTGCCGACGCCACCCGGCCCGGCGCAGATCACGATCCGCCGCCCGGCGAGCAGCGGCTCGACCGACGTCAGCACGCGAACAATTGGCGCCGAAGGCCCATGTCAGCGGGCCTACCCCTCAGATGAGGCCTTCGCGCACCGCGAAGGCCACCGCCTGGGAGCGGCTGCGGGCGTTGAGCTTGGTCACCACGTCGTGCAGGACGTTCTTGACGGTGCGCTCCGAGTAGCAGAGCTCCTGGGCCACCTCGCGGGTGGGGTGGCCGGCGGCGATCAGCGACAGCACCTGCTGCTCGCGGTCGGTCAGCTGCGCCGCCACGGGGCGCCGGGCCGAACCGTCCCCGTTCGGGACCAGGCTGGCGAGGAGGTCGCCGGCCAGGACGCCCGAGCCGCTCGCCGCGGCGCGGACCGCGGCCGCGAGCGCCTCCGGCGTGAGCTCGTCCTTGCGCAGGTAGCCCACGGCGCCGGCCTGGATCGCCCGCACGACCGCGTCCTGCGCGGTGTCGGACGAGCACACGATCACGCTCGCGCCGGTCGCTTCGCGGACCGCGCCGACGAAATCGCCCCCACCTGGGAGCGACGGATCCATCAACACGAGATCTGCGGCGAACAGCGCGGGGTGCTCCCAGGCGTCGCGCACGTTCTCGGCGTCGGCCACCGCCTCGACCTCGTCGAGCCGGTCGAGGCACGCCACGAGCCCCCGGCGATAGATCGTATGTGTGTCCAGTACGAAGAGCTTCACCCTTAGGGGTGGTTGTCGGAGGCCAAGGCTGTGGCGATACTACGCGGAGCCTCAGCGCAAAGAAAGGGCATGCCCCCCATCGCCAACAGCTCTGCCGTCATCACCTGCTGCCATGCGGGTCCGGTGGTCGTGATGCCGAAGCAGGTGACCGTGATGGTCGGCGGCTCGCCGGCGCTGTGCGCGGGCGACATCTCGGCGAACCCGTGCACGTGCCCCGTGCCGCCGTCGCCGGCGAGCAAGCCGTGCACCACCGCGACGGTGCTGCCGGTGCCGGCGGCGTCGATCTCGACGAAGGTGATGATCGGCGGCAAGCCGGCGATGCTCGGCAACCCGACGGTGCCCGGCATCACCGACGGGGCGCCCGTGCCCTGCCCCACGCTGATGGTGACGTTTCCGGGTCAGGTCCAAGTGATCGCGACGAGCTAGGCGCTGCGCGCGCGGGAGAAGAGGTATCGCAGGGATGCCCGATGTGATGAAGACCGTTGGCCGCTACGAGATCCTCCGCGAGGTGGGTCGCGGTGGCATGGCGATGGTCTACCTCGCCCGCCAGTCCGACCTGGACCGGTTCGTGGCGCTGAAGGAGCTGGGCGCGTTCCACGCGTCGGACCCGTCGTTCGCCCAGCGCTTCCTGCGCGAGTCGCGCGTGGCGGGGTCGCTGTCGCACCCGAACATCGTCACCGTGCACGACTACTTCGAGCACGACGGCACGCCGTACATCGCGATGGAGTACATCGAGCGCGGCTCGCTGCGCCCGTACGTGTCGCGGATGACGCTCGCGCAGATCGGCGGCGTGCTCGAGGGCCTGCTGGCCGGGCTGACCAACGCGGAGTCGCACGGGATCGTCCACCGCGACCTCAAGCCCGAGAACCTGATGGTCACGGCCGACGGGCGGATGAAGATCGCCGACTTCGGCATCGCCAAGGCGACGACGCGGATGCAGACCGGCGCGTTCCTGACCGCCACCGGGCACGACGGTCGGCACCCCGACCTACATGGCGCCCGAGCAGGCGATGGCGCAGGACATCGGGCCGTGGACCGACCTGTACTCGGTCGGCTGCATGGCGTTCGAGCTGTTCACCGGCAACGTCCCGTTCCACGACTCCGACGCGCCGATGGCGATCCTGCTGCGCCACGTCAACGAGCCGATCGCGCCGGTGAAGTCGATCGTGCCGGACGTCGACCAGCGCGTCTCGGACTGGATCGAGCACATGCTGGTCAAGGAGCCCTCGCAGCGCACGCAGAGCGCGCAGGACGCCTGGGACGAGTTCGAGGAGATCCTGCTCTCGCTGCACGGCCCGCGCTGGCGGCGCGAGGCCCGGCTCGTCGAGCGCGTGACGGCCGAGGACGGGGCGAAGCCGCTGACGCCCGCGCCGTTCCAGGGCACGACCACCGGACCGCCCGGCTCCGAGGAGTTCAAGTCGTTCGCCTGGGGCGAGCCCGGTGGGGACACCGGGGCGTCGTCGACCGCGCCGCCGATGTACACGCCGCCGCCGTCGGCTTCCGCGCCCGCGCTGCCCGAGCCGGTCGTCGGCCCGCCGACGCCGCTGCCCTCGAGCGCCGTGCCGGTCCCGGTCGAGCCGGTCGAGGAGCCGGGCTTCGTGACGTTCGGCGCGCCCGCGCCGGCGCCGCCCACCGACGCGCTGATCCCGCCGCCGCCCGCCGAGGCCGCGCCGGCCGCAGAGGCCGCGGTCGTCACGCCGCCGCCGGCCGAGCAGGTCGCGCCGCCGCCGCCCGCGCCTGTGGAGCCCGCCGCGGTCACGCCGCCGCCGTTCGAGACTTACATGGCGCCGGGCGCCTCCCGGCCGCCGGCCGGCGGGGGCCTGACGCCGCCGCGCGTCGAGGCCGCCGCGCCGCCGGTGGAGCCGGTCGCGCCGCCGGTGGAGCGCGTGACGCCGCCGCCGGCCGCGGCCGCGCCGCCGCCGGTCGCCGACCTGGCCGAGACGGTCATGCCGCGCGCGCTGCGCGATACGCCGCCCGCCGCGCCGCCGCCGTCGGCCGCGGCGCCGCCGGCCGAGCACGCCCCGCGCCGCTGGGGCCTGATCGCCGGCATCGGCGCCGGCGTCCTGGTCGTGATCGTGCTCGTCGCCGTGCTGGCCGGCGGCGGGGGCGGCAGCAAGCCGCCGGCGCCGACCGCCACGCCGGCCAAGACCGCCAAGCCGCCGGCCAAGCCGGTGGCGGTCAAGGCGAACGCCGTGTCGTTCGAGGTGCCGGGCGGCTGGACGCAGGCGAGCAGCGCGCCGGACGTCCCGGGCTTCTCCGGGAGCCCGACCGCGATGTCCGGCCCCGGCGGCGCGACCGTCGTCGCCGGCCTGGCCGACAAGTCCGCCGCCAACCCGACGCTGCTGTCCTCGCGGGTCCTCAAGGCCAACGGCGGCACGCCGTCGGGCCGGCAGACCGTCAACGGCGCGGGCGGCGTCCAGGCCTACAAGTACCCCGGCGTGAACATCGGCGGCGGCAAGCAGGCGACGTTCTACGTCGTGCCCGACGTCGTCCGGCGTGGCGACGCTGGCCTGCTCGGCGCCGGGCGCCACCTGCGACTCGATCGCCTCGACGGCGAAGATCACCGCGGGCCGGGCGTTCCCGCTCGGGCCGAGCAAGGCGTACACGACGCGCTTCGAAAGGGCGCTTTCGACGCTGTCCGGCAAGGAGAGCCGGGCGGGCTCGTCGCTCAACCACGCGAGCACCCGCGCCGCCCAGGCGTCGGCCACCGCGCAGCTCGGCAGCGCCTACGCGGCGGCCGCCCGGTCGCTGGCGAAGCTGAAGCTGAGCCCGGCTGACGCGCAGTTGAACTCGCACCTCGTCGCCACGCTGCGGGCCACCGGTACCGCATACGGCAAGGCGGCCGTGCAGGCCGCGCACAAGGATCGCGCCGGCTACGCCCAGAAGGGGCGGACGGCGGTGAAGGCCCATGGCGGCGTGAGCGCGGCGATCGGCGGCCTCGCGAACGCCGGCTACACCGTGCCCGGGTCGCTGCGCGCGCACTTCCGGCACGCGGTCGGGCTGCCCACGCTGAAGCAGGACCCGGTGGCCACCCCCGTGCCCACGGCCATCCCGACCGCGGTGCCGACCGTGGCGCCCTGCACCAGCTGCGGCGGCGGGGGCGGGACCACAGGTGGCGGGACCACCGGCGGCGGTGGCGGGACCACCGGCGGCGGTGGCGGGACCAGCACCGGCGGCGGCGGCGTCTCCGGCGGCGGCGAAGGCTGAGATCGGCGGGCGGCGCGAGCCGCCCGCCGCGTTTCCTGCGCGTCAGCCGGCGAGCAGGCCGCGCGCCTCGTCGAGGCGCAGCTGGTAGCGGGAGCGGTACTGCGCCGCGCACTGCTCGACGTCGGCGATCCACTCGCCGTAGGAGGCGGGGTCCTGGCCGAAGTTCGCATCGCCGTTCGCGATCGCCTGGCGCTTGACGGCCAGCGCGTGGTCGATGAACCACTGGGCCTGCAGCTCCGGGCGGTGCTGGAAGCCGGCGTAGGCGCCTTGGTCCCAGATCCCGACGCGCATCTGGAAGAAGCCGACCGAGTCGCGGTCGCCGTAGTCCAGGTTGCGCACGCCGGACTCGACGAGCGAGGCCATGACGGGCAGCTCGGGCGGCAGGCCGGCCTTCTGCGCCTGCCCGCCCAGCCACTGGGCGAGCTGCGCCTGCGACGCGTGGTCGCCCGGATAGCCGGCGGCGGCCGAGCTGAGGTCGATGGCGGCGGCCGCATGGTCGGCCGGGGCGCCAGTGGACGCCGGAGCGGCGGCGTCGGCCGGCACGCTCGCTGCGGGTGCCGGTGCGGGCTGCACGCTCGCCGCCGCGGCCACGGGAGCGGGTGCCGGCGGTGTGGCCGTCGCCGGCTTGACCTGCTGGGAGGGGTCGATCGCCTTGAGGAACATCGCTGACGCGTGCCGGACCTTGGCCTCCGGGTGCCCGGAGGCGACGGCCTGATCGAAGAACTGCTCGTCGGCGGGGCCGTGGAGGGCGGGGGGTGTGGGTGTGGCGGCAGCGGCGGCGGCGGCGGGTGTGGGGGGTGCGCTGGCGGCGGTGGCGAGCGGGGTGGCGCCGGCGGGGGTGACGGCTGTGGGGTCGGGTGGGGTGGTGGCGTTGCCGTCGGCGCGGATGAACACGATGTTGGGGCCGCCGCCGAGGTGGCGGGGGACGAGGTTGACGGCGTCGGCGTTGTTGCCCTCGAGCGCGTTGAACTGGCCGTTTTGGACGTTGGAGGCCAGGAAGCCGATGTGGCCGTCTGAACTGAAGTCGGTGCCGCCGCCCCAGTCGTAGGCGACGATGTCGCCGGGGCGGGCCTGGTCGGGCGGGATGATCTGCAGCCCGTTCTGGTGTTGCTCGGCGCTGTGGACCCAGGTCGACACGGCGGCCCAGCCCGAGCCGGGCATCTTGTGGCCGGCGTGCTCGAGCGACCAGGTGACAAACGACGCGCACCACGGGTTGCCCGGGGACACGCCGGCGGCGGCGAGGTACTGGTCGACCTGCGGGCCGGTGTTGGTCGAGCCGATCTCGTGCACGCCCTTCTGGGACTCGGCGATCTGCAGCGCGGCCGCCCCCAGCGGGCTGCCGCCCCCATTGCCGGCGGCGGCGGTGGGAGCGAGCGCGCTGGTCGCGGCGTCCGCGGTCGCGCCGCTCGGCGCCGGCGTGCCGACCGGCGCGGGAAGCGCGGCGGCGGGCGCGGGCGCGGCGGCGTGCTGGGCGAGCAGCCCGTTGGCCTGATCGAGCCGCAGCCCGTAGCGGCCGCGGTACTGCTCGGCCGGACGCTCGATGTCGGCGATCCAGTCGCCGTACTGATGCGGATCGGTGACCGACTCGCCGCGGGCGATCCGCTGCGCCTTGACCGCCTCGGCCTGATCGAGGAACCACTTGACTTGCAGCTCCGGGTGATCGGGGAACCCGGCATAGGCGCCCTGGTTCCACGTCCCCACCCGCATCTGGAAGAACCCGACCGAATCGCGATCACCGAAGTTGAGGTTCTTCACGCCCGACTCCACCAACGACGCCATCACCGGCAACTGCGGCGGCAACCCCCGCTTCTGCGCCTCGGCCGCCATCCACGCCGCGATCTGCGCCTGCGACGCGTTATCGCCCGGATAGGTATCCGGCCCACCCGTGAACGACGCCGCCGCCGCATCCGCCGAACCCCCCGGCGTCCCGACGCTCGCCGCCTGCGCCACCGCCCCGCCCGCCGGCGCCACCGGCGCCGCCGCCGGCTTGGGATCGACCGCATGCGAGAAGAACGCATCCCCCGCCCCCACCCGCCGCGCCGGACGCCCCGCCGCCACCGCCTGATCGAAGAACTGCTCGTCGGCGGGGCCGTGGAGGGCGGGGGGTGTGGGTGTGGCGGCAGCGGCGGCGGCGGCGGGTGTGGGGGGTGCGCTGGCGGCGGTGGCGAGCGGGGTGGCGCCGGCGGGGGTGACGGCTGTGGGGTCGGGTGGGGTGGTGGCGTTGCCGTCGGCGCGGATGAACACGATGTTGGGGCCGCCGCCGAGGTGGCGGGGGACGAGGTTGACGGCGTCGGCGTTGTTGCCCTCGAGCGCGTTGAACTGGCCGTTTTGGACGTTGGAGGCCAGGAAGCCGATGTGGCCGTCTGAGCTGAAGTCGGTGCCGCCGCCCCAGTCGTAGGCGACGATGTCGCCGGGGCGGGCCTGGTCGGGCGGGATGATCTGCAGCCCGTTCTGGTGTTGCTCGGCGCTGTGGACCCAGGTCGACACGGCGGCCCAGCCCGAGCCGGGCATCTTGTGGCCGGCGTGCTCGAGCGACCAGGTGACAAACGACGCGCACCACGGGTTGCCCGGGGACACGCCGGCGGCGGCGAGGTACTGGTCGACCTGCGGGCCGGTGTTGGTCGAGCCGATCTCGTGCACGCCCTTCTGGGACTCGGCGATCTGCAGCGCGGCCGCCCCCAGCGGGCTGCCGCCCCCATTGCCGGCGGCGGCGGTGGGAGCGAGCGCGCTGGTCGCGGCGTCCGCGGTCGCGCCGCTCGGCGCCGGCGTGCCGACCGGCGCGGGAAGCGCGGCGGCGGGCGCGGGCGCGGCGGCGTGCTGGGCGAGCAGCCCGTTGGCCTGATCGAGCCGCAGCCCGTAGCGGCCGCGGTACTGCTCGGCCGGACGCTCGATGTCGGCGATCCAGTCGCCGTACTGATGCGGATCGGTGACCGACTCGCCGCGGGCGATCCGCTGCGCCTTGACCGCCTCGGCCTGATCGAGGAACCACTTGACCTGCAGCTCCGGGTGATCGGGGAACCCGGCATAGGCGCCCTGGTTCCACGTCCCCACCCGCATCTGGAAGAACCCGACCGAATCGCGATCACCGAAGTTGAGGTTCTTCATGCCCGACTCCACCAACGACGCCATCACCGGCAACTGCGGCGGCAACCCCCGCTTCTGCGCCTCGGCCGCCATCCACGCCGCGATCTGCGCCTGCGACGCGTTATCGCCCGGATAGGTATCCGGCCCACCCGTGAACGACGCCGCCGCCGCATCCGCCGAACCCCCCGGCGTCCCGACGCTCGCCGCCTGCGCCACCGCCCCGCCCGCCGGCGCCACCGGCGCCGCCGCCGGCTTGGGATCGACCGCATGCGAGAAGAACGCATCCCCCGCCCCCACCCGCCGCGCCGGACGCCCCGCCGCCACCGCCTGATCGAAGAACTGCTCGTCGGCGGGGCCGTGCACACCCGCGGGCGCGGACGCCGCCGCGGCCACGGGCGGCGCGACCGGAGCCGCGGCGGGCACGGCGACGGGCGCCGGCGTGGGCACGTCGGACGGCGCCGCTGCCGGCGTGGCCACCTCTGCCGGCGCCGCCGCCGCGGCAGCGCCCGGCGCCGCCACGTCCGCCGGCGGCTTCCAGTCCGGCGAGATCGACTCCTTGAAGCCGATGTGCAGCAGGTTGTGGTGGGTCGCGTCGGTGAAGTAGCCCGGCCCGGAGATCGCCCACGGCGAGCCGATCTCGGTCGGCCGGATGCCCGGCTCGAGCGAGGACAGCTCGCTCGCCACCTCACGGGCGATCGGGTTGCCGGCGTCGACGATGTGCCCGTCGATCGCCGAGATGTCCACGCCCCGCCCGAGCTGGTGATTCGACACCGAGCCGCCGGTCGTGAACTGCTCCGAGCACAGGTTGGAGACCGTGATCTTGTGCTCCTGGCTCAGCTTGGTGAGCACGCCGACGACCCGCGGGTCCACCCGCCCCGCCTGGAGGTCGGAGATCCCGTGCGCATCCAGGACGACGTTCTTGTCGTGCAGCAGCGCCAGGGCCTCAGGGGTCGGCGGGCCGCCCGAGCCGGCCTGGCCGAACTGGGTCGGGTCGAGCGCCGTGCCATGGCCGTCGGCGGCCGCGGCCGCATGCTCGTGGAGCGCGTCCGTCGCCGCGCCGCCGCCGGGGGTCGTGGAGGCGGCGGCGTCGGCGGGGGCGGCGTCGGCGACGCCGCCGGCGGGGGTCGTGGAGGTGGCGGCGTCGGTGGTGCCCCCGCCCGGGGTCGCGGTGGCGGCGTCGGCGGTGCCACTGCCCGGGGTCGCGGTGGCGGCGTCGGCGCCCGCGGTGGCCGCGTCGCCGGTGGGCGGGGTGTCGGGGAGGTCGGAGCTGTCGGGCAGCCCGGTGGTGTGCGAGTCCAGCGCAGCCGACGCGTCGGAGGCCGCGTGCTTGTGCGCGCTCCGCGACGAGAGCGACTCCGCGATCTTCTTGGCCGCCTTCTTGGCCGCGGACCGCTTCGGGGTCGCCGCCTCGGCGGCGGCCTTCCCGTGCTCCGCCGCCTGCGACCCCGCGCCGGACTTGCCGTCCGCGGCGGTCGCGGCGGCGCCCGAAGGGGTCGCGGAGGTGGCGGCGGCGTCCGGCGCGCCGCCGCCGGCCGGCGCCTGCGCCACCGCGTCCCCGGCCGCCGCGGGCGGCGCCGGCACGGAGTCCGCGGCCGGACCGCTGCCGGCCGCGGCGTCGGCTGTGGCGCCACCGCCGCTCGGCGCCGCCTCGGCGGCCGCGCCACCACCGCCGCCGCTCGGGGCCGCCTCGGCCGCGTGGGCGGCCGCGCCGCCGCCGTGGTGCAGCCCCGGGATCGCCGGCAGGTCGACCCGCGACAGCACGTCGGCGACGTGGCCGGGCACCGCCTCGAGGTGCGGCAGCACGTTCTCGGTCAGCTCGTAGATCCCCACGCCCTCCATGGCGGCCGCCATCATCACGCCGGCCAGGCTCGACTTGGACTCGCGCAGGTCCAGCGTGTGCATCGCCTTGCCGCCGCCGAGCGACATCTCCGCGGCCAGTTCGTCCAGGCCCGCCTCGCGGCACGCCCCGGCCGGGTCGCGCCGGAAGCGCGCGCGGAACGCCGGGTCGGCGAGCAGGCGCTCGATCAGCTTCGCGGCGACGTCGGCCTGCGAGCGCGGCCATCTCACTCCCCGGAGCCGCGCGACCGCTGGCGCAGCGGGGCGGCGAAGACGACGATCACCGGCAGGAAGAACGCGACCCACAGCGTGGCCATGACGGCGTAGACGACGACTTGGGGCACCCCCGTGGCCAGGAACGCCGTCTCGTAGCGCAGCGACATCGCGATGGCGAAGCACGCCGCGACCGCCGACCACACGACGCCGTAGACGCCGTAGCGGGCGAGCACCGGCGAGTCGGTCGTCGGTCCCCTCCCCGCGCAGGCGCCGCGCGAGCTGCTCCTTCGCCCGCCGCCGCAGGCCCGGCTCGCCGAGCACGTCGACCAGCATGTGGTAGCCGTCGCGCTCGATGAACGGGTTCAGGTTGAAGAACCCGCCGACGTAGCCCGCGAACGCGAGGTTGAAGAAGATGTCGCGGATGGTCCCGGACGGCAGCAGCAGCGCGCACAGCGAGAACACACCGCGCCGACGGTGAAGTCCGACGCCGGTCCGGCCGCCGAGATGGCGATCCGCCGGCGGCGCGGCTCGAACCACGCCTCCGAGGTGTCCACGAACGCGTAGGGGAAGATCGCGATCAGCTTGAACCCGGCGCGCTCGATCCGCCGCCCGAACGAGGCCATGGTCAGCCCGTGCGCCGTCTCGTGCACGGCGACGACGGCGAAGCGCCCGAGCAGGAAGACCAGGCCGCCCAGGCCGAGGTGGTTGGCCACCACGAACGGGGTGCCGTAGCGCAGCGCGATCAGCGCGATGAACGCGCACAGCCCGGCGCCCGCGATCACGCCGCACGCGATCAGCACCGGGCGCAGGAACAGCACCCAGCCCCCGTGCCGGTAGAGCGCCTCGATCCGCGCGCCGACGCCCGGAACGATCTTCTCCCGCGGCTTGAGCATCCGGACCAGCCGGCTCGGGTGGGCGCCGATCTCCGGCGCCTCGGCCTTCTCCACGCCGGCCAGGAAGCCGCGCTCGCCCAGGTCGGAGAGCAGGCGGGCCAGCCGCGCCGGGCCGGTCGCCCCGAACCGCTGCTCGGCGAAGCCGACGAGCTCGACGAGCGACATGGTGCCGTCGAGCTGCTCGAACAGCGCGGCGTCGTTGTCGCTCAGTCGCAGGAAGCGGCCGCTCTGCAGGTCCTTGAGCACCCAGCGGCGCATGCCCTCGCTCGCGTCCAGGCGCTTGAGCGCGTAGCCCGAGCGGACGCGCGGCTTCATCCCGAACTGCGTCGCCGTGGCGGTCACGTCCGGCGCGCCGACCGTGGGGACCAGGAGCGACGCGCCCGGGCGCACGACGATCGTCCGCCCCGCCTCGGCGGCCTCGCGCTGGCGCTCCACCCGCAGCTCGGCGTCGCCGAGGCGGATCTTCGCGCCGTCGTGCAGCGGGCTCGGCCCCGTCACGCGCACGCCGTCCAGCCACGTCCCGTGCGAGGAGCCGGCGTCCTCCAGCTCGCCGCCGGCGCTGATCCGGGCGTGCATCCGCGAGACGCTCGGGTCCGACAGCACCAGCGTCGCCCCCGGGGCCCGGCCGATCGTCATCTCCGACACGACCGGGATCCGCGTGGCGTCACCCAGGACCAGCTCGAGCGGCGCGCTCGCGCCGTTCTGCGGCGTGCCGCAACTGCCGCAATAGCTCGCTCCGCGCTCGAGCTGACGGCGGCAGGTGCGGCACAGCAACGACGTCAGCCCCCGAGGGCCACCGGCTGATATGCGGGGTCGTCCGCGACCGGGCTGAGCGTCTTGCCGACGCGGACGTTCGACGGGTCGACGCGGACGAGCGGCCCGAGCCCCGCCGCGGGGCTGCAGTCCGCCGCCCCCTGGGTCACCAGCAGCTGCTGGCTGTCGCCTCGCCAGGCGACCTTGCAGGCCGGGATCGGCGTGCGGTGGGCGGTGCTCAGCGCGAAGTCGGTGGGGTCGTCCGCGATCCACAGCCGGAACCCCGACGTGCCGAGGTTGGACACGACCGCCAGCTTCTTGCCGTCCGGCGAGAGCGCGGCGTCGATCGCGCCCTTGCCCACCTGCGACACGTCCGACACGAAGCGGCCGGCGCTGTAGTCGGCCGGGTTGGCGGAGAACGGCTTCTTGCCGCTGTGCAGCCGCCAGCGGACGATGCCGAACGAGCCGTCCGTCCGCACGCCCGTGGCGATGATCGCCTTGCCGTTCGGATACCAGTGGACGGCCCGCTGGAGCACGAAGCCGGTGTCCGAGAAGCACTGCGGCTGGAACGGGTCCTTGGTGATCTGGCCCAGGCACAGGACCTGGGCCTTGCCCGTCGCGCCGTTGACGGTGAAGTCCGTGTTCGTCTGCTTGGCCATGGCGAGCACGTTGACGTCGGCCGTCGGCGCCCAGTCCAGCGAGGTGTAGACGTCGTTCGCCGGGGTGAGCCCGACCGCCGCCGCGTTCTTCTTCGCCAGGTTCAGGAGCAGGATCCGGCCGCCCGCCAGGTAGGCGATGTGGTCGCCGACGGCGTTGTAGGTGGGGTGGTCCTCGACCTGCGCGCCGGCGGCGATGCTCGGCAGCGGCTTCGCCGTCGCGCCATTGATCCGCCGGATGTTCTTGCCGTCGCTGAAGACGACGTTGGGCTCGCCGAGCGACACGAGCACCTGCACCTTCGCGTTCTTGGCCACCTTGGTCCCGCCCGGCGGGATGGTGCCGAAGACGCTGCCCTTGGGCGCGTCGTTGAACTGCTTGACCTCCACGGGCACCATGCCCTTGCCGGAGAGGTCGTTGGCGAACGCGGCGAGCTGCGCGCCGCCGGCCGCGGGCACGATGATGGCGGCCGCTCCGCCGCCGCCGCCTCCTCCACCGCCGCCGCCGCCTCCACCGCCACCGCCACCGCCACCGCCGCCGCCCTTGGGCGTCTTCGTGGCGGTCGCGCTGGGCGAGGCCTTGGGCTTGGTGAAGAAGATGTTGACCGGCGTGCCCTGCTTGACCGGCGAGTTCGCCGAGGGGATCTGGCTGGCGATCTTGTCCTTCGTCGGATCCGCCGGCTGCGGCTGCGCCTGGCCGAGCGAGAGGCCCTTGCCCCGCAGGATCTGGTCGGCGTCGGACTCGGTCTTGCCGACGACGTCGGGCACGTCGACGCTGTTGGCCCCCAGCGCGACGAGAATGGCCACCGTGTCGCCCTTCTTGGCCTTCGCCCCGGCGGCCGGCGTCTGGCCGATGATCGTGCCGGGCTTCACCTTGGGGTCGAGCTGCTTCTTCTGGTTGGGGTCGAGCTTGAGGTCCGCGTCCGTGAGCTTCTGCTCGGCCTTGAACGCCGACGTCTGTCCCTTGAGCTGCGGGACGACGACCTTCTGCGGCGAAAGCTTGTAGAGCAGGAGCAGCAGCGCGATGATCGCGATGGCCAGCGGCACGGCCCACCACGGGATCCACGGCTTCTGCCGGAACACGCCCTGCGTGGGCAGCAGCGGCGCCGCCGGCGCCGCCGCGCCGCCACCCCGGCCGGGCAGCTTGAGGTTGGTCGGCGCCTTGAGCTGCACCTGCTTCATCTGCGGCCCCTGGATCTTCGGGGCCTGCAGCTTGGGCATCCGCAGTTGGAGGCCGCCCGGGCCGATCTGGGCGTCCGGCGGGTAGAGCTGCGGCCGGTACACGCGCGGGGCGTAGACGCCCGGGACGTCGGGCACGCGGCGGCGCAGCAGCCCGCGCCGGCGCCAGCCGTGCGGCTGGGCCAGCACCTCGGCCGACAGCGGGTCGGCGGCGGCGCGCTCGGCCGCCTCCTCGCCGCTGATCGTCTTGACCTCGAGCCGGCGGTCCTGGGCGCGGCCCACCCAGATCTGCTTGGGCGGCCGCACGCGCATGGTCGACTTCACCGCGGCGCCGGCCGGGATCTCCTGCGGGGGGCGGTTGAAGCCGAACTGCAGCTCGCCGTCGGGGTCCTCGCCCTCCAGCGCCACCAGCACGGGCGCGTTCGCCTTGTTGGTCACCGTGACGTCGAAGTCGGCCTTGCGACGGCCCTTCTTGCGCTGGGGGCGCAGCGTCGTCACGGTCTCGACGTACGGGAGCACGTGCAGCGCCAGCGGCGCGGCGGCGGCCTCGCTGCCCAGCGCCTTCGACTGCGCGACCACGCGCAGCTCCCACACCTTGGCCTCGGCCTGCGGGCTCTTGGGCGGGTGCAGGTGGACCTCGACCTCCTGCTCATAGGTGCCGCCCGAGCCGAACGGGACGAGGTAGACCGTGCCCGGGTAGATCGACCACCAGTCGTCCGGCATCCCCTCGACCCGCAGGTCGTAGTTGTCGACGATGCCGCTCTGGTTGCGCACGAGCGCGAGCACGCGGTCGCGCAGGCCGGGCTCGACCTGCTGGTGCAGCGTCTCGCCCTTGGCCGCGTCCCCGTCGGGCAGCCGCAGCACGATCGTGGCCGGCTCGGCCTGCTCGGGCGCGGCCGGCGGCTGCGGGACGGCGCCGTGGACGAGCGTCTTGGAGATCTTCGGGATGGGCGCCGGCGCCGGCGGCGGCGGGGCCGCCTTGACCGGGGAGGTCGAGCGCGGGGGCGGAGGCGCGCCGTTGCCGTGGCCGTTGCCCGGCTCGGGCTGCGCCGGCTCGGCCTGCGTGACCTGCGGCGTGGCGTCGGCGGGCGGCTGCGACTCGGACGGAGCCTGGGCGGGCGAGGCCTCGGCGGCGGCCTTCTGGGCCATCTCCGGCGTGATCGCCTGCACGAAGCCGGTCGGCTCCCAGCGCAGGTACTCGCCGCAGCTGCAGAAGTCCGCGTCGTCCGGGTTCTCCCTGCCGCAGCTCTGGCACGTCCTCATGTTCCAACCTTCTTCTTGGCTGCCTTCACGCGCAACCGGTAGGTGCTGTGTACCGGCTTGTACTGCTCGATGCAACGGGCGATCCCGGCCTGCACGTTCTCCTCGACCGGGCGGTCGCAGTAGACGACGAAGCTCGCCCCGGGGCGGTCCGGGGGGCCGGGCCGGGTCTCGTAGAACACGCCTCCGTTGTCCTCCACGCGGAGTGGCAGCTCGGGGAAGTGCAGCGCGAGCGCGAGCTCGAGCCCCTTGACCGTGCCGCGGCGGCGGCCGAGCTCGGCCGCCCGGCGGACCATCTCGCGCTGGTGGCGGACGTCCTGGGACTCGTCGAGGTCGACGCCGAGCCAGGCGGCCAGGAGCTCGAGGATGTCGCGCGGGGCATGGTTGGGGTCGAAGTGGGCGGGGAGCGTGTCCAGGACGGCGACGATGGGATCCAGCAGCTCCTCGAGCGCGCCCACGAAGCGCATTCCGAAATCGCCATCCTGATAGAGAGACGGCAACCCGTTGCGCAGATACGCGCGGGTCGACGCGACCGGCGGCGTGGCCTTCGGCCCGGCGTCGACGCGCAGCATGAGCGTGCCGAATCCGGAGCCCTCGAACGTCTTGTGGTGGCCGTTGCCGGGATCTCCCTCGGGGGGCTCGGCGCCGAAGCCGCCGGCGCCGTTCGGCCCGCCCGCTCCGTCGTGGCCGTCGTGCTCAGCCACCGGCGCTCAGTCCTCGCGGTGCGTCGCCTTGACGATGTGCTGGCCCGACGCGAGCAGTTCGTCCGGCTCGAGCACGATGTGCGTGCCCGCCGGCTTGGCCGACTGCTCCCCCGTCTCCAGATTCGTCTCGTACAGGCGCAGGATGCGTACGAACTCGACGCCGTCGACCGCGTGGACGACGCCGTAGAGCTCGCCCTGGTTGAGCGCGCGGCCGAACGCCCAGCCGCCGCCGCGGCCGTTCGGGTTGCCGCCCACCAGCGGGTTGAGGTACGTGTAGAGCGCGTGCGCGACGTCCTCCTCGACGCGCGCGGTGTCGGCCAGCGGGCGGGCCTGCAGGTTGACCACCACGGACAGCCCGCGGAAGCGGCACGGCTTGAGCTCGATCGTCGTGCCGATCAGCCGCCGCTCGTCGAGGTACTCGGCCACCTCGGCCAGCAGCGCCTCGTCCGGCACGAGCTCGTGATAGTCGATCCGGCGGTCGGCCGGGTAAACGCGCGGGAGCAGGTGCAGCGGCACCGCGCCGCCGGTGGACGGCGGGATGCAGACCGCGCGGGCCACGCGCGGGCTGGCCTCGCCGGCCATGAACTCGAAGTCCTCGGCGGTGACCGCGCGATAGCGGCTGCGGATCTCCATCGACGCGCGCTGGCGCGCGTGGTCGATGACCTCGGCGTCGACGCCGCCGAACGCGGCCTCGGGGTTGGTCACCGTGTCCACCCCGGCGAGCGTGCTCTTGAGCACGGTGAGGCTGCTCGCCACGACGTTCCCGTCGCGCCCGCCGCCGTGGCGGTAGCGGGTGAAGCGCAGCACGGCGCCCTTGGGCGGGACCGCGCCGTACTGGGTCCAGCCGCCGTGGTTCTCGCGGATGGCCGGGCCGAGCTCGACCTCGCCGCTGACCACGTCGAGCACGAAGTGGCGGTCGAACGGCGTCGAGCCGACGAAGTCCGGGCGGGACTCCCAGCGCGCCCAGTCGCCGGTCTCGGGATCCTGCACCTCGAGCGTCTCGTGCTCCCGGTGGAGCTTCAGGACGGGATTGTGGCGGAGCGGGAGGACCTGGCCGGGCGTGCCGTCGGAGACGCCGAGGATCTCGCGGTCGATGCGGGAGGCGTGCGTGGCCGGCAGCCGCGCGCCCATCGGCGCCGCGGTGATCGAGTAGATCTCCGGCGGGTGCGAGTAGGTCGCGCCCTGGCGGCCGCTGGCCGTCGTCTCGGTGATCCGGCAGCGCAGCCAGTGCAGGCGATGGCCGCCCAGCGGCACGACGACCGAGCGCGAGGGCAGCTCGAGCTCGACCGTGCCCGAGCCGTAGTTGAAGCCGCCGGTGAGGTCCTCGAGCACGAGCGCGGGCGCCCACTGGCCGTCGGCCTGCGAGACCTCCCAGGACAGCGGCGGGTCCTCGGGGTTCACGCCGGCGCCGCGGGCCTGCGACGCGTCGACGTCGATCTGCACGATCAGCCGGTCGAGCGGCTCTTCGAAGCCCAGGTAGATCGCATCGCCCACCTGCGGCGGCGAGCCGAACGCGAGCTGGTCGGACCCCTGCGGGCGCGCCTCGCCCTCGGCCAGGCCGACGTCCTTGATCTGCCCGTGGCGCTGCAGCACGTAGGCCGCGGGGCGCATCGCCGGGATCGTGAAGTCCTCGTCGACCTGGAAGATCACCGACTCGTCGGTGGCGGTGCGCGGCGTGCCGACCTCGGTGTCGCCGCCCTTGATGACGATCGGGTCCGCGGGCGCCTCGGCGAGCCGGAAGCGCAGGCTCGTGGTGGCCGCGCTCGGGCCGTCGAGGCGGATGCCGAGCAGGTCGAGCAGCGTGACGTGGAGCTTGTCCGGCACCCGGTTGAGCCGGTAGATGGTCATCTCCGTCATCCAGGCGAACAGCTCGATGAGCGTGATGCCGGGGTCGGAGACGTTGTGCTCGGTCCACTCGGGGCACGAGCGCGAGATGCGCATGCGCGCCTCGGACACCAGGTCCTGGAAGCGGCGGTCGTCGAGCTGGATCTCCGGGAGCCTCACTCCATCTCCTCCGCCGGGATCACGTAGAAGGGGTAGACCAGGTTGCGGTCGGTGTTGGTGGCGCGCACCGTGAACCCGATGTCGATGGTCAGCACGCCGTTGACGGCATTCGAGACGTCGAACGTGACGGAGCGCACCTCGATCCGCGGCTCCCAGCGGCTGAGCGCCGCGCGGATCGCCTCCTCCATCCGGCCGACCGTGCCGGCGTCGATCGTGTCGAAGACGAAGTCGTGCACGCCGCAGCCGAACTCCGGGCGCATCGGGCGCTCGCCCGGGGCGGTGCCGAGGATGAGCTGGATCGCCTGGTCGATGTCCTGCTCGTCGCGCGCCAGGGCGACGCCGCCGCGGCGGTCGACCTGGATGGGGAAGGCGAGGCCCGAGCCGATGATCTCCGTCACGTGAAGACCCTATCCCAGGTTGATGATCGCGCCCTTGATATTCACGGGGCCCGACCCTTGGATGTCGATGGTCGCGCCCTTTAGCGTCAGGGACGCGCTGGCCTCGACGGTCACGCTCACGCCCTTGACGCTCATCGAGGAGCCGGCCTCGATCGTGTACTGCTGGGCCTTGAGGTTGCCGTTGCCGGTGGCCTCGTTCTTGTAGTTGCCGGAGATCGTCTCCTTCTTGTCCTTCTGGATCTCGATGACCATGTTCTGGTCGGACTTGATCTCGAAGTCCTTCTTCGAGTGCTGGTGGATCTTCTGGTCGCTGAGCAGGGAGAACGAGCCGTCCTGGCTCTGCAGCAGCTCGGTCCCGGGCTTGTCGCGGCCGTTGAACACCGAGCCGACGACGATCGGCCGGCGGGCGTCGCCGTGCTCGAAGCCGACGATCACCTCCTCGCCGGTCTGCGGCATCATCAGCAGGCCGCGGGCGTTACCGGCGCTCGGCGTGGCGATCCGGGCCCAGGCGCTCTCCTCGGAATCCGACAGCGACGGGTACTTGACCCGCACCCGCCCCATGCCGTCGGGATCGTTGTTGTTGGTCACCACGCCGACCACGAGCGAGTTGGACCAGTCGCGATCCTTGGGCGGGCGCATCAGCTCGAGCAGCGTGCGCGACGAGCGGCCGGAGATCTGGAAGCTCGACCGGTAGCCGGTCGCCCCGCGGTAGCTGTGGGTGGCGGTGGTGACCATGAACGTGCCGCCGAAGTGGCTGCCCACGCCCTTGATCTGGACCTGCACGCCGGCCTTGATCTTCGGATTCCCCCAAGCCTGGCCGTCGGCCTCGTAGAACGCGTCGGCGAGGCGCTGCAGCGTCGACGTGGCGATCGCGTTGGCCTCGCCGGAGTTGGCGGCGACGCGGTCGGTCACCGCGATCGTCCCGCCGCCCAGGTCGTTGGACACCGAGGCGCGCGTCTTGCCGGGCTGCGACGTGGTCTGGGGCGAGCTCGCGTTGCCCGAGACGTTCTGCTTGCTCTTCGGGTCCCAGGCGCGGACCTGCACGCTCTGCGGCTGCTGGATGCCGCTCATGCGCGGGCGGAAGCTGATCAGCTCGTGCTGCCAGGTGAGGGTGACCGGCGCGCCGTCGGTGGAGCTCGCCGGCTTGAACGTGATCGTCTGGTCGTCGGCGCACACGAGGTAGTCGTGCATGAGCGCGATCCGCCAGAGGAAGTCCCAGTCGGTCTCGTTGCTCTGCTGGAAGAACTCGTGGACGACGTCGGTGCTGTGGGCGTCGGCGCTCAGGCCGTTCTCCCCGATCACCTTCTGCGCCATGTTGGAGCAGCTGACCTGCTGGAAGGTGCGGGTCTTCTTGGTGCGGTTGAGCTTGTGCGACTTGTCGTAGGCGCGGATGGAGATGACGCAGCCGTTGGCGCCGAACTCCGGCTCGACGGCCGCGATCTGGCCCTTGAAGATCCGGGTCGTCGAGCGGTCGCCCATGGCGGACGCCTTGATCTCCAGGTCCTTGCCGATCTGCAGCGGGTGGCTGTCGACGTTCTCGCCCTTGGGATCGATCAGCCGCACGAGCGCCATGTCGGGCAGTTGGAGCGTGTTGACGACCTTGACCTCGTCGAGCGAGTTGCGCCACTTCGGGTCCAGCTCGGCGCCGTCGACGGTGACCGCGACGCCCGGGACGTGGACTACGGCCTGTGTCTGCGCCGCCATCAGCTGTCCAGCCGGGGCAGGGAGAGCGGGAAGCCGCGGCGCAGGTGCAGCGGGTTGTCGACGTCGTTGGCCTCGGCGATCAGGCGCCACTTCGTGGCGTCGCCGTAGGCCGCATAGGAGATCGACGGGAGCGTGTCGCCGTCGCGGACGCGGTGCACCCCGAAGCCGGCGGTGGCCCGGGTGGTCGGGTTCTGGCCAGGCTGGATCGCCGCGGCCTGCTTGAGCGTGAGCTTGACGTCGGCGCGCAGCGGGTCGCCGTTGGGCTCGAACAGCTTGTAGGTGACGCTCAGGCTCGTGACCGCGCCCTTGAACTGGAGGCGCCCCCACTCGAAGGTGACGAACGGCGGCACGGCGGTGGGGCTGCCGCCGCTCGCGCCCGACGGGACCTCCATCATGTCCAGCAGCGTGGCGGTCGAGTCGCGCACCGGCATCGTGTACGGCGGGAACGTCTGGTCGAACAGCAGGCTCAGCTCGATCTGCCGCGGCTGGCCGCCGCCGAACTCCGGCGGGGAGAACGAGGTGCCGGTGATCGACTTGTACTTCCAGTCGTTGGACTTGCTGATCGAGTACTCGGTCGGGTTGAAGTAGCACTCCAGCGTCTGGCCGCCGTCGATGTTCAGCTTGGCCTTCGTGAAGCCCTCGGGCGTGCTGGTGGCCTCGCTCTCGGCGGTGCCCTCCAGCGCGGCCCCGGAGCCGCCGTTCATCGCGGCCATCAGCTCGACCCCATGCCCTGGTGGGCGATCTCGAGGGATTCGGTCATGACCTCGGTGCCTCCCGCGTTGAAGTCCGACACGGTCCACTTGACCGGGTACGCCTGGGCGAAGCTCCACGCGCGCTGGGGATTCCCCTCGCTGTCGTAGAGCGTGATCGCCAGATCCGTCGGGTCGACGTCGACGACGCTGGCCTTGAACCAGGCGAGCATCGCGTGCTCGGTGGTCAGGCCTCGCTTGAGCGTGATGTTGCCCTGCTTCACCCGCGACGGCAGCTTGTGGACCATGTCGTTGCGGCCGCCCTCCAAGTACTCGAGCACGTCGATCTGCATCGAGAGGCCGGTGGCCTGGGTGAAGAACCCGACCTGGAGTGATTTCAGGGCGGGGATCGTCACCTCGAAGTTGAGCTGGGGGAACAGCAGATCGCGGTTGACGGCAGCGGTGGCGGTGGGCATCGGATGACTCGCTTAGGGGTTGTCGATCAGCAGGTGGCCGCTCTGCTCGCGCTCGATGATCAGGTCGCGCTTGAAGCGGTCCAGGAAGTACTCGTAGGCGGCCTCGAGGTCCATGCCGCCCTGCTGCGGGGCCGCGGCCGGCGGGGGGCGGCGGCGGGCTGGGCGGGCGCCGCCGGCTGGGCGGCCGGCGCGGCTGCCGGCGCCTCGTCGATCACGCGCGTGACCGTGTACGGCGCCCGCGTCAGGTCTGCGATGGGGCTGTCGCCGGGGGCGGGGAAGTGCACGGTCCGCAGCCCAGCCTCGCCGGCCTCGACGGCGCCCCCGGTCACGGCGGCGACCCGCTCCGCCGCCGACCGCGCGACCTGCCGCGGCGCCGGCGCCGCTGGCGCGGGGGCCGGCACGAGCGAGAGCGGCGACCGCGCATCCGGCGCCGCCCGCCGCGCCACCATCGCCGCCCGCGGGCGCGCCGGCGCGGTCACGCCACCGCCCGGCGTCGTCGCGTCCTCCACCCCGTCGCCCAGCGTCGCGGCGCCACGCGCCGGCGCGGCGCCGGCAGCCGCGCTCCGCGCGAGCGAAGGCGCACCGCCGACCGTCGCCGAGCGCGCCGGCGCCGGTCCGGTCACGGCGCCCGTCGTCGCCGCGCGGGCAAGGCTCGGCCCGGGCGCAGCGCCGCCGCCCGCCGTCGCGGTCCGGGAAACGGTCGGCCCGGTCCCGGCGTCGCCGCCGCGCCGTGTCGCGGTGCGCGCCAACGTCGGCCCGGTCGCGGCGTCGCCGCCGCCCGGTGTCGCGGTGCGCGCCAACGTCGGCCCGGTCGCGGCGTCGCCGCCGGCCGGCGTCGCGGCGCGCGCCAACGTCGGTCCGGTCGCGGCGTCGCCGCCGCGCCGGTGTCGCGGTGCGCGCCAACATCGGTCCGGTCGCGGCGTCGCCGCCGGCCGGTGTCGCGGTGCGCGCCAACATCGGTCCGGTCGCGGCGTCGCCGCCGCGCCGGTGTCGCGGTGCGCGCCAATATCGGTCCGGTCGCGGCGTCGCCGCCGCCCGGTGTCGCGGTGCGCGCCAACGTCGGTCCGGTCGCGGTGTCGCCGCCGCCCGGTGTCGCGGTGCGCGCCAACGTCGGTCCGGTCGCGGCGTCGCCGCCGCCCGGTGTCGCGGCGCGCGCCAACGTCGGCCCGGTTACGGTGTCGCCGCCGCCCGGTGTCGCTGCGCGCGCCAACGTCGGCCCGGTTGCGGTGTCGCCGCCGCCCGGTGTCGCTGCGCGCGCCAACGTTGGTCCGGTCCCGGCGTCGACGCCGGTTGCGCCGCTGTCGCCGCCCGTCGCTGCGGTCCGCGCCGACGTCGGTCCGGTGCCGGCGTCGCCGCCGGCCGCGCCGTCCTCGCCGCCCGTCGTCGCTGAGCCCGCCAATGTCGGCCCGGTCGCGGCGTCGCCGCCGGTGGCCCCGCTGCCCCCGCCCGTCGTAGCGGTGCGTGCCACTGTCGGCCCGGTCCCGGCGTCGCTGCGGGTCGCGCCGCCGCCGGTCGTTGCGGTGCGTGCCACTGTCGGCCCGGTCCCGGCGTCGCTGCGGGTCGCGCCGCCGCCGGTCGTTGCGGTGCGTGCCAAGGTCGGCCCAGTCGCGCCGCCGCTGCGGGTTGCGCCGCCGGCGCCGCCGGTCGTTGCGGTGTCCGCCACTGTCGGCCCGGTCGCGCCGCCGCCGGTCGTCGGCGCGCGCCCAGCGTCGCCTCCGCTGCCGCCATCGCCGGTCGTCGCAGTGCGCGCCAATGACGGTCCGGTCGTGTCGTCGTCGCCGCCTGTCGTCGGCGCGGACCCAGTGCCGTCGCCGATCGCCTCGTCGTCGCCGCGCGTCGTCGGCGCGCGTCCGGCGTCGTCTCCGATCGCCTCGTCGGTGCCGCCCGTCGTCGTGGTGCGCGCCAACGTCGGCCCGGTCGCGGCGTGGCCCCCGGTCGTGGTCGGGGTGCGCGCCAATGTCGGCTCGGTTGCAGCGTCGCCGCGCGGTCGCGTCGTCGTCGCTGTCCGCCAATGTCGGCGTGGTCGCGCCGTTGCCGCCGGTGGCGTCGCCGGCCGTCGCCGTGGCCAATGTCGGCCCGGTCACCGCGCCGCCGGTCGTCGCGGTGGGCGCCAATGTCGGCCCGGTCGTCGCGGTGCGTGCGAGTGTCGGTCCCGTGGCAGGCGTGCCGCTCGTCGTGGCCGAGGACGGCGCTGTGGTGACGGAGACCGGAGCCTGCGGCGCGCCGGAGCCGGGGGCGTTCGCCTCCGCGTCGTCTCCTGCTTCGCCGCGCACGGCGTCCATCACGCGCCGGAACAGCCCGCGCCGTACGGGCGGCTCGGGCGCGGGCGCCGGCGTGGGGGCCGGCTCGGCGGGCACGACGGGCGGCTCGGGCCGGGCGGCCCGGCGCAGCACGGGCCGGGGCGGCGCCTCGTGCGTGACGCGGCGCGCGACGACGGCCGGCCGGCTGGGCGACGCCGGCGCCGCGCCGGCGGTGGGCGCCTCGCTCGTGGCGGGGGTGCGAGCGACCGTGGCCGGGCTTGCGGGCGTGCCGGTGTCGGCGGGTGTGGGCGGGGCCGGCGACTCGGCGGGGGTGCGAGCGACCGTGGCCGGGGCTGCGGGCGTGCCGGTGTCGGCGGGTGTGGGCGGGGCCGGCGACTCGCTGGGGGTGCGAGCGACCGTGGCCGGGGCTGCGGGCGTGCCGGTGTCGGGGGGTGTGGGCGGGGCCGGCGA
Organism: uncultured Solirubrobacteraceae bacterium; assembly: GCA_963766165.1. GTDB lineage: Bacteria > Actinomycetota > Thermoleophilia > Solirubrobacterales > Solirubrobacteraceae > Solirubrobacter. The sequence continues at coordinate 1,462,378 of CAVXZC010000001.1, read as the reverse complement.
CTCGCTGGGGGTGCGAGCGACCGTGGCCGGGCCTGTGGGCGTGCCGGTGTCGGTGGGTGTGGGCGGGGCCGGCGACTCGCTGGGCGTGCGAGCCACCGTGGCCGGGCCTGTGGGCGTGCTGGTGTCGGCGGGTGTGGGCGGGGCCGGCGACTCGCTGGGCGTGCGGGCGACCGAGGCTGGGCCCGATGATGCCGGCGGGGTGCTGGGCGTGGCCGGCGAGGGGGCGGGGGTGCGGGCGACCGAGGCTGGGCCCGTGGACGAGCCGGCGTCGGCGGCCGGCGACGTGGCGGGGGTGCGGGCGACTGAAGCCGGGCCGGTGGATGCCGGCGGGGCGCTGGGGGTGGGCGGCGATGCGGCGGGGGTGCGGGCGACCGACGGTGGGCTCGGCGAATCGCCGGCCTCGGTGCGCGGTGGGGTGGCGGTCAGGCGGTGGCGGGGGCCTGTGGGCTCGTCGTCGCCCGTGGGCGTGAGGCCCGGGAGGCTGTCGGGGATCGACTCGACGGGCGACGGGCCGGGGTCGGGGGGGCTGCCGAGCTCGCTCGCCGGGATCGGGCCGCTGCCGGTGCCCTCGACGATCCGGGCGCCGCGGGAGCGCTCGAGTCCGCCGCGGGCGAGGAAGCGGGCGAGCCGGGCCTGCTTGGCCTGCGGCGAGTCGGGCATCTTCTCGGCCTGCGACATCGAGACCAGGCCCTGGGTGGCCGATGACTGGTCTCCGAACAGCCACTGGGCGGCGAAGTCGCTCATCTCCGGCGGCGCCCAGCTCGGTCGGTCCGAGGCGGGGCCCGCGGCCGGCGCACCGGGGGCGGCCGGCGGAGCGGGTGCGGCCGGCGATCGCGACACCGTGGGCGCGGGCGCAGCGGCCGCGGCCCACGGGTCGTAGCCGGCGGCCTGCGGCCAGGGATCGACGCCCGCGGGCTGGGCGGCCGGCGGCGCATAGCCCGGGGGCGGCGCGGGATGGGCGGCCCGCGCGACCGCCGCGCCCTCGGCCAGCCGCATCGACGCGTGCAGGTGCTTCGGCGTCCGCGCCTCGACCACCTCGTGCGCGAGCTGGCGCCCGCCGTGGCGGCCGGCGCTGTGCCGGGCCAGCACGCGCAGCCCCATGTGCACCGGGGCGCGGCGGGGCGGCGGGGGATCGGGCGGGGTGTCGGCCATAACGAAGGGGGTCAGTCCTGGTAGTAGTCAGCTGGTGCGGCGCTCTCCAGCGCCAAGGCGTCGGCCTCGCGGAGGAAGCGGCGGCGGTCGGCGTGCCCGAGGTCCAGGATCGTGTCGAGCGGCCAGTGGAAGTGGTGGGCGAGCCGGGCCGCCTCCCCGAGCAACTCATCGGGAGACGGCCGCGTCATTCCCCCAATCGACCGTCCTCTATCTCGGTCAGGTCGACCTCGAACTGGTTGGCGCACGCCGGGCACGCCACCACCCCCACCGCCTCTCCGTCGGCGTTGATCCGCTCGTAGAGACGCTGGAGATGGTCGAAGTCGGCCGCGTAGAGGTTCTCCACCAGCTCGGGGGTGATCTCTGTGAAGCCCCCGATCCGCGTGACCGTGCGCGCCAGCAACAGGACCGACAGGTACGCCTCGTTCTGGCGCACCTCGGCCGACCGCAGCGGCTCGATCTCGTCGCGGGCGGTCGCCAGGCGCATCGTGCCCTCGCGGTGCACGTTGCCCTCGCTGTCGACCAACCCGCGCGGGAGGGTGAACGCGTATTCCGACTTCAGTGGCGTGTCCGGCAAGCCGTGGCTCCTCCTATGCGATGTCGAAGCCCTCGTGGCACAGCGTGATGCCCTCGACGGCGACCTCGTTGGAGTCCGCCTTCAGGCCCACGCCCGTGTACTTCTTCGGCCAGGCGTTGATGATCGAGTACGTGACCACGGGCTGGCCCATGTAGTCGAGCATCGTGACCTGGCAGTCCTTGCGGGCGTCCTTGAGCTGGCCGTCCACGATCATCTTGCGCCACGTCCACAGGGTCTTGTCCGTGTCGATGCCGCGCTTGAGCTCGATGTCGCCCCACTTGGTGTTGCCCATGACCTTGATCACGTCGGTCTTGCCGTTGGGCAGCGACCGCTTGATCTCGGACGTCTCGGACTCGGAGTCGAAGCCCGTCGCCTCCTTGAAGAAGCCCGCGGCCTCGGCGCCGCCGATCTTCAAGGTGAACCAGATAGGGACATGCGCTTCCTTGTCATTGCCAGTCGATGGCATTCGCGTTCCTTTCGCTTAGAGATGGGTTGACCGGCGTGACTACTCGCTGACTTCTCCGCCCTCGCCGCCGCTGAACTGGCTGAGGCGGAAGATCACGAACTCGGCCGGCTTCACGGGCGAGATGCCGACCTCGCAGATGACCTGGCCCGCCTCGATCACCTCGGGCGGGTTGGTCTCGTTGTCGCACTTGACGTAGAAGGCCTGCGACGGCGTGGACCCGAACAGCGCCCCGTCGCTCCACACGCGGGTGAGGAAGTTCCCCACCGCGATCCGGAGCTGGATCCACAGCTTCTCGTCGTTGGGCTCGAACACGCTCCACTGCGTGCCTTCCATGATCGACTCGGAGACGAAGTTGAACAGCCTCCGGACGTTGATGTAGCGCCACTCGGGGTCGCTCGACATCGTGCGCGCGCCCCACACCCGGATGCCGCGGCCCGGGAACGCGCGGATGCAGTTGATGCCGACCTTGTTCAGGCCGCCCTGCTCCGCGTGCGTGATCTGGAACCCGAGCCCGTTGGCGCCGAGCACGACCTCGTTGGCGGGCGCCTTGTGCACGCCGCGCTGGGCGTCCGTGCGGCACCACAGGCCGGCGACGTGGCCCGACGGCGGGATCATCATCGGCTGGTTCGTGAGCGGGTTCTGGACCTCGATCCAGGGGTAGTAGAGCGCCGCGAACTTCGAGTCGTAGCCGGCGGTGTTCATCCGCCACTCGAGGATCTCCTGCGGGAGCATGTCCGGCGGGCAGTCCAGGATCGCCATCCGGTCCTGCATGTTCTCGCAGTGGGCGATCATCTTGCCCTGGAGATCGCGGATCTGCACGTCGTCGCCGTCGTCGGTCGCCAGGCCCATGATGTCCGGCATGCAGATCATCGTGACCTCGTCGACTGCGGCCAGGCCGCCCATGCCGCGCCGGCGGGCGACGTCGCCCTCGAAGTGCGTCGGCTTGACCTTCGCCGGGTCGATCGACGGGGCCGACAGCCGGTAGGTGCCGGCCGCCGGAACCCGCTGCGCCTCGGGCAGCGACGCGCCGGTCTCCTCGATCTTGATCAGCTTCGACTGGGCGTTGACCTTGGTGGCGAGGTTGTTGCGGCCCTTCTTGAGGGTCAGGCCGGCGATCTCCTCCTTGTCGGCGCCCGCGGACACCCGGACCGTGTAGGTCTGGTCGGCGTTCTCGCCGCCGGCCGAGGGCTCCTCGACGACCTCGATGCTGATGTCGTCGCGGCCGGCCTCGAGCGCCACCGCGGCGAAGGTCTCGACGCCGCCGTCCGCGGCGGCCGGGAGCGCCGCCCGCGCGGCGCCGGCGGACCCGTTGGAGCCGCCGTCGTCGCCGACGCGCACCACCCAGCACAGCGACCCGCCGTTCTGGAAGAACCCGTAGATGCTGTGCGCGAGGTACGCGCCGTCCATGAACGGCCCGTTGTCGGGCTCGTTCGGGTCGCCGTAGATCTTCGCGAACTGCGTCCAGTTCGAGATCCGCATCGGCGTGTTCACCGGGCCGCCCGGCGCCAGTCCTACGAACGCGGCGATGGACGTGCTCACGCCCTCGATCGGCTTGTTCGCGGACGGAACCTCCTCGACGTAGACGCCTGGCGTCAGGTACGTGGGCATGTCACTCCTTCACTCGTGGACGTGCTGGCTGCTCAGTTCGCCGCGGAGCCGCTCCACGATGGGGGCGGACACCAGGCGCGATGCGCTCGAGGCGGGCTCGAGGACCTCCATGAGGTCCTCCTCGCGCGCCCAGAGCACGACGGTGGTCTCGGGAGAGGCGCCGCGCACGAGCTGAGCAAGCTCGTTCGACGAACCTCCGTCGAGGTCGAGCACCACGATGTCGGGGTGCAGCCGATGGGCCGCCCCGACGATGGCGCTGGGCCGGTCCTCCTGACCGACCACGTGACAGCCCTCCTCGCTCAGGACGCGATTCATGCCGAGACGCATGATCGGCCCGAGGTTTCCGAGCAGGACGCGGGGACGCGGCTCATCGGCCATGGCCCCACCTTCCCGCCCCGGGCCTGCGAGGGCCAGAGGCTGCAAGGCAGCCATTCGGGCAATCCGTTGCTACCCCTTCGGTCACTTCTGCTTGCCGTCGATCACCAGGTCGACGCCTGATCCCGGCACCTCGACCTGCCCGACGGCCTCGCGGCCGTCGGCGGTGCGGGCCAGCAGCCGGTGGCTGCCGGCGGGGAGGCGGTTGAAGAAGAAGCGGCCGTCCGGCGCGCTGGACGTCCAGCTGCCGACGTCGGGCAGCGTCACCCAGACGTTGGCCAGCGGCTCGCCCTTTTTGTCCTGCACCCGGCCGGCTGTGCGGTGCATCTCCACGATGGCGCGGGCGGGGCCGTCGGCCAGCCGTGTGCGCACGGTCTGCGTGCGGACCTCGGGACCGCGTTCGAGCTGGGCGCCCGATTCCACGGACAGCCGCACCACGTAGTCGAGCGACACCTTGTACTGCCCGCCGACCGCGCTCCAGAAGTCCGACTTCTCGCCCTTGCCCTGGCCGACGCGCGCCTTGAGCGGCCAGGCCTGCGAGCCGTTGGCGAGCCGCCCGTTGAGCTTGTCCTGAGGCAGCTCGGGAAAGGCGAAGAGGATGGCCAGGACCTGCGAGAGCAGCCGGTGCTCGTCCTCCACCGCCTGCGTCCAGGCGGTCACGGCGTAGGAGCACTCCATGACCATCGGGGGTCGGCCCTCGCGCACCCGCCCCTCGCGCTTCGACGAGCTCCATTCCGGCGAGCGCAGCCCCTCCGCCTCGCGCAGGTCGTAGAGGAAGATGTTGACCGTCGGCTTGGAGAGCTGGCCGGACCACTCGCGCGCGGGCGCGTCGAACGCGATGTCGACGCCCTCGAAGCCGTGCCGCTCCAGCTCGCCGCGCAGCAGGCTGCGCAGGGTCTCGTCGAGATCGGCGAGCATCGTGTTGAGCGGGACGTCGACGATCAGCACGGGGCCGACCCTAACTGCACGGCGCTGGCCGGTGTGAAAAATGCATGCGTGACCACGAACGTCTACGACCGCGTCCCTTACTCAAATCACCCCTACGCTCAGACCCACCCGGACCGGCTGGCGACGGTGGCGGTCCTGTACGGGCTCGAGCCGCCCGATCCACTGCACGCGCGAGTATTGGAGCTGGGCTGCGGTGCCGGCGGGAACCTGATGGCGATGGTCGCCGCCACGCCGGGCCTGCGCGCGGTCGGCGTCGACCTCGCGCGCGAGCCGATCGAGTCCGGGCGCGCCACGGCCGCCGAGGTCGGCCTGCAGACTGGACCTGCGCCAAGCGGACGTGCGCGCGCTGACCGACGGCCACCTCGGCGAGTTCGACTATGTCGTCGCCCACGGCGTCTACGCCTGGGTGCCGCCGGACGCGCGTGACGCCGTGCTGGCCACGATCGCGGCCAGCCTCGCGCCGAACGGGATCGGGTACGTCTCCTACAACGCCCACCCCGGCGGCTACTTCCGCCGGATGCTGCGCGACGCCGGCTTCTGGTTCGCCCGTGACGCGGAGCCCGAGGAGGACGCGCAGGCCGCCCGGGCGCAGGTGCTCTACAAGTTCCTGCAGGAGCAGCGGGCGACGAGCGCCGACACGTACGGCGCGCTGCTGGAGCGCCTGCTCCCGCCGCTGGCCGAGGGCCCGATCTACCGGCTCGTGCACGACGACCTCGGCGAGTTCTGGGACCCGGTGTGGTTCTGGGAGTTCGCCGCGCACGCGGGCCGCCACGGGCTCGAGTTCGTGGGCGAGGCCGATCTCAGCGGCCTGCGCAGCGAGTCGCTGCCCGAGGGCGTGGACGCGGAGGCCTGGCGGCTGGCCGGCGGCGACCGCGTGGCGTTCGAGACGCTGAGCGACCTGCTCACCGCGCGCCCGTTCCGCCAGAGCGTGATCTGCCGCGCCGGCGCCCCCGTGAGCCTGGAGCCGTCCCCGGACCGGGCCGCCCGCCTGCACTGGGCGGCCCGCCCGAACGCCGAGCCGCTCGAGGTCGGCCTGCTGGCCGACGCCTTCGCCATCCTCGACCGCGAGCGCCCGCACGCCGTGGCGTTCGCCGCGCTGCGCGACGAACTGGGGGCCGACCCCGAGACGCTGGGCGCGGCGCTGCTCGACGGGTTCCGGCGCGAGCGGCTGATCCCGCACGCCGCGCCCCTGCGGGCCGAGCGCGACCCGGGCGAGCGGCCGGAGGCGTCGCCGCTGGCCCGCTGGCAGGCCGCGCGCGACGTCGAGCTGACGTCGCTCGGCTACACCACCGTGCGCATGGAGGAGCCGGCGGCGCGGGCGCTGATCGAGCTGCTGGACGGCACCCGCGACCGCGCCCAGATCGCTGCGGCGCTGCGCGAGCGGACCGGGCTCGAGCTCACGCCGGACGACCTCGACGCCAACCTGCGCGAGCTGGCCCGGCTGTTCCTGCTCGTGCCCGCCGCGTCCTAGGACCGGTCCCAGGAAGAAGACAGGGCGGCCGCCTCATGTGCGGTCGCCCGGTTCGCGGCACCGTTCCCCGCGATGCTCCGACGGCTGCGATCCCAGGCCGGTCAGACCGCCTCCGACTACACGGGGGTGCTGCTGGTCGTCGCGGCGATCGTGGCCGCGATCTCGGCCAGCCCGATCGGCAGCCAGATCGCCAACCGCACGCAGGAGCTGATCTGCCAGATCGGCGGCTTCGACTGCTCGGCCGCGACCCAGCTCGCGTTGTCGCAGTGCGTGGTGGCGGACTCGGACGACAAGCTGACGATCAACGGCTCGGTCAACGTCCGGCTGATCAAGGTCAAGCTCGACGGCGGCGTCGAGTACCTGCGCCAGAAGCGGGCCGACGGGACCGTGGCCGTCACGCTCAAGCTGCCGATGAGCGGCGGCGTCGGCCCGGCGCTGGCCAAGGAGCTGGGGATCGGCGAGCTCGACGGCACGGTCAAGGTCGGCTCGGTGCCGCAGGTCACGTTCCTGCTGGCCGACGACGCCGCGGCCAACACGTTCGCCCAGCAGATCAAGGACTCCGCGATCGCCGCGGCGGCCGGGCCGATCCTGTCGCACTTCATCGGCAAGTCGATCCACATCGACATCCCGCCGGTCGAGTCGGTGGCCTACGAGGTCAACGCGGGCGTCGACCTCTCCTACAGCATCGACGCCGCGGGCGGCTACGCCAAGGGCTCGCTCAGTGGGCTGAACACGCTGGGCATCCGGCACAACGTCACGTCGGGGAAGCCGAACTCGGGCGACACGACGGTCTACTACCGCTACAACGGCACGGCCGGCCTCGACGGCGGGCTCCTGCTCGGCGAGGGGTTCGGCGGGGCGCTGGCCGGGGACATGACGCTCGCGGTGACGATCGGCGCCAACGGCAAGCTCAAGACCCTGTCGCTGATCGGCACGGGCAGCTACCAGGGCAAGGTGGCCCTGAAGGGCACGTTCACCGACCTGGCGAGCGCGCTGCACGGGATCGACACGCTCGACATCAACGCGAACGCGGGCGAGGGGCAGAAGGCGCAGTTCCAGGTCGACCTGCCGCTGGACAACCCGGACGTCCAGGCCGCGGCCGGGCAGTTCCTGCAGGGCGTCAACCCGCTGACCGGCAACCCGGCCAGCCGCGTGGCCGCCGCGGGGCAGCTGTGGGACGCGATCAAGCAGAACGCCAAGGTCGAGGTGCGCACGTACGACACGAGCTCGTCCAGCGAAGGCGTCAACATCGACGCCCTGGTGGCCGGTGGCGGCATCAACTTCGACCAGGCGGGCTCGGACCTCACGAGCGCGCTCGACTACGTCCCGGGCGTCGGGTTCGTCCCCTCCGCGACATGCCACAAGTGATCCGCCTCGTCGCCCTCGCCCTCCTGGTGGCCGCCTGCGGCAGCGAGTCCGCCGCCGGCCCGTCCGGGGTCCCGAGCGGCTTCACGCGCCTGGACGGCCCCGGCTACACGCTCGCCTACCCGGCGGGCTGGCAGTCGCTGAACGTGGCCGGCAGCCGCGGCGCCCAGGGGCCGAAGGGCACCGGCGGGCTGGCGCCCCAGGCCGCGGTGGGCCGCGGCCCGGTGACCGCGCCGCTGAACCTCGCGGTCGACGGGCTGAAGGCCGACAACCGCGTGCGCCGGGCGGCCTACAAGGTGGTGCGCGACGAGCCGTACCACGTGGCGGGGGCGAAGGCCGCCCACCTCGTCGAGGCCACTTACCGCGACGCCACCACGCCCGTGCGCACGATCGACGTGCTCGTGCAGACCAAGGGCGGCGTCGCGTTCGACGTCTTCCTGCGCGCGCCGGAGGCCGACTTCGACCGCGCCGGCCTGCCCAAGGTGCTGGCCACGTTCCGGCTGAAGCCATGAGGGCTCCGCTCGCCGGCCTCGTCGCCTTCGCGCTCGCCCTGCTCGTGCTGGGCACGCTGCTCGGCGCGATCAGCGCACCCCTGGCCGCGGGCGCGGCGGCCGCGGTGCTCGGCGGCGCCGCCGGCGGGCTGGCCGGTGCCTGGCAGGCCCGCGCCTCCGGCCTGCGCGGCGCCCGCTCGCTGCTCGCGGCCGCCGCCGGCCCGGTCCTCGGCGCGCTGGCGCTCGTCGCCACGGCGCCCGCGGCGAGCCTGGCCACGCTGGCCGGCCTGCTCGCGGTCACCGCCGGCGCGCTGGGCGCCGCGTACGCGTCGCTCGCCCGTTAGCCGCCCGGGCGCAGCGCCCGCGGGACGGGCAGCCGCTCCACCAGCAGATGCTGCTCGCCGACGAAGCGTGCCGTCGCGGTGAGCATGTCGTGCGTGCGGTCGGCGTCGAGCATCGCCACCTGGGCGATCAGCGCCTCCAGCACGCACACCACCGACGTGAAGCTCAGCAGCAGGGTCGGGCTCTCCACCGGGACGGCCAGCACGACGTCGGCGCCCTCGAGGAACTCGTGCCCGCGGCCGTCGGTGACCATCACCACGCGCGCGCCGGCCGCGCGGGCGTGGGCGGCCAGCTCCAGCGTCTGGCGGGCGTACGGGCGGAACGTGCAGGCGATCAGCACGTCGCCGGCGCCGAGCGCGCGCAGCGGGTCGGCGAACGACGGGTCGACGAGCCGGACGTCGTCGCGCACCTGGTGCAGGAGCCGGTGCGCGTAGACGGCCAGCCCGTAGGTCTCGCGGTTGGCCAGCAGCCACGTCGTGCGGGACCGGGCGACCGCGGCGGCGGCCGCCGCCAGCGGCGCCGCGAGCGTGCGCTGCAGCAACTCGAGGTTCTCGATGTCGCGCCGGATCTTGCGCTCCAGCGTCGACTCCGGCGGCGCGCCGGCCGGGCCCTCGGGCGCGGCCCGCAGGTCCTCGCGCGCGCGGTCCCGCAGCTCACGGAAGCTCTCGAACCCCAACCGGCGCGCGAAGCGCACGACCGCGGCGGCGCTCACCCCGGTCCCCTGGGCCAGCGACTCGGCGGTGTGGAACGCGAGCTCGTCGAGATGGTCGCGCAGGAAGGCGAGGATGAGCTCGTCGTTGCGCGACAGCCGGCGGCGCGCGTCGGCGACGCGCACGTCGAGCTCCTGCCGCAGCGAGAGCGCCATCGAACGGAGTCAATCACGACTGGCGGCTTGACTGAAGTATTTCATTTGGTTACGTTGCCGTGAAATGGTTACTTCGGAGGAGAGCCGGGTGCTGCCGCTGCCGGGCGAGGCGCGCTACCTCAAGGCCGGGATCGCCTCGGGGCAGCAGTTGCGCGACCCCGCGATCGTCGAGCGCGTCTCGTCGATGCTGCTCGACATCGACCGCCACGGGATGGACGCCGTGCGCCGCTACTCGGGCGAGCTGGACCGCTGGGCGCCGGCGCGCTTCCGGGCCACCCGCGAGGAGCTCGACGCCGCCCGCGAGGCCGTCGACCCCGCGGTGCGCGAGCACCTCGGGCTGGGACTCGAGCGCGTGCGCGCGTTCGCCGAGCTGCAGCTCGGGACAGCGGGCGACGCCGAGCGCGAGGTGAGCCCGGGACTGTTCGTCGGCCACCGCAAGGTGCCCGTCGGGCGCGTGGGCGCGTACCTGCCGGCCGGCCATCGGCCGCTGATGGCCAGCGCGTTCATGACCGTGCTCGTCCCGAAGGTCGCGGGCGTGGAGACGGTGCTCGCCTGCACGCCGCCGCGCGGCGGCGGCGCCGGCCACCCGGCGATGCTCTACACCGCCGACCTGAGCGGCGCCGACGGCGTCCACTCGCTCGGCGGCGTGCAGGCGATGGCCGCGATGGCGTTCGGGCTGGAGGGCGAGCCGCCGGTGGACATGATCGTCGGAGCCGGCAATGCCTACGTCACGGAGGCCAAGCGCCAGCTCTTCGGTCGCGTCGGGATCGACCTGCTCGCCGGGCCGTCGGAGATCACCGTCATCGCCGACGACGCGGCGGACTCCGAGCTCGTCGCCGCCGACCTGCTCGGCCAGGCCGAGCACGGCCCGACCTCTCCCGTCGTGCTGATCTGCCTCTCGGAGGCGTTCGGGCGGCAGGTGATCGCGGAGGCCGAGCGCCAGCTGACCGAGCTGGGCGACGCGACCGCCCGCGCGGCGTGGACGGACTACGGGTCGGTGATCGTCGCCGCCGGCCGCGAGGAGGCCGCGCAGGTCGCGGACGCAGTCGCGCCGGAGCACCTCGAGGTGCACGCCGCCGACGCGGACTGGTGGCTCGGGCGGCTGCGCAACTACGGCTCGCTGTTCCTCGGGGCGTTGACCACGGTCGCGTTCTCGGACAAGGGCACGACCGGCACCAACCACGTGCTGCCGACCGGGCGCGCGGCCACCTACTCGGGCGGGCTCTCGGCGCTGCGCTTCATCAAGACGCTCACCTACCAGCGCATCACCGACCCCGCGGCATCGCGGCCGCTGGCCGAGGCGGTCGCGGCGATCTCGGCGGCCGAGGGGCTGCCGGCGCACGGCGCGACCGCCACCCGGCGGCTGGCGCGACTACATGGAGAGGAGACCCCGCGATGACCATCGCACCGGAGCGGACGACCGGGCAGATGCACCGGGAGCTGTCGCTGATCGACGCCTCCGCGTTCTCGGTGGGCCTGATCGGCCCGGTCGGCGCGATCGCGCTGCTCGGCACCGGCGCGGCGGCGATCATCGGGCGCGCCGTCACGCTGTCGTTCATCTTCGCCGTGATCGGCGTCGCGCTGGTCGGGTACGCATTCGTCAAGCTCTCCCAGCACATCGCGCACACCGGCTCGGTCTACGCCCTCGTCGGCGTGACGCTCGGCCCCCGGGCCGGCTTCTTCGCGGGCTGGGCGCTGTTCGGCGCCTACACGGCGATCGGCACCGGCTCGACGATCGAGATCGGGCTGTTCGGCGATCAGTTCCTCGGCGACGCGGGGATCGCGCATGTCCACGAGTGGCTGTGGATGGCCCTGCTCGGGCTCGCCGTCGTGTGCGCGCTGGCCTTCAACGAGATCCGGCTGATCACCCGGACGCTGCTCGCCTCCGAGCTGACCGGCGTGGTGCTGGTGACGATCCTCAGCCTCGTCACCCTCGCCACGGTGATCTTCAGCCACGGCCCGCAGGGGCAGACCTTCAACTGGAACTTCCTGGCGCTGCCGAAGGGCGCCGACATCGGCACGATCGCCTCCGCCGCCGTCTACGGCTTCCTGGCCTTCGCCGGCTTCGAGGGGGCCGCCGCGCTCGGCGAGGAGACCGACAACCCCCGGCGCGAGATCCCCCGCGCGATCAAGGTGGCGATCGTCGTCGTGGGCGCGTTCTACCTGCTCACCTCGGCGGCGCAGTCGCTCGGCTACGGCACCTCGCCCGCGGGCGTCAAGGCCTTCGCGGGCGGCTTCCCGTTCGGCGACCTCGGCAAGGAATACATCGGCTCCGTCTATGCCGACGTGCTGATCCTGATGGCGATCGTCAGCCTGATCGCCATCTCGCTCAGCACCGCCAGCGGCGCGGCGCGGATCCTGTACGCGCTGTCGCGCGACGCGGCCGGTCCGGGCCGCGGCCTCGCGGTCCTCTCGCGGCACGGGCAGCCGGCGCGCGCGCTGGTCACCGTGCTCGTGCTGATCGCCGCCGGCCTGGTGGGTCAGCGGATCGCGGGCTCCTCGGTGCTGGACGCGACGTTCTATGCGCTCACGCTCGGCACGATCTCGCTGCTGGTGGCCTACGTGCTCGCCACGGCCGGCGCGATCCGCTTCCTGTTCTTCGCCGGCGAGCCGCGGGCGCCGCGCTGGCAGGTCGTCATCCCGACGCTCGGCGGCGCGTTCGTCGTCTACACGATCTACAAGAACGTCGTACACGTGGCCTCCCCGTACTCGTACTTCGGCTGGCTGGTGCTCGCCTGGCTGGTCGCCGGCGCGGCGATCGTGGCCGTGGTGCCCGGCCTGGCGACGCGGGTGCGGACGGGCCTGGCAAGCTCGGCGGCATGACCCGCATCGCCGTCCAGCAGCTCGCCCCGCGGCTCGGGGACCTCGATCACAACCGCGCCCTCGCGCTCGGCGCGATCCGGGAGGCGCTCGACGCGGGCGCCGAGGTGGTCGTGCTGCCCGAGCTGATCACTTCCGGCTACGTGTTCGCCTCGCCCGAGGAGGCCGGCCGGGCGGCGATCGAGCCGGGCCACGAGCTGCTCCGCGAGTGGGCGGACGAGGCCGCCCGTGCCGACGCGGTGATCGCCGGCGGGTTCTGCGAGCGCGGCGACGACGGGCGGCTCTACAACAGCGCGGCCGTCGTGGACGCGAGCGGGCTGCGCGCCGTCTATCGCAAGCTGCACCTGTGGGACGGCGAGAAGCTGCTCTTCACGCCGGGCAGCGCGCCGCCGCCGGTGCTGGACACGCGCGTCGGCCGCGTGGGCGTGGTCATCTGCTACGACCTCGAGTTCCCGGAGCTGACGCGCTGGATCGCCCTCCGCGGCGCGCAGCTGCTCGCGGTACCGACCAACTGGCCGCTCGTCCAGCGTCCGGCGGACGAGCGCCCGCCCGAGGTGGTGGTGGCGATGGCGGCTGCGCGCGTGAACCGCATGGCGGTGGCCTGCGCCGACCGGCTCGGGACCGAGCGCGCGGTGGAGTGGACGGGCGGCGCGACGATCGTCGGCGTCGACGGCTGGGTGGCGGCCGAGCGCCGCGACGCGGGCCTGTCGATCGCCGACGTCGACCTCGAGGACGCGCTGACGAAGCGGCTCACGGAGCACGCGGACGCGTTCGGCGACCGGCGGCCGGAGATCTACGCGACGCTGGCCTAACTGCCGTTGCTGCGGGCGCCCACGCGGATGACCTCGTGGAAGCGCTCGAAGTCCGCTTCGAGCGTGAGGCGGCCCTGCTTGCCGTACTCCTGGGCGACCGCGCGGACGAGGTGGCGCATCGAGATCGGGCCGTCGTCGTCGGCCGCCTGGAAGGCCGCGGCGAGCGAGCAGTTGCGGATCGCGCCGCCCGAGAGCTTGAACTTCTCCGACAGGAAGTCGAGGTCGATGTCGTCGGCCTTGGGCGCCTCGGCGGGGAGGACGCGCTCCCAGATGCGGTGGCGGTCCTCGGCCTCCGGGAACGGGAAGTCGATGACGAAGTCGAGCCGGCGGACGAACGCGTCGTCGATGTTGCGGCGGAAGTTCGTGGCCAGGATGACCGCGCCCGGGTAGCCCTCCATCTTCTGCAGCAGGTAGGCGACCTCGATGTTGGCGTAGCGGTCGTGGGAGTCGCCGACCTCGGAGCGCTTGCCGAACAGGGCGTCGGCCTCGTCGAAGAACAGGATCGCGTTCGAGCCCTCGGCGGCGCCGAAGATCCGGTCGAGGTTCTTCTCGGTCTCCCCGATGTACTTGGAGACGGTGGTGGCCAGGTCGACGCGGAAGATCTCCAGGCCCAGCTCGGCGGCCAGCACCTGCGCGGCCATCGTCTTGCCCGTCCCGGACTCGCCGGCGAACAGCACCTTCAGGCCCTGGGTGCGGGCCACTGAGCGCTCGTAGCCCCAGTCGGACAGCACGCGGTCGCGGTGGCGCAGGTAGGCGGAGATCGACTGCAGCAGCTCACGCTGGCGGGCCGGCACGACGAGGTCCTCCCAGCGCCAGCCCGGCGGCAGCCGCGCGGCGAGCTCGCCCAGCCGCGAGGAGGACGCCTGGCGGGCGCCGAGGTCGAGGTCGACGCTCTCCGGCCGCTCGGCGCCGCGGGCGGTCGCGGACAGCCGGGCGACCTCGGCGGCCTCGACGATCTGGCCCATCGACAGCCGGAACTTCGCCGCCACGTCGCCCGTCTCCGGCGCGCCGGTGAGGTCCGCCCAGGCCTGGCGGCGCTCGGCGAACGACGGCGGGGCCGACTCGACCAGGAGCACGGTCCGTTCGCCCAGGGCCAGCGCGGCGGTGCGGGTCGGGGCGGCCAGCACGGTGCGCTCGGGGCGCTGCTCGATCGCCCGCAGCAGCCGCCCGCGCTCACCCGGCTCGATGTCCTCCAGGCCCTCGAACACGATCGGCCGGTCCTCGAGCTTGGACACCAGCGACGCCTCGGCCATCGCGTCGCGGTCGCTGAGGTCGCGCACGTGCAGCGCGACGAGCGGGCGCCCGAGCGCGACGGCGAGCAGCGAGTCGGCGTCCGGGCCGGCGAGCACGACCGGCAGGTGGCTCTCACGGCGCAGCAGCGCGCCCACCACGGCCACGGCCTCGTCGCGGCCCGGGGCGTGGGCGGGCAGCGCGACGTGGCGCATCCGGGTCGGCTCGGCCGACTCGTCCATGCGGCCGCCCAGCAGCGCGGCGGCCAGCCGGTCGGCCACCTTGACCGGGCGCTCGGCCAGCGGCGTCTGCGCGTCGCCCAGCAGCTTGAGCGCGCCGAGGTGGCGCAGCCGCCCCGCGGTGTCGAACGCCGCCATCACGTCGGCCGCCGACAGCCCCTCGCCCTCCAGCAGCTGGCCGACCAGGCGCGGGCTGGGCAGCTTGCGCGTCACGTCGTCCTGCAGGTAGGCGAACAGGCGCCCGTAGCGGGGGTTGAGCTCGGCCGCCGCGCACACGGCCAGCACCGCCGCCTCCAGCAGGTCGAGTCCCGAGCGCCTGCACCACGTGCTGGAGGCGCTCGTCGGCGTCCGCGCCCGAGTCGCCGTGGCTCAGCCGCAGCGCGACCTCGTCGGAGATGTACAGGCCGCGGAACGGGTCGCCCGGGTCGGGGTCCGTGCCCGCCACGCGCTCGACCGCCGCCATCACCCGGCGGTCGATGAAGCCGAACGAGATGCTCGGCGGCGTGCTCAAGCGACCTGGTCGGCCACGTCGTCCGCCTCGCGCTCCAGGGCGTCGCCCGGCTGCGAGACGGTGAGCGGGCCGCTCGTCGGCGCCCCGCGCTGCTGCACGACGTGCGCGAGCTCGTGTGCGATGAGGCGGTCGCCGTCCGTGGTGTTGGGCTTGTACTCGCCCTGGGCGAAGTAGACGTCGGTGCCGGTGGCGAACGCGCGCGCCGCCACCGCGGTGTTCAGCTCGTTGGCGGTGTCGCCCGTGTGGACGCGGACGTCCGACAGGTCGCCCAGCGACGGGGACAGGCGCTCGGTCACGCCCGCGTCGAGCGACGCGCCGCCGCCGCGCGAGCCGTTGATGGTCGACTGCACCTCGGGGTGGACCTCGCCGGACGGCAGGATGCCGGCGCCCGGGGTGCGGGCGATGGCCGAGCCGAACGCGCGGTTGCCCACGCCCGAGACGAACTCCTTGAGGGGGGCGGCGGCATCCTCGGCGGTCTCGCGCGCGCGCTCGGGTGCGCGCGGCTTTTCGTGCTCGTGGATCCGCTCTGGATCGTGGCTGCTCACTGCGGCCAACGATACGGGCGCGCGCGTGCGCTCCGCAAGGGCCGTTCGGGCGGACGAGTGGGTATCTTTCACCACCACATGCGCCACGGTGGTGAGACGCAGCGCCGGGCCTCGCTCTTCGAGATCGTCGGCGCCTGGCTGCACATCTGGGTGCCGCCGCGCGACGTCGAGATCCCGCCGGTGCCCTGGCGCAAGCTGGCCATCGGCACGGCGGCCGGGCTCGTGGTGCTCGGCATCGCGTTGGCCATCCTCGTGCCGCGGATCGACGCCGGCAAGGAGCGCCGGACCGCGGCGGAGAACGCGGCGGCCGCGCGCTCGCGGGCGGCCGAGCACCGCCGCATCGTGGCCGAGCAGACTCCGCGCCGCGGCGCCGACGTGGCGCTGCGGCCGCACACCGGCGCGTCGCCGGTCGTGCAGCAGGGAGCCCGGATGCTGCTCGTGCGCCACATCGCCGACGCCGTGCTGGCCGACGCCAAGGTCCGCGCCGCCCACCACACGGTGCCGTTCCCCGTCACCGGCCCGGCGACCTGCGGTGCGCACCAGGGCACGACGCTGAGCGGCCGCTTCGGCGTGCTCGACTGCTTCGTCGTGGCGGCGAAGATCAAGCGGACCGCGAACACGGCCCCGGGCGAGGCCGGCTACCCGTTCCGCGCGATCGTCGACTTCCGCCACTTCACGTACACGTGGTGCAAGGTCGAGGGGATCCCCGGGGAGATGAGCATCCCCGACCCCAGACTTGTCGTGGCGCTCCCCCGAGCTTGTCAGGACCCGAACCAGCCGTGATGCATAGCCACGCTATATTAGAT
Source organism: uncultured Solirubrobacteraceae bacterium (assembly GCA_963766165.1). Lineage (GTDB taxonomy): Bacteria > Actinomycetota > Thermoleophilia > Solirubrobacterales > Solirubrobacteraceae > Solirubrobacter. Next base: position 1,445,758 of record CAVXZC010000001.1, on the reverse strand, counting down.
GTGCTATGCAAATTGCCCCGACCCTCGGCGCCGAGCTCGACGCCCGCCTGCTGAGCCTGTACTGGCTGATCGGACGCGAGTCCGGGCGCGACCTGAGCCGCACTGCCGGCTCCGTGCTGGCCACGCTCGACGATGGCCCGCGCCGGATCACGGATCTGGCGGCGTCGGAGGCCGTCGCCCAGCCGACCGTCACCACCCTCGTCGGCCGCCTCGAGCGCGACGGGCTCGTCCGCCGCGCGCCGGACCCCGCCGACGCGCGCGCCGTGCGCGTCGACCTCACCGCCGCGGGCCGGGAGCGGCTCGACCGCCGCCGCGCCGCCCGCGCCGCGGTTCTGGACGAGCGCCTGGCGGCGCTCGACGGACGACGACCGCGCGCGGCTGCTCGGCGCGCTGCCGGCGCTGAACAAGCTGATCGAACAGGACACCGAATGACCACCGCCAACAGCTCCATCCTCAAGCAACCCAAGGCCGTCTGGGCGGTCGCGTTCGCCTGCGTGATCGCCTTCATGGGCATCGGGCTCGTCGACCCGATCCTGCCGGCGCTGGCCACGCAGCTGAACGCCTCGCCGAGCCAGGTGGAGCTGCTGTTCACCAGCTACTTCGCCATCACCGGCATCTCGATGCTGGTCACCGGCTTCGTCTCCAGCCGGATCGGCCCGCGGCGCACGCTGCTCGCCGGCCTGGCGCTCGTCGTCGCGTTCAGCGCGCTGGCCGGCGCGTCCGGCGGCGTCGGCGAGATCGTCGGCTTCCGCGCCGGCTGGGGCCTCGGCAACGCGCTGTTCATCGCCACCGCGCTGCCGTGATCATCGGCTCGGCCAGCGGCGGCGTCGTCCGGCGCGATCATCCTCTACGAGGCCGCGCTCGGCCTCGGCATCGCGTCCGGCCCGCTGGTCGGCGGCTTCCTCGGCGGCATCTCCTGGCGCGGGCCGTTCTTCGGCACCGCCGCCCTGATGGCGATCGGCTTCGTGGCCATCGCCGTGCTGCTCGAGCCGCTGCCCAAGCCGGCGCGCAAGGTCTCGCTGCTGACCCGCTGAAGGCGCTGCGCCACCGCGGCCTGCTCATCGCCGGCCTCGTCGCCCTCTTCTACAACTTCGGCTTCTTCACGCTGCTGGCGTACACGCCGTTCCCGCTGCACATGGGCGCTCACGCAGCTCGGGTTCGTGTTCTTCGGCTGGGGCCTGATGGTCGCCGTCTTCTCCGTGTTCGTCGCCCCGCCGCTCAAGCGCCGGCTCGGCGTGGTGCCGACGCTGGCCACCATGTACGTGGCCATCGCCGCGCTCCTGGCGATCATGGGCGCCTACGCGGGGACGCCCGCGGTACTGGCGGTGGCGGTGATCGCGGCCGGCGCGTTCCTCGGCGTGATCAACACCGTGCTCACCGAGGCGGTGATGAAGGTCGCCCCGGTCGAGCGGCCGATCGCGTCCTCCTCGTACTCGTTCATGCGCTTCGCCGGCGGCGCCATCGCCCCATGGCTGGCCGGCAAGCTGGCCGAGTGGATCTCGCCGCAGACCCCGTTCTTCGTCGGCGCGGCGGCCGTGGGCGTCGCGCTGGTCGTCCTGCTGGTCGGGCGGCGCGAGTTCACGGACGCGCCGGAGGTCGAGATCGCCGTCCCCGTGCCCGCGGCCGCGCCGGTGCTGGTCGCCGTGCGCAGCGCGACGCCGCACGCGGTGGCCGTCACCGCCCGGGCGGCGGAGCTGGCCGCCGAGCGCGGAGCGCCGGTCGAGGTCCTGCACGTGCACGAGACCGACGTGGCCGTCGAGGACGCGGTCGACCGCGAGACGCGCGCCGACGCGGCCGCGCTGCTGGCGGACCGCCTGGCGCAGCTGCGCGAGCGCGGCGTCCCCGCCGGCGGCGAGGTCGTCCACACCGTCGGCTCGCACGAGGACGTCGTCCGCGCGGTGCTCGAGCGGGCGGGCGCGATCGGCGCGCAGACGATCGTGGTCGGGCGCCGGGGCGAGCTCGCGAAGCGCGCGCCGATGCCCGTCGTCGTGGTCGAATAGCAGGAATCGCCCCCGCCGGGGCGAACGGGGGACCCCGAGATGGATTCCCCCTGCGACAGCGAACGGAGCGTGACGTCGTGACCGGCCAGGCCGAGGTGATCGCCTTCGCCAATCAGAAGGGCGGCGTCGCGAAGACGACGACCACGCTGAACCTCGCCGCCGCCTTCGCCGAGGAGGGCTACCGCGTCCTGTGCGTCGACATGGACCCGCAGGGCAACCTGACGATGTCGCAGGGCATCGACCCCGAGACGCTCGAGGAGTCGATGTTCGACGTGCTCGTCCACGACCTGCCGATCCGCGCAGGTCATCCGCCGCTGCGAGATCGACGTCGCGGTGGCCTCGATCGACCTCGCCGGCGCGGAGATCGCGATGTCGATGAAGATCGGCCGCGAGCGCTCGCTGGACAGGCGTTCAAGGCGATTCGCGGTGATTACGACTTCATCTGCATCGATACGCCGCCGTCTCTGGGACTCTTGACGGTGAACGCGCTGACCGCGGCCGACAAGGTGATCGTCCCCGTGCAGTGCGAGTATCTCTCGATGCGCGGGCTCCTCCAGCTCCAGCAGACCCTCTCCATGATCCGGGAGAACCTCAATCCGCACGTCCACATCGCGGGCATCCTCCCGACGATGGTGGACACGCGGACGCTCCACGCGCAAGGAGGCGCTGGAGATCCTCGAGGAGAACTTCGGCGACCGGGTGTTCGGCGCGCGCATCAAGAAGACCGTCCGTTTCGCGGAGGCGCCCGTGAAGGGGATGTCCGTCCTCAAGTACGACCCGAACGGGCAGGCGGCCGACGCGTATCGCCGGCTGGCCAAGGAGGTGCTCTCGAATGGGTAGCGGCAAGCGCGCGAGCATGCGGGAAGGCCCGCTGGCCGCCCTGTTCCGGAAGACGGAGACCGAGGGCCTCCAGGAGCCCAAGGCCCAGCGACCCCGCGGCCCCCGCGCCGGAGCCCGAGCTGCCGCCGCGCGCCACGCCGACGCCCCAGGAGCGCCTGCGCAACGCGTTCTCCTCCGAGATCCCGGGCGACATGATGGCGCCGCCCGGCGATCGCCCCGCGCGCGAGCGCGAGATCCCTCCGCCGCAGCGCGTCCGACTACCAGTGGGGCTCGGCGCCGCGACGACGCCCTGCGCCAGCCGCAGCTGCGCGTCGTCGGCGTGGGCGGCAGCGGCGTCAACGCCGTCAACCGCATGATCGAGGCCGAGGTGAGCGGCGTCGAGTTCATCGCGCTCAACACCGACGCCCAGTCGCTCCAGCAGTCAGAGGCGCACATCACGCTGCAGATCGGCGCCGACATCACGCGCGGGCTGGGCTCGGGCTCGGACCCCGACCGCGGCCGCGCAGGCGGCGATGGAGGACTACGACCGCATGAAGACGCCTGCTCAAGGGCTCGGACATGGTGTTCATCACCGCGGGCGAGGGCGGCGGCACCGGCACCGGCGCCGCGCCGATCGTGGCCCGCATCGCCAAGCGAGATCGGCGCGCTGGCCGTCGGCATCGTCACCAAGCCGTTCGGCTTCGAGGGCTCGCGCCGGCTGCAGGCGGCCGAGCAGGGCATCCAGGCGCTGGCCGAGGAGGTCGACACGCTGATCGTGGTCCCGAACAACCGGCTGCTGTCCGTGCTGGACAAGCAGACGTCGATGGTCGAGGCGTTCCGCGTCGCCGACGACGTGCTGCGCCAGGGCGTCCAGGGCATCTCGGACCTGATCACGCTGCCGGGCCTCATCAACCTCGACTTCGCCGACGTGCGCACGATCATGTCCGACGCCGGCACGGCGCTGCTCGGGATCGGCATGGGCCGGGCGACAAGCGCGCGGTCGAGGCGGCCGCGCAGGCGACCTCGTCGCCGCTGCTGGAGACGACGCTGGACGGCGCGCGCTCGATCCTGCTGTCGATCACCGGCGGCCGCGACCTGTCGCTGTGGGAGGTCAACGAGGCCGCCCAGGCCGGTGCAGGAGGCCGCGCACCCGGACGCCAACATCATCTTCGGCGCGATGGTCGACGAGAAGCCTCGAGGACGAGGTCTGGGTCACCGTCGTGGCCACGGGCTACGACGGGCGCGCGGTCGTCGTCCGACGCTGCGCGAGCCGGCCGGCGAGCCGCGGGTGACGCGCACCCGGGAGCGGGAGCGACGCGCCCGCCTCGCGGCATCGACGTCGACGTGCCCGAGTTCATCCCGCGCTTTTAGCGGCTGGGAGGCGGAGGGGGTGGCCGAGCGCGGCATCGTCGCGGCCGGCCACCCTCTGACCGCCGCTGCCGGCGCAGACGTGCTGCGCGCCGGCGGCAACGCGGTCGACGCGGCGCTGGCCGCGCTGCTGACCTCGTTCACACCGAGCCGCTGCTCACTGGGCTCGGCGCGGGCGGCTACATGCTCGTGGCGCCGCCGGGCGACCCGCCCGTGCTGCTCGACTTCATGGTCGCCGCGCCCGGGCGGGACGCCGCCCCGGACGCCCGCGCGCCGCTGGAGGCGGTGGTGGTCGACTTCGGCGACGCCGTGCAGGTGTTCCACATCGGCGCGTCGTCGTGCGGCGTCTACGGCGTGCCGGCCGGGGTGGCGGCGGCGTCGGAGCGCTTCGGCGCGCTGGCGCTGGAGCAGCTCGCCGCGCCGGCGGCCGCGCTCGCCCGCGGCGGCGCCGCGGTCAACGCCACGCAGGCGCTACCTGTGGGAGCTGCTGGAGCCGATCGCCGCCGCCACGCCGGAGTCGCGCGTCGCGCTACTTCACCGACGGGCGGGCCCCGCGCGAGGGCGACGTACTGCGCGACCCGGAGCTCGCGGACGCCGTCGAGCGCCTCGCCGCCGAGGGCGCGGCGCCGTTCTATGCGGGCGACATCGGCGCCGCCGTGTCGGACTGGGTGGCCGCCCGCGGCGGCACGCTCACCCCGGCCGACCTTGCCGCCTACGCGGCCGTCCCGCGCGAGCCGGTGCGGGTGCGCTACCACGGCCGCGAGGTGCTGACCAACCCGCCGCCCAGCGCCGGCGGGATCCTGATCGCCTACGCGCTCGCGCTGCTGGAGCGCGGCCCGGCGCCGCCGGGCGCGCCCGAGCTGGTGGCGGCGATGGAGGCCGCCCAGGCCGAGCGCACGCCGGAGTTCCTCGAGGGCCTCGCCGAGCCGGGCTTCCAGGAGACGCTTCATCGCCTCGCGCCTGGGCTCCACCACGCAGGTCTCGGTGCTCGACGCCGACGGCTGGGCCTGCTCGGTCACCACCACCAACGGCGAGGGGTCGGGGATCGTCGTCCCCGGCACCGGCATCCACGTCAACAACATGATGGGCGAGGAGGACCTCTCGCCGGCGGGCTGGTTCACGCACGCGCCCGGCCGGCGGCTGCCGTCGATGATGGCCCCGACGGTCGTGCTGGCCGGCGGGCGCGCCCGAGCTCGTGCTCGGCTCGGCCGGCTCCAACCGCATCCGCACGCGCGATCCTGCAGGTGATCGTCAACGCGCTCGACCGCGGGCTGGACGCGCAGGCGGCGGTCGACGCGCCGCGCCTGCACTTCGAGGACGGGCTCGTCTACGCCGAGCCGGGCATCGACGGCGCCGCCCTCGAGGCCGTGGGCCACACGCTCGCCTGGTTCCGCGCCCGCAACCTGTTCTTCGGCGGCTGCCAGGCGGTGAGCCGGGCCGGCGGCGGGTTCAGCGGCGGCGGCGACCCGCGCCGCGGCGGCGCCGTCGTGCATGCCTAGGCTCATGCGCGGGCGCTAGGGTCCGCCGGCGTGGACCCCCTCAGCGTCCTGCTGCTCGCCGCGATCCTGATCGGCTGGGTCGGCCTGTTCGCGCTCTGGTGGTTCGGCTTCCGCGGGCGCGGCTGAGGCGGTACGCTCGCCCCGGCCCGAATCCGGAGGGGGTTTCGAGAGTGCGGTCCTACCAGCAGGTCCTCGTCTGCGCGGCGCTCGCCGCCTGCGCGTGGCCCGCGGTCGCGCGGGCGGACGTGACGTCGGACGCGACGGCGCTGCGCAAGTCGCTGAGCCTCGGCACGCTGAGCGGGATGCCGAGCGGGCGCACGGCGTACCGCACCTACGACGACTACGGCCACGAGATGGACGCGCTGGCCGCGGCCAACCCGGGCTTCGTCACCGTCAAGACGGCGCCCTACCTCAGCGGCGAGGGGCGCGCGGTCAAGTACCTCGAGATCACCAACGACGTTGGCGCGGCCGACGGCAAGCCAGTGTTCTTCCTCATGGGCGCGATCCACGGCAACGAGAGCGCGGCCGGCGAGGACGACATGGAGTTCGCCTACGACGTCGTGCACGAGGCGGCGGCCAACCCGGCCGTGAAGGCGCTGTTCGACCGCGTGCGGCTGATCGACATGCCGCTCGTCAACCCCGACGGCTGGGTGCACAACACGCGCGCCAGCGCGAACAACACCGACCTCAACCGCAACTATCCGTTCGGCTGGGGCTCGAACATCGGCGTCACGTTCGCCCAGCGCGGGTCCGGGCCGGGCTCGGAGCCCGAGGTGCGCAACACGATGGCGATCGTGCAGTCGCACCAGGTCGTCGACCTCGTGACCACGCACACCAACGAGCGGGCGATCTTCTATCCGGAGCTCGACATCTTGGCCGGCGACACGCCCGAGCTGAACACGGGCTACCGCGCGCTGGCGCAGTCGCTCGGCGACGCCACCGCCAACGGCTACACGAACATCCGCGACTCGGCGCACGACTATGAGACGAGCGGCGAGACGATCGACTGGGCCTACTACGCCACGCGCTCGCTGGCGCTGACCATGGAGCTCGTGGGCTCGGTGCGCGGCTGTCCGCAGTCGCGGCCGGACTACCTCGACTGCACCACGGCCGACTTCACCGGCACGCCGGGGCCGACCTCGACCGCGACGCAGACGTCGGTGTTCGCCGGCCACGCGGTGCGCGACGCGTTCTGGCAGGCGCTCGCCTGGGCGTCGCTGCCGGCCGGCCACTCGGTCATCGCCGGCACGGCCGTCCCGGGCGCCACGCTGAAGCTCAGCCAGGACTTCGACCTCTACACGGCGCCGATCAAGAACAACACGACGCCGGCCACCACGTCGCCGCCGCAGGCCGTGCCGACCCACCTCGAGTCGTCGCTGGTCGTGCCGGCGAGCGGGCGCTTCCGCTGGGACGTCAACCCGTCGGTGCGGGCCACGCCGGCGTTCCGGGCCGGCGGCGAGGTCGCGGGGCCGAACGGCTTCGAGGACGAGAGCTGGACCGTCACCTGCACCGCGCCGGACGGCACGCTGCTCGACACCGAGCACGTGACCGTCGACCGCGGCCAGGTCGACACCGTGTCGCTGTGCACGCAGGGCGGCGTGGGCGGGACGGTGCCGGCGACGCTCGCGCTCGCGCTGACCGGGCCGGCGAGCTTCGGCACCTTCACGCCCGGCGTGGCGCACGACTACACGGCGACCACGACGGCCGACGTGCTGAGCACGGCCGGCGACGCGGCGCTCAGCTGGTCGGACCCGGACACGGCGAATCCCGGCCATCTGACCAACGGCGGCCTCGCGCTCGCCCAGCCGCTGCTGGCGAGCGCGGACGGCGGCGCGTTCGCGCCCGCCGGGGCGACGCTGCTCACCTACACCGGGCCGGTGTCGCACGACCCGGTGGCGCTGACGTTCAAGCAGCCGGTCGGCGCGAGGGACCCACTGCGCACCGGCTCGTACACCAAGACGCTCACCTTCACGCTCTCGACCACCGACCCGTAGCGATAGCGTGCGGCGGCGATGACTTCGCTGGCCGACCTGGAGGCGGTGGCGCGGGGAGCCGCGCCACCGCCGCTCGACGACGAGGACCACGCGCGGATCGCCGCGGCGCGGCAGGTGGTGGAGGACGCGCTCGCCGGTGGCCAGACCGTCTATGGCGTCAACACCGGCTTCGGCGACCTCGTCACCGTGTCGATCGCCCCCGAGGACGCCGCCCAGTTGCAGCTCAACCTGGTGCGCTCGCACGCCGTCGGCACGGGCGCGCCGCTGAGCGACGAGGTGGTGCGCGGCATGATGTTCCTGCTGGCGAGCTCGCTGCGGCGCGGGCGCTCGGGCGTGCGCGAGACCGTGGTGCGGCAGCTGCTGGAGATGCTCACCCACCGCGTGACGCCCGTGGTGCCGAGCCGCGGCTCGGTCGGCTCGTCGGGCGACCTCGCGCCGCTCGCCCACCTGTCGCTGGTGCTGATCGGCGAGGGCAAGGCCTGGTATCGCGGCGACTGCCTCCAGGGCGCCGAGGCGCTGCGCCGGGCGGACCTCGAGCCGATCGCGCTGGAGGCCAAGGAGGGGCTCGCGCTGATCAACGGCACGCACCTGATGGCCGCGGCGGGCGGGCTCACGGCGCTGGCGGCCCGGCGGATCCTCGACGCGGCCGTGGTGGCGGTGGCGCTGTCGCTGGAGGCGTTCAAGGGCTCGACCGTGCCGTTCGACGCGCGCGTGCAGGAGCTGCGGCCGCAGCCGGGCCAGGCGCGCGTGGCGGCGCGGCTGCGGGCGCTGCTCGCCGGCTCGCCGGTGGTGGCCTCGCACGCCGACTGCGGGCGCGTGCAGGACCCGTACACGCTGCGCTGCGCGCCCCAGGTGCTGGGCGCGGTGGCCGACGCGCTCGACTACGTGACCGGCGCGCTGGAGCGCGAGCTCGACGCCGTCACCGACAACCCGCTGATCTTCCCGGCGGAGGGCGACGTGCTGTCGGCCGGCAACTTCCACGGGCAGCCGCTGTCGCTGCCGCTCGACCACCTCGCGCTCGCGCTGACCGAGCTGGCGTCGTTCGCCGAGCGGCGGACGTTCGCGCTGCTCTCGCCGTCCTACGCGGGGTTGCCGCCGTTCCTCACGCCGCGGCCCGGGCTGTCGAGCGGGCTGATGATCGCCCAGTACGCCGCGGCCGCGCTGGTCAACGAGTGCCAGGTGCTCGCGCACCCCGCCGGCGCGAGCTCGATCCCGACGAGCGCGGGCCAGGAGGACTTCAACTCGATGGGCGCGTACGCGGCGCTGAAGGCGATGACCTGCGTGCAGCACGCGGCGCACGTGGTGGCCACCGAGCTCGTGTGCGCCTGCCAGGGCCTCGAGTTCCACCGCCCGCTGCGCTCCACGGACGCCCTCGAGGGCGCGCTGGCGCGCGTGCGCGAGTACGTGCCGCGGCTCGACGAGGACCGCTCGCTGGGCGACGAGATCACGAAGTTGGCTTCGGCACTGCGAACGGGGGAGCTGGTGCTCGCATGAGGTGCAAGGGCTGGCAGCAGGAGGCCGCGCTGCTGATGCTGGAGAACAACCTGCATCCCGACGTGGCCGAGCGGCCGCAGGATCTGGTCGTCTACGGCGGGATCGGCAAGGCGGCGCGCTCGCCCGCGGCGCTGGCGCGCGATCAAGGCCGAGCTGCAGCGGCTGGAGTCCTCCGAGACGCTGCTGGTGCAGTCGGGCAAGCCGGTCGGCGTGTTCGAGACCCACGAGGCGGCACCGCGGGTGCTGATCGCCAACTCGAACCTCGTGCCGCGCTGGGCCACCTGGGAGAAGTTCCGGGAGCTCGACGCCGCCGGGCTGATGATGTACGGCCAGATGACCGCGGGGTCCTGGATCTACATCGGGACCCAGGGGATCCTCCAGGGCACCTACGAGACCTTCGCCGCGGTGGCGCGCAAGCGCTTCGGGGGCTCGCTGCGGGGCCGCCTGGTCCTGACCGCCGGGCTGGGCGGCATGGGCGGCGCCCAGCCGCTCGCGGTGACGATGAACGAGGGCTGCGCGCTCTGCGTGGAGGTCGACCTCGCACGCATCGAGCGGCGCATCCGCGAGCGGCTACCTGGACGAGCGCGCCGCCTCGCTGGACGACGCGCTGTCCCGGCTCGACGAGGCACGGGCGGCCGGCCGCGCCGCTGTCGATCGGCTTGCTCGGCAACGCCGCCGAGGTCCTGCCGGAGATCGTCCGCCGGGGCGCGGAGATCGACGTCGTCACCGACCAGACGAGCGCTCACGACCCCCTCAACGGCTACGTCCCCGCGGGCGTGACGGTCGAGCAGGCCGAGGTGCTGCGGCGCTCGGACCCGGACGAGTACCTGCGCCGGGTGGGGGAGAGCGTGGTCGCGCACGTCGGGCGCGATCCGCGCGCTCCAGGCCGCCGGCGCGGAGGCGTTCGACTACGGCAATGCGCTGCGCGGCGTGGCGCCGGAGCACGGCGACGAGGACGCGTTCGCCTACCCCGGGTTCGTCCCGGCCTACATCCGGCCGCTGTTCTGCGAGGGCAAGGGGCCGTTCCGCTGGGTGGCGCTGTCCGGCGACCCGGCCGACATCCACGCCACCGACGCGGCGATCCTCGAGCTGTTCGGCGAGCAGGACCACATCCGCCGCTGGATCGAGCTCGCGCAGGAGCGCGTGCACTTCCAGGGGCTGCCGGCGCGGATCTGCTGGCTCGGCTACGGCGAGCGCCACCTCGCCGGCGTGCGCTTCAACGAGATGGTGGCGTCGGGCGAGCTGCGCGGGCCGGTCGTGATCGGCCGCGACCACCTCGACGCCGGCTCGGTCGCCTCGCCGCAGCGCGAGACAGAGGCGATGCGCGACGGCTCGGACGCCGTGGCCGACTGGCCGCTGCTGAACGCCATGGTCAACGTGGCCACGGGCGCGTCGTGGGTGTCGTTCCACCACGGCGGCGGCGTCGGCATGGGGCTGTCGCTGCACGCCGGGCAGGTGTGCGTGGCCGACGGGACCGAGCTGGCCGGCGAGCGGATCCGCCGCACGCTGCTCGCCGACCCGGGCATGGGGATCGTCCGCCACGCCGACGCCGGCTACCCGGAGGCGCTGGACGCCGCCGACCGCCTCGGCGTCCGCATCCCCATGCAGATGAGCGTCTCGATCATCAATGCCGCGCCAGGTGCTGCGCCCCGTCGACGATGGGCAGCGATTTCTGCGGCGTCCGGAGTTCACGTCCGACCCGGGCGCCGTGGCGGTGCGCGACGGTGTGATCGCGGCGTTCGAGGCGCGGCGACGGGGAGGTCGTCGACGCCCGGCGGCGGCGCGGTCATCCCGGGCTTCGTCGACTGCCACACGCACCTGCCGTTCGCGGGCTGGCGCGCGCACGAGTACGAGATGAAGGTCACCGGCGTGCCCTACGAGGAGATCGCCCGCTCGGGCGGCGGGATCGCCGCGTCCGCCCGGGCGCTGGCCGCCTCGACCGACGACGAGGTGCTGGCGCAGGCCCGGGCGATCCGGGCGGAGATGCTGCGGCTCGGCACGACGACGCTGGAGGGCAAGACGCGGCTACGGGCTCTCGGAGCGAGGGCGAGGCTGCGCTCGGTGCGGCTCGGCCGCGCGCTCGGGCTCGACCGCGTCACCGGCCTGTTCGCGCACGCGGTGCCGCCGGGCCACGACGCCGGAGACCTGGATGGACGACGTCGACGACGCTGGCCGCGCGGGCGGAGGTCGACGCGCTCGACATCTACGTCGAGTCCGTCGCGTTCCGCAACGCGGATCTCGAGCGGCTGGGCGAGATCGCCGCGCCGCGAGCGCGTGCCGCTGCGCGCGCACGTCGAGCAGTTCGCCACGCCACCGCTCGGTGCCGGTGGCGCTCGCGGCCGGCGCGCGCTCGGTCGACCACCTGGCCTGCCTGCACCCCGACGACGTGGCGCCGCTGGCGGCCGCCGAGTGCGCCGCGGTGCTGCTGCCGGGCGCGGAGTTCCTCGGCGCCGAGCGCATCGCCGCCCGCGCGCGCGCTGGCCGACGCGGGGGCGATCTGCGTGCTGGCCACGCGACTGCAACCCGGGCACGTCGCCGGTCGCGTCGATGCCGGTGGTGATCGGGCTCGCCGTGCGCCGCTACGGCTGGAGCGTGCGCGAGGCGCTGCCGGCGGCCACGCTGAACGCGGCCTGGGTGCTCGGGCTGCACGAGCGAGCTGGGCTCGCTCGAGGTCGGCAAGCGCGCCGACCTCGTCGTGCTCGACGGGCCCGTCGAGCACATCCCCTATCGCTTCGGCCACGACCCGGTGGCCGCGGTCATCCAGGGCGGGGAGGTCGTGTGGCGGCGCCCGTGAAGGTGCCGGCGATGGTGTCCGCGCACTCGCACGCGTTCCAGGTCGACCTGCGCGGCTCGGCCGAGCGCTTCGACGACGACTTCTGGGGCTGGCGCGAGGCGATGTACGCGCTGGCCGGGTCGCTCGACCCCGACTCGATGTACGGGGTCGCGCTGCGCTGCTATACGGAGATGCGGGCGGCCGGCTACGGCGCGGTGGGCGAGTTCCACTACGTGCACCACGCTGCCCGACGGCACGCCCTATGCCGATCCGAACGCGATGGCCCGGGCCGTGATCGGCGCGGCGGAGGACGCCGGGCTGGTCATCCGCGTGCTGCCGGCCGCCTACGCCCGGGCCGGCTTCGGGCGGCCGGCCGAGCCGGGCCAGCGGCGGTTCTGCGACCCCGACGTGGCGACGTTCCTGGAGCGCGCCGAGGCGCTCGGGTCACGGCGTGGCCGCGCACAGCGTGCGCGCCGTGCCGGCCGACTGGCTGGAGGCGATCGCCGCGTAGACGAGTCGCGCGGCGCCGTCCGGCACGTCCACGCCGCCGAGCAGCCGCGCGAGCTCGAGGAGTGCCAGGCCGAGCACGGCTGCTCGCCGATCGAGCTGCTCGCGCGCACGGGGTTCCTCGGGCGGCTGCGCTCGGTCGTGCACGGCATCCACGTGAGCGAGCGCGACATCGCGCTGCTGGCCGAGTCGGGGTCGACCGTCGTGTCCTGCCCGACCACCGAGGGCAACCTGGGCGACGGCTTCCCGCCCGCCCTGCGCTACGGCGAGGCGGGCGTGCCGCTGGCCATCGGCACCGACGAGAACCTCGTGCTCGACCCGTTCGAGGAGGTGCGCGAGCTGGAGACGCTGGCCCGGCGCGAGGGCGGCACGCGCGACGCGCTGCTGGCCCGGCACGGCGACCTGTGGGGCGAGCTGGCGCGGGCCGGCGCGGTGTCGCTCGGGATCGAGCCGCCGCCGCCGATCGCCGTCGACCGCTCGCACCCCCGCCTGCGCGGCGTCTCGGACGCCGACCTGCCGCTCGCCCTCGCCACCTGCGGCACGGCTGCGATGGTGCTGGCATGAGGCACACGCAGATCGACGAGCTGCCGCGGATCCCGTACGAGTTCGGCGTCTACCTGCCGATCCGGCGCACGCTCGGGGTCAGCGCGTTCGGCGTCAACGCCTACACGGCGGACGCGGGCTGGGTGGTCGAGCCGCACGACGAGACGACGACCCGCGACGAGGAGCTCTACCTCGTGCTCTCGGGGCGCGCGGAGTTCGTGGTGGCGGGCGAGACGCTCGACGCGCCCCCGGGGACGCTGGTGCTCGTCCCGCCGGGCGCGCACCGGGAGGCGCGCGCGACCGAGGCGGGCACGACCGTGCTCGCCATCGGCGCCAAGGAGGGCGCGGCCGGTCCGGTCAGCCCGTGGGAGTACTGGCGCGCGGCGGAGCCGGCGTACCGGGCGGGCGAGTACGCGCGCGCGTACGAGATCGCCTCCGAGGGCCTGGCCGAGCACCCGGAGAACGGGGCGCTGCAGTATCAGCTCGCCTGCTTCGCGGCGCTCGACGGCCGGTTGGAGCCGGCCCGCGAGCACCTCGACAAGGCCTTCGCCGGCGACCCACGCACGCGCGAGTGGGCCGCCGGCGACGAGGACCTCGCGGCGCTCAGAACGGATGGTTCGACATGAACATCCGCTCGGGGTCGACCCGCTCGCGGACCGCGTGCAGGCGGGCGATCGTGGCGTCGTCGAAGAAGCGCCGGCCGGCGGCCACGCGGTCGACGAAGTTCATGTAGGTCCGGTCCGCGTCCCACGGCGCCGTGGCCGCCATCAGCGTGTCCAGGCCGGCCTCCACGGCGGCGATCGCGGCCGGGTCGGGCGTGATGCCGACGCCGAACAGGGCGAACGGCGCCTCGATCGCGCCGAGCGCCCCGTGCCCGGGGCGCCGGCGGGCGAACGCGCCGCCGAGGTGGCGGATCTCGACCGAGAGCAGCGGCGAGCCCGAGCCCGGGCCGGCGGCGCCGACCAGCGCGCCGACCGGGATGTCCGTGAGCAGCCGGTGGTCGCCGACGCCGGGGACGGGGCCGGGCGGGTCGTTGTGGATCTGGATCAGCCCACTCGGCGGCATGGGATGGACCATGTCGAGCTCGGGCTCCAGCGCGCGCAGGGGCGCCAGCAGCTCGGCGCCGGCGGCCGCGTCGCCGATCGCCGCGAGCTCCACGACCGCCAGTTGGCGGCCGCGCAGCGGCGCGGGCACGTGGGGGAACGGTGGCACCTGGAGCAGCCGCACGCACGACGTGACGTCGTCGGGCAGCGTCCCGATCCAGGCGCGGTAGGCGTCGAAGATCTGCTCCGCCTGCTCCCACGGCCAGGCCAGCGCGCCCGCATAGACCTCGGGCACGGGGTGCAGCGCGATCTCCATCGCGGTGACGACGCCGAAGCTGCCGCCGCCGCCCCGCAGCGCCCAGAACAGGTCGGCGTCGTGGTCGTGGTCGACACGGACCTTGCGACCGTCGGCGGTGACGAGCTCGATGGCGTGGACGTTCTCGGCGGCCAGCCCGTGCTTGCGCCCGAGCCAGCTGAGGCCGCCGCCGAGGCAGTAGCCGACGACGCCGACGTCGTGGCTCGAGCCCGCCAGCGGGGCGAGGCCGAGTTGCGACGCGGGTGCGGTCACGTCCGCCCACACGGCGCCGGCGCGGACGCGCGCGACGCGCTGGGCCGCGTCGATGCGGACGCCGCGCATGTGCGACAGGTTGATCAGGATCGCGTCTTCGAGCGGGGCCAGCGCGGCGGCGCCGTGGCCGGTGCCCTGCGGCGCGACGCGCAGGCCCGTCGCGTCGGCGTGGCGGACGACGGCGGCCACGTCGGCGTCCGTGAGCGGGACGGCGACCGCGGCCGGGCGCTGGTCGGCGACGAGGTTCCACGCCTGGCGGGCGCGGTCCCAGCCGGGGTCGCCGGGGGCGTACACGTCGCCGTGCAGGCGAGCGCGCAGCGTGTCCACATCGGCGTCGGGGCGGGGGGTGATGAGCAATTTCGGCTCCTGGGGCAGGGGATCGCGGGGAGGTGCGTCCCATCCTGGACCGCCGATCACCGCCTTGCATCGGGGGACTCCCTAGCCTGAGCCGAAGCACACGAACGCCGCGCGGGCGACGTGGCGCCGGCGGTCGTCGCCGGCGAGCCGCTCACGGGCGTTCACGAGCGCGGGCGCGGGCGGCGTGCCGCGGGTGAGCTCGTCGTCGAGCGCGAGCATGAGGCCGCGGGTGGCCTCGTCGGGCACGGGGACGACGGCGGCGATCACGGTCGCCGTGCCCAGCGCGAACACGGCCGCGGTGAACCCCATCAGCTCGTCGCCGGCGTGGACGGCGGACAGGCCGGACTCGCAGCTCGACAGCACGAGCCGGCGCGGCGCGCGGTGCAGCCGCTCGAGGTCGTACACGGTGAGCGCCCCGTCGGCCAGCTCGAGCGAGCAGAACAGCGGGTTGTCGTCGCGGAAGCGGCCGTGGGCGGCGATGTGGGCGGAGTCCGCGCCGTCCAGCGCCTGCGCGACGGCGGCGACGCCCGCCGCGTCGCCGGTCAGCGCGCGCGCCCGCGGGTGGCGGGCGGCGAGCGTCTCGATCTCCGCTCGGGCGTCGGGCAGCCGCGGGCCGGCGACGAGCACCGCCGGCGCGCCGGCGACGGGGGGCTCGCGCGCCGCGCGGTGCCAGAGCCGCAGCGACGGCGCGACCTCCAGCGGCCGCCGCGCCAGCGACGGCAGCATCGACCACGGCAGCGCGTGCAGCTCGCCGGTGGGGACGAGCACGAGCGGGCGGTCCCCGAGCTCGGCGCACAGCGGGCCGATCAGCAGCGCGTCGAGCCGCGCGGCCACCTGCGCGCACACGTCCCCCATCGAGTCCGCCACGCGCGAGCCGGGCCGCGCCATCGCGAGGCTGCGCAGCCCGAGCCGCAGCGACGCCAGCTCCTTGTCGACCTCGGCGGCCGCGCCGAGCGCCCGCCACCGCGCCCGTCCGCCGGCCACGGTCACGGCATGCAGCCGCCCGTCGAGCCGGACGAGCTCCACGAGCACCCGCTCGCCCAGCGCGTCGGGCCAGCTCGGCCAGCGAAGGCAGTCGCGCCGCGTCACCGCCGTCGACAGCTCCGTGGGTGCGCAGCGCCCGGCGGCGCACCGCCGCCTCCAGCGCGGCCTGGCGGCGCTGCAGGGCGGCGTCGTGGCGGCCGTCGCGCAGCGCCGCGTCGAGCGCCGCCGTCACGCCGCGCAGCTCCGCGAGCTCGGCGGCCAGCTCGGCGTCGTCGGGCGGCCGGGCCGGCCGCAGGAGCAGCCCGGCGGCGCGGCGGCGCTCGGCGGCGGCGAGCACCCGGGCGGGCGAGCCGGAGGCGATCGCCAGCCGCAGGCCGAGCGTCGCCAGCTCCTCGCCGTGGCCGGACGCCTGGGCGCGCAGCTCGGTCGCCCCGAGCGTCATCCGGTGCGCCTCCAGCGCGCGCAGCCCCGCGCCGACCGCCGCGCCCGCGCCGCGGCGGTCGCCGCGCGAGAGGCGCAGCAGCGCCTCGGCGTGCCAGGCGCGCGTGCGGATCTGCACCGGCCCGCGCGCCCGTGCGGCACCCACCCGCTCGAGCTCGGCCCGCGCGAGCCGCGGGCGCCCGAGCGCCAGCGCCGCCCGCCCGGCGATCAGCCGCGCGTCCAGCGCGTCCGCCCCCCAGCCCGCCGCCGCGAGGCTCCGCGCGGCCCGCCGGGCGGCGCCGAGCGCCGCCTCCAGCGCGCCGCGCCGGGCTCACCGCCCTCGGCCACCGTGGCCTCCAGCCAGGCGGCGCGGGCCTCCGCGGCGCGGGCCAGCGCGGCCCAGGCCGGGCGGTGCTGGCGGGAGAAGGCCGCGGCCGCCCGGGTGGCGTGGCTGCGGGCGGCGGCCGGGTCGGCGGCGAGCAGCTCGGCCTGGGCGGCGAGCAGGAGCGCCTCGGCGAGGTCGGCCCCGCCGCCGGATCGCTCGAGCTCCGCTGCCGCGCGGCCCGCGGCCTCGCGGGCCTCGGCGGCGAGCCGCGCCGACAGCAGCACCTCGGCCCGGTCCATCAGCAGCAGCGCCAGCGGCACGTCGTGCTCGCGGTACTCGGCCTCGACGCGGTCGTACCAGCCGAGCGCCGCCGGGACGTCGCCGCGGCGGGAGGCCAGCCAGCCGAGGTTGTGGCGGACCTGGGTGGCCGCGAGCGCCTGGCCGCCCGCCTCGTGCAGGGCCTCCGCGCGCCGGAGGTCGGACTCGGCCGCGCCCAGTGCGCCGCGGTAGACCTGCAGCACCCCGCGGTTGCACAGCAGCCGCGCCTCCCACAGCCGGTCCTCCCGCCGCCGGAACGTGGCCAGCGGCGCGCGGTAGCCGGCCAGCGCCTCCTCGAGCCGGCCCAGCTTCTGCAGCACCAGTGCGCGCTGCATCCCCAGCCGCGCGGCGGCCCAGCCGTCGAGCGCCGGCGCCGCCCGGTCGGCCTCGGCCAGCGCCTCGGCCGTGGCGCCCTGGAGGGCCAGGGCCAGCGAGAGGCTCATGCGCGCCTCGGCCGCGCGGCGGGCCGACCCGGCCGCCTCGGCGAGGGCCACGGCGCGCCGGAGGTGGGCGACCGCCTCGCCCGGCCGGCCCAGCTCGACCGCGGCCAGGCCGAGCGCGCGCTCGGCGACCGCGGCGGCCTCGTCGTCGCCGCCGACCGTCGCCGCCAGGCGCCGCGCCGCGCGCGCGTCGGCCTGTGCGAGCCGCACGGCCTCCTCCGCCCGCGGGAGGCGATCGCCGGGCGCGATGGGCGAGCTGGTGGCGGCGATCCCGGCAGCCTCCCGCAAACGCGGCTTGCCCGCCACCCGGACATGCGGGAGGGTTGGCGCATGGCGGCCTCCAAGGACAACGGGCAACAGCTGCCGAGGGCGTGGACGGACGTCGTCCTCGCGCCGGAGCACGGCGAGGCGTTCCTGCTGCGGCCGAGGCAGATCCTCGCCGCGCCGCAGGACGCGGACGTGACGCAGGCGAACCTCCCGCCCGGGTGGGAGCTGAAGGAGCGCGGCGAGTTCGCGGCGCTGTTCGTGCTGTCGGGCGGCACGGGCACGGCGCAGGAGGTCCTGGACGCGCTCGCCAAGGTCCGCGCGGCGACCGGCGGCCAGGCGCATGTCGCGCCGAACCACGTGCTCGTCGGCGAGCAGCCCGTGACCTTCACCGGCGAGCCGCGCATCCAGGGCGGCAACGCCACCTGCGCGCAGCCCGCGCCTCCGCCGCCGGCGCTGCCGCTGCGCACGACCCGGGCCGGCGACGGCAAGGGCGTGGCGCTCGCCGTGCTCGACACGGGCCTGCTCCCGAGCCCGCTGCTGACCCCGAAGCAGCTCACCGGCGGCTTCAGCGACACCTGGGACCTCGATCACGACGGCTTCGCCGACGCCGAGGCCGGCCACGGCACGTTCGTGTCCGGGCTCATCCTCCAGGTGGCGCCGTCGGCCGCCGTGCTGACGCTCAAGGTGCTCGACTCGCACGGGGTGGGCGACGACCACACGGTCGCCAAGGCGTTGGCGCGGCTGCCGGCGACGATCGACATCGTCAACCTCTCGCTCGGCGGCTACACCGAGGGCGACGCGCCCCCGCTGGCCACCGCGGCCGTCCTGCGGGCCATCCACGGGCGCGGCGGCGCGGTGGTGGCCGCCGCCGGCAACTCCGGCCTGGCGCGGCCGTTCTGGCCGGCGGCGACCGCGACCGTCGTGGGCGTCGGCGCACTCGACCACGGCAAGGCGTGGACGCGCCCGAAGTGGAGCAACTACGGCCGGTGGGTCGATGCGGTGACCCGCGGCAGCAACGTCGCCTCGACGTACGCCGTCAACAAGACGAAGTACTGCGAGACGATCGGCGGCCCGGTGCTGGGGGAGGCGTTCGCCGGCTGGGCCCGGTGGGACGGCACGTCGTTCGCCACGCCGGTGGTGGCGGGCTACCTCGCCCGGCTGATGACCCGGCAGGGCCTGCGGCCGGCCGAGCACGCGGTGGCGTACCTCAGGCACAACGCCCCGCGGGCGCCCGATCCGGCGGACTACCCGCGGGCCGTCCTGGTCGACGACATCGAGCCCGGAGTCACGCTGCCCTGAGGCTCAGAGCGACGTCCACGGCGTGGCGATCTCCATGCCCCCGTCCGGCAGCGTCGCGCGCAGCCGGGCGGGGCCGGCGCCGGCGCGCTCGAAGGCGAAGCGCCCGAGCGCGTCGGCCTCCGCGGTCAGCCGCGTCCCGCCCTGCTCGAGCGTCACGGCCGCCGCGACCGGCGGCACGATCTGGCCGGTCAGCCGGCGCGTCCGCGGGCCGGTGACGACGACCTCGGCCTCGATCGCCACGCGCGGCGACTCGAAGCTCAGCAGCCGCGGCCCGGTGGCCGCGCCGCGCAGCGCGAGCGCGCCGGCCTCGGCCTCCGCGCTGTCGCGCATCAGCTCGGCCAGCTCCGCGTCCACCGTCCGCCAGGTGTAGGCGGCGCGGGCCGCCTCGTCGACGAGCTCGGGCACGGGATCGACGCGGGCGAACAACCCGCGCAGCTCCTCCAACATGGTCTCTTCGTTCACTGGGTGACCCCTTTGTCTAGTCCCACGCCCCGCGGGTGACCCCGGCCGTCTCGGCCAGCCCGCGGAGGCGTTCGAGGCATCGCTGCCGCGTCGGCCCGATGCTCCCGATCGGCATGTCGAGCGCCGCGCCGACGTCCTCGTAGCTCGGAGGCGGATCGGCCACCAGCAGGCGCAGCAGCGCCTGGCAGCGCTCGGAGAGACCGGCGAACGCCGTCCACAGCGCACGGTCGCGCTCGCTTGCGAGCAGCCCGGCGGCCAGCGGCGCCTCCGTCCCGGGATCGGGCAGCAGCTCCGTCTCGGTCGGGACCTGCCGGGCCGAGAGGCGCAGCGTGCGCAGGCACTCGCGGCGGGCCGTCGTGGCCAGCCATGCGCCCACGCGCTCGGGCTCCTGCAGCCGGCCGAGGTGCTCGACCAGCCGCAGCCAGGTCGTCTGCACCACGTCGGAGGCGTCGGCCGGCGCGAGGCGAAACCCCCGGGCCACCGACCAGACGAGCCCGTTGTACAGCTCGACCAGCCGGTTCCAAGCCGCCTGATCGCCGTCCGCGGCATCCCGCACGAGCTGCCCGACATCCGACACGGCCGTCCTCTTCTCCCCTCGGCGAACGAGGCGCGAACGTACCAGAGGAGGTTGCGGTCATCTCGCCCAACCAGAGCACGCGGAGGCCGGGCTGATACATCGATGTATCGCGGCCGGCCCGGCGCGCTCTGTCAGGGCATGACCGTCGCCTTCCTGTACCCCGCCGACGACGTGCAGCGCCCCGGCATGGCCGCCGCGCTGCACGCCACGGACCGCTCGCTGCTCGACCGCCACCTGCGCCTCGCCGCCGACGTCACCGGCCTGCCCGTGCGCCGGCTGTGCCTCGAGGGCACGGCGCAGCAGCTCGCGCGGCCGGACGTGGGCCAGCCGGCGCTGTTCGCGCTCACGCTCGCGCTGACCGAGGTGGCGCGCGACGAGGGCGTCGAGCCGGAACTCGTGGCCGGGCGGGGAGTCGGCGAGATCGCCGCCGCCGTCGTCGCAGGCGCGCTGTCGGCCGAGGACGGGATGCGGCTCGTCGCGCTGCGCAGCCGCCTGCTCGGCCACGGCGACGACGCCGCCTGCGCCGCGCTGCGCCGCCGGGCCGCGGCGATGCCCTGGCGGCCGGCCGCGCTGCCGCTCGCGGCCGGCGCGTTCGGCGGCCTGGTCAGCGACCCGGGCGCGATCCGCGCCGCGCTGTCGGCCCCCGCCG
The DNA here is from genome assembly GCA_963766165.1 of uncultured Solirubrobacteraceae bacterium. Lineage (GTDB taxonomy): Bacteria > Actinomycetota > Thermoleophilia > Solirubrobacterales > Solirubrobacteraceae > Solirubrobacter. The sequence goes on along the minus strand of CAVXZC010000001.1, from coordinate 1,425,052 downwards.
CGGCCGCCGGGTGGCACGAGTCCCTGCGCGCACTCGAGGCGGCCGGCGCGACCACCTTCCTGGAGCTCGGGCCCGGCCGGGGCGCGGCCTGCTCGCGCGCGGAGATCGCCGCCTTCGCCGTGGCTGCGTGAGGCCTCACGCCGGTATCTTGGTAGGCGAGATGACGAACCCCCTCGCCTACCAGGCCACCACCTCCGCCGTCGTCGAGCGCACCTATCTGCGCCAGGTGTTCGCCTGGATGCTGCTGGGCCTCGCCCTCACCACCGGCGTCGCCATCTACCTCGATTCCACCGCGGACGTCCTGAGCTACTTCGAGCAGCACAGCGGCGCGTTCTGGGCCTTGTTCATCGGCCAGCTCGCCGCCGTGTTCGCGTTGAGCTGGGCCATCCAGCGGATCTCCGCCCAGATGGCGGCGCTGCTGTTCTGCCTGTACGCGGGGTTGACCGGCGTGGTGTTCGCCGTGCTGTTCCAGGTCTACACGACGGGCTCGGTCGTGGGGGCGTTCGCCGGCGCAACCGGCGTGTTCGCCGGGATGGCGGTCTACGGCTACACGACGAAGCGCGACCTCTCCGGCTGGGGCGCGATGCTCTTCGGCGCGCTGATCGGCCTGATCGTGGCCAGCATCGCGTTCGCGTTCGTCGGCGGGTCGACGTTCAACCTGATCATCGGCTGGGCGGGCGTGATCATCTTCGCCGGGCTGACCGCCTACGACATGCAGGCGATCAAGCGCATCGGCACCACGGCCCAGGACGCCGAGGCCACGCAGAAGCTGGCGATCTTCGGCGCGCTGCGGCTCTACCTGGACTTCATCAATCTGGTCCTCAGCCTGCTGCGGATCTTCGGCGGGGGTCGCGCGTAACCCCCAGGATCCGGCTCCAGATCGTCCACAGCGTCCGCAGCGCCTCGTCGCGGTCGGGCTGCGGCGAGCGGGCCAGCGCGTCGGTCAGGTAGGCCGCGTTCATGTGCAGCAGCGCGCGGGCCATCGGCCGCGGCTCGAGCGTGTAGTGGCCGTTCTCCACGCCCTTGGCCAGCATCGTCGCGCTGCTCTCCACCGAGCGCTCGAAGGCGGCGCGGTAGGCGCGCTCGACCTCCGGGTCGTGGTGCGAGGCCTCCTCGACCGCGGCCAGCAGGTGGCCGTGCTCGGCCCACAGCTCGACGCCGCGGTCGAGCATCGCGTAGAGGACGTTCGGCGCCTCGGGGTGCTCGGCCGAGTAGGCCACCGCCTCCGCGTCGGCCACGGCCTCGTCGAGCAGGCTGAGCACGACGTCGGCCAGCCCGTCGAAGTGGCGGTAGAAGACCGTGCGGGCCAGTCCCGCCTCGGTCATCACGGCCTCGACGGTGAGCTCGCGGAACGGCCGGTCGCGCAGCAGCGCCGACGTGGCGGCGACGATGCGCCGGCGGGCCTCGTCCCGCGGGACCCGGGGTTGCGACACACGACTTGACACGGTGTCGCAAAGTATGGCACGCTGTGACACAGCGTCACAACTCCCACCTCCCCAGCGACAGCCGGCTTGGCCCGGCGCGCGAGTCCGCAATTCTCGCCAGGAGCTCTCCAATGAAGCCGATCAAGGTCTCGGTCACCGTCGACCGGCCACGCGACGAGGTCTACGAGCACCTCGACGTGCTCGCCAACCACGAGGCGTTCTGCGACCACTTCCTGTCCGACTGGTCGGCCTCCGGCCCGGCCGGCGGCGTCGGCGCCAAGGTGCACGTGAAGGCCAAGGCGCCCGGCCCGGAGACGTGGATCGACATCGAGGTGATCGAGGCGGTCGCGCCCGAGCGCACCGTGGAGCGCGGCACGAGCGCCGAGGGCCGCCGCCGCACGCGCGGCACCTACACGCTCACCGAGCTGCCCGGGAACCGCACGCTGGTCGAGTTCGAGCTCGTGTACGAGGCCGCGCCGGCCTTCGAGCGCCCGGCGCTGCCGCTGATGCGCCCGTGGCTGCGGCGGGCCAACCAGCGGGCGGTGGAGCGCCTCGCCGAGCAGCTCGCCCCCGTAGGCTTGGCCGCCTGACTGACGCCGCGGTCATCTTCGACTGCGACGGCACGCTGGTCGACTCCGAGCCGCTGGCGGGGGAGGCCTGGCGGCGTGCCGTCGCGCCCTACGGCTACGGCGTGACCGAGGCCGACATCGCCACGCTCGTGGGCAGCACCTACGCGCGCACGCACGCCTACTTCGCCGAGCGCGCCGCGCTGCCGGACGCGGGCGCGTTCTTCCCGGAGCTCTCGCGCAAGCTCTACGCGCTGTTCGACGCCGAGCTCGCGCCCTACCCGGACGCGCTGGCGGCGGTGGGCGAGCTGCGGGCCCGCGGCGTGCCGCTGGCTGTCGCCTCCTCGTCGCCGCGCGAGCGGCTGGACCGCACGCTCGGCCACATCGGGCTCGCGATCGGAGTGACCGTGGCCGGCGACGAGATCGAGCACGGCAAGCCGGCGCCGGACATGTTCCTGGTGGCAGCGGAGCGGCTCGGCGTGGCGCCCGCGCGCTGCGTGGTGGTGGAGGACTCGGCGCCAGGCGTGGCGGCGGGCGTGGCCGCGGGGATGCCGACGCTCGGCATCTGCCGCGTCCCCGGCACGGAGGCGGCGCTGGCCGCCGCCGACCGCGTCGTCGACCGCCTCAGCGCGGCGGCGATCCTCGCGCTGCTGTGAGAGGATCGCCGATGTGGACCACCTGATCCGCTACGGCGGGGAGTTCTTCGGCGAGACGATCGTCCGCGCGGAGGGCTCGTGGCTCGAGACGGCGTCCGGGCGCCGGGTGCTCGACTTCACGGCCGGCCAGATCTGCGCGACGATCGGCCACAACCACCCGCGGGTGACCGACGCGATCCGGCGCGCCTGCGACGAGGTCATCCACCTCAACGCCTGGATGCTGTCGCCGCCCGTGCTCGAGCTGGCCGGCGCGCTCGTCGCCACGCTGCCGCCGCCGCTGTCGCGGGCGATGTTCCTGTCCACCGGCGGCGAGGCGATCGAGGCCGCCCTGCGCATGGCCAAGCTGCACACCGGCGGCTTCGAGGTGCTGTCGCTCACGCGCTCGTGGCACGGCCTGACCGGCGGCGCGGCCGCGCTCACCCTGGCGGGCGGCCGGCGCGGCTACGGGCCGGCGCTGCCCGGCGCCTTCGCGGTGCCCGCGCCGTACGCCTACCGCTGCCCGATCCGCCACTGCGACGGGACGTGCGACTGCGCCTGCCTCGAAGCAGGCTTCGCGCTCTACGACCAGGCATCGGTGGGCGCGCCCGCCGCGCTCGTGGCCGAGCCCGTGCTGTCGGCCGGTGGCGTGATCGTCCCGCCGCCCGGCTACTTCGCCCGGCTGGTCGAGCTGTGCGAGGAGCGCGAGATGCTCGTCGTGCTCGACGAGTGCCAGACCGGCCTGGGCCGGCTCGGGACGATGTACGGCTTCGAGGCGTTCGGCGTCGTGCCGGACTTCCTCGTGCTGTCGAAGACGCTGGGCGGCGGCGTGCCGATCGGCGCCACGGTGACCAGCGAGGCGATCGAGGCCGAGTGCCACGCCCGCGGCTTCATGCACATCACGTCGCACGTGTCCGACCCGCTGCCGGCGGCCGCCGCGCTGGCCGTGCTCGAGGTGGTGGCCGAGGAGGACCTGGCGGCGCGGGCCGCGCGCCAGGGCGAGCGGCTGCTCGGCCACCTGCGCGAGCTGCAGGCGCGCCACGAGATGGTGGGCGACGTGCGGGGCATGGGGCTCCTGTGCGGGATCGAGCTCGTCGAGGACCGCGAGACGCGGGCGCCGGCCGAGGCGCTGGGGCTCGCGCTGACCGCCGAGTGCGAGACGCGCGGGCTGTCGATCAACCTCGTCCGCGGCGGCACCGGCGGGGCGGCGAACTGCGTGCGGATGGCGCCCCCGTTGACGATCTCCAACGACGAAGTCGACCTCGCGGCCGAGATCCTGGACGCCTCGCTGTCGGCGCTCCACGCCACGGCTGCTCGGTAACGCCGTCCTTAGTGACTTTTCGGTGCGCTCGGCGTACTGTCTCCACGGAGACAGGAGGCATCCGATGTCCGATGGTCAACAGGCCGATGCCGAGCTGGACGAAGGGCTCCTGAAGGCGATCTCGCACCCGCTGCGCCACCGCCTCCTCAGCCTGCTCGACGGCCGCACGGCGAGCCCGAACCAACTGGCGCGCGAGCTCGGGCTGCCGCTCGGGCGCGTGAGCTACCACATTCGCCTGTTGCACGACCTCGGCGCGATCGAGCTCGTGGCCACCGAGCCGCGCCGCGGCGCGCTCGAGCACTTCTACCGGGCGGTGACCAGCGCCTGGTTCGGCGAGGGCGACTGGGCGCGTCTGCCGCGCTCCGCTCGCCGGGGCATCCTCGGCCACAACCTCCAGCAGATCTTCAGCTGGGTGACCTCGGCGGCGGAGAACGGCGGCTTCGACCACCCCACGAGCGAGGTGCTGCGCACGGCGCTGGAGCTCGACGAGCAGGGGCGCGAGGAGGTATCGGCGCTGGCGCGCGAGACCGTCGAGCGCGTGCGGGCGATCGGCGCGGCGACGGCCGAGCGCCACGCCGCCGCGGACGGCGCGGAGCCGCTGGTCGCCACGGAGCTCACGATCCTCCATTTCGAGCGGCGCGCGTAGCCTCTGCGTGCATGACAGCGACCGGGCGCGCGCTCGTCGCCGCGGCGGCGGCGCTGGCATTGGCCGACGCGTCGATCGTGGCGCTGGCCCTGCCGCCGCTGCTGGTGGAGTTGCACACCACCGTCACCGGCGTGGCGGCAATCATCGGCGTGTATGCGCTGGTGCTGGCGCTCGGCGTCATACCGGCCGAGCGGCTTGTCCGCTCCAGTCGCGCGGCGGCGGCCGGCCTGCTCGTGTTCGCCGCCGGCTCGGCGCTGTGCGCGACGGCGTCGTCGCTGGCCCCGCTGCTCCTCTGGCGCGCCGTCCAGGCGGCCGGCGGCGCGGCCGCGCTGCCGGCGGCATTCACCGCCCTGGGCGCCGGCACGTCGCGCGCCGGGCGCCGGGTCTGGCTCGGCGCCGCGCTGGCGGGCACGGCGGCCGGTCCGGCGATCGGCGGCGCACTGACCCAGGCGCTCGACTGGCGGGCGATCTTCGCCGTCCAGGCGCCGGTGGCGGTGGCCGCCGCGGCCGCCGTCTGGCGGGCGCCCGAGACGCGCGAGGCCCGCGCGCCGGGGTCGATGGACGTCGTGCCGCGCGCGACGGAGCCGCCGGTGGCCGGCAGCCTCTGGGCACTGCCCGCCGCGGCGTCGTCGGCCCCAGCCCCGGCGCCCGCCACCGCCGGCTCGCCGGCCGCCGCCACGCGCTGGCCACGCGCGACGGTCGCCCCGGCGGTGGCGCTCGGGCTCGTCGCCGCGGCGTTCACCGCCGTGCTGTTCATGCTCGTGCTCGAGCTCGTGGCCGGGTTCGCGTTCTCGCCGCTGACCGGCGCGCTCGCGGTGACCGTGCTCCCGGCCGCCGCGTTGGCCGGCGGCGCGGTGCACGGGCCGCCCCGGGCGCGGGCAGCGGCGGGGGCGCTGCTCGTGGCCGGCGGGGCAGCGGCGCTGGCGTTCCTGCCGCGGCCGGGGCTGGGCTGGGCGGTGGTGCCGCAGGTGCTCGCCGGGCTCGGCATGGGGCTGGCGGTGCCGGCGTTCGCCGGCGAGCTGCTGCCCGAGCGCACGGCGCTGGACGCGGCGCGGCTGCTCGCCCTCCGCCACGCCGGCACGGTGCTCGTGCTGGCCATCCTCGCGCCCGTGGCGACGCACGCGCTGAACGTCGGCACCGACCGGGCCATCCTGCGGGGCACGGCGCTGGTGCTCGACGCGCGGCTGCCGCCGCTGGAGAAGCTCGACCTCGCCCCCGGACTCCTGGACGGCGTGCAGGCGCAACGGCCCCGCGCCGCGCTGCGGGCCGCGCTCGCCCGCCGCCGCGGCGACCTGGCGGACGACCCCGGGCTCGCTGACCGGCTGGACGGCGTGGTCGTGCGCGCCGTGCTCGACGCGTTCCGCGCGCCGTACCTGATCGCCGCCCTGCTCGGGCTGCTCGGCGCCGCGCTGCTGCTGCCGCGGGCCGTGCGCGCCGCCGTCGGCGCCGCGGCGCTCGTCGCGGCGCTCACCGTGGCGATCTACGCGGTCGAGCAGAACCGGCGCGCGCCGCCGGTGGTCGCCCTGCGCGATCCGTGCCGGCCCCGCCCGCTGCCCAGCACCGGCGGGATCACGGGCCTGCTGCAGGACCAGGCGCTGAAGCTGCTCGACCGCGCTGCCTGCCAGGCCGGGTCCACGCGCGAGGAGCTCGTGCTCGCGCTGGCCGACAAGCGCCGCGCCGCCGCGTACGAGCGCCGCTACGGCGTCGACCCGCGCAGCCTCGGCGGCGCGCTCAGCCTGCTCGGGGGCTGAGCTCGAGCCGCCACTCGTCGCCGTCGCGCCGGGCCGCGAACGCCCGCCCGGTGTCGGCGGCCAGGGCGGCGAGGTCGATCGGCGCCTCGGGGTCCGTGGCGAGCACGACCAGCGTCTCGTCGCCGGCCAGCGCGACGAGCGCCTGGCGGGCGCGGACGAGCGGGAGCGGGCAGCGCAGCCCGCGGGCGTCGACTACGTGCGGCACGTTGCGGGTTCAATCATGCCGTGGGCGACATCGGCGAGTCGAGCCTGCCCGCCCGGATCCGGCTCTGACACGATGGTGGAGTGCTCGCCGCCATCCTCGAGTCGGGCGACCTCGAGCGCCTCTACACGGGGCTGTCGCTGCTCGTCTCCGCCGCGTCGGAGGGCCGCCCGGCGCGCGGGCTGGCCACGTTCGGCGCGCTCGCGCCGCTGCTGGACCCGGACCTGCGCGAGCGGGCGCTCCGCGAGGCGGCGCACGTGGTCGACGCCGAGCGCGAGGCGTTCGCGCGCACGCTGGCCGAGCTGCGCGACGCGGCGGCCGAGCTGCCGGACTGTCGCATCTGGGCGTGCGCCGCGGCCGTCCAGGCCACCGGGGCGGACTGGGCGACGGTGAGCGCGCGGCTCGAGGGCGTCACCTCCACCCCGCAGTTCCTGCGCGAGGTGGCGGGCGCGCAGCTGGTGGTCGTGTGAGGCGGGCGGCGGCGCTGCTCGCCGCGCTCGGGCTCGCCGGCTGCGGCGCCCAGCCGGCGGACCTGTTCCTGGTCAAGCGCATGGGCAGCGGCCGCAACGCCCGGCTGACGATGCGCGTGCAGGACGACGGCTACGTCTACTGCGACGGCCGCCAGCACCAGCTGAGCAGCCGGCAGCTGCTGGACGCCCGCGCGCTGGCCCGCGACCTCGCGTCCGAGGCCCAGCTGCACGTGGAGCTGCCGCCGGGGCCGCGCTCGGTGCTCTCGTACGACGTCGAGCTGCAGGCCGGCCGCGTGGCGTTCTCGGACACCTCGCGACCGCTGCCCGGCGCGTTTGCCCGCCTGACCGCGTTCACGGCCGACGTCAGCGAGGCCGTCTGCGGTATCAAACGCCAATGACCGTGTTCGACGCCATCGCCGCCGGGGATCTGGAGGCGCTCCGGCGCGCGCTGCCGGACGCCGCCTCCGCGCGCGACGCGCAGGGCGTGAGCGCGCTGTTGTTCGCCGTCTACCACCGCAACGACGCGGCGCGGGACGCGCTGCTGGCGGCCGGCGCGCAGGTCGGCCCGGCCGAGGCGGCGGCGCTTGGGCGCCTCGGGGGGCTCGACCCCGCCGCGCGCAGCGGCGACGGCTTCACCTCCCTGCACCTCGCGGCGTTCTTCGGCGGCGCGGGCGCAGTGCGGGCGCTGCTCGCCGCGGGCGCCGACCCCGACGCCGACGACGCGAACCCGTTCCACGTGCGCCCGCTGCACTCCGCGGTGTCCGTGCGCGACGAGGACGCCACGCGGGCGCTGCTGGAGGCGGGCGCGGACCCGGACGTGCGTCAGCAGCGCGGCTACACACCGCTGCACGGCGCCGCGCACAACGACTATGTCGAGCTCGTGGAGCTGCTGCTCGCCCACGGCGCGGACGCGTCCCTGGAGACCGACGACGGCCAGACGGCGGCGGACATGGCCGGCGACGCCGCCAGGGCGCTGCTCACGCGCTGAAGTGGACCTTGCCGTTCGAGCGCGCGCGGGCCTGGGCGCGGTCGATGAAGTCCAGCCGCTTGATCGCGGCCCGGAACAGCCGCGTGACCAGCCGCATGCGGGCGGTCTCCGACCGGAGGTCGAGCAGGCCCTGCTTGGCGTCGAGCCCGAACTCGACCGTGGCCGCCATCTCGTACGCGGTCATGCCGCCGATCTCCTCGGCGTCGGGCTCGCGGTCGGTGGCCTGTGAGACGAGGTCGGCGTAGGCCGCGTGGGCCTCGGCCGCCGCGCCGGCGTCGATCGCCTCCTCGGGGTCCTCGAGGAACTCGACGGTGCCGGCCGGGTAGGCCAGCTCCTCCTGGCGGGCCGCGATGCGGAACGCGCGCGTGCCCCGGGCGACGAGGTTCAGGCGGCCGTCCGGCATCCGCTCCAGCACCTCGGCGATCTCGCACGCGCAGCCCACCTCGCGCAGCCCGTCGTCGGCCAGCCAGACGATGCCGAACTCCGACTCCTCCTCGAGGCAGCGGGCCATCATCGTCTTGTAGCGCTCCTCGAAGATGTGCAGCGGGACCAGCTCGCTCGGCAGCGCGACCAGGCCGAGCGGGAACAGCGGAAAGTCCCGGAGCAGCGTCACGCCACGGAGTCTAGATCCGCCGGCCGGCCGCGCCCGTACCCGGGGCATGGACACCGCGCTCGTCTGGTTCCGGCGTGACCTGCGCGTGCACGACCACCCGCCGCTGCGGGCGGCGCTCGACGCGCACGAGCGCGTCGTGCCGGTGTTCGTGCTCGACGAGCGGCTGACGGACGGCCGGTTCGCGTCGGCCAACCGGGCGCACTTCCTGCTCGAGTCGCTGCGCGAGCTGCGCCGGGCGCTGCAGGAGCGCGGCGGGACGCTCGTGCTGCGCGACGGGGCGCCGGAGCAGGCGCTGCCGGCGCTCGCGCGCGAAACGGGCGCGACCGCCTGCTACTTCGCCGCCGACGTCTCGCCGTACGCCACCGCGCGCGACCGGCGGGTCGAAGCGGCGCTGCGCGAGGCGGGCGTCGCGCCGCACCGCACCCCGGGGAACTTCGTGGCGGACTTCGGGGCGCTCGAATACGCGGTGTTCACGCCGTTCTGGCGCGCCTGGCAGCGGCTGCCGCGCCGCGCGGTGCACGGGGCGCCGCGGGCGGTCCCTGTGCCGAGCGGTCTCACCGTGGGCCGGATCCCGCGCGCCGACGCCGAGTCGCCGCACCTGCCGCCGCCCGGCGAGGCCGCGGCGCGCAAGCGCATGCACCGCTTCGTGCGCGCCGGCCTCGACCGCTACGCCGAGCGCCACGACCGCCTCGCGGGCGGCACGTCCGGGCTCTCGCCCTACCTGCACTTCGGCTGCCTGAGCGCGCGCGAGCTGGAGGAGCGCGCCGCCGCGTCGGACGCCTTCACCCGGCAGCTCGCCTGGCGCGACTTCTACGCGCAGGTCCTGCTGCGCCATCCTGGGAACACCCGGCAGGCGTTCCAGCGCCGGCTCGACGGCATCGAGTGGACCGGCGGCGACGCCGCGTTCGCCGCCTGGGCGGAGGGCCGCACCGGCTATCCCGTGGTCGACGCGGGCATGCGCCAGCTCGCGCAGACGGGCTGGATGCACAACCGCGCGCGGCTCGTCACGGCCTGCTTCCTCGTCAAGGACCTGCACGTCGACTGGCGGCGCGGCGAGGCCCACTTCATGCGGCTGCTGGCCTGCGGCGACGTCGCCCAGAACAACGGCAACTGGCAGTGGATCGCCTCCGTCGGCGTCGACCCGGCGCCGCTGCACCGCCGCCTCTACAACCCCGTGCTGCAGCAGCGCCGGCACGACCCCGACGGCGAGTACGTCCGCCGCTGGGTGCCCGAGCTGGCGCGTGTCCCGCTCGAGCGCCTGGCCGCGCCCTGGGAGATGCCCGAGGCCGAGCGGGACGCCCACGGGTGTGGCGACTACCCGCCGCCGATCGTCGACCACGCGGTCGAGCGCCGGCGCACGCTGGCGGCCTACGCCGCGGCGCGCTCGTAAGCTGGCGCGGCGATGAGCCGCCACACGCTCGAGCCGCGCGGGCCGTTCAGCCTCGCCGCCGCCGCCCGGTTCATCGCCGGCTGGCCGCCGGCGCCGGACCGCGGGAGCGCGGGCGAGGAGGTGCGGCTGGCCTTCCTGGTCGACGACTGGAGCGGCCCGGCCGAGGTGGTCCTGCGTCAGGACGGCGATGGCGTGCACGCCGAGATCGATGCGGACAACGAGGCGCGCGCGCTCGCGCAGGCGGCGCGGGTGGTCTCGCTCGACCACGACGGGACGGGCTACCCGGCGGTGGGGGAGCGCGACCCGGTGGTCGGCGAGGCGCAGCGGGCCACGGGGTACCTGCGCCCGGTGCTGTTCCACTCCCCTTACGAGGCGGCCTGCTGGTCGGTCATCTCGGCCCGCGTGTCGGCTGCGCAGGGCGCCCGGGTGCGGGACGCGCTGTCCGCCGAGCACGGCGAGCGCGCCACCTTCCCGGCGCCCGAGCGGCTGCTGGAGGTGGCCGCGGTGCCCGGCCTGGCCGCGCAGAAGCTCCCGCGGCTGCACGGGATCGCCCGCGCGGCGCTCGAGGGGCGGCTGGACCGCGAGCCGCTGCTCGCCGCCGACCCGGACGACGCGCTGGCCAGGCTGCGCGAGCTGCCCGGGATCGGCCCGTTCTATGCCGCGCTCATCCTGCTGCGCGCGGTCGGCACGACCGACGTCCTGGCCGTGAACGAGCCGCGCCTGCGGGCGCGGGTCGAGCAGCGCTACGGCACCGGGCCGGAGGCCGTGGCCGACGGCTGGCGGCCGTTCCGCACCTGGGTGTCCGTCCTGCTTCGAGCCACGGGATGACCGAGCTCTACGTCCAGCGCGACCAGCCCCCGGGCGTCCCGCCGCTGCACCTGACGGGCGAGCGGACGCTGCCCGACGTGCCGGAGGAGAACTACTGGTTCCGCCGCCACGAGGCCGTCTACGAGTGGATCGCCGCCCGCGGGCACGGCCGCCGCGTCGTCGACCTCGCCTGCGGCGAGGGCTACGGCTGCGCGGTGCTGGCCCGCACGGCGGCGAGCGTCGTCGGGGTGGACGCCAACCCGGAGGCGTTCGCGCACGCCCGGGCCAAGTACACGACCGAGCGCGTGAGCTTCGAGCGCAACATGGTCGAGCTGTGGCGTGGCGATGTCGACTGCGCCGTGTTCCTGCAGACGATCGAGCACATCCCCGACCCGGACGGGATGCTCGACCACCTGCGCGAGCTCGTCGGACCGGCCGGCGTGGCCTACGTGTCGACGCCGAACGTGCTCACCCTCGCGCCCAAGGGCGCCGAGCGCTCCGGCAACCCATGGCACGTGCGCGAGTACCGCCCGGAGGAGTACCGGGCGCTGTGCGCGCGCCACTTCCCGCGGGTCGACCTGCTGGGGCTCTTCCACGCGCGCAAGCTGCGCGCTCACGAGTTCGCCATCGAGCACCTCGGCTGGGACCGCGTCCACACCGGATTGCGCGCCACCAAGCCGTTCTACGACCGCTTCACGCCGGCCATCTCGGCTCGCGACTTCGCGCTGCGGCGCGGCGATCTGACCCGCGCGCTGGACCTCGTGGCCGTGCTGCGGCCTCAAGCATCCGGCAGGGTCTGACGATGTTCGGGGTAAGCGGCGTGTAAAGTGCGCCGCTGCAAAAGAGCCGAGTCTCCGCCGGTCTGTCCGGCGGGGAGCGGGGGAACCAACGGAGCCATGGTCAGGCTCCCGGGGCGAATCGCCGCCGTTCTGGTGGCGTAGCGCAGGTCATCGCGCGAGCCCGACAGCTAACCCCGTAGGCGCGATGAGACCACCAAGGAGTTCCGTGCCGTGCCCCACAGTCGTGACTTGTCCGACCACAGTCCGTGGCTCGACTCGCAGCGCCGCTCCCGCGGCCGGCGCCTCGCCGCCCTGCGCGCCCGCCGGCGCCGCTGGTCGCTGCGCAGCGGGCTCGGCGTGACGCTCGCCTCGCTGACCGTCGCCGCCGGCGGCGCGCTCGCCCAGAGCTCGACCGGCGGCGCCGCCGCGCCGACGACGTCGTCCTCGACGAGCAAGAGCACGAGCACGGTCAAGGCGGTCCAGCGCGCGCTCGGCATCCCCGCCGACGGCATCGCCGGCCCGCAGACCCGGCGCGCCATCAAGCGCTTCCAGCGCACGCACGGCCTCACGGTCGACGGCGTCATCGGCCCGGCCACGCTGGGCGCGCTCGGGATCTCGGCCAAGCCGGCGAGCAGCAGCCTCGACGCCGTGAGCGACCCCGCGGCCGAGCTCGCCAAGATCGCCGCGTGCGAGTCCGGCGGCAACCCGGCGGCGATCTCCGCCGGCGGCCACTACCGCGGCAAGTACCAGTTCACCCGCGCCACCTGGCGCTGGCTGGGCGGCACCGGCGACCCCGCCAAGGCCCCGGAGGCCACCCAGGACGCGATGGCGGCCAAGCTGCTGTCGCTGCGCGGCACCACGCCCTGGCCCGTCTGCGGCTAGGACGTCACCCCGAACGCGGCCGCCTCGCACCCGGTCGAGGTGGCGATGGCGGTCGCCACGCCCTGGATCCCGGCGCCCGGCGCCAGCGCCGTGAACGGCACGCGGGCGACGGTGGCAGCGTGACCTGCGGCGAAGGTGGCCGTGGCCAGCGGTGCGTCCACGCCGGCGGGCACCGTGTCGGCGCTCGCGGCCGCGGTGGGATCGAGCACGTCGACGGTGTGGCGCAGCAGCACCTCGGCCTGCGGCCCGCCCGCGCAGTGCGCGACGACTGTGAGCGGGCCGGAGGAGAGCAGCGTCGTGTCGGCCCCGACCGCCAGCGACATCGCACCCTGCACCTTGCCCGCCGGCACGAAGTCGCTCGCGGGCGGCCCTGGAGGGCAGTGGCGTTCACGGCTGTCGCGCCGGCGCCGAGGAAGGCGGACGCGGGCTGGCCGCCGAGCGCGCCGGCGTTCACCGCCGTGCCGCCCGCCGGCAGGAACGCGGAGGCGCTCATCCCGTCGAGCAGCAGCGCCTCCTCGGCGGTCGCCGCCGTGCCGCCGTCGGCCAGCACGTACGCGCCCGCCGGGCGTCCGTCCAGGAAGTCGGAGTCGGCCGCGCTCGGCACCCGGCCGAGCCGCGACTCGTCGATCTGCGTGCCGGTCAGCGTGTTGTGCTTCAGCTTCGATCCCGCGATCGACCGGTCGACGAGGCTGCGCCCGTTGACCCGGACGGCGGCGTAGCCGCTCCCGCCCAGCGCGACGAACAGGGCGACCAGGGCGACCGCCATCGAGGGGGACACGCGCGACATGGGCTACCTCCGGGTTTCAGGACCAACGTAAGCGACTGGGCGCCTCGCGCATCCGCAGCACGCGGGCCGGGGCGCCGGCCGACCACCGCGTTGTCCGGCACGTCCTTGGTCACGACCGTGTTGGTGCCGATCACGCAGTTGTCGCCCACGGTCACGCCGCGCAGCAGGCAGGCGCCGTAGCCGATCCAGCAGTTGGAGCCGACGCGCACGTCGCGCTTGTAGATGCCCTGCAGGCGGACCGGGCGCTCGACCTCGACGACGCCGTGGTCGAAGTCGATCAGCATCACGCGGTCGGCGATCACGCACTCGCGGCCGATCGAGACGTGCTGGAAGGCCGAGATCGTGCACTCCTGGCCGAACACGGTCTTGGCGCCGATCTCACACACGCCCTCGTGGACGCGGATCTTGGTCCCGTGCCCGAGCCACGACCAGCGCCCGAGCCTCAGGACGGCGTCGCGCCCGATCTCGAGCTTCACGCCGGGGCCGACGAAGCACAGGCCGTCGGTCTGCAGCCGCCGCCCCCAGCGCAGCTTCAGCCACGCCCAGCGGGCCACCAGCCGCGCGTACCTCGCGTTGAGCATCCCGTGGGCGCGCATGAACCGCGCCAGCCCGAGCGGCCCGCCGTGCAGCGGCCCGGGCACGCCATGGACCGGCGGCGCGGCTCCGGGACGGCTCAACGTGGCCATGGCGCCGATCCTAGACTCCCGGCCCATGCCGGAGCGCTCCCTCGCCGAACGCCTGCTCGCGGGCGACAAACGCGCGCTGGCCCGCGGCATCTCGCTGGTGGAGGACGACGACCCCGAGGGCTGGGAGCTGGTCAAGGCGATCTACCCGCACACCGGCCGCGCCGCGATCGTCGGCTTCACCGGGCCGCCCGGCGCGGGCAAGTCGACGCTGATCGGCTCGCTGATCCGGCTCCGGCGCCGGGAGGACCGCCAGGTCGCCGTGCTGTCGATCGACCCGTCCTCGCCGTTCCGCGGCGGCGCGCTGCTGGGCGACCGGATCCGGCTGTCCGAGCACTTCCTCGACCCCGGCGTGTTCATCCGCTCGATGGCCACGCGCGGCGCGCTCGGCGGGCTGGCCGAGGCGGCGCTGCAGGCCGCGCTGCTGATGGACGCGGCGGGCAAGGACGACGTCCTCCTCGAGACGGTGGGCGTCGGCCAGGCCGAGGTCGACGTGATCGACCACGCCGACTCCGTCGTGCTCGTGCTGATCCCGGGCAGCGGGCGACTCGATCCAGGCGCTCAAGGCCGGCGTGATGGAGATCCCCGACGTGATCGTGGTCAACAAGGCCGACCACCCGCTGGCCGACACGATGGTGCGCGAGATCCGCGGCGTGCTCTCGCTCGCGCCGCACGAGGGCTGGCGCGTGCCGATCGTCAAGACCGAGGCGGCGCGCGGCGAGGGCGTCGAGGAGCTGGCCGAGAAGCTGGCCGGGCACCGGGCGTTCGTGGAGGCCGAGGGAACGCTGTCCGAGCGCCGCCGGCGCAACCTGAGAACGAGGTGCTGGGGATCGCGGCGATGCGACTGCGCCGCACGCTGCAGGCCACGCTGCGCGACGACCCAGACGTGCAGGCGCTGCTGGACGAGGTCGTGGCGCGGCGGCTCGACCCGGCCAGCGCGGCCAGCGCGGTGCTGACCCGCTTCGAGACCGCCGAGGCCGCTCGCGACGCCTAGGTCGAGACCACGAGGTCGAGCAGGGCGTCGACCTCGGCGGGCGTGGTCAGCGGGTTGAGCAGCGTGAGCTTGAGCGCCACGGCGCCGTCCACCCGCGTGCGGCCGAGCATGGCGCGGCCGGACGCGAACAGCGCCCGCTGCACGCGGATGTTCTCCGCGTCGCCGCCGCGCCGCGCGGAACGCCGACCATCACCGTCTGCGGCGGCGCGAGCAGCTCGAGCTCGGGCCGCGCCGCGATGGCGCGCGCCGCGTGCGCGGCCAGCGCCGCCACCGTGTCGACCATCTCGCGCCAGCCGCCGGCGGCCGGTCGCGCGCAGAGCGATCAGCACCTTCAGGGCGTCGAAGCGCCGCGACGTGTCCAGCGAGCGGCCGACCAGGTTCAGCGTGCCCTCCGCCTCGTCCTCCGGGCGGTTGAGGTAGACGCTGGCGTGGTGGACGGCGCGCAGCCGGGCCACGTCGGGGACGAGCAGCGCGCCGGCGGAGAACGGCTGCCACCACAGCTTGTGCAGGTCGGCGGTCACCGAGTCGGCGCGCTCGATGCCGCGCAGGCGCTCGCGCAGCGTGTCCGAGAGGAGCAGGCCCGAGCCCACCGCGGCGTCGACGTGGAACCAGGCGCGATGGGCGGCGGCGCGCTCGGCCAGGGCGTCGAGCGGGTCGATCGCCCCCAGGTCGGTCGTGCCGGCGGTGCCGACGACGGCGATCACCCGGCCGGGCCCGGCCAGCGCCGCGTCGAGCGCGGGAACGGACATGCTGCCGCGCGCATCGGTGGCCACCGCCGTCGACGGCGTCGGTGCCGAGCCCGAGCAGCGCGGCGGAGCGGCGGATGCTGTCGTGCGAAGCCGCCGAGGCGAGGATCCGCCAGTCGCGCCCGTCCGGCAGTCCGGCGCGGCGCACGTCGGCCCCGGCGCGGTCCCGGGCCAGCAGCAGGCCGAGCAGGTTGGAGCCGGTGCCGCCGAGCGTCATCACGCCCGAACCGGCCGGCCCGAGCCCATGCAGCTGCGCCAGCCAGCGGACCAGCATGTCCTCGACCAGCGTGCCGGCCGGCGAGGCGTCGAACGCATCCTGGGACTGGTTCGTCGCGCCCACCGCCAGCTCGGCGGCGGCCGCGGCGAGCAGCGGCGGCGGGTGCAGGTGGGCGACGCAGAACGGGTCGCCGAGGCGCACGCCGCCGGCCAGCACCGGCGCGACGTCCTCCAGCACCTGCGCGAGCGGCGCGCCCTCCTCCGGGCAGGGATCGAGGTCGAGCGGCGCCAGCGGCGAGCGCGGGCCGGGCAGCGCGGCGGCGCGGGCGACGGCGTCCGCGACGAGCGTTGCCGCGTCGCGCAGCGCGGCGTGGGACGCCGGATCGGCGGTGATGAACTCCGCGCTCAATGCAGCACCCGCGAGGTGCGCGACCGCGCCGCGGCGCGGCGCCACTCGCCCGCGCTGCGGCGCTCGCGCACGGCCAGCCCGGCCGCGCCGGCGACCAGCAGCAGGCAGCAGACGATCGGCCAGGCCGGCGGCCCGTCGAAGCGGGGGAAGACGAGCACGCAGCGGACCCCAGGGGACCGAGGTGCGCACGCCGAGCCAGCCCTCCGCGTGGTCGCCGGCCACGATCCAGGCGCTCGTGCCCAGGGTCAGCGCGGCCAGCACGCCGGCCACCAGCCGCGGCACGTGACGCAGGCCCCACGCGGTCAGGACGGCCGCCGGCGGCAGCGCGGCGGCGAGCGAGACGCCGGGGAACGCCGCGCCGCGCAGCGGCGTCGCGCCGGCCAGCGCGGTCACCGCCAGCTCGGCCAGCAGGACCGCGAGCATCAGCCGGGCGCAGGCCTCGGCCTCGCGGCGAGCCGGCACCACGCGGGCCAGCTGGTCGCGCCGGGAGCGGTAGAGCAGCCAGGCGGCCAGGAAGACCAGCCCGAGCACGGGCGCCCAGCGGAGCAGCCCGACGTCGCGGTCCAGCCACAGCGACACCAGCCGCGGCAGCCGGTCGACGTAGCCCCAGGGCAGCGCGGGCAGCCCCCCGCCGGCCGACTGCGGCGTGAGCCCGCCGTAGACGCGGTCGTTGATCGTGGCGTAGAACACCAGCGACGCCGCCAGCGCCTCGCCGGTGGCGATCGCCCGACAGCCGCCGGTGCTCGCGCAGCGCCCAGGTCACGAGCGCCCAGGCGATCGGCAGCCCGGGAACGACGTACGACCACCCCAGCCAGGGCAGCAGCGCGAGCAGCGCCGCGCCGGCGGCGATGTAGCGCCGCCGCGGCCGCTCGCGTACGAGCAGCGCGCACAGCGCGGCGCCGGCCAGCACGGGGGCGGCCGCCACGCCCGGCGTCACCGTCGTGCTGGCGGCCAGCGCGGGCGGCGACAGGCCGACGACGGCGGCGCCGGCCGTGGCCCACGGCTCGGGCACGATCCGCCGGGCCAGCGCCGCGGCCAGCACGAACGCGAGCGCGAGCAGCGCGGCCATCTCCGCCTCCACCGCGCGCGGCCCGCCGGTGTCGTAGGCCGGGGCGATCAGCAGCGCGAAGCCCACGCCGTGCGGCTCCACCAGCCGGCCGTTGACCACCCGGCCGTCGGTGCGCAGCCGGCCGGGGTACCAGTCGGCGTAGGCGCGGTCGCGGTACTGGTTGCTCAGGTCGAGGTCGTGGTCGGCGACCAGCGACTGCGCGGCCAGCAGGTGGTGCGGCTCGCCGCCCGCGTAGTCCTGCCCCGGCCGCTCGGGGATCGCCAGCATCGCCGCGTAGGCGGCGACGAGCACGACCCAGAGGGCGGCGAGCCTCACGCTCCCAGCGCGCGCGCTATGACCATCTGCTGGACCTCGTCGGTGCCCTCGCCGATGGTGAGGATCTTGGCGTCGCGGTAGAAGCGGCACACCGGATACTCCTCGATGTAGCCGTAGCCGCCGTGGATCTGCACCGCCTCCTCGGCGCAGCGCACCGCGAGGCGCCCGGTCTTGAGCTTCGCCTGGGCGGCGGTGAGCGAGAAGTCGCGGTTCGCGTCCTTCAGCCGCGCCGCCTTGTAGACGAGCAGGCGGCCCGCCTCGATCTCCGTCGCCATGTCCGCCAGCTTGCCCTGGATGGCCTGGTACTTCGAGATCGGCTTGCCGAACGCCTTCCGCTCCTTGGCGTAGGCCAGCGCCTGGTCCAGCGCGCCCTGGGCGAGCCCGACGCCCATCGCCGCCACGCCGATCCGCCCGATGTCGAGCACGCGCAGGAACTGGCGGAAGCCGGCCCCGCGCGGGCCGAGCAGGTTCTCCTCCGGCACGCGGCAGTCCTCGAAGCTCAGCGGGCGCGTGTCCGACGCGTTCCAGCCCATCTTGCGGTACGGCTGCCCCTGCGTGTAGCCGGGCGTGCCGTTCGCGACGATGAGGTTCGAGATCTCGTCCGCGCCGGTGCGGGCGGTGATGCTCACCACGCCGGAGATGTCCGTGCCCGAGTTGGTGATGAACTGCTTGGCGCCGTCGATCACCCACTCGCCGGCGTCCAGCCGGGCGCGCGTGCGGACGTTGCCGGCGTCCGAGCCGGCCTCCGGCTCGGTGAGCCCGAACGCGCCCAGGATCCGGCCGCTGGTCAGCCCGGGCAGCCACTCGCGCTTCTGCTCCTCGCTGCCGAACAGGTAGATCGGCTGCGTGCCCAGCGACGTGTGGGCGCACATGGTGATCGCCACCGAGGAGTCGACGCGCGCCAGCTCCTCGACCGCGAGCGCGTAGGCCAGCGAGTCGCCGCCGCTGCCGCCGTACTCCTCGGGGAACGGGATGCCCATCAGCCCGAGGTCGCCGAGCTGGCGCACGATCGCGTAGGGGAACTGCTTCGTGCGGTCGAGCTCCTCGGCCACCGGCGCCACCTCGGCCTCGGCGAAGTCGCGCACGGTGCGGCGGAGCAGCTCGTGGTCGTCCGGCAGGTCGAAGTCCATGCCCCCGATTGTTACTCAGTGCACGTTCGGGGCTTCGGCGTTCGCGCGGGCGAGCTCGACCAGCAGCCGCACGCCCCAGCCCGCGCCGCCCTTGGCGGCGTAGGGGCGGCCGGCGTCGTAGGCCGTGCCGGCGATGTCGAGGTGCGCCCACGGGACGTCGCCGGCGAACCGGTGCAGGAACTCGGCGGCGGTGATCGCCGTCGCCTTGCGCGCCTCGGTGGAGTTGACGATGTCGGCATAGCGGCCCTCGATCATCCGGGCGTACTCGGGGTCGAGCGGCAGCCGCCAGACGCGCTCGCCGGTCAGCGCCCCGGCGGCGGCCAGCTTGGCGGCCCAGCCGTCGTCGTTGGCGAACAGGCCGGCGTAGGCGTCGCCGAGGGCGGTGACCACGCCGCCGGTCAGCGTGGCCAGGTCGACGAGGCGCTCTGCGCCGAGGTCGATCGCGTGGGTCAGGCAGTCGGCCAGCACGAGCCGGCCCTCGGCGTCGGTGTTGTTGATCTCGATCGTCGTGCCGTTGCGGGCGCGGACGATGTCGCCGGGCTTCATCGAGCGCCCCGACGGCAGGTTCTCCGTGGCGCCGACGACACCGACGACCCGCACGGGCAGCCGCAGCGCCGCGATCGCGCCCACCGCCTCGATGACGGCGGCGCCGCCGCACATGTCGAACTTCATCTCGTGCATCTTCGCCGCGGGCTTGATCGAGATGCCGCCGGAGTCGAACGTCACCGCCTTGCCCACGAAGCCGAGCAGCGGGCCGGCCAGGTCCGGCGGGTCGTAGCGCACGGTGATCAGCTGCGGCTCCTCGTAGGAGCCGCGGGCGACCGCCGCGAACGCGTTCATCCCGGCCGCCTCGAGGCCGGCGCGGTCGAGCGTCTCCACGCGCACGCCGCCCAGCGTCGCGGCGTGCTCGGCCAGCACGGTCGGCGTGAGCTCGTTGGCCGGCGCGTTCTGCAGGTCGCGGGCGACGTTGACGAACTCGGTCACGGTGGCCGCGCGGTCGACCGCCGCGGCCACGTCGTGGTGGGCGGAGAGCACGAGCGCCTGGAGCTCGCCGTTCTCGGGCTTCGACTTGTAGGGCCGGTAGGCGTAGGCCGCCATCAGCGTGCCCTCGACGAGCGCTCCGGCGTGCGCGTCGGACACGTGGTGCGGCACCTCCCAGCACAGCGTGCGCGCGCCCAGCTCGCGCGCCCGGGCCGTGACCGCGGCGGCCGCCACCCGGGCCGCCTCGGGATCGAACGCGTCGCGCCGGCCCAGGCCGACGAGCACGTAGCGCTTGCCGTCCGCCCGGGTCACGGCGAGCTTGCGCGCCGCCCGCCTGGCCTCGCCCGAGTCGACGAGCGCCTGCAGCGCGCCGCCGTGGTCGTGCGCCACCCCTTCGTCCTCGAAGACCCCGACGGCGATCGTGTCCGCGTCGGTGTCCGGCGGGGACTGTGTGGTGGCGCTCACGTTCATGGCCGGCACGGTATCGGGCGCATGGATGCGCCCGTCCGATTGCGGCAGGATGCCCGCAAGGGCAACTCCCCTTCGCCGACTATCGTCTGTGTCATGCCGCGAACCGTGATCCTGAGCGCCGCCCGCACGCCCATCGGCAAGCTCGGCGGCGGCCTGTCGTCCCTGCCGGCCACCGAGCTGGGCGCGGTGGCGATCCGCGAGGCGCTCCAGCGCGCGGACGTGGCGCCCGAGCAGGTCGAGCACCTGGTGATGGGCACGGTGCTGCAGGCCGGCCAGGGGCAGATCCCCTCGCGCCAGGCGCAGATCGCCGCCGGGATCCCGATCGAGGTGAGCTCGGAGACGATCAACAAGGTCTGCGCGTCCGGCGTCCGCGCCGCGGGGATGATCGACGCGGCGGTGCGGGCCGGCGACCTCGACGTCGGCGTGGCCGGCGGCATGGAGTCGATGTCCAACGCGCCCTACCTGCTGCCCGGGGCGCGGTCCGGCTTCCGCATGGGCGACGTGAAGGCGCTCGACGCGATGATCCAGGACGGCCTGCGCAACCCGTTCTCCGGCAAGCAGATGTTCGAGGAGGCCACCGAGGTCGGCGACGAGCTCGAGATGACCCGGGCCGACCTCGACAGGTGGGCGCTGCGCTCGCACGAGCGCGCGGTCGCCGCGACGGACGAGGGCCGGCTGCCCGAGGAGATCGTCCCGGTCACGATCCACGGCCGGAAAGGCGACACCGTGGTCGAGGTCGACGAGGCGCCGCGCCGCGACTCCTCGCTGGAGGCGCTGGCCAAGCTGCCGGGGCTCAGCGGCCGGGACGGCTCGCACACCGCCGGCAACTCGCCGGGGGTCAACGACGGCGGCGGCGCGCTCGTGCTCGCCTCCGACGAGTGGGCCGAGCGCACCGGCAAGGAGATCCTGGCCACGATCGTCGCCCAGGCCCAGGTGGCGGACGAGTTCGCCTACCTGGCCCGCACGCCGGCCAACGCGGCGCTGAAGGCGCTCGACCGGGCCGGCCTGCAGCCCGGCGACATCGACCTGTGGGAGATCAACGAGGCGTTCGCCTCGGTCGCCTTGAACTCGGTGCGGATGCTGAACATCGACGAGGAGCGCGTGAACGTGAACGGCGGCGCGGTGGCGCTCGGGCACCCGATCGGCGCCTCGGGCGCGCGCATCCTCGGCACGCTCGTGCTCGAGCTGCGCCGGCGCGGCGGCGGCTACGGCTGCGCGGCGATCTGCTCGGGTGGCGGCCAGGGCGACGCCGTGATCGTGCACGTGTGACCATCCGCGAAGCGATGGTCACAGCGAGCGCGAGATCGGAGCTCGCCGCCAGTCGCGGTGGTCGCCGGTGACCGAGAGGCCGCACCTTCTGCCCCCTCCTCCGGGCGGCGGCGCGCTGCGTCTCCCGGGTGAGCAGGGGGCGGCGTTCTTCGACCTCGACCGGACGCTGATCGCCGGCTCGTCCACCTTCCAGTTCGCCCGCGCGGCGTACAAGGCCGGGCTGATGACGAGGCGCCAGATGGCCCACGACGTGCTCGAGCACGTCGTGTTCCGCCTGCGCGGCTCGACCGACGCGGGCACCGAGGCGGTGAAGCAGCGAGTCGCCGAGATGCTGGCCGGCGCCACGGTGCGCGACCTGCAGCGGCTGTCGCCCACCGTGCTGGCCGGTGTGCTGCCCCGGCTGTACCCGCGGATGCTCGAGCTCGCCTACGCGCACCAGGACGCCGGCCGGCCGGTGTTCATCTGCACCGCCGCCGCGCAGGAGATGGCCGAGCTGATGGCGCTCGTGCTCACGTTCGACGGCGCGGTCGGCTCGGTGGCCGAGGTGGTCGACGGCGTCTACACCGGGCGGCAGGGCGGCCCGTTCAACTACCGCGAGGGCAAGGCGCAGGCCATCCGCGAGCTGGCCGCGCGCGAGGGGATCGACCTCGCCGCCTGTACGCGTACTCCGACTCCGAGTCCGACCTGCCGATGCTGCGGCTGGTCGGGCATCCTGTGGCGGTGAACCCGGATGCCGAGCTGGCGCGGGTGGCCCGCGCGGAGGGGTGGGAGATCATGCGCTTCGAGCGGCTCGCGCGGCGGCTGCGGATCGCCGCCGGCGCCGCGGCGCTGGCCGGCGCGCTGGCCGTGCGGAGGGTCGCCCGTGCCTGAGCTGACCGACGAGCAGCGCGAGATCCGCGACCTCGCGCGGCGGTTCGCGGACGAGCGGATCGCGCCGCACGCCGCGCAGTGGGACCGCGAGCACCACTTCCCGCGCGAGCTGTTCGCCGAGCTGGGCGAGCTCGGGCTGATGGGCGTGTGCGTGCCGGCCGAGCACGGCGGCGCCGGGGCGGACTTCCTGGCCTACGTGCTGGTGCTGGAGGAGCTCAGCCGGGGCGACGCCGGCGTCGGCGTGACCGTGGCGGTGCACACGAGCGCCGGCACACTGCCGATCCTCAACCACGGCACGGACGAGCAGATCGCCGAGCGCGTGCCGCCGCTGGCCGGCGGCGAGGAGCTCGCGGCGTTCGCGCTCACCGAGTCCGGCTCGGGCTCCGACGCCGCCGCCATGCGCACACGGGCCGTCGACGGCCGCATCACCGGCGCCAAGCAGTGGATCACCAACGGCTCCTACGCCCGCTCGTTCCTCGTGTTCGCCCGCGAGGGCGACGGCACGTCCGCGTTCCTCGTCCGGAGTGACGCGCCCGGCTTCAGCGTGACCCGCGAGGAGGAGAAGCTGGGCCTCAACTCGTCCTCCACCGCCGACCTGGCGCTCGAGGACACCCCCGGCGAGCGCCTCGACGCGCCCGGGGCGGGGATGCGCGTCGCGCTGCGCACGCTGGACGGCGGGCGGATCGGCATCGCCGCCCAGGCCGTGGGGATCGCCCAGGCCGCGCTCGACCTGGCCGCCGGCTACGCCAAGGAGCGGCACGCGTTCGGCGGCCCGATCGCCCGCCTGCAGGCCATCCAGCACAAGCTCGCGGACATGCAGACCGAGATCGAGGCCGCCCGCGCGCTGGTCTGGCGCGCCGCCCGGCTGAAGGCCGCCGGCCGCCCGCACGGCGTCGAGGGCGCCCAGGCCAAGCTGTTCGCCTCCGCCGTGGCCCGGCGCCAGACGGGCGAGGCGATCCAGATCCTCGGCGGCTACGGCTATACCAAGGAGTTCCCCGCGGAGCGCTACTACCGCGACGCCAAGGTGACCGAGATCTACGAGGGCACGAGCGAGATCCAGCGCCTCGTGATCGCCCGCGCGCTGCTCGGCGAGTCGATGCGCGGCTAGCGGCCCTGCCGCGCCTTGAACAGGCGCGCGCGGAGGAGCAGGGCGTGCCCGGCGCGCAGCGTGACGCTCCGGCCGTGCCGGGCGGCCACCGCGACGCGGCCCTTCGTCACGCGGACCTGGGTGCCGTCGCAGCGGTCGGCGATCGTCCAGGCCGCGTTGCGGCCCGTGGCCGTGCCGGCGCCGCCGAGCGTCCGGAACACGCCCTTGGCGGTGATGGAGAGCGTCCGCACCACGCCCTTGCCGGGGTGCGCCCGCGCGCAACGCGCCGCGGCGCCGCTCGGGCTGACCAGCGCGACCTGTGCCGGCGCGTTGCGCTCCTTTGCCTGCCGGATGGTGAAGATGCCGGCGGCGATGGTCGCGCTGCCGGCGCCGGTCTGCGCGACCTGCAGCGTCAGCCTGCCCTTGCGCGCATCGACCGTCGTCCCGATCGGCAGCGTCGCGACGCCGGTCAGCGGGACGAAGCCCGTGCCGGTGGGCAGCTTGACCAGGACGGTGCCGCCGACCCCGCCCGCCACTGTCGTGGTCCCGGCGACCGGCGGGCGGTCGCCCGGGGGAAACGCGTCGCACGCGTCGCCGATCCCGTCATGGTCGGCGTCGGCCTGGCCCGGGTTCGGCGTGCCGGGGCAGTTGTCCGCCGCGTCAGGAACGCCGTCGCCGTCGCGGTCGGACCCGGCGGGCTGCGTGGGCGCCGGGGACGGCGTAGCCGCGAACGTGGGCGTGGGCGTGGGCGTGGGCGTGGCGGCGGCCAGGCCGCGGCCGCTCAGCGCGACCTGCGCGGACGGCGCGTTGCCCGGGACGACCAGGGTCGCGCTGCGCTCGCCCGCCGCGCCCGGCGTGAAGCGGACGCCGATCGAGCAGCTCCCGCCGGCCGGCACGGGAGCAGCGGCGCACCCGTTCGCGGTGACGGTGAAGTCGGACGCGTTCGTCCCGCCCACCGTCGCGCCGGTGACGAGCAGCGGCGCGCTCCCGGCGTTCGTCACATGGATCGACTTGGCGGCGCTCGCGACGCCCACGTTCTGATCGCCGAAGTCCGCGCTCCCGTCCGCAGCGAGCGCGGTCGAGGGCGTGAACAGCTCGGCGCTGGCCAGGGTGGAGAAGCCGCTCCCGACGCCGCCGGCCACGAGCGCGCGGGCGTCGGTGAGCGCGGTCACCGTGGCGCCGTAGCGCGCCGTGGCGAGGCTGCCCCCGGAGCTCCAGGCGTTCGTCCCCTGGTCATACACCTCGGTGCTGGAGAGGAACGTCGAGCTGTAGCCACCCACGACGAGCACGGCGCCATAGCTGAGGGTCGCGGCGGCGTGGAGGCTACGGCCCGTCGCCATCGTGCCGCCGGCCGACCACGCGTTGGTCGCGGGGTCGAACAGCTCCGTGCTTGCGGCGGAGTTGCCGCCGGCGCCGATCACCAGCGCCTTGCCATTCGGCAGCGCGGCGTCGGCGTCCTGGTAGCGGGTGGTGGACATGTTCGGCGCGGCCGACCAGGAGTTGCTCGCGGGGTTGTAGACGTCCGCGCTGGCCAGATAGCTCACGTTGCCGTCGTAGCCGCCCGCCATCACGACGCGGCCGTCGCCGAGCCGCGTGGCCGTCGGCGCGGAGCGGGCGGCGCGCACGCTGCCGGCCGGCGACCAGGTGTTGGTCCCAGGGTCGTACACCTCGGCACTGGCCAGGATGCCGCTGTTGCCCCTCCCGGCGACTACGAGCACCTTCCCGTTGCCCAGCAGCGTCGCCGGTTCCGCGGTCCGCGCCGTGGCCATGCTCGCCGCCGCCGACCAGTTGCGGGTGGCCGGGTCGTAGAGCTCGGCGCTGGCCAGCGAGAAGGAGCCGGCGTCCTCGCCGCCGGCAACCAGCACCTTGCCGTTCGGGAGCAGCGTCGCAGTGTGGCCCCACCGGGCTGCGGCCATGCTCCCGACCGCGGTCCAGCGGTTGGTCGCCGGGTCGTAGACCTCGGCCGTGGCCGTGGGCTTGCCCGTCCCATCCAGTCCGCCGGCCACGAGTACGGTGCCGTCGGGCAGCCGCGTCGCCGTCGCGCCCTCGCGCGCGACGTTCATGCTCGCCGCCCCCGTCCAGGCCGCGTGCGCGGGCGTGCTCAGTGCGAGCGTCAGCAGCACGGCAACACCGAGGCACCGCCGCAGCGTCACGTCCGCCCCTGCCGGGCCGTGAACAGCCGCGCGCGGATGAGGTAGCTGTGGCCGGCCGCGACCCGGACGGACGCGGAACGGCCCTTCGGGTGCAGCCGCACGTGGCCCTTCGTGACGCGGGTGAGCGTGCCGTCGCAGCGGTCCGTGGCGGTCCAGGACGCGTTCGTGCCCTCGGCCGTGCCCGCGCCGCCGACCGTCCGGAACACGCCCTTGACCACGACCGACAGGCTGCGGACGACGCCCTTGCGCGGCGCGTGCCGCCCGGCGCACCTCGCCTGGGCCCCGGCGGCGCTGACGAGCTCCAGGTCGGTCGGAGCGGTCCGGCCCTTGCGCGCCCGCTCCTGGCGGATCCGGAAGATCCCGGCGCGGATCGTCGCCGAGCCGCGGTCCACGCCGCCCGCCTTGGCGGCGGACTCGAGCACGATCGCGCCCGCCCGGGCGTCGACGACCGAGCCCACCGGGATCGACGCGACGCCGGCCAGCGGCACGACCTGCCCGCTCGGCAGCTTCACCGTCACGTCGCCGGACACGGCCCGCGCCTGGGTCGTGACACCGGCCACCGGCGGCACCGTCGGCAGCACCTCGCAGGCGTTGCCGATCCCGTCGTGGTCGGTGTCGAGCTGATCCGGGTTCGCGACGCCCGGGCAGTCGTCGGACGAGTCCGGGATCCCGTCCCCGTCGCGGTCCGGCGGCGGCGGCGTCGTGCCGACGCCGGTGAGCGCCAGCGTGCCGGCGACCGGCGACGTGTTGGCCTGGACCGTCAGCGTCGCGCTGCGCGTGCCGGCCTGGGTCGGCGCGAACCGCAGCGTCAGGGTGCAGCCGGCGCCGGGCGCGACCGGCGTGCCACTGCATCCGTCGGCCACCGAGAAGTCGGCCGCGCCGCTGAGCGCGACACCGCCGACGAGCAGCGGCGTGCCGCCCGTGTCGGTGAGGGTCAGCCGGATCGGCGCGCTCGTCGTGCCGACGAGCTGGTGGCCGAACGCGCCCGCGCCGGTCAGCGTCGCGGTCGTCGTGGGCGTGAAGACCTCGGCGCTCGACAGCGCACCGCCGTTCGAGCCGCCGGCGACCAGCACCTGGCCGGTGCCGAGGACGGTGGCCGTCTGGTTGTCGCGGGCGACGGACGGCGCGCCGGTGGCCGACCACGTGCCGGCGGCCGGGTCGTAGAGCTCCGCGCTGAGCAGCGGGTTGCTGCCGTCGCTGGTCCCGCCGGTGGCCAGGACGGAGCCGTCGGCCAGCGCGGCGCCGCCGAGCAGGATCCGCGGGACGCTGAGGCTGCCGGTGGCCGACCAGGTGCCGCTCGCCGGGTCGTACAGCTCCGCGCCCGCGATGTTGCCCGCCGTGGCGTGGCCGCCGGCCACGAGCACCTTGCCGTTGGGCAGCCGCGCGGCGATGTGCTCGTCGCGCGTGGACGCCATGCTGCCCGTGGCCGTCCAGGCGTTCGTCGCCGGGTCGTAGAGCTCGGCGGTCCCGATCGGGGACCCGGTGAACCCGCCGGCGGCGAGCACGCGCCCGTTGGCCAGCGGCGTGGCCGTGAACAGATAGCGCTGCGCGGTCATCGTCCCCGCCGCCGACCAGCTGTTCGTGGCCGGGTCGTACAGCTCGGCGCTCTGCAGGTAGGTCATCGTCGAGCCGTTGATGAGCTGCGCGCCTCCGGCCACGAGCACCTTGCCGTTGCCCAGCAGCGTGCCCACCGGGCCGATGCGCGCGGTGGCCATCGAGCCGGCCGGCGACCACGTGTTGGTGGCCGGGTCGAACAGCTGGGCCGAGGCGATCGCCGCGGAGCCGTTGAAGCCGCCCGCCAGCAGGACCTTGCCGCTCGGCAGCAGCGTCGAGCTCTGCAGCCCGCGCACGGTGTCCATGCTCGGCAGCGCGGTCCACGTGTTGGCCGCCGGGTCGTAGAGCTCTGCGCTCGCGAGGTAGACCCCGCCGCCGCTGGTCCCGCCGGTCACCAGCACCTTGCCGCTGGGCAACGCGGTGGCGGCGTGGAACCAGCGGGCGCCGGACATCGACGCCGCCGTGTGCCAGCCGGGCGACCAGAACGGCACCGCGGCGGACGCGCCGGGCGCGGCCACCAGCAGCGCGATCGAGATGGCGAGCAGCAGGCGACGCACGGCGCGACGCTACGCAATGGCGCGGCGCGCGCGCCGGTCGCGAAACTGACCGCGCCGCGGGAGGACGCCAAAAACGGGGTCATGGCTCGCCCCGCGACCGGTCAGGGCGCAGACAAATCAGCGCAGCGGGAGCTCGGCCCGGAGGATGGTGCCACGGCCGCGCGGGCTGTCGATGGCCAGCCGGCCGCCCAGCGCCTCGACGCGGTCGGCCAGCCCGCGCAGGCCCGTGCCGCCGCCGGCGTCCGCGCCGCCCACGCCGTCGTCGGCCACCTCCACGCGGGCGCGGCCGTCGCTGCGCTCGACCAGCACCCGCACCACGCTCGCCTGCGCGTGCTTGGCCACATTGGCCAGCGCCTCGGAGACCAGGTAGTAGGCGGCCGCCTCGACCGGCGCGGGCAACCGCTCGGGCGGCAGCTCGAGCTCGACCGGCAGCGGCGCCCGGGCGGCCAGCGCCTGCAGCGCCGGGGCGAGCCCGCGCTCGGTCAGCACGGCGGGGTGGATGCCGCGGGCCAGCTCGCGCAGCTCCTGCAGCGCCTGGGCGAGCTCGTCGCCGGCCCGCTCCAGGAACGCGACCGCCTCCGGGTCGTCCTTCACGCGCCGGCCGGCGAGCCTGAGCATGAGCGACAGCGACACCAGCCGCTGCTGCGCGCCGTCGTGCAGGTTGCGCTCCAGCCGCCGGCGCTCGGCGTCACCCGCCTCCACGATGCGGGCGCGCGACGCGGCGAGCTGCTCGCGCGCGGAGGCGTTGGCCAGCGCCTGCGCGGCCAGCTCGGCGAAGTCGGCGATCCGCTGCTCGGTGCCGGGCGGGAACGGCCGCGGCGCGACGTTGGAGACGATCACCGCGCCCCACAGGCGGCCGCCGAGCGTGATCGGCGAGGCCACGACGGCGCCCACGCCGTACTGGCGGATCACGTCGGCCGCCCTGCCCTCGACCGGCGCGTAGTCGTCGATCCGCACGGGCGCGCCGGTCCGCCACACCCGGGCCATCGCGGTGTCGCCGTCCACCGCCACGTGCAGGCCGACCGGCAGCCGGTGCTCGTCCACCAGCGACCAGCCGCCCATGATCGTCCCGCCGCGGCCGTCGGGGTCGTAGCCGAACAGGTGCGCCCGCTCGGCCTCCAGCAGCCGGGCGAGCTCCTCCGCGACGATCCCGAACAGCGCCGCGGGGTCGCTCTCCGCCGCCACGGCGGTGGCCACCCGGCGCAGCGCGGCCTGCTCCTCGGCCAGCCGGTGCAGCGCCGCCTCGGCGCGCTGGCGGGAGCTGATGTCGCGCACATAACCGTAGAACAGCGGCGGCCCGTGCGTATCCGGACGGGTGACGACCAGCTCGACCGGGAACTCGCTGCCGTCCGCCCGCATCGCGGTCAGCTCGACGCGGCGGCCGACGATCGGCCCGCCGCCGTCGCGGTCCAGGTGCCGGGCGAGCCCGCGGCGGTGCGCGTCGCGCAGCGCCGGCGGGATGATCAGCTCCGCCACCTCGCGGCCGATCATGTCCCCCGCGGCGTAGCCGAACGTCCGCTCGGCCGCGCGGTTGACCTCGAGCACGAGGCCGTGCTCGTCCATCGTGATCACCGAGTCGAAGGCGACGTCGAGCAGCGCCCGCCGGCGGGCCTCGTAGCCCTCGAGGGCGATCATCGTGCCGAGGTCGTCCAGCGCCGCGCGTGTGGCGGCGTCCGGTTCGGGCGCGCGGAAGCGCAGCGGCCCCACGGCCACGTTGCCGGCCGGGTCCTCCGTCCAGCCGAGCACGCCGGCGATCGCGGCGCCGGGCGGGTCGCCCAGCGACAGGGCGCGGGCGGCGGCGCGGAAGGCGGCGAGCAGGTCCACTTCCTCACTCTCTCATGCGTGGCGCGGCAGGACGGCGAGTGCCGCCACGCCACAGCCGGCGATGACGAGCGCCATCGGCAGCGCCGTGGCCGAGCCGCCGGCGCCGACCAGCGGGGCGACGGCCGCGGCGACCGCGAACTGGGCCACGCCGATCGCCCCGGACGCGCTGCCCGCCGCCTCGGGGTGCAGCTCGAGCGCCAGCGCGGTGGCGTTGGGCAGGATCAGGCCGATGCTCGAGGCGACGGCGAACAGCGGCACGAGCACGGCGGCGATGCCGCCCACGCCGGCGGCCACCACCGCCAGCAGCGCGAGCCCACCGGCCACGTTGAGCGCCAGGCCCGCGAGCAGCAGCCGCTGCGGCGGATGGCGCCCGACCAGCCCCGCGCTGACCCGCCCGGCGGCCATGATCCCCAGCGAGTTGACCGCGAACACGGCCGAGAACTGCTGCGGCGTGGCGCCGTAGATGTCCTGCAGCACGAACGGCGAGCCGGAGATGTAGGCGAACATCGCCGCGAAGCCCAGCGCCAGCGCCAGCGCGTAGCCGGTGAACCGGCGGTCGCGGCTCAGCCGGGCGAACGTGGCCAGCGTGTCGCGCAGGCCGCCGGTGCGCCGGCGCTCCGGCGGCAGCGTCTCCCGCAGCCACGCCGCGGTCGCCCCCAGCAGCACGACGCCGAGCCCGCTCAGCACTCCGAACACGCCCCGCCAGCTCGTCACCCGCAGCAGCTGGCCGCCGACGATCGGCGCGAGCACCGGCGCCAGCCCGTTGACCAGCGTGAGGACGGCGAAGTAGCGCGCCGCCGCGACCCCGGAATAGCGGTCGCGGACCACCGCGCGGGCGACCACGATCGCCGCCGCGCCGCCCAGCCCCTGCAGCAGCCGCAGAGCGGCCAGCGCGGGGATCGAGGGGGCTACCGCGCAGAGCGCCGAGGCGAGCGTGAACGTCAGCAGCCCGGCCAGGGCGACCGGGCGCCGTCCACGCGCGTCGCTCACCGGCCCGGCCAGGATCTGCCCGGCGGCCAGCCCGGCCAGGCACGTGGTCAGCGTCACCTGGACGGCCGACGGCGCGTCGCCCAGGTCGCGCGCCAGCCCCGGCAGCGCCGGCAGGTACATGTCGATCGACAGCGGCCCGAACGCCGAGAGGGCGCCCAGGATCAGAAGGGTCTGCACGCGCCCCGCGCGGCTCTGCGGCGCGGCCGCGTCCACGCCGAGAGGGTAGGCTGCCGGGCATGCCGTCCTCGGGGCGCCGGATCCGCGTGGTGGTGGCCAAGCCCGGCCTCGACGGCCATGACCGGGGGGCGAAGATCATCGCCCGCGCGCTGCGCGACGCCGGCATGGAGGTCATCTACACCGGCCTGCACCAGACGCCCGAGCAGATCGTCGAGACCGTGCTGCAGGAGGACGCCGACGCGGTCGGGCTGTCGATCCTGTCCGGCGCGCACATGACGCTCGTGCCGAAGGTGGTCGAGCTGCTGCGCGAGCAGGACGCGGGCGACGTGCTGGTCACGGTGGGCGGGACGATCCCGAACCAGGACATCCCGAAGCTCAAGGAGCTCGGGGTGGCCGAGGTGTTCACGCCGGGCGCGTCCACCCAGGCGATCATCGACTTCATCGAGAAGTCGGTCACGCCCTAGATTGACTCGTCAGTCAACGCGCTAGGATGCGGCCTTTAGGTCGGAGCCCAGCGAGGAGTTGACCCTGTGAAGATCTGCGTCCTGGTCAAAGAGGTGCCGGACGCCGCCGTCGCGAAGCGCATCAATCCGTCGACGGGGCGACTGGACCGGAGCGGGGAGAAGAACCTCAACCCGTTCGACACGCACGCCATCGAGGCCGCGATGCAGCTCAAGGAGGGCGGCGCGATCGAGGTGGACGAGGTCGTGGCGGTGACGATGGGGCCGGAGAGCGCGGTCCGCGCGCTGCACAAGGCGGTCTCGCTCGGCGCCGACCGCTCGATCCACCTGACCGACGAGGCGCTGGCCGGCTCGGACGTCAACGGCACGGGCTACGCGCTGGCCAAGGTGCTCGAGGCCGAGTCGCCCGACCTGGTCCTGCTCGGCCAGCAGTCCGACGACGGCGAGTGCTACACGATCGGCGCGGTGGTGGCCGACCACCTGCAGATGCCGTCGCTCACCCAGGTGATCAAGATCGAGGTGGCGGACGGCGCCCTGCGCTGCGAACGCCAGGCCGAGTACGGCTACGACACCGTCCAGGTCGAGCTGCCGGCCGTCATCTCCGTGGGCGACGCGATCAACGAGCCGCGCTACCCGTCGCTGAAGGCGATCATGGGCGCCAAGAAGAAGCCGCTGGAGACCAAGGCGGCGGGCGACGCCGGCATCGAGGGCGACCGCGTGGGCTTCGACAACGCCCGCGCCCACTGCTCGGACTTCGCCGCGCCGCCGGAGAAGGCGGCGGGCCAGATCATCGAGGACGAGGACACGAACGAGACGGTCGAGAAGATCGTCGCCTGGCTGGACGAGAGGAAGCTCCTGGCATGAGCGTGCCGTCAGGGAATCCCACAGAAAGAGGTGTCCTGTGAGCCGGATCTTGGTCTACGCGCTCCACTACGAGGGCGCTTTCAACAAGAACTCGCTCGGCGCGGTCTCCGAGGGTGCTCGCCTCGCTTCCGAGCTCGGCACGGAGTGTCACGCGATCGTCATCGGCGAGGGCGTGGCCGACGACCTGGCCGCCTCGCTGGGCGACTACGGCGCGACCAAGGTCTTCAACGTCGAGGGCCCCGAGGGGCTCGCCCAGCCCGTGGTGGACGCGATGGCGCAGGTGATCGAGGCCAACGGCCACGGGTACGCGCTGTTCGGCGGCGGCCTGCTCGGCTTCGAGATCGGCGCCGGCCTGGCCGCCCGGCTCGACGCCGGCGTGTGCATGGAGGTCACGAACGTCCGGGCCGAGGACGGCAAGCTGGTGGCCGAGCGGCCGATCCTCAAGGACTCGCAGATCGCCTCGGTCCACTACCGCTCCGGCGTCGGCGTGATCATCGGCCGGCTGAACGCGTTCGAGATCACGCAGAACGGCTCGGGCGCGGCGACCGTCGAGCGCGTCGACGTCGAGTTCCGGGCCCACTCGCTGAAGGCCACGATGGTCCAGCGCGGCGAGCAGCGGGGCGCCGACGTGAACATCGAGGACGCCGACTTCCTGGTGGCCGGCGGCCGCGGCCTGGGCAAGGCCGAGGGCTTCCAGCAGCTCGAGGCGCTGGCCGGCGCGCTCGGCGGCGCCGTGGCCGCGACGCGCGCGGTGGTCGACGCCGGCTGGTGGCCGTACAGCGCCCAGATCGGCCAGACCGGCAAGACCGTGGCGCCGAAGCTCTACCTCGCGGCCGGCATCTCCGGCGCGATCCAGCACAAGGTCGGCATGCAGGCCTCGGAGAACATCGTGGCCATCAACAAGGACTCGAACGCCCCGATCTTCGAGTTCTCCGACCTCGGCATCGTCGGCGACCTGAACAAGATCGTGCCGAAGCTCACGGAGGCCGTGAAGGCGAAGAAGGGCTCGTGAGCGTCGCCCCCAGCGAGTACCCGCCGCCCGTCGACTCCGCCGAGGAGTTCGTCGGGCCGCCCACGGACGCTGAGGACGAGCGGATCGAGGTCGGGGTCGCCATCGTGGGCGGCGGCCAGGCCGGGACGGCCTGCGCCATCCGGCTGATGCAGCTGCTCGCCGACGACGAGGAGCTGACCGAGAGGCTGGGCGAGGTGCCCGTCGCGGTGATCGAGAAGGGCCGCGTGCCCGGCGCGCACCAGCTGTCGGGCGGCGTGATGAACCCGCAGGCGATCCGCGCGCTGCTGCCCGACGACGACTCCTGGCCGCACTACGGCGAGGTCGGTCGCGAGACCGTCTACTTCCTGCTCAACCGCAAGCGCGCGGTGCCGCTGAAGCCGACGCCGCCGCCGTTCCGCAACCACGGCAACTACGTGGTCTCGGTGGCCGAGCTCAACCGCTGGCTGGGCGAGCGCGCCGAGGAGGCGGGCGCCTACATCCTGTCCGAGACGAGCGGCTACAAGCTGCTTGTCGAGGACGGTCGTGTGGTCGGCCTGCGCACGGGCGACAAGGGCCGCGACAAGTCCGGCGCCGAGAAGGGCAACTTCGAGCCGGGCTCCGACGTCGTGGCCAAGGCCACCGTGCTCGCCGAGGGCTGCTGGGGCCACCTGACCGGCGCGGCGGTGAAGTCGCTCGGCCTCGCGGCGAGCGACCCGCAGGTCTGGGCGCTCGGGGTCAAGGAGGTGTGGGAGGTCGAGCGGCCGTTCGAGAAGATCGTCCACACGCTCGGCTGGCCGCTGCGCGCCGGAGCGAAGTGGAAGGAGTTCGGCGGCTCCTGGATGTACGGGATGAACCGCGAGGGCGAGACGCCGAAGGTGTCGCTCGGGTTCGTCACCGGCCTGGACTACACCGACGCTCGCTTCTCCGTCCACGACGTCCTGCAGGAGTTCAAGCTGCACCCGCTGGTCCGCAAGGTCCTCGCGGGCGGCAAGCGCGTCGCCTGGGGCGCCAAGGCGATCCCCGAGGGCGGCTACTGGGCGATGCCCAGGCTGCACGCGCCCGGGCTGGTGATCTGCGGCGACGCCGGCGGCATGGTCAACGTCCCGAAGCTCAAGGGCATCCACTACGCCATCGAGTCGGGGCGGCTGGCCGCGGAGACGATCTACCGCCAGTTGAAGGCCGGCTCGACGGACTTCTCCGCCTACGAGGCCGCCGTGCACGACTCCGACATCGGCGCCGACCTCTACGAGTCGCGCAACATGAAGCAGCCGTTCGGCAAGGGGCTGATCCTGGGCGGCGCGATCACCAACGCGATGGTCGTGACCAAGGGCCGCTTCCCCGGCGGCCACTGGGCCACCCACCGTGACGCCGAGGCGCCGCTGACGCTGTCGGACCGCCACAAGCGCTATCCGAAGCCCGACGGCAAGTACACGTTCGACAAGCTCTCGGGCGTCTTCCTCACCGGCAACGCAACGCGCGACGACGCGCCGTCGCACATCCGCATCCAGCAGCGGGTGCCGCGCGAGGTGGCCGAGGGCTGGGCCTGGATGTGCCCGGCGGGCGTCTACGAGATCCCGGAGGACGCGCCGGCAGAGGGGATGGTCGACCTCGTCGTCAACCCGTCCAACTGCGTGCAGTGCGGCGCGATCACCGCCAAGGGCGGCCGCCTCACCCCGCCCGAGGGCGGCGACGGGCCCGTCTACCAGGTCACCTGAAGCCGGCCGCGAGGGCGTCGAGCACGCGCTCGTAGTGGGCGTCGCTGCCGTAGCCCTCGAGGTCGCCGCCGGCGGCCGTGAACGAGGCCCAGCCGTAGTTGAGCGCGATCAGGCCGCTGAAGGCGGCCATCGCGTCCTGCTCTGACAGCCCGGCGGCGAAGAGGATGCCGAGCGCGTTCTCGCCGATGGTCACGGCCGCGCCGCCCGGGTTGGGGTGGGAGAAGATCGGCGCGACGGCCCAGGGGTGGTCCGTGAGCACCCGGCGGTGCGCGCGGGCGAAGCCCTTGAGGTCGCCGGCGGGCACGAAGCGCGACAGGACGCGGTCCAGCAGCGCGTTGACCAGCTCCTCCTTGGTGGCGAAGTGGTTGTAGAGCGCCATCGGCACCGCGCCGAGCCGCGCGGCGACCGCGCGCATCGACAGCGCCTCGTAGCCGTCGCCGGACGCGATCGCCTCGGCGGCGTCGAGGATGACGTCGCGCGAGAGCGAGCCGCGCGGCCGGCGGCTGCGGGGTGTGGCTGGCTTCACTCTTGGGCTCACGGGCTTGACAACTCGCTCATGTACTCCGTACGTTACTGCTCATAACGTACACCGTACACCAAGTGGGCGACATGACCTCCTCTTTCACGCGCTGGCTCCCGACCTTCCTCGGCTTTCCCCTCGGCGGCCTGCTGGCCATCGAGACCGTCGGCTCCGTCCGCGGGCCGCTGACCGCGGCCGCGGCCGGGCTGCTGGCCGGCGCGGCGATCGGCGCCGCGCAGGCGCTCGCGCTGAAGACGGAGTGGCGGTGGGTCGCATGCACCGCGGCGGCCACCGCCGCCGGCTCGGCGCTCGGCGTCGCGGTCACCGGGGCCGGCCACGGCCTCGCCGACGTGCTCGTCCTCGGCGCGATCACCGGCACGGCCGTGGGCGCCGCCCAGTCCGCGCTGCTCGGCCGGGCGGGGCTCGCCTGGACCGCGGTCACCGGCGCCGCCTGGGCGCTCGGCTGGCTCGCCACGTACGCGACGATCGTCGACATCGAGCGCGGCTACGCGGTGTTCGGCTCCAGCGGCGCGCTCGTCGCCACCGTCCTCACCGGCCTCACGCTGCGCCTGGTGCGGGCATGACCGTCGCCGGCATCCTGCTGATCGCCGTGCCGATCGCGTTCAACGTCGCCTTCGCCCGGCTCGCCGCCACGTTCGACTATCCCGACGTCCTGCGCCAGGACGACGCGCTCGCGAAGTTCAAGGCCGGCGGCAACGCGCTCGTGCTCACCTGGTGGGCGTTCGCGCTCACCGCCGTCGCCATGGTCCCGCTGGTCGCGCTGCTCTCCCACGCGATCGGCGACGCCGACCCCGCCGTGCTCGCCGTCGCCACGCCGGTCGGCATCCTCGCCGCCGCGGTGCAGTTCCTCGGGCTCGTGCGCTGGCCGTTCCTCGTCCCCTTCCTGGCCGAGTCCGACGATCCCGCCGCCGAGCTCGTCTTCCAGGCGTTCAACCGCTACCTCGGCGTCGCGGTCGGCGAGCACCTCGGCTACCTGCTGACCGGCGCCTGGACGACGCTCGCCGGCGTCGCGCTCACCCAGACCGCCGCCGCTCCCCCGCTGATCGGCGTCGCCGGGATCGTCATCGGCCCGGTCCTGATGCTGTGCGCACTGGAGTTCGTGGGCCGCGGCCGGCCGCTCGCCGGGCGGATCGTGCCGGTCGCCTACGTCGCCTGGTCGCTGTGGCTGATCGCCGTCGGCATCGCGCTGCTGGTGGCGTAGGGTTCCCGCATGAGCCGTCTCATCCGGGGAGGGCGGGTCGTCACCGCCACGGACGCGTTTGACGCCGACGTCCTGATCGAGGGGGAGTCGATCGCGGCCGTCGGCACCGGGCTGGAGGGCGACGAGGTGATCGACGCCTCCGGCTGCCTGGTGATGCCCGGGCTGGTGGACAACCACACGCACCTGTCGATGCCGTTCGGCGGGACGTGGAGCTGCGACGACTACGACACCGGCACGGCCGCCGCGGCGGCCGGCGGGACGACGTGCATCGTCGACTTCATCATCCAGTACGTCGGCGGCAGCCTGGCCGAGGCGCGCGCCGAGTGGCACGGGCGCGCGGACGGCGCCGCGCACGTCGACTACGGATTCCACATGGCGATCACCGACGCGCGCGCCGAGGTGATCGCCGAGATGGAGCAGTGCGTCGCCGAGG
Organism: uncultured Solirubrobacteraceae bacterium; assembly: GCA_963766165.1. Taxonomy (GTDB): domain Bacteria; phylum Actinomycetota; class Thermoleophilia; order Solirubrobacterales; family Solirubrobacteraceae; genus Solirubrobacter. The sequence continues at coordinate 1,388,093 of CAVXZC010000001.1, read as the reverse complement.
GCATCACCTCGTTCAAGGTCTTCATGGCCTACAAGGGCGCGCTGATGGTCGACGACGAGCAGTTCCTCGCCGTGCTCGAGCAGACGGGCCGGACGGGCGGGCTCGTGATGGTCCACTGCGAGAACGGCGACGCCGTCGTGCGCTACCAGAAGGAGGCGATGGAGGCGGGCAACACCGGCCCGAAGTACCACGCCTGGTCGCGGCCGCCCGAGGTGGAAGGCGAGGCCACGAGCCGGGCGATCCGGCTGGCCGAGTGGGCGCGGCGGCCCCTGTTCGTCGTCCACGTGACCTGCGAGCACGCGGTCCGGGAGATCCAGGCGGCGCGCGACCGCGGGCTGCCGATCTTCGGCGAGACCTGCGTGCAGTACCTCTTCCTGACGGTCGACGACCTCGACCGGCCCGGGTTCGAGGGCGCGAAGTTCGTCTGCTCGCCGCCGTTGCGCGAGCAGCGCCACCAGGCCGTGCTCTACAAGGCGCTGCGCCAGGGCGCGCTGCAGGGCATCTCGACCGACCACTGCCCGTTCAACTTCAAAGAGCAGAAGGAGCTCGGGCTCGACGACTTCACGAAGATCCCGAACGGGCTCCCGGCCATCGAGCACCGGCTGACGCTGCTCTACGACCGCAGCGTGCGGTCCGGCCACATGACCGAGACCGACCTGGTGCGCTACTGCTCGTGGGCGCCGGCGCGGATCTTCGGGCTGGACCGCAAGGGCGCGCTCGCGCCGGGCTATGACGCCGACGTGGTCGTGTTCGACCCCGACGTGCGGCGCACCCTGTCGGCCAGGACCCACGTGATGAACGTCGACTACGACCCGTTCGAGGGCTGGGAGGTGGCCGGCGCGCCGCGCGTCGTGCTCTCCCGCGGCGACACCGTCTACGAGGACGGCAAGATCGTCACCGAGCCCGGCCACGGCCGCTTCGTCCACCGCTCGCTGTTCGCGATATGAAGTTCGGGGTCACCGTCCTGCCGGACCCGCCGTGGACGCGGCTCGTCGAGCTGGTCACGCTGGCCGAGCGCCACGGCTTCGACTCCGGCTGGACCTACGACTCGCCGATCCTCTGGCAGGAGCCGTACCCGCTGATCAGCCTGCTGGTCGAGCGCACGGAGCGGATGCGGATCGGCATGTGCGTGACCAACCCGGTGACACGCGAGCCGGCGGTGACGGCGTCCGCCCACGCCACGCTGCAGGACATCTCCGGCGGGCGGATCGTCATGGGCATCGGCCGCGGCGACTCCGCCGTGCGGATGATGGGCCACAAGCCGACGAAGATCGTCGAGTTCGAGCGCCGGCTGCGGATGATCAAGGACTTCATGAACGGCCGTCCCGTGGAGTGGGAGGGGACGGAGATGCAGCTCAAGTGGGCGGCGGACCTGCCGGAGATCCCGTTGTATGTCGCCGGCTACGGCCCGCGGGCGCTCGGCGTGGCCGGGCGCGTGGGCGACGGCGTGATCATCCAGCTCGCCGACCCGGCGATCATCGCGTGGACGATGGCCACCGCGCGGCGGGCGGCCGAGGAGGCGGGGCGCGACCCGGCGGCGCTGAAGTGCCTGGTCTGCGCGCCCAGCCTGGTCAGCGACGACCTCGCGGACGCCCGCGACCAGGTGCGCTGGTTCCCGGCCATGGTCGGCAACCACGTGGCGGACATCATCCGCGTGCACGGCGAGCACTCGGAGGTGCCGCCCGAGCTGACCGACTACATCCGCGGGCGCGACGAGTACGACTACTCCGACCACTCGCGGGTCGGCGCGGCCCACGGCGCGTTCGTGCCGGACGAGATCTGCGACCGCTTCACCGTGATCGGGTCGCCGGCGCAGATCGTCGAGAAGCTGCGCGGGCTCGCCGACATCGGCGTCGACGAGTGGATCGTCTACCTGATGACGTCCGGCCAGGAGGAGACGCTCGCCGCCTACGGCGACGAGATCATCCCCGCCGTCAGCTCGTACAGCCGCCCGTAGGCCCGCAGCGCCACCCGCAGGTCGTCCTCCGGGGTGTCCTCGGACGGGTTGTGGCTGACGCCGTCGGTGGACGAGGAGAACACCATCACCGCCGGCGCGCGGCGGGCCACCTCGGCGCAGTCGTGCAGCGCGCCCGACGGCAGCCGCGGCGCCTCCTCGCCGGTGACCTCGGACACCGCCTGCGCGGCCAGCTCGACGAGGCGCTCGTCGAACGGCACCGGGTCGATCTGCCAGATCCGCCGCCACTCGACCTCGACGCCCTCCTCGTCGGCGATCCGCTGCGCGGCCTGCTTCGCGTCGGCCAGCATGTCGCGCAGCTGCTCCGGCGTGAACGCGCGCTGGTCGAGCGTGACCTCGCACTCCTGGTTGATGATCGTCGGGATGCCCGGGGCCGCCCTGACCGTGCCGATCGTGGCCACGCCCTTGCGCTCGACCGCGCTGTCGCGGCAGGCGAGCCCGAAGCGGCCCGCCGCGAGGAACGCGTCGCGGCGCAGGTTCATCGGCGTCGAGCCGGCGTGGCTGGCCTTGCCGGTGAACTTGATGGCGTGGCGTTCGACGCCGAAGCAGCCGATCACCGCCGCGGCGGGCCGGCCCATCTCCTCCAGCCGCGGGCCCTGCTCGATGTGCAGCTCGAGGTACGCGGCGAGATCGGCCGGCAGCTCGGCCTCGCCCATCGTGTCGAGGTCGACGCCGTTCTCGGCCAGCGCGTCCGGCAGCGTGGTGCCCTCGGCGTCGGTGAGGCCGCGGACGTCGTCGGGGCTCAGCGTCCCGGCGGCGGCGGAGGAGCCGAGCAGCGAGCGGCCGAAGCGCGCGCCCTCCTCGTCGGCCCAGTCGATCAGCTTGAGCGTGGCCGGCGGCGTCTCGGAGGCCGTGCCGCGCAGCACCTCGAGCGCCGCGCAGACGCCGAGCGCCCCGTCGAGCCAGCCGCCGTGCGGCACGGCGTCGATGTGCGAGCCGACGACGATGGTCTGCGCGGACGCGCCGGCGCGGGTCGCCCACAGGTTGCCGGCCGCGTCGCGCTCGACCTCCACGCCCAGAGGCTCCAGCTTGCCGAGCAGCCACTCGCGGGCCGTGCGCCAGTCCGCGCTCCAGGCCAGCCGGCGCGCGCCGTCCGGCCCTCCGGTCAGCTCGGCGCAGCTCGTGCAGGTCGGCGAGCGGGCGTTCCCAGATCGAACTCGGGCATGAGCGGACGATAAAGCCCGGCCGCAACTCGCGGCCGCGAAATGGGTTCATTGGCGCGACTGATGGTTCGCCGCGCTCTCGCTCCTCGGCCTCTTCGGCACTCCTGGTCGCCGCCGCGCGCCGCGACACGCCGCGCAGGCGGTCGTGCTGCGCTGCACGCACGGCGCCACGCCGGCCGAGCGGTCCGCGACGTTCGAGGGGCGGATCGCCGCGCTCAGCGCGTGCCAAGCGGCTGCAGCTGCGCTTCACCCTGCAGGCCCGCACGCCGGACGCGCCGGTCTGGGCCAAGGTCGCGGCGCCCGGCTTCGGCAGCTGGATCACCGCGCCGCGCGGCCTGGACCGCTACCTCTACGACAAGACCGTCGAGCGCTGCTCGCGCCCGGCGAGCTACCGCGCGGTGGTCGACTTCCGCTGGCGCGACGCGCCGGCCGCGTCATCCGCTCCGAGCCGCGACAGCTCCCGCACCTGCCACCAGCCCGACCCGCGGCCGAACCTGACGCGCCGGGGCGCTGAGCGTCCAGCCGGCCGCCGAAGCGGGCCGGCGCCGCTACGTGGCGACGCTGGTCAACACCGGCCGGGGCGACGCCGGGCCGTTCGAGGTCGACTTCACGCGCGACGGGCGCGCTGCTGGGATCGCTGCAGATCACCGCGCTGGCCGCCGGCGCTCACCGCACGGTGGCGCTCGCCGCGCCGGCCTGCACGCCCGGCGAGCAGATCGCCGTGAGTCGTCGACGCGACGCACGAGGTCGACGAGGCCGACGAGGACGACAATGTCTCAGCGTCACCTGCTGAGCCACTATCTACACTGGATGAGCCATGAAGACCGAAATCCATCCGGAGTACGTCGAGGCGACCGTCCGCTGCACCTGCGGGAACGAGTTCGTGACCCGCTCCACCAAGGGCGACATGCACGTCGAGATCTGCTCCAACTGCCATCCGTTCTACACCGGCAAGCAGAAGCTGGTCGACACCGGCGGGCGCGTCGAGCGCTTCCAGCGCCGGGCCGCCGAAGCGCGCTCGCGGTTCCGACTGAAGTCCGCCGGCCCGGGCTGCCGATCACTGTGATGTGAGCTATGCCCGCGACCGCCGAACGCGACGCCGCCGTCGGCGGTCAGGCCGTCCTCGAGGGCGTGATGATGCGCGGCGTCTCCACCTGGGCCGTCGCCTCGCGCCTCCCGGACGGCGAGATCGGCGATCGCAGTCGCAGCCCCGATCGTCGCCTGGACGCCGCGGCCGGAAGCTGTTCCGGCTGCCCGTGCTGCGCGGCGTGGCCGCGCTGGCGCAGTCGCTGTCGATCGGCTTCAAGCGCGCTCGAGCGCAGCGCCAACGCCCAGCAGGCCCGAGGAGGCCAGGAGATCTCCAGCGGCGCCTGGGCGGGCACGGTCGTCGTCGCGCTGGTGTTCGCCATCGGCCTGTTCTTCGTCGTCCCCGTCGGGCTGACGAGCCTGATCAAGGACCAGCTCGGCTCGCCGCGTGCTGTTCTGGCTGGTCGAGGGCCTGCGTGCGCACCGCGATCTTCCTCGGCTACCTGCTGCTGCTCTCGCGCCAGAAGCGACCTGCGCCGGGTGTTCGAGTACCACGGCGCCGAGCACAAGGTGATCGCCTGCTACGAGGCCGGCGATGCCGCTGACGCCGCCGAGCGCGCCCAGCGCTTCTCGCGCCTGCACCCGCGCTGCGGGACGAGCTTCCTGCTCGTGGTGATGGTCGTCTCGATCTTCGTCTTCGCCCCGGTCGGGCTGCCGGCCTGGTACCTGCTGCTCGCCACCCGCATCCTGGGCGTGCCGCTGATCGCCGGCCTCTCCTTCGAGCTGATCAAGTTCGCCGGGCGCAACCGCGCCGCGCTGGGTCGCAGCTGATCATCTGGCCGGGCATGCAGCTGCAGAAGCTGACCACGCGCGAGCCCGACCTCGACCAGCTCGCGGTCGCGATCGCCGCGCTGGAGGCGCGTGCTGGCCGTCGAGGACCCGCGCGCCACGGACGAGAGCTGCTGGGCATGGAGGTCGTGGCCTAGTACTCGGTCACGATGATCGAGTCGCTCGTCGAGCAGATCGAGGCGCGCTTCGCCGAGCGCGCAGGCGCAGATGGCGGACCCCGAGGTGATCGGCGGACCGCCAGCGCTACGCCGACGCCGGGCGCCTGTTCAACCAGCTCGCGCCCGCCGCCAAGCTCGCCGAGGAGTGGCGGCTCGCCGCCGTCGGACGCCGAGGGCGCGCGAGGAGCTGCTCGCCGAGGGCGAGGACGCCGAGCTGCGCGACGATGCTCGACCGACGCGCGCGAGCGCATCGAGCGAGCTCGAGGAGGAGATCCGGCTCGCGATGGTCGAGCGCGACCCCAACGACGACAAGGACGTGATCGTCGAGATCCGCGGCGGCGCCGGCGGCGACGAGGCCGGGCTCTGGGCGGGCGACCTCTACCGGATGCTCACCCGCTACGCCGAGCGGCGCGGCTTCAAGACCGAGACGCTGGACGCGTCGCGACGGCAAGTACACGTTCGCGGTCAAGGGCGACGGCGCGTACTCGGTGTTCAAGTTCGAGGGCGGCACGCACCGCGTGCAGCGCGTGCCGGAGACCGAGTCCCAGGGCCGCATCCACACCTCCACGGCCACCGTCGCGGTGCTGCCGGAGGCCGAGGAGGTCGACGTCGAGATCGACCCCAACGACCTGCAGATCGACGTCTACCGCTCCTCCGGGCCCGGCGGCCAGTCGGTCAACACGACCGACTCGCGCCGTGCGCATCACCCACAAGCCGACCGGCATCGTCGTCTCGATGCAGGACGAGAAGTCCCAGCTGCAGAACCGCGAGCGGGCGATGAAGGTCCTGCGCGCGCGGCTGTACGAGGCCAAGCTGGCCGAGCAGCAGGCCGAGCTGGCCGCCGACCGGCGCTCGCAGGTCGGCACCGGCGAGCGGGCGGAGAAGATCCGCACCTACAACTTCCCCCAGCGGCGCGTCACCGACCACCGCATCAACCTCACGGTGCACAACCTCGACGTCGGTCCTGGCCGGCGAGCTCGACGAGATCACCGCCGCGCTGCAGGACGCCGAGAAGCGCCAGAGGCTGGAACAGGCGGCGGTTCAGGCGAGCCGGAGGATCTGCGCCAGATCGCCGGCGCCGACCTCGCGCGTGAAGATCGTCTCCGGCGCCATACCCTCATGGGCCCATGGCGCGCACGCCGCTTGCCTCCACCAGCGTCCGCGAGGCGCTGGAGTCCGCCCAGATCGCCCTGACCGCGGCCGGCTGCGCCACGCCGCGGCTGGACGCCGAGGTGCTGCTCGCCCACGTCCTCGGCGTCGACCGGTCGGCGCTGTTCCTGGATCCCGAGCGCGCGCTCGCGCCGGACGAGGCGCGGGCGTTCATGGACGCCGCCCGGCGCCGGCGCGAGCGCGAGCCGGTCGCCTACATCGCTCGGCTCGAAGGGCTTCCGGATGCTCGACCTGGCCGTCGACCGCCGCGTGCTGATCCCGCGCCCGGAGACCGAGCACGTCGTCGAGGCGGCGCTCGACCTGCCCGTCGGGTCGCGCGTCGTCGACGTCGGCACGGGCTCGGGCGCGATCGCCCTGGCGCTGAAGTCACGAGCGCCCGGACCTCGAGGTCCTCGCCACCGACGTCAGCCCGGACGCGCTGGCCGTGGCCCGGGCGAACGCGGAGCGCCTCGGCCTCGACGTGACCTTCGTGGAGGGCGACCTGCTCGCCGGCGTGGCGGCCGACGCCGTCGTCGTCCAACCCGCCCTACGTCGGCGAGGCGGAGCGGGTCGATGCCCGAGGTCGCCCGCTACGAGCCGCGCGTGGCCGTGTTCGCCGCCGGCGACGGCCTCGACGTCATCCGCCGCCTGGTCACCGCGCCGCGTGCGCGCTTCATGGCGCTGGAGATCGCCGGCTACCAGGGCGACGCCGTGGAGTCCCTGCTGCGCGCCGCCGGCTTCGCCGAGGTCGAGCGCGTGCGCGACCTGGCCGGCATCGAGCGCGTGATGGTGGGCCGCCGGTGACCGCGGAGTTCGCACGCTGCATCGCTGCCGGCGGCGTCGCCGTCTTCCCCGCCGACACGGTCTACGGCCTCGCCTGCGATCCCGAGGACGCCGCGGCCGTCGCGCGGCTGTACGGGCTCAAGGGCCGTCCGCCGGAGAAGCCGGCCGCGGTCATGTTCTTCGACCTCGTCCAGGCGCTCGACGGCCTGCCGCCGCGCACGCGCCCGGCTGCTGAGGCGGTTGCTGCCCGGCGGCCTGACCGCGCTGCTGCCGAACCCCGAGCACCGCTTCCCGCTGGCCTGCGGGCCCGACCCGGGCACGCTCGGCCTCCGCGTCCCCGCCCTGGAGGCGCTGGCCGGCGCGCCGCCCGTCCTGCAGTCCTCGGCCAACCACGCCGGCGCCCCGGACGCCCGCCGCCTGGCCGACGTGCCCGCGGACATCCGCGCCGGCGCCGACCTGGTGCTCGACGGCGGCGAGCTGCCCGGCACGCCGTCGACCGTGGTCGACCTGCGCGCCTACGAGTCCGCGGGGAGCTGGCGCGTCGTGCGGCTCGGCGCGGTGCCGGAGGCGGATATCGCCGCAGCCGCCTGACGATTCGCTACGGTCAGGGTCCCCGGCCGAGGAGACACCGATGCCCGACCTGCAGCCCGACTACTTCGAGCGGCCGCTCGCCGAGGTCGACCCCGAGGTCGCCGAGGCCATCGGCCACGAGCTCGAGCGCCAGCAGCGCACGCTGGAGATGATCGCGTCGGAGAACTTCGTCCCCCAGGCCGTGCTCGAGTGCCAGGGCAGCGTGCTCACGAACAAGTACGCCGAGGGCTATCCGGGCAAGCGCTACTACGGCGGCTGCGAGTACATCGACGTCATCGAGCAGCTCGCGATCGACCGGGCGAAGGCGCTGTTCGGGGCCGAGCACGCGAACGTCCAGCCGCACGCCGGCGCGCAGGCCAACACGGCCGTCTACCACGCGCTGCTGCAGCCGGGCGACCGGATCATGGGCCTGAGCCTCCCGCACGGCGGGCACCTCAGCCACGGCATGAAGATCAACGTCTCCGGCCGGCTGTACGACATCGTGCCCTACGAGGTCAGCGCCTCCGACCACCGGATCGACATGGACGAGGTCGAGCGCCTGGCCAAGGAGCACCGGCCGAAGCTGCTGCTCGCCGGCTGGTCGGCCTACCCGCGCTTCCTCGACTTCGCGCGCTTCCGGGCGATCGCCGACGAGGTCGGCGCGTACCTGATGGTCGACATGGCGCACTTCGCCGGGCTCGTGGCCGCCGGCGTGCACCCCAACCCGGTGCCGATCGCCGACGTCGACCACCTCCACCGTGCACAAGACCCTGGGCGGCCCGCGCTCCGGCGTCATCCTCTGCAAGGAGGAGTACGCCAAGAAGATCAACTCGGCCGTCTTCCCGGGCCAGCAGGGCGGCCCGCTCGAGCACGCGATCGCGGCCAAGGCCGTGGCGTTCAAGATCGCGGCCAGCGACCTCTTCAAGGAGCGCCAGCGGCGCACGGTGGTCGGCGCCCAGGCGCTGGCCGAGGAGCTGCTGGCCGGCTGGCGTCAACGTCCTCACCGGCGGCACCGACGTGCACCTCGTGCTGGTCGACCTGCGCGACTCCGCGCTCAACGGCCAGGAGGCCGAGGACCGCCTGCACGGGATCGGCATCACGGTCAACCGCAACGCCGTGCCGTTCGACCCGCGGCCGCCGATGGTGACCAGCGGCCTGCGCATCGGCACCCCGGCGCTGGCCACCCGAGGTCTGCAGGTCAGACGACTTCCACGAGCTCGGCCGGATCATCGCCCGGGCGCTCCAGCCGGATTTCGACGCCGCGCGCGGCGAGTTGGCGGACCGCGTGACGGCGATCGTCGACCGCTATCCGCTCTACACGCACCTGGGCGCGCCCGCCCCGGTGTAGCCAAGCGGGCTCCGGCGCCCTACATTCAGCCCGGAGGCACCGTGTGAGCGGTTTGCGACAGCACGAGCGTGAGGCGCCGGCGCGCTTCAGCCTGCTCGCGCGCGCGGGCGAGATCCTGGGCGCCGGCCAGGCCCGCCGCGACACGATGCGGCGCCTGGCGGAGCTGCTCGTGCCCAGCCTCGCCGGCTGGTGCGCGATCGACCTGGTGGAGGACGACGGCACGCTCGCGCCGCGGATCTCCGTGCCGGAGGCGTTCCCGCTCGCCGCCGATGCGCCCCACGGCGCGGCGATCGTCGTCCGCACCGGCGAGCCGGAGCTCGTGCGCCGGATCAGCGAGGACATGCTGTTCGCCGCCGCCCGGGGGGACGCGGAGCGGCTGGCCGGGCTGCGCGCGCTCGGGCTGCGCTCGGCGCTCTCGGTGCCGCTGGGCGAGGGCCGCACCGTGCTCGGGGCGCTCACGCTGCTCAGCGCGGAGCGCGAGTACGGCGAACCGGAGCTGGAGCTGGCGGGCGAGCTGGCCCGGCGCACGGCGGCGGCGCTCGAGCTCGAGCGCTCGGCCGCGCGCTACCGGATGCTGTTCGCGGCCAGCCCGCTGCCGATGTGGGTCTACGACGCCGAGACGCTCGGCTTCCTCGACGTCAACGACGCCGCGGTCCGCCACTACGGCTACTCGCGCGAGGAGTTCCTGCGGATGCGGATCTCCGACATCCGCCCGGAGGAGGACGTCGCGGCGATGCTGGCCGATGTCTCCGCCCGCGGCGGCCCGGGGTCGCCGGCGCCGCGGACCTGGCGGCACCGGCGCAAGGACGGCGCGATCATCGACGTCGAGATAACCGCCGGCCGGATCCAGCTCGACGGCCGCCGGGCCGCGCTCGTGCTGGCCAACGACGTGAGCGAGCGCAAGCGACTCGAGCAGCGTCTCGCCGAGGCGGAGAAGATGGAGGCGATCGGCCGCCTCGCCGGCGGCGTCGCGCACGACTTCAACAACCTGCTCACCGTGATCGCCGGCTACGCGGAGATCCTCTCCCGGCGGACCGCCGGCCGCGACCGCGAGGACCTGGGCGAGATCGCGCGCGCAGCCGCCCAGGCGGCCGAGCTGACGCACCAGCTGCTCGCGTTCAGCCGCCGCCAGGTGCTGCACCCCCGGGTGTTGGACCTCAACGGGATCGTGGCCGACATGGAGACGATGCTGCACCGCATCATCGGCGACGACATCAGCGTCGGCGTGCGGCTCGCTTCCGGTCTGGCCCCCGTGGAGGCCGACCGGGCCCAGATCGAGCAGGTGATCCTGAACCTGGCGGTCAACGCCCGCGACGCGATGCCCGACGGCGGCGCGCTGACGATCGAGACCGGCAACGTCGAGCTCGACGCCCAGCAGGTGGCCACGCACGGCGAGGGCCGGGCCGGGGCGCACGTGCTGCTCGCGGTCAGCGACACCGGCCACGGCATGGACGAAGAGGTGCGCCGGCACCTGTTCGAGCCGTTCTTCACCACCAAGGCGAGCGGCGGCGGCACCGGGCTGGGCCTGGCCACGGTGTTCGGCATCGTCAAGCAGAGCGGCGGCGGCATCTACGTCTACAGCGAGCCCGGCCGCGGCACCACGTTCAAGATCTACTTCCCCGTGGCCACGGCCGCGCCCGAGCCGAGGGCGACCGCGCCGGAGCGCGCGGCGGAGCGCGGCTCGGAGACGATCATGGTGGTCGAGGACGACGCCGCCGTCCGCGACCTGGTGCGGATCATGCTCGAGGCCAACGGCTACCGCGTGCTCACCGTCGACGACTCGGCGCAGGCGGAGAAGCTCTGCGCCCAGCGCACGATCGACCTGCTGCTCACCGACGTCGTCATGCCCGACCTCAGCGGCCGCGCCCTGGCCGAGCGGCTCAGCGAGCGCACCCCGGGCCTGCGGGTCCTGTTCATGTCGGGCTACTCCGACGAGGCCGTGCACCGGCACGGCGTGCTGGGCGAGAGCGCCGCGTTCCTGGAGAAGCCGTTCACCGAGCGCGCGCTGACCCGCAAGGTGCGCGAGGTGCTCGACGCGGCTTAGCGCCTTCCGAGCGTCATCCGGCGGGGCAGGGCAGCCACGAGGGGCTCGAGGCCGCCCGCGAGCTCGGCGGCCGTCGGGCGCCCGGCGGGGTCGGGGTCCAGGCCGGCGCGCAGCAGCGCGGACAGCGCCGGCGGCGTGCGCCGGGGGAGTGGGCGGGGCGTCGCGCGCAGCTGGGGGAAGCGCTGCCCGTCGGGCGCGAACGGGTGCGCGCCGGAGACGGCGTGGTGCAGCGTGGCGGCCAGGCCGAACACGTCGGCGGGCGGCCCGATCCGGCCGTCCGGGACGCACTGCTCGGGCGCCATGTAGGCGTCCGTGCCCAACGGGGCGCGCACGCGCTCGGCCTCGGCGCGCGTACGGGCCACGCTGAGGTCGATCAGCCGCGGCGGCGCGCCCATCACCACGTTGGCGGGCTTGACGTCGAGGTGCAGCACGTCCTCGGCCGCCAGGTAGTGCAGCGCCGAGGCGACGTGGAGGCCGAGCGGCAGGAGCTGCTCGACGGCGAGCGCGCCGTGGCCGCCGATCAGCTCGGCCAGCGTCGGGCCCTCCAGGTGCTCGAGCACGAGGTGCGGGAAGCGGCCCGCGAGGTCGGCGCCGAAGCCGCGCACCAGCACCGGGTGCGCGAGCCGCGCCAGCAGCGCCGCCTCGTGCTCGAGGTCCGCCCGCGCCGCCGGCACGCGCGCCTGGTCGGGCCGCAGCACCTTGGCCACCAGCACCGACAGCCGGTGCTCGTCCCACACCAGCAGCGTCTCGCAGCGGCGGCCGGCGCCGATCCGGCGCAGCACCGTGCGCCCGGGTGCGAGCGCGTCGCCCGGCTGCAGCCCCCACGTCGGCCGCGGCCGCGCGGTCACTCAGCGTCGTCGGCCGCGATCGCCGACTTCGGGCTCAGCGCGGCCACGGGATGGGCCTTCGGCGTGACGTGCGAGCCGAGCGGCAGGCCGAGGGCGAGCGCGACCGCCGCCGCCGCCGCGGCCAGCGCGCGCGGGAGCGTGCGCTGCGCCGCCGGCGCGCCGTCGTCGGACAGGGCGAGGAAGGCGTCGGCGAGCGGGATGGACGTCGCGGGGCGCATCGGCGTCGGCGTGAGTCCTGCCCGGCCCGGAGGCACGGCAATCCGGATTCTGGGCGGGCAACTCAGTCTGCGATCGGCGCGGGATGCGATCCTTGCCGCCGGACGATGATCACCCGGGCCCTCCTCGCCGCGCTCGTCGCGTTCGCCGTCGCCGCCACGCTGACGCCGGTGGCGGCGCGGCTCGCCCGCCGGCTGGGGGCGGTGGACGAGGTCAAGGAGCGCGGGCTGGCCCGGTCGGCCACGCCGCTGCTGGGCGGCCTGGCCATCTTCGCCGGCGCGTTCGTGGCCGCGGCCATCTTCGAGCCCGACAACGGCCGCATGCGGGCGATCTTCGCCGCGGCCGCGCTGATCACGCTCGTCGGCGCGGTGGACGACGTCGTCGACCTGCACCCGCTGGCCAAGCTCGCCGGGCAGGTGGCGGCCGCGGTCGTCCTGGTGCTCGGCGGCGTCAGCGTGAACGACTTCACGCTGCCGTTCATCCACCACGTCGACCTGGGCCACCTGGGCGGCGCGCTGACCGTGCTCGGGCTCGTCGCGCTGATGAACGTGGTGAACTTCTCCGACGGCGTCGACGGCCTGGCCGCCGGCGTGTGCGCGATCTCCGCGGTGGCGTTCGCGATCATCGCGTTCGACCTCGGCCGCAACGCGGCCGGCGTGCTGGCGGCGATCACCTGCGGCGCCGCGCTCGGGTTCCTGGTGTTCAACTTCCCGCCGGCCTCGATCTTCATGGGCGACTGCGGCTCCCAGTTGCTCGGGCTGCTGCTCGGCGCGGTGATCGTCGAGGGCTCGCTCAAGACCAACGCCCTGATCGCGCTGATCGGCCCGCTGGTCATCCTGGCGGTGCCGTTCCTGGACACGGGGTTCGTGGTGGCCAAGCGGATCAAGTACCGGCGCCCGGTCTACCGCGGCGACTCCAACCACTTCCACCACCGCTTCCACCGCATCGGCTTCTCGCAGCGGCGGACCGTGCTCTACCTCTACGCCTGGACGATCGTGATGGCCGGGCTCGCGGTGGCGCTGCGCTTCATCCCCTACTCGCAGTCCTCCGGCCACCTGCGCGCCGGCTGGGCCGCGTTGATGGGCGCGCTGCTGCTGGTCGGGGTGGGCGCCAGCGTCTACCTGGTCTACGTGCTGGAGATCCTCAAGTTCCGCCGCCTGCGCGCCTGGCAGCTGCGCCGCTCCGAGCCGGCCACGAGCGAGCACGAGATCGACGAGCAGGTCGAGCGCGAGATGGAGACCGGCGAGTTCCGCTCGCTCGCCTAGCGAGGTTCGAATCCCGCGGCCAATGGTGTGGCTGGCCCCACTCCCGCGTCGCTCGGGCGGCTGGTACCTTCCGGCACGAAGCGAACGACCCACGGCGAACGCCGGAAGGAGGTGAGCAGGACTGATGACGATGCGCGATCACTTCATGTGGGCCCTCGTGCCCGCGTGCGGCGCGTCTCACCGCGCCGTCCTGCTCGCGTCCTAGCTCTCTTCGCCGGTCGCGGGCAGCCCTGCCGCCCGCGACCTCTGGATCTTCACCCGCAGCCTCGCGGGCGGCTCCCTTCAAATCCACCAGGAGCCACCCACCATGCATTCCCTGAACGCCGCGCTCGCTCGCACGATCGCCGATGAGCGCGGCCAGGCCCACCAGGGCCGTGCGGTATTCCGCCCAGGCCCCGAAAGGCCCCCCAACGTGCCCGTCCGCGGGCGCGCGGCCTACGCCGCCGGGCGCTTCGCCCGCCGGCTGGACCGCGAGATGGCGCGCCGCGCCGTCGCCTGATCCTCCCCACGGCGCGCGGGTCGCAAGACCCGCGCGCCGCACCTTCGGGGCCCGAGCGCCGTTAACCCGTCATCGTGCCGCCCGTCCGTCAGCTGGTCCGGTGCCTCGCCGCCGCGATGCTCGCCCTCGCCGCCGCCCCTGCCGCCGCGCACGCCGCCCCGCCGATCGTCGCCGTCGGCGACCAGCATCCGGCCATGTTCAGCGATCCGCGCTGGCGGGCGCTGCATCTCACGGACACCCGCTACGTCGCCCCCTGGGACGTCCTCCAGTCACCGCGTGACCAGGCCGCGCTCGACGCCTATCTGGCCGCCGCCGACCAGGCGAACGTGCGCGTGCTGCTGAGCCTCGGCCACGCGCGCACGCGGCGGCTGCGCAAGGTGCTGCCCAGCGTGGCCCAGTACGCGCGCGCGTTCCGCGGCATCCACGCCCGCTACCCGTGGATCACCGACTTCGAGGTGTGGAACGAGGAGAACCTGTGCAGCCAGCCGACGTGCCACCACCCCGCGCGCGCGGCCCGGTACTACAACGCCGTGCGGAAGATCTGCTGGGACTGCCGCATCGTCGGCGCCGATCTCCTCGACACGGCGACGGTCGGAGAGTGGGCGCGCCAGTTCCGCCAGGTGGCGAAGGGGCCGCTGATCTGGGGCCTGCACAACTACATCGACGCGAACCTGTTCACCACGCACGCCACGCTGCGGTTCCTGCAGGTCACGCGCGGCCCGGTGTGGTTCACGGAGACCGGCGGTTTGGTGAAGCGCAAGAACCACTCGCGGATCCGCTTCCCGCAGGGGGTCAAGCACGCCGGCAAGGCCGCGGCCTGGGTGTTCAAGCTGGCCGCGCTGTCGCCGCGCGTGAAGCGCGTGTACTTCTACGAGTGGATGCCCGACCCCAACAAGCACGCCACCTGGGACTCGGCGCTGACCGACCGGCGCGGGCGACCGCGGCCCGCGCTTGCCATCCTGCGGTCATGGCTGTTCGCGCACCGGCGTCACTCCTGATCGCGGTCTCGCTCGCCGTCGCGGGCTGCGGGACCGGCGCCGACGCCCAGATCGCCGGCGGCGGTCAGCTGGGCGGCCGCACGCTCACGGTCTATTCGCTGACCCGGGATCCCTACGGCGCGTCGCGCGACCTCGTCGACGGCCAGAAGCTGGCCCTCCAGCAGGCGCACGGCAAGGTCGGGTCGCTGCTGGTCAACTTCGCCGCGTTCGACCTCGGCGCGACCGCCTCCACCGCGGCCACCGCCACCCAGCGGGCGATCGAGGACCCGCAGATCATCGCCGCGGTGGTCGATGCGACGCCGGTCACCGTGCCGCTGCTCAATGCCGCCGGCATCCTCCAGGTCGCGCCCGGCGGCGACGCCGCGCTGGGCGGCGACCCGCAGGCCATGCCGTCCGGCCGGCGCACGCTCGCGCCACTCTCCGGCGGCACGGTCCCGGCCGGCTTCGCCGCCCGCTTCCGGACCGCGTTCGGCCGCGCGCCCAGCGCGCAGGCGCGCACGGGCTACGCGGCGATGACGGCGATCCTGCGCGCGATCGGCCGCGGCGGCAACGACCGCACGCAGGTCATCAAGTCCTACTTCTCGGGCTAGCGGGCTAGTTCTCGAGCGCCGCGTCGAGCGTGATCTCCTTCACGGCGGCGAGCGCCTTCGACAGCGGGCATTGCTCCTTGGCGCCCTGGGCGGCCTGTGCGAACCCGTCGGCGTCCACGCCGGGGACCTTGCCGCGCAGCTTGAGCGCGATCTTCGTGATCTCGAAGCCGCCCTCGACCTGGTCGATGGTCACCGCCGCCGACACGTTCAGCCGCTCCGGCGGGGTGCCGGCCTGGGTCAGCCCGACGCTCAGCGCCATGGCGAAGCAGGCCGCGTGGGCCGCGCCGAGGATCTCCTCGGGGTTCGTGCCCCCGCCGCTCTCGAAGCGGCCGCTGAAGCTGTAGGGGAGGTCGAACGAGCCCGAGCCGACGGCGACCGTCCCGGAGCCGCGCTTGAAGTCTCCCTGCCACTCGGCGCTCGCGTTGCGTGTCGGCATCTCGCTTCCTCCTGGGGTCGGACTACGTCGCGCGGACTGTACGGCTAGCCTCTGCCGCGTGTCGCGCCGAGGCCGGTCCCCCGTGCGTTCACGCGGCACTCACCGGCGTCCGCTAGAGGCGGGTGTCACAAAGTTGTTACAAAGTCCGAGAACCCGCTACACTGGCGCGCGCCGGACCGGCCGGGGAGTCATTCGTCCCTCCCGCCGCGCGAACCCGCGCGGGGATGGCCTGGTGCGGTCCCACAGCCTGCGATGAGCGCTCCAGCCATGCCCGCATCCGACCCTCTCGTCATCGTCCGCTACCTGGACGTGGCGGTGGTGGTGCTCGCCGCCCCGTTCGTGATCCTCACCGGGGCGCCGCTGCTCGGCTATCTGGTCGGCGCCGGCGCCTGGATCGCCACCCGCGTGGCCGGGGTGATGATCGAGCGCGTCGCCCAGCGCAGCCGCGACGCGCGCGCCGTGGCCGCGCTGAACCTGACGGTCCTGCTGGGGCGCGTATGGGTAGTCGGGCTTAGCATCCTGGCGGTCGGACTGGCCGCCGATCGGGAAGACGGGTTGATGGCGGCGCTCGTCGCGCTCGTCGCCTTCACCGTGTATCTCGCCACTTCGTTGATCATCCGCCCGCTGGAGAGGAAGCCAGGTCCATGAGCACCACCCGGAAGATCATCTACGGCGTCGGTGCGGTCTACGTGTTGCTGGCGGTCGGCGCGGCCCTGTTCCTCGGCTCGGCCGGGAAGAACACGGAGTTCAAGCCGCAGAACGAGTTCAAGCTCGACACCTGGTTCTCGATCGGGCCGATCGACTTCAACAAGGCGGTGCTGTACCTCCTGCTCGCCGGGTTCCTGACCATCTGGACGATGGTCTACGTGGCGCGGCGGATGCAGGAGCGGCCGAACCGCGTGCAGACGGCCGTGGAGACGCTGTTCGGCCTGATGCGGGACAACATCACGCGCGGGAACATGGACGACCGGATGGCCGCCAAGTGGTTCCCGTTCATCGGGGCCATCTTCCTGTTCATCTGGTACTCGAACCTGATCGGCTTCATCCCGCTGCCGGTCAACACCGAGGAGAAGGTGAACATCCTCGGCGCGAACATCCCGGCCTTCCAGATCTACGCGGCGACGGCGAACCTGTCGATCCCGCTGGTCTTCGCCCTCGTCGTGTTCATCGCGTACACGACCGAGGGAGTGCGGGCCAAGGGCGTGGGCGGCTATCTGAAGTCGCTGATCCCCGCGGGGGTCCACGGCCCGATGGTGCTGCTGATCTTCCCGCTCGAGGTGCTCTCGAACCTGATGCGGATCATCTCGCTGTCGGTTCGACTCTTCGCCAACATGCTCGCCGGCCACCTGATCATCCTGTTCATGGCGGGCGGCCTGGCGATCCTGCTGGGCACGGCGGCGGTCGGCGTGTTCCTGCTGCCGCTCGGCTGGGCGATCTACCTGTTCGAGGTCGGGTTGGTCGCCACCCTGCAGGCGTTCATCTTCGCCACCCTCTCGGCCATCTACCTCGGCGGCTCCGTCGCCGAGTCCCACTAAGGAGTCCAGACAGTGAACGTTGCGTCCATGGTCCTCAGCTTCATCTTCGCCGCCGCAGAACGACGGCCAGGCGGCGGGCCGCGCGATCGCCCTGGGCGTCGGCGGTGGCCTCGGCGCCGTCGGAGCCGGCGTCGGCATCGGCATCATCTTCGGCAAGGTCATCGAGTCGGTCACCCGCCAGCCGGAGATGCGCGACGAGATCACCTCGATCCAGTGGCTCGGCTTCGCGCTCACCGAGGCGTGCTTCTTCTACGGCCTCGTGGCGGGCCTGATCGCCTTCTTCCTGTAGGCGATGAGCGCCGATCGCCGCCGAGTCCTCCGGAGGCAGCTTCCTGGTCAAGCCCGACGTCGGGCTGATGGTCTGGACGCTGGTCGTGTTCGGGCTGACGCTCTACTTCCTGTGGAAGGTGGCGTTCCCGCGCATCGCCGAGGCGCTGGACAAGCGCCAGCAGGCGATCGAGGACTCGATCGACGCGGCCGAGCGCACCCGCCAGGAGGCCGACCAGCTGCTCGCCGAGTACCGCGAGCGGCTGTCCGACGCCCGCGGGCAGGCCGACGAGATCGTCTCCCGCGCGCGCCGCACGGCCGAGGCGTCGGAGAACGAGATCCTCGCCGAGGCCCGGACCAAGCGCGAGGAGATGATGGCCCAGACCCGCCGCGACATCGAGCAGGAGACGCGCCGGGCGATCCAGCAGATCCGCGCCGAGGTCGCCGACCTCACCGTGCTGGCCACGGAGAAGGTCACGCGCAAGACGCTCGACTCCGACGATCAGAAGCGCCTCGTCGAGAGGCGCTGGCCGAGCTCGACTTCGCCGCCCTCGCCTCGGAGGAGACGGAGCTAGCCGATGGAGGAGATCGCCGCGGTCTACGCGCGCTCGCTGTTCGAGGTGGCGCAAGGAGCAGGGCAAGCTGGACGAGGTGCGCGAGCAGCTCGGCCAGTTCGCCGACGCGCATGCGAGCGAGACCGCGAGCTGCAGGTGTTCTTCTTCTCGCCCTACTTCTCCACGCCGGAGAAGCAGGACGGGCTCGACCGCGCGGTCACCGGCGCCGACGAGACGATCGTCAACTTCCTCAAGCTGCTGATCGAGAACCACCGGATGCCGGTCATCTTCCGCGTCCGCCGCGGCTACGACGAGCTGTGGGAGGAGGAGAACAAGCTGCTGCCCGTGCAGGTCACCTCCGCCGTCGAGCTCGACGAGGCCACGGTCGAGCAGATCGGCGACCGGATCGCCGAGCAGACCGGCCGCAAGGTCGACCTCTCGGCCAGCGTCGAGCCGGACATCCTCGGCGGCATCGTCGTCCGGGTCGGCAACTCGTGCTCGACGCCTCCATCCGCAACCGCCTCGAACAACTTCGCAAGCAAGTGGCACAGGGCACTAAGGAGCCCACATGCAGATCAAGCCAGACGAGATCACCTCCATCCTCAAGTCCCGCATCGAGGGGCTCGACGCCGGCCAGGCGGACCTGACCGAGGTCGGCACCGTGCTGTCGGTCGCGCGACGGCATCGCCCGCGTCCACGGCCTCGAGAACTGCATGGCGTTCGAGATGCTCGAGCTGCCGCACGACGTGACCGGCCTCGCGCTGAACCTCGAGTCCGACAACGTCGGCGCGGTGCTGTTCGGCCCGTGGGAGAAGATCGTCGAGGGCGACACGGTCAAGCGCACCAAGCACCTGCTCGACATCCCGGTGGGCGAGCAGATGCTCGGCCGCATCGTCTCCCCGCTCGGCACGCCGCTCGACGGCAAGGGCGAGATCACCACCGAGGAGACCCGCCCGGCCGAGTTCAAGGCCCCGGGCGTCGTCCAGCGCCAGCCGGTGAAGGAGCCGATGCAGACCGGCCTGAAGGCGATCGACGCGATGATCCCGATCGGCCGCGGCCAGCGCGAGCTGATCATCGGCGACCGCCAGACCGGCAAGACGGCGATCGCGATCGACACGATCATCAACAACAAGGACACCGGGCGTCATCTCGGTCTACGTGGCGATCGGCCAGCGCATGTCGACCGTGGTGGGCATCGCCAAGACGCTCGAGGACGCCGGCGCGCTCGACAACACGATCATCGTCGCCGCGCCCGCCGACGAGGCCGCGCCGATCAAGTTCATGGCGCCCTACGCCGGCTGCGCCATGGCCGAGTACTTCCTCTACAACGGCAAGCACGCGCTGGTCGTCTACGACGACCTGACCAAGCACGCCTACGCCTACCGGCAGATGTCGCTGCTGCTGCGCCGCCCGCCGGGCCGCGAGGCCTACCCGGGCGACGTCTTCTACCTGCACTCCCGCCTGCTGGAGCGCGCGGTCAAGCTCAACGACGACCTCGGCGGCGGGTCGATGACCGCGCTGCCGATCATCGAGACCCAGGCCGGGGACGTGTCGGCCTACATCCCGACGAACGTCATCTCGATCACCGACGGCCAGATCTTCCTCGAGCCGAACCTGTTCAACTCGGGCGTGCGCCCGGCCATCAACGTCGGCATCTCGGTGTCGCGCGTGGGCGGCAACGCGCAGATCACCCCGATGAAGAGGGTCGCCGGCCGGCTGAAGATCGAGCTCTCCCAGTACCGCGACCTCGAGGCGTTCTCCCAGTTCGGCTCCGACCTCGACCCGGACACGCAGCGCACGCTGGCCCGCGGCGAGCGGCTCGTGAAGTCGCTCAACCAGGGCGAGCGCTCGCCGCTGCTCGTGGAGGACCAGGTGGCGGTCGTGTACGCGGCCACCAACGGCTTCCTCGACCGGATCGACGCCGACCGCGTGGGCGAGTTCCACGAGGGCCTGATCGAGCGCCTGCACGCCGACGCCAAGGACACGCTGGAGAAGATCCGCGAGCGGCGACTGGTCCGACGAGGTCCAGGAGTCCCTGCGCGACTCGATCGAGCAGTTCGGCGACGACTTCGGCTACGACCTCGACGAGGAGGGCCATCCGCTCACCGAGGAGAGCGAGCTGCAGGCGGACGAGCGCCGCCGCGGCTCGCGCGACGAGTCCGAGGGCGGCGACGAGGGCGGCGGGGACGAGCGCGAGGAAGAGGCCGTCGGAGCGGAGGCGTAGTTGGCGCTCAAGGACGTCAAGAGCCGCATCGCGTCGGTCAAGAACATCCAGAAGATCACCCGCGCGATGGAGATGGTCGCCGCGGCGCGGCTGCGCCGGGCCGAGCAGCGCATCGAGGCGCTGCGGCCCTACGCGGGCGCGATCCGGCGGATGACCCGCCAGGCCGCCGAGGCGGCGGGCCACGTCCCGGACCTGCCGATCCTCAATGAGCACGAGAGCGAGAGCACCGTCGCGATCCTGCTCGTGACCGGCGACCGCGGCCTGGCCGGCGCGTTCAACTCGCAGATCGTCCGCGCCGGCGTGCGCGCGGGCGGCGAGTACGAGAACGACGGCAAGAGCACCGTCTGGTACGCCTCCGGGCGGCGCGGCGTGTCGTCGCTGACGTTCCGCGGGCGCGAGGCCAAGGGCGCCTACACCGGGTTCACCGACCGTCCGGCCTACGCCAACGCGCGCGAGATCGCCTCCGACCTGATGGCCGCCTACGTCGACGGCGAGGTCGACCGCGTCGAGATCGTCTACAACCGCTACGTCTCGCCGCTGACCCAGGAGGTCACGCGCGAGACGCTGCTGCCGCTGCAGCAGGCCACGATCCTGCAGGAGGGCGGCGACGAGGAGGGCTCGGCCGGCGAGCGGGCCGGCGGCGAGTCCGACGACACGACGGGCGGTGACAAGCAGAAGCGCGCGCTCGTCGAGTACGAGCCCGACCCGGAGGAGATCCTCGAGCGGTTGATCCCGGCCTATGTGGAGATCTCGATCTACCGCGCGCTGCTGGAGTCCACGGCGTCCGAGCACGGCGCGCGCATGACCGCCATGCGCAACGCGTCGGAGAACGCCGGCGACATCATCAGCGACCTCACGCTGCAGTTCAACCGCGAGCGCCAGGCCGCCATCACCCAGGAGATCATGGAAGTCGTCGCGGGCGCGGAGTCGCTCGTCTAGGAGAAATATGGCTGCGACCGATACCGAGAAGAAGAACGTCGGCCGGATCGAGGAGATCCAGGGCGTCGTCATCGAGGCCGTCTTCCCCGACCAGCTGCCGGAGATCTACTCGGCGCTGCTGATCGAGCGCGAGGACAACCCCGAGGAGCAGGAGGGCATCTCCTCCGGCACCGGCACGCACCTCGTCTGCGAGGTCCAGCAGCACCTGGGCGACGACCGCGTCCGCGCCGTCGCCATGGACACCACCGACGGCCTGTCGCGCGGCATGGAGGTCGATCGACACCGGCGGCCCGATCACCGTGCCCGTCGGCGACGTGACGCTCGGGCGCATCTTCAACCTGCTCGGCGAGACGATCGACCTCGGCGAGGCGATCGACGTCAAGGAGCGCTGGCCGATCCACCGGCCCGCCCCGACGGTCGAGGACCTCACCCCGACGACCGAGATGTTCGAGACCGGCATCAAGGTCGTCGACCTGCTGGCCCCCTACGCCCAGGGCGGCAAGGTCGGCCTGTTCGGCGGCGCGGGCGTGGGCAAGACCGTGCTCATCCAGGAGCTGATCAACAACCTCGCCCAGGAGCACGGCGGCCTGTCGGCGTTCTGCGGCGTGGGCGAGCGCTCGCGCGAGGGCAACGACCTCTGGCTCGAGATGACCGAGTCGGGCGTGATCGACAAGACCATGCTCGTGTTCGGCCAGATGAACGAGCCGCCCGGGGCGCGCATGCGCGTCGCGCTGTCCGGCCTGACGATGGCCGAGTACTTCCGCGACGAGCGCGGCCAGGACGTGCTGCTGTTCATCGACAACATCTTCCGGTTCGTCCAGGCCGGCTCCGAGGTGTCCGCGCTGCTCGGCCGGATGCCGTCGCAGGTGGGCTACCAGCCGACGCTGGAGTCCGAGATGGGCCAGCTGCAGGAGCGGATCACCTCGACCCGCAAGGGCTCGGTCACCTCCGTGCAGGCCATCTACGTGCCGGCCGACGACCTCACCGACCCGGCGCCGGCCTCGGTGTTCGCGCACCTGAACGCGACGACGGTGCTCTCGCGCTCGATCTCCGAGAAGGGCATCTACCCGGCGGTCGACCCGCTCGACTCGACGTCGACCATCCTCAAGCCGGAGATCGTCGGCGAGGACCACTACAACGTCGCCAACGAGGTCAAGAGCGTGCTGCAGCGCTACCGCGAGCTGCAGGACATCATCGCGATCCTCGGCATCGACGAGCTGTCCGACGAGGACCGCGTGCTCGTCCAGCGCGCGCGCAAGATCGAGCGCTTCCTGTCGCAGCCGTTCCACGTGGCCGAGCAGTTCACGGGCACGCCGGGCGCCTACGTGCCGATCGCCGACACGGTGCGCTCCTTCCGGGAGATCCTCGACGGCAAGCACGACGACCTGCCGGAGTCCGCCTTCCTGCTCAAGGGCAAGATCGAGGACGTCGTCGAGGCGGCGAAGAGCAACCGCTGATGGCCAGGACGCCATTCAAGGTCGAGGTGCTCACGCCGGACGGCGAGGTGTTCAACGACGAGGTCGAGATGATCTCGACGAAGACCACCGTCGGGTCGATCGGCATGCTGGCCCACCACCAGCCGCTGCTGGCCATGCTCGACCCGACGGAGCTGCGGCTCTACAAGTCGGAGTCCGAGGTCGTCCGCTACGCGCAGGGCGAGGGCTTCTTGCAGATGACCGGCGAGCACGCGCTCGTGCTCGTCGACGAGGTCTTCCCCGTCGACGAGCTCAACGCGTCCGACCTGCGCGACCGCGCGCAGCGGGCCGAGGACGAGCTGGCCAACGCCGAGGAGGGCACGGAGGAGGCCCGCGCGGCGGCGCGCGCCAAGCGCCGCTACGAGGCGTTCCTCAAGCTCGCCGAAACGTAACGTCGCCCGGACGTCCGAGCTTGCGAGGACGGGAGGGCGAAACTATGGGTTTGTCGTGGACAGGGTGAACACGAGCGCCTTGGCGTAGGTGCCCGAGCGCAGCGGGTCCGTCTGGCCGATCGTCTGCTTGAAGTTCAGCGTGACCTGGTCGTTCGACACCGGGCCGGCGTAGGCCAGCAGCGTGGCCGGGCTCGCGGTGTCGGGCACGGCCTGGTAGCCGGTGGAGGCGCCGTTCGCGCTCGTCGCCCCGGCCTGCAGCGCGTCGGCCAGCGGCGCGTCGCCGTTGAGCAGGTGGCCCGACGCGACCGCGCTGGGGTCGGCCACGGTGAGCAGCGCGTCGCCGGCCGTGGAGTTCACGACCGCGGTGGTCGTGGCCAGATAGTCGGTGCCCACGCCCGGCACGAACGGCGTGAACGCCGGCGCGCCGCCCAGCGACAGGGTCAGCGTGGACGCGGTGCCGCCGCCCGCCTGGGTCTGGACCGCATAGGAGTGGGTGACGCTGCTCACGTCGCCGGCCTGGTCGTGTGAGGTCACCGTGAAGGTGAAGCTGCCCGCGGTGCTCGTGTCGACCACGCTGCCGCTGGGGACGCTGCCCACGCAGTCGGTGACCGGCGAGGCGGGGTCGACGCAGGAATAGGAGGCCTGGACCGGCTGGTTGAGGCTGTAGACCGCGCCGTCGGCCGGCGTGTCGAGCTGGATCGTCGGCCCAGCCGGCGCCTGGGCGTGCGCCGTCGCCGGCAGCACCGCCACCGAGAGCACGGACAGCGCCGCGCCGATCCATGGCTTGATCATGAGCATCCCTCTAGTCGTAGACCTGCGGACCCAGTTGGCAACTCTCCACGAGAACAGGCCCGGATGTCAACCCGTGTGGCGCCGCGACGGGCGACTACTCTCATTCGCCATGGACGAACCGGCCCTGGCTGCTCGGCTCATCACCTATGACACCTCCAGCATCGAGGGCCTGCGCGCCGCTGCGGGCTTCATCAAGGGCTGGCTGGAGGCGCGCGAGATCCCGGTGACCGACCACCAGTTCGGCGACCGCTTCGCGCTGACCGCCGAGGTCGGCGCGAGCGAGGGGCCGACGCTGGTCTTCCACGGCCACTACGACGTGGTGCCGGCGCGCGCGGAGCAGTTCGAGCCCCGCGTCCAGGGCGACCGGCTGATCGGCCGCGGCGCCTACGACATGAAGGGCGGCCTGGCCGCGATGATGTGCGCGCTGGAGGACCTGCGCGACCAGCAGACCGTCCGGATGCGGTTCGTCTGCGTGCCCGACGAGGAGTCCGAGGAGATCGACTCGCGCACGTCCGACGCGCTGGTCAAGCTCGGCCACGTGGGCGACTTCGCCATCACCGGCGAGCCGACGAACCTGCACGTCGGCGTCCAGGCCAAGGGCGTGCTGGCCATGCGCATCCTGGTCTTCGGCACCTCGGCCCACGGGTCGACGCCGTGGCTGGGCGACAACGCGGTGCTGAAGGCGATCGAGGTGTTCCGGCGAATCGAGTCGATGCCGTTCACGTTGGAGTCCTCGGAGCTGTTCGACCGGCCCTCGGTCAACCTGGGCCGGATCGTGGGCGGCGACGCACCGAACAAGGTGCCCGAGGAGTGCGCCATGGACGTCGACATCCGCTATCTGCCGGAGCAGGACCCGGGCGTGCTCCTCGCCCAGGTCCGGGCGATCCCGGACGTCCACGTCGCCCGCACGTTCGTCTGGCCGCCGGCCAAGGTCTCGCCCACGAACCCGTACGTGCTGGCGCTGTCCCGGGCGGCGTCGCGGCTGACCGACGGCGAGTCGATGAGCGTGGGGCGCGACGGCGCCTCCGACGCGGTGGCGTTCCTGAAGGCCGGGGTGCCCGCGGTGGAGTTCGGGCCGTCGGGCGGCGGCCATCACGGCCCGGACGAGTGGGTGTCGATCGAGTCGCTCGGGCGCTATCGCCGCGCGCTCGTCGACTTCGCCCGCGGCGTGCCCGAGCGGTTCGCCGGCGACGTCGCCGAGGATCTGCGGGCGGTCGAGGGGGGCCTGGCGTGAAGGTGCCGCGCCCCGGCCGGGGCGTGCTGATCCGGGCGGCGATCGCCGGCGCGCTGACGATCGCCCTGTCGGCCACCGCGGTGGCCTCGGCGGTGTTGCTGCAGATCCACTCCGTCACCTCGGCGTTCCTCGGCCCGGCCGAGGGCCGGCGGACGATCGAGATCCCCGGCGTGACCCAGGCGCAGGCGGGCGACCCGCGCACGTTCCTCATCCTCGGCTCCGACGCCCGCTACGGCGACCACAAGCGCGGTCTCAAGCCGCGCTCGGACACGATCCTGCTCGTGCGCGCGAACCCCGACACCGGCCGCGTGGCCGTGATGTCGATCCCGCGCGACCTGAAGGTGCAGATCCCCGGGGCGGGCACGGACAAGATCAACGCCGCCTACGAGATCGGCGGCCCGCGCAAGACCGTGGCGACGATCAAGCGGCTGTTCCGCAGCGCCACCGGCCAGGACTTCGCGATCAACAACGTCATCAACGTCAACTTCGGCGGCTTCCAGCGGGCGATCGACTACATCGGCGGCGTCTACGTCGACATCGACCGCCGCTACTTCAACGACAACGCCGGCGTCGCGCCCGGCCAGGGCTACGCCACGATCAACCTCCATCCCGGCTACCAGAAGCTCTACGGCCGCCGGGCGCTGGACTACGTGCGCTACCGCCACGGCGACAGCGACTTCTTCCGCGCGGACCGCCAGCAGGACTTCCTGCGCCAGATCGCGGGCCAGGACAACGTGCGCCAGCTGCTCGACTTCGGCCAGCGCCGGCGGCTGGCGAAGATCTTCGGCCGCTACTTCCAGGTGGACAAGTCCTTCCTGTCGGCCCGGAACATCCTCGGCATGCTGCACATGGGCGTCTACCTGCTGCAGTCGCACGCCCCGGTCGAGCAGATCCCGTTCCCCGCCTACGAGAGCCGCGACCCGTCGGTCAACACGTACCTGTATGTCCACGGCTCCGACCTGCGCAAGACCCTGGACGAGTTCATGACCGGCGCGCCGGCAGCGAAGCACGTCGCCACGCCCACGCCCACGCCCACCCGCACGCCGACCCCGCACGCCAAGTCGTCGCACAAGCGCAAGAGCCACCACGCCACGCCGTCGTCGATCAGCGGGCTCGAGCACGACAGCGTCGACGGCGAGAACATGGCGGTGCTCGCCGAGACCAAGGGCCATCTCGGCTTCCCGTTCTACTTCCCGACCCTGCGCACGACCGGGTCGAGCTACCCGCCCCCGGCGATGCCGTACCTGTACCACATCCCCGACGAGGCGAACAAGCTCCATCCGGCCTACCGGATCATCATCTACAACGGCCTCTACGGCGAGTACTACGGCGTCGAGGGCATGAGCTGGCGCTACCCGCCGATCCTCGACAACCCGGACGCGGTCAAGCACGCCAACGGCCGGCGCCTGATGCTCTACTACGACGGCAAGCACCTGCGCCTCGTCGGCTGGCGCACCAAGCACGCCGCCTACTGGGTGACCAACACGCTCGACCAGGCCATCTCCAACTCGCGGCTGGTCGCGATCGCCGAATCGCTTCGGCGGCTCAAGCACTAGAGCCGGCCGCCTGGCTAACCTGATCTGCCCTCATGAGCGCGAACCGAGAACCGATCGGCGTGATCGGCACGGGCTACGTCGGGCTGGTCACCGCGGCGGGCTTCGCCGAGCTGGGCAGCGAGGTCTACTGCATCGACATCGACGCGGCCAAGATCGAGGGCCTGAAGCGCCGGCCGGATCCCGATCTATGAGCCGGGGCTGGCGGAGATCGTCGCGCGCAACCGCGAGCGGCTGCACTTCTCGACCGACATCGCGGACGCCGTGGCCCATGCGCGGCTGCTGTTCGTCGCGGTCGGCACGCCGCCGACGTACTCGGGTGACGCGGACCTGTCGGCGGTGCACGCCGTGGTCGACGCGATGCCGGCGTCGGACGAGCACGCGCTGGTGATGAAGTCGACCGTGCCGGTGGGCACCGGCGAGTCGATCAGGCGCATGCTGCGCCGAGCAGGGCAAGGGGCTTCCGCTACGTGTCGTGCCCGGAGTTCCTCAAGGAGGGCTCGGCGATCGAGGACTTCATGGAGCCCGACCGGGTCGTCGTCGGCGACGAGGGCGACTGGGCGGGCGACGCGGTGGTCGAGCTCTACGCGCCGCTGGACGCGCCGCTGGTGCGCACCGACGTCAAGAGCGCCGAGATGGTCAAGCTCGCGTCCAACGCGTTCCTCGCGACCAAGATCTCGTTCATCAACGAGATCGCCAACGTCTGCGAGGAGACCGGCGCCGACGTGGTCGAGGTCGCGCGGGGCATGGGCCTGGACGAGCGCATCGGCCCGAAGTTCCTGCAGGCCGGGATCGGGTTCGGCGGCTCGTGCTTCCCGAAGGACGTCACGCGCGCTCAAGCAGCTGGCGGGCAACTCGGGCTACCACTTCCAGCTGCTGAACTCGGTGATCGAGGTCAACGAGCTGCAGAAGCGGCGCGTGATCGCCAAGCTCGAGAAGCACCTCGGCTCGCTGGTGGGCAAGGAGATCGGCGCTGCTCGGGCTGGCGTTCAAGCCGAACACCGACGACATGCGCGAGGCGTCCTCGCTCGTGCTCGTCCGCCCGGCTGCATGGCCGACGGGCGCGACGTGCGCGCGTACGACCCGGTGGCGAGGCCGAGGCGCGCCAGATGATCCGCGGCGTCGACTTCAAGGACTCGCGCGGAGGCCGTCGTGGCCGGCGCCGACGCGGTCGTGCTCGTCACCGAGTGGCCCGAGTTCGCCGAGCTGGACCTGGCCGAGGTGGCGCGGCTCGATGCGCGGCACGCTGCTGATCGACGGGCGCAACGTGCTCGACCCCGACGCGCGTGCGCGACGCCGGGCTCGCCTACGAGGGCATCGGGCGCTCGGCGAGCCGCAGCCCGAGCTCGGCGCCGGAGCCTGATGCAGGCGCTGATCCTCGCGGGCGGCGAGGGCACGCGGCTGCGCCCGCTGACGTCGACGCGTCCCGAAGCCCGTCGTCCCGCTCGTCGACCGGCCGTTCATCGCGTTCATGCTCGACTGGCTGCGCGGCCACGGCGTCGACGACGTCGATCATCTCCTGCGGCCACCTCGCCGCCGGCGTGCGCGCCGTGCTCGGCGACGGCGTCGGCGTTCGGCGTGCGGCTGCGCTACGTCGAGGAGCCGCGAGCCGCTCGGCACCGGCGGCGCGCTCAAGCTACGCCGAGGACGCTGCTCGACGAGCGCTTCCTGATGCTCAACGGCGACGTGCTCACCGACATCGACCTGACGCGCCCAGATCGCCGCCGCACGAGCGCACCGGCGCGCGGGCGACGCTCGGCGCTGTACCCGGTCGAGGACCCGACGCGCCTACGGGCTCGTGCGCCTGCGACGACGACGGCGCGCGTGACGCGAGTTCGTCGAGAAGCCGGCGCCCGGACCAGATCGACACGCAACACCATCTCGGCCGGCGTCTACGTGCTCGAGCGCTCGGTGCTCGAGCTGCTGCGAGCCGGGGCGAGCCGGCGTCGATCGAGCGCGAGGTCTTCCCGCGCCTGGTCGGCGACGGCCTCTACGGCCACGTGGCGCGCGGGCTACTGGATGGACATCGGCACGCCCGAGCGCTACCTGCAGGC
Organism: uncultured Solirubrobacteraceae bacterium; assembly: GCA_963766165.1. Taxonomy (GTDB): domain Bacteria; phylum Actinomycetota; class Thermoleophilia; order Solirubrobacterales; family Solirubrobacteraceae; genus Solirubrobacter. Next base: position 1,359,157 of record CAVXZC010000001.1, on the reverse strand, counting down.
GCACCTACGACATCCTCGAGGGCACGGTGCGCACCGAGGTCGCCCGCCGGCTCGGGGAGACGTTCGTGTGCGTCGAGGACGGCTCGCACAGCGACGGCCGGATCGTCCCCGCCGGCGCTGATCGAGCGCGGCTGCCGGATCGGCGCCGGCGCGCGCGTGGGCGGCCGGGCGTGCTCGAGCGCGGCGTCAGCGTCGGCGCGGAGCACGACGATCGAGGGCTCGGTCGTGCTGCGCGGCGCGACGATCGGCGCGCACTGCACGCTGCGCGGCTGCATCGTCGGCCCGGAGGCCCGGATCGGCGACCACTGCATCGTCGAGGGCAGCAGCGTGCTGGGCGAGGGCGTCACCCTCGGCGTCCTACAACGTCGTGGCCAACGGCGCGCGGCTGTTCCCGCGCGTCGCGCTTCCCGACCGACGCGCTGCTGTTCTGATGACCGCCCCACGAGACGCTCGACGCCGCCGCGGTGGCGGCGGTCGACTCCACCGGCCAGTTCGCCGAGACGCTCGACCTGCCCGACCCACCTGCGCGACGCCCTCTGGCGCGTGGACTCCTCCGGCGCCGCGCCGGTCGACGCGCCCGGCGGCCTCATCGTCGCCGGCATGGGCGGCTCGGCGGTCGGCGGCCGGCTCGCCCTCGGCGCGCTCGGCGCCGCGGCTGACGCGGCCGCTGGCCGTCGCCGACGAGCTACGCGCTGCCCGGCTGGGCGGCGCCCGGCGACGCTCGTGCTGTGCTCGAGCTACTCGGGCGCCACCGAGGAGACGCTCTCCTGCTACGACGACGCCGCGCGCGCGCGCCGCGCCGCGGATCGTCGCCACCACCGGCGGCCCGCTGGCCGAGCGCGCGCGCGCGCGACGGCGTGCCGGTGATCCCGCTGCCCGGCGGCTTCCAGCCGCGCGCGGCGGTCGGCTACGCGCTCGTCTCGGCGCTGGAGGCGGCGGCGCTGTGCGGCGCCGGCGCCGTCGCTGCACGACGAGATCGAGGCCGCCGCGGCGCTCGCCGAGGCGCTGGTCGCCGAGTGGGGCCCCGACGGCGCCGAGGACGGCGAGGCCAAGGCGATCGCCCGCGGCGCTGCACGGCACGGTGCCGGTGGTCATCGGCGCCGGAGCTGGCCGCCGCGGCCGCCTACCGCTGGAAGAGCCAGTTCAACGAGAACGCGGAGCTGCCGGCGTTCGCGTCGCGTGCTGCCGGAGGCCGACCACAACGAGGTCGTCGGCTGGGCGGCGGCGCGCGAGCTCGGGCGCTTCGCGTACGTGCTGCTCGACGACCCGGGCGCGCACCCGCGCAACCGCCGGCGCATCGATCTGACGCGCCGGCTGATCAGCGGAGGCCGGCGCGACGGTCGTGCGCGTGGCCGCGCGCGGCGAGACGCGGCTCGAGCGGCTCGTGTCGCTCGTCCTGCTCGGCGACCTCGTGTCGCTCTACTCGGCCGTGCTGCGCGGCGCCGACCCGGTGAACATCGACGCGCTCGACTGGCTGAAGGCGCAGCTGCGCGACGGCTAGTTAGCGGTGACCGCAAATCGGGGGCCCGCGAGAACCCCGGAATCTTTGCGGGGGCCGGTACTAGTGTCTGACGGCATGTCTTCCATCGCCTCCGATCTCGGCGATCGCCTCCGTCATCGGCGGCGAGGCGCGCGGCGACGCCCCCGGCGGCCGCGTGCAGTCGACCAACCCCGCCCGCACCGGCGAGGTCGTCGCCGAGGTCCTGCTGGGCGACGCGGCGACGTTCGTCGACGCCGCCCGCGCGGCGCGCGCGGCGCAGAAGGAATGGGCGCGCGTGCCCGCCCCGGTGCGCGGGCGCGTGATCGCGCAGGTCGGCCGGCTCGTCGAGGCCAACAAGGAGGCGCTGGCGCGGCTCGTCACGCGCGAGATCGGCAAGCCGTATCCGGAGTCGCTGGGCGAGGTGCAGGAGATCGTCGACACGTGCGACTTCTTCCTCGGCGAGGGCCGGCGGCTGTACGGCCAGACCGTGCCCGTCGGAGATGCCCGACAAGCAGCTGTTCACGCTTCCGCGTGCCGGTCGGCGTCGCGGCGATCATCACCGCGGGCAACTTCCCGGTCGCGGTGCCGTCCTGGTACCTCGTGCCGGCGCATCCTGTGCGGCAACGCCGTCGTCTGGAAGCCGGCCGAGTACGCGCGGCGCTGGGCGACGCGCTGGCCAAGCTGTTCCACGCCGGCGGCGTGCCCGGCGGCGTGCTGAACCTCGTGCAGGCGTCCGGCGAGGAGACGTTCGCCGGCCTCGAGGCCGCGCTGGACGAGGGCCTGGTCGACAAGGTCGGCTTCACCGGCTCGAGCGCCGTCGGGCTCGAGGATCGGCGAGCTGTGCGGCCGCCACCTGCAGTCGCCGTGCCTGGAGCTGGGCGGCAAGAACCCGATGGTGGTGATGGACGACGCCGACGCTCGACCTCGCCGTCGAGGGCGCGCTGTTCGGCGGCTTCGGCACGGCCGGCCAGCGCTGCACGTCGCTCGGCACGGCGATCGTCCACGAGTCCGTCCACGACGAGTTCGTGGCCAAGCTGAGCGCACGCGGGCAGACGGCGCCGATCGGCGACCCGATGGCCGACGTCCTCTACGGCCCGATGATCCACGAGCGCTTCGCCGAGCGCTTCGAGGACTGGCTCGGGCTCATCCGCGACCACCACACGGTCCACGGCTCCAGCGCCCGCGGCCGGATCACGGCCGAGCAACCCGCGCGAGGGCTTCGTCGGCGACCCCGACGCCGGGCTCTTCTACCACCCGGCGCTGGTCGGTCGGCGTGCGCGCCGACGACGACACTCTACGCGACGGAGACGTTCGGCCCGATCGTCGGCGTCGCGCGGTTCTCCGACTTCGACGAGGCGATGGAGCTGGCCAACGGCCACGGCTATGGGCTCTCGTCGGCGATCTACACCCGCTCGGGCGAGCACGCGTTCCGCTTCCGCGAGCGGATCACCGCCGGCATGGTGTCGGTGAACAACTCGACGTCCGGCGCCGAGGCCCACCTGCCGTTCGGCGGCAACGGCAAGTCGGGCAACGGCTCGCGTCAGTCGGGCATCTGGGTGCTCGACCAGTTCACGCGCTGGCAGTCCATGAACTGGGACTACGCCGGCAAGCTGCAGAAGGCCCAGATGGACCTCGTGGAGCTGCCGGCACAGCTGGACTTCCGCTTGTAAGTCACCACCACTTGCCCTCGCGCGCGGCGTCGGTGCCGCCGGTCGCGTCGAGCGTGTCGAGCGCGGCGACATCCTCCGGCGAGAGCCGGAAGTCGAACACCTGGGCGTTCTCCTCGATCCGCTCGCGGTGGGTCGACTTGGGCAGCACGATCAGGTCACGTTCCAGCGCCCAGCGGATCAGCACCTGGGCGGGCGTGCGCCCGAGCCGCTCGGCGATCTTGCCGACGCGCGGGTCGTCCAGGTGGCGGCCCGTGCCCAGCGGGCTGTAGGCCTCGAGCGCGATCCCCCGCTCCTCCGCGCCCTCCAGCAGGCCGCGGCGGAACTCGAACGGGCTGAACTGGACCTGGTCGACCACGGGCTTGACGTCGGCGACGCCCAGCAGCTCGTCGATCTCGCCAAGGCTGAAGTTCGAGACGCCGATCGAGCGCGCGTAGCCGCGCTCATGGGCGCGCTGCATGCCGTCCCACGCCCACGTCGGCCCGCCCTGCGGCCAGTGGATGATGTAGAGGTCGACCTGCTCGACGCCGAGCCGCTCGAGGCTGCGCTGCGCCTCCGCCTCGGGGTCCTTGCGGCCCGGATAGAACTTGGTGGTGATGAACACCTCGTCGCGCGGCACGCCGCTGTCGCGCAGCGCCCGGCCCACGCTGCGCTCGTTGCGGTAGGCCTGCGCGGTGTCGATGTGCCGGTAGCCCAGCTCGAGCGCCCAGCGCACCGCGTCCTCGCACTCGCGGCCGTCGGGGACCTGCCATACGCCCAGCCCGAGCAGCGGGATCTCGTTGCCGTCGGCGAGGGTGCGCGTGGTCATGAGCGTTTCCTGTACCAGTTCGGTGAGGTGTTGGGCGGCGGCGGCAGCGGGTCCGGCGTGCGGGCGACGAGCACGCTGGGGGCGGGATCCGCGAGCTGGGCGGCGAGCGCCTCGCCGAACGCGTCGTCGAGGCCGTCCACGGTCAGGGCGCGCACGCCGAAGGACTCCGCGAGGGCGGCGAAGTCGGGCGTGTGCAGGTCGACGCCGTAGGCCGCCTCGCCCGACACCGCCTGGTCGTAGCGCAGCATCCCGTAGCCGCCGTCGTCCACGATCACCGCGGTCAGCGGGATCTCCTCCTGGGCCAGCGTGGCGAGCTCGCCGGCGGCGTAGAGGAAGCCGCCGTCGCCGGAGACGGAGACCACCGGGCCCGCGCCGGCCAGCGCGGCGCCCAGCGCGGCCGGGAACGCGTAGCCGAGCGTGCCCCAGCCGAGCGGGATCTGCAGCCGGCGCGGCGCCGGCGGCGTGTGGAACCCGGCCAGCCAGTAGCCCGGGATGCACATGTCCGCCACGACGACCCCGTCGGCGGGCACGGCGAAGCGGATGGCATCGAGGAAGCGCAGCGCCCGCGGGTCCAGCGCCGCGCACGCCTCGGCCCGGGCGGCGGCGGTCCGCTCGGCCGGGTCGCCGTCGTGAGCCGCCACCCGGTCGGCCAGCTCGCCGGCCAGCGTGGCCGCGTCGCCCTGCAGCACGACGTCGGCGGCGTAGTTGACCGGCGGCTCCAGCGCGAGGGCGATCAGCACGGCCGGCTGCGGCTGGGCGAAGTTCTGGGTCTGCACGCCGTCCAGGTCGGACCCGATGGCCAGCACGACGTCGGCCTCGTCCCACAGCCGGCCGGCCGGCTCGACGTGCGGCGGCAGCCCGACGCGGCACGGATGCCCAGGGGCCAGGATCCCGGCCGCGCCGTACGTGGTGAGGACGGGCGCCGCGAGCCGCTCGGCCAGCCGCGCCACCTCGGCGCCGGCGTCCCGCGCGCCGCCGCCGGCCCAGATCAACGGCCGCCGCGCGCGGTCCAGGGCGGAGACCGCGACCTCCAGCGCCGCGGCGATGTCGAGCGCCGCGCCCGGGGTCCCGTTGCCGCTGGGCGCCGTCGCGCCCACGCCGGCCTCCTCGGCCGCCGCCAGGGCCGCCGCCGCGTCGCCGGCCGGCACCTCGGCGGCCAGCAGGTCGGTCGGGACCTCGAGGTACGCCGGCCGGGTGGGCGCGCTCACCGCAGCCACGATGGCCGCCGCGGTCGTCTCCTCGACGTCCGCGGAGATCCGCGCCACGTGGGCCGACTTGACCACCGGGACGAACATGTCCGCCTGGCCGGCCGTCTCGTGCAGCACGCCGCGGTACTGGCCGGGCCGGCGCAGGGTGGAGGGGATGTCCGTCGCCACGACCAGGATCGGCGAGCGCGATGCCCAGGCCTCGCCGACCGCGCCGAGCGTGTTGGCCGCCCCCGGCCCCGTGGTGGTCAGCGCGACGCCGAGCCGGCCGGTGGCCCGGGCGTAGCCGTCGGCGGCGTACGCGGCCGTCTGCTCGTGGCGGACGCCGACGAGCCGGATCGGCGACTCCCGCAGCGCCTCCCACAGCGCGAGGTTGTGCACGCCGGGCAGCCCGAAGCACACCTCCACCCCTGCGCGCTCGAGCAGGGCGACGATCGTCTGCGCTCCACTGGCCATCGGGGCGGCAACCTATCGCGCGGGGTGCCGGACGCGGTCCCGCGCCTCGGCGAGCCGCAGCGCCTCGTAGCCGATCAGGCCGGACAGCAGCGCCGTCACGACCGCCGGCGTGGCCAGCGAACCTGGGTGATCGCGAACACGAACACCAGGTCGAAGAACAGCTCGAGCGCGGTGACCCGCTGCTCGGCTTCGACGAGGCTGAGCGGCCTCGGTCACGGCGGTCACCGGCGGATCCTCGCAGACCGGCGATCCCTGATCGGTCGCCTCAAGCCGAGCGGATTTCGGCCGATGCCGTGGAGTGGTGACCAACGCCATCGCCATCCGCCGCGCCGCCTTTGCCCTGCTGTTCGCCGGCGTCGCCGCCTACCTGCCGCTCGAGCGGCTCGGCGCCGGCGAGTCGGTCACGAACTCGCTGTACACGCTGATCGAGTTCGGCGCCGTCGCGCTCACGGCCTGGCGAACGGTCGCCGTGCGGCGCAACCGAGCCGGCTGGGCCTGGCTGACCGTCGGCCTCGCCATGTGGGCGCTCGGCGATCTCACGTGGACCGTGTGGCTCGACAACGTGGCGAACCCCCCGTTCCCGAACGTGGCGGACATCTTCTACCTGGCGCAGTACGTCGCGTGCTATGCCGGGCTGGCGCTGCTGTTGCGCGACCGCGTGCGGCCCTGGCCTGCCTGGCTGTCGATCGACGGGGTGACCTCGGGGCTCACGCTGGCCGCACTCACGGCGGGCACCGTGTTCGAGCCCGTCCGGGCGGCCACGCACGGCGGCGCCGCGGTCGTCGGCACGACGCTCGGCTATCTCGTCTGCGACCTGCTGCTGCTCGTGCTCGTCTTCGTGGCGTTCGTGGCCACGGGCTGGCGGCCCGGCCGGGCCTGGCTCGTGCTCGGGGCGGGGATCGCGGTGTCCGCCCTGGCGGACGGCATCTACGTCTTCCAGGAGTCGACGGCGTCCTACGTCGTCGGCGCGTGGCTCGACGTCATGTGGCCGCTGGCCTTCCTGCTCGTGGCCGCGGCCGCCTGGCAGCCGGCCGGCCGCCCGTCCCCGGCCCACGTCGGCTGGAGCGTGTCCTCCGTCCCGCTGGTGTGCTCGGCGCTGTCGATCGGCGTGCTGATGCATGCCGGGCTGGTCCACGGCGGCCCGCTCGCCGTCATCCTGGCCGGTGCGGCGCTGTTCTCGGGCATGGCGCGGGCTCTGCTGATGCTGCGCCAGAACTTCGCCCTCGTCCGCAGCTCGCAGCGCGACGCGCTGACCGACAAGCTCACCGAGCTGCCCAACCGCCGGGCGCTGGTGGAAGACCTCGACGCGGCCTGCCGGCGCGGCGTGCACACGCTCGTGTTCTTCGACCTCGACGGCTTCAAGGACTACAACGACGCGTTCGGCCACCCGGCGGGCGACGCGCTGCTGCGCCGGCTCGCCCCCGCGCTGTCGGCGGTCGGCGGCCGCGCCTACCGGCTTGGCGGCGACGAGTTCTGCCTGCTGGTCGACCGCCCGCTGCGCGACGAGGACCCGCTCGTCGCGGCGGCCGTGGCGGCGCTCAGCGAGCACGGTGACGGCTTCTCCGTGGGCGCGTCGTTCGGCCTCGTGGTCGTGCCGGAGGACGCCACGGACGCCACCGAGGCGCTGCGCCTCGCCGACGCCCGCATGTACGCCCGCAAGCGCCGCCGGCGCGGCGGCGGCCGCAGCCAGGCGCGCGACCTGCTCGTGCGGGTGATCGCCGAGCGCCAGCCCGACCTCGACGACCACTCGAGCGGCGTGGCCGACCTCGCGCTGGCCGTCGGCCGCCGGCTCGGCCTGGACGCGGAGGACCTCGACGTGCTCCTGCGCGCTGCCGAGCTGCACGACGTCGGCAAGGTCGCCGTCCCGGACACGATCCTCCACAAGCCCGGTCCTCTCGACGCGGTGGAGTGGGACATCATGCGCCAGCACACGATCGTGGGCGAGCGGATCCTGGCCGCCGCCGACAGCATGCGGCCCGTGGCCGCGCTGGTGCGCTCCTCGCACGAGCGCTGGGACGGCCGCGGCTACCCGGACGCCCTGGCGGGCGAGGCGATCCCGCTCGGCGCGCGCATCGTCTGCGCCTGCGACGCGTTCGACGCCATGCTCTCCGACCGGCCCTACAAGCGGGCGATGACCCTCGACGAGGCGGTGGCGGAGCTCCGCCGCTGCGCGGGCAGCCAGTTCGACCCGCAGGTCGTCGCAACCTTGACACAGTTGTGTCAGGGTGCCGCTACACTGGCGGCAGATGGACGCGCTCACCATCCACGAAGCGGCGGAGACGACCGGTTGGTCGCCTCGCATGCTCCGCTACGTGGAGCGCGTCGGCCTCGTTGAGCCCGAACGCTCGCCCTCCGGCTATCGCCTGTACGGCCCGGCCGAGCTGCAGCGCCTGAGAACGCTCCGCGAGCTGTTGGACGAGCACGAGATCGGGCTGTCCGATCTCGCCTTCGCGCTGCGCCTGCGCCGCGAGGCGGGGCTGCGCCGGGCCACCGACGTGTGGCTGGACGCCCCCGCAGAGCGCCCCGCGGGCGTGGACCGCGCCGACTGGCTGCGCTTCGAGCAGGAGAAGCACCAGCGGCTCCTCGCCGCCCTTTCCCCGACACCGGAGACCGTATGACCGCCACCGCCACGACGCCCGACCACAAGGTCGCCGACATCGGCCTCGCCGCCTACGGGCGCAAGGAGATCCAGCTGGCCGAGCACGAGATGCCCGGCCTGATGGCCACCCGCGCCGAGTACGCGGATGCCCAGCCGCTCAAGGGCGCGCGCATCACCGGCTCGCTGCACATGACGATCCAGACGGCGGTGCTGATCGAGACGCTGGTGGCGCTCGGCGCGCAGGTCCGCTGGGCGTCCTGCAACATCTTCTCGACGCAGGACCACGCGGCGGCGGCCATCGCCGAGGCCGGCATCCCCGTGTTCGCCTGGAAGGGCGAGACGCTCGAGGAGTACTGGTGGTGCACCGAGCAGGCGCTGAGCTGGCCGGACGGCGACGGTCCGAACATGATCCTCGACGACGGCGGCGACGCGACGCTGCTCATCCACAAGGGCGTGGAGTTCGAGGCGGCCGGCGCCGTGCCGGATCCCTCGACGGCCGACAACGACGAGTTCCGGATCATCCTCGAGACGCTCACCCGCGGCTTCGCCGCCGACGCGCAGAAGTGGACGCGGGCGGCCGAGGCCATCAAGGGCGTGACGGAGGAGACCACGACCGGCGTCCACCGGCTCTACCAGTTCGCCTCGCAGGGCAAGCTGCTGTTCCCGGCGATCAACGTCAACGACTCCGTCACCAAGTCGAAGTTCGACAACCTCTACGGCTGCCGGCACTCGCTGATCGACGGCATCAACCGCGGCACCGACGTGATGATCGGCGGCAAGGTCGCGGTCGTGCTCGGCTACGGCGACGTGGGCAAGGGCTGCGCCGAGTCGCTGCGCGGCCAGGGCGCGCGCGTGATCGTCACCGAGATCGACCCGATCTGCGCGCTGCAGGCGGCGATGGAGGGCTACCAGGTGGCCCGGCTCGAGGACGTGGTCTCGACCGCCGACATCTTCATCACGGCCACGGGCAACAAGGACGTCATCTCCGCCGAGCAGATGTCGCGGATGAAGCACCAGGCGATCGTGGGCAACATCGGCCACTTCGACAACGAGATCGACATGGCCGGCCTGGCCCGGCTCTCGGGCATCGAGAAGACCGAGGTCAAGCCGCAGGTGCACGAGTGGCGCTTCGCGGACGGCCACACGATCATCGTGCTCTCCGAGGGCCGGCTGCTGAACCTCGGCAACGCCACGGGCCACCCGTCGTTCGTGATGTCGAACTCGTTCACGAACCAGACGATCGCCCAGATCGAGCTGTTCACGAAGCAGGGTCAGTACGAGCGCCAGGTCTACGTGCTGCCCAAGCACCTCGACGAGAAGGTCGCCCGGCTGCACCTCGACGCTCTGGGCGCGCGGCTGACCGAGCTCTCGCCCGAGCAGGCGGCGTACATCGACGTGCCCGTCGAGGGCCCCTACAAGCCGGATCACTATCGCTACTAGCTCCGGCCTGGCTCGCATCGAGTGGGCGGACGGGCAGATGCCCGTCCTCCGCTCGATCCGCGAGCGGTTCGCCCGCGAGCGCCCGCTCGCGGGCCTCGTGGTGGGCGCGTGCCTGCACGTGACCTCCGAGACGGCGAACCTCGTGCGCGCGCTGCAGGCCGCCGGCGCCGAGGTGGCGCTGTGCGCGTCGAACCCGTTCGCCACGCAGCCCGACGTGGCCGCGGCGCTGGCCGAGGAGGCCGACGTCCACGCCGGCGGCGCGGACGACTGGGCCGCGGGCGTCGCCGCCGTGGTGGCGCGCCGGCCGGCGATCACGCTCGACGACGGGGCCGACCTGCTCGGCGCGCTGCACGCGGGCGACCTCGCGGCCGGCATGCGCGGCGGCACCGAGGAGACGACGACGGGGCTCGTCCGGCTGCGGGCGCTGGAGGCTTCGGGGCGGCTCGCGGTGCCGGTGATCGCCGTCAACGAGGCGCGCACCGAGCGGGCGATCAACGACCGCTTCGGCACCGGCCAGTCCGTGCTCGACGGGATCGTGCGCGCGACGAACATCCTCTTGGCCGGGCAGACCGTGGTCGTGCTCGGCTACGGCTGGACGGGCCGCGGCGTGGCGCTGCGCGCGCAGGGCCTGGGAGCGTCGGTGATCGTCTGCGAGGTCGACCCGCTGCGCGCGCTGGAGGCGCGGATGGGCGGGTTCGTCGTGATGCCGGCGCTGGAGGCGGCGGAGCACGGCGACGTGTTCATCACCGTCACCGGCGTGCCCGACGTGCTGCGGGGCGAGCACTTCGCCCGCATGAAGGACGGCGCGGTGCTGGCCAACGCCGGCCACTTCGACGTCGAGATCTCGCTGGCCGACCTGCGCGCGGCGGCATCGTCGGTGCGGGAGATCCTGCCGCTGGTCGAGCGCTACGACGTCGGCGGTCGCGCGCTGCACCTGCTCGCAAGCGGGCGGGTGGTCAACCTGGCCGCGGCGGCCGGCCACCCGGCGGCCGTGATGGACGTCTCGTTCGGGCTGCAGGCGCTCGCCGCCGAGGCGCTGGCCACGGGGGAGTGGTCGCCGGGCGTCCACCCGGTGCCCGAGGCGATCGAGCACGAGGTGGCGGCCCTGAAGCTCGCCGCGCTCGGTGTGGCCATCGACGTGCTGTCGCCGCAGCAGCGCGAGTACCTCGCGCGCTGGCTATAGCGCGACCGCGCGGCCGGTCACGCGGATCTCGGGCTCCGCGCCGATGTCCACGGTCAGCCGGCTCGGGCGGCCCATGTCGTCGCCCTGGCGGATCTGGATCGTGGCCGGCGGGGTGACGATCCCCAGCTCTCGCAGGTAGGCGCCGAGCGCCGCGGCGGCCGCGCCGGTCGCCGGGTCCTCGACGACGCCGCCCACGGGGAACGGGTTGCGCGCGTCGAACGTGTCGGGGGTCGCGCGGTGGATCAGGCTGACCGTGGTCAGGGCGTGGGCCAGCATCGTCCGCTTGAGCGGAGCGAAGTCGTAGTCGAGGTCCGCGAGGCGCTCGCGGGTGGCCGCGGCGAGGACGAGGTGGCGGACGCCGGCATAGGCCACGCGCGGCGGCAGCGCGGGGTCGAGCTCGGGTGTGCGCCAGCCGAGCGCGGCGAGCGCGGCCGCGAGGAGCTCGGGCGGCGCCGCCTCGACATACGGCGGCACGCTTGTCAAGGTCGCAGTGACCGCGCCGTCCGCGGCCAGGGTCTCGACCGGGACGGGGCCCTCGCCGGTGTGGAACACGAGCGGGCCGGCACCCTCGCGCTCGGCCAGCGCGACCGCGGTCGCGATCGTGGCGTGCCCGCAGAACGCCACCTCCGCCTCGGGGCTGAAGTAGCGGACGTCGTAGTCATGGCCGTCGTCGCGCGCGGTCAAGAACGCGGTCTCGGAATAGCCGATCTCCTTGGCCACGGCCTGCATGTCCGCGTCGCCCATCCCCCGCGCGTCCAGCACCACGCCCGCCGGGTTGCCGCCCTCCGGCGTGTCCGTGAACGCCGTGTATCGCAGCGCCTCGCTCATGGCGGCGATCTTGGCACGCGGGCTCGGCGCACGGCGTGGCGCCTCTGTGGGCGCCTCGTTGCGCCGGCGAACGGCTGGCTGGGTAAGGGGGTGGTCAGCACCGGGGGCGTGGTCGTCGAGTCGCGCATACCGCGACTGAGGGACCACGGTGTGCCAACCGTGTACCGCTATCCGGGACAAAGTCAGCAGCGCAGCCGCTCATCCCAGCCCCTCAAAGCCCGCCGTTCGCCGATCCCGGCCCGACCACCTGACCGCGCTCGCGCTGGCGGCCGCCGCGGGCTTCGCGGTCGCTGCTCTCGCTGCTCGACCTGCCGCGAGCGCTACCCCGCGGCGTAGCGCTCGGCGGCGGCGCGGCGGTCCTCCTCGCGCTCCTCGCGCAGGTTGGCCTCCTCGGACTCCTGCAGCATGCGGGCGAACAGGTAGGCGAGCGCGATCCCCATGACGATCGACTGCTCGAGCGCCATGATCAGCCCCGCCACGTGCTGGTCGTCGAGCGGCGTCAGGCCCCAGCGCGTGCCGCCATGCGTGTCGTAGAACCCGAAGAGCAGGGTGGGCGCGAACGCGAGCAGGACGCCGAGGAAGCCGACGAGGATCTTCGTCGAGGCCATGTAGAGCACGGGCCCCATCCCGCCGAGCCGCAGCCGCGAGCGGATCGGCGACAGCAGGTGCCACCAATACAGGAGCCCGGCGGCCGCGAAGCTCAGGTGCTCGAGCACGTGCACGTTGCCGTTGCGCAGCGCGGCGTCGTACATGGCGGGGATGTGCCAGAGCCACATGGCGCCGACGTAGGCCACGATGCCGAACGCCGGGTGGCCGAACGGCCCGGCCGCGCGCTCGATCCGGTGGATGCGCCGGGTGGCCGGCCGCAGGATCCACTTGGTCAGCCCGAGCGTGAAGCAGATCGGGGCGATGTCGGCGATCAGCAGGTGCTGGACCATGTGTACGCTCGCCAGTTGCTCGCCCAGGCGGTCGATCGGGGAGATCAGCGCGAGGAACAGGCTGAGCACGCCGGCGCACCACAGCACGAGCCGCCCGACCGGCGCGGCCCGCGCCCCGCCCTCCCCGCGCGAGATCCGCCAGCGCCACGCGTAGACCCAGGTGTAGGCCAGCAGCGCGATCAGGACGATCGGCGCGAACGTCCACGACGCGTCGACCGGCAGGGCGGCGCCGAGCGGACTCCGCAGATCCGTCACGAACACGGCACGCAATTGTGACGATCGCGCGTTGTTGCGCGCGTGAGCAGGCGGGACGATGGTCCCATGTCGATGTGGGAGGAGATCCTCACCGGGCTCTTGGCGCTGCTGGCGCCGCCCGGGTGCCTGGGGTGCCGGGCGGCCACCGGCGCGGCGGGGGAGCGGTTGTGCCCGCGCTGCGTGCGCGGGCTGCCCTGGCTGCGGCCCGGATGCCCGCGCTGCGCGCTGCCGTCGCACCGCGGGCGGGGGTGCCCCGCGGCGGCGGCCGCGTTCCCGCGCGCGTGGGCGCCGCTGGCCCACGAGGGCGTGGCGCGCGAGCTCGTCGCGGCGCTGAAGTTCCGCTCGGCGATGCCGGCGGCCGACCTGATGGCGGCGCAGATGGCGGCGAACCTGCCGCCGGCGCTGCGGACCGGGCGGGCGGCGCTCGTCCCGGTCCCCGGCCAGCCGGCGCGCCGGCGCCGGCGGGGGTTCGACCCGGCGGGGGAGATCGCGCACGCGCTCGGGCGCCGGCTGGAGCGGCCGGTGGTGCGCTGCCTCGAGCGGCGCGACCGCGGGACCCGCCAGGTCGGCGCCGGCCGGGCGGCCCGCCGGGCGCCGGGCCGCATCGCAGTCGCGCTGCGGGCGCCCGCGCCGCCGCTCGCGCTGCTCGTGGACGACGTCCACACCACGGGGGCCACGCTGGACGCCTGCGCCCGCGCGCTGCAGGGCGCCGGCGCCACCGTCGTGGCCGCGGTCAGCTACACGCGCACGCTATGAGCGCCCACGGCCGGCTGGGGGCGCCGGAGGCGCCGGGCGGCGATGTGGCAGCGCGCCGCCGGTCAGGCGATCGCGCGGCCGGCGTCGTCGGCCCACTCGAGCGCGGCGCGGTAGGCGCCGGCCAGCGTGGGGGTCTCCGCCTCGGCGGCGACGAGCGTCGGGAACTCGCCGCGCTCGTACGCGCAGACGGCGCCGAGCAGCTCGCCCTTGGGGCCCTCGCGGCGCAGCAGCGCCGTCTGGATCTCCTCGGTGAACGGGAGCGACTTGAGCACCTCGTCCATCGGCGCGTTCAGGAGCGCGTCGGCGACGGAGAAGAGGCCGATCGTGAAGAGCGTCTCGCGCTCCTCGTGCGGCGCGCTGCCGGCGAGGATCTCGCACATGTGCGCGCGGCGCAGGCCGAGGCCGACGAGCTCGTCGGGCACGTCCGGGATCGAGGAGATCGTCATCACCGTGGCCCAGCGGCGCACGGTGCGCGCGCCCAGCATGTTCAGCGCCTCGCGCACGGAGCTGACCGTGCGCGGCAGCGCGAAGAACGCCGAGTTGACGTAGCGGAGCAGCTTCAGCGACAGGCCGATGTCGGAGGCGATGATCCGCTCGAGGTCCTCGAAGGACACGTCGCCGGCGGTCAGCTCGCTCAGCCGGCGCAGGGAGCCGAGGCCCGCGGTGGCCACGCCCTTGTGCTTGAAGACCCGCGGCTGGGCGAAGTACTCGCCCTCGAAGTAGGTGAAGCCGAGCTGGCGGCAGCGCTCGAACGTGGCGTGGTCGGGAACCTCGGTGGCCACGAGCAGCGCGCCCTGCATCTTCGGCGTGCGCAACACCTCCGGCAGCGCGTCCACGCCGACGGCCGTGACGTCGACCTTGACGATCGAGCAGAGCGACATGAGCTCCTCGACGTTGTCGGAGACCGTGCCGTCGTACTCGTCGAGCGCGATCGTGTAGCCGGAGCGCGTCAACTTCTGCAGGATCTGCAGCAGGTCCTCCCGGGCGTGGTAGGCCTTGATCTGCAGCACCGCGCGGTCGGGCCGGACCGGCGGCGGGCCGATTTCCACGAGGAAGTTGCGGGCGATCGTCACCCAGGCGGGGTGCCGGCCGGCCAGCTTCTCCAGGCCGATGTCGCCGAACGCCTCCACCAGCAGGGCCGAGGTGGCCTTGGCATCCATCGCCGGGTCGCCCAGGTCGACCGCGCCGCCGAACCGCAGCTCGTAGCCGACGACGGTGTTGCGGGCGTCCGCGATCGGGTGGCGGACGACCGCCACTTCCTGGCGGCCGGAGACGGGCTCGGGGAGGGTCGCACTCACACTCCCATGGTCGGCCATTCGACGGCCGAGCTTGAGGGTAGGATTGGGGGAACCGTCGACCCCCGAGAGGAGTCCCATGCGCATCGAGGTAAAGGGACGGAACCTTCAGGTCACCGACGAGCTGCGGGATTGTGTGTCACGCCGTTTCGACAAGATCGCCAAGCAGGTCTCCGAGCAGGCAGTTCTCGAGATCGAGCTGGCGGACGAGCGCGTGCCGGGCGAGCCCATGGCGGCGGAGGCGGTGCTGCACCTGAAGGGCACCTCGCTGCGCGCCAAGGCGGTCGGCAAGGACGCGAAGTCGTCCATCAACGCCGTCTCGGAGGACATGGCTCGGCAGGTCAAGCGCCACCGCGACAAGCGCCGGGGGCGTCGCGAGACGCGCGCGGCGCAGGAGGTGTCGCGCGACGGCGAGGTCATCGTCGAGGGCACCATCCTGGAAGCCTGAAACCGCGCCGCGACGCGGCCGGACGGACCCCCTCCGGCCGCTAGGCTAAGAGCATGTCCATCCTCGAGCGCGCCCTCCGGCTGGGCGAAGCTAAGCAGTTCAAGGCCTACGCGAAGCGCGTCGAGCGCATCGGCGCCTGGGAGCCTGAGCTCGAGCTGCTCGACGACGGCGAGCTGCGCGAGCAGTTCCAGGAGCTCAAGCGGCGCCGTCAGGAGGACGGCGAGCCGCTGGACGACCTGCTCCCCGAGGCGTTCGCGCTCGCGCGCGAGGTCGGCAAGCGGACCATGGGCATGCGCCATTTCGACGTCCAGCTGATCGGCGGCATGGTCCTCCACGACGGCCAGATCGCCGAGATGCGCACGGGCGAGGGCAAGACGCTGACCGGCACGCTCGCCGTGACCCTGAACGCGCTGTCCGGCAGGGGCGTCCACGTCGTCACGGTCAACGACTATCTGGCCCGGCGCGACGCGGACTGGATGCGGCCGATCTACGAGGGACTCGGCCTCACCATCGGCATCCTCCAGAACAACCAGCCCTACGAGGAGAAGCGCGCAGCCTACGCGGCGGACATCACGTACGGCACGAACTCCGAGTTCGGGTTCGACTACCTGCGCGACAACATGGCCACGACGCTGGAGGAGAAGGTCCAGCACGGCGGGCGGATCGAGCAGGCCGGCGAGGACGGCGCGGGCAAGCCCTTGGCGATGCACAACTTCGCCATCGTCGACGAGGTCGACAACATCCTCATCGACGAGGCCCGGACGCCGCTGATCATCTCCGGCGCCCCCGAGCAGGCGGCCGACCTCTATGAGCGCTTCGCCAAGCTCGCGCCCCAGCTCACGGCGGGCAAGAAGCCCGACGGCCTGGATCCGCGGGCCAAGAAGGAGTTCGTCGCCGACTACGACTACGAGTTCGACGAGAAGCACAAGACCGTCTCGATCACCGAGCAGGGCGTGGAGAAGGCCGAGCGCTTCCTCGGCATCGACCACCTCTACCGCGCCGAGAACGGCCCGCTGGTCAACCACCTCATCCAGTCGCTGAAGGCCGAGTCGCTGTACAAGCGCGACGTCGACTACGCGGTGATCGACGGCGAGGTGAAGATCATCGACGAGTTCACCGGCCGCATCCTCGACGGCCGGCGCTGGTCGGAGGGCCTGCACCAGGCCGTGGAGGCCAAGGAGGGCGTGCGCGTCCGCGAGGAGAACCAGACCCTCGCCACGATCACGCTGCAGAACTACTTCCGCATGTACGACAAGCTCGCCGGCATGTCGGGCACGGCCCTCACCGAGGCCACGGAGTTCATGAAGATCTACAAGGTCGGCGTGGTGGAGATCCCCACGAACCGGCCGATGGTCCGCGCCGACCGCAACGACCAGATCTACAAGACCCGGGACGGCAAGTGGCTGGCCGTCGTGCGGGAGATCCAGGAGCGCCACGACAAGGGCCAGCCGGTGCTCGTGGGGACGATCTCCGTGGAGGTCTCCGAGCTGCTGTCCGAGCAGCTGCGCAACCGCGGCATCCCGCACGCGGTGCTCAACGCCAAGCCCGAGCACGCCGAGCGCGAGGGCGAGATCATCGCCGAGGCCGGGCGGCCCGGCGGGGTGACGATCGCCACCAACATGGCCGGCCGCGGCGTGGACATCAAGCTCGGCGGCAACGCCGAGCACCTCACGCAGCTCGAGCTCAACAAGCTCGGCCTGCGCCCCGGCGACCCGGACTACGACGAGCGCTTCGCCCAGATCCTGCCCAAGCTCGAGCAGCGCGTCGAGGCCGACCAGGAGCACGTCAAGGACGTCGGCGGCCTGTTCATCTGCGGCACCGAGCGCCACGAGTCGCGCCGGATCGACAACCAGCTGCGCGGCCGCGCCGGCCGCCAGGGCGACCCCGGCGAGTCGCGCTTCTTCCTGTCCGCCGAGGACGACCTCGTGCGCCTGTTCGCCGGCGACCGCATCTATCGCATCCTCGACCGCGTGGGGCCGAAGTCCGAGAGCGGCGAGGAGGAGCCGATCGAGGCGAAGATGCTCTCGAAGCAGATCGAGAACGCGCAGCGCAAGGTGGAGGAGCAGAACTTCCTCATCCGCAAGCGCGTGCTCGAATACGACGACGTCATGAACCAGCAGCGCGAGGTCGTCTACCGGTACCGCGACGAGATCCTCGAGGGCCGCGACATGGGCCCGGTGTCCCGCGAGCAGATCGGCGAGGTGATCGGCCGGCTGGTCGGCGAGTACACGCCGGGTGACTTCGTCGACGACTGGGACCTCGACGAGCTGTGGGCCCAGCTCGACCAGATCTACCACGTCGACTTCGCGGCGGAGGACGTCGACCGCCACAGCGTCGATCGCGAAGAGCTCTCGCGGATGCTCGTCGAGGACGCGCTGTCGCTCTACGACGAGCGCGAGGCGGAGTTGGGCGACGAGCTGATGCGCGCGCTGGAGCGCTACCTGCTGCTGCAGATCATCGACCAGCGCTGGCGCGAGCACCTCTACGACATGGACTACCTGCGCGAGGGCATCCACCTGCGCGGGTTCGCCCAGATCGAGCCGCTCGTTGCTTACAAGAACGAGGCGTTCACGCTCTTCGAGGACCTGATGAACTCGATCTGGGCCGACTTCGCCCGGATGATCTACAACGTCGAGGTCCAGATCGAGGGCGAGAACGGGCACGAGCAGGGGCCCGTGCCCGGCCCGCCGCCGCCGGCGGCCTCAGGCGGCCTCGGCGCGCTCGCCTACTCGGGCGGCACGCTCGACGATCAGCCGAGCGCCTACGGCGGCGAAGGCTATGCCGTCGACGGCGGCGCGCCGCCGGACCAGCCGCCCGTCGTGGCGCAGCGCCGGGTCGACGAGCACGAGCAGCTCGGGCGCAACGACCCGTGCTGGTGCGGCTCGGGCAAGAAGTTCAAGAAGTGCCACGGCGCGTAGCGCCGCGGCGCCGCTGAGGCTTCTCGGGGACGACGGGGTCGTCGGCCCGCGCGCCGAGCAGCGCGCGGCGGATGAGCGGTTGGGCGTTGATGAAGGCGATTTCGAGCATGCGACGGAGTCTGGGCGACGGCCGCCATTCATGCAAATAATGGTTTTCACCGTCCTATAAGCTGACCCTATGGACCCGCGCCGGCTGCTGACGTTCCGCGCCGTGGCCCACGAGCGCTCGTTCAGCGCGGCGGCGCGGACGCTCGCGCTGACGCAGCCCGCCGTCTCGCAGCAGGTGGCGGCGCTGGAGCGCGAGCTCGGCGCGCGGCTGCTGGACCGCGAGCCCGGCGGCCTGCGGCTCACGCCGGCCGGCGACGTCCTGCTCGCGCACGCCGACGCGGTCGCCGAGCGGCTCGCGCTGGCCCGGACGCAGCTGGCAGAGCTGGCGAGCGAGACGCGGCTGCGCATCGGCGCATTCCCCAGCGCGCTGGCCGCACTCGTGCCGACGGCAGTCGCGCGGCTGCGCGAGACGCTCCCGGGCGCCGAGGCTACGGTGGAGGAGGCCGGCACGGCCGAGCTGGCCACGCGCGTGCGGAGCGGCGCGCTGCACCTGGCGGTCGGGTTCCAGGACGCGTCCGCGCCGCGCCGCGACTACCCCGGCACCCAGCGCCGCGAGCTGCTGCGCGAGCCGTTCCTCGTCGCGCTGTGGCCCGGCCATCCGCTGGCCAGGCGCAAGCGGGTGCCGCTCGCTGCGCTGGCCGGCGCGTCGTGGGTCGCGCCGTCGGACTCGGGGATGATCGCCGCGGCGTGCCGCGAGGCCGGCTTCGCGATGCGGCTGACCATGATCTCGCGCGACCCGCTGGCCAACCGCGCGCTGGTGGCCCGCGGGCTGGCCGTCACGCTCGTCCCGCGGCTGCTGGCCGACGAGTTCGCCGGCGTGGAGCTGCGGCCGCTGGCCGGCGCCGGGCCGGAGCGCGACGTGTTCGCGCTGCTGCCGCCGGGCTCCCGCCACCGACTCGTCGCGCCCGCGCTGGACGCGCTCGCCGCGGTGGCGGACGGGCTACGCTCCGCCCCCGGGTGAACGGGCGTCTGCTGATCACGTGCCCCGACCGCCACGGCATCGTCGCCGCGGCGGCCGGCTTCCTTGCCGCCTCCGGGGCGAACATCACGTCCTCCGACCAGCACTCGACCGACCCGGAGGGCGGCGAGTTCTTCATGCGGATGGAGTTCACGCTCGAGCGGGGCGACCTCGCCGCGCTCGGCCGCGCGTTCGCCCAGGAGGTCGGCGACCGGCTCGACATGGACTGGCGGCTGAGCGACGCGGACCGGCCGAAGCGGATGGCCATCCTCGTCTCGCGCGAGGACCACTGCCTGCTCGACCTGCTGTGGCGCCACCGCCGCGGCGAGCTGGACGCCGAGATCCCGCTGGTCGCCTCCAACCACCCCGACCACGCGGCCGACGTGGCCGGCTTCGGCATCCCCTACCACCACGTGCCCCACCCGAACGAGCCGGAGCTGCTCGAGCTCCTGCGCGGTGCGGACCTGGTCGTGCTCGCCCGCTACATGCGCATCCTCTCGGGCGAGTTCCTGGAGCAGGTGGGGGTCCCCGTGATCAACATCCACCACTCGTTCCTGCCGGCCTTCGCCGGCGCGAACCCGTATCAGCGGGCGTTCGACCGCGGGGTGAAGATCATCGGCGCCACGGCGCACTACGTGACCGAGGAGCTCGACGCCGGCCCGATCATCGAGCAGGACGTGGCGCGGGTGTCGCACCGCGAATCGCCCGAGTCGATGATGCGCCGCGGCCGCGACATCGAGCGCGCCGTGCTCGCCCGGGCGGTGGGCTGGCACCTGGCCGACCGGGTGCTCGTCCACGGCAACCGCACCGTCGTCTTCTAGCGTTTTCGCAAGCCCGGGTTTCTGGTAGCGTAAATCGCGTGGCGAGCGCGGGCTCGCCGCGGGCCACGGAGGAGAGGGGCGCGATGCGACGCGTGTTGTTGGTCCTTGCCATGACGCTCACGATGAGCGCGACCGCGCGGGCCGCGGTGACCCAGCCACCGGAGCCGGTCGACCCGACGCCGGTGGACGGCGACACGTACTACCTCGTCGACCAGGCGTCGGGGAAGCAGGCGAGCGACGCGCTGGCGGTCGCCGACCGCAGCTTCAGCGACCTCGGCCAGCGCTGGGCGATGACGCGCGCGCCCGACGGCGACTGGCGGATCAGCAACGCCGGCACGAACCAGTGCCTCTCCGACGGCGTCGCACTGACGCGCTGTGACGCCGGTGACACCACGCAGGAGTGGACGTTCGGCTATGTGACGAACGGCTATTCGATCGTCACCAATGTGAGCAGCGGCAGGGACCTCGACGTCAGTGACACCGGCCGCCTCGTCACGACCGCGCCGAGCGGGTCGCAGAGGCAGCTGTGGGAGTACCGCCCGGCCTACTTCAAGGGCAACGACTCGAGCCTGCAGGAGAAGGCGGAGTCCGACCGGGTGTTCGCCAACTCGACGAGCGCGCCCTGGTGGCACGACGCCTACCTGCCCGGCCAGGACCTGGTGCAGATCTTCAAGGCGAACGGGCTGAACATGATCCGCGTGCGCCCGGCCTCGATCAACACCACCGTGGAGCACGACGGCGTCAGCTTCCCGCTCACCGCCGCGCCGTACAACAACTACACGCTGGCGCCGCCGCCGGCCAGCCAGGTGATCCCGGCGACGGCGAACGCGTCGTCGCCCGGCGGGACCAGCAGCGGCAACCACGCGCAGACCGACTGGTCGGCCGTCGACCTGGCCAAGCGGGCGAAGGAGCTCGGCATGGCGGTCAACGTGACGCTGTTCTACTCGGGCGACAACACGTCGGAGACGCCGGGCAACTGGGCGGGCATGACCGTCGACCAACTGGCGGCCATCCCGGGCCCGATGTACGACTACGTCAAGCAGGAGATGGAGCTGTTCCGGGCCAACGGCGCCTGGCCCGACCTCGTGTCGATCGGCAACGAGGTCAACAACGGCATGTTCAACACGACCGGCGCCGGCGGGCTGTCGCCGTCGGGCACCAACTGCACCCCGACCGCCACCGCCGGCGGCACCGGCACGGCGAACTGCTTCCCGCGGATCCAGCGCGCGGCCATGCAGGCGATCGCCGACGCCGCCTCGGACACGTCGAACCCGGCGCTGCTGGGCGCGCCGCTGCCGAAGCCGCTGACCTGCATCCACGTCGACGGCAACCCGGACCTGCAGACGTTCTTCAACGGCGCCGTCAACACGAACGGCATCCCGCTCGACGTGGCGTGCGAGAGCTACTACCCCGGCTGGCACGGCCCGCTGACGCGCGCGCAGCAGACCTGGCACCCCTGCAACACGGCGAACTGCGGATCGACCGTGCAGCACGTGGCCGAGGACGACTTCGCGACCGAGGCGAACGGGCTGGGGCTGCCGATCTTCACGATCGAGGACGGCGTGTCATACACCACCGCCGGCAGCCCGCAGGATCCGTGGTACGGGGTCAACCCGCCCGGCCCGAACCGCGACCTCTCGCGGCAGGGCATGATCGACCTCAACAAGGCCGAGGAGAACATCCCGCACCACCTCAGCCTGGGTATGGAGTGGTGGGCCGGCGAGGGGAACAACGTGCCCGGCGGCACGTCCGGCACCCGCGGCTTCTGGACGACGCCCGGCATCGGCCTGTTCGACTCGGCGACCACGGCGAACGCCCCCGCGGACAACGCCACGCTGCCGGTGATGGCGGCGATGGGCGGACGGCTCGACCCGACGCTGGCCTACAAGCTCGTCAACGCGGCCGACGGGAAGGTGCTGGAGACGCCGGGCGCGGCCACGGCGCCGGGCGCCGCGCTGGGCACGGCGCCGGACACCGGGATCACGGGGCCGCAGCAGGAATGGCAGTTCCTCGCCCAGGGCGCCGACCCGGAGCAGAACGCCACGACGTATCCGACGCCGATGGACCACCGCGGCGACGGCTACTTCCAGATCGCCAACCTCAACCAGACGAACGGGCTGAACGTGCTGGCGGCGAGCGGCGCCGGGGTCGTGCAGAGCCCGGAGACCGCGCCGGTCACCGCCATCGCGGGCACCGACGCCGGCCAGGAGTGGGACGTGCTGCCGGCCGGCAACTGCGGCGACATCCCGGCCAACTGCGCGAACCCGCCGCAGACGGGCGGCGAGTTCTACGTGATCGTCAACAAGGCCACGGGGCAGGTGCTCGCCCGTACCGACGCCGGCGCGATCGCGCTGCAGGCGCCGGCCGCGCCGTCCAACGGCGACTGGATCGAGCCGGCCGACAAGGGCCAGCTGTGGCGGATCGCACCCGCCCGGGTCACGCAGGCCACGATCGCCACGACGACGTCGGTCGTCTCTTCGGCCGCGTCGTCGCTCGTCGGGCAGCCCGTGACGATCACCGCCACGGTGGCGGGCGGCTCGCCGCTCGCCGGCAGCACGGTCACGTTCAAGGACGGGGCGACCGTGCTCGGCACGGTCACGCTGGCGGCCGGCCAGACGGTCGCGTCGCTCACGACGTCGGCGCTCGCGGCGGGCGTGCACGCGATCACCGCGCAGTTCGGCGGCGACGCGCTCAACGAGGCCAGCACTGGGCAGGTCACGCAGACCGTCTTCGCCTACGCGTCGCAGCCCGGCGGCGTGTCCGGCACGGTGCCGGCGACGCTGGCGCTGACGCTGGGCGGGCCGGTCTCGCTCGGGACGTTCACGCCGGGCGTCGACCACGTCTACGAGGCCTCGACCACCGCGGACGTCGTCTCGACCGCCGGCGACGCGGCGCTGACCGTGCCCGATCCGGGCCACCTGACGAACGGCGCCTTCACGCTGGCGCAGCCGCTGCAGGTCACCGGCGTGCCGAAGGCCTACACGGCGCCGGTGTCGCACGACCTCGTGGCGATCGGCTTCCGCCAGCCGATCGCGGCCACGGACCCGCTGCGCACCGGGACCTACTCCACGACGCTCACGTTCACGTTGTCCACGACCAGTCCCTAGCCGTCGACCACGAGCGCGTCGAGCGGCCCCCACAGCCGCCGGGAGCGCCGCGACACGCCGGGGAGCCCGATGAGATGGTGGGTCATCGGCTCCCCGCGGTTGCGGCGCTCGAGCTGCTCTGAGGCGATCGGCCGCCACTGCTCGTCGACCACCTGCGTGGGGTCGCCAGAGACGTCGGCGGCCTCCAGGTGCTCGGCCCACAGGCGCAGGCGGGTGTCGCGGGCGGCCCGCGGGTCGCAGGCGATCACGTCAACCTCGGTGTCGTTGAACAGGCTGTGCTCGTTGAGGTTGGCCGAGCCCACCGCGAGCCACGTGTCGTCGACGATCCCGATCTTCGCGTGCACGTACAGCGGACCCGACGTCGCCCCGGTGCGCGAGTGGATCGTGGTGGCCAGGAAGCGATTGTTCCCATCGTCGGCCTCCACCAGCCGACCGAGCATCCCGCGCGTGTCGTCCTGCCCGTTGTTGGCCTTGTGGGGGAGCAGGACCACGATGCGGAACTCGTCGCTCGGCGGGTTGCGCAGCTTGGACTCCAGGAGGTGGACGATCTCCGGCGACCAGAGGAACTGGTTCTCGAGGTAGATGAGCTTGCGGGCGCTGCGCAGCGCCCGGGTGTAGGCCTCGAGGATGGAGAACTCGCCGCGGGGGAGCACCTCGGGATAGGCGTTCTCGGGCACGGTGCGGACGAGCTGGAGCGTGACGTCGCCGGCCGGCGGCAGCTCCTCCGGGAGCGCGAGCGCCCCGCCGGTGGTGGCCGCCCAGCGCAGCGCGAAGTGCGCGGCGACGTCGCGGACGATCGGCCCGCGCAGGCGCGTGCCCGCGTCGTGCCAGCCGATGCCCTCCTTGTGCGGGTGCTCGTTGGAGTCGTAGCGGTCGCCGGCCAGCGCGGTCAGATCGATGCCGCCGACGAACGCCACCTCGTCGTCGACGATGACGAGCTTCTCGTGGTGGCAGTGCATCATCCGGCCGCGCGCGTCGAGCTCGAGCTGGATCTTGGTGCCCCGGGTCAGCTGCTCGCACGCCTCGCGCACCGTCTGGCGGCTGGGCTTGAACACGGGCACGGGCGCGCCGGCCCACACGAGCACGCGCACGGGCACGCGCTCGGCCGTGTCGGCCAGCAGCTCGCGCAGCGGCCAGCGGCGGTCCCGGCGGATCGGCGCGAAGTCCGGCTGCAGGTTCCACGAGCAGACGTGCACGTGGCGGCGGGCGTTGCGGATCGCCTCGGCCATCTCGGGCAGCGCGTTCGCGCCGTCGATCAGCACCTCGAGCGAGTTGCCGTCGCGCGGCGGCGTCGCCGTGCGCGCCCACATCCCCTCGCTCGCCGGGGCGAGCGCGTCGAGCCGGCCGTGGCGCTTGAGACGGCGGTAGTGGTGGTGGATCATCGCCGCCTCGATCCCGTCGCCCAGGGTCGCGTCGAGTCGGTCGAGCAGCGTGGGGGCCATGACGGTGGCGGTACCCTCTTCTGCTCATGGCCAACACCGCTCAGCCCACGCCGCAACGCCTGGCCGCCGTCCGGGAGCAGTTGTCCCTGCTCTCGGACTATCTTTGACCCGGCAGGCCTACGCGAGCGCCTGAGCGCGCTCGAGACCGAGATGGGCGCGCCGGGCTTCTGGGACGACCCGGAGAGCGCGGCCAAGGTGGGTGCGTCCCACACGCGCATCCAGCGCCGGCTCGACGGGTTCACGCGGCTCCAGGCGGACGCCGAGGACCTCGAGGGGCTGGCCGAGCTGACCGAGGAGGACCCATCGCTGGCCGGCGAGCTCGAGGAGGCGATCGCCTCGGTCGAGACGCGGCTGAACGAGCTCGAGGAGCAGCGGCTGTTCACCGGCGACTACGACGCGGGCGACGCGCTGGTCACCGTCAACGCGGGCGCGGGCGGGACCGATGCCCAGGACTGGGCGGAGATGGTCCTGCGCATGGAGATGCGCTGGGCCGAGCGGCGCGGCTTCAAGGTCGAGTTGCTGGAGGCCAGCGCGGGCGAGGAGGCGGGCATCAAGTCGGCCACCTTCCGCGTGTCGGGCGACAACGCCTACGGCCTGTACTCGGCCGAGAAGGGCGTCCACCGGCTCGTCCGGCTGTCGCCGTTCGACTCCGCCAACCGCCGCCAGACGTCGTTCGCCGGCGTCGAGGTCGCGCCGGTGGTCGAGGAGGCCGGCGAGGTGGAGCTCGAGGACGACGACCTGCAGGTCGACACCTACCGCGCCTCCGGCGCCGGCGGCCAGCACGTCAACAAGACCGACTCCGCCGTGCGGATCACCCACAAGCCGACGGGCATCGTGGTCCAGTGCCAGAACGAGCGCTCACAGTCGGCCAACCGCCAGACCGCGCTGAACATGCTGCGCGCCAAGCTGATCGAGCGCCAGGAGGCCGAGCGCCAGGCCGAGATCGCCCGCGAGCGCGGCGAGGCGCAGGACGTCAACTTCGGCTCGCAGATCCGGTCCTACGTGCTGCACCCGTACACGATGGTCAAGGACCATCGCACGGACTTCGAGGTCGGCAACGCGAACGCGGTGCTGGACGGGGATCTCGACGGGTTCGTGCGCGCGTGGCTCGAGGCGCATGCGCGCGGGCGGCGCAACTGAGTCTGCCGTCGGCGCCTCGTGGCGCCGGCGAACGGCTGGCTCTTAGCGAGTGGGTGAGCCTGCCTCCGCGCATGATCGATCGCCGGGGGGCGCCAAACGATCACAGTCGGCCGTGAGCGCGCGGCTTCCGCTCGGGCCGTGGGAATCCAGGCCCGCATAGCGACGCTAGATTCCCACACTCCTCGCCGCCCGACGGGAGAACGATCATCCCGGCTTGGCGCGAATCTCCTCACTCCCTACCCAGCCGGCTGTTCGCCGGCGCAACCATGAACGACGACATCATCGACCGCGCACTCGCCGAGGACGTCGGCGACGGCGACGTGACCACCGAAGCCACCGTCCCGTCAACCGCCCGCGCCCGGGCGACCATCCGCCAGAAGGCCCCCGGCGTCATCTCCGGCCTCGCCACCGCCGAAGCCGTCTTCCGCCGCCTCGATCCGCAGGCGAAGACCGAGCGCCTCGGCCCGGAGGGCGAGTGGCGCGAGGCTGGGGCGCTCGTGCTGCGCGTCGAGGGCTCCGCGCGCGCGCTCCTGACGGCGGAGCGGACCGCGCTGAACTTCCTCGGGCGGCTGTCCGGGATCGCCACCAAGACCGCTCGGGTGGTCAGAGCGGTCGGGCCCGACGGCGCGAAGATCCTCGACACACGCAAGACGACGCCCGGGATGCGGCGGCTGGAGAAGCAGGCGGTGAAGGACGGCGGCGGCGTCAACCACCGGATCGGGCTGTTCGACTTCATCCTGATCAAGGAGAACCACGCGGCGGCGGCGGGTGGCGTGGGGGCGGCGGTGCGGCGCGCGCGGGCGGCGCGGCCGGACCTGGCGCTGGCCGTCGAGGTGCGTGACGGCGATGAGATCGCCGAGGCGCTCGCGGCCGGAGCGCCGCGGCTGCTGCTGGACAACATGACGCCCGACGAGGTGCGCGCCGCGGTGGAGCAGGTGGCCGGCCGGGCCGAGCTCGAGGTGAGCGGCGGGATCGACGAGGAGACAGTTTTGGTCTATGCGACCATTTCAGGTGTAGACTACGTGTCGATGGGCGCCCTGACCCATTCGGCGCCC
Organism: uncultured Solirubrobacteraceae bacterium; assembly: GCA_963766165.1. Lineage (GTDB taxonomy): Bacteria > Actinomycetota > Thermoleophilia > Solirubrobacterales > Solirubrobacteraceae > Solirubrobacter. Next base: position 1,332,250 of record CAVXZC010000001.1, on the reverse strand, counting down.
GCCCTCGACCTGTCGCTGATCCTGGAGACGCTCCCGTGAACCTGCTCACCCTGGAGTCCGTGCCCGCCCTGCAGGCGGAGGTGCGGGCGCTCGCCGCCGAGCGCGGCGCGGTCATCCTCGCGCACAACTACCAGCTCCCCGAGGTGCAGGACGTGGCCGACTTCGTCGGCGACTCGCTGGGGCTGTCGCAGCACGCGGCGGCCACCGACGCGCCGGTGATCGCGTTCTGCGGCGTGCACTTCATGGCCGAGACGGCCTCGGTGCTCTCGCCGGAGAAGACCGTGCTGCTCCCCGATGCGGACGCGGGCTGCTCGCTGGCGGACTCGATCACGGCGGAGCAGCTGCGGGCGTGGAAGGCCGAGCACCCCGGCGCGATCGTGGTGATGTACGTCAACACGACCGCCGAGGTGAAGGCGGAGACGGACTACTGCGTGACGTCGTCCAACGCCGTCCAGGTGGTCGAGCACATCTATCGCGAGCACGGCGAGGACACCGAGATCCTGTTCGGGCCGGACATGTTCCTCGGCGCCTATGTGGAGAAGACGACCGGCCGCCCGATGCACGTGTGGGACGGCGAGTGCCACGTCCACGCGGGCATTCGCCCGGGCGACATCGCCGCCATGCGCGCGGAGCACCCCGGCGCCGACTTCCTCATCCACCCCGAGTGCGGCTGCTCGACGTCGGTCATGGAGTACGTGGCCGCCGGCGACGTCGCGCCCGAGGGCGTGCACATGCTGTCGACCGGCGGGATGCTGAGCTGGGCGGCCCAGGCGCCGGCCGGCGCCACGGCGATCATGGCCACGGAGACCGGCATGCTGCACCCGCTGCAGATGGCCCGCCCGGACATCGACTTCGTCGCGGCCAACGAGGCGGCGAGCTGCCGCTACATGAAGATGATCACGCTGCCGAAGCTGCGCGACGCGCTGCGCGACCTGGCTCCGGTCGTGCGCGTCCGCGCGGCGGTCGCGGAGCGCGCGCGGCTGCCGATCGAGCGGATGGTGGCGATCGGCTGAGCCTCAGCCGGCGGGCGGGGCGTCGTCGCCGCCGCCGTGGCCGCCACCGGACGAGCCGGAGCCGCCGCCGCCCGAAGAGCCGGAGCCGCCGGACGAGGAGCCCGAGCCGCCGCCGGACGAGCCGGAGCCGCCGGACGACGAGCCCGAGCCGCCCGAGGTGGTCGAGCCGCCCGAGGTGCTCGAGCCGCCGGACGGGTGGTGGAGCCGCCGGAGGTCGAGCCCGAGCCGGATGTGTCGTCGGTGCCCGAGCCGCCCGGCGTCGAGCCCGAGCCCGAGCCGGAGGTGTCGCCGGAGCCGGAGCCGCCCGGCGTCGAGCCCGAGCCGGAGGTGTCGCCGGAGCCGGAGCCGCCCGAGGAGCCCGAGTCGCTCCCGGAGCCGCCGCGACTGCGCCCCGAGCCGCCCGAGCCGCCCGAGCCCGCCGGAGCCGCCGTGGTCGTCGCCCGACTCGACCTCGCCGCCCGACGAGCCCGATGAGCCTGAGGACCCCGAAGAGCCGGACGAGCCGGACGAGCCGGACGATCCGGATGAGCCCTCGGACGACTCCGAGGACCCCGAGGAGCCGTGGCCCGAGGAGCCCGAGCCGCGGCCGGAGTTGTCCGAGCCGCCGTGCGAGTCCTCGCCGCCCGAGCCGTGCCCGCGCGAGGAGGAGGTGGAGTCGTCGCCGCGCTCGACCAGCACGGGGTGGCGCTCGTCGCGCACGGCCCGCGCCGTGGCCGTGGGCGCCGCCGCCGGGGAGCGCTGCGCCGGAGCCGCCTCGGCGGCGTGGCGCGCCGCCGGCCTCGCCGGCTTGGCCTGGTCGGCCACCGAGGACACGATCGCCGGACCGGCCACCGCGCCCGTGGCCAGCACGGCCACCGCGCCGGCCTTGGCGAAGATCGCGGCCGCGCCGCCGCCGCTCAACAGCTCGGCGATCCGCTCGGCCATGGGGGAGCTCGCGGCGGCGCCGGCGCCGGCCGCCGCGGCCCACTCGGCCAGCGGCAAGGGCACCACGGCGGTGGCCGCGGCGCGCAGCGTCATCCGCGCGCGGTGGACGAGCTGGCGCACCGCGCCTTCGGAGATGCCCAGCTCGCGCGCGACCTCCTCCTGGGGGCGCCCCTCGACGGCGATCCGCAGCAGCGCCTCGCGCTGGCGCTCGGGCAGCGCGGCCAGGCCGGTCAGCGTCTGGCGCACGACCGCGCGCCGCTCCATCTCCTCCTGCGGCGCCTCGGTCCCGCGCAGGGCGTCGTCGAGCTCCGCATAGTCGTAGCCCGCGACCCGCAGCTGGTTGAGCGCCGTGTTGTGGACGATCCGGTACAGCCAGGCGCGCAGGTCGCGCACCTCGTCGCCGCGCTGGACCGCGCTCCAGGCCGAGATGAACGCCTGCTGCAGCGCGTCCTCGGCGCGCGCCTCGGGCAGGTAGCGCCGCGCGCCCCGCAGCAGCGGGCCGCGGTAGCGCTCGACGATCGCCTCGAACGCCCGCTCGTGCCCCGCCGCGAGCCAGCTGCACCAGTCGCTCGTCGGACTGGCGTGCGGAGGAGTACGGAGGACGGCGAGAGCAGGGGCATGTCCGTGCGACACGCATCCATGCGCCCGCGTTACGCACGAGCTTCAGGCGCGGTTCGGCGCGGCGCCGGAAACGGTCAGAATCCGGGCTAAGCGGGCTCCGGGAGCAGCTCGAGCCCCCATTCGGCGGCCGCGCGGACGGCGGGCATGGCCTCGCGCTTGCGCTCGAACTCCGCCGGCGTGTAGGCGTGGACGTCCGCCGGGCGCGCCCATCTCGTAGGCGTCCCACAGCGTCCCCGTCACGTAGACGCGCTCGAGCCACGGCACGCCGTCGAAGTGCTCGGAGACGAGCACGATCACGTACTCGGGGCCGCGCTCGCGCTGCGGGCCGGCGCCGCGGAGGTCGGCCACGCGCGCGCCGCCGAGGAGCGCGCGGTCGAGCGGCCAGCGATCCGAGACCCGGCGCACGTAGCGCTCGAGCTCGCGGTGGTTGAGCTCCACGGGGGTCACTCGAGACCATTGTGGCGCACTCGGCCGCGCCCGGCAAGGCGGGCAACCCCCGGAGCTCAGGCGAACTCGCCCTGCGTGTGCGGCCCGACGCAGGCGACCGAGAGCGCTCGGAGATCGCCGCCGCGCCGATCTCGATGACCTGCTCGTAGGTCACCGCGTCGAGCGCGGCGATGGCTGCGTCGGGGTCGATGTCCTGGCCGAAGACGACGGTCTGGGAGGCGGCGTGGCGGGCCACGGCGTTGGTGTTCTCGAACGCCAGCACGCGCCGGCCGGCGGCGTAGGCGCGCGCCCGCTCGACCTCCTCCTCGCTCGGGCCGTCGCCGCGCAGCTCGTCCACGATCTCGCGCATGCGCCCGAACGCCTCGACGCACTTGCTCGAGTCCAGGCCGGCGGAGAGCTGGAGGATCGGCACGTCGGCGAAGCGTGTGGTCGATGGCGTACGACCGAGTAGGCGAGCCCGCGCTGCTCGCGGATCTCGTCGAACAGGCGCGAGCCCATCGAGCCGCCCAGCAGCGTCGAGTAGACGGTCAGCGCCGCGCGCGCCCGGCCGTCGCGCGCGGTCGATCGTCGGCCGGTAGGACATGCGCAGGTGCGACTGGTTGGAGTCGCGCTCCTCGACCAGCGTCTGCGGCGCGAACGGCGGCGCCGGCTCGAACGCGCCGTTCGCCGAGATCGACGGGAAGCGCCCGAATAGCTCGGCCAGCTCCGAGTTCTCGGGCAGGTGGTCGAGGTTGCCGACCAGGAAGGCGCCGCCCCGCGCGCCCGCCCACTGGCGCCGGCGGAAGGTCAGCGATCGTCGTCGCGCGAGAACGTCCGCAGGTGGTCCGCCGGCCCCAGCACGGGCCGGCCGAGCGGGTGGTCGCCGAACGCCGCGCGGTCGATGAGGTGCTCGGCCACCACCGACGGCTGGTCCTGCGCGCGATCGATCTCCTGGATCACGACGCCGCGCTCGCGGTCGAGCTCCTCGGCGTCGATCTTCGGGCGGCCGACGAAGTCGGTCAGCAGGTCGATCGCCTCTGCGGCCACCTCGGCGCGGCAGGTGATGTGGAACGCGACGAGGTCGTGCGACGTGTACGCGTTCAGCGACGGCGCCCATCGTCTCCGCGGTCTGGTTGACCTTGCGGTAGTCGTCGTACTTCTGCGCCGCCCTTGAAGACCAGATGCTCCAGGAAGTGGGCCATCCCGTTCTCCTCGCGGGCGCTCCGTGCGCGCACCGGCGTCGAACGCGACGAGCACCGTGGTCGAGCGCGTGGGCAGCTCGACGCGGTGCAGGGGCAGCCCGTTCGGCAGGGAGGAGGACTCGATGCGCGCCATGGCCGCCAGCCTACTCAACGCTGCATTCCGGCTTGCATTGCAGGGACTCTTGCGCACCGCGGGAACCCGGCCTCGTACAGTCGTCGGACCGACATGGCCGCCACCGAACGCCACATCCGCCGTCGCCGGCGCCGCGCGGAAGCGCACCGCGCGGGCGCGCCCCACACCCCCGCCACCGGCGCCGTCGTCTCGTTCGCCGACGTCGGCAAGCGCTACGACTCGGGCGACGTCGCCCTGGACGGCGTGACCTTCGACGTCTTCCCCGGCGAGTTCGTCTTCCTCGTCGGCGCGTCCGGCTCGGGCAAGTCGACGACGATGCGGCTGCTGATCAAGGAGTCCGATCCGACGTCCGGGGAGATCCGCGTCGCCGGCCGCGACCTGGCGAAGATCCCGCGCAACCGCGTCCCGTTCTACCGGCGCAACCTCGGCGTGGTCTTCCAGGACTACAAGCTGCTGCCCAGTCGCACGGTCTACGACAACGTGGCCTACGCGCTGCAGGTCACCGGCGGCACGCGGCGGGAGATCCGCAACAAGGTGCCGGACATCCTGCGCCTGACCGGGCTCTCCACGAAGCTGCACAACTACCCGGACCAGCTCTCCGGCGGCGAGCAGCAGCGCGTGGCCATCGCCCGCGCGTTCGTCAACCATCCGCCGCTGCTGATCGCCGACGAGCCGACCGGCAACCTCGATCCCGAGACGTCGATCGGGATCATGCAGCTGATCTACCGGATCAACCGGACCGGCACGACCGTGCTGGTGGCCACCCACGACGTGGCCATGGTGGACAAGATGCGCCGCCGCGTGATCGAGCTGGCCGAGGGCCGGATCGTCCGCGACGAGCAGGCCGGCGCCTACGCCGCCCGCGAGTCCACGCGCGAGTTCGCCGTCCGCATGCGGAGCGCGCAGGGATGAGGCCGGTCTTCTTCCTGCGCGAGGCGCTGCGGGCGCTCAAGCGCAACGCGATCCCGAGCTTCGCCGCCATGGCCACCGTGCTCGTCACGGTGCTCGTCCTCGGCGTGTTCATCCCGGTCGTCCAGGCGACCACAGGCGCGGCCAACGAGGTGCGCGGCAAGGTGATCGCCGACGTCTACCTCAAGACGACGGCCAAGCGCGCGGACGTCGAGCGCGTGCGCCGGCTGCTGATGAGCGAGCCGACGGTCAAGTCGCTCGTGTACGTCTCCAAGCAGCAGGCCTACGCCACCGAGCGCAAGCGCAACCCGAAGGCCTACGACCTGCTCGGCGCCAACCCGCTGCCGGACACGTTCCGGGTGACGCCGCAGCGCCCCGAGGACATCGCCGCGCTCAAGAACGCGCTCACCCCGCCGGCGCCCGGCGGCGGCCGCACCACCGTGGACCCGGCGATCGACGAGGTCCACAACCGCGAGGAGGACACCCAGAAGATCCTCTCGGTGACCCGCGTCGTGAAGCTGACGATGGCGCTGCTCGCCGGACTGCTGGGCATCGCCAGCGTGCTGCTGATCGCCAACACGATCCGGCTGTCGCTCTACGCGCGCCGGCGCGAGGTCGAGGTCATGAAGCTCGTCGGCGCGACCGACTGGTTCATCCGCTGGCCGTTCGTGCTGGAGGGCGTGATCGTGGGCGCGCTGGGCGGCGTGGTGGCGATCCTGCTGCTGGCGGTGGTGAAGATCGCCGTGGTCGACCCGCTGGCCGCCGACTTCGCGCTGATCGCCGCACCGCAGACGATCGACTTCCGGCTGCTGATCGCGATCCTGCTGGCCTCCGCCATCGCGGTGTCGTCGCTCGGCTCCGGCCTGTCGCTGCGCAAGTTCCTCAGGGTCTGACGCGCCCGACGAGGACGGCGACGTCGTCGCGGCGCGCGCCGGCGCGTGCCGCCGCCCGGTCGACCCGCGCGGCGATCTGCGCCGCGTCGTCGCCCGCCGCGCCGCGCAGGAGCTTCTCCAGCCCGCCCTGGCCGTAGGCCGCGCCGGTGGTGCGCGCCTCGGTCACGCCGTCGGTGTAGAGCACGAGCGAGTCGCCCGGCTCCAGCGCGAAGCGCACTTCGGGGAGACGGGCGTCCTCGCGCCAGCCGAGCACGGTGCCGCGCGCGCCCACGCTCTCCACCTCACCGGACGCGCGCACGACCATCGGCGCGGGATGGCCGGCGCAGCACAGCGTGGCGTGGATGCCGCCGTTGTTCTCCAGCCGGCACAGCGCGACCGTGCAGTAGCGCCCGACCGAGCGGCGGTCGGCGATCAGCATCCGGTTGAGGACGCCGAGGGCGCGGCCGGGACTGGGCTCGTAGCGCACGGCCGTGCGCAGCGTGTGCCGGGCCAGGCCGGTCAGCGCCGCGGCCTGGGCGCCCTTGCCGGTCACGTCGCCGATCAGCAGGTCGACGCCGCCGGCGTGCGGCAGGACGTCGTAGAAGTCGCCGCCGATGATGCTCCCGTCCGCCGGCGGGCGGAAGCGGGCGGCCACCTCGACGCCCTCCACGTCCGGGAGCCGCCCGGGCAGCAGGCCCTCCTGCAGCGTGCGGGCGAGCGCGCCGACGTCCTCGTAGAGCCGCGCATTGTCCAGCGCCAGCGCGGCCCGGCGGGCGAGCTCCTCGGCCAGCAGCAGGTCCTCGTCGCCGTAGCGGCGGTCGGGGCTGAGCGAGGCGAAGGTGACGACGCCGATCGTCCGCGTCCGGCCGCGCAGCGGGACGACCATGCCGGAGTGCGCGCTCAGCCGCTCGGAGCCGGCCGCGGCCGGCCCCAGCAGCGCCGGCCCGGAGACGATCTCGGCGCGGCGGCTGGAGAGCACGCGCTCCAGCGGGTCGCCGGTCCGCACCGGATAGGCGGCCGGCAGCGCGCGGATCAGCCGCTCGACCACCGGGTCGGCGGCCGAGGCGGCGAGCCGCTGGACCTCGCCGTGGCGGACCTCCTGCACCACGCACGCGTCGGCCAGGTAGGGCACCGAGAGCCGGGCGAGCGACTCGAGCGTCACCGGCAGGTCGAGCTCCGCGTCCAGCCGCGGGCTGGCCTCGGCCAGGAACGCCGCCCGCGACTCCGCCGTGGCCGCGGCGGCGCGCTCGCGGGCGAACAGCCGCTCCTGCTCGCGCGACGCCGTGACGTCGACCTGCACGCCGACGAAGCGCACGACCTCGCCGTGCTCGTCGCGCACCGGCGAGAGGTGGACCTCGTTCCAGAACGGCGTGCCGTCCCGGCGGTAGTTGATCAGCGTCGCCACGGCCGGCCGGCGGTCGCGCACGGCGACGCGCAGCTCGTCGACGGCCTCCGGGGCGGTCTCCGGCCCCTGCAGCAGGCGGCAGTTGCGGCCCAGCACGTCGGCCGGCGCATAGCCGGTCAGCCGCGTGAACGCCTCGTTGACGTAGACGATCGGGTCGTCGTCCAGCCGCGGGTCGGTGAGGACGAAGCCCGTCCCCGCGAGGTCGAGCGCCCGGCGCAGCAGCGTGAACTCGCCGCCGACGCGCAGGTGCTCCGCCTGCAGCCGGGCGAAGTGCTGCGCGAGCCGCACGCGCGTCTGCAGCGCGCCCGGCTCGGGGTGGTCCGGGATCTGCCAGACGTCGGCCGCGCCGGCGCCGACGGCGTCCAGCGGCGGCGGCCCGTCCTCCCGCGTCACCAGGATGAGGATCCGGCCCGGCTCGCCGGCCAGCGCGCGGCAGGCCGCCAGCGCGCCGTCGCCGCCCACGCAGACGAGCAGCGCGTCGCCGGCGCGCTCCGGCGCCGCGGATGCCGTGTCCGCCTCATCGATCTCGTAGCCCTGGCGCGCGAGCTCGGTCGCCAGCGCCCGGCGGCGGACGGCGTCGGAGTCGGCGATCAGCGCGCGCGTGGGCTATCCCTCCAGGCGCAGCCGGTCCGTGACGTCCGCCAGCTCCAGCACCCGCCGCGGCTCGCCGTCGCCGGGCCACACGACCAGCTCGCGCCCGGACTCACGGCAATGCACCTCGGCGTCGAGCACGATCTGCAGGCCCGTGGAGTCGAAGAACGTCACGCCGCGCAGGTCGAGCACGAGCCGCCCCGGCGCCGCGCCGTGTGCGCGCTCGATCTCGTCGCGCAGACGGGGCCCGGTGTCCATGTCGAGCTCGCCCTCGACGACGAGGCGCACGCAGTCAGCTTCATCGTGGCGGTCGACGGAAAAGGCAGGCATGGATTCGAGACGGGTACGGCGGGTACCGGCGTAGAGCGCATGTTCTACTCGGTGAACCTGCCGAAGTCATCCTCGGCCGCCGCCCAGGCCCGCCGCGCGGTGGACCGGTTGCACGGCGAGGTCGGCCCCGACACCCTCGCCGATGCGCGCCTGCTCGTGTCGGAGTTGGTGACCAATGCGGTCGAGCACGTGTCGGAGGACGGCGAGGTCGAGCTGCGCCTGGACGTGCACGATCACGTGCTGCGCGTCGAGGTGCTCGACCCCGGCCCGGGGTTCACGCCGCGCCCGCGCCGGCCGGAGGACCGCAAGGACTCCGGCTGGGGCCTGCACTTCCTCGCGCGCCTCGCGGACCGCTGGGCGGTCGACGTAGACGGGCGCGCGCGCGTCTGGTTTGAGCTCGGACTTACCTAGCCCGCGGTACCGTGAGGTGCCGCAATGCGCCGCCTCCTCGTCCTGCTCGTCCCCGTCGCGCTGGTGCTCGGGATCTATTGGGGCGGGCACCCGGACCGCCTGCCGGGGTTCGCGCGCAAGACGCTCGTGGCGGACACCGACGGCCGGCTCTACCAGGAGGCGGTCAGCGAGATCGGCCGCGACTACTACAAGCCGGTCAAGCAGGACCAGCTCCTGGACACGTCGATCGGCGCGGCCGTCGCGTCGCTGAAGGACCCGTACTCGCACTACTTCTCGCCGCACAACTACGGCGCGTTCGAGGACGACACCCAGGGGCGCTTCCAGGGGATCGGCATGACGGTCAGCCGGGTCAAGCAGGGCCTGCAGATCGACCAGGTGTATGCCCACTCGCCGGCCGCCCGCGGCCGCCTGCACGCCGGCGACATCATCGTCAGCGTCAACGGGACGCCGCTGGCGGGCAAGACCTCGGACGAGTCGACGAAGTTGATCAAGGGGCCGGCGGGCACGTCCGTGCGGCTCGGCGTGAAGTCCAAGGGCAAGCTGCGCCAGGTCACGCTCAAGCGCGAGGAGGTGGACATCCCGGTCGTGGAGTCCAAGCTCGAGCGCTACCACGGCAAGCCGATCGGCTGGGTCCACCTCGCCGGGTTCACCGCGGGCGCCCACGGCGAGGTGGCCACGGCGGTGCAAGGGCTCTTGCACAAGGGCGCCAAGGGCATCGTGTTCGACCTGCGCGACAACGGCGGCGGGCTGCTGGACGAGGCGGTGCAGATCGCGTCGATCTTCATCCCCGACGGGCGGATCGTCTCGACCAAGGGGCGCAACCGGGCCGAGCACGTCTACAACGCCACCGGCGGCGCGATCTCCACGAAGATCCCCGTGGCCATGCTGGTCAACGGCAACACCGCGTCGGCCTCGGAGATCGTCACCGGCGCGCTCCAGGACCACAAGCGGGCCGTGGTGGTGGGGACGCACACCTACGGCAAGGGCGTCTTCCAGGAGATCGAGCGGCTGTCCAACGGCGGCGCCCTCGACATCACCGTGGGCGAGTACTTCACGCCCAACGGGCGCAACCTGGGCGGCGGCGGCGTCCGCAAGGGCGCCGGCATCACGCCCGACATCCACGCCGCCGACAACCCGAAGACCAAGGCGGACGACGCGCTCCAGGCCGCGCTGAAGGCGGTGTCGGAAGGCCGGTGAGGCACCGCGAGCGCGCGGCGCGCCGGCCGCCGGTGTCCGGCCCGGTCGTCGCCGTGCTGGAGAAGCACGGCCGGCTCTTCGCCGCCTCGCCGTTCTTCACCCGCGGCCACCGGATCAACCTCGACAAGCCGCGCCACGCGCGCGTCGGGGACCTCGTGCTGGTGGCGCCGACCGGGGCGCGCGGCGGCCACGGCAAGCTCGTGCGCCGGATCGGCCGCCCGGACGTGGCCCGGGACGTGCTCGACGCGTTCATGCACGACCGCGGGCTGCGCCGGCGCTTCGACCCGCTGGTCGAGCGCGAGGCCCGCGTCGCCGCCGAGGACGTAACGGCCGGGCCGGAGCGCCGCGACCTGCGCGCGGTGCCGACGTTCACCATCGATCCGCCGGCGGCCAAGGACTTCGACGACGCCATCTCCGCCGAGCGGCTGGACGACGGCGCGATCCGCGTCTGGGTGCACATCGCCGACGTCTCGGCCTACGTGCGCCCGGGCACGGCGCTGGACCGCGAGGCGTTCCGGCGGGCCAACTCGGTCTACGTGCCCGGCCTGGTCGAGCCGATGCTGCCCGAGGCGCTGTCCAACCGGGCGTGCTCGCTCGTGCCGGGCCAGGACCGGCTGGCCGTGACGGTCGAGCTCGAGTTCGACGGCGCGCGCGTGCGGCGCTCGGCCTTCCACCGGAGCGTGATCCGGTCGGATGAGCGGCTCGACTACCCGCGCGTGGACCGGATCTTCGCCGGCCAGGAGCGAGCGGCCGGCCCGTGGGCGGAGCCGCTGGAGGCCGCGCGGGGCGGCCGCGGCGGCGCTGGGGGCGGCGCGCGCGGCGCGCGGCGCGCTGGCCGTGGAGTCGGCCGAGCCGGAGTTCGGCTTCTCCCGCGACGGCCACGTGACCAGCCTGCTGCCGTCGCAGGCCACCGAGTCGCACCGGCTCATCGAGCACCTGATGATCGCGGCCAACGAGGCGGTGGCCGCGCTGCTGGAGTCCCGCCGGCTGCCGGCCCTGTATCGGGTCCACGAGCCGCCGGACCCGCCGCGGGTGGAGCGCCTGGTCGAGCAGTTGGCCGCGTTGGATGTGCCGACGCCGCCGGTGCCGGACCCGATGACCGCGCAGCGGGCCGGCGAGGCGATCTCCGCCGCCGCCCGGCTGGTCGACGCCGAGGTGCGCCGGCGCGGCCACGGCCGGACCGCGTTCACCTCGCTCGTGCTGCGCTCGCTCAAGCAGGCGCACTACCAGCCGGCCAACGTCGGCCACTTCGGTCTGCGCTCGCCGCGCTACTGCCACTTCACCTCGCCGATCCGCCGCTACCCGGACCTGATCTGCCACCGGGCGCTGCTGGCCGCGCTGGGCGCCGGCGAGGACGCGCCGCGCGCGTCGGACATGGCGGCGGCGGGGGAGTGGTGCTCGCTGCGCGAGCGCGACGCCATGAGCATCGAGCGCTCCGCCGACAACATCGCTCGCGCGTTCCTGCTGGAGAGCTCGCTGTTCCAGCGCGGCTGGCAGACCGAGTGGCCGGGCGAGGTCACCGGCGTGATCGGCGCCGGGGCGTTCGTGGCGTTCGACGGCTTCGAGGGGCTGCTCCCGGTGCGCCGGCTGCGCGGCGACTGGTGGGAGCTCGACGAGCTGGACACGCGGCTGATCGGCGGCGACTCCGGCCGGCAGATCCGGCTCGGCGACCCGGTCGTCGTGCAGGTCGAGAAGGTCGACGCGCCGCACGGGCGCGTCGACCTCTCGCCCTTCCAGCCCTAGCGGCCCTCTCGGATCTGCAGCCGGTTGCCGTCGGGGTCGTGGAACTGCGCAACGGAGCCCCAGGGGAACTCGAGCACGTCCGAGGCGAACTCGACGCCGCGAGACTGCAGCTCCGCGAACGTCTGCCGGATGTCGTCGGTCTCGATCGTGACCGACGGCGGCGGGAATCCCATCGCCGGCTGGGCCTGCCCCGGTGTCCCGGGCCAGAGCACGAGCATGAAGTCGTCGTCCTTGGCGCCGACGGTCAGGAACCGCGGGCCGTCGGGCGTCGGGTTCTCGACCCGCTTCTCCAGGCCGAGGACGTTCGTGTAGAAGTCGAGCGCCCTGTCCTGGTCGGTGACGAGCACGCTCGTGTAGAAGACCTTCGTCAGCATTCTGTGCCTCCGGTGGTGGTCGTGGTCACTACCTCCATGACAGGCGGCGAGCCGCATCTGTGACAGCCGACGGCGCCTGGCGGGGTCGAACCGGTAGAACACCGGCCGTGCTGGAACGCGAGCTGGAGCGGTTCCGTGACGACCACCCGCGCTGCGCGGAGCTGCACGCGCGGGCGCGCGGGTCGCTGTTCGGCGGCGTGCCGATGCCCTGGATGGCCATGTGGGCGGGCGGCTACCCGGTGGCGGTGGCCGAGGCGTCCGGCAGCCGGATCGTCTGTGCGGACGGCGTCGAGTTCGTCGACCTGTGCCTGGGCGACACCGGGGCGATGGCCGGGCACGCGCCCGCGCCGGTGCTGGACGTCCTGCGCGCGCCGCGCGGCATCACCACGATGCTGCCGACCGAGGACGCCGCCTGGGTGGGGGAGGAGCTGACCCGGCGGTTCGGCCCCGATCGCTGGCTGTTCACGCTGACCGCCACCGACGCCAACCGGACGGCGCTGCGGATCGCCCGGTTGCTCACCGGCCGGCCGAAGGTCCTCGTGTTCTCCTACTGCTACCACGGCTCGGTGGACGAGGCGTTCGCCGTGGCCCGCGACGGCGCGACGGTGTCGCGCGAGGGGAACGTCGGGCCGCCCGTCGACCCCGCGGTGACCACGCGCGCGGTGGAGTTCAACGACGCGACCGCGCTGGAGCGCGCGCTGGCCGCGGGCGACGTGGCGTGCGTGCTCGCCGAGCCGGCGATGACCAACATGGGCATCGTGCTGCCGGAGGCGCCCTACCACGAGGCGCTGCGGGCGCTGACCCGCGCGCACGGCGCGCTGCTGATCATCGACGAGACGCACACGTTCTCCGCCGGGCCGGGCGGCTGCACGCGGGCCTGGGGGCTCGAGCCGGACCTGCTGACCATCGGCAAGGCGATCGGCGGCGGCATCCCGTGCGGGGCGCTGGGGATGAGCGCGGAGGTGGCCGAGCGGGCGGCGCGGGCCTCGACCGAGGTCGACTTCGAGGACGCCGGCGGCGTCGGCGGCACGCTGGCCGGCAACGCGCTCTCGCTGGCGGCGATCCGCGCCTGCCTCGGCCAGGTGCTGACCGACGACGCCTGGGACCACACGATCCCGCTGGCCACGCGGTTCAGCGACGGCGTGCGCGGCGTGATCGAGGAGTCGGGGCGCGAGTGGAACGTCACCCAGCTCGGCTGCCGCGCCGAGTACCGCTTCGAGCCGGTGCCGGCTCGCAACGGCACCCAGGCCCACGACGCGGCCGACCCGGCGCTCGAGCGCTACCTGCACCTCCACGCGCTCAACCGCGGCGTGCTGATCACGCCGTTCCACAACATGGCGCTGATGGCGCCCACCACCACCGCGGCCGACGTCGACCGCCACACCGCCGCCTTCGCCGAGGCGGTCGGCTCGCTGGCTTGAGATACGCGCCGCCGGTGCCGGTGTTCTCGCAACTCGGCCACGCGCTGGCCGGCGCGGCCGACCCGGCGGCCTACGAGCCGGCTTCGCCGCGATGCTGGCCGCCGGGCTGCCGATCCGCGCCTGCCCGGCGCGCGCGGGATCGGCCGGCCGGCGGGGCCCGCAGGTGCTGCCGGGCGGCCTGGGCGAGTGGCGCGGGACGCCGACGCGCGGGCGCTGGAAGCTCTACTGCACGCTGCCGGGGCACGCGAAACTGGGCATGCGCGCGGTCATCACCGTGCGCTGATGCCAGAATCGTAGGGCGCCATGCCCGACGTCGCCAGCAACCGCCAGGCCTCCTACCGCTACCACCTCCTCGACACGTGGGAGGCGGGGCTCGTGCTCACCGGCACCGAGGTCAAGTCGCTGCGCGACGGCAAGGCGCAGCTCAAGGACGGCTACGCCTCGGTGGACAACGGCGAGGTCTGGCTGCACAACGTGCACATCCCGCCCTACGCGCCGGCCACGCGCGAGAACCACGAGCCCGAGCGCCCGCGCAAGCTGCTCATGCACCGGCGCGAGATCGAGCGGCTGATCGGCAAGACGAAGGAGAAGGGGCTGACGCTCGTGCCGACGCGCCTGTACTTCAAGGGCCGCCACGCCAAGGTGGAGATCGCCCTGGCGCGCGGCAAGGACGTCGGCGACAAGCGCCAGGCGATCAAGGAGCGCGAGCTCAAGCGCGAGATGGAGCGGGCCTTCCGGAGGTGAAGCCGAGGTCGAGCGGCCCGGCGGGGATGATCCGCTTGGGGTTCAGCTCGTCGTGCGTTGTGTAGTAGTGGCGCTTGACCTCGTCGAGCGCGAACGTCTCGGCGATCCCCGGCTGCTCGTAGAGGCCCTTCGTGTAGCGCAGCAGGTGCGGGAAGTCGATCAGCCGGGCGCCGTTGCAGCGGAAGTGCGTGTGGTAGACGGCGTCGAAGCGCAGCAGCGTCGGCAGCAGGCGCCAGTCGGCCTCGGTGATCGCGTCGCCGGTCAGGTAGCGGCGGTCGGCCAGCCGCTCCTCCAGCCGCGGCAGCGCGGCGAACACGCCGCGGTAGGCCTCCTCGTAGGCCTCCTGGCTGCGGGCGAAGCCGGCGCGGTAGACGCCGTTCTGCAACTCGGCGTAGATCCAGTCGTTGAGCTCGTCGATCTCGCCGCGCCGGTCGGGCGGGTAGAGGTCGCCGCCGGCCCAGTCGTTGAAGATCCGCATCAGGTCGGCGGACTCGTTGGAGACGATCGCGCCCGCCTCCTTGTCCCACAGCACCGGCACCGTCACGCGACCGTCGTAGTCGTCGACCGTGGCGTCGTAGGCCTCCTCGAGGAAGCTGAACCCGTTGACCGCGTCGGTGAAGCGGCCGCCGGAGAACGCCCAGCCGCGCTCGTCGCGATACGGGTCGAGGTAGCTGATCTCCAGGCGGTCGTCGAGGCCGAGGACCTTGCGGGCGATGACCGCGCGCTGCGACCACGGGCAGGCCAGCGCGACGTACAGGTGGTGGCGCTCGGGGCCGCCTTCAGGGCGGCCCCGGAACCGGCTCTGCAGGCGGACGAACGCGCCGTCGCGGACTTCTTCTGGGGCGGTCACCCGCCCCAGTATGCCCGCCTCAGGACACGCGCACCCGCGCGCTGAGCAGCGACGCGCTGCCGGCCGCGTTCGTCGCCGTGACGCGGCAGGCGAGGCTCTGGTGGCGCAGCTTGCGGGTGACGGTCAGGTGGGCGCCGTGGGCGATCGTCCGCCGGCCGCGCTGCCAGGCGAGCGCGAGCGTCGGGCTGCCCGTCCAGGTCCCCGGGCGGCAGGTGAGGCGCCGGCCGGCGCGGTGGATCGAGGGCGCGGACGTCGCCGTGGGCTTGCCGGCGGAGGGTGTGCCGGCGACGTCGACGGTCAGCGTCGCCGCGGCCGCCGTGTCGGTCACCCAGGTGCTGTAGGCGCAGATGAGCCGCGGACCCGGCGTCGTGAAGACGGTCTTGACCGGGAGCGAGAACGGGTCGGTGGTCGCGCCCTCCCAGTCGCCGACGTCGATCAGCGACTCGGCGCCCACGGCCACCTCGTTCGTGTACGCCTGCTGCTCCTGCCAGTAGCTGGGCGCGCAGGTCGGGTCGATCGCCGGGTCCTTGGCGTAGACGTAGAGGTTGAAGCCGCCGGCGTAGTCCGGTGCGTCGAGGTCCTGCCCGCCGGCGGTGATCGTCGTCAGCGCGCCGGCGTTTGCCGGGCCGCTCAGCGCCAGCGAGAGGCTCTCGCCGGTGTAGTCGGCGTGGGCGGCGGCCGGGGCGGCCAGGGTGATCAGCGCGGCGGCGAGCGACGCGCGCAGGGCGATCGGCGGCAAGTGTCTCCTCCTGGAAAGGTTCGCGCCGGCCGCATGGGGGGTGATGCGGCCGGCGCTCAGGAAACTAGGCGCGCCGCGCCGCCGCCGCCTCATCCGGCGGGCTGAACGCGATCACACCGGAGATGAGAGAACTCGCGCATAATGCGGGAAGTCCCCGTGCGGACCCTTGCACCCGGCGCTGGGCGCCGATTAGGGTTTTTCCAGACGCGGAGGTTAGAGACGCAAAGAGCGAGGCCATGAGGTGTGAGGCCCGCCGCCCCGCCCGACAATCCGAGGTGCTTGCACTGAGGAGGAGGGGCTGGGGACCTCGAGCGGCTCCCTCCGCGTCGACTTGTTAAGTCCCCAGCTGCAGCCAGATCTCGCTGCGGGTCGGGAACGCCGGCACGGCGTGGCGCAGGCGCTCCAGCGGCACCTCGCCGACCACGGCGATCGTCGCCGCGTGCAGGAAGTCCGCCACCTCTGAGCCGGTGATCGTGCAGCCGACCACCACGCCGCGGCGGCGGTCGACGAGCCAGCGCGTCGTGCCGCGGGCGTTGCGGCCGTAGAACGAGCCGCCGGCGTTGCCGGACGTCTTCGCCTCGTAGGTCTCCACGTCCAGGCCCGCGTCGGCGGCGGACTGCGTCGTGTGACCGACGGCGGCCACCTGCGGGTCGGTGAAGATCACGCGCGGCGACAGGGGACCGTCGGCGCCGTGCGACAGCGTCGCGTCGTCGCCCAGGATGTGGTCGGCGGCCAAGCGGGCCTGGTACTTGCCCATGTGGGTGAACAGCGCGCGGCCGTTGATGTCGCCGACGGCGTAGAGCCACGCGTGCCCGGGGACGCGCATGTGGGCGTCGACGCCGACCGTTGCGCCGCCCGCCAGCCCCACCGTCTCGAGGCCCAGGCCGTCGGTCTGCGGCGTGCGGCCCAGGGCGACCAGCAGCACGTCGCCCTCGGCGTCCGGGCCGCCGGTGGTCGTCACGCGCACCGTGCCGCCGCTCTGCGCCACGCGCTCGGCCTTCTGTCCCGTGCGGATGTCGACGCCCAGCTCGGTCAGCGCCTCGGTGACCTGTGCGCAGGCGAACTCCTCCTCGCGCGGCAGCAGCCGGCGCTCGCCCTCGATCAGCGTGACCTGGCTGCCCAGCGTCTGGAACGCCTGGGCCATCCCGGCGCCGACGACCCCGCCGCCCATGATCACGAGCCGGTCGGGGACCGCCTTCGCCGTCGTGGCCTCGCGGTTCGTCCAGGCGCCGTCGATCGCGTCCAGGCCCGCGATCGCCGGCATCGACGGCGTCGACCCGCCGGCCACGATCACCGCCTGGCGCGCCTCGAGCTCCTCGCCGCCCACGCTCACGCGCCGCTCGCCGGCCAGCTTCCCCCAGCCGCGCACCAGCGTGATCCCGCGGTCCTCGAGCCACGGCAGCTGGCCGGAGTCGTCGAGGTCGTGGACGATCTCGTCGCGCCGGGCCAGCACCGCCGGGACGTCGAGCTCGCCGGTCACCGCCTCCGCCGCGCCGGGAATGCGCCGGACCTCGGCGAGCGCCTCGTACGGCCGCAGCAGCGCCACCTCGCCCGCCGGCCCGGCGCCGACCACCACGACATCGGAGCTCCGCATCCCGGGACCCTACCCAGGCCCCCTCACGCAGCTACAATGAAGGGGTAAGACACACCCCTGGGGACGACAGGCTTCGACGTGGTCGATTCGTAGGGGTGGTTGCGAGCCGAGGTACCGGAGGCCTCGTTAAACCCCGGCAAAAACAAATGCGAAGACCAAGACTGTGGCCGGCAACGACCACTTCTTCGCGCTCGCGGCCTAGCCGAAACTAGACCAGAGCCTTGGCCCCCGGAGCCTGCGCCGGGATCAGGCCGAGTCAATGAGCAGGATCACCCCCGGGACGCCCGTCCGAGCCGACCGGGGGGACAATTCGATCGGACTGGCCGACCGCAACCCCGCCGGTGAGGCGAGCGGAAGGCGAGATATAGAGCACCGGCTACGCTCGTAGACGCCGCCTTTTGCGCGATTGCGGACGCGGGTTCAATTCCCGCCGTCTCCACCTTCGAAGGCCCCGCACATGCGGGGCCTTCGCTTTGTCCCCGTCGACTACGCAGACGTGAACGACCGGGTGTGGATGACCGGCTCGCCCGCTGCGTCGGAGGCGTCGAGGTCGACCTCGGCCACGATCGCCCAGTCGTGGTGGCCCTCGGGGTCGTTGATGATCTGGCGCACGGTCCACGTGCGCTCCGACCGGTCGGTCAGCAGCAGCTCCGGCGACCGGGCGGCAGGGCCGTCGTCGAGCCACTCGTGCTCGTCGAAGTAGTCGCCCAGCGCGGCCTCCCAATCGGCCGCGCTCAGGCCCGTGCGGTCGGGCTCGAGCGCGGCGAGGTCGGCGAAGCGGTCGCGCGCGGCGAGCTGCACGCGCTGGAACATGGCGTTGCGGACCATCACCCGGAAGGCGCGCTCGTTGCCGGTGATCGGGCGCGGCGCCGGAGGCGCCGCGGACGCGGCCGCGCGCTCGACGGCCGCGGTGTCCGTCAGCGCCTCCCATTCGTCGAGCAGGCTCGAGTCGACCTGGCGGACCGTCTCGCCCAGCCATTCGATGATGTCGTCGAGCTCGTCGGTCCGCACGCCCTCGGGGACGGTCTGGCGCAGTGCGCGGTAGGTGTCGCTCAGGTAGCGCAGCAGCAGCCCTTCCGAGCGCGCCACGCTGTAGGCGGAGACGAACTCGCCGAACGTCCGGCCGGACTCGTACATGTCGCGGACGACCGACTTGGGCGAGAGCGCCGACTCGGGCACCCACGGATGGGTCTCGCGGTAGCGCGCGAGCGCCGGCTCCAGCGCCTCCGCGAGCGGCCGGGGATAGGTGACCTCCTCCAGCAGCCGCATCCGCTCCTCGTACTCGATGCCGTCGGCCTTCATCCCGGCGATCGCCGCCTCGCGGGCCTGCTTGGCCTGCGCGAGCAGGATCCGGAACGGGTCGTCGAGGATCGCCTCGACCACCGAGAGCACGTCGAGCGCGTAGTTCTCGGCGTCGGGATCGAGTGCCTCGATGGCCTCCAGGGCGAAGCGCGCCAGCGGCTGGTTGAGCGCGAAGTCGTCCTGCAGCTCCGGCGCGAGCTGCAGCGTGCGGCCGTGCTCGTCCGGCGCGGCGAGGCGCTCCACCACGCCGGCGGCGAGCAGCTCCTCGGTCAGCGACCGGGCCTGCTCGGCCAGCCGCTGGCGCCCGCGCTCGTCCTCGTGGTTGTCCTCCAGCAGCGCGCGCATGAGCTCGTCGGGGTCCCCGCGCTGGTTGATCAGGTTGAGGATGAGCCCGTGGTTGACGCGCATCCGCGACACGAGCGCCTCGGGCAGCGAGCCGCGCAGGCGCGCGAACGTCTCCTCGGTCCAGCCGACCTCGCCCTCGGGCGCCTTCTTCTTCTGGACGCGCTTGAGCTTGCGCGGATCGTCGCCCGCCTTGGCGACCAGCCGGGCGTTCTCGATCGTGTGCTCGGGCGCCTGCACGACCACGTAGCCGGCGGTGTCGAACCCGGCGCGGCCGGCGCGGCCGGCGATCTGATGGAACTCGCGGGCCTTCAGCAGGCGCTGCCGGGTGCCGTCGAACTTGGCCAGGCCGGTGAAGACGACCGTGCGGATCGGGACGTTGATGCCGACGCCCAGCGTGTCCGTCCCGCAGATGACCTTCAGCAGCCCGGTCTGGGCGAGCTGCTCGACGAGCCGGCGGTAGCGCGGCAGCATCCCCGCGTGGTGGACGCCGATCCCGCCCCGGACGAGCCGGGACAGCGTCTTCCCGAAGCCGGCGGTGAAGCGGAACGCGCCGATCGCCTCGGCGATCGCGTCGCGCTCCTCGCGCGTGCACAGCCGGGCCGACAGCAGCGACTGCGCCCGCTCGAGCGCCGAGGCCTGCGTGAAGTGCACGACGTAGATCGGCGCCCGCTGCAGCTGCACGAGCTCCTCGAGCAGCTCGTGCAGCGGCTCGACGGACCACGAGAAGTGCAGCGGCACGGGCCGCGTGGCGTCGTCGACCAGCGCGGTCTCGCGGCCGTTGCGGCGCGTCAGGTCCTCGCGCAGGGCGCGGACGTCGCCCAGCGTCGCCGACATCAGCAGGAACTGCGCCTGCGGCAGCGTGAGGATCGGCACCTGCCACGCCCACCCGCGCTGCGGCTCGGCATAGAAGTGGAACTCGTCCATCACGACCAGGCCCACGTCGGTGTCCGCGCCCTCGCGCAGCGCGATGTTGGCCAGCACCTCGGCCGTGCAGCACACGATCGGGGCGTCGCGGTTGACCGACGCGTCGCCGGTCAGCATCCCCACGTTCTCGGCGCCGAAGATCGCGCACAGGTCGAAGAACTTCTCCGACACGAGCGCCTTGACCGGCGCCGTGTAGTAGGCCACCCGCCCGTCCGCGAGCGCGGCCAGCAGGGCCGCGACCGCCACCATCGACTTCCCGGAGCCCGTCGGCGTGGCGAGGATCACGTTGTTGCCGCTGAACAGCTCGATCGCCGCCTCCTCCTGGTGCGGATAGAGGGAGAGGCCTTGCGCGTGCGACCACTCGACGAACGCCGCGTAGACCTCGTCGGCTTCCCCCGTGGCGGGCAGCGCGTCGATCAGGCGGGTGGCGACATCCATCCCGCCCAGTATGTCCGGGCGCTCAGTGCGTGGCCGACCAGTACTGGTCGTCGGTGGTGCAGGAGTACGCGTGGCCGTCGTTGAACGCGATGTCCTCGCGCAGCACGCCGGCGAGCCGGGTCGCGCCGTTCGACGCCAGTCCGTGGACGTGACCTCTGAACGTGTACGTGAAGGTCGCGGGCGCCCCGGACACGGTTCCCGCCTGCGGGAGCGTGGTCGTGTCGAACGAGCCGTCGGCCGCGACCGGGACGTCGCCGATCGTCAGGTGGTCGCTCAGGGCCGAGTGGCTGGGCGTGCAGCCCAGCTGCGTCGGCACATTCACGGTCTGGATGTGCTGCTTGTCGGCGGACACCGTAAAGGTGAGCGTGAAGCCGTCGCTCGCGCCGGTATAGCTGCCGGCCACGGGCGTGCCGGACTGCGTGCCCTGCGCGTCGCGCGTCGCGGACCAGTACTGGTCGTCCGTCGTGCATGTGTAAGCAGTGCCGTCGTTGAACGCGATCGTCTCGCGCAGCACCCCGGCGACGCGCTCGGCGCCGGCCGCGTTGACCGAGTGCACGTGGCCCCGGAACACGTACGTGAACGTCGCCGGAGAGCTGCCCCAGACGCCGTCCTGATGGACGGTGGTGTTGAACGAGCCGTCGGCGGCGAGCGGGACGCTGGAGATGACGTAGCGGTCCGACAGCGCGGAGTGGCTGGGCGCGCAGCCGAGCTGGGTGGGGACGGTGACGTCCTGCAGGCTCTGCTGGTCGTTGGCCACGTAGAAGTTCAGCGTGAAGCCGCCGCTGGCGCCGGTGTAGCTGCCGGCCGGCGGCGCGGACCCCGTCTGCGCGCCCTGGGCATCGCGCAGCGCCGACCAGTACTGGTCGTCGGTGGTGCAGGAGAACGCGGTGCCGTCGTTGAACGCGATCGTCTCGCGCAGGGTGCCCGCCACTCGCTCGACCCCGGCGGCGTTGACCGAGTGGACGTGCCCGGAGAACGCGTAAGTGAACGTCGCGGAGGCGCCGCCCCACACGCCGGGCTGCTCGACGGTCGTGTTGAACGAGCCGTCGGCGGCCAGCGGCACGCTGGAGATGACGTAGCGGTCCGACAGCGCGGAGTGGCTGGGCGCGCAGCCGAGCTGGGTGGGGACGGTGACGTCCTGCAGGCTCTGCTGGTCGTTGGCCACGTAGAAGTTCAGCGTGAAGCCGCCGCTGGCGCCGGTGTAGCTGCCCGCGGGCGGCGCGGCCGTGCTCTGCGTGCCCTGCGCATCGCGCAGCGCCGACCAGTACTGGTCGTCGGTCGTGCACGAGAACGCGGTGCCATTGTCGAAGGCGATCGTCTCCCGCAGGACGCCGGCCAGGCGCTCGGTGCCGGCGGAGTTGACGGAGTGCACGTGCCCGGAGAACACATAGGTGAACGTCGCGGGTGCGCCTTCCCAGACGCCCTCCTGGACCGTCGTCGAGTCGAACGAGCCGTCGGCGGCGAGCGGGACGTCGCCGATCACGAGCGCGTCGCCGAGCGCGGAGTGGCTGGGCGCGCAGCCGAGATCCGCGGGCACCGTGATGTCCTGCAGGCTGTGCTGGTCGTTGGCCACGAAGAACGTCAGCGAGAACCCGTCGCTCGCGCCCGTGTAGCTGCCCGCGGGCGGCGCCGACGCCGTCTGCGCCCCCTGGGCGTCGCGGGTCACGGTCCAGGTCTGGTCGTCGGTAGTGCACGTGTAGGCGACGCCGTTGTCGAAGGCGATCGTCTCGCGCAGCGTGCCCGTCGCGCCGGTCGCGGTGAAGTGGCCGGAGAAGACGTAGGTGAACGTCGCCGAGGCGCCGGTCCACACGCCGGTCTGTCGCGTCGTGCTCGTGAACGAGTCGTCGGGGGCGATGGCGATGTCCGACACGACGAAGCGGTCAGCCAGCGCAGAATGTGCGGGCGCGCAGCCGAGCTCCGTGGGCACGGTCACGTCCTGGACGTGGGTGCCGGCGGGGGAGACGAAGAACGTCAGCGAGAAGCCGTTGCTCGACCCCGTGTAGCTGCCCGGCTGGGCGCTGCCGGCCGGTGGCGTGGCGGTCGGAGTGGCGGTGGCGGTGGCGGTGGCGGTCGCGGTGGCGGTCGCGGTGGCGGTGGCGGTGGCGGTCGCGCTGGCGGTGGCGGTCGCGGTGGGGGTGGCCGTGGGGGTGGCCGTGGGCGTGCTCGTCGGCGTCGGGGTGGGAGGCGGCGGCGGCGTCGTCCCGCACGCCCTGTAGGTGCGGGTCGCCTTGGCCGTCCGGCCGCCCTTGGCCCTGGCCGTGATGGTCAGCGTGTAGCTGCCCGACGGGAGCCCCGTGACCCGGATCGGCGTCTTCGTCTGGCTCGCCGTGACGGTCTTGACCGTCCGCCCGCTCACCTTGACCGTCGCGCCCGTCCACTTCACGTGCCGGACATTGCGCAGCAGCAGCGTCAACCGGTGGCCGGCCACGCAGGCCCGCGCCGAGGGCAGCGTGAAGGCCGCGGCGGCCGGGATCGGCTTGGGGCGGTGCGCGGCGGCGGCATTCGGTGCCGCGGCGGCGACTGCGAGGACGGCGACCAGCAGGACGGCATACCGCGTTCCCATCGGGTCCCTCCGACGTCTGGAGCTGCGTGGCGACCTGCGGGCGCGAGCCTACGCCTGTTGTCGGAACGCTGTCAACCGGCGGCGGCGTCGGCCACGGCGGCGGTGGCCGCCGCTGCGCGGCGCGACGGGATCGCCAGACCGACCAGGACGCCCAGCGCCACGGCGATCGCACAGGCCGCGAAGGCCAGCGTGAAGCCGGCGGCGGACGGGAACGGCCCGTGGGCGCTCCCGGCCAGGATCGAGGCGACCGTCGCGCCGCCGAACGCGCCGCCCACCGTCCGGGTGAGCGTGTTCATCCCGGTGGCCACGCCGGTCTGCGCCGGCCCGACGTTCTCGATGATCAGGTTGATCATCGCGGCGAACGCGAGGCCGATCCCGGCGCCGAGCAACAGCGCGGCGAGGTAGATCTCCCAGCGCTCGCCGCGGGCCACGGCGAGCAGCAGGTAGGACGCCGAGCTCAGCGCTGCGCCGGCCAGCAGCGGCGGCTTGGAGCCGAAGCGCCTCTCCAGCCGCCCGGTCTGGGCGCCCGCGATCAGCATGGCGATGGTCGAGGGCAGCAGGAACAGGCCGGCGCCGGTGACGGAGGCGCCGAAGCCGTAGCCGGCCCGCGCCGGCGTCTCCACGAACTCGGGCAGCAGGATGAACGAGGCGTACATGCCGAAGCCGAGCAGCAGCGCCACGGAGTTCGTCGTCCACACGCCGCGGATGCGCATCATCTGCATGTCGACCAGCGGGTCGGCCGCGCGCGTCTCGTTGCGCACCCAGAACGCGAGCACGACGACGCCGCAGGCCAGCAGGACCAGCGTCTTCGCCGACAGCCAGCCCCAGGTGGGGGTCTCGCTGACCGCGATCAGCACGGCGCCCAGGCCGACGGCCATCAGCGCTGCGCCCGTCCAGTTGATCCGCCCGGGCGTGCGGACGGGCGACTCGGGCACGAAGCGGTGGATGGCCAGCGTCGCCGGGACCAGCGGCACCAGCGGCAGCCAGAACAGCCAGTGGTAGGAGAGGTGGTCGACGATCGGCCCTGAGAGCACGATGCCCAGGCCGCCGCCGACGCCGGCCAGGGCGGACATGACGCCGATCGCGCCGGCCACGCGCTCGCGCGGGAACTCGTCGCGGATGATCCCGATGGCCAGCGGGAAGATCCCGCCGGCCGCTCCCTGGACGACCCGGCCCACGAGCATCGCGGGGAGCGTCGTGGCCACCGCCGTGACGACCGTGGCGAGGCACAGCACCGCGAGCACGGCCACGAGCAGCCGCTCCTTGCCGTACATGTCGCCCAGGCGGCCGATCAGCGGCGTGGCGATCGACGCGCTCAGCAGGTACGCGGTCAGCACCCAGCTGACCGAGTTGACCGATGTGTTGAGCGCGTGCTGGAGGTCCGGGAGCGCCGGCGCCACCAGCGACTGCAGCAGCGCGTAGGACACGCCGGCGGCCGCCAGCAGCGCGAACGTCACGGTGTAGTGCTGCCTCTCCACCTCGACCGTCATGCGCCAGCGACGCTACCAGGACCGGACCGGGTGCCCCGGTTCGGGGTTGAGGCAACCGCCGGGCCGCTGGACATCCGTCGAGATGGCTTCATGCCCGACCACCGCGGCCGATCGACTCGGGAACCTTGCGGAAATGGTCGTTCATGCTCGTCCTCGTTCTCGCGCTGCTACCGGCGGGGAGGGCCCACGCCGCCGGCTTCGAGCTGCCCGGCGTTCGCGCCGCCGCGCCCGGCGCGGGCGCGCTGGACACGACGCTGTCGCAGCTGACCGGCGGGCTCGCGCCGTCCGAGGTGACCACCCGGCGCGAGTGCGCCGCGGCCCAGCCGGGGCAGGCCACCTGCTTCGTCCGGACGCTCGTGCGGCGCGGCTCGCACCGCCGCATCCACCCGCGCGTGCCCGCCCGGCGCACGTTCACCACCGTGTTCCCGTCGCGCCACACCGGCATCGCGCCGGCCACCGCCGCGGGAGCGCCGGCGGCGAGCGCGCCCGGCGCCGGCACGCCGGCCTGGCTGCAGCAGGCGTACGACCTGGCCTATCTCTCCCAGACCGCCGGCACGGGCGACGTCGTCGGCATCGTCGACGCCTACGACGACCCGACCGCGGAGTCCGACCTCGCGACCTACCGCTCGCGCTACGGGCTGCCGGCATGCACGACGGGGAACGGCTGCTTCCGCAAGCTCAACCAGACCGGCGGCACGGCCGGCATGCCCGCGGCGGACGCCGGCTGGTCGGAGGAGATCTCGCTCGACCTCGACGCCGTGTCCGCGCTGTGCCCGAACTGCAAGATCGTGCTGGTCGAGGCGAACTCGTCCTACTCCAGCGACCTCGCGGCGGCGATCGCCACAGCGGTGGCCGCCGGCGCCAAGCAGGTGTCCAACAGCTATGGCGCCGGCGAGCCCTACCAGGACCCCTATCTGGGGCGCGCGTTCCCGGGCGTCACGCTGCTCGCCTCCACCGGCGACAACGGGACGATGGCCGCGGGCTGGTCGGCCTACCCCGCGGCGTTCCCCGGCTTCGTGGCGGTCGGCGGCACGTCGCTGGCGCTGAGCGGCGGCGCGCCCACCGCGCGCGGGTTCGGCGAGTCCGCCTGGTCGGGCGCCGGGTCGGGCTGCAACACCAACAGCGGCATCGTCAAGCCGAGCTGGCAGACCGACACGGCCTGCGGTGGCCGCTCGTACGCCGACGTGTCCGCCGTCGCCGACCCGAACACCGGCCTGATGGCTTACAGCTCGAGCGTCGGCGGCTGGTTCCTGGTCGGCGGCACGAGCCTCTCCAGCCCGCTGGTCGCCGCGTACATGGCCGTCACCGGGATCACGGACACGACCGGCAAGTGGGCCTACGACAACAGCGCGCTGCTCAACGACCCGGTCAGCGGCAGCAACGGCAGCTGCTCGATCTCCTACATCTGCAACGCCGGCACGGGCTACGACGGCCCGACCGGCGTGGGCTCGATCTCCGGGGCGCTCGTCTCCGGCGCCCCCGGCGTGGCCGCGCCGGCGAAGTCCGCCGGCTACGCGCAGTCGGCCGGCGCGGTCACGGCGACGCTGGCCGGCGGGGTCTACCCGAACGGCCTCGACACGAGCTACTCGTGGCAGTACGGCACCACGACGTCCTACGACGGCCAGAGCACGCCGACCGGCATCGGCTCCGGCAGGGCGCCCGTGGTGACCACGACGACGCTGACCGGCCTCGCGCCGAGCACGACCTACCACTACCGCCTCGTCACCCAGAACAGCGCCGGCACGTCCTACGGCTACGACTACACGTTCACCACCGCGTCGGCCGGCTCGATCCCGCCGGGCAACACGGCTCCACCGGTGGTCAGCGGCACGCCGCAGCAGGGCCAGGCGCTGACCGCGTCGACCGGCACCTGGAGCCCCGCGCCGAGCGGTTACGCCTACCAGTGGCAGCGCTCGACCGACGGCGGCACGACGTGGACGGCGATCAGCGGCGCCACCGGCGCCGGCTACGTTCCGGCGGCGGCCGACCTGTCCGCGCTCGTGCGTGTGCAGGTGACGGCGTCCAACACGTACGGGCCCGGCGTCGCCGCGTCCGCGCCGGTCGGGCCGGTCGCCTCGGGCGCACCCACCAACACCAGCCCGCCGGTGATCAGCGGCACCGCGCGCCGCGGCCAGGTGATCACGGTCAGCTCGGGCTGGAACCCGGCGGCCTCGATCTCCTACCAGTGGCAGCGCTCGGCGGACAGCGGCGCCACGTGGACCGCGGTCGGCGGCAACGCGTCGAGCTACACGCTCGTGTCGGCCGACGTCGGCGCGCTCGTGCGCGTCACGGTGACGGCGACGAACGCGTTCGGCCAGTCGCCGGCCACCAGCGACGCGCTCGGGCCGGTGGTCACCGATCCGCCCGGCAACACGGCCGCGCCGGTGCTCACCGGCACCACGCAGCGCACGTACCAGCTGAGCGTCGCGCGCGGGTCGTGGAACGGCACCGGCAACACGTACACGTTCCAGTGGCAGCGCTCGGCCGACGGCACCGCCGGCTGGACGGCGATCGCCGGCGCCACCGGCGCGACGTACACGCTGGCGCCGGCCGACGAGGGCGACTGGGTGCGCGCGGTGGTCACCGCCGCCAACGTGGACGGCACGGCCTCGCAGGCGTCGAACGCGACGCCGCAGTTCATCGCGCCCTACCCGCCGGCCAACACGGTCGCGCCGTCCATCAGCGGCACGCCGCAGCGCACCGCCGTGCTGACCGCGTCGCGTGGCACCTGGACCGGGCCCGACAACGTCTACGGCTACCAGTGGCAGCGCGACTTCGGCGAGGGCTACACGGACCTCGCCGGCGCCACCACGGCGAGCTACACGCTGACCGCGGCCGACGAGAACGCCACCGTGCGCGTGGTCGTCACGGCCACCAACCCGGACGGCGCGATCATGGAGGCCAGCCAGCCGACGACGCTGGTGCAGGACGCCGGCCCGTACAACCAGGCCCCGCCGGTCATCACCGGCACGGCCCGCCGCGGCTCCGCGCTCACCGCCTCGGCGGGCTCGTGGCTCGGACTGGGCAACGCGTACGCCTACCAGTGGCAGTCCTCGCCCGACGGCGCCACGTGGACGCCGATCGCCGGCGCGACCGCCTCGAGCTACACGCCGGCCGGATCCGACGAGGGCCTGCAGCTGCGGGTCGTCGTCACGGCGAGCAACGCCGACGGCCTGGCGATGTCGGCGGGCGCCGCCACGCCCGCCGTGGCGAGCTCCGCCCCCGTGGCCACGGTCCGGCCGGCGATCAGCGGGGCGGCCGCGCGCGGCACGACGCTGACCTCGACGCGCGGCACGTGGGACGGCATCGGCAACGTCTACGCCTACCAGTGGCAGCGCGACAGCGGGTCGGGCTACGCCGACATCGCCGGCGCGACCACGGCGACCTACACGCTGGCCGTGGCCGACGAGGGCGCGAAGGTGCGCCTGCTGGTCACCGCCGCCAACCCGGACGCCACCGTGCCGGCGGCCAGCGATCCGACCGCCGTCGTGGCGAGCGCGCCGCCGGTCAACACGGCGCTGCCCACGATCACCGGCCCGGCCCAGCGCGGGTCCGTCCTCAGCGCCGCGCAGGGCGCGTGGAACGGCGTCGGCAACACGTACGCCTACCAGTGGCAGGCCTCGGCGGACGGGACCGCGTGGACGCACCTGGCCGGCGCCACGGCGCTCACCTACACGCTCGGCACCGGCGACGAGGGCAAGCAGCTGCGCGTGCTCGTGACGGCGACGAACGCCGACGCGAGCGTGAGCGCGGCCAGCGCCACGACGGCCATGGTGCCGAGCGCGCCGCCGGTCAACACCGCCGCGCCCACCGTCACCGGCACCGCGCAGCGCGCCTCGACGCTCACCGCCGCGACCGGCGCCTGGGACGGCATCGGCAACGCCTACGCCTACCAGTGGCAGCGCGACACGGGCGCAGGCTTCGCCGACATCGCCGGCGCCACCGCGGCGACGTATGCGCTCGTTGCCGCCGACGAATTCGCGAGCGTGCGCGTGGTCGTCAAGGCCAGCAATCCGGACGGCACCGCCACCGCGGCGAGCAGCGCCGCCGGGCCGGTGGCCGCGGCGCCGCCCGCGGTCAGCGCGAAGCCGGCGATCGCCGGCACGGCGGTCCGCGGCAGCACGCTCACCTCCGCGCGCGGCACGTGGGACGGCGTCGGCAACAGCTACGCCTACCAGTGGCAGCGCGACAGCGGCGCTGGGTTCGTCGACATCGCCGGCGCCACCGCCTCGACCTACCCGCTCGCCGTGGCCGACGAGGGCGCGAAGGTGCGCCTGCTCGTCACCGCGAGCAACCCGGACGGCACGCTCGGCTCGGCCAGCGACCCGACCGCGACGGTGGCCTCCGCGCCGCCGGCCAACACCGTGCGCCCGGTGGTCACGGGCACCGCGCAGCGCGGCTCCACGCTGACCTCGACCACCGGGACGTGGAGCGGCGTCGGCAACGCGCTGGCCTACCAGTGGCAGCGCTCCACCGACGGCGGGACCACCTGGACCGCGATCAACGGCGCGACGACGCTCAGCTACCCGCTCCAGCTCGGCGACGTGGGCTCGATCGTGCGGATGCTGGTCACCGCCACCAACCCGGACGGGATCGCCACGCAGGCCAGCGCCGCGACCGCGACGGTCGCCGCCTCCGGCCCGCTCGACACGGCCGCTCCCACCGTCTCGGGCACGGCCGTGCGCGCCGGCACGCTGAGCGCGACGACCGGCACGTGGACGGGCGCCGGCAACACCTACACCTACCAGTGGCAGCGCTCGCCGGATGCGTCGGCCTGGACCGACATCCGCGGCGCCGCCCTGTCCGCCTACACGCTCGGCGTGGCCGACGAGACCGGCTGGATGCGCGTGGTGGTGACCGCGAGCAACGTGGAGGGCGCCAACAGCCAGGCGAGCAACGTCGCCGGGCCGGTCCAGAGCGACTTCCCGGTAAATCTCCAGCCTCCGTCTGTCTCAGGGACGACGACGCGCGGCGCGACGCTGACCGCCACCCAGGGCGCCTGGAGCGGCGCGGGCAACAGCTACGGCTACCAGTGGCAGCGCGATCCCGGCACGGGCTTCGTGAACATCTCCGGCGCGACGAGCCAGACGTACATGCTCACCGTGGCCGACGAGGACGCGCGCGTCCGCGTCGTGGTCACGGCGACGAACCCGGACCTGGCGGTCAGCGCGGTCAGCGCGGCCAGCGGGACGGTGGCCTGGGCGCCGCCGGTCAACTCCGTCTCCCCGGCGGTGAGCGGCACGGCCAAGCGGGCGAGCACGCTGACCGCGAGCCAGGGCACGTGGAGCGGCGTCGGCAACAGCTACGCCTATCAGTGGCAGCGCTCGCCCGACGGCCTCACGTGGTCGGACGTCCCCGGCGCGACCGGCACGGCGTACACGCTCGCCGCAGCCGACGTCGGTCAGCGGATGCGCGTGCTCGTCACCGCCACCAACCCGGACCGCAGCACCGCCGTGCCCAGCGCGTCCACGGCGATCGTGCAGACCGCGCCGCCGGTCAACAGCGCCGTCCCGGTGGTCACGGGGACGCCGCTGCTCGGCTCCCAGCTCAGCGCCACGACCGGCGACTGGTCGCCGGTCGGCGCGAGCTATGCCTACCAGTGGCAGCGCAACACCGGCTCGGGCTTCGCCGACGTCCCCGGCGCCACGTCGGCGTCCTACACGCTGGTGCGGGCCGACGTGGGCGCGGTCATGCGCGCGCGGGTCAGCGCGAGCAACGTCGACGGCTCCGGCAGCGCCGCCTCGGCCGCCACCGACGCGGTCCTCGCGCCGCCGGTCAACACCGTGGCGCCGGCCGTGCCGTCCGGCACGGCGGCCCAGGGCGAGACGCTGAGCGCCGACCGCGGCACGTGGGACGCCGCGGGCGCGACCTACACCTACACGTGGCTGCGCTGCCCGGCGGGCGCGACGAGCGTCACCGCCGCGTGCGCGGAGATCGGCTCGGGCGCGACCTACACGCTCGCCGCGGCCGACGTCGGCAAGACCGTGGCCGTGCGGGTCACCGCCGCGAACGCCGGCGGCTCGGCGTCGGCGGCCGGCGCTCCGACCGTTCCGGTCCAGCCGTTGCCGCTCAAGAGCCTGACGCCGCCGAGCATCGCCGGCACGCCGCAGGTGGGCAGGACGCTGACCGCGGCGCCGGGCACGTGGAGCCTGCCGCTCAACAGCGTCGGCTATGTGTGGCAGCGCTGCGCCGCCGGCGGCACGACCGGCTGCCAGACCGTGGGCACGGGCGGCAGCTACGTGACGGCGGACGCCGACGACGGCAGCACGATCGTGCTCGCGGCCACCGCGACCGCCTCCGGCCAGACCGCGACGGCCAAGAGCCCGGCGCTGGCCATCAGCCGGACGCCGATCCCGCAGAACACCGTGGCGCCGAGCGTCAACGGCGCGGCGGCCCGCGGCACGACCCTGACCGCCGTCCCCGGCAGCTGGACCAACAGCCCGACGGGCTTCGCCTACCAGTGGCGGCGCTGCGACGTCGCCGGCGGCTGCCAGGACATCTCCGGCGCGACCGCAGCGAGCTACACCGCGACCAGGGAGGACGAGGGCGAGGCCCTGGCCGTCGTGGTGACCGCGGGCAACGCTGTCGGCTCGGGCGCGGCCACCTCGCCCCGCACCGGCGCCGTGGCCGCAGCGCCGCCGGTCAACACGGCGCGGCCGGTCATCCAAGGCACGGTTGCGCAGGGCGCGACGCTCACGGCCGCGGGCTTCATCTGGCAGGGCACCGCGGACACGACGTACTCGCTGTCCTGGGAGCGCTGCGACGCCACCGGCTGCCGCTCGATCGCCGGCGCCACCGGTGCGCAGTACACGCCGCTCGCCGCCGATGTCGGGGACACGCTCGTGGCGGTGAGCACGGCGGTCAACGCCGACGGCTCGGCGTCGGCCCGCTCGGACCGCAGCGCGACGGTGCTGCCGGCCGCGCCGCGCTGGGCGTCGCTGCCGGTGCTGTCGACCTCGGCCGGGCACGTCGGCGACGTGCTCAGCATCACCGGCGGCACGTGGACCGGCCCGGCCGTGGACACCGACACCGTGCAGCTGATGCGCTGCACGAACGTCTGCGCGGCCCGCGGCGACGCGAACGTGACGGCTTACACCGTGGCGTCCGGCGACCTCGGGGCGATCCTGCGCGTGCGCGAGACCGCCGCCAACGCCGGCGGCGACACGGTGGTGTGGTCGGCCCGCTACGTCGGCCCGGTGCTCAACGCCCAGGCGGCCACGTCCGTGCTCAAGCACGCCAGCGTCGCGCTGCGCAACTCCAAGGGCGTCACGCTGGCCGTGGCCTCGCGCCCGCGGGGCGCGACGGCGGCGAGCGCGAAGACGAAGCCGGCGGTGGTCGTGCGCCGGGCCGCCCACGTCTCCGGGCGCCTCAGCGCGTGGGCCTGCCAGGCCACGCTCGGCACGGGCGCCCCGCGCTGCAGCGCCAAGGTGAGCCTGCGCCGGTCGGCCACGCTGCGCCTGCCCACTTCGGTCACGGGCGCGCTGCGGATCGTCGTGGTCAACCGCCGCGGGTGAGGTGCCATCCCGAGCGGAGCCTCGCCTGGCTCGGCGAGGCCCCGCAGCCCGAGCTCACGGGTTCGTGGTCGAGAGCGTGAACGTCAGCGTCTTGGCGTAGCTGCCGGTGCGCAGCGGGTCGGTATCCCCGATGTGCTGGGTGAAGGTGACCGCGACCGGGTCGTTCGCCACCGGGCCGGCGTAGGTGAGCAGCGTCGCCGGGAGCGCGGCCGGCGCGGCGCCCGTGCCGGCCGGGCTGGCGGCGCTCGCCAGCAGCGGCGACGGCAGCGCGAACGCCCCGTTGACCAGGTGGCCGGGATGCGCCGTGTCGGGGTCGGTCACGCTCAGCGCGGCGTCGCCCGCCGTCGAGACCACGTTCGCCGTGGTCGTCGCGGTGTAGTCCTTGGCGAGGCCGGGCGTGAACGCGCCGAAGCTCGCCGGCGTGCCGAGCGTGAGCGCCAGCGTGGCCGGTACGGTGCCTCCGGCGCCGCCGCCGCTGCCGCCCAGCGTGGCGCTGGTGGACAGCGGCAGCCGCCACACGCTGCGGCCGAACGTGGCGGCGTACAGGTACTTGCCGTCGCGCGTGACCTTGACGTCCATCACCGGCGTCCGCGGCAGCCCGCCGGCGCCGACGTTGTACCAGTGCGCGTCGCCGTCCGCGCGGTCGAACAGGCCGAAGTCCGTGGCCGCGTAGAGGACGTGGTGCGGCTGGTCGTAGGCGATCTCCTCGACCGGCCCGTTGGGCAGGTCGAGGCTGATGTTCTGCCAGGTCGCGCCGCCGTCGGTGGTCTCGTAGACGTTCGCCGCGTCGTCGCCCTCGCGGTAGCCGGAGAACGCGGCGTAGACGTGGTTGGCGTCGGTCGGGTCGACCACGATCGCGTTCACCCAGCGCGTCGGCGTGCCCGACAGCTGCGTCCAGCTCGCGCCCTGGTCGGTCGTCTTCCACATCCGGCCGGTGTCGGTGCCGACGTAGAGCGTGTTCGGGTCGGTCTTGGCGGGGGCGATCGCGGTGATCGTGGCGTACTCGTTGGCGTAGAACGGCCCGAGGTCGTTCTCGTCCGCCGGCACCGGCCCGGGCAGGCTGTGCGCGTCGTCGGCCGGGCTGATCACGGTGAAGTGCGCGCCGTGGTCGGTCGAGCGCCCGAGCGTCGAACCGCCGACGTAGACGACCGCCGGGTTGCTCGGGTCGAGCGCGAACGGCGTGTCGGTGGTCCAGCGCTGGTTGGCCGGCCAGACCGTCGTCGTGCGCGTCGTGTTCGGGAAGCTCGTCTGGACGGCGTGGCCGCCCACGTCGTGGAAGGACGCGCAGTCCTGGGTCGGCGGCGAGGGCTGGAAGCACTCGTAGTACCACGTGTCGTCGGTCGGGTCGATCGCCACCGTGTGGCCGTCGCCGCCGCCGTAGGCGTTCCACTGCGTGAGGTCGGCGGGCGGCGCCGTGGGCGTCCAGGTGCGGACGCTGCCGTTGTCCTGCAGGCCGGTGACGAGGCGGGTGTCGTCGTCGGAGGCCACGTCGAGGTGGTAGCTCTGGTTCCACGGCTCGTATGTCGCGTGCTTCCACGAGGCGGACGCTCCGTTGGTGTCCGAGCGGTAGATGCCGCCGTCGTTGCCGAGATAGACGCGGTTGGTGACGCGCGGGTCCCAGGCCATCGCGTGCTGGTCGGAATGCGCCCCGCTGTTGTTCGCCCAGGTCTTGCCGCCGTCCTTGCTCTCGCGCAGGTTGACGTCGGCGTTGAACAGGTGGTTCTGATCGTTCGGGTCCACCCACAGGCGGCCGAACCACCACTGGTAGCCCGATGCCGCGTACGCGCGGCCGCCGACGTGGAAGCTGTCGCCGCCGTCGTCGGACCAATAGAAGCCCTTGTCCGGGCCGTACGGCGAGCCGAACGCGACGTAGACGCGGTTCGGGTTGCTGGGCGCGATGGCGATGCCGATGCGGCCGAGGCTCGAGTCCTGCGTCAGGCCGGTCGGCGGCCGGAAGTCGGTCAGGGCCGCGGTCGCCGAGTTCGCGGTGGCCGCGTTCGAGATCGTCAGCGTGCCGGCGGCGATGTCGATGGCGGTGATGAACGTGCTCGCCGGGATGCCGGTGGCCACGATGTGGTGGCCGACCTGGAACGCCCCGGACGTCGTCGTGACGTTGGCGATCGTCTTCGAGCCGCTCGTCAGCGCGCCCGTGCCGGAGCCGCCGCCGTCGATCGGCTCGTCATAGTCGGGCAGCGGGTCGACCACGTTCTGCAGCCGCGTCCAGGTCTGGCCGCCGTCGTCGGAGCGGAACAGGCCGGAGCCGATGCCGCCGTAGGTGCGGGCGCCGTTGTCGCGGTGGTGGTCCCACAGCGCCGCGTACACCCGCTGCGGGTTTGCGGGGTCGATGGCCACGTCGATCGCGCCGGTCGTGGCGTTCGGCGGCGCGAGCACGCGCTGCCACGTCTGGCCGCCGTCGGTCGTCTTGTAGAGGCCGCGCTGGCCGACCGTGCGCGAGATCGAGCCCGAGGCCGCCGCGTAGGCGGTGTGCGGGTCGCTCGGGTCGACGGCGATGCGGCCGATCGCCGCGGAGTCCTCGAGGCCGATGTGCTGCCAGGTGGCGCCGCCGTCGGCCGACTTGTACATGCCGTCGCCGAAGTAGGTCAGGCCGCCGCCGGACGGGTTCGCCTCGCCGGTGCCGGCCCAGAGCGTGCCGTCGGAGCCCTGGGCGAGCGCGCCCATGCTCTGCGTCTGGTCGTTCGGCCAGACCGGGGCGAAGGTCACGCCGGCGTCGGCGCTCTTCCACACGCCCCCGCCCGACGCGGCCACGTAGATCGTGTCCGGGTGCTGGTTGTCGACCACCAGGTCGACGACGCGGGCGCCGATGTTGGACGGGCCGACGAGCGACCACGGCGTCTGGTTGGCCGCGTCCGGGACCGCCGCGGCCTGGGCCTGCGCCCGGCGCACCTGGGCGACGCTGACGTCCTGGGCCGAGCTCTGCTTGAGGTCGAGGTACTCGTCCGGCGCGTCCGGCGCCTGCGCCTCGCGCTCCAGCGCCGGCGGCTGGCCGGCGGGAGCGGTCGCGGCGATCGGGTGCGTGGTCGAGCGCGTGGTCACCACCACGGCGAGCACGAGCACGAGCGCGAACGCGAGGCCGGCCAGCGGAGCCGGGTGACGCGCCGCGGCGGCGCGCCGGCGGCGCGCGGCGCGGCGCTCGGAGGCCTTGGCGAGCCGCCGCCCGAACTCCTGCGTGTACCGGTCGTAGCGCTTCATTGCGCCCCCTGGGTGGCGTGGGTGTCGAGTACGTCGGCGAGCGCGGCGAGGCCGCGGGAGACGCGGGCGCGGGCGGCCTGCTCGCTGATGCGCAGGGCCTGCGCGATGTCGGGGTAGGGCTGCTCCTCCACGACCCGCAGCCGCACGGCCTCGCGCACCGGGTTGCTCAGCGTGGCCAGGGCCAGCTTGAGCTCGGAGCGCAGCACGTCGAGCTGGGCCCGCTCCTCGATCTCGGCGAGCAGCTCATGGTCGGCCGGCGGGCGCTCGAGGCCGAGCCGCTCCAGCGCCCGCCGCTCCGCCCGGCCGCGCCGGAAGTAGAGCGCGAGCTGGTGGCGGGCGATGGCGAACAGCCAGGCGGCGGCCTCGGCGTCGGTGGCGCCCCGGAAGCGCGACTGGCTCGCCACGGCCTGGGCGAACGTCTCGGCCCACAGATCCAGCGCGATCTCCGCGTCCGCGGTGCGGCGGACCAGGAACAGGAGCAGGTCGTCGTGGTAGCACGCGTACAGCGCGTCCACGTCGAGCGCTCGACCCCTCCGTCGAAGACCCTTCACCGCGAGCACAGTTGCACCGTCCTCCGGACTGTGACACGCCGTGGAGGGAAATCAACGGCTAATCGATGCCGAGGTAGGCGCGGCGCACGGCCGGGTCGGCGATCACCTCAGCGGGCGTGCCGCGGGCGATCACCCGGCCGTCGTCGAGCACCGTGACCCGGTCGGCGGCGCGCGCCACCAGGCGGAGGTCGTGCTCGACGACCAGCACCGCCCGGCCCCCGGCGGCCAGCCGGCGCAGCGCCCGCAGCAGGGTCGCGCGCTCGCCGGGGCCCATGCCGGCGGCCGGCTCGTCCAGCGCCAGCACCCGCGCGCCGGTGGCGGCGGCGCAGGCAAGCTGCACGAGCCGGCGCCGGCCGGTGCTCAGCGCCTCCGGCCGCGCCTGCGCGTCGTCGCCGAGCTCGGCCAGCTCGAGGGCGGCCCGGGCGCGGCCGTCCTGCTCGGTCTGGCGCTCGGCGGCGGCCGGCAGCCCGGCGAAGTCCGCGAGCGCGGCCCCGGGCGCCGGCGCGCCGCCCTGGACGGCGAGGCGCATCTGCCGGTACGGGGCCAGCCCGGCGAAGCCCGCAAGCTCCTGGAACGTCCGTACGACGCCTGCGCCCACGTGCGCGCGCTGGCCGGCCGCGGTCAGGTCGCGGCCGTCGAGCGCGACGGACCCGCGGTCGGGGGCGAGCGCGCCGGCCAGGATCCGCAGCAGCGTGGTCTTGCCGCTCCCGTTCGGCCCGATCAGCGCGTGGACCTCCCCGCCGCGCACGTCGAGCCCGACCCCCCGCAGGATCTCCTGGCCGCCGAGCGAGACGGCGACGTCGCGCACGGTGAGCGTGGGCAGCGAGGCCGGAGCCGGCGACGGGGCGGGGGGCGGCGAGTCGAGCGGCGGCGCGGCGCGCGGCGCGAGCCGCTGCGTCAGCGGGCGCAGCGCGATCGCCGCGACCAGCAGCCCCGCGGTCACGAGGCCGGTCGCGGCCACGCCGAGCGGGCCGGAGACCGCGTCGGCCAGCGGCGTGATCGCCCAGATCACGGCGAAGCCGAGCAGCGGCCCCAGCCACGGCGCGCGGCCGCCCACGACCGCCGCCGCGAACAGCTGGAGCGCGAGCAGGGGGGAGACGTCGGCCGGCGCGGCGACGCCGAGCAGCACGGCGATGCCGCCGCCGGCCGCCGCGCCGCACGCGCCGGCCACGGCGAGCGCCGCGGCGCGCCGGCGCGCGAGCGGCGTGCCGAGCGCCGCGGCCAGCTCCGGCCCCTCGCGGGCCCCGGCCAGGTCGAGCCCCGCCGGGCCGGCGCGCAGCCGCGCCGTGCCCCACAGGGCGAGCGCGCACAGCGCCAGCGCGACCGCGGCGTGCACGCCGGCGGTCAGCGTCAGCCGGCCGAGCACGGTCTCGACGTGGTCCGGCGCCGGCCGCGTCAGCCCCTCGTCGCCGCCCGACAGGACCGGGAACGCCACGAGCGCGGTGTAGACCAGCCAGGCGAAGGCCCACGTCGCGAGCGC
The DNA here is from genome assembly GCA_963766165.1 of uncultured Solirubrobacteraceae bacterium. GTDB lineage: Bacteria > Actinomycetota > Thermoleophilia > Solirubrobacterales > Solirubrobacteraceae > Solirubrobacter. The sequence goes on along the minus strand of CAVXZC010000001.1, from coordinate 1,294,934 downwards.
GGTGTGGGCCGTGTCGGCGCGCGCGACCAGCAGCCCGACGGCGTACCCGGCGGCGGCGCCGGCCGCGATGGCCAGCAGCCCGGCCGCACCGATCGGCAGGCCGGCGCGCTCGAGTTGCAGCGTCCCCATCCCGCCCAGCGCCACGAACGCGCTCTGGGCGAGGAACGGCATCCCGGCCTCCGCCACGGCGGGGGCGAGGCCGATCGCCGCCACCAGCAGATACAGGTCGCGCGCCGCCGCGGTCATCGGGCCAGCACGCCCTGTGGTCGCAGCGCGGCGAGCGCCACCAGCAGCGCCAGCGGGACCACGTCCCCCCAGGCCGCCCCGAGCGGGCTCCAGGCCACCACGAGCGCCTCCAGCACGCCCACGGTCAGCCCGCCGAGCATGGCGTAGCGCAGCGAGCCGGCGCGCAACAGCAGCGCCGCGGCGATCCCCTTGAGGCCGAGCACCACCCCGTCCTGCACGCCGAGCGGCCGCTCCGGCGCCACGAGCAGCCCGGCCAGGCCCGCCAGCGCGCCGGCGAGGGCGAACGCCGCGAGCACGACGCGCTCGGCCGGCACGCCCAGCAGCGCGGCAGCGCCCGGGTCGTCGCTCACCGCGCGCACGAGCGCGCCGGCGCCCGTGCGGGCCAGGCCGCGCTCGACCGCGGCCCCGGCCGCCAGCCCGACGACCAGCAGCTCGAGCGCCCGTACCGGCAGGGTCACCCCACCGCCGAGGTGCACGACGGCGGTCGTCCGCAGCACGTCCGGGATCGCGTACGCCTCCTGCGAGAACGGCAGCGCCAGCCCGGCCCGGATCACCAGGCCGGCGGCCAGCCCTCCCGCCACCCAGCCGACCACGTCGCCGCCGCGACCTCCGGGCGTCGGGAGGAACGGCCGCAGCGCCGCGAGGTAGACGAGCACCGACAGCGCGCCGCCGGCGGCCAGGGCGAGGATGAGCAGGCCGGCCGTCTGGACCGCGGACGGCGTGGTGGCGATCGGGGTGGTACCGATCACGACCAGCACGGCGAGGAACACGGCGCCCACCGCGATGTCGCCCTGGGCCAGCGCCAGCACGCCGGTGAGCCGGCGCACGAGCGTGAAGCCGAGCGCGATCAGCCCGTAGGCGGCCCCGGTGCCCAGCCCGCTGACCAGCGCCTGGAGCGCGACCGTTCCGCTCATGCGGGCTGCAAGGCTAATGGCCGCGTCGCGCGCTCACGGTCCGCTGCCATCCTGGGGCGCGCATGATGCGCCTGTGGGTCATCGCGGGGCTGGTCTCCGCCTGCCTCGCCGCGTGCGGGAGCAGCGGCCCGCCGCGGCTCGAGGTCGTCGTCAGCGCGCCCGTGTCCAGCCAGCCGTGGATCGCCCGCTCGATCACCCAGGGCGCGCAGCTGGCGGTCGACGACGCCAACGCGCGCGGCGGCGTGCGCTTCGGCCGCAAGCGGGAGAAGCTGAAGCTGGTGGTGATGGACAACGGCGGCTCGCCGGCCAACGCGCTGGCCAACGCACGCGACGCGGTCTCCCACCATGCGCTCGCGTTACTGACCGACGGCACCGGGGCGGTGTCCGTCGCCTCGGTCACCGACCCCGCGCACCTGCCGGTGGTCATCTGCTTCGACGGCGGCGCGAACCTCATCGACCCGCGGGACCGGCCGACCCTGTTCCGGATGGCGCCGGCCGACGCGATCATGGCCAGCCGCCTGGCCGACTACATCGCCAACTCCCACCCGCGCATCGCGCTCTTCACCGACGACTCCGACTACGGCTACGAGGGCCGCGCCTCGCTGCGCACGGCGCTGGCCACGGACAAGCTCACCGTCGTCTCCGACCAGACGCTGCAGCAGCGCGCGGCCGACGTCACGCCGCAGGTGCTGGCGGCGCGGCGGGCGGGGGCGAACCTGATCGTGCAGTGGAGCGGCGCCGCCGACATCGCCGCCGTGGTGAGCGCGATCCACACGGTGGGCTGGAACGTCGGCGTGATCTCCGGCCAGACCGGCGAGGACCCGCTCGTGCGCCAGCGGCTCGTCGCGCACCCGGACTGGCTGAAGTCGCTGCGCTTCGTGTCCTCGCGCATCACCGCGGAGGTCGGCCCGAAGCCGTTCGAGCGCTTCCGCGCGCACTTCGAGCAGCAGATCGGCGTGCAGAAGGTGGGGATGCAGCAGGACGGCAAGCCGGTGGTCCAGCCACCCGACTGGCAGATGTACCCGTACGACTCGCTCAACCTCGTGCTGGAGGCGCTCAACGAGGCCGGCTCGCTCGGCGCGCCGCTGATGCGGCTGATGAACGCCGCGCACATCGTCGGCGCCAACGGCGACGGGCGCGGCTACAACGCGACCTACCACGAGGGGATCTCGCCCTCGGACATGTACTTCGCCCGCTTCCAGGGCTTCACGTTCGTGCCGGTGTCCGACGACCCGCTGTCGGGCAGCCTGCCGACGGTGCCCCAGCTCGGGCGCTGAAGATGGGCGAACGGCTGGCTCGTAGGGGGTGGGTGAGCCTGCCGCCGCGCATGATCGATCGCCTCGGCTGGCGAAGCGATCACGATCGACCGGGAAGGCGTGACACCGGAAACACGTGGGGCGCCTAACCGTCGCTAATCGACGCCAAGGAGCCCCAGCTCGGCGTCGGCACTGGAGAAACGATCATCCGGGACCGCGGCCGATTCCCTCACCTCCCTACCCAGCCGGCCGTTCGCCGGCCCCGGCTCAGCGCCCGGAGATGACGAGCCCGAGCGCCCCGTAGAGCTGCGCCCGGTCGCCGAGGGCGGCGGTGACGACGCGGCAGTCCGCCGCGTGCTCGGGCAGGGCGTCCTCGGCGATCGCGTCGGCGACCGCCTCGACCAGGCCGGGAGCGAGCTCGCCGCCGATCACCACCAGCTCGGGATTGAGGACGTTGACCAGCCCGGCCACCGCTCCGCCGAGCAGCCGGCCGGCCTCGGCGACGGGCACGCCGCGGCGCAACGCGTCGGTGGAGGCGAACGTCTCCAGGCAGCCGCGCCGTCCGCAGCGGCACTGCGGCCCGTCGGGCCGGACGCGCACGTGGCCCAGCTCGCCGGCGCGGCCGCCCGCGCCGCGGTGCAGGCCGCCCTCGACGATCACGCCGGCGCCGATCCCGGTGGTGACCTTGACGTAGATCAGGTCCTGCGCCCGGCGGCCCGCGCCGAGCGCGGCCTCGCCGAGCGCGCCGAGGTTCGCGTCGTTGTCCGCGGCGACCGGCAGCCCGAGCCGCCGGCCCAGCTCGGCGGCCGCGGCGACACCGCTCCAGCGCGGCAGCGTCGAGCTGGGGCCGACGACGCCGTCCGGCTGGGCGATCGTGCCCGGCAGCGCCAGCCCCGCGCCGGCGATCCGGGCGTCGCCGATCGCGTCGGCGGCCAGCGCCGCCGCCCGGTCGAGCCCCGTCGCGGGGTCCTCGTCCGGGTCGAGCGCCGCCACGCGCTCGGCGAGGATCGTCAGCCCGAGGTCGGCCACGGCGACGCGGATCGTCGCGTGGTCGAGCTCGACGCCGAGCACGGCGCCGTCGGCGGCGGCGAGCCGTAAGAGCGTGGGCGGCCGGCCGCGCCGCCGGCCATGTGGCCGGCCCCGCTCGGCCGCCTCGCGCACCAGGCCGGCGGCGGCGAGCTCGCCGACGAGGTTGGACACGAGCGGCCGCGACATCCCGGTGGCCCGGGCGACGTCGGCCTGCGACAGCGGCCCGGCACGCAGGGCGGCGACGATCCGCAGGCGGCTGATCCGGCGGTCGGCGATCACCTCGCTGATTTTGACAGGCCCTGGCAAATTCGTCTAGCATGCCGGCCATGACGTCATCCCTCGCTGCGACCGTCCCGACCACCGCCGAGCGCCGCGCGCTGGCCCAGCTGCGCACCCCCGGCGGCCGGTTCGCCGTGATCGCCGCGGACCATGGCGACCCGCTCGTGGAGATGCTCGACCGGCTCGGCCTGCCGAGCACGCCGGAGGCCCAGCGCGCGTTCAAGCGCGACCTCGTCGACACGGTGGGGCGCGACGCCAGCGCCGTGCTGCTCGACCCGGATGTCTCGCTGCCGGCGCTCGTCGACGAGGACGTGCTGGCACGCGACGTGGGGCTGCTCGTGCGCATCGAGGCCGACGGCCACGACGCCGCCTACGGCCTGCGCCGCTCGAACCTGATCGCTGGTCTGGGCGCGGCCGGCGCCCGGGCGCGGGGCGCGACCGCGGCCAAGGTGATGGTCTTCCTGCGCGCCGACCGCGAGGATCTCGACAGCTACACCGCGCGGCTCGTGCGGGACGCGGTCGCCGACTGCCGCGCCCACGACCTGCTGTGCGTGATCGAGCTCATGACCTACCGGCTCGAGGACGAGTCCCCCGAGGCGTTCGCGGCGCTGAAGCCCGACCTCGTCCGCGAGGGCGCCGTGCTGCTGCAGGAGCTCGGCTCGCCCGTGCTCAAGCTCGAGTACCCCGGGAGCACGGCGGAGTGCGAGCGCGTCACCGACGCGCTCGACGTGCCCTGGGCCGTGCTCTCCGCCGGCGTCGACCACGCCGCGTTCTGCGCGCAGCTGCGCTCCTCCATGGAGGGCGGCGCCAACGGCTTCATCGCCGGGCGCTCGCTGTGGAAGGAGGCCGTCGGCCTGCCGGGCGGCGAGCGCCGCGCGTTCCTCGCCGACACCGGCCGGCGCCGCATGGCCGAGATGCTCAAGATCATCTCCTAGTGCCGGTGACCGTGACTACGGTGGGTCGCTCGCGGCAGCAATCGTCGTCGCTGCCGGCGCGTGGCGGGCGCGAGCATGCTGGTGGCACGTGTGCGCCCGGCAGGTGCCGGCAGAGGCGGCGAGGGCCCGCGAGAACCCGCTGTGGTCGCGGGGGCCGGCACTGATGCTGTTGGGGCTCGACGTCGGCACGACGTACTGCAAGGCGGTCGTGACCGACGCCCGCGGGGGCGTGCTCGGCGAGGGCCGGGCGCCGACGCCGTGGACGGCGGTGCCAACCGGGGCCGAGGTCGACCCGGACGCGCTCGTGGAGGCGTGCCGCCGCGCCGCCGCCCGGGCGCTCGCCGCCGCCCCGCCGGGCCGGGTGGAAGGCATCGGCGTCGCCGGCATGGCGGAGACCGGCGTGCTGCTCGGCGCCGCCGGCCGCCCGCTCGCGCCGGCGATCGCCTGGCACGACCGCCGCGGCGCCGCCGCGGCGCGCGCGTTCGCCGCGGCGCTGCCCGGCTTCTCGCGCCACACCGGCCTGGCGCCCGGCCCGCTGTGCACGCTGGCCAAGCTGGCGGCGCAGCGCGAGCTCCGGGCGACGCGCTGGCTCGGCGTGACCGAATACGTCGCCACCGGCTCGGCGCCGCGCCCGCCGCGGAGTTGTCGCTCGCCTCGCGCACCGGGCTGTTCGAAGTCGGCGCCGCCGACTGGTGGGCGCCCGCGCTCGCGTGGCTGGACGCTCCCGAGAGTCTGCTGGCACCGCCGGTGCCGGCCGGCGCGTGCCTCGGCCGGACGCCCGGCGGCGCGGCGATCGCCGTGGCCGGCCACGACCACGTCGTGGCGATGGTGGGCGCCGGCGCGCTCGGCGCCGGCGACGTGCTGCACTCCGCCGGCACGGCCGAGGCGTACGTGCGCACCGCCGGCGGCCCGCTCGCGCTGGACGAGGTCGTCGCCGCCGGCCTCTCCGCCGGCCGCCACGTGCTCCCGGACCGCTTCGCGCTCATCGGCGGCGGTGGACAGAGCACGCCGCTCAGCACCGCCGCGCGGACGCTCGGCGACGTCGACGCGCTCGACGCCGCGCCCACGCCCGGGTGGCGCGCGGTCGCCGAGGCGGTGGCGGACCTCGGCGCCGACGTGATCGCCCGCGGCGACGCCGTGGCCGGCCCGCACACCCGCCTCGTGGCGGTGGGCGGCGGCGTCCGCTGGCGCACGGTGCGCGCGGCCAAGGAGCGCCGGCTCGGCGCGATCGAGTGGTCGCCCGTCCGCGAGGCCACCGCCTATGGGGCGGCGCTCATCGGCGGGCTCGCGGCCGGCGTGTTCGCCGGCTGGGACGAGCTGGCGGCGGCGGTGGCGCCGGCCCATGCCGGCGCCACCTGAGACCGCTCAGCAGCTCGACTTGTAGAGCGCGGCCTGGTTCTGAGGCGAGGTTGTCCTTCGTGACCGACGTGAAGCCCGTGCCGATCTTCTTCTCGCTCGCCTTGCCGCTCAGCGCGTTGTAGGCCTGCTGCACGCCGTCGACGCCGATCTCGGCCGGCTTCTGGGCGATCAGCGCCTGCACGACGCCGTCCTTGAGGTCCTGCGACCTGCTTCGGGCCGGCGTCGAAGCCGACGATCTTGACCTTGCCCAGCTTGCCCGCCTGGCGCATGCCGGTCGCGACCCCTCGGCGGAGAACAGGTTGGTGGCGAAGATGCCCTTGAGGTCGGGGTTCTTGGCCAGCTCGGCCGAGACGATCGAGGCGGCCTTCGCCGGGTCGTCGTTCGTGAACTGCTGGCCGACGTAGGTCAGGCCGAGCCTCTTCGCCTCCTGCTCGAAGCCCTTGGCGCGGAGGTCGGTGGTCGAGATGCCCGGCTTGACGTTGACCACGAGCACCTTGCCCTTGCCGCCGATGAGCTTCCCCAGCGTCTTCCGCGGCCGCCTTGCCGCCGCCGAGGTTGTCGGAGGCGATCTGCGAACTCGGCGATGCTCGGCGTGTCCAGCGTGGTGTCGACGAGCACGATCTTCGAGCCGTTCTGCTTGAGCTGCTTGATCGGCGCGAACATCGCCTTGGTGTCCGTCGGCGCGATCAGCACGGCGTCGGGCTTCTTGGCCGCGACCGCGTTGACGACGGGGGTCTGCAGCGACGGGTCGAACTGGTCGGGGCCCTGGAAGTTCAGCGACACGCCGAGCTTCTTGGCCTTGGCCTGGGCGCCGCAGTTCATCGTGATGTAGAACTCGTCGCCCTTCACGCCGGCGATCAGCGTCATGTTGTAGTGCTTGCCGCCGCCGGAGCTCGACGACGAGCTGCTGCTGTTGTTGTCGCTGCTGCCGCAGGCGGCCACCGCGAGCGCGGATGCCGCGACGCCGATGGCCAGCGCAGCGGTGCTGCGGCGGCCCTGACCGAATGAGTGCACCAATTCCTCCTCCTCCTGGATGGATGGTTACTGCCGATAGCGAGCTCGGCGGAGCTGATCGAGGTAGACGGCGGCGATCAGCACGATGCCGACGGCGACCTGCTGCCAGAACGGCTGGACGCCGATGATGATGAAGCCGTTGGCGAGCACGGCCGGGATGAAGACGCCGAAGACGGTGCCGAGGATCGTCCCGACGCCGCCGAACAGGCTCGTCCCGCCGATCACGACCGCCGCGATGACGTTCAGGTTGTCCGTGGTGTGGCCGCCGATCGTGGTCGTCCCGAAGCGGGCCAGCGTTCATGAACCCGGCGAGCCCCGCGAGCGTGCCCATCAGCGCGTAGACCTTGATCAGGTGGCGGTCGAGGTTCACGCCCGCGCGCCGCACGGCCTCCGGGTTGGACCCCGCGGCGTACGTGTAGCGGCCGAATCGCGTCAGCGCGAGGATGATCCCGAAGATCAGGCAGACCACGGCGGCGATCACCACCAGCCACGGGATCCCGGCGAGCCGGCCCGTGCCGAGGCCGGTGATCAGCTTGGTCGGGACCTCGCGCTCGTCGACGCCGCCGGTGATCAGCAGCGCGGCGCCGAGCGCGATGCCGAAGGTGCCGAGCGTGACGATGAACGGCGGGATCTTCGCCTTGGCGATCAGGAAGCCGTTGATCACGCCCCACGCCAGGCCGGCGAGCAGGGCGACGACCAGGCCGACGAGGATCGTGCCGGTGCTGTTGCCGCTGCCCATCGCCTTGGCGGAGACGACACCCGCGAACACGAGGACGGAGCCGACGGACAGGTCGATGCCCGCGGTGATGATCACGTAGGTCATCCCGGTGCCCATGACCAGCAGCACCGAGGCGTCCGTGGCGATGTTGCGGGCGTTCGACGCCGAGAAGAAGTCGGCCGGGTTGATCAGCGAGAAGACGAGGATCAGGGCGACGAGGATCAGCCCGATCCACGTGCTCGAGCCGGCGACGAGCGCCTGCCACCACGGTCCGCGGCCCTGCTCGGGCGACTCCTGGACCTCGGGCGGCTCCTCCTGCAGCTGGCTGGTCATCGTTCGCCCTCCTCGTGGAAGGTGCTCGCGCCGGTCATCGCGGACACGATGTCCTCCATCGAGACCTCCTTCGGGCGCAGGCGGGCGACGCGCTGACCCAGCCGCAGCACCTCGATCCGGTCGGCCACCTCGAACACCTCGGGCATGTTGTGGCTGATCAGCACCACCGACAGGCCGTGCTCGCGCACGCGCTTGATCTGCTCGAGGACGTTGCGCGTCTGCACCACGCCCAGGGCGGCGGTCGGCTCGTCCATGAACACGACCTTGCTCGCCCAGGTCACCGCGCGGCAGATGGCGATGCCCTGCCGCTGGCCGCCGGACATGTTGGCCACGGGGGCGCTCGTGTCCTGGATGCGGACGCCGAGGTCCTTGAACGCCTCGTCGCTGCGCCGGCGCATCTGCGCCTTGTCGAGGAAGCCGAGCTTGCCCAGCACGCCCGGGCGCAGCAGCTCACGGCCCAGGAACATGTTCGCCGCCGGGTCGATCTCCGGGGCCAGCGACAGGTCCTGGAAGACCGTCTCGATCCCGAGGTCCTGTGCGTCGTGCGGCGTGTTGACGTGGACGGTCTTGCCGTCGAACAGGATCTCTCCGCTGTCCGGCGGGTGGACGCCCACGAGCGTCTTCACCAGCGTGCTCTTGCCGGCGCCGTTGTCGCCGACCAGGGCCACGACCTCCTGCGGGTAGACCGTGAAGCTCGCGCCCCGCAGGGCCTGCACGCGCCCGAAGCTCTTGACGATGTCCCGGGCTTCAAGGACGGGTTCGGCCATCACCCACCGCCTCTCTCCTCCTCGTGTGTGCGACGCGGCGCCGCTCGCCGGGCCCTGCCGCTCCGATCCGAAACACTCTACGTGGCGTATCGAAACAAGTCAAGCATGATTCGAAAGTATTCGTGGCCGGAGTCATGCGCGAATCAGCTCGATCCCGTAGCCCGCGCACAGCTCCTCGACGGCCGCGGTCGCCTCGTCCATGACCACCACGTCGACCGCGTCGAGCTCGCACACGCGCGCGAAGTCGGTCGCGCCGACCTTCGAGTGGTCGATCGGCAGGACGACGCGGCGGGCGCGCTCGATCGCCGCGGCCTTCAGCCCGGCCTCGGCGAGGCTGCCGACGCTGACGCCGGCCTCGCTGAAGCCGCTGGCGCCGATGAACGCGGTGGTGAACGTGAAGCGCTGCAGGTTGTCGATCGCCAGCTCGCCGACCACCGAGCCGTCGACGCGCCGCACCTGCCCGCCGACCAGCACGGAGTCGATGCTCGGCACCTCGGCCAGCGCGCCGGCCACGCTGAGGCTGCTGGTGAGCACGGACAGCCGCAGGCCGCCCGTCTGGGCCAGCGCCCGGGCGAGCGCGTCGACGGTCGTGCCGCTGTCCAGGAAGACGGAGTCGCCGTCGCGCAGCAGCCGCAGGCAGGCGCGGGCGATCGCCTCCTTGGCCGCGCGATTCGTGCTCTCGCGGCCGGCGAGCTCGCGGTCGACGTTCGCCTGGACGGCGAGCGCGCCGCCGTGGGTCCGCTTGAGCAGCCCCTGCTCCTGCAGGACGCTGAGGTCCTTGCGGATCGTCGGCTCGGTCACGCCGAAGGTCGCGGCCAGCTCGCCGATCCGCGCGCGGCCGCGCACGGCCACGAGCTCGGCGATCCGGGCCTGGCGTTCGTCGGCGAAGGCGGGGTTGCGCTCGGCCATCACGCGCCGACCATCGCCGGCAGGCCGCGGGCCAGCGCCGCCGCGCCGATCGCGCCCGCCTGGTTGCCCAGCGCCCCGATGCGCACCGGCACCTCCGGCCGCACGCCGGCGATGGTCGTGTGCCGCCGGAAGGCGGCGGCGATCGGCGCGAGCAGCAGGTCGGGCGCCGCCTCCGCCAGCCCGCCGCCCAGGATCACCACCGTCGGGTCGAGGATGGAGGCGACCATCGCCAGGCCGCGCCCGAGCCAGGCCGCGATCTCGTCCAGCGCCCGTCGCGCCACCGCATCCCCCTCGCGCGCGAGCCGGATCACGAGCCGGCCGTCGATCTGCGCCGCGTCGTGCGCCGCCAGCCGCGTGCGCTGCGGGTCGCGCTGCGCCGCGGCGCGGGCGATCCGGGCCAGCGCCGTCCCGCTCGCGTACTGCTCCAGGCAGCCCGTGGCACCGCAGCCGCAGGGCAGCCCGTCCGGCTCCACCGGCAGGTGCCCCAGCTCGGCGCCCAGGCCGTGGCCGCCCGTGAGCAGCCGGCCCCCGATCACGATCCCGCCGCCGATCCCGGTCCCCAGCGTGGCCATCAGCACGCACGCCTCGCCGCGGGCCGCGCCATGGACGTACTCGCCCCAGACCGCGGCGTCCGCATCGTTCTGCGTGACCACCGGCAGGCCCAGCCGCTCCTCCAGGTCGGCCCGCAGCGCGCGGCCGCGCCAGCCCAGGTTCGTCGAGTAGGAGACGGTGTCGCGCCGCGCAGCGAAGAACGCCGCGGTGGCCACGCCCGCCGCCGTCACGTCCGCGGGCGTGCGGCCCCGCACCGCCGCGCACGCCTCGGCGATCGCCGCCAGCGCCGCCTCGTAGCCCTGCACCGGCGCCGGCCGCCGCTCGGAGGCGATCACCCGGCCCGTGGCGTCGACCGCGGCCGCGCACAGCTTCGTGCCGCCCACATCGATCCCGATCGTCACGCCCCGCTCCTCGTGCATGGCCGGAGAGTACACCGTGTGGGTTTCGGTTGCACGCGATTCGTTGTTGACTGGTTCGAGTCATGCGGCTATAACGAGGGAAACCGAAAGCGAGTGATGATGCGGATCGGAGTCTTGACCAGCGGCGGCGACGCGCCCGGGATGAACGCGGCGATCGCCGGCGCCTGCGCGCGGGCGGAGGAGCTGGACGGGCACGCGATCGGCATCGCCGACGGCTTCGCCGGGCTCGCCGCCCGGCGGGCCACGCCGCTCAGCGCGCTGGCCGCACGCGCCCACCTGGCCGCACCCGGCACCTGGCTGGGGACGAGCCGCTGGCCGCAGTTGCGCGAGCCGGACGGCGTGCGCGCCTGCCGCGACGCCGCGGGGGAGCTCGGGCTCGACGCGCTGGTGGTGATCGGCGGCCACGGCTCGGCCCTGGGCGCCCGCGCGATCGGCGCCGTCGCCGGCGGGCTCCCCATCGCGTTCGTGCCGGCCACGATCGATCGCGACATCGCCGGGACCGACCTGACGGTCGGGATGGACTCGGCGATCGCCTATGGCGTGGACGCCGTCGACCGGCTGCGCGTCACGGGTCGCTCCCTGAAGGGGCGCGGCTTCCTGGTGCAGACACTCGGCGCGCCGCACGGCTACCTCGCGGACGCGGTCGCGGCCGCCGCCGGAGTGGACCACGTGCTCGTACCCGAGCGCCCGTTCGACCTCGAGCGCATCGGCCGCGAGCTGGCCGAGCTGGCCGCGGTCGGCGAGGCCATCGCCGTCATGTCGGAGGCGGTGGGCGACGCGGTGCGGACCGCCGAGGCGCTCGCCGCCGCCGCCGGCGTCCGCGTGCACCCGACGATCCTCGGCCACGCCCAGCGTGCGGCGACGCCGTCGGCGCTCGACCGGACGCTCGGCCTGGCGGCCGGGCGCGCGGCGGTCGAGGCCGTGGCGGGCGGCGCGTCGGCGGCGGTCCGGATCACCGCCGACGGCGCCGTCGCACCGGCTCCCCTGTACCCCGAGACCCTCACCACAAGGAGCGAATCCGCATGAGCCCCGGCTACGACCGTCCGCTGTACATCCTCGCGTTCGACCACCGGACGTCCTTCCAGACCAAGCTGTTCGGGATCGCCGGCGAGCCGACGGGGGCGGACCGCGAGCGGATGGCCGAGGCGAAGGCGATCATCCTCGACGGCCTGTTCGCGGTGGCCGACGACGTGCCCAACGAGATCCTGGGCGCGCTGACCGACGAGGAGCACGGCGCACGCGCCGCCCGGCTCGCGCGCGAGCGCGGGCTGACGCTGGCCATGGCGGCCGAGAAGAGCTCGCAGCCCGAGTTCGACTTCGAGTTCGGCGAGGACTTCGCGGCGCACATCGAGGCGTTCGCGCCCGACTTCGTGAAGGTGCTCGTCCGCTACGACCCGGACGGCGACAACGCGCGCCAGGCGGCGCGGCTGGCCCGGCTGTCGCAATGGCTGGCGCCGCGCGAGCCCAAGCTGCTGTTCGAGCTGCTCGTCCCGGCCCGCACCCCGGAGCGCGTGGCCGCGGCGATCGCCGAGTTGCAGGCGGCCGGCGTCGAGCCCGACGTGTGGAAGGTCGAGGGAATGGACAGCGCCGCGGACTACCGCACGGTGGCCGAGGCGGCGCGGGCCGGCGGCCGCGACGAGGTCGGCCTGGTCGTGCTCGGCGCCGGCGCGGACGCGGCCACGGTGGCGCACTGGCTGCGCGAGGCGGCCGGGGTCGAGGGCTTCATCGGCTTCGCGATCGGGCGGACGATCTTCTGGGACGCGCTGTCCGGCTGGCTGCGCGGCGACGTGAGCCGCGCGGAGGCGGTCGAGCAGATCGCCGGCAACTACCGGCGCACGATCGAGCTCTACGCCGCGGCGGTGCAGCCCGCCGCGTAGCCGGCTCACCATCTCCCCTCCGGGCTCGCGGGGTCCGGAGGGCGGCAGCGGAGCGCCCGGGCGTCGCCGGTGAGCGTGAGCTCGCCGGCGGCGTACGGGACCAGCAGCGCGGTGCCGCGGCGGACCGGTTCGCCGCCCAGCTCGCCGTCGCCGCTCAGCCCGACGACGACCGAGTAGCCCGGGTCGAGCGTGTCGCCGCCGCGCAGCGGCTCGACCCGGAAGTACGCGCGGGCCTCCGGCACGAGCTCGAAGCCCGGGTGCCGCAGCGCGTGGGCGTCTTCCGCTTTGATGCCGCGGCGGTCGAGCGCCTCCAGCGCCACGTCCCAGCCGAGGCCGAGGTGGCCGTCGTCCGCGCTCAGCGCGGGGAACGGCTCCCACTCGAGCACGATCGAGAGGTCCGTGGGCTCCTGCACCTCGACCATCAGGATCCCGGCGCCGATGGCGTGCGCCGTGCCGGCGGGGACGAACACCGTGTCGCCGGCCCGCACCGGCAGCTCGTGCAGGGCGCGCAGCATCTCGCCGCTCGCCTGCGTCTCCAGCCAGCGGCGCGCCGTGGCGAGGTCGACGTCGTGGGTGAAGCCGACGTACACGCTCGCGTTCGGCTGCGCCTCGAGGATGACCCAGGCCTCGGTCTTGCCGTGGTCGAGGCCGAGATGGGCGTGGGCGAACGCGCGGCCGGGGTGGAAGTGCACCGGCAGGCGCTCGCCGGCGTCGAGCAGCTTGGTCAGCAGCGCCGGGTCGGCCCCGAAGCGCGCGACGTGGTCGGCCCCGAGCCAGCCGTCGGGGTCGGCGCCGATGACGTCGCGCACGAGCTCGCCGCCGGCCAGGCGCGACAGGCCGCGGCCGTCCGTGGCGCCGAACGTGGTGTTGACCGCGCCGAGCCACTCCTCGGGCGAGTGGTCGGCCGGCTCGACGCCCCGGAACGCGGCGATCCGCTCGCCGCCGGCGTAGAAGTGGCGCAGGACGTTCGGCGGCAGCGGCTGCGGCGTTCACGGCGCGCGCTCCCCGGAGCCGCGGGTGACGAGCTGGGTGGGCACGACCACGCGCAGCGGCGGGCCGTCGAGCCCGTCGAGCCGGCGGAACGCGAGCTCCGCTGCCTCGGCCCCGATCTGTTGCGCCTCGTGGCGCACGACCGTCGTGCCGAGCAGGTCGGCCAGCTCGAAGTCGTCGAAGCCGACGAGCGCCACGTCGTCGCGCCCGCGCAGCGCCCGCAGCGCGCCCACCGTGACCCGGTTGTTGCCGCAGAAGATCGCCGTGGGCGGGTGGGGCAGCGCCAGCAGCTCGGCCACGGCGGCCTGCGCCTCGCCCGCCTCGCGCGCGCCCAGCTTCAGCAGCTCAGGGTCCCGGGCGAGGCCCGCCGCCCCGAGCGCCGTCTCGTAGCCGGCGACGCGCTCGGCCGCCGTGTAGAGCGTGGGGGCGTCGGCCACGCAGGCGATCCGCCGGTGGCCGTGGGCGGCGAGGTGCTCGACCGCCGCACGCGCGCCGCCGGCGTTGTCGACGAGCACGGCGTCGGCCTCGATGCCGTACGGCGGGCGGTCGACGAACACCACCGGCGTCTCGTCGCCCAGCTCGCGGGCGAGCCAGGTCTGGTCGCGCTCGGTGCCGGCGGGGACGAGCAGCAGCGCGTCCACGCGCCGGCGCAGCAGCGCGAGGATGAGCTCGCGCTCGCGCTCGGGGTCCTCCTCGCACGAGCCGGTGATCAGCATGTAGCCCCGCGGGCGGGCGACGTTCTCCACCGCCTGCGCGACCGCCGAGTAGAACGGGTTCGCCAGGTCCTCGATCACCAGCCCGACCGTCGCCGACGTCGACCCGCGCCGCAGCGAGCGCGCGAGGTCGTTACGCCGGAACCCGAGCTCGGCGATCGCCTCGGTGACCCGCGCCGCGGTGTGCGGCGCGACGCTGGCCTCCTCGTTGATGACACGCGACACCGTCTTCAAGCTGACCCCGGCGCGCTGGGCGACGTGGCGCATCGTGGGACGGGCGCCCCCTCGGGCCGGCACTGCTCGCGCTCCTCCTCGTCGGCGTGACAACGTTGGCGACAACGTTGTCAGCCACCCTAGTGCGCGGGCTGGCGGAATGTCAAGCGCTCCCCGCGGTTGGTGCGGGTGGCGATTTGACGCCGGCCCGGGTGGGGCGGATAATGCGCACCGGGAGACGTGACAACGTTGTCAGGCGGAGGAGGGGACCTTCAATGAGGGGCAGGGGTGCGTGGGGTGCGCTGGTGGCCGGGACCGCGCCGGTGTCACACGACCCGGTGGCGATCGGCTTCCGCCAGCACATCGGGGCCACCGATCCGCTCAGGACCGGGGCCTACAGCACGACACTCACATTCACGCTGTCGACGACGGCGCCATAAAGGGGAGAGGGATGGATCTCAGGCGAATCGCGGCGCTCCTGGTCGCCGCCGGCGCGCTCATAGCGGCCCCGGCCGCGCGGGCGGCGGACTTCTCGACCTCGTTCGAGGCGAGCGACCCCGCGCCCACCTGGACGAACACCAGCGAGGAGTCCGTCGGCGTGTCCGGCACCAAGCCGGGCCTGCCGGGCAGCGTGATGGACAAGGTCGTGGCGGTCACGGCCAACGGCGAGAACCCGCCGAACGAGATCGCCGTCAACCTCAAGGACGGCGACGTCAACACGAAGTGGCTGAGCTTCACCAGCACCGGCTGGGCGGCCTACCAGCTGTCCGCGCCGACCGTCGTGCGCCGCTACCAGCTGGCCTCGGCGAACGACTCGCCGGGCCGCGACCCGCAGGACTGGCAGTTCCAGGGCTCCGACGACGGCACGAACTGGACGACGCTGGACACGCAGACGGGCCAGAGCTTCGCCGGCCGCTTCACCGCGAAGACCTACGACTTCACGAACGACACGGCGTACTCGTACTACCGGCTGAACATCACCCGCAACCACGGCGACTCGATCATCCAGCTGTCCGAGCTGGTGATCTCCGACGGCTCCGCCACCGTGCCGCCGCCCAGCCCGATGAAGACCGAGGTCGGCACCGGCCCGGTCAGCATCTACACCGCCAAGTCCGGCGTGGGCTTCAGCGGCCTGCACGCCCTGCGCTACGGCGGCAGCCTGCTGGCCGACGGCCACGACCACGCGTACAACCGCGTCTTCGACGTGTCCATCCCGGTCACATCCGGGATGCAGCTCGCCTACAAGATCTACCCGGAGTTCACCGGCGCCGACCCGGCCCGCCAGAGCACGTACGCGGCGGTCGACCTCGCGTTCTCCGACGGCACCTACCTGCGCGACCTCGGCGCCGTCGACCAGCACGGCTTCCCGCTGACCGCGCAGGGCCAGGGCGCCTCGAAGTCGCTCTACGCGCAGCAGTGGAACGCGATCAGTGCGGACATCGGGGCCGTCGCCGCAGGCAAGACGATCACCCGCATCCTCGTCGACTACGACAACCCGAACGGCGTCAACGGCCAGGCGTTCCAGGGCTGGGTCGACGACCTGGCGCTGACCGCGGACCCGGCCGCGCCGGACCGTTCGCACCTCAGCGACTGGGTGAGCACGCTGCGCGGCACGAACGCCAACGGCTCGTTCTCGCGCGGCAACAACATCCCGGCGACCGCCGTCCCGCACGGCTTCAACTTCTGGGTGCCGGAGACCGAGGCCAACTCCACCTCGTGGCTCTACAAGTACCAGGAGGACAACGACGCGAACAACCTGCCGACGCTGCAGGCGTTCGCCGCGTCGCACGAGCCGAGCCCGTGGATGGGCGACCGCCAGACGTTCCAGGTGATGCCGTCGCCGAACGCGACGCCGGCCGTCTCGCGCAGCGCCCGCGCGCTCGAGTTCAGCCACAGTGACGAGACCGCGAAGCCGTACTACTACGGCGTCACGTTCACGAACGGCATGAAGACGGAGATCGCGCCGACCGACCACGCGGCGATCTTCCGCTTCACGTTCGCCGGCGCCAGCTCGTCGCTGATCTTCGACAACGTCAACAACAGCGGCGGCACCACGCTGACGCCGTCCAACGGCAACGGCCAGACCGTCGTCACCGGCTACTCCGACGTCACGTCCGGCAGCCTGTCGGTGGGCGCGAAGCGGATGTTCATCTACGCCACGTTCGACAGCCCGTCGACGGGCGGCGGCCAGCCGTCGTCCACCTCCGGCGCCGGCGGGTCGAACGTCACCCGCTATCTCACGTTCGACACGTCGAGCGACAAGACGGTGACGATGCGCATCGCCACATCGTTCATCAGCGTGGCCCAGGCGCAGCACAACCTCGAGCTCGAGCTGTCCGGCAAGAGCTTCGGCGACGTGGAGTCCCAGGCCCAGGCGGCCTGGGACAAGGTCCTCGGCGTGATCACCGTGCAGGGCGCGACGCCCGACCAGCAGACCACGCTGTACTCGGACCTCTACCGCCTGAACCTCTATCCCAACGAGACCTACGAGAACACCGGCACGGCCGGCGCGCCGGTGTACATGCACGCCGACCAGGCCTCCACGAGCGGCTCCCCCGGCGCTGGCGCCACGCCCACCCAGGGCACCGCGCCGCTGCCCGGCAGGACGTACGCCAACAACGGCTTCTGGGACACCTACCGGACCGTGTGGGCGGCCGACGCGCTGCTGTATCCGCAGAAGACGGGCGAGATGGTCGACGGCTTCGTCCAGCAGTTCAAGGACGGCGGCTGGATCGCCCGCTGGTCCTCGCCCGGCTACGCGGACCTGATGGACGGCGCGAGCTCGGACGTCGCGTTCTCCACCGCCTACCAGATGGGCGCGCCGATCAGCGACCCGCAGGCGACGCTCGCCGCCGCGCTGAAGAACTCGAGCGTCGTGTCGACCGACTCCCACGTGGGCCGCAAGGGACTCGATCGCTCGGCGTTCCTCGGCTACACGCCGGCGGACTCGCCGGAGGGCTTCTCCTGGGCGGTCGACGGCTACATCAACGACTACGGCGTGGCCAACATGGCCAAGGCGCTGTATGACAAGACCGGCCAGCAGGAGTACCTCGACGACTACCGGTACTTCCTCAACCGGGCGACCGACTACGTCACGGAGTTCGACCCGGCGATCGGCATGTTCCAGTCGCGCAGCGCGTCCGGCGCGTTCACGGTTCCGGCGGCGAGCTGGGACCCGACGATCTGGGGCACCGGCGACGCGCGCGGCGGCGGCAGCACTGAATTCACCGAGACGGACCCGTGGAACATGCAGTTCACCGTGCCGCAGGACGGCAACGGCCTGGCGAACCTGTTCGGCGGCCGCGCGGGGCTGGCGGCCAAGCTCGACCAGTTCTTCTCCACGCCGGAGCTGGCCACCGGGCTGGGCTCCTACGGCGTCATCCACGAGATGACCGAGGCGTCCGCGGTGCGGATCGGCCAATGGGGGCTGAGCAACCAGCCGTCGCACCACATCCCCTACATGTACGACTTCACCGGGGTGCCGGCGCACGGCCAGGCGATCATCCGCGAGGCCGAGTCGCGCGAGTTCACCGGCTCGGAGATCGGCCAGGGCTACCCGGGCGACGAGGACAACGGCGAGATGTCGGCCTGGCAGGTCCTGTCGGCGCTCGGCATCTACCCGCTGCAGATGGGCAGCGCGAACTGGGCCGTCGGCTCGCCGCTGTACAGGCAGGCGACGCTCCACCTGGAGAACGGCCGGGACGTGGTGATCAACGCGCCGGACAACAGCACGAAGAACGTGTACGTCCAGTCGCTGCAGATCAACGGCAAGCCGTACTCGAGCACGTCGATCCCTACCAGCACGCTGACGGCCGGCGCCACGCTGGACTTCGGCATGGGGTCGACGCCGTCCGGCTGGGGCAGCGGGGCCGATGACGCGCCGCCGTCGCTCACCCAGGGCGACAAGCCGGCGTCGCCGCTGATGGACGCGACGACGCCCACCGGGGCGCTGTTCGACAACACGTCGGGCACGCGGCAGACGTTCAACTCGCAGGCCGAGACCATCGAGGAGCCGCTGAACACGGCGCAGCCGCGCCGGGCGCAGCTCTACACGATCACCTCCGGCGACGTGGCGGGCGACCCGCACGACTGGACGCTGCAGGGCTCCAACGACGGCACGAGCTGGACGGTCCTCGACACGCGGACCAACCAGACGTTCCCGTGGCGGCTCTACACCAAGCCGTTCACGGTGGCCCACCCGGGCGACTACCGGTTCTACCGGCTCGACATCACCGCCAACAGCGGCGAGCCGACGACCACGATCGCCGAGCTCGAGCTGCTCGCGCCGGCCCCGGGCTCGCCCGACCAGGCGCAGACGGGCACCGTGGGCGTCGGCGGCACCGTGCCGGCGACGCTGTCGCTGATCCTCAACGGGCCGGCCACGTTCGGCGCGTTCACGCCGGGGGTCGACAAGACCTACGACGCCGCGACGACGGCGACGGTGACCTCGACCGCGGGCAACGCGGCGCTGAGCGTGTCGGGCCCGGACCACCTGACGAATGAGGCCGCACAAGACGACGATGCGAGACTGCCGGTGGCGTCGCCGCGCGCATCCGGCAGCAAGGGCGTGTACACGCTGAAGGACCCGCTGCAGGTGGAGATGGCGCCGACCGCCTGGAGCGCGCCGGTGTCCAACGACCCGGTGGCGATCGCGTTCCACCAGCACATCGGCGCGAACGACCCGCTGCGGACCGGGACCTACAGCACGACGCTCACGTTCACGCTCTCCACGACAATGCCGTGAGTGATCCTCGCCATCGGTGAGGTGCTGATGGAGTTGCGGCGGGCCGGCCACGACGGCCGGCTCGCCGCGCCCGGCACCTGGGACGGGCCGTTCTGCAGCGGCGCGCCGGCCATCTTCGCCTCGGTGGCGGCGCGGCTCGGCGCGCCGGTGGCGCTGGCCGGCGCGGTCGGCGACGACCGCTTCGGGCACGCGCTGCACGAGCGGCTCGCGCGCGACGGCGTGCGCGTGGACGGCCTGCGCGTGGTGCCGCGCGCGACGGCGGTGGCGTTCGTCGCCTACCGGGCCGACGGCACGCGCGACTTCTGGTTCTCCGTGCCCGACTCGGCTGCGGTGGAGGTGGCGCCGCCCGACTTGTACGGCATCGACTGGCTGCACGTGTCGGGCTCGACCCTGGGCTTCGGCGAGCGCCTCGCCGGCGTCGTCCTCGCCGCCGCGGAGGCCGTCACCGAGCACGGCGGGCGCGTGTCGCTGGACCCGAACCTGCGCCCCGACGCCGACCCGCGCGTGCGCGAGCGCCTCAACCGGGTGGCGCGGCTGGCCCACGTGCTGTTCCCGTCCGCCGGCGAGCTGGCCGGGCTCGAGGTCGCGCCGGACGCGCTGGTGTGCGAGACCCACGGCGCCGGCGGCGCGACCGTGGCCGGCGTGCACGTGCCCGCCCCGGCCGCCGAGGAGGTCGATCCGACCGGCGCCGGCGACACCTTCGCCGCGGCGTTCGTCACCGCCTACCGGGCCGGCGCCGAGCCGGTGGACGCCGCCCGGCGCGCGGTGCGCCTCGCGTCGGCGTCGGTCGGCGTGCTCGGCGCGATGGAGGCGCCGGTCAGCGCAGGGTGACCTGCTCGATCAGCTCGAGCGCGTCCCGCTGGGCCTCCGTCCGCCACGGGCCGGCGAGCTCGAGCACCGCGCCGTCATAGCGGAGCTCCACGGGCCGGAAGTTGTGCCCGCCGCCCGGCTGGACGACCACGCGCACGTCGCCCGGGCGCCAGGACATCAGCGTCTCGCGCACGCCGAGCAGCAGCCCGTCGTGCAGCGCCACGAGGTGGACCGTGTCGAAGACGTCGAGCACGAGCAGCGTGGCCGCCGGCAGCGCGTGCGCCTCCCCGGTCCGCCGCAGCAGCGCCGCGGCGCGCACGTCCGCACCGCCCCAGCGGCGGGCGAGCTTGAGCATGGTGGGGGCGCCGACGGGCATCCGGCGCGGAGGTTCCCGGCGGCCCGAAACCCGGTCAATCCGGAGGGCGCCCTGAACTTCAGGCGTGCGCGCGGCGGCGCAGCAGCGCCGGGGTGGCGGCCAGCAGCGCCACGGCCATCAACACCGCGAAGATCAACAGGCTCGACCGCGGCGACAGCTCCTGGGTGAGCACGCCGAGCCCGATCACCGGCACGGACAGGCCGAGGTAGCCGCCGATGAACAGCCCGGCCAGCACCTCGGCGCGGTCGTCCTCGTCGGCCAGCGCGGCGGCGGTGCCGAGCGCGCCCTTGAACAGCAGCCCGCCGCCGGCGCCCGACACGACGCCGCCCACGAGGAACATCCACAGGCTCGGCGAGGGCAGCCAGACCGCGGTGACCACGAGCGCGAGGCCGGCCAGCTCGGCGGCCAGGCCGCCCGCCAGCAGCTCGCGCGGCGGCCGCGCGGCGGTGGCCAGCTGCGCCGCCACGGCGGCGGCGAACACGGCGCACGCCGCCGCGCCGGCCAGCGCGCGCGAGCCGTGGTGCAGCGTGCCGGCCAGGAAGCTCGGCGCCAGCGAGGTGAACAGGCCGAAGCCGGCGAACGCGATCGCCGCCGCGGCGCAGGCGGCGAAGAACCGCGCGCGGTCGCCGGGCGGCACGGACACGCGCTGCGGGCGGTAGCGCGGCCGCGGGCGCAGCGGCGCGCGCGTCTCCGGCGCGAAGCAGACCAGCACCAAGCCGAGCGCGATCAGCGCCAGCGAGACGATGTAGGGCACGGTCTGCGGCGACGACACCCACTGGGCCAGGAACCCGGCCATCAGCGGCCCGAGCCCGAGGCCGCCGAGGTTCGCGCCGGTGGCCACGGTCTGGGAGCGCCGCGGCGACGCGGTCGACAGCTCCTGCAGCCACGCCGTGGCCGTCGCCGTGACGGCGCCCACGCTCAGGCCGTTGAGGAGGCGGCCGACCGAGAGCGCGAACGCGTCCCGGAACCCGACGAAGAAGATGCCGCTCACCAGCGCCAGCGCCAGCGCGGGGACGAGCACGGTGCGCCGCCCGTACCAGTCGGACACGTGACCGGCGAGGAACAGCCCGCCGACCACGCCGACCGCGTAGGCCGAGAAGACCAGCGTGATGGTCAGCGAGGAGAAGCCGTAGAGCACGTACAGCGGCGCGGGCACGGCCGAGTACGCCATGACGGCGACGAAGGCGAAGGCGACGCACCAGAAGCCGAGGCGGCGGGACACGGGCGCTCATGGTGGCAGCCGGGCGGTCGCCATCATCTCCGCGGTGACGGTCGTCCGCTACCTGCACGAGCTGGCGTTCATCTTCTTCGTGGGCGGCCAGCTGCTGCTCGCGATCGCGGTCACGCCCGCGGTCCGCCGCCACGGCACCGACGCGGCGATGCGCGAGGCCGCCCGGCGCTTCGGCATGGGCAGCGCGGTCGCGCTGGTGGTCCTGATCGCCACCGGGGTCGCCATGGCCTCGCACTTCGACGACTGGGCCCGCGGCGTGCTGCACGTCAAGCTCGCGCTCGTCGCGCTGGTCCTCGTGCTGCTCGGCCTGCACGTGGTCCGGCCGCGCACGCGCGGGCTCTCGCTGGCCATGATCGTCGTGTCGCTGGCCATCGTGTGGTGCGGCGTCGACCTCGCTCACCCCTGATCAGGGCCACTAGGCTCATGAGGATGGAAGGAACCGTCGGCGCGCCGCCGCAGCGCGTCTGTCCCAAGTGCGCGCGGATCTCCTGGGCCACCGGCCCGCGCTGCCCGTACTGCCGGGGGCGCTTCCGCCGCCAGAGCACGGCCACGATCGCCTGGATGCTCGTGGCCGCGGTGGTGGTCACGCTCGCGGGCGTGGGCGTCATGTTCCTGATCGCCGGGCAGCGGTTCCACGACGAGCTCAACGACCGCAGCGCGCAGCTCGAGCAGCGCTTCGACGCGCAGCTCAGCCAGATCCGTCAGGACGTGCGCAACCAGATCAACGCGCAGCCGACGGCGACGCCGTTCCCGACGCCGGCGCCGACGCCCACTCCCTCACCGTCGCCATCGGCGACCCCGACGGCGACCAAGACGCCGAAGGGGACGGCGACGCCGATCACGCCGTGACGCCGTACACCTTCGTCTCGTAGTCCTCGAGCATCCGCCCCGCCCCGAACGCCGGCCCGTTGGTGCGCAGCGAGTTGCGCACCCGCCGCACCCAGTCCTGCGGGATGCCGTCGGCGTCGCGCCGGTAGAACTCGGGCTGGACCTCCTCCTCGAGCAGCCGGAACAGCTCCGCCGCGTGGCGGGCGTCCTGGGCGCCGTGGTCGTGGTCGACGTCGCCCGACAGCGCCCAGCCGTTGTCGCCCTCGTAGCGCCTCGGCCCACCAGCCGTCGAGCACGCTGACAGCTGCAGGCCGCCGTTGAACACGTTCTTCATGCCCGAGGTGCCGCTGGCCTCCAGCGGCGGGCGCGGCAGGTTGATCCACACGTCGCAGCCCCGGACCAGCCAGGCGGCCATGCGCAGGTCGTAGTCGTCCAGGTAGGCGACGCGGCCGGCGAACCCCGGCGCGTGCTTCATCTGCGAAGAGGTACTCGACCAGGCGCTTGCCGCCCTCGTCGCGCGGGTGCGCCTTGCCGGCCAGCAGCACCTGGATCGGCCGGTCGCCGCTGATCAGCCGGATCGCCCGCTCGGCGTCCTGGAGCAGCAGGTTCAGCCGCTTGTAGGTGGCCAGGCGGCGGGCGAAGCCGATCGTCAGCACGTCGGGGTCGAACGCCGCCGCGGACTCGGCATACCCGCGCGGCTCGTCGCGAGCGAGCCGGTCCGACACCGCGCGGTGACGCACGTACTCGATCAGCTGGGCGCGCTGCTCGCGGCGCACGCCCCACAGCTCGGCCGCGGGGATGTCCGTCCACCGGCGCCCAGGTCGCGGGGTCGGCGGCCCGGGTCAGCCAGCCCTCGCCGAGGTGGCGGTCGAGCAGCGACCGCATCGGCCGGCCGAGCCAGGTCGGCAGGTGGACGCCGTTGGTGACGTGGGTGATCGGCACGTCGTCGACGGCGCGGTCGCGCCACATGCCGTGCCACATCTCGCGCGCCACCTCGCCGTGGCGGCGCGAGACGCCGTTGGCCGTGCGGCTCGTGCGCAGCGCGAACTGGGTGACGCCGAACGGCTCGGCCGTCCTCGGCCGGTGCGTGCGCCCGAGCGCGGACGATCTCCGCGGCGCTCACGCCGAGCGCGCCGGCCAGCGGCCCGAGCGTCTCCTCCACCTGCTGGGCGGGGTAGGTGTCGTTGCCCGCGGGCACCGGCGTGTGGGTGGTGAAGACGGTGCGCCCGCGGGCGGTGCTGAGCGCGGCCTCGAGGTTGCCGTCGCCGCTCGTGGCCCGGCGGGCCATCTCCAGCGTGACGAATGCCGCGTGGCCCTCGTTGAGGTGGACGATCCCCGGCTCGATCCCCAGCGCGGCCAGCGCCTGTACGCCGCCGACGCCGAGCAGCATGTACTGGGCGAGCCGCATGTCGGGGTCGGAGATGTACAGCCGCGACGTGATCCAGCGGGCCACGCTGGAGTTCTCCGGCCGCTCGGCGTCGAGCAGGTACAGCGGCACGCGCCCGACGTCCACGCGCCAGATCTGCGCGATCACCTCGATGTCGCGGATCGGCACCGTGACCGTGACCGGCGTGCCGTCGTCGTGCGTGACCAGCGCCGCGGGCAGCCGGTCGGGGTCGGTGTCGACCCAGTACTCGTGCTGCCAGCCGTTGGCGTCGATGCGCTGGCGGAAGTAGCCGTTGCGGTACAGCAGCCCGACGGCCACCAGCGGCAGCGCCATGTCCGACGCCTCTTTGAGGATGTCGCCGGCCAGCGCGCCGAGGCCGCCCGAGTAGATCGGCAGCGACACGTGGACGCCGAACTCGGCGCGAGAAGTAGGCCACCGGGCGGTCCGGCGTGGGCACGCCCTCGCGCGCGGGGCGGGCCAGGTCGGCGCGGACGTGCTCCTCCAGCGCGGCGGCGCGGGCGAGCAGGGCGTCGTCGCCGGCGGCGGCGCGCAGGCGCTGCGCGGACGCCTCCTCGAGCAGGCGCACGGGGTTCTCGCCGCAGCGGTCCCAGCGGTCCGGGTCGATGGCCTGGAACAGCTCAGGCCCGTCGACGCTCCAGGACCAGCGGTAGTTGTAGGCGACGCGGGCGAAGACGCCCAGCGGCTCGGGCAGGCGGGAGGCGAGCGCTTCCGCCGCCCCGTCGAGATCGCGGTGGCCAGCTAGCACGCCGCGCAGGATAGGCGCTCAAGTTCGCGCCGCGCCAGCCGATAACCTATACAGAGCCGGGCGGCGCAGCGTGCCCCAAACCGCCGCGCCCCGGCCGGAAAGGAGGATCTATGCGGATCCTGTGCCTTCGCTGCCTTCGGCTGTGGCCGGGCGAGCGCGTCGCACATCGGGCCTCGTGCCCGAACTGCGGCGGAGTGCTCGACGCCACGCCCCGTTAGGAAAGCGACGCCGGGCGGCCCAGATGGTCGCCCGGCGCCAGCAACCCTTCGACGCCCTGCTCGAGGTCGAGCAGCGCGCGCTTCATCGGCAGCCCGCCGCCGAAGCCGACGAGCTTGCCGTTCGCGCCGATCACCCGGTGGCAGGGGACGATGATCGCGATGGGGTTGCGGCCGTTGGCCAGCCCGACGGCGCGGGCCGCGCCGGGGGCGCCGATCTGGTCGGCGACCGCGCCGTAGGACGCTGTCTCGCCGTAGGGGATGGTGCGCAGCGCGGCCCAGACCTTCTGCTCGAAGGCGTTGCCGTGCATCGCGAGCGGGAGGTCGAAGCTGGTGCGCTCGCCGCCGAAGTAGGCGGTCAGCTGCGCCACGGCCTCGGCCAGGACGGGGTCGTCCAGGTTCTCCGGGCCGGGCTTGGCGTTCAGCTCGAGGCCGACCAGCGCGCCGTCCCGGGACTCGAGACGGAGCGGGCCGACAGGGCTGTCATAGACGGTTGCGCTCATGCCCTGTCCAACGGTATTCGTGCTTCCGGCGTGAGATCGACCTAGACTCGGATGCGCATGGAGGAAGCGACCCGGGACCGCCTGCTGGACGCGGCCGAGCGGCTGTTCGCCGAGCACGGCTACCAGGCGACCACGATGCGCGGGCTGACCGCCGAGGCGGAAGCCAACATCGCCGCGGTCAACTACCACTTCGGGTGCAAGCAGTCGCTGCTGGAGGCGGTCGTGCACCGGGCGCTCGCGCCGGTGGTGAGCGAGCGCCGGCGGCGGCTGCAGGCGCTGGGCGACGACCCGTCGGTGGAGGCCGTGGTGGACGCGATCATCGGTCCGCTGCTCGACTGTGCCGAGCCGCTGCTCGGCCGGCTGTTCGTCGACCCGGATCCGGAGATGCGCTGCCTCGTGCGCGGGGAGCTGTCGGACTCGGCGTGCGCGCGGATGGCCGTGCTCGAGCGCGCGCTGCCCGACGTGCCGCGCGAGGAGCTGTGGCTGCGCCTGCGTGCCATGTACACCGTGGTGGGCGGGCAGCTGACGGGCGCGCTCGGCCCGTGCGAGCGCGCCCAGCTCATCACGTTCTTCGCCGCCGGCCTGCGCGCGCCGGCGACCTGACCCGCCGCCTCCGGCGCCGCCGCCCGGCCCGCGATCCCGATCCGGTATCGTTCCGGCCAGGCGTCGAAACAAGCGTTTGAATGAGCACCGATCGGGCCTTCTCAGAGCATCCCCTCCTCACCGCCGTCGAGGAGCGGCGCCTGGCGCGGGCGATCGAGCGCGGCGACCTCGCGGCCAAGGACCGGCTGGTGCGCTGCAACCTGCGGCTCGTGGCGTCCGTCGCCCGCCGGCACGTGGGCCGCGGCCTGCCGATGGAGGACCTGCTGCAGGAGGGCGTGGTGGGGCTGATCCGAGCGGCGGAGAAGTTCGACTGGCGGCGCGGGACGCGCTTCTCCACCTACGCGGTGCCGTGGATCCGGCAGGCGATCTCGCACGCGCTGGCCAACACCGGCCGGCTCATCCGGCTGCCCGCGCCGCAGCACCTGCAGGCGGAGCGGCTCGCGCGCGCCGAGCGCGCCCTGCTCGAGCGGGGCGCGTCCGACCCCGGTCTGGCCGAGCTGGCGGCGGCCGCGGGCATCGATGAGGCGGCGGTCGGTGCGCATCCGCCGCGCGGACGCGCAGACGGCCTCGCTCGACGCGCCGGTGGGCGACGGCGCAGGCCGGCTCGGCGACCTGCTGGCCGACGACCGCGAGCCGGTCGAGGTCGCGGTGGCCGCGGCGCGCCGGCGCACCGTGCGCCGCTCGATCGAGCGCCTGGCCGACCGCGACCGCGCCGTGATGCGTCTGCGCTTCGGCCTCGACGGCCGCGGGGAGCGCACGCTCGGCGCCGTCGGCGAGGTCGTCGGGCTCTCCCCGGAGCGCGTCCGGCAGCTCGAGTCGGCCGCGCTGGCGCGGCTGGCGGAGGATGACGAGCTCGCCGCCTGGGTGAGCGCAGCCTGAGGGCTAAAATGGAAGGACCCTCCGCCTGCGTGCTGCAAGCCGGCGCGCGGCGCGGTCCCCCACGACTCTGAGGAGTGATGCCCATGGCCGTCGAGCAAAAGCTCGAAATCGACGGCGAGGTCACCGAGGCCCTGCCGAACCTGCTGTTCCGCGTGAGCTCGAGAACGACCACCAGCTGCTCGCGCACCTCGCCGGCAAGATGCGCCGGTTCCGGATCCGCGTCAACCCGGGCGACAAGGTCCGGGTCGAGGTCTCGCCCTACGACCTCAACCGCGGCCGCATCGTCTACCGCTACCGGTAGGGATCAGCCGAGGCCGACGGCGCGCCTGAGCGCGTGAGCGTCGGCCGGAACGCTCTCGAACCGCGTGCCCGGATACCGCCGGGCCACGGGTTCGACGGCGACCCGCCGGTCCAGGCCGACGCCGATCACCCGGCGGACGCCCTGCGCCGCCAGCAGGTGCGTGACGGCCAGCTCCTCTGCGGCCGAGCGCGGGACCCGCACCGGGACGCCCTTCAGCGCTGCGACCAGATTCGGTCGCGCTGCGCTGCCGGCCAGGACGACCGCGACCTTTTCGCGCGGCTGTCCGACGTCCGCCTGCGTCGTCGCGCCGCCTAGGGCAAGGGTGGCGAGAACGGCTGCGATGAGGCGGGTCATACGAATGAGCGTACAACGTATGACTTCGCGGTTCAAGGAATGGCGCCGGGGCGAGCTCGGCGAACGGCCGGCTGGGTAGGGCGGTGGTCAGCCCGGCGGCCCGGGTCTCCGCGAGCGGCAACGAGCCACCCGTGCCAGCCAAGTCGCGGATTCCGCGACTCAGACAGCACGGCCGTGGGAACCTGGGACCGGATAGCGGGCCCAAGCTCCCACGCGTGGCGCGCAGTCGCTCATCCCTCCCCTTCAAAGCCCGCCGTTCGCCGGCGCAACGAGGCGCTACTTGCGAGCGGGCGGAGCGGTCGACTCGCGCACCTCGAGCCGAACCGGGAGCGTCTGCTCGGCCGGCGGCGGGTGACCGGCGAGGTCGCTCGCCAACGCGCGGAACGCGGCGGCGCCGAGGCCCTCGGCGTCCGCCGCCACGGTGGTGAGCGGCGGCGCCAGCACGCGGGCGAAGTCGAGGTCGTCGAAGCCGATGACCGAGACGTCGCCCGGGATCGCCGCGCCGCGCTCGCGGGCGGCCAGGTAGAAGCCGCCGGCGAGGATGTCGTCGTCGCACATCACAGCGGTGACGCCGGCGTCCAGCAGCGGCAGCGAGGCGGTGTGCGCCTCCTCGAAGGAGAACAGCGACTGGACGCGCGCCGCCGGCTCCAGTCCGGCCTGCTCCAGCCGGCCGGCCAGGCGCGCGGCCCGGGCGTCGAACGTCGGCGCCACGAACGCCGACGCGACGTGGCCGAAGCGGCGGTGGCCGAGCCCGAGCAGGTGGTCCATGGCGGCGTCGATGCCGGATTCGACGTCGAGGCGCACGACGGGCAGATCGCCCGGGGCCATCTCGATGCCGATCGCGCGCTCGGTCACGCCCTCCGGCAGCGCAACCTCGAACAGCAGGAGCCCGTCCGCCGGCCCCGCCAGCAGCGCCTGCACCGACTCGGCCTCCCAGGCCCGGTCGCCGCCCGCGTCGACCAGGACCACGGTGTAGCCGGCCTGCTGGGCGGCGCGCTGGGCGCCGCGCATCATCCGGCCGAAGAACGGGTTCGTGATGTCCGGGACGACGAGGCCGACCGTGCGGGCCACGCCGGTGCGCAGCGTGCGCGCGGCCACGTTGGGGCGGTAGCCGAGCTCGGCCGCGGCCGCGCGGACCGTCGCCTCCGTGCGCGCGGAGATCCGTCCGCGGCCCTTGCCGGACAGCACGAGCGACACCGTGGACTGCGAGCAGCCGGCACGGCGGGCGACGTCGACGCTGGTGACGCGAGGCGGAGCGCTGATCTGAGCCATCCTAGGCGGGTGGACGACGTCGTCGAAGAGGTCGTGGCGATCGGCGGGCGCGATCTCGGCCTGCTGCGCCCGCGCGACGCCGACGCCCTGCTCGACGAGCACGCGTTCGAGCACGAGGAGTTCCTGCCCTACTGGGCGGAGCTGTGGCCGAGCGCGCTGGCGCTCGCGCGGGCGATCGGCGTCCGCGCGCTCCACGGCGCGCGCACGCTGGAGCTGGGCTGCGGCCTCGGGCTCCCGAGCCTCGCCGCCGCGCTGGCCGGCGGCCGCGTGCTGGCCACCGACTGGTCGGCCGAGTCGGTGCGGATGACCGCCGCCAACGCGCGGCGCAACGACCTCACGGTCGAGACGCTGCAGTGCTCGTGGACCGCCCCGGAGGCGCTGCTGGACCGCGCGCCGTGGGACCTCGTGCTCGCCTCCGACGTCCTCTACGAGGCGCGCAACGGCGATCTGCTGCTGCCGTTGCTCCCGCGGCTCGTGGGCGAGCGCGGCGAGGTCTGGCTCGCCGATCCCGGCCGCCCGCCGGCCGCCCGGTTCCTGGCCGCGGCCGCGGACGTGTTCGCCATCGCGGCGCGCCCGGCGGCGGAGCTGCCGCAGGGCGCGGTCTACCGGCTGCGGCTCAGCCCGCCGCCACGATGACCGCGCGCGTGCCCGGCCCGCCGCTGCGGCGCAGCCGGTGCGGGATCGCGCCGTCGAACCGCAGCGCGTCGCCCTCGCCGAGCCGGTGCACCGTGCCGTCGAGATCCACCTCGATCGCGCCGCGAGCGACGTAGACCAGGACCTCCCCCGAGCCGCTCTCCGCGGGAAGCCAGCGCCGGCTCCCGGCGCTCCACTCGCGCACGAGCGGCGCCAGCCGGCGCACCGGCTCGCCCGCCGGGGCGTCGCCGCGGCGCAGCTCCACGGCGCCCTCCAGCCGCTGCGGCGACGTCCACAGCTGCGCCACCGGCACGCCGAGCGCCCCGGCGATCCGCTCCACCGAGCCGACGCTCGGCTGGGCCAGCCCGCGCTCGACCTGGCTGAGAAAGGGATGCGACAACCCCGCCCGCTGGCCGAGCGCCTTGAGCGTCAGCCCCCGCTCCCGTCGCAGGGCGCGCACCTGCGCCCCCAGCTCGCTCGCCCCCGAGCCGTTCGATGAGGTCCGTTCACTAAGCACCGTCTTCCAGACTAACGCCTGAGCGCCGCGAGACTGACGCCGCCGCGTTCGCGGGCTGAACAATCCGTGGTCAGGCGCAGGCGAGCGCGCGCGCCGCGAGCGTCTCGACGCTGCCGGCATAGCGGACCCGCCCGCCGGCCAGCAGGGTGAGCGACGACGCGAGGCCCTGCAGCTCGTCGAGCCGGCGCGTCGCCCACAGGACGGCCGTGCCGGAGCGCGCGTGGCTGGACACGAGCGCGCGCACGGCGGCGGAGGTGGCGGGGTCGACTTCCTGCGGCGGCTCGTCGATCAGCAGCACCTGCGGGTTGGTCAGCAGCGCCCGGGCGAACGCGAGCCGCAGCCGCATCCCGGGAGTCCAGGCGGCCACGGGGCGGTCGCCCGCGCGGGCCAGCCCGACCTGCTGCAGGACGGCGAGCGCCCGCTCGGTGGCCGAGCCCGCTGACATCCCGCGCACCCGCCCGGCCAGGACCAGCGTGTCGAGGCCCGACAGGAGCGAGATCAGCGTCCCGTCGACGCTCACGAGGCCGACCCGGCCGCGCAGCTCGGTCGACGTGGCGGGCCAGCCGAGCACGCGCGCGGCGCCGGACGAGGGCGTCAGCGTCCCGGCCAGGACGCGCAGCAGCGTCGTCTTGCCGGCCCGCGCCGGGCCGATCAGCCCGTGCACCTCGCCCGCGCCCACGGCGACGTCGACGTCGGCGAGCGCGGCCCGCGGGCCGAACCAGCGGTCGAGCGCATGTGTGTCGATGACCGGACCGGCGATGCGTCTCATCGCGAGTCAGATCATCTGCGCTTCGGGTGGGGTTGGCCCTGGACGTTGGTCCAGTAACCTCGCGCCCGGATGAGCGGCGACGTCGAGGCCCGGGCGCTGGAGGCGCTGGACCCCGCGGCGCTGGCCCGCGACGTCTCCGCGCTCGTCCGGGTGCCGAGCGTGACCGGCGACGAGCGCGCCGCGCTGGAGCGGCTCGCCGAGCTGGCGGCCGCTGCCGGCGTGCCGGCAGAGCTGCACCGGCACGACCTCGCCGCGCTGCGCGCCCACCCGGATCATCCCGGCGAGGAGGCGCCGCGGGACGAGCTGTGGGGGCTGACCGCGACCCTGGCCGGCGGCGCCCCCGTGCGCCTGTGCCTGAACGGCCACGTCGACGTCGTCGGGCCGGGCACGGCGCCGTGGCGGCTCGGGCCGTGGTCGGGCGCGCTGGAGGGCGGCCGCGTCCACGGCCGCGGCGCGCTGGACATGAAGGGCGCCGTGGTGGCCGCGCTGCACGCCCTGCGCGCGCTCCGGGCGGCCGGCGACCCGGCGGCGACGCCGGAGGTGGTCCTGCAGGCGGTGTCATCCGAGGAGGACGGCGGCCTGGGCACGTTCGCCGCGCTCGAGCGCGACGCGGCGTTCGACGCCGCACTGCTGCCCGAGCCGACGGCGCTCACGGTGGTGTGCGCGCAGGCCGGGGCGCTGACGTTCAAGGGCATCGTCGCCGGCCGCTCCGCCCACGCCGCCGCGCGGCTGGCCGGCTGCTCGGCGATCGATCGCTACGTGCGCGTCCACGCGGCCTTGCAAGCGCACGAGCGCGC
The DNA here is from genome assembly GCA_963766165.1 of uncultured Solirubrobacteraceae bacterium. GTDB lineage: Bacteria > Actinomycetota > Thermoleophilia > Solirubrobacterales > Solirubrobacteraceae > Solirubrobacter. Next base: position 1,263,426 of record CAVXZC010000001.1, on the reverse strand, counting down.
GGTCAACCGCGACGTCGCCCACCCCCTGATGCGGGAGCTCGCGCTGCCCTACCCACTGCTCGTCGGCCGGGTGGCAGCCGGCACGTGGTCGAGCCAGGTGCCGGACCGGCTCGAGTTCGAGGGGCGGCTGGGCGTGCCGGTCGGCGCGAGCCTGGACGCTGCCCGCGCGGCGCTGCAGGCGGCGGTGGACGCGGCGCTGGACGACGGCGAGCCGCCCTGCGCGCTCACCTGGGAGGGCGGCGCGTTCGCCTCCGGGGAGACGCCGCCCGAGCACCCGTGGGTCGCCACCGTCCGCGGCGCGCTATCCGACGAGCTCGGCCGGCCGGCGCCGCTGGCCGGCGTCCCCTGGGGCGCGGACATGCGGCTGTTCACCGCCCGCGGCATCCCGGCCGTGATGGTGGGCACGCGCGGCATCGAGCTCGCGCACGCCGTCGACGAGTCCGTCGACGCCGGCGAGCTCGCCACGGTCGCCCGGACGATCATCCGCGCGGTGTTGCGGGCAGCTCGTCGCGCCGGCGAACGGCCGGCCGGGTAGGCGGTGGTCAGCCGGCGGGGCCGGTCTCCGCGCGCGGCTCAGGCCGGGGCGGCGACCGGGGCGAGGGTGGCGCGGCGCGTGGCGGCGAGGATCGCGCCCGCGGCCCCGGCGGCGGCGGCGACGAAGAACGCGGCGCTCGCGCCCGAGCTCTGGGCGAGCGCGCCGCCGGCGGCCGAGCCGACGGCCAGGCCCGCCGCGATCCCGGTGGTGAGCCAGGAGTAGGCCTCGGTCAGGGTGCCAGGTGCCGCCACGTCGCCGACCAGCGCGAAGGCGAGGCCGAATGACGGCGCGATCGCCGAGCCCGCGACGAGCAGCAGCGCGGCGAGGCCGACCACGCTCGCCGGCACGGCCAGCAGCGCGTGGCCCACGGCGAGCACGACGAGCAGCAGGCAGAGCCGGCCGACGCGGTCGGCCGGCGCGGGCGCACGGGCGGCCAGCAGGCCGCCGAGCAGCGAGCCCAGGCCCCAGATGCCGAGCAGCACGCCGGCCAGGTGCGGTCGCCCGGCGGCCGCCAACGCCGCCGGCACGCCGACCTCGACGGCGCCGAACGTCGCGCCGATGAGCGCGAACACGCCGAGCAGCGTCCGCACGCCGGTCGCCCGCAGCGCGCCCCCGCGCCCCACCTTCACGCCCGACGGCCGCCACGCCCGTACCGGCGCCGCTGCGGCGAACGCCGCGGTCCCGGCCACCAGCACGACCGCGCAGGTCAGCGCGGACGCCGCCGTCGACCAGGCGCCGATGGCGCCGGCGATCAGCACCGGACCGACGATGTAGGTGGCCTCGAGGAACGCCGCCTCGAGCGCGAAGGCCCCCGGCACCGCCTCGGCCGGCAGCACCGTCGGCCACACGGTGCGCAGCGCCGCGCCGAGCGGCGGCAGCATGCCCCCGCCGACCACGGCGCAGGCCAGGATCGCCCCGAACGCCGCGCCGTGGGGCAGCAGCGCGAACCCGATCAGCCCGGCGGCCGACGCCGCCGCGGTGACCAGCAGCACGCCGACCTGCCCGCGCCGGTCGATCGCGCGGCCGAAGGCCGGCGACAGCACCGCGCTGGCCAGCGCCGCCGCGCCGGACGCGGCGCCGGCCGCCGCGAACGAGCCCGTCAACTCGCGCGTGCGCAGGACGAACACGAGCCCGAGCGCCGACGCGGGCGTCTGCGCGATCAGCGAGCTGAGGAAGAGCCGCGCCGAGTGCGGGCCGCGCAGGACCTCGAACACGCGACCCTCACCCTGAACTCAAGCTTTAGACTCGGCCGGTTTCCCGGGCGGCCGCCTCGGCCGCGTCGAGCTTGCGCTCCACGAGGTCGAGCCCGAGGTCCCAGAAGCCGGGGTCGGCGAGGTCGACGCCGACGATCTGTCCGAGCTCCTCCGGGCTGCGCGAGCCGCCGGCCCGCAGTAGGTCCAGGTAGGACGGGACGAACGGGTCGCCGAGCTCCTGGTAGCGCCCGTAGACGGCCAGCGCGAGCAGCAGCCCGTACGCGTAGGCGTAGACGTAGCCGGGCGTGGCCACGAAGTGGGGGACGTAGGACCACCAGCGCCGGTAGCCCTCGGTCACCTCCACCGAGTCGCCGAGCATCTCCACCTGCGACTCCGCCCACAGCTCGCCGAAGCGGTCGACCGACAGCTCGCCCTCGTCGCGCCGCGCGGTGTGCACCAGGTGCTCGAAGCGGTTCATCGCCACCTGGCGGAAGACCGTGGCGATCGTGCCCTCGATCGACTCCGCCAGCAGCCCCAGCCGCGACTCCGGCGTATCGGCGCGCTCGAGCAGGCGGCCGAACGTCAGCTGCTCGCCGAACACCGATGCGGTCTCGGCCAGCGTCAGCGGCGTGCCCATGTGGAAGATGCCCTGGGAGGCGCCGAGCACCGCGTGCACGCCGTGGCCCAGCTCGTGGGCCAGCGTCAGGACGTCGCGGCGCCGGTGCGTGTAGTTGAGCATCACGAACGGGTGCACGCTGGGCAGGCCGAACGAGCAGAACGCCCCGCCCCGTTTGCCGGGCCGCGGCGGCGCGTCGATCCAGCGCTCGGCGAAGAAGCGTGTGACGATGCCGCCGAGCTCGTCCGAGAACGCGCCGTAGGAGTCGAGCACGATCGCCCGCGCCTCCGCCCACGGCACCTGCTCCTCGGCGTGGGTGACGGCGGCCATCCGGTCGTAGTCGGCCAGGCGGTCGATGCCGAGCAGGTCGGCCTTCAGCCGGTACCAGCGGCGCGCCAGCTCGTAGCGCCCGCGCACGGCCGAGACCAGCGCCTCGACCGACTCGTCGCTGGCCTCGTTGGCCAGGTTGCGCGCGGCCAGCCAGTGCGGGTAGTGGCGCAGCCGGTCGTCGACCATCTTGTCCGCGAGCAGCGTGTTGAACGCGTAGGCCCGCGTGCGCAGCCCCGGCTCGAGCGCGGCCGTCACCGCCTCGGCCGTCGTCCGGCGCAGATCGCGATCGGGCGAGAACAGCCGGGCCAGCGCGACGTCGAGCGTCTGCTCCGCCTCGCCCGGCAGCGCCACGCGGACCGCCGCCGTCTGCTCCTCGAACAGCCGCACCCAGGCCGAGCGGCCGGACAGCGCCTTCTCCGTCAGCACCTTCTCCTCGGGCTCGGTCAGCAGGTGCGGCCGGTAGCGGCGGGCGGTGGTCAGGTGATGGCGGGCGAAGTCCAGTCCGTCGGCGGCCAGCAGCTCTTCGGCCCGGGCGTCGTCGAGCGCCGCCCACTCGAGCTCGAAGAACAGCAGCTTCGTCTCGATCGCCGTGCCGCGCTCCTGCACGTGCTGCAGCAGCGCGCCGGTGGCGGGATCGGCCGTGTCGACGGAGAACGCCAGGTGCGCGTACATGCCGGCCCGGCCGGCGACGTCCTCGATCGCCTCCAGCTCGTGCATCGCGGCCGCGAGCCCCGCCCCGTCGAGCTCGGCCATCTTGCCGGCGTACGCGCCGGCGAACGCGTCGGCCCGCCGCTGGGCGTCGTCGAGCAGCGCGTCGATCGCCGCCCGCGGTTCGGCCTCGTCGGCCACGCCGGCGAAGAGGTCGTCGAGGTTCCAGGCGACCTCGTGCAGCTCGGGATCGGTGACGGTGTCCGGGGCGGTCATGCCCCACAGACTATGAAGGCAGCGGCCCGGAGGCGCTCGCCGCGCGCAGCCCGTCGATGACGATCGTCATGTGGCGCCGCCACGACCCCGGGCACATGTGGCTCTTGCGCGTCGCCGCGCCGACCCCGCACATCACCATCGGCACGTCGTCGAGCACCGTATCCGGGCGCAGGGCGCCGGCCTCGATGGCGCGATGGATCAACTCCGCCATCGTCTCGTTGAGCTCGCGCTGGGTGTCGAGCCCGACCGGCACGGGTCCCGGCACCTCGGCCATCACCTCGGACAGCGCGCGGTCGGTGGCCAGGATCTCGGCGCCCTGCCACAGCGTCTGCGTGAACGCCTCCCAGGGGTCCGAGACATGCGCCAGGTTCTCCTGGGCGATCACGGTGATCCGCTCGAAGGCGTCCACCGCCAGCGCCTCGAGCAGCGCCTCCTTGGTCGGGAAGTGGCGGTAGACGGTGCCGACGCCGACCGCGGCGGCGCGCGCCACGTCGTCCATCTGCGCGTCGCGGCCCTGCTCGCCGAACACGTCCCGCGCGGCGGCGATGACGCGCTCGCGGTTGCGGCGCGCATCGGCGCGGAGGGGGCGGTGGGCGATGTTCGTCACATGTCGAATGTAGGGCTTGACAAACGGAACGTCAACTCCGTATCGTCCAAGGTGAAACCGGAACTCCTCTTCCATTTAGTCCCCGATCCTCCCCAGGAGCAACGCCTTGAGCACTTCCCACGACAGGCGCTGGCTTGCGCTCGCCCTGCTCGCTGCGGCGCAGTTCGTCGTCGTACTCGATGCCAGCATCGTCAACGTCGCGCTTCCGTCCATCGGACGGGCGCTGGACTTCTCCCGCGACAACCTGTCGTGGGTCATCAACGCCTACACGCTGACGTTCGGCGGCTTCCTGCTGCTGGGCGGCCGCATGGCCGACCTGCTCGGCCGCCGGCGCCTGTTCATGGGCGGCCTGTTCCTGTTCGCCGCCGCGTCGCTGGCGGGCGGCCTCGCCCAGAGCGACACCTGGCTCATCGCCGCGCGGGCCGTCCAGGGCCTCGGCGCCGCGCTGCTCTCCCCGGCTGCGTTGTCGCTCGTCACCGTGCTCTTCGAGGAGGGTCCCTCCCGCAACCGCGCCATGGGCGTCTGGGGCGCGGTGGCCGGCTCGGGCGGCGCGGCCGGCGTCCTGCTCGGCGGCATGCTCACGCAGTGGGCCGGCTGGGAGTGGGTGCTGTTCGTCAACGTGCCGATCGGCATCGCCGCCGCGCTGCTGTCCCCGCGGCTCCTGCCCGAGAGCCGGATGGACGGCGCTCGCCACTTCGACGTCGCCGGCGCGGTGACGGTCACCGGCGGCCTGTCGCTGCTCGTCTACTCGCTGGTCAACGCGAACAAGGCGGGCTGGGGCTCCGGCGAGACGATCCTGCTGGTCGCCCTGGCCGTCGCGCTGATCGCCGGCTTCGTGCTGATCGAGCGCCGCACGCGCGCGCCGCTGGTGCCGATCCCGGGGATCTTCCGGCTGCGCTCGATCCGCGGCATCAACATCACCGCGCTGCTGATCGCGATGTCGCTGTTCTCGATGTTCTTCTTCATCTCGCTGTACATGCAGCAGGTGCTGGGCTACAGCCCGCTCAAGGCCGGCCTGTCCTACCTGCCGCTGGCCGGCGGGATCATCGTCTCGGCCGGCATCGCGTCGCAGCTCGTCACGCGCTACGGGGTCAAGCCCGTGCTGGTGTCCGGGCTGGTGCTCGTGGCCGGCGGGCTGGTCTGGTTCGCCCAGATCACGGTCGGCGGCTCCTACCTGAGTGACATCCTCGGCCCGTCGCTGCTGTCGGCGTTCGGCCTGGGCTTCGCGTTCGTGCCGATGACCGTGGCCGGCGTGGCCGGCGTGGAGGCGCACGAGTCCGGGCTGGCCTCCGGGCTGATCAACACGTCCCAGCAGGTCGGCGGCGCGCTCGGCCTGGCCGTCCTGGCGGCGGTCTCGGACTCGCGCCGGGACTCCCTGCTGTCCTCGGGGCACTCGCTCCCGGTCGCGCTCGTCGACGGGTTCCGCATCGCGCTGACCGTCGGCGCCGGCTTCGCCATCGCCGGCGCGTTGCTCGCGCTGCTGCTCGTGTCCGGCGACGCCAAGGCCCTCGAGCCCGAGAGCGGCGAGGCGGAGGCCGTCCCCGCCGCCGCCTAGTGGCCTGACCGGCGCGCCGCCTCGTGGGCGGCGCGCCGCTCCGGGTGCTCGCGGTAGATGAACGCCCGCCACACCGCGCCCTGCAGCCGGCGGGCCTCGAGCCACAGCGCCAGCTCGGCCGGGTCGAGCGCGATGCCGGCGGCGTCCAGCGCCGCCGCGGCGCCCGCCTGCGCGGAGGTGACGAGCAGGCAGCCCGCGTCCCAGCCGACCGGGCCCAGGCAGGTGTCCTCCCAGTCGTTCCACAGCGGGCCGTCCGGCCCGCTGAGGACGTTGCCCAGGTGGGCGTCGCCGTGCAGCGGCTGGATCGGCGAGCGCAGCGTGTGCAGCAGCGGCAGCAGGTCGTCGAAGCGGCGCTGCAGGGCAAGCGCGGCGGCGTCGTCGATGGTCAGCTCGCCGGCCAGCCGGGCCAGCAGCGCCTCGGCTTCGCTGAGCCGGCCGAGCAGCGGCAGGTCGCCCGGGTAGCCGCGCAGGGCCTCGTGGCACTCGCGCAGGGCCGCGCCGGCCGCCCGCGGCTCGGCCGCGCCGCGGTCGGGCACGTGCGCCCAGAACGTGATCACGTGGCCCGCGTGCTCGTGCGGGCCGGGCGGGAGCTCCGCGCTCGGCCCGACGACCGGCGCGCCGGCCGCGGCCAGGTGGCCGGCCACGTCGACCTCGTGGCGGGCGAACTCGGTGCCGGGCCGGACCTTGGCGATCGTCCCGGCCACGCGCGCCACCACCGGCGCCGGGCGCAGGTGGATGAGCACGTTGAGCCGGTCGCGCAGCACGACCGGGGCCTCCACGCGCAGCCCGTGGGCGCGGGCGACGGCGACCGCCGCGCTCAGCGGATCGCGACCCGCCACACCCAGGCGATGATCGCGCCCTGCAGCGGCAGCCGCGCCCACAGCAGCGGCGCGGGGAAGCGGCGGAAGCGTTCGGCGTGCACGGCCATCTCGACGTTGGCCGGGAAGATGGCCAGCAGCGTGGCCACGAGCCACCAGCCGGCCGGCCGCGCGGTCCGCGGGTGCAGCAGGCCGGCGCCGCCGGCCATCTCGGCGACGCCGCTCGCATACACCAGCGCGCGGTGCGCGGGCAGGTAGCGCGGCATGATCGCCTCGTACATGCGCGGCTTGTGGAAGTGCAGCGCGCCGGCCGCGAGGAACATGGCGCCGAGGATCCGTCTCATCCGGCTAAGGCTGGCAGGCGCGCTGGATCGCCGTAGCGGCGGCCAGGATGCGGTTGACCGCCGGCTGGTCCGTCATCGCCGCGACCGCGGTGGGGAAGTCGCCCTTGGCGGCGGGTGAACGGGCGCGCCCGAAGTCGCGGCTGAACGTCCGCAGCGCCCGCACCAGCCGGTCGTCGACCGCGGACAGCGGCGGCGGCACCGTCGCGGCGGCCATCAGCTGCGCCGAACGCGCGAGCTGCTGCTGCTCGGTGGCGATCCGGCGCGTCAGGTCCGCCTTGTTCTCAGACTGGGCGATCAGCTCGGAGCTCGAGCTCAGGGCCAGCGTGACCCGCTGCAGCCGGGCGTAGAGCGCCGGGCAGAGCTGCTGGTCCGCCGCGGTCAGCGGGATCGGCGTCGCGCTCGGCCGCGGGGACGCGGTTGCGGCCACCGTGGCGCGTGGCGAGGGCGCGGGCGTGTTCGCGCGGCTGCCGCCGCAGCTCGCCGCGGCCAGCGCGGCGAGCGCGATCGGTGCGCGCCTCATCGCCGCACGAGCACGCGGGCGACGACCTGCGGCCCGAAGTCCCCCACCGGATCCAGCCGCCAGAAGAGCCCGTTGGGCCCGAGTGGCGCGTTCGCGGGCACCCGCACCCGCATCTCGAACGATTGGGACTTGCCGGGGGCGATCGGCGCCGCGGCGCCGCAGTTGAGCTGGTGCGCCTCGGTCCCCCCGACCGGCGCGAACTTCTCCGCCAGCAGCGGGCAGCGGCGGTCGAAGCGCACGGTCTCGCTGGTCGAGCGGTTGCGCAGGTCGATCGCGAAGCGCAATTCCTGGCCCCGGCGGGCGTGGAGCGCGCCCGTGCCGCCGTCGAGCGCGTGAGCGGTGACGCTCAGCGGCACGGCCGTGAACCCGCGCGAGGCCGTCAGCGGCTCGGGCGCGAACGGCCGCATGCCGATGGTCGACGGCGCGCTGGGGTGGTCGCACGAGACCACCGCGGTGTAATCGGCGTCGACGCTCCCGCCGCCGGCCGGCAGCGTCAAGCGCAGCGCCTTCGGCGGGTCGACGCCCTTCGCCTTGGCCGCGTCGCCGACCTGCGGGCACCAGTTGGCCCAGTCGAGGCTGACCACCGCCGCCTGCCCGGGAGCCAGCGAGCGCAGCGCGGAGGCCGGCGGCGCCAGCTGCGGGAACTCCGGCGGGTTCGCCGGCAGCGGCCGCTGGCGCTGAGCCGGCGGCGCGGTGCCGCCGATGAAGCGCGCGGTAGGCCGGCCGGTCAGCCCGCAGGCCCGTGAGCCGCGGTTGCGCAGCACGAGCGTGCCCGTACCGCCCTCGGAGGTCCCGGGCACGAGCAGCAGGCCCTTGCCCGCCACCGCGAGTTGCGCCGCCCGGCAGGGCGGCGCGGGGGATGCCGGCGTGCCGCCCAGCGCCGCCGGCGCCGACGCGTCGAACGGCACGAGCTTCACGGCCGGGCCGTGCGCCGCCTGCCGCTGTCCGCCGCCACCGCAGCCGGCGAGCACCAGCGCCGCGCACACCACCAACCGTCGATGCATCCCTTCCTCCTAACAGACGGCCGCCGCCGCCGAAGGGCGGCGGCGGCCGAATTCCCTACGGGTTCGTCGTGGACAGGGTGAACGTGAGCGTCTTGCTGTAGTTGCCTGTCCGCAGCGGGTCGTTCTGCCCGATGTGCTGCCGGAAGTTCAGCGTCACCGCGTCATTGCTGACCGGGCCGCCGTACGTCAACAGCGTCAACGGGGTGGAACTCACCGCGGCGAGCGCGCCGCCCGTGGCGTGACCGCTGGTCGCGGCCGCCAGCAACGGCGACGGGAGCGCGAACGCCCCGTTGACCAGGTGCCCGCTCGTGGCCGACGTGTCCGGATCGCCGACCGACAGCGTCGCGTCGCCCGCCGTGGACGTCACGGTGGCCGACGACTGGGCGTCGTAGTCCTTCGTCAGCGCCGGTGTGAACTGGCCGAACGTGGCGGCCGGGCCGAGCGACAGCGCCAACGTCGCCGGCACGCTGCCCGACACCCCGCCGGACGCCTGCGTGTAGCTGCCGTCGACCTCGGTCGTGCCGTTGCCCAGACGCTGGAACGCCTGGTTGCCGAGCGCGGTGATGAACGCCTGCTCAGAGGAGGTCAGCGTCCCGCAGGAGTCCGTGCTCGGCGGCTTCGGCTCGCCGGCCGGCGGCGTCGCCGGGAACAGCGTCGGCTGGAACTCCACCGGCAGCGTCTGGCGGTAATAGCCCACGTGGCCGTTCGGATCGAGCGTGTACAGCTTCACGTCGTAGTACGCGGGCAGCGCGCTGGCGTACGTGTGGGTGACCTTCGGGTTCGTCGAGGCGGCCGTCTGACCGTCCCCGAAGTCCCAGAAGTACTTCATCCCGTTCGTGGAGCCGTCCGGCGCCCGGCTGAACGACGCGTCGAACCCGACGGTGTGCGTCGTCGTCGGCTTGGCCGGATCGGTCTCGAAGTACGACACGTCTTGCGTGGCGCTCTTCGGCACCGCGCCGCCGTACTGGTCGCGCTGGATGACGTAGTCCGTCCAGGTCGCGGGCAGTTCGAGTGCGCGCTTGAGCGCCTCCGACGGCTGATCCACACCGCCCGGGCCGTGGGTCGTCCCCGAGGCCCAGTAGTTGAGATGCTGGATCGTGTCGTCGCTGGTGTCGTAGCCGGCGTACTGGTTGAGCGAGGGCTTGCTGGTGTAGTTCGCCGGATAGGGGTTCTCGTTGCCGCCCACGGTCGGGTTGGTGCTGCTGTCGTAGGCGCCGACGATTCCGTACCCCGGGATCCCGCGGTTGACGAACGACTGCTGGTCGGTCCGTCCGAGCGCGTCGTCGACCACCGGCGAGTACTTCGTCAGATCGTCCGGCGTGTAGGCCGGCACCGACTGGGTCGACGGGTCCACGGGCGTCGAGCCCACCTGGTCGAGCCGCAGCGGGTTCTCCAGCGGCATGGAGAAGTTGTACTTCTGCCCCAGCACCTGGAACGCCTGGGCGACCGAGTCGGCCGTGGCCGACCGGAACGCCTGGGCCGCCGCCATGTTGGCCTGGATGCGCGCCCACGCCGCGCTCGTCTGCGGGTACTGCCCGTTGGGGACGAGCGGGATGGCGTTGATGTTGGTGTACCAGGGGCCCACCGTCCCGCCGACGATGTCGTTCAGGTAGTGCTGGGTGCCCCAGTGGTACGCGGGGTACTCCATGCCGTTCTGGTCCATGTTGGCCACCATCACGTACTGGCCCTGCGGGCCGTCCGGGATGAGGCCCAACGCCGTCCGGGTCACCGTCGTGCCGGCGGCATAGCCGTTGGCGAGCGGCGAGGACAGCACGAGCCCGACGCCGAGGTCGCGGGCGGCGGCGCCGCTCGCGTGCGCGAGGGTCAGCGGCTTGGCCAGGGTCACGCCGGTGCCGGTCGCGCCGGCGGTGCCGACGGACTGGATGACGTCGAACTCCTGGTTGGCGCCGCCGGCCTCGAGCACGATCGGCTCGCCGGCGACCATGTTGGTGACGCTGGCCACCTTGATCACGGTGTCGCCCGCGGCCGCGGCCGCGGCGAGCGTGGTCGCGGTGCGCTGGCCGGCGCCGACGGAGGTGACCGTCTTGACCTCGTGCTGGCCGGCCTGGTCGATCACGATCGCCGTGCCGGGGTTGATGCCGTTGCTGGAGGCCACGGGGATGCTCGTCGCGCCCGCGGTGAGCGGGCCCAGCGTGGTGGTCGGCGTGTCGGTGGACGAGTACTCGCCCGAGCCGACCAGGCCCGTCTCCTCCGCATCGAACAGCCCGACCTTGAGCGTGCGCTCCGGATACGTGCCGTTCAACTGGTACCAGCGCAACAACCCCTGCAGCTCCGCCATCCCCATGGTTATGCCGGAGTCGGCGTCATATGGGGAGCCGTTGCCCCAGTTGTCCCCGTGCATCGCGCTCATCGGCGTCGCACTGCCGCTCTGCGCGCCGCTCGCGGGGTTCCCACTGACCGGCGTGGAGTCGTTGTGTCCGGCGACCAGCACCACCTGGCCGGGGCAGGTCTGGCCGGGAACGGTCACGGTCGCGTCGTCGAGCTGGAACGGATACGTCTGGTTCCCGGTGGAGCTGCAACACGGGTCGAAGTGGTCCTTCGCCGTGGCGAACTTCCCCATCGGACCCATGTGGTCGTCAGCGGTGTTCGTCAGCTCGCTCTTCCACCACGAGTAGAACTCGTTCGCCCCGTTGTAGTTCTGCGGCAGGTTGTTGACGTTGGCCGGATCGCTGGGCGGGCCGTCGCCTCCGGCGACGCGGTAGATGAAGTTCGTCGCGGAGAAGTACTCCTCGTGATACAGGAAGTTCGTGTCGATCACGGGATGGTCGGCCGTGGCGAGGATCGCCTTGGCCTGCGGCGCCGCCGCGGGCTTCTGTGCGCCGCTCGCGGTGGAGACCACCGGAATCGCCAGCACCAGCGCGGCGAGCACGATCGGCCAGCGCTTCAGCAACCGCCTCATCGTGTCACCCCCTTGCTGCTCGCCGGGGTTCCGTCGCCGCCGCCCGAGGCCGCGGCGATCAGCGCCGCCGCTTCAGCGGCCGAGAACGTCCCGCAGGCGGGGGTGCCGGGCGCGGCGCCCGCCGGGCTGTCGACCGGCACGGCCTGGCGGTACAGGCCCCAGGCGCCGCTCTTGCCGACCGCGAGCTTCACGTCGGCATAGATCGGTCCGGAGAACGTGTGCGACACGGTCTGGCCGGTCGCGTGGGTGCCGTCCCCGAAGTCCCAGTAGTAGGTCAGCCCGCTCGTCGAGCCGTCGGCGGCGCGGGCGAAGCTCGCGTCGAACGAGACGGTGGTCGTCGTGGTGGGGTCGACCGGGCTGGTCTCGAAGTAGGCGACCGGGGTCGTGGGCATCGCCGTCGAGCCGGCGTAGTCGTCGCCGGCGAGCAGCAGGCTCGTCCACTGGGCGGGCAACTCGAGCGCCCGCTTCAGTTCCTCCGTCGGCTGGGCCGGCCCGGCAAGGCCATGCGGGGCGCCGCCGGCGAAGTAGTTCAGGTGCTCGATGGAGTCGCCCGTAAAGCCGACCGGCTGGCCCTGGTTGACGTTGAACGGAACGCCACTCGCGTGCGCCGCGGTCAGCGGGTGCGCGAGCGTCACGCCGGTGCCGGTCGCGCCGGCCGTCCCGACGGCCTGGATCTGGTCGTATTCGATGTTGCCGCCGTTGTCGACGAACACCGGGTTGCCGACGCCGAGGTTCGTCACCGCCGCCACCTTGACGTTGGTGTCACCGGCGGCCGCCGGAGCGGCGAGCGTCGTCATGCCGGCGACCGGCGTGTTGTCACCGATCACCCACGTCGTCTGGTTGCCCGCATAGCTGAGGATCGGCGTCGCCTTGACGGCGCCGCCGACGCTCGCGGCGTACGGGTTCTCGTCGGTGCTCGAGTTCTTGGCGCCCGAGACGCTGAAGCCCGGGATGCCCTTGTCGAAGAACGCCTGCTCGTCCTCGAGCGCGTCCGTGTCGTCGCGGACCGGCGAGAACTGCTGCTGGTCGGCGGCGGAGTAGGCCGGCAGGACCGGGGTGGAGCCGCTGTAGGGGTTCGGCGCCTGGCCGGTGTGGTCGTACCGGAGCGGGTTCTCGGCCGGCGAGGAGAACGCGTACTTGGCGCCCTGCTGCGCGAAACCGGCGGAGACGGCGCTCTGCAGGGCCGTGTGCAGCTGGTCGATCGCCGGCGAGTTGGCCGTCAGCGCGGCGCCCGGCGAGCCGGCGCCGCTGTCCGGATAGGCCTTGTTCGGCGCGTCCGGCGTGGCCTTGATGAACGTCATCCACGGCGGCACGGTGCCGCCGGCGATGTCGTTCCAGAAGAACTTGGTGCCGAGGTGGTAGGCCGGATAGTCGAATCCGAGCGAGTCCATGTTCGCGAACAGCACGACCTTGCCCTGCGGCCCGGCGGGCAGGAGGTTGTCGGCGTAGTACGCGGACCCCTCGCGGCTGAAGAGGCCGTCGCCGGTCTTGCCGCGCGACGCATCGAGCAGCGTGACCTTCAGCGTGCGCTTCGGGAAGGTGTTGTTCGCCTCGTACCACTGCAGGAGCGCGTGGTACTCCGCCATCGTCACGGCGACGCCGGAGAGGCCGTCGTAGGCGCCCTCGTTGCCGAGGTTGGAGTCGGTGATCTCGCGGCGCGCCGCGCCGAAGCCGGTGACCCCGCTGGTGGAGCCGCTGTTGATCTCGCCCACGATGTCGGTCGGGACGGGCGTCTCGTCCGGGTGCGACGCGAGCATCACCCGCTGGCCCGGGCAGGTGGCGCCCGGAATGGTGACCTCGGCGTCGTCCGAGTCGAAGCGGTAGCCGCCGGAGCGGCGGAAGTAGTGGTCGGACGCGGTCGCGTAGGCCGCCAGCGCGCCGTTCGTCTGGGTGTCCGTCAGCCGGCCCTTCCAGTAGCTGAAGAGCTCCTGCCAGCCGTTGACGGTCGGCGGCACGTTGAACGGGTCCGCGGGGTCCTGCGGTGGGCCGTCCGCGCCGGAGACGCGGTAGCTGAAGCTCGTCGCCATCGTGTAGAGCTGCTGGTAGAGGTAGTCGGGATCGACCACCGGCGACGGCTGGGCGGCGGGGGCGGCGCCGGCGCGCGAGGCGCCGAGCGACGTCAGGCCCACCGCGGCCGCTGCCGCGGCCACGGCCGCCGCGAGCAGCGTCGCCGCGCGGCGCCGCCATAACAGCCGAGGAACATCCATCCGCAACACCCCTCTCCGACGTGGGACAGACCTGTGCGGAATCCTCGGGCTGCCGGGGCCGGCGGACAATCGGGGTCCGACCCCGGAGTTGGCGCGCCGGCGCGCTCGGCGGCACCGCTTTGGCTCTGCAGGCCGGTTCGGCCCGGACCAGTCGTGGAGAGATCTCCACGCCCAATTGCGGCGCGTGCGTACCTCGGGGTTACGTACCGGACACGGTGTAGCCGTCGCCTGACAGCAGCGCGGCCACCGCGACGCGGCCGTCGCCGACGGCGGTGAGCCGGTGGACGGCCCCGGCGCCGTGCACCCGCGCCCGGCCGCCGGCGAGCTCGAGCGTCGTGTGCTCGTCGATGGCCACGCCGTGCCCGGCCCCGGCGCGGACGACCGCGAGCGCTCGCGTGAGCGTCCCCCACTGGGCGGCGTGGACGTCGACGCAGCCGCCGATCAGCCCCAGCCCGGGGACGGACGTGACCGGCTCGAGGTCCTCGCCGGCGTCGGGGTCGCACACCGGCACCTCGCCCTCCCGCCAGCCGCCCAGGATCGCCACCTCGGCGGCGATCGCCGCGCCCGCCGAGTAGCCCGCGAACGGGAGGCCGAGCTCCCGGGCGCGCTCCAGCCAGCCGGTCCCCGGAGCGACGAGCACGTCGTGATAGCCGGGCGTCAGCCCGCCGGCGACGTAGACGCCGCCGGCGCCGTCGAGGTCCTCGGGCGCGGCCGGCCGGCCGGCGGACACGGCCACCACCCGGGCGGGTGTCGCGAGCTGGCCCTCCCAGCGCGCGGCGTCCACGCCCTCGCCCTCGTCGAGCGCGTAGACGACGACGGGGCGGGCGCCGGCGGCCGCGGCGAACGGGGCGTGGGCCGCCCGGACGCCCTCCGGGTCGCGCCCGCCGCCGATCAGGAACACGTGCATGCCCGCTCACGGTACGGCGCGGATCAGCGCGAACTCGTTCCCGCCGGTGTTCAGGGTGTAGCCGGCGGCGACGATCCGGCCGGCGGAGTCGAGCGCGACGTCCTCGGCCTCGTCGCCGCGGCCGTGGAAGTCGGCGGTGAGGAGGCCGTCGCCGTCGAAGCTCGTGTCCAGCGTGCCGTCGGGGTGGTAGCGGGCGAGCCCGAAGTCGAAGGTCGGCCCGCTCGCCGCGCGGCCGGCGAGGACGATCCGGCCCTGCGCGTCGACCACGAGCGCGCGGGCGAAGTCGTCGCCGTGCCCGAAGTCGGTCCTGACCGCGCCGTGGTCGCCGAACGTCGTATCGAGCTTGCCGTCGGAGTGGTAGCGCAGCAGCAGGAAGTCGTGGTCGAGCTTGGCGCCGAGCGTGCTGCCGGCGAGCAGGATCTCGCCGCCGGGCGTGAGCGCGACGTCCTCGGCGATGTCGTCGAAGCCCAGGTCCGTGATGGTCTTGCCGATGAGGTCGCCGGCGGGCGTGTACCAGGCCAGCCCGACGTCCTCGCCGGCCGCGCCGGCCACGACGATCGTCCCGTCCGGCTCGATGGCGACCGCGCGGGCGGCGTCGGACTGGGTGCCCAGGTCGGTGGTGACCTTGCCGTCGCCGCCGCCGAAGCTGCGGTCGAGCGTCCCGTCGGCGGCGTTGTACCGGGCGAGCGCGAAGTCCGAGTCGATCGCGCTGGTCTGGGCGGATCCGACGACCAGGATCTTCCCGTCCCGCACGGCGACGGCGTTGGCGATGTCGCCCCGGCCGGCGAAGTCGGTCGTCACGATGCCGCCGGCAACCGGCGTGCCGCCGGCCCCGTAGCGGACGACCGCGAAGTCCTGGTTGATCGGGCCGGCGGCGTCCGTCGCGCCGACGGCCACGATCCCGCCGTCGGGGGTGGCGGCGGCGTCGTGGGCCTGGTCGTCGTCGCCGCCGAGGTCGGTGCCGACGACCCCGAAGCCGGGATCGAGCCGGCCGAAGGCGTCGTGGCGGGCCACGGCGAAGTCGCGCGCGGTGAACGGGCCGCGCTCGCCCGCGGTGACGATCGCCCCATCCGGCTGGATGACCACTGCCGACGCCTGGCCGTCGCCCACGGGCTCGGAGACCCGGCCGCCGTCGCCGAATGTCGGGTCGAGGCCGGTCGGCGGAGGCGCGGGCGGAGGGGTGGGGGTGGCGGTCGGTGCGGGCGCCGGCTGCGGTGCGGGGGGTGGCGGCGTGTCGTCGTCGGCGATCGCGACGGCGGCCGTCCTGCGGCCGAGGCCGGCGCAGCGCGCATGCTTCAGCGCGACGGTGAACGTCTCGTCCGGCTCGATCGCGGCGTCCTCGCGCAGCGGGATGTCGACCAGCCGCGGCGCGGTGTCGCCGGCGCCGAAGCGGACGGTCGTGGTCGTGGTCCGGTAGTCGGCGCCCGCGGTGGCCGTCCCGGCGCGCGTGGTCAGTGTCGCGCTGGCCGCGCCCCGCGAGCCGCCGGTGCGCGTAACGAGCACGAGCGGGTCGCCGTCGCCCTCGCTCGCCGCGTATGTCGCCGAGCTGAGCTGCAGCGTGCCCGCGCGACCGGAGCGGCTGTGCGGGCAGTGCGCCGGCGGCAGCGCGCGGATCGCGGGCTCGGCGATCTTCGGCGCGCCGCGCGGCGTGAGGCCGTGGGCGGTGAACAGCGCGGGCTCGACGTCCTGCGGGTCGCGGATGAACGCGTCCGCCGCGGACTCGAGGCCGAGGTCGTCGACCGCCTGCGCGTCGAGGCTCACGTGGACGGCGAACAGCTCGCCGGTGCGGACCGCGCCGAGCGGCACGCGCAACGTGACCGGACGGTCGAGGTAGAGGTCGGCGCCCATGCCGGTCGGCAGCCCGTGCACGTCTTCGTCGAAGTCGCGGTCGTCGCCGAAGCCCGCCTTCGTCCACCCGGGCGCCTGCGAGTCGGACGAGGTCGCCACCTGGAAGCCCCAGTGCCCGCGCCGCCCCTCCAGGTACGCGGCGCCGCCGACGTCGTAGAAGTCGCCGCCCGTCGAGGAGGCGTAGGCGCGGGCGTGGAAGCGGACGATGGTGCGCACGGGCCGGCAGGCCAGCCCGGGTGTGCAGTGGGGCAGCGGCGAGTTCGCGTCGATCGTGACCAGCTCGGCCTGCGACAGCGTGATCCGCAGCGACGCCTTGTCGGTCGTCTTGACATATGCCTGGTAGGAGTCCAGGTGCGTCGCCGTGCCGCGCGCCGACTGCGGACGCGAGAAGTCGCGCGACGGCGCGGTCGCGTCCACGGCGTAGCTGCGTCCGGTCGCGCTGGAGAAGACGGAGCCGCTCGCGTGGTCGAACGACGCCGTCCTGCGCAGGTTGAACGCCACGCGCCCGATGTCGACGGTCCGGTCCAGCCCGCCGTTCGCCTGGGCGCCGCCGTCCACCTCGACCCGGCCCGGGCCCTGGTCGATCGCGCTGACCGACCACAGCCGCAACGGCCCGCCGGACGGCTCGGCCGCGACGGCGGGCGCGGCGGTGGTCAGGGCGAAGGCGAGGAGGAGAAGGGCGATGCGCACGCCGCGACGCTACGGTCGCGGCCCGGCGCCGTACACCAGGGAAATCCCGGATATTTACGCCGCTGCGGGGCGGGCGCTCGGCCCGGGGGTGCGCTCGATCTCCTCAGGGGCGACCGTGTGGCCGGCGTCGCAGACGATCGCCGTGTGGATGGCCGCGCCGCAGCCGCGGTGGGTGACCAGGACCGGCGGGCCCTCGGGGTCGGCCAGGTACTTGTCGCCCCACTCGCGGAGTGCCGTGATCGCGGGATAGAGGTCGCGGCCCTTCTGGGTGAGGTGGTAGTCGGCGCGCCGGCGCTGGCCGGGCTCCTGGTATTCGCGCCGCTCGACGAGGCCGTTGACGAACAGGAGCTCCAGCCGGTCGCTCAGCACCGAGCGCGAGACGCCCAGGCGCGCCTGGATGTCCTTGAAGCGGTGCACGCCCTGGGTGAGCTCGCGCATGATCAGCGTGACCCAGGGCTGGCCGACCAGCCCGACCGCGCGTCCGACGGAGCAGTTCGAGGGGTCCCAGGCGAGGAAGTCCATGAGTTACATGGTAGCTCCTGAGTTCTATTTGCGAACTCAGTGTGGTACCGTAGCGGCATGCTGAGTACGACGGCCGAACCCAGAAGCGCCCGCCGCACGCTGTCGCCGCGGCTCGCCTACGGCCATGTGGCCGCGGTGATCGGCCTCGCGCTGTTCGCCTCGAGCACGCCCGCGCCGCTGTGGGGCACCTACAGCGAGCTGTGGGGCTTCTCGCCCGTCGTGCTCACGCTGATCTACGCCACCTACGCCATCGGCGTGCTCGCCGCGCTGCTGCTGGCCGGCCGCCTGTCCGACGAGGTGGGCCGCCGCCCCGTGCTGATCGGGGCGCTGGCCGGGCTGATGGGCGCGTCGGTGCTGTTCATGCTCGCCGACTCGGTGGTCTGGCTATTCGCCGCCCGCGCTGTGCAGGGCGTGGCCACGGGCCTCGTGCTGTCCGCCGCGAGCGCGGCCCTGCTCGACCTCCATCCCCGCCGCGACGCGGCCGGCGTCGGGCTGGCCAACGGCGTGGTCAGCGCCGGCGGCCTGGGGCTCGGCGCGCTGGTCTCCTCGGTGATCGTGCAGCTGCTCCCCGCGCCGCGGGTCCTGCCCTACGTGCTGCTGCTCGCGCTGTTCGCCGTGGCGTTCGCCGGCGCGCTCGTCATGCCCGAGCCCGTCTCCGGGACACGCCGCCCGCGGCTCACCCTGCAGCGCCCGCGGATCCCGGAGCCGGTGCGCCGCCCGTTCATCCTGGCCGCGCTGGCCGTGCTCTCCTCGTGGTCGATCGGCGGGCTGTTCCTGTCGCTCGGGCCGTCGCTCTCGGCCTCGCTGTTCCACACCCAGGACCACGTCGTCGCGGGGCTCGCGGTGTTCGCGCTGGCCGGCACCGCCGCCGTGGCCCAGCTGGCATTCGGCCGCACCGCGCCGTGGCTGGGCGCGACCGTCGGCTCGCTGGCGCTGGCCGCCGGCGTGCTGATGATCGTGGTCGCCGCCGGGACCGGTTCGGGCGCGCTCTACTGGGCGGGCGCCATCATCGGCGGCGCCGGCTTCGGCGTCGACTTCCTGTCCGGCCTGCGGGCGCTGTCGGCCTCGATCCCGCCGGAGCACCGCGCGCAGGTCATGTCGGCCTTCTACCTCGTGGCCTACGGCTCGCTGTCGCTGCCGGCGATCCTGGCCGGCGTGCTGGTGACGCCGCTCGGTCTGGACGCGACCTTCGAGGTGTTCGGCAGCGTCGTCGCCGGCCTCGCGCTGCTCGTCGCCTTCGAGGCCTGGCGCAGCCGCCCGCGCGTGCAGACCCGGGCGGCGCTGGCTACGAGCTAGCCGCCGCGCGGCCGAGCGCCACCGCGCGGGCCACCAGGCGCTCGCGGCTGGACTCGGGCGCGGTGAGGACGATCGTGATCGCCGTGTCGCCCTTGGCCAGCGCCACGAGCGCCTGGCGGGAGGTGGGCAGGTTGAGCTGGCGCACGGCCTGCGCGTAGCCCGTGTAGCCCGGGCCGGTCACGTCGACCGCGCCGTGGCCGGCGCCGGCGGCGCGCAGCGCGGCCCGCGTCCCCGCCGTGGCGGGCGCGAGCTGGACGCGCACCGTCCGGTGGCCGGCGCTGTAGGTGCAGGTGGCGCCGGCACGCCGGCTGCTCGCCGCGTGGGCGTGCAGCGCCGTGGCCACCGCGCTGGAGGGCACGACGGTGCACGGGTCCCGGCCGACGACCGGGGTGGCGGTCGGCGCCGGCTTGGCCGAGCCGCCGCAGCCGGCCAGCAGCACGGCGAGGAACAGCGCGCGCTTCATGGGTTCAGTGGCGTGTTCATGTAGTTGGTGGTCCCGGGCCGCTTGGCGTAGTCGGCCGCGTAGGCGGCCAGCGCGGCGGAGCCCGGGGTCAGGGTATGCGGCGCCAGCACGACGTCCCGCGGGGCCGTGCCGCGCAGCAGCGCGCGTGGCAGGTCCACGAGCGCGCGCGCGAGGTCGCGCGGCCGGGCCGCCACGACGGCCTGCAGGTCGCCCCGCCGCAGCGCGGCGAGCGTGGCGCGCGACGTCACGGCCGGCGCGCCGAGCCCGCCCACCCAGCCGCCGCGGAGCGCGCCCGCCGCGCCCCGCGCCGTGTCGTCGTCCCAGGCCAGCACGGTGCCGACGCCCGGATGCTCGCGCACGGCCTCGGCGCCGCCGCCGGCGTACATCGCGGTCGCGGTCCGCACCCTGGGCAGCACGCCGCGCACGGCCGCCGCGATCGCCGGCCCGCTGTCCGCGTACGGGTTCAGCCCGCGCGCGGCGGCCGGCGGCAGCAGCAGCAGCACCTCGCCGCGCGCGTGTGGGGCCGCCGCACGGGCCAGTGCGCGGGCCGCGGCGGCGATGTCGAAGCGCACCGCGGCGCTGCGGTGGGCCAGCGCGACGGGATAGGTGACGACCGCCACGCCGTGGCGGCGCGCGGTGGCGAGCTCGGGCGCAAGCGGCCGCGGGTCGACGGCCGCGACGACGACGACGCGATTGACCGGCGGCCGCTTGTCGATGGCCGGGTCGTACTGGCCGAGCGCCGTCTGCCCGCGCACGGTCTGAGGCAGGCCGAGCGCGCCGCCGGCCGTCAGCACCGGGTTCATCCCGGTAGCGCGCGCCCGCGCCGTGAGCAGCCGGGCCAGGTCGCCCACCGGCGGGCTCGTGCCGGCCGCGTCGAGCGCGTAGACCGTGCGGTTGCCCGCGACCTTGACCGTGGTCCCGCAGCCGGCCAGCAGCAGCGCCGCGGCGGCCAGCGCCGCGCGCCGGGTCAGCGCTCCCACAGCTGGACCACGGTCAGGGCGGCGCCGAGGAGGATCATCAGCCCGAGCAGGACGAGCGTGTGCTCGACCGCCGACGGCGCGCGCCCCGACGCCACGTCGGTGATCACCTGGCTGGCCAGCGTCGCCGTCGTGTCGACGCTGTTGCCGCCGATCAGCGTGACCGCGCCGACCTCGGCGAACGCCGAGCCGACCGCCGCGAGCGCCGCGGTGGCGATGCCCAGGCGCGACTCGCGCAGCGCGAACGCGCCCAGCCTCGGGCCGCGCGCACCCAGCGCGGCCGCCTGGTCGATGAGCCCGTCCGGCAGCCCGCGGATGGCCACCGCGGTGACCGCGATCACCACCGGCAGCGCGAGCAGCACCTGGCCGAGCACCATCCCGTTCATGGTGTCGATCCACGACCCACCCCACGGGGCGTCGTGGCCGGCCAGCAGCAGGTAGCCGTAGACGCCGACGGCCACGGGCGGCAGCCCGAGCCCCGCGTTGGCCAGCACGCGCCCCCAGCCGGACAGCCGCGAGCGGCCGAGCCCGAGCGCGGCCGCCACGGGCAGGCCGAGCAGGAGCGCGATCGCCGTCGCCTCCAGCGCCAGCCGCAGCGTGCGCACGACCAGGCCGCCGAGGTAGGGATCGTGGTGCAGCTCGCGCCAGCCCTGGACGAGCATCTCGATCAGATAGCGGATGGCTGCGCCTCCTCGACCCGCGCCCCGGACAGCACGCGCACGCCGACCTCCTCGCCGGGTTCCGGGCCGGGGCGGGGCACGCGCACCTGCACGCTGCCGCGGCCGCCGTCGAGCGCCACGTCGCACAGCACGCCGTCCTGCTCGGCCAGCCGCCCGGCCACGCGCCCGCGCAGCGGCGCGTCGTCGTCAAGCACGGCCTGCCCCGGCCGCACGCGCACGACCGCGCCTGCGTCGCCGCGCACGCGCCCGGTGAAGCCGAGGAAGTCGGCCAGCGCATGGCTGGCCGGGTGGTCGAGCACGTCGAGCGGCGGCCCCTCCGCGGCGATGCCGCCATCGAGCAGGACCACGACGCGGTCGGCGAGCGCCCACGCCTCGGCCCGGTCGTGGACGACGACCAGCGTGCCCCGGTCCGGCGAGCGCAGCGCGGCCGACGCGTCGCCGAGCAGCGCGGCCCGGGTCGGCGGGTCCAGCCCGGCGAACGGCTCGTCGAGCAGCAGCACGTCGCTGCGCAGCGCGAGCGCACGGGCGAGGTGGACGCGGCGCGCCTCGCCGCCGGACAGCGTCGGCGCGCTGCGGCCCGCCAGGTGCTCGATGCGCAACAGCGCCAGCGCCTCGCGCGCCCGCTCCGGGCGTTCCGCCCGCGGGACGCCCCACCAGCCGAGCGCGAGGTCGAGGTTGGCCTTCACCGTGCGGCGGGCCAGCGCGGGCGCCTGCAGCGTGGCGGCGACCCGGCCCTGCGCGCGCACCGTCCCGGCGGCGGGCGCCAGCAGCCCGCCCAGGACGGCCAGCAGCGACGACTTGCCCACGCCGTTCGGGCCGATCACCACGACGACCTCGCCGCGCCGGACCTGGAGGTCGACGCGCTCGAGCAGCCGCCGGCGCTCGCGCGCCACGGTCACGCCGGCGGCGGTCAGGAGAGCAGGCCCGGGATCCATCGCGATCTCGTCTGCTGCACCCAGGTCAGCGCCGCCGCGATCAGCACGAACAGCCCGAGCAGCACCGTCGCGTAGGCCACGGCGAGCGCGTTCGTCGGGTAGCCGAGCGACTCGGCCACGCGCTCGGGCGCCGTATCGGACGCGGTCTCGGTCTGGGTGATCGACTGGAAGGCGCCCAGCGCCAGCGTGGCCGGCTCGGGCAGGTGCCCGCCGCGGACCTGGACGCTGGCCTGCACCGGCGCGTTGGACACGGCGATCGCCCCGATCGACGTGATCGCCACGCCGAGCGTGACCAGCAGCGCCGCGATCATCCGGCCGCGCGCCTCGCGCACGGCCAGCCGCGCGAGGCGCGGCCGGGAGGCGCCGTAGGCGCGCGCCTGCTGGAGGAGCACCGGCGCCACGCCCTGGACGGCGGCGGCGGTGAGCGCGGTCATGACCGGGATGGCGAGCAGCGTCTGCGCCAGATAGGCGGACGCCGTCGTCGAGTACCAGTTCAGGCCGGCCAGCGGGCCGCCGCCCCACGGCGACGCCTGGGTCACCAGCAGCAGCACGAGCAGGCCGCTGGCCACCGGCGGCACGCGGGTGATCCCGTTGGCCAGCGCGCGCAGCACGCGCGACCCGGGCGAGCGGCCCAACCCGAGCGCGGCGCCGGCCGGGAGGCCGATCGCGGTGGCGATCGCCGTGGCCACCACGGCCAGCTGCAGCGTGCGGACCGTGGTGTCGACGATCACGGGGTTGCCCGTGACCACGAGGTGCAGGCCCTGCGAGAGGCCGTGCAGGACGTGCTGCTGGCCGCTCTCGCTCACTTGTTCGCCACGTAGACCAGGCGGCCGTCGGGCAGCCGGTAGACCGAGCCGACCTTGCCGCCTCCGGTCACCCGCACGCGCCGGTCGCCCGGCTTGAGCGGCACGAGCTTCTGGTTCTTTCCGACCACGATCGTGGCGCCGGGCTTGCCGAGGCTCTTGCGGTCGGTGAGCACCTTGGTGAGGTTGACCGACTGCAGCGCGGCGATCAGGAACGCCACGGCGAGCACGATCCCGATGTCGAACATGTTGACCAGGCCGTCGAGCGGGTCGCCGGCGCGGTCGGCGTGCGGCTGGGCGCGCGTGTTGACCTTGATCACGCGACCCCCCGTTCCAGCTCGGCGGCGATCGCCTCGAGGTCGGAGAGGTCCTGGGCGTACAGCCGGTCGCGGACGAGCGAGACGGCGAACGCCAGCGCGCCGATCAGGAGGCCGAGCACGGTGACGCTGAACGCCACGCGCAGGTTGTCCGTGAGCTGCTTGACGTCGCCCTTGGCCAGGCCGGCGAGCGCGGGGGAGAGCGGGATCAGCGTGCCCATCAGCCCGAGCGCCG
This sequence comes from uncultured Solirubrobacteraceae bacterium, assembly GCA_963766165.1. Lineage (GTDB taxonomy): Bacteria > Actinomycetota > Thermoleophilia > Solirubrobacterales > Solirubrobacteraceae > Solirubrobacter. The sequence goes on along the minus strand of CAVXZC010000001.1, from coordinate 1,240,180 downwards.
GCCCGAAGCGGACGAGCACGCGCGTGCGCTCGAGCCGGCGCATCGACTGCAGGTCGAAGTCGGCGAGGCTCTTGCTCATCCAGCTCGAGGCCTCCGGGCCGGGCGCGGCGTGCGCGAGCAGCCGTTCGATCGCCGCCCACATCGCGCCACTCGACGCCACACCGGCGAGGTGGCGGCCGGCCAGCCCCTTGTCGCCTGCGGTCAGCGCCGCGCGGGCGCGGTGGGCCGCCGCCTCGACGAGCTTCGGCGTGCGCCGGCGCCGCCGCACGAGCTCCACCACGAGCGCCCCGCTCTCGGCCAGCACGACGGCGAGCGCGAGCACCGCCGCCACCAGCACGGGGATGCGCAGGACGTTGGCGATGTGGAAGACCACATCCTCGAATGTCGCCAGCAGGATCACGGGTCAGGTTGCGAGCTTGCGGTAGCGCGCGCGGGGATCGAGCTCCCGCAGCGCGCCGAGCGCCAGCAGCATGATGACCGCGCCGGCGCCGAGCGCGCCATCGACCACGCCGACGGGAGTGTCGTGGGGCGCGCTGGCCGCGGCCCGGCGAGCGGCCGCGAGCTGCTGGGCGAACCGCTCCGCGGCGGTCTGCGGCCGGCTCAGCGCGGCCGCCGGCGCGGCGGAGACGAGCAGCCCGGTCAGGCCGGTCGCCTGCTTGGGCGCGGGCCGGCCGACGGGCGGCGCGGGCGTCGCGGTCGCGGTGCCGCCGCTCGGCGGCACCGGGGTGGCGGCGGGTCGCGGCGTGGCGGCCGCGCGCGGCGGCCCTGCGGTGGCGGTGGGCGCGGCCGACGCGGTTGCCGGGGCACGCGGGCGCGACCCGGCGTGCCCGGAACGGGCGTGCTTCGTCCTGCCCGGCTTCGCGCCCGGCGTGGGCGCGGACGCGGGCGCGTGGCCGCCCTTCACCGGGCCGGTGGGCAGCGACGAGCCGCTGCCGGTCCCGCCGGCGCTCGGCGTTCCCGTGGCGCTCGGCGGCGGGCTGCCGGCCACGAGCGTGAACGGCGGCGAGACCCCCGAGCCGCCGGGCGACGTGACCGTCACCTTCACGGGATAGGTGCCGGCGGCGAAGGCGTGCACCGGCGTCGCGCCGCTCGCGCCCGTGCCGTCGCCGAAGTCCCAGGCGTAGCTCTGCGCGCCCGCCACCGGGCGGCTCAGCGAGAAGCTCACGATCTGCCCGGCGTCGGGGTGCGCCGGCGTCGCCTGGATCGCCGGGACCGCGATCGTGCGTCCCTGGGTCGAGAGCTCGACGTAGAGGTTGGCGTCGGCCCCGGTGCCCGCGGTGCTCGTCTGCACCGGCTGGCTGTTGTCCTCGTCCGGCGTGCGGATCGGCCAGTAGAGCTGCCAGCCCGTCCCCTGGAACGGGGCGATCACCGGGTACTCCGGCGCGCCGCCGTCGGGCGTCGAGCCGTCGGAGATGTCGCTGTGCGAGAACGTCTGCGACGGCTCGCCGGACGGGTTGAACACCGTCGCGCTCTGCAGGTTCGCGCCCGCCAGCTGCTGCAGCTCGGCGACCTTCGCGAGGCTGTATCCGGTCGGGTCGACGGCGCCGGCCGTGTGGCCGGCGCCCGTCTGCAGCGTGATGTCCTCGTGGAGGTCGAACGGCGCCGACTGCAGCGGCTGATAGCCGCCGCCGTCGACGGAGACCATGATGTTCGACGCGCGGGCCGGCGCGGCGCCCGCGGCGGCGATCGCCACCGCGAGCATCAGCGCCGGCCTCAGGTGCACGTCACCCCGCTAGCGCCGGACGGTGAGGTGCGTCGTCCGGGTGCGCTTCGTGCCGCCGGTCGGCGTGAACGCGATCGACACCGTCAGCTTGAGCTTGCGGGCGTGGCGCAGCGCGCTCGCGCCCGTCTTGCCGGGCTTGAAGTGGACCGTGACCGTCCGGGCGCCGGTCAGGTGGACCGTGCGCGTGGCGATGAAGCTGATCGTCTTCGCCTTCTTGTGGCCCTTGGCCTTGTACTTGGCCTTCGCCGTGATCGTGGCCTTGCCCTTGGCGGGGAACTTCAGCTTCAGCGCGAACGCGCCGTGCTTGCCCACCGTGATCTTGCTCAGGCCGAACAGATTCGACGGCTTGGGCGTCGGCGTGGGAGTCGGCGTCGACGCGGCGTCGACGTCGACCCGGCCGCTCTGCGTGCCGATGCTCGAGTTCGTGTTCGGGCTGAACCGCGACGCGAGCGCCGTCGAGTCGAACGTGTCCATCGAGAGCCGGTAGAACGTCGTCGTGCTCGGCATCGTCGTCGTGAGCGTCACGACGCCGTTGCCATCGGCCGCAACCGGGCTGCCGACGTTCGTGTAGCTGTCCGGGGCGCCCGTGGAGGACGCCTGGAGCTGCACGGGCATGCCGGCGATCGGCCTGGCCACCGGCGGCGCGTACAGCAGCGTCGCGCTGATCGAGATCGGCGACCCGGCCGTGGCGTGCGTGGGTATCGAGGACGACCCGATCTGGGCGAACGCGTCCGGGAACACCGACGTCTGCCCGTTGCCGGGGAAGTTGACCAGCGCCGCCTGGAACGCCGGCGAGGTCAGGTAGTCGAGGAGCTTCAGCGCCGCGGCCTGCTGCGGACCCGTCTTGACCAGGTAAGCGTGGAACGGGTTGGTCAGCTCGCTCTGGCCGCCGATCGCCGACGCGGAGTTGCTCTGGCTGACGATCTCGAGGTTGTTCGTGTTGCCGCGGCCCTGCTCGAACAGATACGTGCCGCGGTCGACCATCGTGTAGCACCCGCCCTGCGGGAACGTGGCCGCGGCGCAGGCGTTGGTGGCGTCGAGGTTCGCGCCCTGCGCGTTCGCGCCGGTCTTGTACCACGGCGGCAGGCTGGGCGGCCCGCCGGTGCCGACGGGCTCCTTGCGCGTGGTGTCGGCCGTGCCGATCGCCTGCTGCAGCGGGACGCCGGTCGTCTGGCCCCAGATCTGCTGCTCGGCCACGTTGGTGCCCGAGTTGTCGTTGCGCGTGACGAACGTGGCGGTGCCGTTGCCGCCCGCCGCGGCGATCGCCTGGTAGGCGCCGACCGCGTCGTGCGGGAAGTTGGCCAGGACGCCGGCCGGATCGTTGCGCGGGCCGACGATGACGTAGTCGTTGTAGAAGATGGCGCGCCCGAGCGGTTCGCCGGAGAAGCCGCCGGCCACGAACGGGGCCTCGTTCGGCGGCGAGTGGACCATCAGCACGTCCACGTGGTTCGCCGGGTTCTCGGCGCTGGTGATCGCGGCGCCGCTGCCCTGCGCGTGGTAGTCGATCGTGTCGGCGGGATCGACTGCCTGGAAGCCGGGCACGATGAGGCCGGCCAGCAGGTTGGAGTCGGTCACGTCCGACGTCCCGTACACCGTGATGGTCACGGCCTCCGCGGCCGACGCGCTCAGCGCGCCCACTGCGACCAGAGCGGCGAGGACCGCTCCCACAACCCGTGCTCTACGCATCCCTACGCTCCTCATTCCGGAACTGACCGGAGCGCAGTCTACCTAGGCACTGCCTCTGCGGATAGTCGAGTACTGACTACCGTCGCGAGAGCGGCCGGAGCTCAGCCCAGGCGCCAGACGGCGGCGATCTCGTCGAGCGCCACGTGATGCTCGGCGACGCCGGCGCGCACGCTGAGCGTGCCGTCGAGCGCGACGCCGTCCAGACGGCCCTCGGTGAAGCCCGCCGGCGTCAGCACCCGCAGGCGATCGCCGGGGGAGAGGACGCGGCCGGTGAGGGTGCAGATGAGCATGCGCGGAGTCTCCCCGGACCGGTCGGATCGCGCATTCGGGCAGACCGCCCGGCGCGTGGCGGCAAACCGTCAGCCGGCGCTGGTCAAACCCTGATTAGGATCCGGGCCATGAGGCAGATCGCCGACGTCGACGGCCTGACCGCGGCCGACCTGATGCACCGGCGGCTCACCACCCTGCCGGCGACGGCGACCGTGGGCGAGCTGCGGGCCTACTTCGCGGAGAGCACCTCCCACAAGCTCGCACTGATCGTCGACGGGGAGCGCTACGTCGGCTCGGTGGCCGCCGGCACGGTCGACGCCGCGGCCGCCGACGCGCCCGTCGCCGATCTGGCGCGCCGCAAGCCGGTCGTGCGCGCCGACGCCCCCGCCGCCGAGGCGCAGGCCGCCGCGCTGGCGGACCCGAGCGGCCGCCTGCCCGTGATCGACGAGGCCGGACGGCTGGTCGGGATCGTGGCGATCAACCGGGCGCGAGACGGGTTCTGTGGCACCTGAGGCTCAGGTGATCCTCACCGCGATCTTCCGCGCGGCGATCCGGAGCGTGTAGCGGCCGCGCACGAGCTTGCGCGTGGCGTGCAGCCGGGTCGCGGTGCCGCGCGCGTAGGTGCGGCCGTGCCGGGTCAGCCGGGCGTGGCCCTTGTAACGGACGGTGCAGCTCACCGTGACGTGGCGGTCGCCGCTGACCTTGCAGGTGACGACGGCGTCGCGGCCGGGACGGCCCTGCGGGCCTGCCGGTCCCTGCGGCCCGGCCGGTCCCGCCGGCCCCTGCGGCCCGGCCGGCCCCTGGACGATCCCGCCCGAGTCGTCGGCGCTGCCGAGGCGCAGGTCGCGCACGCAGCTCACGTAGCGGCCGCCCTTGACGTCGCCGGGCACGATCAGGCGCGGGCCGGTGCCGTCGAGCGGCTGGAAGGTCGAGCCGGCGACGTCGTCGTTGCGCTCGTCGTAGGCGATCAGGATGTCGCCGCGGTTGCCGAAGTTCGGGTCGATGTCGCCCCATGACACGATCGCCTCGTAGCCGTCGGCGCCGGTGACCGCGACGAAGTAGCGCAGGCCGGCGTTCTTGATCGTCGACGAGAACAGCGGCTCGGCCTCCTTGGTCATCAGGTCGTAGAGCGAGACGCCGGTGTAGGTGCGGTGCGTCGGCGTCGTGCCAGTGAGGTAGCTGACGCTCTCGGTCTTGGCGGTCAGCTTGCCGCTCGCCACGGCGGCGCGCAGGTCGCTGTCCTTGAGCGTCACCTCGGTGGCCAGCCGGCCGCGCAGGACGAACGACGCCTCGCCCGTGTGGTCGTCCACGCACGGGTCGGCGGCGCGGGCCGCGGGTGCGAGGACCAAGACGAGTACGAGGCCGCACAGGGCGGCGAGCAGGCGCGACATGATCCCCCCTCAGGGACGCTGGTCAATCAATGACCAAGCGAACCTATCAGCGCCCGGCGGCGCTGACGAACCGGATTGCCGCGCGGGTGCTCTCGAGCCGCCAGAGGGCCAGCGTGCGGGCGAATCCCTCGGCCTCGGCGAGGGCGTCCTCGAGCTCTCCGGCCTGCGCGCTCAGCCGCTCGTGCTGGGCGGCCAGGAGCGGCGCGGGGTCCCGCCCGGCGCGGTCGAGGAACAGCAGCTTGAGCATCAGCGCCGAGCGCGCGTCGCGCACGTGCTCCACCGGCGCCTCCAGCCACGCGGCCACCTGCGCCTCGCCCGTGGGCGTGACCGCCGACAGCTGCCGGGGCGGGCCGCTGTCGCTCTCCTCGGTGCCCGCCGGCCGCACGAGCTCGAGGGTCCCGAGCACGTCGAGCGTGCGATAGACGAGCGGCCTGCGCATCGCCCACACCCGCCCGACCTCGCCGCCCGGGCGCAGCGCCCGCGCCACCGCGAACCCGTGCTTCGGGCCTTCCGCGACGAGCGCGAGCACCGCCCACTCACCCGTCGAGAGCTCCTCGCTGCGCCGCCGCATGGCGCGTCTGACGCTATCGCTCGCGCCTTAGTCAGATATTGACTACGATCCCAGTCCGGTCGGCTTTCGACGAGAGGAGTGCGTCATGGCGGTTGCGGTCACGGGCGAGCAACAGGCTGAGGCCTTCATCCGGTCCGAGCACCGGCTGCTGATCGGCGGGGAGTGGGTGGAGAGCGCGTCGGGCGAGACGTTCGCCACGCTCAACCCGGCCACGGAGGAGAACCTCACCGAGGTCGCCCACGGCAAGGCGGAGGACATCAACCGCGCGGTCGCGGCAGCGCGCCGGGCGTTCGACTACGACTCGGAGTGGCGGCGGATGAACGCGTCCGACCGCGGGCGCCTGATCTGGCGGATCTCCGAGCTGATCGAGGAGAACGGCGACGAGCTGGCGATGCTCGAGTCGCTCGACAACGGCAAGCCGTTCGCGGTGGCACGCGCCGCCGACATCCCGCTGGCCGCCGACCTGTTCCGCTACATGGCCGGCTGGACCACGAAGATCGAGGGCGCGACGATCCCGATCTCCGCGCTCCCGGCACCGGGCGAGTATCTCGCGTACACGCTGAAGGACCCGGTCGGCGTCGTCGGCCAGATCATCCCGTGGAACTTCCCGCTGCTGATGGCGGCGTGGAAGCTCGGGCCGGCACTGGCCGCGGGCTGCACGGTCGTGCTCAAGCCGGCGGAGCAGACGCCGCTCAGCGCGCTGCGGCTCGGCCAGCTCCTGCAGGAGGCCGGCATGCCCGACGGCGTGGTCAACATCGTCACGGGCTTCGGCGACGCCGGCGCGGCGCTGGCCGCCCACGACGACGTCGACAAGGTGGCGTTCACCGGCTCGACCGAGGTCGGCAAGCTGATCGTCAAGGCGGCGGCGGGCAACCTCAAGAAGGTCACGCTCGAGCTCGGCGGCAAGTCCCCGAACGTCGTGTTCGCCGACGCGGACATGGAGACGGCGGTCCAGGGCGCGGCCAACGCGATCTTCTTCAACCACGGTCAGTGCTGCAACGCGGGCTCGCGGCTGTACGTGCAGAAGGGCGCCTACGACGACGTCGTGGCCGGCGTGGCCGAGGTGGCCAAGTCGATCCGGGTCGCCCCGGGCACCGACGCCGACTCGCAGATGGGCCCGCTCATCTCCGACGAGCAGTTCGGCAAGGTCCTCGGCTACCTCGACGCCGGTCGCGAGGCGGGCGCCGAGGCCGTGGTGGGCGGCGGCCGCGCCAGTGACCGCGGCTACTTCGTGCAGCCGACGATCCTGGCCAACACGAGCGCGGACATGAGCGTCGTGCGCGAGGAGATCTTCGGGCCCGTGGTGTGCGCGATCCCGTTCGACTCGCCCGAGGAGATCGTGCCGATCGCCAACGAGACCAACTACGGGCTCGCCGCGGGCGTGTTCACGCGTGACATCTCGAAGGCGAACCGGACGGCCAAGCGGCTGCGGGCCGGGACGGTGTGGATCAACACGTACCACGTGTTCGACGCCGCGATGCCGTTCGGCGGCTACAAGGAGTCCGGCTGGGGGCGCGAGATGGGCCGCCAGGTGCTCGACAACTACCTCGAGACGAAGTCGGTGGTCACGGCCCTGTGACCGCCGTCGGCACGGAGCGGCCGGCCTACCGGCCGCTCCGGCACCCCGGTCCCCGCAACCGCTGGACGCGGGACGAGATCCTGGAGGCGCTGCGCGCCTGGGCGGCCGAGACCGGCCGCCCGCCGCGCCGCGCCGACTGGACCGGCGAGCGCCCCGGCCGGGCGGGCGACGCCCAGCGCAAGTGGATGCACGAGCACCCGCGCTGGCCGTCGAGCTCGTGCGTGGCCGACCACTTCGGCACCTGGAGCGCGGCACTCGAGCAGGCGGCGCTGCCCGCGCGGCGGCTCACGTATCCCGACGACGGTGGCCGAGCGCGTCCTGGCCGCGCGCGGGCTGGCCGCGCGGGGCTACGGCGCCGACCACATCGCCACACGGCTGGAGGTCTCGCCCGCCACCGTGCGCAACTACCTGCGCGCCCGCGACTGCCCCGGCTGCGGCGAGCCGATGCCGACGCCGTCGGCCGACCGCTGCCGCGAGTGCACCCGCCACGAGCCGACCGTGACCCGCGCCTGGACCCGCGCCGAGGTGGCGGAGGCGATCCGCGCCTGGACCGCCGAGCACGGCGCCCCGCCGCGCTATCGCGACTGGACGCCGGGCCGCGGCGCCGCCTGGGCGGCGGAGAGCCCGCGCTGGCCGAGCGCGGCCGTCGTGGCCTCCCTGTACCGCGGCCGGGCCGACCCGTGGAACGCCGCCCTGCGCGCGGCGGGCGCGGCCCCGCACGGGCGCCGCTGGAACGACGCCGCCATCCGAGCGGTGCTGGCCGCGTTCTGGGCCCGCGCGGGCCGTCTGCCCGCCCCCGCGGACGTCGCCGCGCCGGACTGGCCGGGGCCGTCGCGGGAGACGCTGCGGCGGCGCTACGGCGGGGTCGAGCCGGCCTGGGCCCGGCTGGGGCCGGCGCCGGCGATGCGGCACTGAGGCCCGCGGCCTCCGGCGGCGCTCCCGCGGGCGCCTCGTTGTGCCGGCGAACGGCGGGCTTTGATGGGGTGGGACGAGCGGCCGCGCGCCACGCGTGGGCATCTACTGCAGCGGGGCGACAGTGGATTCCCACGGCTGTGCTGACCTTGTTCCGGATCGCGGTAGATGCCTGCCACACCGTGGTCCCTGAGTCGCGGTATACGCGACTCAGGGACCACGCCCTGGGGCCGACCACCTCCCTACCCAGCCGGCCGTTCGCCGGCGCACCGAGGCGCCCACGGGGGCGCACGCCGTTCGCCGAGCCCGCCGGCGCAGCTCATCACCGTGACGTCACGTAGAGCCGCGCGTTGCGATCGTGGTGGCGGCCGGCGAAGCCCTGCGGCCGGCCGCCCTGGGCGTCGAGGTAGGCGAGCTGCTCGGACACGCCGGCCAGCCCGGTCTGGTCGTGGTTGACCATCCAGGTCTCCAGCGCGACGCCGTGCAGGGTGGTGCGCAGCCGGAACATCCGGGCCTGCTGCGGGTAGTCGGCCAGGGAGCTCGTCCCGATCAGCCAGACGTGGCCGGAGCGGGTGATGACGTTGCGGTGGCGGTTGCCCGCGACCGCGGCCACGACGTGGCGGTCGGCGTCGAGCGCCGCGAGCGCGGCGGCGCCGCCGGCGGTGGCGTCGAGCGGGTTGTGGGAGAAGACCAGCACCCAGCGCTCGCCGGCCGCGGCGAGCTGCTGCGCAGCCACGCGGTCTGGGCGGGCGTGAGCAGGCCCTGGGAGGTCCCGTCGCGGCGGACGGTGTCGAGCATGATCGCCCGGACCCGCGGACCGACGTCGACGGCGTAGTCCATCAGCCCGTCGTGCAGCGCGGTCCCGCGCGCGCCCGCGCGAGCGAGGCGGGCCGTCGCCTCGGCGCCGGTCATGATCCGCCGGCCCGGGTCGGCGGGCACGCGCTCGGCCTGGCCGGGCAGGCCGCCGGACAGCGCGGAGGCGACCGCTGCCGGTGCGCTCGTCTCGGTGCGCGGCGGCCGGTAGCGCGGGTCGAGCGAGGTCACGAGCAGGTGGCCGGTGGCCACGTTCTCGATCGCCGGCGTGACCGGCACCTCGCCCTGGGCCAGCACGTCGTGGTTGCCGACGAGCGGGTACCAGGGCGCGCGCAGGCCGGCGGCCTTGAACGACCTCTGCGCCGCCTGCAGGACGCCGGGGTGGCGGGGCGCGTCGTGGTCGGGGCGGTAGTAGAAGGGGTCCGCCGAGTCCGCCGCCTGGACGCCGTCGTAGCCGGGGCCGCCGGAGTTCGGGTGCACCTCGCGGCCGTCGAGCGTGTCGATGGCCATCGTCAGCTCGTTGGCCTGGGCGTTGTCGACGATGTCGCCGGTGATGAACACGGCCTGCGGGCGCTCGCGGTCCACCGCCCGCACCGTCGCGTCGAGCACCTGCGTGGAGAACGCCTCCTGCGGGCGGAACGTCGAGGTGAACGGCGGGCCGAGGCGGTCGAGGAACGGGACGCGCGCCGGTGACTCCTCGTCGCGCACGTGCGTGTCCGTGAGCTGGGCGAACGTGGCCAGCGTCGCCCCGGGCCGCGCGTGTCCGCCGCGGTCGAGCAGCGGCTCGCCCGGCCCGGGCGCCAGGAAGCCGTCGCCGTCGGGGTCGACCAGCGTCGCCCGCAGCGTCGAGCCGGCCGGCGGGTCCGGCGCGCGTGCGCCGGACCCGCCGCAGCCGGCCAGGAGCACGGCGAGCAGCGCGACGCGCTTCATTCCTCGCGCAACCCCGCGACGACAGGCTCGCGCAGCACGCGGCGCGCCACCAGCGCCGTGGCCGCCGCGGCGAGGGCGAGCAGGCCGGCCACCACGAGCGCCTCCTGGGCGCCGGTGGGCGCGATCGGCAGCGACGCGAAGCTCGCCGCCAGGTGCGCGACGAGCGGGCCGAACGCGAGTCTCGCCAGCGCGACGCCGGCCAGCGCCGCCGGCCCGGCCACGGCGGCGGACGCGCCGGCCAGCACGAGCCCGACCGTGACCGCGTCGGCGCCGCACGCCCGCAGCAGGGCGACCGCCCCGCGGCGCTCGCGGGCGGTCACGGCCAGCGCCTGGACCAGCGCGTAGAGGCACACCAGGCCGACCGCGAGGCCCACGCCGCGCAGCACGGCGGCGAGCACGGCGAGGAAGTCCGCGTTGTCGGTCTGCGCCGCGCCCACGGGCTGCGGCCGGGCGCCCAGGGCGACGAGCCGGCGCTCGACCGCCGCCTGGTCGGCGCCGGCGGACAGCCGGACGACGAGCTGCGGGGTCAGGTCGGGGCGCACCGCGAGCAGGCGCCGCGGGCGCACCCAGGCGATCCGCCCGTCGTTCTCCAGCGCCCGCACGATGCCGGCGACGCGGAAGCGCACCTCGCCGCCCCGCGGGAGCTGCGCGGCCAGCACCGACCCGGGCTGCAGGCCGAGCGCGTCCGCCAGGCCCTCGCCGACCTCCGCTTCGCCCGCGTTGCGCAGCCGCCGCCCCGCGGCCAGCGGCGGCGCCTCGAAGCGCGTATGGTCGCCGGGGTAGGCGATCAGCCGCAGCGGCTCGCCCAGGCGGAACGAGTCGGCCGCGTCGACGCTGTAGCGCTCGCCCGCCGCGGCCACGCCGGGCACCTTCCTCACGGCCCCCAGCCGCGCCGGGTCGATCGCCGCCGCGAGCTGGTAGCGCTTGCCCACGGTCCCGGGGTCGTCGCGCAGGCGCTCGAGCAGCGAGGCCAGCGCCAGCATCAGCGTGACCACGCCGGCGCACACCGCGATCGTGGCCACGGTGGCCAGCCAGCGCCCGCGGGCGGCGGTGGCGAACCGCGCGCCGAGCGCGAAGAGGCCGCGCCCGCGCGCCCTGGCCGGCCGCCCGGCGAGGTCGCCGCCGCGGAGGATCTCCACGGGCGGCCGGCGGGCGGCGCGCCAGGCCGGCCAGGTGCCGGCGGCCACCACGAGCAGCACGACGACCGCCCAGGCCGCGGCGAGCGGGCCGAGCAGCGCCCAGCCGGGGCCGAGCTCGTTGAGCGCCGCCAGGAGGTCGGCGGCCGGGCCGCTGACGGCCAGCGCGCCCACCGCCACGCCCGCCGCGGCCGCCGGCGCGGCCACGACGACCGCCTCGCGCGCCTGGCGGGCGGCGATCGCGCCCGGCGTGAACCCGAGCGCGCGCTGGACGCCGAGCGAGCTCAAGCGGCGCTGCACGTCGGCGTGCGCGCCCGCGGCCAGCATCGTCCCCGCCGCCAGCAGCGCGACCAGCGAGAACGCGACGAGCAGCGAGATCACGATCCCCGCGGCCTGGGAGAGCAGGATCCGCACGCCCTCGCGCGTGATGAACTCCAGCCGGCCGAGCCCGAAGGAGACCGCCCGGGCCTGCGTGAGCGTGACGTCCGCCTTCGCCGGGTCGTGCAGCCACAGCAGCGCCATGTTCGGCGCCAGCGGGCGGTGGATGCCGAACCTGTCCTGGATCTGGCGCTGCGTCACATACACGCGCGCGGCCTTGGCCAGCGGATAGGCCACGTTGTCGGGCGAGACCGCGATGCCGACGATCTGCAACTCGCCCAGGCGGGCGACGTCGAGCACCCCGCCCACGTGCAGGCCCCAGGCGTCGGCCAGGCCTCGCTCGACCACCACCTCGCCGCTGCGCCGGTCGTGCAGGTCGTGCCCGGCGACGACGTGGTAGCCGCGGCGGCCGCCGAGCACGATGTCCAGCGCGCCGGAGTCCGTGATGTGGCCGTTGCCGCCCAGCTCCCAGTTGGTCTGCTCGTTGCGATAGGAGCGCGCCGCGAGGTTCGGCAACGCACGCACGCGTGCGTCCACCAGCGACCGGCGCTCGGTGCTGAAGCGCGCGATCACGTCGGGCAGGCCGGCCTGCTCGGCCGAGCGGGCGAAGCCGGTGGCCAGCGAGTAGCCAACGGTCGCGCCGGTGCCCACCACCACGGCGGCGGCGAACACGCCGAGCGCAGCGAGCGCGCGCCGTCTCACGCGGCCCTCCGATTGGTCGCGGCCGAAGCATGCGAGCGCGCCGCGCGAGTCATGCACCCACCAGCCGGCCGTCGCGCAGCGTCAGCACGCGGTCGGCGCTGTCGGCGGCCGCCGGCTCATGTGTGACCAGCACGACCGCCCGGCCCTCGCCCGCGCCCGCCCGCAGCAGCCGCAGCACCTCGACCCCCGCCTCGGCGTCGAGGTTGCCCGTGGGCTCGTCGGCCAGCAGCACGGCGGGATCGTTGACCAGCGCGCGGGCGATGGCGAACCGCTGCTGCTCGCCGCCCGAGAGCTGGTGCGGCAGCGCGTCCGCCACCGGCCGCAGGCCGAGCCCATCGATCAGCGCCCGCCCGCGCGCGGCCGCGTCCGGTCGCGCGTCGCGCACCTGGCCGGCCAGCAGCACGTTCGCCTCGCCGCTGAGCTCCGGCAGCAGGTGGAAGAACTGGAACACGAAGCCAACCTGGCGCCGGCGCAGCCGGCTCAGCGCCCGCTCGCCGGCGCCCGTGACCCGTTCGCCGGCCACGACGATCGTCCCCGCCTCGGGCCGGTCGAGCCCGCCGATCAGGTGCAGCAGCGTCGACTTGCCGCTGCCGGAGCGCCCCAGGATGGCCACCACCTCGCCCGCCTCGACGTGCAGCGACGCGCCGTCGAGGATCGCGGCGCGCGGCGCGCCCCTGCCCATAGGTCTTCACGAGGCCCTCGGCGGCGACCACGGCCATGGCTCCACCGTACGGGTCCCTTGACGCGCCGTCTTCAGTAAGCTAAGACTTACGGTAAGTGCAAACTAACGGAACGCATGCGATGGACGCGCTGGGCGACCCCACCCGGCGGGCGATCTTCGAGCGCCTCGCCGCCGGCCCGCGGGCCGTGGGCGAGCTGGCGAACGAGCTGCCGGTCAGCCGGCCGGCCGTGTCGCAGCACCTCAAGGTGCTCAAGGCCGCCGGGCTGGTGGTCGACACGGCGGCCGGCACCCGCCGGCTCTACCGGCTCGACCCCGACGGCGTGGACGCCGTCCGCGCCTACTTCGACGCGTTCTGGAACCAGGCCCTCGCCGCCTTCAAGGCGGCCGTCGAACAGGAGGTCCAGTCATGATCGAGGCCACGTTGCAGAAGGTCCGGCGCGAGGTGACGGTCCCGGCCCCGCCCGAGCGCGCGTTCGCCGTCTTCACCGAGCGCTTCGACAGCTGGTGGCCGCGCAGCCATCACATCGGCAAGCCGGAGATGGCCGAGGCGATCATCGAGCCGCGCGCCGGCGGCCGCTGGTACGAGCGCGGCGTGGACGGCAGCGAGTGCGACTGGGGCGAGGTGCTCGCCTACGACCCGCCGCACCGCCTGATGCTGTCCTGGCACCTCGACGGCGAGTGGGCCTACGACCCCGATCCGTCCCACGCCAGCGAGATCGAGGTCGCGTTCACGCCCGCGGACGAGGGCACCCGGGTCGAGCTCACCCATCGCCGCTTCGAGCGCCACGGCGCCACGGCCGACGCGCTGCGCGAGGGCGTCGGCGGCGAGGGTGGCTGGAGCGGCCTGCTGAAGCTCTACTCGGAGGCGCTCGGGCCCAGCTGAAGCGCGCAGCTGTTGATGCAGTAGCGCTGCCCGCCCTGGTCGCGCGGGCCGTCGTCGAACAGGTGGCCGAGGTGACCGCCGCAGCGCCGGCAGACGACCTCCGTGCGGATCATCCCGTGCGAGAGGTCGCGCCGGGTCTCCACCGCCTCGGCCACGGCGGGCTCGGTGAAGCTCGGCCAGCCGGACCCCGAGTCGAACTTGGTGTCCGACGCGAACAGCTCGGCGCCGCAGCCGGCGCAGCGGTACACGCCGTCGTCATGGCAGTCCCAGTAGGACCCCGTGAACGCCCGCTCGGTCCCGGCCCGCCGGAGCACCTGGTACTGCTCCGGCGTCAACTCCTCGCGCCACTGCGCGTCGGTCTTCTCGATCTCCGTGGCCATGCCACAGAGGATAGGCGTCAGGCGTGGGCGGGACGGAGCGCGCGGCGGGCCACGCGGGCGATGCGGCCCGGGCGCGGCTCGGACTCGCGGTGGCGGCGGCGGCTCTCGGCGGCGGCGGCGTACATGGCGGCGGTGCGCTCGGCGGCCATCATCTTGACGAGGGAGGGATGCATTCTCGGCTCCTGGATTCGGTGGGCGTCTGACTGCACAGTCGAAATTACGGCTGAGTCAGGTCCCGTACATCGGGCGTCCAGTCCGTCCTGCAAGAGTCCGTGCCTTAGGCGGGCTTCAGCGCCCCTTACCTCGAAATGCGCGCGCGGTCCACGTATCCTGGCGCGCGTGGTGGTTCGGAAGAGGGCGAGGACGGCCGGGCTCATCGCCCTGGGCGTCGCGATCGTGGTGGCCGGGTTCTTCTCGGCGGTCTACGCGCTGTCGGGCGCGAAGCTGGCCGGCGACCCGGTCGCGCTGGCCAAGGTCGACGTGCAGGTGTTCGGCGGCAAGCTGCAGCGCACGCGGGCCGTGGGACCGGACGGGCGGGCGGTCCCGCTGTCCGTCGCGGCCGGCCGGCTGACCCCGGAGGAGAAGGTCGCGCCGGGGCGCACCCTGACCGTCGAGGTGACGCTGAAGCGGCCGGGCTGGAGCGCCTGGCTGATCGGGAAGACCCGCACCGTGCGGCTCGGCGTGCGCGCGCCGGTGGCCCACGTGACGACGCGCTGGCTGAACGCGCGGACCGGCGCGCCCGTGGACGTGCGCTTCACGATGCCCGTGGCCACCGTCGCCTACGCCGACCGGACCGTCACCGGCACGCGCAGCGCGGTGTCGCTCCCGGCGGGCGACCCGGCCGGCACCGCGCGGATCCGGCTGGCCGCGCGCACGTGGGAGTCGCTCGGGCGCCCGGCGCTCGTGCGCTGGTTCCCCAGGACCGCGCACCCGGTCGCGCTCGTCACCCCCGCGCCGGACGGCACGCTCTCGCCGGCCGGGCCCGTGCGCCTGACGTTCGCCAAGCCCGTCGACGACGTGCTCGGCGGCGCGCGCCCGAGGCTCTCGCCCGCCGTCCCGGGCCGCTGGCGCAAGGCGAACAGCCACACGCTGGAGTTCATCCCGTCCGGCTACGGCGCGCCGCTCGGCTCGCACGAGACGCTCACGCTGCCGCACACGCTCGCGCTGGCCGACGCGCGGGGCCGCCACGCCAAGGCGTCCCGCGACGTCGCCTGGACCGTGCCCGGCGCGACGACGCTGCGCCTGCACCAGCTGCTGGCCCAGGCGGGCTACCTGCCGGTCAAGTGGACGCCCGACGGCGCCGACGTGGCCCGCACCGAGCGCGCCGAGGCCGGCGCGGCCGCCGTCCCGCCCGCCGGCCACTTCTCCTGGCGCTACCCGAACACCCCGCCGGAGCTCAAGAGCCAGTGGGACGACAACACGGCGACGACGATCACCCAGGGCGCGATCATGACGTACCAGGACGAGCACCAGATGGCCGTGGACGGGGTCGCCGGCCCGACCCTGTGGAAGGCGCTGATGCAGGACGCGATCAAGGGCGCCAAGCCGCACGCCGGCTACAGCTACGTCTACGTCCACGAGAACGTGCCGCAGAAGATGACCCTGTGGCACGACGGCGGGATCGTCATCACCTCGCCCGGCAACACCGGCATCGCCTCCGCGCCGACCGCGCTCGGCACGTTCCCCGTGTTCGAGCACCTGCGCGTGACCACGATGAGCGGCACCAACCCGGACGGCTCGCACTACAACGACCCGGGCATCCCGTACGTCAGCTACTTCAACGGCGGCGACGCGCTGCACGCGTTCCCGCGCGCCTCGTTCGGCACGCCGCAGAGCCTCGGCTGCGTCGAGCTCCCGCTGGCCGCGGCCGCGAAGGTCTGGCCGTATACGCCGATCGGCACGCTGGTCACGATTGAGGACTGAGACGCCGGCGCCGCTCTCGCAGTCGCGCGTCTGGGACCTGCAGCGCGCGTACTACGAGCGCGAGGCGACGGAGGCGTTCGCCCAGGTCCCGCACCAGATCGTCGACAACCCGTACGTGGCGCGGGCGTTCGCGCGGACGATCGCCGGCTTCGTGCGCGACTGCGCCCGCGGCGGGCTCGATCCCTCCGCGCCGCTGTACGTGGTCGAGCTGGGCGCGGGCGCCGGCCGCTTCGCCCACGGCTGCGTCCACGAGCTGGCCGTGCGGCTGGCCGCGCTGCCGCTCGACGTCCCCGAGCTCGTGTACGTGATGACCGACCTGGGGGAGGCGACGCTCGACGCGTGGGCGGCCAACCCGGGCCTGGAGGACGAGCGGCTCGACTTCGCCCGCTTCGACGCGACCTCCGACGCGCCGCTGGAGCTGCGGCGCCGCGGCACGGTGCTCGAGCGCGCGGCCAACCCGCTCGTGCTGATCGCCAACTATGTGTTCGACAGCCTGCCCGCCGACGCGTTCGCCGCCGGCGCCGACGGGCTCGCGGAGCTGCTCGTGGCCGTCGAGGGCGACGACGTCGAGGCCATGCGGCTCACGTACACGCGCGTGCCGGTGCGGCCCGGCCACTACGGCGACCCGGACCTCGACGCGCTGCTCGGCCACTACGGCGGCAAGCTGCGCGACACCGTCTTCACCATCCCGCGGGCCGCGCTGCAGTGCGTGCGCCGGGCGCGCGAGCTGGCCGGCGGCCGGCTGCTGGCGCTGTCCGCGGACAAGGCGTTCAGCACCGAGGCGGCGCTGTATCACCGGCGCGAGCCGGAGCTGAGCCGGCACGGCGGCTCGTTCTCGCTGATGGTCAACTTCCACGCGCTCGGGCTGTACGCGCGCACGACCGGCGGCGACGCCTGGCACGGCGGCGACCGCCACGACGCGGTCGACGTGCTCGCGCTGGCGTTCGGCGCCGCGCCGGACGGGCACGCAGAGACCGGGCTCGCCTACGCGGACGCGATCGACGCGTTCAGCCCCGACGACCTGTTCCAGCTGGCCGAGGGCGTCGAGCGCGCCGCCGGCGAGCTGACCGTGTCAGAGATCGTCGCGCTGCTGCGGCTGAGCCACTGGGACGCGTTCACGCTGCACGGCGTCACCGAGGCGCTGGTCGAGAAGGCGCCGCAGGCCGATGCGGCGGTCCAGGAGGACCTGCGCGAGGCGCTGTTCGCCATCGCGGACCGCCACTTCGCCGTGCCCGGCGACGACGACCTGCCGTTCGCGCTCGGCCGCCTGATGTACGAGATGGGCGACTACGAGGACGCCCTGGACTTCTTCGAGCAGTCGATCGAGCTCTACGGCCCGCACCCGGCCACCGAGCACAACATCGAGCTGTGCGAGGAGCAGCTCTAGGGGTTCGTTGAGGAATGGGCGGTGCGCCTGGTGTGGTGCAGCCGTGGACGCCTCGGGCCGCCCGCGATAAGCGTGGCGTGCCTCTGGCACGTGAGCATCGTGGGTGGCGCGAGGCGCTGCGGATGTGCCGCAGCAGGTGTGCCGGGATTCCTCAACGGGCCCCTAAGGCCGGTCCTGCAGGACGGCGAGGACGTTCCCCGCCGGGTCGGTGAACCAGGCGATGTACGGGCCGCCGGCGCGCATGATCCCGCGCTCGTCCTGCTCCATCCCGTCGTAGCGCGCGAACTCCACGCCGCGCGCCGCGAGCGCGTCCACCGCGGCCTCGATGTCGTCGACCCTGAAGTTGAGGATCGTGTACGTGGCCGGCGTGTGGTCGGGCTTCGGATAGATCAGCGTCGGCCGGTCGCCGCCGTTGAGGTGGAGGGTCAGCAGCCCGTATTCCTCGGTGACCTCGAGGCCGAGCGTGTCGGCGTAGAACTCGCGGGCTGCCGCCGTGTCGGGCGCGGCGAAGCCGCTGAACGCGGTGCTGTCGGAGAGGGTCATGGAGTGCAGACCCTCCTACGGCCGCGGACTCATCGGTGTTAGCTTCGCCGCCATGACGTCATTCGAGGAGCTCGACGCCCTGTCTTCGGAGGAGCTGCACGACCGCGCGGTCCGGCACGCGAAGCGCCACCTCAACGTGCGGTTCTTCTGGGACCTGATGCAGATGACGCCCGCGGCCGAGGCCGAGCAGGGCGATCTCGGCCAGGCCGAGAGCGACGTGCTGCGCGTGTCCGGGCAGGTGACCGACGTGCTGGAGGACCACCCGGAGCTGCACGACGCGATGCGCCCCGTGTACATCGACTACCTGCTGAAGCACGACCGCTAGGCTGGCCGGCCGCCCGATTGAACATCTGAACGATCGTGCGGCTATCATCCGGGGGTATGGGCCATGTCCGCCTCCGCACCGCCGATCAACTGGACGCCGGATTCGCCGGCGCGGTGGCCGACACCATGCAGGCGCTGGCCACCCCGAGCCGGGTGCGCATCCTCGGGCGGCTGCGCGACGGGCCGGAGAGCGTGGGCGCGCTGGCCGAGGCGGTCGGGATGGAGCCGTCCGCCGTGTCGCATCAGCTGCGGCTGCTGCGCCATCTGGGCTTCGTCACCGGCCGGCGCGAAGGGCGGCGCGTGGTCTACGACCTCTACGACGACCACGTCGCGCACCTGCTCGACGAGGCGATCTCCCACGTCGAGCACGTGCAGCTGGGGCTGTCCGGGCGGGCGCACAGCCGCGAGGTGGCCGCGCGATGAGCCACGCGCACACGCACGGTCACGGCCACAGCCACGGGCTCGTCGACGCGTCGATCAAGCGTTCCCGGGCCGGGCTGCGCGTCGTCGGCGTGGCGCTGGCCGTGCTCGCCGTCACGGCGGGCGTGCAGGCGGTGATCTACGTGGCGTCCGGCAGCGTCGCGCTGCTGGCCGACCTCATCCACAACGCGGGCGACGCGCTCACCGCCGTGCCGCTCGCCGCGGCGTTTGCGCTGCGCTCGGAGCGCGCCGAGCGCTTCGCGGGCATGCTCGTCGTGCTGGCCATCCTGGTCAGCGCGGTCGTGGCCGGCGTCCTGGCCATCGACCGCATCATCCATCCGCTCGCGCCCGACCACCTGCTCGCGCTGGCGCTGGCCGGCGCCGCCGGCGCCGTGGGCAACGCCGTCGCCGCCCGCGTGCGCCTGCGCGGCGGCCGCCGGCTGGACTCGCCGGCGCTGACCGCCGACGGAAACCACGCCCGCAGCGACGCGCTGGTCAGCCTCGGCGTCGTCCTCAGCGCCGTCGTCGTCGCCCTCGGCGCGCCGATCGCCGACCCGCTCATCGGCCTCGCCATCACCCTGCTCATCCTCCGCATCACCTGGGAGAGCTGGCGCACGGTGCGCCACCGCCACTAGGCCCGGCGCAGGCTCCGGTAGCGCGCGATCAAGGCGTTCGTCGAGGAGTCGTGCTCCGGCGGCTCGGAGCTCGCCAGCTCGGGGATGATCCGCTGGGCCAGGGCCTTGCCCAGCTCGACGCCCCACTGGTCGAACGAGTTGATGCTCCAGACCACGCCCTGGGTGAACACGGCGTGCTCGTACAGGGCCACGAGGCTGCCCAGGATCCGCGGCGACAGCTCCTCGGCCAGGATCGTCGACGACGGCCGGTTGCCCGGGAACACGCGGTGGGCCACCAGCGAGCCCGACGTCCCCTCGGCCTCCACCTGCTCGGCGGTCTTGCCGAACGCCAGCGCCTCGCTCTGGGCGAACAGGTTCGCCGTGAGGATGTCGTGGTGGTCGCCGAGCGGGTTCAGCGACCGGCAGAACCCGATGAAGTCGCAGGGGATGAGCGACGTCCCCTGGTGGATCAGCTGGTAGAAGGAGTGCTGGCCGTTGGTGCCCGGCTCGCCCCAGTAGACCGCGCCGGTGTCGTAGTCGACCTCCACGCCGTCGAGCGTCACCCGCTTGCCGTTGGACTCCATCGTGAGCTGCTGCAGGTAGGCCGGGAACCGCTTCAGGTACTGGTCATAGGGCAGCACGGCGACCGTCTGGGCGGCGAAGAAGTCGCGATACCAGACGCCGATCAGCCCCATCAGCGCGGGCAGGTTCTCGCGCAGCGGCGCGCTGCGGAAGTGCTCGTCCACGGCGTGGAAGCCGGCCAGCAGCTCGCCGAAGCCCTCTGGGCCGACGGCGAGCATCGTGGACAGCCCGATCGCCGAGTCCATCGAGTAGCGGCCGCCCACCCAGTCCCAGAAGCCGAACATGTTCTCGGTGTCGATCCCGAACTCCGACACCTTCTCGGCGTTCGTCGAGACCGCCACGAAGTGCTTGGCCACGGCCGACTCGTCGCCCAGCCCGTCGACCAGCCAGGCCCGCGCCGTGTGCGCGTTGGTCAGCGTCTCCAGCGTCGTGAACGTCTTCGAGGACACGATGAACAGCGTCTCCGCCGGGTCGAGGTCGCGCGTGGCCTCGGCCATGTCGGTGCCGTCGACGTTGGAGACGAACCGGAACGTCATGTCCCGGCGGCTGAACTTGCGCAGCGCCTCGTACGCCATCACCGGGCCGAGGTCGGACCCGCCGATGCCGATGTTGACCACGTTGGCGATCCGCTTGCCCGTGTGGCCCTGCCACTCGCCTTCGCGCACGCGGCGGGCGAACGCGGCCATCCGGTCGAGCACCGCGTGCACGTCGGCGACCACGTCCTGGCCGTCCACCGACAGCTCCGCGTCCCGTGGCAGCCGCAGCGCCGTGTGCAGCACGGCCCGGTCCTCGGTCAGGTTGATGTGCTCGCCCCGGAACATCGCGTCGATCCGCTCCGGCAGCCCCGACTCCTCGGCCAGCCGCACGAGCAGCTCCAGCGTCCGGTCGGTGACGCGCTGCTTCGAATAGTCGAGGTAGAGCCCGGTCGCTTCGGCGGTGAGCCGCGTGCCGCGTGCCGGGTCGCCGGCGAACAGGTCGCGCAGGTGGACGTCCGCCAGCTCGCGCTGATGGTCCTCGAGCGCGACGAACGCCTCGCGCTGCCGCAGCGGTGTCGTCGTCTTGGTCACGTCGTCTCCTTCCCCGGTCCGCCGGGATCTTGGCAGGCGCGCTAGCGTCCTGCCCGCCGTTTGCCACAGCGAATCCCTGGAGGCCTCGTGTCAGTCGCAGAAGACCGGACCACTCTCGACGAACTCTGCATCAACACGATCCGCACGCTGTCGATGGATGCCGTGCAGAAGGCCAACTCGGGCCACCCGGGGACGCCGATGGCGCTCGCGCCCACTCGCCTACGTCCTCTACACCCGGGTGATGAAGCACAGCGCCGACCGACCCGCACTGGCCGGACCGCGACCGCTTCGTGCTCTCCTGCGGGCACGCGTCGATGCTCCTGTACTCGACGCTCTACCTGACCGGGCTACGGGCTCGAGCTCGAGGACCTCAAGAACTTCCGCCAGCTCGGCTCGCCCACCGCCGGCCACCCCGAGTACGGGCACGCCGCGGGCATCGAGGCCACGACCGGGCCGCTCGGCCAGGGGATCTCCAACGCGTCGGGCTTCGCGCTGGCCGAGCGCATGCTCGCCGCCCGCTTCAACCGCCCCGGCCACGAGATCGTCGACCACCACACGTACTTCATCTGCTCCGACGGCGACCTCCAGGAGGGCGTCGGCCTCCGAGGCCTGCTCGCTCGCCGGGCCACCTCGGCCTCGGCCAGCTGATCGGCTTCTACGACGACAACCACATCTCGATCGAGGGCGACACGAAGCTCGCTTCACCGAGGACGTGCGGCGCGCGCTACGAGGCCTATGGCTGGCACGTGCAGAACCTCCGCGAGGACATCGAGCTCGACCGGCTCGAGGAGGCCCTGGCCGACGCCCGCGCGGTCGAGGACCGCCCGAGCCTGATCATCGTGCGCACCCACATCGCGCCCGGCTCGCCGAACAAGCAGGACACGCACGGCGCCCACGGCAGCCCGCTCGGCGAAGAGGAGATCCGGCTGACCAAGGAGGTCTACGGCTGGCCCTCCATGGAGCCGTTCTTCGTGCCCGACGAGGCGCTGGCGCACTTCCGCCAGTGCGGTCGCCGCGCGGCGAGGAGCTCGAGCAGCGCCGAGTGGCGCGAGGCGTTCGACGCCTACCGCGCGGACGCACCCGGACGCTGGCGGCCGAGTTCGAGCGCATCCTCGCCCGCCGGCTGCCCGACGGCTGGGACGACGACGTGCCCAAGAAGGGTCCCGAGTCCGGCATGATCGCCACGCGCAAGGCCTCGCAGGAGGTGCATCCAATGGGCGGCCGCGCAGGTGCCGGAGCTCGTCGGCGGCTCGGCCGACCTCGCTCCCTCGACGCTGACGCTGATCGACGGCGGCGGCGACGTCGAGGCCTTGCGCCTACGGCGGACCGCAACCTCCACTTCGGCATCCGCGAGCACGGCATGGGCGCGATCGTCAACGGGCTCGTGCTGCACGACCTGCGCGCGTTCGGCGTCGGCCTTCCTGATCTTCAGCGACTACATGAAGGGGTCGATCCGGCTCGCCGCGATCATGCGCATCCCGTCGATCGTTCGTGTTCACCCACGACTCGATCGGCGTCGGCGAGGACGGCCCCACGCACCAGCCGATCGAGCAGCTCGCGCACGCTGCGGGCGACGCCGAACATCAACGTCGTGCGGCCGGCCGGCTTCAACGAGACCGCGCTGCGCCTGGCAGTTCGCGCTCGAAGGCGACCGAGACGCCGACCGTGCTCGCGCTGTCACGCCAGGGCGTGCCCGAGCTGGGATCCCGGCGGGCGTCCCCGCCGACGCGATCGAGCGCGGCGCCTACGTGCTGCAGGACTCCGACGGCGAGCCCGAGCTGATCCTCATGGGCACCGGCACCGAGGTCCACGTGGCCCACGACGCCGCCAAGCTGCTCAGCGACGAGGGCATCAGCGTTCGGCTCGTCAGCATGCCCTGCCTGGACCGCTTCGCCCGCCAGGACCAGGCCTACCGCGACAGCGTGCTGCCGCCCGCGGTCAGGGCCCGTGTGGCCGTCGAGGCCGCCAGCCCGCTCGGCTGGCACCGCTGGGTGGGCGACCAGGGCGACGTCGTGGCCATGGAGGGCTTCGGGGCCTCGGCGCCGGCCAAGGCCCTCTACAAGCACTTCGGGTTCACCGGCGAGGCCGTCGCGGACCGCGCCCGCGCGGTGCTTCAGCGGGCGACCGTGAACTGAACCACGAGGCCCTCGAGCGCCTCGGCGGCGGCGCCGAGGCGCTCGGCCGAGGCCGACAGCTGTCCGGCGGTGGCCGCGGTCTCCTGCGTGGAGGCGGCGACCTGCTGGCCGGTGGACGAGGACGACTCGGCCAGCGCGGCCAGCTCGCCCATGCGCGACCGCGTGGCCTCGGCGTGGGTGGCGGCGTCGCGGCTGGCGTCCGCGATCGCCTCAACGCGGCCCGCCACCTCGCGGGCCCGGGTGGCGATCGCCTCGAACTCGGTGCGGCTGTGCGCGACGGTGCGGGCGCCGGCCTCGGTGCGCTGGGCGCCCTCGCCGGCCAGCGTGGCCACGCGGCCGGTCATGCCGGTGATGTCCTTGACGATCACGCTGGTGCTCGCGGCCGCGCCGGCGGACTGCTCGGCCAGCTTGCGGACCTCGTCGGCCACCACGGCGAATCCGCGCCCGCTCTCGCCGGCCCGGGCGGCCTCGATCGCCGCGTTGAGCGCCAGCAGGTTCGTCTGCTGGGCGATCGTCTGGATCGTGCCCACGAAGTTCGTGATCTCGGCCGAGCGGCGGACGAGGTCCTCGCTGGCCTGCGTGATCGCCGCGGCCGACTTCTCGACCTCGGCCATCGCCGCGCGGGCGTCGTCGGCGGTGGCCATGCCGCGCTCGGCCTCGGCCAGCGCCTCGCCGGCCTCGACGGCCGCCGCCTCGGCGGCCTCGAGCGCCTCGGCCACCGCGCCGGACGCCGCCTCGGCGGCCTCGCCGGCCTCGAAGACCAGCCGTGCCTGGCGCTCGGAGGCGGCCGCCACGGTCGAGACCGCCGTGGCGATCTCCTCGCTGGCCCGCTCGGATTCCTGCGAGGCGGCCGACACCTCGCGCGACGTCTCGGCCAGGTCCTGCGCGGTCGTCTGGATGCTCTCCACGAGCGTGGCCACGTGGCCGATGCCGGTGCGCAGCGCGCCGGCCGCCTCGCCGCCCGCGTCGCCCTCGACGCGCAGGTCACGGCGCTCCAGCGCGTCGGCCAGCAGCGCGAGGCTCGCCTTCTCGGTCGCCCCATCGCGCAGCATCTGCGCCATCGTCAGCGTCTCGCGCTCGAGCATCCGGGCCAGGACGACGAGCACCGCCGCCTCGAACACCACGAACACCGCGTGCACGACGACCATGCCCAGGCTGAGGTGCATCGCCGGCATGACCCACACGGGCGCGCCGGCCGTCTGGAGCACGTCGAACGCGAGGTGGTGGACGGCGACCACGCCCGCAGCCAGCACGATGACCCGCCAGTCGCGGTAGACGAGCAGGAAGGCGAGCGCCCCGAAGATGTGGAAGTGCAGCTCGATCATCCCGTGCGTCTGGCTGATCATCAGCGCCGAATAGGCCATGAACCCGACCGCGATGAACGCGCGCGTGCCGAACTGGCCCGGGGCGCGCCGCGCGAGCAGCCAGGCGCCGCCGCTGACGGCGCCGCCGACGATCAGCGCGGCCGCGTAGGTGCCGTGCAGGACGGCCAGGCCGAGGGCGACGGGGAGGTGCGCCGCGAGCAGGATCGCGAGCATCCGGTCCGCCTTCGCGCGGACCTCGGTGAGACGGGCGTGAGGAGTGGGGGCATCTGCGGACATGGGCATTCCGGGTAGTCGGCGGGGGGGCGCCGAACTTGCGGCCGCGTGCGTTCGCTAGCGTCCCGTCCGACATCGACGACAAGGAGCGGCTCCAGTGCAGATCGGCTTCGTGGGCCTCGGCCGCATGGGCGGCAACATGGTCCACCGCATCCGGCGCGACTCCGACCACGAGGTCGTGGCCTTCGACCCCAGCGCCGACGCCGTCAAGGCCGCCGAGGAGCACGGGGCCACGGGCGCCTCGTCGCTGGAGGAGCTCGTCCAGAAGCTGACCGCGCCGCGCACGGTCTGGCTGATGGTGCCGTCCGGCAAGATCACCGACGACACGATCGAGACGCTCGCCGGGCTGCTCGCGGAAGGCGACACGATCGTCGACGGCGGCAACTCCAACTGGCACGACGACGTCCGTCGCGGCGCGGAGCTGTCCGAGCGCGGGCTGCACTACATCGACGTCGGCACGTCCGGCGGCATCTGGGGGCTCGAGGTCGGCTACTGCATGATGGCCGGCGGCCCCGACGAGGCGGTCGCGCGGCTCGCGCCCGTACTCGACGTGCTCGCCCCGCCGGACGGCTGGCGCCACTTCGGCCCCGCGGGCGCCGGCCACTTCGTGAAGATGGTCCACAACGGCGTGGAGTACGGGATGATGCAGGCCTACGCCGAGGGCTTCGACCTGATGCACAAGTCGGACTTCCCGATCGAGCTCCAGCAGGTCGCCGCCCTCTGGAACCGCGGCTCGGTCGTCCGCTCTTGGCTGTGCGAGCTGGCCGAGCGGGCGTTCGAGCAGGAGGGCAACGAGCTCAAGGGCCTCCAGGGCTACGTGGACGACTCGGGCGAGGGCCGCTGGATGATGGCCGACGGGATCGACATGGCCGTGCCGACGCCGGCGCTCGCCGCCTCGCTCTACGCCCGCTTCTACTCGCGCCAGCAGGGCGACTACGCGGCCCGCGTGCTCGCCGCGCTGCGCAACCAGTTCGGCGGGCACGCGGTCAAGAAGGTGGAGGAGACCTGATGGCGGTCGAGGTCCGGTCCGATCCGCGCACGATCGGCGAGAACCCCCTGATCGAGGGCCTGGAGCGCCTCCCGGTCCCCGCCACCAGCCTGACCATCTTCGGCGCCACGGGCGACCTCGCCCACCGCAAGCTGCTGCCGGCGCTCTACAACCTGGCCCACGAGGGCGCGCTGCCCGAGCGCTTCAACCTGATCGGCGTCGCCCGGCGCGACATGTCCCACGAGGACTTCCGCAACGAGGCGAAGCAGTCGATCTCCAAGTTCTCCCGCCGTAAGCCCGACGACACCGTGCTGGAGGGCCTGCTCGGCCGCATGCACTACATCGGCTTCTCCTTCGACGACCTGGCGGGCTACGCCAGGCTCAAGGCGAAGCTCGACGAGCTCGACGGCGAGGGCGGCGGCAAGCTCAACCGCACCTACTACCTGTCCACCGCGCCCGACTTCTTCGCGGTCATCACGAACGCGCTCAAGGAGGCCGACCTCAACTACGAGCGCGACGTCGACGTGCGCGCGGTGATCGAGAAGCCGTTCGGCACCGACCTGCACTCGGCGCTCGAGCTGCAGGACGTCGTCTCGCACGTCTTCCGCGAGTCGCAGGTGTTCCGCATCGACCACTACCTGGGCAAGGAGACGGTCCAGAACGTGATGGCCTTCCGGTTCGCGAACTTCATGTTCGAGCCGGTGTGGAACCGCAACTACATCGACCACATCCAGATCACCGCGGCGGAGGACATCGGCATCGGCTCGCGCGCCGGCTACTACGACCACGCGGGCGCGCTGCGCGACCTGGTGGAGAACCACATGCTCCAGCTGCTCACGCTCGTGTGCATGGAGCCGCCGGCCTCGTTCGACGCGGACAAGGTGCGCGACGAGAAGGTCAAGGTGCTGCAGGCGATCACCCCGCCCACGCCGGCGGAGGTGCGCCGCGACACCGTGCGCGCCCAGTACACGCCGGGCGTCGAGGGCGGCGAGGAGGCCGGCGGCTACCGCGATGAGGACGGCGTGCCCGACGACTCGCGCACCGAGACCTACGCGGCGCTGCGGCTGGAGGTGCACAACTGGCGCTGGGCCGGCGTGCCGATCTTCCTGCGCACCGGCAAGCGGCTGGCCCGCAAGGTCACGGAGATCGCCGTGCAGCTCAAGCCGGTCCCGCACCTGGCGTTCCAGTCGCACGGGTCGGTGGGCGTGCAGCCCAACCAGCTCATCCTCACCGTGCAGCCCAACGAGGGCGTGTCGCTGTCGCTGGGCGCGAAGATCCCCGGCTCGAGCATGCGGATCCGGCCGGTGAACATGGAGTTCCTCTACGGCTCGGCGTTCATGTCGCAGTCGCCCGAGGCCTACGAGCGGCTGATCCTCGACGCGATGCGCGGCGACGCCACGCTGTTCACCCGCAGCGACGAGGTGATCGCGCAGTGGTCGATCATCGACCCGATCCTCAAGGCCTGGAAGGAGGACGACGACGAGCCGCTGCACGAGTACGCCTCCGGCTCGGCCGGGCCGGCGGCCGCCGACGAGCTGATCGCGCCGCGCAAGTGGCGGGGCCTGTAAATGGAGGACGTCTGGCGCGAGCGCGACACGACGCCGGGGGCGATCGAGGCCGCCCTGCGGGAGATGTTCGTGCAGCGCCACAAGGAGGAGCGCGCGTACGTCCCCGCCCGGGTGATGAACATGGTGGTGATCGTCGACGCCGACTTCCGCGGCGAGATCGAGAACCGCCTCCGGCGCGTGGGGCGCTACCACCCCTCGCGGCTCGTGCTGTGCGCGGTGGAGTCGGGCCGGCGCAAGCTCGACGCCTGGGCCACCATCGGCACCGAGGACGCGCCGCAGTCGGGTGAGATCGCGGTCGGCCGCGAGCGCGTCGAGCTGCTGCTGGGCGAGCGCCACCTGGCCAAGCTCGACGCGATCGTCGACCCGATCGTGGTCAGCGACCTGGCCGACGATGGTGTGGGCGCCGCACGGGCACCCGGACGCGGTCGACACGCTGCGCCGGCTGGCCCAGATCGTGCTCATCGACTCGCTGGACGAGCCGGACGTGGAGGCGGCGCTGGCGCGCGCGGCGAGCCTGGCCGAGGACCTGTACGTCGTCGACCTGGCCTGGCTGCGCTCGACGCCGTGGCGCGAGCGGGTGGCCGCGGCGTTCGACTCGCCGCGCCGGCGGCCGGAGCTGCGCGCGATCTCCCGCGTGACCGTCCGCCACCGCGAGGACTCGCTGGCCCCGGCGCTGCTGTTCTGCGGCTGGCTGGGCTCGCGCCTGGGCTGGCAGCCCGGCTCGCTCTCGCAGGCGTCCAACCGCTGGAGCGGCACGGCCCACACGCGCCGCCAGGACATCAAGATCCGGCTCGAGCCGATCCAGCAGGACGCGCCCGGGCTGGCCGGTGTCACGATCGAGGTGGCCTCCGGGCAGTCGGTGTCGCTCGACCGCGCGCCGGGCGGGCTGAAGGCGAGCCGGCGCGAGCGCGACGGCACGGAACGGGAGTGGATGGTCATGGGCGCCTCCCGCGGCGAGGGCGGGATCCTCGGCGAGGGCGTCCGCCAGGCGCTGCTGCGCGACCCGACCTACCGGCCGGCCCTCGCCACGGCGCAAGGCATGGTGAGATAGCGGGATGGAGATCCGAGTGCTCGAGGATCCGGCGGCACCGGTCGTCGAGATCCTGCTGGACGCGGCCCAGGCGGGGGGCAACATCGTGGTGACCGGCGGCTCGACGCCGCGGCGCGCCTACGAGGCGTGCGCGCGGGCGGGTGTCGACTGGAGCGCCGCCACGCTGTGGTTCAGCGACGAGCGCTGCGTGCCGCCGGACGACCAGCGCTCGAACTTCGCGCTGGTCGACGGGGCGCTGGTCGGGCGCCTGCAGAAGGACGTCCGGCCGCGCGTGATGCGCATGGAGGGCGAGCTGGGGCCGGAGATCGGCGCGGCCAACTACGAGGCCCAGGTGCGCGAGCACGCGGGCAACGACCCGCGCTGGGACCTGCTGCTGCTCGGGCTGGGACCGGACTCGCACGTGGCGTCGCTGTTCCCCGGCAAGCCGGAGCTGGAGGAACGCTCGCGACTCGTCGTGGGCGCCGAGTACGCCGGCTGGCAGCCGTTCGTGCCCCGGATCTCGCTGTCGCTGCCGTGCATCAACGGCGCGCGGCGGGTGATCCTGCTGGTCACGGGCAAGGAGAAGGCGGGGGCGATGAAGCGGGCGTTCGGCGATCCGGTCGACCCGGCGGCGCCTGGCGCCCTCGTGCGCCCGGCGGCGGGCGAGCTGCTCGTGCTCTGCGACCCCGACGCGGCCGGCGAGCTCGGATGAGCGACGAGTTCATCGGCGTCGACGTCGGCGGCACGAAGATCGCCACGGCCGTGCTCGAGGCCGGCGCGTTGACCGAGTCCAAGATCATCCACACCGAGCAGGGCTCGCAGGCCGCGCTGCTGGAGCAGCTGGGGGCGGCGATCGAGGCCTCCAGGACGTCGGAGACGCGCGCCGTGGGCATCGGGCTGCCGTCGATCGTCGAGTTCTCCACCGGCCGCATCCTGGCCAGCGTCAACATCCCGCTGCAGGACCTCCCGCTGCGCGAGCACCTCACAGACCGCGCGGGCGTGCCGGTGTACGTGGAGAACGACGCCGGCTGCGCGGCGCTCGCGGAGGCGTCGGAGAACGGGCGGATCACGGTCTCCCACCTGGTCATGTTCACGCTCGGCACGGGCGTGGGCGGCGGCTGGGTGCTGGGCGGGCGGCTGTACCGCGGGCCGACCACGTCCGCCGCCGAGGTGGGCCACACGATCCTCGCCCGTGACCTCGAGCACGGCGACCACGGGCCGGCGGACGCGTTCCCGCAGCGCGGGTCGCTGGAGGCATTGGCCTCCGGCCGCGCGCTCGACCGGCTGGCCGACGAGGCGGCGGAGCGCTATCCGGACTCGTTCCTCGGCCACAAGCGCGAGGAGAAGGGCGGCGTCAACGGCCTCGACGTCGTCGAGGGCGCGCACGCCGGCGACCACGCGTGCCGCTGGTGCCTGGAGGTGCTGGGCGAGCGCCTGGGGGTGGGCATCGCCAACGCGATCAACACGTTCGACCCGCTTGGAGGTGGTGATCGGCGGCGGCGTCTCCCGGGCCGGGGAGCTGCTGCTGGCGCCGGCCCGCCGCTCCGCCCTCAATCACGTCGTCCCGGGCCTGGGACTGCACACGGAGATCCGGATCGCCCGCCACGGGCCGCGCGCCGGCGTGCTCGGCGCGGCGCTGCTCGCCGCGCAGGAGTACGCGGAGGCCCAGGGACAGAAGCTCGACGCCGTCGCCGGGGAGGCAGCCTCATGAAGATCGCCTGCGCGTTCGACCATGCGGGGTTCCCGCTGAAGGCCATGGTGGTGGAGACCGTGCTGGCCGAGGGGCACGAGCCGGTCGACCTCGGGACGTGGTCCACCGACCCCGTCGACTACCCCGACACCGCCCGCGCCGCCGCCGAGGCCGTGCGCTCCGGCGAGGCCGACCGCGCCGTGCTGGTGTGCGGATCGGGCGCCGGCGTGGCCGTGGCGGCCTGCAAGTTCCCGGACATCCGCGCCGCCGTGGCGCACGACACCTACACCGGCCACCAGAGCGTGGAGCACGACGACTGCAACGTGCTCTGCCTGGGCGCCCGGGTCGTCGGCCCGGCGCTGGCCGGCGACATCATCAAGGCCTATCTCGGGGCCGAGTTCACCGGCGAGGAGCGCCACAAGCGCCGGCTCGCCAAGATCCACGGGATCGAGCGGGAGTTCCTGCGGGACGACATCTGAGGAGGACGCGGTGCGCGTGGTCGAGTGCAACATCTGCGGCGAGACGATCTCGGCCGCCAGTGACGACGAACTGGTCGGGCGCGTGCGCGACCACCTCGGGTCCGAGCACGACGAGGACCCGGAGCGCGAGGAGATCGAGTCGATGGTCGCGGAAGAGGCCTACGACGCGATGGACTCCTAGTCGCCGCGGTAGCTGAACACGACCTCGTGGACGCGCTTGGCCGAGCTGATCACGAAGGTCGTCTGCCGGCCTCCGGACAGCACCGTGCACCAGCGCTGCCGCGGGTTGGGCGCGCGGGCGCAGCGCACGCCGGCGACGTGGGCGCGGACGGCGGCGTAGGTCGAGCCGACGCCGACGCCGGACGCGGTCCGCTCGCCGCGCTTGCGGACCTCGATCAGGGTGACGTCGTTCGTGCTGCCGTGCGCGTGGAACGTGATCTGCAGCCCACGTCCCTTGTACGTGTAGATCGTGTCGAAGGCCTGGTTGGTGACGGTCGTGCTCGGATTCCCGAGGAGGTTCAGCACCCGCTGCTGGCTCACGCCGAGCTTGACGCCGGCGATGCTGCGGTTGACGACGATCTTGGCGGAGGCGGGCGCCGCGGCCAGCGCGAAGAGCGCGGCGGTGGCGAGCACGAGTCGGATGCGCACCGCGCCAGCGTAGAGCGCCGCGGGCGCTCAGACGTCCATGCGCGCCTGCTCGATGCGGCGCGCGACGGTCTCGGTCCAGTCGCCGCGCAGGCTCCGGATGCGCTGGGCGGTCTGCGCGTGGTCGTACGCGACGCGGCGGTGCTCGACGCGGCCGTCGTCGTCGACGAGCGCGTAGGCGGCGCGGGTGTCGCCGTCGAACGGCATCCCGACCGAGCCCGGGTTGACGAGCTCGACTTCGCCGGCGGTGCGGCGGAACGGCAGGTGGGTGTGGCCGAACACGACGCGCCGGGCGTCGCTGCCCTGCAGCAGTTGCGCGTCGCGTCGGACGGCTCGGCTGAGAACGAGTCGACGTCAGAGCCGGGCGAGCCGTGGCAGATCAGCGTGCCGTGGCGCTGGGCGCTGGCCGGCAGCGCGGCCAGGTCGATCGCCGTGATCTCGCCCAGCGCGTCGCGGGCGGCGGCGATGGCGCCCTGGACGACCGGGTTGTCCGGCGCCTCGCCGGGCGCGTTCGTCCAGCGCTCGCCGTTGCCGCGGATCCAGAGCGCGCGGTCGAGCCCCTTGAGGCGCGCGACGGTCTCGCGCGGCCAGCCGCCGAACAGCGCGTAGTCGCCGCCCAGCACATAGCGGTCGGCGCCGTGCGCGGCCGCGTCGGCCAGCACGGCCTCGAGCGCCGGGAGGTTGCCGTGCACGTCGTAGAGCAGAGCCTCGATGGCCGCGTGTATACCATCGCGCGCCGTGACGCCGTACGAGGCCGATCCCGCTGGTCCTCGCCGGGCCCACGCTAAGGCTCCGCTACCCGCGCGCGGAGGACGCGCCGCGGCTGTTCGAGCTGGGCGCCGATCCCGCGGTCACCCGCTTCTTCTCCTGGGGGCCGTACGAGCGCCTCGACGAGCCGGAGGCCTACATCGCCGCGCTGCGGATCAAGCGCGAGCGCGGCGAGCTGCTCGACTTCCTGATCGTGCACGGCGAGGACGGGCCGATCGGCATCACGGGTCTCTCCGAGGTCATGCGGCGCGACCGGCGCGCGGTGATCGGGACCTGGCTCGGGCACGCCTGGTGGGGCTCCGGGGCGAACTTCGAGGCCAAGGCGCTGATCGCCGCGCTCGCCTTCCGCCGGCTCGGGCTGGAGCGGCTGACCGCCTGGTCTGGCCTGCACAACGGGCGCTCCCAGGCGGCGCTCGAGCGGATCGGCTTCCGCCGCGAGGGCGTGCTGTCCGCCTGGCACCGCCACGGCGACGTGGCGCACGACGTCGTCGTGTACGGGCTGCTGCGGGCGGGCTGGGAGCGCAGCGCGCTGTCTCAGGTCGCGGTGACGATCGACGGCACGCCGCCGCCGGCGTTCATCGTTGCCTGACGACTTCTTCGAGCGGATGTACGCGTCGGGCAACCCCTTGCCGTGGGACCGCGGCGGCCCGCGCGAGCAGCTGGTCGAGTGGGCGATCCTGCGCGGGGTCGCCGGCGAGGGCCGCCCCGCGCTGGTGGTCGGCTGCGGGCTGGGCGACGATGCCGAGTTCGCCGCCGCGCTCGGTTTCGCGGTGACGGCGTTCGACTTCGCGCCGACCGCGATCTCCATGGCCCGCGTGCGCCACCCGGGCTCGTGGGTCGACTACGTCGTCGCCGACGTGCTCGCCCCACCGGCGGCCTGGCGGGGCGCCTTCGCGCTCGTGGTCGAGAGCTTCACCGTGCAGGCGCTGCCGCCGGAGTCGCACGCCGCGGCCATCGCCTCCGTCCGCGGCTTCGTCGCCCCGGGGGGCACGCTGCTCGTCATCGCGTCCGCCGCCGACGAGCCCCCGGAGTCCGGCCCGCCGTTCCCGCTGCTGTCATCCGAGATCGAGGCGTTCGCCGCCGACGATCTGACGACGCGCGAGATCGAGCGCGTCGCCGACGGCGAGCTCTGGCGGGCCGAGTTCACCTCCCCATCCGGCCACTAGCCCCCTACTCGGGCAGCCACGGCGGTCGCCATCCGCCGTGATCGGCCGGGAGCTCATGGGCGGCCGCGGGTCCCCAGCTGCCCTTGCGGTAGGGGTGGATGGGCCCCGGGTGGTCGAGCAGCGGCTGCACGATCCGCCACGTCTCCTCGACGGTGTCCTGGTGCGTGAAGACCGACGGGTCGCCGGCCAGCGCGGCGCGGAACAGGACCTCGTACGGCGTGGGCGCCTCGCCGCCCTCGCGCGCGAACTCCAGGTCGAGAAGGATCGGCTCGGGGCCGTCCGCGTCGGCACGGTGGGCGTCGAGGATCAGCCGGAGCCCGGCGTGCGGGTCGATCCGCAGCAGCAGCTCGTTCGGCGGGGGCTGCCTGCGCCCGGTCAGGAAGCCCAGCGCCGGCCGGGGGCGGAGCAGGAACCGCAGCTCGGTCACGGTCGCGCGCAGGTGCTTGCCGGCGCGGACGAAGAACGGCACGTCGCGCCAGCGCTCGTTCTCGACCCGCAGCTCCAGCGCGACGTAGGTCTCCGTCGCCGAGCCCCGGGCGACCCCCGGCGTGGAGCGGTAGCCGCTGTACTGGCCGCGCACGTGCCGCGCCGGGTCCGCGGCGGCCACGGCCCGCAGCAGCCGGTGGCGGGCGGCGTCGAGCGTCTCCCCCTCCGCGGGGGCGTCCAGGGTGGCCGCGGCGACGACCTGGAGCAGGTGGTTGACCACCACGTCGCGCAGCGCGCCGACGGCGTCATAGAAGCGCCCGCGGTCCTCCACCCCGAACTGCTCGGCCATCGTGATCTCCACGCATTCGACGTGGTCGCCGTCCCACACCGACTCGAGCATCGAGTTGGCGAAGCGCAGGTACAGGAGCTCCTCCATGCCGACCTTGCCGAGGAAGTGGTCCACGCGGAAGATCTGGGTCTCGCGGACCGAGTGGTGCAGCTCGGCCGCCAGCGCCTTGGCCGATGCGAGGTCGTGTCCGAACGGCTTCTCCACCACGATCCGGGCGTCCTTGGTCAGGCCCGCCGCGGCCAGCCCCCCGACCACCCGGCCGAACAGCGACGGCGGGGTCTCGAGATAGAACAACGGGCGCTTCGCCGCCGTGATCGCCTCGGCGACCCGCCGATACGTGGCCGCATCGTCGAAGTCGCCCTGAACGTAGCTCAGGCGCTTCGCGAGCCGGTCGAACACCGCGCGCTCCACCCGCTCCCCGGCGGCCCGGATCGCCTCGCGCATGTGGCGGCGCAGCGTGGCCGGCGTCCAGTCGTCGACGGCCACGCCGACGATCGGGCAGCCGAGCAGCCCGCGGCGCTCCAGCCGGTACAGCGACCGGAACGTCATCTGCTTCGCGAGGTCCCCGGTGATCCCGAAGATCACGAACGCGTCGGCGGCGGCGTCGCTCACGTCAGCGGCGCGGTGACACCGCGAGCAGGCGCAGGCTCGCGGCCGCCGGCGTCCCCGGCTCGGCGGTATAGGTCAGGAGCCGCTGCCCGGAGTCGTCCGGCAGCGCGAGCACCTGGAACTCGAGCTCGAGCTCGCCGACCTCCGGATGGCGAAACCGCTTGCGGCCCGACACGCAGTTCTCGACCGGGCGCTTGGCCCAGAGGCGGGCGAACTCGCGGCTCTTGACGGACAGCTCGCCGACGAGCTCCTCCAGCGCACGGTCCTCCGGGAAGCGACCGGCGACGAGGCGCAGCGACGCCACCGCCCGCGCTGCCTCGCGCGGCCAGTCGACATAGAGCTCGCGCGTGTGCGCGTCGAGGAACAGCATGCGGGTGAGGTTCGGCCGCTCGGTCGGGCGCGCGACGGAATCCGCGGCGTAGTGGCCCGCCAGCAGCCGGTGGCCCAGCCGGTTCCAGGCCAGCACCTCGGTGCGGCGCCCGAGGGCCACGGCGGGCACGTCGACGATCGCGTCGATCAGCCGGCTCGTGCTCGGCTGGGCCGCCTCCGGGCGGGCTCGCGGCGGGCGGGCGCCGGAGGCTGGGCGCGCGAGGTCGATGAGATGCGCCCGCTCGTCGTCGCTGAGCCGCAGTGCGCGCGCGAGCGCCTCGATGACCGACCGGCTGGCGTTCAGGCTGTGCCCCTGCTCCAGCCGTGTGTAGTACGTCGTGCTGACCCCCGCGAGCTGGGCGAGCTCCTCGCGGCGCAGGCCGGGCACGCGCCGCGCCCCGAACGACGCGATGCCCGCGTCGCCGGGACTCAGCCGCGCACGGCGGCTCTTCAAGAAATCGCCGAGCGTGCCAGCCGCTCCCGCGGGCGCCTTCCCAGTCACGCTCGCAAGTAAAGCGCGCTCGCATGAGCACCCCATAACCCTGTGAGTGCCAGGCAGCGCGAGACCAGGCAGCACAGGGATCTGGCTGACCCGTCGCCGGCGTCCGACGATCGCCGCATGGCATTTCTCCAAGACGCTCGCCGGACCGTGGTGCTGGCGGTGCTGCTCACGGCCGGCTTCACGCTGGCGGTGGACTTCTCAATCCTCAACGTCGCGCTCCCCGACGTCGGCGCCGACGTCGGGTTCGCGCTCGACCGATTGCAGTGGATTCCGACGGCGTTCGCGCTCGGCGCCGCGGGCTTCACCCTGTTGTTCGGCCGCGTGTGCGATGTCGCCGGGCGACGGCGCATGTTCCTGGTGGGCATCGCTCTGCTGGGGACGGCATCGCTGGCCGGAGGCCTGGCCGAGTCGCCCGCGGTGCTGCTGACCGCGCGCGTCGCCCAGGGCCTCGCCACCGCGATCGTCACCCCCGCCGCCCTCGCGCTGTTGACCACGGCGTTTCCCGAGGGTCCGGCGCGCGACCGGGCGCTCGGGCTCAACGGCGCCCTCATGGCGGCCGGGTTCACCACCGGCGCGATCCTCGGAGGCGTCCTGACCGACGTCCTGAGCTGGCGCTGGGCCTTCTTCATCAACGTCGTCGTGGCCGCGGCGGTACTCGGCGTCGCTCCGCTCGTGATCGCGGAGAGCCGGCCCGCCGCACGCCCGAGGCTCGACGTGCCGGGAGCGTTGACCGTCACCGGCGCGCTGCTGGCGGTCGTGTTCGGCCTCACCCATGCCGAGAGCACGAGCTGGGGAGATCCGGCCACGCTCGGCTCGCTCGCCGCCGGCGCGGCGCTGGCCGTCGCCTTCGTGCTCGTCGAGCGCGTCGCCACCGAGCCGCTCGTGCCGCTGAGCATCCTGTCGCGCCGGACGGTCGCCGCCGGCAATGCGGCCGGGCTGCTGGCCTTCGCGACGGAAACCTCGCTCGTGTTCGTCCTGACGCTGTACCTCCAGCGGGTGCTGGGCTACTCGCCGCTCGTCGCGGGCCTCTCGTTCGCGGTGCTCGGGCTCGGGACGGTCGTCGGCGGCATCGCCGGGCCCAGGGTCATCGCCGCCCTCGGCGCCCGGCGTGCGCTGGCCGGCGGGTTCCTGCTCCAGGCGGCGGCGACGCTGCCGCTGGTGCTGCTCGGCCAGGGCTCGGCCTGGATGATCCTGCTGCTGGCCGCCACCTTCGCCGGCGGCGTCGCGAACCTGGTGGCGATCGTGGGGTTCATGGTCATCGCCACCTCCGGACTGGCCGACCATGAGCAGGGCCTGGCCACCGGGCTGGCCTCGATGAGCCAGCAGGTCGGGATCACGCTCGGCATCCCGGTCGTCTCGACCATCGCCGCGGCGCGCATCCAGGCGCTGGGTGGCGGCTCAGCCGCGCATGTGCTCAGCGGGGTGCACCTGGCCATCGCCGTTAACGGGGCCGTCGCCGCCGGAGTCGGCTTGCTGCTGGCCCTCGCGCTGCCTACGCGGCGACGGTCCGCTCCTGCGCGTCGGCGACCGCCTCTCCGTTGCGCTCCGCCCAGGCCGTCAACATGCGGATCGGCTCGATCAGCGTCCGTCCGAGGTCGGTGAGCTCGTATTCGACGCGGCGCGGGACCTCGGGATACGCGCGTCTGGTCACGAGGCCGTGGCTCCCGAGCCGCCGCAGCGTCTGCGTCAGCATCTTCTTCGAGATCCCGCCGACGAGATCGATGAGATCGCCATGGCGTACGGGCCCCTGACTGAGGCCGTAGATCACGACCACGGCCCACTTGTCGGCGATGATCTCGACCGCGAGGCGAGCCGGGCAGTCCGCGAGGAAGACGTCCCCCGGTCTGCCGAACTCGCCCATCCCGGCCAAGGGTACCGATGCGTTCCCACGGCGGGCTTAGCGTCCACCGTCCAGCCCACACGCGAACCAGGTGGTCGGTGACGATGCAGGCAATTGCCGTCGAAGAGGTCGGAGGTCCGGAGAAGTTGCGGCTGCTCGAGCTGCCCGTGCCCGAGCCGCGTCCCGGCGAGGTGCTCGTGCGCATCGCGGCCGCGGGCGTCAACTCCGTCGATGCGATGTTCCGCGAGGGCTACCTCGACTCCGGCGCCCGGCCGCTCGTGATGGGCTCGGACTTCTCGGGCGTCGTCGAGCGCCTGGGCGCGGGCGTGGCGGGCCTCGGGGTCGGCGACGAGGTGTTCGGCTACAAGCTGCTCGGGAACGGCACCTACGCGCAGTTCGCGTCGGTGCCGGCGGACCAGATGGCGCTCAAGCCGGCGAGCGTCTCCCACGTCGAGGCGGCCGCGCTGCCGTGCGTCGCGCTCACGGCCTACCAGGCGCTCGTCGACGTGCTCGACGTGCAGGCGGGCGAGATCGTGGCCGTCACGGCCGCCGCGGGCGGAGTCGGCAGCGTGGCCATCCAGCTCGCGGCCGACCGCGGCGCGCGCGTGCTGGCCATCGCCGGCGCCCGCAACGAGCGGTACGTGCGCTCCCTCGGCGCGGCGGACTTCGCCGACTACCGCGCAGGCGACTGGGCGCACGCCGTCACGCAGCGATTCCCGCGCGGCGTCGACGTCGTCCTGAACTGCTGGGGCGGCGAGATGAAGGCCCGCAGCCCGGAGATCGTGCGCGACGGCGGTCGCATGGTCTGGATCACCGGCGACGAGCCCGCCGGCCCGCCGATGCAGCGCCTGATCGCCGGCGCCTACAGCGGCGGCGTTCCCCGCCGGGACACGCTCTCGGCGATCGCCGCGCTGGTCGACGCCGGGCGCCTGCGCCTGCCCGTGGATCAGGTCTATCCGCTGGCGGCCGCCGCGAGCGCTCAGCAGCGCGCTGTCGCCGGCCATGTGCGCGGCAAGCTCGTGATCGACGTCGGGCTGTCACATCCGTTCCACGCCACGGGTCACACCTCACACATGACAACGCTGGAGAGCAACCGATGAAACAGAACACCAGGATCGCCGTGGCCGGAGCGACCGGGCGGGTGGGCCGCCACGTCGTCGACGTGCTCGAGGCGCGGGGCCACGACGTCGTGGCGATGTCGCGCTCACGCGGTGTCGACCTGATCACCGGGGAGGGTCTGGCCGCGGCCCTCGACGGTGTCACGAGCATCATCGACGTCGCCACCGGGCCCTCGCCCGAAGAGCAGGCGGCCACCGAGTTCTTCACGACGGCGGCCCGGAACCTGCAGGCGGCCGGCGATCGCGCCGGCGTGGAGCGGATCGTCGTCGTCTCGATCATCGGGATCGACCGGCTGACGGCGGGCTACAACGTGGCGAAACTCGCCCACGAGCAGGCCAGCCTGGCCGGGCCCGTCCCCGCCCGGATCCTGCGCGCCGCGCAGTTCCACGAGTTCGTGGCGCAGCTCATGGACTGGGGCCGCCACAACGGGGTCACCCGCGTCCCGCAGATGCGCACGCAACTGGTCGCCGCCAGGACGGTCGCCGAGGCGCTCGCGGACCTGGCCGTGGGCCCCGGGCCGGCGTCGCCGGATGCGCCGATCCCGGAGATCGCGGGCCCCCGTGAGGAGAGCCTCGTCGAGATGGCGAAGCTGCTCGCCGCGCGCCGCGGCGACTCCGCGCAGGTCGAGGGCGTGCTCGACCCGGCCAACCCCGACCGCGACCTGTACGCGAACGGCGCCCTCCTGCCCGGGCCCGAGGCGACGCTCGCAGGGCCGACCTTCGAGGAGTGGCTGCGCTAGCGTCGGGCCGTGGAGTTCAGCCGCGAGTTGCGGGACGACGTCCTGGCCGGCGACATCACGCTGTCGGTCCGGCTGTGGCGGCGGCCACAGGTCAAGGAGGGCGGCCGCTACCGGGTCGGCCCCGGTCTGATCGAGGTCGACGCGATCGAGCTCGTCCCGTTCGCGGCGATCACCGCGGCCGACGTCCGGCGAGCCGGCGAGCCCGACCGCGAGACGCTACGCGACCGCGCCGCGCACGCGGGGCCGATCGACGACGACACCCTCGTCTACCGGATCGAGCTCCATGTGGTGCGCCCCGAAGACTGAGCCGGCGGGGGCGTTGCGCAGGGCGAGCGGGTGGCCGTCCGGCCGTGCCACCAGCCAGTCCGAGCGCCCCAGCCCCGTGGCGCTGCTGGTCGCGATGGCCGAGCGCGCGCTCTACGCGCGACTCAGCCCGCGGCGTTGAACTGCTCGATCCCGATGACGGGGCGCAGCGTGCGCTCCATCCCGTCGGAGAACGTGCGGCGCAGCACGTCGTCGCCCAGCGCGTTGCCGAGCGCGGCCATGATCATGCCCTGGTCGAGCGACAGGTAGGAGCCCGAGACGGCGCCGGTCTGGACGTTGACGCTGTCGCGGAAGCCCCAGCTGGCCGTACATGCCGGGGAACCGCGAGCGCAGGCGCGCGAGGTTCGACGAGGGCCGCTGACGGGTCGTAGCGCAGCGCCAGGAACGCGGCGTGCGGGGTGACGACGCCGTTCGTGTAGGCCGACGGCGGCGGGTCGGGCTTGGCCGGGCGCTCCGGGCAGCCGGGGAAGCCGTGGTCGACGAGCGTCCCGTCCTCGTTGGACGGATTGCCGTTCGGGTCCATCCCGATGGCGTCGACGCCGTACGCCTCGTAGCCGCCCTCGGGCGTGTTGGACGGCGAGAAGCCCCAGTCGCCGTAGCCGGCGTCGACCAGGCCATGGTGGATCTGGGCGCGCACGACGAGCGGGTGGTTGACCCCCCAGGACCGCGGCGCCCACCGCTCCTCGGGCACGAACAGTGCCGGCATCAGCGCCTCGAACATCGAGCCGCCCCAGGACGGCATGATCCGCATGCCGTCGTACGGGTACGCGCCCTCGTAGACGCTCACGCCGAAGTAGGTGCGCGTGAAGCCGATCGGCTTGGCCTCCTGGAACGCGTAGTCGCAGGTGTCCGGGAAGCTGCGCCAGCGGCCGTAGTACTCCTTCGGCGGCAGCTCGCCCTTGGCGATGCCGATGTAGTCGGCGATCCGGCTCTCGCTGACCACGGTGTCGTAGCAGCATGGGGCCGCGCCGGTCGACGGCGCGTAGGAGAAGAGGATCCGGTTCTGCGCCGGGACGTAGAAGAACCCGAAGTCCATCGCGTCATACAGCGCCTGCGCCCGGGCTGAGAGCTCGGGGACGCTGTCGGCGACGATCTTCAACCCCACCGCCAGCCAGCCGTTGTCGACGGACGAGAGGATCGGTGTGAGCGGCGCGCCCGTGGGCGGCCAGGCCGTCAGCTTGGCGCCCGTGTGGTGGTCGTACCAGTTGTAGTAGAGCCCGTCGTAGCGCTCCATCCGCGACAGCGTCGCCACCGTCTTCGACATCCGCGACACCAGGTCGCGGTGGGAGATGATCCCGAGCCGCTGGGCGGCCACCGCGCTCCACATGTAGGCGCCGATGTTCGTGGTCGACGTCTGTACGGAAGTCGTGCCGTCGGCGTCCAGGCTGTCGGCCGGCAGGCCGGTGGCCGGATCGGTCATCGCGGCCAGGGAGGACCAGGTGGTGCGGGCGTAGTCGTTGAGCGGCGAGGCCGCGGCGGGCGCGGCGCAGAACAGCATCGCCGCCACGACGAACGGTGACCAGGCGAATCATCGGCCCGACACTCCGTACCCGGTTTCAAGCTTCGCCGATCGTGGGACGGAACCAAACGGTCAGAACACCCGCGGGAGGAGTCACATGCGAATCAGGGGACGGGGAGTGGCGATCGGCGCTGCTGCGCTCGCGTTGAGCGCCGGAGCGGCGGGCGGCGTGGTCGCCGCCACGCAATCGAGCGACGACGCGACGCTCAGACCGGTACGCCAGCCGGCGAACCAGTCGATCGAGCGCAAGGTTGACGCGCTGGTCAAGAAGATGACCGTCGACGAGAAGCTGAACCAGCTGCAGCTGCTCTCGGACGGGCAGATCACCGACGACGAGGCAGCCAAGCCCGTCGGCGGCGTGTTCAGCCTGACCGACCC
The DNA here is from genome assembly GCA_963766165.1 of uncultured Solirubrobacteraceae bacterium. Classification (GTDB taxonomy): domain Bacteria; phylum Actinomycetota; class Thermoleophilia; order Solirubrobacterales; family Solirubrobacteraceae; genus Solirubrobacter. Next base: position 1,199,043 of record CAVXZC010000001.1, on the reverse strand, counting down.
GGCGAAGATCAACCACTATCAGCACATCGCGGTCGAGAAGTCGCGGCTGCACATCCCGATCCTGTTCGCCTACGACACGATCCACGGCTACCGGACGATCTTCCCGATCCCGCTGGGCGCCGCGAGCAGCTTCGACCCGGGCGTGGCCACGGCGGACGACACGATCGCCGCCCGCGAGACCGCGACGGTCGGCATCAAGCAGATCTACAGCCCGATGGTCGACGTGTCGCACGAGCCGCGCTGGGGCCGCATCTCCGAGGCCGCGGGCGAGGACCCGTACCTCGGCTCGGTGTTCGCCGCCGCGCGCGTGCACGCGGCCCAGGGCAACGACTACAGCGCGCCCGACAAGGTCGTCGCGAGCGTCAAGCACTACGCCGCCTACGGCCAGCCGGAGGGCGGGCGCGAATACAACACGACCGACATGTCCGAGTCGCGGCTGCACAACCTCTACCTGCCGCCGTTCAAGGCGGCGGTCGACGCCGGCGCCGACACGGTGATGTGCTCGTTCAACGCGATCGACGGCGTGCCGGGCTGCGCCAACCACGAGACCGAGACCGACCTGCTGAAGAAGCAGTGGGGCTTCGACGGCTTCATCGAGAGCGACTACACGGCGGTCGCCGAGCTGCGCGCCTGCCCGCCGAAGAACCCGGACACCGGCCCGTGCGGCCACGGCGTCGCCGCCGACGGTCCCGATGCCGCCCAGGCCGCGCTGAACGCCGGCACCGACCAGGAGATGGTCTCGACCAACATCCGCGACTTCGGCAAGCAGCTGCTGGCCGAGCACCGGATCTCGATGGCGCGCCTGGACGACGCGGTCAAGCGGATCCTGCGCGTGAAGTTCCGCGCCGGGCTGTTCGACCATCCGTACGTCGACCAGACCAAGGCGAGCGACCCGGCCAGCTTCGTCAAGCCGTCCGACCGCGCCGCCGCCCGCAAGGCCGCCGGCGAGTCGATGGTGCTGCTCAAGAACGCGAACACCGAGCTGCCGCTCGACCCGAAGAAGTCCGTCGCGGTGATCGGCCCGCTGGGCGACGACCAGCACGACATGCTCGGCCCGTGGTGGGGGCAGGGCCAGGACGCCGACGCCGTGAGCGTGTACACCGGCATCAAGGCGCAGGACCCGAACACGACCTTCACCAAGGCGTGCACGCTGCCCAACACCGAGCCGCCGCAGTACGACCCGGCCCAGGACTGCCCGAACGACGTCGTTCCCGGACGCCGTCGCCGCGGCCAACTCGGCCGACCAGGTCGTGCTCGCCCTGGGCGAGACGCGCGAGATGAGCGGCGAGGCGACGTCGCGCACGAACCTCGACCTGCCGGGCAACCAGCAGGAGCTGATCGACGAGATCAAGGCCACCGGCAAGCCGTTCACCGTCGTGCTGTTCAACGGCCGCCCGCTCACGCTGTCCAAGGTCGACGCGTCCGCCACCGCCGATCCTCGAGGCGTGGTTCCCGGGCACCGAGGCCGGCAACGCCGTGGCCGACGTGCTGTTCGGGAAGGTCGACCCCGGCGGCAAGCTGCCGGTCTCGTTCCCGCGCAGCGTCGGCCAGGTGCCGATCTACTACAACCACGAGCCGACCGGCCGCCCGTGCGACGTCACCCAGAAGTACGACTCGCGCTACCGCGACCTCAACTCGTGCGACCCGCTGTATGCGTTCGGCTACGGCCTGAGCTACACGACGTTCTCGGTGTCCAACCTGCGCCTGAGCTCGAGCAGCACGTCGCGCAACGGGCGGATCACGGCCACGGTCGACGTGGCCAACACCGGCTCACGGGCCGGTGACGACGTCGTCCAGCTCTACATCCACGACCCGGTGGCCAGCCTCTCCCAGCCGGTGCGCCGCCTGCGCGGCTTCCAGCGGGTCACGCTCCAGCCGGGGCAGAAGCAGACGGTCAGCTTCACGCTCGACTCGAGCGACTGGGGCTTCTACGACAACCAGGGCCGGTTCGTCGTCGAGCCCGGCGAGATCGACGTCTACGCCGGCGACTCGTCGACCGCGAGCCTGGAGCAGCCCTTCACGGTGCGCTGAGCGCTACTCGTCACGGGGGTCGTCGTCCAGCGGCGGCCCCGTGACGAGCGCCGTGAGCAGCGCGAGGCAGCCGCCGATGACGAGCGGGGTGAGCCGATCGGGAACTCCCGCAAAATGCGCGATCAATCCGAGCGCCGCCGCCCCCGTGATGATGAGGGCAAGCTGCAGCCAGCCGGACTGCGCGCCGAGTACGCGCCTCGACCGACCGACCCGCAACCGACCGTCCTCGCCAGCCGCCATGCCGTCTCCTGAACCACACGCAATGGGATGACCGGCCAGTGAGCCGGTCTGACCGCTGACCCTATCGCGCGCGGTGGATGCCGCGCAACGTCATCCGTCGCGTCGCCGTTCCCAGGAGAAGCCGCGCACCGCGAGGACGAGGCCGACCGCCGCCCACAGCCCCAGGACGAGCAATGCGTCGAGATGGTGGGCGACCCCGGTGTGGTGGACCATCGCGCCCGACAGACCATCGACCAGGTGGGTCAAGGGCAGCACCTGGGCGACGTCGTGGACCGCCACCGGAGCGTCGTGCGCGTCGTAGAACACGCCGGCCAGCAGGATCTGGGGCAGGAAGACCGCGTTGACGTAGGCCGGCGCCGACTCGGGGTTGGGGATCGCGTGCGAGAGGGCCACGCCGAGCAGCGCGAAGCAGACGACGCCGGCCAAGGCGAACACGGCCAGCGAGCCCCAGTCGGACGGCCAGGCCACGCCGAACGCGAGCCGCCCCGCGACGATCACGATCGCCAGCTGCAGCGCGGCATTGGCCACGGCGTTGGCGACCAGCCCGGTGATGTAGGCGGACGGCGGCAGCGGTGTGCCCCGGAGCCGCTTGAGGATCCCTCGCTCGCGCAGCGTCGTCAGGTTGTAGGCGAGCGAGATGAACGTGGCCGACATGACGCTCATGCCGGCGATCCCGGGCACGATCACGTCGAGGTTCTTGTGGTCGCCGGCGAAGACGGCGCCGAAGATCACCAGCAGCAGCAGCGGCAGCAGCACGCCGAAGAACGCGGCGCTCGGGTTGCGCCAGAACATCTTGCGCTCCAGCCGGTACTGGCGCCAGGCGGTGCCCCACCAGCCGCCGGGCGAAGCCGGGGCGCCGGGCAGCGTCAGCTCGGTCGCGGTCACGCGACGGCCTCGGTCAGCTGCAGGTAGACGTCCTCGAGCGACGGCCGGGTCACGCTCAGCTCGTCCAGCCGCTCGCCGCGGGCCAGGGCGGCACCGGCCAGCTCGTACAGCAGCGCCGTCGGGTCCTCGGTGAAGCGCTCGACCAGGCTGCCGTCCGCGTCGCGCCAGGTCACCCGGTAGCGCGACGCGCCCAGCTCGCCCGGCGGGCCCTCGGCCAGGATGAGCCCGTCGCGCAGGATCGCCACCCGGTCGGCCAGCGCCTGCGCCTCCTCCAGGTAGTGCGTGGTGAGGACGATCGTCTTGCCCAGCCTCTGCAGCGCCCGCACGACGTCCCACGCCGCCCGGCGCGCCGCCGGGTCGAAGCCCGTGGTCGGCTCGTCGAGGAAGATCAGCTCGGGGTCGCCGACGAGCGCCAGCGCGAAGTCGAGCCGCCGCCGCTGGCCGCCCGACAGGATCCGCGCGCGGCGGTCGGCGCAGTCCTCCAGGCCGGCCAGCGCGAGCACTTCGTCCACGTCGCGCGGCGCGGGGTACAGCGTCGCCCAGTGCGCCACGGTCTCGCGCACCGTGAGATGCGGGTAGGTGCCGCAGGACTGCAGGACGATCCCCACGCGGGCGCGCAGCTCGGCGCAGCCGGGGTCCCGGCCCAGCACCCGGACCTCGCCGCCGTCGCGCTCGCGGTAACCCTCGAGCACCTCGACGGTCGTCGTCTTGCCCGCCCCGTTCGGGCCGAGCAGCCCGAACACCTCGCCGCGCGCCACGGTGAAGTCGACGCCCCGCAGCGCGTCCCGCGCGCCATAGGACTTGCGCAGCCCGGAGACCTCGATCGCGGGGACGGCGCTCGTCATTGCCTCCATCATGGCAACATCGCCCGAGCGCGCATGCTGTGTGGCTGCATCGACATCGGGACGAACACCACCCGCGTGCTGGTCGCCGAGGCGCGTGACGGACGCCTGACCGAGGTGCTCCAGCGGCGGGCGTTCACGCGCCTGGGACGCGGGTTGAGCCCGGGCCACGCGATCCCCGAGGACCGCATCGCCGAGACCGCCGAGGTGGTGGCCGCCCAGCACGCGCTGGCCACCGAAGCGGGCGCGTCGCCGATCCGCACGGTGGCCACCGCGGTGATCCGGCGGGCGGCCAACGCCGACGAGTTCTGCGCGGCCATCCGCCGCCGCTGCGGCATCGACGTGAGCGTGCTGGACGGCGAGGAGGAGGCCCGGCTGGCGTTCATCGGCGCCACGCTCACGCTCGGCACCCGTCCCGCCGGCCGGGTCGCCGTGGTCGACGTCGGCGGCGGCTCGACGGAGATCGCCGCCGGCACGCTGGCCGCCGGGGTCGAGTGGTGGACGTCGCTGCCGGTCGGCTCCGGCGTGCTGGCCGACTGCTTCCTGGCCTCGGATCCGCCCACCGCGGGCGAGCTGCTGGCCGCGCGCACGCACGCCCTGCGGGCGCTCGACGGCCTCGAGCTGCCGGACGTCGACACGGCCGTGGCCGTGGGCGGCAGCGCGGCGTCGCTGCGCCGGCTGGTCGGGCCGGTGCTCGACCGCGACGCGCTCGACCGGGCACTGGCCGTCCTGCAGGGCGCGCCGGCGGAGCAGGTGGCCGCCCGCTACCACCTCGAGGCCGAGCGCGTGCGGCTGCTGCCGGCCGGGCTGCTGGCGCTGGGCGCGGCCGGCGAAGCGCTCGACCACCCGCTGCGGATCGGCAACGGCGGCCTGCGCGAGGGGATCCTGCTGGACCTTGCGGGTAATGCTTGACTGTTCGTCCCTATGGCGAAGGCCGCCGAGATCGAAGTCGCGCCCGGCGAGCCGTACGCCCACGCCGCCGCCCGTATCGTGCGCGTCCGCGCCGACGAGCTGTTCGCGCACGCCGAGGGCGTGCTCGACACATCCGACATCGAGCGCGTGCATGACATGCGGGTGGCGTCGCGCCGGCTGCGCGCCGTGCTCGAGGTGTTCGCGCCCTGCTTCCCGCGCGGTCCGTTCCGCGGCGTGCTGCGCGACGTCAAGCAGATCGCCGACGCGCTGGGCGAGCGGCGCGACCCGGACGTCCACCTGGCCGCGATGGAGAAGCTGGCCGAGGGACTGCCACCGGAGCTCCGGCCCGGGGTCGAGCTCCTGGCCGACCGCCAGCGCGAGCGCCAGGCGGCGGGCAACGAGGTGCTCGCCCCGGCGCTCGAGGACATGGAGCGCACGGAGCTGCTCGCCCGGCTGCACGCGCTGGCCGACGCCGCCGAGGCGGCCGGCGCGTGAAGGCCCGCGCAGTCCAGGGGCTCGAGCCTGCCGGGACGCTGGCCGACAACGCCGAGCGGATCGTCCGCACCCGCCTGGACGAGCTCTGCGGATTCATGCCGCAGGCGGAGGACCCGGCCGAAGTTACCGCGCTTCACGACATGCGGATCGCCGCCAAGCGCCTCCGCTACGTTCTGGAGATCACGCATCCGTGCTTCGGCGCGTACGCGCGCGAGGCGGTGCGGCTGGCGAAGGACCTGCAGGACCTGCTGGGAGAGATCCACGACTGCGACGTGCAGGTGCCCGAGGTGGTCTCGGTGCTGAATGAGCTGATCGACGACGACGCGGACGCGCTCGCGGGCTCTCACGCCGGCGCCGAGGACCTGCCGCCCGGCGTGATGGCGGAGGCGCCCAACCGCGCCCGTTACGCCGGGCTCGTGGCGCTCGCCGTCCAGCTCAGCGGCCGCCGCCGGCTGCTGTTCGAGCGCTTCCTGGACCTGTGGCGCGACTACGAGCGGCGCGGCTTCCGCGCGCGCCTGGAGTACGCGGTCTCGGAGCGGAATGCGATGATCGGGGCAGAGCCATGAGCGAGACCACCACCGAGCCCGAAGCGACCCCCGTCGATCTCGAGGATCCTCGGCTGTACTACAACCGCGAGCTGTCCTGGATGCAGTTCAACGCGCGCGTGCTCGAGCTGGCCGAGGACCCGGGCGTCCCGCTGCTCGAGCGCGTGAAGTTCTGCGCGATCTACTCCTCCAACCTCGACGAGTTCGTGATGGTCCGCGTGGCCGGGCTCCAGGACCAGATCGACGCGGGGATCGAGAAGCCGCTGCAGGACGGGCGCACGCCGCGCGAGACGATGGACGCGCTGCGCCGGGTCATCCGCGAGCAGACCACCCGCCAGTCGCGGCTGCTCGAGGAGGACCTGCGGCCCGCGCTGGCCGAGCACGGCATCCGCATCGTCCGCTACGCCGACGTCGGCCGGGCGGACAAGCGCGCGCTGGACGAGCAGTTCCGCCGCCAGATCTTCCCGGTGCTGACGCCGCTGGCGGTCGGCCTCGGGCGCCCGTTCCCCTACATCTCCAACCTCTCGCTGTCGCTGGGCGTGATGGTCCACGACCCGGTGACCGACGTGCAGACGTTCGCGCGCGTGAAGGTGCCGAAGGAGATGCTGCCGCGGTTCGTCCCGGTGGGCGACGGGGCGACGTTCGTGCCGCTGGAGGACCTGATCGCCGAGAACCTCGACGCGCTGTTCCCCGGCATGGAGATCCTCGACCGGCACGTCTTCCGGGTCACGCGCGACGCCGACTTCACGGTGTCCGACGAGGCCGACGACCTGCTGCAGGCGGTGGAGGCCGAGCTGCGCCGCCGCCGCTTCGGCGAGGCGGTCCGGGTCGAGGTCAGCGCCGGGATGAGCAGCGGGATGCGCGAGCAGATCACGCGCGCGCTGGAGGTCGACACCGACGACGTGTTCGAGGTCGAGGGCCTGCTCGACCTCCAGGACCTGTGGGACGTCGTCGCCACCCCCGGCCACGCCGAGCTGCGCGACCAGCCGTGGCAGCCGGTCACGCAGGCGCGCCTGCAGCCCGACGAGGACGAGCAGCCCGACGTGCTGGGCGCGATGCGCAAGCGCGACATCCTGCTCCATCACCCCTACGACTCGTTCGTCACGTCGGTCGAGCGCTTCGTCGAGCAGGCGGTCAACGACCCCGACGTGCTGGCCATCAAGCAGACCGTGTACCGCACGAGCGACGACTCGCCGCTGGTCCCGGCGCTGATCCGGGCGGCCGAGCGAGGCAAGCAGGCGGTCTGCCTCGTGGAGGTCAAGGCGCGCTTCGACGAGCGGGCGAACATCCAGTGGGGCCGGGCGATGGAGGAGGCGGGCGTGCACGTCGTGTACGGCCTGCCGTCGCTGAAGACCCACGCCAAGTGCATCCTCGTGGTGCGCCGCGAGGGCGACGGCGTGCGCCACTACCTGCACGTCGGCACGGGCAACTACAACGCCAAGACCGCCCGGCTGTACACCGACTTCGGGCTGCTGACCTGCGACGAGGAGCTCGGCGCCGACGTCGCCGACATGTTCAACTTCCTCACCGGCTTCGCCCGCCCGCGCGGGTACCGGAAGGTGCTGGTGGCGCCGGTCCACCTGCGCGAGGGGATCGTGGCCGAGGTCGAACGGACGATCGCCGCCCACAAGGAGGGCCGGCCGGCGCGGATCCGGATGAAGATGAACTCGCTGGTCGACCGCGAGTGCATCCGGGCGCTCTACCGCGCGTCGCAGGCCGGCGTCCCGGTGGAGATCAACGTCCGCGGGATCTGCTGCCTGAAGCCGGGCGTGCCGGGCGTGTCGGAGAACATCCGGGTCGTCTCGATCGTCGGCCGCTTCCTCGAGCACTCGCGCATCTACGCGTTCCAGCGCGACGACGAGCTCACCGTGCACATCGGATCGGCCGACCTGATGCCGCGCAACCTCGACACCCGGGTGGAGTTGCTCGCGCCGCTGCGCGACGAGGCGCTGCGCGCCGACCTCGTCGACACGCTCGATCGCTGCTTCGCCGACAACACGCAGTCGTGGGAGCTCACGACGGAGGGCCGCTGGCAGCGGCGCGCGCCGGACGGCGGCGAGCCGCGCAACGTCCAGCGCGAGCTGATGGGCGCCCACGCCGCCGAGGCGGCGGAGGCCGCCGCCCAGGCGGGGTAGTCGACACTAGCCGCGCGGCGGGACCTGCTGCAGCGCCCAGCCGTTGCCGTCGGGGTCGCTGAAGAAGACGAACGAGCCCCACGGGAAGTCCTGCACCTCGCCGGGGTCGAGGCCGCGCCCGAGCAGCTCCGCGCGGGCGGCGTGGACGTCCTCGACGACGAGCTGGAGCTGCGCCCGGCCGGGCGGCTCGGGGGTCAGCTGGGTGCCGAAGGCGATCGAGCAGGCGGAGCCGGGCGGGGTGATCTGCACGAAGCGCAGGTTCGCGTCGACCTGGTGGTCGTGGTCGAGGTGGAAGCCCGCCTTCTCCGTGTAGAAGGCGATGGCGCGGTCGACGTCGGTGACCGCGAGCGAGACCAGCTCGAGCTTGAAGTCCATCAACGGGCCTTTCCCTCGGGGAGCGGGATATGACAGGATGCTGTCATGTCTGGAACTGTACCGAATCGACAGCATGCTGTCAAATCGCGCGAAGCGTTCAGCGAGCTGGTCGTGCGGGTGTTCCGGCTCAACGGGATGCTCACCGCGGCGGGCGACGCGCTGGCCGCGCCGGCCGGGCAGACGAGCGCGCGCTGGCGCGTGCTGGCCGCGGTGGAGGAGACGCCGATGACCGTCGCACAGATCGCCCGCGCGTGGAGCCTGGCCCGCCAGAGCGTCCAGCGCGTGGCCGACGTGCTCGAGCGCGACGGGCTGATCGCCTATGCGCCGAACCCGGCCCACCGGCGCGCCAGCCTGCTGCAGCTCACGCCGGACGGCCGCTCCGCGCTGGAGCGCATCCAGGCGGCCCAGGCGGCCTGGGCGGGCGGGGTCGGCGAGCGGGTCGGCGCCGGCGACCTGCGCCGGGCGATCTGGCTCCTCGACCGCGTGATCGATGCGGTCGAGGCCGAGGGCGCGCGCTGACCGCCCGGTCGCCGCGCCTCTGCGGGCCGCCTTGCCGGGCGCCGGCGAACGGCCGGCTGGGTGGGGGCGTGGGTGAGCCTGCCGCCGCGCATGATCGATCGCGTCCGCGCGCGAACCGCCCACGCTCGACCGCGCTCGCCACGTCGTCGGAATCGAGTGGCAGGTTTGAGACCCATGACGTCGCAAACCCAGCACTCGATTTCGCGGCCGTCGGAAAGCGATCATCCCGCCCCGGCGCGGAAGCTCCTCGCTCCCCTACCCAGCCGGCCGTTCGCCGGCGCGACGAGGCGCCCCGGGGACGACCGCCCAAGCGGCTACGCGGCGTCGCGCAGCGCGCCGGTGGCCGGCGACGCGCGCAGGTGGCGCAGCGCCCGGTCCTCGGCGCAGCGCACGCGCCGCGGCGTGATGCCGAGCACGCGGGCGGCCTGGCCCGGGGTGTGCGGCGCCTCGGCGCCCAGGCCGAAGCGCAGCTCCAGCACGCGGCGCTCCAGCCCGTCCAGGCCGGACAGCACCGACCCGAGGTCGGCGTGCATGCGGGCCACCGCGGCGGATTCCTCCGGCGAGGGGCCCTCGTCGGCCAGCAGGTGGCCGAGCTCGGCGTCGCCGTCGTCGCCCACCGGCGCCTCGAGCGAGACGGGGGCGAGCGCGATCCGGCGTACGTCGGCCACGTCGTCCTCGGTCCACTCCAGCGCGTCGGCCAGCTCGACCGCCGTCGGCGTGGCGCCGAGCGACATGGCCAGCCGCCGCTCCACCGCCTGCAGCTTGCGCACCCGGTCGCCCACGTGGACGGGCAGGCGCACGGCGCGGCCCTTCTCCGACATCGCGCGGCCGATCGCCTGGCGGATCCAGAGCGTGGCGTAGGTCGAGAAGCGCAGGCCGCGCCGGTGGTCGAACTTCTCCACCGCACGCACCAGGCCGATCGTGCCCTCTTGGATGAGGTCGAGCAGCGTCATGCCCGAGTCCTCGCGCTGGAAGCGCTTGGCCAGGTGGACGACGAGCCGCAGGTTGGCCTCGATCATGCGGTCCTTGGCCTCGAGGTCGCCGCGCTCGATGCGGCGCGAGAGCTCGAGCTCCTCCGCGTGGGTCAAAAGGCGCGTACGGGCAATACGCTGAAGGAAGATGCCGAGGCCGTCGCCGATCTCACGGCCATCCTGGGTCGCCGGCGATGTGGACATGCCCGGCAGCATCGGACACGCGGCTCAAGGGATTCTGAGTTGAACCTACGCAGCGCTTAAACGTCGGCCACGGCGACGCTGAAACGCGCCGAGAACGACTCGCCGGGCGCGACGACCCGCGGGTCGTGGCGCAGCGCGTCGGCCGGCGCGGTCATCGGCTCGAAGCAGATCAGGTCCTCCACCGCCGGCGCGTAGACCTGAGCGAACGGATATCCCGCCTCGAACGCCACCTCGATCCGCCGGCCGCCGCCGGCGAGCACGAACGTCACGCCGGCCGGGTCGACCGTGTAGCCGTCGTCGAACGTCCGCTCGCCGAGCGGCCCGTCGAGGTCGCCGGCCGGCTCGCGCTCGCCGGTCGGGATCTGGTTCTCGTCGAGCAGCAGGTGCTCGCGCACCGGCAGCGCCACCTGCCACTCGGCCCGCGGCACCCCGGGGAGCACGAAGTACGGGTGGTGGCCGAAGGCGATCGGCACCGCCCGGTCGCCGAGCGGCGTCACCGTGGTGGTCAGCGTCAGCCGCGCGCCGGACAGCTCGGCCGCCACCTCCACGCGGTGGTCGAACGGGAACTCGGCGAGCCCGGTGACGTCGCGCCCGGCCACGAGCGCCGCGTCCCCCGCCTCCACGACCTCCCACTCGTGCACCGCGCTGACGACGCCGTGGATCGGCAGGCCGTGCTCCTCCAGGCGGACCTCCGGCGAGTCGCGGTCCAGCTCGACCTCGACGCCGGCGGCCGTGTACGCGAAGCCGCCGAGCCGGTTGGCCCACGGGTGCAGCAGCGGGATGCCCATCGTCTTGCCCGCCTCGACGTAGACGTCGAGGCCGCGGCGCTCGCCGAGCAGCTCCTCGCCGCGATGGCGCAGCGCCGAGCACACCATGCCGTTGGCCGGCGAGAACGTCGCCTCCAGCTCGCCCGAGGACATGACGTGGGTGGCGACTACCAGTGCACGCCCCGCATCAGGTAGGCCAGCGCGGTCGCCTCGCCGGACGCCTTGTCCTCGCCCGACTCGCCCTTCGCCGCCGAGGAGTCGGGGAAGACCTTGTAGGCCAGGTGGAGGATCTGGTCGACCGCCTTGGGCGCGAGCGCGTAGGCGACCTCGCCGAACGTCCCGAGCCGCGTGTTGATCGTCTTCGGCTTGGCTGCGGATCGCCTCGCAGACGAAGTCGGCGGCCTCGTCCGGGGTGATCGTCGGGAACGAGTCGTAGATCTTCGTCGGCGCGATCATCGGCGTGCGCACGAGCGGCATGTGGATGGTCGTGAACGTGACGCCGTCGCCGATCGTCTCCGAGCTCACCACGCGCGTGAACGCGTCCAGCGCCGCCTTGGAGGCGACGTAGGCGCTGAAGCGCGGCGGGTTCGTCTGCACGCCGATCGAGGAGACGTTGACGATGTGGCCGCTGCCCTGCTCGCGCATGTGCGGCAGCAGCCGCAGGATCAGCCGGATCGGGCCGAAGGTAGTTGAGCCGCATCGTGCGCTCGTAGTCGTGGAAGCGGTCGTAGCGACAGCGCCACCGAGCGGCGGATCGAGCGGCCGGCGTTGTTGACGAGCATGTCGATCCGCGGGTGGTCGGAGAGCAGCTGCTCGACGAGGTCGTCGATCGCCTCGAAGTCCGAGAGGTCGCACGAGTAGACGTACGCCGTCCCGCCGGCCTCCTCGATCTCCGCCTTGGCCTCCTCGAGCTTCTCCTGCGTGCGCGCGACGAGGATCGGGATGCCGCCGGCGGCGGCGATCTTCAGCGCGGCCGCGCGGCCGATGCCGCTGGACGCGCCGGTGATCACCACGGTGCGGCCGTTGACCGCGCCCTCGAACGAGCGGTCCTTGTAGAGGTCGGGGTCGAGCCTGCGCTCCCAGTAGTCCCAGAGCTGCGTCGGCGTAGGTCTCGAGCGGCGGCACCTCGATGCCCGAGCCGCGCAGCGCGCGCTCGGTGTCGCGGGTGTCGAAGCGGCAGGTCAGCGCCGATGTAGTCGATGACCTCCTCGGGGATCCCGAGGTCGGCCAGGAACTGCGCGCCGGACGTCCTTCAGCGCCGGCAGCTTCATCAGCATCGACAGCACGCCCTTGGGCAGCGTTCTGCGTGGCCCGGCGGTCGATCCGGACCACCGCGTGCGGCGCGTGCGCGGCCTTGGCGAACATGTTGATCACCTCGCCCGAGCGCTGGCCCTTGGGGTCGACGATGTGGAACGCCTGGCCGTCGAGGTCGTCGAGGTGGGCGATGTGGTCCATCGCGGCGGCCACGAAGTCGACCGGGACGATGTTCGTCCAGCCCCACTCCACCGACGACCAGCGGGAACCACTCCGGCAGGTAGTGGCGGAGCCTCTGGATGACCTTGAAGAAGTAGTAGGGCCCGTCGATCTTGTCCATCTCGCCGGTGCGTGAGTCGCCGACGACGATCGAGGGCCGGTAGACGCGCCAGGGGCGCTGCACGCGCTCGCGCACGAGCTTCTCGGACTCGAACTTCGTGCGGTGGTAGGGGAGGGCGAGCTTCTGGCCCTCGTCGAACATGTCCTCGCGGAACATGCCCTCGTCGTAGAGGCCGGCGACGGCGATCGAGGACATGTGGTGGAAGCGGCCGGCCTCGAGCGCGTTGGCGAGCTCGACGGCGTTCTGCGTGCCGCCGACGTTGAGCGCGGCGTTGCGCTCCTCGTCGGCCGGCCATGTCGTAGATCGCGGCGAGGTGGAAGAAGTGGTCGACCTTGCCCTGCAGCGCCGCGCGCGCCTCCTCGTCCAGGCCCAGGTGCGGCTCGGTGAGGTCGCCGACCACCGGCTTGACCCGGTCGTCGCCCGCCCCAGCGCTCGAGCTTGTCCTGCGAGCCCTCGCGCACGAGTACGTGGACGTCGCCCTCGCGCTCGAGCAGCCGCTCGACAAGGTGACGACCGATGAAGCCGGTCGCGCCGGTGACGAAGTAGGTCAACGCAATCTCCTCCCGTGACCGGACACGGACGGGAGCCTACTTCTCAGCGGACGCGCACGGTGACGGTGCTCGAGGTGCCGGCCTCGTACGGGAAGCTGGCCGCGGGGCGGATCAGCGCGCGGAACTGGAACCGGTGCCCGCGCGAGCCGCCCGCCCGGAACGTGTAGTGCGCCTTGAACAGCCCGTGGCTGGAGGCGGTGGCCACGGCGAACGTCTCGTAGCGCCGCGCACCGCGCGCCCGGCCCTGCAGCACGACGGTGACGCCTCGCCGGCCCACGCCGTGGATGCGGCCGCCGACCGTCATCCGGTGCCCCACGCGTGGCCGGTGGGTGGAGACGGTGAGGCTGCCCGACGCGCGCGCCCGCAGCGTGAGGTACCCGGCGGCGCCGAACCGCACGTCGTTGACGTGCGAGAGCCAGCCGACCTGCAGCAGCCGCGAGGCGCTGGCCGCCACCGAGAACGCGAAGTCGCCGCCCGGGCTGGTGGTCTTGGTCTGGCGGAGCACGATCGGCGCGTTGCTGCGCAGGTCGCGGGTGAGCAGCGATATCCGGGCGCCGCCGATCGCCTGGCCGGCCGAGTTCAGCAGCCGGCCGCGGACCTCGACGTGCCGGCCGAACCCCACTGTGCGGTGCACCGACTTGTAGTGCGCGAACGCGATCTGCACCGTGCCCGAGTCCGTGGCGTCGGTGCCGTTGAGCGCGCCCCGGTCCGACGGCGTGGCGGCGAACACGGGGTAGGGCCCGGAGTCGACGACGTTGCCGCCCGCGTCGGTGACGCGCACGACCACGTCGCGCTGTCCGGCCGGCAGCGAGGTCGGCCGCACGGTCTCGCCGCTGAGCTGCGGACAGGGCGAGGGGTTGCTGTAGTCGCAGCCCCGGCTGGCGTCGGTGCGCCCGTCGCCGTAGTCCTCGGAGCCGACCACGGCCGGGGCGGCCGGGTTCGTGACGTCGATCAGGTCGACCCGGCGGATGCCCGCGCCGTCGGTGGCGCTCAGCGTCACCGGGTCCGAGCCGTCGCGCGAGCCGCCGGCGAGGAGCCCGGAGGCCTGCACGCTGACCGACGGCGGCGTCGGGTCGTCGATCGTCACGTCGGCGCCGTACAGCGTGTCGGCGATCGCGCCGCCCGCCGCCACCGAGCACGGCGTGCCGCGGTTGAAGCAGCCGAGCCGCAGGATGAGCTGGGTGGCGCTGCCGCTGGAGCTCGCGAGCGCCGGGAACGACGCGCGCGTGACCGTGCCGCGGGCCACGTGCGCCGTGCCCGCGCGATAGCCGTACCACTGCTTCTGCTTGTTGAGCGCGTCCTGGGTGGCCGCCAGGTAGTCGCCGGCGCCGGCGAAGACGGTGCCGCCGAGCTCGTAGGTGATGAAGTACTGGTGCGTGTTGGCCTTGGCCGTGTCGGTGTAGTCGAGCTGGCGGGTGAGCGCGAAGTCGGCGATCCGGGTCCCGGCCGGCGCGGTGAACACGAGCGCCGCGCTCGTGTTGTTGGGCGTCGTGGCGTTCGCGGGCGCCGAGAGCGCGATCGAGTTGCCGCTGCAGGAGCTGTCGATCGTCACGCCGCTCCCCGCTGCGGCGTGCCAGGCGGTGTTCGGCCACAGCTTGCCGGCCGCGGAGCACGTATACACGTGGTAGGTGCCCGCGTGCGCGGTCGCGGGGGTGAGCAGGAGGGCGAGAGCGGCCGCGGCGACTGGGATCCGGAGCATGGGCGTCAGTTCGATACCCGCAATCGTTCAGGAGTTGCGCTCGGCGAAGCGCCGCGCTCCGGCCCGGGCGGCGCCGAGCCGCTCGCGGCCCAGCGCGGCCTCGAGCGCCAGCCCGTCGGCCAGCGGCAGCGCCGCGCCCTCGAGCACCGCGCGGCGGTCGGACAGCATCGTCTCCTGCGGGAACGCGGCGAGCTGCGCCGCCAGCTCGAGCGCGCGCTCGACGTGCCGGCCGGCAGCGACCAGCTCGGTGACCAGCCCGAGCGCGAGCGCCTCGTCTGCCCGCACGGTCCGCCCGCTGAGGATGAGGTCGAGCGCGCGGCCGGTGCCGATGACCCGCGGCAGCCGCTGCGTCCCGCCGTCGATCAGCGGCACGCCCCAGCGCCGCTCGGCGCAGCCGAACGCCGCCGTCGCGTCGGCGATCCGCAGGTCGCACCACAGCGCGAGCTCCAGCCCGCCGGCCAGGCACCAGCCGGTCACGGCGGCGATCGTCGGCTTCGGCGAGGCCAGCCGGGTGAAGCCCAGCGGCCCGCCGGGCGCGTCGACGTCGAGCGTCTCCAGCGCCTTCAGGTCCGCGCCGGCGCAGAACGCGGCGTCGCCCGCGCCCGGTGAGCACCAGGACGCGCGCCTCGTCGTCCGCGCAGAAGCGCTCGAACGCGGCCAGCAGCGCCGCGGCCGTCGGCCCGTCGACCGCGTTGCGGCGCTCGGGCCGGTCGATCGTCACGAGCGCCGCGGGGCCGCGGCGCTCGTAGGCGACGCTCACCAGCCGCCGCGCTCGTCGGCGCGCGCGCGGCGCGCCTTCGCGGCGGCCAGCCGCCGGTACTTGCGCTTTTCCAGCGCGTTCTGGAGCAGCGACAGGAGCATGACGAGCACCGGGAAGCCGGCGATCAGCAGGAAGCCGGCGTCGGTCACCACCTTGTCGTCGGCGGGGCCGTAGGTGCCCTGGCCCTGGTCTGAGGCCTGGGCGAACGCGGGGGCGGCGCTGAGCAGCAGCAGCGACAGGGACAGCAGCGCGGTCACGGACCATGCCGCGAGGATACCTATCCTCGGTGGCCATGGCCGTCGTCATCGCCTCCGACCTCGCCAAGGACATGGCGGGGGAGCCGCTGCTGCGCGGCGTCTCGTTCAAGCTCGAGCGCCGCGACCGGCTGACCCTGTCCGGCCGCAACGGCGTCCGGCAAGACGACGCTGCTGCGGATGCTGGCCGGCGAGACCGGAATCGACGGCGGCGAGCTGGCGTTCGCCAAGGCCGTCGCGCGTCGCGCTGCACGACCAGCGCCCGCCGCGCGAGCGCGCCCTCTCGCTGCGCGACTACGTGCTGTCCGGGCTGCCGGGAGCTGCTCGCGCTGGAGGCGCGGCTGGGCGAGCTCGAGCAGGCGATGGCCGAGGGCGCGACCGACGACGGGCACGCTCGACGCCTACGCGGGCGCGCAGGCCCGGCTCGAGCACGCCGGCGGCTACAACTGGCGCGAGGCGCGTCAACGCGACGCTCCACGGCCTCGGCTTCCGCGACGAGCACCTGGACCGCGCGCTGGAGACGTTCTCCGGCGGCGAGCTGACCCGCGCGTCGCTGGCCCGCGCGCTGGCCGGCGACCCCGACCTGCTGCTGCTCGACGAGCCGACCAACCACCTCGACATCGAGTCGCTGGAGTGGCTGGAGGCGCACCTGCAGTCGCTCGACGCGGCGATCGTGCTGGTGGCCCACGACCGCTGGTTCCTCGAGGCCGTGGGCACGGCGGTGCTGGAGCTGGAGGGCGGCCGCGGCGCGCTACTTCAAGGGCAGCTGGCACGCCTGGCGGACCGAGAAGGCGCAGCGCGAGCTCGCGCTCGGCCGGGCGATCGAGCGCCAGCAGGCGGAGATCGCCCGGCTGGAGCGCTTCGTCGACCGCTTCCGCGCCGGCACTCGCGCGCGCCAGGCGCAGTCGCGCCAGAAGCGCCTGGACCAGATCGACCGTCTCGGACCGCGACCCGCGCGACGGCAAGACCCTCGGCTTCGCGCTTCAAGCCGCCCGAGCGCTCCGGCCGGGTCGTGTTCGAGATCGAGGACGGGCGGCTGCAGATCGGCGCACGCGTGCTGCTGGAGGACTTCGAGCTGTGGCTGGAACGGGCCGAGCACGTCACGCTGGTCGGCGCCAACGGCGTCGGGCAAGACGACCCTGATCACCGCGCTGGCCGGCGAGCGCGAGCTCGACGGCGGCAAGCTGCGCCGCGGCCACAACGTCAAGCTCGGCGTGCTCTCCCAGCACGCGGACGAGGCGGGGACCGGCCGGCACGGTGGTCGAGGCCTGCCAACGCGCCACGGGGCTGACGCCGAACCACGCGCGCGCGCTGCTCGGGCAGTTCCTGTTCAGCGGCGAGGAGGCGGAGAAGCCGCTCGACGGCCTGAGCGGCGGCGAGCGCCAGCGGCTGTCGCTGGCCATCCTCGTCCACTCCGGCGCGAACGTCCTGATCCTCGACGAGCCGACCAACCACCTCGACCTCGAGAGCCGCGAGGCGCTCGAGTCCGCACTGCAGGCGTTCCAGGGCGCGTTACTCCTGATCTCCCACGACCGCGCCCTGCTCGACGCCGTGGGCACGCGCACGCTGGCGCTGGAGGACCGCACGCTGCACTCCTACGTCGGCGGCTGGCCCGAGTACGTGCGCGTGCGCGAGGAGCGGGCCGAGGCCGAGCGCACGGCCAAGCGGGCGAAGCCGGCGCCCCCGGCGCCGGCCCCGCCGCCGGCGGCGAAGTCCAAGAACGAGCAGGCGCGGGCGCAGCGGCTGGAGAAGCAGATCGAGGCGGCCGAGGCCGCGCTGGCCGCGCTCGAGGCCGAGCTGGCCGACCCGCAGGCCTGGAACGACCCGCGCTCCGCCGCGAAGTCCAGCGCCCGCCACGCCGACGCCAAGAAGGCGCTGGAAGAGCTCTACGCGCGGTGGGAGGCCGTGGCGACCTGAAACCATGTGCGCCATGGCCGCGACGTTGACGCTCGAGCAGGAGATGGAGACCCACCGGAGGGCCCTCACCGGCTACTGCTACCGCATGATCGGCTCCGGCATGGAGGCCGAGGACGCGGTGCAGGAGACGATGGTGCGGGCCTGGCGGGCGGCGGACAAGCTCGAGGCGCGCGGCGCGCTGAAGTCGTGGCTGTTCAAGATCGCCAACCACGTCTGCCTGGACATGCTCCAGAGCGCGCAGCGGCGGGCGCAGCCGATGGACCTCGGCCCGGCGCAGGATGCCGCGGCTCCGCTCGGCGCGACGCTGGTGGAGAGCGCCTGGGTGCGCCCGATCGCCGACGCGAGCGTGGTCGACCCGGCTGAGGTGGCCGCGGAGCGGGAGACGCTGCGGCTGGCGTTCGTGGCGGCGCTGCAGCACCTGCCGCCGCGCCAGCGCGCCGTGCTGATCCTGCGCGAGGTCCTGCGCTGGCAGGCGAGCGAGGTGGCCGAGCTGCTGGACACCTCGGTGGCCTCGGTCAACAGCGCGCTCCAGCGCGCGCGGGCGACGATCGAGCAGCTCGACCTGGACGCCGGCGGCCCGGCCGACGTGGCCGACGCCGAGCAGCGGCGGCTGCTGGCCGGCTACGTCGAGGCGTTCGAGCGCTACGACATCGAGTCGCTGGTCAAGCTGCTGCGCGACGACGCCGCGTTCTCGATGCCACCGTTCCCGCTGTGGGTCCAGGGGCCGGACCAGATCCACGACTTCATGCTGGGCACGGGCGCCAAGTGCGAGGGCTCGCGGGTGCGGGTCACGCAGGCCAACGGCGGCCCGGCGGTGGCGATCTACAACCGCGCCGAGGACGGCTTCACGCCGTGGGCGCTGGTCGTGCTCGAGTTCTCAGGCGGGCGGATCTCGGGCCTGCACCACTTCCTCTACCCGGAGATCTTCGCTGCGTTCGGGCTCCCGCCGCGGCTCGACGCCGACGGCGTCGGCCAGCCCGACCAGTTCGAGCAGCCCGCGTAGCTCCGGGCCCGCGTCGAGCAGGCGCACGCGCCGGCCCTGCCGGCGGGCCGCGAGCGCGATGCGCGCCAGCGTGCCGATCAGCGAGATGTCGACGACGCGCGCCTCGATGCGCGCGACCACGGCGCCGGTCTCATCGTCGACGAGCACGACCACCGGGAAGGCGCTGCCGGGCATCGTCGCTAGGACGATGCCCGGCGGCCAAACTCATCGGCGATCGTCGAGCGTGCCGTCTTGCGTCGTGCCGGCGGCGACCGGCTCGCGCTCGGCCGGCTCCGTGCGGCCGAAGCGCCGGCGGGTGCCGGCCGGCCGGGTGGTGGTCGCCGGGGCGGTGCCGCGGCGGCGGCCGACGCGCGGCGCCATCGAGAGCAGGATCAGCGCGACGCCGCCGACGCCCATGACGAGCTTCGTCCAGTTGTTCGTGGCGAAGATGCCGAGGATGTCGGTGCCGTCGGACAGCGCGATCAGCGCGCCGACGACCATGGCGACGCCGACGATGAACGCCATCGACTTCGCGCCCCAGTGGACGGGCGCGCCGAGCAGCAGCAGCAGGCCGGCCGCGGCGAACAGCACCCACGTCCAGCCGTTGCCCTCGATCCCGAGGAACGTCGTGCCGTTCACCGTGCCGTCGGGCGCGTGCATGGTGAAGCTGCGGCTGGCGGTGATGAACCCCAGCACGCCGAGCGCCAGCGACAGCACGCCGATGATGGCGACGGGGCCCTTGGCCAGCGACACGCCCCGCCGGGGCGGCACGCCTTCGTCGTATGTCTCTACCGCGGTCATCTGCAGTCCTCCTGGGAGTCCGTTGGTGCCAGGATTCCCGCGGATGAGCCGCGTCATGCGTAGAAGGCAGGCATGAGACGCGCCCTGCCCGTCCTGATGCTCGCCGCGGCCCTCCCTGCGCCCGCCTCCGCGGCCACGTTCGGCGAGCTGCCGTTCCGCTCCGTGCCGTCGCTCGCGGAGTGCGTCACGGCACCCGGGCCGCCCGGCGTGCTGGCCCGGTCGTCGGGGAGCGCGCTCGAGCTGCTGCGGGCGGACGGCGACGGGCTGCATCCGCTGAGCGCCGCGCCGCTGGGGCCGCTGCCGTTCCTCTGCCCGTCCGTCGCGGCCGCGTCCTCGGGCACCGCGCTGGTCGTCCTGCCCACGGTGCAGGCGTTCGCGTCGCCCCCGTACGCCGTGGCCGCGGTGGTGCGGGACCCGGGCGGAGCCTGGCGCAAGCCCCAGATCGTGACGGCGGCGCGCCGGCCGGAGACCAACTACGTGGCCGCGGTGTCCGAGCGCGGCGACGCCGCGCTCGCCGTGACCACGTCTTCCGCCGATCCCGGTCCGTTCCGGCTGCTGGTGGCCCGTCGCGCTCCCGGCGGTGCGTTCGCCGCCCAGGTGACCCTGCTCACCACGGCCAAGGGCGAGCGCGAGCCCGCCGTGCGGCTCGGCTACGCCGCCGACGGCGAGCTCGTCGCGGCGTGGACGCACTCCGACGCCGGGAAGTTCGCGCTCGACGTGGCGATCGCGCCGCCGGGCGGCCCGTTCGGCCCGCCGCAGCGGGTCGCCGCGGTCGATCCGGACGGCCCGGGCCTCGCCGTGGCGCCCGACGGGCGGGCGCTGCTGGCGTTCGTCGCGGGCGGCCGGATGCGGGTGGCCGAGCGGGCACCGGGCGCGCCCGGCTTCGCCGCGCCGCTCGACCTCGGCTCCGCTTCGGACGCCAACGGCGAGGACGTGGCGCTCGCGCTGGACCCCGGCGGCGCGGCCGCCGTGGCCTGGCAGGGACTCGTGGACCGCGCCGTGACGGCGGCCGCACGGCCGGCCGGCGGCGCGTTCGCCCCGCCCGTCGCGCTGGACCGGCCGACGGGGCCGATGGTGAGCGACCAGACCTCGCCCGGCTCCGGCGACCCGATCGACGTGCGCTACGCCGAGGACCTCATCTTCGGCGGCCGCCTCGGGGTCGCGCTGGGCGGCGGGCAGGCGACGGTGACCTGGCCGCACGACGCGCTGACGCGCGGCCTCTCCTGGCGCGGCGTGCGCGCCGCGAGCCTGCCGCTGGCCGGCGGCCCGAAGACCGTGCAGCTGCTCGGCTCGCCGCTGCGCGACGTCGTCTCCGAGACGCCGCTGGCGCTGGCCGACGGCCGGCCGGCCGTCGGCTGGGCGGACGACCTGGACTTCATCACGGGCGGCCGCATCCACCTCGCCGCGACGGGCGCGGCCGCGCGGCGGGAGCCGGCGCCGCGGCTGCACGTCGGGCGCCCGCTGTCGCGCGTCGTGCGCGGAGAGACGCCGCTGCGGTTGCCGGTCCGCTGCAGCGCGGCGTGCGACGTGCGCGTGCAGACGGCGTTCGAGGACGCGACGCTGTCGCGGCCGCGCGGCGGCCGGGGGATCGTCCGCATCCGGCTCACCGGGGTGCGCTCCGGTCGCCGGCGCCTCCACCTGGTCATCGCCTACGGCGCGCCGGGGAGCACGCGGCCGGCGCTGCGCCGGATGACCGTGGGCGTGCGCCGGGTCAGCGGCGCCGGTTCGCCCGCTTGAGCGTGATCCCCTCGACCACGTTCGCCACCCGCTCGCACGCGTCGACCGAGCACTCGAGCGTCTCGAAGATGTCCTTCCAGCGGATGACGATCATCGGGTCGATCCCGGTGGCGAACAGGTCGGCGACGGCGGCGCGCTGCAGCCGGTCCGCCTCGTTCTCCAGCCGGTGGATCTCCCGAAGCTGCTCGGCCACCTCGAGGCCGTTGCGCAACCCGCGCAGGCTGACGGCCACCTGCTCGGCGGCGGCGACCAGGACGGCGGCGATCGCCTCGGCCTGCTCCATCGGCGCCTCCACCCCGTAGAGCCCCAGCTTGTCCGCGGCCTCCTCGGCGAAGTCGACGATGTCGTCGAGCGCACCGGCCAGGGCGTGCACGTCGGCCGAGTCGAGCTGCGGCCGGCCCACGCGCTGGGCGACGCGGTGCATGATGTCGTGGACGATCCGGTCGCCCTCCTGCTCGATCACGAGCATGTCGCGGGCCAGCGCGGCCCGCTCCGGGTAGTCCGCCAGGAGGTCGCGCAGGACGAGCGCGGCCCGCTGGACGTTGCGTCCGCATTCGTCGAACAGCCCGAGCAGCTCGGGATCGGGGCGCGGGCGGCGCGTCAGCGGCACGGGCGGGACCGTAACCGTCCATCCGCGCAGGGTTGCGGGCGTTTACAACCTGTTCACGGCTGCTTCACGGCAGGGTAACCGAGCAGACCGCGCCGCCCCTGAATGTGTTCCACGATGACCATCACGGATCCGGCAGAGGTCCTGCAGGCGGGGGAATTGGAGATCCGGCCAGGCGAGCATCTGGCCCGGGCGCGCGGCCGCACGCTGTCGCTCTCGGTGCGTGAGCTCGACCTGCTGGCCGCGCTCGCCCGCCGCGAGGGCCGCATCGTCCCGCGCGAAGAGCTCTATGAGACGGTCTGGGGCGCGCCGCTGCGCGTGCAGGACCGCTCCGTCGACGTCTACGTGCACAAGCTGCGGACCAAGCTCGCCGACGCGCTGCCGGAGTGGGGCTTCATCCACACCCACTTCGGGTTCGGCTACCGCTTCCAGCCCGAGCCCACCGCGCTGTTGCGCGACACGCCCGCCATCCACTAGCCGAACTTGCCGGTCACGTACTCCTCCGTCCGCGAGTCGGAGGGGTTGGTGAAGATCTTCTCGGTCGCGTCGAACTCGACCAGCTCGCCGTTGAGCATGAACGCGGTCTTCTCCGCCACGCGGGCCGCCTGCTGCATGTTGTGCGTGACGATCGCGATCGTCACGCGGTCCTTGAGCTGGATGATCTGCTCCTCGACGCGCAGCGTGGCCACCGGGTCCAGCGCCGAGCATGGCTCGTCCATCAGCAGCACGTCCGGCTCGACCGCGAGCGCCCGCGCGATGCACAAGCGCTGCTGCTGGCCGCCGGACAGCCCTGCGCCCGGGCGGTTGAGCCGGTCCTTCACCTCGTCCCACAGCCCGGCCGCCTCGAGCGCGTCGGCGACGCGGTCGGAGATCTCGTCCTTGGGCGTGCCCGTGAAGCGCAGCCCCGCCGCCACGTTGTCGAAGATCGACATCGTCGGGAACGGGTTGGGCTTCTGGAAGACCATGCCCACCAGGCGGCGCACCACGACGACCTCGATGTCCGGGCCGTAGAGGTCGGTGTCGCCCAGCAGCACCCGGCCCTCCGCGCGGGCGTCGGGGATCTCCTCGTGCATGCGGTTGACGCAGCGGATCATCGTCGACTTCCCGCAGCCGGAGGGGCCGATGATCGCGGTGACGCGGCCCGGGTCGAAGTCGAGGTCGACGCCCCGGACGGCGTGGGTGGACCCGTAGTAGGCGCCGAGCCCCTCGATGCGGACGCGGTGCGTGGCCTGCGGCGCCCCGGCGGCCGCGGGACCCTGCTCGGCCGGGGGCGTGGACGCCGCCGCGTGCTCCCGCGTGTCCTCGTCGGGCATCGTCATCGCGCCGCGGCGAGGCGCTTGCGGGTGCGGGCGGACAGGATCCGCGCGCCGATGCTGATCACGAGCACGAACGCGATCAGCACCAGCGCCGCCGCCCACGCCTGGGCATGCTTCGCCGGCTCCGGCGCCTCCGAGAACTGGAAGATCGTGACGGGGATGTTCGGCAGCGCCTGGCCCGGGTCCGTCTGCATGATCGGGGGGAAGATCGAGGTGGTGAACAGCAACGGCGCGGTCTCGCCGGCGGCGCGGGCGACGGCGAGCAGCGCCGAGGTGAGCATGCCGCTCAGCGCGGTCGGCACGATCACCGTGACGATCGTCCGCCAGCGGCTGCCGCCCAGCGCGAGGCCGGCCTCCTTGAGGCTCGCCGGCACCAGCGTCAGCACCTCGTGGCAGGAGCGCGCGACCAGTGGCAGCATCACGATCGCCAGGCCGACGGCGCCGGCCCAGCCGCTCTGCTGGTGGCCGACCACCAGCAGGCCGAACACGAAGATGCCGGTGACGATCGTCGGCACGCCGTTGAGCACGTCGAGCACGTAGCGCATGGCGGACTGGCTGCGCAGCGTGGCGAACTCGCTGGTGTAGATGGCCACCAGGATCCCGACCGGGACGGCCATCAGCGTCCCCAGGCCGACGAGGATCGCGGTGCCGACGATCGCGTTGCCGATGCCGCCGCCGGGACCGAAGGCGACCGTGTTCTGCGTGAGGAAGTCCCAGCTGATCGAGCTGAGCCCCTTGACGGCCACGCTGGCGATGACCACCGCGAGGACGGCGACCGCCAGCACCGCCGCCGCCCAGGCCGCCAGCTCCACCGCGCGGTTGACCCACAGGCGGCGGCGCAGGTTCCCGGCGCGGGCGAGCGCCGGGCGGCCCGGTTGCGTGTGCGCCGCCATCAGCCGGCCCTCCGGGTCACGTTGCGGACGAGGAGGCGCGCGACCGTGTTGAAGATCAGCGACAGCACGAAGAGGATCACCGCGAAGTAGGCGAGCGACGAGACCGTGAGCTGGGTGCTGGCGCCCTGGTAGGTGTTGGCGACCCGGCTGGCGAGCGTGTCGGCCGGCAGGAAGAGGTTGGCGTGGATCCCGGCCGAGTTGCCGATCACCTGCGTCACCGCGATCGCCTCGCCCACCGCGCGCCCGAGGCCGAGGATCACCGCAGCGATGATCCCCGGCCGCGAGTAGGGGAGGACGACGGTCTTGATCATCTCCCAGCGGGTCGCGCCGAGGGCCAGTGCGCCCTCCTTCACCGTGGGCGGCGCGGTGGCGAAGATCTCGCGCGTCAGGCTCGAGACGATCGGCACGGTCATGATCGTGAGGATCACGATCGCGGGGAACAGCCCGACGAGCGAGTATTCGCTGCCGAAGAGGTTCCCGACGATCGGGATCCAGCCGAGTACCGCGTGCAGGGCGGGCTCGACGTGGTCCTGGAGCACGGGGCCGAGCACGATGATCCCCCACAGCCCGAGGATCACGCTCGGGATCCCGGCCAGGAGCTCGACGAGCGTGCTGATCGGCGTGCGGCTGGCGCGCGGGGCGAGCTCCGTGAGGAACAGGGCGATGGCGATCGACAGCGGCGTCGCGATCAGCAGCGCGCCGAACGAGCTCACCGCGGTGCCGAACAGGAACTGGGCGGCGCCGAAGCTCGCGTGGACGGGGTCGAAGTCGCTCTTGGTGAGGAACCCGAAGCCGAACTGCGACAGCGCGTCAGAGGCCTCGTCGAGGATCTTCCAGGCGAGGCCGAGGACGATCGCCACCGACAGCAGGGCGGCGGCGAGCGTGATCAGATAGAGCGCGCGATCGCCCGAGCGGTCGAGCCAGCCCCGCTGCTTCCCCTTCAGCGCGGACGACGGGCCCGCGGCCGACGGGAGCGTTCGCGCGCTCATCCGGCCCCTAGCTCCCGATCTTGGCGATCGTCGCCTTGTTCGCCGTCACGATCTGCGACGGCAGCGGGGCGAACAGCAGCGATGGCCCGAACTGCTGGCCGTCCGCGACGGCGTAGTTCAGGAACTGCTTCATCTCGGAGGCCTTCTTCGAGTTGCTCGGAATCAGCGCGTACGTGTAGCTGGCGAGCGGGTACGCGTCCGCCGCCGAGGCCGGGGGGTTCACGATCGAGATCGCGTTGTTCGCGGGCACGTCGGTCGCCGCGGCCGCGGCGGCGGAGATCGTCTTGACCGACGGCGTCTCGAAGTTGCCGGCCGCGTTCTTCATCGCGACCTGGTTGAACTTGTTGGACTGGGCGTAGGCCGCTCCGACATAGGCGATCGCGCCATCGGTGCTGCCGAGGAGCGCGGACACGCCGTCGTTGCCCTTGCCGCCCACGCCGACCGGGAACTTGACCTCGGTCGCGTTGCCGACCTTGGTCTTGAACTCCGGGCTCACCTTGGACAGGTAATCCGTGAGGATGTAGGTGTCACCGCTGCCGTCGCTGCGGTAGACGGGCTTGATCGGTGTCGCCGGGAGGGTCGCGCCCGAGTTGAGCTGGGCGATCGCCGGGTCGTTCCACTTGGTGATCCTGCCCAGGTAGATGTCGGCCAGCGTCGGCCCATCGAGCTTGAGGTTGCTCGGGGCGCCCTTGACGTTGTAGACGACGTCGGTCGAGGACAGCGCCCACGGGACCATCAGCACCTTCGGCGCCGCCTTCTGCTGGTCCGCGGTCAGCGGCGCGTCACTGGCGCCGAAGTCGACGGTGCCGGCGGTGACCTGCTCGATCCCGCCGCCGGAGCCGATCGCGCCGTAGGTGACGGTGACGTTCGACTTCTTCACGAAGTCCGCCTGCCACTTCGCCATCAGCGGCGCGACGAGGGTGCTGCCCGCGCCGACGAGGGGGCCGTTCGACGACGCGCCGTTCGACGACCCGCCGCTCGACGAGTTGTCGCTCGACGAGCTGCCGCACGCGGCGACGGCGAGAGCCACTACCGCGACGGTGGCCGCCGCGGTCATGCGCTTGATCACCGGATTCTCCTTCTATCTCGTTTTCCGGTCGAGCGGCTGAGCGCAGGATCGTCTGGGACCCAGCAGAGCCGACACGGCGAGACTGGCAAAGGTCTGTCGGGCACCTTGTGAACAGGCCGTGAAGCCGACGATCCGCACCGGTCAACGCCCTCGGACCGGGGCCGCAGCGGTTGTATGCTGGCGCTGGCGCCGGCGATGTCCGCCGCGCCGCGTCAGGCCCAGGCGTGTATCGCCGGGCGCGCTCGGGCGGCGTGCTCAGGCTGGTGGCGATGCTCCTGACCTGACCTCGATCGCCCGACTGGTACAGCGAAGGAGCCGCTTGGCATGAGCAGCGAGCCGCGAGAGAGCATCCGCACCGGCGAGGGGTCCGGGGCGGGCGCCCCGCGCCCGGAGGTGGTGATGGCCGTCCGGCCGGCTCCGGAGCCCAAGGGCGAGCGCGAGATCCTCAGCGACGCGCGCACGGTGCGGGTCACCGACCTGCACGCGTACTACGGCGACCAGCATGCCATCAGAGGCGTGTCGCTCACCTACGCGGCCAACGAGGTCACCGCGATGATCGGGCCGTCGGGGTGCGGCAAGTCGACCCTGGTGCGCTGCATCAACCGCATGCACGAGGAGATCCCCGGCGCGCGTGCCGAGGGCCGGGTGAAGCTCGACGAGGAGGATGTCTACGGATCCGGCGTCGACGTCGTCTCCGTCCGGCGGGCGATCGGGATGGTCTTCCAGAAGGCGAACCCGTTCCCGACGATGTCGATCTTCGACAATGTCGCGGCCGGCCTGCGGCTGAGCGGCAAGCGGGGCGACGTGAAGGAGCGCGTGGAGCGGTCGCTGCGCGGCGCCGGCCTGTGGGAGGAGGTCAAGGACCGGCTCAAGGCGCCCGGGGTCGGCCTCTCGGGCGGCCAGCAGCAGCGCCTGTGCATCGCCCGCACGATCGCCGTGGAGCCCGACGTGATCCTCATGGACGAGCCGGCCTCCGCCCTCGACCCGATCTCCACGCTGCGGATCGAGGAGCTCCTCCTGGAGCTCAAGCAGCGCTACACGATCGTGATCGTCACCCACAACATGCAGCAGGCCGCGCGCGTGGCGGACAAGACCGCGTTCATGCTCGACGGTGAGCTCGTCGAGTTCGCGGAGACCGAGAAGATCTTCACGAATCCCGACGACGCGCGCACCGAGGATTACGTCACGGGCAAGTTCGGGTAGCGAGCCGTGGCCACGGGACAAGGACGATCGCACTTCCAGCAGGAGCTCCGGGCGCTCGAGTTGCAGGCCCTCGGGGGTCTCGACCTGGTCGTGTCCACGCTGGACCGGACGCTGGAGGCGCTGCGCCACCAGGACATCGAGCTCGCCTCGATCGTCGTCCACGACGACGACCGCATCGACGGCCGCTACCTCGAGGTCCAGCAGGGCATCCTGTCGCTGCTGGCGCTCCAGGCGCCGGTGGCCTCCGACCTGCGCCTGGTCGCGGCCCTGCTGCACGTGATCAAGCACGTCGAGCGGATGGGCGACCAGTGCGTCAACATCGCCAAGATGCTCCCGGTGGTGGGCTACGAGCCGCCGTCGGACGAGCGGATGCTCGAGCAGATCTACAAGATGGGCGCGATCGCCCGCTCGCTGATCGCCCAGGCGAAGCAGGCGTTCCTGCTGCGCGACGTGGCGGTCGCCGAGGACCTGGTGCGCCAGGATGCGGAGATCAACCGCCTGAACCGCGGCGTGTTCGCCCGCGCGGTGGAGATCGGCACCGACGCGGACCGGCGCGAGTGGGCGATGTCGATGATGCTCGTCGCCCGGGCGCTCGAGCGCATCGGCGACAACGCCGTCGACATCGGCGAGCAGGTGGCGTTCGTGGTCACGGGGCTGTTCCGGGAGTTCTCGGACGCTTCGCACGTCTCTCCCTAGGCCGCCGCCGGGCGTTTTCGCCCCCGCTCCCTCGGCGGATCCCGTTTCCCGGATGTGAACAGCCCGTTATCACATCCGGAGCGAAACCCCTGCCGTGCCGCGGCGGCCTATACGCTGCTTGCGAGATGATGGTCATGAGCGAGGCCCCGACGGGGCACGAGCGGCGCGCGGCCGCGACGGGCCAGGCGGCGATCCGGCTGGCGGTGATCGACTCGGACACCGGGTTCCTGCAGGTGCTCGGCAAGCGGCTGGAGGGCGTCGGGTGGCCCTATCGGGTCCTGGCGACCCCCGTGCCGCTCGACGCCATGGTGGCGATGCGGCTGAACGCCGTGGTCGTCGACCTCGCGGTGCTCGGCCCGCAGGGCTGGACGTACCTGGAGAAGCTCTGCGCACGGCTGCCCGGGCTGGGCGTGGTCGTCTGCACCGGCCAGTCCTCGGTCGCCCAGCGGGTGCGGGGGCTGCGCCTCGGCGCCGACGACTGGGTCACCAAGCCGTGCCACCCGGAGGAGCTCATCGCCCGGGTCGAGGCGGTCGTCCGCCGGCGCAAGCGCGCCGACGTGCGGGTCGAGAAGGGCCCGACGGTGATCGGCGAGGTGGAGATCCGGGCGGACCAGTTCCAGGCGTTCGTCGGCGGCGCGTCCGTCGAGCTCACCCGCCGGGAGTTCGAGCTCATCCAGCTGCTCGCCGAGGCCGAGGGCCAGGTGCTGCAGCGCGAGGAGATCTACCAGCGGGTGTGGGGCTACGCGATGGTCCACGGCGACCGCTCGGTCGACGTGTTCGTGCGCAAGCTGCGCTCCAAGCTGGAGAAGGCCTCGCCGGGCTGGCGCTACATCCACACCCACTTCGGGATCGGGTACCGCTTCGCCGCCGAGCCGGCCGAGGCCGGCGAGCCCGCTCCGCCCGAGGCCACGGTCCCCCCGGCGCCTGAGGCGCCCGTGGCCGACCTGATCATCACCACGCTGTAGCCGACTAAGCTAGGGGCCGTGGGCTCTGAGCGCGGCAAGCACCTGCGCAACATCGCGATCATCGTCGTGCTGGCGGTGGCGGTGTGGAAGCTGCCGGGCGCCGGCACGGCGTCGAGCACAGTGTGGAATCTGCTGTCCGTCGCGTTCGTCGGCGGGATGCTCTTCTTCGGCTATCGCATGTACATGGAACGCCGGGAGACGCTGCACGGTCTCGAGGACCGCCAGCGCGGGCTGCTCTACGGCGCGTTCGCGCTGATCGCCTTCGCGCTCGTGGCCACGCACCGGATGTGGAACGCCGGCGGCCTCGGCGGCATCGTCTGGCTGGGCATGCTGGGCGCCGGCGCGTGGGCGGTCTACAGCGTCTGGCGCGCCTCCCGCGCGTACTGACCGCGAACCGCCCTGCGCCCTCGCGGCAATCAGGGGCACGTGATCGACGACACCGTGATCTCCACCGACGCGGCGCTGATCGCCGCGTCGCTGCGCGACCCCGCGGCGTTCGCGGGCGTGTTCGACCGCCACTGGCCGGCGATCCACCGCTTCTGCGTGAGCCGGGCCGGCGCGGCCGGCGAGGACGTGGCGGCGGAGACGTTCCGGGTCGCGTTCGACGAGCGGCGGCGCTACGACCCGCGCCACGCGCACGCGCGCCCCTGGCTGTTCGGGATCGCCACCAACCTGCTGCGCCACTGGTTCCGGGCCGCCGCGCGCGGCACGCCGCCGCCCGTGGGGTTCGAGTGGGACTTCGCCGACGACGCGCTCGGCCGCGTCGAGGCCCAGGCGCTCGGTCGCTCGCTGGCCGCGGCGCTCGCCACGGTCCCGAGCACCGACCGGGACGCCCTGCTGCTCCACGTCTGGGCGGATCTGACCTACGCCGAGATCGCGCAGGCCACGGGCGCGCCCGTCGGCACCGTCCGGTCACGCATCCATCGCGCCCGCACCCGGCTGCGGGACCACCTCGAGAGGACGCACGATGCACGAGCTTGAGTGGCTGGCCGCGCGCCGGCCGGAGATCGCACCGCCGGACGAGGCCACGACCTCGGAGGCCCGGGTCGCCCTGCTCGAGCACGCGGTCGCCGCTCCGCGCCCCGTCTCGCGTCCGGCCGCCCGCTCGCGGCTCGCGTTCGTGCCCCTGGCCGCGGCGCTGGCGGCGGCGATCGTCGTCGCCGCGGGCGCGCTCCCGTCCGGCGACGGGCACAAGGCGGCCCTTCCCACCGAGCCGCAGGCCCAGGCGGCGATCGTGACGCTGTCGCGGCACCTGCGGCAGGCGCCCGCGCCCCCCGGCGACGCGACGCTCGTGCACCGCTCCCATCACCTGAAGACGGGGCACGACTTCAGCGGCGTCGATCTCTACCTCGACGACGGGCGCTACTTCTACGGGGCCACGGACGCCGAGTTGCGCGCGGATGCGGCGTCCGGCGACGACATGAGCGAAGGCGACCTCGAGCGCGAGATCGCCGCCGCCCTGGCCGCGGACCGCCGAGGCGGTCAATCCGCACGCGCGCTGATGATCGACGCGACGTTCGCCGGCGGCAAGGCGCCGCCGCCGACCACGGCCGGCCAGGCCGCGCGGGAGCTGAAGGCGCGGCAGGAGAAGCTGCGCTCGGCGGGCATCAAGGTCGACCCGGACGAGAAGCCCGCGACCCAGAGGTCGATCGACGACAACCGGATCTGGATCGGAGCGATGGACGCGCTGATCGCCGGCGCCGGCCGCGCGGACGTCAGCGCCGGGGTGATGAACCTGCTCTCGACCATCGCCGCCGTGCACTCCGAGCGGGACGGCGGCGCGATCACGATCACCGACGCCGGCTTCTCCGGGCACTACGAGGAGACGTTGATCGTCGACGCGGGCACCGGCGCGATCGAGAAGATGATCGGCGGGGTGGCGGGGCAGACCCCGGACGTGACCGTGGACTACGACGTCCGGCGGGTCACCGCCGCCGCTGTCCTGAACGGCGCCTGAGTCACGGCGCGAGCCGCTCCAGGCGCTGGAGCGGCAGGTCGATCGGGCGCCGCCCCTCCGGGAGCGGCGCGAACGGCGGCGGCAGCGGCGAACAGCCCGACGCCCTCCGGCGAGTACGGCGGGTCGGTCACGACGAGGTCGAGGCGGTCGTGGAGCGGCGCCGGCAGGGCGATCCGCGGGTCGGCGAAGTAGCACTCGGCTCGGCTGCGCGGCTCGATGAACGCGAGCACGTCGGGTCGATGTCGACCACGGCCAGCTCCTCGGGGGCGATCCCGAGCACGCCGAACGCGAGCGCGGTCGCGTCATGGTCGCCGAGCATCAGCACGTCGCCGTCGTCCCCGTTCGCCATGGCGGTCGGCCTAGCAATCGCCGCCGCGCAGTGTTGTCACACCCCCGGCACACTTTCGTCACACACGCGCGTAGATCCGCCCGCCCACCCCAGCGAGCCTTCCATGCGTGCCCCCTGCCACGCACCATTCAGCCGCTGCTCCCCGCGGGCAGGCGGCGGTCGAGCTGGTGGCGCTGCTGCCTCTGCTCGCGGTCCTGCTCGCGCTCGCCTACCAGGCGCTGCTGGCCGGCCAGGCCGCCTGGGAGGCGCACGTCGCCGCCCGCGCCGCAGCGCGCGCGAACGCCGTCGGGGCCGACGCCGCCGGGGCTGCGCGCGCCCACCTGCCGAGCGGGCTGGAGGCAGGCCTGCAGGTCCACGCGACCGCCGCGGGCGACGTCCGCGTCTCGGTCCGCATCCCCCGCGTCGTGCCGGCGCTGAGCCTCGGCCGCGTCGCCGCCACCGCCCACTTCCGCCCCCAGAGCGCATGACGCCGCCGGACAGCGCACGGCAACCCGGCGCGCACCCGCGCTCGGCGCGCGGTCAGGCGAGCGTGGAGCTCGTGGCGCTGCTGCCACTCCTGCTGGTCGTCGCGCTCGTCGCCCTGTGTGCCGTCGCCGCCCACGGCGCCGACGAGCAGGCCGGCGCGGCCGCCGAGGCAGCGGCCCTCGCCCTCATCCAGGGCGGCGACCCGCGGGCGGCGGCGCGGGCCGCGCTGCCGCGCCACGCCGACGCGAGCGTCGCCGTCGCCGGCCGCAGCGTCCGCGTCCACGTCCGCCCGCGGCTCCCGCTGCCGCTCCCGGGTCTCCCGGAGCGCCTGGCCGGCGATGCCCGCGCCGTCGCCGGGGCCGGCCCGTCGTGAGCACGCTCGCCCGCGCCCTGTCCTGGTTCCTCCAGCCGGCCGCCCAGCCGCCGGCTGAGCCGTCCCGGCCCGCGACGGCGACGGAGGTCGCCTCCGCCGCGGTCCTCGGCCGCCCCGGTGAGGCCGAGCCGGTCGCCGCGGCCCTGGCCCTCGCCCTCAGCCGCCGCGCCCGCATGCGCGCCGCCACGGTCGCCGTGCTCGCGCAGCCGGGCCAGTCTGCCCTCGACGCTCCCCCGGTCCACCCGCGCGCCGGGGGCGGATGGGCCCCGCCCGCCGCCGCTGAGCCGGCGGCGCCGGCGCCCGCCGAGTCGGCTCCCCCGGCCGGCGGCTCTCGCGCGGCGCGGCGCCTGGCCGCGCGGCTCGGGGCGCACGGGTTGCCGGCGCGGGCGCGCGGGCGGCTCGCGTGGGTGGCGCTGCCCGCGGCCGACGGGCCCGCAGCGGCGCGCCGCGCGGTCGTGGCCGGCGCCCCGGCGGTCCTCGCCATCACGGCGCCGCGCACCGGCGAGCTGGACGAGGTGCTGGCGGAGCAGGATCTGGTGGTCCTCGTCGCCGCCGAGCCGGAGGGACCGCTCGCGCGACTGGCGGCGCTGCCGCCGGGCGGGCCGCCGCTCGTGGTCGTCCGTCCGCTCCGCCGCGGGCCGGCCCGGTCGCTCGCGTGCGCCGGACTCGCCGCGCCGCGCGAGATCCGCGCGCTCCTCCTCGCCGCGGGCCAGGGGGTCGCA
This sequence comes from uncultured Solirubrobacteraceae bacterium, assembly GCA_963766165.1. Lineage (GTDB taxonomy): Bacteria > Actinomycetota > Thermoleophilia > Solirubrobacterales > Solirubrobacteraceae > Solirubrobacter. The sequence continues at coordinate 1,166,223 of CAVXZC010000001.1, read as the reverse complement.
TGACGCTCCGGGTGCGTGGGCAGGCCTCGGTACTGGTGGTCGGTGGGCTCGCCGGGCTGCTCGTCGCGGCGTTGATCGTGGGCGCGGTGGCGCGGGCGGTCGGCCATGAGGCGGCGGCGCAGCGGGCGGCCGACCTGGCCGCGCTCGCCGGTGCGCGGGCGATGTATGACAACTACGGGCGGCTGTTCGCGCCGGCGACGCTGCGCGGGCGGCCGAACCCGCGGCATCTCGAGAAGGCGGCCTATCTCGGGCTGGGACGCGCCGCGGCCGCGGCGGTGGCGCGCGCCAACGGCGCGCCCGCCGCCGCCGTGTCCTTCCCCGACGCGGCAACGATCGCGCCGGTGCGGATCCGGGTAGCCATCCGGGAGCCGATCCGCGTGCGCCGGGGCCGCGTCCGGCGGACGGTCGCGGTCACCGTGCGGGCGGAGGCGCGCATCGGGCCGAGCCTGGACGCGACCACGGCCGGCGGGGAGTACCACGGGCCGTTCGCCTACCGCCAGGGCAAGCCGATGCGCCCCGACGTGGCGCTCGCGTTCGACCGTCTCGATGCCGCCGCCAGGGCCGGCGGCATCACACTGATCATCGACAGCGGCTACCGGTCCGACGCCGAGCAGGCCGTCCTCTGGGCCGAGCACCCCGATCCGAAGTGGGTCGCCCGACCGGGCACCTCGCTGCACCGGCTCGGCACCGAGCTCGACCTCGGCCCCAAGAGCGTGTACCCGTGGCTCGCCGCACACGCTCCGCGCTTCCACTTCGTCGAGCGCTACAGCTGGGAGCCCTGGCACTGGGGCTACGCCCTCAACCCGCAGTCGCGCCCGCCGCCCGCCTCCGGCGACGGCGCGGCGGGCGTCAGTCACGGCGCGGTCCCGGGGTTCGTGCCGCCGCAGTACGCGCCGCTGCTGGCCCGGGCGGCGCAGCGCTGGAACGTCTCGGCGGCGCTGCTGGCCGCCCAACTGTATGCGGAGTCGAACTTCAACCCGTTCGCGGTCTCACCGGCCGGCGCCGAGGGCATCGCCCAGTTCATGCCCGGCACCGCGGCGGGTCTCGGGCTGAAGGACCCGTTCGACGCGGCGCAGGCGATCGACGCCCAGGCCCACCTCATGCGCGACCTGCTGCGCCGGTTCGGCTCGGTGGCGCTCGCGCTGGCCGCCTACAACGCCGGGCCGGAACCGGTCGCCGCCTGCGGGTGCGTGCCGCCGTACCCCGAGACCCAGGGCTACGTCGCCCGCATCATCGGCCTGATGGCGGGCGCCGGGCAGCCGATCGTCGACGGCAGCGGACTCGCGGTCCGGCTCGTGGCGTGAGGAGCGATGGCGTTTGTTAGGAAGGAATCTTATTTCGCGGAGAACGCGACGCGCGGCTTTGACTTCCGTCGCGCCGACCGATACGGTGATCTCGTTAGGGGTCCTAACGTAAAGGCGCCCTGGCCCTCGTGGAGGAGGTCGATCGGATGAATCGTGTGGCGACCGTGGCGGCACTCGCCCTGACGCTCGGGGCGCTCGTCGTCGGCTGCGGCGGTGGGAGCAGCGGCGGCAGCTCTGGGGGCTCGGGCTCGAGCAACGGTGCGAAGAGCTCGGGCGGCACCAGCACCGCGCCGGTGACGCTGAAGGTGTGGGTCGGCTGGAGCCAGCGCGAGCTGAGCGTCTTCAAGGGCGTGGTGGCCGACTATTCCAAGCTGCACCCGAATGTGACCGTCGACGTCACCGGCGGCATCAATGACAACAAGATCGTCGCCGCCATCCGCGCGGGCTCGCCGCCCGACGTCGTGAGCTCGTTCAACTCCTACAACGTCGGCGTCTACTGCGGCACCGGCGGGTGGATCGACCTCAGCCCGTTCTTGAAGAAGGACGGCATCTCGACCACCGAGTTCCCGGCGGCCACCAACTACTACACGCAGTACGGCGGCAAGAAGTGCGCGCTGCCGCTGCTGGCCGACACGTACGGGCTCTACTACAACAAGGTCCTGTTCAAGAAGGCCGGCATCAGCAGCCCGCCGAAGACGATGTCCGAGCTGCTGGCCGACGCGAAGAAGCTGACGATCAAGAACCCGGACGGCAGCCTCAAGCAGGTGGGCATCGATCCGTTCATCGGCTTCTACGAGAACGTGCCCGAGCGCTGGATCCAGTCCTACGGCGGCAAGTACATCGACCAGCAGGGCCACGCGATCCTGTCCAAGCAGCCGGCCTGGCCGAAGTGGCTGAACTGGCAGAAGAGCCTGATCGACTGGTACGGCTACAAGAACCTCGTGCGCTTCCAGTCGGGCCTCGGCGACGAATTCAGCGCGTCCAACGCGTTCGAGGTCGGCAAGGTCGCCATGAACCTCGACGGCGAGTGGCGCGTCGCGTTCATCCAGGCCGAGCACCCGAAGCTCGACTACGGCACCGCGCCGATGCCGGTGGACGACTCGAACCCCGGCATGTACGGCTCGGGCTACATCAACGGCACGATCATCGGCATCCCGCGCAACGGCCAGCACACAGCCCAGGCGTGGGACCTGGTGAAGTGGCTCACCACTGACACGCACGCGCTGGCCAAGCTGTCCAACGGCCTGCGCAACGTGCCCAGCACGACGGAGTCGACGAGCTCGAGCGAGCTGACCCCGGACGCCAACTTCGCCACGTTCCTGAAGATCTTCAACAACCCGAAGTCGGGCACGTCGCCGATCATGGCCTCCGGCGTCTCCTACACGAACCTCGTCCAGAGCTTCGCCACCAAGTGGCAGGGCGGCGGCGTGGGAGACCTGCCGACGGCGCTGACCGACCTCGACAAGCAGCTCGACGCCCAGGTCGAGCAGGCCAAGGGCGGCGGCGCGCCGTAGGCGGCGATGGGCGCCGCCGACAACACCGCGAGCTGGACCGCCGCCGTGACGCCCGAGCGGCGGCGGGCCAGGCGGCGGGCGGCCTGGCGCCGCCGCGGCCTGGTGGCACTGCTGATGAGCCCGTGGCTCGTCGGGTTCACCCTGTTCTTCGGCTATCCGCTCGTCGCGAACGTCTACCTGTCGTTCACGCACTACGACCTGCTGTCGCCGCCGCGCTGGATCGGCTTCGCCAACTACCGCTACCTGTTCTCGCAGGACCCGCAGGTGTGGACGGCGATCAAGAACACGCTGTGGGTGATCGCCATCATGGTCCCGCTGCAGGTGCTGTTCGCGTTCGGCGTGGCGACGTTGCTCATCCGCGCGCGGTCCGGGGTCGGGGTCTTCCGGACGATCTTCTACCTGCCCGCGCTGGCGCCCCCGGTGGCGGCGACGCTGGCCTTCGTGTTCATCCTCAACCCGGGCACCGGGCCGGTGAACATCATCCTCAAGCACCTGGGCATCGAGGGCCCGCTGTGGTTCCAGGATCCGTCGTGGTCGAAGCCCGCGCTCACCCTGCTGGCCATCTGGGGCATCGGCAACACGATGGTGATCTTCCTGGCGTCGCTCCTCGACGTGCCGCGGACGCTGTACGAGTCGGCCGAGCTCGACGGGGCGAACGCGTTCAAGCGGATGCTCTATGTGACGCTGCCGTCGATCAGCCCCGTGATCCTGTTCAGTGTCGTCTACGGGATCATCCAGGGGCTGCAGTACTTCACCCAGGCCTATGTGGCGGCGGGGGTGGCCGCCGGCCAGGCGTCGCAGGCCGCCGACGTGACGAGCGTCAATCTCGGCTACCCGAGGGACTCGACGCTGTTCTATCCCGTGCTGCTCTACCAGCACGGGTTCAATGACTTCCAGATGGGCTACGCCGCGGCGATCGCGATGATCCTGCTGATCGTGTCCTTCGCGGTCACGCTGGCGATCGTGCTCAACTCGCGCCGCTGGGTGCAGGCGGGGGCGCTGCGATGACCACGGTCGAGCTGCCGCCGCGCGCGCCCGCAGCGCCGTTCGTCAAGCGCCGCCCGCCCGCCCCGGTGCGCCGGCGCAAGCTGCTGGTCGCGGTGGCCAATCACAGCGTGCTGATCGCCGCGGCCGTCGCGTTCCTCGCGCCGTTCGTCTTCATGCTGCTGACGGCGCTGATGACCAACGAGCAGGCGCTGTCCGGGCGCCTGTGGCCGCACCCGTTCGCCTGGCACAACTTCACCGACGTGTTCTCGGCCGCGCCGATGTGGCGCTGGACGCTGAACACGCTCGAGTACTGCGTCCTCGCAACGCTCGGGCTCGTCCTCTCCAGCGTGCCCGTGGCCTACGCGCTCGCCCGGATCCGCTGGCGCGGCCGCGAGATCGCGTTCATCGTCGTGCTGATCGCGCTGATGCTGCCGCCCCAGGTGACGGTCGTGCCGCTGTACGTGTTCTGGGCGAAGTGGCATCCGCTCGGGATCAACTTCATCGGCACGCTGTGGCCGGTGATCATCCCCAACTGGTTCGGCGACGCGTTCTCCATCTTCCTGCTGCGCCAGTTCTTCCTCACCATCCCCGAGGAGTACCTGGACGCCGCCCGCGTGGACGGCTGCGGCGAGCTGCGCATCCTGCTCACCGTGGTGACGCGGCTGGCCAAGCCGGCGATCGCCGCGGTCGCGCTGTTCTCGTTCCTGTACACGTTCAACGACTTCTTCCTGCCGTTGCTCTACACGGGGGAGACCGCGCACCACTGGGTGCTGTCGATCGGCCTGTCGGAGTTCCGCTCGCTGCACCAGGTGCAGTGGAACCTCACGATGGCGGCGACGCTTCTCGTCATGGCCCCGGTGATCCTGCTGTTCTTCCTCGCCCAGAAGGCGTTCGTCGAGGGCGTCACACTGACGGGGGTGAAGGGGTGAAGCTCGCCGTCATCGGCGCCGGCTCGACCTACACGCCCGAGTTGGTGTCGCGCGTCACCGAGCTGCCGGTCACCGAGCTCGCGCTGCACGACGTCGACGCCCCCCGCCTGGAAGTCGTCTCCGGCCTCGCCCGGCGCATGCTCGCCCGCGCCGGCTACGCCGGGGGCCTCCTGACCACCGGGGACCTGGACGCCGCCCTCGACGGCGCGGCGTTCGTGCTGCTGCAGATCCGCGTGGGCGGCCAGCAGGCCCGCCTGCACGACGAGACCGTGCCGCTGCGCTGCGGCTGCATCGGCCAGGAGACGACGGGCGCCGGCGGCTTCGCGAAGGCGATGCGCACCGTGCCGGTGGTGCTCGAGCTGGCCGAGCGGGTGATCGAGCGCGCCGCGCCCGACGCCTGGATCGTCGACTTCACCAACCCCGTCGGCATTGTCACCCGCGCGCTGCTCGACGCCGGCCACCGGGCGGTCGGGCTGTGCAACGTGGCGATCGGCTTCCAGCGCCGGTTCGCCCACGCGCTCGAGATCGAGCCGCGGCGCGTGCTGATCGACCAGGTCGGCCTCAACCACCTCACCTGGATCCGCGCCGTCCACGTCGACGGCGAGGACCGCCTGGACGAGCTCCTGGCCGCGTACGGCGACGACATCGCCCAGGACCTCGAGTTGCCCCGGCGCCTGCTCGACGATCTCGGCGCCATCCCCAGCTACTACCTGCGCTACTTCTACGGCCACGACGAGGTGCTGGCCGAGCAGCGCGATGGCGTGCCGCGCGCGCAGACCGTGGCGGAGATCGAGCGCGAGCTGCTGGCCATGTACCGCAACGAGGCGCTCGACACCAAGCCGGAGTTGCTCGACCAGCGCGGCGGCGCGTACTACAGCGACGCGGCGATGGGGCTCGTCGGCTCGCTGATCGCCGGCGACGGCGCCGTCCACGTGGTGGACACGCGCAACGAGGGGACGCTGGCCGGGCTCGCGGCCGACGATGTCGTCGAGGTCCCCGCCCGCGTCACCCACACCGGCCCGGAGCCGCTGCCCCAGCGCCCGCTGGCCCCTGAGCTGCTCGGGCTCGTGCAGCACGTGGCGGCGTACGAGCGCCTGGCCGTCAGGGCGGCGACCACCGGCGACCCCGTGATCGCCCGCAAGGCGCTGCTCGCCCACCCGCTGGTCGGCCAGACGGCGAAGGTGGGCGACCTGCTGGAGGACCTCCTGGCGGTGGCCGCGCGGTGAGCGACATCATCCTCGCCGTCGACGGCGGCAACGCCAAGACGGACCTCGCGCTCGTGTCGGCGCAGGGCGAGGTCCTGAGCCTCGTGCACGGACCCGGCAGCTCGCCGCACGAGCATGGGCTCGACGGCGCGCTCGACCGGATCGAGGCGCTGCTGGCCGAGGCCCGCGGCGTGGCCGGCGTGGACGGGCTGGCCATCGCCGACCTGTCGATGGCCGGCGTCGACTTCCCGCACGAGGTCGAGACCGCCCGCGGGCGGATCGAGGCGCGCGGCTGGGCCCGCCGCGTCGAGGTGGGCAATGACACGCACGCGCTGCTGCGGGCCGGGACCGACCGCGGCTGGGGCGTGGCCGTGGTGTGCGGCGCCGGCATCAACTGCGCCGGCGTCGGCCCCGACGGGAGCGAGGCGCGCTTCCCCGCGCTGGGCGACATCACCGGCGACTGGGGCGGGGGCTACGACCTCGGGCTCGCGGCCGTGTTCGCCGCCGCTCGCGGCGAGGATGGCCGCGGCCCCGGCACCACGCTCGCGCACGCGGTGCCCGCCCACTTCGGCCTCCCCACGATGCTCGCGCTCGCCGAGGCGGTCCATCTGGGCGAGCTGCGCAAGCGCCGCTTCGTCGAGCTGGCGCCGGTGGTGCTGGCCGAGGCGCCGGCCGACCCCGCGGCGGCGGCGCTCGTCGCCCGCCAGGCCGACGAGATCGTGGCGTTCGTGCGCGTGGCGCTGCAGCGGCTGGGCCCGCTCCCGGAGCCGGTCGACGTCGTGCTGGGCGGCGGCATCGCCCGCGCCCGCCACCCGCAGCTGCTCGGCGCCGTCGAGGCCGGCCTCGACGCGCTCGGGGTCCCCCTGACCATGCGCGTCGTCGACGCGCCGCCGGTGGTCGGCGCCGCCCTGCTCGGGCTCGACCGGATCGGCGCGCCCGAGGCGGCGAAGGAGCGCGTCCGGCGCGAACTGGCACCCGAGATGGCGGAGGCGTCCCATGGCTGAAGTCCGCTACCAGCAGGCCACGCGGATCTACCCGGGCACCGACGTGCCGGCGGTGGCCGGTCTCGAGCTGGAGATCGCCGACGGCGAGCTGCTCGTGCTCGTCGGCCCGTCCGGGTCGGGCAAGACGACCGCGCTGCGGATGCTGGCCGGGCTGGAGGAGGTGGACGGCGGCGCGATCTTCATCGGCGACCGCGACGTCACCGACGACCCGCCGAAGGCCCGCGACGTGGCGATGGTATTCCAGAACTACGCGCTCTACCCGTACCTGTCGGTGGAGGCGAACATCGGCTTCCCGCTCAAGGTGGCGGGCGTCAAGAAGGCCGAGCGCGCGCAGCGCGTGCGCGCGGCGGCGGAGATGCTCGGCCTGACGGAGCTGCTGCACCGCAAGCCCGGCCAGCTCTCGGGCGGCCAGCGCCAGCGCGTGGCCATGGGCCGGGCGATCGTCCGCGAGGCCAGCGTGTTCCTGATGGACGAGCCGTTGTCGAACCTCGACGCCAAGCTGCGCGTGCAGATGCGGGCGGACATCGCCGAGCTGCAGGCGCGGCTGAACGTGACCACGGTCTACGTCACCCACGACCAGGCCGAGGCGATGACGCTCGGCCACCGCGTCGCCGTGCTGAACCACGGGCACCTGCAGCAGTGCGCCCCTCCGCGCGAGCTCTACGACCACCCGGCGAACACGTTCGTGGCCGGCTTCATCGGCTCGCCGGCCATGAACTTCCTCACCGTGCCGCTCGGCGCCAACGGCGCGGTGAAGGTCGGCGGCGTCGACGTCCCGCTGCCGGCCGGCATCCGCGCGAACGGCCGCGACCGGATCGTGGTCGGCGTGCGGCCCGAGGCGCTGGAGCTGGCCGAGGACGGGATCGGCGCCGAGGTGCAGGTGGTGGAGGACATCGGCGCCGACGCCTACGTGTTCTGCACGACGCGGATCGACGGCGAGGAGCGGCGGCTCGTCGCCCGCGCCAGCGCCCGCCGTGCGCCCGAGCGCGGCGCGCGGGTGGCGCTGCGGCCGGTGCCGGAGGAGGCGCTCCTCTTCGACCCGGTGAGCGGCGACCGCCTGACGTGACCGCGCCGCGTCCCGCCACGCCGCCGCTGCTCAAGCGGCTCAACGAGGAGGCGGTGCTGGAGACCATCCGCGCCGGCAAGCCGATCAGCCGCGCCGAGATCTCCCGCCGCGCCGGGATCTCCAAGCCGACCGTGTCGCTGGCGCTGCAGGCGCTGCTCGACGCCGGCCTGGTGCGCGAGGCGGCCGAGGGCCCGCGCGGGCCGCGCTACGGGGCGACGTACTTCGAGCCGGTGGACGAGGCGGCGCTCGTGCTCGGCGTCGACGTGGGCGCGCGCTTCCTGCGCGGCGCGCTGTGCGACCTGAGCGGCACCATCCGCGCCCGCCGCGACGACGCGCTGCCGCGGGCCGACGCCGACGAGGTGCTGCCGGCGATCGTGCGCATGCGCGACCGGCTCGTGGCCGCCGCCGGGCTGCCGGCGAGCCGCATCGACGCGGTCGTGGTCGGCGTGCCCGGCGTGGTCGAGGCCGACGGCGGCGCGGTGAGCCTGGCCGCCAACGTGCGCGGCCTGGAGGGCCGGCGCTTCGGCGCGGAGCTCGAGCCGCTGCTCGGCCACGCGGTCGCGGTGGAGAACGACGTCAACCTGGCCGCGCTGGGCGAGGGCCGCGACGGGGTGGCCCGGGGCGCGGCGAACTTCTTCGTGCTGTCGATCGGCACCGGCCTGGGCGGCGGGCTCGTGCTGGGCGGCGAGCTGCAGCGCGGCCAGCACGGCGCGGCGGGCGAGATGGACTACGTCCGCGCCGGCGTCGCGCAGGACTTCGACCCGAGCGCCGAGGCGCTGTCCGTCCTCGCCGCAGAGCGGGCGGCCGGCACGGACACCGCGCTCGTGCCGCCCTACGACCCGCGCGCCGTGTTCGCCGCGGCCCGCGCCGGCGACGCCGCGGCCCGCGCCGCGGTGGACGAGGAGGCGCGCCGGATCGCCCGCCACATCGTGCCGATCGCCGCCGTGGCGGACGTCGACCTGGTCGTGCTGGGCGGCGGCATCGGCGCCAATGCCGAGCTGCTGGACGGCGTGCGCCGGCGGCTGGCCGACTGGCTGCCCTACCCGCCGCGCGTGGAGCTGTCGAGCCTGGCCGACGGCGCCGTGCTGATGGGCGCGCTCGCCGTCGGGCTGCGCTCGGCGCTCGACAACGTGTTCCTGAACACGCGCGCGGCGGGGTGAGCTGCTCGGCCGCGGTGCCCGGATGATCGTTTCTCCGGTGCCGACGGCGAGCTGGGGCTCCTAACCGTCGCATGGAGGCTGTTGCGCAAAGCCGCGCCGAAGCGCTCGGACCTCAACGGTGGGACACGGGCGGGCGAAGGCGGCTCCTCAGAAGGTCTCGTCCCACTGACACTGCCGTGCCGGCTCTCCGTGCATGGTGGCGTCCCACGGCACATTGACGCACCTCATCTTTGACCGACTTGTGCAACAGCCTCATGGCGACGGTTAGGCGCCCCACGTGTTTCCGGTGTGACGCCTTCCCGGTCGATCGTGATCGCTTCGTCAGCCGCGGCGATCGATCATGCTCACCCACCCGTACAAGCCAGCCGTTCGCCGGTACAACGAGGCGTCACACCCGCCTCAGCTCGCGCGCCGCTCGCGGCTGAACAGCCGGTCGCGCGCGTCGCGCAGCGCCATGGCCAGCGCGCCCTCGAGCGCCGCGCGCTCGGCCAGCACGCTCGCCTCGATCCGCACCGGCAGCGGCAGCAGCTGCGCCGCCGTAGCGCGCACGGCGTCCAGCAGGTCCGGGGCGCCGCCGATCCGGCCGCCCAGGACCACCAGCTCCGGGTCGACGACCGCGCACACGGTGGCGATGGCCAGGCCGATCCGCTGTGCGACGGCCTGGACCACCGTGGCCGCCGCCGTGTCGCCCGCCCGGGAGCGCTCCAGCACCTCGCGGGCCGAGCCGGCTTCGCCGCCGGCGTCGCGGTAGGCGGCGAGGATGCCGCCCGCGCCCACCTCGTCCTCCAGCCCGCCCAGGCGCCGGTGCTGGGCGGCGAACGGGTCGCGGGCCAGGGGCAGGTAGCCGATCTCGCCCGCCGCGCCGTGCACGCCGCGGAACAGGTCGTCCTCGATGACGATCCCCATGCCCACGCCCGCCCCGACGGAGATGAACACGAACGTCGACACGCCGGCCGCCAGCCCGCGCCACTTCTCGCCCACCGCGGCCATGTTGATGTCGTTGTCCACCCGCACGGGCACGCCGAAGCGCTCCTCCAGCGAGCCGAACTCGCCGGTGGCGCTGACGTGCCACGCCAGCGACGTGACCCGCCGCGTCGCCGGGTCGACCACGCCGGGCGTCGACACCCCGAGCGCGAGCAGCTCCTGGTGGGTGGCCGCGAGCTCGGCGTCCAGCTGCCGCACGGCGGCGTCGATCTGCTCGTCCACCGCCGCGGTCTCCAGCTCCAGCCCGGCGAGCCGCTCGCCGTGGATGTCGATCGCCTCCACGCGCAGGCGGGTGGAGCCGATGTCGATGCCGATCACGTAGCCCGCGGCCGAGTTGACCGTGAAGGCCAGCGGCGTGCGTCCGCGCCGGCCCGGCCGCTCGCCGGCCGGCTGGACGAGCCGGGCCTGCACGAGCCGATCGACCACCGCGGAGACCGTGGGCTTGGAGATCCCCGTGCGCGCGGCGACCTCCGGCCGGGTCACCGGGCCCTCGCGGAAGATCGTCTCGAGGATCGCCTGCTCGCTGAGCTCGCGCAGCAGGTTGGGCCGCGGGCTCTGCCCGTCCAGGGAGCGCATCTCGGGCGAGCCTACCTTGACCACCGCGAGCTCATGACGCGGCAACGACTCCGCCGTGGCGCTCGACGGGCGACACGCCAAGCCGACGCTGGCGCTCCTGGGGGGCGCGGCCGCGCGGCCGCGCCCCCCGGGGCCTCAGCTGCCCGGGACGGCGAAGGCGACGGGGCTCTTGTTGCCGTCGCTGTCGACCGCGCGCACGCCGACCTGCCAGTCGTCCTTGTTGATGCCCTTCAACGTGTAGGCCGTGACGTTGCCCACGAACCGCGAGTGCGTCCACAGCGGCTCGGTGGTGTCGCGCCACACGACCTCGTAGCCGACCACGTCGGGCTCGGGGTCGGCCGTCCACTTGAGGTCGGTGTCATAGGTCAGGTTCGTCGAGATCGCCACCGTGTTCACCGGCGGCCGCGGCGAGCTGGCCAGCGCGGCGAGCGAGGAGCCCACCACGCGGGTCACGCGGGAGAGGAAGTCGAAGTCGACGAACTGCGGCAGGTCGCCGAACTGCACGCCGTTCTCCACCCGCACGTCCTGGTGCTCGTGGTCGTAGTTCTCGTTCGGCTCCGTGAACCGCACGGCGGGATAGCCCTGCGTCAGGAACGACACCTGGTCGCCGCTGCGCAGGTAGCGGTCGCGGCGGAAGCGCAGCGCCACGGTCATGTCCGTCGTGTCGTTCTCGCCCGTCTCCTGGATGTAGCGGGCGAGCTGGCGCGACACGCCGTCGTTCTCGCCGCCGATCGCCTGGCGGGTCGCCGTCTGGTTGGGCGTCTCCGCGGTGGGCACGCCCTCGTTGAACAGCCGGATGTCGTGCCGGTCGCGTACGCCGTTGCCGCCGAGCGAGCTGCCGATGATGTCCATGTTCAGGTCGCCGAGGACGTTCGCGCCGGCGGCCTTCAACTGCGCGGCGAAGTGAGCCGAGCCGTACAGGCCCTGCTCCTCGCCGGGGAAGGCGGCGAAGATGATCGTCGCCTGCATCGGGTGGGCGGCGAACACGCGCGCGAGCTCCAGCACGGCGTCGATGCCCGACGCGTCGTCGTTGGCGCCGGGCGCATCGTCGGTGAAGTCCATGACGTCGGTGACGCGCGAGTCGTAGTGGGCGCTGACCACGTAGATCCGGTCGGCCGCTGCCGGGTCGGTGCCCCTCAGCGTGGCGAAGACGTTCGTCAGCACCGTCGGCACCGGCACGCGCGGCGAGACCGGCTGGACGAACGACTGCCGCTCGACGGTCATCTGGCCGTTCGAGGCCGCGGCGTCCTGCTGGAGCTGCGAGAAGATCCAGTCGCGGGCGGCGCCGATGCCGCGGTTCGGATCGGTCTGCGAGGACAGCGTGTGGCGCGTGCCGAAGCCGACCAGCGTGAGGTCGTCGGTCCTCAGGTTGCGCGCGCTGACCTGGTCGAGCATCTGCCGGACCGCGCGCGGCGGCCCCCACCAATTCCCGCGCGCATGGTCATGGCCGCGGTCGCCCGCCTGACCTCCGGACGGGATGAGCAGCGCCGCCGCCCCGACGGCGAGCGCGACGGCGAGTACGGCCGAGCGTGAACGAGCACCCATGAGACCCTCCCAGGTAAGTGGCCGTCGGCCACCGTACCCCGGTCCGGGCTATTCGACCACCTTCACGGGCGTCCCGGGCGGCGCCTGCCGTGCGAGCTGGCGCAATGCCGCTGCCGGGATCCGCACGCAGCCCGCGCTGTAGAGCCGCGAGCGGGCGCCGAGCGGCATCCCGTGCATCGCCACCCGGCTGTCGTGGGCCGGCGAGCCGTAGGCGGAGAGGACGAGGATCCAGGCGCCGTAGACGCCCGCGTAGCGGCTGCCGCGCAGCCGGTCGGTGACCTGGAAGGTGCCGAGCGGGGTCGGCGTGGCCGCGCCGCCGATGATCACCCGCGTGCTCCAGCGCCGGTGCGGTCCGATCAGCGTCAGCCGCTTGGCCGAGCGGTCGATGCGGACGCGGTCGGCCAGCGCCGGCGCCGCCTGCGTGCGGGCCGCCCTGATCCAGCCCGCGCCGCCGGGGGAGTCTTCGTCTGAGACCTCCAGCCAGCGGACGCGGCGCGCCCGCACCCACAGCCGCGTGCGCGTGCCGTAGGCGGTGCGCCGGCGCACCGTGGTGATCGCCCGCCCGCCCGGCCGCGCGTAGACCGTCGCGGTGGCGGTGAGGTGAACCGTCGGGTAGCCGGGCGGGGTGACCGGCACGGGGAGCATCGGCCCGATCAATGTTGCCACCATGCGGCGGTCGTGCCGCTGACCTTCCTGCACCTCGCCCCGCACCCCGACGACGAGGCCGTCGGCGCGCCGATGACCCTGCTCGCCCTCCGGGACGCCGGGCACGCGGTGATCAACCTGGCGGTGAGCCTCGGCCGCCCGGCCGACCACGAGCGGCGCCTCGCCGAGGTGCGCGAGGCCTGCCGGCGGGCCGGGTTCGAGCTGATCGACACGCCGCGGCTGGCCATCGGCGGCGGCGACGACCGCGACGCCGCCCAGGCCGAGCTGACGCAGCTCGTGGCCGGCGTCGTCGCCGAGCGCGGGGTCGACGTGGTCGTCGCGCCCAGCCCGCACGACGGCCACCACGGGCACGAGGTCGTCGGCCGCGCCGCCCGCGACGCCGCGCCACCCCGCCTGTGGCTCTGGGGCCTGTGGGCGGACCTGCCGTGGCCGACGCTGTACGCCGGCTTCGACGAGGACGCGCTCGCGCGGGCCGAGCGCGTGCTCGCCGCGCACGCCGGCGAGCTGGCGCGCAACGACTACGCCGGGCTGCTGCGCGCCCGCGCGGTGGCCAACCGCACGCTGGGCGCCGAGCGCGTGTTCGGCTTCGGCTCCGCCGTGCGGCCGCTGCCGTACGCCGAGCTGCTGACGGAGGTCGTGCGCGACGGCGGGTGGCGCACCGGCGGCGCCCGCGAGCTCGACCCCGCCGACCCGCTGGCCGCCGCGCCGGCCCAGGGCGCCTGGCGGTCGATCCCCATCGCCTGGTGGCTGTACGGCGCGAGCTTCTTCGAGCGCAGCGGCCGCCGCCGGGCTTAGCCGACCGGAGCGGGCCGCCACTGCCGGGTGTCCGGCAGCGGCGTGAGGTTCCGCTCCACCTGGTCGCGCAGGTGCTCGAACGCCGGCGGCAGCGACAGGCGCTCGCCGAGGTGCTCGAGCGGCTCGTCGGTGGTGAAGCCGGGGCCGAGCGTGGCCAGCTCGTAGAGGATGCCGCTCGGCTCGCGGAAGTAGACCGACTTGAAGTAGAAGCGGTCGATCACCGGCGTGGCCTGTGCGCCCGCCGCCAGCACCCGGTCGCGCCACGCCTCGTGCTCCTCGGGCGTCGTCGCCCAGGCGATGTGGTGCACGGTGCCGGCGCCGCCGAAGCCGCGGCCCGCCGACGGCGGCTCGAGCACGATCGCCCCGCCGCGGTGCGCGCCGCGGGCCTCGTAGACGCCGTCGCCGTTGTCCGCGAAGCCCATGACGTCGGTGAGCAGCCGTGCGCTGTGGGTCGGGTTCGCCACGCGCGCGTGGACGGCGTGGAAGCCCTGCAGCGCGTGCTCCTCCGGCACCTCGCGCGAGCGCGCGGCGAGCGGCGCGTCGCCGGTCTCGACATGGCGCAGCTCGTACTCCAGCCCCTCGGGGTCGGCGAACCGCAGCCCGCCGTCGACGCGCGACGTCTCGACGCCCTCGCTCCCCAGCCGGTCGGCCCAGAAGCCGAGCGAGTCGTCCGAGGCCACGCGGTGGACGATCCGGTGGACCATCCCCGGGCCGGCCTCGCCGCGGCGCGCGCCGGGGTACTCGAAGAACGTCAGGTCGGCGCCGGCCGAGCCGGCCTCGTCGGCGAAGAACAGGTGGTAGGCGCTCGGGTCGTCCTGGTTGACCGTCTTCTTCACCAGCCGCAGCCCGAGCACGCGGGCGTAGAAGTCGACGTTGCGCGGGCCGTCGCCGGTGATCGCGGTGATGTGATGGATGCCTTCGAGTTTCATGTTGCGCGCACAACTATATCGCGGACGGCGTCGAGTGCCCGGTCGATGTCGGCCGCGCTCACGTCCAGGTGCGTGACCGCGCGCACGCGCCGCGGCCCGGTCGCGCCCATCCGCACGCCCGCCCGCTCCAGCGCGACGACGAAGTCCGGCGCGTCGTCGACGGCGAAGAAGACCATGTTCGTCTCGACGTCGTCCACGGTCACGCCCTCGATCTCCGCCAGCCCCGCGGCCAGCCGGCGGGCGTTGGCGTGGTCGTCGGCCAGCCGCTCGACGTTGTGGTCGAGCGCGTACAGCGCGCCCGCGGCCACGATCCCGGCCTGCCGCATGGCCCCGCCGATCATCTGCTTGTAGCGCCACGCCTCGTCGATCAGCTCGGCCGTGCCGGCCAGGCATGCGCCCACCGGCGCGCCCAGGCCCTTCGTGAAGTCGACCCACACCGTGTCGAATCCGCGCGCGTACTCGTCCGCGCCCACGCCGGCCGCGACGACCGCGTTCATCAGCCGCGCGCCGTCCATGTGCAGCCGCAGCCCGGCCTCCTGGGCCGCCTCGACGACCCCGCGGATCCGCTCCAGCGGCCACACCCGGCCGCCGGCCATGTTCACCGTCTGCTCGACGGACACCAGCCGCGAGCGCGGCATGTAGCGGTCGCCCGCGGGGCGCAGCGCCGCCCGCACGTCGTCGCCGGTGAACGTGCCGTCCGGGGAGTCGATCGGGTACAGCACCGCGCCGGCGAACGCCGCCGGCCCGCCGGCCTCGGCGATGATCGGATGGGCCGTGCGGTGCAGGATCGCCTCGTCGCCGCCGGGCCGGATGTGCAGCCGGAACGCGATCTCGTTGCACATCGTCCCCGAGGGCAGGAAGACGGCCGCCTCCTGACCCAGCAGCGCCGCCACGCGCGCGCACAGCGCGTTGACCGTGGGGTCCTCGAACTTCTGCTCGTCGCCGACCTCGGCCTCGGCCATCGCCCGCCGCATCCCAGCGGTCGGACGCGTCTGCGTGTCGGAGTACAAGTTGACCATGGGGGCCACCTTACGGCGCTTCTAACCTCCGGGATGACGTCCATGGCCATTGATGCGCCCCCAGCCGAGCGGCTCAAGGAGCAGCGCCGCGCGCTCCCCGACCAGCCCGGCGTCTATCTGTTCCGCGACACCCGCAGCCGGGTCATCTACGTGGGCAAGGCGAAGTCGATCCGCAAGCGGGTGGCCAGCCACTTCTCCAACCCGAACGTCTATGGCACGACGGCGCTCACGGACGAGATCGACAACATCGAGTACCTCGTCGTGGTCACCGAGGCGGAGGCGCTGCTCACCGAGCAGAACTTCATCAAGCAGTACAAGCCGCGGTTCAACATCCGGCTGCGCGACGACAAGTCGTACCCCTACATCGCCATCAGCCTGGACGAGGACTTCCCGCGCGTGTACTTCACGCGCGAGCGCCACCGGCGCGAGCGGGCCTACTTCGGGCCCTACTCGTCGGCCAAGCGCGTGCGCAACACGCTCGACCTGCTCGGCAAGGTCTTCCTCTTCCGCTCCTGCGAGGGCACGGAGCCGGGCCGCCACTCCGGCTCGCCCTGCCTGGACTACTACATCAAGCGCTGCGGGGCGCCCTGCGTGGGCTATGTGAGCCGGGAGGAGTACCGCGCGGGCATCGACGGCGTGATGGCGTTCCTGTCCGGGCGCTTCAAGCAGATCGAGCGCGACCTCGAGAAGCGGATGCACTTCGCCTCCGGGGAGCAGGACTACGAGCAGGCGACGATCGAGCGCAACCGGCTGCAGGCGGTGCGCGCGCTGCTGGAGCGCCAGCGCGTGGCCGAGGGCGGCGCCGGCACATACGACGCGGTGGCCGTCGCCATCGAGGGCACCGAGGCCAACGCCCAGGTGTTCCAGGTGCGCGACGGCGTGCTGTCCGACCGCCAGTCGTTCTACCTGGAGAACCGGGCCGAGCAGGGGCCGGCGCTGGTGGCGGAGGAGTTCATGCTCCAGTTCTACGCCAGCGCCCTGTCGATCCCGCCGCTGGTGGTCGTCCAGGGCGAGCTGGAGGCCGGCTCGGAGCTCGGCGTGCTGGGCGAGCTGCTGGCCGAGCGGCGCGGCGGCCCGGTGGAGATCCGCGCGGCCGAGCGCGGCGGCAAGCGGCGCATCCTCGACCTGGCGGAGCGCAACGCGCGGCTGGCGCTCGACCAGGAGAAGCTGCGCGCCGAGCGCAAGCGCCAGCAGCGCGTGGACTCGCTGTCGGGCCTGCAGGCGGCGCTCGGCCTGGACGCGCTGCCGCTGCGGATCGAGTGCTTCGACATCTCGCACCTCGGCGGGACATACACGGTGGCCTCGATGGTGGTGTTCGAGGGCGGCGCGCCGAAGAAGAGCGATTACCGGCGCTTCACCATCCGCGAGGTCGATCCGGGCGACGATTACGCCGCGATGGCGGAGGTGCTGACGCGCCGGTTCGGGCAGTGGGTCCCCCAGCAGGATCGGTCGCCGTACGACGCGGAGCGCGACGCCTCGTTCGCCGCGCTGCCGAACCTGGTGATCATCGACGGCGGCAAGGGCCAGCTGGCCGCCGGGCTGGAGCCGCTGGAGGGGTTCCGCGAGCGCGGCGTGGCCGTGGTCTCGCTGGCCAAGCGCATCGAGGAGGTCTTCCGCCCGGGCGTCCCCGAGCCGGTGGTGATGCCCCACGACACGCCGGAGCTGCAGCTCGTGCAGCGCGTGCGCGACGAGGCGCACCGATTCGCCATCACCCACCATCGGAGCCGCCGCGACCGGGCGATGACCGAGTCGATCATGGACGAGCTGCCGGGGATCGGGCCGTCCCGCAAGCGCACGCTGCTCAAGCACTTCGGCTCGCCCGAGGCCGTGCTGGCCGCCAGCCGCGAGGAGCTGGAGAACGTCCCCGGCTTCCCGCAGAAGGTCGCCCGCGGCCTGTACGCGCACCTCAACCGGACGGGCCGCTGATGGCCAACGCGGTGCGCGACGTCTCGATCGACGGGCACAAGAGCTCCCACCTCAGGGACCTCGTGGTCATCTCCGGCCTGTCGGGCGCCGGCAAGTCGTCGGCCATGAACGTCTTCGAGGACGCCGGCTACTTCTGCGTCGACAACCTGCCGGCGGAGATGATCGCCTCGCTGGCCGACCTGTTCATGCACCAGGGCTCCAAGGTCGAGCTGGCCGCGGTCGTGTGCGACTCGCGCGGCGGCGAGTATCTGCCCGCGCTCGCCGGCGTGATCGACCGCCTCGCCGCCGCCGGTGTCGTGCACCGCGTCCTCTTCCTCGAGTCCGACGAGGAGTCGCTGCTGATGCGCTACAAGGAGACGCGCCGGCGCCACCCGCTCGCCCCGCAGGGCAGCGTGGTCGACGGCATCCGGGCCGAGCAGGAGCTGCTCGCGCCGGTGCGCGCGCGGGCCGACCTGGTGATCGACACCACCGGCCTGTCCGCGTCGGGCCTGCGGCGCAAGGTGGCCGACGAGCTGCTCGAGCCGGGGACGCCCGGCCGGCTCGCGGTCACGTTCACGTCGTTCGGGCACAAGCACGGGCCGCCGCGCGACGCCGACGTGTCGCTCGACGTGCGCTTCCTGCCCAACCCGCACTACGAGGCTGCGCTGCGCCCGCTCACCGGCTTCGACCAGCGGATCGTCGACTACGTCGCCCGCGACGGCCGCCTCGAGGAGTTCTACGCGCACGTCATCCCGCTGTTCGAGTTCCTGCTGCCCCAGTACGTCACCGAGGGCAAGGCGCACCTGATGGTGGCGATCGGCTGCACGGGCGGCCGCCACCGCTCGGTGGTCATCGCCGAGCACCTCGCGGCGGCGTTCCGCGACCGCGAGGAGCTGTTCGTCGAGGTCCACCACCGCGACGTGGACCGGCTTCCGGTAAAGCGGTAGCGTCCACGCATGGACAGCACGCGGCGTGCGTTCATCCGGTCCGCCGCCGGGGGCGGAGCACTGCTGCTGCTGGGCGCTCCGCCGGACGTGCTGGCGGCGAAGCGCAGGCTGCGCCTCGCGCGCGACGCGAAGTTCGCCCAGGGCGTCGCGGCGGGCGAGCCCGCGCCGCACGCCATCACGCTGTGGACGCGGCTGGACGGGCTCGCGCATCCCGCGCTGACGCACGTCGAGGTGGCCCGTGACGCCCACTTCCGCCACGTGACCCATCAGGCGAGGATCCCCGTCTCGGGCACGCACGACTGGACCGCGCGCACGCGCGTGACCGGGCTGAGGCCGGGCGAGGAGTACCACTACCGCTTCGCCACGGCCGATGCGCACTCGCCGGCCGGCCGCTTTCGCACCGCCTATCCGCAGGGCTCGCGGCAGACGCTCCGGATCGCCTTCTTCTCCTGCCAGGAGTTCACCGCGGGCTACTACCACGCGCACCGCGACCTGCTGAGCCACGACGTCGACGTCGTCGTCTGCCTGGGCGACTACATCTACGAGAAGGCCTACGAGACGCCGGTGCGGCCGGACGACAGCGCGCCGAGCGACGGCTCGGCGCAGACGCTGGGCGAGTACCGGGCCAAGTACACGCTCTACCACTCCGACCCGTACCTGCGCGAGGTGCGGCGCAACTTCGCGCTGGTGGGCGAGTGGGACGACCACGAGGTCGAGGACAACTACGCCGGCGAGCACGGCGGCGGGCAGCAGGCGGTCCGGCGCGTGCCGTTCCCGCAGCGGCGCGCCAACGCCTACCGCGCCTACTTCGAGCACATGCCGCGCAGGCTGCGCCGCGACGACCGCATCTACGGCACCGTCCCGCTGGGCAACGCGGAGATCTTCCTGCTCGACGACCGCCAGTACCGCGGCGACCAGCCGTGCAATCCCTCGGACGCCGCGCTGTCGCAGCCCTGCCCGCCGAGCACGACCGACGATCCGTCGCGCGCGTTCCTCGGCACGCCGCAGCAGGACTGGCTCAAGCGCGCGCTGTCGGCGTCGCGGGCGCGCTGGAAGCTGATCGCCAACCAGGTGATGATCACCTCGCTCGACGTCCCGCCCGGCAACCCGCTCAACACGGACGCCTGGGACGGCTACGGCGCGGCGCGCGCGGACCTCGTCCAGCACATCGCCGACGACCACGTCGACAACGTCGCGTTCATCACCGGCGACATCCACACGTTCTTCACCGGCCACGTCACCACCAGCGGCCGGCGCACGGTGCGCGACCCCGAGCTGCCCGACCCGGTCCGCGGGCCGGTGCACGCCGTCGAGTTCGTGTGCGGTGCGGTCACGTCGCCGGGGATCGTCGACCGTGCGGTGACCGGCGAGGCGCAGCGCGTCGCGGCGGCCAACCCGGTGGACGCCGCCGCGCTCGGCTCCAACCCGCAGCTCGTCTACGCCAACGAGGCCTACAAGGGTTACGGGTTGGTCACAGCCGGGACCGAGCTCGGCGTCACGTACCGGGCCGTGCACGACGCCCGGCTACCGCAATCCGGTGTCTTCACGCTGCGGCGCTTCCACGTGGAGTCCGGCGCCCCGGTGGTGCACGACGACGGCGGCCCGATCCCGCTCCCGGCGCCCTCGCCGCCGGGAACGATCCCGCCGCTCCCGCCAGTGCCCGGGCAGGACCCGGTAGCCTGACCGGCCGCTGCATCTACCTCGGGAAAGGGTCCAGTCATGGCTGTACGCGTGGGCATCAACGGCTTCGGCCGCATCGGCCGCAACGTCTTCCGCGCAGCGCACGAGTCGTCCGCGGACGTCGAGATCGTCGCCGTCAACGACATCACGGACGCGCACACGCTGGGCCACCTGCTCAAGTACGACTCGGTGTTCGGGAACTTCGCCGGCGAGGTCGAGGTGGGCGACACCGCGCTCCAGATCGACGGCCGCGAGGTCAAGGTGCTGGCCGAGCGCGACCCCGGCGCGCTGCCCTGGGACGACCTCGGCGTCGACGTGGTGATCGAGTCGACCGGCCTGTTCACGAAGCGCGACGACGCGGCCAAGCACCTCGATGCGGGCGCCAAGAAGGTGATCATCTCCGCGCCGGCCACCGAGCCGGACGCGACGGTGGTGATCGGCGTCAACTTCGACGACGTCTACGAGCCGGACAACCACCACGTCATCTCCAACGCGTCCTGCACGACGAACTGCCTCGCGCCGGTGGCCAAGGTGCTCAACGACCTGGTCGGCATCGAGAAGGGCCTGATGACGACGATCCACGCCTACACGGCCGACCAGCGGCTGCAGGACGCGCCGCACAAGGACCTGCGCCGCGCCCGCGCGGCGGCGATCAACCTGGTGCCGGCGTCGACCGGCGCGGCCAAGGCGATCGGGCTCGTCATCCCGGAGCTCAACGGCAAGCTGCACGGCTTCGCGGTGCGCGCCCCCGTCCCCACCGGCTCGGTGGTCGACCTGACGATCGTCGCCGGCCGCGACACGTCCAAGGACGAGATCAACGAGGCGTTCGCGGCGCAGGCCGACACGGGCGCGTTCGCCGGCATCCTGCGCTACACGAGCGACCCGATCGTCTCCTCGGACATCGTCAAGTCGCCGTTCTCCTCGATCTTCGACTCCGAGCTCACCTCGGTGCTCCAGGGCAACCTGGTCAAGGTCATCGCCTGGTACGACAACGAGTGGGGCTACTCGAACCGCTGCGTCGACCTCGCCCAGAAGGTGCTCGTGCGTGCGCACGCTTGACGACCTGGACGTCGACGGCAAGCGCGTCCTCGTCCGGGTGGACTTCAACGTCCCCCTGGACGGGGACGGCGGATCACCGACGACGCCCGCATCCAGGCCGCGCTGCCCGACGCTGCGCGAGCTGCGCTCCAAGGGCGCGCGGCAGCTCGTGCTGCTCGCCCATCTCGGCCGGCCGAAGGGACGCGACGAGAAGTTCTCGCTCGCGCCTGTCGGCCGACGCGCCTGTGCGAGCTGCTCGGACGTCGACGTGGCGCTCGCGCCCGAGCCTCGACGACGTGCCCGCACGGCGAGGTCGTGATGCTCGAGAACGTCCGCTTCTTCGCCGGGCGAGACGAAGAACGACGACGCGCTGGCGGAGCGCTACGCGGCGCTGGCCGACGTCTACGTCAACGACGCGTTCGGCGCGGCCCACCGCGCGCACGCCTCCACCGAGGCCGTCGCGCACCTGCTGCCGCGCGCCGCCGGGCGGCTGCTCGAGCGCGAGGTGGCCGACGCTCACCGGCATCCTCGAGGACCCGCAGCGGCCGCTCGTCGCGGTCGTCGGCGGCGCCAAGGTGACCGACAAGATCGGCGTGCTCGAGGCGTTCCTGGAGCGCGCCGACGCGGTGCTGATCGGCGGCGCCATGTGCTTCCCGTTCTTCAAGGCCGCAGGGCCACGACGTCGGCGACTCGCTGTGCGAGGCCGAGGGCATCGAGCCGGCGCGCGCGGGTCGCCGGCGACGACAAGCTGCGAGCTGCCGACGGACCTCGTCGCCGGCCGCGAGTTCTCGGCCGACACCGACGTCGCGCACGCTCGACGGCATCGACGTGCCGGACGGCTGGATGGGCCTCGACATCGGCGCGGGCACGGCGGAGCGCTACGCCGCGACGATCGCCGGCGCGGGCACCGTGTTCTGGAACGGCCCGATGGGCGCGTTCGAGCTGAAGCCGTTCGCCGCGGGCACGAAGGCCGTCGCCGAGGCGATGGCCGCCACCGGCGCGACGACGGTCGTCGGCGGCGGCGACTCCGCCGCGGCGCTCGCGGCAGTTCGGCCTCGCGGACCGCGTCGACCACCTCTCCACGGGCGGCGGCGCCTCGCTGGAGCTGATCGAGGGCAAGGAGCTGCCCGGGTGTGGAGGCGCTGTCATGAGCGAAGCCGTTCATCGCCGGCAACTGGAAGATGAACAAGACGATCGCCGAGGCCGAGGCGCTCATCCAGGCGCTGCTGCCCCGGGTCGGCGCGGTGGACGGCGTCGACGTGGTCGTCTGCCCGCCCTTCCTGTCGCTGCAGGCCGTGGTCGACTCCGCGCGCGGCTCGGCGGTCGGCGTCTACGCCCAGAACATGCACGAGGCCGACGACGGCGCCTACACCGGCGAGGTCTCGCTCGCGGATGCTGGCCGAGGTCGACGTCCAGGGCGTCATCCTCGGCCACTCCGAGCGCCGCGAGCTGTTCGGCGAGACCGACCGGGCGCTGCAGCACAAGGTGCCGCGGGCGCTCGACGCCGGCCTGGTCCCGATCCTCTGCGTGGGCGAGACCGAGGACGAGCGCGACGCGCGGCGACACCGAGCGCAAGCTGCGCCACCAGGTCCAGGAGGCGCTCGAGAAGGTCCCGGTCGACCGCCTGCCGGAGGTTGTCGTCGCCTACGAGCCGATCTGGGCGATCGGCACGCGGCCGGACCGCCACGCCCGAGCAGGCGCAGGAGGCGATCGCGTTCGTGCGCGCGCTCGTGCAGGGCTTCGACAAGGACGCCGGCAACGCCGTGCGGGTCCTCTACGGCGGCTCGATGAAGCCCGACAACGCCGCGGAGCTGCTCGCCCAGCCGGACGTCGACGGCGCGCCTGATCGGCGGCGCCTCGCTCGACGCCGCGTCGTTCGCGGCGATCGTCGAGGCCGCGCGGGGATGACGCGTCCCGCATGTCGCGCTGATCGTGCTCGACGGCTGGGGGCTCGCGCCGAGCCGGGCCCGGGCAACGCGATCTCGCTGGCGGACACGCCGGTGTTCGACGAGCTGTGGACGGCGCATCCGCACACGCACGCTGACGGCGATGGGGCGCGAGCGTCGGGCTGCCCGACGGGCAGATGGGCAACTCCGAGGTCGGCCACCTCAACCTCGGCGCGGGCGCGATCGTCCCCCAGGACCTGGCCCGGATCGACGAGGCGGTCGAGGACGGGTCGCTCGCCGGCAACGAGGTGCTGCAGGCGGCGATCGCGGACGCCCCGCGCGTGCACCTGATCGGGCTCGTGTCCGACGGCGGCGTGCACTCGCTCGGACCGTCATCTCAAGGCGCTGATCGACGATGCATCGGCGGCGAGGTCGTCGTGCACGCGTTCACCGACGGCCGCGACACGTCGCCGCACGGGCGGCGCGAAGTACCTCGAGGAGGTCGAGACGCTGGGGCGCGCGCGATCGGCACCGTCGTCGGCCGCTACTTCGCGATGGACCGCGACCAGCGCTGGGACCGCGACCGAGAAGGCGCTCGACCTGCTGGTCCACGGCCGGGCCGAGCACCACGCCGATACGGCGCGAAGACGCGGCGAGCAGGCCTACGAGCGCGGCGAGACCGACGAGTTCATCGAGCCGACCACAGTCGGCGACGACGCCCGGATCCGCCCCGGCGACTCCGTCATCGCCTTCAACTTCCGCCCCGACCGGATGCGCCAGATCACGCGCAGAGAGCTTCGCGAGCCGCGCGGCGGCGCCGCGTCGACGTACACGACCCTCGCCGAGTACGACGAGGACTGGGACCTATCCGGTGATCTTCCCGCCCCGGCGGCCGGAGATCACGCTCGCCCAGGTCATCTCCGACGCCGGCAAGCGGCCAGCTGCACGTGGCCGAGACGGAGAAGTACCCGCACGTCACGTACTTCTTCAACGGCGGCGAGGAGCATCCGTACGAGGGCGAGGTGCGCGAGCTCGTGCCGTCGCCCGCGCGACGTCCCGACCTACGACCACAAGCCGGAGATGAGCGCGCGCGAGGCGGCCGACGCGTTCGTCGAGCACTTCGCCGACGAGCGGCCGGCGTTCGCGATCATCAACTTCGCCAACCCGGACATGGTCGGCCACACCGGCGTCATCTCCGCGGCGGTCAAGGCCGTGGAGACCGTCGACGAGTGCCTCGGCCGCGTGGTCGAGGCCGTGCACGCGGCCGGCGGCGCGTGCATCGTCACCGCCGACCACGGCAACTGCGACCACATGCTCAACGACGACGGGTCGGCCAACACGGCGCACTCGCTGAACCCGGTGCCGCTCATCGTCACGGCCGGTGCGGACGCCCTCGACGGGCGCGGGATCCTGGCCGACGTCGCCCCCACGGCGCTCGCGCTGCTGGGGATCGAGCAGCCCGAGGCGATGACGGGCCGGTCGCTGCGGTCCGGTTGAGCGCGCAACTACTGCACGCTACACTGGATACATGGCTTCAGTCGACACGGCGGCGGATCAACTCACCGCGGTCGAGTTGGGCGCGTGGCGGGGCATGTTGCGCGTGCACTCCGCGCTCGTGAAGTCGCTCGACACCCAGCTCTCCGCCGCCCACGACCTGCCGCTCAGCTCCTACGAGGTGCTGATCACGCTGGAGGCGGCGCCGGGCCGGAAGCTGCGCATGTCCGAGCTGGCCGACTCCGTGCTGCTGTCGCGGTCGGGAATGACCCGGCTCGTCGACCGGCTGGAGCGCGACGGCCTGCTCGAGCGCGACCACTGCACCGCGGACGGCCGCGGCTGCTTCGCCGTGCTCACGGGCCAGGGGCTCGAGGCCCTGACCGAGGCGCGGCGCACCCACCTCGGCGGCGTGCGCGACCGCTTCCTCTCCCAGTTCGCCGACGACGAGCTGCGGCTGCTGGCCATGTTCTGGGAGCGCGTGCTCCCGGGCGCCTCGGGACTGGAGTAAAGGCGTGCAGCCCCTCCGCCCCACCCCGATCATCCGACCTTGATCGCGTGCGCCCATCGCACACCTGTGCGATGGGGTATCGTCGGCCCGCAGGAGGAGCGTGCGGCGGTTCACGTACACGGCATTGCCCGGCCGCGTCGTCTTCGGCGCCGGGACCGCGCGCGACCTGGCCGCCGAGGTGGAGCACCTCGGGGCGCGCCGGGTGCTGCTGATCGCGGCCGAGCCCGAGCGCGCGCTGGCGGAGTCGCTGATGGACGGCGTGCCACTGCTCGCCGCGTTCACCGAGGTCCGCCAGCACGTCCCGGTGGAGATCGCCGCGCGCGCCCGGGCGGCGGCGGCCGGCGCCGACGCGCTGCTCAGCGTGGGCGGCGGGTCGACCACCGGTACGGCCAAGGCGGTCGCGCTGGAGACCGGGCTGCCGATCGTCGCCGTCCCCACCACCTACGCCGGCTCGGAGATGACGCCGGTGTGGGGGCTGACCGAGGGCGCGCGCAAGACGACCGGAACCGACGCGCGCGTACTCCCGAAGGTCGTCGTCTATGACCCCGAGCTGACGGTCAGCCTGCCCGCCGAGATCACCGGGCCGAGCGCCATGAACGCGCTGGCCCACTGCGTCGAGGCGCTGTACGCGCCCGGGGCGAGCCCGATCAGCTCGCTGATGGCGCTCGAGGGGATCGGCGCGCTCGCCCGCGGCGTGCCCGTCGCCGTCGATCGCCCGGACGACCTCGACGCGCGCGCCGAGACGCTCTACGGCGCCTATCTGGCGGGCGCGGCGTTCGCGGTGGCCGGGTCCGGCCTGCATCACAAGATCTGCCACGTGCTGGGCGGCGCCTACGACCTGCCGCACGCGCCGCTGCACACGGTGGTGCTGCCGCAGGTCGCCGCCTTCCAGGCGCCGGCGCTGCCCGCGGAGATGGGCCGCGTCGCCGCGGCGCTGGGCGGCGAGGACGCCGGCGGCGCCCTCTTCGACCTGGCGCGCGCCATCGGTGCGCCGACCGCACTGCGCGACATCGGCATGCGCGAGGAGGACCTCGGCGAGGCGGTGGGTCTCGTGCTCGAGAAGGTCCCGCAGGACAACCCCCGACCCGTGGAGGAGAAGGACGTGCGAGAACTGCTGGAGGCGGCGTTCGCGGGGCGGCGCCCATGACCCGGCGCGACCTGGCCGACGCGGCGCTGACCGACGCCGTGGTGGAGTCGTTCGTGACCGAGGGGCGCTTCACGACGGTGATGACCAGCCTCGTGCGCCACCTGCACGCGTTCGCGTCCGAGGTCGAGCTGACCGAGGGCGAGTGGTTCGCGGGGATCGACTTCCTCACCCGCGTGGGCCACATCACCGACGACAAGCGCCAGGAGTTCATCCTGCTGTCCGACGTGCTCGGGCTGTGCATGCTCGTGGTCGGCATCAACAACCGCCGCCCGCCCGCGGCCACCGAGTCGACCGTGTTCGGGCCGTTCTTCGTCGAGGGGTCGCCGGGGTTCGCGAACGGCGACGACCTCGCGAACGGCGCGCCGGGCGAGCCCTGCCTGATGCAGGGCCGCGTCGTCGATCTGGACGGCGAGCCGGTCGCCGGCGCGCACATCGAGGTCTGGCAGGCCGACGAGGACGGCTTCTACGACGTGCAGTACGCCGGCCTCGACCATGCCCAGGGCCGCGGCCACCTGGCGTCGGACGACGACGGCCGCTTCTGGTTCTGGTCGGTCAAGCCGCAGGCGTACGCGATCCCCGACGACGGCCCGGTGGGCGAGCTGCTGCAGGCCGGCGGCCGCGGGCCGATGCGCCCCGCCCACGTGCACTTCAAGGTCGACGCGCCCGGCTTCCAGACGCTGATCACCCACGTGTTCGTGGCCGGCGACGAGTACCTGGACGCGGACGCGGTGTTCGGCGTCCGCGAGAACCTGATCGGCGAGTTCGCGCGGCACGAGCCGGGCACGGCACCCGACGGAAGGGAGCTGGACGTGCCGTTCTGGACGATGGCCTATGACATGGTCCTGGCCCCATGATCGAGACCGACGTCCTGGTCGTCGGCTCCGGGCCGGCGGGCAGCTCGAGCGCGCTGTTCCTGTCGACCTACGGCGTGGACAACCTGGTCATCACGAAGTACCGCTGGACGGCCAACACGCCGCGCGCGCACATCACCAACCAGCGGGCGGTGGAGATGATGCGCGACATGGGCCTCGAGGACGAGGTCAAGGCCAAGGGCACGCCGCAGCCGCTGATGGGCGACACGGTGTTCTGCACCAGCCTGGCCGGCGACGAGCTCGCGCGGCTGCACACCTGGGGCACGCATCCCGCGCCGGCTGGCCGACTACACGCTCGCCAGCCCGTGCATCCACTACGACCTGCCGCAGGACATCTTCGAGCCGATCATCCTCGGCGAGGCGGCCGGCGCGGCACGCCGCGTGCGCTTCGACACCGAGTACCTGTCGCACGTCCAGGACGCCGACGGCGTCACCGTGACCGTGCAGGACCGGCTGGGCGGCGAGCGACTACGAGATCCGCGCCCGATATCTGATCGGCGCCGACGGCGGCCGCTCGAAGATCGCCGCAGGACATCGGGCTGCCGATGGAGGGCGTCGATGGACTGGGCGGGGTCGATGAACATCGTCTTCGCACGCCGACCTGTCCCGGTACGTCGCCCACCGGCCGAGCGTCCTCTACTGGATCATGCAGCCGGGCGCCGACATCGGCGGCATCGGGATGGGCCTCGTGCGCATGGTGCGGCCGTGGAACGAGTGGCTGATCGTCTGGGGCTACGACATCAACGAGCCGCCGCCCGAGGTCGACGAAGCGGTGGCCACCCGCGTCGTGCACAACCTGGTGGGCGACGACACGATCGAGGTCAAGCTGCGCTCGACGTCGCTGTGGGGCAACAACAAGATGTACGCCAAGCGCTACGTCGAGGGCCGCGTGTTCTGCATGGGCGACGCGCTGCCACCGGCACCCGCCGAGCAACGGCCTGGGATCGAACACGTCGATCGGGGACGCCTACAACCTCGCCTGGAAGCTCGCGCTCGTGCTGCAGGGCAAGGCGGCGCCGTCGCTGCTGGACTCCTATGACGCCGAGCGCGCGCCGATCGGCCGCCAGATCGTCCTGCGGGCGAACCAGTCGATCGAGGAGTTCGGGCCGATCTTCGACGCGCTCGGCCTGCTCGGCACGTCGGATCCCGAGCAGATGCGGGCGAACATGGAGATCCGCAAGGAGAGCTCGCCGGCCGGCGCGGAGGCGCGGCGCAAGCTCAAGGCGGCGATCGAGCTCAAGAACTACGAGTTCAACGCGCACGGCGTCGAGCTGGGGCAGCGCTACCGCTCGGGCGCCGTCGTGCCCGATGGCACGCCCGAGCCCGAGTACGCCCGCGACCCGGAGCTCTACTACCACGCCACGACCTGGCCGGGCGCGCGGCTGCCGCACGCCTGGCTCGAGCACCGCGGCCGCAGGGTGTCGACGCACGACCTGGCCGGCAAGGGCCGCTTCGCGCTGCTCACCGGGATCGGCGGCGAGGCGTGGCTGGACGCGGCCCGCGAGGTGTCGGCCCGCACCGGCGTGGAGATCGCGCCGTTCATGATCGGGCCGGCGCGCGACGCTCACGACATCTACGACGACTGGGCGCGGGCGCGCGAGGTGGAGGAGTCGGGCTGCGTGCTCGTGCGCCCGGACGCGCACGTGGCCTGGCGGGCGAACGCGATGGTGGACGACGCGACGGCCGAGCTGCGCCGCGTCTTGGAAACGCTGTTGGGAGTTCTCGAACCGGTCGGAGGAGGAGCATGATCGCCACGCAGACGATGACCGACGAGCAGCGCAAGTCGGTCGCGCTCGAGTACCTGAAGGCGTTCGACAACGGCGGCATCACGTCGACGGGCGACAGCATCCTCGAGCTGTTCGCCACCGACGCCCAGGTGGCGTTCCCGAAGTGGGGGATCGCCAACGGGCGCGAGGAGATCGGGAAGATGTTCGGGGACGTGGGGGCGACGCTGAAGGCGATCCGCCACGACTACGCGGGCTTCAACTGGATCTTCTCGGGCGGCGACACGATCGTGGCCGAGGGCACGTCCTACGGCGAGCACGACGACGGACCGTGGCGGGCCGGCGTGCCCGAGTGGGGCGCGGGTCGCTGGTGCGACGTGTTCGAGATCCGCGACTTCCTCATCCAGCGCTGCTTCATCTACCTCGACCCGGACTACGCCGGCCAGGACACTGCGCGCTACCCCTGGTTGGCCGGGCAGTGAGATGAGCGCCGGCGGCGAAACGCTGCAGGGCCTGGAGCGCGGCCTCGCCGTGATCCAGGCCTTCTCGCGCGACGCGCCGGCGATGACGCTCAGCGAGGTGGCGCGGCGGACCGACATCAGCCGCGCCACCGCGCGCCGGATCCTGCTCACGCTCGAGTCGCTCGGCTTCGTGCGGAGCGACGGGCGCGACTTCTCGCTCTCCCCGCGGGTGCTGTCGCTGGGCTGGGCCTACATCTCCTCGCTGAACCTGTGGGAGACAGCCCGTCCGTTCATGGCGGACCTGTCGGCCGAGATGCAGGAGACGTGCTCGGCCACGACGCTCGATCTGCCGGACATCGTCTTCGAGGCCCGGGTGCCGGCGCCCCGGCGCATCCTGATGATGTCCCTGGAGGTCGGGTCGCGCCTGCCCGCCTACGCGACGGCGATGGGCCGCGTCCTGCTGGCCGGGCTCTCCGACGAGCACGTGGCCGCCCACTTGGCCGAGGCCCGCCTCGACCGGCTGACGCACCGCACGACCACGGACCCGGCGCGGCTGCGGGCGATCGTGGCCGCGGTGCGCGAACAGGGCTTCTCGCTGGTGGACGAGGAGCTCGAGCTCGGGCTGCGCTCGCTCTCCGTGCCGCTGCCCGGCCCGGACGGGCGCCCCGTCGCCGCGCTCAACCTGTGCGCGGCCACCGCCCGCGTCTCGGTCGAGGAGATGCACGCCCGCTACCTGCCCGCAATGCGCACCACGGCGGACACGATTTGCACGGCTTGGCTACAAAAGACTTGACATTGACCGACTGAGATCTATTATCACTGTCAGACGCAGTATCTGTTCATGATCCCAGGAGGCACAGACACCATGGCGACGATCGTTCGCTGGGAGCCGCTCCGCGAGCTCTCTTCCATCTTCAGCACCCTTCCCGCCGCCCAGTCGGCCGCGCCGCTGCGCCGCTGGCTGCCGGCGATGGACCTGGTCGAGTCCGGTGACCGCTTCGTCCTCACCGCCGATCTCCCCGGCCTGACCGAGGCGGACGTCAGCATCG
The DNA here is from genome assembly GCA_963766165.1 of uncultured Solirubrobacteraceae bacterium. GTDB lineage: Bacteria > Actinomycetota > Thermoleophilia > Solirubrobacterales > Solirubrobacteraceae > Solirubrobacter. The sequence goes on along the minus strand of CAVXZC010000001.1, from coordinate 1,135,829 downwards.
AGCTCGAGGACCGCGTGCTCACCATCTCGGGCGAGCGCAAGTCCGCGCACGAGACGACCGAGAAGGGCTACCGCCGCATCGAGCGCGCGCACGGCTCCTTCCGCCGCTCGCTGACCCTGCCCGAGGGCGTCGACGCCGACGCCGTGACCGCGACGTTCGCCAACGGCGTACTCGAGGTCGGCATCCCGAAGCCGGTCCAGAGCAAGCCGCGCAAGATCGCCATCGGCAGCGGCGCGCAGCCCGCGCTGGAGGCCGAGGCGGCGTAGGACCCCTCGCGGGGGCGGCAGCTAGCCTGCCGCCCCCGTGCCCAGCTTCGACATCCACACGACCGACGCCGGCACGCGCGCCCGCACGGGCACGCTGCGCCTGGCCCACGGCGAGGTGCGCACGCCGGCGTTCGTCCCCCTCGCCACCAAGGCCGTCGTCAAGACGCTCGAGGTGCGCGAGGCCGCCGAGCTCGGCTTCGACATGGTGCTCGGCAACACGTTCCACCTGTTCCTCACGCCGGGCCACGGGCTGATCGCCCGCCAGGGCGGCCTGCACCGCTTCATGCGCTGGGAGCGGCCGGTGATCACCGACTCCGGCGGCTTCCAGGTGTTCTCCATGGGCCACGGCACCGTGGCGGACGAGATCAAGGGCCGCGCGCCGCAGTCATCGGGCGAGCGGGCCGGCTCGATCATCGCCATCGCGGAGGAGGGCGTGCGCTTCCGCTCCTACCTCGACGGCTCCGAGCGCTTCATGGGCCCGGAGACCTCGATGGAGGTGCAGGCCGCGCTGGGCTCGGACATCGCGCTCGTGTTCGACGAGTGCACGCCGTTCCACGGCGGCCGCGACTACACCGCGCGCTCCACCGAGCGCACGCACCGCTGGCTCGACCGCTGCCTCGCCTGGCACGCCGAGCACGGCCCAGAGGGCCAGGTCGTCTACGGGATCGTCCAGGGTGGGGTGGAGGAGGACCTGCGCCGCGCGTCCGCCCAGGAGGTGGCCGCCCGCGGCACGTTCGGCGTGGCCGTCGGCGGCACCCTGGGCGAGGACAAGGACCAGATGTTCGAGGTCGTCGGCTGGGCGATGGACGAGCTGCCGCCCGCGCGGCCGGTGCACCTGCTGGGCATCGGCGAGGTCGACGACCTCGTGCGCGGCGTCGAGCTGGGCATCGACACGTTCGACTGCGCCATGCCCACGCGGATCGGCCGCCATGGCATGGCGCTCGTGCCCGATCCGGAGCGCCGCTGGCGCGTCGACCTGGCCAAGGCCCGCTTCAAGGAGTCCGACGAGCCGGTGCTCGCCGGCTGCCCCTGCCCGGCCTGCGCCGCGGGCTACTCCCGCGCGTACGTGCACTACCTGCTCAAGGCGCGCGAGCACACCGCCATGCGCCTGCTCACGATCCACAACCTGGCCTACCTGCAGCGCCTGATGGCCGCGCTGCGCGCCGCGATCGACGGCGGCCGGCTGGCCGAGGCGGCCGCCGCCGTCCGCGCCGGCGCCGCCCCGTGGGAGCTCTAGCGGGTGTTGTTGTCGACCAGGTCCTGGAACGACTGGACCGCGTCGTCGACCTGTCCCGACACGTTGGTGTTCAGCTGCACGGTCTTCTTGGACCCCGAGGTTCTCGTAGGCGGCGATGCCGCCGGCGATGACCAGCAGCGCGAGCACGAGCGCCACCCACTTGCCGGCGCCGCCGCGCTCCTGGCGGGCGGGCTGGGCGGCCCGGCGCGGCGCGGTCCGGGGCGGAGGGGTGCGGCGCGGCGGCTCGTCGATCGGCTGCAGCCGGCGGCGGGCCGGGGGCGCCGCGCCCGTCGGGCGCGTGCCCGTGAGCATGCGCGTGGCCTCCTCGGCCGGCAGCGCGCGGGTGGCGTCGAGGTCCTCGGTCTGCGGCCCCACGCCGGCCAGCCCGTCGCGTAGCGCGTCCTCCATCTCGGCCGCGTCGGCGTAGCGGCGCGCCGGGTCGCGGGCCAGGGCGCGGCGCACGGCGGCGGCGAGCGACGCCGGCACGTCGCGCGCCACCTGGTCGAGCGGCTGCGGCGGCGCCGGCCTCCTGCAGCCGGGCCAGCTCGGTGAGCGAGGCGGCCTCGTAGGGCAGCCGCCCGGCCATCAGCTGATAGGCCACCACGCCGAGCGCGTACAGGTCAGAGCCCGGGCCGGCCGGCTCGCCGCGCGCCTGCTCGGGCGACAGGTAGGCCGCCGTGCCGAGCACCGAGCCGACCTTGGTGATGTCCGACTGCTCGGCCGCCTTGGCGATGCCGAAGTCGGCCAGCTTGACCACGCCGTCGGTGTTGCGCAGCAGGTTGCCCGGCTTGACGTCGCGGTGCACGACGCCGTTGCGATGGGCGTAGTCGAGCCCGCGGCAGGCCTGGCCGAGGATGTCGACCGCGTCGCGCGGGCCGAGCGGGCCGCGGTCGCGCAGGATCTCCGCGCACGAGTGGCCGTCGACGAACTCCATGACGATGAACTGGCGCCCGCTGGACGTACTCCGAGCCGAAGTCGAACACCTGCACGATGTTCGGGTGCACGAGCCGCGCGGCGGCCAGCGCCTCGCGGCGGAAGCGCGAGACGAACGACGAGTCCTCGGCCAGGTGCTCGGCCAGCAGCTTGACCGCCACGTGGCGCTCCAGCCGCGTGTCGAACGCCAGCTGCACGGTGGCCATGCCGCCCACGCCGAGGCGGCGCTCGAGGCGGTAGCGGTCGGCGAAGAGCTGCTCGGTGGCCATCAGGGGGTCGTCGCGGGGGTGGCGGTGGCGGTCGGCGTGGCCGTCGCGGTGGCCGTCGCCGTCGGCGGTGGCCGTCGCGGTCGGCGTGGCGGTGGCGGTGGCGCTCGGCGTCGGCGTGGGCGTCGAGGTCTGGGTCGGCGTCTCGGTGGGCGTGGCGCGTCTCGGTCGGCGTCGGGGTCGGGCGTCGCGTGCAGGCGGCAGTCCTGGGTCATGCCGGCCCTGGATGTGGTCGACCCACTGCTGCAGGTTCGCCTGCAGCGCCGACGCTCGACGCCGTCGCGGCAGCTCCTTGATCTCGCGCTCGGCGTTGCGGATCTCGTCGCGGGCGCGTCGCTGCGGTCCTGCGCGTCGCAGGCCGCGCTGGATCCGGTCCGCCGTGGCCTTCAGCGCGGAGGCGTTGGCTCGCGGCGATGCAGCGCGGGGTTGGTCTGCCCGCAGCCCGCCACAGGCGAGGGCGAGGCCGAGGAGCGGGATCCAGCGCATCGACTAGTCGAGGCTAGCGATCACTGCCCGTACTGCAGGCGCTCGGCCAGCGACTCGGGCAGCCGGGCGGCGCGGATCGCGGCCTGCGCGCCGGCGATGTCGTATTCGGCGCGGCGGTACACCGCGGTCTTGGCCGTCGGTGTCCAGCAGCAGCCAGGCGGCGCGCGGGTCGCCGTCGCGCGGCTGGCCGGTCGAGCCCGGGTTGACCAGCCACTCGCCGGTCGAGAGGTCGAGCTCGGCGCCCTCGCGGCGGGTCGTGCCGGTCGCCGGCTCGCCCTCGGGGCGGTCGAACGACAGCGCGACGTGCGAGTGGCCGATCAGCGACACGCGGAAGTCGGTGGCGTCGAAGCACAGCTCGGCGGTCAGTCCGGACAGCACGTACTCCCACACGGGGTCGCGCGGCGAGGCGTGGAAGAGGCCGATGCCCGCGCCGCTGCCGCTCGGCTCGCAGCGCCGGCCAGGAACTCGCGCGTCGTCGTCGCCGATCACCTCCTGCGTCCAGCGCGCGGCCAGCGCGGCGCCGCGCGAGAACTCGTCGAGCGCAGAGGTGCCGATCGACCGCGAGGTCGTGGTTGCCGGCCAGGCAGATCGTCGCACTGCTCGGCGGCCAGCGCCACGCACGCGTCCGGCTCGGCGCCGTAGCCGACGAGGTCGCCGAGGCACCACAGCTCCTCGCAGCCGTCCGCCTCGGCCGCGGCGATCACCGCCTCGAAGGCCTGGCGGTTTCCGTGGATGTCGGTGCAGATGGCGACCCGCATGGCGTAGCGTCTATTCGGTGGCCGCCACAGGCCCCGCCTGCCCGCCGCTGCTCGCCGCCACGCTCGTGGTCGCCGAGGCGGCGGTGCTGCTGCTGCGGCCGCGGGAGCGCTTCGCGCAGGTGCCGGTGGAGCCGCGAGCCTACTTCAGCGACGCCGCAGCTGGAGCGGGCGCAGCCGCTTCCGCCGCGGCCAGCTCGCGATCTTCGCCGCGCCAGACGCGGGCTGGAGCTCGGCCTGCTGGCGGCGGCCGCGCGCCGCGCGCCGCGGGACGGCCGCGTGGCCACCGGCGCGCGCCGCCGCGGCGGCGCTCACGGTCGGCGCCGGCGCTGGCCGCGCTGCCGCTGCGCGCGCTCGCCCGCCGGCGGGCCAAGGCGTCGGCCTGGTCACGCAGTCGTGGGGCGGCTGGGCGGTCGACGTCGGCCAAGGGCGCGGCGATCGGCGGCGCTTCTCGGCCGCCGGCGGCGCCGCGCTGGCGGCGGGCATGCGCCGCTTCGGCGCGGCTGGTGGGCGCCCGGCGCCGCGGCGGGCGTCGGGCGTCGCGGTCGTCGTTCACCTACCTCGGGCCGGTCGTGCTCGACCCGATCTTCAACGGCTTCACGCCGCTGCCCGAGGGCGACCTGCGGACGCGAGGTGCTCGACCTGGCCGCGCCGCGCCGGCGTGCGAGGTCGGCGAGGTCTACGAGGTCGACGCGTCCCGGCGCACGACGCGCCGCCAACGCCTACGTGAACGGGCTCGGGGCGACCAAGCGCGTCGTGCTCTACGACACGCTGCTGCGACGACTTCACGCCGGCGGAGACGCGGCTCGTGGTCGCGCACGAGCTCGGCCACGTCCGCCACCGCGACGTGCCCGTGCGGCCTGCTGTGGCTGGCGCTCGTGGCGCCGTTCGCGGCACGCTCGCCGTGGCCCGGCGCGGCCGAGCGGCTCACGCCCGCCGGCGCCACGCGCGGTGCCGGCCGCGGCGCTGGCGCTGACCCTGGTCGCGCCGGCGCATCGGCGTCGTCTCCAACCAGCTCTCGCGGGCGATCGAGCGGCGCGCCGACGCGTTCGCGCTCGAGCTGACCGGCGAGCCCGACGCGTTCGTCGCGCTTCGAGCGCCGGATCACGCTGCAGAACGTCGGCGACCCCGCGCCGCCGCGCTGGCTGCAGCGTCGTGCTCGGGACCCACCCGGACACGATGGAGCGGATCGGCCAGGCGCTGGCGTCTCGAGTAAGTCGCCGCGATCTCCGGGCAGGCGCTTGATCCCCTCGCGGGTGCGCCACTTCGACCAGTTGTCCTCCATCGCGTCGATCAGCTCGCGCATGGCCTGCGGCGAGAGCGAGACGCGTGTGACCACCACGCCGGGGACCTCGTCGGCCTCCACCTCGTGGTCGACGCGCGAGAACGTCAGCGTGAACTCGTAGTCGGAGTGCGAGACGGTGGCGAAGTTCGCGTAGACCCCCGCCATCACCTCCGGGGTGGTGTGGAGGTTGAAGTGGCGCTCGCGATCGTCGCCGTCCATCGCACTTAGCATCCCACACCGTGCGCTACTACGTGGTCGCGGTCGGCCGGGCGCGGCCGCCCTACGCCGACGACCTCGCCCACTACGCCAAGCTGCTGTCCCGCTACGCCCGGGTCGACGTGGTCGAGGTGCGCCGACGACGCGGCGCTCGCGCGCCGGGTCCCGGAGCGCGCGTACGTGTGCCTGCTCGACTCGCGCGGCCGCGCCTACGCCTCCGAGGCGTTCGCCGGCTGGCTGGAGGAGCGCCGCCAGGCCGGCCGCGAGGTGGCGTTCGTGATCGGCGGCGCCGTACGGCACCGACTTCGCCGGCGCCGACCACACGCTGTCCCTCGGGCCGCTCACGCTGCCGCACCTGCTGGCCCGCGTGGTGCTGCTCGAGCAGCTCTACCGGGCCCACAAGATCCTCGCCGGCGAGCCCTACCATCATTGACGTGACGCCCCTCGACGACCTCCGCGCCGCCGTGGAAGCCGCGGCCGCCGACCTGCGCGACGGGGCCGCGCCGCCGCGCACGAAGCCCACGTTCGAGCGGCCCAAGCAGGCCGGGTTCGGCGACTACTCGACCAACGCGGCGATGCTGCTGGCGCCCGCGCTGGGCGCGCCGCCCCGGGAGATCGCCGAGCGCCTCGGCGACCGGGTGCGCGAGCGCCTCGGCGCCGCGGTCGACCGCGTCGAGGTGGCCGGGCCGGGCTTTCTCAACGTCTTCCTGGCCGACTCCTGGTACGTCGAGGCGACGGGCGCGATGCTGGCCGCCGGCGAGGGCTGGGGCGAGACGGCGCCGGAGGTCCGCGAGCGCGTCGACGTCGAGTACGTCTCCGCCAACCCGACGGGCCCGCTGACCGCGGCCAGCGGCCGCCACGCCGCCTACGGCGACGCGCTCGCCCGGCTGCTCACGCTCGCCGGCCACGAGGTCGTGCGCGAGTACTACTTCAACGACGCCGGCTCGCAGGTCGAGCGGCTCGGCGCCTCGGTGCGCGCGCACGCCCGCGGCGAGCCGGTGCCCGAGGACGGCTACCAGGGCGACTACGTGCTCGCCCTGGCCGAGCGCCTCCCGGGCGCGGCGGAGGGCGACCCGGCCGAGGTGGGCCGCCAGGCCGCCGGGCTGCTGATGGAGGACATCCGGCGGACGCTCGCGGCCTACCGCGTCGAGTTCGACGTCTTCTTCTCCGAGGCCCAGCTGCACAGCGGCGAGGAGTCGGCGATCGCCATCGGCTACGCGCGGCTGCGCGAGCAGGGGCACCTGTACGAGTCCGACGGCGCGCTGTGGCTGCGCACGACGACGTTCGGCGACGACAAGGACCGCGTGCTGGAGCGCTCGACCGGCGCCCCCACCTACTTCGCCGCCGACGTGGCCTACCAGGCGGACAAGTTCCGCCGCGGCTTCGACCGGCTCATCTACGTGCTCGGCGCCGACCACCACGGCTACATCGCCCGGCTGAAGGCGATCACCACGGCGCTCGGCCTGGACCCCGACCGGGTGGAGATCCCGATCCTCCAGTTCGTCCACATCGTCGAGGGCGGCGGCCGCAAGGGCATGTCCAAGCGCCGGGGCGACTTCGTCACGCTCGACGAGCTGATCGAGAGCATCGGCGTCGACGCCACCCGCTGGTTCATGATCAGCCGCTCGCACGACTCGACGATCGACCTCGACCTCGAGCTGGCCCGCCGCCAGGACCCCGAGAACCCCGTCTACTACGTCCAGTACGCGCACGCGCGGATCGCCTCGATCCTGCGCCGCGCCGGCGAGGCCGACGTGACCGCCGCGCTCGGCGCCGCCCCGCCGGCCGGGCTGGAGCTGCACGCGTCCGAGCGCGAGCTGATCCGCCGGCTGCTCAGCTTCCCGGCGGAGATGCGCGAGGCGGCCGAGCGCCGCGCGCCGCACCGGGTGGCCACCTACGCGCTCGAGCTGGGCCAGACGTTCGCCGCCTTCTACCGCGACGCCCCGGTGCTCAACGCGGAGGACGCCGGCCTGCGCGCGTTCCGGCTGCGGGTGTGCGTGGTGGCCCAGCGCACGCTCGCCGCGTCGCTGGGGCTGCTGGGCGTCTCGGCGCCCGAGCACATGTAGCTCAGACCGACTTGAAGAAGTTCAGACCCAGGCCGTTGAGCCCGTTCTGGGCGTCGATGTTGAGCCGCTGCAGCTCGCCCGTGAACAGCAGCACGCCCATGACCACGAGCACGCAGCCCGAGATGGCCGTGATGATGATGTAGCGGTCGCGCAGCCAGCGGAACGCCGTGGTGGCGCGGCTGAACGCGACGGCGGTGAGCAGGAACGGCACGGCCAGGCCGGCGGAGTAGAACGCGAGCAGGATGCCGCCCTTGCCGACGGTGTCCTGGGTGGAGGCGGCGGTGAGGATGGAGCCCAGCGTCGGGCCGACGCACGGGGTCCAGGCCACCGCGAAGGCCGCGCCGGCGACGAGCGGGCCGCCCGAGCCGGCGCGCGAGATCAGCGCGTCCGGGCGCCACTCCTTGCTCAGGCGCGGCACGAACGGGGTGAGCAGGAAGAACACGCCGAGCGCCACGATCACGGCGCCGGCCAGCTTGTCCAGCGTGCCGCGCGAGTCCTGCAGCGTTGACCCGAGGCCGGTCGCGGTCATCCCCAGCGCCACGAACACGACGGTGAAGGACAGGCAGAAGACGATCGCGGGCAGCAGGATCCGCCCGCCGCGGCGCTCGCCGGCCTGCAGCTCGAGGACCGAGACGCCGGACACGGCCGACAGGTAGCCCGGGACGAGCGGCAGCACGCAGGGCGAGATGAAGGACACGAAGCCGACCGCGAAGGCGGCGATGACCGTGGTGTCGACGCCGCCGCTCACCGGGTCAGCTCCGCCTCCAGCCGGCGGGCGTCCTCGGGACTCAGCTCCGGCGGCGCCGGCCCCTCGGGCGCCGGGCCGTTGCGCCGCCAGCGCCGCAGCGCGGCGACGATCACCGCCGCGCCCAGCAGCACGAGCGCGATCGGGACGATCCACAGCGCCTTGCCGAACCCGTGGCGGTGCGGGTCGGCCAGGACGTCCTGGCCGTACTGGGCCACCATGTCGGCCTTGATCTGCCCCTTGGTCCTGCCCTGGGCGATCTCGCGCCGGATGAACGCCCGCTCCTGGTTGGCCACCGGCGAGTCGGACACGGCCAGCGGCGTGCCGCACTCCACGCACATGACCTCGTCCTCGATGTCCGGCAGCGACGCGCGCGGCTTCACCGCGCCGAGCGCCGGCGCGGCCAGGGCCAGCGCCAGCAGCGCGGCGAGCGCCGCCGCCCTCACGAGCGCTCCGCCAGCAGCGGCTTGAGGTGCTGGTCCAGCCATTGCCGGGTGACGGGGAATCGCCGCAGCGCGGCCACGCGCCCCTGCCGGTCGATCAGGAACGTCTCCGGGTAGCCGGTGACGCCGAACTCGTGCACGTAGGAGCGGTCGCGGTCGCGCAGGCTGGGGAACGTCGCCTTGCGGGCGCGCAGGAACCCGAGCGCGTCGGTGGAGGCGTCCTGGGTGTCGATCCCCAGCACGGTCCCGCCCCGCGGGACGATCTGCTCCTGGGTCTTCTGCAGCAGCGGGACCTCGTCGCGGCACGGCGGGCACCATGACGCCCACATGTTGAGCACCACGACCTTGCCGCGGTAGCTCGCCAGCGACGCCTGGCCCGGCGCCCCGAGCCGGGGGAGGCTCATCTCCGGCGCGGCGGGGCGCTTGCCCCGGGCGAGCGCGTCGTCCAGCGTCGTGCTCGTGTGCCGCGCGACGATCCCGTAGGCGAGCAGCCCGACCAGTGCCGCCGCCGCCAGGGTGACAGGCCAGAACACACGCATCCGCACGCCGGCAAGCGTATCCGCGTGGGATAAGCTTGCTGTGAGCGCGGGCGTTGTCCAATGGCCAAGACGTTGGCTTCCCAAGCCAAAGATGGGGGTTCGATTCCCCTCGCCCGCTCTGGCCCAGCTCGGCGCGCGCGAGCTACCAGGCCTGGCCGCCGCCGCAGTGCGGGCAGTCCACCGACGTGGTGACCGGCGCGGTGAACACGTAGCCGCAGCCGCAGTTGTACGTCGCGGTGTCCTCGCTGACGTTCGCCCGCTTGTTGCGCTGGCGCGCCAGGCTGGTCGGCGCGGGACGCGGGGCGCTCACGACCGCCCTCGTAGGGCGGTGCCGGCGCTTCGGGAGGCTGATGGGCCGGGCGAGTTGCATGGTCGTGTGATCGGGTTAACGGCGCCTGCTCCAGAAGGTTTCTCGTACTTCTGTTGAGATCCTTTAAGCGCCGGTGGCGCCGCACCGCCCGTCGGGCGCGCCATAATCGAGGCGTGGACCCCGCTCGCAAGCGCCGGATCCGGTTCGTCGTAGCGCTCAGCGCCGCCATCCTCTTGGCCGGAGCGCTGGCCTACACGAGCTTCTCCGCCTCCACCGAGGCCAAGACGCCGAGCCAGCTGCTGGCGGGCTCGTTGGCGCCCGGGCGGACCTACGAGCTGACCGGCAAGGTCGTCGCCGGCTATGAGCAGCGCGGGGGGATGACCTTCTTCCGCGTGCGCGACCGCAACGGGAGGGAGTCCGTGCCGGTGACCTACTCCGACCAGCTGCCCGACCCGTTCCGCGCCGGCCGCGAGGTGGTCGTCGACGTGACCAAGCGCAACGGCGTGTATGTCGGCAAGCCCGGCTCGCTGGTCACCAAGTGCCCCTCGAAGTTCACGGCCGCGCCGCCGAAGACCTGACGTGCTCGTCGCCGGACAAGGCTGCCTGATCATCGCGCTGGCGTGCGCGGTCTATGGCATCGCCGCCTCGCTGCGCGGCGCCCGGGGCGGCGGGCGCGCATGGGCCGACTCGGGCCGGCGCGCCGTTTACGCCATGTTCGGCGCCACCGCGGTGGCGTTCCTGATCCTCGAGGGCGCGTTCTTGCGCTCGGACTTCAAGTTCGCGCTGGTGGCCGAGCACTCGTCCACCACCACGCCGACGTTCTACCGGCTGGCCGCGATGTGGTCCTCGCAGGAGGGCTCGCTGCTGCTGTGGCTGTTCCTGCTCGGCCTGTGGTCGAGCGTGATCCTCTTCCTCACCCGCCACAAGCTGCGCGAGCTGGCGCCCTGGGCAACGGCGATCCTGCTGGGCTTCGGCACGTTCTTCGCGGCGATCCTGGTGATCGGCGAGTCGCCGTTCCAGCGCTCGCCGCTGCCCACGCCGAGCGAGGGCGTCGGCCTGAACCCGCTGCTGCGCTACCCGGCGATGATGATCCACCCGCCGATGCTCTACTCGGGGTACACGCTGTTCGCCGTGCCGTTCGCGTTCGCGGTCGGCGGCGCTGATCACCCGGCGGCTCGACGCGGAGTGGATCCGCTCGACGCGGCCGTTCACGCTCGCCGCCTGGTGCGCGCTGGGCGTGGGGATCGTGCTCGGCGCCCGCTGGTCCTACCAGGAGCTCGACTGGGGCGGCTACTGGATGTGGGACCCGGTGGAGAACGCCGCGCTGATGCCCTGGCTGACGGCCACGGCGTTCCTGCACTCGGTGATGATCCAGGAGCGGCGGGGGATGCTGAAGGTGTGGAACGTCTCGCTCGTGCTGGCCACGGGCGTGCTCGCCGTGCTCGGCACGTTCCTGGTCCGCTCCGGCATCCTGAACTCCATCCACGCATTCGGCGCGTCGACGCTCGGCGTGCCGTTCCTGGGTCTGATCGCGGCGATGGTCACTGCGCTCGATTTTCCTGGTTGTTTCCCGCGCACCGAGCCTGAGGTCCGAGCACCGGCTCGACTCGCTGGTCTCGCGCGAGGCCGTCTTCCTGCTCAACAACCTCGTGCTCGTCGGGCTGTGCTTCGTGGTGTTCTGGGGGACGTTCTTCCCACTGATCTCCGAGGCGGTGACCGGCAACGAAGCGGCGGTCGGGCCGCCGTGGTTCGACCGCTACATGGTCCCGCTGGCGCTCATCCTCGTGCTGCTGTCCGGCATCGGGCCGGCGCTGACCTGGCGGCGGGCGACGCCGGCGAACCTGCGCCGCAACCTCGGGCGGCCGGCCGGCTTCGCGCTGTGCGTGCTCGTGGCGCTCGTGGCGCTGGGCGTGACCCAGTCGGTGCGGGCGCTGCTGATGTTCGGCGCGGCCGGCTTCGTGTTCGCCGTCGTGTTCCAGGAGTTCTTCCGCGGCACGCGGGCGCGGCGGGCGCAGACGCACGAGTCGGTGCCGGTGGCGCTCGTCTCGCTGGTGCGCCGCAACCGCCGGCGCTACGGCGGCTACCTCGTGCACCTCGGCGTGATCACGGTGTTCGTCGGCGTGGCCGCGTCGTCGAGCTTCCAGCACGTCCACGAGGTGCGGCTCTCGCCCGGCCAGACCGCCCAGGTCGGCGCCTACCGGTACACCTACGTGAAGCCCGTGGCCCAGGTGCGCGCCGCCCCGAACGGCCGGCTGGAGAAGATCTCGCTGGGCGCGGTGCTGAGCGTGCGCCGCGGCGGCGGCACGCCGCAGCGGCTGACGACGTCCAAGGACTACTTCCCGTCCCAGGATCCGACGCTCGGCCCGGTGTCGCGCTTCTTCGACGGCGAGTCGACGACCACCATCGGCCTGCACCCGGGGCTGCGCAACGACATCTGGAGCGCCGTCGCGCCGGACACGAGCCGGCTCGCGCCGCTGATCGCCCAGGGCGACCGCGTGTTCACCAAGAACGGCCGCGGGCTGAGCGCCCAGCAGGTCAACGAGTTCCTGGCCGAGGCGCTGACCGGCCTGACCGCGTCCTACGCCAAGCACCCGCCGCCGGCCACGTTCCGGCTGGAGGTCTCGCCGATGGTGAGCTGGATCTGGATCGGCGCGGTCATCGTGCTGTTCGGCGGGCTGCTGGCGGGCTGGCCGTCGCCTCGCGGAGCGACCCGGCTGGCCCGGGCGGCGTACGCGGCCCGCGTGGGCCGCGACGTGCGCCGCGCCCGCGTACCCGCTTAGTGGACCTGCTCGTCATCCTCGTCGTCGTCGCCGTGGCCGTGGCCGCCGTGCTCGGGCCGCTGCGCCGCGACCGCCGGCCGGAGCAGGACGCGCTGAGCGGCGAGCGGGCGGAGCTGGAGGCGGCGCGCGAGGCCAAGTACCGCGAGATCCGCGACGCCGAGCTCGACTACCGCACCGGCAAGCTGTCGGACGGCGACTGGCGCTCGCTGGACCGCACGCTGCGCGCCGAGGCGGTCGATCTGCTCAAGCGCCTGGACCGGATCGAGCCGCTACCCTAGGCCGCGATGCTCCACTCCGCCCTCGCCGTCCTGCAGGTCTTCATCGCCGTGGGCGTGATCTTCCTGGTGCTGCTGCACTCGGGCAAGGACGCGGGCATGTCGGGCGCGTTCGGCGTCGGCGCCGCCGGTGGCACCACGGGCGGCTCGCTGATGGAGCGCAACCTGGACCGGTGGACGATCCTGTTCGCCATCCTGTTCGGGGCGAACACCATCGCGCTGCTGAAGACCTAGGCGACCCGTTCTCCCAGCGCGTCGTACGCCTCCAGCGGGAAGGCGGCGAGCGGTGACGCCCGGTACTCCTCCTCCAGCAGGCTGAAGATCGTCACGTCGCCGCTCGGCGCCGCGGGCGGGCAGGGCGGCAGCCGGCGGCGCAGGGTGGCCTCCTCGAGGTAGCCGAGCCTCCGGGGCACGCCGGCGCTGGGCGCGTTGCGCGCGTCCACGTGGATCTCGACGCGCTCGACTCCGCACACGTCGAAGGCCACCCGGGTGAGCGCGGCCGTCGCCTCGGCGGCGAGCCCGCGGCGCAGCCGGCCGACGTGGATCCAGTAGCCGATCTCCAGCGCGCCGTCGCCGACGCGCCGGTGCAGCCCGCCGCCGCCCGCGACCTCGCCGGCGCGGTCGAGGAAGCCGTAGACGAATTGCTCGCCGCGATCGAAGTCGGCCCGGAAGCCCTGGAGGCGCTCGACCATGTCCGGCAGCTCGGTCGGCTCGTCGTGCGCCCACGGCATCCAGGCACGCAGGTGCTCGAGGCTCTCGTCGATGGCCGCCTTGATCGCCGGGGCGTCCCGCGGGGTCCAGCAGCGCAGCACGAGGCGGTCGGTGACGACGCGGTACGGCGCGTGCACGCGCCGAGGCTACCTCTCCGGCCGCTGGTAGGTGAGGATCACCGTGCCGCCGTCGACGGTCTGCGCGCTCGCCAGCCGGAGCGCGATCAAGTCCTCGCTCTCCGCGAACAGCCGCTTGCCGCTTCCGAGGACGACCGGGAACGTCATCAGCCGCAGTTCGTCCACGAGGTCCAGCGCGAGCAGCGACTGCGCGAGCCGCACGCTGCCGTGGACGATGACGTCCTGGCCCGGCTCGGCCTTGATCCGCTCGATCTCCGCCGGCAGGTCCGGGCCGAGCACCTCAGTGTTGGTCCAGCCGGGGTCGGTCAGCGTGGAGGAGACGACGTACTTCTTCATGCTGTTGAACCGGTCGGCGAAGCCCTGCTCGTCGGTCCGGCCCGGCCAGGCGGCGGCAAAGCCCTCGTACGTGACGCGTCCGAGCAGCATCGCGTCGTGCTGGAAGGTCTCGTCGATCTTGTACTTCATGCCCTCGGGGCCGTTGAACTGGAAGGTCCAGCCGCCGTGCCGGTAGCCCTCGGCTCCGCCCGGATCCTCGACGACGCCGTCCAGCGAGATGAACTCGGTCACGACGATGCGGCGCATGCTGCTCTCCTTCGCGTGGGGTGTCATACACCCTCACGTCGAGCGAGCCACGCGCGAATCGACACGGCGCCGGGCGCGCGGGTGGCGCTCAGGCCGCCAGGGAGCGCTCGAGCTCTTCGGCGGCGCGCGCGATCTGTCGGGCGACGTGGCGCCGGTGCTCGGCCGAGGGCTGCTCTTCTGTGGCCAGCGCGTCGGCCAGCGTACGGATGAGCCACAGCGGCGTGCGCAGCGGCTCCTCGACCGGCGCGGCCTCAGGCCACGACCAGTCCTGTTGCGCGAGGAGGTAGGGCATCCTGCCCCGGATCATCGACCGGGGCGGCCAAATCTAAACACCCCGTTCTACCGGTTTTCCGCAAGTTGCGAGTCGGCCTCGTACCACGAGTACGCGTAGCGCGGGTCGTCGAGGTCGCGCGAGAGGGTGGTCAGCTTGAGCGGCCGGAACGTGTCGCACATGACGGCGAGCTCGCTCGTGCGCTCGGCGCCCAGCGCCTGCTCCACCGTCCCCGGCTGGGGACCGTGCGGCAGCCCGGACGGGTGCAGGGTCAGGCAGCCCACGTCGACGCCCTTGCGCGCGGCGTAGTCGCCTTCGACGTAGTACATGACCTCCTCGCTCTGCACGTTGGAGTGGTGGTAGGGCAGCGGCACGGCCTGCGGGTCCCAGTCCAGCAGCCGCGGGCAGAACGAGCAGATCACGAAGCTCTGGCCCTGGAAGGTCTGGTGCGCCGGCGGCGGCTGGTGCAGGCGACCCGCCTTGGGCTCGAAGTCGTGGATGTTGAACGTGTACGGGTAGACGTAGCCGTCCCAGCCGACGACGTCGAGCGGGTGGTAGTCGAGCACGTAGTCCTGGTAGCCGCGGCGGACCCGGACCTTGAGGTCGTGCTCGCCGCGGTCGCGGTGCGTGGCCAGCTCGCCCGGGGGATGGAAATCGCGCTGGGAGAACGGCGCGTGCTCGAGCAGCTGGCCGTAGCGGTTGCGGTAGCGGTTCGGCGTCTCGATCTCGCCCGGCGTGTAGAAGGTCAGCCAGCGCTGCGGCGTGTCGAAGCGGAAGCGGTAGGTGGTGCCGCGCGGGATGACGACGTAGTCGTGCCGCCGGTAGGGCAGCGTCCCGAACACGGACTCCACCACGCCCTCGCCCTCGTGGACGAAGATCACCTCGTCACCCTCGCCGTCGCGGAAGAAGTAGTCGGCCTCGCGCTCGGGCACGCAGATGCCGATCTCGACGTCGCCGTTGTACTGCAGGACGCGGCGCCCGAGCACGGTGTCGCCCATCGGCTCCAGCCCGCGCGTGTCCGTGAGCCGGTGCACGTGCGTCTCCGGCACCCACTCCTCCAGCGCGATCGGCTCGAACTCGCCCACGTCCTTGACGCGGCAGGGCGACCACAGGTGGTAGAGGATCGACTCGTTGCCGGAGAAGCCCTCGAAGCCCATGACCTCCTCGACGAGCAGCGGCGCCGCCCCGTTCGCCGACGAGTCCGGGTCGCGGAACTGGACGTGGCGCTTGGCCGGGACGCGGCCCAGGCTGTGGTAGCGCATCAGTCGCTCCTCTCGGTGGGGTGGTGCACGCGGCCCAGGAACAGGACCGTTCCGCTTGCCGCGTGCTCGACCGCCCAGGTGAACGGCCGGTCGAAGACGATGTGGAAGGGGGGCAGCGGCTCGCGCAGCATCGCGGCGGCCCGCAGCGTGACGACGGTCACCGCCGCGGCCTTGGTGCCGCGCTCGTCGACGTCGGCCCGGGCGCGCTGCAGGACCTCGCCGAGCCACTTCTCGCCGGGGCCGACCAGCAGGTCCTCGAAGTCCCAGCCCGGCTCGAACGCGGGTCCGAGCCCGAGCGCCTGCAGCGGCTCAGTGAGCGCGAGCTTCGACTCGGCGCTGAACCGGGGCAGCTCCACCCGCCCCGGCCGCTGCCGGAACGCCAGGCCGCGCCAGTCGCCGTCGCCCAGCACGGCGACGAAGCGCAGCGCGCCCTGGCCGTACGGCAGCTGCACGGCCCGCAGCTCGCCCTGCTCGGCGTAGGCGAACTCGCCCGACGCGTCCATCATCGCCACCTCGCCGGCGCCCGCGAAGGGGCGCGGGCGCGTCGCCGCCGGGTCGAAGGGCGTGGTCCAGGCGGCGTCCATGTAGACCGCGTCGGTGAGCGCCAGGCGGTCCTCCGGCGACACGGAGTCGACCACGGAGGGGATCATCCCGCGCGTGCGCTCACGCGCCCACGCGTTGATGGCGGCGGCCTCGAGCGGCCCGGTGTCCAGCCCGGCCAGCGCCGGCCCCGGCGCGTAGCCGCGGGCCAGCCAGGCCGCGGTGGCCGCGTACAGGACCACGGCGGGGTCGTCCACCGCCACGTCCGCCGGCGGCTCAGGCCCGAGCAGCGCGTCCAGCGCCGCGCGCGACCGGCCGCTCGCCCCGCGCCGGACCACCTCCAGCGCGCGCCGCAGCCCGAGCGGCGAGAACACGACGTCCCCGTCGCCCAGGCGCTCCAGCAGCGAGCGCTCGAGGTCCATCACCCGCCGGGCCCCCACGTGCCACCAGCACGCTCGCGCCCGCCGGGCACCGGCAGAAGCGACGGTTGCTGCCGCGAGCGATCCGCCGGATCCACGGGAACGAGCACTACAGGTTGCCGCGCAGCGCCTGCTCGCGCTCGATCGCCTCGAACAGCGCCTTGAAGTTGCCGTCGCCGAAGCCGCGGGCGCCGTGGCGCTCGATCACCTCGAGGAACACCGTGGGGCGGTCGCCGACCGGCTTCGTGAAGATCTGCAGCAGGTAGCCCTCGTCGTCGCGGTCGACCAGGATGCCCAGCCGGCGCAGGTCGTCCAGCGACTCGGCGATCTCGCCCACGCGGTCGGGCACGTCGTCGTAGTAGGCCTCCGGCGTCCTGAGGAACTCCACGCCGCGCGCCTGCAGCGCCTCGACCGTGCGCACGATGTCGCGCGTGGCCACCGCGATGTGCTGCGCGCCCGGGCCGCCGTAGAACTCGAGGTACTCGTCGATCTGCGACTTGCGCTTGCCCTGCGCCGGCTCGTTGAGCGGGAACTTCACCCGCCCGTTGCCGCTGGTCACCACCTTGGACATGAGGGCGCTGTACTCCGTCGAGATGTCCTCGTCGGAGAAGTGGATCATCTCCCGCATGCCGAAGACGTCCTCGTAGTAGCGCACCCAGCGGTCCATCTCGCCGAGCTCGACGTTGCCCACGATGTGGTCGACGGCCAGCAGGCCGGTGCCCTCCACCTCGGTGCCCCGTGGCGCGTAGCCGGGCAGGAACGGACCGGAGTAGTCAGAGCGGTCGACGAACGTGTGCAGCGTCTCGCCGTAGGTGGCGATGCTCGCCAGCCGGACGCTGCCGTGCTCGTCGCGCAGCTCGTACGGCGCGCGCACGCCCGTGGCGCCGCGGGCCACGGCCTCGCGGTAGGCGTGCGCGGCGTCAGGCACCGACAGCGCGATCACCTTCACGCCGTCGCCGTGGCGGGCGACGTGGCGCCCGACCTCGTGATCCGGCGTCAGCGCGCCCGTCAGCACGATCCGGACGCGCCCCTGCTCGAGCACGTGGGACGCCCGGTCGCGCACGCCCGTCTCCAGCCCGGCGTAGGCCACCTCGCGGAACCCGAGCGCCCGCGACCAGTAGTGCGCGGCCTGCAGCGCGTTGCCCACATAGAACTCCACGTGGTCGATCCCGTGGAGCGGCATGAAGTCCTTGGTCTCGGTCGGCGCGGCGACGTGCTGGGTGCTCATAGCACTTCATGTTCCGCCGATGCCACGTACGGATCAAGCGCGAAATGTTGCGAAACTGTGGATAATCAGCGCCAGATGGACGACATCGACCGGCAGATCGTTGCGCTCCTCAGACAGGACGCCCGGCGCTCGTTCCAGAGCATCGGCCTGCGCGTCTCCCTGAGCGCCCCCGCGGTCAAGCGGCGTGTCGACCGGCTCGAGGCCGACGGCGTGATCCGCGGCTACACCGCCCGCGTCGACCCGGCCCGGTTCGGCTGGCCGACGCACGCGCTGGTCGCCCTCTACTGCGAGGGGCGGATGGCCGCGGCCGAGGTGCGCGAGGCGGTCGAGCGCCACCCCGAGGTCGAGGCGGCCTACACCGTGGCCGGCGAGGCCAGCGCGATGGTCCACGTGCGCGCTCGCGACACCGCGCACCTGGAGGAGACCCTCGAGCGCATCCGCGACCAGCCGGGCGTGACGCGCACCCAGACCCAGATCGTGCTCTCGACGCTGTTCGAGCGGCCGTTCGAGGAGTGAGCCCTCGTGTCTTTGCGTGGCGCGGCGGCGCCACGAGGTGCTTAGCACGAAGCTACAAAAACAAGCCCGGAAATCTCTAGGCAGCCGTCGAGCGAACCCGCGTACCTGTGGGTAGCCTTCATACCCATGACCGCTCTCGAGCGCCGCGTCAACATCGCCGCCGTCTTCCTGCCGTTCGCCGTCTTCGCCCTGGCGGTGGGGCTCATGTGGGGCGACTGGGTCGGCTGGTCCGACGTCGCGGTGTTCGCGCTCATGTACGTGCTGAGCGGCTTCGGCGTGACCGTGGGCTTCCATCGCATGCTCACGCACCGGGCGTTCCAGACGCACCGGCTGACCCGCTACGTGTTCGCCTTCCTCGGCTCGATGAGCGTCCAGGGCCCGGTGATCGACTGGGTGGCCGACCACCGCAAGCACCATGCCCACACGGACGTCGAGGGCGACCCGCACTCGCCGCACGTCGGCCACGGCCACGGCGTCTCCGGCGCCCTCAAGGGCCTGTGGCACGCGCACGTGGGGTGGCTGTGGCGCACCCACGGGGAAGCGCGGGCGTCGAAGTACGCCAAGGACCTCGTGGAGGACCGGACGATGCGGGTCATCAACCGGCGCTTCCCGCTGATCGTGCTGGTGAGCCTCGGGGTGCCCGCGCTGCTCGGCGGCCTGCTCACGATGAGCCTGCACGGCGCGTTCACCGGCCTCATCTGGGGCGGCTTCGTCCGCATCTTCCTGCAGCACCACGTGACCTGGTCGGTCAACTCGGTGTGCCACTTCTTCGGCCGGCGGCGCTTCGACGTCGAGGACGAGTCGACGAACGTCTTCTGGCTCGCGCTGCCGTCGTTCGGCGAGAGCTGGCACCACAACCACCACGCGTTCCCGCGCTCGGCCTCCCACGGCCTGCGCTGGTGGGAGATCGACATCTCCGCCCTGCTGATCCGCGCGATGCGACGGACCGGCCTTGCCTGGGACGTCGTGGAGATCGCGCCCGAGCGCCAGGCGCAGAAGCTCGCACCCGAAACCGCCGGCCGTCGCCGGCGTGTTGCGGAACCCGTCTGACAGACGCCGCCGCCTTTCCGCCATTTGCAGGACGGAGTGGGCGAACGGTCGCGCGCGGTCAGCCGAGTCGACTAAGGTTCGCCACCAGAGGAGCCCTATTGGGATGGGCGATGAGGAAGGTGGTGCGATGCACAAGACGGTCACGGGAGCTACCGCTCTCGCGGTAGCCGGGGCCTTGGCCCTTGGTGTCGCCGCGTGCGGCGGCTCGTCCAGCAGCAACAGCAACAGCGGCAGCAGCGGAAGCAGCGGCAAGAAGACCGCGAACAGCGGCAGCACCGGGGCCAAGAGCTCCGGCGGCGGGTCGGTCACGCTCGTAGAGGGCACGTTCCCCGACTATCTGGACCCGCAGGAGGGCTACACGACGCAGGCGGCCAATGTGATGTGGCTCGCCTACACGCCGCTGTACACGTACGCCCACAAGGCGGGTGTTCCCGGAGGCAACATCATCCCGGGCGTCGCCCAGGACTTCCCGCAGATCGCGGACGGCGGCAAGAAGTACACGCTGACGATCCGCCAGGGCCTGAAGTTCTCCGACGGCAAGACCCGTCAAGGCGAGCGACTTCCCCTACACCGATCGAGCGCGCGCTCAAGCGTGAACTGGGGCGGCGACTCGTTCTTCACGGGCTACATCAAGGGCGCCGCGGAGTACGACGCGGGCAAGGCCAAGAGCATCTCGGGCATCACGGCCGATGACTCGACGGGCAAGATCACGATCACGCTGACGCAGCCCTACGGCGCGTTCCTGAACGTGCTCGCGTTCCCGAACATGGGCATCGTGCCGACCGGCTCGCCGATGAAGACGGTGACGACGGATCCGCTGCCGGCCGGCGTCGGGCCGTACATCGTCAAGAACGTCGTGCCGAACCAGTCCTACGACGCGATCCGCAACCCGAACTGGACCGACAGCACGATCCCGGGGATCCCGGCCGGACACGTCGACGTCCACGTCAAGCTCGCCTCGAACACCCAGACCGAGGCCGAGAAGGTCCTCAACAACACCGCCGACATCTTCGACTGGGGCGACCAGATCCCGCCGTCGCTGATGCCGCAGGTGACCAGCCAGGCGTCGGACCGCTACAGCGAAGATCCCGACGCTGTCGACGTTCTACTTCTTCCTGAACACGCAGTCCAAGCCGTTCAACAGCCAGCTGGCGCGTGAGGCCGTCATCGTCGGGCTCGACCGGCAGGCGCTCTCGCGCCTGGACGGCGGCAACTTCCTGCCGACGTGCTGGTTCCTGCCGCTGGGCCTGACCGGCCACCCGAACGAGCGCGTGCCCGTACGGCGACCCGGCGGGGAAGCCGGACCTCGCCAAGGCCAAGCAGCTGGTCCAGCAGTCCGGCATGGCGGGCATGAACGTCACCGTGTGGAGCGCAGAACCGCGACCCGCGCAAGGAGTTCACCTCCTACTACACCGACCTGCTGAACAAGATCGGCTTCAAGGCGAAGGACGAAGGTCATCGCCGACACGCAGTACTTCCCGACGATCGGCAACCAGAAGCGACCAACCCGCAGACGGGCTTCGCGGACTGGAACCAGGACTTCCCGAACCCGAGCGACTTCTACCTGCTGCTGGACAAGAACACGATCCAGCCGACCAACAACGAGAACTTCAGCCAGGTCAACGACCCGCACATCCAGAGCGAGCTGGCGATGCTGAACCCGTCGCCGGCGAGCAAGCTGGACTCGGTCGCCGCCCGCTGGCAGGCGCTTGACGAGTACACGGCCAAGAAGGCCTACGCCGCTGTCTACGGGCAGCAGCAGGCGCCGCAGTTCTTCTCCAACAGGATCGACTTCTGAAGGCGATCGTTCCACCCGCTGTTCGGCACGGACCTGTCGTCCATCCAGCTGAAGAGCCACTGATCCCGGCGGCCCGCCCGGCGCACCGCGCCGGGCGGGCCACGGTCACCAACGTCCATGGCCACAACTGAATCCACCGGCACCGAGTTCTCGCTCGAGACCTCGGTGCGCTCGCGGGCGAGGAGCACGCGCCCCCGGCATCGGCCCGTACCGGCTCGCCTGGCGGCGGCTGCGGCGCAACAAGACCGCGCTCGCGTTCGGCGGGCTGTTCCTGCTCATCGTGATCCTGTGCCTGCTGGCGCCGGTCTACGCGAAGCACATCGCGCACACCACGCCCGAGCGCGAACCACATCACCGACAGTCAAGGTCAACGGCAAGCTCAAGGACGTCGTCTCGGTCCGGGGATCCCGATCGGGCCGACCTGGCACGGGCGCTTCTTCCTCGGCGCCGACACGAACGGCCGCGACGTCGCGGTCCGGCTGCTCTACGGCGGGCGCAACTCGCTGGTGATCGGCTTCGTCGCGACGCTGATCACGATGGTCCTCGCCACCATCCTCGGCACGGTCGCCGGCTTCTTCCGCGGCTGCGTCGACGGCGTCCTCTGCCGCGTGCTTCGACCTGATGTGGGCCTACCCGGTGCTCCTCCTCGGCGTCGCGCTCGGCGTCGTCGCTCGCCGCTGGGCGGCCTGAACCTCGGGCTGTTCACAGCTCCAGGGCAACTCGCTGCTGGTCCCGGCGGTGATCATCGGCTTCGTCTACATCCCGTACGTGGCCAAGCCGATCCGCGGCCAGGTGCTGGGGCTGCGCGAGCGCGAGTTCGTCGACGCGGCGCGCTCGCTCGGGCTGGGCAACCGCGCGGATCATGTTCGGCGAGATCCTCCCGAACCTGTCCTCGACGATCATCGTCTTCATCCCGCTGATCATCGCCAACGCGATCCTGCTCGGAGGCGGGGCTCTCGTACCTCGGCGCCGGCGTGCAGGACGCCGAACCCGTCCTGGGGGACGATGATCGGCGACGGCATCCGGCTGATCCCCGCGCGCGATCCACCTGACGATCGTGCCGGGCCTGATGCTCGTGCTCGCGTGCTCGGCATCAACGTCTTCGGCGACGGCGTCCGCGACGCGCTCGACCCGCGCGCCAAGGTGCGCATCGAGCACTGACATGGCCCGCTTCATCCTGCACCGGATCGTGTCGGCGATCGCCCGTGCTGATCGCGATCTCGATCCTCACCTTCCTGATCTTCCAGGCGATCCCGAACGGCGACCCGGCGCTGCGGCTGGCCGGCCGCGCTCGCCACGCCGGCGGACGTGCAGGACGTCCGCCGCCAGTGGGGCTTCGACAAGCCGATCTACGTGCAGTACGTCAAGACGATGGAGAAGGTCTTCAACGGCAAGGTCGTCTCCTACACGCAGCAGGTCAACGTGCTACGACGAGATCAAGCGCGACCTGCCGGCCACGCTGTCGCTGGCCATCGGCGCCGGGATCATCTGGTTCTCGGCTTCGGGGTCGCTGTTCGGCGTGCTCAGCGCGATGACGAGCCGGGAAGCTCCTCGACCGCGGGCTCACGGTGCTCGCGCTGATCGGCGTCTCGACGCCGGTGTTCTTCCTCGGCGCGATGATGCTCTACTACCTCGCGTTCAAGGCGAGCCTCTTCCCGCTCGGCGGCTACGTCAAGCTGACGTCGAACCCCTGGGAGTGGTTCTACCACCTGCTGCTGCCATGGTTCGCCCTGTCGGTGCTGTTCATCGGCGTCTACTCGCGCGTGCTGCGCTCGCACGATCCTCGACACGGTCAACGAGGACTACGTGCGAACCGCGCGCGCCAAGGGCATCAGCGAGCGCCGGGTGATGGTCCGGCACGTGCTGCGCAACTCGCTGATCCCGGTCGTCTCGCTGTTCGGCCTCGACTTCGCCGCGGTGATCGGCGGCGGCGCGATCCTCACCGAGTCGGTGTTCAAGCTGCACGGCGTCGGCCAGTACGCGGCCGACTCGATCAAGGCGCTCGACGTGCCGCCGATCCTCGTGATCGCCATGTTCGCGGCGTTCTTCGTGGTCATCCTCGGCGCGCTCGTCGACATCCTCTACGCCCTGCTCGACCCGCGGATCCGCCTGTGAGCCTGCTCGACGTCTCGCACCTGCGGGTGAGCTTCGCCACCGAGGAGGGCGTCGTCCAGGCGGTCGACGGCGTGTCCTTCACCGTCGGCGAGGGCGAGGTCGTGGCCATCGTCGGCGAGTCCGGGCTCGGGCAAGTCGGTGACCGCGATGACGCTGATGGGGCTCACGCGCTCGCCCAACGCGAAGTTCGAGGGCTCGGCCAAGCTGAACGACCAGGAGCTGATCACCGCGACGCGACGACGAGCTGCGGCGGATCCGCGGCGCCAGATCGCGATGGTCTTCCAGGACCCGATGTCGTCGCTCGACCCCGTCTACAAGGTCGGCGACCAGATCGCCGAGCAGATCCGCGCGCACGACCCGAAGATCAGCAAGGCGCAGGCGATCGACAAGGTCGTCGAGCTGCTCGAGCGCGTGGGCATCCCGCGCGCGGCCGAGCGCGTGCGCTCGTACCCGCACGAGTTCTCCGGCGGCATGCGCCAGCGCGTGATGATCGCGATGGCGCTGTCGTGCTCGCCCATCCTCCTGATCGCCGACGAGCCCACCACCGCGCTCGACGTGACGATCCAGGCGCAGATCCTGCGCGAGCTCGTGACCCTGCGCAACGAGACCGGCGCCGGGGTCATCCTCGTCACCCACGACCTCGGCGTGGTGGCCGACGTCGCCGACCGGGTGATCGTCATGTACGGCGGGCGGGTGGTCGAGCAGGGCACGCTCGACGAGCTGTTCTACGACCCGCAGCACCCGTACACCTGGGGCCTGCTGGGTTCGATCACCCGGCTCGACCGCGACCGCTCCGAGCGGCTGCCGGCGATTCCGGGGACACCGCCGTCGATGCTGGCCCCACCGCAGGGCTGCCACTTCCGGCCCCGCTGCCCGCACGAGTTCGACAAGTGCTCGCAGGTCCCGGCGCTCGAGGCGCGCACGGGCGAATCGGACCACCTCGACCGCTGCTGGCTGTCGGTGGAGGACAAGCGGGCGCGGCGGGAGCTCGACGG
The DNA here is from genome assembly GCA_963766165.1 of uncultured Solirubrobacteraceae bacterium. Taxonomy (GTDB): domain Bacteria; phylum Actinomycetota; class Thermoleophilia; order Solirubrobacterales; family Solirubrobacteraceae; genus Solirubrobacter. The sequence goes on along the minus strand of CAVXZC010000001.1, from coordinate 1,111,603 downwards.
GCGCATCGGCCTCGCCTTCGAGGGCACGGTGACCTCGTGAGCGTGGCGGCCAGCCAGGTGGATCGTGAGGAGGGCGGCGGCGCCGACGGCGCGCTGCTGGAGGCCCGCCACCTGCAGGTGCTGTTCCCCGTGCGCGCGGGTCTGCTGGTGGCGCGCACGGTCGGCCACGTGCACGCGGTCGACGACGTCTCGTTCGACCTGCGCGAGGGCGAGACGCTCGGCGTGGTGGGCGAGTCGGGCTGCGGCAAGTCGACGCTGATCCGCACGCTGATGCGGCTCGTGGACTCCACGGGCGGCACGCTGCGCTTCCACGGGCGGGACATCACGAAGTCGTCCCGGCGCGAGCTGCGGCCGGTGCGGCGCGAGCTGCAGATGGTCTTCCAGGACCCGCAGTCCTCGCTGAACCCGCGCAAGCGGGTCGGGCAGATCGTCGGCGTCCCGCTGCGGCAGCGCGGTCTCTCCGGCGGCGCCGTGGACAACCGGGCGCGCGAGTTGCTCAAGCGGGTCGGGCTCAACCCCGAGCACCTCAACCGCTTCCCGCACGAGTTCTCCGGCGGCCAGCGCCAGCGCATCGGCATCGCCCGCGCGCTGGCGGCCGAGCCGCGGGTGATCATGCTCGACGAGCCGGTCTCGGCGCTCGACGTGTCGATCCAGGCGCAGGTGGTCAACCTGCTCGAGGACCTGCAGGACGAGCTCAAGCTCAGCTACGTGTTCGTGGCTCACGACCTGTCGGTGGTGCGCCACGTCAGCGACCGGATCGTGGTCATGTATCTGGGCAAGATCGTCGAGGTCTCGCCGTCCGAGGAGCTCTACGACAAGCCGATCCACCCGTACACGCTGGCCCTGCTCAGCGCGATTCCCGTGGCGGACCCGAGGGAGAACCGCCGGCGCACGCGGACCGTGGTGGAGGGCGAGCCGCCGAGCCCGATCAACCCGCCGCCCGCCTGCCGCTTCCACACGCGCTGCCCGCGCGCCACGGAGATCTGCAAGACCGTCGAGCCGCCGCTCGCCCGCTATGCCAACGGGCACCTGGCGGCCTGCCATCACCCGCAGAACGTGACGACCGAGGAGATCCGGGCGCTCACCCGCGACGAGTCGAGCCCGCTCACGTCGGGCGATGAGCTGCCGCAGGCCGAGTAGCGCGCTGGTCGGAGCAGTTCTCGCCGCCGGATGCGGGGGCGCCGCGGCGCGGCCGGCGCCGCCCGGCCCGTGCGCCCGCGCGGTGGTGACCGCGCTGGGCGGTCACGTCCGCACGCACGTGACCCGGTACACGCCCGGAGCTCAGGCGACGTGCGTCTATGAGACGCCGAGCACGCGCGTCGAGGTGATGATGGACAACTTCCCGCAGGTGCCGTTCCGCTTTGAGCGCGCGGTCGTGGAGAGCGGCCAGAACGCCATCTGGAGCCACAAGCTGTGGAAGAACCCGCAGCTGCTGCAGGGCATCGGCGGCGGCGCCGACTGGTTCCCCGGCGACAACTACCTGCTCACGACGGGGCGCAAGCTCCTGATCAAGGTGAGCATCGTGCGCCCGGCCCGCGGCGGGCGGAGCGTGGCCGAGCGCGTCGCGAAGGCGACGATCGCCTCTAACGCGGTGCCAGGGCCCGGATCGACGCTTCGGTGATCGGGCTGACGACGAGGATGACCTCGTCGGCGCCGGCCTGCGCGAACTCGCGCAGCGTGGCGTGGATCTCCTCCGGCGTGCCCATGACCGGGTCGGCGCCCGAGTCGCGCTCGGGCTCGCCCTCGAGCTGCACGTAGACGCAGACGCTGCGCTCGAGCGTGGCCGGGTCGCGGTCCGCCTTCTCGGCCGCCTCGGAGATGCGCGCGTTGAGCGCGGCGAACTCCTCCACGGTGTTGCGCGTGTCGGCGAACCAGGTGTTCCAGCTGTCGACGTGCGGCAGCGTGGCGGCGAGCATGCGCGGCCCGTTGGAGCCGACCATCAGTGGGATCCGGCGCGACGGCGGCGGGAGCAGCTGCGCGCGGTCGGCGCTGTGGAACTGGCCCTGGCGCCGCACCGTCTCGCCGGCCAGCAGGTCGCGGATGATCGCGAACGCCTCCTCGAAGCGGGCGACGCGGCGGTCGTAGGGCAGATCGAACGCGTCGAACTCGCGCCGGTTCCAGCCGGCGCCCAGGCCCAGCGTCAACCGCCCGCCGCTGATCTCGTCCACGGTGCCGGCCATCTTGGCCAGCACGGCGGGCGGGTGGAACGCCGTGCAGGCCACGAGCGGCCCGATCGTGGCCCGCTCGGTCACCGCGGCGATGGCCGACAGCAGCGTCCACACCTCCCACGGGCCGCGCGGCGGGTCCTCGTAGAGCAGGTGGTCGCCGAGCCAGATGGAGTCGAAGCCGACCGCCTCGGCGGCGCGGGCCATTTCGAGGTACTCCGGCCAGCGGACGACCCGCTCGACCTCGGGGAGCTGGATGCCGAGCTTCACTTGCGCGCAGACTCTACGCGGAGCACGAGGGCGACCGAGGCGACGATGATCCCGGCGCCGATCACCGTGGTCGCGCTGATCGGCTCCGCCAGGAACAGCCAGCCCAGGAAGACGGCGATCACCGGGTTCACGTACGCGTAGGTGGAGACCTTCGAGACCGGCGCGTTCTGCAGCAGCCAGGCGTAGGCGGTGTAGGCCAGCAGCGAGCCGAACGTGACCAGGTAGGCGAGCCCGAGGATGGAGTCCGTCGACCAGCTCGCCGGATGGATGTCGCCGAGCTCGCCGGCGACCAGCGCGCCCACCAGGCAGGCCAGGCCGCCCAGCAGGCTCTGCCAGGCGACCGAGACGAGCGGATCGCGGGGCAGCGAGATCCGCGGGGAGGCGAACGAGCCGACCGCCCACATCACCGCCGCGCCGACGCACGACAGCAGCGCGAGCACGGTCGCCTGGCCCTGCGGCCTGACCAGCAGCGCGACGCCGGCGAAGCCGACGAGGACGGCGGCGATCGAGCGGCCGGACACGGGCTCGCCGGAGATCCGGCGCAGCAGGATGACCCACAGCGGGATCGAGGCCACGAGCAGCGCGGCCACGCCGGAGGCGACCTTCTGCTCGGCCACCGAGATGACCGCGTTCGCGCCCGGCAGCATCAGCCCGACGAAGCCGCAGGCCAGCAGCTGCGCCTTCGACGGCCGCAGCACGCCGGGGCCGCGCCGCCAGGCCAGCAGCGGCAGCAGGATGGCGCCGACCAGCACGAAGCGGACGCCGGCGGCGAACAGCGGCGGCATCGTCTGGACCATGTAGCGGATGGCCAGGTACGTCGAGCCCCAAACGAGGTAGACGATCCACAGGGCCGTCCACACCTTCCACGTCGGGGCGACTTCGGCCCGCCCGGCTGCCAGCGGCGGGCGGGCCGAAGCTTCAGAGACGGCGCTCACGCGCGGCGCAGCCTCCTCGCCCGGAACTGCAGGAGGTCGACGACGTCGGCGGTGGGGCGGAACGGGTCCGCCACGCGCTCGCCGGTGTCGACGGACAGCGCGGCGACGACCTCGTCGTCGGCCTCGGCGACCAGCAGGTCGCCGGCGGGGAGCTCGCGCGAGTCGAGCGCGGCGAGGCGGCGCAGCGTGGGCCCGTCGGAGCCGCGGGCGGCACGGATCACGACTGTAGGACCGAGGTTGGCGAGAGCGGACATGGCGAGTGCCTTTCAAACGGAGGCGGCGGCTGATCTGTGAGACCGATGGTGACCGAGCCGGCGCATCAGCGCAAATGACCTTTTGCACCATGTCCTATAAGCTGTGCTCATGCTCGACGTCCGCCGCATGCGCGTCCTGCGCGAGGTCGCCGTCCGCGGCTCGTTCTCTGCCGCCGCCGAGGCGCTGTCGTTCACCCAGTCCGCCGTGTCGCAGCAGATCGCCGCGCTGGAGCGCGAGGCCGGGACCGTGCTGGTCCAGCGCAACGCCCGCGGCGTCCGGCTGACCGAGGCCGGCGAGGCGCTCGTGCGCCACGCCGAGGCGGTGCTCGCACGGCTCGCCGAGGCCGAGGCGGAGCTGGAGGCGATCGCCGGCCTGCGCGGCGGCCGCCTGCGGCTGGCCGCGTTCGAGTCCGCCGCGGCGTCGCTGATGCCGCTGGCCATCGCCGCGTTCCGTTCCGCCCACCCCGGCGTCGAGCTGTCGCTGATCCTGTCCGAGCCCGACCAGTCCGCGCCGCTGCTCAAGAGCGGCGAGCTCGACCTCGCGCTCGGGTTCGACGCGCGCATCCGCCCCGAGGTCGACGGGATCGCCCGCCAGCACCTGCTGAGCGACCCGCTGTATCTGGTCATGCCGGCCGACCATCCGCTCGTCCACAAGCGCAACGTCCGCCTCGCCGACTTCGCCGAGGACCCGTGGATCGCCGGCACGTACGACTGCGAGTGCAACCGGCTGATCACCCGGGCGTGCGCCGCGTCCGGCTTTGAGCCGCGGATCGCCTTCGAGACCGACGACTACACCGCCATGCAGGGCTTCGTGGCCGCGGGCGTCGGCATCTCGCTGATCGCCGAGCTGGGCCTGTCGAGCGTGCGCGACGACATCGTCGTGCGCGGCCTCGGCCGCGACACGCCGGTCCGCGAGGTGTACGCCGCCACGGCCGTCGACGCCTATCGCACGCCGGCCACAGAGGCGATGCTCGACATCCTGGCCGAGGTGGCCGGGCGCTACGAGCGCCGCCCGCAGCTCAAGCTCGTCGGGTAGCGACGGCCGCCGGGCCGGCTCGGCGAACGGCTCGGCTGGGTAGGGGAGCGAGGATTCCAGCCGCCGTGCGCGGGTGATCGTTTTCCGGTGCCCGCGACGAGCTGGGGTTCCTTAGCGTCGGATATAGCGACGCTTGGGCGCCCCACGTGTTTCCGGTGTGATGGCTGTCCGGTCGAACATGGTCGGTTGACGCGCCGTGGCCATCGTTCATGCGCGGCGGAAGGCCTAGCGACCCCTACAAGCCGACCGTTCGCCGAACCCGCCCGGCGCATGCTGGACCGATCCGCGCGTCTGCAGCCGTCATGGACCTCATCTCGCCCGGTTAGGGTGGCGACATGCTCGCCGCTGCCCTCGCCGCCGCCGCGCTCGCCTTCACGCCGGCCGGCCACGCGACGATCCCGCTGCGCTACTACCAGGGCGTCACGGTCGACCCGGCCGGCGAGCTGTACTTCGACGGCGTCTTCACCGGGCTCTACCGCGCCGACGCGGGGCTGCGCCAGCAGGCGGGGAGCGAAAGCGTGATCCCGCCCGCCGTGACCGCGACCGAGGGCTACGACCACATCGGCGACATCACGTGGGACCGGGCGCAGGGCGGCCGCGTGCTGCTGCCGCTCGAGTGCTACACGGCCGGCGCGCCCAACGGCGGCAACACGTGTGGGCACGGGGCGTTCGGCGTGGCCGACCCGCGCACGCTGGCCTGGCGCTACGACGTGCCGCTCGACCAGGCCGAGATCGCCAAGGCGATGTGGGCCGAGGTGTCGCCCGACGGGCGGCTGGTCTGGACGTCGTCCGGGGACGACCTGCTGGCCTACCGGACCGATCAGATCCGGCCCGGGGCCGGGCCGCTGCGCGCGGTCAAGCGGCTGGCCGGCGCGGTGCCGCCGACCGGGGTGACCGGCGCGGCGTTCTACGGCGACGCGCTGCTGCTCGCCGGCCAGGCGGGCGGGCGCTTCGACGTCTGGCAGGTCGACACGCGCACCGGCGCGAAGCGGCGCGTGATCGCGCTGGCGCTGAGCGGCGAGTCGGAGGGGCTGGCCGCCACGCCGGAGGACGGCGACCTGCACTGGATCGTCACGCCGTTCGACCCGCTCGGCCGGACGCCGACCTATCCCGGCCCGAGCAACGTGCTGCTGCGCTTCCGGCCCGCCCATCCGCGGCCGGCGCTGCGCGTCCGCGCCGTGCGCCGCGGCGGGTCCGTGGCCGTGACCGTGCGTGGGCCGGACGGCCGCTTGGCCGGGGCGACGGTGCGCGCCGGGAGCGCGGCGGCGCTGACGTCGGCCCGCGGCCTGGCCCGACTGCGCACGCCGGCGCGCCGGGTCTCCGTGTACCGCGCCGACCTGCGCGGGCGCACGGCGCGCGTCCGCTGAGGCTCAGGGCCGGGCGATGCCGTTCGCGTAGGCGTAGACCACGGCCTGTGCCCGGTCGCGGGCGCCGATCTTGGCGAAGATGTGGTTGACGTGGCTCTTCACGGTGGCGGCGCTGACCACCAGGCGCTCGGCGATCTCGGAGTTCGTCAGCCCCTCGGCGATCAGCGCGAGCACCTCGGCCTCGCGCGGCGTCAGCTCGTCCGGGAGATCGGCCGCGGGCTCGGTGGCGGCCGGCGGCGCGGGCTCGTTCAGCGCGGCCACGACCTGGCGCTGGGCCGCCGTGTCGAGCGCGACGTCGCCGCGGGCCACGGCCTGCACGGCGTCGCGGATCTCCTCCGCGCCGGCGTCCTTGGTCAGGTAGCCCCGGGCACCCGCGCGCAGCGCGCCGAGCACCGACGCGTCGTCGGCGTAGGTGGTCAGCGCGATCGCGGCCGGGCGCTCGCCGCGCTCGGCCAGCCGGCGGATCGCCTCGATCCCGTCCACGCGCGGCATCCGCAGGTCCATCAGCACGACGTCGGGATCGTGCTCGGCGGCGAGCGCGAGCGCCTCCTCGCCGTCGGCCGCCGTGCCCACGAGCTCGATCCCGTCGAGCAGCCCGAGCAGGGTGCCCAGGCCCTCGCGCACCACCCGCTGGTCGTCCGCCAGCAGGACCCGGATCACGGCAGCCACAGCTCGACCCGGAAGCCGTCTTCGGTCGGACCGGCGGCGAGCCGCCCGCCGAGCAGCTCGGCGCGCTCGCGCATGCCGGTCAGCCCGTAGCCGCTGCCGGCCGCGCCGAGCGCGACGGGCGCGCCCGGCCCGTGGTCCTGGACGATGAGCGTCGTGCCGTCCGCCGCGTAATGCAGCCGGATGTCCACGCGGTCGGCCGCGCTGTGCCTGCGCACGTTGGTCAGCGCCTCCTGGGCGGTGCGATAGAGCGCGAGGCGCTGCTCGGAGGAGTGCTCGCGCGGCGTGCCGGTGACGGTCAGCGCGGCATTGGGGAACGCGTCGGCCAGCTCGCGCAGCCGCTCCGGGCCGGGGAGCGCGTCGCCGCGCAGCGCGGCGATCGCCTGGCGCGCCTCGGCCAGGCCGGTGGCCGCGAGGTGGTGCGCGCGCTCGAGGCCTTCGACCACGTCGGGGTCGGCGCCGCGGTCGCGGGCGAGCAGCCGCGTGCCCTCCAGCTGCAGCGCGAGCGCGGACAGGGAGTGGGCGAGCACGTCGTGCATGTCGCGGGCCACGCGGCTGCGCTCGGCCAGGGCGGCCGACTCGGCCACCGCGGCGCGCGACTCGCGCAGCTCCTCCACCAGCGTCTGCGCCTCGTCGTGGCGGTCGGCCAGCCGGCGGATCAGCCGGGTGACCAGGAACCAGGGCACGGTGGCGAATACGAGCCCCGGCGCGGTGGACCACGGGTGCGGGTCCTTGAACGCCATCGCCACCAGCAGCGCCACCAGCGTCCCGCCGGCCACGATCAGTGCCGGCCGCGTCTCCAGCCGCAGGCCGGCGATGGCCATCACGTAATACAGGGCGGCGAAGCCGGCGCCGTGCGGCTGCGAGACGTAGAGGACGACGCTGGCCAGGCCGACGAGGCTCAGGCCGAGTAGCCGCTGGCCGGGCGGCAGCTCGCGGCGCGGCATGCTGAGCACCACGCCCACGGCGAGCAGGATCAGCCCGGCCGTGACGGCGGCGGAATCGCCCGACAGACCGGGGTGCGGCCGCGCGCTGAAGATCGAGACGAAGATCACCGCCAGCGCGAAGACGCCCCACACGCGCAGGATCGGCGGGCGGCCGTCGCCGATCGGCAGGCGGCGCATCGGCAGATCGGCGGGCAGCTTCACGCACTTCACGGTAGGGCGTCGCGAGAGCGGCGTCATGGGCGCGCGGGTGGAGCCGTCTCCACCCACGGGTGGAGACGCAGGTTCGACCTGGGCGCCGATGACGGCGAGCGCGCCAACGCCGATCCTGTAGGCCATGATCACGAACTCGCTCGACGTCGCCGCCACCTGGGCGGCGACCCGTGAGGAGCCGGCGGTGCAGGTACGCGGACTGCGCAAGTCCTACGGCGAGCTGGAAGCGCTGCGCGGCGTCGACTTCACGGTCCGCCGGGGCGAGGTGCTCGCCCTGCTCGGACCCAACGGCGCCGGCAAGACCACGCTCGTGGAGATCCTCGAGGGCCACCGCCGCGCCGACGCCGGCGACGTCTCCGTGCTGGGGCACGACCCGGGCCGGCGCGAGCGCGCGTTCCTCGAGCGAATCGGCATCGTGCTGCAGGAGGGCGGCCTGGACCCGGCGATCACCGTGCGCGAGGCGGTCGAGCTCTACAGCGCCGCCTACCCGAGCCCGCGGCCGGCCGGCGAGGTGATCGAGCTCGTCGGGCTCACCGCCAAGATGGACGACCGCGCGTCGACGCTGTCAGGCGGCCAGCGCCGCCGGCTGGACCTGGCGCTCGGCATCGCCGGCGACCCGGAGCTGATCTTCCTCGACGAGCCGACCACCGGCTTCGACCCGGCGGCGCGCCGCCAGTCGTGGGAGCTCATCTCGGGGCTGCGCCAGCTCGGCAAGACGATCCTGCTCACCACCCACTACATGGACGAGGCCCAGCACCTGGCCGACCGCGTCGTGGTGATCGCCCGCGGGCAGGTCATCGCCGAGGGCACGCCCGACACGCTCGGCCGCGATGGCGTCACCGTCGTCGGCTTCCGGCTCCCGGACGGCACGCAGCCGCCGCTGCCGGCGGGCGCCGAGGTGGAGCGCGGCGTCGTCGAGTTCCGCACCGAGACCCCGACGCGCGACCTCGCGCCGCTGCTCGCCTGGGCGGCCGAGCGCAGGATCGAGCTCGAGGGCCTGTCCGTCACGCGTCCCACGCTCGAGGACGTCTACCTCCAGCTGACCGAGGAGCCCGCCGCATGACCGCCTCCGATCTGAGACTGGGCGCCCGCTGGCTGGTCGCCCGCCTGAAGCTGACCTTGCGCAACCCGCGCGCGGTGGTCTTCACGCTCGCGTTCCCGCTGCTGCTGATCGTGCTGTTCAGCGGGCTCAACGGCAACGCCACGGTGCCGGCCATGGGCGGCGAGGGCCACGTGAAGTTCGCCCAGTTCTACACGCCGTCGATCGCCTGCTTCAGCCTGATCGCCGCCTGCTACACGTCGCTCGTGCTGGGCGTGGCCACGGCGCGCGACCAGGGCCTGTTCAAGCGCGTGCGCGGCACTCCGCTCCCGATCAGCATCTATCTCGGCTCGTGGATCACGGGCGCGGCCACGGTCGGCATCGCGGCGATCGTGATCCTGTTCGCGGTGGCCGTGCCGGCGTTCGGCGTGCAGATCTACGCCAACACGCTGCCGGCGGCGACCGTCACGCTTCTGCTGGGCGCGGCCTGCCTGTGCGCGTGCGGCCTGGCCGTGGCGACGCTGGTGAAGACGGCCGATCAGGCGATGCCGGTGGCGCAGCTGACGTTCCTGCCGATCTCGTTCATCTCGGGCATCTGGTTCCCGCTCCAGGGCGCGCCGGACTGGCTCGTGAGCATCGCCAAGTTCTTCCCCGTCTACCACCTGGTGAATTCGTTCGACGGCTGCTTCGTGCCGGGCGTGGCGAACAACGGCTGGAAGCCGAACGACCTGCTCGCCCTGGCCATCTGGACCGCGGCGGCGATGTTCGTGGCGGTGCGCCGGTTCCGCTTCGAGCCGGGCGCCGAGGGCGAGCGCGTGGGCCTGCGTGCGCGTCTGGCTCGCTAGGCCGACTCGAGGTCGCCCAGCGCGGCGGCGCTCGCCCGCGCGGGACGCGAGGTGCTCGCCAGGCCCAGAGCGAGCACCAGCGCCCCGCAGCCCGCGACGATCCACCAGCCGATCTGGCTCGCCGCCGCCATCGCGGCCGGCGAGCCGGACCGGGTGACGGCCACCGCGCCGATCACCGCGATCCCGAGCGAAGCGCCGACCTGGCGGCTCGTCGAGGCGATCGCCGCGGCCACGCCGGCCTGGGCGGGCGGCATGCCGGACACGGCGGTGTTCGTGATCGGCGGGTTGACCGCGCCGAAGCCGACGCCGAACACGGCGTAGGCGGCGAGGAGCCAGGGCACGGGCGTGTCCGTCGTCAGCCCGGTGAGCATCAGCGCGCCGGCGCACAGGCCGGCGCCGCCCACGAGCAGCGACGGCCGCGGGCCGGCGCGACCCAACAGGACGCCGCTGAGCGGCCCGGCGAACAGGGTGATCCCGGCCATCGGCAGCAGGTACAGCCCGGCCACCAGCGGCGAGAGCCCGCGCCCCAGCTGGAGGTAGAGCGTGTTCAGGAACAGGAACCCGCCGAGTGCCGCGAACGCGCTCACCGCGATCGCGGTCGCCCCGGAGAACGGCAGGCTGCGGAAGAAGCGCAGCTCGATGAGCGGCTCGCGCCGGCGCGGCTCGTACACGAGCAGCAGCGCGAGCGCCGCGGCACTCGTCGCGAACAGGCCGAGCGTCTGCGGCGACGTCCAGCCGGCGTCGGGTGCCTCGATGATCGCGTAGACCAGGGAGGCCAGCAGTACGAGCACCAGCAGCTGGCCCACGGGGTCCGCCCGGCGGGCGTGCGCCGCGCGCGACTCGGGCACGAAGCGCGCGGTCAGCACGATCGCCAGCAACCCGACCGGGACGTTGGCCCAGAAGATCGAGCGCCAGCCGACGCCCTCCACCAGCGCACCGCCCAGCACCGGGCCGAGCGCCATGCTCACCCCGACCACCCCGCCCCAGACGCCGATCGCGGTCGCCCGCTCCCGCGGGTCCGTGAACGTGTTGCGGATGATCGACATGGCCACCGGGTTGAGCATCGACCCGCCGACCGCCTGGACCATGCGGAAGACGATCAGCAGCTCGACGCTCCGCGCCAGGCTGCACAGCAGCGAACCCGCGCTGAACAGGGCCAGCCCGACCTTGAAGATCCGCGCGCGGCCGAGCCGGTCGGCGACCGACCCGGACAGGATCAGCAGGCTGGCCAGCACGAGCGTGTAGGCGTCGACGACCCACTGCAACTCGGACACCGAGGCGTCGAGGTCGCGCCGGATCGTGGGCAGCGCGACGTTCACGATCGTGCTGTCGAGCGCGACGATGAACAGGCTCATGCAGCAGATGCCGAGCACGAGCCAGCGGCGGTTGCCTCGTTCGATCGCGGTCGACATTCCCCTCCGACTGTAGAACCGCGCCAGCGGCCCGGCGCGGAGGCCGGGCCGCTGCGGGTGGGGAGGATCAGCGCTTGATGACGGCGCCGCGCGTGCTCCCGCCGGCGGAGATGCGCACGCTCAGGTGGTGCGCCGTGCGCAGGCGGTGGAGCGCCTTGCGGTTGAGATGCACGGTGACCTTCGCGGCGTGGCCGCCGGCGATGCCGAAGCGCGCCGAGCCCAGCGTCGTGCGGTGCGTGAGCACCTTCACCGTGCCGCGGCAGGTGGTGCCGGCCGGGCAGGAGAGCCTCACCTTGACGGCGCCGTGCGACAGCTTCAGCGTCCCGCCGCCGATGCCCAGGTGGCCGCTCGGCCGGGGCGCCGGCGTCGGCGTGGGCGACGGCACGGGCGTGGCGGTGACGAGCGTGCGGTCCGCGCCGGCCACGGTGCCGAAGTCGGTCGAGGCGACAGCCCGGTAGTGGATGAGCGTGCCCGCCGGCAGCCCGGACAGGTCGGCCGCGAACGAGTCCGCGCCGGTGTTCGGCCCGAGCTTCTGGTCGGCCGTGCGGCTGCCGTACGCCGTCGTGGTGCCGAACTCGATGTGCGCGTTGACCGGCGCGCCCTGCGGGTCGGCGCTGCCCGCGACGTGCGCGGTGGAGGCGGTGATCGCGCTCGCGTCGCCGGTCACCACCGCGCCCTGGCCGTAGCCGTGGGCGAGCAGGCGGCCGTCCGACGTGGTCTGCAGCAGGAACGGCGTCCCGGCCGCGCCGCCGGGGCACGCCGCGCCGTCGGCCGTGAACGGGTTCGCCGTGCAGCCGGAGGACACCGGCGCGCGCTGGTCGGCGGCCCCGGCGATGCCGCCCGGCGTGTCGAGCGCGAACGTCGCGCCCTCGAAGTGGCCGGAGAACGTGCGGCCGCCCGACTGCCAGGTGACGTACGGCGTGTTGCCCGAGAACGTGATGTCGGGCGTGGCGGCGTCCGCGGACGTGTCCGACACCGGCCGGCCGCCGTTGAGCAGCTCGAAGTGCGTGCCGCCGACCAGGCGCGACACGAAGATGCCGCTGTGGCCGGTGCTCGTGTCCTCGCTCCACACGACCCACGGCACGGTGGCCGTGCCCGGCACGAGCGTGCCCGCGGCGACCCGCGGGTCCTCGGCGTCGACGGTCGGGTCGGCGTTGAGGCTGCAGTCGTTCTCCACGGCGTGGCTCGCGGCGCAGCCGGCGTTGGCGTCCAGCGCCGCGCTCGCGCGGTTGCCGACGACGGTCCAGGTGAAGCCGCCGTGCGCGCCGGTCGGGTCCTTGACCGCCTTGGCGGCGAAGACCTGCTCATTGCCGGCCAGGCCGTTCGTGCCGGTGCCCGTCTCGTACCAGACGGCCCACGGGACGGTGTCGTTCGGGCCGGTGAACGCGATGTCGGACTCGATGCCGTCGCGCTCGACGTCGACGTTCAGCGACGGGTCGGCGCCGATCCGCCCCACACCGGTCGGGACCCAGCAGAACTTGCTCACGCTCGTCCCGGTGGGGCAGTTCCCGTTCGCGTCCGCCTTGGCGGCGCGCGAGACGAAGATCTGGTCGGTGGCCGGATCCTTCTCCTGCCAGGCCACCCACGGCACCGGGTCGTTGCCGGCCACGGTGGCGCCGCCAGCGATGGCCGGGTCCTCGGCGTCGCTGCCGGTGTGGATGTTCAGCGACGGGAGCTTGAGGCCGGCGCTGCGGTCCTGGCCGTCCGGGATCCACCGCGTGCCGTCGAACCGGCTGGCGAAGACCTGCTTCGCGCCGCCGAGCGTGGCGTTGGGCTCGTACCAGGTCACCCACGGAACGGCGCGGTTGGTGCCGGCGAAGTCGATCGCCGGCGCCTCCGCCTCGACATCGCGGCTGAGGTTCAGCGACGCGGGGCTGCCCTGCGTCGTCCACTGGCCGTTCTTGAACGCCCGCACGAAGATCTGCTGGGCGGTCGGGCTGTTCTTCTGCTCGAACGTCGCCCAGGGCACGTTCAGGCCGCCGGCCAGCGAGCCGCCCGCGACGTCGGAGACGCCGGCGGGCTGGTGCGGGTCGATGCCGATGACGGCGTCGTCATTGACCTGGGTGTTCGGCGGCAGCTGGACCGGCAGCGCGTGGGCGCCGGCGGCCAGGGTGAGGGTGGCGGCCGTGCTCAGGGCAGCGGCCGTCGCGGCGCGCATCAGGCGCGTCATGGACGGTTCTCCTGTGGTTTCGGGGTGGGGTTACAACCGAGAGCGCTGCGCCGCCGGCAGCGCGCGGCTGAGCGCGAAGCCGGAGAGCGCGAGCAGGGCGACCATCAGGGCCACCCACAGCGCGAAGGCGGTGTCGCCGGTGGCGACGTCGGCCGGGTGCAAGAGCGGGAGCGCGAGCAGCAGCACGCACCAGGCGGCGAGCGTCGCGTAGGGGATGAGCGCCTCCGAGGCGTGCCGCAGGCCGGCGGCGCAGCTCAGCAGCATCGTCCCGAACAGCGCGTACCAGGCGGCCACCACGCGGCCGAGCAGCGGCGTGAGCAGCCACGGCCAGTGCTTGCCCAGCGCGACGGGCGCGGCGTACAGCGCGACCGCGCCGGCCAGCACCAGCGCGCCGAGGACCGCGCTGAGCACGCGCACGGCGCGCAGGCCGCGGTCGGCGGCCGGGCGGGACTCGGCGGCGCGCGACTGCCGGTACACGAGCACCGGCACGGCCAGCGGAACGGCGGCGTAGACGAAGACCCAGACCCAGGTGGGCGGGTAGCCGAACTTGAACTTCTCGTGGTGCACGATCGTGGCCGCCAGCAGCGAGGTGGCCAGCACCCACAGCGCCGGCGGCAGCGTCTGGAACGTGCGCCAGCGGCGGGCAAGCCAGAGCACGAGCCCGGTGGCCAGGGTCCCGGCCAGGAAGCCGGCGCCGATGAACGCGGCGCTGACGGGCGGCTTGATCGGCCAGGCGTAGTCGGTCAGGGCGCGCGAGGGCAGCAGATACAGGAACGCGCCGTTGGCCAGCGCGAGCGCGAACAGGATCCAGATGCCCGCTCGGGTGAGGGCGAGGACGCGGCCGGCGGGCGGAAGCGGTCTGGGCACGAACGCAAGCCTCTCAGGCAGGGAGGCGATGTGGGAGAGCACCATTGCAGGCTCTCGGTCCAGCCGCGGACGCGGTATGGGGGATATCCCCCAACTCAGGGATGATTCGGGGATGCCGAGCCACCAGACCATCCGCCTCAGCGCCGGCCGCCATCGCTCCTCGCACGCGGGCGCGTGCGTGATGGAGCTGGCGTCGATGCTGGCCGACGAGCCGTTCAGCGACCGCTCGGGCACGGTGTCGCCGGTGATCGGGGCGCTGCTGCGCACGTACAACGACGGCGTGGGCGACGCGCGCCGGCAGGACCTGCTCCCCATCGCCCCGCTGATCGTCGGCACCGCCGGGCCGCGCGCGCTGGAGGCCGAGCGGGCCAGCCGCTGCCTGCGCTTCGCCCGCGAGCTCGGCGGCGCGCTCCCGCGCGGCCGGGCGGCGCTGGGCATGGCCACGCCCGAAGCGGCCGGCACGTGGGCGGCGCTGGCCGCGCTGCGCGGCGTCGACGATGCCCGCCACGCTCGCGTGCTGGCGTTCGTGCGCGAGCTCGCGGAGCTGCGTTCGAGCCACCGCGGGAGGCTCTCCCGGCTGCTCGGCGACCCGGCCGCCGCGATCGAACGCGAGCTCGCGGCGCGCTGACGCCCTTTTCCGGACCGCGCCGTTCTGGTTGAATCGCGCCAACGGGCGCGACGGAACGCGCGCCATCAGGTCTGAGGAGGGAGCATGGCAATACGTTGGGTCGTCGGCGGCTTCGCCGCGTCGCTGCTCGCGGCGGGCGCGGTCGGGATGGGAATCCCCAAGTCGTCGCCATCGAGCACGACCGCAACCGTGCCGGCCACGGCGCGGGTCTGGACGGAGCAGGGTCTCAAGGGCAGCACCGTCATCCAGGGCGAGGTGCCGCTCTCGCTCGGCAACGGCAAGGCGTCCTACGTCAAGCCGCACCCGGCGAACGCATTGCTGAAGGTCAACTTCGGCTACCCGCTCGCGAACAAGGCCGGCCTTGACGCGCTGATCGCGCAAGAGGCGAAGACGCACCGCTACATCAGCCGCGACGACCTCTACAGCCGCTTCTCGCCGCCCACGCAGCAGCAGGGCGCGCTGGAGAGCTGGCTGACGTCACAGGGCTTCAAGATCACCCACACCGGCGCCGACCGGATGGCGCTGACGGCGACCGCCACGACCGCGCAGATCGAGCGCGCGCTGCACGTGAAGATCAACGACTACGTGCGCCGGGGCTACACCTGGAACGGCATCAAGGTCAAGCCGTACGTCTTCTACTCCAACGCCGGCAACCCGACGCTGCCGGCCCGCCTCGGCATCCAGACGGTCTCCGGTCTGACCAGCGTCGACCGCTTCTTCACCAGCTCGCAGCTGGCCAAGGCGAACTCCTCGCCGCCGATCGTCGTCCCGCCGCAGAAGAAGAACGCAACCGGCGGAATCCGACGTGCGCTCGGGCGGTTACTTCCCCAGCGACCTGCGCTCGATGTACGACGTGACCGGCCACGGCTTCGACGGCACGGGCCAGACGGTCGGCTTCACCCTGTGGGGCGCCGGCGAGCGCCAGGCGGCGATGACCGCGTACGCGCAGAACACCGGCGACCAGCTGATCACGGTCGACCCCGACTGCGTCGCCACCGGCACGACGCCGACCACCCCGGGCTCCTGCGACAGCCTGCAGGTCGCGCCCGACCACCTGGTGACGATCCTCGAGAACGGCAACACCGCCAACGCGGACAACAACTTCGCGTCCAACATCGAGACGGCGCTCGACATCGAGCAGGCGCACGGCATGGCCACCCACGTGGCGATGAAGTACTACGACGCCGACTGCGCCGCCACGCCGACGCCCGGCAGCGGCAACAGCAACTCGGGCTGCAACGGCTCCGACGTCGGCCTCGAGGACGCCGTCGAGGACGCCGCCAACGACCCGACGCTGCACTCGGTGTCCAACTCCTGGGGCTACGCCGGCGATCCCGAGTGGGGCACGGCCGACCCGTTCATGCAGGCCGTGCAGAACAGCTTCGCCATCGCCGCGGCGGCCGGCACCACGTTCTACTTCTCGACCGGCGACTTCGGCACCTACATGTCCGGCTTCCCGGCCGACAGCGAGTACGTCGTCTCGGTCGGCGGCACGTCGGTCTACTCGACGGCCGATCCGTCCAAGTTCGCCGCGGAGACCACGTGGTCGGCCGCCGGCAGCTACTGCTCGAACATCATCGCCCGCCCGAGCTGGCAGAACATCCCGCAGGTCAACGCGAAGGCGTCCTGCCCCGGTCGGATCTCCCCGGACATCTCCGCGGTCGCCGACCCGAACACGGGCGTCCGCTACGTCCGCTCGACCAACAACAACGGCGGCACGTCCGCCGGCCAGGTCGGCGGCACGTCGCTCTCCGCGCCGGTGATCAACGGCCTGCAGGCGGATACGCAGAGCTTCGTCGCCGCGCAGAGCTACGCGGGCGCCAAGCCGGCCGTCGGCTTCGCCGCCCCGGTGATCTACGCGCTGGGCACCGGCGGCCACGCCGACAGCTTCTATCGCGACGTCCAGTGCGGCAACACGGCCGGCCCGGCCGCGAGCCCGAACGGTGACGCCGCGGGCGTGGGCTGGGACCCGGCCACCGGCTGGGGCGAGCCCGACTGGTTCAACTTCGCCACCGGCTACGCGATGGCGCTGGGGGCGACGGGCCTGAGCGTCCCGGCCTCGATCGCCACGCACTTCAACTGGTCGTGCGCCAAGACGCCGACCAACGCCACCGAGCGCGCGGTGTCGTTCGGCTCCTCGGCGGTCGGCTACTCGGCCGGCACGGCGGAGGCCAACCCGTGGTACACGCGCACTCCCGTCGGCTCTCAGATCCTGCCGACCGGCGCCTGGGGCGCGGTCAACACGATCCTCAAGACGACGGACGGCGGCCAGACCTGGCTCCCGTCCAACGCGGACATGATCGGCGTGGCCTGCCCGAGCGCGACCGCCTGCGTGGAGGTCGGTGACGGCGGCCGGATCCGGACCACCACCGACGGCGGCGCGACCTGGACCGACGCGGCGAGCAAGGTCAGCACCACGCTGACCCAGGTGCAGTGCCCGAGCGCCAGCGTGTGCTACGCGGCGGGCGACCGCGGCGTCTTCGAGCGCTCGGCCGACGGCGGCCAGACCTGGACGAACCCCGCCCCGGCGGCCAACGACGCGTCCACCAACCCGAGCAACCCGATCTACGGGCTCTCCTGCCCGAGCCTGAACACCTGCTACGGCTCCGACAGCTACGGCCACGTCGTCAAGACGACGAACGGCGGCGGCTCGTGGACGTGGCAGCGCACCCCGGTGACCACGCCGGGCGTCGACGTCGCGGGCTCCGGCGGTCCGGTGCCGTTCTCCGGCCTGTTCGGCATCTCCTGCGTCAGCGACAGCAC
The DNA here is from genome assembly GCA_963766165.1 of uncultured Solirubrobacteraceae bacterium. Taxonomy (GTDB): domain Bacteria; phylum Actinomycetota; class Thermoleophilia; order Solirubrobacterales; family Solirubrobacteraceae; genus Solirubrobacter. The sequence goes on along the minus strand of CAVXZC010000001.1, from coordinate 1,094,029 downwards.
GTGCGTGGCCGTCGGCGGCAACCCGGCGGGGGGCAACACCGCGCCGGCCATCGACGCGCCGATCGTGTTCACGGGCGACGGCGGATCGACGTGGAGCAAGCAGACCAGCAACGCCGGCGTCGGCAACGACCTGCAGGCGGTGTCCTGCCTCACCGGCACGACGACGTGCTACGCGGTGGGCTTCGCCGGCTCGATCGTCATGACGACCGACATGGCCAACTGGACCAAGATGACGAGCAACGTCACCGGCGCGCTGAACAGCATCAGCTGCACCAGCACGACGGCGTGCGTCGCCACGGGCCAGAACGGCACGGTCGACGTGCTGAGCGGCGGCACCTGGACGGCCACCACCGGCAACGCCGGCGGCGCCTTCCTGGCCGGCGTCACCTGCCTGAACGCCACGACGTGCACGACGGTCGGCCGTAACGGCGTCACGCTCGCCACCACCAACGGGACCACCTGGGCCCAGCAGGCCGGCGGCGGCACGACGCAGCAGATCAACGGCATGGCCTGCCCGTCGGCGTCCGTCTGCTACGCGGCCGGCAACGCCGGCACGATCCTGGCCACCAAGAACGCCGGCCAGACGTGGCTGACCCAGACGAGCGGCACGACGAGCGCGCTCAACGGCATCGCCTGCACCTCGGCGACGGCGTGCACCGCCGTCGGCGCGGGCGGCGCGGCGCGGTTCACGACGGACGGCGGGACGTGGAACGCCGGCACCGGCGCGGGCACGCAGGCGCTCAACGGCGTCTCCTGCTCGGGCGGCACGTGCACGGCGGTCGGCGCGGCCGGCACGGTCGTGTCCAGCGCCGACGGCGGCGCCACCTGGGCCGCCCAGACCAGCGGCACGACCGCCGCGCTGAACGCGGTCAACTGCCAGGCCGGGGCGTGCTACGCGGCCGGCGCCGTCCCGACGGGCGGCACCAGCGCCACGCTGCTGCGCGGCGCCGGCGGCACCTGGACGGCGCAGAACAGCCACGCACCGCAGTCGCTGACGAGCATCAACTGCCTCGACTCGCAGCAGTGCTTCGCCGGCGGCGCCATCGGCACCGTGGTCACCACCACGGACTCCGGCGCCACCTGGACCCAGCAGAGCGACCCGCTGAGCGGCTCGACGTCGGCGCTGAACGTGACCAACGCCGCGGGCGTGGGCATCAACGCCGCCTCGTGCAACACGGGCCGCTGCGTGTTCGGCACCGGCAGCGGCGGCGACGAGATGACCTCGCCGCTGCTGTACGTGACGGTCAAGACCACCACGCCGTACGGCCAGGCCCCGAACCTCACGTTCCCGGCCAACAGCCCGGCGATCTCGGTCTCCCCGGCCTCGGAGGCTCCGAACCTGCAGGGGACGCTGACCTGCCAGACGACGGCCACCGACCACAGCGTCGGCGGGGCGTACCCGATCAGCGCCTGCAACGGGCTCACCGACCCGGGCTTCAGCGTGGTCTATGACTACGCGGACAGCTCGGACACGGTGCTGTTCCCGTCCGCCACGACGCCGGTCTCCGGCACGGTCCCGGCCACGCTCGCGCTCTCGCTCGGCGGGCCGGCCACGTTCGGCCAGTTCCAGCCGGGCGTGACGCAGGACTACTTCGCGCAGACGACGGCGACCGTCACCTCGACGGCCGGCAACGCCACGCTGAGTGTGTCCGATCCCGACACCGTGGCGCCCGGGCACCTGGTCAACGGCACGTTCGTGATGCCGCAGGCGCTCCAGGTCGCGGCGGCCCGCGGGAGCGGCCCGCTGTCCTACAACGCGCTGGGGGCGTCGCCGCTGTCGCTGCTGAGCTACAACGGGCCGATCAGCAACGACGGGCTGACGATCGGCTTCAAGCAGTCGATCGCGCGGACCGACGCGCTCCGGACGGGGACGTACGGCAAGACGCTGACGTTCACGCTGTCCACGACGCAGCCGTAGGAGCTCGGCGGGGGCGCCGGTCTCCGGCGCCCCCGCTCCGTGTCACGCCGCCTCGAGCGCCACGGCGCTCGGGGCGGTGGCGGCGCGCTTGCGGATGAGCAGCGCGCCGGCGATCGCCCCGGCCGCGGCCAGCGCGGCGCCGGCGAGCAGCGCGGTGTGCATCCCGTTCACGTAGTCCGTGGGCGACCCGCCGCGCAGCAGGTCCCCGGCGGGGATCAGCGCGCCCAGCGCCGCCACGCCGACCGAGATCCCGGCCTGGCGGAACGTGTCGTTGATGCCCGCGGCCAGGCCGCTCTGCTCGGCCGGCACGGAGCTCAGCGCGACCGCGCTGACCGACGGGTTGAACAGGCCCGTGCCGATCAGCGCCACCGTGATCCCCGGCAGCAGGACGGTCCACGACGAGTCCGTCTGGGCGACCGTGAGCATCGCCATCCCGGCGGCCACGAGCGTCAGGCCGGCGGCGATCAGCACGCCCGGGTGGACGCGCTCGTTGAGCTTGGCGGTGAAGCCCGACACGACGACCATCACGAGCGTGCTGGGCACGAACACCAGCCCGGACTCGATGGCCGACAGGCCGAGCACGCTCTGCAGGTACAGCGAGCAGTACAGGTAGATGGCGAAGAACGAGCCGGAGATGGCGAACGCCGTCAGCTGCGCGCCGGTGAACGGGGCGGAGCGCAGGAGCTTGAGCGGCAGCATCGGCGCCTTGCTGCGGTGCTCGATCAGCACGAAGGCGGCGAGCAGCGCGGCGGCTCCGCCCAGCGCGGCCACGATCGGCGCGCTGCCCCAGCCCTCGTCGTTGCCGCGCAGCAGCCCGAGCACGAGCAGGAACAGGCCCGAGGTGAGCGTGGCCAGGCCGGGCAGGTCGACTCCGGTCGCGGCGGGGTCGCGCGACTCGCGCACCTGGCGCAGCGTGGCCAGCAGCGCCGCGGCGCCGATCGGCACATTGACCAGGAACACCCAGCGCCAGCCCAGGCCCGTGGTCAGCGCGCCGCCCACGGCCGGCCCGACGGCGAACGAGGCGCCGATCGTCGCGCCGTACGCGGCGAGCGCACCCGCCCGCTCCCGCTCGCTCGGGAACGCGTCGGCGAGCAGCGCCAGCGACGTGGCGAACAGGATCGCCGCGCCCAGGCCCTGAACGGCCCGCGCGACTTCGAGCATCTCGATGCTGCCCGCCGCGGCGCACAGGGCCGAGGCGAGCGAGAAGACGACGAGCCCGGAAGCGAAGACCTTGCGGCGGCCGAAGCGGTCGGCCAGCGACCCGGCCGTCAGCACCACCGAGGCGAGCGCGAGCGTGTACGCGTCGACCACCCACTGCAGCCCGCCGATCCCGGTGTGCAGGTCGGCGCCGATCGACGGCAGCGCGGTGTTCACCACCGCGATGTCCAGCATCAGGATCGCGGTGGCGGCGCACACCACCGCGAGCGTCCAGCGTTGCACTGTCGACATTGGGTCCTTTCGGGAGGGGCCGCAAATGTCGCCGGCGCGCGTTGCCGCGGGCTTGCCGCCGCCTTGCCGCGGTCTCCGCCCACCCCGTCTCGCGGCGGATCAACTGCCGCTCATCCCCTTTCTACCCAGCCGGTCGTTCGCCGGTCCCGCCGAGCGGCTTCGCGTACGCGACGAGGTCGCACGGCACGGCGAGCCACGGCTCCACTACGGGGTAGGCGGCCACGAAGTCGCCCCGGCCGGCCACGCGGTAGCCGAGCCGCGTGTACCACGCGTGCAGCCGCACCTTGGCCGGGTGCGTGCCCTCGCGCGGGACCAGCAGCTCGAGGCGCATGGTGATCGCGCCGGCCGCGCGCGCCGTCGTCTCCGCGAAGTCCACGAGTGCTCGGCCGACGCCGCGGCCGGTGGCGTCGCGGGCGGCGGCCAGCAGGCCGAGCTCGCCGGTCGCGGCGTCGGGCCGGGTGACGCACACGCACCCGACCGGGCGGTCGCCCGCGAACGCGGCCGCCAGCTCGCGGCGCTCGATGCAGGCCGCGAGCTCGCCGGCCCGGATCCGCTCGCGCCCCGGCACCCACAGCCCGGCCTCGCCCTCGTCGTAGGCGGCGTTGACGATCTCGCGCAGCGCGGCCGCCGCCGCGAGGTCCGCGACGAACGCGACCCGCAGGTCAGGCCTCGCCGCGCTCGCGGCCGACCGCCTCGGCCACCGCCGCGCGGGACGACACGCCGAGCTTGGTGAACACCCGGCTCATGTGGCTCTCCACCGTCTTCTCCGACAGGAACAGCTCGCCGGCGATCTCGCGGTTCGTGTGGCCGTGCGCGACCAGCTCGGCCACCTCGCGCTCGCGCCCGCTGAGGCTGGCGAGGCCCTCGCCGCCGGTCGCCCGGCGGCGCCGCGCGCCGGCCCGGCGGCCGAGCCGCCGCAGCTCGCGCGCCGCCTCGTCGCGCAGCCGCAGCGCGCCGCACGCCGCCAGCTCCGACTCCGCCCGCTCGAGCAGCGCCACCGCCGCCGCCGGATCGGCCGCGGCTGCGGCCCGGCCCGCCAGCGTCCGGGCCCGTGCCGCCTGGATCACCGCGCCGACCGAGTCGGCCAGCTCGGCCGCCCGCGTGGCCGCCGCCAGCGCCGCCGCCGGCCCGCGGCCCGTCGCCTCACCGTCGCCATTGGCCGCGCCGCCGTCTCCGTCCAGCGCCACGAGCGCTCGGGCGCACAGCACGGCGGCCTCGGCGTACGGGAGCGTCAGCGGAGCCGCGGCGGCCTCGCCGCGCTCCACCCATGCCTCGGCGGCGCCGCGGCGGCCGAGGGCGAGCTCCGCTCGGGCCAGCACGCCGTACAGCCAGGCGCGGCGGCCGGGCTCGACGTCGGCGAACTCGGGCGCGCCGCCAGCGCTCATCGCGGCCAGGCAGCGCTCGGGCTCGCCCGCCTCCAGTTGCGCGGCGGCCACGTGCACCGGCGTCGCCCGGGACAGGACGCTGTCGTCCAGACCGTCGAGGAGCGCCATCGCCTCGGCGCCGGACGCCCGGGCGCGCGGCAGCTCGCCGCTCAGGGCGCTCACCCAGGCGTCGGCGGTCAGCGCGAAGCACAGCATCTGCCGGTTGCCCAGCAGGCGCGCGGCCTCGACGGCCGCGTCGGCGTGCTCGGCCGCCTCGGCCAGCCGCCCGCGGACCTCCAGGGCATGGGCGAGGCCGATCGTCATCGGGATCACGAACTGGCCCTGGCCGGACGCGCGCGAGACGGCGATGCCGCGGCGCAGGTGGCGGATCGCGTCGTCGTAGCGCTCGCAGAAGAACTCGGCGAAACCGAGGTAGAACGCGGCGTCCACGCGGGCGGCGAGCGCGCCGTCATCCAGCGCGTCGAAGCGCCCGGCGGCGTCCACCTGCAGCTCCTGGGCACGCGCGGTCGCGCCCAGCCCGAGCTCGGCGAAGCACTCGAGCCCGGCGGCCACCGCGGCCAGCGGCGGCGCGTCGAGCGCGGCGGCGCTGGCGGCCGCCCGCTGCGCCCACTCGCGGACGGCGGCGAAGTCGCTGTCATAGAGCGCGTCCGCGGCCAGCTCGACCTGGAGGTCGGCCGCGGCGGCGGAGCCGGTCTCGCCGAGCTCGTTCAGCGCGGTCAGCAGCCGGGCGTGGGCGGCGGCGTGGCGGCCCAGCAGGTTCTCGCACATCGCGCACGCGGCCACGAGGCGCGCGCGCACCGGCGCGTGCTCGGGGCCGACGAGCCCCAGCGCCTCGGTGAGGGCGGCCAGCGCCTCCTCCAGGTTGCCCGTGGCGGCCAGCGCCTGCGCCAGGCCGAGCAGCAGCTCGAGCCGCTGGAACGCCGCCTCGGGCGTCTCCGGCAGCAGCCGCAGCGCGGCCGCGAACCAGCCCGCCGCGGTGGCCGGCGCCCGGGCGGCCGCGCCGCGCGCCGCCTCGACGAGCACCGCGAGCGACTCCGTGTCGCCCGGCCGGGCGCAGCGCGCGAGGTGGTGCGCCCGGGCCGTGGGCGATCCGCCGCGCGCGGCCAGCGCCGCCGCTGCGCGGGCGTGCGCGGCGATCCGCCAGCCCTCGGTGGTCGAGTCGTAGATCGCGTTGCGCACGAGCGGGTGGCGGAAGCGGTAGCGCCGCGGGACGTCCGTGCCCGCCAGCAGCGCGCCGGCCAGCAGCTCGTCCAGGGCCTCGAGCGCCGCCGTCTCCACGAGCCCGGACGCGTCGGCGGCCAGGTCGAGGTCGACCGGGTCGCCCGCCACCGCCGCGCCCTGCGCGAGCAGCCGCCCCGACGCGCTCAGCCCGGCGATCTCCATCTCCAGCGCCCGGGCCACCGCGCGCGGCACCCCGGGCGGCTGCGCGCCGGCGACGGTCGCGCCCTCGCGCCGGCCGGCGGCGTGCTCGCGGGCCAGCTGCTCGAGGAAGAACGGGTTGCCCCCGCCCTCGGCGTAGATCGCCTCGCGCACGGGGCCCGGGACGTCGTCGCCCAGCAGCGCCTCGGCGTCCGCGTGCGAGAGCGGCTCCAGGGCGTGCTCGGCCACGGTGCCGTCGCGCTCCCCGATGGCGATCGCACCGGCCAGCAGCGGTCGCACGGGCGCGGGACGGAAGGCCAGCGCGAGCAGCAGCGGCCCGCGCGGCGGGCGGCGCAGGAGGTGGGCGACGAGCTCCAGCGACGCCTCGTCGGCCCAGTGCAGGTCGTCCAGCGCGAGCACGATCGGCCGGCGCTGCGCGAGCGCCTCGAGCAGCATCCGCACCGCCCGGTGCGTGCGGTAGCGCTCGTCCTGCAATCCGCCCACCGAGCCGCCCAGCACCGGCGCCAGCTCGCCCATGTGGTCGCCGACGAACCGCTCGAGCCGCTCGGGGCCCAGCGCCGCGCAGTGATCGGCCAGCGCGTCGACCCAGACGCCGAACGGCAGCTCGCGCTCGAGCTCGGACGCCCGGCCGGTCAGGAACAGGTGATCGCGCGCATGCGTGCGCCCGCGCAGCTCGTCGAGCAGCCGCGACTTGCCGATCCCCGGCTCGCCGGAGAAGGCCAGCACGGCGCCGGCGCGGCCGTCCAGCGCGCGCAGCGCGGCGTCGATCGCCGCCAGCTCCGCACGGCGGCCGAGGACGGGGGTGACGGCGGCAGTCATCGGCATGACCGACTCTAACGATGACCCCGTCCCACCCACCGCGATTCTGTCTCCGCTCCGTCCTACCGTCAATGTCATGCCCACGCTCACCGACCGCGCCCCGGAGCTCCTCGCCCGCCTTGCGGGGGACGAAGCGCGCTTCCGCGAGCACCAGCTGGAGGCGGTGCGCGACCTGGTGGAGGACGCGCGCGCGCGTGCTGTGCGTGCAGCGCACCGGCTGGGGCAAGTCCGCCGTCTACTTCATCGCCACGGCGCTGCTGCGCGAGCGCGGGGCCGGTCCGGCGCTGATCGTCTCGCCGCTGCTGGCGCTGATGCGCAACCAGATCGCCGCGGCCGAGCGGCTGGGCATCCGCGCGCACACCATCAACTCGACCAACCGCGAGGCCTGGGCGGAGGTGCGGGAGCTGCTGGCCGCCGACGCGGTGGACCTGCTGCTCATCAGCCCCGAGCGGCTGAACAACCCGCAGTTCCGGGAGGCGATGCTGCCGCTGTTCGCCGCGCGCGTCGGGCTGCTCGTGGTCGACGAGGCGCACTGCATCTCCGACTGGGGGCACGACTTCCGGCCCGACTACCGGCGCCTGGCGGAGATGCTCGGCGGCGCTGCCGGAGGGCGTCGCCGTGCTGTGCACGACGGCGACGGCGAACGACCGCGTGGTGGCCGACGTGGCCGAGCAGCTCGCGCGCGGCCACGCGGGGGACGCTGCGCGTCTACCGCGGGCCGCTCGGGCGGGCGTCGCTGCGCCTCGAGGTGGTCGACCTGCCGGCCCAGGCCGACCGGCTCGCGTGGCTGGCCACGCACGCTCCCGTCGCTCCCGGGCTCGGGCATCGTGTACACGCTCACCAAGCGCGACGCCGAGCTGGTGGCGGAGTGGCTCACGACGCACGACGTGCCGGCCGAGGCCTACAGCGGCGAGGTGGAGTCCGAGCGCCGGGTGGCGGTCGAGGAGCGCCTGCTCGCCAACCAGCTCAAGGCGGTCGTCGCCACCAGCGCGCTGGGCATGGGCTACGACAAGCCCGACCTCGGGTTCGTCGTGCACTACCAGGCGCCCGGGTCGGTCATCAGCTACTACCAGCAGGTCGGTCGCGCCGGGCGCGGCCATCGAGCGGGCCGACGTCGTGCTCCTGCGCGGCCACGAGGACCGGCGCATCCAGGACTTCTTCATCGAGCAGGCGTTCCCGCCGCGCGAGCGCGTGGAGCGCGTGCTGGAGGCGCTGGAGGAGCGGCGCGACGACGCCGGAGCTGATGAGCGCGGTCAACCTCGGCGCGGGCGCGCATCGAGGCGATGCTCAAGGTGCTCGACGTCGAGGGCGCGGTGGTGCGCGACGGGACGCAATGGCGGCGCGTGCCGGGCAGCGACTGGCGCTACGACGGCGACCGCTACGCCAAGGTCACCGCGCTGCGGCGGGCCGAGCAGCAGGCGATGGCCGCGTTCGGGGCCGACGGCCGCTGCCTGATGCGCGCGCTGCAGGAGGAGCTCGACGACCCGGGGCCGGAGGACTGCGGCGTCTGCGCGGTCTGCACGGCGCCGCGGTTCGCCGGGGAGCTGGACCCGGCGCTGGTGCGCGAGGCGGCGCTGCACCTGCGGTCGCGCCCGTTGCTGCTGGACGCGAAGAAGATGGCGCCCGACGCCGAGGGAAAGATGAAGAAGCTGCCGGAGGAGGTGCGCGCCGAGGAGGGCCGCGCGCTGGCCCGGCTGGGCGACGGCGGCTGGGACCCGCTCGTGCAGTCCGGCCGCCGCGGGGGTGCGTTCGACGCACGAGCTCGTGGCCGCGGCGGCGGAGGCCGTGCGCGCCTGGCGCGTCCCCGTGGCCTGGGTGGCGGCAGTGCCGTCGCGGCGCAGCGGCGAGCTCGTGCCCGCCTTCGCCCGCCGGCTCGCGGACGCGCTCGGGCTGCCGTTCCACCCCCTGCTCGAGCGCGTCGGCGACCATCCGCCCCAGCGCGAGATGGCGAACTCCGTCCAGCAGGTGGCGAACGTGCGCGGCGAGTTCGCGGTCACCGGCGACGTCCCATCCGAGCCATGCCTGCTGGTCGACGACATCCGCTTCTCCGGCTGGACGCTCGCCATGGTCGCCGGCCAGCTGCGCCGCCGCGGCGCCGCGGCGGTCTACCCGTTCGCGCTCGCGACCGCGTTCTGAGCCCACGCGCAGCGACGCTGTGGTCGCCAGCGACCGCGTTCTGAGCCCACGCGCAGCGACGCTGTGGTCGCCAGCGACCGCGTTCTGAGCCCACGCGCGCGACGCTGTGTCCCAGGCGGAGCCCGCGCAGCTCGCCGCGATGACCACGCGCAGCGACGCTGTGGTCGCCAGCGACCGCGTCTGAGCCCACGCTCGGCGACGCTGTGGTCGCCAGCGACCGCCGTCTGAGGCTCCCCGGCTCAGCGCCCGATCAGGCGGCGCACGAGGTTCTCCCACAGCCGCCGGTGCCGGACGCGGATCTCGCCGAACACGCTGCCGCCGGTGAGGACGATGCGCGGCGCGCCGAAGGCGGTGGGCGCGGAGTGCTCCTGGTGGACCTTGCCCAGCCGCGACCGGGCCTGGATCTCCACTTCCACGCCTTCCGGCACGAGCAGGTCGATCACGCCGAACAGCGTGCGGGCGTGGATGCGCATGTCGGTCGCGCCGATCCGCGCCTGGCGCAGGTCGAGCTGGATGTGGCCGAACCACGAGCGGTAGCGGCTCTCCGCGGGTACGAGCCACGCGCCCGAGCGCCGGATCGTGCCCAGCGTCGCCACCGGCTTGGCCCTCGCCGGCACGTCCGGCAGCGGCGCGGGCAGGTCGGCCACCAGCCGCACGAGCTCGCCCCGCATCCGCGCCCGCTGGGCCGCGTCACCGCGGTCGGCGAGCTCCTCCAGCGTCAGCCGCCCCTCGACCGCCGCCGCGCGCAGCTGCTCCAGCACCCGCTCCCGCTCGGCATCGGAGGCCCGCACGTCCATGACCATCGGGTGTAGCACGCGCCGGGCGCCGACACCTCGTAGGGTTCGCGGCATGGCGGAGGAGGGCGCGATCGTGGTGGCCGGCGAGGCGCTGGTCGACCTCGTGCCGCAGCCGGCCGGCGAGCTGCGCGCGCACGCCGGCGGCGGCCCCTACAACACCGCGCGCACGTTGGGGCGCCTGGCGCAACCCGTGCACTACCTCGGCTGCCTGTCCGACGACGGCTTCGGGCGCCGCCTGCGCGAGCAGCTGCGGGAGGACGGCGTGGGGCTCGACACCGTGGTCGACACAGCGCTGCCGACCACGCTTGCGCTCGCCGAGGTCGACGCGGCCGGCACGGCGACCTACCGGTTCTACAAGGACGGCACGTCGGCGGCCGCGCTCGAGCCCGCCCAGGCGGTCGGTGCGCTGCCCGACCGCCTCGACGTGCTGCACGTCGGCGGCGGCTGTATCGCCGTGGGGCTGGCGCTGGAGCCCACCGGGCGCGCCCTGCAGGCCGTGATCGAGGCCGCGACGGACCGCGCGCTCGTGACGGTCGACCCGAACTGCCGCCCCGCGTTCATCCCCGATCGCGACGCCTACCGCCGCGGCCTCGGCGCGACCCTGCGCTTCGCCCACCTCGTCAAGGCGAGCGTCGACGACCTGGCCTACCTCGAGCCGTCGCGCACACCGGCGGACGCCGCCCGCGCGCTGCTCGAAGACGGCCCGGCCGTCGCGCTGATCACGCTCGGCGGCGATGGCGCGCTCATCGTCACCGCGGGCGGAGAGGAGGTCGTGCCCGCCCCGCGGGTCGAGGTGGTCGACACGATCGGCGCCGGCGACGCGTTCGGCGGCGGCTTCCTCGCCTGGTGGCGCCTGCACGGCTACGGCCGCGCCGAGTTGGCGGACCCGGCGGCGCTCCGCGCCGCCACCGCCTTCGCCTGCACCGTCGCCGCGCGCACGTGCGAGCGCCCGGGCGCGTCCCCGCCGACGCTCGGCGAGGTCGAGAGCGAGCTCTGAGCGGCCGGGCGCCGAAGTTGTCAGCATTGCTGACACATGCTACGGTGCCGGGCCAAGGATGTCAGATGCCCTGACAACAACCGAAGCACGGCCGCTGCCCTCGGCGGAGGCGAACCTGGGCTACCTGTTCCGGCTGGCCTTCCAGCGCTTCCGGCTCGCGCTCGAGCAGGAGCTCGCGGGCGTCGGGCTGTCGGTCCAGGAGTACGGGCTGCTCAGCCTGTTCGCGACCCGGGCCGAGCTGTCGACCTCCGAGCTCGCGCGCCTGGCTCAGGTGACCAGGCAGACGATGCACACCGCGGTGCTGGGCCTCGAGACGGCCGGGTTCGTCGAGCGCCGGCCGCGCAACCAGCGGGTCGTCCTCGTCGCCCCGACGCAACGCGGGCGCGCGCGGCTGAAGGCCGCGACCGCGCGGGTCCGCGCGATCGAGCGGGCCGCGCTGGACGGTCTGGGCGCCGACGAGGAACGCGTGGTGCGCGCCTGGCTCGCGCGGCTCGCCGCGATGCGGGCCGGCGACCATCGTGGCGGCGCATGAGCGGCCGGCCATGACGACGCCGGAGCGGCGGATCCGCGCTGCCGAGGCCCGGCTGTTCGCCAGCTTGGGCGTGCAGGTCGAGGAGTCGTTCCTGGCGCTCTCCCGGCTCGGCCTGCGGGTCCGGGTGCTCGCGCACGGCCGCGGCGAGCCGCTCATCCTGCTGCACGGCGTGGCCCTCAGCGCGGCGGTCTGGGCGCCTCTGTTCCGCGTGCTGGCGGGCCATCGGGTGCTGGCGATCGATCTACCCGGGCACGGGCTCTCGGATCCGGTCGAGCATCGGCGCGGAGCGGTCCGCGGGCATGCCCACCAACTGCTCGACGACGTACTCGACGCGCTCGGGCTCGAGCGCGCGAACCTGGTCGGCCACTCGCTGGGCGGCATGTTCGCGCTCTGGCACGCGGCACGCCCGGGCGGGCGGATCTCGCGCCTGGTCGCCGTCGGTGACCCGGCCGTCGCCCTGCCCGGCACCCGCGTCCGCATGCCGCTGTCGCTGCTGACGGTGCCCGCAGTGGGACGCGCCGTCCTTCGCTCTCCCAGCCCCCGTCGCGTCCACCGTCAGCTGCTCGCCCAGGGGTTCGGTCGCGCCGAGGTCGCCGCCGCACCGGCCCCGCTGCTCGAGGCGCTGCGGCTGTCCAGCCGCCGTGCGCAGAACGCGCGGAGCGTCGGGTCGCTGATGCACGCCATCGACGGCTTCCGCCGGCCGCGGCCCGAGAGCGTGCTCAGCGACGCCGAGCTCGCTGCGATCACCACACCCACCATGTTCATCTGGGGCAGCGACGACCCGTACCTGTCCCCCGCGCACGCCCGTCCGGCGATCGCGCGGATGCCCGCCGCCGGCCTGCACGAGCTCCCGGCGGGACACGGCCCCTGGCTCGTACACCCCGCACGCACCGCGGAGCTCATCCACACCCACGTCCGCCGGCTCTCGCCGCTCCCGGGGGACCTATGCTCGGCGCGTGGATGAGTTTGCCGCCGGCACGGACTTCGCCGGCCATCGCATCGCCGCCGTCGTCGGGCGGGGCGCGATGGCCACGGTCTACCGAGCCACAGGCCCGGATGGCAGTGAGGTGGCGCTGAAGGTCCTCGCCGCGGCGCTGACCGCTGATGACGAGTTCCGGCTCCGCTTCCACCGGGAGGCGCGCGCCGCGGCGAGGATCCGGCATCCGAACATCGTGCGCGTGTACGGCGGCGGCACGCACGACGGGCGGCTGTACCTGACCATGCGCTACGTGCACGGGCTCGATCTGGCGCACCGGCTCGCCGCGGGCCCGCTCGCCCCGAGGGACGCCGTGGCCCTGATCGCGCAGGTGGCCGCCGGGCTCGATGCCGCGCACGCGCTGGGCATCGTCCACCGCGACGTCAAGCCGGCGAACGTGCTGCTCGAGGGCGACCCGCCGGAGGCCAGGCTGACCGACTTCGGGCTGATGAAGGACATCGGCTCGACCACGCCGGTGACCATCGCCGGGTCGTTCATCGGTACCTGCGACTACGCGGCGCCCGAGCAGGTGCTCGGGCTGCCCGTCGACGGCCGGGCCGATGTCTACGCGCTGGGCTGCGTCCTCTATGAGGTCCTCACCGGCCGCGTCCCGTTCCCGCGCGACAGCGCCCCCGCGAGGATGTTCGCCCACGTCGACTCGCCGCCCCCGGCCGTCGCCGAGGCGCCGGCGTTCGATCCGGTGATCGAGCGCGCGATGGCCAAGAGCCCGGCCGCCCGCTACTCGACGCCCGGCGAGCTCGCCCGCGCCGCGCTCGCCGTCGCCGGCTGATCACCTGAGGGACCGGACCCAAAGCCGCGCCGGCGGGCCGCCACCGGATCAGCCGGCGCCCGTGTTGCCGGTGACGCCCGTGCCGGCGCCACCGCTGACGAGGCAGCGGTCCAGGTGGAAGGTGCCCACGCCGGTGTTGCCGGCGGTCTGGCCGGGGCTGATGACCTCCGTGCCGTCCTGGCCCACGAGGACCTTCAGCGTCGGCCCGGAGACGTTGCTCCCCGGCGCCGCCGCGCAGGTCACCGGGCCGCCGACGGCGGCCGCGCCGCTCGCCATGTAGATCGTGACGTGCTCGCGGATCCCCATCGCGGCGAGCTTGCCGTTCGCGGCGGGAAGCGACTCGAGCCGGTTGATGTTCACCAGCACCGAGCCGTCGCCGTTGCGCGTGATGGCGAACGCCGGGGGGGCCGTCGACCCGCTCAGGGCGACGAGGAGCGCCGCGACGACAGCCGCCAGGCCCAGGGTGCCGCCGGCGAGAACGCGCGGACGCGTCCACGAGCGCCCGTGAGGCGCTTCGACCACGCGAGGGTCTCCCGGCTCCGCGATGATCCGCGTGAACAGTGCGTGGTGATCGCCCGGCTCGACGGCCACTGGCCTCGCCGCGCGCAGACGGCGCATCACGCTCTCATCCGTCATGTCTGCCTCCAGTTCGGTTGACGTGCCGAGACGGGGTGCACCGGGGCCTGGTCGGCCAGGAGACCGCCGAGCCGGCGCCGCGCGCGATGGAGCCGCACGCGGAACGCCGTCTGGGAGATCCCGAGGCTCGCCGCGGCCAGCGCCGGGGTCAGGTCGTCCCACGCGATGAGCAACAGCGCTTCGCGATCCGTCTCCGACAGCACGCGGAGCGCCCGCGCGAGGCCGGGTTCGAGATCCAACTCGGACGGCGCTGGCTCGACCGGTGCCTCGAGGTCGACGTCGCCAAGCGCCCGTCTCCCGGCCTCCGGCTCGCGCCGGCGCTCAGCCAGCAGCAGGTTGCGCGCCGTGACGATCAGCCACGGCCGGGCATCGTCGGTGGGGACATCCGCGAGCCGGCGCCAGGCAATGGCCATGGCCTCGGCCGCGATGCTGTCCGGATCGCGGGCGCCGCGCCGGCGCGCGTATGCGGAGATGAAGCCCAGGTGCGCGAAGATCTCCGCGAACCGGGCCTCACCGGCGCTGCGATCGGTCTGGGTATCCCTCGTCACGGCCCCTACTGTCGATTTCAGGCCGAATCGTTACAGCGGGAGCGAACCGGCGCCCGGGCCCGGCCGGCCGCCGCGCGCGCCCGGGACACGGGAGGCGCGCGCGGCGGTGGGGAGCCCCGGCCGGGTCAGATCTCGAGCGCCAGCTCGGAGGAGTGGACGGCCTCTCGCGTCCGCGGGGGCCGCAGCGCGAGCACGGCCAGCGCGACGCCGGTGGCCACGGCCACGGCGCCGAGGGCGAACGCGAGGTGGAAGCCGCCGGTCAGCGCGGCCGGCTGCGACAGCCCCGACGCGGCCAGCGTGTGCGTGCGGTCCGTGGCGACCGTGCCGAGCACGGCCAGCCCGAGCGCCCCGGCCAGCTGCATCGAGACGTTGATCATGCCCGAGGCCAGGCCGGCGTCGCGCTCCGGCACGCCGGTCATGGCGATCGTCAGCAGCGGCAGCATCGCGGTGCCCATGCCGACACCCATCAGCGCGTACGGGACGAACAGGTCGGGGAAGTAGCTCGCGCCGACGCCGGCCCGGGTCATCAGCAGCAGCGCGGCGATCGTCACGGTCAGCCCGCCGATCAGCGTCGGCAGCGGGCCGAACCGGGCCATCACCCGCGCGGTCGGGCCGGTGGACAGCATCGCCACCATCAGCGTCATCGGCAGGAACGCCAGCCCGGTGTCCCAGGCGCCATAGCCGAGCACGTGCTCGAGGTACAGCGAGCCGAGCACCCACGCGGCGAACATGCCGGTGACCAGGAAGCCGCGGACGGCGCTGGCCCCGATCAGCGTGCGCAGCCGCAACACGCGCGGCGGGAAGATCGGGTCGGCCACGCGCGTCTCCACCACGGCGAACGCGGCGAACAGCGCCAGGGCGACCGCCCCGAAGCCGAGCGTGTGCAGGGAGCCCCAGCCGTGCTGGGCGGAGGTGACGATGGCGTAGACCGCGGCCATCGTGGCCGTGGTGACAAGCACCGACCCGGTCACGTCGATCCGGCCGGAGCGGGTCTCGACGGCGCGCTCCTGCAGCAGCCGCGCGCCCAGTGCGAGCACGGCCACGCCGATCGGGACGTTGACGAAGAAGATCCAGTGCCAGTCGACCGACTGGACGATCACGCCGCCCAGCAGCAGCCCGAGCGAGCCGCCGGAGGTGACGACGAACATGTAGGCGCTCATCGCCTTGATGCGCTCGTCCGGGCGCGGGAAGTCCGTGACGATCAGGGCGATGATCACCGATGTGGCGACGGCGCCGCCGATGCCCTGGACGAAGCGGGCGGCGATGAGGAAGAGCTGGTCGTCGGCGAAGCCGCAGGCCACCGACGCGAGCGTGAACAGCGTCAGCCCGGAGAGGAAGACGCGCTTGCGGCCGACGAGATCGCCGAGCCGCCCGGCGAGCAGCAGGAAGCTGCCGTAGGAGATGAGGTAGGCGTTGACGACCCAGGTGAGGTCCGCCTGGGAGAAGCGCAGGTCGCGCTGGACGACGGGGAGGGCCACATTGACGATCGTCATGTCGACGACCATCATCAACTGACCGAGGCAGACGACGACGAGGGCCATCCACTTGCGCCGCGAGGCGCTCTCTGTGGTAGAGATAATCACTGTGCCAATGATCATATCGCAGCCGATGACCATCACGCAACCCAGCTAATATGTGGACCGACATGTCCGCTCCGTCCACACCAGGCCCGATCGTCCTCCTCACCCGGCTCTCCCGCGCGGTGTTCCGCGCGGCCGACGAGCAGGCCCTGGGCATGAAATACAAGGCCTATGCGGGGCTGACCCTGCTGCGCGACGGGGCGCACGCGCAGAAGGACATGTGCGCCGCGATGCACCTGGACCCGAACAACTGCGTCCTGCTGCTCAACGAGATGGAGGCCGCGGGTCACGTCCGCCGCGTGCGCGACGCACAGGACCGCCGCCGCCACATCGTCGAGCTCACGCCCGCGGGCAAGAAGGCGCTCGCCCACGCGGAGCTCGCGATGGAGGACCTCGAGGAAGAGATCCTCGGCTCGCTCAGCGCGGATGAGCGCGCCCAGTTGCGCGACCTGCTCGACCGGGCGCTCAGCGGCGCCCCGGCCGAACAGCCCGCTTGACTTACACGTTCAGCTGGGGCCGGGCGCAGCCCGCGTCGTAGCAGACCTCGGGCGAGCCGTCCGCGGCGTGGAAGTGCACGGGCGGCTCCTGGTAGGGCGGGTTGAGCACGCGCTGAAGCGCGTCCACGATCCGTCGTGCCATGGGGAGTCCTTTCGGGAGGGAGAGAGACGGCGCTACGCCCGGGTGGGGCGCTGGGGAGGCCGTTGCACCCACATTTATCGGCAGGGCGCTCCAAGATTGTAACAAGCTTGTGACAATCGCCCGGTGGACCGGTTTGCCAATCTCCCGGGGGTGATCCTCGACACACTGTCGGCCCCGGTCGTGCTGGCGCCGCTCGCCGGCGGCCCGTCCACGCCGGCGCTGGCCGCGGCGGTCAGCGAGGCCGGCGGGCTCGGCTTCGTGGCGGCCGGCTACCTCTCGGCGGACGCGCTCGCCCAGCGGATCGCCGCGACCCGCGAGCTCACGCGGCAGCCCTTCGGCGTGAACCTCTTCGTCCCCGGCGCGCCAGCCCCCAAGGAGCGCTACGCCGACTACGTGGCCGGCCTGGGCGAGCAGGCCGGCGAGCCGCGGGCCGACGACGACGCCTGGGGGGAGAAGCTGGCCCTGCTCGAGGCCGTGCCCGTGCCCGTGGTCTCGTTCGTGTTCGGCTGTCCCTCGCCCGCCGTCGTCGCGCGCGTCCACGCCGCCGGCAGCGAGGCCTGGGTGACCGTGACGAGCCCCGAGGAGGCGCGCGCGGCCGCCGCGGCCGGCGCCGACGCGCTCGTCGCCCAGGGGGGCGAGGCGGGCGGCCACCGCGGCTCGTTCGCCGATCGCGAGGACCTGCCCGTGTACGGGCTGCTGTCGCTGCTCCAGCTCGTGCGCGCGGCGGTCGACCGGCCGCTCGTCGCCTCGGGCGGCATCGCCACCGGCGCCGCGCTCGCCGCCGTGCTCTGCCTGGGCGCCAGGGCCGCGCAGATCGGGACCGCGTTCCTGCGCACGCCCGAGGCCGGTACGCACCCCGCCCAGCGCGAGGCGCTGGCCGGCGAGGCGCCCACCGCGCTCACCCGCGCGTTCACCGGCCGGCTCGGCCGCGGCATCCGCAACCGCTTCATGGACGAGCACCCGGACGCGCCGATCGCCTACCCGGAGCTTCACCACGCCACGTCGCCGCTGCGGGCGCAGGCCCGCGCGGCCGGCGACGCCGGCGGGTTCAACCTGTGGGCGGGCGAGACGCACGCGCTGGCCGAGGACGTGCCGGCCGCCGCGATCGTCGCCCGGCTGGCCGACGGCGCGCGCCGGGCGCTGGCGGAGGTGCGGCTGTGACGCTCACCCTGCGCGAGCTGCGCGTGCGCGCCGTCGACGTGCCGATGGCCCGGCCGCTGCAGACCGCGGTCGGCGTCATCCCGTCCACGCCGCTGGCGCTCATCGACCTCGTCAGCGAGGAGGGCGTGACCGGCACGACGTACGTGTTCTGCTACTCCCGCGCCGGGCTGGCCGCGGTGACCGGCGCCCTGCGGGAGCTCGGGCCGGCGCTGGCCGGCGCCGACCTCGCGCCCGTCCCGCTGTGGGCAGAGTTGCGCGGCCGCTTCCGGCTGCTGGGCACGACGGGGGCGATCGGGCTCGCGCTCAACGGCATCGACATGGCGGCCTGGGACGCCGCCGCCAAGGCGGCCGGCCGGCCGCTGGCCGAGTTGCTGGGCGGCCCCGCGGGCGCGCTCGTCACCGCCTACGGCAGCCTCAAGTCGCTGCTCCCGGAGGACCTGGCCGAGGAGGCGGCCGAGCGCGTGGCCGAGGGCGGCTTCCGCCACCTGAAGCTGAAGATCGGGGCGGGCACGATCGCCGACGACCTCGCGGCCATCCACGCCGTCCGGGACGCCGCCGGCGACGACGTCGGCCTCATGGTCGACTACAACCAGTCGCTCACGCTCAGCGAGGCCCGCGAGCGCATCCGGGCCCTCGAAGGGCAGGGCCTGGTCTGGATCGAGGAGCCGCTGCCCGCCGACGACCTCGACGGCTACGCCCGCCTGTGCACGGCGGCGCAGACGCCGATCCAGGCGGGCGAGAGCTGGTGGAGCCCGGAGGAGGCGCAGCGCAGCGTCACCGCCCACGCCTGCGACCTGGTCATGCCCGACGTGGCGCGCGTGGGCGGCGTGACGGGGTGGCTGCGCGCCGCCGCCGTCGCCGGCACCGCCGGGTTGCGGATCTCCACCCACGTCTATCCCGAGGTCAGCGCGCACCTGCTGGCCGCGACGCCCGGCGCGCACCTGCTCGAGGACCTGGACAAGACGCGGCCGTTGCTCCAGCCGGCGCTCGTCTACACCGGCGGGCAGCTGACCGTCTCCGCCGCCCCGGGCTCCGGCGTGGCGTTCGACCCCGAGGCGGTCGCGCGCTTCAGCGTGTGAGCAGGCCGGCGTCGATCACCAGCTCGGTCCCGGTCAGGTAGCGCGCCCGGTCGCTCACCAGATACCGCACCGCCTCGGCGACGTCCGAGGCCTCGATCCACGGCACGGGCAGCAGGTTGCCCGCCGAGCGCTCGGCGATCTCCTGCGGCGTCGCGCCCTCGAGCGCGGCCAGCCCGTCGTTCAGCGGCGTGTCGACTGCGGTCGGGTGGATCGAGACCACGCGGATGCCGTGCGGGGCGAGCTCGATCGCCCACGACTTGGTCAGCCCGGTCAGGCCCCACTTCGACGCCGCGTAGTGCGACAGCCGGGCCATCCCGCGCAGGCCGGCGATCGACGAGTTGTTGACGATCACCCCGCGGCCCGCGGCGATCATGTGCGGGATCACGTGCCGCGCGACGATCCACGGGCCCTTCAGGTTGATGTCGAGCATCGCGTCCCACGCGGCCTCGGTCAGCTCGTGGGCGAGCCCGTAGAAGCAGATCCCGGCGTTGTTGAACAGCACGTCGACGCCGCCGAGCCGCTCGACGGTCACCCGCACCGCCTCGGCCACCGCGGCGTCGTCGCGCACGTCCGCGGTGAACGTCAGGCACTCGGTCGGGCATTCCGCGGCCAGCGAGGCCAACTCCTCCGGCGTGCCCATCGTGTAGCCGGGATGCTGCAGCGGCGCCGCCACGTCGAGCGCGGCGATGGCGTAGCCGTCGGCGGCCAATGCCAGCGCGGTGGCCCGGCCCTGGCCGTGCGCGGCGCCGGTGACGAACGCGACGCTCATGCCGCGTAGGGCTCCAGGTAGCCGTCCAGCTCGACGCCCAGCGCGTCGTTGAACACGTTGGTGGCCACCATCATCGCCCCGAAGGCGACGAGCGCGACGATCTGCTCGTCCGAGAAGCGCTCGGCGAGCCGGGCGTGCAGCGCGTCGTCCACGCTGTGCGGGTCGCGGGCCAGCCGCTGCCCCAGGTCGACGATCAGCTCGTCGAGCTCGTCCAGCGACAGCGCGTCCGGATCCTCGCCCGCGTCGGCCAGCAGCCGGCGGAAGAACGTCGAGCAGATCAGGCAGTCGCTCTGCGTGGAGATCGCGTGGCAGTACAGCCAGGTCCGCCGCTCGCCCAGGAACGGGGCCACCCGGTCGTGCAGCGGGTACCACTGCAGCAGCGCGTCGAGCGCCACCGGGTCGTGCGCCAGCGTCCACTTCATGTTCGTCATCCGGCCCCCGGTCGCCGCGTGCGCGGCGGCCAGCTCGCGGGACTGCGGGGGCGCGGAGGTCTCGTCGACCGGGGGGATGCGGGCCATCGCCCGATCCTACGGGGCGGCGGGCGCGGTGCCCGCCCCGCTGCGCAGCGGGATCTCCTTCAACGCGAGCGCGACCACGAACGCGAGCACGACGATCGGCACGCCGATCAGGAACACGTCGTCCATCGCGCTGGAGAACGCGTCCAGGACGCGGTCGCGCAGCGCGGCCGGGAGATGCTGGAGCGCCTGCACGTTGTTCGCGTCGGTGGCCACCCCGGACGGCGCGTGGCCCCCGAACGCGTCGGACAGGTGCACGGCCAGGCGGCTCGACAGCATCGCCCCGAACGCCGCGGCGCCGATCGCGCCGCCGATCTGGCGGAAGAAGGTCACCGCGCCGGTGGCCGTGCCGAGGTCGCGGTAGTCGACCGCGTTCTGGACCGCGGTGAGGATGGTCTGCATCGTCAGCCCGATGCCGGCGCCCCACACGTAGACGGCGATCGCCACCTGCCAGTACGGCGTGTGCGCGGACAGCCGCGTCAGCCCGAGCATGGCGAAGATCAGGATCAGGCCGCCGAGGACCGGATAGATCTTGTAGCGGCCGGTGCGGGAGATCAGCTGCCCCGCGGTGATCGAGGTGGAGAAGATGCCGACGACCGCCGGCAGCAGCGCGAGCCCCGACTGGGTGGGCGTGAACCCCTTGACGGCCTGCAGGTAGAGCGGCAGGAAGATGATCGTCCCGAACAGCACCATGCCCGAGAGGAAGCCGAATGCGTTGCCCACGCGGAAGATCGGGTTGCGGAACAGGTGCAGCGGGAGGATAGGCTCGGCCGCGCGGGACTCGATCCACACGAACAGCAGGCCCATCAGGAACGCGGCGGAGAGCAGCGCGAGGCCGAGCGGCTCGCCCCAGCCGTGGTCGGGACCGCGCCAGTTCAGGTACAGCAGCAGGCAGGTGACGCAGGCGACGATCGCCGCCGCGCCGGCGTAGTCGATCGCGTGCTCGCGCCGGCGCACCGGCAGCTTCAGCGCGCTCGAGGTGATGACCAGCGCGGCGATCCCGATCGGTACGTTGATGTAGAAGATCCAGCGCCAGCCCGGGCCGTCGGTGAGCCAGCCGCCGAGCAGCGGGCCGGCCACGCTGGAGACGCCGAACACCGCGCCGAAGTAGCCCTGGTAGCGGCCGCGCTCGCGCGGCGGGATGACGTCGCCGATGATCGACAGCGCGATGGCGAACAGGCCGCCGCCGCCGATGCCCTGGAAGGCCCGGAACCCGATCAGCTGCGTCATCGTCTGCGACAGCCCCGACAGCGCCGAGCCGAGCACGAAGACGCCGATCGCCGCCTGGAACACGCGGCGGCGGCCGTAGAGATCGGAGATCTTGCCCCACAGCGGCGTGACCGCCGTGGAGGTGAGCAGGTAGGCGGTGACGACCCACGACAGCTTGTCGAGGCCGCCCAGCTCGCTGACGATCCGCGGCAGCGCCGTGCCGACGATGCTCTGGTCGAGCGCGGCCAGCAGCATCCCCGCCATCACGCCGGTGAGGACGGTGAGGATCTGCCGGTGCGTCAGCTGGAGCGGAGCGTCGCTCATGCCATGTCCTCCGCGAGTCGCGCCAGCAGCGCGGCGAGCGCCTCCCGGTCCTGTGGCAGCCAGCCGGCCAGCGCCTCGTCCAGCACGCGGCCGCGGGCGGCCAGCGCCTCGCGCAGCAGCGCCTCGCCGCTGGCGGTGACGGCGATCCGGCTGGCCCGGCGGTCGTCGGGGTCCTCGGTGCGGGCCAGGTGCCCGGAGGCCTCCAGGCTGCGCACGTGGCGGCTGACCGTGGACGCGTCCAGCAGCGCGCACTCGGCCAGCGCCGTCAGCCGCAGCGGGCCGTGCTCGCGCACCATGTGGACGATGTGCAGCGCCGCCGGGTCGCCGCCCGCGGAGACCGCCGCGGCCTTCAGCCGCCGCACCACCGCCCACAGGCCGACCAGGACCTGCTCGCCCTCCGCGGTTGCTTGCACCATGCAAACACTACATTACGGGATGTTTCGGAGGGGTGACAGCGCCCTTCCGGAAGCGAAAGCGCCTGCTACCACCTATGGCGTGTCATATGTGGACCTGCACTGCCACCTCCTGCCCGGCATCGATGACGGGGCAAAGACGATGGAGGAGACCCTGGAGCACGCGCGCCGCCTGCACGCCGAGGGCGTGCGCGACGTGGCCTGCACGCCGCACGTCAAGCGGGCGCACTTCCCGCGCGTGCCGCTGACCGAGCTGGCCGAGCGCCGCGCCGAGGCGCAGGCGGAGATCGAGCGCGCCGGGCTCGGCGTCCGCCTGCACCCCGGCGGCGAGCTCGCGCACGAGGACGCCCTCACCCTGGCGCCGGACGATCTCGAGCTGATCGCCCAGGGCCCCGAGGAGGCGCCGTTCCTGCTGCTCGAGTGCCCGTTCGCGGGCCTCGACGACGACTTCGAGGCGGCTGCGGCGCGCCTCACCGACCTCGGCTACGGCCTCCTGCTCGCCCACCCCGAGCGCGCGGACGGCGGCCATGAGCGGCTGCGCGGACTGCTCGAGGCGGGCGCGCTGCTGCAGGTGAACGTGAGCTCGCTGCTCGGCAACCACGGCCTCGACGCCCAGGAGCTGGCCGTCGAGCTGGTGCGCAACGGCCTCGCCTACTGCCTGGCCTCCGACGGCCACCCCGGCACGCGCGAGCACACGCTGCAGCTCGGCTTCCACCTGCTCGTCCGCGCCGGCGCGAGCAGCGTGCAGGCCTACCGGCTCACGCAGTCAAACCCACGGTTCCTGCTGCAGAACGGCACGCCGCGGCTCGCCGTCGCGCCGGAGCTGCTCGGGACGCGCTGACCGCCCAGGCGAACTCCGCCGCCAGCCCGTCCTCGACCCGGGTGGCCGGCCGCCAGCCGAGCCGGATGCGGGCGCGCCCGATGTCCGCCCCCGTGTGCTGGACGTCGCCGGACTCGCGCGCGGCGCGGCGGACGTCCAGGGGGCGCCCGGCGATCCCGGCGAGCAGCTCCAGCGCCCGGTTGACGCTGATGCCGTCCCCGCCGCCCACGTTGAGCACGCCCGGCGCGTCGCCGTCGCCCGCGGCCCGCGTGGCGGCGACCACGTCCGCCACGTAGGTGAAGTCGCGCGTCTGGAGGCCGTCGCCGAACACCTCGATCGGCCGGCCGGCGACGATCGCGTCGCAGAAGCGCCGGAACGCCATGTCCGGCCGCTGGCGCGGGCCGTAGACCGAGAAGTAGCGCAGCGACACCGTGTCGACGCCGTGCTCGGTGCGGTAGAGCTCGCACAGCTGCTCAGCGGCGAGCTTGGTCACGCCGTACGGCGACAGCGGCCGCGGCTTGGCGTCCTCGCGCGTGGGCAGGGCCAGCGCGTCGCCGTAGACCGACGACGACGACGCGTAGACGATCCGCCGTCCCGGCACCGCCCGGGCCGCCTCGAGCAGCCGCTGCGTGGCGCCGACGTTGTGGTGCGTGTAGCGGTCGAAGCGCTGCCCCCAGCTCGAGCGCACGCCCGGCTCGCCGGCCAGGTGGTAGACCACGTCGCACGCCTCCAGCAGCGCCGGCAGGTCGGCCTCCACGAGGTCCTCGCACAGCAGGTGGAAGGCGTCGTGCTCCCGCGCGCGCTCGAGGTTCGCCCGCTTGTCCTCGCGCCGGTAGTTGTCGTTGAAGCAGTCGACGCCGATGACGGCGTGGCCGTCGGCGAGCAGCGACTCCGTGAGGTGCGAGCCGATGAAGCCGGCACAGCCGGTGACGAGGGCACTAGCCAAGGGTCGCCTCCGCGGTCGAGACCATCGCTGCCATGCGCTCGCGCCAGCCGGGGACCTGCCGGTGGAACGGGTGGGCCGCGCGGGTGAGGATCGCGGCCGCGAGGTGCCACTCGAGCGCCTCCGGGCGGGTGCCGTAGCCGGCGAGCAGCGGCTCCAGCACGTCGTGCAGCGACTCGGCGTCCGTGGCCCGCCCGCGCACGACGTCCGCCGCGTATGTGGCGAGGTCGAGCGCCGGCGGGGCCAGGCACAGCGAGTCGAAGTCGATGACCGCAAGGCGGTCGCCGCCGACCAGGATCTGGTCGGCGTGGAAGTCCCCGTGCGCGGGCTTGAGCGTGCCCGCGGCCGGCTGCGCGCGCTCCAGCCGGCGGGCGACCGGGGCGACCAGCGGCTCCAGCTCGGGCGCGACGGCGCGGATCAGCCGCGCCTTGTGCAGGGCCGAGGCGAGCTGGCGCTCCGGCGGCGCGGCCGGCAGCCGCAGCTGCGCCCGCTGCAGCGCGGCCACGGCCTCGCCGGCCTCGCCGGCCACGGCGCGGGCCGTCGGCGGCAGCTCGCCGGCCAGCGCCCGCTGCATCGTCAGCCGCAGGTCGGGCAGGGCGGCCTCGAACGCCGCCGTGGGCAGGGGATGCGTCGCGCGCAGGCCGGTCACGGCCGCGTCGAAGTCCCGGCGGCGCCCGTAGGCCTTCAGCACGTGCGGCCCCCAGCGTAGGACGGCGCGGGCGCGCGGCTTGTAGCGCACGAGCACGGGCGCGCCCGGCAGCTCGACGTCCAGCCGGCCGGCCAGCGCATCCGGGCGGGCGGACAGCCCGGGCAGCAGCGGGTCGAACGGCAGCCAGGTGACGATCACGTCCTCGTCGGCGTCGTAGGCCGCGCCCCATTCGCGCGCCCGCGCCGCGGCGTCGGGCTCGACGGACACGACGGCCTCGCCGGCCGCGCAGCGCAGGTGGACGTCGAGCCGCTCGCCCGGCCGGTAGCCGACGCGGGCGATCTCGACCTCCCCGACGTCGCGGGCGCGGGAGCGCTCGAGCACGCGGCGCGCGCCGGCGGGGTCGAGCAGGCGCTCGAGCTGGGGCAGCGGAGCGTGCCGGCGGCCGGCCCGGCGGACGATCCGGCCGCCGTCGAGCTCGACGACCTCGTCGGCCGTGGCGGCCAGCCGCGGCGAGTGGGTGACCAGCAGGCAGGTGCGGCCGCGCATCAGCCGGTCGAGCCCTTCGAGCACCTGCGCCTCGGACTCGCGGTCCAGCGCGGTAGTCGGCTCGTCGAGGATGATCACCGGCGGGTTGCGCAGCAGCGTGCGGGCGATGCCGATCCGCTGGCGCTGGCCGCCGGACAGCCCGGCGCCCTGCGGACCGAGCGCGGTGTCGTAGCCGTCCGGCAGCCGGCGGATGAACTCGTGCGCCGCGGCGGCCTTCGCCGCGTCGACCACCTGCTCGGCCGTCGCCTCGGTTCCGTAGGCGATGTTGTCGCGCACGCTGCCGGTGAACAGGACGGTGTCCTGCAGGACGACCGCGACCTGCTCGCGCAGCCAGGCGAGGGTGCAGTCGCGCGCGTCGCGGCCGTCGAGCACGACCGCGCCCTCGGTCGGGTCGTAGAACCGGGCGATCAGCGCGCTGAGCGTCGACTTCCCGGCGCCCGACGGGCCGGTCAGCGCGACGCGGCGGCCGGCGGGGATGCGCAGCGAGACGTCCTCCAGCGCGGGGCGCTCGCCGGCGTACGCGAAGCTGACGTGGCGCAGCTCGACGTCGCCCTGCGCGCGGGCGCCGGCGTAGGCGCCGGGGCGCTCCTCCAGCACCTCGTCGGTGGCCAGGATCTCGGCCACGCGGTCGGCGCGGGCCAGCGCGGCGGTCAGCTTGCTGGCCTCGCGGGCGAAGCTGCGCATCGGGCTGTGCGCCTTGCGGGTGTAGCTGATGAACACGATCAGGTCGCCCGGCGAGAGCGCGCCCTGGGCCACCCGGTAGACGCCGGCGATCGTCACGAGCGCCGTGGACAGCGCACGCAGCATCCCGACGGTGCCGTCGAAGCGGGCCTGCAGCCGGGCCACCTCGACGCCGGCGCCCATGCGCTGCTCGCTGCGGGAGCGGACACGCTCGGACTCGTGCGTCTCGGCGCCGAACGCCTTCACCACGGCCATCGCGCTCAGGGCCTCGTTGGCCAGCGAGGCGAGGTCGCCCTCGTGACGCCGCTGGCGGCGGGCACGCTCGCGCACGCGGCGGCGGAAGACCCAGCTGAGCGCGACCAGCGCGGGCGTGGTGATCAGCCCGAGCAGCGCCAGCACGGGGTCGATCCACAGCAGCACGGCGGTCATGCCGACCGACAGCAGCGCCGACTGGACCATCTCGCCGAGCGTGTCGGAGAACAGGTTGCCCATCGCGCTCACGTCGCCGGTCACCCGCGTCAGCAGGTCGCCCTTCTGGCTGCGCTGGTGGAAGGCGAGCGAGAGCCGCTGCAGGTGGTCGTAGACGGCGACGCGCAGCTCGTGCGTGATCTGCTCGCCTGCGCTCTGCAGCCACAGGTCGGCGAAGTAGTTGGCCAGCGACTCGGCCAGCGAGATGGCGAGGATCAGCGCGCCGACGGCGACCAGCAGCTCGACGTCCTCGCCGTCGAGCCGGAACGGCGCCGAGCGCTGCGAGAAGATGTGGTCGACGATCAGCGCGAGCGGCCACGGCTTGGCCAGGTCGGCGGCGGCGAGCACCGCGCTGGCCGCGCCGGCGCCGGCCAGGGCGCGCCAGCGGCGCAGGATGTAGGGGCGCAGGACGGGGTTCATGCCGCCAGCGCCCTCTGCCGGTCCCACAGCAGCTCGGTCGTGCACCGCGCGCCGTCCAGGTCCAGCGCCGGGGCGGCGGGGGTGAACTCCCGCAGGCGCGTGAGCGCGGCCCGCAGGTCGCCGCCGGTGTGCACGCGCAGCGCGCCGCGGCGCTCCAGCGCACGGGCCCGACGGGTCTGCTCGTCCTCGCCGGGCGGCGCGTACGGCACCACCAGCGCGGGGACGCGGGTGCGGACGATCTCCAGCGCGGTGTTGTAGCCGCACTGGCTCAGCGACGCGCTCGCCCGGGCCAGCTCCGCGCCCAGGTCGGGCACGGAGCGGACGATCTCCACCCCGTCGCGCCGGGGCAACGCGCGGAAGTCTTCCTCGGGCATCAGCGGCCCCGCCACGACCCGCATGCGCCAATCGGCAATCGGGTGCGCCTCGATCGCCGCGCGGGCCAGAGGCGCCCCTACGCGGCCCCCACCCGCCGAGACCACGATCACGGGGTCCCGCCACCGCTTGAAGGGGTCTGACCCCTTAAGTTGGCGGCGAAGCCCGTGTAGTGGACGGGGATGCGCAGCGAGTGGGTGGGCGCGAACGTGTCCTCCAGGCGGGCGAAGGACGGATCGCAGTGCACCAGCACCGCGTCGAGGTGGGCGTCGGCCAGCGCGCGGGCGCGGTCGTCGTGGGCGCGCTGGTCGTCGCGCCCGGCGACGAGGATGTCGCGCAGGCTGCAGGCGGTGAAGGCGCCGAGCGCGCGCGCCTCGCGCAGCAGCGGGACGAGCTCGCGGGCGAACTTCGCGCGGCCGAACGGGAACAGCTCGACCAGGACGACGCTCGGCCGGACGGCGTGCAGCATCGCCTGGATGCGCACGGCGCGCAGCGCCCACGCCCGCTCGGTGCTGACCCGCCGGTCGCGGCTGCCGAACCGGCCGCCGTCCACGCCCAGCGGCGGCAGCGGGACGATCTCCACGCCGGGCGGCGGCGCGATCCCCTCGGGCAGCTCGCCCCCGCACAGCAGCACGACGCGGAAGCGCCGGGCCAGCTCGGCGCAGAGCGCGTAGGAGCGCGTCAGGTGGCCCAGCCCGACCGAGTGCTGGCAGTAGAACAGCAGCGCCGGCCTCATGCGGCCCTACCTTTCGTCGCGGCGCGGGAGTGAGCCGCCAGGCGAGCTCCCGCCGAAGCATGCGAGCGCGCAGCGCGAGTCATGCGGCCACCTCCGTGCGGCGCCGCACGCTGGGCGCGACCAGGTCGGCGCCCGCGGCCAGCAGCTCCGGCAGCCGGGCGAGCAGCTCGGGGCGGACGCGGCTGACCGCGGGCAGCGCGACGCGGGCGAGCAGCGACGCCGCGGTGTGCCAGCGCAGCGCGGCGCGGTCGGGGACCGGCGCGACGCGGGCGTAGCCCGCCAGCAGCGCGCGGCCGCCGGGGCGGCGCGCCGCCAAGAGGCCGGCCAGCAGCTGGCCGAGGTCGGCGGCGGCTGGCCCGGCGCTGAGGTGCTCGAGGTCGATCAGGCCGATCCGCCCGTCGGCCAGCCGGAGCGCGTTGCGCAGGTTGGCGTCGCCGTGCAGGCAGACGGGCTCCCGGCGGCCGTCGGCGCACGCCGCGTCGAGGCGGGCGAGGAGCCGGGTGGCCGGGGAGGCCACGTCGGGCCGCGCCCGCCGCAGCACCTCGGACGCCGTGGCCAGCCGCGGCGGGTCGAGCCGGGCGAAGCGCGTCTCGGGCGCCGGCAGCGCGTGCAGCGCGGCCAGCGCGGCGCCGAGCCGCGCCAGCCCGTCCGCCCCGAGCCCGTCGAGCCGGTGGCCGGCCAGGGGCTCGAGCACGACGAGGGAGCCGCCGCCCGCCAGCACGCGCGGGACACGGACGTGCCGGTCGCACTCGCCCAGCGCCGCGCCGGCCCACCGGGTGAGCCGGCGCTCCGCCGCCGCGGCGCCCGGCGCCTGGACCTTGGCGTACGCCACGACGTCGCCGTCGCGGCTCAGACAGGCGACCGTGGCCGACCGCTCGGCCGCGTAGGCGACGATCCGCGTGCGGGCGCAGCCGAGCGCGCCGGGGTCCGCCAGCCGCGGCAGCTCGGTCAGCCGCCGGTCCTGCGGGAACCGCCAGACCGAGGCGCCGAGCATGTGCGCGGCCCCGCGGTGCTCGCCCGAGCGCGCGGCGAAGATGCCGTCCCCGTCGCGCCAGGTCACGCGCAGGCTCTCGCCGAACCGGTACTTGACGTGCAGGGGGTGCCCGGCGTGGCGCAGCAGCGCGTCGCGCTGCGGGACGGCCGGGTCAAGCGCCAGCCCGCTCATCCGACCGCCACCTCTCGCAGCACGCTGCCGTCGGCCGCCCGGCGCGTCCACCGCGCCTGCGCGCCGGCGCCGAGCTCCAGCCGGTCGAGCGCGCCGTCGGGCGCGAGGAGGTCGACGTGGACCGCCCCGTCGGCGCCGAGCATGAGCAGCGGCGCCGGCCGGCCCGGTGCGCGCGGGGCGAGCAGGGTGACGAACGTCGCGTCCCGCCCCTCGGCCGCCGCGGAGACGACCGGCGCGGCGCAGCGGATGCCGTAGCGGGGCGAGATCCACCCGTCCTCCAGCGCCGGCTGGGCGCCGCTCACGACCAGCGCGACGTCGCGGCTCAATACCGCGCCGCCCGGCGCCACGCCCGCGCCGCCGGGCGCGAGGTGGAAGCGCAGGTCGTAGCGGTGCGGCGTCGGCGCGGTCAGCCGGTCCTCGATCACCCAGTAGGCGCAGTCGACCAGCGCGACCCGGCGCACGTGCACGGCGTCGTAGACCGGCGAGCGCGCCTCGGCGGCGATCACGTCCAGCCCGGGCGCCACGGCACGGCCGAGCAGCCGGCCGCGCGCCGCCGGCGCCGACGAGCGCCCGCGGGCGTACGGGGTCTGGTCGAGCCCGTCGACGGTGACGGTGTTGTGGGCGGCCGTGCCACGGAACCAGCGGCGCCAGTTCGGGTCGCCCTCGGCGTAGGTGAAGCGGCCGGGGTCGAGCACGAGCGGCCGCCGTCCGTCCCAGGCCTCGACGGTCAGCAGGTCGTAGTGGCCGTGGCCGCCGTCGCCGAGCGGCCCGCAGTCGAACGCCAGGTAGCGGGCGCCACAGTGCTGGAAGTGGTAGCCGCCGTCGGGGAAGCTCGCGGGCCCGCGCGGCGGCTCGCGCAGCTCGTCGCGCCCCAGCAGCCGTGCGGCCAGGTGGAGCAGCTCGCCGTAGTCGCCCGTGTCGCTGTCCGACAGCGCCGGGATCGTCCCGTCCGGGCGCCGGCAGGCCCGGGCGAAGTCGCAGGCGGCGGAGAGGCGCTCGTCGAACCCGGCGGGCAGCGCGACGCCGTAGCGGCGGCAGTTCTCCCGCGCCCCGGCGAACGAGCGCAGGGCGATCATGTGGTAGTGCGTCGAGGCCTCGCGGTGCACGCCGTCGGGCCGGAAGTCGCGCAGCAGGTTGGCGTGCAGCTCGGCGACGGCGAGGTCGAGCAGGCCGTCGTCGAGCGCGGGCAGCGCCAGCGCGCCGATCAGCAGCGCGTAGAGCTCGAGCGTGCGGTGGTTGCGCTCGGGCGTCAGCGTCGCCCGCACGTGTGCGACCTGCGCGGCGATGCTGTCGAGCAGCGCGGCGGCGAGCGGGTCCGCGACCTCCGGCAGCCGCTGCCAGGCGTAGATCCAGTTCAGCACGCGCCGGGCGGTGACGTCGCTGGAGTCGTGGTCCGGCGGGACCTGCTCCACGAACGAGCGGACGAGCTGCTCCCAGGCGGTGAGGAAGCGCCGCTCCCCGGTGGCCCGGAACGCGTCGGCCAGGTCGAGCCCGTAATAGAACTTCACCCACTCGATCCGCCACTCCTCGTCGGCCGGCAGGCGGGCGCCGAGCCAGTCGGGGGAGAGGCCGAGCTCGAGCGTCTCGCCGGCGTGCGTGAAGCGGCCCGCGGCGACGCTCTCGGCGAGCGCCCGGTCGCGGTGCTCGTGCTCGGTCACGCAGAGCACGGGGCGCGGCCGGACGGCGGCGAGCGCGATCACGCCAGCGCCTCCCGGAACAGCGTGGCGAGCGCGCCGGCCAGCCGCTCGCCGTCGAAGCGCTCGCGCACGGTGGCGCGCCCGGCGGCGGCCAGCCGCTCGCCCAGCGCGCGGTCGCCGTGCAGCCGCGTCAGCGCGTCGGCCAGCGCGGCCGGGTCCTCGGGCGGCACCAGCAGGCCGTTGACGCCGTGCGCGACGAGCTCGGGGATGCCGGACACGGGCGTGGCCACGACGGGCGCGCCGGCGGCCATCGCCTCGACCAGCACGTTCGGGATCCCGTCGCGATCGTGGTCCAGCAGCCGGCAGGGCATGCACAGCGCGTCGGCCCGCCGGTACTCGGCCAGCAGGTCCGCCGGGCCCATCGGGCCGGGCAGGCGGACGAGCGCCTGCAGGCCGTGCGCGGCGATCCGGCGGCGCAGCGCGTCGCCCTCGTGGTCATCCTGACCGACGATGAGCGCCTCGAACGGCACGCCGCGCTCGGCCAGCACGGCGCACGCGTCGACCAGCACGTCGAATCCCTTCTTGGCCACCAGGCGCCCGACGCCGAGCAGCCGCAGGTGGCCGTTGCGGGCCACGCGG
Organism: uncultured Solirubrobacteraceae bacterium; assembly: GCA_963766165.1. Classification (GTDB taxonomy): domain Bacteria; phylum Actinomycetota; class Thermoleophilia; order Solirubrobacterales; family Solirubrobacteraceae; genus Solirubrobacter. The sequence goes on along the minus strand of CAVXZC010000001.1, from coordinate 1,062,901 downwards.
TGGCCGTCCTCGGCGATCAGCCGCGTGAGGTCGGCGGAGAGCCCGTGGTAGACGAGGTGGACGCGCGCGGCCGGGGCGATCGCCTTCAGGTGGCGGACGTTGACCTCCGTGCAGGTGACCACGAAGCGGGCGGCGAGCAGCTTGCGGCGCAGCCAGCCCGGCCGGTTGAGCTTGGTCGAGTAGATGTCCCGGGCGTGGCCCGTGAAGCTGAACGGCAGCCCGGCGATGGTGGCGGCGTGCCAGGTGATCGTCGTCGTGCCGTGGGCGAAGTGGGCGTGCAGGTGGCGCACGTCGCCGGCCGCGAGCACGCGGTCGGCCAGCGCGACGGCCTGGACGAGCTCCTTCACGTAGATCTTGCGCGGGCCGGTCAGCGGCGCGCGGCGGTCGCGCCAGGCCTGGGCGAGCGCGCGGGTGGCGGCCCGCGCCGTGCCGCCGGGCCGGGCGCGCAGGCAGCGCGCCAGCGCGGGCAGGAACGGGCGCAGGTGCCGCAGCCGCCAGCGGTGCAGCGGCAGCGTGAGCGAGGCGGGGTCGGGCAGGTACTCCGGCGCGGTCTCGATCGCGTCGAGCACCGGGTGGCGATGCCCCTGCTCGCGCGCCTCCACGGGCTTGATGACGAACAGGCGCAGCGGGACGCCCGCCTGCTCGACCCGGTGGATCTCGGAGGCGATGAACGTCTCCGAGACGCGCGGGAACCCCATCAGCACGTAGGCCACGGACCCGTTCACATGCGGGTGACAAGTCCGCTCACGTTCGCGTCACGCTCTTGATGAACCTTTTAGGAAAGGCGCTGGACGAGGCGGCCGGCCCGGTCGAGGTCTTCTTCCGCGACGACGACGCCGGCTGGGGCGACGCGCAGCTGCTGCGGCTCGCCGACCTCTTCGCCGCGCACGGCCTGCCACTCGACCTCGCGGTCATCCCGGTGGAGCTGACGCCGGCCCTGGCCGGCGCGCTGCGGGAGCGGCCGGTGGGGCTGCATCAGCACGGCTATGCGCATGTGAACCACCAGCGCGAGGGGCGCAAGTGCGAGTTCGGATCCGACCGCTCGCGCGTCGAGCAGGAGGCGGACATCGCGGCGGGGCGCGCGCGGTTGCGCGACCTGCTGGGCGATCGCCTGGACCCGTTCTTCACGCCGCCGTGGAACCGCTGCACGCGCGACACCGGGGAGGCGCTGGTGGCGCTCGGCTTCGCCGCCCTGTCGCGCGAGCACCGGGCCGAGCCGCTCGGCCTGCTGGCGGAGGTGCCGGTCCACCTCGACGTGGCCCGGCTGGCGCCGGACGAGCTCGACGCCCGGTTCGCGGCGTTCGTCGGAGGCGGCGGGCCGGTCGGCGTGATGTTCCACCACGCCGTGATGGAGCCGGACGACTTCGCCCGCGCGGACGCGCTGCTGGCGCTGCTGGCCGGCCACGAGCGGGTGGCGCCGCGGACGCTGGCCGAGCTCGTCAGAGCGGCAGGCGGCCCCCCGGCTTGATCGTCTTCATCGTGAACTGCGACGTCATCCGCGCGAGCCCGGGCAGGTCGGCGAACGTGTTGATGAGGAACCGCTCGTAGGCCTCCGCGTCGGCCACGGCGACGCGGATCAGGTAGTCGGGGTCGCCGAACATGCGCTGGCACTCGACCACCTCGTCGAGCTGGGCCACGGCCGCCTCGAACGCCTCGATCGTCTCGCGGTTGCGCAGCATCAGCGTGGCGTGCACGGTCACCTGGAACCCGCGGCCGACCGCCGCGGGATCGATGTCGGCGTGGTAGCCGGCGATCGCGCCGGACGCCTCGAGGTTGCGCACGCGCCGCAGCGTGGCGGATGGGCTGAGCCGGATCCGCGCGGCCAGCTCGGCGTTGGCGAGCCGGCCGTTCTCCTGCAGCTGGGACAGAATTGCGCGATCGAGCCGATCCATCGCAGGAGATTCTACGTCGCGGCGCATCGGCGCCGCGATTCGGCACCATCTGCGGCGGGCGCGCGCGTACTGTGCGGGCATGCACCGGCAGATCGTCCGCGACGCCATCGGAATCGGGCTGGCCACCGGCGCGTACGGGCTGTCGTTCGGCGCGCTGTCGGCCGCGGCCGGGCTCTCGCTCGCGCAGACGTGCGCGCTGTCGCTGCTGATGTTCACCGGCGCGTCGCAGTTCGCGTTCGTCGGGCTCGTGGCGGGGGGACCGGCCGCCGCGGTGGCCACGGCGCTTCTGCTCGGCGCCCGCAACGCGCTCTACGGCCTGCGGCTGTCGGCCCTGCTGCCGCGCCGGGCGGCGCACCTGGTGATCGACGAGAGCGCCGCGATGGCGCTGCGCGGCGAGGACGCCTCCGCCGCCCGGCTCGGCTTCTGGGCGACCGGCGCCGCCGTGTTCGCCTGCTGGAACCTGGCCACCCTGCTCGGCGCCCTGGCGGGCAGCGCGCTCGGCGACCCGCGCACCTTCGGCCTCGACGCCGCCGCCCCGGCGGCCTTCCTCGCCCTGCTCGCGCCGCGGCTGCGCGAGGCCCGCGGCGCGGCCGCGCTGGCCGTGGCCGCCGCCCTGCTCGCGGTGCCCGTGACGCCGCTGGGCGTGCCCGTCCTCGTCGCCGCCGCGGTCGCGACCCTCGCCGCGCTCGGCGGCGGCCGCCGCGTCGCCGGCGCCGCTGACCGCGCGGCGCCCGCCCCCTCCGGCGGCCGCTGATGTGGCCCGCCATCCTCATCGCGGCGGGCGGCTGCTACGCGCTCAAGCTCACCGGGCTGTCCGTCCCGCGCCGCGTCCTCGACGGCGACCGGGTCCAGCGCGCCGCCACGCTGCTGCCGGTCGCGCTGCTGGCCGCCCTCATCGCCACGAGCACGTTCGCCTCCGGCCACCGGCTCGTCCTCGACGCGCGGGCCGGCGGGCTCGCCGTCGCCGCCGTCGCGGTGCGGCTGCGCGCGCCGTTCCTGCTCGTGGTCGCGCTCGCCGCCGCCGCCACGGCCGCCTTGCGTTTAGCTTCCGGCGGGTGAAGACCGGCGGCATCCTGCGCACCGAGCCGCAGTTCCGGCTGCTGTTCGGCGGCCAGGTGCTGTCGCTGCTCGGCGACCGGGTGATGCTCGTCGCGCTGCCGTTCGCCGTGCTCGAGGCGGGCGGGGGGCTCGGCGACGTCGGGCTCGTGGTCACCGCACAGCAGGTGCCGTTCCTGGTGTTCGCGCTCGTCGGCGGCGTCCTGTCGGACCGGGGGAGCCGCAAGCGCGTGCTGATCGCGTCCGACGTCGTGCGGCTCGTCGTGCAGCTGGCCGGCGGACTGCTGCTGGTGCTCGGCGCGGCCACCCCGGCGCTCCTCGCCGCGCTGGCCGTGCTGTACGGCGCGGGCGACGCGTTCTTCCAGCCTGCGTTCACCGGGCTGCTGCCGCAGACGGTCTCGCATCCGGGTCAGCTCCAGCCGGCCAACGCGCTGCGCGGGCTCAGCTTCTCCGTGTCCAGCATCGCCGGCCCGGTGCTGGCCGGCCTGCTGATCGGCACCATCGGCGCGGGCGCGGCGATGCTGTTCGACGCCGGGTCGTTCGCCGTCAGCGTGGCCTGCCTGGCCCGGCTGCGCCCGCGCATCGCCGCGGCGGCGGCCGAAGAGGCCCCGCCGCCGTTCCTGGAGGCGATCCGCGACGGCTGGCGGACCGTCCGCGAGCGCTCGTGGCTGCTGGCCGGGCTGGCCGCCGGCTGCGTCTACTCGGGCGTCGTGCTGCCGGCGGTGTTCGTGCTCGGACCCGTGGTGGTCGCGCGCGAGCACGGCGGCCCGGGCGCCTGGGCCGCCGTCGTGGTGGCGTTCGGGCTGGGGTGCGTGCTGGGCGACGTGCTGCTGTTGCGGGTCCGCCCCCGGCACGCGCTGCGCGTCGCGGCCCTCGGGCTGATCGCCGCGTCCTGCCAGGCCGCGGTCTACGGCTCCGGGGCGTCGCTCGCCGGCCTTTGCCTGCTGCAGTTCGCCGCCGGGATCGGCGTCACCGCGTTCTTCACGCTGTGGGAGGTATCGCTGCAGGAGCACGTCCCCGGCGACTCGCTCTCGCGCGTCAGCTCGTTCGACTACCTGTCCGCCACGCTGCTGCTGCCGCTGGGCACGGCGCTCGCGGGGCCGCTGGCCGAGGGCCTCGGCGCGCACGCCACGCTGCTGGCCATGAGCGGCCTGGGCGTGGCCGGCGCGCTCGCCTTCCTGGCCGTCCCGTCCGTACGCGGACTCCCGCGCGCCGGCTGACGCAGCGACAATCGCGTGAGTGCGCATCGCCGTCCTCGCGCTCGTCGTCACGCTCGCGCTCGCCGCCGCGGCCTCGGCCCGCCCGATCCAAGGCCCACTCCCGCCGCTCCCGACCCCAACCCCGACGCCGACGCCGGCGGACTTCGCGCTCGTCACCTGGCACCACTCGCGCGCGCTCGGCAAGCCGTTCGCGCACGGCCGCCTCGTCGACGGCACGCAGCTGCCGGCGCTGGGCCAGGACTTCTTCACCTGGGACCCGGTCTACAACCGGATCCCGAACCGCGGCTGGCGCCGCTGGGGGACCGACCGGCTGATCCGCGTCCTGCTCACGGTGATCTCCGGCTACCGGGCCGCGGTCAGCTCGGCCCAGCGCGTCGGGATCATGGACCTGTCGCGCCCGCACGGCGGCCCGTTCGGCCGCGCGTACGGCGGCCTCGGCCACGCGTCGCACCAGAACGGGCTCGACGCCGACGTGCTCTACCCGCGCAAGGACGGGCTCGAGACGCGCGCGACGCAGCCCTCAGAGGTCGACCAGCACGCCGCGCAGGAGCTGATCGATCGCTTCCTGGCCGCGGGCGCGGTGAAGATCTTCGTCGGCCCGCACCTGCACGAGCTGCACGGCCCGGAGAACGTGGTGGTCCCGCTGATCTACCACGACGACCACATGCACGTGCGGATCCGGTGAACCGCGTCGTCGCCGCCGGGCTGGCCGGGGCCGCGCTGTCCGGCGTCCCCTCGACCGTGGTCACGCTCGCCCGCGGCGAGGACCTGCTCGACGGCGTCCGCGCCGCCGGCGCGATCGTGCTCCCGCGCGAGACGCGCACGCCGGTGCTGCTGGCCGCCGCCGTGCCGGTGCACCTCGCGCTGTCGCTGGGCTGGGCCGCGGTGCTCGACGCCGCGGACGCCGGCCCGGTCTCGGGACTCGCGCTCGGGCTGGTCATCGCGGCGCTCGACCTCGAGGTGATCGGCCGCCGGTTCCCGGCGATCCGGGCCCTGCCGCAGGGGCGCCAATGGGCCGACCACGCGGCCTACGGCCTGGTCGTCGGCCAGTGGCTGCGGCGGCGCCGCGGGTCGTAGTCGTCGTTGACCACGTCGAGCAGCGCCCGGATCGTTCCGGACAGCCGCGCCAGCTCGGACACGCCGGCCAGCCCGGCGCCCCGCGAGTCCGCGAGCTGCCGCTGATAGATGCGCAGCATGGTGTGAGCGGTGGGCATGCCCGACCTGAGTACCCGGACCCGCACCCTGATACATCCGCGGCACGGCGAGTACCGTCCCCGGTGAGTGGTGGGGATCGTGGCCAACCCGGCCTCGGGCCGCGACATCCGGCGCCTCGTGGCCGGCGCGTCGGTGTTCGGCAACCCGGAGAAGGCGGGGATGGTGTTCCGGGCGCTCGCCGGGCTCGCCGCGGCCGGCGTCGAGCGGACGCTGATGATGCCCGCGTCCGACGGGCTGTCGGTGACGCTGCACCGGCTGCTGGCCGCGCACCGCGAGACGCCGCTGCCGGCGCTCGCCGAAGTCGACATGCGGCTGAGCGGCACCGCCGCCGACACGACGCGCGCCGTGGAGGCGATGGTCGCCGCGGGCGCGCGGGCGATCCTCGTGCTGGGCGGCGACGGCACGCACCGCGTCGTGGCCAAGGCGTGCGGCGACGTCCCGATCTGCGCGCTGTCCACCGGCACCAACAACGCGTTCCCGGAGATGCGCGAGGCGACGGTGGCCGGGCTGGCCACCGGGCTCGTGGCCACCGGCCGCGCGTCCGTGCTCAGACGCGAGCCGGCGCTGGCGGTCGAGGTGGACGGCGTCCGCGACCTCGCGCTCGTCGACCTCGCGGTCAGCCGCCAGCGGTTCACCGGGGCCCGCGCGCTGTGGCGGGCGGACAGCATCAGCGAGCTGTTCGTCACGCACGCGCGCCCGAGCGCCGTCGGGCTGTCGGCGATCGCCGGCATGCTCGCGCCGGGCGCGACCGGCGTGCACGTCGTGCTGGGCGACGGCCCGGCCGTCGCGGTGCCGATCGCGCCGGGCCTCGTGGCGTCGATCTCCGTCGCGTCGCACCGCCGGCTCGCGCTGGGCGAGCCGGTCGCGGTCGCGCCCGCGGCGGGCTGCCTGGCGCTGGACGGCGAGCGCGAGATCGAGCGCCGGCCGGGCCAGGGCGCGACGGTCCGGTTGGTCGAGGGGCCGTTGCGCATCGATGTCGATGCAGTGATGTCGCAGTTTGCAACCCACCGGTAACGCCGCGAGGAGTAGCTTCGGGGCAGACCCGCAGACGGGAGGAGATGCATGTCGGCAGTAGCCCCACCGGGCACCGGGGAACTGACCACCGAGCAGCTGCTCGAGGCCTATCGCGTGATGCGCACCATCCGCGACTTCGAGGAGCGGCTGCACACCGAGTTCGCCACGGGCGAGATCCCGGGGTTCGTCCACCTGTACGCCGGCGAGGAGGCGATCGCCGCGGGCGTGATGGCGCACCTGCGCGACGACGACTTCGTGGCCTCGACCCATCGCGGCCATGGCCACGCCATCGCCAAGGGCTGCGACGTCAAGGCGATGATGGCCGAGATCTACGGCAAGCAGACCGGCATCTGCCATGGCAAGGGCGGCTCGATGCACATCGCCGACGTGTCGCGCGGCATGCTCGGCGCGAACGGGATCGTGGGCGGCGGCCCACCGCTCGTGTGCGGCGTGGGACTGAAGGCCAAGGTCACCCAGACCGACCAGGTCGGCGTCTCGTTCACCGGCGACGGCGGCTCCAACCAGGGCACGTTCCTGGAGAGCCTCAACCTGGCCGCGGCGTGGCACCTGCCGGTGGTGTTCGTCGTGGAGAACAACGGCTACGCCGAGTCCACGTCGTCCAACTACCACCAGAGCGGCATCGACGTGGCCAAGCGCGCCGACGGCTTCGGCCTGCCGGGCGTGACCGTCGACGGCTTCGACTTCTTCGCCGTGCACGAGGCGGCCGGCGAGGCGATCGCACGCGCCCGCTCGGGCGGCGGCCCGACGCTGCTCGAGTGCAAGGTCATGCGCTACTTCGGCCACTTCGAGGGCGACCAGCAGACCTACCGCGGCGCCCACGAGGTCGAGGACCTGCGGCGCGATCGCGACTGCCTGAACGCGTTCGCCCGCCGGGTCACCGAGGCGGGGCTCGTCGAGGCCGACCAGCTGAGCGCCATCGACGAGGCGACGCGGCGCCTGATCGAGGAGGCGGTCGCCGAGGCCAAGGCGGCGCCGGACCCGACCGCCGCCGACGTGCTCACCGACGTCTACGTGAGGTACTAGGCCATGGCGCGCAAGATCAGCTACCAGCAGGCGGTCGCCGAGGCGATCGCCTCCGAGATGGAGCGCGACCCGACGGTCGTGATCATGGGCGAGGACATCGCCGGTGGCATGGGTGCCCCGGGTGAGGACGACGCCTGGGGCGGCGTGCTGGGCGTGACCAAGGGCCTGTACGCCCGCTTCCCCGGCCGCGTGATCGACACGCCGATCTCCGAGTCGGCCTACGTCGGCGCCGCCGCCGGCGCGGCCGCGTCGGGCCTGCGGCCGATCGCCGAGCTGATGTTCGTCGACTTCCTCGGCGTCTGCCTGGACCAGATCTTCAACCAGGCGGCCAAGTTCCGCTACATGTTCGGCGGCAAGGCGAAGACGCCGATGGTCGTGCGGACGATGTACGGCGCGGGCATCCGCGCCGCGTCCCAGCACTCGCAGGCGCTGTATCCGATCTTCACGCACATCCCCGGGCTGAAGGTCGTGCTGCCGTCCAACCCGTATGACGCGAAGGGCCTGCTCATCCAGGCCATCCGCGACGACGACCCGGTGATCTTCCTGGAGCACAAGGTGCTCTACACGCTCGAGGGCGACGTGCCGGAGGAGAGCTACACGATCCCGTTCGGCGAGGCCAGCGTCGTGCGCGACGGCGGCGACGTCACGGTGGTGGCGCTCGGCCGGATGGTCCAGATGGCGCTGGCGGCCGCGGACGCGCTGGAGGGCGAGGGCATCTCGTGCGAGATCATCGACCCGCGCACCACGTCGCCGCTGGACGCGGACACCATCCTCGAGAGCGTCGAGAACACGGGCCGCCTCGTCGTGGTGGACGAGTCCGGGCCGCGCTGCGGGATGGCCGCGGACATCGTGGCCCGGGTGGCGCAGGACGCGTTCGGCGACCTCAAGGCGCCACCGAGGATGGTCACGCCGCCGCACACGCCGGTCCCGTTCTCGCCGGTGCTGGAGGACGCCTACGTGCCGTCGGCGGACGTCATCGCCGCGGCCATCCGCGAGACGACTGGGAGCCCCGCACCGGCATGATCAACAAGCTCGGCATGCCGAAGTGGGGCCTGTCGATGACCGAGGGCCGGCTGCTCGGCTGGCTCGCCGACGAGGGCGCCGAGGTCACGGTCGGGCAGGAGCTCGCGGAGGTGGAGACGGAGAAGATCACCGGCGCGGTCGAGTCGACGGCGGCCGGCGTCCTGCGCCGCCAGGTCGGCCGCGTCGGCGAGGTCGTCCCGGTCGGCGGCCTGCTCGGGGTCATCGCCGACCCGTCGGACTCCGACGCGGACATCGACGCGTTCGTGGAGGAGTTCCAGGCCTCGTTCGTGCCCGAGTCCGAGGAGGAGGCCGGGGCCGAGCCGGAGATGGCCGGCCCGCTGCGCTTCCTGCGCCAGGGCGAGGGCGACCCGGTGGTGCTGTTGCACGGCTTCGGCGGCGACCTGAACAACTGGCTGTTCACCCTGCCGGCGCTGGCCGCTGAGCACACCGTCTACGCGCTCGACCTGCCCGGCCACGGCGGCTCGGCCAAGGACGTGGGCGCCGGCGACGTCGCGGCGCTCGCGTCCGCCGTCGAGCAGTTCCTGGAGTCGCAGTCGCTCGAGCGCGTGCACCTCGTCGGGCACTCGCTCGGCGGCCTGGTCGCGGCGGCGGTCGCGGCCCGCGGGCCGGCGCGGTCGCTGACGCTGATCGCGCCCGCCGGGCTCGGCTCGGAGGTCAACCGCGACTACATCGACGGGTTCATCGCCGCCGAGTCGCGGCGCGAGCTCAAGCCCGTCCTGCAGCTCCTGTTCGCCGACGAGTCGCTCGTCACCCGGCAGCTCGTCGACGACGTGCTCAAGTACAAGCGCATCGACGGTGTCACGGAGGCGCTGCGCACCATCGCCGGCGCGGCGCTCGGCGAGTCCGCCGAGCTGCCCGACGACGTGCCGACGCTCGTCATCTGGGGCGCCGAGGACCGGGTGGTCCCGCCGGCCGAGGTCGAGGCCGGGCACGTCATCGAGGGCGCGGGCCACTCGCCGCACATGGAGGCGGCGGGCGAGGTCAACCGGCTGATGGAGGGGTTCCTGGCCAAGGCGCGCACCTGATCTGTGGCGGCGTGTGGTTTCGGCGAACGGCGGGCTTTGAGGGGGTGGGATGAGCGGCTGCGCGCCACCGTGCTGACTTGTGGACCGTATGGGTGCACGGGATGGCACGGCTGTGCCATCTGAATCGCGGTATCCGCGATTGGGCTGGCACGGCGGCGCGCCGGAGCTCGCGGAGACCCGCGCCGCCGGGCTGACCACCTCCCCACCCAGCCGGCCGTTCGCCTGCGCGACGAGGCTCCCGCGCTACGCCCGAAACGCGTCGAGCACGACCTGCACCGGATGGTGGGCCAAGCGCCCGGTGCCGTGCTCGATCTGCTGGCGGCAGGACACGCCCGTGGCGGCGATGATCGTCTCGGGCGCCGCCGCGCGCACGGCCGGGAACAGGCGGTCCTCGCCGATCTTCATGGAGAGCTCGTAGTGCTCGGCCTCGAAGCCGAACGAGCCGGCCATGCCGCAGCAGCCGGCGTCGAGCTCCACGACCTCGGCCCCGGTGGCCCGCAGCAGCGCGACCGTGGCCTCGGTGCCGGCCAGGGCCTTCTGGTGGCAGTGGCCGTGGAAGAGGATCCGGCGCTCCAGCCGGCGGGGCGGGAGCTCGTCGACCAGCAGCTCCTCGATCAGCCGGGCCTGGCGGGCCACGGCCTCGGCGCGCGGGTCGCCGGGCAGCAGCCGCAGGAACTCCTCGCGCAGCGTGAGCAGGCAGGACGGCTCGACCCCGACGATCGGCACGCCGCGCTCGGCCTCGGGGGCGAGCCGGGCGACCATCGCCGCGGCCTGCGCGCGGGCGGCGTCGAGCCGGCCCTTGGAGATGCTCGCCCGCCCGCAGCACCCGCGCGACTCCAGCCGGACGCGGCGGCCGGCCGCCTCCAGCAGCCCGATCGCGGCGCGGGTGAGGTCCGGGTCGGTGTACGTGGTGAACGAGTCGGCGAGCAGGACGACGTCGCCCGTGGCGGCGCGGTGGCGCACCGGCCGGGCGAACCGGGGGAGCGGCCGCGCCGGCGCGAGCCCGAGCGGCCGGCGCGCCAGCGGCGCCAGCCAGTTCGACACGGGCGCGGTGGCCGCCCCGAGCCGGTTCAGCGTGCGGATGGCCGCGAACGCGCGCGAGCGCAGCGGCACGCCGTGGATGTCCTGGTAGTGCGCGAGGAACTCGCTCTTCAGCGACGCCATGTCGACGCTCAGCGGGCACTCGCGCGCGCACGCCTTGCACTCCAGGCAGAGGTCGAGGATCTCGTGCAGGCGCTCGTCGCCCAGCGCGGCGTGCGGATCCGGCTGCGACAGCGCGCGCACCAGCGCGTTCGCCCGCCCGCGCGTGGCGTGCTCCTCCTCGCGCGTGGCCATGTAGGACGGGCACATCGTGCCGGCGCCGCTCTTGCGGCAGGCGCCGATGCGCTGGCAGCGGTCGGCGGCGGCGCGCATCCCGCCGGCGAACGCGAGCCGGGTGTCCAGCGGCGCCGCCGCCGGCAGCGCCGGGTCGCGCAGGTGGACGGTCAGCGGCTCGGCGTCGACCATCACGCCCGGGTTGAGGATGCCCTGCGGGTCGAAGAGCCGCTTGACCGCGCGGAACGCCTCGTAGAGCTCGTCGCCGAACACCGCCCGGTTGAACGGGCTGCGCACGCGGCCGTCGCCATGCTCGGAGGAGATCACCCCGTCGAGCGCGCGCACCTGGGCGACCACCTCCTCGGCGACCTCGCGCAGCGTGTCGACGCCGCCCGGCGCGGTCAGGTCGAGGTACGGCCGCACGTGGATGCAGCCCACCGACGCGTGTCCGTACAGGCCGGCGCGCAGCCCGTGGCGGTCGAGGATCGCCTGCATCCCGGCGAGGTGCTCGCTCAGCCGCTCGGGCGCGACCGCCGTGTCCTCGACGAACGCCTGCGGCCGGGCCATCCCACGACTGGCCGCCATCAGATGGCCCAGGCCGGCCTTGCGGACGCGCGTCAGCGCGGCCTGCTCGGCCGCCGACTCGGCCCGCGTGAAGCGCTCGCCGTGGCCGTGCGCGCGCCACTCGCGCTCCAGCGCGTCCAGCCGGTCGCGCACCTCCGCCTCGGAGTCGCCGAAGAACGTGACGTAGAGCAGCGCCTGGGCGTCCACGTCGAGCCCTCCGTACTCGATGATCGTGCGGTCGATCAGCTCGACCGCGGCGGCGTCGAGCGCCAGCGCGTCGCCCGTGGCCGCGACGGCCGCCGGCACCGAGCCGAAGTGGCCGACGGCGAACATCCGCGCCGTGGGCAGCAGGACGAGGTCGACCGTCGCCTCGGTGATCACCACGAGCGTGCCCTCGGAGCCGACCACGAACTTCGCCAGGTCGAACTCGCGCGCGAGCCGGTCGAGCCGGTAGCCGCCGGCCAGCCGCGGGTGCGACGGCCAGTCGCGCACGATCGCCTCGCGCACGCCGTCGACGATCCCCGGCAGCTCGCGGTGGATCGCGCCGTCCAGCGTGTCGCGCGCCGCCCGCCCGCGCCGCACGGCCTCGTCGAGCGGTCCCAGCCGGGCCTGCGAGCCGTCGGCCAGCACCACCTCGAGCTCGCACACGTGGTCGATCGTCGAGCCGTACAGGACCGAGTGCGCGCCGGCCGAGTTCGAGCCGATCATGCCGCCGAGCGTCGCCCGGTCCGACGTCGAGGTGTCCGGCCCGAAGCCCAGCCCGTGCACCGCGGCGGCGCGGTTGAGGTCGTCCTGCACGACGCCCGGCTGCACGCGCGCCGTGCGGCCGTCGACGCCGACGATCGCGTCCATGTGGCGCGACGTGTCGAGCACGATCCCCGCGCCGACGGCCTGGCCGCCGAGGCTCGTGCCGGCGCCGCGCGGGATCACCGGCACGCCGTGGCGCCCGGCCAGCGCGATCGTCGCGGCCACGTCGCCGGCGTCGCGCGGGAAGGCCACGGCCAGCGGCGCGATCGCGTACATGCTCGCGTCGGTGGAGAAGAGATGCCGCGTGTAGGGATCGGCGCGGACCTCGCCGCGCAGCTCGCGCACGAGCTCGCCGACGAGGCTCACGGGCGCCTCCCGCTGCCGGCGGCGGTCACAGCCATCGCACCGCCGTGCCGTGCCCGTCGGTCCAGGCGATCACCTCGCCGTCGCGGGCCAGCGCCAGGTTGAACGGGGCCTCCGGCGGCGGTCCCGCGGCCAGCGCCGGGCCGTCCCCCTCCAGCCCGAGCACCCGCGGCTCCTCGTTGGCCAGCCACACCGCGTCGAGCGACCGCACGGTGTCCGCGAACGCCATGCGGCCCGCCGACGGCACGTAGGCCAGCACCGCCGTGTGGAACACCACGAGGGTGGCGCCGCGGCGGCGCCTCGGCGGCCAGGGCCGGCAGATCCGTCACCAGGTCGCCGCGCACGATCCGCGGCGGGTCCTGCCGCGCCACGGCCAGCGCCCCGCGAAGGTCGACGAGCCGGTACTCCTCGCCCGGCCACACCAGCAGCTCGAGCCAGCGCACCGCATCCGCGTCGTGCACGTCGATCGGCGCCAGGTCCAGCCCGGCGCGCCAGACCACGCGTGGCAGCGCGTCCGGCAGCGGCACGCCGCCCTCGGGGCGGCAGCGCAGGAGCGGCCCGCCGTTGCCCACCCGGTGGCCGGCGTAGTCGTACGCATAGCGGTCGGGCAGCAGGCACAGCCCGGCGCTCGCGCCGACCTCGAGCAGCGCCAGCGGCTGCGGCAGTGCGGCGAGCGCCGGCAGCAGGACCCCGCAGCGGGCGGGCTCGTTGGTCTGGGTCCGCCGGGCCAGGATCTCCACCTCGATCTCGGCACGCCGCTCGCGCACGACGGCCCGGAACGCGGCGAAGCCGGCGGGCGCGCCGGCCAGCAGCCGCACGGAGGCGAACAGCAGGTTGGGCTGCCGCTTGCCCCGCGGCAGCCCGGCCAGCCAGCGGAGGATCTCCTCGTCGCCGGCCACGCCGGCCGCCCACTCGGCATACAGCGGCGAGCGCTCCGCCTCCTCCGCCGCGAACCGGCGATAGCCGCTGGCGACGTGCTCGGCGTCTCCCACGCTGCCTACCCTAGGGCCCGCTCGACCTCGCCGACGAGCTCGGTGTGCAACTCGAGCAGGCGCTCCAGGAAGCCGGCGACGAGCCGCAGGTACTTCTCGCGGTGCGGGAGGTCGCGGGCTCCGGCCGCCATCTCGGCCACCCGGGCGGAGAGGTCGGCGATGTCGTCGCGCAGGCCCGCGATGCTCTCCCGCGTCGCGGTCTCGCCCACGAGGTCCGCGACGAGCAGGCGGACCAGCGCCTCGCTCTTGAACGGCGTGAAGCGCGCCGGCGTCCGCGCCCAGGCGCGCAGCGCCTCGAGCCCCTGGTCGGTGAGCTCGTAGACGGTCCGCTCGCGCGTGCGGCCCGGCTCCTTGCGCGCCTCCAGGTAGCCGAGCTGGGCGAGCCGCTTGGGCTCGACGTAGTAGCGGCTCTCACCCGCCCAGTCGAGCATCCGCCCACGGCGGACCATCCGGCGCAGGTCGTGCGGCCCGGCGCCCGTGCTGCCCACGAGCCCGAGGACCTCGTAGGAGAACAGGCTCAGCTCGTCGCTTGACATAGCTACGCATCATAGTTTAAAACTATGGAAGATAGCTTATGACCGACGACATCACCCTCATCACCGGGGCCACCGGCGTGACCGGCGCGGAGGTCGTGCGCGCGCTGCTCGAGCGCGGCCGCCCCGTGCGCGTGCTCGCCCGCGACCCCGGCAAGGCCCGCCGCCTGTTCGGCGACGCCGTGGAGGTCGCCGTGGGCGACCTCGCCGACACCGCCTCACTGGCCACCGCGCTCACCGGCGCCGGCGCGCTCCTGCTCTCCTGCGCCGACGACCCCCGGCGCGTCGCCTGGGAGTCCGCGACCATCGATGCGGCCGCCGCCGCCGGCGTCCGCCGCATCGTCCGCCTGTCGGCGATCGGCGCCGCGCCCGGCTCGCCCGTGCCGTTCTGGGATTGGCACGGCCTCGTGGACGAGCGCCTGCGGGCGTCCGGCGTGCCCGCGGTGATCCTGCGCTCGAGCCTCTACATGTCCACCGCCGCGTTCGCGCCGCCCGCCGGCGCGTGCGTCGCCGTCGTCGACCCCGCGGACGTCGGCGCCGCGGCGGCCGCCGTGTTGGACGGCGGCCACGACGGGCGCACGTACACGCTCACCGGGCCGGAGGCGATCGAGTTCCCCGACGCGAAGCTCGAGCTCCCGCCGCCCGTGGAGGCGTTGTTCGCCGAGTTGCGCGCCGGCGTGGCCGAGCGCGTCACCCGCGACGTGGCCGCGCTGGCCGGCCGGCCGGCGCGCGACTTCGCCGCGTTCACCCGCCGGGTCAATCGAGGGGTCGTGCGGCGCGTGTTCGAGGAGGTCATCCCCGCCGGCGACCGCGAGGGGATGCGCGCGCTGATGGCCCCGGACTTCGTCGACCACGACCCGCTGCCCGGCCAGCCCGCCGGGGTGGACGCCGGCGCCTATGTCGTCGACACGATGCACGGTGCGCACCCGGACCTGCGCTTCGCCATCGACGACCTCGTGGCGGACGGCGACCGCGTGACGATCCGCTGGACGCTGCGCGGCACCCAGACCGGCCCGCTGCTCGGCCGGCCGCCGTCGATGCGGCCGGTCGAGCTGAAGGCGATCGTGATCTTCCGCCTGGCCGCGGGCCGCCTGGCCGAGCGCTGGGCGGGCTGGAAGCCGGGGTTCGCCCCGTTCTGATCAGGCCTCGAGGAACCCGGTGACGGCGCGCAGGCGGCCGTCGTCCGCCACCGTGGCGAAGTCGACGCCGGCCGCCACCGGCCCGCCGTCCCCGACCAGCCGCCAGGCGAAGCGCACGACGTCGCTGTGCGCGTCGGGGCCGAAGGCCAGTTCGAAGCGGTGGCCGGGGAACTGCGCCTGGGCGGCGCCGATCATGGCCGCGATCTCGTCGGGCCCGTCGCCCCGCATCAGCGGGTCGAGGTAGCTCCCGTCGTCCGTCCACACCTCGCCGGCCAGCGCGCGGCGGCGCCCCGGGTCGGCCTCGTTCCAGGTGGCGATGTACTGCTCAACCGTCGCGGAGATGTTCGTCATGCGCCGCAGCCTCCCGCGCCGGCGCCGCGGGCGCGATTACCTCGGAGGTAGGCGGGAAGTCCTGGCCGGTGATCAGCCGCC
Organism: uncultured Solirubrobacteraceae bacterium; assembly: GCA_963766165.1. Lineage (GTDB taxonomy): Bacteria > Actinomycetota > Thermoleophilia > Solirubrobacterales > Solirubrobacteraceae > Solirubrobacter. The sequence goes on along the minus strand of CAVXZC010000001.1, from coordinate 1,047,307 downwards.
CGCCGCGCCCGTGCGTCAAGAAGCTCCAGACCCAGCGCATGAACACCAGCAGGCGGTTCTGGACGCCGATCAGGTACCAGAGGTGGATGAACAGCCAGAGCACCCAGGCGAGCACGCCGCTGACCCGGATCCGCGGCGGCAGGTCGGCCACGGCGCGCAGCCGGCCGATGGTGGCCAGGTTGCCCTTGTCCTTGTACCGGAACGGGCCCGGCTCGCGGCCGCGGAGCCGGTCGCGCACGGCCCGCGCGGCGTAGCGGCCCATCTGCATGGCCACCGGCGCGACGCCCGGGAACGGGTCGCGGTCGCGCACGCGGACCATGTCGCCGATGGCCAGCACCTCGGGATGGCCCGGCACCGTCAGGTCGGGGTCGACGATCAGGCGGTCGGAGCGGTCGGTCTCGGCGCCGGCCGCCGCGGCCAGCTGCGGGGCGATGCCCGCGGCCAGCACCCCCGCCGCCCAGATGATCGTGCCGCGCGTCGATGCGCTGGTCGGCGCCGTCGGAGCGCACGACCACCCCGTCGGCGTCGATGTTCGTGACCATGTGGCCGGTCATCGGCGTCACGCCGAGGCTCTCGAGCGCTTTGGCGGCGCGGCGCGACAGGCCCGGCGGGAACGAGGCGAGCACGCGGTCGCCGGTCTCGATCAGCAGCACCCGGGCCGCCGACGGGTCCGTCGTCCGGAAGTCGCGCCGGGTGTCGTGGGCGATCTCGGCGATCTGGCCCGGCCATCTCGACACCGGTCGGCCCGGCGCCGACCACGACGAACGTCAGCAGCGCGGCGCGCTTGACCGGGTCGGCCTCCGCCTCGGCCGCCTCGAGCGCGCGCAGGATCTGCGGCCGCGGATCTGCAGCGCGCCCTCGAGCGACTTCAGCTCGGCCGCGTGGCGCTGCCACTCCGGGTGGCCGAAGTAGTTGTACTTCGACCCGCCGGCGACGATCAGCGTGTCGTAGCCCAGCCGCAGCTCGCCGGCGTAGCTCTGCGCGACCACCTCGCGGGCGGCGAGGTCGAACCCCCGGACCTCCGCGCAGAGGACGCGGACGTTCGCGTCGCGCTTGAAGATGGACCGCAGCGGATAGGCCACCTCGCCCGGCATCAGGGCGCCGGTGGCGACCTGGTAGGCGAGTGGCTGGAACAGGTGGAAGTTGCGGCGGTCGACGAGCGTGACCTCCACGTCGGCGCGGCGCAGATGGAGCGCCGCCTGCAGCCCGCCGAACCCGCCGCCCACGATGAGGACGCGGTGCATGCGCGCAGACCTTACGCAACGCGTGTGCCGCGCGGCCGCCGTGGCTATACCCCTGAGCATGAGATTCGGAATCGCGCTCCTGCGCGCCGTGGTCGGCGCGCTGTTCATGGGCCATGGCCTGCAGAAGCTGGCCGGCTGGTTCGGCGGCCACGGGCTCGACGCCACGGCCGACGCGTTCGAGGGCATGGGCCTGCGGCCCGGCAAGGTCCATGCCACGGCGGCGGGCGCGGCCGAGACGGCCGGCGGGGCGCTTCTGCTGACCGGCACGGCGACGCCGCTCGCCGCCGGGATGCTCTCCGGCACGATGGCGGTGGCGATCCGCAAGGTGCACGGCAAGAACGGCATCTGGAGCACCAACGGCGGCTTCGAGTACAACGCGGTGCTGCTGGCCGCGCTGTTCGCCATCACCGCCGCCGGCCCGGGCACCGCGGCGCTCGACGAGAGCCACGCCGGCGCGGGCTGGGCGCTCGCGGAGTTCGCCGCCGGCCTGATCGGCTCGGAGGCGATCCTGCGCTACGCCGACGCACAGTCGCCGGCCGAGGGGCAGCCGGCGGGCGCCGCGGCCTGAACTGGACGGGCCCGGCCGGACGGCCGGGCCCGCGGTCTGCTTACGCCCAGGCCAGGCGCCGCGGCCGGTGCGAGCGCGGCCGGCGGTTGCGGCGCAGCTGGCGGCGGCGCTGCTGGAGGACCTCGACGGCCTCGGCGGACGGGCGCAGCGGGTCGGCCACGGCGTGGCCGTCGTCGAGGGACAGGGCGGCCCACAGGTCGCCGTCGACGTAGGCCACGAGCACGTCGCCGCGCGGGGCGCGCGACGAGTCCAGCTCGGCCAGGGTGGCGATGTCGGCGGCATCGAAGGGGGTGGCGAAGCGGATGGTCAGCGGCACGGTGAGCATGTATCCATGATCGCCCTGAGCCGGCGCGTCCACATCGGCGGTTCGCCGCGCGTTCGCGGCGTTCGCCCCTTACCTGCGGGAGCGCCTCCCTTAGTAGGCTCGCGGCCGTGATCGCGGTCGTCACCGGCGCCGGATCCGGCATCGGCCGGGCGGTTTCGCGGACCCTGCTGGAGGCCGGCTGGAGCGTCGTCGCTCGCCGGCCGCCGCGCCGACCGGCTGACGGAGACGCTCGCCGGCGGCGACGGGATCGCCGTGCCCACCGACGTGAGCGACCCGGACGCCGTCGACGCGCTGTTCGCGGCCGCCCGCGAGCGCTACGGCCGCGTCGACCTGCTGTTCAACAACGCCGGCATCGGCGTCACCGCGTCGGTGACCGAGTTGTCAGTGGAGGACTGGCGCCGCGTGGTCGACACGAACCTGACGGGCGCGTTCCTGTGCGCGCGGGCGGCGTTCCGCACGATGGCCGCACAGGACCCACGCGGCGGGCGGATCGTCAACAACGGCTCGATCTCCGCGTACGTGCCGCGCCCGCACTCGATCGCCTACACCGCGACCAAGCACGCCGTGACCGGCCTCACCCGCTCGCTCTCGCTCGAGGGCCGCGACCACGACATCGCCTGCGGGCAGATCGACATCGGCAACGCCGCCACCGACATGACCGAGCGCATGAGCGCCGGCGTGCTCCAGGCCGACGGCACCACCGCCGCCGAGCCGACGATGGACGTCGCCCACGTGGCCGAGGCCGTGCTCTACATGGCGTCGCTGCCGCTCGACGCCAACGTCCAGTTCATGACCGTGATGGCCACGGCCATGCCGTACATCGGCCGCGGCTAGGGCCCCGGGCCGGGGCTAGTCACCAAGGTCCGGCCAAGCGGACGCCAAGGCCCGCTCGCCAGAGTACGCCGCGGCGGGCGGCTCCCCCCTGAGCCGCCCGCCATCGACGGCCGTCACCTCGACGTGGTTGTCGTGGAACACGGCGCCGCCGCCCATGTCGGCGTCGCGCTCGTCGACCGTGGCGTTGATGTTCGCCCCGCCGCGCACGTGCTTGAGCCAGTGCCCCTTGGTCGAGGCGACGACGCCCGGGCGCACGCGGTCCGACACCACGACGTCGGCCTCGAAGCCGCCGCGGGCGTTGGCCACCCGCGCCCGGTCGCCCGTCCGCAGCCCGCGAGGGGCTGCGTCGTCCGGGTGGACCTCGATCTGCGGCCCGCCGGCACGCGCCTGCAGGTCCGGCTTGTTGGCGAACATCGAGTTCAGGAACCAGTGCGAGGCCGGGGCGATCGAGCGCCAGCCCCTCGCGTCGCCTCGGCCGGCGGCGTGTAGCCGGGCAGCGGGTCGTGCCCGTCGCGCGCGGCGCGCTCGGACACGAACTCGAGCTTCCCCGACGGCGTCGGGAAGCCGTCGGCGTACGGCACGAACGGGCGCGGCACGTCGAGCCGCACGAACCCCTCGCGCTGCAGGCGCGCGAATGTCTCGTCGCCAACGCAGGTGCGGGCCAGCGTCTCGTCGGACTCATACAGCGCCGGCTCGGTCAGCCCCATCCGGCGGGCGATCCGGCGGAACGTCTCCGTGGTGGGCAGGCACTCGCCGGGCGGCGCCACGGCCGGCGAGTTGAGCTGCAGGTACATGTGCCCGTACCCCGCGTGCACGTCGAGGTGCTCGGTCTGCATCGTCGCCGGCAGGACGATGTCCGCGTAGTCGACGGTGTCGGTCGGGAACTGCTCCATCACCACGGTGAACAGGTCCTCGCGCTCCAGGCCGCGGCGGACGCGCCGCTGGTCGGGGTTGGAGGCCATCGGGTTGGCGCCATAGACGACCAGCGCGTGCACGCCGCCGGTCTCCAGCGCCTCGCCCAGCCGCGTCATGCTCAGCGTGCGCACGGGGCGCTCGAGCAGGTCGTCGCGCCGCAGCCCGCGCAGGTTCCCGCGGAACCAGTTGGTCGAGTAGCAGGCGCCGCCGCCCGGGTACTGCCAGTCGCCGGTCACGCCCGGGACGGCGTACAGCGTGCGCAGCGCCATCCCGCCGCCGGCGTGGCGCTGCATGCCCATGGTCGCCCGGATCGCGGTCGGCCGCGTCGTCGCCAGCCGCTCGCCGAGCGCGACGATCCGCTCCTCCGGCAGGCCGGTGAGCGCGGCCACGCGGTCGGGCGGGAACTCCAGGATGCGCTCGCGGAACTCCGGCCAGCCCACCGTGTGCTCCGCGATGTACTCGCGGTCCTCCGCGCCCCGGTCGACCACCACCCACAGCAGCCCGAGCGCCAGCGCGGCGTCGGTGCCGGGCAGCGGTGCGAGATGCTCGTCCGCCTGCTCCGCACTGCGCGAGCGCAGCGGGTCGATGGCCACGATGTGCGCGCCCGCCTTGCGCGCCGCGAGGACGTACTTCCACACGTGGTGCCCGCTGGTCAGCGGGTTCGTGCCCCAGAGCAGGATGAGCCTCGAGTCGGCGAGCGTCTCCGGGTCCATCCCGGACCCCGTCCCCGTGGTGTACGCCGCGCCCACGCGGCCGGCCACGGAGCAGATCGTCAGCTTGTGGCGCGACGCGCCGAGCACGTTCCACAGCCGCCGCCCGGCCTGGCCCTCGCACCCCTGGAGGTACCCGAGCGTCCCGGTGCCCTGGTAGGGCCAGATCGCCTCGCCGCCGTGGCGGTCGATCACTTCGGTCAGCCGCGCCGCGATCTCGTCGAGCGCCTCGTCCCACGAGATCCGCGCGAAGCGCCCCTCGCCCTTGGCCCCGACGCGCCGCAGCGGGTGCAGCAGCCGGTCCGGCGCCCGCGCGTGGTCGAGGTAGCCGTTGACCTTCGCGCACAGCGCGCCGCGGGTGAACGGATGGTCGCGGTGGCCGCGCAGCCGCACCGCCTCGCCGTCCTCGACCGTCACCACCCACGAGCAGGTGTCGGGGCAGTCCAGCGGGCAGGCGCCGATCACATCCACGCCTGCGAGGGTAACGGTCGGCATGATGGAGTTCGTCCTCCCACCCGGCGCGCGCACCGTGCTGCTCGGCCCCGACATGGTGGCCCGGTCGCTGGCCGCCCGCCAGCGCGACCCGCAGCGGCGCTGGCTGCTGCGCCGTCCGCGCACCGTCCGCCGCGCGTTCGTCGAGGAGGTGGTCGAGGGCGGCGTCGCCGAGGAGCGCTGGATGCTGCTGCGCGACCGCGAGACTCGCGAGTCGTACGTGCGCGAGGTGCTGGCGGCGGCGCAGGAGCCCGACCGGCAGGCGATCTGGCTGCTGCGGCAGGCCGAGAAGGTCCGCCGGTCCTACGTCGAGCAGGTCATCGACGCGGCCGTGAGCTCGAGATCGCCGGGCCCGAGCAGCATGGTCAGGCCGGTCCGCGGGTCGCGCGGCGAGCGCCGCTGCTCGCGCAGCACGATCGCCGACCAGCGCTCGCCGGCGTCCAGCCGGGGCGCCAGCTCGGCGGCCAGCTCGCGTGGGACCCAGCCGGCCTGCACGCCGTCGGCCAACTGCACCATGATCGCGTTCGGGTCGTGCTCGTTGCCCGGGTCGCGGAGCAGCGTGACCGCGGACCCGGGGGCGGCGCCCTCCGACGCCAGCGCCTCGGCATGGTGGCGCGCCGCGCCCGCGACGCCGGCCACGCGCAGCCCGCGCTCGGCCAGCGCGTCGCGGGAGAGGAAGCGATCGCCCTCCACGGGCTGGTAGCCGGCGAGCCATACCTCGCCGCCGTCCTCCGGATACCAGTAGCGCTCCTCGAACCGGGCCTCGACGACCACCGCCCCACCTTACGCGGGGACGGCGGCGCCCTCGAGCATCGCGCCCGCGATCAGGCCGAGCGCGGCCATCGACTCGATCAGGACCTCGGCCACCACGGGGTAGTGCTCCGGCCGGGCGCCGTAGCCGACGTGGCGGGCTCCAGGGCGTGCATCCCCGCCGCCGGAGACCCGCGTGAGGGTGCTGGCCGCCGAAACTCGGCGGCCAACCGACAGAATCTCGGCGGCCATGTCGATTCCGCCGGCGCTCGTTCGACGCCCGGGTGAAAGGCAAGCCACGAGGAGGGCGCGATGCGCTTCATTGTGATGGTCAAGGCGACCGAGGAGTCCGAAGCGGGGCAGATGCCCAGCCACGAGATGCTGGCGGCGATGGGCCGCTACAACGAGGAGCTGGTCAAGGCCGGTGTGATGCTGGCGGGGGAGGGCCTCCACCCGAGCGCGAACGGCGCGCGGGTGCGCTTCGACGGCACGAGCCGGCGCGTCATCGACGGCCCGTTCGCCGAGACCAAGGAGCTCGTCGCCGGCTTCTGGATCTTCCAGGTGAAGTCGCTCGAGGAGGCGGTCGAGTGGGTCAAGCGCTGCCCGAACCCGATGGAGGGCGCGTCCGACATCGAGATCCGGCAGATCTTCGAGGCCGACGACTTCGGCGCGGAGTACACGCCCGAGCTGCGCGAGCGCGAGCGCGCGCCTGCGGGCGCGGCCATGGAATGACCGTCGACGCGCACCGCGCGGTCGACGCCGTCTGGCGGATCGAGTCGGCCCGGCTGATCGCCGGGCTGGCCCGGATGGTCCGCGACGTCGGGCTGGCCGAGGACCTCGCGCAGGACGCGCTCGTGGCGGCGCTGGAGCAATGGCCGGAGTCGGGCGTCCCGGACAACCCGGGCGCCTGGCTCATGGCCACGGCCAAGCACCGGGCGATCGACCGCATCCGCCACGGCGCGATGGCCGAGCGCAAGCACGCGGAGATCGCCCGCTCGCTGCGAGATCGCCGAGGAGCCGGACCTCGCCGCGCAGGCCGACGACGACATCGGCGACGACCTGCTGCGCCTGATCTTCATCGCCTGCCACCCGGTGCTCTCGACGGACGCGCGGGTGGCGCTGACGCTGCGGCTGCTCGGCGGGCTGACCACGCCGGAGATCGCCCGCGCCTTCCTGGCCTCGGAGCCGACGGTGGCCCAGCGGATCGTCCGCGCCAAGCGCACGCTGGCCGAGGCGCGCGTCCCGTTCGAGGTGCCCGCGCCGCGCGGAGCGCGCGGCCCGCCTGGCCTCGCGTCCTCGAGGTGATCTACCTCATCTTCAACGAGGGCTACTCGGCGACCGCGGGCGAGGACTGGGTGCGCCCGGTGCTGTGCGAGGACGCGTTGCGGCTGGGCCGGATCCTGGCCGAGCTGATGCCCGCCGACGCCGAGGTGCACGGGCTCGTCGCGCTGATGGAGATGCAGGCGTCGCGGCTGCGCGCCCGCGTCGGCCGCGGCGGCGAGCCGGTGCTGCTGCTCGATCAGGACCGCTCGCGCTGGGACTGGCTGCTGATCCGGCGCGGCCTGGTGGCGCTCGCCCGGGCGGAGCAGCTCGGCGAGGGCCTCGGGCCGTACGGGCTGCAGGCCGCGATCGCCGCCTGCCACGCCCGCGCGCGGGTGCCCGAGGCCACCGACTGGGTGCGGATCGCCGCGCTCTACGACGCGCTGGCCGCGCTCGCTGCCCTCGCCGATCGTCGAGCTCAACCGCGCGGTGGCCGTGGGGATGGCGTTCGGCCCGGCGGCCGGGCTCGAGCTCGCCGACCAGCTGGTCGGACGAGCCGGCGCTGCGCGCCTACCACCTGCTGCCCAGCGTGCGCGGCGAGCTGCTGGCCAGGCTCGGGCGCGGCGAGGAGGCGGCCGCCGAGTTCCGCCGCGCCGCCGCGCTCACCGCAGAACGCGCGCGAGCGGGCGCTGCTGCTCGCCCGGGCTCAGAACGGCTGACCGGCGACGTCCGCCTCGCCGCGCGCGACCAGCCCGGTCAGCGCCTCGTGCAGCGCCTGGAGCGTCGAGTAGCGGGGCGCGTAGCCGAGCACCGCCTTCGCCCGGTCGATGCTCGCGGCGATGCTGCGGTTGACGTGCTCGCGCGTCGTCTGCGCGTGCTCGGCGCCCACGAGCGCCCCGAACTTCCCCCACTCCACCAGCTCGAGGTTCGCCGTCCGGCCGAACCAGCGGGCGACGCCGTGCGCGAGCCCGCGCAGGGTCATCGCCTGCTCGGAGACGGCGTGGAAGCTGGCGCCGATCGCCGCCGGCCGGGTGATCGCGCGCGCGAATGCCTGGGCGACGTCGTCGGCGTGGACGTGGTGCAGCACGCCCAGCCCGAGCTCGGGCAGCGGCAGCGGCGCGCCCGTGGCCAGCGCGTGCCAGACGCCTGCGTCGAGGTTGCCGGCCGGCGTGATGGCGGGCCAGTGCGGGCCGACGATGTGCCCCGGGTGGATGACCACGCTGGGCACGCCGCCGCCGATCGCCTCCCGGTGCAGGTGGGCCTCGATCGCCGCCTTGCCCGTGCCGTACTCGCCGTACGCCGTGCGCGGCTCGTCCTCGGTGACGGGCACCCGCTCGGCCGGGCCGTGGACCCAGATCGTGCCGCAGTGCAGCAGCAGCGGCATCCCCGGCCGGAGCGCCTCCGTGAGCTGGCGGGCCGACTCCGGCGTGAAGCAGATCATGTCGATCACCGCGTCGGCGCCCAGCGCGGCGATCCGCTCGCCGAACGTGCCGGCCCGGTCCTCGGCCTCGCGGTCGGCCTTCACGCTCCGCACGGCGTTCCACTCGGGCGACGGCGCATACGGCGCGCGCTCGCCGCGGCTCAGCGCGACGACCTCATGCCCCGAGCGCACGAGCCGCGGCACGAGGTAGGTCCCCACGTGCCCGGTCGCCCCGATGACGGCGATCCGGCTCATCGGCGGAGGAGACTACCGGCGTTCCCAGCAACCGCAGCAGCTGCGCGAGCTCGCGGCCGAACCGCTCGCTCGCCCGCTCGGCGTCGCGCTGGGGCGCGCAGAACCACTCGCCGAGGCGCTCCCACACCGCGACGTGGCGGTCCAGCACGGCCGCGAGCTCGGTGGGGCCGGGCGGAGCGTCGCCTCGCAGGCGCTCGATCCAGCCGTCGATCGCGTCGTCGAGGCGCGCGTCGATGCGACCGGCGAGCGTGGCGAGCCGGGCGTCGGAGGCGGCCAGCTCCGCCTTGGCCAGCGCGTCGACGCGGTGCTCGTCGGAGGCGCTGGCCAGCGGCGACTCGTCGTAGCGCCGGAACGCCACCTCCAGCTGCGCGCCGTCGAGCGCGCCCATCGTGGCGACGAGGTCGAGCCGCGACCGCCAGTGGCGATGGTGCACGGCCAGCCGGTCGATCGCCTGCCAGGCGCGCTGCTCGGCCTGCCACCACGCCGTGACCGGCGGCTCGCTCCGCCGCGCCTGCCAGAGCGCCCGGCAGCGCTGCGCCGACGCCGCGACGAGGTCCTGCGTGTAGCGGGCGGTCTCCAGCCGCTGGACGCGCTCGGGCCGCCGCGGCGTGGGCCGGCCGGCCGGGAGGTAGTGCGCCTCGAACGCCTTGAACCGCGGGTGGCGGCGCAGCCCGTCGAAGTCGGGGTCCTCGGCCAGCAGCCAGTCGCGCCGGGTGGCGATGTAGCCGCTGTCGGCGCACGCCACCGCGCGCTCGAGGTGCGCGACGGCGTGTCGCGCCAGCTGGTCGCGCTGCTCCGGGGTCCCGCCGTCGGCCACCAGCAGCGGCAGCGCGATCAGGCAGGCGGCGTTGTAGTGCTCGTGCCAGCAGTTCATGTCGACCGAAGCGGCCGCGAGCAGCTGCGTGATCCGGTCGTCCGTCCACATCCAGCCGGTGCCGGGCGGGCACCGCAGCCACTCCAGGCGCTCCTCGATGCAGCGCCGCGTCAGCGCGAGGCTCAGCTCCGACAGCGGTGGCCGTGCCTGCGGCCCGGCGCAGTCGCGCAGATCGCCGAGGCAGGCGTGGACCTGCGGGAGCTGGTGCAGCGCGTAGTCCGCGAGCAGCGCCCGGAGCTCGCGCCGCAGGCGCTCGCGCTCGCGCCGGCTCAGCCGCCCGTCCGGCTCCTGCAGCAGCGGCCCGGCCGCCGGCAGCTCGTCCGCCAGCTCGATCGCCAGCCGCTCGCGCACGCTGCGGCGCTGCTCGTCGCGCTCGGTCGGCGGCCGGCACGGCTCGCGGTACCACTGGCGCCCGAGCGCGGGGCCGCCGAGCAGGACGACGCGCCGGTAGGCCGCCACGAGCCGGGCTTCCCGGCGCTCGCGCTCGGCCGCCGGCCGGAAGGCCAGGCTCGCCGGCCGGCCGACGTCGAGGATCCCCTGGTAGGTGGCGAACGCGTCGAGGTGCAGGCCGAGCTTCTCCTGCAGCTGGCCGACCTGCAGCCGCACCGGCAGGTTCATCGGGTCCTGGCGGAGCACGTCGTAGTAGCGCGCCATCGCCTGGTCGTAGCGCCGGCGCGTCTCCAGGTCGACGGCATCCTCGTAGTCCTCCACCAGCGACGGCGGCATGACGAACCCCTGCCAGGTGGCCCAGGGCGAGCCGCAGCGCTCGGTGTGGGGGAGGATGTGCGCCGTCGCCCGGTCGGCCGCGCGCCGGATCGCCCGCTCCCACGTGACGTCATACACGGTGTCGGGCGGCGCGCCCTGGTCCGGCAGGCGCACGACCTGCACGGTCACCCCGCAGCACGGCGCCTGCGCGCGCCGCACGAGCGTGCCGTGCACCTCCCACGCGTGCGTGGGCTTGGCCGAGCGCAGGACGGCCAGCAGCGGCCCGATCACCCCGCCGGAGGCGGCGCCGTTGCTGCTCAGGACCTCCAGGAAGTCGCCCGGGGCGGCGCTGCCCGGAACCGGCGCCGGGGACTGCAGCCGCAGCGTCGCGAGCCGCTGGCGGAACAGCGCGGTGAGCTGCGTGCGGTCGGCGTCCGTGAGCTCGCTGCCGGCGGTGAACACGGGCACCTCGACGCGCCCGGGCGCGGTGGCGAGGCGCTCGAGCCACAGCCGGCGGAAGCACCACGCGCAGTGCACGAGGACGCCGAAGGCGACCAGCACCGCGGTCCCGTGGGCCGACACGGCCGTGCAGATCGCCCGCGCGAAGCCGCCGAGGCCGAGGTCGGGGCCGTGGCCGAGCAGGTAGGCCTGGAAGCCCAGGGCGACGGCGCCGGCGGCGAGCCCGGCGCGGAACAGGCGCACGCGCCCGCGGTTGGCGCGGTGGCGGGGCGCCTGCGAGGCGGTGGGCTCGTCGGCCTGCATGTCCGCCAGAGCGCGCCCGCGAGGCGCGTGATACGTGTCAGCCCGCGGCGGCGCCGGCCATCAGCGCCGCGGCCGCCGCGTCGTCGAGCCCCTGGGCATCCAGCCGCTGCCAGGTCCAGAAGTCGAGCGCGAGCGCCACGAGCGGCCGCGAGAGGCCGGGGGACAGCGCGTCGGCCAGCTCGGCCATCGCCGGGTCCCGCGAGCGGGCCAGCCAGGCCTCGAGCTCCGGCAGCGCCGCCCGCTCGCCCAGTACGCGCCGCTGCATCGGCGCGGTCTCGCGATACCACCCGTACAGCGCGGCCAGGCTCGCGCGCAGGCGCTCGACCGGATCCCCGAGCGCGAGGGCGCCCGCCAGGTCCGGCATCGGGTGCTCGGCGCGCCAGTGCGCCGTGCACGCGGGCAGGAGCGCCTCGAGGTCGGGGAAGTGGTTGTAGACGGTCAGCCGCTGCACGCCCGCCCGGCGGGCGATGTCGGCCACTGTCGTCCTGCCGATCCCGACCTCCTCGTGGAGCGCCGAGGCGGCCGCGGCGATCCGCGCGCGGGTCGCCTGCTGGGTCTGCGCCCGGGCCTTGAGCTCGTATCTGCGTCTTTGAGTTGACACGGCGTTCACTGAAGTCTACAGTACCGCTCGATCAGTGAACATCCCGTTCATCGAAAGGCTCCCCATGCACTCCCACACCGCTCCCAAGATCGTCGGGCCCCGCGACGGCAAGGCCGGCAGCCTCGGCTCGATCGGCGTCCGCTTCATGGTCGACACGGAGGAGACCCACGCCGGCGGCTTCTCGCTCGTCGAGCACCCGATGCCGCCGCGCGCCCTGGCCGCCCCGCTGCACCGCCACAGCCGCGAGGACGAGTACTCCTACGTGCTTGAGGGCCGGATGGGCGCGCTGCTCGGCGACGAGGTGGTCCACGCCGAGGCCGGCGACCTCGTCCACAAGCCGCGGAACCAGTGGCACACGTTCTGGAACGCGGGCGACGAGCCCTGCCGCATCCTCGAGATCATCGCTCCGGGTGGGTTCGAGGACTTCTTCGCCGAGCTCGTCGAGGCGGGCGAGGCCGGCCCGCCGGAGCCCGAGTGGCTCGCCGCCGCCGGCGCCCGCTACGGGCTGGAGTTCGACTTCGCTTCGATCCCGGAGCTGTGCGAGCGCTTCGGCGTGACGTTCGGCTAGTGCGGCCGGGCGCGGTCGATCGCCGACTGCAGCGCCCGCTGGTAGCTCTGGCTGGTGTACGTCGCGCCCGTGACGACGTCGATCCGCGCGCCGCCCGCACGCAGCGCCTCGGCGCGCAGGAGCGGCTCCGCCCGTGAGTTGATCGACTGCGTACGCGCGTTTTCGCTGGTCAGCTCGACGGTCTCGACCCGCGTGAGCTCGCGGCCGGTGAACGTCACCTTCACCTGCATATAGGAGAACGGCGTGCTCTCGGGCACGCTCAGCGCGCTGCGGACGCGGCCCGGCCGCCGGGCGGGGCGCGAGCTGACACCGTGCAGCGTGGTGGTGGTCGGGCCGAGGTCCAGCGCCGGTACGTGCTGCAACGCGGCCGGCCGCGGGCGGACGGCGAGCAGCAGCGCGGCGACGCCGGCCGCGGCCAGCGCGACGGGGAGCGCGCGCCGGGCCGGCGTCACCGCCCGAAGCCCTCCGCCACGATCTGCCGCCGCGGCACGCCCGCGGCGCGCAGGCTGGCGCGCGCGGCCGCGGTCATGCTCGCCGGCCCGCACACGAACACGTCGCGGTCGGCCAGGTCGGGGATCAGCGCGCGCAGGCGCTCGGGGGAGAGCGCGCCGTCGGCGGCGCGGTCGCCGATCACGTAGTGCAGCGTCGCCCCGCGCCGCTTCGCCAGCTCGTCGAGCTCGCCGCGGAAGAGCACCGTGCGGGGGTCGGTCGCGCGATAGACGATCGCGATGTCCCGGGCCGGCATGTCCTCCAGCAGCGCGCGGATGGGCGCGATGCCGACGCCGCCGGCGATCATGGCCACGCTCGGCCGGGTGCGCGCGCCGCGGGTGAGGCCTCCCGCCGGACCCTCGGCGATGACCCGCGTGCCCGGGCGCGGCGCGGGTCCCTTCACCGTGATCCGCAGCGTCTGGCCGTCCGGCGCGCGGGAGAGCGAGTACGGCCGGGCGCGCTGCCACTGCCCGGGGGCGAGGAAGCGCCAGTAGAGGAACTGGCCCGACTGGGCCGGCAGCCGCTCGAGCCGGCAGCCGCCGATCTCGATCGACACCACCCCGGGCGCCTCGTCGTGGACCGCGAGCACGCGCAGCCGGTGGCGGGCGAGCGAGACGAACACCGGCCGGATCACGCGCGTGCCCACGACCGCGGCCGCCACGACGGCGTACAGCCCCCACCAGTACGCGCGGGCGACGGGCTGGCGGGCGAACTCGTGGCCCGTGGCGAGCTGGTGGCTGAAGCCGAGTGCGATCCCGAGGTAGGCCGTCAGGTGGATCGCGTGCCAGGCCCGGCCGCTCAGCCGCCGCCGCGCCGCGCCGGCGCTCGTGACCGCGACGGCGACGAGCAGCGCCAGCCCCACCGTGCCCAGCGCGACGCCCGAGTAGTCGCCGAGCAGGCGGCCGATCTCGCGCCCGAGCGGGCTGCCGTCCTGGAGCGCATAGCCGGCCGTGATGAGCCCCGTGTGCGCCACGAGCAAGGCGACGCAGGCCACGCCGGTCCGGCGATGCCAGGCGATGACCCGGTCGAGCGGCACCTCGCCCAATACGGGCACGCGGGCCAGCAGGAGCAGCATGGCCAGCGACAGGAGCGCGCCGAGCAGCCCGGTGAGCCGCCCGAGGCTGGTCAGCAGGCCCGCGAGGTCGTGAACTTCCCGCATCCCGCCCTCGCGCCACCACAGCCCGGTCACCGCGACGGCGTTCGCCGCGAGCAGCACAGCCGCATCCCATCCGTGGAAACGGCGCCGGACCATGACCGTCACTCTGCGGCCCAGCGTACCTCCCGCGACGGGGGCCGGCGACCGTCGAGCGCCGGCATGCCGCGTTCGCTGCGCTCCCCGGGGTGCGCGGCTGTCCTGGAGGTCACCGCCGCGGAACCGCCACGGGACGGGGCGCAGGCGCTCCTTCCCGGCGCGTCGCCGACAGCCCCCGCCGGCTGACGCCATGGCATGACACGGGAGCGGGAGCTGCCCTCCCGCCCGGGTCTGCACTGACGAACAGGAGGTCGGCACGGCCATGCGCGTGTCAAAGCTGGCCCTCGGGCCGGCGGCGGTCACCCTTGCGCTCGCGGTTGCCGCGTGCGGGGGGAGCAACAGCAGCGGGAGCAGCGGCGGGAGCAAGTCGACGACCGGATCCAGCGGCGGCGGCACGTCGTCCTCGCCCTCCGGCGGCGGCGCGAACGTCGGGATCAGCCAGAGCCAGAAGAAGGGCGGCACGCTGAACCTCGTGTCGGCGGAGGGCTGGCAGCACCTGGACCCGGGCGAGTCGTACTTCCAGATCGACTACCTGGTCGAGTACGCGACCCAGCGGCCGCTGTACTCGTTCACGCCGAACAGCAAGATGACGCCCGATCTCGCGGCCGGCCCGCCGCAGATCAGCTCGGACGGCAAGACCGTCACGGTGAAGATCAAGCCGAACGTGATGTGGTCGCCGCCGCTGAACCGCGCGGTGACCTCGAGCGATGTCAAGTACGCGTTCGAGCGCGACTTCAACCCGAACGTGCCCAACGCCTACGCGACCTCGTACTACCCGATCGTGGGCGCGGAGAAGTCCAAGGGCGGGCCGATCTCGGGCATCACGACGCCCGACAAGGACACGATCGTCTTCAAGCTCACGAGCAACTTCGGCGCGACGTTCGTGCAGGCGCTGACGCTGCCGGGCAGCGCGGCGGTGCCCAAGTCGGTCGCCGGGCCGATGGACAAGTCGAGCCCCACCAAGTACGACGTCGACGTCACCAAGCAGGCGTTCGACGGTCCGTACATGATCCAGAGCTACCAGCAGGACCGGAGCCTGACGCTGGTGCGCAACCCGAGCTGGAAGGCGGACACGGACTTCCGTCCGGCCTACGCGGACAAGATCGTGTGGAAGGCCGGCGGCGACCCGAACGTCCTGGCGCGCCAGACGCTCGCCAGCTCGGACCTGCTGATGGTCGACGCGCCGCCGGCGGCGGTGCTGAAGACCGCGTACGAGCAGAAGAAGGACCAGCTCTCCATCTCCACGCTCGGCAACTACTACGCGTCGCTGAACACCAAGGTGGCGCCGTTCGACAACGTCAACCTGCGCCGGGCGGCCGTGGCGGCGGCTGATCGCAACGCCTACCTGCTCGCCCGCGGCGGCACGCTCGTCGGCCAGGTGGCGACGCATTTCCTGGGGCCGGAGGTCCCGGGCTTCCAGGAGGCGGGCGGCGCGAACGGGTTCGGGATCGACTTCGTCAGCCATCCGAGCGGTGACATGACGGTGGCCTGCAAGTACATGAAGGCGGCGGGCTACCCGAACTGCAAGTACACGGGCAACGCGAAGGTGCTGATCGTCGGCTCGAACTCCGATCCGGGCCCGAAGGAGATGCAGATCGTCCAGGCCGGGCTGCAGAAGCTGGGGTTCAACGCGACGATCAAGGCGGTGCCGCAGCAGACGATGTACTCGAAGTTCTGCGGCTACGTGAAGGCCGAGATCCAGGTGTGCCCGACGGCGGGCTGGATCGAGGACTTCCCGGACCCGTACGCGTACCTGTACGTGCCGTTCAACGGCAAGGCGATCGTGCCCATCAACAACTCGAACTGGGCCCAGGAGGACAACCCGCAGATCAACGCGGCGATGGACAAGGCCGCGCAGATCACCGATCCGGCGCAGCGCCGTCAGGCGTGGGCGGACATCGACAAGATGCTCGTGATGGACGCGCCGGCGATTCCGGAGATCTGGTCGTCGAACGCGCTGCTGAAGGGCACGTCGGTCAAGGGCGTCCTCGACAAGTGGAACGACGACTGGAACCTGTCGTTCAGCTCACCGAGCTGAGCAGGCACCGCAGGCGTCGCGCGCACTCCGGCCAGGGGTGCGCGCGCTGCCTGCGGCGGCTCGCCGTCGATCCGGGGCTCGCGGCGGTTGCCGCAGCGGGCGATCTCACTGAGCCATCGCCTGCACGATGCCGGCGCGCGGCGGCGTGAAGACGTCGATCGCCGTGCAGCCCGCGGGGCCGGCGTGGCCGTCGTGGGGGACGTGCGGCGGGATCACCACGCAGTCGCCGGCGCGCATGACGCGGGTCTCGCCGCCGACCGTGAAGGTCAGCTCGCCGCTGATGACGATCGCGATCTGCTGCTCCGCGTGGTGGTGTGCGTCGGCGACCGCGTTGGGCTCGAAGGTGACGAAGTTCGTCATCACCGAGTCGGTCGTGATCGGCTGGAAGGTCAGGCCGGGCACGAGGTTGAGCGCGGGCAGCTCGCTGAAGCTCGCCCAGCGGCCCGGCTCGCCGGAGGGCTCGCCGGATTGGTCGAAGTAGGCCATGGTCGGGCAGAGCGTACGGCTCGGGGCGCCGCGGTCAGTGCGCCGCCGGTGCCGGGTGCGCGTCCTGCCACGCCTTGGCCGACTCGGCCTCCTTGCGCGACTTGTAGGCCTCGGCGGCGGCGTAGACCTTCGCGCCGTTGCCCTTGCTGCGCATGTCGAAGTGCATCATGTCGCCGTAGCCCGAGCCGCCCCAGTCGAGCCCGATCCCCTCGACGAGGCGCTTGTCGAGGTCGAGGAAGCCGCCGAGCTGGATCTTCTTCTTCTGGCCGGCGTCACTGCGCCGCCAGCGGCCGGTGACGTCGTCGAGGTCCGCCTGGATCAGCCGGTGCGCGACCTTGGCGGTCTTGCCCTTCCACGGCGCCTTGGTGGCGTCCTGGAGGGCGGCCTCCAGCCCGCCCTCGTCGGTGAGCAGGTTGAAGTAGTCCTCGAGCAGCCGGTCGAGCTCGGTCAGGTCGTCGTAGGACATGCCGGCGGCGAAGCCCTTCGTGGTCCGGGAGAGCAGGTCGGCGGCGTGCTTGAAGACGGGGTTGGCGCTCGTCGAGATGAACGGGTTCGTCGTGTAGTTGATGTCGATCGCCAGGCCGAAGAGGTGCATCGAGACCGCCGCGCTGGTCGGCGCGTGGCGGGCGCCGGGCATGGCCTCGTCGCGGATCCCCAGCGCCTCGCCCGCCTTCGCGGCGTCGCCGCCGCCGTAGTCGGCGGCGAACTTGGCCTCCACGGTCTGGAGGTGCGCGGCGAGGTCGGTGTGCACCGGGTCGTCGACCTGCTGACCGAGGAACGTGATGCGGGTGAACGAGCCGAACCACGTCTTCGGGTCGAAGCCGGCGTTGCGCAGGATCTCGGCGGCGTAGTCGGCCGGCGCGTCCTGGACGAGCGCACGCTCCTTGTCGTCGTCCGCCGGCACGATCGTCACCTGGTCCTTGGACAGCTCGTAGCGCTCCTTCTTGAAGTCGCGCGCGACCCCCGCCTGCGCCTTCGTCGTGCCGACGCTCTTGGGCAGCGTGGCAAGCGCGCGGGCGAGGTTCATCTTCGCGCCCGCCGGCGCGTTGTAGTGCGTGGAGTCGTCCATCAGCTGCGCCTGGTAGTGCGTCCACAGCACGTCGAGGATCTCCGTGTGCGGGCCGGCCGCGGCCTTCAGGCGCTTGGCGTTGCGGTCCCACCACTCGAGCATCGCGGTGCGGATCTTCACCAGCCCGGCCTTGTAGCCCTTCGAGCCGCCGAAGGCCAGGACGCGCATGCCCTCCTCGAGGTAGATCGACTGCGCGGCGAAGATCTCGTCGTCGCTGGCGTCGGCGATCTGCTTGCGGGTCATCTCGAGCACGCGGAGGTCGGTGTCCATGCGATCCGTGGTCCACGCGATGTACTCGTCCACGTCCTTGTGCCAGGACTCGAACAGGAAGATGCCCCGCAGCCGCGCGGGCAGGCCCTCCCCGGAGCCCAGCATGCCGCCCAGCTGCAGGCCGCCGCCGCTGTGTGCGGAGATGATCACGTCGCCCGGCGTCGACCCCGAGGGCAACTCGCCCCCGAGCTTGCCGAACGCGGCCGCGATCAGCTCGTCGAACTTGAGGTTGCCGAAGCTGACCGAGTGCCCCTGGTCGCCGCCCCACTCGATGCCGATCGGCATGAGGGCGATGATCCGCGTGCCGGGCCGGCTCTCGGCGAACGCCTGGAGCTGCTGCTCGAACTCGTAGTCGCGGACCTCGAGCGGGTTGTCGCCGCGCTCGCGCAGCGCCTTGTAGAGGCCGTGCAGGTGGACGATCACCGCGACCTCGCCCGGCGCCCCCGTCTTCACCGTCTTCGGGATCAGCGCGATCGCCCGCCCGCGCAGGCCCTTGCCGGGCGCCGCGGCGTCGTACAGCTTCGGGTCCTGCGGAGGCGCGTCCGGTTGGCCCGGCCCCTGCTGGGCCTGGTTGCCGGGCATGCCCTCGAGCAGGATCCGGTCGACGTCGCCCACCCTGCCCGACGGCGCCTTGGTCTTGCCGTCGGCCTCGGTGAACCCGCCGGGCAGCTTGTCGTCGTCGACGACCCGCGCCTGGTCCGGGTCGTTCGGGATCGCTCCCGCGGGCAGCGGGTCGGCGCCGAGCGTGGTGCCCTCCGGCGGGTCCTTCGGCGTCCGCGCCAGCGCCCGCACGACAGCCTGGTTGCCGGCCGCGCGCTGCAGCGCGAGCAGCCGATGCTCGCGCGCCGCCCGCTCCGCGCGCACCCGCTCGCCCCGGCGATCGGGCTCTCGGGCGGCCGCGCGTCTCATCGCGCGACTCTACTCCCGACCTCATCCCGGGTTCACTGGGGCTGTCCGCGCCGCCGCCCGAATCACCCGGTGTGGGCGAGCCCCGGCCACCACGCCGGCGGTCAGTCTCCGCCGATGAGCGACGCCATCGGCCAGGTCCTGTCGTTCGGCGTCGGGGTGGCGATCAGCCCCGTGCCGATCATCGCGGTCGTGCTCATGCTCGGCACGCCGCGCGCCCGCGCGAACGGGCCCGGGTTCATGCTCGGCTGGGTCGTCGGGCTCGCCGCCGTGGGCGCCATCGTGCTGGCGCTCTCCGGCACGGCGGGCGCGACCCACGGCTCCGGGCCGGCCAAGTGGGTGTCGTGGCTGAAGATCGGGCTCGGCGTGCTCGCGCTGCTGCTCGCCCTGCGGGAGTGGCGCGGCCGTCCCGCGCCCGGCGCGGACGCCGAGCTCCCGGCCTGGATGCGCACGATCGACCGCTTCACGTTCCCCCGTTCAGTGGCGATGGGGGTCGCCCTGTCGGCGATCAACCCGAAGAACCTGCTGCTCACCGTCGGCGCGGCCGCCGCGATCGCCGCGACCGGCGCCGGCACCGGCGCGAAGGCCACCGCGCTCGCGGTCTTCGTGCTGATCGGCTCACTCGGCCCGGGCATCCCGGTCGTGATCTACTTCGCCCTCGGAGACCGCGCGCGCCACCTCCTCGACGAGCTGAAGGCGTGGATGGGATCCCACAACGCGGCGATCATGGCGGTGCTGTTCGCCGTGATCGGGGCGAAGCTGGTCGGCGACGGGATCGCCGCGCTCTGACCAGCGCGTGCGGCCCAGAGTCCGTACGCGCTGGCCCGGCGAGTGGTGCCCAGCAACTTCTCACGCGGCCTAGGCGCGGACGGGTCGACCGGATACGCTCTGGCGCTCGTCGTAGGAACCCGGTGTAAGTCCGGGACGGTCGCGCCACTGTGATCGACCCTTGGGTCGTCAGTCAGATACTCGGCGGGCAACCGCGCTCAACATCCGAGACGCAGGATCTCGAAGGAGGCTGTGATGGGGACCACGCCGACATACGCACCGCGCGCAGAGCGCGCACCGATCACGATCCCACTGGCCGCGGGCCCGTATTGGCTGGTGGCCACCGCGATGCTGTCGTTGCTGCTCTACTACTTCATCGGGATCGATCAGGGCGCGTTCTCGGTGTTCGGCAACGACATGCACATCCATGAGTTCGTGCACGACGCCCGGCACTTCCTGGGCTTCCCCTGCCACTAGCCATGGAGGGTCGTCTCGCCGCGCGCGGCCTCGGGGCCGGCGCGCTGGCCGGGTTGTGCGCGTTCATCTTCGCCCGGATCCTGGCCGAGCCGCAGATCCAGAAGGCGATCGGATACGAGAGCGCGCGCGACGCCGCCCAGGACGCGCTGCGCAGGGCCGCCGGCGTGGCGGTCGCGCCGGCCGGCCCGGACATCTTCAGCCGCGGGATTCAGCGCAACGTCGGGATCGGCGTCGGGATGATCCTGTTCGGGCTGGCGATGGGCGGCCTGCTGGCCGTCGCCTACGTGCTCGTCGCCCACTTCGCGCAGCCGCGCGTGCGCCCGCGCACGCTGGCCGCGCTGCTGGCCGCCGCCGGGTTTCTCGCGCTCTACCTGCTGCCGTTTCTGAAGTACCCGGCCAATCCGCCGTCGATCGGCCACACCAACACGATCCGCCCGCGCAGCGAGCTGTACGTGGCGATGGTCGTGTGCTCGGTGATCGGGCTGACCGGCGCGGTGATCCTGTGGCACCGGTTGACGCCCCGGATCGGGTCGTGGTGGGCGACGCTCGCCGCGGTCGTGGCGCTCGGCGCGTTCCTGGCCGTCGTCATGGCGATCCTGCCGCCGGTCGGCCACCTGCCGTACAACAAGGCGCACTACGGCAACCAGATCACCGAGACGCCGATCCCGCTGCGCGACGCGCATGGCCGGATCGTCTTCCCCGGCTTCCCAGCCGACGTGCTGTTCAAGTTCCGGCTGTACTCGGTCCTGGCCCAGGCGGTGTTGTGGGCGGGGCTCGGATTCGTGTTCGGCCCGCTCGCCGAACGGGTGCTCGCGCCCACTCCGGCCACCGTGCCGGCCGGCGGTTCCGTCCACGCCGCCGTTTAGCTCGCGGAGGACACGAGGGGCGCCCGCACACATCGACACCGCCGCCCCGACCGCGCCTGGCCAGCCGTCAAGTCCACCCTCGGCGGCGCCGGCGGCTAGCGCGAGCGCCGCTCGGCGTCGGTCAGGCGGGTCGCGATGAGCTTCTCCACCAGCGACTTGGGCAGGGGCTGGTCGAGCGGGAAGTGCAGCGAGCCCTTCGTCATGGTGTAGCCGTCGAGCTCATCGGCGAGCTGCCCGAGCACTGAGCCGCTGAACGGCAGGTAGCTCAAGTGATGGCTGAAGGCGGCAAAGCCCGCGACGATCGTGCCGCGCACCCGGAACGCGGGAACGCGATAGGAGATCACCTGCTCCGCCTCCGGGATGATCTCCAGGATCGTCCGGCGAAGCGCGGTCAGCGTGCTGCGACTGGGCTCCTCGATACCCCGCAGGTACTCGTCGACGTCCCGGGTGGACACAGCGACGCAATCTAGGGGAAGCGACCCATGGACGCACCCGTCGCCCGCCACGGTGGGCCTGGTCGCGGCGCTGGTCACTACTGCGATGAGCAAGCGGGAGCTCCGTGATCCACGCGGCCACGGCCGGCAGCTGGTGCCCGGTTCGACGCCTGCGGCGCAACGGTCGACGGGCAGCGAGCCGCGGGTCCTGTCGCGTTCCAGCAGGTTGGCGAACGCCCGCAGCGGGTCGCTTGTTCGAAAGGATCCTTCTCCACAATGAGGGGCACATCCGCTGGATCGCAGTCGACGGCGATCACCTGGCCCGACCTCGACCGGCTCGATCAGTCAAGCCGGGCATCGAGCTACGCGCGCATGCTGGCCGACGACCAGCTCCGTGACGTCCGCCGCGGGCAGCGAGATGATCAACGACGATTCGCCGCTGGACGCGCGACCGAGCAGCACACGATCTGCACCTTGTCCGACGAGCACGCCCTGCTCGCGCCCGCCTTTCGTGCACGCCAGTGCCGGGGCGAAGCGCGCATTCGCAAAAAGCATGATCGAGAACACGAGCACGATGCTGCCGTAAGCCAGCGTGCGCGGGAACCAACTCGCTTGTCGCGATGCCGCCTCGCGCTGGGACAGAGTGAGCCACCGCACCGTCGCGGCCGACGCGATGAGCGCGAGCAGGACCAGCCCTAGCACCCATCCCATCAGCCGCTCCCAGAGGGCTGGCGCGTCGGCCAACGCGGCGACCACGCTGACCACCCCCATCAGAACCAGCCAAAGTCCAAACCCAGCGATTTGGTAATGCGGATCGCCGAAGCGGTTCGGGTGCGACGGAAGCCGGCGCAAGACAGCGCGCCATCCACGGGCGAATCGCCCCGGGCCTGTTTGTTGGTGTGGCTGGTCGCGACGCTGTCGTCGACGCAAATCGCTCAACGCGTCGCGCTCGATAGTCGACCAAAACGCGTGTGCGGCCATGACTACGATCGCTGGGGCGAGGGCTTGGCTCGCTCCGACCGCCAGGACGGCCTCGCGCGGAACAGTGCCGATGACAGCGATCGCGGGAAGGTTCCTCGCTTCCAAACGAGCGAGGACAAGCGCGGCGCCGGCCACATACGCAACGGCCGTTATGCCGGCTGCGGTGCCCACGACCTCGCGGACAGCTCGCAGCGCCCCTCCCGAATCGAAGCGACCGGCGGCTGGCGCTGGTAGAAGCCGCGCCCCTCGCTCGGTCTCGCCTCCGCCACCGTGGCGGGCGGTGGCTAGCTGAAGCTCACGAGGGCGCTCGGCGAACGCCTCTAGCTCGGTCTCGCTGAGCGCGATGGCCGGAGTTCCGTCGTCCAGTCGGACGAGCTTCGCCATGGGCGAACGCTAACTCAAGCTGGGCGACCCAACGGGCTCATGCGCGACGCGTCATCAAGTCGTGCCAGCTCTTTCTGGGTCCGAGCATTCGATCATGGGCGGTGACGCTGCCAGTCAGGCGCCGCCAGATGTGCCCGCATTCGACGGATCAGGTACTTCGTGAGGCCGGCCCGTTCGCTCCCGCGTTGCCTGGAAACCAGCAGCGCGGCCGAAGTGCCTGATCGTCGATCATGGCCCACAGTCGCCGCTGGCAGAGCGGGCGCGTCGAGAGACCGATTGTCCTCAGCGGTTGAGACGGAGGTCTGCTAGCGAGGGCGGTCGCTCGGTAGCCCAGACTCCGGCATCGGCCTCTGCGACGAGGGGCCAGACTTGTTGTCGGCCGTCCTCGATCGACTCGATCCCGTCGGCCAGGTCCCGAAAACGACGAACTCGTGTGGAATCACCCGATGCATCTCTTCGCCCCAACGGATCTGGGAACCGCAGCGCGACCTTCCCGGCGGCGCGGTGACACGCCGTCGGCTCGTCTCCGAGCTCCGCGAAGCTCCGTTCATAGACCAGGAGTGGGTCTGAGAGCCTCCATTGAGGAGAAACCGGAACCCCCAGGCGCGCGCTCGAGGGGCCCAGATGAGCCGCTCTCCCAGGTCCTGATCGGGATGCACTACTTGCCCCTGAAGAGCAGTCTGTCCGTCTCGCCTTGGTCCAGGTCCAGCGTGGACTGCGTCAGCGTCGCCGTCAGGTAGTCGTGTTTCTCCCTGGCCTGCTCATTGATCTGTCTGAGCTGCGACCCCGCCAACTTGACGGCCGCAGCCACCACGGGGCGCGAGTGTGCTGGAATTTCCCCGAGTGTTCGGGAATGACCCCCGACTCGCTCGCTCGGTCACCTACCTGGTCTCGAAGAGAATCCCGACCGTCGACCCATCCCGAAAGGGCGTGTCGCAACGTCTCTCTCCGAGGCGCGCGAAGCCAGCCCGTTCCGCGACAGCCTGCGAGGCCAGGTTGTCGGGATGGGTCCAGAGCTGCAGCGATTGGACGCCATGCATGTCGTGCGCCCAACGCACGACAGCACGAACCGCCTCTGTCATGAAGCCGTGCCCACGAGCAGAGGGAGACAGCATGTACCCGACGTTGCCGCCTTCCCGGAGCGCGACCGACACAGATCCGAGATAGACGCCATCCCTTCCGGCAATCGCAAAGGTTCGCTCATCCGACTCCCTCCAGGCCCGATCCACGGACGCGAGAAATCTGCGCGCGTCCTGCTCTCCGTACGGGGTCGACACCTCCGGCATGAAACGAGGAACGTCGGCGTCCTGGCACGCGAGGACGATCGCCGGCACGTCCTCGAGACGAGGTCGGCGCAGGACGAGACGCTCGGTCCGGATCTCCAACAGAGCTGATTGTCGCATTGCATGTGGGAGGTCGAACCATGGTCTCTGGAGACGGGCGCCTGGCGTGGAAAGGAGCAGTCTCGCCGACGGACCGGAGGCTGCTCCGAGCAGGCGAAGGCAGCAGCGCGGCCGCGCGTATGCCTCACCCCGACGCCAGCGTCGAGACGCATTGGACTCGATAGCGCCGTGGGCGCTGTTGCCTTGTCCCCAGGCAGGAGCGGACGGGCGCCGAGCATCTTTCGCTGCTCCGTTTCGTTCTACTACTGACCGTCTCAACAGCCGGGCTTGTAGGGCTGTTCTGCGATGACGCGCTCGGTGCTCGCGATGCCGTTCAGGTTCGGGCCGCCCGCGCGCCTGTGCCGGGACAATGGTTGTCTTTGGCGTCGCGTCAGTCTCGCTGGGGAACGAGCGGAATGAAGCGGCGAAGCTTTCCCGTCGATCCGGTGCGCTCGATCTCCTCTACCTCGGCGACGCTCACCTGAGGGCGGGCAACACCGAGCTCCGTGAGAGCCTTGACCAGCTCTCGCGAGAGAGCGTCCGTGTCGAGCTGCGCCGATGTCCGTACCGCGATGTCCGCGCCCGTGGGCGTCTGGCGTACCTGGTACTCGAGCATTTGACGTCGACGACCGAGCGCCGACCGGAACAGGTGCAGATGCACCGCGACTTCGCCGTCGTAGACGAACGTGCCCTCGACGCGTCCCTCGATGTCTGCGATGCGGCGACCGGTCCACGGGCCGGGGTTCGGCTCGGCCAGCACGGTCAATTCATCCTCGAGCTCGTAGCGAATGAGCGGCAACGCGTGATTGATGACATTGGTCACCAGCAGCTTCGCCGCGGTGTTGCCCGCAGCCACGGGCCGGAGGTCGGCGTCCACCGACTCGTAGACCGCGATGTCCTCGTTCAGATGTAGGCCGACCGCCCCAGGGTACGAGCGCGCGATCACGCCGACCTCGGCGGCCGCGTAGAGGTTCATGACGGGCCGGCCGAACGCCGCTTCGATCTCCGCCCTTGCGTCCAGCAACAGCGGCTCGGCGCCGCAGTTGAGCTCCCAAGGCGAAATGCTCAGCCGTCCGCGCCGCATCTCGCCTGCCAAGCGATGCATCATCGACGGATAGGCGAACAGATCAGTTGGACGGAAGCGGTTCAGCCCTTCCACGATCTCGGCGAGCGGCAGGGTGGCAGGGAACGAGCGGCCCACGCCAAGCTGCGGCGAGCCGGCAAAGGTGCGCGGGAGGATGGCGGTGGGATGGGTCGAGTACGCGGCGGCGACGAACGCCCGCCGGAGCTCACGATCGCCGCCCGCGTTTCGTCGCAGCCAGAACGTGGGGCGTTCCCTCGCGAGCCCGAAGCCAAGCCAGCCCTCGAAGTCCCACACGAACACACCCCGTCTTCCGCTCGAGCCGCCGGTCGTCACGACCTGGTACTCGCCGAGCAGGTAGGCCGGACCCTGCGACGCCACGCGCTCGAGATGGGCCTCGGCCAGCTCGAGCGTCAGCCGGCGGTCGGTGACGATCTCGTCCCAGTGCTCCATCACATCGGTCTTGGTCATCGTCGGGATGGCCGCCAGGTCCGCGCCCGTGACCGCGTCGACATCGACGCCGGCGAGACGCTCGGCGTGCCACGGCGACCGCGCCCTCGCAGTCCGCAGCAACGCCCTCAACCGCTCATCGCGAAGACCGTGAAGCCGCTGCAACGGCCACGTGAGGCGCTCGGCCTCGACCGGAAGCCGGTCATCGAACGCCTGCAGGTGGCGCTGACGGTCCGAGTCGAACTCGCTCGCCGTGCTCGGCTCGCTCATGTGGCGCGATCATCTCACCCGCTCGGGGCGAAGGAAACGGTCCTCTACCGGATCGTCGCGGCGCGCGGGGGCGTCGCCGCTAACGGTAGTGCTTCGATGCGGTCGCGGAAGCGCTCACGCCGCGCGCGCTGAGCCTCGCTGGGATCGCCTCACGCCGCCTTCCTGAAGTCGATGACGAGCAGCAGGAGCGGGTTGGAGACCGTTGCTTCTCTGCGAAGCGGCTGCTTGGCCGGATGTTGTGCCTCCTCTCGACGAGCTCAGCACACCGCTCGCTGCAGCATCGCTCGTTTCGTGACGATCGCGGTTGACTGGGCCGGTCCCACGGCCGCGCCGCAAGGCCTTTAGGTCGATCGCAACGCCGCGGCGAACCGCTCGACGATCGCCGCCGCGGGCTCGATCGCGTCAATCGTCCCCACGCCTTGTCCAGCGTACATCGCCATCGCCTCGACATCTCCGTCGGTATCGGCGAGCGGCAGGTTGATCGCATAGCGCGAAACGCCCGGCGCGACGCTCTCGCCTTCCCCGGGGCGCTGCCCGGGAGCCGGGCGTCCGGCGGCCTGCCAGCGCTCGTACGTGCTGTTGCGGAGCACACGGTGTGGCGCCCGCCAACCGACATCGAACAGCTCAGTGAGCACGGTGTCACGGCCCTCGGCCGCGAGCAGCCGCGCCTTGTACCGCGGATGCGCGTCGCACTCGTCGCTGGCCACGAACCGCGTCCCCATCACGACGACCGAGGCGCCGGCCGACAACGCCGCGCGCGCCGATCCGGGGTCGCCGATCCCACCGGCCGCGAACAACGGCGACGACACCGCGCGGCGCACCTCCGCCAGCAACGGAAACAGGCCGACCACGCTCTGGACGTGGCCGCCCGCCTCGACGCCCTGCACGATCAGCGCGTCGGCGCCCGCAGCCACCGCCGCGCGGGCAGCATCCGCCGACGCGACCTGCACCAGCACGCGCACGCCACCGGCGCGCGCCCGGCGGAGCAATTCAGGACGGAGGCCAAAGGAGAACGAAACCCACGGCACATGCTCCTCGACTGCCACCTCGAGGCGCTCCTCCTGCGCGAAGTCGAGCACGAGGTTCACGCAGAACGGCCGATCCGTGTCGCGCGCCACCGCGCGAACCTGCTCGCGCAGCACCGGCGCCGGAGTCCACGACGCCCCCAGCGTGCCGAGGCCGCCGGCCCGGCACACCGCTGCGGCCAGCCGCGGTCCCGCGCCCCGGCCCACCGGCGCCTGCATCAACGGAGATTCCCACCCCAGCGCGCTCATCGCGCGAGCGTACCCGCCGCCGCCGCGGCGATCCCACAGATCAGCTCACAGCCGACAGTCTCGACGCTGAGGCTCGCCGCTGGATGGGTGGCACGCCGCGTGGTTGTGCTTCCTCTCGACGGGCTGACCGCTTCGCCGGGGTGGACCGTGGGCGCTCCGGCTCGATCACGCCTACGCACCCGCGACGAACCTGAAGTAGAACGCCCCGAACACAAGGACGATGCCGACGTTGGCGGCGAGCCGCTCCCAAAGCCAGGAGCCGCCCCTGAAGAACAGGAGATCGACGCCGACGACGACGACGACCATGGCCAGCACGTACACCACCTTGATCGCTGGGTTGCCCATACGACGACTCCTCCTCGCGCGCTGTAGCTCACGGGGCGATCGTCGCGCCGAAGGCGCTGAAGGGGAAGCCAGGGCTGCTCGAGTTGCGACTTTCGGCCTCGACGGGCTGCGGCATCGGTGCGCGCGGGGGCCGGGGGGTGGATCTTGAAGCGATGGCGGCGGCGCGAGCAACCTTGCCGGCGCCCAGCACCATCGCGGCGCGCCGTCGGACGGGCACGTCGCGTCAGCGCGCGACCACACCGGCCTGATACGCGATGAGCACGAGCTGCACGCGATCGCGGGCGCCGAGCTTGGTGAGGATGCGCGACACATGGGACCTGGCCGTCAGCGGGCTGAGCTGCAGGGTCTCGGCGATCTCGGCGTTGGTCAGCCCGCGGGCGACCAGGACCAACACCTCGCGCTCGCGGGCGGTCAGCTCGGCGATCTCGGCGTGGTCGCTCGCCGATGCCGGGCGCGATCGCGGCGAGAACGGCCGTCGCGACGTCCACCGCCGTCCGCTCGCCATCGGTACGCGGCTTGCGGCCGCCATGTGTGGCTCGGGCGTGACGCTACGGGCGAGGCGGATCGTGTGCCTCTGGGCGGCATCGCGATGTAGGTCATGAATGCGAGCGGTCGCGAGCGCTCGGCTGAGATGGTGCATTGTTCCTCCGATCAGAACGCGAATCTGCCTGTCGCGGGTTCTGACCCGGCCAGCGGGAGAAACTCGCCGACGAATTTCGAGCAGCGGTGGTGTCGCAGTGGGTGTGAGCTGCGATGCCAGACTTGGGCCGTGAACGACAGCGCTCTGATCCGTGCCCGTGCGGGCGACCATCAGGCGTTCGCCGCGCTCACGGACCCCTACCGGCGCGAGCTGCAGCTGCACTGCTACCGGATCCTTGGGCAGGTGCAGGACGCCGAGGACGCGGTACAGGAGACGCTCCTCTCCGCGTGGCGCGCATTGGACTCATTCGAAGAGCGCTCGACGCTGCGCTCCTGGCTGTATCGGATCGCAACCAACCGCTGTCTGAACATGCTGCGCGATAGCGGTAGACGCCCCGCGACAGCGGCCGGCGTGCCATCTTCCTCACCGGAGCCCACCCGCTACGGCGAGGTGCTGTGGCTCGAGCCCTATCCCGACGCGCTGCTCGAAGGCATCGTCGACAGCGCGGCCGGTCCGGAGGCCCGCTACGAGACCCGTGAGGCGGTAACGCTCGCGTTCCTCACTGCGCTTCATCGCCTCCCGCCCCGCCAGCGCGCCGTGGTCGTGCTTCGCGACGTGCTGGGGTTCTCCGCCACCGAGGTCGCCGCGATGCTCGAAGCCACCCAGA
This sequence comes from uncultured Solirubrobacteraceae bacterium, assembly GCA_963766165.1. GTDB lineage: Bacteria > Actinomycetota > Thermoleophilia > Solirubrobacterales > Solirubrobacteraceae > Solirubrobacter. Next base: position 1,018,495 of record CAVXZC010000001.1, on the reverse strand, counting down.
CGTCGGTGAACAGCGCGCTCATCCGGGCCCGCGCGACGATCGACGAGCGCGGGCCGCACACGCACGACCGAGCGCCGCTCCCCCGATCAGCCCAAGAACAAGAGCTCGTCGCGCGGTTCGCAGACGCCTTCGAGCGCGGAGATGTGGAACCGATCGTCGCGCTGCTCGGCGAGGACGCATGGTGGACGATGCCGCCGGAGCCTTACGGGTACCGAGGCCGCGACGCGATACAACAGTTCATGGTCCACGCGTTCGCGACGCGGGAAAACTCCCGCCGCCTCATTCCGACGCGAGCCAACACGCAACCGGCGTTCGGCCACTACGCCAAAGACCCACACACCGACGTCGGCCGCGCGCTCTCGCTGCTCGTGCTGACACTCGACGGCGACCGCATCTCGCACATCACCCGCTTCGCTGCGACCAGCGCCCTACCGCACTTCGGCCTCCCCCGAACGATCCCGTGGTAACCGCTCGCCCAGCGCGAGAGCTCTCAGCGCAACGGTGCTGACCCGAAGCAAGACTCGCGACCCTGCGGGGTCGCGTCGCCCTCCTCACCAGCAGCGCGTCTCTCCCCATGGTCGACCTCCTCGTTCTTGCGGCCGAACCACGCCGAAGCCCGCAAATTCGCCCGGCCCGGCACGACGACGGCATTGGTCTGCATGAAGTCGCTCGCGTGGTGAGGACCGCTCACGAAGCCTGGGCGCCTTAGAGCCGCGCTCGAGCTACCGCTGGCGCCGGCGGCGCGCCGAACTTCAGGGTCCGCTCCCCATTGCGCCGCTCGCGGCGAGCGCGCACGATCGCGCGATGAGGCGAACGCGGCGCTCTGGCGGGACGTCTCTGGACGGTGACCGGCGGACGCCCGCGCCGGTGGCCTCGAGCGCGCCCGCCGTAGCCCTGGTTCGCTCGCTTCAGCAGACCGTCGGCAATCAAGCCGTCCAGCGCCTGCTGGCCGCGCCGCCGGCGCTCGCCGCCGCCGCGCTGTTGCGCACCCCGGTCGCCGAGGGCCGGCTGGCCACCCCGGAGGACCCGGTGCACCACTCGGGCGAGCACGGGCTCGTCACCGTCGTCGAGGACCCCAACGACGTCGAGGTCCCCGGCACGCCGCCGGCCACACCGCTGCCGCCGCTGGACCCCGAGGTCGCGAAGAAGGTCGTCGCGATGCGCACGGTCCTGCGCAACGTACGACCGCTCGACGCGAAGTCGACGCGCATCCTCGAACGCGCGGTGCCGGGGGCGAGGGTCGTCGAGCTGATGAAGGCCCGCGAGCGGCTGCGCAAGGACGTCTGGCTTGCGGACACCACCGTGCGCTTGTTCGGGGACAACGCCGAGAGCGAGGAGATTCGCCGGCTCGTCGCCACGGTCACCGCGCAGGTCGAGTCCAGGCGCGTGCAGCTCGAGCAGACGCAACAGGAGATCAGCGACTTCGTCAAGCTCGCCGGCGTCAAGGACGAGGACGCGCTGACCACCTACCTCAACGACGAGTTCCCGGCGATGTTCCTCGACCGCGCGGGGGAGATCGCCTACCAGCAGCTCGAGGCGAACCGCCGCGTCGTCGAGAAGGAGGCCGAGCGCTTCGGCGTGACCAAGCGCCACCTGAAGCTCGCCGGCGACTCCGACGATCCCGAGGAGATCTTCCGGATCACCGGCACGCCCAGCCCGCAGGACGCGGCCGGGATGCGCGCCGCGGCGGCCGATCTCGCCAGACTGCACAAGGCGACGGAGGAGGCGGAGGCCAACTTCCATCCGTTCGGCCACATGGAGGACGAGTACGGCGCCGCCCAGCAGACCGGCAACCCGGACCCGGCCAACCAGATGCCCTACACGAACGCGATGACGGCCGAGCACGAGGCGCAGCAGCGCGTCGGCATGAAGTACCCACTGCTGTTCCACGCCGACCCGGAGAAGCTCGCGGCGGCCGAGTCGAACCTTCAGATGGAGGCCTACGAGCAGGTCGTCCAGATCACCAAGAACATCGACGAGACCGAGAAGAACATCGCCTACGGCAAGCTCAAGATCTGGGACCTGCGCGAGATCACCGACATGACGCTGCTCGACCTCGGGATCTCCGCCGACTCGCCCCTGATGGATGCCGTCAACGCGCACATCAAGTCCGAGGAGTCCGAGGAGCGCCTGATCACGATCGCCAAGGCGGCGCTGCAGATCGGGGCGTCGATCGTGGCGGCGTTCGCCACCGGCGGCGTGTCGCTCGTCGCGAGCGCGATCTCGGTCGGCCTCGGCCTCGACATGCTGCGCGACGCCTCGGCCAGCTACGGCGCCGAGAAGGCGGCGAGCAACGTGGCGCTGGACCCGGCGATCGCCGACATCTCGGTCAACGAGCCCAACATCATGCCGGTTGCGCTGGCGGTCGTCGGCGTGGTCGCCGACGCCGGCATGCTCGGCAAGGCGCTCGTGGCGCTGCGCCCGGCGGCCGCCGCGGTCATGGCCGACGGCGACATCGCGCGCTTCTCGAGCGCCGCTCACCAGGTGCTGTCGGCCGACGAGGCCGAGGCGCTGGTCAATCGCATCTCGCACCTGCCCGAGGTGATGGAGGCGACGACCCACGGGGCGGGCGCGTCCGGGGGCGCGGCCGACGCGGCCTGGACGCACGACCAGATCCTGGAACTGTTCACACGCGCCTACAAGCAGCCGGGGCCTGCGGCCGGGTCGATCACGTTCCACGCCACCGACGCGGAGTTCGCGGAGGCGGCGCGGCTCGCGGGCTCGCGCAACTGGAACACCGGGCGTCTTCTGGGCTTCTTCGACCGCAACACGGGCATCCTGCATCTGCCGCCTGGCTCCAGCCTCAACACCGTCATCCACGAGTCCCTGCACCTGGTGGCGCAGAACAACGGCGTGCGCGAGATCATGGGGCGGTTCCTCAACGAGGGCATGACCGAGTGGCTGGTGCGGGCGGAGTTCGGGCCCGACGCCGTCATGACCGGCTACGAGGCCAACGTGACGTTCACTGAGATGCTGGCCGGCCGCGTCGGCCCGGACACCCTGCGCAACGCCTACCTGCACGGCCAGTGGGGCCCCCTGCGCCGCGCACTCGTGCGTCTGCTGGGCAGCGAGGAGCAGGTCCAGCACTGGTACGGCCTGGTGCGCGGCCTAGGACCGGAGGGGTCGGGCGGTGCGGCGCTCGACGAGGCCGCCCGCATGCTCGTCGCCGGGTCGATGTGAGCATCAGGAACGCTCGGCGAGCGCAGCCTGAGACACCGACGCCGACGAGAACCCCAGGAGCGTCAACAGCTTCGACCGGGCGACGAGGTGTTCGGCTGGTGCCGGGGCGCCCTCGCCGAACATGCCCGCGCCGCGAGAACAACCTCCTGCCGAGGCCGGCCAACCTCACGTTCGAGCAAGCGGCGGCCGTCGGGGACTCCGCTTCCCCGCCGTCGCCGCTGTTCGCAATCAAGGCAAGGTTCAGCCCGCGCTCCGGGTTGCTGATCAAGGGCGCGTCGGCCAGGCGTCGGCACGTTCGCCGTGCAGATCGCGAAGGCGTCGGAGCCGACGTGACGGGCGTCCGCGGCTCGCGGAACGTCGACCTGACGCTGGACCGGCGGCTATCGCGTTGCGCGAACGGGAGCAGTCTCCGCCCGTGCACGATGTGCTTTTTCTCGACGGATGTGAAATCGATCGGGCCGGCGGGGCAGGCCGGCGTTCGGAGAACGCGCGGCGCGTGGTGGCGAACGTGTGACCGCCGTGACCGCGGCCGAGGGGGAGAGCACGTGTTGCGTGACCGGTTCGCGGTGCGGGCTTGAGCTACACGTGCGCTTCTTCGAGGGCGTAGGCGATGGCGTCCTCGAAGGTCAGCGCGCTGCCCTCGCGCGCGCCGGCGTTCCATCGGGCGGCTCCGAGCCGGGTGCGGGCGGGCTCGAAGAACTCCGCGTCGAGCCTGGCCTTGACCGGGTCGTCGGAGTTGCCGTAGTTGTGGGCGTCGGCGGCGCCGACGAGTCTTGCGGCGCGCTTGTCGTCACCGTCCTCCACGGCGAGGGCTGCCAGCCCGCGTAGGCCTTCGAAGGCCACTGCCCGGATGGCCATTCTGTGGCTGAGGGTGAGCTCCTCGCGGAATGCGTGCGCGGCGTTGTCGTTATCACCGGTGAGCAGCGCAGCCAAGCCGGTATTGCCGCGGTTGATCATCCACTCGAGCGGGCTGTCGAGCGCGCGCGAGATCGGGGCCGCGCGGGCGGCAAAGTCCGCTGCGTCGCGTGCGCTGCCGAGACAGAGCGCGGCGTAGGCCGCAGAGGTCAGCAGCTTGGGGAGGTGATGGACGTTGCCGGCGTCGGTGAGCAACGTGGCGGCGGTGTCGACGCGCTCGCGCAGCTCGGCGATGGTCGGCGACGCGATGGCCTTCGTGCGGGAGGCTTTGGCGATCTCCCATTCGTCGCCGGCAGTTCGGGCCCAGCCGAGCGCCTCGTCGGCGAGTGCGTCCGCGACATCGAGCTGCGCGGCATTGATCTCGTCAAAGGCGCGGAGCTGAAGCGCTTGGGAGAGGGCCACGGGATCGTCAAGCCGGCGGGCGATGGACTCCAGTTCGGCCACGAGCGCGGGTTGCTTGGCTCCTTGCCCCACGAGCCGCAGGCACGTGGCTTTGGTGCGGAGGGCGCTGAAGCCCCGGGCCGGATGGGCGTCAGCGCGCGGCAGGCTCAGGGCCTGCTCGATCGAGTCGATGGCGTCGGCGTAGCGGTCGCGCATGACCCAGTAGCAGCCGAGCGCCGCCACCATTGCCAGAGCGAGTTCGGCATCGGCCTGTCCGATCGCCCAGCCCAGCGCGGCATGGAGGTTGTCGATCTCGGCGTCGAGCCCGGCGAGATGGTCCTTGCCGCCGGCGCCCCACAGCGCGCGCTCGGTTCCGTGCCGCCTGGCCAGCGCCAGGTAGTGAAGGCAGTGGCGCTCGTGGACCGCGTCGGTGTCGGGGGCGCCGGCGAAGCGCTCGGTCGCGTACCCGCGGATCGTCTCGAGCATCCCCAGCCGGGTGGGCGCGGGCGCATGCTGGCGACGCACGAGCAGACTCTTCGTGACCAGGCCGTCGAGCGTGCCGAGTCCGCCGCCGGTGATCGTCTCCGCCGCCTCGACCGTCGCGCCGCCCGCGAAGACCGCGAAGCGTGCGAAGCACTGCTTCTCGACGTCGCTGAGCAGGTCGTGGCTCCAGTCGATGGTGGCGGCCAGCGTCTGCTGACGCGCGGGTGCATCGCGCGCGCCCGCGCCCCTCGCGTCGAGCGCGGCGTCGAGGCGGTCGGCGATCTCGGTCGGCGACAGCAGTCCGCAGCGTGCAGCGGCCAGCTCGATGGCGAGCGGCAGCCCGTCGACGCGCCGGCAGATGTCCGCGACCGCCACGGCGTTGGCGTCGCTCAGATCGAACTCAGGGTCGTGCGCTCGCGCGCGCTCGCAGAACAGCGCGACAGCGTCAGTGGCGGCCAGCGCTCCCGCGTCGTGGCGTGTCCCGGGCTCAGGCAGCGCCAGCGGCGAGACCGGGTAGCGCTCTTCGGCCTGTAGAGCGAGCGGTTCGCGGCTGGTGGCCAGGACGGTGAGCGAGGGACAGGCCTCGAGCAGCCCGGCGATGAACGGCGCGGCCGCGAGCACCCGCGCCGCCTCGCAGCCACCGCCACACCTTGGCGCTGCTCGGACTGGCCGCGATCGCCGCCCTCTCCGCCCTCGCGCCGACCAGCGCGCTGGCGCAATCCACCAACGACGCGGCCACCCCGGCGACCGCCCACTTCGAAGGCGGACCCGCGCCCCAGCCGGCGCAGGACCCGCGAACCAGCGAGAACAGCTCCTCGCTCGCCCCCACAACGGGCACCCATCCGGACATGTCGACCAGCGGCGCCGTCCTGCGTCACGCCCGCCGGGTCGCACCGGAACGACAGGACCTGCGATCCCCCGATGCCCGTGACGCCGCGGCGCACCCGCGCCACCCCAGTCACACACCACCGGCTGACCCGAGTATCTACGTCCAGCCGCGGGATCTCGCGCCCGTCAGCGAGCAGTCGGCAGCGAGATCGATTTCGACGCACGCGGGACCCGCCACGCCGGCCGCCGCGGCCACCGTCGCCGACAAGCGCAAGGGCATCGACTGGGCGACGATCGCGCTCGGCATCGCCGGCAGCCTGCTCGCCGTCGGCGGCATCACCACCCTCACGAATCGCGGCACCCGACGACAGCGAGCCCTCCGGGCCACCCACTGACAGCGCACGCGCTACGGGTGCCGGCCGCGAGGTCGGCAGCCCGGCGCGCCCTCCATCACCCCACCGTGAAACACGCGTCCGCAGCGCACACGAAGCAGCACACAGCGCCACGACGACGGACGAACACGACCCGCAACACACCCGGCACCGCGATCTCCGCGTCGGACGCCCGCTGCTTGGAGCGCGGTACGGCCTGCCCCATCGACGCTGGTGGTCCGCTGCGGGGATGATCGTCTGGACATGTACGGACGAGCACGCGAGCCGGAGCGCCGCCAGAGGTTGCTGATGCCCAGAGCACCGCAGCCCGCCGTGATCGGCGGCCTCGGCAACCAGGCGATGATCCGGCTGCTCCGCCCGGCACTGGCGCGCGAGCCGGCGCCGTCGCGGCTGAAGACTGACCCGGTCACGGACCTCCCGGCGGGGGATTACGCGGAGACGCTGCGCGGCGGCGGCAACGTCATCCCGCTCTATGCGGAGCTGGCGAAGCTGCTCGACGTGAGCAAGCTCGAGGGCTTCTCGGGCGAGATCAACCGGGCGCTGCGGCCCGATCCGGCCGACCTCAAGCCCGGCCTGAACTTCGTGGCTCGGCTCGGCGACCGGGGCCAGACCGGGTACCTCGTGGACGGTGAGTTCACCGGCAAGCTGCCGACGACGCGGACCGGCTCAGAGCCGAAGGTCGCGATCCTGCTCGGCCCGGGTGCGTTCGACGCGGGCAACAAGGCCGCCGCGCTCGGCGTGCTGCGACACGAGATGGAACACGCCTTTCACGACCAGTTGGCAGCGAAGGCGCTCAAGCGCTGGCGCGAGGACACGGGCGCGGAGAAGACGCCGTTCGCCGGCTGGTTGGAGAAGCAGAACATGTCCGCCGTCGACCGGGCGCTGATCCGCGAGCGGATGCCTCCCGGCAGCAACATCAACACCGAGGCGCTCGCGCATCTGGAAGGTTTCATCGCCGGCTTCCCGGTCGAAGCCAAGGACGTCAAGGAGGGCGCACACCGCGTCTACGAGAACGAGCTCAAGGAAGCCGCCCGGCACTGGGTGGCCTCCGACAAGGCCGTACAGGCGGAGTTCATCACGCGCCTGAAGGCCTTGAAGGCGCGGCTGACGGGCGAGCGCCTCGACACCCTGGTCGCCGACCTCAAGGAGCTCAAGGCCGGCGACAAGTCCTACGCGCCGCTGGTCGACGCCGTCCTCGGCTGACGGCACGCCGCCGCGTGGACGTGCCGGGCCTGGTTTGTGCTGCCGATGCGCACTCCTGGCTCTTGCCGGCGTCATCTGCATCGTGCATCCGCCGGATCCGCGAGCTCTCACAGACCATCAAGACGCTCGAGGCCGAGATCTCGGCCTAGCTCGTCGGTGCCGGCATCTGCAGCCCGAGGATGCGTTCCTGTGGCTCGCCGTGCTTCATGTATTCGAGCCACGCGAGCATCGACTTGACCTGGCCGCCGGCCGCCACAAAGTCCGTCTTCTCTGTGAACCGCCCGCCGGCCTTCTCGACGACCGCCTCGCGGCGACCCGCCGGCCACCGTTGGGCGCGTGCGGACGTTGCCAGACGCACTTGACGGCCCACCGCCATATCTGCCGGTTCATACGATCCGGGCGATCCGGCACGCGAGCGGGAGTGCTGTCGTGCGGCCATGCCGGAACGCGGCCGCGGCCGCGGCCGGCGGCTGGCGGCCGCGAGCCTGCCGGCCGTGCCGGCCGACCCGGCGAGCAAGGAGGAGCTGATGAGCACGGCCATCGCCAAACACAACGGTCCCGCGGGCGTCGGCGCGGGCGCGCGCCGCACGCGGGCGCAGACGGGGCGCGTCGCGCATTTCACGAGGGTGGAGCGGGCGGCGCGGGGGAAGGCGGCGCGCGCCGAGGTGCCACGTTCGTCGCATGCCGGGTGGGATCCGGCGCCGGGCCGGCGTGATCCCGTCGACGTGCTCGAGGAGCAGGCGCAGACGCGCGTGCCGGAGCTGGTGCCGATCCGCTACGGGCGCATGCTGGTCTCGCCGTTCACGTTCTATCGCGGCGGTGCCGCCCTGATGGCGGGCGACCTCGCCGGCGCGCCGCGCACGGGGCTGCACGTGCAGCTCTGCGGCGATGCGCATCTGTCGAACTTCGGCGCGTTCGCGGCTCCCGATCGGCGGCTGGTGTTCGGCGTCAACGATTTCGACGAGTCGCTGCCCGGGCCGTTTGAATGGGATGTCAAGCGGCTCGTGACGAGCTTCGCGGTCGCCGGCCGTGATCGCGGATTCGACGCCAAGGCGCGCGAAGCGGTCGAGCTCGCGGCCGGGCGGTCATATCGAGAGGCGATGCGCGAGTTCGCCGAGATGCGGGCGCTCGAGCTCTGGTACGCCCGCATCGACGTCGAGGAGCTGGCCAGGGAGTGGTCCGCGGAAGCGACCGCCAAGCAGCGCAAGCGCTTGGATCGCAACGTCGCCAAGGCGCGTGCGAAGGACAGCATGCGGGCGTTCGATCGGCTGACTCAGGTCGTCGACGGGCAGCTGCGGATCGTCAGCGACTCGCCGCTGATCATGCCGATCGAGGAGCTGGTCTCACCGGAGCAGCGTGTCGTGCTCGAGGACTGGCTGCGAACGCTGATCCGCTCTTACCGGCGCACGCTGAGCGGCGACCGCCGTCACCTCCTCGAGCGCTTCCGCTACGTGCATGCGGCGCGCAAGGTGGTCGGCGTGGGCAGCGTTGGCACGCGCGCGTGGATCATGCTGTTGCTCGGCAACGACGACGGCGACCCGCTGTTCTTGCAGTGCAAGGAGGCCGAGCGCTCGGTGCTCGAGCCGTTCCTCGGCAACAGCGAGTTCGCCAACCACGGGCAGCGAGTCGTCGAGGGCCAGCGGCTGATGCAGTCCGCCAGCGACATCATGCTCGGCTGGCTGCGCACCCCCGGCATCGACGGCGTCGAGCGCGACTTCTACATCCGCCAGCTGTGGGACGGCAAGGGCTCCGCAATCGTCGAGGCGATGAACCCGGCCGCGATGGTCGAGTACGCGCGCGTCTGCGGCTGGACGCTCGCGCGCGCCCACGCACGCTCCGGCGATGCCGCGGCGATCGCCGCCTACCTCGGGTCAGGCGACAGCTTCGACCGCGCGATGGCGTCGTTCGCCGAAACCTACGCCGACCAGAACGATGCTGACTACGCCGCGCTCCAGCACGCGGTCGACGTCGGCAAGATCACCGTCGAGACTGGACTGTAGGCGCCGGGATGGTGACCGCGATCGAGCGCGACGCCGGCAGCGTCGCGCTCGTCGACACCACCGAGCCCGACCGGGTGAGCCGGCCGTGAGATTGATCCCCGCGTGGCTTCGCGGCTATGACCAGGGATGGCTGCCGACCGACGCGATGGCCGGCTTGACGATCTGGGCGCTGATGGTGCCGCAGGCGATGGCCTATGCCGGCATCGCGGGGGTCCCGGTCCAGAACGGTCTCTATGTCATGCCGCTCGCCGTCGTCGGCTACGCGCTGTTCGGCAGCTCCCGTCATCTCTTTGTCGGCCCCAGCGCGACGGTGGCGACGCTGTCCGCGTCCACCGTGGCCGGCGTCGCGACGGCGAGCACAGGCTCGGCCGAGTACATCGCCCTGACCTGTGCCTTGACCCTCATCGTCGGCGTGATCTACATCGCCGGCGGCCTGGCGCGGATGGGGTTCGTCGCCCGCTTCTTCGCGCGGCCGGTACTGGAGGGCTTCATCGTCGGCCTCGGCCTCTACATCGCGATCGGCCAACTGCCGAAGGTGGTGGGAATCGAGAAGCCGTCGGGCAACACGGTCTCGGTGCTCGCCCACACCATCTTCGATGTCGGGAGCTGGAAATGGGCCACGGTCGCCGTGGGGCTCACGGGGCTGATCGCGCTGTTCGCGCTGGCACGATTCGCGCCGAAGCTCCCCGGGGTGATCATCGTCGTCATCGTGGCGATCCTCGCGGTCAAGGCGCTCGACCTGCAGGACCACGGCGTGGCGATCGTCGGACATGTGCCGACCGGCTTCCACTTCGCCTCGCTGTCAAGCCTCTCGGCGAGCGACCTCGCGGAGACTGCTCCCCGGCGCGCTCGCGGTCGTGATCGTGGGGCTCGCGCAGTCGCTCGCGATCGCCAAGAGCTACGCGGCGAAGTACCACTACTCCGTCGACGCGAACCGCGAGATGCTCGGCTACGGCGCCGCCAACATCGGCGCCGGCGCGCTCCAGGGCTACACGGTCACCGGCGGGCTCTCGCCGTCGGCGACCGCCGAGCGCGTCGGCGCGAAATCCCCGGTCGCCTTCCTCGTGACCGCGCTGATGGCGCTGCTGACGATCCTCTTCCTCGCCGGGCTGTTCACCAACTTGCCAGAGGCGATTCTCGGCGCGATCGTGATCTGGGCAGTGTCGGGGATGATCGACCTCGGGCGCGTCACGCAGTACTGGCGCGCGCAGTCACTCGAGTTCTGGGCCGCGCTCGGCGCTCTGCTGGGCGTGGTCCTGATCGACATCCTTCCCGGGGTCGCGATCGGCGTTGCCCTCAGCTTCATCCTGCTGATCCACACGATCGACCACCCGCACATCGCCTCGCTCGGGCGCAGCAGCGACGGCTCGCGCTTCAGCGACCTCGAGGACGACCCGGGGGCGACGCCGATTCCCGGCGTCCTGATCCACCGCTTCGAGGCGGAGCTGATCTTCGCCAATGCCGATATCTTCGAGGAGGATCTCCTCGCGCGAATCCACGCCGCCGAGCCGCCGCTCCGCACGGTCGTCCTCGACTTTGAGGCGGTCAGTCAAGTGGACGTGACGGGCGCCCAGACCCTGCGATCCGTCCACGACACGCTCGACACGCTCGGCATCCGGCTGATCGTCGCCCGCGCGAAGAGCACGGTGCGCGACGCGCTGCGTCGCAACAGAATCATCGACGTCCTCGGCGAACACAACCTCGTAGCGAACGTCGACGGCGCCCTCGAGGCCATCCAGGCCGGCACGGCATCCACCGGCTGAGAGAGCGCCCAGCTCGACGACACCGCGGCATCGTTGCCGGACCGCCGGAAGTGGACTCCACCCTCTTCACGAGGGCAAGTGTGATGCACCCCCCCGGGCCGAGCGGGCTGCTCGCCGGCCGAGCGGAAGTCCGCCGGAGGCACTGCGTGCGTGAACGCACCAGTTGCTCGCGCCGCGCCGGTCGGCGCGGCAACACGCGGCTTCCGCTCGTCCGGCAGTGCTTCTTCTCGACGCGAGAGGCATATCGCCGAAGAGCCTTTGGCGCGCGCGCGGTCCAGGGTGTATGGGGCGCGAACTTCAGCGTCCGGTCGAGATCACCAGCTTGCCTGCGACGCGGTCGTGCTCCATGTCGTCGTGGGCGGTCGCGATGTCGTCGATCGTGTAGGTCTTGGCGATCGGCATCGTCGCCTCACCGGCGGCGATTGCGTCCAGGAAGTCCTGGAGGACGGCTTGCGGCAGGTCCGACGCGTCGCCGCCGTAGCCGGTGAGGCGCACGCCGTTGGGCAGGTAGCCGGCCGGGTAGAAGTCCGGCACGATCCATTGCTTGGAGAGGTAGCCCGCGCTGCACACGACGCCGTGCACGCGAGTTGCGTCCAGGCTGTCGCGCAGGGTCGGTGTGCCGACCAGATCGAGCGTCGCGTGCACGCCGCCCGGTGCCAGTTCGCGGACGCGCGGCGCGATCGCACCGGTGTCGACGACGACGTGGTCGGCGCCTGCTGTGCGCAGCGCTCCGGCCTTGGTCTGCGAGCGCGTCGTGGCCAGGACGGTGAGGCCACGGCGCTTGGCGAGCATCGCCGCGGTCAGGCCGACCGACGACGAGCCGCCGCGGATCAGCAGCGTCTGGCCGGGCTGTACGTCGAGCCCGACGGTCAGCGCGCCATACGCGGTCTGCAGCGTCTCCGGCACGGCGCCCAGCGTGGTCCACGGCAGCTCGCTGCGGAACGGGATCGCCTGGGCGACCGGTACGCAGGTGAACTCCGCGTAACCGCCGTCGAAGCGGCGGCCCATCCCGCCCATCATCGCTGCGACCTGCTGGCCGACGGGCAGTTCGCCGCCCGGGCAGGCCGCGACGACCCCGGTCGCCTCGATCCCCGGCACGCGCGGGAACGTGACGTCGGGGTCGGCGAGACCGAGCCGGGTCACCAGCTCGGAGCGGTTCAGGCCGAAGGCCTTGACCTCGATCAGCACCCAGCCGGGCTCGGGCCGGGGAACCGGGCGCTCGCGGACGACGAGTGCGTCGGGCGGCGCGGGGACGGCGTCCAGGACGACAGCGCGCATGGAGGAGGGCAGATGGAGCATGCATCCGAGCGTAGCGCATATGCATTCCAGGGAATCTAATTCCATGGAACTCGCTTCCGCGTGATGCACTATGGTCCTGGCTCCGCCATGGCCGACCTGCCCGCCCTCTTCGCCGACCTCGTGCGCCTGGAGATCGAGCTGTGGGACGCCGTCGAGGTCCGGCTGCGCGCGGAACTGGGCGTGGGACTGGGCACCGCCCAGACATTGGCGGTCGTCGCCGAGGTGCAGGGATGCCGTGTGCACGACATCGTGCGCGGCCTGTCGATCACCATCGGCGGTGCGAGCAAGACCGTCGACCGCCTCGAGCGCGACGGCCTCGTCGCCCGCCGGCCTCACCCGAGCGACCGCCGCTCCTCGGTGATCGCGCTCACGCCTGCGGGTGCCACGACGCATGCCAAGGCACAGCGCTTGATCGCGGCCGAGCTCGACACCCGGATCGCCGGCGTCCTGTCCGACCGCGCGCTCGACCAGCTGCACCGCACCGTCGTCAAGCTGCGCACCGCGCTCGCGGCAGGCTGACGCGGGCAACGCCATCCAGGCCTCGACCTCGCCGCGCCGGACCTGCTCGACGGCGGTCGCCCGCGCGTGCACTGCCGCGGCGCGGCCGGTGAACCCGCGACGCGAGGTCAGACGGCCGTCCGACTGCCGGAACGCGTACCGCCACCGCGGCCCGTCCCGTGGTCTCGTAGGCGTAGACGCCGCCGTGGCCGGCTCCGCGCCCGCTCGGGCCGGCGACGCGGCCACTTGGGCATCGAACCGGCGCGCCGCCGTCTCGTCGGCGAAGCGCCGCGCCCGCTGGCGTCCTGCCCCACGCCACCGCACCACCCAGCGATCTCGGTCTCCGTCATGGTGCACCCTCATAGCGGCCTCCCGGTTGGGGGGATGTCCGGAGAACGCGGGGTGTTCTCCAGTTGCCATAGGCGTTGCCACGACAGGTTCGCCACCCCGGAGCAGAGCGGCACGAGAAGGCGAAAGCCCCGCCGGAGCAGGGCTTTCGGAGGTGCGCCGTACTGCGCTGCGCTATCGATGACGGCGCCGAGAATGGCCTAGGACAGCAGCCCCAGCTGCGAGAGCAGCGAGACCTGGTCGTAGTAGATCTCGCCACCGACGACCCGACCGCCGCCGTCGAAGTGCCACATCTCGCAGATCGGCAGCGTCCACGTCCTGCCGGTGGCCGAAAAGGAACCGAGCGGGCCGTCGTTCGTACCCCGCGCGGTGAACCGCGCCACGACCGTTTCGCCGGCGTCGGCATAGCTGGCATCCGTGACCTCACAGTCCGAGGACGCCTGGATCCATCCGCCGAGGAATTCGCTCTTGAACTCGTCAGGTGTGCTGAAGGTGGTCCCTCGCGCCTGGTCGATCCAGCTGATGCGCTCGGCGTACTTCTCGACCATCGCCTCGAAGTCGCGCCGGTTGAAGGCTTCGTGCCCTGCACGGTGCGTCTCGATGTTCGTTGCTCCCATCGTTCCTCCGATCAATTCGTCCGGCAGGATGGCGCTTCTCGTCTTCACGAAGGGGGATGGTTGCGGCCCGTCGTTTCGCGAATCTTTCGCCGACCTTTCTAAGCTGCGGAGATGGCGCCGACGGGTGAGACGCGCATTCAGCTCTGCGGCCGGCTCGTGGCGCGGCTGGACGGGCAGCGCGTCGAGGACTCCCTGCCGGGAGCCTTGGGCCCGGTGCTCTTCGCGTACCTCGTGCTGAACCGGCTTCGCCGCATCGACCGCGACGAGCTGCTGATCGCCGTCTACGGCCAGGAGGCGACTCCCGGACATAGCCCTCGGCTGAGCGTGCTGCTTTCCAAGGTGCGCCGGGTCCTCGGGCCGGAGCTGCTGGTCGGACGAGCACAGGTGGAGCTCCTGCTACCAGCCGACGCGTTCGTCGACGTCGAAGCCGCACTCGAGGCGCTGCATCGGGCCGAGTCGCATGTCGCGAACGGCGAATGGGCCGCGGCCTGGGGCCCGTCCGGCGTCGCGTACCACGTCGCCACTCGCCCCCTCCTCCGAAGCCACGACCGGCCCTGGCTCGACGACTGGCGCCGACGGCTCGACGACGTCCGCGTCCGCGGGCTCGAATGCTTCGCGGCAGCCAGGCTCGGCCTCGGTGGGCCCACGCTCCCACAAGCCGCGGACTGCGCACGCCAGCTGATCGAGCTGGCTCCGTTCCGCGAGACCGGCCACCTGATCCTGATGGAGGCGCTCGAGCGGAGCGGGAACGTTGCAGAGGCGCTACGCGCCTACGAGCGACTGCGCCTCATGCTCCGCGACGAACTCGGGGTTGCGCCGAGCCCGGCCGTCCAGAACGTCTACCGACGCCTGCTCGGCGAGATCCCCACAACGGTCTAGATCTAGACCTCCTCGGCCTGGGCGAGGATATCCTCGCGCGAAACGTTCCCGACGAGGGCAGGATGGTCGATGGCGAGGTGCGCCTGGGCCTCCGCCCAGAGCTCGTCGTCGTTCTCGCCTTCGACGACCTTGCCGCACACGCAGGCGATTCGCTTGGCCCTGTCGGCGCTCCGCACGGAGACATCCTAGCCCCGGGCGCCTTTCACCGACGCTGCCGCAAAGTCGGCCGCCGTTGCCGACGCTGGCCGCGGGCTCAGGGGCTGGCTGCGGAAGACCGGGTCTGGCCGGCCGGCCGCAACTCGCTTCGTGAGACGAGCGTCTACGACGGCCAAGTCATCCACAACCCGAGCAAGCTCGACACGCTCCTCGGAGAGTGGAAGCCACCGCGGCAGGCGGCGTGGTGTCGCCACGCGCGCTGGTGGATCGACCACAAACGCGTCTGGCCGCTGTCGATCACCCAGCCCGAGCACGACGCCTGGCCGGCATGCTCGCCACCTGCCGAGCCCGCGCGAGCGTCGCCCCTCGGCCTGCCGCACTGCCCCGGTAGCCGGCGCGCGGACAGGTCTATGCGAACATATGTTCGTGACCTCCGACGGTTCCGCCCACACCCGCCTGCGCTTGGCGCTGCGTCACGGCAACCTGCTGGCGGTGCGGGCCAACGCGGCCGAGCTGCGGTGGATCGAGCTGGTCGACGCGCTGGCCATCGTCGAGCTGATCCGGGCCAAGGAGCCGGAGCGCTTCGACGCCGCGGCGGTGCGCTGGGCCGGCCGGCTGGCCTTAGAGCGCAGACAGCTGAGGCTGCTGGAGCTCCGGCAAGCGGTCCGGGCGCTCGATCAGCTGCCCGACCCGCCCGCCCGCCAGTTGCTGCTGGCCCTGGCGGATCCGCGCCGCGATGGCCCGCCGTCGTAGGGGCAGCCAGGTCTCCGGAGTTCCCGGCTATCGAGCGCGGTGACACGGAACGCAGCCACGCGATAGGCCAGAACGTGACCGCCTGGTGGTCGGCGAGCAGGTGGAGGTGGCTCGCCCGGTCGGCGGGATCGGCCGCCTCGAAGCGGCTGACCTACGTTGGTGCAGGCTTTCGGAGGGGGCCTTCAGCTTGATCTTTACGGAGCCGGGGAGCGCGATGAAGGCGGGTCAGCGTGCGGCGGGCGTTGAGAACGAACCCCAGGCTGTTCGCCAGGTTGGGGTCGGTGGCGAACCTGTCTTCGACGCTGATCAAGCCGTGCGCCGAGATTTGGATTCCCGAAGCGTCCTGGCGCTCACCGTCGCGAGCTGGCGCCGTTGCCCGTCCGTAGACTCGGTTGGACATCGGAAGTGTGTCGGAAGTGTGCCGGCGCGACGCACGCTCCGGTAAGAACGCCGGCCGGCGCAGGCAACCAACGCGGACACCCGTGTCCGGGCGCGGATCAGTTGCTCACGCCGAGCGAGCCGGCCCGGCAGCGCTCATCCGGCATCCACACCGCTTCCAGCTCGCCGCGCCACAAGAAGCTCGCCAGTGCCCGGGCGTCGAGCTTGTCGGGACGACCGACCGGAACGACGAAAGCCCCGCGACTGCAGGGCTTTCGAAGGTGCGCCGAAGAGGACTCGAACCTCCACTCGGCTATCCCGGACCAGGCCCTCAATTCGGTGGGCACCTGCCCAAATAGCGTAGGCGCGCGTCAGTCCTCGCCATGAGGGACGTTTCGATCGGCGAGGCCGAGGTCCGCGGCCGAGGGGGGACGCTCGGCGTCCCAGACTCGGGCATAGGCAGCTTCGACGCGGGGCCAGACCAGCTGCCGGCCGTCCTCGACCGACTCGATTCGATCGGCTAGGTCTCCGGAGACGACGAACTCGTGGGGGATGACCCGGCCGGCGGCGTCTTTGCGCCCCAGCGGATCGGGAAAGCGCAGCGCGACCTTCCCGGTAGCGCGGCGCCATGCCGCTGGCTCGTCCTCCAGACCGGCGAACACGCGGTCATAGGCCGGCAGCGGGTCGGTCAGCCCGCCGTTGAGGAGGAACCGGAAGCCCCACGAGCGACCACACGTCGCCCAGATCAGACTGGAGGAGGCCTCCGGGGCGACTGCATCCGGGGCGGCACCGCTCACCCGGGGCTCCTGTGAAGGATCCTCTCCTCTTCGGCTTGGTCTAGGTCAAGCTTGAACTGCGTGAGGACGGCCGTCACATAGTCCTGCCTGGCCAGCGCGTCTTGGTGAGCTTGAATCAGTTTGTCACCGACGAGTCTGGCCGCATCGTCCAGAACCTCGGCCGCAACGGCGACGCCGACGAGTGGCTTCCACAACGTGCCGAGCCTGCCCGCGAACTTGAGCTTGCCCACCATTGCGACGGCCAGAGGCCCCGCCTGATCGAGCAGGAACTCCGCCGCCTTTCCCGCGATCTTGTTGAGCTCGGCCCATCTGACGTAGCGCTCCAACGGGACGATGGCGGCCACCGGCAGGATCAGGTCCAGCCCGACGCGCTTGGTCACCTCGATCTTGTCCACGCCGAACGATGCCGACGAGAGCACGATGAAGTCCTCGCCCACGGACACCGCGTCGCTGGATTCCACGAACTCTGCGATCACGTGTCGCAGTTCGTCCATATCGTCGGACGCCTTCAGGATCAGCATGTCCCGGAACTTGAACACGTCCATGTCCGGCAGCAGGTCGGCCTTCGACAAGGCCACGAACCAGATGCGCGGGAACTCGGCCAGCGGCTTGCCGTTCTCGAGCACTTCGTCCTTCAGTCGCAGCAGTCCGTTGCGGATGCTGGTAAGCAGCGACTTCAGGTAGAGCTCCTCCGTGCCGGCGTTGTCCAGCAACTTCTGACCATCCACCAGCAGAACGGCGACGTCAGAGACCAGCAGAGACCGGAACAGGTCAACCCGGCGCTGCGCCTCCTCCGGCCCGCTCACGTCCTCCTCGAACCACTCCCCCGGATAGTCGTGCCAGACGAGTCGTAGGCTGTCGAAGGGCTTCGCCTTCGCGGCCTTCGCATTCCCATCCTTCAGCTTGATCGTGAAGGCGAGGACTTGGCCGCGAAGCGGTCCTTCATCGGCGCCCTCGCCTCTTCTTTCATGCCTAGGAAGTTCCGATGCAGGCGATGGCCCTGGCCGATGTCGTCCGCGATCAACCGAAAGACGCTCTCCTTGAGGAACTTCGGCTCCTGGGCGGCACCGTAGAACGAGGAGAGGAGGACGGTCTTCCCGCTCCCCGCCTGGCCGAACACGGCGATGTGCTGTTCAAGGACCTTGGCCAGCTTCATCGGCGGGGGACCCTATCGAGCGACCACCTTCAGCCGCCGTGGGCCGTGGACTCCCTGGACGTGGTCGAGCCCGATAGATGACGTTGCGGGCGCGCCGGATACGAACTTGAGCGGTGGTGCGCGACGGCGCGCAGGCGCTCGATCGGCGCTGAGCTGTCTCGGTGCTCGGGCTCGAACTCGCTGACCTTCAGCTCGATGACGACGTAGCGCAGTTGCTCGACGTGGAACAGGACAAGTCGATGTAGCGGTCGACGAAATCGGCAGTGAGCCGCACTACCACTACAGGCTACGGCGTGGCCGCACGCATATCCGCACGCCGGAACCGGCGCCGCTCGAACCCTCGAGCTGACCCCAGCTGCGCCTTCGGCCGGTGCCGGTCACACCCGCCCATCGCCGCGGCCCATATCGATTGCAAGCCGAACGTCCGGCGCCAGCGGGTCTCCGAGAACGGGCCAGCATGATTCGGCAGGGTCCGTTTCCCACTGATTGCCCGGGTGCACGGTGCGAGTGCGAGCGTTGACCGCGACACGGTCCGGTGTTGGCGCCCGCGGCGTGGCAACTCCGCGCCGACTCCGACGCCGACCGGGGTCATTGCGACCTGACTTCGGCGATGAGTGTGGCCCAGTTCAGATCATCACTGTCGATCTGGTACAGCGCTCGGCCGTTCGGGGCGATGATCGCGAGGACCGTCCACAATGTCACGACTAGGGCGGTTCGCTGCGGCGGGTCGTGGGGGCTCGCTTCGTTCGCGGCCGCGGGGGTGATCCGCGTGAGCAGCTTGGTGGCAGGATCGTCTGCCGCCACCTCCCGGCACGAGTCCTGGAGGACCTGCCGAAACCCTCTGGATTTGGCCAGTCCGGTGAACGTCGGGTAGCCGGCGCGCAGCCGTTCGGTGGTGATAAACACGCCGCCGAGCGCGGCGGACGCGAGCGTTGCGGGATCCGGGTCGGCCGTCTCGATTAACAACAGCTAGACCGACTCGGGGATCGCCATCTCAAGCAGCGGGCTGGCATCGCCTTGGGCGGCAAGTGACAGCAGCGCGTCCCGGACGTTGGCCGGAATGTCACGTCGTCAGCCGGCAACTCGTAGCCCGACCGCCCGCTGTGCATCCAGGCCTCGATCCGGTCTCTCTCGCGGGTGTAGCGGCGCTCGGCCGCCAGCCCCGCCGCGAGTTCGGCTGTCGTCCGCGCGGCTTCGCCGGCCGCCGCAGCGCGGTCGGCGTGCCAGGGGCCGCGGCCAGCAGGCTCCGATCGCGCAAGCCTTCGATGTCAGGTTCTCCCGCCGAGGTCGCGACAAGCTGCGCGGCCTGCTCCAGCGCGTCGGACGCCCTTCCTGCGCGGACCAGGGTGACTGCGTTCGCCCGAATGTCGCCCCGTCGCTCGACCACGCTTCGCAGCGATCGAGCAGGTCGCGAGTCAGGTGCGCGTTCGGATGATCCGCCGAGATCGACTCCAGACCGGCAGGGACGGCTTCGAGGAGGGCCGTGGCTCCTCGGGTGTCGCCCAGGTGGATCTTTGTGCGGGCGAGTTCGCCGGTTGCCGCCGAGGGCGAGAGCAACCATCGGTCACCGGTCTCGCCGTAGCCGGCAACCACGTCGGCGAGGATGTCGTGCGCGGCTTCGACATCGCCGCCGTCGCGCAGAGCCAGGGCCTCGAGCTCGCGCGCTCGCAGCGTTTCATGTCCATGCAGCGGTCCGTGTTGGGGTTCTTGAGCACCGCCGCCTCGTCCACCACCAGGTCGTCCCATTCGGCGGCTCACAGCTCGGCCACGTGCCGCTTGGCCGCCTCGTAGCTGATGATCAGCACCAACGGGCGGTCCTCGGCCAGCGCACGGTCATGCAACCGCTGAAGCTCGCGCAGCACGTGGCGGGCGTCGGCGGCGGCCACCGCGGCCTCCAAGAATCGGTCGGCCTCCGCCGACCACTGCGAACGCAGTCGCTTGCCGCACACCACCAGCGAGCGGTAGAACGGCCTCGTCCCGTTGCCGGCGGCGACGGGCAGCAGGCTCGCGGGGCATCGGTGCGGGCGGCCGGGGCATCGGCCGTGAACGGTGGAGGCCCCGGTGGCGTCCCCAGACGGTCCGGGTCAGGCCCGGCCCGTCGCCCTGGACGACACGGCGTTTGGTCATCAGCCTGACCTTCCCGCGGCCGAGGGCTGCAGACGCGACCGCCTCCAGCCGATGACTGCGATGCCATGACGCCGCCTTCGCAGCTGCAGCTGCGCGCTACCGACGCCGACCGTGAACGCGTCGCCGAGATGCTGCGCGCCGCCGCGGGCGTGGGCGCGCTCACGGTCGACGAACTGGAGACGCGGATGGCCGGCGCCTACGCGGCGGTCACCCGGGCGGATCTGGTCGCCCTGGTCAGCGACCTGCCGCCACTGCCCGCAGCGCGGCCTCCGGCGCGGGCGCCGGCGCCCGCCGGTCGCAACCGGTCGCTGTTCTGGCTGTGGGCGCTGCTCCCGTATCTGGGCGCCGCCGCCTGGGTGCATGCCGCCTTCGTGACCCGGTCAGCCCGCTACTGGCGCCTGGCGGCCGCCTACGCGGTTCCGCTGATCCTCGCCATTGTCACCGCGCCCGGCGCGGACGACCAGGCCCCGGGCTGGGTCACGGGGATAGCGGTCGTGGTCTGGATCGTCAACGCGATTCACGCCTGGACGGCGCGCCCCGCGGTCGACGCGGCGTGGGGCGCCGCGCGGGCCGGCGGCCGCGGCGCCGGCGCCTGACCGGCCCTCGGCGCGGCGGCGCGGTCGCTCCCGCCGCCTGTCCGGGTCGCTCAAGACCGGGCGTGGCGCGGCCGATGACGAGGGCAATGTCGCTCTCCGGGAAGAATCAACCCTTGTCATCGGAACCCCAGCAGCCGCCGGTCGTGGCGAGCAGCCCGGTCGGGCCGGCCGCCCCGCTCGCGGTGGTGCCGCAACCGACGATCGCTCAGCGCGCCGTGCCCGGCGTGGAACGCCGCCCCGGCATCGTCGCGTTGCTCTCGTTCGTGACGCTCGGCCTGTACCTGATCTACTGGTGGTACACGGTCAACCGCGAGATGCGCGACTTCGCGCGCAGCGTGCAGCCGACCCACCCGCTGGCCAGCGCCAGCCCGGGCGTCTCGACGCTGGCGGTCACGCTCGGCTCGCTGGTCGTCGTGCCCGTGTTCGTCACCGCGCACTCGACGGCCCGCCGCGTCGGCGAGACCATGACGCTGTCCGGCCTGGCGCCGTATGAACGGCCGAGCCCGGGGCTGTACATGGCCATGTTCACCTTCGGCGGCCTGCTGGTCGTGCCGCCGTGGCTGTACGCCCCGCTGCTGCAGAGCCACCTCAACCGCGCCTGGCACCAGCTGCACGCCGCCGCGCAGCCGGCTCCCGACGACTGGCTGGCCAACGCCACCGCCGCCTAGCCGGCGGACCGCTCGTCTGCGTCTCCGGCCCGCCGCACCACGCGGTGGGCCGGGCAGATCGCCGCTGTCTGCCGACCCGGCAGCGCGCGTGTCGTCCGTGCGGTGCGCTGCGGCGTCCAGGCCAGCGCCTCAGGCAGGCGCAGTGTCGAAGCTGAAGTCGCTGCGCCCCGCTCGGCCGATCCACCGCCGGCCCATCTCGCGCAGGTCCAGCGGACCGCCGATGAGAGGCTCCGGCGCGCGCTCGATGAACTCCTGTTCGATCGACTTGCAGTCGCCGTCGCCGTTGCCGTCGCCGCCGTCCGCCGTCCAGGGCGTGCGGGCGCGAGAGCGAGGACGCGTGAACCGAGCGACCGAAGGGGACGGAAACCGCCCCGGTGCGCCGTCGGGCCCTGGAAACCGTCCTGGGCGTCATCGGCCTGCTTGTCGGACATGCCGCCACGGATCATGGCCACGCGCACGCCGGCGGCGGACCAAGACAAAGACGCACCGCAAGCCAGCGGGACTCGCTCCGCCGTGGCTGGCAGGTGCGCCAACCGCTACTGGCTGCCAGAGGGACTCATGAGCGGCTCGTAGCCGTGCCGGTGTGTCCGCAAAGGCCTCCCCTTACGGGACACCGCTCCTGAAGGCGTCCGAAACGCTGCCCACGGGGCTGTCGCTCCGGACGAAGAACGGCACTACTACGAGGGGGCGCGTGAGCCAACGCATGAGCCAGGGAACGGCTGTGCGGTTGCGTCGTGGGTGGCGTCTCAGAACTGCTGTAAATAAGCCCGGTGCCGTCACGGCTACGGCGTAGGTTCCCTCAAGTCCTGCAAGACATCGAAGGAGGACCTACGCCGTGAGACGTACCGTACCGCCGTCGGCGGAGATCGAAGCGCAGATCGACCAGTTGCTGGCTGTCGGGGTCGGTGAGAACCCGCGCGAGTCGCTGTCGGAGCTGGCCAGGCTCGGCGCGTGGCTGATCATCCGCGCGCGGTGGAGGACGAGTCGAGGCCTGGCTGGGTCGCGCCAGGTATGAGCGCCGGCCCGAGTCACAGCGCGGGCTGCGCACTACGAGAGCGGGCTGCGCAACGGGTTTCGCCCGCGCCGGGTGCAGACCGCCGAGGGCGAGCTTCGAGATGATATCCCGCAGATCCGTGAGGCTGCTCAGACGATCGCGTCCAGCTGTTCCCGCAGACGCCGAAGCTGTTGCGGACCGAGCCGCTGAAGCGCTGGTGATCGGCGCGTTCGTGGGCGGCCTGTCGATGCGCGACGTCGAGTCCTTGTGCGAGCACGCCGGGCTCGGGAAGCTGCGAAGTCGACCGCCTCGCGCATCTGCGGCGGAGTTGCGCGAGCGCGCGACGCGTCAAGCGTCCGAAACCGGGACGACACCCGGCTGGTGGCGTTGTTCCTGGACGCGACCTTCATCTCCGTTCGTCCCAGCGGGCCGAAGGAGGGTGTGCTGGTCGCCTGGGGATTCACCGAAGCAGGCGAGCGCGCGTTGCTGGCGGTGATGCTGGGGATGCGCGAGTCCTACGAGGACTGGCAGGCACTCGGCCGCGATCTGATCGGCCGCGGACTGGGCGCGCCGATGCTGATCGTCGCCGGCGGCGCCGCCGGCTTGAACAGGGCGATCGAGCACTGCTGGCCGACGTCTGACCGGCAACGCTGCTGCGTGCATCGGGCCCGCAACCTGTACGCCAAGCTGCCCGAACGCGAACGGGTCAAGCATGCCTACTGGCAAGCACTCGATGGCGCGATCAACGAGAACGACGCCAAGCAACGACTACACGCGCTCGTCAACGAACTCGACACGGGTGGCTTCACCGCCGCGGCGAAGTGCCTGGCCGACGATCTGGACGCGCTCGTGGTGCACCTGCGCTACCCGACCCGGCACCGCCGGCGGTGGCGAAGCACCAACCTGCTCGAGCGCTCGCTCGGCGAGGTCAAACGGCGCACGAAGGTGATGGGCCGCTTCCCCGGCGAGGACAGCTGCCTCACCGTGGTCTGGGCCGTCCTGGATCTCCTCATCACTCACGAGACCAACGGCATCAGATTCACCGAGCTCGACCACCAACGACTCAACCGCGTCAGATATCACGAACCCGACCACGCGAACCCAAAGGAGATCAGCGCCGCATAGACTGACCCCAGCAACCAGCGCCGCGGACGAATTTACAGCGGCAAAGGGACGCCACCCGCGCGTTGCGGCAGCGGCGGCATCTTCCCTCGACGGCTCGGCTGCGAGATCTCGACAGCGTCGTGGCCCAGGTGCAGTGGGTGAGGTGTTACGCGACGGTTCTTGAGGTGATGAAGCGGTGGATGGCCTCGTTGGCGTGATCCTGAAATTCCGTATTGGCCAGGTCGGGAAGGATCACTGTCTGGTCGGTCAAGGGACCCTTCAACTTGTTGGCCGGGCTGGCGTAGAACACGCCGCTGGACAGGGTCGGGTCGGTGACTCCGTCGACGAGCCGCTTCGCTCCCACGTCGAGTTTGTGGGCGAACCCGAGGGCGGGCATGACGTACTTGGCGGCTGCCCGCATCGGTAGGGGAAGGTCGTTGGGGGCGTGGGTGCCGGTCGTGTTCCCGGGGCTCACGGTGATGAAGCGGCGGTCGGGGTGTTGGCGGGCCAGGTAGGCCATCCAGAGGGCCCCGATGTACTTGGCCTGCGCGAACGCCAGGCTGAAGTCAGCTTCGCTGCTGGCGAAGTAGCTGCCGTCGATGACGGTGGCGAGCTCATCGGCAGAGGTTGAGACGAAGGATGGCCGTTTCATCCGCAACTTCGGAACTCCGACGACTGCTTCGCTTCCGGCGAGAACCGCAACCTCTCCAAGTCGATCCTCTGCCAGGAGCCCTTCGAGGAGGACGACGTGGCCGAGAACGTTGGTCGCGAACACGGTGGTGACCCCGTCAGCCGTCAAGGCCATCGACTGCGGGCCGATGACACCAGCGTTCATCACCAGCGCGTCGATGGTTCCGCTGATGCCGGCCAGGCCGGCGCGGACCGAATCCTGATTGGCGACATCCATGACAACGATGTCGAAGATGCGCCGACCGGTCGCGGCTTCGAGCTCGGCACGGGCCGCAGTCGCCCGGTCTCGGTTCCGGCAGGCCAGGTAGATGTGGGCGATCTCGGGACGGGATGCCAGTTGCCGGGCCACCTCCTTGCCGATCCCGGCGTTGGCGCCCGTGATCAACACGGACTTCACTGGGGTTGTGCTCATCGTGATCGCCTCTCTCCTAGTTGAGGTCCAGCCGGGGTTGGCTGTACGGCACGGTCGGGCCGCGGGGGGTGCGGCGGGCCGGTCCCTGCTCGGCGGGGCCCGGCCCAGTGCCGTCTTCCTTCCGCGACGCCCGCAAGCCCGAAATCGTTGCAAGATTGGAATGTACGATCCATGTTGCGCGCCATCATATGGCATAGCGAGACCATTTTCAGCGGTATGCTTCTGCTGATGTCTGCGGGAAGTTCTGATCGGCGGCGGCTAACGCGTAAGGGCGCTGAGACGCGTGCGCGGATCGTCGACGCCGCGGCACAGTTGATCTACGAGCAGGGCGTCGCCAGCACGACGATCGAGCAAGTGCGCGACAGCGCGCACGTGAGCAGCTCCCAGCTCTACCACTACTTCGACGACAAGCCGGCGCTGGTCCGCGCAGTCATCGAGCGCCAGGCCGACATGGCCATCGGAACGCAGGAGCGGTTCGATCTCAGCAGCCTGGAAGGCCTGCGGGAGTGGCGGGATTTCGTCGTCGATCACACCCGCGAGACGGACGGGCGTGGCGGCTGTCCGGTCGGCTCGCTCGGTCCCGCGCTCGCCGAGACCGAGCCCGAAGCTCGGGCGATGCTTGCGGTCGCCTTCAAGCGCTGGGAGGCCAGCATCATGGCCGGTCTTCTGCGAATGCACGCGCTTGGCCGGCTCGGACCGGATGCCGATCCGCGCCAGCTCGCGCTCGCCTTGCTTGCCGCGCTTGAGGGCGGCCTCTTGCTCGCTCAGATCCAGCGCGACCCTGAACCGCTCGCGGCCGGGCTCGACGCGATGCTTACGCTCATCGCCACCCTCAGCACCACGAGCACTTCGCTCGACCGCTGAGCCCTCGGACCCACGGGACGCCCTCCCGGAGCGCGCACGGCTAGGACCTCTTATTGGATCATACAATCCATTCTTGCTAGGGTCGGCGACGCGGGAATGGATTGCACGGTCCAACAAGCGAAGGGTGGCAACGATGGCGTTGAAGGACAAGCGGGCTCTGATAACCGGTGGCACATCCGGGATGGGCTCCTTCGTCGCGCTGGCGATGGCCGAGAAGGGCGCGTCGGTGATGATCACCGGCCGCGATGAGACTCGCGGCGCGAGCATCGTGGAGCAGATCCGTGCGGGCGGACACGATGCGCACTTCATCGCCGCTGATTTCTCGGAGATGTCCGAGGTGGGGCGCGTAGCCGACGCAGCAGGCGAGATCGATGTGCTCGTCAACATGGCCGGCTTCGCCGCCCTCGGATCGACGGCTGACACCGACGAGGCGGCGTTCGACGGGCTGTTCCAAATCAACGTCAAGGCGCCGTTCTTCCTCGTCGCCGCACTCGCCCCGAAGATCGCCGCCCGCGGCGGCGGATCGATCATCAACATCTCGACGATGGTCGCCAGGTACGGCCAGCTCGGAATGGCTGCCTACGGCGCCTCGCGGGCGGCGATCGAGCTGCTCACCAAGGCATGGGCCGCCGAATATGGGCCGCAGAACGTGCGGGTGAACGCGGTCGCACCGGGGCCGACCCGCACCCCGGCGGTGGAACCGAGGTTGGTCATGGCCGAAGAGTTCGCCAAGCAGATCCCGCTCCGCCGGATCGCCGACGTCCACGAGCTGTCTGACGTGATCACGTTCCTTGCCACTCCGGCCGCCGGCTACATCAACGGCGCGATCATCCGCGTCGACGGCGGACGCACCGCCATCTGAGCTACGCGAGCGACTGCGCGAGGGCGCCGAACGCGTCACCGCGCTGGCGCTCACGGCGCTCGCGGTCGTGTCGCTCGCCGAGAAGGTGCTGACCTCGCCGTGAGCGGTGCGCCGGATGCGCCGCCAGTCGCGGCGGGAAGACGCCCGGTGCGCTGCTCCTTTCACCTGCCACGAGCAGCCCGGCGCGCGCCGTCGCCGCTGCTCCTATCCATGCCAGGGACAAGCGACGCCTGACCCGCCGCAGAGTGGTTGGCGCTATCGCATTCGCGTGACGGGAGCAGCGCGATTCGTGCGGGCGAGGGTGCGCGGTGCGCGGTGCTCTGGGCCGGTCGTCTGATGGCTGAGCGGGCGTCGGGTCACCCCCGTGTCTGCTCATCGCTCAGGCCGCAGTCTGGGCGATGTGCCGCGCCCACTCGCGGCCTGGGCGCCGAGCGGAATCGGCTCAAACAATTGACGCGTGGGCAATCCGATGCGTCCGGATGTCTCGCCGTGCGCGCGACCGGCGGCGTGTCCGGGATGCCGTCCGCCGGCGTGACGCGCGCAAGTCGCCAGCCCCGGGGCCAAGCCAGCGTCTCGCCCCTCTTGGATGCAACAGAGCTGGGTCGCACCAGCGTCTCGATCGACGAACCACACGTGACCTCGACCACCAGCCCACTCGAGTTTCGCGGTTCGCCGACGGCCAACCCGCGCGGCGTGTTCGTCGCGGACTGAAGAAGACGTGGATGACCGAACCTGACGTGTCGCTTCTCAAGCCCAACGGGGTGGCTCGTCGCCTCGGCGTGTCTCGCTCGTGGGTGTACGAGGCCGCCCGGGCCGGTCGCATTCCCTGCGTGCGACTCGGCGGCCTGGACGGCCCAGTTCGGTTCGTGCCGGGGGACGTTGACCGCTGGCTCGAGCAGGCGCGCCTCGTGTGGCTTCCCGGCCGCCGACCCGCGACCGCGCAAACGTCCACGTAGACGCTCGAGCAGTCGCCGGCTGCACGGCCTCACGCCGCCCGGCGCCGGGTCACGCCCGGGGCCGCGGATGCGATCAGCGCCTCCGTCTGCGCCGCGGCGGATCGCACGAAGGATGATTCGAGGTGGCCGTAGTGCTCCTCGGTCGTGGTAATCGAGCGATGCCCCAGCTGGCACTGGACGAAGATCAGCGGATGCCCGGTGGCGAGCCAGGCGGTCGCCGCCGTGTGCCGGAGCGCGTGTAGCGGCATGTCGCGCAGCCCGGCGTCCTCGAGCGCCCATTCGTGCCAGTCGTGTGCTGTCCGGCGATTGGGTGGGACGGACGGGTTCGGTGCACCGGGCGTAGCGGCCGCGACGTGGGGGAGGGCAGAGGAACAGCCAGCCGTCGTCGTCTCGGCGTCTGGCGGCGCGTTCGTCGCTCAGCTGTTGCAGCGTGGCGACGAGCCCGGGCCGATCTGCACCGAGCGGAATCGCTTGCCCTTCGTGGCCACGGTGGTCGGCGTGGTCCTGGCCCGTTGGCGTGAGATCCGCACGACGCCGGTCTCGAGTTCGGCGTCGGGCCAGCGGATGGCGAGGGCCTCGGAGATCCGGGCGCCGGTCCCGATCAGAAATTCCGCCAACGGGCGATAGAAGTCGCCGCACGCCTCGAGGTAGCGCTCGATCTCGTCGAGCCGCAGACAGTCCACTCGCGGCGCTCCTCCGGGAGCCCGGGCACGTGCCGGAACGCGTTGTGGGTCAGTTGCCCGCGGCGGACGGCCTCGCCGAGCTCATCGACAGGCAGGTCCGGGCGTTGTTGACGGTCTTGGGGCTGAGCTCGCCGGCGGCGACGAGTTCGAGCATCTGATCCAGCCAATCGCGGACGCGGTCCTCGTCAATCGCGGCGATCGGCAACTCGCCGAACCACGGCAACAGCCGTTTGCGGCCGTGCGTGACGTAGTCCTGCAACGTACCCACGGTGACGTACGGTCGCTTGCGCTCCAGGAACCTCGACCAGCATTCGGCGAAGGTCGCCGCGAGAGCACCTTGAGCTGGCCGCGACGGAGGGCGTCGACGGCGGCGGCGCGAGCGGCGACGGCGGCCGCTCGGCTCTCGAAGCCGCGGCGGGTGGTGAGCGTGCCGTCGGATTGGCGATACAGCAGCCGCCGGCGTGGCCCCGCCGTGGTGGCGTAGGGGTAGACGCCCCTGCCGTCCGGCTCCGCGGGCGGGGGGACGGGCGGCGGCGCGGGTGCGGGCCGCAGCGAGGCGGCGAATGCCTCCGCGTCGCTGCGGGTGAGGAAGCGGCGGGTGCGTTGGGTTCCGCGCTCGCGCCAGCGGACGCGATGGCGCCGCCGGCCAGGCTCGTGGTCGATGCTCATGGGCATCTCCGATCGCTGTGGCCACGGACTGGGCCACACGAGCTGTGGCCCAGTTGTCAGAGGGGTTGTCACGGGATGTGGCCCCCAGCGAAAGAAGCGACCGACCGGTACGACGAAAGCCCCGCGATTGCAGGGCTTTCGAAGGTGCGCCGAAGAGGACTCGAACCTCCACCCGGTTATCCCGGACCAGGCCCTCAACCTGGCGCGTCTACCAATTCCGCCATCGGCGCGAGGGAGGGCGAGTATAGCCCTGGGCTGCGCTCTTGAGTCCGTCCGCGACCCGCAGTAGGTTGTACGAACACACGTTCGAGAAGCCAGGAGAGCGCCCCACATGGACATAGGGAAGGACCTCACGAAGCGCCAGCAGGAGATCTTCGATTTCATCAAGAAGTACTCCGCGCGCTACGGCTATCCGCCGACGGTCCGGGACATCGGCAAGGCCGTCGGGCTGGCGTCGTCGTCCACAGTCCACGCGCACCTGGCGAACCTGGAGAAGGTCGGGCTGCTGCGGCGCGACCCGTCGAAGCCACGGGCCATCGAGTTGCTGGACCGGGCGGCCACGGCGACGGCGGACGCCGTCAAGTCCGTGGTCAAGCCATCGGGTCTGCCCTTGCTCGGCCACGTCGCGGCGGGGCAGCCGCTGCTGGCCGAGGAGAACATCGAGGACTACGTCCAGGTGCCGGGGGTCGCGGGCGGCGAGGACGGCGAGTATCTCCTGCGCGTGCGCGGCGAGTCGATGAAGAACGCCGGCATCCTGCCCGACGACTGCGTGGTCGTCCGGCGCCAGGACACGGCGGAGGACGGCGAGATCGTGGTCGCGCTGGTCGGCGAGGAGGCGACGGTGAAGCGCTTCTTCAAGGAGCCCGACCACGTGCGGCTGCAGCCGGAGAACGAGACCATGGAGCCGATCCGCTCGCGTGAGGTGCGCATCCTCGGGCGTGTCGTCGGCGTGATGCGGAAGGTGGCGTGATCATGCTGGTGACAGATCGACGCCGGAGCTTCGGGATGCGCGAGGAAGAGCACGAGCAGGACCCCGGGCAGGGGTCGCTGTTCGCGTCCGACTCGCTCGCGTTCGCCCGCGCGCTCTCCGGCCCCCACGCCCGACCCGTTCGCCGGCGCTCGCGGCGCACCGCCCGCGCCGCCGCCGGCCGGCGCCGCCTCGCCCGCCGTCGCCGAGCCCGACGAGGCGCTCGTGCCCGCGGACGACCTCGTGGAGCTGGAGCCCGCCCACGCCCGCCCCATGCCCGCCCGCACCCTGCTCGCCGGGCCGACGCTTGACGACGTCATGTCGCCGCGCCTGGGAAGGGCTGCGTGCGGAGGTCCCGACGCCCTGCCCGGTCTGCCATGCCGAGATCGAGCCATCCGCCGGCGGCCGCTGCGGCGCCTGCGGCAGCACGCTGGACTGACGCGGCCCGGTAGCCTCCGCGCGGATGAGCGTCGCCGAGGACCGAGCGGAGCTGGAGCGCCTGGAGGACGAGTGGATGGCGTCCATGCAGGCCCGCGACATGGACCGCCTCGAGGAGCTAGTGGCCGACGGCTTCCGCTTCATGGCCATCCACCTGTATCCCGAGCCGATGACCCGCCGGCAGTGGATGGACGCGGCGCGCGAGGGCTACACGATCGTGTCGTACGCGTTCGAGCGGATGGACGTCGACGTCTTCGGTGACACCGGGGTCATCCACGCGCGCTACTCACAGGTGGCCAGCTTCGAGCAGACGAACCTGTCGAACGTGTTCCGGCTCACCGACGTGTGGGCGCGCGGCGCCAAGGGCTGGCAGGTCGTCGCCCGCCATTCCTCGATTCTCGGCTAGTACCGGCCCCCGCGAGTACGCCGGGTTCTGGCGGGCGCTCGCCGCCTCTGCCGGCGCACGCGGGTGCAAGCATGCTGGTGCGGTGGGCGCCGGCAGAGACGACGATCGCCGTCGCCGGCGACCCGCCGTACACGTGGGTCACCGGTACTAGTGGAGTACCCGCCAAGGTTCGCCGGGTTGCCATAACAAGGGTCGTGACCGTCGGCCGTCGAACCCTCCCGCCGGGTAATTCGGCGCGAGGGGGCAGACTTGGCGGCCAGGGTGACGCTTCGGGAGATCTCCAACGAGGAGGGCAACCGGCTGTTGCGGATCGTGCGGCGCACGTCGGGATCGGTGGTGACGTGGCGGCGTGCGCAGGTCGTGCTGCTGGCCGCGCAGGGGATGACGCCGGCCCGGATCAGCGAGGTGGTGTTCACCGACCCGGACACGGTGCGCGATGTGATCCACAACTTCAACCGCGACGGCTTCGATGCGCTGTACCCGCGCTATCAGGGCGGCCGACCGCACACGTTCACGCTGCCGAAACGTCAGGAGATCAAGCGGATCGCGCTCAGCGATCCCCAGGACCTCGGGCAGCCGTTTGCGACGTGGTCGTTGGCCAAGCTGGCGGACTATCTGGTGGCCGAGGGGGTGGTCACGGACATTTCCCATGAGGGGCTGCGGCAGTTGCTGCACCACGAGGGCGTCCGCTTTCAAGCGGTGAGGACCTGGAAGCGCTCCAACGACCCCGACTTCGCGGTCAAACGCGACCGGATCGTCGAGCTCTACAAGCTGGCGGAGGCCGGCGCCGCGGTGGTGATCTGTCTGGATGAGTTCGGGCCGCTGAATCTGCAGCCGCAGCCCGGCGGCAAGGGCTGGGCGCCCCGGGCCAAGCCCAAGCGCATCCGCGCGACCTACACGCGCCCGCACGGCGTGCGGCATCTGATCGCGGCCTACGACGTCGGCGCCGACCGGCTCTACGGCCACATCAAACCGCGCAAAGGCCGCGTCGAGTTCCTCGCCTTCTGCCGCTATATCCGCAGCCTGTACCCGCCCGAGATCCGGCTGCACTTCGTGCTGGACAACTTCAGCCCCCATCTCGGTGAGACCGTCCGCCGATGGGCAAGCGACCACAACGTCGAGTTGGCCTACACGCCGTTCTACGCCTCGTGGCTGAACCGCATCGAGGCGCAGTTCCGCGCCCTGCGCTACTTCACGCTGGCCGGCACCGATCACCCCGACCACGCCACCCAGGCCCGGTTGATCCGCCGCTACATCGCCTGGCGCAACCGCAACACCGACCATCCGCGCCTACGCGCCCTCATCAACACGGCAAACGTTGCCTGACACTCCACTAGTTGCCCGAGTAGTCGTAGAAGCCGCGGCCGGACTTGCGGCCGAGCAGCCCCGCCTCGACCATCCGGTTCAGCAGCGCAGGGGCGACCGAAGCGGGGTCGCGGAACTCGTCGTAGAGCGATTCGGAGACGGCGAGCAGCGTGTCGAGGCCGATCAGGTCGGACAGCCGCAGCGGCCCCATCGGGTGCGCGCAGCCGAGGACCATGCCCTGGTCGATGTCCTCCTTGGACGCGAACCCCGACTCGTACATCCGGATGGCCGACAGCAGGTAGGGGATGAGCAGCGCGTTGACCACGAACCCGGCCCGGTCCTGGGAGTCGATGCACTGCTTGCCGAGCGTGCGCTCGGCGAACTCGCGTGCGGTCTCGACCGTCTCCGGCTCGGTCATGATCGACGTGACGATCTCGACCAGCGGGAGCACCGGGACCGGGTTGAAAAAGTGCAGCCCCAGCACGCGGCCGGGATGCCTCGTCTCGGCGCCGAGTTTCATGATCGGCACCGACGACGTGTTCGAGGCCAGGAACTTCGCGTCGGGGAGCAGCTCGTCGAGCCGGCGGAACACGTCGCGCTTGAGCCGCTCGTCCTCCACGACGGCCTCGATCGCCGCATCGACGCCGGCGATGTCCTCCAGCGACGCGGTCACCGCGAGCCGCTCGAGCGCCGCCGCCTTGTCGTCCTCGCTGAGCTTGCCCGAGCGCACGCCGCGGCCCAGTGACCGGTCCACCGCCGACCGGGTCCGCTCGGCGCGGTCGTCATCGGCCTCGACGACGGTCACGTCGACGCCCGACCGCGCGCACACCTCCGCGATCCCCGAGCCCATGAGCCCGCCACCGATCACACCCACTCGCATGGCGCAGGAACCTAGCGCACGCGCTGCGCGCGCCGGCGCTGCGCGCGACGGCGCTACGCCGCCCGCGGGGCGTGGCCGCCCGCGTCGCCGGGTGCCACCCCCGGCTCGGAGCGCACCGGGATGACGCAGACGCAGTTGCGCAGCTTGCTCGACCCCGGCAGGACCATCCGGCCGGCGCCGCGCTCGGCCGCCGCCTGCCGCGCGACCTCCGCCGCATCCTTGCGGTCATCGAAATGCTGCGCCACCGGCGTCTCGTCGCCGTGCGCATCGATGTAGACCACGTCGTACATGTCAGTCAGTGTCTTCGGCAGGTCGGACACCACTACGTAGGTCCGCTCACCATACCTTTACAATCCACTTTGCGGACCGAGCAGCCGCGGAGGGCACGCTCTTCGAGGAAAGTCCGGACATCACAGGGCAGGGTGGTCGGTAACGCCGACCCGGGGAAACCCGCGGGAAAGTGCCACAGAAAACACACCGCCCACGGCCGCGCGAGCGGCCCGGCAAGGTTGAAAAGGTGCGGTAAGAGCGCACCGGCGCCGCGGTGACGCGGCGGCCAGGCAAACCCCACCCGATGCAAGGCCAAGACGGACCGCTGGCAGGCTGCCCGCCGAGGTCCAGGTAGGCCGCTCAGATGGATGGTTGCTCACGACAGAATCCGGCTTACAGGTTCGCTACGGGAAAGGCTCCGCTTTGCGGGGCCTTTCCTATCTGAGGCGAATGGCGCGGAAACTCGCCCCCCGGCGTCCGCGGGCTGACCGTGACCGAGCGCCTGTTGCGTGCGTCCATCGGGTATGCGAACGTGTGTTCGCGCCATGGTCGTCTGCATCCTGCTTCCCCGCTTCGAGCTCGCGGTCGCCGCCGGTGGCCGCGAGGCGCTCGCCGCGGGCCCGCTCGCGCTGGCGCCCGAGCTGGGGCGCGAGCCGCTGATCGGCGAGGCCTCGGCTGCCGCGGAGGCGTTCGGGGTGCGGGCCGGGCTGCGGCTCGGGGAGGCGCTCGCGCGCTGTCCCACGCTGCGCCTCGTGGCGCCCGACCCGGCCGGTGTCGCCGATGCGTGGGAGCGCGTGGTCGGCGCGCTCGAGGGGATCGGCGCGGCGGTGGAGTTCGCGCGGCCGGGCGCCGCCTGGTTCGACGCGCGCGGCCTGCGCGGGCTGCACGGAGGGGACGTCGAGGGGGTGATCGCCGCCGCCCGTCGCGCGCTCGCCGCGCCGGCGCGCATCGGCGCCGCCCCAGCGCGCTTCGCCGCCTTTGCCGCTGCGAGCCGGGCGCGCCCCCGCCGCGCCGAGCTCGTCCCGGAAGACGGTCGCCGCCTCGCCGCCTATCTCGCCCCGCTGCCCGTGTCGCTGCTGACGTCCCGGCCGGAGGTCGCCGCGCTGCCGGAGGCGCTCGAGCGCTTCGGGATCGCCACGCTCGGCGAGCTCGCCGCGCTGTCCCGCGCCGCCCTGGCGGACCGCTTCGGCGTCCCCGGGCCGGTGGCCCGCGATCTCGCGCGCGGACGCGACACGCCCCTGCGCCCGCGGCTGCCCGCCGAGCGCCTCGAGGAGGTCCTGGAGCTGCCCGAGTCGGCGGCCGGGCCCCAGCTCGAGCGCGCGCTCGGCCTGCTGATCGACCGTGTGCTCGCCCGCCCGGAGCGCCGCGGGCGCACCCTGCGCGCCGTCGTGCTCTCGGCCGTCCTCGTGGGCGGCGGGACGTGGCGAACGCAGCTGACCTTCCGCGAGGCGCTCGCCGATCCGCGCCGGATGCGGCTCGCGCTGGTCGGGCGGCTCGCCGAGCTGCCCGCGCCGGCCGACGCGCTGCGGCTGCGCATCGAGGCGTTCGGCCCGCCGGCGGGCGACCAGCGCTCGCTGCTCGCCGAGCCGGCGGCGGTCCGGCTGGCCCGCCTGCGCGAGGCCGTCCGCCAGGCCCGGGCCGTCGCCGGTCCGGACGCGGCGCTGCGCATCCTGCCCGTCGACCCCGACTCGCGCGTGCCGGAGCGCCGCCTCGCGCTCACGCCGTGGGAGCCGTGAGCCGCACAGCCGCGCACCATCCGGGGGCCGCCGTCCGCGGGAGCCGCCGCCCATGAGCGCCGAGCGCGGCCTCCCACCCGGCCGCGGCGGCGACAGCCGCCGCCCCGGCTCGCCTGGCCCGCGCCGCCTGGCGCCGGCCGTCCCGCCCGGCGCAGAAGCACCGGACTGCCGCCCTCCGGCGGCTCCGGCCGGCTCCTGGGCGCCGGGCCACCGCCAACCGGCCGCCCCGCGCAGCCCGGCGCCGCGCGGCGCCGCGCTCGCCGGCCCCACCCCGACGTCGCGCGGCCCGCGCCGGCTCGCCCCGCCGCGCCCCGTCAAGGTCCGCGCCGACCAGGCCGGTCGCCCGGACGCCGTCGGCAACCGCGCGGTAGAGGCGGTCAGGGAGTCGTGGCTCGTCGAGGACCGCTGGTGGACGGACGCCCCGCTGCGCCGCCGCTACTGGGAGGTCGTCACCGCCGACGGGCGCGATCTCGTCGTCTTCCGAGACCTGCAAGGCGGCCGCTGGTTTGCTCAGCGCTGACCGGCCGCGCCGCCCGGTAGACCGCGTGCGGGCGCCCGAACGCCAGCCGCTCGCCGTCCCGCCGCATCCCCAGCTTCTCCAGCACGCGCAGCGAGGCGGTGTTGGCCGGCTCGGCCAGCGCCACCACCGCGTCGATGCCCAGGCGCGCGAACGCCGTCTCGAGCCAGGCGCCCGCCGCTTCGGTCGCGTAGCCGCGCCCCCACCACTGCCGGCCGAGCGTGTACCCGAGCTCGACCTCGCCGGTCGGCGTCCGATAGAGCCCCGCATCGCCGATCAACGCGCCGGACTTCCGCTCCACCACGGCCCAGAAGGAGTACCCCCAGGCGCTCTGGTGCGCGATGTAGTCGTGCAGCAGCCGCGCGGTCATGGCCTCGTCGGTGAGCGGCCCCGTGGCCACGTAGCGCATCACGTCGGAATCCGAGTAGATGCGATGGGCCGCCGGCGCGTCGTCCGCCCGGAACGGCCGCAACGTGAGCCGTGGCGTGTCCAGCCTGTCCACTCCTTGGTTGTACCGTCCGGACCGCATGCGAACATGTGTTCGTGCCGTACGTCGAGCTCCACGCCCACTCCGCCTTCTCGTTCCTGGATGGTGCCTCGTCGCCCCAGGAGCTGGCCGCGGCCGCGGTGGAGCTGGGCCATGAGGCGATGGCGCTCACGGACCACAACGGCGTCTCGGGGTCGATGGAGTTCGTGGAGGCCGCCCGGCCGCTCGGGCTGCGGGCCATCCACGGGGTGGAGCTGGACGTGCTGGACGGCGGGGGAGAAGGCCCGGCGCCACCGGACGCCACGACACGGCACGTCACGCTGCTCGTGGCGGACGCCACGGGCTGGCGCAACCTGTGCCGGATCGTCACGCGCGCCCACGCGCACGACCGCCATCCCCGCGAGCCACCGCCCGCCGTCCCGTTGGAGACGCTCGAGGCGCACGCGGCCGGGCTCGTCTGCCTGAGCGGTTGCGCGGACCGCGGCGTCCACGACGAGCCCACGCAGCGCCGGCTGCTCGCCGCCTTCGGCACAGACTGCTTCCGGGTCGAGCTCCAGCGCCCGTTCCAGCGCCACGACCGGGCGCGCAACCGCACGCTGGCGGCGCTGGCCGGAAAGCTCGGCGTGCCCACCGTGGCCACCGGCAACGTCCATGCGCACGCCCGCACGCGCGCGCCGCTGCAGGACGCGTTCGTCGCCCTGCGCCATCACCTGACGCTCGACGCGTCGGAGCCCGTGCGCCGTGGCAACACCGCGCACGTGCTCGCCACGCCGGCGGCCATGGCCGCGCGCTTCGAGGGCCACCAGGCTGCGGTGGAGGAGAGCGGCGCCCTGGCCGAGCGCCTGCGGTTCGACCTGCGGTCGGACCTCGGGTACCGCTACCCGGGGGCGGAGGACCCGCAGGCGCCGCGCAAGCTCGCCGAGCTCTGCTGGGCCCGGCTGGCCGAGCGCTACCCGTCCGGCGCGGCCGACCATGCCGCCGCGCACGCCCGGCTGGAGGAGGAGCTGCGGGTCATCGACGCGCTCGGCCTGGCCGGCTTCTTCCTGCTGCACCGCGACCTGCTGGAGCTGGCGCGCGAGGTGGCGGTGGAGGTCCGCGGGCCGGCGTCCGCCCGCGCGCTGCTGCCGCCGGGGCGCGGCCGCGGCTCCTCGGTGTCCTCCATCGTCTGCTACCTCACCGGGCTCTCGCACATCGACCCCATCGCCAACGACCTCTTCCTGGGCCGCTTCCTCAACTCCGAGCTCGACGCGCTGCCGGACATCGACCTGGACTTCCCGCGCGACGTGCGGGAGAAGCTGATGCCCCGGGTGCACGAGCGCTACGGGCGCGAGCGCTCGGCGATCGTCGCCGCGTTCCCGACGTTCCGCTCGCGCGGAGCCATCCGGGAGCTGGGGAAGGTGCTCGGCCTGCCGGCGGGGGAGCTCGAGCGCGTGGCCCGCAACTCGGAGCCGTGGGCGGTCCGCGGCGTGGTCCGCGACGTCGAGGTGGCGATGGGGATGGAGCCCACCGGACAGCCCGGCCCGTTCGTCGACCCGGACGCCCGCGCGGCCGCGTTCGCCATGAGCACGGCGGAGTGGCTGGCGATGGTCCACGGCCGCCGGCCCGACCAGGCGGAGGCGCACGAGGTCACGCCGCAGGAGCGCAGCTACGAGCACCTGCCCGGCCGCTGGGCCTGGCTGGCCCGGCTGTGCGACGAGGCCTACGGGCTGCCCCGCCACCTCTCCCAGCACTCGGGCGGGATGATCGTCTCCACCCGCCCGCTCATCGACTGCTGCCCCGTGCTGCCGGCGGCGATGGAGGGCCGCCAGCTCTGCCAGTGGGACAAGGACTCCTGCGCGGACGCGGGCTTCTTGAAGATCGACCTGCTGGGCCTGGGGATGCTCTCGGCCGTCGAGCGCTGCGTGGAGGAGATCGGGCGCGTGCGCGGCGAGCGGATCGACCTGTCGCGCATCCCCTACGACGACCGGGCGACCTATGACGCGATCCAGGTGGCGGACACGATGGGCGTCTTCCAGATCGAGTCGCGCGCCCAGATGGCCTCGCTGCGCCGCACCCGGCCACGGTCGCTGGAGGACCTGACCATCCAGGTGGCGATCGTCCGCCCCGGCCCCATCCTCGGCGGCGCGGTCAACCCGTACATCGCGCGGCTGCAGCGCCTGCGCGAGGACCCGGACTACGTCGTGCCCTACGAGCACGAGTCCCTGCGCCCGGCGCTCAAGGACACGCTGGGCACGATCATCTTCCAGGACCAGGTGATCGAGGTGGCGATGGCCTTCGCCGGCTTCTCGCCGGGCGAGGCGGAGGGCCTGCGCCGGGCGATGAGCCGCAAGCGCTCCCACGAGGCCATCGAGGCCTACCACCAGCGCTTCATCGACGGGGCGGCGGCCGCCCACGGCGTGGAGCCGGACGTGGCCGAGCGCGTCTACGCGATGATCGTCGGCTTCTCGGGCTTCGGCTTCCCCAAGGCCCACGGCGCCGCGTTCGGCCTGCTCGCCTACCAGTCAACCTGGCTGCGCGTCCACTACGGCCCGGAGTTCCTGTGCGCGCTGCTCAACGAGCAGCCGATGGGCTTCTACGCGCCAGACACCCTCGCCCACGAGGCCCAGCGCCGGGGGATCGAGCTGCGCGCCCCGGACGTGAACGCCAGCGAGGCCCTGTGCACGGTCGAGTGGGCGCCCGGCCACGGGCCGCCGCCGGCCGGCGCCGGCGAGCCCGGCGGCATCGTGCGGCTCGGGCTGGGCACGGTCCTCGGGGTGCGCGAGGAGGAGGTGAGGGCGCTGGTCGCCGCCCGCGCGGAGGGCGGGCCGTTCCGCTCGCTGGCCGACCTGGCCTCGCGGGCGGGCGCGGGGCGCCCAGCCCTGGACCGGCTCGCCTGGGCGGGCGCGTGCGACTCGCTGGCCGGCGGCTCCTCGGAGCACGCACGGCGGCGGGCGCTGTGGCAGCTCGGGGTCGCCTCGCCGGGGGAGCGGCTGCCCAGCGGGACGCAGCTCGCGCTGCCGCTCGAGGTGCCGGCCGCGCCGGCGCTGCGGCCGCTCGTGCCCTGGGAGTCGATGATCGCCGACTACGCGACGATCGGCCTGACGCTCGGACCGCACCCGATGGCGCTGCTGCGCACCGGGATGCCGGCCGGCTCGGTCTCGATCGCCGACCTCGAGCGCCTGCCGCACGACACGCCGGTGCGGCTCGGCGGCCTCGTGGTGGCCCGCCAGCGCCCGGGTACGGCGAAGGGGATCGTGTTCCTGCTGCTCGAGGACGAGTTCGGCACGATCAACCTGATCGTGCCGCCCGACCTCTACGAGGTGAACCGGCTGACGGTGCGCAGCGAGCCGCTGCTGCTGTGCGAGGGCCGGCTCGAGCGGCTGCCGATGGCCGGCGGGGCGATCAACGTGTTCGTGAAGTCGGTCCGGCCGCTCGTCACGCCGCAATCGCGCTCCGCGCGCGTCGTGGAGCTGGCCGAGCGCCGCGTGGAGGCTGCGGCCGTGGGTCGCGGCGAGGGCGCCCAGGGCGGCCGGGTCGCGGCGGCCACGCTGGGCGAGTTCCGCCAGTTCGCACCCCCCGTGCAGAGCTTCGGATCGGGCCGGAGACGGTAGGCGGCGGCGTCCCCCGCCGACGGAATGGGTAGATTCCCGCCCGCCGCATGAGCACGCTCGTCTTCGTTCTCGCCTTCATCCTGCTGGGGCTCGGCGTCCTGTTCGTCGCCATGAGCGGCGGCCCGGGCGGCATCGGCTCGGTCATGCACTCGCAGTCGCGCGGCAGCCGGCGGTTCGCCACGGTCGCCTTCGTCGTCGCGCTGGTGGTGCTCGGCGTCGCCGTGCCCGTCGCCGTCATCGCGGCGACCAAGAACAACACGGACATCCCGCACGCCAGCATCCAGAACCTGACGGCGAACGAGGAGCATGGGCGCGAGCTGTTCGGCCAGCGCTGCTCGCTCTGCCACACGCTGAAGGCCTCGAACGCGGTCGCGCAGGTCGGCCCGGACCTCGACCAGCTGGCGCCGAACGAGAAGCTGGTCCTGACCACGATCCGGACCGGCCAGTCCAATGGCAACGGCCAGATGCCCGCCGAACTGTTCACGGGCCAGGACGCCGAGGACGTCGCGCAGTACGTCGCCAAGGCGACGGGTGCGACCGGCTGAACATTCAAGCCGCAACGTCCGACCCTTGATCTAAAAAGCACGAGCGTGCAGGCGCTTGTGTCGGTACGATCCCGGCCGCATCCGCTGAGTTCCCGTCGGACACGGGAAGCGGGGGACCCATGCAGTTGGGGCGAGTCGTCGTCCGTCCAGGTCGCCGTAGCGCCGCTCTTCAGGCGCGAGCCCGTCAGCTAACCCCGTAAGCCGAGGAAGAGGACGACTTTCGACATGCCAGAGCACGAGGCCCAGGTCAGGGCCTTCTACGACCACGAGACCGAGGAGCCGCGGGCGACCGGCCGGCGCCGCCGTCAGGTGGCCGACTGGGGCGTCGGGGAAGACGTCTTCGACCGGCTGCCGAGCCGCCGCTTCACCCGCGCCGAGCGCCGGGGCGAGGCGGCGCACGAGCCGCGCCCGCGCCGCGACGATGAGCTGGAGCGGCGGTTCGCCCGCGACGAGGAGCCGCGGGCGCGCCGCGAGGTCGCCGACTGGGCACGCGCCCATGACGACCCGCCGCGGCCGCGCCGCGACGTCGCCGACTGGGGCGAGGCCGAGGTGTCGCGCCCGCGCCGCGACGAGGACCTCGCGCCGCGGCGCGAGCGCCGGCCCGCCGCGGACTGGCTCGCCGAGGTGAGCCCGAGCCCCACGCCCGTCGAAGAGCCCGACCCGGACGAGCAGCGGACGATCGTGGTCGGCGGCGCCGTCGAGGAGGAGCTCGCGCCGGCCGCCGGGGCGCCGAAGCCGCGCCGCACCGTCGTCATCGGCGGCCATCCGGACAAGCTGCCTCCGCCGCGGCCGCGCCGGCCGCCGCGCACGGCGGCCGAGCGTCTGGGCGCCAGCCCTGACCGGATCATGGGGTACGCCGTGGCCCTGGGGCTCCTGCTCATCCTGATCGCCGTCTTGACCACGAGTCACTGATCTGGCAACCCGGGGGCGAACTCTTGTACGCCTCGCCTTGTCCAAATAGACTTATCTCTCGTAAGAAGGGGCCGGCGAGGCGCCCCGACCCCGGGCACCCAAGCCGGCCGTTTCACGCTCCCCAGCTCACGGCGGTTGCCATGCCCAAGACAGAGATGAGTCGGTTCCCCATCCACGACGACCTCACGGCGCCCGAGGCCTCGCTGCCCATCATCAAGGGAGCGTCCACGGGCGCCGGGCAGCTCCCGAACTTCCTCGGCGTCCTGGCCGGATCGCCCGCGGCCCTGCGGGCGTACGTCCGCTTCCGCGCCGAGCTGCGGCACGGGCACCTGCCGCGTGCGGCCACCGAGCGGATCGGGCTCGCCGTGGCCGAGCACTACGGCTCCAAGCCCGGCATCCAGCTGCACACGCGGACGGCCCGCCAGGCCGGGCTGGGCATCGACGAGGTCGCCCGCGCCCGCCGCTGGGACTCCGGCGACCCGCTGCAGGCCGCGCTGCTGCGCTATCTGCGGCCGCTGGTGTCCGACCGCGGCGTCGCGCCCCAGCACCTGCTGGAGGAGGCCCGGGAGGCCGGCTGGGCGGACGAGCAGCTGCTGGAGGCCATCGCGGTCCTGTCTCTGGAATCCTTCACCGCGATGGTCAACCTCGCAGGCGAGATCCCCGTCGACGGGTCCGTCGAGGAGACGCGCGTGCTCCGCGCCGCCTGACAGACGATGGGCCCCCGGGCCGGCACAGCCGACGCGAGTATCGCGACCGCCCAGCACCCGTGCTGCTGTCCTCGCTACCACGAGGCGGTCGAGTTGGTCGGCAAGCGCTGGACGGGGGCCATCCTCTACGTGCTCCTGCACGGCGGGCGGCAGCGCTTCACGGAGATCGCCCAGGCCGTCCCGGACCTCAGCGACCGGCTGCTGTCCGAGCGAATGAAGGAGCTGGAGGGCCGCGGCATCGTGGTCCGCCACGTCAGCGACTGCACGCCGGTGAAGGTCTCCTACGAGCTGACGGAGAAGGGCCGCCAGCTCGCACCCGCCATGGCCGAGCTGAAGGCCTGGGCGGACCGCTGGTTGGACTGACCCGGCCCGGCGGTCCAGGCGACCCGGCCGCAGCGTCCACTAGCCTGCGCACCGCCATGGCTGACCGACCGCAAACTCCCGAGGACGTCAAGGCGCTCGTCGACGAGCGGGGCATCCGCTTCATCCGCCTCTGGTTCACCGACATCCTCGGCCAGCTGAAGTCCTTCTCGATCAACGCCGAGCAGCTCGACGACGCCTTCGAGGGCGGGATGGGCTTCGACGGCAGCTCGATCACGGGGTTCAACGCGATCGAGGAGTCGGACATGATCGCCGTCCCCGACCCGAGCACGTTCAACGTGCTGCCATGGCGGCCGGAGGAGGAGTCGGGCGTCGCGCGCATGTTCGCCGATGTCCAGACCCCCGAGCGCGAGCCGTACGAGGGCGACCCGCGCCACGTGCTGCGCCGGGCCGAGGGCCGGATGCAGGAGCTCGGCTTCGACCACTTCTACGTGGGCCCGGAGCTCGAGTACTTCCTGTTCCGCGACAACCGCTCGACCGAGGTGCTCGACGAGGGCGGCTACTTCGACCTGACGACGCTGGACGCCGGCTCGGACGTCCGCCGCGACACGGTGCTCGCGCTCGAGCGCCTGGGCATCGACGTCGAGTACTCCCACCACGAGGTCGGGCCGAGCCAGCACGAGATCGACATGCGCTACGCCGACGCGCTGAAGATGGCCGACGACTGCATGACGTACCGCATCACGGTCAAGGAGTACGCGATGAAGTACGGCTGGCACGCGACGTTCATGCCCAAGCCGCTGTTCGGCCAGAACGGCTCCGGGATGCACACGCACCAGTCGCTGTTCAAAAATGGGCGCAACGCGTTCTACGACGCCGACGACAAGTACTTCCTGTCGGACATCGGCAAGGCGTTCATCGCCGGCCAGCTCCGCCACGCGCGGGAGATCTGCTCGATCTTCGCCCAGTGGGTGAACTCCTACAAGCGGCTCGTCCCGGGCTACGAGGCCCCGGTCTACGTCGCCTGGTCGCGCCGCAACCGCTCCGCGCTGGTGCGCGTGCCGCTCTACCACCCGGGCAAGGAGAACGCGACGCGGATGGAGCTGCGCTGCCCGGACCCGGCCTGCAACCCGTACCTGACGTTCGCGGCGCTGCTCCAGGCGGGGCTCGAGGGGATCGAGCGCGGCTACGAGCTGCCCGAGCCGATGGAGAAGAACCTCTACCACCTGTCCCCGGACGAGCGGCGCCGGCTGGGCATCGAGCAGCTCCCCGAGACCCTCGGCGAGGCGATCGAGATCACGGCCGAGTCCGAGCTCGTGCTGCGGACCCTGGGCGAGCACATCTTCAACCGGTACGTCGAGATCAAGCGCCAGGAGTGGGAGGACTACCGCGTCCAGGTGACGCCGTGGGAGCTGGAGCGCTACCTGGCGATCCTGTGAGCGCTCGCCGGATGCGCGCCACCGCCTGCGCGGGATCGTCGAACACCTGCTTGTAGGAGAGGCGGAGCACTCGTTCGCCGCCGGCCTCGAGCCGGGCTTGTCGCTGCGAGTCGTCTTCGCGGGCGAGCGGGTTGTCGTGGTAGGCGGCGCCGTCGGCTTCGAGCACGAGCCGGTGGTCGGGCCAGCGGAAGTCGGGGACGAACCCGCCTTCGACGGGCTGGTTGACCTGGGGCGTGGGGAGGCCGGCGGCTTCGATCAGGTCGAGGACGGCGTCTTCGAGGGGGCTGCGGGTGGGTTGGTCGCCGCCTTTGACGATGCTCTTCGCCTCGTCGGGCGTGACCCGCTTGTGGACGAGCGCTTCGCGGACCGCGCGGCGCAGCGGTGTGAACGGCAGCACTGAGGAGAGGTCGGTCAGCGTGCGTGCGGGGGTGCTGACGGGGATCCGGTCGTAGCGGACCGTCGGTGGGGGGTTGCGGGTGCGGTGGACGGTGATGCCGGGGATGCGCCGCTTGCCGGGGGCGATGACGTCGGGTGCTCTCTCGGGGTCGTAGGGCAACAGGTCCCAGAGGGCGGCGGCCGAGAGATGACTGAGGGCGGTGTCCTCGCCGCATGCTTTCACCGCGGCCAGGAACCGGCCGCGCATGGTGAGGCCGGCGTGCCCGACCGCATAGACGCCCAGGTGCACGCGGTGCAGTCGCCCGCGTTGCACGCGCCGCGCGATTGCGTCCTTGGTCAGACCGCACGCGCGCAGGTCGGCGACCGACACCACACCCCAGTCGCGCGCGGCCAACTCGGCGGCCCGTGCGTCCGGCGTGGTCTCTGAGTCGCGGTATGCGCGACTGGATTCCCACACCCCGCCAGCGTGACCGGCAAGGTGTGACGAAACAACGCGCTATTGCAACGAGGCTGCCAATTCCTCCGGCGTCGTCACCGGGAGGGCGCAGGTGAAGTGCTCGCACACGTAGGCGGCCGCGCGGCCGTCGACCGGGGTGCGGCCCTCGAGCAGCGGGATCGCATCGCCTCCCCCGCCCGCGAGGACGACGTGGGGGTGGTAGCCGCTGCGGACCACGTGGGCCAAGGGGCCGATGTCGTCGCCGGCGAGGGCGACCTCGCGGACGGGCGCCAGCCAGAAGTCGATCGCGCGGAGGAGGTGGCCGAAAGCCACGGGGTGCTCGGGGGCGACCGTGTGGAGCAGGCGGATCAGCGAGACCGCGGCGTCCTCGTAGAGCGCCACCCCGGTCATCCGCGCCAGGCGCAGCAGCCCGAAGCAAGCCGCGGAGGCGCCGGAGGGGATCGGCGCGTCCTCGAGGTCCTTGCGGCGGGCGATCAGGTTCGCGTCCGTGCCCGCGGTGGAGAAGAAGCCGCCGCGCTCTGCGTCGAAGAAGCGCTCCAGCACGAGGTCCGCGAGCGAGCGTGCGCGGATGAACCAGCGCTCGTCGAACGTCGCCTCGTACAGCGTCAGGTACGCCTCGAGCAGGTAGGCGTGGTCCTCCAGCAACGCCGGCAGCTTCGCCCGTCCGCG
The DNA here is from genome assembly GCA_963766165.1 of uncultured Solirubrobacteraceae bacterium. GTDB lineage: Bacteria > Actinomycetota > Thermoleophilia > Solirubrobacterales > Solirubrobacteraceae > Solirubrobacter. The sequence continues at coordinate 973,802 of CAVXZC010000001.1, read as the reverse complement.
GTTGAACGTCCGCAGCAGCTCGCCGTCGAGGCGAAGCTCACGCTCGATGAACTCCGCGCAGGCGACCGCGGCGGCGACGTAGTCAGCGCGCTCCAGCGCCGCCCCCGCGTCGGCCAGCGCGGAGATCATCAGCGCGTTCCAGGAGCACAGGCGCTTGTCGTCGAGCCCCGGCCAAACGCGTGACGCCCGGGCGTCGAGCAGCGCGGCCTTGATCTCGCCCAGCTCCGGCGGGTCCGGCGCGGCCCGGACGGGAATCGACGCGCCCTCGAAGTTCCCCTCCTCGGTGATGCCGTAATACGCCAGCGCGACCTCGGCCAACCCCGGAGCCAGCGCGGCGCGGACCGAGTCAGGAGTCCACACGTAGAACTTGCCCTCGACCCCCTCGGAGTCAGCGTCCAGGGACGAGGCGAACCCGCCCTCGTCCTGGCGCAGCTCGCGCATCGCCCAGTCCAGGGTCTCGACGCACACGCGCCGGAACAGCGGCTCGTCCGTCACCTGCCAGGCGTGCAGGTACGCCCGGGCGAGCAGCGCGTTGTCGTAGAGCATCTTCTCGAAGTGGGGGACGATCCAGGCCGCGTCGACCGAGTAGCGCGCGAACCCGCCGCCGACCTGGTCGTAGATCCCGCCGCTCGCCATCCGGCGCAGCGTCTGCAGCGGCATCGCCCGCTCGCCGCGCGCCAGGAGGAACTCGATCACCGAGGCCGCGGGGAACTTCGGCGCCCCGCCCCAGCCGCCGTTCCCCTCGTCGAACCCGCGCCGCAGCGCCGTCACGGCGCCGTCGAGCAGGGCCGGCGAGACCTCGCCCCCCGGGGCCTCCAGCGACGCCGCGCCGGCCAGCCGCGGCAGGATCTCCCCCGCCGCGCGGTCGATCTCGGCGCGCTGGGCCACCCACGCCTCGGCCAGCGCCCGCAGCAGGTCGGCGAACGCCGGCAGGCCGTGCCGCGGCACCGGCGGGAAGTACGTCCCCGCGTAGAACGGCAGCCCGTCGGGCGTCAGGAACGCGTTCAGCGGCCAGCCGCCCTGCCCGGTCATCGTCTGCACGGCGTCCATGTAGATCGCGTCGACGTCCGGGCGCTCCTCCCGGTCGACCTTCACGCAGACGAACGCCGAATTCATCAGATCCGCGACGGCGGGGTCCTCGAACGACTCCCGCTCCATGACGTGGCACCAGTGGCAGGCGGCGTAGCCGATCGACACCAGCAGCGGCTTGTCCTCCGCCCGCGCGCGGGCGAACGCGTCCTCGCCCCACGGATACCAGTCCACAGGGTTGCCGGCGTGCTGCAGCAGATATGGCGACGTCTCGGAGGCGAGCCGATTCGGCATCGAATACCGTCCTTCCTATGTCCCATGATCGCGAAACCGTGACCGCGACCGCCGCGCCGAAGGCCGCCGGTCCGTACTCGCACGCCGTCAAGGCGGCGGGGCTGGTCTTCCTCTCCGGGCAGGTGCACCTCGATCCCGAGACCAACGAGCTCGTCCAGGGCTCGCCGGGCGACAAGGCGCGCCGCTGCCTCGACAACCTCAAGATCGTCGCCGAAGCAGCCGGCGCGAGGCTCGAGGACGCCGCGCGGATCGCCGTCTATTGCGTCGACATCTCGCAGTTCAAGGAGATGAACGAGGCGTATGAGAGCTACTTCCAGTCCGACCCGCCGGCACGCACCACGATCGGGGTGGCCGCGCTGCCGATGGGCGCCGAGGTGGAGATGGATGCCATCCTCGTAAGCGGCTGATGCCCGCCACCGCGACCGTCACCGACGCCGACGTCCGGGCCGTCCGTGAGGCGGTCGGCACGGTCGCCCGCCGCACGCCGATCCTCTCCACCCGCACCTTCTCCGAGCGGGCCGGCGGGACGGTGGTGCTCAAGGCGGAGAACCTGCAGCGAACGGGCTCGTTCAAGGTCCGCGGCGTCGCGGCCAAGCTCGCGGCGCTGGGGGAGGAGGGCTGCGCGCGCGGCGTCGTCGCCGCGTCGGCCGGCAACCACGCGCAGGCGCTCGCCGCGGCGGCCGCGATCCGCGGCGTCGCGTGCGAGGTGTTCGTGCCCTCCGACGCGCCGATGGCCAAGGTCGAGGCCGCCCGGGGCCAGGGCGCGACGGTCCACATCGGTGGGGCGTCGGTCCACGAGTGCCTGGTCGCCGCCCAGGAGCGGGCGGACACGGGCGGGCTGGCGTTCGTCCACCCCTTCGACGACCCGGCGATCGTGGCCGGCCAGGGCACGCTCGGCCTCGAGCTGCTGGAGGACGTGCCGGACCTGGCCCAGGTGGTCATCCCGGTGGGCGGGGGCGGGTTGTGCGCCGGCGTCGCCGTGGCCATCAAGGCGGCGCGGCCGGAGGTGCGGATCATCGGCGTCCAGGCCGCCGCCTGCGCGCCCTATCCGGAGTCGCTGCGGCGCGGCGAGCCCGTCGAGGCCGACTCGGCGCTGACGATCGCCGACGGGATCGCGGTCAAGCGGCCGGGCGGGCTCACGCTCGCGCTGCTGCAGCGGCTCGCGGACGACATGGTGCTGGTCAGCGAGGACGAGATCGCCGAGGCGATGGCGCTGCTGATGGAGCGCTGCAAGCTGGTGGTCGAGGGCGCGGGCGCGGTCAGCGTCGCCGCGCTGCTCGAGGGCAAGGCGGGGATGCCGGGGCGGGGCGCCACCGTGGCCGTGCTGTCGGGCGGGAACGTGGACGCGGGCCTGCTCGCCGGCGTCGCGCGGCGGCACGAGAGCGGGATGGGCCGCCGGCTCGTGCTGCTCACGCGCGTGGCGGACCGGCCGGGCGCGCTCGTCCGCATGCTCGCCACCGTGGCGGAGATGGGCGCGAACATCGTCGACGTCTCGCACATGCGCGAGGGGATCGACCTGCACGTGCGCGAGACGGCCGTCGAGCTCGTGCTGGAGACGCGCGGGCAGGAGCACGCCGGGCGCGTGGTCGCGGACCTGCGGGCGAAGGGATACGCCGCGCAGGTCATCGTCTGACCGGTTTCGGGAGCTTGCAGACGGGAACGAAAACCGCATGCCCCGGATCGACGTCACGCCGGAATCGCTGACGGATGCGGCGCGGATGCTGTGGAGCGTCGCGGGCACCGTCACCCACGCTGCCGGCCACCTGCGTTCGGCCGGCGCGGGCGTCGAGGGCGCCGCGGGCAGCCCGGACGCCGATGCCGCGTTCGCCGGACTGGTCTCCGCCTGGACCGGCGCGCTCGGGCGGATGGGAGATTCGCTGACCGGATTCGAGCGCAACACCGAGGTCGCGGCCGAGCTCTACCAGCGCGCCGACGCCACCGCCATGCCCTCGGCGCCACCCCCGCCGCCGCCGAAGAACCAGCCACCCGTCGACCCGCGACTGCTCGCATGACGCTCGCCCCCGGCGGACCCTTCGAGCTGCCCGACTGCGACCCCGCCGCGCTGCGCCAGGCCGCGCACGGGCTCGCCGGGCTGGGCGACGCGCTGTCCGACCAGGCCACGAGCCTGGCGGGCGCGGTCGACGGGATCGGGAACTGGACCGGTGTCGCCGCCGGCGTCTGGCACCAGCTGGGCGCGCAGGAGCACGGCGACCTCGTCAAGGCGGCGAGCGCGATGCACGACGCCGCCTCGGCGCTCAGCGTCCTCGCCGGCAAGCTCGAGGCGGCGCAGGGCGCCTACTCGCAGCACATGACCGCGTGCGACGACGCCGTGCGCCTCTCGATGGCCCAGCAGGCATCCGCGGCCTCGTCCGGCGCCAAGCCGCCGGACACGAGCGCGCTGGACGCCCGCGCCCAGCGCGAGCAGAAGGCGGCCGACATCGCCGCCGGCGACGCCCGCACGGCCGCGGCGGCCGCGGCGGCGGAGTTCGACCGCATCGCCGGCGGGGCGCCCGCGCCGCCGTTCGTCGGCCCGCCGGCCATCGGCGTCTCGCAGAGCCCGCCCAGCCCCGCGCTGCTGGCCACGCTGCTCGGGATGGTGCGCGTCGACGCGAGCGGCAATCCGGTGGAGCTCGACGTCACCGACCCCGACTCCATCCGCGGCGCGTCCAAGGACGACGTCGCGGCGGCCGCCCGCGCGCTCGGCTGGGACGAGGCGCCGGCCAAGCAGGGCGGCGGCGGCGTGCGCTTCTTCAAGCCCGGCACGAACGGCTCGGACGGCATCCGGGTCATGGACGGCGACCCGAACGCGCCCGCGGGGATCAAGAACGATCCGTACGCGATCATCACCCGCGGCGGGACCAAGACGCGCGTGCCGCTCGAGGGCAACCAGGCGCTGGACGAGCACGGCGGCCCGGGGACGTACGCTTCCGCCAAGCCCGCGCCCGAGCCGCCGCCGGCGGCGGAGAATCCCGGCACCGAGCCGGAGCCCGTGCCCGGCGAGCCGGCCGGGCCCGTCGAGCCGGAGCCGGTGGAGCCGGTGCCGGTCGAGCCCGCCCCCATCGAACCCGTCGAACCGTTTGAATTGCCATGAACGACAGTGACCTGGCCCGCCGCGCCGTGCTGGACAGTGCCGGGGAGGAGGAGTGGGGCCTGTGGGAGATCCTGGCGGGCGTGCGGAGCGCGCTCCCCGGGCGCGACGAGGCGCAGTGGCGCGCGCTGGCGGACGGCGCGGTGCGCTCGCTCGCCGCGGACGGTCTCGTCGAGCTGCGGCGCGGCCGCGCGCTCCACAACGACCGGGCGCAAGCTGTGAGCCTCGATCAGCTGGACGAGCGGCGCGCGTGGGAGCCGGCCGGCGACGAGCCGAGCTATCTGTCGCTGCACATCACGCCCGCGGGCGAAGCGGCCTACTACGCGATGCTGCGCGAGACCTGAGGCTCAAGTCCAGGCTCAGGTCGGGCAGCGAGGGGCGCGCCGGATAGGGTCCCGGGCATGCCGACCGGCCCCGACTCCCGCGTCGCCGCCCTCGACGACCTCCTCGACGAGGCCGGGCTCGACGCCGTGCTCGCCACCAAGGACGCCTCGATCGCCTACCTGACCGGCTTCTGGGGCCTGCAGCTCGAGCGCTTCTTCGGCGTCGCCGTCCGCCGCGGCGGGACGGGCGCACTGGTCGCGCCGTCGCTCGACCGCGAGGGCGTGGCCGTGGCGCCGACCGGGCTCGAGCGCATCTTGTATCCGACCGGGGAGTCCACCGGCCTGCCCGAGGTGGCGCGCGCGCTCGACGGCGCCCGGCGGATCGGCGTGGAGGAGGACCACCTGAACTTCGCCCGCTCGCGCGAGCTGGCGGAGGCGGGGTTCGAACTGGTGCCGGCCACCGAGATCGTCATGCAGTTGCGGGCGGCCAAGGACGCCGACGAGGTCGACGCCGTCCGCGCGGCGTGCCGTCACATCCAGGCGGTCTACGAGGAGGTCTGGGCGGACCTGCGGCCGGGGCAGACCGAGGCGGAGGTCAACGCGCGGGCGCAGTACAGCCTGAGCCGGCGCGGCGGGGCGCACCCCGGGCCGCACATCCTCTTCGGCGCCCACGCCGCCGACCCGCACGGCAGCCCGGGCGAGCGCGTGCTCGAGCCCGGCGACATCGTGGTCGCCGACATCGCGGCCCAGTTCGACGGCTACTGGGGCGACCTGACGCGGTGCGCCGTGGCCGGCGAGCCGTCCGACTGGGCCCGGGCGGCCTGGGAGCTCGTGCACGAGGCCTACGTCGCGGCCGTCGCGGCCTGCCGGCCCGGCGCGGGGGCGCGGGACGTCGACGCCGCGCAGCGGGCGATCGTCACGCGCTCGCCCGAGCTCGGCGCGTGCCTGCACGGCGCGGGGCACGCGATCGGGGCCGAGATCCACGAGCCGCCCTTCCTCATCCCCACGTCGGACGACGTGCTGCGGGAGGGGATGATCTTCACGGTCGAGCCCGGGATCTACCACTCCCAGAACGGCGGGATCCGGCTGGAGGACGACGTGCTCGTCGGCGCCGGCGGGCCGGTCATGCTCTCCGACTTCCCGCTCGAGCTGCGGGTCCTCTAGGCCGAGGCCTTGCGCCGCGCGTACAGGCGGCGCATCTTGTCCCGGCTGCCGCACGTGTCCATCGAGCACCAGCGGCGGCGGCCGCTCGTGTCCAGGAACAGCCAGCCGCAGTCGCGCCCCGGGCAGCGCTTGAGCCGGGCGAGCGCGGCCGGATCGGCGAGCAGCGCGACCGCGTCCGCGGCGACGGCGTAGCGGACCCGCCGCGGGTCGCCGGCCGGCCAGGCCAGCGCGTAGCCGCGCTCGCGGCGGTCGAGCCGCGCGGCGGCGACGCCCTCCGCATGGTCGGCCCGCAGGCGCTCGAGCGCGCCTGGCGGCGCCGGCTCCCCGGCGGCCACGGCGGCGAAGAGCGCGTACAGCGCCGCCCGCAGCGCGCGGGCGGCGACGAGCTCGGGCGGCAGCGGCGCCGCGTCGCCGGGCGCGGGCGGCGCCTCCGCGCGCGGCCGCGGCTCCGCGCCCGGCTCGTCGAGCCGCAGCCGGCGCGCCCAGCGCTCGAGCGAGTCGGGCCCGGCGAGCGCGTCGGTGGCCGGCAGCGGCTCGCCGGCGTCGCGCCAGTCGGCGCTGTTGGCGAAGTCGAGGCAGAGCCGGCCGCCCAGGAGTTTGATCGCCTCCGGCGTTACCATTACCAGTTCAATATGTTATCCGGTAAGGTCGTCGGGTATGACAGTGGGCATGGACGTCCGGGCCGGGATGCGCAAGGGGTGGCCGCTGGTGCTGCCCACGTTCGCGCTCGGCGTGTCCTTCGGCGTGCTCGCCCGCCCGGTCATGGGCCCGGTGGCGCCGGTGGTCATGTCGGTGACGGTCTTCTCGGGCGCCGCGCAGTTCGCCGCGCTGACCGTGCTGGCGGCCGGCGGCGGCGTGGCCACGGCGATCGTCGCCGGCATGCTGATGAACCTGCGCTGGCTGCCGATGGGGCTCGCGCTCGGGCCGTTCCTGCCCGGGCGGCCGCTCAAGCGCATCGTGCAGTCGTTCGCGATCGTCGACGCCTCGTTCGTGCTCTCCAGCCGCGGCGACGGCACCTACGACCGCGGCGTGCTGATCGGCGCGTCCACCGCGCAGGGCGCGGCGTGGATCGCCGGCACCGCCGCCGGCGTCGTCGGCGCCGGCGCGCTCGGGAACCCGCTGTCGCTCGGGCTCGACTCGATCTTCGTGGCGTTCTACGCCGCGCTGCTGGCGGAGGAGGCGCGCGGGCGCGCGCCGGTGGCCGCCGCGGCGCTCGGCGGTGCGCTCGCGCTCGCGCTGATGCCCGTGGCGCCGGCCGGCGTGCCCGTGGTGGCGGCTTCCCTCGGTGCCCTGCTGGGCCTGAAGGGCCGGGCGCGGGAGGAGGCCGGCGGCCAGGCGCGGCGAGCCGGCCGCCCGGCGCCCGCGGGAGGCGAGGCGTGACCGGCACGTGGGTCGTGATCGCCGCGCTCACCGTCGGCACGCTCGGGATGCGCGCCGCCGGGCCGCTGACCACCGGCGGCCGGCGGCCGTCCGCGCGGGCGATCGGCGTGACGCGCCTCGTGGCTCCGGCCATCCTCGCGGGCCTCGTGGTCTACGAGACACTGAACCGCCAGGGCGACGGGATCGCGATCGACGCCCGGCTGGCCGGGCTGGGCGCCGCGGCCGCCGCCATCGCCGCCCGCGCGCCGGTGCTGCTCGTCGTGCTCGTCGCCGCCGCGGCCACGGCCCTCGTGCGCGCGCTCGCCTGAGCGGGTTTCATCCGGCGCCCACCCGGGGAAGGAAACCGCAGCACAGCGCCGATCTGCATGGTGGCGCGCGGGGGGCGGTCGGGAGCCGCGGCGCCGCGCCGGCTCGGGAGGAGGCCACAGATGAAGACGAGGTCACGTGCCCGCACGATCGCGATCTGGACGGCGGTGGCCGTCGTCGGGGCAGTCGCCTGGGGGGTGATCGCGCTCGTCCGCGACGAGCAGATCAGCGCCGCCTGGCTGATCGCCGCCGCGCTCGGCTCCTACGCCATCGCGTACCGCTTCTACGCGCGCTTCGTCGCCCGGCGCGTCCTCGGCGCCGACGACCGCCGCGCCACGCCCGCCGAGCGCCTCGACGACGACGTCGACTTCCAGCCCACCGACCGGCGCGTGCTGTTCGGCCACCACTTCGCCGCGATCGCCGGCGCCGGGCCGCTCGTCGGGCCCGTCCTGGCCGCGCAGATGGGCTACCTGCCGGGCACGATCTGGATCATCGCCGGCGTCATCTTCGCCGGCGCGGTGCAGGACATGGTCACGCTGTTCTTCTCGATGCGACGCGACGGCAAGAGCCTCGGGCAGATGGCGCGCGACGAGATCGGCCCGGTGGGCGGGGCGGCGGCGCTGATCGCCGTCCTGGCCATCATGGTCATCCTGCTCGCCGTGCTGGCGCTCGTGGTGGTCAACGCGCTGGCGGACTCGCCGTGGGGCACGTTCAGCCTCGCCATGACGATCCCGATCGCGCTGTTCATGGGCTTCTACCTGCGGACGATCCGGCCCGGGCGGGTGCTCGAGGCCACGGCGATCGGCGTCACGCTGATGCTCGCGGCGATCGTGCTCGGCGGCGTCGTGCAGGACTCGAGCCTGGCCGGCGCGTTCACTCTGTCACCGAAGGCGCTCACTCTGTGCCTGATCGCCTACGGCTTCGTGGCAAGTGTGCTGCCGGTGTGGATGCTGCTCGCCCCGCGCGATTACCTGTCCACGTTCATGAAGATCGGGACGATCATGCTGCTGGCCGTCGGCATCCTGGTGACGCTGCCGGTGATGAAGAACCAGGCGGTGACGGCGTTCGCGCACACCGGCGCCGGCCCGGTGTTCTCGGGCTCGCTGTTCCCGTTCGTGTTCATCACCATCGCCTGCGGCGCGCTGTCGGGCTTCCACGCGCTGATCGCGTCGGGCACCACGCCGAAGCTGATCGAGAAGGAGTCGCAGGTCCGGTTCATCGGCTACGGCGCGATGCTGATGGAGTCGTTCGTGGCGGTGATGGCCATCATCGCCGCCTCGATCATCGACCCAGGGCTCTACTACGCCATGAACGCGCCGGCGGCGGTCGTCGGCTCGACGGTGCAGTCGGCCTCGCACGCGGTCAACGGCCTCGGCTTCAGCATCTCCCCGCGGGCGCTGCAGGGCGCGGCCGCCGCCGTGCACGAGAAGACCCTGATCGCCCGCACCGGCGGCGCGCCGACGCTGGCCGTCGGCATGTCGACGATCTTCAGCCGGCGCCACCGGGAGCGGCCTGAAGGCCTTCTGGTACCACTTCGCGATCATGTTCGAGGCCCTGTTCATCCTCACCACCGTGGACGCCGGGACGCGCGTCGGCCGCTTCATGCTCCAGGACACGCTCGGCAACGTGTGGAAGCCGTTCGGGCGGGTGAGCTGGAAGCCGGGCGTGTGGGGGGCGAGCGCGGTCATCGTCGCCGCCTGGGGCTACTTCCTCTGGGCCGGCGTGACGAACCCGCTCGGCGGGATCAACCAGCTGTTCCCGCTGTTCGGGATCGCCAACCAGCTGCTGGCCGCGGTCGCGCTGACCGTGTGCACGACGCTGCTGATCAAGTCCGGGCGGCTGAAGTGGGCGTGGGTGACGGGCGTGCCGCTGGCCTGGGACGCCGCGGTGACGCTGACCGCGAGCTGGGAGAAGGTGTTCTCCGGCAACCCCAAGCTCGGCTTCTTCGCCCAGCGCAGCCACGTACGACGACGCGATCGCCGCCGGGAAGGTGCTGCCGCCGGCCAAGAGCATGGACGACATGCACGCGATCGTCACGAACTCCACCGTGGACGGCGTGCTGGCGGCGCTGTTCGCCGTGCTGATCGTCGTGGTCATCCTGGACGCCGTGCGGGTGTGCGTGATGGCGCTGCGGGCCGGCAGGCCGCTGCCATCGACGGAGGCGCCGGCCGAGCCGTCGCACATCTGGGCGCCGGCCGGGCTGTTCCCGACCGCGGAGGAGCGGGCGGCGAGCGGCCGCTTCCGGCGCGAGGAGCCGGCGCGGGTGGCGACGTGACGGTGCGGCGCGCGGTGGCGGGCGTCCACTGGTACCTCAAGGAGGTGTCGGGCGAGAGCGCGTACGACCGCTACGTCGAGCACGCGCGCCGCGAGCATCCCGGCGAGCCGGTGATGTCGCGGCGCGACTTCGAGCGCCGGCGCCAGGACGCGCGGGAGTCCCGCCCGCAGGCCCGCTGTTGCTGAAGGTCGCCACGGGCTCGCCGTTCACCGCGATCGAGCGCGAGCGCTGGAAGGCCCTGGGCGGCGGCGAGGCGTCGATCGGCTATGACGAGCTCGCCGGGCTGAGCGGCCTCGGCGAGCCCGTCGCCCAGGCCGAGGTGGACGAGGTCTACGTGCCGCTCGTCCGGCTGCTGGCGCTGCGCATCGAGGCCAACCGCGCGCTGTCGGCCACGCAGGGCTCGTTCCTGGGCGAGCCGGCGAACACCGTGCCGTTCCTGCTCGCGCTGGCGGGCAGCGTGGCGGTGGGGAAGAGCACGGCGGCGCGGGTCGTCGTCCGCCTGCTCACCCGGCTGCGGCCGTACTGGCGCGTCGAGCTGGTGACCACGGACGGCTTCCTGCTGCCCAACGCCAGGCTGGTCGACCGCGGCATCCTGCAGCGCAAGGGCTTCCCGGAGAGCTACGACCGGCGGGCGCTGCTGCAGTTCGTGGCCGACCTGAAGGGCGGCGCCGCCGAGGTGCGGGCGCCGCTGTACTCCCATCTGCGCTACGACGTCGTCGCCGGCGAGGCGCAGGTCCTGCGCTCGCCCGACGTGGTCGTGCTCGAGGGCGTCAACGTGCTCCAGCGCGGGTCCGCCGCGGTCTACGTGTCCGACTTCGTCGACTTGGCGCTCTACCTCGACGCCGCCGAGGCCGACGTGCGCCGCTGGTACCTCGAGCGCTTCCTGGCGCTGCGCAACGGCGCCTTCCAGCGCCCCGAGTCCTACTTCCACCGCTATGCGCAGCTCTCGGACGCCGAGGCGCTCACGGTGGCGGAGGGCATCTGGCAGCGCACGAACCGCCCGAACCTGCTCGACAACATCCAGCCCACCCGCCCGCGCGCGGACCTCATCCTCGAGAAGGGCTCGGACCACTTCGTCAACCGGATCCTGCTGCGACGTGCGTAACCTGGGAACGGATGTCAGCCGCGCCCGCTGAGGTCCAGCTCCCGCGCAGCGACGAGTCCGTCGCGCCGGACAGCCCGTGGATCGTGATCGTGTGGAACGACCCGATCAACCTCATGAGCTACGTCGTGCTCGTGTTCCAGAAGCTGTTCGGCTACAACCGGGCCAAGGCCACCGAGCTGATGCTGGACGTGCACCAGAAGGGGCGCGCGGTCGTCTCGAGCGGAACGCGCGAGAAGGCCGAGCTCGACGTGTTCCGGCTGCACGAGCACGGCCTGTGGGCGACCATGCAGCAGGATTGAGCGGCGGCGTGTTCGGCCAGCCCCGCCGGCGGATCGTGGCCCGCCGCGGCCGCTACGAGGTGCGCCTGCCCGCCGAGGAGCGCACGCTGCTGCGCGGGCTGCTCTCCGACCTGCGCGCGCTGCTCACGCTCGGAGCGGACGACCCGCGCGTCCGCCGCCTGTTCCCCGAGGCGTACGCGGAGGACGCCGACATGCAGGCCGAGTACCAGCGCCTGACGCGCGAGGAGCTCCAGAGCGGGCGCCTCGCCGCGGTCGACGTGCTCGAGGCCACCATCGACGCCCACCAGCTGACCGCCGACCAGATCACCGCCTGGATGAGCGCGGTCAACGCGCTGCGCCTGGTGCTGGGGACGATGCTCGACGTGCGCGAGGACGACCAGGCGTTCAACCTCGAGCGCGACCACCCCGACGCGCCGACGCTGGCGCTGTACGGCTACCTCGGCGTGCTGCTCGAAGACCTCGTGGAGGCGCAGCTCGGCGAGCTGTAGCACCCACTCGGCGGCGCGGGGTCTCCACCCCTTGACTGGCTCGCGCCCGCATGAGTTAGTTAGAGCGAGATGAGAAGGACCTCGATTCCAGCGCTCGCGCTCACCCTCGCCCTCGTGCCCGTCGCGGCGGCGCGGGCGGCGACCATCCACACGGATGCCGGCCACGTGATCTACGACGCGGCGGCGGCCGACCAGGTGGACATGGGGGTGAACACCGGGTCCGACCCCGACGTCGGCAACGCCGTGTTCTTCATCCCGTTCACGGACCCGGCCCACACCGCCCCGACCACCGCCGACCCGAACTGCCGCGCGAGCGCCTCGGGCTCCAAGTGCGCGTCGCGCACCGAGCTGGACATCAACGCCGGCGACAAAGACGACTTCGTGCGGCTGTTCTCGGGCCCGAGCACCGTCGTGTTCAACGGCGGCGGCGGGAAGGACCGCATCTTCTCCGACACCCAGGGCGTCGGGTTCGCGTTCCACGGCCAGGGCGGGGACGACTGGCTCCAGGGCAACGGCCGGCCGGCGATCGACACGCTGGACGGCGGTCCCGGCAACGACCTGCTCGACCCCGGCGCCAACGACGACGTCCACGGCGGCGCGGACTTCGACACGGTCCGCATGTCCGCCCTCGGCGTGACCGTGACCCTCGACGACGCGGCCAACGACGGACCCGCCGGCGAGATCGAGAACATCCACTCCGACGTCGAGCAGGTGGCCGGCGGCGCGGGCGTGGACCAGATCGACGGGAACGCCGGGCCGAACACGCTCGACGGCGGCGACGGCAACGACACGCTCAACGGGCTGGGCGGCGCCGACACGCTGATCGGCGGCGCCGGCAACGACACCATCCGCTCCCGCGACGGCGTCGCCGACTCGGTGTCCTGCGGCCCCGGCGACGACCGCGCGATCGTCGACCCGGTCGACACGGTCTCCCCGGACTGCGAGACGGTGGAGTACGCCGACGACGACCACGACGGCTTCGACGCGCGCACCGACTGCAACGACGGCAACGCCGCGGTCCACCCCGGCGCCGGCGACATCCCCGGCAACGGGATCGACGAGGACTGCAGCGGGGCGGACGCCCCGGCGGTCGTCGGCGGCGGGGGCGGCGGGACGACCACCGGCCCGGCGGACGCCGACCACGACGGCGTCAGCCCGCCGGTCGACTGCAACGACGCGTCGGCGGCCATCCACCCCGGCGCCCGGGACGTCCCCGGCGACGGCGTCGACCAGGACTGCTCGGGCGCGGACGCCCGGCTGCCGCTGATGCCGGCCCGGGTGCGCGACCGCTGGACGGTGACCGGCACCCGGGCGCACGTGGACCAGCTCACGGTGCGCGGCGTGCCGAAGGGCGGGCGCGTCGTCGTCGACTGCAAGGGCGGCGGCTGTCCGTTCGCGCGGCGGGCGATCAAGGTGCGGGCCGGAAGAGCGGACGCCGGGAGGGCCTTCGGGCACCGTCTGCTCAGGCCGGGCGCGGTCGTCCAGGTGACGGTGACGGCGCCCGGCTATGTCGGCAAGGTCATGCGCTACCGCTTCGCGGGACACCGCAAGGTGCCCTCGGGGCAGTCGCTCTGCCTGCGCCCGGGGGCGCTGACGGCCACCCGCTGCGGCTGATTCGAGGCACGGCTTCCGGCGGCGCCGGAAGCCATACGCCTCAGCGTTGCGTCACATCCCGGGCGAACTCCTCGAACACGTCGACGTAGTGCTGCAGGTCGGCGTCGCTGTGCGCGACCGACAGCGTCCACTCCTCGTCCTGGCCGGGCGTCATGAAGATGCCGTGGTTCATGTGGTAGAGCCAGGCGAGGTCGGTGAGGTCGTGGTGGATCTTCGTCAGGTAGTCGCGGTACTCGCGCACCGGCTCGGCCGAGAACACCACGCAGCCCTTAGAGCCCAGGCCGACGGTGTGCGCGGGCAGGCCGTACTCGCGCGATCACGCGGTCGCAGCCGGCCATCAGCGTCTTGTTCGCCGCGTGCAGCTGCGCGTAGGCCTCGTCGGTCAGGACGTCGAGCGAGCGTCGCCTGCGCGGCGGCCATCGACGAGCGGATTGCCGTTGAACGTGCCCTGCTGGCGGACGGCGTTGCTGGCCACCAGCTCGGCCGGCGCGTCGGCCATGCCGATCGCGCCGCCGGGCAGGCCGCCGCAGATCGCCTTGGCGAGGCAGACGATGTCCGGCGTCACCCCGAACAGCTCGGTCGCGCCGCCGGCGGCGACGGCCGCGCCGGTCTTGACCTCGTCGAAGATCAGCTGCGCGCCCGCCGCGCGGGTGAGCTCGCGCGCGCGGGCGAGGTAGCCGTCGACGGGCGGGACGATGTTCATGTTCATCATCGCCGGCTCCATGATCACGCCGGCCACGTCCTCGTCGAGCGCGGCCTCCAGCGCCGTCGGCGTCGTTGAACGGCACCACGCGCGTGTGCTCGGCCGTGCCGGGCGCGTAGCCGAGCGCCGTAGGGCACCGGGTTCGGATGCGACGCGGTCGCCCATCTGGTCGGCCGGCGGCTTGACCGAGACCATCACGGCGTCGTGGTGGCCGTGGTAGGTGCCCTCGATCTTGAGGATGATGTCGCGCCCGGTCAGGCCGCGCGCGAGGTGGATCGCGTCCATCGTCGACTCGGTGCCGGAGTTCGTGAAGCGCCAGTGGGGGAGGCCCCAGCGGCGGCGCAGCTCCTCGGCCACGACGATCGAGCCCTCGGTGGGCGCGGCGAAGTGCGTGCCCAGGTCCATCCGCGCCTTGACCGCCGCGGCGACGACCGGGTTGGCGTGGCCGACGCACATGACGCCGAAGCCGTTGTGGAAGTCGACGTACTCGTTGCCGTCGACGTCCCACACGCGCGAGCCCTCGCCGCGCTCGAGGTAGGTCGGCCACGGGTCGGCCCGCTGGAACGACGACGGGACGCCCCCGGGCATCACGTCCTGCGCGCGCGTGAAGTGCTCGGCGGAGGCGTGCGTGCGCTGGCGCAGCCGCGCCTGCTCGCGCTCCATCAGCGCATTGACGCGGGCGGGATCGATGTGCGGCGAGGCCGGCACAGTGGCGGACATGCTCCAAGCACCTCCTTCAGGTGACCGTCGGGAAACGGCACCGGGGTGCGGTGGCCGTCCATCGAGCGTACACGTGGAGGGCGCGCACGCTGGTACGGATATCCGTCCGGTTCAGCCCCGCCGGACGACCACCCCGCCGAGCGTCCCGACGAGCGAGTGGCGGGTGAACGTCAGGCGGCCGTCCGCGGCCCCCGGGCCGCTGATCGTCAGCACGCCGGCGGGCCGCAGGGTGCCGGTGACCCGCATGCCGCTGAACAGCGAGTACCCGTGCAGCGAGAGCTTCTTGTTGCTCAGCCGCGCCCAGCCCGCGCGCACGCCCGGCACCGGGCCGGCGCCGCCGCCGGCGACCAGCCGCAGGCGCGAGTCGTGCTCGACGGCCGTCACGCTCAGCGCGACCGCCCGCAGCGTGCGGCCGGCGCGCCCACCGGGGCGCTCGGTGCGCAGGTGGGCGATCGTGGCCGGCAGATAGCCGGCGGGCGGGAGCGCCACGCGCTTGCCGCAGCTCTCCACGGTGCGCCCCGCCAGGAAGTCGACGACACCCTTCTCCGCACAGCCGCTGAAGTCGCTGCCCAGCACGTCGTGGCCGACGTCCGGCACGGCGAGCAGCTGCGCGTGCGGGTACGTCTGCTGCGTGTGGAGTGCGTCCTCCAGCGGCGTGCGCAGGTCGTCGCGGCCCGACAGGATCAGCACCGGGACGTCCGGGCCGGCCACGGGCACGGCGGGCGGGGCCGGCGTCGGCGGCCAGCTCGTGCACAGCGACGCCGTCGAGTCGGCGAGCACGACCTGGCGGGTTGAACGGCGCGAACGGGCCGGGCTGCGCCGTGCCGAAGGCGTGCAGCGCGTCCGTCCGCCCCGCCACCGGCGATGCGGGGTCCCAGGGCAGCTTTCCCTCGATGCACGACGTGGCCAGGAAGCGGGCCAGGTTGACGTCCGCGCCGGAGGCGTCGCCGGCGCGGCCGGGCAGCGTGACGTCCGCGGACGCGCCGGCCCGGTCGGCAGCGTGGCCAGGTGCAGCAGCGGCGCGGCGTCGCCGCGCGCCAGCGACTTCACCGCCGCCGGCAGCCCGGAGCGCAGCGCCGGGCTGACGTCGCTCGCGGCCAGCACCGCGTAGAGCAGCCGCTCGGTCACCAGGGCGGCCGGCGGCGCCCGTTCGGCGCCACGACCGGGCCGATCACCAGGTGCGTGCGCACCGCGCTGGCGGCCGTGGCCAGTGCGGCGCCGGCATCGCCCACCGTGCGACGGCAGGCCGCCGGGCTTGCAGACCTCGCGCAGCATCCGCGTGGCGCGCGAGCTGCGGGCAGCTGCGAGGTGGCGTCGAGCCCGTCGACCGGGACGGCCGAGTCGAGGATCACCGCCGCCGTGTGCTCGGGGAAGCGGCGCGCGTACTCGGCCGCCGACCTTCGTGCCGTAGGAGACGCCGTACAGCGTCAGCTTGTCGACGCCGAGCGCGGCGCGCAGGTCCTCGAGGTCCTCCGCCGTCATGGCCGTGCTGAGGAACGGCCGCAGCGCGCCGAGCTTGTTGCCGCACGCGGCCACCTCCGCGGCCGTGTCGACCGCTCCGCAGTGGACGGCCGACGAGTCGCCGGTGCCGCGCATGTCGGGGACCACGAGGTCGTAGCCGCTCGACAGCGAGACCAGCTCGGTGGCGAAGTCGGAGGTGAACGGGATTCGCCGGCTGGCCCGGCCCGCCGGTGAGCAGCGACGAGCGTGCCGGTGCGCGTCCCGGTCGCCGCGATCGCGGGCGTAGGCGAGCGTCAGGGAGCCCGGGGTCGCTCCGGTGTGGTCGAGCGGCACCGTGAGCCGCGCGCACTGCGCGCCGCTCGGGCAGCGCTCGGCGGCGGCGGCCGGAGCGGCCGGGGGCGACCGCGGCCAGCGCGGCGATGAGGGCGAGCACGGCGGCGCGGGTGAGCATCGGCTGATCATCGCGCGCTGTGCACGCCGGTGCGTATCGCCCGGCACAATTGCGCTCATGCGCGGTCTCCAGGACCTGGGCTGGCTGCAGTTCGAGCGGCTGTGCGCGCTGCTGCTGGAGGCGGAGGCCGGGATCGCGCCCGAGGCCTGGGAGGGGTCGGCCGACCGCGGCCGCTCGGTGTCGTCCGCCGAGCCCGTCCACTTCGGCGCGCGGACGCTCGCGCCGCCGGTGACCGTCCGGTGCGTATGGCTGCGCGGGAACGCCGACGCGCGGCGCGTGCGGCTCGGCACGGCACCGGACCCGCCGCCGGAGGTGAGCTCCCCGACGGGGTCGTCCCTGCTGCTGTTCAATGGCGCCGCCGCGGAGCTCGCCGTCCTGCCGGACGGCCACGTCGCCCTGGGCGAGGCCGAGCTGCTGGAGGCCATCGACCGCCACCCGGCGGTGCGCCTCGCGCTCCCGTCGGTGCTCGCGCTGCGCGAGCCGCC
This sequence comes from uncultured Solirubrobacteraceae bacterium, assembly GCA_963766165.1. Lineage (GTDB taxonomy): Bacteria > Actinomycetota > Thermoleophilia > Solirubrobacterales > Solirubrobacteraceae > Solirubrobacter. Next base: position 956,617 of record CAVXZC010000001.1, on the reverse strand, counting down.
CCCGGCGGGCGGCTCGACGCTCGATCTGGCCGCGGCGTGCGCGCTGGCCGAGGTGTTCGTGCCGACGGCGGCCTACGAGCGCGCGCTGGCCACGCTGCGCCGCCACCACTTCGCCGTCCTCACCGGGCCGCCGGAGATGGGCAAGACGGCGATTGCCCGGATGATCTCGCTGGCGCTGCTCCACGACGGCTGGGAGGCGCACGAGTGCACGCGGCCGGAGGACGTCTACGCGCGGCTGCGGCCGGGCCGCCCGCAGGTGTTCGTGGCCGACGACGCGTTCGGCTCGACCGAGTACCGCCCCGACGCGGCCGAGCGCTGGGCGCGCGAGCTCGACGGGATCCTGCGCGCGACGGGCGAGCGGACGTGGCTGATCTGGACGTCGCGGCCGGCGCCGCTGCGGTCCGGGCTGCGCCGGATCCACCGCGAGCGCGGCGGCGAGCGCTTCCCGCAGCCGGCCGAGGTGCACGTCGACGCGGCGGCGCTCGGCGTGGACGAGAAGACGCTGATCCTGTTCCGCCACGCCCGGGCGGCCGGCCTGAGCCGGACGCACCGCGAGCTGGTGTTCCGCCACGGCGAGGCGATCGTCGCCCACCCGCACTTCACGCCCGAGCGCATCCGCCGCTTCGTGACCGGCCGCCTGCGCGTGCTGGAGGCGACGGACGATCTCCACCGGGCGATCGAGGAGGAGCTGGCCGAGCCGACCGAGGCGATGGCGACGTCCTACGCCGCGCTGGGCGCCGAGCATCGTGAGCTGCTGCTGGCCATGCTCGACTGCCCGCCCGGCCCGGTGGCCGAGCGCGACCTCGCCGCCGCGCTGCGCCGCCACACCAGCAGCCCGCTGCCCAAGGCGCCGGCCGAGCTGGTCGACCGCCTGGCCGACCACTTCCTGCGGGTGATCGCGTGAGGGTCACCTGGGTGCACCCGAGCTGGCGCGACCTCGTCGTCGAGGCGCTGGCCCGGGACGCCGGCGAGCGGCGGCGGTTCCTGGCGCGCTGCGGCGTGGACGGCGCCGCGCTGGCGCTCTCGACGGCCGGCGGGGCGGCGGGCGAGCGGGAGCGGCCGCTGCTGCGCGAGGACGCCGACTGGGATGCGCTCGCCGACGGGCTGCACCGCCTGTGCGCCGACGTCGAGGAGGCCGACGCGATCCGGCTGCTGGCCGTGTTGACGGAGCCCGAGCCCGAGCCCGAGGTCGCCGCGCTCGCCGGGCTGGTCGCGCGCCGGCTCGGGCGCCGCTGGCGCGGCCAGGCCGTGTCGGTGGACGCGCTCGCCGCCTGGGCGGCCGTGGCGGCCGGGCTGGTCGAGCCGGGCGAGCCGCCTTCGCCCGTGCCGACGTGGCTCGCGCTCGAGCCCGACCGCGCGCCGGACTCGCCGGCCGCGCTCGAGCGGTTCGCCGACTGGCTGCGGCTGGCCGACCTGCTGGCCCGCCACGACCCCGCGCTGCTCGCCGGCCTCGGCTTCCCGGACCGCCATACGCCCGTGCTCGGCGAGTTCGCCCAGGCCGCCCCCGCCGACGAGCCACCCCTGGAGCACGACCTCCGCGTGCAGACGCTGGACCGCATCATCGGCCTGGCGCCGGACTGCGCCCCGAGCGCCTACCTTAGCCTCACGACCCTGCGCGGCGACCTCCACGTGGCAGAGTGGGTGCCGCTCGACCCCGCGGCGGCGCCGGCGACCCGCTTTCCCGTGTCGCGTGTCCTGAGGGACCTCGTCGACTGGTGAGGGCACCTCGTGGGTACAGCGTGAGTCGCACCGGCGAATAGGCGAACAGGGAGGTTGTCCGGATGAGGGGATTGCTGGTTGGCGTCGCGGCGGCGGCCGCGTTGATGGTGGCCGCGCCGGTGGCGCGCGCGGACGACGCGTCGCTGCAGGCGGCCGTCCACGCCGCGCAGCCGCAGTTCGTGCATGCGCTGAAGAAGTTCGAGTCGGCGGCCCAGACCAAGCACCTGCACACGATCAAGGGGATCGAGCGCGCCAAGTCGGCCACCGGCGGCCTGGCGAAGGCCACCCAGCAGTACTACAACGGCGTGTCGGTCCAGCAGGCGAGCACGCAGGAGATGGCCGACGCCCGCCAGCACCTGCTGATCGGCCTGGTCCGCTACAAGGAGGGCCTCGTCCTCTATCGCAAGGCGCTCAATGCGGCGGAGCACCACAAGCGCTCCGCGACCAACGCGTACCTGCGCCTCGGCCTGCGCCGCTTCAAGGCCGCGGCCAAGCAGTTCGCGAAGGCCCAGATCCTGGTGAACTCGTAGCGTCAAGCCGCCGGGCCGCGCAGCGCGGCCCGGCGGACCTTGCCCGACGGCGTCTTCGGCAGGTCGGCCGCGAAGTCGACGATGCGCGGGTACTTGTACGGCGCGGTCTGCGCCTTGACGTGGTCCTGCAGCGCGCGGGCGAGGTCGTCCGAGGGCGCGTGGCCGTCGCGCAGGACGACGACGGCCCGGACGACGGCGCCGCGCTCGTCGTCCGGCGCGGCGACGACGGCCGCCTCGGCCACCGCCGGGTGGGCGACCAGCGCGGACTCGACCTCGAACGGGCCGATCCGGTAGCCGGCGGAGATGATCACGTCGTCGGTACGGCCCTCGAAGTACAGGAAGCCGTCCTCGTCGCGCGTCACCCGGTCGCCGGTGCGCCACGGGCCGGTGTGCGGCGGCTCGCCCAGGTAGCGCAGGAAGAACGTCGGGTCGCTGGCCGGGTCGAGCACGAGCTCGCCGTCGAGGACGTCCAGCCGGACACCCGGCAGCGGGCGGCCCATCGAGCCGGGCCGGGGCGTCTCGCCCGGGCCGGCGCCGGTCAGCTGGCCGGTCTCCGTCTGGCCGTAGCCGTCGCGGATCCACAGCCCGGTCGCCTCGCGCCAGGCGTGCAGCACCTCCGGGTTGAGCGCCTCGCCCGCCGCCACCAGCCCGCGCAGCGCCGGCAGCGGGGACAGCGTCGCGCGCTTGGCGATCACCCGGTACTCGGTCGGCGCCATGCAGAGCACGTCCACGCGCTCGCGGGCCAGCAGCTCGAGGCGCTCGTGGGGGTCGAAGCGCGCGTCGTGCAGCAGCGCCGCCGCGCCGCGCAGCCACGGGGCGATGAACGCGTTGCGGGCGGACTTCGACCAGCCGGCGGCGGCGGTGCACCACACGAGCTGCCCCGGCTCGGGCGCCAGCCAGTGGCCGGCCTGCAGCGCGCTGGCCCCCGAGGTAGCGCTGGCCGTGCAGCACCGCCTTCGGCGCGCCGGACGTGCCCGAGGTGAACGTGAGCAGGCACGGGTCGTCGTGCGCGAGGCCGGCCGGCCGCGGCGGTGTGTGAGATGCGTCATCGAACGGCGCCCACAGCACGTCGCCCGGCCAGCCGGCCAACAGGCCGGCGTTGCGCCGGTCGGCCACCACCAGCCGCGGCTGCGCCACGGCCAGCCGCTCGGCCAGGTCCTGCTCGCGCAGCTGCTCGGTGCAGGGCAGCGCGACATAGCCCTGGCGGAAGCAGGCGAGCAGCGTGAACGCCCATTCCGGGCGGTTTCCCACCAGCGTGAGCACCACGTCGCCGCGCCGCACGCCGAGCGCGTGCAGCCGCCCGGCGAGCTGTCGCGCGGCCTCCGCGACCTCTCCGAACGTCCACGCGCGGCGGCGCCCGTCGCGGGCCAGCTCGACCAGGGCACGGGCGCCCGCCGGCGCCCGCTCGACCACCTCGCAAGTGAAGTTCACCGCGCGAAAGGCTAGATAGGATCGGCCGCATGGCCGCGGTCTACGAGAAGACCGACGAGCAGAAGGCGATCATCGAGATGGTCCGCCAGTTCGTCGAAGAGCAGATCATCCCCCAGGCCGGGCACTACGACTCGGCGGACGAGTTCCCGGAGCCGATCGTCGCGCAGATGCGCGAGCTCGGGCTGTTCGGGGTCACGATCCCCGAGGAGTACGGCGGGATGGGGCTCGACCTGACGACCTACGCGATGATCGTCGAGGAGCTCTCGCGCGGCTGGATCTCGATCTCGGGGATCGTCAACACGCACTTCATCGGCTCGTATCTGCTGATGAAGTTCGGCACCGACGCGCAGCGGGAGCGGCTGCTGCCGAAGATGGCCACGGGCGAGCTGCGGGCGGCGTTCTCGATGTCCGAGCCGGAGCTGGGCTCCGACGTCGCGGCGATCAAGACGTCGGCCACGCGCGACGGCGACGACTGGTTGATCAACGGCGCGAAGATGTGGGTGACCAACGGGCTGATGTCCGGCGTGGTGTTCGTGCTCGTGCGTACGGACCGCGAGGCGTCGCCGCCGCACCGCGGCCTGACCTGCTTCATCGCCGAGAAGGAGCCGGGCAACCCGGAGAACCCGGGGCTGACCGTGCCGCCGAAGATCAAGAAGCTCGGCTACAAGGGCGTCGAGTCGACCGAGCTGGTGTTCGACGGCTACCGCGTGTCGGGCGAGATGGTCCTGGGCGGCGAGGCGGCCGGCCTGAACAAGGGCTTCGGGCAGATGATGGACGCGCTCGAGGTCGGCCGGGTCAACGTCGCCGCCCGCGGCGTGGGGATCGCCCAGCGGGCGCTGGAGCTGGGCCTGAAGTACGCGCAGTCGAGCGGCGGGCGTTCGGCAAGCCGATCGCCGAGCACCAGGCGATCCAGTTCAAGCTCGCCGACATGGCCACCAAGGTCGAGGCCGCGCGGCTGCTGATGCTCAAGGCGGCGCGGATGAAGGACGCCGGCGAGCGCTCGGACGTCGAGGCCGGGATGGCGAAGCTGTTCGCGTCGGAGACCGGCAAGGAGGTCGTCGAGGACGCGTTCCGGATCCACGGCGGCTACGGCTACTCCAAGGAGTACGAGATCGAGCGGCTCTACCGCGACGCGCCGCTGCTGCTGATCGGCGAGGGCACGTCGGAGATCCAGCGCATGGTCATCGGCCGAAAGCTCGTGGCCCGGCAGCAGCGCTGACGCCGTCGGCGGGCCGCAAGCTCGTGGCGCGGCAGAAGCGCGCGCCCGGTACGACAGCGCGCCGCGGCGCTACGGTCCCGGCGATGACCGAGCGCCAGCCCGATCTCCCCGGCACCCGCCGCCGGCCGAGCCGCTTCCGGCCGCAGTTCCACTACGAGCTGATGGTCTGCGGGCTGCGCGGGCACGAGCTGGTGGGGATGGACGCCGCGCACGTGCGCGAGCAGGACGCGCCGTTCGTCCGCGAGTCCGGCGGGCTGCGCTGGTACCGCTGCCTGCGCTGCGACTCGTGGCTGCCGCTGCAGCCGCCGCCGCGGCCGGCCGCGGAGTTCCCGCCGGCCCGCGGCGACGTTGCGCTGCCGCTGCGCGGGAAGGCGTTGCGGGACAAGATCGTGCTCCGGGTGATCGCCGTCGACCGCGCGCTGCACTGCGTGGTGCTCGCGGTCATCGCCGTCGCGATCTTCGTGTTCGCGGCCAACCAGGCCACCCTCCGCGATCCCGCCTACAAGGTGCTGAGCGACATCCAGGGCAGCCTCGGCGGCCCGGCGACCCGGCACGGGTTCCTGCGCAGCGTCCGCCACCTGTTCTCGATCGAGAGCGGCACGCTGGCGAAGATCGGCGTGCTGGTGTCCGCCTACGCGCTCTTGGAAGGCGTCGAGGCCGTCGGCCTCTGGTACCAGAAGCGCTGGGCCGAGTACCTGACGTTCATCGCCACGGCGGTGTTCCTGCCGGTCGAGATCTACGAGCTGATCGAGACGCTGTCGGTGCTGAAGGCGATCACGTTCCTGCTCAACCTCGCCGTGGTGATCTACCTGCTGCTGGCGAAGCGCCTGTTCGGGCTGCGCGGCGGCGCCGCCGCCGAGGCGGCGGAGCGCGAGCGCGACGCCGGCTGGCCGGCGCTCGAGCGCGCGACCCCGGGCGGCGCCGCCGTGCCTTCCGGCCGGTAGTCCTTCCCGTGTGGTCAGCCGGGGACCCGGGTCGGCGAGCACGCCGCGCAGGTACTCCTGGAGCGACTTGCCGGCGCGGGCGGCGCGGGCGGCGAGCTCGTCACGCGATTGAATTGCAGTTCGTGGGTAGTGCTCGCGAAGCGGCGCCGCATCGAGACGGCGCCGTGACCCCTCCACATCGGCGAGTAGTCCGGTACGTCGTTGCGGACCGACAACTGGGAGAAGCGCATGCCTGTCGCCGTCGAACGTGGTCGTGCCGAGCACGGCAGCCGGCGCCTGGACGCCGCCGGCTGGCGCGAGATCCTCGCCCCGTACGCCAGGCCGGACCTGCGGCGCAGCCTGTTCGACGTCGCCACGTCGGTCGTCCCATACCTCGCGTTGACGGCGGCGATGTACGCAGCGTTCGATACCTCGCTCCTGCTCGTGCTCGTCCTTGCGGTCCCGGCCGCCGGGTTCCTGGTGCGGACGTTCATCGTCTTCCACGACTGCGCGCACGGCTCGTTCCTGCCGTGGAGGCGTGCGAACCACTGGCTGGGCATCGCGTGCGGCCTGCTGGTCTATTCGCCGTTTCACATCTGGCGTCACGAGCATGCCGTGCACCACGCGTCAGCCGGCAATCTCGACCGCCGTGGCCGAGGGGACGTCGAGACGCTGACGGTCGCGGAGTGGGTCGGGCTGTCACGCCCGAAGCGACTCGCGTACCGGACCTTCCGCAACCCGTTGGTGATGCTCGGCCTCGGCCCGATCTGGGCGATGCTGATCGAGCCGCGGCTGGTGCCCGGCTGGGCGCGCGCCCGCTTCGGTCGCTCGATCATCGCCACGGACGTCGCCCTCGCGGTGTTGCTCGCCGGACTGTGCGGGCTCGTCGGCTGGCGCGCCGTCCTGGTCGTCCAGCTGCCGACGGCCATGCTCGCCGGCGCACTCGGCATCTGGATGTTCTACGTGCAGCACCAGTTCGAGGATGTCTACTGGGAGCGCAAGGAGGACTGGAGCTACGCCGAAGCCGCGCTGCGCGGCAGCTCGTACCTGAAGCTGCCGAGACTCCTTCAGTTCTTCACCGGCAACATCGGCCTGCACCACGTCCACCACCTCAGCGCCCGGATCCCCAACTACAACCTCCAGCGCGCCCACGACGAGAACCCGGTCTTCCACGACGTGCCCCGGCTCAACCTCGGGGACGGCGTCCGCGCCCTGCGGCTCAAGCTCTACGACGAAGACAGCGGCCGCATGGTCAGCTTCCGCGAGGCGCTCCCCACGGGCGCCGGCGTCGCGATCACACCGACAGCGCCGACCGGGTTCACCGAGGTCGCAGGATCGGAGGCTAGTGGATCGTGACCGGCGTGCCGACCGGCATCTGGCGGGCGAGCCGGAGGATGTCCGCGTTGCGCAGGCGGATGCAGCCGTGCGAGACCCGGCCCGGGAGCAGCTCGGGCTGGTCGGTGCCGTGGATGCCGACGTAGCCGCCCGCCGGCCAATCGGTGACCGTGGGGGAGCGGGCGCTCGTGCCGAACGCGACGGGGCCGTACGCGGGGCTGCGGTAGCGCGTGAGGCGGTCGCGGATGTAGAAGCGCCCGCGCGGCGTGGGTGACCCGGGGGCGCCGACGCCCACCGGCGCGCGCAGGATGGGGCGGCCGGCGCGATAGAGCGTGGCGGTGAGCCGGCGCAGGTCGACGTCGAGGCGCGTGTCGACCGTTCCGTAGCCGCCCAGCGCCGCCCGCGGGACCCAGCCCGTCGTGCCGTTCGGGAGCGCCGCGAGCGCGACGCGCACCCATGGCGGGCGGCGGGCCACGACCTCGACGATGTTGTCGGTCCCCTCGGGCGTGCGCGGCGAGAGCGTGGCGACGGCGGCGGCAGCGCGTCTCGGCGCGGCGCGGACCGCCACGGCCCGCAGGACGGGCGCGTAGCGGGTGGCGTAGCGCGCGCCGCGCAGCGGCGTGGCCGGCCCGGGCGTGAACGCGGGCGCCACCGACGGCGGCAGCGGCGCCGGTTCACGGGCGCGGGCGGCCCGCTGCGGCTCGGACGTGTGGCCGGCCAGCAGGGCCGCGAGCGCGCCGAGCAGCGCGAGCGCCCCGATCCCCGCCGCCCGCATCAGCCCGTGAACTTCGGCGGCCGGCGGGCCGTCATCCGCGGCGCCCGCACGATGAAGTGCGTGCGCGTGACGACGCCCGCCACCGAGTCCAGCGTGCGCGGCGTGTCGAACGCCGCGGGCGCCGGGTTCGCGCCCACGATGTGCCGCGCCCAGGCGGCGTGGCGCGCCTCGACGGTCAGCAGCCCGAACAGCGCGGCGGTGAGCCGCCGGTCTTGCAGGCGCGGCGTGACGCCGGTGAGCAGCGCGACGGTCAGGTCCTCCATCGCCACCGCCGTGCGGGTGAACGCGTCGATCGTCTCGATCGCGGAGCCGTAGTCGAAGAACGGGCTCGGGCCGGCCTTTCGGCCCAGCACCTGCTTGAGGATGCGCACGTGCGCGCGCTCGTGGGCGCCGAGCGTCTGCGCCCACTGGCGGCGGGCGTGCCCCATCCGCTTGACCGTCCCGACCTGGTCGGCCTGCGTGTAGAACGTCGCCTGCAGGCGCTCGAAGCGCAGCCCGAAGTTGAGGATGCCGTCGTCGGTGACCCGGGCGTCGGCGACCGCCGGGGCGCTCAGCGCGCCGAGCAGGGCGGCGCCGCCGAGCGCGGCGCCGCGCAGGAAGCCCGCCCGGGTCTCTCCGCACAGCTCGGCCACGGCCTCGAGCAGCGCCTCGTCGCGGTCCACGTCGCCGAGGGTGAGCTCGCTCACTCCAGCCATCCCCGCTTGCGGAGATCCGCCAGGACGGCCTGCGCGGGCCGCGCCGGGTCGGCGGCGCGCGGGGCCGGCAGGGAGCCGGCGAGGTCGCGCAGCCACGCCACCTGCCGCGCCTCGACCGAGACGAGCGTCGCCACGACCGCCGTGTTCGGGCGCGACAGGTTCGCGGCCTGGCCGACGTACGCCGCGATCGCCGCCTCCTCGAGCGTCACCGCGTTGCGCAGGAAGCTCCGGGGCGTGTCGACGGCGTCGCCGAAGTCCGAGCGCGGCGCGGCGCCGGCCCGGTCGCCGAGCAGTCGCTCGAGCCTCTTGACGTGCGCTGCCTCCTGTGCCGCCACCGCGGCGGCGAGCCGCTGCGGCTCGCCCGTGAGGGCGTTCGCTCGGACGGCCGCGCGATAGAACGCCTGCTGGACGCGCTCCAGCGTCAGGAAGAGGTTGAGGATCGCCTCGTCGTCGCCGCCGGCGGCGGCCAGCGAGGCGCCGTCGCCGTGGCGGGCGAGCGCGGCCCCGCCGGCCAGCGCCGCGAGCCCGGCCAGCGCGCCGCGGCGGGTGGTCACGCCGTCCATGCGGCCTCCCGGTTGCGGGCGAACGGGTCGCCCGCGTGCGGCCAGCACAGGCGCCGGGTGTGCGGCGGGCCACCGGCGACCGGCGCCCAGCCGTGCGCCTCCAACTCCGCCGCGAGCGCGGCCACCGTCTCGTCAAGCGCCTCGCTGGACTGCCAGTCCGGCCCGCCGGGGCCGGTTGGAGAGGCGGCGAGCACGGTGCGCGCGGCCTCGCCCGGCGCGCGGACCACGGCCTCCACCCGTGCGCTCAGCGCCGCCGGCGCGAGCGCGATCTCGCACCGCCAGCCTTCGTCCGCGCCGGCCGGCCACGCCCACTCGGGCGCGGGCGGGCGCTTCCGGGGCGAGCGCGTCGCCGGGCCGGCGGGTTGCCGGCGCCAGAGCGTCGCCGCGAAGGCGGGCCTCGCGGCCGGCGCGGGGGCGTCCGGCGCCGGCGTCTCCACGTGGTCCCGTCGCCGGCGGCGGGCCCAGACCGCCGCCGCGCCGGCGAGCGCCACGGCCACCACGCCGACGGGCAGCCATGACGTCCGGCCCGGGCGCGGCGCCGCGGGCGGAGGAGCCGCCCGGCGCCGCGGCGTCGCGGTCGCCTTCGCGGCGCCGGCGGTGGCGGACACGGTCGGGCTCAGCGGGTACGTCTGCCACAGCTCCCGGGCGTTCGGCCGCGGGTGGCCGGCGGCGTGCGCGGCGGGCGGAGCGGCGAGCGCAACCACCATCGCGACCCCGGCGGCGACGCGCAGCGCGCGACGGTCCAGCGGCATGGCGCAACGCTATCCTCGCTCCCCGCGCCCGTGTCAAGTCCGATGGTGTAGACCAGCGGCGAGCCGGCGCAACTCGGCTCGGGTCGCGCGCCGGCGAACCAGTGCGCCGAGCGGCCCGTAGAGCGCGCTGTAGAAGTTCACCGCGAGAGCGCGGCCCGCGCGGACGAACTCGAGGTCGAACACCGCGTCCAGCGGCGAGCCGTGGTCGAGGTAGACGACGTACACGCGGATGTCGGCGCGCTGGTCGCCGAGCGGCGGCATCCGCGCGGTCTTGGACAGCGCGCCGATCACGCGGTCGCCACGGGTGGCGGCGACGGAGCGGCGCTCGCCGGACGTGTAGCAACGGCGGGCGCTGCGCGCCGTGAGGAGCCGGAACGCCCGCTGGGCGATGGCGACGTCGCGATAGACATAGACCGCGTTCTCGGCGTCCGCCTGCCGGTGTCGCGTGAACGTCGCGCTGTCAGCCGTGCCGCTCGCCAGGTCGCGGGCGCGCGCGATCCGGCACGCGGCCCGGCCGCCGCCGGTGCCGCGCGTGCGCTTCCAGCCGTGTGGCAGGTCCGTCAGCCGCAGCACGGCGCGGCGCGCGATCCCGCCGTCCGCGGAGCGTGGCTGTGCGGCCGCGGTGCCGCAGCCGGTCAGCGCGACGGCGACAAGCAGGACGCGGGCGCGGCGCATGGGCGGCGAGTCTCACCCGCGGCTCCTGGTGCGGCAATCGGTGGTCCACCCTGGCGTTTTGCCGCTGTCACGCACGCGCGCGGGGCGTGTCGTACCGGGTGAAACCTGCTGTCCAAGAGGAGGATCCCTCATGTCCAGGCCACATCGCCTCACCGCCGCCCTCGCCGCGGTCGCGCTGGCCGCCGGCGCCGGCACCGCGTTCGCCGACGATCACGGCGGCGACGACCACGGCGGCGACGACCAGGGCGCGCGCGTGCTGGAGAGCGACGTCTTCGGCAGCCAGCCCGCCGGCCCGACCCTGTTCGGCGTCAAGCCCGGCGGCGCTCCCTGGGTCATCCGCCGCGGCGAGGCCGAGGTCCGCCGTGACGGGCGCGTCGAGGTGCGCGTGCGCGGGCTGGTCATCCCGACGGCGCCCCAGAACGGCACCAACCCGCTCCCCGGCATCGCCGCCACGGTGTTCTGCGGCGGCACCGCCGTGGGCACGACGAAGACCGTCCCGTTCTCGCCCGCGGGCGACGCGCGCATCGAGGACCGGGTCGGCAAGCTGCCCCGGCCGTGCCTGGTGCCGGCCGTGCTGCTGAACCCGCAGATCGGCTCCGCGGTCAACCCGGGCATCTACATCGCGGCCACCGGGGTGTAGCGATGAGCTCCCGGGCGGGCGGCGGTCCAAGGGGATGATCGTCGAGGTCCCGGAGGCCTGATCACCCCAGGGCCCGGCTGCGCTGCTCGCGGCCGGGCCCGCCGTACGGGTAGTCGGCCGGCGCCGGGTCGCTGGCGGCGTCGAGCCGGCCGGTCTGCTCCTCGTCGAGGTGCAGGCCCGCCGCGCCGAGGTTGTCCTCGAGCTGCTCCAGCGTGCGCGCGCCGAGGATGACCGAGCTCACCCGCGGCCGGTCCGGCGAGCCAGGCGAGCGCGACCTGGGCCATGCTCGCGCCGGTCTCGCCCGCGACGGCCTCGACGGCGCCGATCACGTCCCACGTGCGCTGCCGCGCGGCTGCGCCGGTCGTAGGCCTCCACGCCGCGCTCCGGGTCGTCGCCCAGGCGCGTGGTACCGCTGGGGCGCTCGTCGCGCTTGTACTTGCCGGTCAGCCAGCCGCCGCCGAGCGGCGACCAGGGCAGCAGCCCGAGCCCGGTCGACGCGCACGCGGGCACGATCTCCCACTCGATCTCGCGGACGAGCAGGTTGTACTGCGGCTGCAGCGTGGCCGGGGACGGCGAGGCCGCGGCGCTCGGCGAGGTCGACGACCTTCTGCACCTGCCAGCCGGTGAAGTTCGACAGGCCGACGTAGCCGATCATGCCGGCGCGCACCGCGTCGTCGAGGAAGCGCAGCGTCTCCTCGAGCGGCGTGTGCGGGTCGAACGCGTGCACCTGGTAGAGGTCGACATGGTCGACGCCCAGGCGCCGCAGCGAGGCCTCCAGCGCGCGCCGCAGGTGGCGGCGCGACAGGCCGAGGTCGTTCGGCCCGGAGCCGGTGGCGAAGCGGCCCTTGGTGGCCAGCACGACCTGGTCGCGGACCTCCGCCGGCTGCCGCGCCAGCCAGCGCCCGACGATCTCCTCCGACACGCCGCCGCCATAGACGTCGGCGGTGTCGATCAGGTTGCCGCCCGCCGCCATGTACGCGTCGAGCTGGGCGTGCGAGACGGCCTCGTCGGACTCGATGCCGAACGTCATCGTGCCCAGCGCCAGCGTGGAGACGGCGCAGCCGCTGCGCCCGAGCATGCGGTATTCCATGCGCCCGAGCTACCCGCTCAGGGGACATGCAGATCTCCGGGGTGGGCTCCCGATTGTGGCGTCCGCGCGCCGCTGGTTGGCTGCCGCGCCATGCGCCGCCTGTCGCTCCTGCTGCTCCTCGTGGCCGCCGCGGGCTGTGGCAGCCGGTCCAATCCGGACGCGGCGATCCGCGCCGTCGTCCGCGTCGCCTACTCGCGCACCCCGCCAAGCGGCTGCGAGCGCCTGTTCACGCCCGCGCTCGTGCGCGGCGTCTGGGGCGGCATCGCCGGCTGCCGCGCGCACATGCGGGCGATCGCCCAGCTGAACCCGGCGACGGTCCGGGTCATCTCGATCCACCGGCAGGGACCGGTGGCCGACGCCCGGATCCGCGTGAACGACACGGATGAGACGGCCAAGCTCGTGCTCACCGGGAGCCGGTGGCAGGTGGACGACACGATCGGCCCGAACGGCAGCATCCGGCGCGATCTCCAGGCGCCGCGCAGCAGCTGATAGACCTTCCGCATGCGCGCCGCGATCATCGGCGCTCCGCTGGACCTGGGCGCCGGCCGGCGAGGGGTCGACATGGGCCCGTCGGCGATCCGGTACGCGGGCCTCGCCGAGCGCCTGACCGAGTTGGGCGTGGACTGCCTGGACCGCGGCAACGTGGCCGCCGCGGTGGCCGAGGCGACGTCCGCGCACGACCCGCGGGCCCGCTTCCTGCCGGAGATCCGGCAGACGTGCGAGCGGATCGCCGCGCTGGTGGGTGAGGCGCTGGACGACGGCCGCGTGCCGATCGTGCTCGGTGGCGACCACTCGATCGCGCTCGGCACGCTGGGCGGGCTGGCCGCCCGGCACGGACCCGGCGCGGTCCTGTGGTTCGACGCGCACGGCGACCTCAACACGCCCGGCACGACGCCGAGCGGCAACGTGCACGGCATGCCGCTCGCCGCGGCGCTCGGGCGCGGCGGGCCGGGGTTCGACAGCCCGGCCTGGACGCTGCCGGCCGTCGAGGCCGGGCGGGTCGCGGTGATCGGCGCGCGCGAGCTCGACCCGGGCGAACGGGCCTTGATCCGCGAGCTCGGCCTGCACGTGTACGCCATGAGCCAGGTCGACCGCCGCGGCATCGAGGCGGTGGTCAGCGAGGCGCTCGAGCGCGCGGAGGGCGCGCGGTTCGTGCACATCTCGCTGGACATGGACGGCCTGGACCCGGACGTGGCGCCGGGCGTCGGGACCGCGGTGCGCGGCGGGCTGACCTACCGCGAGGCGCACCTCGCGATGGAGCTCGTCGCCGAGTCCGGGCTGCTGTGCTGCCTGGAGATCGTCGAGGTCAACCCGATCCTGGACCGCGAGAACGCGACCGCCGCGCTGGCCGTGGAGCTGGCGGCGAGCGCATTCGGCGCGACCACCCTCTAGGGTCCGCGCATGGCGAAGCGCGGCGAGGAGGGCGGCCCCGGCAGGCTGTCGCGCAAGAACTATGAGCGCGAGCTCGCGCGGCTGCGGCTCGAGCTGGTGAAGCTCCAGTACTGGATCAAGCAGACCGGCGAGCGCGTCGTGCTGATCTTCGAGGGCCGCGACGCGGCCGGCAAGGGCGGGACGATCAAGCGCATCCTCGAGCCGCTCAACCCGCGCGGCGCGCGGGTCGTGGCGCTGGGGACGCCGTCGGACCGTGAACGCACGGAGTGGTACTTCCAGCGCTACGTCGCGCACCTGCCGGCGGCGGGTGAGCTGGTCCTGTTCGACCGCTCCTGGTACAACCGCGCCGGCGTCGAGCACGTCATGGGCTTCTGCTCCAACGACCAGTACCGCGAGTTCCTGCGCGCCTGCCCGGAGTTCGAGCGGATGCTGGTCCGCGACGGGATCGCCCTGCGCAAGTACTGGTTCTCGGTCAGCGACGCCGAGCAGGAGCGGCGCTTCCAGTCGCGCGCGCAGGACCCGCTGCGGCGCTGGAAGCTGAGCCCGATGGACCTGGAGTCGCGCGCCCGCTGGGTGGACTACTCGAAGGCCAAGGACGAGATGCTCCTGCACACGCACACGCCGGAGGCCGCCGTGGTACACGGTCGAGGCCGACGACAAGCGCCGCGCCCGGCTCACCTGCATCCGCCACGTCGTCGACTCGATCGCGCACGAGGACGTGCTGCCGGGGCCGCTCGAGCTGCCGGAGCGACCGCCGCTCGCCGACTACGAGCGGCCGGCGCGCGGAGAGAACACGATCATCCTCGAGTCGTACTGACCGCGCCCGACGACCGCGCGCTCTCTCACGGGTCAGCCCGCGAGGCAGTCATACACGGCGCGCACGTACGCCTCCGAGCGATCGGAGCCGATGATCCCGGGGGCCATGCGGTTCATCATGTAGCCGACCGTGACCTGCCGGTCGAGGTCGGTGAGGATCACGGACCCGCCCCAGCCGCCCCAGTAGCAGGCCCGCCCCGGCGGCACGTAGGGCACCGTCTCGGATTCGGGCAGCGCCCAGCCGATGCCGAAGCGCAACGGCACGGCGAGCACCAGGTCGACGCCATGGCTCTGCTCGTCGAAGATCACGTCGATCGTCTCCGGCGAGAGCAGCCGCACGCCGTTCGCCGTGCCGCCGAGCGCCAGCACCCGGAGGATCGACGCGACGGAGCGGGCGTTGCCGTGGCCGTTCGCCGCGCCGATCTCGGCCCGCCGCCACGCCGGCGTGTTCGCGGTGGCGGCGTCGGCCGCCGGGCCGGAGAACGTCTTGTACATCGGGCTCGCGGGGTCGAGGCTCGCCAGGTCGAACGGCAGCGGCGGTGGCGGCACGACGGGCGCGATCCGCGGCCAATCGGCCTCGGCAGCCCCGATCTGGAAGTCCGCCCCGAGCGGCCCGGCGATCTCCTCGGCCACGAACGCGGTCAGCGACATGCCGCTGACCCGGAGCACGAGCTCACCCACGAGATGGCCCTGGTTCAACGCGTGATAGCCCGACGCCGTGCCCGGCTCCCACCAGGGCGCCTGCCCGGCGAGCCGGGTGGTCGCCGCCTCGCGGTCGTACATCTGCTCCACGGCGAACGGCGCGTCCCAGCCCGAGACGCCCGAGGTGTGCGACAGCACGTGCCGCACCTCGACGGCGTCCTTGCCGTTGGCGGCGAACTCCGGCCAGTAGGCCGCCACCCGCTCGTACGGGTCGAGCAGCCCGCGGTCGACGCACACCAGCGCGGCGAGGTTCGTCACGGTCTTGGTCGTCGACCACACGTTGACGAGCGTGTCGCGCTCCCACGGTGCGCGGCGCTCGGCGTCGCGGAAGCCGCCCCATAGATCGAGGACCGTGGCGCCCTCGATGTCGATCACGAGGCTCGCGCCGAGCTCGTTCCCGCTGTCCAGCTGCTCCGCCAGCGCGTCCCGCACCGGCGCGAACCGCGTGTCGCACGTCCCCGAGACCTCGGCCATGGCTGGAGTGTTTACCGCCTCGGGCCCCGGCGTGCGGTGAGGCCGCGACGGCCGGCCGGGTGAACGGATTCACCCCCGCGGGTGGGCGCCCGGGGCGCGCGCGCGGCTTCCATTGGGGGCATGACGACCGATCGCCTCCACGCGTCCCGCCGCCGGGCCGTGCTCGCCGTCGCCGGTCTGCTGGCGACGTCCGAGCCGGCGCGCGCCGCCGACCTGGCGCTCGGGCCTTGGTATCTGCGGGTCGGCCGCCGATTCGCCGGGCCCGTCGCGCGTGTCGCGAGCAGCCATCACCCTTTGGGGACGTGCACGCTCGAATTGGGCGCCGCCACCGCGGCGGGGATGAGCGGCATGATCGACTCTGCGCTCGCGGGCGCCGGGACGAGCGAGGACATCACGCTCTTTCGCGGGGGCACCAGGGGCATCCTCGGGCTCGAGCTGTCCGGCGCCCGGGTGACCTCGCTCGCTGTGCCGAAGCTCGACGCGGCGGGGCTCGGCGAACCGGTCGTGCAGGTCAGGATCGCCTGGACGGGCCGGAGCGTCAGCCGGTTGCCGGACAGCTACGTCGTCGCAGCCCCGTCGCCGGCCGCGGACGAGCGGCCGGAGCTCACGGTCCGCGTCGACGGGCAGCCGGTGCGAGCTGCCTGGGTCGGCGCCTGGACCATGACCCCCGGCGACCTGACCGTCGCGCTTCCGGAGGCCGGGGAAGCGGACCTGGACGCGGTGTTCACGGCGTGGATGGCGCAGCCCGGCGCGATCCGGCCGGTGACCGTGGGCATCGGCCGCTTCTCGTTCAGCTTCGACGCGACCTTCAAGTCCGCCCGGGCGTCGGGCGCCGACCGGACCGTCGCGTTCACGCTCTCGACGCGGCGCGCAGCCCTGCGGGTCACTCCGGCGTGACGTAGGCGCCCGAGATGCCGCCGTCGACCATGAACGTGGACGCGGTGACATACGACGACTCGTCCGAGGCCAGGAACAGCGCGGCGGCGGCGATCTCGCGGGCATAGGCGAAGCGGCCCATCGGCACGTGGATGAGCCGCCGCGCCGCCTTGGCCGGGTCGGCGGCGTAGAGCTCGCGCAGCAGCGGCGTGTCCACGGGGCCGGGGCAGAGCGCGTTCACGCGCACGCCGCGGCGGGCGAACTCGACGCCCAGCTCGCGCGACAGCGACAGCACCGCGCCCTTGGAGGCCGTGTAGGAGATCTGCGAGGTGGCCGCGCCCATCACGGCCACGAACGAGGCGGTGTTGATGACCGAGCCGCCGCCGGCGTCGAGGAGGTGCGGGATGCCGTGCTTGCAGCACAGGAACACCGACCTCAGGTTCACGTCCTGCACCCGCTGCCAGGCCTCGAGCGACGTGTCCAGCACGGACACGTCGTCGTCGGGCGAGATCCCCGCGTTGTTGAACAGGACGTCCAGGCGCCCGAACTCGCCGCGGGCGCGGGCGTACATGCCGCGCACCGCCTCCTCGTCGGCCACGTCGCAGCCCAGCGCGAGGTCGACGCCCTCGATCGCCTCGCGCAGGTCGACGCCCACGACGATCGCGCCCTCGGCCCGGAACGCCGCTGCCGTGGCCGCGCCGATCCCCCCGGCCGCGCCGGTGATCACGCACACCTTGCCCTCGAGCCGTCCGCTCATCCCCGCGCCTCCTCGACCAGCGCGGCGATCTCCGCCGCCGCCGGGTCCGCCTCCGGATGCCATTGCACGCCCAGCGCGAACCGGCGGGTCGGGTCCTCCAGCGCCTCGGGCAGGTCGTCGACCGACGCCCAGCCGGTGACCTCGAACCCGTCGCCGACGCGGTCCACGCCCTGATGATGATGCGACTTCGTCGACGGCAGCGTCGAGCCGGCGGCCCGGGCGGCGAGCGACCCGGTCGTCAGCCGGACCGAGTGGTCGCCGAACGCGCCGGGCACGGCCCGGTGGTCCTCGTGGCCGACGACGTCCGGGACGTGCGTGAGCAACGTCCCGCCGCGGGCCACGTTCATCAGCTGCATGCCGCGGCAGACCCCCAGCAGCGGCAGGTCGCGCTCCATCGCCCGCAGCGCCAGCGCGATCTCGAACGCGTCGCGCTCCGGCACGTCGCCGTAGTCGGCGCCGCCGGCCAGCAGCAGCGCGTCGACCCGGTCGAGCAGCAGGTCGGGGTCGTCGGTCACCGCCGGGTCCGGCGGCAGCATCACCGCCAGCCCGCCCGCGCGCTGCACCGCGTCGGCATACGAGCGCGGCAGCAGCACGGCCTCGTCGTCCCACACGGTCCAGCGCGCCCGCTCCACGGCGGCGCACAGGGCGACCACCGGCTGCCTCACGGGATACCGGCGCCGTCGTCGGGTAGGAGCCCCGCGAGCACGTGCTCGGTGCCGCGCAGGTGCTCGGCCATGATCCGCATCGCCGCCACCGCGTCGCGCTGCTCGAGGCACCGCAGCAGCCGGGCGTGCTGGCCGTTCGACCATGCCAGCACCTCCGGCGGGTGCGCGATGTGGTGGATGAGATCGGTCATCGCGCCCTGGACCTCGGTCATCGCCGCCAGCAGGGGCGCGGACCCGGTGGCCTCGGCGAGCCCGACGTGGAAGCGCACGTCGGCCTGCCGGTAGGCGGTGAAGTCGTCGAGGCGCTCGTCCATCACCGTGACGAGGTCGTGGAGCGGGGGCAGCGTCTCCGGGCCGGCCCGCTCGGCGGCCAGCACGGCCACGCCCAGCTCGACGGCCAGCCGCGCGTCGCAGCGGTCGCGCCAGTGCGCGAGCACCTCCGGCGTGGGCGGCTCGGCCGGCGGCGGCGCGTCGGCCACGAACGTCCCGCCGGCGCGCCCGCGCACCGCCTTGAGGTGGCCGCTCTGCACCAGCGCGGTCAGCGCCTGGCGCAGCGTCGAGCGGGCGATCCCGAGCTGCTCGCACAGGTCGCGCTCGGCCGGCAGGCGCGTGCCCGGCGGCAGCAGGCCGAGCTTGATCGCCGTGCCGAGGCGCTCCATCGTCTCCTCGAACGCGGTGACGGAGCGCACAGGGGCGAAGAGTGACTGGGTAACGTCGCCCGAGGTCCGAGCTTGCGAGGACGGAGGGCGAAATGCCGTGTTCACAACCGTTCGAACCCCCGGCGCAGCTCCCAGTCGGTCACTGCGGCCTCGAACGCGTCGAGCTCGACCTTCGCGGAGTTGAGGTAGTGGTCGACCACCTCGCCGCCGAGTGCGTCGCGGGCGACGTTCGACGCCGCGAACCGCTCGCGCGCCTCGTGCAGCGTCGTCGGGACGCGCGGCTTCTCCGCCACGTAGGCGTTCCCGTCCACCGCGTCCTCCAGCTCGAGCTCGGCGTCGATGCCGTGCAGGCCGGCGGCCACGAGCGCGGCCAGCGAGACGTACGGGTTGACGTCCGCCCCCGGCAGCCGCAGCTCCAGCCGCAGCGCCTCGCCGTGGCCGACCACGCGGACGGCGCAGGTGCGGTTGTCACGCCCCCAGGCCACCGCGGTGGGGGCGAACGACGCGCTGGCGAAACGCTTGTAGGAGTTGACGTTCGGCGCGTGCAGCAGCGTCAGCTCGCGCAGGCAGGCGAGCTGGCCGGCGATGAAGCGCCGGAACGCGGTCTCGTCGGCGGCGAACAGAGACGTGCCGTCCTCGCGGCGCAGCGAGAGGTGCATGTGGCACGAGCTGCCCTCGCGCTCGTCCAGCTTGGCCATGAACGTGATCGACCGGCCCTCCTGCGCGGCGATCTCCTTGGCGCCGGTCTTGTAGACCACGTGCTCGTCGGCCGCCTGGAGGGCCTCGGCGTAGCGGAAGTTGATCTCGTGCTGGCCGTCGTGGCACTCGCCCTTGGACGTCTCCACGCGCAGGCCGGCGCCGCCCATCTCGTTGCGGATGCGGCGCATCAGCGGCTCGACCCGCGCCGTGCCCAGCACCGAGTAGTCGACGTTGTAGCGGTTGGCCGGGACCAGGCCGCGGTAGCCCTTGTCGAACGCCTGCTCGTAGGTGTCCTCGTAGACGACGAACTCCAGCTCGGTGGCGGCGTAGGCGCTCCAGCCGCGCACGGCGAGCCGGTGGAGCTGGTCGCGCAGGATCTGACGTGGCGACGGGCCGACCGGCGCGCCGTCGGCCCAGTGGATGTCGGCCAGGCACAGCGCGGTGCCGGGGTGCCAGGGGACCGGCCGCAGCGTGTCCAGGTCCGGCACCATCGCGAAGTCGCCGTAGCCGCGCTCCCACGAGGAGATGGCGTAGCCGCCCACCGTGTTCATCTCCACGTCGACGGCCAGCAGGTAGCTGCACGCCTCCGCGCCGTGCTCGACCACCTCGTCGAGGAAGTGCGCCGCGGTGAGCCGCTTGCCCTGCAGGCGCCCCTGCATGTCGGTCAGCGCCAGGAGCACGGTGTCGATCCGGCCCGCCCGGACGGCGTCGCGCAGCTGATCGAGCGACAGCGGCGGCTCCATGGTTCGGGCACCCTACCTTTTCGCCCGGCTTGACACGATCGTCACATGAGAGATACGGTCAGACCGAAAATGGACTAGACCAATCCTGGGGGAGGGTCCAGTTGGCAGCCACCGCACGTCCCGGGACCGGCGCGCCGGTCGACGACAGCGCCGATCTCGCGCAGTTCGGCTATGAGCAGCGGCTGCACCGGCGGCTGCACTTCTTCAGCTCGTTCGCCGCCGCGTTCTCGTACATCTCGCCCGCGACGGGCATCTTCACGCTGTTCATCCTCGGCGTGGGCACGCTCGGCGGGGCGTTCTTCTGGACGTGGCCGGTGGTGGTGCTCGGGCAGTTCATCGTGGCCCTGAACTTCGCCGAGGTGTCGAGCCACTTCCCCGTCGCCGGCTCGGTCTTCCAGTGGACCAAGTACCTGGCCCGCTCGAAGTCCTACGCCTGGTTCTCCGGCTGGATCTACCTGTGGGCGGGCGCGCTGACCGTCGCCGCCGTCGTGGCCACGCTGCCGCTGACGCTGATCCCGATGCTCAACAACATCGGCATCGACATGAACGCGGCGTCGCTGACCAACCAGAAGTGGATCGCCGCGGTCACGCTGCTCGTGATCACGCTGCTGAACATCTTCGGCGTCCGGGTCGTGGCGCTGATCAACAACACCGGCGTGTTCTTCGAGCTGCTCGGCCTGTTCGTGTTCGCGATCATCCTGGCCGCGTTCCACAACAACCAGGGGGTCGGCGTGGTGTTCCACACCGGCGGCCCGGCGTTCAACGCGTCGAACTTCCTCGTGGCCATGTTCATGGGCCTGTTCGTCCTCTACGGCTTCGACACCGCATCGACGCTGGCCGAGGAGACCCGCGAACCGCGGAAGGCCGCGCCGCGCGCCGTGCTCGGCTCGGTGGGCGCGGCGTTCATCATCGCCTTCGTCTTCCTGTGGGCGATGCTCATGGCGATCCCCGGCGACCTGCACAAGGTCGTGGCCGCGGGCGGCATCTCGCCGCCGCAGATCATCGAGGCGAACCTGTCGAAGGGCCTGGCCACCGGCTACCTGTTCGTCGTCTCCTTTGCCATCTTCGTCTGCTGCCTGGCCATCCAGGCGTCGACGATCCGGCTGGCCTACGGCATGTCGCGCGACCGCCAGCTGCCCGGCTCGCGGCTGCTGCAGACGGTCAACTCGGGCACGGGCACGCCGGTCGGCGCCTGCATCCTGGTCGCGCTGATGGCCGTGCTGTTCCTGCTCAAGTACGCCGGGGTCGCCTACATCGCGATCGCCGCCAGCGGGATGATCTACCTGTCCTACGTGCTGGCCAACCTGGCGATCCTGCGCGCCCGCCGGCGCGGCTTCCCGCGCGAGGCCGGGGCGTTCTCGCTGGGCCGCTACGGCATGCTCGTGAACGTGCTCGCGCTCGTGTGGGGCGGCTCGATGCTGATCAACTTCGCCTGGCATCGCGTGGAGACCAACCCGAAGGCGAGCGAGATCCCCGGCCTGTCGTTCCCCGGCTTCCTCGACGACATCCCGATCCTCTGGCTCGTGCTCGGGTTCGTGCTGATCCTGGGGGGGATCTACTACGGCATCCGCCACCGGGAGATCCCCGCGCCCGTCGTCCCGGAGGCGGCCCGGTCCGAGGTGGTGTGACCGCGCTCGGGCCGCGCTGGCGAGTGCGCCGGCGCGGCGGCGAGCCCGCCTGGGCGCAGATCGAGGCGCGGCTGGCCGAGCGGATCGCCGGCGGCGGCCTGCCACCGGGGGAGCGGCTGCCGCCGGAGCGGGCGCTGGCGCAGACGCTCGGCGTGAGCCGGATGACCGTGCGCCAGGCGCTGGACGCGCTGGCCCGCCGCGGGCTCGTGGAGCGCGGGGTCGGGCGGGGCACGTTCGTGCGCGCCACGCGGCCCGAGCTGCGCCTCGACGGCCCGCTCGGGTTGACCGCGGAGCTCGCCGCCCAGGGGCTGCGCGCCGAGGCGCGGGTGCTGCTCGCGGCGGTCGAGGGCGACGAGCTGCACGTGCGCCGGCTGCGCTCGACGGGCGGGCGGCCGCTGGTGCTGGAGGACTCGTGGCTGCCGGCGGACCACTTCCCGGGGCTGCTGGAGCGCGACCTGTCCGGCTCGCTGTACGCGTTGATGCGCGATGCCTACGGGGCCGAGCCGGTGCACGCGTCCGAGCGGATCAGCGCGGTGGCGGCGGGCGACGCCGAGGCCGCGGCGCTCGCCGTGCGCCCGGGCGCGCCGCTGCTGCTGGTCGCGCGCGAGGCGGAGGCGGCCGACGGGCGGCGCGTGGAGCGGGCGCGCGACCTGCACCGCGGCGCGTTCGTGGTGGAGCGCCGGTGATCGGCGTCGACGAGGCGATCGCGGCGCTGGAGCCGCAGCTCGGGCCGCCGGAGTCGCCGCCCGTTCCGCTGGTCGGCGGGATCACCAACCGCAACTACCGGCTGCGCTGGGCGGGCCGCGACTGCGTGCTGCGGCTGCCGGGCAAGCGGACGGCGCTGCTGGGCATCGACCGCTTGGCCGAGCGCGACGCCACCCGCGCGGCCGCGGGCATCGCGCCCGAGGTGGTGGCGTTCGCGGAGGACCTCGGCTGCCTGGTCACCGTGTTCATCGAGGGCCGGCCGGTGGATGCGGCCGAGCTGCGCGGCCCGCTGCTCGCCGAGACGGCGGCCGCGCTGCGCTCCATCCACGCCGGGCCGCCGCTGGCGCACGCGTTCTCGCCCTGGGACCGGGTCGACGCCTACCGGCTGACGGCGCTGCGCCACTCGATGCCGCTCCCGATCGGCTACGACGAGGTCGACGCCGCCGCCGACCGGATCGCCGCCGCGCTGGGCGAGCGGCCCGTCGCCCCCTGCCACAACGATCTGCTGACCGCGAACTTCCTGCACGACGGCGCGCGCCTGCGGATCCTCGACTGGGAGTACGCGGGCATGGGCGACCCGTACTTCGACCTGGCCAACCTGGCGGCCAACAACGTGCTCTCCGAGGACGACGAGGCGCGGCTGCTGGCCGCCTACCACGGCGCGCCCGTCCGGCCCGACCAGCTGGCGGCGCTGCGGCTGCTGCGGCTGATGGCGGCGTTCTGGGAGGCGATGTGGGCGGTCGTGCAGTCCGCCGTGTCGGAGCTCGACTTCGACTTCGCCGGCTACGCCGCCGAGCACCTCGCCCGCGTGCGCGAGCGGCTGTCCGACCCGCGGTTCGCCACCTGGCTGCAGGATGCCCGCTGCGTCGCCTCCTGACCGCGCGCGCTGCGTGATCGTCGGCGGCGGGGTCGCGGGCGCGTCGATCGCCTACCACCTCGCCCAGCTCGGCTGGCGCGACGTGGTCCTGCTCGACCGCGCCGAGCTGACGTCAGCGGCTCGACGTTCCACTCCGCCGGCCTGGTCGGCCAGCTGCGGGCGAGCGTGACCCTGACCCGGATGATCATGTACTCGGTGGAGCTCTACCGGCGGCTGGACTGCCGGCTGGGTGGAGTGCGGCGGGCTGCGGCTGGCCGGCACCCCCGAGCGCTGGAGGAGATCGCGCCGGCAGACCGGCTGGGCGCAGACGTTCGGGCTGCCGCTGGAGCTGATCTCGGGTGCGGAGGCGGCGGCGCGCGTTCCCGCTGATGTCGGGCGACGGCGTGATCGGCGCGTCGTGGCTGGCCACCGACGGCTACCTCGACCCGTCGCAGCTGACGTACGCGCTGGCCGACGGCGCCCGGGCCGGCGGCTGCCGGGTCTGCACGCACACCCGCGTCGTCGGGCATCGACGTCCGAGCGCGGGCGGGTGACGCGGCGTCCGCACCGACCGCGGCGACGTCGAGTGCGAGGTCGTCGTCAACTCCGGCGGCATGTTCGCGGCGAGATCGGCCGGCTGGCCGGCGTGCGCGTCCCGCTCGTGCCGATGGCCCACCAGTACCTGGTCACCGGCGCCGTTCCGCGAGCGCGAGCGGCCGAGCTCGCCCACGCTGCGCGACCCGGACCTCCTCGTCTACTTCCGCGAGGAGGTCGGCGGGCTGGTCATGGGCGGCTACGAGCGCGAGTCCGCGCCGTGGGCGCTCGACGCAGCGGCTGCGACGCCATCCCGCCCGACTTCAACGGCCGGCTGCTGGAGGAGGACTGGGACCGGTTCGAGCAGATCGCGGCGAGCCGCGCGGGCGCGGGTGCCGGCGATGGCCGACGTGGGCATCGCGCGGCTGATCAACGGCCCGGAGGCGTTCACGCCCGACAACGAGTTCTGCCTCGGCGAGACCGAGGTGCGCGGGCTTCTTCGTCGCCGCCGGGTTCTGCGCGCACGGCATCGCCGGCGCGGGCGGCATCGGCCAGGTGATGGCCGAGTGGATCGTCGGCGGCGAGCCGACGATGGACCTGTGGCACATGGACGTCCGCCGGTTCGGCGCGCAGTACCGCTCGCCGCGCTACACGCTGGCGCGCTCGCTCGAGATCTACGAGACCTACTACGACATCCAGTACCCCGGACCACGAGCGGTCGGCCGGGCGCCGCTGCGGTCTCGCCCCGCCTACGAGCTGGCACGCGGCGCACGGCGCGGTGTTCGGCGAGAAGTCCGGCTGGGAGCGGGTCGAACTACTACGCGCGCGAACGCCGCGGCGGGCGACGAGGTCGCTGCGGCCGCGCGGCTGGGCGGGCCGGCACTGGTCGCCGGCGATCGGCGCCGAGCACCTCGCGACCCGCGAGGCGGCGGCGCTGTTCGACGAGTCGTCGTTCGCCAAGCTCGAGGTCGACCGGGCCGGGCGCCGCGGAGCTGCTGGAGTGGGTCTGCGACAACGACGTGGCCCGCGACGTCGGCGCGGTCACCTACACGCAGGCGCTGAACGCGCGCGGCGGCATCGAGTGCGACTTCACCGTCACCCGGCCCGGCCGACGACGCGTTCCTCGATCGTCACCGGCACCGCGTTCGGCACCCACGACCTCGCCTGGCTCGCGCAGCCACGCGCCGCGCGACGGCGTCGGTGCGGATGCGCGACGTCACCGGCGCGCTGGGCCTGCTTCGGCGCTGTGGGGGCCGCGCTGGCCCGCGACGTGCTCGGCGCCGCGCTGACCCCTCGGACGACCTGGCGCTTCCCGTACATGACCTGCGCGAGATCACCGTCGGCGACGTGCCGGTGCGGGCGCTGCGCGTGACCTTCGTCGGCGAGCTCGGCTGGGAGCTCTACGCGCCCGGCGAGTACGGCGCCGGCGCTGTGGCGCGACGCTGTGGGAGGCGGGCCGGCCGACGGGCTCGTCGCCGGCGGCTACCGGGCGATCGACAGCTGCGGCTGGAGAAGGGCTACCGGGTCTGGGGCGCCGACCTCACGCCCGACGACACCCCGTACGAGGCCGGGCTCGGCTTCTGCGTGAGGCCGACAAGCCCGGCGGTTTCGTCGGCCGCGACGCGCTGCGCCGAGCGAGCGCGGGCCGCGGCGGCTGCGCTGCCTCGTGCTCGACGACCCGCGCTCGGTCGCGCTCGGCAACGAGCCGGTGCGGGTCGGCGGGCGCGGTCGTCGGCCGGGTCACCAGCGGCGGCTACGGCTACACCGTCGGCGCTCGATCGCCTACGCCTACCTGCCCGCCGAGTTCCCGCCGTCGGCACCGGGTCGAGGTCGAGTGTTCGGCGTGTGCGTGGCCGGCGTCGTCGCGCGGAGCCGCTCTACGACCCGTCCGGCGAACGGGTACGCGGGTAGGACGGCGGCGTGCGGCCGCCGCCACTCGGGCGGCGGCCACACGGGTCTGACCTAGGGCTGCGTGGTGGACGGTCGGGAGTGTCGCGCCGTGACGCCCAGCGTCGCGGCGGGGCACGCCCTACAGCGGAATCTCGAGCGCGTCGCGCGACACACAGCGACACGCAGCGACAACCTCGAGTGCCCCGTGCGTCCCGCGCCCCCGCGTAGCCTCGAGCGCGACGAGCGGCGCCTACTCGGCGAACGCCCTGTGGTCCGGGCAGTAGTCGCGCGGCCACACAGCACCGGGCGGCTCGACCTTGAGCCAGCCGTCGTCCTTGCCGAACGTGGCGCGCTCGGCGAACGCCGCGCAGCCCGCGTAGTCGCATGTCACGCGCATTCCGCCGCTGGGCAGGCTCTCAGTGCTCATCGCCGCGATGGTACGTCTCGTGGCGGACAGAGCTCCCCGCTGGACGTCGACGAGCTCGAGCGCCATCATCGGGTGCGTGGAGACGTCAACGCCGCCGCCGCGACTGAGACACCCGCCGACCCGGCAGACGAGCGAGCAGGCGCCCGCTAGCGGCGCCGAGGCGCGAGCGCGAGCGCGGCGAGGACGGTCAGGCTGCTGTCGCGGGAGGCGGCGTACTACCGGCGCCGGCTGCGTGACACGCGAGGCCGAGCGCGACCAGCTGCGCGAGCGCGTCGACGCCTCCAACGCGGCGAGGTCGAACGCCTTGCCGCGCAGGCGCGGGCTCGCGGCGCCGAGCGACGTGTGGCAGTTCGGCGCGTCGCTCGACACGCTGCGCGACGAGGACGGGACCGATCGACACGCGAGGCTCGTCGAGGGCCTCGTCGAGCGATCTGCCGCGACCGGCCCGGGCTTCAAGGCGCCGCCGAACGGCACCTCGGCGATCGGGCGCGGGAACGCCGCCGGAGCGCCGGGCCGGCGCCGAAGGTCGGGTTCTCAGCAACTCCTGAAGCCGGGGCGATGAGCTACGTGATGCCACCACGGCCGCTCGGCCAGGTGCTCCGCGCAGCTGGGGCGACTTCGCGCCCCGAGGCCCCGGAGCGGCCGCCGTGGGCGCAGCCGCGCGCGGCGTCGACGAGGTCGCCGTCACCGGCAACGTCGCCGTCGTACCGCTGGTGCATCGCTGACCGTGTGCAGCTGCGCGGCCTCGACCGCCCGAGCCTGCGAGCGGGACGACCTCGAGCCGTTCGACTGGACGCCGGCCGGCTGGGGCGTAGCCTCGCCGTAGACGCACCACCGGCCAGCGGCCGACCCGTCAGCCAGATAGCCGCCAGCGGCGGCCGCGCGAACGCCCAGAGGGCGCGCGTGACCGTTCACTCCGTATTCACGGAGGCGGTCATCGTGCCCATCACCGAATTTCCTGCCGGCGGTCTCGGCAGCGCCATCACGCCCGAAGCATGGGCGGCCTACGTCCTGCAGCACCTCGTCGGCCGCGAGCGTCGTGCTCGCGTCCGGCGCGACGCGGATCGACACCGCCGAACCGCGTCGTGCACGTCCCGCGGGTCACCGCCGACGGCTCGCGCCGCTGGTTCGGCGAGCTGGAGGAGATCAACGAGGCGACCCGACCGGCGACGAGCTGGTCCTGACGCCGAAGAAGGTCGCGGCGCTGTGCCGAGCTCACCAACGAGGTCGTCGACGACTCGCAGCCCGTCGCGTGCTCGACACGGTCGGCACGGCGATGATCGCGGCGGTCGCGCTAACGGCCGACCGCGCGATCCTCAACGGCACGGGCGGCAAGGAGCCGCTCGGGGTCTACGGCCAAGCCGGGCAGCACGTCACCGGCGCGGTCACGATCGACTCGCTGATCGACGCCGCCGGGCTGGTCGCCGACGTCGGCGGGCAGGCGCGCGTCGCCTACGTCAACCCGGCCGACCACACCGCGCTGATGAAGGAGAAGGACGGCAACGACCGCCCGCTGCTGACGCCCGACTTCAGCGGGCGGCCCGTCGAGCACGATCTACGGGCTGGCGCTGTGGGCGACCAAGGGCGTCGCCGCCGGATACGGCGCTGGTCGCCGACCCGAGCCCAGATCGTCGTCGCGCGTCCGCCACGACCCGACGGTCGCGGTCAGCTCGGACGCGCTGTTCACCGCGGACGGGCGGTCTGCCGCGTGATCGCGCGGATCGACTGCGGCGTCAACGACCCGAACGGTCTCGTCTCAT
The DNA here is from genome assembly GCA_963766165.1 of uncultured Solirubrobacteraceae bacterium. Classification (GTDB taxonomy): domain Bacteria; phylum Actinomycetota; class Thermoleophilia; order Solirubrobacterales; family Solirubrobacteraceae; genus Solirubrobacter. The sequence continues at coordinate 928,687 of CAVXZC010000001.1, read as the reverse complement.
CTCGGCGACGACCGGTGACGCGCGAGGGCGAAGCGAGTCGAGCAAGGCAAGTGAGCGATCTCCGACGAGCTGCCCCGCGACCCCGACCTCGACGACGTCCCGGAGGACCTGCGGCTACTCGCCGGGCTCGACGGCGGGCCGTGATCGTGCTCGACGAGGACGGCGTCGGCACGGGCGACGTGCTGGTGCTGGTGCCGTCGCTGTTCCGGCGTGCGGCGCTGGGACCCGACGGCGACGACTGAGCGCTCGAGGGCGCAGGGTGTTCAGCAGCGCGTGTGAGCGCGTTCCCTGCCCCCTGCCGCCCTCGGCGCCCCTCGGGCGTGCTGGGCGTCGTCTGCGCCCGGTCGACGCGGGAGACGCGCGACGCGACCGAGCGGGTGCGGGCTGTCGTCGAGCTCGGCAGGGGGAGCGAGGCCCGATGGCGCCATAGGACTTCTGCTATCGCGCCGTGCTCAGCGCATGTCGACCGGCCCGCGAAGCGCTCGGCGAGCTTCTGCGCGAGACGCTCCACTGTCCACTCTGCTCCACATCGTTCGAGACGCCGCTCGGCAAGATGCCCAACGGCAAGCCGCTGCGCGTTATCCTCCGCCAACGCAGCATCCGGCTCGAGTGCCGCGAGTGCGGGCTGCAGTTCTCCGTCGACCCGGAGAACCTGGCCGACACCGTCGCACGTCAGCGTGCGCCATCAGCCGCAGAGATTGAGGCGCAGGCCCGAGAGCGCACTGCCGACGACCCACGGCAGTACCTCGCCATGCTGGCGCTGATGCAGAAGCTGGCGGCACGGTTCACCGCCGAGCAGCGCGACGCCATCCTCGAGCCGCATCGTCGCGGCCTTGACGCGGCCCAGCCGCGCAAGGGCCGCGCATTCGGTTCCCCAAGCGCGGCGGCTGACTCGGAGGGGTGGGGGGGCTCCGCCGAGCGGCGTTTACGCGGCAGGTGCAAGCACCTGACGGCGAATAACGCTCGGAAACCGGACTGCCGCGTCCGCTCACGGCTGAGCGCGCAGATGCTCGTGCAGCGTGCTCTTGGCGACGCCCGCGAGCGCCGAGGCGACGCGAATCGGGTAGCCCGCCGCGACGAGCTCGAGCCCGAACACCATCGGCGTGCCGTTCGCGCGCTCCGGGGCCAATCGACGCCCCGTCTCAGCGTCGCGGCCTGCCCGCAAGCGCGCCCGGCGCACGATGGACTCGCTGGTGCGCAGCGCGACCGCGACCGACTGCGCGTCGAACCCGTCGCCGACGTCGATGGCGCGTCTCTCGAGCTCCTCGAGCGTCTCAACGGCGAGCTCCGCGAGCGGGCGGCGCCTGAGCCGCGCGAGCTCGTCGCGGGCCTGCTCGAGCTCGCGCTCGAGCGCGACGACCGTCGTCGCCTCGCGGAACCGCGCGCGCCAGTGGCTGACGGGGTCGCCGACGTCGCGGGGTGCCGTCGACGTGCGGCGGATGCGACGTTCGGGCAGCAGCCCGGCAGCAGCAGCGGTGGCGCACAGGGAGAGCTCGAGCAGTGTCTGCCGTGCATGCGCCTCGACCTCAGCGAGCGTCGACACGCCAGGGACGCTACCGCGAGGTTGCGCGTCGAGGCACGACGTCGCGTGCATCGCCTACTCTCCCGGCTGAGCCTCGGTTGTTCTGCGTGCAGCTCAAAGTGGGTAGTCGGGCCGTCCCTCGCGGGGCGGCTCGACGTCGTTTTGGCCGCTGCGGCGGGTGATAGACCTCTCCGTGGTCGCCGACCCACGACGGCCCGCAGCACGCACAGCAACCGAAGGAGGCGGCGATGCGCGTCCCGCCGGGTCGGCACGGGCAACCGCACGTCAAGAGCGCGAGATGGCCGCGTGAGGCGTTCTGGGGTTCGCCAGCGGGCCAGGCCGAGCTCGCGCGGATGCAGGCCGAGCTCGGGCCTGAGAAGTGGGCGCAGATGGAAGCCGACGCTGACGCGTTCGACCGCCGCCGTGGACACCAACCGCACGTTCCTTCCCTGCGCCCCGCGCGACCCGGTGCGGCGTGAGCATCGCGCTCGCCCCTCCCGGCGCACCCGCGCCACGGCGAGCGCCTCCTCGTCGTCGCCTGACGACCCCCAACCCGCCCCAGAGGGCCGTGGCCTACACCCTCAAGGTCCAAGTGTTCGCCTAGCCCGCACCGTCGAGCTCGAGGCGGTGGCGCGATGAGCGACGACCGCCGCCGCCAGGCCAAGCGTGCCCGCCGTGCCCGCCGACTCGCCCGAGCCCGCGTCAAGGCGCTCGGCTGCACATGTGACGCTCGCGCCGAGCTCGTGCTGCTGCCCATCGGCCCCGCCGTGCGCGTCGAGCACGAGCGTGGCTGCTCGCGCTGGGAGGCCATCCGCACGGATGGCCGCGACGTGCTGACCGGCAGGCTGTACCCGGCTGACGGCGAGGCGGCATGACCGCCGTCGACGCTGAGCGCGACGCGCGGCTGTTCTTCGACGCCGTCTACGCCACCAAGCCCGAGCGCAGCCTCATCGCTGTCGGGCCGTACGCCAAGCCGCACTGCGTCTACAGCACCGACGGCGCGCTGCCCTACGTCGTCGGTCAGACCAACGCGTTCGTGCGCGTCACGCTGCTGCCAAGCAGCCCGAGCGCGGGCGGCGCGGTAAAGCCGCTGACAGCGTCGCCGTGCCCGGCTTCGTCGTCGACCTCGACGTCAACGGGTCGCCCAAGGGACGCAACGGCGAGGTCGTGACCGACGCATTCGACACGGTCGAGCAAGCGCTCGAGACTCGCGCACAGCGTGCTCACCCCGACCCTCGTCGTCGCCTCGGGCTACGGCGTGCAGCCGTGGTGGCTGTTCGAGGACGTCCTGAGCTTCGGCAGCGACGCGGAGCGCGAGCGGGTGGCCGAGTACGCGACCGCGTGGCGGGACGCGCTCAAGGCGCGAGCGGGTGTGAAGAAGTTCGACAGTGTCGCCGACCTGGCGCGTGTGATGCGCCCGCCCGGGCTCACTGAACGGCAAGGGCGACGACCCGGTGGGTGCGTCTGCTCGTGTGTGACGGGCCGCGCTACACGCTCAGAGACATTCGCTCAGTTCGCATCCGCCAGCAGCAACGGTCACACGCCACGCCGGGACAGCGCGCCTGGTAGCGCGTCGAGCGCCGAGACGCTGCACGCCGTGCGCCCGAGCCTGCGCAAGATTGCCGAGCGCAAGGGCAAGGCGCCGCCGACCGCTCGCCGTCCGGCTGGGACTACTACCTCGCCTGTGAAGGCATCCGCTGCGGGCTCGACGACGCCGAGCTCGCCGCCTTGCTGGCGCACGCTCGCGCGCTGCACGGCGATGCGAAGGGCGAGCGCGCCGACTACGTCGAGGCGACCATCCGCAAGGCGCGCGCCGCTGTGCCGCGTGTCGGCGCTCCCGTGCCCGGCGACGATGAGACGCGGGCGGTGCTGTGTGACGCCATCGGTCGCCGCGATACAACCTCGACTGCGACCCCGTCATCGGCGGGCGCCGCATCGGGCACGGCGACGGCGCCGTCGTGCACCTGTACCGCGAGAGCGGCGCCGTGCTCGTGCTCGGTCACGTGCGCGAGCTGCTTCGACCGCGCAGCCAGCACCCGCAACGCGACGCTGGCGACGCGGACGCGGTTCAAGGCGTTCACCACGAACACCGCGACCGACGTCGCGCAGATGGTCGTGCAACTGTGCGACGAGGACGAGGTTGACGACCGCCGCGAGCAGGTCAGACAGTGGGTCGCCGACTTCATCCGTGACGCGGGCGCCGAGGTCGCCGTCGAGGCGATGGACACGCCGACCGGGCGCTGGGAGGCGCTCGTCAAGGCGGACGCCGCCGAGGACAAGTTGACGACGAATCACAGCGCGGCGAGCCGCTCCGCGATTCTGCGCGACGAGCACGGGCGCATGTGGCTGCCAGCCGGTGCGTTGCGCAAGAGCGTGTCGCCGGGCGCGCCGAGTTGGAGCGACCTGAACGCGCTCATGCTCGAGGCGGGCTGGCCGCGCGTCGTGCTCGACATGCACACGCCCGCGATTGCGCGCGGGCTGCCCGACAGCACCCACCGCCGGGGCGTGTTCTTCGTCGAGCCGGGCGAGGCGACGTCGTGACGACACGTCACGCCGGGGCTGCCCACGTGTGTCCACGTCTCCGCGTGGGTGTGCGCGCGTGAGGCTGCGCACACTCTCTCCCTACTGTGCTTCGTGTCGCGCGTAGACGTGGACACGCATGGACAGCGCGTCTCGGAGGGGGCGCGATGAGCCCGCACGCTCGCGCGCTACGCATGCCGAAACCGGCGCGCCGCGCGCTGCTACTCGCCCGTGGCTGGCAACGCATCGGCGGGGCCACCGGCTCCGAGATGTGGGTCAACCAGCGCGAGGGCAGCACGTTCTTCACGCTGTTCACCGCCACGCGACGTGAGCTCGAGCGCGACCCGCTCGCCGAGGCCGACGCGCTCTACCGAGCGCACGCCGCCAGCGGCCAGCACCGTCCGACAGGGGGTGCGTCGTGAGCCGCGATGAGCTCGACAAGGCCGCGCTCGAGCGTGCCGCCGTGGTCAAGGTCCCGGCGCTGCTGTCAATCCCCACGGCGGCGCGGCTGCTCGACTGCTCGCCGCGCACGGTCTGGCGCCGGATAGCTGACGGGTCGCTGCCCGCCGTCGTTAAGCACCGGGCGCATGATGGTCCGCGCCGACGAGTTGCGCGACTACATCGACGGGCTCAGCCGACCGCAGCGCGAGGCACGCCCGCGACGCTCTCGCGGCAAGCGCAGCGCGTACGCGTTCGCCGACACGAAAGAGCCTCGTGGCTGACACGCTGTCGCTCACGCCCGACACTGCGGGAGCCAAGGCTGGCCTACACTGTCGTCTATGAACGACACACCCCATCCGATGCTCGTCTCGCTCGCGCAGACGTGCCGCCGCTCCCGCCGACTGCGCGAGCTCTCGCAAGCCAGCGTCGCCGACCGCGCGGGCGTCTCGCGCTCAGCCGTCAACGAATTCGAGGCCGCGCGCTCCTGGTCGCGTGACCCCGACCGGCTCGTACGCGGCTACGCCGACAGCGAGCTCGACGCCGCGAACCTGTGGCTGACCGCCGCGCAGAACCTCCACCCCGAAGGGAGTACGCCGTGAGCGTCCACAAGCAAGGCAAGACCTGGCGCGTGCGCTGGAACCAGGGCGGCAAACAGCAGTCGAGAACGTTCGACCGCAAGCGCGACGCCGACACGTTCAACGGCGAGATGCGCCGCCGCCTGCAACTCGGCCCCACCCTCGCCCGCGAGCTCGCCCGCTCGCCACTGACCCTCGACGAGTTCGTGGCCGACGGGTTCCGTACCCACGCCGCGACGCTGTCGCCCGCCTCGCGGCGAATGTACGCGTGGGCGCTTGAGCACCATCTGGCCGAGCTCGTCGACCAGCCGCTGCTCGAGCTCGACGTGCCGCGACTCGCCGAACACCAGCGCCTCATGCTCGACCGAGGCGCCAGCCCGCGCACCGTCCGCGAGGTCCTGACGCGACTGAGCGGCATCCTGCAAGTCGCGGTCGAGCACGGCGCGATGCCAGCCAATCCGGTACGCGGGCTGCGCAAAGTTCGCCTCGAACCCCGCGACGGCGTGCAGCCCCTGTCGCCCGTCGAGCTCGAACGACTGATCGCCACCCTCGACGACCGCGACCGAGCCATCGTCCTGCTGGCCGGTCATCTCGGCCTGCGCCCCATCGAGGTCCGCGCCGTGCCGTGGAACGCGTTCACCGGCTCAACGCTCACCGTTGGGCGCAGCCGGCCAAGCGCGGACCGCCGCCCGGACCCGCGTAATCGCCGTCCCCGACGCGACAGCGCTGGCGCTCAAGGAGTGGCGGCTCAAGGCGGGACGTCCGAACAGCGACACGTCGATCATCGGCGAGATGACGCAGAACGCGATGAAAATGTGGGGTCCGAGCGTGTTGCGCCCGACCGCGAAGGCGGCGACCGGCGGGCGTGAGGACATCAACCTGTACGCGTTGCGGCACAGCCACGCCTCGGCGCTTCACTACTCGGGCTTCACCGTCCCCGAAGCGGCGCGCCGGCTCGGCCACGGCCCCGTCCTGCACGTCGAGACCTACGCCCACGTCATCGACGCGATCCACGGCCAGCGCTTCGACGGCCTCGACGCGCTGATCGCGGCCGCACGGGCGGGGCACACCGCCGAAACGGTGTGCCCCTCAAGTGCCCCTAATCGCGTCTGAACACGCGATTCCGCTGCAAAACGCGCAGTCTCACGGCTGCGTGGTGGACAGCGTGAAGGTCAGCGTCTTGCTGTAGGTGCCGGTTCGCAGCGGGTCGCTGGCGGCGATCGACTGCTTGAGGCTGACCGTGACCGGCTCGTTGGCGACCGGGGTGTTGTAGGTCAGCACGGTGGTCGGACTGGCGGAGCCGCCGATCGGCAGGTAGCCGCTGCCGGCGCCAACGGGCTGCTCGCCTTGAGCTGCAGCGGCTGCGGCGAGCGCGAACGTCCCGTTGACCAGATACCCGGTCGCGGTCGTGCTCGCATCCGACACGGTCAGCGTGCTGCTGCCGGCCGTCGAGAGGTACGTTCGCCGTCTGCGTCGCGAAGTAGTCCAGTCGCGACGCCGGCCGTGAACGCGCCGAACGCGGCCGGTGCGCCCAGCGTCAGCGACAGCGTCGCCGGCGTCGTCCGCACCGACCGTGGCCGTGGTGCTCGTCGAAGCCCAGCGGCTCCGTGACCGTCACGGGCGCCGAGGCCGCCGACGGGTTGCCCGTCGCGTCGGCCTGGGTGGCGGTCAGCGTCGTACCGGGCCGGCCGGCAGCGCCAGCGTCGGGGTGCACGACCAGGTGCCGTCCGCGGCGACGACGGCGGTGCAGACCACCGCGCCGCCGGCCGAGACCGTCACCGTGTCACCGGCCACGCCGGTGCCCGAGATCGCCGGCGTCTGCGGCTGGTCGATCGTCGACCCGCTGGCGGGCGACGTGATCGACCGGCGCCTGCGGCAGCACGTCGCCGACCACGGTCTGGCGTGAACTCCTTGCCGCTGCTGGTGAGGTTGAGCTCGACGTCGATCTCCCACGTCCCGGCCATCGGGTTCGCGACGTGGAAGGTGGCCGTCGGCATCGGCGTGCCGTTGACCGTCTGGACGGTCAGCGGGACGCCGTTCACCGTCCGCGTCCTGGCGGGCTGCCCGTCGTCACCGTGTGCGTGGCCACCGAGGTCCCCGTCGGGTTGACCAGGAACAGCGTCATCGGGTCGTCCGTGCTCGCGTCCGGGGTCCTCGAGCGTGACGCCCAGGTCCGGCCGGCCGGCCGGCACGTTGACGTTGAACGTGCTGATCTGGCCGATCCCGCGCCCGACCGTGCTCGTGATCTGCGTGTCGAACTCGCCGCCGGTGCTCGGGATCAGCGTGCGCCGGGCGATCGCGAGCGAGGTCGTCGCGCCGTTGGCGGCGACGAACTGCACCGACTCGGGGTGATCACCCGGCGCGGTCGGGAACGCCACCTGCAGCGGGATCGTCGCCGAGCCGTGCGCCGCGATGGTGGTCGACGGCGCGGCCGGCGAGGTGATCCAGTTCTGCCCGGCGACCTTGAAGCTCACCGTGCCGGTGTAGGTGCCCGGGACGTTGGGCGGCGACTGCAGGTGCGCGCGGCCGTTGGCCCACTTGATCTGCGCCGTCCAGGTGCCGGCCTCGGGGTTCGCGACCTCCACGTGCCCGATGTCCGGCACGGTGCCGATCGCGCCGGCGCGCCGTCGACGGGGTGCCGTAGTCGTAGGAGATCTGCCGCAGCCGGCCGCTCGGGTCGGTCAGGATGAAGCTGAGGATCGCGCCGTTGGTCGCGTCCGGCCAGATCATGTCCGCGTCGAGCCGGTCGAGGCCGGCCGGCACGTTGAACGTGACGTCCGGAGCCGCCTGCGCGCCGTCGGCCGGCACGGGCAGCGCCGGGGTCCGGGGCGCTGACGTTCTCGGTGACCGTGCGAGCCGATCTGCTGCTCCGGGCCGAGCTCGACGGAACGTGCCGGTCACGGTCGTCGAGGACGCGGCTCGTGTTGTACAGGCGTCACCGACTGGGTAGCTCGTCGAGCCGCCGTTCGCCGCTCACGTCCAGCTGGGTCGGGGTCGGGACCAGGCCGTCGTCGCCGGTGGCGGTCGTGACCGTGGTGTTCGGCTGCCTGCTGCGCGGCCGCGACGGCGGCGCCGATGTTGACCAGGCCGGCGCCCTGCTGGTCGGCCGGCGCGAAGACGTCGGTCGCGGTGCCGACGAGGAGCTGCTTGACCAGCGCCGGCGTGGGGCTGTCGCCGTTGTGCGAGTCACGGTAGGCCTGGATGACGTCGGCCGCCGCGCCGGCGATCAGCGGAGAGGACTCGCTGGTGCCGCCGAACGCCTCGGTCTGCGTGTTCGTCGGGCAGTCGCTGCCGGCCGGGTTGCAGGCGGCCTCGCCGCCGTAGCCCGGCGCGACGAGGTCGACGACCTTGTTGTCGGGGGTCGTGCCGCCGGAGGAGAGCGGGGTGATGTCGTTGTTCACCCAGCCGGCGAAGCCGTAGGCCATCGCGTTGAGCCGGAGGGTGTTCGTCGCGCCGGCCGCGATGACCTTGCGGGTCGCTGGCCGGGGAGGACACCGTGCCCTGGAGCGCCGCTGTCGCCCGAGGAGACCACGACGGTCACGCCGGCGTCGACGGCGGCGTCGTTCGCCGCGTAGTGGATGACGTAGCTGCCCGGGGAGTTGCGCGTAGCCGTAGGACTCGTTGATGACGTCGGCGTGGGTCTTGGTCACGGCGGCGTCGATGCCGGCGATCAGCTGCGGACTCGCTGCAGGACCGCGGGATCGCGTCGGCGGCCGGCTCTCCGGGGTGTCGATGTTGCTGATGTCGACGAGCGAGGCGCCGGGCGCGTCGCCGACGAGCTTGAAGTAGCAGGTGTCCGGCAGGCCGGAGAACGGCAGCTCCTTGGAGTACTGGTACTCGACCCCGCCCTGCGCGTCGATCGACGAGGCGTCGCCGTAGTACTCGCCGTCGGTGCTGTCGGTGGTGTCGCCGGGCGTCGCGCCGACGACGACGCTGCCGCCGCCGTCAGCCGCCGGACGGACGAAGTTCGGGTTGCCCACGAGGTCGCCGTGCGGCGCGGTGCTGATCCCGTCGTTGGCGACGATCACGCCGTGGCCGGGCTCGGTGGCCAGGCCGGCGTTCGTCATCGCCGGCGCGTTGATCGCCTGCAGCGCCTCGGGCTCGATCAGCGGGCTGGCCTGGGTGCCGCAGCTGTTCGCCGTCGGGAACGGGTTGCCGCGGCGTCGGCCGCGGCGGACTTCGACTCTGCCCTGCGCTGAGGTCGGTCTTGTCGGGCGTGATCGTCGTGTGCCCGTGACCTGCGGCCCGGTGGGTCTCGGGGTCGCCGACCGGCACGCGTCGCGTCGGGGATGATCTCCTTCACCGCAGGCAGCTGCGCGCAGCGCCGCCACGCCGGCGGCCGACACGTGCGCGGCCACCGCGTTGACGCTGACCAGCTGGACGATGTCGGTGCCGCCGTGGGCCCGGATGGCGGCGACGACCGGCGCTCTGGTCGCGGTGCGCGGCCGCGATGCGCGGCGCTGCGGCCTTGCGCAGGTTGAGGTTGTTGTGATCGTTCTTCGAGCCAGACGATCACCGCGCCGCCCTGCCCGGCGCTGCCGAGCACCGGCGCGAGGTGTGGGTCGTCGCGGCGTTCGCGCTGGCGAGTACCCCCGCCGAGGCAGCGGTCAGCGCGGCGGCACTGATCGCGACGGTGGCCAGGCGACGGCGCGGAAGTCGCCCGGGTCCTCCGGGTTGATCTGACATAGTTCCCCTCCGAGGGATATTTGGGCTCAGCCGCAACGATCGCTGCGACCGACGGATTAGATCATCAGGGCGGCCGGGGCGTGTGAGAGCGTTCTGAGCCGCCCCGGTTTCCTGGATCATGCGTCACGTGGTGTCACACGTCGGGCGGCTGTCCTGTCTTGTGCGGTGATGACCACGAATCGACTGCTTGACGAGCTGCGGCCGCTGGCGTTCCAGATCGCCTACCGGATGCTGGGCAGCGTGTCCGAGGCCGAGGACGTCGTGCAGGAGGCGCTGCTGCGCGTGCACCAGGCCGGCGAGGCGGGCGAGCGGATCGAGTCTCCGCGCGCGTTCGTCGCCACCGTGACCACCCGCCTGGCCATCAACGTGCTGCGCTCGGCGCGCGCCCAACGCGAGCGCTACGTCGGCGAGTGGCTGCCGGAGCCGATCGTCACCGGCGGGCGCGACGATCCGGCGCAGCAGGCGGAGATGGCCGACTCGCTGTCGCTGGCGATGCTGGTGCTGCTGGAGCGCCTCTCGCCCGAGCAGCGCGCCGTGCTGCTGCTGCACGACGTGTTCGACTACGGCTATCCGGAGATCGCGGTGATCGTCGGCAAGAGCGAGGCCAACGTGCGCCAGCTCGCGAGCCGGGCCAGGAAGCACGTGGAGCAGCGCCGCCCGCGCTTCCGGACGACGCGCGAGCAGCGCGACGAGCTGGCGCGGCGCTTCTTCGCCGCGGCCGAGCAGGGCGACCTCGCCGGTCTCGAGGCGCTGCTCGCCGCCGACGTGGAGCTGACCGCCGACGGCGGCGGCAAGGTGCCGGCGCTCGCGCGCTCGCTGCGCGGGCGCAGCCGCGTCGCGCACGCGCTGGTCGACTATGCGCAGCGCCGCGCCGCGCTGATCTCGCAGGTCGAGGTCCGGCCGGCGGAGATCAACGGCGGCCCGGGCGCGCTCTATCTCGACGCGCAGCAGCGGCTGATCCTCGTCGTTGCGCTCGAGGTCGCCGGCGACCGGATCACGAGCGTGCGATCGATCGTCAACCCGGACAAGCTGGCCCACCTCGGCCCCACCGCGGATCTGCGCTCCGTCCTGCGCGGCTAGCACGGCCGGCGGAAGGGCACCGACGGCTGGGCCTGCGTCAGGAGCGCCCGGGCGCGCGGCACGGCGAGGTGCGCGCACAGCTGCGCGATGTAGGCGCCGAGCGGCCGGTTGCTCCAGAACCGCACCGTGCCGTCCTCGCCCGCCGTGGCGAGCGTGCGGCCGTCCGGGCTGAAGCTCACGCCGTTGACCGAGTCGAGGTGGCCGGTCAGGGGCGCGCCGAGCGTCCGGCGGCTGCGCACATCCCACAGGCGCACGGTCCCGTCGGCGCCGGACGCGGCCAGCGTGCCGCCGCCCGGGCTGAACGCGACGCCGGTCACGGCGAAGCGGTGGCCGGTGAGCGGCGGCCCGAGCGCACGCCGGCGGCGCACGCTCCACAGGCGCACGCTGTGGTCGACGCCGGCGGAGGCGAGCACCGTGCCGTCCGGGCTGAACGCCAGGCCGTCGACCGCATACGTGTGCCCGGTGAGCGGTCGCCCGAGCCGGCGGTGCGTCGCGGCGTCCCACAGCTCGATCCGGCCGTCCGCGCCGCCTCCGGCGAGGGTCCGCCCGTCGGGGCTGAGCGCGACGCTCGACAGCGAGCGCTTGGTCAGCCGGTGGCCCACGCGCCGCCGAGCGGCCACGTTCCACAGCTCGAGCCCGTCGTCGCCGGCGAGCGCGAGCGTGCGGCCGCGGCGGTCGAACACGGCGCCGAAGACGGAGGTGCTGGTGCCGATCTGCCCGCCGCGAAAGCGCCGCCGCGCCACATCCCACAGCGACGGGCCGTCGAAGCTGTTGACCACCAGTGCCCGGCCGTCCGGGCTGAACGCGAGGCCCGCGCCGCCGTCGGCGATGCGCCGGCTCGCGGGCCGGTGGTCGGTGGTCCGCCAGAGGCGCGTCCCGGTATCGCCGCTGGAGGCGACGAACCGGCCGTCGGGGCTGTAGGCGACCGCGTCCAGCCGGACGTCGCCGGTGGCGATGGCCGGGCCGAGCTGGCGGCGGTTGGCGACGCTCCACAGCCGCACGCTGCCGTCCTGGCCGGCGGAGACGAGCCGCCGGCTGTCCGGGCTGAACGCGACGCTGTCCACGTTGCCGATGTGGCCCTGGAGCGCCGGCCCGGCCTGGACGCCGCGCGCGAGGTCCCACAGGCGCACGGTGCGGTCCTCGCCGCCCGACGCGAGCAGCTTGCCGTCGGGGCTGAACGCGAGCGCGCCGACGAACCCCGACTGCCCGCGCAGCGGCGCGCCCACCTGACGGCCGGTGGCCACCCGGAAGAGCCGCGGAGGACCCTCGCCGGACATCGCGAGCGTCCGCCCGTCCGGGCTGAACGCGATGGCGCCGATCTCGACATTCAGCAGCGGGGTGGCGGTCGTCCCGCCCGGGGCGAGATGCCACAACGTGAGCCCGTCGGCCTTGGCGCCGGCCACGGTGCGCCCGTCCGGGCTCAAGGCGACGACGCCGACCGGCCCGCCGGCGGGAATCGCCGGTCTGGGGCGGGCCTGGCCGCGGTCGATGCGCCACAGCTGGATGGAGCGGCCGCCGCCCGCCGCCAGCGTGTGACCGTCGCGGCTGAACGCCACGCTCGTCACGGCGCGGCCGCTGGTCAGCGCGGCGCCCCGCTGCCGGCGGGCGGCGACGTCCCAGAGCCGGACGGTCCTGTCGGCATCGGCGGACGCCAGGGTGCGGCCGTCGGGGCTGAACGCCACGCTCGCCACCCCGATCGCCCGGCCGCCCAGCGGCCGGCCGAGCGGCCGCTGCGCGCGGGCGTCCCACAGGCGGATCGTGCCGTCGTCGCCCGCGGAGGCCAGCGTGCGGCCGTCCGGGCTGAACGCGACGCTGCGCACCTCGCCCTGCCCGGCGCGCAGCGGCGGCCCGAGCTCGTTGCCGGTGGCCGCGGTGAGGATCGCGTCCTCGGCATCGAAGGTCGGAGACGTCCTGAAGGCCTCGAGGGCGAGCACGCCGGCGAGCTCCCAGTCGTCGCTGCGGTGATCGACCGAGGACAGCGCCAGCAGCTGCGACTGCGAGCGCCGCGTCTCGGTGATGGCGTGGCTGCGCTGGATGAGCGCGACGACCGCGAGCGCGGCGGTGGCGGCGAGGGCGGCGACGACCGCCCCGAGCACCGTGCGCAGCCGCCGCGCGCTCGCGCGCCGGCTCATCGCGATGTACTCCGCCTGGCCCCCGGTCGGGGCCTCGCGATGGCCGGCGGCGCTCGCGAGCCAGGCCTCCGCCGTGCGGAGGTCCGCGCCGCGCAGGAGGAAGCTGCGGTCCCGCTCGGCATCCAGCCACTCGCGCGTGCGCCCGGCCAGCCGGGTGTGCTCGTCGCGCCATTCGAGGTCGGTCTCCAGCGCCTCGACGAGCCGGGCCATGCCGCGGTCGAAGTCGTCCCCGGCGCGCAGGAAGACCCATTCGGTGTCGGCCACCGGACGGGGCAGCGTCACCTCGGCGACGTCGCGATGGACCACCGGGAAGACGCGCTTGTTGAGCGCGATCGCCTCCTCCAGCTCGAGCCGGCAGTGCTCGGAGGCGACCGAGTCGGGGCTGACGACATAGATGAAGCCGGTGCACGCCTCGATCCCCGTGCGCACCCGGTCGCGCCACGCGGAGCCCGGCGGGATGTCCTCGACGTCGATCCACAGCCGCTTGCCGTGGGCCGCCGCGCCTTCGCGCAGGGTCGTGTCCACGAACGCTTTGTCGTCCCGCGCGTAACAGACGAACGCGTCGTAGCGGCCGGCCTCGGCCGCGGATGGCGGCGCGCTCGCGTCGCTCTGGTTCACGGGGCCGATGACCGACCCTGTGCCATCCAACCGGCGCTGTCAAGCCCCGACTCAGTACTCGTCCCGGCGCCGCCACCACCCGCCGGCGGCCTCGCTGCGCCCCTGCGGGGCCCGGTCGAGCCACTGGTACATGCCCCAGAGCGCGTCCAGCCCGCGGGCGTACGCGGAGTAGGTGTGGTGCACCACGCCGTCCGCCAGGGCGAACGCGCTCATGCCCGGCCGCTCGCGCGTGTAGCCGGCGACGTCGGTGCCCGTCATCGCCGCGAAGTCCCGCACCGTGGGGCTGCCCGGCTCGGCCGCCGCCAGCCACGTCGTGTCCTGGGCGCGGAAGTTGTAGTCGACGCTGCCGGAGCGCTGCTGCTCCTCCGTGATCGAGGTGGTGAAGTCGTAGTTGAAGTCGCTGTCGACGGAGGACGCCCAGGTGAACGTCCAGCCGAGGCGCCGCTTGTAGGCCTCGAGCTCGTCGACCGGCGCCCGCGACACCGCGGCGAACGCCACGTCGTGGTGCTCGAGGTGGACGACCGAGCCGTTGAAGCCGTCGGCGATCGCCGAGCACGACGGGCAGCCGCCGGTCCACCCGGGGCCGAACATGAAGTGGTAGACGAGCAGCTGCGAGCGGCCGCCGAACAGGTCGCGCAGCGTGGCCGGGCCGGCGGCCGTCTCGAAGCGGTACGCCTTCTCGACCGGCACCCAGGGCAGCTCGCGCCGGCGCCGGGCCAGCTCGTCGCCGCGGCGGGTGTGCTCCTTCTCGGCCTCGAGCAGCTCGAGCCGCGCAGCGAGCCACTGCTCGCGTGTTCCGGTGGTGGTCACGAGCGAAGCTCCTCCGGCGTCCGGATCGACGGAGCTGTCCGGCAGCGGCTCGCCGGTCTCGAGCAGCGTCTTGAGGTTCGACAGCACGCGCGGCCAGCCGCGGCTGATGAGCGAGCCCATGAGCCCGTCGGGCGCGAGGCCGTCGTGGACGACGGTGAGCTTGACCTGCTCGTCGTCGAGCGGCTCGATGTCGAACGTCACCTGCGAGCGCGGCTCGGCCGCCAGGCGCTCGCGCGCGTCGTCGGTGAGGCCGAGCGCGCCGGCCCACTCGGCCGTGACCGTGTGCCAGGTGTACGACAGCCTGTGGTACGGCTCGGCCTCGAGCACCACCTGCGCGTCGTCGGCGATCGTCAGGCCGAACTGGGTGAGCACGTAGCGCGAGCCGGTCCGCCAGTCGGAGTGGAACACCATGCCCCAGTAGCGCTCGGTGAACGCCGGCTCGGTCAGCGCCTGCCAGAGTCGCTCGGGCGTGGTCCGGATGTAGTTGACGTAGACGAACGAGGGCCTGTCCATGGGCCTGTCCTCCAATGCTGTCTTCAGATCGGCGAGCGCCTGCACACGGTCGCGCTCGTAGCGGGTGATCCAGCGCTCGGCGATCTCGTTGATGGGCGCCGCGTTGAGGTAGTGCAGCTTCTCCCGGCCGCGGCGGACGGTCGTCACCAGGTTGGCCGCCTCCAGCACCGCGAGGTGCTTGCTCACCGACTGGCGCGCCATGCCGAGCCCGGCGCACAGCTCGCGCAGCGTCTGCCCGTTGCGCGCGTTGAGGCGGTCGAGCAGGAGCCGCCGGCTGGGATCGGCCAGGGCCTTGAAGGCATCGTCGAGATGGGCAGCCATTCGGCTGCCTATTTTATGCAGCCGATCGGCTGCCTGTCAACCGTCAGGCGGTGGTCTCCTGCGGCGGGGCCCGGTCGGCGTCGGCCGCCGCGGCGCCGGGCTGGCGGGTGGGGATGCCGCCCGCGCTCATCAGGGCGAGCATCGCCACGAGCGCGATCACCGCGAGCGAGGTGCGCAGCCCGCGCAGCCGTGCCTTGGAGTTCTCGTCGACGATCGCGGTCGCGGTCTGCCCGCTCACGCCCGCCTTGTCGAGCGCGGACGTGAGGTCCTTGTCCGACAGGAACGGCACGCCGCTGGACAGCTCGACGCTCGCGCGCTGCTTGACGTCGGACGGCACGGCCGGGTTCGACTGGATGCCGGCGATCAGCGTGGTGGTCAGGCTGGCGATCAGCACCGAGCCGGCCAGCGCGGTGCCGAGCGACGCGCCGACGTTCGTCGCCGTGTTCTGCAGGCCGCCGACCTCGGGGCTGAGATCGTCGGGCACGGCGGACACGGTCACGCTGCCGAGCTGCGAGGCCAGCGCTCCGATCCCCAGGCCGAGCAGCAGCAGCGGCACGGTCACCACCGTGGCCGAGGCGTCCTCGTCGATGCTGGCCAGCAGGACGATCGTCCCGGCGAGCATCGCGAGCAGCGCGAGCCGGACGACCCGCCGGGGGTTGACGTCCGGGAGGTAGCGCGGGATGCCCGCCGCGGCGAGCAGCAGCGTCACGGACAGCGGCAACAGCCGCACGCCGGTGTCGATCGCCGAGAGCCCGAGCGAGACCGAGAGGAACAGCGGCACGACGAAGAAGACGCCCGACTGGACGAAGTACTGGAAGAAGAACATCCGCAGCCCGCCCCGCAGCTGGGGATTGTCGAGCATCGACGGGCGCACGAGCGGCTCGGCGCCGCGCCGCTCCAGGCGCGACTCCCACTCGAAGAACAGCCACAGCGCCAGCAGCCCGGCCACGATCAGCCAGAGCACGGCGGAGATCCCGAACAGCGCCGGCGCGTCGGGCTTGGGGGTCACCCAGCCCCACACGCTGGAGCGCAGCACGCCGAACACGGCCAGCCCGAGGCCCGCGGCGGACAGCACGACGCCGACGAAGTCGATCCGCGGCTGCGGTCCGCGCGGCTCGTCCGCGATCCGCCGCACCAGGAAGAGGATGCCGATGACGATCAGGACCTCGCCGGCGAACACGAGCCGCCAGCTCAGGTAGGTGGTGAACAGGCCGCCGATCAGCGGCCCGACGGCCACGGCGATCGCGCCGGCCGCCATCACGAGGCCGTACGCGCGCGGGCGCCCGTCGGGGCGGAAGTTGGCCGCCACCAGCGCCACGATCGCCGGCAGGATCAGCGCCGCGCCGACGCCCTCCAGGAACGACCAGCCCACCAGCAGGACCGGGAGCGACTGGGCGAGCGAGGTGGTCAGCGAGCCCGCTCCATAGATCACGCAGCCGATCGCGAACGCCCGCTTGCGGCCGATCAGCGCGCCGACCTTGCCGCCGGTGATCATCAGCGTCGCCATCACCAGCGTGTAGAGCGTGATCGCGGTCTGGATGCCGGTGACGTCGGTGCCGACGTCCTGGGCGACGGTGGCGATCGCCACGTTCATCACCGACGTGTCGAGCGTCATCAGGAACTGGCCGGAGGCCAGGGTGACCAGCACCGGTGTGCCGCGACTGTCCGCCACGCCGCCACCTTCACCGGCCGCGGCCGCGGCCGCATCACCCGATCCGGGCGAGGCGTCAGCGCTGCAGCCGGCGCCGCTCGAGCGCCCACCACAGCTCCGCCAGCACGCGCGGGTCGCGCAGGCTGGCGCCGGCCGCCTCCTCGTAGCGGCGCAGCCGGTGGCGCAGCGTGTTCGGGTGCACGTGCAGGGCGCGCGCCGTCTCCTCGATCCGCATGCCCTGGTCCAGGAACGCGCGCAGCGTCGCCTCGAGCTCGGCGCCGAGCCGGCCGAGCTGCGCCAGCGGTGCCAGGTGGCGGGCGGTGAACGCGTCGCCGAGCGGCTCGTCGGCGAGGATCGCGGGGCGGATCGAGAGGTCGGCGAGCGAGAACGACCCCTGCTCGCCGAACGCCAGCGCGGTCTGCAGCGCGCGGCTCGCCTGCGCGAAGGCCGCGGGCAGCGCGTCCAGCCGGCTGGGAGCGGCGTAGCCGATGGTCGCCCCGGGCCGCGGCTCGGGGGCCGTGGGGGCGATCCCCGCGACGTCGTGGTCGAGCGCGATCGTCAGCTCGCCGCGGCGCGGCAGCGGTCCTCGCGCGCGGAACGCCACGTACTCGCGCTCGGGGTCGACGCCGAACGTGCCGCTCTCGCGCCGCAGCTCGTCCGCGTCGAGCGTGCCGGTCAGCAGGGCGAGCACGAACGCGTCGCGCCGCTGCTGCTCCTCCCGCGCCTGCTCGAGCTCGACCTCGCGGTGGGCGGCGCCGACGACGTCCATCACCGCGTCGGCCCACAGCCACAGCGTCTCGCTGAACGCCAGCACGGTGCCGACGTCGGCACCGTGCTCGCGGGCCAGCTCGCCGAAGCGCGCCCAGACGGCGCTGATCGAGATCCGGTAGGCGTGCAGCACGGCGTCGACCTTGAGGCCCTGCTCGGCGCGCTCGCGGCCGACCGCCGCGGCCAGCTCGAGCTCGCCGGCGGTCGGCTCGCGCAGCTCCCGCAGCGCGGCGAGCGCGCGGCTGACGGTGCCCCGCACGGCGCCGGCGAGGCGCTCGGAGGGCAGCCGGCGGAAGTCGGGGACCTCGTCGCGGATCCGCTCGCCGATCGCCGCCACGACGGCGTCGAGCTCCGCCTCGATCTCCGCGACGAGCGTTCCCACAAGCCGGCTGGCGGGCCTGGCCGCCACGCCGCGACTGTAACTCAGGCGGCCGCCCGGGCGGGCGTGATGAGCGCGGACGCGGCCACGAGCGCGAAGGCGAGCAGCTGGACGCCGAGCATGACACCGCCGGCGAGCGCGTCGCCGAACACCGTGAGCCCGCCGATGATGACCGTGACGTTGGCGGCGGTCGACGTGGTGGCGATCACCGGCACCGCGTCGCCCTGCTGGAACCCGCGGGCGCTGGCCAGGAACGCCATCACCGAGGCCAGCGCGGCCACCGGCAGCCAGGGCGACGCCAGGCCGCCCTCGGCCAGCGCCTTGACCGCGACGTCGGAGACGCCGAACAGCACGCCGGCGGCGCGCGCCGAGCACGACGCCGTGGTGATGGTCCGGCGCGCCGAGGCGCGGCGCGGCGATCAGCAGCGCGCCGAGCGCCAGCGTCCCGGCCTCGAAGGCCAGCAGCGCCGGGACGCCGAACCGGGAGGAGCCGCTGGCGTGGGGCAGGGTGACGACGAGCAGGACGAGCCCGGCGACGGTGAGGCCGGCGCCCGCCCACTGGCGCCGGCTGACGCCGCAGCCGAACGCGCGGTCGCCGAGCACGGCGAGCATCACGACGCCGCTGGCCAGCGAGACCTGCACCACCGACAGCGGCGCCAGCGCCAGCGCGGCGACGTGCAGGACGTAGGCGACCACGGCGATGCCCATCCCGACCGCGAACCAGCGCGAGCCCATGAGCGCCTTCGCGCTGGCCACCGGCCGCGTCAGCTCGACGGCCGGCGCGGCCGCCGCGCCGCGGTGCTTGCACAGGAAGGCCAACTGCGTGACGGCGGCGCATGCCAGCGCCAACCCGATACCCAGACTCAACTCGCTCGCTCCTCCAACTCGACCCCGGGAAGCGTCCCAGCCGCGGGCGCGTGGGTCATCGGGGCGCTGTCCAACGTTGTCATGGCCGCGTTGTGGGTTCCGACAACGCCGGGTGCTTCGGCGAAGATGGTCGCCGGATGCGCACGTTGAGCCTGGCGCTGAAGTTCCTGCTCGAGCTGGCGGCCTTCGCCGCGTTCGCGTACTGGGGCGCACAGACCGGGAACGGGGTCGTGTCGGTGCTGCTGGCGGTGGCCGCGCCGGCGCTGGCGATCGCGCTGTGGGCCCTGTTCGCGGCGCCGCGGTCCGCGCGGCGGCTGGCGACCCGGCCGCGCGTCTGCTTCGAGCTGGCGGTGTTCGGCCTGGCGGCGGTCGCGCTGCTCGCGGCGGGCGCGCCGGTGCCCGCGCTCGTGCTCGCGGTGCTCGCGGTGATCAGCGCCGCGCTGCTGGCCCGGTTCGACCAGTGGGAGGCGTGACCATCAGATGGCGCGACGCCGGAGGGCGAACCCGCAGAGCGTGAGCAGGCAGAGCGCGAACAGAGCGGGGAAGTGGCCGTAGCCGGCGTACCGGAAGGTGATCTTGTGCGCGCCTGCCGGCACCCGGGCGGCCACGAGCGCGGGGGCGACCATCTCGGTCGGCTGCGGCCGCCCGTCGACCGTGGCCCGCCAGCCGGGGTCGAACGACGCGCTGAGGACAGCGATGCCGGCGCGGCGCATGTCGACCGTGGCCGTCGCCTCGCCGTGCTGGAGGTCGGCGTCGGTGGCGGTCACGCGGCCGGCGGGCCGGCCCGACGGCGTCGGCAGGTGCACGTCCCGCGTGCCCCGGCGGTAGATCACCCGCAGGTAGTCGCCGTGCGCGGGCAGCAGCGACTCCAGCAGCAGCGCGCTCCGCGCCCCGAGCTGGGTCCGGTCGGCGGTCAGCGCGCCCACGACCTGTCCGGCGTGCACGTAGCTCCCGCTCGTGGCCGTCCACAGCGCGTACTTCCCGGCGGTGAGCACGAGCTTGCCCGGGACCAGCGGCGGGTCGCCCGCCGGCTGGATGACGTAGGAGGCGCCGAACAGCGAGTACTGGCCCTCGACGAGCTCGTCGAAGCGGGTCTCGGGGTTGCTCATCAGCGACGCGGTGCGCGAGAGGTAGCCGACCTCGTCCGCGTCGCGGCCCTCGATGTACTGGTACACGGGGACCTTGCCGACGGTGAAGTCGCTGCCCCAGTTCGTCGGCAGGCCGGCGTAGACGCGGCCGCCGCCACCGGCCTGCACCACCGTGAGCAGGCGGTCGACGTCCGCGCCCAGCGTGGCGTCGCCGCGCCGCTGGGCGGCGATCTGCGCGGCGTTGTGGCGGTCGATGCGCGCGAGCTGCGTCCAGGCCGGGGCGAGCAGCACGATCAGGGCCGCGACCGCCAGGGGCGCGCGAACGCGCGCGTAGCGGGGCCGCCCGATCCACGCCCAGGCCATCCGGGCCGCCCACTCCGCGCCGCGCCCGGCCAGCAGCAGGGCGGAGAGCTGGACGCCCATCATGAAGCGGCGGAAGAAGATGTCGCCGCTGCCGGGGAGCAGGTCGGCGAGCGCGCCGAACGTGGCCCGGCCGGAGGAGAGCACGAGGCCCAGGGCGAGCGCGGCGAGCAGCGCGCGCCCGCCGGGGTCGCGCCGCCAGCGCACGCAGGCGAGCACGAGGCCGAGCGCGGCGAACGTCGTCACCACTGCGATCCGGCCATTGTCGAGCAGCTCGCCCCAGCCCAGCCAGCCGAGCACGCGGCCCAGGCCATAGCCGTCCGCCAGCGGCGTCCCGTGCAGCGACTCGTTCGTCGCCGCCCAGGAGCGCTGGTCGAGCAGCGGCACGAGCGCCCAGGCCGACGCGAGCAGCGCGCCGGCCCCGATCACGGCGGCCCGGCGCACGCGCAGCCACAGCGGCCGGCCGGCCGCGAGCGCCCACAGCGGCAGGACCAGCAGCGCGAGGTACGCCGTCTCGAAGTGGAAGGCGAGCGTCGCCGCGATCAGCACGACCGCCGCGAGCGCGCCGCGCCCTGTGCGGATGGCGCGCCACGCCGCGCCCCAGGCGAGCGGCAGCGTCATGGCGGCCCACAGCTGCGCCCACAGCCCGTACCCCGTCCAGAGGTAGGCCGGAGTCTCGTAGCCGACGCCCGTCGCGCTGATCAGGAACGGGGCCATCGCGGCGGACGCGGCGGCGGCGCCGCGCCCGGATCCGAGCCAGCGCGCTCCCAGGTACACGCTGACCGGCCAGAACGAGACGAGCAGGTACAGCGTCCAGCGGAACGCGGCGTCGGGGCCGGTGGCCAGGCCGAGGAGCCCGGCGAGCATCGCGCCCAGGCTCTGGTAGTGCAGGAAGTGGGGCGAGCCGAGGTTGAGATACGGGAACCAGCTCGTCAGCGGCAGGTGCCCGCTGCGCCACTGCGCCGTGGCGAAGCGGACCATCTGCTCGTGCACGGAGCTGTCGTCGAGGTAGGAGACGGCCAGCGTCTCGGCGCGCAGCGTGACGAGGTTCCAGGCGACCGCGGCGGCGACGAGGACCCACGCCCAGCGGGCTTCCGCCGGGCGTGGGTCCTGCCGCGCGTCAGCTGTTGCCGGTGACGCCGCTGTCGCCGCTGTTACCGCTGTTGCCACGCGAGCCCGGATGCGGCGCGAGGACCTGGCAGGTGACGCCATGGCCACGCGGCCCGCCGCCGTGCGCTGCTGCGCCGCTGCTGCCGCTGTCGCCGCTGTTGCCGCTCGCGCCGCTGTTGCCGCTCGCGCCGCTGTTGCCGCTCGCGCCGCTGTTGCCACTCGCGCCGCTGTTGCCGCTCGCGCCGCTGTTGCCCACGGCGGCCGGCGGGAGGTCCTTCGGCGGGAACGGAACGGTCTTGCCATCGAGCGTATGACACACGACATGGCGGTTGGCCCGCAGCGGAGGCGGTCCCGTCATCGTGCCGACGCACTGCGGGACCGCTCCGGTCCTGATCTCGGTGACGACCGTCGCCGGCCGCACCTCGCCGGGGCGCGCGGCCAGGACGACCGTCCTGCCGGCGCGCAGCCGCCGCGGGTCGATCGCCGCCGACACGATCGCCTGCCGGCGGCTGTGGACGAGTTGCAGCGCCCGCCGCAGCGCCGCCGGCGCCCGCGCGACCGAGGCCGTGTTGAACTTCGCGCAGCCCGCGAGGAACGGCACCGCGCGCACGTTGACGCCGAGCGAGGCGAGCCGCGCGTTCGCGCCTCGGATCCCCTCGACGCGGTAGATGGTCACGGTCACCCGGCCGTCGGCGTGGCGCTGGACGGCGAACGCCGGCGACGTGCTGGACGTGCCGAGCGCGACCACCAGCGCGGTCCCGGCCGCGGCCACCCCGGCGGCCACGGCGGCGAGCACCCGCCGGCGCGGCCTCCGATGTGCCGCCCGGTCGCTCCGGGCCAGGTCGTCGCCGTGCTCGCGCACGAGATCGCTCCACAGGCGATCCTTGAAGTCAGCCATCGCCGTCAGCCTCCTTTCGCAGCCGCGCACGGCCCCGTGAGAGTCGTTTGCGCAGCACGACCCGCGAGACGCCGAGCGCCGTCGCGGCTTCCTTGGGCGTCAGGCCGCAGAGGTCGACGAGCTCGATCGCCGACCGCTCGGGCACGGACAGCCGGCGGCAGCGCTCGAGCAACGCCCGGCCCTCCCGCTCGGCGTCGATCCGCTCGGCCAGCTCGTCGGTCTCGTCGACGTCCAGCGACCGCTGTCCGGCCAGGCGGCTGACTGCCGCGCGGCCGTTGGCCGACTGCTCGCAATGCCACGCGAACACGTGCGCGGCGATCCCGAACACCCAGGCCCGGGCCGATCCCCGGCCCGGGTCGAAGCCCGCGAACGCCCCGGCGGCCCGCACGAACGTCTCCGACGTCAGGTCGGCCACGGTCTGCGGGTCGCCGCAGCGGCGCCCGAAGTACGCCATCACCGCATCGACGTTCGCGCGGTACATGCGCTCGAACTCGGCCACGGCGGAGCCGTCCGGGCGCCGGCGCCGCAGGGCCCGCGCGCGGGCGGCCGGCCGCAGCATCGCGGCGTCTGCACTGGCGGCTGCGCTCATATGCGCCTAGTTGTCGGGATCGGCGGGGGCTGTGACCAACCCTGACGAGATCAACAGCGGGATCAGCGCGCGCACCTGGTCGCGCAGCGCGTCCGGCGAGCGGTGGGCGCGCCAGCCCGACCGGTGCAGCCGGAGCCGCGCCGCGAGCGCGCCGGTGCGGCGGTGCGGGTCGGCCACGACGCGGCCGTCGGTCACGGAGATCGCGGCCGCGGGGAGGCCGTCGACGTCCCCGATCAGCGCGGGGCGTCGCAGCGCCGGCTGGTTGGCGAGCGCGGCGAGCCAGGCGAGTGTCGGCTCGTCTGATGCCCGGGCGTATCGGATGGTGAAGGCGTTCATGGGGAAATGGTGTGGTCGGGCTGTGTAGCACGGGACGCTGCGGTCCTCGCGTAAATTCCGGGACGGTTGCACGCAGGACCGGGGTGCGAGACGATCGGGGCGTCATCCGACGCAGCGTGCCCGCGGCGTCGCCGGCGGGCGCGCGGCATGGAGGAGGTCTGGCATGTCGTCCACGAACCAGCTGCGCACGTCGGTCGATGGCGTCCTCGAGCAGGCGGTGGAGGCCGGCGCGGTGCCCAACGTCGCCGCGATCGCCGCCGACCGCCACGGCGTCATCTACGCGGGGCGGCCGGTCCACGAGTGGCGGGGCAGGCCGACCCCGTCAGCGTGGACAGCCACTTCCGGATCATGTCGATGACCAAGATGGTCGCCACGGTGGCGGCCCTGCAGCTCGCCGAGCAGCGGCGCGCTCGACCTCGACGCGCCGATCGAGCACTACTGCCCCGAGTGTCGCCGGCTGCAGGTGCTCGAGGGCTTCGACGGCGACACGCCCCGTCTGCGCCCGCCGGCCACCAAGGCCACCGTGAAGCAGCTCATCACGCACACGTCGGGCCTCTCGTACTGGTTCTGGAACGCCGACATCGTGCGCTGGGAGGCGGCCACCGGGACGCCCAACGTGATGTCGGGCGACAACGTGATCTTCACCGCGCCGCTGATCGCCGACCCCGGCACGCGGTTCGAGTACGGCATCAACGTCGACTGGCTGGGCAAGGTGATCGAGGCGGCGGGCGGCCGCACGCTCGACCTGGCGTTCGCCGACACATCACCGGCCCGCTCGGGATGACGGAGACGGCGTTCCTGATGACGCCGGAGCAGCGGGCGAGCTCGGTGCCGATCCACCTCAGCGGCGAGGACGGCGCCTGGGCGGCCAGCGACATCGAGCTCAACCAGGACCCCGACTACTGGGCCGGCGGCCACGGCCTGTACTCGACGCCGCGCGACTACCTGAAGTTCCAGCGCATGCTGCTCGGCGACGGGACCTCGCCCGACGGCGTGGAGTCCTCGAGTCGGCGACCGTCGACGCGGCGTTCCGAACCAGATCGGCGACCTCGACTTCCCGGCCAGGATCGCCAGCGCCGACCCGGGGTCGACGCCGGACTTCGAGGCGGGCCCCGGCTTCAAGTGGGGCTTCGGGCTGCTGCTCAACACCGAGGACGTCCCGGGCGCCCGCCGCGCCTGGAGCGGCGCCTGGGCCGGCCTGTTCAACACGCACTTCTGGGTCGACCGCAACCGCGGGCGTCACCGGCGCGATCTACTCCCAGTCCCTGCCGTTCATCACGCCGGAGGCGATGCAGATCTACGCGGACTTCGAGCGCGCGCTCTACGCGTCGCTCTGAGCCGGGTTTACGGCCGGAGGATCGTTCGCGCGCCGGGCGGCGGGCGTCGGGCCCTCCCCGCGCCAGTCGCTCGCAGGCTCGCGCCCGAGATTGCGCAGGGGAGGACCCGCCGCCCGCCGCCCAGGAGCTGGTCGGCGCGCGAGCGCCCGGACTTCGGCGCCTCGGGCGGGCTCACACGTAGGAGCGGCACCTCGCGGCGCGTGACCTGTCGGAGCCGCGACCCCAGCCGAGGGTTCCATAGGATTGCGCGATGCCGTTCACGCTCAGGAACCTCAAGACGGACCTGGAGGATCTGGGGTCCAGGTTCGACGGCGCGCCGGACCTGGAGTTCCGCGCGGCGACCGCAGCCCTCGAGCTCGAGCAGTCCGGCCTGAGCTACCAGCGCGTCCCGGCCGGCTATCGCTTTCCGTACGGCCACACGCACAAGACGCAGGAGGAGGTGTACGTGGTCGTGCGCCGGGAGCGGGAGGATGAAGGTCGACGACGACATCGTCGACCTCAGGGAGTGGGATGCGGTGCGCGTCGCGCCCGGTACGTGGCGAGGGTACGAGGCCGGACCGGAGGGCCTCGAGATCCTGGTCATCGGCGCACCCAATCTCGGCGAGTCACCACGTGACGACGTCGCCGGCCGGCGCGACTGGTGGGCTGACTAGCGGTTCGGGGCCCCGCGTCCACACCGCCATGGCACCTGGCACCCGCGCTGCGGATCCGGGCGACTGGCCGGCGATCTGGCCGATCGTCCGCGAGGTCGTCGTCGCCGCCGACACGTTCGCCTATGACCCGGAGATGACCGAGGACGAGGCGCGGGCGCTGTGGATGGTCGCCCCGCCGGGGCGGACGACCGTGGCCGTCGACGGCACCGCCGTGACCGGGACGGCGAACATGTATGCGAACCGGGCCGGGCCGGGTGCGCACGTCGCGAGCGCGAGCTTCATGGTGGCGCCGGGCGCGCGGGGCCGCGGCGTGGGGCGGGCGCTGGTCGAGGACGCCCTGTCATGGGCGCGCGCCGCGGGGTTCAGGGCGATGCAGTTCAACGCCGTGGCCGAAACGAATGCGGCGGCGATCACGCTCTACCGCTCGCTCGGGTTCTCGATCGTCGGCACCGTGCCCGAGGCGTTCGACCACCCTGAGTGCGGCCTCGTCGGACTGCACGTCATGCACCTGAAGCTGCGATGACGCGGCGCGCATCGCGCCGGCCCGGACATCGCGTCCGGGCCTGCGCGAGACGAAACTGCGCGACTAGAGCGTCTGGACGTTCGTCGCCGCCGGGCCCTTGGGGCCCATCTCGGCGTCGTAGCTGACCTTCGCACCCTCGGCGAGCGACTTGAAGCCGTTGCCGGCGATGCCGCTGTGGTGGACGAAGAGGTCCTTGCCCTGGTCGTCGGGCGTGATGAACCCGAAGCCCTTGTCGTCGTTGAACCACTTGACGGTTCCGGTTGCCATGGTGTTCCTCCCAGGAGGTTGTGTGCTGCGAAACGCGGGAGGTGCTACCGCAACCACTACGAACGCTGGCACTGAATTCGCCGGACAATCGTCCGGCACGATGCCGCTCAGTCTAGCGTGGATGGCCGGCGGGCGCCCGCCGGCCACATCGGGGGACGGCGTAGGTGGGGTCGGCGCCCACCAGCCAGGCCAGCCAGCGGCCCCGCGACCAGCAGCGGCCGATGGCCTCGGCGCGCAGAGCCGACCGCTCGAACAGCGCCAGGCCGATGATGCTGTGGCCGGAGGCGCGGCGATCGCCCAGCGTCGGAATCGCCGGCGCGACCCCGACCCCCTCGGCCGACACCCAGGCCACCGGACGGCCCGCCGCCGATTCGTCGAGGCGGCGCAGGAAGCGCAGGCGGCCCTGGGGCGGGAACCGCGAGAGGGCCCACGTCGTGACGACGACGGGCACGGCGTGCGCGGGCACGCGGGCGACGGCGTCCGGCAGCAGCTCGACGGGATCACCGCGCAGCAGCAGCAGAGGGGCGGCGGCCGACAGCGCCAGCTCCGCGTCCAGCCGCGCGCGGCGCTCCGGCTGATCCGGCCACAGGCGCGCAGCCAGCGGGCGGCATCCGCGTCGAGCGGGTCGGCGCCGACGCCGACCCGCGCGGCGACCTCGGGCATCGTCCGCGCCGGGATTGCGCTGCGGCGCGTCACTCGCCGCGAGGGCGGTCGTCTCCGATCCCGGGACCCTTGTAGCGCCGCCCGTAGCCGGTGAGCGCGCGGCGCTCGAACAGCATGATCGCCTCGGTCTTCTCCTCGAGTGACACACGTTCGCCGGGCACGATCGCGGTCACCGGCAGCCCCAGCTCGTCGACGCGCCGGATCAGATCACGCCGCAACCACTTCGAGGCCCGCCGGGGCAGCGTGGAGATGATGATCTCGTCGTAGCCGCCCGCCTGCACCGCCTGCTTGACCGCCTCGAACGGATCCGGACCGCCGACGAGCCCCGCGACCGGACCTCCGGCCGCGCGCTGGAGCAGCGGCAGCGCGCTGTCCAGCGTCCAGTCGGCCTGCTTGCGGTCGTCGACGTCGGGCACGAGCAGCGCGAACTCGCACGGTCCACCCTGCGCGCGGCGCTTGACGGCCTCGAGCAGTCGCGGGGCCGCGGCGGTGCGATTCGCCACGACAAGGATTCGGGTGCCCTTCGGAGAGTCCATCGCGCGCTCCTGACTGCGCCACCGGTCGGCCCAACGCTCCCAGCTCTGGACACCGACCACAACCCCGAGACCTGACTCAGGCGCCGCCGTAGGCCACCACGAGGTCGGTGGCGATGCCGAGCAGGAAGCCGACGCCCAGCATGTAGAGCCCGAGCTCGGTGTGTCCCTGGCGTCGCGTGCCGGCCCAGATCTCGCCGATCACGTAGAGGATCGCGCCGCCGGCGAGGGCGAAGAAGCACAACGCGAGCGCGTCGCTGGTCACCTGGTAGCCGACGATCGCGCCGAGGAACGTCGGGCCGCCGGCCACGATCCCGGCGGTGATCAGCCAGCGCCACGACGGCCGGATGTCCCCGAGCGGCCCGACGATGCCGAACCCCTCGGTGGAGTTGTGCAGGGCGAAGCCGACGATCAACACCGTGGCGAGGCCGATCTCGCCCGCCTGGGCGGACACCCCGATGGCGAGGCCCTCGGCGAAGTTGTGCAGGCCGATCGCCGCGGCGATCACCATCCCGGTCTGCAGGGCCGCGCGGCCGAACACCCGGTCGTGCTCGACCCGCTCCTGGGCGGTCATCGCCGCCGTCGACTCGGCGCCCGCGATCGGGATCCGCTTGGGATCGCGCCCGGCCAGGCGTCGCTGCACCGTGGCGATCCCGCCCACGCCGGCGAGAAACCCCAGGCAGAGCAGGGCGAACAGGCCGATCACCGGCCACAGCGAGGCGCCGTCGGCCTTGAACGCGTCGAGCCGTGTCTCGACGATCCCCAGCGCCTGGCTGCCCACATCCATGAACAGGAACGCCAGGATGCCCGCCGACAGCATCGACAGCGCGACCCGCGCGCGGACGCTGAGATGGCTCGCCCGGCCGACCGGCAGGCCGAGGAAGATCGTTCCGCCGGCGATGGCGCCCAGCCCGACGGTGGCGGCGAAGGTCATGAGCGACTCCCAGGAAGCATAAGGGGACCCGAATTAGGCACGCCTAACACTACCGGTCCTTCACCTCTCTCACGCCAAATGTTCAGTTCCGGTCAGGCCGCGCTCAGACATGGCGCGCCGGCGATCGAGTGCCGAGGTTGCCTATGCCTAGGAAGTCGATGTATAGTCCTCGCCATGTCGAGCGATCTGATGCGCGGACACCTGGACGGCCTGCTGCTCGCGGTGCTGGCGGACGCCCCGGGTCACGGGTATGAGCTGAGCCGGCGGCTGACCGCGCGCAGCGGCGGTGAGCTGGAGGTGCCGGAGGGGTCGCTGTATCCCGCGCTGCACCGGCTGGAGCGCGGCGGGCTGGTGGCCAGCGCGTGGAGCGCCGGCGACGGGCGCCGCCGGCGCGTCTACCGGCTGACCGCCGTCGGCCGGCGCGAGGTCACGCGCTCGCGCGCGGAGTGGCAGACGTTCTCGGCGGCGGTCGGGCGGGTGCTGGGATGACGGCCGAGGCCTGCCTGACCGAGCTGGCGGCCGCGTTGCGGGTTCGCGGTCGCGCGCGCCGGCGCTTCCTGCGGGAGTGCCGCGACCACCTCGCCGACGCGGCGGCGGAGCGGGGTGAGACGGAGGCCGTGCGCGCGTTCGGCCCGCCGGCGGAGATCGCCGCGGCGTTCGACGCCGAGGTGGCGGCCCGGCGGGGGGTGCGCTCGACGGGCCTGGCCGTGGCGGGCGTGCTGGCCACGGGCGGCTCCACGCTCGCCTTGATCGACTCGGCGGGGGCGAATGCCTCGGCGCCGATCGCCTGGGCCGTGGTGTTCTTCGTGGCCGCACAGCTGGCGGGCGTCGCCTGCGCGCTGGCGCTCGTGCAGGCGCTGCTGCTGCGCCGCACGTCGATGCCCGCGGCCGACGTCGCGCTGCTCGCCCGCCGCAACGCCACCGCGCTGGTGGCCGCCGGCGTGACCATGTTCGCCGCCGGCGCGGCCGTGCCCGGCCAGGGCTCCGCCGCGCTGCTGCTGGCCGGCCCGGCGCTCGTCTGCGCCGCGCTCGTGGCGGTGCTGCGCACCCGGTCGCTCGCCCGCCGGCTGCCGGGGGGCGGGGCGGTGGCCGTGCGGCCGCCGCTGGCCGACCTGCGGCGGCTCACCGGTCTGCCGGTGCCGGCGCTCGCCATGGGGCGCCTGCTGACGCTCACCACGTGCGCGGCCGCGGCTGCGGCGTTCGTGCGCGAATGCGCGGAGCACGACACGCTGGCCGTCGCGGGCGTGACGGCGGCGATCGAGGCGGTCGCCGTTGTCGTGTGCTTCGGCGTGCTGGGCCGCGTGCTCGGCCTGTGGCGCACCGTGTAGATGAAGCGGCCGCCGCGGCTCACCGCCGCGGCGCGCGCCACCACCATTCGAACAACGCGACCACCGTGAGCGCGAACAGCACGGCCCCGAGATCGATCGGCACCCCGGCGTTGTATCCGCGCGCGTCTGAGTCCGACCTGAATGCCGCATTACCGTCATGAGCACGTTCAGGTTGCGGTCAGCCGTACGCGGCAGGCTGGCCGCCGGTGCCGGACGAAGCGGCCGTCCACGCGCAACGGCTCACGAAGCGCTATCGCGGCGTGCCGGTGGTCGACGGCGTCGACCTGCAGGTCCCCGCCGGCGAGATCTACGGCTTCCTCGGGCCCAACGGCGCGGGCAAGACGACGACGATGCGCATGCTGCTCGGCCTGGTTCGCCCGGACGCGGGGAGCATCCGGCTGTTCGGCCGGGACCCGCGCCGCGATCCCCTGGGGCGCTCCGCGACGTGGCCGGCATCGTCGAGGAGACGCGCCTGTACACCTACCTCAGCGGCCGGCGCAACCTGCGCCTGCTCGCCGCGCTGGACCGGAGCGGCGCGGGCGCCGGCGCGGTGGAGGAGGCGCTCGAGCTGGTCGAGCTGCGCGACCGGGCCGACGACAAGGTGAGCGAGTATTCGCAGGGCATGCGGCAGCGGCTCGGGCTCGCCGCCTGTCTGATCCGGCGGCCCGCCCTGCTGCTGCTGGACGAGCCCGCCATGGCGAGCGCGCGCCAGGTCGTGAACGGCTCGACACCGGGCGTCGATACTGATCTCGCGTGAGACGGCACCCGGGCGTGTGGGTCGCGGCGCTGCTGCTGGCGGCCGCGGCGGTGGGCATCGCGATCGCCCGCGGCGGTGGGTCCTCGTCGCCGCTCATACCCGTGGGACACGCGGCGCGACGCTCGCACGTCGTGGTGCTGGTGATGGAGAACAAGGATCGCGCGAGCGTCATCGGAAGTCCGTCCGCGCCGTACCTGACCCGCCTGGCCCGCGCGAACGGGCAGGCGCTGGAGAGCTTCGGCGTGCGGCACCCGTCGCTGCCCAACTACATCGCCCTGGTGAGCGGCTCCACGCAGGGCATCACGAGCGACTGCACGAGCTGCACGGCCGACGCGCCGAACCTCGCCGGCCAGCTCGAGCGCGCCCACCGCAGCTGGAAGGCGTACCTGGAGGGGCTGCCGGGACCGTGCGCGCGGCCGGCGCGAGCCGGCCGCTACGCCAAGAAGCACGACCCGTTCGCCTACGACGACGCCATCGCCCGGGATCCGTCACGCTGCCGCCGCCGCGTGCCGCTCTCCCGGCTGGCCGGCGACGTGCGCGGCGACCGGCTGCCCGACTTCGCGTTCATCGCGCCGGACATCTGCCACGACACGCACGACTGCCCCGTGGCGACCGGCGACCGCTTCCTGGCGCGGCTGGTGCCCGGGCTGATCCCCGCCCTCGGCCCGCACGGCTTCCTGGTCATCACCTACGACGAGGGTGCCGGCGATGCCGCGTGCTGCGGCGATCCCGGCGGTGGGCGGATCCCCACGGTGGTCGTCGGGCCCGACGTCCGCGCCGGCGCGGTCATGCGCCGCCCGATCGACCACTACGGCGTCCTCGGCAGCATCGAGTCGGCGTTCGGGCTGCCCGGGCTCGGCGCCGCCCGCAGCGCCCGGCACGGGTCGCTTGCCCCGCTGTTCCGCGCCGGCACGATGCCGTCGTTGTGAGCGTCGATGCCGGCGTGGCGCCACGCCGGGCGCCGGCCGGTAGGGTCCGGCCCCCACAGCGAGGCGGAGGCGCCACATGGTCAAGTTGGTCGTGCTTTACGGTCCGCCGACGGATCCGGATGCGTTCGAGCGACACTACGCGGATACGCACACCGCACTGGCGACGGCGGTGCCGGGGCTGCGGCGGTTCGAGGCGGGGCGCGGCATCGGCACGCCCGATGGCAGCGACGTCCCCTACCAGCGGATCGCCGAGCTGACGTTCGACGACCTGGAGGCCCTGCAGGCGGGCATGGGGTCGGCCGAGGGGCAGGCCGCGGTCGCCGACCTGGCCAACTTCGCCACGGGCAGCGTGACGATCTTCATCGCCGAGATCGACGGATAGGACGCGTCAGCCGGCGGTGTAGGACAGATAGACCACGCCGTTGTCGTAGGCGCGGCTCTCGGCCAGCGCCAGCTTGACCGGCGCGGCGCCGTCCGGGAACAGGCGCGGGCCTATGCCGCGGGTGAGCGGATAGACGAACAGGTGCAGGCCGTCGACCAGCCCGTCGGCCAGCAGCGCGCGCACCAGGGTGCCGCTGCCGCTGACGTAGATGCCGCCGTCGACGCCGTCCTTGAGCCGCTGGATCGCCTCCGGGTCGTAGGGCCCGAGGAGGCTCGAGTTGCGCCACGTGGCCTCGTTCAGCGTGCCCGAGACCACGTGCTTGGCCGTGTCGTTGAAGAACGGCGCGCCGGGATCGTCCTCGGCGGTCCGGACCGACCAGGCCGGGGCGAACATCTCGTAGGTCGTGCGGCCGAGCAGGATCGCCCGCGCGCCCGTGGTCACCGAGCCGATCGTCTCGCCCATCTTCGGGTCGAAGCCGTAGTCGGCCGTCCAGGTCGGCGTGTCGATGACGCCGTCGAGGCTCATGAACTCGTGCACGTGGATCTCGCCCATTCGTCAGCCCATGGCCTGCATCGGGGCCGCCGGGATCGTCAGCCCCGGCACGGCGTGCGGCGCCGCGAGCAGGAGCACCCCGAGCACGACCAACAGCGCCACCGTCCCGGCGGTGGCCGCGCGCCGCCACGGGAGGATCTTCTCGGCGGCGATCAGCGCGGCGACGAAGGCCATCCAGCCGATGCTCATCACGCCGAGCGCGAACAGCGACGCCATCAGCGCCCAGCAGCAGCCCACGCACCAGGCGCCGTGGCGCGCTCCCATCCGCAGCCCGCCGAGCGGCCCGTCGCGCCAGGCGCCGAGCAGGAAGCCGAGCGGGCTGCGGCACTTGCCCAGGCAGACGTCCTTGAGCGGCGTCAGCTCATAGGCGGCGGCCACCAGCAGCGTCACCCCGGCGACCCAGCGCCCCGCCCGGTCCCAGGCCAGGACGTCGCCGGCGACGTGGCGCCCGGCGTACGCGACGGCGAAGGCGAGCGCTCCCGCCGCGCCCCACACGACGAGGTAGCCCGCCGTGAACGCCAGGGGGGCCAGCGGCGAGCGCTGCCGGGTCATGCGCGCGTACAGCGCCACGGTCGGGGCGACCGACGGCAGCATCATCGCGGCCATCATCACGATCCACGCGCCGAGGAACCAGCCGAGCGTCCCGAGGCCCGTCCACGGACCGGCGTCCATGCCCCGCATCTGATCCACCGCCGACCACCAGGCCACCAGGGCGAGCGCGAACAGCAGCACGACGAGGCCGAGCCGCGCCCGCGTGGCGGCGAACGCCGGCGCCAGGCCGGCCTGGCCTTGCGTCGCGGCGGTCATCGGGTCAGGCCGCCCAGGCGAACTCGGACTTCGACAGCCCGGTCTTGCCCTCGTACTCGATGCCGAACCCGCTGATCCGCGACCGCTGCGCCTCGGCCATGGTCAGGTCGGAGCCGACGGGGTGGAACATGCCGTCGAAGCGGATCGGGCGGCCGGTCTCGATGCCGAACGGGACGATGTCCTCGATCTCGAAGTCGATGCCGTCGCCGATGCGCACGCTGTGGCGCAGCCCGTCGTCGCGCACCTCGATCGGCACGCGCTCGACGCCCAGCACCTCGCCCACCAGCGGAGCCAGCGCGCCCATCGGGCCGCCGAGCTGCCCGCTGAACACCTGCACGAGCTTCTCGGCCTGCTCGTCGCTCGCCTGCTCGTCGATGAACACACCGAGGCGCCAGCCGCCGTCGGTCATCACCTTCGGCGTGTCCGCGATCAGGGCCACGGTCAGCCCGCCGATCGGGGTGCCGTCGACGTCGCCCTCGCGGATGTCGAACACGAGCGTGACGCGGCAGAAGTCGTACGTCGCCCCGTGGGCGAACGAGAGGTTGCACGGGCACATCAGCTCGCACGAGCACGTCTCCACGTAGCTGCCCTTCAGACTCCAGGCCATCGAGCACCACCTCCGGGGGTCGCCGGGGTCGATTCTCGCCCCGCGGCGCCCCGCGGTCAACCCGCGGTGTGGAAGACTCGCCTGATCGCCTGGTCGATCAACGGCACCTACTTCGAGTCGTGCAACTGCGACGTGATCTGCCCGTGCCGGCGGATCGACGGCACGCCGGGCGGCCGCTCGACCCACGGCGAGTGCCTCGGCGTCCTGTCGTGGCTGATCCGCGACGGCGCCGCCGACGGCGTCGACCTGACCGGGCTGCCGGTCGCGATGGCCATCCGCTACAGCGACGACGAGCCCGGCTCGCCCTGGACGTGGGTCCTCTATCTCGCCGACCGTGCGGACGAGCGTCAGCGCCGCGCGCTGGAGGACATCTTCACCGGCCGGCTGGGCGGCGACGCGGCCAGCCACTTTCCGTGGGCGTGGAAGGCGAGCGAGCTTGTCGCGGTGCGCGCCGTCTCGATCGACGTCGATCACACGCAGCGCCGCCAGTGGCTGCGCATCCGCGACCACGTCAGCGTCCGCATCCGCGACCGCCATGCCGGGCCCGAGAGCGTGACCTGCATCATCCCCGGCCACGACCGCGGCGGCGAGGAGCTCGTCACCGACGAGCTGAGCGTCGAGGACGGCCCGCTGGCCTTCCGGTACCGCGGCGTCTGCGGCTACGGGACGACGTTCGCGTACGCGGGCTGAACTACGATCCCCGCCGTGCAGCGTCACGAGCGGCACGGGTTCATCCTCGAGCGAATCGCCAACGACGGGCACGTGAGCGTGCGCGAGCTGGCCGAGGAGCTGCAGGTGTCGACGGCGTCGGTGCGGCGCGACCTCGAGTTCCTGGAGGGCCAGAAGTCGCTCGCCCGCACACACGGCGGCGCGGTGGCGCACGGAGTGATCTACGAGCTGCCGCTGCGCTACCGGGCCGGGCGCCACGAGCAGGAGAAGCGGCGGATCGCCACACGCGCCGCGACGCGGGTGGCCAACGACGGCGCGGTGGTCGGCCTGACCGGCGGCACGACCACGACCGAGGTGGCGCGCTGCCTCGTCGACCGCACGCAGCTGACGGTGGTGACGAACGCGCTCAACATCGCCACGGAGCTCGTCGTGCGGCCGACCGTGAAGCTCGTGGTCACCGGCGGCGTCGTGCGCGAGCGCTCCTACGAGCTGTGCGGGCCGCTGGCCGAGGCGACGCTCGCCGGGCTGAACGTCGACGTGGTGTTCGTGGGCGTGGACGGGATCTCCATCCCCGCCGGCTGCACGACCCACCACGAGGTCGAGGCCCACACCGACCAGGTGCTGTTGAGCCGCGCGCGCGAGGTCGTCGTGGTGGCGGACTCCTCGAAGATCGGGCGCGTGGCGTTCGCGCAGATCTGCCCGCTGTCGCAGATCGACGAGTTCATCACCGACCGCACGGCCGACCCGGCGCAGGTCGCGGCGCTCGAGGCCGCGGGCGTCAGCGTGACCATCGTCTGAGCGCGTCGTCCAGGCGGGCTGTGCGGCGACCTGGCCGGGTGTGCTGTCCTGGCGGGGTGATCCTCACCGTCACGCTGAACGCGGCGCTCGACGTCACCTATGACGTGGAGCGCGTGGTCCTCCACGGCGCCCACCGCGTGCGCCGTGTGCGGCGGCGCGCGGGTGGCAAGGGCGTCAACGTGGCCCGCGTCCTGCACGCGCTGGGCGAGGAGGCCGTGGTCGCCGGCCTGGCGGGCGGCCCCACCGGCGAGGCGCTGCGCGCCGACCTGGCCGCCGCCGGATTGCCCGACGCCCTGACGCCGATCGCCGGCGACACCCGCCGCACCCTGGCCGTCGTCGACGCCGCGACCGGCGACGCCACCGGGTTCTGGGAACCGGGTGCCGAGGTCGCCGCCGACGAGTGGGAGCGCTTCCTCGCCGGGTTCGCCCCGTTGGCCCGCGACGCGGCGGTGGTCGTCCTCTCCGGCAGCCTGCCGCCCGGCGTCCCACCCGACGCGTACGCGACCCTCTGCCGCGCCGCCGGCCGCCCGACCATCCTCGACAGCTCCGGCGACGCCCTGCGTCTCGGCCTGCGCGGCGGCCCGGCGATCGTCAAGCCCAACGCGGCGGAGCTCGCCGAGGTCGCGGGCGGCGAGGCGGCGGATGCCTCCGAGGTCGACGCGGTGCTCGCGGGGGCGGAGCGGATGCGCCGGGCGGGCGCGCAGGCGGTCGTCGCCTCGCTCGGCGCCGACGGGCTGCTCGCGGTCGCGGACGGCGGCGCCTGGCACGCCCGGCCGCCCGAGGCGGTGCACGGCAATCCCACCGGCGCCGGCGACGCCGTGGTCGCGGCGCTCGCGGCCGGTCTCGCCGCGGACCGGGACTGGGCCGGGCGGCTGGCCGACGCGGTCGCGCTGTCCGCCGCTGCGGTCCACGCGCCGGCGGCCGGCGAGTTCGACGCCGCGGCCTACCGCCGCTACCGCGAGTCGGTCCGCGCCGAGCCGCGCTGACCGGCGAGCGCGCCGTCGGCGGCGAGTGTGCGCGCCGCCGCGGCGACCGCGGCCGGCGTCTCGGCGCCCGCCAGCGCCACCGCCTCGCGCTCGACATGCTCGCGTAGCGCTCGCGCTGGCCGAATCGCGGCACGAGATCGTCCCCCGAGACGAGCAGGTCGGGGTTCAGATCCCCCACCACGAGCACGTCGCGCGCGTCCGAGGCGGCCACCGGGCGGAACCTGGCGCAACGGCTTCGCGCGTCCTGGCCGGCGTCCTGATATCGATCCTCCCCGTGATCCTCCTCTACCTCGCCGGGCAGCGGTTCTGCGTGCGCGGCATGACCGCGGGCATCGGCACATGAGGCTGGCCGGCGTCGACACGCCCGCGCTGGTCGTCGACCTCGACGCCGTCGAGCGCAACATCGACCGCATGCAGGCCCGCTGCGACGCGCTGGGCCTCGCGTTGCGCCCGCACGTCAAGACGCACAAGCTGCCCGCGCTCGCCCACCTGCAGCTGGCCCGCGGCGCGGTCGGCATCACCTGCCAGAAGGTGGGGGAGGCCGAGGTGATGGCCGCGGCCGGCGTGCGCGACATCCTCGTCAGCTATCCGATCGTCGGCGCGGCCAAGGCGGCGCGCTTCGCCGCGCTGGCCGGGCAGATCAGGCTGGCTGCGGTGGGGGACAGCGACACCGTGGCCGAAGGGCTGTCGGCGGCGCTGGCCGACGCCGGCACGACCGCGGCGTTCCTGGTCGAGTGCGACACCGGCTACGGGCGCACGGGCGTGCAGACGCCGGAGGCGGCGGTCGAGCTCGGCGCGCTGGCCGACGCGCTGCCCGGACTGCGCTTCGCCGGGTTCATGACCTATCCCACGCTGCCGAAGACCGGCGCGTGGCTGGCCGGCGCGGTGGAGGCGGCGCGGGAGCGGGGCCTCGACCCCGCCTGGGTGACCGGCGGCGGCACGCCCACCGACCGCTGGCGCGCGGGTGCGGAGGCGCTGACCGAGTGGCGCGCCGGCACCTACGTCTACGGCGACCGCGCCTGCGTGGCCGACGGCAGCGTCGCGCTGGAGGACTGCGCGCTGCACGTGCGCGCCACCGTGGTCAGCCGGCCCACGCCGGAACGGGCGATCCTCGACGCCGGGAGCAAGGCGCTGACCAGCGACCTCCCGGCCGGGCTGGAGGGCCACGGGCTGTTGCGTGAGTACCCGGACGCGCGCGTGCCGCGGCTCGACGAGGAGCACGGCTTCGTCGACCTGAGCGCGTGCGCGGACCGGCCGGCGGTCGGAGACGTCGTCCACGTCCTGCCCAACCACGCCTGCGGCGCGACGAACCTCTACGACGAGGTCGTGGCGCACCGCGGGGAGCGGGTGGTCGCGGTCTGGCCGGTGGCGGCCCGGGGGCGGCTGCGATGAGCCGGCCGGCGGACAGGGTCGCCGTGGCCACCGACTGACCGCGGCTGTCATCTCCGGCCCATCTTGCGGCGCTATCGCCTCCTGTCGTGACGGCCATCGCCCGGCCACGCCCGCGGTTGCGCCTGCGACGGCTCGCGGCGGTCGTCGTCGCGCTCGGGCTGGCGGGCGCGGGCTGGCTGTACCTCACGCTGCCCGGGGTGGGCGACGCGCCGCGCCGCGTGGCCGCCGAGCTGCGCGCGCACGGCGAGCCGCCGCCGCACGGCGCGCTGCCGCGGCGGGCGGCGATCGCGGTCGTCGCCGTCGAGGACCAGCGCTTCTGGCACCACGGCGCGCTGGACCCGCGCTCGGTCGGCCGGGCGCTGGTCGACACCGTGGCGCACCCGGGGCGCGACGCCGGCGGCAGCACGCTCGCCCAGCAGCTCGCCAAGGTGCTCTACCTGAACGGCGCCCAGGGCCCGCTCGCCACGGCCCGGGCCATCGGGCTGGCGTTCAAGCTCGAGCACCGCTTCCCGAAGGCGCAGATCCTGGCCATGTACCTGGACAGCGTCTACTTCGGGCACGGCCATTGGGGGATCGAGGCCGCCGGCGAGGGCTACTTCGGCGTGCCGGCGGCGCGCCTCAGCTGGGGGGAGGCGTCGCTGCTGGCCGGGCTGCCGCAGGCGCCGAGCGCGGACGACCCGGTCCGCCACTTCGCCGCCGCACGCGCCCGCCAGCGCGAGGTGCTGCGCCGCCTGGTGGCCACCGGCGGCCTCAGCGCTGAGAAGGCGGCCGACGCCTACGCGCACACGCCGCGCCCGTCGTGATCCAACGGATGGGGGGAATCGGCGGACGGCCGGCTTGTAGGAGGGGGTGACTGCACGTTGGCGCTCGTTTCGGATCGAGTGGCGGGTTTGCGACGTCATGCGTCTCAAACCTGCCGCTCGATGTCGGCACGGGCGCGTAGCCGCTCGCGGAGCCCTGCCCCCGCCCGGCTGACCACCACCCCACCCAGCCGCCGTTCCCACTGGCCTGTCTCACGGCCGCACAGATGAACCGCCGCCGCGCGCGGCGAAGCCGACCACCGCCCACAAGAGCAGCAGGCCGCCGATCACGATCAGCGCGAGGATCGCGCCCGGGCCGATGCCGCCGCCAAGCTCCGCTACCTCACGGACGTGCGGGCGCAGACGCGGCGGGCGGTGCTGCTGCCGTCGTTCACCGTGCTCGTCGTGGTGGGCGCGGTCGTGGCCACGCACGGCGTCGTGGCCGGGCTGTGGCCGGACAGCACAGCGGCTTCGGTGGTGTGGGTGGCGGGCCTGCTCGCCGTGCGGCCGCTGTTGCGCCGCCCGGTGGCGTCGCCGCGGCTCGCCGCACGCTGCGCCGCCGTCGGCGTGGCCGTCGCCGCACTGGCGGCGCTGGCCGGCGCCAACCCGCTCATCTCCGGCCTGGCGGCGATGCTGGCGGCGCGGGCCTGGCTGGCGCGGATGCCGCTGTCGGCGGTGGCCGCGCTCGCGGCGGGCGCGCTGGTCGACGCCGCGCTGCTGGAGCTGCCGACCGCGGCGTCCGAGGTGGTCGTGGGCGCGGCGCTGGCCGTGGCCGGGCTGGCCTTGCGTGCGTGGGAGCGCGCGTGAGCCACCCGACCACGCGGCTGGACCCGATCATCCACCAGCCGGCGCGGCTCGGGATCCTCACGGTCACGGCGGACACGAAGCGGATCGACTTCGTGACGCTGCGCGACCTGCTCGGGCTGACGGACGGCAACCTCTCGCGCCACCTGAGCACGCTGGAGGCCGCCGGCTGCGTGAAGGTCGACAAGACGTTCGCCGACCGCAAGCCCCGCACCTGGATCGCCATCACCCGGAAGGGGCGCAAGGCGCTGGCCGCCGAGCTCGCCGCGCTGCGGGACATCGTCGGCTCCGGCGCGCCTGCGGGCGCCGCGCGGGTCAGCCCAGACGTCGCTTGAGCCCGAGCGCGGCGTCCAGCGCGTGCGCGCCGTTGGACAGCACGCACTCGACGTGCCCGGCCTGCTTCGCCAGCGCGCGGACGCGGTCGGCGAGCTCGTCGAGCTCGGCGTCCGCATAGGCGTAGTCGAAGCGCTCCGCCGCGCTGCGGCCGCGGGTGTAGCCCTCGGCGTTGCGGCCGTGCGCGCGCAGGAACGCCAGGTCGTCCCGGGTCACCGCGTCCACGGGCGGCATCGCCGTCGGCGCGTCGGTGCGCGGCGCGTCCACGCACACGAACGCGGCGCCGGCCCCGCGGAACCAGTCGAGCGTCGCGTCCTCGCGGTCCAGCCAGCCGGTATGGCGCAGCTCGACCGCCACCGGCACCGGCGCGAGCGCCTGGATGAGCGGCTCGAGCTCGTCCAGCGCGTGATCCGCCGGGTTGAACGCGGGCGTGAGCTGGAGCAGCAGGCAGCGCAGCCGGCCGGCCGCGAACAGCGGCTCGAACACCTCCAGCGTGCGCTCGCACAGCGCGGCCTCGAGCGCCTCGGTCAGCACCACCCGGCCGCGACCGGTGGTCTCGACCCCCTCGCGCAGGTCCGTGGGCAGCGAGTTCAGGGGCGCCGCGTGGCGCGACAGCGCGCGGTGCAGCTTGGCGGTGAACTCGAAGCGCTCCGGCGTCCGCTTCGCCCAGCCCTCGACGGTCCGCGCCGAGGGGAGCGCATAGAACGACGAGTCGATCTCGACCCCGTCGAGCTGCTCGGCGAGCCGCGGCAGCCGCTCGCCGGCTTCGGTCCCGCGCGCGTACCACTCGGCCACCGACCACCCGCCCGTCGCCACGACCACCGTTCCGGCCATCCGTACAGTCTGGCGACCATGACCGACCTGCCCGAGCCGCGGCTGACCCACGTCTTCCGCCTCGACGCCACCCTGGGCACGCCGCTGGACCTCGGCGAGACCGCGCAGGGCCGCCGGCGGATCGTGCCGCTGAGCGGCGGCACGTTCGCCGGACCGGAGCTCAACGGCACGCTCGTCCCCGGCGCGAGCGCGGACTGGCAGCTCGTCCTCCCGGACGGCACGGCGCTCGGCGACATCCGCTACACGCTGCGCACCGACGCCGGCGATCTGCTCGCCGTCCGCTCCCGCGGCGTCCGCCACGGCAGCGCCGACGTGCTCGCCCGGCTCGCCCGCGGCGAGCCCGTCGATCCGCGCGAGTACACGTTCCGCGCCGCCACCGAGATCGAGACGGCCGCGCCGGCGCTCGACTGGCTGAACAAGGGCATCTTCATCGCCGTCGCCGCCCGCCGGCCGGACGGCGTGGCCTACGACACGTATCTCGTCAGCTGAACCGCTCGAGGACCTCGTCGATCACCGCTTCGTCCATCGGCGTCGACACGCACAGCAGCCCGTGGCGGCCGATCAGCACGCCGGCGCGGTAGAGCCGCCACCACAGGGCGTCCTCGTCGGCGGCGATCACCCGGGTGAGCGAGCCGCGGCCGTTGACGGCGTGGCCGAGCGCGGCCAGGCCGGCGCGCAGGCGGTCGCCGAGCGCGTTGATGCGGGCGATCTCCCCGGCGTCGAGCAGCTCGAGCGAGGCGAGGCCGGCGCGCATGGTCGGCGGGTTGGCGGTGAACGTGCCGCCATGCTCGAGCGGGTCTGGGGCGTGCGGGTCGAACAGCGCCATGACGTCCTCGCGGCCGCCGAACGCGCCCACCGGCAGGCCGCCGCCGATCGCCTTGCCGAGCGTGACCAGGTCGGGCCGGATGTCGTAGGCGGACTCCAGCCCGCCGTGCTCGAGCCGGAACGTGATCACCTCGTCGATCACGAGCAGCGCGCCCGCGTCGCGGGCGGCGGCCTGCACGACGGCGGCGAACTCGGGCGTGGCGGGGCGCAGGCCGGCGCGGTTGGGCATCAGGTCGACCAGCACGCAGGCCAGCCGGGAGCCGTGCTCGGCCACCGCCCGCTCGAGCGCGGGTATGTCGCCGTAGTCGACGAGCACGGTGTCGGCGGCCAGGCCGGGCGGCACGCCGCGCGGGGAGTTCAGGACGCCGTCGTAGGCGCCGTGGTAGCAGCCGGTGAAGCGCAGCACGGCCGGCCGGCCGGTGTACGCGCGGGCCAGGCGCAGCGCGGCCATCACCGCCTCGGTGCCGGAGTTGGCGAAGCGCACGCGCTCGAGCGCGGCGATCCGCCGCACCAGGTGATCGGCGAGCGCGACCTCGCTCTCGGTCGGCAGCCCGACGGACACGAGCTCGCGCGCCCCGCCGGTCAGCGCCGCCAGCACGCGGGGATGCCCGTGGCCGTGGACGAGCGCCGACATGTTGGCCTGCAGGTCGATGACCGTGTGGCCGTCCGCGTCGGTCACCCGGCAGCCCTCGCCGCGCACCGCGTACGGCGGGTCCGGCGGGACGAACACCGTGCTGCGCGTGTTGCCGCCCGGCAGTGCCGCCCGGGCGCGCGCATGCACGTCAGAGCTCGACACAGCGTCCCTGTGACGCGCTCTCCCGGATCGCGTCGATCACGGTCAGGCTGGCGATCGCATCGTGCGGATCGACGGGCACCGGCCCCTCGCCGCGCACCGCGGCCGCGAACGCCGGATAGAACGTGTCCCAGCGCCCGCGCTCGCTCGGCACCGGCTCGCCGGTGTCGCCGCGCTGCAGCCGGCCCCAGCGCTCCTGCGGCTCGTGGAACCACTCCTCGCCGGCCGGGGAGCGGCCGGCGATCAGCGCCGGCTCCTGCCCGTCCATCCCCCAGACGACGTACGCGCCCGCGCTGCCGCGCACCCGGAAGCGCGGCGCCGGCGCGCCCTGCATCCAGTCGCCGCTCAGGTGCGACGTCACCCCGCCGCGGTGCTCGAGCACGGCGAAGAAGCGGTCCTCGAGCTCGCCGTCGCCGAGCTCGCCGTGCACGCGCGCCACGGGCCCGAACAGCAGCAGCGCCTGGTCGACCAGGTGCGCGCCGAAGTCGCGCAGGATCCCCGCCCCGGCCGCGGGCACCGGCTCGTCGGGCGAATAGCGCTCGAACGCGGACTCGAACACGCGCACCTCGCCCAGCGCGCCCTCGTCCAGCAGCCGCCGCACGGTGAGCAGGTCCGAGTCCCAGCGCCGGTTCTGATAGACGCTGAGCACGACGCCGGCCGCCTCGGCCGCGTCCACGGCCTGCCGGGCCTGCGCCGCGTCGAGCGCGAACGGCTTGTCCGAGACCACGGCGAGGCCCAGCTCGATCGCCTCGAGCATCAGCGGCACGTGGGTGTCGGCCGGCGTCGAGATCGCCACCGCCTCTGCGCCGGCCGCCGCCAGGTCGGCGAGGCCGGCGAACGCGGGCGTGCCGGGGTGGTCGCGCTCCAGCTCGGCGCGCCGCTCCGGCGAGCGCGTGACGACGCCGGCCAGCTCGACGCCGGGCGCGGCGGCGATCAGCGGGGCATGGAAGATGCGCCCGCCGAAGCCGTAGCCGGCGAGCCCGATACGGGTGCTCATCCGCCTGATCCTGTCACGGCGGCGCGAACGGGACGACGCGGACGACGGCGTCGACCGCCAGCGGGCCGTAGAGGTGGGGGAAGCGCTCCGCGCCGGCGTCGCTCGTCTCGTAGCGCAGCGGCGCGTCGACCCGGTCCACCGGCACGCACAGCAGCACCAGGTCGGGCACGCCGGCGAAGCGGGCGGCGGCGACGCGCGCGACCTGGGTCGCGTCCGAGAAGTGGATGAACCCCTCCGCGGCCAGCGACGGCGGCGCGTAGTGGCCGGACGCGCGTGCCGCCTCCCAGGCCGCGCGCGTCGTGATGTGCAGGATCTCGCCGCCCAGGCCCGCCCGCACGGCGCGCGAAAGGGCCTGGTACTGCGGGTACAGCCGGCCGGTCGACAGGTCCGCCGGCCGCTCCACCGGCTCCGGCGGCTGGACGATCTCGTCGGCGGAGAACTGCGCGCGCGTGAGGTCGAGCTCGACGCCCTCGCCGAGCCGGTTCCAGTAGTGCAGGCCCGGGCGCGAG
This sequence comes from uncultured Solirubrobacteraceae bacterium, assembly GCA_963766165.1. Classification (GTDB taxonomy): domain Bacteria; phylum Actinomycetota; class Thermoleophilia; order Solirubrobacterales; family Solirubrobacteraceae; genus Solirubrobacter. The sequence goes on along the minus strand of CAVXZC010000001.1, from coordinate 885,411 downwards.
CCATCGGGGCGATGGACCTCCGCCATCAGCAGTTCGCCGCCGAGGAGGTCCTGCACCACGAGCGCGGTCACGGCGCACTGGCCGCGCTCCGGGCGTTCCGGCGACCACTCGTCGGCCGGGTCGCACGTCTCCCGCGACCAGCTCGCCCGGATCACGCGCTCGATGTCGGACAGGGAGCGGAAGAGCACCGCGGGCCAGGATGCCATCCGGAACCTCTAGAGGCGCTTGCGCAGCAGCAGCCTGTCGTGGCCGGCCGGATAGTCCGGCAGCCGTCCGACCACCTCGAAGCCGTGGCGCGCGTAGAAGTCCGGGGCCTGGAACGTGTGCGTGTCCAGCGCGATCTGCGCGCAGCCCCGGGAGACCGCCTCGGCCTCGACCGCGCGCAGCAGCCGGGTGCCGAGGCCGCAGCCCCGCCGGTCCGCGCGCACCCACAGCGCCTCCAGCCAGCACATGCCGCCCCAGCACCAGCCGTAGGCGCCCCCGGCCAGCTCGGCGGCGTCGTCGCGCTCGGTGAGCACGTACTCGTGCACGTCGCGCACGCCGGTGGCCTCGACGTTGAAGCGGTCGATCTCGTCGACCAGCCGCTGGGCGAGGGCCCGGTCGGCGTCGCACAGGCCCATCAGCGGTACCGGTGCGGCCAGCCGCTGTTCGCGCGCCCGAACGGGTCGCGCCGCGAGCCGCGCGGCTGCAGCGCGCGGCCGAACGCGTCGCGACGGGGCCGGCGGCGGAACAGCCCGCGCCGCTCGGGCGCCGGGGTGACCGGCACGGCGCGCGGCGTGCGCGCCACCGGCACCGCCGCCTCGTGCCGCCGGCCGTCCGGCGAGGGCGCGAGCCGCAGCGGTTCCGACATGCGAGCAGTCAACCAGAGCGGCGCCGGGCGGAGAGCGCCGTCGCGACGCGCTCGATGTCGTCCTCGTGGTTGTAGAAGTGGATCGCCAGGCGCAGGTTCCCGTCGCGGGCCGAGCCCACGACGCCGCGCTGTGCCAGCTCGGCCAGCAGGCGCGCCGGGTCGGCGCGACCGAGGGGAATCGACACGATGCTGCTGCGATTGGCCTCGGGCAGGTCCACCGGCGGCCGGCCGGCCTCGGCCAGGGCGGCGCGCAGCCGCCCGGTCAGCTCGCGATTGCGGCGGTGGATGGCGTCCGCGCCGAAGCGGTCGAACACCGACAGCGCGGCCTCGTTGCCGATCGCGGCGAGCCAGCTGATCGAGTGGTCGAACCGCGACGCGGTCGGCGAGAGGTCCATCGCCGGCCCGAAGAAGCTCTCGAGCGGGACCCGCCCGGCCTTCCAGCCGGCGTTGACGGGCACGAACCGCTCCTGGACGTCGCGCGAGAGGTAGCAGTACCCGAGCCCGCGACCGGCATTGAGCAGGAACTTGTGGTCCGCGACCGCCAGCACGTCGATCGCCTCGAGATCGCCGGCGACCGGCAGCGCGCCCACGAGCTGGGAGCCGTCGACGAAGCTGAGCGCGCCGGCTGCCCGGGCGATCGCGCCGATCGCGCGGACATCCGAGCGATGCCCGGTCGCGGTCTGGACGCCGCTGAAGGCGACCAGCACGGTCCCGCCGTCCACCCGCGCGGCGATGTCCTCGGGCTCCAGGCCGCCGTTGCGGAACGGCACCTGGCGGACCGCATAGCCCTTGTGCGCCAGCAGCCGCCACGGGTAGTGGTTGGAGCTGTACTCGCGCTCGCCGATCACGACGTTCTGACCCTGCCGGGCGCGGCCGAACTGGGCGGCCACCAGCCCTGCCGCCGACGATACGGACGGGATCAGCGCGACATCGGCGCGATCAGCCCCGATCAGGCCGGCCACGGACGTCCGCGCGCGCTCGGCCGCGGCCTCGCCCTGCGCGTAGTCCAGGCCGGTGGCCGCCCATTCGTCGATGTAGCGCCGATAGGCCTCGACCAGCACCCGGCTCGCCAGCCCGACCGCGGCGGTGTTGAAGTAGGCCACGCGGTCGGTCGCCGGGAACCACCGGCGTGCCTCGCGCACGTCCATGCGTCAGCGCAGCTCGGCGCTGGTCTTGCCCAGCAGCTGGCGGGCGATGATGAGCAGCTGGATCTCCTGGGTGCCCTCGAAGATGTCGAGGATCTTCGCGTCGCGCGCCCACTTCTCCAGCAACTCGCCCTCGCCGTAGCCGGCGGCGCCGCACAGCTCGATGCAGGCGAGCGCGACGTCGACGCCGGTGCGGCCGGCCTTCGCCTTGGCCATCGACGCGTGCAGCGAGTTCGGGCGGCCGTTGTCGGCCATCCAGGCCGCCTGCAGCGTCAGCAGCCGCGCCGCCTCGTAGTCGGCCTCGAGCTGCTGGAGCCGTGCCGCGGCCGCGGGCTGCCGCCACGCCGGGGCGCGGTCGTCGAGCTCGACGCCGGCCGCCGCCAGCGCCGCGCGCGCGTGCTCGAGACAGGCGCGGGTGACGCCGACCGCCATCGCCGCGACCAGCGGGCGCGTGCTGTCGAACGTCTTCATCGCGCCGGCGAACGACTTGCGCGAGTGGATCTCCGGTGAGCCGAGCAGCGCGTCGCGCGGCACGCGGCAGTCCTGCAGCCGGAACGCCGCCGTGTCGGAGGCGCGGATGCCCAGCTTGTGCTCGAGCCGCTCCAACACCAGTCCGGGGTTCGCGCGCTCGACCACGAACGACTTGATCGCCGCGCGGCCCTGCGCGCGGTCGAGCGTCGCCCACACGACGATCAGGTCGGCCCGCTCGCCGGCGGTGACGTAGATCTTCTCGCCGTTGAGCACGTACTCGTGGCCGTCGAGCACGGCAGTCGTGCGGATCGCCGCCGAGTCCGAGCCGGCCTCGGGCTCGGTGATCGCCATCGCCGCCCAGCGGCCGCCGTAGCGGGCGAGCTGGTCCTCGTCGGCCACCGCGGCGATCGCGCTGTTGCCGAGGCCCTGGCGGGGCAGCGAGAGCAGCAGGCCGACGTCGCCCCAGCACATCTCCATGATCGACAGCACGGTCGAGAGGTTCGAGCCGTTGCGGTTCTCCCCGTCGGCGCCCTCGGCCCGGCGGACGCCGGTCGCGCCGGTGCCGTGGCCGGAGCCCTCGTTGACGCCGTCGATCAGCGCGGCCAGCATGTCGAGCTCGACCGGCCGCTCGTGCTCGGCCCGGTCATACTTGCGCGAGATCGGGCGCAGGACGTTCTCGGCCACGTCGTGGGCCTGGGCGACGAGCCCACGGAAGCGGCGCGGGGTCTCGAGGTCGATCACGCGAACAGCGCTCCTTCCATCACGCCGACCGCCCGCAGGTCGCGGTACCAGCGCTCGACAGGGTGCTCCTTGACGTAGCCGTGGCCGCCGAGCAGCTGCACGCCGCGCGAGCCGATCGCGGCGCCCTTGTCGGCGCACAGCCGGCGGGCGAGGCCGATGGCGTGCGCGGCGGGCTTGTCCTGGTCGACGAGCGCGGCGGCGCGCAGCGTGGCCAGCCGCATGCCCTCCGCCTCGATCGCCACGTCGGCCACGGTGAAGGCGACGGCCTGGCGGTGCGAGATCGGCTCGCCGAACGCCCTCCGCTCGTTCACATACGGGATCACGTGGTCGAGCACGGCCCGGGCGGTGCCGCAGGCCAGCGCGCACCAGGCGAGCCGCGCTCGTCCGACCAGCTCGGCGTAGTCCTCGCCTCCGCACAACCGGGCGTCGCCGGGGACGCGCACGCCGTCCAGCGTCACCCGCGCGGTCGCCGCCGCGCGCACGCCCATGGCCGGCTCGGGCGCGGCCGACCACCCGGTCTCCACGAGGAACGCCGCCGGGCCGTCCTCGGTCATCGCGCCGGCGATCAGCAGGTCCGCCGGCGCGCCCAGCGGGACGAGCGCCTTCTCGCCGTCCAGCACCCAGTCGTCGCCGTCGCGGCGGGCGGTGGCGGCCGGCGCGAACGGGTCCGCCAGCGCGTCAGGCTCGAGCAGCGCCAGGGCGGCCGGAGCGACGTCGGAGCCCGTGAACGCCGGCAGGTAGGTGGCCTGCTGGCTCGCGTCGCCGAAGCGGGCCAGCGCGGCGGCCACGCCGGCCGGCGCCAGCAGCGCCACGGCGAGGCCCATGTCGCCGCGGGCCAGCGCCTCGGCGGCCAGCACGGCGGTGACGGTGGAGCGCTCGGCGTCCAGCCCGCCCAGCGCCTCCGGCACGCCGAGCAGCGCAACGCCGATCTCCGCCCCCTCGGCCGCCAGGCCGTCGGGCGGCGCGCAGGCCGCGTCCGCGTCGAGCGCGGCGGGGCGCAGCCGCTCGGCGGCGAACGCGCCCAGCGCCTCCACGAGCATCGCCTGCTCGTCGGTCGGCGTGAGGTCGAACAGGCCGCGGTCCTGCGCGGGCCGCTGGCGGACCGCCCGGCCGAGGCCCTGGACGCGGGCGAACGCGCGCCCGGCGCGGAACCCCTCGCGGGTCAGGTTGGTCAGGGCGCGCTCGGCCGGCGCCCGGAGTCCGAGCCGGTCGAGCGCGGGCGAGGCGGACGCGGCGCGCAGCGCCCGCAGGCCCACGCGCATCCCCATGTCGGGCAGCGAGCTCAGGCGCCGGAAGGTAGCGGCGCCCGTGACAGCGCGCGCCGGACGCCCTACCATCTGCGAGGCATGTCACACACGACCGGCGCCCCGCAGCACCCCGCCCGCCCGGGCGCCGTCGTCGCGCGAGCGCGCTAGCCGCGAGCTCCCCGCCGCCCCCGGGCGGCCCCGCTCGCGGCACCACCGGTTCCCGTCCGCGCCGACCCTCGCCTCGACATGCTCACTTCCGACGACATCCGTACGCGCTACCTCGACTTCTTCCGCGCCCGCGGCCACGCGATCATCCCCGGCGGCTCGCTGATCCCGCCCGACCGCACCGTGCTCTTCACCTCGGCGGGCATCCAGCCGCTGGTGCCGTACTTCGGCGGCGCGCCGCACACGGCCGGGCGGCGGCTGGCCGACTACCAGCGCTGCCTGCGCACCAGCGACATCGACGAGGTCGGCGACGCCGGCCACCTTACCTGCTTCGAGATGCTCGGCAACTGGTCGCTGGGCGACTACTACAAGCGGGAGTCGCTGGGCTGGACGCTCGAGCTGCTCACCGACGTGCTGGGGCTCGACCGCCGGCGGCTGTGCGTCACGGTGCTCGCCGGCGACCGCGAGTCGCACGACCGCTGGGTGGAGCTCGGCATGACCCGCATCCACGCGTTCGGCCGTGAGCAGAACTGGTGGGGGCCGCCCGGCCCGCACGGCCCGTGCGGCCCGGACTCCGAGGTGTTCTACTGGACCGGCGACGGCGAGCCGAGCGGCGACCCGGAGACCGACGAGCGCTGGCTCGAGGTGGGCAACAACGTGTTCATCGGCTACGACCAGGCGCCGGACGGCACGCTGCGCCGGCTGTCCCAGCACAACGTCGACGTCGGCCTGGGGCTCGAGCGGCTGACCTGCCTGGTCCAGGGCGTCGAGTCGGTCTACGACACCGACCTGTTCGCGCCGATCCGCGACACGGTGCGCGCGCTGGCCACCCGCGGCGATGTGCGCGCCGAGCGGATCGTCTGCGACCACGTGCGCTCCGGCGTGCTGCTGGCGGGCGACGGCGTGCGCCCGTCCAACACCGACCAGGGCTACGTCCTGCGCCGGCTCCTGCGCCGCGCCGTGCGCCAGGGACGCGTGCTGGGCGTCGAGGACGAGCTGCTGCGGCCGCTGGGCGAGCGCGTGATCGAGCGCTACGCCGGCGTCTACCCGCACCTGGCCGAGCAGCGCGAGGAGATCCTCGACACGCTCGCCGGCGAGGAGCGGCGGTTCGCCCGCGCGCTGCGGCGCGGGCTGCGCGAGATCGAGCGCCTCGTCGAGCGAGGCACGCCGGTCACCGGCGGCGTCCTGTTCGGGCTATTCGAGACGCACGGGTTGCCGGTCGAGCTGTCGATCGAGGAGGTGGGCGGCATGGCCGTGGACGGCTGGCGCGAGGAGTTCGACGCGAGCGCCCGCGAGCACCGCGAGCGCTCGCGCGCGGGCGCCGAGCGCCGCTTCGCGTAACTTGAGGACATGGCCACGCTCGACACCGCCCCGCAGGTCGGCCCGCTGCTGCGCGAGTGGCGCGAGCGCCGCCGGCTGAGCCAGCTCGAGCTGGCGCTGGAGGCCGGTGTGTCCGCCCGCCACGTGAGCTTCATCGAAACCGGCCGGTCGAACCCCAGCGCGGACATGGTGCTCAAGCTGGCCGGCAAGCTCGACGTGCCCCTGCGCGAGAGCAACCGGCTGCTGCTGGCGGCGGGCTACGCGCCGCGCTACGGGGCGCTGGCCTTCGAGGCGCCGGAGATGGACCCGGTGCGCGAGGCGATCGACCGCGTGCTGGCCGGCCACGAGCCCTACCCGGCGCTGGTGGTCGACCGCCAGTGGGAGCTCGTGGCGGCCAACGCGGGCGTCGGCCTGCTCACCGCGGGCGCCGCGCCCGAGTTGCTCGAGCCGCCGGTCAACGCGCTGCGGCTGGCGCTGCACCCCGCCGGCCTCGCGCCGCGGATCCTCAACCTGCCCGAGTGGCGCGGGCACCTGCTGGAGCGGCTTGAGCGCCAGGCGCGCGTGAGCGGCGACCCGGCGCTGGCGGCGCTGCTGAAGGAGCTGCGCGGCTATCCGGGCGGCGAGGCGCGCCTCGCCCACGAGCACGACGTGTTCGTGCCGCTGCGGCTCCGCGGCCCCGGCGGCGGGGAGCTCAGCTTCCTCAGCACGGTGGCCACGTTCGGCACCGCGGTCGACGTGACCGCGGCGGAGCTGTCGATCGAGTCGTTCTTCCCCGCCGACGCGGCCACCCGCGCGGCCTTACCCGGGAGGTAATCGACGGGGCGGGCGGCGTCGAGCACGCTGCCGGCCATGACCACGCACAAGGCTCCCGGGCTCGCGGTGCTGATGGCCGCGACCTTCATCTTCGTCCTCGACTTCTTCATCGTGAACGTCGCCGTCCCCGCGACCCAGCGCGACCTGCACGCGTCCGACGGGCAGATCCAGCTCGTCGTCGCCGGCTACGCCATCGCGCTCGCCTCCGGCCTCATCGTCGGCGGCCGCCTGGGCGACCTGATCGGCCGCCGCCGCGCGCTGATGGCGGGCCTGGCGGTGTTCACGCTCGCTTCGGCCGTGTGCGGCGCGGCCGCGACGCCCGGCGTGCTGATCGCCGGCCGGATCGCCCAGGGCCTCGGCGCGGCGCTGTTCTCGCCGCAGATCCTCGCCATCGTCGGCGTGACCTACCAGGGCGAGGAGCGCGCGCAGGCGATCACGCTGTATGGGCTCGTGCTCGGGCTGGGCGCGGTCAGCGGCCAGCTGATCGGCGGGCGCTGATCCACTTCGACGTGCTCGGGCTCGATTGGCGCAGCTGCTACCTCGTGAACCTGCCGATCGGCGGCGTGGCGCTGGCTCTCGCGCCGCGGGTGATCGCCGAGTCGCGCAGGCCCGCGCCGGCGCCTGGACGCCGGCGGGGCGGCGCTGGTGGCGGCGGCGCTCGTGGCGATCGTGCTGCCGCTGGTGGAGGGCCGGCGCGAGGGCTGGCCGCTGTGGACGTGGCTGACGCTGGCCGCGGCCGTCCCGCTGCTGGTCGCGTTCGCGCTGCGCCAGCGCCGGCTGGCCGCGACCGGCGGCGCGCCGCTGGTCCCGCCCCGGCTGTTCACGCACCGCGCGTTCACCGTCGGGCTCGTGTCCTCGGTCGCGTTCTACGCCGGCATGGCGTCGTTCTTCCTGGTGCTCGCCGTCTACCTGCAGCAGGGCCGGGGGCTCGACGCGCTGGACTCCGGCCTGACGTTCACGCCGCTGGCCGCCGGCTACCTGGCGGCGTCGATCGCCGCGCCGCGGCTGGGCCGCCGCGCGCTGGCGCTGGGCGGCCCGGTGCGGGCGCTCGGGCTCGCCGGCCTGGCCGCCACCGTGGAGGCGATCGGGACGGGCGGCCTACCGCCCTGCTCGTCCCGGCGCTGCTGGTCGACGGGATCGGCATGGGCCTGCTCACCGCACCGCTGGTCGGCACGGTCCTGGCCGGCATGGAAGCCCGCGACGCGGGCGCGGCCACCGGCGTGCTGTCCACGGCGCAGCAGGTCGGCAACACGCTCGGCGTCGCGGCGGTCGGCGCGGTGTTCTACGGCGCCGGCGACTACGCCGCCGGGTTCCGCGAGGCCGTCGTGGCCATCATCGCGCTCGCGCTCGTCGTGACGGTGCTGGTGCAGCCGCTGCGGGCGAGCCGGATGGCTGCCGTCACCGCGGGCTGAGCGTGTGCCGGCGGCCGGCGGCCAGCCCGGCGCCGCCCACCGCGATCGCGCCGGCCGTCAGCACCGCCGTGTCGAACGACGCCGCCTGGACGAGCGAGCCGCCGAGCGCGTTCCCCACCGCGGTGCCGGCGACGATGCCCATCACCATCGCCGCGAACGCCTCGGTCACGGTCCCGCCCGGCGCCACGCTGTCCAGCAGCGTCGAGCCGACCACGGTGGTGGGCGCGAACAGCGCGCCGGCGGCCAGCAGGAGCGCGCCCAGCCCGGGCTCGGTGCCGGCCAGGGCGAGCGCGCAGAACGCCGCGCCGAGCGCCAGCATCAGCACGGTCAGGCGGGTGGACGGCGCCCCGGGCCAGTTGCGCGCGCCGTACACGAGCCCGCCGGCGAGGCTGCCGGCCGACAGCGCGGCGAGCAGCACGCCGCCGGCCGCGGCGGAGCCGCGCGCCTGGGCGAACGCCGGCACGGCGACCTGCACCACGCCGACCGCGGTGCCGAACACGGCCAGCACCCCGAACACGGTGCGCATGCCCGGCGCGGCCAGCGGCCCCAGCCACGTGCCCGCGTGCGGCTCGCCGCGCCAGCGCCGCGACGGCGCCGTCGCGGTGAACCCGGCGGCCGACAGCGAGGCCAGCACGCCGGCCGCCAGCAGCGCCACCGAAGGCGAGGCGACGGCGACGATCCCCGCGACGATCGCCGGCGCGGTGACCACGGCCAGCTCGAACACCACGGCGACCAGCGCGTACGCCGTCGCGCGCTGCGCCTCGTCGGCCACGAGCGCCGTCCACAGGGAACGCATGGCCGCGGGCAGTTGCGGGATCGTCGCTCCACCGGCCAGCGCGATCGCGCACAGCGGCCACGCGCCCGCGCCGACGTGCGCGGCCAGCACGAGCCCGGCGAGCGCGGGCAGGTGCGCGGCCGCGGCCGCGCGCAGCACCCGGGTCTGCCCGAACCGGTCCATCAGCCGGCCCTGGGCGACCGCGCCGCACGCGTTGGCCAGGCTGAACGCCCCGGCCACGCGACCGGCCTGGGCGAACGAGCCCGTCGTGGCGTGCACGAGCAGCAGCAGTCCCAGCCCGTACATGCCGATCGGCATCGAGCCGGACGTCGACAGGATCAGCGGGGCGCGCGCCCCGGGCGTGGCCAGCAGCGCCCGGTAGCTACCTCTTCTTGTGGGCGTCGAGCCACTCCTGCGCCTCGGCGGCCTGGCCCTCCGGCACGAGCTCGTTGCCCTCGCCGTCCTTGCCCTCCGGGCGCTTGGGGAGCTTGCGGGTGGACACCACGCGCATGGCGTACCAGATGCGCTCCTCGTTGGTCTCCGGCCCGGCCATCACCAAGAAGTCGGGGACGCCCAGCCAGCGGGCGACGTCGGCCTTGCGGCCCTCGAGCTGGTCGAGCATGTCGCTCAGGCTGAGGGCGTTGAGCTGCTTGAACGCCTCGCGGTCGGCGCCGCCGCCGAGCGACTTCTCCTGCTCCGGCGTCAGCCGCGGCCAGACGTAGTAGCTGGCCCCGTCCGGCAGGATCATCGCCACGTGCCCGGCCAGGAAGTCGGCCTTCTGCAGCTGCGCCCTTGTGGCCTTCAGCGGGCCGGACGCGTCCGCGAGGCCCCTGAGCGCCGCGCCGCCGCCCCAGGCGCGCAGCTCGGTCGCGTGGTGCGTCTGCGAGGACACCATGTACAGGCCGTTCGCCTCCGCGCCGCCGGCCAGCAGCTTCATCCAGGCCAGCCACAGCGCGGCCGGATCCGGGCCGCCCTGGTCCTTGTAGTACTGCGCCTTGCCCCAGCCGTAGGAGTCGCCGGCGTGGTGGAAGTGGGCGATCAGCTGGATCGCCGGCTTCGGCCAGTCCCAGCCCAGCACGACGTCGGGGACGTTGACCGCCGCGGTCTTCATCTCCTTCCACTGCGCGTCGACGATCTCCTGGCGATGGCCTTCGCCCACGACCTTGAACGCGGCCAGCACCTCGGGGTGCGCCTGCATCAGCTGCAGCGCGGCGCTGCCCGTCTCGACGGCGCCGTTGGCCACATTGACGACGTGGAACGCGCCGCCGGTGACCTGGATGCCGTACTTGAGGAACTCGGTCTTGACGGCCTCGGGCAGGTTCTGCATGAAGCTCTGCAGGTGCCCGCCGCTCGCCGCCATCCCGCGCCCCCAGGTCATGCGGGCCTCGTCGTAGGCGTTGATCGAGATCGCGCTGCCCTCGTGCGAGAACTCCTCCCAGATCCAGCCCTGCGCCTGCTTGCGCTTGGCCGCCGGCGCGTCGCCGTCGGGAGCGGCCTGCTTGAGGTCGGTCGGCGTGACGCCCGCGTCGCTGCCGCCGCCCCAGCCGTAGCCGGCGGTCGGCTTGTCCTGGCCCCGCTGCTTGTAGGCGGTCAGCTTGAGGAACGCCGTGTCGAGCTTGCGCTGGGCCTTGATGAAGTTGACGATGCGCTTGACCTTGCGCTGATCGTCGGTCAGCTGGTCGCCGGCGCCCGACAGCGCCCCGCCCGCGCCCTCGTTGTCCAGCGTCGGCGCCTCCAGCGGCTTGCCCCTCTCCACCGCGTGCAGCGTGACGGTCAGCGCCTGCCCCTCGCCGCGGGCCGCCTCGGCGAGCGCCTTCGGCCAGGTCAGCGCCTCCTCCTCGGTGGCCACCTCGTCGGCGGCGGGCGGCGCGGCGGCGGGCTGGCGGGCGATCCAGGCGCCGACCGCACGGTTCCCCGCGCTGCGCTGGAGTGCGAGCAGAGCGGCGGGAGTCAGCGCGAGGCTCGGCAGCGAGACCGGCGCGGGCTTCGCCACCGCCGGTCCCGCCACCGGCGGGGACGGCGACTGATGGGTGGACTCCATCGGGCGCGCAGTCTCATGCCCGCTTCATGGCATGTCAATGGAGGCTGGCCGCCAGGATGACGGCGGAGATCTACACCGTGCCGGCCGGCGAGGAGCCGGCGTTCCGCGCCGCCTGGGCGGCCGACGCGCCGCCCGGGATGACGCTGCATCGCGCGCTGGGCGGCGGCCGCTTCGCCGCGCTGCCGGCGGAGTCGCCGGCGGAGGGCGTGCTGCTGGTGGCCGAGGTCGCTCCGGCCGACTGGGAGCGCTGGACGCGGGCGTGGTCCGGACGCCAGGGCTTCGTCGGCGCGTGGCGGCTGCCCGGCGGCGTGGGCGTCGCCCACTGGTCGAGCCCGCTGATGTACCAGCGGGCCGGCGGCGGCGTGCCGGGCGCCGCGCTCTACGTCCGCGACTGATCCACGTGCAGGACGGCCTTGCCGGCGACGCGCCGCTCGAGCAGCGCACGCAGCGCCTGCGGGGCCTCGCGCCACGACGCCTCGAGGCCGACCCGGGCGTCGAGCCGTCCGTCCGCGGCCAGCGCGAGCAGCCGCGCGAGGTCGGTGCCCGCGCCGTCGCGCAGCTCCTCGGGCAGGTTGAGCGTGTGGATGCGCGCGCCGGGCGCGCCATCGAAGCGCGCCGCCCGGAACGTCACGGTGTCCTCGTCCTCCGGGGTGCCGACGTTGACCACCACGCCGCGCGGCGCGACGTGCTCGATGGCCAGCGCGAACACGCGGCCGCCGACGCAGTCGAGGATGGCGTCGTAGCGCCCGTCCGGCCGCTCGACGACGTGGTCCGCGCCCGGCAGCGGCTCCCCGGGCGTCCGCACCAGCGCGGTCACGTCCGCGCCGCTCGCGCGCGCCAGCTGGAGCGCGATCCGCCCGACGCCGCCCGTCGCGCCCGTGACCAGCACGCGGCGGCCGAGCAGCAGCCCGGCGAGCTCGAACGACTTGAGCGCGGTCAGGCCGGCCGTGACCAGCGCGGCCGCCTGCGCGTCGGAGACGCCATCGGGGATCGGCGCGAGGTCGCGCGCCGCCACCGCCGCCAGCTCCGCCCAGGCGCCGGCGCGCACCAGGCCGGCCACGCGCGTACCCGCCGCGGGGCCGCCCGCGGCGGCCCGCTCCACCACGCCGGCCACGTCCCAGCCGGGCACGGTGCCCGGCGGCTTGGCCGGCAGGTCGAGTGCCTCGCCGCGGTTGATCGACGTCGCCCGCACCCGGACGAGCGCCTGGCCCGGCAGCGGCACGGGGTCCGCCGTCTCGGCCAGGGCGAGCTCGGGAGCGGTCAGCGCGCGCACCCCGCGCGACCCTACATGAGCTTCGGGGTCGGTCCCGTATTGCCGCGCACGTGGGCGCGTGAGAGGGTGCGGGCCATGCGCCTCCGCCTCGTCGTGCCGCTCGCCGCCGGCCTCGCCGCGGTCGTCCTGTCGGCGTCCACCGCCGTCGCGAAGCCGCGGATCTGCAGCCCCGCGGTCATCGAGCATTCGCTGATCGCCGCCGGCAAGCTCACCGTCACGGACGTCAAGCTGGACATGGGCGTCGACCTCGTCCGCTGCGGCGACGTCACCGGCGACGGCGTCTCCGACGCGGTGTTCACGATCTCGAGCGGCGGCACCGCGGGCGACATCCGGTTCGGCGTCGTCAAGGGAGCCGGCGGCAAGGTCCTGCTCTACAAGCCGGGCTACAAGGTGGGCATCGCCCGCCACAACAGCCGCTCGTTCGACATCCTGCAGCCCCACTACGGGTCCAACGATCCGAACTGCTGCCCCAGCTCGTTCCGCGAACAGCGCTACACCTGGACCGGCCGGCGCTTCGAGACCGGCCCGGTGAAGAAGCTCAAGTCGGCGCCGCGTCGCTTCTACAAGCGCCTACGCGGGCTCGCGCGCGGCGACCTCGTCCGGCGTGAGGGTCTCGATCCGGGCGGCCAGCATCCACTGGTTGCCGAACGGATCGCCGAGGCGGCCGCCGCGCTCGCCGTAGAACTGGTCGGCGAGGGGGTAGATGACCTCGGCGCCGGCGCGCACGGCGCGGTCCCAGGCGGCGTCGACGTCGGGCCAGTAGGTGCACAGCAGCGCGTTGAACTCGTCGTCCTGGGCGTCCTTGACCATCACCACCGAGTCGCCGATCAGCAGCTCCGCGTGGACGAGCGTCCCGTCGGGCATGTGGTAGCGCTCGCCGAGCTCCTGTGGCGCCGAACGCGGCCTTGTAGAAGTCGATCCCGGCCGCGGCGTCGCTCAACGCGAGCCGCGGCGTGACGGTGTGGAGGTGCTCGGGCACCGGGCTGACCGTGCGTTCGCGCTCAGCCAGGCCGGGCTCCTGGTAGATCCCGATCACGTTGCCGGCCGGGTCGCGGACGTGCCCGACGCGCTCGCCGGGCTCCGCGTCTTCGTTGAGCACCTCGCCGCCGGCGGCGCGGACGGCGCGCGAGCGCCGCCTCGAGGTCGGCGACCATGATGTGGACCATGATCCCGGGCTCGGCCGACGGCGGCCGGCCGGTGACCCACGAGCCGCTCACCTCCTTGACCGCGTCGTCGAACGCGATCGCGCCGTCGCCGCGGGTGCGCAGCTCCCAGCCGAACGCGTCGCTGTAGAAGCGCGACGAGCGCTCGACGTCGGCTGCGGGGATCTCGAGGTAGCAGATCTTGCCGGTTGCGAGTGTGGGCGTTCCGTGTGCCATGCGGATTAATATACACGTAAAGTCAAATGTCTGCAAGATCACCGAGAGACGATCCGATCAGCGCCGCCACACCGGCCCTCGCGGTCGCCCGCCGACGATCGATCGCGAAGCCGTGCTCGACACGGCGATCGGCTGCTCGACGCCGAGGGCGTCGAGGCGCTGACGATGCGCCGGCTCGCGAGCGAGCTCGGCGTGTCCGCGATGGCGCCCTACCGGCACGTGGGCAGCAAGGACGAGCTGCTGATGGTGCTGGTCGACCGCCTCGCGGCCCGGCTCGTCTACCCGCCGCGCCCGCGCGACCCGAAGGGCGCGATGCTCGTGCTGTGGTCGACGATCTACGACAGCCTCGCGGAGCATCCCTGGGTCCCCGAGGTGCTGGCGCGCCGCCGGATGATGGCGCCGTCGGTGCTCGGCGCGATCGAGGAGATCCATGCGGCGCTGCGGGACGCGGGCCTGTCGATCGACGCCGCGGTGCGGGCCTACCGCCTGATGTGGAACTTCACGCTCGGCTCGCTGCTCGTGCGCGCCGGCGCGAGCTCGGAGGGGCCGAGCCAGCAGCAGCGAGCTTCGCGGCGCCCCCGATCCCGAGCGCTACCCGATGCTGGCGGCGGCCGCCGCGGCGTGGACGGCCGCCGCCGACCGCGACACCTACCGCGAGGACCTCGGCGCGCTCATCGACGCGTTGCTCGCCCGCTGACGCCGCGCGCTCAACCTTTCGCCTTCCCGTCAGGGTTAACCGGTCGATGCGCCGACACGACTTTGACCGCTTCGTCGCCGACAGCACCGACGGCCTGCTCCGGACCGCGTACCTGATCGTCTGGGATCTGCCCGAGGCCGAGGACCTGCGTCCAGGAGACGCTGTTCAAGGTCGCCAGGCGCTGGCCCAAGGTCAGCCGCATGGATCACCCGGTCGCCTACGCTCGCCGCATCCTGGTCAACCTCGCGCTCGACGGGGGCGCCAAGCGCTCGCGCCGGCGGGCCGAGCTGAGCGAGCGCAGCCGGGCGAGCCGGGAGCCCGCGGCTGCCGCCCCCGTTCGACGCCCACGACGAGCTCTACGCGGCGCTCGCGGCGCTCCCGCCGCGCCAGCGCGCGGTGCTCGTCCTGCGCTACTTCCTCGATCTTCCCGAAGCCGAGGTGGCGGCCGCACTTCAGTGCTCCCTCGGCACCGTCAAGAGCACGGCTTCTCGTGGACTCGCGCGACTCGAGCAGACGCTGCGCCCGACTAACGACACAAGGAGCATCGCATCATGACCAGCTCGAGACCGACCTGCGCGCGGCACTGCACGAACGCGCGGCGCGTGTCCACGCACCCCCGGGCTCCTCGCCGCCGACTACCACCCGCGCACGCGCCGCCTGCGGCCGCCGGTGGCGATCGGCGGCGGGCTCGCGACCGCCGTGGGCGCGCTCCGTCGCCGTGCTGTCGCTCGCCGGCGGTGCGAGCAGCGCATTCGCCGGCTGGACGCCCCAGCCGACCGCACCGACCCCGGCGCAGCTCGCGGCCGCCCAAGCGTATTGCGCCCGGCAATGTGCCGACGCCCGGGCTGCCGCTGAAGCTGACCGACACGCGCGGGCCGTTCACGTTCCTGGTCTACTCCGACGGCAGCTCGACGACTTCTGCACCACTCGGTCCGTCGTTCAACAACGCGTCGGGGTGGAGCACCTCGCCGCCGTGACGGTCCCCGCCGGGAGGCTGTATCTCTGGGCCGAGCACACGACGACCCAGGCCGGCGAGTCGTACGGTTCGTGATCGCGCGCGCCGGCGATGGTGTGAGCGCGGCGACGCTGACGCTCGAGGACGGCACCGCGGTCACGGCGACCGTCCAGAACGGCTGGGCGGTCGCTTGGTGGCCGGGCACGCATCAGCTCACCCGCGCGGGCTGACGACCCCCTCGGGCACGGAGACCCAGACGTTCCCGCTGAGCCCATGCGGCCTCCGACAACTGCGCCGGCGGCCCGCACGGCGGGGCGCCGGGCGGTGGACCGGGCGGCGGCTAGCCGGCCGTCGCCTCGGCGATGATCGCGGCGTCCGGCCTGATGCGCGGCGCACGCAGGACGCCGACGGCGAGGTTGAGCACGGCGATCGCGGCGGCGACGAGCAGCCCGCGGTCGTACCCCGCGGCGAGCGCGCGCGCCGGTGCCGCGCCGTGGGCGAGCTCGCCCTGGACGCGCGACGTCGCGACGCTCGAGATCACGGCCAGGCCGAGCGCGCCGCCGACCTGGAACGCGGTCGTGACGATCCCGGAGACCGCGCCCGCGTCGGCCGGCGGCGCCTCGGCGACGGCCGCGATCTGGTTGCTCACCCCCACGAGCGGCAGCCCGAGCCCGAAGACCACGAAGCCGGGCAGCAGGTCGGCCGCATAGTCGGCGTGTGCGCCGACCCGGCTCAGGATGACCAGGCCCGCGACGCCGACGGCCGAGCCGACCAGGTAGGCGACGCGGGTGCCGAAGCGGGTGACGAGCTGCGCGCCGGCCACCGCCGCGACGATCGCCGCGATCCCCATCGGGACGAAATGCGCGCCGGCGTCCAGCGCGGAGTCGCCGTGCACCTGCTGCAGGTAGAGCGCGCTGAGGAAGAACATGCCGAGGAACGCCCCGCCATTGAGCGCCAGCGCGATCGCCGACACGCCGAGGCCGCGGATGCGGAACAGCCGCAGCGGCAGCAGCGGGTCGAGCGCGCGCGACTCCGCGTACACGAACGCGGAGAGCAGGACCGCGGCGGCGCCGAACAGGCCCAGCACCTGGGCCGACCCCCAGCCCGCCGCGGAGATCCGGATGACCGCGCCGACGAGCGTCAGGAGCCCCGCGGTGCCGAGCACCGCGCCGGCCAGATCGAACCCGCGCACGCCTTCGCTGCGGCTCTCGCCGACGACCAGCGGCGTGGCCACCAGCGCGACCGCCGCCACCGGGACGTTGACGAAGAAGATCCACTCCCAGCCGAGCGAGTCGACGAGCACCCCGCCGGCGACGACGCCGAGCGTGCCGCCGATCCCGGCCAGCGCGCCCCACACGCCGAGCGCGATGTTGCGCGCGCGCCCGGCCGGGAACGTGACCGTGACGAGCGCGAGCGCAGCCGGCGAGAGCAGCGCCGCGCCGACGCCCTGGGTCGCCCGCGCGGCGATCAGCCACCCGGCGGAGGGGGCGAGGCCGCAGGCCAGGGAGGCGCCGGCGAACAGCGTCAGGCCGGCCATGAAGACGCGGCGCCGGCCCAGCAGGTCGCTGGTGCGCCCGCCCAGCAGCAGCAGGCCGCCGAACGCGAGCGTGTAGGCGTTGACGACCCACTGCAGGCCGTCCGCGGAGAAGTGCAGGGCGTCCTGGATGGCGGGCAGGGCGACGTTCACGATCGTCACGTCCAGCACGACCATGAACTGCGCCAGCGCGAGCACGACCAGGGCGAGCCACGGTCGTGAATCATTCACTGTCTGAACGGTCATGGGCGGCGGACGATACACCGCTGCGCGAACGATTCAAACCATGAAATGTCTAATCTCAGGGAGCATGCCTGAGATCCCCAGGGGCTTCGCGGAGCGCCCGGCCCTGCTGCTGGTCAAGCTCGGCAACGAGGTGGCCGCCCGCGCCCAGGACCCGCTGGCGGGGATCGGGCTGAGCGGCCGGCAGTACATGGCGCTGGCCATCCTCAGCTCCGACGAGCCGTCCTCCCAGCTCGAGCTGGCGCGCCTGTGCGGGCTGCTCCCGGCGCAGGTCGTGCCCGTCGTGGACGAGCTCCAGCGCCGCGGCCTGGTCGAGCGCCGGCGCGACGAGGCCGACCGCCGCCGCTCCGTCGTGCGCGCCACCCCGCGCGGGCTCGAGCTGCTGGCCCGGGCGGACCGGCTCGCCGAGTCGATCGAGGCGGACCTGTTCGGCGACCTCGACCCCGCCGCGCGCGAGCGGTTCGCCGCCACCATGCGCGCTGCGCTCGGCCGCGCGCAGAGCGACGACTGACCCGCCCGTGCGCCTCGGCTCGCCCCTCAGTGACACCTGGGACTCGCCCGCGGGGTGGGTGGACGCGCTGCGGCGGCGCGGGCTGCGCGCCGCCTACTGGCCGGACGGCGCGGACGACGCCTACGCGGCGGCGGCGCACGCGGCGGGGATCGTGATCGCCGAGATCGGGGCCTGGACCGCGAACCCGATCAGCCCGGACGACGCGACGCGCGCCCGCGGAATCGCGTACTGCCAGGAGCGCCTCGAGTTGGCCGAGCGCGTCGGCGCCCGCTGCTGCGTGAACGTGGCCGGCTCGCGCGGGCGCGAGTGGGACGCGCCACACCGGGAGAACCTGACCGCCGACACGTTCGCGCTGATCGTCGACTCGGTGCGCGAGATCGTCGACGCGGTGCGGCCCCGGCGCACGGTCTACGCGCTGGAGCCGATGCCGTTCATCCTGCCCGACTCGCCCGACAGCTATCTCGCGCTGCTCGAGGCGATCGACCGTCCCGGCTTCGGCGTCCACCTGGACCCCGCGAACCTGATCAACACCCCCGCCAAGTTCTACGCCAACGGGGCGTTCCTGCGGGAGTGCTTCGCCAAGCTCGGACCGCACATCCGCAGCGTGCACGCCAAGGACATCGTGTTGGAGCACGCCCTGACGGTGCGGCTGACCGAGGTGCGCCCGGGGCTCGGCGGGCTCGACTACCGGGTGTTCCTGAGCGAGATGGCGCAGCTCGACCCGGACACGCCGATCCTCGTCGAGCATCTCGAGTCCGAGGCGGCGTACGCCGCCGCCGCGGCGCACATCCGCAGCGTCGCGGACGCGCTTGGGCTGGCGCTCTGACCGTCGAAGTCGGCCGCCCCTTGGAAGATCGGCTCGTCGCCGGTCTGAGCAGTCATCACCTCGTCAGTCCGCGTGCTCCCAGCCCGCCTCGCCGTGTGACCACGGGACGGCGGTGTCGCGGACGAAGATCAGGTCGTCCGCGGGATCGGCGGACCAGACGCCGATCTTGTTGCTGTCCGGGTAGACGGAGACCGCGGGTACGCGAGCGCTGGAGAACACCAGGGTGCGAGCCGGCGCGCCGCTCTTGTTCATGATCTTGTGCGCCCCGGCCGGACCGGCGGGAAAACGGGCGAGGTCGCCGCGATCGAGCGTGCGCTCGCCGTCGGGCGTGCGCACGGTGATCGTGCCGTCGACGACGAGCAGCCACTCCTCCTCGTACTCGTAGTGGTACGGCGAGGAGCTCCCACCGGGGGCGATGTCGTAGATGTACATCGCCGTCTCCGAGGACCCCGCGGCGGAGCCGACGTCGTGCCGGCCGGCGGGCTGCTCCGCGGTGAAGACGTTGATCGCCTTGATCATGGCGACACCTCCGCTCGGGTGTCCGCACGCGCGTCGCTGCTCATCTGGTACTCCTCCGTTCGGCACTTTCCGCCATCCATCGACTTCGGTGGCGGACTTCGGCAAGCCCCGCCTCCCGCAGCACCCGGAGGTGCCGTGACACCCCCGGGCGAGCGATCGGCAGCAACGCCGCCGGCTGACCCGCGGTCGCCGGGCCGGCGCTCAGCCGCCGGCCACGTCGCGGCGCAGGAACACGGTGAACGCCACGCCGAGGCACGGCAGCGAGTACAGCGCGCACACCCACGCGGCCCGCACCACCGGCGCCCAGTCGATCGGGTCGCGCAGCAGGCCCTGCCAGGCGTTGAACTGGGTCGACAGCAGGTACGGGTGCAGGAAGTCGAGCACGCTGATGACGCCGAGCAGCTGCATGATCAGCGAGATCATCAGCGTCCCGACGACCGCGGCGGCCGAGTTGCGGGTCACCGTCGAGAGCAGCAGCGCGAGCGAGAGGACGGCGATCGTCGGCAGCATGTAGGCGGCGGAGGCGGCGCCGATCAGCACCAGCCCGCGGCCCACGCGAGACGTGCGTGCCCGGACAGCGAGACGAGCGGGTTGAAGCCCCAGAAGACACCGCCGAACACCAGGCCGACGCCGACGTAGAGCATGAGCGCGGCGACCGCGTAGGTGAGCGCGGCGAACGCCTTGGCGGCGAACAGCTGCTGGCGGTCGACCGAGCGGGTGAGGATCGTCTTCAGCGTGCCGTTGCCGTCCTCGGCGGCCACGATGTCGCCGGCGACCAGCGCGGTGACGAGCGGGAAGAACCAGATCGCGCCGAAGATCAGCGCGACGAGCGGGATGGCCAGCCCGGACTCGCGGACGTAGCGCCCGAACGGGATGTCGTTCGGGCCGCCGCTGCCCAGCTCCAGCGAGAAGACGAAGATCAGCGGCACGAGGATGGCGCAGCCGAGCCCGATGTACGTGCGCTTCTGCGCGCGCAGCTTGCGCAGCTCCCAGACGTAGGCGACGCGCACGCCCGGGCGCCGGCGCATGCGGGCAGGGATGGCGACGGCGCTCATGCCGCCACCGCCAGCTCGGCCGGCGCCGGCTCCGGCGTGCCCTCCGTGAGCCGGAAGAACAGCTCCTCGAGCGACGCGGTGCGGGGGACCAGCGCCACGATGCCGACGCCCGCCCGGGCCAGCGCGAGCGACAGCTCGGCCACCGCGCGCCTCGTCCTCGGCGTGGAACGCCAGGCCATCCGCGGTCGCCTCCTCGACGCGCACGCCGTCGGCGCTCGCGCGCGACCGCGGCGGCACGCGCGTCGTCGGTGGTGCGCAGCGCGTAGCCGCCGGCGCTGGTGGCGATCAGCTCTTCCAGCGAGCCCTCGTGGATCACCTGCCCGCGCGACACGATCGCCACGCGGTCGCACAGCTCCTCCACCTCGCTCATCAGGTGCGAGGACAGCAGCACGGTGATGCCGTCGCCGGCGAGCCGGTGGATGAGCGCGCGCATGTCGCGCATGCCGGCGGGGTCGAGCCCGGTGGTCGGCTCGTCGAGCAGCAGCAGCCGCGGGTCGCGCAGCAGCGCCCCGGCGATGCCGAGGCGCTGGCGCATGCCGTGCGAGTAGCCGCGCGACCTTGTCCTTGGCGCGCGTCGACAGATCGACCGTGGCCAGCGCGTCGTCGATGCGCTCCGGCGCGTCGCCGCCGTCCAGCCCGGCGACGAGCTCGAGGTTGCGCCGCCCGGTGAGATACGGGTAGAAGCGCGGCGCCTCGACGAACCCCGCCACGCCGTCCAGCGCGCGTACGCCCTCCTGCAGCGGGTCGCGCCCGAACAGCTTGACGAAGCCCTCGTCCGGCCGGATGAGGCCGAGCATCATGCGCAGCGACGTCGTCTTGCCCGCGCCGTTCGGCCCGAGGTAGCCGTAGACGTCCCCGGCCCGCACGGTCAGGTCGACGTGGTCGACGGCGGTCAGCTCGCCGTAGCGCTTGACGAGCCCGCGGGTCTCGATGGCCGGCGCCGTCATCGCAGCCCGCGCGCCGCGTTCTCCGCCGCCAGCGGCGGCACGGAGCCGGCGACCACGTAGCTGACGCCGCCGCGCTGGAACGTCAGCACCGTGCCGAGCGCGGTGCCCAGCTCGGAGCCCGTGGCGTTGCCGAGCGCGATCCGCGGGAGCTTCAGGCCTCGACAGCGGGTTGTCCGCGCCCTTGTCCTGGAGCACGAGGATCGCGCCGAGGCCCTGGCCGTACACGCTGAGCGCGCCGTTGCCGGCCTGCGACTTGACCAGCCGGACCTGCTGGAGCGGCAGCCCGGCCAGCTTCTCGGGGGCGGCGAGCGGGAAGTCGAGCTGCTCTGGCCACGGCGCCGGCGCCGGTCACGTCGGGCTGGCGTGCCCGGAGGCCGGGGAGTGATCGGGTGCGGAGATCTGCGTCACCTTCGCGCCGGCCGGCGGCGTCACGTCGAACCTCGAGGCCGGGATCGGCCCGTAGCTGATGTGCGTCGCGGCTCGAGCTCGAGCACCGGCGTGGCCTGGCCCCTGCGCGTAGATCGCGGCGCGCAGCGGCACGCCGTTCGCGGCGTCCCACGCCACCTTGGCCGCGCCGAGCAGCCCGCCGTCGTCCTTGGGGGAGATGCGCACGGTGTAGCTCGGGCGGTCCGCCGGTCGTGCTCCGGCTGCGCGCCCGACAGCGTCCACATCCGGCTGAGGTTGGCCAGCCCCTTGTCGATGCCGGCGAGCGTCGGCGGCCGTCTCGGCGTGGCTGGCGTCTTGTCCTGCGGCAGCGCGCCGGTGTAGGCGGTGTTCGAGCTCGCGTCGATAGACCATGAACCGCTTGCCGTCGCTCACGATCTGGGCGTCGCCGGCGTCGGACTGCAGCTCCAGCCGCACGCTTGCCCGTCGCCGGACAGCCACAGCCGGCCGTCGGCGCCGGTGAGCATCGGCGAGGAGGTGCCCTCGGGGAGCGAGCCGGACGGCAGCAGGTTGTTGGTGAAGTGGATGCGGGCGGACAGGCCGTCCACGGCGGGGGCGCGGGCGGCGTCGTAGACGGCCTGGTCGAGCGGCTTGGCGGGCGGGGCGGAGGCACCGCCCAGCGCGGCCTGGGCGACCGCGGCGCCGCCGGCCAGCACGGCGACGGCGGCGCAGAGGGCAAGGATGTGTCGGGTTGAAGCGGTCCGGAGTCGTCTCATCGTGGTGAGGTTGTACGCGCGTTGCTTGAGAGTTCTCTGATAGCCAGTGTGAAGTGGGAGCCGTCGACCGTGACGCGGCCGCCGTGGCGCTCGGCGATCGCGCGGACGATGGCCAGCCCCAGCCCGGAGCCCTCGCCGCGCGCGTCCGGGCCGCGCCAGAAGCGCTCGAACGCGTGCGCCGCCTGCTCCGCGCTCAGCCCCGGCCCCTCGTCGGCCACGGTCACCCGCGCGACGCCGTCCGCGGCGCCCACCGTCACCGTCACGCGGCCCTGGCCGTGGCGGTGCGCGTTGGCGACCAGGTTGGCCAGCGCGCGCTCGAGCGCGTCCCGCTCGCCCAGCACCCACGCGGGCTCGGGACCACGACGTCGGCATCGAGGCCGCGGGCCAGCGCGGCCAGGTCGAGCGGCTCGCCGCGGGCGGGCGCGGCCGCGTCCTCGCGGGCCAGCGCGAGCAGCGTCGTCGAGCAGCTCGCCCAGCCGCGCCACGTCGGCCTGGATGTCGGCCAGCACGGCCGGTTCCGGGCCGTGGCGGGCGATGTAGGCGGCGTTGCCGCGCAGCGCGGTCAGCGGCGTGCGCAGCTCGTGCGAGGCGTCGCCGACGAAGCGGTGCTCGGCCTCGCGGGCGCGCTCCAGCGAGGCCAGCATCGCGTTCAGCGTGCCGCGCCAGCTCGCCCACCTCGTCGTGCACCGGCGGCTCCGGCAGCCGCTCCGCGGCGTCGCCGGAGCGGGCGATCGCGCGTGCGCCGGCGGACAGCCGTCCGAGCGGGCGCAGCGCGCGGCGGGTGAGCAGCGTGGCCGCGAGCGCGGCCAGCGCGGCGGCCGCGAGCGCGCACAGCAGCACGAGCGTCCGGGCGCGCCCGACCGTGCGGTCGATGTCGGCGGTCGTGCCGGCCACGATCACCGCGCCGCCGGCGGCCGGCCCCCGGCCGAGCTGCGCCCAGCGGCGCGGCGTACAGCGCGCACGGCGTCGGTGCCCAGCGCGTCGTCGGCGAACGCCGGCCGGCGGTCGCGCAGCGCCCGGTGCACCGCGCCGTCCTCCGGGCAGCACGCGGCCGCCCAGCCCGCTCGAGCGGGCGACGATCCGCCCGCGCCCGTCGATCACCTGGACGAACAGGGCGCTGCCGCCGAGGCGCCCCTCCAGTGCGCCCGGCTGTGTGAGCAGCTGCGGCGTGGCCGCGTTGAGCTCCGCCACGTCGGCGGCGCGGCGGCGCAGGTCGTCGTCCAGCGATGCCGCGCAGCTGGCGGCCGAGCAACGCCGGCACGGCGATCACCAGCAGCGCGACGGCCAGGACGATCGCCGTCGCCGCCGCCAGCGCGACGCGGGTCCTGAGGCTCATGAGTGGCCCCGGCCGCGGGTGCCCACCCCGCCTGGCGGCCGCTGATCGCCGCCTGGCGGCGTCCTCGACCACTTGAAATCCCGGAGGGATTCCGGCGGGTCTGCGTCCTTGCCAGGCGACGCCAGCGACCCCCAGTCGGCGCGCGCACCCACGGCCGGAACCACTAGCGGTCCAGCTTGAAGCCGACGCCGCGCACGGTGTGGATGAGCGGCGGGTCGCCGAGCTTGCGGCGCAGGTAGGCGACGTAGCGGTCGACGGCGTTCGGCGTGGCCTCGCCCTCGCCGCCCCACACCTCCTCGAGCGCGAGCTCGCGCGTGACCACGCCGCGGGCGTTGCGCAGCAGCAGCTCGAGCAGCTCGGCCTCGCGGCGGGTCAGCTCGAGCTCGCGCCCGCCGCGGTGGGCGAGCCCCGTGGCGGCGTCGAGCGTCAGGTCGGCGAACGCCAGCGGCGCGTCACCCGGCGGCTGGTTGCGGCGCAGCAGCGCGCGCACGCGCGCCGACAGCTCGTCCGCGTCGAACGGCTTGGCCAGGTAGTCGTCCGCGCCGGCGTCGAGCCCGGCCACGCGCTCGTGCACGGCGTCGCGCGCGGTGAGCAGCAGGATCGGCACGCGCAGCCCCTTGGCCCGCAGCCGCCGGGTCACCGCGAGCCCGTCGAGGCCCGGCATGGTCACGTCGAGCACGATCGCGTCGGGCAGCGAGCGCTCGACCGCCGCGAGCGCCGCCCCGCCGTCCGCTCGCGGACTCCACCGCGTAGCCCTCCGCCTCGAGCGTGCGGGCGAGCATGCGCAGGATCGGGGCGTCGTCGTCGACGAGCAGGAGCGCGGCCTCAGCCATCCTCCGAGTCTGCCAGCAGCTGCGCCGCGAGCTGCAGCAGCACGGTCTCCTGCGGCGCCATCAGCTGGACGCCGATCGGCAGCCCGTCGCCCGTCGCGGCCAGCGGCAGCGAGATCGCGGCGAAGCCGGACACGTTGGCCATCGCCGTCCAGCCGGTGGTCATGAACTCAACGCGGAAGAACGCCTGGGTCGAGCCGCGCGGCTGGTTCAGGTGAGCCAGCGGCGGCGGCCCGCCGGTGAGCAGCGTGGGGACGAGGAACGCGTCCACGTCCGCCAGCCCCGCGGCGAAGCGCCGGCCCTGGGCGTGGACGGCGGCGATCGCGCCCGCGTAGCGCTCGCCGGTGACGGCGCGGCCCTCCTCGAGCATCTCCCAGGCCGTCGACTCGAGCTCGTCGCGCTGCGGCGGGCGGCCGAGGTGGCTCTCGGCCAGCGCGTACAGCTCGAGGTTGGAGACCTGGTGCAGGGTGGCGACGGCGTCGACCACGTCCTCGGTGTCGAACGCCGGCGCGCCCGGGGCGACGTCGTGGCCGAGGCGCTCGAGCTCGCGCGCCGTGGACTCGACGGCGAGCCGCGTGTCGGGGTGCGTCTCGCCGCCGAAGGGGCCGTCGGCGCTGAAGCGGATGCGCAGGCGCCCGGGGTCGCGGGCGATCGCGCTCAGCCACGGCTCCGCGGGCGCGGGCGCGGCGTACGGGTCGCCGGGCGCCGGGCCCGCCGTGGCGTCCAGCAGCGCCGCGCAGTCGCGCACGCTGCGGGTCAGCGCGTGCTCGTTGACCAGCCCCTCCAGGCCGTGGCCGGCGTCGGGCGCCAGCGTCTTGCGCGCCCGGGCCGGCTTGAGCCCGATCACGCCGCAGGCGGACGCCGGCACGCGGATCGACCCGGTGCCGTCCCCGCCGGACGCGGCGGGGATGAGGCCGGCGGCCACCGCGGCGGCCGAGCCGCCGCTCGACCCGCCCGGTGAGCGCCCGGGCGCGCGCGGGTTCAGCGTCGGCCCGAACAGCACGGGCTCGGTGGTGCAGTGGTTGCCCCACTCGGGCGTGTTGGTCTTGCCGGCGACGATGAGGCCGGCGGCGAGGTAGCGCTCCACGACGACGCAGCTGTGCTCCGACACGTGGTCGCGCAGCGACACCGAGCCCATCCGCTCCGGCGTGCCGGCCAGCGGGGCGCCGAGGTCCTTGAGCAGGAACGGCGCGCCCGCGAGCGGGCCGCCCGGAAGCGGGCCGGCCGCCTGCTCGCGCGCGCGGTCGAACAGGTCGCAGATCACCGCGTTGAGGTCGCGCGCCGCCTCGATGCGCGCGATCGCCGCGTCGAGCAGCTCGAGCGGCGTGGCCTCGCGGTTGCGCACCAGCTCCGCGTGGCCGATCAGGTCGAGCTTGGCCAGGTCGGTCATCGCACGCGGTAGTGGACGTGGACGACGCCGTTGCCGAAACGCCGCTCGCTCACCAGCTCGAGCCCGGCGCGCAGGCCGTCGGGCAGGGCCGGCGTGCCGGCGCCGATGACGACCGGGTTGAGGAAGAGGTGCAACTCGTCGACGAGGCCCGCGCGCAGTGCGTCCGCGGCGAGCGTCGGGCCGCCGATGCTGGCGTCGCCCTCCGCCTTCAGCGACCGGACCGCCTCGGGGTCGAGGTCGCGCTCGAGCCACGTGCGCGGGGTGGTGACGTGGTCGAGCGAGTGCGAGAACACGACTTTGTCGGCCGCCCGCCAGATGTCCGCGTAGTCGCGCATCAGCGGCGCCGGGTCGTCCATCGTCTCCCAGACGGCCATCGTCTCGTACATGCGGCGACCGTAGAGGTACGTGCCGATCGGCCGCTCCTGGTCGTTGACGTACGCGTGCACCTCCGCGTCCGGCGCCGCCCAGTCGAACTTCCCGTCCGCGTCGTTGACGTAGCCGTCGAGCGACGCGATCGCCGAGTACACGAGCTTGCCCATGGCCCGATCCTAAGCGGGCCGCGGCGTGTGCCGCGGCCCGCCTGGCGATCAGGGCGTGCTCGTCGAGAGCGTGAACGTCAGCGTCTTGGCGTACGTGCCGGTCCGCAGCGCGTCGCTCGCGTCGATGTGCTGGCTGAACGCGACGGCCGCCGTGTCGTGGCTCACCGGTGCGGACCACGTCTTCACCGTCGCCGGCAGCGGCGACCCGCCGGCGAGCAGCGGCGACCTGAGCGCGTACGTGCCGTTGACCAGGTGCCCGGGCGCGGTGGTGCTCGGGTCGCTCACGGTCAGCGCCGCGTCTCCCGCGGTGGACACGACGTCGGCCGTCGTGGTGGCGGCGTAGTCGCTCGTCACTCCCGGGGTGAACGCGCCGAACGCGGCCGGCCCGCCCAGCGTGAGCGCGAGCGTCGCCGGCACGCTGCCGCCGACCGGCGCGGACACGGGCGCGCTCGCCGCCGAGCTCTCGAAGTCCTTGTCGCCGCCGTAGGTCGCGGTGACCCCGCTCGCCGGCGCGGCGGTGCAGCTGCCGGCGCCGGTGGCGTCGAGCGTCGCCGTGCACAGCGTCGTGGCGCCGCTGGTGAATGTGACCGTGCCCGTGGGCGTCACGTTGCCGCCGGCGGGGGTCACGGTTGCGGCGTAGGTGCCGCCGCTCGCGGACGCGGTCGTGCTCGTCGCGGCACGCCAGGGCAGCCGGTAGGCCCGGTAGCTGTTGACCCCGGTCGGGTAGGCGGCCTCGAGCAGCAGGTTGCCCTGCGGGTCGAACTCGGAGAAGTGGTTGAGGTTGCCCCAGCCCACGAGCAGGTCGCCGTTGGCCGTGGTCTGCGCGTCGCCCTGCGAGGAGGCGGCGAGGCCCTCGGGCTGGGAGTCGCTCGCCACGAGCGTCGCCGTCTTGCTCGCCTGGTCGAGCTGGATCGTCACCGCCCGGCTGGCCGGCAGCAGCGGCGTGCCGGACGACTCGTTGTCGAAGATCGTGTAGCGGTCGTTGCCCAGCGCCTCGGGGTCGTGCTGCCAGGCGAAGATCTCGCCCGCGCTGTCCAGCACCTGGCCCGGGCCGGCGATCTCATTGAAGCTGCTGTCCTTGCCGCCGAGCCGCCAGATGATGTCGCCGGTCGTGCGGTTGACCTTGTAGAAGGTCCAGGTGTGGCGGGAGTCGATCAGCAGGTTCCCGTCCTTGTCGAGGTGGACGGCGTTGATGTGGAACCAGTCCCACGCCGTGTTCGGCGAGGCGGGCAGCGGCTGGTGGCTCTCGCTGAACGGGATGTGGTCCGATGCCGCCCACTGGAACAGGACCTTGCCGGTCTTGATGTCGATCTCCTGGACCAGCCCGTCGGTCACGAGCTGGTTGGCGTTGCCGCCGATCGACGTCAGGTCGGCGTGGATCGGCGCGTAGATGGTGATCAGCGCGGTGTCCTGCGGCGTGATGAGGAACTCGTGCGAGTCGGCGTTGTAGCCGTTGCCCGCCTGGACGCCGGCGATCTGGCGGTAGTGGTCGTCGTAGACGTAGTCGGTGACCTGGCCGACCCCCTGGGCATTGACGCCGCCCTGCGTCCAGGTCAGCACGGGCTTGCCCTGGTAGGTCTGGGTGCGGAAGTCGGTGGCGTTCTGCGGGACCTGGTGGAACCAGATCACCTTGCCGGTGCGGTCGATGATCTCGACGCCGTTGGCGTACGTCGCGGACTGGCCGGTGGGGCTGATGAAGATGTCGCCGTTCGCGTTGTCGGCGGCCGCGGTGGACTGCGTGATGGTCACCGGCGGCGGGTCGGTCGGCGCGGCGAGCGCGGGGCTCGCCGCGCCGAGCGCGAGCGCCGCGCCGGCGAGGAGCGCATGGATTCGGGGCATGCTCCGGCACGCTACTACATAAAGTCGATCGAGATTATCGAGATTGTGTGACCGTGCGAGGATGCGGCCATCTCGACCGCCCCTTCACCCGCCCGCGGTCGCCCGTCGCGGGACACGGTCCTGTCCGGCGCGCACGTCCGCATCGAGCCGCTCGACCCGGCCCGCCACGCCGCCGGCCTGTTCGCCGCGCAGGCCGGCGACCCGCGGCTGTGGGAGTACCTGCCCTACGGGCCGTTCGCCTCGCAGGCCGAGCTCGCCGCGCACCTCGAGGCGCAGGCGGCGTGGGAGGACCCGCTCGTCTTCACGGTGGTCACCGACGCGCCCAGCGGCATCGTCACGTTCATGCGCATGGAGCCGGCGCACGGGTGCATCGAGATCGGCCACATCTGGCTCGGCACCCCGCTCCAGCGCACCGCCGCGGCCACCGAGGCGATCTTCCTGCTCGCCCGCCACGCGTTCGACGACCTCGGGTACCGCCGCCTGGAGTGGAAGTGCGACGCGGCCAACGCCCGCTCCCGCCGCGCCGCCGACCGCTTCGGCTTCACGTTCGAGGGCGTGTTCCGCCGGCACATGATCGTCAAGGGCCGCAACCGCGACACCGCCTGGTACGCGATCGTCGACGAGGACTGGCCGGCCGTCCGCGCGGCGTTCACGGCGTGGCTGGCGCCCGAGAACTTCGACGCCGCCGGCGTCCAGCGTCACACGCTGGAGTCCCTGCGCGGCTAGCGGGCTCGGCGAACGGCTTTGCTGGGTAGGGGAGGTGAGGAGATTCCGCGCCGGGGCGGGATGATCGTTTCCGAGCGGCCGCGGAATCGAGTGCTGGGTTTGCGACGTCATGGGTCTCAAACCTGCCACTCGATTCCGCCCACATGGCGGGCGCGGTCGACCGTGATCGGTTCGCACCCAGAGCCGATCGACCATGCGCGGCGAACGGCTCACCCACCCCTACAAGCATGCTGTTGGTCAGCCTCGCCGCGGCGACCGGGCGAGCACGACCGACGTCTCGATCTGACGCTCGGGGATGTCCCAGTAGGCGCGCAGCAGCTCCGCCGTCCGCTCCGGCGGCACGAGCGTGAAGCCGTGGCGGCGGTAGAAGCCGATCGCCCACTCGGCCGCCGCCCAGGTGCCGACGAGCATGCTGCGTTCGGCCGCCAGGTGCTCGAGCAGCGCGCCGCCGGCGCCGCGTCCCTGGCTCGCCGGGGCGACGTAGGCGTGGCGGATCAGCTCGACGTCGCGCACGCGCTGGATCCCCATGACGCCGATCAGGGCGCCGCCGTCCTCGTAGCCCCAGAACACCACGCCTGACGCGATCTCCGCGTCCAGCTCGGCGCGCGACATGTACGGCTCGTGCCAGCGGTCGGGCGGGATGACGCCGCGGTAGGCCTCGGCCGCGGCGTTGACGATCGCCAGGAGCGCGTCGCGCTCGTCGTCTCGGCACGGGCGGATCATCGCTCGGTCTCGTAGAGGCGCAGCGCGAAGCGGCCAGCCGGATGGTCGCGCAGCCGGCGGACCTCGACCGCCATCGCGTCCGGCAGAGCGTCGACCGGGGGCAGCGGCGAGCCGTAGGCCTCGGGCACGACGAGGGGTGCGGCGAGCGAAGCGAACGTCAGGTCGGCCGCGCTGAAGCGCTCGCCGAGCAGGAACGGCCGGCCGTCGGCCAGCCGGGCGGCGACGTCGTCGAACACGGCGTCCACGCGGGTGAGCGCGGCGGCGGCCCCCGCGGCGTCGACGCCCAGGTAGCGGCGCAGCCCCGGCTCGACGAGCCGGCCGCCGGCCGCGAACGCCGCCCGCTCGCAGCGCGGCACGCCCGCCAGCGCCCACGGCTTCATCCGGCGCACGACCGGCAGCGTGTGGTGGTACATCCACAACCGGCCGTCCGGGCCGAGCCCGGCGTCCAGCCCCGCCGCGAACGCGGTCGCCTCCGGCTCCGTGCACAGCCCCGGGTCGGCCCAGCGCACGATCGCCGCGGACTCCGCCAGCACCTCGCCGGCCGGCGTGACGAGCACCGGGACCGTCCGCCCGCCGCCGGCGCGGCGGGCGGCGACGATGTGGATGCCCTGCAGGTGGCGCTCCTCGCGATAGGGCACGCCGGCCCGGTCCAGCGCCCAGCGGGCCTTCTCGCAGAAGTGGCTGATCGGGATCGTGATGAGCCGCGCGACCCCCGTCAGCGGACCACCAGGACGTCGCAGGTGGCGTGGCGGACGACGCGGTCGCTCACCGAGCCCTCGATGAAGCGGGAGATCGCGCTGCGCCCGCGGTACCCGACGACGATGAGGTCGGCGTCGCGCTCCTCGGCGGCGCCGATGATCTCCGCCGCCGGGTTGCCCACGGCCTGGATCATCTCGGCCTCGACGCCGTCCTCGGCCAGGACGGCCCGGGCCTCCTCGAGCTGGCGCGCGACCTCGCGCGTGCCGTGCTCGGGGGCGGTGGACTGCTCGGTGCGCGGCGCCTCGATCAGGACCTGGGCGACCGAGATGACCGTGACGCGCACGTCGGGGCCGAACCGCTTGGCGTAGCCCAGCGCCCGCTTGGCGAACGGGGAGCCGTCATAGGCGAACACGACGAGCATCAGCCGGCCGCCGTGACGACTTCGCGGTCTTCCTCTTCGGCCTCGGCGGTGACCTCCTCGATGTACACCTGCACGGTCTCGTCGGGCAGCCGCCGGAGCATCGCGAGGTAGTAGACGACCAGCGAGACCACCGCCATGGCCAGGCAGTCCCAGCCGAACTTCAGCGTGTTCGTCGGGCCGATCAGCACGCCGAACGGGCCGCCCTTGGTGCCGGTGTCGAACGACGACAGGTACGAGACCACCGCGAGCCCGATGATGTACGGCGCGATCCAGGTCGCATGCCGGAAGTCGGTGTGCGGCCGGTCCTCCGGTTTGGACGTGTAGAAGTTGGCCGCCATCAGCGCGAAGCCGATGATGATCGCCAGCACGAGCTTGTAGACGACCGCCCAGCCGGAGAACAGGATCACCTCGTTGGCCACGATGAAGGCCACCGGCGCGGCCACGCCCCCGAGCGGCAGCCGGTACGGCCGCTCGCGGGTCGGGTCCTGCCGGCGCAGCGCGCCGAAGGCCAGCGGCGCGGTGGCGTAGGCCAGCACCGTGGCCGACGTGACGAAGCCGACGAGCTTCTGCCAGCCCGGGAACGGCAGGAACACGATCATGCCGCAGGCGAACGCGAAGATGATCGACCAGACCGGCACGCCGCGGTTGTTGAGGTGGGCGAAGATCCGCGGGAAGTAGCGGTTGCGCCCGAACGCGAACTGCAGCCGCGCGCCGGTGCCGACGTACAGCAGCCCGGTGCCGGCCGGGGAGATCACCGCGTCGATGTAGAGGATCACCGCGAGCCAGCCCAGGCCGGTCGCCGTGGCCAGGCCGGCGAACGGCCCGAACGTCGCCGCCTTCCCGCCGAACGAGATCGCGTCCCAGCCCTTCGTCAGGTCGGACCCGGCGAGCGCCCCCAGGAACGCGAGTTGCAGCGCGATGTACAGGATGACCCCGAGGATCATCGAGCCGATCACCGCCAGCGGGATGTTGCGTCTGGGGTTCTTCGATTCGCCGCCGAGCTGGATCGCCTGCTCGAACCCGAGGTAGGAGAAGATCACGCCTCCTGTCGCGATTGCGGAGAAGATGCCCTTCCAGCCGAACGGCGCGAAGCCGGACTGGTGGCCGGCGTCCGCACTGAAGTTCGACCCGTGGAAGGCCGTGACGCTCAGCGCAACGACCGTCAGCACCGGCACGAAGATCTTCCACCAGACGATCGCCTTGTTGGTCTCCGACAGCCAGCGGACGCCGAGGATGTTGATGAATGCGAACAGCGCCATCAGGAGCGTCGCGACGACGTAGCCACCCACGGTCAGGACCGTCTGCCCGCCCGACTGGTGCGTGAGCGAGATGCCCAGCCAGCCTGTGGCGTACTGGAGCGCCGCCTCGACCTCGATCGGCGCCGTGGTGACGGCGCCGAGGAACGCGAACCAGCCGCCGGCGAACCCGGCGAGCGACCCGAACGCGTACTGCGGGAACCGCGCCGAGCCTCCGGCCACCGGGAACATGCCGCCCAGCTCGGCGTGCACGAGCGCGAGCAGGATCATCGCCGCGCCGCCGAGGATCCACGAGATGATCGCCGCCGGCCCGGCCACCTCCGACGCGCCCAGCGCCCCGAACAGCCAGCCGGAGCCGATGATCGACCCGACGGACGTGAACAACAGCCCGACGAAGCCGATGTCCCGTCGCAGCCGCGGCTCCGCCGCCGCGGCCTTGCTCACACCTTCACCCGCCACCCAAGCCTCCCTTCCTCGACCTCAGATGAGTATCCCGCGTCGCGCATTCCGGTGACTCCACGGGTACCGCGCGCAGATGAGCGAGGGGTTGCGGAGGCGCGGGGCGGGAGGAGATCGACCCGCGCCCCCACACTTTCAGCGCTCGGCCACCGCGGCTTGCGCGTGGGCCGCCGCGCGGCGGACGGGCGAGTCGACGATCGGGAGCCACACCCGCATCCCGCCGTCGCCGCGGTTGCCCCAGTGGCTGTAGGGGACCGCGACGAGCTCGACGGGGCGGCCGACGGTGCCGTTGGGCGATGCGCCGTAGGGCCAGGCGTCGTCGTGCACGGGGTGGTGCTCGCCCGGCGCCTCGACGGTCACGACCCCGCCCAGCAGCTCCGGGCGCCACACCGCCCGCAGCTCGCCCGTGGGGTCGAGCCGCAGGTCGTCCACGCGGGCGCCGTCCGGCGCGTCGGCGGACTCGATGCAGTAGACGAGCGGCCCGCGCTCGATCGCCGCGCAGCCGCGGATGGCGTCGATCCGCGGGTGCGCGTAGACCAGCCGCGGCGCCATGTCGAGCTCGAGCACGACGCGGTCGCCGAGCGCCAGCGCCGGTGCAGCCGCACGTAGTCGCCGGGGGCGACCGGCTCGCCGTCGACCGTGGTCGCCCGCGACCATCCCGGCACGCGCAGGGCGAGCGTCCAGGGGGCGTCGCGCTCGTCCACCACCTCGACCTCGACGCGGCCGCTCCACGGGTAGCCGGTGTGCACGCGCACCGGACCCACGGTCCCGCCGGCGTACTGGTGGATCTGCACGCCGTCCGCGTCGCAGGTGGCCAGGTAGTGGTGCAGCGAGGCGAGCAGCCGCATCACGTTGGGCGGGCAGCAGGCGCAGGCGTACCACGCCTGGCGGCGGGCGCCGCGCTCCACCGGGTCGCGGTGGTCGTCGCGCACGTGCAGCGGGTTGACGTAGGAGAAGCCGCTGCCGTCCAGCGCCAGGCCGGCCATCACGCCGTTGAACAGCGTGCGCTCCAGCAGGTCGGCGTAGCGGGCCTCGCCCGTGGCCAGCAGCATGCGCCAGTTCCACTGCACGGACGCGATCGCGGCGCAGGTCTCGCCGTAACAGCGGTCGGGCGGCAGCTCGTACGCGTCGCCGAACGCCTCGTCCATGTGATGGGCGCCGAGCCCGCCGGTGAGATAGGTCTTGCGCGAGGCCATGTCGTGCCACTGCGCCTCCATCGCCTCCAGCAGCGCCGGCTCCCCGGTCTCCATGTAGAGGTCGGTGACGCCGGCGTTGAGGTACAGCGCCCGCACGGCGTGGCCCTCCATCTCCGGCTGGTCGCGCACCGGGACGCGGTCCTGGAAGTAGCTCGAGCCGTGCGTGGCGGGCGCGAGCGTGCCGTGGCCGCGGTGGTCGACCAGGCGCTGGGCCAGCGTCAGCCAGCGCGCGTCGCCCGTGTGGCGGTAGAGCTCGACCAGCGCGGTCTCGATCTCCGGGTGGCCGGGCGTGTACGGCTCGCCGTCCGGCCCGAAGCGCTCGTACAGGAGCCCGCCGAACCGCAGCGCGACCGCGAGCAGGCGCTCGTCGCCGCGGCCGCGGGCCTGGGCGACGGCGGCCTGCATGAGATGGCCGGCGCAGTAGAGCTCGTGGTCCCAGGCCGGGTTGGAGAAGCGCGGCGCCGGCGCCTCCACCTGGTAGTAGGAGTTCAGGTAGCCGCTGTCCTCCTGCGCGGCCTCCACGAGCCCGAGCGCCTCGTCCTGCGGCGGCGCGGCGCGCTCCCAGCCGACCGCCTCCAGCCACTTGTAGACGTCGGAGTCCATGAACACCATCCCGCGGAACGGCACGTCCTTCTGCCCGGCGGCGGCCCGCAGGTCGTCGAAGTTGCCGGCGGCCTCCAGGCGCTTCGGCGCGTCACGCAGCAGCACGTCGCGGTTCAGTCGCCGGCGGTCGGCCCAGAACCCGGCGTCGATCCGGCCGGCGAGCGGCCGCAGCCGGGCGTGCGGCGAGCGGCTGACGTCGATCGGCCCGCTCATCCGCGGAGCGCCCCGGTCGTGAACCCGCGCACGTAGTAGCGCTGCAGCCCGAGGAAGAGCGCCACGCACGGCACGGCCATGATGACGACGCCGGCCTCCAGCGCGCCGTAGTCGACGGCGCCGAACGTCTGCTCGCGGATGCTCACCAGCGCCACCGGCAGCGTGAACTTCGAGCCGTCGCTGAGCAGGATGAGCGGGGCGAAGAAGTCGTTCCAGCTGGCCAGGAAGGCGAACAGGCCGACGGTGATGAGCGCCGGCCGCACGCCGTAGAGCAGGATCCGGCGCAGCGCGCCGAAGCTGTTGCAGCCGTCGACCAGCGCCGCCTCCTCGAGCTCGCGCGGGAGCGACTCGAACGCGTTGCGCATCATGAACACGGCGAACGGCAGCTGGAAGAGGATCAGCACGAGGCTGAGCCCGATGAGCGTGTTCTGCAGCCCCAGGTGGCCGAGCACCACGTAGAGCGGGATCAGGATCGTGGCGTAGGGGACCATCAGGATTCCGAGCGTGGTGACGAACAGGACGTTCTTGAACGGGAAGCGGAAGCGGGCGAAGCCGTAGCCGCCGAGCGTGGCGATGACCAGCGTGCCCACGACGGTGGCGACCGCGACGATCGCGGTGTTGAGCAGATAGCGGGCGATGCCCTCGCCGTACCGCGCCATCGCGGTGTAGTTGCGCAGTCCGAAGCCGGTGGCCTGCGAGCTGCCGGGCTGTCCCTTGACCGACAGGTATCCGCCCCAGAGCAGCGGGAACAGGAACAGCACCGCGAGCACCAGCCCGGGCGCCGACGGCGTCGTGTGTCTCTTCACCGTGTCACTCCCCCCGCTTGATAATTCGCAGCTGCAGGACGTTGACCACCACGAGCACCGCCAGCAGCAGTACCGAGATGGAGGCGCCCAGGCCGAGGTTGAACTTCGTGAATGCCTCGCGGTAGATCACCATCACGATGCTCACGGTGCTGCCGTCCGGGCCGCCGCGCGTGAGGATGAAGAACTGGTCGAAGGCCAGCAGCGAGCCGGTGACGCTGAGCACGAGCATGAGCGCGATGGTCGGCCGCAGCAGCGGCAGCGTGATGTGGCGGAACAGCTGCCGGCGGTTGCCGCCGTCCATCCGCGCCGCCTCGTAGATGTCCGTCGGGATGGCCTGCAGGCCGGTGAGCAGGATCAGCATGTTGAACCCCGCGAAGCGCCAGATGACCATCATCACCGTGGAGAACAGGGCCTTGCCGGGCGTGCTCAGCCAGCCCACGGGATGGCCGACGATGTGCAGCTTCATCAGGACGTCGTCGATCGGGCCGCCGTCGCTGTAGAAGCTGTAGAACAGCAGCGAGGCGGCCGCGAACCCGACCGCGCCGGGCAGGAAGAACGCGGTGCGCATGAGGCCGGTGCCCGGCCGCGCCTCCTGCACCAGCAGCGCCAGCCCCAGGGCGACGCCCGACAGCACGACGGTGACGATCGCCGTGTACTTCAGCGTGAAGCCGATCGCGCTCTTGAGCAGCGCGTCCTGCGGGATGTCCTTGTAGTTCTCCGGGAAGTTGAACGTCGGCGTGCCGAGCAGCTTCCAGTCGTTCAGCGACATCCAGAAGACCAGCACCAGCGGCACCAGGAAGAACACCGTGACCATGACGGCCGTGGGCGCGGCATAGCCCACGCCCGCCAGGGTCCGGAGCCGCCAATACGAGGAGGCGAGGCGCCGGCGCCCCCGCGCCGGCGCCTCGACAGTCTCGATCACTGTGATGACAGCGCCTGAGTCAGCGTCTGCTTGCCCTGGCTCAGCGTCTGGCCGACGTTGTCGCCGAACACCGCGTCGCGCGCCACCTTCAGCCACGGCCCGGTCGGGTCGTTGTAGGTCTGGCCGAAGTTGAGCGACAACGGCGTGACGCCCTTGGCCACCATCTGGTTGGACAGCACCACGCGCGGGTCGGCGGCCGAGTACTTGTTCGACGCCAGGTCCGAGCGGGCCACGATGTCCTTGTTCTTGGCCACCACGTTGACCTGCGTGGCGTCGGACAGCGTCCACTTGAGGAAGTCCCACGCCTCGTCGGGGTGCTTGGAGCTGGACGAGATGCCGATCACGTCACCGCCCACGAACGTCGACGTGCCGCCGTCAGGACCGGGGATGGGGGCGACCCCGATGTCCATGCTCTTCGGCATCAGTCCGAGTGTGGTCGACGGCATCGGCATGATCGCGATGTTGCCCTTGGGGAACATGCCCGTCCACGTCGGGCCGGCCTCGTCCTTGGCCTGCGGCGCGACCACGCCGTCCTTCCACAGCTTGTTGTAGATCGAGAACGTGGCGTTCATCTGCGGGTCGTCGATGGTCGACTGCGTGCCGTCCGGGTTCATGACCTGCCCGCCGCCGGCCCACACCGACGGCCAGAAGGTGAACACGAAGCAGCCGGGGCAGTTGCCGCCGAAGAAGGTGCCGTACGTGTTGCCGCCCAGCTTGTGGCGGACCGTCTCGGCGTCCTGGGCGAACTGCTTGAGCGTCGTCGGCGGCTTGTCCGGGTCCAGCCCGGCCTTCTTGAACAGGGCCTTGTTCCAGAACAGCACCGACAGGTCCAGCGTGTGCGGGATCACGTACATCTTGCCGTCCTTGGTGCCGGCCTTGATCGGCGCCTGGACGATGTTCTTGGCGTAGGGCAGCGAGTTGATGCGGTCGGTGATGTCGAGCCACAGCCCCTGCGACACGTAGTTCGGCGCGTAGACGACATCGGACGCGAACAGGTCCGGCAGGTTGTGGCCGCCGGCCGCGGCGGCCACGCGCGCCTGGTAGTTGTCCGTGGGGATCACGGTCAGCTTGATCTGGTTCTTGTGCGTCGCGTTGTAGGCCTTCACGAAGCGCTGGCTCTGCACCTGCGTGGCCGCGCGCGTCCACATCGTGATGGTCGCGCCGTCGTCGGCGGCACCGCCCTTCGCGGCTCCGGACGAGCTCGATCCGCTCGAGCTGCTCCCGCCGCACGCGGCGGCGAGGGCTGTTATCGCGAGCAGCGCCGGAACGGCGCGCCACTGCTTGCCCGTCATAGGTTCTCTCCTCCTAGGGCGTGGTGGTCGACAGTGTGAAGACGAGCGTCTTCGCGTAGGTGCCGGTCCGCAGCGCGTCACCGGCGCCGATCGACTGCTTGAAGTCGACGGTCACCGCGTCGTGGCTGATCGGCGCGATGTAGCTGAGCAGGGCCAGCGGGCCGGCCCCGAGCGGCGCGAACGCCGCATCCGGATAGGTGGAGTTGCG
Organism: uncultured Solirubrobacteraceae bacterium; assembly: GCA_963766165.1. Lineage (GTDB taxonomy): Bacteria > Actinomycetota > Thermoleophilia > Solirubrobacterales > Solirubrobacteraceae > Solirubrobacter. Next base: position 847,874 of record CAVXZC010000001.1, on the reverse strand, counting down.
CGCCCGGACCTGGAGCGCCTGCGGCAGCGTGTAGGCACCATTGACCAGACGTCCGGGGCTCGCGCCCGGGTCGGCCACGCTGAGCGCGGCGTCGCCGGCCGTGGAGAGCACGTCCGCCGAGGTCGAGGCGGAGTAGTCCCGGGCCACGCCGGGGACGAACGTCCCGAAGCTCGCCGGATCGCCGAGCGTCAGCGCGAGCGTCGCGGGGACGGTGCCGCCGACGCTGCCGCCGGTCTGTGTCTGCGACCCGGTGTCGTAGACCTGCACCTCCTTGATCCCGACCGCGCGGGCCGGCGTGGTCGACTTGGTCACCAGCACCCGCAGCATCTGCGCGGTGACGGGCGGGAAGTCGACCTGGTTGTAGTTGGGCGCCGGGACGGCCGGCGTGTGCGTCTGGTTCGGGACGTCGACCCAGTTGGTCCCGTCGTAGTACTGGATCGAGTACGCGCTGGGCTCCTTGTAGGTGCTCCCGCTGGCGCCCCACGCCTTGTTGGAGAAGAAGTACAGCTTCACCTGGTCGAAGCGCTTGGGCCCGCCCAGGTCGATCTGCAGCCAGTCGGAGGCGTTCGGCGAGCCGTTGTCGCCCCAGATCGGGTTCGTGCCGACGTAGGACCCCTGCGTCACGGGGATGCCGCTGATCGTGAACCCGTCCACCGCGTTGGCGGGGGACGTGGCCTGCGACGCCGGCGACGTGGTGGTGAACGACGCCGTGGCGGTCTTGCCGAGGGCGAGGTCCGGCAGCCCGGACGTCTGCGGCTTGAGGTCGACGCCGGCCTTCTGGAACTCGTCCACCAGCCGGGCGTTGTCGGACAGGCCCACGTCGGTGGCCTTGGCCAGGTAGCCCTGGGCGCTGTAGTTGACGTGGGTGGCGCTGCCGTCGAGCACGGTGGTGGCGCCCGACGCCGGGTTCCACGTCACGTGCGCGAGGTCGTCCACCGTCATCACGCGCCGGCCGCCCACGTACAGCGAGTAGCCCATCGGCGCCAGCGGGTAGTACTGCGTGCCGCCCGGCTTCTGCCACACGATGGTGAGGCTCGTGCCGTGGTAGCTGAGATTGTTGACGGTGAAGTGGTCGTAGCCCATGTCGATGGGGTAGAGCTCGACCTTGTCGTCCAGGCGCGGCTGCAGCCCGGCCACGTCCTGGAAGATCATCCAGTTGAACGAACCGAGCACGTCATGGTGGATGCTCGACCGCCCCAGGGTCTGGGTGGTGGGATCCCAGTTGAAGTAGTACTCGTTGTTGTCCGGGAACCGGTTGTCGCCGTTGATGTACTCGTTCCAGCTGAGCCACTCGATCAGCTTGCGGTAGGAGTCCGGCGTGATGTACTGCGACGGGTAGTCGCGCAGCGCCTCGGAGTACAGGCGCGCCTGCAGCGTGGCGTTGATGTTGGAGAAGTTGTTCGAGCCGGTCGAGCCGTGCGCGGCCGCCTCGGCCTTGTCGGCCTGGTTGGCGGTATACACCGGCATGATCGGGAACTGCGCCTTGTCGGCGTAGTAGCGCAGCGCCTGCGTGTACTCGGGCGTGTCGGGCGGGATGCCGTCGATGAACGGGGCGAAGTTCTGCTGGTCCTTCCAGCAGACGAGGTTGCCCGTGGTGAGGTCGCGCTGCAGGAAGACCTTGCCGGGGCAGGAGATCGCCGCGCTCGTGTTGATGGTGGCGTTGCGGCCGTTGGCGCTCGAGTCGGTCGCGGTGGGACCGTCGGGATCGTCGAACTTGTAGTCGGCGACGTCGCCGGCGCCTGCCTGGCCGCCGGCCAGCGCGGTCACCTCGTCCGCGCTCAGCGCGCGGCCGTAGATGTTGAAGTCGTCGATCTGGGCGTGCAGCAGCGGGTCGCCGTACTGCGAGCGGCCGATCCAGTTCTGGTTCGTGTTGCCCAGCTGGGACGGGTGGACCGTGATGTTGGCGTTCGTGCCGACGGGAGCGCCGTTTACGTAAAGCGTTCCCTGTGCGCCGCTGACCACGACGGCGATGTGCGACCACTGGTTGAGCGGCAGCAGGCCGGTGCCGTTGATCACCTGCTCACCGCCGCCGCCCCCGGTGCTGATGGCGAAGCGGACGGCCGAGCCGGCGCTCACGGTCAGGAACATGTAGTTGGTCGTGCCGTTGCCGAGGTCGAAGATGCGCGACCAGGTGGTGTTGGCCTGCGGGTTGACCCAGGCGGAGATCGACCAGTCGCCGGTCAGCGACGACGTGATGGTGTCGGGCAGCGTGATCCAGTCGCCGCTGCCGCTCAGCGCCACGGCGGTGCCGAGCTTGCCGGGCACGCGGGTGGTCGCCGCCCCGCCGGGGGTGGTGACCGGGCCGGTGGCCCACAGGTTGTCGAGGACCGCGCTCTTGACCGTGTCGGCGATCCCGTTCATCTCGTCGGCCTTGGCCTGGTCGCCGAGGATCGAGTACTCCTGGGCGGCCGCCTGGGCGTCCGCGTACTGGAACGAGCTCTCGGTGCGGTCCTGCGGGCGCGTGCCGTACTGCTGGAAGGCCACCGAGTCGGCGTCGTTGCCCGGCAGGGTGCCCGAGGAGTACTCGATGAGGTTGTCGTGGTTGGTGTCGAACTTGCCCAGCGTGCCCTTGACGTCGCACTCGGAGTACTTGGCCAGGTTCTTGAGGATCGCCGGCGGGCCGCCGTGGATCTCGTAGCTCTGCAGCGCCTGGGCGGCCGTCCACTGCTCGTAGGTGTTGTTCCAGTTGGCGGTGTTGCCCGGGTTGTCGTGGAACGCCTGGCAGCCGGACTCCTCGCCCTGTGAGAGCCACTGCGAGTATGCGTACACCGGGTCGTCCCACCACTGCAGGTCCTGCATGCGCATCGGGACCGTCAGCGAGATCTGGTTGTTGTAGCCCAGCGCGCCCTCGAGGTCGACCGGGAACTGGTAGTCGTTGCCCGGGATGTTGCCGTCGAACTCGTTGAAGCGGTTCTCCCAGGTGCGGTAGTAGGAGATCTTCTTGACGTTCGCGTCCGGGAGGTCGATGTAGGGCACGTTGCCGGCCCAGAACTCGTTGTACTCGCGCTGCTGCGTGGACAGCGCGGTGGCGGCGTCGTAGTTGCGATAGCGGGTGTAGTCGGTCGCCGAGTCCGGCAGCTCGGCGGCGATCATCCCCATCTGCACCTTGAGCGTGGTGGACGCGCCGGGGTCGAGGTTCACCGTGCGGGTGAGCGCGGTGCCCGAGGCGGTGAACCCGTCGCCGCTCAGCCGCGACGTGACGGTGGTGAGGCCGTAGCGGATCGTCACCGAGCCGGTGAGCTCGGAGCCGTCGGCCGACGGCGTGGTGGCGATCGGCGACTGCACCGAGAACGTCTTGGACACCGGGTCGGTGCCGGTGTTGGTGACCTTCAGCTCGGTCACTGCGACGTCGTTGTAGGTGATGAACTTCGTCTCGGCGATGGTCAGGCCGGTCGAGGTGAAGGCGCCGCTGTAGTAGCTCGGGTACTGCAGCCGCGACGCCGTGGTCTCCGTCACCGTCGAGCCGGGGACGGTGACCGTGTAGAGGCTCTGGCTGGCGCCCGTGGGCCGCTCGCGGTACGCGTAGCCGCCGGCGAACCCCAGCGTGCCGGGCGTATGCGTGTACATGTACAGCGCGCGCCCGCGCGTGTAGAGCGACGTCTCGCCCGCGTTGCCGGAGAACGGGCGGGCGAGGAGGCTGTCGAACCAGTAGTTCCCGTTGGTCGTCGGGCCGGCGTCGACGATCGCCCGCATCATGTTCTTGGTCGGGTCGTAGGCCACCGGCTCCGACGGCACCGGGTTGGCCTGGCCGGTGAACGTCGGCGTGCCCGGGTCCACCGCCGGGGGCAGGCCGGGGATGTACGTGGCGTAGGCCAGCGCGCCGCCGCCGAGCACCAGCGCCGCGGTGAGCGACACGACCGCGCGGCGTCGCCGCGCGAGTGCGGCGACCGCGCCGCGCAGGCGCTCCTCGCCGCCGCGCGCCGCGGCGCCGCCGCCGTTCCTGCGGCGGCGACGCCTCGCGGCGGCCGGCGACCCCCCGGGACGACCCCTGTGACCGTTCTGATCCATTCGAAGTTCCCCTCCTCGAAAGTGCCCTGCTCCACGATCGGCGATCCGACCAGCGTGTTAGCGCTAACACGGATCGGCGCGAAAAAGCCGCGCACCCGCAGCGCGGCAGCGACCCTCAGTGCTCCCGGCGGGTCGGCGGCCCGCGCGACCCGGCGCACGGTGCAATCCCGAAATGCGTTTCCGACATGACGTTCAGTGGTGCGGTTGAATCCGCAATGAAACGACCAGAAAGGCTTTTCCGGATGGTATGCTCGCGCCGCCGTGTCTGTCAAGCCCGAACGCGAGAGCGCCAGATGAGCTCGGACCTCGTCGCCGGCCCCGCGCCGGAGGGCGAGCGCCGCACCATGCGCCCGCGGACGACGCTGCGCGACGTGGCCGCGCTGGCCGGCGTCTCGGTGCCGACGGCGTCGAAGGCGATCAACAACCGGTCACACGTGCACGCGGCCACGCGCAGCCGCGTGCTCGCCGCCGCCGAGCAGCTCGGGTTCGCGCCCAACGCGCTGGCCCGCGGGTTGCTGGACGGTCGCACCGGCACCGTCGGCCTGCTCACCAGCGACCTCGTCGGCCGCTTCAGCCTGCCGATCCTCATGGGCGCCGAGGACGCGTTCGGCGCCGGCCGCACGTCCGTCTTCCTGTGCGACGCCCGCGGTGACACGATCCGCGAGCGCCATCACCTGGCCGCGCTGCTGGCTCGCCAGGTGGACGGGCTCATCGTCGTCGGCAGCCGCACGGACCCGCGGCCGTCGCTGGGCCGCGAGCTGCCGATCCCGGTCGTCTACGTCTACGCCGAGTCCGAGGATCCCACCGATCTGTCGCTCGTGCCCGACAACGTCGGCGCCGGCGCGCTCGCGGTCGAGCACCTGCTCTCCATGGGGCGCCGCCGGATCGCCCACGTGGGCGGCGACCCCTCGTACCTCGCCACCACCGATCGCGCGCAGGGCATCGCCGGCGCGCTGGCGGCGGCCGGCCTGGAGCCCGCCGCGGAGCCGATGTACGGCGACTGGACCGAGCAGTGGGGCGTGTCCGCGGCCCGGGCGCTGCTCGCCCCGGGGCGCGAGCTCGACGCGATCCTGTGCGGCTCCGACCAGGTGGCGCGCGGCGTGCTCGACGGCCTGCGCGAGAGCGGCCGCATCGTGCCCGACGACATCGCCGTCATGGGCTTCGACAACTGGGACGTGATGGTGGCCGGCTCGCGGCCGCGGCTGACCAGCGTCGACATGAACCTCGAGGCGCTCGGCCGCGCGGCCGCCGAGCGCCTGTTCGCCGCCATCGACGGCTCGCTGGCGAGCGGCGTCGAGCGCTTCTCCTGCCGGCTCGTTCCCGGGCAGACCACCGCCCCGGCGGTCTGAGGAGAACCCGCATCGGAGACTGGCCACGGATCCGCTGGTGAACCACGGCAGGATCGGCACACGACAGCTGCGCGCGCTTCTATGCGTCGCTTGCTGACCGCGCTTCGCCGAACGATCCTGGCGTGTGGCCGCCGCCGGTCCGCCGCTCACCGGTAGGCGAGCGCGGGCTCGGCTGCCGTCGCCTCTTCGGGGCGCTCGATGTGCAGGTGCGGCAGGCGCTTGTCCAGCCAGGACGGCAGCCACCACATCGCCGGGCCTGCGAGGTGCATGACCGCAGGGAGCAGGAGCAGGCGGATGATGAACGCGTCGATGAAGATCGCCGCGCCGAAGCCGACGCCCATCATGGCCAAGGCGCGCTCGTTGCCGATGGCGAAGGCGCCGAAGACGGCGATCATGATGACCGCCGCTGCGGTGACGACGCGGCCGGTCATGGCCAGGCCGTGGCGCGCGGCGTACTGCGCGTCGCGGGTGCGCACCCACTCCTCGTGCATGCGCGAGACGAGGAACACCTCGTAGTCCATCGACAGGCCGAACACGACTGCGAACACCATGATGGGCAGGAACGACTCGATCGGTCCGGTCGCGCCGCCGAAGAGCGAGGCGCCGTGGCCGTCCTGGAAGATCAGCGTGACCACTCCGAATGCGCCGCTGATCGAGAGCAGGTTGAAGATGCCCGCCTTGATCGGCACGAGCACCGAGCGGAACACGATGCCGAGCAGCAGCAGCGACAGGCCCACCACCACGCCGATGAACAGCGGCAGCTTGGCCCGCACGGCCTGCGCGAAGTCGAGGTTCGTCGCCGTGGCACCGCCGATCGAGATGCGCGCGCCGGTCTCACGGGCGATCGGCGGCAGCGTGACGTCGCGCGCCTGCCGGACCGTGTCGTCCGTGCGCGCGTCCTGCGGCGTCGTCGTCGGGTAGGCGATCAGTGTCGCGGTGTCGCCCGCCTTGTTGACCGTGGGCGGCAGCACCGATGCGATCCCCGGCTGCTTGGCCAGCGCGGCCGAGATCTTCTGCAGCGGCGCCTGGTCGCCGCTTGTGCGGCAGCTCGACGGCGAGCAGCAGCGGGCCGTTGAAGCCGGCGCCGAAGCCCTGCTTGAGCAGGTCGTAGGCCACCCGGGTCGTGTCGGACTTCTTGTACGTGCTCGCGTCGCTGCTGGCGAGCCGCATGTGCAGCGCGGGCGCGGCCAGTGCGAGCAGCACGGCGAGCGCGGCGATGGCCACGGGCAGCGGGCGGCGCGCCACGAAGCCGCTCCAGCGCGCCGCGAAGCCCGTCTCGCGGTCGGCCAGGTCGCCGTCGCCGTCGCCCTTCGCCGGCTTGATCCGCCCGCCGATCTTGCTCAACAGCGCGGGTATGAGCGTCAGCGCGGCACCCATCGTGGCCAGCACCGCCAGCGCTGCGCCGATCGCCGGCCCGTAGAGGAACGACAGGCCGAGCAGGATCATGCCGAGCATCGCGATCACCACGACGACGCCGGCGAACAGGACCGCGCGGCCGGAGGTGTCGAGCGCGGTCAGCGTCGCGTCGCGCACGTCGCGCCCGGACCCGCGCTCGAGCCGGAAGCGGTTGAGGATCAGCAGCGCGTAGTCGATGCCGACGCCGATGCCGATCATCGCCGCCAGCTGCGGCGTCCAGTCGGTCACGTCGATCAGGCGCGTGCCCACGATCGCCATCAGGGCGAGGCTGACGACCATCGCGAACAGCGCGTTGATCAACGGCAGCCACATGGCCACGATGCCCAGCGTGAGGAACAGCACCCCGGCGGCTACCAGGATGCCGACGAACTCGCCGGCGCCGCCCTGCTGCGCGTTGGCCCAGTGGATGGTGTCGCCGCCGAGCGCGACCTGCACGCCGTCCTTGCCGTCGAGCGCGAGCGCGTTCTCCGTCATCGTCTTGACGGACTTGACGTCGATGTCGCCGCCCGAGTGCTTGAACTGGATCTGGGCAAACGTGATCCGCCCGTCACGCGACACCGGCGCGCCCTTGGCGAACGGGTCGCCGACGCCGACCACCTCGGGCGACTTCGCGATGGTGGCCCGCGCGCGCTCGATCACGGCGCGGTGGTCGAGCACCCGCCCCGCCTTGACGGCGAACACGACGCTCGCGGTATCGCCTGACTGCTGCGGGAAGCGGTCCTTCAGCAGGTCGTAGGCCCGCTGGGACTCCGTGCCCGGCAGGCGGAAGCTGTTGACGTAGCCCCCGGGGGCCGCACCCCACAGCACGCCGAGCAGGATGAAGGCCGCGACCCAGAGGCCGATGACGGTGCGGCGCCGGTCGTGGCACCAGGCGGCAAGCTTGCGCATGGGTGCGAACCTACGGCGACGACCCGCGCGCTTCGCTGCGGTTTCCCCTACTCCGAGGGTCGGGGTGCCCGCAGTTTCCTCGGGGTGGGTCCCCGACGATGAGTTCGCGCCCCTGCAGCGGTCCGCGCGCGCGACACGGACTCAGAGCTGCGCGTGCTCGGCGAGGAAGGCCGTGAGGCGGTCGGCGAACTGCTCGGGCGTCTCGGCGGCCCAGAAATGCCCGCCGCGCGCGAGTGCGCGGACGTCGCGCAGGTCGGCGTAGGTGCGCTCGAGCCACTCACGCGGCGGCGGCGGACGCTCCTCGTTGCCGGCGGTGACCGCGGTCGGCACCGCGACCTTGCCGCGCGGAGCCGGCGGGTCCGCCGCGTATGGGCGCATCGAGGGCGCGATCGTGCGCGTGACCCAGTAGATCGTCGCGGTGGTGAGGATCAGGTCGTCCTCGAGCGGGCAGGCCGGGTCGCTCCAGCTCAGCCACTTGTCGGCGATCCAGGCGAGCAGCCCGAGCGGACTGTCGTCGAGCGCGAGACCGAGTGTCTGCGGGCGGTTCGCCTGCACGTGTCCGTAGCCGCGCTCGTCCTCGCGCCAGCGGTTCACGCCGTCGACATACGTGCGCTCGGCCGGCGTGAGCTCTCGCGCGTGGAGATCCTCCAACCACTCACAGACATGCAGGGCCGCCACCTGTCCGGGCCGTTGCAGCGCCAGTCGCGACAGCACGCTGCCGCCGAAGTCGTCGCCGTGGGCCGCATACCGGCCGTCGCCGAGCACGCGCCCGACGAGCATCGCGGCGTGCTCGTCGTCGCCGGGCTGGTCGAGGCCGTGCGCGCTGAAGCCGTAGCCGAGGCGGCTGACGATCCATACCTCGAAGTCGGCGAGCAGCGGCAGCGCCGGAAGATACTCGGCGAGCGTGGACGGCCAGCCGTTCATCAGCACCAACCGCGGCCCGCGGCCCGCCTTAAGTACGTGCAGGCCGCCGGCGAGCGCTTGCTCGTGCTCGTTGATGCGTGCCTCGTGCGTGCGCCATTCATAGCCGTCGCGCCAGCGCTCGAGCAGTCGCGCGATTCGGTCCAGCCGCGCCGCATCCTCGCCGCCGTCGAGCGCATACGCCTCTGGCCAGCGGGCGAGCTCGAGCCGGCGCGCAAGATCGTCGAGCACGGCTCGGGGGACGGCCACCCGGAACGGCTCGAACACGGCTGCGAGCCTAGAGCAGGCGGCGAGCGAACGCGGGGCGCGGACCTCGCCCGCGGGTTTCGCGTTCAGGCGGGATGGCGCTCATGCGTCGGGGAGCGGCGTGAGCATCGTGATGGCCGGGCGCGGTGCGGGTGGACGCTCGCCGAGCTTGACGACGATGACGCCGGCGATGATCAGCATGCCGCCTACGAGCTGCAGCGGGCCGGGGAGCTGGTCGAGCAGCAGCCACGCGAAGGTGACGCCGACGACGACCTCGAGGAGCGCCACGAACGATGACAGGCGCGAGCCGAGGCGGCGGCTCGCAGCGATCCCCGTGCAGTAGGCGAAGCCGCCGGTGATCACGCCGAGCCCGACGAGTGGCAGCCACCACGGGACGTCGCCGACTGCGTATGACGGCGAGACGGTGGTCGCGTCCATCGGCAGCAGCCCGACGACGCCCAGCGCGCCCAATGCGAGCGCGCCCGCCGCCAGTCCGGCGCCGGCCAGCGCGACCGGCGGCAGATCCGGCCGCTGCTTGGCCGCGAGCACGAAGTACGAGGCGGCGCCGACCATCGCGAACAGCGCCCAGAACACGCCGAGCGGCGCGAGGTTTGCGCCCGACAGCAGATCGAGGACCAGGACGAGGCCGATCGCGGCCAGCCCGGCGCCGGCGACCGTGAGCGTCTGCGGCCGCTCGCTGTGGCGTAGCCACAGCCAGACCACCACCGCGGCGGGCGCGGTGTATTCGATCAGCAACGCGGGCCCGACGTCCATCCGCTGGACGGCCGAGAAGTAGCCGAACTGCGCGCCGGCGACGGGCAGTGCCCCGAACAGCAGGATGAAGCCGAAGTGCTTGCGCAACGCGCCCCAGCGGCCGCGCAACGCGCGGATGGCCAGCGGCGCGACGACGAGTGCGCCGAGCGAGAGCCGGACCAGGACGACGGCGCCCGCCGACCAGCCGGCGTCGAGCAGGCCACGCGCCAACGAGCCGGAGAGCCCGAACGCCGTCGCCGACGCGATCGCGAACAGCAGCCCGGAGCTCAGCTGCGCTCCCGCCCGCGTGTCATTGGTCATCGCCGCCATGGATGATGACGATACCCGTTCGGCGTAAGATGTCAACGTGCTCTTCGCCTATGACACCGAGTGCTCGCTGCGATCCGCCGTGGCGCTCGTCAACAGCGCCGAGGAGCCGGAGACGCTCATGACCGTCGAGCAGCTCGACGCCTGGTACGCCGAGCAAGGCTTCACCGGCCGGCACGACTCCGACGAGGCCGAGCTCAAGTCGGTGCGAGCGCTGCGCCCCGTGCTCCGCGAGCTCCTCACCGCCGACCGCGACCGCGCCGCCGAGCTCGTCAACCAGCTGCTCGCCGAAGCGCACGCCGTACCGCAGCTGCGGCGCCACGACCGACTTGACTGGCACATCCACGCCGTACCCTCTGACGCCCCGCTCGCCCGCCGCGTCGCCGTCGAGGTCGCGATGGCGATGATCGACCTCATCCGCGTCGACGACCTCTCGCGGCTCGCGGTGTGCGCCGATGACCGCTGCGACGGCCTCGTCCTCGACCTCTCGCGCAACCGCTCGCGCCGCTATTGCAGCACCACGTGCGCGAACCGCAACGCCGTCGCGGCCTACCGCGCGCGCAGCCGGCGATCCCCGCAGCAGCGCACCTGAGACGCGTACCCCGCAAGACGCCGCCGTCACGGCGAGCCTTGGGGGGGCGACTCAGGCTCGGCGTCCGGCGCCCCAGTAGAACGGGCCGCTCGTCGCTGACACCGTGATGCTCCAGCCGAGCTGCGCCAGGCGGGCTTCGAGCTCGCCGGCGGCGTGAGGCACCTTGACCGCTCGGTGGGTGGTGCCGTCGGGCAGCCGGCGACGAATGGTCGAGGATGCTGGGCCTTCCACGAGCTCGTCGGGTGTGCGGTAGGCGTCGTCGGCGAAGCACACCCGGCCGTCGGGCACCAAGCAGTCGCTCACCAGCGCCCAGAACGCCGCGAACCGCTCGAGCGGGACATGCGACAGCCAGAAGCCGAGGAAGACCACGTCGCCGCGGCGGTCCGGGCGCCACGTGAAGAGGTCGGCGCAGACGAACTCGACCCGCGGATCAGCGACTCGGTTGCGGGCCGGCGCCAGCATCTCAGGCGCGGCGTCGACCGCGGTCACCGTGAGCCGGGTTGTAGGCGGCGGCTGGTTCTGGCAGGCTCGGCGGAGGTGAGACGCTCTGTTGCAGAGCGGCCCGATTCGCGCGAGGCTCACGCACGCCGGCCGGAGCCGGCGCCGGGCGAGCACCTGATGCTGACGCTCCAGCGCAGCGCGGGCAACGCCGCGGTGGCGCGGGCGCTGCTGGCTCGCCAGCCCGCGCCTCCGCCCGCGAAGGACCCGGAGGCGGAGGCGCTGGCCAAGGTCGACACCCTTCCCGCCGGCGTGCTCTCGGGCAACGGGGTCAAGCCGCTCGCCACGGAGGAGCAGAAGAAGCAGTTCCTGCGCGCCGGCAAGGATCTGTGGGGCGACTACGACAAGGCGCTCGCCTGGTTTGGCGCGATCCGGGACGTGAGGATTCCCGGTGGCGCGATGCTGCACGACTCGGCGGCGAAGCGCGTGGAGGCGGTCGCGACGGCCCTGGGGAGCGACATGCCGGCAGGCTACGGCGGGTTCCAGTTCCGCCAGGAATTCGACGCGTCGTCGAAGTTCACCACCTTGTCGCACCACACGCTCGGGCTGGCGATCGACTACGACCCACGCGACATGGTGCGGATCGGCAGCCACGTCGGCCCCAAGTCGGTGTATTCGCCGAGCGCCGACCTGATCAAGCTCGTCACGGGTGACGAGACGCATGAGGACCTCGGCGAGTACGGCACGCGCCGGGCGACGATTCGTCAGCTCGGCGCGGCGACGGCTGCGGGCAAGGAGGTCAAGACCGTCGCAGGCGGGCAGGCGTTGCTCGACAAGATCGCGTCAGAGACCGAGCGCCTCGGCAAAGCGTCCGCCGACTTCCAGGCCAGCCTCGGCTCTACGCGCGACGCCTTCCTCCAGCTGCGCGCGGACTATCTCGCCGCCAAGCCCGGTGGCAAGGCGCGCAAGGACGTCATGGCCAAAGTCCCGGACGCGATCGCGCCCTGGCTCGACGCCGTCGAGAAGGCGGCCAAGAAGCTGCGCGACGAGGCGACGGCCGCCGGCCTGGACCCGGACAAGCTGGACCCGGCGGTGATGAAGCAGCGGGTCGCGCAGCTCGATGCGATCCTCAACGCCGCGCTGAAGCTCCGCGCCGGCTACTCCGGCGACCCGACCAAGCTGATCGAGGCCAAGCACGAGGCGCAGGTCGCCGGCTGGGAGGCCAAGGTCGGCATGAAGCCAGACCCCACAGCGGAGGGCTACACGCGCTTGGACACGGTCGTGACGATGGCCGGCGGCGAGTCTGGGCGGCTCGAGCCGCTTCTCGGCCACGGGCCGCGGCTGAAGCAGCTGGCGGAGCTCAAGACGCGCATGACAACGGACGCCGCCTTCCTGTTCGGCTCCTCGACCGCCAAGACGGAGGACACGCCCCCGCTCGCGCAGCTCGTCGAGTCCGGCTTCTTCACACCGGGGACGCCGGACGTCAAGAGCAGCGATCGCGACGAGCGCGGCAACTTCGATGCGAAGTTCATCCAGGCGATGGTCGCCCACGGCTTCGACACGGGCACGGCATGGGGCGGCGCGTACACCGACTCGATGCATTTCGAGCTCGTGACGGGGATGATTTGAGGGCGCGGATCGAGGACGTGCCGCAGCGGGCCCAGCGCGAGCGCGACCCGTCTTCGCGATGGATGCCGACGGCTCGGACGCCTTCGAGCCCCGCAAGCCGGCGGCTCGGATCGGCCGTCGTCTAGATCAAGGAGCCACTCCCGAGGATCGCCGACTCGAAGATGCCGATCGGCGGCACGTGGCTGAAGACCCCGATCGACTGCTTGCGCAGCGCGCCGGAGTACACGAACGGCTTGGTCGAGCCCGCGCCGGCCGACAGCGTGATCTCGCCGATCGGGAGGCCGCTGAGCGTGGCCCAGAGGACGCTGCCGTTGGGCAGGTTGACGTTCTTCACGCTGACGGTGAGGGTGTAGAAGCCGCCGCACGCCGTGAACTTCGACGTGTCGATGCTGGCCTGGCCGGTGGGCGTCTTGCCGCCGATCGCGGCGCCTGTCAGCGTGCCGGGCTCGTTCGGGGAGTGCGTGCAGCGGGGGTCGCCGGCCGCCGGGACGGGGACGATCGTCTGGCTGAACGCCTGGGTCGCCGTGCGGCCGGTCGCGTCGGTGACGCGGACGGTGAAGGTGAACGTGCCGGTCTGTGTCGGGAAGCCGATCAGCGTGCCGTCGGGCTTGAGCGTGGTGCCGGGCGGGACCGTGCCGGCCGCGAGCGACCACACCAGCGGCGTCGCGGAGGTGTCACCGCCGGCGCTGAACGCCGTGTAGTAGAAGTCGTTCACGATCGCCGTCAGGCCCGTGTCACAGACGCCGTCGACGCACGGGATTCCCGTCGCCGGCGTGTTCACGCTGATCGGCGTCGGGCCACCGGCCGAGACGCCGACGCCCGTGAGGTTGAGGATCGTCGCGCCGGTCGAGCCCGTGGTGAGGATGGAGATCGTCCCCGCCCGCGTGCCGGTCACCTTCGGCGCGAAGTCCACGATGATCGAGCACGACCCGCCGACGGGAATCGTCGCGGCGGTGCAATCGGCAGGGCTTGAGACCTCACCGAAGTCACCCGAGCCCTGCGGGATCCCTACGCCGTTGATGAACAGCGACGCGGTGCCGGTATTCGTGATCGTCACCGTCTGCGTCGCGCTGGTCGTGCCGACCTGCAGCGAGCCGAAGTCGAGGTTCGTGGCCGAGAACGTCGCGATCGGCGCGCCCGCCGGCGGCGTGGTCCCGCCTCCGCCTCCGCCGCCCCCGCCGCCACCGTGAGATGCCAAGGCGGGCGCCGCGGCTACGGCGAGCGCGGCGAACAGCGCCGCCGCTCCTGCGAGATATCTGCGCATGGACCTTCCTCCTACATAGGGCCGCTTACGCATGGGTGACACGGATCGAACCGTCTGCGTCACGCAGGAGAAAATGAGTGCTCCAGGAGGGATCGTCGAGAGCCTGGCCGCGACTGCGCCACTCGCCCGATCGGCCGCTCATCGATCCTTGAGGCCGCAGCGTACGGCCTGATGCCTGACGTTCGTCAACGTGGCGATGAGTCCGTGCGCTGACCGATCGCGCCGACCGCCTGACTGAAGGAGTATCGGCGGCCCGCCTGAAGCGCGATCCGGTCGTGGCACGTCTGCGCCAGGTTTTCCCAACCGCCGTCACCCATCTGTTTACGTCGGGGCGTACCGGAGGGCGAGTGCAAAGGATCGACTGATGCCCGAGATGCTCAGCCGCGGACGTCGGCTTGCAGCGACCACGATCTTGGCGTCGTTGCTGCTGCTCGCCGGGTATGCCGGTACCGCATTCGCGTCCGACTACGACGGCGACGGCGTCTCGACGACGGCGAACCCCCCGGACTGCAACGACCTGGACCCGAACATCCATCCGGGCGCAGTCGACAAGCCCGACGTCAACTTCGTCGACACCAACTGCGATGGCATCGACGGCGACCTCAGCAAGGCGATCTTCGTGTCCCTCGGCGGCAATGACAGCGCGCCGGGGACGCTGACCAACCCGGTGCGGACGGTCGCCAAGGCGATCAGCCTGGCTGCCGCCGCGAACCCGAAGAAGGACGTCTACGTCGCCGGGGGAGAGTTCGACGAGAGCGTGAGCCTCGCCACCGGCGTCGGGCTCTACGGCGACTACGCGCCGATCACCGGAGCGCGCTCCCTCGGGCAGAACACTGTCATCAAGGGCAATCCCGCAGCGCAGGCCGACAACGTCACCGGGGTGGCGCTGCAGCTGCTGACGCTCCAGGGCGCCGACGGCACGGGCACCGGCGGCAGCTCGTACGGCCTGCGCGCGATCAACAACGCCAAGGTCTCCCTCGAGAGGGTCACGGCGACGGGCGGTACGGCCACGGCCGGCGGGCTCGGTGCCGGTGCCACCACGGGCAACCCCGGGGGCGACGGCACGGTGGGCGGGGGCAGTGGGAGCTGCAGCTCCGCGCCGTCGGGTCCGGCCGGCGGCACGGTCACCGGCGGAATCCAGCGGCGGCGCCGGCGGTGGCGGCGGCAGCGGCAGCGGGGGCGACGGCGGCGATGGCGTGAGCGGCGCAGGCCCGAACGGCGGGCCGAGGGGCACGCACGGGGCAGGCCACAGCACGACCACCGGGACCGCGAACGGCGACGGCGGGAACCCCGGCACCAAGGGTGGCGACGGCGCCCCCGGGAACAACGCCCCGATCACGAATGTGACCGCAGACCTCGCGAGCGCCGGCTGGGTCGGGCAAGGCGGTGCCATCGGCGCGACCGGCGCGAACGGCTCGGGCGGCGGCGGCGGCGGCGGCGGTGGTGGCGCGTCGTCGATCAGCGGCCTGTGGAAGGCGAGCGGCGGCGCCGGCGGCTCGGGCGGTGCCGGCGGACTCGGCGGCACCGGGGGCGGCAGCGGCTCGGCCGGCGGCGGGTCGTTCGGCGTCTACATCTTCAATGCCGCGGTCGTGGTGAGTACGTCGGTCCTGAGGGGCGGCACGGGCGGCACGGGCGGCAACGGCAACATCGGCGGCACCGGCGGCACCGGCGGCATCGGCAAGGGCGGCGGCGGCGGCCAGAAGTGCGGTCCGGACGGCACCGACGCCACCGGCGGCGGCGGCGGCGCGGGCGGCAACGGAGGCAAGGGCGGAAACGGCGGCTCGGGCTCTGGCGGTGTCGGCGGCCCGGCCGTGGGCGTGTTCGCCGCCGGGCCGGCGTCGGCGTACGCCGCGAAGCCGGGGACCACCGAGCAGCCCGGCGTCGCCGGCGCCGGCGGACACGTCGGCAACAGCGTGGGCGGGTCGCAGTCCGGTCCGGGCCAGTCGCTGAGCCGCCTGCTGGCCACGGGGGCCGGCACGGCCACGGACGACTTCGATGGAGACAGCATCATCGACGCCAGCGACAACTGCCCGGCCGTGGCCGGCTCGGCCCTCAACCAGGGCTGCCCGGTCCTCCTGCCGACGCTCGCCGACACCGACGGTGACGGGATCCCCGACATCGACGATGCCTGCCCGACGGTCGCCGGCGGTCCGACCGATGCCGACCACGACGGCTGCCCGGGCGTGGCCACGACGCCGACCCCGACTCCGACTCCGACGACGACGCCGGTCGCAACCCCGGCGCCCACACCGATCGCGACGCCTGTGCCGCTGGCCAACCCTGCGCCGGAGCAGATCCTGGTCACACTCACCTGGACCGCGCGAGCGGGCGCCAAGAGCACGAAGTTCAGCTCACTCAAGGTCCGCAACGTCCCGCTCGGCGCGACGGTCACCGTGACCTGCAAGGGGAAGAGCTGCCCGAAGGGCCTCACACGCAAGGGCTACGTCAAGACCAATGCCTTCGGCGCGGTGGACCTCAAGAAGTTCATCAAGAAGCCGTTCCGGGTCGGGGTCAAGCTCACGATCGTCGTCGCGAAGCCGAATGCGATCAACGCCGTGAAGATCCTCACCGTACGGAAGTCGAAGACCCCGAGCATTGCGACGCGCTGCATCCGCCCGGGCTCGACCAGACCGGTGGCCTGCGCATAGATCGTCTGCATCAGGTCCGCGGGGCTTCGCGGACCCGGAAATTCGCTTCGATGAGTTGGCTGGGTCCTCCGAGCCAGTAGCACTTCTGCGGGAACGGCACGTTGCCTTCGACAAGATCGACGCTGTCCGCGGCGGGCAGCTCCTTGCGGTTCGCGTTGGCCTGCACGGTCAGGTTGGGCGGCAGCCCTACGTAGCCGACCTCGAGCAGGACGCGGTCGACGCTGCCGTACACGTTCAGCCACTTCGGGTCGTCGACGATGTAGATGCCGGTGCCGTAGATGCCGCCTCCGGGATTGAACTGACCGCCCTGCCGGATCAACCGCCAGTTCTGCTTGGCGGCCGCGTGGTAGCCGAGAAACGTCGCGCCACCCCAGTCGGGCAGCGTGCTGACCACGTCCATCTCGGTCTCGAGGGGGGCATATGTCTGGCCGCGTGAGCCCCATGGCCAGCAGCCCTGCAGGACCGGGCGCTCGGCCGGCGTGAGGTGTCCCGCGACCGGGGGCGCGACCGGTCGCGGCTCCGCGGTGGTTCCGTGCACGGCTTCGCGGACCTCCTCCGGCACGCCGCGAAACGAGCCGCCCTCGACGAATGCCTCAAAGGCCGTGGTCGCGCGGGCCGCGACCGTGTCGATGGCGGCCCGCAGATCGCCGCCGGCCAGCGCACCGGGCGCGAAGCGCTCGATCGCCTGCTCCAAGAACGCGGGACCTCGGGACGCGTAGAGCTTGAATGCGGGATCGAGATAGACGCACGAGCTCGCGTCCTGGCCGATCCGGGCGAGCACCGCGTCAGCGATGGCCATCACCCGCGCTTGCAGGGCGGCGACTGCGTCCTGCTGGCGCATCTGCCCCGGGGCCGGTGTGTCCGTGTCGCTGACGATCAAGGTCGCGCTGGCGGCGGACGCCGGCGTTGCGGAGTCCATCGCAACACGCGGCTCCGCTGCGGGCACCGGCCGCCGATCGACTCCCGAGCGCGACAGCGAGTCTCGGAGCACGCGACTCGTCGCGTGGTTGCCGATCGTCCGTTGCAGCCACGCCACGCGAGCCGCGACCGGCGCCGGCGGCGTTTCACGGTACGCACGGTCTGGCAGCCGCGGCACGGCGCGCGGGGATTCCTCGCGCACGCTGTCGATCGACATCCAACGCACTCCTCGATGGCGTTCCCGGATCTCCCAGCCTCCAGCGCCCTGGCTCGCGGCGCAACCGCAGAAAGCGTGGTCCCTAGCGCGCTTTATGGTGAATCGCGTGGCAAAGCCGGTCGAAGCGGCGTCGTTCGTGCCGGTCTGAACCTCACAGCCGCTGCTTTTTGTTCCTGAGATGACTTCTCGGCCGACGACACCGGGAGCAGGTGATGGGACGTCAAGCTCGATCGCCGCTGCCAGGCCTCCGGCTCGATGACCGGACACCACATCCGAGTGCTCGCTGGAAGTGGGGCGGGGTCAGCGGACGGTCAGCTGCTTGGTGACGGTCGTGGAGTGCTGGGTGCCCGCGGCGAGTTGCAGGGCGAGCGTGTAGCGGCCCTTGAGCAGGCTGCGCCGGCCGATCCTGGTGCGCAGCAGGTAGTGGCCCTGGCCGGCCTTGCCGACGTCGAGGGTGACCGTGCCGATCTTCTTGGTCTTGCCGTTGAGCGCCCGGGTGATCGCGATGGTGACGGTGCCCGGCTTGTTGACCGCGAAGGTGACCTTGACGGGCTGCGTCTTGGTCAGCGTCGGCTCGCTGAGCGTGACGTGGGTGAGCGTCGGGGGGGTCGGCGTCGTAGGGTTGGCCGGCGTCGGCGTCGGCGTCGGCGTCGGCGTCTGCGGCGGGGTGTTGGTCGGGGCGGCGAGCACCGCCCAGCCGGCGCTGACGGGGGCGGAGACGTTCTCGGCTGCGTCTGTGGCGCGCACCCGGAAGCTGTGGTCACCGAGGGCGAGGCTGCTGTAGCTGCGCGGGCTCGCACAGGCCGTCCACGAGCCACCGTCGAGCGTGCACTCGAAGCTGGCGTTGGGGTCGTCGGCGTGGAAGCGGAAGCCGGCGGTCGTGGCGCTGGTGCTGCCTGAGGGGGCGCTGTCGATCGTCACGACCGGCGCGGTCGTGTCGACCGTCCACTCGCGGACGGGGTCGGTCGGGTTGACGCCGCTTTCCAGACCAAGGGAGTCGGTCGCATGGACGGAGAAGCTGTGGTCGCCTTCGCTCAGGTGGCTGTAGGCGACCGGGCTCGAGCACGGACTCATGTCGTGCTCGTCGAGCCGGCATTCGAAGTTGACGTTCGGGTCGTCGTTCGAGCTGAACGTGAACGTCGCCGAGGTGCTGTCGGTGGCGTCGTCCGGGCCGCTGTCGATCGAGACGGACACGTCGGCATGGGCGACCTTGTGGGTGAGGTTCGCGTGGTTCAGGTCCGAGCTCGCGCTGCCGCCGAGCGTGCTGGCGGTGACCACGACCGCGAGCTGGTCGCCGAAGTCGTCCTCGACCGGCGTGTACGTGCCGGCGGTCGCGCCGTCGATCCGGGTGCAGCCGGTCCGGCAGCGATACCACTGGTAGGCGAAGTCGCCGCCGGCGGGGGCGGGCGGTCCCGTCCAAGTGCCGGTCGTCGCCGACACCTGTGTGCCGACGAGCGGCGAGGACGTCTCGATCTGCGGCTGGACGGTGTTCGACGGAGCGGTCGGTTCGACGCTGGTGGGAAGCGAGATCGCATCAGTGGAAAGCCCGTCACCGTTGGTGGCGGTGATATCGATGACGATGGTGCTTCCGATGTCGCTCGGCTGCACCGTGTAGGTCGCGCTCGTTGCCCCCGAGATCGGGTTGCAGTTCGCTCCGTGCGTGTCGCAGCGCTGCCACTGGTAGCTGAAGCCGCCGGAGGTGTCGCCCGTCCAGCTGCCCCGGGCGGCGGTCAGGGTGTCCCCGCTGACGGGATGGCCGCCGGAGTTTGTGCCGGTGACCGTCGGCCGCGCGGTGTTCGTCGGCGGAGCGTGGACGACGAGCCTGGTTGTGGGCGAGTCCACAACCGTCGGACCTTGGCCGTTCGTCGCGGTGACCTCGACGACCAGAGCAGAGCCCAGATCTTTCGGCTGCACCGTGTAGGTCTCGCCGGTGGCGCCGGCGATCGGAGCGCAACCGTCTTCGTCGACTGCATCGTGCCGCTGCTCGATCTCATAGCCCGGCACGTCAGCGCAGTTCATCCACTGATAGCTGTAGCCGTTCGGGCTGCCCGACCAGGCGCCGCGGTCGGCGCTCAGCGTCTCGCCGAGCCACACGTGGCCGTTGATCGTCGGCGGCGAAGCCGGGTTGTTGTAAGGGCGACCGTCATCTGCGAGGTAGATGGGGTAGTCAAGGGACGTGCAGGAGCCGTCGTGCTCGCAGATGATCACCGTCACGTGGTCGAGGCCCCTGTACTCGTCATCGCCGGGGCTATCGGAGAAGCCGCTCAGCATGCCCTGGCCCTGCGGGTTGGTGGTCGGGGTGTCGTCCTTTTCCAAGGAGCAGTTGTCGCCGTGGCTGTCGCACCCCCACCACTGGAGCTCGTAGGTCAGGGGTGTGTAGCCGCGGACCCCGTAGTAGTCGGACCAGCCCGAACAGCTGACGGTGAACACCGTCGAGTCGGCGTCGCCGACTACGCCGCCGAGCCCGCAGACGCCGCCCGTCGGCGCAGCGCTACGCACGACGGGCGTCGCCGACGACGCGGTGACGGTTGGGCCGTCGAGGGCGGTGACCTCGACCGAGATCGTGGCGCCGATGTCGCTGTCCTGTGCCATGTAGGTCGAGCTCGTCGCTCCGGAGATCGGGTTGCAGTTCGCTTCGTGCGTGTCGCAGCGCCGCCACTGGTAGCTGAAACCACCGGAGGTGTCGCCCCGACCAGCTGCCAGGAGAGGCGGTCAGGGTCTGGCCCGATTGCGAAGTGCCGCTGATCGCCGGCGCGGTGGTGTTCGACGGAGGGCCGAGCGGGTCGGCGGACGCTGTACTGACGCCGAAGGCGCTGGTGAGAGCGAGTAGTAGTGCAACGACGAACAGGCCGCGGCGCAAATCGAGCTGTCTGAGTCGGTCCAAACGGTCACGTCTGCCTGCCAGCATCGAAATGCGAATCACCTGTAGGGCGTCGGCATCCCCCGGCGCTTCTCGATCCCGCGGTTGAGGTATTCACCGCGTCCAGCAGGACGAGTCATGGCGTGAACGTCGGAGGGCGCTCGATCTGTTGATCGAGACCAGGGGAAGGGCGCTTGGTTGGCGTGGCGTTGTGGGCCGGGATCCGGCGGTTGAAGTACGTGTCGGGGCGCCGATCCGCCCGGCGTCCATCAGGTTGCGCGGCGATCACCTCTGCGATGCGCCGCAGGCAGCGCGCGCGCCGCCGCCGGGCTGTGGTTGCCGCCGGGGCGCCGGCCCTGGTCGGGGAGCGGCTAGCTCCCGCTCTGTGCGGCCAGTGGCTGCGACAGCGCGGCCGCGTGGCCGGACACCTGGACGTCGATCCGGGTCCGGTCCGTCCGCAGCCAGGCGCGATAGCAATCGAACGGCCGGAGGTCGCTGCCCCAGGCGACCGACTCGATGAAGGCCACGGCCGCGCCCGGCTCGAGCTCGAGCAGCCCGGCCAGGCGCGCGTCCGCGTTGATCGCCTCGAGCGTCCGCCGCCCGCCGTGGGGCACGACGCCGGCCCGCTCACCCAGGCGGCGGTAGAGCGACTCGTTCGGGTTGTCCGCGGCCAGGGCCGCGTCGGCGACCTGGCGCGGCAGGTGGTTGACCACGTACAGCGCGACCAGGCCGTCCACGCGGCGCAGGCGCTCGAGGGTCGCGCCCTCGCTGCCCTCCGGCAGCTCGAGCGCCTTGCACGCCCAGTCGGGCAGCGTGCCCCGCTCCGCCCGCAGGATCTCCGACGTCACCTTGCGACCGAGCCGGTCGACCTCCTCCTGGAAGAACCCCTCCGAGGACTGGAGCAGCCACAGCCCGGGCTGGTCGCCCCGCACGAACGTGCCCTGGCCCTTGCGCCGGTCGATGAGCCCGCGCTGCTCCAGCCGCATCAGCGCCTGGCGCACCGTCGTGCGCGACACCCCGAAGTGCCTGCACAGGTCGGGCTCGGACGCCAGCCGCGACCCCGCCGGCCAGCGGCCGCTGATGATCTCCTGCTCCAGCAGCTCGGCGAGCTGGAAGTAGAAAGGCACCGGCGAGGTGCGCTGGATCGCGGTCTGCGGCAGGACGGTCATGCGGTCTCCGGGGAGTGTGCCACGGTTGCTGTACGAACAGGATGACGTTAGGCTCCCCGGCCGGTGCCGTCCAGCCCTCAGCCGAGATGAGCGACGAGCTCCTGCTGGCCGTCGACGCCGGCACGGGGAGCTGCCGGGCGCTGCTGTTCACGCCGGACGGTACGCCCGCGGGCAGCGGCCAGCGCGAGTACACCCACGCCGAGATCGACGGCGTCCCAGGCTCGCAGGCGTTCGACACCGCCGGGAACTGGGACCTCATCTGCGCCTGCATCCGTGACGCGCTCGCCGCCGCGGGCGCGTCGCCTTCCGCGGTCAAGGCGGTCAGCGCGACCAGCATGCGCGAGGGCATGGTGCTCTACGACGCGGCCGGCCACGAACTGTGGGCGTGCACGAACGCCGACGGACGGGCCGGGCGAGAGATCGCCGAGCTGGTCGAGTCCGGCGCGGCGCGCGAGATCTACGGCCGCTCGGGCGACTGGGTGTCGATCACCGCGCCGGCGCGCTTCCGCTGGATCGCCCGCCACCAGCCGGACGTGTTCGCCGCGATCGCCCACGTCGGCATGCTCGGCGACTGGATCCTCACGCGGCTGTGCGGCGAGTTCGTCACGGACCGCTCGCTGGGTTCGAGCTCCGGCATGTTCGAGCTGGCCGACGGCGACTGGTCGGATCGCATCCTCCAGATCTGCGGGCTGGATCGCTCGGTCTTCCCGCGCGTGGCCCGCAGCGGCGAGGTGGTGGGCACGGTCACCGCCGCGGCGGCCGCGGACACAGGCCTGCGCGAAGGGACCCCGGTGGTGGCGGGCGGCGCCGACACGCAGCTCGCGCTGCTGGGCATCGGCGTCACGCAGCCCGGGCGCTTCACCGTGGTGGGCGGCACGTTCTGGCAGCACACCGTCGTGCTCGACGAGCCGCTCGTCGACCCCGAGGAGCGCCTGCGCACGCTCTGCCACGCCGTCGACGGCCGCTGGATGATGGAGGGGATCGGCTTCTACTGCGGGCTGGTCATGCGCTGGTTCCGCGACGCCTTCTGCGAGCCGGAGGTCCAGGAGGCGGCCCGCCGCGGGACCGACGTCTACCACGTGCTCGAGGAGCGGGCCGCTGCGGTGCCGCCCGGCGCCCACGGCGTCTTCGGGATCTTCTCCAACGTCATGCAGGCGAGCCGCTGGGTGCACGCGTCGCCCGGCTTCATCGGCTTCGACGTCGGCCGCCCGGAGCGGGCCGGGCGCACGGAGTGCTTCCGGGCCATCGAGGAGAGCGCCGCCTACGTCTCCCGCGGCCATCGCGACATCGTCGAGCAGGTCGCCGGGCATCGACGTCGACCGGCTCGTCCTCACCGGCGGCGCGGCCAAGGGCCGCCTGTGGCCGCAGATCATCGCCGATGCCCTCGGCGCGCCGGTGGACATCCCCGTGGTCAAGGAGTCGACCGCGCTGGGCGCCGCCATCTGCGCCGGCGTGGGCGCCGGGCTGTTCGCCGACGCCGGGGAGACCGCGGCCCGGCTCGTGGCGATCGAGCGCACGTGCGCGCCGGACCCGGAGGCGGCCGAGCGCTACGACGGCCTCTACGCGCAGTGGCTGGACCTCTACCGGCGCTCGCTGGAGCTGGTGGACGCCGGCCTGGTGCGCCCGCTCTGGCGCGCGGCCGGGACCTAGGAGAGGAGACGGGTGAGCCGATTCGAGGGAAAGGGCGTCGTGGTCAGCGGCGCCGCGCAGGGGATCGGGCTGGGGATGGCCGAGCGCTTCCTCGCCGAGGGCGCGGGCGTGATCGGCTTCGACCGCAACGGGCCGGGGCTCGAGCAGGTGGCCGGGCGGCTGGGCGCGCGGTTCGTCGGGTTCACGGGCGACGTGTCGGTCCACGACGACTGCCGCGGCGCCGTCGCCGCCTGCGTGGAGCGCTTCGGCGCGATCGACGTCATGTGCGCGCACACGGGGATCGCCGACCCCGTGCCGCTGCTCGAGGAGACCGACGAGCACTGGCACCGGCACATGGCGGTCAACGTCGATGGCGTGATGTTCTGCGCGCTCGAGGCGGCGCGGGCCATGGTCGCGGCCGGGCGGCCCGGCGCGATCGTCTGCACGAGCTCGATCAACGCCTGGCACGTCGAGGAGACGATGGCCGCCTACAACGTGACCAAGGCCGCGGTGTGGGCGTTCATCCGCTCGGCGGCGATCGACCTCGCCCGCCACGGGATCCGGGTCAACGGCGTGGCGCCCGGCGTGGCCGACACGCCGCTGGCCGCGCTCGTGGTACAGAACGAGCAGCTCGCGCCGGAGTACCTGAAGACGATCCCGCTGGCGCGCTTCGCCCAGCCCGCCGACATCGCCAGCGCCGCGGCGTTCCTGGCCTCCGACGAAGCGGCCTACGTGACCGGGCAGACGCTCGTCATCGACGGCGGGCAGACGCTCGGCATCCCCGGGGACCTCGCATGATCGAGCGCTACCGCGACCAGATCGGGCGCACCCAGATCGCCGCCACGAGGTGACGACGCCGGCGCTGCTGCTCGACCTCGACGCGGCGAAGCGCAACATCGCCACGATGGCGGCGAAGTTCCGCGACCTGCCGGCCGCGCTGCGCCCGCACATCAAGGTGCACAAGTCGCCGCAGCTGGCGCGCATGCAGGTCGACGCCGGCGCGGTCGGCGTGGCCTGCGCGACGGTGTGGGAGGCGATCGTCATGGCCGAGGCGGGGATCGCCGACGTGCTGATCGCCAACCAGCTCGTGCAGCCGGACAAGGTGCGAGCGGCAGCCGAACTGGCCCGCTCGCACCGCCTCACCGTCGCCGTCGACGACGCCCGCAACGCCGAGCAGCTCGCGCGCGCGGCCACGGACGCCGGCGCGCAGATCGAGCTGCTGATCGAGCTCGACGTGGGCATGGGGCGCTGCGGCGTGCGCAGCCGCGAGGACGCGCTCCCGCTGGCCGAGCGGATCGGCGAGCTGCCCGGCCTGAAGCTGCGCGGCCTGCAGGCATACGAGGGCCACTGCATGCTCGAGCCCGACCCCGACAAGCGCGTCGCCGACGCCCACGCCGCCAACGCGATGGCGATCGACTGCCTGGACTTCCTGGTCGAGCGCGGCCACCCGCTCGAGGTGCTGTCGGCCGGCGGAACCGGGACGTACTTCATCACGGGCGCGAACCCGCGGATCGACGAGGTCCAGGCCGGCTCGTACACGCTCATGGACTGCATGCACGGCGCGCTCGTACCCGGCGGCTTCGAGACCGCGCTGACCGTGGCCGGGACGGTGATCTCCCGCCAGGGCACCACGGTCGTGCTCGACTGCGGACGCAAGGTCGTGGGCATCGACTTCGTCACGCCCCCGCTCGTCGGCTTCCCGGAGGGGCAGGTGCGCTATTACGCCGAGGAGCACTGCCTGGTCGACTTCCCCGGGCCGCCGCCACTCGACCTCGGCGACGTGGCCGAGGCGATGGCGGGCTACGGCCCGACCACGGTCAACCTGCACGACGTCTTCCATGTCATCGAGGACGGCGTGGTCACCGACATCTGGCCCGTGACGCCGCGGGGACCCGGCCCGCCCACCCGCCCTTGACCCACGACGCGAAGGGAGGTGGTCGCTTGCCGGCCGCGACGAGGCTGGGGGTCGCCGAGTTCGAGGCGATCTTCGAGGCGGTGAAGAACTGGGGCCGCTGGGGGCCCGACGACGAGCTCGGCACGCTCAACTTCCTCACGCCCGAGAGGGTGCGCGCGGCGGCGGGGCTCGTGCGCTCGGGCCGGCGGGTGTCGCTGGCGATCCCGATCAACAAGGTCGCCGGGCCGGACAACCCGCAGCAGGCCATGCACTTCGTCGTCCAATCGCACGACGTGCCGGTCGACTCCAGCAAGGTCGGCTTCGCGCTCGACTACCTCGGCATGGCCTGCCACGGCGACTGTCACACCCACGTCGACGCGCTCTGCCACATCTCCTACGGCGGCCTGACCTACAACGGCCGCAGCGCCGCCGAGGTCGTGCCCTCGACGGGCGCGACCGCGCAGGACATCACCGCGGTCAGCCTCGGCGTGGTGGGCCGCGGCGTGCTGCTGGACGTGCCGCGCCTGCGCGGCGTGGACTGGCTCGAGCCGGGCGAGGCGGTCACGCGGGCCGAGCTGGAGGAGTGCGTGCGCACGCAGGGCGTGGCGCTCGGCGAGGGCGACATCCTCGTCCTCCGCACGGGCCACCACAAGCGCCGGCTGACGCTGGGCGCGTGGGACAACAACCCGCCACCGGCCGGCGAGGGCAAGGCCGGCATCCACGTCGACGCCATCCCGTGGATGCACGAGCTGTCGCTCGCCGCGTTCCTGCCCGACGGCGACGGCGAGGCGGTGCCGAGCGTGGTCGACGGCATCACGTATCCCATCCATCCGCTGCAGGTCGCGGCGATGGGCATGCTCGTGTCCGACAGCCTGCAGTTCGAGGACCTCGCGGCGGCGTGCGCGCAGGAAGGCCGCGACGAGTTCATGGTCGTCGGGCTGCCGCTGCGGCTGCCCGGCGGGACCGGCTCGCCCTGGAACCCGATCGCCATCTTCTGACACATTGACTGTACGGACAGGATGACGTTATTCTCCGAACCGGAGGAGTGGCCGAGACGGCCGGAGAGACGAATCCCTAACGGGGGGCTATATGCCTGACGGTGCAGCCGCGCACGAGCACGAGCACGAGCACGTAGTCGCGCAGACGGAGCTGAAGGCGGGCGCCATCGGGCTGCCCGGCGTGCTGATGCAGAGCGTGACGGCCATCGCGCCCGCGATCGCCGGCATGTTCACGATCCCGTTCATCGTGTCCAACGCCGGTGTGACCGCCCCGCTGGCCTACCTCGGCGCGTTCATCATCGCCATCCTGCTCGGCTATGTGCTGGCGCAGTTCACCAAGCACATGACGTCGGTCGGGACGTACTACACGTTCGTCACGCGGTCGCTGGGCGTGCGCTGGGGCTTCCTCGTCGCCTGGGTCTACCTGCTGTTCTACCCGGTCGTCGTGGCGCAGGTCGGCAGCTTCATGGGCGACACGCTGTCCTCGACGCTGAAGTCCGAGTACAACATCACGTTCCACTGGTGGTACCTGATGGTGTTCCTGATCGCGCTGGTGGCATACACGTCCTACCGCGGGATCGAACTGTCGGCCAAGCTGGTGATCGTCCTCGGCCTGATCGAGACCGTGATCGTGCTCGCGCTCGGCGTCTCGGGCTTCATCGACCCGGGTCCCGGGGGCGTCAACGTGCAGTGGTTGAACCCCGGGAACGCGCCGAGCGCCCATGGGCTCTTCCTCGGCGTCGTGTTCGCCATCTTCGCCATCACCGGCTGGGACGCCGCCGCGCCGCTGGCCGAGGAGACCGAGGACCCCAAGCGCACCATCCCGCGCGCGGTCATGGGCTCGATCTTCCTGCTCGGCTTCTTCCTCGTGTTCGTGTCGTGGGGCCAGACCGTCGGCTGGGGCACGGACAACATCGGCTCGTTCGCCAGTTCGAGCGAGCTCCCCGCGTTCGTGCTCGGCCACAAGTTCTGGGGCGACGCCTGGGTCCTGCTGCTGATCGCGCTGTTCAACTCGGCGATCGCCGTGTCGATCGCGGTCATGAACGCGTCGGCGCGGTTCCTGTTCGGCATGGCGCGCACCGGCGCGATGCCGTCGGCGCTGCGCAAGGTGCACCCGCAGTACAAGACGCCTATCAACGCCGTCTGGGCCCTCACCGGCTTGAACGTCGTGCTGGGCGTGCTGCTGCCGATCCTCATCGGCGTGGCCAACGTCTACAACCTCACCGGCACGTGGTTCACGTTCGCCCTGGCACCCGTGTACGCCGTGTCGAACGTCGGCCTGTTCGTCTACTACCGGCGCGAGCACCCGGACGAGTTCAGCTGGTTCAAGCACGGGGTGATCCCGCTCCTCGGCATCCTCGCGCTCGCGGCCGTGGTCTATGAGTCGGTCAACCCGCTGCCCGCCTACCCGATCAGCCTCGCGCCGTTCATCGTGCTCGGCTGGATCGCGATCGGCCTGGGCGTGCTGGCCTGGCTCATCATGAGCGGCCGGGGTGGGCTGCTCCGCCACGCCGGCGACGCCGCGGCGGAGCGCATGGAGACCGAGGAGGAGCAGGGCCAGCGCTCCTCGTTCGTCTAAATCGCGGTCATCCCGCCGTCCGCGGCCCACAGCGCCCCGGTGACGTAGGACGCGTCGTCGGAGGCGAGGAAGGCCATCACCGCGGCGACCTCCTCGGGCCGGCCCGCCCGCCCGAGGGGGATCGTCGTGAGCAGCGCCGCGTGCTCGTCCGGCGCCACCCAGCTCGTCATCGGCGTGTCCATGTAGCCCGGCACGACGCCGTTGACCCGGATGCCGGCGCTCGCGTAGTCGGCGGCCAGCACGCGCACGAGCCCGGCGACGCCGCCCTTGCTGGCGCTGTAGGCGTCGTAGCCGGGCGCGCAGCCCAACAGCCCGGTGGGCGAGCACGTGCACACCACCGCGCCGCCGCCCGCGGCCAGCAGCGCCTCGATGCCGTGCTTGCACACGAGGAACATGCCGGTGAGGTTGATGTCCACGGTGCGCCGCCAGACGTCGAGCGACAGGCGCTCCGCGCGGTCGTCCTGGCCGGCCAGCTGGACGCCGGCGTTGCCCACCACCACGTCGAGGCCGCCGAACTCCGCCACCGCGCGCGCCACCGCGGCGCGCACCGCGTCCTCGTCGCGCACGTCGGCGGGCGTGGCCAGCGCGGCCGGGCCGATGCGCTCGGCCGCGGCCGCGATCGCCGCCGCGTCGATGTCCAGCAGCGCCACGCGAGCGCCGTCGCGGGCGAACCGCTCGGCGGCGGCGAGGCCCATGCCGCTGCCCGCGCCGCTGATCAGCGCCCGCTTGCCCTCGAGCCGCTCAGCCACCTGCCGCCTCCGGGATCCCGAGCACCTGGCCGCCGTCGACGGGGACGATCGCCCCCGTGGTCCAGTCCGTGTCGGGCGAGGACAGCCACCAGATCCAGCGGGCCACGTCCTCGACCTTGCCCATGCGGTTGAGCGGGATGCGCCGGGACAGGTCGGCGTAGGCCGCCTCCAGGTCGTCGGCGTAGGTGGCGTGGATCGGCGTGTCGACCGGGCCGAGCGCAACGGCGTTGACGCGGATGCCGTCCTCGGCGAGTTCGTACGCCGTGGCCCGCGTCAGGTACTCGAGCGCGGCCTTGGTCATGGCATAGAGGGTCGTCTTGGGCTTGACGATGCTGCCGATCGACGAGCTGACGTTGACGATCGCCGGCGACTCCCCCTCGCGCAGCGCGGGCAGCGCGGCCTGCGTGAGCAGGAACGGCGCGCGCACGTTGACCGCGATGTGCGCGTCGAACTGGTCGAGCGTGAACTCCGCGAACGGGCCGTTCCAGATGATCGCCGCGTTGTTGACCAGCACGTCGACGCCGCCGAAGGCGTCGCGGGCGGCGGCGATGAGCCGGCCCGGCACCGCGGGGTCGGCCAGGTCGGCGACGTGGACGAGCGCATGCTGGATGCCCGCCGCGACTTCTTCCAGCGGCGTCCGGCGGCGCCCGACCAGCACGACAGCGTGGCCGTGCTGGGCGAACAGCCGCGCGGTGGCGGCGCCGACGCCCGTGCCCGCCCCGGTGACGATGACGGTCCTCATGCCGCCGCCCGCTCGAGCATGAAGCGCGCGTTGGCGCCGGCGTCGCCGCCGTCGAACACCGCCGAGCCCGAGACGACCAGCTCGGCCCCCGCCGCGACGACCCGGTCGACGTTGCCGCGGTCCACGCCGCCGTCGAAGCCCACGCAGACGTCGCGGCCGTCCACCAGCGCGCGCACGGCGCTCAGCCGGTCGAGCGCGGGCTGCTCCAACCGCTGGCCCGCCAGCCCCGGGATCACGCCGAGCACCAGCACCAGCTCGACGTCGCCGAGCAGCGGCTCCAGCCAGGCCACCGGCGTCCCCGGCGCGATCGCCACGCCGCGCTCTACCCCGCGGCCGGCGAGCGTGCGCAGCACGCGCAGCGGCTCCGCCGCGCCTTCGAGCTGGAACGTGACGATCCGCGCGCCGGCGGCGACCCAGGCGTCCACGTGGGCCAGCGGGTCGCGCACCATCAGGTGCACGTCGGCGGCGAGCGGCTCCGGGATCGCCCGCACCAGCGCCGGCGCGGCCGTGGCCACGACCGGGCAGTAGGCGCCGTCCATCACGTCGAGGTGGACCAGCTCGACGCCCGCGTCCGCGAGCCGGCCGAGCTCCTCGCCGAGCCGCAGCGGGTCGGCGGTGGCGATGCCGACGCTCAGCCGTGTCATGCGGCGACCGGCTCGCGGGCGAGCGACTCGTAGAGCGCGAAGGCGTCGGCGGGGCCGAGGCCCTCGTGCACCACCTGGGTGACCGCTTCGAGCATCGCTGCGGGATGCGCGCTCTGGAAGATGTTGCGCCCCATGTCGACGCCCGCGGCGCCTTCCGCGACGGCGCGATACGCCATCTCCAGCGCCTCGCGCTCCGGGAGCTTCTTGCCGCCGGCCATGACGACGGGCACGGGGCAGCCCGCCGTGACCTGTTCGAAGCCCTCGGCCGTGTAGTAGGTCTTGACGAACTGGGCGCCCAGCTCGGCGCACATGCGCGTGGCCAGCCCGAGGTAGCGGGCGTCGCGGACCAGGTCCTTGCCCACCGCGGTCACGCCGAGCACCGGGATGCCGTAGCGGTAGCCGGCATCGACCAGCTGCGTCATGTTCCGGATCGACCGGCTCTCGTGCTCCCCGCCCACGAACACCTGGACCGCGACCGCGTGCACGTTCATCCGCGCGGCGTCCTCCAGGTCGAGCGCCACGTGCTCGTCGGAGAGCTCGCGCAGGATGCTCGGCCCGCCGCTCGCCCGCATCACGATCCCGCCGCGGTGCGTGGCGGGGATGGTCGAGCGCAGGATGCCGCGCGTGAGCATCAGCGCGTCGGCCTGCCCGGCCAGCGGGACGATGCCGAGGTCGATCCGCTCCAGGCCGCTCGTCGGCCCCTGGAAGTAGCCGTGGTCGAACGCCAGCATGACCGTCCGCCCCGTCGCCGGCCGGAAGATCCGGGCGAGCCGGTTCTGCATGCCCCAGTCGTAGCCCGCCGCGCCCTTCACCGCCAGCGCCTCCCGGCGCACCGGGACCTCGGGGTGGAACTGCTTGTCGCCGTGGGCGTCCGCCTCGGGCATCCCGTCTCCTCCTCGCTCAGGTGTTCACGCCGGCCGCGGCGAAGACCTCGATCGCGTCGGCGATCATCGTCGCGCCGCGCAGCAGCGTCTCGTGGGTGGCGCCGCCGATATGCGGCGTGAGCACGACGTTGTCGTGGCGCAGCAGCGGGTGGGGCGCGCCGGCCGCATCGCGCACCACGTCGAGCGCCGCTCCGGCGAGCCGGCCGGAGGCGAGCGCGGCGTCGAGCGCCGCCTCGTCCACCAGCGACTCGCGCGCCGTGTTGATCAGGTACGCCCCCGGCCGCATCGCGGCGAGGAACCCGGCGTCCACCAGGTCCTCGGTCTCGGGCGTCGCCCGTACGTGCAGCGAGACGATGTCGGCGCGCGCGAGCAGCTCGGCCACCTCGCCCACCTGCTCGGCGTGCGGGTCGTCGACGGCGACGAACGGGTCGTGGACGAGCGTCCGCATGCCGAAGGCCGCCGTGCGGCGCGCCACCGCGCTCCCGACGTGGCCGAAGCCCACCAGGCCGGCGGTCAGGCCGCCGAGGTCGTGGCCGAAGAACGCGGCGCCTTCGAACGTGCTCGCCAGGCGCCCGCCGCCCAGCAGGAAGCGCTGCGCGGCCGGAAAGCCCCGGGCGAGCATGATCATGAACGCCAGCGTCTGGTCCGCCACGGCCTCGGCGTTCTTGCCGGGCGTGGTCACGAGCTTGATGCCGCGGGCCGCGGCGGCCGCGACATCCACGTTCACCGGGCCGCCGCGGGCGCAGCCCACCAGCCGCAGGCCGTCCGACGCGGCCAGCACCCGGTCGGTGACCGGCGCGCCGTGCACGACGAGCGCCTCGACGCCGGGCATCCGGGCGATGATCTCCTCGGGGTCGCCGGCGTGCTCGCGCAGCGCCCGCTCCGCGTCCGTGGCCGGGACGAACCGCCGCGTCTCGTCGAGCTGCAGGAGCTCGAGCTCGTGGCGGCCGGCGAGCCGCGCGAGCCCGTGCTCGAGCGCGTCGACGCCGAGGTAGGAGTCACCGACCGCGAGGATCCGCATCTAGGCCGGGTAGACGTAGCTGGGCTTCAGGTCGACGGCGTGACCGGTGCCCGACTCGAAGATGGCCTTCAGCTGCGGCTGGGAGTCGACGTAGTAGAAGTGGATGCCGTCGCCGATCCGGCCCTCCATGAGGATGTCGGCGCCGGCCTCGTCCAGGAATCGCTTGCGCGTCTCCTCGGAGGTCTCCGGAGTGGGGCGCATCACCGCGATGTGGTGCAGCCCCTCGCCGTGCTCGTCGAGCCACTCGGCGTAGATGCTCGGGCCGCTGACCGGCTGGATCAGCTCCACGACGATCGGCCCGACGTGGGTCTCGGCGCCGATCATCGTGTACTCGACGTCCTTGCCGCGCACGCGCGTGTGGTGCAGCAGCGGCGGCTTGTGCTCGTAGACGTTCCACGGACCCCAGCCGAGCACGCGGTGGTAGCGCTCCAGCGCCTCCTCCATGTCCTCGACGACGAGCGCGATCTGGCTGATCGGCAGCGGCTCCATCCCTCGGCTCCTCCCCGCTCTCGTGGCTCCCTGTAGTTCCTGCATCCTGTCCGGACAGCCTCTCAAGGATCCCTATGGGAGTCAACGGCAGCCCCAGCCGCCGGCGCGGCCCACGACGAGCCCGGCCGGTCCGGCCGGTCATCGAGGGCCGCGAGCGCCTTGCACGAGCGCGCCGATCGCGTGGCCGAACAGGTCGTCGGGAACGGCGTCGGGGTCGGCGAGGAGCTCGATCGCGAAGCCGTTGGCCAGCGCGATCAGGGTGGTGGCGAGCTGGTCGGTGGGGAGCCCGGGTCCGGTGTCGCGTACGGGGATCGCGGCGTCGAGGAGGCGTGCGATGGTGGCGCGGAGGCGGGCGTGGCGCTGGGCGAATCGCTCGGCCGACGCGGGGTCGCGCACCGCCTGGCCCCAGAAGTCGATCAGGAGCAGGAACGCGCCGCGTTCGCCGCGGAGCGTGGACACGAAGCGGCGGGCGGCCTCCAGCGGCGGGGCGCCGGCCGCCAGCTCGGCCTCCACCGCCTCGTAGACCGTCGCCAAGCGCGGGTCGATCCGCTCCTCCAGCAGGGTGAGGAACAGGTCCTCCTTGCCCTTGAAGTTCGAGTAGACGGCGCCGCTCGAGTAGCCGGCCTCCAACGCGATCGCGTCGACCGAGGCGCCGCGCAGGCCGTCACGGGCGAACACACGCTCGGCGGCATCCAACAGCTGCGCGCGGGTGATCAGGCGCCGTTCGCCGCGGCGCGGCCGGCCGGTGGCTTGACGCTCAGCCATGCGACGAGTATAACGACTCTATTGTCAATAACGATCCTATTCGTAGTAACGAGACTATCGGGAGGTGGAAGCGGAATGACCACGATGAAGAACCTGATCAATGGAGAACAGCGACGGTGGGTGGCGCTCGCGGTCGTGTGCCTGGGGCAGCTGATGATGGTCCTGGACGGAACGATCGTGAACGTCGCGCTCCCCGCGATGCAGCGGGACCTCGGCTTCTCGCAGGCCAACCTGGCGTGGGTGCTGGACGCGTACCTGATCGCGTTCGGCAGCTTCCTGCTGCTGGCCGGACGCCTGGGAGACCTGCTCGGGCGCAAGCGGATGTTCCTCACCGGGGTGGCCATGTTCACGCTGGCTTCGGTGGCGTGCGGGCTGGCGGGCGACCAGGTCGTGCTGGTCGTGGGCCGGTTCGCCCAGGGCGTCGGTGGCGCGGTGGCCTCGGCGGCGGTGCTGGCCCTGCTGGTCACCGAGTTCCCTCGGCCGGCGGAGCGGGCGATCGCGATGAGCGTGTACACGTTCATCCTCGCCGGCGGCGGTTCGCTCGGCCTGCTCGCCGGCGGCGTGCTCACGCAGTCGGTCGACTGGCACTGGATCTTCTTCATCAACGTGCCGATCGGGATCGTGACCTTCGCCCTGGGATCGGTGCTGATCGACGAGACCGCGCGTCTCGGGCTGGGGCGCGGCATCGACGTGGCCGGCGCGGTGCTCGTCACGGCGGCGCTGATGCTCGGCGTGTACGCGATCGTGAAGGTCACCGACTACGGCTGGCTGTCGGCGCACACGCTCGGGTTCGGCGCCGCCGCGATCACGCTGCTGGCCGTGTTCGTCGCGGTCGAGTCGCGGATCTCGGAGCCGATGTTCCCGTTGCGGATCCTGCGTTCCCGCGGGCTGGCCGGATCGAGCGTGGTCCGCGGCTTCGTGGGCACGGGCATGTACTCGACGTTCCTGCTCGGCGTGCTCTACCTCCAGCACGTGCACGGCTACGGGGCGCTGCAGACCGGCCTCGCCTTCCTGCCGCTGACGCTGACCATCGGCCTGTTCTCACTCGGGGTGACCGCTCGGCTGATGCGCCGGTTCGGGGCCACATCCGTCGTGCTCGCCGGGCTGGCCGCGATCGCCGCCGCACTCGTGCTGCTCTCGCGACTGCCGGCGCACGCGAGCTACTTCCCCACGATCGCGCTGCCGTTCGCACTGCTCGGTCTCGGCGCGGGACTGTCGTTCCTGCCGCTGACCACGATCGCGATGGCCGACGTGCCGGTCGCCGACGCCGGCCTGGCCTCCGGCCTCCTCAACGCCTCGCAGCAGATCTCGGTGGCGATCGGGACCGCGGCGCTGAGCACCATCGCGGCCGCACGCACCAAGGTGCTGGCCGGCCGGGGACAGCACCACCTCCAGGCCCTCACCGGCGGCTTTCACCTCGGCTGGGCGATCGCCGCCGGCGCCGTCGGCGCGGGCGCACTCGTCGCGCTGCTGACCCTGCGCTCCCCGCGGCGCCGGCTCGCGGCAGTCATCACCGCCCGCGACCGGGAGCTCGCGCAGGAGGCGGCGTGAGACGACGCCGGCCGGCCGGCGGATCCGGTCAAGGTCTCGGCCGTTGCGTCCGAATACCCTTCTGATGGCCGGCGGCGAGATGATGGGGCTCCACCGGGTGCTGGATCGCGCACGCGACCGGCATCACGAGAACCATGAGGCTGCGCTCGTCGAGGCGGTCCGGTGCCTCGAGATATCGCGCGCGGTCGGCGATCCGGTGCTCCGCTGCCGGGCGCTGGTGCTGCAGGCCGCGGTCGCGGTCCAGCGTGGCGACCTGCAAGGGGGCGTCGCGCTGACGGCCGAGGCCGAGCCGTACGCCGAGCGCGCCGACGACGACGCGGCGCGCGCCGAGTTGGCGGCCGTCAAGGGCCAGCTGAACTTCTTCGCCGGCGTCTACGCCGAGTCGCTGCTGCAGGCGGAGCGCGCGATCGAGCTCGCCGACCGTGTGGGCGACCTCGGCCTGCGCGTCTTCACCCGGCGCTACGCCTGCGTCGTGTTCGGCAACATCGGAGTCAGTGACTGGCACGCGCGGCTCCACGAGGTGCTGCGGCTGTCGATCGCCGCCGGGAACGCGTGGGACGAGGCGATGTCGCGCAACGACCTCGCGCACTTCACCATGGAGCAGGGCGACCTCGACGGCGCCGAGCGGGAGATCGCCGCGGCGCAGGCCACGGCCGAGCCGCTCGCGCCGGACAACCGCTTCGCGCTCGCCGTGCTCAGTTGCACGCGAGCGGAGATCCGGCTGCGTGCCGGGCGCGCCGGCGACGCGCTCACGGACGCCGAACGCGCCGTCGAGCTGCTCGCGGCGACCGGCGATCCCAACCCGTACCTGCTCGCCATGAGCGTCGTCATCGACGTGCAGGCGCTGCTCGCGCTGGGGCGCCTCGACGAGGCGGAGCGCACCGGCCGGCGCGTGGTCGACCGGCTCGGCGAGCGCGTTCCGCAGGCGCGCAGCATGATCCTCACGACCGTCGCCGCCGCCTTGCGCGAGGCCGGCCGGGCCGAGGAGGCCTACAGCGTGCTCGCGGCCAGCGCCGAGGTCGAGCGCCGCGCGTTCCAGGAGCTCTCGGCCCTGCAGCGCGGGCTCGAGCGCGCGACGCTGGAGACACGCGCGGCCCGCCGCGAGTCCGACACGCTGGCGGCCAAGAACCGCGAGCTGGAGTCGGTGGTGCAGGAGCTCCACGAAGCGCGGCGCACGCTCGAGCGCCGCACCCAGCAGCTCGAGACGCTGCAGGAGCAGCTGCGCGAGCAGGCCGACCGAGATTGGCTCACTGGCCTCCACAACCGCCGCTACCTGGCGCGCGAGGTGGGCCGCCACGCGCCCGGGCCCGGACCGTTCAGCCTGGCCGTGCTCGACCTCGACCACTTCAAGCTGGTGAACGACCGCTTCGGCCACCAGGCCGGCGACGAGGTGCTCATGCGCGTCGCCGCGCTGCTGCTGGGCGCGATGCGCGGCCAGGACGTCGTGGTGCGGACTGGAGGAGAGGAGTTCATGCTGTTGATGCCGGACACCGACGCGAACGCAGCGTGCGCCGCCTGCGAGCGCCTGCGGACGGCGATCCGCGACGAGCCGTGGGACCGGATCGCGCCCGGTATCGCGCTGACCGCCAGCATCGGCGTCGCCACGGTGGAGACGGCCGGCGACCTGCACGCGCTGACCGAGCTCGCCGACCAGCGCCTCTACGAGGCCAAGCGCGCCGGGCGCGACCGCCTGGTCGCCTGATCCAACCGCAGACGAGGTCGGCCGACGGCGTCCGGCGAGCCGCGGTTCGCCGGCGCCGACGGGTGCCGCGCCGGCGGTGTGACCGTCACCAGCGCCGGCGCACGCGCTCCCCGGCGATCATGTAGACGGTGTCGCCGTTGGCCGCCGAGGCCAGCAGGTCCGGGCGGCCGTCGCGGTTGACGTCGCCCACGCCGACGGCGTCGAAGCCGAGCTCCTCGTTCGGCGTGGTCGAGATGATCGTGCGCAGCGTGGCGCCGGTCCGGCCGGAGAAGATGTCGATCCTGCCCGCGTTCGGCGCGCCGTCGTTGCTCGTGTAGGAGCCCACGGCGATGTCCGGGCGGTGGTCGGAGTCCACGTCGCCTGCGCCGCGGCCCGGCCCCATACCGGCGCCCGGCGCCCCGAACCAGGAGTGCAGCGGGGTCCCGTCGCGGCCGGAGTAGACGGCGGCGAAGCCGCTGCCCGGGCCGTTGTCGCCGGCGTTGTAGTCGCCGCCGTAGACGTCCGGCACGCCGTCGCCGTTGATATCGCCGACGCCGGCCAGGAAGAACGTGCCGAACTGCTGCGCCGCGGCCGACGGCGGCAGCGGGAACAGGAGGCGCCCGGTCGCGCCGGAGAAGACGTAGCCCGCGCCGCCGCCGCCGACGATCTCGTCCGGGATGCGGTCGCCGTTGACGTCTTGGGTGGTCCCGGTGCCGGCGCCGAACGCGTGCGTGGCGTCCGGCGCGGGGATCGTGT
Organism: uncultured Solirubrobacteraceae bacterium; assembly: GCA_963766165.1. GTDB lineage: Bacteria > Actinomycetota > Thermoleophilia > Solirubrobacterales > Solirubrobacteraceae > Solirubrobacter. The sequence goes on along the minus strand of CAVXZC010000001.1, from coordinate 810,849 downwards.
AGAGCGGCTTGTAGGTCCGCCCGGAGTAGACGTAGGCGATGCCGCCGCCCACGTGGCCGGGCGCGCCGATCAGCAGGTCGGCGTAGCCGTCGCGGTTGACGTCGCCCGCGCTCGACACGGCCGAGCCGAACGCCTCGCCGGTCGCCGCGCCGGTGAACACGTGCAGCAGCCGCCCGTCGCGGCCCGAGTAGAGGTAGGCGCGGCCGACCGCGGTGGGGGCGATGCCGGGGGCGCCGCTGATGACGTCGTGGACGCCGTCGCGGTTGGTGTCGCCGGCGTCGGCGATCGCGTAGCCGTTGGCGTCGCCGGGCTCGCCCGGGAACGAGCGCAGGACGGCGCCGGTGGCGCCGGACAGGACCCACGTCGTCCCACGGTCCGGAAACGGCTCGCCGACGATCGCGTCCGCCGCGCCGTCGTGGTTGACGTCGGCCAGCCCGGACACGGCCCAGCCGAAGTTGGCGCCCGGCGTCGTCCCGGTGCGCTGCCAGATGACGTGCACGGGCTCCTTGAAGCCCGCCTGGGCGGCGGCGGCGGGGGCGGCGAGCGCCAGCGCGGCCGCGAGGACCGTGGCCTGCTTGAGCATGCGGCGGTTCTACGGGCCGGCGGGCGGCGCCGCTTCCATGAGATTGCGCAGTTGCGACGGCGGGACGCCGAACGCCGCGCGGAAGCGGTCGGTGAAGTGGGACGGCGTGCAATAGCCGAGGTCGGCGGCGACGCGGGCCAGCGGGAGGCGGGGGTCGGCGTCCAGCTGGTCGACCGCGGCCCGCAGGCGCAGGTCGTGCAGGTAGGCGGTGAGCGTGCGGCCGGTGCACTCGCGGAACACCCGTGTGAGGTGGAAGGGCGAGACGTGCAGCTCGACGGCGAGGTCGCCGAGCGACAGCGGCTCGGCGAGCCGGGACACGAGCAGGTCCTTCGCATCCTCGGTCAGGCGCGCGCGCCCGCGCCGGGTGCCGGGCCGCCGGCCCGACCGCCGCGCGGGCGCGGCCAGCGCCCGGTGCACGAGCTCGGCCGCCGCCTCCTCCACCGGCAGGGCGCCCGCATCCAGCCGGTGGGCGAGCCGGCGCGCGAGCAGGAACGTGCTCGCGTCCACCGGGCCGACCGGCGCCGCCGGCAGGGCGAGCAGCTCGGGCGCCGGCGCGATGAACAGCGACACGTCGCCGCGGGCGTCGCGCAGCGAGCGCTCATACGTCTCGTGCGGCCGGTAGAAGACGACGTCGTTGGGCGTCGCCACGACCCGGGCGCCGCGCCGCATGAGCCCGACAGCCAGCGCGGGGAACACGACGTGCGGCCGCTCGCCGATGTTGTCGTTGGTCTCGTGCCAGAGCGCGCTGTCCGGAGGGCAGCGGTAGACACCGACCCGCAGCCACGGCGTGCTGTACGCGTTCACGCCGCGATCGTACGCAGCCGCGCGAGCAGCGTGGCGGCCGTGTCGCCGGCGTTCACACGGATCCGCGGGAGGGTGAAGCGCCGTCCGGCCACTCCCAGGCCCTCGTCCTCGGTCGTCGCCGCCTCGTAGCCGGCCGCCCGCACGGCGGCGACGACCGTGGGGTCGTAACGGCCGAACGGGTAGCAGAAGAACCGCGCCGGCTGGCCGAGGCGCCGCACGATCGCCGCGCGCGAGCCGGCCAGCTCGTGCCGCAACGCGTTCGGGGCGAGCGTGGTGAGGTCGGGGTGCGTGAGCGTGTGCGAGTCGATCTCCCAACCCCAGGCGATCAGCCGCCGCACCTCGGGCACCGTGATGTCGCCGGGGCGGAGGTTGTTCAGCGCGAGGTTGAGCACGCCGGGCCACTGCAGCCCGCGCAGGACCGGTCCGGCATGGGTGTAGTCGGACCGGTAGCCGTCGTCGAACGTGAGCACCACCGGGCGCCGGGGGAGCGGGCCGCCGCGCCGCCACGCATTCACCGCGACGGCCAGCGTCACCGCGTGGTAGCCCGCCTGGCGCAGCGCGGCCATCTCCGCGGCGAAGCGCTGCCGTGACACCCACAGCTGAGGGAACCTCGCTCCGGGCGGCGCCGCCGTCACCACGTGGTAGGCGAGGATCGGGATCCGGGCCTGCTGCGCCGCCGCTCCCCACGTCGCGGCCGGCGGCCCGAGGACGGTCTGCTGCGCGGGCTGGGTCGTCACGGTGGCCCGCGGATGGCGGGCCGGATGCCCGCCGCCGCACCCGGCCAGCGCGAGGGCGACCACGCAGACGACCCGCCGCGACATCGGGGCGATCGTCCCCCGCGCGGAGGAGGCGATGGTGAGCGGCGGGCCGCTAGCGCGTCGTGTACACGCCCGTCGACTCGGCGTGATAGCCCTTGGCGCCCACGGCCACGGCCAGGTCGCTGCGCGGGTCCCGCCCGGCGGCCAGGCAGTCGAGCGCGTGCCGGAAGTCGAAGCGCGGCGTCCATCCCAGGTCGCGGCGGGCGCGGGCGTTGTCGTACACGCGCTCGATCGCTGGGAGCATCCGCCAGCCGCGGCGGGCGTAGAGCTCGGGGTAGCCGGGGAAGAGCCGCGCCACGACGGCCGGCGCGTCGGCGTGCAGGGCGGCCGCGTCGGCGCGGGTGAACGGCGTGGTCGCGCTCACGATGTAGCGGCCGAAGCCGAGCGCGGGGGCGCGGTCGAGCGCGTGGAGATGCGCGCGGACGGCGTCCTCCAGGTCGACGCGGCGGTAGAGCAGCTCATTCACCTTCAGGTTGAGGTCGAGGTATTCGGCGCGAGCCTCGCCGCGGTCGTCGGGCTCGGGGAAGAACCGCGACGTGCGCAGGACCAGCACCGGCAGGCCGTGGTCGCGATGGACGAGCTCGCACAGGTCCTCGGCCGCCGTCTTCGTCACGCCGTAGACGTTGCGCGGCCGTGGCACGACGTCCTCGGTGATCCAGGCGGCCGGCTGCCCGGTCTCCGGCGTGAGCGCCCGCCCGAACGCGCTCGTCGTGCTCGTGAGCACGAACCGCCCCACGCCGGCGGCGACCGCCTCTTCCAGCAGGTTCAGCGTGGCCGTGACGTTCGCGTCGACGAAGTCCCGGCGCGAATGCGAGCCGACGTGCGGCTTGTGCAGCGTGGCGGCGTGGACCACGCCGTCGACGCCGGCGAGCGCTCGCCGGGCCACCGCGCGGTCGGCCAGGTCGCCGACCACGTGCGTGTACGGCCCCGGCAGCAGGTCGGCGCCGACCGCCTTCCCGCCCAGGACCCGCATCAGCCCCTCGCCGAGGTGGCCGGAGCTGCCGGTGACCAGGACGGTCATACGTACAACCTACCGCTCGGCGAGCGGTACCAGCAGGCCACGAACGGCGGCGTCCACGAGTTCGTGTGGATGAGCCGGCGTGTATCGTCGCGCGATGCCCAGCCAAGCTGAGGGAGCGGCTGCGTGGCCGGCACGGACGGGTGTCAGCCGCACGGAGCTCGATCCGACGGCGTTCCTGCGGCGGAGCGCAGCGATCCACCCCGAGCGGTTGGCGGTGGTGGACGGCGACGTGCGGCGCAGCTACGCGGAGCTGCTCGACCGCGCCGACCGCCTCGCGTCGGCGCTGCGGGCCCTGGGGCTCGGGCCTCACGACCGGGTGGCCGCGCTGTGCCCGAACGTGCCCGAGCTGCTGGAGCTGCACCACGCGGTACCGTTCGCCGGGGGCGTGCTGGTGGCGATCAACTTCCGGCTGAGCGCCGCCGAGGTCGGCCACATCCTCGAGCACTCCGGCGCCCGCTGGCTGTTCGTCGACCCGGAGCTGGAGCCGCTGGCGTCCGGCGCGCCCGCCGGGCTCGAGGTCGTGCGGCTGGGCGGCGAGTACGAGCGGCTGGTCGCCTCCGGCGATCCGGCGGGCGTCCCGTCGTCGCTGCGCGACGAGGAGGAGCCGATCGCCATCGACTACACGTCCGGCACGACCGGCCTCCCGAAGGGCGTCGTCTACACCTACCGCGGGGCGTACCTCAACGCGCTCGGCGAGGTGATCGAGGCCGAGCTCGGCCACCACCCGGTCTTCCTGTGGACGCTCCCGATGTTCCACTGCAACGGCTGGTGCTTCCCCTGGGCGGTGACCGCGGCCGGCGGCACGCACGTGTGCCTGCGGCAGGTCGACGCGACGCTGATCTGGCAGCTGCTCCGCGAGGAGGGGGTCACCCACTACTGTGGCTCGCCCACCGTCCAGATGGCGATCGTCAACCACCCGGACGCCACCCCGCTCGAGCGGCCGGTCACCGCGCTGGTCGCCGCCGCGCCGCCGTCGCCGACGCTGCTGGCCCGCCTGGAGGGACTCGACATCCGGGTCGTCCACGTCTACGGCCTGACCGAGACGTATGGCCCGCACACGGTCCGCACGTGGCAGGACGGCTGGGACGCGCTGCCGGCGCCGGACCGCGCGCGGCAGCTGGCCCGCCAGGGTCAGGGGTACACGACCGCGGACCTCGTCCGGGTGGTCGACGAGGAGATGCGCGACGTCCCGCGCGACGGCGCGACGATGGGCGAGGTGGTGATGCGGGGCAACAACGTGATGGCCGGCTACTTCGCCGACCCGGAGGCCACCGCGCGGGCGTTCCGGGGCGGCTGGTTCCACTCCGGCGACCTCGCCGTCTGGCATCCCGACGACGCGATCGAGCTCCGCGACCGCGGCAAGGACATCATCATCTCCGGCGGCGAGAACATCTCCTCGATCGAGGTCGAGCAGACGATCTGCGCCCATCCCGAGGTCCTGGAGGCGGCCGTCGTGGCGATCCCGGACGACCACTGGGGCGAGCGGCCGAAGGCGTTCGTGGCGCTCCGACCGGGCGCTCAGGTGAGCGAGCGTGAGCTCGTCGCGTTCTGCCGCGAGCGCCTCGCGCACTTCAAGTGCCCCGACGCGATCGAGTTCGGTCCGCTCCCCAAGACCTCGACGGGCAAGGTGCAGAAGTTCGCGCTGCGCGAGCCGGAGTGGGCGGGGCGGGAGCGGCGGATCAACTAGGACCGCACGTCGTACTGGGCGCGCAGCGCGTCCTGTGACGGGATCCGGTGATTCACCTTCTGCTCGTAGTCGCTGAGCTTCCCGAGGAGCTCCGCCTCCCGCTGCGGACGGCGCGCCGCGTCCAGCGCCCGCCAGGCGGTGAGCAGGCGGTCGCGCTCGGCGGTCAACAGCGCCGTGTCCGTCCCGGCGAGCGCCTTCGTGAACGCCGTGGCGGCGTCGGTGAACGCCTTGCGGTTGCGCTCGCTCGCCGCCGCGTCGTCGAACTTCGCCGACTCCTGCGTGGTGATCGGCAGCGGGGGGGACTTGGTGCTCGTGAGGACGTCCTTGCAGCGAGCGCCGCCGATCACCGCCTCGGGCGGATCCGCGCCGGTCCCGACGCGCGACGCGAAGCCCGAGACCCGGGTGCGTGTGCCCGCCTCGTCGTCGTAGTCGACGGTCCACGTCCAGCCGCCCAGGAACCGCACGCGCTGCGTCGCGGGATGCCACAGGATGACCCACGTGCCGAAGCGGTCGGAGCCTGCGCGCGTCACACCGGTGATCTGCGCGGCCGAGGACGTGAAGTCCTCGCCCGGCATGTCATGCAGTGTGACGGTGTGAATCGTGCTGCCGCCATCGACCGCGCTGTGCGTGTTGTACCACGGTGCGGCTGAGCCTTCGTTGCGGTCGTTCGCGGGTGCGGCGAGGGTCGTCGTCGAGTTGACGATGCGCCGGTCGCCCATGGCCTCGAGCCGCATCGAGAACCGCCGGTCGACGTGCAGCACGGTCTGCGTGATCCCGACCTGCCAGCCCTGCAGCGCCGCCGGCGAGCCGTCCACGCCGACCACGGCGCGGAAGCTGATCGAGGGGGCGTGGAGGTCGACGGCGGCGCTCGGCAGCGGCGTGCTGCGGCTCAACCCGCTGGTCTCGGCCTCGGCCGAGAGGACGGCGGCCCGCACGCCCGACAGGACGCCCGAGCCCTCGTTGACCAGCCGGCGGCCGAACGAGCTCTCGCGGATGAGGGCGTAGACGTCCCTGGCCACCTCTTTCACCGTCCGCGGCGTGGCATCCGTCAGGAACCCCTGCGTGTGCCGCGTGATCGCGGCGTCGGTCAGGTCGGGCTTGATCCGCTCGTAGTCCGGGAACATCCCGGCGTCCATCGGGCCGTACTGCCGCCAGAAGTCCTGCACCTTCTGATTCAGGGCGGCCTGCGTGCGCACCGGGCTCGGGTTGTTCCGGAACATGGAGGACACACCGCGCTGCAGCAACCCGGCAACCGCCTGGTTTCCCGCGGCGCGCTGCATCGCCAGCAGCTGCTGGGCCGGCGCGGCCGGCGGCCGGCTGACCTCGTCCGGCGTCGGGTCATCCTCGGCGCGCGGCGCACGGCGTGACGACTTCGACCGGGAGGCGGTCACGGGCGCCACGTTCGCCGCCCCGGAGAGCGCGGTCAACCCGCCGCGGCGGCCCGGCTCAGTCACTCCTCCGGTGCACAAGCGCCGCAGCCCGACGCTCTCGACGGAGGAGCGACCCCGCCGCCTCACCACTCAGGTCCGCACTCGGACGGCCGGGGCTCACATCTGCACAGCCCCGGCGATGGGACTCTGGTCGGACAGGCGTGCGACTCGGTGGCGGCGAAGACGACGTCCGCGGTGCTCACCGTCCCGGCCGTCCGGCCGGGCGCCGCGTGGTGCTGCCAGTACAGGTTCGTGTGGGCGATGACCTTGTCGGGCGGCGGCGCGCCCCAGGCCGATGCGCCCTCGGTCGTATGCGCGTCGCCGATCAGCGTGGCGTCGTAGCCGCGGACGATGGCGCCGTGCAGCGTCGCCCGGATGCACTCGTCGGTCTGCGCGCCCGACACGAGGAGCCGGCCGACGCCACGCGCGGCCAGCACCGGCTCCAGCTCGGTGTCCGCGAACGCGTCGGCGTAGCGCTTGTGCACCAGCGGCTCCGGCTCCGAGGGCACGAGCGCGTCCACGTACTGCCAGCGCTCGCTGCCGCGCGGCAACTCGTCGCCGTGGTGCTGGACCCCATGGGGGCGGCCTCAGTCGCTGCGCACCTCGATGCCCAGCCCGCGAGCCAGCAGCGGGCCGAGCTCGACGAGCTGGACGGTGTCGATCACGGCGCCGCGCAGGGCGGCCACCTCGCCCTCGGGCACGAGCTCGGAGCCGCGGAAGTCGGCGCCCGCCAGGCGGGCGTCGTCCAGGGCGATCCGCAGCAGCCGGCAGGCCGCGAAGCGCGTGTCGCGGATCGACGCGGCGGCGAGGTCGGCGTCGTCGAGCACGCAGTCCTCGAACGTCACGCGGCGGAACGTCGCCCGGCGCAGGTTCGCCAGGTCGAGCTTGCACTCGCGCAGGTGCACGTGCTCGGCCTGGAGCGACGCGCCCACGAAGCCGGTCATACGGCAGCGCTCGAACACCACGCGCTGCAGCTGGGCGCCGGTCCAGTCGGCGTTCGAGATGTCGGCGTCGGACACCACCACGTCGATCAGCCGCAGCGACCGCAGGCGCGAGCCGGCGAGCCGGGCGCCGGTCAGCCGGCTGCGGGCGATGCGCCCGCCGGCCGCGGAGAGGCCACTGAGGTCCGTCTCGATGAGCGCGTCCTCGATCTCGAACCCCGACTGGAGCGGCTCGGGCTGCCACGCCACGAGCGCCTCGTCGGCGACGTCGGGCGCCTCGGTGGCGCCCGGCGAGGCGCGTCGGTCCGGCCGCATCGCGGGAGGATAGGGTCCCGGCATGGCCGTGCGCCTGCTCACGTGGGCCGAGCGTCCCGACCTGTCCGAGCGAGGGCCGCAGTCGTCGGCGGTCTGGCCGGAGTACAACCGGCACGGCGACGTCTTCGCCGACTGGTGGGATCCGGCGCTGGACGAGCTGCCCGAGTACCAGTTCGCGCTGTATGACGACGAGCGCGACGCCGTGCTCGCAGAGGGCCATACCGGGCCGCTCGCCTGGGACGGGGAGGACGCGACGCTGCCGCCGGGGATCGACGCCGCGCTGCGCGCCATCGTCGAGCTGCGGCGCACCGCCGGGCCGGTCGACACGCTGTGCGCGCTCGCCGCCGAGGTCGCGCCGGACGCCCGCCGCGGCGGGCTGGCCGGGCAGCTGTTGGCCGGCATGCGCGAGCTGGCGCAGCGCAACGGGCTGCGGCGGCTGATCGCCCCGGTGCGGCCGTCCGACAAGCACCGCTACCCGCTCGCGGCGATCGAGCGCTACGTGACCTGGCGGCGTGCCGACGGCGCGCTGCTCGATCCGTGGCTGCGTCTGCACGAGCGGCTCGGCGCCCGCGTGGCCACGCCGCTGCCGGAGTCGATGCTGATCACCGGCACGGTGGCGGAGTGGGAGGCCTGGACCGGGCTGGCCTTCCCGGAATCCGGCGCCTATGTGTTCCCGGACGGTCTCGCGCCGCTGGCCGTCGACCGCGAGGGCGACCGGGCGACCTACTGGGAGCCCAACGTCTGGATGGTGCACCCCGAGATCGGCTGACGCGGGGCGACGCTCTCCGTGTTGCGGCGGCCCTCGACCACGAGGACGGCGCCGGTTGCGCCACGCATCACGTCGACGGGCTCGGCGAGGCGCTCGAGGCGCGCGACCAGCCGGCCGAGGCGGACGGCGCTCCGGTCCCGCAGGCGGCCGCGCTCGGAGGCCAGGGCGTAATGACGTCGGCCGGCGGTCTCGGCGCTGGAGACGCTGATCCCCAGCGACGTGCGCCGCGGCGCTCCCGCGGCCGCGCACTCGCCCAGCGCCCGCGCCAGTTCCCGTACGTGGGCGGCCGAGAAGAGCGGGGCATCCCGGCGGGCGAGCGCGACCAGCGCCATGGTCCCGGCGACGAGCAGCAACGCGGCCGCGTGGAGCCCGCCACCGGGCAGGACGCCCGCGCGCTCGAGGCCCGTCGTCGCGGCGAGCACCGCGAGCGACGTCCACTGGGCCGCGGAGAAGCCGGCGAACGCCGGGCGCAGGTCGTCGCCGCGCGCGAACTCGAGGCCGAAGCGCGCCACGGCGTAGAGCACGACGTACGTCGCGAGGGCGCTGCCCGGCGCGGCGCCGGCGAGGACGAGCCCCGCGCAGAGCGCGGCCAGCGCCGCGGCCCACGCCGCCTCCACGAGCTGCACCGGCCCGAGCGTCACGCCGAGCAACTCCCTGGGGAAGCCGTCCACGACGTGTCGCGGCCCGTACCGCAGCCCGGCGCGCGCCGGTCGCCCGTGGCAGCAGCCGGCCAGCGCGCAGCCGCAGCGGCCCGCGGCGAGGAAGACGCCCAGCCCGGCGGCGGTGGCATCGAGGTAGGGGAGCGGCGGCTCGCCGAGCGCGGCCGCCAGGGCCGCGGCGGCGAGCAGCACGCCGATCTCGTGGTGGTAGTAGACGAGCCGCTCGGTGCCGGTGACGACCTTCTGGGCCATCGCCAGCGCCAGGAAGACCAGGCAGGCGAGCACGATCACCGCGGCCATCACGAGCGCCGAGCCTCCGGCGCGCGCGACGAGCGCCTGCGCCAGCGCGGCCGCCGCGATCAGGCCCGCCACGCCGCACAGCTGGAACGCCGCCACGGACCGGCCCGCGATGCGCAGCGCCGGGCCGGGGACGTCAGGCATCGACGGGCAGCCGAAGCGTCAAGTGGCACCGGCGCGGCGCCGCGGCGGACAGCCCGGCCGGCCCGCCGTCCGCGCGCCACGTCCCGAGCGCCGTGCGCCGGGCGGCGCTCGCGTCGGCGTGGGGGTCACAGATCGGGTCGCCTCCCGGGAACACCTCCTCCGCCGGCCGGCCGGCGAGTGACAGCGCGCCGGTGCCGACCACCTCGAGCGAGAAGGGCGGATCTTCGTCGAAGGCGATCAGCTGCAGGTTCCGGATGCGCAGCTCGCCCGCGGCGGGCAGCCGCAGTGCGTGCCATTCATGCAGCCCGTCCAGCCGGCCGAGCACGACGCGGCCGCTCCCCGAGAGGGCGAACGCCTGCACCCGGTCGATCCCGTCGCCGCCCTCGGGCCAGGTGGTGCTCACCGACACGGGCACGAGGAACCAGCGCGGCGCCAGCTCGTCGTTGCGCAGCGTCACGTCGACCTCCAGCCAGCTCAGCGGCGGCTTGCCGGGCGTGTGCCCGGTCAGCGTGACGGTCACGTCGCCGGTCACATCCCCTTCACCGCCTCGACGTCGATCTCGCGTCCGGCCGCAGCCACGAAGCCGCCCTTGCGCGTGGTGCCGTTCAGCGAGTACGACGGGTCGTTGAGGATCTGATCCTTGGTCACGGCGTCCTCGAACTCCGTGCCGCCGTCCTTCTTCTCCTTGTACATCGCCGGCCACTTCGCCGGGCTGCCGTAGCGCTGGTTGAGGACCTCGACGTCGCGATCGCTGCGTTCCCGGTCGTAGGCCGCCTTCATCGCCGTGAGGAGGTCGTCCTCGGTCTTGTGCACGGCGCCCAGGCCCGACCAGTACTGCACGCCGCCCTCCTCGCCCTCGAAGATCGAGTTCTCGCCCTGCCAGGCGCCGCCCGGGTGCTTGAGCAGGTACTTGGGGTGGTTGTAGAAGTAGTACCGGTCGCCGACCTTCGCCGGGCGGTGGCCCGGGGTGCCCGGATCGTTCTTCGCCGCCGGGTCGGTCTGCTTGACGTACTTCTCGATCGAGCTGCCGCCCCAGCCCGCCTTGAGGACGAGCAGGCCCTCGCTGCCGGGGCCGTCGGCGCCGCCGAAGTGCTCGTCGAACTTCTTGTCGCCGACGGCGGCCCGAATCGCGTCGGTCTGGAGTGCGATCACCGTCGACAGGCACTCGGCGATCGTCAGGCCCTTCAGCCACTTCTTGATCGCCGCCGACGCGCTGGCACCGGACCTCAGGTGCCACTCCATGGCCTTGGGGCGGTCCCAGTAGGCGTCGTCCGCGTGGCCCTTCCACCAGTCTTCGTCGAATTTGTCGGGATAGAAGCGCTTGTAGTTGTGCGCGTACTGGACGCCGCTGTCCGGCGTCGACGGCACGTCGGTCGCCTTCATGCCGTCGGCGACGTGCTGGCCGATCGCCGTCGGGTCGAGCGCGATGTCCGGCGTGGGACTCGGCGGTACCGGCTTGGTCCGGCCGCAGCGCTGGAGGCGCAGGCCGCTGCGCAGCCGTGGCAGCGCCGATGTGGCGATCGATCGCTGCCCGGTCCACAGCGCGACCACGGCATGGACGGCGGCGACGTCGGCGTCCTCCTCGAGGGCCGCCTCGCCGTCCGGGCCCTTGGCCAGCGGCTCGCCGGCGGGCACGCCACGCTGCTGGGCGACGTGCGCCAGCTCGTGCGCGATCAGCGCGTCGCCGACGGGGGTGCCGGGCCGGTACTCGCCCGGCGCGAACGCGATGTCGCGGCCGAGCGTGAACGCCCGGGCGTCCAACGAGTCCGAGAGCGCGCCGGCCTCGTCGTCCGTGTGGACACGCACGTCGGAGAAGTCGTGGCCGAACGCCGCGCCCAGGGGGCCGGCCAGACCGGTGTCGAGCGAACGGCCGCGACCGAGCCGGGCGAGCATGCCGGGGCGCGACCGCGCGCTGCCGCGGCGCTTGAAGAGCGCCCCGGCCATCGAGATCGCGGTGGCGAGCGGGTGCGGCCCCTGGTCGTCCGGGCCTGTGCTGGCCGCGCGCTCCCCGGCGTAGTCGCCGGCCGCGCTCGCCACCTCGGTGCGCGCCGCCTCGATCAGGCCGGCGGCGGTGGTCGCGGCGGCCGCGCCCGGCACGGAGCGCCGCAGCTCGTCCTGTACGGCGCGGGCGTCGAGCGCGGCCAGCGCGTCGAGGCGCTGCGCGAGCTCCGCGCGAGCGGGCACCAGCGCCCACGGGCTCGCGCCCAGCGCGTCCGCGAGCGCGCCGTTCGCCGCCGCGCCGAGCCGGCTGCGGAACTCGCTCACGGCGAGTTGGCCGCCTGTGGGCGGGGCGCCGCCGTCGTCGACGATGAGGTCCGCCGACGGGGCGGCATCGCCGGCGGCGGCCGGGTCGGCGTCGCGCGCCAGTGCGAACCTCGCCACCGCATGGTTTCCCACGGCGACGAAGGGAGCGGGGGCGGCCCTGGCGGGGTCCGCGGGCCGCGCGCTGGGCGCCGGAGTCGGTGGGTCGCGCCGGTGGTCGCTCTCAGCCAACGAGACGACGCTAGCCGGGTCGGTCTCGCGGGTCAATCACGCCGGAGGTTCTCGCGCTTAACTTCGGGCCGTGGTGAGACAGGCGACCGCCGACGACGCTGCGGCCTGCGCCGCGATCTACGCGCCGTATGTCACCGACAGCGCGGTGAGCTTCGAGACCGAGCCGCCGTCGGCCGCCGAGATGGCCGAGCGGATCGCCGCCGCCCACCTCTGGCTCGTGCTCGAGGACGCCGGCCGCGTGGTCGGCTACGCCTACGCTGCAACCTTCGCCCCGCGCGCGGCCTACCGCTGGGCGTGCGAGGTCAGCGTCTACCTGGAGGCGGGGCGCCGCCGCACGGGCGGCGGCCGCGCGCTCTACGGCGCGCTGCTGCCGCGCCTGGCCGAGCGCGGCTTCCGCGTCGCCGTGGCCGGCATGACGCTGCCCAACGCGGCGAGCGTCGCGCTGCACCGGGCGATGGGCTTCGAGCCGGTGGGCACCTACCGGCGGATCGGCTACAAGCACGGCGCCTGGCACGACGTCGCCTGGACGCAGCGGATGCTGGCCACGGGGAACGAGCCGCCGGCCGAGCCTAGGTAGCGACCAGGCGCACCCGGCCCCAGGCGCTGTTCACGTAGCCCTTCGGGTTCCACAGGGCCGCCGCCGACTCGGGCTGGGTGCTGGCGGCGCTGTCCCAGGCCCGCACCGCCACCGCGTGCTCGCCCGGCTCCAGCGCGACCTCGGCCCGCCACAGCCGCCAGGCCCAGCGGCCGAGGTCGTCGAGCAGCTCGGCCTCGCGCCAACTCGCGCCGCCGTCGAGCGAGAGCTCGACCCGGGTCACGTGCCGCTCGCCGCCCGCGAACGCGTAGCCCCGCAGCTCGACGCGGCCGGCCGGCACGCGGGCGCCGCCGGCCGGGGAGAGCACGTCGCAGTTGAGGCCGATCTCGCCCAGCTCGACGCCCACGCCCGGCGCGGGCGACTGGTCCGGGCGCAGGAGCCGGTACGCCGTGGCCTGGAAGTATCCCGCCCACGGCGCGGCCCGCAGCTCGACCCGGGTCAGCCACTTCACGCTGCGGGCGCCGATGTAGCCGGGGACGACGGCGCGCAGCGGCGCCCCGTGCACCGGCTCCAGCGGCGCGCCGTTCATCGCCCAGGCCAGCAGCACCTCGGAGTGCAGGGCCTTCTCCAGCGGGATCGCGCCGGCGAACGGCTGCACCGGCTTGGCGTCGGCCGCGCGGTCGGCGCCGTGGAAGACGACGTGCGCCGCCTCGTCGCGGACGCCCGCGGCGTCCAGCACGTCGCACAGCCGCGCGCCGTGCCAGGTGGCGGTCCCCGTGGCGCCCGGCCCCCACGGCGCCTCGCCGGGGATGTCGCGCACGGCCATCAGCCCCGCCCGGCGGTTGCCCGCGCACTGCAGCGTGGCGGTCAGCTCGGTCGCGGCGAACCGTCCCCGCAGCTGGGCGACGGTGAGCTGCAGCCCCTCCTCGACGAGCCCGTCGACCCGCAGCCCGTCGCCCGGCTCGGGGACGTCGCCGTGGTTGCGCACATAGAAGCGCTCCACGGGCGTCACCGCGCAGGCGGCCAGCGTGGGCGCGGGCGGCTCGGCGTTGAACGGCCGCTGCTGGTGGACGACGGTGTCGGCGGGCTTGCCGAACAGCATGCTCGACAGGGTGTCAGGCGCGGACGCCGGCCACCGGCGCGGGCGCCGGGGCGGGCTCGCGGATCGTCAGCTCCCAGCCGGGGTCGCCGACGACGGCGAGCAGCGCGTCCGCCACCGCCGGGTCGAACTGCGTGCCGGCGCAGCGGCGCACCTCGGCCACGGCCTCGGAGACCGGCATCGCCTTGCGGTAGGAGCGGGTGGTGGTCATCGCGTTGAACGAGTCGCAGACGGCGACGATCCGCGCGGCCAGCGGGATGCCCTCGCCGGCCAGCCCGTCCGGGTAGCCGCGGCCGTCGTAGCGCTCGTGCGACGCGCGCACGACGAGGCCGACGCTGGACAGCAGCCCGCCCACCTGGTCGAGCATCCGCTGGCCCTCGATCGTGTGGGTCTTCATGATCGCCCACTCCTCGTCGTCGAGCGGGCCGGCCTTGTTGATGATCGCGTCCGGGATGTGGATCTTGCCGATGTCGTGCAGCAGCGCCCCGAGCTCGGTCTCCCGGCGCACGTCCTCGCTCACGCCCAGTTGCTCGGCCACGCGCACCGACAGCTCGACGACGTCCTCGGTGTGGTGGCCGGTGTACTCGTCGTCCTCCTCGAGCAGGTCGCGCAGCAGCAGCGCGGTGCCGCGGTAGGACTTGCTCAGCTCGAGCGAACGGGCGATGCGGGCCTCGCGCTCGCGGCCGAACACGGCGAGCAGCGCGACCAGCGGGAGCAGGAGCAGCGCGGCCGCCGGAGCGCCGGCGGCGGCCACGGCCGCGAGCAGGCCGACGGGGGCCAGGAGCGCGTCGACGCGGTAGATGGCCAGCATCTCGCGCAGGCGCGGCGGCGTGCCGCCCGCCACGCGGATGCGGACCACGAACACGGCGGCGTCGACGGCGAACTGCGCGGCGAACGCCGCGAGATAGGCGGGCCAAAGGCCCCAGGCCGGCCGCTGGGCGCCGAGCGCCACGAGCACCAGCGCCGGCGCCAGCGCGAAGCTCGAGTCGGCCAGCCGCAGCAGCAGCCGGTGGGCGGGCCGCCGGCCGCGCAGGTGCCCGGGGAGATGCCGCAACAGCGTGCCGGCGGCGATCAGCAGGGGCACGAGCGGCGTCGGCAGCAGCAACAGCATCGGCACGAACACGAGCTGGACCGGCATCGCCGTGCCGTCGCCGAAGACGAACTCGACGCGCAGCGCCGCGGCGTAGGCCAGGACGAACGCCAGGGCCAGCGGGAGCGACAGGGCGCCGGCGGGGTGCGCCAGCAGCGCGAGCGCGACGTCCCCGGCCAGGAAGGTGGCGGCGAACAGCGCCTCGGTGCGGCGCTCCCGGGCCTGCAGGGCCTGCGTGCGCTGGTCGAACGCCTGCTCGATCCGGCGCTCCGTCGCGGCGTCGATGTGCTGGGTGGTGGACATGGGCGGTCGCCCGTCGCTCGACGGGTGTCCTATGTGGTCGGCCGCCCGGCGTGCCGACTTTAGGTCCAGAAGCTGGTTCACCGAGCCGCACGGAGGTAAGGCTCAGACATGAAGCGAAACACGAAGTTGCGCGCCATCGCCGGCACGGTCGCCGGCCTTGTCGCGGCGGGCGCATTCGCCGCGCCCGCGCACGCGGGCATCCTCACGACGACGGCGACCGACTGCAGCGACGGTGACCTCACGCAGCCGTTCGCGCCGTACGGCGATTCCGCGCAGTACAAGACCGTCGGGACGTTCGAGGCCGGCACGGCCGGCTGGGCGCTGACCGGCGGGGCGAAGGTCGTCGCCGGCAACGAGACCGCGGACGTGAGCGGTGCCGCCGACTCGCACTCGCTGTCGCTGCCGGCTGGCTCGACCGCGACGACGCCGCCGGTGTGCGTCGGCCTGGCTGAGCCCACGCTGCGCTTCTTCGCCAAGCGCGACAGCGGCCTGCTGTCCACGGTCGTCGTGACCGTGCAGGTGCAGACGTCGCTCGGCGTGTGGGTCGCGCTGCCGCTCGGCGTGGACCTGGGCGGCGCCTGGCACCCGTCCGGGCGCATGCTGATCCTCGCCAACCTGCTGCCGCTGCTGCCGCCGGACCGCACCGCCGTGCGCTTCACGTTCGCGCCGCTGCTGGGCAGCTACCAGATCGACGACGTCTACGTCGATCCGCTGCACCGCACGGCCTGAGAAGTAAGGTGCCGGGCGGATGATCGATCCGCTCGAGCGCTGGCGCGAGATCGGCGAGAAGCCCGACTATGCCGGGCTTCTCACGTTCTCCGGGGTCCCCTACACGGAGGACCCCGCCGAGCTGGCGGGCGCTGACGTGGTGATCGTCGGCGCCCCCACGGACGATCTCGTCTCCGACCGGCCGGGCGCGCGCTTCGGCCCCCGGGCCATCCGGGCGGCGAGCTGCCCGCCCGGACCGCACCTGGAGACCGGCGTCGACGCGCTCGCCGAGCTGCGCGTCGTCGACTTCGGCGATGCCGCCGTGCTGCCCGCCGACCCGGTGCGCACGCACGCGGCGATCGAGGCGCTGGTCGGGCAGGTGCTCGACGCGGGGGCGCTGCCGATCGTGCTCGGCGGCGACCACTCGATCGCCGAGCCCGACATCCGCGCCTGCGCCGCCCGGCGCGGGCCGGTGGGGCTGATCCACTTCGACACGCACACCGACACCGGCGCCGAGGTGTTCGGCGTCGAGCTCTCCCACGGCTCGATCATGTACCGGCTGGTCGAGCAGGGGCACGTGGACCCGCGCCGCTACGTCCAGATCGGGCTGCGCGGCTACTGGCCGGGGGAGACGGAGTTCGCCTGGCAGCGCTCGCGCGGGATCACGAGCCTGTTCATGCACGACGTGCGCGACCTCGGGATCCGCGAGGTGGTCGGGCGGGCGCTGGCCGTCGTGGGGGAGGGGCCCGCCTATCTGACCGTCGACGTCGACGTGCTCGACCCGGCGTTCGCTCCCGGCACGGGCACGCCCGAGCCGGGCGGGATGACCAGCGCCGACCTGTTGTGGGCCTGCCGCCAGGTCGCCGCGCAAGTCGATCTGGTCGGCGCCGAGGTCGTCGAGGTGGCGCCGACGGCGGTCGGCTCGGCCGACGTCACGGCGCTCGTGGGCGACCGGCTGGTGCGCGAGATCGTCACCGGGCTGGCGCTGCGCCGCCGTCACTCGCCGGTGTAGCGGGCCCGGGCGCGGAAGCGCAGCCGGTGGGGGTACTCCTCCAGCGCGTGCGCGACCAGCCCGGCGGTGCGGGCGACCGCGAAGATGGCCTCCGCCGCGCCGGGCGCGAGGCCGAGGCAGTCGGTGAGCGCCCCGAGCGCGAGGTCGACGTTCGGCGCCGGGCCGTCGTGGCGGCCGGCGGCGGCGAGCACGGCGTCGAGCACGGCGACCCGGGCCGGGTCGGGCTGGGCGGCGCGCAGCAGCGCCAGCAGCGCGTCCGCGCGCGGGTCCCGGCCGCGGTACACGGCGTGGCCGAAGCCGGGCAGCACCTCGCCCGCGGCGAGCCGCTCCCCGAGCACGCCGGGGGCCGCGGCCGTGTCGGGGATCGCGCCCAGCAGCCGCTCGACCGCGGTGCCGGCGCCGCCGTGCAGCGCGCCGCCCTGCGCGCTCAGCCCCGCCAGGACCACCAGGTACGGGTCCGCGTGGGCGGACGCGGCGACCCGCGCGGCCAGCGCCGACAGCGCCAGCTCGTGGTCGGCCAGCAGGATGAGCGCGCCGTCCAGCGCCCGCAGCCGCTCGGGCGTCGGCGGATCCGGATGGAGCCGCGACCAGAGGCGCGCGGCGATCGACGCGCCGGCGGCGTCGCCGGCCGGCGGCAGGCCGTCGACCATCGTGGCGATCAGGCGGCGTGCGGCGGCGCGGACGGCGGCGGGGCGGAGGTCGGCACGCAGCGGGTCCGCCGCCGCCGCGCGGGCGACGATGATCCGCAGGTGGTCGGCCGGGCGCGGCCCCTCGCCGGCGATCGGCACGCTGCGCCACGGTTCGACTGCCGGCTCGCCGTCCCACAGCAGCTCGGCCACCGCCTCGTAGGTCGACTCGCGGGCCAGCGCGGTGACGTCGCGGCCGCGGTAGAACAGCGCGCCGTCCGGGTCGAGCCGGGTCAGCGCGGTCTCGACGACCAGCTCCAGCGCGCCGTCCGGCCGGCCGCGGCGGGCGCGGCCGGCCAGGCGCTCGACCTCGGCGCGGTCGAACCGCGAGCGGCGCTCGCCCGGTGCGCGGTGGCGCGTCAGCTGGCCGCGGGACACGTAGGCGTAGAGCGTCTCCGGCTTGATGCCGAGGCGCCGCGCCGCCTCCTCGGTCGTCAACATTGATTCAGTCAATATTGACAATGTTGTCACACTCGTTCCATGACTGCAACGCCACAGATCGCCGACGGCCTCGAGGGCGTCGTCGCCTTCGCCACCGAGATCGCCGAGCCGGACCGGGAGGGCGGCGCCCTGCGCTACCGCGGCGTCGACGTCGAGGACCTCGTCGGCCGGGTGCCGTTCGAGCAGGTCTGGGGCCTGCTCGTCGACGGCGAGCCGCTCCCCGGCCTCCCGCCGGCGCCGCCGATCCGGCTCGGCCGCCGCACCGGCGACGCCCGCGCCGACCTCCAGGCCGCGCTGGCCCAGCTCGCGCCCGACTGGGGCCTGCGCCCGCTCATCGACCTCGACTCGGACCAGGCCCGCGACGACCTCGCCCGGGTCTCGGCCGCCGCGCTGTCGCTCGTGGCCCAGGCGGCGGGCGGCACCGACACACGGGGCGATGCCGCCACGGCCGCCGAGCGCTTCTTGCTGGAGTGGCGCGGCGAGGCCGACCCCAAGCAGGCCCGGGCGCTCGACGCCTACTGGATCACCGCGGCCGAGCACGGGATGAACGCGTCCACGTTCACGGCGCGGGTCGTCGCGTCCACCGGCGCGGACGTCGCCGCCGCCCTCTCCGCCGCCGTGGCCGCGCTGTCGGGCCCGCTGCACGGCAGCGCGCCGGGCCGCGTGCTGCAGATGCTCCAGGAGGTCGAGGCGACCGGGGACGCCGCGCGCTACGTCACGGCCGTGCTCGACCGCGGCGAGCGGCTGATGGGCTTCGGCCACCGCGTGTACCGCGCCGAGGACCCGCGCGCCCGGGTGCTGCACCGCACGGCCGCCGAGCTCGGCTCGCGCCGCCTCCAGGTCGCCGAGGCCGTGGAGCGCGCGGCGCTGAGCGAGCTGTCCGCCCGCAAGCCCGACCGCGTCCTGGCCACCAACGTCGAGTTCTGGGCCGCGGTCGTCCTCGACACGGCGGAGGTGCCGCCCGAGCTGATGACGCCGCTGTTCGCCTGCGCGCGCACGGCCGGCTGGGCGGCGCACATCCTCGAGCAGAAGCGGACGGGCCGGCTGATCCGCCCGACCGCGGCCTACGTCGGCCCCGGCCCTCGGGAGCTCTAACGCACGCGCAGCTTGCGCGTGCGGGTCCGCTCCTCCTGCTTGGCCACGACGCTCTGGATGAGCTTGAGGATCTCCGGCGGCCCGCTGGCCTTCACGTGCCCGGACTCGAAGCACTCGCGCCAGTGGCGGATGGAGCCGTCCTTGGTCAGCTCGTTGAACTCGGTGCGCGGGATGGAGAGCCGGACCTTGGCGTCCGACGCGATGTCCCGGGTGATCTTCGGCCCGGGCACCTCGACCCGGAACAGCTGGATGTCACCGCGGCCGCGGAGCTCGAGCTCGAACACGAGCTTGAGCCGCGACAGGGCCGGCACCTCGCGCTGGAACGCCGCGATGGCCTGCTCGATCTGCGCCTTGGTCTCCGCGGTGGCCATGTGCGCAGATGTTACTTACTGCGCGCTATCCGGTCACCGGAAACTAGTCGCCGCGGGGCTTGTCCTTGAGCGAGTACTTCGAGGGCTGCACCGGGACGGTCGGGTTGTCGATCTGCCCGAGGCGGTTGATCAGCTTGATCCACTGATTCGGCTTGAGGATCTGGTTGATCTGCCTCGTCGCCGCCGTGTTCTGGCCGTACAGCGGGCGCCAGCCGATGTGGATGTGGTTGTAGTGGTCGGGCAGCGCCAGCGTGTTGTCCGCGCCATCGAACGTCATCAGCGAGATGATCTGATGCGGCTTCATCGTGCCCTGGAGCGTCAGCAGGCGCTGGATCGTGATGTCGGTGATCGAGCCCGGGCCCTGGTGGCCGGTGATCGTGATGCCGTTGATCGCGCCGATGTCCACGGCGGTGCCGGTCGAGTGCTCGGACACGTTGCCCGACGTGGTCAGGTAGCTGTGGCCGCACTCGAGCGCGGTGACCGTGGGCTTCAGCCCCGAGTCGGCCAGGAACTCGAGCGTGGCCAGCACGCGGCGGTCGATCCGGCCCGACTCGATGTCGGAGCGCCCGCAGGGGTAGATCGAGATGCGCGGGTCAGCGAGCACCTGGCGGCCGAGCGCAGCCTTGCCCATCAGCATGATCTGGCCGATCGTCGGCTGGCCGGCGTCCTGGCCGAACAGCGCGTTCTTGCCCTTCGCGCGGTAGACGGCGGTGGACTCGAGCAGCTTCCAACCGTCGAGGATCGGCTTCGGGTCGATGCGCGGCGCGCCGCTGCCGGCCGGGCGGATCTCGAACAGCAGGTGCGGGCCGAGCCTGGTCGTCTTGCCGATCCGGCCGATCGTCGTGCCGCCGACCAGCTGGGCGCCCTTGCGCAGCTTGCGTGCGACGAAGTCCTTGGGGTTCAGGCCGAGCGGCGCGCCCGCGGCGCCGGCGGCCGGCGCCGCGGCCCGGCTCGCGCGGTCGGGGTGCGCGAACAGGCGGACCTTCGTGACGGGCGCGGGGGTCGGCGTCGCCGTCGGCGCCGGCGTGGCGACGGCGTTGGCGGACTTGGCCACCTTGCTCTCGTGCTCGGGCGTCGCGAGGCCCGAGCGGCGGCTGCGCGAGGCGCGGTCGCGCTTGGGCTTCGGCGCCGGGTAGGTCTTGGAGATCTTGGCCAGGTGCCCGTACGTGTAGGCGTTGCCGTACACGTCCTGGAGCACGACGTAGCGGCCGAGGCGCTTGGAGCGGCCCAGGCGCACGACCCGGGAGTCGTTGACCGCGATCACCGGCGAGCCGGCCTTGGCGAAGATCTTGATGCCCTTGCGGTTCGCGTTCGAGTTGACCACGATCGCCGCGTTCGTGCCCGTGCGCCGGCGCCCCGCCTTGGTCAGCGCGTCGGCGTAGGTCGACTTGGCGCGGACCGGGAAGCGGCCCTGGGTGAGGCCGGTGAGCGAGCTCACCAGGTCGCTCGGCAGGCCGGCCACGACCTGCGCGCGCATCAGCACCGAGTCCACGTACCAGGACGCGTGGTTGTAGGCGAAGATGGCGCGGCGGATGTCCGTGTCGCCGCCGGCCGCCTTGAGGTAGCGCGCGGCGGTGAAGATCGCGTCCACCGGGTTGTACGGGTCCTTGACGCCGTCCTGGTTGGCGTCGACGCCGTACTGCTTCCAGGTGGCGGGCATGAACTGCATCCAGCCCAGCGCGCCGGCGGAGGAGACGTTCAGGTTGCGCCCGTAGTCGGTCTCGATCTCGTTGATCCCGGCCAGGACCTCCCAGCGGATGCCGTACTGCATGCCGGCGGCCTGGTAGATCGGGAGCAGGAACGGCGGGATCCGGAACTTGTCGATGAAGAAGTCCGGCACGCCGATCTTCGCCGGGCCCGGGGTGGCGAGCGCGTAGCTCGGGTTGGTCGGGGCGGGGCTGCCGTCGGAGTTTGTGAGCTTCGGCACAGGCGCCTGGTAGACGGTCAGCTTCGGCGCCGTCACCTTCACGCACCCTCGAGTTGAGGTTGAGGTACAGGCCTTGGCGGAGCCGGTGTGCGACTTCGACTGGTTCGCGGGCCGGCTCGGCTTGGCGTGCTTGCGCACGGGCGTGGCGGTGGCCGTCGCCGTGGCCGTGGCGGTCTGCGTGGGCGCGGGGGCGCTCGTGGACGTGCTCGTGGGCGCGGGCGTGTCCGTCGGGGTCTGGGTGGGCGTATCCGTGGGCGCCTGCGTGGGCGTGTCCGTCGGCGTGGCCGTGGGCGTGTCCGTCGGCGTCTGGGTGGGTGTCTGCGTGGGCGCCTGGGTCGGCGTCGCGGTCTCGGTCGCCGTGGCCGTCGGCGTCGCCATCGCCGAGGCGGTGGGCGTCGGCGTGGGATCGTCCGCGGGTGCGGGCGCGCCGAGCACGGCCGTGAAGACGGCGGCGCTGGCGAGGGCGGTGGCGAAGATACGGCGAGTCACGTCCCTCCGGGTGTCGGCAGCCCAGGGGGCCCGCTTGAGCCGTGGGGGTGGGGTTGTGACCCGATCGAGGCATACCTCACCCTCAATCAGAACGTGAGGTCATGTGCTCGTCGCTACGCTCTCGGCGTGCAGGACGCGGCCGCGCTCGACATCCGCCTCGCCACGCCGGACGACGCGAGCGAGCTGGCGGCGATCACCCGGCTCGGCTTCGAGTCCTACCGCGAGTGGGCGCCGGCCGAGTGGCAGCCGCCGCCCCGCACGCTCGAGCTGCGGGCGATCCGCGAGCGGCTCAAGCAGTCCACCACCTGGTGCGCGATGGCGGTGGCCGACGACGGCGAGCTCGCCGGCCACATCGGCATCACGCACGCCGGCGAGCGCGACCGCCCGCATATCCGCATCCCGGGCCGCGCCCACCTGTGGATGCTGTTCCTGCGCCCGCGCTGGTGGGGCAGCGGGCTGGCGGGCCGGCTGCACCGGCTCGCGCTCGAGGAGGCGGCCCGCCAGGGCTACGAGACGATCCGCCTGTACACGCCCGTGGGGCAGGCGCGCGCCCGCGCGTTCTACGCGCGCGAGGGCTGGGCGCCCTCCGGCCCGGCGTTCGCCGAGCCGCTGCTCGGGCTCGATCTGCTGGAGTACCGCCGCGCCCTCGACTGACCGCATCCCGCCCGTCTTCCAGGTCCCGTCGCTCGAGGAGGCGACCGAGCGCTCGCGCGTGTCGATGCACACGCGCTGGGAGCGGGTGCGGCCGGCCTGGCGGGCGATGGTGCAGGCGGCGGTGGCCGTCTCGCTGGCCTGGGGGCTGTCGAAGTGGGTGTGGGGGCACCCCGCCCCGTTCTTCGCGCCGGTGGCCGCGGTGATCGCGCTGGGCCAGAGCTACCAGCAGCGCGGCCGGCGGGCGGTCGAGATCGTGATCGGCGTGTCGCTGGGCATCGCCGTGGCCGATGTCCTGGCCGCCGAGATCGGCACGGGCGTCCCGCAACTGAGCGTCGCCGTGTTCATCGCCATCGGGCTGGGGCTGTTCTTCGGCAAGAGCCAGCTGTTCGTCAACCAGGTGGCCGTCTCGGCCGTGCTCGTGTTCACCGTGCCCGCGAACGGGATCACGTTCGGCCGCTCGCTCGACGCCCTGACCGGCGGGATGGTGGCCCTGGTGGTGGCCGCGCTCGTGCTGCCGACGGACCCCCTGCGGCTCGTGCGCGCGGCGGCCACGCCCGTGCTCGAGGAGCTGGCGGCCACGCTCGACGACGTCGCCGCGGCGCTGACGGCGCGCGACGACACGGCCGCGCTGGCCGCCCTGCACCGGGCTCGGGGGATCGACGAGCTCGGCGACCGCTTCGCCGACGCCGCCCGCGAGGGCCTGGAGACCGCCCGGCTGTCGCCGGCCCGCCGCAGCGCGCGCACCGCGGTCGAGTTCTACGCCGACGCGGCCGGCCGGATCGACTTCGCCGTGCGCAACGTGCGCGTGCTCGCTCGCGGCGCGATCCGGGCGGTCCAGCTCGACGACAACATCCCGCCGGACGTCATCGAGGCGCTGGGCGAGCTGGCCGCCTCGGTCCGCTCGCTGGCCGCCGCCCTCGAGGGCGACCACGACTTCACGCTCGCCCGCGCGCACGCGGAGCACGCCGCCGGCATCGCCAGCGCCGTGCTCGAGCGGACCACGAACCTGTCCGTCAGCGTCATCGTCGGCCAGATCCGCTCCACGGCCACCGACCTGCTGACCGGCACGGGCCTCAGCGACGACGCGGCCACGACCGCCGTGCGCGAGGCGACGCCCGAGGCCTGAGGGCGTTGCCCACCCCGCTGGTGACCCGGCGCCGTGCCGGGCGGCGCGACGTCGGGAGTCGCCGGCGCAGCGCTCGCAAGCTCGCGCCCGAGCGCGCCGGGCGACCCCCGCCGCGCACCGCCGAGGACACGGGTCGGTAGGGCGTACGGCCGGAGTTCGGCGCCCCTGGAGGGTTCCCGGCGGACAACGCGCGCGGTACCCGGCTCGTTGTGACGGCGCGGATCGGAGACCGGCCGCGGTCGGCCTGCTCGCCCGCTGTGATCGTGGCCGGCCGCGGCCGATCTCAACGATCCGCTACTGCGACTGCGCAGTCAGCCGGGTCAAGCGTCCCGTCTCTGCGCGTCTGCGGTGCTGTCCTGCTTCATACGCGCCGGGCGCCCACGGCCTCACGCCGGGCGCTCACGGCCTCACGCCGGGCGCCCACGGCTCGGCTCTTAGGCCTCGATGATCCGGTAGCCGACGCCGGGGACCGTCTCGATCGCGGGGGGCTCTCCGAGCTTGCGGCGCAGGCGGCTGAGCGTGACGTGGACGGTGTTGGTGAACGGGTCGACGTGCTCGTCCCACACCTGGCCGAAGAGGTCTTCGGCGCTCAGGACGCCGTGTTGCGCGCGCATCAGGGCCTCGAGCAGCGCGAACTCCTTGGCCGAGAGGTTGAGTCGCCGTCCCTCGCGGGTGACGGTGTGGTGGAGCGGGTCGAGCTCGAGGCCGGCGGCTCGGAAGATCCTGGCGTGCGCGGCAGGCCGGCGGCGGGCGAGCGCGCGGACGCGCAGCACGAGCTCAGGGAAGTGGAACGGCTTGGACAGGTAGTCGTCGGCGCCGTGGCTGAGGCCGCTGACGCGCTCTGCCGGGCTGCCGGAGGCGGTGAGCATGAGCACCATCGCCGGGTTCTCCCGCTCGGTGATCATCCGGCAGAGCGTGTCGCCGTGGATCCCGGGGAGGTCGCGGTCCAGGACGACGACGTCGTAGGGGTGCAGATCGAGCTTCGCGGCGGCGTCGAGGCCTTCGTAGGCGACGTCGACCGCCATCGCCTCGTCCTGCAGGCCGTCGACCAGCGCGTCCGCCAGCGTGCGCGAGTCTTCGACGACGAGCACCCTCACGTCGCGGCTCCGGCGGCCAGCGGCAACCCGATCGCGACCCGCAGCCCGCCTTCGTCACGCGCGGCGAGGTCGAGCGTGCCGCCATGAACCTGGGCGATCGAGGCGACGATGGCCAGACCCAGGCCGGCGCCGCGGTCCGAGCCGGTCCGTTCGGGCCCGGCGCGACGGAACGGGCGGCTGAGTTCGGTGACCACGTCGGGGCTGAGCCGCTCGCCGCCGTTCTCGACGACGAGCTGCGCGCGCGCCCCCTCGATCGCGGTGCAGACGCGCAGCCAGCCGTCCGGCTGGTTGTGACCGATGGCGTTCTCGATCACGTTCTCGACCATGCGCGCGAGCAGCGGCGCGCTGCCGGTGACGCACGCGTGCGGATCGGGCCGCTGCTCGACGGTCAGGCCGCGCGCCAAGATCGCGGCGCCACGGTCTTCGATCGCCACGGAGGCGAGCTCGGCGAGGGACAGCGTCGCCTCGTCGGCCGGCGGTCCCTGCTGGCTCTTCGCCAGGGTGAGGAGGCTCTCGAGCAGCACGTCCGTGCGGTCGAGCTCGCGGCGGAGTCGTGTGGCGAGCGTGACGAAGTGCGCGGGCACCGGCCCCGGCCTGGCCATCGCCACGTCCAGGGAGGCTCGCATCCCCGCGAGCGGGGTGCGCAGCTCATGCGAGGCGTTGGCGACGAAGCGGCGCTCAGAGGCGAACGAACGCTCGAGCCGGTCGAGGAGCGCATCGAACGTGTCGGCAAGCTCGGTCAGCTCGTCGTCGGGGCCGGAGAGGTTCAGCCGCTCATGCAGGGTGGTGGCGGAGATCTGCCGCGCTGCCGCCGTGATCGTGCGCAGCGGCCGCAGGAAGCGCCCGGCCACGAGCCAACCGAGCCCGAGCGAGAGCGCCCCCATCACGGTCAGTGCGACACCGGAGGCGACGAGCAACTCCCGCCGGTCGACGCTGTGCTGACTCGCCGGGACCCGTATGCCGCCCGACGGCGACGGCAGCGCCACGGTAGGTCCGCCGGTCCGGCCGAGCCAGACCGCGACGGTGACCGCCAGCAGTACGACACCCGCCGCGAGGAAGGCGGCGAAGACCAAGAAGCTGAGCCGCGCCCGGATGGTGCGCGGGGGCACGTGGAGTCGCATCCGCTCGCGTGAGGGTGCCACGGCGCGCCTTACAGCGGGTTAACCGACGCGGTTAGGTCCGCGTCAGCGACGCCGTCTTACAAACGTCGAGCATGGTTCCCAACACAAGGAGCAAGGCGATGAGCAGGATGCGGATGGCGTTCGTGGCCGGGCTGGCGCTGATCGCGACGGGTGCCGGCGGCGCGGCCGCCCTGGGCCGTGGGCCTTCGGCCGCGGAGTTCGAGTGGGCTCGCTGCCTGCGCACGCACGGCGTTCCGAGCTTCCCGGACCCCGACCGTCGGGGCGCCTTCGACAGCAGCAGGTTCGATGATCGCTCGCCTGCGTTCCGGGCCGCCGCCAAGGCGTGCGCCGCGCAGCAGCCCGCGGGCGCGGTCGCCGCAGTGCCGGGCAGGAGTTAGAGCCGACTGGATCGAGCTGCCACCGGCAACCCGAGGGGAGCCGAGTCGTGATCCACGCCGCCCACGCCGCTCGGACTCGCAGTGGCGAGTGTCGATCGGGAAGCGCGATCAGCCGTGACTGTCCAGCGGCAGGCGCGCGCTGATGCGAGTGCCCGCGCCGGGCGGGCTGTGGACCTCGAAGCGCCCGCCGAGCGCGTCGGTCCGGTCGGCCAGCCCGCGCAGCCCGGTGCCGCCGGCGGCGTCCGCGCCGCCGCGGCCGTCGTCGGCGATCTCCAGCACGAGCGCTCCGTCCTCGCGCGCGACGCCGATCCGCACGTCGCTCGCGGCCGCGTGCTTGCTCGCGTTGGTCAGCGACTCGCTGACGATGAAGTACGCGGCGAGCTCGACGTGCTCCGGCAGCTCGTCGGCCTGGACGTCGAGGGTGACCCGCATCTCGCACGCCACCGTGAGCGACTCGAGCGCGCTGCGCAGGCCGCGCTCCGACAGCGCCACAGGATGCAGCCCGCGGGCGAGGTCGCGCAACTCGGCGTGGGCCTCGTCCAGCTCGTCGTGGGCGAGGCGCAGGACGCCGGCCGCCGCGTGCTCGTCGTCGAGCTTGCGCTGGGCGACCTTGAGCAGGTTCCCGACGGCGAGGAGCCGCTGCTGGGCGCCGTCGTGCAGGTCGCGGCCGACCCGCCGCCGCTCGGCGTCGGCGGCCTCGATGACCCGCGCCCGCGAGCGCTGCAGCGCGGCCGCCTGGCGGCGGCGCTCGAGCTCGGCCGCGGCGCGCGACGCGAAGATGCGCATCGCGGCGACGTCGTCGTCCGCGGCCTCCAACCGCCCCGCGTCCATCACGGCCAGGTGGCCGAGGTGGCTGCCGTCGGCCGCGCGCAGACAGACCGCGAGGTAGCTCTCGAGCCCCATGTCGATCGCCGGCTTGGCCTCCGGGAAGCGCGTCGTCAGCGCCTCCGGGAACGCGACCACCGCCCGCTCCACCAGGAGCGCGCACGGCTTGCCGCTGGTGTCGTACTCGAGCGGCTCGTCCAGCCAATCGCCCTCGTACCAGCCGCTGAGCACACGGACGTGCGCGCCGTCGGGGTCGCTGGCCTCCGCGACGAACGCGAACTTCGCCCCGAACGCCAGCGCGACATGGCGGACCAGGCAGCGCAGGAACTCGTCCCCGATCGCGCCCGCCGTGCCCTCGGCAACTGTGCGAAGCAGGTCCCGGCCGCGAAACCACGCGTCGTGGCGGTCGATGTTGGCGATAGAAGGCACAGAGTACGCCGCCCGGCATCGATGCTAGCGAGCCGCGGCGGCGCCGCTCCTGCGCCGACGACCGTGATCTGTCTCTTGAGTTGGGGCGTGGACGCGCGGTCGCCGCGAGCGTCGTGGCCTCGGGCTCGGGGCGCGTGCTGCGGTCCTGCCTGCACCGCAACGGCCAGACGATCCAGATCGACAGCGAGTGCGTCGGGCAGGGCACGACGGTCATCGGCGGCTGAGCCCTCGGCGCCCCCAAGACACGAGGCGAAAGCGGTGCAGTTGTCCCCCGGATGCACCGCTGCGCGATGAGTTCACGCGCGGAGACAGGTCTCTACCGGCATGAGCGATCGGAAGGTAATCCTCAAGATGGTCCTGTCTCTCGACGGCTTCGCCACCAGTCCGGACGGGACCCACGAGTGGATGTTCGAGTGGTTCGGCGACGACTCCGGGGAGTGGAACCGCCGCGCGCTCGAGGAGGCCGGCGTCCACGCGATGGGCCGCCGCAGCTACGAGATCATGGGTCCGCACTGGGCCGCGTCCGACGGGCCGATCGCTTCCGCGATGAACGAGAAGCCGAAGGCTGTCTTCTCCCGCACCCTGGAGAAGGCGGAGTGGGGTCCGGCCGAGATCTTCGGCGGGGACCTGGCCGTGGAGATCGCGGGCCTCAAGGCTCGGGACGGCGAAGGGACGGTCCTGGTCCACGGCGGCCCTGATTTCGCCAAGTCGCTGACGCGCCTTGGCCTCGTCGACGAATACCAGCTGACGACGGTCCCGATTGCGATCGGCGCGGGGCGCAGCCCATTCGCCGGGTTGCGAGAGCATTTGAAGTTGGACGTCGTCGACGAGCAACGGTTCCGGAGCGGAGCCCTCGCGCAGGTGCTGGTGCCGAAGCGATAGCCACGGCCCAACTGATCCGCGAGCGCCGATCAGGCGGCCGTCGAGGCTGCGGATCACGAGACGCCCACTGCGCGACACGGCAAGCTTGTCGTGGTCTGGATGGTCGGGCGGCGCCGCGAAGCCGTCGGGCGGTGGACCGCAGGCCGGCAGGTGCTGGATTGCCGCGCATCGGATGATTCCCCGCCGCGCGGTCCGGGCACACGTTCAGGTGGCGGAACCGTGTGGGAGGGAGCTGTCATGAAGCAATTGCAGTTGGTCGTGGTTGTCCTGTCGGTCCTCGCCGGCCTGCCGGCGTCGGCGTCCGCGGCCTCGCCACGGGCGCACCATCGGGGCGGCTGGACGCGCCTGTGGTCGGACGACTTCCGAGGTCGCGCCGGGACCGGGGTCGATCCGTCGGTCTGGAAGTACGACACCGGCCAGGGCGTGTTCGGGACCGGTGAGATCGAGACGATGACGAACTCGACGGCCAACGTGCACCTCGACGGTCGTGGGTCGCTGGACATCACCGCGCTCGGCCACGGCCAGTCGTGGACGTCGGGGCGGATTCAGACCATCCGCAGCGACTTCGGCGCGCCTGCCGGCGGCGAGATGGCGGTCACGGCCTCGATCCGGCAACCCGATCCCGCCGGCAAGCTGGGTTACTGGCCCGCGTTCTGGATGCTCGGCCCGGGCGACTGGCCGGGGACCGGCGAGATCGACATCCTGGAGGATGTCAACGCCCTCAATGAGCATTCGGGGACGTTTCACTGCGGCAACCTGACCGACGCCAACCCGGACGGCACGCTCGGTCCCTGTCACGAGTTCACCGGGCTGTCGAGCGGGCTCCTGCGCTGCCCGGGCTGTCAGACGGGCTTTCATGCCTACACCGCGGTGGTCGACCGCAGGCACGCGGGCGCCGAGCAGATCCGCTGGTATCTGGACGGCCGCCGGTTCTTCCAGAGCGACGAAGCAGAGGTGGACCCGGCCGCCTGGACGGCCGCGGTCGACCACGGCTACTCGATCATCTTCGACCTGGCGATCGGCGGCTCCTATCCCGATGGGGTCTGCGGATGCACCACGCCCACGGACCAGACCACGTCCGGAGGGACCCTGACCGTCCGCGACGTCGCGGTCTACACCCGCTGATCACAGCGGGCGAGCAGGCCGACCGCGGCCAGTCTCCGATCCGCGCCGTCACAACGAGCCGGCTACCGCACGCGTTGCCCGCCGGAAGGCCCCCAGGGGCGCCGGTGTCCGGGCGCCCGCCGCCCGGCACGGCGGCGGGTCACCAGCCGGCGACGCGGGTACGCGAGGCGACACCTGAGGTCTGACGCGTGATTGAGTTTGCTCCATGAGCGTCTCGCCCCGCCTCGCCCACCCGCTCGACCCGCTGGCCGCCGAGGAGATCGAGGCCGCCGCGGCGATCGTGCGCGCCTACGCCGAGCCGCGCGCCGCGCTGCGCTTCGTGGCCATCGACCTGTGCGAGCCGCCGAAGGCCGACGTGCTGAGCGGCGCGGAGGAGCTGCCGCGCCGGGCCCGGGTGGTCGTCCACCTGCGCGACGAGCGCGCCGTGGTCCAGGCCGTGGTGTCGCTGACCGACGGCGCCGTCGAGTCCTGGCGGCGCCGCGAGGACGCGCAGTCGCCGCTCACCGTGCGCGAGCTGCTCGCCTGCGAGGAGGCGGTGCGCGCCGACCCGCGCTGGCAGGAGGCGATGCGCCGGCGCGGCGTCGAGGACCTCTCGCTGGCCATGGTGGACCCGTGGCCGACGGGCTACAACGGCGAGGACGACGACCCGGGCGCCGGCCGCACGCTGCGGCCGCTGACCTGGATGCGGCGCTTCGAGGGCGACAACGGCTACGCCCGACCGGTGGAGGGGCTGGTCGCGCTGTTCGACCTCGACGAGCTGCGGGTCATCGACATCGAGGACCACGGCGTCACGCCGCTGCCCGAGCGCGACGGCAACTACTCCGAGGCGGCGATCTCCGACCCGCGCAACTTCCCGCACTTCCCGGAGGGGCCGCGGCGGGACGTCAAGCCGCTGGAGATCGTCCAGGCGGAGGGGCCGAGCTTCGAGCTCGACGGCAATGCGCTGCGCTGGCAGAAGTGGTCGCTGCGGATCGGCTTCACCTACCGCGAGGGCCTGGTCCTGCACACGGTCGGCTACGAGGACGGCGGCCGCGTGCGGCCGATCCTCTACCGCGCCTCACTGGGCGAGATGTTCGTCCCCTACGGCGACCCGCGCCCGACCCACTACCGCAAGAACGTCTTCGACCTCGGCGAGTTCGGCCTCGGCATCTGGACGAACTCGCTGCGGCTGGGCTGCGACTGCCTGGGCGAGATCCGCTACCTCGACGCCACGATCAACAACGAGGACGGCGAGGCCGTGCGGATCGAGAACGCGATCTGCATCCACGAAGAGGACGCGGGCCTGGCCTGGAAGCACACGGACTTCCGCTCGGGCCGGGTGGAGGTCCGCCGGATGCGCCGCCTGGTCATCTCCTCGATCGTCACCGTCGGCAACTACGAGTACTGCTACTACTGGCACCTCTACCAGGACGGCACGATCGAGTACGAGGTCAAGCTGTCCGGGGTGATCTCCGACGGAGCGCTCGCGCCCGGCGAGGACGAGCCGCGGAGCGGCATGCTCGTCGCCCCCGGCGTGTACGGCCCGCACCACCAGCACTTCTTCGGCGTGCGGCTGGACATGATGCTCGACGGGCCGGGCAACTCGGTCTACGAGATGGACTCGGTGCCGATCCCGCGCGGGCCGGAGAACCCGGCCGGCAACGCCTGGCGGGTGGAGGAGACGCTGGTGGCCCGCGAGTCGGAGTCCGGCCGCCTCGCGGACGCCCGCAAGGCGCGCTACTGGAAGATCGTCAACCCGTCACAGCGCAACGCGCTCGGCAAGCCCGTCGGCTACCGGCTGCACCCCGAGACCGGCGTCCTGCCCATGTACGACGCGGACGCGCACGCGATCAAGCGCGCGCGCTTCGCCGAGAAGCAGCTGTGGGTGACGGCCTACGACCCGGACGAGCTGTATCCGACGGGCGACTTCCCCAATCAGCACCCGGGCGGTGGCGGCCTGCCCGAGTACGTGGCCCGCGACCGGCCGCTGGAGGACACCGACGTCGTCGTCTGGCACACGTTCTGCGCCCACCACGTCGTCCGCCCGGAGGACTGGCCCGTGATGCCGGTGACCCGGGTCGGCTTCATGCTGCGCCCGGACGGGTTCTTCGACGGCAACCCGGCGCTCGATCTTCCCGCGCCGGATCACTGCGAGCACTGAGTCGGTGCCCGGGCGCCCGCCGCGGGCGCCCGGACACCGGAGGCAGCTACTTGATCGTGTACTGGTAGGGCAGCGCGGCCACCTCATCGGCTTGCGGGTAGTTGACGAGCGCATCCTGGATCGAGCCGAACTCGAAGTACGCCGTGTCGTCGAGGTAGAGCGTCCCGGCGACCTTCGTGCCCGACGCTCCGCTCGGGGTGAGCGTAACCGGGATCGTCGCCGTCTGGCCCGGACCGACGGTGATGGGCGTGAACGAGGCGAGGCTCGTCGCCGGGTTCGCGCTGTCTGCCTCGAGGTCGCCGGTCGGCGAGCTCACCGTGGAGTCGAACGGGCTGGTGACGACGCTCGCCGACGTGCTGACCGTTTCGGGCTGCGGCCCGGCCGTCCCGAACGTCCCGTACTCGACGGGCAGCACGTCCCACTCGCCGGTCGCGAGCGGATTGTCGGCGAACGACAGGGATGCCGTGGTGCCGATCGTCGAGGCCAGGTCCGGATCGCCGCCGACGAACTGGGACTCGAACAGCAGCGGCGTCGCCCCGGTGGTCGTCGCCTGGGCCTGGAACAGGGTCGAGTGGGTCGGCACGAGGTACACGGGCACGTTGTCGTTGTCCGGCAGGTTGTCGGTCGCCCCGCTGATGGCACCGAGCGTGAACGGGGTGCTGCCGGGCAGCCGCGCATCCGGGAAGAACGTCTCCGGCGCGGTCCCCGTGTTCTTCACGGTGACGTTGTAGGTCTGGGGCTGACCGGCAGTCAGCTGCGTGGACGCGGCGTTCGGCAGGCCGCCGCGAGAGGCCGGCACGGCCTGCTGGTTCACACTCACCTGGAACGGCGAGGCGAGCGAGTTCCCCGACACCACGGGCGCGAACACCACGGCCAGCCTCCATCGGCCCGGAGCGGGGCTGAGGGTGTGCAGTTGGGCGCCGAGGAGGGTGTCGGGCGATGACGGGTCCGCGCCCGGCACCATGTTGGTGGCGTAGGCAA
This sequence comes from uncultured Solirubrobacteraceae bacterium, assembly GCA_963766165.1. Lineage (GTDB taxonomy): Bacteria > Actinomycetota > Thermoleophilia > Solirubrobacterales > Solirubrobacteraceae > Solirubrobacter. The sequence continues at coordinate 778,354 of CAVXZC010000001.1, read as the reverse complement.
CGGCCTCGCCCTGCGGATCGATCAGGTAGGCACCGAACTGGTTGCCGGGATCCTGGACTGTGATCGTGGCGTTCAGCTCCGGTCGTCCGGCGGGCAGGTCGAGCTGGTAGAAGAACTCCTGCCCGCTGATCGGTGCGCGCCCGTTGCCGCCGGTCACCGTCCCGGAGAACGTCTGGTTGCCGGCCGGAACGAGGCTGAGCAGCGTGACGGGCACGGTGGCCGCGGTCGTGGAACCCGACTGCACGAGGATCGCCTCGCTGGCGTCGCCGGGCTGCGCCGGCGTGCGCGTCCTGACCTGGACCGCCACCGACTGGCCGGGAGCCAGCGTCGCGCCGGCGGGCGTGACGGTCCCGAACGACGTGTACCTGGCGGCGCGGACGCCGAACACGACCGGCCCGATGTAGCCGCCGGCATCCGCATCGCGGCTGTAGACGTACGCCGTCCACGTGCCGGCGGCCGGGTGCGCGATCTGGAGGTCGCCGAAGTTGCCGAGGCCCTGCGGCCGCGAGTCCCCGGCGTAGATGCCGTTCGGGTCGATCAGCGTGATCCGCACCCGTGCGTTGAGGGACGCGTCCGGCGTCGCGCTGTGGAACGCCGCCGATGCGTCGAGCCGGTCCTGGCCGGCGGGCACCCGGAACCGCAGCCGCTGGTAGTTGATCGGCACGCCCCCGGTGTCGGGCGTCTGCGGGTCGCTGTCCGACAGCGTGAACTGCGTGGTGAACAGGGACCGGTAGGCGCCGAGCGCGCGACCCGAGAACGTCAAGTGCTGCGTCGAGCCGCTCTCGTTGGTGACGGTGTCGGTCAGGTTCTCGGCGGTGCCGGGCTGGTCGACCGCGTTCAGCTGCGTCGGGCTCGTCGCCACCACCCCGACGTTCCGGCCCTGGGCGGAGCCGCCGCCCGCCGGCTTGTTGGCGTTCTCGGCCGCGAGCACGGCCTTGTAGGCGTCCACGCGACCGGAGCCCTGCTGGTCGGCGGGAGCGCCGATGTCGTCGGTGGTGGAGACGATCAGCTGCTTGACCTGCGCCGGCGTCGGGGCCGTCCCGTGGTGCGTCTTCTCGTACGCCTGGATGACGAGCGCCGCGACGCCCGCCGTCAGCGGCGCGGACTGGCTCGTCCCGCCGAACGACTGGACCGGCGACGGGGCGCCGGTCAGGCTGGCGCAGCCGCCGAACTCCTCCTGGTCCGTCGAGCACAGCGCCCAGTCGGACTCGCCCGGCGCGACGACGTCGATCGTGCGCCCGCGCTGGTCGAAGCCCGACGAGCTCAGCGAGCTGATCTCGTCATCGGTCCAGCCCTTGACCTCGGGGAAGCGAGTCCCGCCGAAGCCATCCTGGATGTAGTTCCGGTTGTCGGTCGAGCCGCCGGCCGAGAGCACGTTGGGGTCGGTCGCCGCCTCGCCGGTCGTGTTCGTCACGCCGGCGTCGCCGGTCGACTCGACGACCGTGATCCCGGCCGCGACCGCCTGGTCGTCGGCCTGCGCGATCAGGTCGAGCGCCCCGCCGTCGTCGGGATAGTTGTTGATCCCGAACGACTCGTTGAGGACGTTGACGTGGGCGGTCGTGATCGCGTAGTCGATCGCCTCGAGGATCGACGAGTCCGGCGCGACGTCGGAGGCACCGAAGGCCACGAGACCGACGAGGTTGGCCCCGGGAGCGACGCCCTCGACGCGGATGTTGCACGGGCGGTTGAGCGGCAGCGCGCTGAAGTGGCTGACGTCGTAGACCTCGCGGCCCTGTGCGGCGATCGATGAGGCGTCGCCGAACCCCTCCGCGCCGCTGGTCTGGGCCGACGTGCCGAAGCCGCTGAAGTCCTTGAAATCGACGAACACGGACTTGCCGTTGGACCGGATGAAATCGGGATTGTCGGGGTCCACCGCGTCAGCGATCCAGCCGACGGTGACGCCCTTGCCGTCGATCCCCAGCGACCGCGCCGTCTTGGCGTTCGGGTTGTCGGAGTCGACGCTCATCGTCTGCAGCGCCTCGGGCTCGAGCTGGACCTTGCCGTGCGGGGCACAGGCGCCGGGCAGCGGCGTGACGCCGGCGCCGGCGGCGCCGCCGGCGGCCCCGGCCGTCGGGGGCGCGAGGTGGACGAGGCCGTTGGGAACGACCTCCGCCACCGCCGGATCGGACCGCAGCGACGAGACCTGCGCCGGTGACACGGTCGCCGACACAGCGTTGAGCGTGGTGTAGCTCTGCACGTCGTGCGCCTTGCCGGCGGTCAGTTGACGGAGCACCGGCGCCTGGACGGCGGCGAGCGTCCGGCGGCGGGCGCCGAGCGCCGTACGGGTTGCGGGCTGGGCGCGATCCTGGTTCTTGAACACCACGATCACGCTCTGCTCCGGTGCCTGAGCCACCGCCGACGCGGACGCCGAAAGTACCTGCATCAACGCGAACAGAGACGCCGCTGCAGCGGCGATCGTCACCTTAAGGCGCACGCCCATCCGACTACCTCCCACCTCATAGCTCCGGTCCCAGACGACCGTGCGGGCAGCCTAATAGGTCATCGTGAGCGGTGTCCGGGTCGCTTGGCCCGGCATCGCTCCGGGGCGCCGAGGCGCCCCGGAGCCTCGAGATCAGCCGCCGCCGGCGAGCGCGTGCGCGCCGATGCCCACCTTCGCGATGGCCTCCACGTACATCGCCATCTCTCTGCCGACCGCCTCGCCGGTCACCGCCGGCACGACGCCGAAGTTCTCGACGATGAGATTTGCGTCGATGGCCGCTCGGCGGAACTCCTCATCATTGGTCAGCGCCGCGCACTGCTCAGCGCTGCCTCCGACCATGAAGAACCCGCCGAGGTCACCACCGTGCGGATCGAGGAGCGAGACCTCCATGCTCGCGATCCGCCCGTCGGACTGCATGCGCCCGAACATCTGGACGAACTCGTTGAAGACTTCGACAGCGCGCTCTTCGCGACCGCGGACAGGCGCTCCGAACCCGATGAACAAAGCTCGGTCAGCCATTGTTGCTCCTTCCTGTCGCTGACGGCTCGAACCTCTCAGAACTTCGCGCCGGACGCAAGGCGGCGTAGCCCAGTGCGTGCGGCCGCGGCTGACCGGCGTCGTGCTGGGCGGCCGCGCACCCCATTGCGACTGCGCAGTCAGCCGGGCCAGGCGTCCCGTCTCTGCGCGTCTGCGGTGCTGTCTCGCCTCATGCCCGCCGGGCGCTCACGGCCGAGGTAGCCCGCAGCGAGCCCGGCAACAAGCGACCAGGGCCAAGCCGACCGCGATGATCTTCACGTGTATCGCGTGACGGCGTTATTCAGGCCAGGGCGAGTCTGAGCGCACGCCGTCGCCGCCCTCGGGCTTGGGACCGCCGACGGCGATCACCTCGAGCCCGTCCGGCCCGGCCTCGAAGCCGCGCACGACCTCCGGCGCGACGCGGACGACGTCCCACGGCTTGAGCTCGTGAACCGTGTCATTGAGGCGAATGCGGCCGGAGCCGGCCACGACGACATACGCCTCTTCCTGCTCGCGGTGGGCGTGGGCGAAGGGGACGCGGAGGTTCGCCTCATAGGACCACAGGGAGACGCCGAGATCGCGAGAGTCGAGGTACTTGCGGCCGAACACGCCCCGCATGCCTTCGATGCGGCCGCCGGTGTCGTCGTCGGCCTCGCGCAGGTTCGCGATCGAGTAGTCGGACATGCGGCGGAGTTTAGTCAGGGACGTCGAGTGCTCCCGCCTGTACATGGACCTTCAGTGGGTGTAGCGTGAGCCAAGCGTGCTCTCCGCTCGCACTCGGCCTCGGATTCGCGGACCGTGTGGAGATGCTCGGCCGGTGTTCGACATCTTCCATGTCTCCGGGAAGGAGACGGCATGTCTCTCCGAAGCAGCTTGCTCCTGGCCGTGATCGGGGCACTCGCGCCGCTTGGTTTCGCGGTGAACGCGGGTGCCTATGACGAGCCGAACTACTCGATCGCGCCGAACGTCAACGATGCCGGCATCGTCGACACGGTCCCGACCCGTGGGCAGAACCTGGTGTGGCTCGCGCCCCCGGAGCGCCGGGTCGGCAAGTTGCTCGTGTTCCTGCCGACCGGGGGTCTCACCAACCTGCCCACGGAGTTCAAGAATCTCGGCACCGAGTCCGCGCGGCTCGGCTATCACACGATCATCCTCGCGTACCGCAACGAGGCGCCGATCGCGGCGGCGCCCACGGCGTCGCCGCCCGGGTGTGGCAACGGTGCCGAGCCGTCATCCGCGCCGCCGAACTGCGCGATCAACATCCGCATGGAGCTGCTCGACGGGCGCGGGGAATCGACCGTCGTCGACGTGGATCGCGCGAACAGCATCGAGAACCGGCTGAACCGCCTGCTCGAGTACCTGGCGACGAGCCCGGAGCACGCGGGCGAGGGGTGGGCGCAGTTCCTCGATACCAGCGGTCCGGAGCCGGCGCCCAAGTGGTCGGAGATCGTCATCGCGGGCTCATCGCTCGGCGCCGGCGAGGCGGCGATCATCGCATCGGAGCATGCCGTGCACCGCGTGGCGTTGCTGCATGGCTGGACGGATGCCAAGCACGGCTGGGTGACGTTGGGAGCGACACCGCCGAACCGGTATTTCGCGCTGATCCACGCGCGCGACAACTTCTTCGCACGCACGTGCTACGCCTATCTCGCGCTCGGGCTGGCCCCGAGCTGCCCGCTTCCCGGTTTCACGATCCCGCCGGCGGTGGTCGACCCGGCCAACCCGTTGTTCGTCGAGAACCGCCAGCCGCCGTTCGGGATTCAGCTGCACGTGTTCGATCTCGAGCCCGGGTCGTTTGCGGGCACGGGCGACGTGTATCACCAGAGCACGTCCCGGGATGGCTGGATCGCGAAAGAGGCGGACGGCGTCACGCCTTCTCATCTGCTCGTGAATGCCTGGCGCTCGGTACTCGGCGACAGCGACGCCGACACCCGGCTCGACGAGGCCGACAACTGCCCGCTGGTCGCGAATGTCGACCAGACCGACTCTGACGGGAATGGGATCGGCGACGCCTGCGGCCCCACGTTCGCGACCGGCGGGGTCGGCGGTACCGTGCCGGCGACGCTCGCGCTCACGCTGGGCGCACCGGCGACGCTCGGCGCGTTCATGCCGGGCGTCGACCGCGAGTACGACGCCGGCACGACCGCGAGCGTCACCTCCACCGCGGGCGACGCGACGCTGTCGGTCAGCGACACCGCGACGAACGCCACGGGCCGGCTGGTCAATGGCGCGTTCGCCCTATCCGAGCCGCTGCGGGCGACGGCCTCCGGCGCCGGCGCGCTCGCCCCGCTCAGCCCGGCGGGAGTGCCGCTGTCGCTGGTCTCCTACCCCGGCCCCGTGAGCAATGCCCCGGTCGCCATCGCGTTCCGCCAGCACATCGGCCGGGCCGAGGCGCTCCGCACAGGCAGCTACAGCAAGACCCTGACGTTCACGCTCTCGACCACGACCCCCTGAGCCGCTACGCGATCGCGCGGCGCGCGCCCACCGTGCTTTGCCGTGCGCCGCCTCGCGCCGTCGACTTCGAGCAGGCGCTCGGCGACGCCGGTCATCACCGGCGCTGCACCGAAGACCTCGAGCGCGATCATCGACGCGGAGTCGTGCCGGGACCCGCGGCGACTGGCTGCAGAACTCGGTCCACGAGGCCGTCGGCGAACCCCTTCGCCTGCTCCTCGAAGTCGGGCTTCAGGTTCGGCGCCGGCATCTGCAGCCCGAGGATGCGCTCCTGTGGCTCGCCGTGCTTCATGTATCCGAGCCACGCGAGCATCGACTTGACCTGTCCGCCGGCCGCCACGAAGTGCGTCTTCTCGGTGAACCGCCCGCCGGCCTTCTCGGCGAGCTTTCGCTGTTGCCCGAGATTGATGCCGTAGTAGCGCCGGGAGATCGACACGGTGGCGAAGGGCTTGCCGTCGAGGATCACCCTCGCGGCGGGTGACTCGAGGTACGAGCGGATCGGCATGGACGTTTGAATCCACCAGGTGGGGGATGCGATCAGCACGAGGTCGTACTCGCCCGCTTGTGCTGCCGCGGGAATCCGGATCTCCCCGGTCTTGTGACGCAGCTGCGCCGTGAGCATGGTCGATACCTGAGAGATCGGGTGCTTCAGGGGGAACTGTGAGAAGAGCTTCGGCACCCACCGCTGGTCGGTGAACTCGATCATCGCCGTCGTTACTTCACAGCCTCGCGCCTCGAGCTCCTTGGTTATCGCGTCGGCGACTCTGCCCGACTGCTTCGTGTATGTGTGGTAGACGATCAGCACCCTCGGTTTCGTCTCTCCGCTCATGCCCTCCTCCTCTCGGCTCGACTTGCTCGACGATCTGGCGTGCGGTGGTCGTCGTCGTCACGGGGCGGTCGCGGCGACCCCGGGCGGGCGGTAGCCCGGGACCTCGCCGGCTGACGGGGTCAGGCGCTTGGCCGCGAGTTGCTCGGCCAGGAGCGCGAGCATCGTGCTCTGCAGGGCGCGGGCCGTGTCGTCGGCGTGGCCGGGGTGGGCCAGGTTGCGTTCTTCGAGGGGATCGCGGGTGAGGTCGTAGAGCTCGTACTCGTCGGGCTCGGGCTCGGTGACGGTCATCGTCTGGCGTCCCTGCAGGCGCTCGTCGTGCTCGCCGGGGCCGGTCCAGAACTGAGCGTTGTCGTAGTAGCGGGAGAGCTTGACCAGGTGCGGCTCGCCCTCGACGTCGACCGTGGCGATGACGGTCTGCAGGTGGTTGGGCTGCGTGACCGTCGAGTAGCGGTGCAGCCGCTTGGCGACGCGCCCGAACGGGCTGCGCGTCGTCGCGCTGCCCTCGCTGATCTCGTCGTCGGTGGTGAACAGGACCGGCTCGGTCGGTGCGCTCGGTGCGGCGGCCCGGATCGCCGCCGAGAGGTCGCGGCCCACGAGCGGCTGCGCGTCGCTGTGGCCGGACTGCAGGCGGGCGAGCGCCTGGTCGGCGTCGATGCCGGTGAGGCCGAGCAGCGTGGGGATGAGGTCGGCGTGGTTGGTCGGGATGTCGAGCTCGCGGGCGCCGCCGGGCAGCAGGGGGCTGGAGACGATGAACGGGACGTGCAGCGCTTCCTCGTAGGCCACGTGCCACTTCTCGTGCATCCCGCCGTGGGCGCCCTGCATGTCGCCGTGATCGGAGCTGAAGATCACGATCGTGTTCTCGTGGGCCCCGGTCGCTTCGAGGGCGTCGAGGACCCGGGTGATCTGCTCGCCGACCGCGGCCTGCATCTGGTAGTAGAACTTCAGATGGAGCTCGTTCCACGGCTGTGGGGCGATGATCGTGCTCCAGTTGTCGACGTAGCTCTGCTGGCAGGCGGGCTTGGTCGAGAGGTCCTCGTCGCGGGTCGGCGCCTGAGCGACGTGCGGCACCTGGGAGGGGTGGTAGCGCAGTCCCTGGGTGAGCGCGATGAGGCCGAACATCGAGTCGTCGTGCGGGTTCAGAAACGAGCACACCGTCAGCCACGGCGTCTCGTCGGCGTCCGCGTCGAGGCGCTTGAGCAGCGCGATCGTCTCGTCGGCGGTGAACGGGTCCTTGAGCAGGCCGGTGTTGTGCTTGCCGAGTCCGTGCGGCTCCGGGCCGACCCACTCCGAGAAGCCGTAGTCATCGAGTAGGTCCGCCTCGAGATACCTCTGGATGTTGTCGTCGATCGGCGTCCCCTCGTCGTCGATCGAGAGCAGGAACCCGTCGCCGTCGTCGGCGTCGAGGTGGGCGTGCGACGCGTGCCACTTGCCCTTGAAGTACGTCCGATAGCCGCCGGCCCGGAACCAGTCGCCGAGCGTCGGCACCGTGTCCGGCGCCAGCCAGAACATGTCGTCGCGAGTCAGCGGTCTTGGAGATTCCATCGGTCTGCGTGACGCCGTGCAGCGAGGGGTACTGGCCGGTCAGCAGCGACGCGCGGCTCGGCGCGCACGCCGCCGCCATCGGATAGTGATGGCGGAATGACACCCCGTTCTCCCGCAGCCGCTCCACGCCGGGCTGATGCTCTCGCCGGTAGGCGGCAAGCTCATCCGACTCGTACGGCGGCGGGTCCCGCTGCTGATCGGTCAGGACGAGCAGGATGTTCGGGCGACGAGTCATGACGCGAGACTGGCGGTCGCGCTCGCTCAGGGGCATCGTCCCGATCGGGTGAGGCGCGTCATCCGGCACCCGGAGCGACGGCGGCACGGAGACCGGCGAGCTAGACGTCGGCGGGGAGGCGGCCGCTGACGCGCGTGCCCCGGCCGCGGGCCGTGTCGAGGGTGAACGACCCCCCGGCGGCGACGAGACGATCGTGCATGTTGGTCAGGCCTTGGGCGCGCGCGACGGTGCGGGGATCGAACCCCGCTCCGTCGTCTTCGACGCTGAAGTGCACCCATCCGTCGCTGTCGCTCAGGAGCACGCTCGCCGATGCGCTCGCGCCGGCGTGCTTGGTGGCATTCTGCAGCGCTTCGGCGCAACAGAAGAAGACGATCGTCTCGACTGCCTCGGAGCGACGTCCGAACCCGTGCTCCTGGACAGTGACGGGCATCGTGCCGGAGCCCGTCAGCGACGTCAGGGCGGCGGCGACGCCGTGCCGGGCGAGTTCGGGCGGCACGGCTCCCTTGGCCGCCGTGCGCACCTCCTCGAGCGCCTGATCGACCTCGGCGCCGAAGCGCTGCAGCTCGAGCTGCACAGGCCCGTGCAGTCGCTCGCTGGTCAGTGCGAGCCTGATCCCGAGCGCCACCAGCCGCTGCTGAGCGCTGTCGTGCAGGTTGTCCTGGATCCGCTTGCGCTCGGCGGCGCCGACCTCGCGGACGCGGCGCTGGGACGCCCGCAGCTGCCCTTCGAGGTTGCCGTGCTCGACGGCCAGGACCGTGGCCGACGTCGCCGCGCGCACCAGCTCGGGGTCCTCGGCGAGCGCATCGTCGATCACCATCGCCGCGACCGGTTGTCCGCCGTGGTGGGCTTCGACGCGCGCGCGGCCACCGGACGGATCCGGCGGGTCGAGCTCGGTGCCGTCGGCCTCGCGGTAGCGCTCCGCCCGTGGGTCCCAGAATCCGATCCGCACGGGCGGGTCGTCGAGCGCGGCGGCGACCGCGTCGCGCCACTGCTGCGGCGACGGGCGGGGCAGGAGTTGTTCGAGCAGCCGTCCCCGTACCGCGCCGGCGAACAACTCGGCCCGAAGCAGCGCCGCGAGAAAGCCGAGCGGCAGGATGACGCGGCTCGCCACCAGCACCCACGACATCCGTTCCAGCGTGCTCGGGTCGGCGTGCAGGATCAACCTGGAGAAGTGGTAGATGAAGAAGACCGGCAGGTACAGCAGCGAGGACGCGGCGACCGCGCCGAGCGCCCGGCGCTGCGGCCGCGACGCGGTCGTGACGCGCCGCCAGTACACGCCGAGGACGGCGATCACCAGCGCGAGCATGGCGTAGCTCTCCAATCGCCCGAGCAACTCCACGGCGCCGGGGTCGGAGCCCACCTGCAGGACGTTGCCCGGGCAGGCGGGGCGGCAGCCCGAGAGCGCGCCGGCGCCGGCGATCACCGGCGTCAACAGCGCCCACGGCACGAAGAACAGGGCAGGAGCCGCCGCCGCGCCGACCAGCAGACGGTTCCCGGGCGTCCGCAGCCGGCCGCTCGGGAACGCGAGCAAGAGGTAGAAGGTCAACACGAACGCCACGGCCTCCGCGAGCACGCCGATGTCGAACGCGAGCGGCCAGTCCAGCGACTGCCACGAAACCACCCAGGCAGACACGCCGAACGCGGCGAGCAGCGGTCCGAACGCACTGCTCGGGCGCCGCAGGATCCAGTACAGCGCGACGAGCAACGACGCGGCGACCATGTACCCGTCGTACAAGGCCCTGGCCGTCGGGTGCTCGACGTGATCGCTCGTCGCCGCCGCCACCACCGACACGCCGGCCAACACCAGGATCGCCGACACGGCCACCGTCACGCCGACGGCGCCGCCCGGCACCGCGAGCGGGCGCGCGGGCGAGTCGATCGTCGCCGTGCCCCCCGAAGGCGGGCCGACAGCCCTTGGCGGCTGGCGCCGTCCATCAGCCGAACCCACTTGGATCGGACCCACGGCTACGGACACTCCCACGACGACCGCCTCGCGGCAACCCGCCGGCCACCGTTGGGCGCGTGCGGACGTTTCAGACGCACTTGACGGCCCACCGCCGTATCTGCCGGTTCATACGATCCGGGCGATCCGGCACGCGAGCGGAAGTGCTGTCGTGCGGCCATGTCCCGCACGCGCCCCTGGACGATGGCCGCGATCGTGCTGGCCGTGCTCGCCGACGCTCCCCCGGCGCTCGCCGCCTCGGTCGACTACGGGCCGATCTCCCACCAGAACGACAAGACGGTGGGCGCGGCGTCCACGAGCCTCAAGCTCTCGCTGCAGCTCGGCCTGATCGCGAACCAGTCGGGCCTGCAGAGCGCGGTCAAGGCGGCCAGCAACCCGGCGTCCTCGTCGTACGGCAAGTACCCCTCGCTGTCGACGCTGGCGAGCAAGTACGGCGCCTCCTCGGCGAAGCGCAACGGCGTCGTGAACGCGTTCAAGGCCAACGGGATCACGGCGAAGGTCGACGTCACACACCTGCGCGTGAGCGCGACGGTCAGCGTCGGCAAGGCCCAGAAGATGTTCGGGACCAAGTGGAAGGTCTACAAGACCGGCTCGGGCGCCAAGGTGGCGCTGCCGGTGGACACCCCGAAGCTCCCCTCCGGGATCAAGGGCAACGTCGACACGGTCTCCGGGATGCGCCTGCAGCTCAGCTCCGGGAGCAGCTCGTCGGCCGCGCCGACCGCCGCGGCCGCCGCCGGCGGGACGCCCACGCGGACCGGGACGCCGGCGTTCGGATGCGTGCCCGGTACGTTTCCGTCCGCGCTCGCCTCCAGCGGCGGCCTGTACCCCAACCAGATCCTGACCGCCTACGGGATCGCGCCGCTGCAGGGCGCCGGACTCGAGGGCCAGGGCGCGCGCGTCGCGATCCTCGGCGAGGCGCCCACTCCGGCCGCCGACGTCAACACGTTCCGCTCCTGCTTCGGGGCCGAGGGGACCGCGTTGCAGATCCACAACGCCGGTAGCATCAAGCCGATCCTCGAGAGCTCGCTCGACGCGATGACCGTCGCGATGGTCGCGCCCGCCCTGTCGCACTTCGATCTCTGGGTGCACCCGATCGACCCGAGCGCCGACGACGGCGACCTCGACGGCTTCCTCGAGCTGCTGGCCGCCCCGCTGCAGGCGACGACGAACGGGCTGCCGTTGCCGAACGTGATCTCGGTGTCCTATGGCGTGTGCGAATCGGTCGTGCAGCCGTACACCGCGACGCGAACGCTGGTCGAGCGTCAGCTCACCGCCACGGCGGCGCTCGGCATCACCACCGTCGTCGCGGCCGGCGACAGCGGGTCGTCGGCCTGCGCACGCGGCGTGTCCGCGAGCCAGCTCACCTCCTCGGACAAGAAGCCCCAGGTCGACTGGCCCGCGTCATCGCCGTGGGTGCTGGCCGTGGGCGGCACCAACCTGACGCTCGCCGCCGACAACACGATCGCCGCATCCGGCGCCTGGAACGACACCGCCTACCCGGCGCCGTTCACCGCCACCGCGGGCGGCGGCGGCGGGTCCAGCGCGTTCGAGGCGCGGCCGTGGTGGCAGCCCGCCCAATCGTTCGCCACGTCCGGCAAGCGCATGGTGCCCGACGTCGCCGCGTTCGCGGACGAGAGCCCCGGCTACCCGATCGTCTGCTCCAGCGGCGTCCAGGGGTGCAAGGGCTCGGGCCAGAGCATCGCGTTCGTGGGCGGCACCAGCGCCGCCGCGCCGCTGGTGGCCGGGATGATCGCGCTGTGGAGCGAGCAGGCCCACGACCAGGGCCTGCCGCGCCCCGGCTTCGTCGCGCCGCTGCTCACCTCCCTCGCCCAACACGACCCGCAGGCCTTCACCGACATCGTCCAGGGCACCAACGCGCTCTTCGGCGGGTCCTGCTGCCCGACCAGGACCGGCTTCGACCTGGCCACCGGCTGGGGCTCGCCCAGCGCGAGCGCCATCGCATCGGCCCTGCCTCGGTGACGGCCCCGGAAGCGGTGCCGCGTTGGTGACGCGCCTCCGGAGCCTCGTGTCGGCGATCCGCGACGGCGACGACGCGATGATCGAAGCGGCGGTCCTCCGGTTCAGTCGATCGCGCCGCTGGCTGGCTCCGCTCGCGCTCGTCGTGGGTGCGTTCGTGATGCTCTTCCAGGGCGTCAGGCTGGTGTTCATCAACTGGCGGCTGACGCTGGTCCAGGTCCTGCCCGCGATGTGGGTCTGGCTGGCCATGCTCGACCTGAAGGCGCACGCGCTCCACGGGCGGTCCTTCCACGTCGTCACCGGGCCGATCGTGATCCCGATCGTGGCGCTGATCGCCCTCATCACCGCAGCCGCGTTCCTGCTCAACGCCGTGTTCGCGTTTGCGATCGCCAGGCCCGGACCGCCGGACATCCGGGCAGGCTTCGCCGGCGCCCGGCGGCACCTCCCCGTGGTGCTGGGATCAGGCGCCGTGGTCGGACTGGCGCTCGGAGTCTCGACCGTCGTCGTGACCCGTGCGGGCCGCCCCTGGTTCGCGCTGTGCCTGGGCGTCGTGATCGGCGTGATGATGCTCTGCTACGTCGCGGTGCCCTCCAGCCTCATCGGCGTGAAGCCCACCCGCTCACGTCGCGACAAGTTGGCCGCGACGGCGGTGGGCGGAATGCTCGGCGCGGCGGTCAGCGCCCCCGCCTACGTCGTCGGTCGCATCGGTCTGCTGATGCTCGGCTCATCCGTGCTGCTGATTCCGGCCATCTTCGTCCTCGCTCTCGGGTTCACCCTCCAGGCGGGCGCGACCGGCGCGGTCAAGGCGATCAAGCTGAGCGCCCAGTTCGTGGCCGGCGGAGCCGGCACTGGCGCCGTCGCCGTCGAGCCACCGCGCGGCGCGCCGCCGTCGTGAGGCCCGTCGGCAGCGGTCAGCGGCTGGCGAAGTACGCGCCGGCCGTGAAGCTCAGGATCAAGGCGAGCAGGCAGAGGACGACCAGGGCCATGTCCCGATCTTACGCCCATCGACGTCCCGCGCTCTTTGCTATCCCCGACGGATGATCAGACTCCCCCCGATCGACACGCCCCGCGAGCCGGTGACCGAGACCTACCACGGCGTCGAGGTGGCCGACGAGTACCGGTGGCTCGAGAGCGAGGGCGCTGAGGCGACGAGGGACTGGACCGCGGCTCAGGATGCGCGGACGCGGGCATATCTCGCGACGCTGCCGTCCCGGGAGGCCATCCGGCTCCGGTTCGAGGAGATCCTGACGGTCGAGTCGACGTCCTACGACGGATTGTCGCTCGGCGGCGCGACCTACTTCGCGCTCAAGACCCAGCCGCCCCTGCAGCAGCCGTTCCTGGTCGCGCTCGACGGCCTGCACGACACAGCCGGCGAGCGCGTTCTGGTCGACCCGAACGCGCTCGACGCGTCGGGCGTCACGACGATCGACTGGCACCGCCCCTCGCCCGACGGCGCGCGCGTCGCCGTCTCGGTCTCCGAGCACGGGACGGAGGACGGCACCGTGTACGTGTACGACGTGGCCACCGGCGAGATCGTCGACGGACCGCTTGCGCACGTCAACTCCGGGACGGCGGGCGGCTCGCTGGCCTGGCGCGCGGATTCCGGCGGGTTCTGGTGCACCGGGCATCCCGCCCCGGGAACCGTCCCGGATGCGGATCTCGGCTTCTACCAAGAGGTCTGGTTCCACGATCTCGGCGCGGACGGCAGCCGCCGGGAGCTCGCGGGCGTCTTCGCCGACGACCGGATCGCCGAGAACTCCCTGGTCGCATCGCCCGACGGGCGCTGGGTGATGGACCTCGTCGAGACGGGCGACGGCGGCGAGTGGCAGATCTTCGTCCGCCGCCAGGACGGCGACGCGGCCTGGCGCCTCGTCGCCGACCTCGGCGACGAGTGCATCGGCGCGGCGTTCGGCGGCCGGTCGCTGTTCCTGCTCTCGCTGCGCGACGCCCCGCGCGGGCAGGTGCTGCGCCTCGAGCTCGGTGAGGCGGCGACCGTGGCGGATGCGACCGTGGTCGTGCCGCACGGCGACCTCCCGATCGAGGAGATCGTGGCGACCGACACCCGGCTGTGGGTGGTGGAGATCGACGGCGGCCCGTCAAGGATCCGGGCCTTCGGCCACGACGGGAGGGCCCTGCCGGAGGTGCCGCTGCCGGCGATCAGCGCGATCGACGGGCCGCGCACGCTCGGCCCCGCCGCGGCCGCGTGGGCGGTGGAGTCGTTCGGGTCGCCTCGCGCCTGGTGGCTGCACGCCGACGACGACGTCGAGCCTCGGCGCACCGCGCTGGACACGACCACGCCGATCGACTTCGCGGGCATCGAGGTCGAGCGCGTGAGCGCGAGGTCCAAGGACGGCACCGAGGTCCCCATCAACCTCATCCACCGGGCGGGCACGCCGAGGGACGGCTCGGCGCCCGCGGTCCTCTACGGCTACGGCGGCTTCGGGGTCTCGCTCAAGCCGTCGTTCGAACCGTCACGGCTGTTGTGGCTCGAGCAGGGCGGGGTGTACGCCGTCGCGAACATCCGCGGCGGCGGGGAGTACGGGCGGGAATGGCACCACGCCGGGCGCCTGGCGACCAAGCAGAACTGCTTCGACGACTTCGCGGCCTGCGCCGACCACCTCGTGGAGACGGGCGTGACCAGCCGCGCCCGCCTCGGGATCATGGGCGGCTCCAACGGCGGGCTGCTGATGGGCGCCGTCCTCACCCAGCGCCCCGACGTCGCCGCTGCCGTCGTCTGCGCCGTGCCGGTGCTCGACATGCTGCGCAACGAGCTCACGCCGAACGGCGCCTTCAACGTGACCGAGTTCGGCAGCGTGCGCGATCCCGAGATGTTCAAGGCGCTCTACGCCTACTCGCCCTACCACAACGTCGTCGACGCCACGGCGTATCCGCCGGTGCTGCTCACGGCCGGCGAGTTCGACCCGCGCGTCGCGGCCCACCATGCCAAGAAGATGGTCGCCCGCCTGCAGGCGGCCACCTCCGCGGATCAGCCGATCCTGCTGCGGATGGAGTCCGGCGGCCACGGCATCGGGCAGTCGCTGGACCAGCAGGTCGGGCTGGTCACCGACTACTACACGTTCTTGTTCGACCGCCTGCAGGTGCCCTATCACGCGCAGTAGCCGCGCAAGTCGGCGCCGATGTCGTGCGTTGATCGTGCATGGTTCGATCCGCGATCGCGATCGCCGGTGCCCTGACGCTGCTGGCGGTGGCGCCGGCCGCGCAGGCGCGCACGCTGAAGGTCAACTGGCAGCAGAACGCGCTGGTCGCTGATCGCGTGTGGGACGAGATCGGCTTCATCCCGATCAAGGCGATCCAGCCCGACTTCTTTCACCGGCGGACGGTCAAGGCCGGATCGACGACGTACAAGGTGCAGTGGAACAACACCACGATCAGCCGGCGCTCGACCTCGAGCGCGCTCCGGGAGGCCGAGGAAGATGGAGCGCGGGTCCCCCGGTTCTACCCGGCGGTGTTCACCGATCGCGATCTGACCGCTGCCGAGCGCCGGCACTTCGACGTGCTCATGGACATCGGTCGCGACGCCGACGTGCTGGTGGTCAACCGCGCCAACCCCGTGTGCGCCTCCGGCCTCTCGCTTGCCCAGGCGCAGGGCATCGCGCGCGGCACGATCACCCGCTGGTCGCAGGTGGCGGTGCTGCCGGCGGGCCAGCCCGACGCGATTGCCCGCCACGTCCGCGGCGAAGACGGCTATGCGCAGCCGCGCTTCGGCATCGGCCTCAGGCCGCGCCACGCCGTGATCGAGCTGGACGGCGGGGTGGCGGCCGCCTACCGCGATCCCGCGGTCGCCGCGGTCACGTCGTGGTCGCGCGTGCGCGCCTACACGAGCAGCGTCTGCCCAGTGGCGATCGACGGCGTCGTCCCGACCGACGCGAGCGTGTTCTCCCGCGGCTACAGCCAGGCCTATCCGATCGAGCTCGCGCTGCGCCACCGGCGCCGCACGGACCCGCAGGGCCGGGCGATGGTGCACGCGTATGTCGACTTCCTGCGCTCGGCGCAGGCGGCCGCGCTGTTCCGCCAGACCGGCGTGCTGCTCACGGCCGACGGACCGCCGGCCGCGGTGACATCACCGCCGGCGACCTAGCCTCGATCACCCGGCGAGCGGCGGCAGACCGCCTCATCCGATGCGGGTGAGCATGGGCGACCGCGAGGCTGCGAGTCTGGCCGGCCTCCACGCCTCGGCGTAAGCGGAGCCCGATGTGACCGACGCCCTGAAACCCGAGAGTGGTGCCGGCGCTGCCGCCGTGGCGGCGCGGCGGCGGTTCCTCGCGCCGCTCGCGCTCGCGCAGTTCATCTGCAGCTTCGCGGGCTCGAACATGAACGTGATGATCAACGACATCACGCACGACCTCGACACCACGGTCACGGGCGTGCAGGCCGCGATCACCCTGTTCCTGCTGATCATGGCGGTCCTGATGATCCCCTGCAGCAAGCTGAGCGACCGCTGGGGGCGCAAGCGCTGTTTCACCGCCGGCCTCGTGCTCTATGGGATCGGAGCGCTGCTGAGCGCGGCCGCCCCGGGACTCGGGATCCTGATCCTCGGCAACTCTGTACTGGAGGGCGTCGGCACCGCCCTGCTGATCCCGCCCGTCTACATCCTCACGACGCTCCGGTTCGGTGACCTCACCTCGCGTGCGCGGGCATTCGGCGTGATCAGCGGACTCGGCGGAATCGGTGCCGCCGCGGGGCCGCTGATCGGTGGGCTCATCACGACCGCGATCAGCTGGCGGGCGGCGTTCGTCTTCCAGGCGGCCGTCGTGGCGCTGATCGTCCTGCTCAGCCGCCGTGTCGAAGATCCGCTGCCGGCGGATCCGACGCGCCCGTTCGACACCGTCGGAGCGATCCTGTCCGCGGTCGGCATGTTCTTCGTCGTCTTCGGAATCCTTCAGGCCGACAGCGATCTCGCCTTGATGGCGATTCTGTTGCTCGCCGGCACCGGGTGCCTGGTCGCCTTCTTCCTCTACACCCGCTCGCGGGAGCGGGCGGGCCGGGAGCCGCTGCTCTCGCTCTCGCTCTTCAAGAATCGGACGTCCAATCTCGGGCTCGCCACGCAGAACATCCAGTGGCTGCTGCTGATGGGCGTGTCCTTCACCGTCTCCGTCTTCCTGCAGACCGTCCGCGGCTACAACGCGATCCAGACCGGCGTCGTCTTCACCGCCGCGACACTCGGCGTCCTCGCCTCGTCCCTGGCCGCCGAGCGGTTCGCCAAGCGGCGCAAGCAGCGCACCCTGATCATCGCCGGCTTCGTCGTCAGCGCCGCCGGGATCGTGCTCCTGCTCGCCCTCGTCGGGGCGTCGTCGCGCGCCGTCGCGTTCGGTCCCGGCCTCCTGCTCATCGGCCTCGGCCTCGGGGTGATGCTGACCCCGTCGGTCAACCTCGTGCAGTCCAGCTTCGCCGAGGCACAGCAGGGCGAGATATCCGGGCTGTCACGCAGCATCTCGAACCTCGGCTCCTCCTTCGGCACCGCGATCGCGGGCACGATCCTCGTCTCGGACCTCGCCTCGGGCAACACGAGCTACATCATCGCGATGATCGTGCTCGTCGTGGTCGCGCTGGTCGGCCTCGTCGCAGCCACGATGCTTCCCCGCGACACCCAGCCGTTGGAGATCGCCCCCGAGCTTCGCCGGCCACCCGCCCCGGCGCACCCCTGAGCCCGCGCACGCGGCCGACGGCAGCGCTGGAACGCCGGCCGCTACCGCCGCCGGCTCACCGACGCCCTCCTGCCCCCTCTGGCAGATCTCGCGCTGCGCACCTCAGCGGACCGGTTAGGATCGGCTCGCAGGCCGACGAGCGAAGAGGCGATGAGCATGAGCGACGTGGCTGGCAGGCGAATGGTGGCCGAGATCGACGGCGACTTCGTCGTCTTTCTGATCGGCGCGCGGTTCAACCACAAGTTGCAGATCGCGCGCAGCCTCGTCGACCTGGGTGGCCGCCGCGGCATGAAGCACATGCTGGATTACCTCGTCGCCCGGCCGGAGAAGGGGCTGCTCGCGTACGAGATGGGCCTCCCGACGATCGTCCAGTACTGGCGCTCATTCGAGCACCTCGAGGCCTTCGCCAAGGACAAGGAAGATCCTCACCTGGACGTGTGGCGCCAGTACTGGCGACGGCTCGGACGGGGCGACCGCACCGGCATCTGGCACGAGACGTTCTTGGTCAAGGAGGGCCACTACGAGGCCGTCTACGGGAACATGCCGCCGCACGGATTGGGCAAGGCAGGGAGGCTGGTGCCGGCGTCGGAGTCCTCGAGCGCTCGCGCTCGGCTCAAGGCGCTCACCGTCTAGGCCGGTGCGACGGCGGGCGCTGCCGCTGGGCGTTCCTCGCGCGTGTCGGCCCGGAGGATCGGCGACGCCGGCCTGAAGCCCTTGAAGGTGCAGTAGACGCCGAGGAAGAGCTCCCACAGGAACTCCGGCGCGGTCGCGAGGCCCTGCAGCGAGTGCAGGGTGCTGCCCGGATGGTCGCCGCCGAGCATCACGGCCGTCCCCGACAGGATGATCAGCGGCCCGCCGATCAGACCGAGCCATGCGGCCCCTCGCGGCACGAGCTCGGAGCGGTACATCAGGTAGCCGAGGATCAGCCCGTTCCCCCAACCGACGACCCAGCCGGGACCGAGGAGGAACGTCCAGTCCTTGATCGCCGCGAGGGTGTACGCGACCGTCCCCTCGGACGGACCGGCGACCTGGTTCCGCAGCGTGACGATGCCGAGCACGGAGAGGATGCCGACGAGGATGAACGTGCATTCGATCATCCGCGCGGTCACGTAGCCGAGCGCCAGCTCCTCGTTCTGTCGCCGGACGATCGGGAAGATCACGACCGCGGTGCCGATGTTCGCGATGATCAGCAGCAGCTCCAGCAGGGCGGCGAACAAGATCTGCTTGTCATGACCGGCCCCTGCGATGTAGGCGACGGGATGGTCGAGGACGGGCTGGTAGAGCGCCAGCGCCGGGATCGACGTGACGAACGTGATGAGGTACAGCACGCCAAACACACGCGCTCTCTTCTGATCCAGGCTCATTCGGTGGCTCCGCGGCGGGTGAGGTCGTGCAGCCAGCGCTGCACGGCGTGCTGATATTGGGCCGCGGCGCGGCGTTGGGCCGCGCGGCGCTGGCTCGGCAGC
Organism: uncultured Solirubrobacteraceae bacterium; assembly: GCA_963766165.1. Lineage (GTDB taxonomy): Bacteria > Actinomycetota > Thermoleophilia > Solirubrobacterales > Solirubrobacteraceae > Solirubrobacter. The sequence goes on along the minus strand of CAVXZC010000001.1, from coordinate 759,269 downwards.
AGGGCCGCGAGCGCTGCGGGCGGCGATGGCTGGGGGTGCGCGAAGCGAGCAGGGCGCCGCGTCGCAGTGGTCTGTCCGGTGGTGGGCATGTGATCGCCTGCTCGTGTGGTCGTGGTCAGTGGGTGCGGGCGGAAGTTGACGCGGTGAGCGGGTCTGCGCCGGCGTCCGGGCGGGTGGGCTATGGGGTGACGGTGCGCGGCGCGGGGCGCCCGGGAAGCGGAGTGCGCTCGCGGCGGCGCGCTTCCGCTCGCAGCGGGGTGGCCCGGGCGCGTGCCTGCTCGTCGCCCTGATCCCATTCAGGCACCGCGGCCGGGGCGGTGTCGGATAGTCGCGCCCAGACCCGGGTGCCGCCCTGCAGGGCGTGCTCGATCCCCCATCGTTCGCTGAGCGCCTGCACGACGTGCGAGCCGAAGCCGCCGTTCGCGGCGGGGGTCGCCGCGACCATCCCGCCGTGGCCCGGGTCTTCGACCTCGAGCCAGAAGCCGCCGGCGACCGGTCGCACACGGAGGATCACGCCCGCGCCGGCGCCCGCGCGGCTGTCGCGCATGCTGTCGCCGACCAGCTCGGACATGACCAGCTTCGCGCGCTCGAGCAGCGGGGCGGCGATGCGCTCGCCGAGCACCTGCGCCACGACGATGCGCGCGGCGCCCGGGGCCCGAGCGTCGAGCGGCACGCATGCCTCGGCCCACGCTCCTTCGCCGGCCGCACGCCGGGCGTCGTCGGCGCGGCGCCGGCGGTCGCCGACCTCTCGCAACTCGGCGTTCTCGGCCTTCAGCGCGGTCAACCCGGCGCGCATGTCACGCAGCACGCGCGACATGGTGTCGATCGCCCACGCCTGTCGCCGGCAGGTCGCCCGCAACGCCGCGACGTCGGGCGCTGCGCCGCCGGACTCGGGCGCGGGCTCATCGGCTGCGCCCCGGTGGTCTGCCTGCATCTGCTCGCCTCCCTCGGACCCCCCCTTCCACTCGGCGCCGAGGCGGCGTTGGTCGAAGTGTCCGGCGATCTGGCAAGACGCCACGGCCCGTCCCGGTCCGGACCCGCAGGCCCGGCCGAGCCACACCACGCTCGACGCCCATTTGACTGACGAGCCACCGTAGCGCGGCGAGTGCCCCGGCCGCGATCCGGGCGGTCAGCTTAAATGCGTTCCCGATCGCTCAGTAGACGTCAGATCGTGTTCGGTCAGCGCGCGTGGCCGTCCATGGCGGGATCGGGCTCCAAGGAAAAGACCTCGAACACGGTGTCGTTGTCGGGGTCGGTGGCGCTCGCAAACGCGTGGACCCTGCGGTGCACGATGTCCTCGACGGCCGTGATGAACTGCTCAGCGGTGGCCACCTGCAGGTACATCCGGGTATCGCGCACCCGCTGCTGATCGCCCATCCTCACCATCGTGCGCTCCGCCGGGAGCAGCATGTCCTCCAGCACGCACACCAGGACGTCGTTTCCGGCGAAGTTCGAGCGCGCGCGCGTCGGGCCGCGTCCGAACTGCTCCTTGTGCAGCGCGACCATCGCGCTGGACACCGCGGCCATCATGCCGCCGCGGGTCTCGTCGATCTGGGCGTCGACCATGGCCGACCTCTTCTCTCGGGCTTCCTCTGAGGCAAACCACGAGCAAGCGGAGGAAGTTCGAGAACCCGCCAGCGGCTGGTGCACGCCAGACTCTAGCCGACCGTGCAGCGCGTATCGTGGCGCGCAGGTCGCGGCTCGGACCGGGCCCGCCCGCGTCTCAGCCCGGTTCGTCACTGCCGCCGGAGGCGGAACCGTTTCGCTGCGACGTCTCCGCCGAGCGGGCTGCGGTCAGGGTGCGGCCGGTCGGCGAGTTGGACGTGGCCACGGTGCCGGTGCTGGCGGCGCAGATAGCGGCGGTGCGCCAGGCGGGGTTCCGGCAGGTGATCCTCGACCTGAGCGGCCTGCTGTTCATCGACTCCAGCGGGCTGCACATGATCGTCGACTGCGATGCCGCGGCGCGGCAGGACGGCTTCGCGCTCGAGTTGATCCCCGGCTCTCGTGCGATCCAGCGCCTGTTCGAGATGACCGGCCTGGCGGGACGCCTGCCGTTTCGCGACACCGCAGACGCGTCGGCGTAGCCAAGCTGGCAGCCGCTGATCGTGCCCTCGCCGCCATGCCGGCGTGGCACCGTGCCCGGCCACAGCCTATGATGCCTCGCCTTCGTCTGAGGTGAGGTCCGAGTGAGTCGCAGCGCGACATCTGTAGTGGAACCGCTGGAGGCTGACGGCAGCGGCTATACGATCGAGAACCGTCTCGGTGGAACGGCGGCGCCGCGCTATCGCCGGTGGCAGATCGACACGGTGCGTCCCTACTGCGGTCGCACGGTGCTCGAGCTCGGCCCCGGCATGGGGCACTTCGCCGCCGAGCTCGACGCGCTCGGGCTCGACCGGCTGGTGCTGGCCGACACGGCGGACTATGCACTCAGGCGGCTGCGGGAGCGCTACGCCGGTCGCGAGGACGTCGACGTCGTCGAGCTGACGGTTCCAGGCCCCGTCAGCATCGGCGAGCCCGTCGAGACGGTCGTGGCGATGAACGTCATCGAGCACATCGAAGACCACGTGGGGGCGATGCGCGATCTGGCGACCGCGCTCGTGCCCGGCGGGCGGCTCATCCTGTGGGCGCCGGGCTACCCATCGCTCTACGGTGACTTCGACCGGAAGGTCGGCCACGTTCGCCGGTACACCCCCGCGATGATGGAATCCGCGGTCCGGGCGGCCGGGCTGGAGGTCCGCGTCTGCCGGCCGATCAACCTGCTCGGCGGGCTGGGCTGGTGGCTTGCCGTTCGGCGCGGGAAGGTCGGCTACCCGAAGCCATGGCTGGTGTGGCTCTACGACCGGGTCGGGATCCCGATCACCCGCCGGCTGGAGCAGCTCGCGCGTCCGCCGTTCGGGCAGACGGTGTTCTGCATCGCCGTCAAACCCGGCTAGACGCACTACGGGTGGGAGCCCGGCGGCGGGCCGAGGGGCACGCCGCCGGTGACGTCGTAGTCCAGCCAGGGGATCGACGGGCGCGTGCCGACGCCCGGCCGGCGGTAGTCGCACACGCCCTGCGGGAAGGCCGTCCGCAGGCTCGCCCACTGGCCCGTGGTGAACGTCACGCCCGGGTAGTCGGACGCCCGCAGCGGCTTCAGCCGGCACTGCTCCACGTCGTCGCTGAGCGGCGAGCCCGCCACGATGCGCGGGTCGGCGAAGTGCGGGAACGTGGCCGCGCACGTCGCGGGGTCCGTGATCTCGGTGTCGGACGCGCCGGTGAAGCACGCGTCCACCGCGTCGGACGGCTTGTCGAGGAGCACTTTCCGCTGCGGGGACAGGTGCCGCCGGTCGGCCTTGATGGCGAGCACCCAGCGGTTGATCAGGTCGAGCGACTTCGCCGCGATGTTGGCGTCGGGCGTGATGTTCTGGAACAGGCCGGGGCCGCCCTGCCAGGTCCAGATGATCTGGTTGCCGTGACCCCCGTTGGCCGCGTCCAGCCGGGCCCGCATGACGTAGCTGTGGTAGTCGGAGTGGATGTCGACCGTGTTGTGCGAGCCGCGCAGGTCGACGATCGGGACGTCGGCGAGCGCGCGCCCGTCGACGATCTTGCCGGTCCGGTACGCGGTCGACTCCGAGCCGGGGTCGCCGACCGTGCGGGCCGCCTGGAACTGGTTGTCGATGTCCACGCCGCCGATGCGCTGGTTGAGGTCGACGAACTGCTCGGGCGTGATGGTGCCCGCCGCCAGCGCCGAGAGCCCGTACTGCACCCCCACGTTGTCGAGCGGCCGCCTGGCGAAGCCGTCGGGCCCGAGGCCCCACACGTTCGACTCGTAGTCCTGCGGCGTGCAGCGCACGCCGAGCGGATTGGTCACCGGGTCGTAGACCAGCGCCTGCGGCAGGTCGCAGTTGACCGCCAGGGTCGGCGTCGACACGCTCGCGAACGTCGCCTCCCAGAGGTCGCACACGCGCAGGCCGGGCGGCGCGAACTGCTCGCCCATCACCGCCGCCTGCTGCTGCGGCGTGAAGCCGGTGGTGCTGCCGGCGAAGTAGTGCAGCAGCAGGTGGCAGTCGGCCACCTCGTTCCCGGTGGTCCAGCTGTCCTGGTAGCTGCAGTTGGGCTGGATGCCGTCGAGCAGGCCCGGGTAGTCCGCGGCGATCACGTGCTGCTGGATGGAGCCGCCGGAGCAACCAGTGCCGAGCGTCGCGCGAATCGGGCCGTACGCCTCGCGGATGTGCTCCTCCAGCATCATCACGGCCTCGGCGGACACGACGTCGTTGGAGTTCATCCCGCGCGTGTTGAGCGAGTTGTTGGCGACCATGAACCCGCGGGAGAGGGCCATGTCGACGAGGTCCGAGAGCGGCGCCCCGTTGGAGTGGTGCGGCGCGGTGCCACCGCCGAACTGGTAGAGCAGCTCGTGGTTCCAGCCGCGGTCGAGCACCGCCACCTCGTACAGCCCGCGGTCCATCGCTCCATGCTCGAGGCGCACGATGTAGGGCACAGTGTCGCCGCGGTCGGTGGTCGTCGCGGCGATCTGGACGGCCGGGGGCGGGCTGGACGGGTCGTACGGCGTGAACTGGTGCGTGCCCGCATCCATGTAGACGAACGACGTCGTCGGGGGCGCGTCGCACTGCGCGTCCTGCGGCGCCGGGAAGCCGGGGATCGTCTTGCACACCCACGGCTGGACCTGCGGGCCGGCGAACACCGGGCCGCCGATCGGGTGGTTGGTGATGGTGATGCGCGCCCCGGGGCCACGCCCGGCGAGGGCGCGTAGCTCGTTGCGGCCGACGTTCAAGCCCCCGACCAGCCCGACCAACCGTCCGCGGCGCCACGTGAGCTCCGACGTGACGTCCTTGCCGTTGAGCGTCACGCGGTCGACTCGTCCCGTGACCGCGACGAGCGCATCACCGCCGGAGATCAGATCGGCACGGTTCGAGAGCACGTCGATGCGGGGCGCGTCGCGGTGATCCGCGAACGCCCCGCTGGGCGAAGCGAGAGCCGCGAACACGACGACTGCGCAGACACCAGCTCGTCTCATGACACCCTCCTCCGGCGGCGAGTCTGGCCTAAAGCCTACGACTCCGCGCACCCGGGCGCATCTGTCCGACTCCACGGCCCGCCAGCGCGGTTTCGGCGTCGTGCGAACACGGCGGTCAGGTGAAGGCCGGCACGAGCGACGAGCTCACGGTGGCGGTCGGCGACAAGCGGATGGGCTCGCGGTCACTTGCTGACCCGGGCGGCGCGGCGGAAGTCCGCGTGGCTTGGGGATATCGTCGCTTGCATGCGCCGGCTTCAGGTCCGACTGCTCGGGCGCTTTGAGGTGTTCGTGGACTCGCGACCCGTGGCCGGCGACGCGTGGGCGCAGCGGCGGGCGGCGGATCTCGTGAAGCTGCTCGCGCTCGCCCCCGGTCACCGTATCCCCCGCGACGAGGTGCTCGAGCTGCTCTGGCCGCGGCTTGGCGCCGATGCCGCCGCGTCGAACCTGCACAAAGCTGCGAGCTACGCGCGCAGCGCGCTCGGCGACCGCCGCGCGGTGGTGCTGCGCGGCGCCGTCGTCGAGCTCGCGCCGGACGCCCAGGTGATCACCGATGTCGAGCGCTTCGAACGCGGCGACGACTCGGCCTACGGCGGTGAACTTCTGCCCGACGACCCGTATGCGCAGTGGACTCTCGGCCCGCGCGCGCGGCTGCGCGAGCGTGGCCTCGCGGTGATGCGCGCGCAGGGCCGCTGGGAGGACGTCCTGCGGGTGGATCCCGCGGACGAGGAGGCGCACCGTGCGGTCATGCGCCGCCACATGGCCGGCGGCGACCGGCCGGCCGCCGCTCGCGAGTTCCGGCGGCTGCGCGACGAGCTTTCACGGCTCGGCGGCGAACCCTCTGAGGAGACGCTGGCGCTCCAGCGCGAGCTCAGCCGCGGGCCGGCCGCCCGCGCGGCTCGGCGCCCCCACGCTCCCGTCGAGGGCCGTGAACGAGAGCTCGCGTCGGCGCTCGCAGCGCTTGCGCGTGCCGCGGACGGCGCCGGCGGAGCGCTGTTGGTCACCGGCTCGCTGGGCATCGGCAGGACGCGCCTCGTCGAGGCCGTGCTGGCCGAGGCGGAGGAGCTCGGGTTCCACACGTTGCGGGGCGCCGCTCACGAGGAGGAAGCCCACGCGCCGTACTCGCCGCTGGTGGAGGCGCTCGATCCGCTGGCAGAGCGCCGCCCTGAGCTCGTGGATGCGCTCAGCGACAGCGTGCAAGCGGCCCTGACGCGCCTGTTGCCCTCGCTGCGCCGGGCTGCGGGGGCCGCGGAGGTGGGCGTGGACCGCCATCGCGTCTTCTCGGCGGTCGCCCGGTTGCTTGCGCAGGCGGCTGCGGAACGCGGCGTCGTCCTGGCGATCGACGACTTGCACGCTGCGGATGAGGCGACCCTCGCGCTCGTGCGCCACCTCTCGCGGAGTGCTGCCGGCCAGCGCCTGCTGGTGATCGCCGACCTGCGTGACGCGCCGCTGCCCGAGGCGGCCGCACTCTTGCGCTCGCGTTTGGTCGAGCGCGGCGCCGCTGTGGAAGTGGCGCTCGGTCCACTCGACCGCGTGGCGCTCGCCGCGGTGGCCCGGCGGGCCGCCGGCCGCTCGCTGCGTCCCGGCGTGCTCAGTGCCATCGAGCGCTCGGCGGCGGGAAACCCGTTCTTCGCGGAGGAGTTGGCGGCGTCGGTGGATGCCTCCGGCGAGCTGACGGTACCGCCGCGACTGCGCGAGGTGGTGACGCGGCGGCTCGACCCGCTCGCTGCCTTCGGTGAGCGCCTCCTCGCCGCGCTCGCCGTGATCGACGATGGCTTTACCGCGGGCGAGCTCGCCGCGCTTGCCGGCTCCCGGCACGTGGCCGCTGCGCTCGGCGAAGCCGAGACCGTCGGCGTGCTCGAGCGTGCACGCGGCCGGTACCGCTTCCGGCACACCCTGGTGCGAGAGCAGCTCGTCGCCCGGCTGCCCGAGGAGACGCTGCGGCGCACCCACGCGAAGGCTGCGGCCCGGCTCGCCGCCGACGGCGCCCCTCCCGAAGGGGTCGCCCATCATCTGCTCCGCGCCGGCCGCCCGGCGGATGCCCTCCCGCTCCTCATCCAGGCCGCGCAGTGGGCCGCGAGTGTGGGCGCGTATCGCGATGGTGCCGCGTGGGCGGAGCTGGCGCTCGAGCATGCGGACGCGCGAGAGCGCCCGGCCCTCCTGGCGTTGCGCGCGCAACTGCTTCACGGAGCCGGGGAGATCCACGCCGCCGCGGCCTATGCCGAGGCGATCGAGGTCGCGCCCGCGGCCCGCGTGCCCGCGCTGCGAACGCAACAGGCGCGCGCTCACCTGGCCGCGGGCGACGTAGTGCGCGCCAAGGCCACGCTCGAGGGGTTGAAGCCACAGCGGCCGGAGGATCTCGGTGAGCTGATCGTCCTGCGCGGCATGGTGGCCTGGCACATGGGCGACTGGGATGGCGCGCGTCGGCTGGCCGCCGACGCGGGTGACCTGGCCGCCGACCCGGGCGAGCTCGCCGACCTGAAGGGCATGCTCGCGCATCTGGATGGTGGCTGGGAGCGGCATTCCCGGCACGAGCTGACGCATGTCTGGGACTCGCCGGAGCTCGCGGGCCGGGTCTTCGACGCCTACTTGTGCGTGACCGAGTACGTGCTCACGGCCGGCGACCCCTACGATCGCGTCGCCGGCTTCGCAAAGCGTCTGCGCGCGCAGGCGCGCCAGGCGGGCGCTCGTCGGGGGGAGGCGTTCGCCGCCACCGTCCTGGGCGAGACGGAGCTGTTCACGGGCAACCTCGAGGCCGCCAGGGCGCACCTGGCCGACGCGGCGCGGCTCAGCCGTGAGGTGGGCGCGGTCGGGGGCGAGTCCCTCGCGCGCCTGCGCCTTGGCGAGGCACTGCTTCATCTGGGTGATCGCGCCGGCGCGAGAGCGCAATTGGAGGAGGCGCTCGAGCTCGCGCACGTCTCGCCGCTCGCGCAGCACCTCCTGTTTCTGGTCTACGGCGTGCTGCTGCAGATACCCCACCAGGCGGCCGAGGCGCTTGCACTGATCGATCGCGCCGAGGCACTGTTCGATCCGCGCTGGGTCTGCCCGTTCTGCCCGACGAGCTACTACGTGGCCGCCGCGACGGTCTGCGCACGCGCGAGCCGCCCCGTGCGCGGCCGCGAGTTCCTGGCGCGTGCCGAGGAGGGCGCCAGGTGCTGGCCTGGCGGGCCTTGGCCGGCGGCGGTGTCGGAGGCGCGGGCCGAGCTGCTGCTCGCCGAGGGCGACCGCCGCGCCGCCGCGGGCGCCCTGCGCCGCGCCGTCGAGGGCTACGCCGCGGCGGGGCAGCTGCTCAACGAGCGGCGAGCCCGCGAGACGCTGAACCAGCTCCAGGGAGCCGGAACGACGATCAGCGCTTAGGAAGGTTTCGGGAAGGCGCGCCGGCCACGCTGCCTGGCATGCACACGAACACCACCGCCCCCATCACGGGCGTGGACCCCGAGACGCTGGAGCGCCACATCGCGGAGATGTACCGCGACGTGGCGAACGAGGCTGCACGCGACCTCCACTTCCCCACCGGCCGCCCGCTCGCCGAGGCGCTCGGCTACCCGGCCGATCTGCTCGCCCGGCTGCCCGCCCAGGCCGTGAGCTCGTTCGCCGGCGTGGGCTACCACCTCGGTCTCGCGCGCCTGCTCCCCGGCGAGCGCGTGCTCGACCTGGGCAGCGGCTCCGGCATGGACGCGTTCGCCGCCGCCACGCAGGTCGCCCCCAACGGTTCCGTGACCGGCGTGGACATCACCCCCGAGCAGCTCGCCAAGGCCGAGCGCCTACGCCCGGACGACCACGTGACGTTCCGCCGCGCGCGCATCGAGGAGCTGCCGTTCGCGAACGGCTCGTTCGACGCCGTGATCTCCAACGGCGTGGTCAACCTCTCGGCCGACAAGCGCCGCGTCTTCGCGGAGGCGGCACGCGTGCTGCGGCCGGGCGGACGGCTCGCGCTCGCCGACATCGTGACCGCCCGCCCGATCGCCGCTCGCACCGCGCGCCAGGCCGACCTCTGGGCCGCCTGCATCGCCGGGGCCAGCGAGGAGGATCGCTACCTGGTCGACATCGAGGCCGCCGGTCTCGAGTTGCGGGTGGTCCACGACAACCCGGCGTACCGCTTCGCCAGCGAGCGGGCGCAGCGCACGAGCGAGAAGTACGGCGCCCACAGCGTCTCGCTGCTCGCGATCAAGCCTGTGCGCGCCTCCACCCACCCCACACCCGCAGAAGAAGGCCCCGAATGAGCGCAGTCACCGACACCATCCGCAACGGCGTCGACACCGAGAAGATGTTCGCCACGCTGGATCTGCTCAAGGCGCAGCCTGAGCTCGGGCAATTCCAGTTCCGTGCCACCAACCGCTGGCTCGGCGGCTCCCACAACCGCTCGACGATCAAGGGCTTCTACGCGGCCGGCGGCGAGGACGACACCCGCCGCGAGGAGTTTCGGATCGACGCGGGCGAGCCGGCGATCCTGCTCGGCACGGACACCGGCCCCAACCCGGCCGAGTTCCTGCTGCACGCCCTCGCCGCCTGCCTGACGACTTCGATCGTCTACGTCGCCGCGGCGCGCAAGGTCCGGCTCACGTCCGTCGAGTCGGTCCTCACCGGCGACATGGACGTCCGCGGCGCGCTGGGCGTCGACGACGAGCCCCGCAACGGGTTCGAGCGCATCGCCGTGTCGTTCCGCATCACGGGCGACGCGCCGGCGGAGAAGCTCCGCGAAGTCGTGGAACGCGCCCAGAAGCGCTCGGCCGTCTACGACATGGTGACCAACGGCGTGCCCGTCGCCGTCGCGGTGACGACCGACTAGACCGCTCATGCACCCGGTGGCCGAGGCCGGCGCCCTGGCCACCGGTGCGTGACGGACGACTGGAGATTCCGCCATGCCGATCGAACTGACCGCTCACACCGAACCCGGCGCACGCCTCGTGGCGACCGCCGAGGAGCTCTCCCACGAGCTCGCCGCCCGCGCCGCCGAGCACGACCGCGACGGCACCTACCCCTTCGAGGCGATCGCGGCGCTCAAGGCCGCCGGCTACTTCACCGCGCCCGTCCCCATCGAGCTCGGTGGGCTCGGTGTCTCGTCCGCTCACGATCTCGTCGTCGCCTCGAGCCGCCTGGCGCGCGGCGACGCGTCGGTCGCCATCGGCGTGAACATGCACCTCGTCGCCGTGCTCAATATGGAGCGCCGCCGCCAGGTCGCGGTCGCCGCCGGGACCGAGCGCCGCGCCCGCGGCTTCGCCGCCACGCTCGAGCAGATCGCCCACGACGGCGTCGTGCTGGCCGCCGCCATCAGCGAACGCGGGCAGGACCTCACCCGGCCACGTACACGGGCCACGCGCACCGAGTCGGGCTGGCGGATCGACGGCCGCAAGATGTTCTGCACGATGTCCCCCGCCGCCAGCGATCTCTACGTGTCCGTCACCTACGCCGACCGCGAGGGCACCGAGCGCTACGCCTACGCGATGGTGCCCACCGACGCGCCCGGCGTCGTCGTCAACGACGACTGGGACGCGCTCGGGATGCGCGCCTCCGGCAGCAACTCGATCCTGCTCGAGGGCGTCGAGCTGCCCGAGTCGGGCGTCCGTGGCGGCTTCCGGGCCGGCGACGCGCCGGCCTACATGGAGCGTAACCTCGTGTCCGGGCTGTTCCACGCTGCCGCCGCGCTCGGTATCGCCGAGTCGGCCGACGCCATCGCTCGCCACGGGCTCGCCGAGCGCATCAACGGCGATGCGCGTCCGCGCATGCAGATCGCCGACAACGCGATCGACCTCACCGCCTCGCGCGGCACCCTGTCACGCGCGGCCACGCTGATCGACGAGCACCGCGCCGCCAACCCTGCGTCCGACGGCAGCGCCGACGAGCTCGGCGCGCTGTTCGCCGAGGCCCAGGCCGCCAAGGCGTTCATCAACGAAGCGTCCGCGCGCATCGTCGACCGTGCGCTCGCCCTCTCGGGCGGTGCCGGCTACGTCAACGGCAGCCCGCTCGCACGCGCCTACCGCGACGTCAAGGCCGGCTCCTTCATGCACCCGCTCGGCGCCAACCGCGTCTACGACCACCTCGGCCACGTCGCCCTCGGCGAAGCGCCGTCACTCCACTGAGATGGCGCTCACCGCTTCCGCCGGCGCCACGGCGGCGCCAGACCCGCGCACGTTCCGCGACGCACTCGGCAGGTTCGCCACGGGCGTCGCCTTCGTCACCGCGGCACCGGACGGCGAGCCCGCCGGTCTGATCGTCAACTCGCTGACGTCGGTCTCGCTCGAGCCGCCCCTGGTCTCGTTCTGCCCGTCCCGCAGCTCGCTCACATGGTCCCGCATGCGCAACGCCGGGCGCGTCGGCGTGAGCCTGCTGGGACGACGTCACGAGCGTTTCGCGGCACATGCTGCCCAAGCCGAGGCGGACCGATTCACGGGGCTCGACTGGGACCTCGGACATGGCGGCATGCCGCTGCTCACCGACGCCCTCGCCTCCTTCCAGTGCGAGATCATCGCCGAGCATCCCGCTGGCGATCACTGGATCGTCGTCGCGCTCGTCGACACCATGCGCATCTCGCCCAGCACTGACCCGCTCATCTTCTTCGCCGGCGGATTTCGCGCCATCCGATGATCGACGCCCGGCACCGCGCCGATTGACGAACGATCGGTGGAATAAGCCCGCCCTGCCGGCGTCCTGGAGGGCATGAACTCCATGTTCGCAAGGCGCGTCGCGGTCGCCACGACGGCCGTGACCCTGCTGGGAGCCGGCACCGCATTCGCGGTGGTCGGGCTCCCGGCCGACAACTCGCAGGTCAACAACGACCCGGCGGCGGGCATCGACCCGAACCAGAACGCCGGCGTGTCCGACATCGTCGGCGGCTCGCTCGCCGCCGGCGGCGCTCGCGTGCCGTGGGCCACGTTCGAGCAGAAGACCGGCCCGGGCGACGCGCAGCGGATCTTCGTGCGCGCGTTCAAGGGCGGCAAGTGGGTCACCCAGGGCCCGTCGCTGAACATCGACCCCAACGCCGAGGCGCAGGCGCCGTCGATCGACTTCGCCGGGGCCGGGCGCACGGTGCCGTGGGACGCCTGGTATGAGCCCAACCAGGCGCTGGGCGGGGCGAAGCAGATCTTCGCCAGCCGCTTCGCCGCGGCCACCAACACGTGGCAGCCCGAGGGCCAGGACCGCGGGTCCGGCGTGCCCTCGCTGAACATCCACACCGACAAGGAAGCCGAGAACCCCTCTGTGGCCGGCGGCGCGGCCGTGGCCGGCGCCGACCCGGTGCCGTGGGTGGCCTGGGAGGAGCAGGACGGCAACGTCAACCACTCCGGCAACCACAGCCAGATCTTCGTCTCCAAGGGCGTCAAGCAGGCGGCGCCGAAGACCCCCTGCACGGGCTTCAAGCCGTCCGACGCGGCCAGCGTGAGCAACTTCTGCTGGCAGCAGGTCGGCCTCGACCGCCTCAACGAGAACGCCGGCTCCGACGCGAAGGGCGACCCGACGCTGAACGTCGACCCCAGCCGCAACGGCGTCGAGCCCGACATCGCGTTCACCGGCCCCAGCGACACCGTCGGCTGGACCGTCTGGTACGAGAAGGACGACTCGAACATCGGTCTGCGAAACAACGAGCAGGTGTTCGCGGCCAAGATCGTCAGCGACCCCACCGCGGACGGCAAGTTCAACTGGCGCGCCGTGGGCAACGGCACCGCCGGGCAGGTCAACACGCTCGACACCACCGGCGCCAACGGCTTCGGCAACTGCGCCGTCTCCACGGCCGCCGAGGACGCGTGCTCGTTGAACAAGCTTCCCACCCAGGACGCCGAGGACCCGCGCGTCGCGGCCGGCTCGCTCACCCCGGGCGCCCCGACCGTGCCGTGGGTGGCCTGGTCGGAGAACGTCAACGGCCACAGCGCGATCTTCGTCTCGCGCCTGGTGGGCGGCGACCACTTCGAGCTGTTCAACGGCGGCAACCCCGTCTCGCCCCCGAACGCCGACGCCGCGACCCCGGACATCACGTTCTTCGGCAACACGCCGTACGTGTCCTGGACCGAGACGCACGGCAATGACGCGCGTGGCTTCGTCGGCCACTTCGACACCACCGGCGCGTTCGTCACCGACACCCCGGGCGGCATCCGCCTGAACCCGTTCAAGGGCGGCCCGGCGCCGCTGATCGACGCCCGCGTCGCGCTCTCCTCGAGCTGCACCGCCGACCCGTTCAGCGCCGACGGCACCAACTGCACGCCGGGCGACGTGAACGCCCCGTTCTACACGTTCACCACGGCGGGCACCCCGCAGCGCCTGTTCGCGCAGTCGGCCATCGGCGGCCCGAACTGCGTGGTCTTCTACGCCTGCAAGGTGCAGGTGCCGATCCACCACGGGCACGCCTACATCAACGCCGGGCTGCGCCAGCCGTGCACGGTGGGCATCCTGGTCGAGCGCGTGCACGGCAAGCGCGTCACCCCGGTCGGCCGCGTGCCGCTGGGCCACCACCGCAAGGGCGAGCTGCACCGGCGCTGGAACCTGCGGGTCAACGGCCACCGGCTCCACGCCGGCCGCTACCGCATCACGCTGCGCTCGCTGGACTCCCACCGCAACGTGCTCGGGCTCACCAAGCCCGTGACGATCACCGTGAAGTAGCGCGGTCGCGGCGGGCTCCGTCCGGAGCCCGCCGCGCCGCGGTAGGGTCGCGCGCATGGCCGAATTCGCCTGGGAGGACCTGACCACCTGGTACGAGGTCCGCGGTGAGCCGGGAGACCGGGTCCCGGTGGTCGTCTGCCACGGCGGCCCGGGCGCGACGCACGACTACGTGCGCGCGTTCGCCGCCCTGGCCCACGCCGGACGCCAGGTCGTGCTCTACGACCAGGTGGGCAACGGCCGCTCGCAGCACCTGCGCGACGCGCCGGCGGACTTCTGGACGGTCGACCTGTTTCGCCGCGAGCTCGACGCGCTGGTGGCGCACCTCGGCTGGCAGGACGGCTACCACGTGCTCGGTCAGTCGTGGGGCGGCATGCTCGCCCTGGAGCACGCGCTCCGGCACCCGCCGGGCCTGCGCGCGATCGTGGTCGCGGACTCGCCCGCCTCGATGCCGCTGTGGGTGGAGGAGGCCAACCGGCTGCGGGCGGACCTGCCGGCCGAGGCCCGCGACGCGCTCGCCCGCCACGAGGCCGCCGGGACGACCGACAGCCCGGAGTACCTGGAGGCGATGAACGTCTTCTACCGCCGCCACGTCTGCCGGCTCGACCCCTGGCCCGACGAGGTGCTGCGGTCGTTCGCGGCGATCGAGGACGACCCGACCGTCTACGGCACGATGAACGGCCCCAGCGAGTTCCACGTCATCGGCGTCCTGCGCGACTGGGACATCACCGACCGGCTCGCCGAGATCGACGTGCCCACGCTGCTGCTCAGCGGCCGCCACGACGAGGCCACGCCGCGGATCGTGGGCGAGATCCACGCCCGCATCGCCGGCAGCGAGTGGGTCGTCTTCGAGGAGTCCAGCCACATGCCCCACGTCGAGGAGCCGGAGCGCAGCCGCGCCGCCGTGGAGGCGTTCCTGGAGCGCGTGGAGCGGTGAGGCGGCTCCCCTGGTGGGTGTGGGCGTCGGCGCTGCCGCTGGGCCTCGGCGCCTGGGCGCCGGTGATCCCGGGGATCGCGCTGCGGCGGCGCGCCTGGGTGGCCTGGGGTGCGCTGTGGGCCGTGATCGCGCTGGCCGGCTGGATCGGCGTCACGCCGGCCAACCCGCCCGACTGGGCCGGCCTGCTGCTGCTCCTGGGCTGGGTCGGCGGCCTCGGCACGACGCTGGCCATCCGGACCGACTACCAGCGCTCGCTGGCCTCGCCGTTCGAGCGCGACCGCGTGGCGGCGGAGCGCCGGCTGCGCGAGCGTCAAGAGGCGCAGAAGCTGGCCCGCGAGCGGCCCGAGCTGGCCAAGGAGCTGCACCTCGAGGGCGTCGGCCTCGTCGACGTCAACAACGCCCCCGCGGCCCAGTTGGAGACGCTGCCGGGTGTCGACGCGGCGCTCGCCGCCCGGATCGTCACATTGCGCGAGCGCATCGACGGCTTCGAGTCGCTCGAGGACCTCGGCAACGTCCTCGACCTCGACGGCGACGCCGTCGAGCGCTTGCGCGATCACATCGTCTGCCTGCCTCGCTAGTGTCCTGAGTCGGGAATTCGGCGTCACCGGGCCGGCGCCGCCCAGTGGCGGCGAATTTCTGAATCAGGACACTAGAGGCGGTCCCCCCCGTCGATGGCGACGGAGTCCTTGGCCGGCACGGTGACGCCGGCCTGGCCGCCCGCGCCGACCGTCACAGTCGGGCCGGTGCAGCCGCCGCGGGCCGCGTCGCCGTGGATGACGTCGCAGTAGCGGCCGCGGGGCAGCCCCGTGGCGAACGTGCGGGTTACGGGCGCGGCCTCGTTGTTGATGGCGATCCAGGCCCGGTTGCCGCGGCTGAACGCGATCAGGTTCACGGCGTCGTCGTACCAGTTGGCCTGCGGTGCGGCGCCGGCATAGTCGTGCCAGCCGACCATGCCCGCGACCGTGCGGTCCGTGCACACCCAGCCGTTCGCGCAGTCGGTGGCAGTGACGAAGCCGTTCGCGTCCGACGGCGGCGAGTCGTCGCTGCCGGTGAACGTGAAGCTTGAGTACACCTCCGGCCGGCCGTAGCCGCGGGCCAGCATGTACTCCGTGGCCAGTGTGTTGAGCGGGCCGTCCTTGTAGCTGAGCGTCGAGCCGTTGCGCTCGGTGTCGTGGTTCTCGACGAACACGAGCGTCTTGTCGCTGGGCAGCAACCCGGAGTCCTCGCCCAGCACCTCGAGGTCGGTGATGTTGCCGCCCGGCGGCGTGACATAGCTCTTGAACGCGTCGTGCATCTGGGTGGCGAAGTCGAACCCGAGCAGGCTGCCGACGCCGCGGAACGCCCACGGCGAGAGCTTGCCCGGACCGCCCGGCGGCACCTCGAGCGCGATGTACGGGCGGTCGCCGTCGACCGTCCGGTGCAGGCGCGCCTCGATCGCCGCCAGGTCGGTCTGCCCGATGTGCTTGGCCGCGTCGACGCGGAAGCCGGAGACGCCGTCTCCGAGCAGCTTGTTGAGGTAGGCCGCCAGCGTGGCCCGCACGTGCTCGGTCTCGGTGCGCAGGTCACTCAGTGACACGAGCTCGCACTTGGTCACCTGGAGGTAGTCGTTGAAGTCCAGGATGTCGCCGCCGGTCGGGCACTCGCCGGCCGGTCCGTGGAAGTCGGAGGGCGTGTAGATCCCGGTGTAGGAGTACTTCGAGTAGTGCACGCCGCCGTATGACGTGTCGCCCTGGCCGGTCATGTGATTGATGACCGCGTCGACGATCACCTTCACCCCGGCGCGGCGGCAGGTGGCGACCATCGCCTTGAACTGCGCCTCGTTGCCCATCCGGCTCGTCAGGTTGTAGTCCACCGGCTGGTAGACCTCCCACCACGGATGCACGGGCGGCGGGCCGCTGCGCGAGAGCGAGTCCTGCGGCGGGGCGACCTGAACCGCGCCGTATCCCGCCGGGCCGAGCACCGTGGTGCACTCCTTCGCCACCGACGCCCAGTTCCACTCGAACAGGTTGGCCACCACGTCCCGGCCGGCGAAGCTCGCGTGGCGGGCCGCGTGCGTACGGTGGGCCGGCTTGGCGGTGGCCCCGGTCGCGACCCCCAGCGCGGCGAGCGTGGCCAAAAGGAGCGCGCACCCGGCGCCGCGAACACTACGTCCAGACATGACGAGATCCTCCCCCTCGTCGAGATACCGGCAGAACCGTTGGAACCGGTTCCAACGCATATCGTCGCACGCGCGCGGCCGCGCTGGCAACTTTCACGGTGTATTCGCGTTCCACCCTGCGGTGCGCTTGCGTCTCCTGCCGATCGTCCTGCTCGCGGCGCTCGCCGCGGCTCCAGCCCAGGCCCGGCCGCGCTGCTTCGGCGCCGCCGCGCGCGACCCGCTGCACCGCTGCGCGAACCCGGGGCTGCGGCTGAGCGTCCGCCCGTCGCCGGGCGCGGCGCCGCTGCAGCCCGGCTCGCCATGCACGCCGGTGCGTGCGGTCGACCTCGTGGCGCCCTGCGCGTTCGGCGCCCCCGCCGCCGCGGCGCGCGGCGCCGTCGTGCTGATCGGCGACAGCCACGCTGCGCACTGGCGGCCCGCGCTCGCGGTCGTGGCCCACAGGGAGCATCTGCGCGCGTACGCGATCACCCGCGACAGCTGCCCGTTCTCGACGGCCGGGCGCGAGCTGGCCGAGCCCTTCGGCTCGCAGTGCGAGCGCTGGAAGCGCGAGCTGCCCGCCTGGCTGGCCGACCATCCATGGATCCACACGGTCTTCCTGGCTCAGCTCACGCGTGACGTGGCCGAGCAGCCGTTCGCGGCCGCGATGGCCAGCTACGAGGACGCGTGGCGGACGCTGCCGCCGTCCGTTCAGCGGATCGTGGTGATCCGCGACAGCCCGGAGGCGCGCTACGACACGCTGGACTGCGTCGGCCGGGCCGTGGTCGAGGGCGTGCCCGCAGGCCCGGCGTGCGCGATCCCGCGGCCCGACGCGCTGCCCCCGGACCCCGCCGTCGCCGCCGTGAAGCAGCTAGGCTCGCCGCGCGTGCGGAGCGTCGACCTGACGAAGTTCTTCTGCGGCCCGCGTCGCTGCTTCCCCGTCGTGGGCGGCGTGCTGGTCTACAAGGACGAGAACCACCTGACGCCGCTGTTCGCGCGGACACTCGGGCCGTACCTGCTGCGCGCGGTGCGCCGGGAGCTGCCGTGAGGCTGCTGGTGTGCCTGCTGGCCGTGGCGGCGCTGTGGCCGGCGGGAGCGCGGGCGTCGATGCGCTGCTACGGCGCCGCGGCGCGCGATCCCCTGCATCCGTGCTTCAACGCCAGGCTGCGCTACCGCGTCGACCCGCGGCCGGCGCTGGCGCCGCGCGAGCGCGGCGCGCCGTGCGCCCGCGAGCGGTCCGACGGTTTCGCCGTCCCGTGCGCGTTCGGTGCCCCCGCGCGGCGGGCGCGGCGGACGTTCGCGCTGATCGGCGACAGCCACGCCGCGCACTGGCGCACGGCGCTGGCCGCCGTCGCCGCGGCGAAGCGCTGGCGGGGCTTCGCGCTGACCCGCAACAGCTGCCCGTTCACATCCGCCCGCCAGTCGTTCGCCCCGCCGTTCGCGGTCGCCTGCGAGCGCTTCGCCCATGATGTGGCAGACTGGCTGGCCCACCATCCCGCGGTCGACACCGTGTTCGTCGCCGGGGAGACGAGCGCCGCCGGCCCGTTCGCGGCCGCCGAGCAGGGCTACCTCGACGCGTGGCAGACGCTGCCGGCGTCGGTCCACCGCGTGGTGGTCCTGCGCGACACGCCGACCGCCCGCGCCGACGTGCTCTCCTGCGTCAGCCGGGCGACGCGCCGCCACCAGTCGCCCGGACTGGCCTGCGCGCAGCCGGTCGCCACGGCGCTGCCGCCGGATCCGGCCATGGCCGCCGCGGCCCAGGCGGGCTCGCCGCGGGTTCAGCCGATCGACCTCACCCGCTTCTTCTGCGACGCCGCCGACTGCTACCCGGTGGTCGGCGGCGTGCTCGTGTACCTGGACCAGAACCACCTCACGCCGCTGTTCGCCGGCACGCTCGCGCCGTACCTGCGGCGGGCCATCGACCACCTGAAGTAGACGTCCGGGTGCTCTTCCCGACTGTCCAGTTCGCGATCTTCTTCACGGTCGTGCTCGCGCTGTCGTGGGCGCTGATGCCGCGCCAGCGGCTGTGGAAGCCGTTCATCATCGTCGCCAGCTACGTCTTCTACGCGGCGGCCGACCCGCGCTTCTGCCTGCTGCTGGGCGGTGTCACGCTGGGCAACCAGGCGGCGGCGCGGCTGATCGACCGGACGGAGTCCGAGCGCGGGCGGAGCTGGATCGTCGGCGCCGCCGTGACCCTCGACCTCGGCGTGCTCGCCGTGTTCAAGTACTACGGCTTCTTCTCGCAGGGCCTCGCGCAGATGCTCGGCGACCTGCGGCTCGGGATGCCCGTGCCCCTGCTCAGCATCGCGCTGCCGGTCGGGGTGAGCTTCTTCACGTTCCAGGCGATCTCCTACGTGGTCGACGTCAAGCGCCGGCTGGTGAAGCCCGCCGCACTGATCGACGTGACCGTCTACCTCAGCTTCTTCCCGCACCTGGTGGCCGGGCCGATCGTGCGCGCGCGCGAGTTCCTGCCCCAGCTGGCCGCGCCGCGCGACCCGAACCACGTGGCGGTGGGCTCCGGGCTCGCGCTGATCGGCCTCGGGCTGGTCAAGAAGGTCGTGATCGCGGACTACCTGGCGCGGGCGGTCGTCGACCCGGTGTTCGCCGTGCCGCAGGCCTACTCGGGCCCGGACGCCTGGCTGGCCGCCTACGGCTATGCCGCGCAGATCTACTGCGACTTCTCCGGCTATACGGACATGGCGATCGGCCTGGCGCTGCTGCTGGGCTACGTGTTCCCGCAGAACTTCCGCAGCCCCTACCGGGCGACCGGGTTCCGCGACTTCTGGCGGCGCTGGCACATGACGCTGTCGCGCTTCCTGCGCGACTTCCTCTACATCCCGCTGGGCGGCAGCCGCGGCGGGCGGCTGTTCACCTACCGCAACCTGATGCTCACCATGGTGCTGGGCGGCCTGTGGCACGGCGCGGCCTGGACGTTCGTGCTCTGGGGCGCGTTCCACGGCACGATGCTGATCTCCGAGCACGCGCTGGGCGGGCGGCTGCGGGCGCCCGCCTGGGTGCGCTGGTTCGTCACCTTCCACCTCGTCGTGCTCGGCTGGATCATCTTCCGCTCGCAGAGCATCGCGCTGGTGGGCACGTTCCTGTCCCGGCTCGTCGTGCCCGGCCACGCGACGCTGTGGAGCCTGCCGGTGGCGGCGGCGATCGGGGTCACGATCGGCCTGCAATTGCTGCCGGCGGACGCGGTCGAGCGCGCGCAGGCCCGGGTGGAACGCCTGCAACCCGCGCTGCTGGCCACCGGACTCGCCATCCTCGTGCTGTTCGCCGCCGCCACGGTCCCCGGCCAGGGCGTCGCCCCGTTCATCTACTTCCGCTTCTGATGCCGCGCGACGACAGCCTCATGAGCCGCTTCGACCGCCAGGGCCTGCGGCGCTTCCGCGCCCGCGACGCCGTGCTCGCCGTCTCGCTGGTCAGCGCCCTGCTGATCCTGTTCGCCGGCGCGTCCGTGCGGCGGGCGGGCGAGCAGATGTCGCCCGGGATCGGCCGCGACCTGGTGCTGGCGGTGGGCCGGCCGGCGGGCTGGCTGGCCGACCGGCTGCCACTGCAGCACGCCGCCCACCGGGCCACCGCCTGGCTGTCGCCCGACCAGTCGCTGGGCGGTGGCGGCGGGTTCACCGCGGCGGCGGCCAGCGGGAGCGGCGTCCCCCGGTCACCCCGGACGCCTTCGACCCGTCGGCGCTTGGCGGCCGCCCGGCGCCCAAGCGGCGGCTGCACACGCTGCTGGTCACCGGCGACTCGATGTCGGAGCCGCTGGACGACCACCTCGCCCGCGCGCTCGCCGGCACGTCCGTGAAGGTCATCCGCGACCCGCACCTGGGGAGCGGGATCTCGAAGAGCTTCCTGGTCGACTGGGGCCAGCTGTCGGTCAGCCAGGTGCGGCGCTACCGGCCGGACGCCGTGGTCGTGTTCATCGGGGCCAACGAGGGCTTCCCGCTGCCGTTCGCCGGCGGCCAGACCGTGCAGTGCTGCGGCCCGGACTGGGCGGCCGCCTACGCCGCCCGCGTGCGCCGCATGGCCTACACGTACCGCCGCGGCGGCGCGGCCCGGGTCTACTGGATCACGCTGCCCACGTTCCGCGACGCCGGCCGCCAGCGGGTCGAGCGGGTGGTCAACGCGGCGATCTCGGTTGCCGCCGAGCCGTGGCGCGCGCAGGTGCGGGTGATCGACACGGTGCCCATCTTCACCCCGCATGGCTGGCGGGCGGCGATGCCGGTGGACGGCAGCGAGACGATCGTGCGCCAGGCGGACGGCATCCACCTCAACGACGCCGGCGCGGGCGTGCTGTCCGGCGTGGTCCTGAATCGGATCCGGGACGACTTCGTCTATTGACGCGTCCGCGCGGGCGCTCTAGCGTGCCGCCGCGTGAGGTCACTGCTGATCCTGGCCACGCTGCTGGCCGCCGCCGTATGCGCGCTGCCGGCGCCTGCCCGCGCCGCCACCACCTGCAAGACGGGGAAGTACCCGGGCTCGGGCTACTTCACGTCCCTGAAGGTCACGCACACGTCGTGCGCCACCGGCCGCAAGCTCGAGCTGGCCTACTACCACTGCCGCCTGCATCACGGGGTCAAGGGCCGCTGCACGAGCCACGTCATGGGCTACTCGTGCAAGGAGGTCCGCAACTCGATCCCCACGGAGATCGACGCCCGCGTGACCTGCACGAACGGATCCCGCAAGATCGTCCACACCTATCAGCAGAACACGTAACCTCATCGTCCTGGCCGGGCTGCTGGTGCTGCCGGCGGCGCCGGCCGCGGCCGACGTGCGCGCGGCGAGCTTCACCGAGGTGGGCACGCAGCTCGTGCTCTCCGTGCGCGCGCCGGCGCCGGAGACATGCCTGAGCGTCCCGGCGCGGCAGATCTGCCTCGACGGCCGCTACCGGCGCGTGGGGACCAACGGCGCGCTCGGCCGCCTGCGGCCGATTCCGGGCGTCGGCCTCACGCACGCGGGCGGCGCCGTGACGCTGAGCTTCCACCCGCGCGCGGTGCGGCTGCGGTTCGGGCGGGTGCGCTGGTCCGTCGCCGGCGACGGGGCGGGCACCCTCGACGTGCGGCCGCTGGGCGAGCCGGCGTGCTTCGGCGCCGCCGCGCTCGCCGATCGCTGCACCAACCCGGCGCTCGGCCGGACCGTCACTCCGCACCCGGCTGACGCGCTGCTGCTGCCCGACGCGCCCTGCACGCCCGAGCGCACGCGCTACGCGGTGCTCGAGCCGTGCGACTTCGGCGACCTCGACGCGCCGCGGCCGCCGGCCGCCGCGCTGATCGGCGACAGCCACGCCGCGCACCTGCGGGCCGCGGTGGAGGTCGTCGCCCAGGCGCGCGGGTGGCGGGCGGTCTCGCTCACCCACCCGGGCTGCGCGTTCTCGGTCGAGGCCTACCCGGCGCCGCCGCCGATCCCGGCGCGCTGCCACGCGCACGGCGAGGAGGCGCTGCACTGGCTGCGCGCCCATCCCAGCGTCCACGTCGTGTTCACCTCGGCCGCAGCGGGCCGCGGCTTCAGCCCGGGCGGCTTTGCCGCCATGTGGCGGCGCGTCCCCGCCTCGGTGCGCCGCATCTACGTCATCCGCGACGTCCCGCGCGTGCCGCTCGCGACCGCCGGCTGCGTGAGCGCGGTCATCCGGCGCCACGGCCGCCCGGCCGGTGCCTGCGCGGTCCCGCGGGCACCGCTCGACGACCCGGAGGCCGACGCTGCCCGGCTCGCCGGCGGCCGCGTGCGCCTGATCGACCTCACCCGCTGCTTCTGCTCCGGCTCGCGCTGCTTCCCGATCGTCGGCAACGCGTACGTCTACAAGGACGACAACCACATCAACCGGGTGTTCGCCACCACCCTGGGTCCGTACCTGCTGCGGCGGCTATAGCGCCGGACCGTCGAGCCCGAGCACGCGTGCCCGCCCACGCGCCGGAGCGGGGTCGTACGGCGCGCGCTGCCAGGTGGCGACGCGCGCGTCGAGGTCGAGCAGCAGCCAGAACGCGCCGCGCCCGGCGTCGGCGTCGAGCCCGTCCCACCAGCCGCGCCGGGGCGGCACGGGCGCGCCGGCCGCGCCGGGGTTGAGCAGCCAGCGGCCGTCGCGGATGTCGAGCGGGACGCCCGGCTCGATGGCCACGCGGCGGGCGCGCCGTGGCGTCTGCTGGAACGCCGAGGCCACGTGCGTATGTCCGACGATGCCGAGGTCGGCCCGCTGGGCCGCCAGGCAGGCGGCGGCATTGGCCGGCGTCACGTACTCCCACACCGGGTTGCGCGGCCCGCCGTGCCAGCACTGCACCCCGTGGCGGCGCGCGGCCGGCCGGCGCGTGCGCATCCACGCCAGGTCGTCGTCGCCCAGCCGCTCGCGCGCCAGCACGATCGAGCGCGCGTTCGCCGACGCGGGATCGCCGAAGCGCTCGAGCGCGACGCCACCGGTGGCGCCGTAGTCGTGGTTGCCCATCAGGGCCACCGCGCACAGCCGCCGCGTCGTCGCGACCACGTGCTCGGGGTCCGGCCCGGCGCCGATCATGTCGCCCAGCGACCACAGCTCGTCGGCGCCGTGGCGTTGCGCCGCCGCGATGACCGCGGCGAGCGCCTCGGCGTGGGCGTGCGCGTCGCCGAACACGGCGAGCAGCATCAGCGCTGCTCGACCGGGCACCAATAGGTCGTGCGGCCGCCGATGGTGGCGCGGGACAGCTCGGCCCCGCAGCGCGGGCAGTGGCCGCCGCGCTCGCGGTGGGCGATCAGGTCGCCGGTGTGCGCGCCGCCCTTGCGGATGGCGCTGCGCACGGCAGCGCGCAGCTCGCGGCGCAGGCGGTCGAGCTCCTCCTCGCTCAGCGAGCCGGTCGGCCGCCGGGGGGAGAGCCGCGCGCGCCACAGGATCTCGTCGGCCAGCAGGTTCCCGACGCCGGCGATCGCCTTCTGGTCGAGCAGCCGCGCCTTGATCGGCGCCGAGCCGCGGCCGACGCGCGTCCGGAACTCCGCGCGCGAGACCTCGGCGGCGTCCGGCCCGACATGGGTGAAGTCCGGCTCGATCACCGCGCGGCCGAGGCGCCGCTTGTCGCGCAGCGCCATCCGCGTGCCGTCGGCGAACTCCAGGGCGAAGCGGTCCCACGGCACCGGCTCCTCGTCGAGCACGATCCGCCCGGACATGCCCAGGTGCAGCCCGAGCTCCGGCCCGTCGTCGTCGGTCTCCGCCCACAGGAACTTGCCGCGCCGGTGGGCGGCGGTCAGCCGGCGGCCGGTCAGCGCCGCGGCGATCTCGCCCGGCGCGTGCGGGCGGGAGACGTAGGTGTCGCGGTCGTCGACGGCGGCGATCTCGCGCCCCAGCACCGTCTCGATCTGCAACCGCGCGCGTTCGGCTTCCGGAAGTTCGGGCACGGCCTGGAGGCTACGATGCCCGGCTCCATGGCCCGCTCCCGCCGTAGTTGCCACGCCGTGCCCGGCTCCAGCGAGCGCTTCCTGGCGAAGGCGCCGCAGCTCGAGGCCGACGAGGTCTTCCTCGACCTCGAGGACGCCGTCGCCCCCGACGAGAAGGACGGCGCGCGCGAGCGGGTGATCGAGGCGCTGCGCTCGCTGGACTTCGGCGACACGACCGTGGTGGTGCGCGTCAACGGCACCGACACGCCGCACTACTACCGCGACCTGATCGCGGTGGTCGAACGGGCCGGGACCCACCTCGACGCGATCATGCTGCCCAAGGTCCGCACGCCCGGCGACGTCGAGATGACGGCCAAGCTGCTGACCCAGATCGAGCTGGCCAACGACCTCGACGTCGGCCGGATCGGCATCGAGGCGCAGATCGAGGACGCCACCGGCCTGCTGGCCTGCGAGGCGATCGCTGCCGCCTCGCCCCGCATGGAGACGCTGATCTTCGGCCCGGGCGACTACAGCGCGGCCGTGGGCATCCCGGTCACCACGATCGGCGGCGCGCCCGCCGGCTACCCGGGCGACCACCTCAACTACGTCTACTCGCGGCTCGTGGTGGCCGCGCGTGCGGCCGGCATCCAGGCGATCGACGGCCCGTACGCCCGCGTGGGCGACGACGACGGCCTGCGCGAGCGCGCCCGGCTGGCCCGCGCGCTGGGGCTGGACGGCAAGTGGACCATCCACCCGGGCCAGATCGCCGTCGTCAACGAGGTGTTCAGCCCGTCCCGCGAGGAGTGGGAGCGTGCGGAGGCGATGCTCGCCGCCTACGAGGACGCCCACCGGGCGGGGCGCGGCGCCGCGGTCTTCGAGGGCGAGATGATCGACGAGGCGAACCGCAAGATGGCCGACCGGATCGCCCAGTCCGGCCGCGCTGCCGGCTACGCCGCCTGAGGCAGCGACCACAGTCCGTCGAAGCCCAGGTGCTGCTCGACCGCCACGCGGCCGAGCGCCTCGCGCGCCCGCGCGACGTCGATGTCGCACACCACCGCGACCTCCTTCGTCGCCAGCGGCGTGCCCGTCCAGCGCAGGACCTCGGCGACGTCCTCGGGCGGCTCGCGCCGGTCGGCGCCCGGCACGAGGTTGCCCAGGAGGACGTCGTAGGCGGCGAACGGCTGGAAGCCGGGCACGGCGAGTCTGACGCCGTCCGACAGCCGGACGATCTCGTAGCTCGGGCACGTGTAGCGGCGCCCGCCCGACCAGTTGGCCAGCTTGTGGTCGAGCGCCCGCGCGGCGGGCATCGGCTCGCGCGCCCGCGCCTTGTCGCGCTCGAGCGCCTCCGAGACGTCGTCGCCGGCCATCCAGCGCACCCAGCGCCTCCGGGTCCAGCCCGGCGTCGCGGGCGGCGCCGGCGACGGTCTCCGGCGCGTCCAGCAGCTCGCCGGCGAAGTGGCGGATGCGCAGCCGCCGCAACAGCCGCCGCTCGCGCTCGGGGGCGTGCAGCCGTGCCGCCACCACGGCACGGCACGCGGGCGCGGTGGCCGCCATGCGCGGGCGCAGGCGGGTGTCGATCGGCATCCCGTGGTCTCGCGCGATCGTCGCGAACGCCGCCGACTGGCGCTCGGGCGTGAAGTCGCGCTCCAGGTACTCCTGCGGGTCTTCGGCCAGGACGACCATGCAGGTCTCCCACCGCAGCCGGTCGCCATACAGCCAATCCAGCCGGCGCCGGAACGGCTCGGCGGAGTAGGCCCACGGGCAGCCGGGATCGGTGTACTCGGTGATCAGGACGTCGGCCATGCCGACGGGGCTACCCCAGGAAGTCGAGCAGCAGCGCCCGGAACGCGTCCGGCGTCTCCAGCGGCGCCAGATGCCCGGCACCCGGGATGAACTCCGCGCGCGCGTGGGGGAGCCGGCCGTGGTAGACGTGCACCGCCTCCTGGCAGTCCGGCATGTCGCGCTCGCCGGCCACGAGCAGGACGGGCATGCGCAGCCGCGCCGGCCAGTCGGGGTCCTCGTCGAGCGGGTCGGGCGCCTCCTCGGGCTCGCCCGCGGCGAGCTGGAGCTCGAGCGCGCGCCGCTGCATGGCGGCGACGTGGTCGCGCAGCTCGGGCGGCGCGTCCGGCAGCGTCCAGCCGTCGACCACGGCCTGGACCGCGCCGTCGATGTCGCCGCGCTCGACCGCCTCCTCCTCGGCGGCCCAGACCGCGCGCAGCCGCTCCGACACGGCAATCTCCTCCGCCCGCGCGGAGACGAGCGCGAGCGCATGCACCCGCTCCGGGGCGACGACCGCGACGCGCAGCGCCACCGCCGCGCCGAAGGAATCGCCCGCCAGCGCCGCCTCGCCGATCCCGAGCCCGTCGAGCAGCGTCAGCACGTCCGTCCACGGCGCCAGCGGTCCCGGCCCCTCGGGCGACTCGCCGAACCCGGGCAGGTCCGGGGCGATGACGCGGTATCCCGCGGCGGCGAGCGGCGCGACGTGCTCGGCCCACATCGAGCGGTCTGCGATGCCGGCGTGCAGGAGCACCAGCGCAGGACCTGTCCCGGCCTCGTCATAGGGCAGCATCGGGCAACTTTAAGGGCAGATCGGGGGCCGACCGCAAAGTTAGGTGGGCCCACCGATTGTCACAGGGGGGCGGAGGCAGAGATAGTCGACCGTCATGCCCACTCTCACCTTCCTCTCGCGCCCCGTGGCCGTCGCGGCGGTCGCGCTCGGCCTGGTCGTCGCCGGCTGCGGCGGCAGCTCGGACAAGAACGACTACGTCCAGCACGTCAACCAGGCGATCGCCTCGCTCTCCAAGTCGCTCAGCGACGCGGGCGGCGCGCTCAACGGGGGCGACGTCACCGGCGCCGCCGCGGCGAAGCTCGATGCCGGCGGCCGCGCCATGGACAAGGCCTCGTCGGACTTCAAGCAGCTCGACCCGCCGTCGGACGCCAAGGACGCCAACGCGAAGATCGCCGACGGCTTCCACAAGCTCGCCGGCTCGTTCCACGACATGGCCGGCCAGGCCCGCGCCAAGGACCTCGCGGGGCTGACCAAGTCGCTCACCGCGTTCCAGACGAGCGACGGCGCGCAGGAGATCCAGAAGGCCCAGAACGAGCTCGCCGCGGCGGGCTACAAGATCCAGGGGTCCTAGCGCGCGATCGTCACGACGTCGCGCGTGCCCGACTTGCCCGCGCGGAACGTCAGCGTCAGCTTCAGGCCGGCGGTGCCGGGCTTGACCGGCACCGCCACCGGCGCGGCCGCGCGCGTGAGGTCGACCGTCACGGTCGTGGTCCCGCCGGTGACGGTCAGCCGGCAGGGCGTCGCCGCGGCCGCCGTGAGCGTCAGCGTCGTCGCCTTGGGGTCGAGCTTGGCCGGTGCCGCGATGCTGAGCGGCTGCGGCGTCACCGCCGTGACGGTCACGCGCACGCGTGCGCTCGCGTGGCGGCCGCTGCCGTCGGTGGCCACGAGGCGCACCGTGTGGCGGCCGGGCGCGAGCGGGTCGGCGGTGGCGCGGGAGCCGGTGCCCGCGGCGTGCCCGTCGACGGTCCAGCGCAGGTCGCCGACGGGGGCGAAGCCGTCGTCGGTCGCGCTGCCGACCAGCGGCAGCGGCACGCTCGCCGGCAGCGTGGCGCCCGCGGTGGGCGCGTCGATCGCCACCACGGGCGGGCGCCCCGCCACGGAGAAGGGCTTCGACATGGCGGCGGCCTGGTCGAACCCGTCGCTCACGCGCACCCGCACGAGCGCCTTGTCCGCGCGGGCCAGCATCGCCGGGAGCGTCGCCCGGCCGGTGCTTGCGCCCGACCACACCGTGCGGAAGCTCTGCCCGCCGTCGGCTGAGTAGTCGACGCTCGCCGACAGCGCGTCGCCGTCCGCGTCGCTCGCCTTCCAGGTCACCTTCGCGCCCTTGCGCGCGAAGTGGGTCACCGTCGGCGCGTGTCCGCTGCGCGTCTTCTCGAGCAGCGTCGTCCCGCCGCGCGCGACGGTCAGGTCCGCCACGGCGCTGGGGAGCCGCGTGGCGCTTGCGCCCCTGAGCGGCACGATCCCGTCGAGCAGCAGCGCGGCCCCTTCGCGGTCGGCCCGGAGCTTGGCCCGGCCGAGCTCGCGGCCGGTGCGCGAGCGCACGACCGCGACGTAGCTCGACGTGTCGCCGGGCGCCAGGGCCACCGCGGGGCGCGCGCTCGCCAGCAGCAGCGGGCCGCCCGCCACGGAGACGGCGACCACCCGGAGCCCGGCCACGGGCGTGGCCGCGGCCGGCTTGCGCGCGGCGAACGTCCGCAGCGCGGCGATCTCGTCGTTCCAGCCGGCCGCCGAGATCCAGCGGTTGCCGGGGCACCCGCCCAGGTAGTCCGACCAGCCGCCGAGCGCGAACGGGCGGCCCGCCCCGTCGAGCCCGCTGCCGGCGAGGGTGCCGCAGCCCTGGGTGGCGGTGGCGCCGAGGCCGGCGCCGAGCAGGCGCGCCGCGTCCGTGGGCCCGGTCACGGCGATCGACAGCGCGCTGTCATTGAGTGCGCCGTGCGCCAGCTCGCCGAACCCCGCGGGCGCGACGGCCGCCACCTGGTCCGGGCAGGGCGACGGCGTGCCGATGTCCTTGCAGGTCTGCGCGGGCAGCGTGGCGTCGACCACCTGGGCGAGCGCGAGCGCCGCCTTGGCGTCGGCGCTGAGCGGCGCGCGGGCGGTCGCGGTCACGTCGAGCGTGGCCGCGTAGGCGTCCGGGGCGAACTGGAACGCGCCGTCGGCCAGCGGCTCGAGCAGCTTCGCCTGGGCGAGCGCGGTCCGCGGCGCCGGGGCGGCCGCGCTCCCGCTCGCCGTCAGCCGCACGGCCTCGATGCGCTGGCTGCCGGTCGCGGTGAAGTGCACCCCGTGCAGCCGGGCCGCGCAGTCGCCGCACGCGCCGAGCACCGCGGCCGCCGGCACGAGCTGCCCGCGCAGCGAGATCGTCCCACCTGTCCAGTCGTCGGGCAGCGTGAACGTGTAGCCCTTGCCCGGGTCCTGCAGCCCCTCGGCGGCCGACAGCGGCGAGCCGGGGAGCGCCCTGCCGCCGCGGGTGCCGTAGAGCGCCGCGCCGACCAGCGGGGCGCTCCCGTCCGCCTGCGCGGTCAGCCGCACGACGGTGCGGCGGTGCGCCACGAGCTTCACGCCGCGGTAGGCGCCGGAGGCCGGCGCGGACGACTGCACCCCCTGGAGGACCAGCAGGCCGCCGGCGTGCAGCGCCGGCAGCGCGGCCGGCTTTGCGCAGCACGGCTCGAGCCCGGCGCGCGCAGACGCGGGCAGCGCGAGCAGCGCCGCCACGGTGGCGAGGATGACCAGGCTCCGACGGATCACCGGGAAACAACGCACGCGCGACGGTGAAGTTCCGGTTGTGTTCACATGAGGACCTGGCGCCTTCGCGTGCGAAGGAGTACGGTTCCGGAACCGGAAGGCGGCAGGGGGAGAAGCATGCGGGGGCGCAGAGGACTCGCGGCGCTGGTCTGCGCCGCGGCGATGCTCGCGGCGACGGGGCCGGCGTGGGCGCTGGATGACGGGCTGGCCCTGACCCCGCCGATGGGCTTCAACGACTGGAACGCGTTCGGCTGCAACGTCAGCGAGCAGCTGATCGAGCAGACCGCCGCTGCCATGCATCACCAACGGCATGCAGGCGGCCGGCTACGACTACGTCAACATCGACGACTGCTGGCTGACGCAAGTCACGCGACGCCGACGGCCATCTCGTCCCGGACCCGGTGAAGTTCCCCGACGGCATCAAGGGCACGGCGGACTACGTGCACTCGCTAGGGCCTCAAGCTCGGCATCTACGAGGACGCCGGCACGATGACCTGCGCCGGCTACCCCGGCAGCTACGGCCACGAGACGACCGACGCGCAGGACTTCGCGGACTGGGGCGTCGACTACCTCAAGTACGACAACTGCAACCAGGTGCCAGGCACGGCGGACGCCCAGCAGGACTACATCGACCGCTACACCGCGATGCGCGACGCGCTGAAGGCGACCGGCCGGCCGATCGTCTACAGCCTGTGCGAGTGGGGCCAGCAGAGCCCGTGGGAGTGGGGCGGCCGGCGTCGGCAACCTGTGGCGCACCACCGGCGACATCAACGACAACTGGTCGAGCATGCTGTCGATCGTCGAGCAGAACGCGCCGCTGGCCGGCGCACGCCGGGCCGGGCCACTGGAACGACCCGGACATGCTCGAGGTCGGCAACGGCGGCATGACCGACACCGAGTACCGCAGCCACTTCTCGCTGTGGGCGGATGATGGCCGCGCCGCTGCTCATCGGCACCGACCTGCGCAACGCCACCGCCGGCGACGCTCGACATCCTCGAGCAACAAGGACGTCATCGCGGTCGACCAGGACCCGCTGGGCAAGCAGGGCACGGTCGTCTCGAACACCGGCGGCCAGTGGGTGTTCGCCAAGCCGCTGGCCAACGGCGACGTGGCCGTCGCGCTGTTCAACGAGAACAGCTCGGCCGCGCCGATCTCCACCACGGCGGCGGCCGCCGGGCTGCCGCAGAACGGCGGCTACGCCCTGCACGACCTGTGGGCGAAGACGACGACCGGCACGACCGGCACGATCGCCGCCAACGTCCCCGGCCACGGCACGGTCATGTACCGCGTGGCCGCCGACCCGAACTGGGCGAGCTACCCACCGGCGACGATGATGTCGGCCACGGTGCAGGCGCCGGCGTCGGGCACCAACGGCGACTACGTGATCCCGGGAAAGCCGTTCACCATCACCGGCGCCGTGTCCAACTACGGCGGCGTCAGCGGCGCGGCCGCGACACTGAAGCTGGTCGGGCCGACGGCCTATGACGGCGTCGCCTACGAGGCCGAGGCGGCGGGCAACACCCGCAACGGCGCCGTGCGCCAGTCGTCGTGCGGCGGCTGCTCGGGCGGCCAGAAGATCGGCTTCATCGGCCACGGCACGGCGAACTGGGTCCGGCTGAACGGCGTGTCGGCGCCGGCGGCCGGCACCTACGCCGTCACGGTGTGGGCGGCGGTCTCCGGCACCCGCTCGCTGTTCCTCAGCGAGAACGGCGGCGCCGGGGTCGAGCTCCCGTTCACCGGCACGAGCTTCGACTCGCCCGTGCCGGTGACGGTGAACGTGCCGCTGGTGGCGGGCGCGAACACGCTGCGCTTCTCCAACGACACGGCATACGGCCCGGACCTCGACCGCGTCGTGCTCGGCGGCGGCGCGAACCCGTCCGGCTGGACGATCTCGCCCAGCGGTCCGGTGACCACGCCGCAGCTCGGCGCCGGCCAGACCCTGAGCGTCGACTGGACGGTCACGCCGCCCAAGGACGCCGGGCCGGGGACCTACCACCTCGAGGTCGACGGGCAGCTGGGGGACCAGACGTTCACGGCGCCGGTCACCGTGATCGTCCCGACGTCGCAGCTGCAGACCGGCTACCTGTCGGATCAGCAGTGGCTGGAGGCCCAGAACTTCTGGGGCCCGGTGGAGCGCGACTCCTCCAACGGCGAGCAGGCGGCCGGCGATGGCCACACGATCACCATCGGCGGCGTGACGTACGCCAAGGGGCTCGGCGTCCACGCGCTGTCGGACATCCTGTTCTACAACGGCGAGCACTGCAGTTCGCTGACGTCCGACGTCGGTGTGGACGACGAGAAGACCGGCGCGGGCAAGGTCGACTTCCAGGTCTGGGCGGACGGCCGCGAGCTGGCCGACAGCGGCCCCGTCACCTGGCAGGACGGGCCGAAGACGCTGACCGCCAACATCGGCAACACGGAGTTCGTGCACCTGGTGGTCACCAACTCCGACGACGGGACGACGAACGACCACGCCGACTGGGCGGGCGTGCAGGTGACCTGCGGCGGCCAGACGTCGGTGACCGGGCCGGTGGTCGGCGGCACGGTGCCGGCGACGCTGTCGCTCACCCTCGGACCGGCGGCCACGTTCGGGACGTTCACGCCCGGCGTCGACGGCACCTACAACGCGTCGACCACGGCCGACGTGGTCTCCACCGCGGGCAACGCGCTGCTCACCGTGTCCGACCCCGACACCGCGCACCCCGGGCACCTGGTCAACGGGGCGTACGTCCTGGCGCAGCCGCTGCAGATGCGGGCGACCAAGGCGAACACCACCGACACCGCGTTCAACCCGATCGGGGCCGGCTTGAACCTGCTCAGCTGGAGCGCCCCGGTCTCACACGACGCCGTGACGCTCGAGTACCGGCAGGCGATCGGCGCGAGCGAGCCGCTGCGCACCGGCAGCTACGGCAAGACCCTCACCTACACCTTGTCGACGACACAGCCGTAGGACGACACAGCCGTAGGACGGCAACCGCCGCGCGAGCGCCCAATCTCCTCCGGCGCTCGCGCGGCCCCGCCGTCAGGCGGGGGTCTGGCTGAGCACCGCGCCGAGCTTGTCGAGCAGCACGCCGGTGCCGTGCTCGCGCTGGGCGGCCGTTTCGAGGCCGTCGAGGAACGCGCCATGCTCGGTCAGCGTGAGCCGCGTGCCCTCGTCGTCCGCGGCGAACTCGATCGAGGCCACGGAGATGGACATGATCCGGTCGTCGACGTACATGTCGGTCGTGTAGACGATGCGCTCGTCCGGGACGATGTCGCGGTAGGTCGCGGCGTAGCGGTAGAACGGGCCGCCGTCCGGGCCGCCGCCGTTGGTCTCGCGGCCGCCGACGCGGAAGTCGAGGCTGAAGCCCTCGCCGCCGAACCACTGCGCCTTGGCCTCCTGGTCGGCCCAGGCCGCGAAGACGCGGTCGGGCGGTGCGGGGTAGCTGCGCTCGAGGACGAACGTGGCGTGCTCCACCGAGGTCATGTCTGGCTCCCTTCGCCGGCGAGGAAGTCGCCGAGCTGGTCGAGGCGGCGCTCCCACAGCGTCCGCCGCTCGTTGATCCACTGCTCGGCCGTCCGCAGCGCCGTGGGCTCGATGCTCACCGTGCGCGTGCGGCCCACCTTCTCCGAGCGCACCAGCCCGCTGGCCTCCAGCACCTGAACGTGCTGGACGACCGCGGCGAGCGTCATCGGGAACGGCCGGCCGAGCTCGCTGACCGTGGCCGGGCCGGCGCACAGGCGCTCCACCATGGCGCGCCGGCTGGGGTCCGACAGCGCCTGGAAGACCCGGTCGAGTTGGTCAAGCATGTACTTGACTATTACGCCTCGCGACTCAAAAGTCAAGCGATCGCTTGACTAACTGAGGCTGCTCAGGACCGTCGACGCGAGCGCGCCCGGGTCCGGCCCGTCGCGGAGCTCGATCCGCTCGACCCACTTGATCCACTGGAAGCCGCGGTGGCCGGGGGCGACGAGCCGGCACGGCGCCCCGTGGCCGTGCGACAGTGGCGCGCCGGCGACGTGCGTGGCCAGCAGCAGCCGGCGCGCCTCGGCCAGCGGGAAGCTCCAGCGGTAGCCGGTGACCGAGATCACGCGCACGTGGGTGGCGCCCGCCGGGACGCCGGCCTCGTCCAGCAGCGCGCCCAGCCGCACGCCGCGCCAGCGCTGGCGCGTGTAGAAGCCGCCGGTGCAGTCGAGCACGGCCATGAGCTCGTGGCCGCGGTCCAGCGTGGCCGCGGTCAATGCGACGCGCGTGCGGCCGTGCACGGCGAGCCGATACGCGGAGCCGAGCGGCGCCGGGTCGTCGGCCACCCACGAGGTGACAGGGAACGCGGCGCCGGCGTCGTAGGAGCCCGTGTACCGTCGCCGCGCGCCGCCCAGCCCGAGCGCCCGCTCCAGCGGCCGCTGCACCGCCCGCGCGGCGACCGCGCCGGCGGCGATCGTCAGGAACTGCCGCCGGCCGGCCACGTCGCGCACGCGCAGCGGCCTCGCCCGCACCCGCGCGTGCGCGAGCACGCCCAGCCCGAGCACCGCCCCCAGCGCGCCGTGCCAGAACAGGACCGTGTAGCCGGCCACGGCGTGGGCGCCGGCCGTCGACCAGATCGCGCCGGACAGGAGCACTGCGGCGACGAGCGCGACCGCGCCCGTGCCCGCGGAGACCCGCGAGAGGCGGCGCGTGACGCGGCGCACCTTGATCACCACCAGCGCCGCGAGCGCGGCGCCGGCCACGCCGTGCGCGAACAGGATCCACGCGTCGCCCGGCGCGCCCGCGAACCAGGTCAGCACGCCGCTGGCCAGGCCCAGCGCGACGAGCCCGGCGAGGCTCCAGTCCGTGCCGCGCGGCGTCACAGCACAACGGTACGCCCCTGCGTTCACCCGGCCCGGATGAAGTGCGGCCGCCGGGAGGGGTGGAACATCCCGCCGACTTGGTCAAGGAAATCGTCGCCGCGGTGGACAGGTGGCAGCGCCGGCACGCTGCCGGCGGGTTCCCGCTCGCCGTGGCGAAGAAGTTCGGCGAGGACCGCGCCTCGAGCCTCGCGGTGTTGATCGCCTATTACGCCTTCGTCTCGCTGTTCCCGCTGCTGCTCGCCTTCGTGTCGATCCTCGGCTTCGTGCTCGAGGACCATCCCACGCTGCGGGCCGACGTGATCGACTCGGCGCTGGCGCGGATCCCCGTGCTCGGCAGCGAGCTGCAAGGCAAGGTGCAGCCGCTCACCGGCAGCGGGATCGCGCTCCTGATCGGCCTCGGCGGCGCGCTGTGGGCCGGCCTCGGCGTGACGGTCGCGCTCGGGCGGGCGTTCGCGGAGATCGCGGACGTGCCGCGCCTGAAGCAGCCGCACGGGCTCGCGGCGCGGGCGCGCGGGCTCGCGCTGCTGGCGATCCTCGGCGTCCTGCTGATCGCCTCCACCGCGGCCACCGGGCTGGCGGTCGGCGGCGGGATCGCCCCGCTCGCCGGGCGCGCGGCCGCCGTCGCCGGCGCGGTCGCCGTCAACGGCCTCGCGCTGCTGACGGCCTTCGCACTGCTGTCGACCCCGCCGCGGCGCCTGCACGACCTGCTGCCGGGCGTCGCGCTGGCCACCGCGGGCACGCTCGTCCTGCAGGCCTTGGGCGGGTGGTTCGTCGACCACGCGATCACCGACGCGAGCGCGGTCTACGGGACGTTCGCCATCGTGATCGGCCTGCTCTCCTGGTTCCTGCTCGGATCGCACCTGCTGCTCGTGGCGGCCGAGATCAACGCCGTGCTGCGCTGGCGCCTGTGGCCGCGCGCGCTCGCCGGCGCGCTCGAGCCGGCCGACCGGCGAGCGTTCGCGCGGTTCGCCGAGTCGACGCGCATGGACGCGCGCGAGCGGATCGCGGTCGGCTTCGCCGAGGACGAGCCATGACGGCCGCGGAACCCGTCGCGTCGGAGCCACGCCCCTCCGGCTGGCTGCCGTTCGGCGATCCGTCGCGCGGGCGGCGCCTGCGCAAGGTCGCGGCCTGGCTCGGCGGCATCGCGCTCGCGCTCGTGGCCTGCGAGCTGCTCGGCGTGGACGTGACCGGCTGGCTCTCGAGCCTGTGGGACACGCTGACCGCGATCCCCGTGGGCTACCTGGCGGCCGGCTGGGCGCTGCAGACCGTGCAGACCACGCTGACGGCGCTGGGCTGGTTCGCCATCCTGCGCGCCGGTCACCCCGGCGCGCCCGTGCTCTACCGGCAGATCCTGGCCGCCTACGCCGCGGGCGTGGCGCTCAACGGCTTCCTGCCGGCCAACATCGGCACCCTGGTGATGCTGTTGATGTACGTGGCGATCGTCCCGGGCGCGAACTTTCCGGGCGTGCTCGGCGGCATGGTCGCGCAGAAGCTGTTCTTCACCGTCGCCGGCGCGTTCGTGTACGTCTACCTGTTCCTGTCGGTGCCAGGCGATTTCGAGATCCAGCTGGGCGGCCCGCACGACCACCCGCTGCTGTGGGCCTCGATCGTGCTGGGCGGGCTCGCCCTCGTGGTGCTGCTCCTGCGCATCTTCTGGCACAAGCTGCAGGGCCTGTGGGCGAAGGCCAAGCGCGGCGCGGCGATCCTCGGCCGGCCGCGCGAGTACCTGCTCCGGGTGGCGCTGCCGTCGTTCGGGGCGTGGCTGGCCAAGGGCGGCGTGATCGCCGTGTTCCTGGCCGGCTACGGGATCCCGGTCACGTTCCACGCGGTGATGTCGGTGATGGGCGGGAACTCGATCGCCAACACCGTCTCCGTCACGCCCGGCGGCGTCGGCGTCAACCAGGCCGCCAACGTGGCCGCGCTGGGCGGCGTGACCGACGCCGCCACCGCGACCGCGTACTCGCTCGGTCAGCAGCTGGCCGTGACGGCCTGGAACATCGCGTTCGCGGTGGCGCTCGTGACCTGGGCGTTCGGCTGGGCGGGCGGCAAGGGCCTCGTCGAGCAGTCCTACGCCGAGGCGAAGGCCAAGGTGGAGGAGCAGAAGGCCCAGCGGGCGGCGCAGAAGGCGCAGCGCTGACCGCCCGGCGAGGCGCCGCCGCGTAGGCGGCGCCTCACAACTGAACCGGGTTTCGCCCTCCGTCCTCGCAAGCTCGGACCTCGGGCGACGTTACCTATGGGTTGGTGGTCGAGAGCGTGAACGTCAGCGTCTTGCTGTAGCTCCCCGTGCGCAGGGGATCGTTCGCCGCGATCGACTGCTTGAACCCGATGGCGACCGGATCGTTGGTCACCGGGGCCGCGTACGTCAGCAGCGTCGTCGGGTTGGTGGACCCGCCGACCGGCGCGTAGTCCGAGCCCGACCCTCCCGGGCTCGACGCCTTCGCCTGCAGCGCCTGCGACAGCGCGTACGAGCCGTTGACCAGATGGCCCGTCGCGGTGGTGCTCGGGTCGGCGACCGCGAGGGTCGCGTTGCCGGCGGTGGAGACGACGTTCGCCGTGGTCGGTGGCGAAGTAGTCCTGCTTGACGCCCGGGATGAACGGCGAGAACGCCGCCGGCGGTCCCAGCGAGAGCGACAGGGTGGCCGGCACCGTGCCGCCCACGGTCCCGGTCGTCGACGACGCCTCGAGCGGCACGTCGAACGCCTGGACCTCGTCGTTGGCCGTCTCGAACGACACCAGCGCGTGGCCGCTGCCCGCCAGCTTCGCGAAGCCGGCGGCGTCGAGCGGGATCGACACGTGCTGCACGCCCGCGCTCACCGCGGTCGGGACGTCGCGGACGACGCGCCCGCTCATGTCCGGCGACCATGGCGGGATGCCGCCGTCGGTCACCGCGCACGGCGTGAAGCCCGTAGTCCGGCGCCGGGTCGTTCGCCAGCGAGCAGCTCGTCAGCCACACCGGGATGTAGCCCGTGGTCGCCCGCTCCACAGGAAGATGTGGGCGGTGCCCGGCCCCGGTGGCCGTGATGTCGAACCCGGTCAGCGGCACGAGGTCGTCGTCAGGCGGCAGCTTCGTCAGCGTCACCTTGCGGGTCTGATGCTGTCCGCCGGCGCCGGATTGCGGCCGGAGATCGGCACGCCGTTCGTCGCCGACTGGCAGATCGTCTGCGGCGAGAGTGACGCCGTCGAGGTTCGGGTGCGACACGTTCGGCGGCGCCGGCGTCGTCGGCCGGCCGGCCGGAGGCGTGTAGCCCGGGATGTACGGCGTGGCCCCAGCGGAACGGGTCGGACTGGACGCTGCCGATGTCGTTCGACCAGGCGAGCCGCGTGCTCTGGTCGATGTGGCGCAGCGTCGTCGTGCCCGCCGCGGCCGTGTTGTCCTCGTCGTACGGCGTGATGTTCAGGCCAGTGCTGCGGGTCGATCGTGTTCGTCGCAGCGGAGCCCGTGGGCGTCGAGGTCGGGCCGACCGCGGACGGCAGGTCCGCCATCGGGATCTTGACCTCGAGGTTGTAGCCGCCGGCCGCGCCGTAGGCGTGGTCGACCGTCGTCGAGTTCGAGCCGACCCACGTCGCCGTGGACACGACCTGGACGCCCGGAGCGTTCGGGGCGCTGTCGACCGTCGCCGCCAGCGGCCCGGTCGCGTAGCCCTGGTGGTTGTCGGCGTCGCGCTCCCAGCACGGGCCGTTCGACGCCGTTGCCGTTGGAGTTCGGTCGGGTCGTTCGTGAACGGGAAGACGCCGAGCTTGAACGTGTTAGCCGTGTCTGAAGCCGTCCTGCGAGGCGTTGCCGCGCGGGTCGATGAGGATCTCCACCGAGTCCGCCAGCCAGTGCGCGACGCACTCCGTCGGCGTCACCGCGTAGCTCTGGTAGTCGTCGCGGATGTGGATGAAGAAGTACAGGTTGTCGTTGTTGACGGCGACCTTGGCGTAGCTCGACGTCGGCGTCGCCGAGGTTGCGCCGGCGTGTCGCCGCAGTCGATGCCGGCCGGGCGAGCACGGCGCCCGCCCGGACCACTTGCGGCTCGAGGTCGAGCGCCGGGCCGGTGTACTCGCCCGGGTCCTCCTGGCCGTCCATGACCGGCGCCGAGGCCGCCACCGGGATCGTCGTCATCGGGACGATCCGTCATCGTCAGGTTCTCGCTCGCCGACGCGGCCGGCGTCGAGTACGAGGTGGCGATGCCGATCGTCTTCTCGAGCGTCGTCGTGCCGGGTCGTTGGTCGCGCGCGCCGCGGCAGCGTCGTGTCGGTGTTCGTCAGCGTGAAATCGACCGTCGTGTCCGCGCCCGGGGCCAGCGGCCCGTACGGCTTCGACGTCGCGTCGGCCGTGAAGTCGGACGGCAGCGTCAAGCGTGACCGTGCCGCTCTGCGCTCGTGTCGGACCAGTTGTGGACGTCGACCGGGACGATGATCGTCTCGCCCATGCCCATCGTCTGCACCGCGGCGGAGCGGCCGAGCCGGTTGGCCGCGGAGCCGGTGCGTGTTGAGCCAGTTGTCGTACTCGGCGTACTTGCCCCAGCGGTGGAACCGGCCCTCGACGGCGGGCACGACGCGCACGACGTTGTCCGTGTAGCCGGTCATCGCGCCGCTCGTGTAGCAGCGCCGAGACCTTGTAGTTGTTCGTGACCGCGCGACGGCGCTCGGCGTCACGGTGAAGTCGACGGTCGCTCGAGCCGCCGGCGGCGATCGGCCGCGACCGCCTTCGCGGCGTCGACCGTCCAGCCGGCCGGCACGGTCAGCGCCGCCGTGCCCGCCGGCAGCGTGCCGCTGCCGGCGACGTCAGGTGCAGCGTCGCCGGTGAACGACTGGCCCGGCGACGTTGTAGAAGCGGCTGAAGGTCAGGTACTCGAGCGTGCCGAGCGGCAGGCCGCCCGGATCCTGGCATGGTCGCGCCGTAGAGGATCGCGTTGTCCTTGCCGGCCAGCGGGTTCGCCGTGCCGTCGGGGTTCGTGTTCGGCTGGAACGGCACGAAGCGTCCGTCTGCCGAAGCGCGAGCAGCCGGGGTTGGCCGTGCCCTGGAACATCGTCCGGCTCTGCGTCGGGTAGGCCGAGCTGCCCTCGGACGCGACCTGCGCCCAGATCTTCGGCGTCCCGGCGGTCTTGCCCTGGATGTTGCCGGCCGGCCAGAGGTACGGCGAGTTGTAGCCCGTCCACACGCCGACGACGGTGTCGAGGTTCGTGCCGGGGTCGGGATGAAGCCGGTCGTGCAGTCGGCGGCGGTCGTCGTGCCGCCGGTGCCGGCCGTGCTGCCGCCGGAGAAGACCTTCTTGACCTGCCACGTGCTCAGCGCGTTCGGGCCCGTGAGCTGGTCCGGGAACATGCTCGGGTCGGCCGCGGCGAGCATGCCCTCCCAGATGAAGCGGCCGGCCTGCTGGTGGTTGCCGTGGCCCGCGCCGAGCGTCGGCGTGAAGCCGATGTAGACGTCCGGCTGCGTCATGCGGATGATCCGCGTGACGCGGCGCAGCGTGTCGTCGTGGCCCCAGAAGAACTGGGTCTGCGGGCGCGCTCTGGTTGTAGAAGAAGTCGACCTTGTCGAGGTAGAAGAGGTCGATCGTGCCGGAGCGGTAGTGCGCCGACGCGATCCTCGTTC
This sequence comes from uncultured Solirubrobacteraceae bacterium, assembly GCA_963766165.1. Lineage (GTDB taxonomy): Bacteria > Actinomycetota > Thermoleophilia > Solirubrobacterales > Solirubrobacteraceae > Solirubrobacter. Next base: position 719,549 of record CAVXZC010000001.1, on the reverse strand, counting down.
TCGCGGCGCAGGCCGAGCGCCGGGCCGATCTCCTGGCCGACGGCGTTGCCGCCGCCCTCGCCGCGCGTGACCTGGATGATCCCGCACCGGATGCCGTAGCGCTGGTGCCAGACGCCGCAGGGCCCGACGATGCTCGTGTCGTCGTCCGGATGGGCCCATTCGCCCATCACGTTGATCTTCACGGCGCTGCTCGCCGTGTACGTGCGCCGCGCGTCGGCGCCGGTGACGCCGTGATGCCCAGCGCGGCGAACGCCATCGCCACCAGGACCACGCCAAAACGCTTCACGTCGCTTCCTCCTCCTACGCCCGGACGGCTCTCAGCACATGCGGACCCTCTCGCACGACTTCGCACAGGAAGTGGCGCAACGCTATCCCTGCCGTGAAGCTGCTGTCAAGCGGCGGCTACCCTCGAAACCGTGCGCCTCGCCGTCCTGCTCGCCGTGCTCGCGGCCCTGCTCGCGCCCGCCGCCGCCGAGGCCGCGCCGGCGCTCCTGGTCGACGTGGCCAAGCCGTCCGTGGGCTATGGCGCCGTGCACACGGTCACCGGCACGCTGGCCGACGGCCTCGCGCCGCTGTCCGGCCAACAGGTCATCCTCGAGGGCCGCCGCTACCCCTACGACGGCTCCTACCGGGTGATCGCGAAGGCCGCGACGGACGCCAAGGGGAACTTCAGGTTCAAGCCGAGGCTCGACCGCGACACCGTGCTGCGCGTCGTCGCGCCGATCCAGCGCGCCACCTCCGCCAGGGTGCACGCCTACACGCTGCCGTCGTTCACGCTGTCCTACCGCGCCGTGGCACCCGGTGTGGCCCGCCTCACGCAGCGCTACACCGTGCCCAAGGACGTCAGGCTCAGCTCGCCCACGCACTTCTACCTCGGCCGCCACGGCGCCAAGGTGGCCGGCAAGGAGATGACGGGCACGACGCGCCGCACGTCGGCCGGCCGCTACGCCGCCACGGTGAGGGTCCGCCTGCCCGCCGCGTGGAAGGGCCGCTTCCGCTTCGGCAGCTGCTTCCGCACCTCGCCGGGCTCGGGCATGGGGGACCCGAGGGCGACCTGCCCGCAGGTCCACCTGCGGTTCTGAGATTTCCCTCTCGCCGTTCGAAGCTGATAGAAGTCGATCGCGCATGACGCTGCTGCCCGCTCAGCGACGCAACGAGATCCTCCGCGCCGTGCGCGGCGGGACCGCCCACGTCGCGACCTCGCCGAGAGCTTCGGCGTGTCCGAGATGACCGTGCGGCGCGACCTCGCGCACTCGCCCGCGAGGGCAAGCTCGCGCGCGTGCACGGCGGCGCGGTGCACGGCGGCGAGCCCGCCTTCGCCGAGATCGCGGTCGAGCGCTTCGACGAGAAGGACCGCATCGGCGCGCGCCGCCGCGGCGCTCGTCGCGGACGGGCAGACGGTGATGATCGACATCGGCACGACGACGCTGCAGCTCGCCCGCCACCTGCACGGCCGCAAGGTGACCGTCGTGACCACGCAACCTCGCCGTGCGTCGAGGAGCTGCTGCCCGACCCCGACGATCGAGCTGATCGCTGCTCGGCGGCGATCGTGCGCCGCAACTACCGCTCGCTCGTCGGCGTGCTCGCCGAGGACTCGCTGCGCCAGCTCTAGGCCGACATCGCCGTTCCTCGGCACGAGCGGCGATCCGCGACGATCTCTCGTGTGTGGACACGACGATGGTCGAGGTCCCGATCAAGCGCGCGATGATCGCCGCCGCCGAGCGCGTCGTCGCTGCTCGCCGACGCGGCACAAGTTCACGCATGCGCGGCGTCGGTGCGGGTCTGCGGCGCCGGAGGCGCTCGACCATCGTCGTCACCGACGCGCCGCGCCCGCGGCCTGCCGGTCGCGCGCGCTGACGCAGGCCGGCGTCGAGGTGACGATCGCATGAAGCTCGACGTCGCTCGGCGGCGGCGGGTTCCGCGTGCCGCTGGTGTACGGCGCGCTGCTCGCGCGGCGCCGAGCGGCTCGGCCTCGACGAGGTCGTCGCTGCACGACGTCGACGAGGCGCGGCTCGGCGCGCATCGCGCCGGTGCTCGAAGGGCTCGCCGCACGAGCGCGGCGCGCGAGCTGCCGTTCCGCGCCACGACCGACCTGGACGACGCGCGTCGAGGGCGCCGACTTCGTGTTCTGCGCGATCCGCGTCGGCCAGCTCGAGGGCCGCGTCGTCGACGAGCGCGTCCCGCTCGAGCGAGGGCGTGCTCGGCCAGGAGACGACCGGGCCCGGGCGGCATCTGCTTCGCGCTGCGCACCGTCCCGGTGATGGTGCGGCTCGCCGAGACGGTCGCCGAGCACGCGCCGCGACGCCTGGTTCGTCAACTTCACGAACCCGGCCGGGCTCGTCACCGAGGCGGTCCAGCAGGTGCTCGGCGAGCGGGCGGTCGGCATCTGCGACTCGCCGACGGCGCTGTGCCGGCGCGTCGCCGCGCGCGCTCGGCCGCAACCCGGACGACCTGTGGTTCGACTACTTCGGGCTCAACCACCTCGGCTGGCTGCGCGGCGTCCACGACGGCGACGCGCGACCTGCTGCCCGGACCTGCTCGCCGACGACGAGCGCGCTCGTCTCGCTTCGAGGAGGGCGCGCTGTTCGGCGGCGAGTGGCTGCGCTCGCTCGGGATGATCCCGAACGAGTACCTCTACTACTACTACTACGCTCCGACACGGTCGGCGCGCTCCGCTCCGGGCTCCAGTCGCGCGCGCGAGTTCCTGCTCGCGCCAGCAGCGCGACGTTCTACGCGCGGAACGGCGCAGACCCGCCGAGGCGGCGCTCGACGCCTGGCGCGCCACGCGGCGCGAGCGCGAGGACACGTACTTGGCCGAGGCGCGCAGCGCCGCCGGGCTCGACGAGCCGAGCGACGGCCGCGACGACGCGGGCGGCTACGAGGGCGAGGCGATGGCCGTCGTCGAGGCGATCGCGCTCAACCAGCGCCGCGTGCTGATCCTCAACACCGCCAACCGCAGCAGCCTGCCGTTCCTCGACGAGCGCGCGGTCGTCGAGGTGCCGTGCGTCGTCGGCCGCGCCGGCGCCGTGCCGACCGCCGTCGGCGCCGTCCCCGGCGCACGCGCGCGCACTGATCGAGACGATCAAGGACGTCGAGCGCACGACGATCGAGGCCGCGCTCACCGGCTCCCGCGAGCTGGCGGTGCAAGGCGCTCGCGCTGCATCCGCTCGTGCCGTCGCGTGAACGTCGCGCGCGCGCATCTTCGACGCGCTACCGCGCCCGCCTGCCCGCGCTGCAGGAGGCAGTTCGGCATGACTCGACGTCGTCTGCGCCGGCGCCGGCGTTCCTCGACCTCACGTTCGACCGGGCCTCGAGGCTGTCCCGCGCCCGGGCGAGGAGCGCTATGGCCGACGACCTGCACGCGTCGCCCGGCGGCATGGCGATCACCGCGGTCGGCGCTCGCCCGGCTCGGGCTCTCGAGCCGCGCTCGTCGCGCCGCTCGGTCACGACGCTCGCCGGGCGAGCTCGTGCGCCATGCGCTGGCCGACGACGGCGTGCGCTGGGCCGGCCGCGAGTCGGAGCGCACGCCGGTGACCGTGATCATGCCCGTCGACGGCGACCGCGCGATGGCCACCTTCGACCCGGGCGACAGCGCGTCCGCGGCGGAGCGTCGCGCGCGCTCGACCCGCGCGCCGTCGTGCTCGTCGCTCGCCCGGCTGGCGCTCGTCGCCGCGCGGGCGCGCGCGTCTACGCCGGCGTCGGCGACGTCGACGCGCGCGCGCTCGCCGGCGCCGAGCTGCCGGACATGCTCGCGGGCGCGCGGGCGCTGCTGGTCAACGAGCGCGAGGCGCGGCTGCTCACCGGCGAGGCCGACGCCGAGGCGCGGCGCCGCGCGCTGGCGGCGCGTCGCGCCGCGTGGCCATCGTCACCTGCGGCGCGAGCGGCGCGCTCGCCGCCGGGGCGGAGGGGTCCGTGCGCGTCGGCGGCGTCCGCGTCGACGGTCCGCGACACGACCGGCGCCGGCGACCTGTTCACCGCCGCCTATGTCTGGGCCGACCTGGGGCGCGCCGCTCGCCGAGCGGCTGCGCTGGGCGGTGCTGTACGCGGCCCTGTCGGTGCGGGTCGCCGACCGGCCGTCGCGGGAGCGGTCACACTGAAGGCCGCTCTTGGAGGAGGGCGCGGAACACGGGCTGGCGTCGCCAGTGCGGCAGCCTGTCGGCAGCGATGAAGGAGGACTCAGTGAAGACGACGAGGGCGCATCGCGGCGGCCGGGCTGGCGGTGCTCGTCGCCGCGGTGCGGCGCCGCGCCGCGGCTCGAACGTACGCGGCGCAGACGACGACACGCGATCGGCCGACGGCCGCGGCCACGGCGCAAGCCCGGACATCGCCAAGGCCGGCAACGTCACGCTGCCCGTCTGGGACCAGGAGGTCCGCGGCGGCCAGAACGCCGAGATCAACGCGCTGAACAAGGCGTTCCAGGCGAAGTACCCGAACATCAAGATCAAGCGCGTCGCGAAGTCGTTCACCGACCTGCAGAAGACGCTCAAGCTCGCCGTCGTCCGGGCCCAACCCGCCCGACGTGGTCGAGGCCAACCAGGGCTACTCGGTCGATGGGGCCGCTCGTGACAGGCGAAGCTGCTGCTCCCGCTCAACAACTACGCCAAGGTCTACGGCTGGGCGACCGCTACTCGCCGACGCTGCTGAGCATGAACAGTTCACCGCCGACGGCAAGGACTTCGGCGTCGGGCAACCTCTACGGCCTCTCGCAGACGGGCGAGGTCGTCGGGCGTCTTCTACAACAAGGCGAAGCTGCCGAAGCTCCGGCCGAAGACGCTCGGCCGAGTTCGGAGCAGCAGCTCGCGCAAGGCGAAGTCAGCGGGCGAGATCGCCGATCCAGTTCGGCAACCTCGACAAGTGGCCGGGCATCCACGAGTTCGAGAGCGTGCTCGGCCAGACGGCAGACAAGCAGGCGGTCCGCGACTTCGTGTTCGCCAAGCCGGGCGCGTCGTTCAAGACAACCCGCAGTTCACGCCAGGCGGCGGCGACGCTCACCGACTGGGTCAAGGACGGCTACTTCAACAACGGCTTCAACGGGCCGGCTACGACCCGGCGTCGGCAGCACTTCGCCAAGGGCAAGGGCCTCTTCATGATCACCGGCAGCTGGGACGTCGCCGACCTGGCGAGCGCGATGGGCAAGAACGTCGGCTTCTTCCTGATGCCGGGCAAGGACCCGAGCCCGCTGGTGTCGCTCGGCGGCGAGGGCCTGCCGTGTCGCGATCAGCTCGAAGTCCAAGCACCCCGACGTCGGCCGCGACGTACATCGACTTCATCACGAACGCGAACGCGCAATGCTGGTCGCCACGAACAACCTGCCGGCTCACGAAGGGCGCGCCGGCGCAGTGCCGGCCGGGCTCGTCCGCCGAGCGTGCGACACGCGTGGCAGAAGCCGAACGCAGGCGACGCGATCATCCCGTACCTCGACTAGACGACGCCGACGATCTACGACGACGATCACCGCCGCGATCCAGGAGCTGCTCGCGCGGCAAGCAGATCGCCGTCGCAGTTCACGTCGGGCGTGCAGGAGACGTACGACAAGTGCGGCGAGCTCTCGCTGACGTGACGGCGACGGCGCTCCGCAGTCTCCGGGCTGCCGCGGAGGCCGGCGCGCCGGCCCGCGGGCGCGGCGCCGAGCGCCCGCCCGGCGAGCCGCGCCGCGTCGGCTACCTGTACCTGCTGCCCGCGTTCGCCATCTACGCGGCGTTCGTGCTCGCGCCGCTGGCGCACGCGATCTGGCTCTCGCTGCTTCTCACTGGGACGGCCTGACCGCCGGCACCTGGGTCGGGCTCGACAACTACAGGCGAGATCGTGCAGCGACCCGGCGAGCTGCGCGGCGCGTTCGAGCACGCGCTCGTCCTGATCTTCTTCTACGCGGTGCTGCCGCTCACGCTCGGGCTCGTGCTCGCCGGCGCGCTGTCCCGCGCGCGCGTGCGCGGGCTGGCGGGCTTCCGGACGGTCCTGTTCCTGCCGCAGGTGATCCCGCTCGTCGTCGTCGCGGTGATCTGGCGGATGATCTACGACCCGGACGACGGGCCGCTGAACAACGCTGCTCGCGCGTGGTTCGGCGATCGCCGGCGCAGAAGCCGTGGCTCGGCGACTTCACGCTGGGCGCTGCCGTCGGTCGGGCTCGTCGGCACGTGGGTGATGTATCGGGCTCGCGCTGGTGCTGCTCATGGCCGGCGTGCAGAAGATCCCGCCGAGCCTGTACGACGCCGCGCGCGTCGACGGCGCGGGCCGTTCCGGGAGTTCTTCGCGGTCACGCTGCCGAACGCTGCGCGGCGAGATCGCGGTGGCGCTGACGCTGACGCACGATCGCCGCGCTGCGCAACTTCGACCTGTCTACATCACGACGCAGGGCGGGCCCGGGCAACGTCGACCGTCGGTGCCCGCCTTCCAGGTCTACGACCGCGCGTTCCAGATCGGCGCAGATCGGCTCGGCGGCGGCGGTCGGCTTCACGCTGACGCGCTCGTCATCTTCGTGATCACGCTGCGCGATCAACCGCATCGCCGAGCGCGGCGCCGCGATGATCTCGCGCGCGCGAGCAGGCCCTCGAACTACGCGATCCTCGTCGTCTTCTCGCTGATCGCGCTGCTACCCCTGTGCTCGGGATCGTGCTGACGGCGCGCACGGCCCGGCGAACGCCGACCAGCGTTCGGCTCGCTTCGAGGCATCCACCTGGGCAACTTCTAGCGCCGCCTGGCAGCAGGGGCACTTCGGCGCAGTACCTGCGCTCCAGCGTGATCGTCGCGGTGAGCGTGGTCGTCGTGCGCTCGACGTTCCTCTCGATCCTCTCCGGCTACGCGTTCGGGCTGATGCGCTTCCGCGGCTCGACGGTGCTCTTCTACGTCTTCCTGCTCGGGCTGATGGTCCCCGAGGAGGCGATGATCGTGCCGCTCTACTACGACCTGCGCGACCTCGCACCTGACCGACACGTACTGGGCGCTGATCCTGCCGCAGGTCGCCGCTCTCGGTGCGCGTTCGGGACGTTCTGGATGCGCGCGTTCTTCCGCTCGCGCGCCGCGCTCGCTGGTGGAGGCCGCGCGGATCGACGGCGCGTCGACGCTGGTTCGACGCTGTGGCGCGTGCTCGTGCCCTTCGGCGCGGCCGGCGATCCTCACCATGATGGTGCTCGCTGTTCATGTGGACGTGGAACGAGTTCCTGCTGCGCGCTCGTGATGGTCTCCGACGAGAACCTGCGGACCGCGCCGCTCGGGCTCGCGTTCTTCCAGGGCCGCAACACGTCCGACCTGACGCTGCTCGGCCGCGGGCTCGGTGATCGTGGCGACGCCGGTCGTGATCGTCTACGTCTTCCTCCAGCGGCACTTCATCCGCGGGATGCTGACCGGGGCGGTGAAGGGCTGATGGCGGCCGGTCTCCTTCGACCGAGGCGACGAAGCTCTTCGGCGACGACCGACGCGGTGCGGAGCCTGTCGCTGGACATCGCCGACGGCGAGTTCATGGTGCTCGTCGGCCCGTCCGGGCTCGGGCAAGACGACCGCGCTGCGGATGCTCGCCGGGCTGGAGGCGCTCACGCGGCGGCTCGATCCGCCATCGGCGACCGGGTCGTCAACAAGCGTCGCGCCGCGCGAGCGCGACATCGCCATGGTCTTCCAGGACTACGCGCTGTATCCGCAGATGACCGTGCGCCAGAACCTCGCGTTCGGGCTGAAGCATGCGCAAGGTGCCGGCGGACGAGATCCGGCGCCGCGTCGACGAGGCGGCCGGGCTTGCTCGGACATCGGCCGCTGCTCGAGCGCCGGCCGCGCGCAGCTGTCGGGCGGCCAGCGGCAGCGCGTCGCGCTCGGCCGCGCGCTCGTCCGCGAGCCGCAGGTGTTCCTCATGGACGAGCCGCTGTCGAACCTCGACGCGAAGCTGCGCACCCAGACGCGCGGCGGAGATCCGGCGGCTGCAGCAGCGAGGTCGGGACGACGACGGTCTACGTCACGCACGACCAGGTCGAGGCGATGACGATGGGCGACCGCATCGCGATGATGCACGACGGCGTGCTCGAGCAGGTGCGGCGACCCGGAGGAGCTCTACGAGCGGCCCGCGAACCGTTCGTCGCCGGGTTCATCGGGTCGCCGGCGATGGCGTTCTTCGACGCGTCGCCGGCCGACGGCAACGGCGCGCTGCGCGCCGCGGGCCTCGACGTGGCGATCCCGGCGCCGCCCGCCGCCTCGGGCGCGGCGGTCACGGTCGGCGTGCGCCCGGAGCACGTGCGCCGCTGGAACGGCCGGGGCGATCTGATCGGCCCGGTCTCCGGGTCCGTCGCGTTCGTCGAGGCGCTGGGCCGCGAGACGTTCCTGGGCGTGGACTCCGGCGGCGCGCGCGTGGTCGTCTTCGAGGAGGGCCGCTCGTCTGCGGTCCCGGGCGACCGGATCGAGTTCGGGCTGGTGCCGGCCGGGTTGCGCTACTTCGCCACGGACACCGGGCGCGCGCTCTGAGTTTCGGCGCCGTGCTGGGCGGTGCGACGGCGGAGGTCGCCGGCGCCGCGCTCGCAAGCTCGCGCGCAAGTGCGCCGGGCGACCCCCGCCGCGCCCCGCCGTGAAGACTCGCCGGCTGGCGGGCGCCCGGACTTCGGCGCCCCTAGAGGGTTGCCGGGGGACAACGCGCGCGGTTGTCGGCTCTGTGTGACGGCGCGTATCGGAGACTGGCCGCGGTCGGCCTGCGTGCGCTCCGTGATGGTGGGTGGCCGCGGCCGATCTCAACGATCCGCTACTGCGATTGCGCAGTCAGAAGGGTCGGACGTCCCGTCTCTGTGCGTCTACGTGGCGGCCGGCTCCATGCGCGCCGGGCGCGGGCCGCGCCGGCGCCGCACAATGTGGCGGGTGCTCGATCACGTTGACATCCGCGTCGCCGACCGCGACGCGTCCCAGCACTTCTACGAGACCGTCCTCACCGTGCTCGGCCGCACGGAGCACGTGGACGACAGCGAGTACGTCGACTGGGGGGATTTCTCGATCGTCTCCGACGGTCACCCCGTCGCGCGGCACCTCCACATCGCGTTCTACGCCCCGTCGCACGAGCTCGTCGACGCCTTCCATCGCGCCGGCGTCGAGGCCGGCTACACCGACGACGGCGCGCCCGGCCCGCGGCCGCAGTACCGGGAGGACTACTACGGCGGGTTCCTGCGCGACCCGGACGGCAACAGCGTCGAAGCGGTGTACACGGGCCGGGAGCGCTGGACCGGCGCGATCGACCACCTGTGGCTCCGCACGCGTGACGTGGCGGCCATCAGGCGCTTCTACGTGGCGACGGGCCACGAGCTCGGCGTCGACGAGCCCGACCACGTCCAGGTCGTCACCGCCAACGCCTCGATCTCGTACGTCGCCGGCGAGCCGCCGACCGAGCACGTCCACATCGCGTTCGGCGCCGACACGAACGAGGCGGTCGACGCCTTCCACCGCGCCGCGACCGGCGCGGGATACATCGACAACGGCGCGCCCGGTGAGCGCGCCGCCTACCACCCCGGCTACTACGGGGCGTTCGTCCTCGATCCCGACGGCCACAACATCGAGGCCGTCAACCACAACCGCGCCGGGGTGCGGCCACGGCCGATGTGAGAGGCTCTCGCGCGGTCGAGGAGAGGTGGAGCGATGTCCCTGCGCGGGTGGCGGATCGGGCTGCTGACGGCGATCGTGACGGGGGCGCTGGCCGCTTCGGCCGGTGCCGAGGGCACGGTGCCGGTGCCGTTCGCCGCGGAGGGGCCCGAGGGGATCTTCGGCACCGCGGGGCACGACCAGGGGACCGAGCCCTGGTCGGGCGCGGTCACGGCCGTGGTGCCCGACCCGGCGCACGCGAACGTCGCGCTGATCGCCACGGCGAACGGCGGGATCTGGCGCACGACCGACGCCGGCGCCGCGACGCCGCGGTGGACGCCGGAGAGCGACCACGCGCCCAGCCTCTCGATCGCCTCGCTGAGCTTCGATCCCACGGTCGGCGCCGGCGACCGCGTGGCGATCGCCGGGATCGGCCATCGCAGCTCGTTCGGCGGCCAGGCCGGCGGGCGGCTGACCGGCCTGCTCGAGAGCACCGACGGCGGCACGAAGTGGACGTCGCTCACGTCGAACCTGTTCGGGCTCGACGTGAGCGGCGCGGCGATCCGCGGGAAGGTGATCGTCGTCGCCGCCCGCGGGACGACCACGCCCGGGATCTGGCTCAGCACGAAGGCCGGCGCGAAGTTCACGCGCCTGTCCGGCAGCGCGAAGCCGGGCCATCCCGAGCCGCCGGCTGGCCAGGTGTTCGACCTCGTCGGCGACCCGCGCCGGCCCAAGCGCCTGTACGCGGCCATCGGCGGCGCGCACGGCGGCGTGTTCCGCAGCGACGACAGCGGCCGGACCTGGCACGCGCAGGGCGGCCCGATGTTCGGGCGCCGCCGGAACTTCGCCAAGGACGCCGTGAACATGCGGATCGGGATGGGCGCGGCGTCGACCGTCTGGGTCGCCGTCGCCGCCCCGGTGGCGGACGCGGCCCGCGCCGCCCAGGACGACGACGACTCGGGCGCGCCGGGTACCAGCGGGAACGCGCTCGACGGGCTGTTCCGCACCGTCGGCACGAGCGCCGCCTGGACGGCGCTCGACGTCGCGCGGCCGACCGATCCGGACCTCTCGGTCAACCCCGGCGGCCAGGCGAGCGTCCATCTCGCCGTCGTGGGCGACCCCGCCAACGCCTCGCGCGTCTACGTCGGCGGCGACCACCTGCCGGAGGGCGACGGCGGCCAGATCATCGCCTGCAACGCCGCGCTGGCGCGCGGCAGCCGGTGCCGGCGCGCGGGGCGCCAGGGCACCAGCGACGGCAGCGTGCCGCACGCGGACATCCGCTCGCTCGTGTTCGGCGACACCGGGCACCTGCTGCTGGGCGGCGACGGCGGCGTCTACCGCGACGACGATCCCGCGCACCCCGCCGCGCACGACAGCCGCTGGACCTCGCTGAACGGCAAGCTCGACGCGATCGAGGCGCACTCGTGCGCCTGGGACAACCTGCTCCAGACTGCGATGTGCGGCCTGCAGGACGCCGGCACGGCCGACCAGCGCGGTCCCGGGACCCTCGGCTGGGACGAGATCGGGCCGTTCGACGGCAACGACGTCGCCATCGCCGACGGGACCGGCGGCTCCAGGGCCTACTACAGCGCGCACGGCCTCGACGACTTCACCCGGCGCGTCTGCACGCCCCTGAAGCTCTGCCTCATCGACTCGCCGCCGCTGACCATCGCCGGCACGGGCACGAGCGTCCACGACCTGCCCAACCTGCCGGCGTACAACCCGATCGCGGCGGACGCGTTCTGCCCGGATCGCCTCGCCATCTTCGCCGCCGGCCTGTGGGAGTCGGCCGACGGCGCGCAGACGATGCGGCCCGTCCTCGGGCTCGGCACAGCGACCGCCAAGGCCATGGCCTACTCGGGCACGAGCTGCACGGACCCCGCGCGGCGCTTGTATGTCGCCGCGTCGACCGGGCTCTTCGTCCGCCAGGGCGGCGCCGCGCCGCTCACCCGCGTGACGGCCTATCGCGTGGCCGAGCAGGGGGCGCCGGTCGCGCTCTCGATCGATCCGGGCGACGCGCGCTCGGTCTGGGTCGTCTCTGCGACGAAGGTCACGCACGTGCGGCTGGGCGCGAGCCACGCCACCGACGTCACCGGCGACATCGGCCACCTGGGCAAGATCCACTCGGTCGCGTTCATCCCGGGCGTGGTGGGCGGGCTCGTGCTCGCCGGCGCCGACAACGGGATCTGGATGACCGACGCGGCGGACCTCGGCGCGTGGAGCAAGGTCTCCGGTCCGCTGCCGAACGTGATCGTCGAGAGCCTCGAGTTCGATCCGGTCGACGACGTGCTGCTCGCCGGCACGCTCGGCCGGGGCGCCTGGAAGCTGGCCAACGCGAAGGACGCCGACGTCCCGCCGGGGATCCTCGCTGTCGGCCCGCGCCACGGCACGGCGGGCAAGACGCTCAAGGTCACGGGCCGCTGGGAGGATCCCGACCGGGTGCGCTTCGACCGCGTGAAGGGCCGGATCGACTTCGGCGATCACACGCCGGCGCGCGTGCTGAGCCTGCAGCCGGACGGGCGGTTCACGGCGACCCACAGGTACACGCTCACGGGGCGCTACACGCTGACGGTGACGCTGACGGACGCCGCGAAGGCGAAGACGACGCGGAGCGTGACCGAGAAGATCGTGTAGCCGGCGGGCGCGGTCGTGTACCGCGCCTATGGGTCGGGGACGGGAATCGGCTCGGCCAGGGCGGCGCGCCCAGGGGATGCGTCGAAGGGGTCGGCGAAGTACTGGGTCTCGTGCGTCACGAGGCCGTCGCTGACCTCCATGACGCTGACCGAGTACGTCGGCGCGCCGTCATAGGTGATCACGCACTCGCTCACCCAGCTGCCGCCGCCGCCCAGGATCCGGCGGACGGAGAAGTGGCGTTCGGCCGGGTGCCCGCCACGCTGCGCCTGAATCTTCGACCGACCCCGGAACCGCTCGCCGGACTGGGGGTAGTCCAGGATCGCGTCCTCGGCGTAGATCGCGTGCTCGGCCACGACGTCCCCGCGCTCCGAGGCCTCCCAGTGCTGCCGGATCCGCGCCCGGATCTCGGCGTCGCGATCAGTGGCCTCGTTCACTCGTCAGTCCCCCGTCGGCGGCTCGAACGACCGGATGCTACCCGGGGGCCGCGGGGGACGGCGGCCGCTACGCGCGACCGCGACGGCTGTAGCCCCAGCCGCCTCCGAAGAGCAGCAGCAGCACGATGATGAGCAGCAGGATGGTCAGCATGGTCTTCCTCTCGACAGATGGTCGGCCAGACCATGCCCGATCGCGGACACGAGTAGTCCTTGTCGCAGCGTTGTCATCGGGCCCGCGTGACGCGGGCGACGATCCGAGCCGGCAGCGGCAGCTCCGGGGAGCGCCACACGTGACGCTGCTCGAAGGGCCACGCGTAGATCGGGTTCCCCTCGCGCACCAGCTCGAGCAGGCGTGGTTCGCCGAGCTCCTCGGCCGACCACTCGTACAGGCGTTGCAGCCGCGGAGCGATCACCGCGTAGTCGAGCAGCCGGCCGAGACGCTGCTCATCGGCGACATAGTCCTCTGCGTCGAGCGCGAGCGGATAACGATCCGGCAGCACGCGGCGGAGTGAGAGGAAGACGCCCGCCATCCCGAGCCGCGGATCGCCGAGCACGCGGCCGAGCGGCGCGAGCCGCCCGAGCGCCAGCCGCGGCGCCGCAGCCAGTGCGTGCGCGTAGAGGACGCGGAGCAACGCGACATTCATGAAGAAGCGCTCCGGCGGGCTCTCCGATTCGGCGAGGGTCCGGTACTCGAGGTATCCGGCCACGACGCTCGCGTTGTGCGCCCGGTACCAGTTGCACCGGGTCGGGCTCGCGCCGAACTCCAGCCAGAGCCGCACGGCCGGCGACGACGGCTCGCCGCCCAACCCGCCGAGCAGCACGACCGTTTCGCACCCGTCACGCAGGAGGCGCTCGTTGACCTCCCGCCACCACACGCTGCCGGGCGGCGAGGCGTCGAGCGGATCGAGCACGCCGCGCCGCGCCTGCCAGCGCATGAACGACAACGCCGCCCGCCGGAAGGGCAGATGTCGCGGCGCGCGACCCGTCGGCCCGCGGAACACCCGCGCCATCAGCGCCAGGCGCGCCGCCGGATCGTCGCGCACGGCCGCGACCTGCGTCTCGGCCACTGCGAGCGCGCCTGCGTGGTGGCTCATCGCGAGGAGTGATACCGCTGATCCGGGCGAAAGATCGAGAGCTCCACCGCGACGGTCACCGTCTCGAGCGGACGGGGCGTGACGTCGTGGCGTGCCCACGGCCCCATCCGATACAGCGCCGCGCCGACCTCGGCGCGGAGGCGCACGCGGTCGCTGACGCGGATGCGGCGCTCGAGCTCGAACCGGCGCCCGAACGCGCGGTTCAGCCGCTCGCGCTTGCGGGCGTCGATGCCGACGGACGTGTGCGCCAGCAGCTCACTGAGATGCTCGGCCGCCGGGGCGAGGACCAACAGGCGGCCGTCGGGTCGCAGGACACGGTGCATCTCCGCGCCGTTGCGCGGCGCGAAGGCCACCAGGACGACGTCGACCGCGCTGCTGCGGACCGGCAGGCCCGTCCAGACGTCCGCGCCGACCGCCGCGAGGCGCGAGTGGCGGCGCGCTGCCGCGGCCAGCGCGTGGCGGGACACGTCGATCGCCACGCCGTGACCGCCGGCCAGGCCGTCCAGGATGCCCTCGGAGTGATGGCCCGTGCCGGCGCCCACGTCGAGCAGCCAGCACGACGCGCGCGATCCGCAGGCTTGCGCGGTCACACCGGCGAGCGCGGCCGTCACCGCGCGAAAGCCGCCCGCCTCGAAGAAGACACCGCGAGCCTCGATCATGTCGCGGTCATCGCCCTGATGCCGGCAGCGCCCGCGACCGGCGTCGAGTCGCACGCTGCCCTGGCGCGCGACGTCGAAGCGATGCCCGAGCCGGCACACGAGGCTCCGGTCCTCAGGGCACAGGCGCCCGCGACAGTACGGACACGCGAGCACCGCCGTGGCGCGTTCGAGCGGCGCCGGGAGCGGACCGGCGCCGGCGGGCGCACGCCCGCCGGAGCGTATGGAAGTCATCGCACACCTCGAGGAGTTGTCCCCGCGACGGCGGGGCGTGGTCACGGTCTGAGCGGCGGCCGGGAGGCCGCCCGGGACCGGACTAGAGGTATGCGTGCTGATGCGCTGCCATCGCGCGTCAAGCGTAGCGCGGCGATCCCGGCGCGCCCGGGTCCGCGTCGAGCAGCTCGAGCAGCGCGGCGGCCGCGGGGGTGGGGAGGCGGTCGTTGGGTGTGACCACCAGCAGCTCGCGGGGGATCGAGGGATCGGTGGGGATTCCGATCACTCGCCCCCCGGCCATCCGCACCGCCGCCGGGGGCAGCAGCGACACCCCGGCGCCGAGTGCGACGAGCTCGACGAGGTCGGGGATCGTGTCGAGCTCGCAGGCGACGCGGCGCTCGAGTCCGGCGGTGTGACAGGCGTGGTCGATGCCGGCGCGCAGCGAGGAGTCGGGACGGTACTCGACGAAGTCGCGCCCGCCGAGGTCGCGGAGCCGCGCGCGGCGGCGGCCGGCCAGCGGGTCGTCCGCGGGTACGCCGAGCACCAGTGACTCGGTGCCGAGCGTTCGCGCGTGCACGCGGCCGCCCTGCGGGCCGAGCGGCCGGTCGACGATCGCCAGCTCGAGCTCGCCGTCGGCGGTCCGGCGGACCAGCGAGGGGACCGCGGCGTGGTGCAGCCGCAGCGTGACCGCGGGATGGCGGCGATGGAAGCGGGCGAGCAGGCCCGGGACGTCGACCGGACCGAGGGTCTGGATGGCGCCGATGGCCAGCCGGCCGCGCACCAGCCCGCGGACTCCGGCCACGGCATCGCGCGCGTCCTCGGCGGCCGCAACCGCGCGCCGGGCCGGCGCAAGCAGCGCCCGTCCGGCCTCTGTGAGCTCCACGCGGCGCGTGCTGCGCGCGAACAGGTCGCTGCCCAGCTCGCGTTCCAGCGCGCGGATCGAGCTCGACAGGCTCGACTGCGTCACATGCACCTGTGCGGCGGCGCGCGTGAAGTGCGCCTGCTCGGCCACCGCGAGGAAGTGGGCCAGCTGACGCAGCTCCATTCAGCGATCGTATCGCTTGCTCTCAGCTTGTTCATCTGTTGGACAGATGAGCGCGGGCCCTCGAGAATCGACGGCATGTCCCAGCCCATCACCCGCGACAGCCTGCCCGGCCCTTCCGGCGGGCGCCGGCTCGTCGGCGCCGATCACGGCGGCGTGCCCGTATCACTGTTCCTGGTCGCCGCTCCGCGGGGAGCCGGGCCGCGGCTGCATCGCCATCCCTATCCGGAGGTCTTCGTCGTGGAGGCCGGCGCGGCCGACTTTCAGATCGACGGCGCGTCCGTCAGGGCGGCGGCCGGTGACATCCTGATCGCACCCGCAGGCAGCGCCCACCGCTTCACGAGCACCGGCGAGCAGGAGCTGCGGCTGACGGCCATCCATACCAACGCCACCATGGACACCGAGTGGCTCGAGCCGGCGCCATCGCCTGATCGATGAACCGGACGCCGCGACTACGTCACGCGGTGCGGGTGCTGCTGCTCGACGAGCAGGACCGCTTGTTGCTGTTTCGCAGCCGGCACCCGGGGACCGGCGCCGCGTTCTGGTTTCCCGCCGGCGGGGGGCTCGAGGGCGACGAGGACCTGCGCGCAGCGGCCAGACGCGAGATCGCCGAGGAGACCGGCCTCGCCGATGTCGCGTTCGGACCCGAGGTCTGGCATCGCCGGCATGTGTTCACCTGGCGCGGGACGCGCTGGGACCAGCGCGAGCGCTGGCTCATGGCCCGGGTCGCCCACTTCGCTCCCGAGCGCGCGGGGATGACCGACGTGGAACAGGTGGACGTGACCGCTTCCCGCTGGTGGACCCTCGACGAACTGGAGGCCACCACCGACGACCTCGTCCCCTTCGACCTCGCCGCGCACCTGCGCACGCTGCTCAGAGACGGACCGCCGGCGACCCCCGTCGAGGTCGGCGTCTGACCGCGCGGTCCCGACAAGCTGGGGCGCTCCGAGCGGCTTCTGCCCGGCGGCGCGCTGTAGTCAGGCCAGCGCCACGATCGCCTCGACCTCTACCGGCATGCCGAACGGGAGCTCCGCGGCGCCGATCGCCGAGCGCGCGTGGCGTCCGGCGTCGCCCCACAGCCTGAGGATCAGGTCGCTGAAGCCGTTGATCACGGCCGGGGTCGCGTCGAACCCTTCCGCGCACTTGACGAAGCCGAGCACCTTGACCCAGGCCTGCACGCGGTCGAGGTCGCCGAGCTCGCGCTCGAGCGAGGCGAGCATCGAGAGCCCCGTGGCCCGCGCGGCCTCGTAGCCCTGCTCCACCGTCAGCCCCCCGCCGACATGGCCGCGGAACAGCTGCCGGTCGCCGTCGAACGGCCCGTGGCCGGAGACGTAGGCCAGATCCCCGTGGATGCGCACCGACTCGAACGGGAGCCGCAGTCCCGGCGGCGCCACCAGCGCCGCCGGAAGCGCGAGCCCCTCCGCGGCCAGGCGATCCTCGATCGAGCTCAATCAGTGCTTCTTCGGCTTGTACTTTTCGTCGTAGCCCTCGCCCGTGAGCGGCTTGGCTGCGGTGTCCGGGAACGCGGTCCCGTCGCGCTGCGTGAGCGGGATTCCCGCCAGCGTGTCGGGATAGGCGACGGTCTTGCGCTGCTTCTTCCTCGCGCTCGCGCCGTACACGCTCGTGATCGCGTCGATGACGTCGTCCGCCGACGCCGTGTCCGGGAAGAACGTCGACTGCGTCGGCTTGACGTTCTTGGTGTCCTTGATCTCGCGGACGCTCTGCTGGTAGGTGCTCTGGGCGAGCTGGCTGACGCCCCCGAACCCCTCGTGCGTCGTCGAGCCGCCGTTCTTGGTGTGGAAGCCGCCCGGGCGGTTGTCGGTCCGCCACGCCCCGCGCAGGACGTGGTCGCCCATCGCCTTCATGACCTCGTCGCGATCCCCCGCGATCTCCTGCTTGAGCTGCGCGGAACCCGCCTCGCGCTTCGCGGCGCCGCCGTCGTCCGCCGGAAACAGCCGGTCGGCCTCGGCCGTGAAGAAGGCCACGTCGCCGTCGTCGATCTGCGCGGCGCCCTTCAGCGCGGTCACCGCCGCGTCCACGGCGGCCCACGGCGCGCCGAGGCCGGTGCCGAGCTTGTTGTAGATCGCCAGCAGCAACTCCGCGGCGGTCATCGGCTTCGGCTTGCTCTTGGTCGCGCCGGTCACCGCCGCCTTCGCCTGCGGCGTCTTGATCTTGTTGCGCGCCAGGACGCGGCCGACCGCCTGGTTGCCGACGGCACGCTGGAGCGCGAGCACGGCGTGCAGCGGCGGCGCCGGCCCGGGCGGCCGCCGCCGCCCGCCTGACCGAAGCTCCTCGAGCTCGTGGACGCGCATGACCGGGCACGACCCTAGCCACCGCCGTAAGACGAGATTCCGTTGCATCTCGCCCCGCCTCGAACCCGGCCCTCACGCCGGGTCCGCGCGCGGACCGTCGATCATCACGCAGCCGCGCGCGTTGCTCATCGAATCGGCGGGCGCGCACACGAGACTGCGGCCGGTGCTCGCGGCGTCCAGCGACCTCATGGTGCTCGTCTACGCTTTCGGCGCCGGCGCCGTGGCGATCCTCGTGCTCCTGATCGGGCTGTTCGGCATGTTCGAGGCCGAGGACCGCAGGGCGCTGATGCGGGTGATCCGCCACCCGCTCCGCGTCGTCTTCCGCGACGATCCGCCCGAGTCGCGGTAAGACCGCGGCGCGAGCGTCGGCGGCGTGCCCGACGACTCCGAGCGCGACCTGGCGGTCCCGGCGGCCGCCTGAGTACGATCGCCGTGTGGACGCGGCGTCCCAGCGCTCCGTGCACCGGCTGCGGCCCGGCGACCCGCGGCGCGAGGAGGGGCGTGTGCCCGGCCTGCCGCGCCGACCATGACGGCATCCTCCAGGCCGCCCAGGTGAGACGGCCCGCCCCCTGCACACTGACCGGAAGATGAAGAGCCTTCGCCCCACGCCCGGCGCGCTGAGCGGGCGCCTGCTGTCGCTCAACGTCGGCGGCCCGCGCGACGTGCCCTGGCAGGGCCGGACGGTGCGCACGGCGATCTGGAAGGCGCCCGTCGACGGCCCGCGGATGGTGCGGCGGATCAACATCGACGGCGACGACCAGGCCGACCGGCGGGCGCACGGCGGCGAGCACCGGGCGGTGTTCGTCTACCAGATCGAGTCCTACCGCTACTGGGAGCACGAGCTCGGGCGCGACGACTTCGAGTACGGCCAGTTCGGCGAGAACTTCACCGTCGCCGGCCTGGCCGACGACGCCGTGTGCATCGGCGACCGCTACCGGGTCGGCGGCGCGCTGTTCGAGGTCACCCAGCCGCGGGTCACCTGCTATCGGGTCGGCATCCGCATGGACGACCCGGCGATGCCGGCGCTGCTCGTCTCCCACCACCGCCCGGGCTTCTATCTGCGCGTGCTCGAGGAGGGCGAGGTCCAGGCCGGCGACGAGATCGTCAAGGTGGCCGACGGCGCCGAGGGGCTGACCGTCGCCGACGTCGACGCGCTGCTCTACCTGCCGGGGAAGTCGCGCGACCGGCTCGAGCGTGCGCTGCGCATCCCCGCGCTCAGCGAGGGGTGGAAGGGCAGCTTCCGCGATCTGCTCGCCCAGCCGCCCGACCCGGCCCCCGCGTGGCCGGGCTTCCGGCCGCTGCGCGTCGCCGAGGTCCGGCGCGAGAGCGCGACGGTCAGCTCGTTCCGGTTGGCGCCCGGGGAAGGCGACCCGGCCCCGGCGGCCGCCGCCGGCCAGTACCTCACGCTGCGCCTGGCCGCCGACGCCGCCGCTCGTGCGCAGCTACTCGCTGTCGGACGAGCCGGACGCGCGCGGCTACCGGATCAGCGTCAAGCGCGAGGGCGCGGGCAGCCGCTACCTGCACGAGCGCGTCCGGCCCGGCGATGTGCTCGACGTGGCGGCGCCGCGCGGCAGCTTCGTCCTGCGCCCCGGCACGCGGCCGGTCGTGCTGATCAGCGCCGGGGTCGGGGCGACGCCCGTGCTGGCGATGCTGCACGCGCTGGCCCGTGAGCGCGCCGCCTGGCCGGTGTGGTGGCTGCACGGGGCGCGCAACCGCGCCGAGCACCCGTTCCGCGCGGAGGCCGAGGCACTGCTGGGCGCGCTCCCCGACGCGCATCGCCTGATCGCCTACAGCCGCCCGGAGGACGGGGACGCCGCCGACGTCACCGGCCGGCTCGACCTCGCCGCGCTCGAGGGCGGCGGCGTCCCCACGGACGCCGACCACTACATCTGCGGCCCGGCCGCGTTCATGGCGGCGATGACCGCCGCGCTGACCGCGCGCGGCGTCGCCGCCCACGACATCGTCACCGAGACGTTCGGCGCGGTCGCCGTCCACGCCTCGGGCATCGTCTCCGGCGGGGCCCGCGCGCCGCACGCGCCGGCCGGCACGCCGGGCCCGGGGCCGGCCGTCACGTTCGTGCGCAGCGCCCTCACGGTGCCGTGGGACGACCGCTACCCGAGCCTGCTGGACTTCGCCGAGGCGTGCGACGTCCCGGTGGGCTTCGGCTGCCGCACCGGCGTCTGCCACAACTGCGAGAGCGGCCTGCTGGCGGGGCGCGTCGACTACACCATCGACCCGCTCGAGCCGCCGCCGGACGGGCGCGTGCTCGTGTGCTGCAGCCGGCCGGCGGCGGAGCTCACGCTCGACCTGTAGGCTGCGCGCCGTGCTCTCGCTCCGCCCGAGCATCATCGCCACCTAGCACCTGCGCAGCGTTCGCAGGCCCAATGACCGGGTTCGGTCGTCGGCGCCTGCTGGGGCAACGGGGACCGTCCGGTCCGAGAGGAGCCCCGATGTCCGAGACCATCACCGTCCTCGTCGTCCTCGGCGACGGCCCGCGAGCGCTCACGCGGCTGCTCGTGCGCTGTCATTCCCGCGGCTGGACGCCCGTCTCCGTGCGCAGCGTGTGCGCCGGGGCCGAGTGCGAGGTGGTCATGCGCCTCAGGGTGCCGGACGACCGGCGCGGCGCCGCCGCCCAGGTCCACGCGCAGCTCGCGCGGCTGGTCGACGTGCGCCACGTCGCGGTCGACGCCGCCGGCGGCGTGCCCGACGCGGTCGCCTTCGGGGCGGTGCGGCGCAAGGCGCCGTGGCTTGCCGCCGCCTAGTACCGGCCCCCGCAAATGCACCGGGTCTCGCGGGCCCTCGCCGCCGCGAGCGACCCATCGGATTTACGGTCACCGGTACCAGCGGAGGACTACGCGGCGCGCGCGAGCTCGGCTTCGCGCGGGCCGAGCACGGCTTCGCGGATGCGCTCGGAGAGGCGCGGCTCGCGCTCGAAGGCGGTCAGGCCCTCGTCGCGCAGCCGTAGCAGCGTGGCCACGTAGTCCGGCGCCGGACCGACGATGGTGCGGCGCTCGTCGCGCGAGAGCGCGGCGACGACGACATCGCCGGCCTCGGCGACGAGGACGCGGCCGGCGAGCGGCGCCTCGCCGGCGTCGGCGGCGAGCCGGCGCAGGGCGATCGCGTCGTCGCTGGTGGCGGCGCGGATGGGATAGGCGTTGGCGGGGAACATGGCGGGCTCCAAGCGTGGGGGTCTTGCCGATGAGGACGCCGGGCGCGGCGGCGATATTCCCGCGTTCAGGTCCGGGTCAGGCGGCGGCCGCCAGCATGAGCCGCGGATGACCGCGCACGTCACGCACTGGATCGCCGCGCACGGGCTGACCGCCGTGTTCGTGCTGATGGCCATCGACGCCGTGCTGCCGGCGGGCGGCGAGCTGGTGATGCTGTTCGCCGGCGCGCTGGCCGCTGGAGCGATCGCCGGGCAGCACGGGCCGTCGCTCGTGGTGGCGGTGCTGGTCGGCTCGCTCGGCTATCTGGCCGGGTCGCTGGGCGGATGGGCGCTGGGGCGGATCGGCGGCCGCCCGCTGGTGGAGCGCCACGGTCGCTGGCTGCACCTGGGGCCGGCGCGGTTCGCCCGGGCCGAGCGGTGGTTCGAGCGCTTCGGTCCCGCGTTCGTGTTCTTCGGGCGCCTCACGCCGCTGCTGCGCTCGTTCGTGTCGATCCCCGCGGGCGTGCTCGAGTTCCCCCTGGGCCCGTACACGGCGCTGACCGCGTTGGCCTCCGTGCTGTGGTGCACGGCCTTCGGCGTCGCCGGGTACGCGCTCGGCGCGCACTGGGACGAGGTCCACAGCGCGTTCCGCTACGCCGACTACGCCGTCGTCGCGCTGCTGGCGATCGGCGGTGTCTGGCTGGTCAGCCGAGCACTTGGTCGAAGAGCTCGAGCGGCCCCGTCGCCCCGCGGACGTCGTCGCTGATCGTCCCGTCGATCAGCACGAACACCATCCGCACCGGACGGTCCGCGCGGTTCGCCCAGGCGTGGTTGGTGCCGCGCTGGACGACGGCGTCGCCGGTGCCCACGCGGGTCTCCGAGCCGTCGTCGAGCAGCAACCAGGTCTCGCCCTCCAGCACGATGCCGACGTCGAGCGACTCCGTGCGATGCATCGGCGACTCGGCCCCCGGCGCCATCTCCGTGTAGCGCACCATCACGCCGCCGGCCGGCGGCGGGACGCGCACGGGGCGGTCGGTCGGCTCGGGCTCGTCCGCGGGGATCGGCGTCGGCGTCGCGTCGGTCACCCAGACCTCGTGGAACGCAGCGGTCCCGATGTCCAGGGTCTTCGGCGCGGGGCCGTCCGACAGCACGACCGAGTTCCCGGCCTCGTCGTGGCCGGTGACGATGCGGCGGGGGGCGCTCATCGCGGAACCGTACCCTGTCACCCCATGCCGAACGTGGACATCGCCACATCCGACGGCGTCGCCGACGCCTACCTCTCCGCGCCCGACGACGGCGAGCGCCATCCCGGCGTGCTGTTCATGGTCGACGCCTTCGGGCTGCGGCAGCGGATCGAGGACATGGCCGACCGGATCGCCTCCCACGGCTACGCCGTCCTCGCGCCCAACGTCTTCTACCGCAACGGCCGCGCGCCCGTGGTGCCGATGCCGGACATGAGCGAGGAGGGCGCGCGCGCCGAGTTCTTCAAGCAGCTGGGCCCGCTGCGGGAGCCGCTGACCGCGGGCAATGTGGCGGCCGACGGCGCGGCGTACCTGCGCGAGCTGTCCAACGTCGCCGACGGTCCGGTGGCGATCACCGGCTACTGCATGGGCACGCGGCTGGGGCTGGTGATCGGCGCCGCGCACCCGGACCGCGTGGCCGCGGTGGCCGGCTTCCACGGCGGCAACCTCGTCACCGACGGCGACGACAGCCCGCACCGCCACATGGGCGACCTGCGGGCCGAGGTGTACCTGGGCTACGCCGACAACGACGGCAGCGCGACGCCGGAACAGATCGCCGCGCTCGACCGGGCGCTCGACGACGCGGGCGTGACGCACCGCTCGGAGGTGTACGCGGGCGCCGCGCACGGCTACACGATGAGCGACACGCCGGTCTACGACGCGGAGGCCACCGAGCGCCACTACGCCGCGCTGTTCGACCTGCTCGAGCGGACCTTTTAGGGCTTGCGCGCCCGGCTCGGCGCGACCCGCGGCAGCTCGCCGGGCTGCTTGGGATAGACGGGCGGCCAGGGCGCGTCGGGCAGCCCGGCCGCCCGGTCGCGCTCGTGCAGCGCCAGCAGCGGCTCCAGCGACTGCGGGGCCATGTCCGCCCACGGGTCGCCGCGGCCGGGCACGGTGGCCATCGTCAGCTCGTCGGGGAGCACGTCGTCGAGCTCGTCCCAGCGCAGCGGCGTGGAGACCTGCGCGCCCGTGCGGGCGCGCACCGACCAGGCGCCGAACACGGTCTTGTGCGGCGCGTTCTGGTTGTAGTCCACGAAGATCCGCTTGCCCCGCTCCTCCTTCCACCAGGCGGCGGTGAGGATGTCGGGGCGGCGGCGCTCGAGCTCGCGGGCCACGGCCACCGCCGCGGCGCGGACGGCGTAGGCGTCCCAGCGCGGCTCGAGCCGGACGTAGACGTGCAGGCCGCGGTTTCCGGTCGTCTTGGGGTAGCCGGCGATCCCCAGCTCGTCGAGCAGCGCCTTCAGCTCGCGGGCGGCCACGCGGGCCTCGGCGAAGCCGGTGCCGGGCTGCGGGTCGAGGTCGAGGCGCAGCTCGTCCGCGTGCTCGGGGTCGTCGGCGCGGTGCGGCCAGACGTGGAAGCCGAGGCAGGCCAGGTTGACCGCCCAGGCGACGTGCGCCACGTCGGCGATCACCAGCGCCCGCGACGGCGTCCCGTTGACCGTCTGCACGGTCGTGGTCTCCAGCCACGCCGGAGCGGTGTCCGGCACGCGCTTCTGGAAGAACGACGGCCCGCCCGCGCCCTGGGGGAAGCGCTGCATGAGCACGGGGCGGCCGCCCATGGCGCGCAGCAGCGGCTCCGCGACGGCGGCGTAGTAGCGCACGAGGTCGAGCTTGGTCTCGCCGCGCTCGGCGAACAGCACCTTGCCCGGGCTGGTGATCCGCACCTCCCGGCCGGCGAGCTCGAGGACCTCGGCGTCGGGCATGCCGCGCTCAGCGGCGCCGCAGGGCGACCACCGGGATCGTCCGCACGCCGGCCGCCTTCTCGGCGTACTCGCCGAACTGCGGGTAGCGGCGGACCTGCTCGGCGAAGATGCGGTCGCGCGCCTCGCCCTCGATCTCGCCGGCGTCGACGTCGAACGTCTCGTCGCCCAGCTCGACCTGCCCGCCGCCCGCGGCGAGCAGGTTGCGATACCACGCGGGGTGCGTCGGCGCGCCCGCCTTGGAGGCGAAGACGTACAGCGTCGCCGGGTCGTCCCCGTCGGCGAGGTACATCACCGGCGCGACGTGCTCGTCGCCGGTCTTGCGGCCGCGATGGTGGAGCAGCAGCAGCGGCTGGCCTCCCCAGTCGCCGCCCATCTTGCCGCCGGTGGCGCGGAACTGCTCGATGACCTGCGTATTCCAGTCGGACATGGTGCTCCGAAGTTAGTAGAAGAGGAACGGCCACCAGTTCTTCATCGGGCGGCCGTCGTCGTCGCGGGCGGTGTTTCCGAGTCCGGGCATGCTCTGGCGCCAGTACACCACCCAGCGGCCCATGCAGTCGGGCGCGAGGTCCCGGTAGCGGTCGAGCGCCGCGGGCGTCCACGGCCGCGGGCGCTCATCGGGCTGGCGCCAGCTCTCGATCGTCGAGAGCACCGGGTCCCGGTTGTCGAGGTCGTAGTCGCAGCGCCCGTTGGGCATGAAGTGGACGTTGCCGCCGGCGGGCACGTAGCCCTCGAGGCGGTGCCGGCGCCAGCCGGCGCGGTACTGCAGCGTCGTCGGCCCCGGGTAGGCCACCGGGTTGTTCAGGTACAGCGACTCGAACGGGAGCCCGTACCGGCGGTCGAGGTCGAGCATGGCGAACTCGCGGAAGTAGCGCTCGTAGTAGGGGACGGCGCCGCACGTGGCCATCCGCTCGAGCGAGTGGCCGAGGCTCTCCATCGCGCAGCCGGTGCCGCGGGCGAAGTTGACGAACAGGATGCGCAGGCTGCGGCCGATCCACGGCGCGGCGTGCGCGCCCGAGTTGCCGGCGTCGAACGCCACGCCGGCCGGGCGGAACGCGGCGTCGTAGGTCTGCTTGACCTCGACGGTCTCCCACGGCGCCGTGCGGTCGGTGTGGTCGGCCAGCAGCCAGACCTCGTTCACCGCGCCGCGCTCCACCAGGTCCGGGAGCCCCAGCAGGTCGTACAGCGCGGAGTAGTCGAGCCCGACGCCGTCCGGGGCCCGGGGGAAGCGGGCCGAGTTGCGGTCGACGCGGCCGGCCGGCTCGGTCAGGTCCGTGATCCCGACGATCTCGTAGTCGAGGAACGGCGGCGCGTCCGGGTTGCCGTACCCCAGCCAGCGCGAGGACTCGCGCAGCGCCGCGCAGAGCGCGTCCAGCTGCGCGCGCGCCTCGGTCTCGGACAGGCCGTGGACGAAGTTCACGCCCAGGACCCGCGGCCGCATCAGCTCGATCTCGTCGTGGTGGGCGACGAGCCAGGGATCGGAGTTCGCGGCGCTCTCCGCGTTCGGCCAGACGTTCACGACCTCGTCACGATATGCGGCGGCGGCGCCGCTTGACTGGACCCCGCGGCACCGCCGGAGCGTGGGCCGCTCGCTCGGGGAGGCGTCGGCGCGGTCATCTCTCTCCTCCGCCGCGCCGGCCTCCCCGAGCCCCGCGCTCGCTAGGGTCCCGGGCATGGATCTCCAGCTGGCCGGGCGCCGGGCGATCGTCACCGGCGGCAGCCGGGGAATCGGGCTGGCCACGGCGCGGGTCCTGGCGCTGGAGGGCGCGCGCGTGGCGGTGGTGGCGCGCGGCATGGGGCCGCTGGAGGAGGCGGCCCGGGCGCTGACCGCGGTGGCGGCGCCGGAGCCGGCGTGGGCCGAGCGCGAGCCGCACGTGATCGCCGTGCCCGCCGACACGGGCTCCGACGAGTCGGTGGCGGCGATGCTGTCGCGGGTGGTCGACGAGCTCGGCGGCGTCGACATCCTCGTCAACGCGGCGGCCACGCCGAACCGCGGCGGCTTCGGCGAGGAGACGCTGGAGGACGAGATCAACATCAAGGTGCGCGGTTATCTGCGCACCGCCCGCGCCGTGGCGCCGCTGATGGCCGCTCAGGGCTGGGGCCGGATCGTCAACGTGAGCGGGATGGCCGCCCGGCAGTCCGGCTCGGTCGTCGGCTCGGTGCGCAACGTCGCCGTGGCGGCGCTGACCAAGAACCTGGCCGACGAGCTCGGGCCGGCGGGCATCAACGTCACCGTCGTGCACCCCGGGCCGACCGTGACCGAGCGCACGCCGCCCGGCGACCCGGGCAACGTCACGATCGGCCGCTTCGTGACGGCGTCGGAGGTGGCCGACGTGATCGCGTTCCTGTGCTCGCCCCGCAGCGTGGCCGTCAACGGCGACGCGATCCCCGCGGGGGGCGGCGTGCGGGGGGCGATCCACTACTGAATTGGGGCGCCGCGGCGGGCTCGGCGAACGGCTTTGCCGGGTAGGGAGTGAGGGAATCGGCCGCGGTCTCCCGGATGATCGTTTCCCCGGTGCCGGCGGCGGGGTGGGGCTCCTGAGCGTCCTATAGCGACGGTTAGGCGCCCCACGCTTTTCCGGTGTGACCGAGCCACGATCGATCCTGATCGCTTTGCCGGCCGCGGCGATCGTTCATGCGCGACCGCCGGGCTGACCCACCCCTACAAGCCAGCCGTTGCCGATCCCGCGGAGCCGTTACATGCCGTAGACCCGCAGATCAGCCACCGACCACCACTGCGGCGCGCTGCCGGTCTGCGTGACCCGCAGGAACCGCACACGCGCCGGCCGCACATCGATCGTCGTCAGCTGCCCGCTCCCGGCGCCCGTCGCCAGCGTGCTCCAGCGCGACCCGTCGCCGCTGCCCTCCAGCGTGTAGCCGCGCGGGAAGTCGCCGGTGCCCGTGCCGGTGTCGAGCACGACGCGGCGCACGGACGACCTGCGCCCGAGATCGACCTGCAGCCATTGCCCCGGCGCCTGCGCGGCGCCCGTGGTGAAGCGGGTGGTGGCGTCGTCGTCCACGGCGGCCGTGGCGGTGTCGCCGCCCGGAGAGGCCGTGGCGGTCATCCCGTCGGCCGGCAGCAGCCGCGGCCCCCCGGCGTGGGCGCGCCACACGAACGTGGCCAGCGCGCCGCCGGGCAGGGTGTAGTCGAACGACTCGCCGTTCTCGGCGACGGCGAAGCCGCGCGGGTCGTCGTTCTCGTTGTGGGCGACGAGCACGGTCGAGCCGTCCGGGTTGCGGAACGCGACGTCCATGACCTCGCCGTTCCAGCCGGTGGTGCCGAACGAGGTGCTGGCGATGCGCACCGCGCCCGGCATGACGAACCGGGCGAGGTGGCCGAGCGTGTAGTACTCGGCGTCGCGCGTGACGGTGTTCCCGGGGCCGACGGTGACGACGCCGGTGCACGTGTCGCAGCCGCCGTTGTGCGGCCCGCCGCTCGGGTCGAGCGCGAGGTTCCAGTTCTCGGTCGTCATCGCCCAGTTGCGGGGCACGCCGATGGTGATGGTGCGCGCGTCCCACTTCAGCGTGTCCGAGAAGTACTGGGCCGGCGGGTCGGTCGGGCCGTGCGAGCCCGAGCACTCGGTGAACCAGATGCCGGCGTGCGGGAACGCCTTGTGGAAGTCGGTCATCCGGCTCGGGTCGCCGGCGTAGCAGTGGTAGGCGATCCCGGCCAGGTAGCGCCCCGCCGGCGTCCGCATCAGCTCGGACGGATACTCGGTCTCGGGGTCCTCGTCCGGCGGCGTGTTGGCGATGTCATTGGGGTGCTCGGACCAGTTGTGGTCGTAGCCGAGGATCTTCGTGCTCAGGTGCGCGGCGCGCAGCTGCGGCCCCAGCGCCTCGATCAGCTTCGCCTCCGTGGCCACCGGCATGTCGGTGCCGGGGTAGGCGTTCGGGAAGCGGTTCTGCGGCTCGTTCTGCACGGTGACCGCGTAGACCGGCACGCCGGCGCGCCGGTAGGCCTCCAGGAAGTCGACGAAGTAGCGCGCGTAGGCGTCGTAGATGCGCGGGTCGTCGATCAGCCGGCCGCCGATGAGCGAGTCGTTCGTCTTCATCCAGGCCGGCGGGCTCCACGGCGAGGCGATCACCTTCAACCGCGGGTTGAGCGCCAGCGCCTGGCGCAGCAGCGGCAGGATCTGCGTCTGGTCGTGGGCGACGGAGAAGTGGCGCAGGCCGTAGTCGGTCTGCCCGGCGGGGATGTCGTCGTAGGTGTACTGCGGGCCGTCGACGAAGTCCGAGGCACCCATCGGCTGGCGCAGGAACGACAGCCCGTCGGTCTTGAACAGGTCGGCCATCGTGGCGTCGCGGGTGGGCTTGTCGAGCCGGTAGAGCACCGACGCGGACGAGTCGGTGATCGACGCGCCGAAGCCGTCCATGCGCTGGTAGGTCCGGCTCGGATCGACGGTGACGGTCAGCGCACTCGACCCGCCGGGATGGAAGGCCACGCTGCCCGCGTCGGTCATCTTCATCGCCCCGTCGGGCGTGGTGATCCAGACGTGCGCGGATGGCGACGCGTAGGCGGGCGACGTGCAGACGGCAAACACACAAGCGAGAACGGCGATGAGCCGGACCACGAGCTACCTCCCCAGGCAGTGGACCCTCTATCCATACCCGGGTGAGCGCGATCATCGACCTCCGGTGTCACTCCGGCCCGCTGCCGCCGGCCGCCGCGACCGCCCGCGGGCTCGTGTTGTCGGAGTCCGGGCTGGAAATCGCGCCGGATGGCCTGGCCGCGCTGACGAGCCTGCGGATGCTCGACCTGGCGCACAACCGCCTGCGCGCGCTGCCCGGCGCCCTGCCCGCGCGCCTGGAGGTGCTCTACCTCGGCGACAACCGCTTCACGGCGTTGCCGGACTGCGTGCGGGCGCTGCGCCGGCTCGTCTACCTGGGCGCCGGCGGCAACGCGCTGCGCGCGCTGCCGGACTGGATCGGGGAGCTGACCGGGCTCGTCGAGCTGCGGCTGCAGCACAACCAGCTGGAGCGCCTGCCGGGGCTGAGCGGGCTGGCGAACTTGCGGGCGCTGCACCTGCGCGCCAACCGGCTCGCCGCCCTGCCCGAGCTCGCGCTGGCCGAGCTGCGCCACCTCGACCTGCGCGAGAACGCCCTGACCGACCTGCCGCCGCTCGCGCTCCCGCGCCTGCGCACGCTCGACCTGCGCGCCAACCGCCTCACCCGGGTGCCGGACGCGGTGCTCGGCCTCCCGGCGCTGGAGAAGCTCGACCTGCGCTGGAACGCGCTGCGCGAGCCGCCGCCGCCGCCGCCCGGCTGCTTCGTGCTGTGGTGAATCAGGGGTAGAGGTACTTGCCGATGCCGTCGACCGCCTCGCCGGGATCGCGCGCCGGGCGGCGCCGCAGGTGCTCGTCGACGCTGTAGCGCGGGCCGATCTCGAGCTGCCCGGCGCGGACACGGGTCTCGTAACGGTCGAGCCCCCGCACCGGCGGCCCGGCGATGCGCCGGCCGCGGAAGTCGTAGACGCCGCCGTGGCACGGGCAGACGAACGACTGCGCCGCCTCGACGTAGTCGACCGGGCAGCCGACGTGCGAGCAGCGGCTCGTCAGCGCGAGGAAGTCCGGCCCGGTCGCGCCGTCGACCGCCGGGTTGCGCCGGCGGACGTAGACGAGCCCCTTGCCGGCCTCGCCGATGCCCTCCTGCAGCGTGACGATGCGCGGCGTGAACGCGCCGTCCGTGAAGTCGCCGGGCGCGCCGAGCGGCTCCCAGCTCGCCTGGTGCGACTCGAACGCCGGCCCGAGGGCGAAGCCGAGCGCGGGCAGGGCGACGCCGGCCAGGGCGACCGCGCCGGCGGCGTGCGCCGTCGCGCCGAGCAGCCGGCGCCGGGTGACCGCAGGCTTGTCGTCGTCTACTACTGACATAAGTACGACAAAGCATAGTAGATGCTGCGCAACCGCAGGGTTGCGCTACCGTATCCGCATGAAGATCCTCGCTGTGTACGACATCCACGGAAACCGGGAGGCGCTGGAGGCGGTGCTGAGCGACCCGCGGGCGGCGGGGCCGGACGCGGTGGTGGCCGGCGGCGACGTGGTGCCCGGCCCGTTCAATCGCGACGTGCTCGACCGGCTGGCCGGGCTCGACCTACCCGTGCACTGGGTGCGCGGCAACGGCGAGCGCGAGGTGGCCGAGGCGGTCGGCGCGCCGCCGTCGGACGACTTCATCGCCCAGCTCGCCGCCCGCGGCGTGGCGGAGCTGGGCGACGCGCGGGCGCGCGAGCTCGGCGAGCTCCCGCTGACGCTCACGCTCGACGCCGTGCTGTTCTGCCACGCCACGCCCCGCAGCGACATGGAGATCCTCACCCGCATCTCCGCGCCCGAGCGCTGGGCCGAGGCGCTCGCCGGCGTCGGCGCGCCGCTCGTGGTGGCCGGCCACACGCACCAGCAGGACGACCGCACCGTCGGGGCCACGCGCTTCGTCAACGCCGGCAGCGTCGGCCTGCCCTACGAGGGCGACGGGGCGGCGCGCTGGCTGTGGATCGAGGACGGTGCGCCCGATCTGCGCGCCACGCCGTATGACGCCAAGGGCGCGGGCGAGCGCATCCTCGCGGCGGGCTGGCCCGACGAGCGCTCGTTCGCCGCGGCGCTGACCGATCCCGTCGACCCGCGGGAGATCACCGAGCTGTTCGAGCAGCGCGCATAGGTGAGCCGTTGCATTCGTCCCGCCATTCAGAGAGGGTCGCGAGTGTCAGCTGAGCGACAGAGGAGGGGGAAATGGCGGACGACCGCAGGATCACCCGGCGCGACTTCCTGGACGGGGTGGCGATCACGGCGGCCGGGCTGGCGGCGGCGGCGGCCTCGCCCTCGCTGACCGGCGCAGAGGCGGCGCTGCTCGGCCGCGAACGCTCGGGCCACCGGCTGCCGCGGGGCTACTACCCGCCGGCGTCGACGGGCATCACCGGCCAGCCGGACGTGCCGCTCGGCGACTTCCTGAGGATCGACGGGCTGCCGAACCCGTTCGACGAGCACTCGACCAAGGGCGGCCCCGGCATCGACGCGAGGCACGTGCGCGACGTCGACGACGACTACGACCTCGTCGTGGTCGGCGCCGGCGCGAGCGGGCTCGCGGCGGCGAAGTGGTACCAGGACCGCTTCGGCGCGGACTCGCGGATCCTCATCCTCGACCCGCTGCCGGACTTCGGCGGGCACTCGCACCGCAACGAGTTCCACATCCCCGACGCCACGCGCGCGGGCGCTGACGTGATGCTGCTGCGCAACGGCGGCACCGTGAACCTCGACAGCGTCGGCGCGTGGAACCAGCCGCAGGGCGGCGTCCCGACGTCGATCCCCGCGGCCTACGGCCAGCCGTCCGTGGACATGCTCGCGTTCTGCGGCGTGGACGCGAACAACTTCCCCAACGCGCGCGGGCCGGGCATCCCGAGCTCGCTCGGGCTGCACCAGGTGCTGCTGTTCCCGTCGCGGGACTGGGGCAAGGACTCCGTGGTCGCCGCCAAGACGGGCAGCCAGACGTGGCCCGCGTTCCTGGCCACGACGCCGTACTCGGCGGCCGCCCAGGCCGGGATCGCCACGATCATGACCGACACGACAACGGACTGGATCGCGCTCAAGCAGGGCCCGAAGAGCGACCAGGAGAAGAAGGCGATCCTCGCCCAGATCTCCTACAAGCGCTACCTGATGGACTACGTCGGCGTCACGGAGGAGGCCACCGGCTACCTCCAGCGCACGTCGCACGGGCTGTTCGGCGCGGGCATCCAGGCCGTCCAGGCAGGCGACATGTGGGCGCTCGGCAACCCCGGGTTCGCCGGCCTGGGGCTCAACGACGACCCGTTCCCCGGCATCGGCCGCACCGCGCAGCAGGACATGATGCCCGGCGCGGACCCGACCGTCGCCTGGCCCGACGGCAACGCGTCGCTGCTGCGCCTGCTGGTGAGCAAGCTGATCCCGGCCGTGTTCCCGGACGTCGACGGCGCGCGCCCGACGCAGGACAACGTCCTCATCGCGCAGGCGGACTACTCGCAGCTCGACCGGCGCCGCAACGGCGTGCGGGTGCGGCTCAACCAGACCGTGGTCGACGTCGTGCCGCGCAAGGGCCGCGGCGGGAAGTCCGACGTCACCTACGTGCACACCGGCGACGGCCACGCCGAGCGCGTGCGCGCCCGCCACGTCGTCATGGCCTGCTGGAACCGGGTGACCGCGCGGATCGTGCGCGACCTGCCGCGCGACCAGGTGAAGGCGCTCGACTACGCCCGCAAGGTGCCGCTGATCTACTGCCGGGTCGGACTGCGGGACTGGCAGGCGTTCGCCGACGCCAAGATCTCGAGTGTCAGCCCGCGCGGCAACAGCCTGTTCTGGGACAGCACGACGCTGAGCGCCGGCGCGCAGTTCGGCGCCTCCTACGGGCCGACGCCGAACACGCCCGGCCAGCCGGCGACGCTGGCCTTCCAGTGCACGCCGGACGACCCCAAGTTCCTCACCCAGCTCGGGTCCTACGAGCGCGGGCGCCAGAAGATGCTGGCGATGCGCTTCTCCGACTACGAGGCGGCGATCGTCGACGTGATCGACCGCACCGTGAACAAGGCGGGCGGCGACTTCGAGCCCGAGCGCGACATCGCCTCGATCATGCTCAACCGCTGGAACTACGGCTACGCGTACGAGCTGTGCTCGACCTTCGATCCGTCGCTGTTCGGGCCGGTGTCGGGCCAGCCGCAGTTCCGGGCGCGCCAGCCGCTCGGCAACGTGGCCATCGCCAACTCGGACTCGGGGGCGTTCGCGTACACGCACAGCGCCATCAACGAGGCCTACCGGGCGGTGCAGGACCTGCCCGACCGCTGAAAGCTCAGGGCGCCCGCCTGATTGCATGCGGGCGCCAAAGCGCAGAGAATCGGACGATGAACCTCTATGTGATTCGCCGCCGCGACTTCTGGGGCACGCCCGAGGAGCTGCACAAGACCGCCGCCCGCTCTGCCGAGGTCGGCCAGGAGATGTCCGACGACGTCAAGTGGATCCGCACCTACGTGGTCCAGGAGGAGTCGGGCAAGCTCGGGACCGTCTGCCTCTACCAGGGCACCAGCGCCGAGAAGGTGCGCGAGCAGGCCGAGCGCACCGGGATGCCCGCCGACGAGGTGGCGCAGGTCGTCGACACCGTGATCATCAACCCGGACCCCGTCCAGGCCGCCGCAGAGGCGTGATCGACGCGTCCGCCGTCGGCGTGGTGCCGGCCCGGCCGGCGGACGTCTACGCGCTGCTCCTCGACCCCGGGCGGATGGCCGCGCTCGCGGGCCATCGAGTGGAGATCCTCGCGGTCGAGGAGCAGGGAGGACGGCGCGTGACGCGCACGCGCACGCGGCTGCCCAGCGGCGCCACCGTCGACTCGCAGAACACCGTGGTCGAGCGCGTCGTGAACCGCCGCGTGGTGGTCGAGGGCGAGATCGTCCCGTTCGGGCTCGCGCCCACCCGCCGCGCCCGCTTCGGCCGCGCGGTCACGCGGCTCGAGCGGACGCTGGAGCCGCACCCGGACGGCACGTCGGTGGCCGTGCGCATGCAGGTGAGCGTCCGCCCGCTGCCGCTGCGGGTCTGGTTCACCCTCTTCAAGCGCGGGCAATGGCGGCGCGGCGTCGCCGCCGACCTCGACCGGCTGCGGGCGGCGTTCGCTTAGCCTAGGCGGTGGCGGGCGCCTCGGCGGCCGCTGCCTCGAGCGCGGCGATGTCGAGCTTCTTCATCGTGAACATCGCGCGCATCACGTTCTGCGCGACGCCCCCGTCCGACAGCAACTCCTTCAGCCGCAGCGGCACGATCTGCCAGGACACGCCGAAGCGGTCGGTCAGCCAGCCGCACGGGCCTTCTTCGCCGCCGTCGCTCAGGCGGCTCCAGTAGTGGTCGACCTCGTCCTGGTCGCGGCACTCGATCTCCAGCGAGATGGCCGGAGTGAACGTGTACTCGGGCCCGCCATTGAGCGCGGTGAAGCGGCGGCCGCCGAGCTCGAAGGTGACGAGCATGGTGCTGCCGGCCTCGCCCGGGCCGGCCTCGCCGTAGCGGGCGACGTGCACGATGCGCGAGTCGGGGACGACGGACGTGTACAGCTCGGCGGCCACTTCGGCCTGACCGTCGAACCACAGGCACGGTGTGACGCTCATGCGCTCCTCCTTGGATTGGGCATGTGCTGCTTGAGACGCCGCGGCGTCCCGGAACTCATCGGCGCAGGACGAGCCGGAACTCCAGCAGCCCGGGGTCGTCCACGGTACGTCAGCTCACGATCGCGGGTCGGCGTGATGTCGCGGAGCGCGATACTGACCCTGTGGAGCACCCACCCGCCACGCTGGCCGGCGACGACGACCGCGAGCGCGCGCTGACCGTCCTGCGCGACGCCGCGGTCAGCGGCCACCTGACGCTGGACGAGTTCGCCGAGCGGGTCGAGCGCGCCGAACTCGCCCGCACGCACGCCGAGCTCGAGGCCGTGACGGCCGACCTGCCGGCCCGCCCGGGCGCCGCCGACCTCCCCGTCCGCCACCGTGCCGTGTTCTCGCGCCTGGTGCGCGGCGGGCGCTGGGAGCTCGCGCCCCGCTCGCGGGTGACGTCGGTGGGCGGGACGATCGTGCTCGACCTCGGCCACGCGACGCTCCACGGCGCAGAGACCGTCATCGATGTGCGCAATTACTTCGGCACGGTCACGCTGGTCGTGCCCCGCGGCGTGCACGTCGAGGTCGACGGCGGCGGCATGTTCGAGACGCGCGAGATCGACCTGCCCGACACCGGCCCGGTACACGACGCGCCGCGCCTGCGCCTGCGCACGTCGGGCGCGTTCGGCACGACCCGGATCCGGACGTCCTCCGGCTAGCCGACGCCCGGGGCCGGGGCGTAGTCGCCGAGGAAGCCGGCCGAGATGATGCTCTGGTCGACCGCCGCGCGGCCGATGTAGCACTCCCACTCGCGGCCGTCCGCGCGCAGCGAGCGGCAGCCGCCGTTGACGTGCTTGGTCGCGTCGACGGTCGGCTCCACCGTGCCCTTGAGGTCGGGCTCGTCCGGCGTGAACGCGCCGGAGATCGTGCAGTGGTACTCGACGCCGTCGCGTACGACGGTGCAGTGCGGTGTCGTGCCGACGAGGAACTTCGTGCCGGCCGGCAGCGAGCGCGCGACGTCGGACGTGGAGAGCAGGCTCGCCGCCAGCGCCACGCCGGGGACGGCGACGACCAGCGCGGCCGCGCACGCGCCCGCGCGCCGGCGCAGCCGGCGGCGGCGCGTCGCGGCGAGGTCGGCGGCGGCGGCGCGCTCCAGCGCGTCGCCCAGGGCGGTCAGGCGGGCGGTCATCGGGCGGTCTCCTTGGTCAGCCGGGCACGCAGCGCGCTCAGCCCGCGGTGCACGCGCACGCGGGCCGCGGCCGGCGTGGTGCCGAGCGCCGCGGCCACGTCGTCGTAGGTCTTGTCCTCCACGCACGCGCAGGCGGATCGCCTCGCGCTGGCTCTCCGGCAGCGCGTCCAGCGCCTCGTCGAGCCCGTCCAGCCAGGACTCCTCGGCCGGCGCGGCCGTGGCCGGCAGGCCGAGCCGCTCGCGCGCCTCCGCCTCCAGCCGGCGGCGCCGGACGGACATCAGCAGCACGTTGCGGGCGATCCCGAACAGCCACGGCCCGGCGCTCCCGGCGCACTCGTCGCGGAAGCGCGCCCGCACGAGCCAGGCTTGCGCGAACGTCTCCGCCGTCAGCTCGTGGGCGGCGTCCTCGTCGCGCGTGCGGCGCAGGTGGTAGCCGAGCACGCGCTCGGCGTAGCGGTCGTAGAGCTCGCGGAACGCCCGCGCGTCGGTGCGGGCGGAGGCGATCAGGGCGGCGTCGCTGCGCATCTCACCCCCGACATGGCGGGAGGCCAGCGGTTCGTTACGGGATCTCGTAGCGCGCGACCGTGAAGCCGATCAGCATCGGCACGTGCACGGCGTAGACGACGAGCGAGAGCATCAGGACGACGAGCGTGCCGCCGCTGACGCCGTCGTAGAGGAACGCGTAGGCGATCATGCCCGCGGTGACGGCGTAGGCCAGCAGCGCCCACCGCGCCACCTGGAAGAAGCGCTCCCAGGCGAAGTCGGCGACACGGGTGAGCGAGAACAGGTTCCCGGCCAGCAGCAGCGCGGACAGGGCCAGCAGGACCGCCGCGGGCGCGAGCGGGACGTGGTTGGGCAGGTGCGCGGCGAGGTAGATGCCGCCGGCCACGATGAGGGCCAGCGAGGTCATCGCCAGCGCGGTCACGGGGGGCAGCCGGCGCGCGCTCATCCCGTGGCGATCTTGGTCATGATCACGAGCGTCGCCACCTGCATCACGCCGGTCACGCCCGCGGTGTAGATGAAGCGCCGCATGAGGTGCTGGATGACCTCGGGGTTGGGCCGCGGCTTGCGCAGCTCGAACAGGACCGCGATGTTCGCCGGCTCGAGCAGCCCGAGCGCGATCACCGCCATCACCCCGACCACGATGTAGCTGGCCACCACCCAGCCGTGGTTGATGTACCCGCTGTCCACCGTGCCCAGCAGGTGCCCGAGCTGCCAGCCCGCCGCCAGCGTGACGGTGACCACCGTGGGCATGATCAGCGCCATCTTCGGCATCAGCTTCTTCGTCATCTCGATCCGCGCGGGGATCGAGAGGCTGCCGAGGATCGGGCCCAGGACGAGGCCGAGGAACAGGTCGATGACCGTCCAGCCGGCGCCGAAGACCACGTGCAGGAACTCGAGCGGCCACAGCTTGTTGACCGCGATGGCCACGATGGTGAGGACGAGCACGGCGGCCACGATCGGCAGGCCGCGGCGCGGGATGATCTCGAAGTCGGCGACGGCCCGCGGGACGGGTGCGGCGGCGGGCGGCGGGATCGCGACGTCGGTCACAGGCCAACACTATCCGCGAGCCAGGCGTTGCGGAAGGCGCCGCGCGGGTCGAGCCGGCGGGCCAGCGCGCGGAAGTCGTCCGCCCGCTCGGGCGCGGGCGGCGTCAGGAACAGCTTGCCCCAGTGCGGCGTGGCCCCGAGCGGGAGCAGCGCGGCCTCGACCTCGCGCAGCGCGCGCTCGACCGCCGGCTGGTCGAGCCGCCAGGTGAAGTGGATCCCGAGCGTCGCCCGGTGGTACTGAGGGCTCAGCCACAGCTCGTCCGCGGCCACCGTGCGCAGCTCGCTCACCTGGAGCACATCGCGCAGCGCCGGGCCGGCCGCGCGCATCGCGCCGATCGCCTCGGCCGCGCGCTCGCGGGCGACGAAGTACTCGGACTGGATCTCCTCGCCATGGCTCGGCGTGAACTCCATCCGGAAGTGCGGCAGCCGGTCCGACCAGGCGCCGGGGAGGCCGCGCTGCGGCGTGCAGCCCGTGGGGTCCAGGCCGGGGATCGGGTGGCGTTCGACCGCGGCCGGGCGGCCCGGCAGCTCCGGCACCGGGTCCGCGACGCGGCGCTTGACCCACAGCGCGTCCACGGTCTCCCCCCAGCGCGTGAACGCGCTCACGCTGTAGCCGGCGCGCAGCGCGTCCGGCACCGCCTCCCACGGGACGTCCTCGAACACGTGCTGGGCCACCTCGTAGGCCGGCTCGACGGCGAGCGCGATCCGCGTCACCGCGCCGAGTGCGCCGAGCGAGACGACCGTGCCGGCGAAGTCGGGGTCGCCGCGCGCGAACCGGAGCACGTCGCCGTCGCTCGTCACCAGCTCGAGCGCCACCACCGCCGTGGCCAGGTTGCCGTTGCCGTCGCCCGAGCCGTGCGTCGCCGTCGCGACGGCGCCGGCCACCGAGATCTGCGGCAGCGAGGCGAGGTTGTGCAGCGCCAGCCCGCGCGCATTCAGAGCGTCGGCCAGCTCGCCATAGCGCACGCCGCCGGAGCAGGACGCGGTGCCGTCCTCGCCGTCGTCGACGCCGGCCGGCATCGCCTCCAGCGTGACGAGCTCCTCGGCGTCGCCGATGCCGGTGAACGAGTGGCGCGAGCCGATGACGTGGACGGTCGGGGCGCGCGCGACGATCCCGCGCAGCTCGTCGAGGCTGCGCGGGCGGTGCAGCTCCCGCGCGCCGTAGACGTGGTTGCCTGCCCAGTTGCGCAGCGTCACGGCACCGTGACGACCGCGGCGTCGATCAGCCGCGCGCCGGTCCGGCGCGTGCGCGCGCGGCCCAGCAGCAGCTCGTCGACGACGCCGCGCAGCGTCCGCGCGCGCAGCTCGGCCGGCAGCCCGGCGACGCGCACGGTGACGGCGCAGAACAGCCGCACGTACGCCGTTCCCCGCTGGTGGGCCACGCGCCTGACGGCCAGATGGTCGAGGTGGTAGCCATCGTGCTCCAGCGTCGCCCCGGCGAGCCGGTGCTCGCCGTCGCCCAGCAGCTCGGCCGCCCAGTCCGTGTGCGGGTGCTGCGCGAGCACGCAGTCCACCGCCCACACGCCGACCACCTCGGCATGGCGCACCACCTCCGCGGCGGGGGGTGCGGGTGGGGCCGGTGCTGCGGTGGCTGCCATGGGGCTCTCCTCGGGTACGACGCCGGCGGATCCGTCTATGCCCACTCGGAGCGAGGAACATGCGCCGGAAGATGCGACTCGACCACTGCGTGATCCACGTCGCCGACTGGGAGCGCTCCAACGCCTTCTACCGCGACGTCGTCGGCGCCGAGCTGGTGCCCCGCGGCCCCGGCTGGGCATACCGGCTAGGCGACCAGCAGCTCAACGTCCACGGGCCCGGCGTGACGCCGGACCCGGTGGCCCGCGACCCGGTCCGCCCGGGCAACAGCGACCTCTGCTTCGTCTGGGACGGCCCGATCGAGGCGGCCGCGGCGCACCTCGATCGTCACGGGGTGGCGGTCGAGCTCGGCCCGGTCGCGCGCCACGGCGCGCGCGGCCCGGGCGTGTCGGTCTACTTCCGCGACCCCGACGGCTCGCTCCTGGAGTTCATCGCCTACGGGTGAGCGATTCCACACCGGCGGGGGATGCGGGTGCGCGGCCGGCGGCGGGACGATCGCGTCCCCCGCCAGGAGATGCCGATGTCAGTGCTCACCTTGCCCCGACCTGTCGTCGCGGACGACCCGTCCGGACCGCCGCTCGCCGCGCCGCGCGTCTCGCCGGTCCGTGTCCTGCTCGGGCGCTACCAGCAGGCGCTCGACCGGGTCGAGGAGGGGCGCCACGTGCTCTGGGCGCAGGTCGGCCGGCGGCGGCTCACGCGCTGGGTGCGCCTGCCGGCGCCGCGGTTGGCGGTGCTCGCGCTGCTGACGATCCACGTGCGCGCGCGGGTGCGGCTGCTCGAGCGCCGCGGCAACGCGCGCGTCGCGCTGATGAAGGACTGCGAGGCAGCCCGCCAGGAGCTCGACTCGCTGACCCACTTCGGCGCGTCGCTGCGCCGCGCGCCCGGGGCGAAGCTCGTCGTGCCGCTGGCGCTGGCCGGCGCGCTGCTGGCCGCCTTCGCCCTGTCGAACCTCCTGTTCTCCAACATCCCGCAGACGCGGTTCCTGGGCCGGCTCACGGAGGCGACGATGACGCTGGACCGGGGCCAGATCGTCGACTCCATGGTCAAGAGCCACATGGATGCCAGCGACCTGCTGGCCACCGTGTGCATGGTGCTGTGGTCGGTGGCGCTCGTGATGCTGCCGCTGGTGCCGGCGGCCCGGATGACCCGGCAGGTGCTGGCCGAGCAGCCGGGCCTGCGGCCGGCGGAGGCCGCCGGCTTCGCGGCCCTGCGGGCGCGCAAGCCCACCGAGCTCGAGCTCGGCCTGCTGGCCGAGGCGTGCGTCGCCGCCTCGATGCTGGCCTTCGGCGTGGGCATCGTGCTGGCCTACGCGCCCGACCCGGGCCCGCTGCCCGCCGAGGCGTGGGTCTCCGCGGCGTGGTGCCTGAGCCTGGCGGGCCTGAGCGGGCTGGGCCTGAGCAAGCGGCTGGCCGGCCTGCGGCCCAACCGGCTGCTGCGGATCGCCCGCCGGATCCTGATCGGCCAGATGCTGATCGCGCTGGTCACGGTGATCGGGGCGCTCGTGTCCCACTAGGCTGAGCCCCTCCAACCGAGACCAAGGAGGGGCTCTTGTCCAGGAAGCTGCTCGCCCTCGTTGCCGCCCTCGCCGCGCCCGCCGCGCTCGCGCCGGCGGCCGCGCAGGCCCGCGACGTGACCGTGATGACCCGCAACGTCTACCTCGGCGCTGACCTGATCCCGCTGGCCACCGCGCCCGCCGATCAGTTCCGGCAGGCCGCGTCCGGCGTGTTCGACAGCGTTGTGGCCGGCGACCCGAACGCGCGCATGCAACTGATCGCCGGGGAGATCGCCAAGGCCAAGCCGGACCTCGTGGGCCTCCAGGAGGTCTCGCTGTGGCGGACCGGCACGACCGCGCCGGCTTCCACCGTGGCCTACGACTTCTCCGGGGCGATCCTCGCGCGGCTGAAGCACCTGCACGCCGGCTACCGCCTGGCCGTGCTCAAGCGCGGGTTCAACGTCGAAGGGCCGACCGACAGGGGCTTCGACGTGCGGCTCACGCTCGGCGACGCGATCCTCGTGCGCAAGGGCGTGCAGGTGTCGCACGTGCGCGCGGGGGTGTTCAAGACGCAGCTGACGATCCCGACCAACGGCGTCGGCCCGGTCGTGGTCACCCGCGGCTGGAACGCGCTGGACGCCCGGATCGGGAAGACCCGCTTCCACTTCGTCAACACGCACCTGGAGGCGTACGACCCGAACGTCCGCGAGGCGCAGGCGAAGGAGCTCGTGGCCGGGCCGCTGAAGTCCAAGCGCACGACGATCCTCGTGGGCGACCTCAACTCGGGCCCGAACCTGCCCCAGCCGCCGGACCGGCTGGCCTACGCGGCGCTCGCCGCCGCGGGCTTCAAGGACTACCGCACGGCCAAGTTCAGCTGCTGCTTCAACGACGACCTGAAGACCGGCGGCTGGGACCACAACGTCGACCACATCATGGCCGCGCCGAAGGTCGTGCTCGTGCGCTCGTCGATCACCGGCGCCGAGACGACGGCGGCGGGGCTGCACCCGTCCGACCACGGCGGCGTGGTCAGCCGGCTGCGCCTGAGGTGACGCGATTCACCCCCGCGGGCGATGCGCGCGGGGGTGGGGAGGGCCGAGGATCGGGTCGTGAACCCGACCCTCGCCCGCACCCTCCTCGCGCTGAGCTATCCGCTGCGGATGGCCGCGCACCTCACGCAGCCGCCGGCGCCGTACCGGCGCGGCGGCGCCGGGCGCGCCTGAGCCGCCGCCAGTGCAGCCGCGACCGGCCGCGGCGGACGAGCCAGCGCATCACGCGGGGACGAGCGTCGACGGCTCCTCGTCGGTCGGCAGCACCGCGCACATGACGAGATAGGCGATGAGGCCGACGCCGCTGAACAGCGTCGAGACGGCGAAGGCGACGCGGACCAGGACCGGGTCCACGTCGAAGTAGGCGCCGAGCCCGCCCGCCACGCCTCCGACGAACTTGTCGGAGCGCGAGCGGGTCAGGCGGCGAGGGAGCGGGGAGGAGTGAGCCATGCCCATAGCGTCGTCCCCGCCCGCCCCACGCGCCATTGGGGATGACCCCAACGCGTCCCGGAACCGTCCCGGACTAGCGCAGCGACCAGAGCCCGGTGTCGCCGTAGCCGTCGTCGGTGACGTACTCGAAGGCCTGCGGCTTACCGGTCTTGGGGATCGCGAAGGCCAGGCAGGCGGTCTTGGACTGGCCGGTCCTGAGCTTCAGCGACGGATCGTCGCAGGGGTTGGCGCCGCTGCCGGAGATGAGCGCGGTCTGCTTGCCCGACTCGCCGCCCTTCAGCGTCAACTGGCCGTGCGGCTGGGCATCGTCATAGCGCAGCTTCCCGACGTCGGTGAAGCGCAGCACGACGCCGATCAGCTTCTGGCTCGCGGGGACGTCGAAGCCGGTGAACGGCCCGCGCACGCCCTGGAGCGTCACCCGGATCCTCGTCTTGGTGTGGTCGTTGAGGTTGTCGTGCAGCCCTGAGCCCTGGAGCGCGAACGTGTCGCCGGTCTTGCCCTTCACGGTGATCGCGTCCGGGATGCCGTCGCCGTCGCTGTCGGTCCGGTGCGCCGCGCCGTGCTTCGCCTTCGCCGGCGTGGCCGTCGCGGTGGCCGTGGCCGTGGGCGTGGGCGTCGGGGTCGATGACGCGGTCGCGACCAGCCGGTCGGGCGTCGAGCCGCAGCCCGCGACGATGAGCGCGGCGACGGCGAGCAGGATCGGGCGCATGCGGCGAGCTTCGCCGCTGCCCGCGCGCGTGTCACTCGGGCGGCGTCCCTGAACTTTGGCCGCCTGCGCGGGGCGTAGGCTGGGCCGAGATGTCACACCGGCGCGAGGTGGAGGCCATCCTGGCGGGCGCGCGGGCCGAGCACCGCGCGCTGCTCGCCCAGGTGTCGCCCGCGCTGGCCGCGTCGCTGCCGGTCGACGCCACCGGGCTCACCCAGGCGATCGACCACCTGGCCGAGGTGGGCGGCCTGTCGCCGGAGGCGGTGCACGGCGAGCAGGTCCAGGGCCACCGGACCAACGCGGCCGTGCTCCACCTGCGGGTGTTCGGGCGCGCGCCGCTCGCGCCGGAGACCGTGCGCGGCGCCTACGTGGACGGCGCGCGCGTGCGCGCGGAGACGCTCACCCGGCTGGCGCACTCGCTGGGCGGCGCGCCACTGGAGGCCGAGGTCCGCACGCTGGTCACGGTGGACGCGGACGGGCTCCCCGAGCTCTACGCGGCGCAGGAGCGGGCCGCCGTGCGGATCGCCGCGCACCTCGACGCGGCGTGATCCTCGACGCCCACAAGCACTTCTGGGCCCCGGCGGCCGCGCGAGCCTGCCCGCCGCCGCGCTGGCCTTTCCCGCCGCCACCCGGCCGTGTCGACGGTGCTGGTGGGTGCCCGCGAGCCGGCCGAGGTGGCCCGCAACGCGGAGCTGCTCGCCTGCGGCGTGCCGGAGGCGCTGTGGGACGAGCTCAGGGCGCAGAGGCTGCTGCGGGAGGACGCGCCCTGATGACCTCGCGCACCGCGGCCGCCGTGGGCTGGGGCCCGAAGCCGACGAGGCACCACGTCGCGCCCGCCTCGATCCAGGGCGCGGTGTCCGTGCCGACCGGGTTCGTCACCACATAGTCGTAGCCGTCGCCGAGCTCGCCGCGCAGCTCGGCCAGCGCCTCGGGCCCCGGCAGGTCGACGGGGAACAGGCCGTCGTGGCGCGCGGCGCGCCGCAGGGGCCGCCGGTGCGGCCAGTGCGTGGCCACCCAGATCGGGATCCGCCCGTTCACGGGCCGCGGCTCGAACTCGCCGTCCCAGTAGGCCTGCAGCCGGGCGAGCCCGTCGTCGAGCAGCTTCGCCCGCGCCCTCGGCTCCCCCTCCTCGCCGAAGCGCTCGGGCGCGAACTCGCCCGTTCGCTGGCTGCCCAGCCCGACGCCGAGCACGAGTCGCCCGCCACTCAGGCGGTCGAGCGTGACCGTCTCGCGCGCCAGCTGATGCGGCCGGCGCCGGGGGAGCGGCGTGACGAGCGGGCCGATCGTCACCCGCTCGGTGGCCGCCGCCACGGCGGCCAGCGTCACCCACGGGTCGGCCAGCGCGCGCACCGGCTCGCGGTAGGCGACGTGGTCCCAGACGAAGAAGCCGTCCCAGCCGGCCGCCTCGGTCTCGGCGGCCAGCTCGGCCACCAGCCGGGCGTCCGCCAGGTCGTCGAACGGGGCGATGAAGATCGCGTGCCGGGCCACGGCGGGGCATTGAATCAACCCGGGGGTGGAGACCGGGATCAACCCGCGAACCAACCCCTGCGCCGATGTGCGCTGCGCCGCCGCGGAGCAGGATTCCGGCCATGAGCTCGACCGACTATCTGATCAACGCGGTGCTCGTCCTCCTCGTCGTCCGCCAGCTGCGCGAGCGCCGCCTCGACCTCGCGTCGCTGCTGCTGCCCGTCGGCATGGTCGCGTTCGCCGCCGAGCACTTCCTGAAGACGATCCCGACCGGCGGCGACGACGTCGCGCTGATCGCCGCCGGCG
Source organism: uncultured Solirubrobacteraceae bacterium (assembly GCA_963766165.1). Taxonomy (GTDB): domain Bacteria; phylum Actinomycetota; class Thermoleophilia; order Solirubrobacterales; family Solirubrobacteraceae; genus Solirubrobacter. The sequence continues at coordinate 675,661 of CAVXZC010000001.1, read as the reverse complement.
TGCTCACCGGCGCCGCGCTGGGCACCGGCGCCGCGTTCGCCACCCGGCTTCGGGTGGGTGCGGACGGTGTCGCCCTCGCCCGCGCCACCGGCCTCGCCGCGCTGCTGTGGGTGGCCGGCATGGGCTTCCGCATGGCGTTCGCCTACGCGGCGGACCACGGCCTGGGCGCGTCGATCGCCCACTTCAGCGCCGCCCACACGATCTCGCTCGACGCCTGGACCGCCGCGCTCGTGCTGATGGCGTTCGCCGAGGTGCTGGGCCGGCTGGCCGTGCTGCAGGTCCGGGCCTGGCGGATGACCCGCGCGCCGGAGCTCGCCGCGGCGATTGCGTAGGTTCAGGTCATGCGAGCCGTCGTCTACACCGAGCAGGGGCCGCCCGAGGTCCTCCACGTCGCCGAGGTCGCGGAGCCGCATGCCGGCCCCGGGCAGGTCCGCGTGGCCGTGCGCGCCGCGGGGGTCAACCCGATCGACTGGAAGGCGCGCAGCGGGATGATGCCGGTCGCCCTGCCGAAGGTCGACGGCCGCGAGGCCGCCGGCGTGGTCGACGAGGTGGGGGAGGGCGTGGAGGGCGTGAGCGCCGGCGACGAGCTGTTCGGGCTCGCGGACGGCGGAGCGGCCGAGTACGCCGTCATGTCGATCTTCGCCCGCAGGCCGGCCGGGGCGTCCTGGGAGGAGGTGGCCGGCCTGCCGGTGGCGGTCGAGACCAGCGTGCGGGTGTTCAAGCTGCTCGGCCTGTCCGCGGGACAGACGCTCGTCATCGACGGCGCGGCCGGGGGCGTCGGCGCCGCCGCCGTGCAGCTCGCGCTCGCCCGCGGCGCGCGGGTGATCGGCACCGCCCGCGAGCGCAACCACGAGTTCCTGCGCTCGCTGGGCGCCGAGCCGACGACCTACGGCCCAGGCCTGGCCGACCGCGTGCGCGCGCTGGCGCCCGACGGCGTCGACTGCGGATTCGACACCGCCGGCCAGGGGGGCGTGCCCGAGCTGATCGAGCTGACCGGCGACCCGGCGAGGGTGGCCACGATCGCCGACTTCGGCGCGGCGTCGCTGGGTGTGAAGGTGACGGGCGGCGCCGCCGCGGAGCGTGCGGTCGAGGCCCTGCCCGAGGTCGCGGAGCTGATCGCGGCCGGCCGCTTCCACCTGCCGGTGCAGCAGGCGTTCCGCTTCGCGGACGCGGCCGAAGCGCACCGCGTCAGCCAGGGCGGCCACGTGCGCGGCAAGCTGGTCCTCCTGCCCTAATCTCGGCGGCATGGCGGATTACGACATCCAGCTGGACGACAAGTTCGGCGCCATGGCGCTGATCGACATCCCGGCGGAGATCGCGGCGCACGAGCCGTGGTTCAACGAGACGCTGACCACGGTCAACGACTCGGTCGTGCGGCTCGGGATCATCGAGGGCGACTTCCACTGGCACAAGCACGACGGCGAGGACGAGTTCTTCCTCGTGCTGGAGGGACGGCTGCTGATCGACTTCGAGGACCGCGAGACGGTGACGCTCGACCCCCACCAGGGCTACACGGTCCCGCGCGGGGTCATGCACCGCACGCGCGCTCCCGTGCGCACCGCGATCGTCATGGTCGAGCCGGCCGGCGTCGTCCCGACGGGAGATCCGCGATGACCGAGGCGGAGATGCTCGCGGTGGCGGTCGAGGAGGCGCGGGCCGGGCTGGCCGAGGGCGGTATCCCGATCGGCGCCGCGCTGTTCACCCGCGACGGCGAGCTGCTGGGCCGCGGCCACAACCGCCGCGTGCAGGAGGACGACCCGTCGGTCCACGGCGAGACCGACGCGTTCCGGCGCGCGGGCCGCCAGCGCAGCTACCGCAACACGGTCATGGTCACCACGCTGGCGCCGTGCTGGTACTGCAGCGGGCTCGTGCGCCAGTTCGGGATCGGCAAGGTCGTGGTGGGCGAGTCGGTGAACTTCGAGGGCGGCGTCGACTGGCTGCGCGAGGCGGGCGTCGAGATGGTCGACCTGCACTCGCAGGAGTGCATCGACATGCTCGGGCAGTTCATCGCCGCGCACCCCGAGCTGTGGAACGAGGACATCGGCGAGGACTGATCGGGCCCTACCGGCCTCCGGCGACGTCGAGGATGCTGCCCGTGCAGTAGGAGGCGTCCTCGCCGAGCAGCCAGGCGATGGCGGCCGCGATCTCGTCGGCGGACCCGGCGCGGCCCAGCGGCGCGCCCGGCCCGAGCCGGGCGGCCCGGTCGGGCTGCCCGCCGCTGGCGTGCAGCCCGGTGTCGACGATGCCCGGGCGGACGACGTTGACCCGCACGCCCTCCTGCGCGACCTCCTTCGCCAGCCCGAGGCCGAGCGTGTCGACGGCCGCCTTGGAGGCGGCGTAGTCGACGTACTCGCCCGGCGAGCCGAGCCGGGCGGCCGCCGAGGAGACGAGCACGATCGATCCGCCGGCGCCGCCGTGGCGCGTGGACATGCGGCGCACGGCCTCGCGGCAGGACACGATCGCGCCGACCACGTTGACGGCGAGCACGCGCTCGACGCGCGCGACGTCCAGCTCGTCCACGCGCGCCCGCGGCGCCACCACGCCGGCGTTGGCCACCAGGCCGGTGAGCGGGCCGAGCGCGCCGGCGGCGGCGAACGCGCGCACGACGTCGGCCTCCACGGCCACGTCGGCCTGGACGGCCGTCCCGCCGACCTCGCCGGCGAGCGCCTCGGCCGCCGCCCGGTCCGCGCGGTAGGTCAGGCACACCGTCCAGCCGGCGGCGGCGCAGCGCCGGGCCACCGCGGCGCCGATGCCGCGGCTGCCGCCGGTGATCAGCACGACGCCCACGGCCCGCACCCTGCCAGATCGCCCGGCTCAATCGCGGGCCGGCCGGTCCGATCACCCGGTGGGAATGCCGACCGCGCCGACCCGCACCCACGCCCAGCTGCAGGAGGGCGCGCAGCTCGCGCTGGCCACGGCGGTCGTCGCCTCCACGGTCTCGTTCGCCGTGCACGCGTTCGGCGTCCCGCACGAGATGCACACGGGCAAGTCCGTCGGCCCGGCGTTCCTCTACCTCATCCTCACCGTCGGCTGGACGCTCCTGCGCCGGCGCCGCCACTTCACCGGCCTCACCGCCTGGGGCCTCGCAGTGTTCGCCGGCGGCAGCCTCGCCAACCTGGCCGAGGCGCTCGTGGGCGGCGGCGTCACCGACTTCGTCCCGCTCCACCTCGGCGCCCTGACGATGCTGTTCTCCGCCGGCGACCTCGCCGTCCTCGCCGGCACCGTCGCGAGCCTGCTCGCGACGCTGCGCCGCTGGGCGGGCTGACGCGACCTACGCGCGCAGGGCGGCGATCTCGCGGTCGCGCGCCGCGGGGTCGCGCGGGAAGACGGGCTCGCGGCCCAGGATCCGCGTCAGGTAGTGATAGGCCCAGTCGCGGCGGCGGAGGCGGAGCTGGCGGCTGATCGTGGCCGCTTCCGAGCCGCCGAGCTCCGCGGGCGCGTCGTCGTCGAGCAGCGGGGTCAAGGGCGCGCGCGCCGCGTCGCCCAGCTCGAGCAGCGCCTGCGCCGCCGGCCCGTCGAAGTGCGAGTGCTCGTCGAGCCAGCCGAAGTCGTTCAGGCTGCGCTGCGTGCGCAGCGCGTCGACGAGTACCGCAGCGCGCGTCGCGGCGGGGAGTTGGGCGTAAGCCTCGGGCGCGTCGCGGCGCAGCGCCAGCAACGTGTGGTAGCTCGAGGCGTCGGGCCGCGCCGTCACCTGCCCCGTGGCCTCGGCGACGTCCGCCGGCGTCAGCGGCTCCTGGAACGCCGCGGACTCGTAGAGCCGCCGCCGCTCGCTCGAGTCCGCGACCAGCCGGTCGACGACGCTCACTTCAGGCCCGGGAGCTCGACCTGGCCGCCCGCGGGCACGTTGGAGCTCGCCGCCGGCCCCTTGGCCTGCGCGTTCCACTTGTCCACGGCGCTCGTGAAGTCGGCGCTCTGCTTGTTGAAGGTCTTGTTCGGCAGCGCGGTGATCTTGTCGTCGGCGTCGTAGGTGAAGCCCCACGTGACGACCGCGTAGACGGTGCCCGCATCCGGCCCGCTGCGTGACACGGCGGCGGTCTCGAACTCCCACGTGGTGCTCGGGAGGTCGTCGCCGGGATCGTCGTGCATGGACGCCTCGCCGGCCGCCCCCATCGCCTTCGTCCACTTCTTCAGGTTGCCGCCGTTGGCCCCGTCGTCGTCCATCCCGTACCAGCCCTGCTTCTTGCCGGAGAGGCGGTCGATGCTGGACTTGCGAGCGGTCTGGCGGGCGATGTTCGTCGCGTCCCAGTCCTTGTTCGCGCCGCTCGCGGTGTCGACGAGCCTGACGCGCTGGATGAACGCGATCTCGTCGGCCTTCACGACCGCGGTGTCCGGCTTGAAGGTGATGTCGACGGGATAGTGGCCGCGATCGGAGTCCTTGACGCCGTTCGTCACCGTGCCGACCGTGACCTTGATCTCGCCGTACTGGCCGCCGGTCTTCGCCCGCGCATCGCCGAGCCCGAACTTGTCCTTCAGCTTGGCCGCGATCTTGTCGCGCACGCGCGCGTCGAAGCCGGGCATCGAGCGCTGCGCGCCGTCGTCCAACAGCCGCAGGTCGTCGGCGGACAGCGCGTTCAGCCGCGTCTCGATGTCGGCGTCGTTGTAGCCGTTGAGCAGCTTCGCCGCGGTCGCCCAGTCCTTCGCCACGACGGCCGCGTCGTAGTCCGCGTTGAGCTTCTTGACCCGGTCGTCCTCGGTCGGCGTCGGCGGCGGGGCCGGGCTCGGCGGCGAGACGCCGGGCGCGGGCGCCGGCGTCGTCGGATCGCGGGAGAGGTAGCGGAGCGTGGCCTGGTTGCCCGCGCTGCGCTGGAGCGCGAGCACGCGCCCGATGTGCGCGGGCGGCAACGACGCCGGCGCGAGCGCCTCGCGTGCGGGCTGGGCCACGTCGGGCTGGGCCGGCTCGTGCCCGTGCTCGGTCACGCGGCGATCATTCCAGATCGCCCGTGCCCGATCGGATAGCCGGTCGGGCGGACCGCCGGCCACGAACGAGTGTTGTGGCAGGCCCTCTCGGCGGGTACTTCGCCCGGGGTGATCCACGGACTCGCACGGCGCTGGCGCCGGCTGAGGGCCCGGCTCGATGCGCCGGCCCCGCCGGTGACCGTGCTGGACGTGCTGAAGCCGACTCGGCGCGCGACGCCTCGTTGCGCCGGCGAACGGCCGGTTGGGTAGGGGTGTGGTCAGCCCGGCGTCCGCTCACGAACGATCGGTGAGGCTGGCGAAGCGATCACGACTGACCGCGCTACCAGGACACCGGAAGTTGGTGTGCTATTTGAATCGCGCATAGCGCGACTCAAATAGCTCGACCGCAGAGGTCGGAATTGGTAACCGATCATCGGCGAGCGGCGGCCGAAACCCTCGCTCCCCTACCCAGCAAGGCCGTTAGCCGAGCCCGCCTCAGCGTCGTCACTCCGACGCGCCGTACGCCTCCGCCAGCTCGGGATCCTTGCGCGCGAGCATCTCGGCGAGGTCGACCATGACGCGCGACTGCTTCCAGGTGGCGTCGTCCTGCATCTTGCCGTCGATCATCCCCACGCCGCGCCCGTCGGGGATCGCCTCCAGGACGCGGCGGGCGAACGCGACCTCCTCGACCGAGGGGGAGAAGACCCGCTTGGCCACGGCGATCTGCGCCGGGTGCAGCGACCAGGCGCCGACGCAGCCCATGAGGTAGGCGGCGCGGAACTGGGCCTCGCAGCCTTCGAGGTCCTTGATGTCGCCGAACGGCCCGTAGAACGGGTAGATCCCGGCGGCGGCGCAGGCGTCGACCATGCGGCCGATCGTGTAGTGCCACAGGTCCTGCTGATACGAGGGACGCTCGTCGCCCGGGTCGGCCAGCACGCGGTAGCCCGGATGGCCACCGCCCACGCGCGTGGTCTTCATCCGCCGCGAGGCCGCCAGGTCGGCCGGCCCGAGGGACATCCCCTGCATGCGCGGCGAGGCATTCGCGATCTCTTCGACGTTGGCCACGCCCTGCGCGGTCTCGAGGATCGCGTGGACGAGGATCGGCCGCGACCGCCCCGCCCGCGCCTCGAGCTGGGCCAGCAGGCGGTCCACGTAGTGGATGTCCCACGGCCCCTCGACCTTGGGGACCATCACCACGTCGAGCACGTCGCCGATCTCTGTGACCAACGTCAGCAAGTCGTCGAGCACCCACGGCGACTCCAGCGCGTTCACGCGCGCCCACAGCGGCGTTCCGCCCAGATCCGCCGACCGCGCGGCGGACACCAGCCCGGCCCGTGCCGCTGCCTTGCGATCGGCCGGGATCGCGTCCTCGAGGTTGCCCAGCACGATGTCCGCGGACGCCGCCATGGAGCCGAGCCGGGCCACCAGCTTCTCGTTGGACGGGTCGAAGAAGTGGATCATCCGCATGGGGGTCACGGGGATCTCCCGCAGCGGCTCCGGGGCGCCGATGGCCAGCGGCGCGAAATGGTGTCGGGGATTGCGCATCCGCGCCATCATGCCGCGCCATGAGCCACGTCGACACCGATGGCGCCGCCCGCGAGGCGTCCGGAGCCCACCCCTACGGCCGCTACCTCGAGGAGTTCGAGGTGGGCGCGGTCTACAAGCACTGGCCGGCCAAGACCGTCACCGAGGCGGACGACCACCTGTTCTGCCTGCTGACGATGAACCACCACCCGCTGCACATCAACGACGTCTACGCGGCACAGCCCAGCAGGGCCGCAACGTCGTGGTCGGGCCGTACGTGTACTCGCTGGCGCTCGGCATGAGCGTGTCGGACATCTCCGGCAAGGCGATCGCCAACCTGGCCACCGAGGAGCTCAGCCACCCCGCGCCGGTGTTCCACGGCGACACGCTGTTCGCCGAGACCGAGGTGCTCGAGGTCAGGGAATCGCGCTCCAAGCCCGATCGCGGGACCGTCAAGGTCCACACGCGGGTACTCAACCAGGAGGGCACGCTGGTGGCCGAGTTCAAGCGCCTGGTGCTGGTTCCGCGGCGCGAAAGGGCCTAGCCGTTCGTACGGTCCTGGCAAACACATCCACAGCCAAATGGAGCGGACATGCTGCACTTCGGGGGGCCTCCGGGTAGTGTTCTGGAGGTGAACGCCGGTCGATTTGGCACGTTGCCGCTCTCATGTGCCACTTTCGGCGGTCCTGAAGGCCTGGTTCGTAGCGTTCTGACAAACCTCGCCTGATCCCCCGCAGCCACGAGAGAGGTCGGTTTCCACGTGACGATCGAGACGCCCGTTCCCACGAAGCACCAACCGCTGCTCGCCTGGGTCGAGCAGGCGGCGGAGCTGACGCAGCCGGACGCCGTCCACTGGTGCGACGGCTCCGAGGAGGAGTACGACGCGCTGTGCGCCGAGCTCGTGGAGACCGGGGCGCTCGAGCGGCTCGACGACGAGAAGCGTCCCAACTCCTACCTCGCGCGCTCGGACCCGGGCGACGTCGCCCGGGTCGAGGACCGCACGTTCATCTGCTCCGAGAACGAGCACGACGCCGGCCCGACCAACCACTGGCGCGACCCCGGCGAGATGCGCACGGTGCTCAACGACAAGTTCGCCGGCTGCGATGCGCGGGCGCACGCTGTACGTCGTGCCGTTCTCCATGGGCCCGCTGGGCTCGCCGATCGCCGAGATCGGCGTCCAGCTCACGGACTCGGCCTACGTCGCGGTGTCGATGCGGATCATGACCCGCATGGGCAAGGGCGCCCTCGACGCCCTGGGCGACGACGGCGACTTCGTGCCCTGCATGCACACGGTCGGCCGCGCCGCTCGAGGACGGCGAGGCGACGAGCGCCTGGCCGTGCAACAAGGAGAAGTACATCGTCCACTTCCCCGAGACGCGCGAGATCTGGTCCTACGGCTCGGGCTACGGCGGCAACGCGCTGCTGGGCAAGAAGTGCTTCGCCCTGCGCATCGCCAGCGTGATCGCCCGCGACGAGGGCTGGCTGGCCGAGCACATGCTGATCCTCAAGCTCACGAGCCCCGAGGGGAACGTCAAGTACATCGCCGGCGCGTTCCCGAGCGCCTGCGGCAAGACGAACCTGGCGATGCTCGTCCCGACGCTCGAAGACTGGAAGGTCGAGACGATCGGCGACGACATCGCCTGGATGAAGTTCGGCGAGGACGGCCGGCTGTACGCGGTCAACCCCGAGGCCGGCTTCTTCGGCGTCGCGCCCAACACGGCGGAGAAGACGAACCCGAACGCGATCGCCACGTCCGCGCGAACACGATCTTCACCAACTGCGCGAAGACCGACGACGGCGACATCTGGTGGGAGGGGATGACCGACGCTCGACCCCGAGCACCTGATCGACTGGAAGGGCGACGACTGGACGCCGGAGTCCGACCACCCGGCGGCGCACCCGAACGCCCGCTTCACCACGCCCGCCGCGCAGTGCCCGGCGATCGCGCCGGAGTGGGAGGACCCCGACGGCGTGCCGATCGACGCGTTCCTGTTCGGCGGCCGCCGCTCCAGCGGCGCGCCGCTGGTGCGCGAGGCGTTCGACTGGGAGCACGGCGTCTTCCTCGGCGCGACGATGAGCTCGGAGAAGACCGCGGCGGCCGCCGGCAAGGTCGGCGAGCTGCGCTTCGACCCGTTCGCGATGCTGCCGTTCTGCGGCTACCACATGGCCGACTACTTCGCAGCACTGGCTCGCGATCGGCGAGCGCGAGGGCGCCAAGCTGCCGCAAGATCTTCCACGTCAACTGGTTCCGCAAGGACGACGACGGCAAGTTCCTGTGGCCCGGCTTCGGCGAGAACTCGCGCGTGCTGGCCTGGATCTTCCGCCGCTGCGACGGCGAGGCCGAGGCCCGCGAGACCCCGCTCGGGCTACGTCCCGCGGCCGGAGCGACCTCGAGCTCGACGGGCTCGACCGCGACGCGCGTGGCCGAGGCGCTCGACGTCGACCTCGACGAGGCGCGCGCGGAGCTCGACCAGACGCAGGAGCACCTCGCGCGGTTCGGCGGCGACCTGCCGAAGCCGATCCGCAGGCAGTTCGACGAGCTGAAGCGCGCCTGAGTGGTCCCGTTCGGGAGCACGGCGCATAGCCCGGCGACTGCACCGGTCGTCGCTGGCCGCCGCCCGGCAGCGGCGGGCGGGGCCCGCCGGAATGCGTCGTGATCGCGAATGTGACCACTTAGCTGACACGCGACCGCCCGGAGCGAGATGATCGACGGCATGAGCCTCGCGGAGGAGACCGAGGCCGGTTCGTCGACATCGCGAACGCCTGCTGGAGCTGGTCGCGGAGAAGGCCAGAGGACCGCGCCGCCGCGGCGAAGGCGTTCGCCGCGGCGTACGTGCGCCGGCTGGCGGGCGACACCGACACGGGCACCGGCATCTCGCCCGAGCACCTCGCCGCGGAGGTGCTCGGCGCCTTCGCGTTCGCGGACGCCCGCGGCCGCGCGCCGATGGCCGTGCGCGCGTTCAACCCGACCCGCGACGAGCGACGGCTACGAGCCGCTGGGCTCGGTGCTGGAGACCAACACCGACGACTGGCCGTTCCTCGTCGACTCGGTCAGCGCCGCGCTCGAGCAGCGCGGCGAGCGGCGTCGCCCGGCTCGTGCACCCGATCGTCGGCATCAGCGCGCGAGGGCGGCGCGCATCGCCGCGGTCGCACCGCGCGCGCAACGCGGTCCGCCGCGAGTCGGTCATGCACTTCGACCTCGACCGCGCCGGCTGCCCGACGCGAGCTGGCCGAGCTCGAGGACGCCGTGCGCGCGCGTGCTGGCGCCGTGCGCGCGACGTCGTCAGCGACTTCGGCGGCGATGACGCCAGCGCGTGGAGTGCGATGATCGGCGTCGCCCGCGCGCGGCAGCGCGCGCTACGACGCCGACGAGGTCGCGCGAGGCCGTCGACTTCCTCGCCTGGCTGCTGCGCGGCAACTTCGTCCTGCTCGGCGCGCGCGAGTACGAGATCAGCGACGGCGCCTACCGCGGTCATCCCGGGCTCCGGCCTGGGCATCCTGGCCGACGAGGAGCGACTCGGCCTACGCCCAGCCGGTGCCCGCTCGAGACGCTGCCCCGAGCGCTGCGCGAGCTGGCGCTCGAGGGCGAGCTGCTGATCGTCGACAAGGCCAACGCGCGCGTCGCCGGTGCACCGCCGCGAGCGGATGGACTACGTCGGCGTCCGCCGCGTCACGCCCGACGGCGAGATCGCCGGCGAGGCGCGCCTGCTCGGCCTGTTCACCACCAAGGCCTACGCCGAGCCGGCGTCCGAGACGCCGGTGCTGCACCGCAAGCTGCGGCGCGTGCTCGAGGCCGAGGACCTGATCGAGGGCTCGCACGACTACAAGGCGGCGGTCGCGCTGTTCGACACGCTTCCCCAAGGACGAGCTGTTCGCCGCGCCGGTCGACGACCTGCGCCGCGCGGTCGTCGCGCTGCTCGGCGCTGGAGGGCACCGACCGCGTGCGCGCTGCTCGGCCGCCGCGCGCCGGACGGGCGCAGCGCGTCGTTCATCGCTCGCGCTGCCGCGCGACGCGCTACGACGCCGCGCTGCGTCGAGCGCGTCCGCGCGCTGTTCCGCGCAGCGCTTCGAGCACCGGCGACGTCGACGCCCAGCACGTGCTCGGCGAGGGCGACGCGCGTGCGCGTGCACTTCCTCGTCCACCGGCCCGGACGGGCTGCCCGAGCATCGACAACGCGCGAGCTCGAGGCGCGAGGTCGCTCGAGCTCGCGCGCACGTGGGACGACGCGCTGCGCGACGCGCTGGTCGAGCGCTACGGCGAGCCGCGGGCGCGTGCTGGCCGAGCGTGGGCGCCGCACCTGCCCGAGCACTACAAGGGCTACACGGCGCCGGTCACCGGCGGCCTACGACATCGCGCTGCTCGAGCAGCTGGTCGACGCCGGCGGCCCGTTCCACGTCGTCGCTGCAGCCGCTGCGCGGGCAACACGCGCGTCGCGCCTGTACAAGCGCGGCGCCGAAGGTCGAGCTGGGCGGCGCGCTGCCGATGCTCGAGGACCTCGGGCTGCGCGTGATCGAGGAGATCTCGACGCGGCTGCTCGGCGACGAGGAGACGTGGGTGCAGGAGTTCCGCGTGCTCGGGCCCGACGGCGGCCCGCTCGACCTCGAGGCGGTGGGCGACCGCGTGGCGCGAGACTGCTCGCCGCCGTCCACCGCGGCGAGGCCGAGTCCGACCCGCTCAACCGGCTCGTCATCACGGCCGGGCTGGACCGCCGCCAGGTGGCGATGCTGCGCGCCTACCGCAAGTACCGCCAGCGCGTCGGCTCGCGCTTCACCGAGAGCTACCAGAACGACGTGCTGGTGGCGAACTCGGCCATCACGGCGAAGCTCGTGCGCTTCTTCGAGCTGCGCTTCGACCCGGCGCTCGAGCCCGACGAGGCGGCCGAGGCCGCGCTGCGCGACGAGATCCTGGCCGACCTCGAGGCGGTCGCCTCGCTCGACCACGACCGCATCCTGCGCAACCAGCTGCGGTGATCGAGGCGACGCTGCGCACGAACGCCTACGTCGACGGACCGCGCGGCGCTGGCGTTCAAGCTCCGCTCGCGCCGACGTGCCCGGCGATGCCGCAGCCCGCGCCGCTGTTCGAGATCTACGTCTACTCGCCCGAGGTCGAGGGCATCCACCTGCGCGGCGGCCGGATCGCCCGCGGCGGCCTGCGCTGGTCGGACCGCATGGACTACCGCACCGAGGTCTACGGCCTGATGCGGGCGCAGCTGACCAAGAACGCCGTGATCGTGCCCGGCGGGCGCCAAGGGCGGCTTCTACCTCAAGCACCGCGCCGGCGGACCGCGGACGCGCTGCGCGCCGAGGTCGAGCGCCAGTACGTCACACTACATCCGCTCGCTGCTCGAGCGTCACCGACAACCTGGTCGACGGCGAGGTCGTGCACCCGAGCGGCGTGCGCGTGCGCGACGACGACGACACCTACCTCGTCGTCGCCGCCGACAAGGGCACGGCGACGTTCTCCGACACCGCCAACCGCGGTCGCGCAGGAGCTACGGCTTCTGGCTCGGCGACGCGTTCGCCTCCGGCGGCTCGGCGGGCTATGACCACAAGGCGCTGGGCATCACCGCCAAGGGCGCGTGGGAGTCGGTCAAGCGCCACTTCCGCGAGCTCGGCGTCGACACCGCAGTCCGACGAGTTCACCGTCGTCGGGATCGGCGACATGTCCGGCGACGTGTTCGGCAACGGGATGCTGCTGTCGCGAGCACATCCGGCTCGTCGCCGCCTACGACCACCGGCACGTCTTCATCGACCCCGTCGCCGGATGCCGGCGGCGGCGTTCGCCGAGCGCCGGCGGCTGTTCGACCTCGCCGGGCTCCTCGTGGGACGACTACGACCGCGAGCGGCTCTCCGAGGGCGGCGGCGTCTACCCGCGCACGCCGAAGGCGATCCGGCTGTCGCCGCAGGCGCGCGCGGCGCTGGGCATCGACGACGGAGTCGCTGCACGCCCAACCGAGGTCATCCGCGCGATCCTGCGCGCGCCGGTCGACCTGCTGTGGAACGGCGGCATCGGCACCGTCGTCAAGGCGTCGACGCGAGACCGACGCGGACGCCGCCGACCGCTCGAGCGACGCGATCCGCGTCGACGCGACCGAGCTGCGCTGCCGGGTGGTGGGGGAGGGCGGCAACCTCGGCTTCACCCGCCGCGCGCGGGTCGAGTTCGCCGCCGGCGGCGGGCGCATCAACGCCGACTTCATCGACAACTCGGCGGGCGTCGACTGCTCCGACCACGAGGTCAACCTGAAGATCCTGCTCGGCGCTGGCCGAGCGGCGCGGCGAGCTGACGCGCGCCGAGCGCGACGAGCTGCTGCGCGCGGTCACCGACGACGTCGTCGCGCACGTGCTCTACGACTCCTTCCTGCAGGCGCAGATCATCGCCCAGGAGGTCGACCGCTCGGCCGGCGCGGATGTTCGCCTACGAGGACCTGATGTCGCTGCTCGAGGAGTTCAAGCTGCTCGACCGCGCGTCGGAGGACCTGCCCACGTCGGAGGAGATGGCCGAGCGCCGGCGCGCGGGGCGCGGGCTGGAGCGGCCCGAGCTGGCGGTCCTGCGTGGCCTACGCCAAGCGGCTGCTGGCCCGCTCGCTGCGAGACCTCGGACTTCGTCGAGGAGCCGTGGCTGGAGCGCGACCTGCGCGAGCTACTTCCCGCCCGCCGTGGTCGAGCGCTTCGGCCACCTGCTCGACGAGCACCCGCTGCGGCGCGAGCTGCTGTGCATGGTCAACTCCAACGCGGTGGTCAACGCGCTCGGGCCGACGTTCGTCTCCGCGCTCGTGGGCGAGCGCGGGGCCGAGCCGGCCGACGTCGTGCGCGCCTTCCGGATCGCCCGCGAGGTCACCTCCGCCGACGTGGACTGGGACGTGGTGGAGCGCCTGGACGGCATCGACCGGGCGATCCAGCTCGAGCTGATGGGCGGCGTGGACGCGCAGGTGGAGGCGGCGACGCGCTGGTTCCTCACCTGGGAGCCGGAGGGCGACATCGAGGCGACGATCGAGACCGGGAGGGCCGGCTACGCGCGGCTCGCGGCCGTGCTCGGCGATCTCGGCACCGAGGAGCGGCGGAGCCGGCGCGCCGAGGCGGCGGCGCGGCTCGTCGAGGTTGGCGTGCCCGAGCCGCTCGCCCGCGCGCATGCGCTGCGGCCCGAGCTCGTCCACGCGCCCGACATGGTGTGGGTGGCCGGGGCGACCGGGCGGCCGATCGAGCAGGTGGCGGACGTGTTCTTCGCCGTCGGTGCCGAGCTGCGGCTCGACTGGCTGGAGAGCGAGCTGGCGCGCGTGCCGGTGTCGACGCGGATGCAGCGCTGGGCGCTGCAGGCCGTGCGCGAGGACACGCTGCAGGTGCGCCGCGAGCTGGCCGGCTGCGTGCTGGCCGAGAGCGCCGACGGGTCGGCCGAGGAGGCCGTCGAGGCGTTCCTGGCCGAGCGGGCGGACCGCGTGCGGCGCTTCCACGGCTTCCTCAACGCGCTGGCCCGCGAGGGCGACCCCGACCTGCCCGGCCTGACGCTCGCGGTCCGCCAGCTGCGCTCGATCGTCGATTGACGCCGCGCAACCTGGTGAACCTCAGCGTCGTGGCCAAGGGCTACGGCGCGCGCTCGGTCCTGCGGGACGTGTCGCTGGGCGTGGCCGGCGGCGACCGGACCGGCGTGGTCGGGCGCAACGGCGACGGCAAGTCGACGCTGCTGCGGCTGATCGCCGGCGTGGAGGAGCCGGACGCGGGGACGGTGGTGCGCACCGGCGGGGTGGGAGTGGCGCTCCTGGGGCAGGGCGACGAGCTCGACGCGGGTCGCAGCGTGCGCGCGGAGCTCGTGGGCGGCCGTTCGGACCACGAGTGGCGCGCGGACCCGGCGTTCCGTAACGTGCTGGCCGGGCTGTTGGGCGGCGTCGAGCTGCGCCGGCTGCCGTCCGGGCTCGACTCGCCGGTGGCGCCGCTGAGCGGCGGCGAGCGCCGCCGGGTGGCGCTGGCCCGGCTGCTGCTGGGCGCGCCCGAGCTGCTGCTGCTCGACGAGCCGACGAACCACCTCGACGTCGAGGGCGTGGACTGGCTGGCCCGGCACCTGGCGGCCCGGCGCGGCGCGCTGCTTGTGGTCACCCACGACCGCTGGTTCCTCGACGCGGTGTGCACGGCCACCTGGGAGGTGGTCGACGAGGGCGTGGAGCAGTACGACGGTGGCTACGCGGCCTACGTGCTGGCCCGGGCGGAGCGAGCGCGGGTGGCCGCGGTGCGCGAGGAGCGCCGCCAGGCCGTGCTGCGCAAGGAGCTCGCCTGGCTGCGCCGCGGACCGCCGGCGCGCACGGCCAAGCCGAAGTTCCGCATCGAGGCGGCCAACGCGCTGATCGCCGACGAGCCCGCGCCGCGCGACACGGTCGAGTTGCTGCGCTTCTCCGCCGCCCGCCTGGGCAACAAGGTGCTCGAGGCCGAGGACGTGTCCGTCTCCTACGGGTCGCGGCCGGTGCTGCGCGACGTGACCTGGCGGCTCGGTCCGGGCGACCGCGTGGCGCTGGTCGGCGTCAACGGCTCCGGCAAGACGACGCTGCTGCGCGTGCTGGCGGGCGATCTGGCGCCGTCGTCGGGCGAGGTGCAGCGCGGCGCGACGCTGCGTCTCGCCTACCTGTCCCAGGACACCGCCGAGATCCCGGGCGACCTGCGCGTGCTCGAGTCCCTGGAGGCCATCAGGCGCCGGGCCACGCTGAGCGACGGCCGCGAGTTCACCGCGGGCACGCTGGCCGAGCGCTTCGGCTTCCGCGGCGACCGCGGCCGCACGCTCGTGCGCGACCTGTCCGGCGGCGAGCGGCGCCGGCTGCAGCTGATGCGCCTGCTGATGGGCGAGCCGAACGTCCTGCTGCTCGACGAGCCCACCAACGATCTCGACATCGACACGCTGACCGCGCTGGAGGACCTGCTCGACAGCTGGCCCGGCACGCTCGTCGCCGTCTCCCACGACCGCTACTTCGTCGAGCGCGTGTGCGACGACGTCTACGCGCTGTCCAGCGGAGGCGTCCGCCACCTCCCGGGCGGCATCGACCAGTACGTGGCCGAACGCCGGGCGGTCGCCGAGCCCGCCGAGGCGCCGCGCCGTCCCGCCTCCGCCCCGCCGGCCCAGGCGGTGCTGCGGGCGGCCCGCAAGGAGGCGCAGCGGCTCGAGCGCGCGCTCGACCGCCTGGGCGAGCGGGAATCGGCGCTGCACGAGGCGATGGCGGAGGCCGCCACCGACCACGTGCGGCTGCGCGCGCTGCAGGCGGAGCTCGGCGAGGTGGCCGCCGAGCGCGAGTCGCTCGAGGCCGCCTGGCTGGAGGCGGCCGAGGCGCTCGACGCCTAGCCGCGGCCCACCGGGATCGGCCCGCGGATGGGGTGCGGTCAGCGCACGGTGATCGCCTTCATGCCGGCCACGCCGCCGGCGGCGAGCAGCACGAGCCCGGGCACGATGGCGCCGGTGAGCGCGGCGACGCCGCCCGCGACCACCAGCACGGCGCCCATGAGCTTGCCGGGGAGCGTGTCGCGCGGGTTGCGGCGCAGCACCAGGCCGGCGACGACGGCTGCGGCGGCGAAGACGAGGACGATGATCTGAGCAGGGTGCACGAGATGCCTCCTAGATGGCCGCCGGCGGGCTGATGAAGAGGCCGGCGATCTGCCAGGCGGCGTCGAACGTCACCTGGCCGGTCATCTCGCCGGCCTCGAAGCGCAGCGGGACCCGGACCACGGTGAGGTCGCCGGCCCGGTGGGCGAACGGCTCGCCCATGCCGCGATAGGCGCCGACGAGGCCGGTGACCCGGTCCACCGTCTCCCGCAGCCGCGCCTCGGGCACGGCCTCGGCCATCCGCTCGGTGAAGCGGCGCAGCACCGGGTCGACGCGGCCGTGGACGAGGTCGAGCAGCACGCGGACCGCCCGCTCGGCCGCCGCCGGGTCCACCGGCGGCGCGGCCGGCCGGCCGAACCGCTGGAACGCGGCCTGGCGCGAGGCGCCGAGCGCGTCACCCACCTCTTGCCAGGTCGCCCCGGCGGCCCGGGCCTGAGCGACCGCGTCGCGCATGGCGTCCTCCGTCAGCCGGCTCAGGTCGCGGGCCGCGGCCACGGCGCCGATCCCCTCGGCGCTGCGCATGCGGTTCACGGCCTCTGTCAGCATGCCGTCAAGGCTAGTTTGACGACTGTCCGCTGTCAAGTCAGAATTTACGACACGCTTACGGCGGGCCGCGCTGCGGCAGGTCGCATCGCAATAGAGTCGCGGTCGGCCGCGGCCTTCGCGGTGCGGGAGCGGCTTACCGCAGGTGACGCACCGGGTCATGTCGTCAGTGTATATCGTGCTGGAGACTACCGTAAAGCGTGCTGCGGGTTCGCACGATATTCACAGCAACGCGTTCGTGCCCGAGCGCTCAGTCCGGTAGAACTGGAGGCGTGCCAGCCGCCGAGGCCGTGATCGTCGACGCCGGCGGGCGCGAGGTTCGCGTGACCAGCCCGGACCGGGTCATCTTCCCCGCGACCGAGCGCACCGCGGCGCTGACCAAGCTCGACGTCGTCGAGTACTACGTCGCCGTGGGCGACGGGATCCTGCGGGCGCTGCACCGGCGGCCGACGACGCTCGAGCGCTGGCCGAAGGGCGTGCAGCCGGGGATCGTGCTGTCGACGCGGATGGAGCGGGGCGGCGACGCGTTCTTCCAGAAGCGCGTCCCGCAGGGGGCGCCGGACTACGTCCGGACGTGCCGGATCCGGTTCCCGTCGGGCCGGCACGCCGACGAGGTCTGCCCGCACGAGCTGGCCGAGGTCGGGTGGGCGGCGCAGATGGGGACGATCACGTTCCATCCCTGGCCGGTGCGCGAGGACGACGTCGACCATCCGGACGAGCTGCGCATCGACCTCGACCCGCAGCCGGGCACCGACTTCGCCGACGCCGTGCGGGTGGCCGGCGAGGCGCGGGCGCTGCTGGGCGAGCTGGGCTACTCCGGCTTCCCGAAGACGTCGGGCGGGCGCGGGGTGCACATCTACGTGCGGATCGAGCCGCGCTGGACGTTCACCGACGTCCGCCACGCGGCGATCGCGTTCGGCCGCGAGCTCGAGCGCAGGCTGCCCGGGCAGGTCACGACGAAGTGGTGGAAGGAGGAGCGCGGCGAGCGCATCTTCGTCGACTACAACCAGAACGCCCGCGACCGGACGATCGCCTCGGCCTACAGCGTGCGGCCCAAGCCGGGGGCGCCCGTGTCCGCGCCGGTGGCCTGGGACGAGCTGCCCGAGGTGTCCCCCGAGGACTTCACCGTGGCCACGATGCCGGCGCGGTTCGCCGCCGTGGGGGACCTCCAGGCGGCGATCGACGACGCCGCCCACTCGCTGGAGCCATTGCTGGAGATGTACGAGCGCGACGAGGCCGGCGACATGCCGTATCCGCCCGACTACCCGAAGATGGCGGGAGAGCCGAAGCGCGTCCAGCCGTCGCGCGACCGCGACCGCCCGCGCTGAGGCCGCTACGGACCGAGCACGCGCGGCGTGCCCGAGCTCGAGTAGACGTCCTTGCGCGCGATGAGCCCCTGCGCCGTGAGCGGGAACACGTCGACGCCGTCCCATTCGAGGCGGCGGCCGTCGTCGGGATGCACGGCGCGCGCGGTCCACTCGCTCACGGCGAAGTCATCGCCGCAGCGCAGCGAGCGGCGCTCGAAGCGCAGCGTCGGCCAGCGCGCGAAGATCGTGCCGATGTGCGCGCGCACGGCCGCCGCGCCGGCCACCCGCTCGCCGGCCGTGTGATTGTGAAAGACGATCGCGTCGTCGTGCATCGACGCGATCGCGTCCAGGTCCTGCGCGTTCCAGGCCGCGTCGTAACGATCGATCAGGGTCGCGGCGCGCGAGCTATGCCGATGCCCAGAAGTCATGCTGCTGCTCGGTCGGGGGCGCTTCGAGGCGGCGCGAGAAGATGAGCAGCTGCGCCTCGTCGTCGGTGTCGTTGTGGACGGAGCGGAACGCGTCGCCGGCGACCCGCACCGCCGTCTGGGGCCCGGCGGCGAAGACGTCGTCGTCGATCTTGAACGTCACCACGCCCGAGATCACGAAGTAGACCTCCTCTTGGCCGGGGTGGCGATGCCCGTAGCTGCCGCGGCCGCCGGTCCCCGGCAGCATCCTGCGCCAGCTGAAGGAGACCTGCTCGGCGGCAAGCGCACTCGTGTACCAGCGCTGTTCGCCGTAGCCGGGGTAGTCCGCCATGAAGTCGAGCGCGTCCTCGCGGCCCGCGACGGTGTACGCATCGATTCCGCTGCTGGTCATCGCCGTCCTTTGGCTTGCTCTCCTGGGAGATCCTCGCCCAACGCGCGCGCGCCTGCAACAAGTTCGCCGGCCGTGGGGGGGCGCGACTCACGACTGCCTCATGCACCTGCGGTAGCGCGCTGGTAGCGTCGCTCGGGTGTCCGCACCCCCATCCGGCCGCCGTCTCCCCCCGGCCGTCCCGCTCGCCGGACGCTGGCCGCAGCTGGAACGGATCCCCCGCCGCCGCTTCCTGCGCCTGCGCCGAGAGGGACGGATCACCTCGCTGGTCGGCGCGCTCGTGATCGCCGCGCTGATCGCCGCGTTCGTCGACCGCGCCTTTCCGCTGCCGCCCGTGCTGACCATCGCGTGCGTCTGCGCGTGGGTCCTCGTCACCACCTGGACGACCAAGCAGCGCTGGCTCCGCTGGCTCCGCGACGATTTCGCGGACGAGGTGAGCGCCAAGATGGACGGGATGCGGCGCGCGGCGCCCTACAACTGAGCCTGGTGCGGGCTTACGGCGCCTGAGGCAGCTTCTTCGCGCCGCGCCGCGTGACCGGCGCGGACGGCGGCGGGACGACCGGGCCGATGTCCCCGTCCGGCGCCTCGTCGAGGTCGACGATCACCGGCGCGTGGTCGCTCGGGCCCTTGCCCTTGCGCGCCTGGCGGTCCACCCACGCCGCCTTCACCCGCTCCGCCACGGGGTCGCTCGCCAGGATCAGGTCGATCCGCATGCCGAGGTCCTGATGGAACATCCCGGCGCGGTAGTCCCAGTAGGAGAACACGCGGTCGTCCGGCCAGCGGTCGCGGACCACGTCGTGCAGGCCGACCGCCTGGAGCTCGGCCAGCGCCTCGCGCTCGGGCGCGGTGACGTGGGTCTGGCCGACGTAGGCGTCCGGGTCGAACACGTCGGCGTCGGCCGGCGCGATGTTCATGTCGCCGCACACCACCGTGGCCTCCGGGCCCGCCGCGACGACGTCGCGCAGCGCGGCCAGCCAGGCGAGCTTGTAGTGGTAGTGCTCGGAGTCGGGCTCGCGGCCGTTGGGCACGTAGACCGAGACGACGCGGACGCCGCCGCACGTCGCCGCGACCGCGCGCGCCTCCGGGTGCGGGAACCCGGGCGCGCCGGCGAGGCCGCGCACCACGTCGCCGAGGCCGGCGCGCGAGAGGATGGCCACACCGTTCCAGGTGGGCTCGCCGTGGGCGGCGAACTCGTAGCCGCGGGCCGCCAGCTCGTCGGCCAGCAGCTCGGAGAGCGCGTCGTCGGAGAGCTTCGTCTCCTGCAGGCAGACCACGTCCGGCCGGCGCTCGTCCAGCCACGGCAGCAGGCGGGGCAGCCGCTGCTTGACCGAGTTGACGTTCCAGGTGGCGATGCGCACCGATCCACCGTACTGATAAGAACTTCGTGCATCGCGGCCGACGCCATCCCCCAGTTCCCCGAGGCCGGGCGCGCCTACGCGGAGGCCCGGCTCGTCGGCCCGGGCGACACGGCGGTGAGCGGGCGCGCGCGGCTGGACGCGATCGTGGACTGGCTGCAGGCCGTGGCCCACGCCGACGTGGTCGACGCCGGTCTCGACGGCGTGGTCCTGTGGGTGATCCGGCGGGCCGCGCTGCGGGTCGACCGCTTCCCCCGGCTCGGCGAGCGGGTCGAGCTCAAGACCGCCTGCAGCGCGCTCGGCGCGCGCTGGGCGGAGCGGCGCACGAGCGTCACGGGCGAGCAGGGCGCGCGCGTGGAGGCCGTGGCGCTGTGGGTGGCGATCGACCCGGCGACGCTGCGCCCGGCCCGGGTGGATCACCTCGCCGGCGTCTACGGCGAGTCCGCGGGCGACCGGCGTGTGCGCACCGGGCTCGTCCATCCCGCGCCGCCGCCGGACGCCGCGGCGCGGCCGTGGCCGGTGCGCCGGGCCGACCTCGACGTCGGCGGGCACGTCAACAACGCCGCCTACTGGCAGGCGCTCGAGGAGGAGCTGGCCGGCTGGCCGGCGGAGCGGCCGCTGTCCGCCGAGATCGAGCACCGCGCGGCGTGCGGCCCCGGCGACGCGGAGCTGCTGCGCGCTGGCGACCACCGCTGGGTGGTGGCCGACGACACGGTCTGCGCGTCGTTCCGGCTGACATGAGCGAGCTCGGCAAGCGGACCAGGAAGGCGCTCGAGCGGGTCCTGCGGTCCGCCGGGTTCGCCGGCGACGTCGTCTACGCGCGGTCGCTGGCCGGCGGCTTCGAGCTGCGCGTCCAGGCCTGGCTCCAGGACGCCGACGACGGCTCGGCGGTCACGCTCGAGCCGATCGTGTGGCTGGCCTGCCCGGCCGCCGAGGAGGTGCTGGAGGGCCTGCGGCGCGACGAGGTCCCGTGGGTCCGCCGCGATCCCGACCTGGCGGCGACGATCCGCCGGCCGGAGGAGATCGCCGGAGCGGTGGCCGGGTTCATGTGCGCCGTCGACGAGACGGTGCCCGAGCTGGCCGGGCTGACCGGCGCGGACGCGTTCGTGGCCGCCTTGCGGGCCGATCCCGACATGGTGGACGAGGCGCCGCTGGCCGTGCCGGTCGTGCTGGCCGTGCTCGGGCGCGAGGCGCAGGCACGCGAGGCGCTGGCCGCCTACCGGGAGAAGGGCGGTGACGACTACGCCGCCTTCGCCGCCCGCTTCGAGGCGTGGCTCGCCGGCGCGCCGCTCGACCCCGAGCCGCCCCCGGAGATGCCCCAGCTGTCGTTCGGCGACGTGCTCAAGGAGGGGCTGCGGCGCAGGTTGACCGCGACTCAGCCGCCGCCGCCCGGAGACGCTCCGGGCTTGGGCGAGCTGATACGGGGCCTGCTGCGCGGCGAGGACCTGCCGGAGATCGAGTGGCGCTGGGCGCGGGTCGAGCTGGACGACGGCGCGGGCGCGGTGCTCGAGCGCGCGGGGCGCCACGGCACCGTGCTCGCGCTGCTGCAGGCCGCCGGCGACGACCGCTACCGGGTGGTGGTCGACGGCTCGCCGGTGGGCGTGGTCCTCACCCCGCCGACCCGGGAGATCAGCGTGCTCGGCCGCGTGGAGCCGGGTCCGGTCCTCGAGGTCCGCCTGCGCGCATCACCGCCTCAGTCGTAGATCGACCGGCTCGCGCCGGGCCGGGCGTTGGCGGGATAGGGCACCAGGTCGTCGACGAAGCCGGGCAGCCCGCGGACGCGGTCCAGCCAGGCGGCCACCGCCGGCGGATGCGCCAGGCCGGCGTCCGGGGCGACGTGTGCGTAGCCGAAGCAGGCCACGTCGGCGATCGTGGGCGCGTCGCCGACCAGGAACGCGCGGCCGGCGAGGTGCGCCTCGAGCATGGCCAGCGCGCCGCGCCCCAGCTCGAGCCGGCCGCCGACGCGTTCCGGCGCCCGGCCGGTGAGCAGGCGGAAGCGGGCGCCGCCGATGCCGGACATCACCCGCTCCTGCTCGAAGCACAGCCACTGCACGACCTGCGCGCGGGCCACCGGGGCGCCGGGCAGATACGGCGTGCCCTCCGCCAGGAGCCAGAGGATCGCGCTCGACTGCGTGACCACCGTGCCGTCGTCGAGCTCGAGCACCGGCGTCTCGCGCGCCGGGTTCAGCTGCCCGAACGCGTCGGTCAGCGTCTCGCCGGCGAAGATGTCGACCGGGACGCGCTCGCAGTCGCGGCCGAGGAGGGCGAGCAGCAGCCGGGCCTTGTAGCAGTTGCCCGAGGCGGCGTAGTCGTAGAGGCGCATGCCCCGGCAAACGCCGGGGCACACGCAAGCGTGAGGTTAGTGGCCCCTCACGCGAGTACGCACATCGCCTGACGGCCGCCGATCACCGCCTGGCTGTGTCCTCGACCACTTGAAATCCCAGAGGGATTCCTGCGGGTCTGCGTCCTTGCCAGGCGGCGCCGGCGACCGTCAGTCGCCGCACGCACCCACGTGAGGAACCACTACGCCGCGACCTTGGCGCCGCGCCGCCGGCGCACGCCGGCGCCGGTCAGGCCGACCAGCAGGACGACCGCGGCGAAGCCGGCCGGCACGAGCACGTCTGTGCCGCCGGACGCCTTGGCCCGCGCGGCGGGCGCGCTGCCGTCGTCCGCCGTGAGCCCGGACGGCCGCACGCTGGCCGCAGGCGGCGACGGGAGCGTGCAGCTGTTCGACCTGACCAGCCAGGAGCCGGTGGGCGTGCCGCTGCCGACCCTGGTCAATCGCGGCGCGATGCCCGTGTTCAGCGCCGACGGCGCCCACCTGTTCGCGCTCACCGACGCGGGCGTCGGCTACCGCTGGGACGTCCGTCCGGCCTCCTGGGTGGCACGGGCCCGCGCCGTGGCCGGCCGCGCGCTGACCCGCGACGAGTGGGCCGAGGCGCTGCCGGGGCGGCCGTACGCGCCGGCCTGCGCCGGCTGACGGCAGGCCAGCGCGAGCAGCACGGCGGCCGCGCAGCCGACCGCGCCCACGGCCAGCGAGGCGCGCGCG
This sequence comes from uncultured Solirubrobacteraceae bacterium, assembly GCA_963766165.1. Lineage (GTDB taxonomy): Bacteria > Actinomycetota > Thermoleophilia > Solirubrobacterales > Solirubrobacteraceae > Solirubrobacter. The sequence continues at coordinate 652,600 of CAVXZC010000001.1, read as the reverse complement.
CCCAGTGTCTCGCCCACGACCCCGACCAGCGGGCCGCCGACCGCCGTCGAGCCCATGAACGCCATCAGGTACAGCGCGACGACGCGCCCGCGCATCGCCGGCTCCGCCCGCAGCTGGAGCATCGCGTTGGTCGACGACGAGTAGACGACGCTCGCCGCGCCGGCGAACGCCAGGCAGGCCGCCGCGGCCAGCGGGCCGGGCGCGACCGCCGCCGCGGCGAGCCCGACGCCGAACAACGCCGCGGCGACGGCGAGCGTCCGCACGCGTCGGGCCACCTTGCCGGCCAGCGTGACCCCGGACAGCACGGAGCCGACGCCCATCGCGCCATACAGCAGGCCGAACCCGGTCGCGCCGAGGTGGAACGCGGAGTGGGCCATCAGCGGGATCGTCACCTGGAACTCGAAGGCCAGCGTGCCCACGATCGCCATCATCAGCAGCGGCACGAGCAGGTCGCGGCGGCCGGCCACATAGTGGAGCCCAGCGCGCGCGGCGCCCGGCATGCGGGCGGGGTGGTCCGCGGGCGGTACAGCTGCGCCGGGTCCATCGCGGTCAGCGCGACCAGCGGCCCGAAGAACGACGCGGCGTTGATCAGGAAGCACGGGCCGACGCCGAACACGGCGATTATCGCGCCGCCCACGGCGGGGCCGACCATGCGCGCGGCGGACACCACGGTCGAGTTGATGCCGATGGCGCGCGGGAGCGCCGCGCCGGTCACCAGCTCGGACACGAACGCCTGCCGGGTCGGGGTGTCGAACGCCCGCGCCACCCCCAGCCCGAGCGCCAGCACCCAGACCATCCACAGCTCGACCGCGCCGGTGATGGCCAGCACGCCGAGCGTGAGCGCGAGCAGCCCCTGGTCGGCCTGGGTGGCGATCAGCAGGCTTGCCGCTTGTCGACCGCGTCGGCCACCGAGCCCGTCCAGGCGCCGAGCACGAGCACCGGCACGGTCTGGAGCGCCACGGTGAAGCCGAGCGCGCTGCCGCTCGCGCTGAGCTGCAGCACCAGCCAGGCCTGGGCGACGGTCTGCAGCCAGGTGCCGGGCACCGAGACCACCTGCCCGGAGAAGTACAGGCGGTAGTTGCGCGTGCGCAGCGGGCTCGGCACCCGTCTTAGAGATAGCGGGTCAGCCGTCTCGGCGGAACGTGAGGTCGGAGAGTCGCCGCTCGCCCCCCGGCGGGTCGTACGTCGTCGCTGCCACGAAGCACCCCGGCCGCACCGGGAAGGCGATCCGGAACGGCCCGCCCGGCCCGTGCGGCAGCTCGCGCGCCGGGCCGAGCGCCGCCGCCGCCTCGGCTTCGGTCGGCCCGGTCCCCCGCGCGTAGCCCGCGATCAGCGCGCTCGGCGCGCCGGCGTCGGCCAGGATCAGCGCGTGGGCCGCGCCGAGGCGCGCGGGGCCGGCGACGAAGACCTCGTCGGCGCTGTCGCCGGGCGTGTCGTCTCCGCGCGCCCACGCGGCCAGGCCGGCCGGCGTCGCGCCCGGCGCGCACAGCCGGGCGCACGCCTCATCCACCCAGTCCAGCCTCACCGGGGGGCCTCCACGCCGAACTTGGCGTACATGGCGCCGACGCGCTCGAGCGTCTCGCTGTAGGCCTGCAGCGCAGTGGCGAGCGCCTCGACCTCGGCGCGGTGCTCGCCCTCCGGCAGCGTGCTCTGCAGGTGCGCGAGCGTCGCCTTCGCGTCGGCGTGGCGGCGGGCGGCGGCGGCCAGCTCGCGCGACCCGATCGCCTGGGTGGCGAGGCGCTCCGCCGCCCGGGCGTCCTGCTCGTGCTCGAGGTTGCGGTAGACCGTGTAGCGGTCGTCGAGCTCGCGCATGTGGCGCACGACGTCCTCCTGGGCGCGGGTCAGCCGGTCCTGCAGCCGCCCGCGGCCCACCAGCTTCCAGAGCTCGTACCAGCGGATCCGCCCGAGCGCGGTCTGGGCGACCTGCGCGTCGGCGTGCGCGGCCTCGATCGCCTCTCGCAGCTCGCCCCAGCGGACCGTGTTCTGGCCGTAGCTCGTCTGCTCCCGGCCGGGCCCGAAGATCTCGTGGTACATCAGCGCCGCCTCGTCGCGCTCGCGCGTGTTCGGCCGCAGCGACGGCTGGCGCAGCGCGGCGTCGATCAGCTCCGGCCGCACGCCCGTCTTCTCCGCCAGCTTCGCCGGGTCGCGCTCGCTCAGCGTCTCGTAGCGCAGCGCCTGGAACCACTGCTCGGCGTGACGCGACTCGTGCACCAGCACGTTGCGCAGCCGCTGGCGGGCGAGCGGGCTGCCGTCGAAGGTCGGCCGTCCGTTGGGCTCGCGCGCGCCCTCGTTGACGAACACGACGTTGACCGTCGGGTCGTAGCGGGCCTTGACGCCCGGGTCGCCCATGTCGCGCACCACCAGCCGGGGCGCCGGCACCCCCAGGCGGGTGAGCTCGCCGGCCACCGCGGTGTAGAACGCCGTCGCCTGCTCCCTCACGCTCGCGCCCTCGGGCAGCGCCGGCTCGTGCACCACCGCGTCGGCGAGGCGCTCCATCGCGTCGGGCGCCGATAGACCGCGCGGCGCGGGGGAGGTCCTGGCCAACGCGGGCGCGGGCTCCGGCCCGAGCGGCGGCAGCGTGACGGGCGGCGGGCCGGCGGCGGCGTCGCCGAGCGCGAGCTGCCGCAGCTGCGGCAGCTGCTCGCGCAGCAGCCCGTCGAGCATGGCGTGCGTGTCGGCCAGGAACGCGTCGCTGACACCCGGTGTCTCGCCGAGGTCCTCGTGGCGCACGCCACGGTGGTCGGCGGTCCCCGTCAGGTCGCCCTCGCTGAGCGTGCGGGCCTGCGCGGACGCCGTCGCCCGGCGCTCGACGTTGTAGACGAGCTCAGCGTGGTTGCGCAGGAAGGTCAGTCGCGGGTCGTGCATCCCGGTGGCCAGCAGCTGGTCGCAGATGCGCTGGATGTACTTGAACGTCTCATACCGGCGCAGCGCGCCGCGCATCCCGCCGGCCGCGTCCGCCAGGTGATGGATCATCCCGACCTGGTCGAGCACGGCCTCGTATGCCTGCGCCGGCTCGATCCGGCGGCCGAGCACGACCGAGTGGATCGCGCCCGCGCTCACGTAGGCCTCCGGGTCGAGGGCGTTCGCCCACATCTGCGTCTGCAGCGCCTGCTTGATCTTCTCCGGATCCGGCGCGGCGCCCTCGACGGCGGCGAGCTGGCGGTCGGTGGCGGCGAGCAGGCGGTCGTGGAAGTCGCGCAGGCCGGCGGCGTCGAGAGCGGCCAGCGACTCCGCCTGCCGGCGCAGCTCAGGGTCGGCGATCCGGCCGAGGAGCTCCGCGCGCTCGGCCGGCGTGCCGGCGGCGCGGGCCAGCCGCGTGAGCTGCATCGCCTCGGCGCGCTGCGCCTGCCAGACGGCGAGCTCGCGCCGCGCGGGCGCGGGCAGCCGGGCGATCGCGTCGCTGAGCGAGCCCATCCGCCCGGCGTCGACCAGCACCGCCATCCGGTAGCGTCGCTCCCAGCCCGGGTGGACCTGGTCGAGGTAGCCCTTGATGCGCACCGCCCGCGTGCCGGCGTCGTCGCCCTTGACGTTGAGGTCGAGATCGCTCTCGGGCTCCTCGGACGGCTTGCCCATCGGCTCGGCTCCGAACTGGTCGGCCATCTGGCGCACCAGTCCCGCGCGATGGTCGCGCAGGCGCTGCATCAGCGTGAGGCGCATCGCCTCGCCGATCTGCGCGGCCGGCCCGGTGCCGTTGCGCAGGTGCCACATCGCCTCCTCCCACGGGCCGAGCGCGTCGAGCAGCGGCGCGTGGGCGGTCGCATCGCCCTGGCCCACACGGCCGGCGAGCTCGAGGACGTGCGGGCCGGCGGGCGCCCGCTCGGGGCCCGTCGTGGCCGAGTTGGGCATCACCGGCGCGTCCGCTGCGGCCGGGTGCGCCTCGGGCCCCGGGGCCGCCCCCTCCGGCGCGGCCGGCGTCGCCCGCTCCGGCGCCGCTCCCTCCGGCGTCTCGCCCGGCGCGTGCGCGCCGTGCGTCAGCACCCCGATCCCGATGTCGAGCGCGGCGTTGCGCAGCGCCTCCTCGGCGATCATGTCGCCCAGCTCGTCCAGCGACTTCGGCAGCGGCCCGCCGGCCATGATGCGGTTGAGCACGATGCCCGCCGGCGCGGTGTAGAAGGCCGACGTGGCCGCTGCGCCCGCGCTCATCAGCCGCTGCGAGACCACCGGCCCGTAGAGCTCGGTCACGCGCGCGCCGAAGCGGACCGTCAGGGTCTTGGTGAAGGCCGACTGGGTGACGCCGCCGAGATAGGCCATGGCGCCCTCGACCGCGGCCTGCTTCGCCAACCCGCCGACGTCGATGTCCGCTCGCAGGCCCTGAGCCAGCTCGGACACCTGCCCGGCGCCGTCGCGGAGCAGCGAGTAGCCGGCGGCGACCCCGACCTGGACGAGCAGGCTGCTGCCACCCGTGGCGATCCCGGCGGCGATCGTCCCGGCCATCTTCAGCCGGTTCAGCCACGTGATCGCCACCCCGGCGCCCTCGGTGACCTTCGCCTCGTAGCGCTCATACCGTCGGGCCACCGCGAGCGCGCCCTGCTCGGCCTGGGCGAACGCCCACAGGGCGAGCTCGAACTGCCCCGCCGCGAGCATCTGGCGGGCGCGCCGCAGGTCGGCGGTCGGCTTGTCCCACTCCTCGATGTCCGGCCGCGGCGCGTCGAGCTCGCGCAGCCGCTGCTCCACCGGCCCGCGCTCCGGGTGCGCCTGCACGTCGGCGATCACCGTCAGCTTGTCCTCGAGCGACGGCGCGCCCGCGTGGCGGGCGATCCAGGCCACCACCGGGTGCTGCGCATCCTTGTCGATCCGCCACTGGTGGTCGTATGAGACCTCGGTGACGAGGTGGTCGATCGTGCTGATGCCCTGGCGCAGCTGGACGAGCTCGGGGGCGTTCGTGACGTCGTTGTGGTACGCCTCGCCGAACCGGCCGGTGCGCATCAGGTCCTTGAAGCCGATGCGGCCGCGCGTGTGCTGGAGCACGTCGTCGCCCCAGCGCAGGAAGATCCCGTGCGGCGTCAGTGCGACCGTGACCGGCTTGGTCAGGAGCGTGGCGTGCAGCGCCCGGCGGAAGCGGTCCTCGATCGCCCGGTTGAACGGCTGCACCGCGAGGATGTCGTCGGCGTCGAGCAGCCGCGCGGTCTCGACCTGCGTGTCGTGCGTGTCCTCGCCGGCGTCGAGCTCCGCCTGCGTCTCGCGCAGCCAGTCCCCGGAGACGAAGGGGAGGGTGGCCGGCGCGTCGCGCAGGATGGCGTCGGCGACGCTGTCGGTGGTGGCGCGCGGCGGCCGCGCCAGCGCCGCGCCGACCGCCTGGTTGCCGGCCTGGCGCTGGAGCGCGAGCACGTGCGCGACCGCGGTGGGGCGGCGGAGCTCCGCATGCGCTCCCGGGTCGGCGGGCGCTGCAGCCCCGTGGCGATCGCCTCGCGCATGCCCGCACACCGTGGACGCGCGCGAGGCGGGCCACAATCGGGCGCCCGCCCGGAGATTTGGGTCAGCGATGGGCGGCCAGGTAGCGACGCGCCTGGTGGGTGACGTCGCGGATGAGGTTGCCGAGAGCGATGTTGGCGTCGGCCAGGTGCAGGCCCCAGGTCGCGTCCGGCAGCGGGCGCAGCGCCGGCGCGTCGGGGGTCGCGGGGGCGATCCGCAGCACGCTCGCGCCGCCCTCGTCGCTGCACGCGGCGCTGAAGACGCCGTCCGCCTCGACCCACGGCGTGCTCGCCGCCACCGCCGGGTAGCCGATGCCCGGCGTGACCATCCCCAGCGACGTGCTCGGCGCGAACGGCGCGCTGGGCAGGATCGTGTCGATCCTGGCCGAGCCGCCGCCGAGCGCGGCCGGGTTGGTGCACAGCACCTGCAGCCCGGCGGGCGCGCGCCCGAACAGCGAGTCGGCCGGCGGGGTGTCGTTGTAGGTCGAGAACGCGATCACGCACTGCAGCTGGTTCGCGGACCGGCAGGCGCGGACGTGCTTGAAGTCGCCGCCGGAGTCCTTGCCCGCCTTGACCGTGACGTCGCCGCCGAGCAGCACGGCCGAGATCAGGCGCCGGCGCACGGCCGGCTTGCCGTCGATCTCGCGCGCCACCAGTTTGCGCAGCACGAACGAGCCCTGCGAGTGGCCGATCAGGATCACGCCGCGGCCGTGGTTGTAGCGCTCGAGGTAGAGGCGCCAGGCGTCGCGCACGTCGCGGTAGCCCACCTCGCCCTGGGCCGCGGTCGCCGTCCCGGCGAACAGCGCGTTGAGGGTGACCTGCCGGTACATGGGCGCGAAGACGCGGCACAGGCTGGAGTAGCGCGCGGCCTGGTAGAGCGCGATCGAGCGCTCCTCGGGGTCGATCTGCCTGCTCGCCAGCGGCGTCTTCTGGTCGGACACCGTGGGATAGACGTAGAAGCAGTCGACCGGGCGGCCGGGCAGCGTGGACGGCATGAACGTCCCGAGCTGCGCGCCGGTGGGCGACGTGCGCGTGGTCTTCAGGCCGGGCGTGCAGGGGTCGTGGGCGAGGCCCGGCCGGCACAGCCAGGTCGTGGACGCCGCGGCGCTCGCGGCCCCGGTCAGGGCGAGCGCGGCGGCGGCGGCCAGCGCGCACCAGAGTGGCTTCTGCGACATGTTCCCTCCTCCCACGGCGCGGACCGCCGATGGGCGGCATTATGCCGTTCCGGTGAGCGTGCACACGCCGTCCCGCCGCGCCCTCGTGGTTCTCGCCGCGCTGGTCGCCGCCGCGTGGCCGGCGAACGCCGCGGCGTCTCCGCCCGCCGCGATCCTCGCGCTCGGCTCTCCCGCCGACCCGCTGACGCCGCATCTCTGGCCGGATGCCGCCGATGCGCCGGGCGACCCGCTCGACCTGCATGCGGTGTCGTTCGGCCAGCGCGACACGCTGCTGTGGCTCACGGTGCGCACCGCCGGCGCCATCCCCGCCGATGGCCGGGTGTGCCTCGTCGTGCGCTCGCGGCGCTTCTGCGTGGGGGCGTCCGGCGGCGTGTCGCCGGCGATCCCGGGCGCGATCCTCGAGCGGAGTGCGGGCACGCTCAGGCTGGTGTTCCACCCGCGCGCGGCGCGGCTGGCGCTCGGACGCGCGTCGTGGTTCGTGGAGAGCGAGGACCCGGCGGGCACCGACCGCGCGCCCGACGCCGGCGAGCGCTCGGTGCAGATGGGCGTGCTCGGCGAGCCGCGCTGCTTCGGGGCCGCGGCGCGGCCCGGCCGGCGCTCCTGCCTCGATCCCGCGTTCGCCCGGGCGGTCAGGCCGACGCCGGAGCACGGCTACCTGATGCCGGATGCGCCATGTCGCCCGCTGGGAGTCCACGGCCGCTACGCCGTCCTGCAGCCGTGCGCGTTCGGCGACCTCGACGCGCCGCGCCGGCCGGCGGCGGCGCTGATCGGCGACAGCCACGCCCGCGTCCTGCGCGCGGCCGTCGAGGTCGTCGCCCAGGCCAAGGGCTGGCGCGCGGTCTCGCTCACGCATCCCGGCTGCGCGTTCTCCACCGAGGTCTACGCCTCGCCCGACGGCATCCCCGCCGGCTGCCACGTCCACGGCGAGGAGGCGCTGACCTGGCTGCGGCGCCACCCGAGCGTCCACGTCGTGTTCACCGCGGCCCTGACCGGGCGCGGCTTCGGGCCCGCCGGCTTCGCGGCGATGTGGGCGCGCGTGCCCCGCTCGGTCCGGCGGATCTACGTCATCCGCGACGTCCCGCACATGCAGCTCGCCACCGCGGACTGCGTGACGGCGGTGATCCGCCGCCACGCCCGTCCGTGGCGCGCCTGCGGCGTGCCGCGGGCCGCCGCGCTGCCGGCGGACCCGGCAGCCGAGGCGGCGGCGTCGGCGCCGTCACGCGTCCGGCTGATCGACCTCACGCGGCGCTTCTGCGACGCGTCCCGCTGCTACCCGGTGGTCGGCGGCCTGTACGCGTACAAGGACACCGACCACGTCAACCGGGCGTTCGGGACGACGCTCGGCCCGTATCTGCTCCGCCGGCTCTAGTTCCGGCTCGGGTAGATGCCGTAGAGCGCGATCACGTAGTTCGTGCCGTTCGGCGCCTCGTTGCGGAGGTCCGGCAGCGCGAACGTCGTCTGGCCGTTGCCGCCGTAGGTCGTGCCGAGCAGCGAGAACAGCGCCGTGTTCTGGTTGATGGGCAGGATCTGGCCGTCGGCGAACGCGGTGCCCGGCGGCGGGAAGTTCGCCGCGGTCAGGTAGACCTGCCCGAGGTAGTCGTCCGCCGCGTTGCCGCCGCCGTTCGAGGTCTGGCTCTGGGAGCCCGAGAAGAAGCGCTGGTTCAGCCGGGTGTCGAACAGCGAGCCGAACGACGCGTTCGCGACGAACGCGTTCGCGTGCTGGCCGTCGAGCATGTCGGCGTCCAGGCCCGAGCCCGCGCCGTCGACGGTCTGCAGCTTGGCCAGCAGGTCCGCGGCGGTCTCACTCTGGCCGTCGCACACGTAGTTGGTGCCGCCGGCCGAGGTGAGCTTGACGCCGCCGGTCGCGCAGTTCGCGCCGGCCGCCTCGGTGGCGACGGCGACCGACTGGCCGGCTGCGCCCGTGTCGCCCTTCGCGCCCGCGGCGCCGGTGTCACCCTTCGCGCCGGCCGCGCCGGTGTCGCCCTTGGCGCCCGCGGCGCCGGTGTCACCCTTGGCGCCCGCGGCGCCGGTGTCACCCTTCGCGCCGTCCGCGCCGGCGTCGCCCTTCGGGCCGTGCCGCCGGCTGCGCCGGTGTCGCCCTTGGCGCCGGCAGCGCCGACAGCGCCGGTGTCGCCCTTCGGGCCGGTGGCGCCCGCAGCGCCGGTGGCGCCCGTGGCGCCGGCGTCGCCCTTCGCGCCCTTCGGACCCGTGTCGCCGTGCGGGCCGCGCAGGCCCTGCGGCCCCCGCGGGCCTTCGCGGTTGAACGCGATCGGCGTCTCGAGCGTGCCGCAGCGGATGGGGGAGTCGACGATCCGGAGCCGGCCGGTGTTCTTGCCCACGCAGCCGTGGATGACGTCGGCGGACTCGGTGCCGCCTCCGGACCGGGTCGCGGCGAACGAGGTGCCGCCGAGGGCGACGAACAGCGCGAGCAGCGCGATCGGCTGCTGGCGCATGAGTGCGACCACGCGGGAGCGCATCAGGCTTGAGTCCTTTCAGTGCGGTGATGAGACCGGGGAGCTGTCCTGCGTCCGGCCGCCCGGCCCCGCAGGGGGGCGAATTCGGGCACGCCCAAGCTAGAGAGGGAACATGAGCAACCGAACCCCGTCTCCGCGAACGTACGACCCTCGGCGAGGATCAACGCCGGGTGCGCCCGGGGCGCGTGGCGACATACACGAGTGGGTTCATGGCGCGCCACGCTACGGCCCGCGCCCGGGCGGCGGCATCACCCGCGGGGGTGAACCGGCTCAACCCGGCGCTGCGGTGACGCGCCCCGGCTCAGCCGCCGGGCACACGCAGCGGCTGCTGTCGCCACGAGAACGCGAGCAGCGAGGTGGCCGTGAGGTCGATCGCCGGCTCGGTCGTGCTGTAGGACTCGACGTTGTCGCGGTAGACGGCGCGGCGCGACGCCCGGAACGCCCCGTCGTTGCCGTTGAAGCGCGCGAACGCGTCGCCGCCGCGTGGCGGGCAGTGCTTCATCGTGTCGTAGCCGCCCGACGTCGCCGCGCTGGTCGGCCCCTCGACGGCTGCACCCCACAGCTCCGGCGCGCCGCCGGTGCGCGAGCCGAGGAGGTTCGCCGGCTGCTGCTGCGGGCACTGCGTCCAGCGGCTGCCGGCGCCGATGATCAGCGACACGCCCCACGGGTTCGCGCCGAGCATGTTGCCCAGCCAGCCGCGCGCGTCGCGGTCGTAGCGGCCGTCGTGGCGCAGCGCGTCGAGCTCGCCGGCCATCACCGCGAGCCCGTCGCCGTGGGAGGTCGTGTCGCCGGCGCGCCAGTCGCGGCCGAAGCGGAACGCGTCGTGGCGGGCCACCCCGGCGGCGCGGTCGAGCTGCCGGGTCAGCGCGCGCCGCAGCGCCGCGCGCGTTGTGGCGAGCCCGGGCGGGTCGCCGGCCTGCGCCAGCGCGCGGGAGAGCTCGAAGTGCGCGAGCCCGGCGACGTCGTAGAGGTTCAGCGTGTCCTTGTCGCCCGCCGGCAGCGCGTCGTAGCGGGCGGCGAAGCGCGCGGCCCGGATGAGATAGGCGCCGTCGCCGGTGGCCAGGTAGAGCTCGGTGGCGCCGAGCTCCATGTCGTCGTCCCACACCGTCTCGGGGTAGCCGTCGTACGGGATGATCGTGAGCAGCCGCCGCCGGCCGCTCGCGGGGTCCGGGTAGCTCAGGTCGGCTTGGGCGAAGACGTCCTTCGCCGCCTGCAGCGCGCGGCCCGCCGCGGCTGGGTGCAGCTGGGCGTAGAGGGCGAACGCCGCGGCCAGCCGGCCGGCCAGGTTCGGGCTGAGCGGGCGCCCGGCGGGGTCGGCGGTCGCGCCGGCCGGGCCGGCGACGAACACCGGCCGCTGCCGGATGAACGAGTAGTCGCCGCCCTTGTCGCCCGGCGGGCTGTCCGGCGCCGTGTCGTCGACGGTGGGCAGTCGCCAGAAGTCGTAGTCGCCGCGCAGGTCCGGGAAGTGCTTCCAGTCCTGCGTGTTGCCGACCTGGAAGTACAACAGCCCGCGCGCGTCGTCATACATGCGCAGGAGGAAGTCGAGGCTGAACTCGGTCTCGGCGGTGAAGTCCGGGGCGACCGCCCCGGCGCGCGACGCCGCCGCCGGAGCGGCGGAGCCCATCTGCCCCGGGAAGTCCCGCACGCCGATCTCCATCAGCGCCGCCGCGTAGCTCTCGGTCTCGACGTACTTCATGTTGTCGCCGGCGTCCCAGTGGCCGCCGGAGGCGTCGACCGCCGTCCCGTAGAGCGCGAGCGGCCGGCCCGTGGTGGTCAGCAGCTCGTTGCCGCCGGCCTGGATCGGCGGGTTGAAGTAGGCGGCGGCGTGCCGGTCGTTGAGGTGCGCCGGCGCGGGGCTGAGCGGGCCGCGCACGAAGTCCGGCCCGTCGCGCACGCTGCGGTAGTAGAACAGCGCGTTCCCGAGCAGCGGCCCGTACAGGCTCGCCGGCGCGGCGACGGGGAAGGCGGGCGAGCGCGCGCCCGCGGCGGAGACCACGTAGCGCCCGGCCGGCAGCGAGAAGTCCAGCGCGTACACCCGGAAGCGGTGCGCCCGGCTGTGGCTCCACGTCCCGAGCCGCACGCCCACGCGCCGCCGCGCCACCACGCGCCCCGCCGTCGTGCGGATGGCGAACCGCGCGCCCACCGCGCCCCCGCGCGTCATCAGGTACGCGCGGGCGGCCCGGCCGGCCTCGTACCCGGCCTGGTCGACGCGGATGAACGCCGCGCCGGCCGGCGCCGCGGCGATCGCCGGCCCCGCAGGCGCGGGCGCCCCGATCGCCGGTGCCGCGGTGGCCGCGGGCGCTGCGATCGCCGTCGCGAGGATGAGCACGGTTCGCATTAGGAAACCTTCCTACCTTGACGCGGGCATCATATGCCCGAGCGCGGCGCGGGGCAGCGCGAGCGTGAACAGCAGCGCCAGGGCGGCGACCGGCGTGGCCACGGCGAACACCGTGGCCACGCCGTCGATGACCTCCGGCCGGGCCGCGGCGCCGAGTCCGGACGCCGGATGCGCGCCCACGCGGCCGGCGAACACCGCGCCGAGGACGGCGGCGCCGGCCGCGCCGCCGAGGGCGCGGAAGAAGCTGGTCGCCGCCATCGCGACGCCGAGGCGCGTACGGTCGACGCCGTTCTGCACTGCCACGGTGAGCACCTGCCCGACCACGCCGAAGCCCAGGCCGAACACGGCGAGCCCGAGGGCGATCGTGGTCCGCGAGGGGTGGTGCGCGGCCACGGCCAGCCCGGCGAGCGCGGCGGTCATCAGCGCGAGCCCGAGCGGGGGATAGGCCCGGTAGCGGCCGGTCCGCGCGATCGCCCGTCCGGCCAGGTTCGTCGACAGCGTGATGCCGACCATCATCGGCACGAGCAGCAGCCCGGCCTGGGTCGGCGTCGCGCCCGTGGTGACCTGCAGGAACAGCGGCACGAAGACGTTCACCGCGAACAGCGCCGCCGTGGCCAGGAACAGCGCCGCGCAGGCCACCGCCACCGTGCGCGTGCGCAGCAGCGCGAACGGCACGATCGGGTCCGGCGCCCGCCGCTCGCGCGCGACCAGCCCCGCGGCGAGTGCGGCGCCGCCGGCCAGCAGCGCCAGGATCGTCGCCGACGACCAGGCGAAGCGGTCGCCGCCCCAGATGCAGGCGAGCATCAGCGCGCCCGTGGCGCCCGCGAGCAGCGCCGCCCCGGGGACGTCGACCGGACCCGGCGCCGGCTCGGCCGCCGGGAGCGTCCGGGCGAGCGCCACCAGCGCCAGCAGCCCGAGCGGCAGGTTGACATAGAACACCCAGCGCCAGCCGGGGCCGTCGACCAGCAGCCCGCCGAGCAGCGGGCCGGCCACGGTGGCCACGGCGAACACCGCGGCGATGTGGCCCTGATAGCGGCCGCGCTCGCGCGGCGACACGAGGTCGCCGACCGCGGCCATGGCCAGGCTCATCAGCCCGCCGGCGGCCACGCCCTGGACCGCCCGCGCGGCGACGAGCTCGGCGATGCCCTGCGCCAGACCGCACACGGCAGACGCGCCGAGGAACAGGGCCAGCGCGAGCTGCAGCAGCGGCTTGCGCCCGTGCCGGTCGCCGAGCTTGCCCCACAGCGGCGTGGCGGCGGCCGCGGCCACCACATACGCGGTGACGACCCAGGACACGCCGGTGACGCGCCCGAGGTCCGTGGCGATCGTGGGGAGCGCTGTGGAGAGGATCGTCTGGTCGAGCACGGCGGGCAGCATCGCCAGCACGATCGCCGCGAACGGCACGCGCACGCTCACGCGAACCGCCGCCAGGCGAGCACGAGGAGCAGGAACAGCGGCGGCAGCGGGTGGCCGACCACGACGCTCAGCGCGATGGTCGCCGCGAGCGCCGCAGCGACGGGACCGCCCAGTCCCGCGACGTGGTCGCGCGACCGCTGCGGGGCGGGCAGGTCGAGGAGCAGCGCGTCCAGGTCGCGTCGCACGACCGCGCCGCCGGCGCGCTCGGCGCGCTGCTCGAGCTCCTCGACGGTCAGGCGCCCGGCAGCTGCGTGGGCGGCGAGGCGCTCGACGGCCGCGGCGCGCTCGCGGTCGCCCACGCGCACGTCGGCGCGCGGGCTCGCCGAGCGCCGCGGGGCGGCGCCGTGGATCGGTGAACCAGTCATGGGTCAAGATTAGACATCAAATCGTTAGACGTCAACAAGTGCGCTACGCTGCCGGTATGCCCCCGCCGGCGGTCCCGCCGATCGGCCTGCGCCTCACCCGCACCGCCCGCGTCGTCGCGCAGGCGTTCGAGCGCGCGATGGCCGACGCGGGCGGGTCGGCGGCCACCTGGCAGGTCCTCCTGCTCGTGCAGACCCAGAACTGGGGCACCCAGTCGGCGATGGCGGAGGCGATGGGCATCACCGCGGCGACGCTCACCCACCACCTGAACGCGCTGGAGCGCCAGGGGCTCGTGCGCCGCTGGCGTGAGCCCGGCAACCGTCGCAACCAGCACGTCGAGCTGACCGACAGCGGCCGCGAGCTGTTCGGGCGCCTGCGCCACGTGGCCCGCGAGCACGACGCCCGCCTGCGCAGGCGGATGACCGACGCCGAAGCCGAGCAGCTCGGCGCGCTGTTGGATCGCCTGCTCGCCGGCCTCGAATAGTCGTCGAGAAGCTCAATTCGCGCCCGGGCGGGCCGATCGCTGGAGGGTGATCGCCCTCGCCCTCGGACTCCTCGGGCTCGCCGCGGCCGCCCAGATGACGCGCCTCGCGCGCAGCGTCCGCAGGCACAAGGAGCTGCTGGCCACGCGCGAGCTGGCGCTGACCGACGAGCTCACCGGCCTGCCGAACCGGCGGCTGTTCGCCGAGCGCCTGCAGGCGGCGCTGGACGGCGAGCCGGCGCCGCTGGCCGTGGCGATGGTCGACCTCGACCGCTTCAAGGAGCTCAACGACACGCTCGGCCACCACGCCGGCGATGCGCTGCTGGCCCAGCTCGGCGGGCGGCTCGCCGGCGCCACGGGCGACGCCGGCCTGGTCGCCCGGCTGGGCGGCGACGAGTTCGCCCTGCTGCTCCCCGGCGCCGGGCTGGCCAAGGCGGCCGACGTGGCGCGCCGGATCGGCGTGGCCCTGCAGCAGCCGTTCGAGATCGACGGGCTCGAGCTCGTGATGGACGCGAGCGTGGGCGCCGCGCTGTGCCCCGAGCACGGCAGCGACCCCGAGGCGCTGCTGCAGCGGGCCGACGTCGCGATGTACCAGGCCAAGGCCGCCCGCACCGGCTTCCAGGTCTACGAGCCGGCCCGCGACCGCCACTCCCGCGAGCGCCTCGAGCTGATCGCCGAGCTGCGCCGCGCGCTCGAGCGCGACGAGCTCGTCCTGCACTACCAGCCCAAGGTCGCGCTGGCCGACGGGCGCGTGGCCGGCGTCGAGGCGCTGCTGCGCTGGCAGCACCCGGTCCACGGCCTGCGCGGGCCGGGCGCGTTCCTGCCGCACGCCGAGCACACCGCGCTGATGCGCCCGCTCACCCTGCACGTGCTCGAGACCGCGCTGGCCCAGCTCGCCGAGTGGCGCGCCTCCGGGCTGGATCTCCACGTCGCGGTCAACCTCGCCGTCCAGAACCTGCTCGACCTGCGCACGCCCGGGCAGGTGGCCGAGCTGCTGTCGCGGCACGGGCTCCCGGCCTCCGCCCTGACCCTCGAGGTCACCGAGAGCCTGATGCTGCACGACCCGCAGCGCGCCGGCGAGGTCCTGCACGACCTGCGCGAGCTCGGCGTCGGGCTGGCGCTCGACGACTTCGGCACGGGCTACTCGTCGCTCGAGCACCTCAAGCGCCTGCCGGTCGACGAGCTGAAGATCGACAAGTCGTTCGTGATGTCGATGGACACCGACCGGGCGAACCGGGCGATCGTGGCCTCGACGTCGGCGCTCGGGCGGGCGCTCGGGCTGCGCGTGGTGGCCGAGGGCGTCGAGTCGGGGGCCTCGGCGGCCGTGCTGGCGGCGATCGGCTGCGACCTCGCGCAGGGCTTCCACTACTCGCCGCCGGTGCCCGCCGCGCAGCTGCCGGCGCTCGCCGGGATGGGCGTGGCGGGGCGCGCCGCGCCGCAGGGATCGACGCCTCCGGCGCACGACCCCATAGCCTCCGGGCGGTGACCCCTCCCACCGAGCTCCTCGAGCGCCCGCTGTTCGCCGCGCTCGGCACCATCCGGCCCGACGACACCGTCCAGGTGAACCCGATGTGGTTCGAGTACGACGGCGAGCACATCCGCTTCACCCACACGCGCAAGCGCGGCAAGTTCCGCAACCTGCAGCGCAACCCCTCGATGAGCCTGATGCTCGTCGACCCCGACAACTCGGAGAGCTACGTCGAGATCCGCGGCCGGCTCGTCGAGGCGATCGCCGATCCCGAGGGCGATTTCTTCGTCCGCCTCGGCCGGCGCTACGGCGATCCGGACACACAGCCGCCGCCGGACCGGGCCGACCGCGTCGTGCTCGTGATGAGCGTCGACAAGGTCAACGGCCACTAGGTGGCCCCTCGCGCAGAGGAACCACTGATGCTCCGCATCCACCGGATCGCGTTCTCGACCAACGTCGAGCGGGTCGCGATCGCCGCCGGCCTGAAGGGCGTGCGGATCGAGTGGGTCGACCACGACCCGGGCGATCGCTCGGCCGTCCGCGCGCTCAGCGGGCAGGACCTCGTGCCGGTGGCCGAGTGGCCGGACGGGCGCGTCCTGCACGACTCGCCGGTCATCCTGCGCGAGCTCGAGCGGCTGGCGCCGGACCCGCCCCTGTGGCCGGCCGAGCCGGCCGCCCGGGCCGCCGCGGACGTGTTCGCCGAGTGGTTCAACCTCGTGTGGAAGGGCCCGCCGAACCGGATCGCCGACGGCGCCGAGCAGCCGGGCGACCGCGCCTGGCTGGCCGCCTCGCGCGACGTCTTCGCGGGGCTGCTGGCCGAGCGCTCGTTCCTGCTCGCCGACGCGCCCACGATCGCCGACGTGCTGGCCTATCCGTTCCTGCGCTACGGCCGCGGCCTGGCCGCCGGGGACACGGACCCCTTCCACGCCGTGCTGGCCGCGCACCTCGACCCGTCGGGCCATCCCCGGCTGGACGCCTGGATCGACCGCTGCGCGGCGCTGCCCCAGGCCTGAGCCGCTTTACCGGCCTAGCCGCCCTCTAAGCCGGTCGCGGCACAGTTCCCGCTGTCAACGCCGAGCCCACCGGGGCCGACACCGCACAGGGAGACCAGCATGCTCAAGTTCAAGATCGCCGTCATCGGCGTCGTCCTCACCGCCTCGACCCTCCTGCCCGCCGTCGCCGAGGCCCGCGCCACCTGGAGCTGATGAACTTGCGGGTCATGTACCCGCGAATCGAGGTGGTGGGCGGCCCCGCCGAGCGCGGCCGCCAATACGGAGAGGCGGCCCGGGAGCGCGTCCGGCGCTCCGTCGAGGCCTACGGCGAGGTGTTCGGCCACTACGCCGGCTGGGACTCCGAGCGGGTGCGCGCCGAGGCGGCGGCCTACCGGGCGCCGGTGGCGGCCTACGAGCCGCGCTACCTGGAGGAGATGGATGGGCTGGCCGCCGGCGCCGCGGTGGACCCGCTCGACGTGCTGGCCATCAACGTGCGCACGGAGATCATGTTCGCCGCCACGGCGCGCGAGCTCACCCGGGCGCCGTCCGAGTGCACGGCGTTCGCGGCGGTGCCCAGCCGCACCGTGGACGGCGCGCTGCTGATCGGCCAGAACTGGGACTGGCTGCCCCATGCCGCCGACACGACGGTCGTGCTCGAGGCGCGCCAGGACGACGGCCCGGACTTCGTCACCGTGGTGGAGGCCGGGCTGCTCGCCAAGGCCGGGCTGAACTCGGCCGGCATGGCCATCGCCACCAACGCGCTGGTCTGCGCGGCCGACGAGGGCCGCCCGGCCGTGCCCTACCACGTGCTGCTGCGGGCGCTGTTCGACGCCGAGACGCCGGCCGACGCGCTCGAGGCGCTCGGCCGCCGCGAGCGCTCGTCCTCGGCCAACTACCTGCTCGCGCACGAGGACGGGATCGCGCTCGACGTCGAGGCCGCCCCCGGCGACTACGCGCAGCTGTTCGTCGGCTACCCCGAGGACGGCGTGATCCTGCACACGAACCACTTCGCCAACCCGGGCTTCGCCGGGCGCGACGTCGGCCTGGTCTCGATGCCCGACACGCCCTTCCGGCTGATGCGCGCCCGCCAGCTGGTGGCCGAGCACCCGGGCCCGCTCGACCGCGGGTTCTTCGCGGGGCTGCTCGCCGACCACGCCGCCCACCCGCACGGCGTCTGCTGCCATCCGGATCCGCGCTACGACCCCCTCGACCAGTCGGCCACGCTGGCCAGCCTGATCATCGAGCCGGCCACGCGGCGGCTGTGGGTGGCCGCCGGCACGCCGTGCACGGCGCCGTTCGAGCTGCTCGACTACGGCGGCTGGCTCGACAAGCCGCCGGCCGTCCGCCGCGACGTGCAGGCGTTCGCGGCATGAACCTCTCCGTCTGCCTGTCGTTCGATTTCGACGCCATGTCGGTGTGGATCGCCGGCACCGAGAACCCGGCCACGATCTCCCGCGGCGAGTTCGGCGCGGTGGCGATCCCGCGCATCCTGCGGCTGCTCGAGCGCCACGGCGCGCGGGCGACGTTCTTCATCCCGGGCCACACCGCGCTCGCCTATCCGTTCCTCGTGCGGGAGATCGTGGCGGCCGGCCACGAGGTCGGCCACCACGGCTGGGTGCACGAGAACCCGGCGACGCTGGACCCCGAGCAGGAGCGCGAGGTGCTCCAGCGCGGCTTCGACGCGCTGGACCGGGTGGCCGGCGTGCGCCCGGAGGGCTACCGCTCGCCGGGGTCCAACCTCTCCGTCGACACGCTGCCGCTGCTGGACGAGCTCGGCATCCGCTACGACTCGAGCTGCCAGGGCGGCGACCACCACCCGTACTACCTGCGCCGCGGCGACCGGGCGTCGAAGACCGAGCCGTACGTGTTCGGCGCGCCGTGCGAGCTGCTCGAGCTGCCGTTCAGCTGGAGCCTGGACGACTTCCCGCACTTCGAGTTCGAGCCGGGCTGGAGCACGGACCAGGCCGCGCCCTCGCGGGTCTACGAGATCTGGCACGCGGAGTTCGAGTACGCGCACGCCCACGCGGCCGGCGGTTTCCTCGGCATCTGCATGCACCCGCAGGTGATCGGGCGCGGGCACCGGATCGCCATGCTCGACCGGCTGCTGACCGCGATGACCGACCGCGGCGGCGTGACGTTCGAGCCGCTGGGCGACTACGCGCGCCGCTGGCGCGCGGCGAATCCGCTGGCCGAGTGGGTCGCGAGCGACGCGCTGCACGCGCGCGCCGCCCGCGAGGCGCTCGGCTAACGGCGGCCGCCGACCGCGAACAACAGGAACTGGGTGAACTGGCTGGCGGCGAAGTTGTTGTCGCTGACCAGCACGAGCGACGGGCGGCCGTCGGGCAGCCGCGGGCCGACCGTGATGCCCTCGACGTTGTCGAGCGGGATGCCCAGGTCGTCGAGGTCGAGGATCAGCCGCTTGCGGGCGAAGCGGATGTGGTGGCCGGCGATGCTGAACGCGCCATTGACGTTCGTCGCCCCGTGCAGCGAGATGTCGTAGAGCTTGATCGTGTTGCCGGTGCCCGGCGCGCCGACGGAGAACGAGCGCTCCATGCCGATCAGGTCCTTGTCTCCGAGCGGCAGCAGCTCGTCCACCCCGTTGACCGAGAACTGGTCCGCGGGGACCGGCGGCTGGGCGACCGGGTCGGTCTCGTAGGCGTACTGGCGCTCCAGCCGCCCGCTGCGGATGTCGTAGCGCATGATCCGCGACGGGCTGCCGTTGGCGATCGTCGCCGCCGGGCCGTCCTGGTAGAGCGCGTTCTCCGTCGCGGTGAAGAAGTGACGGCAGTCCGGCGTCACCCCGGCGCTCTCGAAGGCCAGGTTCGGCCGCACGCCGGCGGACTTGTCGGCGGTGGGCTGGAACGGCGCCGGCACCTCGAAGTCGCTGAGGTAGGAGCCGTCGAGCGCGTAGCGGCGCACGAACGGCGGGATCAGCCGGTCGCTGAAGCCCTCGGAGGTGAGGATGAGCCGGCGGTCGCAGGTGAGCACGAGCCCCTCGGGGTCGATGCCCTGCGGCGGATAGGGCTGCCCGCCGGGCGCGCGCAGCGTGGTCACGGCGCGGAAGCTCACGTCCTTGTCGCTGAGGCGCCCGTGGCGGAGGTCGATCGCCACCGTGTAGAAGCGGGCGGGCTGGAACTGGCTGGGGTCGTCGGACAGCGTGTAGTACACGCCGCGGGCGCGGTCGTAGGTGATCGACGAAAGCCCGCCGATGGTCGTGTCCTGGAACGTCGTGCCCGTCGGCACGATCGCCTGCCCGCGGAACTGCAGCCGTATCGGCGGGCCGCCGGCCAGCGCCGGCGCCGCGCAGGCCAGCGACGCCGCGGTCGCCGCCATCGCCGCTGCAAGCCTGAATCTCATCGTGCCCTCCCTCGCTCGACCGGGCGATCGTAGCGAGGCGTGCGCCAAGATGGAGGCATGGCGAAGACGCTCTACACGGCGCGGGCGACGGTGACGGGCGGGCGGGCGAACGGCCACGGCCGCACCGACGACGGGGCGCTGGACGTACAACTGCGGAGCCCCGCGGAGATGGGTGGCGAGGGCGGCGGAACGAACCCCGAGCAGCTGTTCGCGGTCGGCTACGCGGCCTGCTTCGAGGGCGCGCTCGGCGTCATCGGCCGGCGCGAGCGGGCGGAGGTGGGGGACGTGTCGATCGAGAGCAGCGTCAGCCTCACGCCGGCCGAGGACCGGTCGTTCCGGCTCGGCGTGGCGCTGGACGTGACGCTGCCCCAGGTGGAGGACCCCGAGCTGGCCGCGCGGATCGTCCGCGCCGCGCATACCGTGTGCCCGTACTCGAACGCCACCCGCGGGAACGTCGACGTGCGGCTGAGCGTCAACGGGCAGCCGCTGGACTGATCGTATTCCCATGCGGAGGTGATCCAATGGGCGTGTGCGCCTCAGGGGAGCCGTCGCCGTCGCCGTCCTGGCGCTCGCCGGCTGCGGCGGGGACGCGACCCCGCTGCGGCTGAGCCTGCACCACGTGAGCCGCGGCAGCTGCCCGGTGACCGCGCCGCTCGGCCGCGCCCGGGCGCCGCGCGGGCTCGCCGCGCTGGCCGGCCCGTCAGCGGCGGGGGAGGCCTTCGGCCGCGGCGGCCTCTGGGTGCTGCTCCCGCTCGCGACGGCCGCGAACGCCGTGCCCGTGCACGCGGGCTACGACGTCAAGGTCGCGTGGTACCTCGTCGGCAAGGGCGGGCTGCGCGTGGTCGGCGAGCGGCTCGACGGGACGGGGACCGTCGACTATGACGCGTACGAGGTGCCCGGGCCGGGGCCGCGGATGGAGGCCTCGTCGCTCACGGTGTCCGCGCCCGGGTGCTACGGCATCGAGGCCGAGCACCAGGGCGAGGTGATCACGTGGCTGTTCCGGGCGACGGTCGGCGACCCCCCGGTTGGGTCGGCCGGCTAGCGCGTCAGCTGCTCGATCAGCTCGAGCGCCGCCCGCTGGCGCGCGGACTGCCAGGGGGCGGCGACGACCATGTCGGCGATCTCCACGGCGCGGAACAGGCCGTCGCGGCCCGGCCGGATGCGCAGGCGCACCTCGCCGTCCGGCCACTCGTGCAGGCCCTCGCCGGCGCGCAGCTGGAACGGGCCGTCGCGCAGGCCCACGAGGTGCACGGCGTCCTGTTCGTCCAGCACGAGCAGGCTGGCCGCCGGCAGCGCGGTGCGGGCGTGCCGCACGCGGTCGTCGTCCTCGGCGTCGCGCAGCCCGCTGAGGCCGGGCGCGCCGGTGATGTCGAGCACGCCGCTGACCACGTCGACGCGGCGCAGCAGCGCTGCGGCGCGCACGGAGGCGGCGCTCCAGCGCTCGGCCAGCCGCAGCATGGCCGGAGCGCCCACCGCCATCGGCTCACTGAGTGACGGCACGTTCACACTCATACTCACTGACATGGGTTAACACCAGGGGGATTCACCGATTGCCGGTCGCGGCCGGCGCCCCTACCGTAAGCGCAGATGATGGTTACGGTGAAACGCTCTCTGTCGCGCCGCCGGCGGCGCCTGACCGCAGTTGCGGCCGATGCGCACGCCCGCCGCTGCGCCCCGCCGGCCCGTGCCGCCGACGTTGACCTCAGCACGCGACTGCCACGTCCGCTCGCCTGAGGGCTCAGACGGCGGCCGGCTCGGGGTCGGGGTGGATGATGACCGTATCGGCCACCGGGATGATCTCGTCGATCGGCAGGTCGGCCAGCTCGGCGTGACGGCGCAGCGCGTCCGGACCGGTGGCCTCGTAGACGCAGATCGTGCCGACCGAGCCGCCGGCCTCGTTGAGGACGTAGGTGCGGATCCAGCGGACCTCGTTGGCCATGTCCTCGTTGCTCACGCGCGTGGACCGAGCGGCGGCCTCCTGCAATTCCTCGGGAGTGCGCCAACCGCTGCGGCGCAGAATGGCGTAGAGCTGCATTCCGGCGACGCTACCGGCGCGCCGCACCGGCGCGCATCGGCAGGAGTGCCTATCTTTCGCCGCCGCGCAGGCGCGCGGCCGCCTGCCCGCGCGTGCGCACGCCCAGCTTGCGCAGCACCGCCGAGACGTGGTGGGCGACGGTGCGCTCGGAGAGGAACAGCCGCTCGGCGATCTCCGCGTTGCGCAGCCCCTCGGCGAGCAGCGCCAGCACCTCCAGCTCGCGCGCCGTCAGCCCACCCAGGTTCGCCCGGGTCCCGGCGCGCGCCCCGAGCTGCCGCGCGCGCTGCCCGACCCGCCCCGCGGCCGTCCGCGCGCCGAGCCGCTGCAGCTCCTCGAGCGCCTGCCGCACCGCGTCCTCGCCGTCGGACTGCGCCAGCGCCAGCGCCGCCTCGAACGGGCACTCGAGCGCCGCCCAGGCTGCCGCCGCCCCCTCGGGGTCGCCGCCGAGCTCGCGGCACCACGGCGCCGGGAGGGCGAGCTCGGGGGTGGCGCCGCGGCCATTCGCGCCCGCGGGCGCGCCCGCCCGGGCGCGCCAGACGGCCAGCTCGCCGGCCAGCCAGCCGTCAGCCCGCCGCCGGGCCAGGACCAGGGCGGCGTCCGCCTCCGCCGCCACGGCGTCGTCCTCGCCGGCCAGCCAGCGCGCCTCCGCGCGGGCGGCCGCGACCGGCCCGAGCCGCTGCAGCTCGCCGCTGCGCTCGGCGAACGCCAGCGCCTCGTCGAGCGGTGCCCACGGGTCGCCGGTGCCGCGGCGGGCGCGCAGCCGGCCCAGGACGACCAGCGGCGTCACCCGTGTCGGACCGACCGCCCGCGGGTCGGCCAGGACCTGCTCCGCCTCCTCGCCGGCCGCATCCCAGTCGCCGCGGTCGAGCCACCTGCGCGCCCGGTAGCCCATCAGGTAGAGCGCCCAGGCCGCGAGGTCGTGATCGGCGCAGTAGGCGACGCCCTGCTCGAGCCAGCGCTCGGCGGCCGCGAGCTCGTGCCATTCCACCGACGCGGCGCTCAGGTTGATGTAGGCCCGGGCGACGTGCTCCTCGAGATTGTCGGCCAGCGCCAGCGCCAGGCTGCGCTCGAGCTTGCGCACGCCCGCGGCGGGGTCGCGCCGGCGCTCCGCCGTGCCCACCGAGTTCAGCGCGTGCACGAGCGTCTCGCGCTCGTCCAGGATCTCGGCCAGCGCGATCGCCCGGTTGCCCCACTCGATCGCGCCGTCGACGTCGCGGGCCAGCATCCGCAGCTGGGCCAGGTTCGAGTAGGCCATGGCCAGCTCGGGCTGCGGCTTCAGCGGCTCGAGCAGCGCGATGGCCATCCGCGCCTCGGTCTCGGCGCCGGCGTTGTCGCCGCTCACCCAGGCCAGCCGCGACAGCCAGCGGTGGGCGTCGCCCTCGCCGCGCGGGTCGCCCAGCTCACGGTGGATCTCCATCGCGGCCGTGCGCGCCTCCACGGCCTCGGCGATCGACCCGGTGAGGTAGCACTCGTAGGACCGCCGCCCGAGCAGCGCGGCCCGGCGGGCGAGCGTCAGCCCGTCGGCGTAGCGGACGGCCCGGGCGTACTGCGCGGCCGCCTCGCGGTGCGACCCCAGCCCGGCGGCCCGCGCCGCCGCCGCCGGGGCGAACCGGAGCACGGCCTCGGCGTCGTCGGCGCCCTCGGCGTGGTGAGCGAGCCGCGCCAGGTCGGGACGGCGGCCGATCGCCGCGATCAGCGCGCCCAGCGCCCGCCGGTGCAGACGGCGCCGGGGCAGCGGCGACAGCGCCTCCTCCACGGCCACGCGGGCCAGCTCGTGGCGGAAGCCCACGGCGTTGCCCTCCGTGCGCAGGATGCCCGAGGCCAGGCAGGCGTCGAGCCCGCGGCCCGGATCGACCGCCAGCGCCTCCAGCAGCCACAGCTCGGTGCGCGCGGGGTCGATCGCCACCGCGTCGAGCACCTCGCGGGCGGTCTCGTCCAGCCGCGCCGCCCGGGCGAGCACGGCGTCGCGCACCGTGTCCGGGATGGCGCCGCCGCCGGCCGCCAGCACCTCGGTGACGAAGAACGGGTTGCCGCCGGTGCGCCGGTGCAGCTCGGCGGCGTCGACGCCGAGCGGGCCGGCCAGCGTGGCCACCGCCGCCTCCGACAGCGGCCCGAGCGCGATCCGGTCGACCGGCGGGAGCTCGCCCAGCGCGATCCGGAGCGGGTGGGCGCCGTGCGCCTCGTCGTCGCGGAACGTGGCCACGACGAGCGCCGGCACCGCGTCGACGCGGCGGGCGAGCAGCCGCAGCACGTCCAGCGTCCCCTCGTCGGCCCAGTGCAGGTCCTCCAGGACCACGGTCGCCGGGGCGCGCCGCAGCTCGGCCGCGAGCGCGCCGGCCACCGCGGCCGGTGGCGCGGCCTCGGCCACGGCGGCGGCCAGCTCGCCGCCGGCCGCCTCGGCGATGTCGACGAACGGGCCGAGCGCCCGCGGCGTGCGCAGCGCGTCGCAGGCCCCCCACAGCAAGCGCGGTGCGTCCGGCCGCTCGGCGAACGCCCGCACCAGCGCCGACTTGCCGATGCCCGCCTCGCCGGACACGAGCACGACCCGGCCGCGGCCGGAGGCGGCCACCTCGCGCAGGTGCGCGGCCAGCCCGGCGAGCGGGTCGGCTCGCTCCAGCAGATCGGGAGGGGCGCCGGAGCGCCCCTCGCGATCGGTGCCGCTCATGCGGCGAGCCTACTGCCCCGCGCCGAGGTCCACCACGGGGTTGATCAGCGGCCCGACGTCGGGCGCGACCGTCACGACGTCGCGGCCGTCGAGCGTGTTCACCGCCAGCGTGTCGACGCCCGGGTCAGAGCCCGAGACGCGCGTCTGCGCGGCCAGCCCGGAGACCACGGCGTCGTCGCCGTCGCGGGTCACGCGCACCTTGTCGGCGCCCGGTGTGCCGTTGACGATCACCGTGTCGGGGGTCGCGTCGCTGTCCAGCCCGACCGCCACGGTCTTGACGCCGGTGCCGGTGAGGTCGTTGACCGTGAACGTGTCGCTGGAGGCCAGCGTGCGCACGGCCACGGTGTCGATGTCGGCCAGCTCCATGGTCACGGCGCCGACATTCCGGAACAGGCGCGCGTTCGTCCCGTCGGCGGACAGGTCCATCTGCTCGCCGGCGTTGGAGCCGTTGAACTGCAGCGCGTTGTCGCCGGCGTCGCCGTCGACGGAGTCGCTGCCGTCGCCCGGATCCCAGACGAAGCGGTCGTCGCCGCCGCCCAGCGACGCGGTGTCGTTGCCGCGGTTGCCGTCGACGACGTCGTCGCCCGTGCCGCCCAGCAGCACGTCGTCGCCGTCACCGCCGGAGAGCTGGTCGTCGCCCGCTCCGCCCTCGATGGTCAGCGGCGCTTGCGTGGACAGCCCGTTCTGGCCGGCGATCGTGTCGTTGCCGGCGAGGCCCTTGATGTCGAGGCCCTCGGCCGCCTTCACGTCGAGCGGCGCGGCGCCGGGCGAGAACGCCCGCTCGACCGTGCCGTTGAGCGCGATGCCGATGGTGTCGTCGCCGGTCGTGCCGCGGTAGGTCGCGGTGTCCGTGCCCGCGCCGCCGTCGAAGCCCGCAGCCGCGGGGCCGGCGACCGTGACGTCGGAGGCGAGCGTGTCGTCGCCGCCGAGCCCGTCGACCTCGAGCGTGTCGAGCGCGTCGCCCGCCGCCATCCGGGTCTGCGTCGGCAGCCCGGCGGTGACGAGCTCACCGGCGTCGGACTTGACGGTCACGTTGTCGGCGCCGTCGGTGCCCTGGGCGATCACCGTGTCAGCCGCGCCGTCGTTCGTGCCGGGGTCGACGTCGAACGTCTTCACCGCGGTGGCGCTCAGGTCACCGGCCGTGATCGTGTCGGCGCTGCCCAGCGTGGTCAGGTCGACGGTCTCGACGCCGTCGAAGTCCATGTCGATCGCCGCGACGTCGCGGGTCAGCCGGGTGCGCGACCCGTTCGCGGTCAGGGCGATCTTCTCGGCGGCGTTGGAGCCGTGGAAGGCGAGGGTGTCGTTGCCCTCGTTGCCCTCGATGGTGTCGCTGCCCTCGCCGGGATCCCAGGTGAACGTGTCGTTGCCGGCGCCGCCCAGCATCACGTCGTTGGCGCGGTTGCCGTCGAGCGTGTCGTTGCCGTTGCCGCCGGAGAGCACGTCGGCGCCCTCGCCGCCGATCAGCGTGTCGTTGCCGTTGCCGCCCTCGAACGTGAGGCCGGTGTCGGGGAAGATGCCGTTGCTCTGATCGACGCGGACCGTGTCGTCGCCGCCGCCGGCCTGGACGTCGACGGTGCGGAACTGGCTGCGGGCGAAGGCGAAGTCGGCCGTGCCGTCGTCGCCCACGTCGAGTTGCAGCGTGGACGGGTCGCCCGGCGCCAGCCTGAGCGCCAGCGCGTCAGGTGCGCTGTTGCCGGTGACATTGAGCGTGTCGCCGCTGATCTGGGCCGTGTAGGCTGCCAGTGCCGGGGCGGTGGAGAAGGCCAGCGTCGCGGCGACGGTCCCGCCGGCCGCGAGGGCTGCTGTTCGGAGTCGTTTCATGGTCGACCGACAGTCGCCGACGCACCGGGAAGCGGCAATCGGGACCCTTCCCTGGACTTTGTCGTGCCCTCAGGGCAGTCAAACCCGTGAGGTTTCCGTCATTTCCCCCGAGGCGACGCGTGCGTAGCTTCGGCGGCGACCATGACAAAGCCCTGCCTCACGTATTCCCCCGCGCGTGCCACCAGCACCCCCCGCACGCGTGACGTCGAGCTGATCGAGCGCTCCGTCGAGATCGATGCGCTCCGCGCTGCGGTGGCCGAAGCCTCGGCCGGCCGCGGCGCACTGGTGGTGATCGAGGCCGCGGCGGGTCTCGGCAAGACGACGCTCCTCGACCGTGCCGCGCAGTTCGCGGCCGACGCCGGCTGCTGCGTGCGTGCCGCCGCGCCCGGACCGCGGGAGCGCGAGTTCCCGTTCGGCGTCGTGCGCTCGCTGCTGGAGGCGCCGGTGCGCGACACCTCGCTCCCCGAGGGCCCGGGGGGCGTCGCCGCGCGGCTGCTGCTCGAGGGCGGCGCGCCCGCGCCCGACGCCACGGCGATGATCGCCCACAGCGCGTTCTGGCTGCTCTCCGGGCTCGCCGCCGAGCAGCCGCTCGTGCTGCTCGTCGACGACGCCCAGTGGGCCGACCGGGCCTCGCTGGAGGTCCTCTCCTACGCCGGCCGGCGGATTCCGCGAGCTCCCCGTCGTGCTGGTCGTCGCCTCGCGCGGCGACGATCCCGACGCGGCCGCGGACCTGCTGGCGCTGCTGGCCGGCACGCGCACCGCGACCGTGCTGCGCCCCGCGCCGCTGACGGTCTGGGGTGCGGCGGCACTGATCCGCCGCCACGCCCCGGACACCTCGCTGCGCACGAGCCGCGAGTGCCACCGGGCGGTCGGCGGCACGCCGTGGCTGCTGTCGGAGCTCGGCCGCCGGCTGGCCTCGGGCCAGCGGGGCGCCGGGCCTTCGCCGGAGGCGCGGGACGTCGTCCGCCGCCGGCTGGCCGTCCTGCAGCCGCGCGACCGCGCGGTGGCGGCGGCGCTGGCCGTGCTCGGCTCGGCCACGCCGCCGCACGTGCGCGCCGCGCTGGCCGGCGTCGGGATCGGCGAGCTCGCGCCCGCCCGCGACGCGCTGCGCGCCGCCGGGCTGGTCAGCGGCGACCGCTTCGCCCACGGGGTCGTGGCCCGCGCGCTCGTGGACGACCTGCCGGGCACGCAGCGCGAGCACCTGCACCGCGAGGCGGCGCGGCTGCTCTCCGGCGCCGGCGCCGCCAGCGGCCTGGTGGCCGCCCACCTGCTGGCCTGCGAGCCTCAGGGCGACGGCGACGTGACCGACATGCTGCTGCGCGCCGCCGGCGAGGCGGCCGACCGCGAGGCGGTGAGCTACCTCGAGCGGGCGCTGCGCGAGCGCGCCGACCGCGACGACCGGGCGGCGATCCGCACGCGGCTCGCCGTCGCGGCGAGCGAGGCCGAGCTGCCCGACGCCCGCCGCCACCTGCACGCCGCGCTGGCCGACCCGCGCGGCCGCGTGGACGTGCTCACCCGGCTCGCCGGCCTGAAGGCGATGACCGGCGGCGACGAGGGGCTGGCCGAGCGGCTCGACGCCGAGGCGGCCGCCGCCCCGGACGAGGCGTCGCGGATGGCCGTCGCCGTGGCCGCGCTGGACGTCGTGGCGCCGCGCGAGGCCGCGCGGCGGGCCGGCGGCCTCGAGCCGGCCGACCCCGTGCTCGCCCGCTCCGTCGAGGCCCACCGGGCGTGGGCGGCGATCCACGACCGGGAGGCCACGGCCGACTGGTGCGCCGCGCTCGCCCGCGCGTCACTGCGCGACGGTTGCCTGCTGGCCGAGGCCGGACGGCGCCTCGGCTACCAGCTGGCCGTGCGCACGCTGATCGTGGCCGACCGCCACGCCGAGGCCCGCGCGGCCATCGAGGCGCTCCGCGAGACCGGCTCGGAGCGCCTGCGCGCCGCGGCCGGCGGGCTCGCCGCCGACCTCGCGCTGCGCACCGGCGACCTCGTCGGCGCCGAGCGCGAGGCGCGGGCGGCGCTCGAGCTCACCGGCGACCTCGGCCCGATCGCCACCGCCGCGCGCCTGGCGCTGGCCGGCGCGCTGACCGAGATGGGGCGGCTCGACGAGGCCGACACGCTCCTGCACGCGCCGGGCCTGACCAGCGCCGAGGCCCACCACGCGCGCGCCCGGCTGGCGCTCGCCGCGGGCGACTACGAGCGCGGCTACGCCGCGGCGGTCGAGGCCGGCGCCCGGGCGGCGGCCGACGGCCGGGTCAACCCGGCCCACGTGGCCTGGCGCACGACCGCGGCGCTGGCGCTCGCGCACCTCGGCCGGCGCGCCGAGGCGGCGGCCCTGGCCGAAGAGGACGTGTCCCGCACGACGCGCTTCCGCGCTCCCGTGGCGCTGCTCACCGCGCTGCACGCCCGCGCCGTGGCGGAGGCGGACGAGACGGCGCGCGTAGCGCTCTGCCGGCGGGCGCTCGGCCTGGCCGGCGGGGTCAACGCGGTCCTGCACCTGGTGCGGCTGCGGCTCGAGCTCGGCGCCGCCCTGTCGCGGCTCGGCGCCCGGGTCGAGGCGCGCGACGCGCTGCGGCCGGCGCTGGCCTCGGCCGACGAGGCCGGCGCGACGCCGCTGGCCGAGCGGGCGCGCCGCGAGCTCGTGGCCACCGGGCTGCGGCCGCGGCGGGCGGCGATCGAGGGCGCGGCCGCGCTGACGCCGCGCCAGCGGCAGATCTGCACGCTGGCGGCCGCAGGCAAGCGCAACCGCGAGATCGGCCACGCGCTGTTCCTCAGCGTCAAGACCGTCGAGACGCACCTGGCCTCGGCCTACCGCAAGCTCGGGATCAGCTCCCGCGACGACCTCTCGCTGGCGCTCGCCGGCGCGTGAGCCCCAGCCCGCCCGCGGCGCCGGTGCGCGCCGCGGGCAGGCCGGGTAGGCAGAGGCGGGTGACCGGTCCCAGCGAGGTCAGCCGCCGCAGCCTCGAGCGCTCGCGCGAGGCGGGCGCCAGCCGCGGCACCGTGCTGCTCGCGCTGGCGGCCAACGCGGTGATCGCCGTGGCCAAGCTGGCCGGCGGGCTGGTCAGCGGCTCGACGGTGCTGCTGGCCGAGGCCGCCCACTCGCTGGCCGACACCGTCAACCAGACGTTCCTGCTCGGCTCGATCACGCTGGCCGGGCGCGAGCCGACGCCCGACCAGCCGTTCGGGCACGGCCAGCAGCGGTTCATCTGGACGTTCATGGCCGCGGTGTCGATGTTCGTGGCCGGCGCGACGTTCGCCGTCGGTTACGGCGTCTTCGAGCTCGTCACCGGCGGCGGCGGGTCGGGCGACTTCGCCGTCGCCTGGCTCACCCTGGGGGTGGCGGTGGTGGCCGAGGGCGCGTCCTGGCTGCGGGCGCTGCGGCAGACGCGGCGCGAGGCCCGCGAGGCCGGCCTGTCGCTGTACCGGCACGTGCGCGAGACCCGCGATCCGAACGTGAAGATGGTGCTGTTCGAGGACTCGGCGGCGCTGGTCGGCATCGCCATCGCCGGCGCCGGCATCGCGCTGGAGCAGATCACCGGCGCCGCCTACTGGGACGCGGGCGCGTCGATCCTCGTCGGCGTGCTGCTGATCGGCGTGGCCGCCTGGATGGCCCGCGACACGGCGCACCTGCTGGCCGGCGCCGCGGCCACGCCGCGCGAGCGCGCGGCGATCGAGCGCGTGCTCTCCGCGGGCGACGGGGTGGAGGAGCTGCTGGAGCTGCTGACCATGGTGCTCGGACCGAACGCGCTGCTCGTCTGCGCGCGGGTCGACCTGGCGGACGGGCTGAGCAGCGACGACGTGGAGCGGGTGGCCAACGAGCTCGACGACGCCGTCCGCCGGGCCGTGCCCGACGTCACCGAGGTGTTCCTCGACGCCACGCCCGCGCGGACTCACGCGGCCGCGTAGCGGACCTCGAGCATCTCGCAGCCGGAGGCGGTCCGCCACGGCCCGTGCATCATGCCCGGCGGCCGGCAGGCATAGTCACCGGCCCTGAATGTCTGGTCGAGGGTGAGGTCGTGCATCTCCCCGGCCACCACGTAGACCTCCTCGACGTAGTCGTGGACGGCCGGCCCGCCCGGCGAGGTGTCGACGCCAGGGTCCCAGCGCAGCATCCGGGTGAGCATCCCGGAGGCCTCGTCGCGCGCGAGCACGCGCTCGGAGACCCCGGGCTGCCCGGGGACCGGCGTCCAGGGGCGGCCGGCGACGGGGGCGAACTCGAGCGCGGGCTTCGGCATCTCAGAGGTCCTTCTCGAACCAGTGGTGGGCGTAGGGCTCGTCGTTGAACGGCGGGACCTCGCGGTAGCCCGCCGAGCGGTAGAGGGCGATCGCCTCGGTGAGCGCTCCGTTCGTCTCGAGCTGCACCACGGGCGCGCCGGTGGCCGCGGCGCGCGCCTCCAGCTCGCCGAGGAGCCGCCGGCCGACCCCCAGCCCGCGGGTGGACGACGCCACCCACATGCGCTTGATGTACGGCGGCGCGCCCCAGTCCAGCTTGATCGCGCCGCAGCCCACCGGCTCGCCGTGCAGCGTGGCCAGCAGCATCCGGCCGGCGGGCGGGCGGAACGCCTGGGACTCGGCGGGCAGGCTGCGCGCCGGGTCGAATCCGGCGGAGAAGCGCCCGTCGATCTCCGCCACGTACTGCGCCAGGCAGAAGCGGGCGCGGGGGTCGTCGGGGTCGACGTCGTCGATCCGGACCAGCGACGCGGTGAGCAGCCACTCGACCTCGGCCATGGCGGCCACGAGCCGGTCGCGGCGGCGCTCGCTCAGCGGCGCCAGCAGCGTCTCGGCCAGCTGGTCGGAGCGCCGGTCGAGCTCGTCGCGCTCGCGCCGGCCCGCGGCGGTCAGCCGCGCGGTGCGCAGGCGCCGGTCGCGCTCGCCGGGCGTGACCGTCACCAGGCCGTCCGCCTGGAGGCGCCTGAGCAGCCGGCTCACGTAGCCGGAGTCGAGCTCCAGCCGCGCGCGCAGGTCGCGCACGTCGCAGCCGTCGCCGATCTCCCACAGCAGCCGGCACTCCCCGAGCGGCCGTCCGCGCGCCAGGAAGGAGTCGTCGAGCGCGCCGACGCGCTGTGTGACCGTGCGGTTGAAGCGGCGGACGTGGGCGATGTGCATTCTCTGACTCTAGTCAGAGAACCTCAGCCGTGCCCGTTCTGCCGGGCACATCGCGCAGCAAACGCTCCTGTTTGGGGCCTCCGCGCCAGGGGTGCTCATCAGGTTCTCATCGTTCACCGCGGAGACACTTGCGTTGTCCTGCGGGAAGCGTAGGTTTGCGCCCTCACCGAACAAGGAGGAGTCGATGAAACGCGCTCTCGGTCGCTCGGGCCTGCTGGCCGCGACCATCGCGCTCGCCGCGGTCACGGCGCTGCCGAACGCAGCGGATGCCGGCGGCTCGCCGGGTCATGGCGGCCCGCCGCCGTCGTCGAGATGCCAACTCGGCAACGGCATCTCGCACGTGATCAACATCGTGTTCGACAACGTCCACTTCGCACGCGACAACCCGAACGTCCCGTCCGATCTCGAGCAGATGCCGCACCTGCTGAACTTCCTCAAGCAGAACGGCACGGTGTTCTCGAACTCGCACACGCCGATGATCGCCCACACGGCCGACGACAGCCTGTCGATCTACACGGGCCTGTACGGCGACCGCCACGGCCAGCCCCTCTCGAACACCTACAAGACCTACAACCCCGACGGCACGACCGACCCGGCGACCTCGTTCACCTACTGGACCTCGCCGGTCGTCGACACCAAGACCCCGCCGTCCGCGGGTCACGACACGACGCCGTCGATGGTCTACTCGGACCGCGTCCCGGCCAAGGCCGGCGACACGAACCGGACCACACCGGCGCCGTGGGTGCCGTTCACGCGCGCGGGCTGCACGGTCGGCGACTTCTCGACCGCGAACATGGTGCTCGAGAACGCGGCCGGCGACCTGCCGACGGTGTTCGGCCCCAACTCGCCCGAGGTCGCGCAGTTCAACGCCGACCCCGACTCCTTCAAGGACGCCGAGATCGCCGACTACATCGGCGAGGCGGTCCACTGCGCCAAGGGTGACGCGCTGTGCGCGAAGGCGCAGGCGGTGAAGTTCGGGCAGACCACCGCGTCGGCGACGGCCGTGGCCGATTCGCTGCCGACCGAGCCGGGCGGCTACCAGGGCCACCAGGCCCTGTTCGGCGCGCGCTACATCACCCCGCAGATCGGCGGCGGCCCGAACGTCGTGCACAACGGCTACCAGGTGACGGACGCCAACGGGAACCTGGTCGACCTCGACGGCAACACGCTCATCGAGCCGTTCAGCAAGCGACCGGGCTTCCCCGGGTTCAGCCCGACCGCGACGCAGTCGCTCGCCGTGCTCGCCGACATGCAGGAGGCCGGGGTCCCGGTCACCTACGGGTACATCTCCGACCTGCACGAGAAGAAGGCGGACACGACCACCGGCTGCACGACCACCGCGAACGCGGCGGTCAGCGGCCGGCCGGTCGGGCCGGGCGACTCGTGCTACGTCGCGAACGCCAAGCACTATGACGCCGCGTTCCAGACGTTCTTCGAGCGCCTTGCCGCCGACGGCATCACGCCGAAGAACACGCTGTTCGTGATCAGCGCCGAGGAGAACGACCAGTTCGCCGGCGCGAACGTCGGTCGGGCGTCGGTGCCGGCGCCGGCCGGCTGTGACGGCGTCACCACCCCGTGCAACTACCCCGCCGGCCAGATCGGCGAGCTGCAGGCGAACATCAAGGGCCTGCTGTCCGGTACGGCGTCGAGCGGCACGGTGTTCGACGCAGAGCCGCAGGGTCTCGCGATCTATGCCCACGGTCAGCCGGCAGCGGACGATCCGACGGTCCGTCAGCTCGAGCGCGACACCGCCCGGATGACCAACCCACTCGATCCGTACAGCGGAGTGGCCAACGAGCCGATCACGAAGTACCAGGCGGGCGCGCTTGAGCAGCGCGTGCTGCACCTGCAGACGGCGGATACGCTGCGGACGCCGACGTTCACGCTGTTCCCGAAGCCGGACTACTTCTTCTCGACGACGGGACCGAACGTCAGCATCAACTCGAGCTTCGCCTACGACCACGGCTACTACAGCCCGAACATCGACGTCACCTGGGCGGCGATGACCGGGCCGGGCGTGGCGAGGCGGGGCGTCGACGGTCCGCAGCCGGCCGACGGCAACCAGGCTCACGACCCGGAGTCGACGAACACGGTGCCAGAGGCGAGCAAGGTCGGGACGTGGGTCGAGGAGACCGACATCCGGCCGACGATGCTCTACCTGGCCGGCCTGCGCGACGACTACCAGTCGGACGGGCACGTGATCACGCAGGCCCTCTCGCGGGTGCCGTTCTCGCTCGCGGCGACCGAGGCGCTGGCGCGGGGCTACGACCAGATCAACTCGAGCGTGGGAGCGCTGGCCACCGACACCCTGCTCGCCGATTCGAAGGCGCTGGCCTCCGGCTCGGCGAGCGATGACTCCGCCTACCAGGCGGAGCAGCGGAGGCTGCAGCGGCTCGCCGACGACCGCGACCGCGCAGCATCGCAGATCAAGGAGACGCTGGGCGACGCCGCAGCCGGGCACTTCCCCAGCCTCGGCGAGCTCCTGAGCGGCCTCTTCCAGGAGCAGTCGCTGCTCTTCCGGGCGCACCGACTGGCTTCCCACTAGCTCCTGCGGTCACGCCCCGGGCAGACCCCGGGGCGTGACCGCCCCGGGGACCGCTACGACGCGACGCCGTTCCTGCCGGAGCGGCGTTCGCCGTCGGCGCCGGCCGAGCGCGAGGCGTTCACCGGCGACCTTCAGGTCGTGGCGGACCGGCTCACTGGGCCGAACCGCTGAACTGGGACGCGCTCTCCGGGGCGTAGGTGTCGTCAGGAACCTCTCGCCGAACGCGGGGTCGCCGGTCAGCGGCGCGGCGAGCTCCTTCAGTGCGACGTCGCGGTCCATGTCGAGCCGGCGCGCGAGATACACCACGGCCATCCCGCCGCAGCCGACGACGCGGGGGCTCGTCACGTGGCGACTCTACGCCCGGAGCCGCTCCAGCGGGGACGGCTCGCCGCGGGCGATCCGCCGCCCCGTGGCCAGCCGCTCGGCCACGATGACCGCGGTGAGGACGACCACGGTCAGCGCCTCGAGCAGCCAGCCGGGGGCGAACCCGCCCGTGGCGAAGAGCAGCACGCACGCCGCCGCGCCTCCGAGGCGCATGCCCGACCACGACCCCGCCATGCGGCGGCGGAACAGCACGAGCGCGAGCAGGTAGAGCGCCGGGCCGGCGGCGATCGCCGCGACGTCGGCGTCCGGGAGCGTATGCGCGGGGTGGGCGATGGCCAGCTCGTCGCCCACCGCGGTGACGATGATCCCGGCGGCGAGCAGGACGTGCAGATAGGTGTAGGCGTCGCGGGCCAGCAGCGTGCGCTGCTCGGACCGCTCGAGCCGGCGCTCGGCGATCGCCGCGGCGTAGTCGAAGTACAGCCACCACATCGCGGCCGTGGCCAGGAACGCCAGTCCGAACGTGAAGAGCCGCGCCGCGGTCAGGTCGAGCGGGCTGGCGGTCGCCCCGATGATCACGATCGACTCGCCCAGCGCGATGATCACGAACAGCTGGAAGCGCTCGGCGAAGTGGCCGCTGTCGACCTGCCAGACGACGTGGTCGAGCCGCGGCCGGCCGGGCACGCGGTAGACGAACAGCGGGCCGGCGTAGTCGATGGCCAGCGCGACGAGCCACAGGGCGGTGCGCGCCGCGCCGTGCGCCGCGCCACCCGCGAGCCAGAAGACGCCCGCGGCCACGAACCAGGTGAGGATCTCGCCCGCCCGCGTGCGCTCGATCGTGCCCGGGCGGGCGGACACGAACGTCAGGAACGTGTGCCGGCCCACCTGGATGACCACGTAGGCGCCGGCGAACAGCAGCCCGCGGTGGCCGAACGCCTGCGGGATGGCCACGGACATCACGAGGCTCGCCAGCATCAGGCCGATCAGCAGCAGCCGCACCGCGGTGGCGTCGGGGTCGAGCTCGTTCGTCACCCACGTCGTGTAGTTCCACGACCACCAGACCACGAGCAGCGCGAGCGTGGCCTGCCCGGCGCCGCGCCACGTGAGGTCGGCCAGCAGCAGGTGCGAGACCTGCGTGACCGCGAACACGAAGACCAGGTCGTAGAACAGCTCGAGCGCGGTGACGCCGCGGTTCTCCGCGCGCCGCTGGAAGCGGGTGGGCCGGCTCACGGCCGGGTCGATCAGTGGGGGTGCTCGCCGCCGCCCGTCGTGGCCGGCGGGCGTGACTCCTCGGCCAGCGAGCTGATCGTCAGCTGCCCGCGCGCCGCCTCCTCGAGCACGGAGGACGCCTCCTCCGAGGAGCGGGCATAGAGCTCCACCAGCAGGTGGACGACGATCTGCTCCTCCTCGTGCTTGTGGTAGCGGACGTGGGTGAAGAACTCGCGCGTCCCGTGGTCGCCGAACGCCGCATAGGCGAGCGCGTCGGCGGCCTCGGGGCCCGAGCACGTCTCCACCGAGTCGGACTCGACCATGACCGAGCAGGACGCCACCCACGGCGTGCCGACCACCATCCGCTCCCAGCGGTCCTCCACCGGCTCCAGCCGGTCGTTGTGGAACACGAGGTGCGGCTGGTCGTGCATGCAGTCCAGGCACTGCACGACCGCCTCCTGGAGCTCGTCCACCACGTCGGCCCGCTTGCCCGTCACCGGGTCGATGCGGTGGATGCCCTCGTAGTGGACCTGCACCTCAAGGTCCCGGGACCAGCAGCGGTAGCACCGCAGCCACGATCCGATCTGACCCGCCGTCGACATGGAAGCCCATTCTATGCTGCGGCACGTGCGCCGCCCGCTCGTCGCGCTCGCCACCGCCGCGCTCGCCCTCGGCGGCTGCGGGGGCGGGCCGTCGGACCCCGACCAGGTGCGCACCGCCGTCGTGGCGTTCGGCCGCGCCACCGCGGCGAAGGACTACAAGCGGCTGTGCGACGACCTCCTGGCCCCCAAGCTGGTCGAGGAGATCAAGGCGGCCGGCCTGTCCTGCGAGGCGGCGCTGAAGCAGGGGCTCGGCTCGGTCAAGGACCCGAAGCTGACGATCGGCCAGATCACCGTCGACGGCGACTCCGCCCGGGCGCAGGTGCGCACGTCCGCGCAGGGCCAGGCGCCGTCGAAGGACACGCTGAAGCTGAGCAGGGTGGGTGGGAGATGGCGGATCGCCTCGCTCGGCTAGCCTCAGAGCGATGACGGAGCTGACCGAGCAGGGGCTGCTGCCGGCGGAGCATCGCGCGCTGCGCGAGGCCTACGCCACGGCGCGCCAGGTGCACGGCCACTGGGCGCACCTCGGCCGGCGCCTGGGCGGCCCGCCCGGGGACTTCCTGGCCGAGGGCGCGGAGACCGCGGCGGAGCTGCTGGCCGAGTTCGGCGAGTCGGCGATTCCCGGCGTGCCGATGGCCGAGGGCGTCGGCGCCTCGCTGAGCGGCGCGCGCGGCGTGTCGGACCTGATCCTCGAGCGCAACCAGGCGTTCCGCGGCGCGCTGCTCGAGCTGGCCCGGCTGACGATCCTGGCCGGCTACCTGGGCGGGCTGGCCCGGGCGCGCGGCGACGCCGAGCTGGCCGGCCGCCACGCCCGCGCCGAGGAGCGCCTGCGCGAGCTCGAGGAGCGCGGCCGCGCCATCGCGGTCACGCTGGCCACCGACCCCGACGCGGCCATCGCGCCCGCGGACGGCGGTGCGCTCGGCCAGGCCGGCCTGCGCCTCGGGGTGGCCATGGGCTCACTGGGCGAGGCGATCGACAGCTCGCCGATCGGCCGCTTCGCACGCCGTCACCAGTGACCTGATAGACAAAGGCGCACATGAGCGTCGACGTCGTCGTCTCCGTGCCGGCCTTCCTCGACATGACCTTCGTCGGGCTCGAGGGCCTGCCCGGCCTGGGCGAGGAGCGCTTCGCCGGCGACCTCGTCCGCTCCCCCGGCGGCGGGGCGATCACGGCGATCGGCACGGCCCGCCTCGGCCTGTCGACCGCGCTGGCCGCCCCGCTCGGCAGCGACCCGGCGGGCGACATGATCCGCGAGACGCTGGACGAGGAGGACGTCCAGGTCGTCGGCCCGACCTGCCCGCGCACGCCGATCACGATGGTCATGCCGATCAGCGGCGAGCGCGCGATGGTCACCTACGACCCGGGCGTGCGCGCGCGGGCCGCCGACGTGGCCGCGCTGGCGCCCCGCGCCGTGGTCACCGGCCTCAGCCAGCTCGACGTCGTCCCCGCCGGCACGCGCGCGTACGTCAGCGTGGGCGATGACGACGCCCGCGCGTTCGCCGGCCGCCTGCCCGGCCAGGCCGGCCGCGCCACCGGCCTCCAGATCGACCAGCGCGAGGCGCTCGTGCTCACCGGCGCGGGGACGCCGCGCGAGGCGGCGGCGATGATCGGCGCCCGCGTCTCCGCGGTCGTGGTCTCGCTCAACGGCGGCGGCGCCACGGCGGTGGTCGACGGCGAGGCGCTCGACGTCCCCGGCTTCGACGTCGGCCAGGCGGTCGACTCGACCGGCTCGAGCGACCTGTTCGTGGCCGCCTGGGCCTGGGGCGACGCCGTCGGCATGCCGGTCGCCGACACGCTGCGCTGGGCCGAGCTCTACTCGGCGCTCTCGGTGCGCGTGCCGACCGGTGCGGCCGGCGCGACGCCGCTGGCCGAGCTGATCGAGGAGGGCGCCCGCCGCGGCCTCCCCGCCCCGCCGGCC
This sequence comes from uncultured Solirubrobacteraceae bacterium, assembly GCA_963766165.1. Lineage (GTDB taxonomy): Bacteria > Actinomycetota > Thermoleophilia > Solirubrobacterales > Solirubrobacteraceae > Solirubrobacter. Next base: position 614,909 of record CAVXZC010000001.1, on the reverse strand, counting down.
CGCACGCCCTGAGCGGCCAGGCGCAGACCCACGGTGAGCCCGGCGATCGTGGCCAGGCTCCACCACACGCCCTGGCCGAGCTGGGTGGCGATCGGCCCCGGGCACGCGTCGGCCACGGCCCAGCCCACGCCGAACAGCAGCGCGCCGGCGACGTGCCGGCGCTCCGGCTGCACCGGGTCCCAGGCGACGCGCTCGCCGGTGAGCAGCGCTCGCGCCCACAGGGCGCGCAGCACCCGCAGGCCCACGAACGCGGTGATCACCGCCGCGCCGAAGAACAGGAACAGGTACGCCTTGTGGAACAGCAGCCCGTCCCGCAGCACGACCGGGCTGGTCATCCCGGTCCAGCACAGCGTGACGCCGAACACGGCGCCGACGAGCGCGGCCGCGGCCTTGCGGGCCATCAGATCAGCGCCTCGATCAGGAAGCTCACGCCGATCGCCGTACCGAAGAACGTGGCCGTGGCCACGAGGCTCGCGGGCGAGAGCTGCGCGTTGCCGCTCAGGCCGTTGCCCGACGTGCAGCCGCCGGCGGTCTTCGCGCCGTAGCCGATCAGGATCCCCGCGCCGGCCAGGATCGGCGCGATCAGCCAGCGCGCGTTGCCGTGGAACGTCGCGGTGAGCCAGCCGTAGCCGTGGAAGTCCGGCCCGCCGGCCGCGAGCGTGAACGCGACCGCGCCCGCGAACAGGCCGATCAGCAGCCAGCCGCGGGTGTCGAAGCCGAGGCTGCGCTGCGACAGGCGCTCGACGACGTCCGACCAGGCGCCGGTGATCCCGAGCCGTTCGTTGAGCAGCAGCCGCAGGGCGACCACGCACAGGCCCAGCACCGGGCCGCCGACATACCACGGAAGCTGGTGGTGCAGCATCCTGACCAGGATAGGCGATCGGGTTTCAGGCCAATGCCGCCACGAGCGCCGGATCCAGCTCGGCTGCGCGCACGTTCTCGGCCACCTGCTCGGGCGTCGTGGCGCCGAACAGCACCGTGGCCACGCCCGGGCTGCGGTATGCGAACGCCGTGGCCAGGGCGGCCGGGGTGGTGCCGTGCGCGTCCCCCACGGCCCGCAGTCGCTCGGCCACGCGGACCGCCTCGGCGAAGCGCGGGTCGGCGATCTCGTCGGCCATCCGGCCGCCCTCGCCGCGGCCGTACTTGCCGGACAGGATTCCGCCGGCCAGCACGAACGAGGCGACGACGGCGGCCGCGCACCCGGCCAGCGCCGTCCGCATGTCCTCGTCCTCCACCGGCGAGCGCTGGGCGAGGCTGTAGGGGAGCTGGGCCGCGCACGGCGCGGGCACACCCTGCTCGGCGCGCGATCCGGCCGGCCTCGGCGATCCGCGCGGCCGGCCAGTTGACGATCCCCCAGGCGCGGACCTTGCCGGCGGCGAGCAGGCCGCCGACCGCCGCCACCACCTCCTCGAGCGCCAGCTCGGCCGGCGGCGGGTCGGAATAGACGAAGTCGACGTGGTCGAGCCCCGTGCGCTCCAGCGACGCGTCGAGCTCCTGGGCGGCGGTCTGCCCGGGCCAGAACTCCCACCACAGCTTCTCGGCGATCGTCACCTCGGCGCGCGGCCAGCCGGACTTGCGGAACACCTCGCCGAACACCACCTCGGAGTACCCGGTGGGGAGTGGCGCGCGGCCGGTCGTGTCGTTGTAGCGGGCCACCTCGAGGAGGTCGATGCCGTGCTCGCGGGCGGCGTGCAGCACGGCCACGCCCTGCTCGCGCGGGATCCGCTCGTACGTCCGCCAGGAGCCGAGCGCGAACGCCGACACCTCGAGCCCGGACTCGCCCAGGCGCCGGCGCTCGAGCGTCACGTGCGGCCCTGCGGGAAGCGCTCCAGGCCGTCGTCGGGCACGTCCTCCCAGGGCACGGCGGACTCGAGCCACTGGCGGTAGGACGGGCGCACGCCCGGGTCCTCGTCCAGCGTGCCCATGCGCACCCCGACCGGCAGGTCCCCGCCGCCGGAGAACAGGGCGGACCCGCAGAGCGAGCAGAACGACTTGGGGAACCCGTTCTCGGGCGCCCACGTGCGGATCGCATCCTCGCCGGCGGTGATGCGGAAGTGCTCGGGGGCCACCCGGGCGTTGGCCGATGCGGCCGTCCCGGTGCGCCGCTGGCAGCGGTGGCAGTGGCAGTAGCTGGCCGACTCGAACGGCGCGGCGACCTCGTAGCGGACCGTCCCGCAGGCACAGCGCCCGGTCATCACGAGACCCCGGCGCGCAGCGCGCCGGCCACGTCGCGGGCGAACAGCTCCATGGTGCGGACATCGGCAGGTGGCCGGGCCATCATCAGGAAGTCGCCGGCGCCCTGCGAGCGCGCCACCTCGCAGCGCTCCGCGCACTGCTCCGGCGTGCCCACGATCATGCCCTCGCGCATCTGCGCGGGGTCCGCCCCGCGGGCGGCGCAGTAGGCGCGGAAGTTGTCCTCGGCCTCCGCCTCGGTCTCGCCCAGCACGGTCCGCAGCACGACCTGCTTGCGGATGTCCTCGGGGTCGCGGCCCACGTCGGCGCAGTGGCGGGCCAGCACGTCGAGCTTGTGCTGGTAGGCGTCGCGGTCCGACAGGAACGTGTTCCAGCCGTCGGCGTGCTCCGCCACGATCCGCAGGGTGCGCTTCTCGCCCGAGCCGCCGATCCACAGCGGCAAGTGCTCTTGCAACGGCTTCGGCTCGGCCATCGCGTCCGTGAGCCGGAAGTGGTCGCCCGCGAACGTCGTGCGCTCGTTCGTCCACAGCCCGCGCAGGACGTGGCAGGCCTCGTCGAGCATGTCCATGCGCACGCCGATGCGCGGGAACGGGATGCCGTACTGCTCGTGCTCGAGCTCGTACCAGGCCGCGCCGACGCCGAGCTCCAGCCGGCCGCCCGAGACGTGGTCGATGGTGGCCGCCATCTTGGCCAGCACGGCTGGATGGCGGTAGGTCACGCCGAGCACGATGACGCCGCAGCGCAGGCGCTCGGTGTGCGCCGCCATCGCCGCCAGCAGGGTCAGCCCCTCGAAGCACGGGCCGGTCGGATCGGCCTGGATGGGCATGAAGTGGTCGAACACCGACGCCCAGTCGAGCCCGAGCGCCTCGGCCGTGCGCCAGAGCTCGAGATAGCCCGGGAAGTCGGCGTACTGCTGCCCCGAGTGCACCCCGAAGCGCAGCTCTCCCGCATGGATCTGCACGCTCGGAGCGTATAGGGGTGGTACGCCCCACCTCCGGACGGGTAGTGGCCCTCGTGTTCCGGACCGGCGAAGCCGATACCGTGGACTCCAGTTCATGCTCAACGCGCACATCGACATCTCGCAGGGCCTGGACGGCGAGGCCGTCGTGCTGGCCTGCTTCGACCTCGGCGCCGAGGAGATCGCCGCCTCGGCCCAGGCCGTGCGGGTGACCGCGGCAGAGCGCTTCCGGGCCGCCGAGCTGTCGGTGGACGACGTGCTGGAGCTGCGCGAGCTGACCGCGCTGGCCGACGAGCTGACCGACCTGCAGCGCGAGCCCGGGATGCGCTCGATCGTCATGCGCCCCGCCCGGCTGCAACGCCTGGCGCGACGCGCTCACGCACTTCGTGGAGAGCCGCGACGACGCCGAGTGGGCGCGCGAGGAGGACCGCGTCGCGCTCCCCGCCGCGCGGGCGCTGCTGTGGCCGCTCGGGGACCTGTGCGCCGAGGCGATGCGCGCCGCGCTCAGCCCGCGGGCGCCGAAGGCCTGCGGCTGAGCCGCGCCACGGTCGCCTTGGCGGCCTGCACCATGTAGCCGCCGTCGGAGCCGATGCCGATCATGCGGAAGCCGTCCTGCAGCGCGCGCTCGGCCTCGTCCACCGACGCCAGGAAGATCCCGGCGGTCTTGCCCGCGGCCCGGGCGGCGGCCACGACGCGCTCGATCGCCGCCCGGAAGCGCGGATCGTCGAACTGCCGGTAGATGCCCATCGAGTGGCTGAGGTCGCTGGGGCCGACGAACACGACGTCGATGCCGTCGATGGCGATGATCCCCTCGACGGCCTCGACCGCGGCGGGCGACTCGATCTGGGCGATGCCGAGCGTGCGCTCGGCGGCGTGGCGCATGGCGTCGGGGTCGGTGCCGAAGCGGGCGCCGCGCGGGAACAGCGCGACGCCGCGGCGGCCCGCCGGCCCGTAGTGCAGCGCGCCCGCCCAGGCCTCGGCCTGCTCGACCGAGTTGATCTGCGGGCACATCAGCCCCTCGACGCCCAGGTCGAGCGCCCGCGCGGCCCGCGAGCGGTGGTCGTTCTCCACCCGGGCGAGCGCGTGCACGCCGGCGCTGGCCACGCCGAGGAGCTGCGCCAGCAGCTGCGCCTCGTGGCCGCCGCCGTGCTCGAGGTCGACCAGCAGCCAGTCGAACCCGGCGAGCCCCATCGCCTCGGCCGCCAGCGGGCTGCCCAGCGTGAGGAAGCTGCCGAACAGCGTCTCGCCGGCGGCGAGGCGGGCCTTCAGGGGCGTCTCGGGCGTCATCCCCCGAGTTCTACACCGCCGGCAGCGGCGTGCGGGCGAGGGCGGCCAAGGGCGCCATCGTGGCCTGCTGGACCCAGGCGGGCGGGAACGGGCCGCGCACCTCGCGGCGGAACTTGCGGGTGAACTGGGCCAGCGCCAGCGGGCGCGGCATGCCGCTGCGCAGCGTGCGGCCCTCCTCGGCCAGGCGGACGGCGGTCTCGAGCAGCTGCTCCATCTGCAGCGCCGGGCGCACCTCGACCTTGGCGCGCGTGACCTGGCCGCCGGCGTTGGCGAACTTGTGCGTGGCGCCGGGCGGCACGGTGACGACGTCGCCGGGGCCGGCCTCGATCGTCTTGCGGCCGAGCTTGAAGCGCATCCGCCCCTCGACCACGCGGAACGTCTCGGTCTGCTCGGGGTGGACGTGAAGGCCGGGGACGCGGCCGTCGGGCGTGAGCTCGAGGTCGAACGCGAGCAGCTCGCCGGCGGTGTCGGCGGCCGTCTGGGTGAAGGTGATCGTCTCGCCGGAGACGGGATTCATGAGGGTCTGTCCGGTGTGGGCCATGGCGGGGACTCTCCCGGCCCGCGGCCCCCGCGTCGTCGGCCTCGGTGGCGATCTTCGCTGATCCGGTGGGATGGTTTTGCGTCGTCCCTCAGGACGAGGCGCGGTCCTCCAAGAGGCGCACGAGGTCCGGCTCCGAGGCGGACGCGTCCTGCTCGGCCAGCCAGCGCCGCGCCGCCCGCCGGCCGCCGAGCGCGCGCAGCCCGCGCTCGCCGTGCTCGGCGACGAAGTCGGCCAGCGCGCCGAGCCGCCGGGCCTCGCGTGCGGCGGGCGCCGAGGTCCAGCCCGGCCCGGTGGGCGGCGAGGCGTCGGCCAGCGCGTCGATGCCCGCGCGCCGGCGGCAGCGCCGCCACGGCGAGCACCGGCGTGTCCGGCGACGCCCAGCGCGCCGAGCGCCGCCCGCAGGTCGTGCTCCGGCGCGCCGGGCCACGGCGCCCAGGTCGGCCTTGGTGACGACGAGCACGTCGGGGATCTCCATGATCCCGGCCTTCAGGAACTGCAGCGCGTCGCCCGAGCCGGGCTGGACGACCACCGCCACCGTGTCGGCCGCCTCGGCCACGTCGGTCTCGGACTGGCCGACGCCGACGGTCTCGATCACCACGACGTCGAACGCGCCGGCCAGCGCCTGCGCGGCCGCCCGGGTGGCGGGCGCGAGCCCGCCGAGCCGCTCGCCGGCCGCCATCGAGCGGATGAACACGTCGCGGTCGGCGGGGTCGTGCTCGATCCGCGCCCGGTCGCCCAGCAGCGCGCCGCCCGAGCGCTTGGAGGACGGGTCGACGGCCAGCACCGCGACGCCGCAGGCCGCGGGAGCGCCACTCGCGCAGCAGCGCGCGACAGCAGCGTCGACTTGCCCGCGCCGGGCGGGCCGGTGACGCCGACGACGTGGCCGGCGCCCTCGCCGGCGGCCGCGACCAGCGCGGCGGCCTCGTCCCGCTGCGTGCGGTTCTCCAGCAGGTTCAGCGCGGCCGGGCGCGGCGGAGCGGTCGCCGGCGCGCAACCGCGCGCCGAGCTGCCGCGCCGGTCACGCCGGCGACCGCGTTGCGCTCCGCGACGAGCGCGACGATGTCCCGCATGATCCGGTCGAGGTCGAAGTCCTTCGGCGTGTAGACCGCGGCCACGCCGCGGCCTCGCGCAGGAACGCCGCGTCGGCCTCGGGGATGATCCCGCCGACCACCACCGGGATGTCCGCGCCGCCGAGCGCCGCGATGACGTCCGGGACAGCTCGCGGTGCGAGCCCGACAGGATCGACAGGCCGATCACGTGCACGCCCTCGTCGATCGCCGACCGGGCGATCTGGGCCGGCGTCAGCCGGATCCCCTCGTAGACGACGTCCATGCCGGCGTCGCGGGCGCGGACGGCGATCTGCTCGGCGCCGTTCGAGTGCCCGTCCAGGCCGGGCTTGCCGACCAGGATCTTCAGCGTGCGGCCGAGCGCCTCGCTGACCCGCGCGACCTCGTCGCGCAGCGCCTCGTCGGCGGCCGGCGAAGCGGCCTCGCCGACGCCCGTCGGCGCGCGGTAGGAGCCGAACACGTCGCGCAGCGCGGCCGCCCACTCGCCGGTGGTCACGCCGGCGCGGGCGGCGGCCAGCGTCGCGGCCATGATGTTCTCGTCGCTCGCCGCGACCCGGCGCAGCTCATCCAGCGCGGCGGTCACGTCGCCGCGCTGCTCGCGCCACCGCGCCAGCGCCGCGCACGCCTCGGCCTCGATCGCCCGGGTCGACCACGAGGATCCCGCCATCCTCGGGTGAGCGGCGACGGCTCGGTCTCCGTGAAGCGGTTGACGCCCACCAGCACCTGCTCGCCGGACTCGATCCGGGCGAGCCGCGCGCGCTGTGACTCCACCAGCGCGGACTTCATGTACGGCACGGCCTCGACCGCGCCGCCGCGCTCCTCCACGCGCGCCATCTCCGCGCGGGCGCCCTCCAGGAGCTCGGCCACGAGCCCGTCCATCACGAGCGAGCCCTCGAAGATGTCCGGGTACTCGAGCAGGTCCGTCTCGTAGGCCAGCACCTGCTGGATCCGCAGCGACCACTGCTGGTCCCACGGGCGCGGCAGCCCGAGCGCCTCGTTCCAGGCGGGCAGCTGGACGGCCCGGGCGCGGGCGGAGCGGCCCAGGGTGACCGCGAGCGCCTCGAGCACGATCCGCTGGACGTTGTTCTCCGGCTGGGACTCCGTCAGCCCGAGCGAGTTCACCTGGACGCCGTAGCGGAAGCGCCGGTGGCGCTCGTCGGTGACGCCGTAGCGCTCCCGGCCGAGCTCGTCCCACAGCACGGCCATCGCCCGCAGCTTCGCGTGCTCCTCGATGAACCGCACGCCGGCATTGACGAAGAAGCTGATCCGCCCGAACACCGCGCCCATGCGCTCCGGCGACACCCGCTCGCGGACGGCGTCGAGGATGGCGATCGCCGTCGCCATCGCGTAGGCGATCTCCTGCACCGGTGTCGCCCCGGCCTCCTGCAGGTGATAGGAGCAGACGTTGACCGGGTTCCACTTCGGCACGTGCTCGACCGTGTAGGCGACCATGTCGGCGATCAGCCGCAGCGACGGCCCGGGCGGGAACGCGTAGGTCCCGCGCGACAGGTACTCCTTGATGATGTCGTTCTGGGTGGTGCCCTGCAGCGCGCTCGGGCGCGACGCCCTGCTCCTCGCGCCGCGACGATGTAGAGCGCGAGCAGCCACGCCGCCGTGGCGTTGATCGTCATCGACGTGTTCATCTCGCCGAGCGGGATGCCGTCGAGCAGCGTCGCGCATGTCGCCCTTGTGGCTGATCGGCACGCCGACCTTGCCGACCTCGCCCCGGGCCAGCTCGTGGTCCGCGTCGTAGCCCGTCTGCGTCGGGCAGGTCGAAGGCCACCGAGAGCCCGGTCTGTCCCTTCGCCAGATTGCGCCGGTAGAGCTCGTTCGACTTCGCCGCGGTGGAGTGGCCCGCGTAGGTCCGCATCATCCACGGCCGGTCCCGCTCGGGCAGGCGGTGGTCCATGGCCAGAGCTTATTGACTCATGAGTCAACCGGCGGCACGTCGCCGGCCGCCGCGCTCAGCAGAGCCCGGCGGCGAGCGAGATGGCCGGCGGGCCGCCGAACGAGATCCCGCGCTCGGAGGCGCGGCGGTGACGGCGGAGGCGGCGGAGGAGCTTGCTCATCGTGCCCTTCAAGGTGGCAGCCGCCGGACGCCTCGCCAGGCCGGGCATCCCCCGAGTCGAGGTGCGGTTGTCCCGACCGTGCCGGGGTCTCGAAGACCGCCGCGAAGACCCGGGCGAACAGGATCGTCAGCGGCACCGCCAGGGCGACCGTGGCGAGGAAGGCCGGGACTCCGCGGGCGAACCGGCCGGCCACGATCAGCTCGTACACGACGACCACGATCGGAGCGTGCGTCAGGTACAGGCTGTAGGAGCAGCCCCCGAGGCGGCGCAGCGGTCGCGCGTCGAGCACGCGCACCAGCCGCGCCGGCCCGCCGGTCGCCAGGCCCGCCAGCAGGCAGGCGACGGCCGGGCCCAGCGCGAGGTCGACCCAGAACAGATGGTCGAGCGTCCACACCGAGCCCCGCCACCAGACCTCCGCCAGCACCGGCGCCGCGGCCAGCAGCGCGAGCCGGGCCCACGGCCACGACCGGCGCGCGCGGACGATCCCGGCGCTCAGGACGCCGACCGCGAACAGCACGGCGAGGTCGGGCGCGGACTGGATCACGAAGACGTCGTGCGGGCCCACGATCCCCACCGGCACCACGACGAGCGCGACGGCGGCGACCATGACCACGGCGCCCCGCCGCCGGACCAGCAGCAGCAACAGGGGGAACACCAGGTACAGCTGGGCCTCGACGGCCAGCGACCAGAACGACCGGTTGGGGATCGGCGCAGCCACGAGGTTCTGCACCAGCAGGCCGTTGACCACGACCGACTTCGCGTCGGGCGCTCCCTGCCCCGGCTGCGGGACGACCAGCCAGGCCACCGCGAGGCTGAAGGCGAGGGCGGCCCAGTACGGCGGGAGGATCCGCCGGGCGCGGCGGCGCGCGAACCGGGCGACGCCGTCGAGCCGCCAGCCGTGGCGGGCCGGCGCGAGCGCCAGCGAGAAGCCGGACAGCGCGATGAACACGACGACGGCGAACCGGCCGTAGATGAAGAAGCCGGCCCAGAACGGCGCGTGATCCACCGGGTAGCCGGGGAAGGCGCGCTCGAAGATGTGGTTCATGACCACGAACAGCGCAGCCAGCCCCCGGACGCCGTCCAGGCCGGCCACCCGCGGTCGCGCGGGCGCGACGGTGGTGCGATGAGAGATGGCAGGCGGTACGGGCAGGGGTGAGGATCGGTTCGAGTGAGCTGTCACAGACGGCGCGCTGTCTCGTCTCAGAGGGCAGAATGCGACGAGAGGAGCCGTCATGAAGGTCTTCATAGCGGGCGCCACGGGCGCGCTGGGCCGGGTGCTGGTCCCGCAGCTGGTGGCGCGGGGCCACGAGGTGGTGGGGATGACGCGGAGCGCGTCGAAGCAGGAGCTGGTGCGCAGCCTCGGGGCGCGCCCGGTCGTCGCCGACGCGCTCGATCCCGACGCGGTCGCCCGGGCGGTGGCGACCGCCGAGCCCGAGGTGATCGTGCACGAGCTCACGGCGCTCTCCGGCCCGATGAGCCTCAGCGAGGCGAGGCACCCCGAGCGCTTCAAAGGGGCGCTCATGACGAACCGGCTGCGGACCGAGGCGACCGACCACCTCCTGGCCGCCGGTCGCGCCGTGGGGGCGCGGCGCTTCGTGGCGCAGAGCTTCGCCGCGTTCCGGTTCGCGCGCACGGGCGGGCCGGTGCAGACCGAGGCCGACCCGCTCGATCCCGGCACGGCGGGACCCGCGCAGCCGGGGGTCGAGGCGATCATCTACCTGGAGCGGGCGGTGACCGCGATCGACTGGGGCGAGGGCGTCGTGCTGCGCTATGGCGGCTTCTACGGGCCCGGGACCTCGGTCAGCCGGGCGGCGGACGCGCAGATGGCGGCGCCGATCCGCAAGCGCCGCTTCCCCGTGATCGGCGACGGCGGTGGCGTCTTCTCGCACGTCCACATCGAGGACGCCGCCGCGGCGACCGCGGTCGCGGTCGAGCACGGCCGGCCGGGCGTCTACAACATCGTCGACGACGACCCCGCGCCGGTGCGCGAGTGGCTGCCGGCGCTGGCGAGCGCGCTGGATGCCAAGCCGCCCCGGCGGATTCCCCCGCTGGCTGGGCCGGCTGCTGGCCGGTGAGACGGCGACGGCGATGATGACCGAGGCGGTGGGCGCCTCGAACGCGAAGGCCAAGCGCGAGCTCGGCTGGACGCCGCGCTATGCCGAGCTGGCGCCAGGGCTTCGCGCAGGGACTCGGTGGATGACCGAGGACGAGTTCGACGAGCTCCGGCCGGCGGCGTTCGCGATCGCCTACCGGATGCTCGGCAGCGTGAGCGAGGCCGAGGACGTGGTGCAGGAGGGGTTCCTACGCCTGCACCGGGCGCGCGCCGGCGGCAAGCGGATCGAGTCGCCGCGCGCCTACCTGTGCGACGGTGGTCTCGCGGCTCGCGCTCGATCAGCTGCGCTCAGCCGCCGTCCGGCGCCGGAGCTACGTGGGCGAGTGGCTGCCGGAGCCGCTGCTGGCGAGCGCCGACGACGATCCCGCCCGCAAGGCCGAGATGGCGGACTCGCTGTCGCTCGCCTTCCTCGTCCTGCTCGAGAGCCTGTCGCCCGAGCAGCGCGCCGCGTTCCTGCTGCACGACGTGTTCGACGAGCCCTACGACCGGGTCGCCGAGATCGTCGGCACGAGCGAGCAGAACGCCCGCCAGCTCGCCACCCGGGCCCGGCGCCACGTCAAGGAGCGGCGCGCCCGGTTCGAGGCGTCGCGCGAGCGCCAAGAGGAGCTCGCGACCCGCTTCTTCGCGGCCGCCGAGGCGGGCGATCTGGACGGGCTGGAGGAGCTGCTGGCCCACGACGTCGTCTTCCGCGGCGACGGGGGCGGCAAGGCGCCCGCCGCCGCACGCCCGATCCACGGCCGCGCCAAGGTGGCCCGGGCGCTGGTCGCGGGGCTGCGCACCCTCCGCTCCGCCGGCTTCACCATCCGCCGCGAGGAGATCAACGGCCAACCGGGTGCGCTGTTCCTCGCCCGCGACGGCGGGATCATCAGCGTGGCGATCCTCGACGTCGCGGACGGTCAGATCCAGGGTGTGAGCGGGATCGTCAACCCGGACAAGCTGCGGCACCTGGGGCCGGCCGGCCGACCTGCGCGCGCTGCTGCGCGCGCACGGCCGGAGCGGTCAGTAGTAGTGCCGGCGGCCGCCGACGGCGCGGCCCATGCCGCCGAGGAGCATCAGGATCACTCCGACGACGAGCACGATGATGCCCAAGGTCCACAGGATGGAGATGTTGAGCAGGAAACCAAGAAGCAGCAGGACAATGCCAGCGACGATCATGGGGCCTCCTTCGCTGGTTGGTGGGACGTAGGCTCGTTCTGCCCAACCGCTCGCCGCCGGAAGCGGGGCCGCAACAGCTCCTAACCGCGGCGTTGTCCTCCGGCACCCGGGGCGGTAGCGTCGCCGGGTGGCCCGCCATCGCGCCCGAGACGAGCGACGCAGGACCGCCGGCCCGGCCGCAGCGGAGGCGGCGCCGGCGTGGACGCCACCGGACGCCGTGCGCGCGCTGCAGCGCGGCGCGGGCAACGCGGCCGTCTCGGCCTGGCTGGCGCGGAGTGCGCGCCTGAGCCGGCAGCCGGCGGACCCCGCCGCGGATCCCGGCGCGGCGATCCACGAGCTGTGGGGCCGCGACGCCGTCTGCACACCGCACGACGGCGGCGGCGTCGAGGGTGCGCTCGGGCTGCTGGATCCCGACCCGGGCACCGCCGACTGGCTCGGCGACGTGCTCGGGCTGCCCACGAGCGCCCCCGCCGCCCCGGCCGCCGCGCCGCCCGCCGTGGACAAGGCCGTGACCGACTGGCGCGCCCGCGCGCCGGCCACGAACGCCGAGTACGCGCAGTGGGTCCTCGACGGCGAGGGGCAGGGGTTCGTGACGTTCACGACCGGGATGGGCGCAAAGGCCCAGATGACCGACCTCGCCGCGGGCAAGAAGGTCTCGGGCGTCGACCCCGGCCAGAGCGCCGTGCTCGGCGGTCTGTTCACGATCCACGCCCTCGTCGACGCCCGCGTCGGGCGCTGGGTCGCCGACCCGGCCAAGGACAAGGCGCCGCTGATGGTCGGGAGCTTCATCCGCTCGTCCGGCCACCGCGGCCAGGCCATCGACCTCAACGGGCTCGACTTCACCGGCGCCGGCGGCCCGGCCCAGGTCGCCGCGCTGCTCCAGGACCTGCCGAAGGGCAGCTACGGCATCGGCCTCCCGTTCCAGGGCGAGTTCTTCCCGGCCGACCTCGAGCTCGACCGGCGCATGAGCGCGGCCAAGGCCAAGGCCGGCGAGGGCGAGCCGGCGGCGATAACCACGGCCTCCCTCGTGCGGTTCACCACCAACACGTACACCGCGGCCTGGAACGCCGCCAAGCACGACTGGGACACGGCGGTCGCCGGCGACCAGGCGGTCGGGCACCTCAAGAGCGCAACCCTGCGCAAGGCGATCGGCGACCTCAACAGCGGCGGCTACTCGATCTACGTCTTCCCGGACAACGACAGCCACATCCACGTCCAGCACTGACCCGCCCGGCTATTGACGGCGGCGGTGCGCGTCGGTGAGGATCCTGCCCATGACGCCTGTGGACCCCGCCGACCTCGCGCGGCTGCGCGCGCTCAAGCACATCGTCGTGGTGATGATGGAGAACCGGTCGTTCGATCACATGCTCGGCTATCTGAGGCGCGATCAGATGCTCGGCCTCGACGGGCTGACCGGCGACGAGTTCAACGTGGACAAGGACGGAACGCGGCGCGGCGTGCACGCGTTCGACGCGGAGGCGAACCTGGTGCAGCGGCCGGGCGAGGCGCTGCAGAAGCGCCTGGACCCGGATCACTCGCCGAAGGGCGTGCAGGTGCAGCTGGGCCGCGGCTACGCGCAGGACGGCCCGGCGAACCACGGGTTCGTGCGCAACTTCATCGAGACGCGCAAGCCGGCCGACAAGGTCGGCGCCGGCCTGTGGAACGTGCCGATGGGCTACTACACGAGCAAGGACGTGCCGGTCTACGACTATCTGGCGCGGCAGTTCTGCGTGTGCGACCGCTGGTTCGCCTCGATCCCGGGCGACACCTGGCCCAACCGGCTGTATGCCACGACCGGGCGCCAGGGGCCGCGCGTGACGGCGGACGGGTTCTGGCAGACGATCACCAAGCTGCCCCCGCTGGCGCGCCTGGCCTCGATGCCGCTGTACGACATCCCGGCGTTCACGCGCCAGCTGGCCGACGACCAGTGGCGCTGGTACTCCCACGACCCGGGAACGCTGCGCCTGGTCGACGGGCGCTACCGCGACCTGGCCAATCCGCACCGGGGCAACTTCGCGTTCTTCGACCGCCGCCAGGTGGACTGGCTGACCCAGAGCCTCGAGGGCGAGATCGTGGCCAAGCCGTCGTTCCTGGACGACGTGGCGAAGGGCACGCTGCCGCAGGTCTCGTGGATCGATCCCAACTTCGTCGACCTCAGCGTGCTGGAGACGGCGTCCAACGACGACCACCCGCCGTCGGACATCCGCGCGGGCCAAGCGTTCATCTTCGACGTCTACGACGCGCTCAGCCGCTCGCCGGTGTGGCAGGACACGCTGCTGATCGTCGTCTATGACGAGCACGGCGGCTTCTATGACCACGTGACGCCGCCGCCGCTGCCCGACGCCGACGAGGCGCGCCCCGGCTTCACCACCTACGGCGTGCGCGTCCCGGCGCTGCTCGCCGGCCCGCGGGTCAAGCGCATGGTGCTGCACGAGCCGGCCAACGCGCCCGTCCCCCGCGCCCAGCACGACCACACGACGATCATCAAGACGATCCTGCTCGCCTTCGCCGCCGACCCGGAGGCGGCGCTGGCCAAGCTGCCGGGCCGCGTCCAGCGCGCCCCGCACCTGGCCGAGGTGCTCGGCGAGCCGCGCACCGACATCGACGACCCGCGCAACGTCCGCCAGCTCATGCACACGTGGCGCACGGGGGCGCGCGGGCAGCGGATGGCCGCGCCGGCGGTGGCGGCCTCGACCGAGTCGCCGGCGGCGGACGGCGCGGGGCAGCCGGTGGTGCTGACCGACTTCCAGTCGGACTGGCAGAACTTCGCGCTGATGCTCCGCCACGGCGGCCTCGTGCCGTGATGCCCGGCTAGGGTGGTCGCCCATGCGGCCGATCGACGTGCGGCACATGGGGCGGGAGAACGTCATCTGCGCCTGGGTGGTGGACGATGTGATCGTCGACCCCGGGCCGCAGTCCACGGAGGACACGCTGGTGGCGGCGCTCGGCGACTTCACGCCCCGGGCGCTGCTGCTCACCCACATCCACTTCGACCACGCCGGCGCGACCGGCTCGCTGCTGCGCCGCTGGCCCGAGCTGCCGGTCTACGTCCACGAGCGGGGCGCGCCGCACCTGGTCGACCCCGCGAAGCTCGTGGCCAGCGCCGGGCGGCTGTACGGCGGCGACGAGGGGCTGCGCCGCCTGTGGGGCGAGGTCGTCCCGGTGCCGGAGGAGAACCTGCGCATCCTCAGCGGTGGCGAGCGCGACGTGGCCGGCGCGTTCCGCGTCGCGTACACGCCCGGGCATGCGTCACACCACGTGTCCTACCTCCACGAGCCGTCGGGCTGGGCGTTCGTGGGCGACACCGCCGGCGTGAAGATGCCGCCGAGCCCGTTCACGGTCGCGCCCACGCCGCCGCCCGACATCGACGTCGAGGCCTGGGAGCGCTCGCTGGACGCGATCGCCGCCTGGGAGCCGGCCGTGCTCGCGTTCACCCACTTCGGGCAGGCCGACGATGCGGCCGCGCAACTCGAGCGCTGCCGCGAGGCGCCTGCGCAGCGAGGCGGAGCTGGCGGCGCAGCACGACCAGGACGGCTTCGTGGCCGCCATGGCGACCCGCATCCGCGAGGCCGTGGGCGAGCTGGCCGAGTCGATGGAGCAGGCCGCCCCGCCCGACCAGCTCTACCTCGGGCTGGACCGCTGGCGCTCCAAGCAGCCCGCGACCTAAACGGTGTCGCCCTCCCGGAGGGCCCCGTTCACGACCGCCGGCTCCTGGTCGAGGCCGCCCTCGATCACCAGGTCGGCCCAGGTGTAGAGCACCGGCACCTGGTAGCAGCTCGAGTAGATCGTGCGGAAGTCGACGAACTCGGGGCCGGACCAGTAGGCCTCGAACTCGAGCTTGCTCTCGAACGTCGCGACCTGCAGGAACTTGTACATGTCGTCGCGGTTGCGATAGACGAGGTAGTGGCTGGCGCCGTAGCGCAGCGCCACCGGGGCGATCTCGCGCAGCGCCGCCTCCAGGCGGTCGCCGCGGAAGACCGTGCCGTACCACGGGATGTGCACCACGCCGGCTGCCATCTCAGGCTCCCACCTCCGCCCGGATCGCGCCCGGGCCGTCCGCTGTCTTGCCCTGCCCCTCCGCCGTCGCGCCGACCAGGATGGCGATCTTGCCGAGGTGCCGGTTCTCGTACATGAGCTGGTGGGCCTCGGCCACCTGGTCGAAGCCCAGCGTCCTCCAGAGTACGGGACGGACCTTCCCGGCCTCGATCAGCTCGTTCGCCCGATGGCATTCCCAGGCGTTGGCGAAGTGCGAGCCGATGATCCGCTTCTGGCGCATCCACAGGTAGCGGACGTCGAAGTCCAGCGTGTGGCCGGACGTGGCGCCGCAGATGACCACGGTGCCGAACGGCTTGACCACGAGCACGGAGGTGGGGAACGTGGCCCGGCCGACGTGCTCGAACACGATGTCCGGCTCGCCGCCCAGCTTCTCGGCCACCGCCTTGCAGAAGCGCCGCGACTCCTTGAAGCGCGCCTTCTCCTCGTCGAAGGTCTCGTCGCCCCGGCGCATCATCCCCGCGAACTCGCTGCGGTCGACGTAGTCGACCGCGCCCAGCGTCTTCACCAGCTCGCCCTTCTCGGCCGAGGACACGACGCCGACCGCGTCGGCGCCGGACAGACGGCAGAGCTGGTGGGCGAACACGCCCAGCCCGCCGGCCGCGCCCCAGATCAGCACCCGGTGGCCCTCCTGCAGGCGGGCCTGGTCGACCAGCATGCGGTAGGCGGTGAAGAACGTCAGCCCGTACGACGCGGCCTCCTCCCAGGCCAGGCCGGGCGGCTTGGGCAGCAGCTGCTGGGCCTGGACCTTGCAGAACTGGGCGAACGAGCCCCAGGTCGTCTCATAGCCCCAGATCCGCTGCGACGGCGCGGCCAGCGGGTCCAGCCCGTGCACCTCCGGGTCCTCGTAGGAGGCCTGGTTGCAGTGCACGACCACCTCGTCGCCCGGCTTCCAGCGCGTCACGCCCTCGCCGACCTGCCAGACGACGCCGGAGGCGTCCGAGCCGCCGATGTGGTGGTCCTCGGCGTGGTAGCGGAACACCGATACCGGCTTGCCCAGCGCCGCCCACACGTTGTTGAAGTTCACGCCCGCCGCCATCACCCGGACGATCACCTCGAAGGCGCCCGGCTCCGGTACCTCCATCTCCTCCAGCTGGAAGGCCTCGGTCGGCTCCCCCTCGCGCTCGGCGCGGATGACCCAGGCGGCCATCGTCGAGGGGAGCTCGCCGGGCTCGACGTCGAGCTGGGCGATCTGGCTGGTGTCGACGGACATGGCGCGGAGCCTATCCGGCCCTCAGAACCAGTCGTGCCGCTTGAACCAGAAGAGCGTGAGCAGGATCACAGTGGGGACGACGAAGCCGCCGACGCCGAGGAACAGGAAGGCGTGGATGCTGTTGATGTTCCGCACCAGCCAGCCGAAGTTCTGGCCGAAGAAGCCGGTGACCAGCGTCCAGAGGACGAACAGCGTGCCCAGGACGGTGATCCGCGTGGCCACCGCGTTCAGCCGGTCGGAGTTCGCGTTGAAGTAGGTCGCGGTCAGCGCCATCAGGTCCTCGGTCTGGCGGTGCAGCTCGCCCGCCACCTGCACGAGGTGGTCGCCGACGTCGCGCAGGTAGGCGCGCGAGCCCTTCGCCAGCCCGGCCAGGCCGAGGATCGAGTCCGTGCCGCGCTGGAACTGCTCCTTCTGCGCGCTGACGATCCGGTGCAGGTTGTGCACGTCCTGCTTGAGCCGGTAGATGCGGTTCAGGTGCTCGCGCCGCGGCCGGCCGAGCACGTGCCGCTCGAGGTCGTCGATCTGCGTCTCCAGCGCTTCGATGACCGGGTAGTAGGCGTCGGTCAGCGTGTCGAGGATGCGGTAGACGATGAACTCCTCCTCGGTCGCGCCTTCGCGGCACCAGTGCGGCGTGGAGCTCGTCGAGCAGCACGCACGTGTCGCGCCGCACGGTGGCCACGAAGCCGCCCGAGATGTAGACGTGCACCTCGAGCGGGACCGCGGGCCAGGCCTCGTCGCCGGTGGCCCGCGCGGTGAAGAACACCAGCAGGACGTGGTGCTCGTAGGCGTCGAGCTTCGGCCGCTGGCGGAACTCGCGCGTGTCCTCGAGCGCGACGGGGTGCAGCTCCAGGGCCGTGCCCAGCCGGTCGAGGTCCTCGTCCGAGGGCGAGCACAGGTCGATCCAGAAGAACTCGTCGCGCGCGCGCAGGTCGCGCAACCGCGCCTCGTCGACCGTGGTCAGGACCTCCACGCCCGGCAACGGTATCTGGAGGGACGCCGCGGGGCGTCCCTCCAGATGAGAGCTACACGGCGACGGCCTCCGGCTCGGCCTCCACCGGCGCCTCGGCCGTCGCCCGGCCCGGGGCGATCAGCAGCCAGGCGGCGACGGCGGCCAGGGCCATCGCGCCGGCGGCGATGGTCAGCCCGGTGCCCACGGCATCGACGAAGGCGTGCGACGCGGCCGACTTGACGGCCGGCCCCGCTCCGGTCGGCGCGGCGCCCGAGCCGAGCGCCTCCACGAGCCGCTCGCGGGCGGCATGCGGCACCCGGGGCAGCGACTGCGCCAGGTCGTGCCGGCCGATCACCGCCACGAGCGCGCCCATCGCCGCCACGCCGAACGTGCTGCCCACCATGCGGGTCATCGACAGCGTGCCCGAGGCCACGCCGGCCTTCGTGCGATCGACGGCGTTCATCGCCGCCGTGCTCATGGGCGACATCGAGAAGCCCATGCCGGCGCCGAGGATGACGAACGCCGGGGCGAGGAACCCGTAGCTCGTGTCGACCTGCAGCCGCGACTGCCAGAGGAGCGACACGGCCACCAGCGTGAGCCCGACGACCAGCGGGACGCGCGGCCCGACGCGGTCGCTCAGGCGGCCGGCCAGCGGCCCCGCGACCATGACCACGAGGGTCGTGGGCAGGAAGCGCACGCCGGTCTGCAGCGGCGAGTAGCCGAGGATGTTCTGCAGGTAGAGCGCGATGAAGAAGAAGACCGCGAACATGGCGAACGAGATCGTGAACGCGACCACGTTGGCGCCCAGGAACGAGCGCGCGCGGAAGAACGTGAAGTCCACGATCGGCGCCGGCGAGCGCCGCTCGATCGCCACGAACCCGGTGAGCCCGATGACGGCCGCGGCCAGCAGGCCGATGATCCGGGCCGAGCCCCAGCCCCACGCGTTGCTCTGGACGAGCGCGAGCACGAGCGCGGTCAGGCCGGTGGTGAGCGTGACGATGCCCGGATAGTCGATCTGGCGCGTGGCGGTCTCGTCGCGCGACTCCTCCGTGGCGAACAGCGTGACGATGACCGCGACGATCGCCACGGGCACGTTGATGATGAAGATGGCCCGCCAGGTCACGTCCTCGGTCAGCCAGCCGCCGAGCAGGGGGCCGATGGCGAGCGCGATGGCCGACACGCCGGCCCACGTCCCGATCGCCTTGCCGCGCTCCTGGGGCGGGAACGCGTTGGTGATGATCGAGAGCGTGGCGGGCATCATCAGCGCCGCGCCGACGCCCTGGACGGCGCGGAAGGCCACCAGCCAGCCCTCGCTCGGGGCGGCGGCGATGGTGGCCGAGGCGGCGGCGAAGATGACGACGCCGACCAGGAAGACCCGGCGGCGGCCGAGGATGTCGCCCAGCCGCCCGCCCGTCACGAGCAGCACGGCGAACGACAGGGTGTAGGCGTTGACGGTCCACTCGAGGGCGGACAGGGAGGCATCGAAGCTGCGCTGGATGGACGGCAGCGCCACGTTGGTCACGGTGTTGTCGAGCATCACCATGGCGAGCGCGAAGCACATCGCGCCGAGCGTCCACCAGCGGCGATTGGCATCTGTCACTTGCACACGGCCAGCGTATGCGCCGTCCGGGCGGTCCGCGGTGCGGGTCGCCACACCATGACGGGTTGAGTCCGCCGTCACTATCATTTCGCAAGTGACTGTGGAGCTCCCTTCCGAGGCCGAGGCGCTGGACGCCTACTCGCGGGTGGTGACCGGCGTGGCCGAGCGGCTCGGGCCGTCGGTGGCGCAACCTGCGGATGCGCAGCCGCGGGCGGCTCGCCGGCGCCGGCTCGGGCGTCGTCATCACCCCCGACGGCTTCCTGCTGACGTGCGCGCACGTGGTGGCCGGCCGCTCGCGCGCGTCGCGCGTCGTTCACCGACGGCTCGGACGTCGAGGTCCAGGTGGTGGGCGCCGACCCGCTGTCCGACCTCGCGCTGCTGCGGGCCGACGCCGCCCGGCTGACCGCCGCCGAGCTCGGCGACGCCGCGGCGCTGCGGGTCGGCCAGCTCGTGGTGGCGATCGGCAACCCGCACGGCTACGAGGGCTCGGTCACCGCCGGCGTCGTGTCCGCGCTGGGCCGCTCGCTGCCGGCCCGCGCCGGCAGCGCGACCCGCGTCATCGACGACGTCATCCAGACCGACGCGGCCCTGAACCCGGGCAACTCCGGCGGCGCGCTGGTCGACGGCCGCGGGGCGGTGGTCGGCATCAACACCGCGGTGGCCGGTGTCGGCCTCGGCCTCGCCGTGCCCATCAACGCCACCACCCGGCGCGTGATCTCCGCCCTGATGCGCGACGGCCGGGTCCGCCGGGCGTGGATCGGCATCGCCGGCGGCGCCCGCCCGCTGCCGCCGCGGGTGGCCGCGCTGGTCGGCCGCGACCGCGCCGTCGAGGTGGTCGAGGTGATCGCCGGGTCGCCCGCCGCGCGTGCGGCGCTGCGCGCCGAGGACCTGATCGTGGCCGTCGACGGCGTCCCGGTGCGGGGCGTCGACGACCTGCAGCGCGTGCTCGACGCAGATCGGATCGACGCGCGGGTGGAGCTGTCGCTCGTGCGCGACGGCGCCGAGCGCTCGATCGCGGTGCGGCCGGTGGAGCTAGGGCAGTAGCAGCTGGTTCTGGGACGACGGCCGGCGCTTGCCGACCGTCAGGTGGGCCACGGCGATCGTGCGGTCGCCGACGTGGACCATGTAGTCGCCCCGGCGGGCGTTGATGGTCAGGCGGCCGGTGGCCTGGGGCCGGATCGGCTGCGTGCTCGCCTTGTGCCCGATCGTGTCGGAGCCGGCCGGGTTGCTCGTCTCCATGGTCACGGTCTGGGTGCGCCGGGTCTGATTGGAGATGACGAGCGTGACCGGCCCGGCGCCGACGCGCGCCGGCGAGATCTGCACGCGGCGCGGGTGGATCGCGCCCGTCAGCGTGATCGGCGCGGGCGGCCGGTTGAGGTTCTTGCGCGGCTCGCTGCCGCCGCACGCCGCGACCCCGGCGGTGCCGGCGAGGGCCAGCGCGGCGAGGAGTCGGCGGCGCACGCTCGGCCGGAAGCTAGCGCAACGGATCGTGCAATACGTCCGGTTCGGGGCGGATGCTGGAGGGTCCGTGCTCGAGCTGCCCCTCGCCTCCGCCGAGTTCCTGGCCGTCGACACCGAGACGAACGGCCTTGCCGCGCGAGCGCTGCGAGCTGACGGAGGTCGGCGCGGTGCTCGTGGGCGGGGGCGAGCTGCACGACGAGTGGCAGTCGCTCGTCGGCGTGACCGTGCCGCTCGGCCGCGGCATCCAGCGCTTCACCGGCATCTCGCAGGCGATGGTCGATGCGGCGCCGCCCCCGGAGGAGGTGCTGCCGGCGCTCGCCGCCCAGCTGCGCGGGCGCGTGCTGGTCGCCCACAACGCGCGCTTCGACACGCGGGTGCTCGAGCAGGCCTTCGCCCGGGCGGGGCTCGACTGGCCGAACCCGCCCGTGCTGTGCACGGTCGCCCTGGCCCGGCGCTTCGCGCCGCTGCAGCGCCGCCGCGGGCTCGCCGCGCTGGCCGCGGCGCTGGGCGTGGACGTCGACGCGGTGCACCGGGCGCTGCCGGACGCGCGCACGTGCGCGCGCGTCTTCTGCGCGCTGTTCGGGCGGCTGTGCGCGCACGCGGCCACGGTGGGGGAGGCGGTGGCGCTGCTGACGCCGCGGCGGGCGCGCCGCACCCGGCCGACGGTCCCGCGCCGGCCGCGCGGCGAGCGCCCGCACCTCGCCGGGCTGCCGCACGAGCCGGGCGTCTACGTGTTCCGGGACGCCGACGGCCGCGTGCTCTACGTCGGCAAGTCGATCGACCTGCGCACGCGGGCGCGGGCGCACTTCACCTCCGGCGCGGGCTGGACGGCCCAGGCGGAGCACGTCGACCACCAGACGACGGAGTCCGAGCTCGGCGCGCTGCTGCTGGAGGACCGGCTGATCCGCGCGCTGCGCCCGCCGGGCAACGTGCGCGGCACGCGCGAGCCGGACGGCTACGTCTACGTGCGCTGCCGGCTGGACATCGCGTTCCCGATCCTCGAGGTGGCGCGCGAGCCGGCCGCCGGCCACGCGGTCTGCGTCGGGCCGGTGCGCGGCCGGGCCGCCGCCGCCGAGCTGGTCGAGCAGCTGAACTCGCTGTTCGGTCTGCGGCACTGCGGCCGCGCGCTGCCGCGCCGCGCGCACCCGTCGGCCTACGGGCAGATGGGGCGCTGCCTGTCGCCCTGCCTGCGCGACCTCGACCCGAACGTCTACCGCGAGCGGCTGGACGCCGCGCTGGCGCTGTTCGTCGGGCCGGGCGACGGCGGCGCCGCGCTGCTGGCCCGGGTGGACGAGCAGATCGCCGAGGCGTCCGCCGCGCAGCGCTACGAGCGCGCGGCCTGGCTGTCGCGCCGCCGGCGGCGGCTCGAGTCGCTGCTGGAGCGCCTCGGCGGCGTGCTGCGGGCCGTCCACACGGGCTCGCGGCTCGTGCTGGCGCCGCACCCGCAGGCCGCCGGCCGCTTCGACGCCGTGTGGATCGCGGGCGGGCGCGTCGTCGACTGGGGCCCCGCCGGCCCGCCCGCGGAGCTGGCGCTGCGCTCCGCTCGCGCGCTGGCCCGCGCGCCCCGGTCCGGCGTCGGCGGCTGGCTGCCCGCCGACGCGCTGGCCGAGACGCGCCTGGTCGGCCTGTGGATGGCCGCACACGGGCCACCGGCGCTCGAGCTGCGGCCCGGCGTCGGCGCGCCCGAGCACGCGGCGTTCGTCGCCCGCGTAGCCTCAGCGGCGTGATCGTGGGCCTCGACCACGTGCAGGTGGCCGCGCCGCCCGGCTGCGAGACCGAGGCGCGGGCGTTCTACGGCCGGCTGCTCGGGCTGCCCGAGCTGGTCAAGCCGCCGGCGCTGGCCGCCCGCGGCGGCGCGTGGTTCGGCTGCGGCGCGCAACAACTGCACGTGGGCGTGGACGCGGGGTTCACGCCGGCGGGCAAGGCGCACCCCGCGCTCGTGGCCGTCGACCTCGCCGTGGTGGCCGAGCGGCTGACCGGCGCCGGCGCGCCCGTGCGCTGGGACGAGGAGGTCCCGGGCGTGCCGCGCTTCTTCACCGAGGACCCGTGGGGCAACCGGCTGGAGATCGTGGCTCAGCCGAGCAGCGCCACGAGCCCGATCAGCGCGAGCACGACGCCGAGCGCCACGAGCCAGTAGCCGAGCCGCGGCGTGTGCGTGTGCAGGTAGGCCTCCTGCGGCGCCGCCGGGTCGTAGCGGACGTCGACCTCGTCGGGCACCGCGGCCGCGGTCTGCTCGGCCAGGCTGCGCTTCAGCCCGCGGCCGGCGTAGCTCCAGCGGTCGGACGTGTAGGCGATGCCGTCCACCGTGTAGTCGTAGGTGACGTGTGGCTGGTAGCCGCCGCCCTGGCCGTAGCGGCCCTCGCGCGTGTCGCCGCCGGGCACCGTCTGGACGTCGCGCGCCGTGACCGTGCCGCGCGTCGTGGCGAAGCCGCGCATCCGCCGCCCGGTCCGCACGTAGCCGCGGCCGGCCGCGATCGCCCCGGCCGCCAGGAGCAACAGGAAGATGCCCGCCACCACGGCGGCGAGTCTACGTCGAAGGCTTCTCCCACACCGAGACGTGCTTGCGGCTGTCGGCGGCCAGCGGCGAGCGGTCCCAGTCGGCCCAGCGCTCGCGCAGGCGCATCCCGGCCAGCTGCGCCATCAGGTCGAGCTCGGCCGGCCAGGCATAGCGGAACGGGATCGAGAACTTCTGCAGCGCGCCGTCGACCACGGAGAAGTGGTGGGAGACCAGGCCCTGGTTGACGACGTCGTACTCGTCGATGCCCCAGCGGTCCGGGCCCGAATCGAACAGGGCCATCGTCTGGTCGGGCATGAGCCGCTGCAGCCCGGGCACGCCGACCTCGACGACGAAGCAGCCGCCCGGGGCCAGGTGCGCCGCCACGTTGCGGAAGCACGCCACCTGGGCGTCCTGCGTGGTCAGGTTCCAGATCGTGTTGAAGACCAGGTAGGCGAGCGCGAACTCGCCGGGCACGCGGGTGGTCGCGAAGTCGCCGATCGTCACGCCGATGTCCGCGCCGCCGGGCTTGGCCCGCAGCCGGGCGACCATCGCGTCCGAGAGGTCGATGCCGTGGATCCGCACGCCGCGCGCGGCCAGCGGCAGGGCGATCCGCCCGGTGCCGATGCCGAGCTCCAGCACGGGGCCCTCGCCGGCCAGCCCGGCCAGGAAGTCGACCGCCGGCTCCACCACGGCGGGGTCGAACATCGCGGCCGACGACGCGTCGTAGCGCGCCGCGACCGGCTCGTCGAAGTAGTCGTTCACGCAGCCAATGCTGCCAGCGTGTCCCCGGACAGCTCGTCCTTGGGGATGAACCCGCGGGCGCCGAGGCGCTCCACCGCCGGGTAGTCGTCGCGGCTGGAGGTGAGCACGATCGCCGGGCCGGTGCCGGCCAGCCGCCGGCACACCTCGAGCCCGTCCAGGTCCGGCAGGCCGATGTCGAGCAGGATGAGCTGCGGGTGCAGCCGCCCGGCGACCTCCAGCGCGTCGCCGCCGGTCGCGCTCTCGGCGATCACCACATAGCCCTCGGCCTCCAGCAGCGCCCGCGCGGCCCGCCGGAAACCGGCGTGGTCGTCGACGATGAGGACGGTCAGGGGCACGCCTCCAATGTGCCCACTGCCGGGCGCGCTCAAAAGTGCGGTAGCCCCCACAGCGGGGGTGGCTAACCGGCGACGCGACCGGACGGTTAAGCCGAGCGCTTGCCCCAGGCCAGCACGCTGAGCGGGCCGAGCGCGCCCTTGTCGTGCTCGGGCGGTGGGCCCGCCGGCTCCGGCTCGTGGTCGCGCGTGACGATGTGGGTGACCGGTACCCCGGTGAAGCGGGCGACGGAGTGGGGGAGATCCCCGCGAATCCACTTCGAGCTGCGCCCCGGCAGGGTGCAGACGATCACCTCGTCGTGGCGCATCGGGTCCCAGACCTCCTCGAGCGCCTCCAGCGGCGCCGGGTCGCAGACCACGCCGTCGCAGGCCTCGATGCCCGCTTCGCGCCAGGCCACCAGGGCCTCCTCCATCCGCTCCCTGGCCGCCGCGCGGTCGGCCGAGCCCGGGCCCGCCGGGACGATGAGCGTCGCCGTGATCGGCCCGCGCCGGCTCCGTTCCACCAGTGCCTCGATGAGCTCTGGCGCCGGCGCTGTGCGATTGGCGAGGACGATCACGTGAGCGGCCATTGGCAGCTCCCTTCCTGGGTGGCGCTTGTGCGGTTCGATGCTAGTACACCCCCCGGTCGGGAGACATACCCCGCGTGTGTTAGCGGGCGAACGGTACGTCAACGATGAGAGCGCTCACACCCTGCACATCCACGGTGTCCCCGGGCGCCGCCTCGCGCCGCACCAGCGCGAGCCCGATCGGCCCCAGGACGGGGGACTCCACGGACGATCCGAGTCGCCCCACGACCTTCTCGCCCAGCCGCAGCTCGCTGCCCGTCTGCGCCGGCGCGCTCAGCTTCAGGCCGAGCAGCCGGCGGTTCGGCTTCCCCCGGTAGTGGAGCCGGGCCACGGTCTCCTGGCCCACGTAGCAGCCCTTGGTGAACGACACCGCCCGCTCGTTGAGCCCGGCCTCCTGGGGGATGACCGAGTCGTCGAGGTCCACGCCGTAGCGCGGGCGCCCGCGCTCGACGCGGACCACCTCGGCGGCGGCCTCGTCGCCCTCGGGGAACGCCAGCGCCGCGCGTACGGCGTCGCGGTCGGCGGCGGCGCAGAACACGTCCGTGCCCACATCGGTGGTCACCGCGACCACCTCCGCCCCGCCGAGCGCCACGCGCGCGCTGTCGTGCTCGTCCGGCCCGGCGAGCCGCGGCGCGCCCGGCCCGATCACGCTGAACAGCGCCAGCTCCAGCGTGCGCTTGTGCAGCTCCACGTCCGCGCCGAGCTTGTAGCGGCGGATCATGTTGAACAGCTCCTGCAACACGACGCGCTCGCAGTCGAGCAGCAGCTCGTCGCCGAGGTCGAACACCCGCAGGTCGCCGAGCATCTTGCCCTTGTGGGTCAGGAAGGCGGCGTAGCAGCCGTGCCCGGGCGTGAGCCCTTCGATGTCGTTCGTGACCTGGCCGTGCAGGAACGTCTTGGCGTCCGGGCCGGTGAGGGCGAGCTTGCCTCTCTGCGATCGGTCGACGATGAAGGTGGCGGGCACTGATGAAAGATTAGTGCGTTGGTGGGGCGGGCTCGGCGAACGGCCGGCTGGGGCTCCTTAGCGTCGCATAGAGGCTGTTGCGCAAAGCCGCGCCGAAGCGCTCGGACCTCAACGGCCGTGGGACACGGGCGGGCGAAGGCGAGCTCCTCACGGAGTGTCTCGTCCCACTCGACACTGCCGTGCCGGCTCTCCGTGCATGGTGGCGTCCCACGGCACATTGACGCACCTCATCTTTGACCGACTTTGTGCAACAGCCTCATAGCGACGGTTAGGCGCCCCACGTGTTTCCGGTGTGAAGCCTTCGCGGTCGATCGTGATGGCTTCGCCAGCCGAGGCGATCGACCGTGCGCGACCGCCGGGCTGATCGAGGCCGGCGCGGAGACCAGGCGTCACCGCGGCTCATCCAGCCGCGCCAACCGCCGCAGCACCTCGGCCTGCAGCTCGTCCAGCACGCGCTCGCGGGGCACGCCGGCCTGCAGGGCGGAGCGGACGACCGCGGCCTCCTCCGCGCCGTCGAGGCGCTCGAGCAGCGCCAGCAGCCCTTCGAGGTCGAGTGGGAGGTCGTCCGCGGCCATGTCGTACGCTCTGGGCGCATCATGGCGCTCGCGGAGACCTTGCAGGAGATCGTCGACTCGCTGCCGTCGGACTGGTCCGACCTCGAGCTCGACCTGCGCGTCGAGGAGGATCGCTACATCGACGCGGCCTCGCTGCTCACGCAGTGCAACGCCCAGCCGTACTCCCGCCACGACTGGCACTTCCGGCTCGTCATCGCGCACCACTTCGGCCACGCGATCGCGCCCGAGGTGGCCCACGGCACGCTGAAGCTGCTCGACGACGCCGGCATCAGGGGCGAGTTGGCGCTGCGGGAGTGGCGAATCGGCCGCGTGGAGACCGTGCAGATGTGGGGCCGGCCCGAGTCGGTCCGCCAGGAGTTCCGCCAGATCCGCGCGCAGTAGCCCGCGGCGGCGCCTCCCCGGCCACGGGAGCCGGCGCGCGCACCTCGGTATGGTGCCGTGGCGGATGCGCAGGGTGACCTTCTCGCGCAACGTCACGCTCTCGCTGTCGCGAACGTGCCGCTGCCACTGCAAGTACTGCTCCTTCGCCACGCACAGGCCGCACCTGCATGCGCCGGAGGAGGTCGAGCGGCTGATCGACCGCGCGGCCCGCCGCGGCGTCAAGGAGCTGCTGGTGCTGACCGGCGAGGCGCCGGCGGTGCAGGACCGGCTCGAAGCGCTCGGGTTCGAGGATTTCGTCGCCTATGTCGTGTGGGCGTGCGAGCGCGCGCTGGAGCGCGGGATCCTCCCGCACACCAACCTCGGCGTGCTCGACCGCGCCGACCTCGCCCGGCTGCGCGAGGTCACGGCCAGCCAGGGGCTGATGCTCGAGTCGATCAACCCCGACCTGGTCGCCCACCAGGGCTCGCCGACCAAGCACCCGGCCGTGCGCCTGGACATGATCCGCGCCGCGGGCGAGCTGAAGATCCCCTTCACGTCCGGCATCCTCGTCGGCATCGGCGAGTCCGAGGACGACCGGGTCGCCTCGCTCGAGGCCCTGCAGGGGCTCGACCACATCCAGGAGGTCATCCTCCAGAACTTCGTCCCGCACCGGCGCTACTACGGCGAGGAGCCGGCGGACATCGCCACCGGCGCGGCCGCCCGCTACTGGCGCACGGGCGTCTCGGACGCCCCGCACCGCGACCTGCCGAGCTGGGCCTGCCCCGTGTCGGTCGACGACATGGTGCGGCTCGTCCAGGAGGCGAAGCGGCTGCTGCCCGGCGTGGGCATCCAGGTGCCGCCGAACCTGGCCGACTGGTGGCCGGAGCTGGTGGAGGCCGGCGCCACCGACCTCGGCGGGCTGAGCGCCAACGGCGACCACATCTCGCCCGAGCACCCGTTCCCCTCGCCGCTGCAGGTGCGCAAGCGCCTCGCCGGGATCGCCGCGCCGACCGAGCGCCTGTGCGTCTACCCGCAGTACATCTCGGAGGAGTGGCTCTCGCCGCGCGTGCTGGAGGTCGTGCGGAGCCGCTACGCCACGTTCGTCCCCCGCCGCGGCCGGTCCGGCGTGTCCGCCGCCACGCTCGAGCGCGCCCGCGCCGGCGAGTGGCTCAGCGCCCAGGAGCTCGAGGCGATGTTCTCCGAGGACCGTCCCGAGGCGATCGAGGACATGCGCCAGGCGGCCGACGAGCTGCGCGCCGAGCTGGCGGGCGACACGGTGACGTTCGTCGTCAACCGCAACATCAACGTCTCCAACATCTGCACCGTGGGCTGCGCGTTCTGCGGCTTCGGCGTCGGCCGCCGCTCCCCAGACGCCTACGAGCACTCGCGCGCCGACTTCGTGCGCCGGATCGCACGACGCGCTCGACTTCGGCGCGACCGAGATCTGCATGCAGTCGGGCATCCACCCCGACTGGGGGCTCGAGGACTACCTGGGCTGGCTGCGTCTGGCCAAGGAGACCGCGCCGGACATCCACATGCACGCCTACAGCCCGATGGAGATCGCCCACATGTGCGACGTCAGCGGGTTGCCGCCGCGCGACGTGCTGGCGCAGCTGGCCGACGCCGGGCTCGGCTCGGTCCCCGGGACGGCCGCCGAGGTGCTGGACGACGGCGTCCGCCAGCGGATCTCGCCGAACAAGCTCCCGGTGGCCCGCTGGGTGGAGATCATCACCGCGGCCCACACCCTCGGGCTCAGGTCGACGGTGACAGTGATGTTCGGCCACATCGAGACGCCGGCCGAGCTGGCCGAGCACATGCGGGTGGTCCGCACCCTGCAGGAGCAGACCGGCGGCTTCACCGAGTTCGTGCCGCTGTCGTTCATCCCGTTCCAGACGCTGCTCGGCCGCACGCACGGCATCGCCGAGATCTCGCGCGAGGAGAACCTCAAGCACACCGCCGTGTTCCGGCTCGCGCTGGGCCGCACGATCCCGAGCCTGCAGGCGAGCTGGGTGAAGATGGGGCTCGACGCGGCCACCGAGGCGCTGCGCTGGGGCGTCAACGACCTCGGCGGCACGCTGATGGAGGAGTCGATCTCCCGCATGGCCGGCGCCGATCACGGCGTCAAGCTCGACCCCGAGGACCTGATCGGCGCCGCCCACGCCGCCGGCCGCCCGGCGGCCGAGCGCACGACGCTGTACGGCATCCGCCGCCGTTACGAGCCGGCCGCCGCCGTCTGACGTGCCGCAGCTGCTCCTCGGGCCGCTGGTCCGTCACGCCGACGAACATGAGTGTTCCGTGTGGGTGGAGACGGATGCGCCCTGCGAGGTCGGCGTCCGCGGCTGCCGGGAGCGCACGTTCAGCGTCGAGGGCCGCCACTACGCGCTCGTGCGCGTGACAGGGCTCGAGCCGGACACGGCCACGCCCTACGAGGTCCACCTCGACGGCGAGCGGGTGTGGCCGCTGCCCGGCGAGCCGCCGAGCGTCCTGCGCACCCACGCCCGCGACGCGAAGGTGCGCATCGTCTTCGGCTCCTGCCGCGTGGCCGCGCCGCACGAGCCGCCCTACAGCCGGCGCAAGGACGAGGACCCGCGCGGTCGCGAGGTCGACGCGCTGCGCGCGTTCGCGCTGCGGATGCGCGCCGCACCGCCCGAGGAGTGGCCGCATGCGCTGCTGATGCTCGGCGACCAGGTCTACGCGGACGAGGTCCACCCCGCGGTGCAGCGGCGCATCCCCGGCGAGGAGGTGCAGAGCTACGACGACTACGCGAAGCTCTACCGCGTCGCCTGGGGCGAGCCGGTCATCCGCTGGCTGCTGTCCACGGTGCCCAGCGCGATGATCTTCGACGACCACGACGTGCACGACGACTGGAACACGTCGCGCGCCTGGGTGGAGGAGGTCCGCCGGGAGGGCTGGTGGCGCCAGCGCATCGTGTCGGCGTTCTCCAGCTACCTGGTCTACCAGCACCTGGGGAACCTCTCGCCCTCCGAGTTGCGCGACCTCGAGCTCTACCGGCAGCTGCGCGAGGACCCCGACGCCACCGAGCGGCTGCGCGCGTTCGCCCGCCAGGCCGACGAGGAGGTCGAGGGGACGCGCTGGAGCTTCTGCTGGGACGTCGGACCCGCGCGCGTCGTGATGATCGACTCGCGGGCCGGCCGCGTGCTCGACCCGGGAAGCCGCTCGATGGTCGACGCGGACGAGTGGGAGTGGATCGCCGAGCACGCCACCGGCGGCGTCGACCACCTGCTGATCGGCACGTCGCTGCCCGTCGTGCTCGGGCCGGCACTGCACCACCTCGAGGCCTGGAACGAGGCGCTGGCCGACGGCGCCTGGGGCCGGCTGGCCGCGCGCGCGTCCGAGCAGCTCCGCCGTGCGCTCGACCTCGAGCACTGGCCGGCGTTCAACGCGTCCTACCGGCGCATGTGCGCCCTGCTGCGCGAGGTCGGGGCGGGCCGCCGCGGCCCGGCGCCGGCCACGATCTGCGTCCTGTCGGGCGACGTCCACCACGCGTACCTGGCCCAGATCGGCTTCCGGCCGGCCGACGGCGTGCGCTCGGCCGTCTGGCAGGCCGTCTGCTCGCCGTTCCGCAACCCGCTCGACGCGCGCGAGCGGCGGACGATCCGCGCCGGCTGGACGCGCGCCGCGGGCGCCGTCGCGCGCGCTCTGGCCCGGGCGGCGGCGGTGCCGGATCCCGAGATCGGCTGGCGGCTCGCCCACGACGAGCCGTGGTTCGACAACCAGGTGGCGATGCTCGAGCTCGAGGGCCGACGCGCCCGCTTCGTCCTCGAGAAGGCCACGCCGGATGAGTCCTCCCGCGACGGCGTTCGGCTGGAGAACGTGTTCTCCCACGGCGTTGCGGCCGCTCCGAGCCCGTCGCCCCGGCCCTGAACCGGGGCTCTGAAGTTCACGTAACCCCACCCTGGAGTTCGCACGCCCTTAAGACACGCTTTCCGAGTTGGGGCCATCATCTGGTAGCGAACTCCTCGGAGTTGCAACGCACCACGTGACCCGAACCGATGCACAGCTGTTGGCCGACGCGGCCGATGACCCGCTCGCTTTCCGCGAGTTCTACGACCGCTACGCGGCGTGGATCCGGTCGTGGTTCGTCCGACAGACGGGATCGGACTCGGCCGCGCTGGACTTGACCGCCGAGACGTTCGCCCAGGCCTGGCACTCATCGCGCCGCTTCCGTGACATGGCGGGCGGCTCGGGTGCGCCGTGGCTGTTCGGCATCGCCCGCAACCTCTTGCGCCAATACCACAAGCACAACCGGATCGAGACCGCCGCCCGCGAGCGGCTGGGGATGCCGGTGGCCTGGGCGGAGTGCGAGGAGTATGAGGCGGTGGACGAGCGGATCACCGCAGGCTCGCTGGCCCCGCTGCTGAGGCGGGCCGTGCATGCGCTACCCACCGATCAGCGACGCGCGCTCGAGTTGCGCGTCGTACAGCAAATGGACTACGAGGAGGTCGCGGGCGCGCTCGGCTGTAGCCAGAACGCCGCGCGCCTGCGCGTCTCGCGCGCCCTGCGGGCGCTCGGGCTCAAGCTAGGAGGAGCAGAGGCATGAGCTCACAGCTCGCCGACCACGCCCATACCCGTCGCCTCGCCGAGCGCACCCGCTCGGCGCGGCTCATCCGGGACTCGATCGGCCTGCTCAGCTCGAAGTGGGCGGTCGACGTGCTGCTCGCCTTGGGCGACGGCACCCGCCGCTACCACGAGCTGCTGGAGGACCTCTCGCCGATCTCCGAGAAGGTGCTCACCCAGACGCTGCGCGCCATGGAGCGTGACGGTCTGGTGATCCGCCGCGTCCACGCCGAGGTGCCGCCGCGGGTGGAGTACGCGCTCTCGCCGCTGGGCGCGACCATGGCGCCGCCGCTCAAGGCGCTCGGCTCATGGTCGCTGGCCCACGGCAAGCGGGTCGAGGAGGCGCGCGATCGCTTCGACGTCCGGCTGAACCGGGCCCGCGCCGCCTAAGGCGCCGGCGCCGGCGACCCCGGCCTGACCACCATCGCGCTGCCCCCGCCGCCGCGCCAGGACTCGGTGGCGGTCTCCAGCTTGTCGTGCGGCAGGAACACCAGCCCGGCCGCGATGCCGATGTAGGGCGGCAGCAGCGGCGAGGACGCGGCCGTCGGGCTGATCTTCTCGCCCAGCGCGGAGAGCTGGCTGCCGTACTGGGCGATGAACCCCGGCTCCGCGCTGGTGGTGCCGTTGAGGTTGCTGGCCCGCGGCGCCTCGATCGCCTCCGGCAGGCTCATGCCGAAGTCGATCTGGTCGAGCAGCGTCTGCAACACGGTCGTGATGATCGTCGCCCCGCCGGGCGAGCCGATCGCCTCGACCACGCGGCCGTTCCTGGTGACGATCGTGGGTGACATCGAGCTGCGCGGCCGCTTGTTCGGCTGGACCGAGTTCGCCGTGCCGGTGGGGAAGTTGAAGTCGGTCAGCTCGTTGTTGAGCAGGAACCCGCGGCGCGGGAGCAGGATCCCCGAGCCGGCGATCTGCTCGATCGTGTTGGTGTAGCTGACGACGTTGCCGAACCGGTCGGCCACGACGAGGTGGTTCGTGTGCTGCTCGTTGTCGTCGCTCGCGGTCTGGAACGCGGCCGCCGCGGCGCCCCCGTTGAACGGCGTCGGGTCGCCCGCCGCCACCGGCGTGCTCAGCGCGGTCGGGCCGATCAGCGAGGCGCGCTGCTGGGCGAAGCCCTTGGAGATCAGGCCCGGAACGGGCACGTTCACGAAGTCCGTGTCGCCGATGTACTTGCCGCGGTCGGCGAACGCCAGCTTGGAGGCCTCGAGGTAGCGGTACAGCGCCTGGACGCGGTCGCCGGACTGGGGGAAGTTCTCGAGGATGTTCATCGCCTCGGCGATCGTGATCCCGCCGCTGGAGGACGGTGGCATGCCGTACAGCCGGTAGCCGCGGTAGGTCCAGGTGATCGGCGCGCGCACCGGCGCCGTGTAGGCGGCCATGTCCTGCGCGGTCATCGTGCCGCCGGCCACCGGCGCGGTGTTCGGCGAGATCGGCGGCGCGTTGGTCGTCTTGGCCAGCTCGGCGGCGATCGGCCCGGTGTAGAACCAGCGGTAGCCGTGGCGGCCGATCTGCCGGTAGGTGCGCGCGAGGTCGGGGTTCTTGAGGATGGAGCCGACGGCCGGGACCTTGCCGCCCGGGAGGTAGAACGCGGCGCTCGGGGCGAAGTGGGCGAGCTTCGTCGCCTGCCCCTGGATCGCGCTGACCAGCGCCGTGTCGAGCGGGAAGCCCTTGTCGGCCACCGTCTCCGCCGGCTCGAGCACGTTGGCCAGCGACATCGTCCCAAAGCGCTTGAGCGCGACGCCCCACGTGGCCACCTGGCCGGGCACGCCGACGCTGACGCCGCTCTCCACCGCCTGCTCGAACGGCAGCGGGTTGCCGCTGGAGTCCAGGAACATGCCCGGCGTCGCCCCGGCCGGCGCCTTCTCGCGGCCGTCGATGGTGAACACCTTGTGGTCCTTCGCGCGGTAGTAGACGAAGTAGCCGCCGCCGCCCGGTCCGGCCACGAACGGCTCGGTCACGCCCAGCGTGGTGGCCGCGGCCACGGCCGCGTCGACGGCGTTGCCGCCCTGCTTGAGGACCTGGATCGCCGCCGCGGTGGCGTAGGGGCTCATCGACGCGGCGCCGCCGCCGGAGCCGTAGGCCACCGGCTGCTTGGGCAGCGCCTTCGGCCCGATGACCGTCGAGTGCGCGGACGCAGACCCCGCGCCCACGAACACAGCAGCGCAGCACGTCGCCGCCACCAATCCACCGATTCCTGCCCGCATCTCCGACCTCCCTGGCCCTCGTTACAGGCTCTCCTACCCGCTTGTGAACGAGGCGCGCTGTCCGCGGGCTGACCGCGGGTCAGAGCCCGGCGGGATGCCGCGCCACGAACCCGGCCGTGCCGGTCATGGAGCGCGTCCAGCGCGTACCGCCCTCGGCCAGCGCGACGGTGTCGAAGCGCCAGCCCGCCACGACCATGAAGGCGTGGCCGGCGTTAGCGTAGACGGTGATCCAGCGCCCCGGCCCCGGCTCGCCCCAGCTCTCGAACGCGGTCGAGTCGAGCGGCGAGGTGACGAGCCCGGCCGCGGCCAGCGCGTAGCTGACCGAGCCCGAGCAGTCGTAGGCGTCGGCGTGGAAGGACCCGTGGCCGCCGCCATAGAGGTAGGGCAGCGTGGCGATGGCGTTGCCGGCCGCCATCACCTGGGCCACGGCGGGCGGGGCGCCCGGCGGCGGCTGGGCCATCCCGCCGGTGTTGACCTGGAAGCCGGAGGGCACCGCCGCGGCCGCCCGCGCGGCCTGCCGCTCGATCCGCGCCCGCTTGGCGCGCAGCGCGCTCAGCGCGGCCTGCACGCCGCTGAGCTGCGCGGCCGTGTGCGCGCGGGCGCGGAGTTGGCGCGTCTGCTCGTCCACCAGCGCGGTGGCGATCGCCTGCGCCTGCGTCTGCTGACCGGCGATCTCCGCCACCAGCGTTCGCTCGCGCGCGTCGAGCGCGGCCAGCGAGCGCGCCTCGCGCCCCACCTGCGCATGGGTCGTCCGGGCCGTCTGGAGGATCTGCGCGTCCTGCCGGCCGACGCGCTTGAGGAACTCGAGCCCGTCCAGCAGGTCGGCGAACCCGTGCGCGTTCAGGACCACGTTCACGAGGTCCGGGCGGTCGCCCTCGTAGCTCGCCACGAGCTGGGTGGCCAGCGTCTGCGTGGCCACCCGCATGCGGTTCTCCAGCCGGAGCAGCCGGGCACGCGCCTGGACCAGGTCCTGCTCCACGGCCCGCCGCTGCGCCTCACGCGCCTGCAGCCGGGCGTTCAGCGCGGACAGCCGCTGCTGCGCCCGCGCCACGCCGTCCGACGTCGCCGCGATCCGGCGGCCCTCGGCCGCGATCTGGGCGCGCAGCGACTGCGCCGCGCCCTCGTGGGCGGCGATGCTGCCCTGGAGGTCGGCCCCGACGGGCGGGACACGCACGAGCGCCGCCGCAGCGACGAGCGCGAGCAGGCACATGACGCGACGCACGGTCAAGGCGCGCGAAGCTAGCAAGCGCGTCGCGTCCGGCTGAGGAGTTCCTGCCTCCTGCAACGAATCCTGCAATCAGTGGATGCGCATCACCATCCCGGCGAGCCTGCGCGGCTGGTCCGCTGGAAGTAGTGCCTGTGCTCGTAGCCGGCCACGGTGCGGCCGAGGCCCGCGCCCTGGACGTCGGCGGTGCGGAAGTGGATGCCTCCCCAGACGCGCGCGTTGATGACCTCGCGGAGCACGTCGGAGAGCCGGCTGAAGTGGCGGGTGGTGCCGGACTCGTTGCTGCGCGCGCTGAACGCGACGCGGTCGCTGCGGAAGAAGTGCTGCAGCGTGGTCACGATCGCGCCGGTGGCGCAGGCGTGGCCGGACGGGTTGTCGGGGAACCCCGGGGTGACGAGCGGCGGCGCCCCGGGCGCGACGGGGGTGGACGGGTCGAACAGCGGCAGCCAGGCCGGATCCGCCGTGGTGGCCGGGTTGCCGTCGGTGTCGGCCTCGCGGATGGCCGTGACCGGGCGCCAGAAGCCCCAGCGGTACTTCTCGTGCCAGCAGCCGATCGCGGCGTCGGCGGCGGCCAGGTTGGTCATCGCGAGCATCCGTGCGCTGTCGGCCATCGACAGGCCGCGGTCGGCCGCGATCGTGCGCTGGATGCGGTTGTATAGCGAGAACGCGTTCTCCTGCCACCAGATCGCCGCGTCGGTCTCGTCCGGCGTGCGCGTCGTGCTGTGCAGCGCGCCGACCGACTTGATCTCGTTGAAGTCACGCGCGTAGGCGCGGCTGGTCAGCGGGTTGGGGCCGGCGACGCGCAGCATCTCGACGCTGGGGACGAGAAACGGCCGCACGTTGCCGATCCAGGGCGCGGGGTCGGTGCCGAAGTTCGGCGGCGTGGGGCGATATTGGCCCGGCGCGGTGCCGTAGACCAGCGTGAACGGGCCGAAGCGGCCGTCGTTCTGCCGTGCGGTGAGCATCGCCGCGGCGGCGGCTGCGCCGTCGGTGATGCCGCGGGTCTTGCGCGGGCCGGCGGGGACCGCGGCCAGCGACGCGTCGTAACGCGTCTGCAGCGCGGGCAGCTGGTCGGGGAAGAGCCCGGCCAGGACGCGGAACGCCGCGGTGGCGGCCGCCGCGTCCTCGGAGTCCGTCCGCCGGGCCGGCGACGTCGGCAGATACGGGCGGTAGCGGCCGTCGATGGCCTCGACGGCGTCATACACCGCGCCCTGGGTCATGGCGAAGCTGAGCACGGCGACGGGTGGCGGCTGCTTGGCCACGCCGACGATCGCCGTCGAGGCGGCGTCGTTCCAATCCGTGACCGTGTCGGCGCGCGCCGACGAGGGCGCGAGCGTCACGCTCAGCGCAGCAACCCCCAGGAACGCGCCGATGCCGCGTATGCGGTGGCGAGCCACGTGCTTGTGCATGTCTGTCTCCTTGGGCTGCGAACGGACCGGCACGAGCCACTCTCGCCGTCGACACGCCGGCGAACATCCCCCGTCCGGGCCATTTCCGCCGCCCGGGGCAGCGCTGACTGTGGGAGCATGGCTCACCGGGCTGTCATGGCCGGGGCGGGGCTCGTGGACGCAGGCACCTCACACACTCAGCAGTCGGCCGGCGGGGTCGCCACCATCACGCCGCTGCGGGGCGTTGCGCCCGCGCGCGGTCTGCCGGTGGCGCTGACCAGCTTCGTGGGCCGCGACACCGAATTGGCGCAGGTGCATGAAGCGCTGAGGCAGGCGCGCCTGGTCACGCTGAGCGGACCCGGCGGTTGCGGCAAGACGCGGCTCGCGCTCGAGCTGGCGGCCGACCTGCGGGATCACGGCTCAGGCGGGGTCTGGTGGGTCGACCTGGCGTGGCTGGCCGATGCGCGGAGGGTGGGAGCAGCCGTGGCCGAGGCGCTCGGGGTCCGGCCGCTGCCGGGGCAGACCGAGCTCCAGGCCGCCTGCGCCTACCTCGCCGCCCGGCAGGGGCTGGTCGTCCTCGACAACTGCGAGCACCTGATCGCGGGGTGCGCCGAGACGATCGGCGCGCTGCTGAAGGCCGCTCCCGCCATGGTGGTGCTGGCCACCAGCCGGTCGCGACTGGGGGTGGACGGCGAGGTCGTCTGGCCGGTGCCGCCGATGTCGCTGCCGGCGTCCGCGGCGTCCCGCGGGGCGTTGGCCGGCTCTGACGCGGTGGCGTTGTTCGTCGAGCGCGCGGGCCGGGCGCGCCCGGCGTTCACGCTGAGCGACGGCAACGCCGCGTGTGTGGCCCGGGTGTGCGCGGGCGTGGACGGCCTGCCGCTCGCCATCGAGCTGGCGGCGGCCCGGCTGCGGATGCTCTCGGTCGAGCAGATCGCGAGCGGCCTGGGGCAGCGCTTCCGGATGCTCAGGGGCGGACCGCGGACCGCCACGCGGCGCCAGCAGACGCTGCGCGCGTCCGTGGAGTGGAGCCACGAGCTGCTGTCGGACGACGAGCGGGTGCTGCTGCGCCGGCTGTCGGTGTTCGCGGGCGGCTTCACCTACCAGGCCGCGGAGCAGGTCTGCGCCTTCGACGCCCTCGAGCGCGACCGGCTGCTCGACCTGCTCGCGTCGCTGGTCGACCAGTCCCTCGTGCTGGCCGCCGAGCAGGGCTCGGCGATGCGCTACCGCCTGCAGGAGACGATGCGCCAGTTCGCTCGCGAACGGCTGGCCGAGGCCGGCGAGGAGGCGTCGCTGGGTGCGCGCCATCGCGACGCGTTCCTGGACCTGGCCGAGCAGGCGGGTCCCCATCTCGAGACCGGGCGACAGCGCGAGTGGCTGGCGCTGCTCGACCCCGAGGCAGCCAACCTGATGACCGCGATCGAGCAATCGCTGCGCACCGACGCCACGCGGGCGCTGCGGTTCTGCGCCGCGCTGTATCGGTGGTGGGGGGCGCGTGGCCGCTTCGCCGAGGCCGAGCTGATCCATGCGCGTGCGCTCGAGGCGTGCGGTGATCGCGACCGCGGGCTGCGCGCGCGGGCGCTCCACGGGCGGGCCTTCCTGGCCGTGTGGGCGGGCGACTTCGCGGCCGCGGATGCGCACGCGACAGACGCGCTGGGGCTGGCCGAGGCGGCCGGTGATGACACGACCGCCGCGCGTGCGCGCTGCCAGTTGGGCGCGGCGCTGCAGTTCGCGAATCCCCGCGCGAGCCGGGCCGAGCTCGCCCGCGCGACCGCGCTCGCCCTCCGCGCGGGCGATGACTGGGCCATCGGCACGGCCAGGTGGCTGACCGTCGGCACCTACATGTGGCAGAGCGATCATGCGTGCGCGGCGCGCGCCAACGCGGAGCTCGCCGAGCTGGCCAGGCGGCAGGGCGACCCGATGCAGGTTGCCCGGCACTGGCTGTACGCCGGCTGGATGGCCTGCCTCGACGGTCGCTTCCCGGAGACGCGTCAGGCGACCGCACAGCTGCGCGCGGCGGTGGAGTTCGTCGGTGAGCCGGTCATGGAGGCGCTCGCCGACCACTTCACGGCGCTTGCCGACGTCTGGCAGGGCGAGCCGGCGCGGGCGCTCGCGCACGAGCGCGCGAGCCTCGAGCGGGCGCTCACCCTCGGCGCCGGGAGCGTCGTGCCGTGGCTCATCTACGACATCGCGTTCGCCGAGCTGGCGCTCGGCCGGCCCGAGCGGGCGCGGGATGCGCTCGCGGACATGCTGCCGCTCGTCGAGGGGCGCATCACCTTCGGCACGGCGCTGGCGCTGTGCCTGCTCGCCGAGGTGCAGCGGGTGCTCGGCGACGACGCCGCCGGCGCCACGGCGGCGCACGCCCGGACCACCGCCGAGCGGATCGGCAATCGGCTCTTCGCGACGTACGCGCGCCTCACCCTGGGTCGTCTGGCCGCCGCGCACGGCGACTGGCCGGTCGCCCAGCAGCACGCGCTCGCGCATCTCGATGCGTGCGCCGAGGGCGGCCACACGACCTACGTTCCGGCCTGTCTCGACGCGCTCGCGGAGGTGGCGAGCGGCCTGCGACGCCACATCGAGGCGACGCGGCTGCTTGCCGCCGCCGAGCGCGCCCGGGCACAGATGGGCACCGTTCGCGTCCCAGCGGAGGACCGGCACTGGGCCGCGATCGACCGCCGGCTGCGAGACGCGCTGCCCGACGGGGCCTATGCGGCGGCGCGCGCCGAGGGCGCTGAGCTGAGCACAGAGGACGCGCTGGAATGGGCCCGCCGCGCACGCGGACCCCGCGGCCGCCCGCCGGGAGGCTGGGAATCGCTGACCCCGACGGAGGCGAAGGTCCTGGAACTGGCCACCGATGGCCTGAGCAATCGTCAGATCGCCGAGCGCATGTTCGTCTCCGCGGAGACGGTCAAGACCCACTTCGCGCACATCTTCAAGAAGGTCGACGTCCACAGCCGCGCGGAGCTCGTCGGGCGTTCCCTGCGGCGAGCCGGCTGACCGGCGGCGGCGCGCCGCGGCCTGACCAGGGCCGCGGCGCCGCCGATGCGAACCCCTAGGGGCTGGTGGTGGACAGGGTGAACGTCAGGGTCTTGGCGTACGTCCCCGTGCGCAGCGGGTCGGTCGCCCCGATGTGCTGCAGGAACGCGATCGCCACCGGGTCGTGGCTCACCGGTCCGGCGTAGCTGAGCAGCGGCGTCGCCGCGCCCACGTTCGCCGGGGCCCCGCCGACGCCCGCCGGGCTGGAGGCCGAGGCCTGCAGCGGCGAGGGCAGGGCGAACGACCCGTTGACGAGGTGGCCCGTATGCGCCGTGTCGGGGTCGCCGACGCTCAGCGTGGCGTCGCCGGCCGTGGACAGCACGTCGGCGGTGGTCGACGCCGTGTAGTCGCGCGCCACCCCCGGCGTGAACGCGCCGAACGTGGCCGGCGTCCCCAGCGTCAGCGCCAGCGTGGCCGGCACCGTCCCGCCGGCGCCGCCCGTCGCCACCGCCGTGTTCCCCGCACGGAAGTAGTCGAACGCCGTCGTCAGGTCCGTGCTCGTGCCCGCGCGGTTGTAGGAGAAGAGGCCGAGCTTGACGTTGGTCAGGCTGCCGCCCACCTCATAGAACGGCGTCCAGGTGGAGCCGTCGGTCGAGTAGTAGGTCTGGTAGCGCTGTCCGG
Organism: uncultured Solirubrobacteraceae bacterium; assembly: GCA_963766165.1. Lineage (GTDB taxonomy): Bacteria > Actinomycetota > Thermoleophilia > Solirubrobacterales > Solirubrobacteraceae > Solirubrobacter. The sequence continues at coordinate 575,145 of CAVXZC010000001.1, read as the reverse complement.
TCTTGACCAGCTTCAGCCACAGCGACGCGTTGGTGCCGCTGACGATGGCGGCTGTCGGGATGGTCTTGAGGACCGTCGGGAAGGCCACCGTCTCCGGGGCGTTCGGCGTGAACGAGAAGTCCTCGTACGTCTCCACGAGCTGCGCCGACCCGGTCGTCGCGTTGCCGACCCACTCCCAGTCCAGCTTGAGGTAGTTGTCGTCGTTCTGGTAGGCGATCAGGCCCGACTGCTGGTTGGGCGTGTGCGGCGTGACGCTGAGCGTCATCTTGGTCTCCGCCGCCCAGTCGCCCAGGGCCGGCTGCAGCAGCAGGTTCTTCGCCGTGTTGGTCGCGGCGTTCAGGTCGCCCGTCTGCGCCGTGATGTTCAGTGCGCCGCCCGACTCGCTCTCGGCCGTCGGGTCGTTGCGGACCCACGTCCACTGCGGGCCCGGGGCCGAGCCGTTGAACTCGTCGCTCTGCACCGGGTAGGCGAAGTTGACCGTGTACGTGTACGGCGTGCCGTCCGCGCCGGTCGAGACGAGCGTGGCCGAGCCGGGGACACCCGGCGCCTGCGTGGCCACCACGCTCGCGTTCGGGTCGGCCGAGGTCCCGGCCACCGTCGGCGCGGCGGACCCGGCCGGCAGGACGACGTCGTACGTGTAGGTGTCCGGGGCGAACGCACGGCCCGGGTTGAAGGCGCTCAGCGGCTGCCCGTTGACGGTGATGCCGCTCAGCTGCGAGACGACGTCGACGACGAAGCTCGTCGACTTGGTGACGCCGCCGTAGGTGGCGTTGGCGGTGACCGAGGCGACGCCGTCGGCGACGGTGTGGATCCCGCCCGCCGCGTCGACCGCGACCACGCCGGGACGGTCGCTGGTGTAGCTGAAGGTCATGCCGGAGGGGAACCCGGTCGAGGCGCCCTTCAGCTGGTAGCCGTAGAGCGTGGCGTCGTTCATCGACACCGTGAGCTGCGGGTTGATCGTCTGGCCCGCGGTGTAGTAGACGCGCTGCTGGATGTCGCGGTTCGGGTCGGCGCCCGCGACGACCGGCTCGGCCGTGACCACGCTCGGCTTCGGCGTGATCGCGCCGGTGACATTGATCGTGTCCTGCTGCTGGATGGCGCTGTCGGCCGCCGACTCCGAGAGCTGGATGCCGTAGCTGCCGTCGTCGACCGCCCAGCGGTGGTTCGGGTCGTCCCAGTAGGCGAGGTCGGAGATCTTCAGCGGGATCGTCACCGTCGTGCTCGCCCCCGGGTCCAGCGTGACCCGCTGGAAGCCCTCCAACCGCTTGATCGGCCGCTGCAGCGCGGCCGGTGCGTTGGGCTGGTTGACGTAGAGCTGGACCGTGTCGGCGCCGGCCGCCGTGCCGGTGTTGGTCACCGTGACGGTCGCGTTGAGCGTGTCGTCCGCGGTCAGGTTGTGGCTGGAGAGCTGCAGGTTGGAGTACTTGAACGACGTGTAGCTCTGCCCGTAGCCGAACGGGTAGCGGGTCTGGCCGGTGAAGTACTGGTACGTGCGGCCGAGGTTCGTGCCGTTCGGGCGGATCGAGTAGTCCGTGATCGCCGGCAGCTGCGTGTCGCTGAGGTACCAGGTGGACGGCAGGCGGCCGCTCGGGTCCGTCGCCCCGGTCAGCACGTCGGCCAGCGCCTGGCCCTTGCGCATGCCGTTGTAGGAGCTGTAGAGCATCGCCGGGACGCCGGACTCGAACGGCGAGACGTCGATCGGCCCGACGGTCTCCATGTAGACGATCGTGTTCGGGTTGGCCGCCGAGACCTGCTGGATCAGCGAGTTCTGCGCGCCCGGCAGCTGCAGCGTCGTGCGGTCCCGGTCCTCGGTGGAGGTGCTGGCGTCCGTCCCGGCGTAGACGATGACCACGTCGTGGCTCGCCGCCGCGGCCACCGCGGCGGGGTCGACGGTCGTCAGCTGCGAGGCCTGTGTGCCCGTGCCGGTGAAGCCCTTATAGAAGTCGACCGTGGCGTCCGGGTCGATCGCCTGCACGGCGCTCTTGATGCCGTTGTAGCCGTTGACCTCGTTGGCGACGCCGGCCGCGCCCTGGCCGCTCGAGTAGCCGCCCAGGTACATGCTCGTCGGGTTGGCGAAGTAGCCGATCACGGCCACCTTGTACGGGCCCGAGCTCGGCACCTTCAGCGGCAGCAGGCCGTTGGAGTTCTTCAGCAGCACGATCGACTCGTCGGCCGCCTTGCGGTCCAGCGCGAGCCGGTCGGGCGTCTCGGTGACCGCGTTGTTGGCGTTGCTGTTGGTCCAGCTCGGCACGCGGGTGCGCGCCTGGGTGACCCACGGCACCGTCGTCGGGTCGTCGAACTCGCCGGTCTTCATGCGCGCGGTGAACAGGCGCACGAGCGACGTGTCGAGGTCGTTGACGTTGTACGTGTCCGACGCCGTCTTGATCTGCTGCTGCGTGTCCGTCGGCAGCGAGTCCAGGTAGTTGTAGTTGTCCTTGAACCCGGTGTTGCAGTCGAGGTCCTCGCCGCTCGACTGCGCGTAGCCGTTGCGCTCGAGGTTGTTGATCGGGCGCGGCCAGCCGGGGGGCGTCCAGGCGTGGCCGGCGACGATCTCGAAGACCGCGTCGCAGTCCGACGTGAAGTAGCCCTGGAAGCCGAACGTCTCGCGCGCGAGCGTCTGCATCAGGTACGGGTTGGCCGGCGACGGCGTGCCGTTGACCTCGTTATAGGAGCTCATGATCGAGCCCGGATGCGCATCCTGGACGACCTGCCCGAACGGCTTCGTGTCGTACTCGAGCAGCGTGCGGGAGTCCATGTCGGACGAGCCCGTGCGCCGGTTCACCTCGCTGTTGTTGGCCGTGTAGTGCTTCAGCGTGGTGACCGTCTTGTTGAAGCCGCCGCCCGCGGCGAGCAGTTGGCCGCTCTGATCCTTGCCCTCCATGCCGTCGACGAACTGGTCGACCAGCTTGGTCTCGAGCAGCGGGTCCTCGCCGAAGGACTCGTCGTTGCGCCCCCAGCGCGGGTCGCGCTCGAGGTTCATGGTCGGCGAGTAGTAGTCGAGGTTCTCGGAGTTGCTCGGCGTGACCTCGCGCGCTTCGTCGGAGATGTTCGCGGCGATCTGGTACTCGAGCGCCGGGTCCCACGACGCGGCCATCGCCTGGTTGATCGGATACGACGTGGTGTTGGTCAGCAGGCCGGCGTTGGCGTTGTTGGTCAGCGAGAGCTCGGCGACGCCGTGCAGCGCCTCGTTCCACCAGCCGTACGACGGCACGCCGAGCCGCGGGATGGCCGGCGACAGGTTGCTGTCGGTCTGCGACGCCTTCTCGGCGAGCGTCATGCGCGACACCAGGTCGGCGGCGCGCTCCTGGAAGGAGTAGGACGGGTCCTTGTAGATCGGCGCCGGCGCCGCCGCTGCGGCCCCGGTCGCCCGCTGGACATCGGACGCGCCCGCTACGGCGAGCGCACACAACCCTCCGGCCAGAGCCGTCAGCCCGGCGCGACGCTTCCTCATCTCTCCCCCTCGATCGGAACCCGGGGGCGATGCTATGCCCGTCCGAGCGTTTCTGTCAAGAATTCGCAGAAACGCGGCGCAGCAAGCTGACACCGGCCGCCTGATCGGTCAGGCCCAGCCGGAAAAGTCAAGCTCGGAGCGCCGGTTCTCCGTGGGCGAGCCAGTCCGCCTCCGCATCCAGCGGGGCGGCGAAGTAGAAGCCCTGGCCGAGGTCGCAGCCGATCTCGCGCAGCCGGTCGAGCTGCGCCCGGGTCTCGATGCCCTCGGCGACGACCTTCAGGCCGACCGTCTTCGCGAGGCCGACGATCAGCCGCACGAACGCGGCGTCGTGCTCGGAGATGGCCAGGCCCTCGATGAACTCGCGGGCGATCTTGAGCGTGTCGAGCGGCAGGCTGCGCAGGTAGGACAGCGAGGAGTAGCCCGTGCCGAAGTCGTCGAGCGCGAGCTGCACGCCGAGGTCGCGCAGCTGCTGCAGCGTCTGCCCGCCGCGCACGGCGTCCTTGACCAGCAGCGTCTCGGTCACCTCGAGCACGAGCCGCTCGGGGGCGATGCCGGTGCGCTCGAGCACGCCGGCCACCGTGGCGATCAGGTCGGGGTGCTCGAGCTCGATGGCCGAGAGGTTGACCTGGACCTTCAGCTCCGGGTGGCGCTCGGCGACCTGCGCGCACGCCTCCTCGAGCACGTAGCGCCCGAGCGGCACGATCAGCCCGGTCTGCTCGGCCAGCGGGATGAACTCGCCCGGCGGGACGCGGCCGCGGTTCGGGTGGTTCCAGCGCACGAGCGCCTCCACCGCCACCGCCTCGCCCGTGGCCAGGTCGATGATCGGCTGGTACTGGAGCAGCAGCTCGCGCTCGTCGATGGCCCGCTGCAGCTCGGCCCGGAGGTCGTGGTGGCGGACGATGTGGTCGCGCATGGCCGGCGTGAACACGGCGTAGCGCCGCTTGCCGCCCTCCTTGGCGTCGTACATGGCCACGTCGGCGTCGCGCAGCAGCTCCTCGGAGTGCGAGCGCGAGTGCTGGCTGGTGGCGATGCCGATCGACAGGCTGACGTTGAGGATCCGCTCGCCGGCGCTGACCGGCAGGGAGAACGCCTGCAGCGTGCGCTCGGCCAGCTCCGCGGCGAACGACTCGACGCCGCTCGGGCCGGCGGACCAGGACGGCGAACTCGTCGCCGCCCAGGCGGGCGACGACGTCGTCGCGGCGCACGGAGCGCACGAGCCGCGTGGCCACGCTCTTGAGCAGCTGGTCGCCGACGGCGTGCCCGAGCGTGTCGTTGACGCCCTTGAAGTCGTCGAGGTCGATGAACATCACCGCGACCTCGTCGCCCGTGCCGGCCTCGAGCGCCTCGCGCACCTGCTGGCCGAACAGCGCGCGGTTGGCCAGGCCGGTCAGCGGGTCGTGCGTGGCCTGGTGCCGGAGCTGGTCCTGCAGCTCGCGCAGGTCGGAGACGGCCTGCTCGAGGCGGTCGTACTGGAGCGCGGCGCTGGCGTTGGCGGCCAGGGTGTCGAACAGCGCGCGGTCGTCCTCGGTGAAGCCGCGGCCCAGCCCGAAGCGGTTGGCCAGCATGAGCGTGCCGATCACCCGGTTCTCGCCGCGCAGGACGGCGACCATCGCGTGGCGCACGCCGCGCTCGGCGAGGTAGCCGGCCAGCTCAGGGGGGAACGGGGCCTCGATCCGCACGGCGCCCGGGGCGGCCTCCGCCACGGCGCGCACGGCGGCCGCCGCGGTGGGGTCGACCGGCGCCATCGCCTCGCGCGCGCCGCGAGGGCCGAGCCCGGTGCGCAGCGGGATGGTGCCGTCGACGCCGAACAGGATGACCTCGGCGCGCTCGGCCCGGAAGGCCTCCAGCGCGCGCTCGAGCAGGCCCTCGATGGCCACCGCCACCTCGGGCGAGCCGGACAGCGTGCGGTTGGCCTCGTAGAGGAACTTGACCTGCTCGTGGCCCTGGCGCTCGGCCACGTAGGCGCGATAGCCGAAGAAGGCGACCAGGACCGGGATGACCAGCAGCGGCGCGGCGGCCGGGCGCGCCACCCACAGCACGGTGCAGATCAGCGCCATCGACGTGGCCGTGGTGGTGACCAGGAGGTCCATGCCGAACATCTGGCGGACCTGGCTGCGGGAGACGCCGCCCTCGGTGATGACGATCGCCGCGAGGACGAGCCCGATCGTCACCAGGCCGCCGGCCTGGGTGGCGGCCAGGACGGCGAGCCAGGTGATCCAGCCGAAGTGGGGGTCGTGCGCGATGCCGGCGTGCACGATCAGCACGGAGATCTCCGTGACGAGGCAGAACTGGGCGACGTTGAACGCCAGCTTCACCGGCGGCAGCCGCCGCAGCGCCAGCGCGGCGCCCGCGCCGAGCGTCACGCCGACCACCGCCCCGGCGCCGCTGGCGAACACGAGCGCCAGCGTGACCGTGATGTCGGTCAGCGAGAAGGCATGCGAGCTGCGGCCGAAGTGCAGCTCGACCGGCCAGCGCTCGGTGGCCAGGACCGCCGGGGCGAGCAGCCACCATGGCAGGGCGGGCGTCTGGGCGGGCGCGAAGTGGCGGACGACGAGCGCCAGCAGGGTGAGGCCGGCGGCGCCGAGGAGCGCGTTGTACAGCCAGATCGGCTCGACCTTGCGGCGCATCAGTGCACGTATCGGCGTCCGCGCGCGGAGCTATAGGGCCGAACGTTCGTCCACGGCGCCCGCTGGCGGCTCACACTGGCGGTGGTTCGTCTCCGACCTAGCGGAAGAGGTCGTCCTCCAGCGCGCGCACGAGCGGGGCGACGCCGGGCCCGTCGGCGGCGCTGACGTGGCGCTCCAGCCCGCGCAGCCGCACGGCGGGCTCGCGCGAGTCCTTGGCCCGGGCGAGGTCGGCGGCGGCCGCCGCCTCGTCGGCCACGGCGATCACCGTGGCGTGCATCTCGCGCCCGGCCGTGTCCGGCCGGCCGCGCCAGTCCTCCAGCGGCGCCAGCCCGGCCACGCCGACGGCGATCTCGCACTGGCCGTTGCGCCATGCCCGGCCGAACGAGTCGGTGACGATCACCGCCGGGCGGTGCGGCAGCGCGTCCCGCAGCGCCCGGGCGGATGCGTCGGGGTCGAGCGGGAGCAGCACGAGCGTGTCAGGCTCGGCGGCATTGGACGCGTCGACGCCGGCGTTGGCGCACACGAAGCCGTGGCGGGTGCGGCAGATGATCCGGCCGGCGTCGGCGCGCACGACCTGCGCGGCCTCGGACAGGATCACCTCGACGTGACGCGGGTCCTTGCCGTGCTCGTGCGCGAGCGCGCGAGCCCGCGCGCCCGGGACGACGTCGGCCAGCCGGACGAGCCGGCCCTCGGCCTTGGACACCACCTTGTGGGCCACCGCGACCACGTCGCCCGCCCGCAGGCCGCCGGTCCGCGCGGCCGCCGCGGCCACGAGCGCGGCCAGGTCGTCGCCCGGCCGCACCTCGGGGATGCCGGGCAGCGCGGTGAGCTCGATCACGCCGCTGCGGATGCCTGGTCGGCGCAACAGCGCGCGGGTGCGCGGCGCGGCGTGCGGGCGAGCGGCCAGCGCGGCGCGCAGCGCGGCCAGGTCGCCCGGCGTGTCCACGTCGAGGCCGAGCGAGCGCAGCTCGCACACCTTCACCGCCGCGCCCGCGGCGCGCGCGCGGGCGGCGTGGCGGGCGAACGACCCGGGCCCGAACGCGGGCGCGAAGACGTCCGGGGGCGCCAGCAGGAGCGCGTTCGTGCCGGTCCCGTGGCGGTCCGGGACGATCACCGCGCCCTCCGGCCGGGCCAGCAGCTGTGCCAGCTCGTCCGGGTCGAGCGCCGGGCAGTCGCCCGGGACGAGCAGCACGCGCCCGGCGCCTCGCTCGACCGCCGCGGCCACGCCGCGCGCCGCCGCGGCCGACTGGCCGGCCTCGTCGGGGTCTCCGACGACGTGGGCCCCGGCGTCGCGGGCGGCGGCGGCCGCGGCGGGCTCGGCGGTGACCACGATCACGTCGGCCAGCCCGGGCACGCGGCCGAGCGCGTCGAGCACGTCGCCCACCATCGCGGCGGCCAGACGCGGGCGGTCTCCGAACGCGCTGCCCAGGCGCTGCTTGGCCCGGCCGAACGACTTGACGGGCAGGATGGCGGCGGTACGCATCGCCGCGAACTATGTCAGCGCGGCGGCGAAGTCGAGCACGGCGCGGGCCACGCGGCGGCGGGCGGCCGGGTCGCCGAGCTCGACGTCGGTCTCCAGCGTGGGCACGCCGTCGGCCCGCTCGTCGGCCACCAGGCCGTCGATCAGCCCGTCGTAGTGGGCGGCGATCCCGTCCGAGTCCTGGGTCCGGCCCGCCCAGGCCAGGCAGGCCGCGGTCGGGCCCTTGAGCACCTCGCCGCGCACCAGTGGCGAGACGGCGACGACCGGCGCCGGCGCGTCCCGGACGGCATCGCGCAGGGCCCAGAGGATCGGCGCGATCGACAGCACCGGGTTCGACGGGCCGATCACCACCGCGCGCGCGCCGGCGAGCGCCTCCAGCGCCTCGGGGGCGGGCCGGGCGCCCGAGAACGGCCGGAACGCGACGTCCTCGATCGGCCCCGCGCCCCGCGCCCGGATCATGAACTCCTGGAACGGGCGCCACTCGCCGCCCGTGCGCACCCACGTGCGCAGCGGGTCGTCGGACGGCACGAGCACCCGGGCGGGCACTCCGAACGCGCGTCGCAGGTCGTCGATCGCGTCGGTCAGCGGGGCGCCCGCGGCCAGCCGCTGCGCCCGCTGCAGCCCGATCGCCAGGTCGCGGTCGCCCAGGTTGAACCAGACGTCCTCGCCCAGCGCCCGCAGCTGGTCCATCGCGGCGAACGTGTCGCCGGCCAGCCCCCAGCCGCGGGCGTCGATCGCGTCGGCCAACCAGAACGTCACGAGGTCGGGGTCGGGGGAGACGTGCGCGCCGTAGATCTCGACGTCGTCGCCCGTGTTGGCGATGACCACGAGCTCGTCGCCCAGCTCGTCGAGCAGCCCGCGCGCGAGCTTGGCGCCGCCGGTTCCCCCCGCCAGCAGGACAACGGGTGCCACGGGGCCGTCACCCTATAGCGTCATGGCGCCGCTGGCGGACTACACCACCCTGCGGCTCGGCGGGCCGGCCGACCGGCTCGTCGAGGCGCGCACGGAGGACGAGCTGGTCGAGGCCGCGCGGGCGGGCGCGTACGTGCTGGCCGGCGGGTCGAACGTCGTGATCGCCGACGAGGGCGTGCGCGGGACGGTCGTCCTGGTGAGGACGCGCGGCGTGCGGCGCGACGGCGCGCGCCTGGTCGTCGCCGCCGGCGAGGACTGGGATCCGCTGGTCGAGCGCTGCGTGCACGAGGGGCTGCAGGGGTTCGAGTGCCTGTCCGGGATCCCGGGGTCGGCGGGCGCGACGCCGATCCAGAACGTCGGCGCCTACGGCCAGGACGTGTCCGAGACGGTCGAGTGGGTGCGCGTGTACGACCGCGAGACGGACGAGATCCGGGTCATGGACGCGGCGGAGTGCGGCTTCGCCTACCGCCGCAGCGTCTTCAAGCACCGCGACCGCTGGGTCGTCCTGGCGGTGGTGTACCGCCTGCACGAGGCCGCCGAGTCGGGGCCGATCCGCTACGCCGAGCTGGCCCGGACGCTCGACGTGCCCGTGGGCGGGCGGGCGCCGCTGGGCGACGTGCGCGCGGCCGTGCTCGCCCTGCGCCGGCGCAAGGGCATGGTGATCGACCCCGCGGACCCCGACTCGGTCAGCGCCGGCTCGTTCTTCACGAACCCGATCCTCGAGCCGGACGCGTTCGCCGGGCTGCCTCCGGGCGCGCCCGCGTTCCCCGAGCCGGACGGCCGGATCAAGACCTCGGCGGCGTGGCTGATCGAGCACGCGGGGTTCGGGCGCGGACATGGCGCCGGAAGAGTGGGTATCTCGAGCAAGCACACCCTCGCGCTGGTCAACCGGGGCGGGGCGAGCACCGCGGAGCTGCTGGCGCTCGCGCACCGCATCGCCGGGGGCGTGGCCGAGGCGTTCGGCGTGGCGCTGGCGCCCGAGCCGGTGTTCGTCGGCACCAGTTGGTGAGTCGCCGCGACTTTCGGCCTGCTCACCGGTTGACGCCGGTGCCCTTGTCACGCGACCACGAGTGTGTTCGAGTCTCGCCGATGCCCCTACGCCGCCTGCTCATCGCCGCCGCCGCCACGGCCGCCTTCACCGCCACGGCTGCACCCGCGCTCGCGGTGCCGCCTCTGAACGACAACTACTTGGCGTCGACCGCGCTCAACGAGAAGGGCACGACGCTCGCGCCAGTGCTGACCGACTCGGTCGACACCACCGACGCCACCACCCAGGCCGACCTCTTCAATCCGGGGCCCGACGGCCAGCCGCTGGGCGGCGACGGGCCGGAGAACACCCAGTGCAACGGCACGCCGTTCGGCAAGACCGTGTGGTGGGACTTCCATCCGAAGGTGAACGGCGGCGTGGAGATCAAGACCTCCGGCTTCGACAACGTGGTCACCGTCTACCAGTGGGACGACAACACGTCGAAGATCGTGCGCACGGTCGCCTGCCAGGACACGGCCGGGACCGCCGAGGACCTGGTCCTGACCAAGGAGGTCCAGGCGGGGAAGGCCTACACCGTGCAGGTGGGCGGCGTGGAGGGCCCCGGCGGGCTGATCGCCGCCGGACCGCTGTCGTTCGAGCTCGACTACTTCGCCGACACCGACGGGGACGGGGTGTATGACGCGATCCCCGACCACTGCAAGACCACGCCGGGGCCGGACCGCTTCGGCGGCTGCCCGCCGCAGCTGAAGTCGATCGTCGCGCCCAGCCTGAACTTCGACGGCTTCGGCAACGGAATCCGCATCAACCGGCTCGTGCTCGGCAGCGTCCCCAAGGGCGCCAAGGTGCAGGCCCGCTGCGGCGGCTGCCCCACCGTGACCACCGTGGCCAAGCACTCGACCGTCGAGTTCAAGTCGCTGACCGGGCGCGTGGTTCCCAAGGGCTCGAAGGTGCAGCTGCGGGTGACGCTCGGCCGCACGGGCAAGGGCAACTACAAGTTCGGCGCCACGGGCGTGCTGATCAGCTGGCCCGTGAAGGCCGGGGCGATCGGGCTGAAGCGGCTCCAGTGCCTGCACGTGGGTACGGTCAAGACCGAGAAGTGCCGGTGATCCGAGCGCTCGCCGCGGGCGTGCTCGCGGCGCTGGCCCTGGCGGCGCCGGCGCATGCGTTCGCGCCGGCGCCGACTGTCCTGGACTTCGAGGGCCTGCCGGAGAATGCGGACGCCGTCGACCTGTACCCCAACTCGGGCGCGCATCTGCAGACGGACCGCTGCCTGACCGGCGGCGCCGGGGCGCGGGCGGCGGCCTACTTCGATTGCGGAGTCGTGCCCGACGGGCACAACAGCGCCCAGGCGCTCTCGGTGCCGAGCGGCAGCCTGAGCATCTCGTTCGATGCCGGGCAGGCGAGCGTGGCGATGTGGGTCGCCGCCGAGCAGCCGTTCAATGTCGAGGGCCCGAGCGACCAGTTGCAGCTCGAGGCGTGGTCGGATCCCGCCCAGACCCAGGGCACGGAGCTGCCCGCCATGGACCCGGTCGACCTCAGCGGCACCGGGTTCGGCCGGCCCGTCGTCATCACGGCGCCGCCCGGCGGGCCGCTGATCCGCTCCGTGACGATCTCGACCCAGAACGGCGAGGTCGGCGGGGACAGCTTCCACGTCGACGACATCACGTTCGGCTCCGACCCGCAGCCCGACACGCTCATCACGTCCGCTCCGCCGGCGAGCACCACCGCGACGAGCGCGACGTTCAGCTTCGCCGGCACCCAGGTGGGCGACACCTTCACCTGCCAGGTGGACAGCCAGGCGGCCGGCCCGTGTCCGTCGCCGTTCAGCATGGACGGCCTGGCCCTGGGCACGCACCACTTCAGCGTCTTCGCCGCGGACGAGTTCGGCCGGCCAGACGCCACGCCGGCCAGCTACGACTGGACGATCACGTCGCAGCCGGCGCCGGTGCCGGCGCCCGGGCCGGTGGACTCGGACGGCGACGGCGTGCCCGACGCGACCGACAACTGCCCGACCGTCGCCAACCCGGCTCAGGCGGACTCCGACCACGACGGGGTGGGCGACGCCTGCGAGGTGGCGGGGCCCGGGAACGAGCCGCCGGTCGACGGCCAGACGGTCATCGTCCACGTCCTGTCGGGCACGGTGTTCGTGCGGCTGCCGGCGACGGCGGGCGCGTCGCGCCGGCTGGCCCAGGTCGCGCCGATCAAGGGCTTCGTGCCGCTGAAGGGGATCGCCGCGCTGCCGGTCGGCACCACGGTGGACGCCCGCAGGGGCTCGCTGGCGCTCGAGTCGACGGTCGACGGCCGGCGGATCAGCGCCGGCGGCCGCACGCAGTCGATCACGCTGTCGGCCGGCATCTTCACGATCCGGCAGAAGCGCCTGGCCGGCGGCTCGAAGACCCGGATCCCGACGGACCTCGTGCTCAAGGGCCCGCCCGGCGCCGCCCATGCGTGCGCCAGCGCGACATCGCAGGGGCCGATCAAAGGCGTGCCGCGCAACCCCATCCGCAGCCTGACCGCCTCGGTGACCAAGGGCGTGTTCCGGGTCATCGGCGGCGCCGGCATCACCAGCGGCACGGGCGCGACCTGGTCCACCCAGGATCTCTGCGCGGGCACCCGGACGCTGGTCGGCAAGGGCCGGGTGAACGTGCTCGACTCCGCCACCCACCAGACGTTCGTCGTGCATGCCGGCCGCTCGCTGCTGATCCGGGCGCGGCTGTTCCGGGCGCGTCAGTCCGAGGCATGATCGGCCGGTCCCTGGCGGCGGCGGCGCTGGCGAGCCTCGCGCTCGCCGCCCCCGCCGCCGCCCTGGACCCGGCGCCGACGGTCGTCGACTTCTCGCAGCCGGCCGACCCGAACATGTTCCAGACGGCCGAGGCCTGCCCGCCGTCGATCGTCGCCTCCGGAGGCCGCGACGGCGGCCCGTTCCTGCGGATCCCGTGCGGGCAGATCCAGCTGCGCATCATCTTCCCGGCCGGCGAGCATCAGATCGAGCTGTTCGTGCGCGCGCCGCAGGGCGGCAGCGACCTCTTCGTCGACGGCTGCGACGACAGCTTCTGCGACGGCGGCCCCGACATCGACCCGCATGACCTCAAGCCGGCGCCCACCGGCTGGACGCCGCTCGTCCTCACCGACCCCAGCGGCGCGCGTATCACCAACGTCACCTTCGACATCCCGGCGGTCGGCAGCACGGCGGGGCCGCCGCTGGACATCGACGACCTCGCCTACGCGCCCATTCCCGAGCCCGACACGGCGATCGCGCCCGCGCCGGTGCCGTTCGGCGCCCCGCCGCTGTACACGTTCCAGGCCAACGTGCCGGCGACGTTCCAGTGCGCCGTCGACAGTGGCGCGTTCGCCGCCTGTGGCAATCAGTTCAGCCCGGTCGGCCAGCCCGCCGGTACGCACACGCTGCGGGTGGCGGCGGTCGACGCCTACGGGGTCCAAGACCCCACGCCCGCGCAGACCGACTTCACCGGCCTGCCCGACTCCGACGGCGACGGCGTCCCCGACGCCACCGACAACTGCCCGACCACGCCCAACCCCACCCAGGCCGACACCGACAAGGACGGCGTGGGGGACGCGTGCGACCTGCTGCCGCCGGGCAACGTGCCGCCGGTGGCCGGCGTCAACGCGGTCGCCTCCGTGCTGTCCGGGCAGGTGTTCGTCAAGCTGCCCGCCCATCTGCCGCTCGGGTTCTCCGGCCTGCGCGCGCCGTTCCAGGAGACGGGCTTCGTGCCGCTGAAGGGCAGCGCGTCGCTGCCCATCGGCTCGACGGTCGACGCCCGCCAGGGCTCGCTGGCGCTGTCGGCGGCGGCCAACGGCTACGGGCCGACGAGCTCCCGGGCAGCCCGCCAGACGGCGACGATCCAGGCGGGGATCTTCACCATCCGCCAGGCGAAGCTGCGCAAGCACGCGAAGAAGAAGACGGCGATCCCCACCGACGTCGCGCTGGTCAGCGCGACCGGCGCGCAGGCGCCGTGCGCCAGGGCCGCCAGCAAGGGCGTCGTGCGGTCGCTGTCGCTGACCGCCAAGGGCGTGTTCCGGGCGATCGCCGGCGCCGACACCGCCACGGCCAGGAACGCCACGTTCACCACCACCGACCGCTGCGACGGCACGCGCACCAACGTCGGCCGGGGCAAGGTCACGCTGGCGATCAAGGGGCGCAAGCGCCCGGTCACCGTGCGCGCCGGCCAGTCGTTCTTCGTCCGCGCGCGGCTGTTCGCCGCGCGCAAGGGACGCAAGAACTAGCGCCCGCTGAAGTTGGGCGCGCGCCGCTCGGCGGCGGCGCGCACGCCCTCCTTGACGTCCTCGGTGCGCGCGCACAGCTCCTGGGCGACGAGCTCCATCTCCAGCGTCGTCGACAGCGCCGGGCGGGCGGAGGCGTCGATCAGCCGCTTCGCGAGCCCGACGGCGACGGGCGCGCAGCCCAGCAGCTCGTCCACCAGCTCCTGCGTGACCGCGTCGAGGCGCTCGGGCGGCGCGACGCGGTTGGCCAGCCCGAAGCGCTCGGCGTCCGCCGCGCCGATCACCCGGGCGGTCATGATCATCTCCTTGGCCCGGCCGACGCCGACCACCTGCGGCAGCCGCGAGGAGCCGCCGAGGTCGGGCACCAGCCCGAGCCGGGTCTCCACCAGCCCGGCCACGGCGTCCGACGAGAACACGCGCAGGTCGCAGGCCAGCGCCAGCTCGAGCGCGCCGCCCAGGCACGCGCCGTGGATCTGCGCCACGACGGGCTTGGTCATCTCCTCCGCCAGGTTCCACGCCTCGATGCACCCGCGCCGGAACGCGCGCAGCTGCTCGGGCGACCCGGCGGCGCCGGCCAGCGCGGCCACGTCCATCCCGGCGGAGAACACCGGGCCGGCGCCGCGCACCACGACGCAGCGCACCGCGGGGTCGTCGGCCGCCGCGCGGAAGCTGCGGCGGATGGCCAGGACGAGCTCGTCATTGAGCGCGTTGCGCTTGTCCGGGCGGTTGAGGACGAGGTGGCGGACCGCCCCGCGGTCCTCGGCGAGCACGAGGTCGGGCACGGTCGCGGAGCCTATAGCCTGACTGGCCATGGGCGGCCTGGGTCACCTGCTGCGCCCGCCGCCGCATCGCGGGCCGCTCATCGCCGCCGGGACCGTGGCGCTCGCCGTCGGGATCGCGCTCGAGGAGGTCGCGGCTGCGGCACGCGTTCGGGCTGGGCGTGCACGCGGCGATCCTGCTCGCGGCGGGGGCGCTCGTCGTTCTGGCTCGGCGCGCAGGCGCCCAACGAGGACGGCCGCCCGCCGGCGTACCAGTCGGTGCTGCTGATCACCGGGCTGGCGGGTCTGTATGCCGGGCTGCTGACGCTCGCGGAGGCGTTCGGGATGCCGCTCGACTCCGGGGCGATATTGCCCTCGCTGCTCGTGGCCGCCGCCGCACTGTGGGCGGCGCTGCCAGCGGGCGAGCGCGATCTGTCTGCTGATCGCGGTCGTTCTCGCTGCCCTGGCGGTCGTCGGCGCGTGGCGGTGGCTCGGCGGGCACGGCTGGCTGCTGCGCTGGCTGCTGGCGCTGATGGCCACCGCGCTCGTGCTGGCCTCGCTCGGCCTGCGCGAGTCGGCGCCCCGCCACGCGCTGCAGCTCGTCAACGCCGCCGGTCTCGCCACGTTGGCCATCGCCCTGTCCGCGGTCGGGTTGGACGTCCGGCTGTCCGGCGTCTGGCAGGCGGTGTCTGCTCGCCGCCGGGTTCGGGCTCCTCGCGTACGCGGCGCTCGAGCGGGCCCCCGGGCCGGCCTATCTGGGCGTGCTGAACCTGGCGGCGTTCGTCGTCTCCGCGGCGGACACGGACACGCTCTTCTGGTGGCCGCTCGTGCTGCTGGTCGCCGGTGGCGTGATGCTCGCGGCCGGCCTGCGCCCCCGCCGCCCGCTCCCGCCGGAGCCGCCGGCCTACAAGGCGGGCGAGGCGCCGCTGGCCGCGCGGGCGGAGGAGGAGGAGATGGTGTTCCGCGTGCGCGACGACTAACGTCGAGCGCATGACCGACGCCCAGCACGTGCAGGACGCCTTCGACCGCGCCTACCGCGGCGGCCCGGAGCGCCATCACGCGAAGGCGGTCGACCAGGGCAAGCTGCCGGTGCGCGAGCGGGTCGCCCGGCTGCTGGACGAGGGCTCCTTCGCCGAGGACGCGCTGCTGGCCAACTGGGAGGCCGACGGGCTGGGCGCCGACGGCGTCGTCACGGGCATGGGCACGGTGGGCGGGCGCACCGTCGCGCTGATGGCCAACGACCCGACGGTCAAGGCCGGCTCCTGGGGCCCGAAGACGGTGGAGAAGATCCTGCGGATCCAGGAGGCGGCGCTGAGCCACCGGGTGCCGATGGTCTACCTCGTCGACTCGGCCGGCGCGCGGATCACCGACCAGGTGCAGATGTTCCCCGGCCGCCGCCACGCCGGGCGGATCTTCTTCAACGAGGTGCGGCTGTCGGGCGCGGTGCCGCAGGTCTGCGTGCTGTTCGGCCCCAGCGCGGCGGGCGGCGCCTACATCCCCGCGTTCTGCGACGTGGTCGTCATGCGCGACGGCAACGCGTCGATGTACCTCGGCTCGCCGCGGATGGCCGAGGCGGTGATCGGCGAGAAGGTGACGCTGGAGGAGATGGGCGGCGCCAAGATGCACACCGGCGTCTCGGGCTGCGGGCACTTCCTCGTGAAGTCCGACGAGGAGGGCATCGACCTGTGCAAGCGCTACCTCGGCTACTTCCCCGGCTCGTGTGACGAGGAGCCGCCGGTGGCCCCGCCGGCCGAGCCCGCCGGCGACCTGCCGGCCATCCCGGCGGACGAGAACAAGCCGTGGGACATGCTGACGCTGATCGACGCCGTGGTCGACGCGGGCTCGTTCCTCGAGGTGCACAAGCGCTGGGCGCGCGAGGTCATCGTCGGCTACGCGCGGCTCGACGGGCGCGTGGTGGGGATCGTGGCCAACCAGCCGAAGTTCAAGGGCGGCGTGCTGTTCGTCGACTCGGCCGACAAGGCCGCGCGGTTCATCTGGACGTGCAACGCGTACTCGATCCCGCTGCTGTTCCTGGCCGACGTGCCGGGGTTCATGATCGGCACCCAGGTGGAGCGCCAGGGGATCATCCGCCACGGCGCGAAGATGATCTCGGCGGTCTCGGAGGCGACCGTGCCGAAGCTCAGCGTGATCGTGCGCAAGGCGTACGGCGCCGGGCTGTACGCGATGGCCGGCCCGGCGTATGACCCGGACGTGACGCTGGCGCTGCCGACGGCGAAGATCGCCGTGATGGGCCCGAGCGCCGCGGTCAACGCCGTCTTCTACAACCAGCTGCAGGCGATCGAGGACGCCGGCGAGCGCGAGGCGCGCCGGCGCGAGCTGATGGACTCCTACGCCGAGGGCGTCGACCTGCTGCACCTGGCGTCGGAGATGGTGGTGGACGCGATCGTCCAGCCGGAGGACCTGCGCGCCGAGCTGGCCCGGCGCCTGACCCGCTATGCCTCCAGCGGCGCGAGTGGCCGGCCAAGCGCAACGCGATCCCGCCCGCGTGAGGCGCGTCCACGTCAGTCTCCCGCTGACCGGGCCTCAGGCCCGCGCGGGCGCGCGACACGCTGCGCGGCGCCGAGCTCGCCGTCCGCCCGGGGTTCGACCTGGTGGTCGGCCGCGCTGCGCCGGGCCGGATCGCGCGGCCACGGTCGCCGCCGCCCGCGCCACCCATCACCGCGACTCCGTCCTCGGCCGCTACTCCCTCGACGCCGGCGGGCTGACCACCACGGGCGCCTACGGCGTCCTCGAGGTCGTGCGCGGCGAGCTCGTCTGGGCCTGATCGAGCGCGTCCGCGACGGCCAGCGCGAGGTCGACCGCGGCCTCCTCGCCCTCCGCGCCGACCGCGACGTGGCCGCGCGGCGGACGGGGGAGGGGCGGCGGGGAGACGCCGAGCGCGTCCGCCGCCCGCGCGGCCGCCGGGTCGAGCCGGGCGTCGCCGGCCCGCAAGCCGGCTCCCGGCTGGATCTCGATGACCGCCGCGGCGGCCAGCCGCGGCCGCGGCCCGGCGTACAGCAGCAGCGCCGGGGCGAGCGTGTGCGGCGGCCGCGCGGCCAGCTCGTCGTGCACGGCGGCGGCGACCGCGGCCGCCGCGCCCTCGCCGGGGCCCCAGCCGGCCAGCCCCGCATCCAGCGCCGCCGTGACCGCGGCGAGCAGCGCCAGCGTCGGCACGAGCTGCGCGGCGCCGAGCAGCACGCCGCCGGCGCCCAGCGCCCGGGCCGCGCACGCCGCGAGCACCAGGCCCGCCGCCCCGGCCAGCCACCAGCGCCACCGCTCCACCCGCCCGGCCGCCAGTCCGAGCCGCGGCGACCCGAACGGCGCGCACACGAGCAGCGCGCGCTCGATCCCCTCCGGCGCCACGTACACGTCGGCGAGCTCGCGGCGCGGGAACGGCCAGCGCGCGGGGCTCGCGACCCCGGCGGCCTCGAGCGCGACGACCACCGCGCCGACCGCGGCGCAGGCCAGGGCGGCCGGCGCCGACACGACCGAGAGCAGGCTCCCCGCGGCGCCGGCGGCCGCGCCGATCGCCGCCGCCGCCAGCGCCTGCGGCCGCGCGCGGCGCGGGCGCACCTCGGCCGTGTCGCCGCGCGCGCGCAGCCACGCGGCCAGCCGCTGCCCGGCCGCGCGCTCGGCCTCCGACCCCGGCGGCCGGACCTCCGTCCCGGCCGCCCGGGCGACCTGCGAGACCACGCTCACGGCGGCCAGCATGCCAGCGCGCGCCGCCCGCCGCTATGGTCACGCGCGCCGATGGATCGCCTCGAGCTCGCCTTCGCCGGCCTGGCCCGCCACGCCGACCTGATCGCCGCCGGGCAGCTCTCCTCGCGCGAGCTGACCGAGCTCTTCCTCAGCCGGATCGCCCGGCTGGATCCCATCTTCAACGCCTATCGCGTCGTGCTCGCCGACCAGGCGCTGACCGCGGCCGACCAGGCCGACTCGCGCCGCCGGGCGGGCGAGCGGCGGTCGCTGCTCGGCGTCCCGGTCGCGGTCAAGGACGACGTCGACGTGGCGGGGGAGACCACCGCGTACGGCTGCGACGTCGACCCCGCGCCCGCGCAGCAGGACGCCGAGGTCGTCGGCCGCCTGCGCGCCGCCGGCGCGGTCATCCTCGGCAAGACGCACGTCCCCGAGCTGATGGCCACGCCGTGGACCGAGTCGCCCACGTTCGGCGTCACCCGCAACCCCTGGGACCTGCACCGCACGTCCGGCGGCTCCAGCGGCGGCAGCGCGACCGCGGTCGCCGCCGGGCTGGCCTCGGCCGCGCTGGGCAGCGACGGCGCGGGCTCCGTGCGGATCCCCGCCGCCTGCTGCGGGCTGTTCGGCCTCAAGCCGCAGCGCGACCGCGATCCCCACCGCGCCGGAGGTCGACCCCGCGCGCGGGATGGCGGTCTATGGCCCGCTCGGCCGGCACGTGGCCGACGCCGCGCGGCTGGCCGACGCGCTCACCGACGGCGGCCCCGCGCTCGCCGAGGCCGCGGCGACGCCGCCCCGGGCGCTGCGCGTCGCCGTCTCCACCGGCGTCCCGCCCGGCCTGGGCGTCCACGCGGACGCCGAGCAGCTCGCCGGCGTCCGCGTCATCGCCTCCGCCCTCGGCGAGCTCGGCCACGACGTGGCCGACCAGGAGCTCGACTGGGACCTCATGCTCGGCAACCGCGTGCTGGCCCGCTTCATGCGCGCCATCGCCGACAAGGCGGCCGACGTCGGCCACCGCGAGCGGCTGTCCAAGCGCGCCCGCGGCCTCGCCGCGATCGGTGCGCTGGTCCCGAGCCCGCTGGCCGACGCCGCCGGCCGCGCGTCGGCGGCGGACGCGGAGCGCCTGAACCACATCTTCGACGGCGCCGACCTCGTCCTGACGCCGATGTTCACCCGGCGCCCGCCGCGGGTGCGCGAGTTCGAGCGCCGCGGCGGCCTGTCCACGCTCGTCGGCATGGTCCGCTTGGCTCCGTACGCCGGCGCGTTCAACCACACGGGCCAGCCGGCCGCGTCCGTCCCGGCCGGCTTCGCCGCCGACGGCTTCCCGCTGTCCGCCCAGCTCGTCGGCCCGCCGGACTCCGAGGCGCTGCTGGTCTCCGTCGCCGCCCAGCTCGAGAAGCACACCGGCTGGCCCGTCCACACGCCCAGGGCGGCCGCGTGACCGCGAGCGAGCTGCGCGCGCTCGCCGAGGCGGTGGCCCGGGAGGCCGGCGCGCTCCTGCGGGCCGCGTTCGAGGGCCCGGCGCTGCGGGTGTCCGCCAAGAGCACGCCGACCGACCTCGTGTCCGAGGCCGACCACGCCGCCGAGCGGCTCATCCGCGACCGGCTCGCCGCCGCCCGCCCGGACGACGCCGTGCTCGGCGAGGAGGGCGGCCACCACGCCGGCACGAGCGGGGTGCGCTGGGTCGTCGACCCGCTCGACGGCACGATCAACTTCCTGTTCGGCATCCCGCAGTGGGCGGTGAGCATCGCCTGCGAGGACGCCGACGGCGGGCTGGCCGGCGTGGTCTACGACCCGCTGCGCGACGAGCTGTTCGCGGTCGAGCGGGACGGCACGCCGACCCGCGACGGCGCGCCGATCCGCTGCTCCACCCGCGAGGACCTCGCCACATCGCTCGTCGGCACCGGGTTCGGCTACGACCCCGAGGTGCGCCGCGCCCAGGCCGCGGTGGCCGCCCGCCTGCTGCCCGACGTGCGCGACGTCCGCCGCTTCGGCTCGGCCGCCATCGACCTCGCCTGGACCGCCTGCGGGCGCCTGGACGCCTTCTACGAGCACGGCCTGAACGCCTGGGACCTGGCCGCCGGCCGCCTGCTGTGCGAGCGCGCCGGGCTGGAGGTCCACGACCTCGCGCCCGTGGGCCCGTCCGCGCCCGGCGTGCTGGTCTGCCCGCCGGCGCTCAGCGCGCCATTGCTCGCCCGCCTGGCCTGATCCGCCCCGCCGCCGGGTAGGCCTACGGCATGGTCCTCGGAGGAGTCATCGCACTCTGCATCATCCTGCTGATCCTGGCGTTCCTGTTCCCGCGCCTGTCCCGCCACCCGGAGCGCGGCACGGAACGGGCGATCGGCGCGGGCGGCCGCGGAGCGAGCAAGGCCCCCGGCAAGCTCGGCAAGTGGCTGAGCAAGCCGTTCACCACGTCCAACAAGGCCGTCGCCAAGAGCGCGAGCACCGGCCGGCGCGGGCGCGGCAAGATGCCGTTCTGACGTGCTGAGTGCCCGGAGCGGGATTCGAACCCGCACGCCCGTGAGGGCAGGGCTTTTTGAGAGCCCCGAGTCTGCCGTTCCTCCACCCGGGCGGAGAACGGCCTATACTAGGCCGCGGCCGGCTCCCGCTGCGGGCGCTCCGCCTCGACGTTCCAGCGCTGGCGGAAGCCCTGCATGGCGAAGATGATCAGCGCGAGCTGGACCGGCACGATCAGCACGCAGATCAGGCCGAGCAGGCTGTCGGGCAGCGCCGGGTTCTCGAAGCCGGGGCTGTCGCGCGAGAACCAGGCCGGCGCCGCCACGGCGGCGAAGATGCCGAGGATCACCGCGATCGCCGCCGCCATCGGCAGCACGCCGCGGCTCCAGCGGGCGACGAACACCGCGAGGATGACGTCGACGAGGATGAACAGGAACTGGACCGGCTTGGCGCCCTCCAGCGCCGCACCAGCCGCCCAACGTGACGATGAGCACGAGGGCGGCCGAGGCGAGCAGCAGGACGATCACGAGCAGCCGGGTGAGCTGCGAAGCCGCCTTCTTGCGGTTCGGGTGCTCGATGACGACGTCATCGTCGGCCATGTCGGCGCGACGATAGCGCCCGGGGGTTCTCAGGGGCGCAGCTTCGTGCCCCAGCTTGCGCGGCCGCGGGGGCTCATTGCCCGTCCCCCGCGGTCGGGATGGTGGCGCCGGCCAGCGCGGGGTCGTCGGCGTCGTCGGCCGGCGTGCCCGAGGTGGCGGTGTCGGTGCCGTTCGCCGCCTCGCCGGCGCTCGACCACGAGCTGCGGCTCCAGGACGAACGCGTCGGGTCGACCACGTTGCCGATCGCCGAGCAGTCGCCGCACGACCAGCTCGAGCGCGCCCAGGCCGCGGCCAGCGGGCCGGTGGCGGCGCTCCAGGACGAGCGCGTCCACTGGGAGACGTCGTACCCGCTGTTGTTGATCGCCTGGATCAGCAGGTTCGGGGCGATGCCGGCATTGGCCAGCGTGTACGGCACCGGCGTGTACACGGCGTGCTCCACGTCGATCTCGCCGGCGCCGCTGCCCTTGATCGGGTGGTCGGTCATCTCCAGCAGCGTCTTGACCTGGTCGGGCGTCAGCCGCGGCCGGGCCTGCAGCATCAGCGCGACGGCGCCGCTGACCACCGGAGCGGCCATCGACGTGCCGCCGGCCTTGAAGTACTGGCCGGCGACCACGCAGGTCGGGCACAGCGCGGCGAACGCGCTGCCGGGGGCGAGCACCGAGACGATGTGCGCGCCCGGCGCGATCACGTCCGGCTTGGCGAAGCCGTCCTGGGTGGTGCCGCCGCTGGACCACGACGCCTTCGTCGCCCTTGCCGTAGTTGCCGGTCTCGTCGGCGCCGCCGACCGAGATCACGAACGGGTCGTTGGCCGGCGCGTACTGCACGGCGTCGGCCGCGTTGCCGCGGTTGCCCGCGGCGGCGACGACGACGATGCCGTGCTGCCAGGCGTACTCGACCGCGGCGTCGAGCGGGTCGGTCTTGTACGACTGCGGCGTGTCCGTGGACAGCGACAGGTTGAGGACGCGGATGTTGTAGTCGGCCTTGTGGTCGACGGCGAACGCGATGCCCTTGATCACGTCGAGCACGGTCGCGTTGCCGGCGTCGTCGGACGCCTTGATGGCGATCAGGTTCGCGTCCGGCGCCACGCCCTCGTAGTGGCCGTAGAGCGGGTCGCTCGGCGAGCGGTTGAACGAGTTGCCGGCGACGATCCCCGCCACGTGCGTGCCGTGGCCGAAGCCGTCACCGGCCGTGGCCGCGCCGGCGTTGGTGACCACGTTGGCCACGACGCGCGAGCTGCCGTCGGCGGCCTTGAAGTCGGCCGCGTCGCCGGCGATGCCGGTGTCGATCACCGCAACGCCGACGCCCCGGCCGGTGATCCCGCGCTGCCACAGCTTGTCCGCGCGGATCGTCTTCGGGAACGTCGTCGACAGCTGGCCGGAGCTGACGCCCTGGCCCTTGACCTTGGCGTTCAGCGACACCGCGACGACGTGGCGGTTGCGGGCCAGCGACTTGGCCTCGCGGGCGGGCACCTTGACGGCGAGGCCGTGGATCAGCGAGAGATCGGCGGTCACACGCCCGTGGTGCGCGCGCACCAGCTTGCGGGCCTGCTTCTGGCTGAAGCCGGGCTTGAACTGCGCGATCGCCACGACGGTGCGCGACGGCGCGCTGCGGGCCACGGACGCGAGCTGCGCCCTGGCCGACGGCGCCGCCTCGGCGGCGGCCGTGCAGAGCGCCAGCGGCGCGATCACGACCGCGAGGCTCGCGCTCAGCCGGGCTTGCAGGGTTCTGGACAACTCAGGGCACCTCCGTGCGCCACTTGCGAGTCAAGTAAGCCGGCGGCCGAGCTATCTCCCTCCGTAGAGACCTCTGGCTTTGCGTCCCCGCCTCGCGACGGGTTTGCCCTGTTCAGCGTTGTTGACCAGGGGATCGGCCGACACCGGGTTGGGGTTTAGACCGGATTCAGCCTTTCTGGACACACGTCCTAGGGCGGCGTCAACGCTTCGCGCGGCACCGTGGTCCGTCCCGCGCGCCCGCCGCGCAGCCGCACGCCACACCATCAGATCGGGCGCCGGACCGGCCATGCGGGCGGAGGGACTCGAACCCCCAAGCCTTGCGGCACCGGCTCCTAAGGCCGGCGTGTCTGCCAGTTTCACCACGCCCGCGCGACGTCTCCATCCTACGCGGGACGCCCTCTAAGATGGTGCCGCGCCACCCCGGGGGACTGGTGTAACGGCTAACATCGGGGTCTCCAAAACCCTGGCTCGAGGTTCGATTCCTCGGTCCCCCGCCTTCGCGCGGCGCGGCGCCCGAGCCGCGTCGCCGCCGCCCACGACCGAGCGGCCGGCGACGACGCGGCCGGCTGAGGAGAGTGACCCTGGAAGCTCCCCGCAACCCCTGGCTCGGTACCGAGGCCGCCCCCTCCTCCCAGGGAGGCGTGCTCCGTCCCGGCTAGCGCTGCGGTGGCTCGACGAGAACCAGCTTCCCCCGGTTGAGCATCTGAGCGAGCGCGCAGGCCTTCTCGATCTGCGCGTACGTGTACCGCACCGGGTTATGCAGGGTCTCGATGTGGACGCCGGGAATCTGCATGCCCGCCGTATGCCCGGAACTGTCCTTCTTCAGACAACCACTTGCGCGCCGGTATGATTGCCCTCGTCCGCGTGCGGGCGAAGTGTTGTGGCTGCACAGAAGCCTTCCAAGCTTCTAGGGCGGGTTCGATTCCCGTCGCCCGCTCTAGCGGACCAGGACATAACGGGGAGTGGCGCAGTCTGGTAGCGCACCCGGCTGGGGGCCGGGCGGTCGCAGGTTCAAATCCTGTCTCCCCGATACGAGACAGGCCCGCAAATGCGGGCCTTTTGCCGTTTTGCGAGAAGCCCTAATACGGCGCTGGGGTACAATTGGGGTACAAATTTCTTCCCGGACTCTTGGGGCGCGGGGTTCACGACCGCTCGCCGAACGCCGCGTGCGACGAGGCGCTCGCGAGGCGCGCGCCGCCGCGGAGATGGTGTGGTCCAGAGGGAACTAGCGCGGGCGCGCGTGGAGTCGAACCGGCACGCGCGCGGCGACGGAGCCCGTCGCGCTGCTCTCGCTCTCGAGCTGGCGGATCCACGCCTCGATCGCCGGTTCCCTGAAGCGCCGGTAGCGACCGAGCCGAACGTGCGGGATCCGGCCGGCCCGCGCTTGCGCCCACACCCATTGCGTCGTCACGCCGAGGCGCGATCGGCGAGGTTGTCCGAGATCTCGTAGAACTTTGAGTGGCGGTCCTCCCGCCTCGTCCGCTCCGTGTTGGGAGCGTTCGGGGCGACTAACCAAGTCCGCGAGGACAGGAGGAACCGCCATGAAGAAGGTATCCGCGCCCGCAGGTCGTCACGACCGCTGGAGGCGTCGGAGAGTGCCGCTCCCTGCGGAGATTCAGGAGGCGCTCGGCGAGCTCGTCGGGGCGGCGAGGGAGGGCCTGCTCGCGCTGAGCGTCGGCGTCGGGCTCGGCGTCGTGCACGAGTTGATGGAAGCTCGAGGTCGACGAGGTCGTCGGCCCGAAGGGCAAGCACGACCCGGACCGGACGGCGAAGCGTCACGGCCACGAGGACGGGTCGATGACGCTCGGGCGGCCGGCGCGTGCCGGTCAGCCGCCCGCGGATGCGCACGGCCGATGACGAGCACGAGCT
Organism: uncultured Solirubrobacteraceae bacterium; assembly: GCA_963766165.1. Classification (GTDB taxonomy): domain Bacteria; phylum Actinomycetota; class Thermoleophilia; order Solirubrobacterales; family Solirubrobacteraceae; genus Solirubrobacter. The sequence goes on along the minus strand of CAVXZC010000001.1, from coordinate 550,336 downwards.
GCCGGTCGCAGAGCTACGAGTACTTCGCCGACCGCGACCCGCTGACGCGGGCGGTGATGGACCGGATGCTCGCCGGCGTCTCGACCCGCAAGTTCGCGCGGGTCGGCGAGCCGGTCGGCGAGCGAGGTCGAGCAGGCAGCGCAGCTCGACGTGCGAAGACGCACGGTGTCGGAGCTGTTCATCGAGCGCACCCGCACCGCGCTGGGCGAGCTGATGGCGCCGCCGGCTGGACGACGTGCGCCTGGCGGTGATGATGCTCGACGGCCTGGAGATCGCCGAGCGCACGCACGTCGTCGCGCTCGGGATCACGCACCGAGGGCGTGAAGATCCCGCTCGGGCTCTGGGAAGGCTCGACCGAGAACGCGACGCTGGCGCGGACGCTGCTCGCCGACCTCGTCGACCGCGGCCTCGATCCCGAGCAGGCGATCCTGTTCGTGATCGACGGCGGCAAGGCGCTGCGCAAGGCGATCAAGGACGTGTTCGGCGAGCACGCGCTCGTGCACCGCTGCCACCGCCACAAGGAGCGAAACGTCTGCGATCTGCTGCCCGAGCGCGACCGCGCCGCAGATCCGCGCCCGGATCCGCGGCGCGTGGGCGCTGACCGACCGCCGCTCGCGCCGAGCAGCGGCTCGAGCTGCTCGCCGCCGAGCTCGACCGCACCTGGCCCGACGCCGCCGGCTCGCTGCGCGAAGGGATCGACGACACGCTGACGCTGATGCGGCTCGGGATCACCGGCCAGCTCGCCAAGACGCTGTGCTCGACGAACCCGTGCGAGTCGATGATCGAGATCGTCCGCTACACCCAGCGCAACGTGAAACGCTGGCAGGACGGCGACATGCGCAAGCGCTGGACCGCCGCCGGCATGCTCGTCGCCGAGCAGCAGTTCCGACGGATCATCGGCTACCGCGACCTCGCCAAGCTCGTCATCGCGATCGAACGCCACGCCCTCCTCGTCGCCGCCGAACAACCGCGACCGTCAGGAGACTCGCGAGCCCGTTACCGTCTGACCATCAACCCGTGAGGATCGCCGCCGAAGTTCCACGACGATCCGGAGTGCGCCCAGAGTTGGAGGTGCGATGAGTAGACGTGATCCAACATAAGCTCGTCGTCGCCTGCCGGTGTAAGTCCCGTCCGGGTAGCTGCCAGGAGGCCCGGTAGCAGGCTGGCGGCTCGGTCTGGAAACGGGCCGGGTCGAAGCCCAGCGTCAAGAGCCCTTTAGGGGGAGCGACCGAGCGGTCCGCAGCGTCAAGCGAAGCCTGCCGCGTCGTTAGTGTGCCCGCCTTCGGGGGCGAAGGAGGAGCCGAGCCCCGTCCGTCAGGGCGAAGGCCATGGAAGGGGTGAAGAGCCTGGATGTGCAGCCCCGAGGAACCTCCCGGCGTAGAGGGCGCGGAACGTTCAGAAAGTGGCGGCGGGAACTGGGGAGGCCCTCCCCGGCCCGGCGGCTGCGGAGTGCGTCGGAGCGTCGCGCCCTATAACCGGTGTAGCCGGGAAGTGGGCGGCGTGCCGGGAGGGCGTCGGAGGCGGCCGTAGTACCGCTCGAGCCGGCCGGACAACACAACCGCCGGTGAGGGAAGGGCCGCTGCTTCGTCCATGCGTCACGTGCAGGGAAGGGCCGGTGAGTGCCGTCTGGCTAGGACCGCCGAGCAAGACAAAGTCCGAGAACTGCAACGAACGCTCTACCGGGCGGCCAAGGCCGATCCCGGGCGACGGTTCCACGCGCTCTATGACAAGGTCCATCGCAGGGACGTCTTGGAGCGGGCGTGGGGGCTGGTGCGCCGCAACCGCGGCGCGGCCGGCATCGACCAGCATCACCATCGCCGACGTCGAGCACTACGGGGTTGCCCGGCTGCTCGACGAGCTGGCCGCGGACTCTGAAGGACGGCAGCTACCGTCCGCTCCCGGCCCGCCGGGTCTTCATCCCGAAGCCCGGTCGGCGGAGCGGCGGCCGCTGTCGATCCCGCGGTCCGCGACCGGATCGTGCAGGCGGCCGTGAAGATCGTGCTCGAGCCGATCTTCGAGGCCGACTTCTAGCCGTGCTCGTTCGGGTTCCGGCCGCAGGCGCGTCGGCACACGATGCCCTGCAGGTCCTCCTCGATGAGGCTTGGCGGGGTCGGCGTTGGGTGGTCGAGACGGACATCGCCAACTGTTTCGAGGCGATCCCGCACGACCGGTTGATGCCGGCGGTGGAGGAACGGATCGTCGACCGCCAGCTCCTCGAAGCTCCTGCGCGCGTTGTTGCGCGCCGGGGTGATGGAGGACGGCACGGTCAGGCGCGGCGTCACGGCACGCCGCAGGGCGGGGTGATCTCGCCGCTGCTCTGCAACGTCTACCTGCACCGGCTCGACCGGCAATGGCAGACAGCGGGCGCGGGGTGCTCGTCCGCTACGCCGACGATCTGGTCGCGATGTGCAAGAACCGGCGAGGAGGCCGAGCGCGCCCTCGCGGCGCTCCCGGCGATGCTCGCCGAGCTTGGGCTCGAGCCCAAGCAGGCCAAGACCCGGATCGTGCACCTGCGGGAAGGAGGCGAGGGCTTCGACTTCCTCGGCTTCCATCACCGCTGGGTGCGCGCCCGCACCCGCGTTCCGCCACGTCACCTTCCTCGCCCGCTGGCCCTCACGCAGGGCGATGCAGCACGCCCGCGACCGCATCCGCGAACTCACGGCGCGGGAGCGGCTGCGCTGGCCGGTCGAAGAGGTCGTGCAGGACCTCAACCGGTTCCTGCGCGGCTGGGCGGGCTACTTCCGCTACGGCAACTCGGCCCGTCCCTTCGACCAGATCACACACTACGCGGATCGCCGGCTCGCGCTCTTCGTGGCGCAAGCGCCACCAGCGACCCGGAAGCTACGGCTGGCAGCTGGTCACCTACGAGTCGCCGAACCGCACGGGCCTGATCAACCTCAACGGAACCGTCGTCGCGCCACGGCCGAACCGGCCGTGGCGAGGGGAAGCCGAATGCCGGCGGTGAAGAACGTCGGTGAGCCGTGTGAGGGAGAACCGCATGCACGGTTCGATGGGGGGCGGGAGGAGACCAGCGCCAGTCGGCCACGCCGCGCGGCGCCCGGCGCCTCCCGCCTACCCGACCAACCTCCGCTCGGCGATCTCGTCCGCGGTCAGCAGTCGATCCATGGCCGGCCGGCCGTCAGACGTGCCGAGCGGGGGTACATCCGCCAGCGGGATGGATGGATGTGGGACGCACGGGTTCGAGCGGATTGGTCCGGAACGAGCGGCAAGGGATAGGTACGTGGTCCCGGGCGCCGAACCTCGCCGACGCACCCGGCGGAGCGGCGAGGGAGACACCCGGCGAGGCGCTCTATCAGACGGTCATGGGAGTCGACACCACCCGCCCCATCAGCACGGACTTCACCGCGTTCGACCTGCCGCACGACAACTACACGACCTTCTGTCACTACGAAAGCGACCAGCCGCTCGGTGTGCTCGTCGGGACCGGCAAGTACACCGACCGGATCTGCGAGGACGGCCCGTCGCAGGGCAAGCCGCAGGGCCAGGGCGAGTACATCTGGCCTTTCTCGCGGCTCCATCTTGAGAACCGCGCGAGGCGGAATTCGCCTCCAAGCACCGCCGCGGCCGGTAGCGCGTCGCCACGTCGGGCGCAATGCCGCGGGAACAATCTGGGGAACAAACTGAGCGCAACTGATGGGAAATGCCGCTGGGGTCAGGGGGCGGCTGGTTGCAGGGTGACGTGGTGGCCGAGGGCTTGGAGTTGGGCGACGAGGCGTTTGGTGGCGCGTGCGGGGTCGCGGCGTTGGTAGTAGTCGCCGCCGAGGTCGTGGTAGGTCTCGCCGGTGGTGAACATGTGCCAGTAGGCGGTAGGCATCGAGTGTTTGACGGCGCCGAGCGCGCGGCCGTGACCGAGCCGGGGCTTGAGGCGTTTGTATTGCGCTTGGAGGTAGCTGTCGCGGGTGCGGATGGCGGCCATCGCGGCTTCTTTGAGGGCTTTGGCGAGCCATTGGGAGCCCCGGCGGGTCCGGCCGGAGCGGCGTTTGCCGGCGGACTGGTGGTTGCCGGGGCAGCGGCCGGCCCAGGAGGCGAGGTGCCGCGCGGTGGGGAAGACGGTCATGTCGGTGCCGATCTCGGCGATGAGGACTTCGGCGGTCCGGTGGGCGACGCTGGTGATCGTGGCGCTAGCGCGACGCCGGCTTGGCCGGTGGGGCCGAGTTCTGTGACGATCGCCTCGCTGAGTCGTTGGATCTGCTCGTCGAGGAAGTCCAGGTGGGCGAGCATGGCGCCGATCACCAGCGCGTGGTGAGCCTCAAAGCGGCCCTCGAGCGCTTCGCGCAGCGCGGGGAGCTTGGCGCGGAGTCGGCCCTTGGCCAGTTCGGCCAGCACGTTCGGGTCGGTGGTGCCGGCGACCAGGGCGTCGAGCATCGCGCGGCCGGACAGGCCGAGGATGTTGGTGGCGACGCAGTCGAGCTTGATGCCGGTGTCTTCGAGCGCCTTGTGCAGCCGGTTGGCCTCGCGCGCGCGCTCGGCGATCTGCGTCTTGCGATAGCGGGTGAGGGTGCGCAGCCGGCGCTGCGGCTTGGGTGCGACGAAGCTGCCCCTGAGCAGCCCGGCCTCCATCAGCTGGCAGAGCCACTGGGCGTCGGAGACGTCGGTCTTGCGACCGGGGACCTTCTTGACGTGCTGCGCGTTGCACAACGTGAGCTCGAACTCGTCCTCGAGCACGTGCCAGACCGGCTGCCAGTAGACGCCGGTGGCCTCCATGGCCACGTGGGTGACGCGATGCGCGGCCAGCCAATCGCGCAACGTGAGCAGACCGCGGACCGTGGTGGCGAACTCGGCCACCTGCGGCGCGCGACGCCCATTGGCGTCGGGCACGCGCACGCACGCGGTGACCTGCGCCTTGTGGACATCGAGCGCGCCGACGCGCGCAAACACCGTCTCCACCGCTCACCTCCCCGACCACGCGAAGCTGGATCGCGTCGCCCGTAGGGCCTTCGAAGCAAGCGAATCTGATGAGCGTGCTCACAGCGACAGTCCGGAACTCCGGGGAAGGCCCTCGCGCCAAACTAAGAACGGGCACGCAGGCACCAATTGCGAGCGGCGTCAACGGGCGACCCCCGAAGCATCGCCCATTTCACCATCTCCGCGAACGGCCGAAGGCCAGGGACACTCAGAGCAACTCAGCGACAGCGAGCATCGCTGTAGAGCGCCGAGCGCGAGCCGACAGGCCTGGATCGTTCCGGCTGGGGGCCGGTGCGGTCGCAGGTTCAAATCCTTCTCTCCGATCGAGGTTGGCCCTGCAAAGCGCGTAAAGCGCTTCGCAGGTCTATTTGGGACGGGGTGCAAGACGGGGCGCATTCTTGCACCCCGTTTGCACCCCGCCGGAGTCCTGCCTTGGCGTTGGGCGGCGGCTTTGGTTCTGCGTCGCGGACGGAAAGGCCATCCTCACCCCGGTCACGGACCGGGTGGTCACGGCCGTTGGTACCGGACCACTCGGTCATGTCGCGTGGCGCGACATCGGACGGCGAAACGCCCGGCAGGGCGGCCGGACGCTGAGGCAGCGGTACGGATGAGCCGCAGATGTTCGGGGACTGCGGCGGCTTCTTTTCGGCGACGCCTCGCGTCCCATGGCATCACGTAGGTCTAAGCCGCTCAGTGCTTCGTGAGCCGGTCGGCGCGGTACTCCGCAGCGCCGCGGGAATCCCGCCGGGAAGACCTGCCAGTGCGGCAGGGTTCGCGATCGCTGCTGCCTCAGGTCTCCCGGCCGCCAGGTGGCGCAGGGCGTCGAGCAGCAACTCGGACTGGTGCTCGAGGACGTGCGTCGAGGCACCGCCGATGTGCGGCGTGAAGGTGACGTTCGGCAGGTCGAGCAGCGGGCTGGATGACGAGAGCGGCTCGTCTGGGAATACGTCGAGTCCCGCGCCGGCCAGACGGCCTTCGCGCAGCGCGCTCGCGAGCGCGTCGTAGTCGAGCACGCTGGCGCGGGCGGTGTTGATGAGGTACGAGCCCGGCTTCATCTGTCGCAGTTCGTGCTCGCCGATCAGCGGGGCGCCGGTCTGCGAAGGCGCGTGCAACGACAGCACGTCCGCGTCCCGGAGCAGCTGGGGCAACGGCACTGGTTCGACCGCTGCCGCGCTGACTCGGTGGTCGGGCACGAACGGATCGTGTGCGAGCACGCGCATGTCGAGTGCGGTCGCCTTCGCCGCCACTCGGCGCGCGACCGCGCCGAAGCCGAGCAGGCCGAGGGTCAGGCGTGAGAGCTCCGGGCCCTTGTAGGTCACGTACGGCAGCGGCGCGCCGGGATCGGTCGGGCGCCAGATGACGTCCTTGCGGTCGCGCTGCTCCTCGCGCTCCTCGGTCAGGGCGCGGGACACGATCAGATGGTGTGTGAGGGCGATGTGCCGGATGCAGCTGAGCGTCAGCCCGAGCACGAGGTCGGCGACCGCCTCGGCGTTACGGCCGGGAGTGTGGACCACGGGGATGCCGGAGGCGGTTGCCCTGTCCAGATCCACATTGACCGGGTTGCCGCGCAGACAGGCGACGAGCGAGAGGGTGGGGAAGCGGTCGAACTGCCGGGCGTCCAGCGGGTCGGCCTCGATGACGAGGACCTCGACCTCGGCGGCCACGAGGTTGGCGTCCGGGGCGGCGAGGCCGCCTCGGGGCAGGCGCCTGAGCGACCAGCCGTAGGTTTGCGCCAGCTCCCGCTCGGCCCAGGCCGTGAGGTCGGCCGTGACAACGGCGACGGTCATGCGCCGAAGCTCTCCTGGAGGCGGGCATAGAAGCCGGCAAAGCGCGCATGATGCTCCGTGTAGCGCCGGGCGCGCTCGGCATCGGGCTCGTAGGCCGCGACGTCGGGCTGGTCGCGGACATCCTCGCCGGCGACGAGCACGGCGCCGCCGACGGCGGCCGGCTCTTGCACGGTGGGAACGAGGATGGGACGGCCGAGCACATCGGCCAGCAACTGGCAGCCCACCTGGCTGCGACTGGCGCCGCCGGTGAACACGATCCGCTCGATGGGCGCGGGGAGTGCCGATTCGAGCGCGTCGAGGTTCGAACGCACCGCTTGTGCGATCGATTCGAGCACGGCGCGGGCCAGGTCGCCCAGCCGGTGGCGCCGGCGTCAGCCCCATGAATGTCGTCGGCGGGACGCGCTCCCAGGCGTCCTCGCCCCAGAACGGGTTCGCTGCCGCGACGAGCAGGCCGCGGGCGCCGAGCGGGGCTGCCTCGACGAGCTGGTCCAGCTTGGCGTAGCCGTCAGACGCGACGCCGCCCATGAGGTCGCGCAGCCAGGTATAGAGGTTCCCGGTTGCGCCCGCGTTGGTCTCCAGCGCCCAGAGCCCGGCGACGGCGTGCGGGCTCACGAGCGGGCCGCCGGCCTTGCTCGCGGCGAGCGGCTGATCGCTCGCGTACATGACCGGCGTCGTCGAGCCGCCCACGATCGCGGCGGTCCCCGGCGCCGTGCCCCCGGCGCCCAACACGGCCAGGTGCGTGTCGCCCGCGCCGACGTGCACCGGCGTCCCCGTCGCCAGGCCCGTTGCGCGCGCCACCTCGGGCAGCAGGCCGCCGATGCGCTCGCCCCCGTCGTGCAGCTCCGGGAAGAGGTCCCGATCGATGCCGAGCGCGTCCAGCAGCTCCGTGGCCCAGCACCGTCGCCGGGCGTCGACCATCTGGCTCATGCCGGCTGAGGAGGGCTCGCTCGTCACCGCGCCCGACAGCCCGTGGACGAGCCAGTCGTGGAACTGGAGCACCCGCCGCGCGCGCCGCCAGATCTCCGGCCGTTCGCTCCGATACCACAGCAGCTTGGGCAGCCCGAACTTGCCGTTCGCCCAGTGGCCGGTCAGGCGGTAGAGCTCGCGCGGACCGAGCGCGGTGCGGACGTCGTCGAGGAAGGCCTGCCCGCGCCGGTCGAGATTGAGCACGCACGGGGCCAGCGGCTCGCCTCGCCCATCGACGAGCACGAACGGGATGCGCATGCCCGTGCAGGTGATGCCGCGGTAGTCCCCCGGCCGGCGGCCGGCGCCTGCGACGGCCCCGCGGATCGCCGCCACGATCTCCGCCCACCAGGCCCGCGTGTCGAACTCGGCCAGTCCGTCGCCCGGGTAGTCCGCCATGACCTCGCGCGACGCCGACGCCACGGGTGCTCGCGCTCCGATCGAGTAGACGGTCGCCTTGACCGAGCTGCCGCCGCCGTCGACGGTCAGGACCAGGTCGTCGCGCAGGCTCACGCGCGTGGCTGCCCGTGTGTCTTGTAGCGCTCGGCCACCCGGGCGATCTCGTCCTCGGGCAGCAGGACCGGAGCGCCCACGGCCAGGCAGCGGTAGTACGTCGCGGCGAGGAACTCGAGCAGCGACGCGTTCGTCGCCGCCTGCGCGAGCGTCGTGCCGAACGCGACCGCGCCGTGGTTGGCCAGCAGCGCGCCGTTGGCCCCGCTCGGCGGCCATCTCCTCCAGCCGCCGGGCGAGCGCGTCGCTGCCGTAGGTCTCATAGTCGACTACCGGGATCTCGGCGACGCCGAACGAGGCGATCACGTAGTGCAACGCCGGGATCGGTCGCCGCATGACCGCGAGCGTCGTGGCGAACGGCGAGTGCGTGTGGACGACGCCGCCGACGTCGGGTCGCGCCCGGTAGATCGCGGTGTGGAACGGCGTCTCCGACGACGCGCGCCGCTCGCCGTCGACCACGCGGCCGGCCAGGTCGGTGATCACCACGTCGGCGGCCCGGACCTCCGGGTACGGGATGTTGGTCGGCGTGATGGCGATGCGCTCGGGAGCGACGCGGGCGGAGATGTTGCCGGCGGTCGCGCTCAGCAGCCCCTCGGCCTCGAGCCGGCGGCCGGTGTCCGCGATCTCCTGCCGTGTCTGCTCCTGCTCCACGTTGCCTCCTACTGCGTCGCGATCGCTGCGCGCGCCTCGCCGTCGGGGTCGACATGCTCCTCCCCTTCGACCTCGATCACGACGCGCTCGAGCCCGCGCTCGCAGGGGAACGGCCCGGGGATCGCGCGGCTGACCGGGAGCGCGTTGCCGTAGCCGCAGGTCAGGCCCGCGCCGGTGAGCGAGAATCGGATCGGCGTGAACACCGGCACGGCTACCTTGGCGAGCGGGCGCTCGCCGGTGCCGATGACCACGGATGCGCCGTCGCCGTCGGGTGTGCACTCGGCCCACAGCGCGTGGCGGCCCGGTGCGAGCGCGACGGGCGCCCGCACCGTCGTCTCGGTCCCCCCGAGCAGGTTGTGCGCATACAGCAGCTCGCCGCCGAGCAGGTAGAGACCCCAGCCGCCGAGCGCGGAGCCCTGGGCGATCAGCGTCCCCTCTGGCGGGTCGCCCTCGCCGGCGAGCAGCTCCGCCACCACCCGGTGCCGGCGGCGGCGGACGTTCACCGCGCTGACCTCCGGGACCTGCGATATGCCGGGGTGATAGACGTAGCGCCCGCGGCGCGGCAGCCCGTTGGGGCGCTGGCGCACCCAGTCGAAGAACGGCCGATTGTCGAGCGGCAGCACCTGGTTGCGCGCCGCCTCGATCCACCAGTCGCTCGACCAGCTCGCGCAGCCGCTCGGGCTCCTCGACGGCGAGGTCGTGGCACTCGGACGGGTCGACGTCGACGTGGTACAGCTCCCACGGCGTCGTCGTCGAAGCGCGACTCGTCGCCGCCGAATCGGCATGGTAGGTCACCGCCTTCCAGCCGTCGCGGTACAAGCGCCCGGCAGCCGAACATCTCGAAGTACTGCAGCCGCGCGGGCTCGCGGCGCGTCCGGGTCGACGAACGTCGGCGGCGAAGTCCAGCGCCCTCGATCGGCGTCTGCGCACGCCGCCGATGGCTCGGCGGCGGCTCGACCGCCGCGAGCGTCGAGCATCGTCGGCAGCACGTCGATGGCGTGCACGTACTGGCGGCGCACCTCGCCGGGCTCGGCGATCCGGCGCGGCCAGTGCACGATCAGCGGGTCGGCCACGCCGCCCTCGTGCACCTCGCGCTTCCAGCGCCGGAACGGTGTGTTGCCGGCCACCGTCCAGCCCCACGGGTAGTTGTTGTGGATGCACGGGCCGCCGATGTCGTCGATCCGGTCGAGCGCCTCGTCGACGCGGCGCGCGGCGCAGGTTCCACGGCCGAGGTCGTTGAGCGACCCGGTCGGCCCGCCCTCGCTCGACGCCGTTGTCGGAGAGCAGCACGACCAGAGCGTGTCGTCGAGGTCGCCGGTCTCGTCGAGGAAGTCGAGCACCCGCGCCGATCTCGTGCGTCGGTGTGCGACGAGGTAGGCCGGCGAAGCCTCCATGTAGCGGGCGTACAGGCGGCGCTCGTCGCGCGTCGAGCGAGTCCCACGCCGGCACCCAGTCGGGCCGGGGCGAGAGCTCGGCGTCCGCGGGCAGCAGCCCCGATCGCCGCTGGCGGTCGACGTCTCGTCGCGCCACGCGTCCCAGCCCTGGTCGAACCGGCCGCGGTAGCGCTCGATCCAGTCGCGGCGGCGCCTGGTGGGGCGAGTGGCAGGCCCCGGTGGCGAAGTAGAGGAAGAACGGCTTGTCCGGCGTCCAGCGACCGCAGGTCGCGCGACGAACTCGATGGCCTGGTCGGCGAGGTCCTCGGTCAGGTGATAGCCGTCCTCGGTGCGTGGCCGGGGTGCGGACGCGGTGGTTGTCGTGCACGAGCGCCGGGGCGAACTGGTTGGTCTCGCCGCTCGAAGAACCCGTAGAAGCGCTCGAAGCCGCGGCCGAGCGGCCACGCCGTCGCGGGACGCCGCCGGCGTGCATGCTCCGACTCGGGCGTGAGGTGCCACTTGCCCACCGCGTAGGTGGCGTAGCCGCGCGGCGACCATCACCTGGCGAGGAACCCGTCTCGACCGGGGGATGCGTGGCGTTGTAGCCGGGGAAGCCGGTGGCGAGCTCGGTGATGCGGCCCATGCCGCTGCTGTGGTGGTTGCGGCCGGTCAGCAGGCAGGCCCGGGTCGGCGAGCACAGCGCGGTGGTGTGGAAGTTCGTGTACCGCAGCCCGCCGGCGGCCAGCCGGTCGATGTTCGGCGTGTCGATGTCGGAGCCGAAGCAGCCGAGCTGCGCGAAGCCGACGTCGTCCAGCACGACGACCAGCGACGTTCGGCGCACCCTCCGGGGCTCGCGGCTCCGCGGGCCAGCTCGGCTCGGCTTCGTAGAAGTACTTCGCGGTCATGCCACGACCGCGACGTCGGCCGGGGAGAGCTCGTCGCGCCAGCGGTGGGCCGGCGCGAAGCCGAGCACGGCCTGCGCACGGGCGCCGCTGATCACCGGACCGAACTCCGGCAGCGGCGCCCGCACGGGCACCCCGGGGAAGTTGCGCCGCAGGACCTCCGCGGTCGGCGCGAGCGACCGCAGGTCCGCGGCGACGATGAACAGCGCGGCGTGGCGCGTGTCCTCGGCCTCGCAGGCCAGCCGATAGGCGCGCGCGGCGTCGCGGGCGTCGACATAGCTCCAGATCCCTGCCCGGCCGCGCGTCTCCGACGCCAACGAGGAGAGCGCGTCCTCGCGCCAGTCCAGCGAGTAGACGTACGCGGTGCGCAGGCAGATCGTCGACAGCGCGCTGCGGTCCGCGTAGCTGCGGCAGAGGTCCTCTCCGAGCACCTTGCTGAGCGCGTAGACGTCGCACGGGCGCAGCGGGTGCCGCTCGTCGATCGGCAGGTAGTCGGGGACGGCGCCGGGCGCGGCCAGGCCGATCACCGCCTCCGACGACGCGAGCACGAACCGGCGCACGCCGGCGGCGACGGCCGCCTCGAGCGCGTTGAACGTGCCGACGACGTTGACCTGGAAGAGCTGCGCGTCCGGGACGATGCCCGGGTCGCGCACCGCGGCCAGGTGGACGACCGCGTCGCAGCCGGCGAATGCCGCCTCCAGCTCAGCCGGCACACCCACGTCGGCAGGGGCGAAGCGTGCGAGCGGGAGCCCGGACGGCTCGCGCAGGTCGACGCCCACCACGTCGTGGCCCGCGCCGGCCAACTCGCGCGTCACGAACCCGCCCACATCGCCCGCGACGCCGGTCACCGCGACCCTCACCGTGCCGCCTCCTCATCGTCGTCGGGGAAGCGGCTGCCGTCGGGGCCGAGCCGCTGGATGAGCTGCTCCGCGAGCGCCCCCAGGCGCGCCGCCCGGTCGCGCGCCCACGGCAGCCGGACTCCGAACACGTCGCCGATGCGCTCGACCGGGTCGGCGGTGGGGAGCACCCACGGGCCGGACGGCTCGCCGGGCATCGCCAGCTCGCGGACGAGGATCGCCGCCTCGAGCTGGAGCGACTCCGTCCGGGTCAGCGGCAGCAGGGTGCGCGTGCCGAAGGCCAGCGGCGACCCGTCGCGACTCACCGCCACGCTGACGGTGACCAGCCGCGGCCGGTCGGGCAGGCGCAGGCGCGCGACCGGTCCGGCGGACGAGACCAGTTCGGCGCCGCCGGCCTGCCACTCGCACGCGAGCTCGCCCTCGCCCAGCTCGGCCAGGTCGGCGTGGAAGCTCGCGGTCTCGCCGACGGTGCCGAGCATCCGCCCGCCGCGGGCGGGGAGCGGCCCGAGCACCCGGACCGGGCGCAGGCTCAGGCGGTCCAGGACGTTGCGCGTGATCCGGCCGACCTGCTCGTCGAGCGCCGCCAGGATCGGCCAGTCGGTGGTCGCGCCCTGGAAGATCGTGCCGCCGCCGGGGCTGGTCAGGACGCCCATCGTCGCGGCCGGGTGCGAGACCGCGGCGGCCCAGCGCTCGGGCAGCTCGGCGATCCCCAGGATGGCGAAGTCGCGCGGCGTCCCGTCGCTGCCGGTCGCGACGGCGACGCCGTGGCGGCGGCGGAAGTCGGCGCCGTCGGCCTCGTAGCCGAGCAGCGGGTGGTCGGCGCGCTCGCCGACGACGTCGGCGTCGGCCAGCCCGGTGCCGGCGAACGCCCAGTGGTCCGCGTGCTGCACCGTGTAGCCGAGCGGGTCGCGCGGGCCGTCCCACCAGCCGCCGGCGCCCGCGATGCTGACGCCGGTCGTCCGGTTCTCCGGGTCGCCCAGCGCGTGCCAGTCGTCCATCTCCCAGGTGCCGCGCTCCCGGCTCGTCGGCTTGACCTTCGCGCACACCATCGCGGTGCCGTCGTCGACGAGATGCACGCGCCAGCCGGCGATGTTGCCGCTGAAGTAGGCCACGTTGCCGCCGCCGGCGACGTACGCGTCGATGTGGTCGCGCATCGGCTGCGTCCAGTACTCGTCGTGGCCCGTGCTGAGCAGCAGCGAGTAGGGCGCGAGCAGCCCCGGGTCCTCGTGCAGGTCGAGGTCGGTGCAGTAATCGGGCGCGTAGCCGGCGCGCTCCAGCCAGGCGATGAACGGCGCGTCCCAGTGGGCGAACGTCTGCCGCCGCGACCCCGGCGCGTGCGCGTCCAGCGGGTCGCCCGGCTCGACGTCGCCGCCCGCGCCGCCGCCGGGCCGGCGCAGCGTGACCTTGAACCCCGGCCGGGGCGGCCGGTCGACCCACACGGCCTCCGCGTACAGGCTGCCGTAGCCGGTCCCGTTGTAGGCGTGGAAGGTGTTGGTCGACAGCTTGTAGAGGATCGGCGCGCCGGTGCCGCGGACCACGAACAGCGCCTTCGCCGCCGTCCCCGCCGTCGTCGTGCGGTCGGGCGGGTGCTCGGCGCCGTCCTCGTCCAGCTCGATGAACATGGCGACGTACGCGCCCGACCGCCAGGTCTCCGGCACGGCGACCCGGTAGGCCGGCCAGCCCCAGTCTTCGTCCGGTGGGCCACTCGGCACGTAGTGGCCGGCGAACGGGCCGCTGTCGCCGCCGGCCATCCGCTCGAGCGTCGCGCCCTGGCGGTAGACCTCGACCCGGAAGGCGGGCCGGTCCGTGGAGACATGCAGCGTCAACGTCGCGCCCGGGCGCACGCCGGCCGTGCGGGGGTAGCCGCGGATCACGCTATTTCGCCACCCAGCCGCAGTCGACGAGCAGGTCGGCGCCCGTGACGAACGACGCGCCGGCGCCGGCCAGGAAGAAGATCGTCTCGGCGATCTCCGCCGGGTCCGCCCAGCGCCCGAACGCCTGCTCGGCCTCGCGGTCGGCCCGCACCTCCGAGACCGGGCGGCCGTAACGGGCGGCCTCGAGCTCGACGTCGCCGCGGAGCATCGGCGTGTCCACCGAGCCCGGGCTGACGGAGTTCACCCGGATGCCGAACCCGGCCACCTCCCACGCGAGCGCGCGCGTGAACGACAGCACCGCCCCCTTCGTGGCGCCGTAGACGGCATGGTCGGTCTGGCCGACGTGGCCGGAGACCGACGCCAGGTTGACGATCGCCCCGCTCCGCCGGGCCTTCATAACGGGCAGGACGTGCTTGGAGAGCAGGAACGCCCCGCCGAGGTTGACGTCGGCCACGCGCCGGTAGTCCTCCCAGGTGGTCTCCTCGAGCGGCTTGACGAGCACGACGCCGGCGTTGTTGACGAGGACGTCGATGCGGCCGTGCGTGTCCACTACGGCCGCGACCATCGCCGCGACCGACGCCTCGTCGGACACGTCGCAGGCCACCGCCTCGGCACCGTCGGGCAGTTCGCGCCCCGGCAGGTCGCTCGCCACGACGCGGTCGCCGCCCTCCACGAAGCGCGCCACGACCGCGGCGCCGATGCCCTGCGCCGCCCCGGTGACCAGCACGACCCTGTCTTTGCTACTCACTCGTCCGTACTCCTCGTGGCTTATTTGACCGCCCCCGCGTAGATGCCGCGAGTGAGCCAGCGGTGGGTGAACAGGAACAGCACGATCAGCGGCAACTGCGAGATGACCACGGCCGCGGCCGGCAGCGTGAACGACGTGAAGTACTGGCTCTGGGTGAACTTCAGGATCCCCGTCGTAAGCGGATACAGCTTCTCGGTGTTCAGGAAGGTCAGAGCGAAGATGAACTCCTTCCAGATCCCGACGAAGTTCAGGACGAACCCGACCGCCATCGCGGGCAGCGCCAGCGGCAGCACCACGTGGCGGAGCAGCTGGATGTCCCGCGCGCCGTCCATGCGCGCCGCCTCCTCCAGCTCCCGCGGCTGATTGGCCAGAAAGCCCGTCAGCAGCAGCAGCTGCAGCGGCATCCCCCAGGCCGCGTGGATGATGACCAGGCCGAGCCGCGTGTTCAGCAGCCCGACCTGCTCGAGCGCGTGATACAGCGGCAGCAGCGCCGTCTGCTGGGGGAGCATCAGCGTCGTCAGCAGCAGGATGAACACGGTGCGGCTGCCGAAGAACCGGAAGCGGCTGAACGCATACGCCGGGTAGATCGAGATCAGCAGCCCGATGCCGGCGCCCACGCCCGCGTAGAACAGGCTGTTCAGCAGCAGCCCGCCGAAGCCGAGCACGTCCCACGTCTGCGAGTAGGCGGAGAACGTGACCGGATGCGGCAGGGCCAGCGGCTGCGTGATGACCTGGTCCTGCGTCTTCAGCGAGGTGATCACCGTCAGGAACGCCGGATAGGCGAAGACGGCCGCGCACACGAGCACCAGCGCGGTGACGAGCAGCTTGGTCGGCGGGAGGCGGCGGCGCGTGGTCATGTCAGTCGGCCCCGCCGAGTGCGTCGCGGCCCGCGCGCCGGACGTAGATGACGGCGAACACGGAGCTCAGCAGCAGCATCACGGTGCTGATGGCCGCGCCGTAGCCGAAGCGCTGCTCGGAGAAGGACACGCTCCACATGAAATAGCCGAGGGTGTTGGAGGCGTGACCGGGGCCGCCGCGGGTCATCACCAGCACGAGGTCGAAGGCGCGCAGCGCCTCGAGCACGGCGAGCACGGTGACGACCATGAACACGGGGCGCAGCAGCGGCAGCGTCACGAACCGCATCTGCTGGAACGCCGTGGCGCCCTCGAGTCGCGAGGACTCATAGAGCTCCTGGGGGATCTGCGTCAGCCCGGTGTCGAACAGGATCAGCGGGATCCCGAGATACGACCAGCCGAAGACCACGATCAGCGTGTACAGCGCTGTGCTCGGGTTGCCGAGAAGGTCCGGCCCGCTGGCGAAGCCGAGGAACTTGGCGATCAGGTCGAGCGCGCCGAAGGCCGGTGTGAGGATGAACGAGAACATCAGCCCGATCGCCACGAGTGACATCGTCACGGGCACGAAGAAGAACAACCGCAGGAACGTGCCGAAGAAGACCCGCCGCGAGCGCAGCACCACGGCCAGCATGAACGCGATCACGTTGGTGAACACCAGCGTGCCCAGGGTCCACTTGATCGTGTTCTCGAGCGACAGCCAGAAGTTCGGGTCGTGGAGGAGCTCGTGGTAGTTGGCCAGCCCGACGCTCTTGATGACCGGTGCCAACCCGTCCCAGCTGGTGAAGCTCAGATAGACGGTGTAGACGATCGGATAGCCGACGAAGGCCAGGTAGATGGCCAGCGGCGCCACGATCCCGAAGGTGAAGACGACGGGGTGGCGGCGGATCTCCCGCAGGCCGCGCCGGGCGCGGGCCCGGCGCCGCCTCCGCGACGCGGGCCTCGGCCCGGCCGCCGGCGCCCTCGGTCCCACCGGGGGCGGGACGGCCACGCCGTCCCGCCCCGACTGCTCGGTTGTGGTCCCCCTAGCCACCGGACAGCGTGCGGACCGCGGCCTGCTCGGTCTTCGCTGCTGCCGCCTCCGGGGTCGTCGTGCCGCTGAGCACGCCCTGCAGCCCCTGCAGGAACGGCGTGGCGATGCCCGGCGGGAGGGCATGGTCGATGTGCATCCAGGTGTAGCCGCCGTTGGACTGGGCGATCTTCGCGCCGAGCCGCTGCACCATCGCCGGTTGCGACGACAGGCTGACCGACTTGTTGGACGGGAACGGGCCCACCGTATTGACCATGTGGGTCTGCACCGGCTTGGACACGAGGTAGTTGAGCAACTCGGCCGCGGCGGCCTTGTGCGTGCTCGCCTTGTTGATCATGTACGTGTTCTCGGCGAACATCGACATCGAGGGCGTCGTCGTCCCTATCTGCGGATAGGGGAACCAGTCCACCGGCTCGGTGAGCTTCCCGTTGGTGACGAACTTCGGCAGGATGAACGAGCCCTGGTACCACATGCCCGCGGCGTCGCGCTTCCAGAACACGATCGCGGTGCCGTCGAAGTCCATCGAGTTGACGCCCTTCAGGAACCACCCCGTGTCGGTCCACTGCTTCATCTGGGCGAACGTCGCCACGACGCGCGGGTCGGTCCACTTGATCTTGTGGTCGAGCAGCTGCTGGTAGACCGGCTCGCCGTACTTGTTCACGAAGTACGCCGTCCAGTCGAACTGGGCCTCCCACTGCTGCTGGTTGGCCAGCAGGAACGGCGCGACCCCGTGGCTCTTGAGGGTGTTCGCCACCTGCACGAGCTGCTCGTAGGTCTTCGGCGGCGTGAGGTTGTATTTCTTGAAGAGCGCGGTGTTGTACCAGACGGCGGAGGCCGACATGTACTCCGGCAGGAACCACTTGTGGCCGCCGAACGAGGCCAGCGTGTTCGCCGCCGAGTTGAGCTCGGTGTCCCAGTGGTATTTCTTGTAGTAGGAGTCGAGTGGCGCGGCGAATCCGTCCTTGACCATCGTCTGGGCCCAGCCGCCCTCCCACGAGAAGAAGACGTCAGGCGGGTTGTTGCCCTTCAGCACGAGGCTGACCTTCTCGTGATAGTTGTCGTCGGGGATGGAATTGACGTTCACGTGGATGTCGGGATGCTGCTGCTCGAACGTCGAGACGAACCACTTCATGTACGCGTCGTACTGCGGGTCGGTGCTGCGATAGAGGAAGTTGATGGTCGTCTTGGCGTTCCCGCCGCCACCACCTCCCGACGTGTTCGCGCCGCCCTGAGACGACGAGCTCGACCCGCTCCCTCCCCCGCACGCGGCGATGATCGCGGCCAGGGTGATCACGAGTACTGCCAGCGCTCCGTTCCTCATCCTCATCCTCATCCTCCTCCGGAGAGCGATGCATGCCAATGGTCCGTCGAGTCGCTCACGTCGACCGCCCTCTCCCCGGCGGCGACCGACTCGTAGGCCCTGTGCGCGATCAGGACGGCGCGGTACCCGTCCTCGGGATCGACGCCGGTCGGACGCCCCTCGCGCACGGCGTGCACGAAGTCGGCCGTGCCGGCGGCGATCGACGTCGTCTTCCATCCCTGGGGGTCGTGGGGCACACCGGCCACCGCGTCCGGCGCGAAGTCGTGCTCGCCGCGATAGTGGCGGACGACCGGGTCGGCGAGCTGGTCGACGATGACCACGCCGCGCTCGCCGCAGATCTCGAGCCGCTCACCCCACGGCAGCTCCGCCGTGCAGGTCAGCTCACAGGTGAACCGCGTCCCGTCCTCGAGCTCGCCGCTGACCACGGCGTTGTCCTCCACCTGACTCTCGGGCAGGACCGCGGACATCGTGGCGCGCACCCGCCGGACGCGGCCGAACAGCCACTCCAGCAGATAGAAGGAGTGGACTCCGGCGTCGATGATCACGCCGCCGCCCGCCTCCTCCCGCCGGCCGATCCAGCGGTTCGCGCGGATCCGCTCGGCTTCACTGCCGTAGATCAGCGTGCGCACGGTGCGGATGCCACCGAGCGCGCCGTCGTCCAGCAGCCGCTTGACGGCTTCATAGGCCGCGACGAACCGCGTGTTCTCGGCCACGGTGAAGCGCAGCCCGCGCGCTCGCGCGAGCTCGATGAGCTCGCGGCATTGGGAGGGCTCGAGCGCCAGCGGCTTCTCCACGTAGACGTGCTTGCCGGCCTCCAGCGCGTCGCGCACGACGGGGTGGTGGAGGCTGTGCGGCAGCGTGACGTCCACGCTGTCGACCCGCTCGTCGGCGAGCAGGGCGTGGTGGTCGGTGTAGGGCGTGGCGCCGAGCTCGCCCGCGCGCTCGTCCGCCGCGCTCGCGACGGTGTCGCAGACCGCCACGATCCTCGCCGCCTCCGGCACCGAGCGGTAGCCGGCGATGTGCGCGCGGTTGATCGAGCCGAGGCCGATCAGGCCGATGCCGAGGGGCGCACAGACGCTATGAGGGCTGTTGTCGTACATGCAACACGCTCATTCCGCAGTGTCGATCATCGCCTCGAGCCTGTCAAGACAGCCAGCAACGAAGTTGCAAAAAATGCAACGCACGTCATGCAATGGCCTGACCGGTGCCCGGGTCGAAGAACTGCAGCGCGCCCGGATGCAGCGCCGCGGCAACCGTGTCGCCCTGGCGCGCCCGGGACTGCGGCGAGAAGCGCCCGATGATGTCGACGCCCGCCAGGCTCTCCGGCTCGTCGACCTCGGCCGGGTCCTCGACGTCGTGCGTGAAGTCGCGCAGCGCGGGGCCGAGCCGGGTCCGGGCGCCCTCGACCGAGAGGTGGACGAGCACGTCTGAGCCGAGGGCCTCCCGGATTCGCACGACGCCACGGATGCGGCGGTCCTCCGGGATCGCGGGCGCGAGCCCGCCGTCCTCGAGCCGCTCGGGCCGGATGCCGACGACCAGCGAGCGGCCGGCGAACTCGGCCAGGCGGCGGGCCCGGGCCACCTCCTCCGGCTCCACCCGGATCCGGCGGGCGCCGACGTCGACGGTGAATCCGTCGCCCGTCTGCTGCAGGTCGCACTCGAGCAGGTTCATCGGCGGGCTGCCGATGAACCCGGCCACGAATAGGTTGGTCGGCGACTCATAGACCTCCTCGGGCGGGCCGAACTGCTGCAGCTCGCCGCCGCGCAGGACCGCGACCCGGTCGCCCATCGTCATCGCCTCGACCTGGTCGTGGGTCACATAGACGGTCGTGACGCCGAGCTCCTTATGCAGCGAGGAGATCTCGGCCCGCATCTGCACGCGCAGCTTGGCGTCGAGGTTGGACAGCGGCTCGTCCATCAGGAACGCCTGCGGCTGGCGGACGATCGCCCGGCCCATCGCCACCCGCTGGCGCTGGCCGCCGGAGAGGTGGCGGGGCTTGCGGTTGAGCTGGCTCTCCAGCCCGAGCGTCCGGCGCCGGCGCGCACACGCGCTGCTCCGCTCCTTCTTCCCCATCCCGGCGAGGCGCAGCGGGAAGCCGATGTTCTCGCCCACGCTCATGTGCGGATACAGCGCGTAGTTCTGGAAGACCATCGCGAGGTCGCGCTTGCGCGGGTCGACGTCATTGATCACCCGGTCGCCCACGGAGATCGTGCCGCTGGTGATCTCCTCGAGCCCGGCGATCATCCGCAGGGCGGTGGTCTTGCCGCAGCCCGAGGGGCCGACGAAGACGACCAGCTCGGCATCGCCGATCTCGAGGCTGAGGCTCTTCACGGCCTCGGTGCCGTCGTCATAGACCTTCGTGACCTCGTCGACGGTCAGGCGCGCCATCCCGTTCTCCTCCTTACGTTGCGCTGCCCGCAACCTTGTGGCGATGGGCATCGTACGCCAGATGATGTCCCTTGACAAAGACCCAGCGCGACTACAGACTTTCGGCGGTCCAAGTGTTGCTCCTGATGCAACAGAGAACCTGTCTTCCACCACGGAGATCGCGCTGATGTCCGACTCGACCACGCTCGAACGCCCACGGTTCGAGCCGCTGGGGTTCTCCCGTGAACGGTTTGCGGGCGCGGCGGCCGAGCGGGGCCTGGCCGGCGTGCTGTTGACCTCTCCGGAGAATGTCTTCTACACCACGGGCTATACGGTCCTCCCGAGCGCCGGCAACCCGATCCTCTACACGCTGCGCAGCCGGCTGCCGGCGTTCGCCTACATCGACGTCGAGGGATCGGTGACGCTGCTGTGCTGGGGCTTCTCGGCTCAGGGCGTCGAGTTCGGGGTCGACGAGGTCATCGGCTTCGATCGCTACGGCCAGGCGCTCGAGGCGCTGGAGGTGCTGTTGCGGGGCGCCCGGCCCGGGCCGCTCGGCGTCGAGTCCACCTGCCCGCGCTTCGCGCTGCAGACGATCGAGCGCGCAGGCCGCGCCAGCGACGTCGCCGACGCTGACACGTTGATCGCCGGGCTGCGGCTGATCAAGTCGCCGGCGGAGATCGCGGCCCTGCGTCGGAGCACCGAGCTGATCGAGCAGACCGTCGCCGAGCTCTACGGCCTGCTCGAGCCGGGGATGTCGCGGCTCGCGCTGATGAACGAGGCGCGCCGGCGGATGATCGCGAACGGCGCCACGGGCATCAGCCACATCACGTTCGCCTTCGCCCGGCAGAACCCGGAGTTCGCCATCGACGAGCCGCTCGATCCGGGCCGGCTTGCCACGCTCGACCTCGGCGCGATCGTCGACGGCTACTGCTCGGACAATCGCCGCTACGCCTATGCCGGCGACATCCCCGCCTCATTGGTGCAGCGCTACGAGCGGATGGTCGAGATCGTGGACGGCGTCGGTGCCGCGCTCATGCCCGGCGCCAGCTACGCCGAGGTGTTCGCACGGGCCGGCGAGCTCTGCGCCGAGCGAGACATCCAGTTGCTGGGCCGCAAGACCCACGTGGGCCACCACATCGGCCTCGAGACCGAGGAGGAGTGGATCGACGACGACCCGTCGAAGTCGGTCCGTCCGAACATGGTGATCAACATCGAGCTCTACTCGACCGCCGAGACGGGCGAGCAGATCGGTGACGAGGAGACCTACGTGATCGGAGAGGACGGCCCCGAGCGAGTCACCGTCCTACCGCGGGAGATCCATCGTGTCTGACGCCATGCCGCCGCTGATCGTCACGGCCACGCCGAACATCTGCTGGCTCGTCCCGAGATCGCATATCCGCGGACGCCCGCCGAGATCGCGGCCGAGGCGAGCCGCTGCGAGGCGGCCGGCGCGCCGATCCTGCACATGCACGCCGACGACTGGCCGGCGATGATCGCCGCGTCCGCAAGGAGACCGGGCTGATCGTCCAGTGCGGCATGTCCAGCCTGCCGATCCCCGAACGGACGGAGGTCTTCGAGCAGCAGGCCGACATGATCTCGATCATCACGAGCCACCACGACGAGGCCTTCGCCCAGGCGACGTGTACGCCCTGCACCCGCGCGAGGAGCTGCTCGAATACGCGCGCCTGTCGCGCGAGTACGGCGTCAAGCTGGAGTACGAGATCTGGCACCCGGGCTCGATCTGGAACCTGAACTGGCTGATCGAGCGCAAGCTGTCGCGGCGCCGCACTTCACGAGCCTGTTCTTCGGCTGGCCCGGCGGCACTGGTCGCCGCCGACGATCGACGAGTACCTGCTCCGGCGCTCGCAGCTGCCGCCCGGATGCGCCGCCACCGTCAGCATGATGGCCCCCGAGCAGGCCGCCTGCTCGCCGCGGCGATCGTCGAGGCGACCACGTGCGCGTCGGCACCGAGGACTATCCGTTCAGGCACGCCGGCACCCGGCGCCCACGCACGAGCTCGTGGCCGAGGTCGTCCAGCTGGCCGAGGCGATCGGCCGGCCCGTCGCCACGCCGGAGCAGGCGGGAGGGATCGTCGGGCTGCCGGCCGCGGCCGAGCGCACGCCCGTGGGCTGATGCGCATCGCGGTGACGGGGGCGGCGGGCCATGTCGGCCCCTTCGTGCTCGACGAGCTCCTGCAGCATGGCCACCAGCCGGTGGCGATCGACCTCCGGCCGGGTCGCGACGATCGGGCCGAGTGGGTCACCGCCGACGTCGAGGACGTCGAGGCGCTCGCCGGCGCATTCGCCGGCTGCCACGCCGTCATCCACCTGGCGGCGATCCGCGCGCCCGGGATCGCGCCGCCCGAAGTGACCTTCCGCGTCAACACCCACGGCACGATCTGCGCGCTCGAGGCGGCGGTCCGCGCGGGCGCGACCAGGTTCGTGCTCGCGTCGAGCGACTCCGCGCTCGGCTTCTGCTTCCGTGCCCGCGACGACGCTCCCGACTACGTGCCGCTGGACGAGGACCACCCCGCCCGCCCACAGGACTGCTACGGCGTGAGCAAGCTCGCCGCGGAGGAGGTGTGCCGTAGCTACGCGCGCAGCGGGGCGATCACGGCGGTCTGCCTCCGCACCTGCGACGTGTGGTTCCGCGACCGTCCCGACGCGCTCGAGGTGCTGGCCGACGAGCGCCGCGAGTAC
This sequence comes from uncultured Solirubrobacteraceae bacterium, assembly GCA_963766165.1. Taxonomy (GTDB): domain Bacteria; phylum Actinomycetota; class Thermoleophilia; order Solirubrobacterales; family Solirubrobacteraceae; genus Solirubrobacter. The sequence continues at coordinate 527,477 of CAVXZC010000001.1, read as the reverse complement.
CGCGGCCTCTGGGTGTACGCACACGCGCGCGACGTCGCGCGCGCCTACCGGCTCGCCTGCGAGGTGGAGGGGATCGAGCACGAGACGCTGTTCATCAGCGCGCTCGACACGGAGACGGCGCGCCCCACCGCCGAGTTGCTGCGCAGGTTCTATCCCGGTGTCCCGCTGCGAGCGCCGCTGGAGGGGCACGCCGCGGTCGTCTCCGGGGCGCGCGCCCGTGAGCGGCTCGGCTTCGTCCCGGAGCTGAGCTGGCGCGATGAGGTCGACCCGGCGAGCTTGCGATGAGCCGGGAAGGGCTGCGCATCGGCGTCATCGGGCTCGGGATGGTCAGCCCGCCGCACCTCGACGGCTTCGCCGGTGCCGACGGCGCCGAGGTCGTCGTCGTGTGCGACGACGTCGCCGAGAAGGCGGAGGCCGCGCACGCTGCGCGTGGCGTACCCGCCGTCACCGACTACCACGACGTGCTGGCCGACGACGGCGTCGACGCCGTCGCGCTGCTGCTGCCGCACCAGCTTCATCACCGGGTCGCGCGGGAGGCGCTCGAGGCGGGCAAGCACGTGTACCTCGAGAAGCCGTTGACCGTGCACGAGAACGAGGCGGAGGAGCTGATCCGGCTGGCCGGAGAGCGCGGACTGACGCTCGCCGTGGCCGAGAACACGCGCTTCGTCGACGCGTACCTGTCCGCCGAGCGGATCGTGCGCTCCGGTCGGCTCGGAGAGATCCGTCAGGTCCGCGGCTTCATCCCCGACCAGATCATCGACGAGTGGGCGGAGGAGCCGGACGGCTGGAAAACCCAGCCGCACGGCGCCGCGGCCATCGAGGACTGCGCGCCCCACATGCTGTTGCTGCTGCTGTGGCTGTTCGGCGAGGTGGAGTCGTTGCAGGCGATCGCGTTGCGCTACGTCCCGGACGTGGCGCTCGACAACCTCGGGATCATCGCGGGCCGGCTCGTCACGGGGACGCTGTTCTCCTTCGAGTTCTCGTCGGTCACCGAGTACCCACGCGGCGAGCGCGTGGAGATCTACGGATCGGAGGGCACGCTGCTGATCGACCAGGTCCTCGATCCGCCCGTGGTCTTCTATCGGGGCGACGCCGACCCGCTGGGGACCCCGGTCGCCGAGGTCCCGTACGACATCGGGCGGTGGAAGCGCCGGTCGATCGAGGCGGCGGCACGCGACTTCGTCGCCGCGGTGCGCGAGGGCCGGCCGGCGGCCGTCGACCTCCAGCAGGCGCGGCAGACCGTACGACTCGTGGAGTGTGCGTACGAGTCGGTGGCGCGCGGAGGCGCCCGCGTGGACGTCGCTACATGAGCGGCGCGGCCTCGGACGCCACCTCGGCGATCTCGGCGACGATCACCGCGCCGAGCCGGCGCAGCGCCTCCGGGGTGAGCCGCGACGACGGACCGGAGATGCCGATGGAGCCGATCACGCTCCGGCCGATCCGCGCCGCCGCGGCGACGCACGACACGCCCACGAACGTCTCCTCGACGTCGTACGCGAAGCCACGCCGGCGCGCCGCCTCGACTTCCGCGCGCAGTGCGTCGCGGTTCTTCGGCGCCGCTCGGTCCCGCCCTGGAAGGTCAGCGTCTCGAGCTCGCTCTCCAGCAGCGACGGCTCGAGCGTGGACAGGTAGGCCTTGCCCAGCGACGACGTGTGAATGGGGCGGACGGTGCCGATCTGCTCGCGGACGGCGACCGGATGCGCGGAGGGGTAGTAGGCCATGTACACCATCGACCGCGGCGCGGGGACGCCGAGCATCGTGGCCTCGCCCGAGTGGTGCTGGAGGCGGGCGAGGAGCGGGTTGACCACCGTCATCACGTCCCAGTGATCGTCGCTGTTGGTGACGAGCGGATAGAAGCGCTGCGGCACGATCCGGTAATGGAGGGTGACGGCGTCGCGTGTGACGTAACCGCCGGCGGTCAGCTCGTTCAGCAGCCGCAGCGAGGTGCTGCGGTTGACGCCGAACCGGCGTGCGATCTCGGCCGCGGTGCGCGGGGCGACGGCGAGCTCCTCGAGGACCGCGAGGGCGCGCAGCACGGGCGAGTTCCTGTCGGGGCGCGATGGGGACGCCTCGCTCCGGGTGGCGGGACGCAACGAGTTCTCCTTGTCAATGCGCGATCGGACGGCGGCCAGTGTCGCACGTTGCGCTCCTCGCAACAAGGTGATCCGATGGGTGGGAGTGGCTCAGCATGGCGGACTTCCTGATCGTCGGAGCCGGCACCGCGGGCTGTGTACTCGCGCACCGGCTGGCAGTCGGTGGCGCGGAGGTGCTGCTGCTCGAGGCCGGGCCCGACACGCCGCCCGGCGCGGTGCCCGCCGACATCCGCGACCCGTTTCCCCGCTCCTACTACAACCCCGGCTACATGTGGCCGCAGCTCGCGGTCAGCCTGAAGACCGGCGCGCGGCATCCGCAGCCGTTCCCGCAGGCGAGAGTGGTGGGCGGCGGCTCGGCCCTGGCGGGCATGGTCGGCCTGCGCGGGCTGGTGGACGACTACGCGGGCTGGGCGCCCGGCTGGACCTGGGGCGATGTGCTGCCCGCCCTGCGCCGGGTACAGCGGCGCGTCCACCTGCACAGGTTTCCGCAGGCGGAGTGGCCGGCGTTCGCGCGCGCCGTCGGCGACGCGGCGCACCGGCACGGGCACGCGTACATCGCCGACCTCAACGCGGATGACGCCGACGGCTACGGCCCGCTGCCGCTCATGCGCACCGCCGACGAGCGGGTGTCGGCCGCGTCCGCGTACCTCGACGCCGCGACGCGGCGGCTTCCGAACCTGACCATCGCCTCCGGCACGACGGTCACCCGGCTGCGGATCGCCGGGGAGCGCTGCCTCGGGGTGGAGGCACTCCACGGCGGGCGCGCCGTGTCGTTCGCCGCCGACTGTGTCGTGCTCTGCGCGGGCGCGATTCATTCCCCGTCCATCCTGCTGCGCTCGGGCATCGGGCCGCCCGAGCCGCTGGCTGCACTCGGCATCCCGCTCGTCGCCCCGTTGCCCGGGGTCGGCGCGAACCTGCAGAACCATCCGGTTGCGTACCTGGCGACCCATCTGCGGGCGGAGGCGCGCCAGCCCGCGGCTCCGCGAGCGCAGTTTGTCGCGGGCCTGCGCTTCGGCGGTGGGGACATGATCCTGCTCGTGCTCAACCGGTCCTCGTGGAACCGCCTCGGGGAATCGGTCGTCGGGCTGGGCGTCGGCCTGTATCGGCCCTACTCGCGCGGGGTCGTCCGCCTGACCTCGAGCGACCCGGGCAGGAGCCCGCGGGTGGACTTCCAGATGCTCGCCGAGCCCGCCGACGCCGCCCGCATGGTCGACGGGCTGCGACTCGCGGTCGAGCTGATGCAGGACGAGGCCGTTCGGCCGCTGCGTCACGAGCTGTTCACCGCCGCCTACTCCGAGACGGTGCGGCGACTCAACCGCCCGGGGCGCGCGAGCCGGCTCGGCGCGCGGCTGCTGGCCGGCGCGCTCGACGGTCCGGCGGCGCTCCGGCACGGTCTCATCCGGTACGGCGTCGCGGGCGGCGAGGTGGACGAGGCCCGCATGGCCGAGGAGAGGTGGCTCCGGCGTACCGTCGCCCGGCGGACGATGGGCATGTATCACCCGGCGGGCACCTGCCGGATGGGCGACGAAGGCGATGCGGCCGCCGTCGTCGACGCAGCGTGCGCCGTCCGCGGCGTGGCCGGCCTGCACGTGGCCGACGCGTCCGTCATGCCGACGCTCGTCCGGGGAACCCTCAACCTGCCCGTGATGATGATCGCCGAGCGGGTGGCGGATGCGCTCACGCGACCTGGTACGTAGAGTCCGGTCCTGCCCAAGGCTCCTCTGCCGGAGGACCTCCAGGAGTTCCTCCGCGCCCCCCGATCCCCCGGCGTCGTGGCGAGCGTGCGCTCGCCCGACGGAGAGCTCCATGCGACCGCGACGTGGTACGAGTGGACCGACCGCGAAGCGTCCTGCTCAACATGGACGGCGGCCGGCGGCGTCTGGACTACATGCGCAACGACCCGTGCGTGGCACTGGCGATCCTCGTGGACATCGACCGTATCTCGCGCACTACACCGGTCGGCCCTACCCCGGACCGGCAGCGGGACAGTTGGACAGCCGACGTGGAGGTGGAGCGCGGCGCCGGCACAGTTGGGGCAACCTTGCCCGCAGGCGGAGCCGGCTGAGGCGCGACGGGGTGCAAACCGGGGTGCAAACTGAGCGACACTCAGAACAACTCAGAGCCACGAGCGGCGCTCTACAGCGCCGAGCGTGACCCACAGGCGTGGACTTTTCCGGCTGGGGGCCGGGCGGTCGCAGGTTCAAAGCCTGTCTCCGCGATAGCAGGGCCAGTTGGACGACGGGGATCCCGTCCACGCTGTTGCTCTCTTGGACGCGCATCACCGTCATGCTGCGCGACGCTGCGCCGCTTGCGCGTTACCCCGCTGGCCGAGCCGCTGCCCTACTTGCTCCGGGTCGTCCACACGACGGGGCGCAGCTTGCTGCGCGACCGCCCGCTGGTCCTCTCGCTCGCCGACTACGCGGGCGAGTTCGACGGCGTCCGGTCGCCTCGCCGATCGCAGCGTCGCGCCCGCCTCGCCCGAGAGGCGCGGGCTCGAGTTCGAGGACTGCGCGCGCCTGCGCCAAACACGCACAATTGCTGCGGTCCGGGCGCGGCTCGGGTGCGTCGTTGGCGATGCAGGGAGCGCGGGCTCCTGCGGACGGCTGATCGGCGTCATCCGATCCAGGCGATGTTCGACCGGCGGTGCGCGCTTAGACGTGCGTGGTAGCGCAACGAATGAGGTGGAGGCGATGGACGTGGTCCAGCACGACGGCTCGGCGACTCGTACCGGCCTGGAGAGCTACCGGTCGCTGCGGCGGGAACTCGAGGACGCGGTGCTCTCGCTCGCGGGGTCGCTCGACGGACGGAGGTTTACGTTTCAGGCCTCGGTTCACGGCGCCCAGGTGCAGCTTGGCGGCTACGTGCGGATCCAGGTCGGCGAGCAGGCGCGGCTCGCGCAGGTGACCAGCCTGCGTACCGAGACGCAACCGGGTCCGGTCGTCGAGCTCGCGATGGACTCGTCCTCGCAGGCTGGCCGGGTCGAGGTGCGGTTCCGTGCCGCGCGCGGCGACGGCGTGGTCCTCGACGACGCGGAGCCATTTACCGACGCGCACTTCGAGCGAGCCAGCGCGGGCGACGTGGACGCATGGCTTGAGGGACTTCCGGCGCGCGGCGCGCGGCTGCCGGTGGGCGAGTTGCGCCTGGCGCCAGGGGTGCCGTTCGGCCTCGAGGCGGCGGGCTTCGGTCGCCATACGTTTTTGTGCGGCCAGTCCGGTTCGGGCAAGACCTACGGGCTGGGGCTCGTCCTCGAGCGCCTGCTGCTCGAGACCGGCCTGCGCATCGTCGTGTTGGACCCGAACTCCGACTTCGCGCGCATGGCTGAGCCCCGCGCCGGCGCTGATGCCGCGCTGGCGCAACGATGGCGGGAGGTCGCGGGCGGTATCGACGTGCGCAGCGGCGATGCTCTGCGGCTGCGCATCGGCGAGCTCGAGCCGGGGCTGCAGGCGGCGATCCTGCGGCTCGACCCGATCGCCGATCGCGAGGAGTACGCCGAGTTCGTGGCGATTGTCGATGCGGAGCACCCGGTCGACGTGCAGGCGCTCGTCGACTCGCCGCACCCGACCGCCCGGGCGCTGTTGCAGCGCGCGCGCAACCTCGGCGTCACCGGCTGGAGCATCTGGGCCGGCGACCGTGGCGGCTCGGTGCTCGGCGCCCTTGCCGAGGGAACGGCGCGGATGCTCGTCGTCGACCTCGGCTCGCTCGGGTCGCGCGAGGAGCAGGCCATCGTGGCCGCCGGCGTGCTCGCCGAGCTATGGCGTCGGCGCTCCGAGCGCCGCCCCACCCTGATCGTGATCGACGAGGCGCACAACGTCTGTCCGGCGGTCGCCGCAGACGCCGTCACGTCCGCCGCCGTCCGCGACGCGATCGCAATCGCCGCGGAGGGACGCAAGTTCGGACTGCATCTGCTCGTGTCCACCCAGCGCCCGCAGAAGATCCACGAGAACGTGCTGACACAGTGCGAGAACCTCGTCCTGATGCGCCTCAACGCGGCCGCCGACGTCAGCTTCGCGCAGTCGGCGTTCTCGTTCGTGCCACCGGAGTTGGTTGCTCTCGCGGCGTCGTTCCGGCAGGGCGAGGCGCTGGTGGCCGGGGGGATCGCGTCGCACCCGGCCCTGATCCGCTTTGGCGCTCGCCTCGCCCAAGAGGGCGGCGCCGACGTCGCCTCCGACTGGGCGCGCGGCTGAGCAATCCTCGCAACGACCGCTCGAGCATACGCGCCTGCGCGGCCAAGGGTTCGCGAGCGTCCCCCGGGGCCTTCTGGGGAGCCACCCCGACGCCCTGACCAACGGAGGTCTTGCGTCAGCGATCACCGGCATCGCTGCACACTCAGCCCTGCCGATCACCGTTGTCGAACTGCCGTCCATCCGGTTCGTCGACACCGCGGAAGCGACCGCGTATTACGTCTTCGCCGAAGCAGCCGACAACGCACAGAAGCACGCGCACGCCTCCTCGATACGCGCGCGCGCCACCACGACCACCTCCGCCGCGCCCATGGGGCCTGCACGTGGATCATCCGGATCGGGTGAGCCGTGGCGCGCCGCTTGCTGTGACGCTGGCGGGGCGGTGACCATCGGGCGCAATGACGATGAGGTGGGGCGCTCCGGCGAGGACAGGCTGTGGATCGCCGATCCCAACGCGGTGAGCTGCGGTCCGAGAGCCGGCGGACGGTTCGCGCGGCGATCGGCGAGGGGGTAGCGTGGCCGCGCGTGGGCACTGAGGACGCCCGTGCGCATGGGTCCGGTCTGAGTCCGGGGGACGGGCCGGGGCCGTCCCGGACCGTCGGCGTGTTCGCGCGCGTCGGGCAGTTTGTGCGCGCGGTGCGTGACGGTGACGAGGAGATGGCGGCGCAGGCCGTCCTTCAGATGAGCCGTTCGCGGCGGCTGTTCGCGCCGCTCGCGCTGGCGGTCGGTGGCATCGCGATGCTCTTCAACGGGGTCAAGTTGCTGGTGGCGAACTGGCGGCTCACGCTCGTGCAGGTCCTGCCGGCGATGTGGATCTGGGTCGCGATGCTCGATCTGAAGGCGCACGCCTTGCACGGCCGCTCGTTTCATGTGCTGCGGGGTCCGGTGCTGATCCCGTTGGTGCTGGCCGTCGCGGCGATCACCGCGGCGAGCTTCTTCCTGAACGCGGTGTTCGGGTTCGCGATCGTGCAGCCGCACCAGCCGCAGGTCCGGCCCGCGCTCGCGACGGCCCGTTCCCATCTCGCCGCGATCCTGGTTCCGGGTGCGGTGGTCGGCCTTGCCCTCGGGTTCTGCACCATGGTCGTCACGCGCTGGGGACGCCCGTGGTTCGCGCTCTCGCTGGGCATCGTCGTCGGCGTGATGATGGTCGCCTACGTGGCGGTCCCTGCACGGCTGATCGGCGTCAAGCCGCGGCGCTCGGCGCGCGACAAGCTGGCGGCGAGCGCCGTCGGCGGGGCAGTGGGCGCGGTGGTGTGCACGCCGCCGTATCTCTTGGGTCGCCTGGGCATCCTGATGCTGGGGTCGAAGGTCCTCTTGATCCCGGGCATCGTGTTCATCGCCGTCGGACTGACCCTGCAGGCCGGCGCGACCGGCGCGGTGAAGGCGGTCAAGATGAGCGCCAAGCTCGTCGATCCGGGCTCTCCCACTGAGGACCCGAAGGCGATCAGCGGACGATGACCGGCGTGCCGGGATGTGGAACCTCGCGATGTACGACGTCGTGACCCCGGAAGGTGATCCGATGGGGATGGAGCGGCGCCGCGGCAGGCGGTGACCCCTCGAGGCGACCTTCCGCAGCGATCGTTCCGCGAAATGCCGGGCCGGCGCCGATCGAGCGCGCCGCCGTAGGTTCACCCCATACAGATGATGCGCGGCGCACGCAGGCTGGAACGCTTTGGCCGGCATCCAGAGGAGGAACGAATGGCGACTACTGCCAGCGGAGCTGCCCGTCCGGGCGTACGTGTCGGTCCCACGAGCGAGTTCAGTCTGTTTTTCCGCGTCAAGGCCGGCGAGGGCGCGTCGCTGCGCGCCGCCCTGGCCGACTTGCAGCAGACGCCCGGGTACCGTCCGGGGGACTACGGCATGGCGGTCTCGACGATCCACGAGGCGCGCTTCGTGCTCTTCGACGACGACACGCAGCTCGCGTTCATCACGAGCTTCGACGGCGCGTGGGACGCCTATATGGAGGACTTCTTCACCTCCGGGCCGACGCTGGCGCTGTTCGATGTCATCTTCCGTCACTCGGAGGGGTACAGCGGCCTTCCCGACCTCGCCGCGTTGAAGGGGTTTATCCTCGAGGCGCAGCAGACCGCGGCCGCGTACGCGCGCAACTACGGCGGCACGGTGAAGGAGATCCGCAAGGCCGAGCGCGTGAGCGCGGCCTTCCAGCGCGTGCTCGACCACCCCGACGCGGCCGAGGCGCTCCAGCATCCGGCGCTGGCGCCGCTGCTCGAGGAAGCCGCGGACTGACGCTGATGTCCGATCACATCTCCGGCCCGCGTGCGCTCGCGGACCCGATCGCCGACATCACCGACGTGTACGCGTTTCCGAGCCCGGAGCGGCCGGGCCGGCTCGTGCTCGTGATGAACACGCTGCCGTTCGCCAAGCGCTCCAATCCGCTGTCGGAAGGCCTGTTGTACCGCTTCAGGCTGCGGCCGCTGACCGCCACGGGCGGCTCGGCGCCGTTCGCGGCGGACGCGCAGGAGTTCGTGTTCGACACGGTCTTCTCCGCTCCGACGGATGCGCAGCCCTTCGAGCAGGAAGGCACGTGCACGACGCCGGCGGGCGAGACCGTCGCGTTGCGCGTCAACGACGAACGCGGTGGTTCCGGACACGGCGTACGCGTCTTCGCGGGCGCGCGCTGGGATCCGTTCATCCTCGACGCTCCCGCGGCGCTGAAGACGGTCGCGACCGGAGAGATCCAGTTCAGCGACCACGGGGTGATCTTCCTCGACGGCAAGAACGTGCTCACGCTCGTCGTCGAGATCGACCGCGCGCTGCTGGGCGATGCGACGCTCGTGGGCGTCGTGGCCGAGACGCTGACGCGCGGCAAGTTCAACGTCCGCATCGAGCGCGTAGGGCGACCCGAGGTCAAGAACCTGATGCTCGGCCCCAAGCAGTTCGATCCGGTCAACCAGGACCTGGAGATCCGCGACCTCTACAACATGGAGGACGCGTTCCACCTCCAGGACGGCTATCTGGGCGCCTACCGGGCGCGGCTGAACGCCAACCTCGCGTTCTGGGACGGCCTCGACGGCAAGGCGGACTGGCCGATCAACGGAGCCGGCCATCCGTTGACCGAGCTCGTGCTCGCCGACTACCTGGTCGTCGACGTCACCAAGCCCTACGCCGAGCAGGGCTCGTTTCTCGAGATCGAGCTCGCCGCCCTCCGCGACGAGGCCCACGAGACCTGCGGGGGCCGCGCGCTGAACGACGACGTCATGGACACGTTCTTCACGCAGCTCATCAATGCCGGCAACGGCCCGGTCATCCGGGATGGCGTCGACCACTCGACGCGGCCAGCCTCGCGCAGCTTCCCGTACCTGTCGGCGCCCAATCCCAACCCGCCCGAACCCCCGGCGCACCATCACTGAGCCCGTGACCGCCCTCGAGCTCGACGACATCCAGAGCGGCGCGCTGCAGGAGCGGCCCTCGCCCTACGTCGGCAGCTACCTGCTGCTGCGCATCGATGACCGCGCGGCCGGGCGCGAGCTGGTCCGGCGCCTGCACGACGTCGCCGCACGCGACGCCCTGGATCACCGTCGCGTTCACCTACCAGGGGCTGAAGGCGCTGGGCGTCCCGCAGGCTTCGCTGGACAGCTTCGCGCCCGAGTTCCGCGAAGGGATGGCCGCGCGCGCGGCCCAGCTCGGCGACGTGGCCGAGAGCGGCCCGGAGCATTGGGAGCAGCCGCTCGGCAGCCCCGACGTGCACGTCGCCCTGGCGGTGCTCTCGCCGGACGCCGAGAGCCACGAGGAGGTCGCCGAGAAGGCTCGCCGTGCGCACGCGGAGCTCGCCGGCGTCGAGCTGATCTGGCGTCAGGACTGCTACCAGTTGCCGACCGGGCGCACCTCCTTCGGCTTCAAGGACGGGATCGGCCAGCCCGCGGTCGAAGGCAGCGGCAGGCCGCCCTCGAACCCGCGGGAACGGCCGCTCAAAGCGGGAGAGATCATTCTCGGCTACCCCGACGAGACCGGCGAGCTGCCGCCGATGCCGATCCCGGACGTGCTCGGTCGCAACGGCACCTATGTCGTCTTTCGCAAGCTGCACACGAAGGTGGCGGCCTACCGGCAGTACCTCCGCGCGAAGGCCGCGAGCCGCGAGCAGGAGGCATTGCTCGGCGCGAAGATGGTCGGACGCTGGCAGAGCGGCGCTCCGCTCGCGGTTTCCCCCGAGCGCGACGACCCAGCGCTCGGAGCCGACCCTCTCCGCAACAACGACTTCCTCTACGGCGACGATCTGCGCGGCTTCAAGTGCCCCGCGGGCGCCCACGCGCGGCGCGCCAACCCGCGCGACGCGCTCGACGGAGAGGGCAGCGTCGACGTCCGTCTGCACCGCATGATCCGGCGTGGCACGAGCTACGGCCCGATGCTTCCCGAAGGCGTGCTCGAGGACGACGGCGCCGAGCGCGGCATCGTCTTCGTGTTCGCCGGCGCGCATCTCAAGCGCCAGTTCGAGTTCGTCAAGACGCAGTGGCTCAACGACGGGATCTTCATCGGCGCCCCGAGCGAGCAGGACCCGCTCGTCGGCCCGTGTGACGGCTCGAGCAGCTTCACGATCCCGCAGCGGCCGATCCGGCGCCGGCTGCAGGAGCTTCCGCCATTCGTGATCACGCGCGGCGGCGAGTACTGCTTCGCCCCGAGCCTGTCGGCGATGCGCTGGCTGGCGGAGCTCGAGTCGTGACCCCAGGAGAGGAGCAGGACATGGCCAGCACCGCGCCCGGCACCGAACGGTGGAGAGCACTCGACTTCGCCCCGCCCGCCGCGGATGCCGAGGAACCCGATTCGCCCGTGCTGCTCGACTACCGCCACGGCGACCAGGTCGCGGTGATCACCCTCAACCGGCCGCACGCCGACAACGCGATCACCACCGAGATGGGTGCTCGCCTGACCGAGATCGTCGAGACGATCGCTGTCCGCACGGCCGTGCGGGTCGTCGTCCTCACCGGAGCCGGCGAGCGAGCATTCTCGGTCGGCAGCGATCTGCGCCAGCGCAAGAACATGACCAAGGAGGACTGGTTGCGCCAGCGCCAGGACTTCGATCGCACGCTGTACACGGTGCGGCAGCTGCGCAAGCCGATCTTCGCCGCGGTCAACGGCATCGCCTACGGCGGCGGCTGCGAGCTCGCCCAGAGCTGCGACTTCATCATCGCCTCCGAGACGGCGACGTTCGGGCAGCCCGAGGCGATGCTCGGCCTGGCCGCCGGCGGCGGCTCACCGGTGTTCCTGCCCCGCCTGCTGCCTCCCGGACGGGCGCTGCAGATGCTGATGACGGGCGACCCGATCACGGCACAGGAGGCCCATCGGCTGGGCATGGTCAACGAGCTCCATGCCCCGCGGGAGCTGTTGGGCGCGGCGAAGCGGATCGCCGAGAAGATCGCGGGCAACTCGCCCACGGCGGTCCAGGCGGTCAAGCGGGCCGTCCAGCTCGGAGAGGGGCAGCCGACCGAGCAGGCGATCGCGATCATGATGGACGCCCACTGGCGCTCGGCCGTGCACCCTGATCGCGTCGAAGGCATCGGCGCCTTCAACGAAGACCGCGAGCCGGCCTTCCGGGACGCCGACTACTGATCCGACCGACAGGAGGCTGAGACATGGCAGTCGCACGACGATCTCGCCGGCGCTCGCGCCGCGCTGCAGATGATCAACCCGGCCCCATACAACGCGGAGGCGCCGGCCGAGGCCCTGGCCGGGGAGATCACTCCCACCGAGCTTCACTACGTCCGCAGCAACTTCGCGGTGCCGGGCCACGACGGAACGCTCGCGGTCGGCGGCGCGGTGGACAACCCGCTGACCCTGACCCTCGACGACCTGCGCGCCATGCCGGCCCACGTGCGAGCGGTCACGCTCGAGTGCGCCGGCAACGGGCGGCTCGACATGCGGCCGTTGCCGATCGGCGAGCCGTGGGGCGACTACGCCGTGTCGACCGCCCGCTGGACGGGCGCCCTGCTCCACGAGGTGCTCCAAGAGGCGCGTCCGGCAGCCACGGGTCTCGATGTGCGCTTCCAGGGCGCAGACCACGGCGCCTACCACCTCAACCCCGTGCTCGCAGACACCGACAAACACGACCTCACCTTCGTCCGCGCGCTCCCGCTCGCGCACGCCGCCGACCCGGCGGCGGAGATCCTGATCGCCTACGAGATGAACGGCAAGCCGCTGGGCCTCGACCACGGCTCGCCCTTCCGCATCATCGTGCCGCACTGGTACGCCGTCGCCTCCGTGAAGTGGCTGAAGCGGATCGACGTCCTGACCGAGCCCTACGCCGGCGAGTTCCAGACCGGGCACTACATGTACGAGTGGGCGGACCGGCCGCCCGAGCCCGTCGACATCATGCGCGTGCGCGCGCGAATCACCTCCCCAGCCGCGGGATCGACATTGAGCCCGGGCGCGTGCACGGTGCGCGGCAAGGCCTGGTCGGGCACCGGCCCCGTGTCACGTGTCGAGGTCAGCCTCACCGGCGAGGGCGAGTGGTTCGCCGCGCGCCTCGCGCCGCCATCGGGCCCATATCACTGGCAGGAGTGGTCGTTCGATTGGGACGCCACCGACATCGGACGCCACACGCTCCGCGCGCGGGCCACCGACGCGGTCGGCAACGTCCAGCCCGAGGTCCCGCCGTGGAACCGGCTCGGCTACGGCAACAACGCCATCGAAGTCATCTACGTCGACGTCGTCTGATCGACGCAAGGCTCCGGAGGGCGAGAGGAACGCGGAACCTCCATGGGACAGGGCGTCGCCGAGATCCTCACCTTCGCGGTCGGCGTGGCGATCAGCCCGGTGCCGATCATCGCGGTCATCCTCATGCTGTTCTCGCAGCGCGCCCGGGTGAACGGGCCGGCGTTCCTGATCGGCTGGGTGATCGCGCTCGCAGCGGTAAGCGCCGCGGTCTATGCCCTCTCAGACGCCGGCGACGCCGCGACCAGCAGCACGGCATCCGACACGATCTCCTGGGCAAAGATCGCGCTCGGGGTGCTGCTTCTTTTGCTGGCGGCGCGCACCTGGCGCCGGCGACCCGGACCGGGCGAGCAAGCCCCGGTGCCGAAATGGATGAGCGGAATCGACGGGTTGACGGCGGGCAAAGCGCTCGGACTCGGGGTCCTGCTCGCCGGCGTCAACCCCAAGAACCTCATCCTCACGGCCGGGGCGGCCGCCGGACTCGCGCAACTGGGCCTCTCCACATCCGACGCCGTGATCTCGTTGATCGTCTTCGTCGTGATCGGCAGCCTCACGATCGCCGGCCCCGTGGTCTATTACATGGCCGGCGGGGAACCGGCGAAGGCACGACTGAACACCATCAAGGCCTGGCTGGGCGTCCACAACGGTGCGGTGATGACCGTGCTCTTTCTCGTCTTCGGCGCCAACTTGATCGCCAAGGGCATCCCACCGCTAACGACGTAGTCGAGGGCTGGGCCGCCTCCACCGCTCGTACTTCGCTGGATTTTGAGACGACGCGCGATGTCCGAGCGCGACACCGCAAGCATTCCCAGCGCATCGTCTGATCCTGCCCCCGGTGGAGCGAGTCGGTCGGCCCGCGAGTTCAGTCGCAGCTCGCCGGTCAGTGGCGCTTCGCGTGCAGCGCCGTCGCCGAGGTGAATGGAAGATATTCGACCGTCCCGCTGACGACGAAGACTCGATGCACCGCGTCCGACCCCGGGATCAGAGCGAGCTCCCAACCATCACGGCGCGCGCCGGCGTAAAGCTCGATCAGAAGATTCAGGCCCGTCGAATCGATGAACGCGAGCTCCCGCAGATCGAGCACCAGGTGCCGGAACCCCGCGCCCAGGAGCTCGTCGCACTGCTCCCGAAGCTGAGGGATCGCCGCCAGGTCAAGCTCACCGCGCAGCTCGACAATGACGCGCTCGCGGTCCGGCTGCACTCGTACCTCAAACGGTGCCGCGCCGGGCCAAGCGACGTCGTAGGACGTGTCGCTCGCGGCCCGCGACTCGATTGCGCCGTAAGCCCATAGAGCCGATCCATCCGCGGATCGGTCAATCTCCTGTCGGGCGTGCGCGTGGTCGGCGGCTCGGGACGGCCTGAGGACATCTGACATACGTGACCTCGAAGACGAAGTGATCGCCAGCCGAAGCTCCGCCCCACGGACCGTGCCGAACCGCAGGAGTCCGCTCCGAAATCGTGTCCGACGTCGCGTCCACGGCTGTCCGCGCGCCAGCCGGTACGGGAGTCTAGTCAAACCCCGCCACACTGGGCGCACGTTCGCGGCTGGGTCCATGCTCCGCGGAGCGTGCTTCCTGTGACCGCCCGCGGCCTTGCGCGTAGGTCATCGGCCAGGCGACCGCGACACGGACCTTCGCCGCTGTCAGCCGGCCGCGGGGGGGGGTCAGGTCCTCGTCCGCGGCCCGGCGCAGCAGGCTGCGCAAGTCGGCCGATGCCAGCCGGACCTTGGGCAGAAACGCAACCGCGCCGCAGTCGCTCGCCCACCGACCGTAGTCGGCTTCGGCGGAGACCAGCAGCACCACGAGCTCGGGGTTGGCCTCGGTCAGGGCGCGACAAACATCGATGCCGTTGCCGTCGGGCAGCGGATTAGAAGCACAACTCCGACGCGTCTGGCAACTGCTCCTAGGCCGGGCTAAGGTTCTCCCTGAGGGCCGGTGGGGATGACCGAGGTGGTCGCGAGGCCGTGCCGGCACCAGGTACGTGGCGACAGGGTGGAGGGGTGAGCCGTTCGGCTGGAGCTAGCCCGGATCGTTCATCAGACAGCAGCGGCCCCGGGTGTCGGGGCCGCTGAGCTGTCCGCCTGAGCAGGGATTCTGTGCTTGTCGAAGGCCAGTCCTTGATGCTCGGGAGGGTCACCTTGAAGGTGCAGCGCGATGGGCGCCGATTCACCGTAGACGTTGTGGCGGACGGAGTTGGGCTTGGTGTCGCACGCTGGTGCCGCGTTGGTGGCTGAGGCGGCCGATCGGGTGGGGCTGACGCTGCGGGCGCCGATCGGCGAGCGACGCCGCAGGCACGATCCTGGTCGGGTGGTGCGCGATCTGGCGGTGATGCTGGCCGACGGCGGTGACTGTCTGGCCGACCTGCGCGGGGTTTGAGACCAGCAGCCGTTGTTCGGGGCGGTGGCCTGGGATGCAACCGCGTTTCGGGTGATCGACGCGATCGCCCGCGACCCGAGCTTGCTGCGGGCGCTGCGGGTGGCGCGGGCACGGGCCCGCGAGCACGCGTGGCGGGCCGGCGCAGCGCCCGAGCGGGTGGTGATCGATATCGACGCGACGCTGATCACCGCCCATAGTGAGAAGACCGGCGCTGCCGGGACCTATAAGGGCGGGTTCGGGTTTCACCCGCTGTTGGCGTTCGTGGACGACTCACGCGAGGCGCTGGCCGCGATCCTGCGACCGGGCAACGCCGGCGCGAGCACCGCCGCCGATCACATCGAGCTGATCGCGCTGGCGTTGGAGCAGTTGCCCGGCGAGGTCGTGACCGACGCCGAGATCGTCGTCCGCACCGACTCGGCCGGCGCGACGCACGCGTTCTGCGCCGATCTGCGCGAGGCCGATCTGCGCTTCGTGCTCGGCTACGAACTCAGCCAGGCGGTCCGGGCGGCGATCCTGGCGCTGGGCGAGGACGCGTGGCGGCCGGCGATCCGCCAGGACGGCACACCGCGCGACGGCGCCGGCGTGGCCGAGCTCACCAGCCGGCTCGAGCTCGCCGGCTGGCCTGAGGGCACGCGCGTGATCGTCCGCCGCGAACGCCCGCACCCCGGCGCCCAACTGTCGTTCACAGATCACGACGGCCACCGCTTTTTGGCCACCCTGACCGACCTGCCCGGCGACCCGGTGGCGCTGGAGTGCCTGCACCGCGCTCGCGCCAGCGCCGAGGACCGCATGCGCACCGCCAAACAGACCGGCATGGAGAACCTGCCGTTCCGCGACTTCGAGCACAACGCCGTCTGGCTCGAGCTCTCGCTGATCGCCCAAGACCTCACCGCCTGGACGCAACGGCTCGCGCTCACCGGCGAACTGGCCGTCTGCGAGCCCAAGACCCTGCGCTACCGGCTGCTGCACACCGCCGGCCGGCTGGCCTTCCACGCCCGCCGCGCGACCCTGCATCTCCCGCACCACTGGCCCTGGGCCGACGCGCTCGCCGCCGCCTTCACCCGCCTGGCCGCACTCCCGCCACCGGCGCACTAAACCGCCCGCGCCGCACCCCTCGACACCACCCCACCCCAGCCCAGCCCGGGCCGCGGCCCCGGGACACACACGCCCCCAGCCCGCCACACCCAGCCCGGCCAGGCCGCCAGGACACCGCCGACAGCCGCCACCGGCGCCGACCCCACCCCTTCACCCACTCACCACAGCTCGCGACCGCGGCAGCGCCGACCAACACGGACTAATGCACGATCCGGGCTAGATTTCACGGTCTCGTGTCCCGAGAATCGAAAGAGGTGCGTCGTGCCGGACCGCGCCGCCATCGTCACCGGAGCCAGTCGCGGCATCGGGCTCGCGCTCGCTGAGGTCCTCGCCGCCGAGGGCTATGGGTTGACCATCACCGCTCGCAAGCCCGACACGCTCGAGGCTGCGTCCGAGCACCTTTGCGCGGGCGGGCGCGAGGTCGAGTCCGTCGCGGCCGACCTCGCTGATGCCGACGCGATCGCTGCCGTCGTGGCGCGCCATCGGGAACGGTTCGGGCGCCTGGACGTCCTCGTCAACAGCGCCGGCGTGGGCGTGGGCGCGGCGGCAACGGACCACCAAGTCAAGCACGTCGACCTGCAGTTTGCCGTGAACGTTCGCTCGATCGTGCTCTTCTACCGCGAGGCAATCGACATGCTCCGCGCGGCTGGAGGTGAGCACCGCAACGCGCTCGTGGTGAACCTCGCCTCGTTGGCCGGCAAGTCGCCGCAGCCGTGGCTGTCCGTCTATTCGGCGACCAAGGCCGCCGTCGTCGCCTATACGAACGCGATGAACAAGGAACTCAACGCCGACGGAGTGAAGTCGGTGGCGTTCTGCCCCGGGTTCGTGGATACCGACATGAGCGAGTTCGTCAAGTCCTCGATCCCAGCAGAGGAGATGCTGAAGACGAGCGACATGGCGGAGGCGCTCCGGTTCGTGTTGCGCCTCTCACCCTCGTGCGTGATACCGGAGATCGTCTTCCAGAGGCCGGGCGAGGCGATCTAGGCTCGGGGCCCGAAGTCCTCGAGCGTCTCGCAGGCGAGCCGCACACCGGTCGCCCAGCCCGCGAGATCGTTCAGGGCATCGCGCAGCCGTGCGGCCATGCCGCGGTCCGGCGCGGAGGCGGGGTTGGAGTCCGAGCCGAAGGCGACGTCGAGGCGTTCGACCTCAGCCAGCGCCTTCGGGGAAGGGAGTTGATCGGCAAGCTGCGCAGTCGTTGCCCAGCCGTAGCGCGCCGCGAGTATCTCGGCGCGCTCCCGGAGGTCGTCGTAGGTCTCGCGGAGCTCTGCTTCGGACCCGCCGCGATCGGCCGCCGATGCGCCGCGCTCGGCGATGGCCCGGAGCTCGGCGAGGGCGTCGCGCTCGATCACGGATGACATGGTGACGAACGACCGCGGGGCCTGAAGCATCGAGCGGCTCGCCGGTCAGCGGTAGCGCTCACGCAGTTCGTGCTTGACCACCTTGCCCGACGGCGTGTGCGGGAGGTCCTCGACCAACTCGATCCAGCGCGGCAGCTTGTAGCCCGCGAGCCGCTCACGCGCGAATGCCACGAGCTCCTCAGCCCCCGTCGTCATACCGGGTCTCACGACGACGAGCGCCTTGACGGCCTCGCCCCAGCGCCCGTCGGGAACGCCGATCACGGCGACCTCCGCCACCGCCGGGTGATGTGAGAGCGCCTCCTCGACCTCGATCGGGTACACGTTCTCGCCGCCGGTGACGATCATGTCCTTGAGCCGGTCGGTCAGGAACAGGTAGCCCTCCGCGTTCAAGTAGCCGCCGTCGCCCGTGCGCAGCCAGCCATCGTCGGTCAGGGCCGCCGCGGTCTCGGCGGGCCGGTTCGCGTAGCCGGCCATCACGTTCGGGCCGCGCAGCCAGACCTCGCCATCGACGACGCGCAGCTCCATCCAGGGCGACGGCCGCCCCGCGGCACGCAACAGGTCCTCGCGCTCGTGATCGGCGGGACTGAGCAGCACAACGCCGCCGGTCGTCTCGGTGAGCCCGTAGACGCCGAACAGTTCGCAGTCGAACGTCCGCAGCGCGGCCTTCAACACGGGAGTCGTGATCGGCGAAGCGCCGTAGGCGATCGATCGCAGCGCGGAGAAGTCGCGCTCGGCCGCGCCGGGCACGGAGGTCAGCATCTGCAGGATCGTCGGTACGAACACGGCGTTGGTCACCCGTTCGGATTCGAGCTGGTCGAGCACGGCCCCCGCGTCGAACTCGCTGACGATGATCGTGGTCGCGCCCTGGGAGAGCGCGAGGTAGGTCCAAGCGATTCCGCCGACGTGGAACATCGGCAGCGGCGTCAGCGACACGGTGTCGGCGTCGAACGACCACACCGGCACGTGCAGGCACGCCGCCGCGAGGTTGCGATGCGTCGTCAGCACGCCCTTGGGCATGCCGGTCGTGCCGGACGTGTACATCTGCAGCACGGGATCGTCGGCTTCGCCGCGCCCGCCGGGATCGACGGGCACGCCGGAGGCCAGCCACGCCTCGTACTCGCCGCCGACCGCGACGACCCGCAACGCCTGTGGCACGCCGGCGGCGACCTCGCGCGCGACCTCGAGAAAGTCCGGCCCGGCGAGCAGCACCGGCGCGACGGCGTCGGTGACCACCGCAATCAGCTCGGGCGTCGCGAGCCGCCAGTTCAATGGCACCGCGACCGCGCCGATCTTGGCCACCGCGGCCAGCAACTCGACCACCTCGGGTGCGCTGCGGTCCAGGTGCGCGATGCGCGACCCCGGTCCGGCGCCCGCTGCGAGCAAAGCCTGGGCGAGCCCGTTGGAGCGCTCGTCGAGCTGCGCGTACGTGACGGTCCGCGCGCGGTGGCGGACAGCCGGGTGCGTGGGACGCGCCGCGGCCATCTCGCGCACGACATCGGCCACGCGCAGCGTGTCGTGGTCAATCATCCAGGAACCACCGCGCGACCGAGAGCTGCGCGGCGCCGACGTCGCGCGTCACGCCCGCCAGGGTCGATGCGAGCGTGCGGATCGGCTCCACGCGCACGGTCTTGGCGAAGTTCAGCTGCAGGTGCGTCGCCATCCGGATGCCGGCCTCGTAGCGGTCGAGGACCGCCAAGCTGCCGCCCCACGGGACGAGCGCCGTCGTCGCGACCACGCGGGCAAAGCCGTCGAGCTCCACGTCAGAGCTCTTCGGTGATGCCTGCGGTCGCCATGGCCGCGAACTGCGACTCGACGTCGTTGGCGAGCACGAGCAGATCGCGGATCTGGCCGCTGCGATCGCGCACGTGGTCGGCGAGCAGCGCCTCCGCGTCGAACCCGAGCGCGACGAACATCGCGATCAGCTCCGTCTGGTCGGCGATCACCTCGACCACGAGCTTGGCGAGCCCCAGGTCGACGGCATCGTGCACGGCGTGGCGCGCGAGCTCGCGGCCGAGGCCGCGCCCGCGCGCCGCCGGGTCGACGACCAGGCGGACCTCCCCGACGTGGCTCGACCAGCCGTGCAGCGGCACGACCGCCACCGACCCCACGACCTCGCCCGCCTCGACGGCGATCGTGCGGGCGGAACCGGGCCGCGCCCAGGCAGCCACGATGGCCGGATCGTCCACATCCTCCTTGAGGAAAGTCCGGTCAGCCTCCGGGATGCGCGCGAAGAAGCGCTGCAGCGCGGGTTCATCCCCGGCTGCGATCGGTCGGAACTCCATCACCACTCCTTCGCTTCGGGCAGTTCGTCTGAGTGCTCGATGATCCAGCCGGCCAGACGGGGCATCGTGTGCTTGATCGCGCTGCGGCCGGTGCCGAACGTGACGTGTCCGCCGGGCAGCCGCAGCTCCTCGCGGCGTGCGGGATCGCCGATCAGATCCATGATGGGCTCGACCGCCGCGGGGGGCACGACGCCGTCGCGCTCGGCCATCGCGTTGAGCACGTTGCCGCGCGCGTCGGCGAGGTTGACCTTGCGGTCGCCGAGCCGGATCGACCCGGTCATCAGGACGTTCTTGCGGACGAGCTCTTCGACCAGCTGACGGAACGCCGCGCCGGGGAACGGCACATGGTCGCGCGACCACTGCCCCATCGCCTGGAAGCCCTCGACGAACTCGTCGTTCCAGAGGTTGTCCAGCAGCGTCGCCTTCTGCGCGAGTTCGGTCGTCGGCGCCTGCATGTAGAAGCCGCTGTAGAGCACGTCCGCGGGGACGTTGCCGGTGTCGTCGACCAGTTCGTTCGCATTCAGCCGGCCGTCGCGCAGGAACGCGACCATCGCGCCCATCTGGTCGAAGTCGACCGGCGTGGCCATCAGGATCAGGTTGCGCACCGGCGCCTGCCGGTGCGCCGCGGCATAGAGTGCGGAGAGGACGCCGCCGAGGCAGTAGCCCATCAGCGTCACCTCGTCGCTGCCGCTCTCGCGCAGGACGGCGTTGACGGCGCGCGGCAGGTAGAAGTCGACGTAGCGTTCGAGATCGTTGTCGGCGTCGAGGTAGTCCGGCACGCCCCAATCGAGCATGTAGACGTCCAGGCCCGCGCCCGTGAGGTACTCGACGAGGCTGTTGCCGGGACGCAGATCGAGGATGTAGCTGCGGCTGACGAGGCTGTGCACGATCAGCACCGGCGGGCCATGAGAGATCGGTCCGTTGCGGTAGCGCCACAGTTCGGCCTTGCCGTGCCGCCACACGACTTCCTTGGGCGTCACGCCGACCGTGGGTGCATGCGTGCCGCGCACGTAACGCACGCCGTTCCGCGCGCGCAGCAGCGACCGTTCGACGTCGCGGTTGACTCTTGAAACGAGGTCAAGTGGGTTGAGCGTCGGCGGCATCAGTCGTGCTCCTCGACGCTCTCGGAGAGCTGGTTGAGTCGCCGCTCCATCCGCGCGAGTTGCTCGCGCATGCGCTGCAGGTCGGTGCCCGCGGGCAGGTTGAGGACGTGTAGAGCGCGCGTGGAAACGCCCGTGGCCTTACGCTTGACGGTCTTCGTGGTGCGCGTCGCCGTCGTCATCAAATCGAAGTAGGTGTCCGTGCGCACGGCCGCTTCGACGGGCTCGCCGACGGCGCGCTCGAGGCGGTACACAGCTCTGAGCCATAGCGGCTTCGCACTCATCGGGAGAGAGCGTACTGGTCAGCTGACCTGACTTCAAGTCAGGTATGCGCGTCGCCGGTGCCTGCCATGCTCCACTGGGCGCCGCCGTCGACGGTGAGCACGGTGCCGGTGGTGTAGCTCGACGCGTCGCTCGCGAGGTAGAGAGCGGCGCCGACGATCTCCTCGGCCTCGCCGGCCCGCCGGGCCGGGAACGTGCGGGCGCGCTCCGCGAACACGTCCATGTCCCACGCCTGCGCGATCGTCGTCAGGAACGGCCCGGGCATGATCGCGTTCACGCGCACGGACGGCCCGAAGGCGTGCGCGAGCCCGACCGTCATCGCGTTCACGCCGGCCTTGGCCGCGGCGTAGGGGACGATGTCGCGCGTCGGGCGCACAGCGCCGGTGCTCGACACGTTGATGATCGATCCGCCGCCGGCCTCGACCATCCGCTCGCCGATCAGCGCCGCGAGCCGGAACGGCCCCTTCAGATTGACGGCGACGACCTTGTCGAAGAGCTCCTCGGTGACGTCGGTGAGGCGCTCGTAGACCGGCGAGACGCCGGCGTTGTTGACGAGCACGTCGACGCGGCCGAAGTCGCGATAGACGTCGTCGACCAGCCCTTCGAGCTCGTCCCAGTGGCCGACGTGGCACACGTGCGCGCTCGCGCGGCCGCCATCGGCACGCAGTGCAGCGGCGACCTGGTCGCAGGCGTCGGCCTTGCGGCTGACGACGACGACCTCGGCACCGGCCTGGGCGAAGCCGCGGGCGATGGCAAGCCCGAGGCCGCGCGTCCCGCCAGTGATGACGGCGACGCGATCGGAAAGGGCAAAGCGATCACGGATCAGGGTCTCGGCGGGCTCGTGCAGAGCATCCACCTCCTTAGGGGGCGTGCGTTGGGGTGCCGGCGAGTGCGAAGGACGCCGCGCCGTACGTGCCGCCGTCTTCGGTCACCTGCTCGCGGACGCGTCCGGCGTCGAGGAGCAGATCGAGGTGTCCGAGCACCTCCCAAACGACCAACAGCGGTTGCTCGAGGATCGTCTTCTCGGGCCACAGCTCGGCGGCGATCCCGTATGCGGTGGTCTCGCCGGCCCTGAGCGCGGTGACGATGCGTTCGCAGCGGCGCTCGTGGTCAGCCAGCCGCTGCGCAACGAGCGCAACGTGATCAGTGATGTCGCCGCCGTGCCCGGTGTGCAGGCGGCGGAGCGCCATCGCGGCCGTCTGCCGGAGGCTCTCAAGGTACTCGACGCGAGCGCGGGGGCGCGAGCCGGTGGGCTCCAGCGCGGGGTAGATCTCGGTGTTGGAGGAGATCTTGGCCAACAGATGGTCGCCGACGAACGCGATCTGCTCGCGGTCATCGACGAGCAGCGCGTCGGTGGTGCTGTGCCCGGGGCGGGCCACGACGCGCAGGTCGCGGCCGCCCGCGCGGATGTGCTCGCCGTCCGCCAGCACGACCTCGGCCGTGTAGGGATCCGACTGGAGGCGCAGGAACTCCCAGAACGCCTCGGTGTCGGCGAGCACCGCCTCCGGCACGCCGTGATGGCGCATGAGCGCGAGCGAGAAGCGCCGGTCCGCCTCGCCCCGCTCCTCTGAGTGCGCGCCATAGGCGGCCGCGCGCGCGTAGGCGGCGATGCGCGCGCCCGAGCGTGCGGCGATCGTCGCCGCGAGACCGCTGTGGTCCAGGTGGTGGTGCGTGACCAGCACCAGCTCGAGGTCCTCGAGCCGCACGCTCGCGCGGCGCAGGCCCGCCTCCAGCGCGGTCAGCGCCGCGTCGTCGCGGGGGCCCGTGTCGATCAGCGTGAGCGGCTCTCCCGGCAGCAGCCAGGCGTTGACCGAGCCGATGTGCGGGAGCGGGAGTGGGATGCGAACGGGGGCGTGCATGGCCTGATCCGAGTTCAAGTATGACAAGCACCAGGCGCTCCGTCCAATCTCTGCTGATGGGGCCTTGTCATCTCGTGGCGACCATGTATGATTTGAAGTCAGTTTGGGAAACGAGTCGGAGGGTGAGCAATGTCCGTGGAAGAGGCGACCGAGGTCATCCAGTACGAGGTCGATGGACCCGTCGCGACGATCTGGTTCAACCGCCCCGAGGTCAAGAACTGCGTCAACTGGGACCTGCTGATGGGGCTCGGCACGCTGCTGGAGCGTGCTGAGAACGACGACGACGTGCGCGCGGTCGTGATCCGCGGACGCGGCAACACGTTCTGCGCCGGCGCCGATCTGAACATGCTCGACTCCCAGTTCCTCGGTACCACCAACCAGTCGGTCAAGATCGCCCAGATCTCGGCGCGCACGTTCGATCGGGCGTTCAACCTGTCCAAGCCGACGATCGCCGTGGTCGAGGGCTTCGCGGTGGCCGGCGGCTTCGAGCTGTTCATCTCCTGCGACTTCGCCGTCGTCGAGGACAACGCCCGCATCGGCGACTTTCACATCCGCCGGGCGCTGTTCGGGGGTGCCGGCCCGATCTATCGCCTGCCACGCTACATCGGCCTGCGCAAGACGAAGGAGCTGCTGCTCACCGGCAAGCTGCTCTCCGGCAAGCAGTGCGAGGAGTGGGGGCTGGCCAATGTCTCCGCCCCCGCCGAGGAGCTCGACCAGGCGGTGGCCGACTTCATCGCCCCGCTGATCGACAAGAGCGCCTTCACGATGCGCATCACCAAGCTCGCGGCCAACCGCGGCCTCGACGGCGACACCGAGACGCTGCTGGCGCTCGAGAGCATGACCTGCAACGTCGCCCACCAGTCGCAGGACGCCAAGGAGGGCGTGCAGGCCTTCCTCGAGAAGCGCGAGCCAGTCTGGACGCACGGGTAGCTAGCGGTCCACGACACGGCCGGCGCGCTGCGCCGGCCGTGTCGGCGTTCAAGGGAGGAGGTGACGGCCGGCGTCGACGAGCGGAGCGACGAGACGCTGGGCGTCGTCGAAGCCCGAGCCGACCATCGCGCCGCCGGCCGCGCGGGCGGCGATGCCCTGGCAGACGACGGCGAGCTTGAAGAAGGCGAAGGCCTGGTACCAGGCGGCGTCGGAGACGTCGAAGCCGGTCGCCCGCGCGTAGCGCTCGATCACCTCGGCGCGTGACGGGAAGCCGTCGGCCGCGGTCAGCGGCGCGACGATCCGCGCCGCGGTCAACACGTCGTCGTCGCCTGCCTCGCTCCAGAACGCGAGCAGCGCCCCGAGGTCGGTCAGCGGGTCGCCGAGCGTGCTCATTTCCCAATCCAGGACGGCCACGATGCGGCCGGGCCGGGTCGCGTGCAGGACGGTGTTGTCGAGCCGGAAGTCGCCGTGCACGATCGCGTGGACGCGCTCGGGCGGCAGCGAACGGGCCAACTCGTCGCGCAGCGCGTCCAGCGCCGGCACGTCCTCGACCCGCGTCGCCTCTGACTGCTGCGACCAGCGTCGCAGTTGACGCGCCATGAAGCCCGCCGGGCGGCCGAACTCGGCCAGTCCGACTGTGGCCGGGTCGACGGTGTGCAGCGCGGCGAGCACGTCGACGAGCGCCTCGCCGATCGCACGGCGCTCGTGCGGTTCGTCGGCGTACCCGTCCGGCAGCGCGTTGCGGCAGACGTGGCCGAGTACCCGCTCCATCACATAGAACGGTGCGCCGAGCTCGTCGCCGAGGTACAGGGTCCGCGGCACAGGTACGGCGGTGCCGTCAAGGGCGGTGAGAACGCGGTACTCGCGGCCCATGTCGTGCGCGGTGGGCAGAATGTGCCCGAGCGGTGGGCGGCGCAGGATGACCTCACCGGCGTCGCAGGCGACGCGATAGGTCAGGTTCGATTTGCCGCCGGAGATCAGCGCGACGTCGCAGTCGAGCCAGCGCGGGTCGTGCAGCACGTCGGTGAGCAGCGGGCCGACGACATCCGGGTCGGCGCCGGTACTGATGCGCTCCAACCGTTGCGCGGTCGGGTCGTTGAAGCCGGTCTCGGTCACGCACGCTCCATCGCGGAGACCGCGAGTGCCCGGCCGAGCTCGCGCTCGTGGTGCGCGGCGTCTCCGAATTGCTGCTCGCGGACGATGATGCGCCGCAGGAAGCGGTGCGCCTGATGCTCCTCGGTGAAGGCGATGCCGCCGAAGACCTGCAGCGCACCGTGCGCCACCTCGCGCGCGGCGCGGGCGACGTAGGCCTTGGCGATGGCTGCGGTGCGCTGGGCGTCGGGCAACTCGTCGTCGAGCGCGGCGGCGGCGTAGAGCACGGTCGACCAGGCGCTCGCCCTGCGCACGTACATGTCGGCCAGGATGTGACGCAGCGCCTGATAAGAGCCGATCGGGCGCCCGAACTGGCGACGCTCGGCCGCGTAGGCGCGCGCGTCCTCAAGCATGCGCTCGGCCGCGCCGACGGACTCCGCGGCGGCGAGCAGCGCGCCGATCGCGCTGAGCCGCGCAACGTCGGCCTCCCGCACCTCGCCACCGGCGACGGTCACGGCGAACAGCGGCGTGCCGATGTCGAGCGAGGCCGTCGGCTCAATGACCGCCGCGGCCGCGGCGACCAGCGCGATCGTGCCCTCGCCGACGACCGCGAAGCGATCCACCTCGGCGGCGTGCTCGACGGGCATCGCGGGCAGCGCGATCGCCACGCGCTCCTCGTGAGGCACACCGATGTAGCGCAGCGCCGCGCTGCCCACGAACGGCGTGGAGGCCAGGTGGGCGCCGAACAGGCGGGCCGCCAGGCACAGCTCGACGGCACCGAGATCCTCGTCGAAGAACTCCTGCAGCGCCGACCACAGCCGCGCGCGCTGCTCCGGCGTCGCGGTGTGCGCCGTCTCCGCGGGCAGCCATTCACGCTCCAGGAGCGTCGTCAGCGCCTCGCTGAGCATCGTCTGCTCATCGGTCAGTTCGAGGTCCATGGGCTACTCCTGGGGCAGCGCGAGGATGCGGTCGGCGATGATGTTGCGCTGGATCTGCTGCGTGCCGCCGTAGACGCTCGCGGCGCGCGAGTACAGGTAGGTCTCGGTCCAGAACTCATCCTCGGGGCCGAGGATCTCGAAGGCGCTCGCGGCGAGGCGCTGCTCGGCCTCGGCCATCAGGAGCTTCACGCTCGAGCTGTCCGGGCCGACGGCGCCGCCGTTGAGAAACTCGCCCACGGTCCGGTACGCGTGATGGCGCAGCACCTCGACGCCGATCAGCGCCTGCGCGAGCTGGACCTGCACGAGCGGGTCGTCGAGCGCGCCCCTGCGCGGCGGCGTCCTGGACGGCACGGTCGAGCCAGGTGCGCAGCTTGACCTGGCGAGGGAGCGCGGCCGTCCCGCGCTCGTGTCCGAGCGTGTGCATGGCGATCTTCCAGCCGTCGCCGCGCTGACTGAGGAGGTTCTCCTTAGGGACGATCACGTCGTCCAGGAAGAGCTCGCAGAACTCGGCGTGGCCGGTGATCTGCGTCATCGGGCGCACGTCGACGCCGGCGGCTTGCATGTCGACGATCAGCATCGAGATGCCCTTGTGCTTGGGGCCGTCCGTCTCCGTGCGCGCGAGCACGCCGCACCAGCGGGCGTACTGGCCCCACGAGACCCACGTCTTCTGAGCCGTTGAGGACGAAGTGGCCGTCCTCGCTCGGTTGCGCGCGTGCGCAGCGACGCGAGGTCCGAGCCGGCGTCGGGCTCGGAGAAGCCCTGGCACCAGATCTCCTCGGCGGAGAGGATCGACGGGATGTAGCGGCGGCGCTGCTCGTCGTTGCCGAAGCGCAGCAGCGACGGTCCGAGCACGTCGAGGCCGACCACGTTGACGAACTCTGGAGCCCCCGCGGCGGCGAGCTCCTGGTCGACGATGATCTGCTCGACGGGCGGCCGTCCGCCGCCGCCGAACTCGCCGGGCCACGCGCGGCCGACGTAGCCGGCCTCGTAACAGGCGGCTTGCCACTCGCGCAGCACGGTCATCCGGTCGTCAAGGGCACGGGGGAGAGCCGCGCCGACCTGCGGGGCCTGGGAGAGGAAGCTGCGAACCTCGTCCTGGAGCGCCCGTTCCTCATCGGTAGCTCGAAGCTGCATGAACTGAGATCGTATCAGTTGCGCTCAGCGAAGCGGCGACTTCTTGCAACCTTCGAGGAGGTGCGATAACTTGAACTGACTTCAATCCTTGTTCGCACGACCGCAGGAGGAGCTGAAACATGACGGAAGCCGGCGAGGTGATCGATCTTCTCGTGCTCGGTGCGGGGATGGCCGGCCTCAGTGCCGCGGCCAAAGCGGCCTCTGCGGGCGCGAGCGTCGTGCTGGTCGAGAAGGGCGAAGCGATCGGCGGCTCTGCCGCTTACGCCGGGTTCATCTGGACCGCGCCGAGCGCCAAGATCATGCGCGAGGTCAATCCGGATGGCGATCCGGCGCTGGGACGGCACATCGTCGAGGGCTATGACGACGCGCTCGCGTTCGTCCGCTCGCTGGGTGTGCACGTCGCCGAACCGGTCACCGTGCTTGGCTATGGGCGCGGGTGCGCCACCGACATGGCGAACTTCCTGCTCGCCTGCGACCGCCTCGTGCGCGAGCGCGGGGAGGTGCTGGTGCGCAGCCATGCGCTCCGGCTGCTCACGGAGGACGGTGCCGTCGTCGGCGCCGAGATCGAGACGCCCACCGGCACGCGCACCATTCGCGCGAGCAGCACGCTGCTTGCCACCGGCGGCTTCGGCGGCGATCCCGACCTGCGCGCCGAGTACATCGCGCCCGCGGCGAGGGAGATCCCACTGCGCGCGAACCTCAACAGCACCGGCGACGGCTTTCGCCTCGGCCAGGCCGCGGGTGCGGCCACGGGCGAGCCCAACGCCGGCTTCTACGGCCACCTGATCCCGTCCGGCGTCGTCTACACGAACCCGTACGAGTACACGGACCTGACCTTCTACCACTCCGAGCATGGGCTGCTGCTCAATCGCAGCGGGCAGCGCTTCTGCGACGAGACGGTCGGCGATCACCTGAGCACGCTGCACGTGCTCGACCAGCCCGACGGGCGGGCGTTGCTCATCACCGACCAGCGCGTGCACGAGCAGTGGATGCTCGCGCCCTACGTCGAAGGCGTCGAGCCGATCGACAAGTTCCAGCTCGCGTACAAGCGCGGCGCGCGGGCGGCGATCGCCGAGGACATCGAGGAGCTCGAGTACCTGCCCGAGGAATGGGGCTACGACGGCGAAGCCGCGCGCGACACGCTGCTCGAGTACAACCGCCAGTGCGAGGCGGGCGAGCTCGAGCCTGGACGCCGGCTCGATCCCGCGCCGCTGGCGACACCCCCGTACTACGTGATCGAGGTCATCCCCGCAATCACGTTCACCTTCACCGGGCTGCGGATCGACGAGCGCGCGCGTGTGCTCGGCGCCGATGGAGAGCCGATTCGCGGGCTGCTGGCCGCCGGCGCGGATGCCGGCGGCGTCTTCCATCGCGCCTACGCCGGCGGCCTCGCGGCCGCGCTGGTGTTCGGCCTGCAGGCCGCGGCCACCGCGACGCAAGCTCGACTCGCTCTCTAGCGCGAACCTCCGGAGGAGACCAATGGGAACACTGAACGGCAAAGTCGCGTTCATCACAGGTGCGGGCCGCGGCCAAGGGCGCTCACACGCGCTCAAGCTCGCCGAGGAGGGCGCGGACATCATCGCGCTCGACGTCTGTGACGAGGCGGTTGGCACGATCGGTTACGCGCTGGCCACGCCTGCAGATCTCGACGAGACGATCGCGGGCGTCGAGGCGCTCGGCCGCCGTGCGGTCAAGGGCATCGCCGACGTGCGCGATCTCGATCAGGTCATCGCCGTAGTCGAACAGGGCCTGGCCGAACTCGGCCGCATCGACGTGGTCTGCGCCAACGCCGGCATCGGCTCCTGGGCGGTCGCCTGGGAGATGACGGCCGAGCAGTGGAAGGACATGATCGACATCAACCTCACCGGCGTCTTCAACGCCGCGCGCGCGGCGCTGCCGTCGATGGTGGCGCGCGGCGAAGGCGGCACGGGATCCTCCACGAGTTCGACCGCGGGCCTCATCGGCTACGCCAACACCGCGCACTACACCGCGGCCAAGCACGGCGTGATCGGCCTGATGAAGGTGCTCGCGCAGGAGGCGGGCCTGCACGGCATCCGCGTCAACGCGATCTGCCCGACGACGGTCAACACGCCGCTCGTGATCAACGACGGCACGTTCCAACTGTTCGCGCCGCACCTGGAGAACCCGGGACCGGCAGACGTGCGCGAGCCGTTCTCGAGCCTGAACATCCTCCCGGATGTGCCGTGGATCGAGCCGTCAGACGTGTCGAACACGGTGGCCTTCCTTGCCTCTGACGCCGCGAAGTACATCACCGGCGTGGCGCTGCCGATCGACGCCGGCAACGTCGTCAAGAAGGGCTAGCGATGGCCGGCCGCGCCGCGGGCAAAGTCGTCGTCGTCACGGGCGCGAGCCAGGGCCAGGGCGCGGTGGAAGCGCGCGCCTTGGCCGCCGAGGGCGCGCGGGTGATCGCCGCTGACGTGCGCGATCCCGCCGAGCCGCTCGGCGGCGTCGAATACCGCCGACTGGACGTCTCCAGCGCTGGGCAGTGGGCCGCGCTGGCAGCCGATCTCGAGCGCGTGGACGGGCTGGTCAACAACGCCGGCATCACGCACCGGGCGGCGCTCTGGGACGTGACCCCGGCGGACCTCGAGCGCGTCCTGAACGTCAACCTCAGCGGTGCGCTGTTCGGTATCCAGGCGCTCGCGCCGAAGATGACCGGCGGCGGGTCGATCGTCAACGTCGCCTCGCTCGCCGCGCTCACCGGCCACTTCGCCACGGCCTACACGGCGAGCAAGTGGGGCCTGCGCGGTGTCTCGCGCAGCGCCTGCACGGAACTGGGGCCGCTGGGCATCCGCGTCAACACGATCTTTCCCGGCGCGATGGCCGCACCGATGACCGCGACGCCGCAGGCGTTCATCGACCGCTTGCTCGAGGAGATCCCGCTCGGACGTGCGGGCGCGGCGGAGGACGTCGCGCCGCTCGTCGTCTTCCTGATCTCCGATGAGTCGAGCTGGATCAGCGGCGCGGAGATCGCCGTGGACGGCGGACAGTCGGCGCACGGCGGGATGAAGGGCCTGGCCGATCTCGTCCGCGCCGAGCGGACGCGTCTCTCCTAGCTCAGGCCGCCAGGTGCGCCGGCTTCGGCACGCCCGGGGCGGGAGGCAGGCCGATGATCGCCAGCGCGAGATCGGTGTAGTACGCGGCGACGCGATCGAGCGCGAGCATGCCGTTGGGCCGGTACCAGTGCCAGACGCTGTTGAGGAGGCCGAGCACGGCGCGGGTGAGCAGACGCGCGTCGCTCTCGGGGATCGCGCGGTCGCGCATCGCGCCGGCGAGGAAGCTCGCCCACGCGAACTCGAGCTCGCGCATCCGCGAGCGGGCGGCCTGGCGGGCCTGCTCCTGGAGTTCAGAGCTGCTCGGGCCGGAGAGCCGGCCCTGTTCGGCGACGAGCACGCGGTTGCGCTGCACCTCGTGGTCGGACAGGTCAAAGCAACTGGCCAACACCTGTTCCAGCGCACGCGCGGTGTCGCGCTCGCTCGCGGTGATGGCGACGAAGCGCCCGTGAAAGTCCGCGACGGCCTCGTCCATGATCACGTACAGGCAGTGCTGCTTGGACTCGAAGTAGTGATACAGCGCCGTCGCGCCCACGCCGACGTCGGCCGCGATGTCGGCCCACTTGGTGTGCTCATACGAGTCCCGGCCGAAGCGATCCGTCGCCGCGGCCAGGATCTCATCTCGCCTACTGCGGCCGCGGTGACTGTGGCTCACACGTTCGCCGTGACGACCTGGAGCGCGTGCAGGACCTCGTCCGGGACATCCTCGCCGGGCTCGATCGAGATCGTCTTGTCCAGCAGGTACTCCTCGATCGCGTACGGGCCGTGCTCGCGGCCGATCCCGGACTCCTTGTAGCCGCCGAAGGACGAGTTGAAGTCCGCCGACATGGTGTTCACGCGGAACGTGCCCGTGCGGATGCGGCGCGCGATCTCGAAGCCCTTGACGGGGTCGCTTGTGAAGACCGCGCCCGCGAGGCCGAACTTGCTGTCGTTCGCCAGACGGACGGCGTCGGCCTCGTCGTCGTAGGGGATCAGGACGATGACGGGGCCGAAGATCTCCTCCTGGGCGACCGTCGAGTCGTTGCTGACGTTCGTCAGCAGCGTCGGCTCCACGTACCAGCCCTGCTCGAGGTGCTCGGGGATGCCGCCACCGAACGCCACCGTGGCGCCCTCGTCCACCGCCGTCTTGATGTAGCCCAGCACGCGGGTCCGGTGCGCTTCGGTGATCAGCGGGCCGACGGCCGTGTCGGCGGCGTGCGGATCGCCCACCTTGAGCGTCTTGAACACCTCGGTAGCGCGCGCCACGATCTCGTCGTACTGCGCCCTCGGCGCCAGGATCCGGCTCATGCACGTGCAGTTCTCGCCCTGCGTGGTGCCGGCGCCGAGGCCGACGACCATCGGGACAGCAGTATCGAGATCGGCGTCCTCGAGGATGATCGCAGCCGACTTGCCACCGAGCTCGAGCACGCAGCGCTTGACCTGAGCGCCGCACACCGCGCCGATCTTCTTGCCGACCTCGGTGGAGCCGGTGAACGTGACCATGTCGACGTCCGGGTGGGCGACCAAGTGCTCGGACGCCTCGCGCGTGGCGGCGACGATGTTGATCACGCCGGGAGGGAACCCGGCCTGGGTGACAAGGTCGGCCATCGCGAAGAGCGTCAGCGGGTCGGGGTCCGGGGCCTTGACCACGACCGTGCAGCCGGCCACGATCGCCGGCGCGGTCTTCTGGGCGATCCCCGGCAGCGGGAAGTTGAACGCGCACAGCGCCGCCACCACGCCGACCGGTTCGCGCACCAGCAGACTCTTGCTCTCGTACTTCATGATCAGCCCACCGGCGTTGCCGGCCATGGGCGAGAGGTCCGCCTCGCGCACCTCGGCGAAGGCGTGCTCGCGGCCGACCTTCGCGTAGTAGTTCCAGTGCAGCGTCGGCGCGACCGAGTGGTAGACGTCGGCGGTGATCTTGTTGTGGCCGAGCTCATCCACGGTCAACTCGGAGAACTCGGGCGCATGCTCGGCGATCAGCGCCGCCAGCCGCTCCATCATCTCAGCGCGCTCAGCGACAGCTCGGGTCGGCCAGTCCGTCTCATAGAACGCCGCGCGTGCGGCCTCGACCGCGCGATCGATGTCGGCGTCGTTGGCCGCCGGGACAAAGCCGATCTTCTCGCCGGTCGCCGGCGAGATGACGTCGAAGCGCTCCGTCGAGTCCGGCTCTTGCCAGCCGCCGTCGATGTAGAGGCTCGGATATTCGCGGGACAGCATGTGTCTCTCCTCCGTATGTACGTGGGTCTAGGAAGTTTGGACTGAAGTCGTCACGCGGCCGCCATTCCTCCGTCGACGCTGAGCACGGTTCCGGTGACGAAGCCGCTGCCGGGCCCGAGCAGGAAGAGCACCGCGGCGTCGAGTTCGCCAGTGCGGCCGCCGCGGCCGAGCGGCGTGCGCGACAGCAGGAACTCCGGGAACTGCTCGGGGTCCTCGCCGAGCTCCGCCGTCATCTCCGAGGCGAAGAACCCCGGGGCCACGGCGTTGACGCGAATCCCATAGCGACCCCATTGCGACGCCAGCTCTCGTGTCAGCCCGATGATGCCCGCCTTGGAGGCGACGTAGGCGGCATCCGGGATCTGCCCGATCGAGCGCAGGCCCATGACCGATGCGATGTTGACGATCGAGCCCCCGCCTCCGCTGCCGTTGCGCATCCGCTCCGCGGCCCGGCAGGAAAGCGCGAACGGGGCGATCAGGTTGAGATCGAGCACGTTCGCGAACGTCTCGGGCAGCGTCCGCAGTGCGGGGGCGGTGGCTCCCGAGCCCGCGTTGTTGACGAGCCCGTCGAGGCGTCCGTGGCGCTCGAACACGCCGTCGATGAGCCGCTCCCGGTCGGCCTCGTCGGTGACGTCGCAGACAACCGAGTCCGCGTTGGCGATCTCCCGCGTCAGCGCGTCGAGGCGCTCGGCACGGCGCGCGGCCAGGACCGGGATTCCCCCGGCGGCGCCGACCGCGCGCGCGAGTTGCGCGCCGAGGCCGGAGCTCGCGCCCGTGATGACCACGACCCGACCATCCATTGGCTTCACGTGGTCACCAGAAGACGTGCGTCGAGCGGCGTCTCTTCCTCGACCCGCAGGAGGTTGACGTCGACGAGGTCGTCCACGCGGCCCAGCGCGCCGTTGCGCGCGAGAACGCCCAGTGCCTCCTCGCCCCAGCGGCGATGGTCGAAATACGCCTCGACGTAGCCCACGCGCGTGGTCTCGTCGAGGATCCCGACCGGCCGCTGGCCCTCCACGTCAAGTGGCTCACACTCGACCTCGTTGATGACGCGGCTGACGAACAACGCGCGAGCCCCGAACGCGCCGTCCATCGCCGCGAACACCCGGTCCGCGAGCTCGCGGAACGAGCGCCACGCCCGCTCAGGATCGACCGACGCCGGCCGGTCGGCCTCGAGCATGAACTTCGCCAGTGCCGTCTGGCCCCCGAGACGGTCCAACAGCACGGTCTCCTCGGCTTCGCAGGAGCGCAGCCGGTACAGGCAGTTGACGTGATCGCGCGCGACCATCTCGTTCTGCTCGGGACTGAAGGCCAGCGTCTCGCCCGGTGCGAAGCGCAGCACCGCGAAGCGCCACGCCCGCGGCCGCTGGTGGAAAGTCCCGTTGACGTCGGCCTGCGCGACCGCGCGATTCGTGTGGTAGCTGAGCAGCGACGGCATCGGGCGCAGCAGCTCCTGGGCCATGTGCACGTGGACCTGCGTGTAGTGGCGCTCGCACTCCTCCGGACTCTTGGAAGGTGTCGGGTCGAACCGGCTGAAGTGCTTGCCCATGGCGCCGTCAGCTCACGTCGACCGGCTCGGCCGCCAGCGGCATGAAGCTGCGCGTGATCGCGCTCTGGGTCAGCTGGGCGCCCTCGAGCACGCTGCTGACCTTCCCGTCGACGATCACGAGCACGCGATCGCAGAGGTCCGCGAGCTCTTCCAGGTCGCTCGAGCTGACCAGCACCGCCGCACCATCTTGGGCCGCGGTGACCAGCTCACGGTGGAGGTCGCTCTTGGCGCCGACGTCCACGCCCTGGGTCGGCTCGTCCAGCAGGAAGACGGTCGGCTTCTGCGACAGCCATTTCCCGAACAGGATCTTCTGCTGGTTGCCGCCGCTGAAGATGCTGAGGGGCTCCTCCGTGGCGTTCGCCGGACGCACCGACAGCCGCTCGAACCACTCCTTGGTCCGCGCCTTCTCGGCCTTGCGGCGGACGATCCCGCCCTTCCAGAACGGCTTGAGGTCGGGCAGCGTGAGGTTCTCGCGCGCGCTCATGGTCATGACGCCCCCGCCGATCTTGCGATCGGGCGCGACGTACGCCACGCCTTGGCCGATGGCGACATCGGGACGCGACGACGGCAGCGGCTTGCCCGCCACCCTGACCTCGCCGGCGGCGCGCGGCAGCGAGCCGAAGGCCGCGCCGAGCACCGTGTCGCGGCCTGAGCCGGCCAGCCCCGCGATCCCGACGATCTCGCCGCGCTCGGCGGCCAGCGAGATGCCGGCCGCCGCGCCGGCGTGCAGGTCGGAGATCTCGAACACCGTCTCGTGCTTGCGGGCGGCCGCACGCGCGGCCTTCTGGCGCCGGGACTCGGACTCCTCGGCCAGCAGTTCCTCGCCGGCGAGCAGCCCGACGATCGAGGCATGGTCGAAGTCGGAGACCGGGCCCGCGCCGACCACCTTGCCGTCGCGGAACACCGAGACCTTCTGGGCGACGCGGAACACCTCGCCGAGGTGGTGGGTCACGTACAGCACCCCGACGCCCGTGGCCGCGATCGCGGCGACGCGATCGAGCAGGTGGTCCACCTCATCGACGGGCAACGTCGCGGTCGGCTCGTCGAGGACGAGCAGGCAGTGCGGGTAGTCGGGGTCTTCGCGGAGGGCGCGCGCGATGGCGACCCCGGTTCGCTCCGAAGCGGCGAGGGTGGAGACCATCGCCTTCGGGTCGATGTCGAGGTTGAGCTTTGCCAGGTCCGCCGCGGCCTGCTCGCGGCTCGCCCGGTCCCGGATCGTGCCCCACGTCGTGGGGAAGCCCGAGCCGAGCGACATGTTGTCCTGGACCGACAGGGTCGGGACGAGCCCGAGGTCCTGCTGCACGAACCGGCAACCCAGCCGGTAGGACTGCATGGGCGCCTGGAACGGCAGCTCGTTGCCCTGGATCCGGATACCGCCGCCCGGATCGGGCTGGTGGTATCCGGACAGGATCTTGATCAGGGTCGACTTCCCGGATCCGTTCTGACCCAGGAGCGCATGCACCTCGCCCGGCTGGATGTCCAGGCTGACACCCGCCAGCGCCTGGGTGCGCGTGAACGTCTTCGACACCGTGTCGACTTCAAGCACCGCGGTCATCGTGTTCTCCTGGATCGCGTCACGATTACCGATCTCTAGGACATGCCCCAGAGCTTCTTGAACTGGGCGAGCGCGTCCGTGGGCTCGCTCCAGCTCGAGATGCTGCCGACGTTGCCCTTCGTCAGGATCTGCGTCGTCTGCAGGCCGGACGCCTTCTGATCGATCGGCATGCCGAGCGAGTCCCGGAACATCGCGTCCATCATCACGTACGTCGAGTAGACGGGATCGAACCCGGTCCACGCCAGCTGCTTGCCCGTCTTCAGCGCCGAGATCGCCGCCTCGTCGGCGGCTTGGCCGATCACCTTGACCTTGTTCGACAGACCGGCCGACGCGAGCGCGGCGTCGATGCCGTTCGCGAACGGGCCGACGTCGAAGGCCACATAGTTGGCGGACGGGTTCGAGCGCAGCGCCGACACCATCACGCTCGGCACCTTGCCGGCGACCAGGTCCGGGATCGTGATGTTCTGGATCTGCACCTTGCAGTCCGGGCACAGCGCCTTGACCTCGGCCTGGAAGCCGTCGGTGAAGCCGCCCAGGATCGGATACGCCGGGACGTGCTCGATGACCACGTTGCCCTTGCCCTTGGAGTCGGAGACGAAGAAGTCGGCGAGGACCTTCCCCATCAGCGCGTCGTTGGCGTACGCGTTCGCGTCGACGATGATCGGGTCCTTGACATCGACCGGGTGCACGGACGTCAGCACCCACTTCGCGCCGGCGTCCTGGACCTTCTTGATCATGGCGGCCGTGAGCGGGATCCCGGCCTCGGCGATGTAGTTGGCCTTCTTCGTGATCGCCGTGTCGATCGCGCCATTGAACGTCGCCGGGTTGGCGGGGTCGTAGCTGACGACCGAGTAGTTCCACTTCGCCATCGCAGCGAGGTTCTTCAGCGACTTCTGCAGCTTCTGGTTGTTCGGGTCGTTCGTCCCAAGCATCACGAGGGTCTTGCCGGTGGGCGGCGTGCCCTTGAGCGCCCCGGACACGGTGATCTGGGTCGGCGCCGTCTCGTACGGCTTGAGCTGCTCCGCCGCCTTCGTGACTCCGGCGCCGCCGGCCGAGCTCGTCGACCCGCTGGCAGAAGTTGAGGTGCCGCTCGAGTCGCTGCTCGAGCCGCACGCGGCGAATGTGAGGCCAAGCGCAAGCGTGGCGATGACGGCGGGGAATCCGCGGGTGGGGGTCATTGATCTCTCCTCTGAGATGTGAACTTGATGAAAGGGAAAGCGAAGCGCCGCGCGGCTCAGTGCGGAACGGCGCGGGCTTCGGAGTCCGCGGTCGCAGCCGGGGCGGGCTCCGGTTGCGGCGGCACGTCCAGGCCGGAGCCGCCGGGGCCGTCTTCGCCGGTGGATCCGCGCCCGAAGCGCGCCTTGAGCCTCTGCCAGCGGGCGGACGGGGCGCGCTGGATCGACAGGGCGACCGCGATGATCAGCGCGACGCCGTTGAACATGTCGTTGAGCCAGCTGGCGCCGGACACAAGCTGCAGCCCCTGCACGCCAGTGGCCAGGACGAAGATCGCCAGCAGTGTCCCCCAGACGTTGAAGCGTCCCGGGATCAGCTGCGTCGAGCCGAGGAACGCGGCGGCGAATGCCGGCAGCAGGAGCGTTCCGCCGAAGTTCAACGAGGGCCCGTTGAGCGAGGAGAACATGATCCCCGCGGCGCCGGCGACGGTGGCCGAGATCACGAGTGCAACCGTCGTGTAGCTCTGGATCCGAACGCCCGACAGGCGGGCCGCCTCGGGGTTGCCGCCGATGGCGTACAGATAGCGGCCGGTCGGCGTGTGCGCCGTCAGCCACCACAACACGAACGCGATGACCAGCATGTACAGCACCACGATCTGGAAGCCCCCGACCGTGGTCTGCGTGAAGTTGTTCCAAGCCGCCCCGGTCGGCGGCAGCGGCTGGGCGTTGTGAGAGACGATCACCTGCGTCGCCGCGAGGATCGAGCTCATGCCCAACGTCGCGATGAATGAGTTCACGCCGAGCCTGACGACGATGAACGCGTTGGTGACGCCGATGATGATCGCGACGGCCATCCCGAACGCGATCGCGGGGACCGGTCCCCAGTGGTGGTCGTTCATCAGCACGACGGTGGTGACCCCGACGAGGCCCGCCGTCGCCCCCACCGACAGGTCGTAGAGACCGGCCGCGAGCGGGATCAGGATGGCGAGGGCCACGATGCCGGTCACGGCCTGCTGGGCGGCGACGCTGTGGAGCGTCGCGGTGGTCAGGAACTCGTTCGGAACCCAGATGCCGAAGACGATGATGAACAGCGCCCAGAGGTACAGGCCGCTGAACCGGTCGAAGCCGGTGTTGAGCTTCCGGCGCGGCTTGCGTGCGGTTGCCTCGCTCACTGTCGACACTGCAAATCCTTTGACCTGTTTCGCATCCGACCTGCTCCTCCGTGGACTGAATTGAACTCAAATCGGAATGTACACATGGGCCACGCGAATGTCAAGAGCCGTCTACTTGTGGATGAAACACGAGGCATAGAGCCATTCTCGTGGACCATGGGTGCTGCCAAAGTCCGTGGTCGATGACGGCGGGTTCGTACAGAAGTGTCTTCAACTCAGGTCGCGGCAGCGACACCGCCGCTACGCCGCTCGCGCAGGGGCTCCGAGTGCCTTTTCATCGGCCGCGACGCGCGCGCGCAGGTCTTCGAAGCCGGGCGGGTCAGCCAACGCCATCCGGTAGGAACCGAGGCGCCGCGCCGCGTTGATCGCGATCACGCCGACCAGCCGTCCGTCGCGCTCGCCGCCATAGACGAACCGCGACCCGTCTTCGGTCTCCTCCAGCAGCTCGAGACGCGCCGCGCGCCCGGGTAGGCCGAGCGATTGGATCTTCGTGTCGTATTGATCGGACCAGAAGTACGGCGGCTGGTCGTAGGGCTTGCGCTGCTCCGCCGGCAGCAGGACGTTGCGGCCGGCCTGCTGTCCTTGCTCGGCCGCGACGGTCCAGTGCTCGATGCGGATCGCATCGCCGCCGGCCAGGGGATGCGGCCAGGACACGATGTCTCCGGCGCCGAGAATGTCGGCGTCGCCGACAGCGGTGAGCGTCGCGTCGCATTCGAGTCCTCGGGGCCGCTGCAGCCCGCTGTCCGCCAGCCACTCCGTGTTCGGCTGCGCGCCCATCCCGACGACGACGATGTCGGCGCCAACGCGCGTCCCGTCGGTCAGCTCGACCGCCTCGATCCGGTCGGCGCCATGCAGCGCGGCGACGCCCGTGCGCAGACGCAGGTCGACGCCGTGGTCGCGGTGCAGGGCGGCGCACCACTCGCCCAGCTGCGGGCCCAGCGGCAACATCGGCGTCGGCGCGATGTCGATCAGGGTCACGTCGAGGCCCTGCTTGCGGGCGGTCTGGGCGACCTCGCAACCGATGAAGCCCGCGCCGACGACGACGACGCGCGGGCGGCGCTCGAGCGCCGCCCGCAGCGCGATCGCGTCATCGAGGCTGCGCAGGACGTGGACTCCCTCCAGCTCGCCGCCGGGGCCGGGCCAGCGTCGCGCCCTGGACCCGGTGGCGAGGATCAGCCGGTCGTACGGAAGCTCGTCGCCGTCGGCGAGCACCACTCGCCGACGGGCGCGATCGAGGCTCGTCGCGGGCACGCCCAGACGCCACTGTGCGTCGAAGGTGTCGGACGGGAGCACGACGCGTTCCGCCTCGTGCTCGCCGGCCAGCAGCTCCTTCGACAACGGCGGCCGGGTGTATGGCCGGTGAACCTCCTCGCCCACCACGACCAGATCGCCGTCGAACCCTCCGGTCCGAGCGGCCTGCGCCGCCCGCAACCCGGCCAGCGACGCCCCGACTATGACCACTCGACGCACTTGTTCTCCTCCGTGGTAAGCAGTAAACTGAAGTCAGTTTAGATTGTCCGTGCCACGCGTGCGACTGTCAAGCCGCGCGACCTCCGACCCCCTGGAGATATGACCGAGCCCCTTCGCGCCGCCATCGTCGGCGCCGGTCCGAGCGGCTTCTACGCCGCCGGGCAGCTGCTTGCCGTCGACGGGCCGTCGTTCGCCGTCGACCTCTATGACCGCCTGCCGACGCCCTACGGACTCGTGCGGTCGGGCGTCGCCCCGGACCACCCGAAGATCAAGTCGGTCACCCGCGCGTACGACAAGACCACCGAGCATGAGCGCTTCCGGTTCTTCGGACACGTCGAGCTCGGCGGCAACATCACCCGCCGCCAGCTGCT
This sequence comes from uncultured Solirubrobacteraceae bacterium, assembly GCA_963766165.1. Taxonomy (GTDB): domain Bacteria; phylum Actinomycetota; class Thermoleophilia; order Solirubrobacterales; family Solirubrobacteraceae; genus Solirubrobacter. The sequence goes on along the minus strand of CAVXZC010000001.1, from coordinate 487,533 downwards.
CGAGCACTACCACGTCGTCCTGTACACGCTCGGCACGTCGATCGACCGGCGGCTCGGGATCCCGGGCGAGGAGCTGCGCGGCTCGCATGCCGCGACCGAGTTCGTCGCCTGGTACAACGGCCACCCCGACCACAGCGACCTGGCGGTCGACCTGCAGGGCAAACATGCGGTCGTCGTCGGAGCCGGCAACGTCGCGATCGACGTCGCGCGGATGCTCGCGCTGACGCCCTCAGAGCTTGCGGGCACCGACACGGCCGATCATGCGATCGAGGTGCTCGCGGCCTCGGGCATCGAGGACATCACGATCCTCGCCCGCCGAGGCCCGCTGCAGGCAGCGTTCACGAATCCCGAGCTGCTCGAGATGGGCGAGCTCGAGCGTGGCGACGTCGAGATCGTCGGCGGAGAACTGGACGATCTGTCGGCACTCGCGCTCGGACAGGCCGACAAGACCCGGCGGCGGAACGTCGAGATCCTGCAGGAGTACCGGTCGCGGCCGAAGACCGGAAAGCCCATCACCGTCCGTTTCCGCTTCCTCGTCTCTCCCATCGAGCTGCTCGGCGACGCGCACGGCCATCTGCGCGCCGTGATGATCGAGAACAACGCGATCGTGGCGCGCGACGACGGCGCCCTGGTCGCGCGCGGTACCGGCACGTTCGACGAGCTCCCGGCACAGCTCGTGTTCCGCTCGATCGGCTACAGGGGTCAGCCCGTCGACGACATCCCGTTCGACGAGCGGCGCGGCCTGATCCGCAACGAGGGCGGGCGCGTGACCGAGTCAGACGGCACGCACCAGCTCGGCGAGTACGTGTCCGGCTGGATCAAGCGCGGCCCGTCGGGCGTGATCGGAACGAACAAGAAGGATTCGCTCGACACCGTCAACAAGATCGTGGAGGACGTCGCCGCCGGCCTCGTCAACCAGCCGATCTCCGACGACATCGAGGGCCTCGTCGAGGCGTGCGCGCCAGACGTGGTGACGTGGGAGAGCTGGCAGGCGATCGACGCGATCGAGACCTCCGCCGGCGTGGGCTGCGCGCCCGCGCGCCCGCGCGTGAAGCTCACCGAGTGGGCGGCGCTGCGCGAAGCCTCCAGGCGAACGCCGTCGGGCCAGGCCCACCGCTGATCGCTCCACGTGACTCGTCGCGCCAACTGCACCCAACCTGAACTCAACTCGAACGGACCCCGCGAAATGGCCTATGTGATCGCTGAACCGTGCGTCGGGCAGAAGGACAACTCGTGCGTCGAGGTCTGTCCAGTCGACTGCATCCACCCGACGCCGGACGAGCCCGGTTACGACGTCGTCGAGCATCTGCACATCGATCCCGATGAATGCATCGATTGCGATGCCTGCGTTGAGGCCTGTCCTGTGGACGCAGTGTTCGCGAGGGACCAGGTTCCGGACGAGTGGGCGCGGTTCATCGGGATCAATGCCGACTACTTCGTGTCCCGATAGACGGACCCGTTCGCCGTACCTCGTCGAAAGGAACTCTCATGCATGATGTGATCATCGTCGGGGGCGGCATGGCCGGCCTGTCGGCCGCCCTGGCGGCAGGCGAGGCAGGCGCCGACGTCCTGGTACTCGAGAGCGAGCCCACCGTCGGGGGCTCGATGGCGTTGAGCGGCGGCCTGATCTGGGCGCCGTCCAGCTACCAGCTCGCGCGTCAGTGGGTCCCGCGCGGTGATCCTGAGCTGCAGCGGATGCTCGTCGACGAGATCGAGCCGGCCTGGGACTGGCTCGAGGCGCACGACCTCCCGCTCGACCCGGCGGTGCCGTGCCTGAAGGACCGCATGGGCCGCGGACGGCTGATGGCCGTGGGCGGCCCGGGCGAGCGCGGGCCTTGGGCGGAGATCCTGCTGGACGCCGCGCGTCGCCAGGGCGCCGACGTGCTCGTTCAGGCGCGGGTCGAGACCGCCGCGCCAGGCGAGGATGGCTGGACGGTCAACTGGACCCGAGACGGCGTGGTTCAGACCGCGACCGCACGCGCCGTCGTGTTCTGCGGTGGCGGCTTCCAGAACTCCGAGGAGCTCGTGCGCCGCTACATCAGCCCCTGGCCGGAGGAGATGGTCGTCCGCTCGAACCGCTCGAGCGACGGCGTCGCCTTGCGCAACCTCCTGCCCCTCGGCGCGACGGTCACCCACGGCATGCACTCCTTCTACGGCCACACACTCCCGTACATCCCGGGCAAGACGTGGGAAAGCGGCCTCGAGTTCCTCGCGGGCTCGCTGTATTTCAGCGACTACTGCCTGATCGTCAACCAGCTCGGCCTGCGCTTCACGGACGAGTCTGTCGGCTGCATCGACGAGCACAACGCCGAGCGCGGCTGCCAGCAGCCCCACGGCCGCTACTTCGTGATCTTCGACGAGCGCGTCCGCCGCGAGCGCATTGACGTCGATCTCATGGGCATCCCCGGCATCGAGGCCACGCGCGTGCCCGCAAAGCTCGACCAGCTGCGCGAGCTCGGCGCGTCGATCGTCTCCGCCGCGACGCCCGCGGAGCTCGCCGCGGCCATGGACGTCGAGTTCGGCGTCCCCGCCGCGAACACCGCCGACACGCTGCGCACCTTCAATGCCACGACGGATCCGATCGGCGAGCTTGACCCGCCCCGCCGCCGCGACCACGCCCCGATCGAGGAGGCACCGTTGCGTGCGATCGCCTGCGTCTCGGGGATCACCTACACCATGGGCGGCCTGGCCGTCGAGGCCGACATGCGCGTGCTCGACGGCGTCTACGCCGCCGGCGCCGACGCGGGTAACGTCTTCGAGGACGTCTACGGCGGCGGACTCGCCTGGGCCGCCGTCTCCGGCCGGCGCGCCGGCCGCGCCGCCGCCGCCCATGCGCAGCGCGGCGTGCGCGGGGCCGCCGCCTGATATGTCCGCCGGGTCGTCACGTGCCGCGGTTGATCGCGGTCCCTTGGCGGCCGGGTGACGGGGGTCGGACCCAGGCGGCGCCCAGGCGTGTGTTCGAGACGCGTGGCGCTCGGGCTTGATATTCGCGGTGGCGTGAGGTCGACGGGCTGCCGGACACGCAGATGGCCTCTGCATTCCTGTTGGCACAGAACCAAAATCAGTTCGAGAGAGTACATCCCGTGTCGCTACAGCGGCCTAGATCGAACCGGACATGGAGCAGACTCGACTTCACCTCACAAACGAGCTAGCCTCGATGCATGGACGGACGTTTCGGAGGTAAGGTCGTGATCGTCACCGGTGCCGGTACGGGCCTCGGGCTGGCCGCGGCGCTGCGGCTGGCACGGGAGCGTGCCGCTCTCTCGCTTGTCGACGTGAACGGCGACGCGCTCCAACACGCAGCCGAGGCGATTCGCGCCGCGGCGCCGGACACCCGTATCTCGCTGATCGCGGCGGACGTCTGCGTCGAGGACGAGGTCGCGTCGTACGTCGACACGACGATCGCGAAATTCGGCCGGATCGACGGCCTGTACAACAACGCAGGCATCGAGGGCAAGCAGGACCCGGTCGAGGCGTACGGCGCCGAGATGCTCGACAAGGTGCTCTCCGTCAACCTCAAGGGCGTGCTGTACGGGATGAAGCACACGCTGTCTCACTTCAAGGCCCAGGGCTCGGGCGCGATCGTGAACGCCGCGTCCGTCGGCGGCCTCCGCGCGGTGCCGAACCTGGTCGCCTACGTCGCCAGCAAGCACGCGGTCGCCGGCATGACCAAGCAGGCCGCGATCGAGTACGGCGAGTACGGCGTCCGCGTCAACGCTGTCGCGCCCGGGGCGATCTTGACCGACATGATCAAGGGCTCGCTGATCCAGATCGCAGGCGAGGACGGCTGGGAGGAGGCCGGAGCCGCGTTCGTGAGTGCCAATCCGATGAAGCGATTCGGTCAGCCGGAGGAGGTGGCCGGTCTCGTCGCCTTCCTGCTCTCGGACGACGCCTCGTTCGTCAACGGCACCGTCGTCCCGATCGACGGGGGACAGTCGCAGGCCTACTGACGGTCACGGGCTGTACGGCGTCTTTGTCACGAGCGAGAGGACCTCGCGGTCGATGATCTTCGACAGGTCGGCCGCCGCCTGCACGAAGTCGGGATCCTGAGAGGCCGCGGCGAAGGCCGCGGGCACGACGTTGGCATCCTCGACCTCCCAGACGTCGTGGACCTCGTGGAGGTCACCGACCACCGTCATCCAGCCGCCGACGAGCTTCCAGCCGTGTGCCTCCATCACTCGCTTCACCGTCGCCATCGCCTCGTTGAACGCGGGAAGCCGGCCGTACTTGATCTTCACGTTGGCGTAGACGTAGAGCACCTGTCTCAAGCTCCTCGGATGTGGCCTGGATCCGGCTACGCGTCTGTCACGACGATGGCGCTCTCCGGGCAGGTGCCGGCGAGCTCCACCGCGAGTTCGCGCTGATCGTCCGGGATCTCGATCGGATCGCCGCCCCGGATCGTCACGAACCCCTCGTCGTCGGACTCGAGAAGCTGTGGGGCGAGCGAGTAGCACCGCCCGTGGCCCATGCACGCGGTCGTGACCTGCAGCTTCACGAGCCCACCTCCCAGCGCAGCGGGAGCGTCTCGAGGGCCATCATCGCGCCGCCGCCGCGCTCGTGCAGCGTCGCGTCGGATCCCAGGTCGAAGTTCGGGATCAGCGACAGCCATTCCTGAACCGCGATCGCCATTTCGCGCCGCGCGAGGTGCATACCCAGGCAACGGTGCGGGCCGCTCGCGAACCCGAAGTGGTTGTTCTTCTTGCGATCGATGACGAACTCGTCGGCGCGCTCCCAGTGGCGTGGGTCGCGGTTCGCGCCGGACACGAGCGCGTAGACCATGTCGCCCTTCTGGAGCTGCACGCCATGGAACTCGACGTCGCGGGTGACCTTGCGCCCGTCGCCGAAGATGATCGTGTAGTAGCGCAGTGTCTCCTCGACCGCGAGCGGCGCGATCTCGGGGTCGTCGATCAGCTTCTGGCGATCCTCCGGATTGAGGGCCAGATGGTGGAACATGTACCCGAGCTCCGCGCGCGTCGTGTCCAGGCCCGCGAGCGTGAGCACCGTGCACATGTCGAGCAGGACTTCCTCGTCCAGCGGCTCGTCGTCGTAGGTCGAGTTGAGGAGGTAGGTGAAGAGGTCCCCCTCCGGCTGCGGATTCCTCCGCCGATCGGCGAGCTGCTCGCTCCAGAAGACGCGCATCTCGCCGAGCGCCTTGCCCATGTTCTCGGCACCTTCGGGGTCACCGCCGAAGCCGCCGAAGAACATGTCGACCCACTCGGCGAACTGCTCCGTGTAGGAAACCGGCACGCCGATCACGTTCAGGAACGCCGCGGTGGGGTAGAGCAGCGCGAAGTCCTCGATGAAGTCGCACCGCCCCTTGGCGACGAGCGGCTCGATGAAGCCCCGGCACAACTCCCGCATCATCGGGGCCGCCGCTTCCATCGCCTTCGGCGAGAACCACGGGTTGAGGATGCGGCGGTACTTGATGTGATCCGGTGCGTCGACCTGGGTCGGCACGAACCGGTAGATCGGATTCGGCTCCCACGGCGTGATCGACTCGCTGGAGAAGATCTCCGGCGTCTTGTAGATGTCCTTGACGGCCTCGTGGCGCGTGAACACCCAGTAGCCGCCGCCGGAGTACTTGTTGTAGAAGTGCGGGACAGCTCTCGCGCAGGTCGTTGGCGAGCGCCCAGTAGTCACCCAGGTTGCGGGTGGTGGAGAAATCCTGGTGCATCACCGGGCAACCGGTGACCATCTCTCCCTTCGCCTGGGAGATCGTGCTTGATTCCATGGTTCGGCCTGCCTTTGCGTTTCGCTGGACTGAGAGTTAGGCGCCGCCGTGCGAGGCGGCCAGCGCCGGGGGCGTCTCCGCGGCGACGCGCTGAGCGATGTCGCAGCCGGCGAGGTAGCCGAAGACCATCGCGGGCCCGAGCGTTCCGCCCGCACCGCCGTAGGTCATGCCGAGCGGCGATGCCATCGCGTTGCCTGCCGCGTAGAGGCCGGTGATGACGTCGCCGTCGACGTCCAGGACGCGCGCGTGCGTGTCGGTCGCCGGTCCGCCCTTGGTCCCGAGCGCTCCGCTGAACACCTGGATCGCGTAGTAGGGCGCCGTCTCGACCGGCCCGAGTGAGGCCCGCGCGGTGCCGTCGCGCAGCGTCGGGTCGCCCCACCACTTGTCCTGCGCGCTCCAGCCGCGGTTGTAGTCGGGATCGTGGAGGTCACGCGCGTTGGCGTTGAACCGCGCGATCGCCTCCTCGAGCGCGTCGGCCGGGATGCCAAGCTTCTCCGCCAAGTCAGTGGGCGTGTCGCCGGAGGTGATCCAGTCCGTGCGGGCCTTCTCGGTTCCGCCCAGACCGCCGGCGAAGCCGTACTTGTCGAGCCAGGTCTGGTCGAACACGAGCCAGCACGGCAGGTTGCGGTACACACCCATGGTCGTGTCCTGCTCGTGGAAGGCGGCGCCGAACGCGTTGTAGTTGGAAGCCTCGTTGGTGAAGCGCTTGCCCTGCCGGTTGACCATGATGGCTCCCGGCAGGGTCCGCTCGTAGGTGAGCAACTGCTGCCCGGTGGGGACGATGTCGGTGGGCAGCTCGATCATCGGCATCCACCACGCCTCGCGCATGTTCCCGAGCATCGCGCCGACGCGCATGGCCATCTTGAGGCCGTCGCCGGTGTTCGTCTCCACGGCGACCGTGTGCGTGCATGGCCCGCGCAGGAAAGCCCGCTTGAGCTCGGCGTTGTGCTCGAAGCCCCCGGTGGCGATCACCACGTTGGTCGCGCGCACCTCCTTGCGTCCCTCGGGCGTCTCGAACACGACGCCGGCGACGTCGCCGTCCTCCATGATCAGCTCGACGGCACGGTGGCTGGTCTGCGGCTCGACGCCGCGGTCGAGGCAGGCCTTCAGCAAGCGGCCCCCGAGCGCGAGTCCCATCCCGCGCTCGTCGTTGGCGGCCCGGCGCTGCATCTCCTCGGGGGTGAGCTCCTCCGGGACCGCCTGGCCGAGCGTCGTCTCGCCGATCGTCAGGTGATAGCTCGGGTAGTACGGCGAGATGTGGACGCGGTCCGCCCACTCGCCGAGCTCGCCATAGGGGAAGGTCTCCGTCTCGAGTGACCTGCCGCCCTGTGGCATGCCGCCGGGCTGCTCGGGGTGATAATCGGGGAAGTCCGGAACGGCCCTGAACTTGACGGGCGTGCGCTCGTCCAGCCAGCGGACCATCTCGGGGCCGACGTCGATGTAGGTCTCCGCCATCTCGTCCGAGATGGTGTCGTTGGAGAGCGCGCGGAGATATTCGAGCGCCTTCGCGCGCGAGTCGCCCTTCTCCGGAGGCTCGTGCTGGTTGAGCGGGATCCAGATCATCCCGCCCGAGTAGACCGTGGTCCCGCCGACCGTCGCGCCCTTCTCGAACAGGCCGACCCTCGCACCCAGCTCAGCCGCGGTCACGGCGGCCGTCAGTCCGGCTGCGCCCGTGCCGAGCACGATCACGTCGTAGTCGCCCATCCGCTGTCTCCTCATCTCTGAATCGAACTTACTTCAGATCGACAAGCTATACCAGGGGTGAGGGTCTGTCAACGTGGGCGCCATTGCGCCGGCGTGTAGGCTGATTCGAGTTGAGTTCAGGTTATGACCGCGCGCGCGCCGCGCGCCGAAGCGGAGGAGGAAGCCGATGGCGACAGGATTGCTGGACGGCAAGGTGGCGATCGTCACGGGAGCCGCGATGGGCATGGGCGAGGCGACCGCGCGCGTGTTCGCCGCGGCCGGGGCGCGCGTGCTCGTGAGCGACATCAACGCCGAGCTCGGCGAGGCGACTGCGGAGCGCATCCGAGGGCAGGGCGGCGATGCGTCGTTTCACCGGACGGACGTCTCGAGCGCCGCCGACGCCGCGGCCATGGTTCGCACGGCCGTCGAGCGCTACGGGCGGCTCGACTGCGCGGTCAACAACGCCGCCGTCACGCCCGACACCCATCCGATCGCCGAGCTCGACGAGCAGGAATGGGATCGCGTCCTGGCCGTCGACCTCAAGGGCGTCGCGCTGTGCCTCAAGTACGAGATCGCACAGCTGCTCGCGCAGGGCGACGGCGGCTCGCTCGTCAATATCGGCTCGGTCAGCTCGCATCGGCCGCAGCCGAACAATGCGGCCTATGTCGCGGCCAAGCACGGCGTGATCGGTCTCACCAAAGTGGCTTCGCTCGAGGCCGCCCCGCAGGGGATCCGCGTCAACACGGTCTGCCCGGGGGCGATCGACACGCCGATGGTCCGCGGCGCGCTCGAGACGGTCGGCATGACCGAGGCCGAGTTCGCACCCGTCATCAGCCTCCTCGGGCGCTTCGGCACGCCGGAGGAGGTCGCGCAGGCGAGCCTTTGGCTGTGCTCGGATCAGTCCTCCTACGTGACCGGCGCGGTGCTCGCCGTCGACGCCGGCTACAGCTCGCGCTGATCCGTCGCTCGCTTGACGAGTCGGCGTGGCGGCCGTAGACTGAATCGAAGTAAGTTCAAGAACTTGGAGGAGAGCGCATGAGCGAGACAACCATCGACTACGAGACGATCCGAGCTCTGCAGGACCGAACCGACATCGAAGAGGTCCTCTACAGGTACTCGTCGGCCGTCGACTCGTTCGACAAGGCGGGAGTCCGCAACTGCCTCGCGGACGACATCCATGCCCAGTACGGGAACGGCGAGGCGGTCACCGACGCCGACACGCTGGCGGACTGGATCGCCGACGCGACGGCGACCTGCATCTGGCAGCACCACCTGCTCAACGTCTACCACGTGAAGATCGATGGCGACGAGGCGAGCACGGTCTCCTACCTGACGTCGTATCAGGTCTTCGAGGAGGACCCGAAGGCCGCGATCATCCTCGTCGCGCGCTATCACGACGAGCTGCGGCGCACCGCGGAAGGCTGGAAGATCTCGGGCCGCGTGATGGAGCTGCTGTGGGGCGAATCCAAGCCCGACACCGGTTTCCTCGACGGCCTCGGCGGCCGCGGGCCGAAGGTCTGGGCGCGCAGCTGATGGCTACCGTGCGGACCGCAGCGACCATGACGCTGGACAAGGGCGACCTCGACGAGGTCGTCGGGATCTTCAGGACCTTCATCAAGGACGTCCAGGAGAAGGACTACGGCGTCCTGACCTATCACTACTTCGTCGACGATGGCGACCGCCCGGTCATTCACGTCTTCGAGGAGTACGAGAGCTCGAAGGCGCACCTGGATCACTTCGCCAACATCGACATGCAGGCCGTCGGCCGCCTGATGGAGCTCGTCCAGCTATCGGAGCCGCACTACTACGGCGAGCCGAGCGCAGAGGAGCAGGAGCTGCTCACGGGCTTCGGCAACGTCCACTATCACCGGCCGCTGATCAGCATCGAAGAGCCGGCCAGGCAGGCCTGAGCAAAATGAGCGTGGTGCGGAGGAGACAGTCATGACCAGCTCGACGCTGGAATTCCAGCCGGAGGCCCAGCGCTACTACGCGCAGGGCTACTGGCAGGACGGGGATCTGTGGAGCGACTTCGATGCGCGTGCGCGCGAACATGCTTCTCGGATCGCCCTGGTGCTCGAGGAGCGCGCGGTGACGTATGCGGAGCTGCGCCGAGCGGCGGTCGCCCTCTCGCATCGCCTGGCCGACGCGGGCGTCGGGGCCGGGGACGTCGTGATCCTGCTCGGCCGCCACTCCATCGAGGCCGCGGTCGCGATGCTCGGGTGCCTGCACCGCGGCGTCGTGCTCGCGCCGCTGCCGCCGATGTTCAACCAGACGCAGATGGCGGCGCTGGCCGGGCAGACGAGCGCGCGGGCGATCGTGACCTTCGGCGGCGAGAAGGAGGCCGCCAAGTGCCGCGAGGTCGCGGGCGACCGCCTGCCGCTGCTGACCGTCGCGCCCGCGGACGTGGACGAGGCGCGCGAGCACGATGACTCGCGCATGCCGCGCCACGCAGACGAGGTCGCGCTCGTCCTGCACTCCTCCGGCACGACGTCGGCGCCCAAGGGCATCGCGCACTCCTCCAACACGCTGCGCTACGCGACCCGGGGCGTCTGCTCGCGCTGGGGCCTGACCGGCGAGGACATCTACCTGACCGTGGTCGAGTTCGGCTTCGTCGGCGGGCTCGTGTTCGGCTACCTGCCGGTGCTGCTGCAGGGCGCGACGGGCGTGCTGCTGAGCCGCTGGGACCCTGAAAAGGCACTGCGGTTGATCGAGGTGCACGGCTGCACGTACGTGCTCGCGATGCCGACGCACGCGACCGACATGATCCTTGCCGCCGAGCAGACTGACCGCGACCTCTCGTCGATGCGGGTCCTCGCCGCTCCCGGTCTGACGCCGGAGCGGCGCATGGCCATGCACCAGGCGTTCGGGACCCCGCCGCTGGGCGACTACGGGCTCTCGGAGGTCCCCGGCCATGCCGCGCACGCGCCCGACGATCCGCCAGCGAAGATCATGCGCACCGAGGGCCGCCCGTACGACGGTACGGAGATCCGGATCGTCGGCGACGACGGCGAGCCCCTGCCCGCGGGGAAGATCGGCGCGGTCGTCGTGAACGGCCCGAGCCGCTTCCTCGGCTTCCTCAACAACGACGACCTGACGCGCGTGTCGCTGACATCGTGGGGCGGCTATGAGACCGGCGACCTCGGGATGCTCGACGAGGACGGTCACTTCATCTACGTCGGGCGCTCCAAGGACATCATCCGCCGCGGCGGCGTGACGATCGTGCCGGCCGAGGTCGAGCCCGTGATCCTCCGCCATCCCGCCGTCCGCGAGGTCGCGATCGTGCCGCTGCCGGACGACCGCCTGGGCGAGCGCGCGTGCGCGGCGATCATCGTCCGCGAGGGCTTCACGGCGCCGACGCTGACCGAGCTGCAGGAGTTCCTGGATGGCGAGGGCGTCGCCAAGTACACCTGGCCCGAGTCCGTCGAGGTCTTCGAGCAGTTCCCGCGCACGCCGTCGCTGAAGGTCGTCAAGCGCGACGTCGTCGAGCTCGTGCTGGCACGCGTGACGGCATGAGCACCGTGTTGCGGCGCATGTATGAGGTCATCGACGGCTCCGAGCCCGAGGGCTGCCGCCGGCTGCTCGCCGACGACCTGCGGTTCTCGATCGTGTTCTCCACCGGCGAGGTCGCCGAGGATTTCGCCGGCGGGCGCGAGGCGTTCGACGCCTACCTCGCCCGGCGCGACGCACCCGCGTGGACCCATCACGTGTTGAGCGAGTCCTCCCACGGCGCCGTCGAGCTCGTGCTCGGCCAGACCCGGGTCGACGGGTCGCCGCTCGCGACGTTCGTGGCCGCGGCGCGCGTGGACGCCGGCGGCCTGATCGACCGGTACCTGGTCGGGCGCTCGCCCGCGGTGCTCTTCGACCTCTAGCTCTTGCGCTTCGCCGCGGGCTTGCGCTTGGCCTTCGCCGGCGCCTGAGGCGGCAGGCCGGCGACGGCCAGGCAGCGGGCGACGAAGAACTCGCGGATCTGGTCGATCGAGAGGTTGCCGCCGCGCGGGCGATACCAGTGCCAGACGCTGTTGTAGAGGCCGAGGATCGCGCGGGCGAGCAGGCGCGGATCGGCCTGGGGGATCGCGCCCTGCTCCATGCCGCGGGTGAGGAAGGTGGCCCAGGCGAACTCGATGTCGCGCATCTGCGAGCGGGCGAGCTGGCGCGACTCCTCTTCACGGGCGGACGTGCGGTGCAGACCGGCGAGCGACTGCTCGGCGACCAAGACGCGGTTGCGCAGGACCTCGTGATCGGTCAGCTCGAAGGCGGCGTCGAGCACGGCCTTGAGCGCCTCTGCGAAGTCATGGTGCTCGGCGATCGCGGCGTCGAACTTCGCGCGATCGGCCTGGACGGCGAGCGCCTGGATCTCGTACAGACAGTGGAGCTTGGACTCGAAGTAGTGGTAGAGCGCCGTCGAGCCGATACCGACCTCCTTGGCGATGTCCGCCCACTTCGTGTACTCGTAGCCGTGCTGGCCGAAGTACTCGATCGCCGCGTAGAGGATGTCGTCGCGCTTGCTGCGCGAAGAGCGCGGGGGACGTTTCGCAGGGGTTGAGGCGGCCAAGAGGAGCTCGATTCTTCCGAGGTGACTTCACCCCAACGCTACCAGCGGATCCGGCAGCGATTCCCGTCGTTTCTGCGCTCTCCTCTCGCCAACGCCAACGTGAGTTCAGCTCAGAGGCTCTTCGATGATCCGAAGCTGGAGCGGTGAGCGGCGAGCAGAGAGCCTCTCGCCGCTCCGCGACCCACTCAGCTCACGAGCTCACCGGCGACCCCGAGGCGCCGCTCAAACCCCTCCGGCACCACCAGATCCGCCGGCCCGAGCTCGTGCACGGACGACCGCCCGAGGCCCAACAAGGCAGAGTCGATGCCGCTCCGGAAGATGTCGAGCACGTTCTCGACTCCCGCCTGGCCATTGGCCGCCAGGCCCCAGAGATACGCGCGGCCGATCATTGCCGCGCGAGCGCCCAGCGCGAGCGCCTTGACGACGTCCGATCCACGGCGGATGCCGCTGTCCAAGAGCACCTCGATCTCCGAGCCGACCGCATCGGCGATCGCCGGCAGCGCGCGGATCGACGCGGGTGTGCCGTCCAGGTTGTTGCCGCCGTGGTTGGACACCGACAGGGCATCGAAGCCCGCGTCGACCGCCAGCCGGGCGTCGTCGACGCGCATGACGCCCTTGAGCATCAGCGGGCCTTCCCACTGTTCGCGCAGCCAACGCAGGTCGTCCCAGGTGGGCAGTGGTGTCTGCATCCACTCGCCGTAGACGCTGAAGAACGTCCGGGCGTCCTCGCCGAGCCCGCCCATGTTCGGGACGGTGAGCTCTGGGATCCGGCCGGTCTTCGCCCAGGACGCCAGCCAGCGCGGCCGGGTGAGGACCTGGGGTGCGAACTTCACCATCGTCTTGAGGTCGAGCTGGTCCGGGATCGCCGGGCTGCCCCAGTCGCGTCCGTGGGAGAAGGACCAATCCAGGGTCACGATCAGCCCGACGGCGCCCGCCTCGCAAGCGCGTTGCACCCGCCCGAGGATCTGCTCGCGCGTGCCCGCCCAGTAGAGCTGGAAGAACGTCGCCGGGTTCGCCGCGACGACCTCCTCGACGGGCTTGGAGGCGAACGAGCTCAGCCCCATCGCCACCCCGCGCGCGGCGGCCGCGCGGGCGACAGCGACCTCGCCCTCCGGGTCGACGGCCTGCACGCCCGTCGGCGAGATCAGCACGGGCATGGACAGCGACTGGCCCATCACGGTGGTCGAAAGATCGCGGGCGTCGCGCAAACCGGCGACGCGCGGCGCGAAGCCCAGCTCGTCGAACGCCCCGACGTTGTCCTCGAGCGTCAGCCCGTGCTCGGACCCCGCCCAGATCGCCATATATACCGAGCCCGGGAGCCGCTTCTTGGCGCGTCTGTGCGCCTCGGCCACCGACTCGAACCATGCTCCGGCCAATTCATCACCTTTCCTAAGCTGAGTTCAGGAGACCCGGACGAGGGTCTTGCCGGTGGTGTCACCGGCGAGCATGCGCATGAGCGCTTGGGGGGCGTTCTCGAGGCCGTCGACGATCGTTTCGCGGTAGGCGAGGCGGCCGTCGGCGAGGTAGCCGGCGAGTTCGCGCTGGGCCTCGGGGAAGCGATGCAGGTAGGCGCTGGCGCGGAAGCCGCGGAGCGTGAGGTTGTTGGCCACCGCTTGGAAGAGATTGGTCGGGCCCGGTTGGGGCTCGGTGCTCTCGTACTCGGAGATCGCGCCGCACATGGCGATTCGGCCCCAGGGGCGCAGTGCGGCCAGGGCGGCCTGGAGGTGGTCGCCGCCGACAGCGTCGAAGTAGACGTCGATGCCGTCCGGGGCGGCCTCGCGCAGGAGGTCGCCGACGGGGCCGTCGTGGTAGTCGAAGGCGGCGTCGAGGCCGAGCTCGTCGAGCAGGTGACGGACCTTCGCCGCCGACCCTGCACTGCCGATCACGGTGTGGCCGCGCAGCTTGGCGATCTGTGCCGCGAGGCTGCCCACGGCGCCGGCGGCGGCCGAGACCCAGACGACGTCGCCCTCGCGCAGCTCAGCGGCGTCGATCAGCCCGACCCAGGCGGTCAGCGCCATGTTGCCGACCGCGCCGAGGAACTTCTCGGGTGGCGCGAGCGAGGTGTCGATGTGCGCGAGCGTCCCGACGCCCCCGAGCGAGGGCCGGCCGGCCTTGACCACGGCGTAGTCGCGCCAGCCCCAGGCGTGCGTCACCGGGTCGCCGGGCGCGAACCCCTCCGCGCGTGACTCCACGACCTCGCCGACGGTCAGGATCTCGTCCATCGCGGCGTTGAGCGGGAACGAGTTGAAGTAGCCCGCCGGGCCGCTCTCGCGCAGCCGCAGGCGCATGCCCGGATCACACGAGGTGAACAGGTTGCGGACGAGCACCTCGCCCTCACCCGGGGCTGGTAGCTCGACCTTCGCGACGCGGAAGTGCTCCGGCCCGACCGGTCCGCTCGGATACTCGACCAGTTGCACCTGCCGCGAGGTCATGCCGCGCTCCGCAGTAGCAGGCACGAGGCGAGCGGACCGGCGCCGGCCGAGACCGCGGCGACCTTTGCATCGGCGACCTGGCGCTCGTCGGCTTGGCCGCGCAGCTGGAGGCAGGCCTCATAGAGATGGCCGAAGCCGTGCAGGCGCCCGGCCGAGAGCTGTCCGCCGGAGGTGGCCAGCGGCAGCTCGCCGTCCAAGGCGATCCGGGAACCACCCTCGACGAACGGCCCGCCTTCGCCTTTGGCGCAGAAGCCCAGGCCCTCGAGCCAGAACAGCGTCAACACGGTGAACCCGTCATAGAGGTTCGCGACGTCGACGTCGGCCGGCTTGAGGTCGGTGCGCGACCACATGTGCGCGCCGGCGCTGGCCGCCGCCGTCTGCGTCATGTCCTCCCACTGATCCCACGACGCGCGGCCGCGCAGAGCGCTGCCGACCGCCTCGAAGTGGATCGGCTGGTTCGGCATGTCGGCGGCATGCTCGGCCTTCGACACGATCAGGGCGGTCACACCGTCGACGGCGATGTCGCAGTCGAACAGACACAGCGGGTCGCTGATCATCTTCGAGGACAGATAGTCGTCCATCGTGAGGTCGCCCTGCAGCACGGCCTTCGGGTTGCGCTGGGCGTTGCGGCGCGCGTTCAAGGCGATCGCCGCGAGCTGCTCGCGCGTCGTGCCGTACTCGTGCATGTGGCGGGTGGCGTAGAGGCCCATCCAGTTCGGGCCCGAGAAGGCGCCGAACGGAAGCATCCACTGCATCGCTCCGGTCACGCCGCCGGCGTCGCTGTTGACGCGCTCGCTGACCGTGCGCCACACCGTCGCCTCGTTCAACGCGCGATAGACGAGCACGTGCTCGCACATGCCGGAGGCGACGGCCATACAGGCATGGATCACCGCGGCGAACATGCCGGGCGTCTCTGGGCCGCCGTAGTACCAGGTGGGGTTCAGGCGAAGCGCGTCGATCACGGCGTGGGGACCGGGGCCGGACGACCCGGGGCTCGACGGCGCGAGGCCATCGGCGCGCGAAACGGCGCCGGGCCAGGAGATCACGCCGTCGACGTCGGCGGGCTTCAGGC
Organism: uncultured Solirubrobacteraceae bacterium; assembly: GCA_963766165.1. GTDB lineage: Bacteria > Actinomycetota > Thermoleophilia > Solirubrobacterales > Solirubrobacteraceae > Solirubrobacter. Next base: position 472,063 of record CAVXZC010000001.1, on the reverse strand, counting down.
CGGCGTCACCGATCGCCTCCAGCGCGGCGTCGAGCGTCAGCGCCATCACGCCCTTCTCGACGCGGCGCCCGACCTCGGATTGGCCGATGCCGGAGATGATGCAGGCGTCCTCGAACTTGCTCATGTCGCGGGCCGGAAGAACGGGATGAACGCTTCACCGCGGGCCTCGAAGGCGACATCGACGGCGATGCCGATCGTCGGTTCGTCGCAGTCGACCACACGGGCGATAAGACGCAGGCCGGGCTGCTCGTCGAGTTCGACGACGGCGAGCACGAACGGGACCTCGAGCCCGGGCATCCACTGCTGGCGGTTGATCGTGTACGTGTAGACGGTCCCGCGACCGCTGACCGCCTCGGGAGCGACATCGTCGCTCCAACACTCCGGGCACCGCGGGGACGGCGGATGGAGGTAGTAGCCGCAGGCCTGGCAGCGCGCGAAGCGCAGCTCGCTGTCCGCGCCTCCAGTCCAGAACGCGCGGTTCTCGTCGTTGATCTGCGGGATCGGCAGGGGCATTTGCGGGACTCTCCTCAAGCTGCTACGTTTCCTGAACTGAAATCGTATCAGTAAATGGGAACAGCGTAAACGCGTGCTTTCGGAGGAGATCGGCCCGATGAACCTAGCCCAACTTGTGGCGACTCAGGCGGAGCGTTACGGCGCTCGCCAGCTCGCGCTCGTGGACGGCGAGCCGCTGAGCTACGAACAGCTCGCGGAGCGTGCGGGCCGCTTCACCTCGGGCCTGCAGGAGCTGGGCATCCAGCCCGGCGATCGCGTCGCGGTGATGATGCCGACCCGCGCGGAGTTCCTCTACGCGTGGTTCGGGATCCTCGGCGCGGGCGCGATCGAGGTCCCGATCCACGACGCCGCGCGTGGTCCCGGCATCGCCTACATCCTCGAGACCACGGGCGCGCGGGCGCTGATCGTCGACCAAGAGCACGTCGAGCACGTCGCGGGTCACATCGATTCCGTCGAGCACCTGATCGTCCGCGGCGACGCCGGCGAGCTGGAGGCGCTGGACTTCGCGTCGCTGATGGCGTATCCGGTCGCCGCCCCGGTCGAGCGCAAGCCGAGCGATCCCGCCTCGATCCTCTTCACCGGTGGCACGACCGGCCCGCCCAAGGGTGTCGTGCTCCCGCACAACCACAACCTGAACCTGGCGCAGGGCGTCGTCGAGCTCGTCCGGTACACGGAGGACGACGTGCTGTTCTCGGTGTTCCCGCTCTTCCACGCCAACGCGAAGTACATGACCGTGCTCGCGGCGCTGGTGTCGGGAGCGCGCGCGGTGATCAACCGCCGCTTCTCGGCCAGCCGCTTCTGGGAGATCTGCCGTCGCGAGGGCGTGACCGCGTTCAACGGCCAGGGCGAGATGCTGCGCATCCTGCTCAAGCAGCCCGAGAGCGAGGCCGACCGCGACAACAGCGTGCGCGTCGTCGTCGGCGCGGCCGCCGCGACCGACCTCGTCGAGCAGTTCGAGCAGCGTTACGACCTCGCCGTGCTCGACGCCTACGGGATGACCGAGACCGGCCCGACGATCGCGGCCTCCTGGGAGTCGCGTCGCGCGGGCGCCGCCGGGCTGCCGACGCCGTGGTATGAGGCCAAGGTCGTCGACGCCGGCGACATCGAGGTCCCGGCCGGCGTCACCGGTGAGATCGTCGTGCGCCCGAAGCTCCCGTTCGTGATGATGGAACGCTACTGGGGCAACGACGCCGCGACCTTGGACTCGATGCGCAACCTCTGGTTCCACACCGGCGACAACGCCTACCGCGACGAGGACGGCTACTTCTGGTTCGTCGCGCGCGGGACGGACTCGATCCGCCGCCGCGGCGAGAACGTGTCCGCGTGGGAGGTCGAGCGCGTGCTCGCCGACCACCCGGAGCTGCTCGAGGCCGCCGTCTACGGTGTGCCGTCCGAGCTCGGTGGCCAGGAGGTCATGCTGGCCTGCGTTCGGCGCCCGGAGTCCGAGATCACGGCCGAGACGCTGCTCGACTTCTGCACGGGCAAGATGCCGCACTTCGCGGTGCCGCGCTACGTCCGCTTCATGGACAAGCTGCCGCGCTCTCACGCACAGCGGGTGTTGAAGCCCGAGCTCAAGGCGGCTGGCGTGGATGTCCCCGGTGTGTGGGACCGTGAGTCCATCGGCTACGTCGTCCAGCGCTAGGAAGAGAGACGATGACTTTGCAACGCAAGGTGGCGGTGGTCACCGGCGGCGGCGCCGGGATCGGCCGCTCGATCGTGCAGCGGCTCGCGGCCGACGGCGCCCTCGTCGCCGCGCTCGACATCCGCTTGGAGACCGCCCAGAAGAGCGTCGAGCTCGCGGGCGGGGAGGGGCTGGCGGTCGTCTGCGACGTCAGCGACAGCGCGTCCGTGGACGCGGCGCTCGCGCAGGTCGAGGCCGAGCTCGGCCCGGTCGACATCCTGATCAACAACGCGGGCGCCATCGGGTTGGACCATCTGCGGCGCGTCAAGCCGCTGGTTGCGCGCCAGCGCGAGGAGGCGCTGGACGGCGGCGTCAAGACGCCGCTCGATGCGTTGGTGCGGCTGACCGACGAGGAGTGGCGGCGGATGCTCGCCATCCACCTCGACGGCACGTTCTACTGCACCCGTGCGGCGGTGCGGTACATGGCGCCGCGCGGGAGCGGGGTCGTCGTGAACATGTCCTCGATCTGCGGCCTGGAAGGCTGCACGGGCCATCCGCACTACTCGGCCGCCAAGGCCGCGATCCTTGGCTTCACCAAGGCCGCGGCCAAGGAGCTGATCGTTCAGGGCATCCGCGTCAACGCGGTCGCCCCGGGCCACGTCGGCACGAACACGCTGCAGGGCGAGATCAGCGATGAGCGGCAGGCGCTCGCGAACTCCACCCCGGCCGGCCGGCTCGCCGAGCCGGAGGAGATCGCCGCGACGGTCGCGTTCCTGGCCTCCGACGACGCGAGCTACTTCGTCGGCCAGATCCTGAGCCCGAACGGCGGGCTGGTCACGGCCTGAGCTCGCGCTTGAGCACCTTGCCCGCCGCGTTGCGCGGCAGCTCGGTGACGAAGTGGATCGCCGTCGGCTTCTTGTAGCTCGCGAGCCCGCGGCGGCAGTGCTCGATCAGCTCGGCTGCCGTGGCCTCGCCGACCACGAACGCGATCGGCGTCTCGCCCCAGCGCGTGTGCGGGACGCCGACCACGGCGACGTCGGTGACGGCCGGGTGCTCGCGCAGCACGCGCTCGACCTCGGCGGGATAGATGTTCTCGCCGCCGCTGACGATCATGTCCTTCTTGCGATCCACGAGGCGCAGATAGCCCTCCTCGTCGCGGGTGGCGAGGTCGCCGCTGTGAAACCAGCCGCCGGCGAACGCCTCAGCGGTCGCCTCCGGGTTGTTCCAGTAGCCGCGCATGACCAGCGGGCCCCGGTAGACGATCTCGCCGACCTCGTGCGCCTCAACGTCGTGCATGGCGTCATCGACGAGCCTGAGCTCGACGTCGCGCATCGGCAGTCCGACCGAGCCCATCTTGCGCGTCGCGTCCGCGCCCTTGAGCAGCGTCGTCGCGCCGGACAGCTCGGTCTGGCCGTAGGCGCTGACGATCTCGACGCCCGGGTACGTGCGGGCCAGCGTCTCCAAGGTCGTCTGCGAGGCCGGCGCGGCGCCCCACATGGCAACACGCAGGCGCGTGCGCTGGCGGATCGCCGTCACCTGGTCCCACTGCGTCGGAACGAAGATGCACATCGTCACTGCGTGCTCCTCCATCAACCGCACGGCGTTGTGCGCGTCGAACCCGGTCGTGGGCGTGATGACGGCCTTCGCGCCGAGCGCGAGAAACGGCAGCATCCCGTTGATCCCGCCGATGTGGAAGAGCGGCTGGCCCGAGAGCCAGACGTCGTCGGCGGTCGCGCCCATCTCGTGGATCCAGCTGCCAGTGGAGGCGACGAGGCTGGCGTGGGAGAGGAGAGCGCCCTTCGGGCGGCCGGTCGTGCCCGACGTGTAACACAGCAACGCGCCGTCGCCGGGCGCGACGGCGGCCTGGGGTGCCGGCTCGTAGTCGGCGCTGAGCGGCCCGTCGACGAGCGTGGCCACGCCCGCGTCGGCGAGGATGTAATCGCTCTCGGCGCGCGTGAGGCGGAAGTTGATCGGCACCGCGATCGCGCCGAGGCGATGGCAGGCGAGCAGCGTCTCCGGGAACTCGAGGCCGTTGTGCAATCGCAGCGCAACGCGGTCGCCGGCGCGCACGCCGCGCGCGGCGAGGCCGGTCGCGATCCGCGCCGCGCGCTCATGGAGCTGCGCGTGCGTGCGCTCGACGCCGTCGAAGACGAGCGCCGGGCGGTCGGGGTGGGCGTGCGCTCCGCGGCCGAGCAGCGCGCTCAGGTGCTCAGCACTGTGCACGCGCTCACCCCGGGCGCCCCGTAGACCTGGGTGAAGCCGACCCGCGCGGGCCCGGGGATCTGGCGCTCGCCGGCCTCGCCGCGCAGCTGGAGCACGACCTCGTGCACCTGGCGCAGCCCGGAGGCGCCGATCGGCTCGCCGTTGGCCAGGCAGCCACCGTCGGTGTTGACCGGCAGGCACCCGCCGATGCGCGTCGCGCCGGATTGGATCAACTGCTCCTGCTCGCCGTCCTGGCAGAGGCCGGTCTCGGCGAGGTGCATGATCTCGGCGCCGGACTCGGTGTCCTGGAGCTGGGCGACGTCGACGTCGGCGGGGCCGATGCCCGCCTGCGCAAAGGCCGCCGCGGCCGCCTCGGCCGTGGGGGAGACGCCGTCGTGCACCGGGATCGACGGGCTGAACACCTCGAAGGAGCCGAAGCGGCGCGTCTTGAACACCGCCGAGCGCAGGTAGACCGGCGTCTTGCTCGCACGCGCCTGCTCGCCGCGTGCGAGCACGAGCGCCACCGCGCCCTCGCCGGGCGAGCAGAACATGTACTGGCGCAGCGGGTCGTTGACCATTCTCGAGGCGAGCACCTCCTCTTCCGAGAGCGGCTGGCGGCGCCACGCGTTCGGGTTCAGACTTCCATTCTCGAACGCCTTGCTCGCAACCTTGGCCAGCGTCGACTCGCTGATCGAGTGCTGGGCCATGTAGCGCTGGATCTTCATCGCGAAGAACTGGGTCGTCAGCATCAGGCCGGACTCGCCGTACCAGGAGCCGATGCCCCACTCCTCGGGCTGCGGGTTGAAGGCGCCCGGCGGGTGCTTGTCGAAGCCGACCACGAGCGCCGTCTCGGCGCTGCCGGCGGTCAGCATCGCGTGCGCCGTGATCAGCGCGGAGCCGCCCGTCGCGCAGCCGTTCTTGACGTTGATGAACGGCACGCCGGTGAGACCGAGCACCGACACCGTCGTGTCGGCGTTGCCCGCGGCGTCGGAGCCGCCGGCGGCGAACTCGATCTGCTCCCAGCCCAGGCCGGCGTCCTGGAGCGCTGTACGGGCGGCATACGTGGCCATCTCCAGGCCGGAGACGCCGGGGTGGCGGCCGAAGGGGTGGATGCCGAGGCCGATGACGGCGACGTCGTCGCTCATGACACCGGCCGGAACGCGAACGTCGCCTCGGGGATCAGGGTCAGCTCCATCTCCATGCCGATCTGGAGTTTCGAGGGGTCGGACTCGGTCAGGCGCGCCTCGACGCGCACTTCGCCCGGCAGCTCGACATAGCCGACGCCGTAGGGCTCGAACTCCTCCGGGCCCGTGTAGGGCGGGGACTTCGGGCGGAAGCGCTGGATCGTCCAGCTCCAGAGCGTGCCGCGGGGGGCGAGCCGGCGCTCCTTGACGTCCGAGGACGTGCAGCGCGGGCAGGTGCCCTGGCGCGGGAAGCTCACGGTGCCGCAGCGGCGGCACTCCGAGCCGAGCAGCACCGGCTCGCTCGGCGTGCCGGCGAGCAGCTCAGCGTGCATGCGTGCGCATGGGGAAGGTGATTGCGGGCGAGCGGCCAACCATGTAGCGGTCCATCCGCCCGTCGGCGTCGAGGTGCGCGACCGCGAGGAACGTGCCGATGAAGCGGCCGTCGTCCCAGCGCGTCTCGCCGAGCGCGAACTCCGTGTCGCCGTCAGTCGCTGACCAGACGACGTAGTGTGCCCAGCCGTCCATGTCACCGGCGTCGACGAAGGCGCGCAGCTGCTCCTTGCCGCCGCGCAGTTGCGTGGCCTTGCGGTCCTCCCCGTTCGCCCATTCGATCGCGAACTCGACGTCGTCCGAGACGAGGTCGAGCGACGAGTACGGCTCGGGGCCGTCGAGGGCCTCGAAGTAGCGCTCGAAGAAGCTCATGCCACGGCGCGTTCCAGCTTGGGGGCGGCGGGGGGCACGCCGATCAACGCCAGCCCCAGTTCGGTGTAGTAGTCAGCGACACGGCTCAGCGCCATGATCCCGTTCGGCCGGTACCAGTGCCAGATGCTGTTGTACAGGCCGAGCACGGCACGCGTGAGCAGGCGCGGGTCGGTCTCCGGGATCGCGCCGTCGCGCATCGCTGTGGCGAGGAAGCTCGCCCAGGCGAACTCCAGCTCGCGCATCCGCGAGCGTGCCGCCAGGCGGGCCTGCTCCTCGCGCTCGGAGCTGCTGGGGCTGGACAGCCGGCCCTGCTCGGCGACCAGCACGCGGTTGCGCAGGACGTCGTGCTCCGAGAGGTCGAAGCACTCGGCCATCACGGCCTCGAACGCGCGCACGGGATCCCGCTCGTCCGCAACGATGGCGACGAACCGGCCGCGGAAGTCCTCGATGGCCTCGTCCATGATCTCGTATAGGCAGTGCTGCTTGGACTCGAAGTAGTGATACAGGGCGGTTGCCCCGACGCCGATGTCGGCCGCGATGTCGGCCCACTTGGTGTGCTCGTATCCGTCCCGGCCGAAGCGATCCGTCGCCGCGATGAGGACCTCTTGCCGCTTGCTGCGTCCGCGACCGCCCTGTTGCCCTTCCTGAGCTGAATTCATCTTAGTAGCAAGCGTATCAGTTGTCGAGCTCACGGCAAGGAAGTGGACGGTCTAGTTCGCTTCAGTCGCAACGATGTCCGCGAACTTGCGCAGCGCGGCCTCACGGCGGGTGGGGATGTGCTCGCTGGGCAGGCCGTTGGCCGGCACCTCGTAGCCGCGCAGCTCGTGGCGGGCGACAAGCTCGCGGTGCACCTCGTCGGCGCCGTCCACGAAACGCGCGTGGCGGGCGAAGCGGTAGAGCATCTCCAGCGGCATGTCGCCCGAGTAGCCGAGCGAGCCGTGGATCTGCACGGCGCGGTCGATCACGTCGTGCAGGACCTTCGCACCGAAGAACTTGATCATCGAGACGTCCGTGCGGGCGGCGCTCGAGCCGTGGTTGTCCATCAGCCAGGCGGCGTGCAGGGTCATCAGTCGGGCCGCCTGCATCTCGGCGGCGGAATCGGCGATCCACGCCTGCACGGTCTGGGTGTCCTTGAGCAGGCCGTGCTTGACGGGGCGGTAGAGCGCGCGCTCGCACATGGCGTCATACGCGCGGCGTGCCATTCCCAGCCAGCGCATGCAGTGGTGGATGCGGCCGGGGACAAGCCGCTTCTGGGCGATCAGGAAGCCCTCGCCCTCGCCGCCGAGCAGCGCTTCGGCGCCGAGATGCACGTCGGTGTAGAAGATCTCGGAGTGCCCCCCGAGGACGCCGAAGCGCTCCTGTGGGTGCTCCATCGTGGGCACGTCGCGCACGATCTCGACTCCGGGGGCGTCCACCGGCACGATGAACATCGAGGCGCGGCGGTGCGGCGGCGCGTCGGGGTCGGTGACGGCCATGACGATCAAGAAGTCGGCGATCGAGCCGTTGGACGTGAACCACTTGTGCCCGTTGAGCACGTAGCCGTCGCCGCGCCGGGTCGCGCGCGTGATCAGCTGCGTAGGGTCCGAGCCGGGCGTCTCGGGCTCGGTCATCGAGAAGGCGCTGCGGATCTCGCCGGCGAGCATCGGGAACAGCCAGCGGTCCTTCTGCTCGTCGGTGCCCGCCAGGGCGAGGATCTCGCTGTTGCCGGAGTCGGGCGCCTGGCAGCCGAAGACGGGCGGCGCGTAGATCGAGGTCCCGAGGATCTCGTTCATCAGCCCGAGCTTGACTTGACCGAAGCCCTGGCCGCCGAGCTCGGGCGGGAGGTGCGCGGCCCACAGTCCGCGCTGCTTGACCTCTTCCTGCAGCGGCGCGTTGATCCGATCGAGGTCGGCCTGGGTCAGACGATCCTCGACGGCCTCGATCGGCCAGACCTCTTCGCGGACGAAGGCGCGCATCCACTCGAGCTGGCGCTCGAACTCGGGGTCGGTGCTGAAGTCCCAGGACACGTGGTCCTCCTTAGGCAGAACTGAACTCGAATAAGTTAGCAGCATCGTCGCGTAGACTTGTCGCGTGACCGACAGGGACGACGATTCGACGTTCGGGCAGTTCATCCGCCATCAGCGCGAGATGCAGGACCTGACGATGCGCCAGCTGGCCGACCTGGTCGGCATCTCGAACCCGTATCTGTCGCAGATCGAGCGCGGGCTGCGCGAGCCCTCGGAGAAGGTGGTGGACGCGATCGCCGACAACCTCGAGATGTCGGCCGAGACGCTCAAGCAGTACCGGCCCCGTCCCGCGGCGGGTGAGTCCTTCGAGGGGTCCGCAGTGGTATCGGCGATCCGGGCCGACCCGCATCTGAGCGCGAAGGAGCGGGCGGCGCTGATCGAGGTCTACGACGCGTTCGTGGCCAGAAAGCACTGAGCCGCGGCACCCTTGCGGGCACCGCGGCTCAGGAACCGCCGCAGGAGGAGAGCGGGGTTGCGGCGAAGATCTAGCGGGCGGTGACGAGCTCGCGGGCGGCGCTGGTGTAGGCCTTGGTGACCTCACGGGCGAAGTCGGCCTGGGTGGCGGCGACCGTCTGCAGCCACTCGACCTTGGTCGCGCCGGCGGCCTTCTCGTAGCCGTCGGCGAACTGGACGACGACCTTCTCGTAGGAGTCAAGGTAAGCGGCGCCGGCCTTGCGGCCGTTCTCGGCGGCCTTCTCGTTGAGTTCGGCGACCTTCGCGGAGGTCTTCTCGTTGAACTCGGTGACCTTCTCGGTCGCGGCGTCGATCGGATCCGTCGTCTTCGTGGTGGTGGCCATCTCGATTCCTTTGGTTGGGGTGGGTCGCTTGCTTGTGTTAGCAAGATTAGCAAGACGGTTGGCTAAGTCAAGTGACTTCAGGTAAATTTCTCGCATGCCCCACTTTGAATCCACTGGCGACGGCCCGGCCGTGCTCCTGATCATGGGCCTCGGCCTCCCGGGCGACGCCTGGTGGCGCACCGTCCCAGTGCTCGCGCGCGCCCTGCGGGTCGTGACGTTCGACAACCGCGGCTCCGGGCGCAGCGAGCGTCCGGCCGGCCGGCTGACGCTCGCGGGGATGGCCGCCGATGCCGTCTCCGTGCTCGACGCGGCGGGGATCGCACGCGCCCACGTGTACGGGATCTCGATGGGCGGCATGATCGCCCAGGAGCTCGCGCTGCGGTACCCGGAGCGCGTCGACGCGCTCGTGCTGGGCGCGACCTCCGCCGGTGGCGCCGCCGCGACGCCGCCCGACCGCGAGACGCTGGCCTTCCTCGGGCGCCGCGCCACCGTCCCCGATGAGGAGGGCCGCTGGGCGTCCGTGCCGTACGTGTACAGCGAGCGCACGCGGGGCGCGGGCGGCGCCCGCATCGGCGAGGACTTCGCGCGCCGGCGGGCGTACCGGTTCGATCCCGTCGGCTACGGCGCGCAGCTCGCGGCCGCGGCGGGGCACGACGCGGCAGCCCGGCTCGGTGACATCGCCGCGCCGACGCTCATCGTGCACGGTGCCGAGGACCGGATGGTCCCACCGGCCAACGGCCACGCGCTCGCCGCGAGGATCGCGGGTTCGCGCCTGCTCGAGCTCGAGGACGCGGCGCATCTGTACACCACCGACGAGCCCGCGGCCGACGAAGCCGTGCTGGAGTTCCTGACTCGTTAGCCGACGGCGTCGAAGAAGCGGCCGACCTCGGCGTCGGCCTCCGGCGCCTCGGTCGTGTAGAGGTGGCCTGTGCCCTCGAGGAGGTGGAGCCGGCCGTGGGGGAGGCGGCCCGCGATCAGATGGGCGTTGGCCACGGGCACCACGCGGTCGTCCTCACCGTGCACGACCAGCGCGGGGACGTCGATGCGGTGCAAGCGGCTCGTACAGTTGTGCAGCGCGGCGGCCATCAGCTGGGCCTTGTAGGCATCCTCGTCGAACTTGTGGGCGAGGCGGCGGCGGATGTCCTCGGCGATGCGATCGGCGTGCTGCTCGCGACAACGGCGGCCGTAGTTGTAGGCCACCGACGCCCAGGCGGCCTCCTCGCGCGGCCGGTGCGCGCGGCCGTGGAAGAACGACATGACCTCGTCGTCGGCCAGCTTGGCACGGCGCCCGCCGGGAGTCGTCGCACCGAGCACGAGCGAGCGCACGCGCCGGGGATGGCGCAGGGCGAGTTGCTGGGCGACCATGCCGCCGAGCGAGAGCCCGTAGACGTTGGCCTGCGCGATCTCGAGCGCGTCGAGCACGGCCACGGCGTCGTCGGCGAGAGCTTCGGTCGTGTAGGCGGGCGTGAGCCCGCGCGAGCGCCCGACGCCGCGATTGTCGAACGTGATCACGCGAAACTCGCGGCTGAGCGCGTCCACCGTTCGCCACCACGCCCCGCCGCTCAGGCCGAGGCCCATGACGAGCAGCACGGGCTGGCCCTCGCCGGTGCTCTCCCAGTACAACTGGGTGTGCAGGTCAGGGTGCGCGGTGCCGGTGGCGGTCGCTGGACGCATCAGAGCAACCATAGAGCACGGGTTAGCAAGTTAGCTTCAGTTCTGCCAACCCGCCGCGTGAGTGGGTTGGACCAAAGATTTGAAATGACTTCAGTTCTGGTGTAGGTTGCCGGGCATGAACACTCCCACTCACATCCGCCGCTTCGTCGTGCCCACCGTCCGGGAGCTTGGTCGTTCCCATGGGAACCGCGACGTCCCGCCAGAAACGCGCGTCGCGCGTCCGACGCAGCGCTCGCTCGTTGCCGCCTCGGTGCTCTTCTGCCCGGGCCGCCCCGGCCGCGGCTGATGCGGGCGTTCCAGCTCGTCGAATGGCAGCAGCCGCCCGTCCTGCGGGACGTGGCCGTGCCGGAGCCAGGGCCGGGCGAGGTGCTCGTGAAGGTCGGCGGGGCGGGTGCCTGCCACTCCGACCTGCACCTGATGGAGTGGCCCGCGGGCACCCTGCCCTACGAGCTCCCGTTCACGCTCGGGCACGAGAACGCCGGCTGGATCGAGGCGCTCGGACCGGGGGTGAAGGCCTGGGAGGTCGGCGAAGCCGTCGCGGTCTACGGGCCGTGGGGCTGCGGGCGCTGCCGCCCTTGCCGGATGTCGCTGGAGACGCTGTGCGAGCGCGCGGCGGTGCTCGGCGCCGCCGGCGGCGGCCTCGGCCGTAACGGCGGCATGGCTGAGTACATGCTCGTTCCCGACCCCCGGCTGCTCGTGCCGCTCGAGGATCTCGACCCCCGCGACGCCGCGCCATTGTCCGATGCCGCGCTGACGCCGTACCACGCGATCAAGCTCGCGCTCCACCAACTCGTCCCGGGCACCAGCGCGGTGGTGATCGGCGTGGGCGGGCTCGGCCACATGGCCGTGCAGATCCTGCGCGCGCTCTCACCCGCGCGCGTCATCGCGACCGACATCGATCCCGGCAAGCTCGAGCTCGCCCGCGCCGTCGGCGCCGAGCACGCGGTCGCCTCTGGTGAGCACGCCGCGGACGAGATCCGCGAGCTCACCCGCGGCCGTGGCGCCACCCTGGTGCTCGACTGCGTCGGCAACAACGCCACGCTCGCGCTGGATACGCAGGTGGTCGCCAAGGGCGGCGCCGTGATGGTGATCGGCGTGGGGGGCGGCGCGCTCGAGTACCGCTTCAACACGCTGCCGTCCGACGCGAGCCTCACCCACCCGTACTGGGGCAGCGCGATCGAACTCGCGGAGGTGCTTGAACTGGCGCGGTCGGGCCTCATCACCGCGCACGCCGAGCACTTTCCGCTCGAGCGCGTCGTCGACGCCTACGAGCGGATGCAGAACGGAACCCTCTCGGGGCGCGCGGTCATCACGCCGCACGGCTGATCGCCGCCGGCCGCCTCAGGGTCTGCGGCGGCTGCCGTCGCGGACGTGCAGCGTCGTGTTCAGACCGTTTCCCGTCCATCGCGCCCGCTTCTCCTCGTGGCCGACCGGGACGGTTGGGTCGAACGACATCACCAACCGTGCATGCTGCGCCGAACACTGCGTTGACGGCCGTTCGGTCAGCGCGACCACGTGCGCGAAGACTGGCCCTACCGCTCGGTGTCGCGAACACCACATGACTTCAGTTTGAACCCAGGTGGGGTCGATGGGCGAAATGGGCAGCGAGGCTTGACAGTGGCCCCTGTCGAACCTATATTAGGATGACCTGAAGTCACGTCAGTTTGGACAGCGTCGGCACGGCTCGGGTGACACCGTACCTACCGCCGGCCGGGCGCTCAGCCCGGCCGGCAAGTTGCTGACCAGCCCCACCTGGCGCAAGCCCGAACGGAGAGAATCATGGCCACCCAGGACGACACCGCCCAACCGGCCGAAGCCGCCGCCCAGCGCATTCGCGAACTCAACGAGCGGGTGCTCGAGTTCGGCAAGAGAGCGGGGGTCCAGTTCCTTGAGGCGTACGAGTCGAACATGAAGACCTTTGCGGACTACGGCGACCAGTTCGCCGACTCCGCGCAGACGGAATGGGTCGCCACCGCGGTGCGGGCACAGACCGACTTCACGCGCGAGCTGACCAAGCTCTACAGCACCGCGACTCGCGACCTGCTCAAGTAGCCGAGAACGATCGCGGTGAGCGATATGAATCTCGTCATGCTCGGGCCGCCGGGCGCCGGCAAAGGCACCCAGGCGGCGCGACTGCGAGACGAGCTTCGGCTGCCACACCTGAGCACCGGCGATCTTCTCCGGAAGCATCGCGCCGAAGCCACCGCGCTAGGTCGTGCGGCCGCCGATTACATGAACCAGGGACAGCTGGTTCCCGACGACCTCGTGATCAGCATGCTCATGGATGCCGTGAACGATCTGCCACGCGGGTTTCTGCTCGATGGCTTTCCGAGAACCGTCGGTCAGGCCGAGGCACTGGAGCACAGACTCGACGCGGTCGGGAGCCCGCTGCACGCGGTGGTGCTCGTCGACGTGCCCGACGAGGTGATCGTGAGGCGCATTTCAGGCCGGCTGACCTGCCCGTACGGTCACGTGTACCACGCTCAAGTCTCACCGCCCGTCCACGCCGGTGTGTGCGATCGGGACGGCACTCCCCTCCAGCAGCGCGATGACGACCAGATCGAGACCGTGCGCCGTCGGCTCTCCGTCTATCACGAGTCGACAGCACCGCTCGCGGGGTTCTACGAGCGGCGCCGCATCCTGGCGCGCGTCGACGGCAACCAGGCGCCGGACGACGTGTTCGACGCGATCACCGCGGCTCTCGGCGTGACGCCGGCGAGTCGCGCCTGACGGCAGCCGATCGCCGATGCTCCATAGCGCGGTTCGAGCGTTCGCACGGGTCGACGCAAGCGTCTGGGCCTCGCAGATCACGTCGGCGGCAACCGACTCGGGTACGAAGTCGGGACGACGTCAACCGTCAAGGACGTCGTGCGCGAAGCGGACGACCAGGGCGCCGTCGCCGACCGCGCCCGCGACCCGGTTGGATGCCCCGGCGCGCACGTCGCCGGCGGCGAACACGCCGGGCCGGACGGTTTCGAGGAGGTGCGGCTCGCGGACGGGCAGCGGCCACGCGAGATACCCGTCGCACGCCGCCGCGCCGCTGCCGCACAGCAGGTAGCCGGCGGGATCGACCGCGAGAATGCCCTGCGCGGCCTCGGTACAAGGTTCCGCACCGATCATCACGAACACCGACGTCGCGGCGATGCGCTCTTGGCTGCCGTCGCGACGATCGCGCAGGGTGACGGCGTTCACGGTCGCTTCGCCGTGTACGGCCACGATCTCCGTCTCGGGCATGACCGCGATACGGGGTGAGTTCTCGATGCGATCCACGAGGTAGCGGGACATACTCGATTTGAGCGCTTTCCCGCGCACCACGACGCGTACGCTGCGCGCCCGGCGCGACAGGTGGACCGCCGCCTGCCCGGCCGAGTTGCCGCCGCCGACAACGATCACGTCCTCGTTGCGGCAGCGGTCGGCGTCGGTCGCCATCGCCGCGTGGTAGACGCCGGCCCCGCGGAAGCGGTCGCGCTCCTGCAAGAGTGGTTGACTCGGGCTCCAACGGAAGGTGCGGGCTCCGGTGGATACCTGCACCTCTACGGCTGGCTGTGCGGCGGCGCAACGGCCGCGCAGGCGCCGAGAATCGGTACGTGCCAGCGCACGGGCGGGGATGCCGCCGCATTCAGCGCCTCAAAGGGGCCTTGAACGCACGCGCAGCAGATCCCGCAACTCGCCGCTGGCGCGCGAAGGGTCGGCCGCTGCTCTGCAACTCGACCGCGTCGCGGATCTGCTCGATGGGGAAGGTCGCGGCGATCGGCACGGTCAGCGGCCGGCGCTGATGGCGTCGGTGATCCGTTCGAGCGCACCGGGCGTGGCATTGACGCCGTCGGTGGGACGGTGGCGCGTGAGTGGCGGCGGCGCTCGTCCGGCGCAGCCACCGCCGGACGAGCGCCCTACACCCCTACCGCTCGCGGTCGCTGATCGCGCGGCTCAGGAGCGCGACTGCGGCCTGCAGCTCGTGCAACGTGTGCTCGGCGACCGGGCGCCCGCCGGCGACCGCCTCGTTGAGCCAGAGCTGGATGTCCTGGAACTCGCGGCCGGTCTGGTAATGCAGCAGCCCGACCAGTCGGTGGCGCTCGCGGCGCAGCGTCTCGCGGCGCTCGAACTCGGGGATGGGCTCGCCGGGGCCCGCCGGCTCCGCCAGCCCGAGGCGCTCGACGATCTCGCTGATCCCCAGGGTGCCGCGGCGCTTGATCGTGTCGATCGCCGCGGCCATCTCCGGGTCGGCGAACCGCAGCCCGGCCATCATCGTCTCCACCGGTCTGACGTTCGCGCTCAGCGGCGTGAAGCCCGCGCCGTCGCGCTCGGAGATCTCGCCGCCGTCCGGCTCCTCGCCGACCGGGCCGGGGAACTCGCTGTCTTCGCCAGCCGGGTCCTCGGCGAGCTGGTGGCGGACGGAGATCTCGATGTCGGGTGCCATCGCGACCAGGTCGGCGTCCGCGGGCATGGACAGGCACGACGGGCCGGCGGGGGCGCCGCGTCCATGCGCACGAAGCGCCCGACGACCTGGCGGATGAACAGCGGCGCGGTGACCGGCGACGCGTACACCCCGATGCGCAGGCGCGGGATGTCCACGCCCTCGGTGACCATGGCGACGTGACCAGCCAGCGCTCGTCGCCGGCGCGAAGCTCTCGATCAGCTTCCGGCGAACGGGTCGTCGGAGGTGACCACCACCGGCTGCTGGCCGGTGATCTCCTCAACCATCCGGCCGACCGCCCGGGCGTGCGCGATACGCCACCAGGCCAGGAGGGCACGGCCGGACGAAATGGGCGTCGAACCCAGGGCCTATCCGGGGTCAAGATGTCCGCCTCCAGTTCGTCTCTGAGGCCGTCCAGCGCGTGCATCGCCTGCTCCTCCGGGTGACCCGTCGCCTGGTCGGCACCACAAACAGACCCGACGATCAGAGGCGCGCCGGTGAAAAGCGCGGCGGCGACGCTGAAGTCGACCGCGGCGTGATCACGGGACCCGGGTCGTATCCCACCAGGATCGGCGGCCGTCGGGTCTGCGGAGATGACATGGCTTCGCTCCTCGCCGGCGCGCGCCACAGGCGCGATGGTGCAGACGATGATCATTCCACGGCCCCCACACGCCGTCGACGGCGGCGCTTACGAGGAAACTGTCACTCCGCGGCGTCGAGCAGGACGCGGGCGCGTCTCTCGCAGCGAGCCGGCATGCGCTCTGAGCGAGGGATCCCGCCGGGATTTGACCAGCGAGGCGATCACGGTGATCACGAGGATGACAGCGATCACGATCAGCGACGTCCCCGTGTTCACTTCTGGGATTGCGTCGGCCCGAGTATGGCCGTAGTGCAGCAGGAGTTTGACGCCGATGAACGCGAGGACGAGCGAGAGGCCGGTGGACAGGTACACGAGGCGGTCGAGCAGGCCGGTGACGAGGAAGTAGAGCGCGCGCAGCCCGAGCAGCGCGAAGGCGTTCGCGGCGAAGACGATGAACGCCTTGTCCGTCACGCCGAAGACGGCTGGGATCGAGTCGAGCGCGAACAGCAGATCGGTGCCGGCGATGGCGACGAACACGAGGAACAGCGGCGTGGCCACCCGCCGGCCGCCGGACCGGACGAGCATCCGTCCGTCGTGGTAGTCGTCGGTCATCGGCAGCACACGTCGGGCGACCCGCACCACCGCGCTGTCGGCGACGTCCGGATCCTGGTCACGGTGGCGGAACAGCTGGATCGCCGTGCCGAGGAGCAGCACGCCGAAGACCGCGAACATGAACGAGAACAGCGAGAGCAGCGCCGCGCCGACCGCGATGAAGATCGCACGCAGGACCAGCGCCATGAGGATGCCGAAGGTCAGCACGCGCTGCTGATGCTCCGGCGGGACGCTGAACGTGGCCATGATGACCACGAACACGAACAGGTTGTCCACGGACAGGCTCTTCTCGACGATGTAGCCGGCGAAGTACTGCGAGCCGAAGTCCCAGCCGGCGATCACGCCGAACGCGATGCCGAAGGCGACCGCGACGCCGATGTAGAACGCGGACGCCAGCGCCGCCTCACGCAAGCCGACGGCGTGCGCGTGGCCGGCCCGCGAGACGAAAAGATCGAGTGCGAACAGGGCGGCGATCACCCCGATGAGCGCCGCCCAGCCGGCGAGACTCACGTCGAGCGTCACAGCGGTCCCAGTCGGGGGTCGGCGGCAGGGGTGGCGCACCCGGGCGATACGCGCATCACGTCACCAGCTACCCGTCACGGCGCCCGCATCGGTCGCCTGGCCCCGGTCTGCACGGCGATGACGCTCGCCCGGCGTAGGATGCGACGCATGGAGGTCGGTCCTCGCGATCCCGAGGAACTCGAGGCCGCCGGCGTCCGCGGCACCGCACTGATCTCGCCAGACACCGCCGTTGGGCCGGTGCACCTTGCGGTCGCGCAGCTTGAGCGTTCGCTCGACTACTACCGCAATGCCGTCGGGCTCGAGGTCCTTGCGGCAGGCGAGGGCCGCGCCTCGCTCGGCGCCGGCGGGCGCGAGCTGCTCGTGTTGGTCGAGGAGCCCGGCGCTCGCCCGGCGCGCGGCTCCACCGGGCTCTACCACTTCGCCCTGCTCGTGCCGCAGCGCCGCGACCTGGCCGCTTGGCTCGCTCACGCGGCCCGCGACGGCGTGCGGCTCGTCGGCCTCTCCGACCATTTCGTGAGCGAGGCGCTCTACCTGAGCGACCCCGACGAGCACGGGATCGAGATCTACTGGGATCGACCGCGCGCGCATTGGGCGGGCCGGGTCGCCGCTCGCATGACGACGCTGCCGCTCGACGTCGACGACCTGCTCTCCGAGCTCGACGCCCCAGCCGACGAGCCGTTCGAAGGCCTCTCCGCCCGTACGGTCATGGGGCACGTGCACCTCAAGGTCGCAAACGTGCCAGCGACGATCAACTTCTACCGCGACGGCCTCGGCTTCGCCGTCATGGCCACACTGGGCCGGCAGGCCGTCTTCTTCGGCGCCGGCGGCTACCACCACCACATCGGCGCGAACACGTGGGAGAGCGCCAGCGCCGGCGCGCCGCCGGCAGGATCTGCCGCGCTGCGCCTGGCAACGATCGTGGTCCCTGATGCCGCGGAGCGCGAGCGCGCGCTCGGCCGGCTCGCGGCCCTCGGTCACGAGCAGCGAGACGGCGGTACGGACCCGGTGGTCGTCGACCCGTCGGGCAACCCGCTCGCCATCTCGGTCCGGGCCGGGCACCACCGGTGACGGAGCGGCTCTGTCGCGCTGGTGCGTGTGCAGATCGGCTGACGTCAGGTCGCGCTGCGCCTGCTCGCCGTAACGATCAGCTCGACGGCGGTCGGAAGGTCGATGCGGCTGGTGTTGATGACCAGGTCGTAGCCGGAGGGATCGTGCGGGTCCCAGCGGTAGAGCCGCTGGGACATCTCCGCGCGGACGGCGTCCTCGCTGGCCTGGCGGCGCGCCGCCTGCTCGCGGCTGATGCCCGCGTCGCCGGCCGCCCGCGCGATGCGATCCTCGACCCTGCCGGTCAGGAGGACGTGCAGAGCGCCCGGCCGCTCGGCGAGCATGATGGCGCCGTTGCGACCGAGGATGACGCCGCCGGCTCTGGTGGCCTCCAGGACATCCCGGTTGTTCTCCTCGACGAGCTCATAGTCGGAGCGCGAGAAGAGCGCCTGGGCACCGCGATCGTCCAGCACGCTCGGGCCGCCACCAAGCGTGCGGAACACGCGGCTCAGAAGCCCGTCGTCCGGATCCTCGGCGCGCTGGGCGATCACGGCCTCCTCGATCGACTCCGACGAGAAGGCCTGTGACACCCAGGGCACGCCCAGGGCCTCCGCCACTTGCGGTCCCACTTCGCTCGCGCCTCGCGCCGCGGCGAGGTCAACAACGCGGCCGACAGGTCGTGTCAAAGCTTCACGTTCTGTGCGGTCGAGCCGACGACCGGGCGTCGGCTTCGCTCGCGGACGCGGTTATCGTGGCGATCAAGGATCGCGGACTGGCCTTCGCCGAGGCCTTTGAGCTGCGGCACACCGACACGGAGCACGCGAGCAGGCCACCAGGCTCGCATGCTCACCTCGGCGCGAGCGCGAGTCGGTGCTGCGCGAGCCGCGTGTGGCCGCAGATGCAGGAGGGGATTGGGTGGTATGCGCGACGGCGATCGCGATCAGCTGCTTGGTCTTCTCCGGCAGCGCGCCGTCGGCGAACACGTGCTTGCTGAATGCCTGGAAGGCGTCGTGGGTCGCCGGCGCGAGCTCGGCCCGGCGAGCGGTCAGCTCGCGGGTCGGCTTGGGATAGAGGGCGTCGCTCATCAGCTGCCTCGTGGTGGTGAGGGTCCTGGTGGGCGCGTGTATCCACCCTAGGCCTGATGCGGGCACGGATTTCGGCGCTGTCAGCGGCGTGGCGGCCGCGGGCCGCGCGGGGTAAGAACACCCGCCGGAGCGACGCTGGGAGGTGATGACTGGGACGACTCACGTGGAGCGGCTGGGCGTGTTCGCGGCGAACGCGAGCTTCGACCGGCTCTCGGCGGCCGCCGTAGCGGCACTGAAGCTGCGGGTGCTCGATTCGCTCGGCACCGCGCTGGGCGCGCTCGCTGCCGAGCCGGTGGCGCTGGTCCGCCGGCAGGTCGAGGGCAACAAGGGCTTCATGGACGCGATCGGCGGACGCTTCGAGCTCGACTGGGAGCGCGAGGACCTCGAAGCGGTGACGCGGACGATCCTCAAGCGCTTCAACGGCGAGATCCACTCGCAGTCGGCGATCGAGGCGCTGCTCGAGCTGCGCGAGGAGCACGGCATCCGCGCGGACGACGTCGAGCGGATCGAGCTACACGTGTTCCAAGTGGCCTACGACATCATCGGCGGCGGCGAGGAGGGCGACAAGACCGCGGTCGAGACCAAGGAGCAGGCCGACCACTTCCTCCCCTACCTGCTGGCGGTCGCGCTGATCGGCGGCCAAGTGATGCCCGCCCAGTACGAGGCCGCCCGCATCGTGCGCGCGAGCGTGCAGCGCCTGCTGCGACTCGTGGAAGTCCGGCCCGACGCCGAGCTGAGCCGCTGCTTCCCGGCCGAGCATGCCTGCCGGCTGCGCATCCGGCTGCACGGCGGACGTCTGCTCGAACGCTCCAAGCGCGACTACGAAGGCTTCCGCACCGGCCCGATGAGCTGGGACACCGTGGTGGCCAAGTTCGAGCGCCTGAGCGCTCCGTTTGCGGACGAGCAGCTGCGCCGGCGGACCATCGACGCGGTGGCGCGACTCGAGCAGATCGACATCCAAGAGCTCTCCGCCCCGCTCGCGCGAGCGGGAGGGCAATCGACCGAAACGGCGATGACAAGATGACTGCACAGGACACACTCACCCGCGAGCCGCTCGCGTTCCCGTTCCTGACCGGCGCGCAGCGGCCGAGCAAGCCGCGCACGCGCGGCGTCACCGAGATCCGCGGCCCGTACTACTCGGTGATGGGGCCGCGCTACCTCAAGGACGTGCTCGACACGATGGGCGAGCACGTCGACGCGCTGAAGTTCGCCGGCGGGTCGTTCACGCTGATGCCCGAGCGCGCGCTGCGCGGAGATCATCGAGATCGCCGCACGAGCACGACGTGCTGGTCTCCACCGGCGGCTTCATCGAGCACGTCCTCACGCAGGGCCCGCAGGCCGTCGACCGCTACATCGAGGAGGTCGCGCGCGTGGGGTTCGACATCCTCGAGATCTCGGCCGGCTTCATCAGCATCCCCACCGACGACATCCTGCGGCTGGTCGAGCGCGTCCAGCGCGCCGGCCTGAAGGCCAAGCCGGAGGTCGGGATCCAGTTCGGCGCCGGCGGCGCGACCACGCCCGCGGAGCTCGAGCAGGAGGGCACGCGCGACGTCGGCTACGCGATCGACCTCGCCCGCCGCTGCCTGGACGCGGGCGCCTACATGATCATGATCGAGTCCGAGGGCATCACCGAGGAGGTCACCACCTGGCGCACCGACGTCGTCGCGACGATCGCGCGCGAGCTCGGCCTGGAGAAGGTGATGTTCGAGGCCGCCGACCCCGAGGTCTTCGGCTGGTACGTCAAGAACTACGGCCCCGAGGTCAACCTGTTCGTCGACCACTCCCAGATCGTCCAGCTCGAGTGCCTGCGCCGCGGCATCTGGGGCACCAAGAGCCTCTGGGGACGCGTCGTCACCTACCCGGGGGAATAGCGATGGCGCTCGACGTGCGCGCCAAGCGCGTCTATGAGCCGACGCGGACCTCGGCGACGGCTACCGGATGCTGATCGACCACGTCTGGCCACGCGGCGTCTCTCGCGAGCGCGCCAACCTGGACGAGTGGGCGCGCGAGCTGGCGCCCAGCGACGAGCTGCGCAAGTGGTTCGACCACGTGCCCGAGCGTTTCGCGGAGTTCCGCTGCGCGCTACCGCGACGAGCTCGCCGCCCACGGCGAGCAGATCGACGAGCTGCGCCGCCGCGCGCGGGAGGGAACGCTCACGATCGTGTACGCCGCCCGCGACACCGGGCACAACAACGCGGTCGTGCTGGCGGAGCTGATCCGGGACGGCTGACGCGATCGTCATCGCCCAAGGCGGCGCCCCATCGCGGACACCGCTTGCGACACGGGAAGCCCGCCAGCGCTGGCAGAGCAGCGATGACCCTGCAGCGACGGCTGACCCGATCGCCGCCGTGACCCACGGCTCACCGTCGAGGGCACGCCCGGGCCTGCCGATCACGGAGACGGCGTAGCGCCTTGGTGGCGCCCGAGCCCGCTCTCCTTCAGAAGCCCGTTCGTCGCCGTGCGCCCGTCGACGGCGGCCGAGCTGTGGCTGCGGCCGTTGGCGGCGGAGCTGGAGCACCTTCCAGGCCAGTACGTGCTGCTGGAGGACGGCAACCTCACGGTCATGCCCCGCTCGTACTCGGTCGCCAACGCGCGGCATCCGGACGGTCTGTTCTCGCTGCTGGTCACCCATGTGCCATGCGGGCAGGCGAGCACGTGGATCCACGACCGGCTGCGGGTCGGCGACGTGGTCTCAGTCTCGGGCCCGTGCGGCTGGTTCCTCGACGACCCGGCGTCGACCGCACCGAGCCTCTACCTGGCGGTGGGGTCCGGCCTCACGCCCATCGGAGCGCTGCTCGAGGCTGCGCTCGCCGGTGGGGCGCACGCCGAGCTGACGCTCGTCTTCTCGGCCCGCACCGACGACGACGTGCTCGACCGCAAGCGGTTCGCCGGCATCGACGTGCGACATCCGCGCTCCCGGGTTCGTCCGCACCCTCACCCGCACCGCTGGTCCGCTTCCGCTCCGCCTCATCCCGGTGGTGCTGGCGCACCTGTGCGGAGCGCTCGGTGAGCACGACGTCATCATCGCCGGCGCTGCGCGCTTCGTGACGGCCTGCGCGGAGGCCGCCGCTGCGCTCGGCGCGCGTGGCGACCGCGTGTGCACCGAGTTGTTCTCCGTGGCGCCGTGAGGCCAGGCCGCGCGGCGCCCGGCGCGGCGTCCTACGAGGTCGCGAGCGGCAGCGCGAGCGTGGTCTGGATGCGCGCGAGCAACTGCCCATAGGACTCACAGAAGAAGTCAACGCCCGCGCGCTCGAGCTCCGCCGTCACGGCCGGGAGGTCGATGCCGGCGTCCTGCGCGCGGCGAAGCGCCTCCTCCGCTGCGGCGGCGTCCGGGTCCAGCGTGCGAGCGGCGTCGCCGTGGTCGGCGAACGCACGCAGCGTCGCGGCGGGCATCGTGTTGATCACGTCGGGCGCAATCAGCTCCTCGACGTAGAGGACATCGGAGTAGGCAGGGTCCTTCGTCCCGGTGCTGGCCCACAGCGGCCGCTGCGCGCGCGCCCCCGCATCGCGCAGCGCGTTCCAGCGCTCGTCGCCGAATCGCTCCCGGTAGAGGTGGTAGGCCACGCGCGCGTTGGCGATGGCCACGCAGCCGCGCAGGCTCGAGTCGGCCGGGAGCGGCGGGTCGACCTTGGCGTCGATGCGCGAGACGAAGAACGACGCTACGGACGTGATTGCGCCGACGGGCTGCCCGAGAAGGAGCACATCGATCGCGGGGCCCCGACTGCTCCCATTCGCGCCATGCGATAGCGCCGGTGCTCGATCGTTGTAGCTCGGCGCGCCGGTCAGGCGCGCGACCGGCGATGATCGGCCGTCGGCGCCGATCACCAGGTCCGCGGCCGCGCGTATCGGTCGTCCGCTGTTTGTCGCGCGCCTCGATGCCGGCGACGCGCCCGCGGCGGTCCAGCAGCGCGGTCAGGGTCACGCCCTCGCGCACGTGTGGCCCGGCCGCTCGCGGCGCCCGCACGAGGAGATCGTCGAGCACGAAGCGGCGCGGGGCGTCGGCCGGCGTCGCGTGCGCCGACGGTGGTGGTGCGGGACTGGCTGCTGGCCGAGCTGTACGTGCCGGCTGTGGATCGGCGGGCAGCCGGTCGCGGTCAGCGCCTCGAGCACGCCCAGCGCTTAGGTCACAGCACGCCGGGCGGCTTGATCATTTGACCGGAGAGCGTGTCGCTGGGATACCTCGCCGGGTCGATCACGAGCACGCGGAATCCCCGTTGCGCGAGCAGCATCGCCGTCGGCGCGCCCGCGCAGCGCGCCGGCGCGCGCCGACGACGATCACGTCCTAGCGGTCTGTCATGAGCGCCTCGTCAGGCTCCCGCCAGGCCGTCGCGGGCCAGGTCGACTCGCGAGCGGACTCCGAGCTTGCGGTAGACGGCGGAGAGGTTCGCTTCCACGGTCTTGCGCGCCACGAACACGCGCGCCGCGATCTCCGGGTTCGTCAGCCCGGCGGCGGCGAGCTCGGCGATCTGCCGTTCTGTCTCCGTCAAGCCGCCGAGGGGCGCGCGCCGGCCGAGGCGGCGCAACTCGGCGCGCGCCTTCGCCTCCCAGCCGGGCGCGGGAATGCTCGCGAACAGTGCGGCGGCGTGCGCGAGCGCCGCCCGGCTGGCGCCGCGGCGCTTGGCCCGCCGCTCGATCCGCCCGAGGATCAGCAGCGCCCGAGCGAGGGCGAACGGCCCGTCGGGGCGCTGGGCGAGCGCCGCGTGCACGGCGGCGCGGCCCCCGGGAAGGTCGCCGAGAGCCGCGAGCACAAGGCCGCGCTCGGGGGCCGTGCTGCCCAGCCGGGCGACCAGCCGCTCCGCGAGTTCCACGTCGCCGGCCTCGAGCGCAGCTTCTACGGCAAGCCCGTCGAGGCTACTCGGCAGAGCGGCCGGCTCGAACCGGTCGAGGCCGCCGGCGCGGCCTGGGCCGTCCGCTACGGTCACGCCGCCTCCTGGCGCGCGGACGCGATGAGGCTGACGCCGCGGGTGAGGAGCGCGGCCGGCGTGCGGTATGGACTGATGGGAAGCCACGCCCGGCCGATGATCGGGACCGGCAGGCCGCGGCGCGCGAGCAGCGTCGCCGTCGGTGCGTGCGCGCAGCGCGCGTCGACGACGATCACGTCGTAGGTGTCTGGCATGGGCGCCGGTCAGACCAGCAGCTCGCAGCCGTAGCGCAGCGCGACCGCTCGCGCGTGCGCGAGATCCGGCGGGGGAGCGCCGGGGCCCGGAAGCGTGCGCGTGATGGCGGGGACGCTTTGCTCGCGGACCAGGCCTTCCAGCCCGGCCGGGGTGATCACGAGCAGCAGTCGCGCTCCCTGCTCGCCGGCGACGAAGCGGTGGGGAACGTCGCGGGGCCCGACGACGATGTCGTCGGGACCGGCGAGGATCGATTGGTCGCCCACGTGGAAGGTCAGCGATCCCTCGAGCACAACGAAGGTCTCCTCCTCGCGGTGGTGGACGTGCAGCGGGGCCATGCGGCCGGGTCCCATCGTGAGCTCGACTATGGCGAGGCCGCCGTGAGTCTGCTCGCTGGTGACCTTGATCACGGCGAGGTTGCCCCACCACCAGCGCGCCTCGCCGCCGTCGTCGGATCCGGTTGTCGTGCCGTCGGACTGGAGTGTGTTCTGTGTCATGCGACGACACGCTAAGCCGGGCGGTGCTGAGCGTCTGTACCAGGGATTTGGTATTCCGCCGGGCTGTGGAGCGGACGTACGATGTGCACGTGCGTGGCTACGCGACGCAGCGGGCGAGGGAGCGGATCGCCGCGCTCAAGAGCGAGGGCCACGACTTGGCGACCTTCTGGCGCGAAGTGACCGAGGCGTTGCGACCGGCCCTGCCCTGGCATTTGACGCCGTGCTTTTACACGCTGGACCCGGCGTCGCTGCTCGTCACCAGCCATTACCACGAGGGGCTTTCCGAGCTTCCGCACGACTGGCTCGCGCTCGAGTACTACGCCGAGGATTTCAACAAGCTGGCCGACGTCGTGCGCTCCGGGCGGGGGGTCGCGACCCTGCGTGAGGCAACCGGCGGCGATCTGCGCCGCAGTGCGCGGTTCCGGGAGACGATGGAGCCCCTCGGCAGCGAGCACGAGGCGCTGATCGCGCTCCGCAGCCGCGCGGCGCCGGCGGAGGCTTGGGGGGTGCTCGCGCTCTACCGCGAGCCCGGCCAAGGGGAGTTCGGCCCCGGCGAGCTCGATTTCCTGCGCGCGATCTCCGGCGATTTGGCCGAGGGCGTGCGCCGCGGGCTGCTGATCGGCGAGGCGGTGGATCCCCAAGGGCCCGAGGCGCCCGGACTGATCGTGCTCGACCATCGCTGGGAGGTCGAGTCGCTGACGCCCGGCGTCGGACGCTGGCTGGCCGAGCTTCCGGATGGCGCGTGGACCGACGGCGGCCGGCTCCCGTCGGCGGTGCTCGCGGTCGCCGGTCGCGCCCGTCGCAGCGCCGAGCGGTCCGACTCGGCGGGCGAAGTCGCGGTGGCGCGGGCGCTCTCGCGCTCCGGCCGCTGGATTGTCCTGCATGGCGCCTCACTGATCTCCGACGGCCGGCGCCGCATCGCCGTTGTGGTCGAACCGGCACACCCGGCGCGGATCGCGCCGCTGCTCATGGCGGCGTACGGGTTGACCGAACGCGAGCAGGAGGTCACACGCCTCGTCTTGCAAGGCGACTCCACCGCGGAGATCGCTCGCCGGCTCGTCGTGTCGCCGCATACCGTGCAGGAGCACCTCAAGAAGGTCTTCGAGAAGACGAGCGTGCGCACCCGCCGCGAGCTCGTCGGCAAGGTGTTCTTCGCGCACTACGAGCCGCGGCTGCGCGATAACGAGCGGCGGGTCATCAGCGGCCGGCCGGTGCGAGGCGGCCCGTATCCGCCGTCCGAGCCGTCCGATCTCACCGGCTTGCATCGCGACTGAGGAGCTCGACCCGAGCCTGGATGGCTTCCCACGGACCAGCAGGTGCTGGACATGGGTGGCGACGCTGTCAAGACGCTCGAGCGGGTCCTCGGGGTGCTGGGATCTTCGGGACGCGCCACTGCCCGGCGAGGTGCGCGCGGTGAGGACTCGAGTCGCCGACCTGGCGCGCTGGCGCTCGCATGCACTTGCCCGCTCCGGACGCTTCGTGGGCTTGACTGACGCACGCGCGGAAGCGCGCCGTCGGGGATCGCGACGTATGCGAGTCGAGGCAGATCATCATGCTGAGCGATCGGCTCCGGGCCCGGTCGGCGCAGCGCCGGGCCACTCGTGAGCCGCGCTCCGAGATGCGGGCGGTTCGGGAACCGGCGTCGCGGCGTCCTGCGACGCCCTTGTCGTCTCACGGCCACAGCCCGCCACCGCCAGGCACACGACCAGCGTGACCGCGGGGTCGTGATGGGGTGCCGGCGCCGCGATTGACTCGGCGCTCGTGGGCGCGCCGATCGGCGGCGACGGAGATCCTTGAGGTCGGACAGGTTCGCCGCCACGATCTCGCGAGTCCACGGAGAGCCGTGCGGGCTCGGCGTGCGCCATCGCCTCCCACCGCGTCACCGGAATGCTGCAGCGTTCGGCGCCGTCTCCACCGTTTCGCTACGTCATGGATCGATGGGGACCTCTCCGATTGATCCAGTCCCTACAGCGGGCCAGACTCGCGGCGTGAGTTCAGCCCAGATCAAGCGGAGCGCCATCGCGCTCGTGCTCGCCTGCCTTCTCGTCACGCCCGGCGCCGCGCGCGCAGCCGATCCGGTCCTGACAGTTACAACGAGCGGCGGCGGCGCCGTGAGCGGACCCGGGATCGCCTGTCCCTCGGACTGTGCCGAGCCGTACGCGATCACGATCGTCAAGGTCTGCGTGCACACTCCGGAGAACCTGCCCGGGCAGTGCGAATGGGTCGATGATCCCCGGCCGCAGACGGTCACGCTGTCGGCGCAGACCCCGGCCGGATGGCAGTTCACCGGGTGGAGTGGCGATTGCGGCGGGACAGGTGCGTGCACAATCGCGATGGACGACGACCACGCCGTGTCGGCCGCGTGGTCGCCGATGGCTCAACCGCCCGCCAGCGGGCCTACCGCTTCCACCGGGCCGTCCTCGACGAGCGCACAGCCGGGCGGCGTGACCGTGAGCGGGGGCGCCCCCGCCGCCGGCCACGGCTCCGCGACCGTCCAGGCCGTGCGTGCGGCCCGCGCGCTGCCCTTCACGCTCGACTACAGCTATGAGCGCGATCGCCATGCCGCGTGGTTCACCGCGCTCTCCGTCAGCCGGCTGCCGCGCCGCGCGACGGTGCGGGTCGGCTGCCGCGGCGGCGGCTGTCCAGCCGCGACGCGGCGTGCCGCGACCCTCCACGGCCTGCTCCGCCGCCGGCTGCGCCCGGGCGCGCGGATCGCGATCCGGATCACTCGTTCCGGCCTGACCGGCCGCTTCGTCGCTCTCAGCATCGAGCGCAACCGCCGGCCCGCCGTCCACTCCGGCTGCCTGCCGCCCGGTCATCGCATGCCGGTCGCGTGCGCCCGCTGACCTCACGACGAAGTCAATGCCATGACAGACAGCATCATGCAAGCCACCGACGACCCGCCCACGGACACCGACGCCGCGCTTCTGGTGGGGAACCTCGCTCTACTGCAGGTCACGGGAGCCGACCCGACCAGTGATCCCGCCGTCGTGGACATCACCTGCCAAAGGAGGCGGACCCATGCAGTCAATCGTTCGACGGCTCTCGCCGCCGCTGTTTCTCGACGGGCGCACGAGGGATGACTCGTCGCGGCACGCTCAGTTGCACGCGAACCGCGGGGAATGGGAGAGTGATGGCATGCGGGTGGTGAGCAGGCGGCATCAGCGGCTCGAGGTTGGGAAGCTCGAGCAGCTCGACCGGCCCGCCGTTCTTGCGCCGCCGCGGGTCGCGCAGCTGTTGCGGCTCCAGCGCACGATCGGCAACGGCGCTGTCGTGGAGCTGCTCGCGCGCCAAGCCCTGGCGGAGCGCGAGCTCGACAAGAAGTGGGCCGTCGGCGGGCCGCAGAACGTCGACAAGGCGCTGGCGGACCAGTTGCTGGCGCAGAAGACGCTCGCGATGACGTTCTTCGTTCGCTACGCCGGCGGCAAGGACCCCACGAACGACGCCGAGTTCGTGGGCGCGTCGGCCGACTTCGCGAAGACGTACCAGACGCTCGGGATGAGCGGCAACGACAAGGATGGCGCCAGGCTCGCGTTCGGGCGCGCGATCGAGGTCTCAAGCCGCGACGAGGTCACGCAGGCGATCACATCGGTCCACCAGACCGTTCACGCGCTCGCCTTCGCCCGGCCCGAGCCGGCCGAGGGCGAGGCGCCGCTGCCTCCGGAGCCGGAGGTCGCGACGATCGTGATCTTCTGTCACGGCGAGCCGTTCGGTCTTGGCATCGACCCCGCTAACGCGAACTACACCAAGGCCAAGGACATCAAGTCCTTCGTCGCCGCGATCCGACCGCAGGTCTCGGGCAACGTGCGTTTTCTGCTGTTCGCCTGCAGCGCCGGCGGGGAGTCCAAGGCGAAGGAGGCGACGGTCTCGCCGACCGGGCCGGGCGGCACGGGCTCGTTCGCGCAGCTGCTCGCGGCCGAGCTCGGCGGCGAGGCGCAGGTCTTCGCTCACAATGTCGCGGGCCATACGGAGTCCAATCCGCTGGCGCGCATGTTCACGGCCGACTCCGCCGAGGGGAAGTCGATGTTCGAGGTGCTCTACGGCGGGTTCGCCGAGCAGGAGGCCAAGCGGCTGCGCGCCGAGAAGGCCGAGCTCGTCGGCTCGCTGCCCGACGACAAGCTGGTCGAGCGGCTGCGCTCCGCGATGTGGGCGCACTTCAGCGACGCGGTCACGACGGACTTCATGCGCATCCGGACCAAGAGCCGCCACTTCTCGACCGGCGGGTACGGGGGCGTCGGCGCGGCGATGTTCATGGATCCGGAGGGCACGAGCACGCTGCTGCACCAGGACTTCCAGGCCACCTGGCTCGACGACGCGACAATCAAGAACGACTTCAAGCGCGTCGCGGGGGCGCCTCGCTAGTCAGCCAGCGCCGCCCTTCGTCGCACGCTCCTTGGGCGTCGCCGATCCGGCCGCACAGGGCGCCGAGCTCGGCCGGCTTTGCGTCGACGCGCTGAACGACGGTCGCGAGCCGCGAGTACTTGGAATCGTGCCTAGGCACAGGGCCGCCGGATGACAGCCGCGAAGCTGATGGGCGAGACTGCTGGATTCGCGTGAGGCTGTCGCACAACAAGTCAAGGATCGGGTGCGTCAATGTGCCGTGGGACGCCACCATGGATGTGGACCCGGCGCGGGCGGCGTCAGTGGGACGAGGCCGTCTGAGGAGCCCGGCTGGCCTTGCGCGCGTCCCACCCTTCTGGTCCGAACTCTTTGTCGCGGCTTTTCGCGACGGCCTCGCGTGAACGGAGCAGCAACGCCCATGGCCCGGTCGACCGCCGCTCGATGTGCCGAATACGTCGAAGACCGCTGAAAAAGTCCGCTGCGTGAGAGCCGCGTTCGGCGGCTCCGGTTGCGCCGATGGAAGTTGGCGGATCTGCGGGTGGTTGGATGTCGGATCTGACTGCCCGCAGCGGTCTTAGGCCCGTAGGGCGGTTCCGATCGGGTGGAGGTTGACCAGCACGGCAGTCCAGACGGCCTGCAGTTCGGTTTTTCGGGTGCCGTTGTAGCGGCTGGTGCGGGCGTGGTAGCGGTAGACCATCAGGCCGAGCAGCCGCTCGATGCGTGGTCGGGTGCGCGTGAGGTGTTCGCGTTGGACGGGGTCGGCGAGTTGGCGCAGCGCGGCTTGGCGGAGGTCTTCGCGACGGCTGAGGCGGATCTGGCGCCGGCCGCCGGGGGCGCAGCGCTCGCGCAACGGGCAGGGCTGGCAGTCGGTCGGGGAGAAGCGCGCGACGCGTTGCCCGGTGGCCGCGGGTCGGCTGCGGCGGGGCTGGTAGATCTTCGCGGACTTGCCCTGCGGACAGGTGACGGTGTCAGTGTCGAGGTCGATGTGGAACTGGTCCTTGGCGAGCGCGTCGTCGGCGTCGGAGGCGGTGCTGTGCAACCGGGCCAGCACCCCGACCTGGCGCTGCTGGAGTTGCTCGCGGACCTCGACGTTGCCGTAGGCGGTATCGCCGATCACCCGTCTGGGGCGCCGCGGCTCGGGTTGCTGTTCGACCAGCGCGGCGGCGTGGTGACCGTCGTGCTCGTTGCCCGGCGAGATCGTGATCGCGGTCACCACCGGCGCGTCGGCCGCGGCCGCGGCGTGCAACTTGTAGCCGGTGAACCGGCGCGCGCTGGTCTTGCGACCATGACGCATCTCGGGATCATGGGCGGAGATGATCTGCCGCGATTGGCGGCCGTGCCGCGGCCGCGGGGCGCTGATCGTCGTCGGCGGTGTCGAACTCCTGGCCGACGATCTCCCGCACCAGCTTGACCGCCTCGCCGACCGCCGCGTCGGCCACCAACTCGTCGTCGTGCTCGGACCGCTGCGAGCGCGCGCTGCGCGTCCGTGGCGACCTCGACCAGCATCGCCTCGCGCGCCGTCTTGTCCTGCCAGTCCGCGGCCGGCTTCTCGCGCGGGCGTGCGTAGTCGAACGCCAGCGCCGCACGCAGCCGCGCAGCGGCCGACGCGTCCAGCGCCGTGACCGCATCAATCAGCTTGCGGACGCCGGCGCGGACCAGCGTGACCGTGTCCTGGACGGCGGCGGCGGCGAGCATCGGGGTCGAGTCGACGATCTGCTCGACCGCACCGTCCAGCAGCCCGAGCTCGGCCGCCAGTTCGAGCGAGCGCTCAAACACGACCCGTTCCTTGCCGTGCAACAGCAACCGCGCGCGGAACGTGACCAGGCTGGTGGGGTGAAACCCCGGATGGTCGATCGGCAAATCCAGCGCCACCTTCCAGCGCAGATCAAACCGCAGCGCCTCCATCGCCCGCCGATCCGACAGCCCGTCGCGGTAGGACAGCAACAGCACCTTGGCCAACACGCTCGGCGCGATCGACGGCCGCCCCCAGCGCCCCGAGTAGCACTCCGCGAAGTCCTCGTCACGCACGATCCGATCGCCGTGGTGGGCCAACAGCGCATAGATCGAGTTCTCCGCCAACAACCCCGCGCACCACGCCGCATCAAAGAACCCCTGCTGACGCTCCTTCCCGGCAAGCATCCCCGATCCCTCCGAAACCGCAGATTTACAGGGAATCTACGGTCAGCATCGGATGGATCCCGTGACCACGAAACGCCGACTTTTTCAGCAGTCTCGTCGAGAAGAAGCACCACTCTCAAGGGCTCCATCGACTCTTATTCGCTGCGACGATCGGCCGGCGACGCCGGCCGGCCGGTGGTTGTGCCGGAACTGCGACAGCGGATGCGATTCGGTCGTCGAACGCGTCGGGTGCGGAGTTTCGGCCGGGACGGGTGTCGCTGGCGTACCGACAGTGCAGCCGGCTGGTCGGCTGCCGGCCGGAGGGGAGCTGCCGACAGGCCGGCGGACCCCCTCGGCCGGCGGTGGCTATGGCGTCGTCGTCGCGAGGGTGAACGTGAGGCTGCGGCTGTAGGTGCCGGTGCGCAGGGCGTCGCGTGTGCCGATGTGCTGGCTGAAGCCGATCGTCACCGGATCGTGCGAGACGGGGGCGGTCCAGCTCGACTTGGACAGCGTGACCTGCAGCGGTTCCGGCAGGGAGAACGTCCCATTGGCGAGGTGGCCGGGATCGGAAACGCTCAGTGTCGCGTCGCCCGCAGTGCTCAGCACGTCGGCCGTCGTGGACGTGGTGTACGTCTTGTCGACACCGGGCGCGAACGTCCCGAAGGTCGCGGGCGCCCCGAGCGTGAGTGACAGGGTGGCCGGCACGGTGCCTCCGAGGCCGGCGGTCTGCGAGGCACTGGCGAGCGGGGCGGTGGTCGCGGTGAGCGGCAGGTTGGCGGAGGAGTCGCCGACCCAGATCGTCCGCTGTCCGTAATCGGTGGTCCAGGTTTGCCCCGCGCTGTTCCAGTACTGGAATGAGCGGGGGTCGAGGGTGATCGTCTCGTGCCTGGTCTGGCTGGGGTCCAGCGTGACGCGGTCGAAGCCCCGCAGCGAGCGGGCGGCTTGTTGGACGCCCGGGATGGCGGGGCCGGGGCCGACATAGACCTGGGCGACGTCGGCGCCGGACCGCGTGCCGGTGTTGGTGATGTCGAAGGACACGTCGGCCGAGCCGTCGAAGCGCGGTGTGACGGTCGGCCTCGAGAACGCGAAGCCGGTGTAGGAGAGCCCGTAGCCGAACGGGAACAGGGGCGCGGCGTGCTGGGCGTCATACCAGCGGTAGCCCACGTCGATGCCTTCGCTGTAGAACACGTTGGTGCCGTCGCCCGGGTATTGCAGCGTGCCGGCGCCCCACGGGCCCTGTTGGTCGGAGGCGGGGAAGGTGAGCGGCAGCTTGCCCGATGGGTTGGTGTCGCCGAACAGCAGCGACGCCAGCGCGGTGCCGTACTGCTGGCCGGGATACCACGCTTCCAGCACGGCGCTGACCTTGTCCAGCCACGGCATGGTGACGGCGCTGCTGGTGTTCAGCACGACGACGGTATGCGGGTTGACGTCGGCCACGGCCTGGATCAGCGCGTTCTCGTCGCCCGGCAGCGAGAGTGAGGTGCGATCGGCGCCCTCGGTGGTGAAGTCGCTGGCGAAGACGATCGCGGTGTCCGCGGTCTTGGCGGCTTGCGCGGCGGCGGCGATCGGGTCGGGGTCGTCCGGCGTCTGGGCGCCGAGCAGGAGGTGCGAGAACAGCACGTGGAAGGACGGGACGCTGAACGGCTGATAGTCGACCCGGATCGCCGCGGGCTGGCCGGCGGTGAGCTGCACCGAGCCCTCGCCGAGCGCCGAGGTCACGCCGCTGGTCGCGGTGAGCACCTGCTGGCCGTTGACAATAAGGGTGACCGTGCCGGTGGACTGGGTGCTGAAGTGGTAGGTGCCGGTCGTGTTGACCTGCAGGGTGCCCTGCCAGCGCACAGACTGCGCGCCCTGGACGGGCAGCGAGTACTCGCCTAGCTGGCCGGTGCCGAAGTCGAGCGTGGGGTCGTTGCGCACGGCGAGCGGCGTGCCGGAGAAGTCGGTGCTGGAGTAGTAGGTCCCGGTGAAGCCGGTCGTGCCGTCGCCCGCTGGGGTGACGCGGCCGGCCGGCAGGACGGGGAGCGGCCCGCCGGGGCCCTTGGCGTAGCTGACATGGCCGCTGGCGCGCTGGGTGATGCCGGCGAGCGGCGAGACCGGGGTTCCGGAGGGGAACACGTTGGCGGAGCCGCCGCCGGCGTACTGGGCGCCGGCGTCGGCGGCATAGCCGACGACGGCGATCGTCTTGGCGGGGCCATCGGCCAGCGGCAGCTGACCGGCTTGGTTCTTGAGCAGCACGGTGCCCTCCTGGGAGAGCCGCGTGGCGAGCTGCTGGTGCTCGGCGGTGCTGACGTTCGTGTTGATCGCGCTCGCCGGCGGGACGAGCGGGTGATCGAACAGCCCGATCTGGAACATCGCGGTGAGCAGGCTGCTGACCATGCCGTCGAGGCGGGTCATAGGGACCTGCCCCGAAGTCACGGCGTCCTTGAGCGCGCTGCCGAAGAAGCTGGAGCCGTCGGCGGCGCCGGGCATCTCGAGATCGAGGCCCGCGTTGGCGGCCTTGGCCGTGCTGTGCGTCGCGCCCCAGTCGGAGACCACGAAGCCGGAGAAGTGCCACAGGTTGCGCAGCGCGGCGGTGAGCAGGTCACCGTTCTCGCAGGCGTAGTCGCCGTTGAGGCGGTTATACGAGCACATCACCGACCCGACGTGCGCGTCCTTGACCGCGGCCTCGAAGGCGGGGAAGTAGATCTCGTGCAGCGCCTGGTCGGAGACGTTGGCGTTGATGCCATCGCGCTGCACTTCCTGGTTGTTGGCCGCGAAGTGCTTGACCGTGGCGATGACGTGCTGGCTCTGGATCCCGTCGATCTCCGACACGCCCATCGCGCTGGTCAGGAACGGGTCCTCGCTGAAGCTCTCGAACGCCCGGCCCCACATCGGGACGCGCAGGATGTTCACGGTCGGCGACAGCGCGACGTTGCGGCCCTTGCCGGCGAACTCGGCGCCCACCGCCTGACCGAGTTGGTTGACGAGAGCGGGATCCCAGGTCGCGGCGCTGTTGGCCGCGTCGGGCCACTGCGTGACGCCCGTGGCGGCGTTGGCCACGCCCAGCGGCCCGTCGCTCAAATACAGCGCCGGGATGCCGAGCCGGCTGTTACCCGGAACCGTGCCGGCGCCTGCGCCGGCCGCGAGCGCGCCGCCGTGCACCATGGCCAGCTTCTCGTCGAGCGTCATGGCCGCCAGCAGTTGCTGTGCGCGCCAGGCGGCATCGCGGCTGGTGTCCATCCACGCGGGCGCCTGTGCGAGCGCCGGCGCAGCGGCCAGCACGCAGGCCAGCAGCACAACCGGTGCCACCACACCGCACTTCCATGCGCCCCCGCGCCAGCGCATGGTCCCGCGGCGCTTGATTCGACTTACTGGAATGCCGCGCTGCCGCTTCGTCCGATCAGTGCGCTGGGGGTCGGTCATCGTCTCTCCTTCGCGATCGAGGGCCGCGGCTCAGTCGAACCGGGTGCCGGCGTCGTTGAAGACCACGCCTTCGCCGGGCTTGGCCGCGGTCAGGACGAGGTACAGCGGCCCGCCGGTGGCGGGTGGCGTGAAGGTGATCGGCTGTTGAACGCTCTGGCCGAGCGGGACGTCGAGCCGGAGGGTCTGCCCGGCGAGAGCGGCGCCGTCGGGTGCGTCGCGCCGGAGCTCCCAGCGGACGTCGAGGCGGGTGCCGGCGAACGTGTCGTTGAACACCGCGAGCGTGCGGCTGGTCGGTGTGCCGCGGGTGAGCGGGACGGACACGGCGGGCCAGTCGCCGTCGGCGTCGGAGAGCTTGTTGGCCTCCCAGTAGTCGCGGTCGGCGACCAGCACCGGCGAGAACGCCGTTTGCACGCGCTGGATCTGCGAGTTGGCCCACGGGTCCGGGAGGTTGTCCTCGCCGTAGATCGGGTGGCCGCCCTGCTCGAGCGTGATCTGGTCGGTTCGGGTGCCCGGGATGAGTGAGCTCCAGGCGGACAGCAGCGTGTAGGGCCGGATGTCGTCGGCGCCCTTCTCGCGCATCTTCTCGGCCGAGGTGGCGAACCAGGTGAAGCCCTGCTTGGTGTCGTCGGACGGCCACAGGTACTCGCCCTGGCCCTGCGGCTTGCCCTGCGACGGGCCGTCCTCGCAGATCCGGTCGGTGTACTTGCCGGTCCCGGCGATCACACCGAGCGGCTGGTCTGAGTCGTAGTGACAGAACGTCGTGTAGTTGTCGTGCGGCAGATCGAACGCGGTGAAGTCCGTGCTGATGGGGCGGGTGGTGTCGACTCCCATGACCGTCTGGTAGAGCGCCTCGTCGAAGTCCGGCCCGCCCCGGGCGGGGTGACCGGGAAGGGCAGCGGGATTGGCGACGGCTTGCCGCCGAAGATGCCGCCGGGCTCGTTGGCCTGGCTCCAGCGCAGCACCGATGCGTGATTGCGGTCGCGCAGCACGAGGTCGTGCAGATGTTGGGTCCATGTTCGTCGCGCGCGTCTCCGGCGAACGTCTCGCGCAGGTTGGAGCCGCGGATGGCCGTCTCGTCCATCACCATCAGGCCCTTCTCGTCGGCCACGTCGAGCATGTACGGCGTCCACGGGACCTGGTGGGCGCGGACGTCGCTGAAGTTCAGCCGCAGATAGTTGTCGACCGCCTGCGGCCAGCCGCCGTTGCCACGCGAGGGCGCGAGGAAGCCGGGGAGCGTGTCGATCGCGTCGCCGCGGCCGCCGTTGTCGATGCTGTCGTAATCGGCGGGCTGCAGGCTGTCGCCGCGGAAGTTGACGCGCACACCGTTGAGCTCATAGTTGGAGCCGACCTGGCGCGTCTCGCGGAACCCGAACCGCACCACCGCGGATGAGGCGGCGGCGCGGCCGCGATGCCGGTCGGCCTGGAGCGTGAGCGCGAGGTCGTGCAACTGGGCGCGATAGCCGCCACGGTAGGGCACATTGGGCCACCAGTACGACTGCGGGCCGAGATTCCACGCGACGGCGGGGGACGTGAACGTGCGCGTGGCGTGCGCGGGAACCGTGACCCACTGGTCCGCCAGCCGCGGGTAGCGCCATGCGACCCGGTTCCATGAGCTGAGGCGGGCGCCCAGTTCGGCGGTCTGCGGCCGGTCGGAGGCGTTGCTCACCGAGACGTCGTATTGCAGTGTGCGGTTCTGCACGGAGGTCCGCACGAACGCGTCCGCGATGTAGAGGGCCGGGAACACCTCGAGTCGCGCCGACTGGAAGATCCCCTGTGCGATGTTCGGCGACCAACTCGCGGCCTCGGGCACGGTGAAGTACCCGCCGGCGTCGCGCAGCGCATAGCGTCCCTTGACGTCGACGCTGATCCGATAGCTCGCACCGGGACGCACGAACGGGGTGAGGTCGAACGACGACGGCGTCCACGACGTCGTGTTGGTGCCCACGGTCTGCACCGGGCCGCCGCGAACCGACTGGATCGTCAGCGTCGCGCGATGGTTGATCGCGCCGAACACGAGCTTGGTGGCTTGGGGCGAGTGGATGTCCGGGATGTCGATCACGCGGCTGTAGATCGCCTCAGAGACGTTGGTGAAGCCCTGCTTGATCCAACCGCCTCCCGGCACCTGGATCGTCGTCCGCTCAGACGCCGGAGCGTTGACGCACGGCTGCGGGCCGACCGGCACGGCGGCAGGCGAGCACGTCGTCGTCTGCACCGTCGCAAAGCCCCACGTGCCCGCCAGATCGACCGAGCGGACGGGCCGCGGCCCGGAGACGCCGCCCAGATACGGCGCGTCGAACGTCGCGGCGGCGTATCCCGGCTGCGCGCCGAAGCTCGCCGCGGCCACCCCAGCCCACACCATGACCGCGCACGCCAGCGTGCGCCGGCGCATCCCGCGCTGAACCATCGACCCTCTCCTCCGTCACCGCCCGCCGTAGCCGGCGCGTAGCTCTCCACGGCATTACCGCCGCCGAACTACCGACAACCTATCAGGTGGTAGGTAAGCTGTCTACGGGCGTGGAGATCAATCGTCTGCGGCGAACTCCGGGATGCCGGCGGTGACCCGGTCCCAGTCCTCGAGCCAGTCGACCGCCGGCTCCCGTAACCACAGGACCTGCAAGCCCTCCATCAGCCCGAGGACGCGTCGCGCCACCGACTCGCGGTCCGACCCCGGTGGCACCATCCCCGCGAACCCTGCCAGCGCGTATGCCTGCCGTCGGCGGAAGTACTCATACGCGGGGTGGTCATCGGCCAGCGCCTCTCCGGCCAGCACGTGAAACAGCCGAACGATCTCGCGCTGACCCTGGTTGCGAGCGACGAGCGCCCGGCACAGCTGGCGAAGCGTGAGCTCGCCCGCGGCAGCGGCGAGCGCCAGCTCTTCTTCGAGCCACCGCGTATCGAGCTCGTCCCGCCGCTCGAGGACCCCGACCAGCAACGCCTCCTTGCTCGGGAAGTGGTGCAACAAACCGGGAACCGTGATGCCGCAGGCATCGGCGACCTCCCGCAATGACGTGCCCCAGAACCCACGTTCGGCGATCATCTGCGCCGCGACGTCAAGGATCTGCGCCCGGCGATCCACGGCCGGCATCCGAACGCGCCTACGCCGCCGCGTACGTTCAGTCACCGCATCGTCATAGCACTCCGAGATTGCTCGACAGGAAAGGTCTCTCTGACCGCGCGACTGCCGCATGGCCTCGAAGCGGCCCTGTCGCCACCGGATCGCGACCCCAAGCAAATGTGCCGAGATTGTGGAAAACGGCATCGGACATCATGCGGATTCGTCGAGAACGAGCACAACTCGAAGATCAGCTCATCGCCTCGTCGATCGGCTTGTCGCTGGTGCTCGCCGCCGCGACGCGGCGCTCAGCAGTCAAACACCGACCAGCAGATGCCGCTCCGCAACCGCTGGTCGTCGAGTACGAGCTCGCGGATCACCTCCGGGAGCTCGTCGCGTTGCCAGCGGCACTCGCGTAGCCGTGCAGCCTCGGCCTCGCCGTCCGGTGCGGCCGCACGTGCCGCCTTGATCGCGTAGGCGGCCGCACCGAGTTCGTGCACGGCGACGTGCGCGACGACCCCGGCCTGGCCGGCGGCGTACGCGGCATGCCGTGGTGGCCCACGCAAGTCTCTGGCCGCAGCCTGGGCACGCCCGGCCGCCTTGCGCGTCTGCATCATCATCACCTCGCCACGCACCCAGGCGCGGGCATGCTCGATCGCCTCACGCGGGCGTCGGTCCTCCGGCCGGGCCGACTCGAACAGGTCGAGGACGTGCTCGGCGCACGATGCCGCCCAAAGAGCCAGGAGCTGATGATCCGAATCCCTGAGGGTCCCACCGCGGCGGATCGTCACGAAGCGAGGATCTCGGACCTTGGGGAGGATCATGGTGGCCACCTGTATCACCTCCATGCACCACCCTGTGTGGCGGCGCGACGGGCGACGGAGCGATTCCTCCACCTCGACCCCGGCGCTGTGCCGAGCTCGTCGAGAAGAAGCCTCAATGACGGGGCGGCTCCGGCTGCTCCTGTTCGTCCGTCTCGACAGCGAGCTGGACGTAGCGGCGGCTGGCGCTTGCCTCGAAGCGGCACTCGTACTCGTCGAACGAGTGAGCTGCCGGGACGCATGATGAAGTCGCGGTGGAGGGGTCACCGCATGCGTGCTCGGCTGCCGTCATTCACGAGACCCGTACCCGGAGATCGCCGCCGCCTTTGACACCAGAACTTCGGCCCGCCCGAGAGCATCGGGGCATGACGCGCATCGTGGCGCCGGGCACGGTCGTGCCCGGCGCCACGGCCACGCGCCTTACTTGGCGTGGAGCCTGCGACTCTGCTCTCTGCTGGCCGCGTTCTTTCTCTTCTGCGGCGACGTGTCGATGGGCGACGAGAGGTCCTTGGCGAACGCCATGTGGATGACCTGGTTGGCGAACGCGCGCGACATGAACGTCATCACGCCCGGGTCGTTGTTGGACAGGTTGTCGCACCAGCGGAACGGATTGTCAACGCATCCACCGTCGGTGCCGGGGACGTTGCCCTCGAAGTTGCCGGTGAAGCCGCCGAACAGGTTGACCTCCTGCTGGGTCTTGCAGCAGTCTTGGCCCGTCAGCACACCGCTGGCCGGGACGCCGGCGACGTTGAAGTTGAACGCGTCGGTGCCGACGGGCGAGAAGAAGATGTGGTTCTTGAAGATCGAGTCCAGGTAGTCGACGGCCTGGTCGCGACCGACTAGCGACGGCGCATACACGTTGTCGGGGAACTTCGGCGGCTGGCCCCCGAAGAGGTTGTCAGCCGCCGGGTCCAGGACCGCCCAGTCGCCGTTCTTGGTCGCGGTGACGTCCGCGTCGAGGTCGTAGCCGATCTTGGCCAGCTGGTCCTTCGGGAGGTTGTTGACGTAGTACGACGAGCCGAGCAGCCCGAGCTCTTCACCGCCGAACCAGATGAACCGCAGCTTGTTGCGCGGGTTGACCTTGCGCATCTGCTCGGCGATGTCGAGGATGGTCGCCGAGCCGGAGGCGTTGTCGAGCATGCCGGCGCCGTAGATGGCGTCCAGGTGCGCGTCGACCACGACGACGTGGTTCGGATCGCCGCCCTTGGACTCCGCGATGAGGTTGTAGTCGTCGCGGTTGGGATCGAGGATCGAGTGCACGTCGAGCTTGGCGTGCGGCGACTTCCCGGCCTTGTAGTCCTGCACGAGCTGCTGGCCGGTGGCGAAGGTGATGAACCCGACCGGGATCGTCGGGTTGACCGTGTTGCCATCGGCGTCGACCAGCGTGCCGCCGCCGAAGAGGCCGGTGCGCCCGGGCTGACCCTCGTTGAAGATCAGCACCCCCGCCGCGCCGGCGTTCTGGGCGTTGACGACCTTCACGCCGAAGTTGCACGTGCCGCGCTGGATCAGCGCGATCCGGCCGGCGGGGAAGTTCGCGAAGTCGGCGGACGTGCAACCGCTCGCCGAGCTGGGGTCCGGGGTCGGCGGCAAGATGATCCCACCGACGGGCACGATGTCGGCATCGGCGGTCCCGTTGCTGATGCCGGCGTTCCAGGTGGTGCCCAGCGTGAAGTCCTGCGGCGTCGGCGCGGTCTCGCTGAGCGTCGGCGAGCCGACGAACGCGCTGTAGGGGAACTTGTAGGTCTGGACGGTGGTCTTGTAACCGGCCTGCTGCATCTTCTTCGCGACGTAGCGGACCGAAGCCAGGTAACCCGGCTCGCCGGAATTGCGCGACGGATGACCGTCGGGGCCCGGATTAGCGTCGGCGATCGCCTGGAAATCCATCATGTGCTGCCAGAGATCGGCCGTCTGGATGCACGGCAGGAGCTTCTTCGCCGTGTTGTTCACGCGCGAATCGCACTTATGCGGCGTCACTTGGGCTCTCGCGGTGGACGCTCCGAATACGCCGAAGGCCATGAGCCCGAGCAGGATCAGCCACGACTTCGACAGTCGCGAGCGGAGACGATGTGGCATTGAACCCTCCCCCCTAGGAGCGGAACGCTAGAAGTGGAGCCGCTCTCCGTCCGCAAGCACCCCGCCGGCGCTCGGACAATCCGCGGACCCAAGTCAATCGAAGCACGCGTACCACGCGCGCGCCACGTACGCTCGTCACGGGCCTGACGGGACTTCGCGGAGTTGGCGCGCGGGCGTTTTCTCGCGGCGCATTCCGCTACTTCAGCAAGCGCGCAAGGCAGCGGCGCGAGCCGCGAGATGCGAGTCCGTCGAGGACGGGCACAACCGCGTGCCGAGTGGCGAATCCAACCGCAAGCTCGATGCCGCAGCGGACGCCGGTTAACTTGAGCGGCAGACTGGCCAGCCGATCGGAGGAAGGCATGCTCGATCACGCAGGATTCGCCGTCAGCGACTACCGATCCAGCAAGTCGTTCTACGAGAGGGCGCTCGCTCCGCTGGGCATCACGCTCGTCGCCGAGCCGAGCGGCCAGGCGGCCGGTTTTGTACGGATGAACTGGCCTTCTTCTGGATCGAGGCCCAGGGGCAACCCGCCCGAGGAAGGCTGCATCGCTTTTCGAGCGGACGACCGAGAAAGCGTCGATCGGTTCCACGCCGCGGCGCTCGAAGCAGGCGCAACCGACAACGGCGCGCCCGGGAAGCGCACGATCTATCACCCGCACTACTACGGCGCGTACGTGCTCGACCCCGACGGCAACAACATCGAGGCAGTCTGCCATCGCCCGGAGTAGCACCCCGGTCGAAGGAGCAGACCGGCGCTGTCTCTTTGCGCCTGAAGGGAGCAGCGACGAGCAGGATTCGGATTCGACCGGTGTGTGCCCTTCCGTCGAGAAGGAGCACAACCGCGTGGCCGGTGCCCCGCTCACCTCGCGCGGGCCCGCGGGCCGCTAGCGCATATGCCTCAAAGCGGCAGCAGCCGGTTCGCCGCTGGTTCTCGATCAAATGGGCACCGGCGACCAACAACCTCTGAGCCCAGACGGTGCTTCGTGATGAGGTCGAGTGGGTAGGGTGTCCGGTGCTGATGCGCGGGAGGCGTCTGCTAGTTGTCGTGATGTTGACGCTCAGTGCGTTCGTCCAGGCAGCGTGTGGTGGCTCGCATCCTGGTCGGGTGAGGCCGGGGGTGGTCCTCGCAACGCCTGCGTCCGGGGTCTTTGACCAGCCGGTGCACATCGTGGTCGGTCACGTTGGCGCGCATCGGGAGGTCACCGTGAGACTGCAGTCGGTCGATGCCACCGGCGCCGTGTTCAGCGCGCAAGCCACGTTTCGCTCCAACGGGGCCGGCCGGGTCGATCTCGCGTCCGCGCCGGCGAGCGATGGAGCCTTCTATTCGGGCGTCGATCGGATGGGACTGATCGACGCGATGCGGCCCGCGTCCGGGCGAACGGCGCGGTACCGCTGGAAGGGCGCGCAGCCGCAGCGTTTCGATGTGACGGTGAGCGAGGGCACGTCGCGTGTCGCCTCGGGCGGATTTACCCGCCGGGAGTTCGCGCCGGGCGTGAGCGTCCGCGCGGAGTCGATCGCCGCCACCGGGTTCTACGGTCAGTTCTGGGCGCCGCCCGCGGGCACCCCGCGCCATGCGGGAGTGCTGGAGTTCGGAGGCTCGGAGGGCGGACTGTCCGGGCGGCGCGTCGGGGCGGCTCTCGCCTCGGCGGGTTATCCCACGCTCGATATCGCGTACTTCGGCGAGCCGGGATTACCGGCGACGCTGACGGACATTCCGCTCGAATACTTCGCCCGCGCGTTGCGTTGGCTGGCCGGGCAACCGCAGGTGCTCAAGGGGCAGATGTACGTTCTGGGCGGATCGCGCGGCAGCGAGGCCGCGCTATTGCTGGGCGCGCGCTACCCGACGCTGGTCCATGGCGTGATCGCCAGCTCACCCAGCGACGTCTCAAACGGCTCCTACCCGCGTCGCGGGTCAGCTGCCTGGACACTGCACGGCAAGCCCGTGCCCCACACCACGTTCTTCAACCCGAACGCGCCCGCCAATGACCCCGCGGCGGCCATCCCCGTTCAGGACATCCGCGGTCCGGTGTTCCTGGACTGCGGCACCGACGACCAGATCTGGAGCTCCTGCGCGTCCGCACTGAGGATCGAGCGCCACCTCACGGCCGCGCGCTTTGCCTATCCCCACGTCGTGTACCGCTACCGAGGCGCGGGGCACCTAGTCGACACGCTCGTGCCCTACCAGCCGGGCGAGATACTCCCCGACCTCGCCGAGCCCACCGGCGCAGGCGACACGCCTCTCGCTAACGCCAACGCGCACGCGCGCCTATGGCCGCAACTGCTCGCCTTCCTGGCGCACCGCGAACGACAGACGGGCGTGATCACCGCGCCGTCCACCCCGCCGCCACTCACAGCTCGCTAAGCATCAACGCGGCGTTCACTCTCACACCCACACCCGAGCGATTACGATCCGACGCACACAGCGGCGGGCGCTGTTCGAATGCGATCAGCGCGAAGTGTCCGCCGGCCCTCACGAAGAGCAGCACTGGAGTTCCCCCGGTTTCGTGGACACTTGATCGCTGGGCCGTCTGGCCCGGCAGCGAGGATCAGTGTTCGTGCCTGCGCCGTATTCGTTGGAGTTCCGCCGTGAGGCGGTCGAGTTGCTCAAGCGCAGCGGCAAGTCGGTGCCGGCGCTGGCCGGCGAGCTCGGGGTCTCGCCGCAGTCGTTGCGGAACTGGAGCCGTCAGATCGACGTCGACGCGGGCCTGGCCGAGGGCCTGACGTCCGCGGAGCGCGAGGAGCTGCGCCGCTTGCGCCGCGAGAACCGGACGCTCATCGAGGAGCGGGAGATCTTGAAAAAAGCGGCGGTCTTCTTCGCCAAGGACGGCGGGACCCGGTGACGGTGTTCAGGTTCATCGCCGCGGAGAAGACCAGCCACTCCGTCAAGACCATGTGCCGCGTGCTCGGCGTGTCGCGCTCGGGTTTCCACGCTTGGGTGACGCGCGAGCCGTCAGCTCGCCAGCGCGACGACGCGCGGTTGCTCGAGCGTATCCGCGAGATCCACGCCACGCACCGGCGGGTCTATGGATCGCCCAGGATCCACGCCGAGTTGCGTCTGGGCGACGGCGAACGGGTCGCGCGCAAGCGCGTCGAGCGGCTGATGCGCCAGGCCGGCATCACCGGCTTGGTCGCCCGCAAGCGCGGCCGGACGACGATCCGGGTGCCGGGCGTTCGCGTCTGCGAGGACCTCGTCGACCGGGGCTTTCTAGCGGCGGCGGCGAACCGGCTCTGGGTCGCTGACATCACCTATCTCCGGACCTGGGAGGGGTGGCTGTACCTCGTCTGCGTCCAGGACGTCTACTCACGCCGGATCGTCGGCTGGTCGATGGCCGATCACATGCGCACCGAGCTGGTCACCGACGCGCTGGGAATGGCACTCGCGCAGCGCCGGCCGGCGCCCGGGCTGATCTGGCACTCAGACCAGGGCAGCCAATTCGTCTCGCTGGCCTTCGGCCAGCAAGCCCGGGCCGCCGGAATCGCCCAATCGATGGGCAGCAAGGGTGACTGCTACGACAACGCCGTCGCCGAGAGCTTCTTCGCCACGCTCAAAGAAAGAGCTCATCCACGGCCGCAGCTGGCCCTCCAAGGCGGAACTCCGGACGGAGGTCTTCGAGTACATCGAGGTCTTCTTCAACCGCCGACGCCGGCACTCCACGCTGGGGTATCTCTCGCCAGCGCAGTACGAGACGATCACCAACCACCATCATTTAGAGAAACTGCAACCTGCCTAAACCGCCCGTGTCCACCGAAGCGGGGGAACTCCAACCGCACGCACCGTTAGCGATAGCCACGATGCAAAGACAGCGGCCGTCGAGACCGCGAGCGCATGTGCCCTGGTTGTAACCGAGTCGGCAAGAGTTGCGCTTGCGTAAGCGTCTGGCTTCCGTTAGAACACGCTTGGCCTGCCGGCATCGGCGGCGGGGTCTTGAGAGGAGAGGGTCGATGGCACGCACAGCCGCGCGGCTCAGCGCAGTGCTCAGCCTTGCCGTGCTCGCGCTGGCGGGCCTTGGGCTGACGACGTCCGCGACGGCGCGGGCGGATCAGGCCTCACCGCGTTTTGACGCGAACCGGATCAATTTCGATTCCGGCTGGCAGTTCGCGCTGGTGGCGCAGAACAGCTTTACGCAGACCACGGCCGATCCGGGCAACGTCTACTCCGGGGCGCCGACGCTCGGCTACTCGACGAGTTTCTCGGGCTCGGCTTGGCGTGCGGTGACCTTGCCGCAGGACTGGAGCATCGAGCTTCCGCCGACCAACAGCACCGGGGCCAACGCGTGTGCGACGTGCACGAGCTCGACCGCGTGGCGGCCCGGTGGCTTCGCGTGGTATCGCAAGACCTTCTCGCTGCCGATGACGGGCGCGCCGGCGACGGCGGGCGACGT
Organism: uncultured Solirubrobacteraceae bacterium; assembly: GCA_963766165.1. Taxonomy (GTDB): domain Bacteria; phylum Actinomycetota; class Thermoleophilia; order Solirubrobacterales; family Solirubrobacteraceae; genus Solirubrobacter. Next base: position 427,307 of record CAVXZC010000001.1, on the reverse strand, counting down.
CTATTCGGTCGACTTCAACGGCAGCTTCGGGCTGACGACGGTGTATCTCAATGGCGCCCAGGTGGGGACGCGCGAGCTCTCGGGCTATACGCACGACTATGGGTTCACCGGCTTCCGCGTCGACCTGCCGGTCGGCACGGGTCCGGGCCAGCCGGGCAAGCTCGACCCCAACGGCCCCAACGTGCTGGCGGTCAATGTCTCCAACACGCCTGACTCGCACTACTACAAGGGCAGCGGGCTGTACGGCGACGTGTGGTTCACGGAGAGCAAGCCGGTGCACATTCCGCGCTACGGCGTGTTCGTCACGACGCCGGACCTCGAGACCACGTCGGCCGGCGCCCACCCGTACGGGAATGTGCAGGTCCAGACGCAGGTGACCAACGAGACCTCGGCGCCGACGACGGCGACGGTCCGCAGCACGGTCACCGACGCGCAGGGCAGCCAGGTGGCGACCGGCCAGTCGGCGAGCCCGCTGACCATCGCGGCGGGCAACGTCCTGACCGACACGTCCACGCTGCAGGTGGTCAACCCGAAGCTGTGGTCGCCGGACAGCCCCAACCTCTACTCGGTGCGGACCGACGTCCTGGGACCGATCGGCCAGGTGCTCGACTCCTATGTCAGCCCGCTCGGGTTTCGCTGGGTGAAGATGGACCCTAATACCGGGTTCTCCATCAACGGCGTCCCGACGCGGCTGAACGGCGTGGACCTGCACTCCGACAAGGGCGCGATGGGCCAGGTCCAGAACTACGACTCGGTCTACCGCGACCTGTCGATCCTCAAGGCGGGCGGCATCAACACGATCCGCACCTCGCACAACCCGCCGCAGTGGACGTTCTTCGCCGCCGCGGAGAAGCTCGGGATGATGGTCGAGGACGAGTTCGCGGACGGGTGGGGCAAGAACGCCTACTCGGCGGCGCTGTTCAACCCCGACAGCGACACCGACATCGCGGACATGGTGATGGCCGAGCGCAACTCGCCCGCGGTGATGTTCTGGTCGCTCGGCAACGAGCCCTCGCAGGCGTCGACCAGTGCCGGGTTGCCGATCATCCAGCGCCTCGAGGCCGACGTCCGCGCGCTGGATCCGACGCGGCGCATTACCTGGGAGCCGCTGATCCTTAACCTGCCCGCCCAGGGGAGCGCCACAGATACCAACATCAGCGCGCTGCCCACCGCGCTGCACTACCTGGGCCCGGAGCGCTTTGACTCCTTCCACGAGCAGTACCCGAACAACGCGTTCTGGGAGGGCGAGGCGACCAACCAGGCCACCGTGCTCGGCGTCTATGACGCGTGCGACCAGGTGGTCGGCGCGTCGTCGAACCAGATCGCTACCCAGTTCGCGCCGGGCGGCGAGGGCTGGCAGTCCTCGTGCGACAACAGCGCGGGTAACGGCCCGAACGGCTTCAAGAACGCCGGGTTCTCGTTGAAGAACGGCCGTGATCGCCTGTGGCTGTCCGGCATCTGGCCCTGGACGGGCTTCGACTACCTCGGCGAGGCCAACCCGGGCACCTTCCCGTCGATGCACGCGCCGTTCGGGCTCGTGGCGATGACCGGGGTCCCGAAGGACCCGTACTACCTGGTCAAGAGCCAGTGGACGACCGCGCCGATGGTGCACGTCGTGCCGATGAACTGGACGGACTACAAGCCCGGCCAGAACGTGACCGTGCTGGCGTACTCCAACCAGAAGAACGTCGACCTGAAGGTGGTAGATCCCGACACCGGGGCGCTGATCAAGGACTTCGGCGTGCGGTCCTTCGTGGAGAAGACCACGCCCGACGGGCGCAAGTACCTCGAGAGCAACGTCGCGCGCGGCGACAACCCCAGCAACGTCGCTCCGGCCGCCACGACGCTGCGCTTCCCGGCCGCGGCCGGGGACAAGGTCGTCTATCCCGTGAGCGTTACGGGCTACGGCGACCACAAGGAGCAGGTCAACCTCGGCGGCGCGAACCCCGAGTCCTTCACCGCCGACTACGACTTCCCGACGCTGCCGGCCGCGACCTCGCTGGTCGCGGGGGCCGACGGGGGCGCGAGCAACATCAAGGTGGCGAGCTTCTTCGGGTTCCAGCCTGGTGAGCAGTTCAAGATCGACGCGAACACTCCCAATGAGGAGACCGCGACGGTGTCCAAGGTCGGGTCGGCCGCGATGTCGACCACGCTCGCCGCGCCCGCGCACGCGGGCGACAAGGCGGTGTATCTCGAGAGCACGACCAACCTGCGCGCGGGTGACACGCTGACGCTCGACACGGGCGCCGGGCAGGAGTCGCTCCCGGTCACCCAGGTCGGCAACGCCGCCGGGACGACCGCGACGACCCTCGCCACGGCGATCGGCGCGGGCGCGAACACCACCACGCTCAAGCTCGCCAGCACGGCCGGGCTGACCTACGGCGACACGCTGCTCGTGGACGGCGCAAGCGCCGGCTTCGAGGAGACCAAGATCGTCAGCCTGATCGGCACCGCCGGCAGCGACGGCACGGGGGTCGGCGTCTACCCGGCGCTCAACCTCGCGCACGCGTCCGGCGTGCCGGTCCGCGACCTGGGCCCGGGCACGGCCGTGACGCTCGGAGCGCCGCTGCAGTCCGCGCACGCCGCCGGCGCCGCGGTCAACAACACCAACGGCACGGGGATCACGTTCTCGCCCGCGCTCACCAAGCCGCACGCCAACGGCGCGCCGGTGCTCCCGCTCGGCGCCGGCCTGCGGGTCACCGATGTGGGCGGGCTGCGGTTCGCCCACGCGGCCGGCGATTCGGTGACCTCGCCGGGCGTGGTCTCCTCGTCGGTCAACGCCTCGTGCGTCGGCAGCTACGAGGACACCAACGGCACCTGCGGCGACATCAAGCTGCTGTGGAACGTCCCCTTCACGCCGGGCAAGCTCGTGGCGACGGCAGGCAGCTCGCTCGACGACGGGGGCAACGTGGTCTCCACAGCGAGTGACTCCGAGACCACCGCAGGCAGCGCGGCGACGATCTCGGTCAAGCCCGAGAAGCGGGTGATCCCGGCCGACGGCGTCTCGTTGTCGTTCGTCGACCTCGACGTCGTCGACGCCAGGGGCGTCACGGTCCCGCAGGCGAACAACGAGATCTCGATCGCGGTCTCCGGGCCGGGAAAGCTCGTCGGCATGGACAACGCCGAGGCCTTCGAGCCCGAGAACATGAAGGCGAGCTCCCGAGCCGCGTTCATGGGCAAGGCGCTGGCGATCATCCAGTCCACCGGCGGCTCCGGGCCGATCGTCGTCACGGCGAGCTCACCGGGGCTGTCCCCACAGAGCGCGACCGTGGTCGCCTCGAACGCCACCGGCGGCGACGCCGGCGCCGACACCGCGGTCGTGCGGTCCCAGCTCGGCAAGCCGATCGTGCTGCCGTCCACAGTCCGCGTCGAGGCGGCCGACGGGTCCGCGAGCGACCATGCGGTGACCTGGGGTGCCGTGCCGTCCGACGCGTCGCATCTGACGGGCACCTACACGGTCACCGGCAACGTGAGCGGCTCGAGCGTTCCCGCCACGGCGCTGGTCACGGTGTACTCCGTCGCGGGCGTCAACAGCTACTCCACGGTGGTCGGGGCCGGTGACGCGCCGACGCTGCCGTCGTATCTGAACGTCAACTACAGCGACGGCATCTCGGTGCTGCAGCCGGTCACGTGGGCGGCGGTCGCGCCGTCGGTGTGGGCGAACGCCACGCCCGGGAGCACGATCCCGGTGCAGGGCGCGGTCGCCGGCGTCCCCGGGGGCCAGCAGCCCGTGGCCACGGTACGCGTGGCGAGCTCGACGCTGGCGAACCTGGCGCTGGGCAGCCTCACGCCCAAGCCGGGGGCGAGCGTCAGCTACACCACCGTCAACGCCTCACCGGCGCAGATGATCGACGGAACCACCGACAGCGGCGGCTGGGCGAACACGTCGGGCTCCGCCGCGTCCGCGGACGGCGGCGACTGGGCGGCGGTGACCTGGCGCTCGGCGCAGCTGATCAAGTCGCTGAACGTGTATTTCACGGTCAGCGCCACCCGGTCGACGCCGAACAGCACGACCTCGCCGATCGAGATCGACCGTTGGGACGGTCGCGACTACGTGCCTGCCGCCTACGACCCGTTCACCTACTCGCAGTCCTCGACGACGCCCACGACGATCACGCTCTCGCAGCCGACGCAGACCTCCAGGCTGCGGTTGCGGATGGCCAGCAGCGCGCCGTTGACCAGCGGCGGCTGGATCCAGGTCCAGGAGCTGCAGGCAATGGGCGACCAGGTGACGCTGTCGAGCAACGCCGCGCTGTCCGACCTGAGGCTCAACGGCCAGACGGTCCCGGGCTTCGACCCGGCGAGGACGAGCTACGACGTGGCGAGCAAGGTGTACCCGCCGGTCATCACCGCCACGGCGGCCGACAACGGCACGACGGCGATCACGCTGCCGCAGTCGCTGCCCGGCACCGCGACGGTGACGGTCACGTCCGAGGACGGGACGCAGACCAGGACGTACTCGCTCAACATCACCGACGTGCTCGCCGGCGGCGGCGTCGGCGGCACCGTCCCGGCGACGTTGTCGCTGTCGCTGGGCACGCCGGCCGCCTTCGGGACCTTCACCCCGGGCACGGATGGCACCTACACCGCCTCCACGACCGCGACCGTGGTCTCCACGGCGGGGGATGGGGCGTTGTCGGTGTCCGATCCAGACACGGCGCACCCGGGCCACCTGGTCAACGGCCCGTTCGCGCTGGCCCAGGCGGTGCAGGCGAAGGCCACCAGCCCGGCCGGTGTCGGCGGAGCGTTCGCCCCGATCTCGGGGAGCCCGGCGACGCTGCTCACGTACGGCGGCCCGGTGTCCAACGACCCGGTGGCGATCACGTTCCAGCAGTCGATCGCCAAGACGGACCCGCTGCGCACCGGCAGCTACAGCAAGACGCTCACGTTCACCCTGTCCACCACCAACCCGTAACCCACCTCGGGGGGTCCGTATGGCCCACCGAGCGGCCGCCGGCCGACACCGCCGCTTCCTCCCCGGCGGTCTCGACCGGCGGCCACGTTCCTACCAAGAGACCGGCGATAGACGTGGGCGTTGTCGATGGTCTGAAGAGATCCTTCCCGGCAGAACTCGGAGCTGCCCCTCGCGTCGCCGCATCGACCAACACGGCCGCGCCGCACCGAGCGGATGAGCCCTGGCTCGGACGTCGACGATCTGAGCGAAGCCCGAGGGATCGAGTTTCGACCGTTCTTGACACATCGCAAGCCGGCTGTCGGGGTCCGGCGACCGTCAGCGCGAACATCTGTGGTGGCTAGGTGGCAAAGGTCGCAGGTCCGCGAGCAATTGACTTGGATCGGTGCTCAGCGTCGCCGCGTCGATTGGGACGGGCTGCAGGGACCTCCACTCGCCGGTACGTGGCGAGGTTCGTCACGATGGGTTCGCGTCGTTGACAGCTGATGGGACGCGTCACCTGGGGCGGGTGAGGCGCGATCACCCGGCTCGTTGACACGGTGGGTGCATGATTGAGCGCTTGGAAGACATGCCGGCGGGAACGCTCGGGTTTCGAGCGACCGGTGAGATCGAGCGCGAGGACTATGAAGACGTTCTCGTGCCGGCGCTCCGCGGCGCGGTGCAGCGTGGGGGGAAGCTGCGGACGCTGTATGTGATCGAGGAGCTGGACGAGATCGAGCCGGGCGCGTTATGTGCCGATACGAAGCTGGGCTTAACCTGGGGGTGCGTCATCACGACGCCTGGGAACGGTCGGCGATTGTCACCGACATCCACTGGATGGCCCAGGCGACGAAGGTCTTCGCCTGGATGATCCCGGCGAGGCGCGAGTGTTCCCGCGCGCCGAGCTCGAGCAGGCGAAGGCCTGGGTGGCCGGCTAGCGCAATCATCCCTCCGCGCGGAGTCCGGAGTCAGCTGCGGCGCCGGTAGAGCGTGGTCATCAGCGGCGCGAACAGCGCGGTGAGGGCCGCTGTGGCGGCCAGGACCCAGAGCACCCTCTGGGAGCACGAGCGGCACCGGTTGATCAAGCGTGCCGAGGCGGGCGTGCCCGGGGAGTGGCCGGCCGCGGTGTTGCGGTGACGAGCAGCGTCCGCGTCACGCCGGCGACCGTCAGCGTGACGTGGAAGCGCCGCACGTGCGGCAGCCGCCGGGCGAGGAGCCGGACCGTCTGGGCGCGCGCCTGGAGGCGGAGCCCGCGGCGCGCCAGCACCCGATTCCCGGCGGTGAGCCGGGCCACGGTGCGCAGCGGCGTGCTCGACACGACCGTGAACCGCAGGCCGCGGGCGAGCTGCGCGTGCGTCACCCGGCGCGGCAGTCCGCGTAGGCGCACGCGCGGGGCCGGGGCGGGGTGCGGGGGCGGCGCGACCGGAGCGGGCGCGGCGGCACGGGGCGCCGCCGGAGTCACGGCCACGGACGTGGCCGACTCCGGCCCGTCGCCGATCTCGTTGATCGCGTGCACGGTGAACGTGTACGCGGTGCCGTTGGCGAGGCCTGGCACGACGACGAACGTGCGCCCGTCGGCGGTCGTCGCGTGGGCGCCGCCCGGGCTCGCCGTGACCACGTAGCGAGCGACCGGCGCCCCGCCATCGGACTGCGGTGGCGCCCAGGTGATCGTGGCGGAGCCGTCGCCGGCGCTCGCCTGCACGTCTTGCGGCGCCGCCGGCGCCTTCTCGGGGACGTAGCGCTCGGCCGACCCGACCGTACCGCCGCTGGCGTTGGCGACGCCGCCCGCCACCAGCACGTCGCCGTCGTCCAGCACCGCGGCGGCGGCGCCGGCGCGGGGGGTCGAGAGCGTCGCGGCGCTCGTCCAGGTGTCCGTCGCCGGGTCGTAGATCTCGGCGGAGGGCACGATCGGAATGCCGCTGCCGGTGTCGATGCCCGTCGCTCCCCCGGCCACCAGCGCCCGGCCTCCCGGCAGCGGCGCGGCGATCGCGAGCTGCCGGCCGGTGTGCATCGGCGCGGCGGGCGCGAAGCGGTTCGCTGCGGGGTCATAGACGTCGGCCGACGCGAGCGGCACGTGCCCGTCGCCCGCGCCGCCCGCCACGAGCGCGCGGCCACCGGGCAGCGGCGCCGCGACCGCGGCCAGGCGCGCGTCCGACAGCGGGTTCGCGACCGGCGTCCACGCATCCGACGCGGCGTCATAGACCTCGGCGCTCGCGAGCGGCCGGTCTCCGTCCTCCGTGCCGCCCGCGACCAGGACGCGGCCGCCGGCGACGACCGTGGCCACGGCCTCCGCGCGGGCGCTGCCCAGCGGTGCCCCAGCGGTGAACGCGTCGGTCGCCGGGTCGTAGATGTCGGTCGCCTCGGTCGGGGTCCCGTCGGCGGCGAAGCCGCCGGCGACCAGCACGCGGCCGTCGGGAAGCGGTGCGGCGACGCCGAAGCTGTGCGCGGCCGTCGGCGCGCCGGCGGTCGGCGTGAAGCGGCCGCTCGACGGGTCGTAGACCTCGGCCGACGCGAGGCCGGAGCTGAGGGCCGTGCCCGTCCCGCCGCCGACGATCAGCACCCGGCCGTCGCCCAGCAGCGTCGAGGTCTGCCCGGCGCGCGGCGTGTTGAGCGCTCCGGTCGGCGTCCACGCGCCGGTCGCCGGGTCGAACAGCTCGGAGCTGATCGCGGCGCCGAATTGCCCGATCTCGCCGCCGGTCACGAGCACGCGACCGTCGTCCAGCGTGGTGGCGGTGCCCACCAGCCGGCCGGTGGTGGCGCCCGCCGGCTCCCAGGTGTCCGGCCGGGTCGCGGCGGACGCCGCCCCCGCCCCGCCGAAGACGGCGAGGCACAGGGCGGCGACGACCAGGCGCGTCACGACGCCACTTTCAGCGTGAGCCGGCGGGTGGCCCGCATGACGGGATGCGACGCGTCGCTGACGCGCACGGTGAGCCGGTAGGTCCCGGCGTGCGCCGGGCGTCCGGAGATGCGGCCGGCGCGCAGCCGCAGCCCGCGCGGCAGCGAGCGCACCCGCCAGCGATACGGCGTCGTGCCGAGGTTCGCCCGCAGCGTGGCGGCATACGCGCGGCCCGCGCGCGCCCGCGGCAGCTTGGCCGTGCGGACCGACAGCGGCGGCGCGACGGCCAGCCGTCCGGGGGCGGCCAGGCCCGTGGCCGGCCCGGTGATGTCGGCGAACGGCGTGCGGTTGCCGTTGGACGGGAACGTGAACGCCTCCACGCCGCCGAACTGGTTCGACACCCACACGTTGCCGGCCGCGTCGACGTCGACGCCCACCGGGAACGACAGTCCGGTGCTCGCGCCGGCGATCCGCCGGATCGGCAGCACGTTGCCGCTCGCGCTCGGCTGGAACTCGGTGATCGAGTTGTCGTAGGTGTCGGCCACGAGCAGATTGCCGGTCGTGTCCAGCACGATCCCCTGCGGCCCGTTGAGGCGCGTGGCGAAGCCGGTGATCGTGTCGATCGGGGCGACGTCGCCGTTGGCGCCCGCCGCGTACTCGGTCAGGCTGTTGGCGCTCGTGTTGGCCACCCACAGGTGACCGGCGAGGTCGAACGTCAGGCCTTGCGGGGTGTTGAGGCCCGTGTGCGGGCCGCCGATGACGCTGACGGGCTTCGCGTCGCCGCTCGCCCCCGGTGCGTAGACCGTGACGCTGTTCGCCGCCGCGTTGGCGACGTACAGCCGTCCCTGGCCGTCGAGCACGAGCGCCTGGGGCGACGCGAGCCCGGTGTCCTCGCCGGCGAGCACGGCGTCGGGCTTCACGTTGCCGGACGCCCCATAGGGGTACTCGGCGATCTGGTTGTTGTTCGCGCTCGCGACGTAGGTGCGGCCGTCCGGCGCGATCGTCACGGCCGAGGTGCCGTTGAGACCTGTCGCCGTTCCGGCGAGCGAGGTCAGCGGCGCGCTGTTGCCGTTCGCGTCGAGGGAGAACGAATGGACCGCGCTGTTGGCGCCGTTGACCACGTAGACCGCGGCCTGGACCTTCGGGCCCACGACCAGCGTGAGCTTCGCGGTCGCCGTCATCGGCGCCGGGGTCGAGGAGTCGGTCACCCGCAGCGTGAACGGGTACGTCCCCGCCGTCGTCGGCGTGCCGACGATCTTCCCGACCGGCAGCAGCGAGAGCCCGGGGGGCAGCGACCCGCTCGCCACGCTCCACGTGAGCCTGCCGATGCTCATCGCGGCCGACAGCGACTGCTCGTAGCCGGCGCCCACGATGGTGCCGGGCAGGGAGGTGGTGGACACGGCGAGCACGCGGGGCGACACGATCACGGTCACCGGCTCCGTCGCGCTGTCCGCCGTCGGCGCGGCGGAGTCCGTGGCGCGCGCGGTGAACGTGAAGCTGCCGACCTGCGCCGGCGTGCCCCCGAACTGGCCGTTCGACGCGAGGACGAGCCCCGGCGGCAGCGGGCCGCCGGCGACCGACCACGTGATCGGCCCGGCGCCGCCGCCCGCCGCGAGCGTCGCCCCCAGCGGCAGGCCGACGTTGCCCTGCAGCGGACGCGGCGGGGTGACGGCGACCGGGGGGCCCGTCACGTCGAGCGTGAAGGCCTGCGTGGCCGCGGCGCCGACGCCGTTGTCGGCCGTGATGGTGAACGTGAAGTGCCCCGCGGTCAGCGGCGGGATGGTGCCGGAGATCACGCCCGTGGCGGAGTCGATCGAGAGCCACGACGGCGCGCCGCTGAGCGAGAACCGCGACGCCGGAGCGCCGTTCGCGCTCACCGGGATGCGTACGGTGCCCGCGGACAGCGGGACCGAGGCCGACGCGGCCGAGGTGATCTGCGGCGCGACGTCGCCGCGGGTGAAGTGCAGCGTCACGCTCGCGTCGCGGTTGAACCCGGTCAGCCCGATCGTGCCGACGCCGGTCGGCGCCATGAAGCTCGCGCCGGCGCCTCCACCGCCGCCGCCTCCGCCGCCCGCGCCGCCGGCGGCCCCACCGGCGCCGCCGCAGGCGCCGTCGCCGCCGCCCCCGCCTCCGCCCGCGTCGGTCGCCGTGCCGGCCGAGCCGCCGGGCGCCCCGCGCGAGACGAACCCACACTCGTCACCGGCGCCGCCGCCGGAGCCGTGCCCGATGCCGGTACCGGCCGCGCCGTTGGCGTCGCGCCCCGGGCCCTGCCCGCCGGCGCCGCCATTGTCGCCGTCGATGCCGCCCCGGCCGCCGCCGCCACCGCCACCGGCGGCGATCGCCAGGCCCGTTGTCGTGCCGGTGGTGTCGGCCACCACGGCAGGGCCGCCACCGTCGCCGCCGCTGCCGCCCAGCTCACTGCCGCCGCCACCGTGGCCGCCACCGCCGCGCGCGCCGACGATGACCGTGAGGCTGTCACCCGGGGCGAACGGCGTGCCGGGCCCGACCGGGACGGTCTCGTTGACCTCCGCACCGACGCCGCCGGCGCCGTTCGATCCCGAAGAGCCGCCGCCCGTGGCGTCGGTCCCGCCGGCGCCGTTGGCGATCACGTTCACGGAGGTCGTGTACTGCGGGATGGCGAGGGTGTAGGTGCCGGGCACCGTGTAGGTGTCGGTGACCGTGTCGGCGGCCGCGGTGGCGGGCAGCGCGAGCGCGGCCAGGCCGAGGCCGAGGGCGGCGAGCCGCCCGAGGGGGAGCGTCATGGTGGTCCTTTTCGGGGTGGGGAGGGGGGAGGGCCTAGCGGTACAGCGCGTCGAGGAGCGCCGCGTAGCGGGTGTTGACCACGGTGCGCCTGACCTTCAGGGTCGGGGTCAGCTCGCCGGCGGCGATCGTCAGGTCGTGATCGAGGATCGCGAAGCGCTTGATCTGTGCGACTCGGGCGTAGTGGGCGTTGACGCGGTCGAGCTCGGCCTGGATGAGCGCGCGCACGGCCGGATGCGACGACAGCGTCGCGACGTCCTCCGGCAGCCCGCGCGCCCGCGCCCACGCCGCGATCTCCTCTGCAGCGAGCGTGATCAGCGCGACGGGATACGGCCGCCGGTCGCCGTGCATCACGGCCTCGGAGACGTAGCGGGAGCGCTTGAGCTCGCGCTCGAGGTTGGCCGGGGCGAGGTTCTTGCCGCCGGCCGTGATGATGATGTCCTTCTTGCGGCCGGTGATGGTGAGGAAGCCGTCGGCGTCGAGCGCCCCGAGGTCGCCGGTCGGCAGCCACGTGCCCGGCGGGTAGGGCGGCTCGCCGTGGTAGCCGGCGAACACGTTCGGGCCGCGCACGAGGATCTCGCCGTCGCCGGCGATCTCGAGCTCGAGGCCGGGGAGCGGGTGCCCGACGGTGCCCGGGCGGTGCGCGTCCAGCGTGGCGATCGCGATGCCCGTGGCCGCCTCCGTCATCCCGTAGCCCTCCAGCAGCGGCACGCCGCAGGCCCAAAAGAACTCCAGGATGTCGGGCGCGATCGGCGCCGCGCCGGTCAGCGCCTTGCGCACGCGTCCTCCGAGCGCGCCGCGCACGCGGGCGGCGACGGCGTCGTCGACCGGGCCGGCGCCCAGGGCCGCGTGCAGCTTCTCGAACACGCGCGGCACGCTGGGCAGGAACGTCGGCTGGACCTCGGCGAGGTCTGCGAGCAGCCGGTCCGGGGCGCTCGCGTAGGCGACGGCGCCGCCGATCTCGAGGCTCCACAGCATCATCAGCAGCCCGAACGCGTGCGCCAGCGGCAGGTGCAGGTAGGTGAGGTCGTCGCGGCCGCCGAGCAGGCGGCCGGCGTGGACCATGTCGAGCATGGCGCGGTAGTTGCCATGCGTGAGCACACAGCCCTTCGCGCGGCCGGTCGTCCCGGACGTGTAGATGATCGTGTACGGGTCGTCGGAGGCCACCGCCGCGCCGCGCGCCGCGAGCTCCTCCGGTGCGGTGAGGCTGCCGCGCGCCCGCAGGGAGTCGAGCGCGTCGATGGCCACGACGTCGCGCAGCGCGGGCAGCGAGCCGCGCAGCGCGCGGGCGAGCGCAAGCTGCGCCGGCGTCTCGGCGATCACAGCGACGGCGCCCGAGTCGGCCAGCACCCACTCGCACTCCTCCGGCGAGCTGGTCGGGTAGATCGGCACGACGACGACGCCGGCGAGCGTGATCGCGAGGTCGCAGTAGGTCCACTCGGGGCGGGTCGCGCACAACAGCGCGACGCGCTCGCCGGGCGCGACGCCCAGCGCGAGCAGACCGAGGGCGAGCTGGGTGACGATCTCGGAGACCTCGGCAAAGGTCACGTCGTGCCACTCACCGCCGGCGCGATGGCGGACGGCGATGCGGTCGGGGAATCGCTCGGCGGCGGCCGGGAGCAGCGCCGCGAGCGGCTTCAGGCGGATGTCGGTCGGCATGGGCACCAGCATCCGGGGCGCGGGCGCCGAGCACATCTGGGCGCGCACCGAACCGAAGATCCGTGCCAGCACTTACGTAACGCCCAGCGCCCTCGCGTGACTGTGCGAGCGTGGATGTGGAAACGCTGACGGAACTCGCGTACGAGCGCCGGCGCCAGCTCGACGAGGCGCAGGCCATCGCGCACATCGGCTCCTGGGCCTGGGAGGCGGCGACCGACAGCATCAGCTGCTCGGACGAGTGGTACCGGATCTTCGGCGTCGAGCCGCAGTCCCGGGAGATCGACCTCGGCACGTTCCTCCGGTTGATCCATCCGGAGGACCGGACGGACATGCTCGACGCGGTGCGCGAGGCCTCGCGCACGGGCCGCGGGTTCCTGCGCCATCACCGCGTGCTCGACCCGGACGGCACGACGCGCTGGATCGAGGGCCGCTGCGACGTCGTCGTCGCCGCCGGCGAGCCCGTGCGCATGGTCGGCACGTCCTACGACGTCACCGAGCGCCACCGCTACGAGGAGTCGCTGCGGGCGAGCATCGCCGAGGTCCGCGCCTCGCGCGCCCGGCTGGTGGCGGCGGCCGACGCCGAGCGCCGGCGCGTCGAGCGCGACCTGCACGACGGCGCCCAGCAGCGGCTCGTCGCGCTGGCGATGACGCTGCGGCTTGTGCAGCAGCGGCTCGGCCCGGACGCCGATCAGGCGCTCCGGGCGACCCTCGCTGCAGCCAGCGCCGAGCTGCGCCACGCGCTCGCCGAGCTGCGCGACCTCGCGCGCGGGCTGCACCCGGCGATGCTCTCAGTGCAGGGCCTCGGGGCGGCGCTGGAGGCGCTCGCCCTGCGCACGCCGCTGCCCGTCCGGATCGCCGCCTGCCCGCGCGGCCGACTCCCGGAGGGCGTCGAGGTGGCGATCTACTACCTGGTCGCCGAGGCGCTGACGAACACGCTCAAGCACGCGTGCGCGTCGCGCGCCGAGATCGAGATCCAGCTGCTCGGCGACGTCGCGCTCGTACGCGTGCGCGACGATGGCGTCGGCGGAGCGTGCGAGCAGGGCGACGGCGGCCTGCGCGGACTCGCCGACCGCGTGGCGGCGGCCGGGGGCCGGCTCGCTGTCGACAGTCCGCGCGGCGAAGGGACGACGATCGCCGCGGAGCTGCCATGCGCGTGATGCTCGCCGACGACTCGCTGCTGTTCCGCGAGGGCCTCGCCCGGCTGCTCGCCGAGGCGGGCTTCGAGATCGCCGGCCTGGCGGTCGACGGCGACGGGCTCGTCTCGCTCGTCGACGCCGACCCGCCCGACGTCGCGGTGGTCGACATCCGCATGCCCCCCACCCGGACCGACGAGGGCCTCGCCGTCGCGCGCCGGATCAAGGCCGAGCACCCGGACACCGGCGTGCTCGTCCTCTCTCACCACGTCGAGGCGCACTACGCGCTCACGCTGCTGGAGGACCGTCCGCGCGGTGCCGGCTACCTGCTCAAGGACCGCGTCGACGACCTCGGGGACTTCACCGGCGCGGTCCGGCGCGTGTGCGCGGGCGACGTCGTGGTCGACCCGGACGTCGTCGCGCTGCTCGTACGCCGTACGCGCGAACACGACCCGCTCGACGAGCTGACCGAGCGCGAGCGCGAGGTGCTCGCCCTGATGGCCGAGGGCCGCACGAACCAGGCGATCTCCGTACGCCTGTTCCTCACCCCGCGCACGGTCGAGTCCCACGTGCGCAGCATCTTCCTCAAGCTCGGCCTGCTCCCCGCGCCCGACGACCACCGGCGCGTGCTAGCGGTGCTCAGCTACCTCAGAGCGGTCTGACCCCTTGCGGCTCGACAGAACGCGCGGCGCCGACATGGACTGTGTCAGCGACCAGCAGGATCCCTGCCCTTGCCTGGATGGTTCTCGCGCGGCAACGACTACTACGACGGCGCCGGGAGCTGACCGGGGACCAGCGCGGCTGGACATCGGCCAGGTGCGACGACCCGCCCGGACGGGTTCGAGCGGTTGCGCTTCGAACGCGACCTGGGTCGGCGCTCGCGGGTCTGCGCCACGCCCGTGATATCGGCGCGGCGTACTGATCGAGTTCACGTTGGCCGCGCCGCACGAGGACAACGGTCGAGTTGGTGGCGCCGTGCTGAGCACCTCGACCTGGCGCCGGCGGCTCGCCTTCACGTGCCGCCGTCGCTCAGTCGTCGAACGCGTCGGTGAGCGCTGCTGCCCACGTTCCGTACAGCGAGCCGACGGTGGCGGGCGCCGGCCAGTCGCCGTCCTCGAGCCTCCGCATCGCGTGCGCGCCGTGGCGTCGCGCGTGGGTGCGCGACCAGTCATACGAGGACGGGGCGCGTCCGTAGAGTTCAGCCCAGCGGCGCATCGCATCGCGCACTCGTGCGCGCGTCCACTTCGGGGTGGCCGCGCCGGGGCGGCAGCGCCGGCAGTACAGGTAGGCGTCGCCCTTGCCGTTGCGCGGGCTGGTGTCGGCGCCGCAGGTGCGGCAGTAGCCGCGGTAGCGAGCCTTGACGGCGCGCGCCTTCTCGCCGGTCGGGTCGTACAGGTAGGCCTTCACGGTCGCCGGGGCGCGGCCGAGGTGGCGGGCGATCTCGGCGATCGACAGCTCTTCGACGTCGCGGTAGTGGCGGGCGAGGGCAGCCGCGCGGCGGCGCTCGGTGACGCGGTCGAGCTCGTGCTGCGGTGCCGCGCTCATGCCTGTGCCTGTACGGCGGCGCCCGGGCTGGGCCTCGCTCCGGGGGGAGAAGTGCTGACGGCGGCCCGCGCTACCCCCTACGGGCCTTCTCGCAGACGGCCTCACCGATCGGCCGCCCGCGCGTCGTTTCTCGCTGCGCTGTCCGGCGAGCGATGACGGGTGGCGTGGACGAGATCGGCGCCGGATCGGTGAGCGGGCGTCGCACGGCTGGGGCGGCCGCGGATCGGTGCGGTCCCTAGCTTGTGGAGGATGTCGTCGGGCGGGTGTCGGGCGTCGCGGTGGCGGCGTCCTCACCGGTCGCGGGTGCCGCGGCGTCGTCGTGACCGGCGCTCACCCCGGCGGTCGCGCTCGCTGCCTGTGCTTGGGCGGGCGCGCTCGCGTCCGACGCGGTCGCATGCAGCCGCGGGCCGTCCTTGCGCAGGCGCCGTTCTGCGGTGAGCTTCTTGGTGACGCGGTAGAGGCCGGTCGGGTCGACGCCGAGTCGCTCGCCGATCTCGCGCACCGTGATGCCGGGGCTCTCGCCGACGATGCGCAGCACCTGCGCCTCGCGCTCGCCCGGCCGAGCAGCCGACCTACCGGCGCGGGACCGCCGTCCGCCCGTCCCAGCGCTCGTGCTCGCGGGTGCAGCCGTCGTGCTCGCGACCGTCGTGGGCGTGTCGGCACGCGATCCGCGGACGCCACCGGTCTTGGCAGCGCGCGGCTTGCTCGCGCGCGCGGCCGCCGGCTTGCGCGACGATCGCGTGGGCTTGGCCTTGGCCTTCGTAGTTGCGCGCGCGGTCCGTGGCTTCGCACTCGCTTTCGCCGTGCCGCGGCTCGCACTAGCTACGGGCCGCTTTTCGGTCCCGGCTTCGTTGGCCGTCGGCGTGTACTTGAGTCCGAGCCGCTCGGCCAGCTTGCGCAGCTGCTCGTACTCGTGCGTGAGCGGCTCAAGTTCCTTCAGGCGGCTCATGATCTGCTGCTCGAGCTTGCGCACCTGGTCCAGCAGCGACATCGTGGCCCCCCTCGTTTCCGGTCACCTGCATCTAACCGCAATCCCTGGGGCGGGTGCACCCAGCGTCCGCACGACCGGCTTGCTGAGGTTGAGCCCATGCCTTCGGAACGCTGATGAGGGAAGGACGGACCGGTCGTCGACGATCAGCGTTGAGGGCGCCATCCCTGGCGCGGACAGGACGCCGCGCGCCGCCGCTGCCCGAACACCGCGCAGGCGGCAGAGATGAGGGGCGCGAACGACGCGGCATGCCGCCGCGTCGCCGCGACTGCTCCGATTCGCGCAAAGCAGCAGCGCCACCGACCTGACAGGTCGGTGGCGTCCCTTTGCCGCTGTAAATTCGTCCGCGGCGCTGGTTGCTGGGGTCAGTCTATGCGGCGCTGATCTCCTTTGGGTTCGCGTGGTCGGGTTCGTGATATCTGACGCGGTTGAGTCGTTGGTGGTCGAGCTCGGTGAATCTGATGCCGTTGGTCTCGTGAGTGATGAGGAGATCCAGGACGGCCCAGACCACGGTGAGGCAGCTGTCCTCGCCGGGGAAGCGGCCCATCACCTTCGTGCGCCGTTTGACCTCGCCGAGCGAGCGCTCGAGCAGGTTGGTGCTTCGCCACCGCCGGCGGTGCCGGGTCGGGTAGCGCAGGTGCACCACGAGCGCGTCCAGATCGTCGGCCAGGCACTTCGCCGCGGCGGTGAAGCCACCCGTGTCGAGTTCGTTGACGAGCGCGTGTAGTCGTTGCTTGGCGTCGTTCTCGTTGATCGCGTCATCGAGTGCTTGCCAGTAGGCATGCTTGACCCGTTCGCGTTCGGGCAGCTTGGCGTACAGGTTGCGGGCCCGATGCACGCAGCAGCGTTGCCGGTCAGACGTCGGCCAGCAGTGCTCGATCGCCCTGGTCAAGCCGGCGGCGCCGCCGGCGACGATCAGCATCGGCGCGCCCAGTCCGCGGCCGATCAGATCGCGGCCGAGTGCCTGCCAGTCCTCGTAGGACTCGCGCATCCCCAGCATCACCGCCAGCAACGCGCGCTCGCCTGCTTCGGTGAATCCCCAGGCGACCAGCACACCCTCCTTCGGCCCGCTGGGACGAACGGAGATGAAGGTCGCGTCCAGGAACAACGCCACCAGCCGGGTGTCGTAGAGGCTGCGGCGCTTGAACGCCTCGTAGCGCTCGCGCAACTCCTCGCAGATGCGCGAGGCGGTCGACTTCGACAGCTTCCCGAGGCCGGCCTGCTCGCACAAGGACTCGACGTCGCGCATCGAGAGGCCACGCACGAACGCGCCGATCACCAGCGCTTTCAGCGGCTCGGTCCGCAACAGCTTCGGCGTCCTGGGGAACAGCTTGGACGCGAACGTCTGAGCAGCCTCACGGACCTGCGGGATATCGATCTCAAGCTCGCCCTCGGCGGTCTGCACCCGGCGCGGGCGAAACCCGTTGCGCAGCCCGCTCTCGTAGTTGCGCAGCCCGCGCTGTGACTCGGGCCGGCGCTCATACCTGGCGCGACCCAGCCAGGCCTCGAACTCGTCCTCCACGGCCCGCTGGATGATCAGCCACGCGCCGAGCCTGGCCAGCTCCGACAGCGACTCGCGCGGGTTCTCACCGACCCCGACAGCCAGCAACTGGTCGATCTGCGCTTCGATCTCCGCCGACGGCGGTACGGTACGTCTCACGGCGTAGGTCCTCCTTCGATGTCTTGCAGGACTTGAGGGAACCTACGCCGTAGCCGTGACGGCACCGGGCTTATTTACAGCAGTTCTGAGACGCCACCGACCTGACAACGAGACCGCTGGATCTCGTCCATTGCGATAGCGCGGGGCCCGTGGCGCAGCGGGGGTGATCCCGGTACGGCGAGCGCGGCTGCCTGCGGCATGCGCGGCTCGCGAGAACGCCGACTCTTGCTTGACAATGTGCGCGAGCGATCCCGTGAACGACACAGCTCTTGCACCCGGGTCGCGGCGATGGCGGAGGCGGTTGCTCAGGCCCGCGCTCGTCATCGCCGCGCTCGCCGTGGTGTTCGGGTGGCTGCTTCCCCAGTTCATCGACTACGACCAGGTCTGGGCCGCGCTGACGGAGCTTGACGGGTGGGAGCTGCTTGTCCTGGTCGGCCTCGGGCTGGCTCGCATTCCGACTGAGGCGCTGATGTATCGTGCGTTCTTGCCGGGCCTGGGGTTGTGGCGCGGGACGGAGGCGTACTTGTCCTCGAACCTGGCGGGGCAGGTGCTGCCGCCGCCGGCTCCGAGTGTCGTTCAGTACGGCTACTTCCGGGGCGGGGGTTACCCGGCGGACGCCGCCGGACTTGCCGCGCTGGGCTCGTTCCTGTTTCCGACGATTGGCCGGCTGCTGCTTCCGGTCGTCGCCGTTGTGGTGCTAGTGATCACGGGTGAGGTCAACCGCTCGCTGCTGGTGGCGGGCGGCATCTCGCTCGCCGTTGCGGCCGTGTTGGGCATCGCCGGCTACTGCTTGCTGCGCAGCGAGCGATCCGCGCGCTGGCTCGGCGCCAAGCTCCAGCGGCCGCTCTCGTGGATGCTCGTGAAGTTCAAGCGCGCTGCGATCGAGGACGGCGCGGGACGGGCCGCGCGGCTGCGCGCCGACACGCTGGCCGTCGTTCGCGAGGGCTGGGCGCTCGGGACCGTCGGGGTCGCGGCCAACCTCTTCCTCACCTACCTGATTCTGCTCGCCGCGCTGCGCTTCGTCGGCGCCCCCGCATCCGAGCTGCCCGCGGCCGACGCCTTCGCGGCCTTCGCGATCGCGTTCTGGGCCGGCGCTGTATTCCCGATCACCGGCAGCGGCCTCGGCGTCGTCGACGCGGTCCTCATCGCCGCGCTCATCGAGCTCGGCAGCGTCTCCGACGACGTGCTCGTCGCCGCGGCGCTCCTGTGGCGCGTCTTTTATTCGGTCATCCCGCTGCCGGCCGGCGCGATCACATTGAGCCGCTTCAAGAAGGCCAACCCCGACGCGCTGCGGCGCGGCACGGCGCAGTCCGCGTAGACGCCAAAGATCCTCGACACCGTCCACGCCCGCTACATCACCCGCCGCACTCCAGGAGGCTCCCACCGCCCGTCCAGCACCTCTGGCTTCGGTTCGTAGAGGCGCAGGAACAGGGCCATCGGCCCGGCTGGTGCCGGCAGCCAGTTCGCCTCTTGCTCGGGTCCGGGGCTCTCGTGCCGGATGACGAGATCCAGCGAGCCGTCAGCGTCGTAGCGCAGGGCGTCGCGATCACCGAGCGCGGCGCGGTTGAGCGGGTTGGCGACCTGGAAGCCGTCCCGGTCATAAACCGTGACCGACCAGAACGCGTTGACGGGCGGCAGGTCCTGCCGGTCAAAGTGCAGCACGTAGCCATGCTCGCCGCTGAGCGGGCTGGCGTCGCCATCGACGAAGGCCAGCGGGTAGATCGCGTCTTCCGGCGGGTTCGACCCCAGCCCGACCATCGCCAGGGTGGCGCGCTTGAGGTAGTAGTTGCCGTAGACGCCCATCGTCTCGGCGCTCACCTGCCAGCCATTGACGAGCGGAGCCAGCCGCGGCACCTTGGCCCGCATCGCCTCGCGGGCGGCAGTCGCGCCGTGTTCCAACGCCCGCTTGATCAGCGCGTCGAGCGTCTCGAAATCGAGCCTCTCGCCGGCCACGATGCCAACGCGCCGCATGCGCGCCAGGATCGACCAGTCGGTGACGTGCGGCGGGTGCAGCTTCATCAGTTCGGCCGCGCGCGCGAAGAAGGCGGCCGCCGACATCCGGTTGACCTGCTCGACCGGCGTGCTGGTCATGTCAACCGCTGGGTCGACCGCGACCTGCACCGGCTGCGGCTCCCGGCCCCACCGCGACAGCGGGCTGACAGCGTAGCCATCCTGCACCCGGTGCACGGCCTCGTAGTCCCCCGGGCCGTTGGTCTGCGTGCGCCCGATGATCCAGACATACGGCGTCGGGGCGTCGATGCGCCTCATCCCCACCGGCAGCTCGCCCTGCCAGCCCTTCGGCACGACCGCGAAGTGACCCGCCTCGGTGCCGGTCGCGCGCTTGCCCGGCACGGCGAACACGTCGGTCCACATGTCCTGCATCGGCAGCAGGTAGTAGCGGCCGCCCGTGTCCGGTACCGAAACAATCACCGGCTCACTGACCAGGTCCAGCCAGGCGAGCGAGTACAGCGTGTCGAAGTTGGGCCACGGCACGGCCTTGAACTCCAACGGCGGAAACGCGCGCATATGGCTGAACGCGTTCATCGGACCGAAGCCGGCCCGCGCGCCCACCTCCGTGTTCGTCATCTGGCGACGGGTCGTGTCCATCATCACCAGCGGATACAGGTACAGATAGGCCTCGACGGCAATCTCCCGAACCTCCCGCTCGGCCCGCGAATCGCTCGCCTTCGGGGTAATCGAGCTGCTCATCAGCCGCCATCATCTCGGATCCCCTCGACGCGAGGGGACCGGATCCCCGTCGCCGCGTCCTGCCTCCTCACGAGCTACGACCGCCCGACCTGAACGGGGACTGCTGGTTTCCATGCTCAGCGGCGGCGCGGGCAGCCGCGCCGTTGCGCCGGCCCGGCTACTGCTTTGGCGACGCTGCGATGGCGCTCTGGGAGATGAGCCGCGGCACCCTCGGCGGCCAGGATTGCTGTCCGAAGGAGGAACCAATGTCCGAGCGCCTGCTCGATGCCGCCGGTCGTCGCCGCTCGCCCGCCACGCTGCCGGGCTTCCACGCCGGTCGGCCGCCACGTAACAAGGGGATGCGCTACCCGGCGGACCCGCCCACGGTCGAGGAGATCGTCGCCGTCATGCGCGCCGCCGGCGAGACCATCCACGGGCAGCGCCTGCGCGCCCTGATCGTCGTGCTGTGGCGCGCCGGACTGCGGATCAGCGAGGCGCTCGCTCTCACCGATCTCGACTCGCGTCGCGGCGCCGTGCTGGTGCGCCGCGGCAAGGGCGGCCGCCGCCGCGAGATCGGCATGGACGACTGGGCCTGGGAGCAGCTCCAGCCGTGGCTCGCGGCCCGGGTAGAGCTTCCCGTGGGGCCGCTGTTCTGCATCATCACCGGTCCGACGCGCGGCCGGCGCTGGTCGATCGCGGCCGCCCGCGCCCAGTTGCGCGACACCGCGGCGGCCGCCGGTGTCCGGCGCCGCTTCGCCCCGCACCAGCTGCGCCACGCGCACGCCGTCGAGCTCGCCCACGAAGGCGTACCGCTCGTAGTCATCCAGCGCCAGCTCGGCCACAGCAACCTCGGGATCACGTCCGTGTACCTGCAGGGAATCGACAACGCCGAGATCATCGAGACCGTGCACGCCCGACGCGCGCCGATGGTCCCCGTCCGCGCCACGCTCGAGCGCTGACGCCGCGCCACCGCTCATCGCGCAAAGCGATAGCTACGCCGACGACTCGGCCACCGCTCCTTCTCGTCAGGGCCAGAGCCGGATCGCCCTAGATGATTGATTCCGCGCGGCGGTTAGGCGATGTAGTCGACGAGCGCGCGAGTGGGGCGGCCGAGCCAGTGGTTAAGGTAGACGCAGGCGGTGAGCGCGAGCAGGCGTTGCAGGATGCGGGCGCGCAGGTTGTGCAGGGTGCGGGCGCCGTGGCGTTCGAGTGTGAGCAGGTCCTTGGCGGTCCAGTACATTGATTCGATGCGCTGGCGGATCGAGGAGATGTGCGGGCCGTGGCCGGGTTCGTCGGCGCGGGCGGGGCGTACGAGTGTGGCGCCCAGGTCGGTGATGGCGGCGGCGAACTCGCGGCCGGCGTAGCCCTCGTCGGCGATCACGGTCTCGCCACCGCGCAGTGTGCACGGGAGCAGTTCGAGCGCGACCTCGCGTTCGCGGCGGTCGGCGCCGACCAGTCGGACCGCGCGTGAAGTGCCGTCCGGGCCGAAGGCCGTGTGCAGCCCCATGCCGAAAAAGAAGCGGCTGTGGCTGCGGCAGTAGCCGTAGCCGGCGGCGTTGGCGATCGGATCAGCCAGCCGGCTGGTGCCGGCGCGCTTGACCGTCTCGCGCGAGCGGGCGCACTCAACGGGCGTGGAATCCAGCAGCACCAGTTCGTCCCAGAAGCCGGGACACTCGCGCGCGACGGCCGTCATCACGTGCTCGAGCGTGTCGGCCAGCCGGGCGCGGCGCTTGTGCAGCCCAGACTGGCCGATCAGCCCCGGAAACAGATGCACCAACTGCTTGCGCGCCACCTTGACGAATCGCCGGTCGGACGTGATGCCCATGATCGCCTGGGCGACCAGCAGCGTGACCACCGCGCTGTCGGTCAGGCATCGGCGCGCGTTCGCCGTGCCCGCGGGCAGGAGATTGTCCGCCACGTAGAACACCATCGTCAGCAGCAGGTCGAGGTCGGCGAGCATCGTGGCCCCCTGGGGTCGACGGCGCGTATAGGCACCGCCGACTTCGACCTGCCGCGTTATGTCTCCTACTCCACGACCGCGGTCGTGGAATCACTCATCTAGTGGACGTTCTTGGCGCAGTAGTCCTTGACGAGCTTGATCGCGCCCTTCCAACCGGCGACATCGCGGTTGTGGTTCTTGACCAGCTGCCGAAGCGCGTACTGGGCGTCGCTGTGGGCCGGCTCGACGGTGTTCTCGAGCTTCATCTGGTCCTGCTGCCGTTGCTGCATGAGCGCGTCGACCTGTGCGTTCAGCGCGTCGATCTGCTCCTGGGTGTAGCCGGTCGTGTCCGTCTCCGTCAGCTGGTTGGCCTGATCGGTCAGTGCCTGCACTTCCGCCTTCAGGTCCTCGAACTTCTTTGTGGCTGCGGCATCCTTCGCGGCGAGCTTCGGCTGGTCGCGCTTGAAGTTCGCCTCGACCTCGGCCAGGATCTTCACGCGCCGGGAGACGTACTGCTTGCACTGCGACTTGCTGGCCGGCGGGGCCCCGTGCTCTCTCCCAGCCAGGTCGCTGCCGGGCTTGCCGGAGTTGGCGGAGCTGCTCGCGACGCCGGGCAGTCCGCAGAGAGCGGCGAGGGTCATGGCGCCGACACAGGCGCGCTGCTTGAGTTGCATGGACTGGTGATCGGCGCCGGGGCCGGGTGCCACGATCCCCCGCCTGCGGTATTCCCAGAGTCCTCGTCCCGCAGCATCCGGTCGCGGCCCTCGGGACCGTGCGCTCGCGGCGCGCCGCCCGCGATCTCACCGACATGCCTTGCCCAGGCGCGAGCTTGACGGTTTCCTCAAACAGGTCGTTGACGACCGCATCCTCGCTGCCCATGCCAGGGAGCGCTCCGGTGGCCGGCTGGTGCTGCTCAACCGTAGCGATAGCCGGGAGTCGATGCGCGGCAATACGCATACGCGAAGGTACGCGCGCGGACTATGACGATCGCGGCACATCTTGGTCCACGCGCTGTTGCTTTCGCGTGAAGGAAGCAGCGCTGGACTCGCGGCGGCGTCCCGCGCGAAGCGTTGCCACGCCAGTTGTGGCTACGGGCGTGGCGTGACTGTTGTGTCCCGTGAGTTGGCGAGTTCAGCGCCGGCAGGGATCGGGCTGAACAATTGACGGCTGGGCAATCCCTTCTACCCGGACGTCGTGCTGGCCGCCGGTCGCGACGCCGGGCGGGTGGTGGGAGCCGCGCTCGACTAACGAGACGGAACGAGCGTTGTGGCGCGGATGCCGCTGGAGCCGGCCGAGTGCGCGGCTGGCGGAAGCTCAATCGGCTGGTGGCGCGCGCGTGAGCGGGCGCTCGGTCGCGCCAGACAGTCCGTCACGGCAAGCCGCCGTGCACCGGCGCCGCCGACGGTAGAGCGCCCCACTCGCGCGCTAGGCAGCGGGCAGCGGAAGTCTCGAGCGCCGCCCGCCACGAGCCGAACCGGCTCACGACCAGGGCGTGGTGGGGCCAGCGCGGATGCTCGCGCTCCCACCGCTCGGCCCCGTCGAGAGGAAAGCTCCCCGCGCGGGCGGCAGCGGGCGCCCAGTCAATGCACCGCGGCGCGCGCACGGTCTCCGCCGTCCAGGCCCGCAGCGCATCGACGATCCGCTCGTTCATCCACTCGCCGCCGCTGCGCCGGATGCGGCGCGGCCGGGCCGGCCGTTCGACCTCGCGCCGCGGACGACCCATCGCCACCATGCCGCAACCCTATTTCAGCCTCGGAGGCGGCGAGGTACGTCGGCCTCACACACGCCGTGCGACTCGCCGGAGAGATCCCGCATGGGGCTCTCATCGGGCCTCGATCTAGGAGGCGACGGCGGCGTTGAGCGCCGCCGTCGCGGCACGGATCGCGTCGTCGGCCTGATGCCAGTCAGCCTGCAGGACGTCGTCGCGGCTCGCGGGCTCGGCGAACCAGTACCACATGCCCTGCTCCAGATCGCTCTGGAGGATCGCCAGCGTGTGCGCCTCGCCCAGCACGCCGTCGGCGGTCGCGCCTGCCGCCGCAGCGATCAACTCGTCGGTGGCCTGCAACGCGGCGCCGAACTTCCGCGCCGACTCGTGATCGTCACCGTACACGTTGAGCCAGCCGTACTGGATGAACACGGCGAGTGGGCGCTGCACGAGGTAGAAGTGGATGGCCTGCGACGCCGCGCCGGAGCCCCCCTGCCCGAGCAGCACGTAGTCCGGCGCTTCCCGCGCGACCGCCTCCTTGAGGAACCACATCGGTCCTGTGGGGTTCCGATCGTCCTCGCGCGTGCCGAAGACCCATTCCGAGACGCGGCGGAAGCGTTCCCGAAACGCCGCCGGGATGGACGGAAAGGGCAGTCCGGCCGCTGTGAACTGCGCTTCCGCGTCCGCGAGCGCCGCGGTTCGCTCGCTCACTTCCACACCGACACGATCTTCGGGCTGCTCTGCTCCAGCAACGGGCGCAGGAAGTCGGCGAGTGACCGCAGCCGGGAGATGGTCGCGTCGATCTCCGCCGGGTGCAGATATGCCGCGAGCGCCTGCCGCAACGGGCCGTCCTGCTGGGCGAGCGCGATGATCCGCTGAGCGAAGTCGCGGTCGATCTCGGTGAGCTGGTCCGCGCGCTTGCCGGCGCTCACTTCCGCGTGCCAGCCCGCCGTCTGTGGATCGACCCCCGCCGCCGTGTACCTGATGTCCGTGTACCTCGCGCCGAACGCGAGATCGTTGTCGATGGCCTTGACGCCCGCGATCTTGCCGTTCGCGACTTCGATGATGTAGTTGCCCTTGTGGCGGTCGACCTGCCCGCAGATGGCGTCGAGCAGGTACAGGTTGGAGAGCCCCCGGCGGACGACCGGGTCCTTTTCCACTTCGAACCGCTTGAGGTTGACGGCGCTGGCGATGTCGGTGATGCCGTCGGGCTTGCCATCCTTGCCCTTGACCTTCTCCATGACGATGCCCTCCAATGCCTTGGCGTCGTGGGAGTGCTTCGCCTTGAAGGTGGCCGGGATGACGTCGGCGGCCAGGAGGTCGTTGACCGCGCGGACGGCGAGGTTTCGCTCGGTGATGCGCTGGTCGTCGGCCGGGATGCCAGAACGGGGACCCTTCGACTGCGCGAACTCCTCGGCACGCTTTCGCCTGGCGTCCTCCGTGTCGAACTGCGGCGTCTTCTCCTTGTCCGGCTTGAAGACGCCGACGAACGGGTCGCTGCCGGGGGGCACCTTCTGGCCCTTGGGGTCGATCCCGAACGCGTACGTCAGCTCGTCGAGCTTGTTGAGTGCGCCGCCGTACTTCTCGTTCTCGGCGGCGGTGACGTTCGCGTCGGTAAAGTCGGCATGGGTGGCGGAACCGGGCGACGGCGGCGGCGCACCGATTGCGCCGAGCTGTGAGATCTCACCCTGCACCTCCGCGGCCAGCGACCTCACAGCGTCCTCACACGCGCTCTTCTGACCCTCCGGCGAACCCAGCCATTCGAGCAGGTGGCCTTTGAGCTTCCAGAGAACGCTGATCCGGTCGCTCGGCGGCGACGTGCCCATTCCCTCGTAGAGCTTCAGCGCCTGGACAAAGCTGGCCACAGCCTGACTGCCGGCGCTGCCCGCCTTGGTCCGCTGGTCGAAGTCAGCGCCCGTGACCAGGCGCTGGATGCGCGCCGGCGCGGCGGGGTGGAGCAGGCGCTGCACGGCCTGATTGCCCGCCGTCCGCTGCAGACCCAGCACCGCCCGGAGCGGGTCGAAGCCCCGACCGACGCCGCCCGCCTGGAGATCAGGTGACGGCGCGCGGCGTCCCGCCTCGCGCTCCGGATCGACAAGCGTGCGATCGGTGGGCATGTCCCTCCCCGACTGCACTCTACATCGCGAGCGTGCGGGCGGGGTGGACACCGCCACGATGACGCAATAGGTGTGGTTGCCGCTGTTTCGTGGACACCTTGATCTACCCCGGGATTGATGGAGTTGGGTTTCTGGAGTCGTCCGGCAGTTCGGAGGATTCAGATGCCCCGCAGGTATCCGGGGCAGATCACAGTCTCCGCACAAGCCGGGACGGTTCAGTAGTTCGGGATTAGAGGCGCCCAGGCTCCAAGGCCGCAATTCAACGTCACGGCGGGCACGTACCGGCCCGACGTTGGCGCGCCCGTCTGGTGTGACGGCGGCGAGGTCGATCGCTTGGATGACCTCGAGCACGAGAGCCGTTGCGGCTCCATCGTCCACTGAGGGCGTTCGCGACTGATGCGTCGGCCGCGAGCCACGAAGGCGCTCCCGGCAGACGGCGCATTCCCCGGTGACGATCATGCGCCGCTTCGCCCTATCGGCACCGCCATCGTATCCGGCGGGCTCGCCGGCGGCGGGGCCGGAGATACCGGCCGACGCGGCCCGCCCGGCGAGATAGCCGGTCACGATGATGTAAGCCAGCGCGGCGGAAGTTCGCTCCGCCACGCTGGCCAGCGAGGGGCATTACCGCTCAGTTAGTTAGACGGCGGCGCCACGCGTCGAGCAAGATCGCCGCGAGCGCCATCGAAATGGGTCCATCCGGAACCCCCTGCTCCGTCGAGAGCGAGAACACTTGCCTCTTGGTCCCGGTTGTGGGGCGGGAGAGTTCGGTATCGCAGCTGCGCTTCGGGGCCGGACAGATCAGCATCCGTAGCACTGGTCGGGCGCGTTTTGCGCGATGACGCTGTGGGTGGCCGTCACGGTGAATAGAGGGGTATAGAGGCCGCCGCCCTGCACCAAGATGCCCGCGCTGGCCCTCAGCGTGTTGTGCGTGACCGCGCTGTCGACGAGCGCGAGTTGCGTAAGGCGTGGGCCTCGGGGATCCGAGCCCTGCCAGATGCCGCCGCCCTTGGCAGAGCCGGCAGGTCCGCTCGCTGTTGCGCTGTTGGCGTCGATGTTGGTGTTGCGGAGCGTGAGTATGCCGATGTTTGCGATCCCGCCGGCCTGGACGGTCGCGGATCCTGTGGTCGTCGTGGCGGTCAGGTGGTTGCGGCTGATGACGCTGTCGCTGATCGTCATCTGTTCGAACGCGGCGGTCAGGATTCCGCCGTTCTCGGCGTGCGCGTCTCCGGTCGGGGACGTCGCGGTGACGGTGTTGCCGGTCACGCGCGTGTGGCTGATCGTGTCGTCTGCGTTGAGCTCGCCGCCGCCTTCGGTGGCGAGGGCGCCGCTGCGGGAGCCGTTGGCGGTGGCGGCTGTGACGCGGTTGTTGCTGATCGTGCTGTCGCGTAGCACGAGCGGCCCGTCGGCGTGCAGACCGCCGGAGAAGGCGATGGCGTCTCCGAGCGTGTTGGTGGAGCTGATCCGGTTGGCGGTGATGGTGGTGCCCCGGATGGTCGCCGAGGCGTCGCCTTGGATCTGGATGCCGCCCGCGGTCGCCTCCTGCTCGACGCCGGTGGGCACGGCGGAGAGCGTGTCGGCGGTGTTGTCGCTCACTCGGCTGTCGGTGATCGTGAGCGTGCCGCCGCTGGCCGCGATGCCGCCGCCGGCGGCGAAGCGGCCGTTGGGTGCGGTCACGGTCACGTGATTGTGCGTGACGACGCTGTGCGCGACCGTCAGGTCTCCGAAGGCGCGGTTGAGGATTCCGCCGCCGATCGCGTTGCTGGCCAGCCCGGCCGCTGGATCGGCGCGGTTGTCGCTGATTTGTGTGTCGACGACGGTCAGCGTGCCGTCGTTGGAGATCCCGCCGCCGCCGGAGTCGGCGAATAGGCAGCACGGGTCGTCGGACTCGATCGCCGCGCGGGGAGCGACGGTGTTGCCGCTGATCACGCTGTCGCGGATCGTGACGGTGGCGCCGGTGGACGGTCCCGCCGCGCGGGGGATGTAGATGCCGCCGCCGCGGCCACTTTCGGGCGCGAGGTTGCCGAGCGTGACGCCGCCGGTCACCGTCAGGCCGCGGATCGTCACGGTCGGCTCGCTTGGCGCGCCCGCCGTCCCGATCGTCAGCACCGGGCCGCCGCCGCGAATGATGGTCTGGCCGGCACTGGCGCCGACGAGCTTGACGCTCAGGTCGATCGTGACACCGCCGGCGTACGTGCCGGGGCCGAGCTTGATCCTGTCATCGCTGTGGGCGGCGGCGACGGCCGGCGCGAGTTGCGTGTACGGGCAGCCGCTCTGACAGACCCTCAGCGTGGCCGCGGACGCCCGCTGGGCCGCGGAGAGCAGCACTGCCGCTGCAGCGATCGCGAGCAGCATCCACCGGCTGGTGCCACCGAAGTCAAGTGGACGTCTCACGCTGCTTCTGCTTCGCCGTCCGGCCTGCGGGCGGGTTGGATCGTTCATGGTGCTCCTTGTTGCGCGTTAGGGGACAAGCCCGGCGTGTCGAAGCGCCGCCCAGGCGACGGCGGCGGCCTTGGCATGGCCCGCGACCGAGAAGTGGTTGAGGTCCTCGGAGACGTAGCTGCGGCGGTGGACCTGTCGCGCGAAGGCGCCGTCGTCGTACCGGCAGCGCGGAACGCGCGCGCAGCCGGCCTGCAGCTGCGCCTCGTAGCCCGTGATGATCCGGGTGAGCCGTCGGAGCCTGCTCGCCACGACCTTCCCGGCAGGATTGAGGTAGTCGCAGGGCCCCGTTCCGCCGAACGCGCGGCGCTGGGCGGGTGAGAATGTCGGCCACTCGGTCGCCGGCATGCCGAACTGGCTGACGAGGAAGAAGTGGGATCGCGGCAGCCCGTCCGCCAGCGTCCTCAGCGCCTCCACGAGGCTGGCTCGAAACGACGCGTAGTCGCTCGGCGCCGCGGGGCAGACGATGTCGTTGTCCATGATCTGGATCAGAACGAGATCTGGCCGGGGTTTGAGCGCGACGGCCTGCTGCGCCTGCCGGATGAGGTCGTCAACGGTTGCGCCCGCGTGCGCGAGGTTGACGTTGTGTCCGCGGATCGCCGGATTCTTCGCGAGGATCCGCTGATAGACGCTGTGGACGCGCGAGTTCGTTCCGGTCGCCCACGAATTGGTGCGGATCTCGACGTGGAGCTGCGCGGGATCGGAGTCCTCGCCCGTCGCGCCGGAGTGACCGAGCACGGCAATCGAGCTGGGATAACCGGGCGTGCGCCTGGGAGCGGGCGGCGCGACGGAGTTGCTCTTGACCGCGGCGGCTGCGGGTGGATCGGTACTGCCCGCGCCCCCGCAACCGGCGGCGGCGAGCGCCGCGATGCAGGCGACCGCGGCGGGCATGAGTGGTGCGCTGGTCATGGCGCGGGACGCTCCTCTGTGCGCCTTGAAGCGGACTTGCAGATGGCTTGCAGTCGGCGTTAGCGTCGATCAGCGATGCGGTTCTTGGTGCTCGGTCCGCTGGAGGTCAGCCAGGAGGGGCGACGGGTGGCCGTCGGCGGCGGCCGGGAACGCTCGCTGCTCGCGCTCCTATTGATCCGATCGGGCGAGGTCGTCTCGCGCGACCGGCTGATCGAGGAGCTGTGGGCGGGTGAGCCGCCCCCGAGCGCGTCGCAGAGCCTGGACGCCTACGTATCCCGGTTGCGCCGGGCATTTCGCGACGCCGGGGCGAGCGACGTCCTCGTCACCCGCGCACCCGGCTACGTGCTCAAGGCGGCGGGCACGGACGCGCGAGACTTCGAGTCGCTCGTCGCGGACGCGCGCGTCACGCTCTCGGCGGGCGACGCTTCGGGCGGCGTCGAGCTGCTGCGCGAGGCGCTCGCGCTGTGGCGCGGTTCGCCGTACGCGGAGAGCACAGACGAGCCGTGGGCGCGGGCGGAGTGCGGACGCCTGGAGGAGCTGCGGCTCGCCGCCACGGAGGACCGCATCGAGGCCGAGCTGGCGCTCGGGCGCCACGCCGCCCTGGTCGCAGAGCTCGAAGTCCTGGCGGCCCAGCACCCGGAGCGCGAGCGCGCGGTCGGGCAGCTCATGCTCGCCCTCTACCGCTCGGGACGCCAGGCGGAGGCGCTGGCCGTCTATCGCGCCGCGCGGCGGGCGATGGTCGAGGAGCTGGGCCTCGAGCCCGGGCGCAATCTCCGTCAGCTGGAGTCGGCCGTGCTCACCCAGGACCCGTCGCTCGATCTCCCGCGCGCGGCGCAGGCGACGACACCGGCGGCCCTGCGCGGGCGCCGGGCCGCCTGGGTCTCGGGGTCAGCGGAGCGGTCGTGATCATCGGCGCCGCGGCGATCGGGCTGATCGCGACAGGCGGCGGCCGGGCCACCCGGCAGACCATCGATGGTGACGCCGCCGGAGCGCTGAACCCAACCACGGGAAGCGTGTCGGTAAGCGTGCCGGTCGGGTCGGCCCCGGCCGGGATTGCCAGCGCAGACGGGAGCGTGTGGGTCACGAACGGCGCGGACGGAACGGTCAGCCGGATCCGCGCCGCCGCCGGGCAGGTCGATCAGACGGTGGCGGTCGGCAGCTCGCCCTCGGGGATCGCCGCCGGCGCGGACTCGATCTGGGTCGCCAATGCGCTCGACGGGACCATCTCGCGGATCGATCCCCGGCTCGCCCAGGTTGTCCAGACGATTCGCGCCGGCCGTCGCCCCACCGCAATCGCGGTCGGAGGCGGCGCCGTCTGGGTGGCCGACACCGACGGGGACGCCGTGATCGCGCTCGACGCGCGCACCGGGTCGGTGCGGGCGCCCCTGCGCTTGGCCGACTCGCCGCGCGGCGTCGCCTACGGCCTCGGCGCGGTGTGGGTCACCGAGCCGCTGGCACACCAGCTGTTGCGCATCGACCCGCACGACGGGTCCACGCTCGCGGTGATCGGCGTCGGCGGCGGCGCCGGGCCGGTCGCGGTCGGCGGCCACGCCGTCTGGGTCGTCAACACGCTCGACGGAACGGTGTCGCGGATCGACCCCGACCGCAACGACGTCAGCGCCACGGTGCCGGTCGGCGAGGCACCCAGCGGTGTGGCGGCAAGCGCTCGCGGCGCCTGGGTGTCCGAGCAGGGGCGAGGCGAGCTCGTGTTGCTCGACCCTCGAACGGGCGCCGTACGGCGCCGCTACCGCGTCGGCGCCGCGCCCGCGGCCGTCACGCTGGTCGGCAGGATGCCGTGGGTCGCCGCAGGGGCGCCGGCGGGCCGCGGGCATCGGGGTGGCGTCCTGCGGGTCCGCTACTCGCCGTTCACGGCGCTCGATCCGGCCGAGCCGTCCGACGTGCATCCGGCGATCTGGGCGGCGATCGGCGACGGCCTGGTCGCGTTCGTCGACGACTCTGGCGCGGCGCAGGTCGTTCCGGATCTGGCGACCGCGGTCCCGGGGCCGACCGACGGGGGGCTGACGTACACGTTCCGGCTACGTCCCGGCCTGCGCTACTCCACCGGCCAACCGGTCCGTGCGTCGGACGTTCGCCGCGAGCTCGAGCGGCTCTACACCTTGCACACCCAGCTCGCCGCGAACTTCAACGCGTTGCGGGGAGCCGCGAGCTGCGCCCGGGCGCCCTCGCTCTGCGATCTCTCGCGCGGCGTGGTCACGGACGACCGGACCGGGACAGTGATCTTCCATCTGGGCCGGCCCGATCCCGAACTACTGTTCAAGCTCGCTGCCCCGGCGGCTCGTCCCGTCCCTCCCGGGACGCCCCGGACGCACCCGTCCCCGCGGCCGGTGGCGTCGACCGGCCCGTACCGTGCTGCGGTCTTGGTCCCGGGCCGCCGCCTGCTGCTCGTTCGCAACGCCCGCTTTCGCGAATGGTCGCGGGCCGCGCAGCCCGATGGCTATCCCGACCGGATCGACATCCGCATGGATGCCGATCCGAACGCTCGTGTTCGAGCGGTACTGCGCGGGATTGCCGACGAAGCGCTCGAGGTCGCGAGCGCGAACCTCGCGCCGCTGCGCATCCGCTTCGCCTCACAGCTGCACATCCACTCCCAGCCGCATACGAGCTTTCTCAACTTCAACGTACATCGACCGCCCTTCGACGACGTCCGTGCCCGCCGCGCGCTCAACCTCGCCTTCGACCGCGCCAAGCTCGCGCGTCGCCTCGGCGGCCCGGAGCTCGCCATCCCGACCTGCCAGATGCTGCCGCGCCACTTCCCCGGTCATGAGGACTACTGCCCGTGGACCAGCGGGAGCAACGATGGCCGGTGGCACGGCCCCGCCCTCCGCCGCGCCCGCGCGCTCGTCCGCGCCGCGGGAACGCGCGGGGCCACAGTGCGCTTCCCCATCCGCCCCGACGACCAGATCGCCACCACCGCCGCCCCCGTCTTGGCGGCCGCCCTGCAGGCGATCGGCTACCAGCCACGGATCGAGGTGATCGCGAACCCGGCGGACTTCTTCCGACGCATCGCCAGCGTCCGCAACCCATGGAACATCAGCGACGGCGACTGGGTGGCCGACTACCCGTCGCCCGCCCAGTTCCTGTCGTTCGTCACCTGCTCGAGCTACCACCCGACCGACCCGGCACGGACGACCAACTCCGGCGGCTACTGCGACGCCCGGCTCGACCGTCTCGTCGCACGAGCTGAGGCGCTGCAGCTCACCGACCCCGCGGCTGCGCAGGCCATCTGGGCTCGCGCCGACCGTCGCGCGGTCAACCACGCGCCATGGGTTCCGCTCGTAAGCAACTCCTCCGTTGAGTTCCTGTCGCGCCGTGTAGGCCACTTCACACTCGATCCCACCAGCCAACCACAGATCGACCAGCTGTGGGTGCGATGAACCCACCATCTCGGCGTCCACGCCGTAACCGTGTGGGACCACGAGCGACCGTCCGCCAAGCTGCGATCCGAACCGATGCTGCCGGCCCAGTACGGGAGCAGCCGGACGGCCGGCGCCGCGTGAGTAGTCGCGTGATTGAGGCGATCGAGCCCCGATGTATGTGGTCCTGTCGCCCGCCGCCTTGCCGAGGGCAAGACCCGCGCGAGGTCAAGCGCTGACTCAAGCGCTACTCCGCCCGCGGCTTGTTTCGCGTCCTCGAAACCACCAGCCGACACCCCACCTTCCCTAAGCGCCCGCCGCGCACCCGCACCATCGGCCCCTGCCCTTGACAGGCATCGAAGCCTCAATCTCTCGCGGCGTGGCGGCGCTGAATCGGCTGTCGGTTGTCGTTCAACCAGGAGCGGGTTGGCGAGCGACGGGGCCTGCCGACACTGTTCCCTTGGCGAGGGTCAGGAGCGATGCCCTTGCGCCTCTGGTCGTTGTCGACGACCGGCGAGTCCAAAGGTCAAGCCGGAGTGTGAGCCGGGTCTGCGTCTCGCCGCCGTCCGAGGCGGGCGTTGATCGACCGCATTGTGGCCCGCCACGATGGCAGCTCCCGGGGAGTCTGAGACGATCGCGTCGTGCCGGCCTCGGTGCTCATCGTCGACGACCAGCTCGACTTCCGAGAAGCGGCGACGGCGCTGCTGGACGCCGAGGGTTTCGACGTGGTCGCCGCTGTCGCGGACGGGCCGTCGGCGCTGGCTGCGGTGGAGCGGTTGCGTCCCGCGGTCGTCCTGCTCGACCTCCAGCTCCCCGGCGTCGACGGTTTCGGCGTCGCCGAGCTGCTCGCCGGGACGGCCGATCCGCCGGTCGTGGTTCTGATCTCTGGCCGGCCGGAGGGGACGTATGGAGGTCGCGTCGCCGCCGCGTCGGCGCGCGGGTTCATCGCCAAGAGCGAGCTGTCGGGAGCGGCGCTTGCGGCGGTTTTGGGTTAGTGCGGCCTACCTGGCGATTGCGCTGCTCGGCGTGGCCGCCGAGGCCGGCTCCGACCGGGGCGCCGCGGTCGGCGACCTGCTGACTGGCTGGGGGCTCCTCGCCGCTGGGCTCTACGTGATGCTGCGGGCTCGCGGCGAGCCTGCCGGGCCGCTGCTCGGGGTGACCGGCGTCGCATGGTTCGCGGGGACTGTGCTCCCCGCGGCGCTCTACCTGCACCGCGGCCCGCTGCTGCAACTGTTGTTCACCTACCCGAGCGGCCGGCCGCGTACTGGCGGGGAGCGAGCCATGGTGGCGGGCGGTTACGCGGTCGCGCTGACCCCGGCGCCGTGGCATAACGAGGTCGGCTCGCTCGCGTCTGCGGCGGTGGTCGTCGCGCTCTTGCTCTGGCGCCACGCCACGGCGGCGGGCCGCGTGCGGCGCGCCCGCCGTCTCGCGCTGGATGCTGGCAGCGCGTTCGCCGCGACCGTCGCCGGTGGCGCGCTGGTCCGGCTTGGGGTGCCGGCGAGCGATCCGGACGAGCTGCTGCTGGTGATCTACGAGGTGGTTGTGGTCGCGATCGCCTGGCGGCTGGCCGCCGGCGTGGTCGCTCGCCCGTGGGAGCGCGTGCCGGTGACCGATCTCGTCGTCGATCTCGCCGAGCCCGCCGGTGCGCCGGCTCCCGAGCGGCTCGCCCGCGCGTTGGGCGATCCGAGCCTGCGCATGCTCGACGCTGAGTCACGCGACCTGGCCACGACGCTCGTTTACCGCGACGGCGCGGTCGTCGCGGCGCTCGCCCACGATCCCGCGCTCGCCGCCGACCCGTCGCTGCAGGAGGCCGTGTCCGCTGCCGCGCGGCTGACAACGGCACACGCCCGGCTGGAGGGCGAGGTCCGCGTTCGGGTACAGGAGGTGGAGGCGTCCCGGCGCCGTCTGCTGCATGCTGCCGAGGACGAGCGGAGGCGGCTCGAGTTGGAGTTGCGCGAGCGCGCGTTTGCGCCACTGCTCCGTCTGCGGGACCGGCTCGTCGCCGCCGGCGGCGATCCGGAGGTGGCGCGGCTCACCGCACAGGCGCGCCGGCGGGTCGAGCTGGCGCTGGGTGACCTCGAGGCAGTGGCGCGCGGGCTGCATCCCCGCGCGTTGTCCGGCGGAGGGCTCGTGCGCGGCCTGCGGGACCTCGCCGCTACGAGCGCCGGCGAGGTGGAGATCAACGCGGATCTTCCGCGGCTGCCCGGTGACTTGGAGGCGACCGCCTACTACGTCTGCGCCGAAGCGCTGGCGAATGCCGCCAAGCACGCCGGCGCCGGGCGGGTTGTCGTCGACGCGGCGGTCGACGCGGGCCGGCTGCGGCTCAGCGTCCGCGACGACGGCGCCGGGGGCGCGCGGATCGTCCGCCGCGGCGGCCTCCAGGGGCTGCGCGATCGCGTGGAGGCAACCGGCGGACGGTTCAGCGTCGAGTCGCCCGCGGGCGGCGGCACGCGCGTGGAGGTGACCCTCGACCTGTGACCGAGACCCGCTTCGTGCTCAAGGCGGGAGGGCTCGCGGTCGCGGCGGCGCTGGCGCTGCTCGCCCTTTGGTCGGCCGAGTCGACGGCGTCGCTGGGCACCAGCTACGCTGCGGTCTCCGACGTGGCCCACGCGGCCGACGTGCTCGCCAGCCTCGCGCTGCTGGGTGCGGGCGCGCTGGCCTGGCACCAGCGGCCGGGTAGCGGTCTGGCCTGGGTCTGCCTGCTGGTCGGCATGGTGTGGTCGGCCCAGGACTGGATCGGTTGGGAGGGCGCTCCGGCGCTGCGCACGGTCGGCGCGCTGCTCGCGCCGCTCTTGGTCCCGCTGATCCTCCAGCTGACACTAGGCCCCCGGGCGGGGCGCCCGCTTCTTGCGGGGTTCTATGTCGCGGCGGCGCTGATCGCGCTGGGCCTGGTGCTGTTCAGCGATCCGTTCGCCGACGTGTCCTGCTGGCGCAACTGCACCGACGACGTCCTGCTGGTCGGCAACATCCCAGCCGTGGCAAGCCGCTTGGCGGCGGCCGGGGCCTGGCTTGCCGGGGCCGGCGGGGCGACCATCGCGGTGCTGGCCGCGTTGCGGTTGCGCGGGCCGCTCGCGTGGGCCGCGGTCGCCGCGGGCGCGGCGGAGTGCGCCTATGGACTGGAGCGCGCGCTGGGCAGCGAGGATCCGCAGCGGGGCCTGTTCGCGACCACATTCCTGCTGCGAGCGAGCGCGCTGACCGCGCTCGCGCTCGCCGTCGCCGCCGCGGTGCTCAGCGCGCGCCGCTCGCGCCACGCCCTCGCCCGCCTTGGCCGCGAACTCGCCGACGACCCGCCGGGCGGGCTGCGGGCGCTGCTCGCCCGCTCGCTGGGCGACCCAGGGCTGGAGGTGGGCTTCTGGGTGCCGGCGCGCTCGGGCTACGTCGACCTGAACGGGCGCCCCGTCGTACCTGCTGGCCGGGCCGCGACCTCGGTGGTGCGCAGCGGGCGCCCCGTGGCGCTCATCGTGCATGACCGCCGGCTCCTCGACGAGCTGCGGCTCGAGCGAGACATCGGCGCGGCGGCGAGCCTCGCCGCCGACAATGAGCGCCTGCGGGCAGAGCTGTCGGTGCACCTCGACGACCTGCGGCTCGCCCGGGCGCGCATCGTGGCAGCGGGCGACGATCGCCGGCGAGGGCTCGAGCGCGACCTGCACGACAGCGCTCAGCAGCGCCTGCTGGCCGTCGGTTATGAGCTGCGGCTGGCGCAGACCGCCGCCCGGACCGCGGGCGACGAAGCGCAAGCGGCCGCGCTCGCCGGTGCGGGGAGCGAGGTTGCCGCGGTGCTCGACGCGCTGCGCACGCTCGCCCGAGGCATCTTCCCGGCGGTCCTCGACGAGGCCGGGCTTGGGCCGGCGCTGGAGACCCTCGCCGAGCTCGCGCCGCTGCCGACGGAGATCCGCGCCGTCCCGGCCACGCGCCTGCCGGCTGAGGTGGAGCTCGCGCTCTACCTCGTGGTCCAGACCGGGGTGGAGGCGGCGCGCGCGGCAGGGGCGTCGCATGTTGTGGTGGGCGTCGCGCGCACCGGCGACACCGCGCGAGCGACGGTCCGGGCCGACGGCGGCGCAGTCGCCGTCCCCGTGTCGCTGCAGGACCGACTCGGCGCGCTCGGCGGTCACGCGATGGCCGAGGCGGGCAGCATCGTCGCGGAGGTCCCATGCGCGTAGTCGTGGCCGACGACCTGATGCTCACGCGCGAGGGGATCGTACGGCTGCTCGGCGACGCCGGCGTCGAGGTCGCCGGAGAGGCGGGCGATGAGGCCGAGCTCCTGCGCAAGGTGCGCGCGCACCATCCGGACGCCGTGCTGGTGGACATCCGCATGCCGCCGACTCACACCGACGAGGGGCTGCAGGCGGCGCAGGCGATCCGGGACGAGCATCCCGGTACGGCGATCCTCGTGTTGTCGCAGTACATCGAGCCAAGCTACGCCCTGCGCCTGCTCGACGAGCACCCGGCAGGCGTCGGCTATCTGCTCAAAGAGCGCGTGTTCGACGTCGCGGTGCTGCTCGACGCGCTCCGCCGCGTGACCGACGGGGAGACCGTTGTCGACCCGACGATCGTGGCGCAGATCATCGGCCGCCGCCGGCGCAGCGACCCACTCGAGCCGCTGACGGCGCGCGAGCGCGAGGCGCTCGCCCTGCTCGCCGAGGGCCTGTCCAACCGCGCGCTCGCCGCTCGCCTGTCGATCACCGAGCGCACGGTCGAGGCGCACATCACCCAGATCTTCATGAAGCTCGGCCTGGACGAGGATCCCGATGTCCACCGGCGCGTCCGGGCCGTGCTCGCGCACCTGCGCGCGCAGACCTGAGTCAGCCCGCGATCCGGCGAAACGGCTTCGTGCCCCACCAGATCTCGTCGTCGCGCACGGCATGACGCAGCCGGAGCCGCAACTCGTCGCCCTCCAGCGACCAGGTGGCGTCGAGCGTGCCGTTGCAGCCGGCCACATTGAAGTCAGCCCACAGGGTGTGTCCGCGGAGCGTGTACGGGCCGCGGCAGTCGGGCGGATACAGGCCGTTGTTTGTGTGCAGGACCCAGTGGCCGCCCCGCAGCGTCCACGTCTGGACGCCGAAGGTGTTGTGGGCGTAGCCCGGGCTGATGCCGGCGCGCAACTCCTCGCGCTCGGTCCAGGCAATGCGATAGACGCCGTCGAGCGCGTGGAGGTCGGCTGCGCCCCGGGCCGGGCGAGGCGCGGCGGCGGGGGCCGCTTTGCAGGCGACTGGGGGCCGGGGCCGCGGAGGCCACGAGCGGATCTCCGCGATCGCCCGCCGCGTCCGCGGGTCCCGAGCCAGCCGCGCTGTGACCGGGGCTGCGGCGGCGGCGAGTGCGCGGACGTCGTGCGGCGCGGCCAGTACGACGCGGCCGCGCCGGCTCGCGCAGAATTGGCGGGCCAGCTGAGCGTCGGCGCGACCGGTCCGCAGCGCGTTGCGCGTCGCGTCGGCCGCGGCACGGCGGAGCAGCGCCCGGTCACCCGGGCTCAGGGCGGCAAACGCACCGCGTGCGGCAGCGAGCACGTCGATCCGCGCGAACGGGGTCACGTTCCCGGTGGCGACCGCCGGACTCGGGATCCCGGACGCGAACTCGTAGCCGCTCTCCGCAGCCGCGACCTGGTGCCGCGAGACCGCTGCGTCGACGCGGCCGCCCTCGACGTCGACCGGCCTTGCGCCCAGGCTTCGCAGTGTGGCGTAGACGAGGTCCGAGTACGGCGCGCGGATCGTCGTGCCAGCGAAGTCGGCCGGCCTGAGCAGCGGTTGTCCGAACGAGAACGGGTGCCGCAGCCCGCCCGGGATCAGTGCCAGGCCGACCGCTCCGGCTGGCCCGAGCCCGCTCAGCAGCTCACGGGTCAGCGGCCCGGCCGCCACGCGCCGCACCAGGGCGTCACTCGTGAGCAGGAACGGCGCGACCAGAGGGTCGAGGCGCGTGGCGCCACGCTGCGCCCACGCTCGCGCCGCGACCAGCGCCAGCTCGGCCCGGCCGGAGCGCACCATCTGCACGACCCGCAGCTCCCAACGCTTGGACTGGTAGCCGCCCGCCTGCCACAGGATCCGCACCCGCATGCGGCCGCCGGACAGCTCAAGCACGCGACGTGCGAAGTAATCGGCCGCATGCGCGGGCGCGTTGCCCGGCCCGTCGGGGTAGGCGAGCCGCAGCGTCACCGCCCGGCCGTGCCCGCCGGCCTTGTCGGCCGCACCGCCGCTCGAGAGCAGGCTGCAGCCGGCGCCGGCGACGCCACACAACAAGAGCGCGAGAGCGAGCTTCATCGCTCCCGCGACTCTACGTCCGCGCGGCAGCCGCGTCATCGTGGCCAGCCACAGTGGGCGCGCCGGAAAGACTGCGGCGAGCCCCGATGGCGGCTGGGCGCGGCAGCCGTAGCTTCGCGATCGTCTTATCCGCACCGTCGTGAAAGGGGTGGCTCCATGCGCAACCGGGCCATCGTCGTCGCCGCCGGCGTGAGCCTCGCGGCCGTCCTGTTCGCCATCGCCGGCGCGCCCGGCTCGCGGGCCACGCCACCCGCGCCGCTGCGCCTCGCCGTCCTCGGCGACTCCACCGCGCGGGCCAGCGAGTGCCCGGGCTGCACCGACTACGCACACCAGTACGCCAAGGACGTCGAGCGGGCGACCGGCCGCCGCGTCGCGGTCGACTACCTCGGCGCCTCGCGTGACGGGCGCCTGATCATGCTGCAGGCCAGCCAGGCACTCGGCAACGTGTACGCCGACCCCGCCCTGCGAGCGGCGATCGCCGGCGCCGACATCGTGCTGGTCGGGCTCGGATTCAACGACTCGGCCTGGAACCGGTTCGACGACCCCTGCGAGGTCGCGCCCGAGTACCCCGACGTCCACTGGGACCAGCTCAGCGACCGCTGCAGCCGGCGGGTGACCCACGAGCTCAAGCTGACACTCGACATCCTGCTGACCCAGATCGACCAGCTGCGCGCCGGTCGGCCGACGCTGCTGCGCGTCGTCACCCCCTACAACCAGGTGATCGGCGACGTGACCGACCCGCCGAGCTGGAACTCGCCGGAGGCCGCGCGCGTCTCGCGCGTCGGCACCGACCTGATGGCCGCCGCCGAGTGCGAGCTCGCGCCGTTCCACGGCGGCGCCTGCGCCGATGCCTACCACGCGCTCAACGGCGCGGACGGCCGAACCGCGATCCAGGCGTATCTGGCGGATGGCACGCACCTCAACCAGGCCGGGCACAACCGGGTCGCGCAGGTGCTGGCCGGCCTGGGCTACGCTCCGCTCGTGCCCTGACCGTCGAGCGCGTCGGCGATCGCCAGCGCCAGATATCCACCGCGGCCTCATCGCCAGCCGCGCCGCCCCTGATCATGCCGCGCCGCCCCCCCGGCGGCGCGGCGGGGCATCAACGCACGAGAGAACGGGATCGGACACGCCGCCAACCTCCAGTTCCACCCCTGCGAACCGCCTGATGCTCCGACCGCGCGTAACTCGGAGCGGCAGGCCGGCGCCGCTTGCCCCCTTGGCCATGCCACCGACCAACTCCCGGCCCCAGTCGGACGCCCAGAAGCGTCCCGCTGCTCTCCACGAAGCCGGGAGTTCTCGGCGTACGGCTCCCCGCGCAGCCTCTTTTGCCCTTCGACAAGGACCATCGGCGCCGCCAGGTTCCGCTCTCCCGGCGCATACATGCAAAGCAGTCTGACCAGCCGCGATCCGCGATCCCCCATGACAGCCTCTGTTGTCGCAACCGCGTGATGGGAGCGGTGCGACCTCCAGCACGCTCGCGGGGCCTTCCGAAGAACGCGGTCGGGGCACGTGTACGCAAACTCCGCGGGGCTGACGCATCGGCGCGATGTATCGGACGCTCTGGACAGCCGCGGACGGCAAAGGGGGGGAGGGCCTGGCCGCCTCACGCGTGAGCGTGAGGCGGCCGGATGGTCCTAGGCGGCGGCCGCGGTCGGGTCCGCGTCGTCGAGGTCGAGGTCGTCGAGGTCGGATTCGCGCGCGGTGGCGGGCGAGGTCGACGGTGCTCTCGCCGCCTCATCGACGACGAACGCGTCGCGCGTTCAGGCGGCCAGCCGCGGGGAGAGCATCGGCCGCATGAACTCCCAGACGCGCGGTCGCGCAGCGGGCCGTCGCCGTCCGGGCAGCGCGTCGCTGAGCTTGCGCGCCATGCGCTCGTGACCCGAGCGCCTTGGTGCGGGTGACCCCGTCGGGGTCGAGCACGAACGCGGCGGCCCAGCGGGCGGCGAGCTGGGCGATCCCGCGTAGCGGGTCGGGGTCGGCGAGCGCGCGCTCGAGTTCGGCGTCGACGATCGCGTCGGCGCTGGCGCGGTTCGCTGCCGGCCGGTCTCGCCGACGGGCTGCTGGCGCTCGCGGTCGGTCCAGCCGGCGCCGTAGGCGATCATGCTCGCGGTAGCTGCGCGGCGAGCAGCCGGCAGACGATCTGCGTGACGCGCGTCGGAGCTGCTCGTCGGCTGGGCTCGATCAGTCCGGCGCGGATGTCGTGGCCGAGCCCGAGGTTGCTGCGCCGTCGCCTCGGCCTGGCGTGGCGCGGCCTGCGCGCTGCGCTCGCGGTCCTCGGCGGCGGCGGCTCGGAGCTCGCCGTCGTCAAGGCGGGCGCCGGCGAAGTAGGCCTCCTCGCGGGCCGGCGCCGTCGCCGTCCGCGGCCTGGACGCGTCGCTGGACGAGGTCGAGCATGAACAGCGGGTCGACGACCCAGATGCCGCGCGGCGAAGTCGCGGCCGCGGTCGATGCGTCCAGGCGTAGCGGCCGTTGCGCGGCGCGGTCGCGCAGTCGCCGCGTGACGCGCAGCTTGAGCGCCTGCGTCGGGCCCGCGCGGCGAGCGTGTCGAGCTCTGCGGTCGAGCTCGTCCGGGCGCGCAGCCGAGCAGCCCGCGGCCTGCGGCGCGGCTCGCCGGCGGTGAGCTGGGCGCGGGCGCGCTCGAGCTGCTCGGCGGCGTCGAGCAGCGCGCCGTCGTCGATCCGCACGGCGTACGTGCGCCTCGTCCTCGACGACGGTGCGGTGCACGAACGCGCCGAGGTCGCGCCAGCGCCCGCTCGTGCAGGTCGCGGCTGGTGATCCGCGCCGCGACCGCCGCGGTCAGCTGCGGGGGCGAGCTCGTGCATGTCGGCCAGCCGGTTGGCCATCGTGACCGAGAGCTGCTCGCCGGTCGGGCGCTCGGCGACGCGTGTGCGGATCGCGTCGGGCAGCGTCAGCTGGCGGCGCAGGTTGTGGACGCCTTGCGCGCGCCGATGCCCAGGTCGGCGCAGACGGCGGCGATCCGGTCGTCGTCGGGCAGCCCGGCGCGGGCGGCCCAGCAGTCGCGGAACTGCTCCTGCTGGTCGGCCAGCGCGAGTTCCTCGCGCTGGTTCTCCTGCGCCTGGATCCGCCGCATCTCGTCCGGGCCGGGCTCGTGGTCGAGCAGCAGCACGATCAGGCTGCGGACCGCCGCAGTCATCGGCCGTCGAGCTCTGGCTCGCCCGCGCGGCCAGCAGCCGACGCTGGCCGGCGTAGAGCACGACGCGGGCGCGGTCGTGGGCGGGGCGGTGGCCGATGCACGGGCACGAGCTGGCCCGTGGTGGCCAGCATGCGGGCCAGGCGCTCGATGCCGTCCGGGTCGATCTCGCGCCGGGCGTTCGGCGCCAGCTCGAGCTCATCCAGGGGCACGCGGACCAGCGTGCCGGCGGGGCTGTTCGACGCCACCGAGGTGACGTCGAACAGGGCGGGGGGAGACGTTGTCTGTGGATGCGGCATATCGGCTCCTCGATGGAGGGAGGGTCACTCGGTGGCCGTGGGGAGATCGGCTTCCGCCACGGATTGGGGCGCTCAGGCGATGCACCGGCGGAGCGCCGGTGGGTGTCAGGCGGCCGGCGGAGCTCCAAGCGGTTCGCGTGGACACGCGGCTCGCAGGACGACGGCGGTGGTGTGAGACGGCGCGGGCGTGAAGCTGCGGCGCGCGCTCGCGCCACTCCGCCTCGGTGATCGCGGCGGCGGGGCGTCGACAGCCAGCGGGTCGGCGACGAGATGAACGTGGGCCCCTTGGGGCGCGGCCCGCCGACGGCCCGGTGAAGAGGACGGTGCGCCTCCCCGGTGGCACGGTGGACGACGCCTCAGATGCGGAGCGTCTCGTCGCCGGCCGGCTGCGCGACGCCCTGCGCCGATCGTCGTGGGGCCTCTCGCCGGCGACGCGACGGCAGTCGCCTCGCGGCCGCCGTCAGAAATACAGCGCCGGCGTTATGCGGTACCGCTGACAGGCCCGCAGTCCGTCCTCGCGCAGCTCTTCGAGCATGCCGGCGAGCTCGGATTCCAACACGTCGGAGCAGCGATCCAGATACAGGCAGCTGTTGCGCTGTGGCGCGCTCCTGCGTCCAAGGAACACGAGCCCGTCGAGTTGCGGATACCAGGTGTGCCACGCCAGGCTCCAGGCCTGCGTACGTGTGTACGGCTTTTCGGTGGAGATGCGGTTGTCCAGACCGAACGCGGCCGCGACGGCCATGTCGTCGACACGCAGGAGCCGGAGTGCTCGGACGGATCGCACGCGGCTGAGCCTGCGGTGCGCTTCTGACTTGGCCAGCACGCCGCTGTCGCCGTAGGTCTCGGCGAACGCCGCTGAGCGGTCATCGCTCAGGTAGGTGACGCCGAACTCGCCGGCCGGCGCGTCGAATCGGTAGCGGCCATGCGGATGGAGGCGCTCGGCCGTGGGGTGGTCCTCCCAATGCAGCCGCCAGGCTTCGCGCAACACCACCTCGTCGAGTGCGGGCAGCTCGTCGGGGCGATCCCCCGGCCAGGGGATCGCCTCGGCGGTGTCGGCCACGTCAGGCGCCCTGGGCGTTGGCCGCCGCGACGAGCGTGACGGTGGTGTCGACGTCGCCGGCCTCGGCGGCCTCAAGCGGCGAGCGGCCGTCGCCCGCGTCGCCATCGGTCATGAACCGGTGCAGTGTCAGCCCGTCCAGTCGCGCGCTGCGTGCCGCGTCCGCGACGCGCGGCATCCACTCGCGCGGGCGAAGCGCGTCGGTGAACTGCCAGCGCGGATACGCATAGCCCTTCACCCCGGGTAGGTCGGCGATGCCGTACAGCTTCTCGGCGCGGCGCCACTGGTTGAGCCGCTGGCGCGAGACGCCGTGCCCCTCGAGCCAGCCGACCGTATAGCACGCCTCGCGCACGCGTTCGTAGGTGGCGAGCACCTGCAGTCGACCCCATCGCTCGAGCGCCTCCTCGTCGGGCTCCTCGCCGGACTGGCGCAGCGTTTCGTCGAGCGCGTCCGAGATCAGGGTCGTGACGCTTCGGCGCTGGTCTGCCT
Source organism: uncultured Solirubrobacteraceae bacterium (assembly GCA_963766165.1). Classification (GTDB taxonomy): domain Bacteria; phylum Actinomycetota; class Thermoleophilia; order Solirubrobacterales; family Solirubrobacteraceae; genus Solirubrobacter. Next base: position 383,420 of record CAVXZC010000001.1, on the reverse strand, counting down.
CGAGCGCGAACAGTGAGCCCACCGCCTCCGTCCACTGGCGCAAGTCGTCGACCGATTCCGCCGCCTGCGATTCGTCGATCGCGCTGCGAAGGGCTCGCGCCGAGAAGGCCTTGATCAGGGTCTGCCGGGCTCGCGGCTGCTCGGCGAGCGCCTCGGTGGCCTCCCGCAGCTCGCGCGTTGCTTCGGTGTCGGTGGTAGCCATGTCGTCTCCGTAAAGATCGTCAAGGGCGATGATAGCGTGGTTGCTGTCATCGTCAACAACGTAAACGCGGAGCCGCCGGAGCGGCGGGGCGGTAGCCGCCGGCGTGCGCACCAAGCGGGGCGGCTTGCCGGTCGCCGCGCAGCCGCGGTCCGCGGATCACGCTCCTTGAGCGGCGAGTCCTGCGGTGCGGCCCGGCGACGGCCCGGTGAGGATTCGGGCCTTCGGGTCTCGGGGGTTGGGGCGGGCGCGGATTCAACGCCGCGGCACTGCGTCTGCAGCGGCGGCGAGCGCGGCCACGGTGTCGTCCGCCATCTGGTCGAGCGCATCGGCGGGGTCGGTGATCACCACCACGCGGTCGGCCTCCACCGACAGCGGTGCGCTGCCGATCGCCAGATGGATGGTCGGCACGCCGTGGGCGCGCAGCTCGCGGATCCGCGCGACGCCGGCCGCCGTGTCATGACCAGCCGCCGTCTGAGAGGCACGTAGACGAAGCGCGGCCGGCGCGGGTTGGCCATCTCGAGCCGGTCGACACGCAGCTCGATCGCGTCGCCGGCGAACGCGGTGCCGCCGCCGGTCCGGATCCCGGGCACCTGCGCGCAGTCGGGCGGTGCCGTCGGCGAGCAGCGCGGCGCTGTCGCCGAACAGCGCGGTGGCCAGCCGGCCGCCGATCTGGCGCAGCGCCGTCGGTGAGGATCCAGGCGATCGGGCCGAGCGCGTACTCGTAGCGCGCCCATCGAGCCTGAGGTGTCGATGATCAGCCCGACGTGCGGCTCCTCGATCGGCGCCCGGACCTGGCGGATGACCCGCCACGGGTGCGTGGACACCGGCCGGCCGGCTGGCGCGCTGCGCGCGGCCGCGCGCGTAGGCGCGGCCGTCGAAGCGCCCGCCGGGCGTGCGCTTGTCGGTCTCGCCGCGTGCCGCGCGGTGATCGCTTGGCGAAGCCGGCTGGCGTAGCGGCGGGCGTGCTGCACCTCGTCCGGGAACGGCGGGCGGTCGACGCCGCGGTCGGGCATCCGCCCGCTCGGCGCGCCGGTCCCCCGGCCACGCCCGCGGCCGTCGCCCGGGCCGCCGGCGACGGTCGCGCGGCCTGGGCGAGACATCGGTCGAGGTCCTGACGTCGCTCGTCGAGCTGCTGACCAGCTGCCGGTCCGGGCCGTGGCGAGCGCCTGCTCGAGCGCGTCGGCCAGCGAGCCCGGCATCCACGCCGACGTCACCGGCCAGCCGCCTCGCCGCCGATCCGTCGGCATCTTCACCTCCGCCGTCGCGCGCTGTCGGGGTCGCCGCGCTGCAGTTGCCGTCGCGGTCGCCGCCGCCGCCTTCACCGGGTCGCTCGCCCGCGGCCCCGGCGTCGTCCTCGGTCGTCCGGTGAGCCGATGATCTCGCGGTACTCGCCGGCGCCGCGTCCGACAGCGGTTCGAGCTCGCCGTCGGCGATCCAGATCACGCGCGCGTACAGCGTCATCGAGCGCGCGCGAGGTCGTGCTCGCCGAGCACGCGCTCGCCAGACGGCGGTGCAGCGCGCCGAGCGCGGCCGGGTCGACGATCGCCGTAGTGGGTGCGGGCGTGCAGGTAGGTCCTCGCGCGCCCGGCCATGTCGCGCGTCAGCGGCCGGCCCGGTCATCGCCGCAGCGCAGCGACCTGTTGCGGCGAACGCCGGGACGATCACGTCGGCGACCGCGGCGGCCAGCGCGTGGCGGACGAACCGGCCGCGGCGGTGAGTCGGGCGGGAAGTCGCGGACGCCGTGGGCCTCCATCCGCGGCTCCTCCAGCAGCCGCCGGTCGACCGCCAGCTGTCGGTCGGCCGGGTCCTCGGACTCGGACGAGCGCGCTGGTCGTGCTCGACGCCCAGCGCTTGGTGTGCTTGGCGTGCATCGTCTCGTGAAGCGCGACGCCCGAAGCAGCGCAGCACCGCGCCGGCGCTCGAGCGTCGCCGGCGAGCGATCTGCTGGCGCGGCTGCCGAGCAGCGCGTCGGAGTCGAGGTAGATCGTGCGCGAGTGGACCTCGATGTGCCCCGGGTCAGCCAGCCCGGGGCCGATCAGCGCCCACACCGGGTACAGCCGCTGCAGGATCAGCGTCCAGTGATCGGACAGGTCCTGGTAGACTGGGTCGAGCCGGCCGCGCTGCGCGGCGGCGCGGCTGCAGCTGCGCGCAGCGAACACGCCGGCGTCCGTCGTGGCCGGCGTCATGCGGTCACCGCCCGCGGGTAGCCGTGCAGGTTCGGCATCCGCCCGGTCGCTGAGACCTTCAGGCGGCCGTAGCCGGCCTGGTCGAGCATCCGGCAGGCGGCGGCCGCCTCGGCCTCCTGCACCTTCCCGGCCTGGGCCTGCTCGGCCAGGTTGGAGCACGAACAGCGCGATCGCGGCGCGCTCGCCGACCCGCGTCGATCATCCGCCACAGCGCTTCGATGTCGCGGAACTGCGGCGTCCAGGCCAGCCCGTCCTCGCCGGCCAGTCCGCTGGCGGTCGAGTCGCCATCGCCTCGGCCACCAGCCGTCGGGGGGCGCCGAGCGACGCGAGCGCCGCCCAGTTGCTCGTCACCTCCAGGGTGGCCGGGAACCGCGAGTGCCACGCGTCGGGGATGTCGGTCGCGACCCGCCGACCAGCCCCGGGTTGTAGGCGAGCAGGCACGCGAACCCGGGCTGGGCGACGACCGTCTCCCCGGTCGCCGGCAGATACAGGGAGAGGCGGCCGTCGAGCATGGCGTTGATCGACAGCAGCGCGACGTCGCGGATCGTGTTGACCTCGTCGATCATCACCACCCACCCCTCGCGCATCGCCTGCCACGAACGCCGAGTCGACCAGCCGGATGCTGCCCGCCCGGTCGGCGGCGGGGACGAACTCGTGGCGGAACAGATACTCGTCCGACGACGGGCCGCCGGTGATCTCCACGAACCCGTAGAACGGCGCACCGTGACGGTCTCGACACCTCGAGGCCGCGGCTGGTGCCACAGCCGGAGGGCGATCGCGCGGGCGAGCTGGCTCTTGCCCGGTGCCGGGCGGGCCGGTCAGCCGCAGGAACTTCGATCGCCGGGCCGGTCGAGGTCGAGCAGCGCGCAGGCGAGCTCGTCGATCGGCTCGCCGTGCAGGCGGGGCGGGTAGATCCGCCGGCCGTCGGGCAGCTCGACCGGCTCGCCGGCGTCGTCGAGCTCGATCGCCGGCACGGGGCTGGCGCTTCGGGTGTGAGGTCGCCCTCGGCGGCCACCTCGTCGATCTGCGGCAGGGCGGCGCCGATTGCGCTCATGCGCAACCTCCTTTCTCGTCGTGAAGGAACTGCCGGGGGGGAAGCGCGCGGCAGAGCACGTCTCGCGGAGTCCGCGGCGCAGGCCGAGATGCCGATCGCCGGCGCGCTCGGTCGACGTTCCGGCAAGGCGATCTGAAGGCGCTGTGGCGGATCGCGCCTGTCCGCCCGATCTGGGGCGTGCTTGGTGTCCTCGGTCGCGCCGTCGTGGGTGATGCGCTGGGGCGTCTCGGCGGTTGACCGCCGTGACGTGAGGCGGTTGCATCTCCCGGGTGGACTCGACCGCCGACGCCGAGCCTGACCCGGAACCAGATGCCGGGCGGCTTGACGCGCTCGATCAGCTGATCGGGCAGGAGCGCGATCTGATCGCGTACTACGAGGGGCGGCAGTGCAGTGCGGATGCCGTGGCGGCGGCCGCGGTGACGGCGGTGCTCGGGCTGGCGGCGCTGACGGCGACGCTGGCCAAGACCAACACCCACGTCGACCGTGCCTTCGCTTGGGTGATCGTCGTCGCGATGGTGATCGTGTGTCTGGCGGCGTTGACGGTCCGGTCGCTGGCGGGCCTGCAGCGCACCGAGACCGCGCGGCTGTCCAGCGGCTCGCCGGCGTTCGACCTGGCCCTCGGCGCGCTGCGTGGATGCGGCGACGCGAACCTCGACCCGGTCGAGGTGCGCCGCCGGACCTCACGCTGGTCGAGCCCGCGCCGAGGACGCGCATCGTGCCGCCAAGACCAAGGCGAAGGGCGCCGGTATCGCCCTGGCGGCGCTCACGATGTCGGTCGCGCTCACGAGCATCGCGCTGCTCCCCGCGTGACCGTTGCTCGCACTCGCGCTTGGTGCGGCGTGGCGGGGTCGGCCGGTCAGACTGCGCGGATGAACGCCGACAAGACCCTTCTGATCACCGGTACCTCGTCGGGGCTCGGCCTGGCCGCAGCGATCGCCGCAGCGCGTGAGGGCTGGCACACCGTCGCCTCGATGCGCGACCCGACACGCAGTGGCGCGCTCCGCGAGTCCGCGGCGGCCGCTGGGGTCCAGGACCGCATCCAAGTCGAGCGGCTCGATGTGACCGACGACGACTCGGTGGACGCGTGTCTCGCCGGCGTCATCGCCGAGCGCGGTCGCCTGGATGCGGTGGTCAACAACGCCGGCTCAGGGCATGTGGGCACGATCGAGCAGGAGGCGCTCGAGGACGTGTACGCGCTGATGGAGGTGAACTTCTTCGGCGTCGTTCGGGTCACGCGCGCCGCCCTCCCTCACCTGCGTGCGGCCGGCGGGCGTCTGGTCACCGTGTCGAGCGTCGGGGGCGTGGTTGGCCAGCCGTTCAACGAGGCCTACTGTGCCGCGAAGTTCGCGGTCGAGGGCTTCATGGAGGCCCTCGCGCCGGTCGCCGCCGCCACGGGCGTGGGCGTCACGGTGGTCGAGCCCGGCGCCGTGTCGAGTGAGTCCGTGGCCAACGTCGGCGAATCGCTGACCAGCGCGCAGCGCAACGCGGGACCCTACGCACGCCCCTTGGCGGCGTACCTGAATCGCACCCGCGCGGCGTTTGCCGCCAACGCGGCCCAGACCCCGGACGAGGCCGCCGCGACGATGATCAAGGCGTTGACCGCGGACGACCCGCCGTTCCGGATGCAGACGTCCGTCTCGGCGCGAGGACTTCGTGGCCACCAAGCTCGCCGACCTTGATGGATCCGCCGTCCGCACTATGACGGGGCAATGGATCGCCTGATCTGGGCATCGTCGGTCGGGCGTGCCGCCCCGGATGCCGGCGCCGACGCACACGCGTGGTCCGCGGGCGCTCCAGGTCAAGGCGCGCGCGGCCCATCCGTCAACGCGCCGGCCGTGCCCGCGCGGGACGTAGATGCGCGGCCGTCGGGCGGCTCGACCGACTCGCCGGCGTCGTCGGGGTCGATCGCCCGTAGACGGACCGGTGGGGTGAGGTGAGGTCGCCGTCGGTGGCGACGTCGTCGATCTGCCGCAGGGCGGCATCGAGCGCGCTCATGCGGGGCTCCTTTCATGATGGGAGGTGGGTCGGGGGCCGCGATCCGCTTGCCGTGTCCGCAGCAGAGCGGCGGGGGGGCAAACCCCGTGGCCGCCCGGCTTCCCGGGTGATCGGGTGGGCGGGAGGGCGGGTTACGGTGCGCGGGCGACCAACGCGATGCCCGAACGGTGCAAGCGGCCGGCGGCGTCTCGGTTCCGAGAACGCTCTGTCCGGGAGGTCGGTCGATCGCTGTCGGTGATGTTGCGCGCGCTCCGGGTGTGAGGCACCGGGCTTCGCGGCGCCCTGACACTGGCTGCCATATTCGGGCTCGCTGCGCGGGCCGGCGTGCCGCGCAGGGTCAGGTGGCTTCACCCGCGAGCCCAAGTAGGGTTCTGGCCGGGAGCGACAGGAGGTGACTGCATGGCCGTCGACTTGGTCATCGACGTCGAGAACACGCCGGGCGCGCTCGCGCGGGTCGCGGCCGCGATCAGCGACGCCGGGGTGAATCTCGCCGCGGCCACGTGCATCGGTCCGGGGGATCAGGCTGAGCTGCACATCCTGGTCCCACATGCCGAGGCGGTGCGGCACGCGCTGGCGATCTCGCATCTCGCCGTATCGCGCGAACGCGAGGTCGTCGTGGTCGACGTGGAGGACCGGCCGGGTGTTCTCGCCGACCTGACTCGCAGGATCGCACAGGCTGGGGTGGACCTCGATCTCGTCTACGTCGCCACGCGAGATCGCGTCGTCTTCGGCGCGTCCGACCTGGACGCTCTCAGGGCAGCGGTCGGCGCCGCGAGCTGACGCCTCGCGCGATCACCCGCGATCGGCATCGCGGGTGCCAGGTCGGCGGGCATCCGCCCTGCAGCGATCCTCAGGCGTGGTCGCGCTCGCAACGGCGACCAACGACGGTGCGCCGGGCGGAGCCGCCGCCGACGGCCGACGCGCTCGTCGCCTTCCGTGCGCTGCCGGCGTGCGCCGTCAGGCGGGCGGCCTGCGGGCGTCGTCGAGGGCGTCGAGCACGCGTTGTTCGCCTTCGCTCACTCGGGCGGCGGGGAAGTCGAAGAAGCCGCCTTCCTTGGCGGCATCGCGATGTTCGTGGCTACCAACCTCGTCGACCGAGACGGATCCGCCGTCCCCGGGCTGACCGGGGCGGCGGATCGCCTGATCTGGACGCCGTCCGGTAAGCCTGCAGCACGGGATGCCCGGGACCGGCGGCCGGTATCCGGACGACGGCGCGTCCGCTGAGGGCGCGGACCGGGGTCGTGCCTTAGGCGGTGCTCCGGCGGCACCTGACGCCGGCCGAGACCGCTTGTCGCCGGGTACCGGATTCAGGCGCGCTCGAGGACCCTTTCGGGCTGTGGCACCGACGGCGCCGGCGGCGCGGGCTTCTGGGCGCCGACCAGCTTCTGGGCCTGGCGCTCCGGGGTGATCTGTACGACGTCCCAGGCCAGCCCGGTGCGGCGCATCAACCGGATCAGCATCGCCGAGGGATCGAGCTCGTACCAGCGCAGGCCGTGCGCGGCCGAGCGCGGGAAGGCGTGGTGGTTGTGGTGCCAGCTCTCGCCGAACGACGGGATCGCGAGCCAGAACACGTTCGTGGACTGATCGGCGACGTCGAAGCGCCGCTTGCCGAAGAAGTGGCACACGGAGTTGACCGACCAGGTCACGTGGTGTTGGAAGAAGATGCGTACGAAGCCGCCCCACAGCAGGCCTGTGGCGGCGCCCTTGAGGCTCCAGGACAGCAGGCCGCCGAGTACGGCCGGGGCCACCAGGCTGGCCAGCACGATCAGCGGGAAGCGGCGGTTGATGACGCGCATGCCCTTGTCCTCGACGAGGTCCTTGGCGTACTTGTGCGCGCGGGCCTCTCCATGCGTGCTCCACAGCCATCCCACGTGCGCGTGCCACAGGCCGCGCAGGGCGCCGGAGACGCCGTCGCCGTGCCCGACGTGCGGGGAGTGCGGGTCGCCCTCCTGATCGGTGTGGGCGTGATGCTTGCGGTGGTCGGCCACCCAGTCGATGACCGGGCCCTGCACCGACAGCGACCCCAGGAACGCGAACGCATAGCGCGTGGCCGGGTGTCGTCTGGAAGGCGCGATGGGTCAGCATCCGGTGGAAGCCGACGGTCACGCCGTAACCGCTCAGCAGATACATGAGCGCGAACACGGCGACGTCGGACCAGCCGAGCCAATCACCCCACAGCAGCGGGATGGCGGCCGCCGTGATGGCGAAGGGCAGGAAGACAGCGGCCATGTTCACACGGCGTTCAAGCGAAGTCATGTCTGTAGGCTAGCGTCAACGTGCTGCGCCTTCTCGGCTCCACGGCGAGGCATCTTCATCGCAGATTTGTAGTTCAGTGATAGTTGCTGCCCGCGCGAACGCCTCGAAGGGCGCGACCTGGTGAGCACAGCAACCGAGGGGATCCGCACCCAGGCCGGACGGTGAGCGGCCGCCTCACCGACGCACGCCGCGGCTGCGCCCCGGAGGACTGGCCGGCTCGGTGGCCACCCCGGTTCGGGGGTCGGGACCCGGGTCTTCCCCGATATTCCGGGCTCCGCGGGCGCCGTAGGTTCGTGCCCATGAATCCTTCGCCCCGCCGCTCTCTCCGTCGCGCCCCGATCTCCGCAGTTGCCGCGCTCGTTGCGGCCGGCGCGCTCGCCGCCGCCGGGCCGGCGTCCGCTGCGCCCGCCACCGACGGCACCTCGAACACGGTGCAGTTCGCCGTGACCTCGGCCACGCTGGATCAACTCCAGCATCGCGTCCTCGCCATCACCCCGACGCGACCCGATCTGCCTGCCGGGACGCATCTGGCGAGCCTTCAGCTCAACGGCCCGCACATGAGCTTCATCCTCACCGACGTGATGATCGAGAGCGTCACCGCCACCAACTCGCCGGCGCCCGGCTCCACGCGGATCAACGTCAAGTACACCCTGTTTCTGCCCGGCTGAGCCGCCACGGACTATGCGGAGGCCGAGTCTCGTGACGCGATCTCCGGGAGCAGGAGATGGAGCCGAGGGGGATCGAACCCCTGACCTCCGCATTGCGAACGCGGCGCTCTCCCATCTGAGCTACGGCCCCGGGGCGACGTGCGCGGCTCACGTCGCGGAGGGAACGTATCTGACGTGGAGGCCCTCCTCAAGGATCGGTCGCCGTCAGGAACGCTCGGGGCCAACGAGACTCTGCGGCACTCCCAGCTATCAGCCACGGTGTGGCCGGAACAGCGCTCACATCGAGGGGCGGCGGCTCGCTCAGGAGTCGAAGACGCTCGCGGCGACCCGTCAGCCGAGCGGCCGTGCCGGCGTAGCCGGCGTCGTCCTTGCTGACTCGGCGACCTCGCCGGTGATCGCCGCGAGCTGGGTCGCGACGCGTCGACTCTCGGCGGCGCGCGACGCCCTCGAAGGAGTCGAGGATCTGGTGGTGCTCGGCGCCGCGCGCGGCGAGCACGGAGACGACGTGCTCGATCCCGCCGCGCCGGATGTACGGGATGTAGGTCTGCACGTGCCGCGCGGGCCGCGCCGGGCGTGGCGGCCCGCCCGACGCGCTGCTCGAGGCCGGTCGGCAGCCACGGCAGGTCGAGGTGGCACGAGCACCGAGGCGTTCTGGAGGTTGTGGCCCTCGTGCCCGATCCGCGACAGGCACAGCACCGGGAACTCGCCGGCGGTGAACCGCCGCTTGAGCGCCTCGAACTCGGGCGCGGTGATGCTGCCGTCGGCGACGTGCGCCTCGACGCCGTGGCGTTCGCGCAGCGTGCGCGGCGAGCTGGCGCAGGCACCACACGCGCTCGGCGAACACGATCACCTGCTCCTCGCCGGCGACCCCGGCGAGCGTCTGGGCGGTGACGCCGCGCAGCAGCGGCAGCCCGTCGCCGCCGCCGCGCATCGCCGTCGGCCACGAGCCCCTGGCGGACGAGCGCCGGGGCGAGCGCGGCCTTGGAGTGCGTCAGCGTCTCGGGGTCGACGGACGCGTCGACGAACACGCCGACGTTGCCGAGCACGACGCCCTGGGCGCGGGCGAGCTCGGCGAGCGCCCGCTTGTACAGCGCGCTGCCGGCCTCGAGCGTCTTGCAGTTCGCGCAGCACCTCGAGCAGCCGCCGGTAGGCCTCCCGGCCGCCCCGGCGGATCGCCTCGAGCAGCTCCGCCAGCGCCGGGTCGGGGTCGAGCGCGAGCGGCTGCGCGGGCCGGACCTCGGGCATCCACGCCTGCATGTCGCGGCGGGTGACGCGCACGAGGTGCGGGCCGTAGTTGACGCGCAGCCGGTGGGCGTTGATCTCGTCCATCAGGTCGCCGGCCTCGCGCGTGTTGAGCCGCTCGGTGATCATCGCCTCGTCGCCGACCGCGAGGCCGACGAGCACGTCGAGGTGCTCGGCGCTCTTGCCGCGCGGCGTGGCGGTCAACAGCCAGCAGTCGGCGACGCGATGCCGAACCGCACGCTGCGCGAGCGCCTGGTGCGCCTCGGTCGCCGGGTTGGCGTAGCGCAGCGCCTCGTCGGCGATCAGCAGGTGCCAGGCGATCGCCTGCAGGTCGGCCGGGTAGCGGTCGAGCACGCTGTTGGGCGCCAGCACCACGCCGGGCCGGTCGCCGAGCTCGCGGTCGAAGCGGCGGATCTGGCCGGCGATCTGCCGCGTCGTCGGCAGCACCAGCAGCTCGACGTTCGGCGCCAGCGGCGGCAGCCCGCGACCGGGCGCGCCGCGGGCGAGCTCGTCGCGCCACTGGCCGAGCAGCCGGCCCTCGGCGACGACCAGCGCCCGGAACCGCGGGCTGCGTGCGGCGCGGTGCGCGAGCGCCCGGCCGGAGGTGATCGTCTTGCCGGTGCCGACGGCCGACGCGTCGACGCCGGAGCCGACGACCTTCAGCGCGGCGATCTCGCGCTGGCGGCCGAGCAGCACCGGGTCGTCGGCCAGCGGCCGGGCGAGCGTCCATCCGCACCACCTGGCGCGCGCCGGCGTCGAGCGTCGACCGTGCGCTCGCGCGCGCTTGAGCGCGCGCAGCTCGGCGATCGCCTGCTCGGCCACCACGCGGCGGGTGGTGCGCCGGACGCCGTCGGAGGTCGTGATCGTCAGCATGCCCGGGCCGGCCCTTCATCCGCCCGACCCGCGGACCGTGTCCTTCAGCTGCCCCGCGGCCTCGGTGGAGAGCAGCAGCGGCAGCCCGGCGTCGACCGCCGTCTGCACCGCCTCGCCGAGATCCATCACCGCGCTCGGCCGTCGCGCGGTACTCCTCGCGCGGCGCCGACGCCGAGCCGCCGCTGGCGTGAAATCGCGCGTCCGGAACGGTGACCACGCGCAGCGCCAGCTCGGCCCGGCCGGACGCCGTCCGGCGCTCGTGTAGGACGCGCGGTGAACGGCCAGCCGGCCCCACCGGTCGCGCCGGGTCGCGCGGCACGCCCGGACGGTGATCGGGTGGCCGAGCTCGCGCGAGAGCTCCTCGGCCGAGCTGGCCGGCCGAGTCCAGGCACTCCCTCGGCCCGGCGTGCAGGTGTGCGCGTTGATCCGCTCGAGCAGCGCGCCGACGCGCCGCTCGGGCAGGACGGCGCCGCGCAGGTCGCGCTCGAGCTCGGCGCCGAGCTCGGCGACCAGCCGGATCGCGTCGAGCGACAGCACCGGGATCAGCTGCCACCCGCCGCCGAGCGCCGGCGACGACCAGCACGCCGACCGGCCGCTCGACCGGTCGACGTCCGAGCTGTCGCCGGCGAGCGCCAGCCAGGTCGGCGAGCCGATCCGCCAGCAGCGCAGGTCGTCGGCGTCGAACTGGCCCGGGTTGGCGAGCGCCCAGCGCGACAGGTCGTCCGCCGCTGATCGGCGTCGAGCCCGACGCGGCGGGCGAGCGCGCGGCGCTGATCGTCGCTGAACGCCCAGATCGCGCGGGTCGTCGAGGTCGATTGGCAGCCGGGCGTGCGCGCGCGCCAGCGCCAGCTCGAAGTGCTCGTCAGGGCCGCCGGCGTCGGCCCAGTCGAGGCCCGCGTCGCGGTCGGCGGCGGCCTGCCCGGCGATCAGCTCGCGCAGGGCTGCGAGCTCGAGCCGGATCGCCCGGACCTCGGTACGGTCGTGGCGGGCCAGCACGGCTTGCGCGTGCGCGTCGAGGCTGCCCCACGCGTCCGGGTCGTTGGGGCCGGCCGGCTGGTCGTCGGCCAGCCGGCGCAGCGCGGTCGGGCGCAGGAGCGCGAACACATCGGCTGACGCCCCGAACGCGCGGGCCAGCCGCCGGCCCGCGGCCGTGCGTCGCGCCGCGGCGAGCAGCGCGGCGAGCTCGAGATCGTGCGCCGGCGACGCGTCCTCGCGGGGCGCGCCGCCGTCGGCGGCGCTCGCCGGGATCGGGTGTACGGACATGGTTCTCCTTCGATCGCAAGGTCGTGAGACCGGGCGGACGGCGCCGCCGGGGAAGAACCCCGGGTGGCGGCCGCGGCCCGCGGTAGCTGGGGGGCGCCCGCTCAGTCGCGGGCGCCGGCAGCGTCAGGTGCGCAGGTTCCGGGGCGGGACCGGCGGCTCCGCCTGGCGTTCCGGTGGCGGCAGCGCACGCATGCCGGGGAGTGCCCGCCGGGGCGGAACACGCACAGCGCGCGTCCGCTCGGCCGCGCCGCCCACGCGCACAGCACACCGCTGTAGCCGTCCTGCCAGGCCCGTTCGCCGACGGCCTGGAACGCGGGCCATTCGCTGCGCGATGGCGTCGGTTCCGGCAGCCCGACCCGGGCCAGCCGTTCGGGCGTGTCGAGTGCGGCGACGCGATCCAGCGCGACCGAGAACGCCCACAGATCGCGCGACAGCGCGTCCAGCGGCGCGATCGCGTCCTCGGCCAGGCGCCGGTACCACTCCGCCCACACCGTCTCGCGGTCACCGGCCAGATACAGGGCGGCCACGATCTCGCCGCGCTGCCAGCGTCCGCTGGCCGGGACGGGGCCGCGATAGCCGGGATCGCCGCCGGCCGGCAGATGCCGCCACCAGCTGCCGGTCACCGCGACCGGCGCGACGTCGAGCGCCATCGGGCGCTCAGCTGAAGCTCGCCGACTCCAGCCCGGCGAGCAGATCGGCCACCCGCCGGTACTCGCCGCGGGCGATCACGTCGATCGGCTTGTCGTGATCCAACGAGGGGACCGGCTTGTTCAGCCACACCGGGATCACGTCCGCGCGCAGCACGCGGCGGGCCTGCTCGACGATCGCCGACAGCTCGAGCAGCCGTTCCGCGCGGGCGCCGCTCGGGGCGCGCCGTCGGGCCAGCCAGGCCTCGACGGTGCTCAATCCCGCCCCGGTGCCGCGCGCGATGTCACGCGCGCTCAACGGTGCGAGCTCACGGATATGGACGGCTTCGTCGGCGTAGGCGAACGACATCAGAGCATCACCACCATCTGGTGTACGGAAAAGCGAAGGTCAATACGAGAGCCAAACGATGGCCGGTCGGATAGGCCGATGACGCGACCTGGCGACATGCTTCGGCGAGTGGGCGGTAGCTGACGGCGGTTCGCCCGGGGCGGGCCTGGCGCGATCGGATGGAGCATCCGACGGTGCCGTAGATCTCGTGTTTGCCTCTGGCCGGGCCTGGGACTAGATTCGCGGGCGGTGCACCGGATCTCGACACGGATCATCGTGGCGGCGATGCTCGCGGTCGCGGTCGCGGCCACGCTGGCGGCGCCCGCGCGTGCCGACCGGTCGCGGCCGCTCACCCCGATCGTCCTGTTCCCCGCGTTCCACTTCACCAAGCTGCTGGTGACGGTGCACGGCCAGACGGTCGACCGGCAGTGCCCGCGTTCGGGGTCGTTCGAGGACTGGTATCTCAACGACTATCCCAGCACGGCGTTCTCGCAGGTCTGCCGGGACGAGCTGATGACGCTGCGCTACGACCCCGATCCGCGGGTGCCGATGCCGCAGCGCTTCTCCGATCAGCGCGGCGTCGACGTGTCGATCATCGACTACGGCCGCACCGACGGCGCGCCGTTCTATGAGCCGATGTACGAGGCGCTGGACGCGGCCGGCTATGTGCGCGACCGCAACATCCGCGTGGCCGGCTACGACGCGCGCCTCGGCCCCGACCAGGGCGGCTTCCTGCAGCGCACCAAGGCGCTGATCGAGTCGACCTACCGTGAGAACGGCGACACGCCGGTGCATCTCGTGGGTCACTCGAACGGGCCGATCTACGCCGAGTACCTGCTGACGCACACCAGCCAGGCGTGGAAGGACCGCTACATCCACGGGTTCACGCCGATCGCCGGCAACTTCCCCGGCCAGGGGTCGCTCTATCCGATCCTGTTCACCGGGCTGAACATCCAGGACTTCAGCTTCCCCGCGACGGCCGCGAACGCGCGCAGCAGCGCCCGCATGTACCTGACGGCGCCGTCGAGCTACATCAGCGCCGCCGACCCGCGCATCTTCGGCGACCGCGAGACGGTGGTCGAGGACGAGTCCACCGGCCGCGACTACACGCCGCGCGACTACCCGCGGCTGCTGCGCGACGCCGGCCTGGCCTGGGCGCAGCCGATCGCCAACTACTACATCGGCTTTCTGCATATGACCGATCGCTCCTCGTTCCCGATGGTCGACGTGTCTGCCGAGAAGGGCTCGGGCATCGACACGGTCGTCGGGCTCGGGCTGGACGACCTCACGGTCGGGCAGACGCTGAACCCGGCCAACCCGGTGTTCACGCGCGACGGCGACGTCAACCAGGAGGACATCACCAACCAGGCGGTCGGCGCCTGGCAGGCGATGCCCTGCTTCCACTTCAGCCTGACCGACAACCCCGGCGTCGATCACTTCTCACTGCCGAGCAACCCGAACGTCCTCGCGCGCCTGATCGCGGACGCGGCCCGGCCGCGCTCCCGCTGCGCGTAGCGCATTCCCCACGAACCGCCGCGCCGGCGGTTCTGGAGCTCGGCCGTGATCGCGGGCTCAGGCCAGTCCGCCGCCGCCCGGGCAGCGGGCGTGGTGGGCGCAGTAGCGCGGGCTGCACTTCCAGCCAGCCGGGTCGGCGAACCCCCACGGATCGTCCGGGCCGTAGCGGTCATAGAGCGCGGCGATCTGGCTGGCCGCTTGGGCGATCCGCGCGAGGACGGCGCGCAACTGGCCGGGCGTACGGCGGGTGGCGACGAGCGCCGTGCTCATCTCCTTGCGCCTCTTGCCGGGCTTGCCGATCTGCGCGAAGCAGAACTGCTCGGCGGGCTGGCCGGTCAGCCAGCGCCCGGCGAGGTAGAGGCCGGCCTGCGGGTCGTGGTCGGCCTTGGCCTGTGAGTGCAGGGTGCTCTTGACCTTGTAGTCGACGATCGCCGGAACCAGCTCGCCGCCGTCCTCGGGCTCACGCAGCGTCTCGAGGTCGAGGAAGCCCCGGATCGTCCAGTCCAGACCGGGCGCGAGGGCGTAGGAGAGCTCGCGCTGGACGGCGACCGGCCGGCCGAGCCGGGGCACGAGCTCGGTCAGCGTCAGCGCGACGGCGGCCAGGCCCATGGTGAACGCGGCCGGTTCGTCGAGCTCGGCGTCCCAGCGCACGCCGCGCCTGCCGTTCTCAGCGGCCAGCTCGCGTGTCCAGTGGTCGCGGTAGGCGTCCTGGAGCTGGTCGAGCGTCAGCGCGTCGCCGCGCTCGAGCAGGTGGCGGTGGTAGGTGGTCAGGGCGTCGTCGACGCGGCCGCCGAGGAACATCGCGGCGCTGGGCGGCGTGCGTTCGCCCTTGAGGTAGTGGCGGCGCCAGTCGTCGGGGCACAGCAGGAACTTGCTGTAGGAGGAGTGGGAGAGATGGCGCAGCGGCTGGCCGTCGTGGCGGGGCGGCAGCCGGCGGGGGATGTGGATGCGGGCGGCGAGCTCGGCGCCGGTGAGGGCGGTCGGGGTCGGTGCCGCGGAGGCGGCGAGCGCGGACATTCGTCTCCGTTCGAGCGGTGGGGGGTCGGTCGCGCCGGGCGTGCGTACGCTGGACGCGTGGGGACGCGCTACTTCGCGGGCATCGACGGCGACTGGGCCGACGATCCCGACGCGTTGGCGCAGGCGTTGGCGGCCGATTGGCCGCAGATGTCGATCACGCGCATCCGCGATGGCGGTCTGGTGGCCTACGACCTCGAGCTGGGCAGCGATCTGCTCTCGCTGCACGCCGACGGCCGCGGCATCGCGGGCAAGCACGGCGAGGATCTGGTGCTGCGACTGGCCCTGTGGTGGCGTCGCCGCGTTCCGGCCGCGGTGCGGCTGGCGGTGGTCAATGACGCGACGGCCGCGCCGGTCTATGTGGAGGTGGGGATGACGCTGGTGACGCTGCGAGAACGGGTCGCGGCGGTTGAAGCCGAATGGGGCGGCTGAGCCACGGCTGACGGCTGGGCGGCGCCGCGCTTACGTGGCGCGCGTCCCGAGGCTGGTCGCGAGCGACGATTCCTCTCGTCGAGCCCGAACGTCGTCGACCCGCTCCTCGCGGCGTTGCGGAGTCGGGTCGGCTCGGCCTCGCAGGGGGAGAGGCCGTAGAAGCGCGGGTGCTGGTAGCGCAGGCAGGCGGTGCGCAGTTGGCGCTGCCAGAACTGCTCGCGCCAGCAGCGTTCGCCGTAGCGGTCGCGGTAGTGGGCGGTCAGGTCGGCGAGTACGCGGCCGGGGTGGCCGCCTGGGCGAGCACCTCGACGGCGGTGGCGATGTGGACGATGTCGCGGTCGGCCAGGCGCTCGCCGCCGAGGCGGCCGGGCAGGGCGGCGTCGGCGATCAGCGCGAGTGCCTCGGGTCCGTAGCCGGCGGCGTTTGCCAGCCCGCGCAGCCGGGTGCGGGCGGCGGTCATGCCGCGTCGGGGCGTTGCGGTCCGAGCGATCCGAAGTCGATCGTCACCAGTTCGCCGCGCCCGTTGCCGTTCGGTTGCTCCGTCATCACCGGGCTGTTCGGGTCGGGCGCGGGTGCGGCGGGTGTCGCGACGTCATCGTTCTCGCTGCGGGCAGCCTCGTCGGCCTGCTCGCCTTGGCCCATCGCCGTGCTCGGGCTCGCCGTGCGCCAGGATCGGCCCGAGGTCGCGCAGCACCGCGTCGGTGCTCATCCGGGTGCGGTAGCCGTCGCGCAGCCACCGCTCGGTGGCCGGGGAGAGGACCAGCAGGTCGCTGCTTGCCGTGGCGGCGGAGGCACTGCACCTGCCGGTCGCCGGGGCCGATCGGCAGCACGACCGCCTCCAGCGCGGTGTAGAGGTAGGCGCCGATGCCGGCGGCGACGGCGGCGCGCTTGCGCGCGTCGGAGTAGAGCGCCTTCAGGCCGGCGAACGAGCCGGCGTCGATCTCGCCGATGTCCTCGTAGACCGCCTCGACGTCGGGTCCGCTCCGACTCGGGCAGCGTGACGATCAGCCGGCAGGCCAGGTAGAGCCGGCGCCTTGTGTCGGCGTCGACGTGGGCGGCGAGCAGCTCGCCCTCGACGCTTGTGAACTGCATCCGCCAGCGGCCGGGCACGACCGTGTTCAGGCGCTGGAGGACCGACTGGGCGCCGAGGTAGGCGGCGACCTGGGCGCCGCCCCAGGGGTCGCCGTTGTACGACCTTGGTCATCGCGCGAAAGCCGATCGCGCCGGGGGCGAACGGCCGGCGGAACAGCTCGACGCCTCCGTGTGGGTGCGGGCGGGCGGGACCGCCATGGCGAGGGTGCGGGTGGACATTGCGTGTGCCTCCTTTGGGAGGGGAGTGGGTCAGGCGGCCAGGGCGGCGGGCGGGGCTGGCCAGTCCGGCCTCGGCGAGAAAGCGCGACGGGCCGCCGGTGGCGCGGCCGCCGCGTACGTGCGCGCGGGTGATCAGCAGCTGGTCCTTGGCGCGGGTGGCGGCGACGTAGAACAGCCGCCGCTCCTCGGCGAGGTCTTCGGGTCGGGATTTGCAGCGCGCGCCAGGACGGCAGCAGCTGCTCCTCGCAGGCCAGCAGCACCACGAGTTGGGCCTCGGTGCCCTTGGCGCGGTGGATCGTGGAGACGGTGATCCGGCGGTCCTCGCCGGGCGTGATCTCCTGGGCGTGCAGGCCGGCGGCGTGCTCGAGGAAGCCGGTGAGCGTCGCGCCGGGCCGACCTGGTCGGCGTAGGTCTGGGCGGCGCGGCACAGCGAGCGCAGGTCCTCGAGCACGCGCTCGGCGTCGCGGCGCTCATCGGGTCGGGGCGAGCTGGTCGCGGCGCGCCTGGTGGTGGGCGACGAGGCCGCCGGCGAGCGTGACCGTCGCGACGACGACGTGGCCGATCGAGCGGCCGGCCCGGTAGTCGGCGCGCACCGCGTCCAGGCCGGCGCCGAACGTGGCGAGCTGCGGCGCGGATGCGGGGTGAGCGGATCTCGCCGAGGCTCTCGGCGCTGGGCGCTGGCGGCGATCAGGTCGCCGGCGTAGCGCTCGCGCGCGGCGGCGATGACGCGGGTGATCGTGGCGGGGCCGACCCCGCGCCGCGGCGAGCCGACGGCGCGGCGGAACGCCTGCGCGTCGAGGGGGTTGGCGAGCAGAGCGAGGTAGGCGAGCGCGTCGCGGACCTCGGCGCGCTCGTAGAGGCCGAGCGAGCCGAGCACGCGGTGCGGGATCCCGGCGGCGGCCAGCGCGCCTGCACCGGCCCGGTGGCGTACCCGGTGCGGGCGAGCACGAGCACCTCGCTCGGCGGCGTCCCGGCGGCCAGCGCGTCGGCGATCAGCCCGGCGACCCAGCCGGCCTCGTCGCGGTCTGTCGCGAACCCGCGCGTGGTGATCCGCCCGCCGGGGCCGCGCATCGCGATCAGCGCCTTGGGGTGGCGGTGTTGGTTGACCGCGACGCAGGTTGCGGCGGCGCGCAGGATCTCGGCGCGCGAGCGGAAGTTGCGGCCCAGCACGACGCGCTCGTGGCGCGGGTAGCGCTCGCCGAACGCCAGGATGTTGCGCGGCTCGGCGGCGCGGAAGCGATAGATCGCCTGGTCGTCATCGCCCACACGATCACGTTGCCGTCGGCGCCGGCCAGCAGCTGTACGAGTTCGCCTGGGCGTCGTTGGTGTCCTGGATCTCGTCGACCACGAGCCAGCGCCAGCGGCCGCGCAGGTAGGCGAGCCGGTGCGGGTGCTCGCGCAGCAGCCGCACCGCGTAGACGAGCAGGTCGTCGAACGCCAACGCGTTGCAGCGCTCGAGCTCGTCGTCGCTGTCGCGCCAGACGGCGGCGACCAGTCGGCCGCCGGATCGCGACTGGCCGCCGTGTAGCTCTCCGGGGTGAGCAGCCGGCTCTTGGCCAGCGAGATCCGGGTCTCGAGCTCCCCGGCCGGCGGCTGCCCGTAGTCGGCCAGCGCCCGCTGGATCGGGTCGCGCCGGTGGTCTGCCAGCAGCCATTCGATCACCCGGCGCATGTCGGCCTGGTCGTAGATGGTGTAGGCGTCGGTCCGCCCGAACAGCTCTGCGTGCTCGCGCAGCAGCCGCGCGCACACGGAGTGAAACGTCGCGGCGGTCACGCCGCGCGCCGTGCGTTCGCCGAGCAGGTCGGCGAGCCGCAGCCGCAGCTCGCCGGCGGCGCGCACGCTGAACGTGACCGCCAGGATCTCCCGCGGCGTTGCCTGGCCGCGGGCCAGCAGGTGGGCGACGCGGTGGGTCAGGGTGCGGGTCTTGCCGGCGCCGGGGCCGGCCAGGATCAGCAGCGGGCCGCGACCGTGGCGGACGGCGTGCGCCTGCTCGGGCGTCAGGCCTGCCAGTAGCCGCTCGCCGCGAGTGTCGGGCGGGCGGGGGAGGATGGCACCCGTGCTCGGGTGCGTCATGGGTCACCTCCGGTGAGTGAGATGGGTGGTGGTGCGCAGGGCCGCTGTCGCGATCCGGCCGCGGGCGTGCGCGTGACCTGCCGCGCCGCGGTGTGATCGGCGTGGGCGGTCGGTCAGCCTCGCGTGGGCGCCGGCGGGAGCTCCGCGGGCTGCGCGGATCGGCGTGCGCGGCGGGTCAGAGCGTGCCGGCGGGCGCGGCCCAGCGGCTGGTGAAGCTCAGGACCTCGCCGAGGCGGTCGTAGTGGCGGTCGTAGTGCAGGACGCCGATCCCGGCCTCCTGCGCGGCCGCGGCGATCAGCGCGTCGGCCAGTGGGACGCGGTGCTGCAGCGGTCCGCGGTCGGCCAGCGCGCGCAGCGCGCCGATCGCGGCGCGCTGCACCGTGATGGTCACGGGCACGTCGCGCAGGGTGGCGTGGTCGGCCTCGATGGCGCGGAACTCGTCGGCGTCGCGGGCGCTGTAGAGCACCTCGAGCGTGACGATCGCGCAGGTGGCGATCGTGGCTGCTCGCAGCGCTGCCGCCCAGCGCTCGCGCAGCGCCGGGTGGTTGCTGCGCTGCCACACCGAGGTGTCCGCGATCAGCACGTCGCCGCCGAACGCGGCGGCGCTCACGGCTCCAGGCCCCAGGCCTCGCGATCGATCGCACCGAGTACGGCGCGGTCGTAGCCGGGGTCCTCGGCGGTGGTGCGGGCGATCAGCCGCTCGATCGCCGCGTGATCGTCGCGGCGCTCGGCCAGCAGCGCGTCGGCGCCGCGCAGCGCCAGGTCGCGCACCAGCGTGGCCGGTCGCGTGCCTGCGGGGACGAGCGGGGCGACGCGTTCCAGCGCGGCGGCGAGCTCGGGGTCTTTGGTGACCGGGATGCGGTCGTGGCGGGTGGGCAACGTGACGGCCTCCTTCGTGGGCACGGTAACACCTGGGTGTTTCACCGTGTGGTGTGTGGCGGGCCGCTCGCCGCGATCTCGGCTTCCGGCGATCATGGTCGCGGTAGGCGGTCCGGCGGCTGCGTCCGCTCGAGCGCGATCGTGCGTCGGCCGCCCGCCACGGGATGAGTCCAGGACGAGCGGTCGGTGTCGTCCAGCGGTCCGCCGAGCAGCAGCGATATGAGCGCGAGCGCCGTGTCTCGGACCTGCGGCGGGCTGGCGTAGGCGAGTCCGGGGTGCCCGGCGATGCGGGCGTCGACGTCGTCGTGCACGCGCACGACCCAGAGTTCGGGTGACATTTCCCGAGTCGTGGCCGAGGTGTCTGTGGCCGCGAGGGCTGGCCGCGCCGCGTGGGCGGCGCCGGTCGGCCCGCGCTCGCCGAACGCGGCCGCCACGCGCGAGTGCGCGCGAGTGAACGCTTCCCCGCGCAGCCGCGGCCCCCACGGCCCGCCGATCAGCACCGACGCAAGGTCGTAGATCGCGCCACGCGCGCCGCACGACGCGCTGTGGCAGCACCAGCCCGCCTCTGGGTCGCGTCCCACGCTGCATGACGGGTGTGCGTCGTCGTGGCCGGAGACCGGGCAGCGCACGAGTCCGTTCGCCGGCACGTCGATCCCGGCCAGCCGGGCGAAGTATGCGCTTGTATGGATTCCGGGCTCGGCTCCTCGGTGCGCCGCGGGTGCGGCCCGCTGATGGCGGACGGCGGTTCCGGCAGGCCGTCCGTGAGCTCCTCCAGCCGATACGCCGGCAGCCGCAGGTCGGCCTGAATGATCCGCGCCCAGGCGCCGGACTTGTGGTTGACCGTGCCGGCCAGGCGCATGACGCGCGAGCGATCGGCGCAGCGGGGGGTCGGCCACGTCGGGCCGGCCGTGCGCGTCGACGCCGAGCGCGTGGATCAGCCGCTCGTGTGCGCGCTCGATCGGCTCGATCACCCGGCCGTCCGGCCCGGCGATCCGAGCGTCCAGCGGCGTGTCGAGCTTCCAGTGGGCATGCGCGCCGCCCGAGCCGCCCGACTCAACCAGCAGGTGGCACGGCCGTTCGGCCAGCAGTGCCCATAGCGCGTCGAGCCGATCCGGGCAGTCGACGTCGACCCACAGCCAGCGCGTCGCGGCGACGGCGTCCTTGGCCCCGCGCGCGCGGGTGCGCGAGGCGACGCCGACGAACGCCTCCTCTCTCGCCGGGCCGGTCCGGTCGCGCGCGTAGGCGCCAGTGATGATCCGCTCGGCGTGGGCCAGCAGCGCGGGCAGCCACCCGGGGTGGCCGCCCGCCCCGCCGGGCAGGTAGTGCTCGGCCCGGGCGCGCCGGTCGACGGCGAGGTTGCCGTCGTTCGCGCGGGTGCCGGGCGTGAGCTCGACCAGGCCGTCTGATTCGGCGTGCAGCATGCCGAGCTGGATCGCGCGATGGCGCTCGGGTGTGAGCGGTCCGTCGAACACGCGTCCGTCGGTCAGCGTCACGCGGCAGGGGAGCCGCGCGCCGGCCCGGACCGGGCCGGCGCGCGGGGTTGGGGAGGATCTCATGAGGTGGCGCGTCATGCCGCTCCTTCCTCAGGTGGTTGGTACGGGCTTGGGTCGCGGATGCCTCGCGGGCTATGCGGCCCAGACGATCTCGTGCTCGTCGTCGTGGTCTGCGCGCGCGGCGAGCTCGGCCTGCTGCGCGTAGTCGCGCGCGTGCGCCTCGGCCTGCGGCCGGTGGTCCTGGCAGCCGGTGAGCCCCTCGACGAACCGGACCTCGGCGGGGCTCTCGTCGAGCACGCGCCAGTGGCCGGCGGGGGACCGCTCCAGGCGCATGCGGTGTTCGACGCCCGCCGCGTCGCGGTAGCGGGCGCTCAGTCGATGGGGCATGTGGACTCCTTGTGAACGGCGGGACGGCCGCCTGCCTGCGGCGCGTCCGTCCGCACCGTCGAGCCGGGCGGGACGCTTCGACGATCTGCAGGCAATAGCCACGCGCTGGGGGAACTCGCCCCCCGGGGCGGTGAGCGGCGGCCAGACGGGCTTCGCTCCATGTCCCTTAAGCCCGCCGTGGGGCCCTGGCGCGCAAACGGATTCGTCGGGTCGGCCGTGGCGGGCCGCTCGCGGGGCTTGGCCGCGGCGGATTTCGTCGCCGCTCGCGACCGAGATCGCCAGAGCGCGCTGTGGTCAACTGGCATCGCTGGGCGGCGCATGTCTCTCAAGAGGCGCGGCCGCCCGTCTTGGCCCCCTTGATGTGCGGACACCGGTCTGCGCCGGCGCGTCCAACGGCCAACGAGATCCCCTGTCACGCCCCCTCCGATGCCAAGTTGCCGGGGTCACCGCCCGCTGCTCCGACCGGGGTTGCGGTCGTCGGGGACGCGTAGGGACCAGGCGATGGGCGGACTTGCGATTCCTGGCGCGCCGGGACGGCCGCGATGGACCGGAGGGCCGCGTGACTTGTCCCGCGCGCGTGGTGCGCTGGTCTGCCGGCGGGCGACACGGACACCGCGTCGCCATCGCGCGCGCCCATGTCGTCGCGCTCGCGGTTCGACCGTTGATGGCTCGGTGCTGTCGGGATCTCCCGACGTTCGTGGTTTCGTCAGGTCGTGGCGAGTGATCTGAGCGGGTGCGTGCAGGAGGGCCCGTGGGAGCTCCACATCTGGGGCGCAGCGTCCCGGGCGCGCGGCACGCGGATCAGCATCGCCGAGCGCGTGCCGTACGTCTCCGTGTGGACGCAGCACGCCGACGCGTGGGAGATCAGCTGCGACCGGGCGTCGTCGCCTTCGGGCGCCGCGGTGATCACGTGGTCGCTGAGCACTCCGCGTAGCGCGTCGAGCAGGTCGTCCGGATCGCGCGCGGCCACGTCACCGAGTCGCGCCCGGACGCGGTCGACCTTGGGGCTGGGCGCGTCGAGCGGGCGGTTCTCCAGAACGTGGACACCGGGCTCGAGCTCAACTGCCACGAGCGTATCGGCCCGGGTGAGGTCGAGGTAGAACAGTCCGGACCGGTCGCCCGCCAGCACCCAGCACGGGTTGAACTCGCCGGGCCTGGCCGATGCGGTGAACGCCGCGACCGTGTGGCCGGCGTCGGCGCCGTCGGTCAGCTGCAAGGGGATGGCGCCGCGGGTGCCGCGGGTCGGCGATCGCTGCATCGGCTGGTTGGTCAGGCCGGCGACGACGCCGTGTTCGTTGAGCGCCAGCCACGTCCCGCCGGCGAGCCGGTCACGGCCGCCGAGCGTCCGCGGCCGCTCGCGCAAGACCATGACGGGGTCCGCGGGACGCGCGTACTGCTCGTCGCGGTTGGCCGCCACGATCAGCGGCCACTCCGGCACGATCCGCGAGAGCACCGCGAGCAGGCACACAGCCGCAGTCTGACCGCCGGCGAGGAGTCCCCCCGGCGACGGACGGCCGGCCTCGGCCTTTGCGGCCCACCGCCGATCCGTAGGGGCGGTTTGGTTCGCTCGCGAAACGCGCATCCCGCCCGGCCGGCCGAGCGTCCTGCTTCGTGCAGACCCGATGGTCGCTGGCGCATCATGGGCAAGACCGCGAGCGGTCGCTCGCAACCAGCCCCGCCAGCTAGGACGTGCCGGCCTGCTGTGCTCGTCGGCGCAGGACGAGCAGCCCTGGTCTACGGCGGCGACGTGGGTGGGCGTGTGGCGGCTGACGCTCGCGTCTTGCCGCTGCGCCGCGACCGCGGGGTCCTGTCCCGGACGCCTGGCCGAGGGGTAGTGCCCGACGGCCTTGACGGCCGTAGCCCGAGGCTGACTCGCCTATCGTCCGGCGCCCGCGATCAGAGCAACGACGCGAGCGCCGCGTAGGCCACCGCGCCGAGGATCACGACGGCGAGCGCGATCGCGGCGGGCCCCGGGGTCCGGCGGCGCCGCGACGCACGGCGCCCGCCCTGGAGCGGGCTCAGCGCGAATGGTCCGGGGGCGCGTCGGGAGGCCATGCGGCCGATCCTACGCGCCAGTCCGGACCGCCGACGCCGGTCGTTCGGTCAGTCCGACGCGCGGTCCCGGGGTGCGATGTCCGACCGTCATTCGGCGTGCTGCCCACCACTCGTGACGGGTTCGTCCGCCGTCGGACCGGCAAGCTGGACCCATTGCTCGGGGTTCCTGTAGCGTCGGCGCGTGCATCAAGCGGACCGCGACTTCTCTGTGGAACACCGGTCGGGCCGGCGGGCGCCCTGGACGGTGGCCGGTCCGCCCGATCCCGACTACGACAACGGCGCCCGTGTCGTGCACCACATGTTGCTGACTGACGCGGAGCTGCTTTCGGGCTTTCGCAGACGCTTCCCCGAGCACCGGAACGCCAGCTACGACGAGATGGTCCGGCTGCTGGGCTACGTGTGGGACTGCCCGCACGACGGCACGGCGAACGTCACCGGCCACTGCTGCGCGTCCTGCCGCCGCACTCGCGCTGCGGCGCAGCCCATGGAGTGGCGCGCCGCGGCACACGGCTGATCGACGGCGCGACGTCGTGGCCGCGGCCGGTGACGCTGCGCCGCAGCACGAGCATCGTCCAGCCGGGCGGTCTCGCTGCCCTCATCGCGTGGATGCCGTCGTGAGTCCTCGGGTCGGCGGGTCGTTGCGGCTGGCCTGCCGGGCACGCTGTGACAGCGCGGCCGGCTGCCTGGAACCTGCGTCGCGCTTGAGCCTCGCGGCGGGCGGCCCGGGGACGCAGAGCGCGGCCGTGCGGCCGCGCTCTGCCCGCGAGCCCGCGGTTAGGCCGGGCAGGGGTTGTTGGAGAGGATGTTGCGGAAGTCGCTGAACACCTGATGCGTTGCGCCGCCTCCGCCGAACACGAGATATTCCAGGCTCAGGAGCGGGCCCCATTGGGACTGGGCTCCGAAGTCGGTTGCGCTGTGCGGGATCGCGCCGCCGAACTGCCATTGGCAGGCTCCTCCGCGGGTGGTGGAGTAGTAGGGGTAGAACAAGGCTGGGGTGCCGTCGTCGGTGGTCGGGATCAGGGTGCAGCCCGCGCCGGTGGTGGTATCACAGGTGGCTTCGATCCGTGGCAGGTCGGCCTCGAGGGCCGCGCGCGTGTAGTCGGTGTCGTAGCGCGGGCCGGTGAGTGGGCTGGTGAACTGCACCGGGGTGGGGTGCAGCGCGGTGTTGCCGTCGGGCCAGACCGCGTGATAGGAGACGCCGTCGAAGCCGGTGTTGGTGTCGGTGCAGCCCTGTATGGGCACCAGCAGCGAGCGCGAGGCGGGGAAGCAGAAGTTGTCGTCGCCGCCCGCGGCGGGGTCTTCGGCCGGTTCGCCGTCGTCTTCGGTGTTGCCGGCCGGGCAGCTGACGGGGATCCCGGCGTCGGTGAGCCCGAACGGTGTGGCGGGCACGGTGGCGCCGTCGCAGCGCGAGAAGTGCCCGATCTCTTCCGAGAAGGCGATGTTGTAGCTGTGCGCGGCCCAGGGGACGCGCGTCTGCTCCGAGGAGGTGCTGTACATCGGGTGGAACGCGTAGGGGATCGCCTTGCAGCTCTTGCCGTTGGGCGCGTACTTGAATTGTGCGAACCCGTTGGCCGGGCTGGCCGTCATCGATCCGCTCTGGCCGCTGGTCAGATCGACGAGTTCGGCGCGCAGCCCGTCGGGCGTGTCGTGCATCGTCACCCGGATGCGGTCGTGGGGGTTCATGAGCAGGACGCGGTTGGGGTCCGGCGTGAAGGTGGCCAGCGTGGAGTCGAGCGGGTTGGCCGGCGCCAGCGACTGCCCGTTGCGGGTGACGAACGCGAACTCGAAGGTCTCGATGCCGACCTTGCTCGCGCAGGAGTCGTTCTGCAGCGTGCCGTTGACGGGGTCTTCGAGCAGGCTGAACACGTTCATCGCCGCGCACCAGCGCGTCGGGTCGCACGTGGTGGCGCCCGGGGCGACCGCCCAGGTCGGCCACGGCACCCAGCCGGGCGGGTAGAACTGCAGTTCGGTGAACGCCGTTCCGGGGTGTTGGGCCAGCGACGGGGTGATGTTGCTGTCGCTGTCGGGCTGGCAGGTCTTGACCTGTTCCGGATAGGACTGGGTGTCGCACAGCGCCATGCCGAACCAGAAGGTCGGAGCGAGCTCGAAGTTGTAGGACTTGCCGGGCGTTGTGGGGTTGGCGGGCGACGGGTCCGCCGGCAGCGTCAGCGTGTAGCGCAGGCGATTCCCCGACCCGGGCCGGTTGGAGTAAAACAGCGCGGACGGCTCGTCGTGGCCGACGTAATAGTTGGGCCCGAAGACCTCCTTGTAGCTGGCGACCTCCGCGCACAGCGAGCTCTCATCGCAGTCGATGTGCGCGGGCTGGGTCGCCTGGGCGGCGGCCGGGGTCGCCGCCGCGAGCGTGGTGCCGGCCGTCACCGCCAGGGCGAGCGCCCACCTGCGCAACCCGGTAATCACCAGCATGGAAGCTCCTCTCGTCCACGCCCGCGCGAATGCGGAGGCGGCGATCGTCTCACCGCACCCTCGGCGGCGTCAACGCGACGGCCGTGGTCTTCCCGAAGGGGCAAATGCGGCGGCGATCAATTCCGGTCGGTCCCGGGGCGTGCGCCCGTCGTGGCGTTGGCGGCCGGCGACTCCGAGCCGGGGCTGGCCGAGGCGCTCGAGCTGCGCGACCAGCTGTTGGTGGGGGAGCTGGCACGTACTGCTCGCACTCGGTCCACCCGAGGCGTCGGCGCTGGTGGCGCACATCGACGCACTCCTCGATCTCGGCGACGAGGCGTCACCCGGCTCGCAGCGTTGATCGCGACCCGCGGTCGCCTATCCGGCCGCGGGTCTCACCGTGGTCCGCGCGGTCAGAGCGCCCAGGCGAGCGCGCCGACCGCCACCGCCACAAGGATGAATACGGCGAGCGCAATCGCGGCCGGTGCCGTGGCTGTGCGCCTCCGTGATGCCCGCCGGCCGCCCAGCACCCGGCTCAGAGGAACGGTCCGGGGGTGCGCCGGGAGGCCATGCCGCCGATCCTATGCGCCGCCTGGACCGCGTCCGCCGGTCGTTCGGTCAGTCCCGATCCCGAGCGGCGGGGAACCGGCGTCCGGCGCGCTGCCCGTGCGGCGTGACGACGCGCCGCCAGCGACCGGAGGGCGTTGGGCTACCGCTGTGCGCGCGGGCGGCCCGTCACAGCGTCGATCACCGCCCGTCCGCCGACCGGCTCGTCAAGGTGCAGCTCCGTGGAGCGATACGCACCCGCGGCGCTGATGGGGCCGGCGGGCACGGTCTCGAGGACGCCGATCTCGATGTGGTCCGAAGTCGCTTCGACGTCGGCGTGATCGAACCTGTGCGCCGAGTTGGTGCGCCAGTGGACGGTGAGGTCGAACCCGCCGCCGTCGGGCAGCGCAACTAGTGGAGGATCCGGCAACGTTTGCCGGGTTTCCATAACGAGGGTTGGGGGCGTGGGCTGTCGAAGTCTTCTGCTCGGTGTTTCGAGCGCGAGGGAGCAGACTGGCGGCCAGGGTGGTGCTGCGGGAGATCAGCAACGACGAGGGCAATCGGCTGTTGCGGATCGTGCGTCGCACGCTCGGGGTCGGTGGTGACGTGGCGGCGTGCGCAGATCGTGCTGCTGTCGGCGCAGGCGATGACGCCGGCGCAGGATCAGCGAGGTCGTGTTCACCGACCCGGACACGGTCCGGGAGGTGATCCACAACTTCAACCGGCACGGCTTCGACTCGCTGTATCCGCGCTACGCCGGGCGGACGCCCGCACGACGTTCACGTTGCCCAAGCGCCAGGAGATCAAGCGGATCGCGTTCAGCGATCCCGACCGACCTCGGGCAGCCGTTCGCGACCTGGAGCCTGTCGAAGCTGGCGGACTACCTGGTCGCCGAGGGGGTGGTCACGGACATCTCCCACGAAGGGCTGCGGCAGCTGCTGCGCGAGGAGGGCGTCCGCTTTCAAGCGGTGAGGACCTGGAAGCGTTCCAACGATCCCCGACTTCAAGGCCAAGCACGACCGCATCGTCGAGCTGTACGCGGCTGCGAAGGCCGGCGCTGGCGGTCGTGATCTGCCTCGACGAGTTCGGCCCGCTTGAACCTCCAGCCCCAGCCCGGCGGTCACGGCTGGGCGCCACGAGCGAAGCCGCAAGCGGATCCGCGCGACCTACAAGCGCCCGCACGGCGTCCGCCACCTGATCTCGGCCTACGACGTCGGCGCTGACCGGCTCTACGGCCACATCAAGAAGCGCAAGAGCCGGGTCGAGTTCCTCGCCTTCTGCTCGCTACATCCGCAGCCTCTACCCGCCCGAGATCCGGCTGCACTTCGTGCTCGACAACTTCAGCCCCCACCTCGGCGAGACAGGTCCGCGACCTGGGCCAGCGACAACAACGTCGAGCTGGCCTACACGCCGTTCTACGCCTCCTGGCTGAACCGCATCGAAGCCCAGTTCCGCGCCCTCAGATACTTCACGCTCGCCGGCACCGACCACCCCGACCACGCCACCCAAGCCCGCCTCATCCGCCGCTACATCGCCTGGCGCAACCGCCACACCAACCATCCGCCGCCTACGCGCCCTCATCAACACCGCAAACGTTGCCTGACACTCCACTAGCTGCGACTCTCTGGCCGATCTGCGCGCCGGGCGCTACGACAGTCGCTGTTCGGGCCGGTGGCCTCCGACGCCACCGCGTTTCGGGTGTCGCGCGCTGTCCCGCGCGGGGCTGCTGCGGCGCTGCGGTGGCGCGCGCCCGGCCCGCGCGCGCGCCTGGGCTCGGCGCCCGGCGGATCGTGATCGTTCGGCCACGCTGTCACCGCGCACAGCGACGCAGGCGCCGCCGGACGTTCGCGCGCTTCGGTTTCACCCGCTGCTGGCGTTCTTGACGACAGCCGCGACGCACTGCCGGCCTGTGCGCCCGCCGCCGGCGCCACACCGCCGCGACCACATCGCGTCCTCGCGCTGGCGCTCGGCACTCCCCGGCGGTCGTGACCGACTCAGAGATCATCGTCCGCACCGACTCCGCCGCGCGACGCACGTGTTCACCGACGTCTGCCGGCCAACCTGCGGTTCTGTGGCTTGACCTGACCGAGCCGGTCCGCTCGCGTTCTGGGCTGCCCGAGCGCGCGTGCGCCGCGCTCCGCCAGGACGGCGAGCGCCGCGAGGGTGCCTGGTGCCGATCAGCCGCCTGCTGGACCTCGTGCTGCCCGACGCCGCGCGTGATCGTGCGCCGCGAGCGCCCGCACCCCGCGCACAGCTGAGCTTCACCGACCACGACGCCACCGTTTCTTGCCACCCTGACCGACCTCCGCGGTGACCCGTCGAGCTCGAACGCCGCATCGCGCCGCGCCAACGCCGAGACCGCATCCGCGCCGCCAAGCAGACCGGCCTGGAGAACCTCCCGTTCCGCGACTTCGACCACAACGCCGTCTGCTGGAACTCTCACCGATCGCCCTAGACCTGCTGGCCTGACCCAGCGGTGCGCTGACCGGCGACCTCGCCGTCTGCGAACCCTAGACGCTGCGCTACCGACTGCTGCACACCGCCTCCCAGCTTTCCTTCCCTCGCGGCGCCGGCCGTGATCGCTGGCCGTGAACACCAGCGCGTAGCGGCCGTGCTGGCGCTCGAGTCCGAACGCGGGCTCGGGCAGCTCGCCGTTCGCCGGGTCGAGCAGGTAGCTGCCCGGCCTGCGGCCGTTCCAGCGGGCCAGGTCGCGCACCTGGGCGCGCGTCGGCCGGTGCGCCAGCCGCCGGTGGTGACGGGCCAGCTCGAGCATGGCCCGCACCAGCCGGCGCAGCGGCACGCGCGGCGCGATGGACTCGGCGGAACCGATCGGGCCGCCGAGGATGCCGAATCCGTCCACCGCGGTGGTACGGTTCCTACGAGACATCAGGTGCCTCCTTTCGAGGCGTCTTGGCCGACCCCGGAGCCCTAACTCCGGGGTCGACGCGTTTCTGGGACTCTCGGAATGGCCCGCGCCGGTCGGCGCGGGCCTCGCTCAGGGCATCTGGGCCTCCTTCGCTCGGCGATCGGTGAAGCTGGGGACGGCCGCGGACTCGCGGCGCGCACGGTCGCTCAGACTGGCCCTCGAGTGTCTGTACGTAGACATCTCCGAGCCACCGCGGGCGCACAGGACGACCGGTCGTGATTCCGGCGGAGTGCGGGACCGCGCCGCGCCGACGCGTCTCGTCCGGCGGCGGATCGGATCCGTTCCTCGGCGGGCTTCCGGCGGCGGTTACGGTCGGCGGACCCGACCATCCACGTGGGGAGGCCCCGATGCTGCACGCGGTCCGTACGCGCCTGTCGTACGCCAATGTCACCGCGACCTTGGCGCTGTTCATCGCACTGGGCGGAGCGTCGTACGCCGCCGTCAGGCTGCCGGCCAACAGCGTGGGCTCCAGACAGTTGCGCGCCAACGCGGTCACGTCCGCCAAGGTCAAGGACCGCTCGTTGCGCGTCGGGGACCTGAGCGCGGCCGCGGCGCAGGCGCTCAAGGGTGCCAAGGGCGACCCCGGGGCGCAGGGCCCTCCGGGCCCGGCCACGGGCGCCGCCGGCGGCGACCTCTCCGGGTCCTATCCGAACCCGTCGATCGCCCCCGGCGCCGTGACCACCGCCAAGCTCGCGTCCACTGCCAAGGCGCCCGACGCCGACAAGCTGGACGGGATCGACTCGCTGGGCTTCATCCGGGGCGCCGGCAGCGCCCTGCTCGGCTCCGCGAGCACCAACCTGAGCGGCGTCGTGGGCAATCCCGTCACCACGCAGATCGGCCAGATCGCAGGGCTGGGAACGTTCGACGTGGGCGGCGCGAACGCCATGGGAGGCGACGACTGCCGCCTGAACTTCACCAACACCAGCGGCGGTCCGCTCGCCGTCAACGGCGCAGTCAACCCCGGCCTGGCCGACGGCGCCACCGTCGAACTTGCCGGCATCGACGCCCGGCCGACCGGCAGCCAGGCGAGCTTTACGATCGCCACGCCCGGCGCCACCAAGGTCGCGACCGGCCTCGTCGTCGTGAACTTTGGCTTCCCCAACGCCAACGTGCTCTGCGCCGGTGCAGTGCATGCGCTCGTGAGCGGCTGATACGCGCGCTTCGCTCTTACAGGGATGATGACGCCGGGCGTGCCGGAGGCGTCCAAGGGCGCCGATGGACTGGAATCTGCGCTCGCGTCGGGTGTTGTCTTCAGCGTGGGCCCCGTCAATGCGGGGTGGTCGCACAAAGGCGAGCCGAAATCACTACTGCCTGGGTACGGCGATGCCGGGGGGATGCCTCGCCGTCGGATCTTCGATGCGGAGCACGCGCGCCGAGGGCAGCCGATCCAACGCAACGGCGTGGCCGATCGCATTTCGCCGCAACGGGCACCCGCTCTCGAACGGCCGATGTCGACCACGCGGTGGATACCCGAGGCTCCGTTCCAAGTGCCGCGCATCTCCGGAGAAGGTCGGCCGCAAATGGCGTGGTAGAGCCATAACCGCTGCACTCGCACTGCCTGTCGGCGGACGACCTACTTCGGCATGGCCCGGCCGCTGGACGTGGGCCTCGCGCGGCCCCCGAACCGCCCTCCCTCGGCGGTTGGTATCCAGTGTGAGCTTGGACGGTCACCCAAAGTACGTGGCCGATCTTCCGGGCCTCCCGCGGCTCGTCGGCCCGGCGATCCGGAGCGATGCGAACGAGCGCGCGAGAGGCGCACGAAAGATCAACAGGTGGCGAGCATGGCGGCGAGGGCGTCGTGCTCGGGCTGGGTGATCGTGAGCTTCCAGACCGCCTCGACGTCGATCCACGAGCGCGCGCGTACAGACACCAGCCGGCCCGGCGGCGCGGCCTCCACTCATCGGGTCGCCGGTCGCCTTCGAGCGCGCCGGCAGGGCGTTCGACCACCGGGAAGGACGGTCGGCCGGTCCTGCCCGCCCAGGATGCGTATCTGTGGAGGCCGGCGCGGGCTCTCATAGGCATGCGCCTCCGCACCGCCGCCCGATGGCTCGCCGTCGTCCCTGTGTTGCTCGCACCCCTGGTCGCTGCGCCGGCGGCTTCCGCGTGGCTGCCGTCGGTGGGATCGCGCATCTCGCTGTTCGCCGCGAACCTGCCTCTGCGGACCAACGGGGCCGCGGTGTACTTCGCCGGCGTCGACGCCATGAACGAGATGGACGTCAGAGACGCCAGCTTCACGAAGGTCAAGGGGCTAGACGGCTCGGGATGCGTCTCGTTCGAGTCGGTCGAATGGCCCGGGCACTACCTGCGTCATCGCAACCTGGGCGAGCGCGTCGAGCTCAGCGACGCGTGGTGGGATCCCTGGTTCCGCGGAGATGCGACGTTCTGCTCGCGCCCGTGGGGCTACAGCTGGTCGCGCGACGAGCAGCTCGAAGCAGCCAACAGCCCTGGCACGTTCCTCCAGGTTTCCGGAAACCAACTCGTGCTCGGGCCCCGCAACGGCCCTCAGGAGACGTTCCGTGAAGACGACCCCGTCTCACTCGGTCGATCGATCCAGTGGAACGGCTGGACAGTCCACAGCGACGGCAGCATGGACATCCAGGTGTGGGCCGCCTGCACGGGCCTGACGCCGCCGTGGTCGTCGCCGCGCACCTCGGTCATCACCGCCGCCCTGTCGACCGGGCGCATCGTAGTGGCCGCTGCGGTCTCGACCGGGTACATGGGCTTCTATCCGAAGATCACGCTCATCGGCTGGAGTGGCGACTATTTGGACCAGGTGTATGCGATTCGCCGCGAGCTGATCCCCTGCGTCTGGTAGCCGCGACATCCGGCCCGGCGCTGTCCGGCGCTTCCGCCACGCTTTCCGCGTGTCCCTGAAGCCGACGCCCCGTCCCGCCCCGCGGACCGATCCCTGCCCGTGGTGCGGCGCCCGCGGCTCGCTGCTCTGGATCCGCTCGCACGTGCAGTGCACCGCCTGCGGCCAGGTCGTCGAGAGTTGCTGCGAGGGTCCAGCTGGCTGCGCGTGACGCCACGAGCGCACGCGCGCTGACGCCAGGCGCGCCCGCCCGCCGCGGGCGCGCTACGGTCCGCCGATGTTCGTCCTGCTGCTCACCTACGTGCGCCCGCTCGAAGACGTCGACGCCCGCATGCGCGAGCACATGGCCTGGGTCACGCGCCAGTACGAGGCCGGCCACTTCGTCGTGTCGGGACGACAGGTCCCGCGCACAGGCGGCGTGATCCTGGCCCGCGGCGACGACCGCGAGGCGATCGAGGCGTTGGCCGCGAGCGACCCCTTCGTCACCAGCGGCGTCGCCACCTGCGAGGTCGTGCAGTTCCAGGCGTCACAGACGGCGGCCGGTTTGGACACCCTGCTCTAACGAACTCGCGCTGCGCGTCGTCGAACCGCACGACGGTTGCGTATTTCGAGAGGAGTCGGGCGGGCGCGGACGGTCGGCTTGCGTCGGACGGTCTCCGTCGGTCGAGGCGGCGCACGTGATCCACGCTCGCACCAGGCGCGAGGGGCGGCGAGCTTCGTGAATGTCGGTCCTTCGGTCCCCGTCGGTGCGGGGCGGTCGCCTGAGCAGGCAAGCCAGAGATCGAATGCCACATAGGTACGGGCGTCGGCGCCCGCAACCTCGCGGCGCTGCGCCGACAGCTGCAGAACAGCGGCGACGGGCGCGTTGTCCGGGCTGGCTGGCACGATCGTCGGCGGACCACCGCTCGTTCCATCTGCGTGGTGAGGCGGGCGAGGATCGCTGCGCCGCTGGTACCCAAGTCCCCGTCGGAAGTTGCCGCCAAGTCCGGACTTGGTCGGCCGGAAATGGCGCTACAGGGCCAATTCCGGCCGTCAAACGATCGCCATGTCGCGCCGACCAGGACTGGAGTTCCGGCGGTTGGTGCCTCAGCAACTGCACGCGTCGTCTTCGGCGGCGCGACGTCGACTTGCGGGTGCACGAGCGGGAGTCGCCGTCGGAGAAGGCCGGCGGAAATCCGGGTCGGCCGCGAGGTAACCAATGCGCGCCAGAAGTCGGTCCGGAGCAACCGGTAGATCGGGGGGCCGGTCGTAGGGCGCATCGCCCAGCGTCGCCGCCACCCAGGCCGGATCGTGCGCCGCGTCCGCTTGGCCCCAACGCTTCCCTACTGCCCGCGACGTTGCGAGGTTGCCGCGTGCGCGGCGTTGGGGGCCGGCCATCATGGGGTGGAGTTAGCCTGGCCTGGGTCTCGACGACCTGGCGATCTGCTTGCCGGACGTTGAGTACCGAAGCGGCCTGGTGGGCGGTCACTTGCCCAGTCTCGCGTCGCAGCACGCCTTGCAGACACAGCTCGCGGAATGCGTCGTTGCGGTATGGCCAAGCGCTCAGCCTTGGCGTAGTAGGCCTGCTCGGCCTTGCGCAGGTGGTGGCCAGTGCGGTGGAACGTCTTTCCCGCCTTCAGCTCGTGCCCCTTGGCTTTGCGCCTGCCTCTTGGCGGCCTCGGTCATTGCGCGCTCGAGAACCCCATGCTCCGAGCGACCGCAGGGCGCGTTCGGCGCGCGGCTAGCTGAGCTGCCCACGGACTTGGTGAACGCCTGAGAGGACGCCCGGGTCCGCCCTGGGACCGTTGGTCTCCCACGATTCGCAGCGCCGACGAGAGATCCAGGGATACATGCGTCGCGCCGCTGACGCGTGCGGAGGCGTGATCGGGGGCGACGGCCGGCACCGCGCACAGCTCACCGAGTCGTCGCTTGCAAATTGCAAGTGACTATGGGTATCTTCGAGGCATGCCCACTTTGTACGAGCACGCCGGCGGCGAGGCGGTCTTTCTGCCAGGACGGCCGTTGCAAATTCCGCCGTGACGTCACGAACGGCCCTCGGACGGGTGCTCAGATCGGCTTTCCCGCCAGGACGGCCGTGGCAAATTCCGCCGTGACGTCACGAACGGCCCTCGGACGGGTGCTCAGATCGGCTTTTCCCGCCAGGACGGCCGTGGCAAATTCCGCCGTGACGTCACGAACGGCCCTCGGACGGGTGCTCAGATCGGCTTTTCCCGCCAGGACGGCCGTGGCAAATTCGCCGTGACGTCACGAACGGCCCTCAGATCGGTTTTTCTGCCGGGACGGCCGTTGCAAATTCCGTCTGTGACGTCACGAGCGGCCCTCAGACCGGGGTTCAAGACCGATATTTCCGCCGAACGCGCGTTCCAAGTTCGTGGCCGTCGGCCGACTCGTGGTGCGAGAGCGAAGTCACGGGCGAGTCGCGTTCACGGCTCTCGTTCCCGGAGCATGCGTGGGTCGCGACGGATTTCGCTCCGCTCCTGAGACCAAGAGCGGGGCGTCGCCGGCCGGAAATTTGGAATGGAGCGCGGCGAGCCACCGCCGATTACTCAAGGGCGACTACAAGAAGCTCCCTGAGCCGGTCCTCGCGGTTGAGCGCGTAGGAGTTGGCGACGTCGAGCGCGAGCGGGCGAGCGGCACGCGTCCACTATCGCCGACCGCTTCTGAAGGCGGAGCAGGAGCGCATGACGATTGCTTTTAACCGTCGCTGTGGGCGATCAGCGGCGATGCGGCGGGTACGGAACCGGCGTAGTCGCACCGCTGCATCGAACATCGGCGGAGGCGGCGGCGTTCATCAGTTCCTCCCGCGAGAACGCTGATGGGGGCCAACCCGGGACGCTTCGAGACTGGACGCTAGCCGCAGCCCGAGTGCCTCTGCGCGATACATCGTGCGATACATCGCTTCGGATACCGCGCTCGGCCGCCAGGCTGAACCTGTCTCCCCGATCCGAGGAAGGCCCTGCTGGCGCGGGGCTTTCGTCGTTCTTGGCTGAGCTGCTCGGCCGGTCCTGGGGCACAGTCGGGGAACAAGTTCTGCGAGTTGGCGCCTGACGGTCTGCCAGCCACCAACTTGGCCCGCGTGTGGCCAGTCGACGGGCCGGCGGCGGCGATCGTCAGGTGCGCGAGCGCGGTGGTCGACCGCTGCGCGGAGGGTGGGCTGCGCGGCGCAATCGCGGTCCGCGCCGGCCACAGCGAGCACCCGATGGCAAGGCCTCGGGGAGAAGGAGTCGCGCGGCGCGACTCTAGGCTCGCGGTCGGTCGTCGCTTCGTCTGCCGGGTGGTCGGGCCGGGCAGCGGATCGAAGGCATCGAGATCGCGCCGGGGGTCGTGGAGCACAGGCGCGCGGATTCGTACGCGCTGGGCTGGTCCCTTACTCGTCTCTTGTGAGCCATGCCCCGTCCTGGGTCGCCGACCGTGAACGCGCTCAGTGCCGGTCCGGTCCGCCCGGGTTGAGTACGTAGAGCAGTTGATCGTTGAAGTGCAGGCTGCGGAGCTCCTCCCAGGGCTCGGGAACCGGTGGGCCCTCGAGCATCACCGGTCTGATCTCGGGGTCCCCGTCGGCTTCGGGGCCGCCCTTGCGGCGGAGCACATGCTCGACCTCGCGCCGGACCCACGCTGACTCCCGCGCGGCGCTCGACCAGAACAGCAGGAACAGGTCGCACTCGTCGAGTCCGCACTCGATGCGTCGCTCCCAGCGGTCGCCTGGTTGGAGGCTGAACACGTCGTGGAAGTACTCGATGTCGAGCGCTCGGAGCATTTGCACGCGGCGCAACACCTCCCCGCGATCCCTGGTCGCGTAGGAGACGAAGGCCGACGCGTATCGACGGGCGTGGTGGCCGGCCGGCTGGGCGGCTTGAGCAGGCAGCTGCGGCATGGCCTCGAGCTTGAATTTGACGTGCCCGGCGGGGACGCCGTCCACACTGGCGACAAGCGTCCCGAAGAACGATCGCGGCTCTGCCAGACCCGGGAGCCCGACCAGGAACTGGACCGCCTCGGTCAGGCCGCGCCAGATGATCGATTCCACGGGCGTATCGATCTGGCAGCCGGGGACACGGAGTTCGTAGGTGAGCCGGCTGCCCCGGGCCACCGGGAGGTCCAGGCTCCGGTAGCCGCGAACCCGGCTGGCGGGATCGAGCGTGGCCGCGATCCGCGCCGCCGCGGCGGCCTCGGTCGGCAGATGGGCGAAGACCTGGACGAGGATGGCCTCCTCGCTGGTTGCCGCAGGAGGCGCGAAGACCGTGCAGGTCACGACGTCGGTCGGCGGCTGCTCGCCGGCCGTCGTGGCCTGGACGAGCGTTCCCGTCAGCCAGCGGATGACCTCCACCCCGGCCGCGAACGCGCCTCCCACGGCGAGGGCGCCCAGGACCCACCGCGCCACCCGTGATCGCGATCGCGACGGCGAGGCAGGCCGCGCACGTGTGGGCTGCGGCGCGATCGTCGGTTCCGGTGAGGGGGCTGGGATGGGTTCCCCCGGCGGGAGGGGCTCG
Source organism: uncultured Solirubrobacteraceae bacterium (assembly GCA_963766165.1). Taxonomy (GTDB): domain Bacteria; phylum Actinomycetota; class Thermoleophilia; order Solirubrobacterales; family Solirubrobacteraceae; genus Solirubrobacter. The sequence continues at coordinate 346,379 of CAVXZC010000001.1, read as the reverse complement.
GCGCCGGGCGAGGCCGCCGCGTCAGTTGCGCCGCGGTCGTCGGGTGCTTCCAGCACGATTCCCGCTCGTGCCGCAGTTTCGAGTCGTCGCTGCAACGACGCTGGATCGGCCATTCCCGCCCCCGTGGGCGGCGGTGTCGACGGGCCGCCGACCGGCTCGGGCGCCGCGGCCGACGGCGGCGGCGTGTACATCGGCGGCGGAGCCGGCGTCATCGTGCCGGTATCGCCGCTCGGCTCGCGCCGGACGAACGACTGGAACTCGTCATCCTCGGCCGTCACGCGCTCGACGAGCCGGGCCTCGCGCCGCCAGCGCGGGCCGTGCAGCGAGAGCAGGATCTCCTCGAACTCGTCCCAGGCGTCCTGCGCGCTCTGCGTGCGCTGCGAGGGCTCCTTGACCAGCATGTGCTCGACCCAGTCCGACACGCGCTGGTCGACGTCCGGCACGATCGACTTCACCGGCGCGATCGGCTCGTTGACGTGGCGCAGCAGGATCGCCATCGGCGCGTCGGAGTCGTGGAACGGGACGTTGCCGGTGAACAGCTCGAACGCCATGCAGCCGACCGAGTACAGGTCGGTCCACGGCCCGATGTCCTGGGCCATCGCCTGCTCGGGCGCCATGTAGGTCGGGGTGCCCACCGTCGTCCCGGTGGCCGTCAGGAACGCGCCGGTCTGCATCCGCGTCGTCGCCTTGGCGATGCCGAAGTCGGCGATCTTGATCCGCCCGTCCGCCGTGACCATCAGGTTCTCGGGCTTGAGGTCGCGGTGGACGATCCCGTGCGACTCCGCGTTGGTCAGCCCGGCCAGCAGGCCCTCCATCACGCCGCCGATCTGCGCGAACGTCATCCGCGACACGTACGGGCGCAGCGAGCCGCGCTCGATGTACTCCATCGCGATGTACGGCGTGTTGTCATGTTCGAAGCAGTCGTAGACCGGGACGATGTTCGGATGCGACAGCGACCCGGCCGAACGCGAGTCGCGCACGAACCGCTGCGCCAACGATGGGTCCGACGCATGCAACGCACGCAGTTCCTTCAGCGCCACGAGCCGGTCGAGGTCGCGCTGAAGGGCGAGGTAGACCGCCGCCACGTTCCCGCCGCCCAGCTCCCGGAGGATCTCGTAGCGCCCGATGAATTTTCGCGATTTCAATGTTGCGGGCCTGAGGGCCGGTGGATCACGGCACCTGACCGGAGCCGGCAACCGTGCCAGACGCTCGCGCCTCACGCCAGCGATGTCAACGATCGCGGTTCGCTGGACGCGTGCGCTCGCTCCCACTTCGGTCGTCTGAGGTCCATCAGACCGGAGGTCCAGTTGCACCCGGTCCATTCGCACAGGCTCGACCGGTCGACTTGATCGCATGCGACCCACTCCGACGGTCGGTCGCGGCGCAGGATCCGCGCCACAGAGCCAACACTTCACCCGCTGCCGCGGTACCGGGTTCGCGCGCTGACCCGGCCCGGCCGGCCGTCATGAGTTGAGAGCGACCAGCTGGCCTACGAGCAGAGCAATCTCCTCAAGTACACGCCGGCGGAGGCCGATGCGGGCCCGAGAGGGTGCGTTTCGTCACAGGGAGGCTTCGATGTTCGTCTTGCTCCGCCGCTCCTTTCTCCTCGCCGCAATGGGGATGATGCTTCTCGCCCCAAGTGCGCAGGCCGACTCTGTCCTGAACGGGGTGACGAGCTCGGATTGCCACCAGGACGTCAGCCGGCCGTTCGCGCCGTGGGGCGATTCCGCCCTCTACTACCTTGCGCCGAACGGCGACTTCTCCGCCGCGACGGAGGGATGGCACGGCGGCGAGGTCGTCGCGGACAGCTCACCGCTGAGCAGCGGTGACGCGCTGCACCTGACCAACGGCGATCACGCGACGTCGCCCGGCGTCTGCGTCGGCCTCGACACTCCGACGCTGCGCTTCTTCGCCCGCAACGCCGGTGACCCCGGCGGTGCGCTCGACGTCGACGTCCGCTTCGAGGGGCTGCTCGGCTTGACGCTCACGCTGCCGATCGCTGAGGTGCACGGGGGCGGCGCGTGGGCGCCGACGCCGACGCTGCCGATCGTCGCCAATCTGCTGGGCGTGCTTGGCGGCTCGCGCACGCCGGTGGCGTTCACCTTCGAGGCGCAGGGCGGCGACTGGCACATCGACGACGTCTACGTCGATCCGTACAGCAAAGGCTGACGCCTAGGGCTTTCAGCGGACCCTGACGGTTCGCTCCGCCGGGCGAGCGGTGAGGTTCCCGGCGGCGTCGCGGGCGCGGGCGAGGATGGTGTAGGTCCCGCGCGGGAGCTTGCGCTCGAGGGTCATGGTCCAGCGGGTCGTGCCCTTGGCGCGCAGGAAGACCGGGCGTGAGCAGGCGCGGGCGCTGCCCAGCCTGCCGGTGCCGGCCACGAACCGGCAGCGCTTGCCCGACTTGCGGGAGATGGCCAGCTCCACCCGGGCGACGCGGCCGGCGACGGATATCTCGGCCGTGCACCCGCTGTCGTGGGCGCGGCCGTGCAGCGTCACAGTGCCATGCTTGATGCTCACGCCGCTGAACGTGGCGCTCGGCCGAGCGCGGTCCGTGCAGGTGGTAGGGGTGTGGGTCGTGCCGGGCGGCGGCGTGGGGGCCGGCGCGGCCTGGGCGGAGGTGACCTCGAATCCGTCGTGGAGGACCGCCTCCCGCCCCGCCGTCCGCATCACGAGGTCGCGCAGGCCCAGGGGCGCGTCGGTTGCGACCTTGAGCAGCGCGAACGCCTCGGTCGGGCTGGTCACCCGTGTGGAGAGCGCCCGCACGCCGTCTCCGGACACCACGGCCGCCGACGCTCCGTCCGCGAACGCGGTGTCTGCGCCCGTGATCTCCACCTCCACGGTTGTCCCGCGCGCGCCCGCGCGAGGGCTCGCGCCCGTCAGCCGCGGCACCGGTGGGGCGGGTGGCGGCGCCGGGGTGATCACGAACGGACCGGCGAAGGCGACCGTTTCGGCGCCCGTCCGCACCGTCACCCCGCGGAGCCCGGCGCCCGCGCCCGGCGACACGCTGACCTTGGCCACGAGCGACGTCGCCGAATCGGCGGTGACCTGCTGGACCGTGACGCCGGCGCCGAAGTCCGGCTGGCTGGTCGGGCCGAAGTGCGTGAGGGCGCCGGAGATCGTCACGTCCCGCTGCGTGCCCGCGGGGAGTGCGGCCGGCGCAACGGACACGAGCGTCGGCGCGGTCGGGGCGGCGCCGACCTGCAGCGCACCCAGGCCCGTCGCCGTCTCCGTCGCGCTCCCGGCATGCGGAGTGCCGACGGTCACGTCGCGGAAGCCCAGCGCGGCGTCCGGCGCGACCTCGAGCGTCGCGGAGATGCGCGTCGGCGACAGCACATCGGTGGCGGTCACCTGCACCCCGGCGCCCGCGACGGCGATCGCGCTCCCCGGTGTGAAGCTGGTGCCCGCGCCGGTCAGCTCGACGCTCAGCGTCGTGCCCCGCGGCGCCGATCCGGGCTCGATCGTCGCCACCGTCGGCCGCACCGCCGCCAGCGCGAGGTTGGCCAGCGTGTTCGAGAACCGCGTCGGCACCGTCGCGTTCTGTGTCTTGATCTCCTTCTGGAAGCTGAACACGCCACCCGTCACGAGGCTCTCCTCGCTGAACGTCCGGACCGGGGTCTCGGGCCCGAGCAGATCGGCCGGCCGGTTCTCCTCGGGCGCGGCGCCGTCGCCGTCGGGGAGGATCGCCGTCACCGCAGTCTCCCGGGCGCCGCGCGGCTGCGGCGCGGACATACAGGTGTCATCCGACAGCAGAGTGGAGAGTTGGATGCCCTTCGAGGCGTACAACTGCTCGACCGTCGCCCGTGACGGCCCGGTCGGGCGGCTCTCGGCGTCGGTGACCAGGATCGCCCGTCCGCCGCTCGACAGCAGGCGCCCGGCGGTCAGCAGCGCCCGGTTGGACTCCTCCGGACAGTCCGTCGTGTGGGTGGTGGTGAGCGCGGCGATCTTGTCGCGCAGCTTGCCGGGGTCGCGCGTGACGGCATCGACGGTCGCGTCGTCGCGGAACGTCACGAGCGCGGTCTTCGGGAACGTGCCCGGGGCCGCCTGCAGCGCCGTGACCATCGTCTCCAGCGCAACCTTGGCCGCGTCCAGCTCAGGCCCCATGCTGGCGGTGGTGTCGATCACGAGCGCGAGCCCGGCGCCCTCGACCTTGAAGTTCACGGTCGCCGGCGCGCCGGCGCCGACGTGGATGGTCTGGCGCGCGTTCGGGTCGTCGTCCTGCGCGCAGTCATCCTCGTCGGGTGGGTTGTAGAACTCCTGCGTGAAGTCGGTTTCGACCCCGGTGAACAGCGACAGGCGGTCGAACATCTCGTCGTCGCCGGCCAGCGGCTCCACGACCGCGAAGTAGTCGCCCTCCGGAACGCCGTTGATCGTGTAGGTCCCGTTGACGTCGCCGTCGAAGCCCGTCACGCGCGCGAGCTGAACGCCGAGGTTGGCGGCGTTGATCAGCCGGACCTGCGCGCCGGACACCGGATTGCTGGTGCCGCACCGTACGACCTGGCCGCGGACGGTGCCCAGCGAGTTGAACGACGGCTCCGGGTAGAGCTCGGAGAGCGCCGCCTTGTCGTCGGCCTCCAGCGTGCCGCGGTCCGGCCCGGCGGCGAACGGATGCATCGTCGGGAGCTGGGTCGAGAGCAGCGGCGACAGCGCGCCGTCCTTGCCTTCGGCCCAGCCGGTGCTCGAGTGCGCCAGGCCGATCGTGTGGCCGAGCTCATGCAGCTGGGTCGACGGGCGGTCGAAGTCGGTGTGACTTCCGTTGATGACCAGGAACATGTCGTCGATCACCGCCTGGCCGTTGCGCACCACCTCGTGGCGCGGCCCGTAGCCGTTGACCGCGGCGGGAGCGAAGCCGAGCGCCGCGATCGCCGTGCCGTCCGCGTCGTAGACGACCTCCTGCCGTCCGTCGCCGCTGAGGTCGCCCCACGCGGTACCGAGGTTGGCCTTGTTGAAGTCGACCGGCGACAGGCTGGGCGTGCCGAACGGGTTGCGCGCGGTCGGGACCGCGTTCCACTTGTCGAGTGCGGCCTGCACCTCTGACGTGAACCCCGGAGGCCCCTGGTCGATGACCACGCCGACCGGCAGCGACTCCCAGTGCTCGGGCTGGACGCCTGACACGGCGGCGTGCAGGGAGAGCAGCTGATAGGCGCCGGCGGGGAGCGCCCAGACGGCGAGGGCGATGGCGGCGAGCACGGGGATGAGGCGCAACCGTCTCATCGCGCCGACCGCCGGATCGCGGCGAGCAGCCTGGTCAGCGGCGGGCCACCGCGCTTCACCTCGATCACCGACTGCGGGAAGATCGTCGGCCCTGCAGGCCCGTCGGGACCGAGGAAGAGCACGTACCGATGCGCGCCGGCGAACGCGGGCACGGCCGACGGCACCACCACGTCGCCGATCCGCCCGCCGATCACCTGGAGCACGAACCGATGGGGCAGACGGCCCTTCACCACGCGCTCGACCGTGAAGGTCGTGCGCGTGAACGGCGTGCCCGGCGCGCCCTCGACCACGCGAGACTCGCCCGCGCGCACGAGCGCGACCCGGTCCGCCTTGCGAGCCGCCTGCGCCGTGGTCAGCGGGACGAGGTCCTGGGTGAGCTGCGCGTCGGGGGCCGCACCCGCCGGGATCCGCGCCGCGCCACCGCAACTCGTGAGAGCGAGCGCGACCAGCACGGCCACGGCGGGGGTTTTCACGTCGCGATCATACGCGGCTCATCTGCGTCGTGGGAAGAAATCCAGACTGATGATCGAGCGGTTCCGGGCCGGGGATCGCTCCCTGAACGGGTGTGGAGACGTTCCGACGGTTGGGCAGTGGTGGCGGCCGAAACGCCGCGGTAGATTCCGTTCCGGACCGTTGCGTCCGGAGGGGTCTGACGCATCGCAACGAGAGGGGGTGCCCTACCCGGGGGACTGGACCCTGCGGCTGCAGATCCGCACGCCCGCGGGTCAGGCGCCGCTGACGAGCGTCCTGAACAAGGCGGCGCAACTCGGGATGGAGATCAACATCAACCCGTGCGGCTCGACGTCCTGCGGCAGCCCCGCCGTGACGCTCGCCGACTCGATGCAGGAGCTGATCCCGTTCAACCAGACGGTGATGACGAGCACGGCGAACCAGTCCTACAGCGCCCCTTCGCCCGCACCGACCGGCGTTCCGGGCAACCCGTCCTCGTCGCGGTGACGGCGGCGAAGGTCTCCGGCACGAACGGGGCGCAGACGCTGCTCGATCCGGAGACGGCGATCGACCTGACCGGCAACGTCAGTGGCGGGACGTTGACCTGGACGATTCCCACGCCGGGCACCTGGAAGATCTTCGCGTTCTACAGCCGGGCGACCGGGCAGTACCCGGGCTTCCCGCCGTTCCTCGATCCGGCGGCCTGGACCGCGACCGATCCGGCGACCGGCGCCGGCCGGTACCTGGCCGACATCTTCTCCTCGGCCGGCGTGGACGAGAGCCTCGATCTGATGGCGAGCTCGGTGTTCGGCGGCGGCAACGGCCAGGCGCTGAGCGCGCTGGGCGGAAACGTCTTCCACGACTCGATCGAAGTGCAGGCCGAGATGTTCTGGACCTCGGACCTCGCTTCGCAGTTCCAGGCGCGCCGCGGCTACTCGATGATCAAGTACCTACCGGCGCTGCACAACTGGAAGGAGTCGTCCTTCAACCCGCTGCTGCCGGCGAACTTCTCGCCGTTGCCCGACCCCGAGTTCGACTTCACCGGCGGCGTCGGCGAACGCGTGCGCTACGACTACGCGCGCACGCTGAGCGACCTCTACGTGACCCGGTACGTCAAGGGCATGAACGACTGGGCGCACGCCCACGGCCTGCAGTCACGTCAAGAGGTGGCATACAACTACAAGCAGCTCGACATGATCCGTGCGGCGGCCGCCGTCGACATCCCGGAGACCGAGTCGTTCGACTTCGGCTGGGGCAAGGCGTATGACAGCACGCTGCCGACGTATCCGACCGACCGCTGGCGCTACATGGTCGACTCGGATCGTCTCGCCGGCTCAGGCGCGCATATCTCGGGCGCCAAGCGCGTGACGATGGAATGGGGGGACGACTTCGCGATCTGGCGCAAAGGCCCCAAGGAGCTCGCCGACCTGATGAACGCCGCGATCTCGGGTGGCGTGACCCAGCCCTCGTTCGCCGGGTTCGGAGGCGTCGACACTGCCGCCTTCCCGGCGCCGGGCGGGCTGAGCTCGATCGGCTTCGGCGACACGGTGACCAGCAACTATCCGCAGTGGCGCGACTTCAAGCCGCTGATGGCCTATCTGGCTCGTTCCACGCTCCTGGTCGAGTCGGGCTCGCCGCGTGTCGATGTGACCGTCTACCACGATGACGGCGTGTCCTCGCTGCGCGACGGCAACGTTCCGCTGTGGCAGGGCCGCGCACTGACGCAGCAGGGCTACACATACGACTTCATCGACCCGGTCGACCTCACCAGCGACGCCGCCGGAGCGGTGCCCGCGAAGCTGTTCGGCGGCGGCGTGAGCCACCGGGCGCTGATCCTCGACCGGCAGGGAGCGATTCCGGCGGAGGATGCCGACGCGATCCGCCGCTGCGCCGAAGCCGGCCTGCCCGTGGTGATCGTCGGCACGCCGCCGTCGCAGGCGTCCGGGCTGGCCGACGCGGCCGCCGGCGACGCGGCGGCCGCCGCCGACAGCGCGCGCCTGCAGACGTTGCCCAACGTCCGCGTGGTCGCGTCCGACGATGACGTGCCGGCCCCGCTCCAGTCCCTGGGCGTCGACGCCGGGGCGCAGTTCAGCGGCGCGGGGGAGGATCTCCAGACCGTCCACCGGCGCACCGCAACCGACGACGCGTGGTGGATCTACAACCCCACCGACCACGACATCGCGACCAGCGGCAGCTTCGGGCAACCGGCCAGCCGTATGCCCTCGATCTGTGGAACGGGACGAGCACCAAGATCGCCGAGTTCGCGACCACCGCCGCTCGCACCACCGTTCCGCTCGTCGTGCCGGCTCACGGGACGATCGGGCTCACGATAGATCGCGGTGCCGACGTCGGCCTGCACGCCACCGCCGCCGACGGCGCCGACGTCAGCTATGACGCCGCCGGCCACCTGGTGGTCAGCGCTTCCAGCGGGGGCGCCAAGACGGTCTCGCTGAGCAACGGCACCACCGTCACGGCGACGGTGCCCGCGGCCGGCGATCCCATCACCCTGAACGCCTGGCACCTCGACGTGGACGAGATCTCGCCGTCTGGCCACACCGCACACAGCCTCGACCTGCCGGCGCTGAAGGATTGGCGCGACATCCCCGAACTGGCCAGCGCGGTCGGTTCTGCCATGTACACCACGTCCGTCACCGTCCCGGACCAGTGGCTCGGCAGCGGCCGCAGCGTCGCGCTCGACCTCGGCCAGTTGGTCGGCGCGGTTCGCGTCTACGTCAACGGGCAGCCGGCCGGCGAGCAGACGACGCCGGGTTGGGTCCGAGTCGTGGGCGATCTGCTGCATGCCGGAAGCAACACGATCGCCGTGCGCCTCGACACGACCCTCCTCAACCGCGCGGCCCAACTGCGCACCGCGGGCAATCCCGCGTATCAGACCGGCCCCGTCCCGCCGTTGGGCCAGACCGTCGCGACCCCGGTCGTGCCCGAGGCCAACGGCCTGCTCGGCCCGGTGAGGCTGATTCCCTCGGCCAGCGTCACATTCGTCACCTCGACCGGGAGCATCGGCGGCACCGTGCCCGCCACGCTCGCGCTGACGCTCGGCCCGCCGGCGAGCTTCGGCACATTCACGCCGGGCGCCGACAGGTCATACGACGCGTCGACCACCGCGACGGTCACGTCGACGGCGGGTGACGCGTCGCTGTCGGTCACCGACCCGTCGAGCACCGCCACGGGCCGGCTGGTCAACGGCTCGTTCGCGTTGAACGAGCCGCTGCTGGCCCGCGCCGGCTCCGCTTCGTTCGCGCCGCTGAGCACGACCGCGGGCTCGCCGCTGACGCTGCTCACCTACGCCGGGCCGGTCAGCAACGACGCGGTCACAATAGGCCTCCGCCAGCACATCGGGTCGGCGGAGCCGCTGCGCACGGGCAGCTACAGCAAGACGCTCGCGTTCACGTTGTCAACCACGACGCCTTAGTGACGCCAGCGGACGGGCCGGCACCGCCGGCCCGTCCGCCGGCCAACCCTTCCGCGGTCCACCTCAGTTTTCTTCGGGCGCAAGCGCAGTGATGGCGTCCACCTCGTCCGGCGTCAGCGAGATGTGAGCGGCGGCGAGGTTCTCCTCGAGGTGCTGGATGCTGGTCGTCCCCGGGATCGGCAGCGCCCGCTCGGTGCGGTGCAGCTGCCAAGCGAGGGCGATCTGCTGAGGGGTGGCGCCGTCCCTCTCCGCGATCGGATCGATCACGGCGTGGAACGGCCGGCCCTCGTCGCCTCTGGGGATGGCGCCCGGGTGCCAGGGAGAGAAGACGATGCCGGCGTCCTCCGCGACCTGCCGCACGGCGGCGCCGAGGCGGACGGCGACGTTGTAATGGACGGTCACGGCGGCGACGTCGGTGATCGAGAGGGCGGTGCGGAGCTGGTCGGCGCTGACGTTGGAGAGGCCGATGTGGCGGATGAGGCCGGTCTGGCGCATCCCCGCGAGCGTCTCGATGATCTCTGCGAACGGCGCGTCGGTCATCGTCGGCGTGTGCAGGTAGTAGAGGTCGATCTGGTCCAGGCCGAGCCGACGCGCGCTCATGTACGCCGCCTGCCGCAGGTAGTGCCGGTTCCCGACGGCGCCCATGTCGGCGTATTCCGGGCCGCTGCGGACGAAGCCGCCCTTGGTGGCGATCACGAGGTCGTCCGGGTACGGACGCAGGGCCTCGCGGATGAGCTCCTCGTTGGAGTGAGGACCGTAGACGTCAGCCGTGTCGATGTACGTCACGCCGGCGGCCACGACCTCGCGCAGCAGCGCAACACCCCTGTCATGGTCGGGGTACTCCCCCCAGACCTTTGGCCCGGTCAACTGCATCGCCCCGTACCCGATGCGCCCAACGCTCAGGTCGCCGCCGATCGACACGGGATTGGCGATTTTCGCGACTGGGCTCATTCTCGACCTTCCATCAGGGCTGCAGACCACCGAGGACGATGGCGTAGATGCGCCTGGCCTGGGCCTGCCAATCGCCGGCGGTGTCCAGTTGCCACAGGCCGGCCAGCGCGAGGATCACGTCCTCGGCATCGAGGCCCGGGCGAAGCGTACCCGCGGCGGCGTTGGCCTTCAGCAGGCGATCGAGCGCGGCCACGATCGCGCGATAGGTGTCGGTGTGCAGCTCGCTTCCCGGCCGGGTCGCCTCGCGCAGCGCGTCGGCGAGGCCATGCTTGGTCACGGCATAGCGCGCCACGCTCTCGATCCAGTGGCCGAGCGCGTCGATCGGTGCCTGCCGGCGCAGCAACGCATCAGCCTCGGCGACGAGCTTGCCGACCTCGTACTGGTAGCTGGCCAGCACGAGCGCCTCGCGGCTGGCGAAATGCCGGTAGAGCGTCGCGTTGGCCACGCCCGCCCGCTTGGCGATCGCATTCAGCGACGTGTCCGGCGACTCGCTCAGCGCCTCCAGGGCGGCCGCGAGGATCGCGTCGCGGTTGCGCCGCGCGTCGCTGCGCTTGAGCCGGCTCGACTCGCTCATGTCATCAATCCACTGACAAACGGGGACTTCCCCGGTATAGTCCTGTACCGGGGAACTCCCCGTTACCTGTCGGCACCCGACCGGGAGAGCCATGACCACCGAGTCCACGACCACCGAGCTCGCCGACCGGCGGGCGATCCGCGAGCTCGTCGACGCCTACGCGCGCTGCGCGGACCGTCGCGACGCCGAGGGGCAGAAGTCGCTGTTCACCGAGGACACCCATTTCGTGGTCTACATGGAAGGGGACGGCAGCGAGCCTACCCAGGAGCTCGTCGGCCGCGAGGCGCTGACGCCGGTGTTCGACAACCTCAACACGTATGCCGTGACGACCCATTTCAACGGGCAGAGCACGATCGGGCTCGAGGGGGATCGGGCGACCGGCGAGAGCTACTGCCTGGCCCATCACCTCTTCACGGACGAGGGCGAGCGCCGGCTGATGATCGCGTCCCTGCGCTATCACGACACGTTCGTCAAGCGCGACGGCACGTGGCGGTTCGCCGAGCGCAAGCTGTACGTCGACTGGACAGAGACTCGGCCGTCGCATCCGTAGCGGAGCAGCACGCCGGCTAGCGCCGCACCCCGGTGGCGGACTCGGTCAGCGTGCGGGCGAGCCGCAGGTACGGTCCGTCCGAGGCGCGCAGCTCGGCCTCGGTGCCCTGCTGGACGATGCTCCCGTGGTCGATGACCACGATCTCGTCGGCGCGGCGGACGGTCGAGAGCCGGTGGGCGATGATGATCGAGGTGCGGCCGTGCAGGAGCTGGTCGAGCGCGCGCTCGATGAGCAGCTCGGTCGGGCGGTCGATGTTCGAGGTCGCCTCGTCGAGGATGAGGATCCGCGGGTCGGCGAGCAGCGCCCGCGCGATCGAGATCAGCTGCCGCTCGCCGGCGGAGAGCCCGCCGCCGCCCTCGCGCACGGGGTGGTCGAGGCCCTCGGGGAAGCGCCGCGGCGAGCCGCTCGAGGCCGAGCAGGGCGGCGGTGTGTCGGACCTCGTCGTCGCTGGCGCCGGGCCGGGCGAAGCGGATGTTGGACGCGAGCGTGCCGGAGAACAGGAACGGGTCCTGGAGCACGACGCCGAGCTGGCGCCGGTAGGCGTGCAGGTCGAGCTCGCGCAGGTCGATCCCGTCGACGCGCACGCGGCCGGCGAGCGGGTCGTAGAAGCGCGCTGCGAGCTTCGCGATCGTCGACTTACCGCCGCCGGACTCGCCGACGAGCGCGGTGCAGCCGCCCGGCGGGACGACGAGGTCGATGTCGTGCAGGACGCGCTTGGCGCCGTAGGCGAAGTGGACGTCCTCGAGGTCGCAGCTCGCCGTCCATGGCGGCCGGGGTCGACCGGGTGCCCGGTCTCGCTCAGGTCGGGCTCGGTGTCCAGCACCGCGCTGACCTTGACCATCGCCGCGGCCGCGGATTGCAGCTGGCCGTAGATGTCCGAGAGCTCCTGCAGCGGCTGGAACACGAGCTGAGCAGGTAGTAGGCGGTGGTCAGCGTGCCGATCTGAGCGCTGGCCGGGAGCAGGCCGCGCGCCGACGACGAGCACGGCGCACGTCGCGACGCCGCCGAGGAGCTCGATCGACGGGAAGAACACCGACAAGATGCGCTGCGCGTACGACGTTCGCGTCGCGGTTCTCGGCGTTGAGCTCGTCGAACTGGCGCCTGGAACGCGCGCTCGCGGTTGAACGCCTGGATGATCGCCATGCCGGAGACCGACTCGGCGAGCTGGGCGGTGACGACGGCGATCCGGTTTCGCACCTCGAGCTGAGCACGTGCCCGACTTGCGCTGGAACCAGCGCGTGAGCACGAGCGCCGGCGGCAGCACCACCATCGCCACCAGCGCCAGCCGCCAGTCGACGATGAACAGCACGATGATCGCCGCCGGCAGCAGCACGACGTTCGAGACGAGCGTCGGCAGCCCCTGCGAGAGGACGTCCGAGATCGCGTCGACGTCGCTCGTCACCCGGGCGATGATCCAGCCGGCCCGCTGCTCGGAGAAGTAGCGCAGCGACAGCGAGGTCAGGTGGTCGAACAGCTCGCGCCGCAGGCCGAGCACGAGCTCCTGGCCGATCGCGCGCCATGCCGCGGATGACGAACGCCGAGCAGTGCCCAGCCGACGAGGCTCACCGCCAGGTAGCGGCGACGCGACCGCCAGGTCGTGCTCGTCGCCCTGGCCGATGCCGTCGTTGATCGCCACGCGCACGAGCAGCCAGCCGCCGCTCTGGGCGGCGGCCTCGACCGTCGCGCAGCCGAGCAGCAGCGCGAGCCAGCCGCGGCGCTGGTCGGCGTGGCGGCGGAGCCGGCGCAGGCCGGTCGGCGGGCTACGCCGCACCGGCGTCCTCACCGAACAGCGCGGCGAAGGCGCCGCCGCCGCCAGCAGCTCCGCCGCCGTCCCCTCCTCGACGATGCCGCCCTCCTCGAGCACCGCGATCCGGTCGGCCAGCGCGAGCGTCGAGAGCCGCTGCGTGGCCAGCACGACCGCCCGGCCGGCGAGCGCGCCGCGCAGGCGGGCGACGATCCGCGCTCGGTCTGCGGTGTCGACAGCCGAGAGCGGGTCGTCGAGCACGAGCACCGGCGCGCCGGCGACCAGCGCCCGGGCGAGCGCGACGCGCTGGCGCTGGCCGCCCGAGAGGTTCACGCCGCGCTCGCCGATCGCCGTGTCCCAGCCGTCGGGCAGCTCGGCGACGAACGCGGTGACGCCGGCGACGTCGCACGCCGCCGCGACCTCCTCCCAGGGGCGTCCGGCCGATCGGCGGTGAGGTTCTCGCGCAGGCTCTCGAGAACAGGATCGGCCGCTGGGTGACCAGCGCGATGGCGGCGTGGACGTGGCGAGCCGCAGCGTCCGCGACGTCGCGGCCGCCGAGCCGCACGACCCCGTCGGTGGGGTCGTAGAAGCGGGGCACGAGCTCGAGCAGCGAGCACTTGCCCGCGCCGGTCGCGCCGCAGATCGGCCACCACCTCGCCGGGCTCGACGCAGAGGTCGACCCCGCGCAGCACCGCGGGCGCCGCCGGGATAGGCGAAGTGCACGTCGCGCAGTTCGACGCCGAGCGGCTCGCCGTGCGGCAGCGGCGCGGGTGCGGCGGGTCCTCGAGCGTGGGCACCGTCTCGATCCAGGCGAACGTCCGGCCCGCCGAGGCGAGCGCGCGCTGGCCGAGATTGATGATCCAGCCCATCGACTCGAGCGGCCAGACCAGCTGCAGCAGCAGCTGGATGAACAGCGCGAACTGGCCGTAGCTGAGCGAGCCGTCGATCACCTGCTGGCCGCCGAAGTACAGCACCACCACGATCGACAGTGACGGCAGGTAGAACAGCCCGGGCAGGTGCTGGGACTCGACCCGCGCCTGACGCAGGACCTTGCTGCGCACCGCGCCCGCCCGCTCGGCGAAGCGGTCCCGCACGTCGCGCTCGCGGCCGAACGCCTGCACCATCTCGATCCCCACGACGGCCTCGTTGGCGGATTCCGTCACGTCGGCCTTGCGCTGCTGGACCGCGCGCGAGATCGGCATCACCCGGTGCGCGAAGCGCCACGCCACCAGCGCGATCAGCGGCAGCGGCAGCGCGCGCACAGGGCCAGCGAAGGGTTCACCGCCGCCAGGACGATCCCCGCGCCGACGAGCATCATCAGGCTCTGCGCGCCTTGCACCAGTCCCCAGCCGATGAAGTAGCGGACGGGGTAGAGGTCGTTCGTCGCGCGTGACACGACCTGGCCGGTCGGGTGGAGGTCGTAGAACGCCCGCGGGAAGCGCAGGTAGGTGGTGTAGAGGAGCTGGCGGAGCCGTGCCTCGACGCCGACGCCGACCCGCGCGGTGGCGAACCGGCGCAGGAAGTTGATCCCGGCGCGGACGAGCGCCAGCGCGGTGATCGCCACCAGCTGCGGCCACAGCGGGCGCACGTGGCCGACGATCGAGCCGTCGATCGCGCGCGCCACCAGGAGCGGGATGACCAGCGAGAGGCCGCTGTAGGCGAACGCATAACCGAGCCCGATCGCGGTCAGCCGCCACTGCTCGCGCCACACGCCCCCGAGGCGGCGCACGGTCGCGGGCAGCTCGTAGTCCGGCGGATCGAAGGCGAGGGCGTCGGTCATCGGGTGACCGACGCATGATGACGAGCGCCCTCCGCGGGCCCCGCCCGCGCACGATCAGTGGTCACTGGGCCACGGCGTCGGACCGCCCGCGGCTTGGGCCGTGTCCCGGTGTCGGTCAGCCGGCCGGGTTGGGTCGTGTGGGGACGCGGCCGTGGATCTGCGTCCCTTCGCCCGGGGCGGAGGTGATCGTGAGCTCTCCTGCGATGGAGGCGATGCGGTCGCGCATGCTGGCGAGGCCGTAGCCCTCGGACGGCTTGCGCGCGTCGAACCCCGGGCCGTCGTCGGCGATCCCGAATTCGATGTCGTGTTCGTTGCGTCGCAGGGACAGCGTGAAGCGGGTGTGGGAGGCGGCGTGCTTGGTCGCGTTCTGGATCGCCTCGCGCGCACAGAAGTAGACGGCCTCTTCGACGGTCGGCGCGTGCCGCCCGACGTCTTCGATGCTCATCGCGATCGGGGTGGGCGAGACTCCGGCGAGCAGACGCAGCGCGTGGGCGAGACCTCCCTCGCGCAGCTCTCGCGGGTAGATGCCGTGTCCGAGTGCGCGCAGCTCGTCGATCGCGGCTCCCAGGTCGTCCTGGATCTCGTCGAGGCGGGCCGCGATGTCGTCGGTGCTCCCGGCGTCTCGCAAGAGCGCCAGCTTGATCTGGATCGCCACGAGCCGGTTCTGCGCGCCATCGTGGAGATCGCGTTCGAGCCGCAGCCGCTCACGCGCGCCGGCGTCGACGATGCGTGCACGGGACTCGCGTAGCTCCTCGACGAGTCCTACGCGATCGGTGATGTCCTGCACGACGCCCATCACCCGGGCCGCTCGGCCCTGCTCGTCGAGCTCGAAGCGCATGTGCGAGGTCTCCCAGATCACCGCTCCGTCGCGGCGGATGAGGCGGCGTTCCCACCGTGCCGGCTCGCCGTGGCAGAACGAGCGCTCGGCGATTCGGGCCGTCCACTCGCGATCGTCGGGATGGACGAAGGTGTCGCGGTATCGGTCGACGGAGATCTCGAACGGCTCGTCACCGGCCCCCAGCATCCGCGCCAGCTCGGCTGAGACGCGGATCGAGCGTGCGCGGCTGTCGATCACGAAGGTGCCGAGCTTGGCGATGTCGTGAGCGTGCGCGAGCAGCTCCGTCTTCTCGCTCAGCTGCTCGCGGGCGAGCTCGCGTGCGGCGTCCGCCCGCTTGCTCTCGCTGATGTCCTCGATGATGCCGGAGTACAGGTCCTGCTCGCGACTCAGGACGGCGAGGTTGACGCGTATCCACAATGTCGTGCCGTCGGACCGCCGATACGGCTTTTCGTAGCTGAATCCGGGCGCTCCGGCGATCAGCTTCTCCAGCTCCGGGCCTCCGACATCCGGCTCGCCGGGGACCTTGAATTCGGAGAACGGCCGCCCGATCAGCTCGTCGCGGGGACGTCCCACGATCCGGCAGAACGCGTCATTGCACTCGACCAGCCGCCGGCTCCCATCAGCCACCGCCATACCCAGCGCCGACCGGGCAAACAGCGCCCGCGACCACGACGACACCTCCGAGCCCGGGGCTTCCGACTCGTCCGCGGTGGACGCGGCGGCCGACCGATCATCGGCAGGGGACACCCGATCGAGCCTAACGAAGGCACATTCGGTGCCGCGCGCCGCCGCCGGCTCGCATGCATGGCGCCTGCTGAACGTTCGTTTTGACGAAAACCTGCAGCGCCCCATCCCCTCGACGCACCTGCGGCCGAGCATTCAGCCGGATTCCGCAGAACGCGCGTTTGATTCGCCCCGACATGCGTTGACTTCGGCAACCGATTGACGTATGTTCCGTCTCCGTCAAACGTGGAGGGGGAGTCTCATTGAGGGGAGCACTACGCGGGCGCACCGCGCTCGCGGTCGCGGTGGGCGCGCTCGCGCTCACGCCGCTGATCGGCGTCGGTAGCGCCTCAGCGGTCGACCTGACCCTGCCGTCGCTGTGGCAGGCCTACCAGAACGACTTCACGATCGGCACGTTCGGGAACTGGAACAGCCCGCAGGCGCTCTACCACTACCGCTCCAACGCGATTCCGAACGCGCTCAAGCTCGACAGCCAGATCGGCACGAGCGCCACCAACAGCCTGTCGCGCCAGCAGTACGTCGCGACGGTCGCGCAGATCAACGCGGACCCGACGCTGACCGACCAGCAGAAGGCGGACGCGATCGAGGTCGCCAACGAGCAGATCGTCCTGCAGCCGACGACGGGCAACGGCCAGGCCGAGCAGATCCTGCAGCAGATCGAGGCCTACAACGCAGCCAACCACCTGACGGACGCGACGAAGAAGGTCGTCCGCGGCCACGTGTTCGCGTGGCACGGCGGCCAGCAGCCGAATTGGTTCTTCTGCAACGGCTTCACCTACGACGCCGCCAACCCGGACTGGGCGAGCCCGGCCACGATGCTCAAGCGGCTGGACAACTACATCCACGCGATGACCGACAAGTACGCCAAGTACTCGGACATCATCGTCTCCTGGGACGTCGTCAACGAGGCCGTCGACGACTACAGCGGCCAGATCCGCAACGCGAACGACCCGCAGGTCAGCCAGTGGGGCCGGATCTTCCGCCGCCCCGATCTGGACGGCGATCCGGACGCGCGCCTGTACGCGGAGTCGGCGTGGGTGCGCCAGGCGTTCGAGTCGGCCCGCAAGTGGGAGACCGCCGACAACGTGCACTGGAAGCTCTATTACAACGACTACCAGGACTCGGACAAGCCGTACGAGCCGAAGCTGAGCCAGACCATCAAGATGCTCAAGCCGATCCACGACGCCGGCAACATCGACGGCTATGGCATGCAGGGCCGCCTGGCGTGGGCGTTCCCCTCGATCGCGCAGCTCAAGGCGCAGATCCAGGCGGGCTTGACGGTGGCGGACGAGATCTCGATCTCCGAGGCGGACATCCGCTCGGACTTCGAGCCCAACCCGGACTACGACCCGACGCAGCCCTCGCGCCCGGTCACGGCGGCCGACGCCAACGACCCGGCACATCAGTGGCCGACGTACGGCTCCTGCTCGTGGGCGAGCCACACGGCGGCCAACGGCAACACGTTCGACGTGTGCAACTCCCCCGTCCGCCGCATTCCGGCCTGGGGCACGGGCGCGAACAACGCGCTGGCCAACAGCCCGGACATCATGAAGAAGCAGGCCGACTTCGTCGCCGACTGGATGGACCTGCTGATCTCCTACAAGGACAAGATCAAGTACTACGACATGGACGGCACGTCGGACGCCAGCACGTTCAACAGCACGGACGGCGCGCATCTGTGGTCTGGGCTGACGGGCAACCCGGAGAAGTACTCGTTCTTCGCCTTCCTCGGTGCCCCGGCCCGCGAGCAGCTGCGCGCGGCGATCGCCCGCGTCGACACCCTCGTCCCGCAGGCGTACGCGGCCGACGCATGGCAGAAGGTGCTGGCCGCGCGCGACGCCGCCCAGGCGCTGGTGAACGTGCGGATCTACTCGATCGGTGACGTCAACAACGTCAAGAACGCGACGGCGGCGCTGACGAGCGCGATCGGCGACTACACCGCGGTCACCGGCTCCGTGGGCGTCGGCGGCACCACGCCCGCGACGCTCTCGCTCACGCTCGGCTCGCCCGCCGGCCTCGGCGCCTTCACGCCGGGCATCACAAGGGACTACACCGCGCAGACGACGGCCGACGTGCTCAGCACGGCGGGCGACGCGACGCTCACGGCGTCGGGTCCGGTCCACCTCACCAACGGCGCGTTCACGCTGCCGTCGGCGCTGCAGGTGTCGCTCTCGAAGTCGAGCTGGTCGGCGCCGGTGTCGCATGACCCGGTGACGATCGGCTTCACGCAGCACATCGACGCCAACGACGCGCTGCGCACGGGCGCCTACAACGGAACGGTCACGTTCACGCTGTCCACGACCACGCCGTAGTGCGGTCCTCCGGCGCGGCGGCCCCGGCCGCCGCGCCGGACAGGCGACCGTCGGGGCGTGCACGCCGGGTCATGGCCTCTCCAGCGCCGCCTGCCCCCGAACCGGGCGGCGGCGAGCCGCTCGCGCTCGTGGCCGCGATGCCCGCCACGCGGGGTCGGCGGCCGGCTACTGGTCCGGGATCACCGTGCGCACCAAGCCGGTGGCGACGTCGTAGACGTGCCCGGACACGGTGACGCGCGAGGAGATCGGCGGGGCCGAACGGATGCGCTCGACGTCGGTCTTGACGGTCGCGACCGGGTCGAGAACGGCCTGCTCGCGCAGCGTCGACTCGTCGGTGCCGATCCGCTCCGCGTAGCGGCGGCGGAAGGCGTCGTCGGCCAGCGCGGCGGCTCCGCACTGCGTGTGGTGGATGACGGCGACCTCGAACAGCGGACCGTCCGGGATGGCGCCCTCGGCGAGCTGGCTGATGAAGGCGATGTCGTTGATCACCTCAGGCGTGGCGCGCCCGCCGACGTTGCGGACGACGATCGCGTCGCTGAGGCCGAGCCCCAGGAAGTGCGCGGGATCGACGCGGGGGTCGAGGCAGGTGATGACGAACAGGCGCAGCTTGGGGAACATGACGGCGCCCTGGTGGCCGTCGGCGCCGGCGAAGGCGCGGTTGCGCTCGAGTGCCGGATCGATGTTCGCCGTGGTCATCGCGCTGCTCCTGTGTCACTGGGCTGCGAGTCGACGCTCGGTCGCCTCGCACCACTTGATGGTCGATTCGGTGAGGGCGATGCCCATCTGCAGCGTCAGGTACGGGCCGGCCGGTCCCTGCTCGGCATGCGGCTCGATCGACCGCAGATGCGCGAGCGCGCCCTGCTCGCGGGCGCGGATCGCGCGCACGATGTCGATCCGCCGCTCAGGGAAGCTGTCCGAGAGGAACAGCTTCAGCATCCCCTCGTCGCGGAGCTCGTATGACGGCGCGTCGTCGGACTCGAGCCAGCGCCGGAGCGCCGCCGTGCCGGCGTCGGTGAGCTCGTACACGGTGCGGGCGCGGGCGCCCGCCGGCTCGGGCCGCCCGGACACGAGGCCCTGGTCCTCCAGGCGCTTGAGCTCGGGATAGAGCTGCCCGTAGCTCGCCGCCCAGAAGTAGCGCGCCGTCGTGTCGATGAACGCCTTGATGTCGTAGCCGGTGCGCCGGCCCAGCGCGATCGTCCCGAGGATCACGCGGCCGGTCGGGTTCAGGTCGACGCCGGCGGGGAG
The DNA here is from genome assembly GCA_963766165.1 of uncultured Solirubrobacteraceae bacterium. Lineage (GTDB taxonomy): Bacteria > Actinomycetota > Thermoleophilia > Solirubrobacterales > Solirubrobacteraceae > Solirubrobacter. The sequence goes on along the minus strand of CAVXZC010000001.1, from coordinate 326,550 downwards.
CTCGCCATCCGCTGTCATATCTCGTAACGATATATCAACCAGAGACATGTGTCAACTGCCGGCGAACCGAGGAGGGCGATCGACCGCACCGTGCGAGCGATCGCCATCACCCTCAGACGTGGCAGTTCGCGGGCTCTGCGGCGTCGGTCTTGCGGGCCGCGCCCGCCGGCAGGAACTGCACCGCGATCGTCTCGGCCGGGACGGCGCTCTCGTTGCGCAGCATGTGCACGTCGGTGCCGCCCGAGTCCACGAACGCGCTGCCGGCGCTGTACTGGTGCGGCGCGCACGTCGGGTCGTCGCTGTCGTAGTTGGTCACGGTTCCGGCCACGACGAAGATCACGCTCGGGCCGGGATGCGAATGCCAGCCCGTGGTGGTGCCGTCCCCGAACTTGTTGTCGACGACATAGAAGTCCGACAGCCCCCGCGTCCTGAGCCTGGCCGCCCACAGCGCGCGCGGCTTCGAGTGCCCGGTGAGCAGCAGCGGACCGAGGGTCGACTTGGCCAGGATCGTGGTCGCCAGCGCCGGAGGCGGCGGCGGGCTGGGGGTGTCTGCGAGGACCTTGCCGGCGTAGCCGCCGGCGGCCAGCAGGCCGATGAGCGGGGCGATCGCCCACTTGTGCGTCACGTGTGCTCCCTTCTGGAGCGGTTCAGGCCGTGATGCGGAACGTGAGGAAGGTCGTGGCGAGAACGGCCACGCCGGGGAGTCCGGCGCCCGCTCTTCCTCTTGGCCGCTGCTCGACCCTGGTCGAGTCGAGTAGGGCGACCGTAAGCAACCGGCCGCGTCCGGCCCACCGTGCTGCCCTCCGGTTCGTCGTGGGCAGACCCATATCGCCCCGGCCCGTGCTGGCCCCCTTGACGCGCGCCGCCGGATGCCGGAGAACCTCGGTGTGGACAGGCTGCGCTCATTCCTCGCGGCCGACGACGACGAGCGGAGGGCGCTCGAGCGCGCGCTCCACGACGGCCTCCAGCAGCAGCTCGTCGGGCTCATCACCACGCTGCAGCTGGCCCAGCGGCTCGTCGAGGCCGATCCGCGGGCGGCGGCAGCCGCGCTCGAGCAGGCGCGAGGCGTTCTCCGCCAGGCACTCGACGAGACGCGGGCGCTGGCGCAGCGGATCCACCCGCCGCTGCTCGACAGCCAGGGCCTGCTCGCCGCGCTGCGGATGGCCGCCGCCGCCGCCCCGCTGGCCACCTCGGTCGAGGGCGCGGTGAGCTGTGCCGTGCCGCCGGACGCCGCCGTGACCGTCTATCGCTGCTGCGTGGCCGCCCTCGCCGGTGGCGGCGGCGACGACGCAAGCGCCACGATCAGCATCCGCGATGATGCCGGCACGCTCGACTTCGCGGTCGCCCTCTCTGGGGCCGTCATCGACCCCTCTGCGCTCAGCCCGCTGGCCGTCCGCGTCGAGGTCCTCGGCGGGTCGCTCCACATCGCCGCCGATCGTGTCGCCGGCCGGCTGCCCCTCGGCTCATGAGCCTCCCTCGGCGAGGTACATGACGACCGCCTTCACCCGCTTGTGGATCGAGGGCTCCCAGCTCGAGCCCCAGCTTGAGGAAGATCGAGTGAATCACTTTCTCGACCGAGCGCTCGGTGAGGAAGAGCGCCTCCGCGATCGCCGCGTTGTTCTTGCCCTCGGCCATCTCGCCCAGCACGTCCCGCTCGCGCGGCGTCAGCTCGTGCAGCGGCGACTCCTGGGCGCGCACGTTCGCGGCCACGAGCGCCTCGACGACCTTCGGGTCGATGACGGAGCCGCCCGTCGGCCACGGCTCGGATCGCCGCCGACGAGCTGGTCGAGGTCGTCCACCCGCTCCTTCAGCAGATAGGCGCGCCGTGCCGTCCCGCGCTCGAGCAGCGCCAGCGCGTAGCGCGGCTCGGCGTACTGGCTCAGCACGACGACGCCGATCTCCGGGTGCGCTCTCGCGGAGGCGCTCGGCCGCCTGGATCCCCTCGTCGACGCCGCGTCGGCGGCATGCGGATGTCGGTGACGACGACGTCCGGCAGCTCCGGCCTCCACGGCGGCGAACAGCTCGTCGAGGTCGCCGCAGACGCGACGACCTCGAGCTCGGCACCGTCTCGAGCAGCCGGCGCACGCCCTCGCGCACGAGGTAGTGATCATCGGCGAGCACGACCCGGATGGCATGGGAGATCATATGACCACTGGCGATGGTTCGTCGCTCGATCGTGGACGACGACGAGCGCAACTGCGAAGCTCGCCCGCGACGTGCTGCAGCGGCCGGCATGCGACGCTCGACGCAGCCGACGCGCGGCCGCAGGCGCTCGCGCTCGCGCGCGAGCGGCAGTCCCGGACGTGGTCCTCATGGACCTCCGGCTTCCCGACCTGGACGGACTCGAGGCGCCGCGGCGACTCAAGGACGACGAGCGCACGCGCCGCATTCCCGTCGTCGCGCTCAGCGCCGTCGCCGGCGGAGGCGAGCGCTCGGCTCCGGGCCGGGGTTCGACGGCTACATCGAGAAGCCGATCGACGTGGTGGAGCTGCCGCAGCAGGTGCGCGCGCGTTCACTGCCGAGCCGGGTGCGACCCGCCTCCGGATCGGGAGGCTGGCCCCCTGGACGCGCCATCGCGCATCCATGTCACGATCGGCACACTACATCCCGGCGACACAGACCGGAGAGCCGGATGACACGCACGCTGGTGGCGAGGACCTGCGCGGTGCTGGTCATCGCGGTCGCGCTGGCGATCCTGACCGCGGCGTTGCGGGCGGCACGGCCAGAGCGTCCGCCGCGGAGCCGAGCGCTGCAGCGGCAGGTCGACCTCTACCAGATCGATCAGATCGAGGTCAGAAGTTCCACAGGGCGACCTCGACGCACAACCTGACGCTGATGATGTCGCTCTGGGCTCCCGGCGCGGTCTTCAACATCGACCAGCAGACGCTGACCGGCAAGGCGCAGATCCAGGCACTGGTTCGCGACCGAGAACGGGGCGTTCAAGCCGGAGAATCACTGGGAGTCGGACACGCCCTCGTACAAGATCAGGGTCGACCGTGAACGGGGACAAGGGCGACGCTCTACTTCGAGTGCCACTACATCGATCCGAAGACGCAGAAGGTGGTGCGCTTCGTCGGCCGTACACCACCAGGTGCAGAAGATCAACGGCAGGTGGCTGCTCACGAACTCGGCGGCGACGCCGGCGGTGCTGAGCCCGTAGCCGGGCGAGGAGATGGCACACCCGAGGGCGTCGCAGCGCGGCCCGCCGGTTCGCGCCCGGCGGCGCTCGGCCCGGATCACGAACCTCCTCGTTCGGTGCGGTCGCGCGTACGCCTGCGACCTGCGCACGAAGCTGCTCGTCGCGTTCCTCGTCATCGCGGCGCTGCTCGTCCTCGTGGGCGTGCTCGGCCTGCGCGTGCTCGCCCAGGCGAACGTGCGCGTCGAGCGGCTCGGCAGCTGCAGCTGCGTTCGTCGACGTACCAGGTCGCTGGAGGCGCACGCCGACGACCTCGCGCAGATGCTCGGGGTCGCGCGGCGCCGGCGCCCCCGGACTGCCGGGGTACGCCGGCGCAGGAAACTCAGCCGGCGGGCGGCACTGGTTTCTCGCCGACCTCGCCGTCGACGACGCGCTCTCGCAGGTCGAGCTCGCGCTCGACGAGCCGACGTTCGGCTTCGTGCCGCCGCGAGCCGACGAGCGGGTGCTGCGACCGGATCCGCGCGGACTACCGGCGCGTCGCCCGCGACGTTCGAAGCGAATGCAGCAGCTCGACTCGACGACATCACGGGCAACACGGCGCGCCGTTCCTGACCGCCGCGAACACCGCGACCGAGCGATCCTCGAGCGCGCGAGGACCCTCGCCGAGCGCACGAGCAACGAGACGACGCTGCTCATCGCCGCCAACCGGAGCGCCTACGCGTCCTCGCGCGACCTCTTCATCGGCGTTGCCGCGGGCAGCGTGCTGTTGGCGCTCGCGCTCGGCCTCGTCCTCTCGTGGTCGCTGATCGACCCGATCCAGCGGACGGAGGCGCGGCTGGCCGAGATCGCGGCCGGCGACTTCGCGGGCCGGCTCGACGTCCCGAACCGCGACGAGCTCGGTTCGCTCGCGCGCAACGTGAACCGGATGAACGACGAGCTCCGCCGCCTGTATGAAGAGCTCGAGACCGGCGAGCCGGCACAAGAGCGAGTTCCTGGCGAACATGTCGCACGAGCTGCGGACGCCGCTGAACGCGATCATCGGCTTCTCGCAGGTGCTGCGCCATCGGCTGTTCGGCGAGCTCAACGCCGAAGCAGGAGGAGTACCTCGACGACATCCTGTCCTCGGGCCACCATCTGCTCTCGCTGATCAACGACGTCCTCGACCTCTCGAAGGTCGAGGCCGGCCAGATCGAGCTCGAGCTCGGCCCCGTTCTCGCTGCGCGAGGCGCTCGAGCGCGGTGTCGTCATGGTGCGCGACCGCGCCGCGGGACACGGCGTCCGCCTCTCGCTCGAGCTCGACCCCGACGTCGATCTCGTCGACGGGCGACGAGCGCCGGTTGCGCCAGATCGTCTTCAACCTGCTCTCGAACGCGGTCAAGTTCACCCCCGCGGGCGGCAGCGTGGCCATCGCCGCCCAGCGGCGTGGACGACGAGGTGCAGGTGTCGGTGGCCGACACCGGCCCCGGCATCGCTCCCGAGGACCGCGAGCGGATCTTCGAGGAGTTCCAGCAGACCGACGTCGGAGTCCAGCAGCGCGAAGGGACGGGGCTCGGGCTTGCGCTCTCGAAGCGACTGGTCGAGCTGCACGGCGGCCGCATCTGGGTCGAGAGCGAGCTCGGCCACGGCAGCCGCTTCGTGTTCACGCTGCCAGCTCGGGGAGACGTCACGATGAGCAGCGGGCACATCCTCGTCGTCGAGGACAACGAGAAGAACATGAAGCTCTTCCGCGACGTGCTCCAGGCAACGGGCTATCCGGACGCTCGAGGCGACGACGGGCGAGGAGGCGGTCGAGCTGGCGCGCGCGCAGGTGCCCGCGCTGGTGCTGATGGACATCCAGCTGCCCGGGATCGACGGCATCGAGACGCTCGCGCGGCTGCGGAGCGACCCGCGCACGGCGGCCATCCCGGTGCTCGCCGCTCACCGCGCAGGCGAAGCAGGGCGACCGCGAGCGCTTTCTCGGGGCGGGCTTCGACGGCTATCTCGCGAAGCCGGTCGACGTCCTCGAGCTCGTGGCCTCGGTGCGGGAGCGCTGCGATGCCTGATGGTCAGGCGTCCTGCACGAGTCCGGCCACAGCGGCCAGCGCCTCGAGCTGCTCGAGGTGGTCGTACATGGGATTGAGGAGCAGCTCGCGCGCTCCGGCGGTGGTCAGGTCGCGCAGCTGCCCGGCGCACGCCTCCGGCGGTCCGCAGACGGCGACGCGCGCCGTCAGCCCGGGGGCGCTGTACATGCCGTCGAGGATCGGGGTCAGGCGCTCACGAGCCCTCCGCTCGGTGTCCTCGACCGCGATGTACACGCGCTTGCCGACCGGGAAGGCGGCGGGGTCGCGCCCCGCGGTGCGCAGCGCGTCCGTGAGGATGCGCACCTGGTCGGGGAATGCCGCCGACGCCGAGGAGCCCGCGCCCAGCCAGCCGTCTCCCATGCGCGCGGCGCGGCGCAGCGCCGGCGGGCTGCCTGCTCCGAACCACACCGGCGGTCCCGGGCGCTGGGCGGGCTTCGGCTCGAGTGTCAGGCCGGCAAAGCGGTAGATCTCGCCCTCATACGTCGCCTCGCCGTCGGCCCAGAGCGCCCGCAGGACCTCCACGCCCTCGCGCAGGCGCCGTGCGCGGCGCTCCGCCGGCAACCCCAGCCCCGCCGCCGCCGGCTCGCGGCGGCCGACCCCGACGCCGACGATCAGCCGGCCGCCGCTCAGCCGATCGATCGTCGCCAGCTCCCGTGCCAGCTGCGCCGGGTTGCGCGCGGGCAGCACGATGACCGCGATCCCGAGGCGGATCGCGCCGGTCACAGCGGCCGCGGTCGTGAGCAGGTGAAGCCCGTCGAGCAGCGGCACTCGCGCCGTCGCGCTGCCGGGCACGGCGTCGAGCGACCACAGGCCCGCAAAGCCCAGCTGCTCCGCGCGTACGGCGTAGCGCCGTACGACGTCCAGCTCGTCGCCAGGCAGCAGCTGCGGCAGGCCGACCGAGATCCGCGGGCCGCTCATCTCAGGCATCGGCATACCGGAGAGTGTCGCCGATCCCGCCCACGACCCGGGCCCTGGGGCTCATCGCGGGACGCGCAGCACCGCGTTGCCTCGGACCCGGCGCTCGCGCAGGTCGGCGAGCGCGGCGGCCGTCTCGCTCCAGTCGGCGATGCGCCCGAGCTCCGGGTGCAGCCGGCCGCCTGCCACCAGCCGCACGAGGGCGGCGAGGTCCTGCCCCGGCGGGACGGTGGAGTCCTCGTAGCTGAAGTGACGGATCGTCGCCCCGGTCTGGGCGAAGAACGCGAAGAAGTCGAGCGTGACCGGCGTCCGGCTCGCCTGGCCGTACCAGAGCAGCCGCCCGCCGCGCCCAGCAGGCCCAGCGCGTGGGGCAGCGACTCGCCGCCCACCGACTCGAGCGCGACGTCGAACGGTCCGCGTGCCGCGCCGAGCGTGGAGACGACGTCCACGGCGCCGAGCGCGAGCAGTCGCTCGCCGCGCTCGGGCGAAGCGGTGACCGCGGTCACCTCGGCGCCCGCCGCGGCGGCGAGCTCGGTCACGTAGTGGCCGACGCCTCCGGAGGCTCCGGTGAGCAGGACGCGACGGCCGGACACGGACCCTGCGGCGCGCAGCAACCGCAGCGCGGTCAGCCCGGCGAGGGGGAGCGCCGCCGCGGTCACGGCGTCCACGCCGGCGGGCAGCACGGCGAGCGCGGCGGTGGGGACCGCGGCGAGCTGCGCCCAGCCCCCGAGCGGGGGATGGCCGACGACCCGCTCGCCCGTCCGCGGGCCGCTGCCGTCGGCGGCCGCCCGGGCGACCCGGCCGGCGACGTCCTTCCCCGGCCGCAGGCCGGGGCGCGGGTGCTCGAGCAGGAACGTCTCGCCGCGGTTGATCGAGAACGCCTCGACCGCGACGAGCGCTTCGTCGGGCCGGGGCGCCGGCTCGGGTGCCGCGTCCAGCTGGACCAGCGGGTCGCGGCCGTCAGTCGGTAGCAGGGCAAGCATCACGACGGCTCCTGATCGCGGGTGGAATCGACCGGCCTGAGCTGCGGCGGCTCTGTACGGCGGTGGCGAGCGCGAGCGCGACGACGGCCGCCGCGAACGCGCGGAAGGTGGACTCGATGCCCATCCCCGGCGCGGCGAGCCCGGCCACGACCGCCGGCACGGACAGCGCGAGGTACATGACGACGTAGAAGGCCGACATCACCCCGGCCCGGTGGCGGGCGGGCGCCGCGACCGAGGTCGAGCGCACGGCGCCCATGAACGCCAGGCCGAAGCCGCCGCCGGTCACGGCCGAGCCGAGCAGGAACAGCACGGCGGAGCCGGCCGAGATCGACGCGGCGATCGCCGCCATGCCCACCGCCAGGGCGAGCGCGCCCGCCTGGGTCGCGGCGGCCGGGTCCAGCCGGCGCCAGGCGATCTGCGCCGCCCCGGAGCCGGCACCGAGCAGGAGCACGCTGGTCCCGCCCGCGAGGTGGCTGTGGGTGCCCAGGAGATCCATGGCGAGGGCAGGCGCCAGGGCGAGATACAGGCCGCCGACCGAGCAGGCGGCGACGGTGGCCGCGGCGGCGAGCGCGAACAGGCCGCGGATCTCGGCGGGCACGTGGGGACGCTGCGGCCGCAACCGCGGCGAACGTCCGCGGGTCACCGGCTCGGGGAGCAGCGCCAGCGACGCGAGCGCGGCCACCGTCAGCCCGGCCAGCAGGACGTAGGGGGTGACCCGCGGGTCCGGGAGCTCCTGCACGAGCAGCGCGGACACGAACGCGCCGGCGCCGATGCCCACGCCGGCGCTGACCCCGTTGACCAGACCGGCCCGGCCCGTGTCGCGGCGCGGCTCGAGGTCCAGCACCGCGGCAGCGCCGGCACTGAGCAGCGGCCCCGTCGCCAGCCCCTGGAGCGCCCGGGCGGCGAGCAGCCAGTCGAGCGAGCGGGCGCAGATGAACAGCGCGAGCGAGCCGAGCAAGCCGATCAGCGACGCCGCGAGCACCGGCCTGCGGCCGAGCTCGTCGGACAGCCGGCCGACCAGCAGCAGGGAGGCGAGGACACCCACCGCGTAGATCGCGTAGACCGACGTCAGCACGCCGGTCGAGAAGTGCCAGCGGGCGGCGTAGTCGGCGTACAGCGGCGACGGGGTGGCGGACGCGAACGCCGCCAGGCCCAGCATGCCGGTGACGGCGGCAAAGGCGGCGGGCGGTCCCAGGCGATGGCGGTGCAAGACGAGCATTGGCGGCCTCACGTGGTCTCGGGTCGAGCGGTCCAGGCCAAGCTACGGCTGCGCCGGCGCGAAGGGAAAGATCGGCTTGCGCTGTCTTCAGCCCGTCCGGGCATGAGCCCTCAGCGCAGCCCCGGGTAGGCGCGCCGGGCGCGTGGCGGGACGCCGAAGGTCGCCCGGCTGCGGACCTCCATGAACGCGTTGATGCCGTTGCCGGCGCGCGGGCCGATGCCCGGATGGTGCCGGCGGGCGTCGGCCGCGTTCATCACCGCCCGGGTGGCGTTGAAGTCCGCGAGGCTGCGCTGCAGCGACACGAAGTGGGTGCCCGGCCGGTCGTCGTCCACGGTGGCGAAGTCGCGCCGGTTGATCCGCGGCCGGCCGTACACGCGGGCGCGTCCGGCCGCCTGGGCGTGGCCGACCAGTCCGTGTCGCGCCGCGAGCGCGGGCAGCCGGTCGGCGTCGCTGCGGGCGTCGTCCACCAGCGCGGCCGCGGCCCGGGCGCCGATCGCCGGGGAGAACATCAGCGCGGCACGGCGGTCGTCCTGGAGCGCGTACCAGCGCTCGACGTCGAGATCGATGCGGCTGACGTGCATCGTCGTGCCGCCGGCCAGCGGCCCGCGGGCGATCGTCACGTCCTGCTCGCGGGCCTGGTTGCCCCGCAGGCCCGAGTGGAAGCCGAGCAGCAGCGGCGACTCGGGCGCCACGCCCAGCACGCGCTCGGCGACGACGCCCGGTCCGGTGAAGCCGGTGCGGGTCTCGACGATCGCGAGCCGCTCCTGGCGCCCGGCGCCGAACAGCTCGTCGCTCGCCGCGGCGAGGCGGTCCTCGTCGTCGCCGGCCAGGTGCAGGCAGGCGTCGAAGTCCTCGAGCACGGGGTCCTCCCACGCGGCCATCGGCAGCGGCCGGGCGACCGGGCGGCCGAGCCCGGTGTGGCGCTCGAACCAGCCCGGGCCCCAGCCGAGGCACATCAGCAGGCCCCCCGGCCCACGGTCGAACCGCCGCTCGAGCGCCTGCAGCGCCGCGTCCAGGCGCACCGCGTCGGACGCGGTGGGCCGCCCCCGGACCGCGAGCATGAGCAGTCGGTGGAAGCGCGGGGCGAGCGGGCGGCCGCGCCGGTCGGCGCGGAAGGTGTCCTCCCAGGCGTGCTGGGCGTCCGGCCTGTTCATACCGGCTCGAGCCGGGCGAACCAGCGGGCCCAGTGGCGCTCGGGCGGGCCGGGTTCGTTGAAGGCGGCGAACGTCGTGTCGCGCGCGGCGGGCTCCTCGATCGCGGCGACGAGGATCGCCGCGAGGTCGGCGCGGGCCAGCATCCCGTCGGCGCCCGGGTCCTGTGTGAGCGTGAGCGCGTGGCTGCGCGGCGGATCGTCGGTCAGCCACGTCGCCCGGACGACGGTGTAGCGGAGCCCGCTCGCGCGCATGGCCTCCTCGGCCGCGAGCAGCCCCGGGAGCGTGCCCGCGGCGCGATTGAACGCGTGCGCCGGCCCGTGCCCCAATGCGAACGAGCTCACGAGCAGCAGGTGCGGATGACCGTCCGCGGCGGCGATCAGCGTGCGCGCGGCGCGGTGCGCGTGCACCTCCGGGTCGCCCCGGCGGGGGATCAGGACGACGGCGCGGGCGCCCCGCAGGGCGCCCGGCACGGCGGTGGCGTCGTCGAGCGCGCGCAGCATGCGGACCCGGTGGCCGCGGCGGCGCGCGCGCTCGGCGAGGAGGCGGCCGGTCCGGCTGTCCGCACCGGCGGCGACGACGACGTACACGCCTCAGTCCGCGGCCAGCTTGCCGGCCACGCCCCAGCTGTCGGCCGGCACGTCGTGAATCCACACCGAGACGGACTCGGGCGGGACGCCGTAGGCGTCGACGAACACCTGGGTGATGCCGGCGACGAGCTCGCGCTTGGGCGCGACCTCACGCGGGCCTTGGAGCACGGAGACGATCGGCACGGCAAACCTCCATCTGGTCGGGTCGTGCCGAAGCTAGGCGGCCGCGCGGGCGATGTGAAAGACCCGTGCGCGCTGTCTTGAGCGCGAATCGGCATCGCGGCGTCAGGCCCAGCCGAGCTCGCGCGCGATGTCCGCGGTCGCCTCCAGCATCCAGGCCACGGCCGGCGAGCGCTTGTGCCGGCGGGCGACGAGGGCGACGGCCAGCGCCGCGTCCGGGTCCAGCGGCACCCAGCACAGCTCGTCCGGCAGTCCCGTGCCCGACGACTCGCCCACGACGGCCAGGGCGTCGCCGCCGGCCACCGGCGTGTAGGAAAGGTCGAACGTCAGCGTACGCAACTGGATCCGCGGCTCGACGCCCTGCGCGCGGAACAGGCCGAGGATCGCGTCGTAATGCCCCGGGTTCGCCTCGCGCTCGTGCATCAGCAGCTGCTCGCCGGCCAGATCCGCGACGGCGACGGCCGGGCGACCGGCCAGCGGGTGATCGCGGCGCAGCAGCAATCCCTGGCGCTCCCGCCGGATGGTGCGCAGCTCGACATCCGGGCCGGTTGCGGGGGCAACGGACGATCCCGAGGTCGATCGAGCCGTCGGCGAGGCCGGCCATGATCTCGCCGACCGACTTGACCTGGGTCGTGACGGCGATCCCGGGCCGGCGCTCGGTCAGCGCCCGCAGCAGCCGTGGCGCCGTCTCGTAGCTGGCGCTGGCGCCGTAGGCGACGACGACCGACCCGCGCTCGCCCGTGCCGTACGTCCGCACGCTGCGCCACAGCTCGTCGGCGGCGGCCAGCAGGCCGGGGCCGCGATCGAGCAGGAACCGGCCGGCCTCCGTGAGCTCGAACTCGTGCGTCGTCCGGTGCAGCAGCTCGACCCCCAGCTCCTGCTCGAGCAGCCGGACCTGGCGGCTGAGCGCCGGCTGCGCGACGTGCAACCGCTCGGCGGCGCGCGTGAAGTTCCGCTCGCGCGCCACCCCGAGGAAGTACTGCAACCGACGCAGATCGGTCACACCGGCATCGTAGACGCCGGGGTCGCGGCTCGCCTCATGCCGAAGCGCTCTCACCTCAGCGTGAACCGGTCTTTCTCAGCCGGCTCGCGCGCTCCTACGGTCCCGGATCGCGCATCCCCCCAAGCACAGGAGCACCGACATGATCCACGCACCGGACGCCAAGCTCGTCCTGGCCCAGTACGTCGCCGCGGTCGAGGCCGGGGACGGCGACACCGTCCGCGCGAGCTTCGCCGACGACGCGACCTGGACGCTCGCGGGCGACCTGCCGATGTCCGGCACCTGGGTCGGCCGCGAGGCAATCGTCGACGAGTTCCTGCCGACGGCGATGTCGCACTACGCGGCCGGCTCCGTGACCCTCGAGATCACCGGGATGATCGCCGAGGGCGACACGGTCGCCCTGCAATGGACGAGCCGCGCCCGGACACTCGACGGCAGCCCCTACGAGAACGACTGCATCGGTGTGTTCACCGTGCGCGACGGCAAGATCCGGTCCGTCCGCGAATACATGGACACGCACTACGCCCACCGCGCGCTGACCGGCGATCGCCCGTGAGCTCCCGGCACCGCGTGGTGATCGTCGGCGGCGGCTTCGGCGGCCTGCAGGCGGCCCGGAACCTCGCGGGCGCGCCGGTCGAGATGACGCTGATCGACCGGCGCAACTTCCATCTGTTCCAGCCGCTGACCTACCAGGTGGCGACCGGCGGGCTGTCACCCGGCGAGGTCGCCTATCCGCTGCGGGCCGTCTTCAAGCGCCACGCCCACGTGCGCGTGGTGATTCGGCTTCCAGAACCGCGTGCTGGTCGTGATCCGCTGGGCGTTCGGCTTCGTCACCCGCGGCCGCGGCGCCCGGCTCATCACCTCGGAACGGCCGTCGACGGCGTAGCTCTCGGCCACGTGCCCGGCGACCAGGTGTATTGTATCCAGGATTCCGTCCACAGGTGTGTTCGTGCCCCCCGACGTCAGCGCCTGCATCGCGAGTCACGAGTACGCGCAGTTCTGCGAGGGACGCCTCGAGGATCCGTATCCGCTGCTCGGGTGGCTGCGTGACCACGACCCCGTGCACTTCAGCCCGGCGCTCGATGCCTGGGTGATCACGCGGTACGAGGATGTCCTGGCCGGGTTGCTGGACCCCCGCCTGGCGAGCGACCGGATCGGCGGGATCGTGACGGCGCTCACGCCGGAGCTGCGCGTCTCGTGCGCACCGGTGGCGAAGCATGTCGGCAACTGGCTGGGCTTCACCGATCCTCCGCAGCACACGCGGATGCGTGCGTTGCTGCGGACCACCTTCACCCCGGCGCTGGCTCGCCGACTGAACTCGCGGATCACCGAGATCGTCGACGAGCTCTTGGACGAGATGGCTGAGGATCCGGCTCCGGAGCTGATCGCCGCCCTAGCGTTCCCGCTGCCGACGCGAATCATCTGCGAGCTGCTCGGGGTCCCGATCGAAGATGCGCAAGCGTTCCACGCCTGGTCGGACGACATCGCCGCGTTCGTCGGGAACATCGGGCCCGCCCTGATCGACGTCGCGCCGCGCGCGACGCGGAGCTACGGCAGCCTCGACACGTACATCACGGAGCTGATCGACACCCGCCGGCGCCGCCCGGCCGATGACGTGATCGGCGGGCTCGCCGCGGCGGAGTGCCGCGGGGAGCTGTCGCGCGACGAGCTGATGGGCTTGTCGGTGTTCACGCTGCTCGCGGGCCACGAGACCACCGTGAGCCTGCTCGGGAGCGGGCTCCGCATGCTGCTCGAGGACGCCGACCTCCGCGCTGCGCTGCTGGCGGACCCGGGCACGGTCGAGCCGGCGGTCGAGGAGTTCCTCCGGCTCGAGCCGCCGATCCAGTTCATATCGCGCGTCACGACCGAGGACGTGGAGCTGCGCGGACGCACGATCCCGAGCGGCTCGCTCGTCGTCCTCCATGTCGGCGCGGCCAACCGCGATCCCGAGGCCTTCCGGGAGCCCGACACGGTGCGCCTGGATCGCACCGGCGCGCGCCACCTCTCGTTCGGCTGGGGCCCGCACTTCTGCCTCGGCGCCCCGCTGGCGCGGGCCGAGGCGGCGGTGGCGCTGCCGCGGGTCTTCCAGCGGCTCCCCGGACTGCGGCCGGCCGATCGGCCTCCCGCGTGGCAGACGAGCATGTCGGCCCGGGGACTGGTCGAGCTCCCGACCATCCAGAGCCCGGCTCGGGCGCCCGGTTGACGCGGCTCAGACGCCCGCGTCGCCGCGCTCGTGCAGGGCCCGCATGACGATCTCGCGCCGGCGATCCAGGTGGTGGCGGATCGCCGCCTGCGCCTCGGCCGGCGCCCGGCTCGAGATGCCGAGCAGGATGCGCCGATGGTCTTCGATCACGTCGAGGCGCTCGCTCTTGGTGGAGGGGTACGAGCCGACGAGCGCCATCCGGCGCAGCAGCGCCTGATGCTGCACCCAGATGCCCCGCAGCAGGTGCGGCAGCCGGCGCGCGCCGGACGACTCCGACAGCTGCGCGTGGAACGCGAAGTCCAAGGGAATCCACACCTCGATCGGGTCGTCGACGGCGGCCTCCATGGCGTGTAGGCGCTGCTCGACCGCCGCGACGACACCGGCGCTGGGGTCCTCGGCGGTGCGGGCCACGACCAGGGCCTCGAGCTCGCGCCGGATGTCGTAGAGCTCGGCGACGTCGGCGGCCAGGAACGGACGCAGGATCCGGCGGCCGTTCACCGCGTCGACCTCGACGAGGCCGGAGTGCTCGAGTTGCTTCAAGGCGTCGCGGAGGGGCGACCGGCTGACGGCCAGGCGGTTCGTCAGGTCCATCTCGATGAGGGCGTCCCCGGGGCGCAGCTCGCCGCTGAAGACCATCTCGTGCAGCCGCGCGAGAGTCCAGTCGGCCAACGCGCGCCGTTCAGGCTTGGCCGTGGACTCGCTGGGCGGGCCGTCGACGTGCATCGGCCCAGAATACGGCTCTATTGGCGTCCGAGCACAGAGTTCTGTATCCTGAATACGGTCCGAGAGGGTGTCCGATGATGCGTGAAACCGCCAGGGGTGGTCCGGTGCCGGCGCCGACCGACCCCACGCTGCTCGATCCTCAGCTGCTTCAGCAGGTGGCCGAGCAGCTGCTCGAGGCCGTGGGCTCCCCGCACGATCTGGCCGGTGTGGTGGCCACGTCGCTGGTGACGGCGAACCTGCTCGGTCACGACAGTCATGGCGTCATGCGCGTGCCGCGGTACGTGGCGGCCGTCGACGCCGGCCAGGTCGACCCGGGCGCGCGCGCGACGTTCGCCCTCCAGCGGCCCGCCGCCGGCCACGTCGACGGGCATTGGGGTTGGGGGCAGCCGGCCGCCGCGCTCGCCGCCGGCAAGGCGACCGAGCTCGCCACCGCGGTCGGCGTCGCGGCGGTCACGATCGAGCGCTGCAACCACGTCGGCCGGGTCGGGGAGCATGCCGCGACGGTGGCCGACGCCGGCCTGGTGGGGATCGCGCTGTGCAACGCCGAAGCCGTCGTCGCACCGTTCGGCGGGACCGAACCGTGCTGGGCACCAACCCGATCGCGATGGCCTGTCCCCGCGCGGCCGGGCCTCCGATCGTGTTCGACATCTCCACAGCCGCCGTGGCCGAGGGGAAGCTGGGCGTCGCGCTCGCCGCCGGCGCCAGGATCAAGCCCGGCGCGGTGATCGACGCCGCGGGCGGGGAGACCACCGATCCGGCGGCCTTCTATGCCGGCGGTGCGCTGCTGCCCTTCGGCGAGCACAAGGGCTACGGCCTGAGCGTGTTCGTGGAGATCCTCGGCGGGATCCTGTCGGGCGCGGGCGCCTCGTCATCACCGCGGTACTCCCATGGCAACGGGACGCTGGTGATCGCCATCGATCCGGCGACCTTCTGCGAGCGCGAGCGATTCCTCGACGACGTGGCGCTCCTCGCGCGTCGCGTGACGTCCTCGGCCGGCGCCGGCGACGAGCGCCCACAGCTGCCCGGGGAACCCGAGCTGCGCACCAAGGAGGCGCGACTGCGCGGCGGCGTGCCGATTCCGGCCTCGACGTGGCGCGAGATCGTCGCACTGGGGGACGCACTCGCACTGGACACGTCGGCCTGGGGGGGCATGGGCCATGGCTGAAGCCGCGGATCGCTGGCTCGTCGACCTGACCGGCAGACACGCGCTCGTGACCGGAGGCGCGGGCGGGCTGGGACGCGAGATCGTCCGGACGCTCGCCGCGGGCGGGGCCGCGGTCTCGATCGTCGACATCGACTCCGATGCCGTCGCCGCGCTGGTCCGCGATCTCCCGAGCACGACGGCGGGTGTGGGCGGAGCAGTCTGCGACGTCGCGGATCCGGAGCGGATCCCCGGCCTGTACGACGCCGTGGAGCAGGCGCGCGGACCCGTGTCCGTGCTCGTGAACTGCGCGGCGATCAATCGGCACCTCGACACCGCACACCTCAGCCCGGCCGCCTGGGAGCGCACCGTCGCCATCAACCTCTCCGCCCCGCTCTACATGTCGCTCGAGCTGGCGCGCCGGCACCGCCGGGCGCCCAGGCCGGCGGCGATCGTCAATGTGAGCTCGACCGCCGGCACGTCCGCGCTGGGACGAGGCAACCTCGCCTACAGCGTCACCAAGGGCGGGCTCGAGCAGATGACGCGAGAGCTGGCGGTCGCCTGGGGGCCCGAGGGCCTGCGGGTCAATGCGGTCGCGCCGTGCCAGATCGCCGTGCCGGGGCTCCTCGCCCTGGCGGAGACAGCGGGTGCCGACGGTCCGCTGCTGAAGACGTTTCTCCGGGGGATCCCGCTCGGCCGCCTGGCCGAGCCGCAGGAGGTGGCCCGGGCGATCGCGTTCCTGGCCTCGGACGCGGCTTCGATGATCACCGGCGCGGTGCTCCCGGTCGACGGCGGAAACCTCGTACTCAACGCCGGTGGGACGGTGGGTGAGTTGCCAGGTGACTAGTTGACAGGTGACATGGCGGGCGATACGCTCCGCTGAGTCAATCGGACTGGCACGATTCGCGGTGAGCCGAGGCTTCACACACGTGCCGGAAATTGATGTGCGTCCAGGCAAACCCCTGAAGTCAGAGGGCGTGAAAGTCACACCATGAAACGGCGTCGTAGTCAGGCCGCGACCCGTAACCCTGCCATGAGTGGCGTCGGTGCGGTCGGCGTGGAGCTGTCCGCGCGCGACCGCGTCGCCGGAGCGCGTGGCCCGCGCCGGCAATGGCCGTTGCCGGTGGTTCTCGTCGCGCCCATCGTGGCGTTCGAGGCCGTGTTCGTGCTGTACCCGATCTTCCGCGCCGTCAGGACGTCACTCCACGTGAACCGGCTGGGGGAGACGCAGGGCCTGACGCTGGAGAACTTCCGGCAGCTCCTGCACGACCCGGGCTTCTGGAGCGCCCTGCGCGTGACCTTCGAGTTCACGTTCGCCATCGTGATCATCTGGGTGCTCCTGGGCCTCGCGGTCGCGCTGCTCATGAACTGGGCCTTCCCCGGCAGGAGCGTCGCCCGGGCGCTCCTGGCGCTGCCCTGGGCGATCCCCGACATCCCGATCGTCATGACGTTCCTCGTGATGCTCGACCCGCACTTCGGCGTGGTCAATCGCTTCGCGTCATGGGTTCCGGGCGCCTCCGATCACACGGCGTGGCTCACCACCCCGCCGTACGCCTTCATCGCGCTGATCGTGATCGTCGGGTGGAAGGGGTTCCCCTTCTACGCGCTCGTGCTGCTGTCCAGCCTCCAGACGATCCCGGACGAGCTGTACGAGGCGGCGATGGTCGACGGGGCCGGCCCGGTCCGCCGGTTCCGCGCCGTGACGCTGCCGGCGATCGCCCCGGCGCTGTCGCTGCTGGCCGTCCTGGCATTCGTCTTCGCCTTCCAGCAGTTCGCCCTGATCTATCTGAGCACCGGCGGCGGTCCGGGCGTGACGACCACGACCCTGGCGGTGCAGATCTACAACCAGGCGTTCAGCTTCTTCAACTACAACTATGCGAGCGCGATGGCGGTCGTCGGACTGCTCATCGCCGTCCTCGGGACGCTCTGCTTCATCTTCGTGGGCAACCGCCTGACGCCGCGGCGGAGGACCGCATGACCCACGTGGCCGGCCGTCCCATCGCCGTCCGCCCGCGCGCCCATGCCCGGCGCCAGACGCGCCGCCGGCTGCAGACGGCGCTGCGGTACCTGGTGATCGCCTTCGTGCTGGTCGTGATCCTGTTCCCGATCTACTGGATGGTGCTGAGCACCTTCCAGCCGCAGCAGGACACGCTCACGTTCCCGCCCCCGCTGTTCTTGAAGGGCTTCGACACGAGCGCGATCACGAGCCTGTTCCGCGAGTACCCGATCACCACGTGGCTCGCCCACTCCGTGCTGGTCGGCGCGGTGACCGTCGCGATCACGGTGGCGCTGGCGATCCCCGGCGGCTACGCGCTGTCGCGCCTGAGCTGGCGGGGCATGGGCCTGTTCGGCTTCCTGTTGCTGTTCACGCAGATGATGCCGGGCGCCATGATCGTGGTGCCGGTGCTGCAGCTGTACCGGTCGCTGCACCTGACCGACAACCTGTTCGCGCTGGGCGTGCTGTATGCCGCGTTCAACGTCCCGCTCGGCTGCTGGATCCTGAAGACGTCGTTCGACGCCGTTCCGGATGAGGTCATCGAGGCGGCTCGCGTGGACGGGGCGAGCACATTCCGGATCATCACGCAGATCCTCGTCGCGCTGTCACGGCCGGGGCTGGCCGCCGTGATGGTCGTCGCGTTCTTCGGCAGCTGGAACGACTACATCTTCGCGTCGACGCTGCTGACGGATCGGTCGCTGTACACGGCCGGGCTGGGGATCGCGACGTTCATCGGCTCGACCAACATCGCGCTGTACCAGCTGGAGGCCGGCGGTCTCATCTTCTCGGTCCTGCCGGTGGTGCTGTACCTGAGCGTGCAACGCCACGTCGTCCGGGGACTGACTGCCGGAGCGGTGAAATGACCACGCGCCGCGCCACACACCATCACCCATCCAGGAGTGCAGGAGGAGAGAGGCATGGAGGACAAGCGCACGGGCACACACCGCGTCGCGGGTAAGGGCCCCGGCAACCTGCCGGACCTGGCCTCGCTGAGCCGGCGCCTGAGCCGCAGGGAGGTGCTGCTGGCCGGCGGCGTGGCGGCGGCGGCCGGGCTGGTGGGCTGCGGAGGGTCCTCCTCCAGCAGCAAATCGAGCTCCGGCGGAGGCTCTGGGTCGGCAACGAACCTGAAGGGGACGACGATCACCCTGATGACGTTCGAGCTCTTCGAGCAGCAGGAGATCGCCGCCTGGCGGAAGGTCGTCCACGACTTCACGGTCAAGACCGGGATCAAGGTGAAGTGGACGGGGTGGCCGTTCGCCACGTACGACACCAATGTCGTCCAGCAGGCGCAGGCCGGCAGCCTGGACGCGGACGTGGTCATGTGCACGCCGGAGGCGGCCTCGTCGCTCATCGTCAACTACCAGAACGCGATCCCGCTGGAGGAGGTGGCCAAGTCGATCGGCCTGATCCCCAACGCGGCGCACGACCAGTTCCGGATCAACGGCCATCTGTACGCGCTCGGCTTCCTCGAGGTGGCCTTCGTCAACGCGTACAACGAGGCGGTCCTCAAGGCTGCCGGGGTCAAGGCGCCGCCGACGACGCTGGACGAGTGGATGCAGGCCTCGCAGAAGATCACGAGCCCCCCGAAGAAGTTCGCCAACTTCCTGATCAACAACGTGACCGGCAACGGCTCGGACATGTGGAACCAGCTGCAGAACTTCCCGCTCGGGTTCGGCGGGGTGTGGGCGAAGGACAAGACGCTGACCATCGACTCGCCGGAGAACATCAAGGCGATGGAGTACTGGGTCGAGCTCGTGAAGGCCAGTGGCATCAACGGCACCTCCGAGGTCGCCCTGCAGAAGCTGTGGTTCGACGCCCGGATCGGCATGAGCCTCCAGGTGGCCGCCGGCAGCGCGAGCCTGAAGACGATCGCGCCGAAGCTGTATCCGGACCTGCGCAGTGCGGCTCCGCCCTGGCCGGGCAATAAGGCGATCGCCCGCCTGCATCCGCTCGTCGTCCCGAAGACCTCCAAGAAGCAGGAGGCGGCGCTGGCCCTGGTCAGGTGGATCCTGCAGCCGACCAACTTGTTCTACGTGACGATCCAGAACGGCTATCCGATCGTCCCGTACACCAACTTCGGCGAGCTGGTGCCGGCGTACAACAAGTACGAGGCGGGGCTGCCCTGGGGCCAGGGCTTCAAGGACACGAACTACGTCGGCGAGTACGACCTCCTCGGCCAATACACCGCCGCGTACGCCCAGGTCGGGCAGATCGTGTGCACGAGCATGGAGCCGGCGCTCTCGGGCTCGACGAGCGTCACGCAGGCGCTCAAGAACGCCCAGAGCCGTGCGCAATCGTCCATCCATGTGTAGGCGACAGGCGCGGGGAGCGTGACGATGACGGAGCGGACGCCGCTCGGACGCGAGATCGCGGAGCGACGCGTGGACGCCGGGGAGCTGGCGGTCTGGTGGCTGCTGCAGTCCGGGATCGCCGTGAAGGCCCACGACGGGACCGTGATCCTCATCGATCCGTACCTGTCGGACGCGTGCCTCGCCTCGCACGGCCTCGTCCGCGGCGCTCCGTCTCCGCTCGATGCCGCGGAGGTCCGGTGTGACGCCGTATTGGCCACGCACCAGCACGCCGATCACGTCGATGCCGACGCGGTCGCCGTGCTCGTGCGCGACCCGGACGCCGTGTTCATCGGGCCGCCCGGCGCCTGCGCGAAGGCCCGGTCGCACGGCGTGCCGGAGTCGAAGCTGAGGGCCGTGCGCGCCGGTGACCGCGTCACGCTGGGCGAGCTCGCCGTGCGCATGGTCGCGGCCCACCACGACGTCCCCGACGAGCCGACGCCGGACGCCCTCGGCTTCGTCATCGAGACGGGCGACGTCAGCATCTACCACAGCGGTGACACCACCTACGCGCCGGACATGGCCGAGGCCGCCGGCGCGGTCAGCCTGTCGCTCGTGGTGATCAACGGGACCGGCGGCAACATGGACGTGTTCGATGCCGTCAGGCTCGTCGTGCAGCAGCGCCCGGCCGCGGCTGCACCGCTGCACTACGGCCTGTGGGCGGCCGGCGGATACGGCGAGGGGGCGACCCTGGATCCCGACGTGTTCGTGGCGGGCGTGACGCGGGCGCTGCCGGGGTGTCACGCGTTCGCGTTCGCCGCCGGGGAGCCGGTGGTCGTGACCGCGGACAGGGTCGGAGCGGCGTAGTGGACGACATCTTCGTCCCCGCGCTCGGTCACGCGATGGTCGAGGCCACCCTCCTGGAGTGGCTCCTGCCGCCCGGCGCCCCGGTCGCGGCGGAGGAGGCCGTGGCCCTGATCGAGACCGACAAGGCGGAGGTCGAGCTCACCAGCCCGAGCGCCGGCACGCTCGGCCGCCACCGGTACGACGCGGGGGCCACGATCCCCGTGGGCGAGGTGGTGGCCTACGTCCTCGCGGAGGGCGACATCGATCCGCCCGACGCATCCCCCGCGGCGCACGAGGCGCCGCGGGAGGAACCGGCGCAGACCGCGCCGGAGCCCGGCGCCCCGGCGTCCGACGTCCCGGTGCCGCACCGGTTGAGCCCGCGGGCGCGACGGGCCGCCCGCGAGCAAGGTGCCGCTTCCTCCACGGTCGAGGGCGCGCACGCGCAGTTCCGCGCCGCGGTCGCCGAGGCGGTCATGCGCTCGTGGCACGAGATCCCGCATTTCGCCGTGAGCCGCGACCTGCCCGGCGAGCGGTGTCTCGAAGCGGTGCGGTCGGCGCGTGCGACGGGCGCGGCCGCGACGATCACCGACGTGCTGGTGAAGACGTTCGCCCAGGCGCTGGAGGACACGGGACACGTCGACGCCGCGGCGATCGGGCTCGCGGTGGCGACGGAGGCCGGGGTTGCCCTCGCCGCGCTCGAGTCCCCGGCGCGCCTGTCGATCGCGGAGATCGCCGAGCGGCGCGCCGCCGCGGTCCAGCGGACGCGCAACGGCCGGGCCGCGCCCACGGCGATGCCGCTGGCGACGGTCTCGAACCTGGGACAGATGGGCGTCACGTCCTTCACGGGGATCATCCCCGAGGGCCAGCGGGCCCTGCTGACGGTCGGGGCGATGCGCGATGAGCTGTACCTGCGTGACGGCGCCGCGGCGACCCGGCCCGTCTTCACCGCGACGCTGAACCTGGACCACCGTCACCTGGACGGCGCGCACGGCGCGGAGATCCTCCGCGCGATGGCCGGCCGGCTCGAACCCGAGGGGGCGTGATGGCAGAGCTCGAGGAATGGCTCGGCACGATGCTGCTGATCCGGCGCTTCGAGGAGGCCGCCGAGAACGCGTCGCTGCGGGGCAAGGTCCCGGGCGGGCTGCACGCGTCGATCGGCCAGGAGGCCGTCGCCGTCGGCACCGCGCGCGCCCTCGGCGCCGACGACATCGTGACCTGCAGTCACCGGCCTCACCACCACGCATTGGCACGCGGGGTCGATCCCCGCCGGCTGATGGCCGAGCTGTTCGGCCGCGCCGGCGGTCTGCAGCAGGGACGGTCCGGCTCGATGCACATCGCGGACTTCGAGCGCGGGTTCTTCGGGGCGAACGCGATCGTCGGCGCCGGCGTGGGGGTCGCCATGGGTGCGGCGCTCGCGGCTCACCTGCGCGAGACCGAGCAGGTCGCGGTGGCCTTCATCGGCGAGGGAGGCGCCAACACGGGCCGGACCTGGGAGTTCATCAACATGGCCGCGATCTGGACGCTTCCCCTGGTCGTCGTGTGCGAGAACAACATGTACGCGGTGGAGACGCACTTCGAGCGTGTCACCGCCGGGAAGTCGATGTCCGGCCGAGCGGAGGGATTCGGGATGGCGGCGGAGCTCGTCGACGGGCAGGACGTGCTCGCGGTCCACGCAGCGGTCAAGGAGGCCCGCGGCCGGGCGCTCCGGAAGGAGGGTCCGAGCCTGATCGAGGCGCTCACGTACCGCTACCGGGGACACGAGACCGGCGACAAGGGGGTCTACCGGACGCCGGAGGAGATCGACGAGTGGCGACGGATCAGGGATCCGATCGACCGGCTGGCGGCCGACGCGCAGATCGACGCCCAGCGCCGCGCGGAGCTCGAGTCCGGCGCGGACGAGCGCGTCGCGGACGCGATCGCGTTCGCCGACGCGGCGCCGTGGCCGAGCGGCACGCTCCGCGCGGGGGTGACCACGCCATGAGCGAGGAACTGACCTACTCGGCGGCGTTCCGGCAGGCGATCGTCGAGGAGATGGAGCGCGATCCGGCGATCTTCGTGATCGGCACGGACCTCTACCACCGCGGCGGCCATTTCGGCCAGGTGCTCGGGGTCGGGGAGCGCTTCGGCCGGGAGCGGGTGCGCGACGCGCCGATCTCGGAGGCGGCGATGGTCGCGGCCGGGGTGGGCGCGGCGCTCAACGGGATGCGGCCCGTCGTGGACCTCAACTTCATCGACTTCAGCTTCGGCGCGATGGACGAGATCGTCAACCAGGCCGCGAAGATCCCGTTCATGACGGGGCGCCCCGTGCCGCTGCTGATCCGCGCGTCGGCCGGCGTGGCCCTGGGCGGGGCACAGCACAACAACTGCCTCGAAGGCTGGTTCGCGAGCGTGGTCGGCCTGAACGTCGCGGTCCCGTCGACCCCGTTCGACGTCAAGAGCCTCGCCAAGACGGCGCTGCGGGGGCAGGAGCCGGTCGTGTTCCTCATGCACAAGCGCCTGTCGGCGGTGCGCGGGCCGGTGGGCGGTGCCGACGAGTGCGTGCCGCTCGGGCGGGCGATCGTCCGCCGGGACGGGACCGACTGCACGCTGATCGCCTACGGCGGCTCGATGGAGCTGGCCCTGGAGGCGGCCGCGGTCGTGGCCGGCAGAGGCATCCAGGCCGAGGTCATCGACCTGCGCACGCTCAGCCCGCTGGACATGGACACCGTCGCCGGCTCGGTGCGGCGGACCGGACGCGCGGTGGTGGTCGACGAGGCGCCGGGGTTCGCCACCTTCCCGGCCGAGATCGTGGCCTCGATCCAGGAGACCTGCTTCGAGTACCTCGACGCGCCGGTCCGCCGGGTCGGCGCCGCGCGCACGCCGATCGCGGCGAGCCCCCCGCTGATCGAGGCGGCGTTGCCCACCGTCGGGGACGTCGTCGCGGCGGTCGAGCAGACCTTCACGGCGTTCACCGGGGAGTCGGCGTGAAGGTCGTCGGCCTCGAGACGGTGCGGGTGGCGTCCTTCCCGGCGCTGTTGTTCCTGCAGGTCCACACGGACGAGGGTGTGATCGGCCTGGGGGAGACGTGTCTCGGCAGCGCCGCGGTCGAGGCACACGTGCACGAGGCCGTGGCCCCGGCGCTGCTCGGGGGCGACCCGCTGCGAGCCGAATACTTCAACCGCCTCCTCTATGACGACTTCGTCGGCTTCGCCGACGCGGGCGTGGCCACGCGAGCGCGCTCGGCGCTCGACATCGCGCTCTGGGACATCATCGGCCAGGCGGGCGGCCAACCGCTCTATCAGCTGCTCGGAGGCCGGTTCCGGGCCTCGGCGCCGGTGTACAACACGTGCGCCGGGCCGGGCTACGGCGCCAGCGGAGCGAACGTCGACCGGGCGGCCAACTGGACGCCCGACGCCTCCGGCCGCTACGAGGACCTGCACGCCGTGCTGACCGACGCCGGCGGGCTGGCCCGGGAGCTGCTGGCCGAGGGCACGTCGGCGATGAAGTTCTGGCCGCTGGACGGCCTGGCCATGGCCGGCGAGGGTCGCCGCGTCGTCCCCGCCGAGCTCGAGCGGGCGCTGCGGCCGCTCGCCGCCGTCCGCGAGGCGGTCGGCGCCGAGATGCGCGTCATGATCGACCTGCACGGCATGTGGCGCATGCCGGCGGTGCTGGACGTGATCTCGGCGCTGAACGACTTCGATCCCTTCTGGATCGAGGATCCGGTCAAGGCCGACGACTTCGGCGTGCTGGCCAAGGTGGCCGCCCGGTCGGCGGCCCCGATCGCCGCGGGCGAGACGCTCGCCGGCCGCGAGACGTTCGATCGCCTGATCCGCGAGGCCGGGCTGGGCGTCGTCATGTTCGATCCGGGCTGGGCCGGCGGGGTGAGCGAGATCGCCAAGATCTCCGTCCTGGCCGACACGCACGGGCTGCCGGTGGCGCCACACGACTGCACCGGGCCCGTGGGGCTCACCGTGGGCAGCCACCTGTGCGTGAGCGCGCCGAACGCGCTGATCCAGGAGACGGTCCGCGCCTTCGTTCGCGGCTGGTACCGGGACCTGGTGACCGACCTCCCGGACATCTCGGCGGGGCAGGTCCGTCCGCCTGACGGCCCGGGCCTCGGGACGCGCCTGCGGCCGGACCTCCGGCGGCGCGCCGATGTGCGGTCGCGGATGACGGGTGAGGCGGCCGCGATCCCAGTGCCGGGCACCGACGATTCCGAGGAGACGGACGATGCGCACGTTGCCTATTGACCTGCCGAGCAAGGTGATCGCCGTCGGCCTGAACTACCTCGACCACGCCGCGGAGTCCAGCACGCCGCCGCCGGAGACGCCGATCCTGTTCACCAAGTGGCCCAGCTGCCTGATCCCGTCCGGTGAGGCCATCGTCATCCCCGACGGGATCGACGAGGTCGACTGGGAGGCCGAGCTCGCGGTCGTGATCGCGCGGACCTGCCGGGACGTCGCCGCTGACGACGCGCTCGACTTCGTCGCCGGCTACATCGCGCTCAACGACGTGAGCGCCCGGCGCGTGCAGCGCACGGAGGGCCAGTGGAGCCGCGCGAAGTCCTTCGACACGTTCGGGCCGATCGGTCCTCGCCTGGTCCCTGCGGCCGAGATCGCCGACCCGCAGGCGCTGGCGATCCGCTGTCGCGTGAACGGCAAGGTCATGCAGGACAGCAACACGAGCCAGATGATCTTCTCCGTGGCCGACCTGATCGCGGACATCAGCTCCGGCATGACGCTGCGGGCGGGCGATCTCATCACGACCGGCACACCCCCCGGCGTCGGCGCGTTCCGCGCGGCGCCCGTGTTCCTGCAGCCCGGCGACACGGTCGAGGTCGAGATCGAGGGCATCGGGACGCTCGTCAACCCCGTGCGGAGCGGCACGTGACGTCCGGCGACGATGTGGCGGTGATCACGGGCGCGGCATCGGGCATCGGCCGCGCGACCGCGGTGCGCCAGGCCGCCGCCCGGCGCCGCCTGGTGGTGGTGGACCGCGACGGCGACGGGCTGGAGCGCGCCGCGGCCGAGATCGAGGGCCGCGGATGCCGGTGCGCCCCGGTGGTCGTGGATCTGGCCGCCGGAGAGGACGCCGCCGCGACCGTGCTGGACCGCGTCGGAGCGTCACCCGTCGGGCTGCTGGTCAACGGCGCGGGGATCGGCTTCGCCGCCACGGCCGAGGACACGTCGACGGAGCGATGGGAACGGACGCTCGCCGTCAACCTGTCGGCCACGTTCTACATGTGCCGCGCGTTCCTGCCGGGGATGCTGGAGGCCGGGCGCGGGGTGATCGTGAACATCGCCTCGGCCGGCGCGCTCGTCGGCCTGCGCAACCGCGCGGCGTACTGCGCGTCCAAGGCCGGCGTCGTCGGCCTGACCCGCGCGATCGCCGCGGACCATGCCGGGGACGGGATCCGGATCAACGCGGTCTGCCCCGGCACGGTCGACTCCCCCTGGATCGATCGGATCCTGGCGGACGATCCCGATCCGGCCGCGACCCGCAAGCGGATGGAGCAGCGGCAACTCGACGGTCGCATGGGCACCCCGGAGGAGGTGGCGGAGTGGATCGCGTTCGTCGCCGCGGACACCGGCCGGTTCATGAACGGAGCGTGCTTGACGATCGACGGCGGGCTGACCGCCGTCTAGGCTGACCGGTCAGGGATGTGCACCCCAAAGGCGAGTCGAGTGTGTGACCAACATGGGACGTGACAAGGATGAGACAACGGCCGCACTCTTCGCGGCGGGACCGCCCCGCGAACGACGTCCGAGCGCGGCTGACGAGGTCATCGCCACGATCAAGCGGATGATCATCGACGGGAAGCTGGTGGCGCACCAGCGCATCCCGTCCGAGCAGGAGCTGGCGCTCACCCTCGGCGTCAGCCGCCCGACCATCCGCGAGGCCACGCGCGCGCTCGTCGCACTGAACATCCTCGAGTCGCGCCACGGCGACGGCACATACGTGACCTCGCTCGAGCCGGAGCTGCTCGCGCGCCCGATCGACTTCCTGCTGCAGGTGGACGACGACACGCTGGATGCGCTGTTCGAGACCCGGGAGGTCCTGGAGACCGGCATCGCCGGGCTCGCCGTGACCCGGGCGTCCGAGCAGGACGTACAGCTGCTCGGCCTCACCGTCGACGCCTACACGGCCGCGATCGGCGACGTGGCCCGCTGCATCGAGCTGGACCTCCAGTTCCACCAGCAGCTGGCGGCGGTGGCCAGGTCGCCGATCCTGGCGAGCATGCTCTCGACCGTGGCCATGCTCGCGAGCAAGAGCCGGGAGAAGACGGCGCACCAGGTGTCCGTGCGCAAGCAGAGCGACAAGGACCACCGGGAGATCCTCGAGGCGATCGCCCGCCGCGATCCGGACGGTGCCAGGCAGGCGATGGCGAAGCATCTGCAGTCCGTGTCACGCGCGCGCATGACCGGGATAGGAGGACGAGATGGCCGCGATCACGTATGAGGGTGTGAGCAAGAGCTTCGCCGGCGGCGTCGAGGTGCTGCGCGACCTCGACCTGACGGTGGAGGACGGGGAGTTCCTGGCGCTGGTGGGCCCCTCGGGCTCAGGCAAGTCGACGGCGCTGCGGATCGCCGCCGGGCTCGAGACGGTGTCCAGCGGGCGGGTGCTGATCGGCGACGAGGACGTGACGTACGCCACCCCCAAGGAACGCGACATCGCCATGGTGTTCCAGACGTACGCGCTGTACCCGCACATGGAGGTGGTCGAGAACCTGTCGTTCGCGCTGAGGCTCAGGCACGTGCCGGCGAGTGAACGCAGCACTCGCGTCTCCGCGGCCGCGGCGATGCTCCGGCTGGGCGACCTGCTCCGGCGCAAGCCCGCCGAGCTGTCGGGCGGCCAGCGCCAGCGCGTGGCGATGGGGCGCGCGATCGTCCGCGAGCCCAAGGCCTTCCTGATGGACGAGCCGCTGTCCAACCTCGACGCCAAGCTCAGGGTGTCGATGCGCGCATCGCTCTCGGACCTGCATCGCCGACTCGGCGTGACCACGATCTACGTGACGCACGATCAGGTCGAGGCGATCACGCTCGGGACCCGCGTGGCCGTGCTGCGGGACGGGATCCTCCAGCAGTGTGACGCGCCGCGCCAGTTGTACAAGCGGCCGGCGAACGTCTTCGTGGCCAGCTTCATCGGCTCTCCCGCTATGAACCTCGTCCGGGCTCGTGTCACACGCGACGGCGGGCCCGTGGTCGTGTTCGGCGACATCCGGCTGCCACTGGCCAGCGGGCAGCTGGAGGAGTGGCCGGAGCTCGCGGCGCGGGTCGACAAGGACGTCATCCTCGGCATCAGGCCGGCGAGCTTCTCGCTGGGCGGCGAGTCCCCCGGCCTCGACCTGCCCGAGGTGAAGGGTGTCGTGACGGTCACAGAGGACCTGGGCAGTGAGATGAACGTCGTCTTCGAGGTCGACTGCCCGCCGCTCGCCGTGTCCGACACCGGTCGCGTGCTCGCCGACGAGGACGACGAGTATGCGCTGTCATCGACGGGTGGCCGGAGCCTGTGGACGGCGCGCGTCGATCCCAGCCGCGAGCCCGGCGTCGGCGGTCAGATCAGCTTCGGCAGCCGGGCGAACGAGTGGTACTTCTTCGACCCCGACTCCGGCGAGGCGATCGCGTACCCGAGCCCCGCCGGCGGGAGGCGCAGTGTCGCGGCGACGGGCTGAGCCCACGGTCGTGGTCGCGGAAGGGGCGGTGCGCGATCCGGAGCGGGTCGCGGCGCATTTCGCCGGCCGCGCCGATGTCGTCTATCGCCCGGTCACGACGCTCGCGGAGGTGCGGGACGCGACGTCGTCCGCCGACGCGCTGGTCGTGACGCTCCAGCGCCTCGACCGCGAGCGGATGGCCGCCATGGGCGAGCGGGTGAAGGTCATCGGGCGAATGGGCGTCGGCCTGGACACGCTCGATCTCGCCGCCGCCGAGGCCAGGGGCACCGCGGTGCTCAACGAGCCGGCGTACGGGATCGTGGAGGTCGCGGCGCACGCGATCGCCCTGCTCCTGGCCCTGCAGCGCCGGCTGCCGGCGGTCGATGCGTTCGTGCGCGGGGGGTGGAACGGCGCCGTGCCGCTCTCGGCGGTCAAGCCGCTCGACGAGCTGGTCGTCGGTGTGATCGGGTGCGGGCGGATCGGCGGCGAGGTCGTCGAGAAGCTGCTCGGGCTGGTCGCCACCGTCCTGGTCCATGACCCGTACGCACAGCGGATCCCCACCGGGGCCCGGCGCGTGGACGAGCTGCCGGCGCTCCTGCGTGAATCCGATGCCGTGACGATCCACACGCCGCTGGATCCCACCACGCAGGGACTGATCGGCGCCGGCGAGCTCGCGCTGATGCCGAGTGGGGCGATCCTGGTGAATGTGTCACGGGGCGGCCAGGTGGACGAGGACGCGCTGGCGGACGCGCTGAACCGCGGTCACCTGGGAGGAGCGGGCCTCGACGTCTTCGCCGAGGAGCCGCTGCCGGGCAACTCGCCGTTGCTGCGGTGCGCGAACACGATCTTCTCCCCCCATTGCGCCTCATACTCCGAGCGATCGGCCTGGCGCCTCGCCGCCTGGACGATCGAGGATGTCGTCACCTGGCTTGAGACCGGCACGGTGACACACGGTGCGGTCGTCGTGGCCGGCTCGCGATGAGCGGGCGCTTCGCCGGGGCGACGGCCATCGTGGTGGGCGCGTCGCGCGGCCTCGGGCACGATGTCGCGCGGGCGCTGCACGACGGCGGTGCGGACACGGTCGCCCTGTCCCGTCATCCCGGCGAAGTCGACCCGCCGTGGGCGCAAGCGCTGGTCGACGCCCGCGACGAGGCGCAGGTCGAGCGCTTCTTCGCCGCCGGCGCGCCGGCTTTCGGAGGCCGCAACCTGCTCGTGAACTTCGCCGGGACGCGATACAACGCGCCGATCGTCGACTCCGAGCCATCCCGGTGGCGGGAATGCGTCGACGCGAGCCTGGCCACGACGTACCTGATGACCCGCGGGTTCGCCCGGGCGGCGGCCGGCCGGCCGGGGGCGATCGTCAACATGGCCTCGGTCCATGCCTATGGCGCCGCGGCGGGCCGAAGTGCGTACGCCGCGGCCAAGGCGGCGGTCGCGCAGTTCACGGCCTCGGCGGCGGTCGAGCTGGCGTCCGCCGGCATCCGCGTGAACTGCGTCGCGCCGGGGTTCATCGCCACCGAGGCGTCGAACGCCCTGATCGCGGCCGGCCGGCTCGATGGCCGGGCGATCGAGCGGCGAACGCCCGCCGGCCGTCTGGGGCTGCCCGAGGACGTCACTGAACTGGTCCTGTTCCTCCTGTCGGAGCACAGCCGATTCATCACCGGGGAGACGTTCGTGATCGACGGCGGCTGGCTGCGACATGCCGAGGTGTAGGTGAAGGGCGACAGATCCGAGCAGAGGAGCGCGATGCAAGGCAACGGCACCTGGAATCTCGTCGATACGAGCGCATCGCTGCGCGCGCGCTGGTCCCGAGGTGAACCCACCTTCGGCGGCTGGGCGGGCATCGGCAGTGCGTATGTGGCCGAGCTCCTGGGGCGCAGCGGATTCGACTGGGTCGGGATCGACACCCAGCACGGGCTCGTGGCGAACCACGAGGTCGCCCCGATGCTCCAGGCCCTGGCGATCACGCGCACGCCGGCGATCGTGCGGGTCGGCTGGAACTCCCCGGACCTGATCATGCGGGTCCTGGACGCCGGAGCCAACGGGGTGATCGTGCCCATGATCGACTCCGCCGAGGACGCCCGTGCCGCCGTCGCGGCCTGCCGCTATCCGCCGGAGGGCAACCGCAGCTTCGGCGTGTCGCGGGCCGCGCTCGGCCTTCCCGCCTATGACCCGGGGACCGGCAATCGCAGTGTGATCTGCGCCCTCATGATCGAGACGCTGGGGGCGACCGAGTCCCTCGACGAGATCCTGTCCGTGCCCGGCGTCGACGCCGTGTTCATCGGCCCCAGCGACCTCGCCCTCGCACACGGATACGAGCCGTCGATGGACGTCAGCGATCCGGGGGTCGCTCGCACGGTCCTCGAGATCCGGGATGCGTGTCGCTCGGCCGGCGTGATCCCGGGCATCTACGCCGGGACTCCGGACACCGCCGCCCGCTGGGCGGACGAGGGGTTCCAGCTGATCGCGCTGCTGTCCGACGCGGCGCTCGTCGCGCAGGGAGCCCACGACATGGTCAGCCGGCTCTCCGCCAGGACCGAGACACAGCTGTCCAGCGGTTGACGAAGCCGGCGTCGCTCGGCAGCGCGGAGCGCGACCACACGCGTGCCTGGGAGAATGGCCGCATGACCGACGTCGCCTCGATCGTCCTCCAGCGACGCGTGGCCGGGCCCCAGGCCGATGCCCTCCTCGACTCGCTCCAGGACACCCTCCCCGCGCCGGAACGCGCTCGCTGGGACGAGTCGGGCCACGCCCGGCTCCACGCGCCCCGTCTCTCCGACGACCCCCGCGAGTCGCTCGCGGCCTCGCTCGATCGCCTCGCCGAGGACTGGTCGGACCACATCGCGATCCTTTGAGGGGCCGATTCAGAGCAGATGCCAGCGAGCGCGGCTGAGGAAGAAGCCGTGCCCGCCGCGGTTGCGACACGTGAGGCCGCGCGTGCGCGAGGTGCAGCGCATCCCCCCGCCGCTCCAGTGCCTGCCGTAGCCCAGGGTGCGCGGGTGGTCCTGGTAGCCGAGGAACGGACCGGGATCGCCGGCGCAACGCGGGACAGCCGGGCGGCCGGAGCCCGGCAGGTCGATCCGGTCGTGGATGGGGTCTCCGACGTTGCAGTGACGCGGGCGTACGGCCGGTTTCAGCCCGGAGCGGACTCCGCAGTCCACGAACCGCGTCGGGCCGATGGAGTAGTTGCAGATGATGTTGCCTGACGGCGTCTTGAAATAGCCCTGCGCCGCCGGGTGCGATTGCGCGCGGGCGTGCCCGGCGCCGCCGCTCAGCCCCGCTGCGAGGAAGATCACGAACGCGGCGACCGCGGCCCGCCGATGCCGCGCCATCCCACTCGTCCGGCTGCCCTTGTCGCCCTCCCTGCCCATCGCTCTCGCGGACCCTGCCACGTCCGTCGAGGCGCGACAAGGCCGAGAGTCACCGGGATGCCACGCTTGACTTCAGACACTCGTGTCTGATTTCATATTGCAGACACTTCTGTCTGACTTAGGGATCGAGGCTCCATGCACGGCCGACACCGCACACCCAAGGACACCGGCACGTCGGGCGCTGACGGCCGCACCGGCTGGTCGCTCGTGCTGCTGCTGTCCGTCGCGCAGCTGATGGTGATCCTGGACATCAGCGCGGTGAACGTCGCGTTGCCCGACCTTGCGAAGGACCTGGACATCGCCCGCGCCGACATCGGCTGGACGATCACGAGCTATTCGCTGGTCTTCGGCAGCCTGCTGCTCTTCGGCGGCCGCGCCGCCGACCTGCTCGGTCGTCGCCGGGTGTTCCTCACCGGTCTCGCCGTGTTCACCGCCTCATCGCTCGGCACGGCGCTCGCCGGCGACGCGGGGATGCTGTTCGCCGCCCGCGCCGGCCAGGGCCTCGGCGCGGCGATGCTCTCCCCGGCCGCGCTCTCGATCATCACGAGCAGCTTCCACGGCCCCGAGCGCGCCAAGGCGCTCGGCGTCTGGGGCGCGGTCGGCGGTGCGGGCGCGGCCATCGGCGTCCTGCTCGGCGGGGTGCTGGTCGAGCTCGTCGACTGGCGCGCGATCTTCTTCATCAACCTGCCCGTCGGCGTCCTTCTCGCCGCCGGTGCCACGCGCCTGCTGCCGCCTGACACCGCGCGAGCGCAGTGGCGTGGCCTCGATCTGCGCGGCGCCCTACTGGCCACCGCGAGCCTGGGCGCGCTGGTGTACGCCCTCTCCCAGGCGCAGACCAGCGGCTGGACCTCCGCGCAGACGCTCGGCATCGGCGCCGCCGCGCTCGCCGGCCTCGCCGCGTTCGCCGTGCTCGAGCTGCGCGCCGCCCAGCCGCTCCTGCGCGTCCAGCGCCTCGCCGACCGCGCCGTCGGCGGCGGCTTCGCGATGATGCTCGCCGGCTCAGCCGTGCTGTTCGGCTCCTTCCTGCTGTCCTCGCTGTACCTGCAGAACGTCCTGGGCACCGGGGCGCTGGAGACCGGGCTGGCGTTTCTGCCCTTCGCCGTCGCCATCGGCGCCGGCGTCCACGCCGCCGGCCACGTGATCGCTCACGCCGGCGTCCGGGTCCCGCTCGCCGCCGGCTTCGCCGTGGCCGCCGGCGGAATGCTGCTGCTCTCCCGCGCCGGCGCGCACGGCAGCTACGCCGCCGACGTGCTGCCCGGCATGCTCGTGGCGGGCCTCGGCCTCGGGACTGTCCTCGTCGCCGTCTCGGTGTCGGTGCTGACCGGCGCGGCCGACCACGAGGCCGGGATGCTGTCGGGGCTGAACACCACCGGCCACGAGATCGGCGGCTCACTCGGCATCGCGATCCTGGCCACCATCGCCGCAGGCGCCGCCGGCCCGACCGCCGCGGCCGACGGCATCGGCGACGCGTTCCTGGCCGGTGCCATCATCGCCGGCGCCGCGAGCGTGGCCGCGCTCGTCGCCCTCCCGTCCGCCCGGGAGTTCCTGCCCAAGCTCGCGCTCGCCCCGCGCGTCGCCGTCCACTAGGCATCCGATGACCACCCACGGATCGACCGCTCCCGACCCGCCGCGCCGGCGCGCGGATGCCGAGCGCAGCGTCGTCCGCATCCTCGACGCCGCCGTCGCCGCGCTGGCGAGCGACCCCGAGGTCAGCCTGGCCGAGATCGCCCGCCGTGCGGGGGTCGTGCGCGCGACCATCTACGTGCACTTCCCCACGCGCGAGGCGCTGCTCGCGGCCGTCACGCAGCGGGCGATCGCCGAAGTCGCGCAGGTCATCGACGCGGCCGAGCCACACCGCGGCTCTCCGGCCGAGGCGCTGGCCCGGGTCGTCGGCGCGAGCTGGCGCACGCTCGGGCGCTACCACGCGCTCGTCGCCATCAACACCCGACAGCACGGACACGCCGAGTTGCGCGAGCGCCACTCCGCGGTCCTCGCCGCCCTGCAGCCGCTGATCGAGCGCGGCCAGGCCGACGGGACGTTCCGCGCCGACGTCCCCGCCGACTGGCACCTCTCGATGCTGATGGCGCTCATGCACGCCGCCAGCGGGGAGCTCGGCGCCGGACGCGTGAACGACGCCGACGTCGTGACGGCGCTGGTCGCCACCGCGCTTGGCGCCGTGTCCGCTCTGCCCAGCGTCTGACGCGCCTGCCGGGAAGGAGTAGTGTGGGAGTGGAAGATGAGAAGCGCGGTACTTCTGGACGCCGGCTGATCGGGCGTCGCTTCCGCCGCGCCTCGACTGCTGCTGTCGCTTGCCGTCTGGCGCCCTGTGGCCCTCGGGACCTGTGATCGATGGCGCCCACCCGCGCCAGATGGCCGTTCGAGAGGACGTTGGCGATGACGCAGCACGCGACACCCGCGCAAGGCCCGGCGCGCGAGCCCACGTACACCGATCGCTTCCCGTCCGACCCGGCGGATCTTCCCGCCTGCCGGCCCGCCGGGGTGGTCGAGCTGTCCGACGGGGCCGCCTTCGAGCTGCGGATCGGCGCCGGTGGCGAAGCGGCTCGGCGACGCCACCGTGCGGATGCTGGCCTACAACGGCTCGATCCCCGGCCCGACGCTGCGGGTGGCCGAGGGCTCGGAGGTCGAGGTCGACGTCGTCAACGACGGCGACCTGGAAGCGACGGTGCACTGGCACGGGCTGCGGCTGGAGAATCGCTACGACGGCACGCACGAGACGCAGGCGCCGATCCCGGTCGGCGGGACGCTTTCCCGTCTCGCGTCGCGTTCCCGGACCCGGGCGTCTACTGGTATCACCCGCACATCCGCGAGGACTACGGCCAGGAGATGGGCCTGTACGGCAACGTCATCGTCGTGCCCGCCGACCCCGACTACTGGCCGCCGGCGCACCGCGAGGTCGTGCCTCACGCTCGACGACGTGCTGATCGAGGACGGCACGGATCGCGCCGTTCAGCCGCTCGGAGACGACCTACGCCGCGATGGGCCGCTTCGGCAACGTGCTGCTCGATCGCCGGCGAGCCCGACCTGCGCGCTGACCGCGCAGCTCGGCGAGGTCGTGCGCTTCTACCTGACCAACACCGCCAACACCCGCGTGTTCAAGGTCGCGCTGCCGGGCGCGCGGATGAAGCTCGTCGGCGGCGACAGCGGCCGCTGCGAGCGCGAGCAGTTCGTCGAAGACGTCGTCCTCGCGCCGTCCGAGCGCGTCGTGCGTCGACGTGCTGTTCGACGCAGCCCGGGCGAGCTCGCGCTGGAGCACCGCACCCCGGACCGGACCTACCGGCTCGCCGCGATCACCGTGACGACAGAGGCCGCGGAGCCGCCGCTGGACCGACGCAGTTCGAGCGCTTGCGCAGCGACCCGGAGCTCGCCGCCGAGCGCGAGCGGCTTGCCGCCTACCTGCAGGCGGCGCCGGACAAGACGCTGGCCTTCGTGGCCGAGATGGACTTCGACGGCCCGCCGAGGGCCCGGCCGTCTACGCCTGCCCGATGCACCCCGAGGTCGTCAGCGAGAGCCCGGCCGCTGCCCGAGCTGCGGCATGAAGCTGCTGCCGCAGTGCCACCACGACGTACACCTGCCCGATGCACCCCGAGGTCGTCCGAGCGAGCCGGGACCGCTGCCCGAGCTGCGGCATGAAGCTGCTGCCGGCGCGCGCTGGTCGCGCGGCAGGCGGCACGAGCACCACGGCACGCGAGCACGAGCACGCACGACCACGGGCGCACGCCCACGACGCACGACCACGCGGCGACCGGCGGCATCGAGTGGGAAGACGACATGGTCGAGGTCAACCGGATCACGACGCCGGCGAACATGCGCTGGAAGCTGATCGACCGCTCCGACCGGCGCCGAGAACCACGCGATCGCACTGGCAGTTCCGCGTCGGCGACCGCGTGAAGATCCGGCTGGTCAACGAGATGGACTCCGACCATCCGATGCACCACCCGTTCCACATCCACGGCGCGGGCCGCTTCCTGATCCTCGCCCGCGACGGCGTCGTCGAGCCGAACCTGGTGTGGAGCGACACGGTGCTGGTGCGCACCGGCGAGACCGTCGACATCCTGCTCGAGGTCACCAACCCCGGGCGCTGGATGGCGCACTGCCACATCGCCGAGCACCACGAGAGCGGCATGATGTTCAGCTTCGACGTCGACCGGCCTGAGGCCGCGCCGGCATGACCGAGCACCACGAGGTCGTCGTCATCGGCGGCGGCCAGGCCGGCCTGGCCATCGGCTACCTCCTCGCCCAGCAGGGCCGCCGGTTCACGATCCTCGAAGCCGCCGACGAGCCCGCCGCGGCCTGGCGCGACCCGCTGGGACTCGCTGAAGCTGTTCACGCCGGTGCGCTACGACAGCCTGCCCGGGCCGCGCGTTCCCCGGCGACCCCGACAGCTACCCCGGCCGCGACGACGTCGTCGCCTACCTCACGCGACTACGCGCGCGACTTCGAGCTGCCGGTCGAGCTCAACAGCCGCGTCGCAGCCGTGCGCCGCGCGCGACGGCGGCTTCCTGGTCGAGCTCGCCGACCGCACCTACGAAGCCGACCAGGTCGTGGTCGCCACCGGGCCCTTCCAGGTCGCCGTTCATGCCGGCGATCGCCGCCGGCCTCGGCGCCGGACGTCGCGCAGCTGCACAGCAGCGACTACCGGCCGCCGAGCGACGCTGCCGACGGGCCGGTGCTGGTCGTGGGCGGCGGCAACACGCGGCTACCAGATCGCCGAAGAGCTGGCGCACACCGCACGAGGTGCACCTCGTCGATCGGCGCCCGCCAGACGCCGCTGCCGCAGCGCATCGCTCGGCCGCGACATCTTCCGCTACCTCGAAGCGACCGGGCTGATGGCCAAGACCGTGAACTCGCGGATCGGCCAGCGCATGCAGGACCGCGAGACGCTGATCGGCTCGAGCCCGCGCGCCGCGCGCCGGCGCCGGGCATCCAGCTGCTGCACGGGCGGACCGTCGCCGCATCGGGTCCCCGGGTGACGCTTCGCCGACGGCGCCCGGCTGGCAGCCGAGCACCGTCATCTGGGCGACCGGCTTCGAGCTCGACCACTCGTTGTCCAGCTGCCCGTCTTCGACGCCGCCGGCCGCCTCGTGCACCGGCGCGGCGTCACCGGGTCACCGGGCTGTACTTCCTCGGCCTGCCCTGGCAGCACACCCGCGGCTCGGCGCTGCTGGGCTGGGTCAAGGACGACGCCGAGTACCTCGCACTCCAGATCAGCGCGACGCCACCGAAGCGGGCGCCCATCGAGCCCGGGGCGCCACGACTCAGCAGGACGACCTCGACCTGATGCCGGCCGTCCTCGTCCGGGACCCGGGTGAAGTCGGCACGGGGCGGGCATCGCGCCTGGCCGGACGGCGGCCGGCGCTGATCGTGGCGGGCTCGTTGCTCGCCGGCCTGGTCGCCGCGACCGCGCTCGTGCTCGGCCCGTTCGCCGGCGCCCGCGAGGCCGTGATCACCGGGGCGCTCCTGCTCGGGTTCGCCGTCGGGTGGGCACTCCTGGCCGTACTGTCAGTGCGTTTCACCGACCGCCCGCAGCGCTGGGCGGCGGTGCCGGCCGCAGCGATGGCGCTCACCGGAGCCGGGCTCGTCGCGCTCGCGCCGGGCGCCGCGACGCTGACCGCGCTCGGGTGGGTCTGGCCGCCGCTGCTGCTGGCGCTCGTGGTGTGGATGATCGTGCGTGCCCGCCGTGCGCCGCCCGGCCGCGCGCGGCCGTGGCTGCTGTATCCGGTGTTCGGGGTCCTGACGCTGGCGGCCGTCGGTGGCGGCTACGAGACGCTGCGCAACGCGACCGACGCCGCCCTTCCGCAGCTCGCGGGCAACCGGCTGATCGACGTCGGCGGGCATCGGCTGAGCATCCGCTGCACCGGCGCCGGCAGCCCGACCGTCGTGCTCGAGCCGGGACTCGGCGAGCCCGCGTCGGCGATGGCGCGCTGGATCGCGCCGAACGTCGCACGCACGACGACGGTCTGCGTCTACGACCAGGCGGGTCACGGCCGCAGCGACGTTGCCCCCGCCGGGGGTGCCGACGCCGCCCGAGACCTCCACGTCCTGCTCCGGCGCGCGCATGTCCGCGGCCCGTACGTCATCGCCGGGCATTCGCTCGGCGGCATGTTCGCGCTCAGCTACGCCCACCGCTACCCGGCGCAGGTCGCCGGCATCGCCCTGCTGGACTCCATGCACCCCCACCAGCACAACGCGTTCGCCGGGACCGACCGGCTGCTGGCGGTCGTGCCCACGCTCGCGCGAATGGGTCTCGCACGCGTCTTCTCCGATCCGAATGAGGGCAAGCCGACGACGCAGGCCGCCCAGCTCGTCCGCGATGTCGACGCCATGCCGGCCGAACTCGACCGCGCGGCCAAGCTGACGACGCTCGGCGACCGGCCGCTGGTCGTCGTGACGGCCGGCACGGGCTCCGCTGCGGGATGGTCTGGCGAACAGGACGACCTCGCCACGCTGTCGAGCAACAGCGTGCACCGCACCGTCGCCGGCGCGACGCACCAGTCGCTGATCGACGACAAGCGCGACGCGGGCCAATCGATCCGCGCCATCGGCGACGTCGTGCGGGCGGTGCGGAACAACCGTGGCTGATCACGCCGTGAGCCCCGCGGCTTCGCAGCCGGCGATCCGCGCCCCCGTGCTGTGGGGGATCGTCGTGGGCCTCGCGCAGGCGGCGACGCCACTGGCGTTCTGGTGGCTCGATGGCGCCACCGTGTACGCGCTCGGGCTCGCGGTGATCGCCGCCGTCTACGTCGGCTTCGCCGTCGCCGACGGACGGCCGAAGGTCATCGCCATCGAGAGCAGCGTGACCTTCGCCTTCGTCGTCGTGGCGGCCGCCGCGGTCACCGGGTCACCGTGGCTGCTCGTGGCCGGCCTCGCCGGGCACGGACTCAAGGACCTCTGGCAGCACCGCAGCCACTTCGTCGCCAACACACGATGGTGGCCGCCGTTCTGCATGGTCGTCGACTGGGTCGTCGCCGCGATCATCGTCGCCGAGATCGCCGCAGGCATGCAATTCGGCTGACACCTGCGCGTGTCGGCGGGAGGAGTCAGGTCGCGGCGACGAGCTTGCCTCGGACGTGCCCGACGCTGAGGTCCCGGATGCCGTCCGGGATCTCGTCGAGCGCGATGACGCGGTCGATCGCGGGCGTGACCGCGCCGCTCTCGATCAGGCCGCGCAGGGTGTCGAGGTCGGCGCGGTTGGGCTTGGCGACGAACGTCCCGAGGCGCTGGCGCACGAACACCGACAGGATCATCGCGCCGAGCTGGCGCTGGATCCCGCCGGTCCAGCGGCCGCCCTCCTCGCCGCCGACGATCACCAGCGTCCCGGAGGGCGTGAGCACCCGGCGGAGCTGGGAGAGCGGCCGGTTGCCGCCGATGTCCAGGACCAGGTCGTAGCGCCGGCCGTCGTCGGTGATGTCGGCCCGCGCGTAGTCGATCACGTGCTCGGCGCCGAGCGAGCGCACCAGGTCGACCTTGGCGGTGCTGCACACGCCCGTGACGGTCGCGCCGAGCGCCTTGGCGATCTGCACCGCCGAGGTCCCGACACCTCCGGAGGCGCCGATCACGAGGACGTGCGAGCCGGCCTTCAGGCGGCCGCGGTCGCGCAGCGCCTGCAGGGCGGTGACGGCGGACACGGGAACGGCGGCGGCCTGCTCGAAGCTCAGGTTCGACGGCATCGGCGCGAGCGTGTCCGGGCGCGCCGGCGCGAACTCGGCGAACGCGGCCTTGCTGGTGCCGTACACGGCGTCCCCCGGCTGCAGCCCGGTCACGTCCGCGCCGACCGCCTCGACGACGCCCGCCAGCTCTGAGCCGAGTCCGGCGGTCTTCGGGGCGCGCAGGCCGTAGCCGGCGATGCGGATCAGGTAGGGCAGCCCGGCCATCACGTGCCACGCGCCGCGTTCCAGGCCGGCCGCGCGGACGCGCACCAGCACCTCGTCGTCGGCGATCCGGGGCACCGGCACGTCGCGGAGCTCGAGGACGTCGGCCGAGCCGTAGCGATCGCGCACGATGGCCCGCATCGTTCGCTCCGGCGCCTCGACGGGTCTCGTCTGCGGGGTCGAGAGTGAGGACATCAGCCGGCTCCTGTATGCGAAGGCGCGGACCGCTGGGGGTCGACGTGCCAAGGGCCGGCCGAGAGGGGAGAACCGCGAGAATCGTGCACCGCACGCGGCGGCGAACGTGGGTTCACCCTACACCCGTCCGGACGCCCCGTCACCCGCCGCCCGGGCCAACCGAAGGGCGTGCGAGCGAGGACACTTCGGTCTCCCGCCGCCGCACTCGGGCGGCGTCGC
The DNA here is from genome assembly GCA_963766165.1 of uncultured Solirubrobacteraceae bacterium. Taxonomy (GTDB): domain Bacteria; phylum Actinomycetota; class Thermoleophilia; order Solirubrobacterales; family Solirubrobacteraceae; genus Solirubrobacter. The sequence goes on along the minus strand of CAVXZC010000001.1, from coordinate 286,815 downwards.
GGCGTCGTACGATCGGGATGACGCGGAGAATCGCGACGGGCGCTTGCATCCGTCCCATGTCCGAAGCCCCATCCCGGCGACTGCTCGTGGTCGCCAACCGCACCGAGTCGGCGCCCCGGCTGCTCGAGGAGGTCGAGCGACGGGCGCGCGGCGGCTGCGAAGTCACGCTGATGGTGCCGCCCGAGCGCCATCCCGACGCGCCCGACTGGTCGGCGCAGGAGGCGCGGAAGTTGGTGCAGCGCGCCGCCGGCGACGGCCCGGTCGTACTCGTCGAGTGCGGCGCGGACGCCGCGGCGACGATCGGCGAGTTCGTCGAGCAGGGCGGCTGCGACGAGATCCTGCTCTCCACGCCGCCTAAGCATCACGCGCACTGGCACCGGCACAGTCTGCCGAAGAGCATCCAGGCGCTCGACATCCCGGTTACCGTCATCCCCCCCGACCCCACCGGCTGGTCGTACTCGCATGGCTTCCCCGAGGATTGGGTGCGCATGGAGGCCGGGCCGCTCACCTGAGCCACCACAGCCACCATTTCGAACGACGTCCGCGCGAACGTCGACCCGCTGCCGCCGTGCGCGGCGCCGTCATCCACTTCGGGGGATGGCCGGGCGGCCTCTGGCCGCAACGCTGTCGGGATGGCTCCCGACACCGGCTGGCCCGCGCTGTTCGCCAGCGCCTTCGGGCAGTCGCGCAACGCGATGGTCCTGGTCGACGACCAGCGGCGCGTCGTCGAGGTGAACGGCGCGTTCGTGCGGCTCGTGGGCCGCGGGCGCCCCGAGCTCGTGCGGCGTCCGATCGCCGAGGTGCTCGCGGATGGCCCGCTGTTCACGGCCGGCGAGTGGTGGGACGCGTTGCGCCTCGGCCGCTTCTCGGGCGAGGCCGTGTTGCGGCACGCTGACGGGAGCGACATCGCGGTCCAGTGGGGGGCGACCACGGAGGTGGTCACCGGCCGCCGGCTCGTGTTGGTCGTCGCGCTCAACACGTCTCGCTGGGGCGCCCGCTTCCGCCGCCCGCGCGAGACGGTGCTCCCTCCCGGGGGCCCGGGCACGCTGTCGGCGCGTGAGCGCGAGGTCGTCCGTCTCGTCGCCCTGGGCGAGAGCGGGCCCGAGATCGCGGCGGAGCTCGGGATCACGCACGACACGGTGCGAACGCACGTGCGCAACGCGATGACCAAGCTCGACGCGCGGTCGCGCGCGCACCTGGCGGCGAAGGCCGTCGGCGAGGCGCTCGTGCAGATCTGAAGCGGCCCGCGCGCGCAGATCGCGCAGCCGTGGGATGGAGAGGACCGTGGACGCCCGCCAAGCTGGAGGGCGCAGGCGCGGCGCGGCGTCACCCGGCAGACGCATGGTCGACGCGCCGGCGCCGGCTGTCGCGACGGCCCCGCCGGCCGGACGCCCCCGTGGTGGAGAGGAGAGCGCGCCGACGGGCGCGAAGCTCACGGGGGCGTCCGCGCCCGGCCGGGATCGCTCGACGAGTTACGAGAGCGCCTGGATGCCCTTCACCATCGCGTCGATGCCACCGGCCAGGGCGAGCAGCGCGAGGAGTGTCCAGCCGTGGCGCTTGAGCCAGCCTTGGAAGCCCTGTATGCCGGTGGCGACGGCCGTGGGCCGGATCAGCATCGCGACCAGCGGGATCTCGACGAACAGCAGGACCGCCGCCGCACAGATCACGACCGCGAGCACATTGCTCGAACTCGAGTCGCCGCTGTCGGCGATCTCCTTGATCGCCAGCAGATACAACGGCGACGGGAGGAACATGGCCAGGCCGAGCGCGAACGCCCACTTCTGGCTGGCGGTCGCCCGCCGGGACCATTGCGAGATCCGACCGGGGCTCGTCTCGGCGTGGACCGGTGTCTCGTCCGGGTCACCCGCCCGCCGCCTCCAGGCCCAGGCGGCGAGCGCCAGCAGGAGCAGCCCCAGGGCGATGTCGACGCCCCCGCCGGTGCTCGGCGAGTCGCGGGTGGTCAGATTCGCGTCCTGGAGCAGGGTGAGCGCGACCAGGCCGGCGCCGACGGTGAGGATCGCGGCGCCGGCGAAGTACGCCAGGACGAGCCGCCTCGGTTGGCTGCCCGTGAGCAGGAGCGCCAGCACCAGCAGCGCAGGTGGATAGACCGCGGCGCTGAGGGCGAGCGGGAGCGCCTCCTCGAGCGCGCTCATCCCCGCCGCACCTTCATGCGCGCGGGGCGCCGTTCGCGTCGCACAGGTCGTCGATGCGAGCGGCGATGCCCGTGTTCGACTGCATGACGTCGAGTGTGCTCTGCATGGCCACGGACTGCAGCGAGCCGGCGCCACCGTCGTAGGGATGGTCCAGGAACCACAGCAGCAGCAGGAGAGACGAGACCAGGACCGCCACGCCGCCCATCATCGTTCCCTGGACGAGCACCCGCTCACCGCTGTCCGCGAAGAACAGCATGAACGCGAACAGGATCCCGGCGCTCAAGAACAGGACGAGCCACAGCGGGGTCGGGATCACGCCCTCGGCGCTGTGGATGCGGTCCGCGCGCGCGTCCTCGCGGTCGGACCGCTCAGCGAGGTAGTTCGAGTAGGCCGTCTGCTCGGAGAACGAGCGGGGCCGGGTCGAACGCAGGTCCTGGAACAGCGCCACGCCCCAGCGGTTCGGCGCGAACCCGAGCCTGCCCGACCGCATCCGCGGCCATTCCTGGTGGATCACGCTGCGGGCGTAGCACACGAGCTCCCCGGACAACCGCGCGCGCAGAGGTGCCGGCAGGAATTGCACGGTCTCGAACTGGTGCGCCACGATCCGCGCCTCCGCCTCGGCGCCGCTGCGCGAAGCGTCGTAGCTCTGGAACGCCAGGACCACGACGAACCCGGCCAGGATCGCGAACCCGGTGGCCAGGACGCCGAACACGCCTGCGGCGCGGTCGCCGTCCGCGAAGTAGCTCCCCTCCGGCGCACCGCGCCGGACGAGCAACATCAAGGCGATCGCCAGCGCAGCGACGACGACCACGATCAGCGTGGCCCAGAAGACGTTCATCGGCCGAGATCGCAAAGGCAGGCGATGGTGATCCTTCGAGTCTCGTCCCAGAAGAGCCGGCGGTCTTCACCCGGTTGGGACGACGGCATGCTACGAACGGGGTGATGCGCGGCGGGGCCGGCTAGCCGATGCTCGCGGGAGTTGCAGGCGAGACGAAGGGACGGAGAATGGCGATAGGACCGGTCCAGCTGATCGTGCTGGGCTTCAACCACCCCAACTTCCACGGCGAGGTCATCGCCGAGCTGGAGCGGCTGCGCGAGAGCGACACCGTACGCGTGATCGACTCGCTCGCCGTCTACAAGGGCCCGAACGGGGAACTCGAGGTCGAGCACCTGAGCAACCTCACCGAGGCGGAGGCGATCGAGCTCGGCAGCACCGTCGGCGCCCTGATCGGCCTGGGCATCGAGGGCGAGGAGGGCCTCGCCGCGGGCGCGGCCGCCGGAGCGGAGGCCGCCGAGGAAGAGGGGATCCAGGTGTTCTCCGACGAGGATGCCTGGGACGTCATCGAGGACATCCCGAACGACTCCGCCGCCGCACTGATCCTGATCGAGCACCACTGGGCGGTCCCGCTGCGCGATGCGATCGCCCGCGCGGGGGGCGTCCGGCTCGGCGATGCGTTCATCAGCCCACTCGACCTGGTGGAGATCGGCCTGCTCAGCGCCGAGGAGGCCGACGAGCTGCATGCCGTGGAGACCGGCGGCGTAGACTCGACGAACTGAGAACGGAGGACAGCATGTTCGGATCACGCAGAGTCGCGCGCAGGACCGGCCGCCGCACCGCGCGGCGCGTCTCCCGGCGCTGATAGCCGCAGCTCCGCACGCGCCGGGTGACCGTGATCGGCCGCCCGGCGCGGCGGGGTCCCGTCACTGGTCCTGCGCGTGCAGCGTCGGCCAGGCCGACCACAGCAGCTGGACGAGGAGTTCGTCCTCCGCGTTCACGTCCCGGCGATCGATCGCGCGCACGATGCGGGCGAGCAGCGCGGCGGACATCGCGCTGTCGGAGGGCCACGGCTCGGGCAGCATCCCCCGGATGCTGACCCCCGCGCGCCACCGTTTCGATACCGCGGTTGCGTGATCTCGCTCGGGCCGCCATCGCTGATCTCGCGGGCGGCGTAGTCTGCCGGCGAGATGACGATCGCGGTTGTCGTGGTCCTCGTGGTGCTCGCCATCGCAGTCGCGCTGCTCGTGGCGGCGGTCACGCACGGCCGCGCCGATCGGGCGCCGCAGGAGGTCCCGTCCGAGCCCCCGGCGCACGGGCCACCCGATTCCGCCGGCGTTGCGGCCGAACGCGAGGCCGAGCCGGCGTCAGCCCCTCGGCGTGGCGACGCGCAGAAGATCCGCGTGCTCGTGTGCGACGACTCCGAGTGGTACTGCGATCTCGTCGCCGCATGGTTCGAGCTCGAGGGCGATCTCGAGCTCTCCGGAAGCGCCCATGACCGCGCCAGTGCGCTAGAGCACGCGCTCGACCTCCAGCCGGATGTCGTCGTCGTGGACACGATGACGTCCGGCCTCCAGCCGGTCACCGTGGCGGATGTGCGGGCGGCCGCGCCCGGCGCCCGGGTGCTGCTGTGCTCGGGCTATCCCGAGGCCGTGGCGACGGATCGGCTCGGACCGGCGGATGGGTACGTCAGCAAGGACGACGGCCGCGAGCCGCTGATCGACACGCTGCGCCGCCTCGCCCGATCGCCTTGATGAGTCACGCGGCGCGGCGGTAGCGGCCGGGTGGCCGGCCGCGGTGGCGGCTGAACGCCCGGTTGAACGCGTACTCGGACGTGTAGCCGACGGCGGCGGCGATCGTCTCGACGGGGTCGTCGGTCTCGCGCAGCCGGCGGGCGGCGAGGTCCATGCGCCAGCGGGTGAGGTACGTCAGCGGCGGCTCGCCCACGAGCTCGGTGAAGCGGCGCGCGAGCGTCGCACGCGAGACGTGCACCTCGGCGGCGAGGCGCTCGATCGTCCACGGCTCGCTCGGGCGGGCGTGCAACAGCGCGAGGGCGCGGGCGATCAGCGGGTCGTGCAGCGCGCGCAGCCAGGAGGCGCGGTCGTCGCCGGCGCTCCAGGTCCGCACGACGTGGATCAGCAGCAGGTCGATCAGCCGCGCGACGGCGGCCCTGGCCCCGGCGTCGCGCGCGCCGAGCTCGCCGGCCAGCAGCGCGACGACCGCGGTGATCTTCGCGCCGCCGACCGGATCGGCGGGCAGATGCAGCACAGGAGGCAGCAGCGAGAGCAGCGGCTGCGTGACCTCGTGGTCGTAGTCGTAGCCCGCGCAGACGAACGTCGTGGCCGCGCCCGGGCCGTCGAGCACCAGATCGCCGTCGGGGGTCATCAGCTGCTGCTTCATCACGCGATCGAACGGACGGCAGCGCCCGGACGGCGTCGAGGCGAGGCGGTGCGGTATGCCCGTGGGGAGCAACAGGAGGTCGCCGGGCATCAGCTGCAGCGGATCGGCGCCGGCGGCGCGCAGCCAGGCGGTGCCGGACGTGAGCGCGTGGAACGACGCCCCGGTGCTCTGCGGGAGCGCGAGGCCCCACGGGGCGTGCGCGCGCACGTTCGCGAGCACGGCGCCGCGGACGCGGCTGACGTCGAGCACCTCGGCCAACGGGTCCACGTCCCAACCGTATCCGCTCGTCTGATCGCTTGACACCGACTGATACGAACAGACAAGAAAATGATCCTCTGAGTCATGGACTGGCTCGCCGGCGGTCCGTAGCGTGGTCTGCCTGGAGTTGGAATCCCCCGACCGCAGGAGACCCTGATGCAGATCGAAGGACAGACCGTCGTCGTCACAGGCGCCAACCGCGGCCTCGGCCGCTGCCTCGTCGCCGCGCTGCTGGACCGTGGCGCGGCCAAGGTCTACGGCACCGCGCGCAACGGCTCGACCGTTCCGGACGACCCGCGCGTCGTGCGCCTCGGCCTCGACCTCTCCGACCGCGAGTCGATCGCCGCTGCGGCGCGCGCGGCCGCCGATGCCACCGTGCTCATCAACAACGCGAGCACGGCCGCGTTCGCCGGCCCGCTGGACGCCGACCGCGACGCCCTGCACGGCGAGATGGTCGTCAACTACGGCGGGACGTTCGACGTGATCCGCGCGTTCGTGCCGGTGATCGGGCGCAACGGCGGCGGTGCGATCGTCAACGTGCTCTCCCTGCTCGCGCTCGCCAGCACGCCGCCGATGGCCGGCTACTCGGCGTCCAAGGCGGCCGCGCACTCGCTCACCCAGGCGCTGCGCCCCGTGCTGAGGGCCAAGGGCATCAGCGTCCACGGCGTCTACCCGGCGGGCATCGACACCGACATGCTCGCCGGCATCGACGCGCCCAAGGCGCCGCCCGCCCAGGTGGCCGAGGGGCTGCTCGACGGGCTCGCGGCCGATCAGGAGGACATCTTCCCCGACCCGAACGCGCAGGCCATGGCCGAGACCTGGTGGGCCGACCCGAAGTCGTTCGAGCGCGTCTTCAGCGGCGCCTGACCGCGAGGCGGGTGAAACGCCCGGCGCCCTCGGGGGACTGTGGCGAATGCCCATTGCCCAGATCATCGACATGCCGGGAGCCGGCATCCGCGAGTACGAGCAGGCGTTCAGGCTCATCCATCCCGCCGGCGCCTGGCCCGCCGGGCAGCTCAATCACATCGCCGGCCCCACAGCGGACGGCTTCCGGGTGATCGACGTGTGGGAGAGCCTGGAGGCGTTCGAGCGCTTCGAGCGCGACGTGCTCGCGCCGCTTGGCTTCGCCGGCCTGCCGCGCGCCGAGTTCGCGGTCCACAACCGGTTCGCGGCGTGATCCGTGTCGAGGAGCACGCGGGGCCGCGCGCGGGGCTGCGTTCGCTGTTCGAGCTCGCCGAGGATTCTTCCGGCGAGCTCGACTCGTACATCGACGCGGGCCGGGTGCTGGTCGCTCTCGACGGCGATCGGGTGGTCGGCCACCTGCAGCTCGTCGAGACGGCCCGGCGCTCGGAGGCCGAGGTGAAGAACATGGCGGTGCTCGCCCCGCTCCAGCGCCGTGGCGTGGGACGCGCCCTGATGGCCGCGGCGATCGACGTCGCGCGCGGCGAAGGGCGCTCGACGCTGACCGTGGCCACCGCCGCCGCGGACATCGGCAACCTGCGCTTCTACCAGCGGGTCGGGTTCCGGATGCGCGCGATCGAGCGCGACGCCTTCACCGAGGCCACGGGCTATCCCCCGGGCCTCTGCATCGACGGCATCGAGTTGCGCGACCGCGTCTGGCTCGACCTCGAGCTCGCGCCGCACCTGCTCAGGCCCGAGACAGCGCGTCGCGGCGCTCGCGGAAGAACGTGAGCGCGGTCGCCTCGTCGACCGGCCACGTCAGCTCGGCGCCGGGGAAGCCGGCGGCGTTCCAGAGCTCGCCCGGCGCGGGCGCGGTCCAGGGGCCGACGTAGAGATAGGGCTCGTCGTGGTGCTCGTCGCCGGGTGAGGCGCCGTAGTTGACCTCGCCGGCGTCGAACGCGACATCGAAGTGCTCGGGCCATAGGTGGATCTCCGACGGGTCGGTGGCCTCGGCGTGCAGCGTCTCCAGGACGCGCTGGGCGAAGGCGAAGAACGCGGCCAGCCGCGCGGCGGCGGCGGCGTCGACGTCCAACGGCGTCCGGCGCTCGGCCCCGGTCGCGTCGCGGACGACGAGCTCGGCGCCATCCACGCGCACGCCGCCGCCGTCCGGAAACGGGGGTGTGCCGAAGCCTCCGGGTGTGACCATGAGGGCGATCTCGTGGCCGGTGGCGGCGACGCGCGCGGGGGAGACGACCTGCTCGGCGACGCGATGCAGTGCGTCGCGGGTGGTGACGAAGGACATGCGGCCGTGGTCTCGCGCGACGCACAGGCGTTACGCGCGTAACGCGTCGCCGCCTCGCGGGACTGAGGCCGCATGACCGACCTCCTCTGGCACCGCGTGGCCGACCTGGACGAGCTCCCCGAGGGGCGGGTCAAGACGGTCACGGCCGGACATCACTCGATCGCGCTCACCCACTACGACGGCCACTACGGCGCGCTGTCGAACCGCTGTCCGCATCAGGGCGGCCCGCTCGGCGAGGGGACGATCGAGAAGGGGATGCTGCGCTGCCCGTGGCACGGCTACGACTACTGCCCGCTGACCGGCGGCTCGGAGTTCGGCGACGGCGTCCCGGCCTACGCGCTGGAGCTCCGCGAGGACGGCGTCTACGTCGGCGTCGAGGCCGCGGAGCCTCACACCCGCACGGTGACCGACGCGATGGTGGAGACGATGGTCGCCTGGGGCGTCAGGCACGTGTTCGGGATGGTCGGCCACTCGAACCTCGGCCTCGCCGACGCGCTGCGCCGCCAGGAGGAGGCGGGCAACCTGACCTACATCGGGATCCGCCACGAGGGAGCGGCTGCGTTCGCCGCCTCGGCCTACGGGAAGCTCACCGGCCGCCCCGCCGCGTGCCTGTCGATCGCCGGCCCGGGCGCCACGAACCTGCTCACCGGGCTGTACGACGCGAAGGTCGACCGCTCGCCCGTGGTCGCGCTGACCGGCCAGGTGGCCACCCAGGTCCTCGGCCCCGGCGACTTCCAGGAGGTCGACCTGGCGGCGGCGTTCGCCAACGTGGCCGCGTTCAGCCAGACCGTGCTCGAGTCCTCGCGGCACGCCGAGCTGATGAACCTGGCGTGCAAGCACGCCCTGCTGCGCCGGGACGTCGCCCACCTCGTGTTTCCCGACCAGGTTCAGGCCCTCCCCAGCGACGAGCCGGCCGGCGGTCCCGCCGGCCGGCTCACGCCCCCAGGCGATCGCCCCGCCGGAGGAGGCCGTCGAGCGCGCGCTCGAGCTGCTCAGGAACGCCAGGCGCCCGGTGATCGTCGCCGGCCACGGGGCGCGGTTCCACGCGCCGCAGCTGATCGCGTTCGCCGAGCAGCTCGGCGCGCCGGTGATCACCACGTTCAAGGCCAAGGGCCTGATCGGCGACGACCATCCGCTGGCGGGCGGCGTGCTCGGCCGCAGCGGCACGCCGGTGGCGAGCTGGTTCATGAACGAGGCCGACCTGCTCGTGGTCTTCGGCGCGTCGTTCTCCACGCACACCGGGATCTACGCCGGCAAGCCGATCATCCAGGTCGACTTCGACCCGCTGCAGCTGGGCAAGTTCCACGCCGTCGAAGTGCCGGTGTGGGGGGAGATCGGCGTCACGCTGACCACGTTCGCGCGCCGGCTCGGCACGCCGTCCGCGACCGACCAGCGAGCGGAGCTGGCCGAGCGCTGGGCGCTGTGGCGCGCGGAGAAGGCGGGCCGGGCGCGCGACGACCGCGGCCGCGGCGTGGCCAGCGCCGCGGTGTTCGCCGCGATGAACCGCCACGTCCCCGGCGACGCGGTGCTCGCGGTCGACGTCGGCAACAACACGTACAGCTTCGGCCGCTACTTCGAGAGCCGCCAGGGCCAGGCCGTGCTGATGAGCGGCTACCTGGGCTCGATCGGCTTCGGCTACCCGGCGGCGATCGGCGCCTGGGCGGCCACCGAGGGGCGGCGCCCGATCGTCTGCGTCACCGGCGACGGCGGCTTCGCCCAGTACATGGCCGAGCTGCTCACCGCGGTCAAGCACGGCATGAAGATCACGCACGTGCTGCTCAACAACGGCCAGCTCGGGAAGATCTCGAAGGAGCAGCGGGCCGGGAACTGGGACGTCTGGCAGACGTCGCTGCACAACCCGAGCTTCGCCGCCTACGCCGAGATCTCCGGCGCCCTGGGCATCCGCGTCACCCGCGCGGACGAGCTCGACGATGCGCTGGCCCGTGCCCTCGCACACGACGGGCCGGCGCTCGTCGAGGTGATGTCCGACCCCGACCTCGTCTGAAGCGAGGACCAGGCGCGCGCCGTCCTCGCGTGTCTCATCTGTGCCCGCCCGCGAGCCGGCGGGCCGCCGGCGCGGCGCGGAGCGTGCAGCATCGCCGCCGTACCGGCCAGCGGCCCGATGGCCAGCGGCACCAGCGCGAAGCGCCAACCCACGGCGAGGGGAGCGCGCCGCCGAGGCCGCCGGCGAGCAGCAGCGCGGCGTTGGCCGCCGCCGCCGCGACGGCGGCGCCGGCGATGAGCCGGCGCGGCGCGAGCCGGTCGGGCAGATTGACCAGCGCGGCGCCTACGCTGCCGGCGATGAAGCCGAGCTGCACGGCTGCGATCAGCCAGGCCGCCCCGGAGGCGCCCAGGTGCCACTCCCGGTCCAGGGACGGCACGACCGCGGTGGCGCTGAACCACGTGGAGTTGGCCAGCACGGCCGCCAGGGAGACGAGCGCGAGCGCGCGGCCCGCGCTCATCGGACGCCGAGCGCGGCGATCAGCCCGTCGCGCTCATCCACGCAGGGCGGGCAGTCGCGCAGGTGCGCGACGATCCCGGGGTGGCGCAGCTCCGGGTCCTCGCCGGCGAGCAGCGCCTCGACGTACACGTGCAGCAGGCGCCTCGTCTCGTCGCAGCCCACGTCGTCCGGGTCCGTCGTCAGGAAGCGCTCAAATCGATTCATCGTCGTCCAGGTGGCCGGCGGCCGCCAGATGGCATCGCAGCTTGCGCCGGGCGTCGTAGAGGGTCTTGTAGATCGCGTTGCGGGTCGTCCCGAGCTCGTGCATCAGCGCGTCGCCCGGGATCCCGTTGAGCACCACGGCGATGAAGACGCGACGTTGGCGCTCGGTCAGCACTTCGTCCACGGCCTGCCGCAGCGCGGCCATGAGCTCGCGCCACTCGCTCTCGCGCGCGGGATCGAGCCCGAAGCGGTCGGGCAGCCGGTTCCAGTCCTCGGCATCCAGCGGCCGCGGGTGGGGGCGGCGCCAGAAGTGCCGGCCGACCTTCGTCGAGACATCGAACATCACGAACTTGTACGCCCACGTGGTGAACCGGCTGTCGCCGCGGAAGCCGGGCAGCTTGGCCCGGATCGCCACGAGCGAGTCCGCCGCGGCCTGGTGGGCGAGGTCGTCGAGCTCAGGCCCGTCGATGCCGGCCGCCGGCCCGCGGCGGCGGAGCTCGCCGCGGGCCACGCGGAGCAGCAGCGCGTGGAGTCGCTCGTAGGCCGCCTCGCAGTCGTCGGCGCCGAGCGCGTGCAGCCACTCGGCCGACTCGGCGTCCAGGGAGTCATGGGCCGGCGCGAGCACGCCGGCGTCACGCCGCAGCCGGCGCGCGCAGGTAGGCGATCAGCCCGGCGACGTCGTCGGGGACCAGCCGCCCGATCGCGTTCGACGAGTAGACGCTGACGATCACGCGCCCTTCGGGGTCGAGGACGAACCCGGTCGACTCGAGGTACTCCGGGTCGGCGTGGACGAACGCGCCGGTCGCGGCGCGGACCGCCTGCGCGTCGGCGCTGTGCCCGACCGGGAAGCCGAGCCCGTGCTTCTCGATCAGCGCCCGGGTCGCGGCCTCGTCGTCGACCGAGAGCGCGACGACGCGGACCCCCAGCTGCCCGAGGCGCTCGCCGGCGCGCTCGAAGGCGCGGAGCTGGGTGTTGCAGTAGGGGCACCAGGCGCCGCGAAAGATCAGGACGACCGCATGGTGGCCGGCCAGCGCCGACGGCAGCGCGAGCGCGTCGCCGCCGGCCAGAGCGACCGGGAGGGCGGGAAACGCGTCGCCCGGTTGGAGGAGGTTCGAGGGGGTCATGTCCGGTTGGCAGCCCGGCGCGCGCGGATCTCACCTCTCATGCGGTGCACGGCTCCCGGTCGACGGTGGTCGCGGCCAGCCCCGCGGCCAGCAGGACGAATGCGCCTCCGGCGAGCTGGACAGCGCCGAGGCTCTCGCTGAGCAGCACGACCGACGCGACGGTGCCGAACAGCGGCACGAGCGTCAGCACCAACCCGGCGACGCCGGCGGAGACGCGATCGATCGCGGCGTAGAAGAGCAGGAACGGCACGACGCTCGCGAACACGCCGACCGCGAGGGCGGCGAGCAGGTGACCTGCGCCGACGTGGCCGAGATGGCTGTGGTGGCCGGCGGCCGCCGCGGCCACGAGCGGTAGGCCGATCGCGGCGGCCACGAGCATCTGGATCGCGCTGAGCGACAGCGCGTCGCGCCCGGGCGCCACGCGCTTGGCCAGGACGCCGTAGCCGGCCGCGCCGAGCGAGGCCGCGACCACCAACACGTCGCCGAACGCTGAGCTCATGCTCCCACCGCCGCCGTGCAGCGACACGAGCACGGAGCCGGTCACGCCGGCCGCCAGCGCGAACGCGAGGCGCCGGTCGATGCGCTCGCCCAGCAGCGCCGCCGCGAGCGCGATCGTGAACACGCTGTCGGTCGCGAGCAGGAGCGCACCGTGGGTGGCCGCCGTGTGCGCGATCCCGACGTCGAAGAGCAGGTAGGCGACGCCCGGCTCGAGTACGCCGAGCAGCAGGACGGCCGCGCTCGGGCGCGCCGGGCGGGCGCCGCGGGCCAGCGCCGCGCCGCCCAGGCACAGCGCGCCCGTCGTCACCTCGATGCCGAACAGGTCGATCGAGGTGAGCTGCTCGACCGCGACCTTGCTCAGGGTGGTCGAGAGCCCCCAGGAGAGCGAGGCGAGCACGAGCAGCGAGACGGGCGATGAGCGGCGTCGGGGCAAGGCCTGTACAGGTCGTCTAGCGGGGCTGGAACTCGAGGAACCGGCCGAGGTCGCGGAAGCCGACGGCGGCGTAGACGCGCTCGGCCATCTCCGTCGCCTGAAGGCTCGCGGTGACACAGCCGCGGGCCCGCGCGTCGGCGACGAGGCGCGCGGTGATCGCGGTGCCGAAGCCGCGCCCCCGCGCGTGCTCGAGCGTGCCGACGTTCCCCACGACGCAGTCGCCGTCGTGGTCGTAGGCGATCCCGCTGGCCACGATCGCGCCGTCGAGCCGCGCGCCGACGGCGTGGAACGCGGCCGCGTCGGTCCCCGCGAGCAGCCCCTGGGGCACGTCCTCCGACCACAGGTGGCGGAGGTAGGTGGGCCAGTCGAGCCGCTCGATCGCGATCGCCGGCGCGGCCACGTCGCCGAGCACCATCCCCATCACACGGGTGGTTTCGCTGAGCGCGTAGCCGCGGCCGGTGAGCTCGGCGCGCAGCCCCCCGTCGCTCTCGTGCGCCCAGGCGGCGAAGCGGTCGACGCCCGCCGCGGCGTAGGCGTCCTCCATCGCCGTCACGGCCGCGGCCCGCTCGGCGGCCCCGAGGTTGCGGTCGACGATCGCGTTGTTGTAGACGGCGCGTTCGGGGTGGTGCGGGAAGATGCCCGCCGCCACGCCGTCGAGGCGTCGCAGCGCGGCGCCGCGCGCCCCGCGGGCGTACTCCGCCCACGAGGCGAGCAGCGTCGCGAGCCCCCGCCGGTACAGGTCCAGGTCAGTCATCGGCATACGGTCTCGGGGCGGCGGCGGTCGTTACGCCGCGGCCCGCAGTCCGCGCGGCGCCCTTGCCGGCGCTTGTCGTCCATGTCCGATATGCCGCGCCGGGCGCCGGGATCTCACCCGTAACGCGTGACGGTCTCGGGGGACTGAAGCGATATCACCGCGACCATGACGATTCGCCTTGCCGGCACATCGGAACGCGAGAGCCTGGAACGGCTCCAGCGCCGCGCCTCGATGCACGAGCCGATGTACCGGGCCCAGCTCGCGGCGCATCCGGACGCGATCGAGTTGCCTGCGAGCCAGATCACGGCCGGGCTCGTCCGGGTCGCCGAGCAGGACGGGGTGGTCGTCGGTTTCGCGGTTCTCCTCGAGCGCGCCGGGAGCGAGTGCGAGCTCGACGGCCTGTTCGTCGAGCCGGGTCGGATGCGCTCCGGCGTCGGGCGCCGACTCGTGGAGGATGCGGCACGGATCGCCCGCGAGCGGGGCGCCGAGAGCATCGGCGTGGTGGCGAACCCGCAGGCCGTGGCGTTCTACGAGGCGGTCGGATTCCGCCGGGCCGGCGAGGCGCAGACCCGGTTCGGATCTGCGCCTCGCATGTCGTTGCGGATCGCCGCCTGACTCTCAGCGCTTCGCGGGGGCGGGCCTGACGGCCGCGCCGCGTAGAGCGCGCTGAACGGGTCGTCGTTCGAGTTGATCTCCTGGATGAGGTAGATCCCGGCACCCCACAAGTGTCCCGGCCCGTGCAACGTCTGCCCGCCTTGCGTGACTGTGCGGCATGGCCTCGACGAACGGGCTGGCATGAAAGGATCGGCGTGTGGCGGGCGATGACGAGCTGCTGGCCGCGCTGCGCCGGGGTGATCGCGACGCGTTCGCCCAGCTGGTCGACGAGTGGGGGCCGGCGATGCTGCGCCTGGCCCGGTTGCACGTGCCCAGCCACTCCGTCGCGGAAGAGGTCGTGCAGGAGACGTGGCTGGCCGTGCTGCGCGGGCTCCCGGGCTTCGAGGGCCGCTCGTCGGTGCGGACCTGGGTGTTCTCGATCCTGCTCAACCTCGCTCGCACGCGTGGGTGGCGCGAGCGTCGCGTGCTCCCGTTCGCGGCGCTCCGCGAGCGCTTCGACGAGCGCCGGGGAGAGCCGGCCGTGGCGCGCGAGCGGTTCCAGGGCCGCAAGGGCGAACGGCCCGGCTGGTGGGCCGCGCCGCCGATCAGCTGGGGCGACCCGCAGGAGCAGCTGGACAGCCGGACGACGCGCGCCGCGCTGCAGACCGCGATCGCGGCCCTCCCGGAGCGCCAGCGCGAGGTGCTCGTGCTGCGCGACGTGCTCGGGTTGGACGCGGAGGAGGCGTGTAGCGTGATCGGGGTGAGCGATGGCAACCATCGCGTCCTCCTGCACCGGGCGCGCGCGAAGGTCCGCGCCGCGCTCGAGCGCCACTTCGCCGGTGAGGCGGCGCCATGATCACCTGCCGCCAGATGGTCGAGCTGGTGAGCGACTACCTCGAGGACCGGCTCGACGCGCCGGCTCGCGAGCGGTTCGAGGAGCACCTCGCGGTGTGCCCGGACTGCCAGGAGTACGTCGAGCAGGTCCGCCGCACCGTGCTCACGCTCGGCCGGCTGCCGGCGGAGGAGGAGCTCTCCCCGGCCGCGCGCGACGAGGTGCTGCGCGCGTTCGCCGACTGGCAGCGGTGACCGTCAGGACAGGTGGCCGGCGGCCGTCAGCTCGGCCCGCAGCTTGCGCCGCGCGTCGTAGACGGTCTTGTAGATCGCGTTGCGCGACGTTCCCAGCTCACGCACCATCGCCTCGACCGGGCGCTCGTTGAGCGCGATCGCCACGAACACGCGGCGCTGGTGCTCCGTGAGCGCCTCGTCGACCGCGGAGCGCAGCGCGCTCACCAGCTCGAGCCACTCGCTCTCCTGCGCGGGATCGTCTCCTCCCGGCAGGTCGGCGTCCAGCGGCGCGCGTGGCGCGCGCCAGAAATGGCGGCCCAGCTTGCGCGTGACCTCGAAGATCACGAAGCGACCCGCCCAGGTGGTGAAACGGCTCTCGCCGCGGAAGTCCGCGAGCTTGCGGACGATGGCCACGAGCGCGTCGGCCGCGGCCTGGTGGGCGAGGTCGTCGCGCTCCGGGCCGGCGATGCCGGCGCCATGGCGGGCCAGCTCCCCGTACGCCACGCGGAGCAGAAGGGCGTGGAGGCGCACGTAAGCGGGCTCGCCGTCCCAGGACAGCGAGCGCAGCCATTCGGCTGATTCGGGATCGAGCACATCGTTGCGTCGTGCTCGTCGCCCGGCTGTTACGCGGGGGGAGCCGAAGCTCCCCCCCGCGCAGGTGCGTCAGGAAGCGGCGATCCCCTCGCCGCCCACCGCGCCCGGGACGACGACCGAGCCGACCGGGCTGAGCGTGCCGTTCGGGCCGACGCGGAACGCGTCGACGCCACCGGCGGCGCCCGTCTGGACATAGAGGAAGCGCCCGTCGGACGAGGCGGTCGAGTCGACCGTGCCGCCGCCGGTGGCGGTCAGACCGACCGGCTGGAGCGCGCCGTCGAAGATCGACACGGTGGCGCTGCCGGCGTTCGACAGGTACAGCCGGCCGCCGACGCTCGTGATCCAGCAGGTCGCCGCCTGACCGGTCAGCGCCTGGGCCACCGGGTGCAGCGCGCCGCGGCCGTCGAGGGTGAACGTGGCCACCGCGTTCGGCCCGGCCTCGCTCACGGCGAGCCGGCCGCGGGCGTCGAACGCCACGGCGAAGGGCACGGCGCCCGGCAGCACGGTCGTCGCCGGACGCAGCGACGGGCCGCCGAGGCGGTCGATGCCGAACACGTCCACGGCGTTGCCGTTGGCCTTCGTGGTGACGATCAGCTGCTCGCCGCCCGGCGTGAACGCCACCTGGCCGGGCGTGTTGGTGAACTCGGGCGAGGCCGCCGGGTCGAGCCCCAGCCCGCGGTGCCATACGGGCACCGGAACGAGGAACCCGCCGACGCGCAGGTAGCCCTGGATCGACCCGCCGCGGCGGGCGTTGAGCACGTACACGAGGTTGCCGTGGCTGGCGACGCTGACCGGGAAGTCGCCGAACGAGGGGACGACCTGGCGGCGGATGAGCCGGGCGCCGTCGACGCCGAACACGGTCACGGTGTCGCTGCCGGCGTTGACCGCGTACAGCAGGCCGTGCGCGCGGTCGTAGGTCAGCGAGCCCTGCGAGGCCAGATGGTCGACGACCGACCCGTCGAGCACGCCGCCGCGGCCGCCGGTGGCGAACGTGGCGGCCTGCCGCAGGCTGCCGTCGGGGTTGCGGTCGTAGGCCACGACGGCGTTGCCGGCGGGGTTGTCGGTCTGGGCGAAGACGGAGGCGCGGTCGTGCGCCGATGCCGTCGCGGGGGCCAGCGCCGCGATGGCGAGAGCGGCGCCGACGATGCGGGGGAGCTGCAAGGACGTCCTCCTAGAGGGGGTGGGGACTTGTCGCAGCGTTCGCCCCGCGCCGCGCCCCGATCTCACCAGCGCCGGGGCGCCATGTCGCGCGGCTCGCGCGTGGACGCGCGGTCGCGAAGGGCGTATGGCTGCGCCTGCCCCCCGACCCGGAAGGGAGGTGGTCCATGCGCCACCGCACAAGGGCCCCGTCCCCGACGGGGCCCTTGTCACGCGAGGGCATCTCGGCACTTGCGTAGACAGACCGGTCTGTTCGGTGTTACCATGCGTCAAGTGCGACAGACAGACCCGTCTGTCTAACGATCTGAGAGGCGCACATGACCACGACCACCATCGCCACTTCAGCCGGCGCCCGGGGCACGACGAAGCGGCGCCTGAGCGCCGGCGTCGCGTTCTGGCTGCTCACGTCGCTGCTCGTGACGCTGCTGGCGGGCTCGAGCGTCCCCACGCCGCTGTACGCCACCTATCAGGCGCAGTGGGGGTTCTCGGCGGTGACGATCACGGTGATCTTCGGTGTGTACGCCGTGGCCGTGCTCGCGTCCCTGCTCGTCTTCGGCTCGTTGTCGGACCACGTCGGCCGCCGGCCGGTCCTGCTCGCCGCGCTCGTGCTCCAGGCCGGGGTGATGGTCCTGTTCGCGACCGCGTCCGGGGTGTCGGTGCTGCTCGCCGCTCGGGTCGCCCAGGGCCTGGCGACGGGCGCCGCGGTCGGGGCCATCGGCGCCGGGCTCGTGGACCTGCACGCGGGTCGCGGGCCGGTGGCCAACGCAGCGGGCGCGATGGCCGGCACGGCGAGTGGCGCGCTCGGGTCGGCGCTGCTCGTCCAGTGGCTGCCCGACCCGACCGAGCTCGTCTACTTCGTGATGACGGCGATCTTCCTGCTCCAGGCGGCGGCCGTCGTGGCCATCGCCGAGACATCGCCGCGCAGTCCCGGGCGCCCGCCGCGCGCTGCGGCCGACGCTCGCGTTGCCCCGCCGGGTCCGTGGCGCCCTCGCGATCGCGGCGCCGTCGCTCGTCGCCGTCTGGGCGCTGGCCGGCTTCTACGGCTCGCTCGGCCCGTCGCTGGCCGGGCTCGTGGGCGACTCGCACTCGACGATCCTCGGCGGCGCCTCGCTGTTCGTCCTCGCCGGCAGCGGCGCACTGACCGTCGTGGCCTTCCACCGCGTCGACCCGCGGACCTTCGCGCTCGCGGGGACCGCGCTGGTGATCGTCGGCGTGCTCACCGTCCTCTGGTCGGTCTCCCGCCCACGACGTCACGGCCTTCTTCGTCGGGACCGCGGTCGCCGGGTCCGGATTCGGCGCCGGGTTCCAGGGCGGCCTGCGCACGATCGTCCCGCTCGCCGGGCCGGCGGAGCGCGCCGGAGTCATCTCCCTCGCCTATGTCATCTGCTACCTCGCCATGGGGCTGCCGGCCATCCTCGCCGGCGTGCTCGTCGTCCATGGCACGGTCACCGCGACCGCGCAGGAGTTCGGCGCCGCCGTGATCGCCCTCGCCGCGCTCACCGGAGCCGGGCTGGTCGCCGGAATCGCCCGGCGGCGGGACTACGATCGGCGCTGCCCCGCCGCCGAGGTCGCCTGAGCCATGCCCACCGCCACCAAGCCATCGCCCCGTGAGCGCCTGCTCGACGCCGCCACGGAGCTGTTCTACGCCGAAGGCGTCCAGTCGGTCGGCATCGATCGCGTGATCGCGCGCGCCGGCGTGGCCAAGGCGTCGCTCTACAGCACGTTCGGAAGCAAGGAAGGGCTCGTGCGCGCCTACCTCGAGCGCCGTCACGAGGTCGTCGTCGGCCGCTTGCGCCGAGCCGTCGCCGAGGTCGAGGACCCGGTCGAGCGGCTGCTGGCCGTGTTCGACGCCCAAGCGGCGCTCTTCGGCGAGCCCGACTACCGCGGGTGCGCGTTCGTCGCCGCTTCGGCCGAGGCCCCCAGCGAGGGCCGGATCGCCGAGGCGACCGGCGAGTACCGCGAGGCGGTCCGCGGCCTCTTCCTCGAGCTCGCCGCCGAGGCCGGGATCGCCGACCCCGGGCAGTTGGCCGACCAGCTGCGCATCGTCTACGACGGCGGCAGCGTGGGCGCCAACCTCGACCGCAACCCCGGGATCGCGCCCGCGGCCCGGGCGGCGGCCCGGACCCTGATCGCGGCGGCGCCCCGCGCCCGCGTCTAGCGGCCGCGCATCGCCTCCGGGCGTGAAGCCGGGTGCGCTTGGAGGCGCTCATGCCGAGACCCGGTAGCGGGTGGTCCCGCCGACCGTGATGGCCGTGCCGTGGGCCTTGACCCAGTGCTCGATCGCCGACCCCGTGGGCGTTTCCTGAAGGAACCCGAGAAACCGGCTGCCTACGGGCCGAGCTCGACCTCCTGCTGCCAGGTGCCGCGGTCGAAGAACGGCAGCACGGGCTTGTCGGCCACGCCTTGGACGCTGACGTCGTAGATGCGCCGGGGCTCGCGCCAGGCCGACGGCGTCGCGCTGTTGAACTGCGTGGTGAGCGCCGCGGCCGCGCGCGCCGCCGCGGCGCGGTAGCCCGCCGCGCCGAGGTGCTCGAGCGCGAACGCCTGCGCGTAGGAGAGGTCGAACTGGTGGCTCGTGCCGGGCGTCGCGCCCATCAGCGACACCGCGATCGAGCCGTACGGCTTGCGCACGCCCTCGTCGACGGCGGCCGTGCGGAATGCGTCCCACGCCGCGACGCCCGGGTCGACGGTGCCGGCCGCGTCGGTGCGGGTGTAGTTGCCGTCCCAGGCCAGCAGCGTGTCGAGCACGGCCTTGGCCGGGCCGGTGGCCCCGGCGTCGGCGGTGCTCAGGGCGCTCTGGAGGAGCGGCCGCGCCTCCGCCGTCTGGCCGGTCACCTGGTCGACCGCCTCGACGCTCGCGAACGTCGGGTCGGCGTGCGCCTTGGCGACCTCGCGGAACAGCAGCCCCGAGCGGTGGAGCGGACCGTCGAGGCGCTCGGTCGCCGGGGCGTCGCCGTTGGTCCAGCCGGTCGAGGGGAGCGTGTTCCAGTTCGCCAGCCAGCCCTGCTTCGGGTTGATGACGTGGGGAATCTGCCGCTTCGACAGGAACCCGTGCCACTCGGCCTGGCCCGTGCCCGGGTAGGGCAGGCGCTCGTCGTAGCCGCGCGGGCGCAGCGGCAGCAGGCCGGGATGCCACCAGCCGATGTTGCCCTTGTCGTCGGCGGCCATGATGTTCTCGTTCCAGGTGACCTCGCCG
Source organism: uncultured Solirubrobacteraceae bacterium (assembly GCA_963766165.1). Taxonomy (GTDB): domain Bacteria; phylum Actinomycetota; class Thermoleophilia; order Solirubrobacterales; family Solirubrobacteraceae; genus Solirubrobacter. Next base: position 266,948 of record CAVXZC010000001.1, on the reverse strand, counting down.
GCCGCCTTGGCGACGTCCTGGATCGACGTCGCGCGGTCGAGGTCGGCGAGGCCGACCATCACGCCCAGCTCGCGGCCCCAGATGTTGTACCGGCGCGCGTAGGCGACGCCCTTCGCCCGCGCCTGAACCGGCCCGTGGACGGTGCGGCAGAGCTGCTGCCGCACGGTCTTCGCGCCGGAGACCTTGAAGGTCTCGGTGCGGCAGCTCATCTTGCGCACCTTGCCCTTGAAGCGGTAGCGCGTGCTGCCCACGAGCTTCTCGGCGTAGAGGTCGTTGACGTCGCTCAGGCCGCTGGTCAGGCCCCAGGCGACGTGGTCGTCGTGGCCGATGCCCACCAGCGGCAGGCCCGGCGGCGTCACGCCGGCCGCGTCGAGGCCCGGCGCGTGGATCTCGAACTCCCACAGCTCCTCGGGGATCGAGAAGCCGAGCTGGGGGCCGGTGAACAGGAACGCGTGGCCGTCCGCGCCGCGGACCGCCCAGGCGTTCGACCCGCCGAAGACCGGCGGCAGGGCGCCGCCGGCGAGCGGCGAGGCGGCCGACGCCGCGCCGGCCTGCGCGCTCGGCAGCTTCAGGCCGCGGACGAAGCGCACCGAGCGCTTGAACGCGGCGCGCTCCTGCGCCCGCGTGCGGCCCGGCTGCGACGGGAAGCTGCCCGCCGAGGCCGGGACCGTCGTGTAGGAGTGCGGCGTGCGCAGCGGCAGCAGCGTGTCGAAGCGCTTGGCGCCGAGGGCGCGCAGCGCGCGGGCGTTCAGTAGCTCCTGGCCGTCCCCGTTGGGGATCGTGCGCGCGAGCTGGATGCCGATCGCCGCAGAGTCGAGCGGGGACCACTTCGCCGGCTTGAGGTTGAGGAGCACGAACTCCTTGGGCATCAGCGACGGGTCGGCCATCATCCGCGCCTCGTACGCGTTGATGCCGTCCGCGTAGGCGCTGAACCAGCCGCGCAGGCTCGCGGGCAGCTTGTTGTACATCGCCCGCACCTCGGGCCGCGTGTAGTAGTCGCGGCGCGCCTCGATGTCGCTCGCCAGGCGCGACTTCCCGAGCACCTCCGCGAGGTGGCCGGTGACGGCGCGGCGGAACAGCTCGAGCTCCACGGCGCGGTCCTCGGCGGCGGCGTAGCCCGCGCCGAACCAGGCGTTGTCGACGGTCGTGCCCGTGATCGCCGGGACGTCATAGGCGTCGCGGACGATCGTCACGCCGGCCTTCGGGCTCTCCGACGTCCCGGGCCGGTTGAACTCGCCGGGCTTGAACTGAAAGCTCGTGAACAGGTCGATCTGGTTCGTCAGGGCGGGGTTCGTGCCGTCCTGCGGCACGAAGCCGCTGTTGCCGGGTGGCAGCACGGTGCCCGCCTGGACGACGCGCGCCGATGCGGCCGCCGGGAGCAGGGCAAGCAGAGCGAGCGCGCTCCCAAGGGCGCGCGCGAGGGGGCGTCGCGTCGTCAGCGTCAGTCGCCCGAGTCGTACTTGAACGAGATGGCCAGCCGGACGCGGAAGTTCACGATCCCGCCATCGCCGATCGTGACGTCCTGCCGGACCACTTCCGCGACGCGCAGGTCGCGCACGGTCCTGGCCGCGGTCTCGACGGCGCTGCGCGCGGCCGCCTCCCATGACTCGTCGCTGACACCGATGACCTCGGTGACGCGATAGACGCTGTCAGCCATGCCTGTTCCTCTCCTCGGACCAACCGGGCGCGAACGATCGCTCCTCGGCGCGACCCTACCAGGAACGCAGTCACGCGGAGACGCTGAGCAGGTAGGCGAGCACGGCCAGGATCCGGCGGTCGTCGCTCTCGCCCGCGGGGAGGCCGAGCTTGTTGAAGATCGTGCTGACGTGCTTCTGCACGGCCCCCTGGGAGATGGCCAGCCGTTCGCCGACGGCCTTGTTGGAGCGGCCCTCGGCGACCAGCTCGAGGACCGAGCGCTCGCGCGGCGACAGCGAGCGGAGGCGGTCCCCCTCCCGCGGGTCCGACAGCAGGCCGGAGACGACCTGCGGGTCGATGGCGGTACCGCCGCCCGCGACGCGCCGCAGCGAGCCGGCGAAGTCCGCGGGGTCGGCCACGCGGTCCTTGAGGAGATAGCCGAGCCGCTGCGGGGTCTCGGCCAGCAGCTGCGTCGCGACGCCGACCTCGACGTGCTGGGAGAGCAGGACGATGCCCATCGCCGGGTGGCGCCGGCGGATCTCGTGCGCGGCCTGGATCCCCTCGTCGGTCTGCGTCGGCGGCATGCGGATGTCGACGATCGCCACGTCCGGCGCGTGCGCGTCGACCGCGGCGAGCAGCTCCTCGGGATCGGCCGCCTGGGCGACCACCTCGATGTCCTCGCCGCGCAGGAACGACGCGATGCCCTCGCGCAGGAGGCGGCTGTCGTCGGCGATCACGACCCGCACGGCAGCTGGGCGGTGACGACGGTCCCGCCGCCCGGGGGACTGAGGATGCGCAGCGAGCCCCCGAGCGCGGCGACGCGGTCGGCCAGTCCCTGCAGGCCGGTGCCGGCCGACTCGTCGGCACCGCCGACGCCGTCGTCGTCGATCTCGATCACCGCGTCGCCGGCGCGGCGCGAGACGCGGATCGCCGTCTGTGTGGCGTGCGCGTACCGGGCGACGTTGGCCAGCGCCTCGCAGGCGACGAAGTAGGCCGCGAGCTCGACCGGCTCGGGCAGGCGCTCCGGGCCCTCGAAGGAGACCGAGGTCGCGACGGTCGCGCGCGAGGCCAGCGACGTGAGCGCGGCTCGCAGCCCGTGGTTGAGCACCGCGGGGTGGATCCCGCGCGCGAGCTCGCGCAGCTCCTGCAGCGACTGCGAGAGCTCCTCGCTGGCCGAGCTGAGGAGCTGCTCGGCCAGCGCCGGGTCCGTGCGGATGCGGCCCTGGATCATCCGCAGCTGCAGCGCCACGGAGACGAGCCGTTGCTGCGCCCCGTCGTGCAGGTTGCGCTCGAGCCGCCGCCGTTCGGCGTCGCTCGCGGCCACGAGGCGCTCGCGGGAGGCGCGCAGCTCCGCCAGACGGTCCTCGGACTCGGCGTGCAGCCGCGCGTCGTCGAGCGCGATCGCGGCCGTGGCGGCGACGGCCTCGACGAGCTCCGGATCGTCGTCGAGCGACGCGTCGTGCACGAGCATCCCGAGCTCGTGGTCGTCGCGCTCGATCGGCGTCGCCGTCCGGTCGCCGCCCGGCGCCGGCGGCTCGACCGGCCGGCCGTCGCCGTCGATGTAGGCGCGCCGGCCCGGCACGCGATAGGCCAGGACGAGCGACGGATCGCCGAGCGTCCGGGCGAGGCCGGTCTCCAGTTGCAGGCCGCGGCGCGTGCCGAGGTCGCGGAAGAGATCCGCGAGCCCGCCGCGCGCCAGCCGGGAGCGCAGCAGGCTCCAGAGCAGCGCGGCCGGGACGGTGAGGAGCGCCGTGTTCAGGATCCAGACGAGCGGGATCACCGGCGACTCGACGAGGAGGCTGGTCAGCCAGGCGGCGAACAGCACGCCCGACAGGCTCCCGGCCAGGCTCGGCAGCAGCGCCCGCCGGCGCGGGCGCGACGCCGCGCTCCAGCGCGCGCCGATCACGCACGCGACGGCGAGCGACGCGACGATCAGGACGGCTCGCTGGACCTGTGTGAGCGCGCTCGCGACCCCGGCGTCGGGGTGCACCAGCAGCAGGTTGCCGTCGGCCTCCAGGAAGAGCATGACGGCGAACTGGAGCACGAACAGGCCGAGGACGAACATCCCGACCAGCGCGCGGTCGACGGCCGAGGCGAGCCGCCCGCCGCTCACGAAGCTCAGGATCAGCGTGGCGTAGACGATGATCCACATCTCGCCGGCGAGCGCGGAGAGCGTGAACGCCGGCGGCGAGTCGATCTGGTCCAGGATCGGGGCCAGGAGCACCCAGAATCCGGCGAGCGTGAGCAGGCGCCCGACCGCGCTGTCGGGGCGGCGCCGCCAGGCGACGACACCGCACGCCGCGAAGGAGATGCCGGAGAGCCGGTGGATCACGTCGTCCCCGGAGACCGGTACGCCGTGCCCGAACACCACCGGGATCAGCGCCGCGCCGCCCGCGGCGGCCACCGCCGCCCAGAGCGTCAGCCAGAACGCCCGGCCGTGCGTGGGAGCGGTCAGGCGGCTCAGCCGCCGGTGGCGGGCGCGCGCGACCGGACGAGCGAGCAGGTCGCTCGTTCCACCAGCCCAGGTCATGAGGCGCAGCATCCGGCTCAGCCGACTCTAATCGGCCTCCGGCCGTACGGCTAGCCGCCCCCTGCGGGCACCAGCGCGCGGAGTCGCGGACGCCGGGAGACCCGATGGGACGGCCGCCGCCCCGCCGGGAGACTCGCAGCATGTTCGCGACGAGAAACGGAAGACGCGCGACGGCCCAGGCCGCCGGCGCGCCGGCGATCGCCCTGCGCGACGTCCGCAAGGTCTACGGCCAGGGCGACGGATCCGTCGTCGCGCTCGACGGGGTCAGCATCGCGCTCGCCCAGGGCTCCTTCACCGCCATCATGGGCCCGTCGGGCTCGGGCAAGAGCACGTTCCTGCACGTGGCGGCGGGGCTCGACCGTCCCACGTCCGGGACCGTCGCCCTCGGCGACACGCAGCTGGCGGGGCTCAGCGAGCGCCGGCTGACGATCCTGCGCCGCGAGCGGATCGGCTTCGTGTTCCAGGCGTTCAACCTGATGCCCTCGCTCACGGTGACGCAGAACATCGCGCTGCCGCTGCGCCTGGACGGTCGCCGCCCGCGGCGCGCGGAGGTGCGCGAGGTCGCCGCCCGGGTCGGGCTGGACCGCCGCCTGGGCCACCGTCCCGCCCAGCTCTCCGGCGGCCAGCAGCAGCGCGTGGCGATCGCCCGGGCGCTGATCACGCGGCCCGAGGTGCTGTTCGCCGACGAGCCGACGGGCGCGCTGGACCGCCGGACCGGGCGGGGCGTGCTCGCGCTCCTGCGCGAGGTCGTCGACGCGGACGGCCACACGGTCGTGATGGTCACCCACGACCCCGTGGCCGCGGCGCACGCCGACCAGGTCATCCTCCTCGCCGACGGGCAGATCGCCGGGATGCTGGACGCTCCCGACGCCGACGAGGTCGCCGAGCAACTCGCGCACCTGGGGGACTGAGCGATGCTCCGTCTCGCCCTGCTCAGCGGTCGCGGCCGTCTCGGGACGTTCGCCGGCGCCCTCGTGGCCCTCTTCGTGTCGTCGGCCCTCGTGATGGCCGGCGGGATGCTGCTCGAGTCGGCGCTGCGCACGCACCCGCCCGTCGAGCGCTACGCCGCCGCCGCGGCCGTCGTGACCGGGCGGCAGGTCGTCGGCGCCGATCACGACGTCGTCCTCGGCGAGCGCGCTCGGGTCGACACCGCGCTCGCGAACCGGCTGGCCGCCGTCCCCGGCGTCCGGGCGGCGATCGCCGACGTCTCGGTGCCCGCCCGCCTCGGCGGCCGCGCCGCCGTCGCCCACGGGTGGAGCAGCGCTGCGCTGACGCCCTACGTGCTGCGCGCCGGACGCCCGCCCGCCGGGCCCGGCGAGGTCGTCACCGGCTACCCCGCGGCGCTCGGCACGCGGGTCCGTCTGGGGTCCACGGAATCCGCCCGGACCGTCACCGTGGTCGGCGTGGCGCGCGCTCGCCACCCCGTTCGCCGCCAGGCGGCGGTCTTCCTCACCGACCGCGAGGCGGCGCGCCTCGCCGGCCATCCGGGCCGGGCCGACGCGATCGGCGTGCTCGCCGCCCCCGGCTTCGACGCCTCGCGCCTGCGGGCGGCCGCCGGCGGCGCGGAGGTCCTCACCGGGCCGGCGCGCGGCCGGGCGGAGTACCCCGAGCTGCTGCAGACGCGGACCACGCTGATCGCCGTGACCGCGTCGTTCGGCGGGATGGCGGTGTTCATCGCGATCTTCGTGGTGGCCGGCACGATGGGGCTGGCGATCCAGCAGCGCGAACGCGAGATCGCGCTCCTGCGCGCGGTGGCGGCCACGCCCGGCCAGATCCGGCGGATGATCTCCTGGGAGGCGGCGATCCTCGGCCTGGTGGGCTCGGTGGCGGGAATCTGGCCCGGCGCGGTCCTCGGGCGCAAGCTCGCGGAAGGGCTCGTGCGCCACGGCATCGCCCCGCCGACGCTCGCGGTCCACGCCGGCTGGCTGCCGATCGCGGCGGCGGTCGGCGGCGGCATCGCGGCGGCGCTGCTCGCCGTGCTCGCCGCCGGCCGGCGCGCCGCCCGGGTGCCGCCCACGCACGCGCTGACCGAAGCGGCAGTCGAGCCGCGGCTGATCGGCCCGGGGCGTGCGATCGGCGGCCTGCTCGCACTCGCCGGCGCGGTGCCCCTGTTCGCCGTCGCCGCCACCACCGGCGCCCCGGAGACGGCGGCGGCCACATCGGAGATGACCGCCCTGTTCCTGGTGGCGGCGGTCGGCTTCCTCGGGCCGATCGTGGCGCGCGTCGCCGCGAGCGTGCTCGGCCCGCCGCTCGCGCGGGTGTCGCCGGTCGGCGGCTTCCTGGCCTCGGCGAACCTGCGCACCGCCACGCGCCGCTTCTCCTCGGCCAGCACACCGCTGATGCTCACCGTCGGCCTGAGCTGCACGCTCCTGTTCAGCTCGACCACCATCGACCACGCCGTCACGCAGCAGCGGCACGCCGGCGTGCGGGCCGACCTCGCCGTCACCAGCACGGGCGCCGGCCTGCCGGCCGCGGCGCTGGCCGACGTGCGCGCGGTCCGCGGGGTGCGCTCGGCGGTCGGCCTGACCGCCACATCGCTCGGCCCGAGCCTGGGCGTCTCCGATGACGTCATCCCCGCGCAGGTGCTCAGCGGGGGACCGGGCGGCGGGCTCGACGTGGGCGTGACCGCGGGCTCGCTGGCCGCGCTGCACGGCGACGCGATCGCCCTCGGGCGCCGGCGCGCCGACGCCGCGCACGCCGGGATCGGCGACCGCGTGCCCGTGACGCTCGGCGACGGCACCCGGACCCGGGCCAAGGTCGTGGCGATCTACACGCGCGCGCTGGGGTTCGGCGACGCCCTGCTCGCCCCCGAGCTGGCCGCCGGCCATCGCACCGACCCGCTGGTCGGCACGATCCTCGTCAAGACGACCCACCCGGCCGGCGTCGCCCGCCACCTGCGGGCCCTCGCCGGGCGGTATCCCGGCCTGCGGGTGAGCGACCGGGCCTCGCTGTCCGGCGTGACCGACGGCGACCGGGCGCTCAACCGCTGGCTCGGCCCGCTGTTCGTCGCGCTCATCTTCGCCTTCACCTCGATCGCCGTGGTGAACACGCTGACGATGATCGCGCTCCAGCGCGGCCGCGAGCTGGGGCTCCTGCGGCTGGTCGGCGCGACCGCGCGCCAGGTGCGCTCGATGGCGCGCTGGGAGGCCGGCCTGATCGTGGCGATCGGGCTCGGGCTCGGGCTGGCGATCGCCGCCACGGCGCTGGTGCCGCTGAGCCACGCGCTGACCGGCAGCCTCCGCCCGCACGTCCCGCTCGCCCAGCTCGCGGCGATCCTCGGCGTCTCCGCGCTGCTCGCGCTGCTCGCCCTGGCGCTGCCGACGCGGCGGGCGCTGCGCACGCTCCCGGTCGAGGCGATCGGGGTGGGTCAGTGAGGGCGCTGGCCGCGACCTGCGCGCTCGTGCTCGGCGGCCTGGCGCTCAGCCAGGCCGCCCGGGCCGAGGCGGCGTGCCCGGACGGCGCGCGGTGCGGCACCGTGACCGTGCCGCTCGACCGCGCGCACCCGGCGGCCGGGACGATCGGCGTCGCGTATGCGCTGCTCTCGCGCACGGACACGAGCCGCCCGGCGCTCGGCACGATCGTCCCGAACCCCGGCGGCCCCGGGGACTCCACCACCGCGTTCTCGCTGTACGAGCCGGCCTTCGCGCCGCTGCGGGCCCGCCGCGACCTGCTGCTGATCGACGCCCGTGGGACGGGCGGGTCCGGCGCGCTGAGCTGTCCGAGCCTCGCCGCGCGCGACCCCCTGAGCATCGACAAGCCGATGCTCGGGGCGCTGTGCGCCCGCGACCTCGGCGCGCGCGCCGGCCTCTACGGCTCCGCCGCCATCGCCGACGACATCGACGCGGTGCGGGCGGCGCTGGGGATCGACAAGCTCGACCTCTGGGGCGATTCGTATGGCACGTTCCTGATGCCGGTGTACGCGGCGCGGCACCCGCGGCACGTCCGCTCGATGGTGCTCGACGGCGCGTTCCCGATCGCCTCCGACCCCTGGGGGCGGGACGTGCTCCGCGGCGTCCGGCGCGTCATCGGGCTCGTCTGCCGGCGCACGCGGCGCTGCTCGGGCAGGCGCGTGCTCGCCGCCGTGGGGCGGCTCGGCCGGCGCCTGCGCGCGCATCCGCTCGCCTTCACCGCGCACAGCCCGCTGGGCCGCGTGCACCTTCGCCTCGGCGAGCGCGAACTGGCCGCCGTCACGTTCGGCGCCGGCCGCCCCGCGGTCTACGGGCTGCTGCCCGCTGCGGTGCGCGCGGCGCTCGCCGGCGACGACGCGCTGCTCGAGCGCCTCGTGTTCGCGGCCCGCGTCGGCGAGGTCCGCGGGCTCGTCGAGGACCCGACCCGATTCAGCGTCGCCGCGGGCGCCGCCACGTCCTGCCACGACTACCTGCGGCCGTACGATCTGGCCGCGCCGCCGGCCGTGCGGCGCACGCAGTACCGGCGCGCGCTCGCCGCCCTGGATCGCGCGCAGTTCCGGCCGTTCTCGCCCAGCGCGTGGCTGAGCACCGGGATCGACGCGGGACCGGGGTGCCTGGACTGGCCCGCCGACCCGACGGCGGGCTCCCCGCTTCAGGGCCGGCGGCTGCCCGACGTGCCGGTGCTCGTCCAGTCGGGCGACCTCGACACCAACACGCCGGTCGAGCAGGGACGCGCCGCCGCCGCGCAGTTCCGGCATGCGACGTTCGCCGTCGTGGCCAACATCGGCCACACGCCGGACACGGGCGCCTGCGGCGTGGCGATGGCGCTCGACTTCATCCGCCGCCTGCACACCGATCCCGGCCGCTGCCGCCACGCCGGCCGGCCGCCGGTCGTGATCGGCCGCCCCGCGCTCCGCGCGGCGCAGCTGTCGGGCGTCCCGCTGCGCGCGCCGGCGCCCGTGCGCCGCGCGGTCGGCGTCGCGCTCGAGACGATCGCCGACGCCCGGATGGCCGCCGCGGCGAGCGGCCTGGACGGCACGCTCGACGCGCTGCGCGGCGGCACCTACGTCGTCAGCCAGGACAGGGTGCGCTTCGTCGACGCCCGCGTCGTGACCGACGCCACCGCCGACGGCGACCAGACGATCGGCCGGCGCGCCACCCGCACCCGGCTCCGGCTGCGCGGGCCCGGCATCCCGCCCGCGCAGCTCACGCTCATCGCCACGGGGGCCGGCACGCGCGTCACCGGCACGGTCGCCGGCCGGCGCGTCTACCGGATCGTGACGTCACCCGCGTCCGAGCGGGCGCTGACGGCGTGGGTGGACCGGTCGTAACGGGCGATCCCGCTGACGGTGGTGTCGCCGGCGCCGGTGCCGGCGCTGACCGCATATTCGCCGCGCGGCAGGTCGAGGTCGACGTCGCCGGCGCCGGTCCGGGCCTCGACCGACGAGGGCGCGGTGGCGAACGCGAGACGCACGTCGCCCGCGTCGCTGCCGGCCCGCACGTGCGGGCCGGTGAGCCCGCTCGCGTCGAGATCGCCGGCGTCGGAAGTCATCGAGACGGAGCCGCCGACGCCGCGCACGCGGACGTCGCCCGCGTCCGAATGCGCGTCCACGGCGACGTCGCGGGGGACTTCGATCCGGTAGGTCGTGTCGCAGCGGAAGATCGGCCGGCGCCCTCGGCACCCGTCGGCGAGCCGCAGGACCCCGCCGGAGACGTTGTGCTCCGGGGTCGGCCGGCCGGTGACCCAGTGCGTGTCCTGGCGCACGGTGACGCGATCGGTGTCGGTGGCCACGAGCGTGACGTCGCCGGCGCCGGTCGCGACGACCAGCTTGCGGACGGGGTCGGCGAGCGTGAACCGCGTGTGCTGCTCGTGATCGAACACGGCGTTGACGAGGGCCAGCGCGCCGAGCAGCGCGATCACGGCTCCCGCCAGGCCGGCGAGGATCGCCACTCGCTGGTTGCGCTTCAACCTCATGACGTGGGCCTCGGGGCGCCGAGGACGTTGCCCGCTCCGGTGTGGTCCCAGAAGACGTCGGGGTCGTTGCCGGCGATGAGGTTGCCGGCGACGACGTTGTGCTCGGCCGGGGTGCCGCCGGGCTCGGAGAGCACGGCGACGCCGCCGCGGACCGCGGTCTCGCCGCTCGGGACGTTGCCCGTGATCGCATTGGCGACGACCGTGTTCCGGCTGGCCCCGACCAGCGCCACGCCGGCGCCGGAGAGCGCGGGCCAGTCGCCGCCGGCGGGGCAGGCCCGGGTGTTGCCGCGGATCTCGTTGGCCGCGATGCGGTAGCCGCCGGCCGGGAGCGGCTGGCCGAGGACGAAGACGCCGACGCAGTTGTCGTGGATCGAGTTGCCGGTGATGCGGCCGGCGAGCGATCCGCCGACGTAGATGCCGAACCGGTTGCCCGCCGTGCGATTGGCGTCCATGCGGACGCCGGTCGACGCGATCGCGGCGATGCCGCCGTCTCCGTTGCCCTGGGCCACGTTGCCGGCGATCGTCACGTCGCGGGCGGCAGCCGCGGTGACGCCGTTGCCGGTGAAGCCGCGGACGGTGAACCCGGTCACGCTGACGCGCTTGACGTAGCGCGCGATCGCGCCGGTCTCGAAGTCGATGTCGCCGCTCACGCAGATGCCGTGGACGGACTCGCCCTCGACGCTCGGGTCGAAGCAGGCATCGGCGGCCGGCACGCGTGGCGGCTCCAGCACGGCGCCGAGGCCGCGCAGGGTGATGCCGTCGGTGACGACGGCGACGTTCTCGCGGTGGGTGCCGCGGACGACGATCGTGTCGCCGGGAGCGGCGGCGTCGACCGCGGCCTGGATCGAGCCGGCCGGCCCGACGACGGTGTCGGCGTGTGCGGGAGCCGCGAACGCCAAGGGGAGCGCCAGCGCCGCGCTGAGGAGGATGGTCATACGACCCGTGCCGCCCCGCCGCGTGAGCGGCGAGGCGGCGATGGAGCGGGGCCGGGTCGCGGTCGGCTACTCGTAGTGCAGCGCGTCGAGCACGTTGAGCCGCGAGGCGCGGCGCGCCGGCATGATCGCCGCGCCGATGCCGGCCAGCACGGCGACCAGCGTGAACGCGGCCAGCGTCTGCACGGGGACCGAGAAGGCGACGTCGTACTTCGACAGCGCCTTGGTGACGAGCCCGGCCAGGAACAGGCCGAGCCCGAGTCCGAGCGCGGCGCCGATCAGCGCCGTGATGACGCTCTCGTGGCGGATCATGCGGCGCGCCTGGCGGCGGGTCATGCCGATCGTGCGCAGCATCCCGATCTCACGGGTGCGCTCGAACACCGAGAGCACCATCGTGTTGACCATGCCGAACAGGCTCACGACCACCGAGAAGCCCAGCAGCACGTAGAGCATCGCCAGGACGGTGGCCATGTCCTTCGTGGCGTCCTTCGGATAGGCGGCGCCGGTGTGGTAGCCTGGCGTCGCCGGCCCTTCGCCGCCGCCTCGATCGCGCCGGCGGCGCTCGCAGGGGCGTCGAGGAACGTGAAGCTGTCCTTCGGGTTGGCGAACGCCTTGTCGAACGCCCGCTGGGTCATGCTCACCGTCGCCGAGCAGCTGCCGGAGCTGGCGGCGGGTCGTAGATGCCGCGCACGACGAGCGCGCGCCTGGTCGCCGGACGGGCGTCTCGAGCGTGATGCGACCGCCGACGCCTCAGGTGCTTGCTCTTCGGCATAGTCCTTGGTCACGATCGCGCCGTCGTTCCCGAGCTGCGCGAGCGTGCGGTCGGAGCCACTGGTCCACTCGAACGTGTAGAAGCGCGCGATCGTGGCCGGGTCGATGCCGCTGACCGCGTTCTCCTCGCCTTGCACGAGCGCCTGTGTCCGACGCGCACGCTGCGAGGCGGCCTTCACGCCGGGCACGGCGGCGAGCGCGTCGCCCTCGGCGGCCCGGAACGGCAGCTGCTCCTTGCCGTCGACGACGTAGTCGGCGTGGACCTGGTCGCTGATCGGCGACTTGGTCGACCGGCGGTGCCAGGCCGGCGCCGAGGACCGCCACGACGGTGACGAGCGTGAGCCCGATCATCAGCGCGGCCGCGGTCGAGGCGGTGCGGCCGGGGTTGCGGACGGCGTTGGCGCCGGCCAGCTCGCCGGCGACGCCGCCGGCGCGACGCGCCGGCCAGCCGACCACGCGGGCGAGCGGCTTGACCAGCCGCGGCGCGAGCAGCGCGATGCCGACGAACAGCCCGAGCACGCCGCCGCCGAGCAGCAGCGGCGACCGCCAGGCCGCTCACGCCGCCGGCGAAGATGCCGAGCGAGATCGCGGCGACCGAGGCGAGCGACGACGCCGAGGCCGGCGTTGTGCGAGTGCGCCGGCGCAGCCGCGACGGCGGCAGCGCCGCGCCCTCGCGGACCGCCGCGATCGGCGGCACGCGCGTCGCCCGGCGCGCGGGGAGCGATGCTGGCGAGCAGCGTGATCGACGGTGCCGAGGAGCAGCGAGACGATCGACCGTGCGCGTGCGCGAACACCGTGCGCGGCCTCGGCAGGTCGACGCCGAGCGCGCTGAACAGGGCGATCATGCCCTTGGCGATGCCGAGGCCGAGCGACGAGCCCGATCGCCGACGCGAGCAGGCCGATCACGAGCCCCTCGAGCACGACCGAGCGCATGACCTGCTTGCGCGAGGCGCCGAGCGTCCGCAGCGTGGCGAACTCACGCGTGCGCTGGGCGACGGTGATCGAGAGCGTGTTGAAGATGACGAACGCGCCGACCAGCAGCGCGATGCCGCCGAAGCCGAGCAGGAACAGCGCGGATCATCGCCATGCCGCTGTTGAGGTCCTTCGGCGTCGTCCTTGGCCTGCGCGCGCGCTGTCCTTGACCTGCAGGTCGCGGCCGACGCAGCGGCTTGATCGGCGCGCACGAGCTGCGGCCGGCGAGGTGCCCTTGGCGGCCGCGACCGAGATCGAGTCGTAGCGGCCTTCGCGGCCGAGCAGCGCCTGTGCGGTCTTGACGTCCCAGGCGGCGATGCTGGCGAAGCCGAGCGAGTCGACGCCGCCGAACGACGCCGTGCCGCGTCGAGCGTGTAGCGTGTGCCGGCTGGCCGAGCGTCGAGACGACGACGCGAGTCGCCGACCTTGTAGTGCTCCTTGGCGGCGCGTGCCGGCGTCGATCACGACCTCGCCTGGGCCGGCGCCCAGCGGCCGGTCTTGAGCGCCAGCGGGCTGAACCGGCGCGTTGGCCGGCGTCGTAGCTGCCGCCGATGCTCTCGCGGGCGGCCTTCTTGCCGTCCCGGCCGATGATGTCGGCGACGTTGGCCTCCTGCGGCGCGATCTCGCCGCCGGCGGCCTCGACCTCGGGCAGCGCCGCGCACCTTGGCGAGCAGCGACTGCCGGGATGGTCACGCCGCTGCCGTTGGTGGAGTGCTTGACGACCTCCTTGCCGCGGATGACGGCGTCCGTCTTGGCCGACGACGTGCTGAAGAGCCCGTCGAACGTCTTCTGCATCGTGTCGGTGAGGATGAACGTGCCGCTGACCATCGAGACGCCGATGACGACGGCGAACGCGGTGAGCAGTGCACGGACCTTGCGGCCCGCGAGTCCCTTCAGCGCGACGGCGATCATCGACAGCGTCACCTGCTCGAGCGTGTCGAGGATCTCGTGCGCGCTGGACGGGCCGAGGTCGCGGACGATCTCGCCGTCGGCGAGGAACAGGACGCGGTCGGCGATCGCCGCCGCGTGGGCGTCGTGCGTGACCATCACGGTCGTCTGGCCGAGCGCGTCGACCGAGTCGCGCAGCAGCGTGAGGATCTCGCCGCCGGTGGTGGAGTCGAGGTTGCCGGTCGGCTCGTCGGCGAACATCACGCTCGGGCGCGAGACGAGCGCGCGGGCGACGGCGACGCGCTGCTGCTGGCCGCCGGACAGCTCGGACGGCCGGTGGCCGAGCCGCGCGCCGAGGCCGACCTTGTCGATCAGCTCGCCCAGCCACGCCGGGTCGGGCTTGCCGCCGGCGAGCTTGAGCGGCAGCGCGATGTTCTCTGCCGCGGTCAGCATCGGCAGCAGGTTGAAGAACTGGAAGATGAAGCCGATGTGGTCGCGGCGCAGCTTCGTCAGCGCCGTGTCGTCGAGTCCGGCGACGTCGACGCCGGCGACCGAGACCTCGCCCGAGGTGGGCTTGTCCAGGCCGGCGAGGATGTGCATCAGCGTCGACTTGCCGGAGCCCGACGGGCCCATCACGGCGGTCAGCCGGCCGCGCTGCGATCTCGAGCGACGACGCCGCGCAGCGCGTCGACCGCGGTGTCGCCGTCGCCGTAGCGGCGGACGACGTCGCGGGCGCTGACGACGGCGGTGTGGGTGGAATGCCCGGGGTGGGCGGCGGTGACATGCATGGACGGTGCTCCTGGTTCGGTGGGGTGATCCACCGTCCCAGCCGGCCGCCCGCGGCCGACAGGGAGCCTGCCCGGCGTGCCGCGGTGCCTTAAACGGCACCGCGGAGGTACGCGAGCACGGCGAGCACCCGGCGGTTGTCGTCCTCGTCGGCCGCGAGGCCGAGCTTGGCGAAGACGGCCGTCACGTGCTTCTGGACGGCGCGCGGGCCGAGCTGCAGGTGCTCCCCGATCGCCCGGTTCGAGCGGCCCTCGGCCAGGAGCCCGAGCACCTCGCGCTCGCGCGGGCTGAGTGTCGCCAGCGGCCCGTCGTCGCGCGTCCCGGCCAGCAGCCGGGCCACGACCTGCGGGTCGAGCGCGGAGCCGCCGGCGGCGACGCGCCGCAGCGTGCCGGCGAACTCGTCGGCGTCGCCGACGCGGTCCTTGAGCAGGTAGCCGAGGCCGTCGGGGCGCTCGGCCAGCAGCCGCGCCGCGGTCCCGGCCTCGACGTGCTGCGAGAGGATCACGATCCCGACGTCCGGGTGGCGGGCGCGGATCTCATGCGCCGCGCGCAGGCCCTTCGTCGGTGAAGCTCGGCGGCATCCGGATGTCGATGATCGCCACGTCGGGCCGGTGCTCCGCCGACCTCGCGCAGCAGCTCCTCCGGCGAGGCCGCCTGCCCGGCCACGTCGATGTCGGCGCGCCGCAGGAACGTGGCGATGCCCTCGCGCACCAGCATGCTGTCGTCGGCGATCACGACGCGCACGGCAGCTCCGCCGTGACGACGGTTCCGGCGCCGGGTGGGCTGGTCACACGCAGGCGTCCGCCGAGCGCCTCGACGCGGTCGGCGAGCCCGTGCAGGCCCGAGCCGCTCGCCGCGTCGGCGCCGCCGACCCCGTCGTCGGCGATCTCGATCGCCACGCCGGCCGGCGTCTGCGACAGGCGCACCGACGCGGCGGTCGCCGCGGCGTACTTGCCCACGTTGGCCAGCGCCTCGCAGGCCACGAAGTAGACCGCGAGCTCGACGGCGCGCGGGACGTGCTCGGGCGCCTCGCAGGCCACCGCCGTGGTCACCGTCGCGCGGGCGGCGAGCGATTCGAGCGCCGAGGCGAGTCCCTGGTCGAGCACGGCCGGGTGGATGCCGCGCGCCAGCTCGCGCAGCTCCTGCAGCGAGCTGGCCAGCTCGTCGCTCGCCGAGGCCGCCATCTGCTCCGCCTGCGCCGGGTCGCGGCGGATGTCCGAGCGGATCATCCGCAGCTGCAGCGCGATCGCGACGAGACGCTGCTGCGCGCCGTCGTGCAGGTCGCGCTCCAGGCGCCGCCGTTCCGCGTCGCTCGCCGCGACGATGCGCTGCGCGCGACGCGTGCACCTCCGCGAGGCGCGTCTCGGATTCGCCGCAGCAGGCGGTCGTTCTCGAGCGCCAGCGTCGCCGCGGCGCGGACCGCCTCCAGCATCTCCGGGTCATCGTCGAGCGCCGCGTCATAGACCAGGGTCGCCACCTCCTGTCCGTCGTGCTCGATCGGCGCGCTCGCGCGTTCCGGCGTCACCGGCGGCACGAGCACGGGCCGGCCCGCCGCGTCGGCGTGCCCGCGCGAGCCCGGGAGCCGATAGGCCAGCACCAGCGTCGGATCGCCGAGCGTCCGGGCGAGCGCCGCCTGCAGCGGCTCGCCGCGCATCCCGCCCAGCTCGCGGAACAGTTGCGCCAGGCCGCCGCGCGCCAGCCGCGAGCGCAGCAGCCCGGCGAGGAACGCCGCCGGCACCACCAGCATCGAGGCGTACCCGATCACGATCATGATCTGCCAGCGGGGCCCCTTGACCAGATCGGTCAACAGCAGCCAGGTGAACATCAGCAGCACCGCTGCGCCCGCGACGCTCGGCAGGAGCGCGCGCCGGCGCGCCGCCGTCGCCACTCGCCAGCGACCGGCGATCACGGCGGCCGCCGCCACGCAGAGCCCGATCAGCATCACGCGCTGCACCGTGTCGACGACCCCGTAGATCGTCTCGTTCGGGAACGCGAGCAGCACGTTGCCGGCCTCCTCGACGAACAGCATCGACACGACGTCGAGCACGAACACCGCGATGAAGACCCCGGCCACGATCTGCCGGTCGAGCCGGGACACCAGCCGTCCGCCGGTCATGAACGACAGCAGCAGCGCCACGAAGGCGGGCGCCCAGATGTCCTCCGTCACCTCGCCGAGCGTGAGCGCGACACCGGCGTGGATCTGCTTGAGCAGCAGCGAGACGAGCAGGCCGAAGCCGGTGGCGGTCATCAGCGGGCCGCTGCGGCTGTCCGGCCGGCGGTGCCACGCGACCAGGCCGAAGGCGGCGAACGACCCGCCGACCAGCCGGTAGACGAGGTCGTCGCCCGCGACCGGGGCGCCGGCCGCGAAGACGATCGGGACCAGCGCGCCCAGCTCCGCCGCCACGGCGACCGCCCACAGCGCGACCCAGAACGGGACGCCGTGCTGGGGCGGCGAGAAGCGGCGCGGCGCCGGCACCCCCGCGAGGACGCGGCCGCGCGGCGGAGAACCGCTCGTGACGACCGCCGACGGCGCCAGGCGCCTGTTCACTTCGTCTCCTCGCCTCTGCAGCAGAACCGGCCGCTGCCTGAACGCCCACTCTAACCGGGCTGCGCGCTCTCGTGGGGTCGAGCGGCCAGCGCGGCCAGCCGGCTGTCGACGGCGGTGCGGACGCAGTCGAGGGCGGCGGGCCGGCCGCCGGCCACGAACTGCATGTTGCCCAGGACCATGAAGGCGTTGAGCTCGAAGGCGATCTGCGACGGGTCGGCAGCGGGATCGAGGTCGCCGGCCGCCTGCGCCGCCGCCACCTCCGCGGCGAGCAGCTCCAGCCAGTGCCGGCTGAAGGCCATCGCGCCGTCGCGGACGGGACCCGGATGCGTGTCGAGCTCGCTGACGGCGGAGACGAAGAAGCAGCCGCCGGGGAAGACGCCGTCCTCGACGTGGTCGAGGAACTGCTCGGTGTAGGCCCGCAGCCGGGGCACGCCGGCCGTGGCTCTGCTCGCCGGCTCGATCACCAGCTCGGCGAAGATCGCGCTCGCGGCGTCGACCGTGGCGAGTTGCAGCTCCTCCTTGGAGCCGAAGTGCGCGAAGAGCCCGCTCTTGCTCATGCCCACGGCATCGGCGAGGCGCGCGAGCGAGAGCCCGTCGAGTCCGTCCACGGTGGCCAGGCGGGCCGCTTCGCGCAGGATCGCCGCACGGCTGCGCTCGCCGTCGGAGCGCCGGCGGCGGACCGGCCGGACGGCGACAGGTGGGGTGGGCTCCGCGGGCACGCCTTGACAAGTTAGCACGACCGGTCGTAATCTAACCAAATGAGAACGACCGATCGTGCTAAGTCCCATCCCGACAGCCACCCGGCGAGCTCCGGCCCGCAGGTCGGGCCGATCGGGAGGCTGGGCCGCTGGACCGCGACGCACTTCGCCGCCGTCGTCACGACCTGGGTCGTGCTGGCGGTCGGTCTCGGGCTCCTCGCGCCGCGTGTGGAGACTGCGCTGTCGGGAGCGGGTTGGGAGGCGACCGGGTCCGAGTCCGTGCAGGCGCGACAGCTGATCGACGCGAACTTCCGCGGGCTGGGGAGCTACGGCCAGACGGTCGTGGTCCACTCGCCGGACAAGACGGTCTCCGACCCCGCGTTCGGGCGGGCGCTGCGACGGGTCGAGACCAGGCTGGAGCGTGATCCGGCGGTGACTCCGCGCGCCGGGACATCGATCTCGCCCGATCGCCACACGGCCGTGATCCAGGTGGGCGCGGCCCGCGGCGCGAACGACATGGTGCGCGCGGCCGACGAGCTGAAGGGTCCGCTCGCGAGGCTCGGCTCCGACGGGTCCGGGTCGACCTCACCGGCGCGCGCCGGCATGTGGTCCGACTTCAACCAGGCGAACCGGTCGGCGATGATGAAGTCCGAGCTGATCTCGTGGCCGGTCACGCTCGCCGATCCTCGTGCTCGCGTTCGGCTCGCTGGTCGCCGCCGGGCTGCCGCTGATGCTGACGATCGCCGGGTTGGTCGCCGCAGCCGGCTCGCTCTGGCTCGGGACGCGGATCGCCGACATCTCGATCTGGTCCATGAACTTCGCGCTGATGTTCGCGCTGGCGCTGGGCATCGACTATGCGCTCCTGATCGCCTACCGCTTCCGCGGCGCCTTCTTCGGATCGCCGCTGACCGCCCAGCAGGCGGTCGCCGTGACGATGGACACCGCCGGCAAGGCCGTGCTCTTCTCGGGCATGACGGTGCTGATCTCCCTGAGCGCCGTGATGCTGGTGCCGAGTCCCGCGTTCCGGTCGACGAGCCTCGGCATCATCCTGTCGGTCGTCTTCGTCCTGGCGGCGGCGCTGACGCTGCTGCCGGCCGTGCTGGCCAAGCTCGGGCCCCGGGTGAACCGCTTCGCGCTCCCCTGGGTCCACGCGGGCGAGCGCCGCTCGCCGCGCTCGGCGGCCTGGGCCGAGCGCCTCTGGCGCCGTCCGCTGCTCTACGGCCCGCCGGCGCTCGCGCTGCTCGTGGCGCTCGCGCTGCCCGTGCTCTCGCTGAAGACCGCGATGCCGTCGATCAAGGTCGTGCCGCGGGGCGACACCTCGCGCGCGGGCTACGACGCGGTGCGGAAGGCGTTCGGACCGGGTGCCACGGGTCCGCTCCAGATCGTCGCTCCGAGCGCCGAGGCCGCACAGGCGGCGGCGGTGGCGCGGCGCGATCCGGGCATCGCTCGCGTGCTGGCCGGCCGCCGCGCGCGCACGGCATGACGCTCCTGCAGGCGATCCCGACGACAGACCCATCGGCCCGTGTCACCGGCGCCACGATCGACCGTCTCCGCGCGGCGCTGCCCCCGGCGGCGCTCCTCGGCGGAGCCGCGGCGGAGAACCACGACCTGGAAGCGGCGCTGGCGGCCAAGACGCCGCTCGTGATCGGCGTCGTGCTCGGTCTCAGCTTCCTGCTGCTGGTGGTCGCGCTGCAGGCGCCGCTGATCGCCGCGCTCGCCGTCCTCACGAACCTCCTCGCCACCGGGGCCGCGTTCGGCATCGCGAAGTGGATCTTCCAAGACGGCATCGGGCACTCAGCCCTCGGATTCGAGCCCCAGGGCTTCCTGGACGCGTGGGGGCCGGTGTTCTTCTTCGCGATGATCTTCGCGATCTCGATGGACTACACGGTGTTCTTGCTCGCGGCGGCAAAGGAGCACTGGGACCGCTCGGGCGGCGACGCCAAGGCGGCGATGATCGGCGGCATGGCCCAGTCGGGACGCGTGATCTTCGCGGCCGGCGCGGTGATGGTCGCGGTCTTCTTCACGTTCGCGCTGAGCGGCCCGCTGCCGCCGAAGGAGATGGGCGTGATCCTCGGCGTCGCGGTGCTGCTCGACGCCGCGCTCGTCCGGTTGCTGCTCGTGCCGGTGCTGCTGCGCCTGCTCGGCAAGTGGGCGTGGTACCTGCCGAAGCCGCTCGACCGGCTCCTGCCCGACATC
Source organism: uncultured Solirubrobacteraceae bacterium (assembly GCA_963766165.1). Taxonomy (GTDB): domain Bacteria; phylum Actinomycetota; class Thermoleophilia; order Solirubrobacterales; family Solirubrobacteraceae; genus Solirubrobacter. Next base: position 247,109 of record CAVXZC010000001.1, on the reverse strand, counting down.
CGCTTCGGCCACGCATGACCCCGCCCCGGGTTCAGCTGAGGGTGGCGCCGTCGGACGCGGAGCCGACGAGCCGGCTGTAGCGGCCGAGGACGCCGCCGAGGTCCTGCCGCGGCGGGACATAGGCGGCGAGGCGGATGGCCAGCTCGCCGTCGGGGACGGCGACCTCGAGCCGGCCGGCGTCGGCGTCGATCGTCACCGTCTCGCCGTCGCGGATGACCGCGAGCGGGCCGCCGCGGACGGCCTCGGGCGCGACGTGGCCGACCATCAGCCCGCGGGTGACGCCGGAGAAGCGGCCGTCGGTGACGAGCACGACGGACTCGCCGAGGCCGGCGCCGACGACGGCGGAGGTGACGCTGAGCATCTCGCGCATGCCGGGGCCCCCGGCGGGGCCCTCGTTGCGGATGACCAGCACGTCGCCGGGGGCGATGGCGTGGGCGCCGATGGCGGCGATGCAGGCCTCCTCGCCGTCGAACACGCGGGCGGGTCCGGTGTGCTGCCGGCGCTCGGTGCCGGAGACCTTGGCCACGGCGCCGTCGGGGGCGAGGTTGCCGCGCAGCCGGCGCAGGCCGCTGCGGGCCTTGTAGGGCTCGTCGCAGGAGAACGTGACGCGCCGGTCGGGCTCGGCGGCGCCGGCGGCGACACCGGCCAGGGTGCCACCGGTGACCACCGGCGCGTCGCCGTCGATCAGGCCGGCGCGCAGGAGCTCGCGGATCAGGACCGGGACGCCGCCGGCGGCGTGCAGGTCGGTGGCCACGTAGCGGCCGCCGGGGGTGAGGTTCGCGATCACGGGCGTGCTCGCGGCGCGCTCGGAGAGCTCGTCGAGCGTCAGCGGCACGCCGGCCTCGCGCGCGATGGCCAGCAGGTGCAGCACGCCGTTGGTCGAGCCGCCGCTGGCCGCGATCCCGGTCATCGCGTTCAGCAGCGAGCTGCGCTCCAGGCACCGCCGGGCGGCCAGGCCTTCGCCGGCCAGCCGCGTGGCCAGCCGGCCGGCCTCTTCGGCCTGCGCCGTGCGCTCGGCGAGCTCGTCGGCCGCGACCATCGTGCTGCCGGGCAGCGTCAGGCCGAGGAACTCGAGCGCCAGGGCCATCGTGTTGGCGGTGAAGTTGCCCGCGCACGTGCCCGGACCGGGGCAGGCGCCGCGCTCGACCGCGTCGAGCTCCTCGCGCGACAGCTGGCCCTGCCGGCGCGCGCCGACGGCCTCCCAGACGTCCTGGATGGTCGCGGGCTCGCCGCGCCAGCGGCCGGCGCGCATCGGGCCGCTGTAGAGCACGACCGCCGGCTTGTCGATCCGGGCCAGGGCCATCAGCGCGGCCGGGACGGTCTTGTCGCAGCCGACGATGCACACGAGCGCGTCGAAGTCGTGCGCGACGTCCATCAGCTCGATCGAGTCGGCGATCAGCTCGCGCGAGACCAGCGACGCGCGCATCCCGGGCGTGGCCTGCGACTGGTTGTCCGAGACGGCGATCGTGTTGAAGCCGAGCGGCACGCCGCCGGCGGCCGCGACGCCCCGCTCGACCGCCGCGGCCAGGTCGCGGTGGTTGAGGTTGCAGGGCATCGTGCTCGTCCACATCGACGCCACGCCGACGATCGGGTCGTCGAGCCGGTCCGGGTCGATCCCCATCGCCCGGAAGTGCGAGCGCGCGCCCGCGCGCTCGTCCCCGTGGGCGAGCTCCTCGCGCGCGGCGCGCCGGGTGGAACGGTCGTCGGCCATGGTCGCCGCAGGATGGCAGCTGGCGCTTGCCCGACACGGCGACCGCGGCCCGCGCCTCGTCGCCCGCCACTGGGGCGACGAGGCGTATGACGGGGGCGTCCGTCAGCGCACGGTCACCCGCGTGACGAGCGCCGGCCGGCCGGCGAGCGCCACCTTGACGGTGACCGGCAGCCGCCGGTGGCGGGCCAGCCGCCGGCGGCTCGCGGCGTTCAGCCGCAGCACGATCGTGCGGCGGGCCCCGGCGCCCAGCGTCAGGCGCACCGGGCGGGCGACGGACCGGCGGCCGGACCGCGCCGTGACGGTCAGGCGGCAGCTGCCGCCCTGGCAGCCGACGGTGAGCCGGATCGTGCGGCCGCGGACGCGCGCGACGTGGATGAGGCGCGCCCGCGCGACGGTCGCCGTGGGGGCGGCGGGCGCCGGGCCCGCCGGCGCGGGCTGAGCCGGCTGGGGCTGCGGCTGGGGCTGTGGTTGTGGTTGCGGGTTGTCGATCCCGTCCTGCAGCACGGCCTTCGTCAGCGCGAGCCGGTCCAGCGTCGCCTGCACCAGCGGGCTGGTCTCGTCCAGCGGGCCCGCGTCGACGGCGCCGTGCTGGGTCTTGATGTACGGCGCGATGGCGTCCTGCAGCGCCAGGCGGTTGCGGTTGAGCAGGATGCCCAGCGTGGTGAGCGGGTCGCCCTGCGGCATCGCGTCCGCCACGAACCGGAAGAAGCTCGCCACCTGGCCCGGGACGTCGGCGGCCGGGTCGGCGGCGCGGTCGTCGAAGAACGGGTGCGTGAGCGCATCCGCCGCGTCGCCGGCGATCAGGGAGTGCAGCGCGTCGTCCGTGGTCAGGGCCTGCGGCAGGCCGAGGGACACGTAGTCGTCGACCAGCGCCTGTGCGCCGCCCAGCCGCTGCGCCGCGCCGGCCACGTCGGTGGCGTCGCCCGTGCCGTGCGTGAGGTGCTGCCCGTCCGCGCCCACGAGGTCGGTGTAGAAGCCGGCCTGCAGGCCGTCGAGGTCGTCCGTGACGAGCGACGTGACGTAGGGCTCGGCGCGCTGCGAGTACACGTGGGTCGAGCGGTTCTCCGCAGCCGCCTCGACGGCCGCCGGGACGTTCGGGCAGCCGAAGACGCCGTTCCAGCTCGCGCGCACCACGTCCGCGGCGTCGCGCAGCTCGCCGTCGCCGACGCAGTTGCGCGCGCCCGGGATCGTCGCCGCGACCTCGTCGAGGCCGTACACGACGTTGGCCGGCGAGTAGTAGGCGAAGTCGAACGCGACGTGCAGGGTGCCCGTCTGCCCAGGGGCGACGGTGCCGTCGAAGCTCGCGGTCCAGCTGACGCCCACGCGACCCAGCCCGAGCCGCAACGCGTTGAGGATCGGCGCGGGGATCGTGGTCACGAGGGCGGGCGCCGGGCTCGTGTCGTCGAGCGAGACCGCCGGGGCGAACTGGTCGTCGGTGAGCGCCTTGAACGCCGGCAGCCCGGCGAGGCTGACGGTGCCCAGCGGCTGGCTCGCGCCGCCGTAGAGGTCGATCGTCCGGCCGTCGGCCGGCAGGCCGGGCACCGTCATCAGGTAGCGCGCGCGCTCCGCCCGCAGCGCGGCGAGCAGTGCCGGAGCGCCGGTCCGGTCGCCGTCGATCCACGAGCCGTAGTAGTCGAGCGCCGCGTTGAACAGCCGGCTGCCCGTGCCGCGATCGCCGTCGTCGTGGAGGTCGATCTTCCCCAGCGCCGTGCCGAGCGCCTTGCCCTGCGCGACGATGCCATCGAGCTGCTGGGTCAGCCGCCCCTCCAGCACGTGGCTGCGGTTCTCGAGCAGCAGCTGCGCGTACGCCCGGGCGGCCATCGCCCAGAAGTCCGGGTCGGGAAGCCCCGAGCCGAGCGCGCCCGGCCAGGCGGTCCCGGCCTTGTCCAGCGGGCCGCCGGCGAACGCGGAGAAGAAGTTCAGGTGCGCGTCCAGGCCGCCGATGCCCGCGGCGCTCGTCGCGTCGAGCGTGCCGGGCGCGGCGGCCACGTCCGGCCCCGCCGCGATCGTCGTCGCCTGGGAGAACAGCGCGTCGGCGTCGTGGCCGAAGTCTTCGGGGGACAGGGCGCTCGGGTTCCGCGTGGCGTAGCCGACGGAACCGTCGATCAGCGTCTGCAGCTTCCCCTGCGCCTCGGCGGCGAACAGCGACTGGATCTCGGACTCGAGCCGGTCGACGGAGTCCTGGAGCGTCGACAGCCGGTCGTCGAGCGTGGCCAGCTGGGTCCGCGCCTCGGTCAGCTGCGTGCTCAGGTTCTGCGCCACGTCGCTCACCTGCTGGGCGAGCGCCTCGAGCCGGGCGTCGACCGCCCGGAACTGCGCGGCGGTGGCCTGGGCGAACGCGGACAGCTGCTGCGAGACGCCCTGGAGCCCGTTGAGGATCAGCTGGTTGGCGTCGGGCCCTTGGATCGAGACGCCGACAACGTCGCCGACGACGTTGATCACGCCCGTGATCGCCGCGGCCGGGTCGACCTCCACGGCGGCCAGCCCGATCACGAGGCCGGCCACGTCGGACCCGAGGTGGATGTACTGGCCGTAGTCGGTGGCGGCGTAGTAGGCGTTGACCGCGCCGGCCACCTGGGCGGCGCCCTGCGCCTCGGCCTGCAGCGCCCGGCCCAGGTCGGCGTCGGACTGCGTCAGCAGCCCGGCCACCGCGGCCAGTGCGGCCTGCTGGCCGGTGATGGCGTCGCGGCCGGCCTGGCCGTCGGCCTTCTCCCGGTCGCGGTAGTAATCGCAGAAGTCGCCCGGGCACGTGCGCGCCACCTGAGCGTGGTCCTGCAGCGCCGTGGTGGTCTGCGCGTCGACGGCGTGCAGGCCGTCCTGGGCGAGGCCCTCGAGGTCGCCGACGCTCACGGTCAGGCTGCCGTCGGGCGCCCGGCGCGCGAGCAGGCCGCTGATCGCGTCCGTCTGGAGGTCGGGGTCCCCGGCGACCAGCGCGGCGGCGTCGGAGAACACGCTCTCCTGCGACGCGGCCGCCCACAGGCGGTCGCGCGCGCGGCCGAACGCGGGGTCGGCCGCGGCGAGATCGGCGGTCGCGCGCAGCGTCGCCGCGGGGGAGAAGCTGCCGTAGAGCAGCGTCGCGCGTGTGTCGGCGCTCGCGTCGAACTTCGGGTTCGAGGACTCGGTCAGGGCCCGGTCGGCCACGCGGGCGAGCGCCCGCCCGACGCGCGCGCCGGGCTGCGCGCGCTCGAACGCGGCCAGGATCGCCAGCACGCGCTGGTTGCCCGGGACGACGGCGAGCGTCGCCGTGGACGTGGCGCCGCTGCCCACGGCGGCGCGCAGGCCGTCGATGTCGGCGGCGGCGTCGGACGGTTCGAGCCCGGGGTCCGCCCGGTACTCCGCCTGCAGCACCTGTTCCAGCACGGTGTCGACCGTGCCGCTCGGGGCCCGGCTCAGGCGGCCGGCGTCGCCGGCCACGAACAGCAGCCGGGCGACCTCGGCGGGGGACGCGTGCACCGTGCCGGGTGCCGCGGCGTGGGCCGCGGCGGCGGGCGCCAGGACGGCCACCGCGAGTGCCGCGGCGACGGCGGCGAGGCGAAAATGAGAAGACATGGCGCCCCAGTACCGGCGGCCGCCAGACCGTTACAGCGACCGTGAGTAATCGAGCTGACATGCACCTCAGCGCACCGCGGCGCGGGTGAACGTGCGGACCGCCACGGCCGCGAGAGCGGCGGCGGACGCCGCCACCACCGCGAGGCTGAGCCAGGCCTCGGCGGTCGTGCTGCCCGTGCCCCAGATGTCGTGCAGCCCGCTGCCCCGCGGGTCGGCGAGCCCGTAGCGCATCAGTGCCATCGCGTGGGTGAGCGGCAGGAACTTGGCGAAGGTGGTCAGCGCGCCGGGGAGCGCGCCGATGGGGAAGAGCGCGCCGGCGAAGAACCACGGCACGATCGCGATGACCGGGGTGGCGCCGATGTACTCCTCCTGCTTGTGGATGCGGGCGGCCAGCGTCTCGGCGATCCCGTACATGAGCACGACGAACAGCGCGGCGGCGGCCGCGAACCACGCGATGCCGGCGGCGCTCACGTGGAAGTCGGCGCCGCGCAGCGCCGCGGCGGCGATGACGACGACGATCTGCAGCGCGCACAGCCCGAGGACGACCAGCAGGTTGCCGGCGACGAGCAGCGCGCGCGGGACCGGCGCGGCGAGCAGCTCGCGCTGCGCGCCGCTGTCGCGGTCGACGATCACGCTCAGGCCGGCGAACGTGGTGGCCAGCGGGACGAGCAGGCCGACGGTGCCGACGGCGACGAACGCGGTGTAGTCGATGCCGGTGTGCAGGCCCCCGAGCGCGGCCTTGAGCGCGGGCGCGATGACCAGCGCAAAGAGGATCGGGGTGAGCATCGGCACCGCGATCTCCCGGGGGTTGTGGGCGGTCAGGGCGGCGCGCCGCACGGCGAGCGTGCGCAGGGCGCCGACCAGGCCGGCGCGTGCTGTGGCGGGGCGAGAGGAGAGCGGCTGGGGGAGGGCGGCGGTGGCGGCCATGGAGAGCTCCTGGGTTCGGGACGGTCAGGCGGCGGCGGGGAGGCCCGCGCCGGTGAGGCGCAGGTAGACGTCGTCGAGCGACGGGCGGCGGCTGCTGACCGACGTCACCGTGAGGCCGGCGCGGTCGAGCGCGGCGATCGCGTCGCCGGCGGTCGCGTCGCGCAGCGGGACGGTCACGGTCGCGCCGACCACGAAGGCGTCGGCGGCCGCGATCCCCCGCGCGCCGAGCGCGGCCAGCGCGATCGCCACGTCGCCATCGACGCGCAGCTCGAGCAGCTCGCCGCCGAGCCCGGCGAGCAGCGCTCCGGGGGCGTCGAGCGCGACGATCTCGCCCGCGTGGATGATGGCCACGCGGTCGCACAGCCGCTCGGCCTCTTCCAGGTAGTGGGTGGTGAGCACGATCGTCATGTCGTCGCGGGCGCGCAGGCCGGCGATGGCGTCGAGCAGCTCCAGCCGGATCCGCGGGTCGAGCCCGACGGTCGGCTCGTCGAGGAAGAGCACGCGCGGCCGGGACACGAGCGCGCGGGCGATCTCCAGGCGGCGGCGCTGGCCGCCGCTGAAGCTCTCCACCGGGCGGTCGAGGATCTCCTCCACGCCGAGCAGGCCGGCGAGCTCCCGGATCGCGGCGCGCTCCGCCGCCGGCTCGACGCCCCACAGCCGCGCATGCAGCTCGAGGTTCGCCCGGCCGGTCAGGCCGCGATCGACGACCGGCTCCTGGAAGACCACGCTGCTCACGGCTCGGGCCTGCAGCGGCTCGCGCACCACGTCGAAGCCGGCGAGCGTCGCCGTCCCGCTGGTGGGGGCGATCGTGGTGGTCAACATGCCGATCGTCGTCGACTTGCCCGCGCCGTTCGGGCCGAGCAGCCCGAACACCTCGCCGGCGGCGACGTCGAAGTCGATTCCGCGGACGGCCTCGACGCCCCCGGGGTAGGTCTTGGCCAGCCGTCTCACGCTGACTGCCTGTGCCGTCATCTTCATCTCCTAGGGTCGGGTCTCACCCTCTGTGTCGAAATCGGGCGAGGAGATGTGACGGTCACATCGGCCCTCCGGGAACCGTCATGTGAGTAATGGACGAGCGAGCCTGCTGGCCGGCGAGTTCGAGCGCCACCGCACGCGGCTGCGCGCCGTGGCCTACCGCATGCTCGGCTCGATCAGCGACGCCGACGACGCCGTGCAGGAGGCGTGGCTGCGGCTCAGCCGGTCGGACGCCGAGGCGATCGCCAACCTCGCGGGCTGGCTGACGTCGGTGGTGGCGCGCGTGTCGCTCGACATGCTGCGGGCCCGCCGCGCGCGCCGCGAGGACTACGTCGGCAGCTGGCTGCCGGAGCCGCTGGTGGCCGAGGCGCCCGCCGCTGCCGATCCGCAGGGCCAGGCGCTGCTGGCGGACTCGGTCGGACTGGCCCTGCTCGTGGTCCTCGACTCGCTCGCCCCACCGGAGCGGCTGGCCTTCGTCCTGCACGACATGTTCGCCGTCCCCTTCGGCGAGATCGCCGAGATCGCCGGCACCTCGCCCGCCGCCGCGCGGCAGCTCGCGAGCCGCGCCCGGCGGCGCGTCCGAGGGGCGGCGCCGGCCGAGGACGCCGACGTGACCGGCCAGCGCGCCGTCGTCGCGGCCTTCCTCGCCGCGTCGCGGGAGGGCGACTTCGCCGGGCTGGTGGCGATCCTCCATCCGGACGTCGTCTTCCGCGTGGACGCCGGGGGCCGCGGGCCGCTCGCTCGCGACCCGGTGACCGGGGCGCAGGCGGTCGCGCGCCAGGTGCTCAGCCGCGGGCGCCCGTTCGCCCGCTTCGCCCGTCCCGCCATCGTCAACGGTGCGGCCGGCGTCGTCGTCGCACCCGGGGGCCGGCCCATCGCCATCGTCGGGTTCACGATCGCGCGCGGCCGGATCGCCGCCATCGACCTGGTCGCCGACCCGGCGAAGCTGCGCCGCTCACTGGACGCACGCCCGGATCGGTAGCCCGGCCGGCATCGCTCACACGAGGGCGGGCGCGGCGGTCTCCTCGTCGGCGAGCAGGCCGTGCTGCGTCGCGTACAGGCCGGCCGCGGCCCGCGTCGACGCGCCGATCTTCGCGTAGATGTGCTCGACGTGCTTGCCGACCGTCTTGGGCGAGACCACGAGCTGCGCCGCGCCTGCACGGGCTGTGGAGCGCAACCGCGGGTGGCTGCCAGTGCAACCGCCGGACGCTCGAGCGCCTCCGCGACCGCGGCTACGCGCTCACGCTGACCGAGCGCGACGCCTGGCGGCGGATGCCGCCGCTCGTGCGCCCGCTCGTGAGCGGGCGGGCGACGCCGGGCGGCGCGGCGTGACCGCTCACAGCCGTTCGGCGAGCCACGCGGCCTGCTGCCGGCGCTCGGCCCGGTAGGCCTCGTGACCGCCGCGCTCCTGGGCGATGCGCGCGGCCATGAAGCCGAGCAGCGCCGGGCCGTAGCGCACGAGCGGCTCGATCGTCGCGTCCCACGCCGGCAGCCCCGCCGCAAGCTCGTGCGCGCGGTCGGCGCAGACGCGCGTGTAGGCATCGTGCAGCCCGCGCTCCCAGGTGCCGATCCGCCGGACGAGGCGGCCACGCGTGGCGACCACCTTCGTGGGCTCGGCGACGACCTCGCCGTCGAGCTCGATCACATAGAGCTCGCGGCCCACCCAGTACGGCAGGTCCTCGAGCCGGCAGGCGTGGATGCCGCTGCGGCACGGGTCGATCTCCGCCTGGACCCAGGGTCCCGGGCCGGCGTCCGGGAGCGGCCACCGGAAGGCGGTGAACGCGCTGGTGCCGCCGGCGCGCAGGCACTTGTACGCGATCACGCGCCCCGCCAGTGCCGGAAGGCGGTGAGCAGGCTGTCGCGCGTCTCGGCGGGCATCTCCTCCTGCGCCATGTCGGCGCGGCCGACCGTCGCGATCGTGGCGCGCATCTCGTCGAGATAGGCCTCGCAGCCGTCGCAGAAGTTGAGGTGCTCCTCGAACAGGCTCGCGGTGTCGCGCGGCAGCGCGCCTTCGAGGTAGTCGGTGACCAGCTCGACGATCTCCTGGCAGGAAAGGTGTTCAGCCATCGAAATGTCCCTCCAAGGCGGTCCGCACGCGCGATCGCGCCCGGTGCAGCAACACCCGCTGGTTGGCTGGACTGACCTCCAGTATCTCGCACACCTCGTCCGAGCCCAGGCCCTGCAGATCCCGCATCCGGATCACCGCCTGCTGGACCGGCGGCAGCGCGGCGATCGCCCGCATGGCCGCGCGCACGGTCTCGCGATCCTCCGCGACGACGTCCGGCGACGCGCCCCAGCGCGGGGGATAACGGCGCCAGTGGCCGGCGAACGGCTCATGCGCGCTCTGGAAGCGGTCCGCGTCGACGGCCGGCTCCCCGGGGTCGCCGCCGAGCGAGGCGAACGGCACCGTCCGCCGCTCGCGCACCCCGCGGGTCTTGGCCCGGTGGACGAGGATCGCGAAGATCCACGTCTTCAGCGACGACCGCCCCTCGAAGCGGTCCAGGCCCTGCAGGACGCCGAGCCACGTCTCCTGCACGACCTCGTCCGCGACGGCGCGGCTGCCTACGAAGCGTCGAGCGACGGCCAGCATGGTCGAGTAGTGCCGGGAGATCAGCGCCTCGAACGCTGCCTCGTCGCCCGCGCGCAGCCGGGCGACCAGCGCCAGGTCCTCGCGGGTCGCTCGCGGTTCATCGGCGTCGCTCACCCCATCGCAACCTATCGGCGCCCTGTCCGCAGTGCGTTCGTGGGTCTCGGGGCCGAGTCGAGCATGTGACGCACAGTCCTCGCGGCGCGCGCAGCGTTACACCGGCGCCGTTCCCGCGCCAGGGTTCAGGGCGCCCAGCGCTCGGGCACCAGGACGACACGGAAGCCGTCGGGGTCCGCGAACGTCAGCCCGTGCTCCGCCCAGTACGGGTTCGCCGGGGCGACGGGGCGTGCGGCGAGCCGCGCGGCGGCGGCGCGGACCGCGGCCTCGTCGCCCAGGTAGAGCACGAGCAGCGACTCCGGGTGCGGCTCCGGGGCGCCGTGCCCGCCGCCCGCGGTGAGCTCGAGATGCGCGCCGCTGCCGGGCACCGCCAGGAAGACGCCGTCATATCCGGCGTGATCGCGGAACCCGCCCACCTCGACCAGCCCGAGCCCATCGCGATAGAACGCCACGAGCTCGTCCAGGCGCTCGGTGTGGCGCGCCACGCGCAGCTGCATCGTCACGCCCCCGCGCCGGTCGGCCGCCCGCGGTCTGTGCTGGGAAGGGCCTGTGCCATGCGGTCCGAGGACTGTAACGGGGCGGGCACGCGGGAGACTGAGGCGCAACATGCCCCTTCCCGCCCCCATCCAGACGTTCATCGACGCCCAGGCCGCGAATGCGCCGGGCGACTACCGCGACCTGCGCGCCGTGATCTTCAACGGCACGCTGAAGCGCTCGCCGGAGCCGAGCCAGACGGACGGCCTGCTGGCGATCGTCAAGGGGATCATGCAGCGCGTCGGCGCACGCGTCGACGAGATCCGGACCGCCGATCACGAGATCCCGCCGGGCGTGTGGCCGGACATGACCGAACACGGCTACGAGCGCGACGAGTTCCCGGAGATCTACCGCACATTGGTCGTGCCCGCCGACATCCTCATCCTGTCCGGCCCGATCTGGCTCGGCGACCAGTCATCGGTCACGCGGAAGGTCATCGAGCGCCTGTACGCGTACTCGGGCGACGTCAACGAGCGCGGGCAGTGGGCGTACTACGGCAAGGTCGGCGGCGTGGTGACCACCGGCAACGAGGATGGCGGCAAGCACGTGTCCGCACAGGTGCTGTACGCGCTCCAGCACATCGGCGTGACGGTCCCGCCGCAGTCGGACGCCTACTGGGTCGGCGAGGCCGGCCCCGGCCCGTCCTACCTCGACCCCGAGGCCGGCGGCGAGCGCAACGCGTGGACGACCCGCAACACCGTGTTCATGACCTGGAACCTGCTGCACCTCGCGCGCCTGCTCAAGGACGCGGGCGGCATCCCGGCGTACGGCAACGACACGCGCGAGTGGAACCTCGAGGAGCCGCAGCACCCGAATCCCGAATACCGCAGCACGGCCATCGTCTGACGCGCTCGGACTTCTCGTAGGCTGCCGGGATGAGCATCACGGACGCGACGGCGCCTCACCGCAACGTCGTCGGCGGCGAGCGCGTCGAGGCGCTGACCGACGATTACGACCAGGTCCTCAACCCCGCGACCGAGGAGGTCATCGCCGAGGTGCCGGCGGGCACGGCGCGCGACGTCGAGCGCGCGGTGGACGCGGCGCAGGCGGCGTTCCGGGAGTGGCGGCGGACGACTCCGGCCCAGCGCGCCGAGGCGCTGCTCGCCCTCGCCGACCGGCTCGAGGCGCACAGTGACGAGCTGGCCCGGCTGGAGGCGGTCAACGTGGGCAAGCCGCTCGCGGCCGCGGCGGAGGAGTTGCCGCTGTGCGTCGATCACCTGCGCTTCTTCGCCGGCGCCGCCCGCGTGCTGGAGGGCAAGGCGGCGGGCGAGTACATGGAGGGCTACACGTCGATGGTGCGGCGCGAGCCGCTCGGCGTGGTGGGGCAGGTCACGCCGTGGAACTACCCGCTCAACATGGCGACCTGGAAGATCGGGCCGGCGCTGGCCGCCGGCAACACGATCGTGCTCAAGCCGTCAGAGCTGACGCCGCTGACCACGCTGCGGCTGGCCGAGCTGGCGCTCGACGTGCTGCCGCCGGGGGTGCTGAACGTGATCACCGGGCACGGCGACCCGGTGGGCGCGGCGCTCGTCAGCCACCCGGCGGTGCGCATGGTGTCGCTCACCGGCTCCGTGCGCACGGGCAAGGCGATCGCCGCGTCGGCCAGCGCGACGCTGGCCCGCGTGCACCTCGAGCTGGGCGGCAAGGCGCCGGTGGTCGTGTTCGACGACGCCGACGTCGAGGCCGTGGTGGCCGCCGTGCGCGTGGGCGCGTTCTTCAACGCCGGCCAGGACTGCACCGCGGCCACGCGGGTGATCGCCACGCCGGGCGTCCACGACGCGCTGCTCGAGCAGCTCGTGCCGGCGGCGGCCTCGCTGCGGATGGGCGACCCGGTGGCCGAGGCGGACGTCGAGCTCGGCCCCGTCATCTCCGCCGCCCAGCGCGAGCGGGTGCTCGGGTTCGTCGAGCGAGCGGCCGCCGCCGGGGCGCAGGTCGCCACGGGCGGCGGCGCGTGGGGCGAGCGCGGGTTCTTCGTCGCGCCCACGGTGATCGCCGGGCCGGCGCAGGCCGCCGAGGTCGTCCAGCAGGAGGTGTTCGGGCCGGTGGTCACCGTCCAGCGGGCGGCGGACGCGGCCCAGGCGCTCGAATGGGCCAACGACACCGTGTACGGCCTGGCCGCCTCGGTGTGGACGCGCGACGTCGCGGCCGCGCTGCGGGCCGCCACCGAGCTCGACTTCGGCTGCGTGTGGATCAACGACCACCTGCCGTTCCTGTCGGAGATGCCGCATGGCGGCTTCGGCGAGTCCGGCTACGGCAAGGACCTGTCGGCCTACTCGCTGGAGGAGTACACGCGGATCAAGCACGTGATGGCGTCGCTGCGCTAGGCATGGGCGAGTCCTTCTGGCGCGACCAGCTCGCGCCGGCATCCCCGCGGGCCGCCCTCGCGCACTCGCGCGACGCCGACGTCTGCATCGTGGGGGCCGGCTTCACCGGCCTGTGGACCGCGTACGAGCTGCGCCGCGCCGCGCCGGAGCTCGACGTCGTCGTGCTGGAGGCCGAGACGGCGGGGTTCGGCGCGTCCGGGCGCAACGGCGGCTGGGTGCTGGGCGAGGTGTCCGGCGACCGCGAGCGCTGGGCGCGGCGCAGCGGCCGCGAGGCGGTGGCGGCGCTGCAGCGGGCGATCGAGGCCACGGTCGACGAGGTCGGCCGGGTGGTGGCGGCGGAGGGCATCGCGTGCGACTTCCACAAGGGCGGGTCGCTGCACGCCGCCCAGACGCCGCTGGAGCTGCGGCGCGTGCGCCTAGCGATCGAGACCCAGCGCGCGTGGGGCGAGACCGGGAGCGTGCTCCTCGACGCCGAGGCCATCCGCGCGCGGATCGCCGTCCCGGGGGCGCTGGGCGGCCGCTTCTCGCCGCACTGCGCGCGCGTCCAGCCCGCGCGCCTGGCCGCCGGCCTCGCGCTGGCCGCCGAGCGCGCCGGGGCGGTGATCCACGAGCGCTCGCCGGTGACGGGCATCGAGCCCGGCCGCGTGCACACCGCGGCCGCCGTCGTGCGGGCGCGCTGGATCGTGCGCGCCACGGAGGCCTACACGGCCCGGCTGCCCGGCCTGCGCCGGGCGCTCGTGCCGGTCACCAGCGCGATGATCGTCACCGCGCCGCTCGCCGCCGGCGCGTGGGAGCGGATCGGCTGGAGCGACGCGGAGACCCTGCTCGACGGCCGCCGGCGCTACGTCTACCTGCAGCGCACGGCCGACGGGCGCATCGCGATCGGCGGCCGCGGCGTCCCGTACCGCTTCGGCTCGCGGACCGACTGCGAGGGGCCGTTGGACGCGGGCACCGCGCAGGCGCTGCGCCGGCGCCTCTGCGAGCTCTTCCCCGCTGCCGCCGGTGCCGAGATCGCCGGCGCCTGGCACGGCGTGCTCGGCGTGCCGCGCGACTGGACGCCGGCCGTCGGAGCCGACGCCGCGACGGGCCTGGCCTGGGCCGGCGGGTACGTGGGCGAGGGAGTGGCGGCGGCCAACCTGGCCGGGCGGACGCTGCGCGATCTGCTGCTCGGCCGCGACACCGAGCTCACCCGGCTGCCCTGGGTCGGCCCGCTGGGCCGCCGCTGGGAGCCCGAGCCGCTCCGCTACGCCGCCGTCCGCGGCGTCTACGCGCTCTACGGCGCGGCCGACCGCCGCGAGGTCCGCACGGGCCGGCCCGCCGTGGCGGGCCGCCTCGCCGACGCCATCTCCGGCCGCTGATGCAGCTTCCCGTGATGCCGCCGGTCGCGCCGATGCTGGCCAGGCCGGCGGGCGCGATCCCGCCGGGGCAGCTCTATGAGCCCAAGTGGGACGGCTTTCGCGCGATCGTGTTCCGGGACGGCGGCGAGGTGGAGATCGGCAGTCGCAAGGAGCGGCCGATGACCCGCTACTTCCCCGAGGTGGTGGCCGCCGTCCGGCGCAGCTTCCCGCCGCGCGCGGTGATCGACGGCGAGATCGTGATCGCCGGCGACGGCGGCCTGGACTTCTGGGCGCTGCAGCAGCGCATCCATCCGGCGGCGAGCCGCGTCGACCGGCTGGCGGGGGAGACCCCGGCCAGCTTCGTCGCGTTCGACCTGCTCGCGCTGGGCGACGACGACCTCACGGGCACGCCGTTCGCGCAGCGGCGCGCGGCGCTCGAGCGGGCGCTCCGCGCCGCCGCGCCGCCCGTGCACGTGACCCCGATGACCGGCGACGCAGACGTCGCGCGCGGCTGGTTCGAGCGCTTCGAGGGCGCGGGCCTCGACGGCGTGATCGCCAAGCGCCCCGAGCTGACCTATCAACCCGACAAGCGCGTGATGACGAAGATCAAGCACGTGCGGACCGCGGATTGCGTCGTCGCCGGCTACCGCGTGCACAAGTCGGCCGCCGGCGCGATCGGGTCGCTGCTGCTCGGCCTGCACGTCGACGCGGCGGCCCCGCCGTCGCACTGGCAGGACCGGATGGGCGGCCTCGCGCCGGTTGGCGTGATCGGCGCGTTCCCGATGGCCCGCCGGCGCGAGCTGTTCGCCGAGCTGCAGGCGTCGGTCGTGGACATCGCCGAGCACCCGTGGAGCTGGGCGGCCGAGCTGTCGGGCAGGCCGGAGGGCGGCAGCCGCTGGAACCCGGGCAAGGACCTGTCGTTCGTGCCGCTGCGCCCGGACCGGGTCGTCGAGGTGCGCTACGACTACATGGAGGGCGCGCGCTTCCGGCATCCGCCGCAGTTCGTGCGCTGGCGCCCGGACCGCGATCCCGGCTCGTGCGGCTTCGCCCAGCTGGAGCGGCCGGCGCGCTTCGACGTCGCCGACGTCCTCGCCGGCCGGCTCAGCTGATGCCCAGGAGCCGCTGCGCGTTGCCGCTGAACACCGCCTGCTCGTCGGCGGCGGCCAGGCCGAGGCGGCGCAGGTCGGCGATGGTGTCCTCGATCACGGCCGGCCCGCCGAGCGGCATGTCGGTGCCGAACAGCACGTGGCCCGGCCCGAAGAACTCCACCGCGCAGCGGACGGCGTGCGGCGCGCCGAACATCGCCGTGTCGACGTAGAACTGGCGGAAGTAGTCGAGCGCCGGCTTCTTGAACGTGTGCGCGAAGGCCTCGCGCTGATCCTCGGCCTGGATGGTGTCGAGCCGGCCCGAGACGTGCGGGACCATCCCGCCCGCGTGGTGGGTGATGACCGTGAGGTCGGGATAGCGCTCCAGATGCCCCGAGAACACCAGCCGGGTCATCGCCACCGCGGTCTCGTAGGGCCAGCCGAGCGACCACCAGATCCCGTATCGGGACTCCGTCTCGGTCGGGTAGTCCGGCCAGACCGGGCTGCGCGTCGGGTGCAGCCAGATCGCCGCGCCGAGCTCGTGGGCGCGGGCGAAGATCGGCTCGAAGCGCGGGTCGTCGAGCGGCAGGCCGGCGACGTTGGTGTGGATGAGGACGCCGTTGGCGCCGAGGTCGCGCCGGCTGCGCTCGAGCTCCTCGAGCGCCGCGTCGGGGTCGTTGAGCGGCAGGCTCGCGGCGAAGCCGGCGAAGCGGTCGGGATGGTCGCGGACGAGGCCGGCGAGCTCGTCGTTGACGTCGCGCGCGAGCGCGCGCGTGAGCTCCGGCGGCCCCAGCTCGTCGACCGGGAAGACGCCCAGCACCAGGACCTGGCGATAGTCCGGGTAGGGCTCGAGCAGGCGCCAGCGCGCATCGAGGTCCGTGAGCACCGGATCCTCGTACAGCCACGGGTCGAAGAGCTTGATCCGGTCGGGCACGCCCCGCTCGGCGATCAGCCGCTCCACCCGCGCGGCGAAGCGGGGCGGGACGATGTGCGCGTAGGCGTCGAGCTGCATCGCCGCCCAACCTACGGCAACGCGGGCTACTCCAGCCGGAAGCGGCTCACCGACACCGGCGCCGTGAACGTCAGGTACACGTCGTGCACGCCGGACGCCAGGGTCAGCGGCGCCGCCACCGTCGTCCAGGCGTAGCGGTCGCCCGTGGCGGGCACCGGCAGCGTGCCGATGACGCGCCCGTGCACCGGGTCGTCGAGCCGCACGGCGATCGTCCCGGCCGCGGCGGCGGAGACCCGGGCGACGATTCGCGACGGTCGCCGCAGGTCGCTGCCGGCGAAGCGCAGCCACCCGCCGGCGGTGGCCGTGACCGCCGTGCCGTCGGCCTGCGTCTCGTCGGTCAGCGTCGTGCCCTGCTGGCCGTCCCAGTCCTGCGCCTGCGTGTCGTGCGAGAGGTCGCGCGGCGGGATCGTCTCGCCGCGCACCGCGAGCGTCGTCCGGGCGGGCAGGTCGTCGGACGCGCCGCCGGCCATGACGTCGACGTCGCCCCGCTCGAGCGCCCAGCGATCGCGCGTGACGTCCCAGATCGCCAGGTCGGACGCCTTGAACGACAGCGGCACCAGCCGCGTCTCGCCGGGCCGCAGGTGCACGCGCGCGAACGCCCGCAGCGTCTCCCGCGGCTGCTCGACGCGCGAGCGGCGCCGGCGCGTGTAGAGCTGGACGACCTCGTCGCCGGCGCGCTGCCCGGTGTTCGTGACGCGGACCGTCGCCCGGACCATGTCGTGCGGGCCGGCGGAGCGCGACCGCAGCGACACGCCGCCGTAGCGGAACGTCGTGTAGGACAGGCCGTGACCGAACGCGTAGAGCGGCCGGCCGCGGAAGTACTGATAGGTCTCGTGCGACCCGATGACGTCGTAGTCGAGGATGCTCGGCAGGTCGGACTCCGAGCGGTACCAGGTCTGCGTCAGCCGCCCCGCCGGGTCGTAGTCGCCGAACAGCACGTCGGCCAGCGCGTCGCCCGTCTCCTGCCCGGCGTGCGTGGTCCAGAGGATCGCCGGGACCGAGGCCTGCTCGGCGCCGATCGTGTCCGGATAGCTCGTCTCGAGCACCATGACCGTGCGCGGGTTCGCCGCGCGCACGGCGTCCACGAGCCGGGCCTGCGCGTCCGACAGCGCCATCGAGGTGCGGTCGTGCGCCTCGCGGCCGTTGATGAACGGCATGCTGCCCACCACCACGACCGCGGCGTCGGCGCCCTTGGCCGCCGCGACGGCGTCGTCGATGCCGTTGCGCAGCGTGGTCTTGGCGAAGTGCGCGGCGCCGGCCGCCGAGGCGGCGCCGAGTCCAAGCTTGCCGTCCGGCCCGACGGTCAC
Source organism: uncultured Solirubrobacteraceae bacterium (assembly GCA_963766165.1). GTDB lineage: Bacteria > Actinomycetota > Thermoleophilia > Solirubrobacterales > Solirubrobacteraceae > Solirubrobacter. Next base: position 229,644 of record CAVXZC010000001.1, on the reverse strand, counting down.
GTAGACGTTCGGCCCGAACCAGCTCTCAGCGGTCTCATAGCCGGCGTATCGGATGACGTACGTGCCGTCCGCCTGGGGCTCGAGCTTGAACTGCTGCGGGACGTACCAGCCGTTCGGCTGGTCGTCGCGCGTGACGAAGCGGCCGCCGTCGTAGCCCATGACCTTGCCCGTGGCGACGTTGCGCAGCGTCACGACGCCCTGGCCCCAGTCGAACACGTCGAACTGCGCCGCGTCGCCGGGGGAGGCGCCCGTCGCGGCGACGGCGTCCGACGTCGAGGTCACGTAGCGGCCGGTCGCGACGTCCGCCAGCGCGATCCGGTCCACGCCCTCGGACGTGCTGACCGGCACCCGCCGGCGGATCCCGTCCGCGGGGGTGACGACGTACGGCGGCTGCCCGCCGTACCAGTCGGAGTACACCGTCTGCGACAGCGGCCCCACCACCGCCACGCGATGCACGCGCGCGGCGTCGAGCGGCAGCGTGCGGCCCGAGTTCTTGAGCAGCACCGCCGCCTCGTCCGCGGCCCGGCGCGACAGCTGCTGGTGGGCCGGCGCGTTGACCGCCGACGACCCGACCGACCCATACGGGCCGCCGCCCGGGTCGAACTCGCCGAGCCGGAAGCGGATGCTCAGCGCGTCGCGGTCGGCGCGCTCGACGTCGGCCATCGTCATGAAGCCCGCCGCGAGCGCCTGCTTGACGGCGGCGATCATCGCGCTCGGGTCGTTGTTGTCGGCCACGTAGGCGTCGATGCCGGCGCGGAACATCGCCGCATCGGCCTCCGGCTGCGTGGCGAAGTAGTGCTGAGAGCCCGTCAGGTTGTACGGCGCGAACGCGTCGCTGACGTTGAACAGCGGGCGGGTCGACCAGGAGCGGATGTCGTTCAGCAGCGGGCTGACGGTCATCGGCCGGCCGTTCAAGAGGTTGTAGGAGGCCATCACGCCCGTCGCCGCGCCGGCCTTCAGCGTCGGCTCGAACGCCTGCTCGTCGTACTCGTGCAGCACCCGCGGCGGGACCTCCGACGAGTTCACGTCCCGCCCGACCTCGTTGTTGTAGGCGAGGAAGTGCTTGAGCGTCGGCGCCGCCTGCAGGTGATCCGGGTCGGGGCCCTCCATGCCCGAGCCGTACGCCGTGGCCGTTGCCGAGGTGAGCGTCGGGTCCTCGGAGTAGCCCTCCTCGTTGCGTCCCCAGCGGGGGTCGCGCAGGAGGTTGACCACCGGCGCCCACAGGTTCAGCCCCCACACCGTCGGGTTCTCCGCGTGCAGCCCGCGCGCCTCGTCGCCGACGGCCGAGCCGACCGCGCGCAGCAGCGCCGGGTCCCACGTGCTCGCCAGCCCGATCGCCTGCGGGAACGTGGTGGCGTGCGCCGGGACCACGTCGCCGTTGTGGTCGTAGTCGTTGGACCAGGCGACGCCGTGCAGCGCCTCCGTGCCGGCCTTGAACACGCCGATCCCGAGCCGCGGGATGGCCGGCTCGTACTGGTGCAGCAGCGAGATCTTCTCGTCCGGCGTGAGCCGGCTCAGCAGGTCGCCGATGCGCGCCGGCAGCGGCAACGACGGATCCCGGAAGGGCTCGCCTTCCGCGCGCGCCACCGCCGGCGCGCCCAGCAGCGCGGCGGCCGCGGCCGCCGCGAGCAACAGTGTCCGCATGACGTCTCTCCTCCCGTAAGAGCGCGTCCAAAGACCTCCCTGACCGCGAACCACGTTGGCAGGCCGCGCGCCGTCTGTCAAACCGCTGCGACGAGCTTGCCGCCGGCGCGGCCGGCGTCCCCGGTCGACGGGGCGACCATCGCGCGCTGACGCGTGGGCTACGCGCGACCGCCGGCGGCGAGCCGCATGAGCGGGGAGTCGAAGTCGACGTCGTCCGCGGTCTGCTCGGCGCGGCTGGCGTTGCCGGCGAACTCGTGCTGGTAGCCCGACCATGCCCGATCGGCGACCTGCTGCTCGATGCCGGCCCGGACGATGACGGCGAGCTCGGTGGCCGCGCGCTCGATCCGGGCGCCGAGCTCGGGGCTGCCCCAGTCCTCGGGCGCGGCGTAGACGGAGGTCGGGAGCACGAGGGCGCGCAGGTAGGCGAACAGCGGGCGCATCTGGTCGTCGATGACCAGGGCGTGGCGCGGCGTGCCGCCGGTCGCCGCGAGCAGCACGGGCTTGGCGACGATCAGGTCATTGTCGAGGACGTCGACGAACGACTTGAACAGGCCGCTGATGCCGGCCTTGTAGACGGGTGTGGCCGCGATGATCGCGTCGGCGGCGGCCAGCCGGTCGATGGCCGCCTGGACCTGCTCGCCGGGGAAGCCGGCGACCGCGGCGCGCGCGGTGTCGACGGCGAGCGGCCCGAGCTCGATGACGGTCGCCGTCGCCGGCGTCCCGGCCTGCTCGAGCAGGTCGAGGCTCTTCTGGGCGATGCGGTCGGCGAGCTGGCGCGTGGAGGACGGGTTGCCGGTCCCCGCGCTGACGACGACGAGGCGCTTGCGTCGGGGGCTGCGGCGTGCTCATGTTCGGGGCTTTCAGTTGCCAGCGACGGCAGAGGTCGCGCAGTTGCAGGAGCTGCTCGCGACTGAGGCCGCGTGCCATCGTCTGCGCGACGTGGCGGCCGTGTCGCCGGCCGACGTCGCGCTGGGCGCGGTCGCCCGGCCTCGGTGAGGCGGATGCGGCAGGCGCGCCCGTCGTCGGGGTCGTCGACGCGTTCGACGAGTCCCGCCGCTCTCGAGCCGGGCGATCAGTCGCGAGATGCCGGGCTGGGTCAGCAGGACGTCGCTGCGCAGCTCGGTGATCCGCAGGCCCTGCGGTGCGTTCGACAGGGCGTACAGCACGCCGTACTCGCGCGGGCTGAGCTCGTGCCAGACGTCGGCGGCGGCGAGCTGCGTGGGCGATCGTCGCCTGGGCGCGGAACAGCGCCTCCCACGCCTCGTTGGCGATGTGGGTGCGGCTGGCCATGGCGTCAGCGCCACCAGCGGCAGGTCGGCGACGACGCTCGGGATCGCTGTCCTGGTACGGCGAGGTCCCCGTCAGGTTGTCGCCGCGGTTGGGGTTCGGGCGCGGCCGGCGCGGCTCGGCGTCGCCGTACTTCGCCCGGCGCAGGCTGGCGTGCGTCGGCGCGTCGGGCACGCCCGGGCTTGCGGCGCGCGTCCATCTCCTTGCGCAGCACGGGCACCACCTCGGTGCCCAGCAGCTCGACCTGCTCCAGCGCCGTCTCCAGCGGCAGGCCCATCGAGTCGATGTTCCACAGCTGGCGCTGGTAGTCCCCGAAGCCCTCCTGGAACTCCAGCGTCTTCTCGATCACCTCCTGCGGGCTGCCCACGCTCAGCGGCGTCCCGGCCATGAAGTCCTCGAGCCGGTAGCTCTTGCCGTAGATCGGCGAGCCCTCGAAGAACGGGCGGAACGCCCGGACGGCGTCCTGCGAGCGCTGGGCGATGAACGCGTGGCCGCCGAGCCCGACGATCGCCTGCTCCGGGGTCCCGTGGCCGTAGTGGGCGAAGCGCTGCCGGTAGAGGTCGACGAGCGGCTTGAAGTGGAAGTTGGGCGCCAGGATGTTGTTGGCGAAGTAGCCGTTGCCGTAGTACGCGGCCTGCTCGGCGATCTCCGGCGTGCGGATCGCCCCGTGCCAGACGAACGGCGGGACGTCGTCCAGCGGGCGGGGGATCGACGTGAAGCCCTGCAGCGGCGTGCGGAAGCCGCCCTCCCAGTCGACGACGTCCTCGCGCCACAGCCGGTGCAGCAGGTTGTAGTTCTCCAGCGCGAGCTCGAGCCCGCGGTGGATGTCCTGCCCGAACCAGGGATAGACCGGCACGGTGTTCCCGCGCCCGAGCATGAGGTCCATCCGGCCCTCGGCCAGGTGCTGGAGCATCGCGTAGTCCTCGGCGATCTTCACCGGGTCGTTCGTGGTGATCAGCGTGACCGCGGTGCTGAGCACGATGCGCTCCGTCAGCGCGGCGATGTGCGCGAGCAGGGTGGTCGGCGACGAGGAGAAGAACGGCGGGTTGTGATGCTCGCCGATCGCGAAGACGTCGAGCCCGACCTCGTCCGCGCGCCGCGCGATCCGGACGGTCGCGTCGATGCGCTCCGCCTCGCTGGGCGTCTGCCCCGTGACCGGGTTACGGGTGATGTCGCTGACCGAGAAGATTCCGAACTGCATCGCCGACCGCCTTATTGGTTGCGTCGACAACCATAGCACGAGATGCATGACTGCGCATGTATATCCCCCGCGCGGATCAGGCCACGCGCTCCAGGTCGGCGGCCGTCAGCGGGTGGGCGAACGGCTCGCCCGCGGCGTAGCGGGCGACCTCCGCGATCGCGGCGTCGCCCAGCCGGCGCACCTCGGTGCCCAGCGCGCCGGCGATGTGGGGCGTGAGCACGACGTTCGGCAGCGCGAACAGCGGCGAGTCGGCGGGGAGCGGCTCGGGCTCGGTCACGTCGAGCACGGCGGAGATGCGGCCGCTGCGCAGCTCGGCGATCAGGGCCTCGTGGTCGACGAGCGCGCCGCGGGCGGTGTTGATCAGCGTCGCGCCGTCACGCAGCAGCGCGAGCCGGCGGCGGTCGAGCATGTGCCGCGTGGCGGGCAGCGCCGGGGCGTGGACCGTGACCACGTCCGCGGCGGCCAGCAGCTCGTCGAGCGGCAGCGAGTCCGGCAGGTAGGGGTCGTGCACGCGCAGCTCCAGGTCGAACGGCCGCAGCAGCTCGATGACCCGCCGGCCGATCCGCGAGGCGCCGATCACGCCGACCGTCTTGTCGAGGTTGCCCACGGCGGGCAGCTCCGCGAGCGCGTCCACGCGCGCGCGGCGCTCGCGGTAGAGCCGCTCCGCCCCCGGCGCCGCCTTGTTGGCCAGCAGGATCATCGCCAGCGTGTACTCGGCCACGGGCCGGGCGTTGGCCGCGGCGGCCGTGGAGACGACGATGCCGCGCGCCCAGCACGCCGGGGTGACGTGGGCCTTCGCGCTGCCGGCGGCGTGCACGATCGCCCGCAGCCGCGGGGCGGCGGCCAGCACCGTCTCGTCCACCGGCGGGCAGCCCCAGCCGGTCAGCAGCAGCTCGACGTCGCCGAGCGCGCCGATCGGGGCGGCGACGACGTCGGCGACGTCACCCAGCCGCGCGAGCGACCGCGCGGTGAACAGCCGCTCGTGCGCCAGAGCGGACATGCTCAGCGCGACCCGCGGCTTAGCCACCGAGCTCCCGCAGCGTCGCAGCCTCGCGCGCGAGCACCGCGGGGTCGTCGCCCGGCACGAACTCGAGCAGCGCGTCCACGTCGCCGGCCAGCGCCAGCGCCTCGCGCCACAGGGCCGCGCGCGCGGCCAGCGGCCGGCGCTCGTCGCGCGGCCACCAGGAGAACACGTGCACCGCGGCCAGCCAGGGCAGCACGTCGCGCAGGCCGGCCAGCGCGACGGCGTCCGGCGCGCCCTGCGGCGGCTGCCAGTAGGCCCGCGCGGCGCCCGCCGCCTCGAGCAGCGCGACCGCCGAGGCCGGCTCGTCGGTCAGCGTGCCGCCGTGGAACTCGAGCGCGACCTCCACGTCGCCGGCCAGCTCCGCCGCGGCGCGCACCCCGTCGGCCACGGCGCGCCGCTCGGCCGCGCTCGCGGCGGCCGAGCCCACGCGCCCCGCCCAGATGCGGATCCGCGGCGCACCGAGCGCCCGCGCGGTCGCGAGCGCCGCCGCGAAATCGTCGAGCGGGTCGCCGGCCCGGAAGTAGGACCCGTAGGACGCGACCGCCAGGCCGCTGTCCCGCGCGCGCTCGGCCGCGCCGAGGTCGCCCGGCGGCACGTGCACGTCGGCGCCCCACTCGATCGCCTCGAGGCCCGCGGCCGCCGCCGCGCCGGCCACCGCCTCGACCGGCAGCGCGCGCAGCGTCACGGAGCACAGGCCGGGGCGCACCGGCTACTCCCGCGGCGGCGCGGTCGACTCGCGCACGACGAGCTTCGTCGACAGCTCCACGCGCATGGTGTCCGGCCGCTCCCCCTCGGCGATCCGCCGGATCATGCCCACGGCCGTGCGGCCCATGTCCGCCATCGGCGTCTGGATCGTGGTCAGCGGGGGCGAGGAGTACGGCGTGAACATCAACCCGTCGAAGCCGACGACCGAGAGGTCGTGCGGCACGCTCAGCCCGTGCTCGCGGGCCGCGGCCAGCACGCCCATGGCCTGACCGTCGCTGGTGGCGAACACCGCGCTGGGCGGGCGCCGCAGGGAGAGCACGGCCTTCGTGCTCTCGCGCGCGCTGGCGAACCCGAAGTCGCCGAGGCGGACGAGCTCGGGGTCCGCGTCGACGCCGGCGTTGGCCAGCGCCGCGCGGAAGCCGTGCACGCGCGCCGAGGCGGTGCTGACGTCCGGGCCGGCCAGCACGCCGATGCGGGTGTGCCCGAGCCCGAGCAGGTGCTCGGTGGCGGCCAGCCCGCCCGCCCAGTTGGTCACGCCGATGCTCGGCACGTCCTCCGGGACGACCAGCGGGTCGATCATCACCAGCGGGACGCCGGCGCCCGCGAGCCTGGCGTGCTGCTCGTCCGAGATCTCCGACATCACGAGGATGAGCCCCCGCCGGCCGCCGCCCGCGGCCCGCTGGACCCAGCGCCCGTCGGGGTCGCCGCCGCTCTGGCCGAGCACCACCTCCAGGCCGGCCTCGTCCGCCGCGTCGCTGACGCCGCGGATGAGCTCGAGCGTGTACGGGCTCTCCAGCGTGTCCACCACGAGCTGCACCAGGCGGCGCGAGCCGTTGCGGCCGTCGCCGGCCGGGGCCGGCGCGCGGCGCACGTAGGCGTGCTCGGCCAGCAGCTGCTCCACCCGCGAGCGCGTCTCCGGGCTCACGTCGCGGCGCCCGTTCAACACCTTCGAGACCGTGGCGCGCGACACGCCCGCCACGTGGGCGATCTCGGCGAGCGTGGGGCGCTCGGTCGGCATGGGCGCAGCATACCGAACTGTTCGGGCATATGTTCGCGAAACCTCACTTGACATTCTCGAACAACGACCGTACGGTTTCGCCGTCCAGCCCGGGGGACGTTGCCACGACGGGAGGAGCCCGATGACCGCCACCACGACAGAGCTCGCCGAGCGCGTGGCCACCCTCAGCCTCGAGCAGAAGGTGAGGCTGCTGACCGGCGCGGACTTCTGGTCGCTGCATCCCGAGCCGGCGGTCGGCCTGCGCCGGCTGGTCGTGTCCGACGGCCCGGCCGGCGTGCGCGGGGAGACCTGGGACGAGCGCGACACGTCGGCCAACGTCCCGTCGCCGACGGCGCTGGCCGCCACCTGGGACGAGGCGCTCGTGCAGCGGCTCGGCGGCCTGCTGGCCGCGGAGTGCCGGCGCAAGGGCGTCGACGTGCTGCTGGCGCCCACGGTCAACCTGCACCGCACGCCGTACGGCGGCCGCCACTTCGAGTGCTTCAGCGAGGACCCGCTGCTCACCGGGCGGATCGGCGTGGCCTACGTGCGCGGCCTGCAAGAGCACGGCGTCGGCGCGACGGTCAAGCACTTCGTGGCCAACGACTCCGAGACCAGCCGGATGACGCTGAACGCGCTCGTCGGCGAGCGGCCGCTGCGGGAGCTGTACCTCGCCCCGTTCGAGGCGATCGTCAAAGACGGCGGCGTGTGGGCGGTGATGGCCGCCTACAACAGCGTCAACGGGCCGACGATGACCGAGTCGCCGCGGCTGCGGGAGATCCTCCACGAGGAGTGGGGCTGGGACGGCCTCGTCATGTCGGATTGGTTCGCCACCCGCTCCACCGCGGAGGCCGGCAACGCCGCGCTCGACCTCGCCATGCCCGGCCCGATGGGGCCGTGGGGCGACCCGCTGGTGGCTGCCGTGCGCGCCGGCGAGGTCGATGAGGCGACGATCGACGACAAGGTCGCGCGGATCCTGCGCCTGGCCGAGCGCGTGGGCGGGCTGGACGACGCGCCGCCGACCGCGCCGCCCGAGTACGACGACGCGGCGATCTCCGCCGAGCTGCGCCGCGTGGCCGCGGCGGGCTTCGTGCTCGCCCGCAACGAGTCGCTGCTGCCGCTCGACGCCGGCGCGCTGCGGCGCGTGGCCGTGCTCGGCCCGAACGCCGCGGTCGCCCGCACGCTGGGCGGCGGCAGCGCGACGGTCTACCCGCCCTACACGGTCTCGCCGCTCGACGGCCTGCGCGCCGCGCTCGGCGGCGCCGAGGTGACGACCGCGCCCGGCGTGCTGGCCTCGCCGCGCATCCCGGTGGCGGCGCCGCCGTGGGTGGACGGATCCGAGGTGCGGTTCCTCGCTGCCGACGGAACCGTGCTCGGCTCCGAGCAGCGCCCCGGCTGCGCGTTCAACTGGCTCGGCGCCTACGGCCCGGACATCGACACCGGGCGGGTGGCCACGGTCGAGGTGCACGCCGTCCTGCGGGCCGCCGAGGCCGGCACCTACACGGTCGCCGTGTCCGGCGTCGGCCGCTACCGGCTCAGCGTGGACGGCGACGAGGTCTTCGCCGGCGAGATCTCGGCTGGCGCCCGGGGCCGACCTCGTCGAGGCGCTGATGATCCCGCCGCAGCGCACCGTGGCGCTCGAGCTCGACGCGGGCGCGCAGGCGCACCTGGTGCTGGCGCACGCGGCCGGCTCGCTGGACACCGGCATCCCGGACTTCGGCGGCGCGAGCTTCCAGCTCAACGTCCTCCCGCCCTACGGCGGCGACGACGCCGAGATCGAGCGCGCCGTCGCGCTGGCCGGCGAGGCCGAGGTGGCCGTGGTCGTGGTCGGCACCACGGAGGAGGTGGAGAGCGAGGGCTTCGACCGCGCCTCGCTCGCGCTCCCCGGCCGTCAGGACGAGCTGGTCCGGCGCGTGGCCGCGGCCAATCCGAAGACCGTCGTGGTGGTCAACGCGGGCGCGCCCGTGCTGCTGCCCTGGGCCGACGAGGTGGCCGCGGTGCTGCTCGCCTGGTTCCCCGGCCAGGAGTTCGGCCGGGCGCTGGCGGACGTGCTGCTCGGCGCCCTCGAGCCCGGCGGCCGGCTGCCGACCACGTGGCCGCTGACCGAGGAGCACCTCCCGGCCACGCAGCCCGTGGACGGACTCGTCCGCTACGAGGAGGACATCTACATCGGCTATCGCTCGCCGGACCGGGATGCGCGCTACGTCTTCGGGCACGGCCTGGGCTACACGACCTGGGAGTACGTGTCGCTGGACGTCGGCGACCGCGAGGCCGTCGTGCGCGTGCGCAACACCGGCGAGCGGCCGGGCCGTGAGGTCGTGCAGGTCTACGCGAGCCGGCCGGGCAGCGCCGTCGACCGGCCGGAGCGCTGGCTGGTCGGCTTCGCCACGGTCGACGCCGCGCCGGGCGAGGAGGCCGCCGTGACCGTGCCGATCGCGCGACGCGCGCTGGAGTACTGGGACGGCGGCTGGCAGCTCGAGCCGGGCGCGTTCACGCTGGCCGCTGGCTCGTCGCTCGAAGTGCTGCCGCTGACCGCCCAGCTCGCGGTCTGATGCCGGTCGACCCCGCGATCGCGGCGCGCTTCCCCCTGATGGACGGGGTCACGGCCGACGACCTGTTCACCGGGGCGGCGGCGGAGCGGCTGGAGGCGTTCACCGCGCCCTACGCCGAGTACGCCGCGCCCGCGGTGGACGTCGCCGAGCGCCGCGTGCCGGGCCCGCACGGGGCGATCCCCGTGCGGGTCTACTCGCCGCCGCGCCCGTCGGGCGCGGGCCTGGTGTGGCTGCACGGCGGGGCGTTCCGGTTCGGCGACCTGGACATGCCGGAGGCCGACAGCGTGGCCCGCGAGCTGGCCGCCCGGGCCGGCGCCGTGGTCGTCTCGGTCGACTACCGGCTGGCCACGGGCGGCGTGTGCTTCCCGGTCCCGCACGACGACGTCGTGGCCGCCTACCGCTGGGCGGCGGCGGAGCTGGGCGTCGAGCGCCTCGCGCTGGGCGGCGCCAGCGCGGGCGGCAACCTGGCCGCCGGCGCCGCGCTGCGGCTGCGCGACGAGGGCGACGCGCCGCCGTTCCGGCTCCTGCTCGTCTATCCCGTGCTGCACGAGCCGCTGCCGGAGACGCCGGGGCTCGACAGCCTGCCGGCCGGGCTGCGCTTTCCGCCCGACCTCTCGGCGGCGATCAACCGCAACTACCTCGGCGGCGCGCCGGCGACGCCGTACGCCTTTCCCGGCCTGGGCGACGTGGCGGGGCTGCCGCCGACGCTCGTCCTGACCGCGGAGTACGACGACCTGCGCGCGTCGGGCGAGGCGTTCGCCGCGCAGCTGACCGCCGCCGGCGTCGAGGCGGACCTCGTCTGCGAGCCGGGCGTGCTGCACGGGCACCTGAACCTCCACGGTCACCCGGCCACCGCGCGCTCGCTCGAGCTGCTGGCGTCGGCGCTGACCGTGCGCGTGCGCGCCGTGCGCTTCGAGCATCACCGCGAGCCGCTGGGCATCGGCGAGCCCGTGCCGCGGATCTCGTTCAAGGTGGCCACCGACATCCCCGGCTGGGCGCAGACGGCCTACGAGATCGAGGCGGACGGCGAGCCGCTCGGACGCGTGGCGTCGGCCGAGTCGGTGCTCGTGCCGGGCGTGGCGCTGGAGCCGGGCCAGCGGCGGTCGGTGCGCGTGCGGGTGTGGTGCGGGGACAAGGCCAGCGCCTGGTCGGCGCCGGCCCGCGTCGAGCGGGGGATCACCGACTGGAGCGCAAGCATGGTCGCCGCGCCGCCCGGGCTGCTGCGCGGCGAGTTCACGCTGCGCGGCCCGGTCGCCTCGGCGCGGCTGTACGCCACGGCGCACGGCGTCTACGAGCTCGAGCTCGACGGGGAGCGCGTGGGCGACCACGTGCTCGCGCCGGGCTGGACGAGCTACCACCACCGCCTGCGCTACCAGACGTTCGACGTGACGTCGCGGCTCGGGCCCGGCGCCCACGCGCTGGGCGCCTGGCTGGGCGAGGGCTGGTACGCCGGCCGGCTCGGGTTCAACGGCGGCGTCGAGCACGTCTACGGCGATCGCACCGCGCTGCTCGCCCAGCTCGAGGTGACCTACGAGGACGGCTCCCGCGAGACGTTCGGCACCGACGGCGACTGGCGCTGCGCACCCGGCCCGGTCGTCGCGGCATCGCTGTACGACGGCGAGCGCCACGACGCGCGGCGCGAGCTGCCCGGCTGGTCGTCGCCCGGGTTCGCCGCCGCCGGCTGGGCGCCGGTCGAGGCGGTCGCGTACGACGCGGGGCAGCTCGTCGCGCCCACCGGCCCGCCGGTGCGGCGCACCCAACTCGTCGACCCGGTCGCGACGTTCGCGTCGCCGTCGGGGAAGACGATCGTGGACTTCGGCCAGAACCTCGTCGGGCGGCTGCGGATCCGGGCGCACGGCAGCACGGGGGAGACCGTCGTCCTGCGCCACGCCGAGGTGCTGGAGGACGGCGAGCTGTGCCTCCGCCCGCTGCGCGGCGCCCGCGCAACCGACGAGTACACGCTGCGCGGCGGCGGGGTCGAGGAGTGGGAGCCGCGCTTCACGTACCACGGCTTCCGCTACGCGGAGGTCGCCGGGCCGGTCGAGTCGGTCAGCGCCGTCGTCTGCCACACCGACATGGAGCGCACGGGCTGGTTCGCGTGCTCCGAGCCGGACCTCGACCGCCTGCATGCGAACGTCGTCTGGGGCATGCGCGGGAACTTCCTCGACGTGCCCACCGACTGCCCGCAGCGCGACGAGCGCCTCGGCTGGACGGGCGACGCCCAGGTGTTCGCGCCGACCGCCTCCTTCCTCTACGACTGCGCGGGCATGCTCACCTCGTGGCTGCGCGACGTCGCGGCCGAGCAGCGCGGCGACGGCGTCGTGCCGATCTACGTCCCGTTCGTCGCGCTGCGCATGCCCGAGGTGCCGGAGGACCAGCTCGGCGGCCCGATGGCCGCCTGGAGCGACGCCGCGGTGATCGTCCCCTGGGTGCTCTACGAGCGCTTCGGCGACCGCGAGATCCTCGCCGCGCAGTTCGCGAGCATGCAGGCGTGGGTGGATGGCGTGGTGGAGCGGACGGGCGACGCGCTGCTGTGGGACGAGGGCATGCAGCTGGGCGACTGGCTCGACCCGGCGGCGCCGCCCGACCAGCCGTGGGCCGCGGCCACCGACCCGCATCTCGTGGCCACGGCGTACCTCGCGCGCTCGGCCGACCTGTTGTCCCGCGCCGCCGGCGTGCTCGGCCTCGAGCCCGAGGCGCAGCTGTACTCCGGGCTGGCCGGCGGCGTGCGGCACGCGTTCGCCCAGGCCTACGGCGAGGCCGCGCTCGGATCGCAGACCGGCTGCGCGCTCGCGCTCGAGTTCGCGCTGTTGCCCGGGCCCGAGCAGCGGGCGGCGGGGCGGCGGCTCGCCGAGCTCGTCGAGTCCGCCGGGCACCGCATCGCCACCGGCTTCGTGGGCACGCCGCTGGTGTGCGACGCGCTCGCCCACGCCGGCGCGCTCGACGCCGCCTACCGGCTGCTGCTGCAGCGCGAGTGCCCGTCCTGGCTGTATTCCGTCACGATGGGCGCGACGACCGTGTGGGAGCGCTGGGACAGCCTGCTGCCGGACGGGACGGTGAACCCGGGCGAGATGACCTCCTTCAACCACTACGCGCTCGGCGCGGTGGCCGACTGGCTGCACCGCACCGTGGCGGGGCTGGCGCCGGCCGCGCCGGGCTACCGCCGGCTGCGGATCGCGCCCCGGCCCGGCGGCGGGCTGACGCATGCGGAGGCGGCGCACGAGACGCCGTACGGGCGTGCGTCGGTGCGCTGGCAGCGCGACGACGCGGCGCTGACGGTCGACGTCGTCGTGCCGCCCGGCACGACGGCGACGGTCGCGCTCCCCGGCGCGGACGAGCTCGAGGTCGGCCCCGGCCGGCACCGGTTCACGGCATGAGCGTCCTGTTCGGCGCCGCGTACTACGCGGAGTACCAGCCCTACGAGCGCCTGGAGGCCGACCTCGACCTGATGGCGCAGGCCGGGTTCAGCGTGATCCGCGTGGGCGAGTCGGTGTGGTCGACCTGGGAGCCGCAGGACGGCGTCTTCAACCTGGATTGGCTGCAGCCGGTGCTCGACGCCGCGCACGCGCGCGGGATCAAGGTCATCATCGGCACGCCGACCTACGCCGCGCCGCCCTGGCTGCGCCGGCGCTACCCCGAGACCGCCGCCCACCGGGCCACCGGCGTCCCCATCCCCTACGGGGCGCGCCAGGACATCAACCACCCGCACCCGACGTTCCGGCGCCTGGCGGAGCGGCTCATCCGCAAGCTGGTGTCCCGCTACGCCGACCACCCGGCGGTGATCGGCTGGCAGGTGGACAACGAGCCGGGCATCAACATCCTGCACAACCCGGACGTGTTCGACGGCTTCCGCGAGTGGCTCAGGGCGCGCTACGGCGACGTCGAGGAGCTCAATCGCCGCTGGGGGCTGGCCTACTGGTCGCATCGGCTCCACGACTGGGCCGACCTGTGGCCGCCCGACGGCAACTCCACGCCCCCGTACGACCTCGCCTGGCGGCGCTACCAGGCCGAGCTCACGCACGAGTACATCGCCTGGCAGGCCGAGCTCGTGCGTGGGCTCGTGCCCACGGAGCACTTCGTCACCACCTGCCTGGCGCTGCACCAGCCGACGCAGGACCTGGCGGTGATCGGCGCGCCGCTGGACGTGGTGGCGGCGAACATCTACTACGGGGCGCAGGACCGGCTCGCCGTGCCGGGCGACGACTCGTTCACGGCCGAGCCGCAGCCGTCGTTCCTGCCCTGGTCCGGGCTGAGCTGGTTCTACCTGCAACTCGACATCTCGCGCGGGACGCGCCAGGCGCCGTTCCTCGTCGCCGAGACCAACGCCGCCTCGATCGGCGGGTCGGCCGAGAACCATCCGCCCTACCGCGGCCAGCTCCGCCAGGCGGTGTGGGCGATGGTGGCCCGCGGCGCGCGGATGGTCGAGTACTGGCACTGGCACACCCAGCACTACGGCTCGGAGATGTACTGGGGCGGGATCCTCGGCCACAGCCTGGAGCCCGGCCGCATCTACGCGGAGTTGGCGGGCGTGGCCGGCGAGCTGCGCCGGAGCGACCTGGAGGAGCTCGCGCCGGTCAGCGACGTGGCCGTGCTCGTGTCGGCGGAGAGCCGCTGGGGGATGGAGTTCGCCGGTCCGCTGGCCGGTCCGGCGAAGGCCTGGATGGGCGACCCGAAGTCCTACGAGCGCATCCTCGCGGCCTTCTACCGCGGCCTGTTCGACGCCGGGCTGACCGCCGACGTCGTCGCCCCGGCGCAGCTGCCCGACGACGCGGCCGAGCGCTGGCCGGTGCTCGTCGTGCCCGGGCTCTACGTCGCCTCCGACGCGCTCCTGGAGCGCTTGCGCGCGTACGCGCACGCGGGCGGGCACCTGGTGCTGACGCCGCGCACCGGCTACGCCGACGCCGACGCGGTCGCGCGCCACGTCGTCATGCCCGGCGTGCTGCGCGAGCCGGCGGGCGTGCACTACCTCGAGTACGCGAACCTGATCGGCCCGGTGCCCGTGAGCGGCACGCTCAGCGGCGCGGCGACCGGCTGGGCCGACGGGCTCGTGACCGAGGGAGCGGACGTGCTCGCCCGCTACGAGCATCCCCACTTCGGCGAGTTCCCGGCGGTCACGACGCAGCGCCACGGCGCCGGGCGCGTCACCTACGTGGGCACGGTGCCCGACCGCGCGCTCGCCCGCTCGCTCTCCGCGTGGCTCGCCGCGGAGTCGCTGCCGCCGGACCCCTGGCGCCGCGGCGACGCCGTGCGCGCGACGGCGGCCCGCGGGGACGGCCGGACGCTGCGCTTCGTGCACAACTGGAGCTGGGAGCCCGCGGCCTTCACGCCGCCGGCGCCGGTGCGCGACGTCCTGTCCGGCGACCGCGTCGAGTCGCTCGCGCTCGGCCCGTGGGACGTCCGGATCCTGGAGGAGATCGCGTGAAGCCGCGCCTGCGGGTGATCATCGACAACGACTTCAACGGCGACCCGGACGGGCTGCTGCAGCTCGCCCACCACCTGCTCTCGCCGTCGGTGGACATCCGCGCCGTGATCGGGTCGGCCGTGCGGGCCGACGACCCGTTCGACGCGTCCGGCCGCTCGGCCGACCACGCGCGCGAGCGGGTGCTCGAGCTGCTGGAGCTCACGGGCCGCACCGGCATCCCCGCGCCACGCGCCCCCAACCGGCCGCTCGCCGACCGCGCCACGCCGCAGCGCTCAGCGGCGGCCGAGGCGATCGTCGCGGAGGCGCTGCGCGAGGACACCGACCTGCCGCTCTACGTCGTGCTCGGCGCGTCGCTGACCCAGCTGGCCAGCGCCTACCTGCTGGAGCCGCCGATCGCCGAGCGCCTGACCGCCGTGTGGATCGGCGGCCCGGAATACCCGGGCACGCCGCCCCCGCCGGGCCCGCCGGTCGTCGAGTACAACCTCAACATCGATCTCGCCGCGGCGCAGGTGGTGTTCAACGACTCGCCCATCCCGCTCTGGCAGGTGCCGCGCAACGCCTACCGGCAGACGCTGGTGAGCTGGGCCGAGCTGCAGACCCGCGTCCAGCCGATGGGCGAGCTCGGCGCGCACCTCTACGGCCGCCTCCAGGCCGTGCACGACCTCGCGGCCGAGCACGGCCGACCGCTGGGCGAGACCTACGTGGCGGGCGACAGCCCGCTGGTGCTGCTCACCGCGCTGCAGTCCTCCTTCGAGCCGGACCCGTCATCCAGCCGCTACGACGCCGTGCCGGCGCCGGAGATCGGCGACGACGGCTTCTACGCGCCGCGTGCCGGCGGCCGGCCGATCCGGGTCTACACGCTGCTCGACAACCGGCTGATGCTGGAGGACTTCTACGCGAAGCTGGCGCTGCACGCCCGCTCCGGCTAAGCCTGGATCTCAGTGAGAAGCTGATCGGGTCGGGCGGTGGCGTCCGACCCGGCCGGTAGGTGCTCGGTGCGGCGGCGGGCTGACTCGTAAGCCTGGTGTCGGGCCGTTGAGTCTGACTGTCGGTGGTTGTGTCGCCCGCCGCCGTCCGAGGATCTCCGGCGTGACCTGATAGATGGCATGTGCCGGGGCGTCCGGGTCCGGCGATACGCCTCCTCGGTCTGTGCGTGGTTCGCGACCACGCGTCCGCGCGAGCGAGGAGGCGTTGGAGATGACGATCGTGATGGGGCTTGACCAGCACCGGGCGCAGATCACGGCTGAGTGGATGGACACCGAGACCGGTGAGGTGATGAGATCGCGCGTCGCGCCGGCGCACCGGGCTGGCGTGCGGAGGTTCTGCGAGCGATTTCGCGGCCAAGAGCTCGAGGTCGCGTTGGAGGCGACGACCGGCTGGCGGTTCGTGGCTGATGAACTGCGGCGGGTCGGCGCGCTCGTGCATCTCGCGGAGCCGGCGGAGACCGCCGCGCGTCGCGGGAACAAGAGACGCGCGAAGAGCGATCGCGCCGACGCACGTCACATCCGGGAGCTGTTGATGATCGGACGCTTGCCGGAGTCGTGGATCCCTCCCGATCACATCCTCGATCTCCGCGCGCGCGTGCGGCTACGTCACACCCTCTCGCATCAGCGCGGCGAGTGGCAGCAGCGGATCCAAGCGGTGCTCTATCACCACGGCTGCCCGCAGCGAAGCAACCTGCTGACCAACGAGGGTCGGAACTGGCTGGCGGCGCAACCGCTGTCGGCCGCGGCGCGCGAGCAGATCGCGGTCGCGCTGAGCGTGATCGACGCGCTCGACGCCCAGCTGGCGCCCCTCGATAAGGAGCTGCGCGCGTTCGCGCGCTGCCAGGCCGGCTGCAAGACCTTGATGGGCCAGTTCGGGGTCGGGGAGCTAACTGCGGTCACGATCCTGGCCGAACTCGGCGACGCCCGACGGTTCTCGTCCTCCCGCGACGCGGTCCGGTTCGCTGGCCTGGACATCACCGTTCACCAGTCCGATCAGCGACGCGCGGCCGGGCACCTCAGCCGCCAAGGACCACCGGCACTGCGGTGGGCGCTGTTTGAAGCCTCGATGTGCGCCGCTCGATCGTGCAGCCCGGACTACGAGTACTACTCGCAAGCAGCGGAGCGACTCGGCTCAAACCGAGCGCGGCTGTCGGTCGCCCGCAAGATCCTCAAGCGCAGCTACCACCTCCTCCGCGAACTCGGCGAGGAGGCGATGCAGCCCGCATGACCCTGCCGGTGCGCGCCAGGCTCTTCGTCACCCAGATGCGCCGCGGCCGGCTCCACGCCCGCTCCTGCCGCCACGCCCGCGTGGACGGCCCTTATAGACCGAGCGGCCGCAACGCTTCCCCCAGCGGGACTATCCCACCAACCATCATGTCGCCGACCCGGGGCCGTTTCGGGTCGTGGACCGAGATAAGGCTGAGCGCCCGCGCGCACCCGACCCTCCTCGACCGTGCCCGCGCACCGCCACGCCGCCCGTCGTCCACAGATCACACGACCACAGCGCGGAGTTGCAGCGCGAGGCCAGCACAGATAAGGAGCGTGGCATCGCCCCGACTGAGATGTGTCCACCGGTGATCCGTTCGTCAGGTATCCCAACGAAGGGACGGTGGAGATGATCGTGCTCGGGGCGGACACGCACAAGGTCTCGCACACGCTCGCGGCGGTCGAGGAGGGGACGGGTCGCGCGATCGCGGAGCGCACCGTCAAGGCCAAGCGGCGGTCGTTCGATGACCTGCTGCGCTGGGGACGCAGCCTCGGCGAGGAGCGCGTGTGGGCGATCGAGGACTGCCGGCACGTGTCCGGCGCGCTGGAGCGCTTCCTGCTCGCGCGCGGCGAGCGCGTGGTGCGGGTGCCGCCGAAGCTGATGGCCGGCGCGCGCAAGTCGGCGCGGGAGCGCGGCAAGTCCGACGCGATCGACGCGGTCGCGATCGCGCGCGCCGCGATCCGCGAGCGGCTTGACACGCTGCCGGTCGCCCAGCTCGCGGGCCCTGAGCGCGACGTGCGGCTGCTGGTCGACCACCGCGAGCGGCTCGTCGCGCAACGCACGGCGCTGATCAACGACCTGCGCTGGGGCCTGCACGACCTCTGGCCCGAGTTCGAGATCCCGCCGCGCGCGCTGATCCATGCGAGCTGGCAGGACCGCGTCGCCGCTCGACTGGCGCGCGCCGAGCAGGTCGCGCAGGTGCGGATCGCGCGCGACGAGCTGCGCCGCATCCGCGAGCTCACGCGCGCCGTCGACGCGCTCGAACGCGAACTCGCCGGACTGGTCGCCGGGCTGGCGCCGCAACTCCTCGCCGAGCGCGGCTGCGGCGTCCTGACCGCGGCCAAGCTGCTCGGCGAGATCGCCGGTGTCGACCGCTTCGCCAGCGACGCCAAGCTTGCCCGCAGCTGCGGAGCAGCACCGATCCCCGCCTCATCGGGGCAGACCCGGCGTCACCGGCTCGACCGCGGCGGCAACCGCCAGCTCAACTGCGCGCTGCACCGCCTCGCCGTCAGCAAGGGCCGCCTGGACCCCGAGACCGCGGCCTACCTGGCGCGCAAGCAGGCCGAAGGCAAGAGCCGCCGCGAAGCGCTCCGCTGCCTCAAGCGTCACCTCGCCCGCCGCGTCTGGCGACTCCTGCACACGCCACAGCCGCCCTTGACCGCCACAACCATCACGCCCATCACGATCGGCTGCACCACGCCCTACGCCCCGTTCGCGTTGACATAGGAGCAACCACCGATTCTCGCGGCGCCTCGCCACCGTGGATCACCGCCGGATGCCGATCGGCCTCGCGCCAAAGGGCCCACCCTGAGGATGCTCGGCCGATCGACCCCGGCGGCGCCCACGGCGCCGAGGCATCCGCGATGATCGGTGGATCCAGGCTAAAGCGACGTCAGCGCCTGCTCGATCGGCGTGTCGCCGTTGACGGCGACGAACGTCTGGCCCTCGGCCCCTGGGGAGCCGAGGCAGGCCGCGACGAGCGCGGCGGTGTCCGAACGCGTGATCGGACCGCGCGGGACGTCCGGCCCGAGCGTGACGCGCCCGGTGGGCGGGTCGTCGGTCAGCGGGCCGGGGCGGATGATCGTGTACGTCAGCCCGCTCGCCGCCAGCTCGGCGTCCGCCTTGCCCTTGGCGCGCAGATAGGCGGCGAAGACGTCGTCGCCCGCGGCATCCGGGTCCGCGCCGATCGAGCTCACCATCACGTAGCGCGCGATCCCGCCGCGCCGGCAGGCCTCGATCAGCTTCACGGCGCCGCCGTAGTCGACCGTCCACTTGCGCGCGGCGCCGCTGCCGGGGCCGGCGCCGGCCGCGAACACGACGGCGTCGCTGCCGGCGATCGCGCCCGCCGCGTCGTCGTCGCCCTCGAGGTCGCACACCACCGCCTCGCCGCCCGCCGCGCGGATGTCGTCCGCGTGGGCGGGGTTGCGGATGAGGCCGAGCCCGGCGTCGCCCCGGTCCGCGAGCAGGCGTGTCAGCGCGAGCGCGATCTGACCGTGTCCGCCCGCGATCGCCACCTTCATGGCACGCACGGTACCGCGCCGCCTTGACACCTCGTCCCGTGGCGGCTACAACTCGTGCTGCACATTGATTCAGTCTTGAATATTTATGCATGACGAGAAGAGGCAATCGTGAGATTCGGAGCCGGCATCTGGCTCTTCGGGCAGTTCGTCGACCGCTACGCGACCGACGCCTACGGGCCCGAGGTGAGCACGCTGGAGGCCATCGACGCGGCGGGGTCCGTCGGCGGCATCGAGGTCCTGGACATCAACTATCCGTTCAGCGACGGCGTGTCGGTGGCCGAGGTGCGGACCGCGCTCGAGCGCAACGGCATCTCCGCGTGGTGCATCACCCCGCACATCTACACGCGCGAGTTCCGGGCCGGCGCGTTCACCAACCCCGACCCGGCGGTCCGCCGGCGGGCGCTGGCGCTGTGTGAGGAGGCGGTCGGCGTGGCCAAGCAGCTCGGCGCGCCGACGGTGAAGCTGTGGCCCGGCCAGGACGGCTGGGACTTCCCGCTGCAGTGCGACTACCGCGAGCTGTGGCGGCTGTCGCTCGCGGGCGTGAAGGCCGTCGCCGAGATGGACGACGACATCCGCGTGGCGATCGAGTACAAGGCCAAGGAGCCGCGCGTGCACATCAGCTACGCCAACGCGGCCCGCACGCTGGTCGGGATCGCCCAGATGGCCCGCGACGACATCGGGATCGTGGTGGACCTCGGGCACTCCCTGTTCGCCAAGGAGACGCCGGCCGACGCGCTGCACCTCGTCCACGACCACGGCCGCCTGTTCACCGTCGAGGTCAACGACAACTGGCGCGAGTGGGACGACGACCTGCCGGTGGGCAGCGTCCACCTGATCGAGACGCTCGAGTTCTTCCTCGCGCTGCGCCAGATCGGCTGGGACCAGCCGATCCTGCTCGACCAGTTCCCGTTCCGCGAGGCCCCGGTCGAGGCCGCCCGGGCGAGCATCCACACGATGCAGGCGATCGACGGCGCGCTGGACCGCCTGGACCACGACGCCCTCGCCGACGCCCGCCGGCGCCAGGACCCGCTGGCCGCCCAGCGGCTGGTCACCGACCTGCTCCTCGGCGCATGACCGCCGACGACGTGCGCGCCGCGGCCCGCGCGATCCGGCGCCGCAACGTCCAGATCGTCCGGTCCGCGGGCCTGGGCCACATCGGCGGCGACCTCTCGGCCGCGGACATCCTCGCGACGCTCTACTTCGGGGTCCTGAACGTCGACCCGGGCCGGCCGGACGACCCGGAGCGCGACCGCTACATCCAGAGCAAGGGCCACGCGTCCGGCGTGCTGTACACCACGCTGGCCGCCGCGGGCTTCATCCCGGACGAGCTGCTGGACAGCTACATGGCGGAGGGCTCGCCGCTCAACGGGCATCCGGACCGCAACAAGGTCCCGGGCGTCGAGACCAACACCGGGCCGCTCGGCCACGGCCTGCCGGTGGCGGTGGGCACGGCGATCGCCGCCCGCCTCGACGGCTCCCCGCGCCGCACCTACGTGCTGTGCGGCGACGGCGAGCTGCAGGAGGGCTCCAACTGGGAGGCGATGATGGCGGCGGGGCATCGCGGGCTCGACAACCTCGTCGTGATCGTCGACCGCAACGGCCTCCAGCAGGGGGCCCGCACCGAGGAGACCAACGCGCTCGACCCGCTGGACGCCAAGCTCGAGGCGTTCGGCTTCACGGTCCGTACGGTCGACGGCCACGACGTCGACGAGCTGCTCGCCGCGTTCGCCGCCGTGCCGTTCGCCGCCGGCCGCCCGAGCGCGATCATCGCGCGCACGGTCAAGGGGCGCGGCGTCTCCTTCATCGAGGATCGCGTCGAGTGGCACCACAAGGTCCCGAGCGAGGAGCAGGTCGCGCTCGCCCTGGAGGAGCTGGCATGAGCGCGCGCCACGATTGCCGCGACGCGTTCGCGCAGACGCTCGTCGAGCTCGCCGGCGACGACGAGCGCATCGTCGCCGTGGTCAACGACTCGGTCGGGTCGAGCAAGCTCGGCGGGTTCGCCAAGGCGTTCCCGGACCGGCTCGTCAACGTCGGCATCGCCGAGCAGGACGATGGTCGGCGTGGGCGCCGGCCTGGCCAACGGCGGCCGGATCCCGTTCGTGTCGGGCGCGTCGCCGTTCCTCACCGGCCGCGCCCTCGAGCAGATCAAGGCCGACGTCGCCTACTCGAACGCCAACGTGAAGCTGTGCGGGCATGAGCCCCGGCATGGCCTACGGCGAGCTCGGGCCGACGCACCATTCGATCGAGGACCTCGCCTGGCTGCGGGCGATCGCCAACCTGCCGGTGATCGTGCCGGCCGACCCGATGGAGACGGCAGCGGTCGTCCGCTGGGCGGCGCGGACGGTGGGCCCCGCGTTCATCCGGGTCAGCCGCATCCCCGTCCCGGTCGTCCACGACCCCGCCTACGAGTTCCGGCTCGGCGTGGCCGCGCGGCTGCGCGAGGGCGGCGACGTGACGCTCGTCGCCTGCGGGACGCTCGTGGAGCGGGCGCTGGCGGCGGCCGAGCAGCTGGCGGCCGGCGGGATCGAGGCGCGCGTGCTGTACATGGCGACGATCCGGCCGCTCGACACCGCGGCGATCGTCGCCGCCGCCGCCGAGACCAGGGGCATCGTGACGGTGGAGGAGCACACCGTGCACGGCGGCCTGGGCGGCGCCGTCGCCGAGGTGGTGGCGACCGAGCACCCGGCGCCGATGCGCCTGCTCGGCGTGCCCGGGGTGTTCGCCCCGACCGGGTCCACCGAGGCGCTGATGCGCCGCTTCGGGCTCACCGCCGACGGCATCGCCGGGGCGGCGCGCGGTCTGCTGGCGAGAATGGCGGCGTGACGCCGACGCCCCAGCTGCGCCTGATGGCCAAGGTCGCCCGGCTCTACCACGAGCAGGGGCTGCGACAGGCGGAGATCGCCGGCCGGCTCGACCTGTCGCAGTCCCGCGTCTCGCGGCTGCTCAAGCAGGCGGAGGCGGAGGGGATCGTGCGCACGACCGTCGCGGTGCCGCAGGGCCTGCATCCCGAGCTCGAGGAGCGGCTGCAGGCGCGCTTCGGCCTGCGCGAGGCCGTGGTCGCCGACTGCGAGGCCGACGACGATCTCCAGGCGCTGCGGGCGATCGGCGCGGCGGGGGCGGCGTATCTGGAGACGACCGTGATGCCGGGCGACGTGCTGGGGATCTCGTCCTGGAGCGAGACGCTGCTGGCCATGCTCGACAGCCTGCACCCGCAGGCCCGCCCGGCCGCCGCGGCCGTGGTGCAGATCCTCGGTGGCGCCGGCAACCCGACCGCCGAGGGCCACGCGACCCGGCTCACGAGCCGGCTGGCGCAGCTCGTGGGCGGAGAGGCGAGGTTCCTGCCGGCGCCCGGCGTGGTCGGCTCGCCGGCGAGCGCCCGCGCGCTGCTCGACGACCCGTTCGTCGCCGCCGCGCTGGGCTGGATGGACGAGATCACCGTCGCCCTGGTGGGCATCGGCGCGCTGACGCCGTCGAAGCTGCTGGCGGCCAGCGGCAACGTGTTCACCGAGCGCGAGCTGGCGGAGCTGCGCGAGCTGGGCGCCGTGGGCGACATCTGCCTGCGGTTCTTCGACGCCGGCGGCGCGCCGGTCGCGTCGGCGCTCGACGCGCGCGTGATCGGGATCGACCTCGAGCGCCTGCGCCGGCCCAAGCGGGCGGTGGCGCTGGCCGGCGGGCCGCGCAAGTCGGCGGCCATCCTCGGCGCGCTGCGCGGGCGGTTCGTCAACGTGCTGATCACCGACCGCTTCACCGCCGAGCGGCTGGCGGCGGCATGAGCGACCAGATCCTGGCCATCGACCAGGGCACCAGCGCGACCAAGGCCGTGCTGGTCGACGCCACCGGCGCGATCGTGGCCCAGGCGGCCGCTCCGGTCGCGCTCGCCACGCCGCGGCCCGGCTGGGTCGAGCAGTCCGCGCCCGAGATCTGGGCGAGCGTGCAGGCGGCCGTGGCCGCCTGCCTCGACGGCCGCGACGCCGGCCGCGTGGCCGCGGTCGGCATCAGCAACCAGCGCGAGTCGCTCGTGCTGTGGGACCGCCGGACCGGCGAGCCGCTCGGCCCGCTGCTCAGCTGGCAGGACCAGCGCACCGCCGCGGACGCCGGCGGGCTGCGCGACCACGCCGAGGAGGTCGGGGCGCTCAGCGGGCTCCCGCTCGACCCCATGTTCTCCGCGCTCAAGGCCCGCTGGCTGCTCGCCGCCCACGCGACGCGGGACATCCGCCTCGGCACGGTCGACTCGTGGCTGCTGAGCCGCTTCGGCGGCGACCACCTGATCGAGGCCGGCAACGCCTCGCGGACCCAGCTGCTCGACGTGCGCGCCGGCGACTGGTCGCCGCGGCTGCTCGAGCTGTTCGGCGTGCCCCGGGCGGCGCTGCCCGAGATCGTCGCCTCGACCGGGCCGTTCCCGGCCGTGCGCGGCCTCCCGCCGCTGCGCAACGGGACGCCCGTGTGCGCCGTCATGGGCGACTCCCACGCCGCGCTGTTCGCCCACGCGGGCTGGCATCGCGGCCGGGTGAAGGCGACCTACGGCACCGGCTCGTCGATCATGGCCGTCGCCGACGCGGACGCGTGGACGCCCGGACCGCTGTGCCTGACCATCGGCTGGCAGGACGAGCGCGGCATCGCGCACGCGCTCGAGGGCAACATCCGGTCCTCCGGCGCCACCCTCGCCTGGCTCGGCCGGCTGTTCGGGCGCGACGCCGCGGCGGTGGCCGGGCAGGCCGCCGCCACGAGCGACGGCGTCCACCTCGTGCCCGCGTTCGGCGGTCTGGCGGCGCCGTGGTGGGACGATGACGCGGTCGGGCTGATCAGCGGCCTGACGTTCGCCACCGGGCTGCCGCAGGTCGCCCGCGCCGCGCTGGAGTCGATCGCCTTCCAGGTCGAGGACGTCGTGGCGGCCGTCGAGACGGCCACCGGGCCGGTACGGACGCTGCTGGTCGACGGCGGCCCGACCGCGAACCCCGTGCTGATGCAGCTGCAGGCCGACACGAGCGGGCGGACCGTCGCCCGCTCCGGCGCCGCGGAGCTCTCGGCGCTGGGCGCCGCCCACCTCGCCGGCCGGGCGGCCGGCCTGTGGTCGCCGGACGACCTCGAGGCGCTCGACCGCCCGTGGACGACGTTCGCGCCGACCGAGCCGGCCGCCTCGCGCGCCGCCCGGATCCGCGCGTGGCGCGGCGCGGTCGCCCGCGCGCGCCACGCCGGCGCGGCTCAGGACAGCGGGCGATAGACCGTGCGCAGGTCGCTCGACAGGTCGGCGTCGAGCAGCCACGACCAGGGCATCAGGAAGTAGCCGCCGAGGCCCCAGCCGTCGCCCCAGGAGTTGCGGACCAGGCAGTAGTGCGGCTCCGCCTTCAGGTATCCCACCGCGAGCACCTCGTGGCCGCTCTGGGTCAGGTCCTCCGGGTCCGGGTCGGCCATCATGCCGGTGCGGGCCATCTCGGCCGACTCGAAGCTGTTGGGCACGCGGAAGCCGAAGGCGATCGTCTGGCGGTTCGAGAGCACGCGCTTGAAGTCCGCCAGCGAGCGGTGGACCACCTTGTACTGGCGGTCGAGCACCCAGTGGTCCGGCTCCCACTTGGGGCTCTCCCGCGGGTCGCCGGAGAACTGCGCACTGCCGTGGTCGTCGGTGTACTCCCAGTCGGCCTCCGGGAACACGCCGAACTTGGTCGCCGCCTTGAAGCCGTCGCGGCCGTACGCGCCCTGGTCCGCCGTCGGCGGCTGGCCCTCGATGAAGCGCTCGAGCCAGTAGATGGCCAGCCGCGCCGGCAGCAGCGGGTCCTTGCCGTCGACGATGCGGGCCGCATCGATCGCGGCCGCCACGGCGTTCGAGGTGCAGCTGTTGAGCTGCAGCTGGTCGTACACCGGTGTCATGTACGCGCCGCGGGGGTCGACCTCGTCCTGGATCGCGATCTCGCTGGGGTCGGCGCGCACGTCGCGCGGGTCGGGCAGCGAGGGCCGCCAGCCGTAGTAGCTCCGGGGTGTCGCCATTCGCCATGTCTAACCGGAGTGCGCGCGAGGAGTCAATCGCCCGCCCGGCGCCGCTCGCCGGCCATGGCCACCGATTGTCAGCGCGGTGACCATGCGCGGCGACGAGCCATGGCACTCATGGAACACCCATGACCGGCGCTCTCGCGCGCTCTGTCCCGCGCGCGTAAGTTCGGCGCATGCTCCCCGCGACCGTGCAGCCCCCTGGGGCGCCGATCCCGGCGCGCGGAGCGCTGCATCTCCGCGACGGGATGAGCTTCGACGCCTGGGTGGCCCGGCGCTTCCCCGTGTCCCGCCGGCGGGACACGGTGAGCTTCCAGCACCACGCCGAGGTGGCCGCGCTCCCGGAGCCCGAGCAGCACGGGCGGCGGGCTGCCGGCCGCGCCACCTGACGCTCCAGCAGTGGCTGCACACGGTGGCCGACGCGGCGGCCGAGGACGCGCCGTCCCGTCAGCGCTGAGTCACACTGCGGTGTGTGGCCGCACCCCCTGCCGACGGGTGATTCACCGCATTACTGTGACGGCGTGTGTTTGCCCTTACGCACACGGCGGTCCAGCGTCGTCACCCACGCCAGCGACACGATGAGGAGGTCCGGTATGGCCCGGCGAAGTACGCCGGCCAGCTGGACAGCAACGTCGGGACCGGGATGATGTCGACGTTCGCGGGGTTCGACGGCGCCTGGTACCTGACCAGGAAGGGCACCGTGGGGCTCACCGGCGAGCCGGTCGTGACCCAGCTGGTGGCCCAGGAGCTCAGCGCCGCCGGCGGCAACGGCGGCGGCACGGCCGCGCCGCAGCACGCCGTGCCGGGCGCGGACCCGGTCCAGGACGCGGGCCTGCACGCGCTGATCGGCCACCTCCAGACCGAGCAGCGCCGGACGTAGACCCGAAACCGGGCATTCGCGCGGGCGCGGCGCGCCGGTTACCGTTGCCCGCGAGCGGATATGGGGTCGGGGATCGAGGTCAGCCTGCTCGGCCCGCTGGAGGTGGCGGGCGTCGAGTTCGAGGGCGCCAAGCAGCGGCGCCTGTTCGTCGCGCTGGCGCTGCGGGCTCCGGAGGCCGTGACGGACGACGCGCTGGTCGGAGCGATCTGGCACGACGACGTGCCCGACGGCCGCGAGCAGGCGCTGCAGAAGCAGGTCTCGCGCCTGCGGGCGCGGCTCGGCGAGCGCCTCCCGGTCCGCCGGCGCCCGGCGGGATACGCGCTGGAGATCGAGCGCGAGGCGATCGACAGCCGGCGCTTCGAGGCGCAGCTGGAGGCCCTCCGGGCCGAGCGCTCCGGCGCCGATCCGGCCCGCGCGGCGGCCCAGCTCGCGGCCGCGCTCGCGCTGTGGCGGGGTCCGGCGCTGGCCGAGCACCGCTTCGACGAGTTCGCCCAGGGCGAGATCACCCGGCTCGAGGAGTTGCGGCTGGAGGCGATCGAGGACCGGCTGGCCGCCGAGCTGGCCGGCGGGCACGCCGCCGACCTGGTCGGCGAGCTGCGCGCGCTCGTGGCCGAGCACCCGCTGCGCGAGCGGCTGCGCGGGTCGCTGATGCTGGCGCTCTACCGCGCCGGGCGGCAGGCGGATGCGCTCGAGGTGATGCGCGAGGGCCGCCGCCTGCTGGTCGACGAGCTCGGGCTCGAGCCGGGGCCGGAGCTGCGCCGGCTGGAGGCGATGATCCTCGCCCACGATCCGGAGCTGAGCGCCGACGACCCGGCCGACGTGCTCGGCGCGCCGCTGCCGGCGCCGGCCAACGCGACGATCGGCCGCGAGGGCGAGCTGGCCGAGATCGGCGCCCTGCTCCTGCGCCCCGAGGTTCGGCTGCTGACACTGGTGGGCGCCGGCGGCGTGGGGAAGACGAGGTTGGCGCACGAGGCGGGCCGGACGCTGGCCGCCCGCTTCCCGGGCGGCGCGTCGTACGTCGACCTCGAGGACGCCGGCGCGCTCGTGCCGGCCGCGGCCGCGGCGCTCGGGATGGTCGCGGCGACGCCCGCCGAGCTCGGCGAGCGGCTCGCGCGGGCGACGCGCGGCGCCGCCGCGCTGCTCGTGCTGGACGGCTTCGAGCGCTTCCTCGCGGACGCCCGCCAGGTCGCCAAGCTGCTGGCCGCCGTGCCGAACCTGACGGTGCTCGCCACCAGCCGCGCGCCGATGCGGCTGACCGTCGAGCACGCCTATCGCGTGCTGCCGCTCGCGGTGCCGAACGCCGCCGCGCTGTTCCGGGCGCGGGTGGCGGCGTCGCGTGCGGACTGGGCGCCGGCCGACGAGGAGCGCTTGGTGAACGAGATCTGCGCCCGCCTCGACGGGTTGCCGCTGGCGATCGAGCTGGCGGCCGACCGCGCGCGGCTGCTGCCGCTCCCGGCGCTGCTGGCGCGGCTCCAGCGCCGGCTCGAGCTGCTGAGCTGCGGGCCGCACGACCTGCCGGAGCGCCAGCGCTCGCTGCGCGCCACGCTCGAGTGGTCGTGGGACGTGCTCGAGCCGTCGCAGCGCCGGCTGCTGGCGCGCATGTGCGTGTTCGAGGGCGGCGCGTCGCTGGAGGCGCTCGAGGCCGTCTGCAACCCCGAGGGCGAGCCGGCCGAGCTGCTCCTGGCCGGCGTGACGAATGCGACCTCGCTCGTCGCCGTGGACGCCGGCCCGGACGGGGTGCCGCGGCTCGCGATGCTCGAGACCGTGCGCGAGTTCGCGGCCGAGCACATCGACGACCTCGCGGCGCTCGAGCGCCGGCACGCGCGGTTCTGCCTCGACTACGCCGAGCGCGCCGCGGAGCAGGCGGCGCACGGCGACCGGCGCGCCTGGCTGGGGCGGCTGGCGCTGGAGCGCGGCAACCTGCGGGTGGCCTTCGAGCGCCTGCTCGGCGCCGGCCAGGCCGAGGACGCCGTGCGGATCGCGATCGCCTTCGCCCGCGCGCTGCCGTGGGACGCACACGCCCACGAGGTCTGCGGCTGGCTCGAGGAGGGGCTCGAGCTGCTGGCGCCGGAGCCGAGCCCGCTGCGCGCGCGGGCGCTCTACTGGGACGGGCAGCTCGCGCTCTCGCAGGCGCGGTTCGCGGACGCGGAGGGCGCGCTCCGGCAGGCGCTGGAGACGGCGCGGGCGCTGGGCGACGAGCCCCTCGAGGCGGCCGCGCTGACCGCGCTCGGCCGCCGGGCCGTGCTGACCGCCGACCAGTCCGCTCCCGGGCTGTGCGAGGCCGCGGTGGAGGTGGCCCGGCGCCTGGGCGCGTCCGGGCCGCTGGCGGACGCGCTGCTCGCGCTCGCGGGCGCCCGCGAGCGCGCCCGCGAGTGGGACGGCGCAGCCCGGCTCGCCGACGAGGCGCTCACGCTCTACCGGGCCGCCCGCGACGACTACGGGGTCGCCGCGGCGCTGGCCGAGCAGGGCTTCTACGACATGGTCCACGGGCGGCTGGAGCGCTCGGAGCACCGCCTCGGCGAGGCCGTCGAGCTGCGCCGCCGGCTCGGCGACGACCGCCGCCTGGTCGAGCCGCTGATCGACAACGCCTGGCTGGACCTGGCGCGCGGCAGCGGCGAGGCGGCCCGCCACGGGTTCCTCGACTGCGTCGCGCTCGCCCGGCACGTCGGCGACCGGTTCAACGTCGCCGAGGCGCTCGCGGGACTCTCCACGCAGTCCGCGCTCGACGGCCGGCACGACGACGCGGCCCGGCTCGCGGGCGCGGCGGCGGCGATCCACGAGCGCATCGGCGCGCCGCCCTGGGAGTCGCTGATCGCGATCCAGCTGGATGCCCTCACGACGAGTCGCACGTCGCTCGGCGGGGAAGCCTTCGCGGCGCTCCACGCCGAGGGCCGGCGGTTGTCGGCCGACCAGGCCGTGGCGCGCTCGCGCACCCTGGCCCGGCCCGTCGCGCGCGCCTGACAGATCGCGTCAGCGGGGCGTCTGCCGGATGTCAGCCCGCCTTGGTGAGCTTCTCCCATGCTCAAGACCAAGCTCGCCGCCCTGACCGTCGCCGCCGGCACCGCGCTCGCCATCGCGCCGTCCGCCCACGCGGCCACGGACTACTTCATGCGGATCGACCCGGGCCCCGGCAACACGCAGATCACCGGCGAGTCGCTGGACCCGCAGTTCAAGGGCTGGACCGAGATCAAGTCGTTCAGCATGGGCGTGGAGAACATCACCACGATCGGGTCCACCACCGGCGGTGCCGGCGCGGGCAAGGCCAAGTTCGACGAGCTCACGATCGAGAAGGATGTCGACTCGACCTCGCCGCAGATCTTCCAGGCGCTCGCCCAGGGCCAGCACTTCAACGGCATCGAGATCGTGGCTCGCAAGGCGGGCGCCACGGCGGCGGCGCCCACGACCCCGATCCGCTACTACTTCTCGCTCGCCTTCCCCACCAAGGACGAGCAGAGCGGCGACGCCGGCGACGAGACGCCGCAGGAGACGCTGACCTTCAACTACGGCGCCTTCGTGCAGAAGTACGTCGGCCAGACCACGACGGGCGCCGCGAAGCCCGCCATCTTCGGCAAGTGGAGCCAGATCTCGAACTCGACCAGCTGGGACACGCTGGCCGCGCTGCCCTCGGAGATGGTGAGCTAGTACCCGAAGCACCTGGCCTTGCCAGCGGCCCGCGCGAGAGCGTGGGCCGCTTCGCGTTGTCGGCCAGAACGGTGACCTCGAGTGGTTGACCTCCACCCATGTGAGCGTTAACATCCTCCGCGGCGAGGGAAGCTGTCAGGGGGAGGAGAGTCTGCATGAGTGGTCCTGTCGCGCGGGCGGGCGCTCGGGGCACCGCACCGATCGCTCTGCTGCTCGCGTTGGTCCTGGGGTGCTGCGCTCCGGCGGCGCTGGCGGCGACGCCGGCCGGCCAGTGGAAGTTCGACGAGGGGACGGGCACGACCGCGGCCGATGCGGCCGGCGCGCACCCGGCGACGCTGACCGGCGGCGCGGGCTGGACGACCGGCATCGTCGGCCCAGGAGCGCTGGCGGTCAACGGCACCAGCGCATATGCCGACACGGGCGCGTCAGTGATCGACACGGCCAAGAGCTTCACCGCCAGCGCGTGGGTGAGGCTCACGCGGATCAGCGGCTACCAGACCGTGGTGAGCATCGACGGCAACACGGTCAGCGGCTTCTATCTCGGGCTGCGCGACGACACCAAGCGGTTCGCCTTCGTCCGGCTTGCGGGCGACCTGCCGCAGGGCGGCGTGATCGCGGGCGCCACATTCGATCCCGTGCCGAACCGCTGGTACCAGCTCACGGGCGTGTATGACGCCACGGCCGGCACGATGTCGCTCTACGTCGACGGCGCGCTGCAGACCACACTGGCTGCGCCGACCCCGTGGACGGCGCCGGGCCACCTGGTCATCGGCCGCGGCAAGTATGCCGGCGGGCCGGTCGACTGGGTCAGCGGCGCGATCGACGACGTGCGCGTCTATCAGGCCGCGCTGAGCGCCGGCGACGTCGCGCAACTGGTCGACGGCGGCGCCTGGCGCTTCGACGAGGGCTCGGGCACGACGGCGGCCGACGACTCGCCCAACCACAACGACCTCACGCTGAACCCGGGCGCGAGCTGGACGCGTGGCGTCGTCGGCAACTCGGCGCTCGCGCTCGACGGCACGAGCGGCGCGGCCGAGGCGAGCGGCCCGGTGATCGACACGACGCAGGGCTTCTCGGTCGCCGCCTGGGTGCGCGCCGACTCCGCCACCGGCTTCCGCACCGCGGTGAGCGTCGACGGCAGCCAGATCTCGGGCTTCTTCCTGCAGCGCCGCGGCGACGGCACGTTCGCATTCGCGCGAATCGCCACCGACGCGCCGGGCGCGGCCGCGGCCGCGGCCTCCACGACCACCGCGCGGGTGGGCCAGTGGTACCACCTGGTCGGCGTCTATGACAGCGGGGGGAACACGCTCACGCTGTACGTCGACGGGGTCAAGCAGCAGACCGTCGCGGCGCCCGCCGCCTGGAAGGCCACCGGCCACTTCGTGGTCGGCCGCGGCAGGTACGCCGGCGCGCCCACGGACTTCTGGTCGGGCGCGATCGACGACGTCCGCGTCTTCGCAGTCCCACTCACCGACGCCGCCGCGGCCGCGCTGGCCGAGACCGGTCTGTGGCACTTCGACGAGGGCGCCGGCAGCACGGCGGCCGACGCCGCCCCGGCCGGCGACACCGGCACGCTCACCGGCGGCGCCGGCTGGACCCAGGGGGTCGCCGGCAAGGCCGTGTCGCTCGACGGCTCCTCCAGCGTCGACATGGGCGCCGCGCCCTCGCTGAACCTCGGCACGGGCTCGGCCACGGTCGCCGGCTGGGTGAAGACCACCACCGACGGCACGATCGCCGGCAAGGGCACCGCTTACTCGCTGGCCATCTCGGGCGGCAAGCTGCGCCTCCGGCTCGGCGCGATCGACATCGCGAGCACGTCGGGCGGGCTGGCCGACGGCAGCTTCCACTACGTCGTCGCCACGGTCGACCGCGCGGCGCAGACCGTCGCGCTGTACGCCGACGGCGACCCGCTCCCGGTGACGTCGGCCGGCTGCGGGACGGCCGCCGACATCTCCGCCTGTGCGGGCGAGTCGGGGGACGGCGCCGCCGCCTTCGCGGCCGGCCAGGGGCTGACCGGCGCGCTCGACGAGCTGCAGGTCCTGCGCTTCCCGCTGACCGCCGACCAGGTCGCGGCCCAGGCCGGCACGAACACGATCTCGATCGACGCCACCGACGTGCGCGGCCACACGAACCCGACGGAGTACGGCTCGATCCTGGAGGACATCAGCCACTCGGTCGAGGGCGGCCTGTACGCCGAGCTCGTGCGCAACCGCGCGTTCCAGGAGAGCGGCAGCGGCCCGGTGCCGTACTGGTCGCTCCTCACGGGTGGCGGGGCGACCGGCTCCTTCGCCGTCGACACCGGCTACCCGCTCAACACCGCGATCACCCAATCGCTGCACCTGCACGCCGACGCGCTGCCGGCCGGCGGCCGCGTGGCCGCGGCCAACGACGGCTTCTGGGGGGCCGACGTGAAGCCGTCCACCACCTACACCGGCACGCTGTTCGCCGAGGCGCCCGCCGGATTCGCCGGTCGCCTGCGGGTGACGCTGGAGAAGGCGGACGGCACGGTGATCGCCGGCACGACGATCGGCGGCATCGGCGCGAGCTGGGCCAAGCACGACTACACGATCCAGACGCCGGCGAGCATCGGCGAGTCGACCGACAACCGGATCGTGGTCGCGTTGGAGTCCGACACGGCGCTGACCGGCCAGGACGTCTACCTGACCTACATCTCGCTGTTCCCGCCGACCTACAAGCACCACGGCCTGCGGATCGACCTGATGGAGAAGCTGGCCGCGCTGCACCTGGGGCTGTTCCGCATCCCCGGCGGCAACTATCTGGAGGGCAACACGGTCGACACCCGCTTCGACTGGGAGAAGACGGTCGGCAACCCGTGGGAGCGCCCCGGCCACCAGAACACGGCCTGGGGCTACTGGTCGACGGACGGCATGGGCATCCTGCAGTACCTGGAGATGGCCGAGGATCTCGGCGCCCAGCCGGACCTCGCCGTGTTCGCCGGCTACACGCTCAACGGCCAGCACGTGTCCGAGGACGCCTACCAGCAGTACATCGACTCGGCGCTGGACGAGATCCAGTACGCGATCGGCGACACCGCCACGAAGTGGGGCGCCCAGCGGGCCGCCGACGGCCATCCCGCGCCGTTCGACCTGCACTACGTGGAGATCGGCAACGAGGACTGGTTCGACAGCTCGGGCGCGTACTCGTGGCGGTTCACGCGCATGGCCGAGGCGATCCGCTCGCGTTACCCGCAGTTGAAGCTGATCGCGACCACGGGCGGCTACCAGGGCGGCGCGGCGTCCTCGACGTCCTACGGGACGGCGGTCCCGGACGCGGTCGACGACCACTTCTATCCGACGGCCCAGTGGTTCGACGACAACGCGAACCTCTATGACCGCGCCGACCGCAACGGCCCGCGCGTGCTGGTGGGCGAGTACGGCGCGGCCGAGGGCAACCCGACCGGCACGCTGAACGCGGCGGTCGGCGAGGCGGCGTTCCTGACCGGCCTCGAGCGCAACAGCGACGTGGTCATCGGCTCGATGTACGCGCCGGTGCTCGTCAACGAGAACGCGGTCAACTGGGCGCCCGACCTGATCGGCTTCAACGCCGGAACGTCGTACGGCTCGCCGTCCTACTACGTGCAGAAGATGTTCGCCGAGAACACCGGCCAGGACATCCTGGCCAGCCGCGTGAGCGGGCAGGGCGGCCTGCGGGAGGTGGTCACCAAGACCACGGACGGCGGGCGGACGACGTTCTACGTCAAGCTCGTCAACTTCAACGCCCAGCAGCAGTCCGCCACCCTGCAGTTCCAGGGGGTGAGCCGCTTCGACGAGGGCACCGAGACCGTGCTGACCGGCGACCCGGCGACGCGCAACTCGCTGGACCAGCCGACGCTCGTCGCACCGGCCGGCAAGCCGCTGGCGAACCCCGGCCTGTCGCCGAAGTTCTCGCTGCCGGGCAAGTCGGTGACGGTGATCAAGCTCGTCGGCACACTCGGCAACCCCACCGGCCCGCCGCCCACCACGGCGCCGCCCCAGACCACCGACGTGGGCGGCGACGTGCCGGCCGCGCTGGCGCTCACGCTCGGCGGACCGGCCACGTTCTCGCCGTTCGTGCCCGGCGCGGCCACCGACTACACGGCGTCCACGACGGCCGCCGTGACCTCGACCGCGGGCGACGCCGCGCTCTCGGTCACCGACCCCGCGAGCGTCGCGCCCGGGTACCTGGTCAACGGGACGTTCGCGCTGGCGCAGCCGCTGCTGGTCGGCGGCCTGCCGCTGCCGGCCACGATCAGGACGTACGCCGGCCCGGTCACCGGCGACGTCACGGCGATCGAGTTCACGCAGTCGATCGGCGCCGGCGAGCCGTTGCGCACGGGCCGCTACGCCAAGACGCTGACGTTCACGCTGTCCACGACCGCGCCCTGACGCAACCGGTCAGAGCGCGGCCGTGAGGCCGCCGTCGACGTAGATGACCTGGCCGTTGACGAACGACGCGGCATCCGAGGCCAGGAACACGCACGCGCCGACGAGCTCCCGCGGGTCGCCCCAGCGGCCCGCGGGCGTGCGCTGCTCCAGCCACTCGTTGAACGCCGGGTCGGAGGAGAGCGCCTCGTTCAGCGGCGTCCGCATGTAGCCCGGGCCGATCGCGTTGCAGTTGAGCCCGTGCCGCGCCCAGTCGGTGGCCATGCCCTTGGTCAGGTTGGCCACGGCGCCCTTGGTGGCGGTGTAGGGCGCGATCGTCGCCCGCGCCAGCAGCGCGTTGACCGAGGTGATGTTGATGATCTTGCCGTGGCCCCGCGGGATCATGTGGCGGGCGCACGCCTGGGCCACGTTGAAGATGCCCGTGAGGTTCGTCGCCACCAGCCGGTCGAACGCCTCCGGCGGGAACTCCTCGAGCGGCGCGCGGTGCTGGAGGCCGGCGTTGTTGACCAGGATCTCGAGCGGGCCCTCCGCCTCCGCCGCGTCGATCGCATCCGCGACCGCGGCGTGGTCGGTGACGTCGAAGGCGAGCGTGGCGGCCCCCGGGATCTCCGCGGCCGCGGCGGCGAGCTTGTCCGCGTCGCGGCCGTTGAGCA
This sequence comes from uncultured Solirubrobacteraceae bacterium, assembly GCA_963766165.1. Taxonomy (GTDB): domain Bacteria; phylum Actinomycetota; class Thermoleophilia; order Solirubrobacterales; family Solirubrobacteraceae; genus Solirubrobacter. The sequence goes on along the minus strand of CAVXZC010000001.1, from coordinate 194,783 downwards.
GCACGGACGCGCCGGCGTCGGCCAGCCCGCGGGCCAGTGCGAGCCCGATGCCCTGCGAGCCGCCCGTGACGAGCGCGCGCCGGCCGCTGAGGTCGAACAGGCCGGCCATCAGCCCGGGAACAGGGTCAGGCCGCCGTCCACGCGCAGGACCTGGCCGTTGACGAAGCGCGCCTGCGGGCCGACGAGGAACGCCACCGCGTCCGCGATCTCCTCGGGCTCGGCGTAGCGGTCCAGCGAGCCGTCGGCCTGCATCTTCTCCGGGTCGGTGACGCGCGTCGCCTGGAAGCGCGCCGTCTTGGTCGGTCCGGGGCTGACGGCGTTCACGCGCACGCCGTAGGGTCGCAGCTCGCTGGCCAGGCAGCGCGTGTAGTGGACGACGGCGGCCTTCAGCGTCGAGTAGACGACCTCGTTCCCGTGGCCCCGGTGCGCGGCCGCCGAGGCGATGTTCACCACGCAGCCGCGGCGCCGCTCGCGCATCGGGCGGACGAACGCCTGCGTGACCAGCATGGTCCCGATCAGGTTGTTCTGCGTCTCGGCCTGGATGTCCTCGAGCGCGACGTCGAGCCCGTTGTTGGGGTCCGGCTTGGTGCCCGTCGCGCCGATGTCGCCGCCGGCGCAGTTGACCAGGATGTCCACGTCCCCGAGCTCGGCGGCGATCGTGCCCGCCATGGCGGCCACCGCCTCCGGGTCGCCGATGTTGCCCACCACCGTCGCCACCCGGCCGCCGTGGCGGCCGATCTCCCGGGCCACCTCGTCGAGGCCGCCCGCCTCGCCGTACTTGGCCGGCTCCGCGGCGTCCCGGTCGTGGATGGCCACGTCGGCGCCGAGCGCCGCCAGCTTGTCGGCCATCGCCCGCCCGAGCCCGCGCCCCGAGCCGGTGACGAACGCGATCCTGCCCGCCAGTGGTGGTGTCTCTGTCATCTCACTCCATGAGTCCGAGCGCACGCAGGTTCGCGGCGCTGCTCCGCATCATGTCGCGCTCGTACCGGATCAGCTCGCCGCCGGTGACGCCGCGCTCCCATGGCGTCCGGTGGTCCTCGCCGGAGCCGAGGCTATTGATCTGCGCCGCCCGGAGGGCGGCGGCGAGCTGCCGGGCGTCCACCGGCGGATAGCCGCGCCACCACGCCTCGGTGAACAGCCGGATGTGGCGCGCCGCGAGCGCGCCCGGCTCCAGCGAGGCGGTCAGGTCGCGGCCGAGGACCTCCACGAGCTCTCCGAACGGCACCGCGCCGTCGCCGATCGCGCAGCGGACGAGCCGGTAGCCCTCGTCGGTGAACTGCACCCGGTAGTCCTTGAGGTGCACGTGGCGGACGCGCGGCGCGACGGTGCGGGCGAAATCGAGCGGCGCCTCGGCCACCGGGAACGAGTTGCCCGTGTCGAGCGTGATCCCGACGGCGTCGCCGGCCTCCTCGCAGAACGCCATCAACTCCGCGCTCGTGAAGTCCTGGTGGTTCTCGATCGCGATGCTCACGCCCGCCGCCGCGGCGCGGGGCGCGACGCGCGCCAGCCGGGCACGGACGCCGTCCACCAGCCGCGGCCAGTCGACGGCGTGGCGATCGCCCTGCAGCACCCGGCTGAGCGGCATCCGCACGACCTTCGCGCCCAGCGCGGCCGCGCTCTCGAGGGCCGCGTCGTCCTGTCCGTCCAGTCCGCAGCTGACGATCGGCACCCGGTCGCCGAGGCGCTCGGAGAGCGCGGCGAGGTCGCATCCGGCGAGCCAGGGCGCGTGCAGCTCGACGACCCGCGCGCCGATCTCGTCCGCGATCTCCAGGAAGCCCTCGAGTCCCGCGCCGCCGGCATTGCCCTGGAGCCCGAGCGTGTAGGCGAGCCCGTACGGGTTGAGACCGACGGCGAGCGTCACGGGACGCGCAGCTCCAGCTCGCTCCCGGTGCCGGTCACCGCCGGCCCGCGCCCCCACTGCAGCGTCCATTCGCCGGGCAGGTCGCCCCGGGCGGTCAGCCGGTCGCCGTCGCGCCGCACCTCCACGCGCACCCGCTCGGACCCGGACGCGTCGAACAGCCGCACGGTCCGCGCGTCGCCGTCGGCCAGGCCGAACACGGCGAAGGTGGGGGAGACGGCGTCGTCGTAATCGGGGCGGTCGCGGCGCGAGCCCAGCGCGAGCACCGCGCCCGGCCGCACCAGCAGCGGCAGGCTGTCGAAGCCGTGCGCCTGCCGCACCCAGCCCGGCCCGCGTACAGCTGCTCGCCGGTCCACCAGCTCGGGTCCACTCGCCCGCCGGGACGTAGAACTCGACGTCGCCGTCGTCGCTGAACACCGGCGCGACCAGCAGGTCGTGCGCCGAGCATGTACTGGCGGTCCAGGTAGCGCGCACGTGCGGGTCGTCCGGGAACTCCAGCAGCATCGCCCGCATCACCGGCATGCCCTCGCTCGTGCGCCTGCAGCGCGGCCGCCGCACAGGTACGGCATCAGGCGCGTGCTTCAGCTGGGTGAACGTCGCGCGTGACCGCCACGGCCTCCTCGTCGAACGCCCACGGGACGCGGTAGGAGCTCGAGCCGTGCAGCCGGCGGTGCGAGGACAGCAGCCCGAACGGCACCCAGCGCTTGAACAGCGCCGGGGTCGGCGTGCCCTCGAAGCCGCCGATGTCGTGGCTCCAGAAGCCGAACCCGGACAGCCCGAGCGACAGCCCGCCGCGCAGCGACTCCGCCATCGACGCGAACGTCGACTCGCAGTCGCCGCCCCAGTGCACCGGGAACTGCTGGCCGCCGGCGGTCGCCGAGCGGGCGAACAGCACCGCCTCGCCGGCGCCGCGGTGCTCCTCCAGCAGCCTCGAAGACGGTCGGTTGTAGAGCTAGGCTGTAGTAGTTGTGCATCCGCTCCGGGTCGGAGCCGTCGTGCCACACGACGTCGGTCGGGATCCGCTCGCCGAAGTCGGTCTTGAAGCAGTCCACGCCCTGGCTCGAGCAGCGCCGCGAGCTTGCCGGCGAACCACTCGCGCGCGGCCGGGTTGGTGAAGTCGACCAGCGCCATGCCCGGCCGCCCACATGTCCCACTGCCAGACCGGCCGTCGGGCCGGCGGACCAGTAGCCGGCCTGCCGCGGCCTCTCGGCGAACAGCGGCGAGCTCTGCGCGATGTACGGGTTGATCCACACGCTGATCCGCAGGCCCGCGGTCCTTCAGGCGGCGCAGCATGCCGCTCGGGTCGGGGAACGCGTCGCGGGTCCCACTCGAAGTCGCACCACTGGCACCGCGCATCCAGAAGCAGTCGAAGTGGAAGACGCTCAGCGGGATGTCGCGCTCGGCCATGCCGTCGACGAAGCCCGGTCACGGTCGCCTCGTCGTAGTCGGTGGTGAACGACGTCGACAGCCACAGCCCGAACGACCAGCGCGGGCGGCAGCGCCGGGCGGCCGGTCAGCGCGGTGTATCGGCGCAGGATCTCCTGCGGGCGTCGGCCCGTCGATCGACGAAGTACTCCAGCGCCTGGCCCTCGACGCTGAACTGCAGGGCTGCGACACGACCTCCGAGCCGACCTCGAACGACACGCGGGCCGGGTGGTTCACGAACACGCCGTAGCCGCGCGTTGGTCAGGTAGAACGGCACGTTCTTGTAGGCCTGCTCGCTCGCCGTGCCGCCGTCGGCCTGCCAGATGTCGACCACCTGGCCGTTCTTGACGAACGGCGTGAAGCGCTCGCCGAGCCCGTAGACGTTCGCGCCCACGGGCAGCCGCAGGCGCTCCACCATGTGGGCGCCGCCGCCGGCGTCCGTCATCGCGCCGAGCGACCGCGTGCCCGACCCGGTCAGCGGCACGCCGTCGCCGGCGAAGCGCAGGCCCCACTCGCCCGCCACCGCGGCCTCGGCGACCAGCCGGCCGGATGTCAGCCGCAGCGTGCCGTCGCCGCGCTCCACGCGGGCATCCCCGGGCACCGGCGTCAGGGCGAATGCCGGGACGGGGTCCTCCGTGGGCACGAAGTGGCTCGCGCGGACGGCGACGACGCCGGGCGCGGGCGCGGACAGCTCGACGGTGATCGTCGGCGTGTTCAGGTGCGAGCCGCGGTGCTCGACCGGCCTGGTCAGCACGGCGATCGAGCCGCGCCCGGCCTCGGCGCGCACGTCCAGCGCCTCGGTGGCGTAGCGCGCGGTCACGCCGTCGCGCAGCAGCCAATAGCCGTCGTTGAACTTCATCGCGGCGGCGGCGCGGTGGACTGGCGGAGCACGAGGCTGGTCGCCAGCTCTATCCGGTGCGAGACGGGCTCCTGCCCGTCGGACAGCTGCACCAGCGTGCGCAGCGCGACCTGGCCCAGCCCGGTCATGTTCTGCCGCACCGTGGTGAGCGGCGGCGCGCTCCACAGCGCCACCGGCGTGTCGTCGAAGCCGACGACGGACAGGTCGCGCGGCACCTGCAGGCCGGCCTGGCGTGCGGCCTCGAGGACGCCCAGCGCGGTGAGGTCGGACGCCGCGAAGACGGCCGTCGGCGGGTCGGCGCGCCGGAGCAGCTCGAGGCCCATGGCCACGCCGGACTCGTAGGTGAAGTCCCCCTGCAGCATCAGCGCCTCGTCGGGGACTATCCCCGCGGTCTCCAGCGCACTCCGGTACCCGTGGTCGCGCTCGCGCCCCGTGACCGAGTCCGGCGGGCCGCCGGCGAGGGCGATCCGGCGGTGCCCGAGCTCCACGAGGTGGCCGGCCGCCTGGCCGCCGCCGGTGAAGTTGGTCGACGCCACGCTGATCACGGAGTCGTCGGCGGTCGGGGGGTCGATCGCCACCAGCGGGAGGCCCGCCCGGGCGAAGCTCCGCACCTGCCCCGGCTGGAGCGTCGTGGTCACCGTGAGCACGCCGAACCGGCGCCGCTGCGCCGCCGCGCGGATCCAGGCGGGCGTCAGGCGGGCGTTGGCCTCGCCCTCGCGGTCGCCGTCGAGCGCGTAGAGCTCCTCCACCAGGATGCCGATCCCCATCTCCTGGCCGGCCGCGAGGACGCCGCGCAGCACCTGCGTGGAGTAGCTGTTCTCCAACGTGTCGAACACGAGCGTGACGACCTGGTCGGCGTCGGTGCGGCGCGGCCCGGTCGTGGGCTCGTAGCCGTGGTCGCGGAGCGCAGCCTCGACGCGCCGGCGGGTGGCCTCGGCCACGTCGGGGCGGTGATTGAGTACCTTGGAGGCGGTCGCCGTGGACACACCGGCCGCGCGCGCCACGACACGCAGCGTGGCGCGCTTCGGCGCCTGGGCCCCCGACGCAGACATGGCGGCGACGTTAGCACCTGCGAAAAGATTTCGCGCTTCTTTGCGCCCCAGCCTTGACAGAAGTCGGTCGTCCGGGTAGGTTCCATTCGAAACACTTTCGACAAATTTCGAGAGTGTGTCTGTTCGTCGGAGGAGGAGGAGAGGTACATATGACCGTGTCCCGGTTCACGGGGATGGCCGTGCTGGCCGCCGCGGGCGCGCTGGCGTTCGCCGGCTGCGGCAGCAGCGACAAGAACAGCGGCTCCGCCAGCAGTGGTGGCGGCAACAAGTCCGCCAGCACCAAGAAGAAGACGGTGTGCGCGATCATGCCGGACGCCGACAGCTCGAGCCGCTGGGTGCACAACGATTCGCCCCTGCTGGTCAAGCAGTTCCAGGCGGCCGGGTTCAAGATCGTGATCCAGAACGCCGAGAACGACACGAGCAAGTACGCGACGATCGCCCAGCAGGAGTTGACGGGCGGCTGCAACCTGATGGTGCTGACCGACCTCAACGGCGCGGGCATCCAGGTCACCCAGCAGGCCCACACCCAGGGCATCCCGGTGATCGCCTATGACCGCCCGATCAAGGGCTCCGACTACTACGTCTCGTTCGACAACGAGCGCGTCGGCCGGCTCGAGGGCCAGATGGTCGTCGACGGCCTCAAGGCCGAGGGCAAGGACCCGAAGACGGCCTCGGTCGTCTACGTCGGCGGCGACCCGACCGACGGCAACGCCGCCCAGTTCTACAAGGGCGCGAACGACGTGATGGCCGCCGCGGGCATCAAGCCGGCGCGCAAGACGCCCGGCACGTGGCTTCAGGACAAGGCGCAGACCTACTTCGAGCAGGCCTACACCGCGCTGCACGGCAACGTCGACGCCGTCTGGGCGGCCAACGACACCAACGCCGGCTCCGTCATCACGGTGCTCGACAAGAACGGCAAGAAGGTCCCGGTCAGCGGCCAGGACGCCACGCCGCCCGGCCTGCAGAACGTCCTGCTGGGCAAGCAGTTCGGCACGGTCTACAAGCCGTACCAGCTCGAGGCCGCGGCCACCGTCAAGCTGGGCAAGGCGCTGCTGGCCGGCCAGAAGCCGGTCATCAGCAAGAAGGCGCCCGACGGGACGCCGTTCATCGCCGAGACGCCCACGGTGGTGACCGCGAAGAACATGGAGCAGGTCTTCAAGGACGGCAACGCGAAGGTGTCGGACGTGTGCACGGGCCAGGTCAAGGCCCTGTGCGCGAAGGCCGGCATCCAGTAAAAGACGCTCATGACAGCTCTCATCGAGCTGCGTGACATCCGCAAGAGCTTCGGCCCGGTCGAGGTGCTCAAAGGGGTGGACCTCCAGGTCCACCCCGGGCGGGTGACCGCACTGGTCGGCGACAACGGCGCCGGCAAGTCCACTCTCATCAAGGGGCTCGCCGGCGTCCAGTCGTACGACTCGGGCGAAGTGCTCTTCGACGGCCAGCCGGCCTCGCTGCACTCGCCCGCACGACGCCTCGACGCTCGGCATCGAGGTCGTGTATCAGGACCTCGCGCTGTGCGAGAACCTGGACATCGTCCAGAACATGTTCCTCGGCCGGGAGGAGCAGCACCACCGCATGCTCAACGGCCCGTCCATGGAGCGGCACGCGGCGGAGACGCTCGGGTCGCTCTCGGTGCGGACGATCAAGTCGGTCCGCCAGAAGGTCTCCTCGCTCTCCGGCGGGCAGCGCCAGACGGTGGCGATCGCCCGCTCGGTGCTGCAGGACGCAAAGGTGGTCATCCTCGACGAGCCGACCGCGGCGCTGGGCGTCGCCCAGACCGAGCAGGTGCTGCAGCTCGTGCGCCGGCTCGCCGACTCCGGCGTGGGCGTGCTGATCATCAGCCACAACCTGGCCGACGTGTTCGCGGTGGCGGACTTCGATCGACGTCCTCTACCTGGGCCAGATGGTCGCCCACCTGGACGCGAAGACCACGAACCGCGACGATGTCGTCGGCTACATCACCGGGACCAAGAGCCAGGAGCGGCTGGTCGAGGAGACGGCGCTGTGACCAAGCAGGAGAAGTCGACGAACCCGCCCGAGGTCCGGGCGGAGCATACGCTGGAGACCGAGCCGCCACTCAGCGACGCGACCAAGGCGCTCATCGGCACGGGCCACGAGGGCACGGTCGCCGACCAGTTCCACGCCTACGTCCAGCGCGTGAGCGGCGGCGACATGGGCTCGCTGCCCGCGCTCGCCGGCCTCGTCGTGCTGGGCATCCTGTTCACGTCGCTGGACTCGGTCTTCTTCTCGAAGACCAACATCGCGAACCTGATGACGCAGACGGCCGCGCTGATGATGCTGTCGATGGCGCTGACGTTCGTGATCATCATCGCGGAGATCGACCTGTCCGCCGGCGTCACCGGTGGCAGCGCGGTGTCGATCTGGGTCCTGCTGGTCAACCAGCACGGCTGGAACTGGGTCCTCGCACTGCGCGGTCGCGATCCTGTGCGCCGCCGCGCTCGGCACGTTCATCGGCGTGTTCGTGGCCAAAGTGGGCATCCCGTCGTTCGTCATCACCCTCGGCCTGTTCCTCGGCCTGCAGGGTTTCATGCTCATCCTGCTCGGCGGCTCCGGCGCCTATCGCGTCACGACGCCGGCCGTGACCGCGATCATGAACAAGTCGATGGCGACGTGGCTGGGCTGGGCGATGCTGGCGGTCATCGTGCTGATCTCGCTCGGGACCGGGCTCTACGACCGCCGGCGCCGGCAGGCCGCCGGCGTGGCGACGCGGCCGATCGCCCTGCTGTGGATCCGCGTGGGGCTCTGGATCGTGCTCGGCGGCGCCGCGGTGTACCTGCTCAGCCAGGACCGGTCCACCGGCGTGTTCCCGATCATGGGCGTGCCGATCGTGGTGCCGATCGCGCTCGGCATCCTGTGGATCGGGCAGTCGGTGCTCGACCGCACGCGCTTCGGCATGCACGTGTTCGCCGTCGGCGGCAACCCCGAGGCGGCGCGGCGCGCCGGCATCAATGTGGCGCGGATCCGGATCACGTGCTTCATCACGTGCTCCTCCCTCGCCGTGCTCTCGGGCCTGTTCACCGCCAGCCAGGTGGGCATCGTCCAGGCCACCCTCGGACGGGACATCGTCCTGTCCGGCGTCGGCGCGGCGGTGATCGGCGGCGTCAGCCTGTTCGGCGGCCGCGGCCGGCTCGCCCAGGCGGCGGTCGGCGCGCTGCTGATCTCGATGATCACCAACGGGCTCGGCCTGCTGGGGCTCTCGGCCGGCATCACCTTCCTGGTGACCGGCGGCGTGCTCATCCTGGCGGCGACGATCGACGCGGTCTCGCGCCGGCGGCCGGGAGTGGCCTCGATCGCCCGGTGAGGCGCGTTGATCCGCAACCCCGTCCTGCCCGGGTTCAACCCGGATCCCTCGATCCTGCGCGTCGGCGAGGACTACTACATCGCCACGTCGACGTTCGTCTGGCAACCGGGGGTCCGGCTGTTCCACTCGCGGGACCTGGGGAACTGGAGGCTCGTGGGTCATGCGCTCTGCGGAGCGCATGACCTGCAGGGCTTCCCGGCGCACGGAGGGATCTGGGCGCCGTCGCTGAGCCGCGAACCGGGGGGCGGGCGGTTCCACCTGACCTACTCGGTCGTCCGCAGCACGGCCGGCGGCTACTTCGACGTCGACAACTTCCTGGTCAGCGCCGAGGCGGTGACCGGGCCGTGGAGCGCGCCGGCCTACCTCAACAGCGTCGGCTTCGACCCGTCGCTGTTCCACGACGACGACGGGCGCCACTGGCTCGTCACGCTGGAGTGGGACCCGCGCGACGGCTACGAGCACCCCGGGGCGATCGTCCTGGAGGAGTGGGACCCGGAGAGCCGTGCGCTGCGCGGGGGGACGCGGCGCATCTCGCGCGGTGCGACGGACCGCGGCTGCGTCGAGGCGCCGCACCTGTACAAGCGCGACGGCTGGTACTACCTGCTGGCCGCCGAGGGCGGCACGGGCTTCGGGCACGGCGCGACACTGGCCCGCGCCCGCGACGTCGGTGGGCCATACGAGCCGGCGCCGGTCAACCCGTTCCTCACGAGCAACCCCGCGCCGCACTACGGCCGCAACGACTCGGACCACCTGCGGCCCGCGCTGTTCAATCCGGCCGCCGAACTGCAGAAGGCCGGCCACGGCTCGCTGGTCGACACCCCGGCCGGGGAGTGGTACGTCGCGCACCTGTGCGCCCGGCCGCTGGGCCCGGAGCCGCGGTCCGTGCTGGGCCGCGAGACCGCGATCCAGCGCGTCGAGTGGACCGAGGACGGCTGGCTGCGGCTGGCCGGCGGCGGCACGGTGGCGCGGCTCGGGGATGGGCGCGGCGCGCCTGAGCGCGTCCGCGACGACTTCGACGGGCCGGCCATCGACCCCCGCCTCTCGACCCTGCGCCGGCCACCGGCCGAGGACTGGGCCGGCCTGCGCACCCGGCCGGGCAGCCTCACGCTGCGCGGCGGTGACAACCTCACCTCGCGCTTCGGCGTCTCGCTGGTCGCCACCCAGCTGCAGGACTTCGAGGCGCTGGCGGAGACGCGCGTGGCCGTGCGGCCGCGCCACTTCTCGCACTCGGCCGGGCTGGTCGTCTTCTACGACGAGAAGAACTTCGCCTACCTGCGCGTGTACCGCAGCGAGAGCCTGGGCGGCACCGCCGTCGGGATCCTCCTGATGGAGGACCGGGCCAAGCGCGAGCTGCTGCTCGACCGCGCCGCCGTGGACGCCGACGCGGTCGTCCTGCAGGCGCGCCTGGAGCAGGGCCGGCTGCAGTTCGCCTGGGGAACCTCGGGCGCCGACCTGCGCCCGATCGGGCCGGTCCTCGACGCGACCTACATGTCCGACGAGGCGACGCGGGGATTCACCGGGACGATGATCGGCCTGGCCTGCGTCGACGCCTACCGCAAGGACCTGCTCGCCCACTTCGACTGGTTCGACCTGCGGCACGGCATTGCCGCGCAAGCGTCGCCGCCGGCCCGCGCCGTCAGTTCCTCCTCCTCCGGCGGCGCGGCCGGCGCCGGCGAGTCAGGCGGACAGGCCGGCGTCCACGTAGAGGCACTGGCGCGTGATCATGCGTGAGTCGTCGGCGGCGAAGAAGAGCGCCGCGGCGGCGACGTCGCGCTCGGTGACGTCCTGCGGGATCGCCTGAGCGCCGACGAGCCGCTGCCGGCTCTCGGGGGTGTGCCAGAGCTGCAGCTGCCGGGGCGTCATCACGGCGCCCGGGGCGATGGCGTTGACTCGGATCCCGTCGCCGCCGAGCGCGGTGGCGAGCGCGTTGGTCAGCCCGACCACGCCCGCCTTGGCCGTCGCATAGGCCAGCATGCCGTCCGGCCCGCGCCGCCAGGCCACCGACGACAGGTTGACGATCGACCCGCCGCCGGCCGCCCGCATCCCGGCGACCACCGCCTGCGCCATGAAGAACTGGTGGCGCAGGTTGACGGCCTGCGCGGCGTCCCACTGCTCCGGCGTGATCTCCTCGACCGCGTAGCGCTGGTCGTTGGCGGCGTTGTTGATCAGGACCGTCACGGGGCCGGCGGCCGCCGCCGCGGCGCGCAGCGCCGCGACGTCCGTGAGGTCGCACGCCAGGAACCGCACGCCGAGCTCCTCCGCCACCGCCTCGCCCGCCTCGCGGTCGATGTCCACGACGACCACCTGCGCGCCGTTGCGGGCGAAGCCGCGGACGATCGCCGCGCCGATGCCGGAGGCGCCGCCGGTGACCAGCACGCGGCGATCCTGGAGGCTGGGGTAGACGGCCGGCGCGCTCACGCGCGGCAGTGAACCAGATGTGGCCCGCGCGGGCAGACCGGCGCGATCAACCGGCGCGCGCGAGCTTGCGCCGGTAATAGGCGCGCGCCTTCTCGCGGTCGCCGCACACCTGCATCGAGCACCAGCGCGCGCTGAGGTTCTTCGAGTGGTCGTAGAACACCCAGCCGCAGTGGCGGCCGGGGCAGGCCTTCACCCGCGGCCAGGCGCCGGCGAGCATCGCCTGGGCGGTGATGGCGAGCAGGTCGCCGATCGCGCCGTCGAGCCGCTGCGGGCTCGCCGCGACGAACCGCGGACCGGCGGGCTCGATCCGCACCTCGGTGCTCGCGCCCGCCGACGCGTGCTGCAGCGCCGTCACGGCGGCCTCGTCGAACGGCTGCGCGTTGTTGGCGAACGCCAGCGCCCGCAGCCCCTCGCGCACGGTCACCGCGCGGGCCAGGTCGTCGTGGTCCAGCCGCGCCCGGCGGTCCAGCAGCCCGCGCGCGGCGAGCCAGTCGCCCAGGACGACCGGGCTGCGCAGGATCTCGTCGCCGTGCGCGCCGGCCAGGTCGTAGTGCGTGTTCAGGTACGCCTGCACCAGCGCGAGGCGGCCGGGCGCGGGGGTCCGGCCGCCGGGCTGCGGGTCATCGAGGTGATTCTCACCGGTCATGGGGCCGTTGGTCACCATGGTATTGGCGAGCCCCCACGCCGACGTCGGCCGGGTGGCCGCCCCCTGGCCCACCGGCTGGCTCGGTGTTGCCGGCGGGCCGGCGGCGGCACGATGGTGTGGTCCCAGACCCACCACACAGGAGCCGCCATGAATCGCCTGCACCGCATCCGCCTCGCCCTCTCGGACCTCGTCGCCGAGGATCGCCCCGGCTTCAAGCGCGTCGATGCTTCGCCCGCGCGCCCGGACGACGGGCGCTGGCTACGGACGTGCTGAGCGCGCCGTGAGGTAGTCGACCACGAGGTCGCCGAGCATCGTCCGGTAGCGCTCGCGCGTCGCCGGGTCGAGCAGGTCGCGGCCGAACAGCGTGCTCCAGGTGTGCCGGTTGGCCACGCGGAACACGCAGAAGCTCGAGATGAGCATGTGCACGTCGACGGCGTCGGCGGCGCGGGTGAACACGCGCTGGCCGACGCCGCGCTCGATGATGCGGGCGATGCGGTCGATCGCCGGCGTGTTGAGCTCGGCGAACCGGCTGGAGGCGTGCATGTGCTCGGCCCGGTGGATGTTCTCGATGCTGACGAGGCGGATGAAGTCGGGGTGCGCCTCGTGGTGGTCGAACGTCAGCTCGGCGAGCCGGCGGATGGCGGCGACGGGGTCGAGGTGCTCGACGTCGACGGTCTGCTCAGCGGCGCGGATCTGCGCGTAGGCGCGCTCCAGCACCGCGGTGTAGAGCCCAACCTTGGACTCGAAGTAGTAGTAGAGCATCCGCTTGGTCGTGCGCGTGCGCTCGGCGATCTCGTCCACGCGCGCGCCCGAGTACCCGTGCTCGGCGAACTCGCGGGTGGCGACCTCGAGGATCTCCGCCCGGGTGCGGGCGGGGTCGCGCTGGCGCTCGGCATCCGCGGTCCGGGTCATCCGCGTCGATCTTAGGTGTACGGCTCGGGTCACCGTGGTATGAACGTACCAGTTCGTACATTATGCTGACGCGGACGGACACCTATGCGGCTGCGCGGATGCTGCGCCATTTCGCGGAGCTGACCGCATGAGGCGGTCGATCGCCACGGTCTGCCTGAGCGGCACGCTGGAGGAGAAGCTCCACGCGGCCGCCGCGGCCGGCTTCGACGGCGTCGAGCTGTTCGAGCCGGATCTGCTCGCCTCGCCGCTCCGGCCGGCGCAGGTGCGCGAGCGGGTCGCGGACCTCGGCCTGCGCCTCGACCTCTACCAGCCATTCCGGGACTTCGAGGCCGTCCCCGCCCCCGACTTCGCCCGCGCCGAGGCGAAGTTCGCCGTGATGGAGGCGCTCGGTGCCGAGCTGCTGCTCGTGTGCTCGACCGTGTCACCCGACGCGGTGGACGACGACGCGCTCGCCGCCGCCCAGCTGCGCGAGCTGGCCGAGCGGGCCGCCGCGCACGGCCTGCGGATCGCCTACGAGGCGCTGGCCTGGGGCCGCCACGTGAACGACTACCGGCACGCCTGGCGGATCGTCGAGCGCGCCGACCACCCGGCGCTCGGGCTGTGCCTCGACAGCTTCCACATCCTGTCGCGCGGCTCGGACCCGGCCGGCATCCGCGAGATCCCGGGCGAGCGGCTGTTCTTCCTGCAGCTCGCGGACGCGCCGCGGCTGGCCATGGACGTGCTGCAGTGGAGCCGCCATCACCGCTGCTTCCCCGGCCAGGGCGGCTTCGACCTGGCCGCCTTCATGGCGCACGTGCGCGCCGCGGGCTACGCCGGGCCGTGGTCGCTGGAGGTGTTCAACGACGTCTTCCGCGCGGCCGACCCGCGGCGGATGGCGGTCGACGCGATGCGCTCGCTGCGCCTGCTCGAGGCCGAGCTGCCGGCCGCCGCGCCGCCGTCGGGCTACGCGTTCGCCGAGGTGGCGGGCGAGGGGATCGAGCCACTGCTCGCCGGCCTCGGCTTCGCCCGCACGGGTCGCCATCGCAGCAAGCCCGTCCAGCTGTGGGAGCAGGGCGCGATCCGCCTGGTGGTCAACCAGGGCGACGCGCCGCGCGTGGCCGCGGTGGCCGTCGAGAGCGCGGACCCGGAGCGCTCGGTCGCTCGCGCCGCGGCGCTGCTGGCGCCCGTGCTCGACCGCACCCGCGGCCCCGGCGAGGCGGACATCTCCGCCGTCGCGGCGCCCGACGGCACGTCGGTGTTCTTCTGCGCGCCGGACGCCGGCTGGGTGGCCGACTTCGCGCCCGAGGACGCGGCGCCGGACGGACCGCTCAGCCGCATCGACCACCTCGCGCTGGCTCAGCCGTTCGACGCCTTCGACGAGGCCGCGCTGTTCTACCGCGCCGTGCTGGCCCTCGAGCCCCGGGGCGGCGAGGAGAGCGCGTCGCCCGACGGGCTCGTCCGCAGCCGCGCGTTCAACGGCGGCGGCGTGCGGCTCACGCTCGATGTGCCCGTGCTGCCGGCGAACGGCCGGGCTGAGCTGCAGCACGTCGCGTTCGCCACGACCGACATCGCCACCGCCGTCCGCCGGGCGCGCGCGGCCGGCGTGCCGTTCCTGGCGATCCCGGGCAACTACTACGACGACCTGGAGGCGCGTCTCGGAGTCGACACGCGCGAGCTGCGCGAGCTCGGGCTGCTCTACGACCGCGACGCGCGCGGCGGCGAGCTGCGGCAGGCGTTCACCGCCACGCGCGGGCGCGTGTTCTTCGAGCTCGTCGAGCGCCGCGGCGGCTACGCCGGCCACGGCGCGGCCAACACGCCGATCCGGATGGCCGCACAACGGGAGGAGCCATGACCCCAGCCAGGACACCCGCCAAGGCCGCGCTCGCCAGCTCGGTCGGGAGCGTGCTCGAGTACTACGACTTCTTCATCTACGGCACCGCCGCCGCGCTGGTGTTCGGCAAGGTGTTCTTCCCGGACTCCGACCCGGCCACGGCGACGCTGCTGTCGTTCGCCACCTACGGGGTCGGCTACGTCGCGCGGCCCGTCGGCGCGTTCTTCATGGGCCACCTGGGCGACCGCCACGGCCGCAAGCGGGTGCTCGTGCTCACCGTGGTGATGATGGGCATCTCGACGTTCCTGGTCGGCTGCCTGCCGACATACGACGACATCGGCCTGTGGGCGCCGGCGCTGCTCGTCGCGCTGCGGCTGCTGCAGGGGTTCTCGGCGTCCGGTGAGCAGTCCGGTGGCAATTCGCTCACGCTCGAGCACGCGCCCGACGAGCGCCGCGCGTTCTTCTCCAGCTTCACGCTGACCGGCACGCAGGCCGGGCTGGTCATCGCCACCGCCGCCTGGCTGCCGATCGGCGCCATGCCGGAGTCCGACCTGCTGTCCTGGGGCTGGCGGGTCCCGTTCTGGCTGAGCGCCGTCGTCGTGGTCGCCGGCGTCCTGATCCGCCGCCGGCTCGACGAGACGCCGGTATTCGCGGAGGCCGCGCGCGAGGGCGAGCTCGACCGCGCGCCCCTCGGCGAGTTGCTGCGCGACCACCGCGCCGGCGTCCTGCGCGTGCTGCTCACCGCGGTCGGCTCCACCGTGAGCACGATCTTCGCCGTCTACGCACTGTCGTTCGCCGTCGACACCAAGGGCCTCGACAAGACGACGATGCTGTGGGTGGCGATCGTGACCAACGCCGTCGCGCTGGCCGCCATCCCGGCCTGGGCGGCGCTGGCCGACCGCGTCGGGCGCAAGCCGGTGCTGATCGCCGGCACGCTGGGCAGCGGCGCGCTCATGTTCGCCTATCTGGGCGCGATCGACAGCGGCAACTACGTGCTCATCTTCGCGGCCGCGGTGGCGATGTCCGGCGTCGTCTACAGCGCGTTCAACGGCGTCCAGCCGGCGTTCTACGGCGAGATGTTCCCGACGAAGGTGCGTCTCTCCGGCATGGCGATCGGCACCCAGATCGGCTACGCGGTCGGCGGCTTCGCGCCCACCGTCGCCGCGGCCATCGACGGCGGCGGCTGGGCGCCGGTCGCGCTGCTCACGCTCGCGGGGAGCATCATCGCGGCGGTCGCCGCGCTGACCGCGCGCGAGACGTGCCGAGTGCCGCTGCGGCAGCTCGACGACCACCGCGCCCGGCGCTTCGCCCGCCCAGCCGCGGCGGCCGAGACGACGCTCGTGCGGTGAATCCGAGCCCGAGCGCTCCGCTGGCCGCCAGGAAGGCGGCCAGCAGCCAGGCCAGCGTGGTGAACCCGGCGGCGGTGATCGACGGCACGAACAGGCTCCACACGCCCAGGGCGATCCGCACGACGGCGAACATGAGGCCGAGCGCGGTGGCGCGGACCGCCGTCGGGAACGTCTCCGCGCTCCAGAGCTGGAAGAACGCCTGCGGCCCGAAGCCGTTGCCCACGCCCGTGACCACGACGTAGGCGAGCGACACGCCGACGGTCAGCGGCGCCAGCGCGAGCAGCGTCATCGCGGCGAGCTGCAGCGCGACCGCCGCGGCGAACAGCCGCCGCGGCGAGGCGCGGTCGGCGAGCCGCATGAAGATGAGGATCGTGGCCAGGCAACCGGCGAGGAAGCCGCACTCCTGGACGGCCACGCTCTGCGCCTGGCTCTGCGCGCCGACCGTGCGCAGGATGTAGGGCAGGAAGAAGCCGCTCGTGCCGGCCTTGAGGTTCCACAACCCGTACATGCCGGCGAGCAGCGCCAGCGGCGCGATCCAGGTCCGGCGCGCCAGCGCGGTGGCGGGCACCCGCGGGGTGCGCTCCCACACGGCGGACTCGGGCAGCCGGCGGCGCAGCGCCCACAGGACGAGCGCGACGACCAGCAGGTGGGCGAAGACGATCCGCACGCCGGTGACGCCCAGGCCGGACACCGCCAGCGCGAGCGCCAGCACCACCGCCGGGCCGAGGCCCCAGAGCAGCTGGGCGGTGCCGCCACGGCGGGCCAGCCGCCCGGCGGGCGCGGTCTCGGCGATCAGCGTCCAGGAGGCCGGCACGTCGATGCCGACTGCCAGTCCGAGCAGCGCGTACGCCGCGACCAGCTGCCACAGGCGGCCGGCGGCGATGACGCCGAGCGCGCCGGCGGCATAGAGCAGGAGGTCCCAGCGGAAGACGCGCCTGCGGCCGAATCGGTCGGACAGCCAGCCGCCGGCGAGCGCGCCGACGCCGGCGGAGATGCCGTTGGAGCTGAACGCGGCGATCAGCCCGACGGCGTGGTCGCTGAGGCCATAGCGCCGCGCCCACGGCGCCAGCCCGGCGGCGCCGGCGACGATCGAGCCGGCATCGATGTAGCTCGCCAGCGCGGCGAGTACGGTGGTCCTCCATGGCGTGGCGGCGGTCAACCGGCAGGAGCATGGCGTGACCGGCACCGGGGCGCAGCTCGGCGTCACGCTCGTGGGACGCGGCGAGGAGCTCGCCGCGCTGCGCGCGGAGCTGGACGCGACGCGCGCGGGCCACGCGCGCGTCGTGTTGCTCGACGGGGCGGCGGGCATCGGCAAGACCACGCTGGTCGAGCACTTCCTGTCCGGGCTCGATGACGTACGCGTGGTGCGGGCGAGCGGCGACGAGTTCGAGACCGGGGTCGAGCTCGGCGTGCTCGCCCAGCTCCTGCCCGAGCCGGGGCCGCTCGGGGCCACCGGGCACGTCGAGGCCGGCGCGCAGCTGCTGCAGGCGCTCAACGACTTCGACGGGCCGGCGGCCCTCGTCGTCGACGACGTCCACTGGGCCGACGAGCCATCGCTCAGAGCGCTTTCGTTCACCGTGCGCCGGCTCATCGACGACGCCGTGCTCGTGCTTCTCGTGGCGCGGGAGGGTGAGCTCGGCCGGCTTCCCGACGGTCTGCTGAAGGCGGTGGGCCGCCGGCTGGCCGTGGGGCCGCTGGGCGTCGATGACATCCGGGCGCTGGCCGCCGAGGTGGGCGTCCCGCTGTCCGTGGCGGCCGCGCGGCGGTTGCAGGAGCACAGTGCGGGCAACGCGCTGCACGCTCGCGCGCTGCTCGACGAGGTGCCGCCGCGCGTGTGGGACGAGCCGGCGCCGGCACTGCCCGCACCGCGCTCGTTCGCCGCGCTGGTGGCGCAGCGCCTGGCCGCGGCGCCGCCGGACGGGGTGTGCCTGCTCGAGGCCGCCTCGGTCCTCGGACTGCGCGCCCCCCTGGCCCTCGCCGGCCGGGTCGCCGGGGTGGGCGACCCGTTGGCGGCGCTCGACGCGCCGGTGGCGGGCGGATTGGTCCGGCTGGACGACGGGCCCGCCGGGCCGGAGCTGCGCTTCACCCACCCGCTGACCCGGGCGTCGGTCTACCAGCAGCTGCCGCCGGCGCGGCGCGCCGACCTGCACACGCGGGCGGCGACGGCAGTGGCGGACGAGTGGACCTCGCTCGGGCATCGCGTGGCCGCCAGCCCGGGCGCCGACGCGGCGCTCGCGGACGAGCTCGACGCGTTCGCCGTCCGCTGCGCCGCCGCGCAGGACTGGGGCGCGGCCGGGCCGGCGTTCGTGGCCGCCAGCCGGATGAGCGACGGACGCAAGCAGCGCGAGCGCCGGCTCCTGAGCGCGGTGGAGACGGCGATGTACGCCGGCGACACACCCCGCGCGCAGGCGCTGGCCGCGCCGGCCGGCAACTTCGCCGCCGGCCCGTTCTGCGACGCGGTGCTGGCCTACGTGGCGATCGGCGCCGGCCGGCGCGGCGAGGCCGAGGAGCGGCTCGACCGTGCCTGGCGGCACGTGGACCCGGGCACGGATGCGCCGCTGGCCGCCCGGATCGCCGAGCGGATGGCGTTCCTGTCGATCCTCCGCCTGCGCGCCGACGCCGCGGTCGAATGGGCCGAGCGCGCCGTGGCCCTCGCCGGCGACGAGGCGGGCCGGGCCCGCGCGGCCGGCTGGCGCTCGCAGGCGCTCCACTGGCTCGGACGCCGCGACGAGGCCTACGCGGGGCTCGCCACGGCGACCCGCAGGGGCAGCCTGCTGTTGGCCGACGACGACCTGAGCGGCGCGCGGGACGCGCTGCGGGCGGAGACCTCGCGGCCGGTGCCGTCGCGGTCGCTGGTCGTGGCGGCGCGCGCGCTGGCCGCGCACGCGCGGGTCGAGTTCCTGGCCGGCCGTTGGGATGACGCCGCGCGGCTGGCGGCGCGCGCGCGGGTCATCGCCGGCGAGGCCGGCGACGTGGCCGCGCTGGCCCCCGCCGCCTGGGCCGCGGCGCTCGTCCCCGCAGCGCGCGGCGACGTCGCGGAGTGCACGGTCCTGGCGGCGGAGCTCGCCGCACTGCCCGTGGTGTTCGAGAACCACGTGGCCGAGGTCGCCCTGGGCCGCGCCGAGCTCGCGGGTGCGCTCGGGCGCCCCGGAGACGTGGTCGCGGCGCTGGCCCCGCTCGCGGGGAGCGAGGCGATCGACCATCCCGGGCACTGGCCGTGGGCGGCGCCGTACGCGGACGCGCTGATCGGGCTCGGGCGCCTGGACGAGGCCGAGGCGATCGTCAGCGTCCACGAGGCCGTCGCTCGCGACCACCGCATCGGCTCCGCGATCGCCCGGATCGCCCGGGTGCGGGGAAACCTCGCCGCGGCCCGCGACGACGGCGACGCCGCCGACACCGCGTACCGGCGCGCGCGCGAGGCCGTGTCCGCCGGCATGCCGTACGAGCGGGCGCTGTGCGAGCTCGCCCACGGCCGGTTCGAGCGCAGGACCGGGCAGCGCCGCGCCGCGGCCGCGACGCTGGCCACCGCACGCGACGCGTTCGCCGCGCTCGGGGCCGAGCCGATGCTCCGCCGCGCGCTGCGCGAGCTCGACGCCTGCGGGCTGACGCCGGCCAAGCGGGGCGCCGGCGCGGACCGGTCGCGGCTGACGCCGCAGGAGCGCACGATCGCCCAGCTCGCCGCCGCGGGCCGCACCAACCGGGAGGTGGCCGCCGAGCTCCTGCTCAGCGTCAAGACCGTCGAGCGGCACCTCACCCACGTCTATCGCAAGCTCGGCATCGACTCGCGCGAGCAGCTCCCCCACGCGCGGGTCGACCCGTAGGCGAAGCCGCCGCGGCGGCGCGAAGTCGAGGGTGCGCCCCGGGCGCGAACCGCAATCGGCCGGCGGTAGAACCTGGTCGAAGTTGGTCGATCGCGGTCGCGCGAGTAGAGGAGAGGGACTTTGAAGACCAAGACCATCGCCGTGGCGTCGGCTGCCGCGGCCATCGTCATCGGCGGCGCCGCCGGCGCGCCGCTCGCCCGGGCGTCGAGCGGGACGCCCCCGAGCGCCGCCGCCTTCGCGGCGCTCAACCCGGTCACCCCGCTGAGCACGAGCACGTTCGCCGACCCGCCGCAGAACGACATGCCGTGGGCGCGCTGGAACTTCCCGCCCGCCAGCGCGACCATCGCCGGGCTGCAGGACGACATCCAGGACGCGTACGACCACAACATCGCCGGGCTCGAGATCGGCCAGGGCGGCGTTCCCACCACCGACCAGCTGGTGGCGATCTACAACAAGGCGAACTCGCTCGGCGTCACGATCAGCCTCAAGGTGGCCAGCGCGCTCCCGAACGCCACCTACTCGGGCACCGACCCGTACGCCCGCCGGACGCTCTCGGTCTCGAAGACGGCGGTGAACGCCGGCGAGACGTTCACCGGCGCAGTGAACGGCACGGCGACGGGCACGATCGTGGCCGTCGAGGCCTACCGCTGCACCGCCGGCCCGTGCCCGGCGACCGGCACGGTCGACCTCGACCGCTCGTCGGTCATCGACCTCACCTCGACGCTGACCGGCACGAACACGAGCGGCTATCAGGGCGGGACGACCGCGGGGAACGCTGAGCTGGACCGCGCCGGCGTCGCCGGCCGGAGCCCAGTGGCTCGTGCTGGCGTTCCGCGCGGTGCCGTTCGGCACCACGCCCGAGACGCTCAGCCCCCAGGGCACCAAGGAGCTGACCGACGCCTACGACGCGTACTTCTCCGGCCCGCTCGGACCGCTCGTGAAGGCCAACCGCGGCGACTTCTTCGTCGACTCGCACGCGAGCGACCCGTGGGGCGCCCCCGAGGAGCTGTGGAGCAGCAACCTGCGCAGCGAGTTCCAGAGCGCGGGCGGGCTACGACATCGTGCCCGACCTGCCGGCGCTGTTCGACCCGACGATGGAGGGCGCCTCGCTCGGCGGCGGCCCCGGCGCGGGCCCGTACTACAGCTTCAGCGACGGCAGCGGCAACCGCATCCGCTCGGACTTCAACCGCGTCCGCAGCGACCTCTACACGCAGAACCGCCTGGTCGCGTTCCAGGACTGGGCGCATGCCTACAACATGAAGCTGCGCCTGCAGCAGGAGGACGGGCCGATCACGTCGATCGGCGACGAGCTGCAGACCTCCTCCGTGCTGGACCGGTCGGAGTACGAGTCGCTGACCGGCTCCGACCAGACGGACCTCTACCGGCCGATGGCCTCGGCCAACCACATGACCGGCAACACGTGGTACTCGACCGAGTGCTGCGCCGTGCTGAACGAGAGCTACGCGGCGACCGTGCAGGACGCGATCATCCGGATGAACCACGAGTTCGCCGGCGGCGTCAACCGGCCCGTCTACCACATCCGCCCGTACATCGACTCGCCGGCGTCGTCGTGGCCGGGCCTCGGCTTCTCGACGGCGAAGGTGACGTTCGCGAACGCGTGGAACCGCACCGAGCCCTACTGGGGCGACGAGGCGGCGACCAACGACTACTTCGCCCGCAACCACGAGGTGCTCACGCAGGGCGCGGCGAAGACGGACATCGCGGTCTACCAGCGCAATTACTCCTCGCCGGCGGCGTTCTGCGACGTCCGACCCGAACAACCGCCACTGGCAGGACCTCGGCCTGCAGCGCGCCGGATACACGTGGGACTACCTCGACGAGTCGCTGATGAGCCTGCCGAACGCCGTGGTGTCGAACCACCGCCTCGCCGCGGACGGCCCGGACTACAAGGCGCTGATCTTCGACCAGTTCCTGTACCCGACGTCGAACACCGCCCGGGGCGGGCTGAGCGTCGCGGCCGCCCAGAAGATCCTCGCCTACGCCCAGGCGGGCCTGCCGGTGATCTTCGTCGGCGCGCCCACGGGCACGGCCGGCATGCCGGTCTCCGATGACGCGACGCTGAACGCGATCGTCGCGCAGATCCTCGCCCTGCCGTCCGTGGCGCAGGTCGCGAGCGAGGCGGACGTCCCGGCGAAGCTCGCGCAGCTCGGCATCGCGCCCGCGGCCAAGCCGGCGGCCCCGACGTCGCTGCTCAGCGTCCGCCGCTACGACGCGGACGACGCAGACCAACTACTACTGGCTCTGGAACCAGGGCGTCGACGCCTACCCCGGCAGCACCGCCGTCTTCGGCGACAACCCGTCGAATCTCTACGAGGAGCCGTCGGCCTGCCGCTACACCGGCACCGGCATCAACCCTTGCATGGCGACCGGCAGCGCCGTCGACACGCACGTCACGCTCGAGGGCGCAGGGGCGCCGTACAAGCTGGACGCGTTCAGCGGCCGGATCACGCCGATCGCCGACTACACCCGCAGCGGCGACACGGTCACGGTGCGGGTCAGCCTCGGGCGCGACGCCAGCACGGTCATCGCCCTGAGCGACGACCCGCAGAGCTTGGGGCTCGATCGTCCGAGCGCCCATGTGACCAGCACGACCGCCGACGGCGCCGCGCAGGTCGGCCACTCGATCGTGGTCCGGGCCGCGAACGCCGGCACGTACGCCACCACGCTCGACACCGGCCAGACCGTGAGCACGACGCTCCCGGCGGCGCCGGCGGCGATCGATCTCACCGGCGCCGCCTGGCACCTCGACGCCGAGGACTGGCAGCCCCAGAACCCGTACGGGACGCTCGGCTCGGACGGCACGCTCACCAAGAAGGTGCCGGTGTCGCTCGACCTCGCCGGCCTGAAGGCGTGGCCGGACATCCCGCAGCTCGCGAACGCGTCCGGGATCGGGACGTACTCCACCACGGTGGACCTCCCGGCCGGGTGGGACTCCAGCTACGGCGCGACCCTCGGCCTCGGCCGGGTCACCGACACGTTCACGCTCACGGTCGACGGACAGGCGGTCGGCGTCGATGCGATCGACCCGACGGTCGACGTCGGGCCCTACCTCCACGCCGGCGCGAACACGATCGTCGTCCGCGTGGCCACCACGTTCAACAACCGCCTCGTCCGCGCTCGACCCGGCGGTCCTGAACCGCGGGCTGATCCAGAACTACGGCCTCGTCGGGCCGGTCGTCCTGACGCCCTACCGGCAGGCCGCCGTGTACAGCTCGAGCAGCACGACCGGCACCGTCGGCGGCACCGTCCCCGCGACGCTGGCGCTGACGCTCGGCGGTCCGGCGAGCTTCGGGACGTTCACGCCGGGCGTGGATGGCACGTATGACGCGAGCACGACCGCGACGGTGACCTCGACGGCGGGTGACGCCACGCTGTCCGTGACCGACCCGTCCACCACCGCCACGGGCCGGCTCGTGAACGGCGCGTTCTCGCTCAGCGAGCCGCTGCAGGTGCAGGCGAACACCGGCGCCTTCGCGCCGCTCAGCGCGGCCGCCGGCTCGCCGCTGGCCCTGCTCAGCTACGCCGGGCCGGTCAGCAACGACACGGTGGCCATCGGCTTCCGGCAGCACATCGGCGCGTCGCAGCCGCTGCGCACCGGGGCCTACGGTAAGACCCTGACGTTCACCCTGTCCACGACGACGCCGTAGACGAACGCTTGGGCCGTGCGGCGAGGCGCCGCCGCACGGCCTGAGGCCCCGGCCCACCGGGTATCGCCGTCCCATGGAGTCTCGTGAGCGGTGGCGCAAGACGGCGTTGGCGGCGATGGCGAACTACATCGATGCCGGCTCGATCGTGGCGGGGAGGGTGGCGTTGCCGTTGTGGGCGACGCAGTTCTGTACGCGTTCGGGGCGTTGTGGATCGTGTTCGCGCAGGCGCCGTGGATGTTGTTGTTGGGGTGCTTCATCGTCGGGCTGACGGTGGGGGCGGACGTGCCGGCGTCGTGGACGCTGATCACCGAAACCGCGCCGGATGAGACGCGCGGGCGGTTCGCCGGGCTGGCGCAGGTGCTCTGGTACGTCGGCGCGCTCGCGCCGTTGGGCTTGGGGATCGCGCTGCTGGGGCTCGGGGATCTGATGCCGCGGATCCTGTTCGCCCAGCTGTGCGTGGCCGCGCTGGTCACGTGGGCGCTGCGCCAGGGCATGGTCGAGTCCAAGCTGTGGACGGACGCGCAACGCGATGCGGGACACGCGGGCGCGCTGCGCGAGCTGTTCCGCTCGACGCACGTGCGGGCGCTGGCGTTCCTGATCCTGATGTACGGCGTGTGGAACCTCGTGGCCGGCACCTACGGGTTCTTCTTCCCGTACATCCTGCAGGCGGTGGGCTCGACGTCGGATCGGGCGAGTTATGCGTTGCAGGCGATCTGGTTCGCGTCGACGGCGATCGCGGTGGGCGCGGTGTACATGCCGCTGATCGACAAGGTGGGCGGGCGGCGGCTGCTGATCGCCGCCACGATCCTGCAGGTGCTCGGGTTCGTCCCGTTCATCCTGTTTCATGTCACGTTCGGCACCGCGCTGGTCAACGTGCTGCTGTTCGGTGTGGGCGCGGGGATCGGGCAGCAGTCGCTGTTCCAGTTGTGGAGCGGCGAGCTGTTCCGGACGCTGCTGCGCTCGACCGCCCAGGGCTTCATGTTCGGCGTCGTGCGGATCGCGCTCGGCGGCTGGGTGCTGCTGCTGCCCACCGTGGAGCAGGCCGGGTTCCGCACGCTGGCGGTCGTGCTCGCCGCGCTGCTGATCGTCTCCGGCGCGATCGGCATCGCGTTCGCCCCGTCGCGCGAGCAGCGTTCGCTGCGCACCGAGGGCTCCGGCCGCTTCGGCCGCGAGCCGGCGCGCGCGCCCGCCGCGCCCTGAGGCGCGACGGGCGCGGTCCGTCTACGGCGTCGTGGTGGACAGGGTGAACGTCAGCGTCTTGCCGTAGCTGCCCGTGCGCAGCGGGTCATTGGCGGCGATCGGCTGCTTGAAGTTCAGCGTCACCGTGTCGTTGCTCACTGGCGCGCTGTAGGTCAGCAGTGCGATGGGGCTGCTCCCGACGGGCGCGAACGCGCCGCCCACGCCCACGGCGCTGGTGGCGGCCGCCTGCACCGCCTGCGCGAGGCTGAAGGCGCCGTTCACCAGGTGGCCGGGGGCGGTGGTGTCCGGGTCGGCCACCGACAGCGTCGCGTCGCCGGCCGTGGAGACCACGTTCGCCGACGTCGACGCCAGGTAGTTGTTCGCCACGCCCGGGGTGAACGTCCCGAACGATGCGGCCGAGCCGAGCGCGAGCGCCAGCGTGGCCGGCACCGTGCCGCCCACCGTGCCGGTCGTCGAGGCCGACGCGAACCCGGCGGCGGTGGCCAGCTTGCTCACCGCGGTCTGGACGTCGCCGCCGAGCAGGGCGTGCTCGGCGTCGGACGTCAGCTTCGACGTGCCGGCGCTGATCGGCGCCTGCTGCGCGTAGTCGCGAGCGATCGACGCGACCAGGTTGTCGACCGTCCACGAGTCATGGCTGCTCTGGCTGAGCTCGCCCGCGATCCCCTCCAGGCGCAGCAGCGCGTCGCGCTCGTTCCAGCTGGGCAGCGCGGCCAGCGCGTTCAGCCCGTCGCGCGCGGCCTGGGCGGCCGGGTCGCCCGACAGCAGCGACGCCGCCTGCTGGGCCCGGGCCACCGGCGAGTCGGTGCGCAGGCCGTAGCCGTACGGGAACTGCGGGTCGTACGTGGCGTCGCCGACGTTGATCGGCTCCTGCGTGAGGTCGCGCGGCCAGGTCTGCGGCAGGCGGCCGGTGAACGGCGTGTCGCCGAACAGGTCCGAGGCCACGCCCTCGCCCTCCAGGCCGGGCAGCCAGGCGGCGACCAGGCCCTGCATCTCGCCCAGCTGGTCGCCGATGGTCATCGAGCGCCCGGAGACGACGACGACCACGCACGGCATCGCCTGGCAGACCGTGTCCACCGCCTGGTGGTCGGCGGACGACAGGTTGAGGCTGAGGATCGACCCGTTGGTCGTCCCGCTGGCCGTGCCGACGTCGCCCTGGCCCTCGGCGTAGCTGTGCTCGCCGACGACCACGACGCCGGCGTCATAGCCGCTCGTCGGGGCCGCCGCGGTGGCGCTGAACGTGACGTTCGGGTCGTCGGCCTGGATGCCCTGGAGGATCGTCGTGCCCGGGTCGTTGATCGCGCCCTGCGCGCCCTGCCAGGACAGCGTCCAGCCGCCGGTCTGGTTGCCCAGGTTGCTCGCGTTGGAGCCGGCGACGTAGAGCTTCGCGCTCTTGGCCAGCGGCAGGATCGAGTTCTGGTTCTTGAGCAGGACCTGCGATTCCGCGACCGCCTTGGCGGCCACCGCCCGGTGCGCCGCGCCGCCGATCGCCGCCTGGTTGGTCGTGTCGACCAGGGGGTGCTCGAACAGCCCGAGCTCGAACTTCTGGGTGAGGATGCGCGTGACCGCGTCGTCGATCCGCGACATCGGCACGACGCCGTTGTTGACCAGCGTGTTGAGGTCGTTGTAGCCCTGCTGGTAGGCGGTCGGCAGCATCAGCATGTCCATGCCGGCGTTGACCGTCGTGGCCTCCTCGTAGCTGAACGCGTCGGGCACTCCGGTGGGCAGCGGGCTCGGGTTCGGACAGGAGTGGGCGGCGTTGTCGCCGATCTGCTGCAGCGCGTTGTAGTCGCTGATGAGGAAGCCCTGGAAGCCGATCGTGCTCTTGAGGTCGTCGGTCAGCAGCGCCTTGTCCGCGCTCATCTTGGTCGGGCAGGACGCGCCGTCGAGCTGCGACGCTCGAGTACGACGGCATGATCGAGCCGACGGCGTGCTGCTGGACCGCCGGCCAATAGGGCGCCACGAACACGTTCTGGAACGTGTTGGAGTCCATGATGTCGACGCCCTGGTCGACCTTGTACGAGCCCTCGCCGGTGCCATAGCTCGTGCCGCCGTCGCCGGCGAAGTGCTTGCCCGTGGCGAGGATGCGGTTGTTCGCGTCCAGCGAGGAGTCCGAGGCGACCGCGTTCGGGTTGCTGAGCGCGGGCTCCGCGTCGGACCCCTGGATGCCGTCGATCTCGGGCTCCATCAGCTCGGCCAGGAGCGGATCCTCGCCGAACGACTCATAGGTGCGGCCCCAGCGGTCGTCGCGGGCCACGCACAGGCAGGGCGCGAACGTCCACTGCGGACCGGTGGCGCGCGTCTCCTCGGCGGTGATCTGCCCCTCCTGCAGCGGCCAGCGCCGGGTCGCGCGTGGCGCCCATGCCGATGTTGTGCGGGAAGACCGTGGCGCCGACCATGTTGCCGTCGCCGTGCACCGAGTCCTCGCCGTAGATCAGCGGGATCTGCAGGCGCGTGGCCAGGCTGCGCAGCTCGTAGTTGGTGACCATCGCCGTCCAGCCGGCCGCCGTGTTGGGGTTCGGCACGTCGCCGGAGCCGGACAGGATCGAGCCGACCGTCCAGGCGCGGATGTCGTTCGCCGTCGTGTTGGCGTGGTCGAGCCGCCCGGGTTGCCGAACTGCGTGCGGTCGCCCTGCATCATCTGGCCGACCTTCTCCTGCTGGCGTCATGCGCGACAGCAGGTCGGCGACGCGCGTCTTCACCGGCAGCGCCGGGTTCAGGTACGGGAAGCCGTGCGCGTTGATGACCACGGTCGGCGGATCGTTCTGGACCGTCACCGTGCCCGTGTTGGTCGCGTCGTTGGCCAGCGCCATGTTGATCGTCAGCGCGCACCGACGGCGCGCTGTTCGCGGCGGTCTGCACCGGCGCCGTCATCACCGTGCCGGCGGTGGCGCCGGCCGGGAAGGTGACCGAGCCGGTGGCCGCGGTGTAGTCGGTGCCGGCGACGGCGGTGGACGGCAGCGTCTTGGCCGCGCCGCCGCTGCCGGCCGTGGTGGTGGTGCCCGTCTGGTAGTCGACCGTGATCGGGCGGTCGAGGCTCGTCCCGCCGCTCAGCGACACGAGCGTGACGCCGACCTGGGCGGTGGCGCCCGGGTCGACGGTGTAGACCGGCTGGGTGACGCCGATCGTCGGCGTCACCGCGGCGAGCGCCGGCCCGGCGCTGCAAGCCATTCCGGCAACCGTCGCCACGGCGACGGCGAGCGTCCGCGGGCGGACCCGTGCGCGCATGCTCCCTCCTCCTCTATGTGGACCCTGTCGCGATCGTATGCCGCGCACGGGTTTTTCGTCAAGGAACGTGAGAATTGTGTGGCGCGGCGGCGCGTTTTCTCCGGACGCCGCAGGATCGGGGGTCGGCAGAATGGCCGGCCATGGACGACGCGGGCAAGCGGGTCTCGTGGGTCGAGCTCTACCTCGACCTCGTGTTCGTGCTGGCCGTCGGCCAGCTCGGCGCACCTGATCGTCGCGCACCCGGACGCGCACAGCGTGTGGATCGCGCTCGGGCTGTTCGTCACGCTGTGGTGGACCTGGGTCGGCTTCGCCGTCCTCTACAACCGGCACGGCGCGGACGCGCCGCGCCAGCGCGCTGCTGTTCCTGGCGGCGAGCGTGCCGGCCGGCGTCGCCGCCGTCGCGATCGACGCCGGCCGCGGCCGGGGACGCACGGATGTTCGCCGCTCAGCCATGGCCGTCGACGCGGCTGCTGCTCGCCGGCGCGCAACGCGGCGGCGCGGGCGCGACAGCGTGCTGCAGCCAGCGGATCGCCTGGGCCTGCCTGGTCTCGGCCGCGCTGTTCGCGGTCTCGGTCGTCGTCGCCGGCGCCGTTCCGCTACATGCTGTGGGCGATCGCGCATCGCGGTGGAGTCCGGCGCGATGCTGGCCGACGACCGCGAGGCCGCGCGCAAGGCGCGCCGGGACCACGACCTCGCCGCGCTCGCGCCCGGCCGACCCGGCCGAGGCGCTCGACCCGCACCACTTCGCCGAGCGCTTCGGGCTGTTCCTGATCATCCTGCTCGGCGAGGTCGTCGTCGAGGCCGGCCAGGCCTCGGCCGCCGCGGCCATCGACGCGGACCGGCGAGTGGGCGGCGCTCGGTCGCCGCGATGGTCCTCGCGGCCGCGCTGTGGTGGCTGTACTTCGACTCGGCGGCGGAGATCAACCTCAAGGTGCTCGAGCTGTCCGGCGGCTCGCCGACCATCGGCCCGGGCGCATCTTCGCCGTCGGCCACATGCTGCCCGGCCTTCGCGCTGCTGCATCATGGCGGCCGGCGTCGGCCTGCTGCTCGAGCCCGACGCCGCCGCGGCATCGCCTACTGGCTGGCCTGCGTCGGGACCGGCATCTACCTGCATCGGCACGCGGGTCTTCCTGCGCGGCTCCTCGACCGCGTGCCGGGCGCGGTCCGGGTCGCTGGCGCTGGTGGCCACCTTCCAGCTCGGCCGGCTCGCTCCGGCGCTGTCGGCGCACGCCTACCTGTGGCTGCTCACCGCCTGGGTCGGGTTCTGCGCCGCGCTGACCACGCGCCCGCCCGGGGCCGGCGACGAGCGCCGGCTCCGGGAGGGCGACGGCGTCAGCCCACCTTCTCGATCCGCGATTGAGCGGCGGCGGGGCTAGCGGCGAGTGCGTGCCGAGATAGCGCGCGAACGCGTCGAGGTCACGACGTCGCCGCCCAGCCGGCTCGGTGCACGACTCGGAACACCGTGTAGTTGTCCCCACCGTCGGCCATGAAGTTGTTCATGGCGACGCGGTAGCTCGCAGACTTATCGATGAACGTCGCGCCGCCGTCGAAGGACACCGTGCCGAAGACGATGTGCGACCCGCCCGCCGCGGTCCACTGGTAGCGGACGTTGGCCGACGGCAGCATGATCCGGTTCGACCCTGGCAGACGGGTTGTCGAACTGCTGGCCAGCACGTCATAGATCTGCTGGCCGGTGCACGTCTTGACCACCAAGGTGTGGCCGAAAGGCTGCACCGTGAACGCCTCCCCGTAGGTGACCTCGCCGGGCTGCTCGCCGCCGCTGATCTGGTCGAACAGCAGGCCGGCGCGCACGCCGCCGGAGTTCATGAACGCCGCCTTGGCGCCGCCGAAGTCGGTCGGCTTGGTCGCCTCGAGCATGGCGTCGGCGATCACGTCGCCCATCGGCTGCTCGCCGGCGGCGTTCTGGCCACTGGCCTCGCGGGCCGAGCGGATGTCGGCGGTGATGCGGCCGATGACCTTGTTGGCCAGCGGCGCCGAGAGCGCCGCGTACTTGTCGAGGATCGCCTTGGCGGCCGGGTCCTCCGACACGTCCTGGGTGACGATCTCGTTGTGCGCCGTAGCCGCCCGGACGTCGTCGGAGCGGCGGTCGAGCGTCAGGTCGATGTCGGTGACGACGCGGCCGAACGACGCCGCGCTCGTCACGAGCTTGCCGGAGAAGCGGCAGATGTAGGGCTGGTGCGTGTGCGCGCTGACGATCACGCTGACGCGCGGATCGAGGCCCTTGGCGATCGCCTGGATCTCCGGGCCGTTGAAGTTCACGCAGCGGTTGACGTCGGTGTACTCGTCGCCCGCGGGGGTCGTGGCCGGCGACGCCGGCGGCGCCGGCGGGACCTGCGTGCCGCCCTGGTGCAGCAGCACGACGAACGCCTCCACACCGCGCTCGCGGCGCAGCTTGTGGACGAGCGCGTTGACCGTGGCGACCTCGGGCCGGAACTCCAGCCCCGCCACGCCGCTCGGGTGACCACGGTCGGCGTGCCCTCGAACGTCAGGCCGATGAACGCGATCCGCACGCCGCCGGCCCGGCGGATCTCGTAGGGCGGCAGGATCGTGCGGTTGGTACCCGCGTAGAAGACGTTCGCCGCCAGGTACTGGAACAGCGAGCCGCCGAACGGCGTGCCGTCCTGGCAGCCGTCGACCGGGTGGCAGCCGTCGCCGCCGTGCTGGTTGCCGTACTGCATCCGCAGCAGCTCGCCGACGCCCTCGTCGAACTCGTGGTTGCCCACGCCGGTCACCTGCAGCCCGAGCGCGTTCATCGCCTCGATCGTCGGCTCGTCGTGGAAGAGCGCGGAGACGAGCGGGCTCGCGCCGATCAGGTCGCCGGCGCCGACCGTGATCGTGTGACGCGGATCGCGGGCGCGCAGCGCCTTGATGTGCGTGGCGAGGTAGGCGATGCCGCCGGTCGGCACGGTGGTCTGCGTCCAGCCGGTCTGCGCGCCGTTGGTGACCACGGGCCGGCAGCAGCCGGTCTGGATCGTGCCCGGCGTGTTGGGCGCCAGGTGGCCGTGCAGGTCGTTGATGGCCAGCAGGTGGACGTGGGTGTCGCGGTGCTTCGGGCCGTGGTGATGGCCGTGGTGGCCGTGTCCGGCCGCGGCCGTGGCGGGGAACGCCACCAGCGCCGTGAGCGCGAGCACGCTCGCGAGAGGTCTCTTCATGCCGCCGGAACCTAGTTCATGAGGCCTGCATGAGTAAAGGCGGAGCTCGCGCGGCTGGGCTGTCAGCCTTGACGGCCATCCGGGAAGGAGTAGCGTCGGACGCCGGGAGCGACACGAAGGGGCAGGAAATGTTCGCAAGCATGAGGCGGTACCGATTGGAACGCGGGACGATGGCGGATCTCAGCCGGGCCATCGACGAGGACTTCGCCGAGCAGCTCTCCGGACAGCCGGGGTTCGTGTCCTACGAGTTCATCGATTGCGGCCTCGGCGAGTTCATGACCTTCAGCGTCTTCGTCGCGCTCGAGCAGGCCGAGGCGTCGCGCGAGCTCGCCCGGGGCTGGGCCGCGGCGCACCGCGACGCGTTCGAGTTCCCGCGGATCGAGGCGGCGCACGGCGAGATCGTCGTCGGCCGGAGGGCGGCGGACATGCTCGAAGACAGCCACGTCGGCGCGCCGCCCAAGTCGGCCGCGATCCGGCGCTTCCGCGTCGGCGCCGGCTCGGTGGCCGAGCTGATGGGCAAGCTCGACGGGGCGTTCGCGGACCGCTTCGAGGCGATGGAGGGGTTCGCCGCCTGGCACGTGTTCGACTGCGGCGACGGCGAGATCCTGTGGATCAGCCTCGTGCGCGACCACGAGGTCGCGGCGGAGACCGACGAGCGGGTGCACCAGTTCGTGTCCGAGGACCTGCGGGAGTTCGGCCTCGAGCGCCGGACCGCGCTGCAGGGCGAGCTGATCGTCAGCCGGGCGCGCACGGAGCTGCTCGAGACGGCGCGCGCCTGACGCCGTGGCCACGAACCGCCTGGGCCTGCTGGACACGCTGTTCCTGTACGGGGAGCGGCCGGACACGATGATGCACGTCGCGTCGCTGATGCCGTTCGCGCGGCCGCCGGACGCCGTGCCGTCGTTCCTGCGCGACCTCGTGGACGAGGTCCGGCGCGACCCGTCCGTGCAGTCGCCGTGGAACCTCAAGCTGCGCTTCCCGCACCTGGTGCCGAGCCCGCTGCAGTCCTGGGTGGTCGACCGCGACTTCGACGTCGACTACCACGTGCGCCGCTCCGCGCTGGCCAGCCCGGGCGACGAGCGCGAGCTCGGGGTGCTCGTCTCGCGCCTGCACAGCAACCCGATCGACCTCAGCCGGCCGCCCTGGGAGATGCATCTCATCGAGGGCCTGGAGGGCGGCCGCTTCGCCCTGTATACGAAGATGCACCACGCGCTGGTGGACGGCTACAGCGGGGTCCGGCTGATGGCCCGCAGCCTGTCCGCCGACCCCGACGAGCGCGACATGCCGCTGTTCTTCAGCGTGCCGCCGCCGGAGCGCCGCCCGCGCGAGGAGTCGTCCGACGGCGGCTTCGTCGCCGATCTGGGCTCGCTCCTCCGGGGCGTGCGGGGCCAGGCCGGGTCGGCGACGACGCTGGTCCGGCGGATCGCCGGGCCGGTGCTGCGCCCGGGCCGGCATCCGGACCTCGTCGATCTCCCGCGCGCGCCGCGCTCGATCCTCAACAAGCGGATCGGCCGCAACCGCCGCTTCGCCACCCAGCAATACGAGCTGGACCGGCTCAAGCGGATCGGCCAGGCGCACGACGCGACCATCAACGACGTCCTGCTGGCCATCGTCGGCGGCGGCCTGCGCCGGTTCCTGGGCGAGCTGGACGAGCTGCCGGACGCGCCGTTGGTGGCGTTCCTGCCGGTCAACGTGCGCCCGCACGGCGACGAGGGCGGCGGCAACGCGGTCGGAGCGATCCTGGCGACGCTGGCCACCGACGTCGAGGACCCGCTGGAGCAGCTGCGGCGGATCACGGCGTCCACGCGCAGCGCCAAGGCGCAGCTGGAGGGGATGACCCAGGAGGCGATCCTGGCCTACAGCGCCTACCTGCTGGCGCCGGGCGGGCTGCAGGCGGCGAGCGCCATGACCGGCATCCGCGGCCCGCTGCCGCTCGCGTTCAACGTCTGCGTGTCCAACGTGCCGGGCCCGCGCGAGCCGCTGTACCTGCGCGGGGCGCGGATGGAGGCCTATTACCCGGCCTCGATCCCGATCCACGGCATGGCGCTGAACATCACGATGCTCAGCTATGCCGGGACGCTGAACCTCGGGTTCATCGGCGACCGCGACGCGCTCCCGCACCTCCAGCGGCTGGCGGTGCACACGGGCAGGGCGCTGGCCGACCTGGACGCGGCAGCGAGGCCTAAAGCGTCCGGCCGGTCACGACGGACTCGGGCCGCTCGCTGACGATGTCCGAGCCGGGGCGCGCCTCGGCGTCCCGGCGCTTGATCAGCAGCCACTGTGGCTTGGCGCCGCCGCGCGTGCGCTGGAGCGCGAAGCCGCCCTGCAGCTTCTCGCCGTGCAGGACGAACACCGCGTGGCCGCGGTCGAGCGCCTCGGGCCAGGGGACGCGGCCGCCCTGCTCGTAGGTGCCGCGGTCCCACACGATCACCGTGTCGCCCTCGTAGGTGTTGTGGCCCATGCCGTGGTCCTCGACCTGCACGGCGAGGCGCTTGGCCGCCGGGTCGAGCGACGGCCCCTTCGGCACCGCCCACGAGCGCATGACGCCGTCGACCTCCAGCCGGAGGTCGTAGTGGTGGGCGGTCGCCTGGTGCTCCTGGACGACGAACACCCCGGCCGGTACGCCGCGGACGGCGAACTGCTCGTGGCCCTCGACGCGCGCCGGCCGGCTCGTCGCGCCGGTCTCCGCCACCAGCTTCGCCACCGCCTCCGGCTCGCCCTCGACGTGGAGCTCCCCGCCGGGCCGCACCCAGCCGAGGACCCCGAGCTCCCGGGCACGCGCCACCACCGCCGCGGTGTCGATCTCCCCGGCGGCGGTTGCGCGCACGGCCCGCTTCATGCCGGGAGCGTAGTCGCGGGGCGGGCTCGGCGAACGGCTGGCTTGTAGGGGGTGGGTGAGCCTGCCGCCGCGCATGATCGATCGTCACGGGGCGTCGACCGATCACGATCGACCGCGAGGGCATCACCCCGGAAACACGTGGGGCTCCTAACCGTCGCTATGAGGCTGTTGCACAAGTCGGTCAAAGATGAGGTGCGTCAATGTGCCGTGGGACGCCACCATGCACGGAGAGCCGGCACGGCAGTGTCAGTGGGACGAGACCTTCTGAGGAGCCGCCTTCGCCCGCCCGTGTCCCACCGTTGAGGTCCGAGCGCTTCGGCGCGGCTTTGCGCAACAGCCTCTATTCGACGGTTAGGAGCCCCATCGCACGAAAGCGCACGTGGGAACGATCATCCCGCCCGCGCGGCGAGTCTTCCCCACCCCTACCCAGCAAAGCCGTTCCCGTCAGCTCGCGCACGCGCCACCGCCAGGACCGCGATCTCACCTCGCGCAAACCGCGCGGTCCGGCGAAATCTTGCGGGCCGGATAGCGTTCAGGGCGTGACCTGGACCATCGACGTGCCCGAGGCGGGGCACCTGGCGGCCTCGCCGCTGCCCGGCCCGCTGGCCGCGGCGGTCACCGACGCGCTCGCGCGGCCGGCCGTGCAGCAGCCGGCTGGCCCGACTCCGGCGCCGTGGCGCGGGTGCGGGCGCTGCTGGAGACCGTGCCGCCGATCGCGGTGCCCACGGAGGTCGACCGGCTTCAGGAGCGGCTCGGCACGGTCGCCCGCGGCGAGGCGTTCCTGCTGCAGGGCGGCGACTGCGCCGAGACGTTCGCCGACAACACCGAGGCGCACCTGCGGGGGACGATCCGGACGCTGCTGCAGATGGCGGTCGTGCTCACCTACGGGACGGCGATGCCGGTGGTCAAGGTCGGCCGCATCGCCGGCCAGTACGCCAAGCCGCGCAGCGCCGTCCTCGACGCCGCCGGGCTGCCGTCGTACCGCGGCGACATGATCAACGCGCTGGAGCCGACGGAGGCGGCCCGGCGGGCCGACCCGGGCCGGCTCGTGCGCGCCTACGCCAACGCGGCGGCGGCGATGAACCTGGCGCGCGCGATCACCGGCGCCGGGCTGGCCGACCTGCACCGCCTGCACGAGTGGAACATGGACTTCGTGCGCGCCTCCAGCGCCGGCGAGCGCTACGAGCGCGTGGCCACCGAGATCGACCGCAGCCTGCGCTTCATGTCGGCCTGCGGCGTCGACGACAGCTCGCTGCAGCACGGTCGAGCTGTTCGCCAGCCACGAGATGCTCGTGCTCGACTACGAGCGCGCGCTGCTCCGTGCCGAGGGCGAGCGGCTGTACCTGCTGTCCGCGCACCAGCTGTGGATCGGCGACCGCACGCGCCAGCTCGACGGCGCGCACATCGCGCTGGGCGCGCTGATCGCCAACCCGATCGGGGTCAAGCTCGGCCCGACGGTCACGCCCGAGGAGGCGGTCGAGCTCGTCGAGCGGCTCGACCCCGAGCGCATCGACGGCCGCGTGACGCTCGTCTCGCGGATGGGCAACGGCGCCGTGCGCGAGCGCCTGCCGCCGATCATCGAGGCGGTCGAGCCGCTCGGGCCACCGCGTCGTCTGGCAGTGCGACCCGATGCACGGCAACACCGAGGAGTCGCCGAGCGGCCACAAGACGCGCCACTTCGACCGCATCATGGACGAGGTCGAGGGCTTCTTCGAGGTCCACCAGCAGCTCGGCACGCACCCGGGCGGCATCCACGTCGAGCACACCGGCGAGGACGTCACCGAGTGCCTCGGCGGCGCGCAGATGATCTCCCACAGCCAGCTCGGCGTCGCGCTACGAGACGGCGTGCGACCCGCGGCTGAACACCCAGCAGGCGCTCGAGCTGGCGTTCCTGGTCGTCGAGATGCTTCGCCGTACACAAAGTTGATCGGAAAAGTCAAGTTTGTGCTACGCTCGCAGGCGATGCGGAGGCCTCCTTGTCCGCGCCCGCGACTGAGACGCACAGTCGGCTAGGCGCACTGCGCCGGGTCCATCTCGGCCTGGTCGACGCCGCGCTGGCGGGCGAGGGCGTCGAGCGCGTGGCCGCGCTGGCGGCCCAGGAGCTCAGCGGGACCGTGGCGATCGTCCTGCCGGCCCTCGACATCGCCGTGGCCTCGCCGCCGGTGGACGCCGAGCGGCTTCGCGCCGCCGCGCGGCACGGCGGCCCCGGCGTCGGCGCGGAGGTGCCGGTGTTCTCGGGCGACGAGCGCCTCGGCTCGGTGCTGCTGCTCGGGCGCCGCGAGCGGGCCGACGCCGAGGAGGTCCTCGCGCTGGCCGCGCTGGCCGCCGTGACCGCGGTCGCGCTGCGCGACACGCGCGTGACCTCGCGGCGCGCCGCCGCGGCGCTGCTGGACGACCTGGACTCCGTCCCGGCCGCGGCGGTCCTGGCGCGCGCCCGCCGGCTCGGCGCGGACCTCGGCGCGGGCGCCTACGCACTGGCGGTGCGCCCGGCGGCCGAGCGCACGCTGGCGCGCATCGCCCAGGACGTCCCGGACGCGCTGGCCGCGGTGCGCGAGGACCGCGTCGACGCGCTGCTGCCCGCGACGGCGGCCGCGCACCGGCTCGCCCGGCGGCTCGACGCCGGGCTCGCCCCGTTGGAGACCGAGGCGGCAAGCTTCGGCGCCGCGCTGCGCGAGGCGCAGCTCGCCCTGGTCGTCGCCGAGCGCCAGGCCGTCCACCCGCACGAGCTGTGGAGCACGGGCTGGCGGCTGATGCTGCGCGCGGCGGCGCGCGACCCGGAGGCCGTGCGCGCCGCGGTGGCGGGCACGGTCGAGCCGCTCCTGGCCCGCGGCCGCACGGACCTGCTGGACACCGTGCGCATCTATCTGGCCGAGGACGGCAACATGAACGCGGCGGCGGGGCGGATCTTCGCCCACCGCCACACGGTCGCCCATCGCCTGCGGGTGGTGCGCGAGCTGACGGGGCTGGATCCGCAGACCGGCGCCGGCCTGGCCGAGCTGGCGCTGGGGCTGAAGGCGCTGGCCGCCCGCGACGCGCTGTCCGCCGTCGAGGGCGCGGCCCCGCCGCGGCTCCGCGCGGTCTAGAGCTCGTCGACCACCTGTGGGAGCACCCGCTGGAACGATTCGCCGTAGCGGACGTCCGGGTCGCCGGAGGCGCGGCGGGCGTGGTTGCCGCGCTGCTCGCCGCGCTGGGCGTAGTAGGTCTGGAGGTACTGCTGGGCCTTCATCTCGCCCATCGCCGCGACCTTCTTGTCCCACACCGCCGTGATGTCGACGTGCACGGTGGGGGTGAAGTTGCACAGCTCGGGCTGGTGGGGCTCGAACAGGAACAGCTGCGGCGGCCGGACCGTGGGGAAGGCGCTGGAGACGCCGGCGCCGGCGGCGAGCGAGCGGGCGCGGTCGACCGCCGTGAAGGCGATGGGGTGGTCGGGGTTGAACGGGTCGGTGTCGGTGTGGGTGATCAGGACGTCGGGGGCGAACTCGCGGATCGCGTCGGCGATCGCCAGGAGCGCGTCGGCGTCGATCTGCAACGGGTAGTCGCCGAGATCGAGCGAGCGGAACGACGCGCCGAGGTGGGCGGCGGCCGCTTCGGCCTCGGCGTGGCGGATCTGCTTGACGTTCTCGACGGTCTGGCCCTCCTGCTTCCAGAGCTCGCCGGACTCGCCGCGCTCGCCGTATGACAACGCGATCACCTCGGCGGTCCCGCCGAGCGAGACGGCCTTGGCCACGGCGCCGCCGGCGCGCCAGACGAAGTCGGCGGCGTGCG
Source organism: uncultured Solirubrobacteraceae bacterium (assembly GCA_963766165.1). GTDB lineage: Bacteria > Actinomycetota > Thermoleophilia > Solirubrobacterales > Solirubrobacteraceae > Solirubrobacter. Next base: position 157,441 of record CAVXZC010000001.1, on the reverse strand, counting down.
CGCCGATCACCTGGACGCGCTTAGGCACCGGCCAGCCTCCGGGTGTTCTGCACGGCCATGATCCGCACCTCCCGTTCGCTGAAGCCGGCCTCCAGGTGGCGGTCGGCCATCAGGGCCAGGCCGTCCTCGACCGGCGGGTTGAACACCTGCCCCAGGTCGCTGCCCCAGACCGTGTGGCGCGCGCCCGCCGCGCGGGTCGCCGCGAAGATCTGCTCCCACGTGCACTTGCGCGTGTACGGGGTGGTGAGCGCGCGCTGCAGCAGCGCCCCCTTGCTCGCCAGCGCCTGCTGGTCCTCGGGGCTGAGCGTGTGCGAGGGGAACTCCGGGTTGGTCACCACCACCGTCTCGACGCCCGCCGCCACCGCCGCGTCCATCACCGCGAAGATCTCCGCGCGCGAGAGGTGACCGGTCATCAGCACCAGCTCGTGGCGGGCGACGATCTCCAGCACCGCCAGCAGCGCCGGCAGCGGTGCGCCCGCGTCGTCGAGCACCGGCACGGCCCGCGGGCGCGCGCCCGCCTGGCGCAGCTCGAGCTCGTAGCGCACCCACACCGGATGGTTGCCGTCGCCGGCGTGCTCGACCTTGGCGAACTCGCCCACCGCGCTCACGGTCGGCAGCCACACGAACCGCGCGCCCTGCCGCGCCGCCACCTCGACCGCGGTCGCGTTGAGCCCGCCGACCGCGTGGTTGAGCACGATCGACCCCGCTGCCACCGGCGCGCCCACGGCCGCGTTGACCACCGCCGCGCGCTCCGCCGTCGCCGTGTAGTGCGACATCAACCCGAACCCGGCCAGGCCCAGCTCCCGGCAGCGCGCGGCCAGCTCGAGGTCCGTGATCCGCCGCGGCGCGAAGTCGGGCGCGACGTGCACGTAGGGGTCGAACCCGCCGCGCACCAGCGCGCGCGCCCGCTCGGACGGGACGGGGTGATCGGGCGCCATACAGACAACCTATGCTGTCGCGGACAGGATCGTCAACAATCTTGTCTTGGTAGTGTCCGCAGTGTGAGCGAGCCGGACGCCTACGCCGCTCTGCACGCGGCGATCGTCGCGGGCGCGCTGTCGCCGGGCGAGCATCTGGTGGAGGAGGAGTTGGCCGAGCGCCTGGGCTACAGCCGCGGCGCGGTACGGGGGGCGATCCTCCGGCTCGGCCACGAGGGCCTGGTCTCGCGCGAGCGCAACCGCGGCGCGCGGGTGCGGCGGTTCACGCTCGAGGAGGCGGTCGAGATCCTCGAGGCCCGGGCCGCGCTCGAATCGCTCGCCGCCGGCTACGCCGCGCTGCGCCGCAGCGACGACGAGGCCGCCGAGTTGCAGGCGCTCGTCGCGCAGATGGGCGATCTGCAGGCCGCCGGCGAGCTGCTGGCCATGTCCGAGCGCAACGCGGTGATGCACCGGCGCATCCTGGAGATCTCCCGGCATCAGGTGGCACGCGACATCTGCGCCCGCCTGCACTCCCAGGTCGTCCGCTTCCAGTTCCGCACCGTGCTCGCGCCGGGGCGCTCCCTGCGGTCGCTGGGCGAGCACGGCGAGATCGTCCGGGCGATCGCCGCGGGCGAGCGGGAGGCGGCCGAGCGGGCGATGCGCGAGCACCTGACCAACGTGGCCTCGGTGCTCGCGGACGTCGCCGCGCCCGACCGCATCTAGTACCGCGGCCTCACCACCACGAGCTCGACCGCCGGCGCGGGCAGCGGCGCGGACAGGCGCACCCCGCCGCGCTGCACGGAGCGGTCGACCAGCGTGAGGTCATGCGTGTCGTCGACCCGGTAGCGCTCGACCGTATAGGCGCCGTGCAGGCCGCGGACGGTCAGGTCGTAGCCGGCGTTGTCGGCGTAGCTGACCTCGCGGCGGTCGAGGATGGTGAACGAGGCGATCCCGGGGATCGTGAACACGTTGCCCGGGAAGGGGAGCGGGCCCTGGTCTGCCGCGGGGATCTCATAGTTGCCGATCAGCACCCGGACCTCGCCGGTCAGCGGGTTGCGGCCCGCTTCCACCGACAGGCCCGCGTCGTCGCCGCCGGAGGCGGCCACCCGCAGCGGCGTGCGCTCGAGCGAGCCGACCGCGGCGAACGCCTCGCCGGTCTTGGTCAGCGTGCCGTCGTTGCCGGCCAGCGAGAAGCCGCTGCCGTTGTCGGCGTCGAAGCGGTAGTAGATCGCCCGCGAGATCGGGGAGTCCTGCATGGCCAGCAGCGAGTCGGCGGCGAACGCGGCCCGCTGCATCGAGCTCGGCTGGTCGACCAGGCCGTAGTTCCACTCGGTCATCTGGATGCTCGTGTGCGTGAAGCCGTAGCTGTCCAGCAGCGTGCGGTAGCTGCGACCGAGGCGGGCGAAGTCCTGCGGGTCCTCGGTGAAGTCGCTGTAGTGGTGGATCGAGTAGAAGTCGAGCGGGAGCCGGTTCGCGCGGATGTACGCGAGCAGCGACTCGCGGTAGCCGGTCAGGTCGTTGTTGGTGGTCAGCGCCGGGCCGCCCACCTCGAGCCACGGGTGCAGCGCCTTCAGCGCCCGTGCCGTCGCGGCGTAGAGCGCGTAGTACTGCGGCGCGGTGCCCGCCCAGAACGGGCGCAGGTCGGGCTCGTTCCAGATCTCCCAGTAGCGGATGCCGAGCCGGTAGCCGTGCGCCCAGCCGTCGTCATAGTGCATGGCCACGTGCCGGGCCACGGTGGCGTAGAGCGCGGGGTCCGGCGGCACGGCGTCGTTGAAGCCGGCGCCGGCGCAGGTGAGGTCGCTGTGGCCGAGGTTGAACTCGATCTGCGCGCCGCTGCGGGCGATGCTGAGCAGCGCGCGGTCGGTCGGGCCGAAGTGGTAGCTGCGCGGGTCGTTGGGGTCGGCGGACCAGTCGGGGAAGATGCGGTTCGGCCCGATCCCGTCGATGTCGCCCGTGCCGGTGCAGTCGATGTCGTGCGTGCGCACGATGTCCACGCCGAGCCGGTGCTGGAGCGCCGTGAAGTCCGGGTGCGAGCCGTCGCCCGGCAGCGGCGAGCCCGACACGCCCTGCAGCGAGCGGATGATGCCCGTCGGGCGCGCCGCGTCGACGGTCAGCTGCCGCAGGCCGCCGGCAGCGCGCGCGGGGGCGGCGCCGGCCAGCAGCATGAGCCCGCACACCCCGGCGAGCAGTGGAACGAACCGCATGGATGCCTCCTCTTCAAATGGACGCAGCAAGCATAACTGTGTACACTCTCGCGTCAAGCGTGAACCACACTCGCGACATCCCGCTGGCCGAGGCGCGCGCCTTGATCGACCGGGCGGTGGCCAAGGCGCAGGACCTCGGCGTGCGCGGGGCGGTGGCGGTGGTCGGCGCCAGCGGCGTGCTCGTCTCGGCCTCGCGGATGGACCGCGGCGGCACCGGCGGGATGGCCCGGGCGCGCTCGAAGGCGTGGATCGCCGCCACGCAGCAACTGCCCAGCCTCGTCCACCTCGACCGGATGCGCACGCTGCCCGACCCGATGGTGCGCGGGTTCGTGGCCTGCTCGCCGGAGGCGAGGTTCCCGGGAGCCGGGGGCATGCTGATCGGCGAGGTCGGCGGCATCGCCGCGTCCGGCGCGACGGTCGGGCCGTTCGTCGACTACGCGGGGGCGGACCGGCGCAAGCTGATCGCGGACGGCAAGCCCGCCAACGCCGAGGACCTGCTCGTCCACTACGCGCTGGGGATCCCGTACGCGGGCCAGCACGGCGACGACGAGGCCCGCTGGCTGGCGGCCTACGGCACGTTGCCGGACGAGCCCGGGCTGGGGATGGCCGATCCGCCGCCGTCCTCGCAGCCGGAGCACGAGTGGGCACGTGGCCTGGCCGACGCCGTGCTGGCCGAGGCGACGCGGCGCGGCGTGCGCGTCGCCGTGGCCGTGGTGGACCACCGCGGCGACCCGATCCAGCAGGACTGCATGGACGGCGCGCCCACCGCCGGGCCGTTCGTCGCGGAGGCGGTCGCCGCCGGCGCCGCCACGTTCCGGCTGGCGAGCGCGGAGGTGCCCCCCGAGGCGGCCGCCGTGCTGCCCTACCGCGTGGCGGTGCTGCCCGGCGGCCTGCCCGTGGACGACGTCGCCGGGCTGGGAGTGGCCGGCGCGGCGCCCGCCGTGTGCCACGAGATCGCCGCCGCGGTGCTCGGTTGAGGGTCTGCGTCGTCGGCTGCGGGGCGATCGGCGGCATCTTCGCCGCCCGCCTGGCCGCCGTGGCCGAGGTCTGGGCCTACGACGTGTCGGCGGAGCACGTCGCGGCGATCGCCCGCGACGGCCTGCGCGTCGATGACGATGTGGTGCGCATCCAGGCGCGGGCGGACGCGGCGGAGATCCCACCGTGCGCGCTCGGGTTGTGGCGACCAAGTCGGCCTTCACCGAGCCGGCGATCGCCGCCACCGCGCACGTGTTCGCCGACGCCGCCGTGTGCAGCGTGCAGAACGGGATCGGCAGCGAGGAGGTCCTGGCGCGCCATGTGCCGCGGGTGATGCGCGGGGTGACGATGGTCTCCGGCCACCTCGTCGCGCCCGGCGTGATCACGGCCGACGCGCCGGGGCAGACCTGGATCGGCCCGTTCGAGCCGCGGCCCGCCCGCGCCGGCGAGATCGCAGCGGCTGCGGCGCACGCCCGGGCGGGGTGCGCGCTGGACGATGCGCGCGGCGCGCAGTGGACGAAGCTGCTGTTCAACGCGGCCACGAATCCGCTCGCCGCGCTGACCGGCCTGACCCACGGCGAGCTGTGCGACCGCCCGGCGCTGCGGGCGCTGGCCGGCGCCCTGGTGGACGAGGGCCGGGCGGTGGCGGACGCGCTCGGCATCGTCCTGGACGCCGACCCCGACGCCGTCATCTCGCGCGCCGCGCGGGAGAACCACGACCACAAGCCGAGCATGCTCCAGGACGTGCTGGCCGGACGGCGGACCGAGATCGGCGCGCTGAACGGCGGCATCGTGGCCGCGGGCGAGGCCGCCGGCGTGCCCACGCCGCTGCACGCGGCGATCGCCGCGCTGGTCGCCGGCCGCGAGGCCGGTTACGCGCCGAGCATCGAGTAGCCGCCGTCGCAGATCATGTAGCTGCCGGTGATGTGGCTCGCGTCGTCGGTGGCCAGGAACAGCGCCGCGCCGGCCAGCTCCTCGGGCGGCGGGATCCGGCCCATCGGCGTGTCGCGCTCGAGCTGCTCGCAGCCGTCCCGACTTCATGTCCGGCCGGTTCATCACCGCCGGCGTGTCCATGAACCCCGGCGCGAACGTGTTCACGCGCACGTGCGGGGCGAGCGCCTTCGCGTAGGACTTGGTGATGCCGATGAGGCCGTACTTGCCGGCGGCGTAGATCGGCGCGCGCGGGCTGCCGCGGACGATCACCGTCGAGCCGATGTTGACGATCGCGCCGCGCGCACCGCGGTCGAGCATCCGCACGCCGAACTCGTGGACCATCAGCATCGTGCCCTTGATGTCGACGTCGAGCACGTGGTCGAGCGTGGCCTCGTCGAGCTCGCGCCAGACTGTCTGCGACGAGGCCATGTCGCCGACGTTGTTGACCAGCACGTCGACGTCGCCGGCCTCGGCGGCCATCCGCTTGATGTCGTCCCAGACGGAGATGTCGCCCTGGATCAGCGCGGCCTCGGCGCCGGCCGCGCGCACCCGCGTCCGCCGTCGCCTCGGCGCCCTGCGCGGAGCTGCGGTAGTGGACGATCACCGCGGCGCGCGCCCTCCTGCGCGGCCCGCTCGGCCAGCGTCGCGCCGAAGCCCGTGCCCGCGCCCGTGACCATCACCGTCTTGCCTTCGAGCCGTCCGCTCACAGCACGCTCCGTCCGCCGTCGATGTACAGGACCGTCCCGGTGATGAAGCTGGCCTGCCGGGAGCACAGGAACAGGACCGGGCCGACGACCTCGTCGACGCGCGCGAACCGCCCCGCCGGGATCAGCTCGATCAGCGCCTCGCGCCGGCCCGGATGGTCGGCCAGGTACTGGCGCGTCAGCTCGGTGTCCATGTAGCCCGGGGCGACGGCGTTGACGGTCACGCCGTCGGCGGCCGCCTCGTGGGCCATCACCCGCATGAGCTGGTTGATCGCGCCCTTGGTGGCCGCGTAGGGGCCGTGGTGCTTGTGTCCGCTGCGGCCCGCGACGCTCGAGAAGAACACGATCCGCCCGTCCCTGCGCGCCATCGGGCGAGCGCCGCGCGGGCGGTGTGGAACGCGCTCGTCAGGTTGACGGCCGATGATGTCGTCCCAGTCGTCGTCGCTGTACTCGCTCGATCGGCTTGCGGCGGTTGATGCCGACGCTGTGGACGAACACGTCGATGCCGCCGAGCCGGTCGCTCGCCTCGGCCATCGCGGCGCGGGCAGCGGCGGGGTCGCGCAGGTCGGCCTGGATGTGGTCGCCGGGGGCGACGTCGATCGACCTGCGTGCGCGCGCCCTGCTCCGCGAACGCGGCCATCAGCGCCGAGCCGAACCCGCCCGCGCCGCCGGCCACGACCACCCGCTGGCCCTCGAGTCCCAACCAGTCATTCATGCTCATCCGTGAATCGCGTCCGTGATCGTGCCGATGCCCTCGATCGTGCTCACCAGCTCGTCGCCCGGCCGCAGGTAGCGCGGCGGGTCCATCCGGTTGCCCACGCCCGCGGGCGTGCCGGTGAAGATCAGGTCGCCGGGCAGCAGCGGGCAGATCGCCGACAGCCGCGCGACCGTCTCGGCCACGCGAAACAGCATCGACGACGTGCGGTCGGACTGCATCGGCTCGCCGTTGACCGAGCACCCGATGCGCCAGGTCGTCGCGGTCGGCGAGCTCGTCGGGCGTGACCACCCACGGCCCGGTCGGCCCGAAGCCCGGGAACGACTTGCCGAGGCTGAACTGCGGCGGCGAGCCGAGCATCTGCACGTCGCGCGCCGACAGGTCCTGGCCGACGGTCAGGCCGGCGACGTGCGTCCCAGCCGTCGCCGGCGCGACCTGGTGCGCGCGCCGGCCGATCACCGCGACGAGCTCGACCTCCCAGTCCACGCTGCGTCGGTCGCGACCTCGACGGTCGCGTCCGGCCCGGTGAGGCACGACGGGAACTTCGTGAACGTCAGCGGCATCGGCGGCAGCTCGAAGCCCGCCTCGCGCGCGTGCAGCGCGTAGTTCAGCCCGAGCGCGAACACCTGGCGCGGGCGCGGCACCGGCGGCCCGAGCGCCGCGGCATCGAACGGCTCGCCGCCGCGGGATCGGCCGCCCGCCCAGGCGGCGAACTCGTCCCAGCGCTCGTAGATCGCCTGCGGGTCGCGGCGAAGCGCCCGTCGGACTGCGCCGCTCGACGTCGATGCGCGCCGTCCCCGTCGAGCACGAGCGAGCCGGTCACTGAGGTTGGCCACCCGCATCTTGCACAAGTCTACGCAGATCCCTAGAGTGTATGCAAGCTTGATGTTCGCCTACAGGCCGGGCGCAGCCACACCTGAGGGAATCGCAATGAAGCTGGTGACGTTCGACGACGGCAAGGTGGGGCGGATCGAGGGCGACCGCGTGATCGCGCTCGACGTGCCGGACATGCGCACGTACTACGAGCGCGGGCAGCAGGCGGCCGAGACCGGCGAGACGTTCGCGCTCGCCGACGTCACGCTGCGCGCGCCGATCGTCCCCAAGAAGTTCTTCCACACCGCGGGCAACTTCCAGGAGCATCACGAGGAGTCCAAGAACGTCAACTGGTCGCACCCGGTGCTGCCGTGGATCGTGTTCTTCCAGAACATCGACGCGATCATCGGCCCTGACGACGCGATCGTCTACCCGCCCGACGGGCTCACGCAACGAGATGGACTACGAGCTCGAGCTCGCCGTGGTGATCGGCAAGGCGGGCAAGTTCTTCTCGCCCGAGGAGGCCGACGACTACATCGCCGGCTACCTGATCTTCAACGACATCACCGCGCGCGACATCCAGCGCGAGGAGATGAAGTCGGGCGTGTTCAGCCTGTCCAAGGGCATCGACACGTTCTGCCCGATCGGCCCGTGGATCGTCACCCCCGACGAGGTCGGCGACCCGCAGAACCTGGCCATGGAGCTGCGCGTCAACGGCGAGTCGCGCCAGGTGTCGCACACCAGCCGCATGTCGGTGACGATCCCGGAGATCATCAGCCACTACTCGCCGATGGGCTACTCGCCGGGCGACATCCTCTCCACCGGCACCGTGGCCGGCGTGGCCGGCTTCAGCGACGACCCGATGTCGCTGTACCTCAAGCCGGGCGACGAGGTCGAGTGCGAGATCGAGAACGTCGGCGTCCTGCGCAACCGGGTGGTCGCCTCGGCCGACGTGCACGCGGCGGTCTGATGCTCGCCAGCGCTCGCCTCGCTGGGACGACCACGAGTTCACCGAGGTCCGCCCCGGGCATCTTCGGCGCGACGATCGACACCGAGCAGCTCACGGTCACCGTCTACCGCTACGAGCCCGGGTGCGCGTGGGAGACCCACGCGCACCCCGAGGACCAGGTGACGTTCGTCGCCGAGGGCGGCACGGTCGACTTCGTGGTCGCCGGCCGAGCCACGCCCGCTGTCGGCCGGCGAGCTCGCCATCATCCCGGGCGGCGTGGCCCACAGCGCCTCGGTCCCGGCCGACGGCGAGACCGTGGTCACGATGAACGTCTGGCGCCTGCGCAACCGCTGAGGCGCCTACCCTCGCGGGTTCGCCGGCATCGCCACGTCGCCGGTCAGGCCCAGGCGTCGCGCCTCGGCGATGTCGACGATGTCGCGACCGAACGGCGTCAACGAGACGGGTATCAACTTGAAGTTGGCCAGCCCGAGCGGAATGCCGATGATCGTGCAGCACATGGCCACGCCGGTGATGAGGTGTCCCAGCGCGCGCCACCAGCCGGCCAACACGAACCAGATGATGTTGCCGAGCAGCGAGCCGGCGCCGGCGCCGGGCCGCCGGACGAGCGTGCGCCCGAACGGCCACAGGCAGAAGAGCGCCATGCGCGCGGCGGCGATGCCGAACGGGATCGTGATGACGAGGATGCACATCACCAGCGCGACGATCGCGTAGCCGAGAGCAAGCCAGAGCCCGCCGAAGACGAGCCAGATCAGGTTCAGCACCAGCCGCACGGTTCGACTGTACTTCGCGGTTGCGCCCCCCTCAGCGCGCGCGGACCGGCTTGCTCGTCGCGGTCCGGTGGCCGGCTGTGACGCTGCAGGTCACCGTGCGGCCCCGGAGGGAGCGGCGGACGGTCAGCGTACGCCGCGCGCCGACGCGGTGGCCATGGCGGTACCAGTGATAGCTCAGGTGGGTCGACGCGCTCGACCAGGAGCTGCCGGCGTGGCACGTGAGCAGGTGGCCGCGGCGGGAGATCGACGGCGCGGGCAGGGTGGCCGGGACGGACGGTGTCGTCGGCGTGGGCGTGGGCGTCAGGGTCGGGTCGGGCTGCACGACGCCGCGCAGCTGCGCGTTCGCGAACGTCGAGAAGTCGCCCTGGACGTAGCCGCAGAGCAGGTAGTCGCCGTTGCCGGTGAACGTGATCTTGAACGGCTGGGCGAACGCGGGCCCCATCCCGACCTGGAAGCCGGTGGCCGGGCTGACCCACGACTCGTAGCCGCCCGAGTGCAGGGCCGTCGCGCTCTCGTCGTCGAAGGTCGCGCCGCACGTGGGGTCGCGATCGGGGTCCTTGAGGAAGACGAAGATGTCGAACCCGAACATCGTGTCGTCGGGGTTCAGGCTTCCGCTCGCGGTGAAGTTCGTGGCGCGGCCGGCGACGGCCGCAGGATCGTTCTGGACGAGCGAGATCGTCTCGCCGTCGGCCCGGGCCTGCGTGGCGGAGAACCCGAGCGCCGCGGGCACGAGAAGCGCGAGGACGAGGAGGCGTGAGCGTGTCATGCGGCGCACAGTCCCGGGCGTCGCTCAACGATCGCTCAACGCCGTCGACTACGCTCGGCCCCTGCCCGGGAACCTGGAGTTTCTGATCCTCGGGCCGCTCGCGGCACGCAGCGAGGGGCGCCCGGTCGCCCTGGGGGCCCCGCGCCAGCGGCTGCTGCTCGCGGCGCTGCTGCTGGCCGCACCGGCGCCGCTGCGCCGCGAGCAGCTGGTCGAGGAGGTCTGGGGCGAGGTGCCGCCGCGCTCGGCGCGGCACGCCGTCGAGGTCTACGTCAGCCGCCTGCGCACGGCGCTCGGCGCGGCGGCGATCGCCGGCGGGCCGGGCGCGAGCTACGCGGTCGCGCCGCCGGCCGACGCGCGCCGGTTCGCCGAGCTCGTCGCGGGCGAGCCCGGCGAGGCCCGGCTCGCCGAGGCGCTGGCGCTGTGGCGCGGGCCGGTGCTGGCCGACCTCGGCTACGAGGGCTCGCTGCGGACGGAGATCGCCCGCCTGCACGAGCTGCGGCTCGTCGCCCGCGAGCGGCTCGCCGACGAGCGGCTCCGGCGCGGCGGCCACGCCGAGGCGCTGCCGGACCTGCAGGAGCTGGTGGCCGCGGAGCCGTTGCGCGAGCGCGCCCGCGGCCTGCTGATGCTCGCCCTCTATCGCGCCGGCGGCCAAGCCGAGGCGCTCGACGTCTACCGCGCCGGGCGGGAGCTCCTGGTGGAGGAGCTCGGGCTGGAGCCGGGCGCGCCGCTGCGCGAGCTGCAGGCGGCGATCCTGCGTCAGGACCCGGCGCTCGCCGCGCCCGCCGCGCGCCCCCGGCGCAACCTGCCCGCGCCGCCGACGCCGCTGCTCGGCCGCGCGCGCGAGGTGACGGAGCTGGCCGAGCTGCTGCGCGGCCCCGCCCGGCTGGTCACGCTCACCGGTCCCGGCGGGACGGGGAAGACCCGGCTGGCGCTGGGCGCGGCCGAGGCGCTCGCGGACGACTTCGCCGACGGCGCCCACTTCGCCGACCTGTCGTCGCTGCGCGATCCGGCCACGGTCGCGCCGGCGATCGCCCGCGCCGCCGGCCTCGACGCCGAGGCCGAGCTCGTCTCCGAGCTGCGCGACCGCCGGGCGCTGCTCGTGCTGGACAACTTCGAGCAGGTGCTCGACGCCGCGCCGGCGGTCGGCGCGCTGCTCGCCGGGGCGGCCGGCGTGCGCGTGCTGGCCACGAGCCGCACGCGCCTCGACATCTACGGCGAGCACGAGTTCGCGGTCGAGCCGCTTGCCCCAGCGGCCGGCGTCGAGCTGTTCTGCGCCCGCGCCCGCGCGCGCGACCGGCGGTTCCGCCCGACGCCCGCGGTGGCCGACGTGGTGGCGCGCGTCGAGCGGCTGCCGCTCGCCATCGAGCTCGTCGCCTCGCGGGCCGACCGGATGACCGTGGAGGAGATGGCCGCCGGCCTGCCGGTGCTCGAGCTGGCCGGGACCGGGCCGCGCGATGCTCCGCCGCGCCATCGTGCGTTGCGGGCGACGATCGACTGGAGCGTGCAACTGCTCGACGAGCCGGACCGGCGGCGGTTCGCCGCGCTGGGCGTGTTCGCCGGCGGCCTCGACGCCGCCGCGGCGGCGGCGGTGCTGGACGCCGCGCCCGCCGACCTCGACCGGCTCGTCGCGCAGAGCCTCCTGCGCCGGCTGCCGAACCGCTGGGCCATGCTGGAGACGCTCCGCGAGCGCGCGCTCGAGCTGCTCGACCCCGCCGCGCCGGCGCGGGCGCGGCACACCGCGCACTATCTCGAGCTCGCCGAGCGGTCCGAGCCGGCGATCAAGGGCCCCGGCCAGGCCGCCTGGGGCGAGCGGGTCGAGCGCGAGCACGACAACCTGCGCGCGGCGCTGCGCCACGCCGAGCCGCTCGCCGCGCTGCGGATCGCCGCCGCGCTGGGCTTCTTCTGGTACCGGCACGGCCACAGCGACGAGGGCGTCGCCCAGCTCGAGCGCACGCTCGCCGCGGCGCCCGGCGCGCCGCCGCTGCTGCGCGGGCGCGCGCTGCAGGCGCTCGGGATCCTGCGCGCCCAGCGTGGCGACGAGCGCGCCGCGGCGACGTTCGCCGAGGGGCTGGCGATGTTCCGCGCCGCAGGCGACGACGCGCGCGTGGGCGTCGCGCTCAACTCGCTCGGGGTGATGGCCCGCGATCGCGGCGACACCGTGGGCGCGCGGGCCGCGTTCGAGGAGGCCAGCGAGATCTACCGCTCTCGCGACGACCGTCACCGGCTCGCCGACTCGCAGTCCAACCTGGCCTTCGTCGCGCTCGACGACGGGCGGCTGGACGACGCCGCGACGCTGTTCGCCGAGAGCATCGCCCTCGACCGCGCGTTCGACAACCAGTGGGGCGTCGCGCAGAACGTCAGCGGCCAGGCCGCGCTGGCGCTGGCTCGCGGCGCGCCCGGTGAGGCGGCCGGGCTGCTGGCGGAGGCGGTCGCGGGGCTGCGGGCGCTCGGAGACCGGTCGTCGCTGGTGGCGGCGCTCGAGCGGCTGGCCGCCACGGCGGCGCTGCGGGGCGATCACGAGCTCGCGGCGCGGCTGTGGGGCGCGGCGACGGCGCAGCGCGACGCCGCGGGCGAGCCGCTCACGCCCGCCGACGCGGCGGGGATCGACCGGCACCTGGACGGTGCGCGCGCCGCGCTCGGCGCCGAGCGCTTCGCCGCCGCGGCGCGCGGGGGTGCCGGGCTGGAGCTCGACGCCGCGCTCGACGAGGGGCTCAGCTCCGTCGCCGCCTGACCAGGATCAGCGCCGCCGGCGCGCCGTTGGCGGGTGGAGTCGCTGCTCCGGCGCACGGCCTAGGACCAATGACCGCTGGTGGCAGGCCCGGCTCGGTCGTACGGTGCCTGGCATGACCCGCCTGGTAGGCATCAACCACGTAGCGCTCGAGGTCGCCGACCTCGAGCGCTCGCTCGACTTCTACGGCCGCATCTTCGAGCTGCGGCTGCGCGGCCGCTCCGAGCACGCGGCGTTCGTCGACATCGGCGACCAGTTCCTCGCCCTTATGGAGGGCCGCGACGGCCCGCCGGACGGCACGCGCCACTTCGGGCTCGTGGTCGACGACAAGGAGGCCACGCGCGCGGCGCTGACCGCCGCGGGCGCGGAGATCCTGCCGGGTCGCCGGCTCGACTTCCTCGATCCCGACGGCAACCGCGTCGAGATCGTCCAGTACGACCAGATCCAGTTCACGAAGCCGGAAGGGATCCTGGCCGCGATGGGCCTGGAGCTCGGCAAGACCGACGCGGCGCTAAGTGAGCTGCGCGAGAAGGGGCTCGCCACCTGAGCGTGGCGACCACCCAGGGGGCGGTGACGGCGGCGATCAGCAGCTGGTAGCCGACCTGGCCGGCGGACAGGCCGGACGCGCCGACGTCGCCGTCGAACGCCACCGCGGCGAGGCTGCCGACGGAACGGTCCCTCCTATCCCCGCGGAGGATGTGGCGGGCGCGGCGCGGGTTACGGTCCCGGCGTGACGGCCCGCCGCCTCGACGCGCTCCTCGCCGCCGGTCTGACGGCCGCGTCGCTCGCCCAGGTGCTCGCGCAGCCGATCGCCGCGCGCCCCGTCGGCGTGTTGGTCGCGCTGGCCAGCTGCGCGCCGGTGGCGTGGCGGCACGCGCGGCCCGTCCTCGCCCGCTGGCCGCCAGCGTGGTCTGGCTGGTCCCGACCGATGGCTACCTCTACCTCGGCTACGTGGCCGCGCTCCTGATCTACTTCTCGCCGGCCACCGAGGTGGACGACCCGCGCGCGGTCGGCGCGGTGGCCGCCGCGGGCTGCGCGCTGGGCGCGCTGGCGGCTGCGCGACCGCGTCCAGGCCGTCGTGCCGGCTTACGAGTCCGGCCTGGTCGTCCCCGGCGCGAACTAGGCCGCCGCGCGGTCCGGGACGACGCAGACCATCCCCTCGGAGAACCCGGCCGACCCGATCCCGAAGGCGGCGTTGAACCGGTCGAGGTTGACGACCGTCAGCAGCGCGGTGAGCTCGACCAGCTGCGCGTCGCTGAAGTGCTCCTGCAGGCGGGCGAACAGCTCGTCGCCGACGTCCACCGGCGTGCGCATCACGCCGACCGCGTAGTCGAGCGCCAGCTTCTCCCGCTCGGTGAACAGGTCGCTGTCGCGGTAGCGCGGCAGGGCCAGCAGCTCCGCGTCGGAGAACCCCGAGTTGCGGCAGATCTGCGAGCCGAGGTCGACGCACCACTCGCAGCCGATCATCTGCGCGCCCTTGAGCTCGACCAGGTTCTTGAGCCGCTCGTCCACGGCGTCACCCTTGCGGACCGCCTGCTGGAACTTGCCCATGCCGGACATCATCTTCGGCCGGTGGGCCCAGATCTCCAGCGGCTCGATCCCGCTGCCGCGCGCCGGCGCGCGGCCGGTCATCCGCTGCGTTCCGCGGCGCATGAACCGGTAGACCAGCTTCACCACGGGCCCGGCCTGGCCGGGCGCTACTCCTGCGATGCGTGCCATCGGGCACCCTCCTGTCACGTTGCCGGCGTCGCCGGGGTCTACTCCGCGTGACCCGAGACGCGGCCGAGGTGTGACATGGACGAGCGGGAACTGGCGAACCGATTCGACGCCGAGCGGCGGCGGCTGCGCTCCGTGGCCTACCGGATCGTCGGCTCGCTCGGCGACGCGGACGACGCGGTGCAGGAGGCGTGGCTGCGGCTGCAGCGCACCGACGCGGAGGCGATCGACAACCTCGAGGGCTGGCTGACCACGGTCGTGGCGCGGATCTGCCTGAACGTCCTGCGGGACCGCCGGGCGCATCCCGTCCAGCCGCTCGACGCGTTCGTGCCCGAGCCGCTCGTCTCGATCGACGCGGGCGGCGATCCCGAGCAGCAGGCGCTGCTCGCCGACGCCGTCGGGATCGCGCTGCAGGTCGTCCTGGACGCGCTGAGCCCGGCCGAGCGGCTGGCGTTCGTCCTGCACGACATGTTCGCCGTGCCGTTCGCCGACATCGCGCCGCTGGTCGAGCGCTCGCCCGAGGCGACCCGGCAGCTCGCCAGCCGCGCCCGCCGCCGCGTGCAGGGCGCCGCGCCGTCGCCCGACCCGGACCTGGCCCGCCAGCGGTCGGTCGTCGACGCGTACTTCGCCGCCGCCCGCGAGGGCGACCTCGAGGCGCTGGTGGCGGTGCTGGATCCCGACGTGGTGGTGCGCTCGCACGGGCGCACGGGCGTGCTCGAGCTGCGCGGCGCCGAGAACGTCGCGCGCGGCGCCATGGCCGCACGCCGGTTCGCCTCGTCCGTGCGGCCGGCGCTGATCAACGGCACGGCCGGCGCCGTCGCGTTCGACGGCGACACCCCGTTCGCGCTGCTCGCGTTCACGGTGGTCGGCGACCGCGCGGTGACGATCGACGTGTTCAACGACCGCGAGCTCGTGCCCCGGCTGGTCCGCCTGACCGCCGGATAGCCTGGCCGTGCGCCGGGCCTGGGACTTCGCCGACGACCCCGTCTGAGCGCCGTCAGGGGTCGATGGCGCGATCCTCGCCGGTGACCGCCGTCGTGTCGGCGCCGCGCTCGCGCAGCAGCGCGGCGCCCGCCGCCTCGCCCCAGCGGACGGCGATCCGGAGCGCCGTGAGGTCGTGCTCGTCGGGCGCGTCGAGCGGTGCGCCCGCGTCGATCAGGGCGGCCACCGTCCGTGGCAGGCGCCGGCGCCAGGCCGCCTGGTGCAGGTGGCCCGCCGACGCCCGCTCCGGGTCGCCGCGCAGCAGCCGCGAGAAGCAGGCGTAGAGGATCGGCGGCCAGCCGTTCGGGCCGGTCGGCTTCGCCCGCTGCGGACGGGAGCCGCCGGGCCACCGCCTCGACCTCGCCCGTCGCGCAGGCGCAGGCCATGTCGTGGCTCGCCAGGCCTGGGTCGCTCTCCAGCAGGGCCCGCGCCGGGCGCCGGGCGGAGGAGGTGGCCGAGGCGATCAGCGCCGCCGCTCGCTCGGCCGGATCGGGCAGGTGACGGGGGTGGGACTTGCCGACTCCCATCCTGCCCGACGGGATGCCCCCGCGACGCGTCCGCGCTGCGGGGGCACCCGGTGCGGACTACTTCCAGAACACGTACTCGGCGGTGTAGGGGACCTCGGAGGTCATGCCCGTGGTCGCGGCGTTGCACGTCGACGCCGCGGGTGCGATCCCGCCCACGGTGAACAGCCGCTGGACGAAGGTCGTGTCGGCGAGCAGGCCGCCGCCGCCCGGAGCCGGCGTGGTCGTGGCCGACAGCAACAGCCACGGAACGGCGGTCTTCGCCACGGTCACGTTGCTCACGACCGTGCCCACGACCTTGCTGCCGTCGTCGGCCTGCCAGGTGGGGCCGCCGAAGTGGTGGATGATCACCCGGCCGCGGTTGTCGGTCAGGTCCGCCCGCGGGGCCACGAACGTCCAGGCGGAGCCGGTTGCCGTCGGGGTGCAGCGGTAGATCTGCACGCCGCGGCCGTGGCCGACGAGGAACGGGCGATTGCCGCCGTGCGGCACCAGCGAGCCGAGGGACCCCGGCGCGTCGGCCTGGGCGGCCGCGGCCAGCGGCGCCAGGACCGCGAGGGTGGCGAGGCCCGCTACGAGCCGGCGGGCGAGACGGAGATGGGAGCGCGTCATGCGACCCCACGATCGCGCCGCGGGCCGCCGCCGTAAATCGGGTGGCGCTCCCGGTCTTTGGCCGACCCGAGCGACGTCCTACGCCGCCGCGACCCCTGCACCTGGGAATGCCCCGCGAGAAACGGGCAGCGTCCTGGCGCGCCGGGAGCGCTGCTCGCGGGTCCGCTCAGCAGGCGCCGCCGGGCCCTCCGTACCACAGCGTCTCGTACCCAAGGCGGCGCACATGACGACCTCGGCCGTGCAGCACCCGGGTGCCCAGCATGCGGCGGTCTCCGTCCGCGAGTAGCGTGCAGCGCATGCCGTCGCTCGATCCCGACGCGATCAAGATGCTGGACCGCACCCTTGAAGTGCACGTCGCCACGCCGGCGAAGCGGGTGCCGATCTGGGCCGTCGTGGTGGACGGCGAGGCGTACGTGCGGTCCTATCGCGGCGAGCGCGGGGCGTGGTACCGGCGGGCACTGCGCGACGGGCGCGTCGAGATCGAGGGCGTCGGGGCACGCGTCGAGCCCGAGCGCGACCCGGATGTCAACGCGCGCATCTCCGACGCCTTCCGCGCGAAGTACGGCGAGCGCTCCCCGGGCTCGACCGACGCCATGGTGGCGCCCGAGGTCGTGGCGACGACGCTGCGACTCGGATCCGCGGCTAGATGACGCGGACCGGCGTGCCGATCCGCGCGAACGAGTAGACGATCTTCGCCTCGGGCAGGGGCACCCGGGCGCAGCCGTGCGATGCGGGCTGCGCGGGCACGCTCGCGTAGCCGTGGATGGCCCAGCCGGCGTTCCAGTAGGAGGCGTACGGCAGCCAGCTCTTGTAGGGAACCGACCACGAGTGGACCTCCTTGCGGTAGATGGCGAACCGCCCGGGTGGAGTGCCGAGGTCCGGGGCGTCGCCGCCCACGCCGGTGGAGGTGTGGATGGCCCGCACGACCGCCGCGCCGTCGATCAGCAGCACGACGCCCTTGGCGCGGTAGATCTCGATGTGGCGGCCCTTCGCCGTGGACACGGGGACGGGGGTCGTGGCGGTCTGGAGCCGGGCGAGCGTCATCGGCCCGACGACGCCGTCGCGTGCGAGCCCCTCCCAGGACTGGAAGGCCAGGACGGCCTGCTGGGTGCGGTAGTCGTAGCTGCCGTTGACCGCGTCCGGTGGCAGGTAGGCGAGCGCGGCGAGCCGGGTCTGCACCGTGCGCGGATCCGGCGGCGGGATGATCCGCTCGGCCGGGGGCTGGGGCAGGACGAACGCCGGCGGCGCGTAGTCGCTCGTCGACGTGACGGTGTCCGGGCGTCCGGGCACCCGGACGCGAAAGCGTGTGAAGCCCGTGGCCGCGGACGCGGTGAACACGACCTGGCTCAGGCGGGCGGTGGCCAGCGCGGGGTCATCCGTGCCGAACCGCCGTGACAGCCGCAGCATGACCCGCCGGCCGTGCACCGCCGCGGCGGTCAGCGCCACCCGGCGCGGGATCGCGGTGCCGTAGCCCGCGTGCCGCTCAGCCGCCGTCGGCCCGGCGAACAGCGCCGCCAAGCCGGCCCCAAGCCGACCGTCTCCCGCGGGAAGCGTGCGGGTGACCACGCCCATCTGCTCGCCGTGGAGCAGATACACCCGGAGCGTGTCGGCGCGCGCGACGGCGGGGAGCGCGAGCGACACGACGATGGCGAGGAGCGCGGTTCGTGTGAGCACGGCCATGCATTCCAGCGGTTCGGCGACCGGCGTGCTTTCCGGCAGCAGCCGACGAGCGGCGCTTGACGCCGATCAGCCCACGCCATCGTCGGCGACCGCGATCTCCGCCCACCGGTCGTCGCCGCGCAGCGTCACCTCGACGGCGCTCGCCCCGGCGTGCTCGGCGGCGTTCGTCAGCGCCTCGGCGGCGACGAAGTACAGCGCCGCCTCGTGAGCGGCCGGCAGGCGCGCAAGGTCGTGTTCTCGAACTCGCTCGCGTCCGCCGGCTGGGGCGAGACGACGCTTGCCGCCGGAGACCTGGCCGCCGCCATCACGCGGCTCAAGCGCGAGCGCCCCTCCGGATACCTCCTCGCCCACGGTGGGGTGCGGTTCGCCCGATCGCTGGTCGAAACCGGCTTGATCGACGAGTACCGCCTGGTCATCCACTCCGTCGTCTTGGGCGCGGGCGAGCGAATCTTCACGACGCCGCTCACCATCGAGCCGACGAGCACCATCGTCTTCAGCGCCGGAGCCGTCGCCCACGTCTTCAGGTCGCACCCCGGCGAGTCCCGCGCGCACGACGCGTGACCACGGCCGAGTGGGTCGGTTCCACGTGCGCGCAGCGGGGTAGGGGCGCACGCAGGGGTCGCCCGCGCAACCGTGCGCCACGAAGCTCGCGCCTGGGGAGGCGGACAGCGCACCTCGTCACGGTGTGGGCACAGCTGCGAGTCGTAACGGCCCGTGCGGCCAGCCAGCAACCAGGCGGTAGAGCCGTGGCTCGCCGCGGGGTTGGCGTTCGCGTAGGGTGCGGCGGCGGTGGACGTTCGTGCCTCTGACCCCGAACGTGACGCGACCGTCGAACAGCTGCGCGAGGCCGCCGCCGAGGGTCGGCTCACGCTCGAGGAGCTGACCGACCGCATCGAGGCCGCAGCGAACGCGGTGATGCGTAGCGAGCTCGTGCCGCTGACCGCCGACCTCCCGGTCGCGGTCGAACGATCGCACGCGGAGCCGGCCGACGTACGCAAGGTCGGCGACATCAAGCGCCAGGGCGCGTGGGTTGTCCCGGCCGAGTGCCGGTTTCGTTCGTATTTTGGTGCCGTGATCGTGGATCTGCGAGAGGCCACGATCACGGCGCAGGAACTCCGCATCGACGCGCGTACGCCGTTCGGGAATGTCGTCCTCCTGGTGCCCGAAGGGGTGGACGTGGAGGTGCGCGCGCACGCCTTGATCGGCCGGCTCACGCAGCAGCAAACCCCCGCGGTGCAGGGCGCGCCGCGGATCATCCTGACCGGCGGCACGTGGTTCGGTGACGTCAAGATCCTCCACCAGCGGATGTGGGAGAGGCTCCGGAATCGCGGTTGAGCGCCGCGCGTACATCGAGAGGTCCGCCGACAATATGTCGCGTCGGGCGAGGTGGCGGAGCATCTGCGTGGAGTCGTGGTCAACCGGCCCGCGGTGGGCCTGGCCGATGATTTTTACGCGCCGTGCTGGTCTGTACGCCGAATACCGACTCACGGGAGGCTGACGCCATGCGGAAACTGACCTTCGGCATGAACCTGAGCCTGGACGGCTACATCGCTGCGCCCGGCGACGACCTCGGCTGGAGCGTGCCGAGCGACGAACTGTTCCAGTGGTGGTCCGACCGGGTGGGGGCGACAGGCCTGGCGCTGTACGGGCGCAAGCTGTGGGAGACGATGAGCTCCCACTGGCCGACGGCCGACAAGCAGCCGGGCGCCACACCGGCGGCGATCGAGTTCGCCGGCCGCTGGCGGGACATGCCGAAGGTGGTGTTCTCCTCGACGATCAGCACGGTCGACTGGAACACCCGTCTGGTCACCGGCGACGCGGTCACCGAGATCACCGGGCTCAAGGCCGACGACGGCGGCCCCATGGACATCGGCGGTGCCACACTCGCCGCGGCGGCCATGCGGGCCGGGCTGATCGACGAGTACTTGATCGTCACCCACCCGGTCCTGGTGGGCGGCGGCACGCCGTTCTTCACGGCCCTGGACAAGTGGGTCAACCTGAGCCTGGTGGAGACCCGGACGTTTCCCGACGGCGTGGTGCTGACCCGGTACGAGACCAGGCGCTGAGTGCCCGGCGTCGGATCAGCGCGGGCTTCGGGCCACCCGAGGATCTCGCCGCGCTGTGTTGCGAGGCGATCGTGGCGTCCCTGCCCGATCCTGTTCTTCACCGCAGACGATCCGTCCGGATTGGATCCGCGGTCAACGGACTAGGCAGCTCGCAGGCCGCCGCGTTCGATGAGAGGACGATGCGGGAGGCCGGCGGGTCAGTCGGGTCGCTCGCCGCGCCGAGGCAGTGTTCTGACCAGCCGCGTGTTGACGTCTACCGGATGGACACGGGGGTGCCGATGGGCATCAGCTTCGCCAGCCGCAGAATGTCGGGGTTGCGCAGGCGGATGCAGCCGTGCGACACCGCTCCCGGGATCAACTGGGGTGCGTTGGTGCCGTGAATGCCGATGAACCCGCCGCCGGGCCAGTCCGTGAGGGTCGCGGAGCGGGCGCTCGTGCCGAAGGCGATCGGCCCGTAGAACGGGCTGCGGTAGCGGGTGAGCCGGTTGCGGACCACGAACTCGCCGCGCGGCGTGGGCGCGGCCACGGTGCCGATGCCGATCGGCACGCGCAGGACGGTCCGTCCGTCGCGCCAGAGCGTGAGCCTGCGCGCGGCCAGGTCCACGTCGAGCCGCGTGGTCACGGTGCCGTAGGCGCCGAGCGCCGTCCGCCGCACCCAGCCCGTCGTGCCGTTCGGCAGGACAGGTAGCCGGACGCGCACCCAGAGCACGCCGCGCACGCTCCGCCGGCTGAGCACGGGCACGATGTTGGTGGTCGCCTCCGGCGTCTCCGCGGCGAGCGGCGCCACCGGCGCGCCGCCGGGCCGCCGGCGCGCGACGGTGTCCCGGCGCACCGAGATCCACGTGCTGGCGTGCGGGTCGCGGCGCGCCGGCACGGCGGCGCCGATCTTGAACGCCGGTGCCGGCGCGGCCGGGAGGCGCGCGGGGACAGCGGGCCCCGGAATCCGGCGCGGGCGAGCTGCGCGGAAACAGCAGCAGCGCGCCCGCGACGAGGACGGTCACGACGACCAGCTTCACCCGGTGTACTTCGGCGCCTTGTGGCTCTGCATCTTCATCGCGAGCTCGAAATGCGTGTCGGCGACGATCGCCAGCGTGGACGCGCGCGAGCGCGGCTCGTCGAACGCGTCGGCCGCCGGGAGGATGCGATCGAGCCGGCGGATCCAGGCGGCGTGGCGGGCCTCGACGCTGTGGATGCCCAGCGCCGCCACGAGGTAGGGCGTCTTCTCGATGCGCGGCGCCTGCCCTTTGTACGCCGCCACCGCCAGATCCTCGAAGGCGACGGCGGTCTTCCGGAAGCGCTCGGCGTCCTCGGTCGCGCCGCGGAAGTCAAAGCGAGGCCGCGCGACCGCGCGGCGGCCGAGCACACCGCGCAGCGCCTTCACGTGCGCCCGTTCGTGCGCCGCCACCGTCCGCGCCTGGTCGGCCAGCGCGCCGGTCAGCGCGCCGATCCGCTCCACCTCGCTGTAGAACGAGTCCTGCACGTACTCGAGCGTCAGCGCATAGTTGAGGATCGCCTCGTCGCGGCTGGAGGGCGCAGCCTGTGCCGGCGCTGCGGACACCGTCAGCAGCGCGGCGCTGCCCAGCAGCGCGCCGCGCAGGAACGCGCCGCGCGAGGTGCCGCCGTGGAGTTGGCCGAGCGCGTCCTGCAGCGCCCCATCGCGGTCGATGTCGCCGAGCGTGAGATCGCTCATCGCACGTACCCGCTGCCCCGCAACGTCGCCTGCACGCGCTCGGCCGGGATCGACGGCTCGGAAGCGTCCGGCGCCGGGCTGATCCCCCGCACGTCCCGGATCCACGCCGAGTGGCGCGCCTCCACCGAGACGATCTTCGCCGCCGCGGCCAGCGCCGGCTTGGTGAGGTTGGGCGCCTCGGCGTTATAGCCGGCGACGCCCAGGTCCTCGAGCTTGAACGCCGAGAGCGAGAACTTCTCCGGGTCGGCCGTGTCGTCGCCGAAGTCCAGCTTCGGCGCCTTGCGGGCGGCCCCGCCCAGCGCCTTGATGATGAACGCCTTGTGCGCGTTCTCGTGCGCGCCGGCGGTCTGCGCGAACACCTTCAGCTCGCCCTGGAGGTTCGCCCGCCGCAGCGCCTCGGCGTAGAACGCGCTCTGCACGAACTCGAGCAGCAGCGCGAAGTTCAGGATCTCCGCGTCCTGCTTGGCGGAGGGCCGCGAGCCGGCGACGTCGGCGAACTCGCCGAGCACGATTCCCCCGGCGGTGACCCCGGCGAGGGTCAACACCCCCGCGCGCGTCATGGCAGTCATCCTGCTCCTTCCGTCCCTGGTGGAGGTTCCGGGTGCGCCCACACGTAGCGGTGGTCGAACGACGCGTTGCCGCGCGGGCTGGACCAGTGCTCGTCCGGGTCGACCGGGGTCCAACCCTCCTCGCGCAGCTCGGCGTCGAGCTGCGCGAACGCCGCGATCAATTCCGGCGTCGCTCGCGACGCGCTCTCCGGCGGCCCCGGCGACTGAGTCCCGGGCGCAAGCAGGCGCGCGAACAGCTCGGGCGGATGCCAGACGAGCTCACAGCGCCACAACTGATCGGCCGTCGCCGGCCACCGTCGGTCGCGGGCGACCAGCGGCTCCACCTCCGCCACCGCGACCGCCTGGCGCGGCTGCGGTCGCGGCGGCGGCGGCGGCGCGGGAGGCGGCGGCCGCGCCGGCGCCCGGAGGAGACTCGGCTCAATCCGCCGCGGACGGGCGTCAGGGGGCGGCGGGCGCCGCTCCGCGGCGACGGATCGTGGGGTCGCCCGCCACCGGAACCAGGCCCAGGCCAGCGCCGCGCCGACCACGAGCGACAACGCGATCGCCAGCAGCACCGAGGTGCCGTGCCGCTGCGCCGCCGGAGTCGCACGCCGCTGCGCCCGAGGGGCAGGTCGCGCCGTGGGCGATGGCAACGCGCCTGACCGCGTCGGCTGCAGCGGATACGCGTTCCAGAGCTGCTTGGGCGTCGGCGTGCGCGACGCGTCGGCCGCGACCGCCGTCGCCGGACCGGCGAGCACCAGCAACAGCACCACCAGCAATGTCCGCACGCTTACACTCAGGCTTCCATACTAACTGCCGCGGGTGAGGCTGGCACGCGGCGTGACGGATAGCTGACGCCCGCGCGCCGCGAGGCGCCGCGCTCCTTCGCAGCGGAATCAGAAGCCTAGGCGGTCAGTTCTTCGAGCCTCAGCGCTAGTGAGGATCGTGTTGGTTGGCGTGTTTCAGGAGCGCCATATCACGCGGCCCCAGGCCAGGCATGACCGAACGGTCGGCAGCCAATATCGTGCGGGTCGTGTCGAACTCGGACGACCGGCTGATCGCGGCAGCAGGCGCCGGCGACGCCGACGGAGTTCGGCGCGCGCTCGACGCCGGCGCCGGGGTCGATGCTCGTGACGTTGGCGGGCGGACCGCGGTGACCAGCGCCGCGATGGGCGGTTTCGCCGGGATCGTCCGGCTCCTGGTGGACGTGGGCGCTGACGTCGACCTTCAAGACATGGCCCGCGACAATGCGCTGCTGGTCTGCGGCGTGACCGGGAAGGTCTCCGTCCTGCGCGAGGTCCTGCGCGCCGGCCCGGACCTGACCGCCACCAACCGCTACGGCGGCACGCCCCTGATCCCGGCGAGCGAACGCGGTCACGTCGACATGGTCCGCGCGCTGCTCGATACGGACATCGACATCGACCACGTCAACAACCTCGGCTGGACCGCCCTTCTGGAGGCGGTGATCCTGGGCGACGGCGGCGAGGCGCACCAGCAGATCGTTCGCCTGCTGATCGACGCCGGCGCCGACGTGGACCTACCCGACCGCGACGGAATCACTCCGCTCCAGCACGCGCGCGACCACGGCTACGCGGAGATCACCGGCGCGCTCCAGGACGCCGGAGCCCGCTGGTGACCGCCGTGGTCCGCGGCCCGGGCCGCGCGCTGGCCGTCGTCTCAGCGTCCACGGTGGAGCCGCCAGGCAGCAACGAGGTGCGCTGTACGCAGCAGCTGGTGTCGAGGCGCTGATCGATCACCGGGCCGAGGCCGGCGTCGATTCGCAGGCGGTGGGGCACCTCACCGGTGTCCCCGCACTGCCGCACGCGAGCGTGAGCGGCGAGAGGGACCGCAATAGAGACTTCTGTGCCGGTGCCCGGAGCGCATGAGGCGTGCAGCGCCGCGGTGCAGCGTCTGGTGGTACGCCGAGACTGCCGTGCTGCCGTTCAGGCAGCAGCGGATCGTTGAGATCGTCCGCGGCCACAACCGATCCGGGGACCCGAGCGCAGGCCGCTGCCGCGGACAGTCTCCGATACGCGCCGTCACACAGAGACACGCAACGAGCGCGTTGTCCGGCGGGTGCCCTCCACAGGCGCCTCTAGTCCGGGCGCCGCCGCCCGCCGCCAAGCACGCGGCGGAAACCGGACGACTTCAGGCCGCGACGTCGGCCAGGGTGTCGCGCAGCAGCGCGGGGTCGCGGCCGGGCTCGAGCATCTCGACGAGCTCGACGGCGGTGCGGCGCGAAGTGGGCGGCCAGGCGGCGGCCGGCCTCGTCGCGGTCGCCCGCCTTGCAGGCGTCGAGGATGGCGCGGTGGTCGGCGGTCGCCCAGGCGCTGGGGCCGTGCCCGGTGTGGATGCGCCGGTAGCGCTCGGCGTGGTCGAAGAGCTGTGTGAGCACGGCGGTGAAGCGGGCGCCGGCGGGGGCCGTCAGCGCGCGGTGGAACGCCTGGTGGGGGATGACCCAGCGCCGGTAGTCGCGCGCCTGGGCGTAGTGGGTCATCTCGGCGTTGAAGCGCTCCAGGCCCGCGAGGTCCTCGGCGGTCATGCGCGGGACGGCCAACCTGATCGCCTCCGCCTCGAGCGTGACGCGCATGACGTAGAGCTCCTCGAGGTCGGCGGCGGACAGCGGCGCGACGCGCACGCGGCGGTTGCGCTCGGCATCGACGAGCCCCTCGGTCTGGAGCATGCGCAGCGCCTCGCGCAGCGGGGTGCGGCTGATCCCGAGCTCGTCGGCCAGGGCGACCTGGGACATGGTCGCGCCAGGGGCGATCTCGCCCTCGAGGATCGCCTCGCGGACGCGCTGATACACGGCCTCGGTGCCGCCGCGGCCGTTCTCAGGCAAACGCCACGTCCAGGCCCGCGGCGGCCGCGCGCAGCGCGTCGAGGTCGACGCTCGCCGGCGCGCCGTGGACGTGCTCGCCGGTCGCCTCGCCGGCCGTGGCGATCAGCCGCTCCAGACCGCCCGGCGCGCTCATCGTGAGCACCTTCGTGTAGTGGCCGTCGCCGCGGTAGGCGTGTTCGGTCCCGGCCGGGATGCTCGCCGTGTCACCGCGGGACAGCACATGCTCGGCGCCGTCGAGGGTCAGTGCGAGCCGCCCCTCCAGCACCAGCAGCGACTCGTAGGTGCGCTCGTGCACGTGGGCGGGCAGGCCCGGCCCCTTGGCCATCTCGACCGTGGTCATCGTCGACCTTGCCGCCGGTCTGGTCCGCGCCCGCCAGCAGCGTCTGCAGCTGACCGGCCAGCGCGTGCCGCGCACCCTCGCCGCAGGCCAGGAAGTACGCCTCCTGCGAGCCCGGCAGCGTGGCGTCGTCGAGCGGCGTCGCGTCCGCGTACTGCGCGTCGGGCCGGTACTTCATCTTGAACTCGACCTCCGCGCGTCCGAACTTCTCGAACGGCGGCGGTCCCTTCGGCCCGGTCGGGAACCCGGGGCCGGCGAACGGCTCGCCGGTGAGGTCGAAGAAGCGATCCCAGCCGCCCGGCACGACCGGGCCGACGAACGTCGAGTAGTGCCCGCGCAGCTGGTAGGCGTGCAGGGTGCCGGGCGGGATGGAGCCGAAGTCGCCGGGCGCGAGCACGCGGCTCTCGTCGTCCGCCCACAGCTGCACGGCGCCGCGCAGCACGTAGAAGAACTCGTACTCGTGGTCGTGGTAGTGCAGCGGGATCGGGCGATCGGCCCGGGGGCCGTCGAGCGCCATCACCGACATCGCGCCCGCCGATTCCTCGGCGCCGACCAGCGCGCGGCCGACCTCGCCCAGCAGCACGTGCGCCCGTCCGCTGCCGGCCTCGATGACGTACGGGACCGGGGCGCCCGGCAGGACGGTCACGGGCAGCGGATCGGCGAGGTAGGAACTCATGGACAAACTGTACACAGTTCAAGCAACTGTCGTCAACTCTCCGGCCGGCCACCCGGGGTCCTCGCCGTGCAGGAAGCGCCCCCAGGCGTGCTGCATCCAGGCCGAGACGCGGCGGGTGGCGGCGTCGTCGGCCAGGTAGTGGCTGCCCACCTCGGTGCCGTAGGTGCCGAACAGGAGCGGTACGTCGACGGTGTGCAGCGCGCCCAGCCGCGGGTCGGGCGAGCCGTGGTCGAGGCGGAACACGTGCACCTGGCCGCCGGCGTCCGCGCGCGCCCGCGCCCACCGCCGCGTGGGCTCCGTGAACAGCTCGCGGGTCACGCGCTCGACCTGCTCGTCCGGGGCCTCGCGCCCGCCGGTGCGCAGCAGGAACGTCGCCTCGTCGCGGGCGGTGCCCACGAGCACGGGGATGTCGAGCCGCGCGTCCGGGCGCTCGAGCGGCCCGAACGGGAGCGTCTCGGCGTCCGAGCAGAGGCCAGGCCGCGCCGCGCGTGCGGAGCCACTCGCCCTCGCGCAGCAGGGACTCGTGGGCGGCGACGACGGCGGCCGCGGGCGCGTCGAGCGGCACGCGCGCGGCCAGGTCGCGCGCCCAGCGCGCCCCGCGCTCGGGGTCGTTGCACGCCTCGGGGAGCGGGGGCGAGTGCAACACGACGCGCGAGAACAATCCCTCCGCCGCCGGGCAGGCGAGCAGGTCGGCCACGTTCGCGGCGCCGGCCGACTGGCCGCCCATGGTCACCCGCGCCGGATCGCCGCCGAACGCGGCGATGTGGTCGCGCACCCACGCCAGCGCGGCGACGTGGTCGAGCAGACCGCGGTTCGGCGCCGGCGCGGCCAGCCAGCCGAGCGACCCGAGGCGGTAGGTGAAGGTGACCACCACGGCGTCCGCGGCCCGGGCGAGCGCCGCGCCGTCGTACAGCGTCGAGCCCGTCCAGCCGATCGTCCAGCCGCCGCCGATCGCCCACACCAGCACCGGCCACGGGCCGGAGCCGGAGGGCGTCCACACGTTCAGGAACAGGCAGTCCTCGTCGCCTGCCGGCACGGCCCCGTGCGCGAACCGCGAGATCGGCCTCTCGGGCTGCGGCGGCGGCGGTCCCGGCCGCCCGAGCGACTCGCCCGTCCAGGGCAGCGCCTCGGGGGCCCCGAAGCGCTCCGCGCGCGCATAGCGGATGCCGAGCTCAGCCCGGCCGGCGGGCACGCACGTCCTCGAGCGTCTGCCGCAGCCGTGCCGGGTCGTAGCCCGGCTCGAGCAGCTCCATCACGTCGAACGCCGTGCGCGACAGGTGGTCGGCCATCAGCGCGGCGGCGAGCTCGCGGTCGCCGGACTTCGCGGCGTCGAGGATCTCCCGGTGGCCCTCGGTCTGCCAGGCCTTCGGCGAGCGCGCGATGTGCACGCGGCGGTAGCGCTCGGCGTGGTCGGAGAGCTGCGCCAGCTCGGCGTTGACCCGCGCGCCGGCCGGCCGGGTCAGCCCGCGGTGGAACGCGGCGTGCGGCGCCTGCCAGCGCGCGTAGTCCTTGGCCTCGGCGAAGTGCGCCATCTCCGCCAGCCGGCCCGCGAGCGCGGCCAGGTCCTCCGGGATCAGCCGCGGCACCGAGAGGCGCACGGACTCGGTCTCCAGCGCGACGCGCATGACCACGAGCTCCTCGAGGTCGGTGGCGGAGATCGGTCGCACCGTGACCCGCCGGTTGGCCTGCGCGTCGACCAGGCCCTCGCTCTGCAGCATCCGCAGCGCCTCGCGCAGCGGGGTGCGGCTGACGCCCAGCTCGTCCGCCAGCGCGACCTGGGACATCGCGGTGCCGGCGGAGATCTCGCCCGTCAGGATCGCCTCGCGCACGCGCCGGTAGACCTGTTCGACGTTGTCGCGCCGTGCGGGTGTGTCGGTCGCGCTCATCCGTGCTCAGCGTAGGTCATAGACACACCAGTCCGGCGTCGGGGCAGAGCGTCCGCCCGGCCATGGTGCTCCTCGAGTCGTCCGCGCCGGTGACCAGCGCCCTCATCCGAACACCCCGTCGGGGTCGCGTGACCGCCGCACCTCGGCCAGCCGGGCCGCGTGGGCGTCGGACAGGTAGCGGTCGGGACGGCGGGTGAAGTCCGAGTCGCCCACGTAGACGCCCTCGCCCACCTCGGCCAGCCGCGCGTGGTGGCCGTGCACCCAGTCGCGCATCCGCTCGTCGTCGGCCGGATCCGTCCAGATCGCGTACGTGGCCAGGTAGACGTTGTGCTCGAGCGAGAACGCCATGTCCGGCAGCGCCCGCGCCGGCGCCCAGCCGTACCAGATCGCGAAGGAGTGCTCGGTCGGCAGCTCGCCCCACAGCTCCCGCAGCCGCGGGTACAGCGTCGCGGCGTCCGCGTCGCTCCACTGCGAGTCGGCGGCGTAGCGGTGGCCCTCCGGGTTCTGCAGCGACTGGGCGGCGCTCTCGTCGGCGATCGCCGTCGGGCCGCGCTCGTGCGCCAGCGCGTGGCCGGCCAGCGGACAGGCGTCGAACGGCGCCAGCAGCCGGGCGGCCTCCGCCTCGTCCGCCGCGGTCAGCGTCGTGTGCAGCAGCAGCGCGTGGCCGCCCAGCCGCGTCGCCGCCACCACGGGCTCGACCGCGCGGTCGAGCGCCGGCAGCAGCTCGTGCAGCCAGTGCAGCAGCGGCTCGAGCGCGTCCAGCGGGAACCGCCATGTGTCGTGGAACATCGGCAGCGCCGGATGCGTGCGCAGGTGGAAGCGGGTGACCACGCCGGGGAAGTACGGCCCGGCGCCGCGGGCCGCCCAGAACAGGTCGGCGTGCGCGTCGGCGTCCGCGTGCACGAGCTCGCCCTCGGCGGTGACCACGTCGATGCCGACGACGTTCTCGCAGCCCCAGCCCCAGCGGCGGCTGTTCCAGCCCTGGCCGCCCTGGAGCAGGAAGCCGCCGAGACCGACGCTCGCGCAATGCCCGCCGGTGAACAGCCGGCCGTGCCGGGCGAGGAACGGCGTGAGCTCCTCGCCGCCGTTGACGGCCGGCGACGCCACCGCGATCCCGCCGGCGTAGCGCAGCTCCCGCATGGCCCCGAGGTCGATCAGCAGCGCGCCGTCGCGCACGCTCCAGCCCGCCCAGCTGTGACCGCCCGAGCGCACCGACACCGTCCAGCCGTTGCGCCGGGCCAGCCGCACGCCCGCGACGACGTCCTCCGGCGAGGCCGCGCGCAGCACCGCGGCCGGGGAGCGGTCCGGCTTGCGCGCGTTGAAGATGCGGCCGACCGCGGCCTCGCGGAAGCCGGAGTCCTCCGGCCGGACCAGGTTCACACGATCACCGACTGCCCGCCGTCGACGACGATGTCGATCGCGTTCAGGTAGGCGGCGTCGTCCGACGCCAGGAACAGGGCGACGCGGGCCACGTCCTCGGGCTCGCCGAGGCGCCCCAGCGGATGCGATTCGCGCATGCCGTGCATCGGGTGCGCCGGGTCGGCGAGGAACTCCGCGATCTGCGGCGTGGCGATGAGCCCGGGGCTGATCGAGTTGGCCCGGATCCCGTACGCCGCGCCCGACGCGGCGAGGTGGCGGGTGATGGCCAGGACGCCGCCCTTGGCCGCGCCGTGCGCCGCCTGCTCGGTGAAGCGCGCGCCGCGCCAGGCGGAGACCGACGCGGTGTTGATGATCAGCCCGCGGCTCGCCTGCAGGTGCGGCCAGGCGGCGCGCGTGACCGTGAAGATGAGGTCGAGCTCGTTGCGCAGGACGAAGCGCCAGTCGTCGAGCGTGACGTCGGCGAACGGCCCCACGCGGGTCGCCGAGGCGTTGTTGTAGAGCACGTCGAGCCGGCCGTGCTCGGCCACGCCTCGCTCGATCCAGCCGGCCGCCGCCTCGGGGTCGGCCAGGTCGATCCCGTCCAGCTTGAGGTCGCAGCCCACGACGGTCGCCCCCTCGGCGGCGAACAGCGCGGCCGCCGCCGCGCCCTGGCCTGCGGCCGTGCCGGTGATGAAGCAGACCTTGCCGGCGAGCCTCACGCGCGCTCCACCAGCTCGACCAGGTTGCCCTCCGGGTCGGCCAGGAAGGCGAAGCGCACGCCCGGCTCGGGCGACGGCCGCGGCGACACGCGCTCGCCCGCGCCGGCGGCCAGCGCGCGAGCGTACGCCGCGTCGATGTCCGGCGCCGCCAGCGCGAAGTGGCCGTAGCCGCGGCTGGCCAGCGCGTCCAGCGGCGTCGCGGCGCGCAGCCCGCCGGCCGACGCCGGGTGCTCGAACAGCTCCAGCCGCCCGCCGGCGGGGAGCCGCAGCATCGCGCCGCGGATCTCGCCCGGGAGCGAGAACTCGAACTCGGGGGCGAACCCGAACGCCGCGCCGTAGAACGCGAGCGCCGCGTCCAGCCGCGCCACCGACAGCCCGGCGTGGTCGAGCGTCATCGCAGCACGGGCGGCGGCGTCGCCGCCGGGCGCGCGGCGGGCCGCCGGCGCGACAGCCGGGCCCACAGCTTCACCAGCGGCGGCGGCGGGCTCGCGGCGATGCCGTCGGGCTGCTTGATCGCCGTCAGCGTCAGCGCGACACCGGCCACCACGAGCTGGTACTTGCCGATGCCGAACGCCTTGTCCAGCGCCGTGACCAGCAGGCCCGTGCCCGAGAGCATGATCCCGGCCACCACCGCCCCGGCGATCCGCCCGACACCGGCCACGTAGGTCACGGCCAGCAGGCTGAGCGAGGTGAACACGGCGAACGACGGCGGCGAGACCGTCTGCTGGTCGTAGGCGAACAGCGCACCGCCGAGGCCGGCGATGAACGCCGACAGCCCGAACGCCAGCAGCTTCGTCCGGGCGACGTCGATGCCCACCGCCGACGCGGCCCGCTCGTTGGAGCGCACGGCGATGAACATCCGCCCGGCCGGCGCGTTGCGCAGCCGCGCCACGAGCAGCCCGACCAGGCAGACGATGACCAGCACGACCACGCCGAAGATCGCGCGCGGATAGCTGTCGCCCTTGGCGATCCCGACGTCCCAGCCGAACAGCGTGGGGGAGGGCACATTGCTGCCGGCCAGGCCGCCGCTGAAGCTCTCGTCGTTGAACAGCAGCGCGTCCAGCGCGAACGCCGCGGCGAGCGTCACGACCGCCAGGTTCACCCCGCGCAGGCGCAGCGCCGGCAGGCCGATGAGCACGCCCAGCGGCACCGCGATCAGCGCCGCGGCGATCACCACGACCGGGAAGCCGAGCCCGAGCCCGTGCGAGAGGTGGACGAGCATGAACGCCGAGAGGCCGGCGAACGACATCTGGGCGAGCGACACCTGACCCGACGTAGCCCGTCAGCACGACGAGCGACAGCGACAGGACGATGCTGACCAGCGACGCGATGAACGCCGCCCGCAGCGAGCCCTGCAGCGCGAACAGCGCGACGACGCCGACGGCGAAGCAGGCCAGCGTCGTGGCGTACGGCCGCGACGGCCGGCCGAGCGACGGGTTGCGCAGCTCGCCCACCGTCCCGCGCGCGCCCACGCCACGCGAGAACAGCGTCATCGCCACGACGATCAGCAGGAACGGCAGCGCCTCCGGCAGCCCCTGCTGCGGCAGCCAGGGAAACACCGACAGCAGCTTCGTGATCTCCGACTGCAGCATGCCGAGCGCCAGGCCGGCCGCCGCGGCCACGCCGAACGACGTGAAGCGCGCGACCAGCGCCACGCCGAGCGCCGGCACGATGAACAGCGTGTACGAGGTCGGGTCGACGGTGGAGACCGGCGCGATGAGGATGCCGGCGATCCCGGCCAGCAGCGTGGCCAGCACCCAGTTGCCCGCGCCGATCCGGTCGGCCGACAACCCGACGAGCGCCGCGCCCTGCTGGTTCTCCGCGCTCGCCCGCGTGGCCAGGCCGAAGCGGGTGTAGCGGTAGAGCGCGCCGAGCAGCGCGGCGAAGGCGATCACCAGCGCCGCGAACCACAGCCGGTCCGACGGCACGACGATGCCGGCCACGGTGAGCGGAGAGCTGGGCAGGATCGTCGGCGTCGACTTCGCCGTCGTGCCGTAGTTGAGCACCGCGATGGCCTGCAGCGCGAGCATCGTCCCCACCGACGCGCACACGCGGGTGAGCGCGGTCGCGCTGCGCAGCGGCCGGTAGATCAGCCAGTACATGATCAGGCCGAGCACCGCCGCGTAGAGCAGCGACACGAGGATCGCCGGGGCCGTCGCGAGCGGCGACCCCAGGTCGATCTCGTGCGGCAGGATCACCCACGGGAACTGCAGCGTCCCCTCCCCGCGCAGGCCCAGGTAGACGTACGCGATGAACATCGCGACCGCCCCATGGCCGAAGTCCACGACGCCGGCGCTGCGGTACTTGAGCACCAGGCCCAGCGCCAGCATGCCGTAGACGGCGCCCGAGCCGAGCCCGAGCAGCAGGAAGAGGACGTACGACGACACGGCGCTAGCGCTTGGGCGGCGTGTACAGCTGGGCGCCCGTCACCCAGTCGCTCGTGACCGTCGTCACCTTGCCGCCCTTGACCTGCTTGATCTTCTGGTAGGCGTTGCAGATCGCCGTGTTGCCGGGGAGCTGCTTGCCGTCGCAGGTGTAGTCGTGGGCGAGGAAGTTCGGGTGGCTCTGGCCGTCCTTGAACGCCGCGAGGATCGACTTCTCGTCGAGCGTCGTGACGCCGTCCAGCGCCGCCTGGATGTTCATCACCGAGCTGAAGCCGGCCTGCGCGATGGAGTCGAGCGCCAGGTCCTTCGGGCCGTACTTCGCCAGCGCCGCGAGCATCAGCTTGGCGTCGGGGCTGCCGCTGTCCAGCGACTCGAACGGCTGCGCGAAGTACAGCCCCTCGGCGGCGTCGCCCGCGGTCGACAGCGCCTGCGGCGACGTGCACGGATCGATGCCGAGGATCTTCGCCGTGCTGCCCACCGACTTCAGCGCCTTCAGCAGCCCCGGGCAGGCGTTGGGCGAGTTGACGTAGACGACGTCGGGGTGGTTGGCGATGGCCGACGCGGCCACCGAGGTGAGGTCGGCGGCGCTCGGCGCCACCGGCACCGTCTTGACCTTCACGCCAGACTTGGCCAGTGCCGGCGCGATCACGCCCAGGCCGGTGAACTTGCCCTGGGTGTCGTCCGTGTAGAGCACGGAGGCCGTCTTGGCGTGCAGCGTGTCCGCGGCGTAGGCCGAAGTCGCGAGGTTGTCGCCGATCGAGATCGAATAGAACTGGATGGCGTTCGGGGCGTTGCTCTCCACGGGCGTGAACGGGATGCCGCCCAGGTACGCGAGGCCCTTGCGCACCCACACCGGGAACGCGCCCGGTGCGCCGGTGTCCGCGCCGCCGAGGACGAACGCGGGGTGCTTGTCGGCGATCTGGCTCGCGCAGCGCGCCGAGGTCGACGGCTGGCCGTCCGTGGCGCAGCTGGCGAGCTGCACGGGATGGCCGCCGATGCCGCCCTTGTAGTCGTTGATGTACTTGACCGCGGTCTCCGCCGCCTGGCGGTACTCGGGGAACGTCACCGGCCCGGACTCGAGGTTGAGCAGGCCGACGGTGATCGGCGTGCCGGTCGCCTTCTTCGGCGTGCCCAGCGCCGCCGACACGTCGGGCGTCGCGGTGCTGGTGGCCTTGGCCGCGCCGCTCGAGCCCGACGACGACGAGCTGCCGCTGTTGCTGCTGCCGCAGGCCGTCGCGAGTGCGGCGGTGGCCGCGAGGGCGGCGAACGCGGCCATCCGGTGCCTTGACACGTTCACGCTGGGTCTCCTCGGTGGGGGGTGGGTCATGCGCTGGCGACGGCGGCGTCGCCGAGGTAGCTGGAGCGGAGCAGGTCGCGGCGCGCCCGCAGGTCGGCCGCCGGCCCCTCGAGGGCCAGCCGGCCGTGGCTGAGCACGTACGCGCGGTCGGCGAGCTCCAGCGCGAGCCGCACGTGCTGCTCGACGAACAGCACGGCCGCGCCGAGCTCGTCGGCCACGCGGCGCAGGATCGGCAGCAGCCGCTCGACGATCACCGGGGCCAGCCCGAGGCTCATCTCGTCGACCAGCAGCACGCGCGGCGCGCCGACGAGCGCCCGGCCGACCGCGAGCATCTGCTGCTCGCCGCCGGACAGCACGCCCGCCTTGCGGTCGAGGCACTTCTCGAGCTCGGGCAGCAGCTCGACCAGCCGCTGCCGCTCCAGGCCGCCCTTGGTGGCGGCCAGCGAGAGGTGCTCGCGCACGGTCATGTTGAAGAACAGCGCTCGCCCCTCGGGGACGAGCGAGACGCCGCGGCGGGCGAGCTTGTACGTGGGCACGCCGGCCACGTCCTCGCCGGCCAGCGTCACGCGCCCGTCCAGGCAGGGCAGCAGGCCGGCGATGGTGGCGAGCGTCGTCGTCTTGCCCGCGCCGTTGGGGCCGAGCAGCGCGACCACCTCGCCGGCGGCCACGGTGAGCGACAGGTCGCGCACCACCGCCACGCCGTCGTAGCCGGCGCACAGGCCTTCCACGGCCAGCAGATCAGGCATGGGCCCCGAGATAGGCGGAGATCACGGCGTCGTCGCGGCGGATCTGCTCGGGCGTGCCGCGGGCGATCACCCGGCCGAAGTCGAGCACCACGACCTCGTCGCACACGCCGAGCACGAGGCTCATGTCGTGGTCGACGAGCAGGACGGTCACGCCGGCCTCGGGCAGCGCGCGCAGGTGGCGCCCCAGCTCCAGGCTCTCGTCGGTGTCCAGGCCGGCCGCCGGCTCGTCCATCAGCACCAGGCGCGGGCGCTGCGCGAGCGCCCGGGCCACGCCCACGAGCTTGCGGGAGCCGTGGCTGAGCTCGGTGGGGAAGCGGTCCTTGACGTCGGTCAGCCCGCACAGCTCGAGCGCCCAGTCGACCGCGTCGCGCGGGTGCGAGCCGATCGGCGCCAGCAGGTCGCGCAGCGCCGAGAGCACGCCCATGCGCTGGCTGGCCACCAGCAGGTTCTCCTCGACGGTGAGGTCGTCGAACAGCTCGACCGACTGCCATGTGCGCACGAGTCCGCGCCGGGCCCGCAGGTGAGCGCGCAGGCGGGTGATGTCGTCGCCGGCGAACGTCACGGTGCCGTGCGAGGGAGCGTGGTAGCCGGTGAGCGCGTCGATCGTCGACGTCTTGCCCGCGCCGTTGGGGCCGATCAGCCCGACGACCGAGCCGGCGGGCACCTCGAGATCGACGCCGTCGACCGCGGTGACGCCGCCATAAGTGACGCGCAGGGCGTCGACATGCAGCAGTGCGCTCACAGGTTCTCCTCTGCGGCAAACTGTACACACTCCGCGAGAGTATGTGCAAACGTTTATCTGGACACAGCGGTCCGGCCGGCGATCCGGCCGAAGGCCGGCGCGTCGCCCGATCCGCCGCCGTGCTCGGTCAGATGGCCCCACTGACCAGGGCGTCTTGCATACGTCCACAATAACTGCATACACTTCTCGCATGCATGTGCTCATCGCCGGCGGAGGGCTCAGCGGCCTCTGCCTCGCCCAGGGCCTGCGCCGGGCCGGGCATTCCGTGGACGTCTTCGAGCGCGACCCCGACCACCGCCGGCGCACCGGCTACATGCTCTACGTCAACGCCTTCGGCGGCGGTGGCCTGCGGACGTGCCTGCCGGACGATCTCTACGAGCTGTATCTGGAGACGTCGCGCGTCACGCCCGAGCGGCGCGAGTCGATCGTGCTCGACGCTCAGCTCAACGAGCTGAGCTCACAGCCGCACCTCGGGCCGCCCAACGAGGGCCTGCGGCCGCACACGGCGGTGAACCGGCGCACGCTGCGCCAGATCCTGCTCGCCCGGCTCGGCGACGCCGTCCACCTCGACCGGCCGGCCGTGGGCTACGAGGAGCGCGGCGACCGCGTGGTCCTGCAACTCGCCGGCGGCGGGACGGCCGAGGGCGACGTGCTGGTCGGCGCCGACGGCATCCGCTCCGCGGTGCGGGCGCAGCGGCTGCCGGACGTCAAGGTGATCGAGGCCGGCGTGGACGGCATCGGCGTGTTCGGGCGCTCGCCGCTGTCCGACGAGATCGCCGCGGCGCTGCCGCCCCTGCTGCTCCAGGCCGTGATCATCGTCACCGACCTGCGCGGGAACCGGCTGCTGCTGGGCCGCTTCCGGCCGCGGCGCGAGATCGCGTCGGCGCCCGCGGAGATCGCTCCCGACGTCGTGCTCGAGCCCGTCGACCCCTACCTGATGGTCAGCTGCAGCGTGGCGCCCGGGACCGTGGTCCCGCCGGCGCGCGAGTGGACCGCCGAGACGGCGCCGCGCCTGCGCGACTCGATGGCCCGGGTGGTGGCCGGCTGGCACCCCGCGCTGCGCGGGATCGTCGAGCGCATCGAGCTGGAGTCGATGTTCTCGATCCCGTTCGGGCGGCTCGATCCGGCACCGCCGTGGGAGCCGTCGCGGGTGACGCTGATCGGCGACGCCGCGCACGCCATGCTGCCGACGCTCGGCATGGGGGCGAACCTGTCGCTGCGCGACGCCGGCGCGCTGTGCGAGCGCCTCTGCGCCGGGGGCGACGTCGTGGCGGCGATCGGCGCCTACGAGGCGGAGATGCGCGAGATCGCGTATCCGCTCATGCGGATGGCCGCCGAGCACGACAAGCACTTCGGCGGCGGCGGTCTGGAACGGGAGCCCGAGCATGTCTGAGCGGCGCGTCCTGGGCCTGGCCTGCGGACAGCCGGACGGCAGCGCGGAGATCCTCTTGAAGGCCGCGCTGATGGCGGCGGAGGAGCAGGCCGCGGTCGAGCTCGTGCGGCTCGACGACCTGGATCTGGAGGCCGACCCGCCCTGGTTCTGGGAGCGGCTGGTGGCCTGCGACGGGCTGGTCGTCAGCGCGCCGGTCATCTCCCGCACGGTTCCGGGCCGGCTGAAGGCGCTGGGCGACATCCTGCTCGGGCCCAACGCCGATGCGGCGATCGTGCGGGCGCTGCTGGCGCCCGGCGCGCCGGCGATGCCCTTCCGGGTGGACGAGCGCGTCCTCAAGCCGCGGGTGGCCGGGTTCATCGCGGTCGGCGGGTCGCTGACGTCGCAGTGGAAGACGCTGACGCTGCCCGTCCTGCACACGCTGACGTTCTCCATGCAGACCGCGGTGGTCGACCAGGTCCAGTTCGCCGGCGCGGGGACGCCACGCTCGATCGTGCTCGACGACGCCGCGCTGGCCCGCGCCGCCCGGCTCGGCGCGAACGTGGCCGAGCAGCTCGGCCGGCCGTTCGCGCAGGCCGAGTACCGCGGCGACACGCCGGGGCTGTGCCCGTACTGCCACCTCGACGTGGTCGTGCTGCGCGGGCGCGCCGTGGAATGCGCCACCTGCGGCGCGCGCGGCGAGCTGCTGGTGGACGGCGACGACGTGGCCGTGCGCTTCACGCCCGAGGGCTCCGTGATCACGCTGGCCGAGAAGGAGGACCACTTCCGCGAGATCGGCGAGACCGCGGCCCGCCACGCCGCGCTGCGGGAGTCGATCGAGGCGCGCGCGGCCGAGTACGCCGCCTACGACCGCCGCGTGGCGCCCGAGCGCGCCGCGGCGACATGACCGCCGCGACCCGCCTGCACCACCTCGGCTGCGTCGTCGCGGACATCCCGCGCGCGGTCGAGTGGGCGGTGGCCGCGCTCGGCGCGGGGCCGTTCTTCCTGATCGAGCACCTGGTGTTCGACGAGGTCACCTATCGCGGCGGGCCGGCCGCCTACGACCACTCGTCGGCGTTCGGTCAATGGGGGGACCTGAGACTCGAGCTCACACAGGTGCACTCCGCGGAGCCGGCCGGGATGGCCGAGGCGCTCGGCCGCCCGGGGCCGGGCCACGTCGCGTGGCTGGCCGGCGACCTGGAGGCCGAGACCGAGCGGCTCTCGTCCGTCGGCCTCGAGCTGTTCCACACCGGCCGCAGCGGCCCGGTGCGCGCGCACTGGTTCCGTACGCCGCTCGGCCAGCACGTGGAGGTCCTCCAGCGCGCGCCCGAGCTGCTCGGCTTCTACGAGCTGGTGCGCCGGGCGTCCGCGGGCTGGGACGGCAGCGAGCCGCTGCGCGCCGCCCCCGCCCCCGGCTGAGCGGGCGCCGGCTCCCGGCGCTCCAGCCGCCCGTCGCTGTCCGGGTCGTGCGTGGGCAGGAAGACGGTCGGGCGCTCGGCGACGAGCTGCTGCAGGCGGGCGAACGTCGCCTCGGCCTGGGCGTCGCTCGGCGCGATGCCGTCGACCCGCCCCTGCAGCATCAGGTCCTGCGAGTAGGCGGCGTCGCCGGCGAAGCACAGCCGGGGCCCGTCGCCGTCCTCGACGATCACGGAGATGTGGCCGGGCGTGTGGCCGGCGGTGTCCACCAGCACGACGTCGCCCGCCTCCGTGAGCGCGAGGCTGCGCGGGAACGGGCCGTACGGCTGCTCGGGGAGCCGCACCCGGCGCGGGGCGAACCCGGCCGGCCAGTGCTGGGGGAGATAGCCGCGCAGGCGGCCCGGCCAGCCCTTGGCCACGGCGTACTCGGCCTCCGACACGACGGTCTCGCACCCGGCGACGGCCGCGAGGCCGCCGGCATGGTCGGAGTGCAGGTGCGTGAGCACGACCCAGCGGATGTCGCCCGGCGCGACCCCGAGCTCCGCCAGCCGCGCGCCGAGCGCCTCCTCCGGGCGCACGCGCAGGCGCAGCGCGAAGCGCAGGAACGGGTGCCAACGCGGCAGGTAGCCGGGCTCGGCGACCCGCGGGGACTCGCCCGTGTCGACGAGGATCAGCCCCTCGGGGTGCTCGATCAGCCACGCCCGGATCGGCACCGGCGGGGCCCAGTTGCGGTCGAGCAGCGTCCGCAGCACGCGCGCCGTGCCGCGTCCCTCGCCCGCGAGCTGGCGCGCGTGGATCTCTGCCGTCCCGGTGTGGATGGGGTGGACGCGGATCACGGCCGGGCGCGACTCTACCTGGGCGCCCCGCTACTCGAGGACCGGGTCGCCCTTCGCGGCGCCGGTGTCGATCACGGGCGTCTCCATCGTGGTCGCCGGCTGGTCGTACGCGACCGCGCGGTCGCCGCTAGGCGTTTCTCCATTGCGCACCGTCGCACGTGATCGGCCGGTTTCCGGCCGGTTCGAGCGCTGACACGCGCCATCTCCGGAATAGAGCCGCGCCCGCGCGCGTCTTGGCTGAGAACCCCCTCATCAGTCCTTCAGGAGATGCCAATGCAACAGAGAAGGCAGACCGGCGGCCGGCGCACGACGCGCAGGCTGCTGGCCGGCGGCGCCCTCGCCGCCGGATTGATCGCGGCGACGAGC
This sequence comes from uncultured Solirubrobacteraceae bacterium, assembly GCA_963766165.1. Lineage (GTDB taxonomy): Bacteria > Actinomycetota > Thermoleophilia > Solirubrobacterales > Solirubrobacteraceae > Solirubrobacter. The sequence continues at coordinate 118,160 of CAVXZC010000001.1, read as the reverse complement.
GCGTCCGCGCAGGCCGCCACGACCGCCGTGTTCAACCCGCAGGCGGGCGTGCTCAGCGTGACCGGCGACAGCCTCGACAACTCGATCCAGATCAGCCGCGACGCGGCCGGGCGGATCCTCGTCAACGGCGGCGCGATCGCCGTCGCCGGCGGCACGCCGACCGTGGCCAACACCGCGACCGTCCAGGTGTTCGGCCTCGCGGGCAACGACACGCTCGCGCTCAACGAGGCCAACGGCGCGCTGCCGCGCGCGCTGCTGTTCGGCGGCGCCGGCAACGACGTCCTGACCGGCGGCTCGGGCGCGGACCAGCTGTTCGGGCAGGCCGGCAACGACACGCTGCTCGGCAAGGGCGGCGCCGACCTGCTGTTCGGCGGCGAGGACAACGACACGCTGACCGGCGGCGACGCCGACGACCAGGTGTTCGGGCAGTCCGGCAACGACCGCATGATCTGGAACCCCGGTGACGACACGGACCTCAACGAGGGCGGCGACGGCACCGATACGGTCGAGGTGAACGGCGGCAACGGCGCCGAGGACTTCACGGCGACGCCCAACGGCACGCGCGTCCGCTTCGACCGCACGAACCCGGCGCCGTTCTCGATCGACATCGGCACGTCGGAGAACCTCACCCTGAACGCCAACGGCGGCGACGACACGTTCACCGGATCGAACGGCCTCGCGCCGCTCATCCAGGTCACCGTCGACGGCGGCACCGGCAACGACAAGCTGACCGGCGGCGACGGCAACGACGTGCTGCTCGGCGGCGACGGCAACGACCTGGTCGTCGGCGGGCGCGGCAACGACGTCGCGCTGATGGGCGCGGGCGACGACACGTTCGTGTGGAACCCCGGTGACGGCAGCGACACCATCGAGGGTCAGGCCGGCGCCGACACGATGCTGTTCAACGGCGCGAACATCAACGAGAAGATGGACGTCTCGGCGAACGGCGGCCGCGTGCGGTTCACCCGCGACGTGGCGAACATCGTCATGGACCTCAACGACGTCGAGTCGATCGTCGCCAACACGCTGGGCGGCGCCGACCTGCTGACCGTCAACGACCTGTCCGGCACCGACGTGACCGACGTCGTCGACAACGAGGCCGGCTCGGCCGGCGGCGACGACGGCGCGGCCGACACCGTGGTGGCCGACGCCACCGCCGGCGACGACGTCGCCAGCGTCGTGGGCGCCGGCACGCAGGCGCAGGTGGTCGGGCTCGCCGCGCGGGTCGCGCTGACCGGCGCGGGCATCGGCGACCGGCTGACGGTCGCTGCGGGCGCCGGCGACGACGTGCTCGACGGCTCCGCCATGACCAGCGGCCCGCTGCAGATGGTCCTCGACGGCGGCGACGGCGACGACGTCCTGCTGGGCGGCCCGGGCGCGGACACGCTCCTCGGCGGCGCCGGCGACGACGTGCTGATCGGCGGCGGCGGGGCCGACGTCCTCGACGGCGGCAGCGGCGGCAACGTCGTCATCAACGCGCTGGCCGCCGACCACGTGACCGCGGCGGCGCCGGCCGGCAAGCGCTGGCTGAAGAGCCACCTGCGCTCGCGCCACGGCCATGCGGTGGTGCGCGTGCACGGCAAGAGCCGGGTGCTCCCGCGCGCCTCGCTGCGCCGCGTGCTCTCGATCTAAGCGACGAGATCCCAGGGCGGCGCCCCGATTGCGGGCGCCGCCCGTCCTCGTCCTCGCAGCCATGAGCGCGGCCCGTGCGCCTGAGCCTCGCGGCCGTCACCCGCTTGGATTCGCGTGCCGGGCGTCGGGCGCCTTCGCCGAACTGCTTCCGCCCCTGGAGGGCTCCCACCGGACAACGGGCCTGTCGTCCGGCTCTGTGTGACGACGCGCATCGGATCCTGGCTGCGGAGGAGTCTGCACATGGGTCCCCGGGGGCTCCCCACAATCCAGGACTGCGCGAAATCCGGTCCGGCTCAAGTCCGCGTGCTGGGTCCCCAGGTGGCTCGATCGCCTCCTGCCGAAGGTCGAGGGCCATGCACTCGACGCCGAGCTGGCCGACCGTCCGTCGTGAGTGCGCGCGCCTACCCCACCGCTACGCTCCCGGAGCCGATGACGATGGATGCGAGCTCTGGCCGTTCCGGCAGATGCCCCTTGAACACGAGCGTGATCGCGCTTACCAGTCGAGGCCGCCACACTCACGGTTGATCGCGGCCGACACCTGGATCATATGAGGATGCTCGACGAAGCGCCGGGCACACTTGGGACGACGCGGAAAGGGGATGCAAAGTGAGCACGCCGCGAGCGCCAGGGCCGCCCACCTCACCGGCAGACGACGGTCGGAGTGGCGATTCAGCTTCAGGCGGCACGACGGGGAGCGCCGCTTTCGACGCATCCGCCGCGGGAGCGCCGAAGTCGCCGGGCCGCCGCCGACAGTGGTTCGGGATTCGTGCCACGGCGCGGTTTGGCTGGCGGATCACGCTCGCGCAGTTCCTCGAGAACGCCGTCGTCATCGGGCTGCTGGTCGTGCTCATGCCGGGGTTCGAACTGCATGCGTCGCACGAAGTCCTGGCCGTGCTCTGGCTCGCGGTGGTGTTCGGCGTCGTCAGCGCGCTCGCACGCCCGACGCTGGAGTTCTTGTTGCTCCCGTACGTGCTGCAGACGGTCGGGCTGGTGATGCTTGCCGTCAACGTGGCCCTGCTGACGCTGCTAGGCCTGACGCGCGCGCTCGAGATCCAAGGCGTCCTGGCTCTCGTTGTCGGCGCCGCCCTCGCGAGCGTCGTCGGCTTCGTGCTCGACGGGCTCCTCGGCCTGACACCGCCGGTAGTTGACGACGCCTCGACGGGGCTGGCCCGCCAGGAGCGCGCGATCAGGCTCGCGGCTGTGTCGGAGCGGGTGCGGGCGATGCAGCTCTACGCCGTCCTGCTCCAGTACGCGCTCGACATCGCCTTCGACCGGCGCTGGCTGCGTCCGTTTCGCCGAAGGCTGCAGGAATGGCTGTGGCGCATGCCACTGCCGCGCAGGCGGCTGCCGTCGCAGGTGAAGGCGAGACTGCTGCTGCAAGACCTGGGGCCGACGTACGTGAAGCTCGGGCAGATCATCTCGAGCCAGGGCCGGGCGCTGCCGCGCGAGTGGGAGCAGGAGTTGGCGAAGCTCCAGAGCGACGTGCCGCCGTTCCCGTACGACGACGTCAAGGCGATCGTCACCGAGTCGCTCGGCCGACCGCCGGACGCACTGTACGCGTCCTTCAACCCGATACCGCTCGCCGCCGCTTCGCTCGCACAGGTCCACGAGGCGACGACACACGACGGTGTGCGGGTTGCGGTAAAGGTGCAGCGGCCGAATATCCGTGAGCAACTGCGTTCAGATATCACGATCCTGGCACGCGGTGCCGCCTTGCTGGAACGGCGGGTCGAGTGGGCCGCCGACAACGGCGTCAGCAGCGTCGTCCACGAGTTCGGATCGACGCTCCTGCGCGAGCTCGACTACACGATCGAGGCGTACAACACCGATCGGCTAGCGCGTGTGCTCGCCCCGGTCGAGGGCGTGCACGTCCCCGATATCCACGCCTCGCTCTCCTCCGACCGCGTGCTCACGCTTGAGTTCATCGAGGGCGTCAAGTCGACCGACACGACAGAGATCACCGCCGCCGGACTCGACCACGGCAAGCTCGCTCGAGACTTCGTGCGCGGCGCGGTGCAGATGGCGATGATCGAAGGCTTCTTCCACGCCGACCCGCACCCGGGCAACATCGTCGTCGATCTTACGAACAGCCGTCTGACCTTCCTCGACTGCGGCATGGTCGGCGAGCTCGACCTGCGCCAGCGGATCACATTCGCGCGCTTCCTGCTCGCGTTCCGCGACGGCGACGTGTCGGGCGTCGCGACAACGCTGCGCGCTCTCAGCAAGCCGTTCCGCGAGCCGAGTCCCGACTATCAGCGGCAGTTCGAGCGGCGAATCGGGCCGCTGATGGCACCTGTCAGCGGCGACAGCTTGTCGCTCGAGAAGCTCGCGTTCGGCGCCATGGACGTCCTGCGCGACAACGGATACCGGCTCGAGCCCGAGCTCACCCTGGGGATCAAGGCGATCGCACAAGCCGAGCAAATCACCGCCGCGCTCGCACCCGAAGCCGGCACCGCCTATTTCGCGCAACTCGGAGGGGCGGCGCTCGAGGAGCTTGTCCCACGGGCCGTCACCCGCGATCGCATCGAAGGCGTAGCGCGCAAACAAGCCGCTCGCGCCGCTGGAGGAATCGTCGACTCCCTTCCCGCCGCGCGAGCGGCCAGCACGCGCTGGCTCCAGCGGCTCGCGAAGGGCGAGATCCCCGTCGGCGTCCAGGTCACCGACGACGATCACTCGGCTGTACGGTTCGAGGCGCTCTCGCGCGTCATCGCGGTCTCGATCGTCCTGACGGGCGTCGTGATCAGCTCGGCGATCGCCGCGTCGATCGACACCGGAAAGAGCGTGTTCCGGTCGGACTTGACCGACGTGGCCCTCGTCCTCTATCTCGGGGCGAGTGCCGTTGCCGTTCTCCTCGTCGTCGTGGTCCTCTGGCGGCTACTCCGTCCGGAGCGCCGCACTCGGCCCCCGGAAACCTGAACGGCGAGCGGCTCGGCACACGACGAAGGCGACTGTTCGGCCGCGGGCTGGGTAATCAGGCCCCCGCGGCGGGACCAGGGGCCGCCCGCCCTGGCGAGGTCGGCCAGGCTAACCTCGCCGCGCAGATCGGCCTGGCCACCGCTGCGCGCAGCCGGATCATCACCGAGCCCGAGGTCTCGTTGGCGCTGGCGTTGGCGATGTTCGAGGCGCGCCGGGTGCGCGAGGCGATCCAGCTCTCCGAGCAGCTCGACGAGTCCGAGAATGCGGACGTCCGCCTGGCCGTGACCGCGTTCGAGGTGGCGCTGCTGGCCGCCCTCCCGCTCAATGCCGACGACCAAGCCCTGGCCGTCCACGCGGCCGAACGCCGGATCGAGCGCGGCGAGCGCTCCCCGGCGGCGGCCGCCGCCTCCACCCTGGCGATGCGGCACCGGCGCGCGCGCACCTTCCCGCGGCGATCGCGGCGTTCCAAGAGGCGGCGCGCCTGGACCCCGGATACGAGCAGCGCGGCTAATTCCACCGCGACCTGGCGGGCGCCTGCTTCGGCAGCCAGGACTTCGCGGCGGCCGCCGATCACTATCGCCAGGCACTGAAGCTGGGCGACACGGGGGCGCGTGGAGGCGCTCTATGCCGACGCGCTGCTGTTCGCCGGACGCTACGCGGAGGTGGCCGAGCAATTCGCGCGCTGTCCGCGCACGGACCTAGGCGCCCACGGCGCCGCATGGCGGCTCAAGCTCGCGTGCTTGCCTTTCGTTCGCCGGCACGGCGGCGACCGCCAGCGTCGCGATCGCGACCGTGCTGAACAGCTGATCGAACCGGTCGACCTGGAGCAGCCCGGGATCTCGACCGACGAGGCGCTCGGGCGGCTCGGCCAGGCGCTGGCGGCCGACGCCTGCGCCGGCGAGGCATGGTTTCGCCTGGCCGCGGTATCGGCCGTCCACCAGCAGGACCTCCGCGCGCAGGCGCCGGTGTTCCTGACCGCCGCGGTGCTGCTCCGGTACGCCACGGGCGCCTGGATGAACGCGGCGGTCTGCGCCCTGGATACCGCGTCGGACGACGCGCTCGTCGACCGGCTGCAGGTGGCCTACCAGGCGAACGGCGAGGCCTTCGTCGCGGAGGCAGTCAACAGCGCGGACCGCTTCGAGGACCGGGGGCCGCGGAGCACCTGCTGACGCAGCTCGACCGCGCCGTCGTCGGCTGGGACGACCTCGACCGGGCCACTGGGTTCGTTCTCCGGCTGACCGGAGACGACGGGACCGTCCGCGAACTGGTCGGCGGAGACGACCCGTGGGCGGCGTGACGACCCGGGCGTGCCGGCTGGCTACGGCCGCAACGTGACTTCCGTCGATCGCCTCCCGTGTCTAGCGCGCGATCAAGCGTCGCACGCGCGGCAAGAGCAACTAGATCCGACGTGGCGAGAAGAGGAGCGACCCGGATTGTGATTCCTTCGACGAGATGGCCGCTTGGCTTGGGCTCCGCCAACAGCCAGGGCCTCTGGAGCACCGTCAACCCGCCGCTCGTACCGTGCGCCGGTGTTCAGGGGCCGAGTGGGTCCGGCGAGCGACGTGAGCCACTGAACCGGTTCGTCACGTACTTCCCCGAGCGATGTTCGAGGTTGGAGACAGAGTGCGGCTGGCCCAGGCGTTCCGGATCGACGTGCGCGAGCCAGTTGGCACCGTCGTCGGCTTCCTGAAGCCCGAGTTCGCGGCCGTGACCGGCGCACCGGACGATGTGCTCGTCCGGTGGGACTCGGGCCTCGAATTCGCGCACGCGCCGGCGAGCCTTGCGTACGCGCTGGGCAGCACTTGACGATTACGCCAAGCGGACCACGGCCCGGTCAACGCGGTGCACGCCGCGTCACCGCGTCCGGCTCGTGCGGCAGGCCACGCGCGCACTTGGGCACCCCGCCTTGGCTCGCTCGGCGATTGCCAGCCTCAGACAACCCGATTGTGCCCTTCTTCGACGATGTCGAGACTTTGCGACGCTCGGCGCGGGCTGCGCTCGCTGCTGTCTCCACGCGATGGCGATAGCGCTGCTTCCGTATGGTGTCGGCGGATGGTTTGGGGCTTGGCGTCGGACGCGGGGAGGCGATCGGCTCGCCTCGGTCGTGTGGTGGGCCTGGTGGTGGTGCTGGCCGGCGCGGTTGTGGGTGGGGGCGCGGGCGGTCCACAGGCGCGCGCGGCAGGGCGGTCGCCGGGTCTGGCGAGTGGGAGGTCGCCGGCGCGCGGCGGCCAGTCCGGGCCGTTGGCGTCCGGTGAGCGGGTGCGCCGGCTGACGGTCGAGGTCAACGGCGACCTGCTGATCCATTCGCCGGTGTTCGACCGGGCGCGCGCGCTGGCGGGTGGACGCGGTTATGACTTCACCCCGATGCTGCGGCGCGTGCGGCCGCTGATCCGCCGGGCCGATCTGGCGTTCTGCCACGTCGAGACGCCGATGGGCCCGGGGCCACCGCGCGGCTATCCGTTGTTCAACACGCCCCCGGCGCTCGCGCGCGCGATCCGCAAGACGGGCTGGGATGCGTGCGACACCGCGTCAAACCATTCGCTGGACGCGGGGCAGGCGGGCATCGATGCCACCGGGCGTGCGCTGGACCGCGCCGGGGTGCGCCACACCGGGTCGTTCTCCTCTCAGCGCAACAGCCGGCGCGTGTTGATCCTGCGCCGGCGCGGTGTCAAGGTCGCGTTCTTGGCGTACACGGCGAGCACCAACGGACTGCACTCGCCGCATCGCTGGTCGCTGAACCTCGCCGATCCCCGGCGGATCCTCAGCGACGCCCGACGCGCCCGACGCGCGGGCGCGCAGGTCGTGCTGGTCAACCTGCACTGGGGGACCGAGTACCAGCACGCGCCCGACCGCGCCCAGTTGCTGCTCGCGCGCCGGCTGGCGCGCTCGGGGTTGATCACCGCCATCGTCGGCCAGCACGTCCACGTCGTGCAGCCGATCCGCCGCGTCGCCGGGCGATGGGTCGTCTTCGGCGAAGGCAACCTGCTGTCCAACCAGACCGCGGCGTGCTGCCCGGCGGCCACCCAGGACGGGATGCTCGTCTTTCTCCACATCCGCGTCACTGGCGCTGGCGCGAGCGTGACGGGCATCGACTACGCCCCGACCTGGGTGCGCCACCCCGACTTCACCGTGATCCCGATCACCCAGTCCATCGCGCGCGGCGACGCCGACCACGCGGCCCTGCGCGCCTCCTGGCAGCGAACCGTGCACGTGGTGGGCCGCACACGATTCGTACGACCAATCTCCACCCGCCCCTCCTGACCGACCCAGAACCCGCCGCCTCCGCGCCCGCCGCGACGCTGCTATGAGCGAATACGTCGCCTGGTTCAACACCAGCCGCCCGTACCAGTCCTCGGGGATCTCCCGCCGGCAGCGTTCGAGGCCTTACACGCACCGCAGGACCAGATGACTCATCAATATCCAGAGAGCTCGAGTTTCTCGGAAACCAACGAATCCGGTCTCCGTCAGACCCGGGGCGGCTCAACCGCGGCGGCAGGCACCCCGCGCAACACGCCAACCGACCCGCCGTCAAAACGGAAGTGACGGCGCCCAGCCACCCCCTCCCGAGCTCGAGGTCAGGCGTCGAAGCAACCATCCGCTTGGGCTTCTTGCCGACGCCAAAGGCCACTCGCGGCCGATAGACCGGCTGAACACTCACGTTCCGACGTCCCTGTCAGGACAACGCCCCACGCTAACGATGTCGCACAGCCAAACGCAAGCCGACGCCCTGACCGCGCGGCTGGTTTCCGTGACCGCGCGGTCGCCGCGCGACGCCGGCGCGGGGGCTCGACATCCCTTCTACGCGGCCGACCACAATGGCAATGTCGCTGAGGTGGCCGGCCCAGTGCTCGCGCTCGATCGAAACGCCAACGGGTCGGACCGCGTCATCTCGCTCTCGGTCGTCGCCGGCCGCGGACGCCCGGATCAGTCGCCGCCGCCGCGGATGCTCGGCGGCTCGGAGAGTTCGGTGGTGAGGTCGCGAACGGCGTCGAGATATGGGGCCACGAGGGGGTGACGTGCGCCGGGTGGCAGTAGGGCGTAGACGTCGCGGGTCGGGCCGGGGCCGGCGAGCGGCCGGAGCGCGAGGTCGGCGAACGCGTCGGCGAGCAGCTGGGGCACGAGTGTGACGGCGAGTCCGCGTAATACGAGGGCGCGGATGGCGAGTTGGTCGTGGGTGATCGAGACGAGGTTGGGTTCGAAGCCGGCGGCGCGGCAGGCGCGGACGATCAGCCCGTCGGTGAGGGCGGCCGTCCAGTCGTCCTCGCGCAGCTCGCCGACGCTCACGGCGGGCTGTTGGGCGAGGGGGTGGTGTGGCGCGAGCGCGACCAGGAAGCGCTCTCGGAGCAGGTCGCGGCGTTCGAGCCCGGGCGGCTCGATTCGGGGCAGCGCGGTGTCCTGGAATGCCAGGGCGATGTGCAGTTCGCCCGCGCGTACGCGTGCGGGGAGTTCTGCGGTGCCCTCGTCGACGATCACGCGCGTCGCGGGGTGCTCGAGCCGCACGCGCTCGATCGCGGCCGGCACCAGCCCGGCCAGCGCGGTGGGAAACGCGCCGATCCGCAGTCGCGCGCGTTCCCCCCGGGCGGCGCCGGCGAGTTGCGTGCCGGCGAGCGCGAAGCGCTCGGCGATCACGTCCGCGTGCTCGAGCAGGATCTGACCCTCCGCGGTGAGCTTGAGGCCTCCCGGACCGCGCGTGAGCAGCGCGACCCTGAGCTCGCGCTCCAGAGCGGCGATCTGGTTGGAGACGGATGGCTGGGAGAGCGACAGATCGCGCGCGGCGGCGGAGAACGAGCGCCTCCGCGCGACCGCGCGGAACGTGAGCACTCGCCGAGGATCCATAGTCGCAGGCTATCGCCACGTGCAATCCATCGTCGAGAGCTATGCTGGGGTGTGCGCGAGGACTTCGTGGAGGGCGGCGAGGTCGCGGTGCGCGTAGCCGAGGTGCCGGGCGTGGGTGAGCAGCTGGTCGGCGACGGTGGCCGAGGGCAGGGGGGTCTGGAGCTGGTCCGCGGCCTCGAGCGCGAGCCGGATGTCCTTCTGCATCAGTTCCACGTCGAACCAGGCGTGCTCGGGGAGGTGCAGGAGCAGGGGGACGCGTGCCTTGAGCATCGGGGAGCCGATCGAGCTGGTGCTCATGACCCGGGCCGCGACGGCGGGATCGACGCCGGCGCGCTCGGCGAGCAGTAGTCCTTCGCTGAATGCGAGCGTCTGGACGGCGAGGCTGATGTTGATCGCGAGCTTGAGCAGCAGCCCCTGGCCGTTGGGGCCGACGTGGGTGACGGGGTGGCCGAGCTCGCGCAACAGTGGGTGCACGGTGGCGAACGCTGCGGGCTCGCCGCCGACCATGATGGCGAGCGTTCCGCTCCGGGCCTGCGGGACGCTGCCGGAGACGGGCGCGTCGAGCATGTGGGCTCCGCGCTGGCGGACACGCTCGGCCAGCCGGCGGCTCGCCCCCGGGCTGACGGTGCTCATGTCGACGTAGACCTGCCCAGGGCGCAGGCCGGCGAGCAGACCGTCCGGCCCGCTGCTGATCGCCTCGAGCGCGTGATCGTCGCTGACCATGCTGAGCACGACACCGGACGACGCGGCGACCTCGCGCGGGGTGTCGCGCCAGACCACGCCGCGCTCGATGAGCGGGCGAGCCTTGGCGGCGGCGCGGTTGGTCGCGTTGACGGGGTGACCGGCGTCGCGCAGGCGACCGGCGACGTGGCTGCCCATCGCTCCCAGGCCGATGAAGCCGGCTGAGCTGGGCACGCTCGCCGAGTGATCTCGGCAGGGCTCGCGCGGGCGGGTGTGAGGCGTCTGCGCCGAGGCGGTTCCTGTGTGAGGCATGGTGGTTCCTTGTCAGGTGGAGGGGGTCGGGGTCGCGAGGATGCGGGGCCGTCGGTGGCGATCGAGCAGCGCGGGCGCGGCGGCGAGGATCCCGAAGGCGAGCAGCCCCGCGAACGCGAGCAGGCTCACGCGCGTCGAGGCGATCCGGGTCAGGACGCCGAGGCCGATCACCGGTCCGGCGAGCCCGAGGTAGGCGGCGAGGTAGATCCCAGCGAGCGCTTCCGCGCGGTGTGCCGGGTCGGAGATCTCCGAGACCGTGGCGATCGCGCCCTTGAACATCAGGCCGGCGCCCGCGCCGACGACGATGTCCCCGGCGAGAAAGACGCCGAGGCTCGGGGAGGGCAGCCAGACGGCGAGCGTCAGCAGGCCGAGGCCCGCCAGCATCGTGGGGATCGCCGCGGCCAGCAACTGGGGCGTGCTCCGGGACGTCGTGAGCGCCTGGGCGACCGCGGCGGTGGCGAACACCGCAAAGGCGATGCCGCCGGCCAGCGCATGGGAGGGCTGATCCAGCGTTCCGGCCAGAAAGCTCGGCGCCAGTGACGTCAGCAGCCCGAACACCGCGAAGGCGATCGCGGCGCCCAGCGCGGCGGCGAAGAAGCGCCGGCGCGATCCGGCCGGGACCGACACGCGCTGCGGCCGGTAGGCGGGTCGCGGCGCGGGCGGGCGGCGGGTGTCGGGCGCCGCCAGCAGCGCCGGCCCGGACAGCAGCAGCGCCACGGTGAACACCGCGAACGGCATGCGCAGCGGGTGGCCGGCCCACTGCGCGAGCGCGCCCGCGATCAGCCCGCCGGCGGCGAGGCCGCCGAGGTTCGCGCCGGTGGCGATCAGCGTCGCTCGGTGGCGGTCCGCGCCGCTCAGATCGGCGAGCCACGCCGAGGACGTCGCGGTCACCGCGCCGATCCCCAGGCCGCTCAGGACCCGGGCACCGAGCAGCCCCGTCAGCGATGGCCAGGCGATGAAGATCCCGGCGGCGAGGAGTTGCAGTGCGAGGGCCGGGACCAGCAAGCGGCGACGGCCGTACCAGTCTGAGAGGTGGCCGGCGAGGAACAGGCTGAGCGCGACCGCGAGCGCGTAGACCGCGAACACGATCGTGATCGTCAGTGACGAGAACCCGTCGCGTCGCGCGTACAGCGACCACAACGGGGTGGGCGCGGTGGTGAAGGCCATGATGCTCGCGAACGCGAACGCCACGGCGCACAACCCGAAGCCGTTGCGGCCGGCCCGCGAGTTGCGGAGGAGGTCGGTGTATGCCATTGCGACATTCACGATTGCCCACGATCGGATCGCGATCAACGCAAAACATTGCTGACGGTGATCACGTCCGGCGATAACGTACCGCCGGTGGAGCTCCGGCAGCTCGCCACGTTCGTCGCCGTCGCCGAGGAAGGCAGCTTCACCCGTGCGGCCGACCGGCTGCACGTCGTCCAATCAGCCGTCTCGGCCGGCGTGCGCAACCTCGAGCGCCAGCTGGGCACGCGACTGTTCGACCGCTCCACGCACCGGGTCGAGCTGACCGACTCGGGGCGAGCGCTGCTGCCCGAAGCACGCGCGACGCTGGCCGCCGCCCAAGCCGCGCGTGACGCCGTCGACGAAGCCCTCGGCGGCCTGCGCGGCACGGTCGTGCTCGGCACCATGCAGGCCCAAGGGATGCGGGCGATAGACCTTACCCGCGTGCTCACCGCATTCCGCGCGGAGCACCCCGGAGTCGCGGTCAACATCCGTCACGCGGGCGGCTCCAGCGAGATGGTCCGCGAGGTCAAAGAGGGGCGCCTCGACCTCGCGTTCGTCGCACTTCCCGGCGATGGGCCGCCAGGCGTACAGCTGATCCCGCTGGCCTCCGAGCCGATCATGCTCGCCGTGCCGGCCGGCCATCCCCTCGCCACGAGCACCTCCATCGAGCTGTCGGCGCTGCGCGAGCAGACGCTCGTCGACCTGCCGCCGGGCTGGGGCACGCGCCTCGCCGTCGACCGGGCGTTCGCCGCGGCCGGCGTCACCCGCACCGTCACCTACGAGGTCAACGACACCGCGACCATGCTCGAATTCATCCGCGACGGACTGGCGATCGGCCTGCTCCCCCGATCGTTCGTCGAGACCACCGGCGAGATCGCCTGCGTGCCGATCCGCGACCATCCACCGCACTTCCAGACGGCCATCGCGATCCCGGCAAACCGCCGGCTCACCGCTGCCACCCGAGCGATGCTTCAGACGATCAGCCGCGCCGGCGGCTGACCGACCACCCGCGGACGCCGGCACGTCGTCGCGGCCGAGGCTCATAGCTGCACGCTATGGACCCGTCGAAATTGTCATTTGAAACTATGACCTTTGCCGTCCAGACTCGACGGCATGTTCCTCCTTCCCCCCGCGATCATTCCGCAGCTGATGCGCCGCTCGACGCTCGGCGCATGCGTCACCGACCCGGTCGTCTCCGAGCCCCGGCCGCCCGCCCCCCAGGCCCGCGTCCCCCGTCGCCGTGCCGCCATCGCCTGGGTCCCCGCGGTCGCCCGCCGCTCGTCATGATCACGCTCCCGGCGATCACCCTCAACGACGGCCGCGCGATTCCCCAGCTCGGCTTCGGGGTCTTCCAGATCGATCCCGCCGGCACCGCGGCGGCGGTCAGCCGCGCGCTCGAGATCGGCTACCGCCACATCGACACCGCCCAGATGTACCGCAACGAGCGCGGCGTCGGTGACGCCGTCCGCACCTCGGGGCTCGACCGCGCCGACGTGTTCATCACCAGCAAGCTGAACAACAGCCATCACAGACCCGACGACGCCCGCCGCGCGTTCGAACGCACGCTCGCCGCGCTCGGGTCCGACTACGTCGACCTGTTCCTCATCCACTGGCCGCTGCCGACGCTCTACGACGGCGACTTCGTCTCGACGTGGCAGACGCTCGAGGAATTCCACCGCGACGGGCGCGCCCGCTCGATCGGCGTCTCGAACTTCCAAGTCGCCCACCTCGAACGCCTCGCCGCGACGTGCGACGTCACCCCGGCCGTCAACCAGATCGAACTCCACCCGTACTTCCTCAACGAGCAGGTCCGCGCGCACGGCGAGGCGCACGGCATCGCCACCGAGGCCTGGTCGCCCATCGCCCAAGGCGCGATCCTCGGCGACCCGGTGATCACCGAGATCGCCGCACGGCTCGAACAGTCACCCGCCCAGATCGTGCTCCGCTGGCACCTCCAGCGCGGCAGCATCGTCTTCCCCAAGTCCACCAACCCCGCCCGCATGACCGAGAACCTCGACCTGCTCGACTTCACGCTCACCACCGAGGACGCCGACCGAATCGATGGCCTCGACCGCGGCGAGCGCGGCCGCACCGGACCGAACCCCGACACATTCGCCCACCTCCCCGCCTGATCAACGGTCCGCGCATGGCTCGGGCGCGGCTCAATGAAGAGGCCCCCCGACCAGGGAGATGTACACCCGCTCGGGCTCGCCTGATCGTCTCGGAGCGCGCGCCGGCTGTGGCGCAGGCTGCGCTCGCTCTCAGGCGTCAGGGCCGGGGCGACGCGGCGTCTGAGCGGAAGATCGGCCAGCCGACCTCGGTGCGCCAGGCATCCTCATCATCGATGTCGTGCGCGCCGACGAGGTACGTCTCGCGAAGCGGTCCGTCGATACTGATCTCGTGAGTGCTCGCGTGGACGCCGAGCGCGCCGTACGTGACATCCACGTCGGCGAGCGACCCGCGGTGCACGACGACGGCCAACTCGGCGGGCGGGATCAGGATCGGTTCCGCGCGTCCGATCGCCCGGACGGCGCCGTCGACGGGGATGAACACGATCGCCTCGCCGCGGTCGTGCTGGTGCAGCTCGCTGGCGAACAGGCCCCCACTCGGGCCTGTGGACCGCAGATTCTGGGCGGCAACGGCCGCGTGCAGCTCACCCAGGGCACCATGCCACCAGGCGAGCGCGTCGTCGGTGTCGATGACAGCCCGGATCCCGATCGCCGCCTGCTCCGGTATCGAGCGGTGCTCGATCGGCTGCCGCGGCCGGGGGGCATCGACCAGGTCTCGCAGCGCCGCGACCGCCAACCGCGTGCGCTCCAGATCGGACTCCAGGCGATCGAGGTGCCGGGCGATCAGGTGATTGCGCTCCCGGACGTCGTCGCTCGAGACGACCGCTCTGACTTCGGCGACTGGCATCTCGAGCGCGCGCAGGCGCCGGATCACCTGCGCCTGCGGCAGCTGGTCCTCGCTGTAGCGGCGGTACCCGTTTTGGGGGTCGACTCGACTGGGCTCGAGCACCCCGACCTCGTGGTAATGGCGCAGCGTCTTGACGCTGAGCTGCGTCGCCCGCGAGAACTCACCGATCGACATGCCCTCTGACATCGCCACAGCGTGAACCCTCCCGCAACCGGAGAGTCAAGTGCAGGATCCGGGGTTGACCCTCCCCACGCGGGAGACCGGATGCTGGACGCATGACCACCACCAACACCACCCTCACCGGCGTGATCGCCGAACACGTCCGCGCGATCAACGCCTTCGACACCGAGGCCGTCATCAACACCTTCGCCGAGCACGCGATGGTCAACGACGCCTCCCGCGAATTCTGGGGCTCCGAGCAGATCCGCGCCTGGGTCGCCAAGGAGATGGTCGGCGACCACGTCACCATCGACGTCACCGAGGTCGTCGAGTTCGCCGGACAGACCATCGTCCGCGGCGCCTTCGACGGCGACTACCCCAAGGACGGCCTGCCCGACCCGCTCATCATGAACAACTACTTCACCGTCCAGGACGAGAAGATCGTCGAGCTCTTCGTCCTGCGACACAAGCACGCCGACTACTGACTGAGGGCGCCTCGGCGCCGCTGCCTGCGAGACCGCGGACGAAGTGGCCACTCGGCCCGGGTTCGCCTGGGACGTGCAGCCGACGAATCCGCCGAGCGGTGTCGGCCGTCACAGACGGCGTTCGAGCTTGAGCTCGCACGTGTCGACGGAGACGCGGCGGCCCGGCGTCTCGGCGGAATCCATGGCGGCGAACGCCTCGCCGCCTGAGGTCATGTCCTCGGCGGTGTCGAAGATCTGGAGCACCACTCCTCTGCTCGAGCCTGGCCGGGCACTATCCGCGCCGACGGGGCGAAACCAGCACCCGTCGCCCCTGGTCGCGCCGGCCGGATTCGCGGCCGCGCCACGGGCTGTCTGCAGATCGCATCCGAGAGCCTGCGCCAGGACCGGTTCACTGAGCAGCCCGAGCATCAGGTGCTCGGTGCCGACCTTGCGGTCACCGCGGCGCGGTGCTTCCTCGCGGGGCGAACGCCTGACAGGAGCGCCGGCGCCGCCGGTCAAGCGCTGAGCAGCCCATGTTGCATCGCGAACAGCGTCGCGACGGAGCGGTTGGAGGCGCCGATCTTGGCATAGATGTGCTGGATGTGGTGATCGGTGGTCTTCGCCGAGATGCCGAGCGTCTGCGCGACCTGAGCAGTGGTGTGCCCGATCGCGATCAGACGGAGGACCTCGACCTCTCGCGGGGTGAGATCAGCGGGTGCGGCGGGGCGTTTCGGCAAGCGATGTCCGACCGCACGCAGGACGGCATCGACCGCGTCTCGGTCGAGCCGGCCTGCTCGCACCTCCTGGCGCAGTTCCTGCGCGGCCTGCTCGGGCGAGAGCGCGCCGCGGTGCGGCCTCGTGCTCGTCAGGGCGTCGTGGACATCCGCCGCCGCCAGCACCCTCGCCGACTGGGGTAGGGCCGCCCCCAAGGCCCCGCGGATACCCAGTTCCGTCCATTCGCTCGTGACTGGCGCTGGCGAGGTCGGCGAGGTCCGCCAGGCTTCCGCGGCGCAGGATCCGGTCGGTGTAGTACGCGTAGAGCTGCATGCGTTCCCGCTCGCCGATCGCCAGAGCCCGAGGCTTGTCCCAGATGGTGTTCGGGATCCCGGCGCGACCGAGCGCGTGGACGAGCGCCGCGCGGCGCAACCGGGTCACGTCTGAGCGCGGAAGCTGAAGCTCCGTGGCTGCCCTGGTCGCCAGCTCGGCCACTCGGCCCGAGTGGCCACTGAACCAGGGGGACTTGAGGTCGGCGAACTCGCCGAGTGCGGCGAGCGTTGCGTCGAGCTCCGCCTCCGAGCAGGCGCGTTCGATCGCCCGGTTCAGCGGCGATCACGGCTTCCCAGCTGTGTTCGTCGAGGCCGTCGAGGATCTCCCCCGCGCCCTCGACGAGGCCCTCGACCACCGCCGGGTCCATCACGGTCCCGGCGTATCTGCGGGAGAACGCGATCGCTGAGTCGACCCCGCGCAGCCGATGCTCGACCTCGATGTAGCCGGCGACAGCGCACAGGCGCGCAGGGAGGGCGATCGCCTCGCCTGACAGCCCGCGTGGCACCCCCTTGCCGTCCCAGCGCGCGAACGTGTGCCGGAGCGGGCCGCGAACGCCCGGGACCGAGCTGAAGCTGCTCCGCAAGCCGTTCGGTCACCTGGCAGTGGGCCGTCATCGACTCGGCCACCGCCTGCATGCCGCTCGCCAGCAGGCGTGTGGCCTGGCGGACGCGGTGCGCCGGACCACCGTTCGAGCCCGCCCGCGAGAGGAAATAGCCGGCCATCGAGAACGCCGCCGGACCGGCGGTGAACATGCCCGCCCGCAGCGCCAGGTCGTCTCCCCAGATCTGGTGTAGCTCATAGGAATCAGCCGTACAGCCCACCATCCCCAGGAGACTGACCCAGTAGACGTCGTCGCAGGTCCGCTCGTCGTAACCGAGGCGGCGTGCGAGGCGTGTGGCGATGACGCACGCGCGCATCCCGTGCTCCATCGGCTGGCCCAGGCCGAGGTCGGCGGCCAGAGAGAGCGCCGCGACCAGTTCCACGAGCCGCGGCCGAACGTCGCCGGCCGACCCGCTCGCGGTCACGCCATACATGCGCAGACCCTACCCGCGCTCGAAGATGGGGAATGTTCCCGATGGCGGGTCGACCAGGCCCCCGTACCGTCGCCTCACAGACCACCCAGGTGAGGAGGACGCGATGGAGCTGTATGCGATCTTGAGGCGCGGCGGATGGCGCTCGGGCGACGCGCTGGCGGAAGCCGCCGCGCGCTCGACGCAGGTCGGCGACGAGGAGATGGCCTCCGACATCCGCTGGATCCGCAGTTACGTGTTGGACGAGGGTGGCGGCATGCTCGGCACCGTGTGCGTCTACGAGGCGTCGAGTCCCGAGGCGATCCACGAGCACGCAGCGCGCTCCGGGCTCCCGGTGGACGAGGTCGTCCCGATCGCCGACACCGTCATCGTGCGCCCTGATCCACAGCCGGCTCGGGCGTAGCGGACGGACCGAGAGATGGAACAGACACCGAAGGTGTTGGTCAACCTGGCCACGGGACTCGAGGATCCCGAGCGCGTCACGATCGCGTTCCTCGTCGGCACCGCTGCCCTCGCCAAGGGCGATACGGTGGCGATGTTCCTGACCAAGGACGCTGTGCGCCTCTCGCTGCCGGGCCACGCGGTTGGTGTCGCGTGCGACGGCTGCCCGCCACTGGATCGGTTGTTCGAGCAATTCGGGGAGGGCGGCGGCGAACTGCTCGTGTGCCCGATCTGCTTCAACGCACGGCAGCTCGACGAGGGCGCTCTGGTCGCGAACGCAAGGCTGGCCGGCGCCACGCCGATGCTCGAGTGGATCGGGGGCGAGCGAGCGACCGTCTTCAGTTACTGACGGGCACGTTCACCTTCACCCTCGACACGTCGAGTTCACGGCGTGCGGCGGCCGGATCACCGCATGCACCGCGTCAGTAGCCGGCGCGGCGACAGGCTGCGCGGATCTCGCGGCCCGGGCCGGGCGCCCTGCAGAGCTGCCGCGCCCGGTCGCCGCAGGCGTGGACGGCCGCCCCGCCGGTGGTGCTGGCGATCGTCGCGTCCACGCAGCCGGGCGCCGGGCCGGAGCCGCCGGCGGCGAGCGCGATCACCACGGCGCACGCCGCGAGTGCGGCCAGCAGCGCGAGCACGATGCGCCGCTCGCGCGGCCGCAGCGGCGCCTGCTGCCGCGCCCAGTGTCCTTCCAGCGGCATCGGGACCGAAGCCTACGCGGACCGGCGGGCCAGGCGCGATCGACCGACCGGCGGCTCGCGGGGCGGTGCGTTTGGACGTCTGTCCATAGCGACGAATCCGCGGGCTGGCGAGGCTGCGATGCGTCCGGTCGCAACTGAGGAGGTCCCGTCCGAGATGTGGGTTCCCTATCCCCACTGGTTGAACCCAGGCGACAACGCCTGGCAGATGACGGCCGCCACGCTCGTCGGGCTGATGAGCGTGCCCGGTCTCGTCGTGCTCTACGGCGGCGTCATGCAGAAGCGCTGGTCGGTGAACTCGATGATGATGGCGTTCGCCGGGTTCGCCGTCGTGCTCATCGGCTGGGTGCTCTACGGCTTCCGGATGGCGTTCGGCAAGCCGCTGCACATCTTCGGCGTCAGCCACGGCTTCCTGGCCAACATCCTCGGCCATCCGGCCGATGTGCTCGGCCACGTCGGCGAGCAGGGGCAGGCGGTGATCCCGCTGATCAGCACCGGCCCGGCGTTCCACTTTCCCACGGCGACGCTCGTCTACTTCCAGTTCGTGTTCGCGGGGATCACGCCGCTGCTCATGCTCGGCTCGGTGCTCGGCCGCTTCAACTTCAAGGCCTGGATCCCGTTCGTGCTGTTGTGGTCGGGGCTGATCTACACGGTCAACGCGTTCGCCATCTGGGGCGGCGGCTGGTTCGCCCAGCACGGCGCGCTCGACTACTCGGGCGGATACGTCATCCACCTCGCCGCCGGCGTCTCGGGCTTCGTGGCCGCCGCGGTCATCGGCCCGCGCCTGCAGCGCGACAGGGAGATCGACGCGCCCAACAACCTGCTGATGGTGGCCACGGGCGCCGGCCTGCTGTGGCTGGGCTGGAACGGGTTCAACGGCGGTGACCCCTATTACGCGGGCGCGAGCGCGTCGGCGGCCATCCTCAACACCAACCTGGCCTGCGCCGTCGCGTTCCTCGGCTGGATGGCCTGGGACTACGCCACGGGCCGCAAGCCGACGCTGATCGGCAGCGTCAACGGCATGATCACGGGCCTCGTGGCCATCACGCCGGCCGCCGGCTACGTCAACGGCTGGGGCGCGATCGCGATCGGGCTGATCGGTACGACGATCGTCTACTTCGCGCTCAACTACCTGAGCCGGATGCGGCCGTTCCGCAACGTGGACGACACGCTGGGCGTCATCTACACGCACGGGTTTGCGGGCCTGGCCGGCGGCCTGCTCACGGGCGTGTTCGCCGACCCGAAGATGGTCATCTACCTCGGCGTCGGCAAGACCGCCGACATCACGCCGTTCGCCGGCCTGATCCACGGCTCGGCGACGCTGCTCAAGGAGCAGGTGTGGGCCGGCCTGTGGATCGTCGGCTTCTCGGCCGTCGGCACGTTCATCCTGCTCAAGCTGATCGGGCTGGTGGTGCCGCTGCGGATGAGCGAGGCCGACATGGAGGAGGGCGACCTCGCGGTCCACGGCCACGAGGTCTATCCGTCGGACGTGCCGTCGCTCAGCTTCCCGAACGGCGGGACCTGGACCCCCGCGGGGGCGGGCGCGGAAACCCACGGCTAGCGCGATGGACGACGCTCTGGATCCGGTCGCCGCTCTCGGCGGCGACCGGGCCTGGACCACGGGAGTGAGCCGCGACGCCCTCGCCCGCAAGGGCGCGGACGGCCGCTGCGAGGCCTGCGGCGGCGCGCTGTGGGGCATCGGCCCCGAAGTCGCCGTCGTGGGCACCCTCGACCCGTCCGGGCAGTACGTCCCCGGCCGCGGCGTCGACGCGGTGATGGTGTTCTGCCGGCGCTGCGGCCTGCTCCGCCTGCACGCGGCGAGCGTGCTGTTCAGGGACCCGTAGCGCGGATGCCGAGGGCCAGGCCGGCCGCGTCGCCGCCGTAGCGGCGGGCGACGCCGGCCAGGACCTCGATCATCGCCGCGGCGGCCGGAACCGCCGCGTCGCGCGGCGTGGCCGCGACGACGCGGCGGACCGGCGGGCGCGGCGCGAGCGGGCGCACCACGACGTCGGCCCGCACTCCGCTGAGCGCGAGCTGGGGGATCAGCGCGACGCCCACGCCCGCGGCCACCAGCCCCTGTACCGTGGCGTAGTCGTCGCTCTCGAACGACACCGCGGGGGTGAAGCCGGCGGCGTGGCAGGAGCGCACGACCTGGCGCGCGCACGGGCTGCCCGCCGACGTCTGGATCCACGGTTCCTCGCGCAGGTCGGCGAGGCGCAGCGTCGGCCGGTCGGCGAGCGGATGGTCGCGCGGCAGCACCACGTGCATCGGATCCGCCAGGAGCTCGGTGCGCGCGAACCCCGAGCCGAGCGATCCGCCGCGGAACTCGAACAGCAGCGCGAGGTCGAACTCGCCGGAGCGCAGCCGTGGCGCGATGTCCTCCGGCTCGCCCTCGGCCAGCGTCAGCTCCACCTGCGGGTGGGCGGCCCGGAAGCCGGCGATGGCGAGCGGCATCAGCGTCGCGCCGGCGGTCGGGAACGAGGCCATGCGCAGCAGCCCGCCGCTCAGACCGAGGATCGCCTGGACCTCGGCCTCGGCGGCCTCGATCCGGGCCAGGATCCCGTCCGCATGGGCGATCAGCGCGGCCCCCGCGGCGGTCGGCCGCACCCCGCGGCGCTCGCGGTGCAACAGCGCGGTGCCGGTCTCGGCCTCGAGCGTGGCCACGGCCTGGGACACCGCCGACTGCGTGTAATCGAGCGCGTCCGCCGCCGCCGAGAAGGACGCGTGCTGGGCGACCTCTCTCAATACGCGCAGGCGGGCGACGTTCAGCATCAGCATCGCTGATTCTACGCATCATCAAGATCACTGGTGATGATTCGGCGCGGTGGGCAGGATGCTGTGTATGACTCCGACGCTGATCATCTCCTACGACGACACCGCCAACGATCGTGATGCGCTCGCCCTGGGGCGAATGCTCGCCGGCGCCGGCGCGGCGGTCGAGCTCGCCTACGTTCGCCACCGGCCTGAACCCGAGCGCCACAGCGAGCTCGCGGCCACCCGCGAGGCCGAGGCGCTGCTGAGCCGCGGCGCCGAGGCCCTCGGCGTGCCCCACGCGCCCCGCCACGTCGTGATGCACGGCTCCACCGGCGACGGCCTGCGCCGGCTGGCCGAGCGCGAGGAGGCCGAGGTCGTCGTCTTCGGCTCCGACTACCGCACCCCGGCCGGCTCCGTGCGGCCGGGCACGTCGGCGCAACGGCTGCTGTCCGGCGGCACCGCGGCGGTGGCCGTCGCCCCGGCCGGCCTGCGCGAGCGCCCGGCCCGCGAGCCCGCGCGCGTGGCGGTGCTGAGCGAAGGTCCGGATCTGGCCGCGCACGAGACCGCGGCAAGCTTCGCCGAGCAGACGGGCGCACAGCTGGTCGACCCGCGCGCGGGCGGGCTCGACCTGCTCGTCGTCGGCTCGCGCGCCGAGGCCGAGCTGGGCCGTGTGATGCTGAGCGCGGTGACCGAGTACGCCATCGAGCTCTCGCGCTGCCCCGTGCTCGTCGTGCCCCGCGGCACCGCGGTGCGCTTCAGCCCGAACCTCGTGACGGTCTGAGCCGCGCAGCCACCGCGTCGCCGTCCAGCACCTCGACGCCGCCGAGCCGCGCCGGAGCTCCCGGATCGGCGGCCACCAGGTGCGCGCGGCCGGGCAGCGCGCCCAGCGCCAGCCCGGCGTCGAGCAGCCACGGCCCGTCGTCCGCGGCGACCATCACGAGCGCCGCGCTCAGCTCTGGCTCGCGCCCGGCCAGCAGCGCCTCGCGCACCGGCCCCCAGTCGACCGCGGCCAGCCCGGCCTCGGCGAGCAGCCGCACGCCGAGCTCGTGCCCGGCGCGGGTGGGGGAGACGATCGTGGCCGGCGCCCGCAGCACCTCGCGCGTGACGTCGCCCGCCGTGCGTTGCGCCCGGTGCCAGCCCTGCCCGTGGGCCAGGTCGGCCGGTGCGAGCCGCGGCCCCTCGAGAATCCGCAGCTCGCTCTCGCGGGGGTCCCAACGGCGGCCCGAGACCTCCAGCGCGGTCCGCGCGGCCCAGGCGGCGAGCACCCGCGCCCACAGCTCGTCCGCGTCGAGATTGAACAGCCAGGCGCGCTGGACGCCGCTGCGGAGCTCGACGTGGTAGGGCATCGGCGCGCAGCCTATGCCCGGCGGCGCCCGGCCGGCTGTGCTCGCGATCATCGAGCGCCGCCCCCAGCGCCGACGACCGCAAACTCGCGGCCTAGCTGCAGAGCGCGGCGATCGTGAACGCGCCATCCGTGAGCGTGCTGTTGTTCGCGTCGTACTCGGCCACGACTACCGAGTCCGAAGCCGTGAGGTCCTCGTAGACCGAGAAGAAGTCGTGCGACGTGTTCGGCGGGTTGATCGCAGTCGGGTTGACGCCGGTCACACCCGCGCCGGCGTACTGGGTCGCGGAGATGCTCATGCCGCAGTGGTTCACCGCCGACGGGAACGTGACCGTGTATACGCCGGTTTTGACGCGGGTCGCCGTCACGCCGTCGCTTGCGCCGACCGCGCTGCCGTTGGGGTCCACGAGCGCCCACAGCGCGCCCGATCCGCCCGGCCCCGCCGGGCCTTGCGGCCCGGGCGCGCCGTCCCTGCCCGCCGGCCCGTCGGCGCCCGTGGGACCGGCCGGCCCCGGGTCACCCTTCTGATTCCAGCTGATCGGCGTCTCGAGCCCCCTGAGGCACTTGCTCCCCGTGCTCGTGTCGATCACCCGCAGCGTCCCCGTGACCTTCAGGTAGCAGCCGGTGATCGTGCCGTCGCCCCCGGGGATCGCCGCCCACGCCACGCCAGCCGCGAGCACGCAGATCGAGAACGCCGCCGCACCCATCGCGATCCGTCCTGGCCGCCTCATGTCTGCGCCTCCCGTCGTCCGGTCAGCGCGGCGCCGGTAGAGGCCAGGCGACCTTCCGGCTGATCCGCTACTCCGGGGTGTCGCGCGTGCCCGTGGCGGATGGAGTTGGACTGCATCGGTCCTCCTTCGGGGTTGTGGTCGCAGAGAACTCGCAGCCGTGGGCGGCGTGTGACAGAAGCCACGTTCTCTGCGGTGCGGCGCCGGTGGTCCGAGGGCGCGGGGTTCAGCGGCGCACCACGGTGAGCATCGCCCGCAGCGGCGGCTGCGACAGGCCCGCGGCGCGCACCGTGAGTGGGACACGGAGCAGTCCCGTCGCAGGGTGCGCGGGGAGCGCCAGCGCGAGCGTGCGTACGTGCGGGCCGACGCGGTAGCGGCGCCCGCCGGCGCGCAGCGTCGCCGGGACCGACGCGGCCACCTTCACGGACACGTGCGACGCGCTCGCGGACACCTGCGCGGGCGCGGTGAACGTCGGCAGGGTGAGTTTCACCGCCGTGACGAGGACGGTCCGGGTGGAGGTTCCGGTGCGGCCGTGCGCATCGCGCGCCTGCAGGCGCAGCCTCACGCGGCCGGCCGCGAGCGCGCTGTGCAGCCGCCGGCCCGTACCGAGCCGGCGGTGGCCGGCGAACCAGGTCAGCCGGCGGCCGGGGACGAACTGGCCCGTCACGTCGAGCGCGGCGCCGCTGAGCAGCACGCCCCCTGCCTGGACCCGCGTGCCGGCCGCGGGGGTGACGATCCGCGCGGTGGGCGGCGCGCCGGCGGCCCGGAACGGCGCGGACAGCGCGTGCACGCGGTTGAAGCCGTCGTCGATGCTCACCCGCACGCGGGCGTGCGTTCCCGCCTCGAGGAAGCTCGCCGGCACCGCCGCGCTGCCGCTGCTCGGGCCCATGAACACCGTGTGCCAGCCGGTCGCGCCGTCCGCGGCGTACTCGATCGAGACCTGCAGCGGGCCGCCGTCGGGGTCGCTCGCACGCCAGCGGACGGTGAGCGCGCCGCGCGCGCCGACGTGGACGTGGCGTCCGGGGGCGAGCACCCGCACGGTCGGCGGCCGCGAGCGCCGGCGCGTCGCCACCAGGGTGCCGCCGAGCGACACCTGGACGCTGTCGGCGCCGGCGGGGATCGGCGCGAAGAACTCCGTCGGCTCCTCGAGGCCGTCGTTGTGCAGCGTGAGCACCTGGGCACCCGCCTCGCCGAGCATGCGGCCGTGGGCGTCGAGCGCGGTGACCTGCAGGTCGCTCGCCGGGTCGGCGGCGGGCGCGAGGTTGCCCGGCGCCGCGGGTACGACGCCGGTGATCTGCGCGCCGCCGGGACCGATCACGCCGGTCATGTAGCCGCCGCCCGTCCGCCCCGCGCTCGCCGGCGGCGCGGCGGCCAGTGTGCGCCGCGTGGCGGAGAGCGTGCGCAGGACGCTGAAGACGTGCTCCCAGTTGCGGGCCGACAGCCACGCGGTCGCGTCGTTGCCGCCGGTGCAGTAGGACATGATGTCGTAGAACGGCGTCGTCGCCGTGTCACCGCGCAGCGTGTCCGGGCCGCTCCCGCGGACGTAGCCGACGCTCTGCAGCCGGCCCGTCTGGTCGGGCGGCCATTGCTCGCCGGCGCCGGATGGCGGGCCGCACAGCCCGGGTGGCTTGGGATCGGCGTGGGGGAGGCCGAGCGCGTGGCCGAGCTCGTGCGCCGCGGCGGTCAGCGGACGGCCCAGCGTGCCGTCGTTGATCACGATCGTCGGCGCGGTGCCGGGCGTCGCGACCGAGCCGCCGCGGTACCAACCCGGCTCGCCCGGGTAGTCGTGGACGGCCATCAGGATGTCGTAGCCGGTGCGGTTGCGCGGGTCCGAGCGCCACCAGTCATCGAGCCGGCCCTGGACGGCGGCCTGGCGGCAGCTGCGCAGGTCTGCGGCCTGGGTGGCCGGGGTCGGCGGGATGGTGCGAAACGGCTTGCACGGCGCATCCGCCCACTTGAGGCCCGCGGCATCCTTGATGTCCAGCGCCGCGCCATAGGGGCGGACGATGAAGTGCTCGCCGCCCGGGAACAGGTTCAGCGCCGGCTGGATCACGGTGTCGGGCCCCGGGAACGAGGCCACCGTCTCATAGGCGTTGGGCGCCAGCGGGCTGTCGGCGAGCAACGGCAGGCTGTAGATCGTCAACGTGGGAAGGTCACCCAGGACCTTGAGGCCGGTGAGGCGGAAGCTGTCGTCGGTCACACAGGGCTGCGGGCCTGGGAGCAGCACGCATTCGCGTTCGCCGGCGATCCCCGGTCCGGTGGGCAGCGAAACGGTCGCGCCGAGGTCGAGCGGCGCGCCGGAGCTGTCGGCCTGCTCGAGCCAGTCAACGGGCAGGTCGAAGCGCACGCCGTTGCCCGGGTTCAGCCGCTCGGCCTGCGTGACCCAGGGCGTCGCGCTGACGGGCGGGTTGAGCTCCGACCTCGTGATCGCGCCGGGCAGCGCGCGGCCACCGAGATAGGCGGTCAGCGTCACGTTGACCGGCTGCGCGGCGTCGGTCGCGGCGATGTCCTGCATGTCGACGTAGACGACCGCCGTGGTCGGTTTGTCCGGGTCGAGGTCGACGCCGGCGTACGGGGCCTGGGTGGGCACCGGACCCGGATTGCAGACCTGGTAGGTCGTCGGCGTGCCGCCGCCGCACAGCGCCGGGAACCCTCCCGTGGGATACCCGAACATCGTGGCGCCGGCGTTGGGCTGGACGATCTGGAACACGTCGATCCCGCGTACGCGGACGTTGCCATACAGCTTGGTGACGATCAGGGGGAGGCGACTCGGCAGGCCGAGCACCGACATCGGACTCGCGGCGCTCACGCGCGTGCCCGACTGGCCGGTCGCGGTCACGAGGCAGAAGTAGCTCTGGCCGACGCCCGAGGGAGGCACCGTGTACGTGTCGACCGTGGCCACCGGGGACGACGGCGGCAGATGGTTGCGCAACGTCGCGTTGACGTTGATCCGGTACCAGACGTACGTGAAGTCCGGGCTCGCGGCGAGCCCGCTCCACGCGCCCGCGTTGCAGCGATAGGACTTCCCGCCCAGGCCGACGATCTGCGGCGGCGTGAGGTTGCGCGCGTCGGGCGGGGCCGGCGGCGGCGGCGGGGTGGACGTCGGCGGCGCCACGGTCGGCTCCGGGTGCGGCGTGGGCGTCGCGACGACGGGGACGCCGACCTCGAGCGAGATCCCGTCCTCCACACCCGGCCCGAAGTGCGGGAGCGTCGTGATCGGGATCGTCGTGAAGGTGCCGATCAGCTGAGCGGTCCCGTCCGAGTCGAGCACCGTCCCGTGAACGCCGTCGACCGTCGCGCCCGAGACCGTGAACCCGGGCTGGCCGCTCAGCCGGTTGATCTTCGTGCCGCCGGGGAAGACCAGCGTCGAGGCGAGCGACTGCAGGTCCAGGATCGGGTCGGTGACCGGCGCGCCGAAGCTCAGGACGTAGGCGAAGCCGTCCGATCCGGAGAACTGCACCGAGTCGCTCAGCGGCAGCGGCGGAGTGAAGGACGACGTGCCGAAGATCGGGTCGCTGCCGTCGAAGATGCTCTGCGGGTACGGCCAGACGTGGGTGCCGGTCAGCGTGACCGAGGCGCCGGCGAGCGTGCCGACCGCCGTGTTGTTCGCCTCGGAGATCCAGTCCGTGAACTGGGAGGCCGTCTGCGCGCGCGCCGGCGGGGCAAGCAGGGCGCACAGCACCGTGGTCGCGGCCAGGCACCGGATCGCCTGTACCCGGCCGCGTGCTGCGCGCGCCCGCGGCCGGACGGACTTGGACTGCATCGCAACTCCTTCGGGTCGTCGTCGCAAAGAACTCGCAGCCGCGGCCCGTCTGTGACAGCCTCCGTTGTCACAAGTGCCGCTGCCGTGCGAGTCGTGGGTACCGCCAACCCGTCCGGGAGCCTGCCCATGAACCGCGACATCACCGACGAGCAGCTGTTGACCTCCGGCGAGCCGGAGGCGTTCGGCATCTTCTACGCCCGCTACCGGACCCGCATCGAACGCTACTTCGCCGCCCGCGTCAGCGACCGTGAAGCTGCCGCCGACCTCACGGCGGAGACGTTCGCCTGCGCTCTCGTCGCGCAACGCCGCTTCGTGCCCGGCACGACACCGGCCGTCGGCTGGCTCTACACCATCGCGGCGCGCCGGCTCGTCGACCACCAGCGCCGAGCCGCCGTGGATCGGCGCCGCCGCGACTCGCTCGTGGCCACCGAGCGCATGTCCGACGACGCCTCCAGCGAACCGGAGTCCGAGCCGTACGCCCCGCTCGAGCTGCTGCGCGGACTTCCCGATCAGCAGCGCGACGCTGTCGCCGCCCATATCGTCCGCGGCCGCAGCTACGACGAGATCGCCGCGCAACTCGGGATGCCCGAGTCCGCCGTCCGCCAGCGGGTCTCTCGAGGGCTTCGCGCGATGCGCCTACCGTTGCGCGTGTTCCGTGCCGCACGAGAGCTCGCGCGCGAGGACCGCGCGTACCGCTTTGCCGGCGGCCATGACCAGCCGCTGGCCGAAATCGACCGGCGTGCGCCGCTCGACTGCTCATCGGCGACGAGCCTGATCCTGGCGCGCGCCGGGGCCTTCCCCGACGACGAAGCGTGGAGCTCCACTCGGCTCGCCGGCGAATGGGGGCAGCCCGGCGAAGGACGACAGGTCACGCTGTGGGCCAACGAGGAGCACGTGTGGCTCGAGCTCCGGCTCGGCCGCGATCACGTCGAACGCTTGGATCCCACGCCGGCGCGGCTTGCTCCCCACAGCGGCTGGATGGCACCCAAGCGCGGACCGGCGAGCGACGCCCGCCCCCGCCACTGGCCGGGCCATTGACCGACACGCGGCGCTGATCCCCGGCATCCCGGACTGCCCCCTCGCGATTCATCGGGGGGCGTGTCGCCGGCGCAGCACGGCCGGTTGCAGAACTATCTCAACATAGGTAGACTTACGCGCGATGAGTCGAGACCGCCGCCCTTCGCGCCAGACGACCGAGGTGCTCGCGGCGCTCGCCGATGATCCGTCGGCGTGGCGCTACGGCTACGAGCTCGGACTGCAGGTCGGGCTGCGATCCGGCTCGCTGTACCCGATCCTCGTGCGACTGTCCGAACGCGAGCTGCTGGAGTCGCGGTGGGAGGCCGACGCGCCCGCGGGGCGGCCACCCCGGCACCTGTACCGGCTGACGGCGACGGGGCTGGAGTACGCGGCCGTGCATGTGCGCGCGGCCGCCGCTCGGGCGCCCCGAGGACTCCGGCGACCGGGACTCGGCGGTGCGTCATAGCCGCGCTGTTCGTCCTCGCTGCCGTGCTGCTGACCGTCCCGGCTGTCGCGCGCGCCTGGCGCCGCGCCCGCCGGAACCCAGCCGGCGACGCTGCGGCGAAGCTGCTCGCGCTCGCGGTCACCGGGCTCCCTGAGAGCCATCAGGACTGGGGACGAGCGATGTGCGCCGAGCTCGACACGGTCCACGGCGGGAGTCGGCGCTGGCGCTTCAGCCTCGGCTGCGCGCGCGCCGCGGGCATCATCCGCGCGCGCGTGACGCTGACCTCGCGTGAGCGCGGTGGCGCCGGCCTGCGCGCCGTGATCGGCGCCGGGCTCGCGGCGACCCTGGCGCTCGCCGCCTACGGCCTCGTGCGCTACCCCGGACTGCGCTCCAACGGCGACGCTCCGATCGTCGCGATCGCCTTCCTGGCCCTGCTCGTCGCCGGCGGTGCGGTCACGCTGGCGCTCTCGCGCGGAGCCGACACGTGGCAGCCCACCGCCCGGCGCCACGGCCTCGTCGGAGGCGCGGTGATCGGCGCCGCCTGGCTGGTCGTGCTCTCACCGACAGGTGTCTTGAAGGAATGGGTTCTCGTCCCCCTGCTCGTCGCGCTGCTCGGCCCCGGGTGCATCGCCGCACTGGCCGCGCGCGCCGGCGGGGTCGTCACCGCCGGGACCCGCGCCGCGCTATGGAGCGGGATCGTCGGCGGCCTGCTGGTCTTCACGGTCTGGATGACCGCGACCTACTCCCGCGACGGACGCCCCTACGACCCGCAGCTGCTGCGCGACCTTCCCCACAGCGGCGCGCCGGATCTCGCCACGCTCGCCGTCAGCGACGCCCTCGGGAGCGCACTGACCCTGCTGATCCTCATCCCGCTGACCACGCTCGCGTTCGGCACGCTGGGCGCCCGGCTGCCGCGCCGTGCCAGCCCGACCGTCACCAGCGCCCCTCCCGGCCCGACACCGCGAGCCTGAGCCCGCGGGCCGACTACACGCAGCAACCGAACGCGTCCGCCGCGATCGTGGTCCGGCGACGCCGACCGGGTCCGCAACGCCCGATCGGCGCGGACGGCGTCCCACGACTCTCGATTCGCACGCACTGGCCGATTATCGAGAGACCACCTATGGCAACCGTCGACCCGACCCAGGCTCGCGGCGACGCGGCCACGCTTTCGCGGCTGCGCGCGCTGCTGCGCGTGGCCGGGGTCGTGCGCTCCCGCGAGGACGTCCAGCCGCTGCTGGAGGCTGTCGCGCACACCGTGGCCGAGACGCTCGGCTTTGGCGCCGCGGTGATCAACCTGCGCCGTCCCGCGTGGGATGACATGGAGGTGGTCGTCGTGGTCGACCACAGCAACCCGGCGGTCTCCGCGCTGCTCGGCGAGCACATCGCGCTCGACCAGGTCGACCGGTTGCTCGATCCGCGCTTCGACCGCGGCGGCGTGTTCTTTCTCCCGCGCGGGGAATTCGACGTGTTCGGCCTCGATATCGCGCTCGAGGTCGGCACCGTGCGCGGCGAGGGGGAGGGCGGCTGGCACCCCGAGGACATGCTCGTGGCGCCGCTCGTCGGCTCTGACGGGGAGCTGCTCGGCTTCATCTCGCTCGACGACCCGGTGGACGGGCGCCGGCCCGGCGACGGCCTGCTGGAGACGGTGGCCGCGGTCGCCGCGATCGTCGCGTCGGTGATCGAGCACGCGCAGGTGCTGGCCGAGTCGGCCCGCCGGCGCGCCGCGGTCGAGCACCTGCTGCGCGTGTCCTCTGAGCTGGCCGTGCCCAGCTCGCGCCGCCGCATGCTGCACGCGGTCTGCGAGGCGGTGCGCGACGCGCTCAGCTTCGAGAAGGTCGCGGTGTTCCTCGACACTGCCGACACCGAAGCGGGGGTCGCTGCGGCGGTCGGCTTCGACGGGCCGCCTCCCGAGTTCGACCCGGTCACCATCTTGCCGATGCTCCGAGCGGAGTACATGCGCGAGGGCTGCGTACTGCTGAGCTCCGAGCAGGCGCGCACGCTTGTGCCCTCCACCTACGGCGAGACGTACGTCTCCACACGCAACGGCCGTGGCCCGGCCGCCTGGAATCACCACTGGCTGATGGTCCCGCTGGTCGACCGCTCCGGCCGCACGGTCGGCGTGCTGTGGGCCGATGAGCCGCTGGACTACCTGCTGCCCTCCGACGACGACCTGCGCGCGTTGCGCGCGTTTGCCAACCACGCGGTGACGGCGATCGAGTCCTCGCGCGCGCTCGACACGATGCGCCACCTGGCCGAGCACGACCCGTTGACCGGCCTGCGCAATCGCCGCACCTTCGAGTCCGATATCGCCGACGCGCTGCGCGACCGTCCCGCTGCCCTGCTCGTGCTCGACCTCGACCACTTCAAACAGGTCAACGACACGCTCGGCCACACGGCCGGCGACGAGGTGCTCAAGCGCTTCGCCGGCGTGGTCAGCGGCTTCGTCCGCGAGTGCGATGCGCCGACCCGCCTCGGCGGGGAGGAGTTCGCCCTGACGCTGCCGGGGGTGACCGAGGGCGAGGCGGTCGCCGTGGCTGAGCGCGTGCGCCACGCCGTGGCCGTGGCGTTCACGGACAGCCCCGTCTCGGTCACGGTGTCGATCGGGATCGCCACCGCGCAGCCGGGCGGCTCGGCCGCCGAGCTCGTGCGCGCGGCCAACCGGGCGCTGTTCGCGGCCAAGAAGCTCGGTCGCAACCGCTGCGTCGTCCACGACCCGGCGAC
Organism: uncultured Solirubrobacteraceae bacterium; assembly: GCA_963766165.1. Classification (GTDB taxonomy): domain Bacteria; phylum Actinomycetota; class Thermoleophilia; order Solirubrobacterales; family Solirubrobacteraceae; genus Solirubrobacter. Next base: position 87,027 of record CAVXZC010000001.1, on the reverse strand, counting down.
ACTGGCCGTGCTCGGCGCCCTGGCCGAGCAGGCCGACGAGAACCTCGCCGCGGCGATCCTGCTGGCCGAGACGCTCGACCTGCGCGATGCAGGCACCGCCCAGCATTCCACGACGGTCGGCCTCTACGCCGAGCGCGTGGCCCGCGAGCTCGGCCTGCCGCCCGAGCGGGTGGAGCGCATCCGCGTGGCCGGCGCGCTCCACGACATCGGCAAGCTCGGCGTGCCCGACGCGATCCTGCAAAAGCCGGGCCGCCTCACGGCCTCCGAGTGGGCGGAGATCCGCCGCCACCCCGAGCTCGGTGCGCGCATCCTCGACCACGCGAACCTGCGCGACATCGCGCCCTGGGTGCGTGGCCACCACGAGCGCGTCGACGGCGGCGGCTATCCCGACGGACTCGCCGGCGACGAGCTCCCCCTGGAGAGCCGCATTCTCGCCGTCGCCGATGCGTACGAGGCGATGATCGCCGACCGCCCGTACCGCCGCGGAATCGAGCCGGCCGCCGCGTGCGCCGAACTGGAGCGCGGCGCGGGCACGCAATTCGACGCTGACGTGGTCGCGGCCTTCCTGCGCGGGCTCACGTAGATCCCGCCGCGGCTCGCTTCAGGCGCATGCGCTCGCGCGCCGGCGGGCCCCGCAAAGCCGCTCCTCAGCAGAGCTTCGTGAGTTCTCCGGCATGGGCCGCGCGATGCGGCGCTCAGCCGCCGTGGCAGACCGCCCGGTAGGGGCGGCCGGGCAGCGCATCGCTCCACTCGCTGGCGCTCAGCTCGCGCCCGGCGACGGCGCAGGCGTGCTGCTTCCAGGCCTCCGGAGACACCTCCCAGCGCAGGCCGACCCGGCCGGCCGAGACCGCGAAGACCCGCCGGCCGTCCGGCGCGAAGACGGCGGAGACGTAGCTGTTCGGCTCGACCATCTGCGGTGAGCCGACGGGCTTGCGGCCGGCCACGTCCCACAGCTGGACCGTGCCGTCGGCACCGGCACTGAGCAGCGTGCGGCCGTCGGGGGCGAACTCGACCGCGGTGACGCGGCCGGAGTGGCCCTCGAGGGCCGGCCCGCTGGACCGCCAGGTCGCGGTGGACCAGAGCTGGATCGAGCCGTCGTAGAGCCCCGTGGCCAGCAGCGTGCCGTCAGGGGAGAACGCGACGGAGCGGCCCTCGTCGGCGGTCCGTAGGGCGGCGACCAGGCGGCCGCTGCGGGCGTTGCGGACCTGGGTGGGACGGCTTCTCCCCGGCGGCCGCCAGCAGGCCGTCGGGCGAGAAGGCCAGCGACGCGGCAAGCACGCGGAAGCGCACGCGCGTCGGCGTGCGGGAGCGCATGTCCCACACCTGCGCCACGTCCCTCTGACCCTCGGCCGTCGCGCCGGCCAGCAGGCGGCTGTCGGGGAGAACGCGAGCGCCTGCGCGTGCTGGTGCGGTAGCTCGCCCAGCTCGCCGGCGGCGCGCAGCGTGCGCGCGTCCCAGAGCGTGACGCGCCCTTGCTCGCCGGTGACCGCGAGCAACCGCCCGTCGGGGCTGAACTCGACCGCGGCGGCGTAGCCGTCCAGGGCGTGGAATCGGCCGCGCGGCGTCAGCGTGCGCGTGTCCAGCAGGTTCACGGTGCCGTCGGCCTGGGTCACGGCAAGCCGCCGCCCGTCCGGGCTGATGGCGAAGCCGCGCGGCGACGTGTTCTCGATCTCGAACGGCGGGCCGGGATTGAAGCGGCGGTCGAGCCGGCGGTCACCGGCGAGATCCCACGCGATCACCCGCGTGTCGTGCGAAGCGGTGTAGAGCGTGCGCCCGTCCGCCGACACGTCCATTCCCGTCACCGTGTCGGTGTGACCGGACAACCGCTCGCGCATCGCGCCCGCCGCAACGTCCCAGACGATCACGGCGCCGGAGTCGTCGCCGCTCGCCAGCGTGCGCGCCGTCCGGCGTGAACGCGAGTGGCCCCACGGAGCCGGCGTGATGGCTCTGCGGCAGCGTGCGCACCCCGCCGGAGCGCAGATCGAGGAGACGGACCGCGCCGTTGTCGGAGGCAAGCGCGTAGGTGCGCCCGTCGGGGCTGACCGCGCCCTCGACGTCGCCCACGGGCCACTGACTCGTCACCCGAAGGCGGTCGGCGTCGATCTCGTAGGTGCGGTCGTCGCCCCGGCTGGTGGCGAACACGAAGCGCCGGTCGCGCGTGGGGGAGAGCGCCCTCGCGCCGTGCCGGCCCAGACGCAGCGGGCGACGCTGCTGCGCTCCGGTCGTGCCGTCGAAGCGGCGCAGGATCGAAGCGGCATCGCTGGGCAGGCCAGGGAGCTGGAGGACGAGCAGATCGCGCCCGTTCGGTGCGAACGCCAGGCTGAGCACCGACCAGCTCGGGGTGCGCCGGGACGGGCGGTGGCGTGATGCGCAGTCGCCGCCGGCCGCTGGCGGGATCGATCAGGTCGACCATCGGGCGGTCCGCGGACCCCGGCTTGTAGCCCGCGACCGCGAGCGTCCGGGAGTCCGGCGAGAAGCGCACGTCCTGGACGTAGCCGCCGTCGCGCTGCTGGTAGCGGGTCACCCGCCTCTGGCTCGCGAGATCGTAGACCGTGACGATGCCGTGCTCGTCGCCGAGCGCCAGGCGCCGCTGGTCGGGGCTGACCGACACCGGGTACAGCGGCCAGCCCTCGCCCCGGAACTCCCCCAGCACCGCCGGGCTGCGCTGCAGCACCGACAGCAGGCTGCCGAGCGTCGCCGGCGTCTCGTCCAGCGCGACGCCGGCGCGGGCGAGCAGGAGCGCGTGGTCGAGCCGGTCGTCGGTCAGCGCCTGGGCGCCGAGCCGCTGGGCGTCGGCGGCGAGCGCGGCGTCGCGCGCATCCCCGCGCTGCGAGATGGCGACGCCGCCCGCGACGACCGCCACCGCGAGCAGGACGGCGAGGCTGGCCAGCAGCGCCCGCAACCGCCGGTTCGCCTGCCGCTGGCGCTCGGCCGCCCGATCCGCCCGAGCCCGGCTCGCCTCGAGGAACGCGCGCTCGCTCGCGTTGAGCTCGCTCCTGTGCCCGTCGGCCCATTCGAGCGCCGCGGCCAGCCGGGCGCCGTGGTAGAGCTCGCCCGGGTCGCGACCGGCCGCCTCCCAGTCGCGGCCGGCGGCGGTCAGGTGCGCGTGCAGGCGGCGCCCCTCCGCGTCCTCCTCGAGCCAGGCGCGCAGCCGCGGCCACTCCCGCAGGAGCGCCTCGTGGGCGACCTCGACCTCTCCCTCGCCGATCGTGACGAGGCGCTGATCGGCCAGCACGGCCAGCGTCTCCTGCACGCTGTCGCCCTCGAGCTCGGCCAGCGGCACCCGGCGACGCACGACGGCGTCGCCCTCCCCCTCCGCCAATCGCAGCAGGATGCGCCGCGCGACTTCGCGCCGCTCGGCGTCGAGCCGCTCGTAGGCGCGCTCGGCCAGCCGCGCCACCGCGCCGCGCACGCCGCCGGCCTGGTCGTAGGCGTCCAGGCGCAGCCGGCGGCCATCGCGGCGCTGCCACAGCTCCAGCAGCGAGGACGACAGCAGCGGGAGCGCACCCGGCTCGTCCGCCACGTCCGCCACCAGCGCGTCGGCCAGCTCCGGCTCGACGAGCAGCCCCGCCCGGCGCGCCGGCAGCTCGATCGCGCGCCGCAGCTCGCCCCGGCGCATCGGGCCGACCAGCACGTGGTTGGCGCCCATCAGTCGCGACAGCTCCGGGTAGGCGGCGCAGTGGCCGTAGAAGTCGGCGCGCACCGCGACCAGCACGAGTGTCCGGTGCCGCGGGTCGCCGGCGCGCTCGGCCAGCGCGGCGGCGAAGGCAGCGCGCTCGCGCTCGTCGCGGCAGGCCGTGAACAGCTCCTCGAACTGGTCGACGGCCACCACCGCGCGGCCCGCGATGCCCGCCGTCGCCTGCTCGAGCGCTCGCAGCGGGTGCTCCCCGGGCCGCAGCAGCACGATCGCCCAGCGCGCGGAGCCCGGCAGCACGCCCGCCGCCAGCGCCGCCAGCAGGCCGGCGCGCAGCGCCGAGGACTTGCCGCTCCCTGACGGCCCGACCACGGCCATGAGCGGAGCGCCGGCCAGCCGGGCGACCAGCTCGGCGACGAGCCGCTCGCGGCCGAAGAACACCTCCGCGTCGTCGACGTCGAACGACGCCAGCCCCTTGAACGGGCAGGCCACGATGCGAGCGCCCGCCGTGCGCGCCGCCTGGAGCTCCTCGACGCCGCCCGCGACCTCGTCCTCGGCCGCCCGCAGCCCGGCCCGCTCGCTCGCCGCGCGCCCGACGGCCGCGTCGAGGCGGCGGGCGGCGTCGGCCCGTGCCCACTCGCCGACGGTGGCCGGCGCCTCGAGCGCGGCGTCCTGCGCCAGGATCGCCTCGTGCAGGCGCCGCAGCTCCGGCCCGGGCTCGATGCCGACCTGCTCGACCAGCACGCGGCGGGCCTCGCGATACGCGGCGAGCGCGTCTGCCTGGCGGCCGCAGCGGTACAGCGCGAGCATGCGCTGGGCGTGGAGGCGCTCGCGCAGCGGCTCTCGCGCGACGATCGCCTCGATCTCGGGGAGGACCTCGAGCTGGCGCCCGGCCGCGAGATCGGCGTCGATCGCGAGTTCGAGCGCGGCCAGCCGCAGCGCCTCGAGCCGGCGGATCTCGACGGCCGCGAACGGCTCGTCGGCGACGTCGTCGAGCGGCGGCCCGCGCCAGAGAGCGAGTGCCTCGCGCGGTTCGCCCCGCGCCAGCAACTGCTCGAAGTGGCCGGCGTCGACGTCCTCGGGCGCGAGCTGCAGCTCGTATCCGTGGCCGCGTGTGACGATCGCCTTGCCGTCGCCGCTCTGCGTCAGCGCCTTGCGCAGCTGCGACACGTACAGCTGCACCAGCTTGACGGCGGTCGCGGGCGGCTGCTCGCCCCACAACCCCTCGATCAGGCGCTCGGTGGAGATGATCTCGCCCGGGTGGAGCGCGAGGATCGCGAGCACCGCGCGGGGCTTCGCGGCGCCGAGCCGGACGGGCCGGCGGTCGATGCTCGCCTCAAGCGTTCCGAGAACGCGGATGTTCATCACTCGTTCCTCGGGGCCGAGCCTACGCCCGGTGCGGTCGTCACCGCAACCGACCGCTCTACCGGGATTGGGGCCGGCGCTCTACCGCCGCGGCGGAGCGTGCCGGCCATGAGCCCTTCACCCATCACCGTCCGCCGCCGCGCGCGGAGGGCCGCGCTCGCCCTTGTCGCGAGCCTCATCCTCGCGCCGGCGAGCTCCGCGCTCGCGCAGGCCGACGCGCCGCCGCCGGCCGGCGACACCCCGGCCGACTACCCCGGCATGCCCGGGAGCCGCCAGACCGCGCCGCCGGTCGGCGACACCCCCGCCGACTACCCCGGCATGCCCGGGACCCGGCAGACGCCGTCGCCGGTCGCGTCCCCCGCCCCGGCGGCCACCGGCTTCGACTGGACCTCCGCCGGGATCGGGGCCGGAGCCGCGGGCGTGCTGATCGTCGTCTCGCTGGGCGGCGCCGCGGCGGCGTCGCGACTGCGCTTCCGCACGGTGCGGTCATGAGAGCCCGCGCCTGTGCGACGGCGCTGGTCGCCATCGCGGCCATCGGCGCCGGACCCGCCGCTGCACACGCGGCCGATCGCTCCGCGGTGATCCAGTGGGACGAGATCGCCCAGCGCGAGATCGTCCCGCCGCCGCCCGCGGCCGCTCAGCCGCCCCCGTCGTCGCTGTCGAGCCTCGCGTTCGTGCAACTCGCCGTCTACAACGCCGTCGTCGCGATCGAGGGCGGCTACGAGCCCTACGGGCGACCACTGCGGGCACGGCCCGGCGCGTCGGTGGACGCGGCCGTCGCGACCGCCGCCCACGACGTGCTCGTGCACTACTTCCCGGCCCGGGCGACCGCGCTCGACGCCGACCTCACCGCCTCGCTCGCGGCGATCCCGGACGGCCGCGCCGAGCAGCGCGGTCAGGGCGTCGGCCATGACGCCGCCGCCGCGCTGGTCGCACAGCGCGAGGGTGACGGGTGGTTCGCCGACATCGGCTTCACCATGCCCGCGCCCGGGCCGGGCGTGTGGGAGCTGCCGGCCGGCCAGTCGCCGCTCGTGCCGTGGCTGTCACGGCTGCGCCCGTTCACGCTGCGCAGCCCGAGCCAGTTCCGCCCCGGCCCGCCTCCCGCGCTGTCGAGCCGCCGCTATGCGCGCGACTTCGACGAGCTCGAGCGGATGGGCGGCGCGGTCAGCGCCCGCACGCCGGAGCAGACGCTCATCGCCCGCTTCTACACCACCCACCCGGCGTTGCAGTACGCCACCGCGTACCGCGAGATCGCCGTCCAGCACGGCCTCGACGCGCTCCAGACGGCGCGCCTGATGGCGATGGGAAGCACGGCGGGCGCGGACTCGCTGATCGCCTGCCTCGACGCCAAGTACACGTATCTGGCCTGGCGTCCGGCCTACGCGATCCCGCGCGGCGACACGGACGGCAACCCCCGGACCGTCGCAGATCCCGGCTGGACGCCCCTGCTGCCGACCCCGTCGCACCCGGAATACCCATCGGCGCACGGCTGCGTGACGTTCGCCGAGACGGAGGTCTTCGAGCGGTTCCTCGGCACCAAGCGAATCGACCTCGACCTCGCCGGCACCATCGCCGAGATGCCGGTGCGCCACTTCGCCACCGGTGACGACCTCCGCGCCGAGGTCGCCAACGCCCGCGTCTGGGGCGGCCTGCACTTCCGCTTCTCGACCGAAGCCGGAGGACGGATCGGCACGCGCGTGGCCGACTGGACGATGGCGCACGCGTTCCGCCCACAGCGCGGCTGCGGCCCAAGCAGTCGTACAGCGGATTGACCGCCCGCGGCCGCCGCCCTGCGCAGGCTCCGTCGAAGGGACGTGTCCCGACGACGAGCACCGTCAGGACGGCGGCCCGCAGACGGCGTGACCATTCTCGCGGGGTCACGTCCCGCAGCGTGGTGAGGGCACCCCTGACTCGTGATCTTTGAGGGACGCCGGCCGGCGCTGCCGGCCGGCGTGGGAGCCCGCCACCAGAGGGTCTGGTGTCTTCGCCGGCTGTCTCAGCGAGCGGCGATCCTGGGTGCGATCTGGTTTGCGATCAGCTCGAGCTGTTGCTGCTCGTCGTCGAGCGGCCAGAGGTAGACGCGCTGGCATCCCGCGTCCGCGTAGTTTGAGAGGAGCTCGGCGCAGTGCTCGGCTGGGCCGACGCACACCAGGTCGGCGAGCTCGCGGGGATCGCGGTTCAGTAGTGGTGCGAGCACGCCACCGAGGACGCGGTCTCGGTCCGCGCGGCTCTCGGTGACCCAGGTCCACATCGTCGCGAGCGCGTTCGGGAATGCGTGCGCGTCACGGCCACGGTCCTCGACGTGGCGCGCCAGCCGATCGCGGTTGGTGGAGAATCGATCGGGGGTGGTGTTGTAGGCGGACGCAAGCCAGCCGTCCGCGGCTCGCGCGACGCGCGCCAGCCCGGCGGTCTAGCCCCAGCTGCCGATCCAGAGAGGGATTGAACGCGCGTGTCCCGGACCGGGCTCGAGCGTCAGGTCCGACGGGACCGGGTAGTAGCGCAGATTCCCTGGGGGCGGGTCGCCGCCGAGCAGCGCTCGCAGCAGCGCGATCGCCTCGTCGAAGCGCTTCCACCGCTCGTGGAACGGGACGCCCATCGCGTCGTAGTCGCGCTCGGATGACCCTGGGCCGAGCGCGGCGATCACCCGGCCCTCCGACAGGATGTCGATCGCGGCCAGCTGCTTGGCCAACCCAACCGGGCCGCGTAGGACGGCGAGCGACACCGTCGTGGCGAGCGTCATCTCCCCGGATCGCTCGATCACGCTCGTGAGCGTCGTCGGCCCGTCCAGCCAGGGAGTCTTGAACACGAAATGGTCGTTGGCGGACAGCCCGGCGAACCCGCACTCCCTGGCGGTGTCGACAGTGCGCCGAACGCGACCCGGCGATACCGGTTGCGCGCCGAACTGCATCAGCGGCAGGTGCACGCCGAGCTCCATCCGATCATCCTCGCAAGCCGGCCCGGAAGGCGCGAGCGATCATCATCTGCCTCCTCGGGTGCTCAGCCGGGTGCGTCTGGTGGCGCGGGGCCCGAGCGCCCGGTCGGTGCGATCGCGCGGCGCCGGACGGGCCTGCCGGCGAAGCTCCTCGAGGCGGGCCTGCACGAGCAGGTAGGACAGGGTGGGCTGCATGTCGGTCTCCAGTCGGGCGAGCCTGCCCCGCCGCGTCGTCCGCGACGGTGCAGGCTCGCCGTTCGCCGTCTAGGGCCGGCCCTCGTAGACGTGGTTGAACGGGGTCTCGGCCTCACCGGCTCGGGCGCCGAGCGCGAGGCCGTACGCACGTGGCTCGACGATCATCGACGTGCCGTGCGGCGCCGGATCGACCGCGGCGGCCGGTTGGCTGGTGCTCATGTCTGCCCCGCCTCTCAGCGCACGCCCGGACAGGCCGCGGGCTGCGCTTCGGGGACGAGGAAGTTCTTCGTGCCGGGGCGGCCGAGGAACGTCGCGTTCAGCTCGACCGGGCTGGCGGTCTCATTGCGGGCCACGTGGACCATGCCGCCGGTCTCGACGAAGCCCTGGCCGGCGCTGAACGGCATGCGCATGCAGCGATGACGCTCGGCGTGGTAGAGCGTCAGCGTGCCCTTGCCCACCGTGACGAGCACCGGGCCCGGGTGGCTGTGCCAGCCGAAGGAGCCTCCGGGATCGACCGTGATCGCCGTCACCAGCACCTCCTCGGGGCCTCTGGTGTCGAGCCTTGCCCCGGCGCCCGTCGCGTGGACGCTCGCGCCGATGGTGGCGTCGGACAGCGGCGTGAGGTGGACGCCCGTCGGCCCTGCGCTGCCACCGCCATCGCGGTGCGAGTTCGCCGCGGCAGCGACGGCGCCGAGCCCGGTCGCGCCGAACACGGCGAGCGCGCACACGAGCGTCCTCATGACGCACCCGCGGCCAGCGCCCGCACGTCCTCGGTGGTCAGGGCGCGGCCGCCGATGCCCCAGTCGCCGCTGCGGACCTCCTCGACGACGACCCAGGTGACGCCGCGCATGTTCTCGCCCTCGACGGCGACCATGGCCTCGGTGACGCCCTCGACGATCTGGCGCTTGTCATCGGCGTCGAACACGCCTTCGATCACCTTCACATTGATGAATGGCACGGTGCTGCTCCTTGCTGGTTGGACAACCGTGCCGAGATGCTCGAGCCTGCCGGCGCCGGCGACTTCGCCCGGGCGGGCCATCCTGCGACCCGCTCTCCCGGATGGCCCGTTCAGGCCATCACAACAGGCCGCGCTGGGCGGCCAGCGACGCGGCGGCCGCCCGCGAGCGCACACCGAGCTTGGTGAGGATGTTCGAGACGTGCCGGTGGACCGTGTGGTCGCTGAGCACGAGTCGCTGCGCGATCTCGCGGTTCGTCATGCCCGTCGCGACGAGCCGCACCACCTCGACCTCGCGCCCGGTCAACGCGCCCGCCGCCGGCGGCGCGCGCGTGACGATCTGGCGCACCAGCCGCAATTGCTCATCGTGGCCCAGCGCGCCGCCGCGGAGACGGGCGGCCGCGAACCGCTCCGCCCCGAGCGTCCGGGACAGGGCGGCGGCGGCGGCGGCGAACGGGCCCGCGTCGATCGGATCGAGCACGACATGCGCCGCGCCCAACTCCGCCTCGGCCGCTCCGTGCAGCATGGCGACCGCGCTCGTCATCGCGCCTGCCGAGGCGAGCGCGGCGAGCAGGGCCGCCCGCATGTGCCGGTCGCCGACGTCGCTCACCGCCTCGAACGCCTCCAGCAGCAGCGCCTCGGCCTCCTCGCGCTCGCCCTCGGCCAACAGGACGTGCGCGAGATTGTGCGCCGCCATGGCCTGGCCGACGGCATCGCCGAGCTCTCGCCGCACCGCCACCGCCCGCGCGTAGAGCCCGCGCGCGACGGCGAGCTCGCCCGCCCCCCGCGCGAGCTCTCCCAGGTCGTTGCTGGCTGCGGCGATGCCCACGCGATCGCCGAGGCGCTCGCTGAGCTCCAGCGCCTCGCGGTACCGGTCGCCCGACCCCGTCGCCATCGCGTCGCCGTAGAGCGCCCGGGCCAGCGTCACCGCGTCCTCGCCCGCCCGCGCCGCCGCCAGGCCCTGCGCCGCCAGGCGCTTCTGGGCCTCGTAGTCACCCTGGAAGCCGGCGAGCAGCGCCGCCGTCCAGAGCCCCCGCGCGCGCCGCTCGCTCGCGATCTCGTCGCCGGCCGCCGCGAGCGCGGCCTCGACCCACTCCCGTCCCTCGCGCACGTGGCGCGCCTTCCACAGGGCGGTCAGGTCCCTGGCCAGGTCGACGCCCTCGCCCGGCGCCAGCCGGATCAGCACCGCGAGCGCGCCGCGCAGGTTGTCCAGCGCGGACTCCAGCCCGTCAAGCTGCTCGCGCGAGCCGTGCAGCGTGTTGAAGTTCACGACCGAGCGCGCGGCTTCAGCGCACCATCTCGCCATCAGGAGATCCGCGGCATCCTGCTCGCCCGCGAGTGCCAGCTGCTCGCCCAGGTACTCGCGCACCGTGCGCAACTGCCGGTAAGACGGCGCGCTCGCCGGCCCATCGGCGTCACGCTCGACCAAGCTGCGATCGATCAGCGCACCGAGCGCGACGATCGGGTCCACATCGAGCGCCGGCAACACCCCGCCGTCCCCGCGGCAGGCGGCCACCGCGACAGCGAGGTCGAAACCGCCGGGAAACGCCGACAGCCGCCGCAGCAGCGCCCGCTCCTGCGGGCCGAGCAGCGCGTAGCTCCAGTCGAACGCCCTGCGCAACGTCCGCTGACGCGGCGGCAGGTCGAGCGCGCCGGGCGCATCCAGGCCGACGGCCGAGTCCCAGTGCGCGAGCATTGCCGGCGGGGGCAGCACCGCCACGCGCGCGGCCGCCAGCTCGATCGCCAACGGCAACCCGTCCACCCGCCGGCAGATCTCCACGACCGCGGGCGTCACGTCCGCCGTCAGCGCGAACGCCGGATCTCGCGCACACGCGCGCGAGACGAACAGCGCGACAGCGGCGCTGCGCATCGCCGTGTCCGGGTCGCGCTCGCCCGTCGCCGACAACGCCAACGGCGCCAGCGGCAACATGTGCTCGCCGGCGAGATGCAGCACATGCCGGCTCGTCACCAGCACGATCAGGCCGCGACACGCGGCGAGCAGCGCGGCGACGTCGCCGGCCGCCGGTGCGAGGTGCTCGAAGTTGTCGAGTACCAGCAACACCCGAGCGTCCCCCAGCGCCTCCGCCGCGGCCTCGATCCCCGGTCGCTCACCCCCCGCCTCGCCCAGCCCCGCCGCCGCCGCGACCGCGTCGCCGACCAAGCGCCACTCAGCCAGCGCCGCCAGCGGCACGCGCACCACGCGCCACTCCAGATCGCGCGCGACGGCATCGGCGGCCGCGTACGCCACCCGCGTCTTTCCCACGCCCGCCGGACCCGTCACGCTGACCAGCCGCACCGGCCGCTCCAACATGGCCCTCAGCGAGGCAAGCTCGCGCTCCCGGCCGATCAGCGATTCGGCGGACATCGCACCATCATCCGGCGCGCGGGGGTGAAGATTCAACCGGCGCCGACACGCGACCGCGCCATCGCGGGGAGGCAGACATCGCAGCGGCATCGGCCAACGACCTGCGGAGCGCCGTGGCGAGAAGCGCGGTCGCGATCCGCGTGGCTCAGGTGGTCGGGGGAACGACCAGCTCGATCAGTCCGGTGTCGGTGTCATAGACCATGCCCGACACGAGAAGTCCGGCCGGGAGAGTGCGTCGGACGACGTCGACGTCGATGCTGACTGCGGCGTACGGGTCGTTGACGGCCTTCGCGCCCAGGTCGGTGACCGGGATCTCGAAGAACTCGGCCAGCATCTCGGGATACTCCGCCAGCCTCTTGATCCCACAGTCGGTGTGGTGGAGAACCACCATGTGCGGCGGGCTGCCCCTGGACTGCCCGCCGGCTCCTGGTCGGCCCAGCCTGCCGAGCAACTGCCACGAGCGCAGCACCGCCGGCGTGACGCGGCCACCGATATTGCGCATGACGACCGCCTCACCGAGGTCGAGGCCGAGAACATGGCTCGGGTCGACCCGGGAATCGACGCAGCCGATGACGCGCAGAGTCTGATCGCTCGGGAACGGCAGGCCGGCGAACGCGCCGCCGGCGGCGAACACAACGTTACGCCGGACCAACTCCTCCGCAACGATGGCCATGGCGACACGCTACTGAAGCTTCCGTGGCGGCCGCCGTGGTGGCGTCTTCGCGCATCAACTCGGCCGTGCGTCCAGCGCTGCCCGTTCCCGCGCATGAAGCCGCCGGGACGGTCTCACGCGGCGGTCAACGGAGGGGCTTCAGCCCGGCGCCGGTGACCAGATACGCGGGAGTGAGATCGGAGCGTTCGAGGCCCAGCAGCTCGAGGACTGCGCTACCTGCGGTCTCCGGCGCCACCGGCGGGCCCATCTGCTCCAGGTACTGGGCCTCGGTCTGGCCTCTGCGCGCGGCGTAGGCCTGCACCGCCGGCCGGCCGAGATCGGTCAGCGGAGTGATGCGCGGCAGGATCGCCGTGAACGCGATCCCCAGACCGAGGCGATCGGCTTCCTCCTGGGCGTAGGCCGCCATGAACCGCTGCGTGGCCTTGGCGCCCGCATATCCACCGCTCAACGGTGAGCCCTGAACCGCGGCGCCGCTGCTCATGACGATCACGCGACTTCCCGGCCGGAGCGGCCGCAGGAGCGCCTCTCGCAGCCAGTGGAAGGTCATCCGCACGTCGGTCTCCCAGTTGGCCGAGAACGTCTCCCAGGTCTGCTCCTGCAGCGGGCGCATCGCCGGGGTGGCGCCCGCCACGAGTACGAGGCTCTGCGGGGCATGCCGATCGAGCAGGGCACGCGCCACCGTCGGGTCGGTGGCGTCGGCGAGTTCGAGCACCGTGCCTCCGGGCACTTCGGTCACGTCGGCCGGCGGGCCGGCGGTGCGCGCCACGCCCACGACGTCCCAGCCCGCCCGGGCCAAGGCGCCGGCGATGCCGCGGCCGAGGCCGCGGGACGCGCCGACGACCATCGCCGGTCCGCGCGCGTGGTGGTCGTGGAGGGTCATCGCCGCGCCCCCGACGCCTGGTACTCGTCGCGGCGCTGGATCCAGAGCTGCCAGTCGTCGGGACCTTCCGCGCGACCTCGGGGCGCCCGGTCGAGCACCCCGTAGTAGGGCATCAGGAACTCGACGCCCCGGCCGGTGGTCGAGTAGGTCTGATGGACGGCGCCGTCCTGCATCGCCATGGCGGTGAACCCGAAGCCCTCGGTCATGTAACCGGCCAGATCGGTGCCGCACGCCTCTGCGTTGCGGTGGGCGATCGCGGGAAGCCCGGCCGACTCCGGAGAGCTCAGCCAATCGCGGATCTGCTCCTCGGTGCTCGAGAAGCCGATCTCGAGATCGAAATCGGTGCCGTAGGTCGACGCCCACGGCAGATCCCAGCCCATCCGCTCGCGATACGCCAGCAGCTTCTCGATTGGCGCTCCCGAGACGAGCATGAGCGTCACGTCGCGCGCCGCCAGGTGCGGCACCAGCCCGTCGAGGGCGTCGGCGATCGACGAGTTGACAGGGCAGCCGGCCTCGTACTCCGGGCCGAACATGAAGTGGTAGAGCAGCAGCTGCGATCGGCCGGCGAACAGCTGCGGCAGCGACGCGGGGCCGTCCTCGGTCTGCAGGATGTATTCCCGGTCGATGCGCAGCCACGGAAGCGCCAAGCGCTGACGCGCGAGCTCGTCGCCCCGCCGGGTCTGCTCCTTCTCGCGGGCCAGCAACGCCTCGCGCTCGGCGAGCCAACGCTCCCGGCTGGCAACGGAGTGACGGGTCATGTCACGCCTTTCGTTCTGGATCTCGGATCGAGTGATCGCGACGTCGCGCCCGCTAGGCCGCGACCGCCGGGATTTGGACGAGCGCGGCGTTCTGGCGCTCGAACTCCTTGACCTGGCCGGTGCGCCAGCCCGCGGCGAACAGCTCCGAGAGCGGGTCCGGGAAGATGTCCTCCTCGCCGCGCTCGATCCCATCGACGATCCCGGACGCGACGAGCTCGGCGGAGGTCTTCGGGACCGCCAAGTCCCTGACCATGTCGGTGTCGATCGGACCGGGCATCACCGCGTGCACGGTCACGCCGTCGTCGGCCACGAGGGCCCGCAGCGACTGGGTCAGCGAGAACTGTGCGGCCTTCGAGACCGAGTAGGCCGGCAGTACCGGCACCGCCGCGAACGCGCCGAGCGAGACGACGTTCACGACGCGTCCGCGCCTCTGCCGCAACGCCGGCAGGAACGCGTCAGTCACCGCCCACGTGCCGAACAGGTTCACGGCCAGGTGCCGGTCGAGCGACCCGCGGTCGCCCAGCTCGTTCGGGACCGACACGCCGGCGTTGTTGATGAGGATGTCGAGCCCGCCGATCTGCGAGGCCGCGTCGGCGATCTGGCCGGCGTCGGTCACGTCGAGGACCAGCGGCGTGACGCGCTCGCCGGGGTGGGCGATCGGCCGGCGCGATGCGGCGTAGACGCGCCCCGCGCCGCGGATCAGAGCCGCGTCGACGAGCGCGCGCCCGAGGCCGCGGTTGGCGCCGGTGATCAGCACCGTCGTGCCGGCGATGGTCGTGGGGGTCGTGGACATCGATGTCTCCTTGTGTACGTGGTCGTTGCCGGGACGAGAGGCGTCGGTGGTGAGCCGGCGGTGACGCTCGCCGGCATCACCTGACCTCCAGAGACCTGGTGGTGAATGCGGACGGGCCGCGAACAGGCGGGGAGAGGCCGGCCCTCAGGCCGCTACGGCGGGTGCGGTGGACTTCACTCGTCTAACGGGCGCGGCCGCTCGAACTCATCGCTGATCGCGGGGGCGAATCGAGCAACCAACCCAGGGTCGAGGAACGCGTCGATCACGCCGATCTGGCCGTCGCGGACCTCGAGCAGGCTGATGCCGTGCGGGATGAGCCGCCCGTCCTCACCCTCGACGTGGATCGTCACCGCGGGCCGGCCGTTGGCCCAGGTCGCAGTGTGCCGGATGCGCGAGAGGTTGCCGCGGGCGACCGTGTCGCGGAAGAACCGCGCGATCTCAAGACCACCGAACAGGTCCGGCTGCGGCGGCATCTTGAGCAGCGCGTCTTCGCGCAAGAGGCTCACCAGTCCGTCCATGTCATCGGTCGCGAAGGCGGCGACATACCGGGCGAGCAGCTCGCGCTCCGCGGGATCCGCCGCACTGGGCGGATCGGCCGGGAGCAGTGCGTCGATCGTCTTGCGGGCCCGCTGCAGCGCGCTGTTGACCGAGGCCACCGACGCGTCCAGTACCTCGGCCGCCTCGGGCGCGCTCCAGCCCAGCACGTCACGGAAGATGAGCGCGGCGCGCTGGCGGCCGGGCAGCTGCTGGATGGCGTGCAGCAGGGCGAGCTCCACCCCCTCGCGGATGGCGTACCGCGCTGCGGGGTCGTAGGTCGGGGCCGCCGCCTCGTCGCGTGGGGACTCCGGCAAGGGATCGACCGGTTCGGGACGGCGTGGACGACGCTCGATCTCGTCCAGGCAGGCGTTGGTGGCAATGCGATACAGCCAGGTCTGGAACTGCGCCCGTGGCTCGAACCGGTCCAGGGCGCGCCAGGCGCGCAGGAGCGTCTCTTGGGCGAGGTCCTCGGAGTCCTGCGTGGAGCCCAGCATTCGGTAGCAGTGCACCTCCAGGGCGCGCCGGTATGGCGCGACGAGCTGGCGGAACGCCCCCTCGTCTCCGTTCTGCGCCGCCTCCAGCAGCCGTTGCTGGTCGATCCTTCCGGCTCCTAGGCCCGTTGTGCCGCTGGTCATGTCAGGTCGAGCTCCTCGCCGAGACATCTTGCTGATGGCTGCGCCTCTCCGCACGCGCGAAGGGCGGTCCGGTAGAGCCAGGCCCGAGGGCCCGCGGCGGACTCCACGCTGCTGCACTCGCCCCAGGCGGCGCGCACGGCGTCGTCGAGCACCCGTCGCGCCGTCTCGGCATCGCCCAGCATCAGCCGGCACAGCACCTGGAGGCCCGCCCGGTGGTGCTCGAGCAGCTCGGCGAACGCGCGCTCGTCGCCGGCCCGGGCCCGGACGAGCAGGGCGCGATCGGCGTCTGTCGGCTTGTGGTCTGGCACGGTCACCGCGGCTCTAGACGTCAAACGGCCATCGACGCCGAACCTCATCGCCGACCCGTCACTGCTTCGCCCTGAGTCGTTGCGGCGTGCAGACCGGTGTCCGAACGCGCATCGCCGCACTGGGGACGCGCCCCCGCTTACGTTGAGAGACCGATGGTCTCTTGAGATATGCGGCCCCAGTGAGCCGCCACGATGCCGTCGGTGGGGAAGAAGAAAGGATCGTCGAACGCGGGCACGGGGCGCTTGGTGACGACGTCACCGCCCGTGCTCCCGGAGATCTGCGCCTCCGCCGTGCCGGCGAGCGCTGCGAATCCGGCCGCGGTCGCGAGGATCGCGACCAGCGTGCCGAGCTTGGATGGGTGCATGCCACCAATGACGCGCGCGACGGCGACGGTATTCCGCACTTTCAGGCCGCGACGCAGCGCTCCACGGACAAGAGCTCGGATGCCGTTGTTGGACCTAAGGCCCGTATCTCAGCGCCGCCGGACTCGCATCCATGCGAGCACGAGCAGCGGCACGATGACGATAACGGTGATGACGACCGGCCACATGACGCGGAGCCTACTCCGCGCGTCGGGACCGTTCGGCGCTGATCGTTGCCACGATGCGCCCGTGGCGCATCCGTTCCTCGACCTCCCGGCTCCCGTGGTCATCGCGCACCGCGGGGCGTCGGCGACCGCGCCCGAGAACACGCTCGAGGCGTTCCAGGCGGCCGTTGACCTCGGCTGCCTGGTGCTCGAGACCGATGTGCACGTCACGCGCGACGGCGTGGTCGTGGCATTCCATGACCACCGACTCGACCGTCAGACCGATCGCTGCGGTGAAATCGAGGCGCTGACGATCGCCGAGGTCGAGCGCGCCGACGCCGGCTTCCACTTCGCCGGCGTCAACGGGACGTTCCCGTTCCGCGGCCACGGTGTGCGGGTGCCGCGGCTCGCGCAGATCCTCGAGCGGTTTCCCGACACGCGCCTGGTGATCGACCCGAAGACCGACCGCGGCGTCGCCCCACTGGCCGCGCTGCTCGACCGCTTCGCGGCCTGGGAGCGCGTCTGCGTCGGCGCGTTCTCGGACGTGCGACTCGCCCGCATCCGCCGGCTCGGGCGCGGCCGTGCCTGCACATCGATGGGGCCGGGCGCAACCGCGATCGCCAAGGCCGCGAGCGCCTGCGGTCGCGTCCCGCGACTCGGCGCCGACTGCCTGCAGGTGCCGATCCGCCACGGCCCGATCCCGCTCGTGACCGAGCGCTTCGTGCACGCCGCGCATCGCACGCGACTGCCGGTCCAGGTCTGGACGATCGACGACGCGCCGACCATGCGCCGCCTGCGCGACCTCGGAGTCGACGCAATCATGACCAACCGCCCAGCACTGGCGTTCGAGACCATCGGCACCTGAACACGTGGCCGACGCAAAGTGCTCCGCGTCGACGGGTTGGGCACGCCGGATCATCATGCGGTGCGGGGGGCCTCGGACCAGTAGTCCCCGCGCTCGAGCAGCTGACGCAGCGTTGTCAGGTTCGCGTCGACTCCATGCAGGAACGCGCGGGCGGGCACGAGCGAGAAGACACCGCCGAGCTCGAGGTCGCCCGCGAGGGCGACGACGGTCGCACCATCCGCCTCGGCGAAGCGATAGCGGTACGTGAATGGAGTGGGGCCGGAGGTCGTTCGCACCGCGAAGTTCGTGGGCGGCTTGAATTCGATGACCTCGAGACCGTTCTCGGTCTCGCCGGTCGGCAGCCGGCGTCGCATCAGGTACGCCGAGTCCGGCATCGGCTCGACGGACGTGACAGCGGAGTTCCACTGCGGGAAGCGCGTCGGGTCGGCGACAAAGGCGAAGACCTCTGCTCGGGGGCGAGCGATGGCGACGCTCGCGACAAATGCGTGACGTGTCATGGAGTTGGATGATACGTCACGGACCTCTATCCTTCAAGCGTGGACTCGCTCGAGCAGTTGCGCTACCGCGTGCTCGCGGTGCAGCGCGATGGGAACCGCACGCTCGCAAGCCTTCTGAAGCCCGTCGGCGTGACGCCGGCGCAGGCCGAGGTATTGCGGGTGCTGGGCGACGCTCCGGAGCCGCTGACACTGAGCGGGATCGGGGAGCGGCTGGTGTGCGAGCCGGGCAGTCCCAGCCGGTTGGTGACCTCGCTCGTCGGGGCTGGGCTCGTCGTGCGGAGCGCGCATCCGTCCGACGCACGCGCATCGACGCTCGAGCTGACGGCCGACGGGCGCGAGCGGGCGAGCCGGGTCGCGGCCGTCGAGACGCGGTTCTACGACGAGTTGCGCGAGCGGCTGACCTCGACAGACGACGACATCGACATCGCTCTGAGAGTCCTGCGCGAGATCGGCGGCGACGGCGCTTCTGCCACCGCGCTGCAACGCCGGCTGGTGCGGTGATCGCACGCCCGCCGCGTCTGAGCGTCATCCGAATCGGCGAGCTGCGGGCCTTTTGACTGACAGGAATGCCCCGCAAGAATCGAACGTGTGCACGCGATCGCTCACCGCCCGGGGCGGATGAGTCCGCTCTCGTATGCGTAGACGACGGCCTGAACGCGATCGCGGAGGCCGAGCTTCGCAATCGCGCGCGCAACGTGCGTCTTGACCGTCGACTCTCCGATGACGAGCTGCGCTGCGATCTCGTCGTTCGCCATGCCCCTCCCCATCAGCAGCAGGATCTCCCGCTCACGGGGCGTCAGCTCCTCGAGCGCAGGGCCGGCCGCTCTCGGGTCCGGGGCGGTCGCGAACTCCTCGATGAGCCGTCGCGTGATCGCCGGCGCGAGCAGCGCCTCGCCAGCCGCGACCAGGCGGACGCCCGCCGCGAGCTTGAGCGGCCGCCGAGTCCTTGAGCAAGAACCCGCGGCGCTGACCTCGGACTACCTGTGGGGCATCGCGTTCGCCTGCTTCCTCGCGTTCGCGACGACACTCCGCAGCCGCCTCCGGGACGGCGACGAAGACGACACGATCGCGACACTCTCCCTCGTCGCGGCGGGCGTCACCACAGCGGGCGCCACGCTCTACTTCGGCTTCGACGCGGCACTCGCCTCGACGCCCGGGACACTGACCCCTTCGGCGGCGCAGACGTTGAACGTCCTCGCGCTGAGGATGTTCATGCCGCTGGCGGTCGGCGGCCTCACCTTCGGGCTCGCCACCGCCGCCGCGATCGTGCGCTCGCGGGAGCTTCCCAGCTGGCTCGGCTGGTCGGCAGCCGTCATCGGCGTGGCGTGCGTGAGCCCCTTCGGCGTCTTCGCGATCGTGCTCCTCCTGCTGTGGTCAGCGGTCGCAGGAGTGGTGATGCTCCGCCGTTCCGTCCGCGCGCAGCCGCGCACCGCCGCCGCCGGCCTGGGCGCATGACGCGACTCGCCAATCTGATCGGCTTCCGCGCGACAGCCGACCATCGGGTCGCGCGCGCCCGATCGGCTCAGGCGCTCAGCAGCGCGCTGTGGATGTCCAACAACCTGGGTACGTCCGCGGACGCCACCCGACCCATCCCGCACTCGGTGCACACGCCCCACTCGCGCGCGCCCCCGGCGGACTCTGCCAGCGCGCCGTCGATGTGCTCGGCCTGCGCCGCGCTCGTGCCCTCGGCCTGCTGGTCCGGGTGATACGGCACCAATGCGAAGTACAGCTCGGTCTCCGGCCCGGCTTTCAGGTCGCGCAGCGGAGCGAAGTAGCCGGCGTCGCCACGGCCCTGCGGCACCGTGAAGGACGCCCAGCCGACCGGGCGCCCGGCCGCCGCGACGACCGCGTTGACGAGCTCGACCTGCATCCGCAACGACTCCGGCTGCTTGAAGTGCTGGTGGCCGTAGTCGCCGTAGCACAGGTGCATGCCCACCGGCACGTCGGCGGGCACCTGCTCGATCGCGCGCACCAGCGCCGGCGTGACCTGATCCAGCGGCATCGCCGAGCCCGGACCCATCGCGCCCTCGAGCAGCCCGAACTCGACCGCGACGTCCCACTGCACGGCCACGCGGTCATGCGGCAGCGCCGCCAGCGCCTTGTCGACGTCGGCGAACAGCGCGCGCTCATACGAGGCCGCGACGGCGGGCATGTCCTCCGGCGCGATCGTCCCGGCCATCGAGGCCAGCGGCGTCGGATACTGCATCTGGAAGCGCACGCCCGCCGGGATCATGCGCTCCTGCTGCAGCCGGTCGAAGATCGCGAACGACGCGGCGTACGCGTCGGCGTAGCCGAGGTTCGGCCACTCGATGGTGTCCGCGCTCGTGCCCTCCGCGAGACGCAGCTGCGGCATCTCCGGTGCCTCGTCCTCGGTCTCGTACGCGTGGAACGCGGCGACCTGCTCGAACTCCGGCATCTGCTGGAACTTCGCGATCTGATAGTGGATCCAGTAACCGCGCTCGCCCGTCTCGCCATCGGTCATGCGCCGCACGCCGCTCGGGATCCGCGAGCTGATCTCCCGCATCACCGTCTCGGCGTCAGGCAGGTTCACCGACCCGTTGAAATGCACGCTGTTCGCTGGCACCACGCCTCCTCATCTGAGCCGGCCCACCACGCACGCAGGACCACCACGCGTCGCGGGACGCTACCCGATGCCGGGCGCGAGGTCAGCAGGGGAGCGTGAAGCGGAATGCGCTCCCGCCGCCGTCGGCGGGCTCGACCCAGATGCGCCCACCGTGAGCCTCGACGACGCGCCGGCACACCGCCAGCCCGATCCCCGACCCGTCGACCGCCTCGTTCGCGCGCGAGAACATGCTGAAGATCCGGCTCGCTTGGGCGGGGTCGACGCCGAGGCCGTTGTCGCGCATCGTCACAACCCACTCCTGGCGGTCGCGCACGCTCGACAGCTCGACCCGCAGTGGCGCATCGCCGCGGAACTTCACCGCGTTGGCGAGCAGATTCTGCAGCACGCGGCGCATCTGCCGCGGGTCGACCTGGACCTCCGGCAGCTCGCCGACATCGACCGTCGCGCCGGCCTCATCCAGCCGCGCGCGCAGATCGTCGGCGACCTCGACCATCAACTCGCCGAGCACGACCGGCTCGCGGCTGAGCGCGCCGGCCCGCGCGTAGACGAGCACGCCATCGATCAGGTCGCGCGCTCGCTCCGCGCTCGACCGCAGCTGCCGCAGCACCGCAGGCGGCGGCGGCTCCTCAGCCCGCCGCTCGAGCAGCCCGATGAGCATCGCGATGCCTGCGACGGGCTCGCTCAAGTCGTGCGCCACGACGTTGGCGTAGTTGCGCAGTTCGGCTTCCATGCGCCGCTGACGGGTCACATCGGTGAGGAAGTTGACGAGCCCGTCGCCGAGCCTGGCCGTGCGGTGCACGAACGTCCCCAGCATGTAGCCGTCACCGAACGGCGTGTCGTAGGTGGCCTCCGTAACCCACGGCTCACCGGACTCGCACACCCTGATGTAGGCGTCAAACGCGCCGCTGCCGCGCATTTGCGGCAGCGCCTCGAGCAGCGTATAGCGGTCCCGGGTAGCGGCCGGGAGCCGAAACGACCGCAGCATCGAACGATTGCCGTAGCCGAACGCGAAGTCAACGATCCGTCCGCGCTCGTCCCGCACCGCCCAGAGAACCCCGACCGCATCGGGGAAGCCGTCGAGCAGGGAGCGAAACTCGGCCGCTCCCTGCTCGCCGAGCAGCTCGGCGAGCTGTGGATCATCTCCCCAAGGCTCCGGTTCGGCAGCGGTGGCGCGTTCGCTCACGTCCGCAGAATAGGCCCAGCGCGGAACTCCATCGCGCGAAACCAGGCGCTTCATACCCGCCGCCTAGCCCGCGACACGGCCCAGGCGCCGAGCGCCCGGCGCGGCGATCCGGCCCACCGCGCCTGGGGTGCCCGGTTCGCCCGGGCCTGGCTCACCCTGCGCGACCACGACCTGTCCGTGGTCGCCGGCGCGGCGGCCCGGCCGATGATCGACCTAGGCCCCGTAGTCGACCCGGAATTCCCGCCTGCCGCGCACGCACCGCGCCCAGTAGTCCTCGTCGCCGCTGCCATACCGGCTGCAATGCCACGGCCCGAGCCTGAAGCGGCCGGTCGAGGAGTACGCGTCCACGTGCTTGCCGTAGCGGCGGACGACGTTGAGGGCCGACCGGCAGCTGATCTCGCGGACGTTCAGGATTCTCGAGAAGGCTGAGAGCCGCAGATAGACGGTATAGCTGCGCGAGCAGCCGTGCACGGCCGCTTGAGCGTGTGCCGGCGCTCCGGCGGCGAGCGCGCCGGCGGCCAGCGCGGCCGCCAAGAACGATCTTGCGCCGGTCATGCCCGCAACCCTAGCCGTGAGTGGCAGGGCCGACCTGGCGGGCCTGAGGCGAGCGCGCAGTTGACAAGGTGTCTTGTGGCAAGTAGTCTCGTGACAAGAGTCCTTGTGATGAGGAGCGCCATGCAGCAGAACAAGACCCTCATAGAGGCAGCGGCCAGGGATCGCGTAGCCGACCTGCGGCGTTGCGGACCGACACGACGCACCAGGCGCGCCGGGCCGGTCCGGCGGCGCACCGGCTTGCTGCTCGTGAACCTGGGGCTGCGGCTGGCCCTGCGATGAAGCGCGAGGTCATCACCGATGCGCGCGCGATGCGGGCGCTGGCGCACCCGGTGCGCGTGGCGCTGCTGGAAGCCGTGCGGCGCGACGGCGAGATCACCGCGACCCGAGCGGCAGAGCTACTCGGCGAGAGCCCCGGCAATATGTCCTGGCACCTGCAGACCCTGGCCAAGTACGGCTTCGTCGAGGAGACCGGCGGAGGCCGGGGGCGAAGCCGCCCGTGGCGGGCCACGAGCGACGGTGAGAGGTTCGACGACGACGAGATGGACCTCGATGCGGCGGTGGCCGGTGAGGCGCTGGCGCGGACCATCCAGGAGCGCACCTTCGGCCAGATGCGAGAGTGGTTGTCGCGGCGGGCGAGCTATCCCGAGAAATGGCGGAACGCGGGGTTCATGACCAGCTCCGTGAAGTACCTCACGGCGGACGAGCTCAGCGCGATGGTGGAGGAGATCGTCGCGATCTTCGATCGCTACGCCGAGCGCGACGACAAGTCGAAGCGGCCCGATGGAGCCCGGCCGGTCCGCCTGTACGCGCACGGGCACCCGCTCCCGCCCACGCCGTCGGGCAACTGAGCCGTGGGAACTACGGCTAGCTGGAGGGACGGACCCGGATGGCGAAGAGTGCGAGGTCGTCGCGCAGCGGGCCTTCGACGATCGACGCGATGTCCTCGACAATCCCGGCGGCGGTGCGGCCAACGGCGGCGGCGATCACGGTGTGGAGCTGCTCCGGCGTCCAGCGGGACGGCTCTGCGGCATGGGTCAATCCGTCGGTGTAAAGGATGAGGGCATCGCCGTGGCGCAAACGGACGGTCTGGTTCTCGAGGGTGATCGAGTCGGTCACGCCGAGGACGGTGCCGTGGGTGCCGAAGGCTTCGACGACGCCGTCGGCACGCAGGATGCGGGGAGTGGGATGGCCGCCGCAGGCCACCGTCGCGGTGACCTCGCCGGCGAGGAGGTCGAGCCTGACCAGGGCGATCGCCGCGTAGGCGCTGGTCTGCTCGGCGAGCATCTCGGCGTTCACGCGGGCGAGGATGGCGCTCG
Source organism: uncultured Solirubrobacteraceae bacterium (assembly GCA_963766165.1). GTDB lineage: Bacteria > Actinomycetota > Thermoleophilia > Solirubrobacterales > Solirubrobacteraceae > Solirubrobacter. Next base: position 63,470 of record CAVXZC010000001.1, on the reverse strand, counting down.
GCGAGTGCCGGCGCGACGCCGCCGCGCGGATCGCGTGGCGGACGTGCGTGCTGACCGCCACCGCTTCGGCGCCCCGGGCTCGCACGTCGCCGATGAGCACGAACCACACGTCCGCCTCGGTCGAGAACACGTCATAGAAGTCGCCGCCGACCTCATGGCCGGCCCCCGCGGGCCGGTAGAGCCCCGCCGTCTCGACGCCGGGGATCCGCGGAGCCGCCGCCGGCAGCAGTGAGGCGTGCAATGCCTGCGTGACGACGGCGCGCGAGCGCGACAGGCGCGCGATGTCGACCGCGGCGCCCACGCGCAAACCGAGGTCCTCGGCCACCGCGGTCTCCAACGGCCCGAACGGACGGCCGGTGATCGTGATCGTACCGGCGGTGCCGCCGCGCATCCGGATGGGCACCGTCAACGCTCCGGGCGCGGCCGGCGGCGGTGGCGTGTCGGACAGATCGATCGTCCAGTCGCCGCCCATCAAGGTCGCCGCCAGCCGCTCGACCCGCGGGAGCGTCTCGTCGAGGGCGAGCGAGCCGGCCAGCAGTCGTGAGCTCTCCGCCAAGAAGCGCTGCGTCTCCTCGGCCTGCTTGATCTCGGTGATGTCCTCGACGACGCTGACCACGAGCCCCGCCCCGCCCGCCCCGCCCGGAATGGGACTCGCCTTCACGCGGGCCCAGCGACCCTCGCCGTGGCGGACGGCGATCGGACGGGGGTCCTCGCCCTGCAGCGCCATCCGCCCGGGTAGCAGGTTGGCCGGCACGCCGAGGCAGGCGGCGAGGTCGGGAGCGTCGCCCAGCAGCGCGGAGGCGGCGGGGTTGCCGTACACGATCCGGCCCTCCGGATCCTCGACGACCACGGCCTCCGCGAGTCCGTCGAGAATCGCTCGCAGCTCAACCTCGGAGCGGTGCATCAACTCGCTGAGGCGCTGGTTCTCCATCGCGAGCCCGGCCTGGGCGGCGACGTGCTCGACCAGATCGCGCTCGACCGCCGAGAACGGAGGACCGGCGCGCGCGATCGCCACGACGCGATCCGTGTCCAGCGCCTGGGCCACGGCGGGCGCGGCGCGACCCGCGGATCGTCCCTCGGCGGCCGCGAGCGCGGCATCCAGGTCCTCCATCCGGCCGACGCTCGCCAACACCTCCACGGCGTCACCCGCCCGCGCGATCAGCAGGCCCGCGTCGCCCTGCACCGCCTCGACCAAGGTGCGGAGCAGCAACCGCTCCAACTCCGTCCGGTCCTCGGGGAGAGGCACCGTGTCGGCGAACCGCCGGCCACGGCGTCGCAGCGATCCCGACTGGCCCCGCACGCGTTCCGTGCGCTCCACCAGCGCGCGCGTGCCGCGGCGGAACGCGCGCTCGAGCTCCAGCTCATAGGCCATTCGGGCGTTGCGCTCCTCGGCCAGCAGCACCAGCACTGCGCCCGGCGCGACGGCGGCCAGATAGGCGAACCGGTGGGCGGCACTCGCCAGCACGCCGAGATAGCCGATCGGCGAGAGCGCCGCGTCGACCACGTAGACGAGCGCGAGGACCGGCAGCAACTCGCGCGGACGGATGCGGGCACCGAACCACTCGCGCGCCGACGAGGCGACGAGGTCTGTGGCGGACTGTGCCGCGACGGCGAGCACGAGCACGTCCCACGCCGCGCGCTCCCCGCCGGCCACCCCGGATCCCGCGATCACCACGGCAGGACCGACCGAATACCAGGCGTCGGCGATGACCACGAGCAGCCGCTCCGGGCGTGCCCCGCGCCGCACGACCTCCGGCAGCTCCCCGAGCACCGAACCGAGCGCCACAAGCCCGGGCACCCAGGCCACGGGCGAGAGAAACGCCAACGGGATGAACACAAGCTGCGTGGGACGGATCAACCCGGGGCCGAAGCGAAAGCGCACCCGCCGCAGCAACGCGTAGCTGACGACGAGCAGCCCGGCGGTGAGCGGGTCGGCGAAGTGCCAGGAGATCAGGGCCGGCATCACGCCCGCGACCAGCAACAGCGTCCCAGCCGCGACCGCCTCCGTACGCCGCTCGCGCTCCGTGAGGGGGCGCGCCACCGCCGGCCGCCTGCGGGCCAGCAACTCCTCGGCGACGGCCGACGCCGCGCGGATGGAGCGCCGCAGCGGGCGCCGAGAGCGAGGCTGCTCCGGCTGCTCACTCACGCGCGCAGTATCCGCCAGTCAGGGTCTGCTCGCCAATGGGCTGCGAGTAAGGGACCTGACGCCCCGTCCCCGAACACACCGCTTCGCCCACGGCGTCGCAGCGAGCGGCCTACGCGGCCCGCCGCCATTGGTGCACGAGCCCGCTGACAATCGTCTCTCGCGGCGAGGGTGACCGGCGGTGTCGTCGCGCGTTGACGGTGCGTCAGGACGTCGACCCGCGAAGATCCGCCACACCAAGGCATGAACGAATCGAGTGGCCGATGGAGCCGACGGGCCCTCCATGACCGTGCCGACCCGAGCGACAACCGGCGGCCCTTGCCTCCGGCCGCCGCGACCGCGACGATGCGCCGGTGCAGCCGACCACCGCGTCCGCCGGCCCCACCCTCACTGCGCAGAGCGCGTCGCCTGAGCAACTGCGGGCGATTGCCGCGCAGATCAGAGACGACGCGGATCGCGAGGCTGCCAACTCGGCCCGGCAGCGGACCACGAACACGCGGCTGTGGATCGTCGCCACCGTCGCCACGATCATCGCGGGCGCCGTGGCGGGGATCGGCGGCGTCTTCTCGTCCGCCGCAGTCGCCGGCGTCGGCGGCGTGATCGCCGCGCTCGGAACCGCGATCACCCAACTGCTGAGCCCGAACGAGCGCCGCCGGGACCACCGCGACCGGGCCGCCGCGTTCGCCGCGCTGGCCCAGCACGTCGAGATCGCGCTGTGCTCGGGCGACCCGATCACGGCCACCCAGCTGAACGGCTGGGCTGACGAACTGGCCGCGATCCGCACCGGCGCCCTGCGGCCCGAGCCGCCGAGCGGTGCGACTTGACGCCGCCCTCGCGATGGCAGGCTTGCGGAGTGGACATCGCCGCGATCTCGGAACGGTCCGCGGCGGCTGCGCTCCTGGCCATCGCCGGACTCCACGTGCTGTGGGCGGGCGGCTCGGCCTGGCCCGCGCCCACCCGCGACACGCTGGCCGACCTCGTGGCTGGGCGAGAGGGCGGAGCGGTGCCTTCGGCGGCGGCGTGCACCGCGGTGGCCGGGTTGCTCGCGACGGCGGCCGCACTCGTCGCCGGCCGGCCGCGGCGGCTGCCACGGGTGCGGCGCGCCGGTGCAGCCGGCGTCGCCGTGGTCCTGGCGATTCGTGGAGCTTGTGGACTCGCCGGCCACACCGATCTGGTCTCGCCCGGCAGCACATCGCCACGATTCCGGCGGTTGGACCGCGGCTACTACTCGCCGCTGTGCTTGTCGCTGGCGGCGGCCGCGGCCTCGAGCACCCGGTCGTGATGGACCTCCGGCGACCACGGCGCTCGGGGGAGTTGGGCCACCGAGTCGATGGACCACCTGCGTGTCTCCAATCGGCGATTTCGAGCGCTTCGCGACCGAACACCGCGCCGCCTGCTCGCCGCTCGCGTCAGGCGCCACCCGCGGTCTGGCTGGCAGCAGGCTCGGGGCGCGCTCGCGTGCGAGCAGGGTGTCCAAGGTCCCCAGCGAAGGTCTCACTGCGTTTTCGCGCCACTCGTTCATGCCGCGTCGTGCTGCCCGCGGTGAAAGCCGTCGCTTGGTGCCGATCGACCGTCCGGCGTTTCACCCCGCGAGCCTGATCATGTCTGCGCCCGGTTGCTGTTGCTTTGCGACGGAACGGATCGGCTTCGGGCGCACGCCCGATCGCCTTCGAGCTCCGCCGCGGCCGGCCAGCGCTCGTTCGTCGCGCCGAACGCAGTGTCGACAGTCGATCGCCGAGGCGGCACATCCCGCTGCCGGCTCCTTTCCATGCTCGGGTCGCCTGCTCGCGATAGCGCGGGGTTCGCGCCGAAGGCATAGAGCCGGACCTTGAGCGCAGGATCCCGGTGGCGTGCTGCTGTCGTAGGGGAGGCTGCCGTGGTTCACCAGCGGATCGTTGAGATCGGCCGCGGCCACCACCGACCCCGGGGACCCATGTGCAGTCCCCTCCGTGGCCAGTCTCCGATGCGCGCCGTCACACAGAGCCGCACGATGAGCGCGTTGTCCGGCGGGAACCCTCCAGGGGCGGCGGCGTCCGGGCGCCGGCGCATCGACCAGGCTCGTGGGCGGCGTGCGGCGGGTTCTCCCCTGCGCGCTCTCGGGCGCGAGCCTGCGAGCGACTGGCGCGGGGAGGGCCCGACGCACGCCGGCCGCTCAGGGCGCCACGCGCTGGATCCCGTCCGCCGCGAGGACGAGCTGGAAGCGGTCGTTCTGATAGGTCAGCCCGGTCGGGATCCCGTTCGTGACGAAGAACCGCCGCACCGGCGTCGCCGTGTTGTTCAACACGACCAGGTCGAAGCTGCGGCGCGCCCCCGGGTCGTTCGCCATCGCCGCCGCGAACCAGGCGTCGAACTGGAGCGAGCCGCCGGTCGTTCCGCCGACGCGCACGGTGCACGCGGCCGGCGTCGCGCAGCCCGCGAGGTAGGCGGTCCCGGTGCCGATCTCGACGCCGTCGATCGTCACGCTCACCCGGCCGTTGTTGATGAGATCGCTACTCGGGCAGAGCAGCAGGTCGCACGCGGACGGGCCTGCCGGGCCCTGCTCTCCGCGATCGCCCTTGTCGCCCTTGGCGCCCGGCTCGCCCCGCGCACCGGCCGCGCCGGCCGCACCGGCCGCACCGGCCGGGCCCTGCGGACCCGCCGGCAGCGCGCCGCGCGCGAAGTCCGCGGCCAGCAAGCTGCCGTTCGCGACCTTCTGCCCCGTGACCGCGTTGTCCTTGAGCTGGCGCTTGCCGACGCTGTTCGCCGGCAGCGTGGCCGCGGCCCACGACACACCGCCGAGGGCGATGAACAGCGCCAGCGACGACACCACGTTGGCGTAGCTGAGCCTGCGCGTGCGGCGTGCGGGCATGGGTCGGTCCTCCTCGGCATCGGGAACCGCCACGCTATGCCCTCCGGCGCGGGCGACGCAAACGGCGCTCAGCCGGACGGGCCGGCGCTCTGCGCCGGCTGGGTCCCGAGCGTCACGGTCAGGTGCAGGGTCTGCGCGCCGCGCTTGACGGTCACGGCCACCCTGTCGCCCGGCCGGTGCGTGGCGATGGCCGCGACCAGGCGGCTGGAGTCGGTCACGCTCGTGCCACCGAGCCGCGTGATCACGTCGCCCGCCCGCAGGCCGGCCGCCGCCGCCGGGCCGCCGCTCGTGAGGCTCGACACCTTGGCGCCGGACGTGCCGTCCGCCGTCGCGATCCCGATGTAGGCGTGCTCGACCTTGCCGCCGGACTCGAGCGTCCTCAGCACGCTCCTGACGAGGTCGATCGGGACGGCGAAGCCGACGCCGGAGCTCTGGTCGGCGCCGCCGTTGGTGGCGATCTGGTCGGCGATGCCGATCACGGCGCCGCTCGCGTCGAGGAACGGGCCGCCGGAGTTGCCGGGGTTGATGGCCGCGTCGGTCTGGATGGCGTGGGCCAGCGTGAAGCCGTTCGGCGCCTGGATCGTCCGGTCGACGCCGGACACGATCCCGGTGCTGAGGCTGCGGTCATAGCCGAACGGATCGCCGATGGCCGCGATCTCCTGGCCCACCTTCAGCGAGGCCGAGCTGCCCAGGCTGAGCGGGTGCAGGGTCAGCCCGGACGGGTCGATCCTGATCACCGCGACGTCGGTGGCATCGTCCTTGCCCAGGACGGTCGCCCGCCGGGTCGTGCCGTCCTGCAGCTTGACCGTCACCGACGTCGCGCCGTCGACCACGTGGGCGGCGGTGACGATGTCGCCCCGCCTGTCGACGACGAAGCCGGTGCCGGTCGCGTCGCCGGCGGCGATGTCCACGACGCCCGCCGACGTGCTCGCGTACAGCGCCTCGGCGTTCAGCCCGGCGGAGTCCGAGCTGGTGACGGTGCTCGTGCGCTGGATGACCGTGGTCGAGTCGCCGTTCAGGGCGCCGGTGGCGGCGAGGATGGCCGTGCTCGCCCCGCCGCCCAGCAGGGCGCTCGCGACGAGCAGGACCACGAGCGGCCGCCGCCGCCGCTCCACCCCCGGCGGGGGCGGAGGCGGCGGCGGTTCGCGGCTCTCGGACTCGGACCACAGCGGCGGGAGCAGGGTGGAGGGCATGAGACCAACCTGGGCGCCGACTGCGAGGACCGGCTCCGAGAATCCTGGGAATCGGCTTGGAGCGGCGCTACGGGTGCGCGGGGCGCGAGATCGCGTCCACGACCTGGAAGGCCTGACTCACGTGGACCTCGAGCTCGGTGCCGTCGCTGGTCTTGATGTGCGACTCGTAGGGCGCGCTGCCGTCGCTGTTGGTCTCGGTGCGCTCGATCGTGGCGTTCGGGTACTTCGCCAGCACCGCCGCCTCGACCTTGGACCTGGTGTCGCCGGTCAGCGGCGTCTCCGCGCCGTGGCCCCCGGGACCGCCGGGGCCGCCGCGGCCGCCGTGCCCGTGCGACTCGTCGGCCTGTACGGCCGTGGCCTGGAACGACGCGTTCACGAGCACGACCTCGAGCTTGCCGGCCGAGGTCTTGATGTGCGCGTGATAGGCCGAGTTGTCAGGGCCGCCGGCTTCCGTGCGCAGCACGGTCGCGCCGGGGACCTTGGCCAGCGCGGCGGCCTTGACCTTGGCCGCGACGTCGGCCGAGAGCGCCTGACGCTGCGGGTGGGGCGGTGGCGTGCCGCTCGCGGTCTTGCTCGTGGCGTCGGCGACGGCGGCGCCGCCGAGGCCGAGGGCCGCGAGCGCCGCTACGGCGGTCGCGGCCCTACGGATGGTGTTGAGCATCGATGCTCCTCCTGGTGGTTGGCCGGAGCGTTCATGCTCGCCTCATGACCTCGGAGTTCCCCGAGAATGGGCTGAGACCTACGCGACCCGCGTGCGCCAGCGCAGGCCCGTCGTCAGGCCGGCGAGCAGCAGGATCGCGCCCGCCGCGGCGAAGCTCGAGGTCACTTCGCGCTTGACGTGCCGGACGCCGATCTTCGAGCCGAGCGCCTTGTAGACGCTCGACAGCTTGCCGGCGTCGGCCGTCTCGGTGAACGTGCCGCCGGTGATCTGGCTGATCTGCTGCAGCGTCGCCGGGTCCGGCGGCACCGACAGCGCCTGGCCCCCCGGGCCGAGCACGACGCCGTCGGTCGTGCCGAGCGCCACGGTCGAGACCGGGATGCCGAGCTGCTTGGCCCGCTGGGCGGCGGCGACCGGATCGCTGCCCTGGTTGGTCTTGCCGTCCGAGAGCAGGATGATCGCGGCGGGCGCGCGCTTGCCGTCGCGGCCGCGCTGGGCCGCGAGGCGGTCGAGCGCGGCGTTGAGCGCGTCGCCGGTGGCGGTTCCGCCGTCAGCCTGCAGGCCCTGCAGCGCCGCCCGGATCTGGTCGTGGTCCTCGGTCGGCTCGATCACCGTGTTGGTCTGCGTCGAGTAGCCGATGAACCCGACGAGCAGCGACTTCGGCGTCTTGTCGAGGAAGCCCTCGGCCGCCGACGCGGCCGCGCCCAGGCGCGACGGGTCGACGTCGTCGGCCGACATCGAGCCGGACTCGTCGGTGATCAGCATCACCGACGCCTTCTGCACCGGCACGGCGAACGTGGCCTGCGGCCGCGCCGCGGCGACGGCCAGCGCCGCGGCCGCGGCGGCCAGCAGGGCCGGCGCCAGGACGCGCCGCACGAGGGGCCGGCGTCCGGAGACGCCGGCCAGGACGGCGGCGGCGGGAAAGCGCAGCGCGTGCCGGCGGCGCCGGCCGCGGGCGAGCCCGGCCGCGACCGCCACCACGGGGATGGCCAGCAGGGCGAGCAGGTACGTGGGGGCGGCGAAGCTCATCGCAGGATTCGGGCCAGCCGGCGGACCCAGTCGCCGTCGGTGGACAGGACCACGTGCTCGGCCCGGGCGCGGCGGATGGCGTCCGCCACCTCCGCCCGGCGCGCGCTCTCCGCGGCGGCGAACGCCTCGCGCAGCCGGGGCGAGCCGGTGTCGGCCTCGACGATGTCGCCCGTCTCGGGGTCGACCAGGATGAGCTGGCCGGCGTCGGGCAGCTCGCCCTCGCGCGGGTCGGTCACCTCGATCGCGGTGACGGCCTGGCGCTGGGCGAGCGCCCGCAGCGGCGCCTCCCAGCCGGCGTCGCGGAAGTCCGAGACGACGGTCACCAGCCCGCGCGTGCGCGCGAGCCGGCCGACGCGCTGGAGCGCGCCGGGGAGCGAGAGCTCCGCGGGTGTCTCGTCCGGCGCCACGCCGGCGCCGATCAGCCGCCGCACGGCGGCCAGCGCGCCGCGGCCCGCGCGCGGCGGCAGCGTCGCGCTCGCCGGCGCGCCCGCCGTGACCAGCGCCACGCGGCCGCCGCGGCGCACGGCGAGCCGGCCGACCACGCCGGCCACGCCCTCGGCGACGTCGGACTTCAGCCGTTCGCCGGTGCCGAACGCCATCGAGGCGCTGAGGTCGAGCACGATCCAGGTGGTCAGGGCGCGCTCGGGCACGTGCAGGCGGACGTGGGGGACGCCGGTGCGGGCGCTCGCCGCGGGGTCGAGCCGGCGCGGATCGTCGCCCGGCTCGTAGGGCCGCAGCTGGGCCAGCTCGGTGCCGCTCCCGGCGCCCGCCGCGCGGCGCTCGCCGGGCAGCGGGCCGCTCGCGCGGCGCGCTCCCAGCTCGAGCCCGGCGACCAGGTCGTCGGACAGCCTGCCCGGGCCCTGGCGGCCGGGTGGGTCGATCAGCGTCACGCGGCCTCCGCGAGGCGGACGGAGCGGGCGGGCGTCGACCACCGCGAGGATGCGGTCGATCAGCGCGTCGGGGCGCACCTCGTCGGCCAGCGCGTCATAGGACAGCACGAGCCGGTGACGCAGCACGTCGGCGGCCAGGTCGCGCACGTCGTGCGGGGCGACATGGGTGCGGCCGCGCAGCAGCGCGAGCGCGCGGGCGGACTGGACGAGGCCGAGCGAGGCGCGCGGGCTGGCGCCGAACCGGATCAGCGGCTCGAGCTCTCCGAGCCCGTAGCGCGCGGGATGGCGGGTGGCGTCGACCAGCGAGACGGCGTAGGCGATCGCCGAGCGGTCCGCGAACACCTCGCGGGCGACGCGCTGGTGCTCCTGGAGGTGCGCGATGTCCAGCGTCGGGCGGGCGTGCGGCGTCTGCACCGAGACGCGGTCGACGACCGCGATCTCGTCCTCCACCGCGGGGTAGTCGACGACCAGCTTGAACAGGAAGCGGTCGACCTGCGCCTCGGGCAGGTCGTAGGTGCCCTCGGACTCGATCGGGTTCTGCGTGGCCAGCACGAGGAAGGGCTCGGGCACGTGATGCGTCTTGCCGCCGATCGTCACCTGGTGCTCCTGCATGACCTCGAGCAGCGCGGACTGCACCTTGGCGGGCGCGCGGTTGATCTCGTCGGCCAGCAGCAGGTTGGCGAACACCGGGCCGAGCTCGGTGGTGAAGCTGCCGTCGCCCGGCTGCCAGATCCGCGTGCCGACCAGGTCGGCGGGCACGAGGTCGGGCGTGAACTGGATGCGGCTGAAGCTGCCGCCGAGCACCGTGGCCAGCGTGCGCACGGTCAGCGTCTTGGCCAGGCCGGGCACGCCCTCGAGCAGCACGTGGCCGCCGGTGAGCAGCGCGACGAGCAGCCGCTCGAGCATCGCGTCCTGGCCGACGACGACGCGCTTGCACTCGTACAGGGCCGCCTCCAGCGCGCGGCGCGCCTCGGCGGCGGGGTCGATCTCGGGGTGGGTCATGGGTCCTTTCGGGTCTGGTTCAGAGGAGGCGGCCGGTCAGGCCCAGCGAGGCCAGCGCGGACAGGGCCATCAGGGCGAGCGCGCCGGCGGCGAACGTGGAGGTGACCTCGCGCGTGCGCTTCTCCTTGGTCACCTGCGAGCCGAGCCGCTTGTAGACCGCGCTGAGCTTCGCGGTGTCGCTCGCGGTGAACGCCTGGCCGCCGGTGATGCGGGCGATGCCCGCCATGGTCTGCGGATCGGGCGGCACGACGGTGCCGTTGACCACGCCGCTTGCCGTGCCGAGCGCGACCGTGTAGATCGGGATGTGGCGCGCCTTGGCCTTCTGGGCGGCCTGGAGCGGGTCGGTGCCGCGGGTCGACTTGCCGTCGGACAGCAGCACGATCGCCGCGGGCGCCTTGCCGGTCAGGCTCTGCAGCGCCACCTCGATGGCGTCGCCGGTCGCGGTCATGCCGCTCGGCTTGATCGCAGCCAGCGCCTGCTTGACCGCGTCCCGGTCCCGCGTGGGCGACTGCAGCACCTCGGCCTTCTGGTCGAACGCCTCCAGGCCGACGCGGACGTCGGCGGGCACGGCGTCCAGGAACGTCCGCGCCGCCTGCTTCGCCGCGGCCAGCCGGGTCGGCTTGACGTCCTGCGCAAGCATCGAGCCGCTGTGGTCGGTGACGATCAGCACGCGCGCCTGCTCGGTGGGCACGGCCTCGGTGGTCTGCGGCTTCGCCATGGCCACGAGGAGCCCGGCCAGTGCGGCGCCGTAGCCGACCACGGCGGCGTGGCGGCGCCAGCCGGCGCGGCGGCGGATCACGGATGGCAGGAGGTGCTTGGGCGCGAAGCCGTGCGGCCGCCGCTCGCGGCGCACATAGAGCACCAGCGCGATCGGGATCAGCGCGAGCGCGGCCAGGTACGCGGGGTTCGCGAAGCTCACGACCACAACCCGGTCCGCGGCGCCGGCTCGTCGCCGGGCTCGACCCAGAGCGAGCGGGAGGCCGGCGCCGGCGCGGCCGCGCGCTCGCTGCGCGCGGCCACGCCGGCCCTTGCGGCGCGCTCGCCGGCCGCGACCGCCCAGTCGGGCGCGTCGCCGGCCTCCTCCTCCTCCGCGAGCCCGCCGTCCTCGGCGCGCAGCAGGACGGCGGCGGCGCCGATGATCAGCGCCACGCCTCCGCTGCCGGCGCCAAGCTCGCCGGCGCCACCCAGCGCGACCGTGTGGACGGCCACGAGGATCAGGCACCAGATGCTGAGCGGCCCGAGGTACTCGCGGGCGGCGCGGGCCAGCCGCTCGTCGCCCACTCCGGCCCACAGGACGACGCGCGCGGCGACGGTGAGCGCGAGCAGGCCGATGGCCACCGGCAGCGAGGCGGCCGCGATGTGGTGGAGCGCGTCGGTCATGTCGTGGTCCCGCCGGTGCTGCCGGCGGTGCTCGGGGCCGGCGCGGTCCCGCCGCCGCCGAAGCCGCCGCCGCCTCGGCGGAAGCCGCCGCCGCCGTCGCCGTCGCGCTCTTCGCCGCCGGGCACGAAGCCGCCGCCACCGTCGCGCGGAGGCGCCTGGCCCTGCGGGATCTGTTGCCCGGGCTGGACGGTGGGCGTGGCCGCCGGGACGACCGGGTCCGCCGCGGCGGAGTTGTTGCGCGTCACGCCCAACGCCAGGAACGCCAGGAACGCCAGTACGGCGGCCGCGCCGACGCGCCGGTGCGCGGCTGAACTCGTGCTGTCCATGGCGTCCAGGCTTGGCGCGGAACCTAAGCGCCTCCCTCGGGGAGCCTGAGAAAGTGCTGAGAGTCGCTCAGCCGAGCAGCAGCGTGTCGAGCCCCCGGGTCAGCCCCACGAGGGCGGGCGCGCGGCGCGCGGCCAGCAGCGTGCCGGCGACGTAGGGCTCCGGCGTCCCGCCGGCGTCGTGGCGGATCGTCAGGCGCTCGTCCGGCAGCCCGAACACGACCTCGGTGGAGACGACGAAGCTCGGCAGGCGCACGGAGTGCACCTGGGTGCCGGCCACGGTCGCGCCGCGCGCCTCGACCGGCCCGTGCAGCGTCTCGAGCGGGTGGCCCAGCTCCGGCCGGCGGACCTCGCCGAGGCGCTCGGCCAGCTCGCGCGCGGTGCCGCTGGGGACGTCCGGCTTGCCCGCGCTCGCGTAGTCGATGACCTCCCAGTGCGGCAGGTGGCGCGCCGCCAGCAGCGCGCCGGCCTGGCACATCGCCGCGGTGAGCGAGAAGTTGCCCGCCGCCGCGACCCCGACCGACCGCGCGCGGGCGGCGGCGTCGATCTCGGCGAAGTCGTCCGCGGTCAGGCCGGACGTGCCGATCACCACGGCCACGCCCGCCGCGATCGCGGCCAGCGCGTGGCCCTTGGCCGCCTCGGCCGACGTGAAGTCGATCAGCACGCCGGCGCCGGCCAGCGCGTCCTCCACCCGCGCCCGGACCTCGACGCCGAGCGGCGCGCGCCCCAGCACGTCGCCGAGGTCGCGGCCGGCCGCCGAGCGCGCCACCGCGCCGGTCAGCCGCAGGTCCGGCGCGTCGAGCACGCCCTGCACCAGCGCCCGGCCCGTCCAGCCCGTCGCCCCGGCGACGCACACCGCGAGCTCGCTCATCGCGCCGACCGATCCGCGGACAGGGAGCCGCGCGAGCGCAGCACCAGCGCCTCGATCGCGTCGGCCACGTGCTCTGGCGCGATGTTGTAGTCGCCGCGCTCCACGCGCAGCTTGTGCGCCTCCAGCAGCACGTCGGCGTGCGTGTGGCCGTGCGGCGGCTCGAAGCGATACGAGGCCAGCTCGATCAGCAGCCCGAGCGGGTCCGTGAAGTAGATCGAGTCCATGAACCCGCGGTCCTTGACGCCGCTGTGGGTGATCCCACGCTCCTCGAGCCGCTCGACGGCCTGGCGGAACGTGGCGTTGGACAGCGCGAACGCGACGTGGTGCACGCAGCCCGGGTCGGTCGCGGTGCGCGCCGGGTCGGCGACCCGCTCCTCGTTGGTGAAGATCGTGATCAGCCGCCCGTCGCCGGGGTCGAAGTACAGGTGGCTCTCCGACGCGTTGTCCAGGTTGGGCTGCTCGAACACGAACGGCATGCCGAGCACGCCCTCCCAGAAGTCGATCGAGGTCTGCCGGTCGGCGCCGACGATCGTGATGTGGTGGACGCCCTGACTCTGGAGCCGGCGCATCAGCCGTTGGGCACGACGTAGTCGAAGCGCAGCATCGTGGCGTTGCGGACGCCCTTGAGCCCGAACGTCTGCGCCTGGTGCACCGGCACCTGCGTGAACGTGAAGCCGTCGACGTGCGTGGGCAGCTTCACCTTGCCCTGGCGCTCGTTCGCCTGGAAGCGCTGCTTCCAGTCCTTGGCCACGCGGCGGGCGGTGGCGCAGGTGCCCCCGGTGACCTTCAGGTGGAACACGCCGAACGTCTTCGGTCCGCCCGGCATGAACGGGAAGCGCAGGTCGGAGGACTTGCAGGTGCTGGTCTTGGCTTCTGCCGGCGCGGCGGCCAAGAGGGCGAGGCCGGCGACGGCGGCCGCGAGTGCGGGGGAGCGCATGATCGGGCGATCCTACGTCCGGCGCGCGGGTAGGGTGCGCCAAGTCGACGAGAAGGAGACGGTGTGCGGAGCAGCGACATCCGGGCGGTGGGCGAGCTGGCGGGGGAGGGCCTCGCCGCCGTCGGCGCCCTGATCGCGGAGATGCACGCGGGCATCGCTGGGCGGCCGTTCGGCGCGCTCGGGCCCGCGGCCGCGCCCGTGCGGCTGCTCCACGACGGCATCTCGCGCGCGGTCTACGGCGGCGTGCGCGGCGGCCTGCGGCTGCTCGCCCACGGCGGCGCGGCGGTGGCGGCGACCCGGGCCACGGAGGCCGGCCCGGCGCTGGAGGGCACGCCCGCCGGCTCGCTGGCGCTCGGCACGGTCAACGGGCTGTGGGGCGACCGCCTGACCGACCGCCGCCACGCGCTGGCCTACGGCATGGCGGTGCGCCGCGGGCGCGCCGACGTCGCGATCACGCCGGAGGGCCTGGCGGCGGCGTATCCCGATGCCACGCCGCGGATCGCCGTGTTCGTCCACGGGCTGTTCGGCGACGACGACAACTGGCGCCTGTTCCCGCTCGGCGGCGACCGAACGCGGCGGCGGACGTACGGCGAGCGGCTGCGCGACGAGCTGGGCTACACGCCGGTCACGCTCCGCTACAACACCGGCCGCCACATCTCCCACAACGGCCGCGCCCTGGCCGCGCTGCTCGACGACCTGAGGGCCGGCTGGCCCGAGCCGGTGGAGGAGATCGTGCTGATCGGCCACTCGATGGGCGGCCTGGTGGCGCGCAGCGCCTGCCACTACGGCGGCGCCTGGACCGGCCGGGTGCGCCACGTGTTCTCGCTCGGCAGCCCGCATCTGGGCGCGGACCTCGAGAAGGGGCTGAACGTGGCCGGCTGGGCGCTCCGCAAGCTGCCGGAGACGCGCGGGCTGAGCACGCTGCTGAACGCCCGCAGCGTGGGCATCAAGGACCTGCGCTACGGCGCCTGCGTGGACGAGGACTGGCGCGAGTGCGCGGACCCGGACGAGTTCCTGCGCGACCGCTGCACCGAGGTGCCGTTCCTGCCGGACGCGCGGTACTACTTCGTCGGCTGCACGGTCGCGGACGGGCCGCTCGGCACCGTGCTCGGCGACCTCCTGGTCCGCACCCCGAGCGCGTCCGGGCGCGGCAGCGGCCGCGGCCACGGCCGGCGGATCGCCTTCCCGGCCGGGCACGGCCACGAGCTGACCGGGCTGAACCACTTCGACCTGCTCAACCACCCGGCGGTATACGCGCAGATCCGCACCTGGCTGTTGCCAGGATGTGCGGATGCGCCGCGTCAACAGTGAGCTCCTGCTCGTCGGCAGCCTGCCGGCCGAATCCACCGAGGCCGCGTTCCGCGCCGGGGCGCGCCACTTCGGCGACCTCGTGTTCGCGCTGCCGGACGGCGAGACCGGGCCGCGCGCTGCGTGGGTCGGCTACGAGCGCGAGCGGCTCGCCCGCCCCAACCCCGACGTCGTGGTGGTGGAGGAGACGGCCTCGCCGACCGGGATCCCGCGCCACGCCTACGAGACGCCGGTGTTCGCCGTGCGCGACGGCGTCGACGCGCTGCACTGGGACGGCTGGCCGCGCATCGACGACGCGATCGCCTCCTACGCGGTGTTCCGCGACCTGCGCGAGCAGGGCGCGATCCCGGACGGGCTGCGGTTCCAGATCGGACTGCCGTTCCCGGCCAGCGCGCTGAACGCGTTCAAGGCCGACTACGCCCGCGACTTCCCGCGCGCGGCGCGCGGCTTCGAGGACCTCGTGGCCCGCGAGCTCACGCGGCTGACCGAGACGATCCCGCCGGCCGAGCTGGCCATCCAGTGGGACTGCGCCTACGAGACGCAGGACATCGAGGGCGTGCTGGCCTGGACGCCGCGCGACGGCGCCTGGGAGCGCTTCGCCGGCCCGGTGTCGCGCCTGACCCGGCTCATCCCGGACGAGGTGCACGTCGGCTACCACCTCTGCTATGGCACGTTCCCCGAGTGGCCGATGTACGAGGCGCAGGACATGAGCGTGCTGGTGCGTATGGCCAACTGCGCCGTGGCCGAGTCGGGCCGGCGGGTCGACTGGCTGCACATGGCCGGGCCGCGCTACCTGCGCAGCGAGGACGAGCGCTTCTTCGCGCCGCTGCGCGACCTCGAGCCCGGCGACGCGCGCGTGTACCTGGGCATCGTGCTGCCGCTCGACGGCATCCCCGGCCTGCGCCGCCGCCACGCCACGGCGTCGCGGTTCCTGGACGACTTCGGCGTGGCCATGTACTGCGGCTTCGGCCGCCAGCCCGGGCGCGACGGCGAGGAGACGATGCGCGAGCACGCGGAGACGGTGCGGACCGTGGCGGCATGACGACGTTCGACGAGCTCGCCGAGGACATCGGCGACGCCGGCCGCCAGCTCACCGAGCTGGGCGCGTGCGAGGGGGCGGCGGGCAACATCTCGGTGTTCCGGGCCACGCTGGCCTGCCCGCTCGACGCGGTCGAGAACGTCGCGCTGCCCGTCCCGGCGCCGTCGCTCGCCGGCGGCTGGATCGTGATCACCGGCAGCGGCCGGCGCCTGCGCGACGTCGGCCGCCGGCCCGGCGAGCTGATCGCCCTGCACGTCGATGCGGGCGGCCGCACCGCCACGCTGCACGCGGCGGCCGGCGTGCGCCCGTCGAGCGAGTGGAACAGCCACCTGGCCATCCACGAGGACCACCGGCGCCGGCGCGGGGTGGAGCACCACGTCGTCGTGCACGCCCAGCCGCGGCGGCTGGTGTTCCTCAGCCACCTGCCCGAGGTCGCCACCGCCGCCGACCTCAACGAGCGCCTGATGCGCTGGGAGCCCGAGACCGCCATGGTCGCCCCGGAGGGCGTCCAGCTGACCACCTTCCAGGTGCCCGGCTCGCACGCCCAGATGGCCGCCAGCGTGGCGGCGCTGGCCCGCAGCCGCGCCGTGGTGTGGGCCAAGCACGGCGTGGTCACGCGCTCGGACGCCTCGGCGGCCGACGCGGCCGACCTCGTCGAGTACCTCGAGGCGGCCGCCACCTACGAGCTGATGAACCTGAGCCTCGGCTCACCCGCCCGCGGGCTCGCGCCCCACGAGCGCGCCGCCCTGGCGCGCGCGCTCGGCTTCGGCGTGTAGCGGGATCCGGCCGAGCACGCTGAGCATTGCACTGAGACGAACCGGCACGCGGTTCCGCAGCGGCGTCGAGTCAGCCGATCGGCGCTTCCCGGGCGACGCCCGCCTCGGTCCAGAAGATGTCGTGGCTGTTGGCGGCGAGGGCGAGCGAGTGGGGGGCGATCGCGCCCGAGTGGGCGACGACGCGTTCGCCGAACTGGCCTGTGCCGGTCGTGGCGTCGGAGATCGTCACCCGGTACTCGGTCGTCACCGGCTGGGCGCAGACGACCGGTTCGGTCGTGGAGCGCACGCAGTCGCGGGCGATCCACGCCTCGCTGCCGCGCGGGGTGAGCACAAGGGCGACGATCGCGATGTTGCCATCCTCGAGATCGCTGCCTTTCGGGTTGCGGATCAGCCGGCCGCGGCGCACATCGACGACGGTGGCGAGCGGCAGCTCCGCCAGCGCCTCGATGTCGGTTTCGACGTACGCGACGTAGGGTCCCGCAAGCCGGATCGTGGAGGCCGTCACCCGGTCGATCCCAAAGCCGCCCGGGCGGTTCAGGCGCCCGATGTGTCCGGTGCGCAGCGAGCAGCCGTAGTAGAGCGGAGCGCCCTTGGTCTCGCCGCTGGGCACCGTGCCGCGGCGGAACACGCGCGCCTGCGAGTTGGTCGATCGTGGTGCCGCTGCGCCCGCAGGCGAGCGAGGCGCGTGCGGCAGCCGGCACGACCGCGACCGCGGTCGCGGCGAGAACGGCGACGACGATCGTTCGTGACGCGCGTGCCTGAACGATTGGGGCCATGGCCCGCAGCGTACGCTCCGGCCGTCGAGCGGGACGCCGTGCTCGCCGCCTCGCAGCGCGTTGGCTGGACGTCTGGCCAGGGTCGTTTGACGACATGTCGGTCGCCGACATATCGTGGCGGCCATGGAGATGCGGCCCGCGAGCTATTTCATTCTCGCCACGCTGATCGAGCGCCCGTTGCACGGCTACGCGATCGTGCGCCGCGCCGCCGAGCTCAGCGGCGGGGAGGTCCGGCCTTCGACCGGGACGCTCTACGCCGTGCTCGAGCGCGCGTTGGCGGATGGCCTGGTGGTGGCGGGCGAGCCGTACGTCGCGGGTGGCCGCGCGCGACGCGACTACACACTCACCCCGGCCGGGCGCGCGGCGCTCGAGGCGGAGGCGCAGCGGATGGCGCGGGCCGCCCGGACGGTGGTGCGGCGGTTGGACGCGACCGCGGCGGCGGTGGCGCGGTGAGCCGGTCGCGGCTGGCGACCGCCGCGCTCTACGCGTATCCGCCGGCCACGCGTGACGCGCTCGGCGAGGAGATCCTCGCCACGGTGCTGGACGTCAGCGTGGACTCGCGGCGCCGCTTCGCCCGGGAGCTGCTCGACCTCGTGCGGGGTGGAATGCGGGCGCGTGCGCTGCAGACGTCGCGGGCGGGCGCGGGACGGATCGCGGCGGATGGCGTCTGCGTGGCCGGCGCGTGGCTGATGACGCTCGATCTCTCCGTGGCGGGCGCCCAGCGCTGGCGGGGCATGCACGACGCACTGCTGGCCACGCCGTCGCTCGCGCTGCTCGCGGTCGTGCTCGCGCTTGCGCTGATCGGCCTCGACCGCGTCGCGGGCGCCGGGGCGATCCTGTGGTTGGCGCTGCGGTTCCCCGCCCTGGTCGCGGACCAAGTGGGCGCCTCGAGCCTTGCCGGCCAGGTCATCCCGCTCGCCTGCTTCGCCACGATGGTCGTCGCGCCGCGGAGGGAGTCGCCGCGGCTGTCGCGGTTGGTCTACCTGCTCGTCCCGGCCGGCCTTGTCGCCGTGGCCGGCCCGCCCGTCGGAGGCCTGCCCGTCCTGATCGTCGTGGGCGCAGCGCTCGGCGTGACGGCTTACGCCGCGCTGATGCTGCCCGCCGATCCGCGCCTGGCGATCGCCGGCGCGATCCCGACCACCGCCCTGGGACTCGAGGCCCTGCATCACAGCCCCGGCCTGTTCCCGCTGGTGCTCGTCGCCGCTGCACCGGCCGTGCTCGCGATCGCCGTCACGCGCACGCGCGCCCTCCGGCGCGCCACTCTCTGACACGCCTGTGCTGGGGTGGGGCGCCTCCCGGCCGTGGCCGGCGACTGGCTACGGGTGTTGACCGCCCCTTCCGCACCCCGGGACGACCTTGAACAGGAGCAGGGGGTGAGCCTGGCTCAGAGGCTGACCGTGGTTCCGACGGTGCTCATGACGAAGGCCTCGGGGAATCGCGACGCGAGCCGGTGCACGGCCTTCCAGCCGGTGCAGTGCGCCGGCATCAGCAGCCCGGGCGCCAGCGCGGCGAGCGCCTCGACCGTGGGCTCGATGATGCGCTCGAACATCGGACCGCTCAGATGGAAGCCGCCGATCACCGCGGCGACCTGGTCGGTGCCGGTGAGCCGGCGCGCGTAGCGGACGGTGTTGACGATGCCGGCGTGGCCGCAGCCGCTGAGCACGACCAACCCCTGGTCTCTGAGGCGCATGACCAGCGCCTGGTCGTCGAGGATCAGCGGGTCGGGCGCCCAGCGGCCGGCGCGGAGCGCCTCGTGCCCCCGGAAGCCCGTCTCGAACTCGGTGGTGCGATCGACCTCGCCCGTGATCAACACCGCCCCGTCGAGCAGGAACGACGGCTCGCGCCCTTCGACGATGGTCACGCCCATGCCCTCCAGCGCCGCGCGGCTGGTCGACGGAAGCTCGGCGGGTTCCAGCCCGGGGAAGCTGATGCGGCGCCGGGCCCAGAACTCGGGATGGATCATCACCGGCAGCCCTGCGCGTCCGAGCTCGCGCACCAGCCCCTCGACCCCGGTGACGTGGTCCCAGTGGCCATGGCTGAGCACGAGCACCTCGACGTCGGCGGGCGCGATGCCGAGCCGCCGCATGTTCTCCACCATCCCGGTGGGCGACACGCCGGTGTCGAAGAGCACGGTGCGCTCGCGCCCGTCGCGCTGCACCCGGACGAGAGCGGAGAAGCCGGGCTCCGCGATCAGCGCGTCCGGCACCCCGGAGTCAGGGCTCATGCGCGCGGCCGACCGGGGCAGCGCGCCGGTCAGCGCCTTGGGCCAGTTCACCCGCGAGACCGCACCCTCATCGACGAGCAGCGCATCGGTCACGTTGTCGACGAGGACGGTGATCTCGATGCGGTCGACAGGTTCGAGTGCGATCGGCTCCATGCGGGTCCGGGTGATCGGCGAACGGCGACGCAAGCCTCCCACACGCTCGATCCGGCCGGTGGTTTCTTGCGGGGTCTGCGAGGGTGGGTGGATGGACGACGCCCACCGAGGGACCGTGCAGCGTTTCTGGCAGGCCTTCAACGACCGCGACCTGTCGCTGCTGGACGACCTGTTCGCCGAAGACTACGTCAATCACGCGACGATCCCGGGAACGCCCCCGGGTCCGGCGGGCCAGGCGCAGCTGATGCAGCGCCTGTGGACCGCGTTCCCGGATGCGCGGTTCGAGATCGAGCACCTGGCCCAGGACGGTGACACCGTCGTCTGCGTCGGCACGATGTCGGGCACCCACGAGGGCGAGTTGTTCGGCATACCGGGATCGGGCAAGCCGATCGCCTGGCGCCAGTGCCACCTGATCACCGTCGCGAACGGCCGGGCGACGACGCACCGGGCGATCCGCGACGACCTCGGCCTGATGCGGCAGATGGGGGCGATCCCCGGCGGCTGAGGCGGCCCGCTACCCCTTCTTCTCGAAGACGAGATCGTCGAGCTGGGTGCGCGCGTGCTCGACCCGGTCGATCCGCCGGCGCATGGCGTCGGCGTTGGTGGCGACGAGGTCGCCGATGATCATGTCGAGCAGGGCGACCACGGAGGCGTAGGACTCGACCAGGTGCGGCCCCTCGACCTCGGCCACGAGCGTGTGGTCGGCGTGCTGGGCGGCGGGGGAGACGTGCACGTCGGTGACCACGATCACCTTGCCGCGCCGCCCCTTCACGTAGCGGGCGGCGAACTCCGCCTGCGGGTGGTAGCGGCGGAAGTCGAAGATCACGATGAGCGTGCCGCGCCCGAGGTGCGCGATGTCGTCGGCCACGTCGGCCGGGCCGACGATCGTGGCGCCGCTGCGGATGAGCCGCAGGTGCGCCTGCAGGTAGACCGCGAGCGCGTGCGAGAAGCGTCCGCCCATGATCGCGATCGACGACGCCTCGACGAGCAGCGTGCGCAGGCTGCGGATCGACTCCGGCGTCAGGCGGTTCAGCGTCGCCGCGACGTTGTTGGCCTCGCCCTGGATCACCGCCGCGACCAGGTCGTGCTCGGACGGCGCCGGCGCCACCGTCTCGTAGGGGGAGCGGTACATCCCCTCGATGCCCGACCGCACGGCCTCCCGCAACTCGCGCAGGTTCGCGAACCCGAGCTTGTTGGCGAACCGCACGACGGACGCGGGCGAGCTGTCGGCCACCTCGGCGATCGCCGCGGCGCTGCGCGTGGCCGATGCGGGATAGGACGCGAGGATCGCCCGCGCGACGCGCTTCTCCGCCGGGGTCAGCGCGTCGATGGACTCCAGGATCCGCTGCTCGAGCGAGTCGATCGTGGCCATCCGGTTGATTATCTCCAATCTTGACGGACCGGGACCAGACTGGAAGGATCGTTTCGTGGCGGGGATCGTCACCTCCCACGGCTTGGCCCGCGCGGTCCTCGACCGGGCGCGGGATGACGTCGGCCTGGCGCTGGCGGACCTCGAGGCCTGGGTGAACCTGGACAGCCCGAGCGACGACGCGGTCGCGCTGGACGGGCTCGCCGCGGTCATGGCCGGGCGCCTGCAGCGCTACGGCGCGGCCACGGAGCTCGCCGGCGGCTACCTGCGGGCGACGCTCACCGGTACCGGCCGCGCCCGCGTCGCGCTGCTCGGCCACCACGACACCGTGTTCCCGGCGGGCACGGCCGCCGCGCGGCCGTTCACGCTGGACGGCGACCTGGCCCGCGGCCCGGGCGTCGCCGACATGAAGGGCGGCCTGGTGGTCGGCGCGCACGTGCTCCGGCTGCTCGCCGGGCATCCGGACGCGTTCGCCCACCTCGAGCTGGTCTCCGTCCCCGACGAGGAGCTGCGCGAGCGGCCGTTCGAGGGGATCGACCGGCTGCGGGACTTCGACGCCGTGCTCTGCCTGGAGTGCGGCCGCCCCGGCAACGGCGTGGTCACCGCGCGCAAGGGCGGCCAGTGGGTAGCGATCCGCATCGCCGGGGTCGCGGCCCACGCCGGCGTCGCCGCCCGGCGCGGCCGCAGCGCACTGATCGCCGCCTGCCACGAGGCGCTGCGGATCGCCGCGCTGGACGGCGCGCGCGACGGGCTCACGGTCAACCCGACGCTGCTGTCGGCCGGCGAGTCGCTCAACTCCGTCCCGTCCGCGGCCTCGCTGCGCATCGACATCCGCGCCTGGCACACCGCGGACCTCGACTGGGCGCTGGCCCGGGTCGCGGAGTTCGGCCGCCACCCGGGCGTGACGCTCGAGCTCGACCCCGGCGGCCGCGTGCCGGCGTTCGAGAAGTCCGGGCTGCTCGACGCCGCGCACGGGACCGCGGAGGCGCTCGGCACCCCGGTCGTCGCCGTCACCACCGGCGGCGTGTCGGACGCGAACTGGACGGCCGACCTCGGCATCCCCACGCTCGACGGCCTCGGCCCGATCGGCGAGGACGACCACAGCCCCGCCGAGCGGATCGTCGTGTCGTCGCTGCCCGAGCGGATCGGGCTGGCCGCCGGCGTGATCGCCGCGGTCCAGGAGCGCAAGCCGTGACCGACTTCGCGGACGTCCGCTGCATCCACCTCACGCTGGTGGACAACGCCGGGATCACCCGGCTGAAGACGATCCCGATCTCCCGGCTGGAGCACGTCGCCCAGTTCGGCGTCGGCATGTCGACGCTGATCGGGATCTTCACGATCGACGACCACGCCGCCTACCTGCCCGGGCGCGAGGGGCTCGAGGGCCCGGCGGGCGACCTGCGCATGGTGCCCGATTTGGATGCCGCCGTGCGGCTGGACGAGGGTCTCGCCTGGGCTCCGGTCGACCAGGTCCACCAGGACGGCACGCCGCTGGCCACCTGCCAGCGCTCGCTGCTGCGCCGGATCGAGGCGGGCGCGGCGCAGCACGGGCTCACGTTCAAGGTCGCCTTCGAGGTCGAGTTCACGCTGCTCGGCGACGGCGTGCGCACCTGGCCCGCGTTCAGCGCCGCCGGGCTGCTCGAGGTGGAGGACTTCGCCGTCGAGCTCGTGGACGCACTGGAGGCGCAGGGGCTGCGGGTCCAGCAGATGCAAGCGGAGGCCGGGCCGGGCCAGTTCGAGATCGCCATCGCCGCCGCCGGTCCGCTCGCCGCGGCCGACCACCACGTGCTGCTGCGGCTGACGATCCGCCGGATCGCCGCCCGCTACGGCTTCGACGTCTCGTTCGCCCCGGCCATGGCGGCCTCGGAGGCGCTCGGCAACGGCTGTCACATCCACTGGAGCGCCTGGCGCGGCGACGAGAACGTGTTCGCCGCCGGCGAGCCGCCGTTCGGGCTCTCCGAGGAGGCCGAGGCCGCGGTCGCCGGCGTGCTCGACCGCCTGCACGAATGCTGCGCCGTGTTCGCCCCGAGCGTCACGAGCTACCTGCGGCTGCAGCCGCAGCACTGGTCCGGCGCCTACACCACCTGGGGCGCCGACAACCGCGAGGCCGCGCTGCGGCTCTCGCGCGGGATGTGGGCAGGCCGCGCCGGCTCGGCGAACTTCGAGCTCAAGCCGGCGGACGGCGCGGCCAACCCGTACCTGGCGGCGGCGGTCATCGTCGCCGCCGCGCTGGACGGCCTGGAGCGCGGGGCGAGGCTGCCCGCGCCGATCCAGGGGGACCCGGCCACGCTGACCGAAGAGGAGCGGGCGGCGGCCGGGGCACGGCGGCTGCCCGCCGATCTGGGCGAGGCGATCGAGGCGATCGCCGCGTCGGAGTTCGCCCGGGAGACGCTGGGCGAGGAGGAGCACGCCGCGTTCGTGGCCACCCGGCGGAACGAGTGGGAGACGTTCCGCGGCTACGAGCGCGCGGAGCTCGTGGAGTTCCACGAGCTGCGTTACGGATAGCGACGAGAGAGGGCGAGGAACGTGAGCACGACAGCAATCGGCAGCACGACGGAGACGGCGCAGCCGCGCAGCGGCGGGCTCCGGCGCAACCTGAGCATCTGGGGCGCCATCGGCGTGGCGCTCGCCCTGATGGCGCCGAGCATGGCCATCAACCTCAATCCGCAGGCGCCCGCGCTGCACGTCGGGCGAGCCGTCCCGTTGGTCTTCCTGCTGGCCATGATCGGCGTGATGCTCGTGGCCTACGGCTTCGTCCGCCTGTGCCAGAGCTTCCATCACGCCGGCTCGGTCTACGCGTTCGTCGGCGTCACCGTCGGCCCGCGGGCCGGCTTCGTCACGGGCTGGACGCTGCTCGGCACCTACATCGCCTACACCGCCACGTCCGTCGCCGGCTTCGGGCTGTTCATGCAGCAGTTCTGCATCGACACCGGGATCTGGAAGGGCGCCGGGTGGGTGCCGTTCTCGCTCCTCGCCTTTGCCACGATCTGGGTTCTGGCGGCCAACGAGGCGCGCATCAGCACGCGCATGCTCGTCTCGGTCGAGGGCGTCACGGTGACGCTGATCTCGCTCGTGGCGATCGTGATCTTCGTCAAGCTGATCGCCGGCTCGGCGCCGCAGCACCAGGACTTCACGCTGAGCGTGTTCACGCTGCCCCACGGTGTCGGCTTCTCGGCGCTGTTCTTCAGCCTGACGTTCGGCTTCCTGTCGTTCGCCGGCTTCGAGGCGGCGTCGACGATGGGCGAGGAGACCCACAACCCGCGCCGGGCGATCCCGCTGGCCATCATCGGCTGCGTGGTGTTCGTCGGGCTGTTCTACGTGATCGTCAGCATGGCCGAGTCGATGGGCTTCGGCACCGGCGCGGCGGGCGTCAAGGCGTTCACGTCGTCCGGCAACCTGATGGGCGACCTCGCGAACGCGTACGTCAGCTCCGGCATCCGCGACCTGATCACGCTCGGCGTCGCCATCAGCGCGCTCAGCTGCTGTCTCGCGAGCCTGATCGGCGGCTCGCGGCTGCTGTTCGCGTTCGGCCGCGACGGCGCGTTCCACTCGTCGCTCGGCCGTGCCTCCACGCGCACCGGCGCGCCCACCGCGGCGATCATCCCGGTGATGGCGCTCGTGGCCATCGAGGTGTTCGGGCTGCGCATCGTCTCCACCGACCAGGCGATCGACGTCTTCTTCTGGACGGCCACGATGGGCACGCTGGCGCTGCTGGTCTGCTACGTGCTCTCCACGCTGGGCGCCGCGCGCCACCTGTTCTTCAGCGGCGTCAAGCGCGTGCGCCAGTGGGAGATCGTGATCCCGATCGCCGCGCTCGGGTTCCTGCTCTACACCCTCTACCACAACATCTGGCCGGTGCCCGCGCACCCGTACAACCTGTTCCCGTACATCGTCGGCGCCTGGATCGCGCTGTCGCTGGTCGCGGTGTTCGCCGTCCCGGGCTTCGCCCGCCGGATGGGCCACCGGCTGCGCGAGGAGGACGGGCTGACCCTGGAGGCCGACGCGTGATCGACCTCGCCGGCACCCCGATCATCGACGACCACTCGCACGGCTTCACGCTCGCGCGCCTGCGGGCCGAGCCGCCGGAGGAGTTCCTCGACCGGATCGGGATGCTCGGCGCGTGCCTGGTCTCCTCCGGCGGGCTGTCGGACGACGACCGCGACCTGCTGCACGAGCTGTCGGACTCCGACCCGCTGATCATGGCCACGATCCTGCGGCTGTCCGAGCTGCTCGGCTGCGAGCCGACCCGCGATGCGGTGACGGCGGCGCGCACGGAGGTGCTGAGCACGGACTACCTCAGGCGGCTGTGGGAGCACGCCGGGATGCGCTCGATGGTGGTCGACGACGGCTACCCGCTGCCGCGCATCGACCCGGCGGAGATGGAGCGCGACGCCGGCATCAAGGTCCACCACGTCATCCGGATCGAGCCGATCATCGTCGAGGCGCGCGCGCGGGCGGCGTCGTTCGCCGAGCTGGAGGACGAGCTGACCGCGCGCCTGGAGGCCTCGGAGGCGATCGCCGTCAAGTCGGTGATCGCCTACCGCACAGGGCTGGACGTGCAGGAGCGGCCGCGCTCGGAGGTCGAGGCGGCGTTCACGCGCTGGAAGGACGCCGGCTTCCCGGAGACGCGCGAGCTGGCCAAGCCCGTGCGCGACGCGCTGCTGGACCGCACGGTGGCGGCGGCGGGCGGGCGCCCGGTGCACATCCACTGCGGGGGCGGCGACCCCAGCGTGGTGCTCGCCTACGCGCGGCCGAAGGACCTCTTCCCGTTCCTGGACCGCCATCGCGACCGCCCGATCGTGCTCATCCACGGCGGCTGGCCGTGGCTGGAGGAGGGCGCCTATGTGGCCTCGATCCTGCCGCGCGTCTATCTGGACACGTCGATCAACACCTCGTGGTCGTCACTGATCATCGACCAGAAGCTCGAGGCGGTGATGGGCATCGCGCCGACGGCGAAGGTGATGTACGGCTCCGACGAGTCGACCGAGCCGGAGCTGGCCTGGATCTCCGCGGTGACGACGCGCGAGGCGCTCGAGCGCGTGCTCGGCGCCGCGGTGGACCGGCGCTGGATGACCGACGCCGATGCCGTGCGGGTCGGCCGCGGCGTGCTGGGCGGCAACTGCGCGCGCCTGCACGGGCTCGATGCGTGAGTGGGACGTCGTCGTCGCCGGCGGCGGGCACAACGGGCTCGTCGCCGCGGCCTACCTCGGGCGAGCGGGGCTCTCCGTGCTCGTGCTGGAGCGGCTGGGACGGCTCGGCGGCGCGACCTGCTCGGCCCAGGTGTTCCCGGGCGTCGAGGCCCGGCTGTCGCGCTACTCGTACCTGATCAGCCTCCTGCCGGCCAAGGTGGTGGCCGACCTCGGGCTGCGGCTCGACCTGCGGCGGCGGTCGATCGCCGCCTGCGCGCCCTACGACGGTGACGCGCTCCTGCTCTCCAACGTCGACCCGGAGCGCTCGCGGGAGTCGCTGCGACGCCTGGCCGGCCGCGCCGGCGTCCGGCAGCTGGAGGCATTCGAGGCGCTCGCGCGCGCCTACGGGCAGGCGATCGTGCCCAGCCTGCTCGAGCCGCTGCGCTCGCGCGAGGAGTGGCGGGCAACGCTGCCGGACGAGCTGTGGGAGCGCTTCGTGGAGCGCCCGCTGGGCGAGGCGCTGGAGGAGCTGATCGACGACGACCTGCTGCGCGGGGTGATCCTCACCGACGGCAAGACCGGCGTGTCCACCGAAGCGCACGACCCGCGGCTGCTGCAGAACCGCATCTTCGCCTACCACGGCACGGGCGAGTGGAGCGTGCCGGTCGGCGGCATGGGCGCGCTCGTCGGCGAGCTCGCCCGGGTGGCCGGCGAGGCCGGCGTGGTGACGCTGACCGACGCGGCGGTCGAGCGCATCGAGCCGGGCGACGGGCGCCACCGCCTCGAGGTCTCGCTGCGCGGCCACCCGCTGGAGCTGGACGCGCGCCACGTGCTCGTCAACGCCGGCCCGCAGGCGCTCGCGCGCATGCTCGGCCGCCCGCACCGGCCCGCCGGCGAGGACGAGGGCGCGGTGATCAAGGCGAACATGCTCCTGCGGCGCCTGCCCCGCCTCCGCTGCGGCCTGGACCCGCGCGAGGCGTTCGCGGGGACGTTCCGGATCAACGAGCGCTACTCGGAGATGCAGCAGGCCCACCGCGACGTCGTGGCCGGCGCGCTCCCCGGCCGCCCGCCGGCCGAGGTGTACTGCCACACGCTGACCGATCCCTCGATCCTCGGCCCGAGCCTGCGCGCGGCCGGCTGCCACAGCCTCACCCTGTTCGGCTACGACATCCCCTACGGGCTGGCGCGGGCGACCGGGCCGGACACGGCCGAGCTGGTCTGGCAGCGCTACCTCGCCGGCCTCGACGAGCTGCTCGACGAGCCGTTCGAGGATTGCCTGGCGCGCGACATCGACGGCAACCCGTGCCTCGAGGTCAAGACCGCCGTCGATCTCGAGTCCGACCTCGGGCTCGACCGCGGGAACATCTTCCACAAGGCGATGACCTGGTTCTTCGCCGGCGCGGACGACGAGCCCGGCAGCTGGGGCGTCGACACCGACGTGCCGCGCGTCTACCGCGCGGGGTCGAGCGCCGCCCGCGGCGGCGCGGTGAGCGGCGTACCCGGCCACAACGCCGCGCAGCGGGTGCTCGCCGACCTCGGCTGAGCCGGGCGTTCGCTCAGGGCGGCGACCATTCGTCCTGCAGGCTTGCGAGCGTGGTGCGAGCGCCGTGAGACCGTGCTGTGAGCGCCGCGGCCGAAGCTGTGCCCATGACCACTCCAGCTCGGACGCGCACCTACCCGTCGCTGCGCGCGGCGTGGATCCCGCTCGCCGCCCTCTGCCTGGCCTTCTTCGTGGAGATGGTCGACAACACGCTGCTGTCGATCGCGCTGCCCACGATCGGGCGCGACCTCGGGAGCACCACGACCGCGCTGCAGTGGGTCACCGGCGCGTACTCGCTGACGTTCGGCGGCCTGCTGCTCACTGCCGGATCGGCGGCCGACCGGCTGGGACGCCGGCGCGTGCTGCTGGCCGGACTCGCCGTGTTCGGCCTGCTCAGCCTGAGCGTCGTCTTCGTCACCACCACCGGCGAGCTGATCGCCCTGCGCGCCGCGCTCGGCATCGCCGCCGCGGCGATGGCGCCGATCACCAACTCGCTCGTCTTCCGGCTGTTCGACGACAAGGCGCTCCGCATGCGCGCCATCACCCTGATGATCGTCGTCGGCATGTCCGGCTTCATCCTCGGCCCGGTGCTCGGCGGCACCGCGCTGGCCCACGTGCGGTGGGAGTGGCTGCTGCTCGTCAACGCCCCGATCGCGCTGATCGCCTGCATCGGCGTCCGGCTCGGCGTCGCCGCCGACCGGCCGGAGGACCTGACCGAGGACCGGCTCGATCTGCCGGGCGCCGTGCTGAGCGTCGCCACCATCGGGCTGGCCTGCTTCTCGCTGACCAGCGGCGTCGAGCACGGTTGGCTCTCGCCCGTCACGCTCGCGTCGATCCTCGGCGCCCTGGCCGCGGCCGTCGCCTTCGTGCGGCACGAGCGCCGCACCTCGTCGCCCATGCTCGATCTCAGCCTGTTCTCGAACGGCACCGTGCGCGGCGCCACCATCGCGCAGACCGGGATGTCGATCGCCATGGCCAGCGTGATGTTCGGACTGATCCTCCACTTCCAGTACGCCTACGGCTGGAGCCCGGTGCGGGCCGGCCTCGCGAACCTGCCGATCATCGTGACCATGCTCGTCGCGACCCCCCTGTCCGAGCGGCTCGCACAGCGGTACGGCCACCGCATCGCCTGCCTGGTCGGTGCCGCCCTCCTCGCCGCCGCGCTGGCCGGCCTCTCGTGGGGCGTCGACCACGGCTACCTCGCCATCGCGATCTCGATGGTGCTGATGACGATCGGACTGCGCACCGTCATGACGATCTGCGCCGTCGCGCTCGTCGACGCGATGCCGGGCAACCGCACGTCCATCGGCGCGGCACTCAACGACACCGCGCAGGAGGTCGGCACGAGCATCGGCACAGCCGTGGTCGGCACGCTCATCGCCGCGCTGGTCACCACCCGGCTGCCCGCGGGCGCCTGGAGCCCCGATCTCGTGACCTCGTTCTTCCACGGTGAACGGATCACCTACGGCGTGCTCGCGGTGATCGTCGGCCTGGTCGCGGGCGCCGGCGCGCTCACGCTCACCGACTCGCGCGCCGTCGAGGAACCGGCGATGGCGTGAGGAGCGCGGTCGCGGCCGGCGCCGCGTGCGCACGCTGACATACTTGAAAACGGTCTGATGGCGTGGGGATAGCTTCGGTCCGCGAGCGCAGCGGACGAGGAATCCTGATGGCAGACGCCGATCACCACGAAGGGAGCCGACCGTGAAGCGATCGGGTTATCGCCAATCGGTGTTCTGGCAGGTCTTCGACGCCCTGGCGCAGGACCTGGACCACAGGTTCCGCTGGGACAGGCTGCCGAAGTGGATCGGGCTGCTCACGCTCGTGGGCGTGCGCAACATCCTGCGCCGGACCAACCTCTACGACACGCGCACCGTCCCCACGCAGGACGACCCGCCGGCGCCGCCGTTCGACCCGCGGTTCACCACCGAGCGCACGGCCGACGGAACCTACAACGACCTGTCGGACGCCGAAGATGGGGCGCGCCGCCTCCCGCTTCGGCCGCAACATCCCGCTCGAGAAGGCATTTCCCGAGGCCGAGGCCGCGCCTGCTCGAGCCGAACCCGCGCGTGGTCAGCCGCGAGCTGCTCACGCGCACCGAGTTCGTCCCGGCCACCACGGTCAACGCGATCGCGGCCGCCTGGCTGCAGTTCATGATCCGCGACTGGTTCAGCCACGGGAAGGGCGACCCCGCGCGCAGCTGGAACATCGAGCTCGCCGACGACGATCCGTTCCCGGAGCGCCCGCTGACCATCCTGCGCACGATCGCCGACCCCACGCGCCCGCCCGGCTCGACGACCACCCGCCGACCTACCTGAACACCGAGACGCACTGGTGGGACGGCTCGTCGATCTATGGCACGACGCTGGACATGCAGGACAAGGTGCGCTCCCGGCGAGGACGGCAAGCTGGTGGTCGGGCTGGACGGGCGGCTGCCGCTCGACGACCCGCCAGGACTCCGACGCAGGTGCCCGGCTTCTGGCTCGGGCTGCTGATGCTGCACGACCGTCTTCATGCTCGAGCACAACGCGATCTGCGACCGGCTGCAGGCCGATTACCCGCACTGGACCGACGAGCAGCTCTTCCAGCGCGCCCGGCTGATCAACGCCGCGCTGATCGCGAAGATCCACACGGTCGAGTGGACGCCCGCGGTGATCAGCCACCCGATCACCGTCACGGCGCTGCGCGCGAACTGGTTCGGGCTCGCCGAGCGAGCGCGTGCACAAGCTCGTTCGGCCGCGTGGTCGACGACGAGGTGATCAGCGGCATCCCCGGCTCGGAGACCGACCACTACGGGATCCCCTACTCGCTGACCGAGGAGTTCACCGCGGTATATCGGATGCACCCGCTGATCCCGGACGACTGGACGTTCCGCGCCACCGCGGACGACCGGCTGATCGCGGCGAAGCCGTTCCGCCAGCTCACCGGCGCGCGACGGCGCCGAGCTCGCCGCCGAGATCTCGATGACCGACCTCCTCTACTCGTTCGGCACCCAGCACCCGGGCCTCGTCACGCTGCACAACTTCCCGAAGTTCCTCCAGGAGTTCCTGCGCCCGGACGGGCACTACCTGGACCTCGGCGCGATCGACATCCTGCGGGTCGCGCGAGCTCGGCGTGCCGCGCTACTGCGAGTTCCGCCGGCTGCTGCACCTGCCCGCGCCCAAGACGTTCGCCGAGCTCACCGACAACCCGGACTGGGCGCGCGAGATCAGCCGCGTCTACGCCGGCGTCGAGGACGTCGACCTGACGGTCGGCATGTTCGCCGAGCCCAAGCCGGCCGGGTTCGCCTTCAGCGACACGGCGTTCCGGATCTTCGTGCTGATGGCGTCGCGGCGGCTCAACAGCGACCGCTTCTTCGGCCGCGACTACAACCCCGGCGTCTACACCCACGCCGGCCTGCAGTGGATCGACGACAACCAGATGACCGACGTGCTGCTGCGCCACTTCCCCGACCTGCGCAACGCGATGCGCGGCGTGACGAACGCCTTCGCGCCGTGGCACGCCGCGTCGGGCGGCACGACCACCGATCCCTGAAACCTAGAGCCGGAGCTTGCGGATCTCCTGGGCCATGTCGCGTGCGCGGAGATGGCCGTCAGGGCCGATGGTCACGCGATCGCGGCGGAAGTCGTCGCGCGAGAGCGCGTTCACGAGCACGGCTGACGCCCGGGTGGGATCGAGGCGCGGCAACCCTGGGCGCACGAGCCGCATCGGCCACCAGCGCCCGCCGGCGAACTGGCCGTCGGTCGTGACCGCGACGTGCAGGACCCCGGACAACGCGCAGCGGCCGGCGATCGACAGCGTGCGATCCCCGGCGAAGTTCCCCAGCGAGTACGCGATCAGCCGGCGGTGGTAGGCCTCCAGCCCGCGCAGCACGTGCGGTCCCGACCCGAGCACCACGTCCGCCCCGGCGTCGACGACCGCGTGCGCGAACCGGCGCACGTCCCCGCGGTCCTCGCCGAACGCGTGCTCCTCGCCGTAGGGCACGTGCGCCTCGCCGGCGCCCTCCGCGCCCGCGTGCACGATCACGACGACGATGCCGGCGTGGCGCGCCGCGGCCCGGACGAGCCGCCTCGCCGCGGCGATGTCCAGCAGCGAGGCCGACCAGGCGTAGGGCGCGAACCCGATGATCGCGACGCGCGTGTGCCGGACGGTGAGGCGGGCGATGCGCGTACCGGAGCCGGCCACCGCGATCCCCGCGCGGCGCAGCGCCGCGGCGGTGACGCGCCGGCCGGCCGGCCCCGCGTCGTTGGCGTGATTGTTGGCCTGGTTGAGCACGCCGAAGCCCAGCCGGCGGAACTGGGCGGCGTAGCCGGTCGGCGCCTGAAACGCGAAGCAGTCGGTCGCGCCGTGGCACTTCGTCGTGCCCGACGAGCCGAGGGTCCCTTCGAGGTTGCCCATCGTGAGATCGCTGCGCAGGTAGCCGGCCACGGGATCGAGCGCGGCGAGGGCACCGCCGCCGGGGAGCCCATCCCGGGTGTCGAACGCCATGTCGCCCACCCACGCGAGGTCCAGGGTGCGAACCCCGGGCCGGGTCACCGCGCGAGCCGCCCCGGCCATGGGGCCGGCGGCCACGACGCCGGCCAGCGCCATGGCGGCGGCGGCGCGGCACACGGCACCCGTCGAGTGACCTGCCGGACTCCCCCGCATCACCGAAGCCTATGCCGGTCTGAACCTGGCGCGCTCGCAGTCTCAAGCCCGAGCGCGGATCTGCCGATGGTACGGGCGGCGCAGAGCGGCTTGCTCGCGCCGGTGCGGCGTCAGGGGATCGATGAACGAGCGTGATCGGCTTGGGCAGTTGCGCGAATTGCTCGTGCGGCTCGAGCGCATGCCGGCGTCCGCGGAGCGCGACTGGATGCTCGGCGAGGTCCGCGCGCGCGCCGTCGACATCGAGACCGGCGTGACGCCGGCCGCGATGCGTGCGCTGTCAGCACCCGGCGCGGAACCCGAGGCCGCTGTTCGGTCGGAGGCTTCGCACGTCGCGGCGGCCGAGACGGTGCCGCCGCGCAAGCCCCGGCGCCGGCCGGCGTCGCGCCGCCCGCTGGCGCGCGCGGCATGGGGCGCCCCGCGCGCCAGGCTCGCGACCCCCGCGTCCCGTTCGCCGCTCGCCGCCCCCCGCGGGCGGGTCGCCCACGAGAGCGTGGTCGACCTGCTCGAGCAGGGCGGGGTGCTCTGCCTCGACGATCAGCAGCCCGGGGCGGCCGACGGGGCGAGCCGTCCGTGGTCGGGCGGCCTGCGCGGCTAGCCGTCGGGAGTCACGTGCGAGCGGATCCGGCGGCCCGACGGCGCGAGACTCCCTCCATCGTGCCGGGCCCGAACGCGGTGAACGTTCAGACTGTCTGACCGGTCGCCTCGCACCGCAGTTCGGGCCGGCCGGACGGCAGCCCAGCTGGCCCGGGCCGTAGACGCGGGCCGCGGCGTAGCCGAAGCGTTCCGATACCTCGATACGCGGGGCAGCGAGCCGGACGCCGGCGTCGTCGCAGATGCGCTGGCGCGGTTCCTGGTCGCCCGCTGCGAATCCCGCCACGCAGGCTGGCGGGTCCTCCGTCAGGTCGTCGTCGACTCGGCGGCCGACGCGCCCTGGGAGCGGTGCGCCCGCCGCGCGGTCCCCGACGTCGCGCAGGATCTCCTGCGGATCTCGGCCGAAGGCGGTCGCACCCGGCTCGTCCTTGCCCAGCACGTCGCCGCCGAGCGCCGCGCCGAGCGGATCGCCGCGCACGTCGACTGCGCCGCGGTCCTCGCCGACCTGGGTCTGGATGCGCGCGCGGTGAGCGACCAGCGCTGGGCCGGCGCTCTCACCAGCGCCGTGCGCGCCCGCTCCCGCGAGCAGGTCGCCCGCGCGATCGATGTGGCGCTGTCTCCGCAGCCCGGCTCGCCGGTCAGTACTCGTGCTTGATCACGAAATAGGACCCGCGGATCGTCCCGGCCAGCTTCGAGTTCTGCCGGGCGAACTTGAACCGCGACGCGAGCTCGGCGGGGATGTCCATCCCGTCGGACAGCTTGAAGCCGACCGCCCGCTTCTCGGGGCCGTCGATGGTGTACATCACGTTGATCGACAGGCCGCTCTCGTAGAACACGTAGGCCATGCGGATGTTCTCGACCTCGAAGGCCGTCGCCTCCAGGGGGCGTGAGGCGATGCCGATGTCGCGCTCCTCCTTGAGGATCCGGTGCACCCACTCGATGGTCGCCTCGGCGTCGCTCGCCGGCTCCACCGTGAAGTCGTGGTCGTACTTGTTCTTGAAGTAGCGGGCTTCGTTCGCCCGCAGACCGGCCAGCGCGTCCGCGACCGGTGACGACTCCAGACCGACCGTCGAGACGGTCTGAAGTCCACGGTGTAAGGCATGAAGTGGTCTCCAGCCGCAGTAGTTTCCCGGCCGCAGACTACCGGCACCCTGCCGGCTTCGTGGCCGGCGTGGCCGCTACGGCGCGCAGCGTGCCCGTGCCCGTGTTCTCGAGTCGCCACCGCACGTCGGCCGGGATGCGCACGACTTCGCCGGCGCGCGCGATGCGCGCCTGCATCGAGCCGAGGAAGAACGTGGCCCGGCCGTCCTGGATGACCCAGACCTGTGCCGCGGGGGCGACCGTGGTGGGGCGGCCCTGCCCCGGGGCCAGCTGGACCAGTACGACGTCGACGTCTGCGCCGTGGTCGGCGCCGCCGAACCGCCGGCCATCGCCGCCGTCGGGAAGCTGCTCACGGCTGCGTACCCGGAGGTAGATGCCTTCGTCTTGGAGCTGCTCCTCGACGAGGATCGCGTCGAACCACGCCTCCTCGGCAGACGGGATGCCATGGTCGTGCAGTGCCTGCAGGACGCAGCGGTCGTCGGCGTGGCGCGCGGCAAGGTCGAGGATGAGCTCTGGCGTCACGTCCAGGCGCGCCATGCACGTGTGGTCGACCGGGCAGCCGAACTGGAAGCTGCCGGCCGTTCCCGCCAGGGTCGCCCGGGCCTTGTCGAGCATCCGCGGCAGGTGCGCGTAGCCGTCGAGCTCGAGCCCGAAGGCCCGCGGCTCGCCGGCTCTGAGGTCCTTTGCCGCCCGGACGCCCTCCGGCAGAATCGGACGCTCCACGCGCTCGGCCTCCATCGGCGCGTCATCGTAGCCGCCGCCCCCGGCGAACGACCTGCACCGCCGTCAGGGCGTCGCGGTCGGAGTGGCCGTCACCGTCGTGCAGGCGCGGCAGCTCGCGAGCACGTGCGCCGAGTTCTCCTCGGACGCTCCGCAAACCGGAGCGTCAAGGCAGATTGACGTTCCCTCACCCGGTACGGGTGATGCGAACCGCCCCGCCGGACGCGCATGCTCACGTCGTCCCAGGCGAAGAGGAGGCGGGCGATGCCCATCGACACCTTGATCGCGTTCGTCGGCGTGTACGACGACGTGGCCCAGGCAGAGGCGGACTACGAGGTCGTGAAGGACCTGCACAGCGAGGCGGGCCTCATCGACGCCTACGACGCGGCGGTGATCGAGCGCCGCGAGGGCGGCAAGACGAAGATCGTGAAGAAGCACGAGACGCCCACACGCGCCGGGGGAGTCCTGGGCGGCGGGATGGGGCTGGCCACCGGGCTCGTGGTGGCGCTGTTCCCGTTCGCCGCGGTCGGCGGCGGGCTGCTGCTGGGCACGACCGCCGGGGGAGCGATCCTCGGCGCCGTGGCGGGCCACGCCGCCGCCGGGATGAGCCGGCACGACCTCAAGGAGCTCGGCGAGCAGCTGGACACCGGGCAGGCCGGGCTCGTCGTCGTCGCGGTCTCCGACATGGGCGCGAAGGTCGAGGCGGCGATGAAGCGGGCGGACGAGCTCCAGCAGAAGGAGCTCAAGGCCGACAGGGAGGCGCTCGAGCGCGACGCAGCCGCGGCGCAGGAGGAGCACGCCGCCACGGCGGGGTCATGACCGCAGAGACTTCCGACGCCAGGGCCGCGCGCGTATTCCTCTATGACGCGGGGCTGGTGCTCACCCTCGCCAACCACGCTCGCCACCTGGTGCTCAGTCGCGGCTTCGGGGTGTCCCGCGACCAGGCGAACCTGCTCACGGGCGTGCTCGTGCTCGGCGCGGCCGAGGCGACCTACGCCACGATGCGGCGGGCGCTGCACTCGCCGGTCTCGGCCCGGGGCGCCTCGACCGGGGCGCTGGCGCTGCGCGAAGGCGCGCTGGTGCTGGGCGGGCCGGCCGCCCGGCGGGTGCCCGGGTACGGAGCGCTCGTGGCGCTGGCCCTCGCCGGCGGCGTCGCGCTGCCGTTGCTGCGCCGTGGCGCCCACCGCGCGCGGACGGCCGAGCAGAACCAGCGCGAGCGCCGGAAGCGCGCATTCGAGGCGATGCGCCGCGGCACCGCGGGCGCGGGCCGCGCCGAGCCCGGGGGCGCCCCGAAGTAGCCCGTCCCGTGTGAGTTCCTGTCCAGGCCCGCTGCTCGTCTCGCCGTTCATCCCCCGCCGCTGGGACGGGCGTGAGATGCCGCTGAACGCCGCCTCAGGGCACGAACAGCCGGCCCTGCAGGTTCTCGTCGCTCTGCGGGTGGAAGTCCCAGAGGCCCTTCAGCCGGGCGCGGAGGTCGTCGGGCAGCCGGCCGGCGCCGGGCTGGTCGATCTCCACGAGGTTGCCGGCCGGATCGCGGACGTAGAGCTGGACGATGTCGCCCGGCAGCTCGACGAGGCGGTTGCCGAACGCGTCGTCGTCGAACGCGCCGCGCCGCTCGGCCGCGCGGTAGACCGGCTCGAGGTCGTCCACCGCGACGGCGAAGTGGTGGTGGCTGGTCGGCGTCAGGTCGCGCTCGAACACGTGGAGCTGCGTGCGGCCGAGGGCCAGCCATTGCACGGGGAGGCCGAAGTTCGGCGTGGCGATCGGCTCCGCGCCGAGCAGGTCGACGTAGAAGTCGACCGACGCTGCGAGATCGCGCGCATTGACGCTGACGTGGTTGATCCGGCTCACCGGCCAAGCATCGCAGGCGCGATCACCGGCACGTCCGGCCGGCCGCGGCGCCAGCGCAGCGGCGCCACGCGCAGCGTGCGCACCGCGCCGTAGCCGCCGGAGCGGCCGTGGTAGACGAGGAACGTCCCGCCGTGCGGGCCGGTCACCGGGATGTCGCCGCCGCCCGGGCTGAACACGCGGCGCGTCTGGGACAGGATCGTCCCGCCGCGCCGGAACGGGCCGGTGGGCGAGGACGCCGTGGCGTAGGCCATCCCGTAGGGCCCGCGATAGCCCCCGTGCGAGTAGAGGAGGTAGTAGGTGCCGCGGTGGCGGAACACCGCCGGCCCCTCGACGACGGCGCCGTGGCCCGACAGCAGCGCGCGCCGCGACCCGGCGGCGTGCAGCCGGTCGGCCGTCAGCGGGATCACCGAGATCCGCGGCTCCCACGTGCGCCGCCGGCGGCCGGTCGAGACGTACAGGTAGGCGCGGCCGTCCGCGTCCACGAACGGCGAGGGGTCGATGTTCCCCGACCCGGTGGCATCGCCGCAGCCGACCGCCCGCCCCGCGGCGTCCGCCAGCGGCCCGAGATCGGTGTACGGCCCGCCGGGCGCCGAAGACGTGGCCACGCCGACGCAGTTGACCCCGTAGCGGCTGAGACCCACGTAGTACATGACGTAGCCTGCGCCGACCTGGCTGGCGCTCGGGGCCCACGGGTGCCAGTCGCCCGTCGGGACGACCCAGTCCGGCCGCGCCGCGAACGCCGTGCCGGCGGGCCGCCAGTGCACGAGGTCGGACGAGCGCAGGATCGGGAAGCGGTCGCCCGTCGCGAACGCCAGGTAGTCGCGGTGCGCGCCGTGTACGTCGAGCACGAACGGGTCCGGCGCGGCGGCGGCCAGCGCCGAGAGGGCCAGTGCCGCGAGCCTCCCCACATCCGGCATGATGGCGCGATGCCCGAGAGCTGGCGGCAGCTGGGACTGATGCGCGGCGCGCCGCCGCCGCCCGAGCGCCTCGTCACGTCGGACAACTGGATCGAAGGGCCGTTCAACCGCTGGGGCTTCCTGCACGTGCGCGAGCTCGCGCACACGGCGCGGATCGGCCGCGGCGGCGGGCCCGTGCGCGAGCTGCCGCTCAACGACTGCGGGCTCGGCGACGCCGAGCTGAAGCGCGCGCTCGACGAGGCGTACACGGACGGCCTGTGCGTGGTGCACGACGGGCGGATCGTCCTCGAGCACCACGTCGAGGGGATGGGGCCGGACGACACGCACCTCTTGATGTCGGTGTCGAAGTCCCTGACCGCGACGTTGATCGGCGTGCTCGCGGGGGAGGGCGCGGTCGACGCGGCGGCGCCCGTCACCGACTACGTCGCCGAGCTGCGCGGGACGAGCTGGGAGGGCTGCACGGTCCAGCACTGCCTCGACATGCGCGCCGGGACGAAGTTCAACGAGGAGGACTACGGCGACGAGCAGAGCGACGGCGTGTACATCGACGAGGTGTCGGGCTACCGCACGCTGCGCACGCCGGGGCTGCCGCCGGACACGTACACATGGATCAAGGGGCTGCCGAACGAGCGCGCGCACGGCGGTCCGTTCCAGTACCGCTCGATCCTCACCGACGTGCTCGCCTGGGTCGCGCAGGAGGCCACCGGCACCCGCTTCCCCGACCTGTTCTCCGACCGCCTGTGGAGCCGGATCGGCGCCGAGCGCGACGCCGAGATCATCGTCGACGCGGCCGGCTTCCCGGCGGCGGAGGGCGGCATCTGCACGACGCTGCGCGACCTCGCCCGCGTCGGCCTGCAGTACCTGGACGGCGACGTGGTGCCGGCGAGCTGGCGCGCCCGCCTGCGGCGCACCGAGCCAGAACTGGTCGCGGCGTTCGCGGGCGACGAGACCCGCGAGCGCTTCGCCGCCACCTCGTATCACGACTGCTGGTGGGTCACGGACGCCGAGGCGGGGATCTACAGCGGCTACGGCATCAACGGCCAGCAGCTGTTCATCCATCACCCCACCGGCACCGTGATCGCCCGCTTCTCCACCTGGCCGGTCCGCTGGGACGAGCGGCTGGTGCAGGCGGTGGACGCGATCAACGGCACGATCATCGACGCGTTAACGCGATAGTGCGCCATGCCCTTCATCGAGACGGTTCCAGAGCAGGAGGCCGCCGGCGCCGTGGCCGCGATGTACGAGACCGACCGGCAGGTGTTCGGCGACCTGCCGAACCTGACCAAGGGCCTCTCGCTGCGGCCCGACGTCTATGCCGCCTGGCGGCAGCTCAACGGCGCCATCAAGGCGAACATGGACCTCCGCCGCTACGAGCTCGCCACGCTCGCCGCCGCCCGTCGCCTGCGCTCCAGCTACTGCGCGCTGGCCCACGGAACCATCCTCGCCGGCCAGTTCGTCAGCGGCGACGCGGTGCGCGCTGTCATGGAGGGACGTGATGCGGCCGAGCTGGACGCGGTCGACAACGCCGTCATCGGGCTCGCCGACCAGGTCGCCCGCGACGCCACGTCGGTGACGCAGGACGACGTCGACCGCCTGCGCTCGCTCGGGTTGACCGACGCGGAGATCGTCGACGTCGTCCTGGCCGCGGCGGCGCGCTGCTTCTTCAGCAAGGTGCTCGACGGGCTCGGCGTCGCGGCCGACGCCAAGTTCGCGGAGCTCGAGCCCGCGCTGCGCGACGCGCTCACCGTCGGACGGCCGATCGACCGCGTGTCCTGAACCGGCGGCGGGGATCCGCCACCGCGTACAACGTTGCTGTCAACGCTGTTGACAGCATCGTGGGCGTGCCGGTACGGTCGCCCGCCATGAGGAGGAGTGCCCGGTCGCGGGGCGCGCACGCCGTGCGCCTCGACCGCGAACTGATCGTGCAGGCCGCCCGGCGCATCCTGGCCGACGAGGGGCTGGGCAGGCTGACCGTGCGCCGGATCGGCCAGGAGCTCGGCGCGGACCCGACGGCGATCTACCGCCACTTCCGCTCCAAGGACGAGCTCGTCAC
The DNA here is from genome assembly GCA_963766165.1 of uncultured Solirubrobacteraceae bacterium. Classification (GTDB taxonomy): domain Bacteria; phylum Actinomycetota; class Thermoleophilia; order Solirubrobacterales; family Solirubrobacteraceae; genus Solirubrobacter. The sequence goes on along the minus strand of CAVXZC010000001.1, from coordinate 24,005 downwards.
GGAGCTCGTCGACCTCGCGTTCCTCAGCCTCCCCGACCCCGACCCCGAGCTGCCCTGGCAGGAGCGCCTGCGCGTCGGGCTGCGCGCCGCGCTCGCGCTCTACCGCGACAACCCCGACTTCGCCATCGCCCTGTCGCACCAGAGCGACGACACGCCGGGCCTGCGCCGGGTCGCCGAGCACGTGCTGTCGATCCTCGCCGACGCCGGGCTCGATGCCCGCGAGCGGGCCGTCGGCTACCAGCTGATCACCAACTACGCCGTCGGGTCCGGGCTGTTCATCAGCCAGCTGACGCTGGACGACTGGGGCCCGAACACGATCCCCGCCGTGCGGCGGGCGTACGCCGCGCTTCCGCCCGACGAGTACCCGCACTGCGTCGAGTCGGCGCCGCACCTCTTCCCCGACATGGACGAGGTCTACGACCTCGGCATCGACATGTTCATCGAGGCCATCGAGCAGCGCGTGCGCGCAACGAAGGAGACCGCCTGATGCACCCCCGACTGACCGCCGCCGCGCTCATCGCCCTCGCTGTCGCGGGCTGCGGGCGCCAGGCCACGCCGGCGTCCAAGAGCGGCGCGAGCTCCGGCGGCGCGAGCGCCGCGCTCTCGCCCACCACGCCTGCCGCCAAGGGCGCCACCGGCGCAGTCACCTGGGCCACGTACCGCGAGGTCCAGACACTCGACCCGATCCAGGCGTTCGACTATCCCGAGAACACCGTCATCTACTCGATGTGCGAGTCGCTGCTCCAGCAGCAGCCCGACGGCAGCATCAAGCCCGGGCTGGCCACCAAGGTCGACCAGCCCGACCCGACCACGATCGTGTTCACCATCAACACGAACGCGAAGTTCTGGGACGGCAAGAACGTGACGCCCGCGGACGTCGTCTACAGCCTCCAGCGCAACACGCACAAGGCGCTGGCCGGCTTCTACGGCGCCGTCTTCCAGAACGTCGCGTCGATCGCCGCCACCGGTTCCGACCAGGTGACGATCAAGCTGACCAAGCCGGACAACTGGCTGCTCGGGGAGCTCGCGGCGCTGCCCGGGATCGTGCTCGAGAAGGCCTATGTCGAGGCCAAGGGCAAGACGTTCGGCACGCCCTCCGGCGGGACGATGTGCACCGGCCCGTTCAAGCTCGACTCCTGGAAACCGGGCACGTCGCTGACCGCCGTCAAGAACCCCGCCTGGTGGGGCTCGCCCAAGCCGCAGGCCGCGTCGATGGTGTTCAAGGGCGTCTCCGACGACTCCAGCCTGACCACCGGCCTGGAGACCAACGAGATCACCGGCAGCTACCCGCAGCCGCTGACGACGCTCGACCAGCTGAAGGCGAGCCCCAAGCTGCACGTCTACGCCGGCCCGTCGTTCGCCTCCGACGCGCTGGTCATCTCGAACCTCAAGGGGACGCTCAAGGACGTCAAGGTGCGCCAGGCGCTGTCGATGGCGATCGATCGCAAGGCGTACATCAACTCGCTCTACAAGGGCTACGCCGAGCTGCCGCGCACGCTGGCCAACCCCGGCACGTGGGGCTATGAGAAGGACGTCTTCCAGGCCGACTGGAACAAGCTGCCCGAGCCGACGCTGAACGTGGCCAAGGCCAAGCAGCTCATCCAGCAGGCCGGGGCGAACGGCAAGGAGATCGTCATCGGCACCTCCAGCGAGATCAACTCGCTCGAGACGGCGGCCAACGCGGTTCGCCAGGCGGCGATCAGCATCGGCCTGAAGGCGAAGCTGAAGTCGGTCTCGGCCGCCAACTACATCAACTTCTTCACCGACCCCAAGGCGCGCGCGGACGTCGACGGGTTCCTCACCGTCAACTACCCGGACTACGCCGACCCGGCCGCGCTCTACAACACGGTCGTGATGCCGGACGGCAGCCAGAACTACGACGGCTTCAGCGACCCGCAGATCACCGCGGCGATGAACGAGGCGCGGACGACGACGGATCAGAAGAAGCGCGCGGAGATGACCGCCAAGGCAGGCGACCTGATCATGCAGGCGCTGCCCTGGATCCCGCTGGCCGACCCGGACACCGTGGTGATCATGGACAAGCGCGTGACCGGCGCGCCGTCGTCGTTCCAGTACATGGGCGGCCCGTGGGCCGCGGCGATCGGCGCCACCGGCTGATGCTGCGCTTCGTCGCCCGCCGGCTGGGGATGCTGGTGCTGGCGCTGCTCGTGGCCAGCTTCATCATCTACGCGTCGCTGTCGATCGCGCCCGGCGACCCGCTGTCGGTGCTGACCGGCGGGCGCACGCTGCCGCCCTCCGCGCTGGAGGTGCTGCGCGCCCGCTACCACCTGAACGAGTCGCTGCCGCAGCAGTACCTGCACTGGCTCGGCGGGGCGGTGCACGGCGACCTCGGCCAGTCGATCGCGCTGCGCGAGAACGTCAACACGCTGATCGGCCAGCGGGCCGGGGTGACGCTCGGCCTGGTGGCGTACGCCTCGGTCCTGATCCTGCTGTTCGGGATCGGGTCGGGCGTGCTGGCCGGACTGCGGCGCGGCGCGGTCGACACCACGGTGATCCTGGGCACGACCGTGCTCGCCGCCGTGCCGTCGTTCGTGGCGGCGATCGTGCTGATCAGCGTGTTCGCGGTCAGGCTCGGCTGGTTCCCGGCGCTCGACGCCGGGACCGGCTTCGGCGACCGGTTGTGGCACCTGACGCTGCCCGCCATCGCCCTGGCGCTGTCCGCGCTGGCGCTGGTCGCGCGCGTCACCCGGGTCAGCGTGCGCGAGGAGATGGGGCGCGAGCACGTGCAGACCGCGATCAGCCGCGGGCTGCCCGGCCACCTCGTCGTGCGCCGGCACGTGCTGCGCAACGCGGCGATCCCGATCACCACGGTGAGCGGGATCACGATCGCCTCGCTGATCGCGCTGAGCGCCGTGGTCGAGCGGGCGTTCAGCCTCAACGGGCTCGGCTCCGCGCTGGTCAGCGCGGCGGCATCGAAGGACTTCGCGGTCGTGCAGGGCATCTCGCTGCTGCTGGTGACCGCGTTCGTGGTCACCAACACCGTGGTCGACCTGCTCTACGCGGTGCTCGACCCGCGGGTCGCGCTGGGGAGCCGGGCGCAGTGAGCACCGTCGTCCTCTCCAGCGCCATCCGCCGCCGCGGGCGCACGGCGGCGCGCAGCGACAAGGTGGCGATCGCCTGCCTCGTGGTGATCGCGATCGCGGTGTTCGTGGCCATCTTCGGTCCGGCGATCGCCCCGCACGACCCGAACGAGTCGAATCTCAACAACGCCTACCTCGGGCCGACGCCCGGGCACCTGCTCGGCTACGACGGCCAGGGCCGCGACCTCTTCTCGCGCCTGCTGGTCGGCACCCGCACGGCGATCCTCGGGCCGGCCGCCGTGGTCGGGATGTCGATGCTGGCCGGCGTCGTGCTGGCGGTCGTCGCGGCCTGGCGCGGCGGCTGGCTGGACTCGACGATCTCGGTGTCGCTGGACATCTTGTTCGCCTTCCCGGGCATCCTGCTCGCCGTCCTGGCCGCGGCCGTGTTCGGGTCCGGCCTGACCGCGGCCGCGCTGGCGATCGCGGTGGCCTACACGCCCTACGTCGCGCGGGTCGTGCGCAGCGCCGCCGTGCGCGAGCGCTCGCGCGAGTACATCGCGGCCGGCGAGGTGCAGGGCCTGTCGGCCTGGACGCTCTGCGCGCGCCATCTCGTGCCCAACGTCGCCCCGCTGATCGTCGCCCAGGGCACGCTGCTGTTCGCCTGGGCCATGGTCGACCTGGCCGCGGTCTCGTTCCTGGGGCTCGGCGTGCAGGCGCCGCAGGCCGACTGGGGCGTGATGGTCGGCACGGGGCAGCCGGGCGTGCTGCAGGGCTACCCGGAGGAGTCGCTCGCGGCCGGCCTCTCCATCGTGGTCGTCGTCGTGGCCGTCAACCTGCTCGGCGAGCGGCTCGCCCAGCGCCACGAGGAGCGCCGATGACCGACCTGCACTACCTGTCCGCCACCGACGCGCTCGCCGCCTTCCGCGCCCGGGAGCTGTCGCCGGTCGAGCTCCTGGAGGCGGTGATCGCCCGCGCGCAGGAGGTCGAGCCGGTGGTCAACGCGCTCTGCCACACGTTCTCCGGCGCGGCACGTGAGCAGGCCCGCGAGGCCGAGCGGCGCTACGCGAGCGGCGAGGCGCGGCCGCTCGAGGGGCTCCCGGTGGCGATCAAGGAGGAGGAGGCGGTCGAGGGCCAGCCGTGGACGCAGGGGTCGCTGGTCTACAAGGACCTCGTGGCCGACCGCAGCTCGGCGTTCGCCCGCCGCCACTTCGAGGCGGGTGCGATCGTCCACGCGCGCACGACCGCACCGGAGTTCTCGTGCGCGGGCTTCACGCACTCGAAGCTGTGGGGCGTCACGCGCAACCCGTGGAACCCGCGCTACGGCGTCGGCGGCTCGTCAGGCGGCTCGGGCGCGGCGCTGGCCGCCGGCACCACCACGCTGGCCTCCGGCTCGGACATCGGCGGGTCGATCCGCATCCCGGCGAGCTTCAACGGCGTGGTCGGCTTCAAGCCGCCGTACGGGCGCGTGCCGTGCGACCCGCCGTTCAACCTCGACACCTACTGCCACTGCGGCCCGCTGGCCCGCACCGTGGCCGACTGCGCGCTGTACGAGAACGCGCTGGCCGGCCCCGACCCGTCCGACATCGTGTCGCTGCGGCCGAAGTACGTGCTGCCCTCCGAGTTCGCCGCCGACGGCCTGCGGGTCGCGCTCTCGCCCGACCTCGGCTGGGCGGTCGACCCGGAGGTGCGGGCGAACACGCTGGCGGTGGGGGAGGCGCTGCGGGCGGCGGGCGTGACCGTCGACGCGGTTGACCTCACCGTGCCGCGCCACGACGTCATGGTGGCCACCGCGATCCACTTCCGGGCGATGTTCACCGACTGGATCGGCGGCATGGCCCGCGCGCACCCGGACGAGGTCAACGCCTACGCGGTGGACATCGCCCGCTGGTGCGAAGAGGTGGCCGGCGGACGGTCCTACGCCGACGGGCTCGAGCTCGAGGCGCGCCTGTACGCGCCGGTGGGCGCGCTGCTGGAGGACTACGACGCGCTCATCTGCCCGACGAGCGGCACGCGCGGGCTGGAGGCCGGCGACGACTATGTCGGCCACGGCCTGGAGGTGGGCGGCGAGGCGGTGCCGTACTACTTCGCGTCGCTCCTCACCCCGGTGTTCAACGTCATGAGCCGGCTGCCGGTGCTCGCCGTCCCGTCCGGGTTCGCCGGCAACGGCGTGCCCACGGGCGTGCAGATCGCCGGCCGCTCCTACGACGACGTCACCGTCTTCCGCGTCGGTGCCGCGCTGGAGCGCGAGCGGCCGTGGGACCGCCGGCCCGCGACGATCGAGCCGGTCGGAGCCGCGTGACCGCACTGCTGGAGATCGAGGCGCTCGGCGCGCGGCTGCCGGTAGAAGGCGAGCTGCGGCCCGTGCTCCACGACGTCTCGCTGGCCATCGGCGAGGGCGAGGCGCTCGGCCTGGTCGGCGAGTCCGGCTCGGGCAAGTCGATGACGGCGCGGGCCGTGGCCCGGCTGCTGCCGCCGGGCGCGCAGACGAGCGGGGCGATCCGGTTCGCCGGCGACGACGTGCTCGCGCTGGGCGGCGGCGCGCTGCGCCGCTACCGCGAGCGGGTGGTGATGATCTTCCAGGACCCGCGCGCCCACGTGAACCCGGTGCGGCGGATCGGCGACTTCATGACCGAGGGCCTGCGCGTGCACGACGTGCCGCGCGACCAGGCGGCCCGGCGGGCGGTCGACGCGTTGCGCGACGTGGGCATCGACGACGGCGAGCGCCGGCTCGAGCAGTACCCGCACGAGCTGTCCGGCGGGCTGCTGCAGCGGGTGATGATCGCCACCATGCTGCTCGGCGAGCCGCGGCTGGTGCTGGCCGACGAGCCCACCACGGCGCTCGACGTGACCACGCAGGCCGAGGTGATGGCGATCCTCGACGAGCTGCGGCGCGAGCGCGGGCTGGCGCTGCTGTTCATCACGCACGACCTCGAGCTGGCCGCCGCGGTGTGCGACCGCACGGCGGTGATGTACGCCGGGCAGATCGTCGAGACCCGCGTCTCGACGCTGCTGGACCGCGACCCGCTCCACCCGTACACGGCGGCGCTGGCGGCGGCGCGGCCCGACATCGGGTCGACCGCGCAGCGGCTGGCCGCCATCCCCGGCCGCCCGGTGTCGGCGTTCGAGGCGCCGGACGGCTGCCCGTTCGCCCCGCGCTGCACGTTCGCCCAGGACCGCTGCCGCGAGGGCCGGCCGGCGGTGCGGCCGCTGGACGGCGGGCTGGTGCGCTGCGTGCGGGCGGATGAGCTGCGCGGCCGGCTGATGGAGGCGATGGCCCGTGCCTGAGCTCGTGCTGGAGGCGGCCGGGCTGCGCAAGGAGTACGGCGACGTGGTGGCGGTCGACGCCGTCGACCTGGCCGTCCGCGAGGGCGGCTCGCTGGCCATCGTGGGCGAGTCGGGCTCGGGCAAGACGACGGTGGCGAAGATGCTGGTCGGGCTGACCGCGCCGACCGCAGGGACGATCGCCGCCTGCGGCCACGACCGCTCCACGCCGGCCCGGTCGGCGCGCGAGCGCCGGCGCCGCGGGTCCGAGGTGCAGATCGTCTTCCAGGACCCCTACTCGAGCCTCGACCCGCGCCAGACGGCCGAGCAGGCGATCGCCGAGGTGCTGCGGCTGCACCAGCGCACCGCCGACCGGGCGCCGCGGGTACGCGAGCTGTGCGACCTCGTCGGCTTGGACGAGCGCCAGTCGCGCGCGCTGCCCCGCGCGCTGTCGGGCGGCCAGCGCCAGCGGATCGCCATCGCCCGGGCGCTGGCGGCCGAGCCGCGCGTGGTGATCCTGGACGAGTCCGTGGCCGCGCTCGACGTGTCGATCCAGGCGCAGATCCTCAACCTGCTGGCCGACATCCGCGAGCGCACCGGGGTCTCGTACATCCTCATCAGCCACGACCTGGCGGTGGTGCGGCAGATCACCGACGAGGCGATCGTCATGTACCGCGGCCAGGTGGTGGAGCGCGGCCCGACCGCGCAGGTGCTCGACGCGCCCCAGGACGACTACACGAAGCGGCTGCGCGCCAGCGTGCCGCGCCCCGGCTGGAAGCCCCAGCGACGAGCCGCATGACTCGCGCTGCGCGCTCGCATGCTTCGGCGGGAGCTCGCCTGGCGGCTCGCTCCCGCGCCGCTACGAAAGGTGGAACCGCATGACTCTGGCCCTGGTCGGCGCCGCCGTGCGCACGCTCGACCCCTCCCGGCCGTCCGCCACGGCGGTCTTCGCGCGCGACGGCGCGGTCGCCGCGGTCGGCTCGGACGCCGAGGTCCGGGCGCTGTGCGACGCGCGCACCGAGGTCGTCGACCTGCACGGCGCGGCCGTCGTCCCCGGGCTGATCGACAGCCACATGCACCCGTTCCTGGGCGCGCTCGGGGCGCGCGGGGCGGACCTGCTGGGCGTGTTCTCCCTGGACGAGGTGATGCGGCGCGTGGGCGAGGAGCGCGCGCGCTGCGCGCCGGGCGAGTGGGTGCTCGGCTGGGGCCTGGAGTACAACGCGCTGGCCGGGGTGGAGACGCACGGCGCGCTGTTCGAGGACGTGCTCGAGGGCGCGCCGGCGCTGTTCACCTATATGGACTTCCACACCGCGCTGGCCTCCCCGCGAGCGCTCCAGCTGGCCGGGGTGAGCGGCCCGCGCACGTTCGAGGAGCACGCCGAGGTCGTCTGCGTCGGCGGCGTGCCCACGGGCGAGCTGCGCGAGAGCGCGGCGATGGAGCTCGTCCGCGCGGTCATCCCCGAGCCGACGGCGGCCCAGCGCTACGCGATGTGCGCCGAGCAGCTGCGCCGGCTGGCCGCGGTCGGGCTGACCGGCACGCACGCCATGGACGGCGACCTGACGACGCACGACCTGCTGCGCGAGCTGGAGGCCAACGGCGACCTGGTCACCCGGATCGTCGCCCCGTTCTGGTTCGGCCCGGAGTCGACCGAGGACGACTGGGCGCACGTCGCGCCGCACCGGGACGCGCGCGGCGCGCGCTGGAAGGGCGGCAGCGCGAAGTTCTTCATCGACGGCGTGATCGACTCGGGCACGGGCTGGCTGTACGAGCCAGATGCGCTGGGCGACGGCAACGACCCGTTCTGGCCCGACCCGGCGCACTACCGGGCGGCCGTGCGGTACTTCGCCGCGCGCGGCTACCGCTGCGCCACGCACGCCACCGGCGACCGCGGGGTGCGCGAGGCCCTCGACGCGTACCGCGACGCGGGCGCGGCGCCCGGCGTGCGCCACCGGATCGAGCACATCGAGACCCTGCAGCCGCAGGACCTGCCGCGGTTCGCCGCCGAGGGCGTCGTCGCCTCGATGCAGGCGCAGCACATGGCCTGGCTGTCGCCGGACCGCTCGGACAACTGGTCGCGCCGGCTGGGCGGGGGCGAGCGCTGCGACCGCGCGTTCCCGATCCGGTCGCTGCGCGAGTCCGGCGCGGCGATCGCGCTCGGGTCCGACTGGCCGGTCGCGCGCTTCGACCCGCGGATCGGGCTGGCCTGCGCGCGGTTGCGCCGGCCGCCGGGCGAGCGCGACCGCGCGCCCTACGACGACCAGGCGCTCGACGGGCTGGCCGCGCTCGAGGGCTACACGACCGGCGCGGCGTTCGTGGCGTCCGACGAGGACCGGCTGGGGATGATCCGTCCCGGGTACTGCGCGGACCTGACCGTGTTCGCCTCCGACCCCGTGGACTGCAACCCCGACGAGCTGCCGTCGCTGCCCGTCGTGATGACCGTGGTGGACGGCGAGATCGTGTTCCGCGCTTGAAGGTCTTCGACGGCCACAACGACGCGCTGACCCGGGAGCCGTACGTCTCGCTGGCGTCGCGGCGGCCCGAGGGGCATGTCGACCTGCCGCGGATGGCCGCGGGCGGGATGGCCGGCGGCATCTTCGCCGTGTTCGCCCCGTCACCCGGCCGGCGGGGACTGGGCGAGCGCGTGGAGCGCGCGGACGGCGTCGTCGAGCTCGCGCCCGCGGCCGAGGTGGAGCAGCCCGCCGCGGCGGGCTATGCGGCGCGCGCCGCCGGGCGCCTGCTGGCGCTCGAGCGGGCGGGCGCGCTGCGCGTGGCCCGCTCGGCCGCCGACCTCGACGCCTCCGGACCGCCCTGCGCCGTGCTGCACCTGGAGGGCGCGGAGGCGATCGACACCGGCCTGGAGGCGCTGGACCTCTGGTACGCCGCCGGCCTGCGCTCGCTCGGGATCGTGTGGAGCCGCCCGAACCGCTTCGGCCACGGCGTGCCGTTCCGCTTCCCGTCCTCGCCGGACACGGGTCCCGGGCTGACCGGCGCCGGCACCGCGCTGGTGCGCCGCTGCGCCGAGCTCGGGATCGCCGTCGACCTCAGCCACCTCAACGCCGCGGGCTTCTGGGACGTCGCCCGGCTGGACGCCGGCCCGCTGATCGCCAGCCACTCCGGCGCCCACGCGCTCTGCCCGGCGTCGCGCAACCTGACCGACGATCAGCTCGACGCGATCGGCGCGTCCGGCGGGCTGGTGGGCATCGTGTTCGCCTGCCCGTTCCTGCGCGCCGACTTCGCCGACGACGAGGACACCGACGTGGCGCTGATCGCCGCGCACGCCCGCCACGTCGCCGACCGCATCGGCGCCGGGCACGTCGCGCTGGGCTCGGACTTCGACGGCGCGACGATCCCCCGCGCGGTCGGCGACGCCGCCGGCCTGCCGCGGGTGCTCGAGGCGCTCGCGGCGGCCGGCTTCACGCCGGACGAGGTCGCGGCGATCGCCTGGGGCAACTGGCGCCGCGTGCTCGCCGCCTGGTGGCGCTGAGGCTCAGCCGCCGACGCGGATCAGCTTCTTGTTGACGAACTCCTCGGTGCCGAAGGTCCCGAGCTCGCGCCCGAACCCGGAGGCCTTCACGCCGCCGAACGGCAGCTCGACGCCCTCGGCGCCGACCGCGTTGATGAACACCATCCCGGCCTCGATCCGGTCGGCCACGCGCAGCGCCTGGTCGTTGTCGGTGGTGAACACGTAGGAGCCGAGGCCATAGGGCGTGTCGTTGGCCAGCCGGACCGCCTCGTCCTCGGAATCGACCTTGTAGACCTGCGCGACCGGCCCGAAGAACTCCTCCTTGTAGGCGGGGTTGTCGGGCGTGATGTCGGTCAGCACCGCCGTCTTGAAGAAGTTGCCCTCGCGCCCGCCGCCGGCCGCGAGCTTGGCGCCGTTGTCGAGCGCGAGCTTGACCTGCGCCTCGAGCCGGTCCGCCGCGGTGGTGGACGACAGCGGCCCGATCGTCGTGTCCTCCTTCTCGGGGTCGCCCGGCTCGACGGCGGTCAGCGCCTGCGTGAACTTGTCCACGAACGCGTCGTAGTAGTCGTCGAGCACGATGAAGCGCTTGGCCGCGTTGCACGCCTGGCCCGTGTTCTCCAGGCGCCCGCCGACCGCGGCCTCCACGACGCTGTCCAGGTCGTCGGCCTTGAGCACGATGAACGGGTCCGAGCCGCCGAGCTCGAGCACGACCTTCTTCAGGTGCCGCCCGGCCAGCTCCGCCACCGCGGCGCCGGCCCGGCCCGAGCCGGTGAGCGATACGCCCTGCACGCGCGGGTTGGCGATGACGTCGGCGATCTGGTCGTTGGTGGCGTAGATGTTGATGTAGGCGTCCTTCGGCACGCCCGCCTCGTGGAAGATCCGCTCCATCCACTCGGCCGACTCCGGGCACTGCGGCGCGTGCTTGAGCAGGATCGTGTTGCCCACGATCAGGTTGGGCCCCGCGAACCGCGCCACCTGGTAGTAGGGGTAGTTCCACGGCATGATCCCCAGGAGCAGGCCGACCGAGGAGCGGCGGATGAACGCCGAGCCGTCGCCCTCCAGCAGCTCGATCGGCTCGTCCTTGAGCAGCTTGGCCGCGTTGTCGACGTAGTACTGGTAGATCGCGCCGGAGAACTCGACCTCGCCGACCGCCTGGGCGATCGGCTTGCCCATCTCGCGGACGATGATCTCGCCGAGCTCGTTCTTGCGCTCGTCGTACAGCTTCGCGACCTTGCCGATGATCTGCGCGCGCTCCTCCAGCGTCGTCTCGCGACCCCACTGGCGGTGCGCGTCGGCGGCCCGGTCGATCGCCGAGGCCAGGTCGGCGTCGCTGATCGTCTCGTAGGTCTTGAGGGTCTTGCCCGTCGCCGGGTTGACGACCGCGTAGTCGCTCGTGCTCATGACCGGCAGTCTCGCATGCGAGTAAGTAAGGGCCGAGACGGGGTGAATTCCCGATGTATCTCGGGCGGCTCACGGGCACTCTGGAAGGGTGATGACCGTGGCCCTCCTGGATCGACCCTTCGGCGGCGCCGTGCTGCGCGAGGTCACGCGGCGCGAGCAGCTGTCCGCCTGGCTGCACGGCGCGGCGCTCGACCACGCGGTGGCCGGCGGCGAGCAGGCCGAGGCGGGCGTGGCGCTCACCCTCCATGCGCGCCGGCTGATCGCCCCGCGTACGCGCCGCCGGATCGCCCGCACGCTGCGCGCCATGGTGGCCACCACGCGCCGCCCGCCGACGCCCCCGGCCCGCCCGCCCGGCCCGCAGGTGGCGCGCGCGGCGACCGAGCTGCTCGCCCTGGCCGGGCGCCTCGAGGCGACCGGCGCCGTCGACGCCCGCGGCGTCGCGCTGGCCCGCGAGCTGCTGCGCGACGGCCGCGGCCCGCTCTACGCCGACCGCGGCGGCCGGCGGCTGGCCGAGGCGGCCGCCGCGGCCACGGCCGCGCTCGACCCGGTGTAGACGGGCCCCTCGGTGCGCAGCTCGTGCGCGCCGTCTGGCCGGGGCGCCTCGTAGAACAGCCGCAGCACGCCGCCGGGCTCGCGCACGGCGTCGACGTAGCGCACGTCCGCGACCGGGCCCTCTCCGTCGGCGCGCAGGCGCGCCGTGGGCAGCCGGTCGGAAGCGACGCCCGCGGCCACGCCGGTCCGCTCGCGGAAGTTCTCCTCCGCGCTCGCGCGGCCGTCGTAGTACGCGGCGCCGTCCAGCACGGCGGTCACGCGGGCGCCGCGCGCGTCCCAGGCGCCCGCCCGGGGGCTGAGCGCCGTGCCGTGCCACGTCCACGCGACGCCGTCCGGGCTGGTGGCGTAGCGCGTCAGCATCCGGTCCTCCTCGCCCGGCGCGTCGAGCGGGTGGCAGCAGATCCAGGCGTGCCAGCGCCCGGCCGCCCAGCGGATCACGGGGTCCTTGACCGCGGTCCGCTCGTCGCCCGGGAACACCGTGCGGGCGTCGGCGTCCGCGAGCCGGTCGGGCGCGCCCGCCTCCAAGAGGTCGATCCGCCAGTGCTTGCTCTGCGGCGTGGCGCACGAGACGTACAGCCGCCAGCGGCCGTCGCCGGTGCGGGCGAGCGCGGGGCGCTCGAGCGACTCCGCGCCGAAGCGCGCCTGGTCGACGACGGCCACCATGGCGAACGCGCCGCCGGCGTGCGAGCGCGCCAGCACGACGCGGCCGCCGCGGCGGCGCGGGGCGCGCTCGCGGTAGGCGAGCCACGTGTCGGCGCCGGCGACGAGCGCGCTCGGCGCGCCCACCCAGTGGCCCGGTGCGGGGCGAGCGGGCGCGACCACGAGCGCGGACTCGGCGGGGCGGGGGATCGGGAGCATCGGCGCGACTGACTTGTAGCGGGGGCGACCGCTGGGATACGTTGCGCCGAGCGTGCCCGGCGCTCGACCGGGCGGGTCACGGTCAGGAGGGTCAGGTGACGAGCCAGGTCGTCGTTCCCGAGGAGCGGGCGCAGGGTGGCCTGCGGCGCGAGCTGCGGTTCTGGGAGGCGATCGCGATCTCGGTCGGGATCATGGCGCCGACGGCCGCGATGGCGCTCAACGGCGTCGTGCCGGCCGGCCTGGTCGGCCGCGCGGTCCCGCTGGCGTTCCTGTTCGCGGCGATCGCGATCGGGCTGATCTCGTACGCGTTCGTCCGGCTGACCCGGTTCTTCAACCACGCCGGATCGGCGTACGCGCTGGTCGGCGTGACGCTCGGGCCGCGCGCCGGGTTCTTCGCCGGCTGGGCGCTGCTGGCCACCTACGGTTGCTTCATCGTCGGGAACATCGCCGAGGTCGGGCTCTTCGGGACGTCATTCCTCGACGGCGCCGGCATCTGGCACAACCCGCCGTGGATCGTCATCTCGCTCGTGGCCGCCGCACTCGTGTGGTTCCTCGCCTACGGCGACGTGCGGGTGGCGACCCGGGCGCTGCTCTCGTTCGAGGGCATCTCGGTGACGCTGATCGTGATCCTGATCGTGGTCATCTTCTGGAAGGTCATCGGGGGCACGGCGCCCAACGGCCAGAGCTTCACGCTCTCGCCGTTCGTCCCCGCTGCGGGCACCACGGTCGGCGCAGTGGCGTTCGCCTCGGTGTTCGGGCTGCTGTCCTTCGGCGGCTTCGAAGGCGCGGCCGCGCTCGGCGAGGAGACGAACAACCCGCGCCGCAACATCCCGCTCGCCATCGCCGCGGCGGTCGGGTTCTGCGGCGTCTTCTACACGATCGTCATGCTCGCCCAGTCACTGGGGTTCGGCCTCGGCGCGGCGGGGATCAAGGCGTTCTCGACGTCGAGCGCGCCGCTCGGGGACCTGTCGAAGCAGTACATGGGCAGCGGGATGGCGGACGCCATCAACTTCGGCGCGATGCTGAGCGCGTTCGCCAGCACCCTCGGCTGCGCCGCGGGCGCGTCGCGGATCCTGTTCGCGCTGGGCCGCGACGGCTTCATCACCCGCCGCCTCGGCGAGACGTCCGAGCGCACCGGCTCGCCGGCGAACGCGCTCGCGGTCGTCATGGTGCTCGGGGTGATCGCGACGATCGCCCAGCGCGCGAAGGGCACGAGCGCGGTCAACGCGTTCTTCTATCCCGGCACGATGGGCGTGCTCGCGATGCTCGTGGCCTACTTCGTCGTGCAGTTCGGCGCGGCGAAGTTCCTGCACCTCGAGCGCCGCGAGCCGCGCTGGCGGGCGGTGATCCTGCTGCTGGCCGTCGCGGCGATCGTCTACACCTTCTACAAGCAGGTGCATCCGAAGCCGGCGTTCCCCTACGACGTCTTCCCGTACCTCATCCTCGGCTGGTGCGTCGTCGGCATCGCCATCACGCTGCTGTTCCCGGCGCTGACGCGCCGGATGGGAGACGGGCTGGCCGCGGCCGAAGGGATGCGGGAGGGCGCGGACCAGCCCGGCCCGTGACTTCAGCTCGCGCCGGCGGCGAACTCCTCGGCGGTGGGGATCTCTAGCGGCCCGGTCGCCGGCTGCGTGATCCGCAGCGGGTTGCCGAACGGGTCGCGCAGGCCGCAGTCGATGCCGTAGAAGTGCTCGGTCGGCTCCTGGGTGAACTCGACGCCCTTCGCGACCAGGTCCTCGTAGGTCCTGCGGCAGTCGTCGACGTCGAAGATCACGCCGTTGCCGCCGCCCTTGGCGACCAGGTCGCGGATGGCCGCGGCGGTGTCGGCGTCGTGGCCCATGTCGGGCGTGGCCAGCACGAGCTCGGTCCCGGGCTCGCCGGGGACGTGCACGGTGAGCCAGCGGAACGGGCCGAGGTCGGCGTCGGAGCCGATCTCCAGCCCGAGCTTGCCGACGTAGAAGTCGACGGCCTCGTCGTGGTCGAGCACGTAGATGAAGGTGTGGGAGAGCGTCTTGAGCATGGGGTCCACGCTACGCCGGGCCGGCGCGATCCGCTTCTCCGAAACTGCGGTCTTGCCGCGGCCGCGTCCAGGACATGACCACGCACGTGGGCACGTAGCCGGCGGTGCCCGCGCCGGCCCGCCACGCCTCGCGGTAGGCGCTCGGGGACATTCCGACCACCCGGGCGAACGTGCGGCTGAAGGAGCCGAGGCTCGTGAAGCCCACCTCGAGGCAGATCTCCGTCACGGGCTGCTGGGTCTCGCGCAGCAGCGCCATCGCCCGCTCCAGCCGGCGGCGCTGCAGATAGCGGTGCGGCGTCTCGCCGAACGTGTCCTTGAACGTGCGGATGAAGTGCGCCTCCGACGTCAGCGCGACGCGGGCGAGCGCCGCGACGTCGAGCGGCTCGTCATAGGACCGGTCCATCTTGTCGCGTGCGCGCAACATGCGGCGGCTGGCGGCGTCGACTCGCACCACGCGCCTCATCCAACCAGCTCGGGGTGCGCGGCGGCGACCTCCCGCCACTCGTCCAGCCGCTGGTCGAGCGTCTCCAGGTACCCGGCGCTCAGCCCCGGGCGTCCGGCGGTAGCTGATGAACACGCCGCCCATCTCGCCACATTCTCACGTGGGGCGCGTGCGGGGCCGGCCGCGCCGCGGGAGCGGGGCCGCCTGCTTGGGCATCCGCCCCGCGTCGGTGAGCGCGTGGCGCAGCAGGATCTCGACCTGCGCGTTGAGGCTGCGCAGCTCGTCGCCGGCCCAGCGCATGAGCGCGTCGTGCACGGCCGGGTCCAGCCGGAGCAGGACCTGGCGGCGGTCGGTCACTGGTAGAGCGTCCCGGCGTTCACGATCGGCGAGACCGGCTGCTCGGCGCACAGGACGACCATGAGGTTGCTGACCATGCTCGCGGTCCGCTCCTCGTCGAGCGAGACGACGCCGTCCTCGGTGAGCCGGGTGAGCGCCAGCTCGACCATCCCGACGGCGCCCTCGACGATCCGGGCCCGGGCGGCCACGACGGCGTTCGCCTGCTGGCGGCGCAGCATCGCCTGGGCGATCTCGGACGCGTAGGCGAGGTGGGAGATCCGCACCTCGACGATCTCCACGCCGGCGATCGTCACGCGCTCGGCCACCTCGTGGGCGAGGTCGCCGACCACGAGCTCGGTCGAGCCGCGCAGCGACGTCCCCTCGCCGGTCGGGTCGTCGTAGGGATGGCTCGTGGCGACGTGGCGCAGCGCGGACTCGGCCTGCATCGACACGAAGTCGCCGTAGTCGTCGACCGCGTAGGTCGCCTTGGCGGTGTCGGCCACCTGCCAGACGACGATGGCGGCGATCTCCACGGGGCTGCCGTCGGCGTCGTTGACCTTCAGCCGGCTCGTCTCGAAGTTGCGCACGCGCACGCTGACCCGCCGGCGCACGGTGAGCGGCGCCACCCACCAGAACCCGGGCCGGGTCACGGTGCCGATGTAGTGGCCGAAGAACTGGAGGACGGAGGTCTGCCCCGGCGGCACGACGACCAGCGCGGTGACCACCAGCACGAAGATCGTGATCGGCAGCCACAGCAGCCCGCCCGCTCCCGCGAGGCCCCACGCGATGCAGCCGCCGAGCACCACCACCCCGAACCAGCCGCTGACCGCGAACGTGGGGCGCTGGGCGATCTCGACCTGGGCCCCCTGATGGCCGACGACGTCGGTTTCGGTCGGTGCTGCGGAGGTGCTCATGGGGCTGCTCCTCGGAAGGAATGTGATAGAAAAACGATATCACATTTCTGAACCTGCGTAACCTCCCTCCGGCGATGGGTCTCGTGATGTACGTCAAGCCCGGCTGCCCGTATTGCGTGGCGGCGCGGGAGGACCTCGCCGCCCGCGGCGAGGCGTTCGAGGAACGCGACGCCACCACGAACGCGGAGTGGAAGGCCGAGCTCATGGCCCACACCGCGAACACGGGCCTCGTGCCGACGATCGTGCGCGACGGCGAGCGCGTGCAGGTCGGCTTCCCGCCGGGTCGCGGCTGACGCGTGCGCTGAGCGGCCGGTCGGTCGCTGCCGTCAGCCGACGCGCGAGATCGCCTGGCCGGCCACGCGGGTGGCGGCCGTCCGTGCCGCCAGGTCCAGCGCGGCCTCCGGGTCGCGCCCGGCGAGCAGCCCGTAGAGCAGCCCGGCCGTCGCCGCGTCGCCCGCGCCGAGCGTGGTCCGCACCTCGACCTCCGGCGCCGGCGTGAATTCCGCCCGGTCCGCCCAGGCGCGGCCGAACAGCGCGCCCGCCCGCTCCGCGGTGCGCAGCGCGAGGCCGCCGGGGCCGCCGGTGACCATGGCCACCGCGGTACCGAGCCCGACGAGCCGCTCCGCGCTCGCCGCCAGCGCCTCCGGCGGCAGCCGCAGCGCGCTGCGCACGTCCACGGCGCTCGGCGTGATGACGTCGACGAGCGGCAGGATCCGGGCCAGCAGCGCCGGCCAGTCCGTCGCGTCGGCGGGGTCGAGCACGGCCAGGTCCATCGAGGTCGTGATCCCGGCCGCGCGCGCTCGGGTCAGCAGCGCCACGAGCGGCTCCCCGCCGGCGGCGATCAGCGCCGGCAGCAGCGACGGGTAGCCGACGTGGAGCAGGCGCGCGCCCTCCAGCGCCACGGCCGCGCCGTCGAATGCGGCGTTCGCGCCCACGTTGTGCCAGAACGTCCGCTCGCGCCCCGGCGGCTCGAGCACGATCGTGTACGAGGTCGACTCGCCGGCGACCCGCTGCACCTGCTCGGTCCGCAGGCCGCGCTCGGCGAGCAGCCGCACCAGCACGCCCCCGAGCGCGTCGTCGCCGACGTCGCCCACCACCGTGACCGGCGCGCCGAGCGCCGCCAGGTCGCCGCCGGTATTGGCCACGCAGCCGCCCGGCGTCAGGCGCAGCGGGCCGATCTGCGTCAGGTCGCCCGGGCCGGTGCGCGGGACCGCCGAGAGCTCCGGGACCAGGTCGAGGCACAGGTGCCCCGCGACGACCACCGCCCGCATCCCCATAGACTAAGCCCGATGGGGGCGGGAAAGGCGTACCGCATGGGCCGCATCTTCGGCTCCGACGGGCGCACGCTCGTGCTGCCGGTCGACCACGGGATGACGCTCGGGCGCGTCGAGGGCCTGGAGAACGCGTTCGGCGTCGTCGGGCGGCTGCTGCGGCTGCCGTGCGACGGCCTGCTGATGACCCCCGGCGTCGTGCGCCACACGGCCGAGCACTTCGCCCACCGCGGGTCGCCGGCCCGCCTGCTGACGCTGGACACGTTCTTCCGCGACCCGGACGAGACGGTGGCCGGGACCGGGCTCGTCGCCTCGCTCGAGCAGGCCGCCGCGCTCGGCGTCGACTGCGTGAAGCTCTTCATGGCCTGGAACGTGCCGAGCGCCGAGCGCGCCGCGACGCTCACCCGGATCGCCGGCGTGATCGAGCGCGCGGCTACGTACGACCTGCCGGTCATGGTCGAGCCGATCGGCGTGAACCTGCCCCGCGAGGCGGACACGATCGCGCTCGAGGCCGACGCCGCGCGCTCCGCGATGGAGGTCGGCGCCGACATCATCAAGATCGCCTACCCCGGCGCCGAGTTGATGTCCGCCTGGGCGGCCGAGCTGCGCGTGCCGCTGGTCATCCTCGGCGGCCCGCGCTCCGGCGACCCCGAGGACGTGCTCCGGCTGGCCGAGGAGGCGCTCGGCAGCGGGGCGCGCGGGATCGTCATCGGGCGCAACGTCTGGCAGCGGCCACCCGAGGTCACGCACGAGCTGATGCGGCGCCTGCACGAGATCGTTCACCCCGCCTGATCTGGACAGATTCCAGATTGCGTGGCACACTGGCGCTGTGTCGGCGAGAGTGGAGCTCGAGGTCGCGCTGCGCTCTGCCGGCGTGCGCGTCACGCGGCCCAGGGTCGCCGCGCTCGCCGCGGTGCGCGACCACCCGCACGCCGATACGTTCTCGATCATCCACCTGATGCGCGCCGAGCTCGGCGCGGTGTCGCAGCAGGCCGTCTATGACGTCCTGCAGGCGCTGACCGACGCGAGGCTGCTGCGGCGCATCCAGCCGCTGGGCTCCGTGGCCCGCTACGAGTCGCGGGTCGGCGACAACCACCACCACGCGGTGTGCCGGTCGTGCGGCGCCATCGCCGACGTGGACTGCGCCGTCGGCGACGCACCGTGCCTGACCGCGTCCCAGGACCACGGCTTCACGATCGACGAGGCCGAGGTCATCTACTGGGGCGTCTGCCCCGAATGCTCCGGAAAGGGTTCCAGTGCCTGAAGACAATCCCGATGCCGTCGTCGGAGAGATGAACGAGTCGTCCCGGGAGGGCTGCCCGGTCGATCACGGCCGCGCGCCGCACCCGACCCAGGGCGGCGGCAACCGGGGCTGGTGGCCGGACCGGCTCAACCTGAAGATCCTGGCCAAGAACCCCGCGGTGGCCAACCCGCTGGGCGAGGACTTCGACTACCGGGCGGCGTTCAACTCGCTCGACCTCGCCGCGGTCAAGGCGGACATCGAGGAGGTGCTGACCACCTCGCAGGACTGGTGGCCCGCCGACTTCGGCCACTACGGCCCGTTCATGATCCGGATGGCCTGGCACAGCGCCGGCACGTACCGCATCAGCGACGGCCGCGGCGGCGCCGGGGCCGGCCAGCAGCGCTTCGCGCCGATCAACAGCTGGCCCGACAACGGCAACCTCGACAAGGCGCGCCGGCTGCTGTGGCCGGTCAAGCAGAAGTACGGCCAGGCGCTCTCCTGGGCCGACCTGATGGTCCTCACCGGCAACGTCGCGCTGGAGTCGATGGGCTTCGAGACGTTCGGCTTCGCCGGCGGGCGCGAGGACGTGTGGGAGCCCGACGAGGACGTCTACTGGGGCCCCGAGACCACCTGGCTGGGCGACGAGCGCTACACCGGCGAGCGCCGGCTCGAGGAGCCGCTGGGCGCCGTGCAGATGGGCCTCATCTACGTCAACCCCGAGGGCCCGAACGCGAACCCCGACCCGCTCGCCGCGGCCGTCGACATCCGCGAGACGTTCCGCCGCATGGCGATGAACGACGAGGAGACGGTGGCGCTGATCGCCGGCGGGCACTCGTTCGGCAAGACGCACGGCGCGGCCGACCCGGACGAGTACGTGGGCGACGAGCCGGAGGGCGCGCCGCTGGAGGCGCAGGGCCTCGGCTGGCCCAACGCGTTCAAGAGCGGCAAGGGCGAGGACGCGATCACCAGCGGCATCGAGGTCACGTGGACGGCCACGCCGACCCGGTGGAGCAACAGCTTCTTCCAGAACCTGTTCGGCTACGAGTGGGAGCTGACCAAGAGCCCCGCGGGCGCGCACCAGTGGGTGGCCAAGGACGGCGCCGGGGCCGGCACCATCCCCGGCCCGGCCGCGGACTCCGAGATGCGGCCGCCGACGATGCTCACCACGGACCTGTCGCTGCGCCTGGACCCGATCTACGGGCCGATCTCGAAGCGCTTCATGGAGCACCCGGAGGAGCTGGCCGACGCGTTCGCGCGCGCGTGGTTCAAGCTCACGCACCGCGATATGGGCCCGCTCCCGCGCTACCTCGGGCCGGAGGTGCCGGACGAGGTGCTGCTCTGGCAGGACCCGGTGCCGGAGGTCACGCACGAGCTGATCGGCGCGGACGACGTCGCCGAGCTCAAGCGCCGGATCCTCGCCTCGGGGCTGTCCGTCTCGCAGCTCGTGTCGGTGGCCTGGGCGTCGGCGTCGACGTTCCGCGGGTCCGACAAGCGCGGCGGCGCCAACGGCGCGCGCATCCGGCTGGA
The DNA here is from genome assembly GCA_963766165.1 of uncultured Solirubrobacteraceae bacterium. Lineage (GTDB taxonomy): Bacteria > Actinomycetota > Thermoleophilia > Solirubrobacterales > Solirubrobacteraceae > Solirubrobacter. The sequence goes on along the minus strand of CAVXZC010000001.1, from coordinate 3,676 downwards.
GCCGCAAACGGACTGGGAGGTCAACGACCCCGCCGAGCTGGCGCAGGTGCTGGAGACGCTGGAGGGCATCCGCCAGGCGTTCGCGCAGCCGGTCTCGCTCGCCGACCTGATCGTGCTCGCCGGCTCCGCGGCGGTGGAGCAGGCGGCAGCCGACGGCGGCGTCCAGGTCGAGGTCCCGTTCACGCCGGGGCGGACGGACGCGACGCAGGAGTGGACCGACGCGGAGTCCTTCGCCGCGCTGGAGCCGACCGCGGACGGGTTCCGCAACTACCTGAAGGGCCCGCACCGGCTGCAGGCCGAGTACCTGCTGGTCGACCGGGCGAACCTGCTCACGCTGAGCGCGCCGGAGATGACCGTGCTGGTCGGCGGCCTGCGCGTGCTGGGCGCCAACCAGGGCGGCGCGTCGCTCGGCGTCCTCACCGACCGGCCGGGCACGCTGACCAACGACTTCTTCGCGAACCTGCTCGACATGGGCACGCGGTGGTCGGCGTCCGGGGACGTCTACGAGGGCCGCGACGCGGCCACGGGCGACCTGCGCTGGACGGGCAGCCGCGTCGACCTCGTGTTCGGCTCGAACTCCGAGCTGCGCGCGCTGGCCGAGGTCTACGCGAGCGACGACGCGCGCGAGAAGTTCGTGCGCGACTTCGTGGCCGCGTGGGTCAAGGTGATGGACCTGGACCGCTTCGAGCTGCGCTAATCCGCGCCGGCGGCCTCGGCCGGACTCCAGTCCGCGCCGAGGCCGTCCACCCGCCACACCTCGTCGCCGGCGTGCTGGGTGAACTCGACGATGGTCCGCGCCGGCGGCCAGCCCAGCTCCTCGGCGAGCAGGCCGGCGATCGCGGCGCCGAGCCGCTCGCGCTGCGCGGGCGGCCGGCCGCGGCGGATGTCGGCCTGCACCATCACCACGGGCTCGCCCAGCCGGAGCACGCCCGCCTCGCCCAGCGCGCGGAACGCCACCGTCACGCGCCCCGGGTCGGTCTGCATGACCTCGGCGTAGAGCCGGGACAGCCGGCCGGCGATCCGCACGCGGTCCGCGGCGGCGACGTCGAGCGGCAGGTCGAGATGCAGGAAGGGCACCGTGCGCGAGCTTACGCGCGGGCGAGGCCAAGGCGCTCCGCGACCGCGGCGGCGGCGGCGCGGTTGGGCACCGCCAGCTTGCTCAGGATCCGCGAGACGTGCACGCTCGCGGTCTTGCCGGTGATGAACAGCTCGGTGGCGATGTCGCGGTTGGTCGACCCGTCCGCGAGCAGCGCGAGCACCTCCAGCTCGCGCGGCGTCAGCCCGAGGCGCTGCACGACGCCGGCACTCGGCGCGGATCCCGCGCGGACCGAGGCGCGAGGTCGATGCGTGCGCGGCGCCCCAGCCCCTCCGCCCGCTCGCGCAGCGGCCGCGCGCCCAGCTCACCGGCGACCGCGTGGGCGGCGCGCAGGAGCGACTCCGCCTGCGCGTGCTCTCCGCCCGCCGCAAGCACGGCCTCGGCCTGCCGCCAGCCCGCGTACGCGGCGTGGTAGGCGTTGCCGCAGGCCGCCCACTGCCGGCGGGCCTCGGCCCACAGCGCGGCGTCGCCGGCGTGGCCGATGCGCGAGCCTTCCGCGGCGGCGGCGGCCCGGCTCGCCCGGACGAGGGGCGCGACCACGGTCTGGCGGGCGATCTGCCGGTCCAGCCGCTCGAGCAGCTCCCGGGCGGCGGCGGCCTGCCGCTCGCAGGTCCCGGCGTCGCCGAGAGCCAGCGCGGTGACCTCGGCGCAGGCCCGCACGCCGAGCTCGTAGAGCCGCGCCGTGAAGAACACGAACTGGCGATCGCCGATCCGCTCGAGGCAGTCCGACACGATGGCGAGCGCGGCCCGCGGGCGGTCGGCCCAGAGCTCGAGCGACGCCCGCGCCGCCGCGGGCGGCCCGAGCGTCATCGATCCGTGTCCGCCGTGCAGCGCCGCCGCGACCTCGTCGAGCGCGGCGGCGGCCGCGTCGAGGTCGCCGCGCTCCGCCTACAGGTGCCCGAGGGTGCGGTAGGCCATCTGCCGCGTTCACCCCGGTCGGGCCGCGGTCGATCAGCTCCTCCAGCAGCGCGGCGGCCTCGTCCCAGCGCCCGACCTGCACCAGCCGCCCTGCGATTTCGCCGCGCAGAAGATCGCCCCAGTTGGCGCTCGACGCCAAACTCGCGCGGTCGGACTCGATTCCCTCGCGCGCCATGGCGATCGACTCCTCGACGCGCCCCGCCTCGTCGAGGGCGTCGCTGCCGTTCATGTAGCTGCGGCTGATCTCCATCGGCGAGCCCCAGGCGGCGGGCGATGACGCGCGCCTGCCCGGCCACGCCGACCGCCTCGGCGAACCGGCCGAGCCGCTGAGATTGCCGCAGATCGTGTTCAGCACGTGCGCCTCGACGGCCTCGGCGCCCACCTCGCGGGCGATCGGCGAGCGCCGCTTCGCAGCGCGCGCTCGACTCCGCCGTGCGGCCGCAGCACATCAGCACCTGCCCCTCCGCGGCCAGCACCAGCGCCCGCTCCTCGGACGGCGGATCGCCGGGCATCAGCTCCACGGCGCGCCGATACGCGGGCAGGGCCGCGTCGTCGTGGCCCGGCGCTCCAGAGGTAGCGACCCAGCCGCTCGTGCGCCAGCGCCGCCTCGACCGGCGCGTCGCGCTCGTCGATCCGCGCGAGCAGCTCGCGCGCCAGTGCGATCGCTCGCGGTGCTCGCCGGTCAGCAGTGCCGCGTCGGCCGCCCGCCGCAGGACCTCGAGCCGGTCGATCCGCGGCTCGCCGGGCGACGAGCGCGACGCGATCCCAGATCGCCAGCGCGCGCTCGTAGTGCAGCCACGCCTCGCCGAATGCGCACAGCTCCTCCGCGGCCGCGCCGGCGCTGACGACGCGGCCAGCGCGGCCGCGCAGCTCGCCCGCGGCGTACCAGTGGTGCGCGAACTCGCGCCGCGTGCTGTGGCTCCTGCGAGCGTGGCCTCCTCCATGAGCGCGCGGGCGAGGCGCAGATGCAGCCTCCGGCGCTCGCCGGGCAGCAGGTCCGCATAGATCGCTTCTCTGCAGCAGCGCATGGCGAAACGAGTAGCGCGGCTGCGGGACGTCGTGGGCGAGGAGGTAGCCCTCGACGGCGTCGCGCAGCGCGCGGTTGAGATCGTGCTCGGACAGGCCGGCGACCGTCGGCGAGCAGCGCGTGATCGACCGTCCGGCCTGCGACCGCGGCGATCCGCAGCACGTCGCGAACGAGGCCGGCCGGCGCCTCGACGCGGGCCAGCAGGATGTCGCGCAGCGACGCCGGCAGCGGTTCGCCGGGCCCGCGCGACGACGCCAGCAGCTCCTCCGTGAAGAAGGGATTGCCCTCCGAGCGCTCGAGCAGACGGTCGACGAGCTGGGGCGGCGGCACGTCGTCGAGGATCGCCGCGACCTGCTCCCGCAGCTCCGACCGCGTGAACGGCGCCAGCTCGACCCGGATCGCCCGGCCGCTGCGCTCCAGCTCGAGCACGAACGGACGCAGCGGGTGGCGGCGGTGCAGCTCGTCGCTGCGGTAGCTGACGACCAGCGCGATCGGCTCGCGCCGGGCGGCCCTGACCAGGAACGCCAGGAAGTCGCCGGAGGAACGGTAGCAACACCAACTGGAACCAGTAGCGGCAGCGGCAGCACCACGTATTGCTATGCAGCAGGTAAGCGATGGCGAGGGCCGGGCGGTGC